>JADJPM010000005.1 GCA_016713245.1 Verrucomicrobiaceae bacterium | reverse complement strand
GTCTCCAAGTCTGAAAGTCTCCCAGTTGACGGACACAATCCACTTGGCATACTTTTTGCCCAGTTCGTCCTTTTTTACATCGGGCTGGTTGTCCGGCGGAGGGAAGAACCCACCAACCAGCGGCAACCCTTCACACTCGAAATACGTGGCTCGATTCGGACAAGCATTCTTCGGCGACGGCTCACGCTTCGGGGCGCAGGACCCTCCGCGACCAACTAGAACCAAACATATGGCTTCCAACGCCCTACCAGATAAACGTGACCGCCTTTTCGCACTCGGCGATGATATGTGCGACGGTGCCCCATACACGAAGTGGCTATCGGGCTCAAACAAAACACGGAAGCCGTGGTGCGCCCCGGCTCTGGATGCGGCACTGCGCGGAATCCACCTACGGTGCCTGCCAGGTGCTGAGAAAAACGCGAACGCCGCCCACAACACGGCGGACAATGCGGCGAAGGTCTTCATCACGAACGCGAAAAAGCGCCTCTCGAAGTTCTTCGGCGAAGCCTACTCCACCGAATGGGGCGCGGCGGGTTGGCCGAACAACTCCACGGGAATGCCGAGCACCCAGGCGGAGCGTTTCAGCCTGATCAACAGCCTGAAACTCCACTTCACCGCCAACCCAGCTCATGAAAGCGCGGACATGGAGGTGACAGCGGCGCTGGCCACCACGCTGCATACCACGATCAGCAATGCACGCGCGGCGCTGGACCAAAAAGTGACGGAGAGCGGCAGGCGAAAGCCGCCCGCGATGCGGCCGAAACAAACCTCCGCAAGCGCCTCCGTGGCATGATCACCGAGCTGGAACACTGCTGGGCGCGGAAGACCCGCTCTGGCACGCCTTTGGCCTCAGCCGCCCTGCGGATGAAGAAACGCCCGCGCCGAGCTTCACCACGGCGACTCCGGGCGGTGCTGGCATCACGCATGTGGACTGGGATGATGCGCTGCGTGCGGACCACTACCGCGTGTGGATCCTCATCGTGGGCACGGACAATGATTTCCGTGCGGTGGAAACCGTGACCGATAGCGATGCGACCCTGAGCGGTCTGCCAAGCGGCAGCACAGTGAAGATCCAAGTCACCTCCGTGAACGGTGCGGGCGAAAGCGGCGCGGGACCGATCGCGCAAATCGTTGTTCCGTGAGTTGAAGACGGGGAGACTATCAGACTATCAGACTGGGAGACGATGAGACTATGAAGACGAAGATTGTTCGGCATACGGATTTGGAAGTGTATCGGCGTGCGTTTGCGGCGATGCAGGTGTTCAAATGAGCAAGGCGTTCCCGAAAGAGGAACGTTACTCGCTCACCGATCAGGCTCGCCGCGCTTCCCGGTCTGTCGCCGCCAACATCTCTGAAGGATGGCAAACGGCGTTACGCGGCCCCGTTCGTCAGCAAGCTCAACGATGCTGGAGGCGAGGCCGCAGAAACGTGGCTGCAATTCGCCGTGAGTGTGACTCCAAACCCGAGGACACCCGTGCTTTATATGCCGAATACGACCAACTCATCGCCATGCTCGGACGATGCAAAACCAACCCGAAGTTTGAAACTTGAGACTGGCAGCAGTCTCCCCGTCTGAAAGTCTCCAAGTCTGACAGTCTCAAAGTCTCAAAGTCTTCCCGTTATGCCTTTCGACCCAGCATGGCCCCAAACTGGCCAAAACATCGACGCTGACCGTTTTCGTGGTCAGTTCGCCGGAATCATCGACCTCATCGGCAGCGGCTCGGGCATCAATGCTGCGCAGGTGGACGGCGTGAACACGCTGCCACCGAGCAGTCCGGCGAATGCGAGTGTGAGCGTGAGCGGCAACACGCTGCACTTCAGCTTTGAAATCCCGCAGGGGCAGGAAGGCCCGATGGGCCAGCAGGGGCCTCCCTTTGCGCAGGCGGTGGTGGATGCGGTGAACACGGTGGACCCCGGCACACCTGCCGCCGTGGGCGTGAGCTTTGATGGAACGGACGTGCGCTTCACCTTCGACATCCCGCGTGGGAATGACGGCAACCAAGGCCAGCAAGGCAATGATGGCGGACAAGGACCTCCCGGCAATGACGGAGCCCAAGGGCCGCCCTTTGCCCAGGCCGTGGTGGATGCGGTGAACACGCTGGACCCCGGCCAGCCGGCCGCCGTGGGCGTGAGCTTTGATGGAACGAACGTGCGCTTCACCTTCGACATCCCGCGTGGGAATGACGGCAGCAACGGCAGCGACGGAGCCCCCGGCGAAGTGAGCCAAGCCCAACTCGACAGCGCCATCAGCGGCACGAGTGCGAACACGAACGCCGTGAGCACCCTGGACACTGCTTTTGCCGATCCTGACATGGAGGCGCTGCGCCAGAAGCTGAATGAGATGATTCTGAACGGGCGGAGGTAGGAGGAAGCCGTGAGACTTCCCACTCGCCTTGACTTTCCATGGTATCCTCGGAGACTCGCGCCGCACGTCCGGCCATCGCTTGGTCGCATGGGCATTCAAGAAGCTGAGGTCGGGGATGGTTCACCACATTTTCCTGGAGCCAAACAACGTTAGGTGAATTCACAAAACTCGCGTGAAACCGACTTACATTCTTTATTTGTGTGTGTGGCTGTGGAGTCATGCATTCGCAGCAGAGACTTCCGTGGAGCGCGACCTCACGGCTGAGTTTGGTTCCTATTCCGGCGCATTCGCGCTTTATGACGAGGCGCAGCAGCGTTGGCTACGTTACCAACCCGAACAATGCCGCATCCGCACATCCCCGTGCTCGACCTTCAAGGTTCTCAACTCCCTGATTTCTTTGGAGACCGGCGTGGCCAGCGGCGCTGATTTCACCCTGCCTTGGGATGGCACACGCCGCTCCATCGCGTCCTGGAATCAAAACCAGACTTTGCGGAGCGCTTTTTCCTCGTCCTGCGTTTGGTATTATCAGGCTTTGGCGACGCGCATCGGCTTGGAGCGATACCATCAGATCATTCCAAAAGTCGGCTACGGCAACAATGACCTGAAGGGCGGCGTGACCCAATTCTGGCTTCAGAGTTCTCTGACGATTTCGCCTGACGAGCAGGTGGATTTTCTGCGCCGCCTTCACGCCCGCAAGTTACCCTTTGCCGCCAAGAGTGTGGATACAGTGCTCGACATCATGACGCTCTCGCAGGCTGGGCAGACGGTTTTTCGAGGCAAGACCGGAAGTGCCTTCGACGCGAAAAGGAACGTCCCGAAACTTGGTTGGTTCATCGGTAGCGTGTCCACACCGTCAGGTCTTTATCTTTTTGCCACCCGCATCACTGGCGGCGAGAACCCTTCCGGCATTACCGCCCGCAAGATGACCGAGTCCATACTTTCCACGCTCAACATTCTTCCCAAATGAACCGTCATTTAACAGCGCAATCAGCGGCACGAGTGCGAACAAGAACAGCGTGAGCACGCTGGACACCGGCTTTGCCGATCCCGACATGGAGGCGCTGCGCCAGCAGCTGAACGAGATGATTCTGAACGGGCGGAGGTGATGTGAATGCCGTTCTCCTCAAGCCTTGACTTGGCTTGTCATGCTTCGTTACTCCTTCTGCCCTGTCTGACCTTCGTTTGGTTTCAACGGAATCCAAACAAACCATGGGCGAGCCCGATTCGCCAACCATTGATTGTAGCTAAACAACGTTCGCCAAGAAACACCATCCCCCCTTGAAATATGAAGTTCGCATACACCATTCTTTATGTCCCGGATGTCTCTCAAGCCCTTGCGTTCTACGAGTCCGCTTTTGGTCTCACTCGCGGATTTGTTCATGAGTGCGGTGACTACGCCGAGTTGCAGACGGGAGGAACGACCCTCTCATTTGCGAGCCTGACCTTAGCTGAGTCCAACATCGAAGGGGGTGTTGCGCCGTCTGATATTTCGCATCGGCCACCTGCGTTTGAACTCGCCTTCAGCACCGATGATGTCGCCGCCGCTTATGAGCGTGCTTTAGCGGCGGGTGCTACGCCAGCCACTCCGCCGACATTGAAACCTTGGGGGCAGGCGGTTTCTTATGTTCGCGATGTCTTCGGCAACCTAATTGAGATATGCACTCCGATCCCTGCTCCCGAGCAATGACAAAGGCAAACAGGGCGCGGCGGGGCCAAACTGCGGACAACAGCTACAACCAGAGTCAGATGCATGGAAAAGATGCCTGGCAGATAGCGCGGATGGTCGCCAAGAATTGAGTTGGCGTAATTTTCCATGCGGTGTGATTGGGAAAGCCGTGTGGGCCGACGTATCCCGTGCGTCATGCGAATCAGCCTGCTTTTCCTCTCCACCACGCTCGCGGCGGCTCCGGTGGATTTTGTCCGCGATGTGCAGCCTCTTTCAAAGAGCACTGCCACGCCTGCCATGGCCCGAACAAGCAGGAAGCGGCCTTTCGCCTCGATCACAAGCCCAGCGCGATGAAGGGCGGGGATTTCGGCACGGCCATCCTGCCCGGCAAAAGCGCCGATTCACCGCTGGTGCATGCCATTGAAGGCAAAAACCCGAAGCTGCGCATGCCGCGCAAAGGCGATCCGCTTTCGGCGGAGCAGATCGCTCTGGTGCGTCGCTGGATCGACGAAGGCGCTGCGTGGCCGGACAGCGCGAGCGTGAATCTCGACAAAAAGGTCGATCACTGGGCCTTCAAGCCGCCGGTGAAAGCCCCGGTTCCAAGTTTCAAGTTTCAGGTTTCAGGTTCGGGCGGCATCCCGGCAGCACATGAAACCAGCAACTTGAAACCTGGAACTCCGGTCAACCCCATTGATGCCTTCATCCGGGCTCGTTTGGAAAAAGAAGGCCTGAAACCTTCTCCAAAGGCTCCGGCGGAGGTTTTGCGGCGGAGGCTTGCTTTGGATCTGGTGGGCTTGCCACCTAGTCAGGCCGATTCGACGGAGCGTTTGCTCCAATCTCCGCACTTCGGTGAACGCTGGGGCCGCCACTGGCTGGATGCGGCGCATTACGCGGATTCAAACGGCTACGAGAAGGACCCGATGCGCTTCATTTGGTTCTACCGGGACTGGGTGATCAATGCCTTCAACCAGGACATGCCCTACAACCAGTTCATCATCGAGCAGATCGCCGGGGATCAATTGCCGAAGGCCACGCAGGATCAAATCGTGGCCACCGGCTTCCTGCGAAACTCGATGATCAACGAGGAAGGCGGCGTCGATCCTGAGCAGTTTCGCATGGAGGCGATGTTTGATCGCATGGATACCATCGGCAAAAGCATCCTCGGACTCACCATCGGCTGCACGCAGTGCCACAACCACAAGTACGATCCCATCTCGCAGGAGGAGTATTATCGGATGTTCGCCTTCCTGAACAACGACAACGAACCCTGGCGTGTGGTTTACACGCCCTCCGAGCAGATGACACGCTCGCAGGTGCTGCAACGCGTGGCGGAGCTGGAAAACAAGCTCAAGCATGAGCACGCCGATTGGCCGCAGCGGCTCGAAGCCTGGAAAAAGTCCATCAAGCGCCCCAACTGGACGACGCTGAAGTTTGAAGACGATCCTAGCGGCGGTGAAAAAGCCCTGCGCCAGCCCGATGGCAGCATTTTGGCCCAAGGCTATGCGCCGACCAAGAGCGAGGTGAAGTTCAACGTGCTGCTCGACGAGCCGGTCAAGATTTCTGCCTTCCGCCTGGAACTCATGAATGATCCGAACCTGCCCGCGTATGGCCCCGGTCGCTCACAAAAGGGCACTGCCGCGCTGACGGAATTCAATGTGACGATGAAGATCGACGGCAAGGATACGAAGCTGAAATTTGTCAAAGCCACCGCCGACTTCGGCGAGCCGGAAAACACGCCGCTGGATGCTTTTGCCCGCGATCAGGATGCCACGAAGGACAAACGCGTCACCGGCCCCATCACCTATGCCATTGATGGCGATGACAAAACTGCCTGGGGCATCGACGCCGGCCCCGGCAGGCGCAATGTGCCGCGCAATGCCGTTTTTGTATTGGAGAAGCCCATCGAGGTGAAGCCGGACTCCGGGCTTGTGATCGGCCTGAGCATGAAACACGGCGGCTGGAACAGCGATGACCTTCAAACGATGAATCTCGGTCGCTATCGCCTCAGCGCCACCGATGCCGCCGAGGCCGAGGCGGACCCGCTTTACGGCAAGAAGGCCGAGTTTGCGGCCTTCCGAGCTTCCGTTCCCGAATGGAAGAGCCTCAACGACGAGATTGAAGCCACTTGGAAGCCGCATCCCGAAGGCGCGACCACACTCGTGCTCGACGGTCGCGAGCAACCCCGCATGACGGCGCTGCTGAAGCGCGGTGATTTCACCAAGCCCGGCGATCGCGTGAGCCCTGGCGTGCCCGCCATGCTCAATCCGCTGCCGAAGAATGCGGACAACTCTCGCCTCACCTTCGCGAAATGGCTCGCGAGCGATCAATCCCCCACCACGGCCCGCGCCTTTGTGAATCGCGTGTGGCAATCGGTCTTCGGCACCGGCCTCGTGGACACGCCGGAGGATTTTGGCACGCAAGGTAGCAAGGCGACGCATCCCGATCTGCTCGACTGGCTGGCCGCTGACTTCATGGAGAACGGCTGGAGCCTCAAAAAGCTCCTGCGCCTCATCGTTTCGAGCGAAACCTATCAGCAGAGCAGTCATGTGACGGCCGAGCTGCTCGAACGAGATCCGTTTAATCGTCTGCTCGCTCGTGGGCCGCGTTTTCGCGTCGAGGGCGAAGTCGTGCGGGACATCCAACTCGCCGTCAGCGGCCTGCTGAATCCTGCCGTCGGTGGTCGCGGTGTGATGCCTCCGGCTCCGCCGCATCTGTTTGAGAAGCCCGCCAGCTATGCGCCCTTCCCTTGGCATGTGGACGAGGATGCGCAGAAGTATCGCCGCGCCGTTTATGTCTTCCGCCGCCGCAGCACGCCGTATCCTTTCCTGAGCACCTTCGACGTGCCCAATGGCGAAAGCTCCTGCATCCGCCGCTCCCGCAGCAACACACCGATGCAGGCCCTCATGACGCTGAACGAAACGATGAGCATGGAAGCCGCCAAAGCTCTCGCCGCTCGCATGGAGAAGGAGGGCGGCATCCCCTTCGGTTTCCGCCTTTGCACGAATCGCGAGCCGACGCCGAAGGAACTTCAAGCTCTCGAAGCCCTCGCGAAACGTCAAAGCGGCCGCACAGACACCATTCCTCCCATGGTGGCCATCGCCCGCGTGCTGCTGAATCTGGATGAGACGGTCACGAAGGAGTGAACGTCACAGGATGAGCATGCAGTCTCCGTAGCTGTAGAAGCGGTATTTCTCGCGGATGGCCTCGGCGTAGGCTTTGAAGATGAGTTCACGCCCCGCGAAGGCACTCACGAGCATCATCAGCGTCGATTTGGGCAGGTGGAAATTCGTCAGTAGGGCTCCGGCAGCTCGAAACTGGAAGCCAGGGTAGATGAAGATGCCGGTGGAGCCGTGAGCGGCGACGATTTTGCCCTCGTGGGCTGCGGCGACGGATTCCAGCGTGCGGAGCGAGGTGGTGCCCACGCAGATGACCCGCTTCGCGGCTTCGATGCGGGCGGCAGTTTCGGCACTCACCTCGTATTCTTCCTGGTGCATCACATGGTCGGCGAGCTTTTCTGCCTTCACGGGCTGAAAGGTGCCGACGCCGACATGCAAGGTGACAAAGGCGTGGGGCAGGGGAGCAAGAATCTCCGGCGTGAAGTGTAGGCCAGCGGTGGGGGCGGCGATGGAGCCTTCCTTCTCACGGGCGGAAAAGATGGTTTGGTAGCGCTCGCGGTCGCTGGGGCGGTCGTCGCGGCCCATGTAATGAGGAAGGGCGAGGTGGCCGTGGGTGCTCTCATCCACGATTTGATCCCACTCGATGAGGCGGTCGCCATTTTCGGGGAGGATTTCGACCACGCGGCCGGTGGCGGCTCCGATGCGGCACTCGTGGCCGATTCGGAACTTTTTCCCTGGGCGGACCATGCACTGCCAGCGGGTGGGCGTGAGGGCTTTGAGGCGCAGGACCTCGTGGCCTTTGTCGGTGAAGAAGCGGGCGGGGACGACACGGGTGTTGTTGAGGACGAGGAGGTCGCCGGGGAGCAGGAACTGGGCGATGTCGCGGAAGGAGCGATGCTCGATTTGCCCGGTGGAGCGGTGAATGACCATCATGCGGGACGCGGAGCGGTCGGCGAGCGGTTCGCTGGCAATAAGTTCCGGCGGGAGATGGTAGTCGAAGTCGGCAGTGAGCATGAGGCGGCTGATTTGGCCTAAAGTTTGTCCTTCCCAAATGAGATGCGATTTGGCAAAGAGACAGTCTCTATGTCGAAAAAGATCAACATCGCCGTCGTCGGCCTCGGTTTCGGGGCGGAATTCATCCCCATCTGGCAGCGCCACCCCCTGACGACCTGCTACGCCATCTGCCAGCGCGATCCGAAGAAGCTGAACGCGATCGGCGATGCCTTCGGTGTGGAAAAGCGGTATGAGGACTTCAAGGCCCTGCTTAAAGACCCGAACGTGGACGCCGTGCACATCAATTCCCCCATCCCAGACCACGGTTGGATGAGCATTGAGGCACTGAAAGCCGGAAAACACGTCGCCTGCACCGTGCCGATGGCCACCAGCATCGCCGATTGCAAAAAGATCGTCGAACTCGTCAAAAAGACCGGGCTTTCCTACATGATGATGGAGACCGTGGTCTATGCCCGCGAGTACCTTTTCATGAAGCAGCAGCTAACTGAGGGGAAACTCGGCAAGCTGCAGTTCGTCCAGGCCTCCCACCAGCAGGACATGGATGGCTGGCCGAACTACTGGCCCGGCCTTCCACCCATGTGGTATGCCACCCACTGCGTCGGCCCAGTCGCCGGCCTGATCGGCAAGCCAGCCGAGTATGTGAGCTGCTTTGGCTCCGGCACCGTCCGCAAAGAACTTCAAAAGTGCTACGGCAGCCCCTTTGCCGTCGAAACCGCCCACATCAAATTTGCCGGCACCGATGTGAACGCCCGCATCATCCGCAGCCTTTTCGATACCGCCCGCCAGTATCGCGAAAGCATCGACGTCTATGGGGATAAGGCCTCCATCGAGTGGCCTCTCATCGAGCACGAGCCCCTGATCCTGCACCGGGCGAAACTCCCCGAGCACAAGATTCCCAAACTCGTCAAAACGCCTGATTTTGCCAAATTGCTCCCCAAACCAATTCAGCGATTCACCACCAAGGGAGTCTATGATTTGGCCAAAAAGACACATTTAAGCTTCACCCAAGGTTCCGGTCACGGCGGAAGCCACCCACATCTCGCCCACGAATTCGCCTCGGCCCTCGCTGAGAAGCGCCCACCTTTCCCGAATGCCAAGCAATCGGCCAACTGGACCTGTGTCGGCCTTTGCGCCCATGAATCAGCCATGGCAGGAGGTAAAATCGTGAAACTGCCTGCCTTTACCTGCTGAATGATTCGAAAAAAGGGTCTCGGCTTCAGATCTGCCTCTTGTAACCACCAAAACGACAGAGGGGGGGCGGTGTGTCTAGAGCTTTGCCTGCCGTGAATGAAAAGTAGCTAGAATACGACGGTGAAAGCGTGATTTCAGATAATTCCTTGAGTGTTCTCGGGGAGGCCGCGCCGACGTCTTCCGAGAACAAGAAAGGGCCCGTTTTTTGGAAATCGATTTTTCAGCGGTTTTTTTTCCGCAAAACGAAAAAAGGGTTGTCGGATCGCCGCCACCTGTGCTTACATGACCTTTAAATTCATCATTATGACCAACCATCTCTTTGCTACGGCATGCCTCATCGGCAGCGCTCATTCCATGATCGCTGATGACTGCACCTATGAAGGTAGCATCAGCCGTGCCTAAACTGGGTCCACTTTTTAATACACCGTTATCGAATCCATATGAAGACACTCCGCCAATACCGCAAACAACTCGGCTGGTTCATGACATGCCTCATGGCACTATGGCTCCCAGGGCAGCAGGCTTATTCGGCCACAATCGATTGGGGGGTTAGTCAGTCCGGCACTCCAGGCGTGTATTCTTGGCAGCACCTCTATAATTGGAACGTTAATGGAGTGCATCTCTCCCCGGCCGCTATTCCCAATGCGGTGAGCGATGTTGCCAACCTGAATCTGCTCAACCTGTCAGGGAATCAGACGATCAATCTCAATGGCGCGGTCACCCTCGGTGCGCTCAATATTGGCGATACCTCCGGGCAGCAATCCTACATCCTGGCAGCTGGCACGGGAGGATCGCTCATCCTGAACAACGGTGGCACGGCAGCCATCACGAAGTCAGGCATCGGCACGGATGTGATCACTTCAAACATCACACTCACCAATCCGGTCACGATCGACGTTCAGGATGGTCGCCTAGCCCTCACGGGCGTGCTTTCCGGTGCGGGTGGCATCACGAAGAATGGTGATGGCACCCTCATCCTCCGCGGGGTGAATACCTTCACGGGTGTGAACACCCTGAATGGCGGCATCACCCTTTTTGCTCCTTTTGCAGACAATGGAAACTCGCTCGGGGCCACCGGCGCCGCTCAGGGCACTGTCGTCAACAGTGGTGCCACGCTCGCCATCTCCAATGACCAGTCCGCTGCGGCTGGCCTCACAGGTGGTGGTGCTTCCAATGCGGAGCCGCTCACGATCAATGGCAATGGCTTCCGCAACCAGGGGGCTTTGCGCAACATGTTTGGCCGTGAGGCCAATACTTTCTCCGGAGCCGTCACTTTGGGCAGTGCTTCGCGTGTCCAGTCGGATGCCGGCACCTTCACACTCAGCGGCGCCATCAATATGAACCAGGATCTAATGGTTGGTGGCTCGAACTTTGTCACTCTCTCCGGGGCGGTTTCCGGCTCTAACACCATCACTCACTATGGTTCCAACGGCTTCCAATTGAGCAACGTGACGGCGGGCCAGACCTACTCTGGCACGATCAACTCTCTCATGGGGGAAGTTCGTTCCAATCAGACATCCGCTGTCGCAGCCGATAATCCCTACAATGACATCGTGGCCCTCAATCTGCGGAATTCGGTGCTGCGGCTGAATTTTCAAAGCGGCGCAGGTGGTGCCGGCAACGGTGCTGACAGCCGCTTCTCCACCACGGCCCCCATTGATATGCGTGGATCACAGATCTACATCGATAACGCCGCATTCAATGCCACCGCGACGAACCTGTTTGATTATGCTGTCGCTCAAACTTTCGGAACGACGACGATCACCAGCGGTCACAATCGCATCGGCTTCCGCAGTGCAGATACTGGCACGGTCACGATGACCTTTACGGATCTCGTGAATCCGAATCCAGGAACGACATTGGAGCTTCATGTGGATAACCTCTCTGGGGCCGCGCTTGGCACGGCTGCTAAACATCAGATTCTCAATACGACGCTCGAAGGTGGTGCCACCGTTCCATTTGTCGGCGGCTGGGCCTATTCGGCTGCTGATTTCTTGAAATATGTGCCCACCGGCTCGGGTGGCTTTGGTTACACGGAGCTTGTCGCTGCGGACAACGCAGTCAATACGGGTGAAGGCACTTGGGCATCGGGTCAAAATATCTTTCTTGATGCTGGGGGCGCGACGATTGCCGCTGACCGCACCATCCAATCTCTCAAGATCGCAGGTGCCACGGACCGCACCGTCGGTGGCGCTGCTGGTACCATCCTTGAAATTGAGTCCGGCGGTATCATCACTCTGGATGACGGTCACATCATTTCCGTCCCAACGCTGACCGCAGGTGCTGCCGGGAACTACACCCTCTATGACATCGCCTGGAGCTTCAATACCATCCGGTCCGTTATTGCTGACAATGCCGGCAATCCGGTGTCACTCGTCAAAACCGGTGGCAACACCTCCCGTTTCCTTGGCAATAACACCTACACGGGTTCTACCTACATCAATGAAGGCATGTTTCAGGACATCATCGGCGCGAAAAACCAAGTCGCTCTCGGATCAGGGAACTTGGTCTTCTCGGGTGGCCAAAACAATCAGGCGGTCTATGAAAATGACAATGACTTTACCCGTGCTCTTGGCACAGGGGCAGGCGAGGTCCAGTTCATCGGTGGCGGTGCAGCTTTCGGCTCCGGCAGCACCGGTTTGGGTGCCTATGGTGCACCGATTGATGTGAATTTCGGCGGCGCAGGAGCCACCGTCACCTGGGGGTCGGCCACCTTCAATCCAGGTGTGTTCACTCTCAATGGCGGTAACGGTGACCACGTCCTCACCATGATCAACCCCATCGACTTCGCTGGTGAGCAGCGCTACATCCGCCTGGATGGCAGTGCCTCCGGTGGTCAGCGCGGGGTGATGGGCACCATCACGGGAGATCTTTCCAACGGCGGCCTCGTCAGGCGCGGGGGCGGTATTCTGTTCTTGGACACACCCAAGACGTATGAAGGCTCCACGATCATCGCGGAAGGTGAAATCTGGCTCCGCAACACAGGGACCCTCGGTGCCAACGTGACGGGTAACGACATCTTCGTCAATGCGGGCAGCCGATTGATTATCGACTCTCCCGCGAACATCGGCTCTAAGCAGTTGATCGCCTTGCAAAACAACAATGATGACACGCCTGCTGCCATCGGTCTCGGCGCGGGCTACGGCTCTGGTGCGGATATTGTTTTCTCCAGCCTGACGAACAACACGACCTCCCCCACTCAGACCGGCGGCAATAGCTTCCTCATCGTCAATCAGCAAACTGGCACAGATGTCCGCCGTGCCAACCGCATCGCCATCTCGCTGCGTGGCAATCACAACTTCTCCACGGATATTCTCGCGCAGGTGAAGGCCGTCACTCCAGATGTGCAGGCTTGGTTCGGTGCCGATACGGGCAATGGCACCTACACCGGCACCACTCTCACGGCCACCGGCCGCACCAAAACAGGTGGTAACTTTGAGGCTCACCGCTTGGGTTCAGGTGGGGGCACGCTCACCATCGCCAATTCCAATGTTCTGAGTGGTGCTGTGCCTCTCGTCGTTGGCGCTGAAGACGAAACCGCCCGCACGAACATCGGTGGTACCGTTTGGCTGCCGAATGCCCAAAACTACTCTGGCACCATTGCCCAGACGGTCGGCACCGCTCTCACGGCGGGCACTCTGATTGGCAACGGCGGTATCTTGGCCGTCGGTCAGAATGGCGCTCTCAACACCGCCAATAACAACCTCTCCCTCCGCGGCGGCGAGCTCCGCCTCGGCATTGATCCTCTTGCCTCCCACTTCGGCCAGACGGATACGCAGTACGCTGCCCGCAACATCTTCGTCAAGAGCACGAACGCGGTGTTCCGCACTCTGCCCACGGGCGGGGGCATCTTCGGTGCCTTGACCTTGAATGACTTCACCATGCGCATGGACAATGCGGATCGTGTCTTCACCGTGAACCGCATTGGCACTTCATATATCAACACCGTGTTCAATGGCGCGGTGACCCTAGAAAACGGCACCACGGCCCGAAATGCCTTCTTCGATATCGGTGATGACAACAACCACCACTCCGGTCTCGGCAACCTGACTTTCAACGGCGTCATTGCTCAGACGGGCACCGGTGCTGTCGGAATTCGCAAGCGCCAAGGCGGTGTGCTCATTTTGGGCGGCGACAACACCTACCTTGGAAACACGCAGGTGGAGCAGGGTCGCTTGGTGTTAAACAACATCGGTGCAGCAGGTGGTGCAGGTTCAACCATCAATTTCGCCAACACCAACGACCGCCGGGCCGACCTCGAGTTTCGCATGGATGGCGCTGGCCCCTTTGTGTTTCAGAACGATATCGTCACCTCTTCCGGCAATGATGGCGGTGAGACGCGTGTGATCACGGTAGGGTCTTTCAATGGCTCCAGCAGCAATCAATTGGTCCGGCTCAATGGTGCCTTGACAATCAGCCACGGCGGCACGCACGCTACCAACGGCGGTGATAGCAGTTCCATTTTCTTTGACGGTTTCAACGGCTATGGCCTCGAAGTTCAAGGCACCACGACCCTGAATCGTAGCATTGTCCTTCGTCCTCGTGGCGCGGTGGTGACTCTCAGCGGCGTGGTCGCTGGTGCAGCCGCAAATGTCCTTGAGAAGTCAGACCAAGGTACTTTGATCCTCAGTGGTAACAACACCTATGCTGGCGACACCGTTCTCAATAATGGCTACCTCGTCGCCGCGCATGACAATGCCTTTGGCACAGCGGTCACGGATCTGAACATTCGTAACAATTCATTCGCTCAGCTTCTGGCCTCAGGTGTCCGCACCATCAACCGGAACATCATCGTTACCGCCACCGGCAGCACCCAAACGCTCGGTGGACTTGATGCCGGGGCCAAGTTGTTCAGCGGAAACGTCAATCTTTCGACCAGGGGCCTCAATCTCACTGCGGTGACGGGCGGCGACACCAGCTTCACGGGAACCGTCAGCGGAGCTTTCGGCATCAACAAGGTCGGCAATGGCACGGTGGTTCTCAATCCTACCTCCGGTGGCAACACCTTCAACACAGGCGGCGTCACCGTCAGCCAGGGCACCCTCATCGGTGAGGCAAAGGCCGGCGGTGACCCCTTCGGCACAAACAACCCCTTCACAGTTGCCAATGGCACCCTCCGCCTGAACAACAACACCGCCGCAACTAACGCGACGACCACCACAGGTGCTTTGAACGTAACCACCGGCAACGCTGCGCTCATTGTGGACAGCACTGGCGCAGGTGGGAATGCCACCACATGGACATTTGGCTCCTTGGCTCGCACCAACAACGCCACAATGACGCTCAAAGGCATCACCACCGATCTCGGAGCTGCCACCAATGAGATTGTTGCCTTCACCACGGCTCCTGCATCGGTAAATGGAACCATCGGCACTTGGGCTGCCATTCAGGCTTCGGGTAGCAACGCGGCTCACTACGCGAGCGTCGCGGGCAGCAATATCGTCACGGCAGCCTATACCGCTTCTGCCGTGGATCTCGACACTGCCACAGGTGCCACCGACCTTCTCGACATCACAGGCGGCAATTTGACCGCTAACCGCTCCGTCTATGCATTCCGCACTGCCGCAGCCGGGAATGTCGCCCTCGGAGGGTTCACGTTGAACATCGGCGATCCGAACTCAGGAACGGCCGGCCAGGCGGGTATGATCCTCAACGGTGGTGCCGACGTTACTGGCGGCACGGTCAACTTCGGCACCAATATCCTCTCGATTTACACCGATGACGCAGCCGTCTCCACTCTCGGGGCAAACCTCACGAATTTCCGCAACAACGCTAACAACACCCTCGCCACCAGCTTCATCAAGTACGGGCCGGGCACCTTGGAATTGTCCAATGCCAACAACAGCTTCCAAGGCAACGTCCAGGTCAACCAAGGGACACTGAGCCTCACGGCAGCCAATGTGATGCCGAACTTTGCCAATCTGAATGCCGTCACCGGCACCACCGTGACGATCCAGCCTGGTGCTTCCGTCGTCCTGAACAACAACAATCAGGAATTTGGCAATCTGGCTGGATCCAGCGTTGTGAGTGCGGTTCAAAACACCGCAGGCACGCTCGACCTCGGTACCGCGACCTTAGTGATGGGCCGCCAAGGCAGCAGCACCACCTTCTCTGGCCAGATCATCGGTGGAGCGGGCTCCAAAATCACCAAGATCGGTGCCGGACGCCTCATTCTCGACAATTATAACTCAGCCACGCCCAACTCCTTGGGCACTCTCGATATTGCCCAAGGTATCGTTAACACATGGAACAACGACCAGTCTTGGTCCACTCCAACAAGTTTTGCCAGCTCCATCCCTTCGACCACCACGGTCTTGCTGCGTGGTGGTGAGTGGGAAGTCCGTGCGGGTGGGGATAGCACCGGCAATTTCCAGGTGGTGCCCATCGGCAACAGCATCGTCCACAGCGGTGGTAACTCCACTCTGGACACAGATCGCTTTAACAATGCGTCGAACAAGATTTTGACCTTCAACAACCTCACGGTCGATAAGGAGCTTTTCCTCGTCACTGGCGGCAATGCCATTTACCCCCGCTTTGATGGTGCTATCACTCTCACCAGCAACTCCCGCATCCAGACGGATACCCCTCTGCTTCTCAATGGCGGTATCACAGGTAACTACACCCTCACCAAGACGGGTGGCAGCAGCTTGGAGATCGGTGCCAACAACAGCACCTGGAGCGGCGGCACCGTGGTCACGGATGGCACCATTTTGTTTGGCACTCGTGCGCCGGAGGACGCCAGCCGCTACATGGCGGCAAACAACCTCTTCGCCTACAGCGCCACGGCCAACCTTGGAACGGGTGATATCGTCCTGAACCGCAACTCGGCCATCCGCATCACGGCTCCCTCCAACATCCTTTCCGGCAGCGGACAGCGTGTGCAGGTGTTTGGCGATCTGCGTGGCAATCTTCCCCGTGTCGATATCGGTCTGGATGCCCCCATCACCTCGTATAACGTTTTCTCCACCGGAAACGGCTCCATCAACCTCGGCCTGCAAGACGGCTTCTTCTCCAACACCATCGACCAGTCCAAGATGGGCAATGGCAAATGGGGCGTGGGTGCCTGGGACACCACCTATTACACGGCGGCCACCATGGGTGCGGGCGCTGATAATGTGTATCGTTTCCTCGGGACGAATGGTGTGCTCGGCATCACCCAGACCAATGCGGTCTCAGGCTCCGCCAGCCTCTGGGTCGGCGCACCACAATATGACAACGGTTTCGCCCTCGCCAATACCTCCGCTCAGGTCCGTCTCTACGGTGACCAGTCCTACACCGGGAACACCACCATCTTCCGCGCCGACAACACCGGGAACACCAACAACTTCCTGATGATTATGGGGGACAGCCAGTCTCCTGTCTTTGACGTGTTCGGCAGCCTGGAGTTTCGCGGTGATGGCCGTGCCACGCGTGATGACGGCAGCCAGTTCAACACTGTGAACCTCTACCCAGGCTCCCGCCTGCGCTTTGACTACAGCATGGACGTTAATGATTCCATGCTCCTCTCCCGTCTGGACAATTCCAACCTGGGCCTCGAATCCGATGAGAACAAGTGGGGTGACACTACACCAATGACCCTCCGCGGTGCCACTCTCAACCTGGTTTCCAGCAGCACCCGCCAGAACCAGGAGCGCATCGGGGTGATGACGGTCGAACAAGGCGCTGCCATCCTTTTGGAGCGCAATAGCACCAACGGGCAAATCGTCCTCAGCACACCCAGTATCACCCGCGTGGGCCAAGCGACCTTTGATGTCCGTGAAAATGCCGACGAACTCGGTCGTGTCGATCTCCAAGGCCAGAAGTTCTTCATCGACAACGGCACCAGCATGCTGGACGCCCAGAACATGCTGCCAGCGTGGATGATCAACCCGAGCCGCAACACCTTCCTCACCTACAATGCTGATTTCGGCGTTCAGAATCGGGCCTTTACTCAATCTTCAGGCGCTGTTGGCACTGGGGCTGCATTCTTTACGGGTCTGACCTCGGCAGACATCGCCAGCTACGGCACCACGACAGGGGATGCCACTTTGGCCGGCACCGCCAACGTCTGGGCGCTGCGCATCAGCCATGAGGCGGCCAGCAATGACACCACCCTTACCGGCGGCCAGATCAATATCCACAGCGGCGGCCTCATCGTGGACAACCGCGACAACGCACGCGTCAACTTCGACACCACAAACGTGTATTTCGGCGACGGCTCCGCGCCCGTCGAAGGCATCATCTATTCCGACCAAAATAGCGTTACGACCCGCATCGGTGGCGTCGTCACGGCGGCCAATCTCACCCACAACGGTGCAGGTCAGCTCCAGCTCACCAATGTGGCGAACGTCATCACAGGAAATGTCCAGATGAACGGGGGAACCTTGTTCGCTGACGGCCCTGGCACGCTGGGCACTGCCTCTCTCACCATCGCCGGAAACTGGCTGGGCAACAACGACGCTCAGCAGATGGCGGAAGTCCGCCTACGCACCAACAACAATGCTGCGGGCACCTTCAACAACGCCATCATCCTGGCTGCGGACATGCCCTATGCCCGTCTGTTTGCGGAGCGCTATACCGGCACCTCGACAGCTGGCGCTCTTGTGACGATCCCGAGTCTGACCATCCAAGGCTCCAGCACTCTCCAGGGCAGCTCGCTCATCGTCAACAATAGCTCAACCACCAGCAGTGCCAACACCTACGCCATCGAAGTCAGTGGTGCGACAGTCGTGAACGGCACCGCACCCTTCGGCCTCCATGTCCAGTCCCAGCGACTCGAACTCAGCGGCACCCTCAGCACCCCGGGCGGCTCCAACATCATCAAATCCGGTGACGGCCAGCTCCGCGTCGAGGCAGACAACACCGGCTGGACCGGCCCAGTGACCCTCAATCGCGGTGAAATCGCTGCCATTGCCAATGCTGGCAACAACTTCGGAACTGGTGACTACACCCTGAATTTCGGTCAGATCCGCATGCAGTCGAACGCCGCCCGTGCCTTCTTTGCCTCCGCAGGTCAGGACATCACCGCTGCGGGTGCAGTCACTTTTGTCAGCAATCGAAATGGGGCCACTGCCGAGCGCAACATGACCATCGGTGCCAATGGCGGAGGAAACCTTTTCCGCACGATCAATGGGGCACATGTTCGTTTCTTGTCTGAATCATTCGGTGACGACCACCTCATTGAGAGCAATGTCATCGTGAATGACAGCGCGGTCTTCCTTCCCGAGAGCACGGAACTCCGTCTCCAGGGTGAGGTGCAGGGTGCGGGTCGCCTCACCAAGTCCGGCATTTGGTATATGTATCTCAATGAGAACACGGCAGGCGGCAATTCCGGCTTCACCGGCATTTGGGACCTGCAGCGCGGTTCTATTGTCCAGCAAGCTGCCAATGACACTTTGGGCGGCACGGGCAGTTCCATCATCGTTCGCGCGGGCACAAATCTGAGTGTTCACAGCACTGCAGGCTTTGGCACGGGTAGCGGAGTTACCTCTGTGAACCTGAGCAATACTCATTTGCCCGTCCTCGGCGTGCGAACGATTGCCAACTTCACCTCTGTGCTCGACAGTTACAATTCCAAGTTCATCGGCAACGGTTTTGGTATCGTTTCCGTTGAGAACGCGCAAACGTTGACGACTGACCCAGCTATGGCCTCTCGGTTTGGTGGCAATTGGTTCCTGGGTGCTAACTCAGGTGGTGGCACCCTGAGTGCCAACTCCATCGCGCCTTGGGGCGCTAGCAGCGCGCAGTTCCTCATTGGCGGCGGTTCCTCCACGATCACGCTGAATCCCGCCACTGCTGGTGCCCAGTTCGCCGGGGCGAACCAAATGATCCTCGGTTCCGCGAATAACGTGTTCGGCATGGGAACGGTGGTTTTTGGTGCGAACAGCAACAACACCTACTCCGGTGGCACCTTGGTGACGCGTGGAAGAAACATGGATGGCGGCTATCGTGCCTCTGCGCTCAGTCTCCAAGGCGGCGCGAATGGCACTGGCACCACGTTCCGCACGCCTCTTGGCAGTGGCACAGTGGATGTGTTTGGTGAAGTTCGCATCGAAGGCGCATCCGGCACGGCCGTGACGACCGGCGGCACCACCAATGCCAACCCCTGGATTTTCCGTTCAACCTCTCGTTTGCGCTTTGACAACCAGACGCCCTTCACAGGCAGCGGCACCACGGGCAACCAAGCCGCCGGCACCATCGGTGGCAACGGCCGATGGGCGGATACCACGGCCATCACCCTTGATGGTGCGGTTCTTGACCTCGTTGGTGACAACACGGACCATGCAGCCAACAAGGAAATCATCGGTGACCTGACGGTGGGCCGTGGCGCGGAGGTCGTTGTCCGCCGTAACACGGGCTTTGGTGCAGAACTCATCACGAGCAATCTTTTCCGCGGCACCTCCAACGCCACTTTGATGCTCCGACACGACGCCGACTTGCTCGGCGACGCCGGATCGGTCAACACGAACCGCTTCATTGTTTCTTCCGGTGCTGGTGGCACTGCTGGTCAGGTGCCGGTTAACAACAACATGGTGGATCCTTGGATCACCAGCCGATCGCAGAATCAGTTCCTCAAGTATGATGCCACACTTGGCTTCCAAATCATTACGGAAGGTGGGGCACCGGCCAACTACATCAGTTCCGCCGCCGCCACATTGGACGGCACCGTGCTGCTGCTGAACGACGGCACCGAGATTCTCGATGCCACCGCCAATCCAGCCACGCTCGGGGCGAACTTGGATGTCCATGCCCTCCGCGTCAGCCGTGACATCAACGTCAGTGCCGACGGCCAGTTCAAGAACATCATCATCCGCAGCGGCGGCCTCATGCAGGCTGCCAACACTCCCACCATTGAAGCCGATCTCTACTTTGGCTCCTCCGGTTTGGGTGACGGCCAAGCCCTCATCTGGGCCAGCAACAACATACTCCAGATCAACGGCAAAATCTATGCCAGCGAGGTCGTCAAATCCGGCACAAACTTCCTGAACATCCGCAGCGATCAACCCCAGTTCACGGGGAACTGGATCGTCAATGCGGGCGGTGGCCTGCAATTCCTCACGCCGGGTGCTCAAAGCACCGGTGAGGTCATCCTCAATGGCTCTCACATGGTGGACAACGACAGCACATACAATCTTTCTGAAGTCCGCTACAACTTCAATAGCGGCACACCAGACCTTTTCACCTGGAACGGTGGGAAGATCACCTCCTATGACATGAGTCGCGTTTATGTCGTAGGTGCCTCTGATCGCCTCCAGCAGATCCCAGCCATTGATTTGCGCACGACTAACACGGTCGCAGGCACAGGTCAGGAAGGGACGTTCTTCTTCCAGGTGGATAACTTCCGCCAAACTGTCCGCACTGGTACTGTAACCTTGTTCGATCACCATTTGGTTCATGTTGAGTCAGGCACTTTCGGCACTGGTTCCACCGTCGGCGTGCAGTTCGGCAGCGGAGCTGGCACAGGTGGTCTGAGCAACCAAGGCCTATACGACCTTCGTAAGGTCGGTGACGGCGTCCTCACCCTCGGTGACAACACCGCCTCCTTCACCGGCAACCGCACCATCACCGTGGGCGAGGGTTCACTCCGCGTCCTTCATAACGGTGCCGCCGGCGCTGCTGGCAACACCTTGAAGGTCAACTCAACGGGTGCGTTGGAGATTGCGGTCGCAGGCTTTTCCCCCACCGCCACGCTCACCATGGACCCAGGCTCCGCCGAGCGCTGGGCCGTGGACGGCGCCCGCAGTGGAAACTACACCCTGCCGCAGGGTGTCAGCCTCCAAGTCATGCACAATCAGACCGGCACCCAGACCATCGACCTCAATGGCGGCTCGATCATGGGTTATCTGCCGCGCGACTGGGAGCAGGTGGCTGTCATCCACACCCTGGGCAGCGGCGTGACCATCAACCTGACTGGAAATTCCTTCCTCGGTCAGCCTTATGCTACGAGCAGCAATGGCGTCTATGATCTGAGTGGGATCTATGATCAAGGCAAGATCAATACCTCCACCGGTTCCAATCCCTCCGATCCTGCGCTCCGTGGTTCCTACCTGCAGATCGACGGTGTTATCCAGGGGACAGGCGGCCTCACCAAAGTTGGCCAGGATGTGATTCTCCTCAATGGGGCCAACACTTACACAGGCCCTACGCGTGTGGAAAATGGCATCCTTCAGATCGGTCAAAACAACGGCCTTCCCACCGGCACCTCGCTCGTGATGGCTGGAACCTCTGGAATGCTGGATCTCAATGGCAATAACCAGGAGGTGGCTTCCCTCAGCGGTCATGGCGGCAGTATCAACAATGGTGGTTTTGCGGATAAGACTCTCACGGTCAATCAAGCTAGCAGCACGATCTACGGTGGCACCATCGACGGCAATGTGACGGTCCACAAAAAAGGAGCTGGCACACTCACCTTCACCCCTGTTACCGCCGATGGAAACACCACGACGGGCAATGGCTACCGCGGCGGCACCATCATCGAGGCTGGCACCATCGCCGTGGCGATGGATACCGCTTTGGGGGATGTCCCGCAGGCTACGGATGCCGATAACGTCACTCTGAGCGGCGGCACGCTTCAGACGACCACTGGCTTCACCCTGAACGCACTGCGTGGCGTCACGCTGAGCGGAGTTGGAGGCACTGTGGATGTCGCATCTGCTCAGACTACCCAGATTGCTGGTATTGTAACAGGCACAGGTGCTCTCGGTAAAGCGGGTGCTGGCATTCTCCAGCTCAACAATGCTGGTAACAACTACAGTGGCGCTACCAATGTGGTCGCTGGTACCCTGCAAGGCGGGGCCTCCGATACCTTTGCCCCCACCAGCCGCCACATCGTCACTGGCGACACGGTTTCCGGCACCTTGGCACTCAACACCTTTGACCAGTCCATTGGTTCACTCTCCAGCGTTGGAGCCACTCAAGGGAATGCCACCGTTGCTCTCAGCAGCACACTGAGCGTCGGCCTTGATGGTACGAAGGATGCCGTCTATGCGGGTGCCATTACCGGCACCGGAGCCTCCATCTTCCGGGTGAACGGAAACGGGGCCGTCCAAACGCTCAGCACCGTGGATAACAGCGGACAAGCCTGGAATACGGAAATCGCCAATGGCCTTCTCAATCTGGCTAACGGTGCCAAACTCGGTTCCGGCACTGTCACCCTTGGGGTAGCTACAGTTTCAGGTGCCTCCGCCTTTGCGGGTCTAAACCTGCAAAACACTCCCTCCTTTGCCAACAACATCACTGTGGCAAATGTCAATACAGTGGGCAGCACGACGATCACCTCCTCGGGTGGCAATTCAGCCATCACTGGCACCGTGACTCTGAACCGCGACATCTATGCTGGAGCAGCAGCTTCCACTCAGTTGAGCCTCGAAGGTGTGGTAAGTGGAGACGGGCGCATGACAGTCGTGGACGGTGGAACCCTCCGCCTCACGCAGGCCAACACCTATGCACCTACCAATGGCGTCGCAGGCACCTCTGGCAGCCCCATGGTCGGTGGCACCATCGTCCGTGCAGGAACGGTCCTCCTCGAAAACAACACGGCCGCAGGCGCAAGCGCAGTGAACCTTGGCGATGCGACATCCACCATCGCTACACCCGTTGATCGCGCCACCTTCAGCAGCATCCTCGGCAGCGGCACCTTCAACCCAAATGGCGGCACCAACGGATTTGGTTCCTTCACTAATGTTAGCAGCACCATCGACGGAAACACTTATGCGGCACCTGGCGCACGCATCCTCATCTCGGGTGAAGAAGCCAATCCAGAACGCAATGGCATTTACGAAGTCACCGCCGTCGCTGGAGCAACGATGACCCTCGTCCGCGCCGCAGATTTCCAGACTGGCAACCAAATGAACTATGGTGCGCAAGTCGCCGTGACAAATGGCACTTATGCCGGCCAGACCATGTTCCAGTTCGAAGAGCAGATCGTGGTGCGCAACGAAACCACTCAGGAACCGATCCGCTTCCGCTCTGATGTGGTGAACCCCAATGTCGCCTTGCTGGCAAATACCACCGGTCTGACCGTCGCCAACAACATCAATGTCAACGCCACCAACGGCACTGGCACCACCACCATCGGTGGCAGCTCCACACTCAGCGCCGCCACTGACACCGGCACCTTCTCCGGTGCCATCAGCCTGCAAGACCTCCAGGCTGGCGCGTCCGAGGCTCGCATACTCCGGCTCGCCTCCAGTGTGGCCGCCACCAGCGGCACAGGCATCACTTTCAGTGGCGTCATCAGCCAAGTGGATTCCACCCCTGTGACTGGCGACGTGCTCTCCGTCACCAAGGTGGACGCGGGTGTCGCCACACTCACGGGTGCCAACACCTACACCGGCACCACGACGGTCGAAGGTGGCACCCTGCTCGCCAACAACACCACCGGCTCCGCCACGGGACTCGGTTCAGTCGTTGTGAATGCTTCCACGACACTCGGCGGCACTGGTTTCATCGCCCCGGCCGCCAATAACAGCATCACGATCAACGGAACCTTCGCCCCCGGCTCCCTCGGCGGCTCGACGGGAGAGGACATCTCCTTGGCCGTCACTGGCACTGGCAACATCAACTTCAATGCCGCCGCCACCTTCGAGATCTTCAGCAACGCGGGAGGTGTCAATGCTGCCACCGCCAATGACAAGGCCGTCATTAGCGCGGCTGACTGGAGCAACATTATCTTCGGGGGTAGCTCGGTTCTCAATGTGGTGGACACCACCGGCACATCCTCCACCAGCTGGGCGAATGGAGACAGTTGGCAGTTGTTTGACTGGTCCGGCATTGCCACTGGCAGCCCTGGCTCCTTTGCGACTTTGAATCTCCCCACGCTCAGCGGCATCCTGTTCTGGGATACCACCAATCTCTATACCACGGGTCACATTGTTGTAGTTGTGCCAGAGCCAACCCGTGCCCTCCTCTTCATGCTGGGCCTCCTTGGCCTCATGATGCGCCGCCGCCGCCAGATGATCTAATCGCCTTCAATTGCCTCTCATACGGCATCCCGTGTTTCGCGGGATGCCGTTCTTTTTGGGGTGTTGCTGTTCAAACTCCTCTCTTGCGCCCGAAGGCACTCTTGCTAAGCCCTGTCGTCCCTGAATGAAACAGGGCTTCGGGAGTTTCCCCGGAGATTCCACATGTCAGAACACAAGCACGCTTCCAATTGGACCCTCGCCCTCGTGGCTTTGGGTGTTGTCTTTGGGGACATCGGCACCAGCCCGCTCTATGCCCTCCGTGAGAGCCTCAATCACGCCAAACCGCATCCCGGCGTGCCCTTGGATGTCTTGGGGCCGCTCTCCCTGATGTTCTGGTCCTTGATCGTCATGGTCTGTTTCAAGTATCTGGGCTTTATCACCCGCGCCACGAATCAGGGCGAAGGTGGCATGTTCGCCCTTCTGACCCTCTTCCGATCCGCCAAATGGTCCTTCAAGCCCCAAACGACCGCTGGGGTCGTGCTCAGTGGCATCTTCGGTGCCTGTTTGCTTTATGGCGACGGCATGATCACCCCGGCCATTTCGGTTCTTTCGGCGGTGGAAGGTCTCGCGCTGCTCGATGCGCAGCTAGGCACCGGGTTGGCGAACTATGTCGTTCCCATTGCCGCCGCCATCATCTTCGGCCTTTTCCTCGTTCAGAAAAACGGCACGGCACGCATCGGGGTCGCCTTCGGGCCGATCATGGTGCTTTGGTTCCTCACCCTCGCCGTCTTGGGTATCATCAATATTGGAGCCCACCCGGCCGTGTTTGGCGCCCTACTGCCTCATCACGGGGTGAATTTCCTCCTGCACCATGGTCATGAGAGCTTTGTGATCATGGGCCTCGTCCTCCTCGCCGTGACTGGCTGTGAGGCCATGTATGCCGATATCGGCCACTTCGGGCGGCCTCCGCTGGTGAAAAGCTGGTTCATCATCGTGCTTCCCGCCCTGTTGTTGAACTACCTCGGCCAGGGAGCCCTCGTCCTCTCCAACGTGGACGCTTCGCTCAAGCCGGGCTTCCATCACTTCTTCAGTCTCGTGCCCAAACCGGCGCTCATCCCCGTCATCCTGCTGGCCACCGCGGCCACCATCATAGCCTCCCAGGCCATGATCACCGGAGTTTTCTCCCTCACCCAGCAGGCCGTTCAACTCGGCTACCTGCCACGCCTAAAAATCATCCACACGAATCCCGATGTGCGTGGCCAGATCTACATGCCGCAGGTGAACTACATGCTGATGTTCGCCTGCTTGGCTCTGGTCTTTAATTTCAAATCCTCCACAAATCTCGCCGCCGCCTACGGCCTCTCCGTGGCGCTGGACATGACCTTTACCAGCATCCTCTTCTTTCTCGTGGCCCGCCATGTGTGGAAGTGGCCCTTTTGGAAGGCTGCTCTCCCGACCGCCATCTTCCTTGTGTTCGAGCTCGGCTACGTCTCCGGCGGCCTCCTCAAATTCTTCGACGGCGCTTGGTTCCCTCTCGTCATTGGTCTCTCCATGTGGATCATCATGAAGACCTGGATGGATGGCCGCCGCGTGCTCTTCCAGGCCATGCAGCGAGGCCGCCTGCCGGTCAGTTATTTGGTCGATGAGATCAAAAAAGACCGCATCATTCGGGTGCCCGGCACCGCCGTCTTCATGTCTGCGTCCGCTGATGGCCTGCCGCTCGCCCTGCTGCACCATTTGAAGCACAACAAGGCCCTGCATCATCAGGTCGTGCTGCTCACCGTCCGCTTCGAGGAAAAACCCCATGTGGCTGCCGCCGAGCGTTTCCAAGTCGAGGAATACCACGACGAGTTCTTGCGCGTCGTGATCCACTACGGCTTCTCCGAGTCTCCGAATGTCTTCGAGGACCTTTGCCAGGCCTTAGAGACTCAGGGGAAGGTCAAACGAGCCGGCATCACCTTCTACCAAAGCCGCGAGGTGCTTCTCACCAACGGCCCTGGCAAAATGGCCCGCTGGCGGAAAAACCTATTCGTCCTCCTCTCCCGCCTCTCCCGCCCCGCCACCGGCTACTTCGACCTTCCACCCCGCCAGGTCATCGAGCTCGGCATCCAGCTCGAGGTGTAAATTACGCCAGCACACCCTTCACCACGTGCCCATGCACATCCGTGAGCCGGTAGCGCCGTCCTTGGAACTTATACGTCAGACGCTCGTGGTCGATGCCTAGCAGGTGCATCAGCGTCGCGTGGAAATCGTGAATGTGCAGACCGTTGGCTGCCACGTTGTAGCCAAACTCATCCGTCTCGCCATACACGCTGCCCGCCTTGATCCCACCACCCGCCATCCAGGCGCTAAAGCAGCGCGGATGATGATCGCGACCGAAGTTCGCGCTGATCTTCCCTTGGCAGTAATTCGTGCGGCCAAATTCACCACCCCACACCACCAGCGTATCATCGAGCAACCCCCGCTGCTTCAGATCCTTCACCAGCGCGGACGAGGCTTGATCGGTCTCTTTGCATAGCTTCGGAAGCGCTCCCGGCAGGCCGCCATGGTGATCCCAGTCCTGGTGGTAGAGCTGAATGAAGCGCACGCCTCGCTCCGCCATGCGCCGGGCTTGCAGGCAGTTCGCCGCAAAGGTCCCCGGCGTCCTCACATCCGGCCCGTAGCTGTCCAAAACATGTGCAGGCTCGTCGGAAAGGTCCGTCGCCTCCGGAATGCTGCTCTGCATGCGATAGGCCATCTCATAGTGATCGATGCGATTCTGAATCTCCGCATCGGGCGTGCCTGCGAACTGATGCTCATGCAATTCCTTCAGCCGGTCCAGCATCAGCCGACGGCTCGCCTCATCCACGCCGTCCGGATTGCCCAGGTAGAGCACCGGGTCTTTCGCTGCCCTGAAAAGCACGCCTTGATGCTTTGTCGGTAAAAAACCGCTTCCCCACAGATGCGCACCGAGCGGCTGACCGCCTTTGCCCTTCGTGATCAGCACCACAAACGATGGCAGATTCGCATTCTCCGCGCCCAGCCCATAGCTCAGCCACGATCCCATGCTCGGCCTGCCTGCGATCTGCGAACCCGTCTGAAAAAACGTCACCCCAGGGCCATGATTGATGCTCTCCGTGAACATCGAACGCACCACGCAGATATCATTCGCGATGCTCGCCGTGTGCGGCAGTAGCTCGCTGAAAGTCGCGCCCGCCTGCCCATGCTGTGTGAACTTGAATGGCGAACCCACCATTGGAATCGACGATTGATTGCCCGACATTCCCGTCAGCCTCTGAGCACCCCGCACCGAATCCGGAAGCTGCTCCCCGTGGCGCTTGTTCAGCAGCGGTTTGTAATCAAACAGGTCCAGATGCGATGGCCCGCCCGACATGAAAAGGTAAATGATCCGCTTCGCCTTCGCGAAATGATGCGTCCCGCCCAAAACACCACGATCCACCGCCACCGGAGCCGCGCCTGATTCCCTCGCCAGCATCTCATTCAACGCCAAGCCGCCCAGTCCAAGGCCAAAGCGGTTCAGCAGCGTGCGGCGGTGGAGCAGGGAAGCGTTCAAGAGGGTAGGGGGTGGAAGGTCAGGCTGACTTACGAAGGGTTTGGAAGAGCGCTTTCAGTGAATCGTCGCTCGCACATTCGCTCCCAAACGCGGGGATACCCGCTCTTGACGCAAAGCATGCTGGGCGGCACTGTTTACGCCCCCTTCCCCCCTATCCCTGCCCATGGCCCAAGAAACCACTCTCATCCTGCTCAAGCCCGATTGCGTCGAAAAAGGCATTAACGGCTCCGTCATCAAGCGCTTCGAAGACGAAGGTTTCCGCATCCGCGGCTGCAAGATGATCAAGCTCACCGATGAGCTCCTCAAAGAGCATTACGCCCACATCGCTGACCGCCCCTTCTTCCCCACCGTCGCCGATTTCATGAAGAGCAAACCCGTCATCGCCCTCGCCCTCGGCGGAGACAATGTCATCGCTCATGTTCGCGACCTCCTCGGCCCCACCGACTCGAAGGCCGCCCCAAAAGGCACCATCCGCGGAGATTTCGGCACGGACAAGATGACCAACGTCGTCCACGCCTCCGATTCCCCTGAAGCTGCCGCCATCGAGATCGAGCGCTTCTTCCATCACGGCGAGCTTTTCAGCTATTGAGTCCGAGGCCAGTCCTCGCTAGACTCCTCACCGCCAGTCATGCCGATGTGGTGAAATGGTAAACACAGCAGACTTAAAATCTGCTGGGAGGCAACTCCCTTGCCGGTTCGAGTCCGGCCATCGGCACCACGCAAGCCCCACAAATCAAGGGTTCCAGCGCGGTAGAGGGCAAAATTTGCACCTCAGCGGCATCGCACCGAAAAAGCACCAAAAGGCACGGATTCCGCTAAATTAAGCGGATTATTAGCGGACGGCTTTTGGCGGAGAAGGACATCCAATCGAGCCGCAGCGAGTAGCCTGAGCAGGGCAGGCGGCGGCGGGGGGAGAGCCGTGGCAGGGGGACGTGGCGAGGGTAGTGCTGGCAGGGGGACGTGGCGAGGGTAGTGCTGGCAGGGGGGGCGGGGGGCAGACGGGGCGAGTGGCATGCAGGCTGGACGCGATCTTAGAGTGCCCCCGTATCGACTCAGACCCGTTTTTCCCCTGTTTCCAATTACGCGGCTCGTTTTTTATGGCATCTGACTTTACAGCAAGTGAGCCATCTCGCCTGACGATAGGTCAAGCTAAACACGGACAGCGGGCTGTCCGTCAGCGTAATCCGGGGAAAGAGGTAGAAAGGGCGCGGCTGGGATTGCAGTTGGGCCGTCTCTCGATTCCTTCCTGGCATGGAGAGCAAACAACTTGTTGAACGCATTGGACTTCTCGGAGGGCTGGCGCTGCTGGCGGGCATCTATTTTCTGCCCCCCGCTTACCAGTTTTGGACGAACAACCTGTTCATTTCTTTGATTGCTGCCAGTGCCGCCTACAAAGGGGCGATGCAGTCGAAGCGGCCCGATTCGGAGCTGTATTCCAAGGTCTTGCTTTATTCGATATGTCTCAGCGGCTTGGGGATGCTGTTGTACGGGTCTCCCTCCGTGGATCAGGACGGGCAGATTACAGACCACGGATTCGATCCTACTTTCGACGGCGCGGCTGGTGCCGGGGTTCGCGCATTCTTGCGCCTGTCTATCGGGGCTGTCACTGGCGTCTATTTGGCGTCGTCGCTGGGCAGGCCTCTCTCGCCGGATTCCGGCACCAGTGACCGGGATGGATAGGCTTTGGTTTACGGTTGTTCCCAACTGGAATTTGATACAAGTAGAGGGATGAGTCCGCTTCACATCCTCAGAGTGTTCCTGACAGCCATGATGTTGGCTCCATCCTTGGTCTCTGCCTTCGCTCCCTACACGGGCGGCCCGTTGTTGATTACTTTTGATGAACTTGGGACCACGAGTGCAGCCTGGGCGAACAATTCGACCTTACCGGGGTGGTACGCATGGGAGGCCGCTTTGGAGGTGAGGCCCGGCGCAGCCGACAGGTCTTGGGGACTTGTTAGCCGTTATGGACTGGCGACCGGGCAAACGAACTCCGAAGGTCTCAAGAATTTGAATGTTACCACTGGCGGACAAGATCGAGCTTTAGGCACCCGGACCGGGGGGAACGACTATGTATTTGCTTTGATTCTGCGAAACGATACCGGGGCAACACTCACTGACGTTGATTTGGGCTTTCTCGGGCAACAGTGGAAAATTGTCGGGACTTCGCCAGTAGCGGGGCACCGTCTGCAATTCTCATACGGTGTCTTTGCAACCCTGAACACAGCGAGCAGCAACCCGAACACGGTGATTCCCATGAGTTCTACCGACGCCCCCACAGCGTTCGACTCCGGTTATTCAAGTAGCGCCGGAGCGCTTGATGTTCCGTTGGTGCAGTTCGGCTCTAGCATTGGGGGGATCGACGGCAGCCTTCCAGCCAACCGGACGCCTCTCAGTGCAAACCTGAAAGTGAACTGGCCGCCTTCCCAATTCCTCGTGCTTCGCTGGTTTGATGACCAAGTGAATAATGGAACGGAGGCTCTGTTGGCTATCGACGATTTGACATTCAACGCATGGGGCAGCGGGTCGGGTGCGCCATCGGCGTCGTTTGTTCGGCGAATGCCAGACGTTTCCCACGTTGCAAAAAACAATGATCCTTTTCAAGGTGCTGTCGGCATGTCGTCCAGCCCGCTAGACGGTAATTCGGGAGGTATAGGCAACCTGTTCGGCGGGGTGGGTGGGAGCGAAGGAAACACCGTTGTTTTCAGCGATGGGTTGCCCTCCGGCACTCTCTCACAAATTCTTTTCGATGCGGGAGGGCAGATCACTCTGGAGTCAGTCCGGTTAATCCTTGCCGATGACGGCACCTCGGGAAATCGCGGCATAGCTGAATCGAAGCTCTTCACATCCACGGACAACACTTTCTCCAACAGGCAATTTGTCAGCCGCATTTTGTTCAAAGGCTCATCGTACAGCAACGGCTACGGGGGAGGAAGTTGGGTGTCCGCCGAAAGTATGTTCCCCCCGATCTCCGCAAGGTACTTCATTCTGGAAGTCGAGAGACAGACCACGTCTGGCCCGAGGCTGGTAGAACTCGACGCCAACGCATTCCCGCCGACGATTCCTCAATTGTCGATTCACTCTGGCATCGACATTCGCTGGAATTCGATGACGGGGCGCGGGTATATGACGCAATGGTCGGCTGACCTCGGTACATGGTTTGATATTGATGGGTACTCGGGCAACGGCACGGAAATTGTTGTCCCCTTCAACCCTGCGGGAATCGGGCGGCGGTTTTACCGAATCCAAGTCTATTGACCTGCCAGAGTCGGCTCTCGTTCGATTCTGGCTGGCCTGTGGCCTCGCGCAGACCGGAAGGCTTGAGGATGCACGCTCGCATGCTCAAGAGGCTGCACGGCTCAATCCTGACCTACGCCTGCGGATGCTGGATGATCCGGCGCTGGCGTGCCTATGGTGATTCTCTTCCTTCAATCGCTGGGATTGCGGAAATGGTTTTAATCATAAACGACAGCGCATCCACATCGAAAATGTGGAGGACGCGCCAGCCGGTCTCTTCGGGCGGGAAGCCTGCGCCGAGGTACCACGCCACGATTCCCTCGTTGGTCTCCGGAAAATATTCCTTCCGTCGCTTGCAGCTGCGCCCCTCAGAACCTCGATTTGCAGCGGCCATTGGCATCTCTTCGATCCATGCGGGGGCGAGCCGAGAGAGTAGGGCGATGGCCTCCTGATCGGTCTTGGTGAAAGTTGTGTTGTCGGCGATGTGTTCGATTCTCATGGGGTGTGGTCTGAGTGTGGTCTGTTCGATGGGTTTGAGAGTGACAGTGAAGTCGCTGCCTTACTGCCATCAAACTGTCAGCTATCTATATAGCTGCTGACAGTGTGACAGTGCTGCCAGTGGCAGTGCTTTTGGCAGTGGTTGACAGTGTGGCAGTGATTCACTCATGGGCGGATGTATTCTCCCTTCACTGGCGAAGTAATAAGTCCAAGTTTCGTCCATTCGGTGATCCGGCGAGAGGCTGTCCGTTCTGCCACGCCAAATATCGTCCTGATGCGGCGGTGAAGCTCGGCCCAAGTCAAGTTGCCAACGGTGCCATCGAATACGGAGTCCACCGCTGGCTTCTCTTCTTTGCGTTTCTCGTCGGCCTTGTCGGCCTTCACGTCCGCGTGAACAGTGACGTGCATCCCAGCGGCATCGTTCCATGCGAAGCGCGGCCCGGATTCCTTCGGGATCGAAGCGTGGCGGCAGCGGTCTGAAAAGATCGTCGAGACGCCCTTGGCGTCCTTCACCACTCGCAGGTTGCTCTCGGCCTTGCGTTCAAGCTGGCTGCCGAGGTGTCCGCGTGTTTTGCCCGTCTCCGCCCCAGAGGGGTTTTCATGCAGGACGGTGATGATGGGGCATTCATACTTGATGGCGTGCTGTACCAGTTCTTCGACGAGTCTGTTCGATTCCACCGCATCGTTGGGATCAACGCTAAGGTCGCCAACCCCGTCGATGAGCACGCTGTGGATGCCTCCGCATTCCTCTTTGGCTCGTTCCAGTTCTGCGGCGAGGTAGGCGCGGCGTTGGGCAGTCGGCACGTCGGCCACGCTGTAGAAGCGGAAGTTCGGTGGCAGGTCGTCGCTCCCTGCTCGGCTTACGGCCCGCTGAGCTAGGAGCCACGAATCGTAAGGCGATTGTTCTGTGTCGAACAGGATCACGGCCTTGCCCCGATGCGGTGCGGCGGTGAAGCCTAGACAGTCCGGCGCTTCAAGCGGGTCGTCGGGATTGTGCTCTTCGCTGGCGACTGCTGCGGCGACGATACAGCCAAGCGCGGCGGTTTTGCCTGCCTTCGCTTGCGCTTGGATATTCGTCAGGTTGCCAGCGGTGCAGATTTGCTGCCCTGCGAGCTTGTAAACCGAAACAGGCTTGGGTGGCGGTTTGTCGAGTGTGATCCGCCGCGCATCTAACTGGCTCAAGTCAATGGTTTGAACCTGGCCTTCCCCCAGCTTGGAAAACCCGCCATCGGTCGTGTGACTGTCCTTGAAGGAGGGCAGCTCATAGCCCTTCTTCTTGGCTCGCTTGGCGACGGTGCGCAGAGTGATCGGAGAGCGGCCAGCAGGGGTGTCACGGAACACCTTCCAGTTGGTGCGGCAATCCGCTTCCCCGACGAACTTCTGCCCGCCACGGCTCCATTCTGTCCAGATGTCCTCACCCGCTTCTCCGAATTGGTGCTGGAGGGCAGCGCCAATCTGAATCCACTCGGCGCGGGAACAGTCGGGCGAGAGATAGGAGAGCATCTTCCGCGCTTCGTCCTCACTGATTCCCGTCATGGGGGCGGAGGCGTTGGCGAGAGTGTCGAGAAGGTCGCCGCTGGAGCGGGTGATGGTGCCCGCTCCGGCAGACTTCGTGCCCGGCAGTTCGGTTCCATCGGGGGCGATGTCCTCAATTCTGAAGGGCCGCCCATCGGAGAAGCTGGCGAGCATCGGGTTATCGGGGTCCGGCGTGTCACTGAACACGGTTGGGAGGAACATCGGCTGCGTCACGATCACGCTCTCCCCGGTGACGTGAGCGAGGTCGAGGTGCGATGCGATGGTTTGCACGGCCTCGGCGTATCGGTCTGGCGGGATGCCATCGGCGTCCACCACGATCCGCAGGCGGGGCTTTTCCGGTGTGTACGATGCCGTGCGGTAGGCTGCGAAGTTGAAACCGTCGAGCATGCTCTCCAGCGTTTCCGGCGAAGAGATGAACATCTTCGCCATCTCGCGAGTCTCGGGGCTGTCGTCGATGTCGAGGAAGATGAGGTTACATGCCTCGGCGAACTCTACCTTGCGTCCCTTGTGCGGGGATGTCGGGAAGGTGCAGGCGGTGAGGTAGGGAACCTTCTTCACCTCGGACTGTTCGGGCTTTGTCATCGCCCGGAAATCCGCCCCGGTGATGGGGAGAATTTCGGGATTCTTGAGTGCCTCAACGAGGGTGGCGAAGTCCTCGGCGGGGTGGGCCTTAAGTGTCGGTGATTCGACGGCAGTTCCGGTGAAGTAACGTAGTTTTGGGATCATGGGGGCGGATGTGGTGCGCCCTTGCCGAGTGAGGAATCTGATGTATGTTTGCGGTAGTTCAGACCACAAAACAGCAGGCTCACCTCTCGGGGTGGGCTTTGTTGTTTAGCGGGTGACTTCGGTTTGCTCGAACTTCTCCAGAGCGGCTTTGACCTTCTCCAGATCGAACAGCCGGACTCTGCCGACGGAGATGCTGGGGATGATACGTCGCTGGACGAAGTTGGTCAGCGTGCGACGGCTGACGTTGAGGAGTTTCGCAAGCTGCTCAGGTCTGAACAGTGCGGGGGCGTTGGTGCTGCTGGATGCGTTTTGTTGGGTCATGGCAACAGCACCATGCGCTTTCACGCCAGCCCCCTCATCTAAGTTGCCGATCAATCATGTTTAGTTGGCAACTTGCGCCGCCTGCGTTTCCCCGGCTCGCTATTCGCTGAGCGCGAATCGCCCGCCAATTCTTTGAGACCTAGTTCGTCAAAGATCTTCGATACTCGTGCTTTGCGTATCGGATTCTTCACAGAATTGAGTGCCATCCTGACTTCACTTTGTGACGGAGAATCTATGCCCATCTCGATGAGCAAGAAAAACATCATGAGGACGAAAGCATCGTCGAACGACTTCGGTGGACCGCCCTTGCCTCGGAAGTCCCCACCACTATGCAACCTGAGCAGGCCTTCCGACATGATCCGCAGCGAATCGTACTTACCCTTTACCAGTTGTTCCGAAATGAACTCGCCGATCCTGTCGGCGACGGACTTGATGAGGGAGGCGTCTTTCAGCGTCTTGACCGCCACTAGCTGCACAGCCAAGGCCTCAGGCCCATCATACTTAACCTGCACTAAGCGCCGCACCAGGTGCTCGGGAACATTGAGAGCCTCGATTACTTCAAAGGGACCTTCCCCGAGTGCATCAAAGACTGGCTTTGGCAACCGCCCCAAGCCTTCCTCAAACCGTTGAAGAAAAGACTTCATGCCACCATTGAGATTGAGGGTTGAGCGCGGCGGGCGGGCTGTTCCATCGGCACGATGTTCGACTCTCCTTGTTCCTCGGGGAAGATGGCGAAGAACTCGTCACCCTGCTCGAATGGAACAGCCTTCTGATAGTGCTTTTTCACCACGCCGGGAGAGTTGCCCATCACCTCGGAAACATGACCAATGTCTTTGGTGCGTGCCATCTCGTAAGTGCCGAATGAATGCCGCGTGCCATCCTGCGGCCATTCGACGATGCCAGCCCGTTTGAAGGTCGCCTTCTTGCCCTCGTCCACCGTCTCAGGTGCGACGGGGCCGTGAGACTTCGCCACGGGTAGCAGCCACGCCTTCATGTTTGGCGTGATGGGCACCAGCCTTTTGCGCTTCGTTTTGGAAACGTCGCTCTCGATGGTGATATAGCCAGTCAGGAGGTTGATCGAACGCCAATCGAGACGCTTGATCTCGGCATCACGCACGCCGCCAAAGAGAGCGATTGCATAGTAGCCACGAATGGAATCGTCGGCGGAATTGAGGAGTGCGCGGGTTTGCTGGATGGTGAGAATCTCAGGGCTGGTTGCCTCGACATCCCGGCAGTCGATTTTGGCAATGACGTTCACGGATGCCCACGACTTCGATATGGCGAAGTTCCAAAGGAGGTTCAGGTACCGCCGTTCATTGTTCCATGAGACTGCCCCGACGTTGAGGCTGTCGAGCCAATGCTCTATCTCGGAAGCGTTGAGTTCAGCGATCATGCGCCCGCCAAACGTCTGGCCGAAGCGGCCTAGTTTCATGAGCATATCGCGCTGATAGCGTTCACGTTTGCCCTTCTTTTCCTTGAGGGCCAGCAGCGCGGCGACGATCTCGGAAACCGGCTTGCTGGTGCGTGTGGCTCTCAGGTGGTCGAGGTAGAACGCCACGGCATCGCCAATGCCCTTTCCATAAGCGTCTAGTTCGTGCCGCCAATTCATCACATCGCGCTTGAGCGAGTTGGTCAACGTGGATGCGGCCTGCGCCCCGACGTTGCCAGCCTCGACGGCCCAAGCCTGAGCTTTGGTCAGTGCCTCGCCTTTCTCCACGAAATACTCCGTCTGTCGCTTGGTCTGCCCCTTCTGGCGTTTGACCACGGCGAACGCATACGGCGGCTTGTCGATGGCTTGCACCGTGATGGTGTAGGCACCGCATGGAATCCGCTTGATGGGACGGCGGCGGCGGCGGGACGGGGGAGTCTTTGGCATGACGCATCATCCCATGGCATCTAGTGGAAAGCAATGGCAATTAGCAGACAATTAGCGGAATTTGCATGGCTCTCCCACTGCCACCACGGACTTAAAATCTGCTGGGAGGCAACTCCCTTGCCGGTTCGAGTCCGGCCATCGGCACTTCACTTCAGCGGCACACTCCACAAATGCCCGCCTGAGGTGATGAAGAGCGTTTTGCCATCCGCTCCGCCAAAAGTGCAGTTACACGCCTCATCTGGAGCCGTCGGGATGAAGTCGATCAAGCGACCGGAAGGCGAAAGGATGTAGCACCCCGCCTTGAAGCGCGTCGTCTCGAATTCCGTCGCCGTGTTCGTGCCCGCCACGACGTAAATGCGCCCCGCCGCATCCATTTTCATGCCATCCGGCCCACGGCCATCTTTCCAATCAAAGAGCACCTTGCGTGATTCGACCTTCACATCGCCATTCGAACCCAATTCATAGCGAATCAGCTTCCGCGAGCCACCGTGAGTGTTGTTGTTATTGTCCGCAATGAAGAGAAACCGGTCATCCGGGCTGATGAGGATGCCGTTGGGGCGTTCAAGCCGAAACTGACCGCCGCCATTCATGACCTTGGTCACTTTGCCAGGTGAGTCGATGCGATAGACTCCTTCTTCGTAGGTTGAGTATCGCTCTAAAAAGCATCCGGTGCTCAAAAGTTCATCGAGTTTGGACGCTGAAAGACCGAGCTTCACAGCACGCCCGTTTACAGATGTGGCCGAAAGGTCTGAATACACATGAAAACAGTCGAAAATCCCCCCGATGAGCCGGACGCATGGATTGTTGTGATTGGGGTATGAGTGAATCATTTCATTCCGAATACATTTCCGAGGTATTTCCATCCCCTCCCGCGACCCATACCTTGGATCCGTAAAGTAAATCCGGCCCTTGGAGTCCATGCAAAGGTCATTGGGCGAGTTGAAGCGCTTTCCCTCAAAACGATCCGCCAACACGGTGATCGAACCACCTTTCTCGGTCCGCGTCACGCGGCGGTTTTTCGTCTCGCAGGCCACGAGACGGCCTTCGCGGTCGAAAAGTAGGCCGTTCGACGCGTTGTGGCGAAAGACGCTCGTTTTGCCATCTGGCCCCATGCGGTTGATGTGCTTCCCGTCGGTGAAATAGAGCGAGCCATCCTTCCATGCCGGACCTTCCGTCGCGCCGATGGCTCCGTGGTCCTTCGGTTTGGCCCCATCGACGATGGGTGACCGCATTGAGGAGCAAGAGACGAAAAACAACGCGAAGGCAGGAAGCAGTTTGGAGATCATGTCTTTGAATCAACGTCGAATTCGCCAAGAGTTTTCGAGTGGCGCGATAGCGTCCTGGAGTGCGGTGGAGGAGTGCTTTGAGGCCAGAAAATGCCGTCCGGAAGGCGAAAGCGGTGTCGGCGGGGCAGGCTTGCGCCTTGCCCCTCTGCCACCGCACTCCACGACGCTGTCGCGACTACCTCACCCCTGAAGGCACCGCATCCTTCAAAAGCTCCGCGAGCTTTGCCTTCATCGTCGCGACACGTGCAGGTTCTTTGTCGGCCAGATTGGTCTTTTCGCTTGGATCAGCGGCGAGGTTGAAAAGCATCACCGGCTGGTATTTGCGGCCTTTGGCCTTCGCCTTGCCTTTGCCCTTCTTCTTGGTCTTCGCCGCGCCTTCATCCGGCAGTTCGGCATCAGCGCCGTTGCTCACGATGAGCTTCCAGTCGCCCATACGCACCGCCGTGTTGTCGATGGATTGGGCGCTGAGGATGGCATCATGCGGCGAGGGGGCTTTTTCGGTGATCATGGGCCACACATCGCGGCCATCGAGCGGCAGCTTTTGCTCCAGCGAGCCACCCGCGAGCTTCACCAGCGTGGGATACCAGTCGATGATGTGCATGGGTTGAGTGAGTCGCTGCCCGGCCGGGATTTTGCCTGGCCAGTTTGCAAAGGCCGCCGCACGCACGCCCCCCTCGAAGATGCTGCCTTTGAAATCACGCAGCGGTGTGTTCGTGCCAGGAGGCGGCCCGCCGTTGTCCGCCGAGAAGAGGATGAGGGTGTTCTCCCTCTGCCCCGCTTTCTCCAGTGCCGCCACGACCTGGCCGATGCCTTCATCCACCGCCGCGAGCATGCCCGCGAGCTGCTTCCGCGCTCCGGTGAGGGCGCCGTAGGGCTTTAAATACTCGTCAGGCACCTGCATCGGCGCATGCACGCCGTTATACGGCATGTAAAGAAACAGCGGCTTGTCCTTCGGCTGCTCGGTGATGAGCCTCACCGCCTCCTTGGTGACGAGATGGGTGCTGTAGCCTTCTTCTTTGAGCGGCTTGTCATCGTGATACCAATCGTCCGAGCCATCGCGCACATGCGTGAAGTAGTCGAGCGCACCAAAGTAATGCCCATGCTGGTGCTCAAACCCACGTGAGGTAGGCAGGTAGGCTTTGTCGAACTCCCCTAGGTGCCACTTTCCCGTGATCGCCGTCGTGTAGCCCGCGTCCTTCAAGGCATTTGCCAGTGTGCGTTCCTCCAAAGGCAGGCCCCACTTCGCATGCGGCCGCACGATGGTGTACACGCCGGTGTGCGAAACGTAACGCCCTGTCATGAGCGAGGCACGCGTGGGTGAGCACACCGGCTGCACATAGTGGTTTTCGAGAATGGTGCCCGCGGCGGCCAGCTTGTCGATGTTCGGCGTCTGGATCTCCGTGCCGCCATTGAAGCCGCAATCCGCGTAGCCGAGGTCGTCGATGAGGAAGAAAACCACATTCGGCCTTGGCGCGGCGTTGGCGAGAGTGGCGGCAAAGGCGAGGAAGAGCAGTGATTTCATGGTGGCCGCTGTCAACGCGGCGCACGCCTCCTTTTAGCCATGACTTTTTGCACGGCGGCCAGTTTCGACGTGGCGGAGCCTTCGATCAGCTCGCGCTCGCGGCGCAGCTCGGCCTCCAAGATTTCGACGGACGGCAGATGCGGCTGATAGCGTGTGGCAAAGATGCGGCGGCTTTTTTCATCCAGCACGTACTTCGCCACGGTCTCGTTGTGACTGGTGCCGAGGATCAGGCCCACGGTCGGCTGGTCACCCTGGCCACGCATTTCTTTGTCGTAGTAGTTCACATAGAGCAGCATCTGGCCGAGGTCGCCGTGATCGATCTTGTTGAGCTTCAAGTCGATGATCACATAGCAGCGCAGGCGGATGTGATAAAAGACGAGATCTGGGTAGAAGTGATCACCCTCCAGCGTGAGCCGCCGCTGCCGGCCGACGAAGGCAAAGCCATCGCCCAGCTCCAGCAAGAAGGCCTGTAACTGGGTGATGAGCCGCGCCTCCAGCTCCGTCTCCGTGAGCTGATGTGCCTCCGGTAAATTCAAAAACTCCAGTACGAACGGCTCCCGCAGCAGATCGAGTGGCGACTTCACCACATGCCCCTCATTCGCCAAAGCCATCACGCCCTTTTTGTCACGGCTCTTCGCCAGTCGTTCGTAGAGCAGCGTATTGATCTGCCGCTCTAGCTCACGGCCATTCCAGTGGCATTTGATCGCTTCGATCTCGTAGAAGTCGCGTGCTGGGCGATCAACGCGGAGAAGGGCGCGATAATGTCTCCACGAAAGGTTTAGGTGTAAGCGTCCCGGCTTCCACTCGGCTTTTGCCGTTTGCTCAATCAATTGGCTACCCACTGGGTAGCTTTTTTGACTCGTTGAGGCCATGGTGATGAATTGGCTACCCACTGGGTGACCAATTTGGCTCAACTCGGGATACGAGACAAAAAACTGCCGCATCAGCTTCAGTGAGCTGATCGAAAAACCATCTCCTAGATCGAGCTGAAGCTCTGCGGAGAGCGTGGTGATTAGCCGATCACCATACCTCGCCCGCTCACGTCCTTCTTGCTGCTCCTCGACGATCTCGCGACCAATGAGCCAGTTCGCGATGACGTGCGCAGTGTTCACGCTGCGGGCAGCCTGCGTCTGTGCTCCCTGCCAGATGCCGCGAATGCGGTCAGCGATGCCGGGCTTCGCGGCGGAGACTTTGGAGGGCGTCTTTTTCGGCTTCATGACAGGTGAGTTTGAGCTCACGAGCCTGAAAGAGCAAGCACCGCGAGCGTGCGATGGGAAGGCAGCCACCAGCGTGATGTCGCATGGCGCTCGTGTTTCACTTCACAAACATCGGATCATCCGGATTGCCCTTGCTGAGCAGGTAAGCCATCAGATCGAGGATGTCGTCCTCCTTCAGCATGTAGAGCAGGCCGGGCGGCATCATGCTCACCTTGCTCTCCTCCGTCTTCACCACGTCGCGGGCGTCCACATTGGTAAAATTGTTTGGGTCCATCATGTTCGTGCAGACCATCATGATGTTCTCCTTCATGTTCGCGATGCGGCCCACGACCATGCTGCCGTCCTTTTTGGTGAAAACGGTGCTACCATACTGGTCGCTGATTTCTTTGCTCGGCTCGATGATGTGTTCAAGGAGGTCACGCGGGCTGTATTTGCCCGCCACGCTGGTCAGATCGGGCCCGATGGCTCCGCCTTCGTTTTGGAAGCGATGGCAGGCAAAGCACGTCGCGGCTCCAAACATGTTCCGGCCGTTCTGGAAGTTGCGATTGCCCTCCAGGCCCACGCCGAGCGATTTTTCGAGATCCGCCACCGTCCAGGCTTTGACGAAGTTCATCGGCTTTGTGGTGAAACTCGGCGCTTTGGCCTCCGGTTTGGCATCGAGCACGTCTTTGATCGCGAGTTTCTCTTCCTCGCTCATCGTGCCGAGGGCGTCCTTTTTGATTTCGCCAATGAAGAGGTCAAACGAGGCACCGCCTTTGTAATTCGCCGCGCGGAGGAACCAGCGGAAGTAATCCACCCGCAGTTCCTTCGTCCAGCCGGTCTTCGCAAAGCGCAAAATGCGGGCGTAGTCGATCTGCTCCTCCTGCGTGGGCGAGTCATTCACCAGCGGCGCCGCTTTGGCCACGATTCCGGCGTCCCCGAGGAAAACGAGCACCTCCGCGAGATCGCGATTCAGGCCCGTGTCATTCGTGGGGAAGAGCGGGTTGATCTTCGCGATCAATTCGGCCTTCGTCTCCGCATCCGGCTCGCCGAGGCGTGTGAAGGCGAGCATGTAATCGCGAATGAGCGTCACGCGGTCGAGGCCCTTGAGGGCTTTGAAGTCGATCTTGCCCAGCGAGTCGAGGATGGGCTTCAGCAGTGTCTTGTCGCCACCACTGCTGCGTGCCAGCGCCATCAGCGCGGTCAGAGCGGCACGGGGATTGGTTTCGGAGAGGGCTTTGTCTTTCCAGGAGGCCACCGGCTGATGCTCCAGGGCGATGCGGGCCGCGAAGCGGAGATGGCGGTCTGGGGAGGAGAGAAAGCTCCACACGTCATCCGCTGTCTTGCCGGGCTTCTCTAAGTTTTCGCGAAGGGTGATACCCTTGAGCTCGCCAGTCATTCCCGATTCGCGGGGATGCTTGTTGGGAGCGTCAAACACCGTATCAGCTTTCCCAACGAACGTCACCCGATACAGCCCGCTCTGCACCTTGCGCCCACCCACGCTCACATACATCGCGCCATCCTTCTTCGAGACTTCGATGTCCGTCAGCGGCAGTGGTGAGGCACTCATGAACTCTTCCGCAGCACCGGTGTAGCCTGCGCCGTTCGGCGCAAGATGGACGGCATACATCTTGCCATAGCTCCACTCGCAGATGTAGAGCGCGTCTTGGTATTTCGAGGGGAATTTGGCTCCGTAGCCGAAGGCGACGCCCGTGGGTGAGCCGGGGCCGATGTCCACCACGGCGGGCAGGCTGTCTTCCCAGCGTGCGGGCCATTTTTTGCTGCACGTGCGCCAGCCGAACTCGCCGCCGCTTTGCATGAAGCACACGCGCGTGGGGCGATACCACGGCATGCCGGTGTCCCATTCCATGTCCGCGTCGAAGCCGAAGATGTCGCCGTGGCGGTTGATGGCAATGTCGTAGGTGTTGCGGGTGCCGGTGTTGATGAGTTCCCACTTCTTGCCATCGAGATCCGTTTTCGCCAGCCAGCCGCCGGGCGCGAGCACATCGCGCATGAAGCCGCGACCGATCAGCATCGGGAAAAGCTGGTCTTCGCCCCAGTGACGCGGCACGCGGCTCGTTTCGCAGCTCGGTTCCGGCGTTTGATTGCCGCACATCACGTAGAGGCTCTTGCCATCCGGCGTGGCCACCACGCCGTGCGGCCCATGCTCGCCCGCTTTGCCTGGAAAGGCGCGGAGCAACTCCACCGCATCGAATTGATCATCGCCATTCGTATCTTTGCAGCGGTAGAGGCCGCGGCCCTGATACGCGTCGTCATTCACCACGCCGTAAAGGGCACCGGCATGAAAAAGCAGGCCCTGGCAGTGACCGAAGTCGATGCTCAGCTTCTCCACCTTCGTATCCGCCGCCTTGGCACCGGGTGTGATGCGATACAGCGCTCCATACTGATCGCTGCAAATCATGCGCCCCTGGTCATCCTGCGTCATGGAGACCCACGAGCCTTCTTGTTCCTTCGGCACCGAATAGAGCAGCTCGGCTTGGAAGCCCTTGGCGATTTTGATTTTCTCCACGGGCGTCGCCTGCGTGGCGAGTTGGGCGTGACCGGCCGTCGTGGTGGCCAAGAGAAGCGGAAGGAGGAGGGATTTCATGCGGGTTGGGAATACGTCGGCGGAGGGTGAAGCGTGCCGACAAAATGACGAGAGCTTTTTGAAGCTGAAACTTGCGCTGAACTCTCAGCGTTCACCCCGTCGCATGAAATTCTCCCCGTTGCTCTTTGCTTTCTCGTTCATCACCACCTCGCTCGTCGCGGGGGATTGGAATCAATGGCGGGGGCCGGATCGGAATGGGGTATCGCAGGACACGACGCCGATCGCGGAGGCGTTTCCGGCGGAAGGTTTGAAGAAGGTCTGGGAGAGTGAGATGATCCCGAGCAATGAATACGGCGGCCATGCGAGTCCGGTGGTGAGTGGTGAGCGAGTCTTCCTCAGTGTGGTGTGGCATGAACGGGTGGCCTCGGAGACGCGGGAGATCGACTCGGAGGTGATGCAGACGCTGAACTTCCGTGGCACCACGCCGGAGCTGGAGAAGAAGCTGGAAGAGACGCGGATGAATGCGCCGAAGCTGCGAGGCGAGAAATTCGACGAGTGGGCGAACCAGTGGGTGAAGGACAACCTCAACGAGAAGGAGCAGATCAACATCGGCTCGTGGGTGGTGAGCCGCTTCAAGGCGGGGAAGAATGCCATCGCACTCGAATGGCTGAAAAAGATGAGCGACCGGCAGGGGAAGCCGTTTGCGAATGCGGCGGAGTTCACCAAGTGGCTGGATGACGAGGCCTTTCCGCCGGAGGTGAAGGAGAAGATGATCGCTGCGGTGCCCAACACGATCAAGGTGGCTCAGGATGTGATCCTCTGCCTCGATCTGGCGACGGGGAAGCAGGTGTGGAAATACGCGAAGCCGGGCAAGCCGAGCGGCCGCAATTCCTCCAGCACCTGTGCCATCGTGGACGGCAAGGTATTCGCGGCACTGAGCACGGAGCTGGTGTGTGTGGATGAGAAGGATGGCAAGCTCGTGTGGACCGCGCCGCTCGGCATGAGCGGACCGGCGGCCTCGCCGTTGATCATGGGCGAGCACGTTTACATGGCCGCCGGCATGGCGAAGGCTTTTTCAAAGGCCGACGGCAAGCTGGTGTGGGAGCAGAAGCTGGCGAAGGGCAACACGGCGAGCCCGACCTGGTGGCAGCCAGCCACCGGCAAGCCGCAGGTGGTCATCAATGGCAACAACGCGCTCTACGGCCTGAACCCGGAGAACGGCGAACTGCTTTGGACCGCGGAAGGCGGCAGCCAAAGCACGCCGGTGGCGAGTGGTGATTGGCTGGTGCTCTACAGCGGCACGGAGGGCGTGGGCCTGCGGGCGTATCAGATGCAGGCCGATGGCAAGCCGAAGGCCGCGTGGTCGAAATTCTGGATGACGCGTCGCTACACCGGCAGCCCCATTATTCACGAGGGCAATGTGTACCTCTGCTGCGGCGAGAAGCACCAGTGCATCGACTTGGTCACCGGCACGGAGAAGTGGGTGGTGAACGAGGTGAGCAGCACGATCACCTCCCCGTTGCTCGCGGATGGCAAACTGCTCGTCTATGAAAACAACGGTACCCACGTCCGCATGGTGAAGGCCACGAACACCGCCTACGAGCAGCTTGGTCGCGCGAAGACCGATGCGCTCGGCTGTTCGTCACCGGCGATTGCGAATGGGAAATTCATCGTCCGGCAGAAGGACAAGCTGGTGTGCTTTGATTTGAGGCCCGTTCAATAGCCAGAGTTCCAGGTTTAAAGTTCAAAGTTTCAAGTTGGCGGAAACTTGAAACTTGAAACTTGAAACCCTGCTATCCCACCAACTCGATCGTCCTCTTCTCCGTGGCACTGCGAAACGCGGTATCGACGATCTGCTGGCCGATGCGGGAGATGTCGAGGCGGAGGGGGCCGATGAGCGGGGTGCCGGTTTCGAGGTGGTGGATGACGTGCTCGATGGGATTGCGGTTCGGCGAGGTGATGACATCGACGGGCACGTCGTAGCCCTCGGGACGGCTGTGGGTCTGCACGCGGAGGGTTTTCTCATAGTCGTAGCAGGAGATGGTGCCAGCGGTGCCTTTGAGGACGAAGCCGCACTTCGGCTGCGGTTGATGTGTCCATGGATCGGTGAAGGTGCCCCAGCGGGTTTCGGTTTTGCTCAGGCCGCAGGCGTAACGAATGGCGGTGACGCTGTGTTCATCGACTTCGAGGCCCGGCGTGGTGCTCCAGGCGCAGGTGACCTCCAGCGGCACTTTGCCTCCGAGGTGCCAGGTGCCGAGCGTGGTGCCGTAGCCCATGTAATCGAGCAGCGAGCCACCGCCCTGCGCGGCGCTGTAAAACCAGCTCGCGGCTTTTTCGGCGGCGGTGGGCTCGTTTTCGATCTTGTCGGCTCCGTGGTAAAGCGGGCCGCGATTGCCGCCGTGGTGATGAAACTCGCACACCTCGCCGATGAGGCCTTCGAGGATGAGTCGGTGCGCCGTTTGCTGTCCGGCATCCCACACGAGCGGCCAGTTCACGGTGAGCAGCTTGCCCGTGGGCTTCATGGCGGCGATCATGGCATCTGCCTCCGCCAAGGTGCCGGCGAAGGGTTTTTCCATGATGATGTGCGTGCCGTAGGGGGCGACCTTCTCCACCCACTCGCCATGCTTGGAGGCGGCGGGGCAGAGGATGACGATGTCGGGCTTGGTTTGCTCCAGGCAGGCGCGGTGATCGGTGAAGACCTGGCTGTCGGAGAGGCCGAAATTCCTCGCGGCGCTCTGCATGCGCTCCGGCTGCTCATCGCAGATGGCGACGATCTCGGCGTTCGGATGCTCGGAGGTCTGGCGAAGGAGGTCGCCCATGTGAAAGTGGTCGAAATTGATGCCGGCGATGCGCCATTTCTGGGTGGTGGTGCTCATGGAGCGGCCATCGAAGCGTGCGTGGTGGCGGATGCCAAGGTGAAAGTGGCGCGAGGCGAATCCTCCTCCGACTCTTACTCCTCCTCCCCCGTCGAGCGTCTTCAGGTCATCGCGAGGTCTTTGATCTGGGAGGAAGAGGCGGAGTAAGAGGCAGAGAAGGATCACCTGCGGTGGGCGAGGCAGCCCGCCGCTTTGGCAAGAAACCCGCTCGCAAGGCGTAAACCCTTCCTGTGAAACTCGGAGCCATCAGCTTCCTCAGCATCCTTCTCGCCGCAGGCAGCAGCCAGGGCGCGGGAGAGGTGTCGGCAGATCAGACGGCGTTCTTTGAGAAGAACATCCGGCCGATCCTGATCAACCGCTGCTACGAATGCCATTCGGTGGAGAAGGGGAAGGCGAAGGGCAGTCTCACGCTCGACTCGCGTGAGGCCATTTTGAAGGGTGGCGACAGCGGCCCGGCTCTCATTGCGGGGAAGCCGGAGAAAAGCCTGCTTATCGAGTCGGTTCACTACAAGAATCAGGATCTGCAAATGCCGCCGAAGGGCGCTTTGCCTTCGCAGGAGATCCAATTGCTCGAAGACTGGATCAAAATGGGCGCACCCGATCCGCGTGCCGCCGTGGCCTCGAAAATGCATGGAGGCCCGAGAACCATCGACCTCGCCGAAGGCGCGAAGCATTGGGCTTTTTCGCCCATTTCGCGGCCCAAAGTGCCGACGCAGGCCGCTGGCGGAAATCCCATTGATGCCTTCATCACGGCGAAACTGGCCGAGAAGGGCATGAAGCTCTCGCCGGAGGCGGATGCACGCACCTTGATCCGCCGCATCACCTTTGATCTCACCGGCCTGCCGCCCACGCCGCAGGAGGTGGAGGGTTTTGTGGCCGAAAGAATAAAGAATCCAGAATCAGCCCTCAGAAATCTCATCGACCGCCTGCTCGCCTCGCATGCCTACGGCGAGAAATGGGGCCGTCACTGGTTGGATGTGGCGCGTTACTCGGACTCGAACGGTCTCGATGAAAACATCGCGTTGGGCACGGCGTGGCGTTACCGCGATTATGTGGTGAAGGCCTTCAATGACGACCTTCCCTTTGATCAGTTCGTGATCGAGCAGCTCGCGGGTGATCTCATGAAGTCCGGCGATGTGGCCACGCGCCAGCGTCGCATCACCGCCACCGGTTTCCTCAACCTCGGGGCCAAGGTCCTCGCCGAGCCGGACAAGGACAAGCTGCGCATGGATGTGATCGACGAGCAGATCGACGTCATGGGCCGCGCCTTCATGGGGCTCACGCTCGGCTGCGCCCGCTGCCACGAGCACAAATTCGATCCCATTCCACACGAGGATTACTACGCCCTCGCCGCCATCTTCAAGAGCACCGAGAGCTTCAGCAGCGACCGCATCGGCGCTCTGAGCACGGCCTTTGAAGCCCCGATGGGAGATTTCGAGGCCTTCGCGAATGTCAAAGCCGCCGAGTGCGTGCTCGACGACCAAAAATCCGCCATCGCGAAGCTCGAAGCGGAGGCGAACAAGAAGCTCAAAGACGAGGTTCGCTCCCAGGCGGTGGCTTACCTCATGAATGCGGCTGCTTTGCCCGTGGCTCCCACCTTGAGCCAGGTGCGCCCGGTGGCAGAGAAGGCCGGACTGAGGCCACACATCCTCCTCAACTGCCGCGTCTGGTTGGCGGCGAATGAATCGCACCCCTTCTTCAAGCCCTGGCAGGAGGCCCTGCGCACTCGCGGTGGCGTCTCACACCTGCGGGAGTATTACACGCTGATGTTCAAGCAGGCCTCGACGCTGAAGGACGTGAAAGCGGATAAGAATAGCGAGTCGCTACTGCATCAGGCCAAAGCCGCGCTGGACGACCCGAAAGGCTTCCTCGCCCTGCCGCCTGAGCCCATCATCCTCTATCCCAAGGCCATCGCCGATCAACTCAACGCGATGAAGGACAACATGATGAGCGTGCAGAGCAACCTGCCCGATCTGCCCACCGCTCTTGCGGTCACGGACTCGCCGAAGATTCTCAAGGAACTGCCGTTGCATATTCGCGGCAGCCATCTCGCTCTCGGCAAGCCGGTGCCGCGTGGCTTCATCCAGGTCGTGCAAGCCTCGCTGAAAAAAGAAGCGCCCGCCTTCAAGCCTGATCAAAGCGGCCGACTCGAACTCGCCCGCTGGCTGGCCAGCCCCGAGCATCCGCTGACCTCCCGCGTGACGGTGAACCGCCTTTGGACCTGGCACTTCAATCAAGGCATCGTCTCGTCCGTCGATAACTTTGGCCTCCTCGGTCAAAAACCCGCCCATCCCGAGTTGCTCGATTACCTCGCTCGCTGGTTCACGGACAAGGGGTGGAGTGTCAAAGCCATGCACCGGCTCATTTTGACCTCGAAGACCTACCTGCAAAGCAGCGAGGTGCGCCACACGCCGGATGCCGATCCCGAAAATCAGCTTCTCTGGCACTTCCCGGTGCGTCGGCTGGAGGCTGAGGAGATCCGCGATGCCTTGCTGCATGTCGCCGGCATGCTGGATACGGCCACTGGCGGCAAAACGATCCCGCGTCGCAACCGCGAGTTTGTCTTCAACCACACCTCGAAGGACCTGACCACCTACGGCAGCACCCGCCGTGCCCTTTATCTGCCCGTCATTCGCAACAACCTCTACGATCTCTTCCAGCAGTTCGATTATCCCGATCCCGCCACCTCCACCGGCCGCCGCGAAAGCAGCGTCGTCTCCCCGCAGGCCCTCCTGCTCATGAACAGCGATCTCTCGCAAACGGCCGCTGAGGCCTTGGCGAAGCGCCTGCTCACCCACAAAGAGCTCGAAGCTCGCATTCGTGCCGCCTGTGGCCTCGCCTACGCCCGCGAAGCCACCGAGACTGACCTCCGCCGCTGCCGTGATTTCCTCACCGCCGCCGATGGCATGCTTGCCTCCACAGAAGCTGATCCCGCCAAGAGGGAACAGGCCGCCTGGAGCCTCCTCGCGCAAACGCTCCTGATGAGCAGCGAGTTCATTTATGTGAGGTGAGGCGAGGCGAGGTTAAAATCACCCCGCCACCTGCTTCTCCAACGCCTCAAACGACTCTCCCAGGCGGCGCAGGCGTTCCAGACGAAGGGCGCCATCCTGCTCCGTTTGCAGCGCGGCGGCTTGGAGAGGTTCGAGTGTCTCTCTAGACTTGGTAAAGGCGTGCGAGACTTCTTCCTTGAGCTGCTCTGAAAGCATCTCGCGGAGCGTGGCGGTGGATTCCTCCAGCTTATCGAGGATCGCATTGCGGGCGGCCGCGAGGCGCATCTGCGTGATCAGATAGACCACGCCGATCAGCATCAGCCCGGAGCCGAGAACGATCAGGGCTGGCAGCAGATCGTCCCAGTTTTTCCATCCGCCCAGCCAGGCTGTGACGATCGTCATGACCAGTACCCCCGGAACCAGCCGAGGTAGCCAGCGGGCGGTCTGCCGAGCACGGAGCAGGCCTGGCTCCACATCCTCGTCCAGCTCCAGCGCCAGCACGAAGCGACGCAGCGCGGAGTCCACCCTCGTGGAAAAACGGCGGCGCAGCTCGCTTTCGCCCTCGGTTTCCGGGGCAGGGGGATCAGGTAGCGTGATGATCTGGCGACTTTGGGAACGCACGAAGCGGTCGTATTGCCGCACGTCCTCCTCCAGCACGAGGCTGAGCTGCCGCCAGCGGTCTCCCGTGCGATGGTGTAATTCTTGGAGCAGTCGGTGATCGAGGCTTTGCGTGCGCTCCGGCTCGTCCTCGGGCGAAGGCGGCTTCTGGAAGGCCCGCCGCGTGGCGAGGAGGTCATTGGTGAGGCCCGCCACACGCAGCACGCCCTCGTGGTAGTCTCTTTCCGTGGCATCCAGGGCCGGCAGCACCTTCTTTAAAGTGCGGTCCACCTGCATCTCTCGCTCGTTCAGCAGCTCGGTGAGCAGGGAGGCGCGGCGATTCAGCAGACGCGTGACCGCCACGGTGCGCTCGCGGAGCTGATCGAGGATCTGCCGGGCAAGCTGGATCGTGCCCGAGAGCTTTTTTTGCCGTGACGGCTGGCCCCGCACCACCGCCGAGAGATGCGCCTCCAGCGGGAGAAAGCCGCTTTCCTCCAGCAGCTTGTCCCGGTCCAGTCCTCCGCTACGAGCCAGAAAGGCCTTTTTCGCCGAGATCGGGAAGATGGGGAACTCCCGACCAAAGCGGCCCCGGCAGAGCTCCCGCATGTAATCCGTGATCACCTGCACCTCCTCCGGGCTGCGCAGGTCGCTCTGCTGGAGCACAAAGACCACATTTCGCATCCAGTCCCGGTGTACCTTCTCTAGGAACTGCCACGCCGAGGCTCCCCAGGGGTTCATCGCCGAGAAAACGAAGATCACCAGGTCCGCGATGGGCACGAAACGCTCCGTGATCTCCTGGTGCTCGTTCTCGATGGAGTTCGTCCCCGGTGTATCCACGATGTGAAAGTCCCGCAGAAAGTCCGCCGGGGCCTGCACCTCGTCCAAAGTCGGGGTAATGGGGGTCACCTTCACCTCCGGGCCGTGTTTGAAGAAGAGAATCTTGTCCGTCGTCGGCATCACTCCCGTCCGGGAGAAATCCTGGCCGAAAAGCGCATTCAGGAAGGTGGATTTCCCCACATTCACCTCCCCCGCCACCACAAAAACAAAAGGCTCCTTCAGGCTCGCCAGCAGATTGTTCAGAATCGTGCCCGCCTCCGCCCCGGGCGAGGCCTCCCCGGCTTCCCGCACCGCTGCCCCCAGCGCCATCAGCTCCGTGCCGATGCGCGAGCGCAGTTCAAAGTAGTCATCCCCGATCATGTTCCCGGCCCTTAACCCCAAATCCAAAAATCTGAAATCTGATTTCCAAAATCCACGCCCCACACCCACGCCATCCAGGCCAATCCGGTCACTACCGCCCCTCTTCGCTACCTTCTACTATTTCTTCTTTTGGATAATTGCGAACACCCACCGCCCCTCTCTTGTCTCCAGGCCGTCACACGAACGTTTCAAACCCCAGCCAAAAAAATATCGACAGACCAGCCGAAATCCTGTAACAAATCCTTCAATTCGGGGATTTATTCATCGAAACCCACTCTTCTCCTCCATGAAAACTCGTCTCGCACTCACCCTTCTCGGCACTGTCCTCCTCACTGCCCCGGCTGCATTTAGCCAAGCCCCAGCAGCCACTTCGGGGGTTGTTGGTTTTTCGAGCTTGGCCTGCCCTGCCGGAGCTTCGATTGTAGTTCCTACCTTGGTAAACAGCAGCGTATATCAAGGATCTGCTGTAATTAGCGGTTCTACAGTTACCCCGTCTACAGCCCCTGGATGGGTCGTTGGTGCTTACAATGCTACAAGTTTTACGCTTCCAGCCCCAAACTACCCTCGCTTCTATGTCGAGATTGTGTCTGGAGTTAATGAGGGAAAGATTATCGATATCACAAGTAACAATGGAACGTCCCTAACTTTAGCAAGCCCGGGACCTGCCGGGACTTTCACTGTAGCGATTCGTGAGCACGTCACGTTGGATAAGGTGGTTCAGGGGGCTGTGGGTCTGAGTGATATCACTGATAGCGTTGACGTTTACGGTTCAGATGGCGTTTCAGGGACTCGTGTTACGCGTCTTTACAATGCTGGAACATGGATGACAGACGATTTTAGTTACAACGCAGGCCATACGGTCATTTACCCAGGATCTGGTTTTATTTTGTCGGCGACGGCTCCTGTGACTTTCAATTTTATGGGTGAGGTAAAGCCCACCAAGACGCAGATCAATCTCTACGCCAACGCAGTGAACATTGTTGGCCCACTTAGCCCTGCATCGTCTCAATCTCTCTACAATAATAGCTTGGCCACGACTATGCAGCCCATTTTGGATAGCTTTAACACCTTTACAACAAATGGATCGTTCACTATTCAGGCCAGTTATTTGTCTGATGGCTCACAGATTACGGATAGCACGTTTACTCCGCTCTCCCCCTCCTCTACAGATGCAATTCCACTTAACCGTGGTATAGTGGTTTCTGTGATCGGTGATGCTGTTTGGGTGAATAATTCACCTATTGCACCTTGATGCTTTACCAGAATTCGAAATTTTAAACGATCATAACATGAAATTCACATCTATCTTAGCCGCCTCCCTATTAATTACGGTGTCTGCCAATGCTGCTGTATCTGTCCTTCATACCCAGGTGACGAATGCGCAAATTCTCACGAGCGCTGGTGCTGTTCCCACTGCAGGTGGCGTTTCAATTGGCTTTTTCTCGACACCTCAGCTCGATTCAGTGTTCATTGGTAAGTCAAGCTTCGCTGATCTCTTGACTGCTGGATTCCAAGATGTGCGATCTTTGGCGGGTATAAGCGGGACTCCCGACTGGGACTTCCCCCTTGCAGTGAGTGGAAGCGTTACCAACATTTCAACTGCGCTTTTACCCGTGGGGACTCAGTTGTATGTAGTTGCATTCAATGCTGGATCCTATCTGACTGGTTTTGCCGGGGCTACTGAATGGGCTGTGATCAAGGACAACAATAATGTTGGACCTGCGGATTTCACATCAAAATCAACCGCGCTATCCACTGTAGTCGGGGCGGAGGTTCTATTTGGAACTGATAATGTAAACAATGTTAACATGACGTCCTTGGTTCCTGAGCCTTCACGCGTGTTGCTGGGTGCTATTGGCTTCGCTGCTTTCTTTGTTCGTCGTCGTCGATAATTTAAACGCTTGTTCATCGATCAATTTGGCGACTCCAATACGGAGTCGCTTTTTTTTGGTAGCATCGGGAGAAGTTTAGCCCGAAAAAAAGATGCCAGGCATTATATACAGATCTCCAGTTGCTAATGACACGATGCTGGTTTCGATTCGCCCAATGAAAGCTAAGATTCCCCCTCATACCCAATCCCTTTCGATGAAGGAAGCCCTCGGCGTCATAGACGCGAAAACAGGGCCGTATCCTGCCGCGCGGTCGTGGTCGGGTGGTAGGCGGAGGATCGTGGGGAAGGGGCCGTTTGAATCTTACTGCTACCACGCGATGTCCCGCACCTGTGGAGGTGAGGTTCACTTTGATGACGTGGAGAAGGAAGCGCTACGCAGGGTGCTTTGGAAAATGAGCGAGTTCTGCGGTGTGAAGGTGGTGACCTACTGTGTGATGAGCAATCACTTCCATGTGCTTGTCGATGTGCCCTGGCGGGAGGTGTGGTTGAGGCGGTTCGAGGGGCCGGAAGGGGAGCAAAGGCTTCTCGAGCACCTGCGCACGCTCTACAGCAGGACCTTCGTCGGGCTGCTGAAGGACGAGTTGGACGATCTGCGTCGTCGTGGCATGACGGCGCTGGCGGAGGAGAAGGTGGCGGCGATCAAAAAACGATTCTGCGACCTCTCCATCTACCTCAAAGAAGTGAAAGAGCGCTTCAGCCGATGGTTTAACAAGCGTCGTGGACGCAAAGGCACGCTGTGGATGGACCGCTTCAAAAGCGTGCTGGTGGAGGGCAAAGGGGAGCCTTTGCATATGATGGCGGCTTATATTGATCTAAACCCGGTGCGAGCTGGGCTGGTGAAAGATCCGAAGGACTACCGCTGGTGTGGCTACGCGGAGGCATTGAGCGGCAGCCGGAGGGCGCAGCGGGCGATGAGCAAGGTGACAGCGAAGCCGGTGGGCGGCTGGGAAAGTGCGGGCGGAGCTGAAGCCTATCGAAAACTGCTCTTCAGCCATGCGGTGGAGGTCCAAAATGCCGATAAGACGGAGGTAGTAAGGCGCGGCGTGGGAGCCAAGCAAGCTAGGGCTGTGCTGGAGGCTAAGGGCAAGCTCACGGCACAGGAACTCGTGCAGTTCCGCGTGCGCTATTTCAGCGACGGCTTGGTGATTGGCGGCAAAGAGTTCGTGGAGGGCATCTTCGGCCAGCACCGGGAGAAGTTTGGCCCGAAGAGGAAGGATGGAGCGCGACGCATTGCGGAAAGCGCTGGCGGGTTGTTTGCCCTGCGAAGGCTGCGCAAGCGGGCGGTGGAGTGATCCCCCCCGCGGTCGGACACTTCGCTGATACGTTAGGGGTGTCCGGCGGCAGCATTATCGCCGATCTGCGGCACGTCGCCCGTGCGCCGCTTGGATCAAGGGGAGCAATCTGCCCGCCATGGCAGGGCTGATGCCTTTGACTCGTTCGATATCCTCGGGCTTGGAGAAAGGGCGTGCCGCCATGATGGCTTTGGCGAGCGAGGGACCGATGCCGGGCAATGAATCAAGTTCATCTGCCGATCCGAAATTGATATCCACACGTTCAGGTGAGCCTGCGTCATTGGTGGGGCGGTGGTGGACGGGGCCTTCATGAAGCACCGCTGCTCCTGCGGCAATGAGTGCGAGCAAGGCGAGGGCCTGCCACCACCACGGAACATGCTGCGGTTCGACCGCCATCACATCCAAGGCCTTCCGTTTCCGGCGGGAACGTGATTCCATGACTGGCGGATGAAAAAACGATGGCATGGCGGACCCTTGGCCGCGCCATGCCATATCGAGGGATCGGAAGCGTTACTCGCTCTTCTTTTTCGAGGCGTCCTTTTTCTTCGAGCTCTCTTTCTTTTTCGTCTCTTCCTTCTTCTTCGCGGGAGTCTCCGACTTGCCGGGGCCCTTCTGTTTGACGCCGATGTTGAGTTTCAAGACGGTATCATTGCCTTCTCCCGTGGCTTTTTTGACACTGCCACCCACCCAAGAGCCGACCTTGACGGCCTCAAACGATGAGGGCTTGTCGCCATTCACATATTCGGTGCTGGCGTTGAGGTTGAATTTCGCCTCAGCAGCCTCCGCGCTTTCACCGCGAACGATGGTGAGTGTGCGGGAGGTGATGGCGGTGACCTTCCCATAGAGCGGATAGGTATCTTGATCCGCTTTGGCTTCGGTCTTCTTTGCTGGCGCCTTCTTAGGAGCGTCTGCGCTGAGGAGTTCCGGAGTAGTGAAAACGGCTAACGCCGCGACGACGAGGAGTAGTTTAGCTTTCATAAGCACCCACATGCTTTTCTGTTTTGCTCAAAATGACAAGCCTGATCTTACGGGATGCCCTAAAACCTATTCCTCGCCCCAGTGAGGCATGAAATGTCCAAAGGGCTGCTGAATTTGATGCGCGAGCCTGGCTGGGCTTCGCAGGCGCAGCGGAGGATGTCTTGCACGGGGCGCTGGGCGTGCTCTACATGACGGGCTGTGAATCCCGCGCTCAACGAACCTGACTCTCCCTTTGATCTGGCCCTCCGCCCGGCGGATTTTTCGGAGTTTCATGGGCAGACGAAGGTCAAAGAGCAACTCCTCGTGATGGTGGAAGCGGCCAAAATTCGCGGGGAGGCGCTGGATCATGTGCTGTTGTGCGGTCCGCCTGGCTTGGGCAAGACCACGCTGGCGAATTTGATAGCCAGTGCCGTCGGCTCGAAACTCCACACCACGAGCGGGCCGCAGATCGAACGCGCGGGAGATCTCGCCGGCCTCCTCACGAATCTTCAAGAGCGCGATATTCTCTTCATCGACGAGATCCACCGGCTGCATCCCAGCGTGGAGGAGTATTTGTATCCCGCGATTGAGGATTTCCGCCTCGACATCATCATCGACCAAGGGCCCAAGGCCCGTACGATCCGCCTTGATCTGCCGCCTTTCACTTTGGTGGGAGCGACGACGCGGGCTGGCAAGCTCACCGCGCCGATGCGCAGCCGTTTTGGCATTCCGAACCGGCTCGATTACTACACGACGGAAGAGCTGGAACACATTTTGATGCGCTCTTCGAAGCTGCTGGATGTCTCGATTGAAAAAGACGGCGCTCATGAGATCGCCCGGCGTTCACGCGGCACACCGCGTGTGGCCAATCACCTTCTCCGCTGGGTGCGAGACTACGCTCTGGTCAAAGCGCAGAACGTGATCACGGGCGAGGTAGCGCAGGCGGCGCTGAGCATGCGTGATATTGATGAGAGCGGTCTCGATGATATGGACACCCGCATTCTCGAAGCCATCATTGGGAAGTTCGATGGCGGTCCGGTGGGTATGGGCAGTGTGGCGGTGGCCGTGGGCGAGGATGCGAGCACGTTGGAGGATGTGCATGAGCCTTATCTCGTGATGCAGGGCTATCTCAAACGCACGCCGCGAGGTCGTGTGGCGATGCCAGCAGCCTACAAGAAGATCGGCCTGCCACCTCCACCGCGAGCGCAGGCAGAGTTGTTTTGAGCGGTGGCTACCCCACATTCGTTTGTAGTTCGGCCTTCAGGCCGTGATTGGACGCCCCCCCCCCCTAAACGGGCTGAAGCCCGAACGACAAACTGTCGAGACATCACGAGAAAGTGAGAGAGAGGCGGGCTACTCCTCCGGCAGTTCTTGATGCAAAAGAGGTTTCGGAGTCGGCACCGGAGCGTGGCGGCACTGGCGGATGATCAAGCCGCTGCCGACGACGACAAGAATCAAAAGGGCGAGACTTAGGGCGCGGGTAGAAAACATCGCTGGCAGATGCTTTTCGGCTATTTCAGCGCAGTGAGCCGGTTTGCTCACGCTGCTGGATTTCGGCGCTGGCACGCTCAAGGAGGCGCTTTTCAGCTTCCGTGAGACTGCCGATGCCATCGACGAGGATTTTATCGAGGATGTCATTGACCTCGGCTTCGAGATCCGTCGGCGTCGGGGCGGCTGCGGGAGCTTTTGAAGCCGCCGGGGCCTCAAAATCCATCTGCACTCGGCCGCGTGCGACGATACGGGCGGTGGCAGGAGCACGGCGGAGCTGTGCCTCAGGCTGCCACTGGCTGCGATAGGTCATGGGACGTCCGCCGTAGCCGAGTGCTCGTGCATAAAACCATCCCACGAAGGCTCCGCCAAGGTGAGCGAAGTAGGCGATCTTCAATCCCTCCGGCAGCCACGTTGGAATCAACAGCCCGGCGACAGCGAAAATGGTCTGCATGACCACCAGGGCCTTCGCGAGCGTCCACAAGCGCATGGGCACAGGAATGATGAAGTAGATGAAGACCGTGATCTGTTCATCCGGCAGCAGCACGGCCAGCGCCATGAGCAATCCAAAGGCCGAGGCGGAGGCACCAACGAGCGGTGTGATCGTATCGCTATGCACAAAACCATTCACGGCCATCTCCAGCACCGCTCCGGCGATGCCGCTGAGAAAGAAAATCTGCAGGAAATGCCTTCCGCCGAAGAGATTCTGCACCTGCCGGCCCACAAACCACAGCATGAGCATGTTGAGCAGGAAGTGGCCCACAGTGCCGTGGACGAACATGTAGGTCACCAGCGTCCAAAATTTCCCCGCAGCGAGTTTTGCCACACTGACTGAGCCTTCCATCATCACGGGGGCCAGCGTCTCGGTGAAGAACTGCCCTACAAACACCGCGCCGAGGGCGATCATGATCCACGCGAAGGCGGAAAGGCTCTTCACCCTGCTGATGAGAGACGGCGAGCGCCGAGGAGGCTGCTCGCGCATGTAATCGCGGTAGTCGATGGACATGCGGGGAATCTGGGATGGCCGGGCGGCGGGCGCGAGGCTTTTTTCGTCAGGAGGTTGTGGCGAAAAAGCCTCAGTCCTCGTGGCGACGGCGCACGCGGAGGGAGTCCTTCAGGCTGACGAAGTCGGAAAGGAGGAAGATGACGGTGAAAAAGGCCAGCAGGACCTCCATCATCGTGACGAGCTTGGCAGGCACGGTGAGAGGCGTCACATCATCGAAGCCGAAGAAGGAGAAATTCAGCACGCTGAAAAAGAAGAACTCAAAGATGAGCTCCGGGCGGCTCCAGGCGGCGTTGATGGAGCTGAAGCTCTCCGCGTCTCCCGTCTCCAGCAGCCAGAAATCGAGCGCAAAGGACAGCGTGATCTGCGTCATATTCACGCCCATGAGGCCGAGGACCTTGTGGTAGGGCATGTTGTCCCGCGTGGCGAGCAGGATGTGCGTGAGGTTCTCCGCGAAGAAGAAGACCGTTTTCGCAAAGGCTAGCGCCAGCACCAGCAGGCAGAGCGAGCGGCCATTTATCCAGCCATGCGCATGCATCCACCACAGCAGCGCGGTGAGTAGCACAATGGCGATCACCTCGCCTCCCTGGCGCAGGATACCTTTGGCGAGATCGGAGCGGGTCATGCGGCGGATTGTTGACCTCGACGGCGTGGACGCAAGGCCGTTTCCACCGTCTTACGATGCCTGGCCCAATTTGATCCGCTCGCGGAGGGAGAGGCCGCTGAGGTCCTCGGCCCGCTGGCCGCCGAGGTGGAGGTTGGAGGCTTCCTCGTTGGTGAGGAAGCGGAAGGCGGCGCGGTAGGCGGCTCCGCCGATGACGAAATAGCCCACGAGGGACTTCGGATTGCACAGAAGCCAGAAGATGGCGAAGAGGCTGAAGCCGCCGGGTTCCGGCTCATCGTAGGCGAGGGCTTCTTCGTCGAGATTCTCTTCCTCAGTGGCGGTTTCCGCTTCTTCTTCGACCTCCACCTCTTCGGAATCGGCCTCTGCCTCGGGATCAAAGAGATGAGGGTTCTTCTTTTGAAGCTCTCCCAGCTCTTCTTGGAACTGCGCTTCATAAAGGGCGGCTCGTTGTTCGTCCTCTCTTCTTGTTTGCTCCTCGCGGGCCAGTCGGTCGGCTTTTTCCTCCGGCGTCTCCTGAGCGTACTCGGATTCTTCGGCGGCGGCGAGTTCCTCCTCGCTCGTGCGATACTCGGCCATGCGGAGGTCGTAGTTCACGAAATTGGCCGCGGCGATGCAAAGGATGCCGGTGATGGCGGCGAGCACGCCGAAGCGACGGTCGATGCCTTTGCCGCCTAGGCGAATGATCCAGCCGACCCCAAAACCGAGCGCCGCCGTGGCCGGAAGCCAGAGTTTCCAGGTGAGGCGGTAGAGGTACATGTAGCCAAAGCATCCCACCGCCAGCGCCACGAGGGCGGCGACGATGGCTAGGTTGAAGTTCTGCTCCGATTTGAGCTCCGCCATGCGCTGCTGGGTGCGGTCGAGGCTTTCCTGCATGAGCTTCTCAGCGCGCTTCTTCTGCTTCGCGGCCTCGCTGTAGCCGGTCATGTCCTCGTCATTTTCTGGGAGGGCGAGCTGCCCGGGAACGCGGGAGCCGATTCGCGGCAGCGCCATGGTGGCGGCGAGTTGCGGCGGAGAAATCTCCCCCATGGGCCTCGCGGGCAGCGGTGGCGGCATCGACATGGTGGGCAAGGGCGGCGGGCTGGATGCCACCGGGGCTGGAGGGGCGGCCAGCGCCTCGTTTCGATACATCAGGCGAAGGCCGCCTGCGGTGATCACATCCCCGTCCATCAGCATCGCCGAAGGCACAGGCTGGTCGTTTACCATCACGGGGAATTGGGCTCGCAAAGAGACGACCTGGTGGCCCTGACCAGGCATGGGCCGCAATTCATAGTGGTGGGGAGCCAGGCCGAGATCCGCTCGGATGGGGACATGTGCCTGCGGATCGCTGCCCACGACCACCGCATCGGCGGGGAGGGGCATCGAGTGTCCGGTTTCAGCGACCAAAAAGGCAGGCATCGCTCAATTTATGATAATTATAAACAGCTGGCAAGCATGGGAAGCGGTTAAGCTCGCCCTCCGGCACCTTTGTTGCTGACAAATCGCTGCCTTTGTCCTAGGCCTCGCCCGCCATGAGTCCCCGACGCGCCCGCCACTCCGGCTTTCTCCATCTTTTGCTCATCCTTTTCGGCCTGCTGCTGACCGGGGTGCAGGCTCAGAATGTCATCGTCGAGGACTGGGAGAACGAGCAAGAGGCGCTGAAGAAGCACGGCATCGCCTTCCAGGCTGGTTACACCGGTTCTTTCATGAGCCACCTGCAAGGCGGCTTCCGCCAAGGCACCAACTGGCAGGGACTGGTCGATCTCAGCATGCTGGTGGATCTCGACAAGGTCATCGGCTGGAAGGGCGCGGCGTTTCATGCCGAGGTCATCTGGGTGCAGGGCCGCAGCGCCTCTTCCATGGCCTACGTCGGCAACATGAACGAGGTCAGCAACATCCAGGGCATGGCCAACACCGTGCGCCCCTTCCACGTGTGGCTGCAGCAGCAGCTCTGGGGCGACAAAATCCGTCTCAACGCGGGTTGGCTCACGCTCGACACCGATTTCATGGTCTCCAACGCCGCCAGTCTCTTCATCAATTCCGCCTACGGCCCCATCCAGACTTGGAACATGAACTTCAACGCGCCGGTGTATCCGCTCTCGGCTCTCGGCTTCTTCGCCGAATGGCAGGTGAACGACCAGTATGAGCTGCAGGCCGGCGTTTACGACGGGAACTTCGGCGGCGAGAAAGGCAACCGCCGCAGCGCCAACACCCGCCTCGGCACCGATGACGGCGCGGCGATCCTGTTGGAACTCGCCCGCACCCATCACCTCGGCGGTCTTGCCGGCACGGCCAAGATCGGCGGTGGCTGGAACACCGGCTTCAGCACAGTCAACAGCACCGGCCTGCTCGCTCACGGCAATGGCCACTTCTACGCCATGCTCGATCAAACGCTCGTGCCGGGCATCGGCAAGGACGCGGCAGACCGGCTCACCTTCTTCACCCGCGCCGGGCGGGCCATTCATCCGGGGCGCAGCATGGTGGATCTGACGCTTGAGGGCGGTTTCGTCGGCCGTGGGGCTCGCGAGAATGATCAATGGGGCGTCGCCATGACCTGGTCACGAGTCAGCAACAGCTTCGTGCAGGCCACGCTGGCCGGCGGCGGCACCACCAGTAGCTCCGAGACCGCCATCGAGCTCACTTACAAAGCCCAGCTCACGCCGTGGATGGCTTTGCAGCCGACTTTGCAGCGCATCTACAATCCCCAGAGCGGCACGCCAAACGCCACCGTGCTCGGCATGGTGCTGATGCTCAATTTCTGAGGAAGCTTGCTCTGCTCCCCGGCCACGCTACGTCCCTGCATGGCCCTCAAAGCGATCATCCACAAAGCCGCTGTCTCCTTCTCCGATCTCGACCGCAACGTCTATCAGGACCACAGCCTCACCATCGCCCGCCATCCCTCGGAAACCGAGGAGCGCATGATGATCCGCCTCCTCGCCTGGGTGCTCAACACACCCGAGACCAATGACCTCGGCACACTCGAATTCGGCAAGGACATGTTTGAGCCCGAAGAACCCGCCCTGGTGCAAAACGATCTCACCGGCCTGCGCATGCATGAGATCGACCTCGGCCAGCCGGAGGAAAAACGCCTCGTGCGTGCCTGTGGCCGTTCGCGGCGAGTCACTGTCTATACCTTCAGCGGCACCAGCGCCGCCTGGTGGGCCTCCGTGGCCGAAAAACTCGCCAAAGTGCGGAACTTGACCGTGTGGCATTTCGATCCCGCCCAGGTCAAAACCCTCGCTCTCCTTGCCGACAAGGCGATGGACCTTCAAATCACGCTTCAAGAAGGCATCCTCACCGTCGATGGCGGCGGTAAATCGGCCGAGCTCACGTCGGTGAAGCTCGCGGGCGGGTAGAAGCGGGTTTGACAGGTGATGCAGAGGCGGGCAAAATTCGATGCATGACAGCCGCTCAATCCGCCTTGGAAAGTTTGGTCCCGAGCATGGAACCCATCATGACGGTGGAATCCGCACGGGCGATTTTAGGATTGCGCATGCCTGAGGAGGTGCAGGAGAGGGTGAGCGTGATCGCAGACCGCTGCCGTGAGGGACTGCTCAGCGAGGAGGAGCACCGCGAATACAAACTCTACGCCGATCAGGTAGGCATCCTGTCCCTGCTCCAGGCTCAGGCACGCCTGCTGTTGAAAAAAGCCGGCAAACTTTGATGGATGCCGCCACCCGCCAGTCCGTCTGGCAGCGGGCTGGAGGCCGCTGCGAGTATTGCAGGATCAGCCAGGAGCAGGAGCCTGGGCAGGCTTTTCATATCGAGCATATCACCGCGCTTCAGCATCGAGGAGGTGATGATTTGGAGAACCTCGCCCTCGCCTGCTGCCGCTGCAATGCCTACAAAGGGCCAAACCTCACCTCGCGTGATCCAGACACCGACCGCGTCGAACTCCTCTTCAATCCGCGTGCGCAGGCATGGGCGGAGCACTTCCGCATGGACGGGCACCTCATACTGGGCATTACGCCGGTAGGGCGCACCACCGCCTGGCTGCTTCAGATGAATGCTCCCGGACGTGTTGCCATCCGCGCCTTCTGGGCGCAGATCGGCGAGGAGCTTTGAGCATCCCGTTCCTTGCCGTGAGCCGCGTCACAGCCTAGCTTTCACGCCCTTTCCCCTCCCTTCATGACCCACGCCGTCCTCAGCCTCCTCAAAGAAAGCCGTCATCCCATGCGCATCGACCTCATCGGGGTCGCCGGATCAGGCATGAGCGGGTTGGCGCTGCTGCTGCTCGGCCTCGGGCACAAGGTCAGCGGCTCGGACAAGGCCACGACGCTCGAAACCGAACGTCTGCAAAAGCTCGGTCTGCAATTCTTCCACGGTCACACCGAGAAGGAGGTCGAGGACTGCGACATGGTGATCTACTCCAGCGCCATCAAGCCGGGAAACATCGCCTATGAGGCCGCTTTCAAGCAGGGCATCCCGCTGGTGCGTCGAGCCGAGGCTCTCGCCGCCGTCATGGCAAACAAAAAAGGCGTCGTCGTCTGCGGTACACATGGCAAAACGACCACCTCCGCGCTCACGGCGCATGTGTTGCGCCAAGGCGGCCTCAAGCCGAGTCACTACGTCGGCGCGGAAATCCCGATTCTTGGCTCCAATGCCCACTGGGACCCCGAAGGCGAACTCTTCGTCGCCGAGGGCGATGAGAGCGACGGCACCCTCGTCAATTTTCATCCGCAGCACGCCATCGTGCTCAACATCGAGCCCGAGCATCTCGACTTCTACGATGGCATCGAGGCCATCAAGACCGTCTTCCGCCAGGTGCTCAGCCAGACGCCCGGTCATTGGGTCTATTGTGCCGAAGACCCCGTCGCCAGCGAGGTCTGCGCCGGCTCCAACGGCGTCAGCTACGGCTGGAGCCGCTCACACGATTTCTCCGCGAACATCCTCACGATGCGGCCCGATCATTCGGAATTCGAAGTGTATCAAAAGGAGCAACTCCTCGGCACCGCCACGCTCGGCATTCCCGGCAAGCACAACGTCAGCAACGCGCTCGCCGCCATTGCCCTCGCCACAAAGTGCGGTGTGACCTTTGAAGCCATCCAGCATGCCTTGAAGAGCTTCCGCGGCGCGAAACGCCGTTTCGAGATCCGCCACAGCGGCGAGCGATTCACTGTCGTCGATGACTATGGCCACCATCCGAGCGAAATCGCGGCCACTTTGGCCACCGCGAAGGGGTTGCAGGCCAAACGCATCGTCTGCCTCTTCCAGCCGCATCGCTTCAGCCGCACGCAACTGCTGAAAAAGGAGTTCGGAGCCAGTTTCGGCGATGTGGACGAGCTTTTCGTCACCGACGTGTATCCAGCCAGCGAGAAGCCGCTGCCGGGGGTGAGTGGTGAAACCATTTTGGAAGAGGTGAAGCTGCAAAACGACCACACCAAGACCGGCAGCACGCCGACGATGCCCATTGCCCGTGACAAGGTCGGCAATGCGCTGCGCCCTGGTGATCTGCTCATCACGCTCGGTGCTGGCAACGTTCATGAAGTCGGACGCTGCATCGCGAAGGATCTGCCGGTGCTCGAAAAGCTGTGCAGCATTCTCGAAGCCCACGGCGGCGGCGCGGCGAGGCTTTATGAGCCGATGAATCGCCACACTACCTTTCTCATTGGCGGTCCCGCGCAGTATTGGATTGAGCCGCACACCGTCGCGGCTTTCGCGGAAGTCGTGAAACACCTTCGCGCCACCTCCGTGCCGATTCGAGTCATCGGTCGCGGCTCCAATCTACTCGTCAAAGACGGCGGCATTCGCGGGGCCGTCATTCATCCAAGCAAAGGCGAGTTTGACGACGTCAAAGCCGAAGGCATGCGACTCATCGTGGGCGTCGGTGCTCGCTTGAAGAAGATCGCCAGTTCCGCCCGCAATGCCGGCATCGGCGGCTTCGAATGGATGGAAGGCGTTCCTGGCAATCTCGGCGGAGCCTTGCGCATGAATGCCGGAGCCATGGGCGCGGAGATGTTCGACCATGTCGTCAGCGTGCGCTTCATCGCCGCCGATGGCAGCATCCAGAAAAAACCGCTCGCCGAGATCCAGCATCACTACCGCAGCGTCCCTGAGTTTGAGGATCGCTACATCGTCGGAGCCGTTTTGGAGGGCAAACCCGCTCCGAAGGAACAGATCGATGCTGGTTTGGAAGCCAGCCGCATCAAACGCCGCAGCTCCCAGCCCATCGGAGCCAGCGCCGGCTGCATTTTCAAAAACCCCGAGCTCTGCGGAGCCGGCAAACTCGTCGATGACCTCGGCCTCAAAGGCACCCGCGTCGGAGCAGCCGTCGTTTCGCCCGTGCATGGTAATTTCATCGTCAACGAAGGTAAAGCCACTGCCCGCGAAGTGCTCGACCTCGTCGCCAAGATCAAAGAAAAGGCCCAAGAAGAACGCGGCGTGCAGCTCGAACTCGAAGTGAAAGTCATCGGTGAAGACCAGCCGCTGCCGCTTTAAGGATCAAGCATCGTCATCGGCCCGACAAAGCTCCACCATGCTTCGATCTTGCCCAAAACGGCCCGTTACGCTTCGATGGCAGCTTCATGACTGAAAATCCAACCTCCCCCGGCCGCTACGCATGGACTGTCGTCGCGCTGCTCTTTCCCGTGGCGCTGCTGAACTACCTCGACCGGCAGATGATCGCGTCGATGAAGGTCAGCGTCATGCAGGACATCACCAGCATCGGCAGCGAGACGAATTGGGGTTACATGCTCGGGCAGTTCAAATGGGTGTACGCCTTCTTCAGCCCCATCGGCGGCTACATCGCGGATCGATTCAGCCGCAAATACACCATCACCGGCAGCCTCGTTGTGTGGTCGGCCATCACCTGGTATACCGGCCAGGTGCATTCGTATCAGGAGCTGCTGTGGACACGCACGGCGATGGGCGTGAGCGAGGCTTTTTATATCCCGGCGGCGCTGGCGATGATCGCGGACTATCACACCGGTGGCACACGGTCGCGGGCGGTGGGCGTGCATCAGACAGGCATCTACTGCGGCGTGATGATTGGTGGCTTCGCGGGCTTTGTGAATGAGTGGCCGGACTTTGGCTGGCGCGGGGCTTTTGATTACACTGGGCTCGCTGGCATTCTGTATGCCGTGCCGCTCTTGCTCCTGCTGAGAGATGCGCCACGAGTGGCGAGCACGGCCGACACAAGGCCCTCGGTGTTCACCGCCGGGCGTGAGTTGCTCACCAATGCCTCCTTCATCCTGCTCGTGCTCTATTTCACGCTGCCTGCGGTGGCCGCCTGGGTGGTGCGGGACTGGATGCCGGCGATCCTGCAAAAGGAATTCAACATCAGTCAGGGCATCGCAGGCATGTCCGCCTCCATCTACTGGCAGGCTGCGGCCATTGGTTCGGCGATGCTGGGCGGTTGGTTGGCGGATCGTCGCATGAAATCGACTCAACGCGGACGCATCCAAGTGAGTGCGCTCGGCATGATCTTCATCATCCCAGCGCTCTTCGGCGTGGGCAATGCGCCCGCGATGCACTCCTTCGGGCTGGCGATTGCCTCGCTCATCCTCTTTGGCATCGGCTGGGGATTCTTTGACATCAACAACATGCCGATCCTCTCGCAGATCGCCCGCCCGCATCTCCGCGCCACGGGCTACGGCATCATGAACTTCGTCAGCATGTTCAGCGGCGGTCTCGCCGATTGGGGATTTGGCAAGATGAACGACCTCAAGGTGCCGCTCAATGTGAGTTTCGGCGTCTTTGCCAGTCTGTGCATCGTATCGGTCTTCATCGTGCTGATGATCAAACCGAAGGAGCAGGCTTGATGGGCTTGTTGTTCATCTCCGCCGCGTTCGAACTCCCCACCAGATGATCCAGGCAAGCGCGGCCAGCGATATCACAATCCAGGCCCACTGAATGGTCAGGCTCACGATGGCGTTACGGCCATCCAGAGGTGTGGCTGGAGGTGGTGGAGCGACAGCTTTTTGCAGATCAGCGAGACACAGCGAGGGTAGCTGCATCAGCCAGATTAGAACCGTTTTTCTCATGATATCGGCTTAACTCATAGCTGGGGTGCCGGTGAGTTTGTGAGTAAACTCTCCAACTTGGCGAGCAACACCGCGTTCTTGTCAAAGCTCATAAACCGGGTGCAGCCCAGATGCAGCGCCGAGGCCACATGCATGATGTCGTAGGTGCGAAAGCCGTGTCTGGCTGTGTGGCGGTCGGAAAGCGTATTGAAGGTCTGCTGAAGCCTGGGAAACGGGATCGCTGCTCTTTGCAGAAGCACGTTCTCCTCCAAATCTTCCTCGAAGCGGGCGATGGCGGCCCAGGCGGCTTCTTGCGTGGTTCGCCGTGCGCTGCCGGTTCGGGACTCATAAACCATGCGTTGGATGGCGTTTCGCACTTCCAAGCATAACAGGTCGGTAATCGGAAAAGGAACCTCGTTTTGTTCCATGAAGAGGAGGTTTGTCGCCACGCCGTCGTCAACATCCAGGTAGTGTCTCACCAGCAGATTGGTGTCGAGGTAAGTGGTCATAGCTCGCCGGCGATGATTTTATTGAACCTCTCTTCCTCCTGTTCTGTCATCGGTGCGGAACGGTTGCCCAGTTCGCGGAGTTTCTGGCAGTGGGCCTCATGTCGTGCGCGGAGTTCCGCGAGCGTCGGCTTGTCCGCAGCCTTCTTTTTGAACTCAAAGGTCTCGCCTGCTTGCGTCCGTAATTCCGCGCTGCCGAAGCGTTGCACGGCTTCGATCACCTTGGCCCAGTCGGAGCCAAGTTCAGGCAGAGGAAAGGAAACAGAACTCATGATGTCCAAAGCTGCCTCCCAGACTCGGAGAGTCAAGCGCCACAAACCCAGGCATGTCTCCTGGCTATCTCGTCAGCGCATACACCTTCACATCCACGCCGGGGGAGCCGATGAGGTGATTCGGCGGGCGGTTGGGGTTCTCGAAACCGGCTTGGAGGAGTGGATTCACGTCCCAGGCGTCGAGTTCGACCTCGGCCAAAGGATAGGGCGTGTGATGCACCTGGCCGCAGCGAAGGCCGCGAGGTGTTTGGGAGAGTAGCAGGTAACGCTCAGCGAGGAAGAATTCGAGGGTGCCGGGTACGGCGTGGCGTGTTTCGGTACCCAGTCGGTAGCGGAAGCGTGAAGGCGATTCACCTCGACGCTGGCATTGGTAGTCGATCCAGCCATCGGCCTGTGGCGCGGACATTTGAGCATGCTGGTAGGGTAGGTGAAAAAACGTCCGAGCCGTCCAAACGGCGAGCGGTTGATCGCAATCGAGCGAGTAGAACCACACACCATGCCGACCCTGCGCATCGCGGACGTAGGTGCGCACGTTGAGTTCGAGGAAATCACTGATTCCCGGCACCGGCGGACAAAAACGCGGACGGATGCCGCGCATGTAAAAAGGCACGATGGCCAGCCAGGCATCCCCTTGAAAGGTATCGACGGTCAAACCGGCGGGCAGCGTGCGCTGGATGGTCTCCGCATCCCAGCGCCAATGCAGGAAGGCCAGCTTTTCCCAGCGTTGCCGCATCACATGCGCACGCTGCGGCTGTTGGCGGACATCCAGAGTGCTCATGGAATGCGAATTTCCAGCCACTGAGCGTCATCGCTGCTCGAGGTGATGCGGCGGGCGGTTTCGAGCATCGAAGAAGGGATGATGGCAAAATCGCCCGCACGGAAGGTTTCGCCCGCGAGATCGAGCTGACCTTGAGTGACGGCCAGTGTGAGGTTTTCACCTTCATGGCCAAGTTGCTCGGTGGTGGAGCAAAGGCGCACGTCGAAGAACTCGCAGCTCACCAGCGTGCCGTTCGTGACGGCGGGCTGCATGGCAGGTTCGAAGTCAGAGAAGTCAATCGAGGCCAGTGACTCGGCGATGTGGAGCTGACGGGGTTTCCCATCGAGTCCGACGCGGTTCCAATCGAAGACGCGGTAGGTCGTATCGCTGTTTTGCTGGATCTCATAGATCAGCAGACCGGCCCCGATGGCGTGAATGCGACCGCTGGGGATGAAAAGGCAGTCGCCAGTGCGTGGATGGATCACATGCACGACCTCGGCGAGTGTGCCGTTTTGCAGGGCGGCATCGAATTGAGCACGGGTGACGCCTTGTTTGAGCCCGGCGTAGATTTTGGCACACGGATCGGCATGGGCGATGAACCACATTTCCGTTTTCGGATCGCCACCGAGCGCGGCGGCGCGATGAGCCGGTGGATGGACCTGGATGGAAAGATCATCGCAGGCATCGAGAATCTTCATCAGCAGCGGAAAACAGGGCGAATCGCTCTTCAGACCGCCAAAGACCTCGACGCGGTGGTTTTGCCACAAGTCGTTCAAGGTCACGCCCTCGGCGGTGGTGCTCATCGCCTCGGGGCGGTCGCTGACTTCCCAAGCTTCGCCGAAAGGTGTGGTGGCATCCGGCAGCGTGCGGTGAAGCACGGTCTCCAAACGACGGCCACCCCAGACGCGGGATTGGTAAAAAGGCGAGAAGCGGAGGGGGTGGGAGAAGTTCATCTGTGTACCAAAGCACGGGGCGCGTTGACGGTGCAAGGGGGACTTGCCATGATGGACGCATGAACCAGGTCGATGCAGCCTTTGTGGAATCGTTGAAGCAGATCGTCAGCGCGGAGCGTGTGCTCACGCGGGACGAGGACATCGTGCCGTATTCATTTGATGGCACGGCGGCGCTGAAGCAGCGGCCTGGCGCGGTGGTGTTTCCGCTGACGACGGCTGAAGTGGCGGCGTGTGTGAAGCTGGCGCGTGACAAAAGCGTGCCGGTGGTCACTCGCGGCAGCGGCACGGGTCTGAGTGGCGGAAGCGTGCCGCTGGCGGGCTGCCTGGTGCTTTGCCTGGTGCGGATGGACAAGCTGATCGAGCTGGATGAGAAAAACCTCACGCTGCGTGCCCAAAGCGGCGTGATCACGAAGGAGATCGACGATGCCTGCGCGAAGGTCGGCCTGTTTTATCCGCCTGATCCCGGTTCGATGAAGATCTCCACCATCGGCGGCAACGTCGCGGAGAACTCCGGCGGCCTTCGAGGCCTCAAATACGGCGTGACACGAGATTATGTCATGGGCATCGAAGTGGTGCTGCCTGACGGCACGGTGACCTTCCTCGGCAACAAATGCGTCAAAGACGTGGCCGGTTATTCGATGAAGGACCTCTTCGTCGGCAGTGAGGGCACGCTGGGTATCATCACCGAGGTCTTGTTGAAGGTGCTGCCGCGTCCGAAGGCCCGCAAAACGATGCTGGCGCTCTACGATTCGATGGAGAAGGCCGCCGAGACGATCTCAGCGATCATCGCGGCGAAGATCATTCCCTGCACGCTGGAGTTCCTCGATAAGATGACGGTGCGCTGCGTGGAGGATTACTCCAAAATCGGCCTGCCGACGGATGTGGAGGCCGTGGTGCTGATGGAGACGGACGGGCATCCCGTCGTCGTCGAAGAAGAAGCCGCGCAGATGATGGCGCTGGCTCGTGCGAATGGTGCCAGCGAGGTGCGAGCTGCCGAAAACGAACAAGAAGGCGCGAAACTGGCCGCTGCACGGCGCAATGCCTTCTCCGCGCTCGCCCGCGTGCGTCCGACCACGATCCTCGAAGATGTGACGGTGCCACGCAGCGAGCTGGCTCGCATGGTGAGCTTCATCAACGAGGTCGCCCAGCGTCATAACCTGCTCATCGGCACCTTTGGCCATCTCGGTGATGGCAATCTGCATCCGACCTTTTTGACGAACGAACGCGATCACGAGGAAATGCATCGTGTGGAAGCGGCGCTGGAAGAGATCGTCGATGAGACGCTCAAACTCGGCGGAACCGTCACCGGCGAGCATGGCGTGGGTTTGGCCAAAAAGGGCTTTTTGAGGCGTCAGCTAGGTGAGGGGAGCTTTGAGCTGATGCGCACCGTGAAGAAGGCGCTCGATCCGCAGGGCCTGCTGAATCCCGGGAAGGTGTTTGATGCGGTGTGAGGTGACCTTGTTGACCGGATTGACCTTTTTGACGGTGAGGGTCTTCATCCGACGATGATCTCATGCACATGCTCATCATGTGCCTCGACCGGCAAATCATCGAGTAGTTGAAAGCAGTGAGCTAACGCGATGCGGCGGGCGCGGCACTGCGGGTGGGCCAAAAGCCTATCGTAGTAGCCGCCGCCGCGTCCGAGGCGTGTGAGATGCTTCGATGAGAAAGCGATGCCGGGCACGAGGATGAGGTCAAGATCAGCGATGTCGAGCGGCGGGCACGTTTCGCGTGGTTCCCAGGCTCCGAGGCTGCTGCGGATGAGGTCGGCTTCGTGGCGGATGTGGCGTGGCGCGAGGTATTCGGCCTCGATGGCAAAGAGGGCGGCTTGGTGGCCGTGCTCGATGAGCCAGGGAAGAAACCCGCCGATGAGATCCGGCTCCCCGCGAAGGCCACCGTAGATGGCGACGGTTTGATTCGAGGGCCACGAGGTAGCGTGCTGCTTCAGCGACGAGATGAGCGTGGTGTTTGCCTCCGTCGTGACTTCACGAAGAAGCTGGCGCATGCGCTGGCGGATGGCGGGCTTGGTGTCCATGTTGGGCTGCGAGGCAACCGCTGCACTCCTTATGCGGTGATTGAGAAGTGGCAATGCCAGCCCTGCACTACGAGCGCTTCTTTCTAAATAGTGGCACCGCCCTGCGGCTGATGGCGTCCACTGCCCAACGGCCTTCGAATTCAGGTAAAAGCAGCACGGCGGCGGCGCTGGGAACAGGTTTTGTGTTCACCTTGATTAGCCGATCAGGTGGTGAGTTGGGCTTTCCTGGGGTGGCCAGGCGTGTCCATCCCCACTGCATGCCGGTGGAGTCTGAGATCAAGGCAACATCGGCCGGCATGCTCTTCCATGAGCGATCAAAGGCCTGGATCACTCGTCCTCGCGGATCTGACCAACTAATGCGCCCGAATTCAGCATCGAGGGAGAAGTTGAAGTGGAGAAAGCCCTTTTGTTTGACGACGCCGCAGGTGATGGTGCGGTATTCACCAGGGCCGATGAAGGTATTGGCATCGTTACTGTCGGCCATGAGGCGTCCTTCATAGGTGCCTTCGCCGCCGAAATGACGAAGCTGCCAGCCGTGGAGACTGACGGGTTTCGTGCCGGGATTGAATACCTCAATCCAGTCAGGCGTGGCACCTTCTTCTGTTTTCCATGTGAGCGTATTTCTTGGCTGCACTTCGGTGATCACCAGCGGGAGATCCTCTGCTGTGGGCATCCAAGTCTCAAAATCAACAGGGCTACCATCGGACCATTCGAGGGTACCGCTGTTCTCTTGCATGCGGCCGCCAATCCACGCGGGAGAGACGATGTTTTTCTCGTGGAGACTGCGCACGACCTCGACGACTTCGGCGGAGGAATGCAGGCTAGCGAGATGCAGATCCTTCTGCTGCATGGCAAAGTCCTGGGCGTCATCCCAACTCATGGGGTGATTCAGAATGTAAAAATCCGCGTTCAGATGGAGCAGCGCATGGCTCGGCGGCAGGATATTCGCGCGGGTCACTGGCTTGCTGCGGAGCACCTGCTTGTTAATCTCCCCGAAAAGGAAGATGAAGCAGGCGGTGACGATGACTGTGGTCATCATCGAAACGATAGGACGCTGCGAGATGGCTCGGTTTAGGACCGGTGTGGAAAGCCGGCGGGAGGCGCTCTCGATGTCTTCTACCAGTTCGGAGGCCTTTTGGTGCCGCTCATCTGGATTCTCCCGCATGGCCTTGAGCACGATTTTATCTAGGAGCGCTGGAGTGGAGGCTTTTTTGGATGGCGGGTCGAAATTGCCCACGGGGAGGCTGCCTGTGAGCAGTTCATACATGGTGACTCCGGTGCTGTAGAGGTCACAGCGATGATCCACCGTGGCATTTCGCCGCATCTGCTCTGGCGCGGCATACACAGGCGTGCCGCCGAGGCTGCTCTGGATAGCGGAATGAGTGCCGTGTTCTTTGAGATGAAGTTTCGCCAGGCCAAAATCAGCCACACGGACGCGTTTTCGGTCGTCGATGAGGATGTTGGTGGGCTTGATATCGCGATGCACGACGCCGTGATCATGCGCAAACTGGAGTGCAAGGCAGGTTTGGTGAATGATCTCCAAGACCTCGGCCACCTCTAGGCGACGGTGCTGAATGATTTCCAGCAGGGAGGTGCCGTTCACATATTCCATCACGATGTACAGGCCGCCCTGCCTGCTGCGGCCAAAATCATGCACGGCGACGATGTGTGGATGATGGAGCCTGGCCAGGAGCAGCGCCTCCTGTTCGAAGCGGGTGACGAAGGCCTCGTCCTCTCCGAATTCAGGCGGAAGAATTTTGATGGCCACGCGGCGCTGGAGCGAGACTTGGGTGGCGGAATAAACTGCGCCCATGGCTCCACGGTCGAGGAATTCGAAACCGGTGAAACCGGGAAACGCGGATTCCAACTCGCGTGCCGGTGGGGGCGTCCAATCTGAGGCGTGACCTCCAATCACGCCATCGAGTAGTCCCACAGGATCAAGTCCAAGGAGGGAGTCTGAGGAGGACTTTGAAGAAGGCTGTGGCGAGTCATCTGGATGGCTCGGTGTGCCTTGAGGGATCATGCTGGCTCAGAAGGGTGGTGCTAGGGTGAAGACTCGGTCGTGCTTATCGCAAAAACCGCATGCGATCAATTAAGCCAGTTGAGAGGAAGTGTGACGCGCATTTTTTTCGGTCGTTACGCAGCGAGGCTTGCGCAGAAAGCATTCCAATTCATTACATGGGCCGCCCATGAGCCAGCCCCACACCCAGCACGGAGCCTTTCCCGCCACACGGTGGAGCATGGTGCTGGCCCTGCGTGATGGAGGTGATGAGCCGCGCGGCCGGATGGCGTTGGAGGAGCTGTGCCGCATCTACTGGCGGCCCATCTACTCGTATGCACGCTATCAGGGCATGTCTCCGGCAGATGCGGAGGATTTGACGCAAAGTTTTTTCGGTTTCGCCTTGGAGAAGGATCTCTTCTCCGCGGCGGATGCTTCGCTCGGCAAGATGCGGAACTATCTGCTGACGGCCTTTGGACGCCACATCAAGCATTGGCAGCGTCAGGCAGCCACGCTGAAGCGTGGAGGTGGCAAGGAGATCCTCTCGATCGAAGCTTCGCAAGCTGAGGACGCTCTGGAGATTGATCCTGCGGACCATCGCACGCCGGAGTCCGTGTATCAGCGCATGTGTGCCCTGCGGATCATTGAGGCGGCGGTGGATCAACTGGCCCAGGAGCAGGAAGCGGCGGGCAAAGCGCAGCAGTTTCAGTTCCTGCGCCCCCGGCTCGATCCAACGATGGCTGTCTCAGGTAGCGATGCGGAGCTGGCGGCCCAGCTCGGGATGACGCATGACGCGGTGCGGCAGGCGGTGTCACGCCTTCGCCGGCGTTTTCGTGAGATCATGCGGGATATTGTGGCCGGCACGCTTTCTTCCCCTACTGAGGCCTCGGTGCAGGAAGAACTGGCCTCGCTGCGCGGGGCGCTGGTGAGCTGAAATCAGCTCTCGATGAAAGTGAGGTGAAAAAGTCTGTCACAGACATCGCGGGACCGGATAATCCCGTCCAGCAGAAGGCCGTGCGCCCGCAAGCTACGAACCCTAACATCAAACTCACCTCATCTAATGAACTCCATCGCCATCGCCACCTTCGGTGCCAACATGCTGCGCTTCACCATGCCTCTGGCGGCCGCCTCCAGCGACCTCACCGATAAATTCAGTGGTATCATCAACATTCTCAACCTCGTGGGTCTTGTGCTCGCCTTCGGCGGCCTGCTTTTCTCCGCTGTCATGTTCATGATGGGGCAGACTGAGCGTGTGCTCTACGGACTCGTGGGTGCTGGCATCGGCGGCCTCGCCTTCATCATCACCAAAGTCATGTTCGACACCGGTGCCGGCGGCAACTCCGACATCGATAACCTCGACATGAACAAGTAAGGCTCTAAGTCCGCCCTTTCGGCTCACCAGCGTCCCGGTGGACCCATGACGGGTCCGCCGGGAGCATCCTGCGCAGATTATGGATCACCAAGGCATCAGGCTGCATGAGACCAACGAAGGCCGTGAGACCCAGCAGGGGATCGCGGGATTCGAAGGCACGAACGCGCTCTGGTTCATGCTGGCCTTCGGTCTGGCCCTCATGATCTTCCAAGGGCTGGCCAATAAACCGGATGCCAGCATTCCGCTGGCCATGCTTTTTGCCTCCATCCCGCTGGTGCTCGTCTCACTCTACTGTTTTGGCTTGAAACAGGGCAAGCCGCCCTCCTACGACGTCGAGCTCTTTGAGTGGCTGGTCATCAAGCTCTCCGGCACTCCTTACTTTTCTCCTTCGAAGGTGGAACCCATTACCCTCCCCTGGGTGGATGATCCCACCAAAGATCCTCCCGTCTAACACGCTTCGATGGCCAAATTCATCAATACCTACCTCGATGAGGATCTCATTATCTACCGCGGCCTCCAGCGCGGTGGGGCCATCGGCAAGGGGTATAATGTCGAGATGCCGGACACGGAGAATACAGATGCCTCCTGGCTCATGTCCTTGGAGGATAACCTGCGCGTGCTACTGCGCATGGTGCAGCCAGAACTACGCCTCCAAGTGGCCTGGAGCGTGGACAGTGATTACCGCAAGGAGATCGAGGCCTACAAACACAAGACGGAGATGCTGCCACAGGATCGCTGGTCCACCCGCCAGCGGCAGGAGCGATACGAACGGTACGACAAGAAAATCCGCGAGCACAAGCTGCGCCGCGAGCATCTACAGTTCTATTTCACCTCCAAAATCCAGGGCAAGGTGATGGGCGGAGGCCGCCAATACTACGAGGAGCTGCTCCAGGCTGCGAAACGCGAGCAAAGCGAACTCGAAGAGGCACTGCGCCAGCAGTTCGGCAGCCTCGGAGGCCGCGTCATGCCCATGACGGACATGGATCACTTCGAGGCGTTTTACCGCTACTTCAACCCCAGCGCCTTTGAGAACGAGGCGCTCAATCTCGACGAGATATACGATCCCAGCAAAACGGTTTGTGAGATGTGCTTCAACAGTGATGCCGCACCGTTGCGCATGGGGACATCCACCTTCAAGATGGATGGCTTTTACCAGGGCATCTGCGTGGTGAAGTCCCTTCCGAAGTTCACATACATCGGCATGATGCGCACGCTCACCCAGCTCGACATCCTCGATTACCAGATCGTCTGCAACATTGAAGCGGGTGATGTGGAGAAGGACCGCATTGCCACGGAGGGTAAGGTGGCACGTCTAGAGCGTGGCAAGATCACTCCCTCGCTGGAAGCCACGCTGCTGAAGCTGCGGACCCGCATCCGCCGCCTCAGCACGAACGAAGTCGTCCCTTACCGCATGCATCTCGTCGTGCGTGTTTGGGACAAAGATCCTGACGCCTGCTCCAGCAAGCTCTCCGCCATCCGTAATTCCATTCTCAAGCTCGGTGGTGCCCAATCCTACGAACCCACGCTGCCCACCAGCGTGCGCAATTACTGGCAGCTCTGCATGCCCGGCTGGTCCTGGGCCAATTACAACGACTTCAAGCTCTACGTCGAGGATGTGAACCTCGCGGACATGCTGCCCATCTCCAGCACACCCACCGGTGATCTCGATGAGGCGGAGGCCATTTACGATGGCCCGCGTGGTGCTCTTGTCGGTTGCACGACCTTCGTGGGCAAAGAAGGCGCGATGCGGCCCGAGCATGGCATCATGTTCGGAGCCTCCGGGGCAGGGAAATCCGTCTTCACCATTGATCTCCTCACGCAAACTGCGCCTTACTACGACTTCACCGCCATTGTGGAGGAAGGTTTGTCGTACAATCTCTTTACGCGCCTCTACGGTTGCACGCCGATCATCGTGCAGCCGAATGGAAACCTCACCTTCAACTACTTCGATACCCGCGGGCTACCTTTGAGTTCCGACCAACTCGGCGGAGCCACTGCCATCGCGCATCTCATGGCCGGCCCGCCACCGGATGTGGATAAGGACCGCATCCGCCAGGCGTTGCTCGCGAAACAGATTGAACGTCTCTACATCGACCAGTTCGAGACCTGGGCGGGCCATCATCCTCAGGAGCGAGCGGAAGCGGCACGGCGTGTGGCCGTAGCGGATGCTTGGCGGCAGAAAAAAATGCCACAAGGCACTGTGCTGGCTGATGCGTGGATGGATTTCAGCGCCGCGATGATGGACGGCGATCCTACTGCGAATGAACTCAACCGACTGAAGGTGGATCCTGCGTTGCTGGAGGACTTTTTGAACAATCCAGGCAACCAGTGGGATGTTATGAGCATGGCCTACACGCTGATGAAGGCTGAGGACATGCCCACGCACAGTCAGTTCGTGGAATTGCTCAATCTCGAAAGCCGTCAGCGCCGCGCTCACGAGGATCTGGGCCTCCTGCGCATGCTATTGGAGCCCTGGAGCCGCAACGGACGCTACGGAGCCATCCTCGATGGCGTGAACAACGTCGATCTTAGTGGCAAGGTGGTGCATTTCGAGCTCAGCTACATCCCGGAGAGCGCCAAGGAGCTGCGTACCGTGGCCGCCTTTCTCATCACCAATGACCTGCGCAAAGAGATCATGCGCCGCCCCCGCTCCACGCGGAAGCGCGTCATCCTGGAGGAGCTTTCCGCCTTCCTCGCCATGCCGGATGGAGATCGCATCACCCGCGAGTACTACGAGCGCATGCGTAAATACTCCTGCTGGGTCTTCTCCATCATTCAGCAGTTCCAGCGCATCAAAGATCACCCGGTGCGCTCCTCTGTCGTCGGCAACTCACGCATTATGTTCATGCTCAAGCAGCCTGATCAGCGGGACGTGGAAAGCATGAGCGAGGGCTTCCGCATCCCCTCCATCACCAAAAAGCAGGTCACCGCCTTCCCCGATCCCTCGGAGATGAAGAGCGATCCTTATGGCTCCTTTGTTTATTACCATGAGGCCACCGGAAGGCCGCGCATCGCCATCGGTAGGCATATGGCCTCGAAGGAGATGATTCTGGCATCCGCCACCTCTGGAGAAGCCTTTGAGCGTCAGAACGAAGAACTCAAAAATTACGGCGGAGACGCCTTCAAGATGATCAGCAGCCAAGCCAAGTCGAAGAAATGAAAACACACCTCATCCTCATCCTTGCCTCCAGTCTCGCCCTAGTATCCTGCACAAGCTCCGGCGGTGGCATGAGCCGCGGCCTCATCGGTGCCGGAGTCGGCGGCCTGCTCGGCACCATTCTGGGAGACAATCTCCTGAGCAATAACAACAGCAGCGGTTCCAATTCCAGCGGGAGCAGCAGCGGCACTACCGGCAGCAGCAGTGGCAGCGGCGGCGGTTTTCTCGAAGACAACCAGGGCCTCGTTACTGGCGCAGTGGCTGGTTATGCCGCTGGTGCCATCACCGATGCGATGGCGAAGAAAGAGGTGAGGGAACGCTATCTGGACGGCTACAACAAAGGCCGCAGTGATGCGATCAAGGACCTCTACTGGGTCAAACGAGACGCCGAGCGGCCCAATTCGGACAGTGCTGTGCAACGCCGCTATTACGAGGTTCCCGTGCCGGAGCACGTCACCACGGATGGCGTGCTCGTCGAGCCGCGGAAGGTCGTCATCGAAGTCGTCGAGTAATTTTAACCCGGCCATACTATGAAAAATCGTCCAACTAAAACCTTTGCGCCCTCCGCCTTTTTGCCCCTCTGCGGCAATAACGAAGGCTTTCAGACCCTCGATTGGCCGCAGAGGGGCAAAGGAGCAGAGGGCGCGGAGAATGTTCGAGCCGGGTTTTGCAAGCGGCTCACCATCCTTTTGATGCTCGCAGGCATGCCCGCGGCCCTGGCGCAGTCGCCCGTGCAGGCGGTGATGGATGCCGAAGTCATCCAAAATACGCGGAGCATCATGAGTCTGCTCCAGCAGCAGGTCGATCAGGCGACGGAGCAGACGAAAACGCTCAACGAACTACTCAAGCGCATGGGTGATCCCTCTACAGTTACGCGCGAGGTCTTAGACCTCATTAAGGAGGACATGGCTCTCTCCGCTCAGGCAGCAGCCAATGGCGTGGATCGTGAGGCAAGGCTGCGTGCCACCACCGGTAGCGAGGCCTTTGGCGATAATGCCTACGGTCTCGTCACCGCAGTGAATCCCACCGTGACCTTTAAGGACAAGGCGGAGAGCAAAAAACAAGGCACCGATGTGATGGTGACGCTCGATCGCGATCCCGCGCACTACAAGCTGCAAGGAGCACTCATGGGGGATCTGACCAGTCTCGCCGAAAAATCCCAGCAGGCCGACGAGCGCATCACCAAACTGGAGGAGCAGCGCCCAGCCCTGCTCGACCAGCTCAGCGCCGCTACCGACGTGGCTAGCGCCATCAAGCTCCAGGCCGCTCTCAACACCATCGAAGCCCAGATCGCCAGCGCACGGGCCGAAATGACCAAGAGCAAGCAGGACTACGAGGTGCTGCAAGAGAAGCTGAAGCTACAAGCCCAAATCGAAGCCCGTGCGAAGTCCGAAGCCCGCACCCTCGAACGCAAACACAATGTCGATAAAGCGAAGGCCGCTGCCAGTTCCGGCACCGGTACAACTGGCACAGGCACTGGCACTGGCGCATCAGGCACCGGCACCGCCGTGAAGCCCTTCAGTAGTTTGAGCTGGGGATCGAAAAAGTAACTGAAATCGCTTTCACCCTTTCAACTACCATGAACCTCCCTCGTCCCATGCTCGCCAGCTTCGCGGATGCCTTTGGTCTCATGGATGACTTCTACTCGGACCTACAGGAGACCTGCTCGATCATCTTCGATAATCTCCAGCTTTTCACCTTCACCTTCGCCTTCTTGGGGCTGCTGCTCACGGCTTACAAAGGCATCATGGGCGGCAGCTTCGATGGGGCGTTCTCCACCATTCTTTATACCGGCCTCGTAGGCGTGATCATGCCGTTTTTCCCGGAGTGGCTCATTGAGGAAGTGCGGGTGGCGCTTAGCGATGATCTGCTCGAAGTCCTTGAGGTCGATCCGCTCGGCCTGATGGAGAATTTCGGCAAAAGCTTCGAAGATCTCGATATCGACACGGATGCGAGCGGCCTCATGGGGCTCATCGTCGATCCACTCGCCATCATTGATTACATCGCGAACATCATCGCGGCTTTCTGCATGATCATCATCGGGCTGCTTTGCTACTTCATCTTCTTCTTCGCCTATCAGGTGCAGATCATGGCGCTCTACATCGGAGCTGCGGCCTCGCCGATCTTCTTTGGCTTTTTCCTCTTCGAGGAAAAACGCTCCGTCGCAGTGACCTACTTCACCGGACTCCTTGCCATCTGCATGTGGCCGCTGGGCTGGGGCATCGGCCTGCTCTTGGCTGACTTCTTACTGCAGAAGGGTATTGACATCATCCTCCTCCTCACCGCCACGCTGCTGCTGAATCCTGCCTGGGGGGTGGTCATCGAAACCATCGCCATCTTCTGTCTCGTCATTGCCGTGGCCACCTGGATCATGTTTGTCATCTTCGGTGCGCCCAAGATCATTCATGCGGCGGTCGTCAAAGGCACACAGATTGGCCTCGCCTTTGCAGGTCAGGCGGTGAATTCGGCCATGGCCGGTGTAGGCGCGGGCGTCTCTGCTAGTGCTGCGGTGGCAGGTATGGTGCCCGGTGTTGGCAGCACGGCCTCCTCTGCCATCAGCGGCGCTGGCGGCATGGTGACCGGCATGGGTAGCTCCATCGGTGGTATGGCCTCCGGTGCGGAATCCAAGGACCCCGATTAAACTGATCCATGAAAGGCGTGACTGACATCTTCATCTCCAAGGAAAAACTGGCGCTATTCTGGTTCCTGCTCGCCTGCGCCTTCCTCGTTGGCACAGCCTGGTACAGCTATGAGGTGGCCGACACCAGCCGTGGCAGCATGCTTTACGTCCCCGTGGCGCAGTCCGAGTTCTACCTCGACCGCTCACTCGACCAGCAGGAACTTAATGACGTGATCAATTATCACACGCGGCATGCGCTGGAGACCTTCCTGAACCGCGGGCCGAAGGGCATCCTCAACAAAGAGCGCATCCCGCTGCTCTTCATCGATCTCGCTCGCGAGCAGGTGGATCTCGATGAACGAGACGCGGCCTATGATTTCTCCACACGGCGCATTCATCAGCTCATGGAAGTCGGGCCGGTGAGTGTCGAGTACTCGCCCACGGGCGGAGCCGAGACCGTTGCCACTGGGCAGATCGTGCGTGTGAGCGTGGACCCCACCAGCCATGAGGCCATCACGCAGTCCCTCGCCGTCTCCGCTCGTCTCGAGTGGGTGCGTAATCCGAACCTGCGTGATAGCCGGCGCTTCCCCTTCGTGTGCAACAACATCGAATACCGCCTCTCCTCCATCTCCAGCTCCGAAGAGGCCCGCTAATCAACCTCACTCGTCATGTCCGCCAAACCTGAAAAACGCCGCAGCGCCATTGATACTCTCGTCGTGAGGGATCACACGGCGGCCTTTTGGTTCCTCGTGGCCTGCTTTGTCGGCGCGGGCTGCGGCACCTACCTCATGATGCTCTCAGCGGTCGTCAAGAAGCTCCCGACTTTTGTGGTGATGGATACAGCGGGGGCCTTTTATGTGCCCTCGGGCCTCGTCTTTAACCACGAGCAAAACAACGGCATGCATGTGCAGATGGGCGATCTCCTGGCCGAGACGCTGCTCACCCGCACGGCGGAAGGTCTTGTGTATGCAGACCGCCTGCCAAAGCTCTACTGGGAAAATGAAAAGCGTGACAAGCCCGCCGAGCAGCAGATCGAAACGGAGCTGGAGAAAGAACAGAATTACTTCAGGAGCCAGCAGGTGAAGCAGACGGTCACCATCGAAAAGACCACCATCATCGGCACCAGAAGCACCCGCGTGGGCACCTCCACCACCGGCATTGTGCGGCGCGACAGCATCTTCCAAGGCAAGGAGAAGGTGGAGTTCTACCGCTTCGAACTGAAGGTCAAATGGCACCAAAATCTGCTCATCATCTCCAACAGGGGCTTTCCCTCCCAAGTGGAGGAACTCGCCAGCCTGACCCTCGAGCCCGTCACCGAGCCATGAATAAGCCCGCACTCTTTTTTCAGCTTCTTTTGTTTGTCCTGGCCGGGGAAACCTTCGCCCAGGTACAGGCCGGCCGCGAACTGGTGCGCCTCGATCCGAAGAACCACGTCCACGACATCGCCATCAACAGCAATGTGGCCACGACCATCACCTTCCCGGAAAAGATCAGCCTGCTCACCGGCTATGGCCTCGTCACCGATCCCGGCGAGGTGAACCAGATGACCAACTCCAAGGTGGCCATCGTCCATTATGAAAACGTGGCCGGTGATACGCTCGTCGTCCGCCTTATCAAGCCCGGCGAGCCATGCCACGCCACCGTGCGCACCACCCGCAGCATCTACCTCCTGCGCTTCAATGCCGCCGATGAGGCCAACCTTGCCATCCTCGTCTCACCACCCGCGCAGACCAGCGCCGCCGTCGAAGTCTCACCGGACAAGGTCGTTGACAACCGCATCAAATACAGCGCCGAAGAACTCGTCGGCATGCTCAGCAAAGCTCGAAACCGCAAAGCTCTCCAGCCACTCAATCCCGGCCTCTTCAACGGCTGGCTGGAGCGCAACGGCCTCGAGATGACCACCTCGCAGAAGGACATGGTCACCACCATTTACGAGATCCAGCGCAATCCCGCCAAAGACCTCACCGTCTTCCGCTGCTGGATCACCAACAATGGTGCCAAGCCCTTCGAGTTCGAGCCGATGGGCACGAAGATCCGCGTCGGCGGTCGCAGTTACGACACCCAACTCGTCGATTGCGCCAACACCATCGAGCCCGGCCAGCGCCAGGCGCTCGACATCATCCTTCAGGGCGGCCCCGGCGGCACTCGTGAGGGCCTTTCCATTCAGCAAGACTTCCGTGTCGAGCTCCCTGAGCCTGGGCGTGCCCCGCTGCTCCTTCCCGAGCTCGCCGGTGATGCCCTTCTCGAAGGCAAATAAACCCATCACGTCTTTCCCCTCATGCTCCAGCATTTCCAAAAGCCCGCCGTGCAGATGTTGCTGCTGCTCGTGGTCGTCGGTATCGGTGGTGCCGCCTATTTCGTCAGCAAGCAGCCGCCCTCCTCCGTCAATGCCACGGCCAATCCGAAGGATGAAAAGACCGGCGCACCCGCTCCCAAGACCACGCTCGTCGCCGAAGACAAGACCGTGAACCTCGGTGAGAAGCGCACCGCCAAGCTCGGCAGTGATGATCAGGTGGAGCGCTTCATCGTGCCGCCGAAAAAGCCACCGCCGCCCAGCCTCGTCTCTGGTCCAGTCTCCAACTCTAGCAAGAAGCCCGAGAAGGCACCGCCCTTCCCCACCCTCGTGCATGTCAATTCCAGCCCGAAAGAGCCCTTCGTGCCCAGCGTGCCACGTTTGTTCGCCCCGCGTGGCATCTTGATCAAAGCAGCCCTCGTCATCACGGTGGACTCCTCCTCCATCCAGACGCCCGTGCTCGGCCTCGTCGTCGAGGATGTGTATTGGAATCATCAGCTCGTCCTGCCCGCCGGCACTCAGGTGCATGCCAAGGCAGGCGGTGGCCGCACGCGTGACCGCATCGAGGTGAAAGGAAACTTCACCTTCATCTGGGATGATGGCCGTGAATACAGCATCAGTGGTATCGCGCTCGATCATGAAAAGCTCACGGATGGCACCTTCGCCGTCACCGATGGCTCCGCAGGCATCCGTGGCCGCGTTATCAAAAACGACGAGTATGCCGAAGTGAAGATCCTCATCGCCGAGGCCCTCCAGGGCATCATGAACAACAACCAGCAGCAGTTTCAGACCATCTACGGCCTCGCCCCGCAGAACACCACCCGCAACGCCGCCCTCGGTGGCGGCTCACAGGCCGCCTCCGCCTACTCCGGCATGCTCACCCAAAAACTCAGTCAGGATCTCGACTTCGTCCGCGTGGCCGCTGGCACCACTTTCTACATCTACACGCTCGATGTTTTCGAGCCGGAGATGGCCAGCATCGCCGGGCTGAAGCAGGGCGGGCAGCCCGTATCGAGCTGGCAGCTCGCCCAGGCCGCGCATGCGCAGGCTCTCGCCGATGGCGATGCCACCGTCACCCGTGACACGGAGCGTGCCGCTGAGATGGAAAAGACCCGCCAGCAGCAGCAGGCCTCCGAGCAGATCAACAACGTACGCCAGATCATCGCCACACCCACTGGCGGCAGCAGCAGTAGCAGCAGCGGCGGCGACACCGTTAGGACCACCCTCGACAATCCCTCCCCCACCTTTCCCGCCGTCACCCCCACCTCCAGCAGCAGCACCCCATGACCTCGAAGCTCCTCGCCGCCGCCGCCCTCCTCGCCCTCGCCGCGCTGCTTTCCGCCTGCCGGTCCAGTGATCCCATGTCCGATGATCCGCTCATCTATCCAGAGCAAGATCAGGAGAGCGCCTTCATCCCCACTTACTCCAAAAACGTCGTCGCTGGCTGGCCCAAGGGCCGCGAGCTCGATCCCGAGGACGTCTCCCGCGTGCGCTACAGCGATGAAGTGCATGCCTACCACCTCGGCCGCCTGCCGAGCCATGACCGCCAGCAAATGCACGAGGCACACACCGTTTATCGCGTCGAGCAAAACGCCCGCTGGGATACCCGCCTGCCCGCCACGCCCATGGATTCACGCGGCGTCGTGCTCGGCGTGCGTGATCCCTCACGCAAGGAAATCCCTGACGACGATCTCGTGAAGCAGGAACGCCAGGCCCTCGCCGCGAAGTCCGAATCCCTCCGCAAATCCATGGCGGACCTCGATGTGCTCCGTGCCGAGCTTTTGAAGAAAAAATCAGATTTCCAAAAAGCCGAAAAAGACGTCAGCGATGTGCAGGCATATCTCGCCCAGACGCTGCAAGAGCGTGCCAGCCTCCAAGCGCAGCTCAAGCAGGCTCAGGAACGCATCGAAGCCATGGAAGAGGCAGAGCGCCTCCGCATCCGGAACTCCAGCCAGAGCCTCGTGCCGAAAAAATGACCCCAGCACCTTCCGCCGTGAATCTCGCCCACATCCAGGGGCTTCGTCCCTTTCTTGACGAGCGCATCATCGGCCAAGAGCACGTCATTCCCAAAGTCGTGCCCATCGTGCAAAATGGCGAGCTGGGTCTCGCTGACCCGAAACGGCCCAAAGGCACCTTTCTGCTCCTCGGGCCCACGGGTGTCGGTAAAACGGAAATCACCCTCCTCATCACCGAATACATCTACCAGGATGTGCAGAAGCACTGCATCCGCCTCGACATGTCCGAGTATCAAAACCAGGAATCGCTCGGACTGCTCCTCGGCAAGGACAACAGCTCTCGTGGCAATCTCGGCCGATTCTACGACCGCGCCGAGGGCCGAGGTGTGATCCTATTCGACGAAATCGAAAAGGCCCATCCACGCGTGCTCGACATCTTTCTCCAGGTGCTCGATGCCGGTCGCATCACCGTGGCGAATGGCGACACACTCAACCTCTGCAATTTCTACATCGTGGCCACTTCCAACATCGGTGCGGATGCCCTGATGGAGCTCAAAAACAGCCCCATGGCCACCGTCGAGCGATTCATCGAGGATCTCGCCGCCGCCGAACTGCGTCCCGAAGTGCTCGCCCGCTTCAACGTGCGCTGCGTCTTCCAAAAACTCGGCTACGCAGCTCAGAAGAAAATCGCCGCCATCATGCTCGGCAAAGAATTGAAGCTACTGCGTGAGAAAGGCTATCAGCTCGAAGCCGGCGAAGGCGTCCTCGAGCTTCTTGTTTCTCAAGGCGTCGAGCCGCGACTCGGCGTGCGGCGCATGCGAGCCACGGCGGAGACTTTGTGCCGCCATGCCGTCCGTGAAGCCCTCATGGCTGGCCAACCCGCCTCTGGAACCCTCCGAGTTCAACATGGATCACTTGCTATCACTCCTGCGTGAACGCCGCGATGCCGTGCGCCTGTTTTACCGGCTCCACCCGGAGGCCTGGCGCTATACATTCAGCGTGCTCTTCATCCTTGCCGCGCTCGGCACCGGCAGGGGAAAAGCCGCGATGGCCATCTTTCTTGGCATCGGTGTCATGGCCGCCTACGACCGCTGGGGCGGCCCGTGGGAGCAGAAAGGTGCCCAGATGCTCAAATCCAAACCCAAGACTCCGAAGCTATGAAATCCTGCCTCTGCCTTCTCGCTCTTTTCGGCCTCCTCGCCTGCTCCGCGCCGCCTCTCTGGCTCAACGATCATGACGTCATCCCGGTGGGCAGTCGCGTGGAGTTTCTCATCTGGCATGATCATCCCGCGAGGCCGAAACAAAGCGGCTGGCGGGAATCGAACATCCACATCGCCAGTCTGCCACGCCCCATGACCGGCGAGGAGGCCCGCCACTGGGCCGAAGGTGTGGGCGTGCGTGACGCGAAGATGGCATGGACGCATTATTATGTGCTCGTCACCCTGCCCAAGCCCGAACGCCGAGCCATGCGCACCGCCATGTATCCGAGGCCTGCCGTGGTGGTGGGGGCCAAGTAGGTCGTCACCGCTCATCCATCTCCGCTAGCTTCGTCCGCCACTTCGCCAGTTCATCAGGATCAGCGAGAGGCGAGTCCTGGCGGGCTGCCTGCTCGTAAAAAGCCACCAGGCTGCTCGGGAGCAGGCGTGAGACCTCCGGCTGTCGGCCCGGTGAAGGCTCAAACCACTCGCTCTCGGCCGCTTCATAGGCATCCAGGGCGGCGGGGAAGTCCTGGCGGGCGGTGAGCAGGTCCCCCAGGCGGCGGTGCAGCTCCATCACACGCCATCGCTCGGGCTGCTTGCCCTCCAGCTCCGCCAGTGCATCCCGCACCGCCTGCTCGGATTCCTTCATGCGCTTTTGCAGTCGCAGGCACTCGGCCAGGGTCGTCCAGGCAGCGGCCAGCCTCGTTTCATGCGCCCCGTTTCTGGCGATTTCCAGCGCCCGCCGTGCCGCCGCCTCCGCGCCCGGCATGCCAGGGATGTGGGAGGCCACCCTCGCATGCTCGATGAGTGAGTCGTACATCTTTTGATGCGCCGGGCCATGCTGCCGCTCCACGAGCTGCAAGCGATCGTTGGAAGCGGCCAACGCCTCCTCGTAGCGCCCGCTCTCCTGGCTCACCGATGAAAGCGTGAGCAGGATATAGGAGCGTTGGGAGACGGTTTCCTCCTTGGCGGGAAGTATCTCCAGCGCCCGGCGCAGCGCCGCGATGGCCTCCTCGTTCTTTTTATCCGAACGCAGCACCTCGGCCTGATCCCGAAGCACACGAGCCAGCTCCTCCGGCGCACGACCTTCCATCCCGCGTAGCACCTCCTCCATCAGTTTTTGCGCCTCCGCATGCTCTCCCTCACGTGCGAGAGACCTGCCCAGCTCCTTGCGGGCCATGACCGCGGAGTAGGCATGCCCTGGCAGCCGGTCAAATCCCGCCACGCAGCGGCGCAGCAGCGGGATGGCCTTGGCATTATCCTGGAGGTCAACATAGCGCCAGGCCGCGTTGTATAGTGCGGAAAGCCCCTCGGCGGAATCCGCTCCATCAAGCTGCGCGATGAGCTCCGCATGCCGCGCAAACCAGGGCTGTGCTCGTGGTTGCTCGCCCAGGGCGGTGTAAAGATTGCCGAGCTGCCTGGCCAGCTCCGCCTGCGTGCGCGGCTGGCTGGCGAAGCGCTCCATGCCCTCCGCCTGCTGATCCGCCAGCTTGCGCAGCATTTGCGTGTTCAGGCCGGACTCTGCGTGCGTTTTGGCATTGGCGAGCAGCTCGGTGAGATGAGCACTGACCTGGTCTGCCAGTTGTGTTTGATCTTGAGCGAGCAGCCGTTGCTTCTCGGCATGATCGAGCGCCCACATCGTGGCGGCAAGGCCTCCCCCCAGTGCCACAATGACCGCCGCAGCGGCACGCAGGGCGGTGCGGTGCCTTTTCATCCAGTTTGAGGCGCGATAACGCACTCCTGCTGGCCCCGCCTGCACGGCGTGGCCGTCCATGAACCGCTGCATATCGTTCGCCAAGCTCTGAACGGAGTCGTAGCGCATCGTAGGATCCTTTTGCAAGGCACGGAGCGTGATCCAGTCCAGCTCACGACGCAGCTCGCGGGCATGGACAGCATGAGCGGGTGCGTTTTTCATCACACGTCGGCTCGGTGGTTCGATCTCATCCTCGCATACGCGGCGCAGCAGCTCGCGCAGCGGCGTGTCTTTCGTCTCGTCCTCCTCGCGGATGGGCGTGGTGCCGGTGAGCACTTCGTAAAGCAGCACACCGAGCGAGTACACATCCGCCCGCGCATCCATCTCCTGCCCGGTGAGCGCCGCCTGCTCCGGGCTCATGTAACGTGGCGTGCCCAGCACGGTGCCGCGCAGCGTGACATCCTGGCCGAGTGCGAGATCACCCTCGAGGGCCTTTGCGATGCCAAAGTCGATCACCTTCACCACCGGCATGCCTTCGAGCTCCATCACCATGACGTTCGAGGGCTTCAGATCCCGGTGCAGAATGCCGCGCTGGTGCGCATGCTCCACCGCCAGGCATGCCTGATGGAAGATGGCCAGCCTCTCGTGCAGCGGTAAACCGCGATCACGCACCCAGCGGGTGATCGCGGAGCCTGTGACTGCCTCCATCACGAAAAACGTGCGCCCATCCTCCAGCTCACCCGCATCAAAAACCGCCGCCACATTTGGGTGACCGAGATGGGCGAGCACTTGATGCTCACGACTGAAGCGAGCGGAGACCGGCTTCATGAGCAAACCGGGGCGGATGATCTTCACGGCCACATGGCGTTTCACTGGATCGGTCTGCCTTGCCAGCCACACCTTGCCCGTGCCGCCCTCCCCCAGCACGCTCACCAGTTCATAGCGTCCTGCGACGAGCGTGCCCGGCAGCTCCGGGCTCTGCGTCGCCTCCGCTTCAGGTTCTGTCAGCGTCTCATCGTCCGTCATGGCGAGGTCAAACAGCCCCGCAGCGGGCTGATGGCTCGAAGTGGGTGAACCGGAGTGCATGACGAGAACTCTGGCGGGCAAATAGGCCTCAGGCAACGCCGCGGTAGAAGGAAAAGCCTGCCGCCCTGTCACAACTCGGTGGCTTTTGGCTATTCCAAGATGCGCCGGGCAAGCCTTCCCGATGCTCTTTTGATCCTACCCTCACCACACACCATGCCTGAAGAACAAGAACAAGACGGAATGGGGAAGTCCCTCGGTAAAGGTGTTGGCGAAAAAATTGGCGGAACCGCAGGCAAAGCCGTCGGTAAGGCCGCAGGGAGCGCCGTGGGAAGCGCAGCGGGAGCGGCCATCGGCAGTGCGATCCCTGTGGTCGGCACCGCCGTGGGCTCCGCCGTTGGCAAGCAGGTCGGCTCGCAAGTCGGCGGCCAGATCGGCGATCAGGTGGGCTCAAAAATTGGCGGTGAAGTGGGTGGAGCCATCGGTGGGGCAGGTGATCAGGCCATGAAAGGCATCACCGGCGGTATCGGCGGCGCGGGTGGTGGCAAAGAGGGCGCTGGAGCAGCCAGCCTGCTCAGCGGCCTCGGCGGTGGCGGTGGCGCTGGAGGCGGTGATTTGCTCAAAGGAGTGACCAGCCTGGCAGGCGGTGGAGGTGGTGATCTTCTCAAAGGCGTCGGTGGCCTCGCTGGAGGCGGTGGCGCGGGTGGTCTGCTCGGCGGACTCGGTGGAGGTGGCGCGGGCGGCGAAGGTGAGGGCGAGGAGCAGGGCATGGGAGAAGGCATCGGCAAGCAAGTCGGCGGTACGGCCGGTAAAGCCGTCGGTAAGGCCGCAGGCAGTGCCGCAGGCGGCGCCGTCGGAGCGGCCGTCGGCAGCGCCATACCCGTCGTAGGCACGGCAGTAGGGTCCGCCGTTGGCAAGCAGGTCGGCGGGATGGTTGGTAGCCAAGTCGGCCAGCAAGTCGGCGAGCAGGTCGGCGGCGCGGTGGGCAAAGGTGTCGATCAAGGCATCAAAACCGTGCGCATGTCCCTCGCCGAAGAAGGTTATAAACTCGGTGGCGGACTCGGCAAAGGCCTCGGCATGGGCAAAGGCATGAAAATGTAATTCTCACCAGCAAATCTCAAAAACACTCCTCTCATGCCTGAAAACGAAGACTCCCAAGCGCCGCAGGAACAAGCCTTTCAACCCGACCAGGGCCAGTCGGCAAATGCACAAGCCGAGCCCCAGTACACTCCCGCCCAGATGGAGCAGGCGCAGAAGCTCTACAGCCTGTACCAGAAGCAAGGCGTTGTCTCTTACACCAACGACCCCAAGCGGCTCATGGAAATACAGCAGCAGCTCCAGGAGATGCAGCAGCTCATGGAGCCACCACTGCCGGATCAGGAACTGCAGGAGGGTTTCATGAAAGTCATCGAGAACCGTCAGGCGCATGTGCTCATGCTTCAGGAGATGCTCCTGGAAGATATCTACAAAGAGATGCAGGAGATGCAGCAGATGCCCATGGAGCAGCAGATTCAGCCGCAGAACCAGCAGCGGATGTTTCAAATGTACGATGACCTGCAGCAGCTCCAGCAAATGCAGATGCCGGAGGGCTATCAACAGATCGCACAGCAAGAGGTCGGCATGCTGCAGCAGATGTACCAGCAGCAGCAAATGGTTCAGCAGCAGATGAACCAGCAGCCACAAGCCCCACAGGCGCAGCAAAACCTAGCGGATGTGCCGCCGCCCGTGGACGCACCTGCTGTCAATCCACACAATCCCCTTCATCAGCCACCACCACCTGAAGAAGATCAGGAACTGGACCAGCCAGAGCTAGAGCAGGAAGCTCCGGCCGTGAAAAACCAAGCACCCGAGGGCCCAAACATGGCCGCGGGCCGCACCTCCACGACGACCGTCATCCACGACACCGCCCCTGGCGGTGCCAATAAGCCGAAGACACCCAAGGAGAAGTTTGAGGAGGGCATGAAGGGCATCATGAGCGGCCAGGGCAATGCCGAGCATGGCAAGCTCATCGGCGAAGCCGTCGGCGCTGGCATCAAGAAGCTCTTTGGCAAAGTCGGAGGCAAAAGCCAAGCCCAGGGCCAGGGCCAGGGCCAGGGTCAAGGTGGCCCCGAGGCCGAAGACCACGCTCAGCGTCAAAAAGAGGCCGCTGCCAGCCTCGACATCGGCGGAGTCATCGGAAAAAAAATCGGCGGCTTGCTCGGCGGAGCCATCGGAGGCGAGAAAGCCAAGACCGTGGGCCAAGTGCTCGGCAAAGTGGCCGGCAACATCGCCGGACAGGTGGCCAATCTGGCCGTGGACCATGCGCGAGGCATCGGTGGCAAAATTGGCGGTGCCATCGGCTCCGCCGTCGCTGGCGAGAAAGGAGCCGAAATCGGCAAGAATTTGGGAAAAGAGATCGGTTCCGGCGTCAAAAGCGTGCGCAACGAACTCGCCGAAAAAGGCATCAAGCTCGGCGAAAATCCCGCCGGCGGAAAACATGCCCACAGCGTGAAATGAGGCATGCTCTCATGCTCTTGTTCCTCATCTCAAGCCTTCATGGCGGAGGTTGAAGAGGGAGAGCAAGAGCGAGGCTCCGAATCCGCGCTTCACCGGTTCGCCAAGTCCACCAGCTTGTCATTCATCTCCCGCAATCGCTTGGAGAGGCAGGTGGCGATGCGGCTCACCAGCCGGTAGGCCACCTTCGGATTGGCCGCGAAGAGGTTGTCCAGACTGTCACGCGTGATGAGCCAAACCTCCGATTCGACCATCGCCTTCACCAGTGCACTCGCCGGCCCCGGATCGAACACGCTCACCTCCCCCAGCGAGTCTCCCGCCTCCAGCACGGCCACACTGAGGTCTGGTCCTTCCACCCCCTGAAACACCTCCAGGCGGCCTTTGAGCACGAGATACAGATGATCATTGTCCTCACCCTGCCGGATGACGACGTCATCGGCCTGAAAGGTGCGTGAATCGCCAAAAGAGGCGAGCTGTTGAAGTTCCTGAGCGGAGAAATTGGCGAGAAGGGGAGTGAGGGAGGGCATGAGTGCGGTGAAGAGAAGGGTTGTGGATGTTAGTGACGCCCAATGCGGGATTTTAGATTGTCCAAGCGCTGCTCTGAGCGATCGACCTTTTGATTTTGGCGGTCGATCTTGGCATCGAGCCTCACGCTTTTATGATCCAGCTTCTGAATGGCGGCGGCTTGTTTCTGCCGATGAGCCTCGGGGACGTTCGGGTTGTTAGCAGCATTATCTATTGATTGCTGTTTGAGGTTTCTCGTTTGCTGCACCGCATTCTTGCGTCCGAGGTATTCTTCGAGTTTCTGCTGCCGCTGGGCAGTCTTAGCCTCTGCATTGATGAGCTTGTTGTTGAGCGACTGGAGCACGTTGGGCACAGGGGCGCCCTGACGTAGGGCTTGTTTGTTCCCGGTGGCGATTTGATCAAAGGTCGCCAGAAAGGTAGCATCCAAAGAATCTGCGCCGTTGTTGCCGATGTTGTTCACGTTTTGCAAAACACGAGTGTTGGCGCGAAAGGTCAGCTTCGCTGCCGGATCAGTCTCCTGTGTTACCCGAGTGGCGTTCATGATGGACGAGCAGACATTAGTTAGCAGCAGAGTGCTACGCATGAGTGCCATTTGGCCGTTAGGAAGGCTTTGCGCCTCCTGTGCACAATTTTGCAGGAATTCGACGGCATCGTCAGAGATCTGGTGCTTCTCCTCGTTGATCGCATTGAGAATATCCCGAGTGGTATTCGCCTGCTCTGGATCCGCGCCATTGTGCTGCCTGCCTGATTGCAGGGCCTGATTGGTGACGCTTTGGATGTAACGCTGTGCTTTGTCCTCAACCACTGCGGTGAGAAACCTCACTTGCGCAGTGGGTTCGCGGAGAAAGGTTGCTGGGGCGTTCTGCCTCTCACTCTCTTTTACTTGTTGCCGGGTGATTTCACGTCCGATGACACAGCAGGCAGCCTGCTTGTCCTGGCCGGAGAGGTGGGGATTGGACTGGATGCTCTGATAGACGATTTTTGACATGGCACCGATGCCACCATTCTCATCTTTCACATCAAGATGCCTCAAGCTTGCATCCACCACATCCATCATGTTGTCCGCAGCGTGGATTTCTTGCTGTGCTAGTTGCTGTTCGTTCGTGGCAGGTGGTTGATAGTCAGGCATGAGTGTGGTGTGTTTAGGTTATGAAACGCAGGCTAGTCAGAAAATAGTATCTCAGGCTTTCAACTTGCTGCCAACAGCCTTGGCAGCGCCTCGGATCTTGCTGTGAACAATCTGCCCCACCTTGCTGCGGTCGAGCTGTTTGAGGCCGGGGTCATTTCTCTCCATGCTTGCCATCTCTGCTTTCAGATTCTCGATGGAGCTCGGAATCTGGGGGTTATGAAAATCATTTGTTCCCTGCCGGCTGCTCATTGCGGCACCGATGGAGGCCTCTCTGTCCAGGCGCTCCATTTCTTTGAGGGCTTCCTGCATGCTTTTGTACAGTTCGACTTTGTCGGCCGCAACATCACCGAGCTTTTGCTCATTCCCCTTGTTTTCGAGGCTTTCACCGACGGTGTTTCTGACCCGGTTGACACCGGCAGAGAGGGCATCACGCACGGAGGCAAAACGACTCCTTCGTTGCTGCTGGTCGCCGGCGTTGACTGCCGGCTGCTGCTGGTCACCGGCGTTGACTGCCGGCTGCTGCTGGTCGCCGGCGTTGACTGCCGGCTGCTGCTGCGCGGCCGGGTTATAGACAGCCTCTGGACGGGCCTGGATGGCATCAGCGAGGCGGGCGGCGCGCTGTGGGGAGTCCTGCTGGGCGCCCTGGATAAGATTCAGGCCGAGAGCCGGTGCCTGCTGGGCATCGTTCATGCGCCCGAACATGGCCCGCACTTTCTGTCGGTTTTCTGGCGTGAAAGCTCGCGGCGCAAGCGCCTGGAAACGCGCGGATAGATTGTTGAGGTTCTCGTTCCGGTAGCCGCTGATCACCTTCAGCATTATCTGGTTGGCGTTTCCCCAGTGCTCGTTGACGCGGAGTTTGTTGAGTTCGGGGCCCACCACCCTCAAGGCGGAGATGTTGTTTAGAAAACCCTCAGCCAACTTCGCCTTGTTAAGCTGCACCTGCTGCGGGCTGGCTCCTTTACCGGCGAGAGCGTTCATGCGCTGGTTGTACACCGGGTCGTTGCCGTTGATGACCTCCGCCATCGCTCTCAGGTACTGCTCGGCAGCGGGGCCTTGCAGCGGAGCCGTGGCGAGGTCGATCATGTCTGAGGCGAGTGCAGCCTCATGCTGGAGCTTTTGCTCGGCATTCATGTCTGCGACATTGGCCGCCTGGGCCCTGGCATGAATCTCCTGAGCGCCTGCTTCGATGCGCTGAATCATCTCGGGACTTCCCTCGCGGATGACCTCCATCCCGAAACCATTGATAGCCACCGATTCACGGACAAAGGCATCCGTTCGCATGCCCGGCTTTTGCAGTTCCGCGAGGAGCAGGTTCTTTCCCACCTCGACACACAGAGCCTGGCCGTCCTCACGCATCAGCAGCGCCTTCGCGGCGGCCTCGCCCACAATCGCGTTGTCGACATCCTGCATAAGATTGAATGCCTTTTGAGCCGCCTGCTGCGGGTCTGGGGTGTTGGCGATCTCCCGGAGCTGCTCCTTGACATAGTCGAGGCGTCCGGCTGGGCCAGCGCGCATGGCGTTTTCCTTTTCAAGAACCCGGGCATCGAGTTCTTCGATCACTTGGTCGATGTTTTCGCGTGGCATGGTTTGTGTTTTTTGCTGGTTTGGCGTGGATCAAACGCCGATCCTGCCTGCCGCCGCCTGGCCGCGCTGACGGTGTCATTCATAAAGGACTGCTTGTTTCATTTATTGAACAATCCGGAGCCCCTCGGAGACACCTTTGGAAGCTCTTGCTGGTCTGCGGTGGCATTGGGGCGCTGGCGGGTCGGCGGCTGAAAGTCATCTGCCACTGTGGTGACAGGCGTGTTTTGTTTCATCACGAGTTTTGGTGCAGGACGGCGTGGCAGTGGCGACTTCATGCCATCAGCCACCTTTGATGCTTGGGTATTGTTGTTGTTCCCAGGTGGGTTGACGCCCGGGGGCGTAGGAAGCGGTCGCTGGGTCATATCCATGCGTGCTGGACGAGGAGGCGTCTTTTTCAGACTATCAGCCACGCGGGGAGAAATAGATGGCTGGGTGTCCTGATTTGCTGATATAAAGGACGGTGACGGTGGTGGTACTTTTCCCAAAGAAAAGTCACTGCGTGGTGGCACTAATGGAGGCCGCTTGTTTTGGTATGCTTCAAGGATTTGTGAGGGATCGAGATCGACGACTGCCTGCCGTTTTTGCGCTAGCTCTCCCCTGTTCATATTCTGTCGAGGAGGCCGCGCTGCTTGTCTCAGACTTTGATCGAAAGAGTTCTCTCGTTCTGCTAGTTTTGCTGTGAGTTGAGTTAGTTGCCTTTCATTTTGTAGCAACTCGGCCTTTTTGACAGAAAGCTGCTCCCCCAACTTTTTTCGATCCCCTCCAGAAAAAATGCCTTTTTTCTCGGCAATTTGTCGTTCGAGGTCTCCTATATCTTGATTGATCTGGGCAATGGTCTCTTTGGCCTTCGCTATCCGATCCTTTGATGCCTCGACTTGGCCTTTTCTATACTTCACGTCTTTCTTTACTGATTCATCCTGGATTTGGTCTGGATCAACACGCAGGCTATTGATACGCATCTCCTGACGCATTTCTGGGAAATCCATACCCTTCACTGCTTGGAAGCCCTCGTCCAATTCATCAGGGTCACCCATGCCAGCCGCAGCGAGGCCTTCTTGAATGGTCTTCTGGTGTTCTTGGAGATAGGCCAGACCGTCGATCACGCCACTGAGCATGGCTACGGCCTGTTTTTTGGCGATCTCTTCATTCATGAGAGGAGCGACGGCCTTACGCTCCACATCACTGAACAGGCCTTCATTGTTGCCATTGGGGCTGAGAGCCCCCATGGCATCGGCCACCTCACTATTCGTGCCGCCGTCGAAAGCCTGCATCATGCCGGAGACGACCTGATCAAAGTCAGCCGCTGAGTGGCATGCCTTGGAGGCCAGTTCCGCCAGCTTTTTCACGCCAGCCCCGGCTTGTTTGACGCCGTAGTTCCCGTTATCTAGGTCCTTCGCGTCGAAATCGATGGGGGCTATTTTGCCGGTCTCTTCATTGATCATGAAGTTCGACATATTGGTGGGCAATCCCGTCACTCCTGGCGCGGCATGGTCTGCTAGACCAGCCACCGGGCAGAGAACAGCCGCCTTGCCGATCTCATGGGCAAGCTGACCATTCTGTAGCAGGGCCAGCTTGTCAGGCAGGGGCAGTTTGTTGAGCTGCACGCCGGAGACGAACTTCATTTTGCCCACCCCTATGTCGTTGTTATTGAGTTGTTTCGCGTGATTTTCGAGATGGCGTAGGGCAGCAGGGTTATCGGCGTTATCGACCTTTAGTTGCTCCACTTTTTCCTGTAGTAGTTGTTTAGCGGCTACGTTTTCCGACTCATCCGCAACTTCCGCCACCTCATAAGCGCCGCCGCCAGCGGAGAAGCCGTTTGCGAGCGCACTGGAAAGAGCACTGGCCTTCTGGACGGCACTCTTTTCCTCGATTTTGACTACCGCTCCTTTCTTGTCTGGTGTGACCGCCAGCAGTGCGCCGCCAGAGCCTGAGGTGGACACTTTCCACTCCACATCCGGGTTCTCCAACAATTCTTGCAGGCTTTCCGCTGCCCCCTTAGCCGCTGGCACAGCTTGGCCGTTGGCTGCGGCAGCCCATTTCTGAGCGACTGCATTGTTCGGGTCTTCAAGCTGCTGTCGGAGTACGTCGAGTTCTAGCGCGTAAGCCTGACCGATTGCCTTAAGCTCACCGACATCGATTTGATTTGGATTTTTCAGTGAGACACGGCTCAAGATGCGATCCGCAGTTCCGACACCCATCTGCTGGTCCATTGTTTTCCGGATGAAATCCAACGCTGCCAGTGCCTGATCGGGCTGGGGCGCATCTACGGCGTCGATTCGAGTCTCCTTGGCATCGTAAAGATTGGTGCCGTGGGTAAGAGCCAGGACTTGGTTATCCAGAGCGTTTTCGGTGAACTTGGGCAGCACATCCGAGAGTGCGGCGCTCTTTTCGTTCTCTGTGGGGGTTTTATAAGGCATGGCACAGACAGTTTGGGGTTTTCTTTATGATGTCAGGTGCCTCACTTCCACCAGTCCGGGATCTTGCCGGCGCCATCCATGGCGGGAATGCGCATCTTGATCTTGTTTTTGGACGGGTGGACGATCCAGGCGGTGGCGTCCGGCATCTTCATGAGTTCGCCGGGTTGCACCTCGTAGTCCCATTCTTTGTTGATGGTGGTGCTGCGATCCTTGCCGAGGAAGCCTGAGGAGACGGACTTCTTCTTCTTTTCGATCTTGGCGATGAACTCGGCCACGGCCTGCGCTCCCTCAGGATCAGGCTGACGGAAGGCGATGCGGCTGCGGCAGTTCAGCGTAAGCACCTGCGCCGTTTCTTTGCCGAGCACCGGGAAAAGCGAGGCATCACTCTGCATGCCGAGGATGAGGCAGCAATTCGCGGCGCGGAGGCGGTCGATCACGTTGTGGTCGGAAATGCCGTCCTCGCTGGCGGTGGCGAGCGCCTGGAACTCGTCCATGAGGGCGATGAGCAGGTTCTCGGTCTTGCGCTCCTTCTTCGGCTTGTCGAAACGCATCATGGCGTGCGTGTAAAAGAGCAGCTTCAGATAGGTGTTGATGTAGCGGCGCTCGGTTTGGAAGGTCTGCGGCATCGCGGTGCAGAACACGCGGCCTTTGTCCACGTCCTGGATGTCGATGGTGTTCGGCTCGTCGGAGCAAAAGACCTCCGCGATGTCCGGATGCGTGAAAAAGCCGAGCATGACCTTCAGCGTGCCCACGAGACCTTCTTTTTGCTCGGCAGCCTGAGCGCTCAAAAAGGTCTGGTCGAAGTATTTGGCCAGCTTGATGCGCTCCGGCGTGCTTTCGGCATCGAGCAGCTCGTTGAAGAGCTCCTCCATTTTCGACTTGTCCGTGAGAAACTCGTAGGCGCGGAGCACATTGACGGGTTTGCCAAGCGTTTCGAGCAGCTCAAAGGCGCTGGTGAGTGCCTGCTGCGCTGCGGGTTTGAAGAAAGAGGACTGCTCGCCCTCGGTCAAAGCGGCACCGGTATCGACGAGGTTCTTCGCATGCGTTGTGTAAGGCAGGCGCATGTCGGAGACGAGGTTGTAGCGTTCCTTGGGTTGCCAGGTCTTGTCCAACCGGTCAGGCCGCACCGCCAGCACACACACGGCCTCCGGCCGCCCATGGCCTGTGAAGTGCTCGAGGGCGAAAAAGTGCTCATCACCCTTCGCGCCGAGAATGAGGCCGCCCCAGTTCGGTCTGCTCACGCTGATTTGATGCAGCAGCGGATTGAAGCCGGAGGTCGTCTTGCCGACACCGGTGTCACCTGTGATGAGCCAGTGGCGCGTAAACTCTCCCGGCAGCCATTTGAGGTTCTTGTATTGGACGATGTAATCCTTCGGCGAGAAATCCGGCTGCCATTTGATGAGCACCATGGCGGCCAGCACGCAGATGAAGGCCACGCCGCCCGTGATCTCATTGATGCGGTCGTATTGAAGCATGTACCAGACGCCAAAGCTGGCGATGCCGACGGCGGTCAGGAATTTGAGGAAGGAGAACATTCGGGAATTGAAGCGCTGAACCCCAAGTAGCCGAATGGCAGCGGTTTGTGACAAGGCCGGGGAAAATCGTCACACCGGCGCGATGATTGGATAATGAGGCGGACAACTCATCAATCCCTATGCCCAAGAATCCGAAAGACGTCCTCAGCAGCGAGTCCACCAATCCAAAACCCAAAGGACCGCTTGGCTACTCTGGAAGCAGCCTGCTTGGCAAAGCAGCCGACTGGTATGCCAACAGGGAGATATTCGGTGATTTAGAACCTAAAAGAGTACGGCCGAACCAGGTGCCCATTCTTAATCCCACTTCGATACCTGGTGCGCCTCCAGGAACGGTTAACGAAGACCAGCTTAACATCGTGGCGATGAGCTACGTCTCGCCAGAGTCTGGAAAGACGCACCAGATCGAAGGATATCATCTTCCTGCGCGGCCTGGAAAGCCCACCATCGTCTTTTTTGGGAGGATCGGATATGGACCGTACGTCCGAGAATTATAAGAAGCTGATTAGAAACATGGGCAACGACCTCAAAAAGCAGGGCGTGGGCCTGCTGGTGCTGGATTACCCGCGCAATGCGAACGAGAACAAGATTCGCTCCTACGTCGGCCAGGTGCAGAACTACCTCGTGGAAGAGTTGGGCGTGCCCATGAACATGCAGGCCTACTCGGGTTATTCCCTGGGTGGCAATCCGGCGCTGGTGGCCGCCAACAACAATCCCGAGGCAGCGGGACTTCACCTGACCGCCACGGTCAGCTCGATCCGCCAGGAAACGAAAAACAAAATGAAGCAGGCGGCTCCCAACGCGAGCCGGGTGGCGGATAAAGGGGAGATCACCACCCTGATGGACAACATCGCCGAGACGCGACGACTGGTGGAAGCACAAGGTGAACGCCCGACTCCAATGCCTGTGAGCATTGTGTATTCAAATCAGGATCAATTCGGACGTGAGGGGAACAACCATATGACGCCGCTCCTTGAAGAATTTGAGCATTACCCGCAGCAAGTCGTGATCTCGGTTGATGAATTTCAAGCCGCCACGCCCGAGGAAGCTCACGAGAATGTGCTCAGTGGATTTGCCAATCTTGAAGGCATCAAAAATTTTGCCCAGACCGCCACGGCTTATTCACAAGGGCCTCAAGTGGCCCAGCACGCCCAGGGGCAGAACGCACCGGGCAACGACGTCAATCCGCCGCAGGTGCCAATCCAGCCGATCCAGCCTGATCCAGAAGTGCTCGCCAATGCCCCGAACTACCCCGCCCCGCCACCACCGGCACAAAATGTGCCGGGCAACAATGCCAATCCGCCGCAGGCACCAAACCAGCCGATCCAGCCTGATCCAGAAGTGCTGGCCAATGCCCCGAACTACCCAGCTCCGCCACCACCCGCACAAGAAGGGCCGAAGCAGCCAAAAGCCAATATCAGAGCGAAGGAGAAAGATGCCGGCGATGGCATGCCTTTGGCAGCTGAGCAGGCGGAAAGCCAACCTATCATCGCACCTCAGGCGAACGAATCACGAAGAGCACGGCAGCAAAGCCAGCCGCCACCCGTGAGTCGTGGTCTGCTGAGCCCGATACAGATCGACAAAGCAATCTCTGATCACTTCCCTCACGACAAAGTTTCCGCTGAACTCAAGGAAGGTCATGTCACGAACTATCGGAACCTCGCGATCGACATCTCGCATGCGGTTGTAAACACCAACCAGGCAGACCGGCAGGCCATTGAAGCAAGGATGATTGAGCAGTTCGAAATCGCGCCTTTGCAGGAGCAGATCGACAAGCTGGAGGCGGAGATCGAATTGTTGGAAAATACGCCCGGAATCGAAGCTGGAGACGAGCGCATCATCGCAAAGAGAGAGGATCTGACGGCCCTCTACGAAGAATGCGACAACTGGGAAGTGCGCGTGGACGCCCTCAAGAAGGGCATGGGCGAGGAAGACCGCAAGAAGCGTCTGGGCGCCATCAATGCGGAACTCGCATTGGAAAAGCAGGCTCTCGAAGGCGTGGAAAAAGTGAACGAAGTCCGTTTCGATGAAGAAGCTGACGATCTGGCCCAGCAACGCAGGAACCCACGACTGCTAGCCGCCTCCGCTCTCGCGGCAGGCTCCATGGCCAACAACCAGACGGGGAACAAACCCAACAATGGCGACTTCACGCCCTCAAGCGTATCGCAGCAGATTCAGAACAGCTACAAGGGCAAGTATGGGGCCAAGTACCACCCCCTCTCGGAGAACAAGAACAGAAAAGATCCGATCCCTGATGAGCTCAAGCCCATCATCGCGGAGATGCAGCCGACCATCGACAAGGTGAATCAAATCCAGAAACAGATCAGGGATTTGGATGACGCACGCGACCGGATCATCCTGAAACATCGGGACACCTTCACCGCAGACCCTTCGCTGATTCAGGATGCAGCGCTCCTCCAAAGGGTGCGGAACGATCAACAGTCCCTCCAGCAGGCTGAGAAACGCATCCAGCATTGCGACAACCAGCTTGCTGCACTCGAGATTCCAGGATCACGACAAGTCAATGAGGCAGTGCGCGACCACGGCAGCGTCGAAAAAGCCCGCGCACACTACGAAGCGGAGAAGAAGCAGGCCGCCAACCAACGCAGTTACTCCCGCAGCAGTCTCGAGACCGGCTTCATGACCGCCGCACAACAAGCCACAGCGCAAGATCCGCAAGCCATTGCCATGCTCGACCAGATGGCCGAGCACAGGCAGGAGCAGGCCAAAGTCCTCAGGCAGTATCAGGAAGAGAAGATTGCGCTGGTGGCGGGCATCATGCCTGATCTTTTTCCAGATCAGGAGATTGAGGACAAAGGCAATGAGGTGGCTGTGGCACACGATGTGCGCAGCGCCCTGAAGCGCCCCAAGCTTGAAGGAGAAAGGCAGCAGTCTGAACTCAGGATCGCAGAGCTCGACCTGCGGCGCAAAATGGGCCAGACCACACTCGATGTGTATGATGAAAGCGTACAGATGGCAGTGGCTAAATTCAAAATGGAGCCACAGTCCATTCCAGATCCCGAAAAGCGCCAACAAGGCGTCGCGCTGAAGCTGAAGATATCAGAGTTGGAAGCGAAGGCCGCCTATTACGACAAGGAGATCGCGAGGCTCGAAAAGGGCAAGATCGGTGCCCGGCTTCGCAGCCTAGCCGACGGCGGAGCGAAGGCACGGAAAGAGCTTTACGCGAAGAAGAAGGTCCAGGTGAGTGACCAGATTCAAAAGCTGGGGCTGCAACTCGATGTACTGGCGGAAAATGCTCTTTCCGCAAATGCCAAACGAGATCTGCTGAACCATGCAGCAGCCGCGAACGAATCGAAGGCAGAGATGACCAAGAACGCCCAGCAAGAGGGAAACATCATCATTGAGGAAAAGAAGGAAGCCCCGGCCGCTCATAAACCGAGCGTGGGCGAGGCACTCCACCGCAGTCATAGCATGCCAAATCTGGGAGGCCCTCAAGTGGCCGCTCATCAGCCTGAGGGACAACAAGCCAAGAAAGGCGTGGGCAAGGACAAGAGCCTTCGCGCCAGCGGCTCGTGGCAGATGGCGAAGTCATCATCTGCCAAAGCCACCGGCATCAAGACCTGACCTTCAAACGACTCGCCGCAGCCGGGCAGCAGGACTGGGGGCCACTGCTTGGCGAGTTTCGCCAACACCGAGCTCCCCTCAACCAGCCACAGCCATGAAACCATCCACCAAACTCCTGATCGTGTTCATTCCGCTTCTGGTCCTCGGAACCCTTTTCGTTTCGAAGGTTCTGAAATCAGGAAAGAACAGCCGGCAGCATGACACAGCCAGCCAGTCGCCATTGCCGACGGAAGGGCATGAGAAGGGAGCGTATTCGCCGGCCTCGCTCGCACGTGATCAATGCCGGAAAATCACCAACGCCCTCCGCACCTTCCATGCCAGGCGGGGCCTGCGCCCCGTGCCGGAGGGATCGCCCACGGATGAGACGCATGTCTTTGCCATTGATGAAGCCATGCTGGACGCCCTCAGCGGCAAGGACTCTGCTGGCGTGAACTATCTCAAGGCCGCCGGCTTCACCGCCCCGGTGCCAGAAGGGAGTTTCTATGCCGCTTTTGACTTCAATGGCGATGGAAGCATCCCTGATCCATCCGCACCCGATAAAATGGTGTCCCAGGACATCCTTGTCTGGAGCCATGGTGAGGACGGCAATCCCGAAACATGGGCCGACAATGCGTTTGCATGGCTTCAGCAGTGAGAGGGCTGCATGTCACAGCTCTGAGCAGCGCGGCTAATCTCCTGCATGCCAGAATCGCCGCCGCCCTCCACAAACGACCTCATTCAGCAGCGTGGCCAGTCGGTGCGTGATGCCTTGGACAAGGACGCCAGCCGTCGTGCCACCCGCGTGCGCAAAGCGGGCGAGCACATCGAAGCCGGCCTCGCTAAAGGCGATGTGATGGAGGCGGCGAAAAGCCATGCGGCCAAAGATGCGGGCCAACTGGCCGCCGACATGAAGGAGATCCAGCGTGAGCAGAAGATTGCCGACCGGGACTTTGACCTCAAACCCTTGGATGCGGAATACGAACAAGGTGAGAAGAATGCCAAATCAAGAGACGCCCGGGTGAACGGCAAATCGGTCGTGGTGCATGAAAAGCAGTTCCAACGGGACAAGCTCGATGCCGAACGAGCGGAAAAAGGCCTCGGCAAGGTTTCAGACCGGGATTGGGAGCGCATCAGCCGCACCACGCTGTACATGAATGAAAAGCAGCGAGACAAGCATGACGCTGGCATCCAGAAGACGCCCGAGGGCATGAAAATGGACGGCAAGATCGCCGAAGAAGGCTTTGCGGCCATGGACGAGCAGATCAAAGGCCTCACCGAGTATGCGGCGCAACTGGCCCAAGATCCGGCTAAGGCAGACCGCCTCAAGGCGGTGGAGAACCAGTTGGAGAAACTCAAGGAAATGAAGGCCAAGGGCCAGACGGCGGCCATCTTCGTCATGGATGAGGCGGGTAAGTTCTACGCCAAGGCCGAGAGCGCCTCCCATGACGGGCAGGATGTCTTCAGCGGACGCGGGGTGGACATCCATCATTCCAGTTTTCTCGCTGGCGATGCGGTGGCTGGCGCGGGCGAGATGCTCGTCAACCAAGACGGCACCATCAAGGAGATCACGGACCGTAGCGGCCATTACAAGCCGGGAGAAGAGCAGACCCAGCAGGTGCTCAGCGAGATGGAGCAGCGCGGCATGAACCTCGATAACACCAAGTTCACCATGGACCGCAGTTCCGATGTGAAACTGGACCGCACCACCGGCATGGCGGGCGAGTACAAACAGGGAGGTCAAAAAGTCTTCAATGACCGCCACAACGTAGCGGATCAGATCAAGGCGCAAGGCCAGCAAATGCGTGAAGCCCTCGATCAGGAGGCCGAGCAGCGTGTCGGGGATGTGAATCAGACGCTGGCTGAAAATGCTGCGGTGCAACGAAGTGACCTGCTCAGCCAGATCAAAGAAAAAGGGAGTGATATCAGCGCCGTACTCGACAGGGATGCTGACCGCCGCGAGACGCGTGTTCGCAAAGCGGGCGAGCACATTGCCGCCGGCTTGGGCAAAGCCGAAGTGATCGCAGCCGCCAAAGAACACGCTGGTAAGGATGAAGCCGGTCTCAAAGACAAGGTCGGTGCCCTCAAAAAGCCCAACGTCCGCGAGAAGTTGGGGGGAAGCCTTGGCCGTCAGCAGGCGGGTGCAGGTGGCAAATCCAATCGTGTGAGCTGAGATTTGACTCGTTAAGGACTCTGACCGGCCGTCGTTATGTCACAGTGTGGGCTGGCGCGGCTAATCCTGGCAGGCTACCATTCCATCATGACAGCGAGCGACGACTTCGACCAAACCATCAAAGTAAAGGCCCCCGGCAGCGGGACCATGGTGTTCAACCGCTACCGGCTAGACCGCATCCTCGGCCGCGGAGGCATGGGTGTCGTCTGGCTGGCAATGGACACCAAACTGGAGCGTGAGGTGGCGCTAAAGTTCCTCCCCAGCCTCGTCGGTATCGATTCGGCGGCGGTGAAGGAGTTGAAAACCGAGACCCGCCGCGGGCTGGAGCTTTCTCATCCACACATTATCCGCATTTACGACTTCGTGGACGATGAGGAGGCCGCTGCCATCTCGATGGAATTTATCGAAGGCCAGACCCTTTCCGATTTGCGCCTTACGCGTGACCCAGTGGTCTTTACTACCGATGAAGTGGCTGAGATCCTGCCTGGCGTCTGTGATGCTCTCGACTACGCCCACTTCCAGCGGAAGATCGTCCATCGCGATCTGAAGCCGGCGAACATCATGGTCACGAAGGACAAGGTGGCCAAAATTGCGGACTTCGGTATCTCGCGCAGCATTTCGGACACGATGAGCCGCCTCTCGATGTCCCAGATGGGCATCAGCGGCACGCTCCCGTACATGAGCCCGCAGCAGGCCATGGGGGACCGTCCCTCGCCCGCCGATGATGTCTATTCCCTCGGTGCGACCATTTACGAACTCCTTTCCGGGAAGCCGCCTTTCTTCCGTGGGGACATCGCCACGCAGATCACTTCCAAAATCCCGGCTCGCATGGAAGAACGTCGCGAAGAACTCGAAATCAAAGCCTCCGACCGCATCCCGAAAGAGTGGGAGGAGGTGATCGCCGCCTGCCTGCAGAAAGATCCCTCACTGCGCCCGCCGAGCGCTGGCAAGCTCCTCGAACTCCTCGGCCTGAAGAGTGGCACGACCTCCGGCACGAAGACGTCTTTTCCAGGCACAGCCGGTCCCCCTGGATCAGCAAAGCCCGCGCCACGCAACCGCATGCCTGTCTATGCTGCTGCGGCGGCTGTGGTCGTCTTGGGAGCCGGCGCCGCGATGTATTTCCAGGGCGGCTCAAAGCCTGCCGCACCGGTCGAGCCTATCGCCGAAAAAGTTCCGGCAGCACCCGAAACTCCCGCCAAACCGGCGGCGGATCCTGTACCTACCGCCGCTCCGGAGAGCACACAGGCTCCAGCCGTGGCTGAGACACCACCGCCTGCGCCCACACCGGCTCCCATGCCAGCTCAGGCTCCTGCGGCAACGGCCCCTTCCGCTCCTACAGCGATGGTTGCAGATGCTCCCGCTGCGACTCCTCCCCCCACAGCAGAGACCGCGCCAGCACCTCCGGTCCCGGCTGGGCCACAGCCTGCCGCAGCCACACCTCCCGCTCCTGCTGGCGGACCTCAAATGGCCTTGGTGGAGAGTCCTCCCACCACGGTGATCGCCGGTGTGCCGAATCCCTCCATGATCCAGCCACCCGTGACGGAGCCGCCGAGTGGAAGCTGGCCTATCGAGATGCTTTTCCCGACGCCTCCCCAGGCGTCTTATTCAGAGAATGGCCGCCGCAAGTTGCTGTTTAAGGTTCAGGGCCTGCTCAAAGAAAAAGCGCTCTACAACTCGACCCAGGATGGGAAGGAAGGAAAAGGCACCCACAATGCCATCGTGCTCTTCCAAGCCAAAAACGGCCTCGTGCCGAACGGGCTGCTCGATGGTCCCACGCTCACGGCCATGGCCTTGATGACTGAGGTGGACGACCCGCAGTGGAAAACGGCCGCCAGTGGCTCCGGTGGAAGCTCCTCACGGAAAAAATCATCGACTAAGAATGAGCCCAACATGCTTCAGCGAGCTGGCAAATCGATCGGGCGCTTTTTTGGTCGTGACTGAGGTATAGATGGCGCTTCTTAAAGATCCTCCGGCCTTTGCAGCAGCTCGGCGACACGTTTGAGCAATCGCCCTGCGGCACCACCATCGCAGACGCGGTGATCGAAGCTGAGGGTGATCTCGGCTTTGGTGACGGGGATGAATTGGTTCACTTCATCGCTCCAATGTGGGACTTTGCTGCCGGCACCGAGGCCGAGGATGAGGTTTTGCTCGGGCAGCGGGATGGGCGTGGCCCAGACGATGCCGAAGGTGCCGAAATTCGTGACGGTGGCAATGCCGGGGCGGTTCATGTCGTGCGGCAGGCGGCGGGCGCGGGCCTGTTCGACGAGGTTGTTGTAGGTGGGCACCAGTTTAACGAGAGGGATTTTATCGACCTCGCGGATGACGGGGACGAAGACGCCGTCTTCGACTTCGACGGCGAAGCCGATATCGATGGCGCGGGGATGCACGATGCGATTGCCGATGAGGCGGCCGGCCACAGCGGTGTTTTCCGCGAGGGCGAGGGCGAGGGCGCGGATGGCGTAAAGAGCGGGACCGGGCTTGGGATTGGCCTTTTTGCGATGCGCGAGCATGGCATCGAGCATGATGGGGCTGCCGACGGTGGCGAGCGGTCGTGACCAGGCGCGGCGCATGCTATCGGCGACGGCGATGCGCATGGGCGAGGCTTTGGTCATGCGATGCTGCTCCAGGCCGCGAAGGAAGGCCTCGAAGTCTTCGACGGTGACGCGGCCGCCTGCGCCAGTGCCGGGCACGCCGGCGAGGTCGGAGGCATTCAAGCCGAGTTCGAGCATGCGGGCACGCATGCGTGGGGAGATGTAGCTGGCCCCGGTGGCTCCGGCTGGCACGGGCAGGCCGCCGACGACGGGCTCGACCTTCGGCTGCGGCGAGGAGATGACGTCGTCATCGCTGATCTGGAAGTGCAGATTTTCGACGACATCGGCCATGCTGGTGTTGTGCTGCTGGGCGATGCTGGGCTGCGGGGTATCGGCAAAGCCGAGGTTCTGCGCATCTTCCTCGCTGATCTCAAAGGCGGCGAGGGTGGAGCCGACGGCGTAGCTGGTCTGCGGGACGGCGATGATTTGCGTGATCTTGCCAGCGCACGGTGCGGTGACGGACATCGTGGCCTTGTTGGTCTCGACATCGAAGAGATCACTGGCGGCCTCCACGCTGCGTCCTGCCTCGACCAAGATGCGGACGATGGTGGCCTCGGCGATGGACTCGCCTAGCTGGGGCATCAGGATGGGAATGGTGGGCATCTTTGGGGCTTTGGGGGCTTTCGTCCTCGTTTTCCTACTCGAACTCGTCCTCGTTCAAATCGTGTGGTGAGGCCGGGCGGGATTGAAAACTGAAAATTGGAGACTGAAAATTGGAAATTGGCGCGGACGCCGGCGGGCGTGAATGGCTAGGACGATTTTAATACCTCAGCAGGCTGCGCAGCGCCCCGGCGATGCTGGCGACGGTGGGGCGGTGGGCTTTCCAGAGGTTCGGGTGATAGGGAATGGGTGTGTCCTTGGCGTTGAGGCGCATGGGCGGAGCATCGAGGAGGTGGAAGCCTTCACTGGCGACGCGGGAGATGACTTCGGCCGTGACGCCGCCCCAGGGAAAAGCCTCACCGACGGCCAAAAGACGGCCGGTGCGGGCGACGGAGCCGAGGATGGTATCGGTATCCATGGGCTTCACGCTGCGGAGATCGACGACTTCGATTTGATAGCCATCGAGCTGGAGTTCCTCCGCGGCGCGGATGGCATCATGCACCATGGCGCTGTAGGTGACGACGGTGGCGTGGCGGCCGGGGCGGGCGATGCGAGCTTTGCCGATGGGCAGGCTGCGCTCGCCGATGGATTCGGCTTTGAGATGGTAGTAGAGGAATTTGTGCTCGCAGAAGATGACGGGATCATTCAACTCCACGCTATCGAGCAGCATCCAGTAGGCATCCTCGACGGTGGCGGGCGTAAGGATGACGAGGCCAGGGTAGTGGGCGTAGATGGCCTCCATGCTCTGGCTGTGGAAGGGGCCGCTGCCGGCGGTGCCGCCGCTGGGCAGGCGAATGGTGAGAGGGCAGGGGGTCTCGGTGCGCCAGTAGAGCGTGGCGGCTTGATTGATGATTTGATTGAAGCCGATGCTGGAGAAATCGGCGAACTGCATCTCGACGATAGGTCTTGCCCCCTCGATGGCGGCTCCGATGGCGAGGCCGACCATGGCGTCCTCACTGATGGGGGAGTCAAAGACGCGGCCGGGGAACTCCTTGCCGAGGTTTTTGGTCGCTTTGAAGGCTCCACCGAAGGTGTCGATGTCCTGTCCGTAGAGGAAGACGGAGGGGTCGTTTTGCAGCGCGTCGTATTGAGCCTCGCGGATGGCTTCCAGGTAGGTGATGCTGCCGCTCATGGATTCTGCCCCTCCACGAGTCCGGCGGTGGAAAGCGCCTGCCAGTTCTCTTTGAAGGGATCGGGTGCGGGTTCTTTGGAGACCTTGGCAACGGTTTGATCAATGAGGCGACGAATCTCCTCCATTTGGGTGACGAGTGCCGTTTCGGTCACCCAACCTTGCTCCACGGCAAACTTTCCGGCCACTTCGATGCAGTCGCGACCTTCGTGCGTGTGTCGCTTTTTGTCAGGGATATAACTGGCGTCATCATGCTCGCCATGGCCTGCGAGGCGCAACAGGGTGCCGACCACAATTTGCGGGCCTTCACCGGCCTTCGCACGGGCTGCGGCACCTCGGAAGGCGGTCAGGCAGGCGGCGAGATCCGTGGCGTCGATGTGCTCACCATGGACGCCGTAGCCCTTGGCACGGTCCACGAGGTTCTCGCAGGCATACTGGCGGGTGTTCGGCGTGGAGTAGGCGTATTGGTTGTTCGCGATGCTGACGATGAGGGGGAGTTTTTCGACGGCGGCCAGATTCATGCCCTCGTGGAAGGCCCCGGTGGAGGTGGCCCCATCCCCCACGCTGGTGGCACCGATGGAATCGCCGAGCGTGCCTTTGAGCCGACGGGCAAAAAGTGCCCCGGCGACGACGGAAAGCAGGCTGCCGAGGTGCGAAATCATCGCCATGTAGCCATCCCGCGGGCGGCCACGGTGGATATTGCCATCACGGCCACGCATCGGGCCGGTGGCGGCACCGAGGTAGGTGCGGAGAGTCTCGATGATCGGCTCACCGAAGGCGAGGCGTCCGGCCTGATCGCGAATCAGCGGGCCGTAAACGTCTTTCCCCATGCGGAGCTGCACGCCCATGGCGGCGGCGAAGGCTTCCTGGCCTTTCCCGAGATAAACACCGCCCACGATACGGCCGCCAGCACGGTAGAGAGAACCTAGTTTTTCCTCCAGCACCCTCGATAGCCGCATGAAGTGAAAGGCATTTAGATACTGCTCCTGAAAGTCCGTCGGGTAGGCGGAAGTGGCGCGTTTGGGAGATGTCGTGACGGGAGAGGCGGACACGGAGACTGCTTTTAGCGAAATCCGAGGGGCACGTCAACAGCATGGGCATACAGACCGGGGCTTCGTTGCATAAAACGGGCAGTTTTTGGCCGACCAAGGCCAACTTTGGAAGGAGATCGAGTTTGGAGGGGTAAATTCGGAACTGCCGCCAGCAGGAAAGTGGGGCGTGAATAGGTGCAAAGCCTGCTGACCAAACCGTTACCGTTGGCTGGTTATGGCGAACGGAGATTTTTTATAATTTCGGCGCTCATGGAATTTAATAAGTGTTAATTTTTATGAAAAGTGTTTGAAATTTACAATAATTTTGGTTTTATTCATTCAGTTTACCCCCGAAAACATGAGTGTCGTTATGCAAACCTCCGCAGCCGTCTCTTCCAGTTCCTTGATGCTCAAGGATTTCTCCATTGAGAGCCTCGGGCATCTCATCGTGCCGGATCACCCGATCCGGTTTGGCTTCCAAATTGACCTCGTGCCGGACCATTGCCCCTCGCAGGTGATCTTTGGTCTCGCTGCTCGCGAGCCTGCCAATGGCGGTCCGGCCAAGACCTATGGCTTTGCCGTGCGCATTGACCTCGAAAACCGTGAAATCTGGGATGTGCTCAATGGAGCCGGTCTCGTCGGCTGGGTGGAGCATCCCCTGGGCCTCGCGGGCTACACCGATGAGGAGCCGCTGCTCCTCGGCTGGGAAATTGAGCTTCACGGGCACAATCTGATCCCGAAACTCCAAGTCGGCGATCAGCAGTGGCTCTACCCCACCATTCACTGCCCCGATGCCACCACCATGGAGGCCGTTGTCGGCTGGGAAGGCGAGTGGGAGAACGGCACCCGCGGTTTTGTCCTCCATCCGGCCCTCTGGCGTGAGCAGCTCCCCGTGCCGCAGATGCCGGAAACGCCTGCCATCGGGGCCAAACCAGCCGCAGATGAGCCTGTAGCCGCTGCTTGAATCATTCCGCAAACCCCGCTAGGGGCAGCGGCTCATGAAGAACACGGAAAGTCGCATCCTCATCACCGGCGGGGCCGGATTCATCGGCAGCGCCCTCGTCTGGGAGCTGAACCGCCGTGGCTGCGAGAACATCGTCGTGTGCGACCGCCTCAGCACCGACGAGAAATGGAAGAACCTCGTGCCGCTGCGCTTCGCCGATTACATCGACGGCAATGACCTCCTCCAGGCCGTGCAGCATGCGCCGGCGAAACTCGGCCGCTTTGACCACGTCCTGCACCTCGGTGCCTGCTCCGCCACCACCGAGCGGGATGCGGACTACCTCATGCGGAACAACTACGAGTTCACCAAGCAGCTCTGCCAGTGGTCGCTCGCCAATCAGACCCGCTTTGTCTATGCCTCCTCCGCCGCCACCTATGGCGATGGGGCCCATGGCATGAACGACCAGGACCCGGACATCCATAAACTGCGTCCGCTGAACATGTACGGCTACTCGAAGCACCTCTTCGACCTTCACGCGAAACGCGAGGGCTGGCTTCCAAGCATCGTCGGCCTGAAGTACTTCAACGTCTATGGCCCCAACGAGGACCACAAGGCGGACATGCGTAGCCTCGTGCACAAGGCCTGCGGCCAAATCCTCGCCACCGGCAAGGTGCAGCTCTTCAAATCCCACCGTCCCGATTACCAGCACGGCGAGCAGATGCGCGACTTCCTCTACGTGAAGGACGCCATCCGCATGACGCTCCACCTCGCCGAGACTCCCAGCGCCGGCGGCCTCTTCAACCTCGGCTCCGGCAAGGCGCACACCTGGATCGAACTCGCCACCGCTATCTTCACCGCGCTCGGCAAAGAGCCCGTCATCGAGTTCATCGACATGCCGGAGCACCTTCAGTCGAAGTATCAATACTACACCTGCGCCGACATCGCCAAGCTCCGCGCCTCCGGCTTCACGCAGGACATCACCGCCCTCACCGAAGCCGTCCGCGACTACGTCCAGGGCTACCTCGTCCCCGACAAACGCCTCGGCGACGAAGCCGCCTGACCTCTCACATCTAACTTCTCACCTCTCACTTTCCCCACCCACATGTCCAAAACCTACAACCTCGCAGTCCTCCCCGGCGACGGCATCGGCCCTGAAGTCATGGCCGAGGCTCTTCGCGTCCTCGACACCGTCGCCAGCCGTTCCGGCCTCACGTTCAACTACCACCACGAACTCGTCGGCGGTGCCGCCATCGACGCCGTGGGCAAGGCGTTGCCGGAAAAGACCATCAAAACCTGTGAAGCCAGCGACGCCATTCTCTTTGGCTCCGTCGGCGGCCCGAAGTGGGAAAAGCTCCCGCCCAACGAACAGCCTGAGCGCGGCGCTTTGCTGCCCATTCGCAAGCACTTCGGCCTCTTCGCCAATCTGCGCCCCGGCATCTGCTATCCCGCGCTCACCAGTTCCTCGCCCATCCGTCCCGACCTCGTCGAAGGCGGCTTTGACGTGCTCTGCGTGCGTGAATTGACCGGCGGCATGTACTTCGGCCAGCCAAAGAGCCGCACCACGCTGCCCGATGGAGACATCGAGGTCATCGACACCATGGTTTACAAAAAGAGCGAGATCGTGCGCATCGCCCACGTCGCCTTCAAGGCCGCGCAGCTCCGCCGCAAGCATGTGACGAGCGTGGACAAGGCCAACGTGCTCACCAACTCCGTCCTCTGGCGCGAAACGATGGTCGAAGTCGCCAAGGAATACCCGGACGTGACCCTCGCCCACCTCTATGTGGACAACGCCGCCATGCAGCTCATCAAAGCCCCGCGCAGCTTCGACGTCCTCGTCACTGAAAACCTCTTTGGCGACATCCTCAGCGATGAAATGGCCATGATCTGCGGCTCGCTCGGCATGCTCGCCAGCGCCAGCCTCGGCAAGCCGAAAGGCGACGGCCTCTACTTCGGCCTCTTCGAGCCCAGCGGCGGCACCGCCCCCGACATCGCTGGCATGGGCATCGCCAACCCCATCGCGCAGATCCTCTCCGCCGCGCTGCTGCTGCGCTTTGCCCTCGGCCTCGAAAAAGAAGCCGTGCAGATCGAGTCCGCCGTCAAAAAGGTCATCGACCAAGGCCTCCGCACCGGCGACATCTTCAGCGGAGCCCCCGGCACGCGAAAGGTGAACACCGCCGAAATGGGCGCTGCGATCATCGCCGCGTTGTGAGGCGTGGGGTGATGGAGTGATGGAGGCGCGGACAAATCGTCCTCGTCCTGCTACTCGAACTCGTCCTCGATTCATCGCCTTCGCAATCCAGGCAGGGCACCGAGCCCTCCTTCATCTCCGCTCGCGCGAAGCAAAGTAGCCCTCTCGCTCCGCCGAGAGCAGCCTGCGCTCAGCCGCAGACCATCGACAGCAGAATGGGGACAACAGAATGATTTGATTCGCCTGTTACCCACGGCTCAACAACGTCGTCCCCCAATTTTTCCGTCTCCTCCTCTCACAGTCTGGCTTCTACCTCGTCCGCTTCACTTCCAGCCCATCCGGCCCCCAAATCGCACAAGAGGCCGGCAGCGCCTGCCGCAGCGCCTGCAGCGTCTCGACGTCCAGCCCGGTGCAGCCGTCAAGGTATAGCTCTTTTAAGCCCACCAGGCCGAAAAGGCCTTGGAAGGCCGCGGCACCCTTAAGCTCGGTGCAGTGGTTCAGATCGAGCCTCTCGAGCTGGTGCAGGCCGGACAGCGCACACGTGTCCTCCAGCCCGGTGCAGTTATCGAGGAAGAGCCTTTCTAAATTGCCAAGGGCAATGAGGCCCTGAAAGGCGGTGGGGCCTTTGAGCCCGGTGCAGTTGCGCAACGAAAGCCCGCGTAGCCTCGGTAAAGACGCGACGAACTGAATGTCATCTAGCTCGGCGCAGCCGGAGAGCAGGAGCACATCTAAGTCCTGCAGAGCGGAGACACCTCGGAGCGCCGGGCTGGTAAGCGAGGTGCAGTTGGTTAGGTCAAGGCGGGTTGTGGGCGGCTCCGTGCCGATAGGGCGGCGGATTGGCCAAACCGCGATGAGCGCTTCAAGTATCTCTTGCTGGGTCTCCTGCCGGGCGAGGAGGTGGGGGGCGATGTGCCAAAGGTTTGCGGCAAAACCATCCCAGTAATCGTGGTGCCACTGGAGGCGAGCGGACCACAGGATGCGCCACCAAGACTGGCGCGTAGCTGGGGGAATCGGAACTTCCGGATCTTGGGCGAGTTTAACGGAAAGCTGTACGGCTTCAATCGGGAGCCAAGGCGCTTCAAGCTTCAGACTCCAAGTTTCAAGTTGGGCCGCGTTGGCGTGCAGCGCCGGGAAAAGCCAGCGCAACAGCGTGGGGGTGTCGTTTTTGCGGGTTTCGAGCAGGAATATGATCGGCTCGTGCCAGGCAGGGAGGCCGGGCAAGTGCTCGAAATCTCCGCGCGCATGCTGCACGGGGCCGCGCGGCGGAAATTCGACGTCAAGGGTCTCGGGGGAAAGGCTTTGACCATCTATGCGTGCCTCGGACTCGCGGGCGAAGCGGTTACGCTGGCGATCGAACTCCATGCCCAGCCATTCGGCGGCAAAGAACTCCAGAAAGGACAGGTGTGTGAAGCCAAAGAGCGTCTGCCCCTGCGCATCACTGCTGCGCGGGATGAGCAAGCCGCTGCGAGAGGCGATGTGGTGCAGCAATTCGTCTAGCAAAGCAGCTGCGTTATGCGTGCTGCTCACTCTCTTCTCTGGCACCATGCGCTCGATCGTCGGCACCAGCAGCTCCGCAATTTCCCCCTTCGAAATCAGGATCGTGCCCTCTGCCTGCTGATCTTTCGCATCTTCATCTTCTTCACCCTCGGCGCTTTGCCCTTCGCGCCCGGCGACGCGGCGCTGCTGCATGTGCGCACCGAGAAGGGACAAGAGAAACCGGCGCTGCGGCGGATCAAAGGGGCAGGTATTCCCCAGCACGGGACGCAGGCGGTAGGCGCTGTCGATGCCGCCCAGGTAGGCTTGCACAATCATGTCGTAGAGCTCCGCGCGGCCATTGGGCAGCGGTTTGCCGCTGCGCTTGAGCACGTTCATCATACATAGCAGGTTTGGCACGCGGGAGATGATGCGCACACCATCGTGGTGATGCGCCCGCACCTCTCGCATTAGCTCCTTCGAGTAATCCGTGCTGTGCCGGTGCTGGAACCAGCGCTGCGTGAACCAATCCTGCCGCTGGTCATCAAATGGTGCGAGGTAGACACGCTGGGCGATGGGGAGACGATCTTCACCAGCGAGCAATTTGGGTGCATTATTAGGATGGAGGTGCCATGACTCTCCCAAAGGTGTGCCCAAGGGAATGGCACCTGCGCCAATCAGATAATGCCCTCGGCGGACGGGAAGCGCATAGTCGGCCCAGCGAGTAGCGTAACGACGCCAAAGCGATTCCACTTTCCCGACTGAAATAGGACGCCCAGTCGATGCTAATTTCTTGAGTTCCTCCTCCTCACGATGATCCCAAAAGGCTTCGTCTACAGCTGCATTCTCGTATCCAATCACCCGTGAGGTGATGAGCCAGCGCGCTTCTTTGTTCACCACACGGATGCCATCTTGAATACAATGGACGATTTTCCGCCGTTTGGCGAGGTCGCCAATCTCGTCGAGGCCGTCGATGAGAAAGAAGACGGCCTTGTGGGTGTGGAGGTGGTGGCGGAATTCGTCGCGGTGGTCCTTGAAGCAGTCGCATAGCGCCGGGGAGGCCTCATCGCGTTGGTAGTGCTCGATGAGAGTGGTGAGGAGGCTGTCCCAGGTCCAGGTTTCCATCTTGTCCTGCGGCAGCAGCGGCACGAGATCGCGCAGGATCAACGGAACAGGCAGCAGGCCGGTAAGCGCCGCAGCGCCGACAAAAGGCCGCCCGCTTGCGAGGTGGGCAATCAGGCTCTGGATGAGCGTGCTCTTCCCCATGCCTGGATCACCCAGCAGCACGGTGCGCCGGTAGTCGTCCCGCGCGAGCAGCGGCATCAGATCGGCTGCGGGCAAGCGCGGTGGCCTCTCCCGCTGCGCCGCATCCATCTCCTCAGGTCGCAGATGGTTCTCCGAGCAGGCCGGATGAACAAAGAGGTCCCAGATGTCTGGCGCGGCCTGCTCCGCCCCGGCATAGTTGTCGATGGCGAGCTCTTGATACGGTTTGAAGGCGGCTAGGAGAGCCTTTCGGTAGGCGGCGAGGCGTTGGCGCTTGAGGGCAGGATGATCTTCGTGTGCCGGTTCCATGGGGGCACGGTCGAAGGCGATCTGAGCGGAGCGGATGGAGTAGAGGTCTGGAGCCGAGTCCCGCAGTGCGAGTACGGTCTCCGGGGTGCCTGCGATGATGACGGTCCCTTCGAGATCCCGAGGGAGGACGTTCCGCTGGCGATTGAGATGGCTGAAGGCCGCATGCCAGGGATGCAGGGCTGGGGCTGCCATCGGGAGTGGCGGAGCCGGGGCCTCCGTCCAAACGGTCATGCCTGGTTCTATGAGCCTTCCGTTGGTGTCTTTGGGTAATCCGGCCCCGAGCAACTGAAGCGTGAATGTCTCCGGCTGAAAGGTGGGATCGAAGTTCACATCGCGAATCCGAACTCCTGCCGGTAGGAGTTCATCCAGCGAGGCACGCAGGCGGGAAAGCGTCCACTCATCCGGTGCGGTGACGAGAATGAGGGCAAAACCGCGGCTGATGGCAAAGTGAGTGCGGAGCAACTGCCAACCGCGCTGTTGCACGACAGGCACCAGCGTCATGGCAGGAGTGCTGCCGTGTGGCTCAAGGCTAGCGTTTGGCACGGCGGTAGGTGGTTTTCTTGGCTTGGGCCTTTTTGCTGGCCGTCGCGGCTTTCTTGCGTGGCCGCTTCACCAGCGCGTCCACTGCCTCCAGTGCTAGCGGATGCACATCACACCACTCGTCCTCATTGGGCAGCGGGAAGGCGTGGTGGCTGTTGAAAAGGCGGGTGAGGGTGAGAATAGCCTCCGTGCCATGATCCGGGAAGAAACAGCGGCGTGTGCGTGCGATCTCCGCCAAACATTTTGCCGCCTCGGCAGAGAGGCGCGAGAAATTGCTCCGATGGGCTGCAATCACGCGCCGCACATTGTCCTCGGAGATGATGGCATTCCCAGCGGGCGGTGCGCCATCGGGAGCATCGAGCAGCAGCTCATAAAGCAGCGTGATGAGATCGCGCACATGGCCGCCGGAGGCATGGATGAGCGCATCGACCAGCGGGCGGCTGCCATTTGGCGAAGCATCTCCGAAGAATCTTTGAAGGCCCTCATCTTGAAAACGGCGCTGCACGATGGCCCGCATGCGGGCATAGCCATCCGGCCATGCTTTTCGGTCGCGGGTGTTTTGCCAGAGCTTCACTCCATAAATCATGCGCACTCGGTCCTGGCCGAGTCCGGCAAGTTTGATCCAGGGCGGCATGGTGAGGACGAGGTGGAGGCCGGGGATGGCCAGATCGCCCATGTGGGCGGTGAGAAGCGTGCGGAAGCTCTCGGCGACAGAGCCTTTGGTGCTCGGAGTGTCCGAACGCTTTTCCAAGGTATCCAGCATCAGCACGGGGCTGCGGGCGGAAGTGGATTTCTCGCGAAGAGCCGAGGTGATCTCCTGAAACAACTGGCGCAAAGCCTCCAGGATGACGCCGGGGCGCTTCGTCCGTGCTTCCTGCACTCGTTGCAGCACGGACGGGTTGTCTTTGAGGACGATCTTGAGCTTGTTGGCACCGTAACCGGCTTCCAAGCCTTCGATTTTGACTTCAGTGCGGTTGAGCCAATCCCAGAACCGCCGTGCGTAGCCTGGCTGCCCCTGTGTGATGCCATGGGAACTGTCGAGCGCATCGCACCAAGCGGCGGCGAGCTTGATGAGAAGGACCTCAATGTCCACGGCCTCCGTGGCCATGAAGTAGTCATCTGCATCCACGATAAAGGCATCGAATCTGTCGGCATCCAGGATGGTCTGGAGGCGGCGCAGCTCGGAGGATTTACCAGAGCCGCTAAAGCCGGAGATCAGATTGAGGCTGTCGCCAGTTTCATTCAGCCGGATGTCGCGAAGGATGCGCGTGACGGGATCGTGCGGAGTTCCCTCGTGGAGCGGCGCATACAAATCATGTCCCGGCTGGGTGGTCTCCAGCGGTCTCAAGCGAGCGGCGAGCCACTGGCGGAACTCAAAGTCATCGGGAGGAAGGGAACTCATGGAGCCGGAGAATAGAGGAGGGAGGCAGGGTTGCAAGCAGGCCGGTTAGCACTGAGTGCGGCCACTGGGAGCAAAACAGGCGCAGCCTTGAGCCGAAGTGAAAGTGTCAGCCCAGTCATACGGATCAGTTTGCCGGAGCCGTGGTGGTTTTGCCAAAGAAATTTGTTCAACCGCGCTGGGGGCCTCGATTGCAACCAAAACTCCATCCCTCCACTACTCCATCACTCCGTCCCCGCCCCCCGTTCGCAAGAAAGCCGTGGCATGGGTTGAAACCCCGGCCAAGCGTGAGTAACTCCCGTGAATGAAATCGAGCCAGCCCAGCTACACATCGACTTCCGCACCGGCCGCGAAACTGCCCTCACCGGCGCGGCCTTTGGCGGAGGCGAACGCGCAGCTTGCACTGCCCTTAACCGAAGGCGAGCGCGTGGCCTCCAGGAAGCAGCTCGATCAACTGCATCCCGGCAATCGCTTTCGGCTGATGTTTGGGCAGCCCTTGTTGCCGCAAGAGCCCGAGAGTGGGACGTCCCCCTCGTCAACCTGAACGGTCTGGGCATCACGCGGGACACGGAGGGCATGCTAGCCTCGCGTTTTCTCACGCCGCTGAAAACCGGCGCGGAGGCCTGTCCTTTCGCCGACTTCGAAAACGGGGTCGTGTACAAGCTTTTCCCGCTCCACATCAATGGCGGCCTCGGCAAGACCTTCGAGATCGAGGCCGACCCGGAGCGCTCCGGCATCGTCATGAATGTGCGGGATGCCGTGCTGGCAGAAACCATCGAAAAACTCATCATCCTGCACGATGCCGGCGGACACCCCACCGAGCTGGTGGGCATCGACGATCAAGGCGACTACCTCATCGCCAAACAACCGCTCGCCACGCCCTACGGCGACCTCGATAACCTGCGCGAGATGACCATTGCCCAGATCGATCGCATGCGTCCGCTGGCGGTGGAGCGCCTCCAGGCCGTCGTGTGCCGGGCGAGCTTCAAACGTCCCGTGTGGATCGTCTGGTGTGATGCGCGTGCCTGGGTGATGAGCGATCTGCATCCCGGCAATGTGATGCGAGATGCCGATGGCCTGCCCTGCATCATCGACGCGCTGCTTTCACCTTTGCCATCCGAGTTGATCCATCGCGACCGCATGGTCTCCGAGGCCGTCGAGGATGCTCGTATCTGGCGTGAGACCGGTCACCTGCCGGTGCGGAAGGCCTTTGACGATGTGAATGACGATGATCTGTGAGGTGAGTGGGTGGAAAAGCTCTTGAGTGAAGATGTCTGGGGAATAAGGCTCGTCTTCGTCATGCTTCTCTCCTCACGCGCATCTTCTTCGTCCATCGTCACCAGCCGTCGCGGCTGGCTCCAGGCGGGTCTCTCCGCTCTCATCCTCGCACCCCTGGCCGCTCTGCGGGCGGCGGTGCCTGAAGGATGGAAGGTGTACAAGGGAAACTTCTTCTCCATCGGCGTGCCGCCGGGCTTTGAAGTGTTTCCCGAGGGCGATCCCGGCGGTGCTGGCAAGTATGACGAGGTGGGCCTGTGGAATGAGGCGCTGCAGGTGAAGTTCAGCGTGTATTCCCCGCAGTGGAACGGCGAGGCCTCCATGATGCAGGTGCTGCGCTATGAGACACTGAAATCCCGCGAGGAGAAAACGACCGGCGGCGTGAAGGAAATTCAGCTCCAAATGGCGGACGAGGAACACGGCAACATCCGCTTCGTGGTGTCCCGCACGAAGCTGAACGAGAACACCAACACCACCTTCGGCATCCAAATTCCCAACATGAAGGTGTATGAGAAGGTGAAGCCCACCTATGTGAAATGGAAGACCACGCTGGAGCAGTTCGCGGACTGAGAAGGCCGCAGCTTCCGAACGGTGAACCTTATTCACCCGCCATCACGCAGACCTCGCGGCGGTTCGCCGCGAGTTGGGTCACAAAGACGGGGCCGGGAGCAAAGCTGCGGATGTATCCCACGAATTCATCCACGCGTTGCTCAAAGGTGGGGTGGTTCAGCTTCAAGGTCAGGATGAGGCGTGGCACCCGGCATGTCTGGCACAGCGAGGCGATGTGTGGCAGCACCTCGGGCGGGGCGAGATTGATGTCACAGAGCAGCAGATCAAAGGTGGATGGCAGCTTGCTGGTATCGAGTCGGGCCAGCGGCACGCGGAGGTGGCGGAAGCCGCCGCTATCGTGGCGCAGGACGGATTCATCCATGTCCCCGGTATCCACGCCGATGACCTTCATGCCACGGTCCAGCAGGGCCAATGAAGCACCGCCCGGAGAGCAGCCGAGATCGAGGGCGGTCTGATGGCTGAGATCCACCTTGTCCCAGCCTCGCCAGGCAAGGGCTTGCTCCGCCTTGAGCCAAGCACGCGATGGCGCATGCGATGGAAGGACGATCCGGGGCAGGCCGCCGCAGGGCAGGGGATCACCGGCGCGGCGCTTTCGCAGTCCGCTGAACCATGCGGCCTCGGGCTTATCATCCACGATGAGGCTCAAAACATGCTCAGCGGCCTCATCGAGGGTGATGCCAGCGTTTTGAAGGGCGGTGGAAACGCGGTCGCGAATGGCATCGAGAGCTTTCCAGTCGATCGCACCATCTTCGGGGGCCACGCGGGGAAAGACATGCAGGCTGATTCGAGTGAGCGAGCGACTCGTGATCTTTTCGACGACCTCCGCTTCCGTCTTGCAAGGGCCGAGCGAGAGCCCGGAGACGCGAGCAAAGGGGGTGGCGAGGTCAAAGGTCTCATCGACGGGTGCTCGAGCCTTCCAGGTGATGAGCTGCGGCCGCATGAAGGCGGGCGTGAGCAGCGTGGCGTGGCGGCGGAGGACATCGGCCTTGAGGGAGGCTTCGGAGCCTTCACGGCAGCAGGCGAAAAGAAATGGCTGGGCAGTGGCAGGGGCGGGCATATCAGCTCTTCGCCTTCTTTTTGTCCGCCGGCTTCTCTTCTTTTTTCTCGTCCTTCTTTTCCTCAGGCTTGGTGGTCGGCACCTCGGCGGGGCCGAATTCGGCACCGGTCTGCTGATGCAGCATCTCCGCCTCGGCGGCACGTTGCAGCTCGGCGCGGACCTGCGCGGGCACATCGCTTTCGGTGAGCGGTGGGAGGAGAGGATTTGGCGAATCCGTCCAAGCTCCCAGCGTGGGCAAGCCGGAAGCGTCAAAGCCACCGACGGCGAGCTGGCCGGGGTTCGTGAGGCGGTGCGTGCCGATCACCCGAAGCTTCGCACCGAACATATAAAACACCGTGTAGTCATCCATGCCCTCGATCGTGCTGCCACCGCGCTGCAGCACCGGTTTGCCACGCAGGATGACCTCATCATCACTCAGCAGCAGCTCCTGGCAGAGGCCTTTGGCAGGTTCGAGGAAATTCATCTCGATGAAGACGCGGCCTTTGGCCCGCACCCGACGTGGTGTGCCGTCTGCATTGGTCTTGGTGACCTCAATGCTATCCGCCGCCACCTTGTAAAACGGCGGAAACTCGATCGTCTGGGCGCTGAGCGTTTTTGCCTCGTTGAAGCTCATGCTCAGCAAGAAGCTCACATCGACGGCGGCGGAGGCGTCTTCGCCTTTTTTCTCTTCCCCATCCTTTTTGTCCGCACTGCCCTTTTCCTCAGTTTTCTCGGCCTTGGAGTCGCCTTTCATCTTGGAAAGCGCCGCGCAGCCGCTGAGCGAAACAAGCGCGAGCAGGCAGGCAGTTGCGATGAAAAGACTCCGAAGGATCATGGGCTGGGATGGTCAGGGTACATCATTACCGGCATCCGACACCCGGAAATTCGGCTTTGCTGAAATGTTTCACGCTCGCCGGTAATCCGCGAAGCCCATCGGGAAGGCATTTCCGGCATCGGCTAGGTGTGGGCATCTCGAAATTCGGCCCAAGTGAAGTAATCACTACCCCGTGAAGAAGTGACCGCACATCTGCTATGGTGGCGGTGTTGGCGGGGCTGAGGCTCGTCTTTGAATGCGGATTACCGTTAGCATGTCGGTGGACAGATGCGTGCCGATGGGTTTTAATCGGTCTCGCCGGAGCCTGAGGCAACTGGTTGCTATGATTGCTGGATATCCGGGGGCAACGTGTGCTGCATTCGGTCGTCATGCGAGTTTATGAACTTGAAAAACAGCACTACTGGCTGCCTAAGGCACGACGGCTATGATCGAGTTCGTCAAATGTGGCAATGCATCAGTATCGATGGGATCCTTTTGAATCTCTTAGATGAGTTGGTTTCCGGATTGAAAGGGGGAAGAAAATTGGATTTAGGTGCAAATAAACCACTTCTCATTCTATTCGATGCAGAATCGTTTGAAGGCTGAACATCTCATAGACGAAAGCCTCCGCTGGAATTGGAGAAAGGATCAAAGCTATCGTCTCTCATTTTATCGCCAATGCTTGTTAGTCCCTCGCCTTTGAAATCGGGCTTGCTACCTTCAATGATTTTTTTGGGATCCAATCCTGACGGAGCGAGTTTCAAGCCGTCGTAGAGGAACATCCAAAACCCCTTGGTGGATTCATAAGCGTTAGACAAAGCCTTCGAAAAAGCTTTGCCATCAAGCCAATCGTTCCAAAATGTTCTAAGCATGGGTTCTGGAATGTAATTGTCATTGATATGCCCCCCTGCCACTTGGGCTCCAATATCAACCCATGTTTGGCTCAATGTTCCGCCCCGGCAATTCATCATGTAAACCATTCGGATGGGAAGATTGGAACCATGTGCGCTTTTGAGGTCGATCAAAGTCTGGTCGGTTATGCTTTTGCCGCCAAATCCATTGAGAGATTTTACCGATCCATGACCAATGGTGATGATATCCATCACATAACCTTTGGCTGCTAAATCTCTCGCAACGCGGGAGAATTCTTCTGGAATTGCTCTCTGATCCTCTAACACAAGCACATCGTCGTATTGCTTGCCTTTCGTAAACTCGAAACCATTGAAAAGCTTCTCGAATTCCTCCACCCAGAAATCGACTGCTCCCTCAATTTTATCGCGGTCTGGTTGCGACATCCCGTTTAGCAAGTTCCCGAAAACTGTTGTTCCCAGCTTGCCGCTGTTTTCCTGAAATACGACCAGCACAGTGCTTCGTTGCGGTGCAAGCGGCTTGGCCTGACTGGCATTGCCCGATCCAGCCCAGCTTGCAAGCTTGATGCCATTGTCACTAGGTTCAGTAAAAGAGATGCTTCCCGTGGGATTGTTCTTCGCGATATCTGAGATGATCTCGCTTCCTGTTCTCCCGCTGGCCCCAACCTTCTTGACTATTTGCTCAATGACTTGTCGTCCAATCTCAGGATCCACCCCCCCCTCCTTCACCAAGTCAGAAACCTGCCGTGCCTGGCTAAGCAATGTATTGTCCTGTTCGAGCGCACCTTTGGCCTTCAGCCTCGCATCCTCCTCGGACAAGAGATTGTGCGCCCTAGCCTGCCTGATCTGCTCGAGCTTTTGGCCTGCGGGTGTCAGTGAGGCTGCCAGCGGCACGAGGTCGGCGGCTTTGCCGCCGAAGAACTCGGCACTCTGCATGGCCCGCTGCATGGCAGCGAGGGAGTTTTTCTGCGTTTCGGACAGGCCGGCCATATCGCGGAATGCATCGCTTTTGCCGAGCAAGTCCATCAGTTTGCCAAAGCCTTGCGGATCGGGTGCTGCGGGTGCGTTTTGCAGGTTGATGATGGGGGCTGTGAACTGCTGCGGCTGGAGGTCGGGTTGGTTTACGGTGGGCGTCGGCGGGGTGACGGGATTGATAGTCGTCGGGCTGTCGGGGATGGGCGACTCTTCCCATCTCCAGAAGCGGTCTTCCTCTTTTCGCTCGCAACTGTTGCATTTCCCCATTACGGCCTCGGCATAGACCCCCTTGGTAGGCAGGGCGAACTGCACGGGGTCGGCAGGCTCGCTATAGTAATGGGTGTAGAGGTCGAGGTCGTCGGCCAGATTCGGATCAAGCCTGTTGCCGCTGGCAACCGGGAGCACGAGGCAGTTGCCGACGATACCAATTAGGCGGTTCTCGACAACGGAGGCGGCGCTCCGCCCTCCGGCACGGCCAGGAAGCTTGATGCCATCCAGCAGCAGAAAGCGCCTCTGGGGGTCCATGCGGTACCAGATGCATTGATGATAGTACTCTAGGTTCTCGTTCAAGTGGCGGAGAAGGGAGTTGTGCAACTCGGCATCCTCCTGCCTGGGATTCCGCATGGCCTGTCGGCTCAGCGGGGTGAAAATCCGCACTGGATCGAAGGGGGTAAGGTCGTTGCTGATGCGTTGCGACTGGAAGAGGTGCTCGTGCAGGTGCTTGGTGCGGTACCGCATGGAACCTGAGTGGACGACCATGCGGACGTTGTTTTCGAGAATCTTATTGATCTTGCTGGACTGCGATTCAGCCTCGGTGGTGATCTCGATGAACTCGATCTGCTCGCGGCGAAGGCTGGACATTCCTCCATTCATTCGCAGCGAGACCAAGAGTTTATTCCCCTCCTTGAACTCTGACATCAATGTGGCCTCCAGAGGTAGATCTTGAGCGCTGCCGCCGCCAGCCACCGCTTGAAACTTCAGCCGGCTGATGATTTCCTGGGCGAGCCGTGGGCCGGCATGCCGGGCGAAGGCTTCGTCCTTCTCCTCGCTGGTTTTCAAATACTCAGCGAAGAAATCCGCACCTAGCAACCAGACAAGGTGAGTCCATTCCGCAGGTATCTGAGCACCGTCCTTGTCATCCGCAGGCCGGGTGAAATGAAACGACAGGCGGATTTCCCCTTCAAGATACTCCACCTCCTCCTCGGCATACTGAAGCTTGGGCATGCCGATCTTGTCGTAGTAGTTGGTGGCGGCAGACTCCTTTTCCTCATCGATGCGCTCCAGGGCATCGAAGCCTCCTGCAAGCCGCCGATCCTTCAGGCAGCGGGCCAGCAGGCTCCGCCAGCGGAGCGCTTTCTTGCGGGTGAACACATTCATTAGCAGCGGCACAAACAAGCATTCTTGGGCGGAGGCGAGGCGGGTGCGGATTTCAAAATGCCTGAGCACTTCGAAATATTGGATGGTGATGGCATGGCAGTGGTTGTAATTGGCGACAACTTCGGCCGAAGTCTGAAACCGCTCCCCTTGGGAGACGGTCTGCACCACCGTCGAGCGCTGGCTCCGGACGGCATTGCCAGCCTGCACGGTGCGGTCGTTGATGTTCTGCTGGCTGGAGGCAGATGTTGTTCTTGCCGACTCCTGCCTCGCGTTGGCATCTGCCCCACCGCCGCCCGCCGCAAAGCCGCCAGCTAGAGCCACGGGACCAGCGATGCCAGCTCCCCCGAGTCCTCCACCAACTCCCCAGCTGGACGAGTGCGACTCTCCCTCCATTTCTTCATGCAGGGCCGCGCGGGCGACCTCGTTTACATCACGGTCTCGGCTCAGCGAGTTGTAGAGGCTCTCCTGATAGTCGAGCTGCTGAGTATTCGCGGCGGAATCCTTGCGGTCCCAGTCAAAGACCACGATCTGCTTTTTCTGCCCGGGAGCCAGGGGCAGCGAGTAAATCAAATCGCCGATGGAGTAGCCGCCTGAAATCCACTCCTGCTTGAACTGCAGCAAGTGGCCGTGGGCGACGGTGGTGGCCTGATAAATCGTGGGTTCTTCGTCCCAGTCGATGCCGCCTCCGTTTTCCAGTGCGATCCTGCCGGTGGGAAACTTGACCGGGCGGGTTGTCAGCTTGGTGATGGCATGTGATCTGGCGAGGTCGGCCAGTTTCGTCACCGCCAGCTTGTCGAGCACCGGATTGCGATCCAGAAAAGCCGAAAGAGAGGCGGGTGGCAGTTTGAGTTTCGAGATCATGCCTCGGTTCGGATCGTCAGGCGGCAGCAGCTCTGCCAATTCCACCTCCGGCGGCTCGGTCAGGCTCAGTGCCTTGATTTGCGGCTCGGTGGTGCGGACAACTGTGTAGTAGTTGAACTCGTCGAGAACTTTTTTCTCCAGGAAATTCAGCTCACTACAGCCGCAATCATGCTGGCCGTTGTCTTTGGCCGCATCGGCTTGAGCCGCCAGCACCAAGATGACTCTCGCAGGCAGCCGCAGCTTGCCGGCTGCATCGTTATCGAGGCGGATGGGCAGCCGCTGATTCGCCACCAAGGCTAGTGCGGCGGTGAGCTTCTCATAATCTCCCGGGCCAAAAATCGGCACACCCGTAGTGAAGTAACCGCGGTCTTCCGTCTCGGCATTGCAGATGGGGAAGAAATCCTCAGCGGCAGGACTCGCCTTAGTGGCGGCTAAGATCACGATGGGCAGGTTTGTGGTTTTTCGCAACGGATCGGAGCAGACTACTCTGCCACGGATTCTGAATGGCGGTGCCGGAGGAGCCACTGGCGGAGGCGTAATGCCCGGCCCTGCGAGCGGGGTGAGCAGAGCGGGCAGTTTGAGGACGTGCTCAGCCAGTTTGGCTTCCGGTACTTTCAGCTTATGCCCTTTCTCAGTTGCGCGCTCAATCTCGACGATGGCTCCGTCGGGGCCTTTGGCCGATAGTAGAAAAGTCCCTCCTGTCGCAGCCTCTGAATATCGGAGCACGCATGAGCCATCATGCTCCACGAGGCCGAATCCTTCTTGCACGACCTCGCCAGTGTCTTGGTTAAGAGCCGTGAACACGAGCTGAAACCCAGATCGTTTTGCTGGCTCGCACTTCAATTCCTTGGTCTTGATGCGGACCTGCCCGGTTGCAGCGGGGAGGGGCACGATCTTAGCAACCTTGAGCAAGGTGCTGACATCGACATTGCTCAGCCCAATGAGCAGCAAGTCTTTGTTGTGCCTGAAAAAAGCGCCTGCTTCGCGAAATTGCTTTAAGCGGGAGATTATATCGAGCTTCACCCCCTGGTCTTTGAGAGCGTTGAGATCGGAGATGCGAGACGTATTAAGGTCGATTTTTCCCTGAGTATGCGCTGGCATATTTTTTTTTATCAGAAAACGAGTTCACTGTTCAACAAAAAACAATCTACTGAACTGATTTAGGCTCGCCGGTAATCCGCGAAGCCCATCGGGAAGGCATTTCCGGCATCGGCAGGGTAGTCGAGGCTCGAAACGAGCCGCCACGGAGGCATTTCGATCTTTGGAAAGGCTGCACCCGCTCCTAAAAGCCTGCCCACCTGCGTCACGAGCAAGCGATCCGCGTGGGGAAACGCCAGTTCGTAGGCCGCTGAGCCTCCACAGACGAAAATCTCCTCCACCCCGGCCTCCGCCGCGAGGTCGAGAGCCTGCGCCACGCTGAGCACGGCCTTCCCAATCGGTGGAACGAAGGTTGGATCGCGGGTCAAAACGAGCGGGGTGTGATCGCGAAACCAGCCGATCATCTCGTCATAGGTGCGGCGGCCGAGGAGCAGCCATTTTCCGGCGGTGGCGGAGCGGAAATGAACGCGATCCCTCGGTAGATCCCAGGGCACGCCTTGGCCGCGTGAGATGAAGCCATCCTCCGAAACGGCGGCGATGAGCGTGAGGCGCGGTCGCGTGCTCACGGCGGGCAAAACACGGCGGACTCTCCCTCCCGCAGTCGGCGCACACGGTCGTAGATCTCCCGCTCCTTCGCGGCGAGTTCGAGGCGCTCGATGGGTTCGTGCAAGGGCTCGCCACTGAGCGGGTAGGTTTCAAAATGCATTGGCACCATGTGGCGGGCACCCACCATCTCGAAGGCATCCAGCGCCTCCTCCGGGTTCATGTGCACGGGGCGACCACTCGGCGGCTGGTAGGCCCCGATGGGCATCAGCGCCACATCAATGCGGGAACGTTTCCCAATCTCCGTGAAGCCATCAAACATCGAGCTGTCTCCGCAGTGATAAAGCGTCTGCGACGGGCTTTGAATGAGATAACCGCCAAAGCCGCGATGCGTGTCGTGGATCATGCGGGCACCCCAATGGCGGGCGGGAGTGAGCGTGATGCGCAGATCGCCAAAGGTGGCGCTTTGCCAGGTTTTCAGCTCCACGATGCGGCCAAAGCCACAGTTCTTCACGAGGCTGCCCACTCCTTCCGGCACGATGATGGGCTGGGCAGCGGCCAGTTTTCGCAGGCTGGCGAGGTGCAGATGGTCGTGATGCGCATGGGTGATGAGCACGAGGTCGATCGGTGGCAGGTCGTGCGCCCACACACTGGGATGGCGCAGACGTTTCGCCGGGCCCAGCCACAGGGCCCACACCGGATCGATGGCGATATTGAGGCCACCCACTTGAGCAAAGAAGCCCGCGTGGCCCAGCCACGTCACCCCGATTTGCTCCGGCGAGGCGACCGGCAAGTCGCCGTAATGGCAGCCCGGCTTCCGCGGGGCGAGGATCGTCGGGATGAGCACCTGATTGAGGAAATCCATGTTCCGCTTCTGCCAGCCCTCCACGGGGCGCAGGCCGATTTTATTTTCGCTCTCACCCAGCACACGCCGCCGGAGACTGAACCGCCTGGGAGGGCGGCTCGTGGCGGATGAGGTGGAGAGAGGGTCGTCGATCATGGTGGGGAATAATCCACTGACGGCTGAAAACTACGGAGAAGAGCCTTGAAACTCAAGACAGAAGTCACACCGCATCCTAGACTGTCGGCCGCGAAAATGAAGTTCGTTCAAAAACCATGGCATCGCTGCATCGCCGCCCTTTTTGGGCTGGCGGCGCTGCTCGTGGTGTATGGGCCAGCCTTGAACGGCGGCTTTGTGTGGGATGACGATGCGTGGACGAGCAAGCTGGAGCCGCTTTTCAGCGCCAGTGGCGGGCTCGGGCGCATCTGGGCGAATGATCCGCTGCTTCAGCAATACTACCCACTCACCGCCACCACCTTCTGGCTCGACTGGCATCTGTGGCATGAATGGACGCTGCCCTATCATGTCGAGAATGTGCTGCTGCATGGGGCCTGTGTCGTGCTGCTCGGCGTGGTGCTCACGCGGTTGAAACTACCCGGTGCCTGGCTCTCGGCGGCGGTTTTTGCCTTTCATCCGATGATGGTCGAATCTGTGGCGTGGATCACGGAGCGGAAAAACGCCCTCTCACTGGCCCTCACGCTCGGATCACTGCTCGCCTACGGAAACGCGGTGGGCTGGTGGATGGATGACAAGCCGTTGAAACCTCGCTCGTGGTGGCTGGCGCTCGTTTTGTGCCTCGCGGCGCTGCTGGCCAAGATCACCGCTTTCGTGCTGCCACCTGCGCTGCTGCTCCTGGCGTGGTGGAAACGTGGTCGCCTGAGCTGGCGACAGGATGGGCGGCCTGCGCTGCCGTTTTTCATCATCACCTTCGGGCTCGGCGTGCTCGTGTGGTGGCTGGAGACGCACCATGTGGGTGCGGAGGGCCGTGAGTTTGAGGCCACGCTGGCGGACCGCACGCTGAGTGCCGGACGCGCGGCGTGGTTTTACCCGTGGAAACTGCTCTGGCCTGCGGATCTGTGCTTCATCTACCCGGACTGGCGCATGGTGCCTGCCTCATGGTGGCATTGGGTGTTCCCCTTGAGCATGCCGTTGGCGCTTTTCGCGGCTTGGAAGGTGGGGCGCGGACTCTTCATCGCCGTGGTGTTTTATCTGGCTGCCCTCGCTCCGGTGCTCGGCTTTCTGAATGTCTATGGAGCGCTCTACTCGCCTGTGTGGGATCATTGGGCTTATGTGCCGGCCCTTGGTATCCTCGTCCCGGTTTGCTCATGGATCGCCAGGAAGGTGCCCCTGCGGTGGTGCCTGCCGGTGTTGGTTTTTCTGGCCTTTTTGAGCTGGAAACAAAGCGCCATGTATCGCGGCAAAGAAGAGCTTTGGGTCGAAACTATCGCTCGCAATCCGAAGGCCTGGATCGCTCTTACGAATCATGGCCTCGCGCTTAGCGTCGAGGGTCGGTTGGAAGAAGGCGCGGCCTTCCTCCGTCGCGCCATCGAGGTGCGACCGCACTACCCGAAGGCCTACGGCAATCTCGGTGGCATCCTACTGCGCCTGGGAAAGCATGAAGAAGCCATCCAAGCCTACCAGCAGGCGCTGCGACAAGACCCCTCGCTCGCCGCCCTGGCCCGCAAAAACATCGGCGGCGCTTTGCTGATGCTCGGAAAGCCACAAGAGGCCCAGGAGCAGCTCCAAGCCTCGCTCGTGCTCAATCCCGCTGATGAAGAACTCCGCCCCTTGCCTGAAAATGAGGCCGCGATGACCGCGGGCCGTTTCATCGCCACGCTGGATCGCGCCCCCAAGAACCTCGAAGCTGCCCACGGCCTCGCCGATCTCTACTTGCAGCAAAACCGAGCCCGCGAAGCGCTGCCGCATCTCGACGAGGTGCTGCGTCAGCAGCCCGGTCATGTGCTCGCCCGCCACAACCGCGCCATCGCCTCCTTTCAGCTTGGGCAGTTCGCCGAGGCGCGTCGGCTTTATGAAGAAGTGCTCACTCGCGATCCATCCCAGATCGGCACGATGAACAACCTCGCCTGGCTGCTCGCCACCTGTCCGGATGAAACCGTGCGTGATGGTCCCAAAGCCCTCGAACTCATCCAAAACGCGCTGCGCCAGGCCGGCGGACGCCACGCCGTCCTCGAACGCACCCAAGCGGCGGCCCTCGCCGAAGTCGGACGCTTTAACGAAGCCAACACCCTCGCCGAAGCCGCCTTCCAACTCGCCGCCCAGTCCGGCAACAAGGCCCTCGCCGATTCACTGCGGGATCAAATCATGCTCTATCGCTCACAGAAGCCGGTGCGTGAGGGGGCACAGCCGCCACGCTGAGCTCAGGCGCACGTCTCACTGAGATTGGGTAGAAAAATTTGGGGTAGAAAGATTTTCCCAAGCCTCTGATTCTGAAATTTTTCTACCCCTAATCTTTCTACCAAACATGCTTTCGCATCACACCACCCAAAGACATCCCGCCTTTCGCCGCACGAAGCGTTTGCCTGGCAGGTTGATCTTCGCTGGACCATCGGGAAGGAGCAGGGTGGCGACCTCGCGGATTTCATCAAAGCCGATGCCGGGTAGTTTCAAATGCTCACGTAGCCAGAAAGCGATCACGCGGCTCAGAATCGCGGGATCGAGTTCACGGAGGGAATCGAGCTGGGTGAGAGTTTGACCTTCGCGACAGGCTTCGAACCAAGCGGTGGCCTCGTCGTGCAGAAAAGACTCGTCGCGTTCGGCGATAGTGCCGAGGCGATTGATCAGGGGCACCACATCTCGACCGGCGATTTCACTCAGCAGCGGCAGTGCCTCGTGACGCAGGCGGTTTCGGCGATGCTCGGCGGAGGCATTGGAGCTATCTTCGCGGTAGGCGATGCCTTGGGCTTGAACATAGGCATCGATTTCCGCCCTTCTCACTCGCAGCAGCGGACGCAGGAAGCGCAGGCCATTGTCGAGATCAGTGACGAGTCCCATCGCCGCGAGACCTTCCAGGCCGCAGCCGCGAAGCACATTGCCGAGGATCGTTTCCGCCTGATCCTCGGCGTGGTGGGCTAGGAGGATCTCGTGGGTGCCGTGTTTGCGGCTCATCCGCTTAAAAAAGGCATGTCGCGCCTCCCGAGCCGCCGTTTCGAGCGAGAGCTTCTTTTTCTTTGCCTGCGCCTTCACGTTCGTTTTGGCGATTTCGCCCTCCAAACCATGCTTTTTGGCCAGCGAGCGCACAAACGCGGCGTCTTCGTCCGATTCACGGCCTCGCAGTCCATGGTTCAGATGGCACAAAACGAGGTCGCGATGCCCGGCGGCGAGCAGGAGGTGCAGCAGGGCCACGGAATCCCGGCCGCCGGAGAGACCGAGCAGCGCTTTTCCATCCGGCAGGCAGGCGAGAGCGGGTAAGGATGAATTCATGAGCGCAGCGGGCGACATTTCGTTTGACGCATCGGGCCTGCAAACGCTAAATACGCGCCGTTCGCAGTCGGCACCGCCGCAGCAAACATTGGAGAGATGGCTGAGTGGTCGAAAGCACATCTTTGCTAAAGATGCGTAGCCTTAACAGCTACCGAGGGTTCGAATCCCTCTCTCTCCGCCATTTTTCCCGGGAAGTCCCGGGCCTCACGGAACACTTGCGTGAGCGCCTGCTGAACGGCATGAAAGGCCTTCCATGAAGCCCTTCTACATCACGACCGCCATTGATTACACCAACGCGCCGCCGCACATCGGCCACGCGTATGAAAAGGTGCTCGCCGATGTCATGGCCCGCTTCCAGCGACTGCAGGGGCGTGAAGTCTATTTCCTCACTGGCGTGGATCAGCACGGCCAGAAGGTGCAAAAGAGCGCCGAAAAGGCTGGGCAAACGCCGCAGGAGTTCGTCGATGGCGTTACCGCGCACTTCACCGCGCTATGGGACAAACTGAACGTCCGCTTTGACGGCTGGGCGGCTACGACCGACGACAAACACAAACGCGTCGTGCAAGCCATGCTGCAAAAACTCCACGACGCTGGTCAGCTCTACAAAAAAAGCTACAGCGGCCACTACAGCGTGCGTCAGGAGCAATTCCTCACCGACAAAGAGCGCGGCCCTGATGACCAGTTCGGCCCTGAATGGGGCGAAGTCGAATGGCGTGAAGAAGACGCCTGGTACTTCAAACTCAGCGAGCATACCGAATGGCTCAAGACCTTCATCCGCAGCCACCCCGACTTCATTTTCCCACCCCACCGCGCCAACGACGTGCTCAACGCCCTCGAAGGCTCCGGCGGCATTGACCTCTGCATCTCACGGCCCAAAGACCGCCTCAGTTGGGGCATTCCTCTGCCATTTGACCCTGATTCGGTCAATTTCGTCTGGTTCGACGCTCTCTCCAACTACATCAGCTTTGCGGGCTATTTGGCCGAAGAAGTCGGCAATCAGGGATTGCCGCAGTTTTCCAAAATCTGGCCCGCAGACGCCGAAATCATAGGCAAAGACATCCTCATGCCAGCGCATGCCGTTTACTGGCCCATCATGCTTCATGCCCTCGGCTTTACCGACGCCGAAATGCCCAAACTCGTCGTCCACGGCTGGTGGAACGTGAAAGGGGCCAAGATGAGCAAGAGCCTCGGCAATGTGATCGACCCGAATGTGCTTTCGGATACCTTCACGCCGGATGGTCTGCGCTACTACCTCATGCGCGACATCGCCACCGGCTACGACGCCGATTTCAGCGATGAGCGCATCATCATGAGCTACAACAAGGAGCTCGCTGGCGGCCTTGGCAATCTCCTCAACCGCAGCATCAACATGGCGCAGAAGTATCGCAGCGGCGTGCTCACGCCCGGTGACTACGATGACGAGATCAATCAAGCCCTGCGCCAGACCGTGGCCGAGGCGGTGCCCGCCTACATCGAGAAGATGAACGGCTGGGACATTCACGAAGGCATCGCCGCCGCGTGGCGGATCGTTTCACATGCGAACGCCTTCGTCGATAGCACCAAGCCCTTCTCGCTGGCCAAGGATCCCGAGCAGGCCGCCCGTCTCGACAGCGTGCTCTACCATCTCGCGGAGGCGCTGACGCAGGTGAGCGTGCTTTTGAATCCCATCATGCCCACCGCCATGGCCGTCGCTCGTGCTCAGATCGGCTGGACGATGCCGGAAGGCTTCCTCGTGAGCGATCTGAAGTGGGGACTACTTGCCAGCGGTCATCAACTCGGCACGCCGACACCTCTTTTCCCGCGTCTGGAGATTGCCGAGGAGAAGTAGGTGGCGGCGATGGCTGAAAAAGCGTGGTGCCAGCAAAGCCTTATCCCTTCAACCTGTTCTTCGCGCCTAACCCACCGTCGAATACACCCACGGCTCTTTTAGAGCCGTTTAAATAATAATGTGGAATGTCGGGAAACTGGTGCTAAGGGAAGGCATGGCCACACTCTCTCTGGATCTTCGTCAACGCATCATCAGCACCTGCGACCGCGGTGAAGGCACGCAAGAACAGGTCGCCCGGCGCTTTGGCGTCTCTTACGGCATGGTCAAAAAGCTGCTCCAGCAGCGGCGCAAGACCGGCTGCATCAAGCCTCGACATCACCTCGCCGGACGCAAGAAGAAGATCGTGGCCGAGCATCGCATCGCGATTCGCAAACAACTCCAGCGCAAGCCTGACATGACCTTGGCCGAGCTACGCGACGCGCTCGGACTGGAGTGCACACTGCCCGCCATCCACTATGTGCTCGTGGACATGGGGCTGACATATAAAAAAAGACGCTCCGCGCTGCCGAGCAAGACCGCGAAGACGTCGCCAAAGCGCGGCGGCGGTGGAAGCGCAAGCAAGGCGGGCTAGAGCCCTGGCGGCTGGTGTTCCTCGACGAGAGCGGAGCCAAAACCAACATGACCCGGCTGCGAGGGCGGGCACCACGAGGCAAGCGACTGCACACCGCAGCGCCCTGCGGACGCTGGCAGAGCACGACGATGATCTCCTCCATCCGGCTGGATGGCACCACCGCCTGCATGCACCTGCCAGGAGCGGCGGATACAGAAGCGTTTGTCACCTATGTTGGCGAAGTTCTCTGCCCGACGCTGCGGCGCGGCGACATCGTGGTAATGGACAACCTCGCTGTGCATAAAAGCCCACGGGTAACCACCTTGATTGAGGCAGTAGGAGCCGAGGTGAAGTTCCTGCCGGCCTACTCGCCGGATCTCAACCCGATCGAGAAAATGTGGAGCAAGATCAAGGCACTGCTGCGCAGTTACGAAGCACGCACGCCTGAAGAACTCGATGAAGCCATCAGCAAAGCGTTCTCAAAAATCACAGCCAAAGATGCGATGGGTTATTTTGCTTCTTGCGGTTATAGTATTATTTAAAATGCTCTAGCGTTCCTCCCTCCATGCGAAACAGCGGGTACTCAACCAGCCATAAAAATGACCTTTGGAGTTCGTTTAAGTGAGCTGGGAATACTTGAAAGGAAACTGTCGATGAAATCCAAAATCCTCCACACTGGACCAAAAATTGGAAATTCAGAATTGGAGGCGTTCGAAAAGCGTCACAAGTTAAGCCTTCCAGAGGACTACCGCGCTTTCATGCTCGAATACAATGGCGGAATGCCCATTCCACAAGTGTTCGACTTTGAGACGACAAGCACTGTCGTCGAAGTATTGTTCTCTTTGAAGCCGGGAGACCCGTTCGATCTCAACCTAGCTTGTATGTCACTTGATTGGGAAGATGCGTACCAACGAGGCATTATCTGTATAGGACGTGACTCTTGTGGGTCACAGATTTTCTTGGCAACTAAAGGAAGGGACCTGGGCACTATTTACTTCTTTGATCGTGAAGAAACTTTAAGGCCCAAATCTGGAGCAGTTCGAATTGCGGGCTCTTTCGATGAAATGATGAACAATCTGCGACCGCTATAAAAATGAAATCAAGAAAGCTGCTCGGTTTTCTTGACGCTGTTTTTTGAATCACTCACCTTGAGGATTCGAGAGATACTCCAGCGCCTTCGAGTAGCTGGCTTGCGTTAAATAATGGTTCAGCCGTGGTGGCAGGCTGCTGCGGAGCTTTCCATGCTCGGCGGTGAGGTCTTCGGAGACTTTTTGCAGGGCGGCGAGGTGGGCGGCGGCATCGCGATCTCGAAACGCGTGATCGGCGATGAGGTTCAGACGGTGCTGGAGGAGATGGCGGAGGTGAGAGAAATCGACGGGCATGGGCTAAGAAGCGTGCAAGATGGCCGCCTCGTCAAGGAACCAAGGCTTGACCTTTGTTGAACCTCGCCCCTACCTTCCCGCCGTGATTGATCTGCCTACTGATTGCGAATGCGTGCTGCTCTTCGATGGCCTCTGCCACCTGTGTGATGGTGGCGTGCGATTCGTGGTGGCGCATGATCAGGCGGAGCGCATCCACTTTGCCCCGATCCAGGGCGAACTGGGCCGGCGGCTTTATGCAGAACAGGGGCTGGATGCCGATGCGCCGAATACGATGCTGCTGGTGACGCGTGAGCAGGTTTTCCATGCCAGTGATGCGGTGATCGAGATCGCTCGGCGGCTCGGTGGAGCATGGAAATTGGCCGTTTTGGGCAAGGTGATCCCGCGAGGCCTGCGGGATGCGGCCTACTTCTTCGTGGCCCGGAACCGTTACCGATGGTTTGGGAAACATGAGACCTGTTTGATGCCGACGCCGGAGTTGCGTCGCCGGATGCTTGCATGAAGGTTTGGCCAATGAGTCCCCCTACCCAACTGGCCCTGCGAGTCTCTCCGAATGCCCGAAAGTCTGAATTCGCTGGCTGGACGGCAGATGAGAAAGGTCGCCCGGTGCTGCTGGTGAAGCTGGCGGCTCCGCCGGTGGATGGAAAAGCCAATGAAGAGCTCGTGCGCTTCCTCTCGAAGGAACTCGAGGTGCCCAAAGGCAGCATCACCCTGCTTCGCGGAGCTGGTGGGAGGCAAAAGATGGTGGAGCTGCCTGCAGAGGCGGCGGATCGACTGCCCCGCCAAGGGTGAATCCCCCCTCGTTTGCCCTCTGAAGGCTCTTCCGCCAAACTTTGCCCCTGAACGCAATTTTCCGTGCGGAAGCCCGTATTTTGCCCGACCCCAAAAACACCCCCATGTCCCTCCTCCGCACCTTCCTCCTCGGCACGGCGGCTTTTGCCTCCTCGGCGAGCCTGTTTGCCTCCTACCCGGAATTCTCGACGACGAAGCCAAACGGCGGCCAACGCGGCACCGAGGTGAAGCTCACCGTCACAGGCACTCGCCTCGATGATTTCGAGGGCCTCATCTTCTTCTCACCCGGCTTTACGCAGAAGAGCGTGGAAAAGGTGGAGAAGAACAAGGTGGATCTCACCATCGCCATCGCTCCCGATGTGCCACCTGGAAATCACCTCATGCGCATCCGCACGAAGACCGGCATCTCGCATGCCCGCCAGTTCTTCGTCGGCATCTTTCCGAATGTGGATGAAAAGGAGCCGAACAGCGAGTTCGAGACGCCGCAGGTGCTGCAACTGAACCAGACCGTCGAGGGCCTCGTCACCAATGAGGATGTGGATTACTACAAGGTGCCGCTCAAAAAAGGCCAGCGCCTCTCCGTGGAGGTGGACGGCCTTCGCCTCGGCTACACCGTCTTCGATCCCTTCCTCGCGGTGATCGACAAGGATCGCTTCGAGAAGGTCATCAGCGATGACACCATTCTCCACCGCCAGGATGGCTACTGCTCCTATGTGGCTGAGGAAGACGGCGACTACACGGTGATGATCCGCGAGTCGTCCTATCGTGGCAGCGGCAATTCCTTCTACCGCCTGCATGTGGGCAGCTATCGCCGTCCAGACGTGGTGTATCCCGCCGGTGGAAAAATCGGTTCGAAGACGAAAGTGCGTTTCATTGAACGTGACAGCTCTTTCGAAGAAGAAGCCCAATTGCCCGCCGAAATCGACCCAGGCTACATGATCTATTCGAAGTCCCAGGAACCAGCTCCTTCCGGCAATCCCTTCCGCCTCGTGAACTTCGACAACGCCCTCGAAGTGGAGCCCAACGACGAACAGGCCAAGGCCTCGCCGGCCGCTGGCGAGCCCATCGCCCTCAACGGCGTCATCGAGAAGCCCGGTGATGTGGATTTCTTCAAGCTGCCGCTGAAAAAGGGCATGACGCTGGAACTGCAAGCCTTTGCCCAGAGCCTCGGCTCCCCGCTCGATAGCGTGGTGAATGTGTACAACGAAAAAGGCGGCAGCCTCAGTGGCAATGACGATGGTGGTGGTCGCCGACGTCTCGATAGCAAGTTCAAGGTCGCCATCCCCGCCGATGGAAATTATTTCGTTCGTGTGGCCGATCACCTCGAACGCGGCGGGCCGAACTATGTGTATCGCCTCGAACTCATCGCCGCCGAGCCGGAGCTCTTCTTCTCCTCGCCGCAGTTCACGGTCAATGACACGCACTACCGCCAGTTCATCGCCGTGCCGAAGGGCGGCCGCTACGCCACGCTGGTGAACATTTCCCGCGTGAATATTGGCGGCGACTTCAAATTCGATGCCACAGGCCTTCCACAAGGCGTGAAACTCCTCACCGAGATGGCACCGAAGGATCTCGGCAATGTGCCGCTGCTCTTTGAAGCCGCTGCGGATGCTCCGCTCGGCCACCAGACCGTGCCGGTGAAGCTCAATCCCGTGGACCCAAACACGAAGATCACCGGCAAGCTGCGCCAGGAGTTCGACATCGTGCGCAATGGCAACGTCGTCTATTACACTGAAATCGAGGACAAGCTTCCCGTGGCCGTCATCGACGAAGCTCCCTACTCGCTGAGCATCGAAAAGCCCACTGTGCCGCTCGTGGCCAATGGCGTGCTCGATTTGAAGGTCGTGGCGAAGCGGAAGGAAGGCTTCAAGAATGCCATCCGCGTGTTCATGATCTGGAAATCCCCCGGCGTGAGCTGCCTGGGGGAGCAAACCATCCCCGAAGGTCAAAACGAATGTGTTTTCAACCTCGATGCCAACGCTGCTGTCACGGATGGTAAATGGAATTACACGGTCATGGGTGAAGTGGATGGTGGCAATGGCCGCATCTACAACGCCAGCCCCTTCACCGAGGTCGCCACGACCACCGCGCATCTCACCGCGCCTGCCATTCCGCTTGTCGCCGTGGAGCAGGGCAAGGAATCCGTCATGGTGGCCAAGCTGGAGCATCTGAAGCCCTTTGAAGGCAAGGCCAAAGCCCAGGTGCTCGGCGTGCCGGATACCATTCAAATCGAAGCGGCTGAGATCACGAAGGATACCAAGGAAGTCTCCTTCAAGGTCAAGACCACGGACAAATCCCCCGTGGGCAAACAGGGCAATCTTTTCGTGCGTGTCGATGTGCCCGTCACAGGCGGCACCACCACGCATCGCATCGCTCTCGGCTCCACCCTGCGCATTGATGCCCCTCGCAAAGCTCCTCCTCCTCCTGCTGCACCCGTCGTGGCTGCAGCCAAGCCGAAGGAAGAGCCTAAGCCCGCTGCTCCAGCCGCGCCGAAGCCGCTCTCACGCCTTGAGCAGCTCCGCCAGGAAGCCGCGGGTGGGAAGAAGTAAGCGAAAGCGTCTTTGAATCCAAAAGCCAACCACCCGCGACCGAGAGGCCGCGGGTGGTTTGTTTTAGAAATCGACGTCTTCAAACGTGCCCGCCGCCGTGATGTGAGAGCGGACGATGCATCGGGTGAGGCGTGCTCCGGTCACCACTTTGGCATTAGGCCAGAGGATGCAGTCTTCCAGCCAGCAGCCGGGTTCGACGGTGGCTCCTGGGCCGATGACGTTTGTGCGGCGAAGGACGGCATCGGGGGCGACGTGGGCCTCGGGATGAATCGCCGGGCCGTGCATGCCATTGAGCGCGGCGTGAGCCGCGAGGTATTGCGTGCGGCTGCCGAGATCCCACCACTGACCTTCATCGAGCACCACCGCGCCCACTTTGACGCCGCGACGGATCATTTCGAGGAAGATCGGGATGACGGACTCGACCTTGCCCGGCGTGAGCCAGTCGTGGATGGCGGGTGAGCAGGCGTAGATGCCGGTGAAGAGGTGCGTGCCTTCATCGCCGGTTTCGAGCTTGTTGCGGATGTCGGTGATGCGTTGCCCGGCGGCATCGTAGGCGATGTGCAAAGCAGGCCCGTGGCTGCGCAGGGCGAGCGTGATGATGTTACCGCTGCGCTGGTGCTCCTCGATCAGTGGCGCGAGCGGGATGTCGGTGAGGATGTCGCCGTTATAGACGAGGAAAGGCTCGTCGTGGAGCAGGTCGCGCACATTGGCGATGCCGCCGGCGGTTTCGAGGCGCACGGGGCTTTCATTGCGAAAGGCGATGGGCATGTCCTGGTAGCGATGGCCGGGAAAGGCCTTGTCGTATTCGCCTGGAAGGTGGTGCGTATTGACAACGAGACGCCGCACACCGGCCGCATGCAGATGATCAAAAGCATGCGTGATGAGCGGACGGTGGAAGACGGGGATGAGCGGCTTCGGGAGCTGCTCCGTCAAAGGACGCAACCGCTCGCCGAGGCCCGCGCCGAGTACGAAAGCCTGATTCACGGCGGCGGTCCTACCTGCCAGCAGCGGCGGGCGCAAACGGGAAGTTTAGCGCCCCTTTTTGATGCGCACGATGAGCAGCGCCACGAGGCCTAGGAGCACAAGCCAGACTAAGGGAGAGACTCCGCCGCTTGATTCGCAGTCGCAGGAGTCGGCAGGTGCTTCGGCGGGGGCTTCGGCGGGGGCTTCATCCTTCGCCACGATGATGGCAGGTGGCGGCGTGCGAGGCTGCCAGGTTTTGAAATCCAGGGTGTAGCTCTTCTCGGAAGGGAAGAGCACCTGAAAGCGCTCCAGCTCGGTGCCACGCACGACATTGCGGAGGATGACGCTGAGGCTGCCGACCTTGGTCGCCTCGATGGAGAAGCCGGTGGCTGCGGGCGGGAGCTTCACGCTGGCAGTGCCGGTGAGTACGACGACATCCTCATCGCTCTTCAGCGGCACGTTTTCATGGGTGGTGAAGGTCCACTCAAAAACCGGTTCCAGTGGCGGAGCGCCATCGAGGAGGAATTTCACGGTCTTCCGCATGTATTCGCTGGCCTGCGTTTTCCACTGCTCCTGCTGCGCGGCGGGCGTGAGGGCGAAATCAGCCTTGGTGACAGATGGCGCGGTGTTTGGGTCCGGCTCGAAGCAGCGTGGGTCCACCTCCGTGCGCAGGCTGAGGCTGCCCTGACCGTCGAAGGAGGCGTGAATGGGGATTTCCGGCAGCGGATGGGCGTGGGCCAGACCACAGAAGAGGGCGAAGACCAAGGCTGGGAGGAGGGGGAGGCGCATCTGGCCAGTCTGCCACGCGAGCGGGGGATGAGACGAGCAGTTTTTGCCGCCCCCACAAAAATATTGATAGCCAAATGGCCCGCCGCCCGTGTTTAATGCTGCATTCCGCGAAACTGGCGTCCCGAGACCGGTCCGCCACACGGAACCCTCAAGTTAAACACACCTATGAAATCCATCCTCACCACCCTCGTGATCGCCGCCCTCGCCGCTCCTGCCTTCGCTGGCTGCGGAAAAACCGAAGACGTCTCCGGCAAGCTCAAGAAATTCGACGCTGAAAAGAAGACCGTCGAGATCGGCAGCAAGAGCTACAAGCTCGGCCCAGCCGCCTCCGTCGATGAGAAGCTCGTCGGCAAAGAAGTGACCGCCAAGGTCGGCCACAACAAGGTCGAGTCCATCGCCGCCAAGAGCTAATCGGATCATCGCATCACGATTCAACAATCTGAGCCCGGAGGTTTCCCCTCCGGGTTTTTTTATGGACACGAAGGGCGTGGGAGGAGTCAAATCGCGTTGGAACCGTCGCCTTATCAGACGGCGGCTCCGCATAGATAAACATAGACATACCCATACCATGAAAACAAACACACACAGAAGGGACGTCGGCTTCACGCTGATCGAACTGCTGGTGGTGATCACCATCATCGCGATTCTCGCGGGCTTGGCGATCCCTGCTGCGCAGGCGGTCTTGAAGGCGGCACGTCAAAACCAGGCGGTGAATAATTGCAAACAGGTCATCACGGCCTTGAAGCAGTTCGCCGCTAAAAATCAGTCGCAGTACCCTGACTCGGTGCTGAACCCGCTCACCGGCGGCACGGCTCAAAATGCGAACGAGGCCTTCCACCTGCTCTTCCAACAGCATGTGGTGACCGATGAACGCATCTTCGGCAGTCCCGCCGGCTACAGCCCGGATGGCATGATTGGCAAATCACCCGCGTTTGAGCGTGCGGTGACCGCCAATGAAAATCACTGGGCCATGACCGCCGACCTCACGGACACCAGCGCCAGCAATGTGCCGCTCGTCTTTGAAAACCCCGCCGCCGCTGCCTGGCCTCCGCAATGGAATGCCAGCGTGGCCGGGCAGATCCGCCCAGGTCGCACCTGGACGGGAGGTCAGGTCATCATCGGACGGCAGGACGGCAGCGCAGAGGTCGTCGATCTCAACGGCATCACCGGCATGGTCACCGTGCCGCAAAAAGCTGGCGGGATGGACATCTTCACGCAAGCCACCGATGGGCAAACGCAGGGTATCCTGATGCCCGTGGTGAAAGGTGGCGTGACGATGGCGACGAAGGATGACCTCATCGACCTGCCAGGCATACAGCCGAAGGCCGAGGATCTGCTCAAGCCTGCCACACCACTCGAACATTGATCGCTGATTGAAACTGTCTCACACCGCCGGATGCCCTGTGTGTCCGGCGGTTTTTTTAAACGATCACTTTGCCAACAAACCGAGCACCGCAGAGGTCATCGCCTTCACACCCGTTTCGATCGTGGGCTCGGGGATGGGTTTGAAGTAGGGGGAATGCAGCGAGGGCAGCGTGATGCCTTTGGCCTTCGCCTCGGCGACGACCTCCGGTGGCTGTGTGCCGAGCCAAAACATGCACAACGGCACTTTTTCCTTCGTGAGGCCGTACTCGGCAAAGTCTTCTGCCCCCATGATGGGTTCGCGGGTGAGCACTTTCGAGGCTCCGAGAGTTTTTTCGAGATGCTGACGCACTTCGGCGCAGAGTTCGGGCTGATTGTAGAGAGCAGGGGATTGATCATCGGAGACGAGCACCTCGGGCATTTTTTCCGCAGGCATGCCAGCGGACTCCGCCTGGGCTTTCACGATGCGTTGAATGGAGGCAATGAGATGCTTGCGGGTTTCCGTTTTGTAGCTGCGCAGCGTGAGCTGAAGACGCACTTCATCGGAGATGATGTTGCTCTTCGTGCCGCCGTGGATGCTGCCGATGGTGACGACGGCGGGATCACCCGGCTTCACCTCGCGGCTGACGATGGTCTGCAAGGCCAGCACGATCTGTGAGGCGAGCACGATGGGGTCTTTGCAAAGGTGCGGCATGGAGCCGTGGCCGCCGACGCCCTTCACGATGATCTCGACGCTATCGACATTCGCCAGCGCATAGCCTTCCACGATGCCGACGGTGCCGTGAGCCATGTCAGACGAGCAATGCAGGGCGATGGCTTTGTCCGGCTTGGGGAATTTGGAGAACAAACCGGCCCGTAGCATCAGTCGAGCACCCAGCACCCGCTCCTCCGCAGGCTGGCCGATCAAAACGAGCGTGCCTTTCCACTGATCGCGCAGCTTGGAGAGCACGCGGGCTGTGCCGATGAAGCTCGTCATGTGGATGTCGTGCCCGCAGGCATGCATGACGTTCACTTCGCGACCGGTATCATCCTTCACCACCTTCGTGCTGGCATAAGGAGCGCCGGTTTGTTCCTTCACCGGCAGCGCATCGAGATCCGTGCGCACGAGCAGCGTCGGCCCCTCGCCATTCTTCAACACGCCGACGAGGCCATGACCGCCCACCTTCTCCGTGACCTCAAAACCCGCCGCGCGAAGCTCCTTCGCCACGACCGCCGAGGTCTCGACCTCGTGCATGGAAAGCTCCGGGTTCGCATGCAGCTCCTGGTATAGCTTCACGAGCGAAGGCAACTCGCTTTGAGTGGCCGTGATGAGATCTGCGGCAAAGAGCGAGGTGGAGAAAAGGAGAAGCAGGAGGTGTTTCATGTGAAAGAGATCAGTTTGAAAGCCAGCCCATGGACGCCATCCAATCGGCGCAGCGCTGAGGCCAGGCGTTGATGGGTTTGTTGTCGGCACGCATGCCAAAGCCGTGACCGCCTTGGGTGAAGAGGTGAAGCTCGCAAGGGATACTGTGCTTTTTGTATTCGAGGTAGAGCACGGCGGAGGCCGTCGAGTTCTGACCATCGTTGTGCGCACAGGCGAGGAACATCGGAGGCGCATCGGCGGGCACGCTGAAGCCTTGTTTGAGCTTCGTGGGTTCTTTGGAGTCCACAAAGCCGCCGCCGTAGATCATGACGCCGAAGTCGGGACGCTCCAGAGGCTGGCCGCGATCACAGGCGAGATGGGCGAGGAGGTTTCCACCGGCGCTGAAGCCGAGGAGGCCAACGCGTTTCGGATCGAGATGCCACTCGGCGGCACGCTGGCGCACGAGCTTGATGGCCTGCGCGGCATCGGCCACGGGTTTTTCGTGTGGCGCGGCCTCATCGCGGGTGGGGGTGCGGTATTTCAGCAGGATGCCGGTGACGCCGATGCTGGCGAGCCACTCGCAGACCTGCGTGCCTTCATGCACGGCGGAAAGGAAGACGTAACCTCCGCCAGGGGCCACGATGACGCTGGTGCCGTTTGGTTTGGCAGGCTGGAAGAGCGTGAGCGTAGGCTCGTGAATGTCGGTGAGGGTGCTTTTGCCTGCTTTCGTGCGGATGAAGTCCGCCGTGGCCTTCGAATGCGGCAGCATCTGGCCGGGAGCTCCTTCGGGCCAAATTTTGATCTCGGCAGGATCAGCGGCGTGAAGGGCGAGGGAGACCAAAACGAAGGCGAGAAGGTGGCGGAGCATGTGGAGAGGCAAAACGTGGGTGGCGGCTGGGACGTTGCGCTGAGGAGCGGGAAAGTGAGGCAGGCACTCCTGCCTGCCAACCAGGGCGGGCAGGAGTGCCCGCCTCACTTTTTCAAAACAAAAGAGCCTGCGAGGTATCTCGCAGGCTCTTGAGAACATGCACCACGGGATCGCGGCTTATTCGTCGGAGGCGGCTGCGCCACCGCCGCTGCCTTTCGGAGCTGAGGCCTCTTTTTTGTCCGCGAGCTTCTGCTTCACCGCGGCCTCGATCTCCTCATAGACGCTGGTGTCATTGCGAAGCACTTCCTTGGCGGCATCACGGCCCTGGGCGAGCTGAGTGCCTTTGTAGCTGATCCACGAGCCGCGTTTTTGCAGAATCTCGAAGTCCATCGCGAGGTCGAGCAGGGAGCCGACATTGCTGATGCCCTCGTTGTACATGATGTCGAACTCAGCTTCGGTGTAAGGTGGAGCGAGCTTGTTTTTGACGACTTTCACCTTCGTGCGGTTGCCGGTGACGGTGCCATCGGTGGTCTTGATGGCGCCGATGCGGCGGATATCCACGCGGACGCTGGCGTAGAATTTGAGTGCCTTGCCGCCAGGGGTCGTTTCGGGGTTGCCGAACATGACGCCGATCTTTTCACGGATCTGGTTGGTGAAGATGACGGTGGTGCGGGCTTTGCTGATGATGGCGGTGAGCTTTCTCAGGGCAGCGCTCATGAGCCGGGCCTGGGCGCCGACGGTGCTGTCTCCGATTTCGCCTTCGAGTTCCTGACGGGTGACGAGGGCGGCCACGGAGTCGATGACGACGACGTCGAGGGCATTGGAGCGAACGAGCGTCTCGCAGATGCGCAGAGCCTCTTCACCGCTGCTGGGCTGGGAGACGAGTAATTCGTCCATTTTGACGCCAAGGCGACGGGCGTAGCCGGGATCGAGCGCGTGCTCCACGTCGATGAAGGCGGCCAGACCGCCGGCTTTTTGGGCTTGGGCGATGACGGTGAGGGTGAGGGTCGTCTTACCGGAAGATTCCGGGCCGTAGATTTCGACGACACGGCCGCGGGCGAAGCCGCCGACGCCGAGGGCCTGATCGATCAAGAGATTGCCGGTGGGGATGACGGACACATCGACTTTGCTCTCTTCACCCATGCGGAGGATGGAGCCTTCGCCGTAGTCTTTTTGGATTTGCTGGATGGCCAGATCCAGATTCCGGGCACGAGCCTCGGCGACTTTGTTACTGGCGGATTCGGAGGGGGATTCTTTGGGGGCGCGGGCCATGATGGTGTGGGTTTGGTAGTTAAAAAAGCTGTTCGCCAGAACAGAAAACGCATTTTTACCATGCCGTAAAGGCTTTTTCCTGCCGAGGCGGAGATTTGTGTCCGCAGCACCTCTTCATCACGGCCTTTTTGTGGCCTTCAGGGCGCATATCGAACGGGCACGTCTTCTCGGTAGGCTGCCAACTCGCTTTGCAGGGCGTTGAGCATGCCTGCATCGCCCTTTTCACGAGCGAGAGACAGGCCTTGGGTGGCGGTCTTGATGGCCGAGTTGAAGTCTCCCGCCGCCGCCTGAGCCGCCGCGAGCGTGCGATAGGTTTGCACCGAAGGACGCGGGGAGAGTTCCATGGCTTTGGTCATCAGTTCGACGGCTTTTTTGCCATCTCGCAACGATTCGTCCGGCAGGGTGGAAAGCAGCCAAGCGAGGTTGTTCAGCGGTGCGACTTCTTGGGGGGCCAATTGCATGGCCTGCTCCAGAGCCTGGATGGCACCTGCGGGGTCTTTAGAGAGCAGGCGGGCATTGCCGAGGTTCAGATGGATATTCGGATTCCGGGAAGAAATCTCGGCGGCCTTTTCGAGTTGGGTCAGGCCTTCCTGAATACGGCCGTTGGCGAGCAGGGCGGTGCCGTAGTTATACCGTGCCCCAGCAAAGGAGGCATCGCTCTCGATGGCTTTTTCATAGTGCGAGAGCGCCTCCTGCAGGTGGCCCTTTTGCTGGAGCGTGTAGCCGAGATTGGTCAGGGTGCGGGCACTGCGTGGATCGCTGGTGAGTGCGGTTTCCCATAGTTTCACCGCTTCATCCACCTTGCCGGCCTGGTAACGGAGAATGCCGAGATTGTTGCAGGCCAGCCAGCAGGTCGGGTGGTGCTGCAGTGTGTGCGTCCACAGTACCTCCGGGTCTCGATACAGGCGCTGCTGAGTCCATGAGATGAAGCCAAAGGCCGCCAAGACCATCGCAGGCACCCATCGCGGCAGTGTTGAGCAAACCGCTCCGAGCAAGGCCAGCGGACCGATGCTGGCCAGATACTGGAAATGATCTCCCACAAAGGAGTAGCGCAGGAAGTAGTGATCCAGCAGCCCCATCACCGGTCCGAGGGCGATGAGAAAGTAGAGCATGGCAAACAGGATGCCGCGCCTGCGAATCAGAGTTCCTAGCAGCATGAGCAACCCGATCAGCGGCAGCCACCAAAGCACGCTCGCTGCATCCACCTGCCACTTCGGATACACAAACACCAGCGGATGCGGCCAGGCGAGCTTGCCCAGGTAAAACCACACCACCGCTCCCGCCGTGACGAGCCTTTCGGGAAGGCTTCGCTGCCAAAGCGGATCATTCGCGCCTTCGAGATCCTGCGTCCAAAGCGCCAGCGCAGAGGCGGCGAGAGCCATCAGGACATAGGGGACCAGCTCTGCGAGTCTTTGCCGGTTCACCCGACCTTCCACATACCAAGCGCAAAGTCCGAGCACGGCTGGAAGCACCACGACGGAGGTCTTGCTCGCCATGCCGAGAAAGCCAAAAAGCAGCGAAAGGGAATAGTCGAGCCGTTTGCGGCTCCCGCCTCGGAGAGTCCGAAGGTAGAACAAGACGGCCGTCATGAAAAACAGGCCTGACTGCGTGTTCTTCATTTCCGTGACCCATGCCACGGTCTCCACCTGCACCGGATGCACCGCCCAAAGCACCGCACCCAGCCATGCTCCTGGCACGCGTAGGGCTAGCAACACTCGCCACAGCAGCAGGGCGGCTCCAGCATGCATCAGCACATTCACGAGATGGTAGGGCATCGGCGAGAGTCCCCACATTTGATGCTCCAGCCAGAAAGTGCTCAGCACCAGCGGGCAAATGCGTGCCGCCCGCGTCGTCCAGATATCCACGATGCTTTGCGGGCCGATGATGCAGGGATTCTGCGTCAGGTGCTCGTCATCATCCCACGTGAAGCCGCTCTGACAGGCTGGAGAATACAAGACCACCAATCCGGCGATGACGATCAGGCATCGGACCCATCCGCTGGACCACCATCGAGATGCGGAGCCGCTGCCATGCTTCGGTGAGCAGGTGGTTGATTTCCCAGGAAGCATCGTCAGGGGGCGGTTGCCAGTTGTTCGAGGAACAGGCCGAGGCTCGTTTGGGCTTGGGCAGCTTGTTTGAGAAGCTTTGGTTTTCGAAAATCTCGGGAAGCTTCGTCGTAGCTGCGTGCCTCCAGTTTGTTGATCGGGCGCTTCTCCTTGGCCCGGTGCTGGCCTTGCTGGACGCGGCGGGTGCAATTGGTCGTGGCAGTGTGATGTCGCGGGTCCTCCCAAAGCGGGACGAGCCAGCATTCCAACTCGTGTACACAGACGGCAAAGAAAAACCGACCGGCGTAACGACGCAGATCGTCTGGGCCAATCCATTCGCCGAGCCGCTGGTGGATGCGAGTGACGAGTTCAGCCGGAGCGAGCTGTTTGCCGGTTTTGGGGTCCGTGTGAGGCACGTCAAAGTGCTTCTGATGCGACACGTCCGAGTCGATCTGGATGACGAGGTAATCGCGGAACTGGAAAGCGTCGCGATGGCGGCCGTGCCGGAGGTAATCCCGTAGGATTTCCCAGCCGCCATGGGCGCTGAGGTCAGGAGGCTGGTCGAAAAAGATGCCTTGCTCGCCCAAGCGGTCGCGAAAATGCCCCAAAAGGATGTTTTGGATGACCAACTGGTCCGTGACGCCTTCGGCGACGATGCCCACGCTGAAGCTCATGGTGGTGGCGGGTCAGAAGTTCTTTGGCACGCCGCCCAGCAGGCCGCGCAAGTAGGCGTGGGAGAGTTTGAGCGCAGACTCGCCGCGCTGCGGCTTCGGGGCGGCGATGCGCTGGGCGGAGGTGCGGCCTTTGGAGTCGCGCTGCACAGCGTAGAGGAGCTGTTCCTTGTCCGTGAGGTCCAAACCATCAAGGATAGCAGGATTGTGCGTGGTGATGATGACCTGCTTGTCTTCCTGCTTCGCCAGGGCCACGAGCCGCCGCATCATCTCGGCGCACAGCTTCGGATTGAGCGAGGCGTCGATGTTGTCGATGGCGAAGAACTTCGGCGTCTGCGGGCTGAGGAAGAGGCAGAGATAGAAAAGCAGGAACAGGAAGCCTTCGTTGGCGCTGCGCTGGTCGAGCAGGCGTTTCGCCGCCAGAAAGCGGTCTTTGATCTCCAACCGGGATTCGCCGATGCCAAGCCGCTTCGGGATCGCGAAGTCCTCAAACCAGTCGAAGAGCTTCAACTCCTTGCGCAGGAGTTTGAACTTGGCTGGCTGATGCTCGGCGAAGTGCTGCACGAGCTTGAAAAGGCCCTCTCCACGGACTCCAAGCGGTCTCATCTGGCCCTCGGCCTCGAAAGTGCGCAGGGCGGTGTTTTCGGGGGAGTAGATGACGAAGGGGGTGGGAAACAGCTTCGCTGCCCTGCGAAGCTCGTTGGCGTATGCCAACTGAGATTGCCCAACTGCCTGAAGAAAATGCAAGTCCGGTTGTTTTTTCAGGCTGATCTTTTTACCTTCGAGCTTGGAGGCTACTTCCAGAATTTTTTTCAGCTCTTCATGAGTCAGGCTTAATCCAATGACCTCCGTTTGGTCTTCTCTTGGTTTACCGGCGCTTGCTGCCCAATCGTGGTTAGTCCCTTCGTCTGTGTTTTCCCCACAGATTATGAATGCGCAATTGGCCTTGGTGCCGTGAGCTGTGGCCCCGGCGTAGAATGAGTGCCTTCGCCAACCTGTTTTTGTCCCCTTGAATGCCGACAAAGGCAGCGGTCCTGGGGCTGCTCGAACTCCTCGCGAGTGAAGAAACTCAGCGTTCAGCTTTGATTGCGCTGTCGCTGCTAAGAAGGCCATCCCTTCCAGCACATTGCTCTTCCCCGCTCCATTTTCGCCGATAAGCACGGTGACGCGCCCCAGCGGCAGCGTGAGGTTTTCGATGGATTTGAAGTTCTCAATGGTGAACTCGCGGATCATGATCGTGAGAGGCTAGCGGGAGGCAGGGAAGGCGGCAAGTGTTGTCTGGATGGAGTTATCGAAGTCGCAGCAGTGTCGTGAAGTTGGTGCGGCAAGCTTGGACGCGGCTCAGCCGTCGCATGCTGGAGGGTGCAGAAAGGCGGGTGGGCGTTCTGCCCGCGCTCGATAGCGGTGTCGTCGATGCAAGGTGCCCTTGCATCTCTGCCACCGCACTCCACGACGCTGACGCGGTTTCGGGACGATTGGAAACGTGGAACCAGAAACGTGAAACGACGCGCCAGATTCGACCCGCCCGCAACGCTTCGCCCGCCTTCATCGCTGGGCGAAGCACGGCGAGCAGGCGTGACGATGTGGGCGGGGGACGATGTCTGGATTCTGCGCCCTTTGCCCTTCGCTTTATCGCACTAGAAGATCCTCACCGCGATATATCACACGCTCGACCATGCCCTGCAGCGTTTGATCGAGGAAGGGTGTGTTCTGGCTCTTCGACTTCATGAAGTCGCGACTGAAGGTGGTGGTGCGCTGTGGATTGAAGACGATGAACTCGGCGATGCCGCCTTCTTGGATTGGCACGGGCGGGAGTTTGAAGAGGCGGCGCGGTTCGGCGCTGTAGCGTTTTACGATGACGCTCCAGTCGAGGAGGCCTTTGCTGATGAAGCGGTCGTAGAGCGAAACGAGGGCGGTTTCGAGGCCAGTGATGCCGAATGGGGCGCTGGCGAAGTCCTGGTTCTTCTCAAAGGGCGTGTGCGGAGCGTGATCGGTGGCGATGACGTCGAAGAGGCCGTCTTTGAGGCCCTGGAGCAGCGCGGCGTTGTCCTCCGGCGTGCGCAGCGGCGGGTTCATTTTGTAGTGCGTGTTGTAGTCGCCGATGTGCTCGTGATTGAAGATGAGATGATGCGGCGCGATCTCGCAGGTGACGCGGATGCCGCGGTCTTTGGCACGCTTGATGGTGCCCATGCCACGCTCGGTGCTCACATGCTGGATGTTGAGATGCACGCCGGTGAATTCAGCGAGGCGGATGTCGCGGGCGATGCAGATTTCCTCCGAAATGGCGGGAATGCCGGGCAGGCCGAGCGAGTAGCTGATTTTCCCTTCATGCATGCAGCCTTTGCCGCTGAGCTCTTTGACCTCGCAATGGCTGGCGATGGGGATGTCAAACTCGCGGGCATACTCCATGGCGCGGCGGAGGACCTGCGGGTTATCCACTGGGAAGCCATCGTCGGTCAGCATGACTGCTCCGGCGGCCTTCATGCCGGCGATGCCGGCCAGTTCCTCGCCTTTGCGGCCTTTGGTAATGGCTCCCGAAGTGTAGATGCCAGCCCCGATTCGGGTGCGGCGGGCGCTTTCGAGCACGCTGCGCACCACGCCCGCGTTGTCGATGGCGGGAGAGGTGTTCGGCATCATGATGAAGCCGGTGACGCCGCCGTTGATGGCCGCCTCCGCGCAGGTGGCGATGTTTTCCTTCTCGTCCTGCCCCGGCTCGCGGGCATGGACATGGATGTCAAACATGGCGGGCATCAGGATTCGCCCCGTGCAGTCGATCACCTCCGCGCCGTCGGCTTTTTCGATCTTCGCAGCCACGCCGATGATGTGGTCGCCTTCGACGAGCACATCGGCGGTTTGGAGCTTTGGCGAGTCTTCGCTGGCGATCTGGGCATGGCGGTAGAGGCGTTTCATCGGTGGGCACTACTCGGAGCACATCCGAAGGGGATTGGAAATTGAGAATTGGAAACTGAAAACTGAAAATGGGGCTCACTCGCGGCGCAGACCGGCATGGAGCGTGAATTCTGTCTCGGGTGGCTGTTTTAGAACCTCGCCAACCTCTTCTTGGAAATCTTCCCAGTAGTCCACTTTGACCACGTAACTGTGACTGCAACTGCCGGAGGAACTGCCAACCCATTTTTCTCCACCGCGACCGCCTACGCTAGTTTGCCAGTCTGGAGAGTCTTCCGTCTTGGGTTTGCCTGGATGGATGCGCAGCCGGAGTTCGACGCCAGTGAGGTCATTTTCGCGTGACGCCTCAATGTCGAGTCCCTGGACATCGGGCAGGTTGGACTGGGCAAACCAGACCAACAACTCGGGGATCGTTTTTGGCGAGAAGTGGCTGCCTTCGAGCGCCCTCGCCTTGTTCGTGGTTTCATCGGATTCAGGCTTTGGGGAAGGCTCGAGGATGACGCGGACGATTCGGAGGGCTTCGGTAGGCGGAAGTTTGGGGCCGGGCGGAGGTGGCAAGGGCAGCAGCGGTTGGGCGTGCTCTTTGCGCCATTGATTGGCAGCGGCGATGCGCTCTGTGTCACGCTGGCGGCGGCCAGCTTTGGGGCTGAAGCTGTATTTGGCTGCCTCCAGCTCATGCAGTGCCCACAAAGCATGATCGCAGATGCGTGGATCGCTGTATTCATAGTCGCCACGTCCTCCGCTCGTGCCGTAGCGGGCCTGAGTATCCTCCAAAGCATGAACTAGCAACTCGATGACACGTGTGAGGGCTTCTGGTGAGGGCGGGTGAGGCTTGACCTCGCTGCGAAAGCTGAAGCTCTCAGGCTTGGGGCGCATGCGGGTACTGATGGCTTCGATGATCTGGAGGCGCTGTGAGGTGGAGCATGCCTCCCAACGGCTGGCGAGGGCCTGGATGGCACGATCACTGCCGCTACTGGCGAGGATGTCGATCATCGCCTCAAAGGCATCATCGTATCTGCCGGGAGAGGGCGGCGTGTGAGTGGTCCATTCGTAAAGAACCGTCGGTAGGGCGTCTGGATGGTTCAGATTCAGCAGCCGGGCGGCGGCACCCAGACGCACTTCCGCGCTCGAATGCTTTTTCATGAGCTTCACCAAGGCCTCGGTGGCTGTAGGTGTTTTCAGAGAGGCAATCTGGTCGATGAACTGGCGGAGCAGCCAGTCATTTTGGGTTTTGGCGGCACCGGCGAGCACCGCGGTCTCCACGGCGGAGGCGTCCGTCTTCTTCAACTGCTCGACGAGCGCATTCGGCGAGGTTTTGCCTTCGGAAAGACTGTCCACGAGCATCTGTTTGAGGCCCTTCTTTTGATAGTCGGCCCACCAGGCACGGGCGGAGGTTTGCACGGTGCGCATTTTGTCCTCGTTGGACATGTAGCCGGAGGTGGAGCCAGCGGAGTAAAAATCCTGGCCGGTCATGCGATTGAGGATCTGTTGGGCGCAGTCGCCGATGGTGAGGATGGTATGGGAGAAGAAAAAATTCCGTCCGAAGCCGACGGAGCGGGAGAATCGGTCATCGGTGAGGGCCTCGATGAGCGCGGGAGCGGCGGGATAGCCGATTTCGAGGAGCTGGTGGGCAGGGGTGTTGTTCTTGGGGTCGTAGTCAAAAATATCGCAGGAGCCGGGCTGGCTCATTTGATGGCCGTTTTGATCCCGCAGCCGCCAGATGAGTTCGGCGATGCGTGGTTCCGGCGGGAGGGCGTCGAGCTGAGGCTGGGTCAGCGGCGGGTGTTTAGCATCTTCCGCGACCATGCGCTCAAGCGTGGTGATTGTGGCCTTGGCACGCTCGATGTGCTCGCAGCGCGGGAAGAGCCGGATGATGCGGCGGAAGGCTTCCAGGACTTTCTCGCGTGGTTCGAGATTTCCACCGCTGCCCCAGGAACTACCTGAAAGCGAACCGCCACCCATGCGCAGCACGGCATCCCACATGGCGGCGTGGCCGAGTTCGATTTCGAGGGCTTCGAGCATGCTGGCGGGCGGTTTTTCACGGTGGGCGTTCAATTTCTGCGCTTCGGTATAGAATTTGGCCGCGAGATCGGCTTCACCACGTCGCCAGCAAAAATACGAGAAGGCGAAGGCCTGAGCTTTGTTTCCGAGATAGTCTCCAAAGCGGCGGAAGCCATCCTTGGGCGGGTTTTGCAGGGTTTTGAGCTGCTCCGCCGCCCAGGCGGGGAAAGGGCGCTCTTCAAAGGTGCCTCTGATCTGAAACGGAGTCTTACTGACCCCTTTGGGCATCGTTTTGACGGTGAGATCCGGCAGCAGGATGAAGAAGTCCTTGTCCGTCTCGGTGATGAGGAAACCGTGCAGCTTGTGGGTGCCAGTTTCGTCGCCCATGAAGGAGTCATAGGTCTGCGTCACCTCGGCCCACTTTGCGCCCTTCACCTCAGGAAAACCGAGCGTGGAGAACCACTCATAGGCTTGGCGAGCCTCTTCGGAAACTTCGGCGGCCATGATTCGGCAGCTCAACAATACGAAGAGGAAGAAGGCAGGCGTTTTCATGCGAGTGTGGCAATCATGCGGCAATCAGCCCGCGGGCGGCAAGGCATTCTTGGGGATTGGTTTTGGGCAGGAGTGGCAAGGGGCGGGCGGGCGATCTTTCAAAATGGTCGAAGATCGTTGGAATCATTCTTGACCCGGAAACGGCAAATCCGGTATTCTGCGAATATTGTTCATAATCAGGCCGAACCTGCGGCCTAGAGCTTTCCCGACCCACCAACCTCTCCCGAGCCATGCGCCTTGTCTCTGCACGCGTCTTGTCGTCTTTTGCTGCTGTCTGCCTTCCCATCGCGGGGTTGGCGGGCACGGATCATTTCAGCACGGCTCCCGGCCAGGGTGGCGCGGATGGGCTCTGCGATGTGTGGCAGATGCTCTATAATGGCTGGGGCCTCGTGACCACGGACGACACGGATAACGACGGCTGCTCGAACATCATCGAATCCATCGCGGGCACAGATCCTCGCAAGGCGGGGGATTGCCTAAAGGTGGGCAATACGGTCGTTTCGGCGGGCACGGTGATTTTCACCTTCGATGCGGAGAAGGGGAAAAAGTATCGCGTCATTGCCTCGGACATGCCGAATGCGGCTCCGGTGGATTGGCAGCCCGTCGCGGGCAGTGACAAGGTACCGACGGCGGATAATCCGGGCGAGACGATCGTGATTACGAGGCCTCCGGGCTCGAAGAAATTCTACAAACTCGAAGTCACGGACCAGGATCAGGACGGTGACGGCCTTTCCGACTGGGCGGAGGCGGAACTGGGCAGCGATCCCACGCAGTCCACGAGTGCCACGAATGCCTCTGGCGGTGTGGCGAGTGATGCGGACACGCTGGCGTCGCTGATGTCGATCACGGTGACGCCGGGGGTGACAGATGCCTTTGAAAAAGAAGGCGTGGCGGCCACGGTGCGGGTGCAGCGCAGCGTGGGTGCGATGCCGCTGAATATCAAACTGGCGGGCCTGCCAGGGGCGACGGCACCGACGAAGTCGAGCGCCACGCCGGGCGAGTTCACGATCACAACGATGGCGGGTACGCCCTCGGACACGGTCTTGCTGCCTGCGAACGAGGGGGGCAGCTCGCCGTATGAGATCGCGAAGATCGTCGCCATCGCGGACACAGTCCTAGAGGTGCCGGAGGAGCTGAAAGTGGCCGTGGCGCTGCCCGGAGCTACCGAAACGACCGGCGGCCCCGGTGCGAAGGTGACGATTTGCGATGCCAATCCGGCCGATCCGCAGAATCAGCAGCTTTATGTGGCCTTTTTGGGTCGCGAGGCGGGTGCGGCCTCCACGGCGAGTGGTTACGCAACGGCGCTGGTGGACGGGGCGAACAACACGGCGGCGATTTCCGTGGTCTTTAACAACCTCTCCTCGGAGCAAAACACGGCTTACATCCGCATCGGGCCCGATTTGGAGCTGCAGGCGTTGCCTGTCGGCCAGGTGAGCGGAGCGGGCTGGAACATCCGCGCTGGGCAGACGATCCCGACCGACCAAAAGATGCTCGATGCTCTGGAGGACGGCGAGGTGTATTGCGCGATCACCACGGTGAATTTCCCCGACAAAGAAATCTGGGGCTATTTTGGCAAAGCGGCCGGTTCGGTGGAGTTTGACCCGAATAACTCGAACCTCGTCGCTCCCACTCTCGGCAGCACGCTTTGGACAAATCCCACCGGCGAGGCGCTGGAGCGTGACATTTGGCGTTTCATGAACCAGGCCACGATGGGCGGCACGACGGCCCTTTATAATGAGATCCGCGCCAAAGTGGACGCGGCCATCGCGGGCGGCGGCACCTACATCGACGGCCTCTCGGCGTGGATGGACGATCAGATGAATCCGTCGCTCACACCGACGATCAACTACCAAAAACTCGTCATGGCGGCGGATGCCGAGGAGTTTGCCCTGCGCGGCAACAAGCCCATCAACTACAACAACGATCCGCTGCAAGCTGGCGGCACGGTGGGTGTCACCTATGTGAACGGTATGCCAGTGGCGAACAGCGGCAGCCCGAACACGAATGATCCTGGCGGCAATTACCCGCAAAACTCGCCAAACCGCCGCCGCGAATGGTGGACGATGGTGCTGCAAAGCCAGGACCAGCTCCGCCAGCGTGTGGCGCAGGCCTTGAGCGAGATCACCGTCATCTCCGAGCGGGATGCGGGCGTGCTCCAGTGGCACTACGGCGCGGCCAACTGGTGGGACATGCTCGCCGAGGGTGCCTTCGGCAAATACCGCGACCTGCTGCAAAAGGTGTCGATGAACCCGATGATGGGCATTTACCTCACCAGCATCTCCAACCGCGCCACTTACGATGCTGGCGGCGGTATCATCATCAGCCCGGATGAAAACTATGCTCGCGAGATCATGCAGCTCTTCTCCATCGGCCTGGTGCTGCGGCACCCGGACGGCAGCCTCATTTTGAGCAACGAGGGCCTGCCCATCGCGACTTACGACAACAACGACATCTCCGAGCTGGCCCGTGTCTTCACTGGCTTCTCGCACGGCGCACGGCATGGCAATGTGCGTGCGGGCATCAATGGCAGCTACGGCAGTGTGGGTACGACGGATCAGCGCATCTCGCCCACGATTTATGCGAACGGCAGCGGCAACAACATCTGGTTCGGCCGCCAGGACGGGCACCGCTACTGGCAGGCTCCGTGGACGACGCCGATGGTCGTGATCGGCCGCCAAGGCAGCACGGTGTATCATGACTTCAATGAGCACCGCTATCTCGATACCTCGGTGACTCCGCCGGTCACGGTGACCGACCCGACGGTCTCGAAGTGGCTCCTGAAGAACAAGCATGCTCAATACAAGATCCTGCCTTGGAACCCCACCGGCAAGACCGATGCCGAGACGCATGCTCAGGCGGCGCAGGATGTCACGCTGGCTCACGACGTGCTCGCTGGCCGCAGCACAGACGCCACCTACCCAAACTACGACGAAGTCTCCCCGACGCGTCCCGGCCACACGAATACGCCGATCAATATCTCCCGCTGGATGATTCAGCGTCTCGTGACCTCAAACCCATCCGCCGGCTACATCTACCGCGTGCAGAAGGCTTACCGCGATAGCAACGGCACGCTCGGCAACGTCGTGAAGGCCATTTTGCTCGATTATGAAGCCCGCAGCCTCCAGCTCGCGGACACTGCCATCGCCCACGGCAAGGTGAAGGAGCCGATGATCCACTTCGCGCACATCCTGCGTCAGTTTAAAGCCTTTTCCGGTGCTCCGGTGAGCCTGCTGAGCAGCATGGAGACCGGTTTCTCCGATACGGATGCACCGCTGGCCAAATACCCCGGCGGCGAGTTGTCGAAATTTGGCACCTACAATCTCTCTCCGCCCTCGAAACCCGCTGCGTGGCCGGACGGGCCGTTCCGCTTCCGAATCGAGTCGCTCCGCACCAACCTCGGGCAATCGCCGCTGGATGCTCCGTCGGTGTTTAACTGGTTCTACCCCGATTTCACCGTGCCGGGCAAACTTTCCCAGGCAGGCCTTTTTGCGCCGGAAATGCAGACGACGACCGAGTCGGCGGAAATCTCGAAAATCAATTTCCTCTATGGTTACACCTGGATGACTCTCGCACCGATGAGCAGCACGCCGGGGATCAATGGAGCTGATTTCATCTTCCGAAACGCTAGCGCCACACCGGCGGTGCGCTTTTCGACGAATGGTGGCTCCACGCTGCTGAACTGGCCTGCGACGATCCAGCTCACGGATGCGAACTGGAACACCGGCATCACCGTCACGATGGTAGGCGTGAACAACCAGCACATCAGCCAGATGGCCTACAGCGGCGTGCGCATGGCTGCCACGGCCACCGCGCCGGGTTACGGCGGCGTCGCCATTCCGCCTACGCCGGTTACCTTCATCGAGAACGAGCCGAAGAATGACCAACTCGTCGTTTCGGAGACCAGCTCGGGCACCTGGGTGCATGAAGGCGGTGTCACGGATGTGATCAACCTCCGCCTTGCCTCGCCGCTGCCACCGGGAGCCTCGGTGGACGTGTCTTTTGCCTCCGCGAATGGCGAGGTGAGCATCTCGCCGACGACGCTGACCTTCACGGACGCGAATTGGAATGCCAACCAGCCCATCACCGTCACCGCCACGGATGACACGGACGTGGAAAACATTGGCACCGGCAATGACCGCATCGTCATCACGACGAGCAGCACCACCTCGGCGAACTACCACGGCCTCGTCACCACCGACGTGTCCGTGAATGTGAATGACAACGATGGCGGCATCGGCATCGTCATTGCGGAGAGCAGCAGCTTCACGGATGTCTCGGAAACGTCCGCCAGCACCGTGAGCCCGCTTTCCGCAGGCATGGACAGCTACACGATCCGCCTCGCCAGTGCGCCATCCGCCAGTGTGGTCGTCACCTGCACGGGCAATGGTGTGCAGGTAAATCAAACGGCCACCAGCACGACTTTTGGCACCGCTTACACACGCACCTTCACCACGGCGAACTGGGACGTGCCGCAGACCGTCGTCGTGCGTGGCAACAACGACACCACCGGCGAAGGCCCGCATTGGGGCCGTGTGGTGCACACCGTGGCCACCGCAGGCGGTTACACGGCGGGGATGCCCATCCCGCTCGTCACCACGCACATCGCCGATGACGACGACACCATCATCCTGCGCCACACCGGCACGGAAACTCGCGTCATGGAGGGCGACTTCACCGACACGATCACCGTGGCCCTGCGCACGAATCCGAACGCGGCCGTCAGCGTCACGCTGAGCTCGCCGCAGCTCAGCTTCAGCCCCTCGACCATCGTCTTCCAGCCCACCGGCGGCAGCGGCATCCTCTGGAACAGCCCGCAAACGGTCACGGTGACGGCGAATGATGATTTCCTCAACGAAGGCATCATGATGGGCTTCACTTCCGATGCTCCGCCAGTGCCTGCGAGTGCCACGGCGGCGATTTCGAACTTCCGCGTCACCGGCACCACCATCACGAATGTGGGCAATGGCTATGTCGGCGTGCCTGGGGTGTCCTTTGCTGCTCCTGCGGCTGCTGTCACTGGCACCGGCACGGCTGTGCTCTCAGGCGATGGCGTGGGCTCGGTCACCATGGGCAGCGTCGGCGCAGGCTACACCTCCGCGCCGGCGGTCACATTCAGCGCACCTGCTGCTGGCACTACGGCCACGGGCACAGCCAGCGTGAATGCGAGCGGCCAGTTGAGCGGCATCACGATCACAAACCCAGGCTCCGGCTACACCTCCGCTCCCATCGTGACGATCGCCGCACCGGCTGCACGCATCACCGCCACGGGCGTCGTCAAATTGGCTGCGGATGGCAAACTGGACTCCATCGTCATCACGAACCCAGGCCTGGGCTACACCTCCACTCCGAGTGTCACCATCACCGCACCGCAGATCCCGCCGGTGGTCATCAATGCCATGTCGCAGAGCAGTGGCACCAATTACAACGGCACCACCGCTCCCGTGCTGCCCGTCACCGTCATTGATAACGACGACTCCCGCATCGTGATCGCCGAAAGCGGCGGCAGCACCGTCGTGAACGAAAACGGCACCACGGACAGCTACACCATCGCCCTTGGCCGCAGGCCGGATGCAGGCAGCACCAGCACCGTCACACTCGTGCCCAGCAGCACTGGCATTCAGGTCTCGCCCGCCGGGCCCTTCACCTTCACCGACGCGAATTGGAACACTCCCGTCACCATCACCGTCACCACGACGAATGATGCCACCGCTGAGCCCAGTGGCACCGCTACCATCACGCACAACATCACCAGCACCGACCCGACCTACAACCGCGTGAATTCGCCCGTCGTGGTCGTCACCGTCGATGACAACGATCCTGCGCTGGCCGTCACGCAGAGTAATATCTTCACGCAGGTCAAAGAAGGCGGCACCGCCGGCTCCGGCGGCACACCAAACGTCGGCGACACCTTCACCGTCGGCATGAATGGCCGCAATCCCGCCACCGGCACCACCGTGACCGTCACGCTCGTGCCCAATGGTCAGATCACCGTATCACCGGCGACATTGAGTTTCAGCAGCACCGATACCACGACGAAAACGGTGACTGTCACCGCCGTGAACGACACCGATGTCGAAAGCACCGTCCACAGCGGCGTCATCGGCTTCAATGTCGCCAGCACGGACAGCTACTTCAACGGTGCCTTTGTCCCGCCCGTAACCGTTCATGTCACCGATAATGACTCCGTCGGCGTCAGCATCGTGGAAGGCGGCGGCACCACGCAGACCACCGAAGGCAGCACGACCACAGACAGCTTCACCGTCGTCCTCACACAGGCACCGACTGCCAATGTCGTGCTCGACTTCAATGGAGGCTCCCAGAGCCGCCTGAGCACCACCAGCACCGTCGGAGCCGCCACCACGGCCTCTCTGACCTTCACCTCGGCGAATTGGAATACCGCGCAGACGCTTTGGACACTCCCCGTCGATGACACCACCGCTGAGCTCCGTCACCTCGCTCCGATCAGCGTCAGCGTGAATGCCAGCTCCGCACCGGAATACGCCGCGCTCCCCCTTCCGAGCATCACACACATCATCACCGACAACGAGAACAACACCGCCGCCAACGTGGTGCGCATCACGGAGAGCAGCGGCTTCACCAGCGTCACCGAAAGCAGCACAAGCGATACCTTTACCGTCGTTTTGAGCCAGCAGCCGACCTCAAATGTCACCGTGACCTTCACCGGCGATTCGCAGGTGTCCGTCACGCCGAGCACACTCACCTTCATTCCGGGCACCACCGGTTCAGGCACCTACAATGTGGCCCAAACCGTCACCGTGCGTGCCATCGACGACGCTGTCATCGAACCCGCCATTCTGCATTGGGGCACCGTCACGGCCACCGTGGCCAGTGCGGACACCTTCTTCGACGGAAAAGCCGTCACGGCGGTCAATTCGACCGTTTATGACAACGACGGCTCCCGCGTGAGCGCCATCCAAAGCGGCGGCAGCACCCTCACGAACGAAAACGGCGTCACCGACACCTACACGCTCGCTTTGAGCCACGCACCGACCGCTGACGTGGTCATCACCGCCACCGCGAATGCGCAGCTCAGCCTCTCCCAGAGCACGCTGACCTTCACACCGGCCGATTGGGCACCGAAGACGGTCACGATTACCGCTGTGGACGACGCCGCAATCGAAGCCGTCACGCACAACGGCCTCATCACCCACAGCGTCGTCAGCGCCGATCCGCTCTACCACAACGCCAGCGTCGCCACGCTCACCGTGCCCGTTTGGGACAATGATGTGGCTAGCGTGGATGTCACCCACGTCGGCGGCACCGACACCGTCATCACCGAAGGCGGCGCACCGGACAGCATCCTCATCAAGCTCAACACCCAGCCGCCTCCCGGCACCAATGTGACCCTCACGCTCTATCCGCCGATGGTCTTCATCCCGCCGCCGCAGATCGGCAAGAGCAACGGCTACTTCAACAGCGATCAGGGCGGCAGCAACCAGCGTGACAACATCGTCATCGACTACACCGAGAGCATCCTCAAATACCGCAGCACCTTCTACAGCACGCTCGCAGGCCTCTACGGTGGCACCATCCCGACTCCGTTCCCCACCACGCCCAGCGCCGCCGATAACATCAAGCTGCAAAAAGCCCACTGGGCCGCCAGCAAGGCCGTCGTCGATCAAATGGACCTCTGGCTCAACGGCGGCAGCCTGAAGGCCAAATTCCCCGTCCTCATCGAGCCGCACGCCACGCCACCAAGCCCGCTGCCGCCCACCAACGCCCGCCAGGCCATCATCGAGGCCATCTACGCCCACAGCGGCGGCACCGATCTCCCCGCCACCAAGCGCTACACCGCCGAAGGCACCTACAACGCCAAAACCCCTCCCACCGACACCTTCAACACCGACATCCGCGACCGCGTGAGATGGTGCGGTTATCTCATGACCGTCGGGGCCCCCGGTTTGATCAGCCACTGATCCGTCAGATCTGTCCGATCCGTCCTATCTCTTCCAACTTTCACTCCCCTCACCGCCATGAACATCTTTCTGAAGAAAACCGAAGACCGCTCCAAACCAAACCGTCGCGACTTCCTTCTTCGCACCGGCTGCGCCTCCATGGGCCTCACCTCACTGGTGAACACCATCGCCCAGTACAAGCTTGTCGGCTCCGCTGCCGCTCAAAGTGCCGGAGAAGACTACAAAGCCCTCGTCTGCGTCTTTTTGAATGGTGGCGGTGATTCGAACAACTTCCTCATTCCCGCAGGCTCCACCGCCGCTCGCACGGATTACAATGCTGGCCGCGGTGTCCTGAACATCCCGGACACGCAGTTCGACTACTCCCCCGCCGCCAACAACGGCTACTTCGACGGCACCACGAACAACAACACCAGCGCTGTCACGACTCGCATCGCGCCGCTCAATGCCGGGCAGTTTGAGCCCCTGAACCGTCCGAACTACACGCAGAGCAATTTCGCCCTCCATCCCGGCGCTTACCCGCTCAAGACGCTCTTTGATTCGCAGGACCTCGCCTTCGTCGCCAACATCGGCACCCTCGTCGGCACGCAGACCATCACGCGGGCGAATTTCAATACGCTGCCCGCCTCCACCAAGCCCCCGCAGCTCTTCTCCCACTCCGATCAGCAGGTGCAGTGGCAGTCCTCATTGCCCGACAAACCCTTCTCGCAGGGCTGGGGCGGCCGCATCGCCGAAATCGTCGCCGGCATGAATAGCGGTGACCTCGGCGTCAGCGTCAGCATCGCCGGGGCAAACAGCTTCCAAATAGGCCTCACCGAGCAGCCCTACTTCATGAACACCAGCGGTGCCGTGAGTTCCCTCACCGGCTTCAGCGGCGGCACACCGAGCACCGCCTACGGCTCCGCGCTGCGCAACACCGCCCTGAATCCGCATTACCTCGGGGGCACCACACCCGCGAACAAATACACGCCACTCGCAGGCATCAACGGCCTCACTGCAGGCGATCCGCTCAGCGCCACCAACTACCAAAATAGCAGCGCCGGCTACCGACTCCGCGCCCTCGAGCAAATCCTCGCCGCCTCCCACGACAGCCTCTTTGACGAGACCTACGTCGGCGTCCCGCAAAGCGCCCGCAACACCGAAGGCCTCGTCGGCAACGCCCTCGCCCAATCCGCCACGCCCAATCCCACCCTCGACGTCCATTGGACCAACTGGTTCCCCGGCGGCTTCGGCCAGACCGACCTCAGCAACCAGCTCAAAGTCGTCGCCCGCATGATCGCCGGACGCAGCGTGCTCTCCAACAAGCGCCAGATCTTCTTCGTCCAGATCGGCGGCTGGGACACCCACACCTCGCAGATCCCCAATCCCACCGCACAGAACCAGGGCCAGTACAACCTCATCAACAACCTCTCCCGCAGCATCAAGGCCTTCTCCGATGCCATGAAGGCCATCGGCATGTGGGACAAAGTGATGATGTTCACCGCCTCCGACTTCAACCGCACCTTCACCCCCAACAAGAGCGACCAGACCGGCGGCTCCGACCACGCCTGGGGCGGTCACAGCATCATCGCAGGCGGCGCCGTCAAAGGCGGCCGCATCTACGGCCAGTTCCCCGACCTCACCGTCAATGGCGGCATCGACGCCTCCGGCAACCGCGGTCGCTGGATCCCCACCACCGCCGTCGATCAAAAAGCCTCCCTCATCGGCAAATGGTTCGGCCTCACCGATGCCCAGGTGAATCAAGTCTTCCCCAATCTCACCCGCTTCCAGCCCGACCTCAGCACCGCCACTCTCGACGCGCGGAACCTGAACATGATCGACTTCGCAGTTTAGACCAGTTCTCAAAAAGAATGTCACATTCGAGCTGTACTTTTTAGAATTGTAGTAATGAATAGGCGGCGGTGGCCCGTCCGTGCATCGAACTCAATCTTGAAAACGCAACCTTGGAAGAGGTGCGCGTTGCGATGGATTGCACGCCGACAAAAAAGGGGTTTCGCAGGCTCCAATCACTGCGTTGGCTTTGTGAGGGCAAAAGTCGCGAAGAAGTCGCAGCCCTTTCTGGCTTTAGTCCGAGGCAGGTGCTGCGTTTCATCAAAGCTTTCAATCTCGCGGGTCTCGACGGCCTCATTCCTGGGCGCAGCAGCGGACGCCACCGCATCCTGCCCAAAGAGCAAGTGAGTGAAAAGATCGTCCCCATCATCGAAGACCCATCGCTGGCTGGACAGAGCCACTGGACCGCAGTCAAATTACACGGTTGGATCAAAGAGAACCTGCAAGCTCAGCTCGGTTACAGCACGACAGTGCGTTACCTCCACGAGCACAACTATCGTCTCAAAGTGCCACGCCCATGGCCGCTTAATCAGGATGAGGACAAGCGCCAAGCCTTCTGTGAAAAGCTTCAGAACTGGGTGGCCGATCCAAACATCGACCTATGGTTCAGTGACGAAAGTGGCTTCGAAGGCGATCCGCGCCCACGCCGCACGTGGACAAAGATCGGCAAAGTGCGCCACTCCCCCTACCTTGGAGAGCACATCCGTTACAACGTCTTTGGTGCCGTGCGTCCCAAGGATGGTCGCCTCGGCGCGTTGCTTTTCAACCTGTGCGACAGTGTGACCTTCCAAGTGTTCCTCGACACGCTGGCTGAGGAGAATCCGCCAGTGGAGGGTCGCCGTGCCATCCTCGTGCTCGACAACGCCTCATGGCACAAGACGAAGAGTCTGAACTGGCACCACTTCGAACCGGAGTATCTGCCAGCACGCTCACCTGACCTTAATCCCATCGAACGACTGTGGCTACGCATGAAAGCAGACTGGTTCAACGGCTGGATTGCCAAAACCTCCGAAGAACTTCAGGACCGCATCATTGCCTCCCTACGCTCTTTGTTCGATCAACCCACCATTCTTCAGTCGCAGTGCCGTCCAAAGACGCGTTTATGACATTCTTTTTGAGAGCTGGTCTAGGCCTGAGTTCGCTCAGTTATTCACAAGTCAAGGTGCGATTTGCCACTTCTGCTCATTCCAGATAGGGCGAAGGGCTAATATTCTCACAAAACCGTCGCAAAGCTGCCAAGGTTGTGTTAAAGTTGGATCTCCTATGGCTACCACGACTACTACCGCTCCTGTACGCAAGACACGTTTTTCCCGTCGAGTCCCTGACCATGTGACTGACGAACTGGTCAATGTCCTTTCCAGCCAGGAAACTTACGAGTTCAACCAGCTTTTCCGCCTCGTTTACGACAATCTGAAGCTCAAAAACGCCGTCAGCGGTGGTGAAGAAATGCTTCGCCTTCGTAGCTACGAGAAGCTTCAGAATCTCGTCAGCCGTGGCCTCTGCGCCAAGGTGGGCAAGACCTACCGAGGCCTCGAAGGCCTTCGTGAGGCACATCAGGCCGCGATCGCTGCCCGCAATGCGGCTGCCATCGCTGCTCGTCGCTAATCCATTTCAGCCTAGCTCCTCGCAAACAGGCCGTCCGTGAACCGGGCGGCCTGTTTGTTTTGTGAACAAGATTTGACGCCTCCTCACCCGCTCGCTACCCGTCAGCCTTCCCCCTTATCCGCTCGCCCCATGCTGGAAAACTACCTTCCCATTCTGCTTCAATTGGTCATCGCCGCCGGGTTCGCGGTCGTCACCCTCATCGCCTCCGCCCTGCTCGGGAAGTCAGCCAAACGGAATGTGATCAAAGACAGCGCCTACGAGTGCGGTATGCTGCCCATCGGAGATGCCCAGCCGCGCTTCAGCGTGAAATTCTACATCGTGGCGATGCTCTTCGTGCTTTTCGACATTGAAGTCGTCTTCCTCTACCCTTGGTCCATCGTTTATAAGGACTACCTCGCCGCCTTTGGGCCGTCTATTCTCGCCTTTGCCTTCGTCTTTGCCGCCATCCTGCTCGGAGCCTTCGGCTACGCCTGGAAAAAGGGCGTGCTCGACTGGAAATCCTAACCGGCCGCCCTTTCCGGCCCCCAAAAACCGACCTCTACATGATTGCTTACCTGAGCCTATTTCAGCTCAAGCCCGAGGTCACCCCGGAGAAGCTGGAGACCCTCATGGCCCAGACTCGCGTGCTGCTCCTGCGTGTCCCAGAGGTCCTGGCGGTTAAAACGGGCAAGCGGGTGAACCCTTCCGACCCCTACCCTTGGTTCGTCCACATCGAGGTCGAGACCATGGACAAGCTCGCCATCTGCCAGGACGACCCCTACTACATCAAATATCGCGAAGAAGTGCTCAAGCCGAACATCTCCGAGCAAGAGAGCACCGCCTTCGAAATGGAGCCGCGGAAGGACGTGAAGTATTCCTGAGGCCTCAGCGCCCGGTTTTGCGTCCTAGCGCCTTCTTCACCTCATCCAGAGGCAGGCAGTTAATGACATCCTCACGGCGCAGCCAGCCTTTGCGAGCCACTTTGATGCCGTAGATCAAGGCTTGGAGGCCCTCGGTGCTGTGGGCATCGGGGTTGATACTGCATTTCACGCCCTTGTCGCGGGCCATGCGCCACCAGCGCCAGTCCATGTCGAGGCGCCAGCCGCTGCAGTTCAGCTCGATGATGGTGCCGTTGGCGGCGGCGGCCTCAATGATGGCGGGGATGTTCACCGCATAGGCGGGGCGCTGGAGCAGGAGGCGGCCAGTGAGATGGCCGAGCATGGTGATGTGAGGATTTTCGATGGCGCGGATGATGCGCTTGGTCATTTCCGCCTCGGGCAGGTTGAAGACGTTGTGCACGCTCGCCACGGCGTAGTCGAGCTGGGACAAAATCTCGTCGGAGAAGTCGAGTGAGCCGTCTTTGAGGATGTCCACCTCGCAGCCGGCGAAGAGATGCAGGCCGTCGAGTTCGGCATTGAGCTCGCGAATCTCGGCGATCTGGGCCAGCAGGCGTTTTTCATCGAGGCCATTGGCTTGGAAGGACGATTTGCTGTGGTCGGAGATGCCCAGGTATTGCAGGCCGAGATCGTGCGCGGCCTCCGCCATCTGGCGAAGGGTGGCGCGGCCATCACTCGCGGTGGTGTGGTTGTGGAAGGTTCCGCGAAGGTTTTCCAACTCGATGAGCCGGGGAAGGCGGCCATGCTCGGCGGCGTCAATCTCGCCGGTGTTCTCGCGGAGTTCGGGTTCGATGAAGTCGAGGCCGAGGGCACGGTAGAGGTCGCGCTCGTCGTGCACTTCCGGCGCTTCGACGCCTTCCTTCGTGATGGTGAAGCCGTATTCGTTGAGCGAGAGGCCTTGTTGCAGCGCCCGGCCGCGGATCGCCACGTTGTGTTCCTTGCTGCCGGTGAAGTAAGCGAGCGCAAAGGGGAATTCCGCACTGGAAACAGCCCGCAAATCGCACTGGATACCGTCTTTGATATGCACACTGGCCTTGGTGGGCCCTTGGGTAATCACATCCACCACCTCCGGCAGTTTCACAAAGGCGGCGATGACCTCCTCCGGCTTCTTGGTGGCCACGAGGAAGTCCAGATCATGCACCGTTTCCTTGCCGCGACGGAAACTGCCGCACACTTCGACGCGTGAGGCGTTCGGATGCTCTCGCAGTGCCTCCAGCATGGTCTGCGCCAGCGGATAGACTTGGTCGAGCCGGAACTCGGAGGCGTGCTGCTCGTGGAAGGCGATGCTTTCGAGGATCTTCTTCACCGTCTTCTCGCCAAAGCCGGACAGCGCCGCCGCCGTGCCGTCTTCGCAGACGCGTTTGAGGTCCGCCACGCTACCCACACCGAGCTGGCCATACAACGCGGCCACCTTTTTCGGCCCCAGCCCTTGGATATCGAACAGCTCAAACAGCGTGTCCGGGAACTCCGCCTTTAATTTCTCATAAAACTCCAACCGCCCCGTGGTGGCCATCTCGTGCAGTTTATCGCGCAACGCCTCACCGAGGCCCTTGATGCCGGCGAGCTGGTTTTCCGCCGCCAGCTTCATGATGTCGCCACTGAAGCTCTCCACGATTTCTGCGCCGGAGCGGTAGGCACGCGTCTTGAAGGGATTCTCTCCCTTCAATTCGAGCAGGGTGGCGATGCGTTCAAAGATGGTGGCGGCGTCCTCACGGGTCATGCGTGGGACATGGCGCGGAATTGAGGGGGCTCAAGAAAGTAGATTCGAGTGTCACTCGAATCCCTGAGGCTTCGATTGCCAATCGAAGCTACCTCCCCGGCGGATCGACTTCCTTCACGGTGGCACCGTGCGTTTCACTCAGCACCAGCACGGCCAGCTTCGAGACGTTGTTCAGTTCCGCTGGCTTCAGCATCGGGTAGTCGAGGCCGTTGGCGGGCATGTCGGTGCCGGGAGGCGGTGGCGTGGCATTTTCGGGCGCGTTGAGGCTGGCGTAGTCAAAGCGGCCGCGGAGGTCGGTGTAGCCGTCTTTGAAGAAGCGGACGGTGCCGTTGTTGAGCTTCGCATAGACCTTCACGTAGGCCTTGGGCAGCGGTTTGTCGGTGTTGCTGTCACGCGTTTCGAGGCGGCCGTAGGTTTCGGTGAGGGTGAGCTTGAGCGTGTTGGCGTGGTAGGCCTGCGTCTGGCGTTTTCCGGCTCCGATGACCTCGACGAGCACGTTCGCTTTGGCGAACTCGCCCGGCAGCGGGATGTCGAGCTTGGTGGCGTCTTTGGGAAGGGCCTGCGTGGCGGTCTTGTTCGGCTTGATGATGCTGAAGCGGCCCGCGTCCTGGCTGACGAAGGGATTGCTGCTGAAGCTGAACTCCGGATCCATGAGGTAGTAGTTCAGCGTGACCTCGGAGAGGTTTTTCCAGTTGAGCGAGATGGTCTGTTTTTCGACTTTGAAGTCAAAACCGGGCTCCGTGGCCGCCAAATCGCTTTGTTGGGCCTCGCGGTCGGGTTGGTCGGCTTTTTCGGGTTTCGTGGCTTTGCCGTCGATTTCGTCGGTTTGGGTCAAAACATCCGAAAAGAGCGTTTTCCAGCGAGGAGGCAGTTCGGAGCCCGCGAGCCGTTTCGAGGCCACACCGCGTGCCGCGGCCACATCGCCTTCGTAGAAGGCCGCGTAGCACTGGAAGTAGTCGTGTTGCAGTCGCGTCGGCAGTTTCGTGGCATTGATGGCCTTGAAGCGTGTCAGCGCCTCCTCGACGCGGTCCTGGAGGAAGAGGTAATAAACCACGCTCATGCTGTCCATGGCATCGAGCTGCGGCTTGTGCGCCAGCGCGGTGAGGAGCTGCGTGTATTGCTGGAGCACCGCCGGATTCGCGATGCGCCACTCGCTGCCGAGGCGATGGGCGCGTTGATTGACGAGCGGCGAGTATTCCAGGTGCTCGTAGCTGCGCAGCTCGATGGGTTCGAGGGTGAGCAGCTTGCTGGCGAAGTAGGGGCCGTAGCCGTCATCGCCCTTCAAAAGCTGGCCGAGCATCGCCGCGTCGTTGTGCAGGAAGGCGTAGCTGAAGACCGCGTCGTCGCCGACATGATGCTGATTCATGAAGCCGACGAGCTTCTGGTAGAAATCGCCCTGCTTGCAGCGCCAGGCGACGCGTTCGAGGTCGAGCGCTTCCAGATTGTTCTGCTCCAAAAACGCGAAGACCTCGGCCTCGGTGCTGTTTTGCGAGACGTAATCCCACGACGCCTTGTCCACCTGCGTGAGTTTGGCCACGACGTTGAATTCCATCGGCTTCGCCGCCGCGCCGCCGACGTTCACGGGGAAGTGCGCGAACTTCACGCCTGCCTTCGCCGACACGGCGGGGAAGTAGAAGTGATACTCAAAGGTCTGCGTCGTATAGGGCTCCAGGCGCACTTGTTTCGAGTCGGTGGCCTTGCTGCCGAGGATGGGCAGCGCGCCCTGCGGGATTTGCAGCAGCACGGCGGCCTTCACGCGACTGCTCGTCGGGTTCGTGACGACGATATTCGCACCGTAGGTCACGCCGGTGAGGAATTCGTCCGTCACATACTTCTCGAACTTCTCATTACCCTCCATCCGGTAGCGGTCGCCATGCCGGAAGAAGCTCTGCGAGACGAGAAGCTGGCCCTGCGCCGACTTGTCGCCATCCACGGGCTTGATCTCCTTGTGGAAAAGAATGCACGGCCCGCCCGCCGTGAAGGTGAACTGGCCGTTCTCCGCCTTCGTCGTGTGCTTCGGTGCCTCAAACGGCAGATCGAGCACCGCCAACGCCAGCATCATCTCCGGGAAGCTGTGGCAAGCCTCGGCGATATTCGCCGAAACGAAGCCGCCCTTTGATCCCGCGGCCACCCATGTGGCGTAATCGCGCCAGAACGTGTTCACCGTGACCAATTCGGCAATCTGATCGATGATGCGCAGCTTGTAATAATTGTTCTCCGCCCACTCCTTCGTCGGGCCGAGGGCACGGTAGAAGACGCGAACTTCCTGGCGGGCGGCGGCAGCGGCGTCTTTGCCGAAGTAGCCGAGCGTGCCGCTGCCGCTGATGACCAAAGTCCCGGCGGTCACTGTCGTGGCACCGGTGTAGGACAGCGCACCGCCTAACGTCGCCGTTTGGTTTAGGGTCGATGCCCGCTCTTCCTCCATGGGTCCATCGAGTTGTTTCATTCTGGGAGACCTTACCGACAGGCTATCGTAATTGGCTCCCGGAGCGGCAGCAAATGAATCAGCCGCAGCCATAGGTGCTGCTGGTGCAGGCATAATAGCACCAGAACCCGTAGCGACCATTTGAGGCATCTCTTCCAGCTTGGACTCAGACAAAGCTTTTGCTTTAGCTCTATCTAAGTCTCCGAGCGCACCAAGTGTCTCTTGTTCCATCGCTCTTCCCCTCAGCGCCGTTTCAAACAAGCGATCCGCCTCTTCAGGATTCGGCGGGATCATTTCCCACAGCTCACGAACATGCCGGGCGGCATTCGGCGCTTCGTTTTGGAGGCGTTGAGCAAGCAGGATGCGCTCGACGATGTTCAGGCGGGCGTAAGCCCAGGGTTCGAGGTGTTTGGCGAGGTCGAGGCCGAGCAGATACTCGTCCATGAAGGTTTTGTCCTTCTTGTTGGCGAGATAGGGCGCGATGACTTTATCGAAGAAGGGCTTGTCCTTGCGCTGGAGGAAGAGGTTCAGCTCGTGGCAGGCGTGTTTGCCGTATTGCGTGAGTTTTTCGTCGTCTTTGAGCTTCGGCCAGTTCAGCACGAAGGCGAACTCGGCGAGGTGGCCGTTGCCGCTGAGTGTGGTGAAGAGGCTGTGGACGCCGCCGAGCGTGTCGTAGGTTTCCAGCTCGCTGATGAGGATGTCGGCGAGGGTCAAAGATTTGCCGGTGTCGAGCACGGTGATCTCTTTTTTCTGCGTGAAGGGCTTCGCAGGATCGAGATTCCGTGCGAGGCGCTGGTCGGCGAATTTCGTGGGCACCTCCGGCAGCGTGAGCGTGCGCCAGGAGGCGTTTTGCAGGTCCTCGGCGTAGATTTGGACGTGCTTGCGGTCGCCGAGCATCTTGCGTTCGATGCGCACGACGCCGTCTTTGTCGGGGATGAGGTTATAGATGACCGGCGCGGAGCTGGCGAGGAAGTCGAGGTTCGTGCCGCCTTGCGGGCCAGCCTGGGCCTTCATCTTCTTGGCGGGCATGGCTTTGGGGGCTTCGAGGGCTCCAGCGGCTCCGCCTCGCGTCATGGATGCGCCTTCACCGGCTTGATTCCCGAGCGCATCGAGATCCGTGCTGCGAATTTCCCACGGATTGAGCAGCAGGCCGGGGCGGGTGAGCATGTTGCCGGGGAAGAGTTTGCTGTAACGGCGTTCGAGGATGTAGCGGTATTCATCGCCGATTTCGCGTCCGGCGGAGTAGAGGTTCGGATTGCGTGCAGGCGTGCCCGAGGCCGCGCCGAAGCGTGCGAAGCCGCCAAGACCGCCAAAAAGGCCGCTGCCAGGATCGAATCGCGACGCGGCGACATGCACGCGGGCAAACGGGCTGCTGTGAGCGAGTTTGACGGTGATGAAGTCTTTGTCGGTGGTGGTCTCGGCGATCTGGAGTGGCGAGTTGCCTTTGAGTTCGAGCTGGCGGTGCTTGCCGAGGACCCAACCGCCGATTTGGGTGCCTGCGGTGACTTTGATGGTGATGGTTTGGGCAAACTTTGGCAGCCAAAGTGAATAGTCGCCGGATTTTAGCCCTGCTATTTTGATGAGTCCCTGAGTCGCCGCGACCTTCGATTGATGGTTCGAGGTGAACAAGGCGGCCTTGGTCTCAAGTAGCGAGGGTAAAGCAATGCTAAGGTCAATATCTTGAATCACTCCGGCCTTATCAACTTTCTCACGGAGCATGTTTTCAGGCACCCAGATCAATTCTCCCTCCATCGCATGAATCGTCGTCGTGAGCGTGCTGTCGGCTTCTTCGAGAGGCCAGGTGCTTTGGCGGCCGTTTGGAGCTTTGGCGGTGAGTTGCTCGATGCCGTCGAGTTTGCCGAGGGCGACGCGGCCTTTGTCGTCGGTTTTGAGGGCGTGGGTCTGCACGCGGGTGAAGTCGCGATGCTTGAAGGTGAAGATGACCTGCTGGTCGGCGACGGGTTCGCCGTTTTTGCCGAGAAGCTCAAAGACCCGGCTGCCGTCGAAGGTGCTGAGGTGGCCGTCGTTGGTGGCCTCGGTTTTGTCGATGCCGTTGAGCGTCCAGGTGTGGCTGGCGTTGAGATCGCGTTTCGTGCCGCCTGCACTGAGGACATCCACCTTGCCGCTGAGCGTGACGCTGAGGCTGGCGAGGCGCTCGGGAACGGTGAGCGTGTGCGTGAGGACGCTGCCGGCGCTGAGTTTGAGGTCTTTGACTTCACGCGTCGTCGAAATGCCGTCGTGCGTGGTGCTGGTGATGGTCAGCTTCGGCTCGGTGAGCAGTTCGGGCGCGAGATGCGTCTCGCCGAGCATCAAAGCGGTGCGCACGGCTAGCGTGGCCTCGCGACGGGCGAGGAGTTGCTCGCGCTCGATGTGGAATTGCGTGTCGAGACGATATTCTTCGGCGTGGTGGTTGAACTGCGTGAGCGTGGCGAAAGTGCCGGCTGCATCGCCGATGATGAGGTTCTTCGTGCCGGGCTGATTCGTGAACGGAATGGCGATACGGCCGAGTTTTTCATCGACGGTGAGTTTGCGGCCCTCAAACCACGCGACGGCGTCTTTGACCGGCTGGTTCTTTTCATCGAGCACGAGGATCAAATCACCCGCGGGGCCGGTTTGCTGCAAAAGGTGAAATTGGCCGGTGCGGATGAGCGCACGGCTGCTGCGGCCGCCGCCGATGAACTCGATGATCCAGGCCCCGCGTTTGCCTTTGAGGTCGGGAAACGCGAATTTTTGCCGTGTGCGCGTGAACGGGCCGCCGTCGAAGGCGTGCGTCTGCTCGCTGTTGGCGACGAGGCCGTCGAGATTGAGGTCGGTGTTGAGCTGGCGCTGCTGCGTCTGGAAGAAGTTGAGCGTGTTGAGCTCGAAAATCTTCACGATGAGCTTCGGCGTGTTTTTGACGACCACATCGAACGCGATGTCGTCGCCCGGCAGGAACTGCGGCGCATTCGTGGAGGGGAATTCGATGTCCACGCGGTCTTTGAGTGCCTGAAACTCCGTCGGCGTGATGAGCGAGGCCCAGCGCTCGGGATTGCCAATGCCATTCGTGATGAGCGCCTCGGCGAGGATGGGCTTGAGCCAGGTGTCGCTGACGTGTGCCGTGTAGGGGGAGAGGAGTGATGGAGTGGTGGAGTCTTGTTTGGCAGATTTGGCGAAGAGATGGAGGAAGTAGTCGCGGACGAGTTCTTCGTCGTTGTGGACGGGCGGCGAGCTGATGAGCGGATCGCTGAGGTCGGCGTCGAGGTCGCACCAGTCGGAGTTGTAGGTGCGGAGGAACTCCTCGTTGATGTAGGGCAGGCGGCGCGGGAGCTTCAGGTAGGTGAGGAAGCGCTCGCGATCATAGACGCCCTTTTTGCGGTCGTGATCGAGGCGGAGGTAAAGGATGCGGGCTTTGAGGGTCTTGTGCGATTCGATGCCTGCCGCGAAGGCCCACACGCGATCGAGCCAGCCTTCGCGCTCGGCTTCGTCGAATTCGAGGCTCACATCGGCGCTGGGGGCCAGTTTGCGCAGGTAGGTGTAGATGAAGCTGGTGCTCCGGCCGTGCTCGGCTTTCAGTTCGTCGAGCTGCGAGATCAAAAGCTGGCGATGAATCGGCAGATCGCCAAAACCGATGAACGGCTCCGCTTTGAAGTCCGCATTCAGCGCGGCGACGAGGTTCGACACATCGGGGCGCTGGAGCTTTTGCAGCACGGCGCGGCGTTGATCCGGCGTGAGCGGCACCTGATCGCGAATGAGCGACGCGAGCGCCTCCTGCGAGAGGCTTTGGAGGCCGCGGTCGTTGTTCAAGGCATCGCGCAGGAAGACCTCGCGGCTGATTTTGGCCGGATCGAGGCTGGTGGGCAGGTCCGGCTTCGCATCCGGCACCTGGCGCTGGTGATCGTGGCGGATGCCGAGGCGCTCGATGAGGTATTTCAGCGTGCCCTGCGGGTCCTTCTCGTAGCCGAGGATGGCCTCGCGGTTCAAAATGACGCGGCGTGCCTCGTTTTCATCCGGCGTCCGCTGCCGCCACTCGTTGAGCAAGTTGTTGAGCTTCGCGGTGTCGCGGACGTTTTGATAATGCAGCGCATGGAAGAAATAATACTCCTCCGAGCCCGGCACGAGCTCCCCGAGCGCCTTTTCCCGATCCGCTGCGAGAGCGAAGCGCTCGATGAAGCCGATTTCGTTTTCGGCGTGGAGGGGGAGGATGCCGAGGAGGAGAGACAGGAAGGGACCGAAGCGACTGAAGGGTCGGCGAGCGGAGGAAGGAGCAGTTTTCATGGCTGGGGCTAGGATAGCAGGCCCAAGCATGACGGGGGAAGGGGGATTTTATTGTGGCCCCATTTGAAACGATGAATTTACAAGGCTGGGAGCGTGTAGGCTCCTGCGCGGAGGACCTGATCGTAGTTTTTGGGCGTGACGGGCAAGGGGGCTACCTCGTACTCGGCTTTGGGCTGGAAGGCTTTGTCCTGGCTTTTTTTGACGAGGATGCGCAGGGCGAGGTCGACGAGGGGCGGGCGGGCGATGGTGGCGTCGATGTCGTTGTTGCGGAGCAGTTCGAGACCCTCCTGGCGGCCGGGCAGGGCACCGAGGCCGATGATGAGGGTGTCTTCGCGGTTTTTGGCTAGGGAGGCATGCGCGGAGGCAAAGCGGGCGATGGCATCGCTGTGGCAGAAGATGACGTCGTATTGGGTCTGAATGCGGCGAGCCTCCTCCATGCGGCGATGGACGCTATCGGCCGTGCTGTCCGCCGGGGCATCATGCACTAGAATGACGCCGGGCTGTGCTTTGAGCGCGGTTTCGAAGGCGGTGGCGACACGCCCTGACCAATCGGCGGCCTCAGTGCTGCGGAGCTGGACGACGCGGCCGCGGGGCTCCGTTTTGCCCTCATCGGCGGCTTTTCGCTTCAAGGCTTCGAGGATGAGGGAGGCAGCGGCTTTGCCGATGGTCTCCGGCGAGGTGTGAACGAGGGTGACGGCATCGCTCACCTTTTCATCGAGGCTGATGATCTGGATGCCCGCCTGCACGGCCTCGGCGACCGCGATTTCGACGGCCGGGTCTGCGATGGGATCCAGGATGATGGCGGCGGGTTTACGCGTGATGGCATCGCGAATCTGCTGCACCTGGGTGGCGGCTTTGCCAGCCGCGTCGAGGGGGGTGATGAGAAAGCCGTGCTCGCGGCCAGCGAGGACGCGGAGGAGATTGAATTGGTAGGTGGCGAAGGGGGAAGTCGCCGTGGACTGGAGGAAGAGCACTTCGCGCCGACCTTCTGTCGGAACGAGGCCGAAGGTGCGGGCGATCTCTTCGGGAGGGCGGAAGGCCATGCCGCCAGCCTGGTCCATTTTTTGCAGCTGCTTGTTGTGCTGAGCAAAGGGATCGTTGGCATTCTCATCTGGCGGACCGCAGGCGGCGAGAAAGATGGCCGAGCAGGCGAGGGGTAGGCTGAAAGGCGGGAAACGCATGGCTGAGGCAAAGGAAGATGTGCGCAGGTGGCATTTGCGCGGATTTTGTCCTTTGTTCTGCCATGATTTGGGCTTGCGCACAAGAGGCCAGCGCAGGTGTGCACGGTGGAGGAGTCTTCGCTTGCGGAATCAGGGTTTGGCTCCACACTCCGCGCCACTTTGCCCCCCCCCCACATGAGTTTAAAGAAAAAAACCGCTGTTGTTACTGGAGCTGCCGGGTTCCTCGGGTCGCATCTGACCGACCTTTTGCTAGCAGAGGGCTATCGCGTTGTGGGCATTGATAACCTCGTGACTGGCAATTTGAGGAATATCGAGCACCTGGCTGGCAATACGGACTATGAGTTCATCAACCATGATGTGACCAAGTTCATCGACCTGCCGGGCGAGGTTCACCTGATCTTCCACTTTGCCTCACCTGCCTCGCCGATCGATTACCTGAAGATTCCGATCCAGACTTTGAAGGTGAGCTCGCTGGGCACGCATAACGCCCTGGGACTAGCGAAGGCCAAAGGCGCGACATTCTTGATCGCCTCGACGAGCGAATGCTACGGTGATCCGCTGGAGCACCCACAAAAGGAGACGTATTGGGGGAATGTGAATCCCATTGGCCCCCGTGGTTGCTACGACGAGGCGAAGCGTTTCGCCGAGGCAATCACGATGGCCTATCACCGTGTCCACGGCTTGGACACGAAGATCGTGCGTATCTTTAACACCTACGGCCCGCGTATGCGCCTCGATGATGGGCGCGTGGTGCCTGCTTTCATCGGCCAGGCGCTGGAAGGCCGCCCACTGACCGTTTTTGGTAACGGGGCTCAAACACGCAGCTTTTGCTTTGTCTCCGACCTCATTGCTGGAATCTACAAGCTCTCGCAGAGCAATTACCACGAGCCGGTGAACATTGGCAATCCCACGGAAATGACGATCCTACAGTTCGCGGAGGCCATTCTGCGCATCACGGGAAGCGATCTTCCCATCGTGAACAAAGACTTGCCGCAGGATGATCCTAAGGTGCGTCAGCCAGACATCACACTGGCGCGTAAGCTCCTCGGCTGGGAGCCAAAAGTCTCCTTCGAGGACGGTATCACGCAAACTGTGGCGTACTTTCGCGATTTTCTGCGAATCAAAGGTTGATGAGATGGCTGCTTTGTTGATAAAACAGTAAATATTCCGAAACACATTTCCCCGACCATGAAACGCCTCGTTATTTGCTCCCTCGCCGCACTGGCATTCGGTGGGTACGCCGTCGCCCAGGCCCCAGCTACTGCCCCCGCCGTGAAGGTTGACATTAAAAAGGTCGTCGTGGCTGAGCAGGGCACGCCTGACGTTTCAGCCGGTAATGTGACGCCAAAGCGCTGGCGGCCGAAAAAGTGGCTTGAGCTTGATGTGGAGTTTGACATCAAAGTCCCACAAGATGCTGGTGGCCGGAATGGCACTTATGGGGCGCTCCAGTTGAATGTTTACCTTGCCCTTCAGCATACGACCAAGGATGGCAAAAAGGAAGTCATCAAAGGCACCCTCAACTTGAGCAATATCCCTGCCGGTGAGTCTTGCCATGCGCTCGCCTATGTTTCTCCGGCCAACCTTCGCGCCATTTTCCAGAAGGACAACGTGTTGGTCACCTCAGATGTGCAGGGGTGGGGTGTCGAATTTATCGCTGACGGCCAGCGGGTCGCCGGTGACTCCAGTCTCGGTAAACAACCTTGGTGGGAGAAAGCAGAGAGTTTCTCGTTCATTGAGGGGGTGCTGCTCGCCAAAAGTGAATCGCCTTTCGCCCTACTGTTCGGTGATTATGACGTGCAGGCGAAGACCAAGTAAAAAGTCCTTCCAATATTCAGTTCGTCGCAGAAACCCTTCCCTCATCGCATGGCAGACCCCAAAAGCATCGCCGTCATCAATCTAGGATCGCAACGTGTCACCGGAGCGATCTTCGGCAAGACCCCTGGAGGAGACTTGGTCCTCAAACGTCATGCGATCATCGACATGGACGGCGATCCGAGCGTGGACGTGAGCCGTTTGCCGCAGCTCAAAGTCGCTGTGGGAGAACTCATTAGTGCTCTCAAGATCAAGGGGCAAAAAGTTTGGTATAGCGTTGCTGGACACACTGTTTTCACCCGCTTTGTGAAGCTGCCTCCTGTGCAAGGAGATCAAATGGATCAAATTGTGGAGTTTGAGGCCAAGCAAAACGTTCCGTTCCCGATTGATGAGGTTACATGGGACTATGAAGTCGTCAGTGATGCCGCCAGTATCGAGAAAGAAGTCGTCCTTGTGGCGATGAAGTCGGACGCATTAAATGAGATTCACGAACAGGTTGTGGCTGGTGGCGTGACGGGTGCCGGTGTGGACCTCGCTCCTGCGGCCCTGTACAACTCCTTCCGCTATAATTACCCTGACTGCGGTGAGCCTGTGCTCATTGTTGATCTCGGAGCTCGCTCGACCAATCTGGTGTTTGTGGAGGACGGAAAGTTCTTCACTCGTAATCTCCTTGTGGGTGGCGCTGCCGTCACCAATGCGTTGGCAAAGGAGTTTGGTATTTCCTTTGCTGAGGCTGAAGCGCAAAAGATCTCCCAGGGCTTCGTGGCTCTCGGTGGTGCTGTTGAGGATCACCCGGATGAGGCTATCAACGCGATGTCCAAAGTGATGCGCAATTCGATGACTCGTCTGCACAGCGAGGTTATGCGCACCATCAATTATTACCGTAGCAACCAATCGGGCGCTGCCCCTAAACGGATCCTTCTCACCGGCGGGGGTGCTCAAATGGGCTATGTGGCTGAGTTCTTCTCTGAGAAGCTCAAGCTTCCCGTCGAGCTATTCGACAGCCTTCGTGGTGTGCAGATTGAGCGCGGTGCCAATGAAGAAGCTGCACGCGCAGCCTCAGCAAGCTTGGGAGAGCTCTCGGGGCTTGCTTTGCGAGGGCTCGGAGGTTGTCCTCTGGAACTCGAGCTAGTCCCGGATGCCATTTTCACATCTCGGGATGCCGCTAGGCGTGCGCCTGTGCTCATCATGGCGGGTGTTTGTTTGTTCGCTGCTCTAGGTGCCTCCATCTTCTGGTGTCAAAAAGCCCAAGCAACTATCGAAGAGCGGCATCGAAAACTCCGTAGTGAGGGCGAAGGCTTGCTTGGTATCGGACGAAATATCCAGGCTCTTGAAGCTGAGCAGGGGCAACTGAGTGCTCGTGCTTCCCAACTCCAGCAAATCGTTCAAGAGCGATCCTGGTGGGTTAGGTTGTTCGATGATTTGAACAAGAACTTCTCCAATGACCTCATTTGGTTGACTGTTGTGGAGCCCCTCAAGGATAACAAACCACTCACCCAGTCGCTTTGGGGTGGTCAAGAATCCGAGGGCGCAACTGGTGAAAAGCCTGCCACGAATGCAGCGCCCAAATACGAATTGCGCATTCAAGGGCTTTACCGCAAAAACAACGACGGAGATCAGCAGGTAGTCACAGATTATGCCGCGAAGCTATCCAAGCTGGCTTGGTTCGATGCTGCAGATTTCGAGACGAACAAAGATTCCTACATCGTCAAACTGGACACGGGCGCAGGAGATGAATCCCGCTTTGCGCACCAGTTTGAATTTAAATTCCCTCTCAAAAACCCTCCTCAATTTAAATAAGGCCGCCGCATGGACTGGATTCGTGAAAATAAAGTGCTCTCTGCTATTCTCGGCTTAATCGCTCTGGGTGTCGCCGGACTCGGCTATGTGCTCTATGATGCTTGGGGTAGCTATTCGGCAGCACGTGCTGAATACGTGGCACTCGGAGAGCAGATAGCTCAAATCAAGAGCCTCTCCTTGGCTCCTACCGCTCCCAACCTGCAAGCCAAGAAGGCGCTCGTCCAAGAGTTCTCTACTAACGTAAACAAGCTCGGGGGAGCTCTTTTCTACCTCCAGCCGACAGTCGCTCCAGCCAAGCAGGCGGAGTTTCAGATGAAACTCAAGGAGCGGGTCCTCGAGATCAAGAAAGTCGCTGCTGAGGCCAAAATTGCCCTCCCTGCGGAATTCAGTCTTGGCTTCAACGAATATCTAGGAACGCTACCCAACTCGGACGCAACGGCTACGGAACTCTCTGGGTATTTGGATGGGATTGAAGCGGTAGTGAAGCTGATGATAGCCTGCAAAGTTCGTTCAATTGATCTTTTGGATCGCACCCCGCTAGAAATGGAAAAGGACCCATCAAAAGCTGCGTCGAGCCAACCGAAAAAAAGCCTCCCACAGCGCCCTGGGGCCACAAGAGTCAACACCCCGGCTGTTGCAACCATCTCAGAAAAGCGTCGAGTTTCGTTCGTTGTCACGCTTGATCAAGGTTCGCTCCAAAATTTGATGAGCAGATTGGCAAATCCTGCCGATATGAAAATCGCGCCTGAGGCTGATCAATCACATTTTGCCAGCCTGCGACTGCTCAGAGTCGAGAATCAAATCAAGGAAGGGCCTATTCGTCGGAGTTCCGCCGTAAGCGTGTCTGACGAACCAGAAATCAAACCTCTCGTCGCGGATAAGCCCAAAACTGGAAAAGAAGCACCTTCTGGCCCAGTGGCTCTAGTTCCCCCGACGCCGGCACCAGTTGACTCAGTCCCCGTCATCGGTCAGGAGCTACTCAAGGCCCAGATGGATATCGATTTGGTGAAGTTTCTAGATGCCGCCAAGGGCGTCACAACCCAACTGAATCCCTGAACTAGGCTAGCCAACCAACCCGCGACTTTCGTAGCATCATGCAGAAGAGCTCAGGCAATTATCAAACAGTTATCCTCGTCCTTTCAGTATTGGTCGCCATTGCGACCGCTGGTTACTTGATCATGCTGACCCAAGGTTTTGACGAAACGCTCGTCTTGCCAGGATCCGTGACGAAAAATAACATGAACCCTCCTGATAACAAAAGTGTGGTGGAGGCCATCGAAACTATCAGCAAGCGATATGTGTGGACGCCGCCGGTCATCAACAAAAAGTCTGTTCCGCTCAATAAATCTGTCCTTTTGGTTCGCAAGGGAGGGGACGTATTTGACCTTGATGTGGAAAAGCCTGTTTTTCGCCCTCCAATGACCAATCTATTCCTCGTTGGCAATAAAAGCGCAGAGCCCCCGGAGGAGCCGCTTCCAGACATTTTTTCACCTAACGTTGGCGACCTTGATGCAGATGCTGACGGATTCTCCAATTTGGAGGAATTTATTGCCAAAACAGATCCTCGGGACGCAACGAAAATGCCCCCCCATACGAATAAGCTTTTTCTGAAGCAGCGAATCAGCAACGATTACGTTTTGAAACTTCTCAATGGCGAGGACTCAGGAGCGTTCCAAATTCGCCGCCTCTCGCCCGAGCCGGCCAGAAGCGTATTCGTAACACTAAACTCGGAATTTGGATTCGATAAGGGCGTCGGTCGTTTCGTCGCACTCTCTTTCGAGAAGAAGAAAATTAATCACCCGACATTGGGAGAGACCGATGCTTATGTCGTCAAGATGCGTGACAATGCGACCCAGTCAGAATTCGTTCTTGAGCAAGGTGTCGAGAAAAACTTAGCCGAGTATGAAGCGCAGTTCGAATTCCGCTGGAAACAGGTGGACATCATTGCGGGCGTCAAAAAGGGAAAAACATTCCAACTGCCAAGAGTGGGGACTACCTATCAAGTGCTCGAGATTGAAGACAACAAAGCAGTAATCTGCCCAGTTGATAGCGATGGAAGAGCATTACCCGACCAAAAGCTCGAAGTCCTGCAAAATTAAACTCCTCCAAATTTTTCTCCGTTTAGACGAAAAAGAACTCGCCAAGACGCCCCCAAATCTGTTAATGAAATCGACTTCAACGAAAAACACGCCCTCAAGTTCTCTTATGTTCCGACAACCTCGCATGGTCTCCCGTCTATCCTGTGCACTTCTGCTAGCTTTAGCACCCCAGGCACTGCTTTCACAAAGCGTTTCTGGGCTTGCTGAGCGTGAAATCATGCGTCGCTATGCCCGCATCGAAGATGCAAAGTCTGCTATTGCACGAGGAGATAATCTCTTTCGTGAATCAGACTATGAAGGGGCACTTTCATCATACCAGGCAGCTGTGCAGTCCATTCCAGATGCGCCCTATACAACCGAATGGTTGCAATATGCTGATTTGAAATACACAGATTGTGCGGTGGTCGTAGCCAAAGAAAGGGCCAAAGAGGGTAAATATGACGAGGCGCGCCTCCTGTTGAAGGAAGCGGTGACTAAGTATCCAGATCACAAAGGTGCAAAAAGCTTGCTCAAACAGCTAGATGATCCTGATCGCTGGCCTCCAGCTTTGACTGCACAGCATGTTGACAATGTTAAGAAAGTTGAGAAGGGACTTTTGCTTGGCAACAGTTCTGTTGAGCTTGGTAATTACGATCGGGCCATCAATGAGTATCATGATGTTCTGCGGGTCGATCCTTACAACACAGCGGCCCGCCGAGGAATGGAAAATGCTGAGCGCCAGCGAATTCGTTATTTTCAGGCAGCCTACGATCATCAACGAGCCAAGATGCTGGCTCAAGTTGATGAACTTTGGGAAGACAAGCCACCAGCAGCAGTTACGCCAGTTGCGGCATCAACCACTAACTCCAGAAGTGCAGGCGCATACTTGACTCAGAAGATGGATGCAATTGTCTTCCCGACGGTTAGTTTCGAAAATGCCACGATTGAAGAGGCTGTTGAGTATTTGCGTATTAAGAGTAAGGATCTTGATGATTCTGAAGCAGATCCAACCAAGAAGGGTGTCAATATTATTATCCGCACTGGAGATGCGCCAGCTGCTGCTGCGATCAGCCTTGATCTGAAAAATGTGCCAATGTCCGAAGCGCTTCGTTACATTTGTGACTTAGCTCAAATGAAGTACAAAGTTGAGGCTTATGCTGTGGTTGTGGTTCCAATTTCAGAAAGCAGCACGGAAATGTTTACTCGCACTTACCGCGTCCCGCCGGATTTCTTGTCTCAAGCAGGTGGGGCAGCTCCCGCTGCGGCAGCACCTGCTGCTGATCCGTTTGCTGCTCCCGCCCCCGGTGGTGGTTCGGGGCTCAGCCCACGTGCGACGGCAAAAGACGTTCTCATTGGTGCTGGTATTACGTTTCCAGATGGAGCATCAGCCTCATTTACCGCCGCTACGTCCACGCTTGTTGTTCGAAACACACAACCCAATCTCGACTTGATCGAAACTTATGTGGATGAGCTGAATAAAAATGGTCCGAAGCAAGTTGTAATTACCACTAAGTTTGTTGAAGTTTCTCAGCGTAACACCGAAGAATTAGGCTTCGATTGGATGTTGGGTGGTGGCGGAAGTAACCCCAAAGTAGATTTTGGTGGCGGCACTACCGGTAATTCTGCTCTTTCGAGCACCAGAACAACTAGCTTTCCCTTTAATACACAGGTTTTTGGGACGCCCGTTGCTACTGGATTACCGCCGACAGCTTCTAATGCGCCAGTTGGAACTAATTCAGGTACAGTTGGTGGTAGTGGTTCAGTCACCTCTGGTTTGAGGTCTGGAAACAGTGCTATAGCAGCAGGTAAGCTTGATGACTTGCTGGCCTCAGGAACTACGCTCGGACAGACTCTAAACCCAGCGCCGGGAATTCTTTCTATGGCTGGTATTTTTACAGATCCACAGTTTCAGGTGGTTTTGCGTGGTCTGAGTCAAAAGAAAGGCGTTGATCTGATGAGTGCGCCTAGTGTAACCACAAAAGGAGGAACTCGTGCTACAATGGAGGTCACTCGTGAGTTCATATATCCGACTGAATTCGACCCGCCACAACTTCCCCAAGGCAATCAAGGAGGGAGTATTAGTTTGTTTGGCGCATCCACATCGATGATTGCGACTCCGACAACACCAACTGCTTTCGAAATGCGTCAGACGGGTGTTAAGCTCGAGGCTGAACCAACCGTTGGGCCTGATGGAAATACCATCGAGCTTAACCTTTCGCCCGAAGTAGTTGAGTTTGATGGTTTTATTAACTACGGCTCACCGATCAACCAGCCGGGCCAGACGCTTCCTATTTTCAATAGCACCACACAGCAGTTGTCTGCGGGGCCTCCACCCGTATTTGGAATCGTGCAAACTTTAGTTGGATTTAATAATACTGGAGATCGTATTATTACTCCGAACGTCATCAACCAACCAATTTTCTCAGTTCGCAAAGTGACCACTGGTGTCACCGTGTGGGATGGTCAGACTGTTGTCCTTGGCGGTTTGATTCGCGAAGATGTCCAAGATGTCGAAGACAAAGTGCCGATCCTCGGAGACATTCCAATTTTGGGTCGTCTATTCCGCACCGAAGCGGAGGAACACTTCAAGCGTAACCTAATTGTTTTTGTTACAGCCTATCTGATAGATCCTTCGGGTCAACGAGTCAAAGCTCCTGTTACAGGTCTATCTGGGGTTTCGACTGAAGCTTCTGTTGGAGCTGGTCTTCTTCTCCCTGCTGTCGGTGGTGCTCGTTAGTTTAACCAAGAGTTGATCTCATTTTTTTTGATTGAACGGGCCGCAGTGAATTGCGGCTCGTTCTTTTGCATACATGACTAATCTTTTGATTTCAGGTGGGGTTGGAACTGGAAAATCGGCTTTTATAGCTGGTTTGTTACCTCTTTTTGTGCAGAGGTTGGTGGCTTTTTCGTCCGATGTTGCAGTTGGTGAGCTTTACGAGACACAGGTGTTCATGCGAGAGCTGAGTGAGTGTTTAGGACGAGAAGTCTTGAAGACAGATGACGTTGGTTCGACGAGGGTGGATCGGCAGTGGTTGCGTAAGGTAGTCCTGCCTGACTTGGCAAAGCTCGCTAAACTTGAAAAGGTGGTTCACTCCCATGTTTTGCAGGCACTTGAGGCCGCAAGGCTGAAAGCCAAAGCGGAGAGCGCCAAGGTTTTTGTTGCGGAAGTGCCGCTGCACTATGAGATTGGTGAGGTAATCTCAGCGGACTTGGTCATCGTGGTGGCTGCCAGCCGGTCGGTGCAAGTCAGGCGAATGATGGACAACAGGGGACTGGATGAGGCGACAACGCTAGCCTTTCTAGATGCCCAGTGGCCCATTGATGCCAAGGTGGAGAAGGCAGATGTGGTCATTTGGAACGACGGTGACCGATCGGCTTTGGAACACCAGACGCTGCTGCTTGCCAATCTCCTTAACATCGAATGAATGAATCAACTGTAACCACCGAGCCGACGGCAATGGATGCCTCGGCTGGAATGGAAAACGCATCTTGCGTGCCGAATCCAGCCATGACTATGCCGGCTGAAGCTTCTAGTGTGCCAGGCACTGAAATGGCGCTAGCGCCACGGACCGAAGCTGTTGGCACGCCGGTGAACGCGGATGCTCCGAAACTGGAGGAAGGGGCTCTGCCTCCCTTTCCGCAGGAGGTCTCGATCAATGATCTGCAAAGCTCCACGCTGGCTGAAATTCAGGCGCTGGCCGAGACGGTGGGATTCCGGCTAAATGCCGCACGCACCAAACATCAGCTCATTTATGACCTTTGTGCTTTCATGGCCGAGCACCGGACGAAGCTGAAGGTCGAGGGCATACTCGAGCTTGGGGGGGACAATTTCGGACTGATACGTTACCCGAAGTACAGCTTCGCTCCGCTGCCTGAAGATGTGTTCGTGCCATTGTTCTTGGTTCGAAAGTTCAATCTGCGGGCCAGCCAACGAATTGCAGGCTATGCCAAAGCGCCGAAGGACAAGGACAAGTATATTGCCATCGACCGCATCACGGAGGTGGAAGGCACGCCGATAGATGAGTGGGAGCCTCCGACGGATTTCGACAAGCTCACGGCGACCTTCCCGAACAAGCGCATCATTCTGGAGATGCCGAAACCGTGCCCGCCGAGCGTACGGATCATGGATCTCGTGGCACCGTTGGGCAAAGGTCAGCGCGGATTGATCTGTGCACCTCCTCGAAGCGGCAAAACGATCCTGCTGAAAGACATCGCCCGGTCCATTGTCTCGAATCACAAAGAAGTCGCTTTGATCGTTCTGCTTCTGGATGAGCGCCCGGAAGAGGTGACCGACTTCGAAGAGACCGTGCAAGGCGTGGAAATCTACAGTTCTACCTTCGACGAGAGCCCGAAGCGTCACACGCAGGTGGCGGAGGTGGTTCGTGAGCGTGCTTGCAGGCTCGTGGAACTCAAAAAGGATGTAGTGATCCTGCTGGACAGTATCACGCGTCTGGCCCGCGGCTACAACATGCTGCAACGCGGCAAAGGAGCCCTCATGTCCGGCGGCGTGGGCAAGAATGCGCTGCTGAAGCCGAAGAAGTTTTTCGGTTCGGCCCGCAATGTCGAGGAGGGCGGCAGCCTGACGATCATTGCCACGGCGTTGATCGAAACGGAAAGCCGCATGGACGACGTGATCTTCGAGGAGTTCAAGGGTACTGGCAACATGGAGGCAACGCTAGATCGCGAGATTTCCGAGCGACGTATCTTCCCGGCGCTGCATGTGCTGAAATCCGGCACGCGCAAAGACGACTTGCTCTACCATCCGGAAGAGTTTCGTCGGATCGCGCAGATTCGCCGCCAACTGGCTCAAGTGCCTGCGGTGGACGCCTTGGAGCTTCTCCTTCGCAATATAGGTCGGACGAGCAACAATGCCGAGATTCTTCTGGGCGGCCTGAAATGACGCGCGGCATGTCTTCCGATTCTCATCAGCATGCCGGGCATGAAGCGGTGGATGCGCCCGCCGCACCGAAGGACTGGGTGTTCATCGACACCGCTCCGCAACTGGCCGCCTGGGTAGCGGAGATGCGTCAATGGCTCTCCGAGAGCCCGGACAAGCGTTGCTGCCTCGATACGGAGGCGGACAGCCTTCATCACTACCACGAAAAGCTTTGCCTCCTTCAGGTGAATTGCGCCGGGAAATACGCCCTGGTCGATCCGCTGGCCGTGCCGCATGTGGATGAACTCCTCGCGCTTCTTGATGCGCATGAGCTTTGGTTTCATGGTGCTGACTACGATCTCACGCTGCTCCGCCGCACCTACGGTTGGAGCCCGCGGGTGATTCGTGACACGCAGATTGCGGCCCGTTTGCTAGGCGCGAGACAGTTTGGGCTCGCGGCGCTGGTGAAGAATCACTTTGATCTCGATCTCTGCAAAGCCTCGCAAAAGGCGGATTGGAGCCGCAGGCCGCTTCCGCCGAACATGCTTGCCTACGCTGTGGATGATGTTCGCTATCTTCTGCCGCTTGCGGATCGTCTCGTGGCTGGGTTGCGTGAAAAGGGCAGGGAAGACTGGTTTCATCAAAGCTGCCGTTCCTTGCAAGACGACGTCGCCGCTCGTGACAAGGCACCGCGTGATGACCCGTGGCGTGTGAACGGGTGCGGTCGTCTTCATCCTCAAGGTCTCGCTTTGCTCAAAGGCATGTGGGACTGGCGGGAAGGCATTGCTCATGAGCGTGACCTGCCGTGCTTCAAGATCATGTCGAACAAGCAGATGGTGGCCTATGCCGAGCAGTTTGAGGCTGGCACGGTGCCACTGACGCCGCCGAATGGCTGGCGCCCACGCTGGAAGCAGCAGTTTCACGAAATCGTGGCCGCAGTGACAGCCTCGGCACCGTCCGAATGGCCGCAGCGCCCGAAAAAGACTAAGAGCCGCCTCAGCGATGCCCAGCGGGACGCGATCGACCGGCTTTGCGGGCAGCGGGAGGCTATTGCCAATGGTCTCGACATCGAGCCCTCGTTGCTTGGATCACGTTCCACCGTCGAAGATCTCGTCGTTCAGGGAGACCCGGTCACCCATTTGATGCCGTGGCAGCATGAGCTGCTTTTTGACGCCGTGAATCAGGCTCTCGGCCTAGCACCGGCGGTCACCACAGAGTAAAGCCCACCACGCCAGCCCGGCGAATCTTGCTGCTGAAAAGCATCAGCAGACAGCTCGCCCCGTAGGTGATGTTGGCCATGCCTACCCAGATCGGCAGCAGCGAGTGGGGCACCAGCGGGGCCTTCGGAGGCTGCAGGCTGGGAAACACGCTGTTGGTGAAATAGATGCCCGCAGCAGCGATGATGGCAAAAAGGACAGCAATGATCCACTGGCACCAGCGGAACTCGTTCATGAAGCCCACCAGGGCCACCAGAGTCGCGAGATACCAGCCCAATGCTGCGCCGAACCAGCCAAAGAGCTCGTGAAAGAGCAGCAGCGCGATCACCAATGCCCCGGTGATCATGTGCACCCACATTAATTTGCGGGTGAAAATGACCTCCTGGAGGCATGGGTTTCCACGGTGGCGTTGGACGTCTAGCATCTGGCTGTTGGGATCAGGGAGCGGGTAGGAGGTTGTCCTTCAGCAGGACAGCGGCTCCTTCTGGGAGACGAAGCCATGGTGTTCCCTTAGCTGTTCTCCGGCCGCAGTCCATGCAAAGATTGCTCGTCACGAGGAGGTTCTTGGCATCGCCATCGGCCCAAACCGCTTCGGTCGAAAGGCCGGAAAAAGTGTTTCCGGTGATCGTCAGGCCATTCACGCCGGTTTCCAAAAGGATGCCGGTTCCCTCGTCGATACCCATGGGTGTTTTGGCCACGGCGGGGCGTTTGTCCTGACCGGCACCGATGTAGGTGTTGCAGAAGGTGTTGCCAGTGATCGTGTTGCGCTCTGAGGCGGCTGCCACGCGCACAGAGAATCGGTGGGCGATGGTGAAGGTGTTCGCGCTCAGGGTGCAACCGCAGGCGTCTCGCAGGTCGATGCCGCCTTCTAGGTGGTGGGCGATCACATTGGCGCTCAGCGTGATGCCGTAGCAATCCCGGTCGAGGATCACCGCGGTGCCATTGCATTCCTCGATCATGTTGCCGCTGACCACGGAGCCGTAGGTATTTTCGATGATGATGCCGTGGCCGAGGTGGTCATCGATGTTGTTGCCGTTCATGCAGAGGTTGAAGGAGTCGGCGCAGTGCAGGGCGTCCTGGTTTTCCTCGAAGTGGTTCGCGTTCACCACGATGTCGTGGCAGTCGAAGATCTCGATGCCGCTCTTCTTGTTATAGGTCAGGATGCAGTCGGCGATCCGCGGGTCCTCAAAGCAGCTCTTCAACTGGATGCCGTGGCCGCCATGGTGGTCGATGGACACGCCTTCGAGGTAAATTTCCTGAATGTACTCGGCAAAGATACCATCGCCGCTCTTTTCGCTGCCGCTGATGCGCAGATCCGCCATCTGGATGCGCCAAAGGCGGGCCTTTTTGTCCTCGTCGAGCTGGGGCGGTCGGAGGATGAAGGCCGGGGCACCTTCCTCGTTCTTGTTGACCACATGCGTGGCTGCCCCGGCCCCGACGATTCGGGTGTCTCCAGTTTTCACTCGGAGAGGCTCCGTGATCTCGAAAACACCCGGCGGGAGTGTCACCAGCCCACCAGCCTCAGGAACGGCATCGAAGGCCGCCTGAAGGCTGGGAAACTTCGAGGCATCCACGGTGGCTGGTGCAGGACCAGCGGCGAGCGTCACGGAGAGGGCGAAAAGGGCAAAAAGTGGCTTCATGCAGGGTGGATACGGCCTCGCGGAGAGCGTTTTGCCAGCGATTGTCCCGCACAGGTTTCCCCTTGTGAACAAGCAGACTGCCCTTCACAGCCATTTCTCCTTGTTCACAAGGCAATTGCCATGCGTATGACGCAGAAATGGCAAAATCCCCCGGTGATGTTCATGCCGCACGCTGGGCAAGACGAGCTTGCCTAGTCAAATGAGGTCCGGCGAAGTCTTTTGAGCCCGTGGAACACCGTTTGAATTTCGTTGGCTGCACAGCTCACCGCTTGAACCCGACTCGTTTTTTGGATGGAGTGTGACGCTAGAGACCTTGTAAAATCAAGGCTCCAGCGTCATGGGCTACTTCGGATGGCTTTTGCCTGCATCGCTGGCATGTTTTCGGGATCGTGACGGCTTCGTCACGATCTCGCTGCCGTTCCTCGTCGTGAATTCGTGCGTTCCACGCCTAGTCGGGCCGATTTGAGCTTGCTCGTGGAACAGCCGGAAAGGCGGGGGAGGGGAGCTTTGTAGAGCGCGGGAAGATGCTCGATTTTCACGATTGAGAAGATCACAGGTCGTTGTGAACAACTTGTCAAAAACTCCAGTTATCGAAGGAGAAAATTGGGAAAAAGCCGCCGTCGTGGTTGGTTTGCGCAGGCTCGCTGGCAATTTGAGCGCTGTCGGGGATTTTTCTTGCCTTCGCGGCTGATTTTTGACACGACATCGGGCAGCACTCAACCGCTTCGCCCACCATGGAAACGCCCCCGCTGCCCTTGCAACTCTTCACCCTGCGCGAAGGCCTCGTTTCGAGCACGGCGGACCAAACCCTCGTGGATGCCTTTGCGGCCGATTTTCAGGGTCTGAAGCATTTTGGAGCCAAACTGGGCGAATCCCTCGAACTGGGCTCTCCCTGGACCGGCACGCTTCAGGAGGACGATTTCACCCTCAATTTTGCCTACTTCGATGCCGGGACGAGTTCCATGGACCCTGGAGCCGGTGCGATGATCGGCGAAAAACGGCCCTTTTTCGAACTGCTGAACCGCATCAACGAACTCGACGCCTGATTTTTCTGCCATGGCCGCCACGATCACCCCATCCCTCCGTTCCGCGCTGGAGCGCCTGAAGCACGCCGGCTCCGTGAACGGCCTGCTGCTCGGCTGGCGTCGCCAGATCGTCATCAATCTGCTGCCTTACGAAGACTTCCGGGCGGAACGAGCCCTGCACATGCTGCTGGATGCTGGCGGGCATTTTTCCAGCGGGGGCGATCGAGAGGTGAAATCCTTCTGGTTCGGCTTTGAGGGCGTCTTTGCCCTAGCGTTGTTTCAGGGAGAGACCTCTCTGCTCATCCTGCACACACGGGCTGCAGAGGTCGATTTTCTGCGCAGTGCCGCTGCGACCTTCCTCGAAGACACACAGTTACTCGTCGAGTCCGTGCTCCAGCCTGGTGAGGAGCCGGTGACCCAGCTTTTGATCTGATAAACATCCCTGTGAAAGGAATGGGCTGTTGGCGGCGAATCTCCTGCCTCCATGCTCACCACCGCCGCCTCCCAGCCACGCCGTCAGTTCCTCCAGACTACTGCCATTCTCACCGCCGCAGGCACGCTGCGAGCGCAGCAGAAGGCGGATTCGAATGAAACACTCCGCATCGGTCTCATCGGTTGCGGTGGCCGCGGCACCGGAGCCGCCGCACAGGCGCTGCGGGCTGATTACAATGCCAAGCTCGTCGCCGTGGCCGATGCCTTCGACACGCAGATCGAAAACAGCATCAAGAATCTCTCCACGCAGTTCCCGGATCGCGTCGATGTGAAGCCGGACAAGAAATTCACCGGCCTCGATGCCTACCAGAAGCTCATCGACTGCGGCGTCGATGTCGTCCTGCTCGCCACGCCACCCGGATTTCGTCCGCTGCACCTCACCGCGGCCGTCGAGGCCGGGAAACACATCTTCTGCGAGAAGCCGATGGCCGTGGATGCCGCTGGCTACCGCGTGGCCCAGGCAGCTATTGAGAAGGCGAAGCAGAAGAAGCTCAATCTCGTGGCGGGCTTCTGCTGGCGTTATGCCACCAGCCGCATTGAAGCCTATAAGCGCCTTCACGACGGCCAGATCGGCGACATCACGAGCATCCTCGCCACCTACTACGCCGGCCCGGTGAAGCCGATGCCGCCCGCCAGTGGTCGTCCCGCAGGTATGGGCGATGTCGAGTGGCAGGTGCGGAACTGGTATAACTTCTCCTGGCTCAGCGGTGATTCACTCGTCGAGCAGGCTGTACACAGTCTCGATAAGATTTGCTGGGCGATGAAGGATAAGCCGCCGGTCTCCGTGATCGCCACGGGCGGCCGTCAGATCCCAAATGAAGGCGGAAACATCTTCGATCATTTCCACGCGGCCTTTGAATGGGATGGCGGCCTCATCTGCCACATCACGAACCGCCAGATCGTCGGCTGCCACAATGAGGTGATCGATGTGGTCAGTGGCACCAAAGGCCGTCTCGTGATCGGCAAAGGCTCTGCGCCCTTCATCGACGGCGAGCAGCGCTGGCGCTGGCGTGGTGAGGAGAAGAATATGTATGACCTCGAGCACGAGGCGCTCTTCAATGCCATCCGCAAAGGCGAGGTCATCAACGATGGCGATCGCATGATGAGCAGCACGCTCATTGCCATCATGGGCCGCGAGGCCGCCTACACCGGCCAGAAGATCCAATGGGCCGCAGATGCACCGCCACCGCTCACGGATGAAGAGAAGAAGGCGAAAAAGGCAGGTAAAGAGAAGGCAGTAGCGGCTTCTGCTTCCCGTGTGCCTTCCATGCTCGCTTCGCAGCAAGACCTCGCACCGGACAACCTTCAGTTTGGAGACAAATTCGATCCAGGTCCGATCCCGCGTCCGGGCGTGACAAAATTCGTTTAATCAGCGGGCGGGAGCTTCGAGCGCTTGCTCGAGTGCCCGCCAGCCGAGCATGGCACATTTGACGCGTTGGGGAAATTTTTGGACGCCTTCGAGGAGCGTGAGCTCACCGAGGGCGTCTTCATCTTGTGGCTTGCCATCACCCATGACGACGCGGCGGAAGTCTTCACGCATGGCAGCGGCGGCGGCTGTGGACTGGCCTTTGACCTTCACGGTCATCATGGAGGCGCTGGCCTGGCTGATAGCACAGCCTTGGCCGGTGAATTTGATGTCGGCGATGTGGTTTTGATCGTCGAGCTTCACCCAGACGTCGATCTCGTCCCCGCAGGAAGGATTGTCGCCATGGGCGTGCAGGCATGGAGGTGGGATCTCGCCGTGGTTCCGCGGTTTGCGGGAGTGATCGAGGATGACGGACTGGTAGAGATCGCGGAGCTCTTCGGGGGACATGGTGGGGGATTACGAGAAGAATTTCCGGGCGGATTCGAGCACCTCGGCGAGGCGGTCGATCTCATGCGTGGTGTTGTAGAGATAAAAGCTGGCACGGGTGGTGCCGGGGACTTTGAAGCGCTTCATCAGCGGCTGGGTGCAGTGATGGCCGCCGCGCATGGCGATGCCGTAGGTGTTGGCCCATTCGACGATGTCGTGCGGATGGGCGAAGTCGCAATGAAAGGAGACGAGGGAGCCGCGGGGGCCGGTTTTGGGGCCGAGAATGCGGAGGCCTTCGATGGAGCCGAGTTTTTCGAGGGCGTGAGAGGCGAGCTGGAGGCCGTGCTGCTCGATGTTTGAGAGGCCGATGGCTTCGAGGTAGTCGATGGCGGCGGCGAGGCCGATGGCACCAGCAATGTCGGGCGTGCCAGCCTCGAAGCGGGCGGGAGGGGCTTTGTAGGTGCAGCTATCGAGGGTGACGGTGAGGATCATTTCACCGCCACCATGCCAGGGGGGCATGTTTTCGAGCACGGCCATGCGGCCGTAGAGGACGCCGATGCCGGTGGGGGCGCAGATTTTGTGCCCGGAGAAGGCGAGGAAGTCACAGCCGATGTCCTCGACGCTGAGGGGGATGTGCCCGGCGCTCTGGGCGGCATCGACGAAGGTGGTGGCTCCAAGGGCTTTGGCCTTAGCACACATTTCGCGGACGGGATTGATGGTGCCGAGGGAGTTGGAGATGTGGACGAGGGCGAGGAGCTTGACCTCGGGCGTGAGGAGCTTTTCAAAGGCCTCCATGTCGAGGGTGCCGTCATCGAGCACGGGGATGTGCTTCAAGGTGGCTCCGGTGCGCTGGGCGGCGAGCTGCCAGGGGACGAGATCACTGTGATGCTCCATGCCGGTGCTGAGGATGACATCACCGGGCTTTAGATTGGCGCTGCCCCAGGCATTGGCGATGAGGTTGACGCCTTCGGTGGTGCCACGGGTGAAGATGATCTCGTTTTCGGAAGCGGCGGAGAGGAAGCGGGCGACGGTGCGGCGGGCGGCTTCGAAGCCGTCCGTGGCCCGCATGCTGAGGGCGTGGAGGGCCCGGTGGACGTTGGCATTATCACGCTCGTAATAGTGTGTGAGGGCCTGGATGACGCTGCGGGGCTTCTGCGAGGAGGCGGCGCTATCGAGGTAAATGAGCGGGTGACCGTTGACCTCTTGCTGGAGGATGGGGAAGTCGTCTCGGATGCGCTGCCAGTCCATGGTGGGCGTCGGATTCAGCGGTTGGCGATGTTTTCGACGGCGATGCGGCGGGGCAGGGGGCTCCGGCCTTCGTATGCAGGGGCGTTTTCGATGCGGCCAGCACGCTTTTCGATGGGCGCGCTAGATTTGTCGGCTTCGTTTTCGACGAGCAGATAAGGGGCAAGGCGGATGGCGGTATTGATGAGGCTGCCGAGCATTTGGCAACTGCTGAGCCCAAGACTGGCGAGCAGGAGAAGGGCAAGGCGGAGTGCGGCTTTCATGTGGGAGGGCCGTTACCACGCTGCGGCGGGCTTTGCAAGATGGCTCAGGAACGCTCGACGGCGGCTCCTCGGCCAATGCCGCGGTATTGGAAGCCGAAATCGGCGGCGGCGACGGGGTCGATGAGGTTGCGACCATCAAAGATGAGCGGGGTGCGCATGGCCTCGCGGAGCAGGGCGAGATCGATGGCGGCGAATTCGGGCCATTCGGTGGCGATGACGAGGGCTTCGGCATCGTTGGCGGCATCGAGGGCGGAGGTGGCAAAGCGGACTTTGGATGCGATGGGGAGCTCGCGGGCCTTTTCCATGGCTTTGGGGTCGAAGACGGCCACTTCGGCTCCTTCGCCGACGATGGCCTCGACGAGGCGGATGGCGACGGAGGAGCGGACGTCGTCGGTGTTGGGTTTGAAGCTGAGGCCCCAGACGGCGAGTTTTTTTTCTTTGAGCACCCAGAGGGCTTCGCGAATGCCATCGAGGAAGCGTTTGAACTGGCGGTCGTTGATGCGCTGGACTTCTTCGAGGAGGCCGAAGGGGCTGCCGAGCTGTCGTGCGATGGCGATGAAGGCGGCGATGTCTTTGGGGAAGCAGGAGCCGCCGTAGCCGAGGCCGGCATTGAGGAAGGCGCGGCCGATGCGTTTGTCGGTGCCGATGCCTTCAGTGACCTTGATGACATCGGCGCCGGCGGCTTCGCAGATTTCGGAGAGGGCGTTGGCGTAGCTGATTTTGAGGGCGAGGAAGCTGTTGGCGGCGTGCTTGATGAGCTCGGCGCTGTTGATGTCCGTGACGAGCACGGGGGCGACGAAGGGCTCGTAGATTTTTTGCATCAAGGCGAGGGCGCGGTCGCTATTCCCACCGATGACGATGCGGTCGGGCTTCATGAGGTCTTCGACGGCGCTGCCTTCGCGGAGGAATTCGGGATTGCTGATGACATCGAATTCGACGCCGGGCTTCGCATAGCGGCGGATGGTGTTGGCGACGCGTTCGCCGGTTTTGACCGGGACGGTGCTTTTATCGACGACGACGCGGTAGGAATCGAGATGGACGGCGATCTCTCGGGCGACTTTTTCGATGAAGCTCAGGTCCACGCTGCCATCGGGCTGCGGTGGGGTGGGCACGGCGATGAAGATGACCTCGCCATGCTCGACGCCCTCTTCGGTGGAGGTGGTGAAGCGCAGGCGGCGGGCGGCGACGTTCTTTTTGACGACGGATTCGAGGCCTGGCTCGTAAATGGGGATCTCTCCAGCGAGGAGGGACTCGATTTTGCGTGGGTCATTGTCCACGCAGCAGACCTGATGGCCGACTTCTGCAAAACAAGCGCCTGTGGTGAGACCGACGTAACCGGAACCGATGATGGTGAGTTTCATGTGAGTAGCTGTACGCTAGGATCACACAGCCTGCGGCTCAAGTACACGCTGCAAACTTTCTCGTCGCGATGGCCGGTGATCAGTTTCCGCCGGGCGTCTGCTGTCCCTGGCCACCAATGCCGGGATTGAAGTCGAAATCAAAGTTGAATTGGGGCAGCTCCTTGAGGGTGAAGCCGAACAGGAGGCCGTAGTCAGAGACGCCTGTGCGGTTGTCACGCACCATGGCACCGATGGAGAAGAGCCAACTGCTGAAATCACGCGTGAGAGCATAGCTTTGAAACTCCATGGTGCCGTCATCTGCCTCAAAGACATGGGTCGTGGAAAGGCCCCAGTTTTCCGTCAGGCGAGCGTAAAAGGAGGAATACACGCGGCTGGAATCCTGCGGGAAGTAGGGGTTGTTATTCAGATACTGATGCCCAAAGGTGATCGACATGTATTTGTTGGGCATGAAGGTGATGGAATTGTTGAAGTCCGCGAAGTTTCCACGAGCACCGGAGAGCGGGAACTGCATTTGGGAGTTCAGTGTGACCCAGGGCATGGGGGACCAGAAGATGTCGTTGTAGAGGTTCGAACGATCGCGCCCGAACTCAGGATCCTTGGCGAAGAGATCGATGTAAGTGTTCATTCCCAACCAGTTGTGGGTGCGGTCTTCGGTGATGAGCTCCCCATTGTAGGTGCTGGCAAAGCTGCTGTTGAAATTGTGATCGCGGCGGGTCTGGAGGAGGTTCGCGACGCCGATGCGGGCGACATTCCAGGAGCGGAGAGCATCCACGGCGGTGAAAAGAGCTCCGTCGATGGAGCGCAGACGGGTGGTGGCGCTGAGGCGATCAATGGCGGGGAGTCCAGCATCCTGGGCGGCATCCATGAAGGAGTAGTTCAGGTAAGGCTGGATGACATGGCGGATGCCGTCGAGGCCCCAAGCCTGGTTTTGATAGTCGGACCATGTTTTGGTGACCTTGAAGGAGACATCTAATCCGGCGCTCATGATGGCACGGGAGTAGTTTCTTTTTCCCGAGAGGCTGCCGTCGATGCTGTGGTAACTGGTGAAGCCAGCTCCGAGGCGCGGGGTGACGTTCAGCCAGCCGAAGAAGGTCTTTGGGTAGAGGAACTCATGGTAGGTGTGAAAGCGGGTGAAATCAGGCTCCGCGAGGCGGGAGTTGATGACATTGAGGCCAGCGAGGGTCTCCAATCCGCCGATCTGGGAGCCGAGAGGCAGCCCAAGAAGGCTGGCATAAGATGCGGTGGCTCCCTGGGCGTTGACAGCTGCCGCCCCCAGCAAGCCGATCGCTCCTAGGCGCTGAAGTTCTGCCTCCTCATACTTGCCGATACGCTCGGCATACACACCAGCAGAAATGGTGCCCTGATGCTGCAGCCGTGTGCCGAAGATCGGACGCCGGACAAAATCAAACGAGAGTTCCGGTAGGCGTTCGGCAGAGCGGTAGAATTTGTTGAGCTGCACGCGTGCCATGAGCGTGGCGACGAAAGCATCCGATTTTTTGACGACGGAAATCTGGTTGTCAGGCTCTGGAGTAGTGAGGAATTCGTTAAAGTAGAAGTCCTCATAGAAGTGGACGTCACTGAGCTTATTGATATCGAAATCAATGTACCAAGTGCTCACATCAGGGCCTGGGAGATAGATGCGGTGTTGGAAATTCAGGCGATAACGAGTCTTGTCGATCGTGGCCCGGGTCGTGCCTGTCGTGTTGCGGTTCGCCCCACTATCACTCATCCCGTAGAGCTTGAGTTGGCCGAAATTACCCCGGTTGGCATTGTGGCGCATGGAGTAGAATTCGACGCCGCCCGCGATGCCGCGGAAGCTGCGCAGATCCAACTGGTAGCGTGCCTCGGTGTGGGTGCCGTGAAAGACCGTCAGCCGATTGAGAAGGAAAGCACCCCAGCGGCTGTTGTAGCCGGGTGAGATGCGGAAGCCTTGCTCTTGTTCCAAACCTTGGGCGAGGTAGGGCAGATAAAGCACGGGTGTGCTGCCAGCATAATATTTGATGTCGTGCATCCGAACTCGTTCGCCGGGCTCGATCTCCATCTTGTTGCCCGAGATGTGAAAATTCGGGTTCGCAATGTCGTGCAGGGTGAACTCGACGTCCTCGGCCTCCACCATATCGAGCAGCTTGGTCTCGGTGTGGAATTTTTTTGCGCTGTAAAAGAAGGTGCCTGGATTGGCTGGCATGCCTGAGCGGACGTTGTTGCCGGAGAGCTCGCCGGTGAGCACGTTGTAGTCGATGCTGTCACCACGGTAGATGGTGCCGGCACGCCAGATGAGCACATTGCCCGTGGCGTGGATGTCCCCAGTGAGGTTGTTGTAGCTGGCCTGGGCGCAGCGGATTTGGACATCCTGATATTCCACCCGCACATCACCGGAGACGGTGGCTAGACCGGTCTCGGGGTCCATGGTGGTAGTCAGGCCATCGATTCTCACATCGCCGGACATGCTATCCACGAGGGACTGGGCATGTGCCAACCCGCCGAGGGCGAGAAGACCGGCTGTGACGGCTGCGCAAAGTCTCGAAAAGGTCATAGGCTCGGGAAAAAAATCGGGTGCGTGGCCGCAGCACGCGGGCACGATTTCGTTTCTTAGGCCACCGCTGCTTCGGTGACAACCAAAAGGGCGGATTTTTTGCCCGCTACATTCCAACCATTAGAATTGTGAATGATTGCTGAGGTCTTCAATCCTCTCCCCGCCCTGGGCGCACGGGGCACACGCCTTTTTTGCTAGGTGCCTGCACAAATTCGAGCAAGCGTTGGGCTTTCTCCGGCCATTCGTGTGTCGCTGCTTCGGCCACGGCCTCGGAAAGGTTTCTCCCGGAGCAGAACAGGGTGTGGAAGAGCTTTTTGATCGCCGCCCGGTCTTCGGAGGTGAAGCCATTGCGGCGCAGGCCGATGACATTCAGGCCGGTGATGCGGTTGATACGCTGGGCAGCGCAGTAGTGCGGGATGTCTTTACCGAAGCCGCCATTGCCCTGCACCACACAAAAATCCCCGATGCGGATGAACTGGTGAAACACCGCTCCGCCGCCGATGAAGGTATTATTCCCCACCTGGATGTGCCCGGCCAGAAGCGCCGCGTTCGCGATGATGTTGTGATTCCCCAAAACCACGTCGTGGGCTAGGTGACTGCCTGCCATGAGGAAATTCCGATCCCCGATGCGGGTGACACCGCCCGGCTTGCTGCCGCGGTGGATCGTCACATGCTCCCGGATGGTGTTTTCGGTGCCTAGGACGACCTCGCTGTCCGCCAGCGGATCATAACCAAGGTCCTGCGGCTCGCCGCCGATGATTGCTGCCCGGCCGATGATCGTCCCGGCACCGACCGTCACCTTCCCCACGAGCTGCGCATGCGCCATGACCTTCGCTCCGGCGGCGATCTGAGCTGGCCCGTCGATGATGGCGTAGGGGCCGATCTCGGCGGTGGGGTCGATTTGAGCTCGTGCATCAATGATGGCGGTGGAATGGATCATGCGTCGAAAAAGATGCCGAGCATGCCGCAGCGGGCAAACTTCCTCTTTGCAACTCGGCTCCGATGGATAACCTCCGCCGCTCCGCACAGCGGCACCAGGAGAGGTGGTCGAGTGGTTTATGGCTCCAGTCTTGAAAACTGGCGTGGGGTAATTCTCACCGTGGGTTCGAATCCCACCCTCTCCGCCGTCGCGAAGCGACAAGGGAGGGCATCGCACCAAGCGAAGCCTTTTTCGGATGGGCGAAGCGCAGCGCAGCCAATCCCACCCTCTCCGCCGTCGCGAAGCGCCGGTGTGCGGCAATGACCAAATTGATCCGGGAATGCGCCTTGACGCTTCCGGGGCCGCTCCTACTATCGCCGCTCCTTTTCCATTCCCCCAGATGAACATCCACGAATACCAGGCCAAGCAGTTGTTTGAAAAATTCGGCGTCGCGACCCCCAAAGGCATCGTCGCCAGCACGGCCGAGGAGGCGGGGAAAGCCGCTCGCGAGATCGGTGGCCCCGGTCTCGTCGTGAAAGCCCAGGTCCACGCGGGTGGCCGCGGCAAGGGTACCTTCAAAAACGGCTTCAAAGGCGGCGTCCATGTCGTCGATACACCGGAGCAGGCAGAGGACATCGCAGGCAAAATGCTCGGGCAGACGCTCGTCACGCACCAGACCGGCCCTGAGGGCAAACTGGTGAGCAAGGTCCTCATCGCCAAGGCGGTGGACATCACCAAGGAATACTACTTTGCCATCCTCTTTGATCGCGGCAGCAGCAGCCACGCCATCATCGCCTCCACCGAAGGCGGCATGAACATCGAAGAAGTGGCCGAAAAGACGCCGGAGAAAATCTTCAAGGAGTTCGTCAATCCAGCCCTTGGCCTTCAGAGCTACCAGTGCCGCAAAATCGCCGCCTCGCTCGGCCTCCGTGGACCTCTCGCCAACCAGGCCACAAAGCTCTTCACCGCCCTTTGGAATCTCTACCTCAAGAGTGACTGCTCCCTTGTGGAGATCAATCCTCTCGCCATCACCACGGACAATCAGGTCGTGGCTCTCGATGCGAAGTTCAATTTCGACGACAACGCGCTCTACCGTCAAAAAGACGTCGTCGCGATGCGTGATACCACCGAGGAAGACCCTCGCGAAGTCGCCGCCAGCGAGTTCGGCCTCAACTACATCGGCCTCGATGGCAACATCGCCTGCCTCGTGAACGGCGCTGGCCTTGCGATGAGCACGATGGACATCATCAAGTTCCACGGCGGCGAGCCAGCGAACTTCCTCGATGTGGGCGGCGGTGCCACGAAAGAGCAGGTCACGGCGGCCTTCAAAATCATCCTCGGTGATCCGAATGTGAAAGGCATCCTCGTGAACATCTTTGGCGGCATCATGGATTGTAACATCATCGCCACCGGCATCATCGCTGCCGCGCAGGAAGTCTCTCTCGGCATTCCACTCGTCGTCCGCCTCGAAGGCAACAACGTCGAGGCTGGTAAAGCCACTCTCGCCGCCAGCGGCCTCGCCATCACCAGCGCCAGCGACCTTACGGATGCTGCGCAAAAGATCGTCGCCGCCGTGAAGGCCGCGTAAGCGATCCCAAGCACTCAACTCAATGCGCAGGGCGGGCCGAAAGGTCCGCCCTGCGTTGTTTCGGGGACGGGAGCGTTGGAGTGATGGAGCAGTAGAGTGATGGGCACTGAAACTCAGCCCAATACTCCAACACTCCATTTCTCCATCACTCCAGCCGTTCGCACCGATTCTGCCCGTGGGACACCAATCTTGCGCTTTGTTGCACTGGCAACGCAAGATGTGTGCTGTCTCGGGCAAGCATGGTGGAGCAGCGAAAGGCGGGCGCGGCATAGTGCCGCCGTGAGAGTTTTCCTCCTCTCCTAACGCGCCATGGAAGTTTTTGCCGTCACCATCTTCGTCAGCCTGATGTTCGCCGTCCTTTTTGCGGCGCTGTTTCTGGCGGAGCGCATGCAAAAAAGGCGCGGAAGCCTCGAGCAGGTGGCGCTGCTGCCGCTCGACGACGGTGGAAGCCCCTCCGCCGCGAATTTCACCCGACCCCATTCCCATGACCAGCACATCCGCCACCAAAGTACCCATTGAGTTCAACGACAAGGTCGTCCGCCAGTTCATGCTGGCCTCGATCATCTTCGGCGTCGTTGCCATGCTCGCTGGTGTATTCATCGCCACGCAGCTTAACTTCCACCAGCTCAATCTGGCGGAGTTTCTCACCTTCGGCCGCTTGCGGCCGCTGCACACGAATGCGGCCATCTTCGCTTTCGTGGGAAACATGATGTTCGCCGGCATCTATTACTCCACGCAGCGCCTGTGCAAGGTGCGCATGGGCAATGACACGCTCTCCGCGATCCACTTCTGGGGCTGGCAGCTCATCATCGTGGCCGCGGCCATCACGCTGCCGCTCGGCTTCTCACGCGGCAAGGAATACGCCGAGCTCATCTGGCCCATCAACGTGGCCGTGGCGGTCATCTGGGTTGTCTTTGCCATCAATTTCTTCATGACGCTGCACAAGCGGAACGAGCCCACGCTCTACGTGGCCCTGTGGTTCTACATCGCCACCATCGTCACTGTGGCGATGCTTTACATCGTCAACCATCTCTCCATCCCCACCAGCCTCACGCACAGCTACCCGATCTTTGCCGGTGTGCAGGACGGTCTCGTGCAGTGGTGGTATGGGCACAACGCGGTCGCCTTCTTCCTCACCACGCCGATCCTCGGCATCATGTACTACTTCCTGCCGAAAGCGGCGGAACGTCCGGTCTATTCGTATCGCCTCTCCATCGTTCACTTCTGGTCCCTCGTCTTCCTCTACATCTGGGCCGGTCCTCACCACTTGCTGAACACCGCCCTGCCAAAGTGGCTGCAATACCTCGGCATGTTCTTCAGCCTCATGCTTTGGGCTCCCTCCTGGGGCGGCATGCTGAATGGCCTCCTCACCCTTCGCGGTGCCTGGGACAAGCTGCGCACGGACCCCGTGATCAAGTTCTTCATCGCCGGCGTCACCTTCTACGGCATGTCCACCTTTGAAGGCCCGCTTCTTTCCATTCGCGCCGTCAATGCGCTCTCCCACTACTCCGACTGGACCATTGGCCACGTGCACAGCGGTGCTCTTGGTTGGAACGGCTTCATGGCTGCGGGTCTCTTCTACTGGCTCGCTCCGCGCCTCTGGAACACCCGCCTCTACTCCGTTCCGATGGCGAATTTCCACTTCTGGATCGGCACCTTCGGCATCCTGCTCTACGTCGTCGCCATGTGGATCAGCGGCATCATGCAGGGCCTCATGCTCAATCAGGTCACCGCAGATGGACTCGCGCTGAAAAACACCTTCCTCGATACCCTTCAGGCCATCCGTCCGCTCATGGGCCTGCGTGTCATCGGCGGTGCCATGTTCCTCGTCGGCTGGCTTGTCATGTGCATCAATCTCTGGAAAACCATCCGCTCCGGCAAAGCCACGAACGAGGTTCGTGAGGTCGCCCTCCTCCAGCGGGACAGCAGCCAAGTCATGGGCCTCGGCGAGACCTTCTTCAATGACCCGCTCACCTACTCCATCGGTGGTCTCCTACTGGTCTGCGGCTGGCTCTTCCTGCCTCCCGGTGCCGATATTGCCTCCCTTATCTGTGCCTGCATCTTTGCCTTCATGGCCGTGAAGCGCTTCCAGAAGGCGCATCAAAACTGGTCCTTTTGGTATGAGAAGCTTCTGCACAACTATCTGCCCTTTACCATTCTCACCTTCGTGGCGGTGGTCATCGGTGGCCTGATCCAGCTCATCCCCACCATCACCGTCAACACGGCCAAGAACATGGAGGACCGCATTCAGAAGCTCTATGAGCCCCTCGAGCTCGCCGGACGTGACATCTACGTCTCCGAAGGCTGCTACAACTGCCACTCGCAGATGATCCGCACGCTCGTCCCCGATGTGATGCGCTATGGCGAATACTCCCGTCTCGGTGAAAGCATCTACGACCATCCCTACCAGTGGGGCTCCAAGCGCACCGGCCCGGATCTCGCCCGTGAAGGCGGTGCCCGTCCGAACTCCTGGCACTTCGAGCACATGATGGACCCTCGTTCCATGTCCCCGCAGTCCAACATGCCGCCCTACGCGCACCTCAAGGACAAGCCCTTCGATCAAAACGCCCTGCCGAAGAAGATCGCCGTCCTCACGCAGCTCGGCGTGCCCTATCCCGCCATGGATGCCACCACCATCAAGATGAAGGCTCTCGAACAAGGCGCTGCCATCGCCGAGGACCTCAAGACGGCCAATATCGTCGTCCGTCCGGATAGCGAAATGGTCGCCATCATCGCCTACCTGCAAAAGCTCGGCCAGTTCGAGACACCCGCCATTGAGGAGACCCTCATCAAGAAAGGCGGCGGCGTACCCTTCCCGCTTACCCCGGTGAATCCCGACAAGGCCCGCAGCGCCATGGTCAAACCCTGATCTCTCAACTCTCCCGCATGTACAAGCGCATCATCTACGAAAACTGGCACGCGATCATTCCCCTCGTCGCCTTTGCCACTGCTGGCGTGGTCTTTGGCATCATGACCGTGCGCGGCATGCTCCTCCGCAAGGAAAAGTCCGAACAAATGTCACTTCTGCCACTCGACGATTAATTCAGCCATGGACACTCATCCCACATCCTCCTCTGACGAGCCGAAACTCCGCGATCACGTCTATGACGGCATTCAGGAGTACGACCAGAAGCTCCCCAACTGGTGGCTTTTCACCCTCTACATCACCATCGTCTGGTTCATCGGTCATTGGCTCTGCTACTACCAGCTCGGCATCGGCAGCTCCGACCAAGACGAGATGGACAAAGTCATCGCCGAGCAAAAAGCCGCCCGTGACAAGCAGACCGAAAACATCACCGACGAGCAGCTCTGGGCGCTCTCCCGCGATCCGCAGGCCGTTGAAGCCGGTAAGGCTGTCTTCATGACCCCTGGCATGTGCGTCACCTGTCACGGACCTGATCTCACTGGCACCCTCGCCGGAGCTAAACTCCCCGGCCTCCCGCTTCATGATCAGGAATGGAAGCATGGCGGAAAGCCGACCGAGATCTTCAAGATCGTCCGCAAAGGCTCGCCCGATATCACCAAGGGCATGGCCGCTTGGGAACTCGTCCTTGGCGTGCAAAAAGTCAGCCAGGTCACCGCCTTTGTCCTCAGCAAGCACAAGGAAGGTGAACCCATCACGAAAGCACCTGATGCCCCAGGTTCGCCAGGTGCCGCCGCTCCTGCTGCTGGAACTCCACCGACCGCGACCGCCCCAGCGGCTCCCGCACCGGCACCTGCGCCTGCGCCACCCAAGTAAGATCTGCCCGTAAATCCTCGAATGCAAAAACGCCGCGTGAGACATCTCACGCGGCATTTTGATGTTTGTGGAACTCTTAGCTCAAACCACCACGGTCGCTGTTCAGTGACGCATCGCCGTACTTCGCACGCGGCGACGGGGTGAAGTCGAGCGGGGTCCAGGCGGCGTTGTTGGCGGAGGATTTCACGACGGCCTCGATGAAGGCCATGCCGGCCACGCCGTCCTCGATGGTCGGGTAATCCATGTCGAGCGGGTTGGCGGGAGCTCCGGTCTCGAAGGCGCGAACATGATTGATGAAGTTCCGATACACGTTGGCGAAACCTTCGAGGTAACCCTCAGGGTGGCCGGCGGGCGTGCGGGTGGCTGCGGCGGCGGCGGTGCCCAGGTAGCCCATGCTCGTGCGGAGAATCTGCTTCGGCTGGTCCAGCGAGGTGACGATGAGCGTGTTCGGATCGAGCTGGCTCCATTCGATGCCGCCCAGCTCGCCATAGACGCGGAGGGTGAGGTTGTTTTCGCAGCCGACGCTGATCTGGCTGGAGTGCAGCACGCCCTTGGCCCCATTGGTGAAACGCAGGAGCACATTGCCGTCGTCTTCAAGGCGGCGGCCCTGGTCACCGAGGAAGTGGGTGAGGTCGGCGGCGAGTTCTTTGACATGCAGGCCGGTGACATACTCGGCGAGGTTCATCGCGTGCGTTCCGATGTCGCCCATGCAGCCGGCCGCGCCGCAGATGGCGGGATCGACACGCCAGGAGGCCTGCTTCTGGCCGGTGTTTTCGAGCATCGTGGCCAGCCAGCCCTGCGGGTATTCGGCCACGACTTTGCGGATCTTGCCCAGTTTGCCCTGCTCGATCATTTGGCGGGCATGACGGATCAAAGGATAGCCCGTGTAGTTGTAGGTCACGCCGTAGAGACGGCCGCTCTTCTTCACGATCTGGGCCAGTTCCTTCGCCTGGGCGAGGTCAAAGGTGGCGGGCTTATCGGAAAGCACGTGGAAGCCGCTTTCGAGCGCCAGCTTGGCAGCGGGGAAGTGCATGTGGTTCGGCGTCACGATGCTGACGAAGTCCATGCGCTTGTCCGCGGGCAGGGCGGCCTCAGCCTTGATCATCTCCTCAAAGGTGCCGTAGCAGCGGTCGGGGGAGAGGTAAAAATCCGCGCCACTGGCCTTCGACTTCTCGGGGTTCGACGAGAACGCGCCACAGACGAGTTCGAGTTGCTGGTCGATAGAAGCTGCGATGCGATGAACGCCGCCGATGAAGGCGCCGCGTCCGCCGCCGATCATGCCATAACGAATTTTCCGGCTCATAAAAAAGGGGGGGGGTGAGGTTGAGTTCAGGGAAGGGCCGCGAAAGTGGAGCAAGGCCCCGAAAAGCGCAAGCGGCCTGCGGAGAGTGTCAAGCGAAGCCTTTTTGGCGTTTCGCGTGAATCGCAGCGGAGTATTCAGCGCTGTTGAAATCGACGTACTCTTCAGAGAGGTCACTGGTGTAAACGGTGTAGCCGCTGGTGCCGAGATTCAAGTCTATGGTGACGGTGAATTTCGGTTCCTTGACGACCTTTTCCATCTCGGTGACGGGCGTTTTGGTGGCCAAGCCGCCTTTGCAGGCCATGAGGCCACCGAAGTAGATGTCGATGAGCTCCTCACGAATCCGTGCGCCTGAATACCCGACGGCGTGGATAATGCGGCCCCAGTTTGGATCGCAGCCGTGGAAGCTGCATTTCACGAGCAGGCTCTTGGCGACGGTTTCAGCCACTTTGCGGGCATCGGTGAGGGTGCGGGCATTGCGCACACGGATCTCGACGAACTTGGTGACCCGCTCGCCATCGCACACGATCATCTTGGCGAGCTCGAGCATGACCTTGTGCAAGGCGCAGCGGAAGAGCTCGGCCTCGGGCGAGTTCTTTTTGATGGTGGGCAGGCCGCTCTGGCCGTTGCTCATCACGATGACGGTGTCGTTGGTGGAGGTGTCCCCGTCGATGGTGATGCAGTTGAAACTCTTCTCGACCGCGTAGCGCATGCTGCGCTTCAGCTCGTCCTTGGCCACTTTGGCATCGGTGGTGATGAAGCAGAGCATGGTGGCCATGTTCGGGCAGATCATGCCGGCGCCCTTGCAGATGCCGCCGATGCGAAAACTGCCATTTTTGCCCACAGGCACTTCGACGGCGAAGGTCTTCGGCTTCGTGTCGCTCGTCATGATGGCCCGCATAGCGGCCTCGCTGCCCTTGTCGTTCAATTTGGCGACGGCATCAGGCACTCTGGGAAGGATGCGCTCGATGGGTAGAGGCATACCGATGATGCCAGTGGAGCACACGAGCACCTGGCGCATCTTCACGCCGATCTCCTCGGCGACGGCCTTCGTCATGGCCTTGGCATCCTGGATACCATGGACGCCGGTGCAAGCGTTTGCGTTACCACTGTTGGCGATGATGGCGCGGGTGTCACTCTCCTTGATGTGCTGCTGGCACACGCGGACGCAGCCGGCACGGACTTTGTTCGTGGTGAACACGGCATCGGTGACGGTCGGCGTGTCGGAAACGATCAGCGCGAGGTCGAGGCGGGTGGCTTCCGGGTTTTTGATGCCGCAGGTGACAGCGGAGGCACGGAAACCTTTGGGTGCGGTGACACCGCCTTCGATGATTTTGAATGGAACGCGGCATTCGCGTTCGTCGTGAGCTTTGACGGCCATGGTGATCAGATGTTGAGGAGTCCGGCGGTGGCTTCAAACCCGCAAATGAGGTTCATGTTCTGAACGGCCTGTCCGGAAGCACCCTTGCCGATGTTGTCTTCGGTGCTCATCAAAATGAGTTGTCCCGCGCGGGCGTCGAAGGCCCAGCCGATATCGACGAAGTTGGTGCCGGTGACGTTTTTGGTATCGGGAGACTGGTTTTGCCCGAGAAGGCGCACGAAAGGCTGCGCCTCATAGGCGGCGTGCAGAGTCGCGCCGACCTGCTCAACCGTCGTGCCGGGCGTGAGCTGCGCAAACGTCGTGGTGCAGATGCCGGAGTGCGTGGGCATGAGGTGAGGGACGAAGGAGAGCTTCACTTCGCGTCCTGCCGCCAAAGCAAGTTCCTGGCCGATTTCGCTGAGATGGCGGTGCAGTGGCACGGAGTAGCTGCGCACGCTGTTTTGCACCTCGCAGAAGAGCAGGGGAATGCTTTCCTTGCGTCCAGCACCGCTCGCGCCGCTCATGCTGGCGACGGAAAGGGGAGATTCGGCCAGCAAACCAGCCTTCAAAAGGGGAATCAGCGGCAGCAGGATGCTCGTGGGATAACAACCCGGGCAGGCGATGAGCCGCGCGGTCTTGATTTGCTCCGCACGCACTTCAGGGAGGGCATAAATAGCCTCGTCGAGCAGTTCCGGCGCAGGATGTGCATGGCCGTAGAATTCCTCATACAACGCGGCGCTGCGAAGGCGAAAGTCGGCGCTCAAGTCGATGACCTTCAAACCAAGCTCGAGCAAGGGTTTGGCATATTCCGAGGCCACACCATGCGGCACCGCGAGGAAGGCAATTTCAGCGCCAGCGGCCTTCAACGCCTTCGCATCTGGGGCTGAAAAGGTGAGCGAATCCGCCACGCCGACACCGCGAAAGCGTGGGAACTCTTTCGAAAGCGCTTTTCCGGCCAGCGAGCGGGAGGTGACGGCGACAAGTTCCGCATTCGGGTGACGCAGCAGCAAGCGCAGAAGCTCTGCTCCTGAGTAACCACTGGCTCCAACGACGGCGACTTTGACTGATGCGGACATATTGCGGGGGGCGGAGTATGAGGGGACACCACGGGCGTGCAACCCGGAAAAAGTGTTTGAGGCATGAAAGACAAAGCCCCGCGTTTCCGCGGGGCTTTGCAAACAACACACGATGCACATCCAGCGCGATTAGCGCTTGGAGAACTGGAAGCGCTTGCGAGCGCCCGGACGGCCTGGCTTCTTACGTTCCTTGGCGCGGCTGTCACGAGTGAGCAGGCCATTGGATTTCAAGGCGGCACGATTTTCGGGATTCACGCGGATGAGAGCGCGAGCGATGCCGAGACGGACTGCACCGACCTGGCCGGTGATGCCGCCGCCATTGGCAGTCACGGTAAAGTCATAGGTCATGCGGCTGTTGGTGAGAGCCAGCGGGAAGAGAACCTGATTCTGATGGGCGACGATGGGGAAGTATTCCTCGAAGTCGCGGCCGTTGACGGTGATGCTACCGCTGCCTTCGCGGATGAAAACGCGGGCGATGGCGGTCTTGCGGCGGCCGGTGGAGTTGGCGATGGGCTTGCTCATGAAAATGCTGCTAGGGAGAGACTACGGAGAGGGAATCAGGCGACGGCGAAGGGCTTCGGGTTCTGAGCCTCATGGGGATGCTCGGTGCCGGTGTAGATTTTGAGCTTCTTCATCACGGCGCGGCCAAGACGGTTGTGGGGGACCATGCCCTTGACGGCACGCTCAATCAGAAGCTCAGGACGACGCTGGCGGACGCGCTCGACGTTTTCGACCTTCTGGTTGCCGATGAAGCCACGCTTGGAGGTGTAGATCTTCTGCTGCTCCTTTTTGCCGCTGAGGCGGACTTCGGCCGCGTTGAGCACGACCACGAAATCACCGGTGTCGACATGCGGGGTGAAAATGGGCTTGGTTTTGCCGCGGATAATGTTCGCGGCGGCAACGGCCACATCACCGAGGATTTGGTCCTTGGCATCGATGACATACCACTGGCGGTTGGTCTGCTCTTGGGCTTTGGCTGAAAAGGTCTTCATTGGGGGATTCTAACAGGAGGGGAGTTTCCACCCCTTGGGGGCGAAAGGGCAAAAAGAATAGGAGTCCGCCCCCGAGTGTCAACCGGAAACTGGGCCGTTCTGGGGTAGTTTAATCCACCCCTCGGTCAGCGAGATAGCGTTCGGCCTCCAGACCGGCGGCGCAGCCCTGCCCGGCGGCGGTAATGGCTTGGCGGTAAACATGGTCTGCCACGTCTCCGGCGGCGAAAAGGCCTTCCGTCTTGGTGAGGGTGCCCTTCGTCTGGATGATGTAGCCGTTTTCATCGGTATCGACGAGGTCGCCGAGGAAGCCCGCATTGGGAATGTGGCCGATGGCGACGAAGACGCAGGCCACTTCCAGCTCCTTCTCGGTGCCATCGACGAGGTTTTTGAGCATCACGGCCCGCATCTCGCCTTTTTCATCGGTGAGGTATTGGCTGACGGTGGAGTTCCAGACGGGTTCGATCTTGGGATTCGCCAAGGCGCGGTCGGCCATGATCTTCGAGGCGCGGAGGGCCTCGCGGCGATGAATGAGATAGACCTTGGAGGCGAATTTGGTGAGGAAGGAGGCCTCTTCGCAGGCGGAGTCGCCGCCGCCGATGACGCAGACGGGGACGTTGCGGTAGAAAGCGCCGTCGCAGGTGGCGCAGCTCGTCAAACCATGGCCGATGAGGCTTTTTTCGTTCGGCAGGCCGAGGTGACGCGGTGAGGCGCCGGTGGCGACAATGACGGTGTGTGCCTCCAAGACGGTTCCGCTCTCGGAAATGACCTCGAAGTGGCCTGCGGCGGTCTTTTTCACGCTCGTGACGAGGGTGTACTCGATGCGGGCACCGAAACGCTCGGCCTGCGCCTGCATGTTCATCATCAATTCTGGCCCCATGATGCCCTTCGGGAAGCCGGGGAAGTTTTCCACCTCGGTGGTGGTGGTGAGCTGGCCGCCGGGAAGATTGCCGGAGAGGATCAGGGGCTTGAGGTTGGCTCGTCCAGTGTAGATGGCGGCGGTGTAACCTGCGCAGCCGGTGCCGATGATAATGACGTTTTCCATGGAAAGGGAAGGGGTTGGGGGAAAGGAGAGCCGCGATGATGGAAAGGGCCGTTCCGGGTGCAAGGAACGCTTTTACCTTTGGTTTGCCGCAGATTCCGAGCATCATCCGCGCCTCATTGTCTCTGCTGCGATGCGTTTTGCCCTTCTACTGACCTTTCTCACCACCTGCGCCGTGCTTCGCGGTCAGGTGGCGATTGGCGGAAAGCAGTTTGTGAGGTCCTCGGCCGAAACGGGGACGAAGGGCGAGTGGGTGATGTATGAAAAGGGAGTACCTCAAAACGAGGGCACGAGGCGCTGGCTGACCAAACGCGTGCTCGTCGAGCTCCAACCCGGCAAGGCTGCCGCCGACCTGCGAGGGCTCGCGGGCGTGGTGAAGGCCGAGGCACGCGGCAAGTTTGCCGTGGTCGAGTTTGCCGGAAAAGCGGATGCGGCGCTGACGGGGGCGAAGACGCTTCAAAAACAGCCAGGCGTGCGTTCTGCGGAGCCGATGCTGGCCCGGCAGCTTTTTGGCAAGTGGGTGCCGAATGATCCCTTCTTTGCCTACAACGCCGCGAATGCCGGTTTCCAATGGCATCTGCGGAACACCGGCCAAAATGGCGGCGAAGTTGGCGTCGATGTCAATGTGGTCCCGGCCTGGGATGCTTATAAAGGCACGGGCATCCGCATCGGCATCGTCGATGATGGCCTGGAGGTCACGCACCCCGATCTCACCGCGAATGTGGACACGGTGAATGATCGTGACTTCAACGGCCTCGATGACGATCCCTCGCCGGGTGAAAAGAACTTCCACGGCACCGCCTGCGCCGGTGTGGCGGCAGCTCGCGGCAACAACAACCTCGGCGTGACCGGCTCCGCACCCGAAGCGACGATTGTGGGCCTCAAGCTCATCGCCGCACCGACGACGGATGCGGATGAAGCGGACGCTTTTGGCTTCAAAAAGGACCTCATCCACATCAAGAGCAACTCCTGGGGCCCTTACGACAGTGCTTACGGCCAGGGCGGTCCCGGCCCGCTGAGCCTCGCGGCGATGGAGGATGCCGTGACGAATGGTCGCGGTGGCAAAGGCACGATCTTTTTGTGGGCCGCAGGCAATGGAAACTACTCTGGCGATGACTCGAACTACGACGGCTGGGCCAATTCGCCCCTCGCCATCGCCGTTTCCGCCATCAATGAAAAAGGCCGCGCTTCTTATTATAGCGAGCCGGGATCGAACATCCTCGTCTGCGCCCCATCGAGTGCGGGTAATCAGGGCATCACGACGACCGACATCACCGGCTCAAACGGCTACAACGAGGACGGCGGCACGGTGGAGCATCCTGATTTCACGAGTTTCGACTACACCAACGGCTTTGGCGGCACGTCATCGGCCACGCCGACCGTCGCGGGCGTGATCGCTTTGATGCTTCAGGCGAACCCGAACCTCACTTACCGCGATGTGCAGGAGATCCTCGTGCGCACGGCGGTGAAGAATGACGAGTTTGACGGCGATTGGGTGCAAAACGGCGCGGGCTTCCATTTCAATGTGCGCTACGGCGCTGGCCTCGTGAACGCTCAAACCGCCACCGCCACCGCGGCGACATGGACGAACGTGGCTCCGCTGCAAAAGAAGACCTACACGCAGGCTGCACTCGCCCAGCCGATCCCGGATTTCGACACCACCGGCACTTCGAGAACCTTCACCGTGCCTCTGGTGGATAATTTGCGGCTGGAGCATGTCACCGTGCAAATCAAAGCCACACATCCTTATATGGGGAATCTGGAGTTTCGCCTCACCTCGCCAAGCGGGGTGAAGTCGCGTCTCGCTCGGGCTCGCTTCAATGATGACAGTGTCAATCTCGATTGGACCTTCATGAGCACGCACTTTTGGGGCGAGAGGTCGCATGGCGATTGGAAGCTGGAGGTCTTTGACCGCATGGTGGACCACGTTGGCACACTCGATGAGGTCACCATTACCTTCCACGGCACCACCACGCCTTCCTCGTTGCCTTTGCCCGTGCTTACTTCGAGCTGGATCGTCGTGGGGCGTGAGGATTGGAATACAGACCATCAGCTCACCGCATCGAATTTCGCCACGAACTACTCGGTGGGTCGGTACTTCTTCAGCGGCCTGCCCACCGGCTGGACCTTCAATCCGACCACGAACCGCATCACCGGCACGCCGACGGAAACAGGGCTCACCGATGGCTATCAGGACGTGACGAATGCCACCGGCACCAGCAGCGAGTACACCTACTTTTATGTGCTCGGAGCCGAGCCCACGCTTTCCACCGCGGTCGAGCAGCCGACGACGAAAAAGATCATCCCGTTCGGTTTTGGCGATCCGGTGAGCCAGACGAGCATCAAGCACGACGGCGTCGATGCCATCGAGACGGCCATCGTGGACGACGAGGAGTATTCCGGCATCGAATTCACCGTGAATGGCCCCGCGAGGCTCGCCTTTCAGTGGAAGGTATCGTCCGAAAAGAACTACGATTACCTCATTCTGAGTGTCGATGGCTATGTGAAGGACTACATCACCGGCGAGAAGGATTGGACGGAGTCCATCACCGACCTCGGCAGCGGTCCGCACAATGTCGATATCTATTACTTCAAGGATGAAGCCACCGCCAAAGGTCTGGATAAAGGTTGGATCGACGAGATCAGCATCACCGCGACCACCACGCCACCGGTCATCACGCCCACGACGGTGAATGTGTGGAAGGACACCTACTTCCGCCATGCCATTGAGGCCACACATGCTCCGACGAGCTTCTCGGCGCTCAATTTGCCCATCGGCCTCTCGCTGCATGCCGCCACCGGTTTGATCTACGGCAGCGTCGCCACGCTCGGCACCTATCCGGTGACGATCAATGCCACCAACAGCCTTGGCACGAGCACGGAGACGATCACCATCCAGGTCGGCACCATCGAGCAAGGCCTCGCCGAGGTGCTCGATGCCCCTTCACAAACCATCACCTCCTCCGGTGACCTTCCGTGGGTGCCTCAGCAACTCTACGCTCGCGATGGCGAGGATGGTGCCCGCTCCGGCACCATCGGCCATGATGAATCCAGCTCCATGAGCACGCAGGTCACCGGTCCATGCAAGGTCACCTTCTACTGGGGCGTGTCGTCCGAGGAGGACTACGACTTCCTTCGTTTCTACATCGACGACGTGGAGCAGGAGGCCATCAGCGGTGAGCTTGGCTGGACGCGAAAGAGCTTCCTCATCGCCTCCGGCACGCACACGCTGCGCTGGACCTACAGCAAGGACGAAGCCACCGAGAGCGGGCTCGATGCCGGCTTCGTCGATACCTTCGCCATCCATCACGACAACGACGGCGATGGCATCTATTCCGACATCGAAACCTGGTTCGGCACCAGCGACAGCAGCGCCTCCAGCCAGCCAGCCTTTGCTTTGAGCCGTGGCACCTCCACGACCCTTCAGTTTCCTACCGTTTCAGGCAACGACTACCGCGTCGAATACAGCGACGACCTCAAAAAATGGACACCCACCATCGTCACCGCCACCGGTGCTTCGACGACCTGGACGGACCTCAACGCGGTGAGCAAAACCAAGCGTTTTTACCGCGTCGTGATCCCGTGAGTCAATCAGGCCAACAAGGTCAATCAGGTCAAAATGACCTCACTGACCTCGTTGACGTATCTCCCGGCCTCAGCTCGCCAGCCGCACGTCAATGTCCGCGCGGAGCTTCTCCCACATGCTGGCGAGAGAGTTGCTGACCTTGTCCTTCGCGGCGGCGAGTTCAGCGGCGCTGAGTTTCTGGCCTGCGGCAGGCGTTTGGCGGCCAAACATGTAGTATTTGATCTTCGGCTCCGTGCCGGAAGGGCGCACGGCAAAGCTGCGACCATCGGCGAGATCGACGAAGAGCATTTTCTCCGTCGAAACGGGATCACCCTCCTCGTCGATGATGCCGGTCTTGCGGAAATCACGCACGCTGGTCACGGCGCTGCCATCGACTTCCTTCGGCGGATTCGCGCCGTAGCTGTCAGCGAGCTTTTGGATCTGCGCGGCACCCGCGGCACCTTCAAAGACGACGCTCTCATTGCGCTCCATGAAGAAGCCGATGTCGCAATACACCTCGTCGAGCAATCCGGCGACGGTGAGGCCTTTCGACGCGGCGTAGGCGGCGAGTTCGGCGAACATGACGACGGCGCCGTTGCCGTCTTTGTCGCGGCTGAAGTCATCGCCCATGTAGCCGTAGCTTTCCTCGCCACCGAAGACGAGGAACGTGCCGTGTTGAAGGCGCAGCGAGCGTGATTCGGTGGCGCTGAGGTCGCGATACTTGGCGCGGATGTCGGCAGGGAGAGCGTTTTCGTATTTGTTCAGCTTGGCGCTGATCCATTTGAAGCCTGTGAGCGTGTTCACGCAGGCCACGCCAAACTTGGCTGCGATGGCGTCCTGCATCGGGCTGGTGACGAAGGTCTTGAGGAAGACGGCGTTCTTCTTGTTCGATTCGTTCAGGATGCCGAGGTCAAACATCGTCTTGAGGCGATACCAGCCCATGAGCGAGCCGGTTTGGTTGCCGGTGAGGAGCTGCATCTTGCCGCTGGCGTCACGCACACCCACGCCCATGCGGTCGCAGTCCGGATCGGTGCCGATGACGATGTCCGCGCCTTCCTTGTCGGCCAAATCGACCGCCATTTTCAAAGCGGGCGCGTTTTCCGGGTTCGGCGACTTCACGGTGGGGAAGCGGCCATCACGCACGTCCTGCTCGGGCACGGTGAAAAAGTTGAAGCCGAGCTTTTTAAGGATCACGGGCACCAAAACGCCACCCGCGCCGTGAAGTGCGGTGTACACGATTTTGAGCTTCTTGGCGGCTTCCTGCTGGAGGAGCTGTGGCTGGAGCATCATCGTCTCCACGCGTTCCAAATACTGCGCGTCCATGTCCTCGCCGAGCATCGTGAGCTTGCCGCGCTGCGCTTCCGGCAGCGGCGTGTAGCTCTCATCTTTGATGGCATTCACCTCGGTGATGATGCCCTTCGCATGAGGCTCCACAATGCCCGCGCCGTCGCTGTAATTAACCTTGTAGCCATTGTCGTGGGCCGGGTTGTGCGAGGCCGTGAGCATCACCCCGGCATCCGTGCGGAGTTGGCGCACGGCAAAGCTCATTTCCGGCGTCGCACGGCAGCCGTCGAAGAGATAAACATCCGCGCCGTGATCCATGGCGATCTGGGCGCAGCGTTTCGCGAACTCCGGCGAGAAATGACGCGTGTCGTGCGAGAAAACGACGGTCGGCTTGCCGCCGAGGCCCGCCTTTTCGCGATAGGCTTTGATGTAAGCCACGAGGCCGCGGGTCGCGCGGGCCACGTTGTAGAAGTTCATCGCGTTTGTGCCGACGCAGGGATGATCCGGACGCTGATCGGCGGGCGCATGGCCGCGCTCGGCCTGGGTGACGATTTTGCCGACCGTGCGACCGCGCAGACCGCCGGTGCCGAATTTCAGCGCCTGGAAGAAGCGGTCATTGAGCTCGTCCCACTGCTCCGCAGCGGCGAGTTCCTCGATGCTGGCCTTGTAGAGAGGCTCGCTGCTCGCAGCGAGCAGGGCGAGGATGTTTTGATGCGTGGATTCGAGGATTTTGCCCGCGGCGGCGGCGCTGGTGAGGGTGGCTTCGAGCGACATGTGGAGAGGTGGAAAGTGTGGACGATAGCGGTGGCCTCTGGTTTGGCAAATCCCCATGCCTGAGGGGGGCGGAGGAGGGAACTGGTTGCCGCACTGGCAATCGCCGCCAGACTCCGCGTCCATGCTGAACCACATCTGGGCCGTCCTTCTTTTCATCGGAATCCTCGTCGCGGGCCTCACCGGGCATGTCTCGGGCGAGGGCAGCGTGCTCGATGCGGCAGCAAAAGCGGCTGAAAAAGCCGTCATGGGCATTGCCCTACCGTTGGCGGGCATGATGATGTTTTGGCTCGGTGTGCTGCGCCTCATGGAAAAGGCCGGCGTGCTCGATGCGCTGGTCCGCTTTCTCTCACCGCTGCTGCGTCGGCTTTTCCCCGATGTGCCCAAGGATCATCCCGCGATGGGGGCCATGGTGATGAACCTCTCCGCGAACATGCTCGGCCTCTCGAACAGCGCCACACCGATGGGCCTGAAGGCCATGGGGCATCTGCAGGAGCTCAATGCGCACAAGCAAAGCGCCAGCAACACCATGGTGACCTTCCTCGCGCTCAACACCGCCGGATTCACCCTCATCCCGATCACGGCGATGAACTTCCTCAACGCCGCAGGCATCAGCAATAGCTTCCGCGTCATTATTCCCACGATCATCGCCACCGCCTGCACCTCCACCGTGGCCGTGCTCGCCGCGAAGACCTACCAGCGCTTCTCCCCGCAGCTTCCCGATGAGGTCGAGCAGCCCGTCGAAGAGAAGAAAGCCGTGCAAACGGGCATCTCCGGCCGCGCCAAGTTTTTTCTCGGCCTTCTCGCCTTTCTCTTCGCTGGTATGGCCGTGCTCGAACTCGGCCCCAAGAACCTTCGTGGCGATCTCTTGCGTGACACCGGCCTCTCGTCCGTCATTGAAAAAGCCGCCGAACGAAAAGCCACTGCCGAAAAAGTCCTCAGCGAGAAAAAAGCCGCGCAAACGCAAATGGTCGCCGCAGTTGAGCCTCCGGTGTGGCGTCGCATGATGGATGGAGCCTCTGGTCTCGCCATTCCGGCCATCCTCCTTGCTGCCGTTGGCATTGCCTGGGCTCGTGGCGTGCGGGTGTATGAAGAGTTTGTCGAAGGCGCCAAGGAAGGCTTTGCCGTCTCCACCCGCATCATGCCCTACCTCGTCGCCATGCTAGCGGTCCTCGCCATTCTCCGCGAATCCGGCGCTTTCCTGCTCTTGGAGTACGCGCTGGCGCCGGTGCTAAACCTACTCGGCTTCCCGGTGGAACTTCTCACCCTCGCCCTGATGCGTCCACTCAGCGGCAGTGGCGCTCAAGGCATTCTCAATGAGATCCTCACGCGTCCCGATCTCAGCGAGATGGTCAAATTCACCGCCGCCATCCTCTACGGCTCCACGGAGACGACCTTCTATGTGCTCACCGTCTATTTCGGCAGCGTTGGCGTCCGCCGCTTCCGCCACGCCCTCCTCGCCGGCCTCACCGCCGATTTCATCGGCATGTGCGCCGCGATCTTCTTCGGCCGGTTGTTGTTTGCACTCGTATGAAACCTCTTCTTTTCCTCATCTCCCTGTTAGGCGCGGCTCAAGCCGCTGACCTCGTCACGCATGCGCCAGGAGATGGCAAAACGGCTTTCACCTTTGATCAGACGGCCTGGAGCACGGATGAAGCCACGCGAAAGCTGCCCATCGGTGTGTTTGATTCTGGCATCGGCGGTCTCACGGTCATGGAGGCGATCTTGAAACTCGATGCGTTTCACAATGACACCCTGGCTCCAGGCGCGGATGGCGTGCCGGACTTCCAAGACGAGCGCTTCATCTACTTCGGCGACCAGGCGAACATGCCTTACGGCAACTACTCTGCGGCCGGACGCACCGATTACCTTCGCGAGCTGATTTTGAAGGACGCTGTCTTCCTCCTCGGACGTCGTGTTTGGGCGGCGGAGCCGCGTTTCGACAAGCCGCCGGTCAAAGCCATCGTTATCGCCTGCAACACGGCCACGGCTTACGGCCTCGAAGACATCCGAAAAGCCATCGCCGCTTGGAAACTGCCGGTCATCGTTGTCGGCGTCGTCGAGGCGGGAGCACGCGGCGTGCTGGAATCGAAAGCGGAAGGCGGCATCGGCATTCTCGCCACGGTGGGCACCTGTGCGAGCGGTGCGTATCCGAAGACCATCACGAGCACGCTCGGCCTCGCGGGGCGTTCGGTGCCGCTCATTGCTCAACAGGGCAGCGCCACGCTCGCCGGAGCTATCGAGGGGGATTCAGCCTTTCCGGATTCCGTTTCGAGTTATGCGCTCAAAGAAGCCCGTTCGCTGGCGGAGGCTTATCTGGCTCTCAAACCTACCAAGCCGCTCGAAAGCATCGTTTTGGGCTGCACGCATTACCCGCTGGCCGAGGCGGAGATCGATGCTGCTTTCGCTCAAATCCGCACCGAGCCTGCCATGAAGGAGGTGATCGCTGAAAAGCGGAACTTCGTGAATCCCGCGCAGCTCACCGCCCGCGAGCTTTTCCGCGAACTCGCCCTCGCCAAGCTCCGCCTCAAGCCCGGCGAGGCCTGCGTGCTGGCGAAGGATCTGTTTTACCTCTCCGTGGCGAATTCAGCCTGTCCGGACATCAAACTCGCACCGGATGGCAGCCTCGATCGCGACTACAAATACTCGCGCATGCCGGGCAATCTGGAGCGTGAGGACACCAAGAATGTGCCGCTCACGCCCGACATGCTGCCCGCACCTTCGGCACGCTTGCTGCGAGAGCGTTTGCAGTCAGTTTGGAACCGCCTTCAACCTCTCCCATGAACATCCCTCTCCGCCTCACACTCATCGCCCTCGTCGCTCCCATGCTGTCCCTCGCACAGGATGGGGGACTTAAACCGGTTACCTCTGCCCAGGCGCTCAAGCTCGGCCCCGAAAAGCTCGCGGAATTCACCGAGGATGAGAGTGAGGTCGGCATGGACGAAGCCGCGCGGCTTTACGCAACCGCGCTGCGCCTGAAGACGGAAAATGCGCTCGCTAAAGTCGATCTGCGTCAGGTGAACCAGCTCAACACTTGGCGTGAGATGATCACGGCATGCCGCCTTTCGCCGTTTGGGCTTGCCGCGATCATCAACGGGGGTGGCACGATGTACAGCCACGGTGCGGCACGCGATGCCTCGGAAGTGGAGGACTTTCTGGCCGGGGTCGCCGCAGATTTTCCGCCTGCCGAAGGTGAGGGCAGCGCGAAAGCACGCAAGATGATCCAGCAGAACGTGGCCTTTCTGAAAAAGCTGAAGCCAGGCGAACTCGTGACCGAGAAAGAGGACCGCGCCAATTTTGCCGCCGAGGTGAAGAAGGCCTGCACGGACTGGGAGAACCTCGGTTACCTCGCGGACAGCCTGCCCGCCGAGGTGGCGGAGCAAATCGTCACCTTTGCCGCCGGAACGATGGAATGGCTCAAAGAGGAAAACTGAGCCGTCTTACCTTCCACCCGCCGCGCCGCGAAACTTTGAGCGATACTCGCTCGGTGTCATGCTCGTGACCTGGCGGAAGCGGCGGTTGAAGTTCGCCAGATTTCGATAGCCGCAGTCCATAGCGATGTCCGTGATGTTGAAGGCATCTTCCGCCAACATGCGGCAGGCACGACCGATGCGCACTTCGTTCACATACTCCGGCACGGTTTTGCCCGTGCGGGAGTGGAAGAAGCGGCTGAAGGCTCCTTCGCTGAGATGGGCCAGCTTCGCGAGCTGTGCCCGATCAATGTCGTCGGTGAGATGCGAGTGGATAAAATCACACACGCGCTGCATGCGGCCCTGGTCGGCGGATTCGAGCTTCGGCGTGTAACCAGCACTGGAAAGAGGCTTCACATCGCCCTTCGCCTCGGAAAGGAGATGCAGAATGGCCAGCAGCTCCAGGATGCGAGCAAAGCCCTCCGTCTCCGCGATGCGCCGCATGTGCGCCGCGATGAGGCCACGGGTCTTGCCGCGTACTTCGAGGCCTCGCGAGGCTTTTTCCAGCAGGCGGCGCACGCTATCGAGTTCAGGCAGCTTGAAGAAATCCGCGCCGAGCGTCTGCGGATCAAAGCGAGCGATGATCGCATGCACATCTTTGCCGGCATTTTCATCCTGATGCCATACATGCGGCAGATTCGCGCCGAGCAGCACGATGTCGCCATCCGTCAGCGGGGCGATGTTGTCCCCGACGACGCGGTGACCGCTGCTCTGGATGGCCAGCGTGATCTGGAACTCGGGATGGAAATGCCAGCGCGTGCCGTAGTCACGGCCGCGCACGATTTCGCAGTGGAAGGATTCCCAGTCGCGTTTCGGGACTTTTTCAAAGACGGGCTTCATGAGATCGAGGGACTACTTCCGTTGCGGCTGGATGGACTGGGCCAAGTTCTCGAAATCACCCTCCTCGCAGCAGCGAACGAAGCCCTCTGCGTAGCGTTTGAGGTCATCCCACTCATTGCGGATATGATCAGCCTCCTCGGGGGAGATGTGGCTATCCCCGGCGGCCTTGCTGATCGCGGCCAGCACATCGGCAAAGCGCATCACGATCTCCTGCGTGGCCGGGACGACCTCGAATCCCTTCACGCACTTCGTCGGCGGATTGCGCACAAAGACGCCGCCGGATTTCTGGCAAAGCCAGTGGATGAGCTGCTCGTCCTGCGTGATCTCGAAGAGCTTCTGCACGCGGTCGAGCGGGTTGGTGGCTCCCTCGCCTTTGTAATCCTCCCCTGAGGCCCATTTATAGACGAGCGAGCTGGAGATGGCGAGCTGTGCGGCGACTTCCTTGACGTTGGAGTTCTTGTCGATGGCCTGCTGGATGACTTCGTGGGATTCCATGGGGGATTTGTCTCAAACGGCAGACCGTTTGGCAAGCCGGATTCCTGCCGGGCGGCCCTGCGGTGAAAAAGACGTCGCACATCGTCTTTCAGGTTGTGGCGGCGGCGGGCGATGCCGTAGGGTGGCCGCCTTTATGAAACTCTCACGTCTCATCCTCGCCGTGGCGGCTGTTTTCGGACTTGCCTCCTGCCTTGAAATCAAGTCCACCGTCATTGTCAGCAAAGATGGCAGCGCCATCGTGGAGGAGACCGCCCTGCTCGGTGCTCAGCTCGCCGCGATGATGGCCCAGGGCGGCGGTGCCGGTGGTCCTGGCGAGCAGCTCAAAGGTCTCATCATGGACAAGGAACAGGCCGAAAAGCGTGCCAAGGATCTCGGCGAAGGTGTCACCGTGAAGTCCATCGAGGAAGTGAAGTCCCCCGATGGCAAGAGCGGCACGAAAGTAACCTTTGCCGTGGCTGACATTCGCAAGATGACCTACAAGCCGAACACCCCTGACAAGGAAGAAGGCGGCGAAAAGAAGGAAGACGACAAGATGACCTTCGCTCTCGAAGGCTCCACGCTCACCATCACCAACCCACAGGCGGACAAGAAGAGCGAGAGCGGCGACAAGCCGAAGAAGAGCGCCGAAGAGATCGCCCAGATGAAGGCTCAAGTGGGCATGATGAAGCCGATGTTTGCCGGCATGCGTGTGTCGATCGAAGTGAAGGCTGCCTCCGGCATCGCCAGCACGGATGCCAGCCACCGTGAAGGTGAAGGCATCACCTACCTCGATGTGCAGTTCGACAAGCTGCTCAACAACATCGACGCCTTTGCGGAAGTGATGGAATCCGGCGATAGCGGCCTGACGATGGCCGAAGCCGCGAAGAAGTTCGAAAAAGTCGAGGGCCTCAAAATCGAAGGCAAGAAGGTCGTGAAGGTCGAGCTGAAGTAAGCCCCGAGCCCATTCAACCTCTCTCAATCATGGATCGACGGGCCGGAAGGTCCGTCGATCTTTGTTTTTACTCAAACACGATCAGGCTCCGCGCCACCTCGCCGCGCTGCAGCGCCTCATAGGCCTCGTTGATGCCCGAGAGCGGGTAACGGGCCGTGACGAGCTCGTCGAGCTTCAACTGGCCGGCGCGATGCATGTCGATGAGTGTTAAGAGATCCGTCCGCGGCCGCGTCGTGCCGTAGATGCTGCCGCGCAGGGTCTTCTCGGCATACACGAGCTGGTTGATGTTGATCGCCGCCTTGTCCGCGGCGCTGGTGATGCCTACGACGACGCACATGCCGCCCTTCTTCGTGGCATCGTAGGCCTGCTCGGTCGTTTTGCCGCTGCCGTAGGCTTCGAAGCAAAAATCGGCTCCTTTGCCTCCGGTGAGCGCTTTGATGCCTTCGACCGGATCGGTGGTGTTTACATCGACGTAGTCGGTGGCACCAAACAGCCGTGCGTCGGCCTCTTTACGGGGAAATTTGTCCACGGCGATGATTTGCCGTGCTCCAGCCAGCTTCGCGCCTTGGACGATGTTCAGCCCGATGCCGCCGCAGCCTACGACGGCCACCGTGCTGCCCGGCCGCACCTGCGCCGCATGTACCACCGCACCCACGCCGGTGATCACGCCGCAGCCGATGAGCGCCGCTTTTTCAAAGCTGATGTCCGCCGGGATCTTCACCACACTGGCCTCCGGCATCGTCGAGAGGGTGGAGAAGGCGGAGACGCCCGCGTAGTGGCGGATGCTCTCACCTGCGGCATTGCGGAAACGCGTCGTGCCATCCGGCATCGTGCCGGTGAAGCGCATCTGCGTGCCCATGTCGCAAAGCGCCGGGCGGCCATTGGCGCAGTATTCGCAGCGGCCGCAGGAGCCGCGCCACACGAGGATCACCGGATCACCCGGCTGCACGCTCGTCACGCCTTCGCCCACCGCCTCGATCACCCCGCTACCTTCATGGCCGAGGATGATCGGCATCGGCATCGAGAGATCGCCCTTCATCACATGCAGATCGCTGTGGCACACGCCTGCGGCCTTCATCCGCACCGTGACCTCCCCGCGCTGCGGCGGCAGGACCTCCACGTCCTCGATGCGGAGAGGTTTCCTGGCTTCATAAAGAACAGCGGCGGGGGTGATCATGGTCGTGGGCAGGGTGAAAACCTAGAGTGGCAGATGTGTCCCCCGCCCGCAATGCAGGGATGGTATGGTCTCAGTGGTTCTTTCTCCGTCTCCGCCTCCTACTCCGCCTCCCCCTTCGATTGACGATTGAAGAACAACCGATGGTTGATTTTCGATTCACGAGCCTCTTCCTCCCCCGTCGAGCGTCTCAAAGGCCCATTCCGGGAGGAGGAGTCAGAGTCGGAGGAAGAGGAGGATTTTTGGCCGTAGAGATGGGCGTGGGCGTTTCCTGAGGTTCTCCTCGGCCCCTGAAAAAACCACTTCCCCTGCAAGACACCCCCGCGCTACGCTTTCTACCTCCCACCTATGCGTTCCCTGATCTGCCTCGCTCTCTCCGCTGTTGCCGCCTTTGCTGCGGACACACACAAGCTCGTCCGTGTGTATGAAAAAGTCCCCACGGAGCGGCCCATCGCCGTCGTGATCCCGGAGGACGGCACGCAGCGCCAGTTCCTGGCCCTTCAGCGTGGCAAAATCCTCATTCTGCCCGCCGATCAAAATGCCGCCGAGGCCAAGACCTTCCTCGATCTAAGCCCTCGCGGCATGGAGGCGAAGGATGGCCTCTTTGAAGAAGGTCTCAATGGCCTCGCCTTCCATCCGAAGTTCAAGGACAACGGCCTTTTCTACCTCTGCTACACCATGCAGAAGCCGAAGCGCCTCATCATCACCGAGATGAAGGCCAATGGCGATGTGGCCGACGAAAAAACCGAGCGAGTGATCCTGGAGATCCCGATGATCAATTGGAACCACCACGGCGGAAACATCCTTTTTGGGCCCGATGGCTACCTCTACATGGGCATGGGCGACAACTCGAAGCGCAACGGCGAGCTCAAGATGTCCCAGCTAAACGCCACGCTCTACGGCAAGATCCTTCGCATTGATGTGAACAGCCGCGAGTATGCCAACGCCTACGGCATCCCTGCCGACAACCCCTATGCGAACGGCGTGAACGCCCTGCCGCAGATCTACGCCACCGGCATCCGTAATCCCTGGGGCCTCAGCTTTGACGCCAAAGGCCACCTCTGGTGCGCCGATGTGGGCCAGGACCTCTACGAGGAGATCAACTGGATCACCAACGGCGGCAACTACGGCTGGCAGTTCCGCGAAGGCCCAGGCCCCTTCATGTTGAACACCGACACGCCGCCGACCGACGCCAAATTCATCGAGCCCATCCACAGCTACAACCACGGCGAAGGCCTCAGCATCACCGGCGGCTACGTCAACACCAGCACCACCATCCCCGAACTCACCAGTGCCTACATTTACGGCGACTTCGTCCTCGGCAAAGTCTGGGCCTTGAAGACCGACGACAGCGGCAAGGTCCTCAGCAACAACCTCCTCTTCACCAGCCCGCAAACACCGCCCGCTGATCCGAAGAAGAAGCCCACCGTGCTCATCAAGCCCACCGCCTTCTGCCCCGCCGCCAACGGCGATATCCTCGTCCTCGACTGGAACGGCGGCATTTACAAGCTGGCGAAGTAAGCTCAGCCCATGCCCGCCCACGCCGAGCTGTTCGTCATTTCCACTCGCGGAAAAGGCACTTACGAGATTACGGAGCGCTGTCAGCAGATCGTCCGCAGCAGCGGCATCCGCACGGGCAGCGCCACGATCATGGTGCGGCATACCAGCGCCAGCCTGGTGATCTTTGAAAATGCGGATCCATCGGCTCGCACGGATTTGCATGCCTTTTTCGACCATCTGGTGCCGGAGGATACGCCCTACTTTGTGCATACCTATGAAGGTCCGGACGACATGCCGAGCCATCTGCGCATGGCGCTCACCCGCACTTCGGAGGTGGTGCCGGTGATGGAAGGTCGCCTGGCGCTGGGGACTTGGCAGGGTATCTTTCTTTTTGAGCATCGCAGGGCTCCGCACACGCGGGAGATCGTCGTCAGCGTGGTGGGGGAATGACGCGCTGCCTTGACCTCGTGACTGCTTGACCCGATAGACGCGGATGCGCCCCCCGCCGCGTCCCAATCGCCCCACCCGCCGCCCGCCTCCTCCAGCTCCCGTCACCGCCGTGCCGGGCAGTGATACCTGGCGCACGCCGTGGGCCCAGATGAAGTATTTCTCCTTCAATCCGGCGGTGTATCCGAACATGATCACCGCCGTCTCGCCGGATGCCGGCCCCGGCTCGCTGGTTCATGTGTATGACAAGGAAGGTCAGCCCTTCGGCACTGGTTTCTTCAATCCAAACGCCCGTGTGCCTCTTCGCGTGCTCGATCACCACGCGGAAAACTTTGACGAAGCCAGTCTCGATGCCCGCTTGGATGCGGCGCTGGATCTGCGACTCAACACGCTGCGACTGAACGAGGTCTCCGATGCCTGGCGGGCCGTTCATTCCGATGGCGATGGCCTCAGCGGCCTCGTCGTGGATCGCTATGCGGACACGCTTTCCATTGAAGTGACGAATCTCGGCATCTGGAGCCGGCTGCGCCGCTGGCTGCCACGGCTGCATGAAAAGCTGGGCACGAAGCAGCACGTCATCCAGGTGGACCCTGAAATCGGCCGCATAGAAAACATCCGGCGCGTGGATGTGCCGGAGGCCAATGACCCGGCTCCGAAGAGCGTCCGCGTGCGTGAGCATGGGGTGCGCTACGCCGTGAATTTCGAGGACGGGCACAAGACGGGCTTCTTCTGCGATCAGCGGGAGAATCGCCTCCGCTTTGCGCAGATGGCGCGTGGGCGTCGTGTGCTTGATTTGTGCACTTACACCGGGGGTTTCGCTCTCGCGGCCAAGGTGCTCGGCGGCTGTGAAGACGTCACGGGCGTGGATTTGGATGAGAAAGCCATCGCGCAGGCGAAGAAGAATGCCGATCTCAATCAAACGCGCCTCACCTGGACACATGGCGATACCTTCACCTGGGGCCGCCAGATGCAGCAAAACGGCGAATCATGGGACGCGGTGGTGCTCGATCCGCCGAAGCTCATCTTCTCACGCGAACCGGAGGAAGGTCAGCTCGGCCGGAATAAGTATTACGACATGAACGTCGTGGCGCTGAGCCTGCTGAAGCGTGGTGGGCTTTTCGTGAGCTGCTCATGCTCGGGGTTGCTCGATGTAGCCGAATTTGAAGAGATCGTCATGCGGGCCGCTCATCGCAGCAAACGCCGCCTCCAGATCCTTGACCGCACTGGCCCCGGTGCCGATCACCCCGTCATGTCCAACTGCCCCGATGGCCGTTACCTGAAGGTGCTGTGGGCGATGGCGCTCTAGCCTGCTGTTTGTAGTTCGGGCTTTAGCCCGTTCAGGACTGACCGGACGCCGCTGTGACGAGTGTGGAACAGGGCTAACTTGTCTGCGCATCCCAGGGGGGGCAAACTGACGTTTGCCGCTACGAATCCAGCGGGAGCCATCGTGTCGTGGAAGTCGTCAGACTTCCCCGAGACTGGTCAAGTGAGTCAGGAGTACCTGAACTCCGCTGCGCTGGAGTGTGGAAGAGGGAGTAACTTCAACAATCAACAATGGCAGTTCAGCAGCCGAGCGCAGCGAGACAGACTGCCGCAGGCAGCCCGAAGGGAAGCGAAGCGCATCAATCTGCGGCTTCGGAGTCGTGCGGCAGGCGGAACCGGGAATGTCGATGGCTGATTGCAGATTTTTGAAGGGTTCTGAGGCGATAACTGGGCGGATAATCCTTCAAGTTAGTCACGAGTCCCCAAGCACGGCCTGAAGGCCGAACTACGAACGACGAGCGCATCACGCCTTCGGCACCACGGTGAAGCCTTCCTTGCTGTCTTTGATGAGCCAGCCCGCGGCTTCGAGTTCTTTGCGCAGCACATCGGCGGTGGCCCAATCTTTGGCCTGCTTGGCATCCCAGCGCTGCTGAGCGAGAGCTTGGATTTCTGCTGGCACATCAGCGGTGGCTTCTTCCTGAACGGGAGGAAGCGTGATGCCGAGGGCCTTGAGCATGAAATGCAGGCCGTTGCGGGCAGCGGTGGCGTCTTCGGCGGAAATCGCGGTGTGCTTGAGCTTGTTGAGCACGCTGAAAATGCCACCGAGGGCACCGGGGACGTTGAGATCATTCAGCAGCGTGTCCCAGGCTTCGGCGAAGGGGCCGGTGGAAGAAGGTGAGAGGTGAGAAGTTAGAAGTGAGAGGGCTTTGTCGGCCTTGGCGAGCTTTTGCAGGGCCTGACGGGCGGAATCGAGGCTGTGGAAGGTGAAATTCAGCGGCGCACGGTAGTGGCCGGAGATGAGCACATAACGCACTTCCGCAGCGGAATAACCGCGTTGCTGGAGGTCTGCGAGGGTATAGAGATTGCCGAGGCTTTTGCTCATCTTGCCGCCATCGACCATGAGATGCGCCACATGCATCCAATGATGCGCAAAGTGGCCGTGCGTGCTGCAGCAGCTCTGCGCAATTTCATTCTCGTGATGTGGGAAAATGAGGTCCACGCCGCCGCTGTGCAGATCGAAGTCCTCACCGAGGTATTCGAGAATCATGGCGCTGCATTCGAGATGCCAGCCGGGTCGGCCTTCACCCCAGGGGCTGGGCCAGTAGTTGCTGCCGTCTTCCGGTTTGCGGGCCTTCCAGAGGGCGAAATCGGTGAGCGAGTCCTTGGTGTATTCATCGCTGTCCGTGGCGCTGGCGGCTTCGGAGGCTCCGAGACGCAGTTCGCGATCTTCTAGATGACTGAGCCGGCCATAGTCTTTGAAGGACGACACCCGGAAATACACGCTGCCATCCGCCGCAGCATAGGCGTGACCCTTGGCGACGAGCTTTTCGATCATCGCAATCTGATGCGGGATGTGAGCCACGGCACTCGGCTCGACCGTCGGCGGGAGGAGGTTCAAAGAAGCGCAGTCGGCGTGAAACTTCTCGGTCCAGCCGCGAGTGAAGTCGATGAGGCTCTGACCGGCCTTTTGTGAGTCGCGGATCGTCTTGTCATCCACATCGGTGATATTGCGCACATGCAGGGTGAGCGTGCCGGAAGCCTCCACCACGCGGCGCATGACATCCTGGGCCACGAAGGTGCGGAAATTGCCAATGTGTGCCGGACCATAGACCGTGGGGCCGCAGCAGTAGAAGCGCAGGGTTTTGCCATCGAGTGGCTTCACCTCGCGGTCGGTGCGGGACAGGGTGTCGTGGAGTTTCAGGGCTGGCATGAGGGCGGGTAGATGGAATGAGGAATGTCGAATGACGAGTGCGGAATGTCGAATGGGTAATGCCTCGTGCGCATGCTGGCGGCAGGGCAGGGGAGAGGAGCGCTTGTGAAGCCTCAACAGGGTTTCACATGGCCGATCGCCGTGACCCACTTGCCTTTGCGCAGGATGCGGTCGGCCTTGAAGCCGGCTTTTTTGCCTGCGGCGAGGCAGGAGTCCGCCTGAGTATGCAGGATGCCGGAGAGGATCAAAAGACCGCCGGGCGCCACGGCCTGCACGAGCTTTGGAAACGCAGCCTCCAGCACATCGTGGAAGATATTCGCGGCGACGATGTCCCACTGCTCCTTCGGTTCCCACTGGAGCACATCGAGCCGGGTAAAGCGTGCCTTCGGCGTGTCGTTGCGTGTGGCGTTCTCCTTCGAGATGCGCACGGCCTGCGGATCGTAGTCACAGCCCCACACCTTGCGGGCACCGAGCTTCAGTGCGGCGATGGCGAGGATGCCACTGCCACAGCCGAGATCGGCGAGGGTCCACACTTTGTCGGAACGTCGAAACTCATCGGCCGCATCGACGAGTAGTCGGAGCACGGTGGAGGTTGTTTCATGGTGTCCGGTGCCGAAAGCCATGTCCGCCGGGATGGAGAGAATCTCACGCCCAGGGTGCTCGCGGCGCAGTTTGGCTAGTTCAGAGGTCGAGCGAGTGGCACAGACGAGGAAACGATCCCGCACCTTGAGCGGCGGCGTGGCCTTTGATGCCATGGCGGCCCAGTTTTTGGTCTTCAGCTCCCGCACGGAGCCACCCCACATCTTTTGAATGGCATCGGCGCGGCTTTTTTTCGGGCAGTAGGCCTCGACGCGGATGGTCTCACGGCCTGGGAAGCTGGAAATGACGAGCGTGAGGTCGGTGGCACCTGCGAACCGCTCCTCCCAGGCATCCGACCATTTCGCGGCGGAGAGTTTCGACCAGACAAACATGCTATTTCCGTGGGATTGCGGGGACGTTCCACTTTCTGAGAAAGTGGAGCGGGTGACGCGATTCGAACGCGCGACATCTTCCTTGGCAAGGAAGTGCTCTACCACTGAGCTACACCCGCGGGGTTGAGGGTGCGGATAGTGGCGTGCCCCGACGTTCGTGCAAGCACAAAGTTTGAAGCCTTCGTTGGAATTTCGCGGAGAGGGAAAACCCGGGAAGGAGGTGTCTGGCAGGAATCCAGAGAGTTGTTACCTCAAAGGTTTCGCCGATGATGAACCACACGCCATGAGAGTCTCCCTTCTTTTGTTTTTGTTCCTCTCCATCGCCGCCAGCCTCCCGGCCCAGCAGCCGAAGTCGGTGGCTATCAGCAGCAAGGCGGGCCTGCGCAGCGGCACTGTGCTCCGTGAAAAACGCGAGATCCTCGTCGAAAAAGGCACCGCCACGCTCCAGCAGGCCTCCGGGGAAAAACGCTCCGCAGCCGCCCGCTGGCTGCTGCGCCACCATCTCATGCGCCGCGTGCAGGGCAGCGGCGCGGAGGAGATCGAAGTTCGCGAGCATTTCTTCGAGGAAACGCAATTCGCGCTGAACGGACCCGCTCCGGCCTCGCAGGAGAAACGCGGCGCTTTGAATGGCTTAACCTTGCTCGCGAGACAGCGCGTTGGCGGCTGGAACTTCGAACTGAAAGGCATGAAGCCGATTGAACGGCAAAACGCCGCGCTGCTCGATCTGCAATTCTTTGCCAACATGATGGAGATCGTGCCCGTCGCTCTCGGCACGCAGACTCGCCGCCCCGGAGAAACATGGAAACCGGTAATCCCCGCGCCGCGCGGCAAAGCCTACGGCCTGCCGGTCTTCAAAGACGTGGAAGCCACCTTCGGCAGCATTGAGGAGCGCCCGGATGGCCCTCACGCGAAGCTCTTTATCTCCGGCAGCTTCACCATGGAGCGGCCCATGAATACCCTTTCCAGTCTCGAAATCACGTTTGGCATCTCGCTCACTCGTCGGCTGGCCGATATGCTCGATGTCGAAACGGAGATCAAAGGCCTCTACAAAGACACCATCCAGACACGGCTCGACGATGGGAAGACCGGTTTCATGTTTCACGATTACCCCTACCGAGTGCGTCGCACGGTAAGCATCGAGAAGTGATCCCCGTGGCCGATTTCGCCCAAGAGATGGCCGGGTTTGCGCCTTGCGCTGGCTTGCTTTCCGGCTCCCATAGCCGCCCCAACTCCACCCATCTATGAAAGAAGCTTTCCCAGACATCCAGAAGATCCAGTTTGAAGGACCGCAGAGCCGCAACCCGCTCGCGTTCAAGCACTACAACGCCGACGAGGTCGTGGGTGGCAAAAAGATGCGTGATCACATGCGCTTTGGCGTGGCCTACTGGCACGCGATGCGGAATTCACTCTCCGATCCCTTCGGTGGCGGCACGGCTCAGCGTCCGTGGGATGATGGCACGGACTCCGTCGCCAATGCCCAGCGCCGTGTGTGGGCCTGTTTCGAGTTCATGGACAAGCTCGGCGTGGATTACTACTGCTTCCATGACCGCGACGTGGCCCCCGAGTGCGCCACGCTGGCCGAATCCAACAAAGCCTTCGACGCTGTCGCCGATGAATTGGAGAAGGCGCAAAAGGAAACCGGCAAGAAGCTCCTCTGGGGCACCGCCTGCCTCTTCGCCCATCCGCGTTACTGCCAGGGCGCGGCCACCAGTCCGAATGCCAACGTCTTCGCCTACGCCGCCGCTCAGGTGAAGAAGGCGATGGACGTCACCCATCGCCTCGGTGGTGAAGGCTACACCTTCTGGGGTGGCCGCGAAGGTTACGCCACGCTTTGGAATACCAACATGAAGCGTGAGGTCGATCACCTCGCCCGCCTGCTGCACATGGCCGTCGATTACAAGAAGCAGATCGGCTACAAAGGCCCCTTCTACATCGAGCCGAAGCCGCGTGAGCCCTCCACGCATCAATACGATTCCGATGCCGCTGCCTGCCTGAACTTCCTCCGCGAATACGGCCTCACCGAGCACTTCAAACTCAACATCGAGACCAATCACGCCACCCTCGCGGGTCACACCATGCGCCACGAGCTGCAAGTCGCCGCCGCCGCTGGCGCTCTCGGCTCCATCGATGCCAACACGGGCGACGAGCTCATCGGTTGGGATACCGACCAGTTCCCCACGAACATCTACCTCACCACCCAGATCATGATCGAAGTGATCAAGATGGGCGGCTTCACCACGGGCGGCCTCAATTTCGATGCGAAGTGCCGTCGCGAATCCTTCGAGCCGGTCGATCTCTTCCACGCCCACATCGGCGGTATGGATGCCTTTGCCCGCGGCCTCAAGATCGCCCACCGCATCATCGAAGACGGTCGTCTCGATGGCATCATCAAGCAGCGGTACTCGACCTTCGACTCCGGCATCGGTGCGAAGATCGAGAAGGGTGAGGTCGGTTTCGCCGAATTGGAGGCCTACACGCTCTCCAATGGTGAACCCTTCATCGCCAGCGGCCGTCAGGAAATGTGCGAGAACCTCATCAACGAGTATCTCTGATCTGGTCGCGGGAGTGATGGTGTCTTGAAGTGATGCCAAGCTCGGCCTGCCGAGCTGGTTGAGCCCCTTCACTCCATCACTCCACTTTCGGCGCTTCGTGGGCTTGTCCGGAGAAAATCTCCTCCTCGGCCCGTTTCTAGCGCTGCCACCTTGATGATGTCCTACCTAGCCATCGGCCTGTGCCTGCTGCTCTCATTCCTGCTTTCAGGATTGGAGAGCGCCGTGATGGCCGTCAGCCGGGTGCGAGTGCGTCACGCCGCCGCCAATGGTGATCCACGGGCCCGTGGCCTGCTGGCTCTTATCGAGGATCGTGATGCGCTTCTCGGCTGCATCACGGTGGCGAATCACATCGCGAATCTCGCGGTCTTTTTGCTCGTGGCGCTGCCGCTCGTGCGCCATGCCAGCGTGCTAGAGGCCAGCATCGTGTTTCTGCTTTCGCTGCCGATTTTCCTCATCGGACTCGAAGTGGTGCCGAAAAAGCTCTTCCGCCGCTTTCCCTTCCGTTCGCTGCGCAGCGTCTGGCTATTGCTACATGCCGTCGGCATCGCGAGACCTGTCTTTCGGGCTTTCTCACCTTCCAAAGCCACCCCGGTGCGTGAAGTCGAAGGCATGACCACCTCCACCGAAAGCCAGCGGCGGGATGATTTGAAGCAGCTCGCCCGTTCCCTCGGCATCGAGCACCAGCTCTCCATGCCCGCCACGAGGCTCATCGAGCACATTTTGGATTTTCACCGCCTCACCGCAGCGGATGTCATGCAACCGCTCACTCAAAGCGTGGCCTTGGCAGCCGAGCTGCCCTTGCACACGGCGCTCATCCTCGCCCGTGAGCAAAACACGCCCGTCCTGCCTGTCCTCGGTGAAAACGGCGCCTTCATCGGCGTGCTCGATACCTCCGAGCTACCCACTCAGCTCCCGCCTGACCGTCTTGTGCGCCAGCACATGCGCACGCTCGATAGCATTCACGCCAGCGAATCGGCCATTCGTGCCCTCCAGCGCCTCCGCAAGCAAGGCCGCCGCCTCGCCATCGTCACGGATGCTCGTGGTCTGCCTGCCGGGCTCATCACGGAAGAGCATCTGCTGGCTCCGCTGATGAAATAGAGAGCGAGGGAACGTTCCTTCCCCGCCATGATCCGCCTCACGCTTTTCGCCCTCTTTGCCGCTGTTTCGGCGCTTTCCGCCAAGGAACCGGCCCTCGTCTCCGATCCCAAGTTCGCCGCCATCCCGCAGGCGATGCAAAAGTTCGTCGAGGACGGCTCGCTCTCTGGTTCGGTCACTCTGCTCGCTCGCGAAGGCAAGGTGCTCAGCTTTGAAGCCGTCGGCCTGGCGGACATCGCCACGAAGAAGCCCATGGAGCGTGACAGCGTCTTCTGGATCGCTTCGATGACGAAGCCCATCACCGCGCTCGGCGTCATGATGCTGCAAGAAGAAGGCAAACTGAGCATCGACGATCCCATCGAAAAACATCTCCCAGAGTTCAAAGGCCAGCTCATGATTCGCGAGAAGACCGGAGAGCAAACGGTGCTCGTGAAACCCTCCCGCCCGGTGACGATCAAAGACCTGCTCACGCACACCAGCGGTCTCGTGAGCAATTCGCCACTCGATGGCGAGGCGCTGGACGTGCTCAGCTTGAAGGAAGCGGTCATCACCTACGCGCTCTCGCCTTTGCAGTTCGAGCCCGGCTCCAAGTGGTCCTACTGCAATCCCGGCATCAACACCCTCGGCCGCCTCATCGAAGTCGCCAGCGGCCAGGACTATGCGGAGTTCATGGAAAAGCGGATTTTCAAGCCCCTCGGCATGCGTCACACCACCTTCTGGCCGGACAAAAAGGAGCTCTCCAGTCTCGCCACCTCCTACAAGCCCTCCTCCGATGGCAAAAGCCTCGAACCCGTCGGCATCCGCTACCTCACGCCACCTTACTCGAACAAGAAACGTGCGCCGCTGGCCGCTGGTGGCCTGTTTTCCACTGCGGAGGATTTGCTGAGGCTCTACCAGATGATCCTCGATGGCGGAGTCATTGGCAAAAAGCGCCTCATCAGTGCCGAGACACTTCAACTCATGGCCACGAATCATACCGGCGAGATGAAAGCAGGCTTCGCCGATGGCATGGGCATGGGGCTGGGCTTTCAAGTCGTGCGCCAGCCCACCGGCGTGACCGCCATGCTCTCTCCCGGCACCTTCGGCCACGGTGGTGCGCACGGCACGCAGGGTTGGATCGATCCCACGACCAAGACCATTTACATCATGCTCATCCAGCGCACCGGCCTCAAACCCACTGGCGACGCCTCCCCCATGCGCCAGGCCTTTCAAGAAGCCGCCGCCGCCGCGATGAAGTGAACAACTTTCAACATCCAACGCTCAACATCGAAGCGCCAACCTCGAAGCCTCTCGACTTGAGGTGGGCTTGAAGGTTGAACGTTCAAAGTTCGATGTTGAACGTTCACTCCACGCTCTCTAAACCAACGGCCCCATGTCTGACTCCATCCCCAACGTCCTCGCCGAACGCTACGCCACCGCCCCCATGCGCGCCCTCTGGTCGCACGAGGGCAAAGTGAGGCTCGAACGCGATTACTGGATCGCCGTGCTCAAAGGCCAGCGCGACCTCGGCATCCCCGTGCCGGACGGCGTGATCGAGGCCTATGAGAAGGTGAAGGGTCAGATCAACGTCGCCTCCATCATGGAGCGTGAGCGCATTACCCGTCACGATGTGAAGGCGCGCATCGAGGAGTTTTGTGATCTCGCTGGCCACGAGCACATCCACAAAGGCATGACCAGCCGCGACCTCACGGAGAATGTCGAGCAGCTCCAGGTCTTCCGTGCCTTGCTCGAAATCCGCCGCAAAACCGTGGCCGTCCTTGCTGGCATCGCCCGCCGTGCGGCGCAGACGCGTGACATTCCCCTCACCGCCCGCACGCACAATGTCGCCGCTCAGGCTACCACACTTGGCAAACGCTTGGCCATGTTCGGCGAAGAAACCCTCCTGGCCTTTGGCGACCTCCAAAACGTCATCGCCACCTATCCCGCTCGTGGCCTCAAAGGTGCTGTCGGCACTCGTCTCGACCAAATCACCCTCTTCAACGGCGACGCGAAAAAGGCCTCCGAACTCGAAAACCGCATCCTGCACCATCTCGGCATGCCTGCCGCCTTTGGTGCCGTCGGCCAGGTGTATCCGCGCAGTCTCGACATGCAGGTCGTCGCTTCGCTTTGCCAGGTCGCCAGCGGTCCAGGCAGCTTCGCTCGCACCCTGCGCCTCATGGCTGGCCACGAACTCTCCTCGGAAGGCTTCGCCAAAGGCCAGGTCGGCTCCTCCGCCATGCCGCACAAGATGAACAGCCGCTCCTGCGAACGCGTCAACGGCCTCCACGTCATCCTCAAAGGCTACCTCGCCATGGCCGCCGGACTCGCCGGCGATCAGTGGAACGAAGGCGATGTGTCCTGCTCGGTCGTGCGTCGCGTGATGCTTCCCGATGCCTTCCTCGCCCTCGACGGTTTGCTGGAGACCTTCCTGACCATTCTGAACCAGATGGAGGTCTTCGAATCCGTCATCGAGCAGGAACTCATGCGCTACCTGCCCTTCCTCCTGACCACCACCGTCATGATGGAAGCCGTCAAAGCCGGTGCCGGCCGCGAAACCGCGCATGAAGTCATCAAAGAACACGCCGTGCAGGTCGCCAAAGACATGCGCACCGGCAAAGTCCGCGAAAACGATCTTCTCACCCGACTCGTCGCCGATGAGCGCCTCACCCTCACCGCCGAGGACATGCAGCGCCTCGTCGATGCAGGCAAAAACAACACCGGCGATGCCCCCGAGCAGGTCGATGCCTTCTGCGCCCGCGTCGCCGCCATCGCCAAAGACCATCCCGACGCCGCCAGCTACGAGCCCGGCGTCATTTTGTAGCCTCCAACCGCACCGCCGAGTGTTTGTAACTCGGCTGGCGGCTCAACGGATCAAACGAAGCATGCGTGAGCTGGTTCACCCGCGCATCATGCATCGGCAAATAAACCTCGCCGGGCTTCACACAGCCAGTCAATCGGGTTAGTACGGTCAATTCCGCTCGCTTCGAGATCACCCGCACCCGCTGCCCATCCCGAACACCCAGCTTCGCCGCATCCTCAGGATTCAAATCCAGCATCAACTCCTCCGGCACCATTTTCGCCAGCACCGCCGACTTCCCCGTCCGTGTCTCCGTGTGCCACTGCGCACTCGTGCCGCGTCCCGTCATCAAAATGAGCGGAAACTCTGCACTCCGTTGCTCCGGCGGCACCACCGGTTCGTCGAAGCAAAACTTCGCCCGCTGATCCTCGGTGAAGAACTTTCCGTCCTCGAAAAGCCGTCGTTCATTCGTCATTCGCCATTCGTCATTCGTCATTGTCGCCGGCCACTGCACGCCCCCTTCCATTCGAATCATTTCATACCCTTCGATGCCAGTGATCTCACACGGTTGCCCTTCGGAGCAGCGTTGAAGCACGCGAAACACGGCTTCGGGTGTCTGCCATTCGCGAAACATCTCCTCGCAGCCCCAGTAGTGCGCGATGAGCCGGAAGATGTGAAAATCCGCCAGCGACTGACCGGGAGCACGACGCACTTTCGGGCTGTAGCCGATGCGACGCTCGGAATTGATGAAGCAGCCTTCTTTTTCGCCCCAACCCGCCGCAGGTAGCACCAGATGCGCCCGCTTCGCCGTCTCGGTCGTGCAATACATGTCCTGCACGACGAGGAACTCGAGCTTGTCGAGGATGCGGTTCATCTCGTTCTGGTCGATCCACGAATGACTCGGATTCGTGGCGACGAACCAAATGGCCTTCACCGTGCCTGCATCGGCGGCCTGGATGATCTGATCATACGCAAGGCTCGGTCGGTCGGGAATGCGCTCGACGGGAATGCCTGTCGCAGCCGCGATCTTCTCGCGATGCGCCGCATTCCGAAAATCATGTCCACCGAGCAAGTTGGTCGTGTTCGAGAACAAACGTGACCCCATCGCATTGCACTGGCCGGTGATCGAATTCGCTCCGGTGCCGGGTTTGCCGATGTTGCCGGTCATCAGCGCCAGATTGATGATCGCCTGCGCCGTGCGCGTGGCTTGGTGGCCTTGATTCACGCCCATCGTCCACCAAAAGCTGACCGCTTTGCCGTCTCGGATGGTTTTGGCAAAATGGAGCAGTCTTTCGATGCTGATGCCCGATTCTGCGGAGACACGTTCTGGCGTAAAAGCCGCCAAAAAAGCCGCAAAGGCATCAAATCCATTCGTGTGGGCCTCAACGAAGCTTTGATCGACACCTCCATCGCGGATGAGCAGATGTGCGAGGCCATAGAGCAGCGTCAGATCGCTCTTTGGCTTGATGGCGTAGTGCTGCGTGGCGGCCATCGCGGTTTCAGTCGTGCGTGGGTCCACCACGATGATCTCCGGCTGCTTCTTGTTCCGCAAAACACGCTGCCACATGATCGGATGGGCGATGCAGGGATTCGCGCCGATGAAGACGAGCACATCACTCTCCTCAAAGTCGGCGTAGGTGAAGGGCGGCGCGTCGAAGCCGAAGCTTTCTTTGTAGGCGGTCACGGCTGTGGCCATGCATTGGCGCGTGTTGCCATCGCCATGGATCATGCCCATGCCAAACTTCGCCAAGGCACCGAGGAAGGCCATCTCCTCGAACATGATCTGTCCCGTGCTGAGAAACGCCGCCGCCTCGGGACCATGCTGATCAAGGATGCGCTTCATCTGATCGCAGAAGTAACGCAGCGCCGTGTCCCAATCGACTTCCTTGCCATGCAGCAACGGCATGCGAGCCCGATCCGGTGCATCGAGCACGCTCAGCGCCTCCCAGCCCTTTGGACAGGCTGTGCCGAGGTTCACGGGATAGTCGGGATCAGGCGTGAGATTGATCGCCGCGCCGTCTTTGAGGTGAATGTTCAATCCGCAGCCGGTGGAGCAGAAACCGCACACCGCCTTCGTCACCGCATCCGGCTTCAGCAGCGACGGAATTTGCCCCAGCCCGAACTTCACCGGCTCGCGCACCAGATCCGCCGTCAGCGGGCCGGTCCATTCGCGGAAAGTCATGGCAGGGATAGTTAGCATCAGACTTTTGGTAGAAAAATTAGGGGTAGAAAGATTTCAGAAACAGAGGTTTGGGAAAATTTTTCTACCCTCAATCTTTCTACCAAATTCAAAGTGGTGGTTGATGTATTCATTTCAGTTACCGGGCATTTTCGGACCGTGGCAGGCGGTGAAGAAGTAGTGTCGCTCGATCAACTGGCTGCACAGCGTAATCGCGACGGACAAGGTGAAGACGGCAGCCACATGGAACTGCGTGAAGATGATGGCCGGCAAAATGATGCCGACCATGCACAGCATGATTTTGCGGGCGTGGAGCAGATGCGGCAGTTTTTCGGTGAGAATGCGGGCAGACATGTGCCAGGGGCTCGATGCATCCTGACGGGCTATTTTAATCTCCCGCATCTCAAACAGCGAAACGCACCAGCGCAGCACGAGGGCGGTCGGAACGGCGACTTTCGCCAGCGGATGCCCCATCCAGGCCCAAATCACGCCGGGAATGGCCGTGCCGAGCAAGAGCATCGTCCCGAAGAATTTGCCACCGGTGAGCTTCATCGACCAAAACGGCCTCCGAGTGTCCACATAGACCATCACCGAAGTGTAAACCGCCAAAACGCCTGCGAGTGCCGCGAGGCTCAGTGTGAGCCTGGATGGAAAAAACAGCGAAATGGCCCCCAGATTCGCTAACAGCCCGAAGGCGATGATTTCGCGCGAGAGCCACGATTTGCGCCAGCCCAAAAACGCCCGCCAGGCCTTCAAAGGCTGCCCGAGATGCAAAACGCTCAACGCGATGCCGAAAACACCCATGATGAAACCCACCAACGAGCAAACCCAAGCCTCGCGTTGCCCTGTCAATCCAGTCAAAGAGGTCAATGCAGTCACCAAAAACGTCCCCGCACTCATCTGCGTGAGCACGAGCATCCAAGTCAGTGGCAGGTGAGCGTGATCGAGACGGAGTTGGCCCTCATCGGCAGGCTTCGACTCCGGGCTCGGCTTAGATGAAACATACGTCGTGGTGGGTCGCGTGTAACTCGAATCAAACGCCCCAGCGATGATCTGGCCGCGATCCGGCACCTCGCTGAGTTTCACCACCTGGATCTTAATCGCCTCGTTCGGGCAGGCCTGCACGCAGGCGGGTGCTTCGCCTTCGGCGAGGCGGCCCTGGCACATGTCGCACTTGCGCACGATACCGCGTTTCAGGTTGAACTTCGGCACGTCATACGGGCACTTCAGGATGCAGTAGCTGCAGCCGATGCATTGGTCATCGAGATGCCGCACGATGCCGGTGACCGGATCTTTGTCATACGCGAGCACCGGACAGCCATTCGAGCACGCGGGATCTTCGCAGTGATGACAGGCCGTGGTGACCGTCTGCACATACGGCTTCTTTTCCAATCCCACCAACAACCCCACATCCCGCCACGATTCATTGTCATCGAGCCCGTTCAGCGAGTGACAGGCCGCGACGCAGGCTTTGCAGCCGGTGCAGGCATCGAGATTCACCTCAAAACCATACTGCTCGCCGGGTGTGGGCTTCGAAAGCGGGATCAGGTGGGAAAAGCGGTCTTTGACCGTTCGTGCATCAAACTCCTCGGAGAAGAGGGCTACGGGAGTGCGGAGGGTTTGCTGCTCTTGGAGCGCTTCACTTATGATTTTCGATTTATGATTTACGATTTGAGAAGGAGCGCCTCCGCCGCCCGCCTCTTGATCGTTTGCCAAATCATAAATCATAAATCGTAAGTCATAAATTAGGCCGCCGGATCGAACGCCACTTGCAGTTCGTTCACCGAGTGCCGGTTGCAAAAGCTGTGAAAGCTCTCCTCCGGGCTGCTGCGGCCTTTGAGATAGCCTTTGAGCATGCCTTCGAGGGTTTCGCCGAGGCTTTCGACCGAAACACCGCTGAAGACCTGGCGGCCGATCTTGCGGTTCTCGCCGAAGCCGCCGCCGACGGTGATGTGGTAGCCTTCACCGCTTTCGGATTTCACCTTGGTGCCGAGCAGGCCGATATCGCCCATGAAATGCTGGGCGCAGGAGTGGGCGCAGCCGGTGAAGTGGATGTTGACCGGCTTGTCGAGCTTCACGCGCTTGTCGAGGTAGTCCATCATGGCAATGGCGTTGCCCTTGGTGTCCGTGGCGGCAAATTTGCAGTATTTGCTGCCCGTGCAGGCGACGAAGCCGTTTCGCAGCGGTGACTGCTCGCAGGGGAAGCCGAGCTTTTTGAGCGATTTGGCCAACGTGGCGGCGTAGGCGGCTTTGACGTTCGGAATGATGAAATTCTGCCAAACAGTGAGCCGCACTTCTCCGCTGCCGTAGCTGTCGGCGAGGTCGGCGATGCGCTCCATCTGCTTCGCGGTCATTTGGCCGACGGGCACGCTGGCACCGACATAAACGAGCCCTTCCTGCTTCTGCGGGTAAATGCCGACATGCGAGTGGCCTTGCTGCGAATGGGAGCGCTTCTCCTGCGTCGGTGAGTCGGGCGGAAGGCGGGTGAGCTTGAATTTGAGATGCTTTTCCGCCTCGGCGAGCACGCCATCGAGTCCTTTGTCCTCAATCACATATTTGAAGCGGGCCTTCTTGCGATTCGTGCGGTCGCCGAACTGGATGAAGACGCGCAGCAAGGCCACCATGACATCGTTGAGCTGCTCCGGCTTCACAATGACGCCCCAATCGCTGGCAAAAGTCTGGTGGCCGGTGACACCGCCGAGCAAGATACGAAAATACACTTCATCGCCGATCTTCACCGCGCTGGCCCCGATGTCGTTCGTGTCTTCGACGGAGGAAATCAGTCCACCGCCGTCGTAGGCGATGTTGAACTTGCGCGGCAGGTCGTAGAACTCCTTCGAGCCGATGATGAGCGTGGCGAGCTCGTTCACCAGCGGACGCACATCGATGAGTTCATAAGGATCGTAACCCGCGCAGGGGTTCATCGTGATGTTGCGGATGTTGTCTGCACCCGCGCCCTTTGAGTGCAACCCGCAGCCTTGGATGCGGCGAAGCACCTCGGGGCAGTTTTTGGGCTCGATGAGGCGGATTTGGAAATTGTTCCGCGTGGTGATCTGGATGTAGCCGGAGGTCAGTTCACTCGTGATCGAGGCCAGTTCACGAAGTTGGTAGCTCTTCACCACGCCGCCCGGAATGCGCAGACGGCACATGTAACCGTCTTTGACGGGATTCAGCCAGAACAGGCCGTTCCACTTGTAGCGGAAGACGGATTCGGGTTCCGGTTTGGCGTTCCAGCGTGCATCCAGCACGAGCTGCTCGATGGCATCGAAAGGGTGGAGTTCGCGTTTGATGCGCTCTTCTTTGGTCAAATCATCCAGAGCAGGTCCCGCTGGCGCAGCGGGAGCAGGAGCGAGATCGCCGAAGCTCACGGCACCTGCGGCGATGCCGGCGAAGAAGCCTTCGAGGTAGCGCTTTTGCTCGCCAGTGAAGTCCTCGCCCGGAGGCGCGGGCATCGCTGGGCTTGATTTGAGACTGGGCAGGGCAATACTCATGGCATGAATGATCTCGAACTGGTTTTCAGAGTGCGTCCTGCGGAGGAAGGTGGCTTCACGGCTGATTGCCGGCTGCCGGAAGGATTGATCGCGACGCAGGGAGATTCCTGGGAAGAGCTGGAAGCGATGGTGAAGGACGCGGTGAGCTGCCACTTTGCGGATTCTGCGGTGAAACCGGGCCGGATCAGGCTGCACATGACGGAAGACCGCATTCTTGAGGCGGCATGAAGCTGCCACGCGATCTCACGGGGGATGAACTGCTTCGCGGATTGCGACGCATCGGATACGTGTTCGAAAGACAGGTGGGCAGTCACATGATCGCGAAATGCGTTTCTCCGCGACCGCATTCCGTGACGGTGCCCAATCACAAGCCGCTGAAGGTCGGCACTTTGTCGGCGATTTTGCACGAGATCGCTCTTCAGCGAGGGCTGAGCATCGAGGCGTTGCTGAACGAGATGAAGTTGTGAGTCCTGAAGCGCTTGAAAGGCGCGACAGCGTTTTGCAGTGCTCCAGCCCTCTGGAGCTTTTCGGGGGCTTGGCGACGTTCGGAAAGTGCTGGAGGGCCAGCGCGCTCCAGGGCGCTGGCGCGTGGTTGAGTGCGTGATGTGCCGAAGCGGTGTTTTCGCGGCTTGAACGACTTCGGCCGATGCTGAACAGGTTGAAAACCTGTTCCACTTTGGAGGCTCAATAGACATCGCGGGCGTAGCGTTTGGTTTTCTTCATCTCGGCGACGTAGGCGGCGGCTTCGTCGGCGGTTTTGTTGCCTTGGGTTTCGACGATCTTGTGGAGGGCATCATCGACGTCCTTCGCCATGCGTTTGGCGTCGCCGCAGACGTAGAAGTGGGCACCTTCTTCGAGCCATTGCCAGAGTTCGCTGGCGGCTTGGAGCATGCGGGTTTGAACGTAGATTTTTTCCTCCTGATCGCGGCTGAAGGCGGTGTCGAGACGGGTGAGATGGCCGCTTTGCACCCAGGCGATGATTTGATCGTGGTAGAGGAAGTCGGTGCTGCGTTTTTGATCGCCGAAGAAGAGCCAGTTTTTGCCGGGGGCTTTGGTGGCCTCTCGTTCTTCGAGGAAGGCACGGAAGGGCGCGATGCCGGTGCCTGGGCCGACCATGATGACGGGCTTCGTGAGGTCGGTGGGCAGGCGGAAATGATTCGCGGCGTTAAAGTAGATGCCGGTGGTGTCGCCAAGAGCGAGACGATCCGAGAGGAAGGTGGAGGCGACACCTTTGTGCGCGATGCCATCGGTCGTGTAGCGCACGGCACCGACACAGAGATGCACTTCATCCGGATGCGCTTTGATGCTGCTGGCGATGGAGTAGAGGCGCGGCTGAAGCTTGCGGAGGTTTTCGAGGAAGGAATCGAGCGTGAGGCCGGATTCGGGCGTTTTGCCGAGGAGGCTGCGGATTTCGTAATCGGTGAGAAGAACCTCGCGGAGGGTTTTGCTGCCGACTTGGGCGTTTGGATCGTAACCGTGGGCGGCGATGACGGCATCGACGACTTCGGGGCAGTTTTGGACGAAGACGCCGAGGGCATCTCCCACTTCGTAGGTGAGGCCGCTGCCGGTGAGCGAGAAAGCGATGTGGTGGGTGTCCTTGGCGCTGCCGGGGGCGTTCAGCGTGTCGTTGGCGATGAGTTTGGCGGGGAAAGGGCGCTTCTTTGACCAACCATTGGCTTCTTCATCGGACTGCACAGGTTGAAAACCTGTGCCACTTTCTTTGCCACTGAAGATGCTGAAAGCATTCTTCGACCACTCTTTGGCGAGGTCGTCGAAATCGACATCGCAGTCCACGCGGTCCACCACGCGGGTGGCGCCGAGTTCGGCGAGGCGTTGATCGAGTTTCTTGCCGGCGAGGCAGAAGGTGTCGCCATAGTTTTTATCGCCGAGGGCGAGGACGGAGTAGTTCACGCCGTCGAATTTGGGGCTGCTGCCGTTTTGATTGATGGCGTCCCAGAAGGAGACGGCGTTGTCAGGCATGTCGCCCTCTCCCCATGTCGAGGTGATGAGGAGGACGTTCTTGTCTTGGATGAGATCGGCTGGTTGCAGCGAGTCGAGGCCCGCAGCTCGCGCTGCGAAACCTCGACCCGATGCTTCCCTGGCCAGCCGCTTGGCCAAACTTTCCGCGTTGCCGCTCTGACTGCCGAAGGCGATGAGCAGAGGCTTTTTCGCCTCGGCAGGTGCTGAGGCACCTTTCACTCCGCCGCCGCGCTGGAGGACTCCGGCGAGGAATCCATTCAACCAGGCGCGTTGATCGGCGGTAAAGGGGGCGTTTTCAGGAATGAGCGGCGTGATCTGCATGACGGACGCGGTTTAGAAATCGATCTGCACCTGCACGTAACCGAACTGGGCGTTGTCGGATGCTCCGGTGGCCTTCAGGTAATCACCGGCGATGAAGTAGCTGTAGCCGGCCATGATGCCGACGTGCGGGTTAAGCTTGTAGATCGCGGTGAGGTCGATCTCCTGGCCGCGGAAGCTGCTGCTGGCACCGGTGGCGGCGGCATTGAGCGGACGCACGGTGGTGACGCCGTTCACTCGATACCAGGCGTCGGAATTCGTGGCGTTCCAGTAGAGGTGGTAGTCGAGCATGATCTTCAGCTTCGGTGTGGGGGAGAAGCTGATGTTGAGCTGCGGATTGTGCATGTTGATCCAGCCCGTGGTGTCCATGTAGCCGTAGAAAAGGTGGTTCGTGGGATACAGGTTTTGGAAGGTGCCGATGTCGCCATCCGCGGCATTGCTGTCGCCGGGGCTGTAGTTGTATTGCAGGCCGACGCGTGGCTTCCATGGGTGTGTGAGCCAGTTTTTGCCGACGGCCCAGTGACCGGCGAAGGCGCTCAAATCGCGACCGCTGACTTCGCCGAACTGGTAGGCCATCTCGGTGGTGTAGTCCCAGCCGCCGAGCTTTTTCGGATCGCCCTTCCACAGGGTGCCGAAGGTGTAGAAATCCGTGTCGCCGCGGCGGGCACCGAAGTTACCATTGCCGTCATCGCTCTTCTTGAAGAGGTAAAAGTCCGTCGTGAGATTGAACGGCACGAACAGCGTGGAGGCATAGATGCCGCTGAAGTAGTCATTCGACGCCTCGTCGTTGTCGAGGAAGGGCGACTGGTTCCACATGTTGTTCGTGAAGGCGACGGGCGACGACACGAAGAAGTCGAGCGAGTATTTTTCCGCGGTGTAACGGAACTTCGCCGCATCGAAAGTGCGGGCGGAGTTCAGCCACTCGAGCGGACCGACGAGACGCTGGTCGCCGTAGCTGAGGAACTGGCGTCCGAGCGTGGCGCTGAGACCTTTCTTCGGATTGCCGAGCTGCACATAGGCTTTGAGGATGTCGAAGCTGTCATCGCCTTCCGCGGCGAAGGTGCCGACGTTGTTCGGTCGGCTGCCGCCGAGCTCGCGGATGTCCTGGCCCTGGATGTAGAATTTCAGCCATGGGTTCACGTCGTAACCGAGGCCAAGACGAAAGCGCTGCAGCAGCCACGAGGCGTCCTGGGGGCCGTTCACAGCGCTGTTGAAGTCGAAATTGTTGTCACGCACTTCAAAGCGCATCTTCTCCTGCACGTCGATGGTGAGGGCACCGTACTTGAGCGGCTTGTAGGCGGGTGGCGGCGGTGCGAGGGTAAAGCCTGGCACGGGCGGCGGGGGAGGCGCCGGAGGGGGAACAGCAGGTGTTTTGGCGAACGACACGGCGGTCGTCGCGAGCAGGATCGGAAGCAGCCTTTTCATGGTAGTGCGGTGTGTGGGTGTGGTGTTTGGGTTTTCGGCTACGCGGCGGCTGTAGGGTCGAGGGAATGCCCAATCCACTCAGCCAGCCCCGTGCCAAAGCTCACTCACCCGCCAAGCAGCAGCTTGAATCCTTTGCGTGGTTTGGATGAATTCCGTTCATGGACGCGGCGCTGTGCCGAAACTTTTTCCTGCAAACACACGCGGTTTCTGGAAATGGGCGGATGAGTCAGCCCATGCCCAGCCTCGACGACCCGCGCCACGAACACTTCCTCCGCCTCTTTGCGGAGCGTGACACGACACCGCACGCCTCTATTCAACTCCATGTCATGAAAGCCCTCCTCATTGGTATAATTCTCTTCGGATCCAGTTACGCGGCCCTCGCTGCCGACCTCGTTGTCTATCCAGCCGTGCCCGGACTCGCTCCATCGGCCCACTATCGGCTCCGCATTCGCCCGAGTGGCGATAGCGGCGCATGGCGTGACGCTTTCGCTTGGCAGACGGAATGCAAGGATGAGGAGGCTTACTTTGACACGCTGAGGGGCTGGACCCACACCTACGTGAACTTTGAGACCTCCGGTCCCGTCGAGATCGAGATCTCTCGCGTCAATGGGCAGCCCATTCGCAGCGCCGCCGTGCATCCGAAGCGCCAAGCCTCCGCCTGCTCCGTGAAGGATGGCAAAGCGCTCGTAAAACTCGACAAGCCCTGCCTCGTCGCCGTGGACATCGATGGCCAGATGGACGGCCAGGACACCGGCAAGGGCTACCAAGGGCCGCCGCTCCACACGATCTCGCTGTTTGCCAATCCACCGCTCGCGGGCAAACCCACGCTGCATGACCCAGGCGTGCTCGCCGTGAAACCCGGCGAGAAACCACCCGCGGATGGCGATTGGCGCACGCTCTACTTTCTCCCCGGCGTGCACGACATCGGCTCGGCCTTTCCGGTGCATGCAAATCGCCAGTATTACATCCCTGGCGATGCGATCGTGTATGGCTCCTTTCACAACGCCGAATGGCCCGATGGTCATCACATCCGCCTCTTTGGCCACGGCACGCTTTCCGGGGCGCGATTGAAGCACGCGAGCGCGTTGGGGAAGCTCTTCGGAGGCGGTTCTAAGGGCAGCCGCAAGCCCATCGAGATTTTTGGAGCCAGCGACACGCAAGTGGAAGGACTCACCATCGCCGATTCCGCGTCGCACTCGGTCATGCTGATCAACGGCTACAAAGAAGGTCATCCCAATGACGTCCGTTGGACCAAGATCTTCACCTGGCGTGCCAATGGCGACGGCATCAATCCGTTTGGCAACACCCGCATCGAGGACTGCTTCATCCGCACGCAGGATGACTCGCTCTATGCAAACGGCCTCGGCATCCGCCGCGTGGTGTTGTGGAACGATGCCAACGGCTCCTCCTTCGTCCTCAGTGCGCTCCCGGACCACAAGCTCATCATCGAAGACTGCGACGTGATCTATTCCCGCGCCAAATGGCATCACTGGAGCGGCGGCCGCGTTTTCAACATGCGCGGCGAAGGCGAAGGCGCGGCAGGTGCCGGTGTGATCTTCCGCAACATCCGCATCTCCGACCCACGCCCCACGCTTCAACAGTTCTTCATCTGCATGGCCATGCCGAAGCCCTACGGCGACGACCAACGCGGCCGCGGCGACCTCTCCGGCATCCTCTTCCAAAACATCTCCATCACCGCCCCCAGCGTCATCGGCGAGCCGCAGATGCTCCGGGGCAGCGATCAGGCCCGCATCAAAGGCCTGACCTTCGAAAACCTCACCGTCGGCGGCAAACGCGTGACCAGCCCGGCGTTCTTCCAAGCGAACGAGTTCGTCGAAGGGCTAAACTTCGAGAAGTAAACCTCAAGGAAGAGGGGAGGTCTGCTTCCTCGACTGACAAAAGCGCTTCCCTTGCCGCCTCAGCGATGCGTATTCTTCCTCGAACCTTCCTCCAACGCCATGACTGCCACCACCTCAGCCACCGCCCCGACCTGCAATCACGAATGGGAAAAGCACGGCCTGTTCTTCGAGTATGGCAGCGCGGCGAACCCGCGCATGCCGCGGATCGCGATTGATGTGTTTCCGCCCTCGATGCATCACCTCGCCGAGACGCGAATCATTCCGCTGGAGCTGTCGAAGCAGCTCGAAACGAGCTATCCGGTCACCGGGCCCAGCCTGCTGGCGAATTTCATCCACATCGCCGCGGGTGAGGAGCTGCCCACCGCGTGCCATGCGAGCAGTCAGGTGTTTTATGTGATCCGCGGCGCGGGTTTCAGTGTGATCGACGGCCAAACCCTCAGTTGGAAGACGGGCGATCTCTTTGCGCTGCCTGCCACGGGCGAGATCCGGCATCACGCCAGCGAGGACAGCGCCTTCTACTGGGTGAATGACCAGCCGCTGATGGATTTCCTCGGAGCCAAGCCCGTCAGCCCGAGATTTCGGCCGCTCTATTTCTCGCGTGAGCTGCTCACGAGCGAACTGGAGAAGGTGCGAAAGGAAAACGAGGGCAAGGACAAGAATCGCAACGGCATCCTGCTGGCGAATCCCGACTGCCCGCAGACGAAGACGCTCACGCACTCCATGTGGTCGCTCTACAATCTGCTGCCCGCGAAGAGCAAACAGAAGGCCCACCGGCACAACTCCATCGCCCTCGATTTCGCCGTGAAGGCCACGGAAGGCGTTTACACCATGATCGGCCGCGATCTCGACAGCGATGGCAACATCATCAACCCCGTCCGCGCCAACTGGGTCGCCGGCGGAGCCTTCGTGACGCCCCCCGGCTGGTGGCACTCCCACCACAACGAAAGCGACGAGGACGCCATCGTCCTACCCGTGCAAGATGCCGGCCTGCACACCTACATGCAGACGCTCGACATCCAATTTGCGCGTGGGTATTGAGGCGACCTTTGCGAAGTCATCGTCAACCTCAAGCCGCCGCAGGCATGCCGTGGGCGGCCATTTCGGCGGCCATGTCGGGGGAGGGTTTGAACTCGGGCTCGCGGCTGGGGCGGATGTGGGATTTGTCGTTGAGGAAGGTGATGAGGTGCTCGCGCAGCTCGTAGTAGCGCGGGTCTTCCATGATCTCTTTGCGACTGCGCGGACGCTCGAAGGGGATCTTTAAAATGTCGCCGACCTCGGCTTCGGGGCCGTCGGTCATCATGATGACGCGGTCGGAGAGGAAGATGGCCTCATCGACATCGTGCGTGACCATCAGCGTGGTGATGCGATTGCGACGCCAGAGGTCGAGCAGCACTTCTTGAAGCTCGTAGCGCGTGAGGGAGTCGAGCATGCCAAAAGGCTCGTCGAGGAGCAGCATCTTCGGCTGCAAGGCGAAGGCGCGGGCGATGCCGACGCGCTGGCGCATGCCTTGGGAGAGCTCGCCGGGGAACTTGTGCATGGCATCGGCGAGACCGACGATGCTGAGGTAGTACTCGGCCATCTGGCGGCGCTCGGCCTTGCTGGCGGTGAAATAGACCTGGTTCACGCCGAGCATGACGTTTTCAAACGCGCTCATCCACGGCAGCAGGCAGGGCGATTGGAACACGATGCCGCGATCCGGCCCCGGGCCGACGGCTTCTTTGCCGGCGAGAATCATGTTGCCCTTCGAGAGATCGCTCAAACCGGCGACCATCATGAGGACGGTGCTTTTGCCGCAGCCGCTGTGGCCGATGAGCGTGGCGAACTCGCCCTCCTTGAGCTTGAGGTTGAAGTTTTTGACGATGGTGGCCGGTCCTTTGGGCGTGTCGTAGATCTTCCAAAGGCGATCCAATTCGAGCATGGGGGGCTTGTGCGTGCTCATGCGGCCACCTCCACTTCTTCGCGTTTGTCGGCGGTGCGGCGTTTCGGACCGCTGCGGTTGAGGAATTGCAGGGTGTTCACGGTGGTGAGGTCTTCGGGAAGGATGTCCGGCAGCGTGAGCTTGAGGCTGGTCTTCGATTTCGTGCGGCCTTTGGCATCGAGCAGCGTGGTGATGAGCTGCGTGCGCAGTTTTTTGAATTTGGGGTCGTGATTGATGCTGCGGCGGTCGCGTGGGCGATCGAGGTCGATGATCATCGGCTCGCCCAAGGTCGCGGGCGAGGTGGGGAGCAGCGGGATGACCTTGTCGGCGACCAAAATGGCCTCATCGGGGTCGTTCGTGATCCAGATGACCGTCGTCTTGTTGTTCATCCAGATGTCGCTGATCTCGTCCTGGAGCTGCGCACGCGTCAAAGCATCCAAAGCGCTCAAAGGCTCGTCCATGAGCAGCACCTTCGGATTCATCGCGAGGGTGCGAGCGACGGAAACACGCTGCCGCATGCCGCCGGAGAGCTCTTTGGGCAGTTTATGTGCCGCCGGCGTCAGTTTGACCATCGCGATGTGTTTGGCGACGTGTGCTTTGCGCTGCTCCAGTGTCCAATCCTTGAAAACCTCATCAACCGCGAGCGCGATGTTTTCTTCGACGGTGAGCCACGGAAGCAACGAGTAGTTCTGGAAGACCAACCCGCGATCCGGGCCAGGTTCGGTGATCTTTTTGCCCTCGATGAGCGCTTCGCCGGTATCGGGCTTCACGAGACCGGAGATCAAATTGATCAGCGTGCTCTTTCCGGAGCCCGAGTAGCCGACGATGACGACGAACTCGCCTTCTTCGACACTCAGGTTGATGTCCTTGAGGACTTCGGTTCGCGAACCGGGTAGCCCGAAGCCTTTGGAGGCACCTTTGATTTCGATAAGCGGCATGAGATTTATGATTTACGATTTATGACTTATGATTTGGAATGGCGTTCCTATGACGAACCAAGAGCTCAAAGAACGGACCATGGACTTTGCGGTGCGAGTCCTCACGATGGTGGATGCGCTGCCGAAGACGACGGCTGGCAAAACGGTCGGAAATCAAATCGCGAGGAGCGGAACCTCGGTGGCGGCGAATTATCGGGCTGCTTTGAGGGCCAAATCCGATGCCGACTTCATCAACAAGATCACGATTGTGCTCGAAGAGGCCGACGAAAGCGGGTTTTGGATCGAACTGGCCGAAAAAGCCAAGTTGCTGCCCTCCAAGCGCCTGAAGGCCCTTCTTCAAGAAGCCGAAGAACTCACGAAAATCTTCAACGCCACGCGAGCGACGACCAAGCGCCGAACGGCCAGAAATCATAAGTCGTAAGTCGTAAATCATAAATGATGCTCAGGCTGTCTTGAACCGGCCTTCGACCACGCTCATGAGGCGGTCGAGGATGTAGCCGATGACGCCGATGGTGAGGATGCAGAGGATGATGTGGGCGTAGCTGTTGGCGTTGTATTGCTGCCAGAGGAAGCCGCCGACGCCGGGACGACCCGTGAGCATTTCGACGGCGACGATGACGAGCCAGGCGATGCCGAGGCTCAAACGGAAGCCGGTGAACATGTAGGGCAGCGTGGCGGGCACGAGGACCTTCCAGAGCGTCTTCCACTTCGAGAGTTTGAGCACCTTGGCGACATTCAGGTAGTCCACCGGCACGGCACGGACGCCGACGGCGGTGTTCATCACGGTGGGCCACATGGCGCAGATGGCGATGGTGAAGAGCGCTGCGGCATCGGAGGCACCGAAGGTGGTGCGCCCATCGGCATCCAGGACTTTGACACCGCTGAAGAGGATCATGCCCAGCGGCAGCCAGGCGAGAGGCGAAACGGGTCGCAGCACCTGAATGATGGGATCAAAGGCCTTCGTGAACTGCTTTGACAGCCCGAGGAAGAAGCCCACGGGCGTTCCGATGATGAGCGCGATGAAATAACCCTGTGCCACGAGCACGAGTGACATCCAAGTGAAGCGGAGGATGCCCTGATCCAGCTCACCACGCTTCGCGAAAGGCTCGACGATGTAGGGTTTGCTGGCCGTCCAGGTTTCGACGGGCGTGGGCAGATCGGCGGAGAGACCCGCGCGTTTGGTGACTTTGATCTTGTCGCCGAAATCATCGACCTTTTCCGTCACGACAGACTTTCCGGCGATGGCATACCAGAAGATGCAACTGATGAAGATCGCGACCAACGGCAGGAAGATGGAGTCGAGTTTGTATTTCTGGATGAGGGGATGCATCGGAATTTATGATTTATGATTTTTGACTTATGATTTGCCGATTCACGCCGACTTCCGCCGCCGCCCCTTTCGGAGCGGCTTTGGAAATCAAAAATCGTAAGTCGTAAATCATAAATCCGGCGGTCAGCCTTTGATCGTCTTCACGGCGAAGGAGGCGGCGTAGGCTTCGAGGTCGGCGGTGGGGTCGAACTTGATGCCATCGAAGAGGGTCTCGGCGCTGGTATCGGCACCCCCGTGGGTGTAGCCGATCTCCTTCATGGCTTCTTCATAGATGTCGGAGCGCATGACCTGCTTGGCGACGCCTTCGTAGTCGGGAGCGCCTTCGACGAAGCCCCAGCGGCGAAGCTGCGTGAGCCACCACTTGGCGTATTTGGCCTGCGGGTAGTTGCAGTTGCGATCGCTGAAGATCATGTAGTTCGGGTCCTTGAACTTGCGGCCATCGCCCATGAGGTATTTGCCTTCGAGGCGGCCGAGGATGGTCTCCGGCGGGCAGTTGATGTAGGTGGCGGCGCTGACGATGTTTGCCTGCTCGGGGCGGTTCTCCATCTTGTCGAGCCACACGCTGGCCTCATGCAGGGCCTTGAGCACGGCTTTGACGGTCTTCGGATTCTTCGCGGCATACTCCTCGGTGAAGGCGCAGACTTTCTCCGGATGATCCTTCCACATGGCCTGCGTGGTGATCGAGGTGTAGCCGATGTCGTCCGCGATGGTCTTGGCGTTCCAAGGTTCGCCCACGCAGAAGCCGTCCATCTTGCCGACCTTCATGTTCGCGACCATCTGCGGAGGCGGCACGGTGATGAGGGAAACATCCGCGCCAGCGCCTGCGGCGTCGCCGGGATTGATGCCGCCTGCGGCGAGGTAGTAGCGCATCCACATGGCGTGGGTGCCGGGCGGGAAGGTCATCGCGAAGGTGAGCGGCGTGCCACTGGCTTTCGCGGCATCGACGAAGGGCTTCAGCGCCTTCGGATCATCGGCGACCTTGCCTTTGTAGGCATTGCTCAACGAGATGGCCTGGCCATTGCGATTGATGAGCCATGGAATGATCATCGGCTTTTTCGGCGCACCGCCGAGGCCCATGGTGGAGGCAATCGGCATGCCGATGAGCATGTGCGTGGCCTGGATGTCGCCATTGGAGAGCGAATCGCGGATGGCGGCCCAGCTCGCACCTTTGCTCACGGTGGAATTGATGCCGTATTTTTTGAAGAGACCCTTTTCATGCGCCACGACGATGCTGGAGCAGTCGGTGAGGGCGATGATGCCGAGTTTCACATCGGGAGACTCAGGCGAGTCATCGGCGTAGGCGGAGCCGACCCAGCCCGAGGGCAGGCCGGAGAGGAGGGCGCCAAGACCAGCTTGGCGGAGGATGTTGCGACGGGTGAGCGGAGTGGCGGTGTTCATGCGTGGGCGAGGGGTGAGCGTTTCTTGGGCTTGGTGGCGGGTTTGGGTGCGGCGGCGGGTGCTTCGGGAAGAGGGAGGGCGCTGGAGGTCCAGCAGTCGCGCAGGGCGGCGGCGGCTTCTGGGCGCTGCGCCGGCGTGAGGAGGCCGTGCGCGATGAATTCATCGATGAGCCAGCGGCCACGCTCGGAGGTGGGTTCATTCGCTTCGCGGCGCTGGAAGATGTGGAAGTGGGAGGCCTCGACGGATTTCTCCGTGCCGAGATCGAGCGGACCGACGAGCGAGCGCTTCAAGATGGCCTCGTTGCCGGCGAAGTAGCCGCTCTCAGCGAGGATGTGGGCCACCTCGGCGCGGTTTTCTTTGGCATCGCAGAAGGCGCAGGACTCTTTCAGCGCCGCGATGATGGCACGGATCTCGTCGGCGTGCCGCTCGATGAAGGTCTCGGTGGTGAGCAGCACTTTTTCGGGATGACCGGGCGCGAGCTGCTCGCTCGTGGCGGCGATCCAGCCGGTGCCACGCTCGACAGCAAAGGAATTCCAAGGTTCGCCGACGCAGTAGCCGTCGATGAGGCCTGCTTCGAGGCTCGAGGCCATCTGCGTGGGCGGCAGGGCGACGATGCGCACGTCTTTTTCCACATCGATGCCACCTGCGGTCATCCACTGGCGCAGCAGGAAGAAGTGCGAGGCGTAGCGCGAGACCATGCCGAAGGTGAATTTGCGGCTCGTGCTGCTGCGGATGAGTTTTTTCAGGCTGGCGGCATCGCGCACGCCTCGGTTCCAGAGGTCGCGGCTCAGCGTGATGGCATTGCCGTGCAAATTGAAGACGAATGGGGCCACCACCCGGCAGGGCGGTGTGCTCAGCCCGAGACGCATCGCCAGCGCCAGGCCGGCAATGGCGTGGGCGGCATCTACCTGGCCGTAGAGCAGTTTTTCCCGAATGGTGGCCCATCCGACCTCACAACTTAACTCAACTCGAACGCCATGTTTGCGGAACAACTCACGCTCCTTGGCCACGAGCAGCGGAGCGCAGTCGGCGAGCGGGATGAACCCGATGCGCACCGGCTGCACGACCCCGCTGAGGGTGGATTTGGAACTGGAGGCGGCGTTTGGCATGACGCCTCACCACTCAGCAGCCGCGGTGCCAGCATGCCAGGTCCATGCAGAAACCACGCGCAATGTTTTTCACCTGATGTATGAATGGTATTCATGGAACACGCCATCGATTCCCGCCAGCTCCGCGCCTTCATCTGCCTCGCCCGCAGCGGCAGCTTCACGCAGGCCGGGCGCGAGCTGCACCTCACGCAGAGCGCCATCAGTCATGCGATCAAGTCGCTCGAAAACGATCTGGGCACGCAGCTTTTCCATCGCCAGGGCAAGAGCGTTCACCTCACCCACGCCGGCCGCGAGCTGCTGCCGCACGCGGAGAACATCCTGCAAAGCATGAGCGCCGCGAGGAGCATCCTCGGCACGCTCGATCAAACGCCCCGCGGCAAGCTGCGCATCGGCTGCACCACCGCCGCGGCGCAGTTCATCCTGCCGACGGTGTTTCGCGAATTCAAAGAGAGCTTCCCGCAATACGAGATCAAAGTCGTCTGCGGCGAGACGCCCGACACGATCGAGAAGCTCGAAAAAAACCAGGTGGACATCACCGTGAGCCTCAAACCCGCCGAAACGGCCAAACTAAGCTGTCACGCCATCTTTGACGACGAGCTCGAGTTCCTCGTCTCGCCTTTGCATCCATGGGCCCAAAAGCCGCCGAAGCTCAAAGAGGCCGCGAACGAGACCTTCATCGTCGCCAGCCGCAACAGCCTCAACTTTGCCCTCACGCAGGAGTACTTCATGAAGCAGGGCGTGCGCCTCAACAACTTCATCGAGCTCGGCAGCTCCGAAGCCACCAAAGAACTCGCCAAACTCGGCATCGGCGTCGCAATCGCCGCGCGATGGATCGCCAAGAACGAAATCGAAGCCGGCCAGCTCGTGCCGCTCGCCCTTCCCAAAGGCAAACTGAAGCGCCGCTGGGTCGTCTCCACCCTCAAAGGCCGTCCGATGAATCTGCCGGAGCGCACGTTCATCGGCCTGTGCGAGGAAGTGGGGCGGAGGATGGTGGACGCGAGGGCGTGAGGAGGCAGGGCTGTGCGGCACAACCACCGTGAAAGCGTGATTTTCGGTCTTTGCGCTGTGTTTGGATGATCCGCATTGAATTCAATTATTCCGAGGCTTCATTTCTGACATGGCAGCCAATTCAGCTTCTCGCCGATCCTTTTTCCGCAACGGTATTCGTTTTGCGCTGGTGGGTATTGTCTTCGGCTTTTTCGGCCTTGGTGTGGCTGCTTACCGGATGTCGGTGGAATCGGAGCCTCCGCCGCCGCCTCGTAGCAAAGAGATTTCCGACGTTTTGTCTGACACCGTCAAAAAGACCGTGGATAAGCTGCGCAATGCCCCGGCAAATCCAGAGGCAAAACCAGAAGAGGAAGCCTGGCCGGCAACGAAGAAGCTGGGCGTCGCGGCTACCCTGCTAGGGTTCATTTCTGCCGCGATGGGGTGTGTTTCCTGGCTGGTGAATGAACACCGTCGCTGGACTTGGGCCGCCCTAGTCGTCGGTATAGCGGCGATGGCTTGGACGCATGTCGTGGTGGCTGCAGCAATTGCTGTTGGCATCGCGATTTTGCTAAAATGCGCGTGATGGTCTGCTCAGTCGCTTGCATCAGGGTCGCCATCGCCCCAGTTCGTGCCGCTCCCGCTGCCAAGCGGCAAACTGATGTGCCACTGGGTCGTCTCCACCCTCAAGGGCACCCCATGAACCTGCCAGAGCGCACCTTCATCGGCCTGTGTGAGGAAGTGGGCAGGCGGATGGTGCTGTGAGGCGGGGGGCTTGTTGACCGGATTGACGTTATTGACCGGATTGACGGCGTCTCAGGTGGAACCGAAGAAAGATGACAGGCCGTGAGGCTCACGCTAGCCTCGCGGGATGAATGAACCTCACGACCTTGACTTGCTGACGCTGTCGCAATTGAAGCAGATCGCCTCGGTGCAGGCGCAGCCGTACCGGGTGCATGTGCAGGTGGAGCAGAAGATCGAGAAGACGACGAGCACGGGAGCGCCGTTCATCGAGATCAGGCTGGCGGACGCGGCGGATGCGCTGGTGTGGCGGGTGTTTGATAACAATCCGCTGTTTCTCGATGCCGGGCAGCTCGCTCGCGGAGTTTTCATCGAGCTGGCGGCGCAGTGGGTTGATACGGGGAAGTATGGTCTGGAGCCGAAGCAGCCGCGCATGAGGCTTTTGAGCGAGGAGGAAAAGGCGACGCTGCTGAACGGAGATCCCGAACTGGCTCTGCGGCAGGCGGTGGACTTTGATGAGATCGTGCGCTTCACCGCTGAAATCCGTGATCCGAGGTTGAAAGTGCTCTGTGCGATGTTTTTGGAGAAGCATGGCGAGCGGTTCAAACGCACTGCGGCGGCACGGCGGAACCATCATGCGCGTCGTGGTGGTCTGGTGGAGCATGTGGCGCAGATGATGCGCTGCGCGGCGGCGATCTGCGGTGTGTATCCAGCGCTGAATCTCGATTTGATGATCGCGGGCGTGCTGTTTCATGACTGCGGCAAGTTGTGGGAGAATGTGCATGCGGAGAACAGCTTCGCGCAGCCTTACAACCTGACGGCGGAGATGCTGGGGCATATTCCGCTGGGGCTGGAGGTGGTGAACAAGCTCTGGCGTGAGCTGATGGAGCGCTCGGAGTCGGCCGAGTGGCTGCATCTGGAGCCCGCCTCGGATGCGGTGCGGCTGCATTTGCTGCATTTGATCGCGGCGCATCATGGGTCGTTGGAGTTTGGGTCGCCGGTGCTTCCAAAAACGCCGGAGGCGGTGGCGCTACATCACGTCGATAACATCGACGCGAAACTGGAGATGTTCCGCAAGGCTTACGAAAGCGGCAAGGAGCTGGCTCCGGGCATCATCGAGAAGTTTGCGCCCTGGCCGGTGAATATTGTGGCACCGCTGGCGGTGGTGGTGCAGCAGGGGCTGTCTGCGGAGGGAATAGACGATCGACAATAGACGATAGCGCTGCTGCAGGTGCGGTCGAGTCTCCTGTCTAGCCCATGGAAATCCTCGTTCTGGCGAACGAGCCTACAGGTCGCGTGTACGCCGGACCTCTTGCCCCCGCATTCTGGCGAATGCGCCTACACCGCTGCTTTCCATTCAATGCCTCCTCAAGGCTTCGCCTGCTTCGTGGGGTCGAAGTAGATGCGGACGTCGGCGTCTTTGATGCCGAGGATGTCCTGGGCTCGTTTGAGGGCGTTGCGGGTGGAGAGATTGGGGTTCGCGGGGCTGGCGAGGAAGATGTTGTCGCGCCCGACGACCTCGACGAGGCCGGAGTTTTTGAGCACGCGATACACATCCTTGCTCGCGCCGCTGATGATGAGGTGGCGGTCGTCGGCGCGGAGTACGCGGAGGAGTTCTTCGAGGGCCAGAACGCTGGTGGCATCGAGGTGACGGGCGTTCTTGAGGCGGAGGATGATGATGCGCAGATTGGGATCGGCAAAGGTGCGCTGGACCTGCGTGCGGAAGAGCTCGGCAGCACCGAAGAAGAGCTCGCCCTCGACGTGGACGATGGAGATGGAGGGATGCTGGCGTCCCTTGCTGGCCTCGGCGAGGTTGCCTTCCTCATTGAAGGAGTATTCGACGAGCTGAGGCCGGCTGGCTTTGCGGAGGTAAAGAATGACGGAGACGGCGACACCGAGGAAAATGGCGACGTGCAGCGGCATCATGCAGGTGGCGGCGAGGGTGACGAGGAAGACCACCGCGTCCGAATTCGTGGCCTGCATGCAGATGCGGATGTGGCGGGCATTGAAGAGAGAAACGGCCACGCAAACGACGAGCATGGCAAGGGCTGCACGCGGCACATGGGCCACGGCGGAGCCGAGCGTGAGGGCACCGCCGAGGCAGAAAAGACCGCTCCACATGCTGGCGATGACGGTGCGTGCTCCGCTGAGGTAATTCAAAGCGGAGCGGGTGAGTGAGCCGGAGGCGGGCATGCCGCTGAGGTAGGCGCAGGCGAGATTGGCGGCACCGAGGCCGAGCATGTCCTGGTTTTGATCCACGCGATGACTGCCCCGGCCGGCGAGAGTGCGCGACATGACACTCGTCTCCATCGTGGCGAGAAAGGCGAGGGCCATGGCGAGGCCGAAGAGGCGGCTGGAGTCCGTCAGCGCCTCGGCGGAGACGAAATCGGGGAAGACCGGCAGCAGTTCCTGCCATGAAAAGACGGCGTCTTTGAAGGTGGCGGCATGAATGCCAAATCCTGCGAGCAGCCAGAAGACGAGCGAAATGGCCATCAGCGTGATGGCGAAGGCTGGTAAGCGCGGTCGCCACTTTTTCAGAGTGAGATAGATGGCGAGCGTGGAAGCGGAGCAGGCCACGCTGGCCCAGTCCGAAGCCGGAAGGGAGCGGAGGACGCGGAAGATGTGGCCAGGCAGTGTGATGGCGGGCTGCATGCCCTGATTGAGCGCCTCCGCAGAGATACCGAGGGCGGAGGGGAGCTGGCTGGCGGTGATGAGCAGCGCTGCGCCGGTGACGTAGGCGATGATGACGGTGCGGCTGATGTATTGAGTGAGGTCCGCCACGCGGAGAAAGGCTCCGGCGAGGAGCAGAGCCGCCGTCATGAACACGAGCAGCGGCATGTGCGTGAGCCGGTCGAGCTGCGGATACGCGGCGAAGTAGGAGAAGATCATGAACGCGGTGGCGTTCGTGGGGCCGAGGATGGTGTGGCGCGAGCTGGAGAGCATCGGCCCGATGAGCGCAGCGATGGCGGAGCAGGTGATGCCATAGTGCAGCGGCAGCCCGGCGATGAGGGCGTAGGCCATGCCTTGGGGAATGGCGAGCATGGCGACGGTGGCACCTGCCTTGAAATCGGCGGTGGCGGTGCGTTTTCCATAGCCGAGGAAGGCGCGGCGCAGCGGGAAGGGATCGAGGGCGCTGTCTGACACGACCGCCCGGCCGAGGGCAAGGATCCGCTCCGTGCTGTGACGCACGCTTTGCAGCCAGGAGCGGGGTGAAAAGGTCAAATTGCGGCCTCCAAAGGGGTTCGGATGGTTTCAAGGTAGGCCGCCCTGCCCGCACACAAGCTGGAAGTGGGCTTGCGAAGGGAAAGGTGGCTCATTTCACATCGCGCCAGAGCCAGCGAAGAGCCTCCGGCAGGGCAGGGGCCATGCCTTTGCTGCCGTGGAAGCATTGGTTCCAGTCGATGCGAAAGTCGTAGTTCATGAACTTGAACGCGGCGGCCATCTGTTTGTTGGCGAGCGGCCAATTGCCGAAGGGATTGTCGAGGTCGTTTTCGCCATCAAGCAGGTACACGCGGATGGGTTTCCGCTCGGTAAGGCGGATGAGTGAGGGATAGACATGCCCGCCGCGCAGATCGACGAAGGAGCCGACCCAGGAGAGCACTTTGCCGAATTGATCTGGCCGCTCCCACGCGGCAGTGAAGGCGCAGATGCCACCGGAGGAGCCGCCGGCGATGGCCCAGGCTTCCGGCGAGGCGCGGAGCTTCACGGCATGGCGTTTTTTCACCTCGGGGATGATTTCATTGAGAAGGAAGCGCACATACGCGTCGCCGAGTGAGTCATACTCGAAGCTGCGGTTGGCGGCTTTATCGCCCGGCTTTTGCTTGGGCTTGCGGCCGGGATCGATGAAGATGCCCACGGTGCGTGGCATGGCCTTTTGGTGGATGAGATTATCAAAAACGACCGGCACGCGGAGAGAGCCGTTGGGGTCGGCATGGCGGCTGCCATCCTGCCAGACCATGAGGCAGGTCTCCTCGCCGGGTTGGTGGCCGACGGGAAGATAGACGGTGACATCCCGCACGGTGTCAGGGAAGACCTTGCTGTCCTTCCACTCAAACTTTTCCAGCCGGCCTTTCGGCACGTCGGCCTGCGGCTGGCTATCGGCGGTGAGGGGGAAATGCTCAATGCGGGCGCTGCCAGCCATGCGGGGCATGCCGCCGGCCTCGATGCGGTAGCTGAGATCGGTGAAATTTGGGATCTCGCGTGCCAGTACCTGGAGGCCGTCCTCGCCGAGGGAGGTCATCTCACCGATGAGGGTGCCGTCTTCGCGGACGACACTCGCCGGTCGCGGATCGAGGATGGCCCAGAGGACGGTCGTCTCCTCGATTTTGGCGGCGGCACGGCCTTGGGCGAGGTTTTTGAGGCCGAAAGCCCGCACGACATCTTGATGAAGTTTTTCTCGTTCGGCTGTGGAGGCATGCGAAATGCCTTCGAGGACCTTCGAGACGCGTTTGGCAGAGACCCCGCCACCACCTGCTTTCGGCCTGTCCTGAGCATGCAGGGCAGGAGAGGCAAAGAATAGGCAGGATAGCAGGATCGCAGTCAGTCGCATGATGAGGCGTCGTAAACGCCGCTTTCATGCCGAGTTATCGCCTGCTTTGACCGGTGCTCAGAGCGAGGCGGTGAGAGGAAGGCGCTTCGCGGGCACGCCGGTCGCGCGGATCTGCGTCTGGATGCTATTGAGCATCTGGCGCACATGCGGCCAGCGGGTGCGATCCTTCATCAGTTGGGCGCTACGGTCGTAGGAACCCCATTGGAGCACTTTAATATCCACATGACGCACGCCCCACTGGTCCATCGCATCCCGGCTGGGCTTGTAGAGATCGATCGTGCCGGTGCCGACGAGGGCGCTGCCGTAGTCATCCACTTCATAGACAATGCCGGGCTCGCTGGCGATGGAGAAACGGGTGCCTACTGGGAACCGGGACCAGTCAGCCGCGGCGCTGCGGACCATGCCGTATTTCAAATTGGTGCCGATGGCATTCTTCACGCCATAAACAATGTGATCGCTCTCGGAATGCGTGTAGGCGGTGGTGCGCACTCGCATGCTGGGTCCGAGGCGGCTGGCGGAGGCCAGCATGAGCGGCGGCTTTTCAAAGGCGGTCTTGGGGGTATCCAGTACAAAAGTGTAGCCTTTGATATCTGTGGGTCGGAAGGGGACCGTGGTGGCGAGGGCCTTTCGCACCTCATATCGGACGCCGGATTGCAGGGGTGGAGAGGTTTTCACCTCATTCGGCTGGCTCTTGAGGGAGAACAGGCCGCCCTTGGGTAGAGCGCAGGACGACAAAACGACAGCGGTGAAGGCTGCCGTGCCAAAATGAATCAAAGACGAGTTACACATGGCTGATAATTTGCTGAATTGACAGAATTTTAATAAAAAATTCAGAAGTCCGCAATATAAAAAATATAATTCGTATGAATTTAATGGTTTGAGAAGGTTTGAAAGGCTCAAAGATTCAAAAAACCTTCCTTTGCCAGTTTCCGGGCCATTCGGCCTCACTCCACCGCAAAAAGCGCCTGGATGTCCGCCTGCGTGAGCTGGAGCTTGTCGGTGCGGCCGGTGAGTAATCCCTCAACGAGTGCGGCCTTCTTTTGCTGCATCGCCACCACGCGTTCTTCGATGGTGCCTTCACAGATGAGTTTGTGGACGAAAACGGGCTTCGTCTGGCCGATTCGGTGCGCACGGTCGCTCGCCTGCGCCTCGGCGGCGGGGTTCCACCAGGGATCGTAATGAATCACAGTATCTGCGGCGGTCAGATTCAGGCCCGCGCCGCCCGCTTTGAGACTGATGAGAAAGACAGGCACGTTGCCGGTCTGAAACTCGCGGATCGGTGTCTCGCGGTCCTTCGTGCTGCCGGTGAGTTTCACGAATTGGGTGCCGTCCTTCTTCAAACGAGCCTCGATGAGCGCCAGCATCTCCGTGAACTGCGAGAAGATGAGGATGCGCCGACCTTCCTCGATCAGCTCGGGCAGCATCTCGTCCATGAGATAGGTCGTTTTGGCGGATTCTTCGAGGTTTTGCGCGGTTTCTTGTTTCAGCAGCTTTGGATGGCAGCAGACCTGGCGGAGCTTCAGCAGCGCATCGAGCACGACGATTTGCGATTTATCGAGGCCATTGGCGGCGATGGCTTCACGCACGCGTTTATCCATGGCTGCGCGGATCGTCTCATACAAATCGGTCTGCGCCTGGCCGAGCGTGATGCTGTGCAGGATTTCGGTCTTCGGCGGCAGTTCCTTGGCCACGGCGTCTTTCGTGCGGCGTAGCATGAGCGGCTGAATGCGCGTGCTGAGTTGCTTTTGGCGATCGGCATCGGCATCGCGCTCAATCGGATTGCGATAGTGCTGACGAAACGTGTCAGCATCGCTCAACAAGCCGGGCATGAGGAAGTGGAAGAGGCTCCACAGCTCGCCGAGATGATTTTCCATCGGCGTGCCGGTGAGGCAGAGGCGATGTTTCGCCTTCAAACTGCCGCAAACCTGCGCGGCGAGGCTTTTTGGGTTCTTGATGTTCTGCGCTTCGTCGAGGGCGACGATGTGCCAGTCCTGAGCGGTGAGCACTTCCGCATCCCGCACGAGCAGTGGGTAGCTCGTCACCACGAGGTCATACTGCTTGAGGAATTTGAAATCATTTTTCCGACTGTCCCCATGCAGCAGTAGCAGGCTGAGTGATGGCGTGAATTTGATCGACTCATTGATCCAGTTTCGCAAAACGCTCGTGGGGGCCAGAATGAGGCAGGGATGCTCCATGCGGCCGCTTTCCTTCTCGATGAGGATGTGCGTCAAAGTTTGCAGCGTTTTGCCCAGGCCCATGTCATCGGCCAAGATGCCGTGCAGGCCGAACTCGCGCAGGAATTGCATCCACGAGGCACCTTCGCGCTGATAATCGCGCAAACTGGCCTTCAGCGACTTCGGCGGCTCGATGAGCGTGATGCGTTGGAAGTTCTCCAACTGCTGCGAAAGGGCCGAAAGCTCCGCTGGAGCACGAATCGGCAGTCCATCGAGCGTGGCGAGCTGCGCGGCGCGGAGCTTATCGAGCTGTAGCTTGCCATCTTTGCGCACCGGACGAGTCGAAAGCAGTTCATCAAAGAAGCGCAGCAGCACCAAAAGACGCTCCGCAGGCACGGAGAGCACATCATCACGATCTCCGCCGAGCGAGAGCAGGAAACGCTGGTCGAGATTCTTCTCCAAAACGGTCGCGGTGAGGCCTTGGTCGATGCAATCGACCAACAGCGGCACGAGCGAGATGCGGCGGCCCTCGATCTCCACGCCGAGATCCAGTGCGAACCAATCCTTACCGCCCTTGTCACCTTGCAGATCGCTGAACCATTCGTCCTCGCTTGCCTCATGAATTTGAAAGCCGATGTCTTCAGCCACCTCCACACGCCAGCCCGTCTCGCGGAGCTTCGTCGTCTGATCCTGAAGGAACTGCGCCCAAAACAGCGCATGATCTCCAGATGCCGTCATGTAGCCGAGCGTGGATTCCTCCGCCTTCGTGCCCGGCATCGCCTCGGCGAAGGGCTTGAAACCGAGCGAGGAAAGATCTGTCAGGAGTAGCCGCTCTGAGCGTAGATTCCGCACCACGGTGTGCTTCACTCCTTCTTCATCCATCCACTGATGGGCTGGGCTGCGCACCAGCATCTCAAAGCGACGAGGACAGCCCTCATACTCGGCAAAAGGCTGCGCGATGGCGATGCTGCGCGGCACCCAGCCACCAATGCCGCGCTTCGCGTTGATCTGCGGCACCTGGGCGGCGATGCGGCGCACGACGAGCACCGGTTTCGGCTCGGCGGGAGGGAGTTCGTTCCTGATCTCCGGCTCTGCCACCTCGTCGCGAGGCATGGGCGAGGCTTTTTCCTGGGTGCAGGCCATTCGTTCGATGCGCTGGCGGCCCTCCTCGATCTCCATCATTAGCATCAAGGCCGCCGCATGCTGGCAGAGTGTGCCCTGCACGCAGGTGCAGTGTGAGGTCATCGCCAGCGATCCATCCTCCCGCAGCCGCAGATGCACCGTGACGGAGGCCGTGTTGAACAAACCTGCGCCCACACCCGCAATGATCTCCACCTCGCTTGCCGAGCACACATGCACGCCTGCCAGCCCGATGTCCCCATGCTTTAAAAGACGCCCGCCATCCTCGATCTGCTGCCGCCGAAAAAGCCACAGCCACGACTTCGAGCGCACCTGCGTCCAGAGCTTGGAAAATGGGTAGCCGCTGAGATCCATCAGAGTCAAGGCGCTGACTTCTTCACCGCATCCCAAGCCTCATCCATCTCGGTGAGGCTGAGTTTGCCGAGTTCCTTCCCGTGCTCGCGGAGGTGGATTTCCATCGCGTGGAAACGTTTCACGAACTTGTCATTCGCAGCGGCGAGAGCGGACTCGGATTCGATGCCGAGTTTGCGGGCGAGATTGACGACGCTGAAGAAGAGATCGCCGATTTCTTCCTCGATGTGCTTCTTATCGCCGCTTTGCACGGCCTCTTCGAGTTCGGCGGTCTCCTCGCGGATCTTGTCGAAGACCGGCGCGGCATCCGGCCAGTCGAAGCCGACTCGCGCGGCCTTCTTTTGCAGCTTTTGGCCGCGCATCAGCGCTGGCAGGCCGCCGCCCACGCTGTGGAGCATGCCTTCGTGCTGCGTACCCTTTTCCACACGCTTGATGGCGTCCCACTGGGTGAGCACGGCATCGCTCGTGGTGGCGGTGGTGTCGCCAAAGACGTGCGGGTGGCGGCGGATGAGCTTGTCACAGAGGCCGAGGGCCATCTGGTCGAGATCGAAGGCACCGTTTTCACTCGCGATCTCTGCATGCAGCACGGGTTGCAGCAGGATGTCACCGAGTTCGTCGCAAATCTGGGCCGGATCGCCGCCGCGGATGGCTTCGGCCACTTCGTAGGCTTCCTCAATGACATGCGGGGTCAGCGACTCATGCGTCTGCTCCATGTCCCACGGGCAACCGCCCGGCGCACGCAGCCGATGCACCACATAGCGCAGGCGGGTGAGAGCATCGGGGTGGTGGAGCATCGTGGCGTCATCGGGCATCGGCGGAGGTAGGCGTCGTCAGTCTCGCGGTCAAGGTGCGTGAAGCCGCGAGCAGCAGTTCGCGGGCGTTTTGAATCGCCTCAGGGATGGGCATTGCCTCCGGCTTCACCTGAATGAGGTGATCAAAATGAGGTGAGAGGGCCTCTCGGGCCTCGATCAACCCCGCGAGAGCGGCCACGGGCTTTCCCAATTCACGGGCCAAGAGTGCCACGCCCATCGGTCCTTTGCCATGCAGCGTTTGGGCATCAACACGACCTTCCCCCGTGATGACGAAATCAGCCGCCGCGACTCGGCGGCGTAGATCGATGAGGTCCGCGATCAAATCGAATCCGCTGGTGAGCTGGGCACCGCAAAAGGCCATGAGGCCAAAGCCAAGCCCACCCGCCGCTCCGGCACCTGGAACCTCCGCCGGATTCACGCCGAGGTCCCGTTCGACAATGTGCGCCAGGCGTTCGAGGCGGCTTTCGAAGTAGGCGAAGTCTTCCACGCCCTTTTGGGGGCCGTAAACCCTTGTGCAGCCCTCGGGGCCAAGCAGTGGATTCGTCACATCGCAGGCGACGAGGACTTCCGTAGGCTCGTTCGCCAGAACGAGGCCGTCTCCCCGCATTCTGGCGAATGCGCCTACAGTGGGGCTTTCGATGCGATGAAGCTTGTCGAGGTCGAGTGGGAGATTTTCGAGTTCCGTGTCTTGATCGTCGAGAAAGCGAAAGCCGAGTGCCCGTGCCATGCCTGTGCCAGCGTCGTTCGTGGCGCTGCCGCCGATGCCGATGATGATCCGTTTCGCTCCGCAGCGAATGGCATCGAGCATCATCAAACCGGTGCCATAGGTGCTCGCGGTCGCGGGATCGAGCACGAGATCATTCACCATGGCCAGGCCACTGGCGGCGCTCATTTCCATCACGGCCTCCGCCGCAGCTAGGCCGTATTTCGCGGTCACGGCCCGGTTTTGAGCGTCGATGGTCTGACACTCGACCCAGGAACCGTTTTTCGCGGTGATGATGGCCTCGGCAGTGCCTTCGCCGCCATCGGCGATGGGGCAGAGATCGAGTTCGAACTGCCCTGGATGCTCATGGAAGGCCTCCGCGATGGTTTGCGCCACCACGGTGGCGGAGAGGCTGCCTTTGAATTTATCTGGAGCGATGAGGATGCGCATTCAGGGAGATTTGGAGCGGCAGGGCAGGGGAGACAAGCAAAGGTGCGTTCTGAATTGTGGATGGTGGGAGAGGTTGAAGGTGGGGCCTGCTTCTTCTTTTCATTTCCAAAACGGAAACCCGTCCTTGTCATTCCACCCGTTTTCTGGTGCTGTACGGCGCATGTCCACTCCAGTCCTCCCCACCGACGATGTCGCCGCCATTGATGAGCTCCGCCAAGTGTATCTGAAGCTCAGCACCGAGCTCAAAAAGATCATCGTCGGCCAGGACAAAGTCGTCGAGCAGCTCGCCATCTGCCTCTTTGCGCGAGGCCACGCCCTGCTGATGGGCGTGCCCGGCCTCGCCAAGACGCTGCTGATCTCCCGCCTCGCGGAAACGATGTCGCTCAGCTTCAGCCGCATCCAGTTCACGCCCGATTTGATGCCCATGGACATCACCGGCACCGACATTTTGCAGGAACTGCCCGGTGGCAAACGCGCCTTCGAATTCGCCAAGGGCCCCGTCTTCGCCAACATCGTCCTCGCCGACGAAATCAACCGCGCCCCCGCCAAAACGCAGGCCGCCATGCTCGAAGCCATGCAGGAGCACAAAGTCACCGTCGCCGGCCGCACCTACACGCTCGACAGCCCGTTCTTCGTGCTCGCCACGCAGAACCCCATCGAGCAAGAAGGCACCTACCCTCTCCCCGAAGCCCAGCTCGACCGTTTCATGTTCATGATCGGTGTCGATTACCCGAGCCGCGATGAAGAAATCGCCATCGCCAAAAGCACCACCGGCCAAAGTTTGCCCAAACTCGAGCACATCATGGATGGAGCCAAGGTATTGGCCTTTCAGGACTTGGTGCGCCGCGTTCCTGTGCCGGATCACATCTACGAATTCGCCGTCGATCTCGCGAGGAAGACGCGTCCTGCCAGCAGCGAGGCTCCCGCGTGGCTGAAGCCTCTGGTGAGTTGGGGAGCCGGCCCTCGTGCCGTGCAGTATTTGATTCTCGGTGCCAAAGCGAGAGCTGCGCTGAATGGCAGTTACATGGTGAGGCTGGAGGATGTGATGGAAGTCGCGGAGCCTGTGCTGAGGCATCGTGTGATGACGACGTTCACGGCGGAGAGTGATGGCGTGAGTAGCAAGGATGTGGCGAAGCGGCTGGTGGAAGAACTGGCGAAGGCGTAGCCGCATTCGTTCGTCCTCGTCCTCGTCCTCCTACTCGAACTCGTCCTCGATCCTTCCGCTACAATCCTCCTCACGCTCCGAACCGCTCTTCCTCTCCCTTCCCAGACCTCGATCCTCCTCCCTCGCCATGCCCACCGCCCTCTTCGACCACGAAAAGCTCGATGTTTACCAACTCGAACTCTCCGTCATCTCGTGGCTCACCGATCTGTTCGAAGAGCTTCGTGACATCAAAGGAGCCCGTCTCGCCGAAACCCTTGATCAACTCGACCGAGCCAGTCTTTCCTCTCTTCTCAACACCGCCGAGGGCAACGGCAAGCGAGTCAGCCAGCTTCGCGCCCGTTTCTTCGACGATGCCCGAGGCTCCGCCACCGAATGCGCAGCTTGTCTTGATGCGCTCGCTGCGAAACGGGCTTGTTCAGCGAAACGAGTCGAGGAAGGAAAAGCGATGCTGGCGAGAATCGTGAGCATGCTGACGAAACTGGTGGATCGGTTCGATGATGTGCCGGGGCTTCGGGAGCTTTAGAATCGAGGACGAGTTCGAGTAGGAGGACGAGGACGAAAATAGGAGGCTACGAACATGGCTGATTCATCACGCAGCTTCCTCGACCCCGCCGTGCTCAGCCGATTAATGGCTCTGCCGCTGAACGCGCGTCAGGCTATGCTCGGCAGCGTTTCCGGCAAGCACCGCAGCCCCGTGCGCGGTTCCTCCCTCGAATTCGCCCAATACCGCAAATACGTCCCTGGCGACGATACCCGACGCCTCGACTGGCGCACGTGGGGCCGCAGCGATCGCTTCTACATCAAGGAATTCGAAGCTGACACCAACCTGCGCCTCTGCCTGCTCATCGACACGAGCGGCAGCATGAGCTTCACACCCGCGGGCAGCACCACGAGCCGCTTTGACTACGCCAAAAAGCTCGCCGGCACGCTCGGTTACCTCGCCGCGCAGCAGGGCGATGCCGTGGGCCTTTGGTCGCTCGCGGAAAAGCCCGTCGAAATCCCCGCGAAACGAGGCGCGAGCCATCTCGGCCTCGTTTTGGATCAAATGGGCTCCATCCAGCCCGTCGGTGACACCACGCTGCTCACCGCGCTGCACGATGCCGCCGAGCGCATTCGTCAGCGAGCCCTCGTCATCGTCTTCAGCGACCTCTTTGTCCCGCCCGCCGAGCTGAAGAGCGCCATCCAGCACCTGCGCTTCCGCAAGCATGACGTCGCCCTCTTCCACCTGCTCGATCAGCAAGAGCTCGACTTCGATTTCGACCGCCCCGCGCGTTTCATCGACCTCGAAGGCGGCGAAGCCCTCCTCGCCGACCCCTGCCTCATCCGCCGCAACTACCGCGAAGCCGTCAAAACCTACCTCCACGAACTCGACGACCTCATCCGCACCACCGCCATCGATTACCACCGCGTCAAACTCAGCGACAAATACGACGACGTGCTCGTGAAGTTCCTCCTCAGCCGCGTGCAGAAGAAAGGAGGCCGGTGATGGAGGTCAAAAAGAGATCGTTCAGCTACGTCTTCGCTTCAACCTTAGTCGGCGTGAGCATCGGCGGACTGTTGGTGCATCTTTATTTCTACCTTAACGAATCCCCTCGTTTTGATGCCGTGAATGTGCAGATCAAGCTAGTCCTGCTAGTTCTGGGACTATTTTGGGCCAGGCACGCCAAGGCAAAAACAAACCCATGACCTTCCTTGTCCCAGCGCTTCTTTTTGCCCTGCCGCTCGCGGCGTTGCCGGTGGTCATTCATTTGATCCACTTATATCGGCGGCGGCAGGTGAAGTGGGCGGCGATGATGTTTCTGCGCATGGCGCAGCGCATGAACAAGGGGCTGTCGCGGCTGCGGCAGATTTTGATCCTCGCGTTTCGCGTGCTGGCGGTGGCGGCGATCCTGTTTGTCATCACGCGGCCGATGGCGGGCGGTTTGCTCGGGCTCACCGGCGGCGTGCCGGACACGGTGATCGTGCTGCTCGACCGCTCGGCGAGCATGGAGCAGCAAAACCTCGCCACCGGCACCAGCAAGCGCAGCGCGGGCCTCGCGAAGCTCTCGCAGGCCTTGCGCGACACCGTGGGCACGCGCTCGAAGCTCGTGCTCATCGAGAACGCGCATCTTCAGCCGCAGGCGCTCGAAAAGCCGGAATCACTCACTGATTTGCCGATCACCGGCCCTACCGACACGAGCGCGGATGTGCCCGCGCTGCTGCAAAGCGCGCTCGACTACATCGCCACGAATCAAACCGGCCGCACCGACGTGTGGGTGCTCAGCGACCTGCGTCAAAGCGACTGGGATGCCGGCGGCGGACGTTGGCAGGCACTGCGCAGCGGCTTCGCCAGCCTCAAAGGCGTGCGTTTTCATCTGCTGACGTATGCCCAGCCCGCCGCGCAGAATTTGAGCATCGCCGTGGATCGCGTCACGCGTCGCGAAACGGCCGAGAAAGCCGAGTTGCTGCTCGATGTGCGCGTCACGCGGGCGGATTCGGCCAAGGAACCGCTCGAACTGCCGCTGCGCTTCGTCGTCGGAGATGTGAGCACCACATTCAAAGCGGAGATGAAGGACTCGCAGCTCGTGCTGCAAGCGCACGCCATCCCCATCGCCAAAACGATGAAGCAGGGCCACGGCCGCGTCGAATTACCCGCCGATGCCGCGCCGAGCGACAACGTCTTCCACTTCGTCTTCGCCGAGCCGCCCGTGCTGCGCAGCGTGATCGTCAGCGACGACGAGGCCACCTTCACGCCGCTGCAAGCCGCGCTCGAAGCCGCCGCGGACCCGACTCGGAAATATGCGTGCAGCGTTTTGCCGCCCTCGCGTGCCGCCGAGATCGCGTGGGACGACACCGCGCTCATCGTGTGGCACGCGCCGCTGCCGAAAGAGGGCGACCTCATCGCCAAACAGCTCGCGAATGCCCGCTGCGTGCTGTTTTTGCCGCCCGAGACGCCGAACACGAATGCCTTCGCCGGTCTGCAATGGGGCACATGGAACGGCGACAGCAAACCGGCCACCGTGAGCTGGTGGCGCAACGACGCCGGCCTGCTCGCCAACACGCGCAGCGGCACCGCGTTGCCGCTCGGCGATCTCGAAGTGCAGCGCCGCTGCGACATCCTCGGCGAAGGCACGCCACTCGCTCGTCTCGGCGAAAACCAGCCGCTGCTCATGCGAGCGAACACCACCGGCGAAAATCAAATCTGGTTCCTCGGCACCCTTCCCGGCTCTGGAGCGTCCACTTTGGCCCGCGATGGCGTGGTGATGTTCGCGATGCTGCACCGTGCGCTTCAAGATGGCTCCAAAGGCCTCGGCAAAGCTCAGCAGCGTGAAGCCGGAGTGAATGCGCTGGGTGCTGGTGAGTGGAAAAGACGCGGCGAAGCCGTTTTGAGCACCGAACTGCCCCTGAGAGCCGGAATCGCCGAAAGCGGCGAAAAGCTCGTCGCGCTGAATCGGCCGCTGCGGGAGGATGCGCCGGATTTCCTCGGCAAAACGGCTCTGGGAGAGCTTTTCGCCGGTTTGGATCATCAAATCATCGAAGACCAGGTGGAGAACGAATCGAGCCTCGCGAGCGAGGTGTGGAGGACCTTCCTGTTCCTGATGGCGATTGCGTTGCTGGGCGAGGCGCTGCTTTGCATGCCGCCGAAACGGGAAGTGAGTAGGACGACGGCATGAACGGAAGTTGGAGTCCAGGCTTTAGCCGATTCTGAGCGCCGAGACGTTCGTGTCGGCTAAAGCCTAGACTCCAACTTCTGAAGCGGTTACTTCCAGGAAGGACCGGCTTCTTCGCGTTGATCGACCCAGGCGGGCTTTTTGAGGTCTTTCTGATCCCAAAGGAGGCCGGGGTGATCGGGGAAGTCTTTGGGTTTGGCGGTGTTGAAGCGGTTGTTGGGCACGAGGGTATTCTCAGGAGCGAGCGTGGCGGTTTTGTCGCCCATGACGGCAAAGGCGAAGGGCACTTTGCAGTCGATGAAGAGGTTGTTCTCGATGCGGGCGTCCTTCACCTGGGCGTAGCCATTGAGCGGCGTGTTGGGGATGCCGGCCATGACGCAGAGGGCGCTGCGTTCTTTGTCGCCGGTGAGGTTCTCGAAGTAGTTGCGGGCGACCCGATGGTTTTCGCCGATGATGCGGACGCCGCCGGTGCCTTTGGCGTTGTTGCCGAGGAAAGCGTTTTCCTCGACGGTGCAGCCATTGCCATGACGGAGCGTGAGCGTGCCGGAGACTTCGAGGAAGGTGTTCCGGCGATAAAGATTGCCGCAGGATTTGTTGGAGATGCACTCGGCCTCGCCGTTGCATTTTTCGAAGGTGTTGTGCTCCACCACGCACTTGGCGTTGAGCATGGAGGTTTCGCTGTCGCCGAGGCGGATGATCTCGCCGCCGTTTTTGCCGAGGCGTTCCCGGGCACCGAAGTAGTTGTGATCGATGCGATGGCGGCCCCAGTCTTTTTGCTCGTTGTTCAGCCACACGACCATCAAGGTGCCGAGCGTTGTTTTTCCCTCAAAGCGGCAATGGTCCACGCGATGCTCGCGGCCGTAGATGGAGACGAAGCGGGCGGATTTGCTCTTTTCGTCCGCTGGCAGCGTGTTCACGACGGCGCATTGCGTCACGCGGCATTCGTGGGCGACTTCATCGGTGTCGATGCGCAGCTCGATGCACTCGGTGCCGGTGGGATTTTGGAAGGAAAGGCCGTCCACGAGGATGAAGCGGCCTCCGAGCTGCAATCGCGAGTCACCGGTGAGGATGACTTTGCCGGGCGTCTCGGCCTTGATGGTCAGCGGCACATCGGCGGAGCCACTGGCACGGCATTTGAGGCGGGCGTCCTTCCATTCGCCGTTCTTCAAAATGAGCACGTCACCGGCTTTGGCGGCCTTGGCAGCCTCTTCGAAGGCTTTGGCATCGGAGACGAGCGTCTCGGCAGCGTGGGTGGAAAAAGCAGCGGCGAAGAGGAAAAGAGCGTGGATGGGGCGCATAAAGGATGATGGAGGGGTTCACATGGACCGTCCACTGTGGAGAAGGTTCGAAAACGCCACGCGAGCGGGCGTCATGACAAAGAGAAAGACGAAGACCACGGCGAACGAGATCAGCCAAGCAGTGCGACGGCGCATGCTGGGCCAGAGATTTCTCAGCACGAAGGGCAGCCCGAGGAGCAGGAGAAGCGTCATGCCGAGCACCACAGGCCATAGAGGCCGACCGGAGGCAGCGGCGAGGTGATGACAGGCGGCATTCATGAGGGTGTGGAGAGCCTCACGAGCTCGCGGACGTGCTTCCCGAGCATGTCGAATTCGACGTTGAGGCGGTCGCCGGCTTTTTTGGTGTGCAGATGGGTGACCTCCATGGTGTGCGGGATGATCCAGCAGGTGATGCTTTCTTTGCCCACCTCCGCCGCGGTCAATGAGATGCCATCGAGGCAGATGGAGCCTTTTGAAATGACGAGGCCGTGATGCTTCGCGGGATACTCGATCTCCAAGCGATGATCCTGGCCTTGCGGGCTGAAGTCGATCACGCGGACGGTGTCATCCACATGGCCTTGGACAAAGTGACCGCCAAAGCGGTCGCCGAGGCGCATGGCACGCTCGAGATTGACGAGCGAGCCGGTGGAGAGATCGCCGAGGCTGGTGACACGCAGCGTTTGCATAAGCAGATCAAAGGCGAAGGTGCCTGTGGCGGCATCGAAAGCGGTCACGGTGAGGCAGCAGCCGTTCACGGCCACGCTTTCACCCAGCGTGAGCTGTGACGCGAGGCTCGGTGCCTCGACGATGAGCCGGGCGCTCTCGCCGCGAGGATCGAGGGAAAGGATTTTGCCGGTGGTTTCGACGAGGCCGGTGAACATGGGTGAGGACTAAGGGTTCAAGTTTGAGGTTTCAAGCCGGATGAAGGCTGTGTGCCACGGCCTTTGTAGGCGAGGGCAAAGAAAAGGCACACAGCGGCGGTGAGAGCGGTTTCGCCGATCCAGAAGAGCTGCCAGTTCGTGGGCGCATCCGGCGACGAGCAGGCCTGAAACCACCAGCCGCCGCCGAGATAGCCGAAGAGATTTCCAACGCCGCTCATCAGCAGCGAAAGCAGGGCTTGGGCACGCACCCGCCATTTCGGATCGATGCGTTCTTCGAGATATATTTGGGTCGTGATGAAGTAGAGCGTGAAGGCAAAGCCATGCAGCGTGGTGCCGATGAGCACGGCAGGCAGGGTGTTCACGGCATTGAGCGAGTAGCGAACCACGCAGATGAGGATGCCGGAGAGGAAAACCCACTTTAAGCGGAAACGCGTCATCAGCCCCGCAAGCACCAGCATGACGAGAATCTCCGTCGTCTGCGCCAGGGACATCATGGCGGCGATGCTGGTGACGCCGAGATCTTTGAGCTGAAGGGCGGTGTATGGGTAAAAAGCCGCCAGCGGCATGCAGTAGAGCGCGGCCGTGATGAAGACGATGCGGTGATCGCGATGTCGCAGCAGCGAGAGGGCATCCAGACCGAGGATTTGCACCCAGGTGCGAGGCGAGCTGGTATCCGTCGGCGGAATGGCGGGGATCAGGAAGGTGATGCCTCCCACGACGAGCCAGAGTCCTGCGGCGGTGTAGGCACCGACGAGCGATTCATCGGATTGCAGCACGAGGCTGATCATCCAGCAGCCGGCCATCCAGCCGGCGGTGGCAAAGGCACGCAGCGGGCCGAATTGCCGCTTCGCATCCTGGAGCTGGGAAAACACGATGCTGCTGGCGATGCTCCACATCGGCAGAGACACCAGAGCCTGGAGCTGCACCGCCATCAGCACGGCGGCGTCGGACATTTTCCACTCCAGCGCCGTGCAGGTGAGCACGAGGGTGATGCTCGTGAGCACCGCCAGCCAGCGCATGAGTTTGACCGGAGCCATGCGCTGATCCGCCAATGCCGCCGTGAAGAGCGGCGAGATGAAGGCCGCGATGCTGGAGGCGGAGAGCACCCAGGGCACGAGATGCCCGCGTCCATGCGCATTGAACACCGTGCTCAAAGGCACACCCCACATGCCCATCGGCATCGCCGTCACGAAAAACAGCGTCGCAAGCCTGCGGCGGCTGGTTTGAGGCGGTTTGGAGAGCGGCATCGAGGTGGCCTTCTAAGTGGCAGGCGGCCTGCTTTTGTCAAAGCACGGCTCCAGCCATCCGATGAACCCGTCCACCAAAGGGAAATCCACGCTCTTTCATGGGGCGAATGAATAATGAACTGCGGTGGTTGCATTCCATTTCCAGCACTCCTAACTTTCCGCTGACTAAACCTCCCGGAACCCTTTTCCGCCCATCATGATGAACAACTTTACTCCTCGTGCCCAGCAGGTGCTGGCACTCGCCCGCAAAGAGGCGGATCGCTTCAACCACAACTACGTCGGCACGGAGCATTTGCTGCTCGGGCTCATCAAGCTCGGCCAAGGCGTCGCTGTCAATGTGCTGACCAAGCTCGGCCTCGATCTCGAAACGGTGCGCCTGCAAGTCGAACAACAGGTCGGCTCCGGCCCAGAGACGAAGATGGTGGGGAACATCCCCTACACGCCCCGCGTGAAAAAGGTGCTCGCTTTGGCCTCCAAGGAAGCCAAGGCGCTCAATCACAGCTATGTGGGCACCGAGCACATCCTCCTCGGCCTTCTGCGTGAAGGCGAGGGCGTGGCCGCTCAGGTGCTGCGGAACCTTGAAGTAAACCTCGACAAGGCTCGCAGCGAAATCCTTCGTGAACTCGATCCGAACTTCACCTCCCAAAATGAGGACGGCGAAGAAGAGGAAGAAGGCAATGGCAACAAGGAAGCCGTCACCCCTGGTGGTGGCACGCCGAATGAAAAGAAGGGCAAAAACGAAAAAACGCCCGCTTTGAAGGCCTTTGGCCGTGATTTGACCGAAGTGGCCGTGAAAGGCGAGATGGACCCCGTCATCGGCCGCAGCGAGGAGATCGCCCGCGTGATCCAGATCCTCTGCCGCCGCACGAAAAACAATCCCGTGCTCATCGGCGAAGCCGGCGTGGGCAAGACCGCCATCGTCGAAGGCCTCGCTCAAGAGATCGCCGCAGGCAATGTGCCTGAAATCCTTCGCGATAAGCGCGTCATCACCCTCGACCTCGCCCTCATGGTGGCCGGCACGAAGTATCGCGGCCAGTTTGAAGAGCGCATCAAGGCCGTGATGGACGAGATTCGCCGTCACAAGAACGTTATCCTCTTCATCGACGAGATGCACACGATGGTGGGCGCTGGCGGTGCTGAAGGCGCTCTCGATGTTTCCAACATCATCAAGCCAGCCCTCAGCCGTGGAGAATTGCAATGCATCGGTGCCACCACGCTGAACGAGTTCCGCAAGCACATCGAGAAGGACAGCGCCCTCGAGCGCCGCTTTCAGCAGGTGAAGGTTGAAGAACCCTCCGTGGAGGATGCCATCAAGATTTTGATGGGCCTGCGCGGCAAATACGAGATGCATCACAAGGCGAAGTACAGCGATGACGCCATCAAGTCCTCGGTGACCCTTTCCTCACGCTATTTGACCTCCCGTTTCCTGCCGGACAAAGCCATCGACATCATGGACGAAGCTGGCTCGAAGGCCCGCATCGCCGCGATGACCCGCCCGCCGGAGCTGAAAGACATCGAGGCCGAGATCGAAGAGATCCGCGTCGAGAAGGAAGGCAGCATCAAGGAGCAGGACTTCGAGCAGGCCGCTCATCTCCGCGACCGTGAGAAGAATGCCAAGAAGCGCTACGATGACGTTCTCGAAAACTGGCGGAATACCAGCCAGGAGCGCATTGTCGATGTCAGCGAGAACGACATCATGTCCGTCGTCTCGAAATGGACCGGTGTGCCCCTTCAGCGCATGGAGCAGGCCGAGGCTCAAAAGCTTCTCCGCATGGGCGATGAGCTCAAAGGCAAGGTCATCGGCCAAGACGAGGCCGTTCTCGCCATCTCGAAGGCACTCCGCCGCTCGCGTGCGGACCTCAAAGACCCGCGCCGCCCCATCGGTTCCTTCCTTTTCCTCGGCCCCACGGGGGTCGGCAAGACCTTCCTCGCGAAGAATCTCGCCGAGTTCATGTTTGGCACCGCCGATGCGCTCATTCAGATCGACATGTCCGAGTACATGGAGAAGCACACCGCTTCCCGCCTCATCGGAGCGCCTCCCGGATACGTTGGTTATGAAGAAGGCGGCCAGCTCTCCGAGGCCGTGCGCCGCAAGCCCTACTCCGTCGTGCTTTTCGACGAAGTAGAGAAAGCGCACCCGGATGTGATGCACCTCCTGCTTCAGATCCTCGAAGAAGGCCAGGTGACCGATAACTTCGGCCGCAAGATCGACTTCCGAAACACCATCATCATCCTCACCTCGAACGTGGGTGCGGAGCAGATCAAGCGCCAGACCAGCCTTGGCTTCATGGCCATGCAGCAGGACAGTGCCGACAACGACGGCATCAAGTCCAAGATCAACGAGGCCGCGAAGAAGTACTTCAAGCCTGAGTTCCTCAACCGCCTCGATGAATTGGTCGTCTTCCGCATGCTGGAGAAGCCCGAACTGGCCAAAATCGTCGATCTCGAAGTCAGCAAGGTCACCAAGCGCCTCGTCAGCAAGAACATCACGATCACGCTTGATGAGGGCGCCCGCGAATTCCTCATCAAGGAAGGCTACGATCCGCAATACGGTGCTCGTCCGATGCGCCGTGCCGTGGAAAAACACATCGAGGACCCGCTTTCCGAGCATCTCCTCCGCGAAGACATTCGCGAAGGCGACAAGGTGAGCATCACCCACGATGCCGAGATGAAGCGCCTCAAATTCTCCGCCGCCGAACGTGCTCCCGATCCCGAGGAAGCCGCTGTCGATGCCTTGTTGGAGAAGGTGAGCAAAGATTCCCAGTAACGCGCTTTATCGCCCCTCATGCTAGCCACCCTCGGCAGACCTTTCTTACGGCTTCTGGGCGGCATGGGGCGCATGGCGTGCTTCACCGTGCGATCCTTCGCGGCGGTGCCGAAAACGCGAAGACTGCCCCGCAGGCTTCTGCGGGCCATTTTTGAGCAGGGAACACGTTGCCTGCCGGTGATCCTCATCGTTGGCATTTTCACCGGTTTGGTGCTCGGGCTTCAGGGGCACTATGTTTTGAACCGTTTTGGCTCGGAAAGCCTGCTCGGGGCACTCGTCTCGCTCAGTCTCGTGCGTGAACTCGGCCCGGTCCTCGCGGCCTTGATGCTCGTGGGCCAGGCGGGAAGTGCTCTCGCAGCTGAAATCGGCATTCAGCGGAACTCCGAGCAGATCGCCGCTCTCGAAACGATGGGCGTGAGCAGCGAAGGCTATCTCGTCACGCCGCGATTGCTGGCGGCGTTGATCGTCTTCCCGATGCAGACCGCTCTCTTCGTGCTGATCGGGCTCTACGGCGGCTATTTATCCGGCTCCGCCATGCTTGGGCTGGAGCCAGGCGTTTACTGGTCCGCCGTCGAAAAGGCCGTCGAGGCCCGCGATCTCACCGAGTGCTTCGTTAAAGCGGGCACCTTCGGCCTCATCACCATCGCCATGTGCTCGTATCAGGGCTTTTATGCGCATCTCGGCCATGGCACCGGCGCACGAGCCGTCTCCGCTGCCACCACGCGTGCGGTCGTGCTTTCCTGTGTGCTCGTGCTGGCCCTCGATGACGTGATTACTTCCTTCCTGCTTCACCGATGACCGATTCCTCCGAGCCGCTGCTGCGCATCGAATCGCTTCACAAGCGCTTCGATGACAACATCGTGCTCGCGGGTGCCTCGCTCGATGTGCCACGCGGTAGCCTCGTCACCGTGCTGGGACGCAGCGGCACCGGCAAATCCGTGCTGCTGAAATGCCTCGCCGGCATTGTCACGCCTGATGCGGGCCGCATCCGCTTCGATGGCAAAGACCTCGATGCCTCGACCCGCGCCGATTTCCGCCGCCGCTGCAGTTTTCTCTTCCAAAGCAACGCCCTCTTCGATTCGCTGACCGCCCTGGAAAACGTCGCCCTGCCGCTGGAGCAGACCACGAATCTCTCCGACGCGGAAATCCGTGTGCAGAGCCTCGAAGCCCTCAAACAGCTCGAACTCGACGCCCATCACGACCGCTACCCTTCGCAGCTCTCCGGCGGCATGCAGAAGCGCCTCGCGCTCGCCCGGGCTATCGTGACGAAACCTGAGCTCGTGCTCTTTGACGAGCCCACCGCTGGTCTCGATCCGCTGCGTCGAAATGCGGTCTTCACCATGATTTTGAAGTATCAGCGTCAGTTTCGCTTCACTGCCGTCGTCGTCACCCACGATCTCGATGAGGCCCTCATCGCCAGCGACCGCGTGGCCTTGCTCGACAGCGGCAAAATGCTCTTCGAAGGCGCTCCTACCGCTTTCACCACCTCCACCGATCCCGTTGTCAGTTCCTTCCGCGATAGCGCCGCCGCCCTGCGAGAAAGCGTGGCCGCGCTTCGTCAAACCTCCGCCGCCTCATGAAACCCACCAAGCTCGAACTCCTTGCCGGCCTCTTCGTCGCCATCGGCATCGCCGCCATCGCCTGGCTCACTATCCAGCTCGGCGCGGGTGCCCTCGTCGGAGGTGATACCTACGTCATCGAGGCACGCTTCACGAACACAAGCGGGCTGAGCAAGGGCGGCAATGTCGTTGTCGCGGGCGTGCCGGTGGGTCGCGTGGAAAGCATCCGCGTCGATCCGGCAGACTTCACCGCCATCGTCTCGCTGCGGGTGCTTTCGCATCTAAAACTGCCCACCGATACCATCGCCTCGATCAAGACCACCGGCCTCATAGGTGACAAATTCATCGCCATCGCTCCGGGTGCCGATGAGACGAATTTGAAACCCGGTGACCGCATCGTGGATACCGAATCGTCGGTCGATCTGGAGTCGCTCATCGGAAAAATGGCGTTCGGAAGTGTTGACAAGGGGGCGGAGTCGGAGCCACAGCAGGCACCAGCATCTCCGCCATGATTTCTCGCACCTTTTTCATCCTTTCCATGGCTTGCCTGGTCCTTCCAGGTATCACCTCCGCCGCCACGGCTGAGGCGCAGGCAAAACTCCAGGGAGCCGTGAATCAGGTGCTCGCCGTGGCGAATAGTTCCGGTAGCAAAGCAGCCATTGCCACCAGTGTGCGCCCGCTCCTCCAGCGAAACATCAGCTTTGAAACGATGACGCGTCGTGCCGTCGGCCCCGGTTGGAACACCTTCAATGCCGCGCAGAAATCGAAGGCCACGCAGCTCTTCACCACGCTCGTCATCCGCACCTACAGCAACAAGTTCACCCCCGGTCAGACGCCGCAGATCCAGTATCGCACCGCTACGGAGCCTGCGGCGGGTCGTGTGGATGTGCCGACGACGGTGGTTTACAAAGGCAGTCGATACACCGTCACCTACCGCATGGAGCAGCCCGGCTGGCTCATCACCGATGTGGTGATCGAAGGCGTGAGCATGATTGCCAATTACCGTTCCCAGCTTGATGCCACCTACAAAAAGGGCGGCGCTGATGCCGTGATCAAATCTCTCGAACAGTCCGTATCCAAGCAGTCATGAAAAAGATCCTCACGCTCGCTCTCGCTACCGCTTTGCTCGCCTCCTGCGCCACGCCGAAGGCTGCGGTGAATGCCGATCTAGCCTCCAAGAAGGCCAAGGCAGGTGACAAACCGATGACCGTGGAGGCTACTGATGCTCTCGATGATTACGGCAGTACGACGAAGGTCTCTGATCCGCTGGAAAAGCTCAACCGCGCCACTTTCTGGCTCAATGACGGCCTCTATACCGTGATCTTCCGTCCCGTCTCAAAGGGCTATGAAAAGATCCTGCCGAAATTCTTCCGCAACAGCGTCGATAACGTGTTCGAGAACGCCAAATACCCCGTCCGCGTGGTGAATTGCGTGCTTCAGGGCAAAGGTCAGCGGGCTGGCCTCGAAACGAAAAAATTCTTCGTCAACACCGTCGCCGGTTTCGGCGGCATTTTGCGTGTCTCGGACAAGGTGCCTGACATCGCTGACCTTCCTGCCGAAGACAGCGGGCAAACGCTGGCGAAGTGGGGCATCGGTCACGGTCCCTACATTGTCCTGCCTTTGCTCGGCCCCAGCAGCGCCCGCGAAATCGTCGGTCTGGCTGGCGACTATGCGCTGAACCCGCCGAACTACGGCCTCTACTTCCACGGCGGCAATGCCAATCATGACTGGATGCTGATTCCGCCGCCTGCGAACACTCTGCGATCCATGCCGGACCAGCTCGAAAAGTACGATGCCGCCACGAAAGAAGCCGTCGATCCCTACATCTCCGCTCGCGAGGCCTTCATCCAGCAGCGTGACGAGGCGGCGAAAAAGTAAGGCATTGTCATCGCCTTTTGAAGCGGCTAGGATTTTGCCAGCGCGGCGGCTCTTCCGTCGCCACCTCAACTCTTTAACTTTTTCCAGGGATGTTTGATCTTCCGGCGGTGCAGATTGGTTCAGTGACGATGGATGGTGTGGAGCCTGTGTTCATGCTCGGGCCGTGCGTCATCGAGAGCGAAGAATTCATCTGGGACATCGCCGAAAAGCTCGATGCCCTCGCTCGCCCTCGCGGCTGGCGTTGGATCTTCAAAGCCTCCTACGACAAGGCCAACCGCAGCGCCATTTCATCGTATCGCGGCATTGGCTGTGAGGATGGCTGCGCTCTGCTCGCCAAAGTTGGCGCGAAGTTCGGCGTGCCCGTCACCACGGATGTCCACACGCCCGAGGAAGCTCGCCAGGCCGCAAAGCACATCGACCTGCTACAAATCCCCGCCTTCCTCTGCCGCCAGACGGATCTCATCGTGGCCGCTGGCGAAACCGGACGGGCGGTGAACGTCAAGAAAGGCCAGTTCATGGCCCCGTGGGATGTCAAAAACATCGCCGACAAGCTCGCCGCTGCAGGTTGTGCGAATTTCATGTTCACCGAACGTGGCACCACCTTCGGCTACAACAACCTCGTGGCCGATATGCGCTCGCTTTATTGGATGCGGGAGCTCGGCTACCGCGTCGTGATGGATGCCACGCACAGCGTGCAGCGCCCAGGGGGGCTCGGCACCGCCACCGGAGGCGATGGCAAGCTCGCGCCCGTCCTCGCCCGTGCCGCTGTGGCTGCCGGATGCGATGGCGTCTTCATGGAGACCCATCCAGATCCTGCCAAAGCCATGTCCGATGGCCCCAATCAGATCCCTCTCTCGCAAATCGCCTCCGTCGTCGAATCCCTGCGCCAGATCCATGCCATCACCCGCTCCATCGACTAAGCGCCACCGGCGTGCCGGCCTCCTCGCCGTCATTCTCTGCACCTGCCTGCTAGCTCTGGCAAAGGCCCAGACCTCTAGCAGCAGCCTCGCCAGCGTGCTTTCGCAAAACATTCCCCTCGGCGTGGAAAACACAGGAGCCGTGCTGCCCTCCTTCGATCCCACTGGCCGCCGCACCTCGCTCATGACGGCCGATGTCGTGCGCCGTGTGGATGGCGAACGCCTGTATGCGGAGGGTTTTGTCTTCGAGCAGTTCGGCGCTGAGTCTGGCAAAAACCTCCGCATCGACCTCACTACCGCCTTTTACAACATGACCACCTCCACCCTGCGCAGCACGCAGCGTGGCCGAGTGAGCCGCCAGGACTTCACTATCGAGGGAGACAACCTCATCTTCGATACCACCACGAACCGCGGCCTCATGGAGGGAAACATCCGCATGGTCATCTTTGACACCAAGGCCAAAAGCAGCGAGGAAAAGCCCACCAAACCATGATCCGCCGCGTCACGATCCTCTGCCTCGCCGCGCTCTCGCTTTCTGCGGGCAGCCTTGCTGCGCAGACGCCTGCCGCTGAGCCTCCGCCAAAAAAAACCACGCTCATCGACTCGCTCAAAAAAGCCATCGATGGCAACAAGGATAAGGTCTCCGACGAAACTCGTCAAAAAGCCGAGGCTGCCGCCCGGGCTGCCGTGAATGCCCTACCCGATGATTTGAAGAAAAAAGCCCAGGATCTGGCCACTGGCTCAAAAGCGGCCGAAATCCGCCAAAAAGCCGTCCAGACCGTGCAGGGAGCCATGCAGAGTCGCGAGACACCTCCCGCCACACCCGCCGTGACGGAGACCGTGGCCGTCGCCAGTCCCGCAGCTCCCGCTCCACCCGTCGGGCCCGTGCCACAAAGACTCCAGCCGCTGCTCCTCGATGATCCGCAATCCGCCCGACAGACCCAGGCCGGCCGAACCGAGATCACTGCCACGAAATCCGCCTATTTCGATGCCAACACCGGCATCGGCATCTACCGCGGAAACGTCCGCGCCCGCCACCCCAATGCCTTCATCGAGTGCGAGGAACTCGAAATTCACATGGAGAAGGAAAAAACAGGGGCCGATGGCAAAAAGAAAGCGCCCAAGTCCGGCGATGGGGACATCCTCGCCTCACGCACCGAGAAAAAAGCCGCCGGTAGTCCAGCTCTCGGCGGTGAGGACAGTGGCATCGAGATCGCCTACGCACGTGGCACCATGGTCACCATCGAAAAATTCGACGAGAACGGCGAACTACAAATCGGCCACTGCAACGAAGTAGCCATCTATGAAGGCAAGACTGGTAATATCACTCTCCGTGGCTGGCCCTCGGTGCAGCGCGGCAGCAAGCTCCTCGAAGCCACTGATCCCCGCTGCGTCATCGTCATTGATCAGGCTGGCCGTCTCAAAGCCGATGGCGGCGTCTTCCGCACCACCCTGATCGATGAAAAGGCTGCCGCCGCGCCCGGCTCACAGCCCCCCGCCCCCACGCCTGCCGCACCCGTACGGCCCTGAGCCGCGAACGATGTCCGAAAGCTCCGTCAAAACCTCCTCCAGCATGTCCGATGGCACCACGGTGCCTGATGGCGAGATGCTTTTGCACACCGAAGGCCTGAAAAAAATCTACGACGGCCGCACCGTCGTCAACGGCGTGGATATTGAGGTGAAAAAAGGCGAGATCGTCGGCCTCCTGGGCCCAAACGGTGCCGGTAAGACCACCACCTTTTACATGATCGTGGGCCTCGTACAGCCCGATGGCGGAAAAGTCCTCTTTGATGGCAATGACGCCACCCGCCAGCCCATGTACATGCGGGCACGGCTCGGCATGGGTTACCTCCCGCAGGAAGAATCCATCTTCCGCCGCCTCACCGTTCGCGAAAACATCCTCGGCGTCATGGAGACGCAGAACTACACCCGTGCCGAAGCCGCCGAGCAGACACAGTCCCTCATGGAAAAATTCGGCATCGACCATGTCGCCGATAACCTCGCCATCACCCTCTCCGGTGGTGAAAAGCGCCGCCTCACCATCGCCCGCAGCCTCGTCACCTCGCCCAAGCTGCTCATGCTCGATGAGCCCTTCTCCGGTGTCGATCCTATTGCCGTCGGTGAAATCCAGGAGATCATCCGCATGCTCCGCCAGGCCGGCCTTGCCATCCTCATCACCGATCACAACGTTCGCGAGACCCTCAACATTGTGGACCGCGCCTACCTCATCTTTGAAGGCAAAGTCCGCCGCCATGGCACGAAGGATTTTCTCGTGAACGACGACGAGGCCCGCCGTCTCTATCTAGGACAGGACTTCTCCATGTAACCTGTCCTTGAACATCCAGCGTCCAACATTGAATATTCCAAAGCGCACCAGCCATCTTTAACCCCAAACCACCATGCAAGTCCACAACGTCAACCTCCCCATCATCGTCACTGGCCGCCACGTCGAGATCACCCAGGCCATTCGTGAGTATGCGCATAAGAAAATCGAGGGCCTCCATCTCGACTACCCGCGCATCATTGAGGCCAAAGTGATTCTCGACGTGCAGGGGCACCACCGCCAGATGGCCGAAATCATTCTCTTCTGCGCCAATCACATCGTCATCGAAGTGAAGTCCACCACCGAGGACATCTACGCCTCCATCGACGAGAGCATCAGCAAGATCGCCCGCCGCATGCGGAAATTTAAGACACGCCTGCTCAAGAGCCATCGGCCGCGCAAAGACGGCTCCATCCGCCACATCCAGGAGCACGTCATTCACGAGGAATCCGTTCACCAGGGTGAGCAGGAGCACGTCACGCCAGCCTACGTCCACGAGGAGTCCTACAAAATCCGTCCGCTCTTCCCCGATGAGGCCATCGTCGATCTCGAGATTAGCCAGCGCCCCTTCGTGGTCTTCCACGATCAGCAGAATCACAAGCTGGCCATCCTCTTCCGCCGCCAGGATGGCGATTACGGTCTCATCCATCCGGAAGATACCGCCGCGCAGAAATGATCAAATTGGCACCCAGCCCGAAACATCTTCACCGAATGACGACAACCGTTCGTCATTCGGTTTTCTGCATTCTGGCGGCTGTGTTTGGCAGTCTCCTCGCCTCCTGTTCCTCCCCCAAACCGCCGGTTCCCCAAGCCGCCGCACGCATCGTCGAGAGCCAGCACGGCATCGCCTCCCTTTACACGGACCACCGCACCGCCAGTGGAGAGCGCTTTAGCGCCTCCGCCTTCACGGCTGCTCATCGTCACTGGCCGCTCGGTTGCCTCGTCCGCTGTACCAATCTTCACAACGGCCGTTGGGTCGTCATCCGCATCAATGATCGCGGTCCCTACATCCGCGGCCGCATCATCGATCTCACGCCGAAAGCCGCCGAATCCATCGGCCTGAGCAAATCCCAAGGCATCTGCCGCGTGCGCATTGATCGCCTCCAGTAGCCCCGCATGCCCAATCATTACTTCATCACCGGCACGGATACCGATGCAGGCAAAACCTACGTCACATGCCTCTTGCTGGAAGCCCTCAAACGCGCCGAAAAAACCGCAGCAGGCTATAAACCGCTCGTTTGCGGTTCGCGTGACGATGCCATCCACCTCCTCAATGCCAGTTTCAGCCCATCGGGGCTTGGTTTGGACGAGGTGAACCCTGTCTGGCTCAAGATCCCCGCCGCGCCCTACGCCGCCGCGATGATGGAAAACCGCCGTTTTGATGCCACCGAACTCGTCACCGCCTTTCACGCCCTCGCTGCGCGGCATGAGCATGTCCTCGTTGAAGGTGCTGGTGGTTGGGAAGTGCCGCTCAATGAGTTCTCTACCATGGCAGACCTCGCCCAACGCCTCGCCCTGCCCGTCATTGTCGTCGTGAACAACAAGCTCGGCTGCCTCAATCACACCTTGCTCACCGTCAAAAACATCCAGGCGCGTGGCCTCACCTGCGCCGGCCTCATTTTAAACCAAGTTCAGGACGAGCGAGATCCTGCCAGCATCAGCAACCGCATGGTTCTTCAGCACTTCCTCCCCGATGTGCCCGTCCTCGCCGAGATCATGCACGGTGAGACCGAGATCGAGTGGCCGCTAATGCACCACCACGAGTAGAAGCACGCCTCGTGCGGTCCACGCCAGTGTGCGAACCCAATTCGTCAGGATCAGTCGCCGGATCACGTCATCGCGTCTGCCCTGCATCAGTTGTGTATGCATGGGGGCCTGCCAGAAGGCTGTGCTGAGGCCGATCAGCGGAATCATGCCCAGACTGATGAGAAACGGCATGCTGCGCAGACCTTCGTAGAGCAACCACGCGGCTGATCCCGCCTCCAACAGCACCAACGGCACGATCATGAAGCCGATACGCAGGCAGTGGGAGAAGTGATAGGCCCGAAAATCCGCCGCGCCTACGCGTAGGAATTGCGGATAAACGATGAGCTGGACGACCCAGATGAGTCCGACAATGAACCAGGTGACAGCGAGGTGAACCGTGAACATGAGGCCAAGATACCCGGGCAATCACAACATACGAAAGGAGAAAGCAGCACCGAAATGCATTCACTTCGCTCCTTGTCGAAGCGCCGAATGCCGACTACGCACCCGCATGACCCGAATCACTGCTGCTTTGCGCAAAGGAATGGAACTCAAAGAGGGGGATCGAGCTGATTTACGGGTCGTCATGCAAAACGGCGAACTCGTGGTGACGCACCTCATCAATCATGTGAAGTCAGGTGCCCACACGCCGGACTATCAGGTGAAGCTGGGGCACTGGAACCGCAAGTAGGTGGCTCAAGGTCCATCGAAGCGCAAAGCATCTGCAGATGTGCCTGCGATGCCTTTTTGGTGCTCGCGACCTTCGGCACGTCGTTTGCGAGCCTCAGCGAAGAATTCCTTCAGGATCATGACGCAGTCGTCTTGGAGCACGCCCTGGGTGATTTCGCAGCGATGATTCAAATTCGGGGCCTGGAGGAGGTTCCAGAAGCCGCCCGCGCCGCCGCCTTTGGGATCGGGGCAGCCGAAGATCACGCGCCGCACACGGCAGTGCATGATGGCTCCGGCACACATGGGGCAGGGCTCTTTGGTGACATAAAGATCGCAATCGGTGAGCCGCCAATCGCCAACGGCGCTCTGAGCTTGGGTGAGGGCGAGCATCTCGGAGTGTGCGGTGGCATCCTTGAGGGTCTCGACTTGGTTCCAAGCTCTCGCGATGACGGTTCCTTCGTGCACGATGACGGCTCCGATGGGCACTTCATGCTGCCGGGCGGCTTTGCGGGCCTGCCGCAGAGCTTCCCGCATGAAATAGGCGTCGTCGAGGATGAGAATATCAGGTTCCAGGCTCAAGATGTCGCTTTGTTAACGTGGTTCGCGAAACTTGAAACTTGAAACTTGGAAGCCCGGCCCTTTAAAGGTGCCGCATGACGCACGAGACAAACCTGATCCTCCCCTCCTTGCTGGCATCTGACTGGTCGAAAGTGGCTGCGGAGGTGAAACGGGCTGAAGACGCGGGTGCGCAGTGGCTGCACCTCGATGTGATGGACGGCGCTTTTGTGGACAATATCTCCTTCGGTCCGCAGATGGTGCAAACGGTGCGGAAATGCACGGGTATGTATCTCGACGTGCATTTGATGATTCATCGCGCGGATCACTACCTGGAGCGGTTCATCAAAGCCGGTGCGAATAACATCACCATCCACGTCGAGGCCAATTACGACTCCTCCGTGGCTGAGACGCTGAAGCGCATCCGTGCCGCCGGTCTCCACGCAGGTATTGCGCTGCATCCCAGCACGCCGTTTGAAGCTGCGCTCCCCTTCGTCAACGACATCGACCTGCTGCTGGTGATGACGGTGGTGCCCGGTTTTGGTGGTCAGCCATTTATGGAGAAGGAAACGATGCCAAAGCTAGCCGCCGCACGCGATTACCGCGATCAGCATGGCCTGAAATTACACCTCGAAGTGGATGGTGGCATCTACACCAACACCGCGCCCATCGCGAGGCAGCACGGCGCGAACCTCTTCGTCTGCGGCACATCTTCCTTCGGTCCGCCGGACATGGGCCAGGCGATGCGTGAACTGGCCGCTGCGGTGGCTTGAGGGCAAAAAAGAGGCGGAAGACCTTCGTCTTCCGCCTCGTGATTGATCGTGAGTGCCTGCTTGGAGCCTATTCGAGCGGCACCTCGATGACCTTCTTCGGCGGGGGCTGCGGCTGGCGCGGGGCTTCGTCGTGATGCTCGTCGTCGTGATCTTCCTCGTCGTGCTTGTTCTCACGTGGATCGTGACCTTCGGTGAACTTATGGTCGTGATGCTCGGTGATGCCTTTGAGATGAGGCTTGAACTTGCGATGACGCTGCTGGCCCGGAAGCGGGCTGATCTGCATGTTGATGTTACGCCCGGCCATTTTCGGCTCCTGGTCGCACTGCCCCATCGTTTTGAGGTCTTCCTTGATCTTGCCGGCGAGCAGATGGCCAAGTTCCTGATGGGCCATCTGGCGGCCGCGGAACTGGAGCTGGATGCGCACTTTGTGCCCTTCGGCGAGGAAGTCTTCGGCGTGGGTGATCTTGATGAGGTAATCGTGCGGATCGATGCCGATACGGAATTTCATCTCCTTCACCTTGCCGCCCTTTTGATGCTTGTGGGCTTCCTTCTTGTGCTTCTCCTGGATGTATTTGAATTTGCCGTAGTTGACGATCTTGCACACCGGCGGATCGGCCTGCGGAGCGACCTCCACGAGGTCCAAGCCACGCTCACGGGCAATGCGCAGTGCCTGATGCGTGGGCAGAATGCCGAGCTGATGCTGGCCATCCTCCTCGACGACGCGGACTTTTGGCGCACGGATGCGCTCGTTGACGCGATACAGCTCATTGGAGTGACGACCACGGTCGCGATCACGACCGCCTGGGCCACCGGGACGATTTCCACCCTGACCACCACCACCGCCGAAGGGTCGGGGGCCGCCTGAGCCTTGGCCGGGCGGGCGATTTTGAGGAGGGCCGGAAGGGATACCTCCTGGGCGAATGCCACCAGTTGTTCCTGCCGCCCCACCCGTTCCTAGCGGTCGAGGCCCAGTGCCGCCTTGAGGGCGCGGCTGCCAAGCTCCGGGTTGGGGTGGTTGCGGCCGCGGCGGAAGGCCGCCGAATTGTCCGCTGCTCAGGGTTTGGAATGGATTGCTAATAATTGACCTCCGTGTTGGTTTACGATTTTTCCGAGCAGGAACCATCCTGCGGAAAAGGTTTCATCTGGGGGCGTGCATTCAGGATCATACATCAGCACCAGCCCGCCATCGGCATGAGACGCGCCTCATTCCCCCGGTAATCCGGATGGTATGGGCGCTGGGATTGACAAATCATGCAGTGGGAAACTTGGAAAGGCCTCTGAGGGAAATTAGAAAACGATCCACTCAGTGCCGCGCAACGAACGCAGCCATAGAGTAAGAGCTTTCATGCCTTACGGCAACAATTCTTTCGACCAAGACTTCCCTGCGGTTGTTTTCCCACTGGAATCTCACGCCGCAGTAGGGGTTGCGCGGTCGATGGTGGCCTCTACGACATGCTTCGGCGGTTCCTTGATGTCATGTACGATGCGCAGCCAACCGAGTGCCTTGAGGACGTAGTAGGTGATGTCGATCTCCCACCAGCGGAACCCCTGGCGGGCGCAGTGCTGATAGTAGTGGTGGTTGTTGTGCCAGCCTTCACCGAGGGTGACGAGGGCAAGAATGAGGGAGTTTTTGCTCGATTCGCCCGTCTCGTAGCGGCGCTTGCCGAGCATGTGGCAGAGGGAATTGATGAAGAAAGTCGTGTGGTAGAGCACCACGGTACTCACGCAGAAGCACCACAAAAAGGCGGTCAGCCCTCCCAGCCACCAGCAGGTCAGGGCCAGCACAAGCGGGGGGATGAAGTGGTAGGTGTTTAGGAAGACGAGCTCGGGGAATTTGGTGAGGTCCTTCACCCGCTTGGCATCAAACGTCTCGTAATCAGGGGCCAAGATCCAGCCGACATGCGCCCAGTAGAAGCCCTGCTGCTTCACGGAGTGGATGTCCTCCGGTTGGTCGGAATGCTGGTGATGGTGGCGGTGATGAGCAGCCCACCAAAGCGCCCCTTTTTGCGCCGACATGCCGCCTAACCAAGCGAGCACAAACTGGAACCAGCGCGAGGTCTTGTAGGAGCGATGGGAAAAATAGCGGTGGTAGCCGCCAGTGATGCCAAATTTACGAATGAGGAAAAGGCCAACGGCTAAAACCAGCATCCAAGGTTCTGGCTTCGTGAAGAAAGCCGAGGCCGCGAGAAGATGAATGGTGAAGAACAGCAGGGCTCCGGGCGAGAAATACGATGCTTTGACCACGAACTTGGAGATTGGGTTGGGTTGAGTGCCGAATCAGGCCTGTCGAAAGGCCGGAAAGCGCGCCGGGATGGTGCCCATCAAGGCCCAAAGTGCAAGTTCAATGATCCCGACCACAAACGAGGCACATAAAACGATTGCCGCGGCCTTCGATCTCATAGGCGCGGCCTTTGCAGTAAGGACAACGCACGGGAACGAAGGCTCGAATGGCCCAGCGTCCGAGCAAATAGAAAATGACCGCTGTTACCAGAAACGCGGTCATCAGCATGGGCGTCTTCATTTCGAGCCAAAAATTCAGCAAATAGACCCCATAGCATGCCAGCGCCGCGAAAACGGGCGGCCCGAAGAAACTTAAGATGAAGTGCTGGTTCGCTTTCAGCATGAGTACGCACCTTTCACGCCTTCGCGGCATTGCGCAAGCCCTCACGCATCGCTTCCAAAGGTGCCACCCCGCCAAACCAGTGCTCAAACGAGATCGCGCCCTGGTACAGCAGCAGGGTGAGACCATTCACGACCTTCGCACCAGCCGTCTTCGCATCCGCCAGCAGCGGCGTCTCGCCATCCGCTCGATAAACCATGTCAAAGACGAGGTGACTGGCGTTCAAGGCGTTCGCAGGCACCAGCCTCGCATCGCCGGATTTCATGCCAAGCGAGGTGGCGTTTACGATGAGATCGATCTCCGGCAGAACGGCCGCCACAGCCTCATCCGTCCACGAAAGCAGTTTTACCTCCGTCTTCGGTGACAGTGCTGTCACTTCGCCAGCCAGCGTTTCGGCCTTCGAAGCCGTGCGATTGGCCAAAACGAGCTTCGGACATCCCTCCAGCGCACTTTGAACTGCCACGGCACGTCCCGCACCACCGCCCGCACCGAGCACGAGCACGCGCAGATCCTTCACCTCGACACCGAATGCCTCCTTCACACTGCGCAAAAAGCCCGGGCCGTCGCTGTTGTAGCCAAAAAGGCGTCCGTCACGGACCGCCAGCGTGTTCACCGCACCGAGTTGCCGCGCCAGCGGATCCATTTCATCCACGGCGTCCAGCGCCTCAAACTTGTGCGGAATGGTGATGTTCACCCCGAGGAAGCCACACTTGGCAAACTGCCGGAATGCCTCCGCCACCCGGCCCTGCGGCACTTGCACGCGAATGTATTGAGCATCGATGCCACGCGACTTCAGCGCCGGATTGTGCATCTGCGGGCTGCGCGAGTGCGTGATCGGATCGCCGATCACAGCAAGCCTCGCCTGCGGGTTGAAGCGCCCCGCCACTGCGTCCCAGTTCAAAAGTTCGTCAAAGGTCAAAAACTCGCCCATTAGGGTCAGACATGGCCCGGAAGCATGCCCTGTCAAAGCGCCCGCAATTTTCCCCTCGACACACCGTTCCTTCCACGCTGCAATCGCCGCCCTTTCCCAGCCATGAAACTGCTCTTCCCACTGCTCACTCTCGGCCTCAGCGCCGTCGTCTTCCTCGCACGCGCCGCTGACACGCCCGTGAAGCCTCTCCGCGTGCTCATCGTGGCCGGCGGTTGCTGCCACGAATACGACAAGCAGCCCATGGCCCTCAAAGAAGGTATCGAGTCCCGCATTCACGCCATCGTCGATATCGCCTACAACCCGGACAAGAGCACCAAGGCCACCTTTGAGATCTACAAGGCCAAGGACTGGGACAAGGACTTTGACGTCATCATCCACGACGAATGCAGCGCCGATGTCACCGACCCCGCCTACGTCGGGGCCATCCTCGGTGCCCACAAGGCAGGCAAGCCCGCCCTGAACCTCCACTGCGCCATGCACAGCTACCGCTGGGGCAATTTCCGCGAAGCGGTGAAGCCCGGTGCAGACAATGCCGGCTGGTATGAATACCTCGGCCTCCAATCCACTGGCCATGGTCCGCAGCAGCCCATCACCATCACCTACACGGACAAAACGCACCCCATCACCCAGGGCCTCGAAGGCTGGCAGACCATCAACGAGGAACTCTACAACAACATCCAGGTGCTCACCGGCAAGGCCATCGCCTCCGGCAACCAAATCGTTCCGCCAAAGGCCAAGAAAGGCGAAAAACTTCCACCCGACGCCAAGCCCACCGAAGCCACCGCTGTCGTCGCCTGGACCAATGAATACGGCCCGAACAAGACCAAGATCTTCTCCACCACCATCGGCCACAACACCGCCACCGTCTCCGACGCCCGCTACCTCGATCTCATCACCCGCGGCCTCCTCTGGACCACCGGCCACCTGGATGAAAATGGCAAGGCCAAGGACGGCTACGGCAAGTAACACCCGGCACCGATTTACTCTCATAGGTCATGTGAGTCCCATGTGACCCATATGACTTATGAAAAGCCTGCTCATCCTCCCATTCCTCGGCCTCTCCGCTCTCGCCGCCGATCCTCTCCCCGGCCACTCCGCGCATGGTGAAACCTTCAACGAAGGCCCGCGGCAGGCTGCCGTGCTCATCCCGGGCTGCGGTGACGCGGTGAAATTCCCCATCAGCACGAAAAACCCGGACGCGCAGAAGTTTTTCACGCAGGGCATCGGGCAGCTTCACGGCTTCTGGTATTACGAGTCCGAGCGCAGCTTCCGCCAGGCCGCCGCGCTCGATCCTGAATGCCCCATGGCCTACTGGGGCATGGCCATGGCGAACGTGAACAACGACAAACGTGCCAAGGGCTTCCTCGACAAGGCCGTGAAGCTCAAGGACAAGGCCTCCGCCCGCGAAAAGCAGTGGATCGCCGTCCTCGAAAACCTCTACAAAGACGACAAGCGGGACAAAAAACAGCGCCAACTCGATTGCATCCGCGACTTCGAGACGCTCGTGCAGGATGATCCGAAGGACATCGAGGCCAAGGCCTTCCTCGTCTGGCGCATCTGGTTCGGCAAAGGCGATGTGCCCATCTCCAGCGCCCAAGTGGTCGATGCCATGCTGGATCAAATCTTCGCCGCCGTGCCGAATCATCCGGCGCATCACTACCGCATCCATCTCTGGGACGACCGCAAACCCATCCGTGCCGTCACCTCCGCCGCACAGTGCGGCCAGGCCTCGCCTGGCATCGCCCACATGTGGCACATGCCCGGCCACACCTTCTCGAAGCTGAAGCGCTTTGACGACGCCGTGTGGCAGCAGGAGGCCAGCACCCGCGTCGATCATGCCTACATGATCCGCAGCTACATCCTGCCAGATCAGATCCACAACTACGCCCACAACGAAGAGTGGCTCGTCCGGAACTTCAACGAACTCGGCCGCGTCCAAGACGCCCTCGCCCTCGCCAAGAGCCTCATCGGCAATCCGCGCCATCCCTCCAACAACACCCTCGACAAATCCGGCACCTCCGCCAGCTACGGACGCACGCGATTGATCGAGACACTCACCAAATGGGAGCTCTGGGACGAGTTGAAGACCTTCACCGCCACGCCAGCCGGTCATCCAGGCCATGACATCACCCGCCTCCGTGCTGTCGGCCTCACCGCGTATCACCAAAACGACCTCAAAGCCCTCTCCGAAGCTCTCAAATCCCTCGAAGCCGTGAAACCGTCCGACAAGTCAGACAAGTCCGACTCGTCCGACAAAACCAAGGCTGCCGCGAAAAAGCCCACCGAGCCCAAAAAGCCCGACGACAAAGCCAAAGCCCTTTCAGAACTCAAACTCCTCATCGCCCTCCTCTCACCCAAAGTGAGCAAAGAGAACCAGACCAAGCTCCTCGCAGCCCTCAAAGACAGCGACATCCCCAAAGACCGTCTGGCCCGCTACTGGCTCAAGCTCGACGATAAAGCCAAAGCCGCTGAATTGACGAAAAACCTCCCGCAAGACCTCGCGGGCACCATTGCCAAAGCTGAAATCCTCCATGCTGCAGGCAAGGCCGACGAGGCCAAGAAAGCCTTCGAGGAGGTCAAGAAGCTCGCCTTTGCCATGGATCGCGATCTTCCCGTCTTCCAACGTCTCACCACCACCTTCGCCAAGGATGCCAACTGGCCCGCCGAAGCCCCCAAACGCACCGATACTGGCGTTCGCCCGGATGATCTGAGCAAGCTCGGCCCCGTGCACTGGCATCCACCCGTCGCCCCGGTGTTTGAGGCCATCGATCTTGATGCCAAGCCCGTGAAGAGCAGCGATTTCACCTCGAAGAAGCCCACGCTCTTCATGTTCTATCTCGGTCACGAGTGTGGCCACTGTGTCGAGCAGATGCAGGCCTTCGTCAAAGCCGCTGCCGACTTCGAAAAGGCAGGCATCCAGCTCGTCGGCGTCACCATTGAGCCCAGCCCCGTCGCCAAAAACCTCCGCACGAAGCTCAACCTCAAAAAAGACGCCCCGCTGCCCTTTCCCATCCTGTGCGATAGCAGCCTCGAAGCCTTCAAGAAGGTCCGCGCTTATGACGACTTCGAAAAGGATACCCTCCACGCCACCCTCCTCGTCGATACGGCCGGCAATCAGCGCTGGCAGGACATCAGCTACACGCCTTTCACCGATGCGAAATTCATCCTCGGAGAAGCCAAGCGCCTGCTGGAGCTGAAGTGATCAATCCTTCTTCGAGACAAACGGTTCGATACGGATCGTCGTCACGATGGGGCGATGGTCGCTCGCCTTGTCAAAATCCCGCGAGGAATAGATGAAGCTGCGCCGATAATCGAGGTGAGGGCGCAGCAGGCGGCTGGAGAAGAGGTAATCGAGCCGCGAGTAGGTATCCGCCGAATCCCAGAAGTGCGTCCAGACCTCTCCCTGCTTGTCGCGGAGGAAAACATCCAGCATGCCCGTGTCGCTCTGGCGATCTCCCATGATCGTATCAATGGCGGGCTCGTTGCGGTGCTCATTGAAGTCACCGTAGGCCAGCAGGCGTGTCTTCAGGTCCGCCGCAAAAATGGCATCCATGTGCTTGCGCAGCAGCCGGGCCTCATTTCGGCGCATCATCGCCTGATCTGCCTCCTCAATCTCTCGCTTCGATTTGAGATGCACGCCCAGAAAGCGCACCTGCATCGTGTCGGTGAATTTGATCGTCGTATCGAGAATGCCGCGCTGAAAGGGCAGCGTCTGGCCCTTGAGTTGGTAGGTCAGGTTTGTTTGCGAGCTTCTCGCCACGATGGGGAAGGCGGAAAGCAGAGCGAGGCGGCGTGTGTCATCACCCCCATGGGCCATTTCCGTGTGCGGCAGGTCGAGCCCTGCCTTTTTCAGTCGGGTCTGAAGATCTGCCAGATCTTCCGCCGTGCCGATCTCGCAGATGCCGAGCACCATCGGCTTGATCGCGGCCAGGATTTCCACCACGCGCTGCTTTTCCTCCTCCGGCTTCGGCGCGGAGGTCAGCATCTTTTTCGTCTCCTGATCAAACCGGTCCATCGTGAGCCAGTTTTTGACGTTGTAGGAGCAGAAGACGACGCTCTCCAGTTCCGCTGCTGGCGCGAGTGCGGCGAGGGCAAAGAAAACGGCGGGCAAAAATGCCCGCCGCGTGGTGAAAAAACGATTCATGGGAGGGGAGACCTTTAGACGTCCACATTCGCCACTGGCTGGCGCTTTTCCTGGGGCTGCGCGGGGGCTTTGGGGCTTTCCGCTTCGATCTGAGCGCTGTGGAGCTCGTGCTCGAACTCTTCACGGGCTTTTTTGAACTCACCCATGCTCTTGCCCAGGCTGCGGGCGAAGGTGGGGAGCTTCTTCGCACCGAAAAGCACGAGGACGAGGATGGCGATGATGATCAGCTCGGGCGTGCCAAGGGGGCCGAAAGCGACAAGATGGGTGGGGGTGTTCATGATGGTAATGAGTTTAGTTTGGCGGCAAAAAGCCCGCATGCAACGCGGACTTTCAGTCGTTCCCAGTGGGGCTCATCGTCCGTTGGCGCAGGGCAGCCACGCACTCAAACGCCGCTCCACGGGCCGTTCTCACATCGCCAGCCATTTTTCAGCCGATCATCCACCTTTGCGATGCTGACGATAAGGCATTCCGATTTGCCCGCCGGGGCCGTCCCGCCTAGCTAATGCCCCTGCCCATGTCCTCCATCCGCTCTCTCATCACCTCTCCCGCCGATTTGAAGCCCTCCACCACTTGGTCGGAGACCATCTGGGCCTACACGAGTGAGGAGCAGCTCGCCGATCATACCGCCAAAGGCCGTCTGTGCGTGGCCACGCTGCTGCCGTTCAAGGACAAGCAGCCGGACTGGGAGGGCTTCAGCAAAAGCGTGCGCTGGATGCAGCAGTGCGCGGCGCATTACGGCGTGGAGATCGTCTTCGTGCTCAATGCGGACACCGGCTACATCTTTGACCTCAGCAATGAACTCTACGCCGAGGTGCTGCGCCGCTTCCGGGCGGAGTTTCCTGCGCAGCGCTTCATCGCTGGCGTCACCGCACGCGGGGCGGAGAAGGACACCGCCTTCAAAGCTGAGCGCTACCTACCGCTGCTCGATATTGCCCAGTCGCATGACAACTGCGAGGTGATGATCATGACCTCGCGGCTGCTGAATATCCTCGATTCCGAGCCTCGGCGCGATGCCTACTTCCAGATCGCGGAGCATTGCACTCACCCGGCCATCGCGCATGCGCTGGAGCCTTCCTTTGTGCCGTGGGCCACGCCATTCGATCCGTGGCTCTTCCACCAGATCGCCCTGCATCCGAAATACGTCGGCGGCAAGGTCAGCACACTCGACGAGCCGCACTTCCACTACTGGGCAGCCATGTGCAAGGACCAGAAACTACCCTTCTCACCGCACAGTGGCGATGACTACGGCATCGCCTCCGCCATCAAGATGGGCCTGCCGCTGCTCATCGGTGCCGGCGTGAGTGCCTGCCCGCTCATCTGCGCCGCCAAAGACATGTGGCTGCTCGATTCCGTGGCCGATAAGAAATTCAAAACCGGCACCGGCCGCTTCGACACCCGCGTTTACAAGCTCTTCGAGGCCTTCCAGTCCTTCGAAGACCTCGTCTTCCGCCTCGACGACCGCCTGAGCGCCTCGCCTTACAAACACAGCACCGCGCACGTCCTTCATCAGCTCGGCCTCATCGCCTCGCCCGAGTCCCACCCCGATTGCAAAGACCTCCGCGGCCCTGATGAAGCCCAGCGCATGACCGAAGCCCTCCGCCGCCCCCGCCGCCTCGCGGAAAAGCTGGGCATTCCGTTCTTCGGCGGACGTTAATCCTGCATGCACATTCCTTCCCTGATCGCTGCCAAACGCGACGGCGCGGTGCTTACCCGCGAGGAGATCCGTGCCGTGATCACGGCGTTCACGAGCGGGGAGATGCCGGATTACCAGATGAGCGCCTTGGCGATGGCGATCTACTTTCGCGGGATGTCGGCGGAGGAAACGGCGGCGCTGACGGAGGCGATGCTGCACAGTGGAAGCACGCTGGAATGGCCCGCGCAGGCACCGATGCGCATCGACAAGCATTCGACGGGTGGCATTGGCGATAAGACCTCCCTCATCATCGCGCCGCTGCTGGCTTGTGACGGGGCCTGGGTGCCGATGATCTCGGGTCGCGGCCTGGGCATCACGGGCGGCACGTTGGACAAGTTGGAATCCATTCCCGGCTTCCGAACACGGCTCGACGAGGCGGAGATTCATCGCGTGATCGAAAAGACGGGCTGCGTGCTCATCGGTCAGACAGAGAGTATTTGTCCCGCGGATAAAAAGCTCTACTCGCTGCGAGATGTGACGGGCACGGTGCCCAGCATCCCGCTGATCACGGCGAGCATTCTGAGCAAAAAACTGGCCGAAGGGCTCGACCGACTCATTCTCGATGTGAAGCACGGCACTGGGGCCTTCATGCGCACCTACGAGGAGGCGAAGGCGCTGGCGCAAAGCATGGTGAGCACGGCGAAGGTGCTCGGTTTGAAGGCGAGCGTTCACATCAATGCCATGAACGAGCCCACGGGGCATGCCGCTGGCAATGCGCTGGAAGTTATCGAGGCCATCGAGTGCTTGCAGGGCAGGGGACCGCAGGATCTGGAGGAGATTTGCCTGAATTTGGCTGGAGCGGTCTCCATCTCCTCCCGCGAGCATTTGCGCGGCTTTCTGCACGATGGCTCGGCATGGCGGAAGTTTCAGGAAATCGTCGCCGCACAAGGTGGGGACGCTTCCAAGCTCGAAAAGCTGGCGCAGGTGCATCGAGCACCGGTCATTCGCGAGGTGCGTGCGGATCGTTCGGGCATGCTGACCCGCGTGGATGCTTACCAGACCGGTCTCGCGGTGCTGAACCTTGGCGCGGGTCGTTCCAAGGCGAGTGATCCGGTCGATTTTGCGGTCGGCGTGGATCGACTGGCCAAAACGGGCACGCAGCAGCACGCCGGCGATGTCCTTGCCCGCATCCATGCCCGCAGTGAAGCTGCCGCCGAGGCCGCGGAGCACACGCTGCGTGAAGGCATCACCCTTGAATGATGTGAAAATGAATTCGCGCAGCCTTCACGATCTCACCTTTGACCAGATGACCGCTCTGCTGGTCACCGAGGGGCTGGCTTCGCTGCATGCGAAGACGCTGTGGAGCACGCTGCACTTCCGCTCGCTGGCTGATCCGCTGTCTCGCGAGGATTTATCCCCGCCGCTGCGCCGTTGGCTGGTGAGTAATCTCGGCTCCGGCACCTGGACGCTCGATGTGCCACCGCTGAATCTGGATGTGCCGAGTGGCGATGGGTTGACGCGTAAATCGCTGCTGAAGCTCGCGGACAATCAGGAGATCGAAACGGTGATCATGAGCTACGATGGACGTCACACGGCCTGTATCAGCACGCAGGCCGGTTGCGCGATGGGATGCGTGTTTTGCGCCACCGGCCAGATGGGTTTTGTGCGGCATTTGCGGCCCGGCGAGATCGTGGCGCAGGTGCATCATGCCCGCCGTGTGCTGGCGGGGCAGGGGAAGCGGCTGCGCAATCTCGTCTTCATGGGCATGGGCGAGCCGCTGCACAATTACGACGCCGTCATGACGGCGCTGGACATCATCACGCACACCAGCGGCATCAACATCGGCCCTTCGAAGGTGAGTATTTCGACTGTCGGGGTCGTTCCAGGCATCCTTCGTCTGGCGGAGGAAGGTCGGCCTTACAACCTCGCCGTCTCGCTGCATGCCGCCACGGACGAGGAACGCAGCGCCATCGTGCCTGCCAATCAGCGCTGGCCTTTGCCGGACCTGCTGGCGGCCTGTCGCAGCTACAATGCGCAAACCGGCCGGCGCATCTTCTTTGCCTGGACGCTCATTCATGGTGTGAACGACACGCCGGAACATGCGCAGCGGGTGGCGGAGTTGCTGCGAGGTCTCGATGCGCATGTGAACCTCATTCCGCTGAACCGCACCGAAGGTTATGAAGGCATCGCAAGTGCCGAGGAGGCCGCGAATGAGTTTCATCGCCTGCTGCAAGAGGCGGGCTATCCTTGCACCATCCGTCAACGACGCGGCATCGACGTGGCGGCTGGCTGCGGGCAGCTCAAGGCAGAAAAACAACGCCGCCGTCAGGCTGCGTGAGCTGACGGCGGCGTCGAAAAAGGATCACGAGGATCAGTAAAGCTTAAGCAGCAGGAGCCTCGGCGGCATCTGGAGCTTTCGGCAAGGTGAAGCGATAGCGGATCTTGCCACGCTTGGCGGAGGCGCGGGCCTTGCGGCGATAGCGCTCTTTCGGAGTTTCAAAGGCGCGAAGGCGGCGAACTTCTTCAAGAATGCCATCCATCTCAAGTCGGGTCTTGAGACGCTTGAGAGCGCGGTCAACAGGTTCGCCTTTGCGGATTTGGACTTCAGTCATGGTGTAAACGTAGGGGGGGTGGGGAAAGGGCGCTGAGAGTAGGGGCAGGACAGCATCCGTCAAATGGAATGTCAGAGGCTTTCCAAGCCGGGGTGGGGCAGGGTGGGCTCGGAATCGGCAGGATTCCAGTTTGACAGGGATAGGTGGGCGTCTATTCTCGCCGCCCTTTCCCCGCCCCCTTCTATGGCCAACATCCGCTCCGCTGAAAAGAACATCCGCAAAACCGCCGTCCGCACTGCACACAACCAGACGGTGAAGAGCCGCATGCGCACCCTGCGCAAGAACGTGCTTGCCGCTGTGGAGAAAAAAGATGCCGCTGCCGCTGGCACCAGCCTGAGCGCTTACGCCTCTGCTGCTGACAAAGCCGCCAAGACGAACGTCATCAAGAAAAACACCGCTTCCCGCCTCAAGAGCCGCCTCGCGCTCAAGGTCGGTGCGCTCACGAAATAATTTTCGTCGTTCTCCATCCCTTTCGAAACGGCGTCTCCACGAAGAGACGCCGTTTTTTTTGGAGTAATGGAGAAAGGGATGGTTGGAGTGATGGACCTCATTCGATGCGCCGTTGACGAAGACGCGCACTCTCTGCCATCCTCGCAGGCATCCATTACCCCAGAACTTCATCCTCCCTCAGTCCCGTATGACCCGCCACCGCATCTCTCCCACCGGCCCCGAGTTCTCACGTCTCGTTTACGGCACCTGGCGCATCCTCGATGATGAGGACGCGGCCAATAAAACGTCCCAGGCCCTCCTCAGCCGCTTCAAAGCCTGTGCGGACATGGGGATCACCACCTTCGACACGGCGGAGATTTACGGCCTGTACCACGTCGAGGAGGCCATCGGCGGTGCGTTGAAGCTCGATCCGGCCTTCCGCAGCAAAATCGAGATCGTGACGAAGTGTGGCATCTATGTGCCCTGTGAGTTTCACCCGGAGCGCAAAACGGGGCACTACAACCTCACCGCTGCCCGTATCGTGAAGAGCTGTGAGAAATCCCTCCGCCTCATGGGCGTCGATCACATCGACCTGCTGCTCGTGCATCGTCCGGACTGGCTGACGAGTGCGGATGAAACCGCCGAGGGCCTCAACCAACTGCTCAAGGACGGCAAAATTCGCTCCGCGGGCACTTCGAACTACAATGTGCATCAATTCGAGCTGCTGAACTCCCGCATGGACCAGCCACTGGTGACGAATCAGGTCGAATTCAGCCTCCTGCACATGGACCCGATCGACGACGGCGTTTTCGATCAGTGTCAGCAGCAGCGCATCCTGCCCATGGCGTGGTCGCCCCTGGCGAAAGGCGATCTCATGAAGCATGAAGGTCTCCTGGCCAAGGCGGCGGAACTCAGCGCCAAGTATGGCGGTGCCACGCTCGACCAACTCGCTTATGCTTGGATCATGGCGCATCCTTCCTGCTCGCTGCCCATCATCGGCACGAACAAGCTCGACCGCGTCACCGCCTGCGTGAAGGCGGCAGAGATCCAGCTCGAGCGGGAGGATTGGTATTCCCTCTGGGTAGCCGCAAAGGGACACGGAGTGCCTTGATGCTTCTTTTGGCAGGACCTCACTCGATCAATTCACTCGCGGAGACTTTGAGCCACGCACCGGGCAGCTTTTCCCGTGCGGGGAATCCCGCTGGTTTTGCACGCGGCCGAGAGACGCGGGGGAAGCGTCAGGTTGCGTGAGCTTGAGGGGCGATTCGGACGCTTGGGTTTCTTTATCATCTTTTCTGAAATCCTAGACCTGCGGCTATGCCGGTCATAATAGCGTCAAAACTCCAGAGGATTGGGGGACGACACGGAGAGCGAACTTAGGGGAGATGAATGGTTGCCAAGCAGGATGGGATTCAGGCTTGGCGAGACTTTTTCGTCAACTTTTTCGTCAAATGACCAAATGAGCATGGACGGCATCGTTTATTTTGGGTATTTCAGTGTTTTTATGGCCAAACCTTCTCTCTCCAAGGTTCGCTTTATGCCCTTTAGGCTAACGCTTGGAAGCTGGGTCAGCCGCAATGGGCATCGGCCTAGATGCTCCGCCTTTGCCCGCACGTCGATGAGCCTCGGGACGTTCTTTCTCCCGGTGGTGGCCGCCCACAAGAACATGATGCCCTACCTCACCGCGAACTTCTGCATCGCGCTTCAGGGTATTTTCCCATCACGGTCCTGATGCAGCGGTCTGCTGCCCGTTTTGGCCTCTGAATTTCCTTTTGTCGCCCCAGTCTGCCGCCTCCTTTTTATGAAAAACGCCCGCTGTCTATTTTCTCCACTCCGTCTCGTCCTGATCTGCCTGATGGCGGCTCTGGGACTGCAAACGGCCTCCCTGGCTGCGCCGGTCGAACTTGGGCGCGAGTCCTTTGAGGCCGTGCCGGGCATCGGCTACACGACCTCCGTCGCGGAGTTCGATGATGCGGCCCTGCCCAACAGCGACTTCTTCGGCAAGTTCCCGAACGACGGAGCCCGCACCCGCGGGGTCATTACCGGCGGTGATGCGGCTAATGTTTTCATGGGCGAGGACCTCGACACTTTGCCGGGCAATCTTGCACCGACGCAGTTTCTCACGACCAATGCCTTCAGCATCGCCGGCAAGATCAACACCTCGGTGAAGATCCTCCTGGCCGCTCCCGGCACCGCGCCCAGTGGAACGGTGGTCAACGGGGGGCACCAGAATCACTACGACTGGGACGCCACAGTAGCGAACGTGGATTTCGTGCGTGTGGAGGCCAGCGTGGACGGAGGGCCGTTCAACCGGCTCATCCAGTTCTCACCGAACACCGCCACGCTGAACCAGCCGCTGAGCTTGGATGCGGACGGAGACTACCTCGGTGGCGGCGCAACGACGCTGAACGATACGTTTCAGGAGTTCGACCTGCCCATTACCACCGGAAACTCCGTGCAGGTCCGCGTGGTCATGCACACCAACGCCACGAACGAATACATCCTCGTGGACAACATCCGCATCTTTGGCGAAGCCTCGGCCACCGCTGTTCCAGCGCTCGCGGGCGTGTCAGGCACGCCGCTCGCCTACACTGAGGGCGATGCAGCCACCGTGCTGGCCGGTGCCATCACGGTGAGCGATACGGACAGCGCGAATCTCACCTCCGCCTCCGTTGCCATTGTCGCCAATCTCGCCAGCAGCGAGGACGTGCTCTCCGCCACGCCTAGCGGAGCCATCTTGGCGGGCGACATCTCCTACACCGCAGGCACCGGCACGCTGACCATTACCCGCAACGCCACGCTGGCAGACTACCAGGCTGTGCTGCGAACGGTGAAGTATCAGAACACCAACGTCGCCAATCCGAGCACCGCCAACCGGCAGATCCGCTTTAGCGTCAACGATGGTGCGAACAGCAGCAACCAGCCCGTCCGCGAGGTCGCCGTCACCGACGTCGTCCCCACGCAGAGCATCCCGTTCACCGATAGCTTCGAGACGGATGGTCGTGGCACTCGCTATGCGCTGGATGGGCGGTTCACTATCGTCAGTCCGGCTGGCACCTTTGATCGTGCGGCCACGACGGGATTCACGAATGGCGACGGCAGCAATGGCATCATCGGTGAAGATACCCAGTTGGATAATGCCCTGAACACGAAAGCCGTGCGGTACGTCTTCAACAGCGCCGGCTTGGTCAACCTGAAGGTCAATGTGCGGCTCGGGGCCACTGGGGCCGTCTTTGACGCGAATGACCGCATCACCATCGAGGCCAGCGTGAATGGCGGTGCCTACGCCGAGGTGGCGGACTTCCGTCATAGCAGTGTAGCGGTCCTGAACACCGCCATGGCCCTGGACACGAACAACGATGACGTCGGCGACGGCACCGCTCTGAGCACCACGCTGCAAGACTTTGAGTTCAATCTGCCCACAGCCTCATCCACCCTGGGCCTGCGCATCCTCATGAATAGCAACTCCCTCGGCGAGAAGATGGTGCTCGACCGCGTGGTGGTCACCGGCGACCTGCCTGCGCCCGAAATCGCCGTGACGGAAACCGGGGTGGGTAACATCCCTGACAACACCGGCACCTTCAGTTTCGGCACCACGACCGTGGGCACGCCAGTGACGAAGACCTTCACCGTGACCAACAGCGGCACGGCCACGCTCAATCTCTCGGCTTTGTCTTTGCCCTCGGGCTTCACCTCGCCGGGCTTTGTCAGCAGCACCGTGGCAGCCAGCGGTGGCACCACGACCTTCCAGGTCACGATGAGTACAGCCGCAGCAGCCACGCCGAGCGGCACGCTGAGCTTCACCAATAACGACGGCAACGAGAACCCCTATAACTTCGCCATCAGCGGCACGGTGAACCTTCCTCCGGCCACGGCGCAGTCTCTCAATGGCACCACCAACGGACCGCAGAATGGCGCCTTCATCAGTTGGCAGATCATCTTCGACGTGCCTGTCTCGGGTCTCTCGCCGTCGAACTTCGCCACCGTCCCTACCGGCCTTGGTGGCAGCCCGGCCGTCATTAGCGTCAACCCTCCTGGTTCCCCTCCCAGCACCACCTGGAACATCAGCGTCAGCACCGGCACGGGAGACGGAACCCTGGGCGTGAATCTGGTCAATGACACGGGCATCAGCCACGACGTCACCAATGTGCCCTTCACGGGCGTTGTGCGCACGATTGAAAAAACCGCGCCCACCATCGGCATCGGTGCGCCGTCCGTTAGCACCATCGTCGCAGGCGCAGGCTCGGTGACCTACACCGTCACTTACGCCGACACGAACTTCAACGCCAGCACCCTAGCCAACGGCAACATCACGCTGAACACCACCGGCACGGCCAATGGCACGGTGAACGTCTCCGGCAGCGGTCTCACTCGCACCGTCACCATCAGCAGCATCACTGGCGTCGGCACGCTCGGCATCAGCATTGCCGCTGGCACGGCCTCGGACACGGCGGGGAATACCGCACCCGCTGCCGGACCGAGCACGACTTTTGCTGTGACGGCCCCCGTTGTTGCCATCGCGCCGAACGACCTCATGGTCATCGCCTACAACTCGGAAACCGCCACGGCGGACTCCGTCGCCCTGCTGGCCACGGCGAACATTCCGGACGGCACGACGATCCACCTCACCGACCGCGCCTGGCCAGCGTCGCCAGCGACGGCCTTGCGCCCGCTAACCGCCTTAGAAAGTAACATCGCCTGGGTCACCTCCGGCGTTACGGCAGGGAAGATCATTCGCATCGCCACAGGACAGCCTGACGCCACCACAGTTGGGGCGAGTGTCACGCAGGCCAGCTTCATCGGCACCAGCTATGGCACTCTCTCTAGTTCCATCAACTTTGACCCCGGCACCGGCGATCAGCTTCTGATCTACACCACTGCCGACAATAACCCCGAAAGCACGCCCACCTTCATCCATGCTTTCAATGCCGACAATCCAAGCGGCGTGGTCGCTACCAATGATGATAGTCCGTTCGACGGCTGGAGCGATGATGTGGGTCCAGCGAACACCACTTCAGCCTGCCGTTTGCCCCCCGGATTGACACCTGTCCTTGCCACGGGTGATGGCGGCTCAGCCTTTGGTCTGGCCTCTTACCACGCCTTGTTGGAGCAGGACAACTTCATCTACAGCGGCCCCACCTCGCAAACGACCCGCGCGAACTGGATCGCCCGCATCACCACCTTCACCAACTGGAGCGCCGATGATACCACGCCCTATGACACGCAGACGCAAGGCTCCTTGAACGGCTTCCTCGGCTATCTGATCGGCACGCCCGCAGCCCCCACCGTCACGCTCTCCGCCTCGCCCACCAGCATCGCGGAATCCCCCGGCTCCTCCAACTTCTCCACCGTCACCGCCACGCTGAGCAGCACGGCTAGCACGGATACGACCGTCACACTCACGGCCTCTGGCACCGCCACGGGCGGCGGCACGGATTACTTGCTGGCCTCCCCCACGATCACCATCTTTGCCAATCAACTCACCCGCACCACCACCGTTACGGAGGTGCCGGACATCCTTGATGAGGACAACGAAACCGTGATCCTGGACATCGCCAGCGTGAGCGGCGGCGACGGCGCGACCGAGAGCGGTAGCCAGCAGGTTACCGTCACCATCACCGATGACGATCCTGTCCCCAGCCTGAGCATCAATGACATGTCCCAGACTGAGGGCAACTCCGGCACAGTGAATCTTAACTTCACCGTCACGCTCACCCCGGCCTCGGGCAAAACCGTGACCGTGGACTACTCCACCGCCAACAACACGGCGACGGCAGGAAGCGACTACACCGCTACCAGCGGCACGCTGACCTTCACCCCAGGACAGACGACCAAGACCGTCACGATCGCCGTCGTTGGCGACACCACCTCCGAGCCCAACGAGACCTTCTTTGTCAACCTCACCAACGCCATCAACGCCGCGGTCAGCGATGCGCAAGGCCTGGGCACCATCACCAATGACGATGCGCAGCAAGTCATTGTCGCAGCCACCAGCGCCACCGCTGCGGAAGGCGGAGCCACCGGCCTCTATACCTTCACCCGCACCAGCACCAGCGGCGCACTCACCGTCAGCTTCCAGCTTGATCCCTCCAGCACCGCCACTGCGGCCACGGACTTCAATCTGACCTCCAGCGGCACGCTCACCTTCGACACGGGCACCGGCGCAGGCACCCTCGTCATCCCGAATGGCCAAACGACCGCCACCGTCACCCTCACCGCCCTCGCCGAGAGCCCGAACGGAGCAGAGGCCGCTGAAACCGCCCGTCTCAACGTCGTCGCAGGCAGTGGCTATGCCGTCGGTGCTCCGGCGAATGCCACCGTCACCATCACGGCGAATAGCTTCCTCGTCACCACGACGAACGACAGCGGCACTGGCTCACTCCGGCAGGCCGTTTTGAATGCGAACAGCATCGCTGGCACGGACACCATCACTTTCTCGGATGGCACCGGCGGCACGGTGAACTTCACCGACAGCACGGCGGAAACGATCACGCTGACGAGCGGCCAAGTCGAACTGACTACCAGCATGACCGTGCAGGGCACAGGCGCTGCGGTACTGACCGTGAGCGGCGGTGGCACTTCGCGTGTGTTCAAGGTTTCCGCTGGCACATCCACGCTCTCCGGTCTGACGGTGACGGCCGGCAATGGCATCGACGGGGGAATTGGCAGCGGAGCAGGCGGCGGGATTTACCAGCAATTCGCGACATTGACCCTTCGTGATTGCGTCGTTTCGGGGAACACCGCCACGTCGTCGGGCGGCGGCATCTTTAGCTCCGACCCTGGTGGTGGCCTGACGTTGATCCGTTGCACCGTGTCAGGCAATTCAGCCAACAGTGGTGGCGGATTGTTCTTCTTTGGACCGGCGGGCCGCGTGATGACAATTGTCAGTTCGACGATCTCCGGAAACACATCGGCAGGAACGGGCGGAGGTGTGGGGCTCGTGGACACGGATACGACGATCATCAACTCCACCATCTCCGGTAACACGGCTGGATCACACGGAGGTGGCATCCATCGAGACGGTTCTATTGGTGCTCTGCTCGTGCTCTCCTCGGTCACTGTGACGGGAAACCGCTGCGATCTGAACCCTGACGCGACTGTTGGCAAAGGCGGTGGGATCAGCCTCACTTTTGCGAACACGGAGACGCTGCGAAACACGATCATCGCGGGTAACTTCCGCGGTGCCTCACCATCAACCACTCCGTCCGACATTGAGTCCATCAGTGCTCCTCAAACGATCAACACGGCGGATAACAACGTCATCGGCGACGCGGGCACGGCGGGCGGAATCGCCAACGGCACGGGTGGTAACATCGTCGGCAATGCTGGCACTGGCACGCTGGCCATCGCCAACGTGCTCAATACCACGCTCGCCAGCAACGGCGGCCCGACGCAGACACACGCACTCGTCGGCGGCAGCCCCGCGTTGAACGCAGGCAGCAGTACGTTCCTCCCCACCGATACCTTCGACCTCGATGGCGACTTCGACACCACTGAGGTTATCGACGTGGACCAACGCGGAGCCTCCTTCACCCGTGCCATCGGCACCGTCGATGCCGGAGCCTTTGAGGTGCAAAAATTCGTCTCCATCGGCAACCTCGCCGCCATCAGCGAAGGCAACTCCGGCACGACGAACTTCGTCTTCACCATCACCCGCACGGGCGGCACCTCCGGCGATGTGAACATGACCTACACCGTCAGCGGCGCCGCCGTGAACGGCACCGATTTCGTCGGCGGCACCCTGCCCACCGGCACCGCCACCATCACCACTGGCAATGCCACCACCACCGTGACCATCCCCGTCAGCGGCGATACCACCGTGGAGCCAAACGAAGCCTTCACCGTCACCCTCAGCGCTCCGGACAACGGCTACGTCATCGCCGGCGCACCTGCGACGAGCACGATCAACAACGATGACGCCGGCACGGTGAGCATCGCGAAGATCACCGATGGTGCGGAGGCCAATGCGCCCACGAATGGCAAATTCCGCGTCACCCAGACCGCAGCCAGCTCCACGGACACCACCGTGGCCTACACTGTCACCGGCACCGCCACCAGCGGCACCGACTTCACCGCCCTCAGCGGCAGCGTGATCATCCCAGCCGGCAGCACCACCGCTGACATCGACGTCGCCGTCCTCAACGACGGCACCACGCTCGAACCGACCGAAACCGTCATCCTCACTGTCAACACGGTCACCTCGGTCAATAACGTCACCCTCGGCACCCCCAACGCCGCCACGATGAACCTCTCCGATGACGACACCGCCACCGTGACCATCGCGAGGATCAACGACGGAGTCGAAACGCCCACCAGCGCCCTCTTCCGCGTCACGCAGACTGCTGCGGCTACGGTGGACACCGTCATCACCTACACCACCGGCGGCACCGCCACGAGTGGCAGTGATTACACGGCTCCGAGCGGCTCCGTGACCATCCTCGCCGGTCAAACCACCGCCGACATCACCGTCGCCATCTCCAATGATGCCATCGTCGAAGCCACGGAGACGCTTTCGCTCACCTTGACCGGCTTTACCGCCCGCGATGCCGATGTCAGCCTCGGAGCCACCGTGCTCGCCACTGCCAATATCACGGACAACGACAGCGCCACCGTCACCATCGCCAGAATCAACGACGGAGCCGAGCCCGGCACCAACGGCCTCTTCCGCGTCACGCAGACGGCGGTGAGCAGCACGAACACCACCGTGACCTACGCCGTAACCGGCAGCGGCACCAGCGGTGCCGACTTCACCGCCCTCAGTGGCAGCGTCACCATCCTCGCTGGTCAAACCACGGCCGACATCGCCGTCGCCGTCACCAACGATGTCATCGTCGAAGCCACCGAAACCGTCATCGCCACGCTGAATGGCTTCAGCGCAGGTGATGCCGATATCAACCTCGGAGCCACCATCTCCGCCACGGTCAGCATCACCGACGAAGACACCGCCACCGTCACCCTCGCGAAGTTCACCGACGGCGTCGAAGCCGCCGTGCCGACCAACGCCCTCTTCCGCGTCACCCAGACCGCCGCGAGCAGCACAGACACGACGTTGAGCTACACCGTCGGAGGCACCGCCGCCTCTGGCACCGATTTCACCGCTCTGAGCGGCACCGTGACCATTTTGGCCGGAAATACGACCGCCGACATCAGCGTGGCCGTCTTGAATGAAAACGTCGTCGAAGCCACCGAGACCGTTTCACTCACCTTGACCGGCATCACCAGCAGTGATCCTGAGATCACTCTCGGAGCCACCGTGAACGCCTCGGCCGACATCACCGACAGCGACACCGCCACCGTCACGATCGCCAAGATCACCGATGGTGCCGAGACGCCTACCAGCGCTCTTTTCCGAGTCACGCAGACAGCCGCTGCCTCCGTGAACACCGTTTTGACCTACACCGTCGGAGGCACCGCCACTAGCGGCAGTGATTTCACCGCTCCGAGCGGTTCCGTGACGATCCTAGCTGGCAACACCACCGCCGATGTCTCCGTCACCATCACCAATGATGCCCTCGTCGAGGCCACCGAAACGATCTCGCTCACGCTGACCGCCTTCACCGCTCGTGATCCCGATGTCAGCCTCGGAGCCACCCTCGCCGCCACCGCCGACATCACGGACAACGACAGCGCCACGGTTACGCTCGCCAAAATCAACGACGGAGCCGAGCCCGGCACCAACGGCCTCTTCCGTGTCACCCAGACTGCGCCGAGCAGCACCGACACCGTCGTGACTTACGCCGTCACCGGCACCGCAACGAGCGGCACGGACTTCACCGCCCTCAGTGGTAGCGTGACCATCGCCGCAGGTAGTTTGACCGCTGATATCAGCGTCCCAGTGATCGACGAAAACCTTGTCGAAAGCACGGAAACAGTCATCGCCACCCTCACCGGCTTCACCGCCCGTGACCCCGACGTCAGCCTCGGAGCCACCGTCGCCGCCACCGCGAACATCGCCGATAACGACGCCGCCACCGTCACCCTCGCCAAAATCACCGACGGCGTCGAAGCCGCCTCACCTACAAATGCCGTTTTCCGCATCACACAGACGAATGCGGCCTCCACCGACACCACGGTCACTTATACCGTCGGCGGCACCGCGACCTCTGGAAGCGATTTCACCGCTCTAAGCGGCACCGTGACCATTTTGGCCGGAAATACGACCGCAGACATTACCGTGGCCGTTTTGAATGAAAACGTCGTCGAGGCCACCGAGACCGTTTCGCTCACGTTGAACGGCTTCACCGCCCGAGACCCCGAAGTGGCTCTCGGAGCCACGTTGAACGCCTCCGCCAACATCACCGACAGCGACACCAGCGTCATCACCCTCGCTGCTGTCAGTGCCGACAAGAATGAAGGCTCCGGCGGTGCGAGCACGGCCTTCACCTTCAGCGCCACACTCTCCAATCCGGTCCAGGGCGGTTTCACCATCGCTTACACCACTAGTGACGGCACTGCCCTGGCCGCTAGCGACTACACCGACAACGACGGCATGCTCGCCTTCACTGGCACCACAACCGAATCAAAGACCATCACCGTCTCCGTCACCCATGACGACACGAATGAAATCGACGAAGCCTTCACCGTGGCCCTCGGCAGCATCACCGGCACCACGCTTGGCGCTTCACTCAGCACCGCAGGCAGCCCGCAGACCGGCACCATCCGCAATGACGACGCCGTCACCATCTCCATCGCGGCCACCGACGCCAACGCCGACGAAAATAGCGCGGGCACCGGCACTTATCGCGTCACGCGTAACGGTGTCCTCGGAACCACCACCGTGCAGCTCGCCATCGACGCCTCCAGCACCGCCTTGGCCACTGATTGGACGCAAACCGGAGCCACCCTCGCCTCCCGCGCCCCCGGCAGCACCGGCACCATCGTGATCCCCGCTGGCAACACCTTCGTGGACATCACGTTGACCCCCAGCTCCGATCTCCACGCCGAAGCCGCCGAAACCGTGCGCCTCAATGTGACCGCTGATGCCGCCTACGTCACCGGCAGCCCCGCCAACGCCACCGTTACCATCGGTCAGAACGACTTTGTGGTCATCAATACCAACAACGCCGGTGAAGGCACTCTTCGCCAGGCCGTGCTGAATGCCGAGGCCATCGCCGGAGCCAACACCATTACCTTTGAAGGCAGTGTCTTTACTGATGGCTTGGCGGATTCGATTAGGTTCAGCACATCGCATCCTAGCGGTGTTGCTGCCTTGGTAATCAATTCTACCGTCACCATCCAGGGACCATCAGCCGCCCGCCTGAGCCTCAGTGGTATCGATACTCGTCGGGTGCTTCACGTAGACTCCAGCGGAAATGTCCAGCTCAATGATCTGGTTATTATGGAAGGGAATGCATCTGGCGGTGGAGGTGGTGGTGGCATTGTCAACAGCGGCACGCTGTTACTGCTACGCTGCACGGTGACTGGTAATCGGTGTGCCTCCATTGATAGCGACAGACCCGGCGGCGGCGCTATTGTGTCTTCCGGCACCCTCACGATTATCAACTCATTGCTTTCGAATAACATGGATGCATCGAGGAATACGGAGGCTGCCGGAGCAATATTGACGACTGGCACTTGTCGTCTCGTAAACAGCACCATCTCAGGCAACCAATGCACAAATTTTAATGCCCGTTCCCAAGCTGGAGCATTGCATTATTTCACAGGGGTCCGCAGTGGCGCATTGACTCTCGAAAACTGCACTCTCACAGCTAATACCGTGAACCTGGCAGGGTCCGCTAGTGGCTTACATCAATCTAGTTCAATCTTCACGGGACCTCACGTCTACGCCACCACACTCCGTAACACCATTATCGCGGGAAATGTCAGCAACGGTGCCAACCCCGATGTGGACGGCATTTCCAACTCCGCTAATGGCACCTTCACCTCCGCTGGCGGCAACGTCATCGGCAACAGTGACATCAACGTCTTCAACGCCACCAACGATCTCACTGGCACCGCCGCCTCCCCGCGTGATCCGCTCCTCGGCCCCCTCGCCGACAACGGTGGCCCCACCTTGACCCACGCCCTGCTCAACGGCAGCCCCGCCATCAACAACGGCCTCGTCGCCAACCTCCCCGCGGACACCTTTGATGTCGATGGCGACCTCAACGTCGCCGAAGCCCTCCCCGTCGATCAACGTGGCGGCGTGAACCTCCGCCAACGTGGCCCCGCGCCCGATGCCGGAGCCGTCGAAGCCTTCGCCTTCGAGCCGACCATCACTGCCTCGCCTACCATCAATGAGGACACGCAGAGCACCAGCGGCCTCGTCGTGAGTGCCAACACCGCTGATGGAGGTCTCACCACCCATTACCAGATCACCGGGATCACGGGAGGCACCTTGTATCAAAACAACGGCACCACGGCCATCGCCGCAAACGACTACATCACCCTCGCTCAAGGCGCAGCGGGCCTCAAATTCACCCCAAGCCTGAATTTGAACAATACCACGACGCCGCTGTTCGGCTTCACCATCCAGGCGGCCGTCGGAAATACCGCGCCTGATCTGCGTGGAGCCACGGTGAGCACCACTATCAGTGTCACACCCGTCAATGATGCTCCCACCGTCGTCGCCCCGGGCATCCCGGATCAGACCGTCACCGCTGGCACGCCCGTCGTCGTGGCCCTCGGTGCTCACTTCGCTGATGTGGACCTCGACACACTCACCTTCACGGTCACTGGCAATACTGATGCCACCAAGGCCACCGCCACGCTCACCGGTGGCACCCATGTGACCCTCGTGGCTCTCGCCTTCGGCCAGACGGATGTCACCATCACCGCCGATGACAGCGCGGGCGGCACCGTCACGGATACCTTCCGTGTCTTTGCCCGCACCGTTGAGCCTTTGGCACTGAGCTTTCCGCTCACCACCAACCCGCCCGGCACCGGCGGCAATCCTTACCAGGTCAACACGCAAACCGCCGCCTTCGATTTCGATGTGCAAATCAGCAATACCACTGCCGCAGCGATCAATGGTATCCGCCTTAAGGTGGACCTCAGTATGTATGATGCTCTGCCACTGCTCCAGCGTCCGCGTTTGGTGAACTTCAGCAGCCCAGTCGGCCAGGTGCCCGCCTATGTGGATCATCCGTATCCTGTGGCTATCGGTGACACGGTCACCATGCGCCTGACGTTCTTCGTCTCCAGCCGCGTCCTACCGGTGAACTTCGCTCCCGTGCTGACAGCCGAAAGGTATCCCTTCGCCTCCAACGTGCCCGGTCCGATGCCAGCTGTGCCCTTCGTCGATGCCACCATCCAGCTCAACAACGGCGGCTCCATCGTGCTCACATGGCCGAGCGTCGTCGGCCAGTGGTATCGCATCTACTACAGCGATACCCTTGCTCCGAATAGCTGGCTGCCAAGCGCCACTCCGCTGCGAGCCGAGTCCAATCAAACCCAGTGGATCGATACCGGTGCGCCCTTCACCAACGCTCCCCCTGGAGCTGCTCGATTCTACCGCGTCTCTCCGATCACACCTCCGTGAGGACATCACTGAATCACGAGAACGAAACCCGAACCATCTCCTCCCGTATGAAGTCTCTTTTCACCCTCCTAGTCCTCTCCAGCACAGCCCTAGCCGATGGCGGCTGGCGCTTCTCCGCCGGTTACGCCCCCATGGTGGGCCTCAAATCCGAGTTTAGCGGCTTCGGGAACTTCACCAATCCCTTTCCCGTGCCCGCCCCCGCGCCAACAGGCAGCTTCATCTACCAAAACGGCAGCGTGCAGACGGACGTCAGTGGCAATGCGGGTAACGCCACCACCTTTTTCTCCTACACCAGCGCCGCACAGATCGCCGGTGGCAGCCTCAGCTTTACCACTCTTTCCGGAAACCTCCCTCAGGCTGGCAACGCGGCTGAAAACGCCATTGCTGCCGCTGCTGGCTTCGAGTTCAGCGGATACCTCGAACTCGGGGCCGTGAAACTCCCCTTCCTGCGGGATCAAAATACCACCTGGGGCATCAAACTCGGCTACCAGTTCGCCAATACGGACATTCACAACAGCGACACTCTCAGCTCTAGCCTCGGCACCATCACGGATGGCTACACGCTGGCTGGCGGCGGCCCCTTTCCTCCCGCCCCATATAACGGCCCCTTCAATGGCTTCGGCCCTCTTCTCAACACAGCAGGTGTCACTCGCACCGTGGACGCCAATGGCACCACCGCCACGCTCGCAGGTAGCCGTAACCTCCTCGTCAATCTCCACATCCTGCAATTCGGTAGCTACTTGGATATCCCCGTGGCCGAAAAGCTCGATCTCATGCTCGAGGGCGGCTTCCTCCTCGGCATCGCCAGCGGTGAGTACGACTTCAGCACCACCGTGAGCGTGCCCGGCTACGCCCCACAGACCAGCTCGGGTAAGGGCAGTCGTAATCGTGTCCTCCCAGGGTTCTATGTCGGCCTTGGCCTGCGCTGCCCCATCACCCAGCGACTCAGCCTACAGGCCAGCGCTCGCTATCAATACATGCGCCCGTTCGACATCACCACCAACGGCTCCACCGCCAGTCTCAACTTCGACTCCGCCTTCGTCCTCAGCCTCGCCGCTGTTTGGAAGTTCTGATTTTCTCGGAGAAAGATGCCGAGCCGGGTCGTTTCAGCCCCGTCATGCGCTTTGCCCTCCTTTTTCTTCTTTTGGCTCTCGTCGTTCAGGCTGCTTCGCGGCCGAATGTCCTCTTCATTTACGCGGACGACCAAAACTACCGCACCGTCGGCTGCTACCCGGAATCCTGGCCGTGGGTGAAGACGCCGAACATTGACACGCTCGCCAAAAACGGCGTTCGCTTCCACGCGGCCTACCTTGGCTCCTGGTGCATGCCTTCGCGGGCCACGCTGCTCACGGGAAGGCATCCGCACGCCATTGAGAGCATGTCCATGGAAGGCCAGTATCCCGGCAGCAAATACGATCCAGCCAAGACGCCCTTCATTCCGGCTGAGATGCGGAAATCCGGCTACCACACCGCCCACATCGGCAAATGGCACACCGGCACGGATAGCGGATGGGGCCGTGATTGGGATCATCAGATCGTCTGGAACCGCCCGAAGCATCCTGAGAACGCCGGGGCTTATTACGAGACGCAGATCCTGAGCATCGACGGCGTCGAAAAGACCGTCGAAGGCTATCCGGCGGACAATTACACCCAGTGGTCCCTCGACTACATCCGCGGCAAAAATCGCGACAAATCGAAGCCCTGGTATCTCTGGCTCTGCTACGGCAGCATCCACGGCCCATCGAAGCCCGCCGCGCGTCACCTCGGCAGGTACAAAGGCTCGCCCGTCGAAGTGCCCGCCGACATCTTTCCTCCTCGCGAAGGCAAACCGGCCTATCTCGACAAGATGCAGGCCTGGGCACGCGGCGAGGACGGCTATCCCGTCACCGGCAAAGGCGGTGAAAAATTCGGCGAGGGCAAAAAGGGCAAACGCTACGACGATTGGGTGCATCAGATGAACGAATGCGTGCCCGCCATCGATGAAGGCGTGGGTCAGCTCATCGCGGCCCTCAAAGAAACCGGTCAGTATGACAACACGCTCATCATCTACACCGCCGATCAGGGCTTTGGCATGGGTCACCACGGCTTCCGCACGAAGCTGGCTCCGTATGATGCGAATTACCGCTCACCGCTCATCGTCAGCATGCCGAAGCGCTTCCCCTCAGGCCAGGTTTGCGCCACGCCCGTGAACGCGCCGGATCTGATGACCACGATGATCACGATGATGGGCGTGAATCCTCCGCTCGCCGTTCACGGTCGCGATTTGACGCCGCTGCTCGAAAACCCGGCGATGAACTGGCCACACGCCTGCCTCTACGAGCACATGGGCAATGAATACGGCAGCACCACCACCGAAACGATCCGCCTGCGCCGCCCGCAGGATCATTATCAAGGCGTGCCGATGTACACCGCCCTCGTGCAGGATGGGTTCAAGCTCATCCACTACCTCGATGGCGAATCCGGTGAGGAGTTTTACGATTTGAAGAATGATCCCGAAGAGCTGCGCAATGTCATCACAGCCTCCGAACATGCAAAACGCCTCACGCAGATGCGTGAGGCGTTGCAGGCGGAGTTGAAGCGCACGGAGGCGGGCTTTGCCGAGGCGGTGAAGTAGGTCAGACGGAGGTCTCGCGGCCTTTGGGCGCTGGAGGTGGTGTTTCGCGTGGTCCACCTTCGGGCGAGCGTGGTGTGCCACCCTCACGACGCTCGAACTGGAAGTCCTGACGCACGTTGTCGAAGAGCCGGAGCTTCTCGCGGAATTTCTCCGGCACAGCCTGGCGTTCCGCGTCGGTATTCACCGGCCAGCTTTGCTCCTCGCCCTCTTTTGGGCGGGCGATGAAGGTGCGTTTACCATCTTCGCTCTTGAGTTGGTATTCGCCGGAGTCATCACGACGAAGGATGTTGGCGGCTGCATGGCTTTCGACACGGATTTCAGAGCGCTTTTCTCCGTCACGTGGTCCGGGGCCTCCAGGGCGGTTCCCATCACGATGGTCATCCTCCCGGCGTGAGGGCGACATCTGGGGAAATGGGCTGCGGTGGTCACCGCGATGCCATTCCTGCATGCGCTCCTGATACTCCCGCATCTGCTTTTGGACCTGCTCCATCTGCTCGCGAACGTCCTGACCTCCGCCACCAAAGAAGTGCTGCATCTGCGGTGGCATGCCGGGGAAGCCGCGTGGTGTGTGACGCGTCTCATTTGCCGGCATCATTCGCTCGGCGAGCGTGACGCTGATCTGAGTTTCCTTGCCACCAGTGATGATCGTGAGCGATACATTGTCGCCCTTTTTCTTGCTGCGCACGAGGGTGAGGAGCTGTTCCATGTTCACGAGCTGCTGATCGGCAAATTTCACGAGCACGTCATGCGTCTTAATGCCAGCGGTCTTCGCGGGCGAATCGGGCATGACCTCATCGACCATCAGGCCAAAGCCTTCTGGAAGGCCGAACTGACTGCGCAGTTCGACGGGTACCTCGCGAGTGAGTACACCCATGTAAGCGACGGGTTTTTGTTCAGGCTCGCCGTTGTTTTCGCGCGGCATGGAGCGGGCTTCAGGCGGCTGGGGCGGTTTAGGCACCTCAGGGAGCTTGGGGGCATCCGGCAGTTGCGCCGTGGCGGTGGTGGCGCTGGCGGCGAGGGCCAGCAGGAGGGAACGATGGAGTTTCATGATGGTGGTGTGTTCTGAACGGCTGGTGACCTGGCGAAAGGGGGCGCACCCACCACCCGCCCGTCGCGACGCCAAGTCATTGTCGCGAGAACGGGCGATGGATGCGGAAAGGGATCACTGGAAGCTCACAGGCAGCACGAGGGACTGCTCACGCGGATACTCGACGATGATTTCAGCCCCATCGCGAGGGTCGATGTAGAGATGCCTCTCGGTGCCACGGACGCGGACGTGCTTCTGCGGCATGCGATCGGCGGTGTAGCGGATGCCTTCGTCCTGCACGTCGTCCCATTCTGCGATGGTGGAGACGGGCATGACGCCTGATTGAAGCGCATTGACGGCCCTGGACGGGCGTGAAGTCGGTGTCGGTGCGGTGATACTGCTGGAGAAGGTGCTCATCACCACGATGGCGGCGGCAGCGCCGAGGGCGGCATAGGTCACAGGGGCCAGCCAGCGCACAGCATGCGGCTTTTTTACGGTTTGTGAGAGCCAGCTCATGTCGAGACGAAGCTCCTCCTCGACGCGGGTGCGCAACTCAGGAGAAACGGCGGCGGGCGTGAGGCTGCGGAGCAGGGTTTCGAGTTCAGGGGCGTGGAATTCAGGTTTCATGAGAGAACCTCCGATTGGGATGTGAATGGCAGGACGTTGAAGGCAGTGGAAGCGGGTTGCTCGCTGGTGACGAGCTCGTCACGGACGGGGGCGAGTTTCTTTTGCAGGTTGTTCAAGGCGTAGCGGTAGCGACCAGCGATGGTGTTGATGGACTCGCCGGAGATGGCGGCGATTTCTTTGAAAGTGAGTCCGCCCCAAAGGTGCAGGGTCACGACTTCGCGTTGTTCTTTAGAGAGGTCTTGAAGGGCGTTTTCGATGATCTCGGCGGTTTCCTTCTGCTCCGGCGGTGGATCAAAGGTGGGGGCGTTTTCGCCCTCGATGGCGATGTCGGATTTGGCCTCGCGAGTCACTCGGCGATTGTCCGAACGGCGCTGATCGAGGGAGATGGTGCGGACGGCGGCGTACAGCAGGGGGATGTGCTGGGCATCGCCATCCGGAAACCTCCGCCACCATCTGACGAAGGCCATCTGCACCACGTCCTCAGCATCCGCTTTCGTCTGAACGAGCTGGCGGGCGTAGAGGACGAGCTGCGGAGCGAGCTGGTCAAAAGTGCGTTTCCAATCAAAGGCAGGGGCCATGCGAGGAGGCGTGGGTTTCAGAAGAGGCTTTCAGGGGGCTTAACGGGCACGCGAGGTATTTTTGTGTGCTCGTTGAAAAAAATCCGTGGCAGCCGATTCGCAGGCTCAAAAACACGCCACGCGGCTTGCCAGCGAGAAGGCTTCATCGTTAAGTACCGTGAAATTTTATGCCGGAGAGCTTTTCAGTCTCAAACCAGAACCGTTTTGCCCAGGAGCAGCAAGAGCTGAACCTGCGCAATGCGCGGATGGGGGCGTGGTTTGTGATGATCTTGGTGCCGTTGTGCTGGTTCCTCGATTGGATGGCTTACCCAGAGCGGAAATGGGAGTTTTTGGTGCTGCGGCTGGCTTGTGCGGCGTCTTGCGTGCCGCTGTTGCTGGCGCTGAATGGTTCCTGGGGCCAGCGCTGGTGCCGCGTGTATCCCATCGTGCTGCCGCTGCTGCCCGCCGTGATGATCGCGGGCATGATGTATCTGAGCGGTGATCCGGGCAGCGGCTACTACGCGGGCCTCACGCTGTGCATCGTGGCGACGGCCTTTGTCTTCCACTGGACCTTCCGGGAGATCGGCATCACGCTGGCGTTGGTGCTGGGCGCTTACTTTGCGTCCACATTACCCAATCTGCTGCATGGTGGAGATGCAAAAGCTCTGGGCATCTTCGTGAACAACACCGGCTTCATCCTGCTGAACTGCGTGGTGCTCTACTTTGGCAGCCGCCAGCATCATGCGATCCGCCTGCGAGAGTTCGCGGCGCGTTGCAAGATCGAGGACCAGCGTGAAGAACTGGCCGAGCGGAATGCCGAGCTGACGGCGACGTTGAAACGCCTTCGAGAGACCGAATTGCAGCTCGATCAAAGCGAGAAGCTGGCTTCCATCGGTCGCTTGAGCGCAGGCATCGTGCATGAGATCAACAATCCGCTGAACTATGTAAAATCGGCGATCTTCCTGCTCAAGAAGAAGAGTAAAAACATGCCGGAAGAGGTGGCCGAGTCGGTGAGCCGCATCGCGGCGGACATCGGCGAGGGCATTGACCGCGTGGCGGCTATTGTGAGCGATCTGCGCACCTTTGCCCATCCGGAAAACCGGGGCTGCCGCCCGGTGAACCTTCACGAGATCACGCGGAAGGCTTTGCGCTTGCTCAACAAGGAGATCGGTGATCGCAGCGTGACGCTGGTGGATGAGGTGCCAGAGGGCTTGATGGCTCAAGGCGATGAAAATCATCTCATCCAGATCGTGATCAATTTGATCCAAAACAGTCTTGATGCCCTCCATGGCCGCCCAGAGCCTCAAATCCTGCTGAAGGCTCTTGAAAACGATTCCCGCGTGGAATTGATCGTGCGAGACAACGGCTCCGGCATCCCGCAGGCCAACCTTGCCAAGATTTTTGATCCGTTCTTCACCACGAAACCGGTGGGGCAGGGGATGGGCTTGGGGCTGAGCCTTTGCTTCCGCATGATTCAGGGTATGGGCGGTGAAGTGAGTGTGGATACGACGGAGGGCAGTCACACGCAGTTCACGGTCAGCCTAGCGAGACCGTCAGCAAAAGCGTGATAGAGGCGCTCGGGTAGCTGCCGCGAGTCTGCCTGAACAAAAATGGGAGCCTCGCGTCCATGCATTCTGCGCGATGAGACGGCCCCTAAAGCTGCCAAAATCGAGCTTGAAGTCGTTAGAAACTTAAGAAACACTAAATAACTATGAACTCGAAGCCTTCTCCCGGCCGCGCCACCCCGCTCTGGGCCTTGTCCTCATCTTGAGCAGCACGGCCTCCGCGCAGCAAGGATACTATCAGCAGCCCCCGCGTTACACGCAGCCGCCGCCGAACTACTACAACTATCAGCAGCCTCCTGCTCAGCGTGAGAGCCCTCTCGATATGATCCCGAAGATCGGGCAAAAGGTAGGCCAGTGGGTGCGCCGCACTTTTTACGGAGATCAGGGCTATTCCCAACCGGCTCCGAACTATGGCTACAATCAGGGGCAAGCCCAGCCGCGCCAGTATTCCACCCCACCACCGTCCTCCGGTTATTATCAGCAGCAGCCGCGTTATCAGACGCCGCCCGCTTCCACGGGTCAGCCGCGTTACAACTACCCACCGCAGCAGCCTCCGAGCACCAAGACTCCGCCGCCGCCTGCCGCTTCAAAAAGCACTTCGAAAGGCAAATACACACCACCTCGCATTGAGGCACCCAAATCAAAGCCTTCTTCATCTTCCTCCAAGAGCAGCACACCGACGAAAAAGCCCAAGACTGAGCCGCCTCCACCTCCCCAGCCCAAGGAGCCAGAAATCGTCACCACACGCCGCTCAGAGACCACGAAGCCCAAAGAGGAGCCACCGGCCAATTTCCCTTCGTCGAGCAATTCAGGCTCCTTTCTGAAGGGCAAAAAGACCGGGAAACCCGGCCGCGTCATCAGCCCCTATCCGCCTTACAAAGAGCTGGACATCACTGGTCTCGATAGCGGCTCGCTCGCTCTTGATCCCACGACTCAAAAAGTCTTCGAGGTGCCGTGAGGCTTCTCTAAATCATCATTTTGCCCCTATTTCGCCCCGGATGACCTCCGGGGCGCTTTTTTTTGCATGCCATGAGCCTTCATTTTTCTGATTCGGGAAAAAATATGGCTTCTGGCCTGCGCTTTGCTTGTAGTGGGATAGCGGCTGGTGTTTGGGTGCTGGCCGCACCACCAACCATGGCCAGTCAAGGATTCCAGCAGATACAGTCACAGAAGCTCGCCATCGGGCCTCAGATGCAGCAGAGCTTGCAGATTTTGCAGGCTCCCACGCTGGAACTGCGCCAAATCATCCAGCAGGAGATCGAGGTAAATCCCGTGCTCGAGCTGGAGGCTCCCGAGACCTCCCTAGAGGATGCCATCCCGGACGATCCCGATGATCGCAGCGGTGGTGATGAGGACATCTCTCAGCTCACGCAGATGGACGAGGAATGGCGCGAATACTGGCAGCAGAGCCGCCAGCAGACGGCCGCCCGCCGCAGCGATGATCAGGAGCGCTGGCAGTTCATGATGGACTCCATCGTGGCCCCAACAACGCTCCAGGAGCATCTCGTTTCCCAGCTCCACACGGCGGATGTGAAGAACGCCCGCATCGCCAGCCATGTGGAATACCTCATCGGGAATCTCGATGACCGTGGTTTCCTCAACGCTCGCATCGACGACATCAGCCTCCAGCAGGCCATCCCCATCGACGAACTGCGTGAGGCCAAGCGCTTGCTCCAGAGCTTTGATCCTGTGGGAGTCGGCTCCGAGGATCTGCGTGAGTGCCTCATGGTGCAGCTCGATCGCCTGGGCAAGAGAGGCACGCTGCCCTGGCGTGTGCTCGATCAGTATCTCGACGATCTCGCCAACAAGCGATACCCCATCATCGCTCGGAAGCTCGGTGTTCCGGTAGAGCAGATTTCCCGCGCGGGTGACCTCATCGGCACCCTCGATCCACGTCCCGCGCAGCGCTTCGCTGTTTCGGATAACAACTACGTCACGCCTGATGTCGTCGTCGAGCGTCTCAATGGGGAATGGGTGGCCGTCATGACGAATGATGACCTACCCCGTCTGCGCATTAGCAACACCTACAAAGACCTCCTCAGCCAGGCGCAGAGCACTGGCGAGGTGCGTGATTATGTGCGCGACAAGATCCGTGGGGGAAAATTCCTCATTCGCTGCATTCACCAGCGTCAGCAGACCATTCACAAAATCGCCACCGAGATCCTCCGCCATCAGCGTGACTTCCTCGACAAGGGCCTCGGCCATCTCAAATCCCTCAACATGGCTACCGTGGCCGCCGATGTGGGGGTGCATGAGACGACTGTCAGCCGCGCCATCGCTGGCAAATACATCGCCACGCCACACGGCGTCTTTGAACTAAAGTACTTCTTCACTCACGGCGTGAAAACCGATTCCGGGGAAGACATGAGCAACACGAGCGTGAAAAACGCCATCTCCGAGCTCATCAAGCAGGAGTCCAAGCATAAGCCTCTCAGCGATGACAAGCTCGCCGCTCTTCTCGATAAGCAGGGCATCAAAGTTGCCCGTCGCACCATCGCGAAGTATCGCGAGGCCCTTGGCATCCTTCCCAGCCATCTTCGCAAAGAATTCAGTTCTCCACCACCCAAGGAGTCCAAGGCCCGCAAATCCAAGAAGGAGGCTGCTGAGCCTGATGCATCCGAAGCCTAGTCCACTTAACCCGCCGGAGCGTCGAGTGCTCGAAGGTAATCGAAGGTGTAGAGGCCGGTGTTGTGCCCATCGCTAAAATCAAACTGGACGGCATAACCGCCGATGATGCGCCAATCCCGCACGGTGACGCCGGGGAAGTGTTTTTGATTCGTTCCGCCGATCTGGCGACCAAGTAGATCGCGTTCCCCCGTGTTTTCCGCACTGGGGGAGGCGGCACGCAGCTTTTCCATCGCAATGAATTGCTCGTGACCATCACTCCAGATGATGGCGACTTCGTTTCCGATGAGTTCGAGGCGAGCGGGAGACATGGGCATGGGAGAATGTTGAGCTGGATGGATGAAAAGCAAAAGGGACGCTCGAAAGCGTCCCTTTTGAAGGTGATTCTGAACTCGGCTGTAGATTAGCGAGAGTAAAGTTCGACGACGAGCTGCTCGTTGGCGATGGGGGCGATCTCCTCACGCACGGGGGCGCGGTTGACGGTGCCCTTCATGGCGTCGCGATCGACGGTCATCCAGTCAGCGCTAGGGCTGCCCGCGGTCATTTCGAGGAACTTGCCCACGAGCTGCTGGGAGCGAGGGGCAGCCTTGACGGCGACCACGTCACCAGCTTTGCACTGGTAGCTGGCGATATTCACGACCTTACCGTTCACGGTGATGTGACGGTGGGAGACGAGCTGACGGGAAGCGAAGCGGGTGTTGGCGAAGCCCATGCGGTAGCAGACGTTGTCGAGACGAAGCTCAAGCATCTGAAGCAGGATTTCACCGGTCACGCCTTTGCGGCGCTGAGCTTCGGCGAAGAAGCGGCGGAATTGCTTTTCGAGCACGCCGTATTGGAAGCGGAGCTTCTGCTTCTCGATGAGGGCGGTGCCGTATTCGGAAGTCTTGCGGCGGGTGTTGCGAGCACCGTGCTGTCCCGGGGGGAAATTGCGCAGTTCGAGGGCTTTGGAGGGGCCGAAAAGAGCCACACCGAAGCGGCGGGCGATTTTTTCACGAGGTCCAGTGTAGCGAGCCATGAGTCAGATTTGAGGGAAGAGGATTCGAATTAAACGCGGCGGGATTGCGGCGGGCGGCAGCCATTGTGCGGGATCGGGGTGACGTCCTTGATGGCCGTCACTTCGATGCCGAGGGCCTGCACGGCACGCACGGCGGACTCACGACCGGAGCCAGGACCATTCAGGCGGACTTCCACTTCGCGGAGACCGTGCCCCATCGCCTGACGGCAGGCATCTTGAGCGACGACCTGGGCAGCGTAAGCGGTGCCTTTACGGGAACCGCGGAAGCCCATCTTACCAGAAGAGGAGGAGCCGATCTTCGCACCCGTCTTGTCCGTGACCGTGACGATGGTGTTATTGAAGGTGGCTTTGACGTGAACGATACCCGTGGAGACGTTCTTCGAGCCCTTGGCCTTGATGATCTTGGCGCCTTCTTCCTCGCCTCCGATCTCTGCCCAGATGCTCTGGGAGACTTGGCGGTCACCGCCGGTGGGTTGCTTGTCAGCCGCTGCAGCGGCGGCGGGTGCGGGAGCAGGGGCGGCGGCAGGAGCGGCCGTTGCTTCAGCAGGGGATGCCGGGATGATTTCGTCAGCCATGGTAGGTAAAGTGCGTCGCGTTGAGGGTTACTTGGAAGCTTTCTGAGCGCCGACGGTCTTACGCGGACCTTTACGAGTGCGGGCGTTCGTATGAGTGCGCTGGCCGCGCACTGGGAGACCACGACGGTGGCGATGAGCACGGTAGCAGTTGATGCCCAAGATGCGCTTCATGTGCATCTGGATCTCACGGCGAAGGTCACCTTCGATCGGAAGCTTCAAGCCCTGAATGACCTGCGTGATGAGAGCGATCTGCTCGTCGGTGAGTTCACCGGCACGCGTGTTCGGATCAATGTTCGTCGCCGCAAGAACCTTGCGGCTAATTGGAAGACCGATGCCGTAAATATAAGGCAGCGAGTATTCGATCTTTTTGTCGTTGGGGATTTCGACTCCGAGCAGGCGGGGCATAAGACGTGGTTTGTGAGGTGAAAAGCGGATCAACCCTGACGCTGCTTATGGCGTGGGTTTTTGCAGACGACACGGACGATGCCAGCGCGACGGATCACGCGGCATAGTTCGCAGAGGGGTTTGACGGAAGTGCGGACTCGCATTGGAAAGAAAGATTGCTGAGGGGAGAAACAATCAGGAACCCTTAGCCGGAGCAAGGGGGCGGGATGCCTACCACAGAAGAAACCTCGCGCAAGCCAGATTTTCACAGTTTTCCGGTGCGTTTCGGCCTCTCTTGCTCATAAAGAGGGGAACATGAAAAACATCCTTTGTTTTGGAGATTCAAACACCTGGGGCTTCATCCCGGAAAGCATCACCGAGAGCTATCCCCGGCGTCACCCGCACGGAGTGCGCTGGACTGGAGTGCTCGCCAGCGAGCTTGGCGATGGCTTCCGGGTCATTGAAGAAGGTCAAAACGGCCGTACCACGGTGCACGACGATCCGTTTGCCCTTGTCCGGAACGCCAAATCCATCCTCCCGGCCATTTTGGAGTCCCACAAGCCCCTCGACCTTGTTGTGCTGATGCTCGGCACAAATGACCTCAAGAATGTTTTCGGCGTCTCGCCCTCCGAAATCGCCGTCGGGGCCAAAATCCTCTCCCAGGCGATTTTGAATAGTGACGCTGGTCTCGCAGCCAAACCGCCGAGCCTGCTTCTCCTGTGCCCGCCGACCGTCGGGCAGCTCTCCCACCTGCCGGATCTCGAAGCCAAGCTCACCAACGCCCAGGCTCGCAGCCAGCAACTGCCAAAGCACTACGAAGCCGTCGCCGCCTCCCTCGGTTGCGCCTATTTAAACACCCAGGAAATCGTCACGCCGAGCCCCGTCGATGGCATCCACCTGGATGCGGCGGCTCATCAGACGCTCGGCCTCGCCATCGCCGCGAAAATCCAATCCCTCTTTTAAATCATGACCTGGCTCGAACGCATCTACCCTGCTCTCAAACCCTGGCTCTTTCGCCTCGACGCGGAGACGGCGCACTCGCTTACCGTCAAGATGATGGTCATCTCTCACAAACTGGGGCTGCTGCGGCCGCTCGGAACGGGCCAGCCCGTTCAATGCATGGGTTTAACCTTCCCAAACCGCCTCGGCCTTGCCGCTGGCATGGATAAATCCGCCAGCGCCGCCGATGCCTGGGCAGCGTTGGGTCTCGGCCATGTCGAAGTGGGCACGCTCACCCCGCGACCCCAGCCAGGAAACGCCAAGCCGCGTCTCTTCCGCCTGCCGGAGCACAACGCCCTCATCAACCGCATGGGCTTCAACAACCCCGGCATCATCAGCGCCGTGAAGCGCCTCGAAAAGCGCCGCTCGAAGGCCGTCGTCGGCGTGAACATCGGCAAAAACTTCGACACGCCGAACGAGAACGCGGTCAACGACTACCTCTACTGCCTGAAGGCCGCCTACGGCACCGCCGACTACATCACCGTGAACATCTCCAGCCCGAACACCAAGGGCCTGCGAGACCTCCAAGCCGAGGACGCCGTGCGTCATTTGCTCACCACGATGAAAAAGGAGCAGGCGGAGCTCAAAAAGGAGCATGGCAAAATGGTCCCGGTGCTCGTGAAGATCGCCCCAGATCTGAACGATCTCCAAATCGAGTCGCTCGCCCGCGTCATCAATGAGATCAATCTCGACGGTGTCATTGCCACGAATACCACCATCGCTCGTGAAGCCGTCGCCGGACATCGCCTCGCAAATGAAACCGGCGGTCTCAGCGGCGCTCCCGTGCGCGAGAGATCCACGCTCGTGCTTCAGGCCTTCCGCATGCTATTGAAGCCCACCATTCCGCTCATCGGCGTCGGCGGCATTGTCGAAGGTTCACATGCGGCGGAGAAGATCCAACATGGAGCGGAGCTGGTGCAGATTTACAGCGGTCTCGTCTTCCGTGGCCCCGCTCTCATCCGCGAATCCCTCTCCGCGCTTTCCACGAAATAACCGCCATGGATACGCCCACCATTGAAACCCGCGAGGAGATCATGTTCTTCGACACCGACTGCGGCGGCGTCGTCCACAACATCGCCTACCTGCGCATGATCGAGACGGCCCGCACGCGTCTCGCCGCCAAGCTCGGCATGAAGCTGCGTGAGATGTCCGAGACGCAGATTTTTCCCGTCGTCGTGCGCACCGAGATCGATTACAAAAGGCCCGCCAAGCTCGGCGATGAGATCGTCATTCACGGCCGACTCGAAACCGTCGAACGCGTGCGCTTCTGGTGCGCCTTTGAAGTCCGCCGTCCGTCCGATGATTCACTGCTCATCACCTGCCGTCAGTCGCTGGCGCTCGTTCAGATGCCCCAAGGCCGCCCCATGCGCCTGCCAGATGACTGGAGCGCGAAGTATGCGCATCTGATGAAGAAGTGAGTCTGTTCGTAGTTCGGGCTTCAGCCCGTTCTGCGGAGCTCCAAAGACGGGCTGAAGCCCGAACTACGAGCGAAGAACCGTCCAGAGGTCAGAGTTCAGAGATGAAAGCAGAGGGTAGCCCATATTCACCCCATATCCCTTCAGGCTAACACACGTCGAGGACCACGCGGGGCGGTCCGCCAAAGTGCTTCTCTAGCACCGATTGAAATGACGGCGTGACCACGGCCGTCCGCTCCCAACACTTGCCGCAATCCACCACCACTGCACAGCGATAGGTCACCCCGCCCATGAGCGGGCACTGCTTCCCGGTCATGGGGTCCCGATACACCCCGGCATGGCGGGCATACTCCACCGCACCTCCGCAGGCGTCACAAGTGCTTGGCAGCCGGAGTGCATTGAAGACATCACGGTCGACAGACTCCGTCTCCGCGAGAGCGTGCCCGCACGAGCATTGCAGGTTCTCGATGGGATCGATCACCTCCGAGGTGCGATAGATGGTCTTCTTGGAGAGCTCCAGGGTCAGTTCATAATATACCCCTTCGTCAAAAGCAGTCTCGGAAAGCGGATACCTCAACCCGCTGTCCTTCAGATCCGGGATCGTCCACCGGATGCACATGTCCTCGGCTGTGAACATGGGGAAAATCTCCTCGATGGACGCCAGCGCCACCCGAGTCCGCCGGTCCTTTGTGGACACATGTAGGCGCACGTGGTTGTCCGGGGTGGGATCGGCTACATAGCCAGAGATCGTCAGATCCGTGATTAACGCCCGCAGCGCGGGTTCATCCGGGCGGAACAGGCTCGAACCCGGCATGACATAGAACTGCACCTCAACTCCCATGGGACTTGGACGGGGCAGGCGGAGCCGGCGGCTTGCGCCGCATGCGCCAGAAGGTAAGGCCGGCCACCAGCCAGGCCGGAATGAAGATGAAAGGAGCCGCCATTAGCACCACAAAGTCGGGCACATGCGCATGGCTCGGCCCGATGCTGTACATCAAGACCGTCATCACCACCGTCGTGATGACGGCGGCGTCGAGCGGTTGCCGCCAGCTCAGTGCTCGGCCTTGGTCACGCGCCCTGGTGCTCAGCGCATGCGTAAACGCCACCGACAGCACCACGAGGAATAGCAGCATGGGAAGGGCGTTCATGAGTCACCAAAGGGTTGAGTGGAAGAAGCACGGCCTGCCTCAGGCGCGGCGGCGGCTCGTGGGCAGAAACCTCGCGGTGTTCCAGCCCCCGTCAACCACCCATCTCCAACCACGAGGGCGGCAGGCTCCGGAGACCGCCATTCTTTGTTCGTAGTTCGGGCTTCAGCCCGTTCTGCGGAGTTCCAAAGACGGGCTGAAGCCCGAACTACGAGCGAAGAACCGTCCACCGCTCACTGCTTCGAGGCTGGTTCGCGGAGCTGGAGTTGTTTCTCCTTGCCGAGATTCTTCAGAAGCGTCGCCGGCCATTCCCAGGAGGATTTGTCCTTCGTGTAGATGACCACACGCGTCTTGTCCGCGGCCATGGCGACGGCCTGGGGCAGGTCGAGGGTCTTGAGCACATTGAGCAAGGCCGGGGCAGGGGAGACAGCGCCGTCCACGGTGCCATTGTGGGTGGTGGGAAGGTCGTGCAGGTCGAGGCGCTTGATGCCATCGGTGAAGAGGCTCGCATAGACGGCGTCGGCAGCCATGTCGCGGTGCGCTTGAATCCACAGCGGCGTATCTTTGAGGCCCGAAATGTCGCGAATCGTCGCCACGGCGCGATGGATGTCCCACACGCGCATGCCATCCACCGTCTGCCCAAGAAGGTAAAAGCGGCGCAGCCGCTGCGTCTGCGCTTTCTCGCTGCCCGACCATGCTGTCGGCCCCACGCCACGCGGGCACACATAGGCCATGCCCCATTTATTGGAGGTAAACATCTTCCTCTCCTGCTCGAAGGCCTTCTCATCGTCCGGCAGGCCGGGGAAAGCCTCCATGAGCTTGCCAAAGCGCTTGTGGTAGGTGGCGCAGAACGCATCCCAGCCCTCTTCATCGAGCACATTCAGCGCCACGAGCTCCAGATCCTCCGGGCGTAGTCCATCGCGGTGCGTGATGAAGATGCGCAGGCGGTAGCCGGACTGCGGCTCGAAGTCGAAGGCGGACATCTCGATGCCATCTCGCACCATGCTGCCTTCCTGCGCCGCATTCACACCGCCTGCATCCTGCGGCCAGCCGCGAAAGGTCTTTTCGCTGAGCGACTTCAGCCAGCCATCCTTCACCTGCTGCCAGTCTTTTTCATTCGTCGGCGGCGCGGGAGCCTGGGCCATCGGCACAAAGCTCTCGTCGATCTTGGTGTTTCGCTCGTCCTTCGGCAGTTCGGTAAAAACACGCAGTGCCTCTGGTTCCAGCTTCTTTTTCGCACCTTCGTCGATCACCTGCATCGGGTCCGCGCCTTTGAGATGGCGCTCCATCCAATGAAACGCGCCCATGTTCAGCGGCTGCAAATCTTTGTGCGGTCCCTCGGCGACTTGCAGGCCCAGATTTCCCTCCACGCCGAGCATCTCGTAGATCCGCCGCACGTCTTGGTAGAGGCGGAAGACGCCGTCGATGGGGAAGATCGTGTCCTTGTCCGTGTTCACCACCAGAAGCGGGCGCGGCGCGGCGAGGGCCACGAGGCGTGAAAAGTCCCAGCGGTAGGTGTTCACGAAAAACATGCAGTCGCAGTGCCCTTCCACGCAGCCGTCGATCACCTGGTTTTGCAGATCAGTCACGCCGGCGGTGGGGGCGCTGGCCTTGATGCGCTCATCCAGCGCGGTGATCCACCATGAGTAGGCCCCGCCGCCGCTGCGGCCGGTCACGCCGAATTTCGTCTTGTCCACCTCGCTTCGTGTTTCGAGGTAATCCAGCGCCCGCATGCAGCTCCACGCCTCCAGTCCGGCGGGCGTGTAGCCACGCGAATACCACCACCAGCGACCCTTGCTGTAGGTGCCGTGATGCTCACCGCGGATCTCACCGAGCTGCACCGTGTCGATGATCAGGCAAGCGTAGCCATGACGGGCAAACCATGCGCCATGATGCTCGTAGCCCGTTTTGTTTCCGAAGCTAATGCCATCCTTCATCTTCACCGCATGGCCGCAGACATACAGAATGGTCGGCAGCGGCTTTTCCACCTTCTCCGGTAGGTAGAGATTCGCCGTCACATAGAGGCCGGGCATGGATTGAAAGTGCAGTTTTTCCACGAGGTAGCCCTCGCCCTTCACTTCGCCCGTTTTAACCGCGTTTAAAGCCGTGCGCTCCGGCATCGGATCGAGCCCCAGCATCTCCGCGAGCTGGCGGCGATACTCCGGCGCTTTCTTTTTCCAATCCTCCGCGTCTTGGATGTCCTTCACGCCGCCGTTTTGCGCCTGCTGCCGCGTTTCGCTGGCAAAGTAGGTGTCCAGCATGCGGTTCCCCGGCGTGTCCGGCGTCTTCTCCGGGTAAGGAGACTTCGCGCAGAGTGTGGCGGCGGTAAAAAGAAAGGCGGAGAACGTGAATCGCATGGCTGGACTCAAACGGACGGCGCGGCTGGCTATTGCCTTCGCCAAAACTCGGTAACAAATGCCTTGCATCCCCACTCATCTGGCTATTATCCGCGCCCCTGCAAAACGCAGACCCTGCTCGGGTGGCGGAATTGGTATACGCGCAAGACTAAGGATCTTGTGCCGAAAGGCTTAAGGGTTCGAGTCCCTTCCCGAGCACCACTACTCTTCACAGAGGGGTGGCCTGTGCCCGTCGCTTTCACGCAATGCGGGCCACATTGAAAGATGGCCGTGCCTCACCGCGACTCCTGAGCTCGTTTTCCAACCATGAAATCATCGCTCTCTCTGCTCCTCGCCCTGGCCACGGTCTCCGTGGGCTTTGCCGCTGATAACAACACGCCGCCGGAGGGCTTCACCGCCCTCTTCAACGGCAAGGACCTCTCCGGCTGGTATGGCTGGGGCACGCAAGATCCCACCGACCTGTGGAAAATGACGCCCGATGAACAGGCGGCCTACAAAAAGAAATCCATCGAAGGGGGGCTAAAGGATAGCAAGGGAGAAGAGCAGTGCCTCAACGCCCACTGGAAAGTCGAAAACGGCGAGCTCGTGAACGACGGCAAAGGCCTCTATCTCACCACCGACAAGGACTACGGCGATTTTGAGCTGTGGGTCGATTACAAGATGCTTCCGCTCGGCGATAGCGGCATCTACCTGCGCGGCATCCCGCAGGTGCAGATTTGGGATTTCACCGAGAAGGACGAGAAAGCTGTCTCGCTCGGCAAGCCCTTCGGCTCCGGCGGTCTTTGGAACAACAAGAACCCCGAGGGCAAGAACCCGCTCAAGCTCATGGACAAGCCGCTGGGCGAGTGGAACCGCTTCCACGTCAAAATGATCGGCGAGCGTGTGACGATCACCTTCAACGGCGAAGTCGTCGTGAAGAATGCCGTGCTCGAAAACTTCTTCGCCAACCGCAAGGCCGGCTACCAGGCCTATGGCAAGGTGGAGGCCAAGGACGCCGGTGAGAAGAAGCCGAACGGATGGATGGTCGATCCCGCCTTTTCCAAAGGCCCCATCCAGCTCCAGACGCACGGCAGCGAGATCCGCTGGCGCAATGTTTTCATCCGCGAAATCCCCGGAGAAGAGGTGAACAAGGAACTCAATGCCCGCTGGGCCGAGGACGGCTTCGTCGAGCACATCAACGGCAAGGATTTGAGCAACTGGCAGGGAGCTGTGGACAGCTACGAAGTCGTGGACGGTGCCATCACCTGCAAACCCGGCAAAGGCGGCGATCTCCTCACGAAGGAAGAATTCGAAAACGGCATCATCCGCGTCGAATTCAAGCTGCCAAAGGCCGGCAACAACGGCATCGCGCTGCGCACGCCTCTCGGCGGTCACTCCGCCTCCGACGGCCTGGAACTCCAGGTGATCGACAGCGATGGCTACAACGAGAAAATGGCCGCCGCTGGCAAGAAGGGCCTCGAACCCTATCAATACCACGGCTCCATCTACCACTGCGTCGGAGCGAAGCACGGCTACCTCCGCCCCGTCGGCGAGTGGAACTTCCAGGAGATCGAAATCCAAGGCCAAAAGATCAAAGTGACCCTCAACGGCACCAAGATCCTCGATGCCGACATCGCCACCTTTGACCGCAGCCAGATCAAGCACCCACCGAAAGGCCTCGACCGCACCAGTGGCCACATCGGCTTCGCCGGCCACAGTGATCCGGTCGTCTTCCGCAGCTTCAAAGTGAAGAAGCTGTGAGGTGAATGAATCACAAAAAGGCCGGGAGGAAACTCCCGGCTTTTTTGTGGCTTCATGCTCCGGCAGCTTCAGAACGTCGTTTTGGGAACAAAAACGCTCTTGCCGGATGATCCGCCTTCATGGCACGTTGGAGTCATGCTGAGGCTTCTCTTCATATTGACCGTTTCGGTCGCCCGGATGGCGTTCTCGCAGACGGCATCCTACTCCGAACGTGTCGCCGCCACTTTGGATCCGGCTGAGGCCTTCAAGCCTGGTGCCAGCCTCTTCTGGTCTCCCACGGCGCAAGCTGCGTGGGATCAATTGAAAGCCTACCACGGTGTGAAAGCCATCGAACTCAATCCACATACACCTGTGGCGGATGTGATGAATGGTTTCACATGGGATGCCGCCAAGACACTGCCAGATGGCACGGTCGTTTACGGTGGTGACGACTCGGAAATGCTTCGGGACCAGATCCGGCAGATGCTCCGCCAAAAGGTAGGGGCGAATGCGGCAGCCATGATTGGGCCGTATGTGCCACCGGGACGAGTGAATGAGACAACGATACGGCTGCACTCAGCTTTGTTCGTCAGTTGCCTGTCTCATGCACCGCGTTTTCCCGCTTCGTTCAAGGTATCGAGAGCTCCGTTCCGACTGTCGAATGGCGAAAAGCCATGGGTGACCGGCTTTGGATGCCAAAAGGACGAAACCTTGGCGCATTTTGATGTCGTCCATATTTTGGCGGACGACCGCCTGGGATCTTTTCTTCTCAAGGTCGTCTTCTTCAATGGGGAAAAAGCCAGGCCGGAGTTCATGCTGATCGGAACGAAGCCTCAGATGACCAGCTTGGCCGAAGGCATCGAATGGATGAAACTCGCTCTCAAGCATCCTTTGCCTGTCGATCAAGCCGTCAGGCACAACAACGCGTGGTGGCGCTATCACAACCAACTCACGCCAGCGGACGTGTTTTGGATGCCAAAGCTGAAAACGACGCTCGCTTGTGATTTTGGGGAGTTAATCGGAAAGAGGTATCTTGAGCAAACCCTGCCGAATGGCTTGGAAACTTGGTGGAAGATTCGCGAAGCACAGCAATTGATCGTTTTCCGCCTCGATGAGGAAGGAGCCTTGGCCCAAGCGGTGTTCAAGGTTGCTCCAGACTTCCTTGCATCAGCTGGTCAAGGCAGCCTTGGCCCCAGGCCTGCTGATCCCACGAAACTGCCCATGCTTCCTCGGCGCTTCGTTTTCGACCAGCCGTTTGTGATGACCCTCTGGATGAAGGGTGCCGAATGGCCCTATTTGGCTTCTTGGGTGGACAGCGAAGATGTGTTGGTCAAAAAGTAGTGCTCACACCCTCTTCGTCTCCTTCGCCAAATCCCTGAACTTCACCGCCTCGGCACTAAGCTCGGCCTTCTCACGCATCTGCTGCGTCGAAAACGGGAAGCGGGTGCGCCAGTTGGCATCGCTGACGACGCCGGGGACGTTGAAGCGGTCGGTCATGCTGAAGAGATCGGTGATCATGATGGCGGCGTAGCGGCTGGTGCTTTGCAGGAGGCCGCGCATGAGCTGCCACTTGATCGTGTCGTTGTAGGCTGGGTAGTCGTTCGTCGGTGGGATGCTGGCGAATTCAGCGAGGAGGCGCAGCTCGCGACCGGCCTTCATGCGGTCCTCGTGCTCGGGAGCGTGATGCATGTTGTGGCGGCAGCCATCCCAGATCGCGGCCATGGGCGGGTGATCGTGCGTGGCGTAGGTGGTGAAGCTGCACTCGTCGTAGGTGAGGCCGGAGATGGGCTTGTCATCGGGGGTGACCTCCCACTGCGGCACTTTGAAGCCGGGAATACCGCGTTCCAGCAGATGTGGTCGCACATAGTCCGGCACCGCGCCGAGGTCCTCACCGACGACTTCGGCCCCCTGCGCGGCGTCTTGAATCATGCGCAGGTATTTATCGCCTGCGGCGCGATTCGCGGCGCAGTGCTCCGGCGTGTCGTCTGCGTGCTCGATGTAATGCGGCAGCGGGCCGCCGGTGCGGGCTTTGGCCTCGTCTTCGGTGAGCGGGAGGAATTCGGCATTCCGCTGCGGACGCCACGGGAAGCCATAGATGCGGTAAAAGCCGAGCACATGGTCGATGCGGAAGATGTGGAAGACATCGGTGAGCTTTGCGATGCGCTGACGCCACCATGCGAAGTCGTCCTGCTCCATCACATCCCAGCGGTAGAGCGGGATGCCCCAATTTTGACCCCACTTTTGCACGAAGAGATCGTCTTTGAAGATCTTCTCCGGCGGAGCGCCGCCGCTCCAGCCAAGGTTGAAGAGGTGCGGATCCGCAAAGACATCGGCGCTGTAGTAATTCACGCCGATGGGGATGTCGCCCATGAGGCGAACGCCGATCTTCGTGCCGTAGGTGCGCAGCTCCCGCCACTGCGTGAAGGCGATCCATTGCACCCACGCATGGTAGGTGGCCTCCGGTCCCTCGGGATCGACGCTGCTGCGGGCATCCGTCGGCCAGTGATCCCAGAGTTCGTTGCCGTGCTTGTCGATGAGCGTGCGGAAGATGGCGTAGTCCTTGAGCCACGCGGCCTCGGCCTTGCAAAAGGTCGCGAAGGCCTTCGCGCGGGTCTTGTTCTTGCCGAACCGCGAAAAGGCGAGCTGGAGCAGCTTCGTCTTCACGCGGCGTGCGGCAGGGAAGTTCACCAAATCGCCGCTGAAGTCCTCGCTCGCCTTCGCGGCAGCGATGTCGGCGGGCGTGAGCTCCGGCAGTGTGTAGAGCGAGATTTCCAACAGCACCGGATCGAGCGCCACGGAGCTGATGGCGTTGTAGGGGCTGTTGTCCGGCCCGGTTTCGTTGATGGGCAGGAGCTGGACAAAGCCGATGCCATGCTCCGCCGCCCAGTCCATCAGCTCCCGCAGCGCCCGTGTATCGCCAATGCCAAAGTCATGGTCATGGCGGAGAGCAAAAACAGGCGCGAGAATGCCAGCGGAGCGTTTGGAGGTCATAATGGAGCCGCGATGATGCGGTGGACTGCCTCAGATGCAAATGGCGTGCCGGGTGTTTGGTGAATTGGAGAAGGGGCGGGATGCGGTCATTGGCCATCACGAGCCGGTAGACACTTTTGGAACATGACACAGCATTGTCTCTCATCACGGATGAGACTCTGACTTCTCGACAAATTCGAGGCTCGAAGTGATAGTCGGCAGGCGAATGCCCCTTTTGGCCTCCATAGCCCTTGTCTGCCTATTATTGCTGTTGATTCGCCATTGCTGGATGAGATCACAGGTGAAGGCGGCGTTGCAAACAGTCCTGGAGCCAGTTCCGATGGCAGGATTGATCCTTCGAAGAGCGACCGTCTTTCGTGATTGCGGCTCGTTTCGTGCCGCATTGACCGCAGCGTTCACTGTTCGAGACTACCATGTTAAATGGCAATCGTCCGAGGGTGCTGAGTCCATTAGACTTGTCTCAGCGACTTTTCATCCGATCTCGGGGCGTTTGATCAACCTTGATACCTTTTTTGGATCAGAGAATCTCAGACAAGAAGATGCTTGATCTTCATGGCCGACAAGCCTTGCCCATTCTTTTGGCGGGCTCCTTGAGTTGCGTGCCACGTGATCAAATCTCGCTTCTGAAACTTTGCCGAACATAGACATCCTACTCCCCAAGTGGTAACCTCCCCTCATGCGCCTGGGTTTGCTCGCTTGTCTTTTCGGAATGGTCGTTTCGCCTTTGAGGGCGGAATTCACGACGTTGTGGTCGCTTGGGGTTTGGGATGGGGATCCGCAGAATGAGTTTGGGAGTTCGACCTGGGAGTACAACGCGGCGCCGGGCAGTGCGACGGCCCTCGACAATGATTTTTACTTCGCGGGCACCTACCCCGCGCCCATCGGGACGGTGGCGGGGGAACCGGCGACGAACTTTGAGCCGACGCTGGATGGCGGGAACCTCTCGGTGAGGCTGCATTTCAATCTCACACCAGCGCAGGCCACGAGCACGGCCCGCATGCGGCTGAACATGCATCAGGTGTGGGGCGGTTGGTGGAATCCGGCGATCGACAACTATGCCGAGGGTTACGGGCGGCATCAGTTGGAGGTGTTTTGGAACGGGGTGCTGATCAAGACGGCGGTTCACACGAAGGCGGACACAATGATCGTCGAGGCAGATGCTTCGGCCTTCAATCCCGTGGCGGGGGCGAATGTGATCGAAATCCGCCGGGCACCGGCTCCAGCGTCCTCGACGGATGGCTGGGTGCAGTTTGATGCGCTGTCGCTGGAGCTTGATCCCATCGCTTTGCAGGACGTGGATGGCGATGGCTTGCCGCGTTGGTGGGAGGTGGATCATGGATTCAGCGATGCGGTGGCGAGTGCGGCCCAAGATGCGGATGCCGATGGTCGCACGAATGCGCAGGAGTTCGCCGCGGGCACGGACCCGACGCAAAAGGACACAGATGGCGATGGCTTGAGCGATGGCGCGGAGTTTACCGGCGGCACGAATCCGCTCAAAGCGGACACAGATGGCGATTCGCTGAGTGATGGCGAGGAGACAGTATCGAGTCCGCTTTTGGCAGATACGGATGGCGATGGGGCAGGGGATGCGTGGGAGCTGCGCACCAGCTACCTGGCGAATTCAGCCGCGAGCACACCACCGGGGCAAAGTGGCGTCATCGGCATCAATTTCCTGATGGAACTCAATCCGGACAATACCATCGCCAGCCATGAGGTGACCGGTTTGGTGCCTCAGCGCTTCTGGAACAACACCTGGGCTCTCACGAGCTGGCGGAATCAAATTGGCACGCAGGCCGACATTCTCTCGCCAACAGCGGATGTGATTGTGGACAGCACCGGAGCCGCGACGGCGATGACGATGAATTGGGCTTTTGGCGGCACCTGGGCCAACGGCCAGTCCGGCAACGCCACGCAGAAGTTGCTCGATGGCTACCTGAGTGTCTCTTCGGACACGCCGGGCAGTCTCACGCTCAGCAATGTGCCGTTCAGCATCTACGATGTGATTGTTTATGTCGGCACCTCGTATGACAGCGCGGTGGCCTACACCCGGCTCAATGACACACCGGCCACGGATCGCTGGTTTCTCAGTGCCAGCACGCCGCCGCAGACGAAGCTGGTTGAATTGATGCACTCGGATGCCGTGAAGCCTTGGCGGGCGAATGCGATCCGCTACCGCAACGTGACCGGATCGAGCGTGAACATCAAAATCGCCCGCACGAGCTGGTATGAGACGGGCATTCACGGCATTCAAATCGTGGACACCGCACTCGACAGTGACTCCGACGGCATGCCGGATGCCTACGAGTGGGAGCATGGTTTTAAAACGCTGGTGGCGGATGCCACGCTCGACGCGGATGGCGATGGGCTGACCAATCTGGCAGAGCGCAGCACGCTGACGAATCCCCGCGTGGCCGACACGGATGGTGATGGCTTGAACGATGCGGCGGAGACCACCACCAATCCTCTGCTGGCAGATTCGGATGGCGATGGCCTCAGCGATGGCGCGGAAATCAACGGCGTGCCGGTGGCGACGAATCCCGACAACGCGGACAGCGATGGCGACGGCATCGGTGATGCCGATGAAATCGATGGCTGGACGAGTCCGATGGCCTCGCAATCGCTCATGCCGGTGGTGAGCACCAGCCCGCGCACCTTGGACTGGACCATCGAGAATGTGCAGCCCGTGTGGGATCATGGCCGTGGCGGTGTGACGGATCGGGAGTGGGGAGATGATTCATTGATGAACTTCCAAATCGTGAACTCGGCGAGCACGGGCAGCGACGCATTTAATGTCGGCATCCGGGTGAAAGCGGGGCGGGTGAGTCATTTTCTCTTCTCAAGTGCTGGCGGCGGTTTCAGCCATCCAGACAACGATGGCTGGGATATCTGGGAAGCGGACTGGCAGAGCTTTCCGACCGATTTGAAGGCCCTGATGGGCTTCAGCGGCTTTGGATCGCACGACATTAGCGACCGGCTGCGCTTCCGCATCCAAGGCAGCAGCACGGGCAGCCGGACGGCCTGGGATTTCACCTTTAGCATCACGAATCAGGATACGAATGCCACGGTGGTGACGCGGACGTTCACGAACTGTGCTCTTGCTCAAACGGCGCATGACGGCACGGTCACCTGGCAGGATCGCAGTGATCCACCGGTGCCGAACCGGCTCGAAACGTGGGTGCATGATGGGGTGAGTGTTTTCATGCAAGCCACGCCGCTGGAGGATTTGCCTGCTTTTGACGCTTGGAAAGACACGGACGAGGATGGCATGCCGGATGCCTGGGAGGATGCGCATGGCTTGAACAAGAACAGCGCGGCCGATGGCAGTCTCGATGGCGATGCGGATGGTCTCACCAATGTGCGTGAGTATCTCGCGGGCACGCTGCCAAATGACGCGGATAGCGACGACGATCTCGCCAAAGACGGCGTGGAGGCCGACAGCGGCAGCGATCCGCTGCTCGCGACGAGTCTGCCGCCGCTTTATCGCGGTTTGCCGCCCGGTGTGACCGGTGAGGACGTGAATGGAAATGGCCTTTCCGATGTGTGGGAGCAGTGGGTTGGCCAATTTGGGCTTTCTTCGGCGAATGACGACGATGCTGATGGCATGACGAACGGCGCGGAAGCCCTCGCGGGCACGAATCCGCTCGATCCGAGATCGCGGCTGTGGAGCGAGGTGTTGAGCTCCGGAGGCACGCTGACCGTCTGCTGGCCCGTTTTGCCCTGGAAACGGCATGAGATGCTCGAAAGCACGACTTTGAGCTCGTGGAGCCTCGCCAGCGGCTCGCCCGTGGTGGTGGGAAATGAGTATCAGCAGAGCTTTGCGGTGTCGGGCGCCATGAAGTTCTACCGCGCCCGCATTTCCGATCTCGATGCCGACAGCGATGGCGTGAGCGATTGGGCGGAGACGCAGCTTGGCAGCACATTGAATGCCGCTAGCAGCTCTCGCAGCAGCGTGAGCATCGACGCGAATCTCGACGGCACGCCGGAGATCACGGCGAGCGGGGATTACACCACGATGGTGGAGCAGTTCCAAGGTGCGAGCGCCTCGGCGACATCGATCTCTCGGGTGAACGCAGCCCGCTTCCTCATGCAGGCTGGTTTTGGACCGACTCTCGAAGACATCCAGCGTGTGCAGACGCTTGGCTATGCCGGCTGGATCACTGAGCAGATGGGGCTGCCAGCCACGCGGCACTCGGATTACATCCAGAGTATCTATCAAAACATGACCACGCAGCGCCAGCGGGAGAATTACAGCCGCGGTGGTGGCGACAGCGATCCGTTCCTGTTCGGCAACAACATGCAGACGGCTTTTGCCCGTGCCGCGATTCAGGGCAGCGATCAGCTTCGTCAGCGTGTGGCCTTCGCGTTGAGCCAGATCCTGGTGACCTCGCGTCGCGATGCGAACCTCGAAAACCGCTGCCTCGGCATGGCGGACTACTACGACATCTTTGTTCGCAACGCGTTTGGCAACTACGAGGACGTGCTGATGGAGGTCACGATGCATCCGGTGATGGGCCGTTACCTTTCGCATGTGGGCAATCAGAAGGCCGATCCCTCGATCAACCGCTACCCGGACGAAAACTACGCCCGCGAGGTGATGCAGCTCTTCACGGTGGGCCTGTGGCAGCTCAATCCCGATGGCTCGCGGGTGCTCGTGAGCGGCCAGCCGGTGCCGACTTACTCGAACGAGGAGATCACGCAGCTCGCCCGTGTGATGACAGGCTTCTGGTTCGGCGGCGACAACTGGGGCGGCGGCGGTTGGACCGAACAAGACTACGCCACGCCGATGAGCCTGCACGCCGACCGCCATGACTTTGGCGCGAAGACACTGCTTGGCGGCTTCGTCATTCCGGCGCGGGCAGCCACGCTGGAGAATGCTCAGCGCGATGTGCGGGATGCCATTCATCATCTTTTCGAGCATCCGAACTGTGGCGTATTCGTCGGCAAGCAGCTCATCCAGTTCCTCGTCACGGACAATCCGAGTCCGGCGTATGTGCAGCGCATCAGCAGTGTCTTTGCGAACAATGGCAGCGGTGTGCGCGGCGATCTCGGCGCGGTGGTGCGTGCCATCCTGATCGATCCCGAGGCTCGCGGCCCGGTGGGGGCCCAGGCCGTGGGCTTTGGTCGCCTGAAGGAGCCGGTGATCCGCGCGATGTCGATGGCTCGCGTCTTTGGCATGAAGCAGGTGCCCGAGCTGCTGTGGTGGGACTGGAGCGAGTTTTACAACGAAAGCCGCCAGGCCCCGACGAATTCGCCCAGCGTCTTCAACTTTTACCGCCCCGAGTATCGCGCTCCGGGTCTGGCGACGCAGAATGGCCTCGCGAGTCCGGTGTTCCAGATCACGGACAGCTACAGCTCGATCAGCTTCCCGAACCGTCTGTGGCAGATGCTGGAGGAAGGCTTCAGCCACTACGAGGAATATCGTTTCCCATTCGATTTCGGCCGTGAAGAGGGTCTCGCCTCCTCGCCCGAGCATCTGATGGACCATTTGAATCTCCTCTTCTGTGCCGGCCAGATGAAGGCGAGCACGCGCAGCCTCATTCTGAGCACGCTCAACCAGATCCCCGCCGATCAAACTGCGGCCCGCCTCCGCGTGGCCGCCTATCTCGCCCTGACGTGCCCGGAAGGCGCGGTGATGCGGTAAACTTTTGCTTCTTTTGAAATCATGAACGCTGCCTCTACCCGCCGCCACTTCTTCGGACGCTCCGCCTGCGCGGCGATGAGCACGGTGCCGGTGCTAAACACGCTCCTCAATCTCCAGCTCGCCAGCCGCGTGGCGGCGGATGGAGCACCGACGGACTACAAGACGCTGGTGTGCGTGTTTTTGAACGGCGGGATGGACTCCTTCAATTTCCTCGTGCCGCGCGATTCGACGCGACATGGCATTTACACCACCACGCGGGGCAATCTGGCGCTGACGACCGGCCAGTTGCGGGATCTCGATCAAGATGGCGGCGATGGGCAGCTCTATGGCATCCACCCTAGCTGCGCTGGACTGCGAGACATGTTCAACGGCACGGGCAACTTCGCCGGGAAGCGTCGCACGGCCTTGCTGGCGAATGTGGGCACGCTGATTCAGCCGGTGACGAAGGCGCAATACCTCGCCGAGAGCGTGGCGCTGCCGCGGGCGCTGTATTCGCACAGCGATCAGATCGATCAGTGGCAGACCTCTGTGCCACAGGGCATGACGGAGCTGAGCGGCTGGGCCGGACGCACCGCCGATCTGCTGCACAGCACGGTGAACACGAACAGCATCGCGATGAACATTTCCCTCTCCGGGAACAGCCTGTGGCAGGTGGGCAATGCGACGACGCAGTTTGTGGTCACGGATCGCGGGGCGCTGACTTTCACGGGCAGCGAGATCACCGATCCGCTGCATCCGATGAAGCTCAAAAACACCGCGCATCGCAGCATCATCCAGCAAAACTACGCCAACCTGATGCAGCAGAGCTACGGCCAGCTCACGAAGAGCAGCATCGAGCTTCAAGAATTCTTCCTCCAGCAATACAACAGCTACGACGACAGCGCCGTGGCCTCGCTTTTCCCGACGAACAACTACATCGCGCAGCAATTCCGTGCGGCGGTGAAGATGATCGCGCTGCGTCAGGCGCTGGGACTGCACCGGCAGACGATTTTCATCACCTTCGGCGGCTGGGATCATCACGGCGAGTTGCTCAATACGCAGGCCGGCATGCTCAACACACTCAACACCGCTCTAACCGCCTTCCAGCGGGCTTTGGAACAGCTCACGCTTCAAGATGGCGTGATCACCTTCAGTGCGTCCGACTTTGGCCGCACGCTGCGCAGCAATGGTCGCGGCACGGACCATGCTTGGGGTGGCAATGCGCTGGTCATGGGCGGCCCGATTCAAGGCGGTCGCGTGTATGGCACCTTCCCCGATCTCACGCTCGAAAGCGCCGACGACACCGGCTACGGCGGCCGCATGATTCCCACGACGAGCGTGGACCAGTTCTTTGCTGAGATGCTTCGCTGGTTTGGCGTGCCGGCTTCCGGCATGAGCAGCGTGCTGCCGAACATTGGGAACTTTTACAACGTGAACTCGGCGAGTTTGCCGATTGGGATGCTGAGAGCTGGAACGTGGGTTTAGCCAATTCGAGGAGGCCAAAACGATGACCGAGAAAAAATTCCGCAGAAGATTGCTTTGGGGCATCGTGATCGGATTCGTGCTGCTTGGCATCCAGTGGCAGGTCTTCAAAGAACTCACATGGGGTAAGTGGTTCAAAGGCGACGATGAGCACGGATTCGACCAACTGATCAATCGAGTCGACAAGCTCGCGTCAGTAGTGGCGCTAATGCCCCAAGAATCGAAGGTGCCAGGGAATGACATCCTCAAAAATTACGCCACACCTACCACGAGGCCGGAAGACGACTTGCAGGCCATGGCGCATGTGTTTTCGAACCTGCGGTTGCTGGTGAAGGGTGATGCACCGTTTCGAATGGGGGCGAATGAGGAGTTTGCGGCGGCATTGATGGGCCGGAATGCGGCGAAGGAGGTCTTCTTGATGTCTCCGCATGCTTGTTTGAATGCGAAAGGCCAGCTTGTGGACCGCTGGGGCCAGCCGCTGTTTTTTCATGTGCGGGATGCGGGACGGATTGACCTTCGTAGCGCCGGACCGGATGGGGAGATGTGGACGGCGGATGATCTGCATCGGCGGCATGACGGGGAGTTTTTCCGTGATGAGACGCTGCCAAGTGAAAATCCTCGCGAAGGGAAATGAGTTTGATCTGCGGGCGGCGCCTCGCACCATGATGGGCCATGTTGAATCTTCCCGATGCCCGCCGCCTTCACGGTCTTGTCACTGCCACTCACACGCCTTTGCATGAGGATGGTTCGCTGAATCTGGATGAGGTGGAGAGGCAGGCGGCTTTTTTGCTCTCGAAGGGCGTGACGCAGGTTTTTATCGGCGGCAGCACGGGGGAGAGTCACTCGCTGACTTTTGAGGAGAGGCACCTGCTGGCGAAATTCTGGATGGCGGTGGTGAAAGGGACGCCGATGCGGGTGATCGTGCATGTGGGCTCCAATTGTCTTTCGGATGCCAAAGATCTCGCGGAGCAGGCGGAGGATCTCGGGGCGCATGCGGTGGCGGCGCTGGCACCGATGTATTTCAAACCTCGCGATGTGAACCTGCTGGTGGAGACGATGGGGCAAATCGCCGCCGCAGCTCCGGAGACGCCGTTTTACTACTACGACATCCCGGTGCTCACGGGCATGAGCCATTCGATGCCGGATTTTCTGCGTCAGGCGAAGGATCGCATCCCGAATCTGGCGGGCATCAAGTTCACGAACTCGGACCTGATGGCCTATCAATACTGCCTGCGGGCGGATGAAGGGGCGTGGGATGTGCCGTTTGGTTTTGACGAGCACATGCTAGGTGCGCTGGCAATGGGAGCGAAGGGGGCGGTGGGCAGCGGGTTCAACTTTGCTGCGCCGGTTTATCGTCGGCTCATGGAGGCTTTTGCCGGGAACGATTTGGTAGCGGCCCGTGAGGAGCAGTTTCGCGGGGTGCGGATCATCAGCACGCTGGTGTCCTATGGTTACATGGGGGCGGCAAAGGCGGTGATGGAGATGCTCGGCGTGGCGGTGGGACCTCCGCGCCTGCCCAATGCCGCTCTGAGCAGCGAGCAGAAGGATCGACTGCGTGCCGAGCTGGAGGTGATGGGCTTTTTTGAGTGGGTGGCGTGAGATCAGGGCACAAAAAACGCCGCGCTCGCAGAGGCGAACGCGGCGTGAAAAGCCTGGAGAGGCAGGGAATTACTTCGCCTTCTTCTTGGGGGTCAGTTCCTCGACGGTGAGGGAGCCGTCTTTGTCTTTGTCCATCTTGCCGAAGCGCTCTTCAGCCTTGGCGGCGTCCTTTTTGGCCTGAGGGGAGGCGAGGAACTCTTCTTTGGAGACTTTGCCGTTGCCGTCCTTGTCGAGCTTCTTGACCATTTCGGCGGGGTCCATCGGGGCCTTCTTCTTGCCGGCGTCCTGGGCGTTGACGCTGACAGCGGCGATGGCGAGGAGGGCGAGGGTGGTGGTGAGTACTTTCATGTCGATTTGTCTATGTTGGGTTGTGAGTTCGGCGCGGGGGTTTTGGAGAGCAAAGCCTGCGCTTGAGGCCGCGTTAAACGAGAGAGAGGCGTTTCCGTTTCAAAAAATCTTGGGCGAAATTTGTGCGGCGGGTTTCTTTGTATCGCCGAATCCAATTTCTGGAATTTTCGGGGTGGGCCAGAAGTCGCGGCGGTTATTTCTCGACGGGTTTTCCCGCTGCTTCCCAGCCGCCGAAGCCGTCATCGAGGTGAATCACCTGGGTGAAGCCGAGCTTTTCGAAGGTTTTCAATGCGCGGGAACTACGACCGCCAGCTTGGCAGTGGACAAGAGTGGGCTGGGCTTTATCGAGTTTGGCGAGTTGTGCCTCGAAGTCGTCAGACATGATGTCGATGTTCTTGGCCCCTTTGATGTGGCCTTCTTTGAACTCTTCCGCCGTGCGCACATCGACGATGACGGTTTTACCTTCGGCGATGATCGTGGCGGCTTCGACGGACTGAACGTGCTTCACCGGATCAGCGGCAAAGGTGGCGGTGGAGAGGAGGGTGAGGGCGATGAGCAGGTTTTTCATGGTGGGTGGTGTTTGGATTGGGAAATGGGAAGATCAGGCGGTGCAGCGGACTTCGACGGGCATTTGGGCGAGCTTTTGATAAAGACGACGGAGGGCGAGGAGCGGCCACCAGCGGTAGAGATAGATGTCGAGTGGCTTCCACATGGCAACCCAGCCGATGATGGTGAGGCCTTCGCGGACAACCGCCTGCCAATGGACGGACGAGGGTGTGAGCAGCGTGGCGGTGATCTGGCAGGCGATGAGGAAGAGCAGCCCGATGAGCAGGGAGATGCGACCTTCCCGCATGAGGCGCTTGAGATCACGCAGGATCATCTGGGCACGGTACTCAAAGTAGTGCTCGATGGATTCCTGCGTGAGCTTCTGCGGATCGGCGATGCCTTCCGGTCGGCGGGCGAGATGCACGACGAGCTTCAACTCATGCTGCTTCGGATGCTCCTGCGCCCAACTGACAATGAACGCCTCCGCGTCTCGATCGAGGTCCCGCTCATGAAAGGGCGAGGGGTCCATGGAATTGAACAGCTGGTTCAATTCCGTGAGCTTTACCTCGATGAGACCGGTCATGAGCGGGTGTGGAATGGCATCCGAGATCTCAAGCTTTGGCTGCTTCGAAGCCTTTGGCGACCTGCGACCAGTTCACGACGTTCCACCAGGCGGCGATGTAGTCGGGGCGTTTGTTTTGATATTTCAGGTAGTAGGCGTGTTCCCAGACATCGAGGCCGAGAATGGGCGTGCCGAGGTCTTCATCGGCGACGATGCCTTTCATGAGCGGGTTGTCCTGATTGGGCGTGGAAGTGACTTTGAGTTTGTCGTCCTTGGTGACGATGAGCCAGGCCCAGCCGGAGCCGAAGCGCTTCGTTCCAGCCTCGCCAAAGAGCTTTTTGAAGTCGTCGATGCTGCCGAAGGTGCTTTGGATGGCCTCGCCGAGCTTGCCTTCGGGGCCTTTGGGGCCGCTGCCAGCGGGAGCCATCCAGTTCCAGAACCAAGTGTGGTTCACATGGCCGCCGCCGTTGTTGCGGACGAGCATGCGCTGGGCCTCGGGTACGGCGGAGAGATCGGAAATGAGCGCCAAGGGATCGGTTTGGGTGACGCTGGCGGCTTTGAGGGCATCGCCGAGGTTTTTCACGTAGGCGGCATGGTGTTTGCCATGATGGATGCCCATCGTGACGGCGTCGATGTGCGGCTCCAGCGCCTCGGGGGCGTAAGGAAGCGCTGCCTGGGAGAGATCGATGGCGGCGTGGCTGCTGGCGGGGACGAGCAGTGAGGCGGCGGCGGTGGAAGCGGTGGTGGTGAGGAAGATGCGGCGGTTCATGGGGTGGTTGGGGTGTGCGGGGAAGAATACGAGGGCGGCGAGGACGATGTCACGGCCAATTTTGACTTGGGACGTGCATTCCGAGTCTGGAGTGATAGGCTCCTACCGATTTCCCCCCCAATGGCCACCCTGACTCACCCGCCTGAATGGACCACCGCGCCGCGTGCGGTGTATCGCTCGCGTGATGATTGGGCGCTGAAGTGGTGGGTGATGTTCGCCCTGATCCTCAGCGTGGTGTTTCACATGATGCTGTATGTGGGTTTTGATACCCTGGGCCTTGCGGCGAATGACAAGCCGGTGCCGCGAAAGCTGCCGGAACGCGTGCGCATCTCCGAAAAGCTGCTTCGTGAGCAGCAGGCGATTCAGCATATCCCGGAGACGGTTTCCCCCACGACGGGCAATCTACCTGATGTGAAGGCCTTTGAGCCGAATCTGGACATGATCGACAAGCTCCAGGAGCTGGCCCCGAATCAGGAGATCGACCTCACGCCGAATGTGAAGGAAATCACCAATTTCATCCGCAAGAACGATCCGGGGGATGGCAATCCCGGTGCTCCTCAAACGAGCGAACTGGCTAAACTGCTCGCTGCGCCGCAAAGCATGGCCACGCCGGATCTCGCCGCCGAGATGGCGAGCGTAAAGAGAGAGGTGCTGATGAAGCCCGTTTCTGAAAAACAGATGCTGCTGGACTCCGGTGCTCTCGATCCAGGCCCAGGCGGTGAGATGGACACCGGCCTGCTCGATGCCGTGAAGAGCCAAGGCACCGTCAGCGCGGCCAGCGCGAAGGTGAAAGGCTTCAGCAATCTCGATGAACTGCTCAGTGGTAGCGGCGGGAAGGTGGGCGGTAGCACCGCGCCCATCCTGATGCCCACGGATCTGCTTTTCGAGTATGGCAGTGACCAGCTCGCCGAAGGTGCCCGTCTCAGCCTGATGAAGCTCGGCTTCCTCATCCAAAAGAATCCGGACTCGCTTTTCATCATCGAGGGGCACACGGACAGCTTTGGCGGTGAGGAATTCAATCTCGCGCTGAGCATGCGCCGTGCTCAGGCGGTCGTTTTGTGGCTCCAGGAGTCTCTCGGGCTCGGTGATGACCGCATCCGCGCCATGGGCATGGGCAAATCAAAGCCCATCGTGGATGTGAATGGCACGGTGGAGCAGCAGGGCATGAACCGCCGTGTGGAGATCAAGGTGCGGGCGAAGAAGTAGGGTGACCTGATGGACCTTGGTGACGTTGTTGACGGGTGTCACAAGGCCCGGCGATACGATTCCACCTTCGCGAGGAAGGCGTTCCACTTTGGGCCGAGGCGGCCGTTATCGAGGAGGAAGTGCGGGCATTTTTTGTGGCCGAGGTCGCGGTGGTCATCGTGGCGGATCATGCGCCAGTGCATGTGGGGGACCACGCGGCTGAGCGGGATGCCATGCTCTTTGATGAGCCAGGCGGTGAGCCGTGCCGTGCGGTCGAGCGTGCGGGCGCGGTCATTGCCGCGATTCTCGCACATCTCGATGCCGATGGAGCTTCGGTTTCCCTGGCCGTCGTAGTCGGCGTGCTCGCCGCGTTCATTCGTGGGCAGGCTTTGGTAAGTGGAGTGGTCATCGATGGTGAAATGCCAGCCGATGTAGCCGATGGCGTTGTGCTCGCCTTTGAGGGAACCGCGTTTCAGCATCTGCGCATGCGAGTAGGCTCCTGCGCCACGCGAGCGATTCTCGGTGGCATGGATGGTGATGAAGGTGGGCCGCATGGGGCGGTAGATGCGTCGCGCATACATGCCTTTGGGCACGAGATCGACGGTGACACCCGGCGGCGAGCGATGGGAAACAATGCCTGCGCAGGAGGCAGCAAGTAGCGAAACGGTGACGAGGAGGAAGGCGCGGGCTATTTTCATGCGGCGGAGTGTAGCTGTGTGAAGTTCGTTTCGTCCAGACGCGATTGTTGTGCCAGATTCGGCCCCAAGATGACTGCCGCCAATACTTCCGCCGAAATCGTTGTGATGCTCCATGGCCTCGCCCGCACGCCGCGGAGCATGCTGGGAGCCGGTTTGTGGTTCAAGAAGGCTGGTTATCGCGTGGCGTATGTGTCGTATCCTTCGCGAAAAATGGGCGTCGAGGATGCCGTGCGCGATTTTGTGGCTCCAGCACTCCAAAAAATAGCCGCGAGGCCCGGCGTGGAAAAGGTGCACTTCGTCACGCACTCGCTCGGCGGCATCGTTTTCCGTGCGTGGGCCGCTTCGCATGCGGAGAAGCTGCCTGTGGGCCGTGCGGTGCTGCTGGCTCCGCCGAACAATGGCAGCGAAATCGCCGACAAGCTCGGCGATTGGATCGTGGCGAAGAAGATCATGGGGCCGGTGCTGCAGGAGCTGCGCACGGATGAAAATGCCATGCCCAAGCGACTCGGTGCGGTGAAGGTCGAAACTGGCGTCATCATGGGTGACGAGGCGAATTTGCCCTTTTTCCGTCAATGGCTCGATGGAGCTTCCGATGGTGTCGTGACGGTGGAAGGCGGAAGGATCGGCGGGCTGAAGGATTTTCTCGTGCTGCCTGCCGGTCACAGCTGGATCATGTGGCGGCCCAAGGTGCTGGAGGCGGCGGTGAGGTTTATCCGCGAGGGGAGCTTTGGCGACGGTCGGAGAGATTGACGATTGCTGAATGTCGATTTTTGATTTTTGAAGTCGCTGACGCGGCAGGCGAAGCCACTTCAACGATCAGCAATCGTTTTTCATCAATCGTCAATCGGCTTGGCTGTATCACTCCACATCACCAAAGCCGCTGCTCACCAGCTCTTCGAGATCCGTCATGGCGGCCTCGGCATCGGCCCCATCGGTGATGACCTTGATCGTCTCTCCTTTGCCGGCGGCGAGCATCATGAGGCCCATGATGCTTTTGCCGTTCACGGATTCGTCATCCTTTTCCACCCAAATATCACACTGGTATTTGCCGGCTCGTTTCACGAACTGCGCGGCGGGACGGGCGTGCATACCCATCTTGTTGCGGATCGTGAGTTCTTTTTCGAGGCTCATGCGGTGCGGGAGGTTGGTGAAGGTGGGCGGGAGGCGGCTAACCTAATTGGTTGTTTGTGATCTTTTGCAACAGCCTTTGGTCAAACTCCACCGCGCTGTTGTATCCGAAGGCGCGGAGTTTGTAGTTCATGGCGGCCAGCTCGATGAGGGCGGCCACATCACGACCAGGGGCCAGCGGCAGGGTGACGTGGGGAATATCCAGACCCATCACGGGGCGAACCGCCGTGGCGGTGCCCACGCGTTCCAGATCCTCCGTTTTCTGGCCGTGGACGAGGGTGACGATGAGGTCGAGGCGCTTGCTGAGGCGCATGGCACCCACGCCGAAGAGGGCGGTGACGTTCAGCACTCCCAGGCCGCGGATTTCGATCATGCCACGGAGGTTTTCTGGTGCCGTGGCCACGATCTCCCGGTCCTCCATGACGCGGAGTTTCACCACATCATCGGCCACGAGGGCGGCGCCACGCTGCAGCAGGCCGATCACGCTCTCGCTTTTCCCGCTGCCGCTCTCGCCTTCGACGAGGACGCCGATGCCCTGCACATCCACCATGCAGCCGTGAAGGTTCTGGCTGGGGGAAAAGGCCCATTCGAGGCGGATGGTGGCCGCGTTGAGGAATTTCATCGTGGCCATGCTCGTCTGGAAGACGGAGATACCGGCGGCATTGGCGATTTCGACGAGCTCATCCTCGATGCGGTGGCCACGAGCGATGACGATGCAGGGGATCTCCTGCGTGCAGAGTTTGCTGAAGCGGGAGGCTCGGAGGCCCGGATCGAGGCCTTCGAGGTAGGAGTGCTCGGAATTGCCAAAGACCTGCACGCGCTTGTAGGCGAAGTAGGTGTCAAAACCTGCCAGCAGCAGGCCGGGACGGTTCACGGAGGGTTCGCTGATCTTGCGGGCAAAGCCCACATCCTTCCCGATGAGGCGCAGGCGCAGCTCCTCGCGGTTGTTTTGGAAAAAATCGCCCACCGTGATCGAGGAAGGCTTTTTGACACGCTGCGTGGGATTCATGGCGGGGAAGGGGATGAAGGCTGCTCAAGCCGCGCCCACTTGGCGCAGCCAGTCCTGGAGGTTGTAGTAGTTCGTGATGCGCTTCACCAGTCCGTTTTCGATCTCGAAGAAGGCACCCACACGCAGGCGGTAACGCTGCCCGGTGGCGGGAGGCAGGCCTTCGTCCGTCGAGAGATACTCTCCTTCGATGTAAAACTCCGCCGCGCCGCGTTTTCCATCTTCACTGGCAAAGGAAACAAGCCCCACCACCTGCTCGCGATAGCAGCGGTCCATGCGCTGGAGAAAGGCGCGGAAGGCCGCCTTGCCCACTTCACAGCCGCCTTGGTTGATGTCGTGCGCCACATCTTCGGCCAGCAGATCGAGGAAGGCCTCGCGGTCGCCACCGTTGAAGGTTTCGTAGTAGGTTTCGATGAGGAGCTGGGAGTGAAGCCGAGGGTCTCGCATGCTCCGCGAGGATGCGGAGGCGGCGCGGGGCGTCAATCAGCGCCTTTGGCTCTCAGGGATTCATCCAGGCATCAAAGGCCGCATCCACCCGCTGGAGCATCTCCGCCGTGCTGCGCTTTGCATCCGTGAATTGATTCCACTTCGTCGCATCGTGGTTCTTTCCTGTGCCTTCGATCTCCGCGATGAATTCCTCCACGAGGGCCAACTGCTGCGGATGCTGCTCACGCAGATGCACTTTGCAGGTGCTGCTCGATTGGTTGAGACGATTTTTGGTGCCGATGCTCATGAGGGCAGAATCATGGCGCGGGAATGCGATGGCGCTCTCGTTTTTTAGCTCACGAGGGCGAATCGGCGGTGTCACCGTCGTGGTGCCGAGAAGCTAAATGCTTTCTTGCAGGATGGGGCGGTGTCTGAATAATCGCTACACATGGTCGCCCGCACCTACTCAGCTACACTCTCTGGCGTGAACGCCGTCGAAATCGAGATCGAGTCCCACGATGGCGGCGGCAATCCGAAGATGATGATCGTGGGCTTGCCCGATGCCTCAGTGAAGGAGAGCCGCGAGCGGGTGACCGCGGCCATCCAGAGCAGCGGCTTTGCGATGAACGAGGGCGTGACGACGGTGAATCTGGCTCCGGCGGATTTGAAGAAGGAAGGACCGGGCTTTGATCTGCCGATTGCGATCTCTTTGATTGCTCATCGCTCGCGGATTCCGATCCCGGTGCTCAGCGAAACGGCGATGATCGGTGAGCTGGCCTTGAATGGCGAGCTGAGGCCGGTGCGCGGTCTTTTGGCCGTGGCGCTCGAAGCTCGTGCGAAGGGCCGCAAACGCCTCCTCGTGCCCAAACGTGCTGCCATTGAGGCGAGCGTGGTTTCTGGCATCGACATCATCGGCGTGGCCAATTTGCGTGAAGCGGTCGATTTCCTCAAAAGCGACTTCGACATCGTCCCGGAACCCTGCCGGGCAGCGGAGTTCTTCGCGGCGGTCTCGCATTATGAGATCGACTTTGCCGATGTGAAAAGCCAAGGCGATGCCAAACGAGCCATCGAAATCGCCGTGGCTGGTGGTCACAACATTCTCATGATCGGACCGCCGGGCACCGGGAAGTCGATGATCGCCAAACGGATTGCCACGATCATGCCGGCGATGCGCGAGGAGGAGGCCATTGAGACGACGAAGATCCACAGCGCGGCCGGTTTGCTCAGTGAGACGAATGCCTTCATTGCCACGCGGCCCTTTCGCTCGCCACATCACACGATCAGCGATGCCGGGCTGCTCGGTGGCGGCACGAATCCTGGGCCGGGAGAGGTCTCGCTGGCGCATCATGGGGTGCTGTTTCTCGATGAACTGCCGGAATTCCGCCGCAGCACGCTGGAGGTGCTGCGCCAGCCTTTGGAAGATGGCAAGGTAACGATCTCCCGTGCGGCGGGCACGATGACCTTTCCCGCGCATTTCATGCTCGTGGCGGCGATGAATCCCTGCCCCTGCGGCTTCTTTGGCGATTTGAAACGCGAGTGCCGATGCAGCCCGCCGATGATCCAGAAGTATCGCCAGCGTATCAGCGGACCGCTTTTGGATCGCATCGATCTTCACATCGAGGTGCCGCTGGTGGAATACAAAGCGCTCTCATCGAGCGAGAGCGGCGAGTCCTCGCAAACGATCCGCCAGCGGGTGGAAATGGCCCGGTCTATCCAGCGTGAACGCTTCGCGAAAAGTCCCGGTATCCACACGAACAGCGCGATGACGCCTCGATTGCTAAAAAAGCACTGTGAGCTTGGCCAGCAAGCAGCCTCGATGCTCGAGCATGCGATGACAGACATGAATTTCAGTGCCCGGGCGCATGATCGCATCCTGAAGGTGGCCCGCACCATGGCCGATCTGGCGGGAAACGACCGCATCGAGGAAAACCACGTTTTTGAAGCCATCGCCTACCGCAGCCTCGACCGCTCGCGGTGGTGATTTTTGCCCCTTTTTCATGCCCGAGCTTCCTGAAGTCGAAACCACTCTCCGCGGCGTCTCTCCGCATCTGATCCGTCATCGCATCACCGAGGTCATTGTGCGGGATAAGCGCCTCCGCTGGCCTGTTCCGGATGCGATGCATGATTTGGAAGGTCAGCGCATCACGGCTGGCGAGCGACGGGCGAAGTACCTGCTCTTCCACACGGCCAAAGGCACGCTGCTGCTGCATCTCGGCATGTCTGGCAGCCTTCGCATCGTGCCGCCGGAGACGCCCTGGCGGAAGCACGATCACTTTGCCCTCACGATGGACAGCGGAAAGCAGCTTCGCCTTCATGATCCGCGTCGTTTTGGTGCCGCGCTGCTTATCGAGGGCGATCCGCATGATCACAAACTCCTCTGCGATCTTGGTCCCGAGCCGCTCGGATCAGATTTCACGGCCTCGCTTCTCAAAGAAGCCTGTGCTGGCAAAATGGCCGCGATCAAGCTGGTCATCATGGATGCCCATGTCGTGGTGGGCGTGGGGAATATCTATGCCAGCGAGGCGCTTTTCATGGCGGGCATTGATCCTCGCAAACCCGCCGGAAAAGTGAGTCTGCCGCGACTCGAAAAGCTCGTCGCCGCCATCCGCGAGGTGCTCGCGGCTTCCATCGAGATGGGTGGCACCACGCTGCGGGATTTCCTGAACGAAAACGGCGAGCCTGGCTACTTCCAGCAGACCCTCCGTGTTTATGACCGTGCCGGTGAACCCTGCCGTGCCTGCGGAGCCACGGTGAAAAAGATCGTCCTCGGCCAGCGCTCGACGTTCTTTTGCCCGAAGTGCCAGAAATAGCGCACTTCTGCCTTCGACAATTGTTCGTCATTCGGATTTACTCCTTCGTCATTCCTTCCCATGTCCACCAGCCTTCCTCCTCTTCGCTCCACGCTCGATCTTGAACGCGTGCTCGAGTTCGAATTCGTCCGTGCCACGGAGAACGCGGCGCTTCAGGCGATTCACTGGCTGGGGCGTGGCGAGAAGGAACTCGCGGATGGAGCGGCTTGCTCGGCGATTTACGGCGTATTCGACATTCTCGACATCCGTGGCGAGGTGGTGATCGGCGAAGGCATCAAGGACAAGGCTCCAGGCATCTTCATTGGAGAGCATCTGGGCACTTGGCGGGATGGTTCACCGAGGTTCAACATCGCCCTCGATCCCATTGATGGCACCAGCAACATCGCGAAAGGCATGCCGAACAGTGTTTCGGTGATCGCTGCGGCTCAGGTGCCGGATGGAGCACCGTGTGCGATGAAAAACCTGCCTTCTTTTTACTCTCACAAGATCGCCTACGGCCCGGCGGTGAAGAAGGCGCTCATCGAAAAGGGCGAGCGCTGCTTCCTCGACATGCCTCTGAGCGATGTCATCGCCTTTGTGGCGGCTGCTTTGGGGAAGCGCACGCGTGATCTCGTCGTCTCGACGATGGATCGCCCGCGTCATGCGGACATTGTGCGGCAGATCCGCGAGACGGGTGCGGCGCTGCGCATGATTTCCGACGGTGACATCGCTGCGGCCGTCGCTCCTTCGCTGCCGGATTCCAACGTCGATCTCTACATCGGCATGGGCGGCTCACCGGAAGGCATTCTGGCCGCCGCCGCGCTCAAATGCCTCGGGGGTGACATGCAATTGCGCATGTGGCCGCATACGGAAGAACACCGCGCCGAGATCATCGCCGAAGTGGGCGAGGAGGAACTCAACAAGGTCTTCCGCATTGATGACCTCATCCTCGGCGAGAGCGCTCTTTTCTGCGCCACCGGCATCAGCGATAGCCCGCTGCTGCCTGGCTGCCGACTCGTCGGTCATCGCGTGGAGACGCACTCCATCCTCATGCGTGCTCGAAGCGGCACGGTGCGCCGGATTCATGCCGTGCATGATCTCGACCGCAAGGTGGTGCCGCTGAGGGAGATGCGATAAATCAGATCAATCTCCACGCCACCAGGAGCGCCAGGTCTTGCGGGCTTTTTGCTCGCGGGGAAGGACGACGGGGGCCGGTGGAATGATGGGCGGAGCGGGCGAGGCGGGGGGCTCGCTGGCGAGGAAAGGCGTGTCGAGAGAGGGTGGTTCGACGGGCTCGACGGGGGCAGCTTCGGGTTCCTTGGGTTGATCACGGGAGGCTCCGAATCCGCGTGGGCGGACGACGATTTCGGCCTCGATGACGGGGGCGTGAGGTCGGAGGGGCGGTGGCGGTGGGAGACCGCCGGGGATGCTGGACGGGTTTTCCTCCAGGGCGGCGAGGGGATCATCGAACGTGGCTTCACCAGGGCTGGCGAGGGTGACGGGCACGAGCTCGGGCAGGCTCAGGGAGATTTCGGGCTCGGGCACGGGTTCGATGGGGGCCGGAGGAGGCGGCGGGGCAGGAAAGGGAATGGCTTCGAAGGCCGTGAAGGCTTCGAGGGAAGGTGCGGCAGGCTCGACGACGGGGGCTGGTGCAGGCTCCTCGGTGACGGTGATTTCATCCGGCAGGGCACCGCCTTGGAAAAGCGATGGGATGAAAAGGGGCTGGATGGGGGGAGGCGGCGCTGGCGTAGCCGGAGGGGGAGTTGGTTCCGGGGCGGGCTGCGGGGTGTAGCTGGTGGCTCCGGGAGGCTCGGCGAGGAAGGCAAAATCCGAGGTGGGAGTTGGCGGGGAGGAGTTGGGAGCGGTGGTGAGTTCATCCCAACTGGGCAGCGGTTCGATGCCGAGCAGCCAGGAGGCATTCGATGGGGCCGAGGCCGGGGCTGGATCGAGGTTCAGAAAGGGCGCGGGGCTTTCTTCGAGCGGCTCTGGAACTGGCTCCGAAGGGAAAAGGAAGCCTGCACCGTCGGTTTCCGCTTGGCGCATCAAAAATGGCTCGATGGGGGCGATGGCCGGTTGTTCGGCTGGCATACTCCAGAAGGGAAAAACCTCCGGGAGGGCTGCTTTTGCGGTTTCGAGTGGCTCGGGTGCCGGGGGAATGGTCTCGGGCAAGGTCTCGACATCGAGCGTGATGACCGGAGTCTGCTGCTCACGCTCGACCTGGCGGGCGAGCCAGGCATCGACTTCCACGCGAGGCGACGGCGCAGGCTCTGGTGGGCGCTGCGGCAGCAATTCAAGGGGGCGTGAGGCAGGGACGATGCGTTTGCGACCGAGAAACGCCACGGCGGCCGCTCCAGCCAAGAACATGAGGGGCGTGGGCTTCATGCGCATGGCCATGAGGCCGCCGGCGGAGATGGCGGCAAGCACGCCGAGCGCCTTGGAGGCGCCGCTGGAATGGCTGGCGTTGTCTGTTTCCATGAGTTGCTCGTGCGGAGCCATGCGAAAGGGTCTCACGACAATCATGAGGATCGTCGTGGGGGAGATATAACCTGAAGCCCGGCGATGGGAAAGGACGCTCGCGGTTATTTTTTGCTCTCGCCACCACCGGCGTTGGCGATCTCAGCATCCTCGGGCGGGAGGAAGTTCTTGAAGCGGCTCTTGTCGATGGCCTTCATGTAGGCCTCCATGGGGCTCACATAGCCATCACGGAGTTTCTGCCAGATGGCGTCGTCCATGAACTGCATGCCCTGGGCTTTGCCGCCGATGATGACGTCATAAAGCTTCTGCGTGGCACCTTCACGGATGATGGCACCGACGGCGGCATTGGAGATCATGATCTCATTCACCGCGCAGCGGCCGCCGCCATCATGGCGCTTCATGAGGAGCTGGGCCACGACGCCGCGCAGCGAGGCGGCGAGCATGGTGCGCACCTGGCTCTGCTGATCGGAGGGGAACACGTCGATGATACGGTCAACGGTCTTGCGGGCGTTGTTGGTGTGCAGGGTGCCAAAGACGAGCAGGCCGGTTTCGGCGGCGGTGAGGGCGAGCGAGATGGTTTCGAGATCTCGCATTTCGCCGACGAGCACGATGTCCGCATCCTCACGGAGGGCGGCGCGGAGGCCATCGGCGAAGGAAGGCGTCTGGATGGGCACTTCACGTTGGGTGATGATGCTCTTCTTATTGCGGTGAACGAACTCGATGGGCTCCTCGACGGTGATGATGTGCCGGCGGAAGTTCGTGTTGATGTAGTCGAGCAGGGCCGCGAGCGTGGTGGATTTGCCGGAGCCAGTGGGGCCGGTGACGAGGACGAGGCCGCTGCGCAGATGGCCGAATTCTTTGACGATCGGCGGGATGTTGAGCTGCTCGAGGCTGGCGATCTTCGTGGGAATGATACGGAAGACGCAGGCGAGGCCGTGCTGCTGCTTGAGGTAATTGCAGCGGAAACGGTTATCGGCGTCCATCTCGTAGGCGAAGTCGAGGTCGCCTTTGTCGAGGTATTTCTGCCAGGCTTTGGGATCGCAAATTTCCGTCATCATCGTCTCCATGGCCTCAGCATCGAGGACTTCATCGGCGATGGGCTTGATGCTGCCGTGGACACGCACCTTGGGAGGCTGGCCCTGGCTGAGGTGAAGATCGGAGCCGCCGAGTTCGATGAGCTGGCGGAAGTATTTGTCGATGGCGGGCATGGGCGTGCGGAAAGGATGAAAAGATGAAAACTAAAAGATCAAAGCGGCTATCCGGGCGGGCTGGTTAGGACTCGAAGAACTTCCTCATGAGGATCTTGTCTTCGGCGCGGGACTCGCACTCCTCACGGCTGATGTGGCCTTCGGAGTAGAGATTGCGCAGGGAATCATCCATCGTGACCATGCCGACGTTTTTACCGGTCTGCATGACGCCCGCGAGCATGAAGGTCTTGCCTTCACGGATGCAGTTTGCCACGGCGGGGGTGTTCACGAGCACTTCGAGGGCCATGACACGGCCATTGCCGTCCAGTTTAGGCACGAGTTGCTGGGAGAGGATGCCACGGAGGGATTCGCTCACCATGATGCGGATCTGCTCACGCTGATCGAGAGGGAACACATCGAGCACGCGGTCCAGGGTGCGGGCGGAACTGCCAGTGTGGAGGGTGCCGAGCACCAAGTGACCCGTTTCGGCGGCGGTGATGGCGAGAGAAATGGTTTCGAGATCTCGCATTTCACCCACCATGATTACATCCGGATCTTCACGGAGAGCTCCGCGGAGGGCGGCGGCAAAGGATTGCGTGTGGGTGTGGACCTCACGCTGATTCACATGGCAGCCTTTGGGCGGGATGACGAATTCGATCGGGTCTTCCAGCGTGATGATGTGGTCCTGTCGCTCTTCATTGATGGCATCGACGAGGGCGGCGAGAGTGGTGGACTTCCCACAACCCACGGGGCCGGTGACGAGGATGAGGCCGTTGTGGAAGCGGGTGAGCGTGCGGACCGTTTCTGGCAGGCCGAGCTCATCCACGGAGCTGACTTTGGTCTTGATGACGCGGAAGACCATGTCGATCCCGAGGCGCTGGCGTACCACCGAGGCGCGGAAGCGGCCGTAACCGGGCGAGTAGGCGAAATCGGCATCGCCGCGCTCTTCGATGAGTTTTTTCTGCGACTCGCCCATGAAGGCGTAGGCCAGTCTGTGAGTTTCCTCGGCGGTGAGCACGGCGGCGTTGTTCCAGATGGGCTGGAGATTGCCGTAGCGACGCCAGATGGGCTGGGAACCTGTGGCGAGGTGCAGATCGGACGCGTCATACTGCATGCAGAACTGCAGATATTCGTCCACGGAGCCGAGCGTCGGGATGGTCTCGGCAGGGGCTTGTTGAGGGTCGGTAGTCTCGGACATGAATTAATGGTGATTTTCTAGCGGATCGGCGGCTGGCTGTCATCAGCCGTCTTTGCGGCCTTGGCTTGCAGCCAGTTTTGGACGAACTGCATGCCGTAGTTCGTGACGGCTTTGCGCCCCATGCTGATGAGCGGGCCGGCGAAGAGGCCCAGCAGGCCACTGGAAAGGCCGCGTGACGGCTGCTGACGCTCGATTTCGAGGTCATCGTCCTCGTCTGCATCGCGGGGGGGACCGGAAGGCATGAGGAGCTTGATCGCGGCGAGGCCGGCCACCACGCCGCCGGCGATCCAAATGTAGCGGTAACGTTCAAAGCTCCGCGCCATGACGGCTCGTGGGCTCCATTCTTCGGCCACGAGGCCGGTCTCGCGGGCCAGCTCATGGCGGGCCAGCTCGAGATCGCGGAGAGCCTGCTGCTTCGGCGTCAGTCGTTGGAGGTGCTGGCTAGCCATTCGCGGTCGCGGCGGAATTGATTGAAGGTTTCCTCAAACAAGCGCAGCCGTTTCAGCCGGGCTTTGAGGGCGATGAGAAGGATAAAGCAGATGAAAAGATGCGCTCCAGCTCCACACAGGGCGACTTTGGCCCAATGCCAGCCGCTGCGCTCGGCGATCATCCAGATGAGGGCGGGCGTGGCGAGCATCCAGCCGATGACGAGGCTGGCGAGCGTGAGCACGACGTGCCCGGTGAGGGAGGAGGCCTTCACGCCAGCTTCCTGACCTTCGATTTGTAGCAACCGACCGCGTGCCTCGACATATAAGGCCACGGCACGCAGCAGCCCCGCGACACGGGAAGAATGCCCGGCGGAGGCCGTGGGAGCAGTGGGGCCGTTTTCCATGATGTTGCTGGCCTAGTGGAGGAGCACCGATCAGCGGCGCATGAGCAGTCCGAGCACGAAACCGATGCCGAAGGCGGTGGCGAGAGCCTGCACGGGCTTCTCACGGGCGAATTTTTCGGCTTCCACCCGCAGATCCGCGCATCGGGCACGGGCCTCGTGCAGCGTGTCATCGGCATACTGGCGGAATTCGTCGGCCTTTTCCTTGATGTCCGTGGCGGCGGTGGAGGCGGAGTCACGCCACTGCTGGGCACGCTGCTCAGCCACGTTGCGGAGTTCGGAGGCTTTTTGGGCGGCGGCGCTGCGCAGTTCCTCGGCGGCTTTCAGGGCGCTGGCCTTCGCGGCCTGGAAAGGATCGAGCGGTGTGGCAGCTCCAAAGGGGGAATCAGCGGTGGGATTGTCAGACATGGCGTGAAAATGGGTTCGTCGTTACTGGCGCTGTTTAGAACATCCGCTCCACCTTGGCGAGAGGAAAGTAGGCGCTGCGTCAGCCGGGCCCTTGCTCGCGTTCCTTCCAGCGGCGCTCGTGGCGGTTCATCTTGCGGAAGAATTCCTCCTCCTCCTGTGGCGTGGCATTGGGATCGAGAGGCATGCGCAGGCGGATTTCCAGGCCGCGTGGATCGAGCATGCGTGCCTCCGCCGTGCCACCGTGGAGGTGCATCGTCACATAAATGGCCATCATGTTCACGCCGAAATCATCCGGGCGACGGCTGCGGGTGAAAAATGGGTCAAACAGGTTCGCGGTGCGGTCGTGGGCGTGCCACAGGCCCGTATCGCGAAGGCAGATGACGAGGTGGGAGCGGCCAGCGGCATCGAGTTCGGTGGTGGCGCTGATTTGAATGCTATCTCCGTCTGCCAAGTGGGTGATCTCCTCGACGAAAAGCAGGCGCCACATCTGCCGGAAGCGGCCACCATGCACCATGAGGGGCGGGAGATTCGGATCGAGCTCCACATCGACGTGCAGGTTTTTCTCCACCAGTTGCTGGCCGAAGACATTGACCATCTCGCCCAGGATGCCCTGAAGCGTGCACTCATCCGCCCGCATCAGCCTTTTCGCCTGCGAGGCATCCGCCAAGCGGGAAAGGAGCGTCTGGATGCGGTCGATCTGCGTGGCCGCCTGGCTTTGAATGTCGAGCCAGAAGCCGCCATCACGCGGCGGGGCACCATTCAGTTCCTCGATGATCTTCAGCGGGGCGAGGTCGATGAAGGCCCGCACCACGGTCAAAGCATTGCGCAGATGATGATTTAAACCTTCCGCCATGATGCCCAGGCCGGAGACGCGATCCGCCGCCAGCATGTGACGCACGGTGTCCGCCTTCTCCGCCAGCAGGCGCTCGCGTTCGACGAGCACCTGGTAGTAGTCGAGGGCATGCTTGATGGTATGCGATAGCTCCTCCGGGTCCCAGGGCTTGTGCAGGTAGCGGAAAACGCGGCCATCATTCACCGCATCCACCGCGGCCTGGTAGTCCGTGTAGGCCGTCACGAGGATGCGCACGGCATTGGGCGAGAGCTTGCGGGCCTGCTCCAGCAGTTCCACGCCGCTGGCACCCGGCATGCGCTGGTCCGTCAGGATGAGGCCGATTTGCTGGCCGTAGGCTTCGAGGATCTTGTAACCGTAGAGGGCGTTGTTGGCGATGTGGATGACATAATCGTCGCCAAAAATCTCTCGAAAGTAGTGCAGCGCCTTCTCCTCGTCATCGACGTAGAGGATGTGATAGGGCGAAAGGCGCTGGGCGGACATGCGGCACGCACCCAAGCCGCGCCCGCCGGATGCGGCAACCATTTTGCTACTTCCAAAAGCAGAGACGCTAGGAATTAGGTAATTGTCGGAGGCAAAAGAGATTTTTGCTGGTGGTTTTTGAGCGTCTTTGGTATTCCACACAATAATTGAGCAATAAATCGCCAGTTATGGTGAGCCATTGCGAAAGAGTTTCGAGCCTTCCGATTCACCATGAACACGAATTCGACCTCCACTGCCACGCGGCCAAATGGCCGTCCGGATAACACGCTCCGCCGACTCCGCCGCTTGCGATGGCCTCTATGGATTCAGGTGGTAGCCGTCTTTTTCTGGACACTCGGCGTTCCCGCCACCCGAGCCGCCTATGTACCTGACGCGACCGGTCAGCCTGCCTAGGATGGCAATGGCGATGAACCCACCGAAGGACCAGACCTCGGAAATAGCGATTACGACCTTCTTCCCAACTGGTATGAAGACTACCTCGGCACGGATAGATACAATCCCGACACCGACGGCGATGGTGTCACGGATTCCGACGAGGTGCTCATCCTCGGCACGAATCCTCTCATGGCGGATACCAATGACAATGGCTGGGATGATCTGGCTGATGCCACGGGAGACAGTGACGCGGATGCCGATCCTGATAATGACGGGGTTTCCAACTCCATCGAGACCAATCATTCTACCAATCCCCAGGTCGCCGACACGGATGGAGACGGCTTAAATGACGGTCTGGAGATCAATAGTGGTGGCACTTATAGCCCTCTAAACGCTGATACCGATGGTGACGGCACTGGGGACTACGATCAATACTATGGCATCACGCCCTCCACGGACAGTGGCACGAGCGATCCGGCAGATGATGCCAGCAACACAGCAGACGCCTCGACGGACACCGACCCAGAGCAGATCGACTCAGATAGTGATGGCCTTCCAGATGTACTTGAGCAGCAACTTCAGCAGTCAGGAGAGTTCTCAAGTTCCTACTTGGACTATGATAGTGACGATGACGGCCTGCACGATGGACTCGAATATCAGCTCGGCACAAACCCAGACTCGAGCGATACCGATGGAGATGGTCTAGACGATGCGACTTAGGTTGCCATTGGCAGTCGGCCCTTGGTGACAGATTCGGACGGAGATGAACTGTTGGATGGGTTTGAATACTATGAGGTCGGCAGTAGCCCCACCGATCCCGACAGTGATGATGACGGGCTCAGCGACTACCAAGAATGGTCCCTTGGCACCTCGCCCATTGACACGGACTCGGACGATGACGGACTCAGCGATTACGACGAGGTGGCCAATGCCAGTTCCACTAGCCCACTGGATGCTGACACAGATGACGATGGTGTGAGTGACTACGAGGAAACCTTCGGACAGGCTGAGCCGGAGCCCCCGGCGGATTCGGATGGAGACGGCCTGAATGATGACCAGGAGTCGCTGTATGGCACGGATGCATCCGACACGGACACGGATGACGACGGTCTGAGTGACGGATTTGAGGTCTCTTGGGGTAGCAATCCCACCACCTCGGATACCGATGGTGACGGCCTCACCGATGATGTGGAATACCAGCTTTCCTTGGAGCCAGCCGATGCGGACAGCGACGATGACCAGATCTCGGATGGCGCGGAACTTACCAGCGATGAACCGACGGACCCGACCGATCCTGACACGGATGGGGATGGCCTGCCGGATTGGGCGGAAATTTCCGTGTACGGGACCGACCCGAATCACACCGATACGGATGGTGATCACCTCACGGATTTTGAGGAAGTGAACGCAGCAGACCTGTTCTCCGGCCTTTCCATCACGCTGAATCCTCTCGCTGCCGACTCCGACGGGGATGGCCTGCCAGATTACATCGCTGTCTCCAGTTACCTCACCGATAGCGATGGCGGCGGCATCCCGGATCGCATTGAGGCCCTCTATCAATTGAATCCAACCAATCCCGAAGACGATAATGGCAACTTGGATGGTGACGAAAACAGTAACTTGGAGGAATACCTCAATGGGCAGGCCCCGAACGGTGACTTTGGTGAAGCGTATGATGCTGATCTTGATGGCATGAGTGATGTCTGGGAACTCTCCCACGGTTTCGATCCTGCCGACCGCAATGATGCCGCTGGCGACCCGGATGGTGATTGGATCACCAACTTGGAAGAGTTTCGTGGCAATACCAATCCCGAAGTCGCGGATGCACGCTTCAGCAATCCCATGATTGATGGCACTTACTTGATCAGTGACTCCGATGACTGGGACCAAGATGGTTTCACCAATTTAGATGAGTTGCTGGTGATGAGTGCTGACCCCAGGGTGCCGACTGCTGATCCCGCCGCAGAAGCGATTGCGGCAGCTGCAGCAGAGGCAGCAGAGGCAGCAGCGATCGCTGCGGCAGAAGCAGCAGCCGCATCCGCTGCTCAGGTTGCCGAATACGCGGCTGCTCAAAGCGCCATGATGTACGAGGCTCTTTTCGCTGCCGAGGCCGCCGCCGCCGAGGCTGCGGCTCAGGCTGCCGCCCAGGTTGCTGCATCTCAAGCCGCCGCCGCTGAATTAGCCGCCGCGACGGCTGCCGCCGCTGCTGCCGAGGAAGCCAGCCGATTGAGTGCCACGGCAAATGCCGAGGCTGCCGCAGCGGCAGAAGCTTATGCTGCGGCCCAGAATGCAGCCATGGCGGAAGCTGCTGCCGAAGCCACTAGAGTCGCCGCCGAAGCAGCGGCAGCCGCACAAGCTGCGGAAATTGCGGCTGCGGAGGCCGCCGCCGCCGAAGCAGCCGCCGCCGAAGCCACTCAGATGGCTGCCCTAGCCATTCTTGCTGCCGAAGCCGCTGAAGCACTGGCCGCAGCGGTGGCTGCCGAGGTGGCCACCCAGGCTGCCATCGAAGCGGCAGCTATTGAGGCAGCGGCGGCAGCCGAAGCCTCCAGAGCCGCCGCTGCTGAATACGCGGCGACAACTGCTGCAGCCGCTGCCGCTGCCACTGCGGCGGCTACCGCCGCTGCTCTTGAGGCATCGAACGCTGCCGCGACTGCGGCTACGGATGCTGCTGCTGCTGCTTCTGCTGCGGAACGCGCAGCCCTGGCTTTGAGTCTCGATGGAAGTCCGAATCTGCTACTTGAGGAAGATGCCGCCTATGCCGCTTCGATTGCCGCCGCCAGTGCCGCCGCGGCTGAGGCAGCTTCGGCTGCTTCGGCTGCGGCAGCCAGCGCGGCTGAGGCTGCTATCGCCACCGCTTCCGGTGCCGATAGCGCTTATGATTCGGCCAGTGCAAGCGCCACTGTTGCGGCGGCAGCGTCAGCTTCTGCAGCGGCCTTATCACAAAGCATCGCATCACAAGCTGCCTCAGCTGCTGCATTGGCTGAGAGCGCACGGACCGCTGCACAGACATCTCTAAATGGAGTTGGCATCTACGCCTGCACCTGCGGTGGCAACCACGGCAATGCCGCCGATTGCGCCGCCGCCGCAGCAGAAAAAGCAAAGGCTGAAGCTGAGGCAGAGGCTCAAAGACTAGCCGAAGAAAACCAAGCTACCTGCCCTGACGACGGCAGTTGATGTGAGCCTCTTTGAAGAACGACCTGCCTCTCATTCCTCCATTTCACACTCTTTTCCGCCATGAAACGCCTCACCTCTCACTTCTCACGTCTCACCACGGCTACCCGTTCGGCCCTTCGCCCGCTCCTCTCTCTTCTCCTCCTCTCCCAGTCTCCTCTTCTCGCTCTCCCCGTGGACCTCGCCGCTCCTCCAGGAGGTCTCGGCCCCACCAGTGACCAGGGCGCGGCCATCCACTGGGTGGAGATGGTGGAGATTGATTTTGGCGGTGGCATGACCTTCCCACTGCGCATGTCCTTCCTCAGCAGCCGCGAGGAAGGGGATGGCCGTGACTTCGGCCCCGGCCACTGGCGCACCCCCCTCCACGACTCCCGCCTGATGCAGAAAAAAGACGGCCGCTGGCCGCTTTTGCTGCCCTGCGGTAAGGTAATGGGCCTCTTCCCCAAAGCCGGAGAACAAGGAGCATGGGCCACGGCGGATGAAGAATGGATTGCCCGTCCGAAAGGAGCCAATACCCTCGTCACGCGGGAGGATGGCTGGGAATTGGAGTTCAATCCCAAAGGGAACCTCATTCGCCTGAAGGCTGACAATGGTCGCGTCCTCCTCTGGACGCGCGATGCCGATGGTTCCCTGCGCAGCGTGGCCGAGTTCGCTGGTGGAAAGATTCTCTCGCCCGCCTACAGCGTCACGCGCGATCCTGCCACCCGCCGGGTCAAGTCCCTGCGTGTCAAGACTCGCATCGGAACCAAAGAATGGCGCTACAGCTATGATGCCTCGGACCGGCTCACCTCCATCACTTTCCCGGACACCTCCGTCGTCCAAAACACCTACGGCAGCCGTGAAGACGGCCACCCTTGGATCAGCATCACCGGTCGTAATGCCATCGCCACCACCCTCACCTGGCACAAAGACAACGGCAGCCTCCTTCACGACGGCGTCTGGAGCTACGAAATCCAGCCCCAGCCCGGCAATAACCCCATCATGCGCCGCACCGGCCCCCACGGCGAACTCGAAATCCACCACGACGACGCCCTCAACCACCGCACCCTCTTCACCGCCGCCGAAGGCACCCAGACCATTAAGAAGCGTGTCACCACAGGCCCGGCCAAAGGAAAGCTTCAGAGCGTTACTCGAATCCTCTCTGCCAACCAAGAACCAAAAACCAAGAACCAGGAACAGGTTTTGTATTCCGCCACCTACGACTCCCGCGGCCTCCTCGAAACCGAAACCGATGCCCTCGGCCACAAAACTACCCACACCTACACCCTGCACGGCAGCAGCATTCATACGGGCATCAAGACCCACACCACGACGAAGCCTCTGGGAAGCAAAACAACCCAGGAATTCGACAAGCACGGCAACCTCATCGCCGACACCAACGCCTTCGGCCAAACCTTCCGCAGCGACTACGACGCCCAAAACCGCCTCCTGAAAATCACTGGCCCGGGCGGTACGGTCATCGAATCCCTCACCTACACCGCTACGGGGCGCCTCGCCACCCGCACGGATGCCCTCGGTGCCTCCATCACCTATGGGCACGACCAAAACGGCAACCGCACCACCATCACTGACGCCCTCGGCAACGTGACCAAGCACGAATACGACCTCAAAGGCAATCGCACCGCCACCACCGATGCCCTCGGCCACACCACCCACTACGAATACGACGCCGGAGGCCGCCTCACCGCCACCATTCTGCCTGAGGTCAGCCAACCTGAAACTTTAAACCTGAAACCTGAAACTCAGTCCCCCAGCCCTTCGCCCTCTGCTCTCAGCGCCACGCGCCACACCTACGACTTCGCCGGCCGGAAACTCACCACCACCGCTTCGGACGGCACCATCACCGAAGCCAACACCTACGATGCCCTGGGCCGTCTCACGTCCCGCACCAACGCCCTCGGCCACACCACCCGTTACGAGTACGACGTGAAACGCGGCAGCACCGGCTGCCTCTCCTGCTCCACCAGCGGCCTCCCCACCCGCATCATCTCCCCGAGTGGCCGCATCACGGAGCGCAGCTACGACGCCGACCGCCATCTGCTGTCTGAAACGATCGCCGCTGGCACACCATCCGCCGCCACGACCGCTCATGTGTATGACTCGGCAGGCAACCTCCTCTCCACCACCGATCCCCTTGGTCGCATCACCTCCTTCCAATATGACAGCGCAGGTAACCGCACCAAGATCATCTATCCCGACAAAACCGAAAAAAACTTTGCCTACGACGCCCTCGGCCAAATGATCGCCGAAACCAACGAACTCGGGCACACCACCAAGAAGGAATACGACCCCTACGGCAACCTCATCGCCGTCACCACCCCCGAAGGTCACACCACCCGCACGTTGTTCGGGGAAAGTGGAACAGGTTTGCAACCTGTGGTCTCCCCAACCTGAGCCTTCTTCGTTTTCGTGGACAGCAAAAGTTGGGTAACTACCCAAAGCAGCATGAACACGACAGGAACGAAAAAACGCACCTATGACGAGCAGTTCAAGCGCGACGCAGTCGCGCTGCTCGAAGGCGGCCGCAAGGCTGCTCAGCTCGCCCGCGAACTGGGCATCTCCCACTGGAACCTGCGCGATTGGAAGGAACGCTACGGCACTGGAGCTGCCGCAGTGAGCCAGCCTCAGGCGCGTAGCGCCGGGCTGGTGAACGCAGGCGGCTCCAGTGCCGTGGCCGCCGCGGTGGAGATCGCATCCCTTCGCCGCGAACTCGACGCCATCCGTGCTCAGAACGACATTTTAAAAAAAAGCCTTGGCCATAGTAGCCCAACCAGAAGGCACCGTTTCGTCCTCATCCAAACCCTCCACCACGAACAACCGCGTATGAGCCTCGCCAAAGCCTGCCGGGCCCTCGGCGTCAGCCGCAGCGGCTACCACGCCCACCTGCGCAAACAGCAGCGCCCGCGCCGCCGCCAGGACGCACAACTGGCCACCGAGATCCACGCGGCCTTCATCGCCAGCCGGGCCACCTACGGCTCGCCACGCCTCGTGCATGCCCTGCGCGCCAAAGGCCTCCGCCACGGCAACAACCGCATCGCCCGGCTCATGCGCGAGCAGCACCTGCGCGTGCGCCAGAAGCGCCGCTTCGTGCCGCGCACCACCGTCACTGACAAAACTGCGGCGACAGCCCCCAACCACCTGCTGCAACGCCCCGCGCCCAACCGCCTCAACGAGGTCTGGGTCACCGACATCACCTACCTCCCCACTCGCGAAGGCTGGCTCTATCTGGCCGCCGAGATGGACCTCTGCAGCCGCCGCATCCTCGGCTGGAGCACCCGAGAAACCCTCGCCACCGAACTGCCCAACGCAGCCTTGAGCGCGCCCTGCAAGCACGTGGAGCAAACCCGAGCGGTCTGCTCCACCATAGCGACCGTGGCTGCCAATACACCAGCACCGAGTTCCGCAAGCGCCTCAAACTGCGCGGCATCACCGCCAGCATGAGCCGCACGGCCAACTGCTACGACAACGCCACCATGGAAAGCTTCTGGGCCACGCTGAAGGCCGAATGCTTTGGCTCCAGCGTCCCATCCACCCGCGCTCAAGCTCGCTCAATGGTCTTCGACTACATCGAAACCTTCTACAACCCCGTGCGCCTCCACAGCGCCCTAGGCTTCCAATCTCCGCTCGCCTTCGAACTATCCATCCAAAACAACTAACCCAACTTTCCGTGTCTGCGTTTTCGACGAAAGATCAACCGGCGCAGCCGCTAACGCCACTCCAGGCTCCATGCCCCAAGCTCCAAGCCTTGTTGCCGGTTCCGCCGCTCGCCGCCTCCCCCACGCCATCATCTCCCCCTCCGGCGTCACCACCGCGTTCTACTACGACCTCCTCGGCCGCAAAATCACTGTCACCAAGGCCCCTGGCACTCCCGAAGCCGCCACGACCACCCATCAATATGACGCCGTCGGCAACGAAATCGCCACCCTCTCCCCCGTCGGCATCAAAACCACCCACAGCTACGACGCCCGCCGCCGCATCGCCACCACGGATGCCATCAACCGCACCTGGACCTTCACCTACACCGACACCGCCGGCCCCAGCGGCTCTCCCCCCTGCTGCGGAGCCGACCCCACCGCGAACTCCCGCGCCGCCACCACCATCCACCCCGACGGCACCCGCGACGAAAAAATCTACAACGCCCTCGGCCAGATCATCGAAACCCGCGACGCCAACGTCACCAGTCGAATCGACGCCCTTGTCGCCCAAGGAGAGGGACTTGCCAAGTCCCCATCAAAAACCACCGGCACAGCCGCAAACTCCACCTCCACGCCCCACGCCCCAAGCTCCATGCCACATGGCATTCGTTATGCGTATGACGAAGATGGCCGCCTCACCACCCTCACCGACGCCCGTGGCAGCGTGACCAAGTGGCGTTACGACGCCCGCGGCAAACTCCAATCCAAGACCTACCCGGACAACACCGTCGAAGCCTACGAACATGACGCCGCAGGCCAGCTCGTCAGCCGCCTCCGCCCCAACGGCGTCACCGCCAGCTACACCTACTCCCCTCGTGGCAGGCTACTCACCATCCGCTGGAGTGATGACAAAACCGAACCCAGCACCTTCGCCTACGACGCCGCAGGCAACATGATCCTCGCTGAAAAGTATCCGTCAGACCTAGCACCGTGGGTCTGTCGTAGTCAGTAAGTGTCGTAGCTTTATGGCTACGACGTTTATGACTACGAAGCGAGATCAGACCACCCTCTTGAAGCAGGACGTTTTGGGGCGCGTGACGCTCACACGGGACAAGCGCGAGGCTCTGCTCGATGAGTTCGAGCGCAGCGGCATGAAGGGGCGGCCCTTCGCCCGCATGGCCGGGGTCAATTACCAAACCTTTGCCTCGTGGATTCAAAAGCGCCGTCGTGCCCGTGGCGACTATCAAAAGATGGCGGCCATGCAAAAGACGGCCCTCCAGCGCCCTCTGCGCTCGGCTCAGCCCAATGGGAAGACCACGGCTTGTCTCCAGCTTGTTGAGGTGGCGCTGCCATCCTCTTCTGTCACGCCCTCCACTCCAGTTGCTCCTGCCGCCTTGGAGCTGCTGCTGCCAGGGGGTGCGAGGCTGCATCTGCACGATGCCTCGCAGGCAGAGCTGGCAGCTCATCTGCTGCGCCATCTCAACTCGACCGCCTCGCCCGCATGCTGAGTTTCCCTTCCACACTGCGCATCTTCATCGCGCTGGAGCCTTGCGACCTGCGTGCGGGCATGAACACGCTGCACGCATTCGTGGCAGACAAGCTCAAGGAGAACCCCAAGGACAAGGCGCTCTTCGTCTTCACCAACAAGCGCCGTCGTCTCATCAAGGTGCTGCACTTCGATGGAACGGGCCTGTGGCTGATGACCAAGCGCTTGGAAGAAGGCACCTTCTTCTGGCCCAAAGCGGCGCAGGAGGGCCAGGTGAAGCTCGAGCTCAAGCCGGAGGCCTTCACGCTGCTTACCGACGGCATCGACATGCACGGCGCACGTCCGCGCGGCTGGTATGAGCGGTAAGGCAGAGAGCAAACGGCGAAGGGCTGAGAGTTTTTTCGTGCGAGATGCAATGAGGTGATAAGCGCGTGACGGGCCTTCGTTTCAGCACGCACACACGATGACTGACCACGAACGCGACGCCTTGCATCAAAAGGAAGTCGCATCGCTCAAAGAGATCATCGCCCAGCTCACGCAGCACAACCGCGTGCTCCAGCTCAAGGTGGATGCGCTGGTGAAGCGGCTCTTTGGCAAGTCATCCGAGAAGCTCGATCCCGCGCAGCTCCAGATGCTGCTCGAAGGCCTGGAGGTGCCGCCTGCGGACTGCCCAAAGCCCGCAGCCTCCACCGTCGGCCTCGACGGCTCGGAGGCTGAGCAGAAGGACCACGCGCAGCCCGCACGCAAAAAGAAGCGCAGCTTTGCGCAGCTCGTCGCGAGCCTGCCGGTGGAGCAGATCATCGTCGATCCCGCCGAGGTCGTGGCCGATCCGGCAGCCTTTGTGTGCATCGGCTCGGAGACCACCAGGCTGCTCGACCATGTGCCCGCGCAGTTCCGCCAGCAGCACATCATCCGCCGCAAATATGTGCGCATCGCGCAGCGGCACCTGCCGCCCGTCATCGCCCCGCTGATGAGGCTGCAGGAGCGCTGCATCGCCAGCCCGCGACTGCTGGCCAATGTGGCCGCCTCACGCTTCGAGATGCACCTGCCGTATTACCGCATCGAGCAGCTCTACGCCCGCCAGGGCCTGCCCGTGCCGCGCCAGACACTCTGCGGCTGGATGGGCATGGCGCATCAGGCCAGCCGCCTCGTCATCGAGCAGATCAAAAGAGAAGTCTTTCAGGGTGGCTATGTGCAGATCGACGAGACACCCGTGAAGTATCAAGACCCCGAACGCGAAGGCATCTGCGGCACCGGCTATCTGTGGAGCGTGCACAACCCCGTGAGCAACATCGGCTTCATGGCCTGGCACACCGGACGCGGCACCGCATGCCTTGAGCAAATCGTGCCGGAGGACTACACCGGCCTCATCCAGTGCGACGGCTACAAAGCCTACGACAGCTTCATCAAGCAGCCCGGACGCGCAGGCAACATCACGCTCGCCGGCTGCATGGCCCATGCGCGGCGCAAATTTTACGAAGCCCAAGAAGAAGGCGAAGACGCCCGCTGGGTGCTCGCGCAAATGCAGGCGCTCTACCGCATCGAAGCGCGGATGAGAGAAGCCCGCGCCGGGCCGCTGGAGATACGGACAGCCCGACAAGAGCACAGCACCCCCATCCTCGTCGCCATCCACCACCGGCTGCAAAGCCTGCAAGCAAGCCGCGTGCACCTCCCCCGCAGCCTCACCGGCGAAGCCATCGCCTACGCGCTCGGGCAGTGGGAGAAGCTCTGCGTGTTCACCCGCGACGGCCGCGTGCAGATCGACAACAACCTCGTCGAGAACAGCATCCGCCCGAGCGCCATCGGGAAGAAGAACTGGCTCTTCATGGGCGACGCGAAGAGTGGCGAGCGAGCCGCCACGTTCTACACGCTCATCGCCAACTGCTACCGAGCGGGTATCAACGCCGAAGCGTATCTAACGGACCTATTTGAACGGCTGCCGAGCGCCACCACCAAGACAGTGCACGAACTGACACCCCCACGCCGTAGCAGCCAAACGCCGCGCCGCTGTCGAAGCAGCCGCCGAGGAAAAGACCGTGACCGAGCGCAGCCTCGTCAACGCATGACCCGCCGCTCAAAGTCAAGCGCCGGGGCTATGGGGCTGCGATTGACGGATACGCTGAAAACCACAGCGCCAAAATCACACGCAGCCACACTCCCGAAGGCCGTCTGCTCAAAGAAACTCAACAAATCAACTACCACACCGTCTTGCCTGACTCCATGCCCCAAGCCCCAGGCTCCACGCCAGCCCCCTTCATCGCCGAAGTGGGCTACGAATACAACGAAAACGGCCAGCTCTCCCAGTTGCTCTACCCGGACAAATCCACCGTATCCTACCTCTACAACGAACGCGGCGAACTCGCCGAAGTTCAGGATTCTACGCTCTCCGCCCTTCGCCCGATGCGCGGCGAAGCCGCCTACCGCTACACGCGCAGGGCTGATAGCAAAGTCACCTCTATGAACATGCCCAACGGCACCACCACAACCCGCGCTTACGACGCCGTGGGCCGCCTCTCCGAGATTAAACACACCGCCCCCGACGGCAACATCCTCTTCAGCGAAACCAGCCGCTACGACGACCGCAACCGCCGCATTGCCCGCCAGCACGCTGACGGCAGCGCCGACCGCTTTGCTTACGACCCTGCCGGTCAAGTCATCGCCGCCGCCTACGGCCAACCCCAAGGAGAGGGGCTTGCCAAGTCACCACCTAACGAACCCGGCGTAGCCGCAAACTTTGTTCCCGTCTCCACGCCCCAAGCTCCAAACTTCAAACCGTCGCAGACGTTTGACTACGACCTTCTGGGAACCGCACTACATTCACAGACGGAGCCAACACTGCCCTCTACACGACCAATAAAGTTAACCAGTATACCACCATTACCACTGGAACCTCCATCATCGAGCCGCAATTCGATTCACTTGGCAACCTTCTTAACGACGACTACAACACTTACAGCTGGGACAGCGACATCCACCTTCTCAGCGTGACCACCAAGTCTGATCAACTAGGTGCCAAAAACCAAGATCAAAGAATCAACTTTGGATACGATGCATTGCACCGTCGTGTAGTTCGCCATGACAGAAACTCGGACACCATAACTTTGTTTCTGTTTGGAGGTTGGAATGTGGTGAGCGAATTCATCCCGCTGACTAAAAAATCGTCGACTCAGATCCCAAATGGGTTGAAGCGCTTGGTTTGGGGGGAGGATGTGTCTGGCTCATTTCAAGGTGCAGGCGGTATTGGTGGATTGTTGGGAGCCAATCTTTCGACCTCAAGAGTCGACTCGTGGCTTTGGTTTCATTTCGATGGCAACGGTAACGTTAGTCTCACGAGCAATTCAGACGGTAAAAAATATGATCAATTTAAGTTCGATGCTTTCGGTAACAGCATCTACGCACATGATGGTGCTATTCTGAAAAATCCTTATCAGTTTAGCACAAAACCAAACGATCCGAAGAGCAGTCTGGTATACTATGGCTTTCGGTACCTGAACACAAAGTTGGGCAGATGGCTCAGTAGGGATCCGATCGGAGAATCGGACACCACGAATTTGTATGTAGCTATGCGTAATGGGTGTCCTGGTGTATCCGTCAATCGCAGCCCCATAGCCCCGGCGCTTGACTTTGAGCGGCGGGTCATGCGTTGACGAGGCTGCGCTCGGTCACGGTCTTTTCCTCGGCGGCTGCTTCGACAGCGGCGCGGCGTTTGGCTGCTACGGCGTGGGGTGTCAGTTCGTGCACTGTCTTGGTGGTGGCGCTCGGCAGCCGTTCAAATAGGTCCGTTAGATACGCTTCGGCGTTGATACCCGCTCGGTAGCAGTTGGCGATGAGCGTGTAGAACGTGGCGGCTCGCTCGCCACTCTTCGCGTCGCCCATGAAGAGCCAGTTCTTCTTCCCGATGGCGCTCGGGCGGATGCTGTTCTCGACGAGGTTGTTGTCGATCTGCACGCGGCCGTCGCGGGTGAACACGCAGAGCTTCTCCCACTGCCCGAGCGCGTAGGCGATGGCTTCGCCGGTGAGGCTGCGGGGGGAGGTGCACGCGGCTTGCTTGCAGGCTTTGCAGCCGGTGGTGGATGGCGACGAGGATGGGGTGCTGTGCTCTTGTCGGGCTGTCCGTATCTCCAGCGGCCCGGCGCGGGCTTCTCTCATCCGCGCTTCGATGCGGTAGAGCGCCTGCATTTGCGCGAGCACCCAGCGGGCGTCTTCGCCTTCTTCTTGGGCTTCGTAAAATTTGCGCCGCGCATGGGCCATGCAGCCGGCGAGCGTGATGTTGCCTGCGCGTCCGGGCTGCTTGATGAAGCTGTCGTAGGCTTTGTAGCCGTCGCACTGGATGAGGCCGGTGTAGTCCTCCGGCACGATTTGCTCAAGGCATGCGGTGCCGCGTCCGGTGTGCCAGGCCATGAAGCCGATGTTGCTCACGGGGTTGTGCACGCTCCACAGATAGCCGGTGCCGCAGATGCCTTCGCGTTCGGGGTCTTGATACTTCACGGGTGTCTCGTCGATCTGCACATAGCCACCCTGAAAGACTTCTCTTTTGATCTGCTCGATGACGAGGCGGCTGGCCTGATGCGCCATGCCCATCCAGCCGCAGAGTGTCTGGCGCGGCACGGGCAGGCCCTGGCGGGCGTAGAGCTGCTCGATGCGGTAATACGGCAGGTGCATCTCGAAGCGTGAGGCGGCCACATTGGCCAGCAGTCGCGGGCTGGCGATGCAGCGCTCCTGCAGCCTCATCAGCGGGGCGATGACGGGCGGCAGGTGCCGCTGCGCGATGCGCACATATTTGCGGCGGATGATGTGCTGCTGGCGGAACTGCGCGGGCACATGGTCGAGCAGCCTGGTGGTCTCCGAGCCGATGCACACAAAGGCTGCCGGATCGGCCACGACCTCGGCGGGATCGACGATGATCTGCTCCACCGGCAGGCTCGCGACGAGCTGCGCAAAGCTGCGCTTCTTTTTGCGTGCGGGCTGCGCGTGGTCCTTCTGCTCAGCCTCCGAGCCGTCGAGGCCGACGGTGGAGGCTGCGGGCTTTGGGCAGTCCGCAGGCGGCACCTCCAGGCCTTCGAGCAGCATCTGGAGCTGCGCGGGATCGAGCTTCTCGGATGACTTGCCAAAGAGCCGCTTCACCAGCGCATCCACCTTGAGCTGGAGCACGCGGTTGTGCTGCGTGAGCTGGGCGATGATCTCTTTGAGCGATGCGACTTCCTTTTGATGCAAGGCGTCGCGTTCGTGGTCAGTCATCGTGTGTGCGTGCTGAAACGAAGGCCCGTCACGCGCTTATCACCTCATTGCATCTCGCACGAAAAACTCTCAGCCCTTCGCCGTTTGCTCTCTGCCTTACCGCTCATACCAGCCGCGCGGACGTGCGCCGTGCATGTCGATGCCGTCGGTAAGCAGCGTGAAGGCCTCCGGCTTGAGCTCGAGCTTCACCTGGCCCTCCTGCGCCGCTTTGGGCCAGAAGAAGGTGCCTTCTTCCAAGCGCTTGGTCATCAGCCACAGGCCCGTTCCATCGAAGTGCAGCACCTTGATGAGACGACGGCGCTTGTTGGTGAAGACGAAGAGCGCCTTGTCCTTGGGGTTCTCCTTGAGCTTGTCTGCCACGAATGCGTGCAGCGTGTTCATGCCCGCACGCAGGTCGCAAGGCTCCAGCGCGATGAAGATGCGCAGTGTGGAAGGGAACCTCAGCATGCGGGCGAGGCGGTCGAGGTTGAGATGGCGCAGCAGATGAGCTGCCAGCTCTGCCTGCGAGGCATCGTGCAGATGCAGCCTCGCACCCCTGGCAGCAGCAGCTCCAAGGCGGCAGGAGCAACTGGAGTGGAGGGCGTGACAGAAGAGGATGGCAGCGCCACCTCAACAAGCTGGAGACAAGCCGTGGTCTTCCCATTGGGCTGAGCCGAGCGCAGAGGGCGCTGGAGGGCCGTCTTTGCATGGCCGCCATCTTTTGATAGTCGCCACGGGCACGACGGCGCTTTTGAATCCACGAGGCAAAGGTTTGGTAATTGACCCCGGCCATGCGGGCGAAGGGCCGCCCCTTCATGCCGCTGCGCTCGAACTCATCGAGCAGAGCCTCGCGCTTGTCCCGTGAGCGTCACGCGCCCCAAAACGTCCTGCTTCAAGAGGGTGGTCTGATCTCGCTTCGTAGTCATAAACGTCGTAGCCATAAAGCTACGACACTTACTGACTACGACAGACCCACGGTGCTAGGTCTGACGGATACGTCCTGGTAACGTAGACCGATTTGGATTGACGTCATATGGGCCAGAAGTGCCACCTGGGACATATGATCGTCCTGCAGGAGGACGTCCTAATCCTGAGGGATACGGCACTTCGTATAGCGTCATCGACTCTAGCATTGAACAATCAGTTGGAGGTGCTTGTTGTATAAAATGGCAGTATTTATACGAGGCACGATATGATGGTGATCAAAGCGCTTGTGCGTTGGCAGAGAATGACGTCAGCACAGGTATTCCTGGAATTGTGCTCGGATTGGGTACTGGCGTGGGTTCAACAGCAGCTTCCGCTCATGCTGCTGAAGCAAGCGCTGCAGGACTCAGCGCAACGGGCTCTACTGCTCTGTCTGGTGCACTTAATGCGCTAGGACTCGCTCTAGCTGGCTGGGAGCTAGGGTCTATGACTTATGCATACGCATATCGTTGCAACGAATCGACTTGTAGCGAATATGGATCTTGGAAAAGAGAGTCCTCGTATTCTTACACTCCAGCATACAATAATCGGCTCACAATTACATGCCAGTCTCCTAACCTTCGCTGTGTTGGATCCCAATGAAAATTATGAAATCAGTTGGAATTGTCATTCTTGCGTTATTCAGCTGCATTGCGATAGCGACTCATATTGAGTCTTCAATGGCTGCGATAAGGCTCTTGAGTTTGCTCGGCATGATAGCTTCGGTCACAATGTTAAACTTGAAAGCAGTCGGTTTACAAAAGTGATTTTTCTTATTCAAAGTGCAAAGTGGCGATGTCTACAAATGATGGAAACGGCGTCATTGTGCCAAGGAACGGGGTCATGTGCCAAGGAACGGGGTCAGGCTGGAATGGCACTGAGTTAAGGCACATTTGGGATGAAAAACGAGCATGGTTTTAGTGATGTGTTCGTTAAGGAGCAATGGCCGCGCACACGAAGTTCTTCCCCGCGTTTCACAGGCATCTTTTCGGGCGTCCGCCGGTTGGCAAGGCCCGTCTTCTGGAGCGCAAGGCCCGTGAGGCCGACCAGCTCTGCCTGACGCAGTTGCACACTCTCTTTGCCGAGGTGCTGCCGCCTTGGCTTTCTTGCTACAAAGCCTCGCAAGGCACCAACAGCCGCCATCGCATCTACACGCCGCTGGTGACCTTCTGGGCCTTCCTATCTCAAACACTGGATGCGGATGGAAGCTGCCGCCGTGCGGTCACCCGCGTGCAGACGTTGTGCTCCGCACTCGGACTGGAGCTTCCTGACGAGGACACTGGCGCTTATTGCACGGCACGCGCACGATTGCCCATGAAGCTGCTCTTGCGGATCCATTCGCACATCACGGAGAGGCTCGGAGCGCTGCCACGTGAAGGACGTCGCGTGCTGGTGATGGATGGCACCTCCATTCGCATGCCTGACAGCAAGGCGAATGCCGCCCCTATACATGCAGGCTCCCCAACAAAAGCCCGGCTGTGGCTTTCCTCTCATGCCGGTGCTTGGCCTTTTCGATCTGAGCAGCGGCACCTGGATCGGCGCGGTCAAAAGCATAGGGCGGGCACATGATGCACTGCTGGCCTGGCGCATGCTGCGGCATCTGAGGAAGGGCGACATCCTCATCGCAGACCGCGCCTTCGGCTCCTACGCGTTCATCGCCGCATGCAAGGCACGAGGAGTCGATGTGGTCATGCGCCTGCATCAGGGGCGCGATCCTCAGGTGGAGAAGGGCAAGCGCGTCGGTGACAACGACTGGCATGTCACCTGGAGCCGGCCGCTGAAGGCACCGCAAGGCCGCTACCGCGCCATGCATAAAGCCTTGCATGACGCGTTGCCGACCACGCTAGATTTGCGGCTGGTCAAGGTGCGCACCGCCAGCCCGGGCTTCCGCACGCAAGAGTTACAGATCGTCACCACGTTGCGCGACACACACGCCCACAGCGCCGCGCAGATCGCCGCATGGTATCAGCAGCGCTGGCAGGTGGAGCTCTACTTCGATGACATCAAGACGAGCCTGCACATGCACGCGTTTCGCTGCAAAGCCCGCACATGGTCGTGCGCGAACTGCTCATGCACATGATCGCCCACAACCTCGTCCGGCATCTGATGATGAGCGCCGAGACCATGCGTGATTTGCATGCACGCGGCACGCTGTCCTTCAAGGGAACGATGGATCGCCTGGATCAATGGCAGTGGGCCATCTGGAGCGCCCCCAACAGCAAGCAGGCAAGGCAAAGGCGTGAGGCGCTGCTGCAAACCATCGCCGATGACGAGGTGCCGCCACGCCCTGGACGCAGTGAGCCGCGCGTGTGCAAAGACCGCCAGAACAAATACACTTTTATGACCAAACCGCGTTACCTCTATAACCTTGAAGACAACCTCGCTCACGTATCCTAAAATGAGCTTAATTCAGTGCCATTCGGGTCAGGCTGCAACTGCTTGACAGATTGTAAACAACCACAGCGACGCGCTAAACCACATGACGAAGACACCTTGGATCAAGCTTTTCGCCCTCGGAGCGATGGTATGGATGGTGTTCGGTGCTTCGGCAGTGGGAGTTTCGTTGGCGATGGGTTTTGGAGTTTTATTCGCGCTTCTGGATGCGGCGATGGCAGAAGAAGATAGAGGGGAGAAGAGAGATGATAGACCCCCGAGGCCCTTGATGACCGATGCGGTACAGATGGTGAGGCTGTTGTTTAGCCGACGAGTGGGGCCGTTTTATCTGGCGCTGGCGCTGCTGACTTGGGCGGGGCTGGAGGCAAGACTCGGAGACAGGGAGAAGGGGAGACTGGGAGAAGGTGGGAGCGGGCTGGCGGCGAGTCGTAGCTGGTCGGCGGCGGATGCGAGCAGTGCCCATCAACCCGGCAGCCAGAGTGGCCTCTGCGCCTGCGGCAAGCCCCTAGGCCATGACAAAGCGGGAGCACCGACCTCCCCTGAGGCCACCAAGCGCATCGAAGCTCTCAAGAAGCGAACGATGTCGTCCGCTCCCTTCGTCCCTGCCGCCAACCTTCCCGGCATCGGTCCAAATGCGAAGCCTCTGCCTGCTGGCCTCGTGCCCAATCCCAACGCCAAACTGCCCGCCAGTGCCCAAAAGCTTCTCGACAGCCAAAAAGCCGTGGAGCCGCAGCCGGCAGGAAAATGATTGTGGGTCCGTTCTCATTCAACTGACGGGAACACATCGTGGAGGCTGCCAACTCGCTGAATCCAGACACACTGATTCACAACTGGCCTGACTTTCCGGTTGCCGCCCCCGCTGCCAGCGCCTTAATCCGCCCTCCCTCCTCACCAGCCCCCGTATTCCCATGCTTGAGTTCTTTCGCCGCAACCGCGGAGCCTTCCTGATCATCCTCACGATCGTCATTATCATCACCTTCTCCGTCTCGGGAGCTTGGCGCTATGACAAGAACGCCCAGGTGGCGCAGGCCCTGCCCACCGATCATGCCATGACCGTCTTTGGCAAAGACTACACGAACGCCGAAGCGGGTCAGGTGAGCCGCTCGCTGCAATTTGCAATGCAGCACCTCAGCATGTTCGATCTTTACATTGGCCTCAGCAGCCTCGGAAAACAGGACGGCTCAAACAGCGGCGGCGGCATCGTCGGCACCGCCCTCGTGCTCCAGCAGTTGCTCGCAGACACCGGCATCCGCGCCAGCGACGCCGAAGCCGTTGAGGCTCTCAAAAAACTGCCGAACATGCAGACCAACGGGGTCTTTGATCCTTCCCGCGGTCAGCAGGTCGAGGAAACCGCTGGCATGTATGGCCTCAGCACCGCCGATCTGCTCGACATCATGCGCCTCAAAATCGGCCTCGAGAAGCTCAAGGAACTCGTCACGAAGAACTACGCCGTTTCCAGCCTCGCCGCCGAGAAGCAGTATGCCAGCAGCCAGCAGACGATGAAGGTCTCCACCATCGCCTTTGATACCGAAACCTTCAAAAAAGACCTCAAAGTCACCGACGAAGAAATTCAGAAGGCCTACGACGAGGGCAAGGAAACCTATAAAACCGTCGAAAAGCGTGCCGTGAAGTATGTCTTCTTCGAAACCCCCAAAGACCTCGACAAAGTGGCCGAAGTGGAAAAACGCGTGGCCTTGCAAAAAGCCGTCTCCGACCGCCTGAACGCCTTCACCGAGAAAAGCCTCGCCGCAGGTCGTGACGCCAATCTCGAAAAGCTGGCGACCGAACTCAAAGAGAAGGTCGAGACCATCGCCGCCTTCGAACAGGCCACCCCGCCCGAGGCTCTCAAAACCGAAGCTGCCCTCGTCGAGGCCATTTTCACCCAGCCGAAAACCCAGCCCGTCTCTGACGCGGTCAAAACCGACAAAGGCTGGTATGTTTTCACCGTCTCCGCCATCGAAGAGCCGAAGCAGCAGGAACTCGCTGCCGTGAAGGACAAGGTTAAGGATGGCCTCATCGACAAAAAAGCCGCCGAAGCTCGCTCGAAGGCCGTGAACGAGGTGCGTGACTTCCTCGCCGCTGGTTTGAAGGACAAAAAGAAGATCGAAGACCTCGTGAAGGAAAAGAAGCTCACTCTCTCCCCCGTGACCGATCTCGATGCCGCCACGCCCGCTCCGAATGTCCCCAACAGCACGCAAATCGCCGCTGAAGCCGCCAAGACCGGCGTGGGCCAGATCTCCCAGGCCGTGGATACCGACAAGGGCACCGTCCTCGTCTATGTGAACGCCAAGGAACTGCGCAAGAGCGACAACGCCGCCAGCCTCCGCAAGCAGCAGGCCGACAGCCTCGCCAGCAAAGAGGGCGAAGGCATCTTCCAAGCCTGGTTTGCCAAAAAGGTCGAAGAGGCCCACATCGAGACCCCGGTGCGCACCGAAACTGCCGCGTGATCGAGACACCACCCAGCCCTGAGGTGGAGGAAATCTTCGACGAGGCCAATGGTCACGTCGCCCTCGGTGAGCTGGCCGAATCCATTCCGCTCTTTCGCCGGTGCGTGGAGCTTCAGCCTGGTTTCTTTGATGGCTGGCATGCCCTCGGCATGGCCCTTTTCAAAAACGATCAAGTCACCGAAGCCATCGGGGCCGCGCTCATGGCGACCACCCTGCGTCCGAATGACCTCCTCGCCTGGACCGCTCTCTCGCAGATGTACGTCCGCAACAAGCAGATCGCTGAAGCCGAGGACGCCAAATCGAATGCCCGCATCCTCTCGCTCGGCGGGAAGGTGGTGAAGTGAAGGGGAATCCTCACTCCTCCATCCGCCCGAGGTAGGTCACGGCATTGGTTTCGCTGTTGCGGCGGGTCACGACGATGATTTCGGCACGCTTGTCTCCCACCCAGCCGACGCTGGTGATGCGGCGGAGCGTCGTGTCGTCATCGTTCAAGATGGCGCGGAGGGCGTTCAGCTTGTCGCCAGTGAGTCCGAGGAGTTGATAAGCCTCCTCGTCGCGGATGCGGCGGTCGTCTTCCGTGCCGGGAATGCCATCGCCCCCGTCACGCTCGCGGATGAAGCGGGTCACGTCGTTCTCCGAGCTGCCGGTGATGGCGAGCAGCACGTCTTTGAAGACCGTGCGCAGGTCGATGTGCCCCTCGCCATAGACGCTGAAGTATTCGCGCCAGTCCGGCTTCTTGCGGTCCACCGCATCCATGCCGCGCACGAGGAGCATTTCGTCCACGCGGAGGAAGCCCTGGTTTCGCGGCGAATCAAAGATGCCGAGGTTTTGGTAGTACTCCTCCTCGGCACCGTTGGCGCGGGCGTTGTTGTCGTTGTCGATCCAGTCTGCCAGCGAATCGGCAGCGATGCTGGCCTCCTCGGCATTGAGCTGCCAGTGAACGAGAAGGTTGTAGATGGCCTCGCGGAGACGCTCGTCCGTGGCGTAGTTGATGGGGATGCGGGCGCCTTCGTAGTTGATGACCACGTCAAAGCCGCTGTTCTCGCTGATCTTCTGCTTCAAAACGACATCGCCACGCCGTGTGTTCGGATGCAGGCCGACGGCTAGGCCACTTTCGGCAAGGTGCAGCGCTTTGAATTGATAGGCCGCCTGCACACTCTCCGCTGCGCTGGCGCGAATGTATTCCACCACGCCCAAAACGGTCACGGACATCAGCAGGATGGCCCAGATCATGAGCATTAATGCAGAACCTTGATTGGAGCGGTGAGGGAGACTGAAAACTGAAAACTGAGAACTGAAAATTGGAAATTGGCTGGCGCAGGCTTTCGCGTGCCTGGTGGCATGCGAGGCGTCCCCAATTTTCAGTCTCCAATTTTCAGTTTTCATTTTTCAATCTCCGGGCGGTCAGCGTGCCTGTTGAGGTTGTTGAGGCTGCTGTTGTTGGTTTTGGCCTCCGCGGTTTCCGCCACCGCCACCGCCAGTGGTGCTGGTGCTTGTGGAGGTCGATGAGCTGGAAGAACTCGATGAAGTGCTCGAAGCACGGCCGGCGGTGATGGTGATCACAGGCACGCCGAAGACCATCCGGATGGGCAGGGTGCGGTTTTTGAGGGTGAGATTGCCTTCGATCAGGTCGGGCCACTCGGTCTTGTCCCATTCTTCATACCACGTTTTGTCCTTCTCGACGTAGAAGCGCCATTTGAAGGCGATCACATCGGGCAGCAGCGGCATCCAGTAGCGGCCTTCTTCGTCGGGGGCGTAGATGCCGGTGGTCTCTTGGCGGATGCCGTTTTGCGGATCGTTTTCCGGGATCAAATCCTCGCGGGAGAGGCTGAGGTAGTGAATGGGCATGCCGGCATCGTCGGTGATCTCGTCCGGATGGGGGCGCAGGCGCAGGATGGTGTCTTTGAAGGTGATGGGGTGCGCCCCGGCCGGAAAACAATCCGGCGAACCCGCGATGGTCAGCTCCTGGATCACCGGCTCGGTCGTCTGCACCAGTTTGAGCGACAGCGTGGCCGTGGCGGGCAGCGAGGCAAAGGCGCGGCGGCTCAATTCGATGAAGCGATTCACCGAATCACTCTCCCGCTGCGTCCGCTCGATCTCCGCCGCCGATTGCACAGAGCCGCGGATGATCGCAAACAGCGTCACCGTGATCATCGAGAGCAGCGTGATGCCGATGACGACCTCGATGAGCGTGAAGGCGTGCGCCCCCCGCCGCGCTTTATTGCTGGGCGGGTTTGTGCACATAGACGCTGAGGGTGGCCTCCTCCGGGATGCCGTTGAATTCGGAGGTGGCCTTGATGGTGACGTTGTAGAGATCCGGCAGCGTGCTGCCGTTCGTGGTGCGCAGGCTCACGGGCTCGGTGCTGCTCGTGTAGGTGATGCCGTAGGTCGTATCCATGTAGGACGTGCTCATGTCCGTGAGCGGCTTCCGCCGGATCTCCTCGAAGAAGTTCCGCATGCCCACGCGGACGATTTGATCACGCTTGAGAAGGTTGGCCGTGTCGAGCGATTGATTCAGCGCCTTCGCCAGCCCGAGCACCGCGATGGAGAAAATGGTGATCGCGAGCACCAGCTCGAAGAGGATGTAGCCCTGTACACCGCCTCTCCGAGGCGGCGGCTGGGATGATCCGCCTCGGAGAGGCGGTGTACAGTTGGTCTTCATCGCAGATCGACGGATTCTTTGACGATGTCGGCCGTGAGGGCGGCGAATTCGACATCGAAGGTGGCGCTGTCTCGCTCGACGTGGACTTTCAGCGGCTGGCAGACGCCGCTGGGCTGGAAGACCCAGAGCTTGATCATGTCGCCCTCCAGGTAGGTGGTGTCGGTATCGAACCAGAACTGCATGGCCAGCTTCATGTCCGCCGGAGCCTCGTAATTCTGCGTCCAGTGCTCGTCATACTTCGGTGGAGGCGGCGCAAGCGTGAGCTGGGTGGTCTTCGTGAGGCCCCCGCCGTTTTCGAGGTCGTTCTTCTCGATCTCCGGCTGCTCGGAGGGTGGGTTTTTGCTCGTTTCGATGAGTTCGAGCAGCTCCGCCCGAGTGAGATAGGGATTGGAGTAACGCGATGCCGTGAAGCCCGTGGCATGCAAAGCCACCTGATAGGGCCGTTTCTCCGTCATGGCGCGAAAACGAGCCTCGCGGGCCAGTTTCACCAGGGCAGCCACCGGTTCGCGGGCGATTCGTTCGTCGTTGAAGCCCTTCAGCATCGGAATCGTCGCTGCCGCGAGCACGGCGACGATGGTGAGAGCGATGATGATCTCGACGAGCGTGAAACCCGAGGGGGAGTGACGAATGCAGAATGACGAATGACGAAGCGCGGAGGCATTCGTCATTCGTGCTTCATTCGTCATTCGTTCATTCATCATTCGGAATTACTTCGTAGGCGTTCCACGCTTCCAATTGCCCAAGTCATCCTCCGTGCCGTCCTTGCCATCGGGGCCCATGGACCACACATCGTAGTCGTCCTTCGATTTCTGGGCGGGGATGCGGTACTTGTATTCCTGGCCCCAGGGGTCCTTTGGCATGTCTTTCATGAAGGCGCGGTAGTTATCTGGGACAGGCTCGATGGTCGGTTTTTCGACGAGAGCCTTCAAGCCTTGCTCGGTGGTCGGCTTGCGCAGGGCGCGGGACTCGTAGCTTTGCAGGGCAAGGCCGATGGCTTGGAGGTCGCTGTCCACGCGGGTGTCCTTGGCGGAGTCGATCTGCCCTTTGAGAAGGTAAATCGAGCCGGAGGCGAGGATGGCGATGATCGTGAGAGTGATGACGATCTCGATCAGCGTGAAGGCGGGGGATTTATGATTTACGACTTTTGATTTATGATTTCGCATGTTCATGGCGGGTGGAGGGTGATGGGAAACTTGGAACTTTAAACCTGAAACTTGAAACTAACTCCGGCGGATGCCGGTGACGCTTTGGGCAATGGCTGCCACGATGGAATAGGCGACGGTGCCGACCATGATCGCCATGAAGACGAGGATGATGGGCGTGATCATGGATGTCATGCGCTTGATGCGGGTATCCAGTTCCTTGTCGTAGCGGGTGGCGCACTTCTCCATGCATTTGCCGAGCTGGCCTGTTTGCTCGCCGACGGCGATCATGTCGGAGAGCAGCAGCGGGAAATTGCCGACTTTTTTGAGCGAAGAAGACAGCGGCGCCCCTTCGGAGACCAGGGTGGAGACCTTGGAAAGCAGCAACTGGATGAAAACATTCGCGGAGATCTTTGAAACGAGTCGCAGACTATTCATGAGCGGCACGCCGTTCGTCACGAGACTGCCCAGCGAGTGCGAAAACTGCGCGTAGAACCGCATCGCGATGATGGGGCCGAAGAGCGGGAGCTTCAGCCGCGTCTCGTCCCACCACAGCCGTCCCGCGGGGCTGCTGATGTAGCCGCGGAAGAGCATGAAGAGGGCGGTGATGGCGATCAGGATGATCCACCACCAGGCGGCGAGGAAGTTGTTGAAGCTGATGAGCATCTGCGTGGCCGCCGGGAGCTGCTGGCCGTTCTTCGACATCAAATCCGTGATCTGCGGCACCATGAAGGTCATGAAGACCACCATGAGCACGATGCACGCGCCGATGAGGAAGGCCGGGTAAATCATTGCCGAGGTCACCTTCGATTGAAGGTCCGCCATGACCGCGAGGTTATTCGCCAGTCGCCGCAGGATGCTCGGCAGTGATCCGCTGACCTCACCAGCCGCCGCGAGATTGCAGTAAAGCTCATCAAAGCTTGGCGAAGCCTTCTTGAGCGCCTTTGCCACCGTCGAGCCTTCACGAATTTCATTCCGCAAGGTGGCCGCCACACGCCGCAGCGAGTCCGCCTCCTGCCTTTCCTGCATCACCCGAAGCGCCTGCTCGATCTGCAAACCGCCATCCAGCATGTCCGCCAGCTCCTCGGTGAACAAAATGAGCTGTGCTCGCTTCAACTTCACCGGCCCGCTCGCCTCATCCGCTTTCTTTGCCTGGGCGGCAGCGGCTTTCTCATCCTGCATGACCTTCACCGGCGTCAGTGATTGTGATTCGAGCTGCCGGAAGGCTTCGGCCTTCGTTGCGACAGTAAGCGCACCGGAGATGGTCTGTCCGGTGGCGGTGAGAGCGGTGTAGGTGAAGGCGGGCATGCGGGAGCTTTGGCTTATCTCAAACTAGGTACTTTCCGATCTCATCCTTTGGGAAGGCGAAGGTCGAGCCGACGCGGTCGGTGCCTTGATGTGAGTGAAAATGGATCTTGATCGGATAGCGACGCATGTGGATGAAACGACAGCCTTAACGCAGACTTAGCGGCTCAGTTGCTCGTAAAATGTTGGGAACTTCGGTTTGCCCATGTTTACCCAACTGATTCAGACATGCGGACAAAGAGGCGTGATCTGCCGGAGAAGAGGCTGAACGCTGTTAAGGCCAGAACCTCATTCCCGCGGGCTGGTCATGGCTTCACGCTCTTCGAGACGGGCAGGATCGTTGAATCGCAAAAGTTTGGCGGTGGCTCTTCCCAAAGCAGTTACTCCGATGATCTCGACACCGCGAAAACGGAAATGCTCCTGCCAGCGATCTCTGCGCGGGTGAAAGAGCGGGATGAGTCGCTTGCGAGCATCCAGGGTGGAAATGTCCGCGCCTTTGTGCCGATTACAAAAGGCACAGCAGAAGGCTAGATTTGCCAGTGATGTGGTGCCTCCGTGTTTTTCGCTGAAGATGTGATCTATTTCACAGCCCCAGAAGCAATCGTCCTCATGAATCAGGCAATACTCACAGCGACGGCCAGCTCTGGCTGCGACTTTGCGCCTCAATTCAGCGGCGATGCGAGACTCACTCATTTCGAAGAAGCTGACGTGCCCGGGCTTTGGCTAGGCGCATGAGATGTTCAAGTTGCATGGCCGAATCCAGCTCTCTTTTCTCCTCAGGCAGCAAGCCGTCTTCTTTTTCTTTCGCGAGGAGCCAAGCGAAACGTTTTCGGGCATTCGCGGAAGGCTTGAAAGCCGCCATCCGCTCGCTGGTCGTTCCTGCGGCCATGAATTCGATGATTTCTTCGTAGGCTTTGGTCATAGCGTAACATTACAGCCCAACATTGAATTTCAAATCTGCATTCACAGGAATTTAAGCTCACTCACTCGCCGCCGTGACCGTGAGCACTTCTTCGAGCGTCGTGATGCCTTCGCTGGCTTTGCGGAAGCCGTATTGGCGCATGGGGATCATGCCGTCTTTGAGGGCCTGGGCTTTGAGTTCGATGGTGTTGGCTCGCTGGTTGACCTTGTCCTGGATGGCTTCGGTCATGAGGCAGATTTCCATGATGGCGAGACGGCCGGTGAAGCCGGTGCCACGGCAGGCACGGCAGCCGACGGGCTTGAAGAAGGTGCGCTTGAACTCGGCGGGCACGCCGACGTTCTTCAAATAGGCCTCTTCGTAATGCGCGGGCTGCTTGCAGGCGCCGCAGAGCGTGCGCACGAGCCGCTGCGCCTGGAAGGCTCTCACGCTGGAGGCGACCATGAAGGGTTCGATGCCCATGTCGAGCAGACGAGAAATGCCGCCGACAGCGTCGTTCGTGTGGAGCGTGGAGAGCACCAAGTGACCGGTCAATGCACCGCGAATGGCGATCTCGACCGTTTCCTGGTCGCGCATTTCCCCCACCATGATGACGTTTGGATCGCCACGCAGGATGCTGCGCAGGCCGGCGGCGAAGGTGAGGTCGATCTCCGGCTTCACGGCAATCTGCACGACGCCATCAAGTTTGTTTTCCACCGGGTCTTCGATGGTGACGATGCGTCGGTCCTTGGTGTTGAGCTCTTTGAGAAGGGTGTAGAGCGTGGTCGATTTACCACTGCCGGTAGGGCCGGTGACAAGGATGATGCCGTTTGGCGCGGCGATGAGTTTTCTCAAGGTGGCCTCGGTGTGCGGATCGAGGCCGATGGCGTTCATGTCGAACTTTTTGCGGGTCAGCAAACGCAGCGCCACGGACTCGCCATTCACGCTGGGGATGGTGGCCACGCGCACGTCGATGGGCTCGCCATCGAGTTCGAGGTTGATGCGGCCATCCTGCGGCAGGCGGCGCTCGGCGATGTCGAGGTGCGCCATGATTTTGAGACGCGAGACGAGCGAATTTTGCAGCAGACGCATGTTCGGCGGCACGGGCACTTCGAGCAGCTTGCCATCGACGCGGTAACGAATGCGCAGATCCTTCTCCAAAGGCTCCACATGGATGTCTGTGGCGCGTTCCTTGAGCGCTTCGCGGAAGATTTGGTTCACAAAGTTCAGCACGGTGGCCTCTTCATCGGCTTCGTCGAGCACGGTGGTCTCCTGCTTGAGGTCGTCGTTGTCATCACCGGCCTCGCGACCTTCAAGAAGCTCTTCGAAGTTCTCCGCGCCCACGCCATAGCCTTGGTGCAGCGCTTCGAGAATGCGATGACGGGCGGCAATCTGCCAGTGGACCCGCTTGCGCAGTTCCTGGCCCACCGCCTGGCGGGCGGAGAGGTCGAAGGGGTTGTAGGTGATCAGCGTGGCCTCGGTGTTCGAGAGCTGCGTTGGGAAAACGCGATGCCGCAGGGCGATTTTGGCGGGGAAGCGGTTGTGAATGCCTTCGGGGGCATCGGCGGCTCCGTTTTGATCAAACGGGATGCCGAGGCCGGTGGCCAGCTTTTCGAAGAAGCGGTCCTCATCGACCATGTTGGCATCCACGAGGGCATCCATGAGCGGCTGGCGCTTGTCCGCGGCCATTTCGAGCGAGTGGCGGAGGCGGGTGGGCTCGGCGCAACCAGCGGAGGCGGCGGTCTGGACGAGGACGTCGATGAGATTGGGCATAAAAGAGGCGCGGGAGGCAAAAACGAGGCCTGCGTGAAACGCGGTCGGAGCAGGGAAGTTGCCCTTTAAACCGGCTTTTTGAGCCCGTTTGACCACATTTTTCTGCCGGGGCTGTGTGCGGGTGCAAGCCAGCTTCTCAAATGGGGACGGGATCGTGTATTCGTGGAGAGAATGCTTGCCAAACCGGCGCGGCGGCGGCGTAATCTGCGCTCCCCATTTTTCGCCATGATCTCCCGTCTTGCCCTGATTTCTCTCGGATGGTGCGGCCTTGCTGCCGCCTCTCAGCCGACCTCTCTCGCCGATCTGCCGGATGCGAATCCCGATGCCGAGCTGAAGGCTTTTGTCGTGCCGGAGGGCTTTGAGGTGAATCTTTTCGCTGGCGAGCCGATGATCCAAAAGCCGGTGCAGATGAACTGGGATGCGCAGGGTCGCCTGTGGGTCGTGTCGAGCACGACGTATCCGCACATCAAGCCGGGCGAGGCGGCGAAGGACCAGGTCGTGGTGCTGGAGGACACGGATGGCGATGGCAAGGCGGATAAATCGACGCCTTTCGCGGACGGGCTGCACATTCCGACGGCGCTGGCGCCGGGAGATGGCGGTCTGTATGTGGCGAATTCGACCGAAGTGCTGTTTTTGAAGGACAAGGACGGTGATCTGAAGGCGGACGAGCGCACGATCCTGCTGAGCGGTTTTGGCACGGAGGACACGCATCACCTGCTGCACACCTTCCGCTGGGGGCCGGAGGGGATGCTGTACTTCAACCAGTCGATCTACATCCACACGCACATGGAGACGCCGTATGGAGTGCGTCGCCTGATGGGCGGCGGCATTTGGGAATTCCGGCCGGAGACACGTCGCGCGGAGATCATCAGCAAGGGGCTGATCAATCCGTGGGGCTTTGAATTCGACCGCTGGGGCCAGAGCTTTGCCTGTGACGGCGCGGGCGGGGAAGGGATCAATTTCATCTTCCCGGGCAGTGTGTTTGCCACCTCGCCGGGCGCAAAGCGCATCCTGCACGGCCTGAGCCCCGGCCAGCCGAAGCAGTGCGGCATGGAGGTGATCGAGGATCCGCATTGGCCGGCGGAGTGGCAGGGGACGATGGTGCTGAATGACTTCCGTGGGAATCGCGTGAACCGTTTCGCCCTCACCCCGAGTGGCAGCGGTTACATCGCCAAGCAGATGCCAGACGTGCTGGCGAGCACGCACCGGGCTTTCCGTCCGATTGATGTCAAAGTGGGGCCGGACGGTGCTCTTTACATCGCGGACTGGTACAACCCGATCATCCAGCACGGCGAGGTCGATTTCCGCGATCCGCGTCGCGATCATGTGCACGGCCGCATCTGGCGCGTGACGGCGAAAGGCCGTCCGCTCAGCTCGAGGACGAAAATCGCCGGGGCGAGCACGGCGGAACTGCTGGAGATGCTGAAAAGCGACCGCAAGTATGTGCGGACCTTTGCGAAGCGTGAACTCCGCGATCAGGGGGCGGTGAAAGTGACTGCGGGGCTCGACGCCTGGGCGGCACAGCAGACGGACGGGCATGCCTTGCTCGAAGCGGCCTGGGCTCGCGAGGGCGTGAATTCCTTCTCGCCGACGATTTGGCGCAAACTTTGGGAAAACAGCGATGCTCGCATCCGTGCGGCGGCGCTGCGCATCCTGAGCCATCGCTGGAAAGAACTGCCGGACGCGATGAAAGTGCTCGAAAAGGCCGTGGCGGATGAAAACGCCCAGGTGCGCCTGTGGGCCGTGGCGGTGCTGGCGGAGATGCGGAAGCCGAGTGCGATCAATCTGGCGCTGCGCGTGCTGGACCTGCCGATGGACGAAAACCTCGATTTCCTGCTCGAGCTGACCTGTCGTGAGCAGGCGGAGGTGTGGATGCCGGCCGTGGTGAGCGGCAAACTGAAGCTGGAGGACCGTCCGAAGCAGTTTGTCTATGCGATGAAGAGCACGAGCCGCTCGGACGCCCTGCCGCCGCTGTTTGCGGCGCTGAAAGGCGGCAAATTGAGCCCGGAAGACGCCGCCGCCGTGCTGGCGATGGCCGGCGACGCGGCGGACGCGGCCCAGGCGAAGGTGATGGTGGACATGGTGAACGACGCGGCGATGGCTCCCTACTACATCGGCCTCCAAGACGCCCTCGTGAAGGCGGCCACGGACCGAAAAATCGTGCCGGAAGGCGCGGCGGAGACGGTGACGGCCTGGTTTGCCCGTCCGGAACCTCATGTGGTGCACCGCACGGCCATTCTGGCTGGTCTTTGGAAGGTGGAACCTGCCCGCGAGAAGCTCGCGGCTTTGCTCACCGATACCAAAACGATCCCGGCGATCCGCGACGGGGCCACCCGTGGCTTGACGGCCCTCGGCGGCGTGAAGACGCGGGACCTGTTCGACAAGCTCTTCGTCGAATCGGCCGATCTGGGCCTCAAATCGCTCATGATCGACGGTTTGACCGCCGTGGGGCCGCAACTGGCCGCGAAGCGTGCGGTGGAGTTTTTGGCCACCGCCGAGGTCGGGGCCGCGAAGCCGGTTTTGGGGGCGTTTTTGAAGAATAAGCAGCTTCCGGGCGTGCTGGCGAAGGAGCTGGCGGGCAAGACGATTCCTGACCTCGTGGCCGTGGAAGGCATCCGCATGGTGAGCACCCGCGGCATCCAGGGACCGCTGGCCGAGGCGCTCAAAAAAGCGGGCAATGTGAAGCAGATGGACAAGCCGCTGACCGCTGCGGAAATGACCGCAATGGTCGAAAAAGTGAAGAAAAACGGCGATCCAGTCCGCGGTGAGGCGGTGTATCGCCGCCAGCAGCTTCTGTGCATGACCTGCCATGCCATCGGAGAGAGCGGCGGCGTTTTGGGGCCGAATCTGGTGAGCATCGGCGCCTCCGCGCCGGTGGATTACTTGATTGAGAGCCTGTTGGAGCCGAGCAAGAAGATCAAAGAAGGCTACCACATGGTCATCGTGAGCAAAAAGGACGGCGGCGTGGTCTCCGGCGGCCTCGTGAACGACGGCGCGGACGAGTTGACGATTCGTGACCCAGCCAACCAGATCGTGAAAGTGGCCAAATCGGCCGTGGCGAGCCGCCAGATGAGCCCGGTGAGCATGATGCCGGCCGGTTTGACCGCCAGCCTGCGGGAGGACGAATTCGTCGATCTGGTGCGCTTTTTGAGCGAATTGGGCAGGGAAGGGGCCTTCAAAACCCAGCCGAACCGCTACGTCCGCACCTGGAAGGTCATGGGCAAGATGGAGCAGGCTGACATCGACCATGTGCGCCATGTGGGCAGCTTTGCCCTCAACGACGAAAAGTATGCCTACCCCTGGCTGGCCTCCTTCAGCCAGGTGAATGGCGACCTCCCGCTGGCCGACATTCCAGCCGGCCAGCGCATGTACCCTTGGTTCCCAAAAATTGCCCAATTTGGGCTGAAATTGGACTCCGCCGGGAAGGTCAAACTGGGCCTCAGTTCCGTAAAAGGAATCGTGGTAGCGGTGGACGGGGCCGAGTTGAAGGAAATTTCCCCCGAACTGAGCCTCGATTTGGGTGCTGGAACACACCGGATCAGCGTGCTGATCACCCGTGATTCCGGGGATCTGGCGGCATTTCGGGTGGAAATCCTAGATGGTGCTGCTGTGGTGGTGCCCTGAGGCTCCGCAGAGGGGAGAATTTCGTATGGCCCATGTATTTGCATTGACGCAGTGAAGGCGTCTTCGCTATTCTGAACGTTACGGCCGGAAATCCTGTCTCACGCAGACAAGATTTCCGGTCTTGTTCACAACCCGCCCCCACATGCCCCATTTCCCCCTCGCCGCCCGACTGATTCCAAGTCCGATTTGGATGCCCTCGTGCCGCGCTCTGTGACGATCAACGCCGCTTAGGCTTTCCTTTTGTATCTCGATTTTTCTCCGAACTCTTTTTCCGCCCTTTAACACGATGAAAACACTCCGCCGCAATCGCCTCCTCCTCGGATGGTTCATGACCTTCCTAATGGCCATGGTTCAGGTGACCCAGCCTCTTCAAGCCGCCACGGTTTGGTGGGGGACTCAGTCCAGCACAGTGAGTCCCTACAGCCGTGTCACCAGTAGCAGCACGACCAATCATCAGTTCCAGGTGCCTCGGCTATGGGGAGTGAACATCATAGCAGTCAGCCAGCACCTCCGGGCTCTGCGTGGGCCAGGGATAATCGGCACAGGCATTCCGGCTGGCGCACGATCACCGCGATCAACCCTGCTAATCAGATCACTATCTCAGCGCTGACGGCGGGGGTGGATCAGACGAGTACTTGTCGCCTCCAACAGCCTTGGATTCTGACGGGTAACAACTTCACCTCAGTGGCTCCGCCAAATGGAAACACATTACCAGTTTGGGCGCCTGGAACAATGCCGGGGGGGATATTCTTGGTTTCGGTTCCATGAGCGGCACGACTTTGATGACCGTAAATCTCGGCACGATCACGTCCCCCACCGTCCTGAATGCCGCTGGCTTGCGCTTTACCAACGGCTCCAGTGGAGCAGGCATCTCTCTACTGGGTTCGCAGACCAGCACGAATATTTCCGCCGTGCCGGTGACGGCTGGTAGCGATGTTCTGCCGGTGGCCAGTGCTTCAGGATGGTTTTTGGGCCAGATGATCACTGGTCCAGGTATTCCGGAAGGAGCTACGATCACGTCCATCGTCCCCAACAGCAGTTTGACCTCTGCGGAGGTGGTTGCTAATAGCAGCACTGTTAATCTTTCGAGCACCGCAGGCCTCATTGTAGGACAGGTGATCACTGGCAGCGGTATTCCGATAGGAACCACCATCACTGCCATCGGCCCCGGGAACCAGATTACGATCTCAAATAGAAGCACTCAGACAACCACCACTAACCTGACTGCCAATCCGGCCGTCACGATTTCCGCTCCCGCCACACAGACGCATCGCTCTGCCAGTTTGAGGGCGGTGACCACGGCGGCAGTTAACTTGCAGGGGGTTCCGGTGAACTCCAGCAACGTCGTTGATGGTAGCAATGTGATCAATGTCGCGAGCACCACGGGACTCATCGTCGGTCAGGCTATCACCGGTACCGGCATACCGGCGGGCAGCACCATCACCGCCATCGGCCCTGGCAACCAGATCACGATCTCAAACAACGGCAACCAGACCGTCACCACGAATCTCACCGCCAGCCCCACCATCACGCTCGGCTATTCCACGTCTTATGCCGATCCTTACACGGGAACTCTTGATGCGGCGAACGCCACCAGCGTTCCCGGTGTAAATGCGACCATGAACGTGCCGTTGACCGGCTCGGATGGCTTGCGCGTCCAGACTGTGTCGCCGGGAATCTTGACGGGGCGTCTTATTTTAGGTTCCACCAACACGACGCCAGGTGTCCTACCGAATCAATTGACGGGTGGCATCACCATCGGCAACAAGACAACCGTCGAGGTGCAGACCGCCGGCAATGCGGCCTACAATTCCCTTCTGGGGGCAAACTTGACCTCTTTAGGGGGGACCGTCAGCGCGAACAATCCTCTGGGAAACAATTTGATCACGCTGGAGGCGGGCAGCGGTCTCGATTTGCGGGGTGACAGGACGATTGATGGCATCTCTGGCCGTTTGTTCAATCTCTCTGCTTACAGCGATTCGAGCCGGATTGACTTTAGTCAGCCCGCCACGGGCGAAATCCTCCCCACACGGAGCCTCATCACCTCGGGCTCGGTGGCCCAAAGTTTCCTGGACGTCGGCAACACCGCTGGTTTGAAAGATGACCAATCCATCACCGGTACGGGGATCCCGGCAGGTGCCCAGGTGAAAATCGTGAACGGCACCACCATCCAGGTGGTGAATAGTCTGAATCAGCCGCTCGATATTACTGCCGCAAATCCGACCATCACCGTGATTCCAACTCAGCCGACGGGGACCATGACTACGGCACCGTTTTTCAATGCTCTTGCCCCTGAGAATCAAGCCTTTCGTACCTCCATCCAATACATCGATGGGAATGGTGCCACTCAAACAGTGGCAAACTATGGTGTTCAGTATGTTGGCAATGTGAAATTCACGACGGCAGGTAACTATACCTTCTTTGCCCGGCCTGATGATGCGGCGCGTATTTACATCGATGGGGTACTGATCTTGAACAATGATGGTGGCAAAGGAGCCACGGATCTTTCCAGCGCTCCCATCCCACTAGGAGTTGGCGTGCATGAGATCCGGGTCGATTATGTGCAAGGAACAGGAGGTGGTTCGTTGGGCTTGGCTTATGCCAATAACAACGGCATCAATGGTGTCAACAACGGCCGGACCAGTCTGTCAGGTTCATTACTCTCGCGAGCGGAGACCCTTTCATCCACCACGGCGAGCGGAGCCATTACGCTGGGCAATGCGGTTCACCTCACAGGAAGTGCGGCCATCAACATCCAGCAGACTGGTTCTCCTGGCTTTATTCTGGGGCCCTTGCAGATTGACAATGGGATGACGCTCACCTCCCGTTTGATGTCGAGCCCCACGCAAGAAGTGGCCGCTGGTGGGGATGGTTTCGGTTCGGCGATTCGCTTCGGTGGCACGACTGGAAGCCCGAGCTTGCTGGGACACACAGCTATAGGTACAACGGGGACCGTGAACATCAATGCCAACACGGGCATCGCCTTTGATGGGGTGGTTTCCGATGGTGGGCGAAACATGACCTTGGTGAAGAGCGGTGTTGGTCGTCTCTACTTCAGCGGCACCACTCAGGAGAGCACCTTGGGCAGCGGCACGACGATCGAGATGTTGGGGGCAACCCCTAGCGCAACGGGTAGCGCCACTATCAACGCAACCACGCTTACGGGTGTCAATACAGCTAACCTGGTGCCCGGGATGATGGTGACTGGCCCAAACATCCTGCCAGGCACCTTCATCACGCAGATCACCAATCCAGGAACAAGCGCCACGGTGACCATCTCCACCCGTGTCACGGCGGCTAGCAGCGGTGCCTCCTATAACTTCACTTCCGCTCCCTCGCTGGTGCTGACGGGCGGCTCTGCGGCTGGCTCATTCAACCCCATCGGCTCCGCAGCCATCAAGCTGAATGGCGGGAATCTCTTTTTGGACACCACAGGGGCTACTACGGCGGGCCTGGGAGCTACTTTCGTCAACAACGTCGATCTCGCGAAGAGTGGATTCATTCGTTCGATGCAAAACAACGCCACCATCACTCTGGGTGGCACGCAGACGATGAGCGGCACGACCAATGGTACAACTACGGTGAACGTGGCGAGCACTGCTGGGCTACGGGTGGGCCAGCCGGTCAGCGGAGCAGGCATTCCAGCCGGTGCTCGGGTGGCCATGATCGTTGATGGAACTAGTTATACGCTGACCAGCGCCGCCACGAGCAGCGTGACCGGTACTCTGACCTATGGCACGGTGATTGGCATCTCGCCCAATCAGTCGCTGGTGCTTGATGCCATCGCGGGTGGTTTGCCGGTGGGCAATCCCGGAGCCACTCTGAAAATCGCGTCCGATCTCGTGGGTGATAGCACGACGTCGATTGTCGTGCGTTCAACCGTTCTGAACGGCGTCACTACCATCACCCAAGCAGAAGCTGAGGAATTGGGAACTCCCACCCGAACCGGTAACAACAACGTCACTCGCGGGGTGGCGGCCCTCAGCGGCAACAATTCAGCTTTCCTGGGTAATTTGACCTTCGAGCCGGACGCTGGGTTGCGCCTGGAAGGGGTTAATTCGCTGAATGGCCGCACCTTTGACCTCAACCGGAACAACACCTTGACCCTCGCTGAAGATGGAGACGGAACCGGTGGGAATCAGATTTTCGATTTCAACCACTCCATCACCATCAAGAACAATAACACCCTAGCGGTGGGCCGTGTGGGGACAAATTATGCCCCTTACTATGCTCAGGCGCAGAACAAAACGATGCAGATCAATAGCTTGAGCACCGGGCGGAATACGTTGGTCGTAGCCAATAATAACGGTTTCAACCTCCAGGTTCTCAATGGCACGACGCTGAACGGGGGGCTAACGCTTCAGGTCAACAATGCCAGCGACTCGAATCTCCTCCCTGGGCTGCTGCTCAGCGGTATGGTGAGCGGAGGCGGAAGCATCCTGAAATCCGGCAGCGGTACGCTCTCCCTCGAAAACGCGGGCAATACATTTGGCACGATCAGCACCTTCAGTACCACAAACGTGGGACCGAGTGGGTCAACGAACGCGAACACCCTCACCACGGAAAGTGTGACAAACCTAGTGCCGGGACAGTTGGTTACCGGCACCAATGTGCCTGCCAATACCCGCATCGCGAATGTGAATGTGCAGAACTTTGCCGGCTTGGCTGCCAACAATTCGTCCACTTTGACGCTGGCAGTGGATCCCTCTGGCGTGTTTGGGGTCGGGATGCCGGTCTCAGGCAATGGGATTCAGCCTGGAACAATCATTTCTGCTATCGACAACAATGTAACCAATGATACGACCGGCACGAACGGCAACAATACGGTCACCGTGACCGGCGGAACTGGAGGAGCCTTCCGCGTAGGTGAGGTGCTGGCCGCCAGCACTGGCATTCCAGCTGGGACCTACGTTACCTCTGTGGTTGGAAACGTGCTCACGCTCAGCCAAGACATCACGGCGGCTAATCCTACCCTGGTGCGTCGGCAGGTGACGCTCAGTCAGAACATCACCGCCGCAGATCCGACCCTCTCCCTCTCCCAGATCGTGCTGACAAATTCACTCACGAGCGCGTCTGGAGTGATCGTAAATCCGGTCGTGACGGCTACTCCGGTGGTTAACATCACTGCAGGTGTCGTGGCTGCGAATAGTGACGAAGCCCTCGGCAATGCAGCCAATCAAGTGCTGCTCAATGTCAATGCTGGTACTGGAGCCGGCCTGCGTGCCACCGGCACCTTCACGACGGCCCGTAACATCGTGCTCAACCAAGACAACAATGCCATTGAGGTAACCCAGGGGAATACCCTCACACTGAATTCGGCCTTCCAGCACACCGCGATCAATCGCGGCCTACGTAAGAATGATCGGGGCACCTTGGTGCTTACCCAACCGCAGCCCGGCTGGGGCGGATTGCTCATCGCCGGACAGGGAACTCTCCAGATCAATGATGTCGGCGCATTCGGTAGCTCGGGTTTTGTGAGTAGTTCAAATACGTTTAACGGCCCTCGCACGATCATCGCTGAAACGGGCGCTGAGGTGGCTCTGAATGTCGCTGGCACGAATCCCATCAACGAGACCTTCCAACTAGCTCTGCTGGCCAATCGCCCCTTTGGTGGCATCAACAGCCAGGGAGCCATCCGCAACATGGCGGGCAATAACACCATCGTGAATCCAGTGCATATCGCCGTAAGCATCGGGGATAATCAATACAACCAGGCGGTGATCGCTGGGGTGGATAATGGCACCTCGCTCACTCTGGGTGGCGGTGCCCGTTTCTCGTGGGGCGGCGGTGGCGGCCAGTCCAACACCTATTACCTCGGCGCGAATGGAACCGGCGTGGGCACGCTCGCGGGCCCGCTTGCCAACTTCCACAACACACCAGCACCCGCCACGCTCATGAAGATCGGCAGTGGCACATGGAATTTCACGGATGCCAATGTGCTCAAGCCGGAATTCGATGCCACCACCACGGCCAACAGCAACGTCGTGACGCTCGGGAGCACCAACGGCCTCTCCACCGGCCTTGTCCTGCATGGGAATAGCAGCATTCCAGCCGGAGCTACGATCACGGAAATCATCAATGACACCCAAGTGCGCATCTCGTTGAATGCCACGGTAGCAGGCACCTCCGCCACCACCTTTGGTTCTGCGGTTGACGTGGCTGGCGGGCAGACCTTCACGGCTACCACCACGAATGGGAGCGCCGATTTGGTCGTCAGTTCGACCACTGGACTGGTGCCTGGCATGGAGATCTCCGGCCCAGGGATACCTGCTGGCGCGGTGATCACCCAGGTGCTGAGCGGGAACTCTCTCCGCATCTCCGCCGCCGCCACGGCGGGAGGGAATGCCACGGCCTCCACCGCCGCCTCGCCCGTGGCTGCCATCTCCACCACAGCCAACAGCAATGTGGTCGAAGTGCTCAACCACACGGGTTTTGCCACCGGGATGACCATGATGAACAATCCGAACATCCCCGCGGGCACCACCATCACCGCACTCATCTCCCCAAGTGCCGCCAACGGAAACAAATTCCAACTCCAGCTCTCCGCTCCCGCGACCGTGACGGCGGCTAATGTGGGCACCACCTTTGCCCGGCCGAGCGTGAGCACTCTCTCAGTGGCGCAGGGATCGCTCGTTTTGTCCGGCTCAGGCAGCCTCGGTGGAGCAGGCACCATCCTGTTGAACCCAGGAACCACACTCCGGCTAGATAACTCGGTCACCAATGTGAACGACCGCCTCAGCCGTTACACTTTCCAGCCTAACAGCGCCGAACTCTCGATCACGGGTAATGCTACGGCGGCCACCTCCGAGACTCTCGGGAATGTGACTTTCTGGATCGGGAAAAACACTGTAACGCTCGAGCCCAACGCAGCTCAGTCGTTGAAGCTGACCCTGGGGAATACGAGTTCTGTTACTCGTCTCGGTGGCAGCACCGTGCTGTTCCGTGGCACGAACCTCGGTAACGATGAAGGAAATGGCGTGGCGTCTATCGCCAGTCCGACGGGCACCTCTGGACTGTTCTTTGCCGGCCAGACCGGTGCCACCGGCACCACCAACAAGGGCATCGTGCCGTGGGCGCTGGTAGATACGAGCAGCGCCGGGACGGGCCTATCCTTCGCCACGGCGGACGCTGTCGCAGGTGCTAGCCTCACCGGTACTAGCCTCCTGCGCCCGCTGGCTCCCAGCGAGATGGTCGTCAATTCGCTCTCGAATCAGGCCAACGTTTCCTTGAATAGCACGATTTCGCTGACGGAGAACCGGTCTATCAACTCTCTCACTTTGCAGAGCGGCGGACGGGTCGACGTGACCTTCCCCTCCATCCTGACGGTGGACAGCGGTGGCGTACTCGCATTTACTGGCAATGACGGCATTCGCGGGGGGCTACTGACGACGGGTGCTGGCCGTGAACTGGTGGTGCATGCGCTGGGAGATACCACCATCAGCAGTACCATCACCGGCGTGACCGGCGGTTTGACAAAATCTGGGGCCGGCACGCTGACTCTCGGTCCCCTGAATGGCTACACGGGCAATACGTCCATCGCCGAGGGTACGCTTAAGCTGGCCGCAGGAACAACCAATTCCATCTACCAGAACAACCAGTTGTATATCAGTGACGGTGCCACATTGGATCTCAATGGTAGCGTGCTTTTCACTTCGGGCATGCACACGGATTTGCGGACGGCCGCCTCCGGTCTGGGGGCTTCGATTGTCAATACCGGTGTCGGGCAAGCCACGCTGTTCAGTGGAGTGAATGGGGGCACCTGGGCGGGAACCATCAATGGCAATATCGCCGTGGCACGAGGAGGCTCCTGGACCGTGAATGATGCTCAGGGCTACACCGGAGGCACTTTTGTCTTGGGTGGCACCACGTCGTTGCAGGCTGAAGGGGCTCTTACAAGCACCTCGGCGGTGACCATCAGCCGCGGCACCCTTTTCATGCAGAATGCCCTCACTTATGGTGGAGACATGGCAAACCGCTTGAACGACACCGCCCCGATCACCATGCAAGGGGGGCGTCTCGGCCTCCAAGGTCGCTGGGGCATGAATTCGACCGAAACTGTCGGGGCGATCACTTTGACTGGCGGTCAGAACTTGATTGATGTTTTCAATGCCGGCCTCGGGGTGGCCTCCGCCCAGCTCACAGCGGACAGTTTGATCCAACAGGCGGGTTCGCGTGCCACGCTGCACATGCGTGGCTTCAACGGCCAGGCGGGCAGCAATGCGCGGTTCCTCGTGACGACGCCCATGCCCCTTTCCAATCACCTTATTGCTAATGCCGCCGGGAAGACGGGCTGGGCCGTCGTGGGTCGTGAATGGGCCAGCTACAGCGCCGGGATGGGCATCGGTCAGTTGGATGCGGTGGGTTATGCCGGTTATGCGCCAAATACGGGCAATACCATCAACACGGGCGGTGCGACGGACAATCTCCGAGTCACCATCGCAGCCATCAATGCCTCCGGCATCGCTGGAACCGATCTTTTGACCGTGGCAAGCACGGCTGGTCTTCAAGCGGGGGATGTGGTGCAGGGTGTGGGTGTGGCTCCGGGAACCACGATCCAGCAGGTGACCAATGCTACCCAGTTACTGCTCAGCCAGCCGATCACGCTGAATGATCCGATTTTGACAATCGGCCAAGTGCTCACCTCCAGCCGCACTTTGAACACGCTGAATCTCAACACCAGTCGCGGCACCTTCCTGGATCTCAGCGGCAATACACTCACGCTGCAAGGTGGCGGTCTCATCGCCTCCCAGACGGCGGACAATAGCGGCACGGTGAACGTGCTCTCTTCCCCCGCAGTGCCCAAGACGCCTGCGGTGCCCGCCTCTCCCGGCGTTCCGGCTCAGGCTGCCGTGTGGGCGATCACGATTGACCGCATTCCAGCCGGATTCGATCCTGGTGTGGGCATTTTCAACAGATCGGTCGTCTCTTTCAATCAACTGCCAGATGGCAACGTGGAGGCGATTTTAAGCGGAGAACCCAACACCACTTTCCTCACCCCTAGAAATGTGGGCTTCACTCGCCTCGATGCCTCAGAGTTCGTGATCCGCAACGGTCAGATCACCGCTGGCGTCACGGGGGTGCCCTCGGACTTATACGTCCACGCCATCTCCAGTGTGGCGGCTGACATTGCATCCCGAACGTTCCGTCTTGAGGCTAACGTGGTGGACAACGGGCCAGGTGGCGCAGTTTCGCTCGTTCTCCGTGGTGGCGAGTCCGGCGGCACTCAGTTTGTCACTCGTGGTTCCTGGGTCACAGGCAGCAACACGCACACGGGCGGCACCTTTGTGAACTCTGGCACCTGGACCTTCCACAATCCAAATGCCGATGGCATCAATACCTACAGCATTCCTGGCGATCTCACGATCACTGGTGGTGCCAACAACCTGGATAACAGCACCGGCTTCGGTGGCAATGTGCGCTGGGGATCTGCCAATCAGATGAAGCACACAGGTACAGTGACCCTGAACACGGGGGCATTTCTCGATTTGAATGACTTCAATCAGACCGTCGCCGGCATCAATATCAACAACACGGGCGGTTCAGCGCCGATCTTTGAGTTCGGAGCCGGTAGGCTCACACTCAACGGCAATATCAATGCCACATCGTCAAATGCCTCCACCGTCTCGGTCATCCGCAGTGGCAATGTCATTCTTTCCACTAGCACGACCCAAAACAGTCCGGTTGTCACTGTGGGCAATACTTCCAACTTGATCATCGGAGCAGTGGTGAGCGGAACAGGCATCCCGGCGGGCTCCACAATCGTCTCGATTCTCGATGGAACTCGGGTGGTACTCTCTGCCAATGCCACGGCGACGAATCCATCCACGACGACCGGTCCGGTGAACCTCACCTATGCTCAAGTGGGTCGCCTCGACCTCAATGGTGCTACTCGCACTTTCAATGTCTCTGCCGTCAGCACCAACGGTGTCAACGTTGCCCCACTCCAACCGACGCTGGAAATCAGCGCCCCGATCGTGGGCACGGGTGTCGGAATTATCAAGAACGGCGATGGCCTGCTTCAACTGAGCGGACAGAGCCTTTTCGATGGCGGCGTCACAGTGAATGGTGGTGGTCTCGTCATCGGTGCCAGCTCGAATAACTCTGCCGCAGCCTCAGGTCCTGGTGCCACCATTATCACCGGGCCACTCGGCAAAGGAACGCTCACGCTCGCCAGCAACACGGTGCTCGTTTCGACCAACTCCACCAACACGCTCGCCAATAATGTGGTGGCTAACGGCAACCTTCGATTCGACGGCCTGAACAGCCTCACGCTGAACGGGTCCACTACACTCGCAGCGTCGCCGACGATCACGGTGGTGTATCCGAGCATGACGGCCACCTTCGGCGGTCTGGTTTCCGGCTCCACGGCCATTGAAAAACAAGGACTTGGCACGCTGGCCTTTTCGAGTGCTTTCCTGCCCAATGGCTCTTTGGCCAACAACACCATCTCCGGGGTGGTCAACGTCAACGAGGGCAATCTCCGCCTCGTTGGCCCAGGCGGAGCGGTCGCAGTCAGGCCGCTTGGCACGGCCGGCATCGTCCTGAATGGAGGGGCACTCGATCTCCGCAGCAATGGTGCTTCGTCAGAAGGGACCATCATTTTCGGTAACAACGTGCAGGTGCATTCCACACAGACCTCCGCATTCATCAGTGTGGATCGCGTGAATGCCAATACGGCCAACACCATCCAGATGGGCACACTGACCATGTCGGCTGGCCAGACCCTGAATTTGCTCAGTAACAACGGCTACAATCTCAGCTTCAGCGGCGGCAGTTATTCAGGCACTGGCGTGATCAAATTCAATCCGGTGGCGGCTAATTCAACTTTGACCATCGGCGGTGGATTCTCCAACGACCTGACGTACTTAAATGAGGGGGCTGGGTTCTTGCTGCTGAGTGGCAGCAACACGAATACCGGAGGCGTCACGATCATCCCCAATGAGCGTCTGGGTGCGGCACCGCAGATGAACACAGTGAGCGCTACGTTTGGCACGGGAGCGGTGACTCTTCAAAATGGGGTCGTTCTTCCGATTGTTCCGATCAGCGGCCTGCCGCAGCAGGGAAGTCCTCCCCTCGGCTACACCCAGGGCGGACTCACGGCGAAGTATTTCTCTGGTGGCGCGGCCAACTTGAATTCGGCGGCCGGCTCGGGCATGGCCCCTGCTGCCGTTGTCACAGGGCAGGTGCCAGGGGACTTAGGTCTGAACAATCGCCCCGCCGTCGTCTCTGCAGTGGCGGGCACTCAAGCGACTTACTCCGGGCTTTTGAAGGTCGATGCGGGTGGTGCCTACAACTTCCAGCTCTCCGCAGGAGATCAGGCTCAGCTGATCATCAACGGCATTCCAGTGGCCGGTTTCAACGCCGATACGACGGCTAATCCCACGACCGATTCGGGAGCTGTTCTTCGGGCAGATGGCACGGGTTCGATCACGCTTGAGCCTGGTTACCACAGCATTGTCATCAAGACGAACAACCTCGTCGGCGGTGGTGGCCACCAGTTGCTCTATGGCGGGCCAGACACGGCGGGGAATGGCATCCCGATCGGTTTGAACGGGGTGACCGCTCCGTCCCAGAATCTCCAGGCCATTCCAGCCAGCAGGCTCTACTGGACGACCGATATCGCCACGGCAGCAAACAACTACAACAGCGCTGCCCAGATCAGCAATGCTCTCGTCGTTCCCGACAACGCTCGGGTAACGCTTGATGGACGCGGGTCCGATATCAATAGCTCCGTCTCCAGTCTGGCTCTCGGCAACACTTCCACTTTGACGGTCAATAATCAGCTCGGCACTGGTTGGATCGGTGTCACGGGCGTTACCACGATCGGTAGCAACGTCACGCTCGATGCCGGCAGTGGCACACTGAACCTCATTGGCGGAATCACTGGCAGCGGTCTCACCAAGAGTGGCAACGGAACGCTCATTCTCGGTGGCTCCACCGGTTTCACAGGGAATTTGGCGATTAATCAGGGCTTTGTGCAGCTTACCGCTGCCAATGCCCTTCCCACTGGAACAACGACCATCGCGCGCACCTCCCTTTCGACGGAAAGCATCTCCGCCACGACGACGACGGATGCCGCCACTCGTCGTATCGTCACCTTGTCATCGGGAGACACCACGTCTCTCAAAGTGGGTTCGGCCGTGAGCGGCACAGGCATTCCTGCCGGAGCAGTCATTACGGCGATCACCGGGACGACGACCTTCACCATCAGTGCCGATGCCACGGTAGCCGGGACCAATAGTTTGACCCTGACGCAGAATAGCCTGCGCGTGACGGGGACCAGCACAAACGGTAGCCAGATCATTACTCTGGGGACGGCCACGGGGGCGGCAGCTACTGGCAATACCGCCGGACTCGCTGTGGGAATGGAAATCACGGGTGCCAATATTCAGCCAGGCACCTACATCACCGAGATACGGCCTTCGGTGGGAGGCACCCCCAGCCAGATCTTACTCTCCAAAGCGACCAGCGGAAGTGGTGCGGCGACGAACGCTGCCATCCGCGTCAGCACGGATACCTATGGTGCGCTAGACCTCAATGGTGTTACCGGAGTCACCGGAAATCTGGTCCTCAACGGCGTGTCCCCCATTCAGAGGAATTCAGTCACTCCTGCGGCCCTTTACAATAGCAGCAACACCCCAGCCAGCCTGCTCGGGAACATCACCATCGGTTCTCTTGGCACGGCCGTGGGGGGCTATGGAGACCTGACTCTGAGTGGTGCCATTTCTGACGAGACACCACTGCTCCCGACAGGTCTTACGAAGGTTGGGCCTGGTACGCTGACCCTCGGCGGGGACAACATCAATCTGAGTGGTTCTATTGCGATGGAAGGCGGCCTTCTGAAACTGGCCCATGCGGGGGCGCTTGGCGTCAACGGCACCCGAGCTTTGGTAGCCAGCACCACCACCAACAACACGACCGTCACGGTCGAAAGCACCACGGGTCTCTTTGTGGGGCAGTCCGTCACTGGTGCTGGTATTCCTGCAAACGCGACCATCGCCGCCATCACCTCCCCCACGACCTTCACGCTATCCGCGAACGCCACGGCCACCGCCACGGGCGTGGCTGTTTCTGCTCCCACGGGTGTCTCGGTGGCTGCGGCATCCACGCTCGATTTCAACGGATTGACCACAGCAGGAGGCGGTAAGCCCATCTACCTCAACGGAACCGGCATCACCGCAGCTACCGGGGGCGGTGAGACTGACACCATTGCCGCGCTGACGAATTCCTCTGGCACCGCCGCCATCGTCGGTAACAACATCGTCATGCGTGCTGCCGCCGCGATTGGTGGCTCCTCCGGTGGTGGAATCACCATCAATGGAGTCATCAGTGGGACCACTCTCTTGACCAAGACTGGCACCAATAACCTCACCCTCACAGCCGCGAATACAAACACGGGTGGGACGAGCGTCGCCAACGGAAGCCTTACCCTTTCTGGGGCCGCCGGGCGTTTGGGCAATGGCGGGACCAACACCGTTGGCATGGGGGCGGTGCTCACTCTTGATAATACAACCGCCAATCTCAATAACCGTCTCGGTAATCGTCCGCTTAATCTTCAAGGAGGAGTATTCACGTTCAATGGCAATGCCCTTACCACCTCCACGGAAACAATCAGTGCGGGAAGCATTAACTTTAACACGGGAGCAAGTGTCATTAACCTGAACCCTGGTGCGGGGCAGACGGTTCAAATTCTGTTTTCAGGCAATAACAACACGCTCAGTCGTTCCAATACGGCGACCGGCTTGATCGTCGCCCCTGGTCTAGGCGGCACGTTTGGGTCGGCTAATGTCAGCACCATTAACTTTGCTAATACACTTCCCGGCCAAATCGGGCAGAACGGTGGTGTTGACACGACCAACCGTGGCATTCTCCCTTGGCTCCTGGTCAGTGATGGCACCACGACCACCTTCGCCGCACGCTCCGCTGCAGGGGCCACGGCGGATGGTCTTCAGTTGCTTGGCGCAGCAGATGTTTCCAGCACACTAGAAACCAATGCGAATATCCTGACCTCCGCGCCACTTTCTGCGGGTGCGGGAGTTCAAAACATCAATTCCCTCACCTTGGATTCAGGGGCATCCCTGACGATCAATGCCGGAAGTACACTTCTACTGCATTCGGGTGGCATTTTGGCCCGCACTGGGACGACTAGCATCACTGGGGATGGCGTCGGAGTCCTCGCCCCAAATGACACGAATAATGGCAATATCTTCAATCGTGAAACCATCATCCACACCCTTAGTGGAGCGACTTTAGAACTGGGTACGGCGGCGAACCCACTCCGGGTCTACAGTGCCAGCGGACTCACCAAAGCGGGGGCGGGTACACTGTCGCTGAATTCCATGAGTCAGATGCTGGGCAATACGGCGGTAAATGGAGGAACGCTCCGCTTCGGCCAGACCGGCCAGACATTGAACCGGGCGCTGCTTCTCTCCTACACGACCGCACCTTCCGTTGGTAACCTGGGCTCAGCCCCCTCGGGACAGGTTCTGATTGTCAATCATGGTGCCACGGTTGATTTGAACGGCAGTTCACAGATTTTCGCGAACCTTGCTAGTGAAACTACCTTGGCAGATCGAGGCGGATCGATCATCAACAGTTCCGCCACAGCGGCCAATATGCGCATTGGCACAAACGCCAACCGTGAATGGGCGGGAAATATCAGCGGCACCGGGGTGATCCATCTGGTTAAAGACGGGGGCAATACGTGGAGTGTGCGTTCTAACAATACCATGACAGGAACTCTCACCTTACAGGGCGGGCAGACGCAGCTCCTTGATAGTGGTGCCTTCTCTGGCATTTCTGCCCTTATCATTCGCCGTGCCGCTCTGAACTGGAATGACAATGGCATCGAAGCCGCCCCTCGACTCAGCTCGACCACCCCAATTTCACTCAATAGCGGCGGCTTCCTTTTCCAGGCGCGCAATGGAACGAACAGTTCCATCCAACTTGGAAGCCTCACTTTGGCGGGCGGTGCTTCCGTCATCGGGGTGAACCCAAGCACGGGTACTGCCATCGTAAATTTCGACAGTCTGGCTGGTCGTGCTACGGGCTCCACAGTTAATTTCTCCAGCAGTGGCTCCATGGGCAGTAACGGAAATGTGTTCTTTTCGACCGCTCCGGGGCTCGTGAACGGCATCATCGGCGGTTGGGCCGTCGCCCAGGGGATTGATCCTGCTTCCAATGGGGGCACGAATATTCAGTTTGCCACCTATGAGTCCGGTGCAGGCATCCGCCCGGCGGGGAATTTCATCACCACTTTTGCCAACAATACAGGGCTTTCCGCTGGTATGGGCTTGGATGACTCGAACATCAAAGTGGGCACCGTAACTGGCGCTGCCTCGAATGTGACGATCGGCCAGGGGGGCGTCACCGTGAATTCCGTCACGCTCAGTGGCGGCACCTCGAATCTACTCTTCACGTTGCCGCAGGATACCCTTGTGGTCAAAAGTGGCGGTATTCTGGCTGGGCTGGACAACAATACGCGTAACATCGGTAATGCTGTGGCTGCGGGCAAGATTACGCCAGGGGCGTCTCAGCAGGAACTTTTCCTGACAATCGGCCAGGGCACGCTCAATATTTTTTCATCCATTGTAGATAATGGCAATCCGGTCAGCCTAGTGCTCTCCGGCGTCGGCCAGACGGGTGGAAATCCAAACATCACTCTGTTGGGTGGTAATACTTACACTGGAACCACTTTTGTGAATGGCGTTAACGTCAATTTAGGTGCGACTGGTGCTTTGACGGTGCCGGGGAACCTCATTATTTCTGGCGGCACTACCGGCACGGATTCCATGCCCATCGGTAACACCACCGTCAGCATCACTTCCGCGCAAAATGCGCTTCTAGATCGCGTCCAGGCGAATCAGATCGCGGATTCCGCTTCGGTCACCATCAATGGCGGTGCCCGCCTACATTTGAACCGCTTCAATGAAACCATCGGCACTCTCATTTTCAACAACGATGGTGGCTCCAATGGTAACACAGGCCCCGCAGTGGACTCATCTGGAGGTATCTTGAAGGTTACCGGTCTCATCACCGCCGGGGACCACAGCAACATCAATAGCATCCCTGTGCTGAATGGTTTCTTGGACGTCTCTGCCGGGCAAACTTTCCAGATCGCCGATAGCAGTATCAATCCGGGACAGATCGGACTCGCACTGAATGCAGCTCTCATAGGCACAGGTACGGTGACAAAGACTGGGGCTGGGTACCTTGGCATTGGAGGTCAGAGCTCCTTCAGTGGCATTTTGAACGTTACCGAAGGTGGTTTGGCGATCTCTCAAAGCACCGCGAATTTGGGTCTTGGAAGTGTTAACCTCTCCCCAAACACTGTTTTGGATCTGCGTGGTCTCTCAGGCGTTATTGGATCTCTCTCGGGTTCAGGACGTGTGGAAAGCTTCCATCTCAATTCTGTCGGCACTTTGCGGACTGGATATGACAATACGAACAGCACATTCTCGGGTGTTTTTGATTCGGAATTCACTCGTAGCAGGCTGAATGTGGAAAAACTCGGCACAGGCACTTGGACGATTGCGGGAGATAGTTCCAGCACTTCGACTCTCGGCAGCTCTGGCGTACTGACTGTGAATCAAGGGGCGGTTCTGCTGAACAATAGCAACGCCAAATTGAACTTTATCAACTACACCTTGAATTCGGGAGGGGTGCTTACTTTGGACAGTAGTGTCAATGTCCTCGGTAATCGTTTGGGTGGTGCCACTTATGCGGACATCTCGACTTCCAATAGCAACCGGGTGCTAAACCTCTCGGGTGGCTCGCTGAACATTATCGGAGGAGCGGCCCCTGTGGCTGAGCAAATAGGTGCGGTGAACATCACCAATGGCGGAGGCTTCATCACCCTCACTTCCAATAGTGCATCACTCGCCATTTCCGGGGCACTTGCCGCTGCGGGCACCAATGGCGGTACAGCAGTCATTCGCGGACCAGGCCTCGACGGCAGTGCCGGGCTTGCTGGCACCGTATCAGCGACCACGCCGACGTTGATCGGTGGGAATGGAGGAGTTGGCACGACGAACATGTCCATTCGCCCGGACATTCTTGGAGATGTAAGTATTTCTGGCTTTGGCACCGGCTTCGTCACGCATGTTTCCGGCACGGGCTTCCGCCTGCTGACAAACAGCGAAATGAAAGTGCCCAATAACACCTATTTGGGAAATACTGCGCCGCCCCTGTTTGCCGGAAACTCTTCTGCTCCCAACAATGTGGCTTCTGCTGACAACGTAAGGCTGGATCAAACACGTGAGATGCATGCCAACACCTCCGTGAATAGTTTGACGCTATCCGCTGGGGGCCGCGTCCTCACGACTGGGGGTGTGGCAGCGCTGGCCAGTCCGGCGGGAAGTCTCTTCGGGATCAATGGCCAATTGCTAAGCCTCACCATCGCTAGTGGAGGTGTTCTTGCCCAAGCTGGAAACGGCGGTTTCTCCGGCGGGCTCGTTACCGTTACCGATGCAAACCGGGCACTGATTATCCATACGATGGGTGATACGGTGGTGAATGCCTATCTGGGCGGCACCGCTGGATTGGTGAAAACCGGTCCAGGGACCCTTCATCTGGCCAAGAGCACGCTCAATACGGGTGTCACAACGATCAATAACGGACGACTCGTCCTGGGAGCTGGTGACTACAGCCTGCTCATGGATACGACTTTTGCTAATTCTGCAGCAGACAATCTGCGTCTCAACGCCGGGGTGCTTGACCTGGCAGGTGGCACTCAGATGATCGGCCTGCTCACCAATAACAACCCGATTCCTGGAATGGGCGGCACTGTCACCAGCACAGCGCCAGCCATTCTCATCAATAACTCCGGGACGAACACGGGCAGCACAGTCTTCGGCGGTAGCTTTTCTGGAGCGGTGTCCTACTACAAAGCGGGTATGAGCAGCACAGGCACCACCGTTTTTACCTCGCCCTTGACGCATACTGGCTCCACCAATGTGCTCGCGGGTGGTGTCACGCTGCGGGATCACGCGAGCCTACTCCAAACCAGTGCCGTGAACGTGCGCTCGGCTACCCTTACCATTGATAATCAAGGGCTTGCCACCAGTCAAAATCGTCTCAGCGACACCGCAGTGCTAAATATGAGCAGTGGAGCGCTCGTCATCAATGGGCGCCAGTCCTTCGACAGTGAGACCGTGGGAGGTGTGCATCTTGAGCAGGGCCTCTCTTCTGTTTCCATCTTCGAACTCGGCAATACCACTTCGGGAGCTTACACCTTGAACATTGGCAATCTTAGCCGTGATGCTTCGGGAGGCAGCATGATCCTCTTCAATGCTGGCAGTAATCTCACTCTTGGTGGTACAGCGGATGACATCAATGTGGGTGCCCAGCCGCGGGTGTTCATTAACCAGATTGGCGGAAGCGCATTCGCCCAAGACAAACTCACCAACGGCATCATTGGGGGCTGGGCTGTCGTTGCCGGGAACAATGCCGCAGTGGGGCAGCACAGCTTTGCTACCTATCAGGATGATCAAGGCGTGGGCCGCATGGGCTTCGGTGCAGGCTATGCTGGCTTTACCAGCGGTGACCTAGGGAACGTCGGATTGCCCACCACGGCCAATGTGAGCGATGCCAGCAGCCGAACGGTGAATCGGGTGAATGGCACCACCACGGAAACTCAGCGCACGATCAATTCACTGCGCCTGGCCCCAGGCGGCGGCCAGACGATTACCCTAGGTTCTGGGGGACGGAATGCCGTGCTAAACCTTGCTAGCGGAGGCTTGATGACAGATGCGGCCCAATCCATCGCCATCAATGCAGGAGAGTTTACCAGCCGACTCACCGCCGGAAGGCCAGTAGTCACCGGAGAACCTGTCACCAGTGAGCATCTGTTTTCATGGGTTTCCGCAGGCACGACAACCCTCAATGTGCCCGTGAGTGGGGCCATCGGTGTGGTAAAATCTGGCACTGGCACCCTAGCGCTGTCCCCATCGGCGACCGTTTCCAGCACGCTCGGCACCTCCACGGCAGCCTTGAGCACCACTGCTGGCAGCAGCACCGTGCAAGTGCCCAACGCATCCCTTTATCATGTCGGCATGGCGGTAAGTGGTAACGCTAACATCCCTGGTGGCACCACGATTTTGGCCGTGAACACCGCATCCAATACCCTGACCCTCAGCCAGAATGCCACGGCTGATGCTCAGGCGGTAAATACCACCTTCGGCAGTAACACGACGATCCGTGTGGGCAGCACCAGTGGCCTCATTGTCGGCATGCCGATCTCCGGCACGGGCATCCCATCAGGTGCCACGGTGGCATCCATCAACGGCCCGAGCCATTTCACCCTCTCCGCCCCCATCAGTGGGAGCAACGGAACGGCTCAGACCTTGACCTACCTCAGCGCTACTAGCTCCACCACAGGCACGGCAGGTATCAATGCTTTCGTGATCGACACGACCTCGGGCAATAATGTCATCAACGTGGCTGATTCTTCTCAGTTCTATGTCGGAATGCCCGTCAGTGGTAATGCAGCCATTCCGCCTGGAACCACAGTGGCCGCCATCGTCAATGGCACGAGCATTCGCCTCTCCTCCGCACCCACAGCCACCACCACGGCTTCGGCTACCCTTTTTGGAGAGAGTGATACGGTGCGCATCGCCTCCTCCAACCAGTTTAACCTTGGTGTGGGTATGAACGTATCAGGTGGCGGCCTGCCGGCTAACACGGTCATTACCGCCGTGCTCGGGACGAACCATTACCGGGTATCCAATGCCTTTGCTTCGAGTGGAAATCAGCCGCTGAGCCTCTCAAACCTGCACAACACTTACATCGGTGATACCATTGTGAACCAAGGGGCACTGAACCTCACCTCCGCCGGTACGGCCATCGTGGTGCCTGGAAATATCATCATCAATGGCGGTGTGCTCAATGAGATCGGACGTGGCGGTCAGATCGCTGCTACGAGCAATATCACGCTCAATGGCAGTGGCGTTTTCAATCCCCTCGTAGGTGCCAGCAGCTTCAACAGCCTCACCCTCAATGGCAATGGCGGTGCCGCTGCCCCGCTGATCAATTACAACGCAGCCACGGCTTCCGTCGCCAGCATGCCCAATTCAGGCACCACCATCGTCGTCGGCTCGGTGGCGGGTCTCGCCGTCGGTCAGGTGGTCACTGGCAGCGGAAACGTCCCTGCGGGCACCGTCATCCAGTCCATCAATGAGGCTACGCGCACGGTGACGCTTTCGAATGCACTTGGTGGCTCGACTGCAAGCAATGTAACCCTTACTTTCTATGGCACAGGAGCCAGCCGCGGTAGTCTGACACTCACTGCTGCCAATGCTCTGACGGCAAGCAATGACAACGCAGGCAATGCACCAGTCCTCGGAGGGGGCGTATTGAATCTAACGAATGCGGCCCCGGTCATCCACACAACCGGGCTGGCCCCCGTGAGCCTAGTGATCACGTCAGACATTCTCAGCGCTGGCGGAAATATCACCAAAACAGGCTCGGGCGGTGTCGTCCTTGGTGGTCAGAGCACTTATTCTAGCGGATTCACTCTCCAGGAAGGTTCGGTCATCCTCTCGGCTTCATCCAATGGAGTCACCAGCGGTCCCTTCGGCACAGGCACACTGACCGTCAATGGAGGCACCCTCATGGCGGCGGCTCCTGCCAGCCTGATTGCCACCACAGCAAATAGCAACAGCGTGGTCACCATCCCAGGTGGCACCGGGGCACTTCTGCCAGGTATGACGGTTACGGGTGGAAATGTCCCTGCGGGAACCACGATCTTGGCGATTCTCTCTCCGACGACCATCCTTCTCTCGCAGAATACCAGCAGCAGCAATTCCATCAGCAACGGCAGCCTCACCTTCGCCACACCGAACGTCTCCATCGCCAATCCCATCGCTCTTAATGGGGATGTAACCTTCGGCGGCACTCTTTCGACCAACAGCCTCACCGTCAGCGGCCAGGTCACACTAGCAGGAGCACAGCGCACCATCACCGTGAGCAATCCGCAGGTCACTGCCACTCTCTCCGGACAGGTCACTGGCGCTAGCAGCGGACTCACCAAAGCTGGAAACGGTATCTTGGAACTCACCAATGGCACCAATAACTACGGCGGCTCCACAATGGTCCTCGGCGGCCTCATGCGCCTGGGAGGCTCGGGTGTCCTCCCTACAGGCACCGCACTCACGGTGGCCTCCGGAGCCACCTTCAACATGAACGGGCGTGCCATTACAGTATCCTCCCTTTCCGGCCTTACTCCCACAACCGGCGGTTTGGTCACGAACAGCGGTTCGTCCGCGATCTTGACCGTCAATTCTGGTGCCAACAGCACTTTCGCCGGTCTATTGACTGGCAGCATCGCGCTCGTGAAAAGTGGAACGGGCACGCTGGTACTACCCGGTCTCAACGCCCATACCGGTAATACCACAGTAAACTCTGGCGGAGTGCTCGAAATCGGTTTCTTCAGAAATGCCACATTGGCTGATAGCTTGGGGCGTGTGGGAGCAAATACAGCCAATAGGTTGTTCATAAGCAATGCTACGCTTCGATACACCGGTGGAGCTACCACCACGGACAAGCTCTTTACCATAGCCGATCCAACTGGAGCAGGGGCTCCTTCCACGGCCACCATCGAAGCATCTGGGACTGGCGCACTTGTGATGAGCAACAAGGGCTCGATCGTGGTGAACACTGTTGCCAATCAACCTCGAAACTTGGTCCTCGCTGGGACATCCGCCGCAGGCATCGAGAATTTCTTCAGTTCAGTCTTGGGCAATAACGGCAGTGGCCTCAATACCCTCACCAAGGCGGGGCCGAACACCTGGGTCATCGCGGGAAATATGAGTTACACGGGTGCCACCAATGTGAATGACGGAAAACTCATTCTCCGCCGTCTGAGCGTTGATAACACCGCCACAGGTGCTTTGAATAACACGGCGGTCACCGTGCAGCCTGGAGCCACCCTGGCTGTAGCTGTGGGTTCTGGAGCCAACAATTCCTACACGGCAGGTCTAACGACGACAGCAGGCGCAGGTTCCACGGTGAATCTGCTTGCAGGAAGCTCCTTCACCATGAGCGGTGACGGCCAAATCGGCACCTTTAACCTCCGTCAGGGAGGCTCCGTCACTACGGGCCTCACGATCGAATCCAGCCCCACGAACATCACCCGTCTAGCCTTTGACATCGGTTCGGGTGCTGGGCAGGCGGATAAGATTGATGTCTCCCGTGGTGTGAACGTCACAGGCGGCCCTGCCCGCATCTTGGTCAATCCTCTCACAGGCATTTCGTCTGTCACGGCTGGCACTTACGATCTGATCAACATCTCCGGCACAGGCGGCTCACCTTCGCCGACGGTCATTGGCGCAGCCAATCTGGAACTCGCATCCAACGTCATTGTACTCGGCCCCACGGTGGCTTACAATCTGGCGCTTGATACTGGCGTGGCCACGAAAGTGCGTTTGGTAGTTACGCCGGCGACAATCAACAATCTCTACTGGGATGGCAGCGCAGGCAGCATCTGGAACAATGCGGCGAACTGGAGCGGCGACATCACAGGTGGTGGGGTCGGAGCGGTTCCAGATGCCGTGGATAATGTCTTCTTCAGTGTCAACGGAGGTGGCGCGGCCTTCACCAGCACCACCTTGGGTCAGAACATCCGCGTTGGCAGCTTGAACTTCAACAGCAACGCCACCAGCTCCGTCGGCATCGGCGGTGCGAATACGCTCACCCTCAACAGCGCGGTCAATGTGGACTTGGGCAACGGAGCGCACACGATCAGTGCTCCGGTCATTCTCGGCGCCCAAAACATCCAGTGGAACATCCATGGAAGCGCTCCGCTAACCGTCAGCGGCATCATTGGGGATAACAACAATCTCTTCGGGATCACCAAGGCTGGCACGGGCGAGCTTCATCTGCGTGGCGCAAACACCTTCGCTGGCGTCACGAGCATCACGGGAGGTATCTTGGATATTTCTAGCCTTGCCAATGGCGGTCTCGCCAGCGCCCTCGGCATGTCCTCCGCCAGCCCCACAAGCCTTCTTCTGAGCGGTAATGGCATTCTGCGTTACTCAGGTGCCGCCGCTGCCACCACAGATCGTCTCTTCTCGGTTGGAGTTACTGGTGGTCGTATCGAATCTTCCGGCTCGGGCACGCTCAGCTTTTCCAGCCATGGCAGCATTGCACAGCCAGACGTAGCACCGCGCGGTGCCAGCCGCACCGAAGACTCCGCGATTGTGACTGCCATTGATACCACGGGGCTGACTGTGGGAATGGCGGTCAGTGGCGAGGGGATTCCTCCCGGGGCTGTCATCGCATCGGTGGATGTTAGCGGAACAAACGGACAGATCACGCTTAGCCTACCTGCTGGGACGACAACGGTGGATCCCCTGACAGAGCTTCTGACATTCAGCACGCCTCGCACGCTCACCTTGGCAGGCACAAACACCGGCACAAACTCCTTTGCTCCGGTGCTCGAAGGAGCCTTTAGCCTCGTCAAGGCAGGTTCTGGCAATTGGGAACTGACTGGTAGCAATACCTTTGTGGGGTCCACCACGATCGAAGAAGGATCGCTCACCGTCTCCTCGCTCAACACGGCGAACGGCAGTGCCCCATCTTCGAGTCTGGGGGTGCCTTCCTCTCTTGCGGCATCGGTCATCAAACTCGGTAGCGGTGCGCTGACGGGTGGTTTGATCTACAATGGTGCCGGTCAGACCACAGACCGGGTTTTTGAGCTTGTCGGCACCACCGGTGGTGGATTCATCCAGTCTTCGGGAAGCGGTTCACTGGTCATCACCAGCGATCTCTTGATCTCTGGTGCAGGGGCGAAGTCCTTCACCCTTGGTGGTACCAATGCAGGAGATAATGCTTTCAACGGCGTGATCGGTGGGGGTGCCAATATGTCCCTAGCGAAAACAGGAAGCGGAACGTGGATCGCTGGAGGAGCCAATACCTACGCAGGAACCACTTCGATTCAGGAAGGCACACTGGTGGCCTCCTCCCTCAATCGCGTCAGCGGCGGGACAGTTAGCAGCAGCCTTGGTGCTCCCACAACCGTCGGGGCAGGCACCATTGCCCTTGGCCAGGGTGCATTCACGGGAACTTTGCGGTATGTGGGTGCGGGAGAAGCCACAGATCGAGTGATCGATCTGGCAGGCACCACGGGCGGCGGTAGCGTGGAGGCATCTGGCACCGGCGCTCTCATTTTGGAAGGCAATGTCACAGCCAGCGGAATCGGGGCGAAGACACTCACTCTCAGCGGTTCGTCCACTGCGGCCAATCGTCTGAGTGGTAGCATTTCGAATGCTCCAATCTCCTTGGTCAAAGCAGGCGAAGGCTCTTGGATTATCAGTGGGCTGAACGAATACACCGGCACGACGGCGGTGAATGCCGGGGTGCTCCAGGTGGGCCAGGCGGGAGCCGGGCGCACCGGCACGGGTGCCATGACCGTGAACGGGGGTGTTCTGGCTGGCAGCGGCCTCATTGATGGAACTGTGAACGTCACAAACCACACCATCGGAGGGCTCGGTGCTGTGATGCCAGGTGACAATGCCGGTGCGGCGATCGGAACGTTGACCTTCAATGGCAATCTGCTCGTCAGCAATGGCGCCGGTATGACATTCGGCGTCGCCAGCCGCACCCTGAATGATGGAAACATCCTCGGCCAATTGGCCAGCGGCACCTACGAAGGAGACGGCGGTTACGCCACCCTCTCCTCCACCTTGAACCTCTGGAACAACACCACCGTGCCGGGAGGTGCCCACGACCTCCTCAACATCAATGGCACGCTCACCTTGGGTAGCGCCCTCATCACCATCATGGACAACGGCTACTTCTCCGGGGCCCAGTTTGGTGACATCCTCGATTTGGGTGACTGGACAGGCTTCGACACAGTTGATTCGACCTTTACAGCCGGCACCAATTACCGCAATGGGGGCACTGGCGGCGGAAACCTCCTGCTGCCCACCTTGCCTGGAAACCTTGTCTATGATGTGAGCCAATTCGCCACGAGTGGTGTGCTGGCCATCGTCACTGCTCCGCAAGGCATCCCGGTGCGTATCAGCAGCTACATCGCCAATGGCAGCGGTTCATGGAATCAGGCTACCAACTGGCGTGCTCAGACCTCACCAGCCACGCCGAACACCACGGCTTCCATTGCCGCGCTGACCTCGAACATTGCATCTAGAGCGAACATCGCCCTCGATGGAGATAAGGTGGTCGGTAAAATGGTCATTGGAGATGCCAACAACACCCACAACTTCAACATTGTGGCTGGAACGGGCGGCTCCCTCCAGATGAACAACGGTGATTTTGGCCGCGCTCTCATCAGCAAGACACAGTCCAACAGCAACACGGTCGGGGTGGATGTGATCAACGTGCCTGTGCAGCTTCAATCGGGTCTCAATATCAACGTGAACTCAGGTGGTGCTGCTGCCCGTCTCGACATCAGTGGAGCCATCGGCGAAAGCGGTGGCAGTCGCGGGCTTACGATCATGGGCGCAGGTCGAGTGACCTATAGTGGCACCTCACCCAATACCTACACGGGTGATACCCGGGTCTTCAGCCGTGGCTTTGGTGATGCCACTAATCCACAACTGGTGCTGGCGAAGGCACCTTCGATGTTCGGTGGTCTTGTTGGAGGCACGAATCTCCAACTTAGCACCACCAATGGTAGTGGCTCCGCGACCATCTCAGGTAATGTGACCTCGCTCCTTGCCGCAGGTATGCCTCTCTCCGGCAATTCCAACCTCAACGCGGTGACCACGATCACGACGGTTTCGTATAACGAACTTACAAACACGACCACTATCGGCCTCTCTGCCAATGCCACCGCGACAGGTAGTAATGCCGCGACCACCTATGGAAGCTTTGCAAACACGATCGCGCCACAGGTATCCACTGCGACAACAACGGCCAATAGCAAGAATGTAACTCTGACCGGTGGAGCAAACACAACCAACTTCTACGTTGGCATGCCAGTGACGGGCAACCCGAATATTCCAAATGGTGCCGTGGTGGAGTCCATCACCAATGCGACGGTTTTCACGGTTTCGATTCCCGCTACAGCAGCAGGGACAAGCATTTCGACGAATTTTGCTACGAATCTTCATGCCACGACGAACTCCACAGCAGGCTTGTATGTAGGTATGCCCGTCTCCGGACCAAACATCGTTCCTGGAACAACCGTTTCCGCGATCACAAGTGCCACGCGCTTTGTGCTTTCTAGTCCACCAAGCTCTGTTGGTAATGGAATCCAAACCGTGTTTGGAACGAGTGTGCCCAGTGGAGCTATCACCGGCAGTAACCTCTTCATTGGCAACGTCAGCCTCGGTGGCGCAGGTAGTTCGGTGGTGCATCTTGGTGGTAGCGAGCAGATCGCAAATACCACGGTGCTTCGTTTTGACGCAGGAAGCGGTCTGGCTGCCACAAACAACCCCGGCAACAATTCTTACTTCAAGCTGATGGGCTTTGATGAGACTGTTGGCGGCCTTTCTGACTTCACCTCCAGCGGTGTGATCGAAAACTCCGAAGGCGAGGCGATCTCTCGCTCCGGCACGCTGACCATCCAAACGGCGGCGGGCAAAGATTACAGCTTCAATGGCTTCCTTCGTAACCGCGCCAATAATGACGGCACGGGCCTTCTTAACCTTGTCGTCACTGGCAGCGGCACGCAATCCCTTGCCTTGGGGAACATCAATTACTCTGGCTCCACCACGATCACCAGCGGTGCTCGCTTGAACCTCCGCACAGCGAATAACTTCAATAGCTTCGTGAAAAATGATGGGGTTCTCGGCCTACAAACCGTGAATGACACCCTAAACTTCAACAAGATCGTCACCGGCTCCGGCTCCGTGATCCGTGATGGAGGCAGCGGAACCTTGAATATTGGCACGCCAACTCAGCAAGTGCTCTTCCGCCGCGGGAATGCAGTGATTACGGTGGGCACCACAGAAGGTTTGGTGGTTGGCACACCTGTTTCTGGCGCGGGCATTCTCGATAACACCTTTATCACGGAGATCATCAGCCCCACTCAATACAGGCTGAGTCAGGCACCGGTGAATCAGGACAGCCTTCTCGGCTCCCAAGTAACTCTGAGCTATCTCGGCCTCCTCAACAAAACCGGCTCTACTACCACGAAAGACTCGCAGACGGTCACAATCAGTTCCACCACCGGCTTGGCGGCAGGTATGGCGGTGTCCGGCTCAGGCATCCCCGCTGGAAGTGTCGTTCTCAGTGTTAACAATGGCACCCAGTTCACCCTCTCTGCACCGTCGAATCTAAGCACAACAGGGCAGACGCTTAATTTCGGCAATTTGAACACTTATGGTGGTGGTTTCTCCTTCCTCGATGGCGGTGCGGCGAATTTCAATACGCCTGTGAGCATCGGCGGGCAGGGAGTCTTCATCAAAGGACTCGAGAACCTAACCACCGTGAACTTTAACCAAGCGGTGACGGTGACTGGCGGTGGCGTGCGCCTCAAGGGCACGGGGGATAACATCCTCAACGGTGCCGTTTTGAACATCAACGCGGCCACCAACATCAACGGGGTCCTCGAAGTGCTGGGCGGTGATGTTCGGCTCCGGGGCACAAATGGCCTCATTTATGGTGCTGGCCTTACTCAGATCCGCATCGGTGGTCATGGCAGCACGCTTGCAGGAAATACTGTTCCTGGCCTGAACATCACTAATACGGCGGTGCTTGCCAGTGACAACATCACCTTGGATTCAAGCAGCAATCGCCCCGACCGCATACCTGATAGTGCGCCCATCCTATTTGATGGCGGAAGGCTAACTTTTTTTGGAGTCGGAGTTTCGGAGCATGCCGCATCAATCACCTTCAATGAAACACTCGGTGCCGTAAGCTTCGCCAGCGGCTCGAATCTGATTGCCACTGGCACAACAAATGCCAGCAGCGTGGCTGGTTCGAGTAAGCTGACTTTCTCAGGCTTCAACGGCCGCGCCCCTGGCTCGACCGTTGTCTTTGAAAGCGTTGTGTCGAATGTGGACTCAGGTGCCCGCACCACCATTAATGGTCTCACCAATACCAATGGCATGATCGGCGGGTGGGCCATAAGCTCCACCATACAAGGTTCCCAGGCGTATGAATGGGCGTTTGTGGATGGTGGCGGTCTCGTCCAGCCCTTTGGCAGTGGCCAATATACGACGGAGACGGCTGCCACTTGGAATAACACGAACAAGCACGTCAAAATGACGGGTAACCAGACAGTGACGACGAACGCCGTCGTGGCTTCGTTGAATATTCAGAATGGCGGGTCCACCCTGACATTGAATGGTGGCACAAGCCTTGCAGTGCATAGCGGCGGTATTCTCGCTTCCCGCGGCACCCAGACCATTTCAGGCAATGGCTTTCTCACCGCAGGTTCTGGAGGCGGTTACGAATTGATGATCCATCTGCCCACCAACCAGATGAACATCAATTCGCAGATACGGAACAATGGTAGCAACGGAGTTTCCCTGACGAAATCAGGACGCGGCACCCTTTTGCTCAACCCGCAGAGCACCCGCACGGCGGCCTTTGGAACAGGCAGTTCAACGATCAATATCACCTCCGGCGGCAATGCGGATATCTTTGTCGGTTCCACGGTCACTGGCACCGGTATCCCCGCGAACACGTTGGTGACGGCTATCAATGGCAACACGATCACTCTCTCCCAGTCCACCACACAAAACACCTCCGGAACCGGGCTCACCTTTGGCGTCACTAGCACCTTCACCGGAGCTACGACCGTCAACGAAGGGATTTTAGAGATATCCCGTGAAGGAAGCCTAGGGGCAGATCCTGCCGCTTTCAACGCTGGCCAACTCGTTCTAAATGCAGGCCGCCTGCGTGCGAATTCGACCTTTGTGTTGGATGACGCCAATCGTGGCATCACCGTCGGAGTCGGCGATGCTCAAATCAGCGTGGCCAATTCCCGCCTTCTCGTGCTTGCTGGTGGTACGGCTGCTCCTGTTGGATCGTATGCTATCGATGGCAGACTCGGTCGTTTCATTTTCCAGGCAGATTCCAATAATGAAGGCGCTCTCGAAATCCGTGGGAATAATGATTTCTCCGGTGGTCTCGAAACGGCGGGATCACGCATTGGCCGCACGGCTTCGATTAGTTCGAGCTTTGATGCGGGAACTCGCACGATTCGCATCAGTCCGGCTCTTGCCTCTTCACTCAACGTGGGTGAAACCGTAGCCGCCAGTAGCAGCGCCTTTGGAATCCCCGTAGGTTCGGTGATCACCTCAATCGACGTGGCACAAGGTATTGTCACGATCGACAAGGACATCACCAATGACGGTACAAGTATCAGTCTTGAGTATGGTGGCTTCAATGTGATGCGCCTGACTGGAAACAACACGATTGGCTTTGTTCGTATCCTTGGGTCTGAAATTGACCTTCGCGGAACAAACCTCCTCACCGAAGATGTGTTGGTCAATTCTGGCTTCTTGAAGCTCGGCCACGCGGGTGCTGGCAGCAATACATTCACCACGACGAATGGAACCGTGTCGATCAATGCGGGTGAAATCGTTCTCGATAGCCCCAACGCCCTGCTAAGCGCGAATCCGAATGGCTACCGTCTGAATCTCAATGGTGGGATTTTGAATCTGAATGGCAATGACACGCGGGTTTCCTCGCTCACTGGCAGCGGTGCTGTGACGAGTGATGCCCTTGGTATCGCTAAAATCAGCGTCACCTCGGACGATAGCTTCGCCTTCTCCGGCACTTTCCGAAACAGTTTCGTATCCTCTGGAACGGTGTCTCTCGAAAAGAACGGTTCAGGTGTGTTCTCCCTCACGGACACGCTTAGCTCCTATTCTGGTCCGACCATCATCAATGGCGGGGTCCTCAATGCGGCATCCATCGGATTCTCTACGTTCCCAAGCAGCATCGGTGCAGCCACCTCGGCGGCCTCGAACTTGGTTCTCAATGGAGGTGCTCTTCGATACAACAACATCTCCTCCTTCACCACGGACCGTTCTTTCACTCTGGGCGTCGGTGAAAACGCGGGCGCACTCATTGCGGATGGCTCTCGTCTCGGCGCTGTCAGCCGCTGGGGCACGACCACCTCTCCGTTGATTGGTTTCAGCGGCTCTGGTTCACGCACTTTGACGCTTGGCGGTAACAACAGAGGTAACAATGAGTTCAATCTCAGTCTTGGAGATGGCCTCGACGGCTCCACCTCGTTGACGAAAACGGGTAATGGCACCTGGGTGGTTGGCTCCTTTGCTGGTAAAGAGAGCGGCATCATCTATTCCTCTGTAATCTCCAGCGGAAATACCACGGTAAACTTGACCAATACCAACGGCATCACGGTCGGCCAGCAGGTGTTTGGCACAGGCATTCCCTCTGGTGCTACGGTAGTGAGCATCAATCCGGGGGTTAGCGTGACTTTGAGTGTCGCTGCGACGACTTCCGGCAGTCCGGCGTTACGTTTCGGAAAAGGCGTGACTAGTGGCAGCACCGTGGTTTCCGTCTTGGACACCACAGGGGTGCGTGTTGGGCAGCAGGTGGTGGCTACTGGAATTCCCGTGGGAGCCACCGTGGTCAGCATCAATCCAGGAGTGAGCATCACTCTCAGCAGCCCGGCCACCGTCACGGGAGACCCTGTGCTACGCTTTAGCGGGAATAGCTACACAGGTGAAACCTTGGTGCTTGCAGGCATTTTGGCTGCCACCGTGGACGGTGCTTTCGGTGAGTTCGGCGGAGCAGGCGTCGTGGTGGGTGGCGGCACCAATGGGGCTACAGCTCTCGGCAATCAGAATGCCACAGTTGACCTCCGTAACGTGCAGTACACCACGGTCGAGCAGATGACCTTGGCTGGAGGCACACTGGCCACAAGCACCGGCAATAGCCTGTGGTCCGGGAATGTTAACATCCTCGCCAATTCCAACATCCTTGTGGGAGAGAACGCCACACTCACGCTCAACCGCACCTTAACCGGGGGCGGTTCCATCACCCAGCTTGGGGATGGCGTCTTGATTCTCTCTGGCTCGGCCGATAACAGCTCACGCAATGCCGCACCGGCGGGACTGAACCCGAACCACATCGTTCAGGCTGGCACCTTGAGGCTAGACTATTCTACGAACGGTAGCAGTAAGCTGGCCGATGTGGGTAGCCTCACCCTCGGCGGCAGCCGTCTTGGTGGTGCACTGGAGCTTACCGGTGGCAATCATATCGAAATCGTTTCGGCCACCACCATCGGGCAGGGCAGCAACCGAGTCAGTCGCCTCTCCGGGTCTTCCGTCATCCGTATGAACGCCATTACCGCTGGAGCGGGCGCTTCTGTCGATTTCTCTGCAAATGGCATTGCTAGTACAGATACCAATAATGTGAATGGGATCCTCGGCGGCTGGGCCACCGTGGGTGGCAATGACTGGGCAGTGAAGGGAACCACGAACGACCTCGGTGGAACCGTCATTTCGAATACCTCGCTGACACGTGGACAGAGTGTATCTGGCGCCGGGCTTCCTGGCACAGCGACGATCACCGCCATCAATGCGAATGGCTTGAATATCACTCTTTCGAATAACACCACGGTCTCAGCCACGGACGTTCTGACCTTTGGCACTCCCACGGTCAACAACGCGAACAGGACCGGGGCTACCAGCAATGCCACCGCTGCCAATAGCACGACCGTTAACCTTGTCGGGGCAAACACAACGAATGGTTTGGTGGTCGGAATGCCGATTTCCGGTCCCAATATCCCCGCCGGAGCGGTCATCACTGCCATCAATAATGCCACACAGATTGTCATCAGTCTCCCCGCTTCTGCGACCTCGGCGAACGGAACATTCAGCTTTGGCACGGCTCCTGGCACCATGTTTAGCGGTGCCACGTCCGCCAATGCCTGACGAGCAATACCACCGCTGTCCTTGGACTTGACGGCCTTATCACCGCCTTCGCAGGCTATCTCAACAGCAGCGCCGCCAATGATTGGTTGTCCCCCGCAACGGCCAACAATGGGGCCAATATCAGCATCGTCGGACCGAGCACCCAGGATGGGCGCACGCCAAACACCCTGCGCTTCAATACTCCAAATAACACCCTCGATAAGCGCGACATGACGGTCACGCTCGCTCTCAATAGCACCAACACGCTCCAGGCGGGTGGCATCCTCGTCGGCAGCGGTATGGCAGGAGATTCCGCCGTCATCGACGGGCAGGGTAGGCTCACTGGCGGTGCCGGATCGAATGCCGAGCTCCGCATCTACCAGAACAACCTCGCCGCACCGATGGAAATCTCCGCCGTTATTGCGAATTTGGCTCCAGCCTCCCTATCCTCCGGTGTCAGCACGATAAGCGGCAGCAATACGATCTCCGGTGTGAATGTCGCGGGTCTGGCCGCTGGGCTGACTGTCAATGGCACAGGCATCCCAACCAATGCCACCATCAGTCGTATCGACATCACGGATGCGGTGAATCAGATCGGCAACATCGTGCTCAGTGGAAACGCCACCGCCACAGGAGTCTCAACGCTAAACTTCACCCCGGTAGCAAATGGCTTGGTGAAGAATGGCGCAGGAAATCTCATCCTTTCCGGTGCTAACACCTACTCCGGTGTCACCTCGCTCAATGCCGGCACTCTGACCATCAACCAACTCTCGGTCTCCGGCTGGCCATCCACGGCTGTGAGCGCCATCAGGGTCAATCCTGTTCGCACCGTGCAGTTGGCCGAAACGGCGGGACTCACTTTTGGCCAAGTTGTCAGCGGCACGGGTCTGCCTCCTGTAGCCATCGTGACAGCTGATACCGTCGCAGGCCAGTTCTCCATTTCGGTGGCTAGCACAGTAGGTCTCTCTGCTGGCCTGCCAGTCGTCGGTGCCGGTATTCCACCTGGAACAACCATCCAGAGCATTGTGGGAAATACCGTCAATCTGAACAACCAAGCCACGGCGACCGCCAATGGTCAGACCCTCCAGTTTGGTGGAGCTCTAATTGCCTCCATCAACAGTGATGAGCAGATTACCCTCACCAATGGCTCTACTCTTTCAGCTACTTTAGACCTCAACTACAGCCCTGTATCTGCCCTGACAGGAAATATCGGTGTCAGAACGACATTAAACTCCCAAGTCGTGACCTTGGACGCGGGTGGTCTCACCACTGCCGGCATCACCCGCGGGCAGGCTATCTCCGGGCCAAACATCCCCGTGGGGGCTGTGGTGGAGACCATCGTCAATGCAAACACCTTCACGATCTCCCTCACTGCCACCGGCAGCGGCACCAATGCCACCACCTTGGGCTCAGCGACGATCTTTACCGGTGCTCTTGCCTCTACGACGACCAGTGCCTCTCGTGTCAGTCTGCCCAGCACGTCTGGCCTGACCCTCGGCCAGACGATCAGTGGCCCTGGCATTCCGGCAGGAGCTACCATTGTTCGCATCGTAGATGCTCACAATGTCGATATCAGCGCTCCAGTGACCAGCGCAGGTCAGAACAACCTCACTTACGGAACCAGTGGTGATATTCGCTCCGCCTCGACAACGAGCGGCAGCAATGCGGTGACCTTTGACTCGGCGGTCACTGATCTCCAGGTGGGCCAAAGTATCACGGGCAATGGCATCCCTGCTGGTTCTATCATCACCTCCGTTATCAGCCCTACTCAGGTCACTATTTCCTCGTCAGCCACTGCCACCGCGAACAGTTCACTGATTCTATCCTACCCGCACCAGACAGTGAGCCGCTCCGGCACCACGACGAGCGGCAGTTCCACCGTGACGCTTTCGAATCCGGTGGGAGCCATCTCCGTCGGACACAAAGTGTCCGGCCCGGGCATTCCTGAAGGAGCTACGGTCGTTGCCATTATCAGCCCCACAGAGATTACCATTTCCTCGCCCGCCTTTGCTTCGGGACCTGCAGCTCTCAACTTCGCAGGTGCAGCAAGCAGCGTGGGTGCCTCTCTGAATGTGGCTGGTAATTTGATTCTCAACGGCGGCGTCCTCCAATACAATGGCACCAGTGCTGTGTCTGATCGCGGTATCACGGTGGCCTCCAACGGCATTCTCGATGTGGGTAACGCTCACACGCAACTTGTCATGGCTGGGAACATCATCACCCCAGCTGCGGAGGATTCTTATTCGATCGTCAAATTCGGTGCTGGCCTTCTCGAATTGCGTGGAACCGCCAATCAGGGACTCATCTCTGGCGGTGGTTACGGCCTTGAGGACCTCGTGGTCAATGATGGCACACTCCGTCTCAAAGCTACCTTCTCAGATCAGTTCCTCCGCAACGACACGGGTTCGCTAACCATGAATGGTGGCACCCTAGAGCTCTTTGGCTCCGCTGACCGTAGCACCACGCAGAATTTCATCGGTGCATTTACCGCTGGTGCAGGTGCCTCCATCATCCGCGTGGCAAACACCGGCAACGTGGACACACGTCTCAATCTCCAGGATTCGAACGCGCCGACCAAGGCGAACTTCCAAAAAGGTAGTTCGCTCCTCTTCGTGGAAGACCACAATGGCACTGGCAATGCGATCATCTCGCTTGCTGGCCAGTTCGGAACGGATGTCCAGGTCGTCTTGCCTCGTGCCACCTATCGCACGGGTATTGATGTACAGAATCCAGGCGTCAATTACTTCGCGTTTGTGGATGGAAATGGCTACGACGTCATCGCTTCCGATAACACAAGTATCGGCGGTGCAAATGCCCACACGATCCGTGGTGATGGAGCGGAGTGGGAAACATTCATGAACGTCATGGATGGAGCGCTGAGTTCCACCGCCTTCTACGGCGTCACCAACTCGAATGCCTCCGTGAACACCATCCGCTTCTACAACAGCGATTTCTCCCGTGCAGCACGCTTCACAGCCGGCGAAACCGAAGTCACTAACATTGATACTACCAACCTCGTCGTCGGCCAGGTGGTTCGTGCAGACGAGAACATCCTGCCTTTTGGAACGACCTTCACCATCGTTTCGATCGATGCGGCAAATAATAGGATCACACTGAGCTCAGCTGCTGCGGGCACCTCCACGACGGACCGCCTCCTCATCCCTGATCTCCACAAAAGCACGATCACCATCACAGACACCCTCAATATCGTCGGTGGGGCCATCCTCCAGACCACCCATGCTGGGAATCATGTCAATTCGATCACCGGTGGCTTGCTCACCTCGGGGCTTAACAACTCTGATGGCACCAGCGCTGACCTCATCATCCATAACTGGAACCCCCATCTTCCTCTGACGGTTTCCGCCACCATCGGAGATAACCCCACCACTAGCCGCAAGGTGAACCTCGTTCATACCGGTGACGGCACCACAGTCCTTGCTGGCACAAACACCTACAAGGGTGAGACTTTCCTCCAAGGCGGGATCCTTCGCCTGGATTCTCTTCTCGCTCTCCCATCGGATAACATCACTTACCTTGATGGCGGTGTCATTGGTCTCAACTACGCAGATACCTTCACCCGTGGCCTGAGCGACCCTGCTGCCACCACTCCTCCTACAGCAGGCAGAGTCCGGTGGACGAGCAGTGGTGGTTTCGCCGCCTACGGAGCTGAGCGCACGGTCAGCATCAATGGCGATGTCAATACACCTCTCGTCTGGGGATCAGGCGGTTTTGTTCCAGACAATGATTCGCTCATCCTTGGGGCTCAAGACTCGAATAACAGGTTGATCTTTGCCAATGCCATCGACCTTGGTCGCAAAGACCGCATGGTCCAGGTTGTCTCGGGCAGGTCTGGCACCATCGCCGAGGCCCGCCTGGGTGGGGTCATCACCAGTGACGGCGGCTCCCTCATCAAAGTGGGCACGGGCACGTTGGAGATCACCAATGATAACCCCAATCACAACGGCGGCTTTGTTCTTGCTGAAGGCACCTTGGCAAATGCTAGCGGCTTGGCTTCTGCTGAGCGGGCATTTGGCACCGGAACGGTCAGTATCGGAACTACGACGGATACCCGATCGGTGGGAGCGCATCTCACCTTGGACCTGCGTCCAACGCAGTCCATCAACATGGCCAACAATATCGTCGTCGGTTCTGCCAATCACTCCGGACTCTCGATGGTCCAATTGGAGAACAACAACCGCGTCACAGCGCTTTCCGGCTCGATCACTCTGAATCGTCCTGCTGGCAGGAACTTCCTTGTTCAAACCGGCGGCACCTCGACCAATGTAGCGCTCAGCGGTGCTATCAGCGGCACCGGAGGCTTCACACTCAATGGTGGCGGCACTGTCACGCTCTCCGGCACCGTGCCAAATACATACGGTTCTCTCCCCGTAGTGCCTAGCGCGGCCTTTGATGGTTCGACTGTCGTCCGTGCGGGCACTCTGCGTGTTACCTCCAATGGTGCCCTCTCTGGCGGTGTCATTGAGTTGGGGGATGCCGCCACCGCCCTCACGAGCGTCGCCCGAGCCACTAGCGGTGCTTCCGTGCTCGGCACAGATCGCGACACTGTCTCGTTCTCCGCAGACAATCGCGATTCTCTCGGCGGTGCCTTCGTCAGCAATGCCAACGGCCTCTTCGATGCGGCTGGCGGCTTCCTCACCTTCCCAAATGCCTTTGGTGCCTTCTACAATGTCAGCACCACGATTGACGGTAGCACCTTTGCCCCCGGCAGCGAAGGAACCCGCATCCTTGTGAAGGATGAGATCGAGAATCCTGAGCGCAACGGCATCTACACCATCACCCGTTTCAATGCCGATGGCACCATGAACCTCGCCCGCACCACGGATTTCAGTTCGCCCTCCAATATGACCTACGGCTCTCAGGTCGCAGTCACCGCTGGTTCCTCCGCTGGTGTCACCTTCTACAATGCCGCTCCGACCGTCACGGCCAGAAACACGCCTGAGACAGGCCACAACTTCTGGGTGCCTGACACGGTGAATCCTTCTGTCACGCTCACCATCGACGGGCCCTCCGTCGGCACGATTACACCGGCGATCGATTTGAATGCCACCGGCACGGGAGCCATCACCATCCGAGCCACCTCCGCCGTCACGACACCTGTCACCTTCTCCGGCCCCGTCACGCTTCAGGATGTCAGCGTAGGCGCTGCGGATGTGAAGACGCTGAATCTCGATTCGGCTGCCCCTGGCCTTGGCATGATCTTCTCGGGTTCGGTCGGTCAGTCCGTCTCGGGCGCTGCGGATGATGTGCTCAGCCTCGCCAAGAGTGGCACGGGTGGTGTCGCACTCTCGGGAAGCAATACCTACAAAGGCGGCACCACAGTGACCGCAGGCTCCCTCTTCGTAAACAACACCTCGGGTTCCGGCACGGGCTCCGGCGGCATCACCGTCTCCAGCGGTGCCACGCTCGGCGGTTCCGGCATTATCGCACCTGCGGCTGGAGTGGTGACGATTAGCATCCCGACGGGCGCTAATCTCAGTGTGGGCGGCCCGGCCGATACCGTCGGCCAAGCGCTTAGCCTCAACCTTCAGCAGGATAATATCCTGAACCTCGCGGGTAACCTTCGTCTCGATCTCTTCTCCAATCTGCCAGGCAGTTCCATCGCCTCCGAAGGGGATCGCCTTCTTTTTGGCGGCGTCGGCCTCGGTGAGGTGAATCTCACCGGCTCCACGTTGATGGTCAATAACGCCGGTTCCCTCACCTTCAATGCGGGTGACTCATGGAAGATCATCGACTGGGGCACCATTACTCGAAACAATACCATCTTCACCGGAATCGACCCCCTTGGGCAGCAATACATCAACGACGCGAATCTCCCCACGCTCTCCGGCGGCCTTACGTGGTTCATCGGCGATCTCTACACCCTCGGTACCATCACCGTCGCCGTGCCTGAGCCTTCCCGTTTGATCATGCTCATGTTCGGTCTCATCGCCCTTGGCTTCCGCCGCCGGCGCAAGACCATTCAAGCCTGATCAGCAGGCGGTCGCTTGACAGCATCCATGCTCTCGTTGCATTTGGCGGAGCATGGAGTCTTATCACCTCGTCATTCGCGGTCAGCAGGCCGGTCCGTTTTCACTGGAGCAGATCCGCCAGATGCTAGCTCGTGGTGAAATCCAGCCCGAGCAGCCCGCGTGGCGACCGGGCCTGCCGGAGTGGAAACCGCTGAGCCAGCTTTTGTCCGTGAATCGAGGCTCAGCACCTCCCCCGCTGCCGGCGGCAGCTCCGCCGATGGTCAAAGCGGCTCCCAAATCGCGTCTCTGGCTCTGGATCACCCTTGGCCTTGCCGGGGTGCTCGTCGTCTTCGGTCTGGTGACCTTCCTCATCGTGCAGGCGGTGCGTCGTGAAGGCTCAGACGAAATCTCCTGGCTGCCCCTGATGGAAGATCGGGCCGGTCACGAGCCCAAGTGGCGGAAGTCCAGCTTCAAGGCCGCAGGTCCATCCGATAAGCCGGATGGCAAGACCTTCGATCTCATTCGCTATCGTTCCCCAGCGGGCGAACTCGCTGCCTACCTCACGCCAGATCCCAAGGACGGTCAGAAGCACGCTGCCATCGTCTGGGCACATGGCGGTTTTGGCGGCATCGGCAGTTACTTCTGGGAAGAGGCCAGCAAGCGCAATGACCAGTCCGCCCGCGCCTTTCGAGACAAAGGCATCGTCATGATGATGCCCTCGTGGCGTGGTGAAAACGACAATCCGGGCCGCTTCGAACTCTTCTACGGTGAGGTCGAGGACTTCCTCGCCGCCATCGAGCATGTCAAAAAGCTGTCTTATGTGGACCCCAAGCGGATTTACATCGGCGGGCATAGCACCGGCGGCACCATGACACTTCTCGCCGCGGCCGCGTCCGATCAGTTCGAGGCCGCTTTTTCGTTCGGCGGCATGTTGGATGGTGTTACGACGCTCGGCGACGGCGAAGGCTACGGCAACACGCCCTATAACCTCGCTTCAAAGCGTGACCACCGCCTTCGTAGCCCCATGCGCTACTCCGCCTTCTTTCGCCGCCCCGTCTTCTACTTCGAGGGAGGTGAATACTTCGATTCCGATGCGGCAAAAAAGATGACCACGCCAAAAGGCAGCTTTCAGGCATTTCATCTGCCGGGAGATCACTTCGACATCCTCCATCCCATCACCCATCTCCTCGCAGAAAAGATCGCCCAAGGCGGTCCGATCACGTTGACCGAGCCAGAGGTGCGTCAAGCCTATCAGGCCGCCTTTGCCAACAATCTCGCGGCCCAGCTCGCCAAGTGGAATCTCAGCGATGGAGACCTCGCTGCCTTGCTGAAGAAGGGGGATTCAGACGATGCCATCCCGCATACCGAGGCAGATGTGAAGGCCATCGCCGACTCCGTGCGCCGCGTGACCACTCAGGCGTCTTTCGCGCCGCTCTCTACCGCCAATGTCGCTACGCTGGCGGGCTTGCGAGAGGAGATTCTCGATGACGACGTGCTTCAATCCTTCGACAAGCAGGTTCCCGGCCTTCTCGTTCGCTGGTGTCGGCAGCGCATGGAGGTCAAAGCGCCGGTCGAGGAGCAGGAGGAGCGGCACTTCTTCTCCATTTTGACTACCGTGGCGAAGTCCTCTCATCACGCTGCGGCGGCTTTCATCGTTGATCTGGTTCACGATTCCGCCTTCCCGGAGTCTCCATCATGGAATAGCGTCTTTCGTGCGTTCGATATGGAGCATCCACACACAGAGGAGATGATGAAATCCTTTGCGCAGGACCCGCCTGCCAATTTCACCGGCATCCTGCTCCTCGATGCGGCGAACAGTCTCTGCCTCGACGGCTGGCAGGGCATTCATCCCTACGATTCACCGAAAGGAGCCGCCTGCCTGCGTGTCTGGCTGGAGATTCAAGATGACGAAAAGAGCACGCACGCACACAGCGCCGCTCTCGGCACCGCTTTTATCCACACCAAAGACCGTGGCGAGCTCATCGAGCTGGCCTTGAAGCATTCAGACAAGGAAGTGAGGCTCGAAGCTGCCTGGGCGGATGTTCATGTCGGAGGCAAAGCGGGCCTCGAATTGCTCTCCCAGGCTTGTTTGCAGGTTCACGACTCCAAACGGGCTCGCGACTACCTCGAAGAGCTCGATCACGAGAAAGACATTCCCAAGCAGGCATTGGAGCCAGCCTTCATGGCTCAGGCGGACATGTCGCGCTGGCTCCAGCATCCGAACGAACTCGGTGCCGCGCCACTCAGCGTTGAGGTTTTTGATCACAAAAAGCTTCACTGGCCTCCCACCGATGAAGAGCAGGATCTTTGGCTCATTCGCTTCACCTACCAGTTCAAGGATGATGCCATGCCCAAGACCGCCTACGGCATCGTGGGCAGCATGACATGGTCGTCGTTTGAGGTATACAAAACGCCGCCGACGCCCGAGGAGCTGTATCTTCACCACGCCACGCTCGAAATGGAGCGTGACGAGCATCGGAGCGAGGACGCCGCGAAGAAGGGTGAAGCACGGAAGACGGCTCTCGAAGCCTTGCAGAAAGCCAACCCAGGTGTTTTCGATGCGTTGAAGCCGTGAACGGTGCGGCGGTGGGGTTGTCGAAATCAGCAACAACCCATCACGGCCATGAACACCACCCTGAATCCTGCCGAGTCGAAAACTCTCATCGACACCTCCCGCATGAACGCGGGCCAGAGAGCCGCCCTGGAGATGGCGGAAGCCGCCCGCGATGAACGGCGGAACACCGGCCTCGCCGCGGGCCTCTTCTTTGGCGAGCCGGATTTCAAGAGCCTGCTCCCGTTCCCGAAGCAAAGTTTCGAGGACCGCGATCAAGGAGATGCCTTCCTGCACCGTCTGGAGGCTGTCTTGGACAAACATGCCGATCCCGATGCTATCGACGCCACTGGCGAAATTCCTGATGTGCTACTCGAAGAACTCGCCCGGATCGGTGCCTTTGGCATCAAGATCCCCGTGAAGCACTGCGGCCTCGGTCTCTCGCAAACCAACTACTCCCGCGCTGCCATGCTGCTCGGTTCGCGTTGTGGAAACCTCGCCGCCTTGCTTTCCGCACATCAATCCATCGGGGCACCGCAGCCGCTCATCCTCTTCGGCACCGACGAGCAAAAAGCCAAATACCTTCCGCGGTGTGCCAGCGGTGTGATCAGTGCCTTCGCCCTCACGGAGAACGACGTCGGCTCCGATCCCGCCCGCATGAAGACCGAGGCACGCCTCGATGGCGATCACTACATCCTCAATGGCGAGAAGCTCTGGTGCACCAATGGCACGAAAGCCGGTCTCATCATCGTCATGGCACGCACGCCATCCCCCGACAAGCCGCATGCCACCACTGCCTTCATCGTCGAGACCCGATGGCCCGGCGTCGAGGTCGTGAACCGCTGCCGCTTCATGGTGCTGAAAGCGCTCTACAATGGTGTGATCCGTTTTGAGAATGTTCGCGTGCCAGTGGAAAACGTGCTTGGAGGCGTCGGGCGAGGATTGAAGGTCGCCCTGACCACGCTCAATACGGGACGCATCACGCTTCCCGCTGCCTGCGCGGGCCTTTCAAAGCGCTGCCTCGACATCAGCACTCGTTGGGCAAAGTCTCGAGAGCAATGGGGCCAGCCCATCGGTCGTCATGCGGCTGTGGCGGACAAGATCAGCCGCATGGCGGCGGACACCTTCGCCATGGAAAGCGTCGTGCGGTATGTCTCCTCCCTCGTGGACAAGGATAAGAATGCCGACGTGCGCCTCGAAGCCGCCATCGGCAAACTTTGGGGCAGTGAGAAATCGTGGCGCATCATGGATGACACCATGCAAATCCGCGGCGGACGTGGTTTCGAGACCGCCGCCTCGCTCAAAGCCCGTGGCGAAGCGCCCGAGCCCGTTGAGCGGCTCTTCCGCGACTCGCGCATCAACACCATCTTCGAAGGCAGCAGCGAGATCATGAGGCTTTTCATCGCTCGTGAGGCTCTTGAGCCGCATTTGAAGATAGGCGCCGAGGCCGTGAACAGCACGCTGCCATGGAAAAGACGCATCAGATGCGCCATGCGTGCCGCATGCTTCTATTCCACCTGGTATCCGATGAAGTGGCTGCCTCGCGGGGCAGGGGAGATCAAAGAACTGCTCCATCCCGATTTGATGCCAGATCTTGATGCCATCGTCCGCCTCAGCAGGAAGCTCGCTCGCGATCTCTTTCTCGCCATGGCCCTCAACGGGCCGAAGCTCGAAAAACGTCAGGTGCTGCTTGGTCACTATGTCGATGTAGGTTCCGAGCTCTTCGTCTGGAGCTGCGCCTTGGCGCATGCGGAGAGCCGCATCACCGATGCCAGCATGCCAGAGCACGAAGTCGCCAAACTCGTGCGCTTGGTGCGCTTCTTTGGAAAAATCACCCGCGAACGCATCGCGGCCAGTTTTGCCAAACTGCGTGCCGGACTCGATGTCGAGAGCTGGAAGGTGGCGCAGGAGGTTTGAGGTAGTCCGCGAGTCCTCTCGCGGCGGGCGTTTCCTCGTGCGACATCCACAAAACGCTCCTCCTGCTTGGCCGCATCAAACGACGCTCGCCGCGAGAGGACTCGCGGACTACAGTCGTTCTTGTCAGCCCCATGATTCGCACGTTTTTCACTCTGGTTGCTTCTGCCACGCTTCTTTCCGCCCAAACGGCCGGTGATTGGATTCACTCCCGAGGTGACGAGGCCATGACCGGCACCTCGCCGGTGATTTTGAAGTATCCATTGGAGCCAGCGTGGCAGTTCAAGACCATGGAAAAGCCGAAAGGGCAGGGGGAGATGCTTGTCTCCAGTCCCATCGTGCGTGGCGGAAAGGTCTTTGTGGGCTGCAAAGACGGAAAGTTCTTCTGCCTCGATCTCGCCACGGGGAAGGAACTTTGGAAAGCTGAGGCCAAAGGCGCCTTCGATGGTGCTGCGGCCTTCGCGGGTGATCTCGTCGTCGCAGGCTGCCAGGATGGTTTTGTGTATGCCTGGAATGCCGAAACGGGCAAAGAGGCATGGAAGTTCGAAACCGATGCCGAAATCCATGCCGCAGCGAATGTGTGGACCGATCCCGAAACGAAAGCGCAGCACATCATCATCGGCAGTTACGACTACAACGTCTATTCCCTCGACGCGAAAACCGGGAAGAAGGAATGGGCCGCCGAAACCGGCTACTACATCAACGGCGGCGCGGCGGTGGGCGATGGCAAAGTCGTTTTCGGCGGCTGCGATAGCGTGCTGCATGTCCACGATGTGAAAACCGGCAAGGAGGAGAAGCAGATCGAGGTCGGTGCCTACATCGGCAACAACGTCAGCATCGCTGACGGCGTGATTTACGTCAGCCACTACGGCAATCGCGTCGGTGCCTACAGCATCGGTGATGGCATGCAGGTGTGGGAATACGGCGAGCGTGACTTTGAATACTACGCCGCGCCATCCATCTGGGAGAAAACCGTCTTCGTCGGCGGTCGTGACAAGCGCTTCCACGCCATCGACCGCGTCAGCGGCAAGCAGAAGTGGGAATTCCGCGCCCGCGACCGCATCGACAGCAGTGCCGTCGTCTGCGGCGGGCAGAGCGTGATCTTCGGCAGCGATGACGGCTACATCTACGCCCTCGATTTGGAGAAAGGCAGCGAGCTCTGGCGCTTCGAGGCCGGTTCCCCGGTGAAGAGCAGTCCCGCCATCGCCGGTGAGTACGTGCTCTTCGGTGCCGATGACGGCCTGCTGTATGCCTTCAAGAACGGGAAGTGAAGAACACATGTCCGTCACCCTCTCCGACATCGCCCGCCAGCTAGGCATCTCGAAGATGACCGTCTCGCGTGCATTGCGTGGCGAGCGACATGTCGGGGCGTCGATGCGGGACAAGGTGCGGCAAGTCGCGGAGGAGATGGGTTACCGACCTGACCCAGAGATCGCCAAGCTCATGACGCACATGCGGCGCACGCGGGCTAAGGCGGCACCGCGCACGCTGGCCTTTGTGTGGGCGGAGAGGGATGCGGAAACCATCACTGCCTCATCGTGGTCGCAGCAGTTGGTGCTCGGAGCACGGCAGCAGGCTCAAAAGCTCGGTTTTGAACTTGAGGAGTTTTATCTCAAAGCTCGAGGCATGACCGGGCGGCGGCTTTCCGGCATTCTGGAGGCGCGGGGCATTCCCGGTTTCATTCTCTCGCCCTTGCTCTCACGTAGTCGCGGGCATGTGAGCATGGAGTGGGAGAAGTTTTCGAGTGTCGTGATCGGTCTCGGCTATGCCCGGCCTGCGCTGCATCGGGTGCATCACCATCACTTTCTCGGCATGATGACGGCGATGCGCATGCTGCGAAAACTGGGGCACAAGCGCATCGGCTTCTATTGCGGCAGCACCATCAATGAGCGGATGTTTCGGGCGTGGTCGGCCAGTTTCCTCGCGCATCATCCACTCGCGAGGCCGGAAGGTTTGCTGGCCTTGCGGAAATCGCCGTCGAAGGCGGATTTTCTCGTGTGGGTCAAAGCGGAGAAGCTGGAGGTCGTCGTGGATGGTGGTCATGTGGTCGAAGACTGGCTCAAGGCCATTCCAGAGGCTCGAAGGCCGCGTCATGTGACACTCGCCTGGCGTGCTGACCATCCCGACGTGCCTGGCATCGACCAGCAAGCCGACGTGCTCGGTTCTGCGGCGGTCGATCTGCTCGTGGCCCAGTATCAGCAAAACGAGCGTGGCATTCCCGGCGCCCCTCGCATCGTCATGACCGAGGGCGTGTGGCGTGCATGAAGTAGGCGCATTCGGCAGAATGCCGGGGCTTTGGGTGGGTCGTGCGGGCGAGACCTGACACCCATGCCAAAGGATTAAATTTGTCAGCCAGTTGCCTCACCCCGTTTTCCACACCCGTTTCCTTCATGTCGCCTGCCCCCCGTTTCCCCAACTAAGGCTTTGGAAACAGGGTAATGATGACGCCAGGAGCCTGCCATGCGCTACATCCTGGCCGGAAGGTTGCACTCACTACCTGGCCGTCTTTAAACTTGACGCTAACCATGCCATCCACAGCGCCTATGCAAAGATATGTCCAGTCATCTGGATCAGTGTCATTCTTGGGGCGGAGAAAACCCACCTTTCCATGGGCAGTATCAACCACAAACTCTGGATTTTTAGACTCCACTTTTGACATAGCCTTTTCCCATAACAAGTGAATGGAATGCACATAATTGATCAAGCTGATCACTCCTTTGTCCACTGGTGGAGAGGAGAAACTACCTCCCGGTTCGGCGAATAGAATGACTTGGAGGGATGCCGCCAATACGATCCAATGATAAATACTGTGAGATTTCATTTTGGGGCGGGAAGGCTTTGGAGACATAGGGATATTCGGGTTCTTAGTTTGATCCCACTGATCGGTGACGAAATCGCAAATCTCAAAAGGTGGTATCTGACCACTCATCAACTGACGCCAAAATTTCAAGCCAGCTTCATTGGTCGCAAGATCAGCCGGAGAAGAGTCTCCCTTTGGATCAAACCCACGATCACGAAGTCTGCCAAAATTATCTAATACTAAATTAAACAGAGGATTGTCCAACGGTATGGAAGAAAAGCAGCCTGGCAAATAGTGCGGCGGAGACCGATTTACTCGTGGCGCAATATCAGCAAAATGAGCGTGGCATTCACGCCGCCCCCTGCATCGTCATGACCAAGGCCGTGTGGCGTTCATGATGAATGCGTGGAAACCTCGTTCTGGCTCTCAACCTTCCAGCGTGTGGATGAAAAGACCGGAGCGGAGCTTCGGCTCAAACCAGGTGCTCTTGGGAGGCATGATGGCATCCACATCACTGATCGCCATGAGCTGATCGACGGTGGTGGGATACATGGAGAAGGCCACGGTGTGCTCTTTTCCGTTCACCAGCTTTTCGAGTTCTGCGGTGCCGCGGATGCCGCCGATGAAATCAATGCGCTTGCTGGTGCGCGGGTCGTCGATGCCGAGCACGGGTTTCAGCAGACGATCCTGCAGGATGCTCACGTCGAGCTGGTCGATGGGGCTGGCGTTGGGCGCGGGCTTCCATTCGAGCAGGTACCACTGGTCTTTGAGATACATGCTGCACTGGCCGGGCTGCGTGGGCGTTTTCACCGTGGTGGGCTTCATGGTGAAGATCTCGCCCACCTTCTTGATGAACTCCTCGCGGTCGAGGCAGTTGAGGTCTTTGACGGCGCGGTTGTAGGGCAGGATTTTGAGTTCGTTGCCGGGGAAGAGCACGCTGAGGAACCAGTTGTAATTCTCCTGGCCGTTGTGCGCCTTGTTGGCTTCGCGGCGCAGTTTGCTGACGCGGAAGGCGCTGGCGGCGCGGTGATGACCATCGGCCACATAGGCGCAGGGAACTTGACTTTCAAAGAGGGAGGTCAGGGAGACGCAGGTGCCGGTGCCCACACGCCAGACCTGATGACGCACACCATCGGGCGCGTTGATGTCGTAGATCGGTTTTTCATTGTCGAGCACGCCCTGGATGAGTGCGGCGATGGCCGGACGCTGGCGATAGGTGAGAAAGATGGGGCCGGTGTTCGCATCGAGCGTGTCCACGAGGCGCGTGCGGTCGTCCTCTTTGTCCTGACGGGTCTTCTCGTGCTTCTTGATGACGTTTTTCTCGTAGTCCTCGGTGTGGCAGACGGTGACGAGGCCGGTCTGGCTGTGCCCGGCGATGGTCTGACGGTAGAGATACATGCAGGGCTTGTCCTCGCGGACGAGCACGTCGGCGGACTGGAGCTTGAGGAAGTTCTCCTTCGCCTTCGCATAGACCTCAGCGGAGTAGGGATCGACTTCAGGATCGAGATCGATCTCGGCGCGGTCCACATGCAGGAGGCTGTGGGGCTTCCCTTGGGCGAGGGCGGCGGCTTCTTCGCGGTTCACCACATCGTAGGGGACGGCGGCGACTTCGGCGGCGTGTTTCGGGGCGGGGACGAGACCTTTAAAAGTGCGGATACGCATGACACCCCGGCGATAAAGCGTGCCGTGGCCTTGTCAACCCGCCGAGGCAAATGCCTCCGGGACAACTTTTCATTTCCCATTTCGCCAGCCTGTTCTGATATGCGACGTGCCGCCAACCTCCGCCAAGCCTTTACCCATGCTCCAGACGCTCTTTTGGGGCTGGGAGGCTCCTGTGGTCGAAAAGGCCGTGGCGTTTTTGACGGAGGGCTGGGATGAAAAGGCCGCGCTGGACCTTTCGGATACGCTGATCCTCGTGCCGAACGCGGAGGCGGCGCGGCGGCTGCGTGAGGCTCTGGCCCGCCGGACCGGCGCGGCCTTCATTCCGCATGTGGGACTACCGGAGACGGTGCTCATGCCTCCTTCTGAGCGAGTCAAAGCGGCCACCTCCTTGCAGACCCACCTCGCTTGGCATCGCGCCCTAGAGCAGGCGGACCTCGAAAAGCTCAGCGCACTCTTCCCCAAGCTGCCGCCGCAGCGTGGCTGGGCCTGGTTGGCGGAGACCGCTCGCATGCTGGTGGAGTTGCAATCGCTGCTCGGAGCCGGTGGCTGGACGTTTGAGGCCGTTTCCCAAGCCGCGCCCGCCGCCCGCGATGTGCTGCGATGGCGTGAACTGGCCGCGCTGGAGCGATTTTACCTTCGTGAGCTGCAAAAGCTCGGCGTGAGCGATTCGCAGCAGATGAAGCGTCAGCACGCGGCGATTCCCATCTTGCCCGCAGGCATTCACCGCGTCGTCGTGATGCCGTCACCCGACTTGCCGCCGCTGATGGATCGCTGGCTGGAGGCCTGTGGCGTGCCTGTGACGGTGATGGTGCATGCCCCGCAGGATCTCTCGCAGGCCTTTGATGCCTTCGGGCATCCGAAAACCAGCTTTTGGGGCGAGGACACCACGTTCGTGCTGCCACTCGATGAGCAGGCAATTCACGTCGCGCGTGATCCTTCCGTGCAATCCATGGCCGCGCTCGATTTGCTACGCGAGGCTGTGCCGCAGGGCCGCACGGCGCTCGGCGTGTGCGATGCGGAGGTAGCGTCGCTGCTGAATGAAAAGCTCTCGCTCGAAGGTGCCCATGCCTACGAGCCCGGTGGTGTTCCTGTGCATGAGGACGGTCTCTGGCATCTGCTTTCGCAAATGCAGACGCTGCTCGCCAGCGGCTCATGGAAGGCCTTCGTGGCGCTGCTGCGCATCAGCGAAGTGCGTGAGATGCTCGTGCCGCGTGCCTCCGCGACGAAACTTCTCGCCGAGGCCGATGCCTTCACCGCAGAGCATCTGCCGGTGACGCTACAGCATGCAGCCGAATTTGATCTGGAGGTCAATTCGCCGCTGCGAGCCGCGATCAACGCGGCGCGACAGTTCGTGCATGAAATGACTCGCCAGAGCCTCTCGAAAGCGGCGCGGCAGTTGATCCTCAAACTCTACGGTGAACGCGTTTTCCATCCCGAGGCTCCGGGGCATCGCGAACGCACCGAACTGGCCAGCGAGTGGCTGCGCCTCACGGAGGAGATCGAACGTGAAACCGCCCGCTTCGAGCTGAAACCTTCGTTTGAAGAAGCCTTCGCCCTTTCACTGGAGCGACTGTCACAAAGCCGACTCGCCGAACCGCGTGGCGAGATCGATCTCGTGCTGCAAGGCTGGCTGGAACTGCTTTGGGAGCCTGCGCCGCATCTCATCGTCACCGGCATGAATGAGGAGCATGTGCCCGGCATCTTCATCAGCCATCCGTTCTTGCCTGACACCCTTCGCGAGGAGCTGGGGCTACCCTGCCAGGCCACGCGTTTCGCTCGTGATGCGGCCATCCTCGCCGCGTTGACGCATCAGCGGCAGGCAAACGGCTCGCTGCATCTGCTTTGCGGCCAGTGGAGCGAGTCCGGTGATGCACTGCGTCCCTCGCGACTGCTCTTCCTTTGCGGCGACAAACAACTACCAGCCCGCGTGACGCATCTCTTCCCGAAGGAAGACGAGACCGGCACGCTTACCGAACCTGCCCGCACGCTCGCGTGGTCGCTCGAGCCCCGCGTGGAGGTGCGGCCGCTGGAGCACATCTCGCCATCAAGGCTCAAGGCCTACCTCGCCTGTCCTTTCCGCTATCATTTGGAGCAAAACCTCCGCATGACCTCCGTCGATCCGGCGAAGCGCGAGCTGGATGCGCTCGATTTTGGCAATGTGATTCATCACGCCTTCCACCAGCTCGCCAGCGATGCCGCGCTCGCGGCTTGCGACGATGCCAGAAAGATCGCCGATTGCCTCACTGCTGCCGCAGAGGCTCGTGTGCATCAATTGCATGGGAAACGTCCTGCGCCGTTGGTGTCCCTCCAGCTCGAAAGCGTGCTGCAACGCCTCCGCCAAGCCGCCGTGCTGGAGGCCGCGCATCGCGCCGAAGGTTGGCGCATCCAGTATTCCGAATTCGATCTCGGCAAGGAACAGCCTTTGCAGCTCGATGGCGTGGCGTTGCATGGTCGCATCGACCGGGTGGAGCGAAACGAGCGCAGCGGCCAGCTTCGTCTCATCGACTTCAAAACCGGCGACAAGCCCCGAACACCTCTCGAAGCCCATTTGAAGAAGGTCACCGGCCGCACGCGGATCACCGAGGCCGATGAGTGGAAGTGCTTCGACGCCCCCGATGGCACCCGCCAGATGTGGCTCGACCTCCAACTGCCGCTCTACGCCCTCGCCATGCAGCATCGCGGTCTGCGTCCCGATTCGATCGCCTACGTCGTCCTTCCCAAAAGCATCCAGGACACCGCCTTGATCGAGTGGCCGGAGCTGACGCCCGCCATCCTCGATGCCGCCCTCACCTGCGCCACCGAGGCCGTGCGCCGCATCCGCGCCGGTCAATTCTGGCCGCCGAATGAAAACCTCCGCCACGATCCCTTCGCCGAGATGTTTCTCGGCGATGTGGTCAAGGCCGTCTCCTCGCAAGCGGCGCAAAAGCTTTCCGGATCAAAGAATGTGTCACAGGTTTTCAACCTGTGATGAACAGGATGCAATCCTGTTCCACTTTCTACTCACGCCGCGATGATTTCCTTCGCCACGGTGCCATAGACATCTGTCAGGCGGAAGTCGCGGCCGGCATAGCGGTAGGTGAGGCGCTCGTGATCGAGGCCCATCAAGGCGAGGACCGTGGCGTGCCAGTCGTGGATGTGCATTTTGTTCTGCACGGCCTCGTAGCCGTAGTCATCGGTCATGCCGTAGGTCATGCCGCCCTTCACGCCGCCGCCGGCCATCCACATGGTAAAGCCCTTGTTGTTGTGATCGCGGCCGTCATCGCCCTGCGAGTGCGGCGTGCGGCCAAACTCACCGCCCCAGATGACCAGCGTGTCCTTCAGCAAGCCACGAGCCTTCAGATCGGCCAGCAGACCGGCGATGGGTTTATCGACCTGGTTGCAGTTCCGCTGTAGCGTGGCCTTGAGGTTGAAATGCTGGTCCCAGTTGCCGTGGGTGAGCTCGATGAAACGCACACCGGCCTCGACGAGCTTCCGCGCCATGAGGCACTGCTTGCCAAAGGTGTCCGTATCGTCCTCGCCGATGCCGTAGAGGGACTTGGTGGCTTCGGTTTCCTTCGTGAGATCGAGCACCTTCGGCACCTCGGCCTGCATGCGGAAGGCCAGTTCGTAGCTTTCGATCACGCCCTCCACTTCCGAGCTCACGCCGCCGCTTTGCTGCATATTGGATTGGTTCAAGGCCTGCACGAGGTCGAGTTGCGTGCGCTGCGCCTCGGTGGTGAGGCGGTTGTTTTTGATGTTCGCCACCGTGGCCTGCTCATTGCCGCCGCCGAAGCGACGTGCTGCGGCGGCGGGCAGTCCTGGAATGCCGGAGCCGCCGACCTTCGTGCCCTGGTAGATCGCCGGAAGGAAGGCGCTGCCAAAGGTGCGGGTGGCATTGCCGGGCGGATTGATCGTGACAAAGCCGGGCAGGTTTTGATTCATCGTGCCGAGGCCGTAGAGCGTCCAGGCACCGAGCGAGGGGCGCACAAACTGCGTCGTGCCGGTGTGAAGCTGCGTGAAGGCCTGCGGATGCGCAGGCAGGTCCGTGGCCATCGAGTTGAGCAGGCATAGGTTGTCCGCATGTTTCGCCACGTTCGGCCAAAGGTCGGAGATCCACAGACCGCTTTTGCCATGCTGGGAGAATTTCCACTGCGGAGGCATCAGCTTCGCCTGGCCGTAACGTCCGGCCGCGGAAGGTGCCTGCTTGCCCGCATCCGCGATGAGCTTCGGCTTGTAGTCAAAGGTATCGACATGCGAGGGAGCGCCCTGCATGCAGAGGAAGATCACATGCTTCGCCCTCGGCGCGAAGTGCGGCTGCTTCGGTGCCAGCGGCCCGGCGGGTGCGGTTTCGCCACGCAACGCCTGCTCATGCGCCAGCGCGGCAAAGGCCATGTAACCAAAACCACTGCTGGTGGTTTTCAAAAAGCTGCGGCGGGAGGGAATCGGCATGCTCATGGGAGTCGGGGTGTTGTTCAGGCCTGCTTAACCCGCAGGGGCTGGATTAGTTTCGCGGTCGTGGAGGGCGGCGGGCTTCGTTTCAGAGTCACCGCAGAGGGCGCAGAGTTCCGCAGAGGTCTTTGAGGGAGACCGAGCTATGTTTTTGTTGCTCGGCAATGGTCCGGGAGGGTAAAACGCCGTTTCTGAGTAATCGATCTCGTGCTCTTCTACATCAATCTATGGCTATGAAACTGCAACGAGTCGTATGATTTATTAACTATCCCCGCTGCTAAACGTGCAGACCAAGTATCCATTCCTACCGCTCTCCAACGCCCGGCTTCAGACCGGCGACTATTGGACTATTCAACGCGATGACGGCTACTTCGGTTTCTTTGCGTTTTTGTATCCTTGGTCTGAAGGCAGAACCGGCATGATTGTTGCGCTATTGGATTACGTCAGCAGCACCTCTCAGCTCAACCCGGCTCGTGTTGACATACATTCTGTAGGAATCACCACAACTCGCACATTCAAGGCTCTCGGGACTGAGGTCATTGGCAATCTCGAGAACAAACTGGATCTGGCGGAATGCGAAGCTTGGCGAGAGGAGTTCAATACTAGATCGACAGTGTGGGGCTACATGATTCTTTCCAAGTTGGTAAACAGCGTGCGGAATCAATTGCCGTAGATGCCTGCCGACCGGGATCGTCGTTGAATGACTATGCTATTTGAAGACAGCACTGCAGGGACATGTGTTTTCCAAGCCGCCGCTGCTCAAGGCTTGTTAGCACAGGCTAGAAAGCCTATGCTACTTCTTCCCCTTTTTGCCCTTCTTCGGTTCTTCGGGCGGCAAAAGTCCCTTCTGCCGGGCTTCCCATTCGGCGTAGCCTTTGCCGGTGCGTTTGCCGAGGTATTGGTAGGTGTCGAAGATGGCGGCGTGGCCGGTTTCGCGGGGGTCTTTTTCTTCCTTGAGCATCGCGTCGAGTTTCGTGCGCAGTTCCTGCTTCTTCGCGGCATGCTGCGGGTCCTTGGCGAGGTTTTTGAGGCACTGCGGATCGTTCACGATGTCGTAGAGCTCCTCTTCGGGACGGTAGTTGAAGGCGAGGTCGTAGAAGAGGCCTTTGTTTTCGACGATCCAAGTCTTCGTGGGGCCGTCGTCGCAGTTGCCGTAGCCGGTTTCGGGGTTGCAGGCGGGCCAGCGCTCGGGGTGGTAGTTGTGGCTGTAGAAGAACTCCGGCGTGCGGATGGCCCGCACGGGATAGCCCCAATCGTTCGGGCGGCCGATGTCGTGCCGCTCCTTGCCGGCGAGCATGATTTTGCGATCCTCGATGAAGCCGCTCTTCTCGCTGCGCAGGATGTTCACGAGGCTTTTGCCGGTCATCTGCTCATGCACGGGCACGCCGGCGAGTTCGAGGTAGGTCGGCGCGAGATCACGCACGTTGATGAAATCTTCCACGACGCGGCCGGGCTGGATGCCTTTGCCCCAGCGCATGGCCAGAGGCAGGTGGTAGCCGTCTTCGTAGATCTGGCCTTTCACGCGAGGGAAGGGCATGCCGTGATCGGAGGTGATCACGATGAGCGTGTCATCGAGCTGCCCGCTCTTTTGCAGCACGTCGAGCACGCGACCAATCTGCGCATCGGCCCACTCGACCTCGATGGCGTAGTCGGCGAGGTCGCCACGGATGACTTCATTGTCCGGGAAGTAGCCAGGCACCTGCACGTCGTTCAATCTCTTGCCCAAGCGCACGCCGCTGCCTGCCTCGTAGCTGCGATGCGGCTCCTTAAAACCCACCCAGAAGCAGAACGGCTGCCCGCTCTTCTGCGTGGCGAGGAAGTCGGTGAAATTCGCCGCGTAATCGCTCGGCGTGATGCCTTTGGCGGGCACGTCGATCTTGTGTCCATCGAACGACGGCCCCGCCGGATTCCGCGTGCGGCCTTCCAACTCGAATTTTCCCGGCCCCCAGCCCTTGCCGGTCAAACCGACGACGTAGCCGCTCTTCTCCAGCAGATCGGGATACACCGCAAACTTCGGCGGGAAGATGCCGCCATGGCACACGGCCTCCTCAAGCTGCCAGGAGTTGCGTCCCGTGAGGATTGTCGCGCGGCACGGACTGCACTTCGGGTTCGAGGTGAAGGCGCTCTTAAACAACACGCCCTCGCGGGCCACGCGGTCGAAGTTCGGTGTCTTCACCCAATCGCAACCATAGGCGCCTGCATGCTGCCAACCCCAGTCGTCGAAGATGATGAAGAGGATGTTCGGACGCGGTGCCTTCTCGGCGGCAAACACCGGCGAAAGGGATAGCAAAGCAGCGAGCAGCAGGATGAGGCGTGATTTCATGCCCCGCGAGAACGCGGGCGCTTCGCAGGCTTTTCACTCGTCTTGGGCTTTGCGGCCTTTTTGGCGGCTTTCTTGACTGCCTTGACCTTCTTGACCTCTTTGACGGGCTCTTCGATCTCACCGAGTTCGATGCCGAAGATAGCGCTGAGATCAGCTCCGGCCAGTTCACCGGCATTTTCGGTGACACCGGTCAAAGCGGCGTCTTTGGCCTTCGCGAGGAGATCTGCGCCATCGACACCGCGCAGCTTGAAGAGCAACTCCGGCTGGCCGTCGAGCAGCACGCCCACGGCGTAGAGCACGGCGGAGACATGTTTGCACATGTCCGCATGGTCCGGGCAGGAGCAGACGAAGCGGATTTCCTTCGGCTTGGGGAACAGGCCGTCCTCCGCATCACTCAGCACGCTCATCACCCCATCGCCGAGCTTACCCGCCATCAGATCGAGCATCGAGCCGACTTGCCCCTCGCACTTTTCGACGATGTCCTGCCATTTCGAAGCCTTCAGCGGCTGGATGAAGACCTGCGTGTCATACAGCTCCGAGCCCGCGACGACCGCCGTGACCTTCTCCGATTCGATGACGAGGTTGTACACGTTTCCTTGGCGGAAGTAGCTGCGGCCTCGCGGCAGGCGAGATTCATACTCCTGGTAGGTTTCGAGGTTCCGGCACCATGCCTGGCCCCAAAAGGTGGTGCAGAGTTTTTTCCCCGTCGTTTGCGGCAGCAGCGCATCAAAGCGCTCGCCCTTCTTCTTCCGCTTCGCGATCTCGCGCTGCACGCGTGCTTTGGCTTCCGCCACATCTTGATAGGACCACCACATGCGGTGCATTCGAGCATGGAGAGGCAGGTTTTCCAGTTCGCTTCTCCATTTTTCATCATCGTGGTCCTCCGAGATGAGCTAAGGCTCTGCCATGTCCCTGCTCGAACGCCTTTTCTCCATCCCCAGCATCCGCAAAGCCATCTGGCGGATGTGGTATCCCTTTCTCACGCGACGGCTGCGGAGCGAGGAGGTGCTGTTTTTGAACTACGCCTTCGAAACGGATCCACCGGTCGGTTTGAAGCTCGACGAGGCCGATGAAGTGAATCGCGGCTGCATCCAGCTTTACCATCAGGTGGCCTCGCAGGTGGATTTGAAGGGCAAAACGGTGCTGGAGGTGAGTTGTGGCCATGGCGGTGGTGCTTCGTGGATCATGCGAACGATGCAGCCAGCGGCCTACACGGGGCTCGATCTGAATCCCACGGGCATCGGCTTCTGCCAGCGGCGTCACGCGATCCCTGGCCTCACCTTCACTCAAGGAGATGCTCAGCGTTTGCCCTTCGGTGATGCGTCACTCGATGCGGTGATCAATGTGGAGGCCTCTCACTGCTACCCGGACTTTCCCGGCTTCTTGGCGGAGGTGGCGCGAGTGCTGCGACCCGGCGGGCACTTTCTGTATGCGGATTTTCGTTTTGAGCCGGACTTCCAAGCCTGGGAGAAAGCCATCGCTGAAGCGTCAATGCGTGTCGTGCAGACGAGAATCATCAACGCCGAGGTGCTGCGCGGCATGGATCTGAATGCGAATCGAAGTCAGGCGCTGATCGTGCAGCGGCTACCGGGCTTTCTCCATGCGCTGGGGCGTGACTTTGCCGGGATTCCCGGCTCCCGCGTGTATGAGGCGCTTCGCGGGGGTGAGCTATCGTATCGCTCGTGGTGCTTCCGCCGGGAGTGAAATCTCCTCTGGCATGCGCGGGTCTCCGGCGCTAGGCAGCAGCCAATGAAATTGCAACAAGGCCAGATGTGGAAGAAGGGTAATGACTATGTGCGCATCGTGCATTGGGAGCGGCTGGCCATCGAGTACAAGCTGATGGAAGGCACACCGAATCGCCGTGGAAAGGTTTACCGGGTCACGAAGAAGGAATTCTGCCGGATGCTGCAGGGCGCGGAGCTGCTGGTGAATGCGCCTGCGGAAGATGCGGAGGTGGTGGATGAGGAAGAGCCGGTCGTTGCGGAAGAGCCGGTGGCGCCGACTGAAAACGAGGCATGAACAGGTTGAAAATCTGTTCCACTTTCTTCAACGAGGCTGCAATGAAGTGAGGCGGGCATTTCTGCCCGCCTCGAGGCCTCGGCGGGAATGAAATCCCGCCTTCCGCCATGGTGACTACACCTGCTGCGGCACTTCGTAGCCTTTGCGATACTCGCGGGTGAGCAGGGCGAGGGCTTCTGGGGTAGCGGTGGGGCCGGTGAAGGTCTCTTTTTCGGCGTCGATCTCGAGCATGGGGCCAATCTGGATGTTGAGCGTGGAGGCATCCAGTTCGTTGCTCTTCAGGTGCTCATGGAAGTCGCCGATGACATCATTCCAAGGCTGGAAGTCCTTCACAGCGGCCTCGGCCTGCTCGCGGACGTATTTCTGGCCGAGGCGGTAGGAGATATTGGCGAGATGGCACCAGGCGCTGGAGAAATGAATGTCCTCCACTTCGGCTTTGAGATCGCTCGATTTGCGACTGCGGATGGCGTCGATGAAATTGGCCGCGTGGGTCTTGCCGCCATCGCCTTTGAAGGTGTGGACCTTTTTGCCTTCGGCATCAAAGACGGAGCCACCGCCACGGCTGCCGGTGTAGTAACCGTTCTCGCATTCCACGATGAGGAAGGCCCCAGTGCGGCGGCGGCGATACACGTCCGGGGCATTCACGCCCTTCATGCGGGGGAGGTTGTGGAAATCGACGATCACGGGGATGTCGCCCGTGTCCATGTAGGCAAAGTGGGTGTTGGGGGATTCGCCCGCGTCATTCCATCCAAAGCGTCCGCCACCGGCGATGACACGCTTTGGGAGCTTCACCTTGTCGCGGAAGATCACGTTGCGCAGGTCGTCGAGGATATGGGGGCCCCAGTTGCCCATCTCGCCGTTGCCGGTGTTCCAGTCCCAATGCCAGTCGTAGTGGAATTTTTCGCGGAAGAGTTGCTCGTCCTGAGCTGGGCCGAGCCAGAGGTCGTAGTTCACGCTTGGCGGCGGCGTGAGGGGTGTGTCACGTTTGCCGATGGTCTTGCGCATGCTGTAGTGATTGCAGCGGACATACTTGATCTTGCCGAGCGTGCCGGCGTCGAAGTAGGCCTTGATCTCATCCTGCATGGGATCGCTGCGCTGCTGCGTGCCGCCCTGGCAGATGCGGCCGTATTTGCGGGCGGCCTCGACGAGCTTGCGACCTTCCCAGATGTTATGTGAGACGGGCTTTTCGACATACACATCCTTGCCGGCCTGCATGGCCCAGATGGCGGCGAGCACATGCCAGTGGTTGCCGGTGGAGACGACGACGGCGTCGATGCTCTTGTCTTCCATGACCTTGCGCAGGTCCTGGGTGGTGGCGGCATTCGGGAAGAGCTTTTTGGCTTTCTCCAACTGCGCGGTGTCTGGATCGCAAAGCATGACGACTTCCACGCCGGGCACTTTGGCCATGCGTCCGGCATTGCCGGTGCCCTGGCCACCGAGACCGATGCTGGCGATGCGGATTTTCTCATTCGCCCCGAGCACGCGGCTGGCGGACAGGGCGGTGAAGGCGAGGGCGGACTGCGTAATGAAGGCGCGGCGAGAGGTCATGGGTCGGTTCATGGTGGGAAATGAATGGTGAAGCATCAGGAAAAACATGCCGCCAAGGTCCTGTCCATCTTCAATCCAAGCTTTTTTGCCCATGGCAGGTCTCGGTGCAGGCAAACTCTCCTTTGCAATCATCAGCAGCCTCGCCACGAACTAGAGCACAACTTTTACCGCCCCCACCATGCGAGCCCGCATCATCAAAGACTTCCGCTTCGAGGCAGCCCAGACGCTGCCAACTCTCCCGAGTACCCACAAATGCACGAAGATGCATGGGCACAGCTTCAAGGTGGAAATCGCCGTGGAAGGGGAGGTGAATCCGGCCATCGGCTGGGTGTATGACCACGCGGAGATTTCCAAGGCCATGAAGCCGCTGATGGATCTGCTGGACCACAGTTACCTGAACGAGATCGAGGGCCTGGAAAATCCCACCATCGAATACATGGCCGCCTGGCTGTGGAAAAAGCTCGCCCCGCAGCTCCCCGGCCTCGCCGAAATCACCATCCACGAGACGCCGAATGCCCGCTGCGTCTTCCGTGGCGAGTTTTAACCCAACCCCTTTCCAATCACGCCCCGTGGAAGACTCTGATTACAAGGTCCAGCTCGAAATCTTCGAAGGTCCGCTCGACCTGCTGCTCTATCTCATCAAGAAGGATGAGATCGATGTCTATGATGTCTCCATGGAGCGCATCACGCGGCAGTACCTCGATTACATCGATACCTTCAAGATGCTCAACATCGAGCTGGCTAGCGAGTTCATCGTGATGGCGGCCAACCTGATGTACATCAAGAGCCGCGAACTGCTGCCGAAGGATGTGCAGCCGCCGGATGAGGAGGCCGATGAGGATGATCCGCGCTGGGAGCTGATCCGTCAGCTCGTTGAGTACAAGAAGTTCAAGGAGGCCGCCAGCTTCCTCGGCGTGCAGGAAGTGAAGAGTGATGAGTTCTTTGCCACCACGCCAGAGATGCCGGACCTCGAAGCACCCGTCGTCGGCATCGGCCAGGTGGGCATTTTCGACCTCATCCGCGCCTTCCAGCGCATCCTGAAGCGCTTTGAGAACACCTCCGACTTCCGCGAGATCGTCAACGACCGCTTCACGGTGGCTGATAAGATCGAGGAACTGCTGAACATCGTGCCCGAGGGCGGTCGCGTGCGCTTTGAAGAGCTCTTCAATAGCGCCTCCAGCCGTGGTGAGGTGATCGTGACCTTCCTGGCCATGCTGGAACTCATCAAACTGAACCACCTCCAGGTCGAGCAGGAGCAGCTCCTCGGTGACATCGTCATCGTGCGCCCGCAGCTCTGAGATTGAGAGTGGCGTTTTCCGCAGGGATTGAACAGGTTGAAAACCTGTTCCACTTTCTGCGATGCCTCGCGCCGCCTCATCGAAGAAATTGTCGCCTAAACAGCGTGACAAACTACTCGCCATCCTGAAAGCCCGGTTTGAGCAAAACATGCCGCGTCATCGCGGCATCGAGTGGGCGCAGGTGGAGGAGCGATTGAATGCGCAGCCAGCGAAGTTGGGGGCGCTGCAAATGATGGAGGAGACGGGAGGCGAACCTGATGTGGTCGGTTTGGACAAAAAAACGGGGGAGGTGCTCTTTTATGATTGCTCGCCTGAGACACCCAAAGGCCGTGTGAGCGTCTGCTATGATCGTAAAGGCCTCGAATCCCGCAAAGAGCACCAACCCAAGAATAACGCCATGGACATGGCCAGCGAGATGGGGGGCGAACTGCTCACCGAGGATGAATACCACGCCCTGCAAAAGCTCGGCGAGTTTGACCGGAAGACCTCAAGCTGGTTGAAGACGCCCGACGACATCCGCCAGCTCGGCGGCGCTCTTTACGGCGAACGCCGCTACAATCGCCTCTTCATTGGTCACAACGGGGCGCAGTCTTATTATGCGGTGAGGGGCTTCAGGGCTTGTTTGAGAGTGTAGTCCGCGAGTCCTCTCGCGGAGAGCGTTTATTGCAGCGTCTCCACTCGCATCCACGTCGGTTCACCGCGGACGCATTTGAGGCCGCGCAGGGCGTCGAGAGCCTGTTTCATATCGCCGACCTTGGCGTCGTGAACCATGAGGACGAGGGAGGTCTCGCCGGTGGTGGATTCGAGATCTTCAGGCTGCAGCATGCTGGAGATGCCGATGCCGCGCTGGCCGAGTTCGGTGGCGATTTGGGCGAGCACGCCGGGCACGTCATCGACGGTGAGGCGCAGGTAATGATGCGAAATGGTGTCATCGACGGGCTTCGATTTGCCGTAGAGGCCGTGCGGCACGAAGCCGCTGTGCCTTGCCCCATGCATGAGCACGGCGGCGGCTTCACAGAGATCGCTGATGACGCTGCTGCTCGTCGGGTCCTGGCCGGCACCGCGGCCGTAGAAGAGGGTTTCGCCGACGATATCGCCATTCACGAGGACGGCATTGAAGCTGCCGCTGACGCTGGCGAGCACATGGCTCAGCGGGACGAGCGTGGGCTGCGTGCGGACTTCGACGAGGCCGTTTTCATCCGCCCGGATGACGGAGAGGAGCTTGATCGTGTAACCCAGACGCTCGGCGAATCGGAAATCGGTGATGCTCACGCGGTCCACGCCTTCGACGCAGATCTTGTCGGGATGAATCCAGAAGCCGTAGCTCAAGGACGCGAGGATGATGGCCTTGTGCGCAGCATCCCAGCCGCTCACATCAAGGTAGGGATCTGCCTCGGCAAAACCTTTGTCCTGAGCCTCTTGCAGCGCATCGGCATAGCTGAGGCCGGCCTGGCTCATGCGGGTGAGGATGTAATTGCAGGTGCCGTTGATGATGCCGTGAATGGAGCGAATGTGATTCCCCACGAGACCTTCCTGGAGCACCTGGATGATGGGAATACCGCCTGCCACGGCTGCTTCGAAGTAAATCGGCACGCCGCACTGCTCCGCGAGCGCGAAAAGCTCCTGGCCGCGCTCGGCGAGGAGAGCCTTGTTACCCGTGACAACGATCTTTTTGGCCTTCAGGGCCGCGCAAACCATGTCGTAGGCCGTCGTGGTGCCACCGATCAATTCGACGATCACGGGAATGGCCGGATCGTTGACGAGTTCCTGCCAGTCCGTGGTCAAAATCGCGTCCGGCACTTCCACATCGCGCTTCCGTTTCAGATCGCGAACGGCCACGCGAGCCACGCGGATATCGGCGCCGGTGCGTTTGGTGATGAGGGAGCGGTTTTTCTCCAGGTTCTTAAACACACCCGCGCCGACATTTCCAAGTCCGGCAAGGCCGACCTGAATGACGCGGGGAGAACTGGCTACTGACATGACGGGAAACGGGTTTGGGGTTAAGCGGGGAAGGTGGGGCGCAAGCAATGGCGGAGACCCCCGCGCTGCGCAACTGCGAAGGCGGGACTGCGGCCGATCATCTTGTCACGAATGTTCGGGAATGGGTGTTAGGTGTGAAAAGACCAACTCAACCCTTGCTCGAAAATGTGCAGGCCTTGCTGAACTAAGGCTCGTGATGAGTTGATGGGCAAAAATGGGGTCGATAGTGGTTTGTATCGCTCTCATGCCTCAGTGGAATTTCCTAAAGCAGTCGTCACAGACATCGGAAGGGCTGAATTCAATCTGAATACAGGAATTGGACGTGCTGCTGGGACGGGACTTGGCGGCGGTGGGGTGATGGTTTCATCGCTCAAAACTGCCGCCGGAGATTCGCTGGCAGGATGCTGAGGTCTTCGCGGTATTTGGCGGTGGTGCGGCGGGCGATGGAGATGCCTTGGGTGGCGAGGAGTTGGGTGAGGCGGGTGTCGCTGAGAGGTGCGGCTTTGTCCTCGGTGCGGATGAGGGCGGCGAGAGATTCTTTGACGGCGGTGTTGCTCAAATCCGGGCCTGCGCGGGTGGTGAGGCCTGGAGTGAAGAAGAATCGCAGCTCAAAGAGGCCGTGCGGGGTCTGGAGGTGCTTGCCGGCGATGGCGCGGCTGATGGTGCTCTCGTGGACGCCGAGGGCGCGGGCGATGGGAGACATGGTGAGGGGTTGCAAATGGGCGCGGCCTTTGGCGAAGAAGTCGGGCTGGTACTTGATGATCTCCTCGGCGATGCGGCGGAGGGTTTCCTGGCGTTGGGCGAGGGTGCTGATGAGTTGTTTGCCGCTTTTGATGTGGTCGCGCAGGTAGTCGCGGGCGTCTTTGGCGCTGCTTTCGGCGAGCAGGGCTTTGTAGGCGGGGCTGATGCGCAGGCGCGGCATGTCCTGGCCGGTGAGGAGGGCTTTCCAGCCTTCGCCTTCGCGTTCGACGATGAGATCGGTGGTGACATAGGGGCTGACGGGCGTGGTGAAGCTGCTGGCGGGCGAGGGATGGAGCGTGGCGATGATTCGCGTGGCGTGGGTGATGTCGTCGAGGCTGAATCCGAGTGCCTGGGCGATGCGTGGGAGCCTGCGGGCGGCGAGATCGTCGAAGTGATGGCTCAAAACGGCTGCGGCGAGTGATTCGGATTGTTCGCGGCGTTCGAGTTGAATGAGCAGGCTGTGGCGCAAATCGTCGGCACCGATGCCTGGCGGGTCAAATGTGGTCAAAACGGCCTGCGCGGCCTTCATGCGTGCGAGCGGCACTTTTTGCGTGGTGGCGATTTCGGCGAGCGGGAGGCTCAAAATGCCTCGTTCGTCCAAAAAGCCGATCAGGAGCTCCAAATCGCCCGCGAGGTGCGGATCGTCCTGCGGCCAGAGGGTGATTTGCTCACGCAAAAACTCGCTGAGCGAGGTGACGCCGGTGATGGACTGCATGAGGTGCTCGTGGTGTTGCTCATCGCGGTCTTCGCGGGTGTTTGGCAGAGGAGCGTCGGCCCAGTAGTCGTCCCATTCTTGTTCGTCAGGTGTGTTGTCTGAGGCGGAGTCGTCTTCGTTTTCGAGTTCTTCGTCGTCTGGCGGCTCGTCAGGATCGAGTTCGAGCACGGGATTGAGGTTCATTTCCTGCTGGACGAGTTGCTGGAGTTCCAGCGCGGTGGCCTGCAGGAGGTGCAGGCGGTGCTGCATCTGCGTGCTGATGAGTGGTTTTTGAGCTTGGCTGTGAACGAGGCCGGGTGGGTGCATCGCGGCGTGCTTTTGCAGAAAGCCTGCCAGCAGGCCGCGGCGTGAGTTTTGCCTTCGTGGAGGTTTTCAGCCGGGAGGCAGGCGTGCGTGGATGGAGCATGCACAATGCACGATGCGTGTGGCGCCAATCGGGCACAATGCACGGCGGTGGCATCCGCCTTGCCACGGATGCGAGATGGTGGCTTGATGCGGGGCTGGGGCATGCGCTGTGTGTGCTTCAGAATGCCCAACCCATTCATGCCGTATTCCGATGCCCGCTTTCCTGACACTCGCTGGACTCTTCTGCTGGCGTTGAAGGATGAGGCACGGCGCCAGAATGCACTTGAGGCACTATGCCGGGCGTATTGGCGGCCGATTTGCAGCTACCTGCAGCGTCATCATCCGGCACCGGAGGCGGAGGACATGACGCAGGAGTTCATGCTGATGCTGCTGCGCAACGAGCTGCTGGAGCGGGCGCGGCGCGAGGAGGGCCGGCTGCGTTCGTGGCTGTTGCGGGCGCTGGAGTTGTTTGTTGCGAATCATCAGCGTGTGGCGCGGTCGATGAAGCGCGGTGGCGGTGTGCTGCCGGAGCGGTTGGAGAGCACGCAGGCGCAGGCCGCGATGGCGGCGATGACGATGGAGGATGGCGGCGATCTTTCGTTTGATCGTGAATGGGCGGAGGCGGTGGTGCGGCGCAGTGTGGAGTCACTGCGGGAGCAGTATGCGGCGGCGGGACGCGAGGCGGTGTTTCAGGCGATGGCTCCGTGGCTGCTGGCGGAGGGCGATGCGGGCACGCAGGCGGTGGCGGCGGCCCGCTGCGGGCTGACGATCACGAATTTCCGCGTGCAACTGCACCGGCTGCGCGGCCGCTATCGCGATGAGCTGCGCCGCCAGATCGCCATCACCACGGCGAGCGAGTCGGAGGCGCTGGAGGAGCTGCGGCATCTGCTGGCGGTTTTGCAGGCGGGCTGAAACTCGTCTGTAATGTGCCGCGCCGGACTTACATGAAGCATTGCCGTGATTGCTGCTCATTCATCTGCCTCTGATTCTCCACCTGCTCCGGCGCCGGTGTGCGCGGCGTGTCGTGAAAGGGCACCGTGCGAGGGGATGTTGTTCTGCGCGGGCTGTTTGATGAAGCCCGCGATGGCGGGTGGCCTGAGCTTTACCCTGGAGACGGAGCCGGCGGGGCGTGTGGGCGATTATCTGCTGGGCGAAAAACTGGGCTCCGGCGGCTTTGCAGACGTGTATGCGGCGCGGCGGGTGGCGCCGGCGGCGGATGAGAAGCCGCTGGCGCTGAAGCTGCTGCGTCCGGGCATGGACTCGCGGGAAATCGTGGCGCGGTTCGAGCTGGAGCAGCGTCTGCTGCGGCATCTGAATCATCCGGGCATCGTGAACATCGTGGACTCCGGCCTCACGCCGCAGGGACGGCCCTTTTTTGTGATGGAGCTGATCCATGGCCTGCCGATCACGGAGCATGTGACGGTGGCGGCGATGCCGGTGCGCGAGCGGATGCGGCTCTTTGCCCAGGTGTGCGATGCGGTGCAGCATGCGCATCAAAAGGCCGTGCTGCATCGCGATCTAAAGCCGGGGAATTTTTGATCGCGGAGGGCGCGGAGGGTCCGCAGCCAAAGATCATCGACTTCGGCATCGGCAAGGTGCTGGAGGCCTCCGGCAGCGGCGAGACGCTGGCGACGAGTCTCGGCCAGGTGCTGGGCACGCCGAGTTACATCAGTCCGGAGCAGGCCGGCGGCATGGATGAGGCGGACACGCGGAGTGACATCTATTCGCTCGGCGCGGTGCTTTATGAAATGCTCTGCGGCAGGCCGCCATGGTCCGCGGAGGAGCTGAAACGGCTGCCACCGCATGAGTGGCGACCCTTTTTGAGCACTCATGTGCCACCACCGCCGAGCATGCGCGTGCGGCAGAGCGGAGGCACGCTGGCGGAGGTGCGGCAGATCACGGGCGATCTCGATCACATCGTGCAGCGGGCCATGTCACCCGCGCCGGAGCGGCGCTATGCCTCCGCGGCGGCGCTGGCGGAGGATGTGCGGCGCTGGCTCGCCGGCAGGCCGGTGACGGCGCGGCCGCCTTCGCTGACGTATCAAGTTTCGCGGCTGGTGCGGCGCTACCGCTGGCAAAGCGCGGCGGTGCTGCTGCTGCTCGCCGGCGGTGTGATGATCGCCGTGCTCAGCGTGCTCTTTGCCGCGCACTCGCGTGAGGATGCGCGAAAGCTCGCCATCGAGCGTGATCGTGCCTTTGAGGCGGAAAAAGCAGGCGCGGAGGTCACCACGCATGCTTTGCATCAGACGTATCATGCGAAGGTGCGTGTGGCGCAGCTCCAGCTCATCGCCGGGCAGCCTTTTCTGGCCCGCGAGCAGTTGCTCGACACGCAGCCGGAGCTCCGCGGCTGGGAATGGCACGCGCTCATGGCCGCGCTGCCACAGCCGCTGATGGAAATGGAGTGCAGCCTGAAGAATGCCTCCTGCTTCACCAGCACGCTGGACGGACGCTTTGTGATCGTTCCCAGCTCCCATCAAATGGTGCTGCTGGATGCCGGCACGCGGCGTGAGCTCGATCAATGGCGCTTTGCGGAGCAGATCCACGGCTGCGCCGTCAGCGAGGATGGCCGCCGCATCGCCGTGCTGCTGCGCCGTGCCGGAAACACCGCGCTGCACCTTCGCGTGATCACGCGTGATGGTTCGCCAGCCTGGGAGCAGACGCTGAAAAGCCGCGCCAGCATGCTGTGGGAGCCGCTGGAGCGCGGAGGGGCTCTTCTTTGCCTCTCGGACGATGACACGCCGGACGCGGCACCTGGCATGCTGATGCGGCTGGAGGCACGCAGCGGCCGCGTGTTGCACCAGCGTGAGTTTCAGCGGGGTGAAGGCATTTCGGAGCGTCCTCTCGTGCCGGGGATCTCCGGTCGTCTCGTCGCGGTGCGGCGTGATTACGCCAGCTTTGAGCTGCTGCGCCTTCCCACGCTGGAAACGATCGCCAGCACGGATCGCAAGAGCCGCGCCCTCATTCGCGATGTGCTCGTGGATGAGATGAACGAGCGGATGTTCTTTGCGCAGCAGGCCTTTGTCTTCGTCACGGAGGCTGCTGGCACGGAGCCGGATCGCCTGGCGTGGCTGGCGCTGCGCAAAGCGGAATCGCCCACGGGAGAAAATCGCGAGCAGGTCGTGCGCCGGCTGAACCGCCTGCCGGATGGCCGCTGGATCGCGCTGGGTGATGATTTGCGCCGCATCGAGGGCGGCCTGCCGCAGCTCAGCGCCGCTGTGCCGGATCTGAAGAGCCTCAGCATCGGCGCGGGGCGTCGTCTTTCACTCATGCACGGCGGACGCATCGCCATTTATGATGATGCGCAGATGATCGGTGCCACGCAGATCGCCTCCAGCCATGCGCACACCGGCTACGGCGGGCGTCGCGTCGCGGTCTCGCCGGATTCACAAACGCTCGCCATCAGCAGCCAGCGGCGCGGCGGCATGTGCTACACGCCTTTGCGGCAGCCGCTCGATGCGCTGCGCGTGCGCCTGCCGGAACGCGATGATTTGAACTGGACGATGCTGCCCGCTTTTCATCCCGATGGCAGCGTCATCGCGTGGGGCGCGGATCAGGTCGAGGCGCAGCGTTTTGATGGCCGGGCCATCTCCGCGCAGGCGCTGCCGGTGGCGGTGGATGCGTGGTCCGCCGCCGCCTCTGCTGATGGCCGATGGATGGCCTTTGGCACGCGTGCGGGCGTGCAAATCGTCGATTGGAGCACGAAGCGCATCGTGCGTGAGCATGCGCTGGCCGAGGGGCCGTTCGGCGTCTTTGCCGGAGAGCAAAGCGGCGTTTTTTATGCGCTCGGCCGCGGTGGCGTGCTGCATCGCGTGGGAGGAAAGCCGCTGCGCATCCATCTTCCTGACGCCATCGGCAAAGAAGGCCCGCCCGTGGCCGCGTGGCATGCCGCCACGCAACGCCTCGCCATCGCCACGACCAGTGGCGTGACTCTTTTCATCTGCCAGGACGACGCGGAGCCGCGTGAGCTGCGCCAGCTCGACTTCAGCGCCAGCATCACCGCGCTCGCCTTGGGGCCGCAGGCGCGTCGGCTCGCCGTCGCGGCCGAGGGACAGCCGCTCACGCTTTGGGACTGGCCACACGGCCTGCTGCTGCTGGAGCTGCCGCTGAGCAGCCCCTGCACCAGCATCACCTTCAGCCCCGATGGCCTGCACCTCGTGCACACCGGCGGAAATCCCAGCGCCGTCATCTACAGCGCGGTGAAATGAGAAAATCTCGCGTCGCCTGTAATGCGGCGGCGGGGGCTTACATGGAAGGAGTGTCGCGGACGCTGCGCCGTGGCTCACACAACCCACATCCTGACCATGCCACGCCAAACTGCCCGCAAGTCTGTCTCCGCGCCAAGCACCGGAAACGGCGGTGAAACGCATCAAACCGCGATGCCATCCGCCACGCCGCTCACCACGAACCAGGGACTGCCCGTCTCTGACAATCAAAACTCGCTCACCGCCACGCCACGCGGCCCGGTCTTGCTGGAGGACTTCGTGCTGCGGGAAAAAATCACGCACTTTGACCATGAACGCATCCCGGAGCGCATCGTGCATGCACGCGGCACGGGAGCGCATGGTTTCTTCGAGCTCACGCGGTCGCTGAAGAAGCACACAAGCGCCCGCGTGCTCACGGAGAAGAATGTGCGCACGCCGGTCTTCGCACGCTTTTCCACCGTCGCAGGCGGCGCGGGCTCCGTGGACACACCGCGGGATGTGCGCGGCTTTGCGGTGAAGTTTTATACCTCGGAGGGAAACTGGGATCTCGTGGGCAACAACATCCCCGTCTTCTTCATCCAGGACGCGATGAAGTTCCCCGACCTCGTGCACGCGGTGAAGATGGAGCCCGACCGCGGCTTTCCGCAGGCCGCCAGCGCTCATGACACCTTTTGGGACTTCATCTCGCTCATGCCGGAGTCCATGCACATGATCATGTGGGCCATGAGCGACCGCACGCTGCCACGCTCGCTGCGCATGATGGAGGGCTTTGGCGTGCACAGCTACCGGCTCGTGAATGACGAAGGCGCGAGCACCTTTGTGAAGTTTCACTGGCGGCCAAAGCTCGGCCTGCAATCGCATGTGTGGGATGAGGCGGTGAAAATCGCCGGCGCTGATCCCGACTACCATCGGCGTGATCTTTGGGAGGCCATCCAGGGCGGTGATTTCCCCGAGTGGGAGCTCGCGGTGCAGCTTTTCACCGAGGAAGAGGCCGCGGCCTTCCCTTTTGATCATCTCGATCCCACGAAGCTCATCCCGGAGGAAACCGTGCCGCTTACCGTCATCGGACGCATGGTGCTCGACCGCATGCCGGACAACTTTTTCGCCGAGACGGAGCAGGTGGCCTTTTGTCCCGCGAATGTCGTGCCCGGCATCGACTTCTCGAATGATCCGCTGCTTCAGGGCCGCCTCTTCTCCTACCTCGACACGCAGCTCTCACGCCTCGGCTCGCCGAACTTTCATCAACTGCCCGTCAACGCGCCGAAGTGCCCGTTTCACAACAATCAACGCGACGGGCACATGCAGATGCACATTCCGAAAGGTCGCGTGAACTACGAGCCCAACTCGCTCGCTCCTGAAGGCCCGCGTGAGACGCCGGAGGGCTTTCGCAGCCACGCGGAGAGGCTCGATGACGGCGTGAAAGGTCGCGTGCGGCCGGAGAGCTTCGCGGATCACTACAGCCAGGCCGCGATGTTTTTCCACAGCCTCGAAGCGCCCGAGCAGGCGCACCTCGCCGCCGCGCTCGTGTTTGAACTTTCCAAAGTGGAGACGCCTGCCATCCGCGAGCGCACGTTGGGCCATCTGCGCGGCATTGATGAAGATCTCGCGCAACGCGTCGCAAACGGTCTCGGCATCGAAAAAATGCCTGCGAAGCCCGAAACGGCCTCTGCGGCGAAAAAACAGCCTGCATCGCCTCCGCTGCGTCTCATCGGCAAATCGCCGCCGATGCTCGCCGGACGCTGCATCGGCCTTTTGATCGCCGATGGCACTGATGCGGCCGTTTTGAAGACGCTGCGCGATGCCATCGAAAAAGCCGGAGCGAAGGTGAAACTCATCGCGCCGAAAATCAGCGGCGCGAAGCTCTCCAACGACCGTTTGCAGCCCGTGGACGGCCAGCTCGCGGGCACACCGTCGGTTTTCTTCGACGCCGTCGGCGTGCTGCTCGCCACCGATGCCGCGAACGAACTCGCGCATGAGGCCGCGGCCATCGACTTCGTGCGCGATGCCTTCGGTCACCTCAAAACCATCGCCGTCGATGCCGGTGGCGAGCATTTGCTGCATGCGGCCGGCATTCAGCCTGATGAAGGCATCATCGCCGCCGCCAAAGCCACCGCCTTCATCCCCGCGGCCAGCACGCGTCACTGGTCCCGCGAGCCGGGCCTGCGCACCCTTCCCTGAAACCAAACCTCATCATGAAGACATCCACTCTCATCATCCTCATCGTGCTGGTGCTCGCCGGCATCTTCGCCTTCAACCACTACCGCGGCCGTTCCCTCGGCGACCACGTGGATGACGCGCTCGATGCACGCCCTGCCGAGGGCCTGCGCGACGCGGTCGAAAACGTCGTCAAATAACCCACTCCAAACAATGCGGCGATGAGCATGATCGCATGGGTATTGCTCGGCCTCGCCAGCGGAGCGCTCGGCGTGCTGCTGCTGCCCCCACAAGGGCCGGAACACTGCTTTCGCATCATCCTCGCCGCCCTCGCCGGCGCGGCGCTCGGCGGCCTGCTGGGTGCCTTGTTTGGTCTCGGCTCCATCGACCTGCTTGACACGCCGGGCACGCTTTGCGCCGTCTCCGGCTCCATCGTCGCCATCGGCGTGCAGCATTACCTCCGCCCCCGCTCGTCATGAAAGCAGCACACTCGGATGAGGCCCTCATGCAGGCCTACCAAGATTTTCGCACGCAGTTGCGGGAGCTTCTCGCCATGAAACGCCAGCTTCAGCGCTGGCTGCCGCTCGCCCGGCTGCATGCCACGCAGCCGCATCTGCGCGAATGCCTCGCCAGCCAGCAAGACGAGGCCACGCAGCACAACGCCTGGCTGGAGGGCATCTTCGCGCAGCTCGGCGTGCACGCTTCCTCCACGCGCACCCTCACCGTGCAAAACCTCACCCGCGAGTCTCACTGCCTGCTCGACGATTCTGCCTGCACCGATGCCTCGCTGATCATTTTCGTCCAAAAACACAAGTTCCACGAACTCCTCGCCACCCAGTCCCTGATCACTCTCGCCACCCACCTGCGGCGCAAGGCCATCCTCGGCCTCCTGGAGCGCATCCGCCACGAGGACCTCCGCTTTCGCGATCAACTGGCCCTCATGACCGCGGGCGCCATGCAGTCAGCCTGACCGGCATCACCTCGTCGCGCCTTTTGCAAGCTCCAGCAACCGCATCACCGCCCACCGAGTCTCAAGAGCCACCTTCGGCACGGCTCATGCCCATGAGAAACATCACACAACACCTCCTTCCATGCCCCTGTCCCTCAATCCTTCCAGCCTCAAACGCTACTACGACCTCGTGCGCCTTTTTTACAAATATGGCCGCGGTGATCTGGTGCGTGAGCTGCCTGAAACCGACTCCATCGCTCCCAAAGCGGACGACGCTCCGCCAGTGCCGGCGAAAGCTGAGGAACTCGCCCGCGATCTCGAAGCGCTCGGCCCCACTTTCATCAAGCTCGGCCAGCTCCTCTCCACGCGGCCGGAAATCATTCCGCCCAGTTATGTGCCCGCGCTGGAGCGGCTCCAGGATGATGTGAAGACGTTCAGCTTTGACGAAGTGCAGAAGATCGTCTCCGACGAGATCGGCGTCCGCCTTTCCAAGGCCTTCTTAGAGTTTGAAGCCGAGCCCATCGGCGCCGCCTCTCTGTCACAGGTCCACCGCGCCGTGACACGCTCGGGGCGTGAGGTCGTCGTCAAGGTGCAGCGTCCCGGCGTGCGGGAGATCGTGACGGATGATTTGCAGGCGCTCAGCGAAGTGGCCGCTTTCTTGGAGGCAAAAACTGCCTTTGGGGCTCAATACCAGCTCTCCGGCATGGTCGAGGAACTTCGCCGCTCCATGATGCGTGAGCTGGACTACCGCGTGGAGGCCGAAAACATGCGCGTCATGGCCGGGCATCTCTCGCGCTTCGAACGGGTGAACGTTCCTGAGCCGCTGGAGGATTTGTCCTCCGGCCGGGTGCTCACCATGCAGTTTGTCCGCGGGCGCAAAGTCACCAAACACAGCCCGCTCATCATGCAGGATGTCGATGGCGAAGGTTTGGCCGACGAGCTTTTCCGATGTTATCTGCATCAGGTGCTTGTGGCGGGCTTCTTCCATGCCGATCCCCACCCCGGCAATGTCTTCCTCACCGAGGAAAAGACCATCGCGCTGCTCGATCTCGGCATGGTGGCGCATGTCGGTTCACGCACCCAGGAATCGCTGTTGAAGCTCCTCGCTGCCATCGCCGACACGGATGGAGATCGCGTGGCGGATATCGCCGAAGCACTCGGCGAGACCACCGAGTCGTATGACAGGATCGCCTTTCGCCGCCAGCTCTCCATCCTCGTCGCAGAGCAGGCTGGAGCCTCGCTCGCAAAGCTCGAGATCGGCCGGCTGCTCATGGATGTGCAGCAAATCGCCGCCGCGAACGGCCTGCGGGTGCCTTCGGAGCTATCGCTGCTCGGGAAGACTCTCCTCAACCTGGACCGGGTCGGTCGCACGCTCTGCCCCACCTTTGATCCGAACGAGTCCATCCGCCGGAACATCGCCCTCGTCGCCCGTGAACGCATGCATTCCTCGTTTTCACCCTCCAGCCTGCTCGCCATGGCGCTGGAGACGAAAGAAGTGCTACAAAAAGTCCCCGCCCGCCTCGGCCAGATCCTCGACCTCACCGCCAACAACCAGCTCCGTCTCAAAGTGGACACCATCGACGAGCACCTCATCGTCGGCACGCTCCAAAAGATCGCCAATCGCATCACCCTCGGCTTGATCATCGCCGCCTTGCTCATCGGAGCCGCGCTCCTCATGCGTGTGGACACCAGCTTCCGCCTGTGGGGCTATCCCGGCCTCGCGATGATCTTCTTCCTGGCCGCCACCGCCGGTGCCGCCGCGCTCGCCTGGCAGATCCTCCGCCACGACCGCTCCCAATACGGCCCCGGCGGAAACAAACGGTGAGGGTCATACCCGCCAAAACAAAAGCCCTCGCCGCAACATGGCGGCGAGGGCTTGGGACCGTTGACAATGGTTTCGAGTCTTTAGCGCTTCGACACCTTGCGGTGGATGAAGAGGACGAGGATGGCGCCGAGGATGGCCATCAGCATGCTGGGGGCGGAGTAGGTGTCCACGCGGCCGTAGCCGAGCAGGGTGCTGATCCAGCCGCCGACGAAGGAGCCGACGATGCCGAGCAGCGTGGTGATGATGAAACCGCCGCCGTCTTTGCCCGGCATGAGGAATTTGGCGACGATGCCGACGAAGAGGCCGAAGAGAATCCAGGAGATGATGCCCATGATGGTGGTGAGGTGGAGTGTTGGAGTAGTGGAGAGATGGAGTTATTGCTGGGCTTCGGGGTTGGCTTTGCTTTCGGCGATGTGGGTGAGCTTTTGATCGGCAGCGCCTTCTTCCTTCAGCGTGGCGGAGAGCAGCTTCACGATCTCCGTGAGGCCGAGGCGCTTCGCAAAGGCACGCATGGTGCCGTAGGTGGCGATCTCGTAGTGCTCGACCTTCTGCGCGGCGCAGATAAGCGCGGCATCGAGCGCCGGACTGCCCGCGTACTCTTCAGCGAGGCCATCGCCTTCCTCGACGAGGCCCTGCATGGCATCGCACTTCTTCGCACGCGGCTTGAGGCCCAGCAGGGCAAAAACCTGCTCCAGGCGCTGGATGTGCGTCTTCGTCTCCGCGAGGTGGCTGGTGAAGGCGGTCTTCAAAGCGGGGCTTTGCGCCTTCTTCGCGAGCTTCGGCAGGGTTTTGGCGAGTTTTTGCTCCGCCCAGTAAATGTCGCGCAATTGATCGGTGAGCAGGTTTTGCAGTTCGGTGGGTTCGTTCGTGTTCATGGTGTGGTTTGGGTTCGTTCCGGTGCCGGCCGCTCGCGGAGTGCGAAACAGTGCGGCGGACGGAGAGAGGTTTTTTCAGGCCGCAGGCACTGAGCTCGCGGCATAGGCCTGCATCCAGGCGCGTGCCTCGCTGAGGCTGGTGGCAAAGACGGAGGCTCCGGCGGCGATGAGCGCCTCGCGTTCCTCGCTGGCAAAGACCGCGCCGCCGAGCCGGGCCACCTGCACGGGCACGCCGGGCAGCAGCCGCGCGAGACGCTTCAGCAGGCCGTTCACGCGTGGTGTGTCCACCTCGCTGAGATGCGTGACGCTGATCGCGGCGGGCTTTTCATCGAGCGCGGCGAGACGCTGCAAGGCATCGCCGGTGAGTTCGGTCGATTTGATCACCTCCAGCGCTCCGGCGGGCATTTGCAGATCGTTTTGAAAGGCCGGCAGCGCCGCATCGGTGAAAGGACACGCGGACCACAGCACGACCTGGCGGGAAGATCCCGCGCCGGGCTTCGCGGCAGGCGTTTCCGCCTCCGGCATCTCCTCGCAGACGACTCGGATCTCGTCGAGCACGCCAGCTCGCGCCTCATCATCGAGCTGGCGGGCCACGTCATCATGCCGGGCATGCGCCAGCGCGGGCAGCAGCACGTCGGAGACGAAGCGCTCGCTGCCATCGCGGCGGATGTGATCCCGCGTGAGCTGCGAGGCCTCCAGGCTGTCGCCCGCGAGCAGTCGCTGGTAGATGAACTGCGCATCCGTGAGCGTCTTTTCCGTGCCGAGCAGCCGCGCGAAGAAGGAAAGGCCGCGCACATGCTCGCCGAGCACGACCAGACACACCGTCAGCGGTGTGGCCAGCAGCAGGCCCACCGGCCCCCACAGATACGTCCAGGCCACGCTGGCCATGATGATGCCGATCTCCGACACGCCGAGCTTTGAACCGTAGAGCCAGGGCTCGATGAAGTTGTTGCTCACGAGTTCGAGCACGAGAAACAAAACGCCCACGCTAAAGACCTGTCCCCAGCCGCTGCTGGTCACAAGACTCACCGCCAGCGGCAGCAGCGCGGCAAACAGCGGCCCCACATACGGCAGGTAGCGAAACAAAGCCGCGCACAAACCCCACAGCGCCGCATACGGCACGCCGAGCAGCATCAGCGCGATGCCCACCACGATGCCAAAGCCTGTGTTGTAGAGAAATTGAAGGAACAGATACTTCCCCACACGGCTGCCCGCATCGGCCAGCGCACTCGTCGTGTGCGTCACATCGCCGGAGATCATGCCGAGGAAGCGCCCGCGCAGTTCGCCCCATTGCAGCAGCATCATCGCCACCAGCAGGATGACGAGGCCCAGCGTCGTCAGCGGATCTGTCACCATGCCGGCGGATTCCAGCCACGAGCTGAACGTGCGGCTCTCCGCCGCCTGCGGTGCCGTGCTGGGTGCCGTCGCAGATTCGCCACTGACCTCCTGCACCGTCGCCCGCACTTGATCGAGTGCGCCACCGCTGAACATCGCCCGGGCTTCATTCGCCTTCTGGATGAGATTCTGCCGATAGCTCGGCAGTTCCTCCGCAAAACTCATCAACTGCCCGCCGATGAACCACGACAGACCGAGCAGGATCAAAACAAACGCGCCCACCGTCATGCCCACGCTCACACCGCGCGGCAGCCGCCACTGCATGAGCCGCCGCACCACCGGATGCAGCGCAAAGGCCACCAGCAAAGCCAGCGCCAGCGGCACGAGCACCGGCTGACCGTAATAAAGAAAGCCAAGGACCAGCGCGGCGCTCAGCAGCCGCGCGGCGATGCCCATGCTGCGGATGTGTTTGGCAAAAACGTCTCTCATGGCGGCAGGTGGAGAGGGTTTCAGATGCGCACGCCCTCCCCGCGCAGCCGTGAGTGCACCTGGGTGAACTCCGCGCCCGTGAGCACGATGATCGATGTGTAGTAGATCCACGTCAGCACGATCAGCAGCGAGCCCGCCGCGCCATATGCCGATGCAGCCGCCTCGCGCCCGAGATACCAGCCCAGCGCCCATTTACCGGCCTCAAAGAGCAGCGCCGTGATCGCCGCGCCCCACCACACATCCCGCATGGGAAAGCGCACATCCGGCAGCACGCGAAACAGCAGCGCAAAAAGCACCGTCTCCATCGCCACACCGGTCAGAAAGCCCAAAACGCCCCAAACCACCGGATGCACCGCGAAGTGCTGCGCCAGGTAACTCGCTGCAAACGCCAGCACCGTGCTGAAAACGAGCGATGTCATGAGCAGCGTCATCATCACGACTATCATGCCGAAGGACAAAAACCGCGTGCGCACCCATTCCCAGACCGGGCGGGCACTGGCGGGCGTTTCCGCGCCCCAGATCGTGTTCAGCGCGGATTTCACCTCGCCGAAAAATCCCGTCGCGCCGAAAACGAGCGCCAGCAGGCCCAGAATCGTCGCCAGCGTGCTCGCACCCGCATTCGTGGCCCCGCGAATCATCTGCTGCACCGTTTGCGCTGCCTGCGGTCCCATCACGGAGCGCAGTTGATCATCGAGCTGACCACGCACCGCCTCCTCGCCAAACAAAGCCCCACAAACCGCCAGCACGAGCACCAGCAGCGGTGCCAGCGAAAAGATGGCGTAATACGAGAGCGAGGAGCTGAGCCTCAAAACATGGTCTTGCGACCACTCCTTGGCCGTGGTGCTCAGCAGCAGCTTCACGCGGCCCCAAAAGCCCGTCGGCACGATGAGCGGCTCGCGTGCCTTCAACGCCACCGCGGGCTTCGAGGACTCGTTTTCGCTCAAAACGGCTTTTCCGCCGCCACGACGCACCAAAGCATAAACCGTGGCGACAACGGCTCCGCGCAGCGTCCAGTTCAAAAAGGGTCGAGGCATGTGATGAGGCACGTGATTGGTGTTCGCGTGATCGACTTCAAATCTTGGGCTTGCGGCCCATGACGAAGCTGATCACGAAAAGGACGAGGAAGACGAAGAAGAGGATCTTCGCGATGCCTGCGGCGGCGCCGGCGATGCCTCCGAATCCGAGGACGGCGGCGACGAGAGCGACGATGAAAAAGATGACGGCGTAGTTGAGCATGAGCGTGAATTGGGGATGGAGGGTGACGGTGATCCTCCAGCTTGCACCGCGCATGCCAGCGCCATGGCGTGACCGGCTTTCCCCAGTGAAATGGCGGCTTTCAGCCTCGTGCAGCCGCTTTGAGACCTCCGATGAGCCCCTTGCAGATTGCACGATGCACGGCGCGGCACCGGGCCATTTGCAATGCGCCTTCGTTTGCGGCGCAGGCTCCGGCTGACGAAGGTGCGGCATGCCTTTCCAATCGGCCACTCACAAATCCATGCTCGTCCTCTTCGCCGGCGCGATGGTGCTGGCCACCTGCGTGACCGGCATCTGGATGTGGTGGCGGCTGCAGGAGGCCATTTCGAGGCGCACGCACACCCGCGCGATGCTCATCGCCTGGCAGACCATGTGTGCCAGCGTGAAGGACGCGGAAATCAGCGTGCTGGGCTTCATCCTCAGCGGCGAAGACGAGGCGCTGCGACCTTTTGAGGCGGCGGAGGCGGCGCTGCCCGCGCAGATGAGCCACATCACCGGGATTCAGGCGCAGTTGCAGCAGGCTTTTGGCGAGGATGAGCCTCTCGCGAGGCTGGCGGACTTTGAAGCAAGAGCACGGCCCTTTTACGCTGACCTGCGTGAGATGATCGACACACGCCGACGCGATGAACGCGAGAAAGCCGCGCTGCTCAGCACACGCGAGGTCAAGCGTTCGCACGCTGACACGCTGCATGCCCACAGCGACGCGGTGCTGCTGGAGCTCGATCAGCGGGTGCGCTCGCTGGATGCGCAGATGGCCTCCTCGCTCCAGATCGGCGGGCGTGCGCTTTCCGCGCTGGGCATCGCCGCCATCGTGGCCGGCATGGCGGCGTGGGCCATGCTGCTGGATGCGGCCAAAAGCGCCCGCCGCGCCGAACTGCTGCACGATGAGAAGCAGCAGAGCGAGCAGGCCAGCCAGCAAAAGAGCAGCTTCCTCGCCACGATGAGCCATGAGATCCGCACGCCGCTGAATGCCATCCTCGGCTTTGGCGAGCTGCTGATGCAGGAGGCGCTCAATGACAAAAAACGGCGTTACGCCGAGTCCATCGTGCGCAGCGGCCGCTCGCTGCTCCAGCTCATCAATGACCTGCTCGACCTTTCGAAGATCGAGGCGGGCATGGTGGAGATCACACGCACGCCGGTGAATGTGCGTGAGCTGGCGGAGTTCGCACGGCAGCTCTTCAGCCTGCAATGCGCCAGCAAAGGCGTGGAGCTGCGTGTGCAGGTGGATGACGACGTGCCGCACTCGCTCCTGCTGGATGGTGCACGCCTGCGGCAGGTGCTGCTAAACCTCGCGGGCAATGCGATCAAATTCACCACGCAGGGTCATGTGCGGCTGCATTTCCACGGCGGGCACGCCACAGGCCTGCGGGATCGTTTTGCGCTCGTGCTGGAGGTGGCGGACACCGGCAGCGGCATTCCCGCCGCACGGCTGGAGGACATCTTTGAGCCCTTTGTGCAGGCCAAAGCCACGCGTGATGCGGAAATGAAAGGCACCGGCCTCGGGCTCGCCATCGTGAAGCGTCTCACGCGGCTCATGGGCGGCACGGTGACGGTGCGCAGCGAGGAGGGAAAAGGCTCCACCTTCATCGTGACGCTGCCTCAGGTGCCGATCTCCGCACGTCCGCCTGCCAGCACGGAGACGCGGCATGAGGAGGCCGATTTCAATCAGCTCACGCCCTCAAAGATCCTCATCGTCGATGACAATCCGGTGAACCTCGCCCTCGCGCACGGTTACTTCGGGTCCACTCACCACGCCATCACCACCGCCGCGAATGGTCGCGAGGCGCTCGATCGCATGCACGAGCACCGGCCTGACATCGTGCTCATGGACATCCGCATGCCGGTGATGGATGGCCGCACCGCGCTGCACGAGCTGCGCCAGCACCGCGATCTCGCCACGCTGCCCGTCATTGCCGTGACCGCCTCCAGCATGTCCGCCGAGGAGGGCGAGCTGCGCGGCGCCTTCGACGGCTACGTGCGCAAGCCCTACAGCCGTGCCGAGTTGTTTGAGGAGATGGCGCGTTTCATCCAACCACACACCGCCGCGCTGCGCGTGGACACCGCCGCGTTTGAAATGCCTGCGAAAACCGCGTGGCAACCGCTCGCCACGCGTCTGCGTGAGATCGCGCAGCAGGACTGGCCCGCCGTGCGGGAAGGCATGGCGCTGAGCGAGGTCACGCGCTTTGCCGCCATGCTGCGTTCGCTCGCCCAATCCGCCGAATGCCCGCCGCTGGAGACGCTCGCCACGCGCATTCACAGCCTCGCGGAGGGCTTCGCGCTCGACGAGCTGGAGGAGACGCTCGCCTCCTTTCCTGACTTCATCACACGCCTGGAGCGGCGCATCGAATCCACCTTTGCCAGCGCATGACACCAGCCCACCGCGAAACCATTCTCATCGTCGATGACCAGGAGGAAAACATCCGCGTCGTCGGCAGCGTGCTCTCGCTCATGAGCTACGACATCATCCCCGCCACCAGCGCGGAGCAGGCCCTGCGCCGCCTCCAGGCACGCACGCCGGACATCATCCTGCTCGATGTCATGATGCCAGGCACGGACGGCCTCACCACCTGCCGCCAGATCCGCCAAAATCCCGCGTGGCTGGAGATTCCCATCATCTTCCTCTCCGCCGCCGATGACAAAAACGTCATCGTGCAGGCGCTGGAGGCCGGGGGCGTCGATTACGTCACGAAACCCTTCAACCGCGCCGAGCTGCTTACCCGCGTGCGCACGCATCTCTCGCTCAAACAGGCCCGCGATCACCTCCGCCGCCTCGCCGAGGACAAGGACGAGATCCTCGGCATCCTCGCGCATGATTTGAAAAACGGCATCGCCGGCATCCAGCTCAGCGCCAGCCTGCTGCATGAGCGCACCGCGGAGCTCCCGCCGCGCAGCGCCAGCCTCGTGGACAACATCCACACCACCTCGGAGCGTCTCATGGAGCACATGAAGCACTTCCTCGCCAATCAACGTGCGGAGCAGCTCACACTCGCTCCTGCGCCGCTCGATCCCGCCGCCGTGCTGCAAAAAGCCGTCGCCATGAGTCACGCCGCCGCTTTGGCCAAAAACATCACGCTCACCCTCGATCCACCTGCGCAGATCACGCACGTCATGGCCGATCACGAGGCGCTGCTGCAGGTCTTTGACAACCTCGTCTCCAACGCCGTCAAATTCACCCCGCCCGGCGGCAGCGTGCACGCGGCGGTGGAAAATCCATCGCTCGGTTTTGTGCGCATCCACCTCCGCGACAGCGGCCCCGGCTTCAGCGCGGCGGATCGTGCGCGGCTCTTCCGCCGGTATCAGCGGCTCAGCGCACGCCCCACCGCCAGCGAGCCCAGCACCGGCCTCGGCCTCTCCATCGTAAAGCGCCTGCTCACCCTCATGAATGGCGAAATCCACCTCGCCGATGCCGCGCCCGAGCACGGAGCCGCCTTCACCGTGCAGCTCCCCGTCGCACCTCTCACCTGATCTCACCGCCGCATGGACATCCTCATCATCGACGACGAGAAAATCATTCGTGACAGCGTCTCGCAGCTCCTGGAAGACGCCGGCCACTACACCGAGAGCGCCAGCAGCCGCGCCACCGCTTTGCAAACACTCGCCGAGGCGGAGTTTCAGCTCGTGTTGCTCGATGTGGCCCTCGGTGGTGACAACGGCCTCGAGGTGCTCGTCGAAATCCAGAAACGCCATCCCGGCCTGCCCGTCGTCATCTTCACCGCCGCCGCCACCATCCAGACCGCCGTCGAGGCCATGCGTCTCGGAGCGCTCGACTTCTTGGAGAAGCCTTTCAACCGCCAGCAGCTCGCCATCGTGCTCTCGCGCATTCAAAAGCACCACAAGCTCGTCGAACGCGTCACCGATCTCCAGCAGCAGGTCGCCACCCAGTCACCGGAGGCCGTCTTCGAGTCCGCCAGCCACGAGGTGCGCGCCATTTACGATGTGCTCTTCCGCGCCGCCGCCACCTCCGCCACCATTTTGATCCTCGGCGAAAGCGGCACGGGCAAAACCGTCGCCGCGCGTGCCGTCCATCACGCCTCCACGCGTGCCGAGAAGGCCTTCATCACCGTCAACAGTCCCGGACTCTCCAAAGAGCTCATCGAAAGCGAGCTCTTCGGCCATGTGAAAGGCGCCTTCACCGGCGCGGTGAAAGACCACTGGGGCAAAGTGAAGGCCGCAGATGGTGGCACGCTCTTCCTCGATGAAATCGGCGAACTCCCGCTCGATCTCCAGGCCAAGCTCCTCCGCCTCCTCCAGGACCGCGAATACGAACGCGTCGGCGAAACCACCACACGCAAAGCCGACGTGCGCGTCATCGCCGCCACCAATCGCGACCTCAAAAAAGCCGTGCAGGACGGCACCTTCCGCGAAGATCTTTATTACCGCCTCAACGTCATCACTGTCGAAATGCCGCCACTGCGCCGCCGACCGGACGACCTGATCCAGTTCGCCGAAAACTACGTCAAATTCTTCGGCCGGCAGTTTGGCCGCAGCCTGCGTGGCTTCAGCGCGGAAGCCCGCAAGCGCATCCTCAGCCACTCATGGCCTGGCAACCTCCGCGAGCTGCGCAACGCCATCGAGCGCGCCGTCATCCTCACCCCCGGCCGCGAAATCGGCGTCACCGACCTCCCCCTCGGCGACTCCGCGCCCGCCACGCACGCCTTCAACGAATCACTCCCTGGCATTGGTGATGCCATCTCGCTCGAAGCCCTCGAAACCGCCCACATCAAGGCCTTGCTCGAAAAACTCCCGAACCTCGCCGACGTCGCACGCGTCCTCGGCATCGACCAGGCCACGCTGTATCGAAAACGGAAGAAACTCGGCCTCTGAGCCAGTCAAAGCCATCGTGCAGCCTGCAAAGCCCCGAAGCACGAAAACGGGCATTTTGCCCGCTCGTCACGCTTTGACGTGAAACGACGCCGAGCTCGCCAAAACACCATTTCACGAGGGAAAACGGTCCGCCGGCAGCCCGCAGGCATGCGCCGTGCAAAAAAGGAAAGCGTGCATCCGCACCCAACGAAACATCTGACATCCACTACCCTATGAAAACTCTCCGTTCCATCGCTCTCATCCTTACCGCCAGCATGCTCGCCCTCATCACCGTGAGCTGCAACGAGTCCAAAGGCCCCGCCGCCAAGGTCGGCGATAAAATCGACGACGCGCTCGACGCCCGTCCTGCCGAAGGCGTGCGCGATGCCGTCGAAAACATCACCAAGTAATCCGCCGCACCTTTCCCATCACTCGCCATGACAACCACCTCAGACATCAAAACAGACGCCCGCGAACTCGGCAACACCGCCCTCGAAGCCGCGCGTGATCAAGTCATCGACCCCGCGCGTGCCGCTGCCGCCAAAGCCGGCAAGATCGCGCAGGAAGTCTATGCCGACACGCGTGATGCCGTCGTCAAACACGCCGGTGAGGCCTCTGAAATGGCCAAAGTGCAATGCGACCGCGCCATCACCTGGGCCCGCGCCAATCCGCTCACCGCCATCGGCATCGCCTTCGCCGCCGGACTGCTCTTCGCCAAGTCCACCCTCAGATCCAATCGCTGATCTCACACCGCTCTCACCCAAAACCACGCTGCCATGCCCGCGCACGCCGAGCCGCCCACGCCCGCCACACTGAACGCCTCCGTGCGCTCCCTGCTGGCCGCCACGCTCGACTACCTCGACACCCGCTGGCAGCTTTTGAAGACCGAGGCCGCGGACGCGGCCCGCCACAGCCTCCGCGGCCTCGTCTTCGCTCTCGTCGCCCTTCTGGCCGCCATCACCGCCTACCTCACCGGCATCCTCGCCCTCACCCTGTGGCTCGCGAGGCACTTCTGGCAGGGTGATGTGCTTCCCGCCGCAGTGGCGGTGCTCTTTTTCAATCTCCTGCTCGCCACCGCTGCGCTCCTCCTCATGCGCCGAGCCTTTCGCACGCAGTCCTTCTTCCCGCATAGCGTCACCGAACTCCAAAACGACCGCCCATGGCTCCCATCGTCCCCCACGGCATCACCGAACTAAAAACGCGACTCGCCGAAAACCGCCGCCGCATCAGCGAATCCCTCGATGCCATCGAAACTCGCGTGAACCTGCCCCAACGCCTCAAAAACGACTTCCAGGCCAGTCCCGCCAAATGGATCGCCCTCGCCGCGGGAACCGGTTTTGCCGCCAAAAAGCTCCTCCCCCTCCTTTTCCGCCTCGCACGCCCTACTCTCACCCGCAGCGCCCTCCACACCGCCACCCTCACCGCCATGCCCCTCATCGCCGACGCCCTCAGACAACGATTTCTCCCTCCAAGCCGCACGCTCACGTGAAGAACGTATCATCCTATTTTGCCATTTTGCTACTTCACCCTCAAGGCCTCCAGAGCAGCCGTTAGATTGCGAAAACTCGTTCAGAAGGGGTTCAAAATCAGGCCGGTAACCTTGGGGCAGCACTTGCGGTCTCGAAGGCTGGTCCTGAGATTGACCCAAGCTCAGGCCGCTGAACGGTTGAACACTTTGCGCGAACATTACGAACGCTGGGAACGTGACGAAGTGGCTCCGACGGCCTACTTTTGGCCCCGCCTGATCGGGTTCCTTGGCACTTATCCATTGGCCATTCAGTCCCCGGCTGACCAAGTTTTGATGGCTCGAAGGATGATGGGGCTAAGCCAGTTTGCTTTTGGTCGGAGGATTCAGGCAATCGCCAAAGATGTCCGCAAATGGGAGCACGGTGTGGCGGAGCCAAGTCCCACGATGCTCGAAAGAGCGCGGCGTTTGAGTGCCATTGCAACCTCTCAGCTTACATGAGAGATCTAGAAACCCTTGCCCCCCCAACTGAGGGGGGGAGAAGAAAGCGGGTGCGTGACTGTCTATCGGAGTTCACATTTAGGTCCACTATCCCCCTCTCCAACTCTCATGTACGGACTCGTCAACAAAGCCATCGAAGAACTCGTCGTCACCAATTTCGGGGAGGACAAATGGGAACAGATCAAAAAGAAGGCAGGGGTGGATGTGGATGTGTTTGTCAGCAATGAGGCCTATCCGGATTCCATGACCTATGACCTCGTCGGTTCGGCTTCGGAGGTGCTGGGGGCGTCGGCGAGTGCCATTTTGATCGCTTTCGGAGAGCATTGGGTGCTCAAGACGGCCGCCACGAGCTACGGTGCCATGATGAAGGCGGGCGGAGCTTCGCTAAAGGAGTTCCTCGTCAATTTGCCCAACTTCCACACTCGCGTGCAGATGATCTACCCGAAACTGCAGCCGCCGCGCTTTGAATGCTCGGACGTGGGCGAGAATTCGCTTCACCTTCACTACTTCACGCATCGCCCGGGGCTCACGGATTTCGTGATCGGGCTGGTGCAGGGCCTCGGAAAGCTCTATTCGACTCCCGCCACGGCCAAAGCCATCGCCACCAAGGCGGAAGGCGCGGATCACGATGTGTTTGAGGTCTCCTGGACGAATGCGACGGCATGAATCTCCAGCCAGACAGTCGAAGTGTAATCAGCAGTCTGCCGACGGCGGAGTTTCTGCGTGCCTTCCCGTTTTATTTCGTGTGGGATGATCAGGATGTGATCCTCGAGGTCGGCCCCTCGCTACCTAAGCTGTGCCCACAGGCCGTGGTGGGGGCACGATTGCAGGACGTTTTCTCCTCGACGCGGCCCGAGGGCGAATTTTGCCATGCGCTGGCAGCGGGCCATGCGGAACGCCTCTTCCTGCTGGAGGATCGGTTGCACCATCGCGTGCTGCGGGGGCAGGTGATCCTCTTGGAATCCCCTGTGCGCGGTGTGATGCTCGCTACGCCTTGGTTCACGAAGCCGGACGAGGTGGAAGCGTGCGGACTCACGATGAGCGACTTCGCCATCCATGACCAGACCATGGACCTGCTGCAGGTGCTGCAAACGCAGCGCATGGCCTCGGATGATCTACAAAAGCTCAATCAACGCCTCACCGCGCAGCGTGCCCAATTGCGTGAGCAGGAGGCGCAGTCTCGCAAGCTAGCGCTCGTGGCTGCACGGACGGACAATGCCGTCGTGGTCACGGATGCCGAGGGGCGCATCGAATGGGTGAACGAGGGCTTTACGCGCATCACCGGTTGGCCACTCGCCGAAGTCAGTGGCCGCACTCCTGGCTCTTTCCTTCAAGGACCTGATACCGACCCGGCGACGATCGCCCACATGCGCGAGTGCGTGCGGGAGCAGAAGAGCTTCCGCACCGAGGTGCTGAACTACCACCGCAATGGCACCAAATACTGGACTGCTCTGGAAGTGCAGACCATCCGCAATGATGCGGGTGAAGTGACCAATTTCATGGCCATCGAGAGCGATGTGACCTCACGCAGGAATGATGATCAACGCCGTGCGCTCCAGTATTCTGCCAGCCGCATCCTGGCGGATGCGGATACGATCCGGCAGGCCTCGGCAAAGGTGATCCAGATGATCTGCACCAATCTCGGCTGGAGTGCCGGTGGCATGTGGATGCTGGATGCCAACCTGAAGCAGCTACGTCTCGCCGAGCTGTGGCATGAGCCGTCGCGTGACCACGCCGCTTTCGTCAAAATGAGCCGCGAGCTGACCTTTATGTCCGGTTCCGGTCTTCCAGGTCTGGTTTGGCAGACGGGCCGCAGCCAGTGGTTCCGTGATTTTGCCGCCCAGCCGGAGATTTTCCCCCGAGCGAGCGTAGCCGCCGAAGCAAACCTTCATGGAGCGCTCGCCTTCCCGATTGTGGCACGCGGAGAGACAATCGGTGTCATCGAGGTTTTCAGTGTTGAAATTGTCGATCCAGACGACGCCCTGCTGCAGGCCCTCGCGGGCATTGGCAATCAAATGGGGCAGTTTATCGAGCGCAAGGTTGCCGAGGATCAGCTTTTGCAAACGAATGCTTTGCAGCGGGCCATCCTCGAAAGCGCGAACTACACCATCATCTCGACCAAACCGGATGGCACCATCGTGACCTTCAACCGCACGGCTGAGCACAAGCTCGGCTACAAGGCTGAGGAGATGATCGGCAAGCAGACGCCCGCCATCATCCATGTGCCGGAGGAGGTCATCGCACGAGCCAGCGAACTGAGCACCGAGCTAGGTCACGAGATACAGCCGGGCTTCGAGACCTTTGTGGCGAAGGCCAGCCAGGGAGAGATCGATGAGCGTGAATGGACCTATGTCCGCAAAGATGGCAGCCATTTTCCTGTGCGGCTCTCCATCACCGCCTTGTTCAATGAGCAGGGCCAGATCACGGGATACCTAGGCATTGGCTCAGACATCACAGAGCAAAAACGAGCGGCTGAAGAGCTGCTGCAAGCCAAAGAAGCCGCTGAGGCCGCCAGCACGGCCAAGAGTGACTTCCTCGCCACGATGAGCCATGAGATCCGCACGCCGATGAATGGCATCATCGGCATGTCATCGCTGCTGCTGGATACCCAATTGGAGGCCAAACAGCGAGAGATGGTCGAAGCCGTGCGCCACAGCGGTGATGCGCTCATGACCATCATCGAGGACATTCTCGATTTCTCCAAAATCGAGGCCCGGAAACTCGATCTCGTCGAGGAAGCCTTCCGTCTCGACGCCGTCATTCGCGGCGTCGTGGATCTGCTTCATCACAAGGCCGCTGCTCGCGAACTCGAGCTCATCGTCGATATCGCACCGGATGTGACACCTTCACTCATCGGGGATCCGGGACGTCTCCGGCAGATTTTGATGAACCTCGTCGGCAACGGCATCAAATTCACCGATGAAGGCCACATCCGCATCGCAGTGAAGCGTCTGGATTCACCGCCCGCAGGCCCGGTCACCATCGAGATGAGTGTCACCGACACCGGCATCGGCATGACGCCGGACCAGCAGGCCCAGCTCTTCCAGGCCTTCACGCAGGTGGACAGCTCCACCACACGCCGCTTTGGCGGCACAGGCCTCGGTCTCGCCATCAGCAAGCGTCTCGTCGAACTCATGGGCGGACAGATCGGCGTCGAAAGCGAGCGCTTCGCCGGCTCTCGCTTCTGGCTTCGCTTGCCCATGCGCGTCGCCCTCGTCCAGGAAGCGCCCGTTGAGGAAGAAAATGCCAGCTTGAGCGACAAGCCCGCCACAGGGCCTTTGGGAGGCATCAAGCCGCGTTTGCTCGTCGTCGAAGACAATGAAGTGAATGCTCGCATGGCCATGATGATGCTCGAAAAGCATGGTTATCCTGCCGAAATCGCCCGCGATGGTGAAGAGGCCGTCGATCGCTTCGCCAGCGGTGTCTATGACGGCGTGCTCATGGACTGCCACATGCCGCGCATGGATGGCTACGAGGCCACACGCGCTATTCGTGAGATTGAAGCCAGCTCCATCTGGCAACGTCCACGTTGTCGCATCATCGCCATGACCGCCAATGTCATGGCTGGAGAGCGGGAACGCTGTCTGGAGGCTGGCATGGACGACTACGTCTCCAAACCCCTGCGAGCCAAGCCGCTCACCGAAGCACTCAGCCGCATTCAAGTCCTCGCTGAGTCAAAGGACGAGGCTGATGCCACGCCCTGGTCTGCCGATGATCAAACTTCGTCACACGATGCCATTCAACAGCTTGCCGATGAACTCAGCGTCGAAGATACTGTCGAACTCATCGCCAACTGGCTCAAAGACACGCCGGAGCGCATTCTCGACCTCGAAAAGCTCGTCACGGGTGAAGACCAGACTGCCCTGCGCCGCACCGCACACTCGCTCAAGGGTAGTAGCTCCCTGTTTGGCCTGACGTATCTGCACACACTCTGCCGCGAGCTCGAACAACTGGCCGAAAACAACCTCCGCGCCAATCAGCCCGCCCTCATCGCGCAGCTCAAGCAAGCCTTCGAAGCCGCCGCTCCTGCCCTCCGCGAGCAAATGAAGCGTTTGTCGTAGCTTGGCTCTCCAGAGCCGAGAAGAGCGTTCGAAGACTCTCGGCTCTGGAGAGCCAAGCTACGCTTTCAACCCACCTGCGGGGATTTCACCTTTCGTGAACTCAACGAGTTTCATGGCCTCATGAAACTCCTCTATGTCCACGAACGCTTCGGAGCCCTTGCCGGGGCGGAAGCGAATGCTTTTATCACTGCCGAGCAACTCGGTCAGCGCGGTCACGACATCGCCATCCTTCACGGACCTAGCACTGGAAAAAATGAGGCAGGCTGGAACCAGGTCTTCACCACACAGTTCCCTCTCGAAGGCGACACCGCCGCCCGAACTCGCGCTGCCATTGCCGCCTTCAAGCCCGACGCCGTTTATGTGCACAAGATGGCTGATTTAAAGGTCATCCAGGCCCTGGTGGACAGCGAAGTGCCGCTCGTGCGCATGGTTCACGATCACGACATCTACTGCATGCGCAGCTACAAGTATGATTACTTCACCCGACAGATCTGCACCCGCGCTGCCAGCCTCTACTGCGCCATCGGCTGCGGTGCGTGTGTGGTGAAAAACAACAGTGGCGGCTTTCCGCTCAAATACGTGAGCTACCGCGAGAAGAAGCGCGAGATCGCCCTCAATCGCCGCTTTGACCGCATGGTCGTCGTCACCGAATACATGCGTGATGAACTGCTGAAGAACGGCTTCGACGCCAAGCGCATCGAAATCCACGCTCCCGTGCCGCGCATGGGAGATCCCACGCTCCGCAGCAGCTTCAGTGATCGCAATTTGATCCTCTACGCCGGCCAGATCATCCGTGGCAAAGGCGTGGACGTGCTCCTGGAGTCACTTGCCAAAGTGAAGAGCAAGTTTGAGTGCATCATCCTCGGTGATGGCAATCACAAGGCCTACTGTGAGGAACTCAGTCGCAAGCTCGGCCTCGCAGATCGTGTGCACTTCAAAGGCTTCATCCCACAGGAAGAGCTGAAGGCTTACTACCGCGAATGCAGCGTCGTGGCCCTCAGCAGCGTCTGGCCCGAGCCCATCGCCACCATCGGCCTCGAAGTCATGCGTTATGCGCTTCCCGTCGTCGCCTTTGACGCCGGTGGCATCAAGGATTGGCTCATCGACGGTCGCAACGGCCATCTCGTGCCTTGGATGGATCGAAACGCCTTTGCAGGCCGAATCGACGATCTCCTCCAAAACAAGGCCAAAGCCCGAGAACTCGGCCAAAACGGCCTCCAGCTCGTTTCCGAGCGATACGACTTCGACGCCTACATCTCCGACCTCGAGCACATGTTCGAAGACGTCGCCGTAGCTCGGCTCTCCAGAGCCGAGAGCGAAGTCTCCAGACTCACAAACAAGACCCAATATTTCGAAGTGAATCACTCGCCGCTCGTCTCGGCTCTGGAACCGGAGCAAAGCGGAGATAGACAGCCGCAGGCTGCCCGAAGGGTGAGCAAAGCGAATCAAAGGCAAGCTACTTAACTTCCACCCACCTGCGGGGAGTTACAAATCCGCCATCCGCATCACATTCGACTCATGACACACGCACTTCATCTCGCCGAACAGCAAGCGCTTCGCCTCATTCAGGCGCAGAGTCGCATCGGGCGCATTCGCATGCGTTTGGCACTTGGTTTGAAGCGTTGGAGCTGGCTGGCAGTCGTCAACGGCACCCATGCCGCCAAGCGGCTCTTCGACATCGTCATCAGCCTTGTCTGCTTGCTCATCGCCTCCCCGGCCTTCCTCCTTGTCGCACTGCTCATCCGTCGGGATGGCGGACCCGTTTTCTTCAAGCAGAAGCGTGTGGGCCTTCATGGACGCGAGTTCCAGATGCTCAAGTTCCGCTCCATGTGCGTCGATGCCGAGGCCAAGCTCGCCGAGCTACTCACGAAGAATGAGAAGGCGCTGGGCATCACCTTCAAGATGAAGGACGATCCACGCATCACCCGCATCGGCCGCCTCATTCGCAAGACCTCCATCGACGAGCTGCCGCAGTTCATCAATGTGCTGCGCGGTGACATGTCCATCGTGGGTCCACGTCCGCCGTTGCCACGCGAGGTGGCGCTTTACTCCTGCAGCGACCGCCTCCGCCTTCATGCGCGGCCCGGCATCACCTGCCTTTGGCAGGTCGGCGAGCGCCAGGGCGGCCTCTGGGAGATCGGCGACCGCAATACCATCGACTTCGATGAGCAGGTCACACTCGATGTCCGCTACATCGAGAGTCAGTCCCTGCTTCGTGACCTCTGGATCCTTCTCAAAACTGTCCCCGCCATCGTGTTGGGCAAAGGAATGTAATACTCATGAACGCCGTCCTCATCTGTCCTGATCATCGTGAAGCCGCTGGCTTTGCCCGCCGTATGAAGCCACTCGTGCTGCTGCCTTTCATGGGCCGCTCCCTGCTGGATCTCTGGCTCGAAAAGCTCGCCCTTGATGGCGTGAAAAACGTCACACTGCTTGTCGCAGATCGTCCGGACCAAATCCGCCGGGCTGTTGGCAATGGCGGCCGCTGGGGCCTCAAACTCACCATCATTCCCGTCGCCGTAGAGCCAGACCCCGAAGCTGCGCGCAGTCTCTTTGCGCCGGGTGCAGATACGCGGGTGCTGATGATGGATACACTGCCCACCATGCCCGCAAAACCCTTGTGGGAGAGCACCGAGAGCCTCTTTGCAGTGCTTCTAAAGCGATTCACCCAAGTGCAGCCCGAGTCGCTGCTAACCATGCGCCGCATCGCGTCGGATGTCTTTGTCAGCACACGTGCCCGCATCTCGCCGACCGCCATCATCGAAGGACCAGCCTGGATCGGACCACAGGTCATCATCGGCCACGGTGCGCACATCATGCCAGGCTCCATCATCGAGGACGCCGCTTATATTGACGATCAGGCCACCGTCCGTGGTAGTTGGATCGGACCAAAAACCTACGTCGGAGCCATGACGGAGGTCGCTCACTCCTTCGCCTGGGGCAGCGGTCTCGAAAACTGGCGCCTCGCTTCCTTCATCGAGGTCACGGACGACTTCCTGCTCGCCAGCTTGAAGCATCAGCCCTTTGGCGGAGCACGCAGCGGTTGGCTCACGCGTGTCTTTGCCCTGCTGCTCATGATTTTCACCTCCCCGCTGGCGCTGCTCTGCATGGCCTGGACTCGCCTGGTGCATCAAAAAGGGGCCTTCAACCGCACGCAGGTCATTTTGCCGCCACCAGGCACTCAGGATCGCTACATTCGCACCGTTGGCCTGCATGCATTGAATGGTCACAGCGGTCTCTTTGGCCGCTGGCCGCAGCTTTGGCGTGTGTGGCGCGGCGACATGCATCTCATTGGCAATCGTCCCCTTACTCCTGCCCAGGCGGCCCTGCTTGGTGATGAGTTTGAGCAGCTCTGGCTCACCTCGCCCGCTGGTGTCTTCTCCCTTGCCGATGCAGTGGATGACGGCCTCGACGACCACGAAACTCAACTCGCTCACGCCGCCTGCTACAGCGTAAGCCGCTCCTTTCGCATGAACCTGCGCATCCTCATGCGCTGCCTGCCACGCTTTCTGAAGCTGAGCCGCTCCATGGACTTCAGCACCATCTCAAACCCCACCTACAACCCAACAACCTGCCCCGCCTAATTCATGAACATAAACACCGTCACCGCCCCCGACGAACTCTGCTCCTCCACCTCCCGCGCCTGGAAAGATCGCGTTGCACAAAGCATCGCGGATCAAATGGAAGCCAGCATCGACCTCTCGAACACACGCTTCATCGACAGCTCCGGACTCGGCGTGCTGCTCTCGCTCAACAAAGCTCTCCGCGCCCGTGGAGGGGTGCTCAAGCTCTTTAATCCCTCCGCCGCTGTATCCCAGCTCATCGAGCTGACACGCCTGCATCGTGTCTTTGATATCATCCACGCATAAACCTTGCCATGACGATCAACTGCCAGCCTTCGGAGGGCCTCCACCTCGATTTTCAATCTTCGCCGGGTAGCGCCCGCGAGGCCGTGCTGGCAGCAACGCACTGGCTCCGCACCCAGGGACTCTCGCCCGAAGAATGCCAAACCTGGGAACTCGTGCTCGCCGAAGCCACTTCGAATGCGGTGACTCACAGCAACTCGAAATCGCCGCTGCGATTCCACGCCTTTGGCACAGCCACGAGCATCGAGATCCAACTCATCGACCGCAGCAGCGGATTCGACTGGCCAGACGAGCCAGTCTTGCCCGAGGACGACGAAAGCGAGGCCGGGCGCGGCCTTTTCATCATCCAGCAACTCACCGATCAGCTCTGCTATCTGCGTGGTCGTGGTGAAAATCTGCTCCGCATGAGCCGCGCACGCCGCACGGCCAAAGCGAAAGCAGAAGATCTCTCTGCCACTCTCGATCTGATGACTGGAGAGGTTACTTCTTGCTATGAAACCCTGGCAAACATTTTCCGACTCAGTGCCGAGGCCGCGCACGATGTCCCACCAGTTGCACTCGCTGCCAAATGGCTGGAGGAGCTGCGCCAGATCTCCGGCGCTGACTTTCTGTCCCTCCGCATGCTCACGCCGGATGGTTCCCAGCTAGCCGCCTTTGCCACCGCACCCGCTGACTCATTTACCACCGCATTCATCGACCTGGGAAACACCAACATCATCGAGTCCCGCGCTGCCATACAGAAGCAGGATCAGTGGTTTGATGGTTTTAGCGTCTTTGATCAGGCAGATCCACTCTCCTACCGTGGTAGCGCCGTCAGCGGCATTGCCCATCCTTTGGAGACGGGCGGCCAGGTCATTGGCGTGCTCACGCTCGGCGTCTGTCGCGCCCAGTGGGAGCCAAAGGCCCGTGAAATCAATGTCGTGCGTAGTTTGGGCGACTTCCTCGGCACGCTGCTGCACAGCCTCCGCAGTCGGGACGAGGCCACTCACTCTCGCCTGATCAAACGCGAGCTACAGATTGCCGCAGACATCCAGCGCTCCCTTTTACCTGCGGAACTCCCTCAAAGCGCCACGCTGCAATGCGCCGGCCATCTCACCACCGTCGGCGAGGTCGGTGGTGACTTCCTGGATGGCATCGCCCTTGCCGATGGAGGCAGACTTTTCGTCATCGCTGATGTCATGGGCAAAGGCGTGCCCGCTGCGCTCTTCGCCACAGCTTTCCGCAGCCTGCTTCACTCGCACCTCGATCTCGCCACGCAACCCGGAGAGCTGATGTCACGACTGAGTGCTTCTCTCTTCCTTGAACTCGACCGTGCCGACATGTTCATCACCGTGCAGCTCGCTTACGTCAGCGCAGACGGCCTTACCCTGCGGGCATGCAGCGCAGGCCATGGTCCGCTCTTGCTCGCGGGTGGAGATCAGATCACCGAGATCAGTGCGGATGGACCGCCAATCGGTGTCGAGGAGGACGCGACTTACCCACAGCAGGAAGCCGATCTGAACGGCATTACCCATCTGCTCATGCACACCGATGGCCTCAGTGATGCCACTTTGCCAAAGGGCTGCGGACTCGGCCGCGACATGCTCCACCACTGGCTGCGAGCCACCTCAGTTGAGGGGATCGACGCCTGGTCGAGCCGCGATAGTCTTCTCCACATGCACAGCATCTATCAGGACAAAGCCCGCGCTCATGATGACGCCACCTTTGTCGTGCTAGTCCGCGCGAGTGCCCTCCTCCAACAACCCAAAAACCGCACTCTCACCCATGCTCACCGATAAACCCATCCTCGTCGTCGATGACGAACCTCACATCCGCCGCGTCACGGAGCTGAGCATGAAACCGCTCGGTCATCCCGTGCTCGTCGCCGCGGATGGCCGCGAAGCCCTCGCCATCGCCCGCCGCGAGCGGCCTTGCATCATTCTGCTCGACCACATCATGCCCATCATGGACGGCCAAGCCGCTCTTGAAGAGCTGAAGAACGATCCCGCCACTCGCGACATCCCCGTCGTCATTCTCAGCGCTCGCGGCCAGCTCGCTGTCGGTCACTACAAGGGTTTCGAAGCTGCCACGCTCTTCGTTTCCAAGCCCTTCAGCCCCACCCTGCTCCGCCAAGAAATCGAGCGCCTCATCCAGCCCGCCCTCAGCATCTGAGCCCCCCCGTAGCTCGGCTCTCCAGAGCCGAGACCGAACGTCTCCCGAATCCCAACCGCCCCCAAACCCCTCGCCTCTGGCTGCGAAGCCGCGAAGCGAAAGGCAAGCTTCCACCTATGCAAGACCATCTCGACCTCTTCATCATGATCGACGCCTGCGGCTGGGAGATCATCAAAAGCCGCCCGCAGTTCCTCCAACATGCCGCGCCGCATCGCCGCAAGCTGGAGAGCGTTTTCGGTTACAGCAGCACCTGCGTGCCCAGCATCCTCAGTGGTCGCTGGCCGGATGAGCATCAGAACTGGTGCTACTTCATCCACGATCCCGAGAACTCGCCCTTCGCCTCACTGAGTTGGCTGCGGTGGCTTCCCAAAGCGCTCACCAGTCGCCGCATCGTCCGCAGACACCTCACCAAGGTCGTGAAACGCTACCTCGGCTTCCAAGGCTACTTTGACCTCTACAACATCCCATTTCAGCAAATCCACCTCTACGACTTCACCGAGAAAAAAAGCCCGCTGAAGCCCAAAGGCATGAATCGCGGCGAAAACATCTTCGACCAGCTCGAAGCCCGAAAAGTGCCCTATTTCGTCACCAACCCCGATTTGAGCGAAGAAACCAATCGCGACCACCTCAACGCCGACATCACCTCCGAGCGCATCCGCTTCGCTTTTCAATACTGGGCCGGTCTCGATGGCCTTCTTCATCGCGTGGGCAATCAATCCCCCGAGATCGACACCAAACTCGCCGAATACGAAGCCTGGATGACCCAAACGCTCGAACTCGCCCACCAGCACTACCGCAGCGTCACCCTGCATGTCTTCAGCGATCACGGCATGGCCAACTGCGACAAGCACCTCGATCTCACGAAGCAAATCGACGCCCTCGGCCTCCGCATTGGCACGGATTACAACGTCGTCTATGACAGCACCATGGCGCGCTTCTGGTTCTTCAATGACAATGCCCGCCAACGCATCACCGCAGCTCTCCAAACCGTGAACGAAGGCCGCATCGTCCCCGATGACGAACTCAAAGCCATGCGTGCCCACTTTGAAGATGGCCGCTTCGGCGAACTCATCTTCCTCGTCCGCGAAGGCACCCTCATCGTCCCCAGTCACATGGGTGAGCGCCCCATCCGCGCCATGCACGGCTACCACCCGCACGACCCACAGAGCTACGCCACGCTCTTCAGCAGCACACCGGACGTGCCCGCCGACATCACCCACATCCCACACATCCACCGCCTCATGGCCCAAGCCATCGCTCCCGCCGCCACACACGCCCGTCATCACGCCCTCGCCGCCTAAAAATATGACACTCACCTATCCCGACTTCATTCAAGACTTCCTCACCCGCTGGCATTTCAAGTTCACCCTGCCTGCCAAAAGGCGTGCCAAACTCCATGGCGTGAAACTCGACATCAGCCGCCTCTCCCCGCTGATGAAAAATCACATCCTGCAGGACCGCTACGAGTTCCAAGAGCGCCGGTTGGCACTCCGCTGCCTGACCCGAAAAGACGTGGTGCTGGAGCTCGGCGGCGCCATCGGCTTCATCGGCCTCTTTTGTCGCAAAGTCATCGGCGTGCGCCACCACGTGACGGTGGAGCCAAATCCAAACACCCTGGCGATGTTGAAACGAAATTACGCACTCAACAAACTGGAACCTCGGCTCATTGAGGCCGCCGCGTCTGCGGAAGATGGAGAGATCAGCCTCGACATCGGCGGTGAGTTTTGGGAAAACAGCATCGTCACTGCCAGCGACAGCAGCAAACGCATCACCGTGCCCTCACTGAGCCTGCCGTCCATCATCCGCCGGATGCCAGAGCCGCCCACGGCCCTGATTTGTGACATCGAAGGCGCCGAGGCGTATCTCGACTTCACGCAACTGCCCAAGAGTGTGACCCGCATCATCATCGAGCTGCATCCCGGCATCGTCGGAGAGGACGTCGCGAAGCGTGTCGTCGAGCAAATCTACACCCTCGGCTTCCACACCCGCGCTGTGGAAGAGAACACCTGGCTATTCATGCGCTGACAGCCCCGTAGCTTGGCTCTCCAGAGCCGAGAACGAACGTTCCACGACTCTCGCCACCCCCGAACCCTCGCCTCTGGAGAGGCAAGCTACGGCAGCTACGCCAACCACCCACCTGAGGGGATTGTCCCTCCATCCGTCCGCGAGCACACTTCGTCACGCACATGACCTACGCCGACGTCCAACACCGCATCTGGAGCAACGCCCTCTCGAACTACCTCCGCACCTTCGTCGGCATTGTCGTTGGGCTCGTCACCTTCCGGTTGCTTTATCAATCGCTCCCAAAAGAATCCTTCGGCTTCTGGTCGTTGCTTTGGAGTGTCTTTGGTTACGGCATCCTGCTCGATTTTGGCTTCGGCTTTGCCGCGCAAAAACGAGTCGCCGAGCTTTCCGTCTCCAAAGACTGGCCACAGCTCAGTCGGGTGCTTAGCACCATCCTGTTTTTCTACCTCGGCATCGCGCTCGTCCTCGCGGGTGTCGTCACACTCGGCTCGCATCAGTTGATCCGCCTTTTTGATGTCACACCAGCGAACCACGACGACTTCCGCATCGCCATGATCGTCTTTTTTGCCGCCATCGGGCTCGCTTTTCCCCTCGGTATCTTCCCGGAGATTCTGCGTGGCCAGCAACGCATCAGCTTGGCCAACAACATCACCACCACCGCCATGCTGATGCGTCTCGGCGTCATCGCTTGGGCTGTTTACGCAGGGTGGAGCTTTCTCAGCATCATGATCACGGCGCTGTTCTTCGCGCTGGTCCCCGATCTTGTCTGCGCAGCCTTTGCCCTCAAACACATGCCCGAGGTGCGATTGCGTCCACGGCTCTTCTCACGCTCCGTGATGCGTGAAACGATGGCCTTCTCCATCTTCGCCTACATCAGCACCGCCACGAACATCATTCTGGGCAAAACCGACCAACTTATGCTCGGTGCCACGCTCTCCGTCAGCGCCATCGCCCTCTACCAGGCCGGAGCCAAGGTCGCCGAGGTCTTCTCCCAATTCACCAAGCAGCTTCAGGACACCCTTTCGCCCGCCGCAGCTCATCTGCATGCCACGGGCGATCATGCCTCCGTGCGCGATCTCCTCCGCCGCGGCACACGCTGGAGCGCTCTTATCGCCACACCGCTCTACATCTTCTGCGCCTTCGGCATGGAGCACCTGCTGAGACTCCTCACCGGCGAGGCTCAAATCAGCCACGAGACCTTCCTCGTTTCGCAAGTGCTGCTGTTCTGGTTTTACACCACCACGCTCACTCACAGCGTCAGCAAACGCATCTACATGATGACCGGTCACGAGCGTCGCCTCATGTGGCTCGGCATCGGTGAAGCCGTCGCCAATCTCGCTCTCAGCATCACCCTCGTGCTCGTGTTCCGAAACGTCGTCAGCGTCGCCGTCGGCTCCCTTATTCCCACGCTCTACTTTGGCTGGTTCAAACTCTGGCCTTGGATGTCCCGCGACATCGGCATCTCTCCGTTGCGTCTGTTGCGTGAGGCCTTGCTCGCCCCCGTGCTTTGCAGCCTGCCTGCTGTGCTCATCCTCGCCATCGCGCCCCACTTTCCTCCGCTTCAAGGCGGTCTCCTGCTCACCACGATCCTACCGGGCGGCCTCGCCGCCACCGTGACGGTAGGGGCGTTGTGGCAAGCTGCCTTGAAGTCGGAGGAACGCCTCGCCATTCGCCGCCGCTTCTTCAAACCCAAAGCAACCAAGCCTCTCGCTGCAGTCGAGGCAAACTACGCCACCTCGTAGCTTGGCTCTCCAGAGCCGAGTCGAGCGTCTCCTGACTCCGCGTCGCCCCCAATCCTCTCGCCGTAGCTCGGCTCTCCAGAGCCGAGAAGAGCGTCCCCTGACTCCGCATCGCCCCCAATCCTCTCGCCGTAGCTTGGCTCTCCAGAGCCGAGAAGAGCGTCTCCTGACTCCGCCCCCCCCCCAATCCTCTCGCCTCTGGAGAGGCAAGCTACGAGCCAAGCTACTTCACCCGCCATGCACATCGCCCACATCCTCCGCAAATACGAACCCGCTCAGTGGGGCGGCACCGAGACGGCTGTGCTTCGTCTCATCCAAGGTCTGCAGACCCACGGCATTTCCTCCGCTGTGCATGCTCCAAAAATCAGCGCTTTAGATGCCAGCGATCCCATTCGCGACATCGGTGCCAAGGTCAGCCGCTATCACGCATTCGCCCCCGTGCTCGGCATCTCAGCGAGCCAACGCGCCGAACTCACCTCCTGGGGCGGCAACCTCTTTTCCTTCGACCTCTTTGCGCGGCTTCTGCAAAGCAAAGCCGACGTCATCCACAGCCACGCTCTCAACCGCATCGCAGGCATCGGTCTGCGTGTGGCACGATGGAAAAAGATTCCCCACGTCGTCACGCTCCACGGAGGCGCTCTCGACATCCCGAGCGAAGTCAGCGAAAAACTCACCGCCCCTCTACAAGGTGGCTTTGAATGGGGAAAAGCACTCGGAGCGTTCGTGCAGAGTCGTCGCGTCCTCGAACTCACCGACGCCATCTTCACCTGCAATCCACGCGAAGCTCAGCTCCTCCAGCAAAAGTATCCGCAGCAGCGCATCATCGTGCAGCCTCACAGCGTGCCCGCCGCGCAGTATGCCGTCGATCATCGCGCTGCGGCTTTGAAAGCCTTTCCACAGATCGCCGGACGTGATCTTATCGTCAAAGTCGCCCGCCTCGATCCCGCGAAGAACCTCCCATGGCTCGTGCGGCAGCTTCCTGACCTCAAACGCCGCCACCCCAAGGCCATGCTCGTCCTCATCGGCGCAGGCACCACGCAAAGCGTCGTCGAGGAGCTGCATCGAGAAATCGAGCGCCTTGGTTTGCAAAATGATGTGCTGCTCACAGGCGGCCTCGTCTCCGGTTCTGCCGAACTCATCGGCCTCATCCAGCAAGCTCGCGTTTTCGCTCTCAGCAGCACGGCGGAGCCCTTCGGCATCGTCATTCTCGAAGCCTGGGCCGCCGGCACCCCCGTCCTTTCCTCTCGAACCTCAGGCCCGATCGCTCTCATCGACCATGGTCGCACCGGACTCCTTTACGACCTCGAAACACCCGCCACATTCCATCAAGCCATCGACGCCGTTTTCAACGACGCCCACCTCCATCGCCACCTTCGCGAAGAAGCCCGCGCCCACGTCCTCGCCGAGTTCGATGTGCCCAGCATCGCCGCGCGAGTCGCGAGGGTTTATGACGGCCTGCACCAACCCGTAGCTCGGCTCTCCAGAGCCGAGAAGAACGTCTCCAGGCCCACGCCAAACACCTCGGCTCTGGCTGCGAAGCCGCGAAGCGAAAGCCAAGCTACACCAAACGCCATCCCATGACCCAGCCCCTCATCAGCATCGTCATGCGCTCCTACAATGAAGCCTGGGCGCTCAAGGAGACCCTGCCAGCGCTCGCCGCACAGGATTACCCCAACGTCGAACTCATCGTCATCGACAGCGGCAGCACCGACGGCTCTCAAGAACTCATTCGCGCGGCCAAACCCGCCCACTTCATCCAAATCACCCCGCAGGAATACAATCCCAGCCGCGTCATGAATCACGGCATGAGACTCGCCAAGGCTGAGCGCGTGCTCTTCCTCAATGCCGATGCCACACCCCAGGGCACCAATTGGCTCCGTCCGCTCGCCGACGCCCTGTTGGATGAAAAAGTCGCCGCCTGCTTTGGCCGACAAATCCCACGCCCGGACTGCCAAGCCGTCTTCGCCTGCGACTACGACCGCTGTTTCGGCCCTCAGCGTGAATCCGCCAAGTGGGACCACTTTTTCAGCATGGTCAGCAGCGGCCTGCGGAAAGACGTGTGGGCACAGCGAGGCTTCCGCGAGGACCTGCAATATGCTGAAGACGACGAATACACCCGCTGGTGCAAAGCCCAGGGCTACGCGATCCACTACGTCCCCGAGTCCATCGCCATGCACAGCCACAACTACACGCCTCAGCAGGCCCACAAACGCGCCCAAGGCGATGCACGCGCCCTCGCTCAAGCCGGTAGCATCACCGCCCGCGACAAGAGCTGGCTCAAGACCGTCGCCCTCGGCTTCCTCAACGACGCCCGCCACGACCTTGCCTGGTTCGCCAACCACAAACGCCTCACCGAGTTCCCTCACGCCCTCCGCATCCGCTGGAACCAACGCACCGGCAAACACGCCGGATTCATTGCGTAGCTTGGCTCTCCAGAGCCGAGACTGAGCGTCGCCCGGCTCCCGAAGAACACCCAGCGCTAGTAAGATAGTCCAGCGACGCACCTCTCGCCTCTGGAGAGGCAAGCTACTCTCCACCGTAGCTCGGCTCTCCAGAGCCGAGAGCGAACGTCCCGCGACCTCCCCACGCTCCAATTCCCTCGCCCCTGAAATCGGGAGCGCACCGGAGATAGACAGCCTGGCTGCCCGAAGGATGAGCACAGAAAATCAAAGACAAGCTACTTCCCCCACACCTGCGGGGACTGACATCACCTTCGCCATCCCGTATCGATCCGCACACACCTCATGCGCATTCTCACCCTCACCAATCTTTACCCGCCGTTCTACGTTGGCGGCTATGAACTCCGCTGTGCCGCCATCACGGACTCTCTTCGTCAGCGCGGCCACACCGTTCGCGTCCTCACCAGTGATCACGGCACCGACACCCAGCCTGCACCAACGAATCAAAGCCACGTCGATCGCTCATTGCGCATCCACGGCTACTACGGACACCCCTGGCTCGGGCTCAGCCAGCTCCAGCACCTCGAAACGCACAACAACCAAACCCTGCGCCACACCATCGCCGAGTTTCAGCCGGACATTGTTCACGTCTGGTGCATGAACGGCTTGTCCAAATCGCTCTGCCTCACTCTCCAACACCTCGGCATCCCCACCGTCTATGATGTGAGCGATCATTGGATCCTCCGCAGCCTCAAAGCCGATGTCTGGCTCGACTGGTGGAATCGCCGCAGCGGATCACTCGCCTCCAAAGCCCAACGCGCAGCATGGTCCTTGCTCGGTCATCGCGAAAAGTTGCAGTCCGTCGCCCCGACAAATCCCGTCAGCGATATCCGCTTCAAACGACTCTACTTCACCAGCGCACGCCTCCGCGAACTCACCGCCGAACAAGGCTACGCCGTCGATCACGGCAGCGTCATCCACTGCCCCGTCGATACGGATCACTTCAGTGGCACCCCGGTCACTTGTGAGCCACGAAACTGGCTCTGGGTCGGTCGCCTCGCCGAGGACAAAGGTATCCACACCGCGCTGCGTGCCCTCGCTTTGCTCAAAGACCGCTTCCAGGGCCAACTCCACGTCTATGGCAAAGGCGATGCATACTACGTCGCCCAGTTGAAGCAGTTCGCACAAGAGCACGCCCTTCCCATCAGTTGGCACAACGCCACGCCCGACGAGATGCCAGCGGTCTATCGCGCCCACGATGCGCTACTCTTCACCTCGGAGTGGGAGGAACCCTTCGCGCTGACTCCACTGGAGGCCATGAGCTGCGGCCTTCCCGTCATCGGCACCATGACCGGTGGCAGTCGTGAACTCTTCCGCCACGGCGACAACGCCCTCACCTACGAAGCAGGCGATCCCAGTGCACTGGCCGAGCAAATCCTGCGCCTCCAGGCCGATCACGAGCTTCGCCGCTCCATCACCGAGACTGGCCACCACGAGGTTCGCCAACGCTTCGCCATGAAACCCATCGTCGATCAAGTGGAGGCCTTTCTCAGCGCATGAGCACTCGATTCACTCTCGATGGCAGTCCCGAGCTAGAACAGCATCTCGCTGACGTCTGCGATCTCGTCCGCGAAGGCATTCGCGACATCATTCCCGCCTCCAAACTCGAAGGCATCGCTCTCGCGGGCGGTTACGGTCGTGGAGAAGGCGGTGTGCTTCGCACCGAGGAGGCAGACCAGCCCTACAACGACCTCGAGTTCTTCGTTTTTGTTCGCGGCAGCACCTTTCTGAATGATCGACGCTTCAAAGCCACCCTGCATGAGCTTGGCGAGCGTCTCACTCCGGCTGCGGGCATCGAAGTCGAGTTCAAGATCATCTCCAGCCGCGCACTCCGCCGCGCCAAGCCCTGTATGTTCTACTACGACCTCGTCATGGGCCACCGCTGGCTCATTGGCGATGACCGCCTGCTCGAAAACACCGAGCACCACCGCGAGGCCTCCAGCATCCCCTTGCACGAAGTCACGCGTCTGCTCTTCAACCGCTGCTCCGGCCTCCTCTTCGCCAAAGCACGCCTCCAACAATCCAACTTCACGCCGGACGACGCCGACTATGTCGCCCGAAACATCGCCAAAGCTCAACTCGCCCTTGGAGACGCCCTGCTCGCTTCCCAAGGTCGCTATCACTGGAGCTGCATCGAGCGTCATCAGCGTCTGGAAGCCGATTCGGCTATTCACGCGCATCACGCCCAAGGCGTCGATTTCAAACTGCATCCAACACGCAGCACCAAGAGCCGCAACGAACTGCTACATCTCCACAACGAGGTCTCTGCCATCGCTCACAACCTCTTCCTCAAACTGGAGTCTCAGCGCCTCGGCAAAGCCTTCCACTCAGCCGCAGACTACGCCCAAAGCTCGATCAACAAATGCCCCGAGCAACCGTGGTGGAAAAACACGCTTCATCGTCTTCGCCTCGCCCGCTTCAAAGACATCACCCGTCATCCGCGTGAGTCCCTGCTCCACGATCTAGCCCTCATGCTCTGGTCCACCAAGCCCATCGACCTGCGCCACTACACGCCCCTCTGGCATCGCTTCAACTGAGCACCCGTAGCTTGGCTCTCCAGAGCCGAGAACGAACGTCTCATGATTCGCGCACACCCCCAAATCACTCGGCTCTGGAGAGCCAAGCTACAGCCCAATCCCCCTCACTTGCGGGCGATGCACATCCACTCACTCCGCACGACACTCTCATCACGCCCATGAACATCCTCGTCATCTATCCCTACATCCCATTCCCGATCGACCGTGGCACTTACCAGCGCACGTTTCATCTGCTTCGCGAACTCGCCCGCGATCACACCATCGATCTCATCGCACTCAGCGAGAACGGCGAGCGCATGGAGCAGCGCCACGTCTTCGAAGAGTTCTGCCGCGATGTGCGCTTCGTGCCGTTTCAGCATCCCGAATGGCCCAAACTCATCCCCAATCGTCTTTTCAGCCGCACGCCTTCCTCCATTCATCATTGGAAGCTGCCACACATCGCCGATGCCATCCGCGACCAGCTCAAGCGCAATTCATACGACCTCGTTCATGTCTGCGACATCGTGCTCGCCCAATACTTCCTTGATGAGCACAAAGACATCCCACTCAGCATCGACCGCAGCCGAGTGGACCTTCAGTTTCAGACGCAGCAGGCCGCTTTCAATGCACGGACGCTTAAAGACAAGCTACTGGCCGGGGAGAGCCTCGTCAAAATGCGCCGCTTCGAAAAGCGAGTCGCCAAACGCAGCCAGCTCCAAGTGCTCTGCGGTCCGGACGACGAAGTCTTCGTGCGCCAGCACATCAGCAAAACGGCTCCGCTCAAGGTCGTCGCCAATGGCGTCGATCTCGACTACTTCCGCGCTGAGATCGACCCCGAGCCACGCAGCGCCAAGCCCACCGTGCTCTTTTGTGGTGCCATGGACTACACACCGAACGTCGATGCTCTACGTTGGTTTTTCAGCGAAATCCATGAACAGCTCACTCAGCGCATCCCGGAACTCCGGGTGATGATTGTTGGCAAATCACCCATTCCTGAAGTTCAGGCTTATGCGAAGCTTCAAGGCGTCACGGTCACCGGCAGCGTGCCCGATGTGAGGCCCTACTATCGTCGCGCTTGGCTGCAAATGGTGCCTCTTCGCATCGGCGGCGGCACGCGACTGAAAATCGTCGAAAGCCTCGCCATCGGCACACCGGTCGTTTCGACCACCATCGGTGCTCAGGGCCTCGATTTGACCCACGGAGCCAATATTCTGCTCGCGGATACCGCCAAGGCCTTTGCCGATGAAATTGTCCGTGCTCTGCAAAACTCACCGCTTCGCCAGCACCTGCGTGAAAACGGCATTCGAGTCGCGAAAGCCCGTTTTGGCTGGCGCAGCATCGGTGCGGGCCTCAGTGCCGAATACCGCCGCTTTGAGCCGCAGCAGCGCAAGCAAGTGCGCCTCATGAATGTGCCCTTCGACGTCGTCACCATGCCACAAACGATGGAACGCATCGGCTCCATGATCACCTCAAGGCGGCCGCACTACCTCGCCACGGCGAATGTCGATTTCCTCGTCCAAGCACGCCACGACACCGAACTGCGGCGCATTCTCGATGCTGCTCATCTCGTCGTTTGCGATGGCACACCGCTTGTCTGGCTGTCCAAACTGCTCCGCCGAGCGCTGCCTGAGCGTGTGGCAGGCTCCGACCTCGTCCCCCAACTCCTCGCCCGTGCTGAGCGTGAAGGCTGGCGCGTCTTCTTCCTCGGTGGCGAGCCGCAATCGCTCTCCAAAGCCATCGCCAATGTCGAAGCGAAGCACCCCAGGATCGAGATCGCCGGTGCTTATTCGCCACCCTTCGCTCCTCTCGACCGCATGGATCATGAAACTATCCGTGAGCGAGTGCGCGAGGCGAAGCCGGACTTGCTCCTCGTTTCTTTTGGCTGCCCAAAGCAGGAAAAGTGGATCGCACGCAACTATGAAGCCCTCGGCGTGCCCGTGAGCATCGGCGTCGGTGCCACGATCGATTTCCTCGCCGGAACCGTCAAACGCGCCCCACGCTGGATGCAGGTCCTCGGCATGGAATGGCTCTTCCGCCTCGCCCAGGAGCCACGCCGACTGCTGAAGCGCTACACCACCGACCTTGTGGTCTTCGGCATCGGTTCGCTCCGTGAGATCGCTCGTTCACTCATCACCTCCCAGACACCTCAACGCGCATGAATGTCGCCCTTTCCACCAGTGTCATGCAGCGCGGCAAAAGCGGCGTCGGGCAGTATGTCCTCGCTCTCACACGTGCGCTCCTTGCGCATGCAGACGACGTGAACTTCAGCCTGCTCGTGCTGGAAGAGGATGTTCCTCTCTTTGACTTCGCCCGCGAAAAAATGCGCATCGTGCCCGTCGCTGAAAAATGGCGTCCAGCGGTGAAAAACATCGTCTGGCATCAAACGGTGCTCCCACGCTGGCTCAAAGAGAACCAAACCGACGTGCTCCACGTGCCGAGCTACCGCCGCATGCTCCACAAAGCGCCGTGCAAACTCGTTTCGACCATCCACGACCTCGCGCCCTTTCATGTGCGTGGGAAATACGACCTCGCCCGCATGTTCTACGGTCGCGTCGTCGTGAAGAGTCTGGCGAAGAAGCAGGACCAAGTCATCGCCGTGAGCACCAACACCGCCCGCGATGTGCAGCGCTTCTTCGGCGTGCCCGTGGAGCAGCAAAAGGTCATCCTGAATGGCATCGATCACTCACGCTTCAATCCTGGCGATACCACGGCTGCCAAAGCCTATGCCAAGGAGCGCTGGGGCCTCTCGCAGCCCTTTTTCCTCTTCGTCTCCCGACTTGAACATCCCGCAAAGAACCACGTGCGACTGATTGAAGCCTTCAACTGGTTCAAAAAGCTCACGGGAAGCCATTGGCAGCTCGTTCTGGCTGGCAGCGACTGGCATGGAGCCGAACACATCCACGCCGCAGTGAAAGCATCCCCGTTTGCCGCCGATATCCGCACGCTTGGTTTCGTCGAAGACGCTGTGCTGCCGGATCTCTACCGCGCCGCCTCGTGCATGGTCTATCCATCGCTTTTCGAAGGCTTCGGCCTCCCGCCCGTCGAGGCCATGGCCTGCGGCACCCCGGTCATCAGCTCCATCGCCGGTTCGCTCGATGAAGTCGTCGCCAATGCCGCCCAAATCGTGAACCCCGAGGACATGCTCGACATCGCCGAAGCCATGCAATTCATCGCCAGCAGCGAAGAGCGCCGCACCAGCCTCGTCCAAGCCGGCCTGCAAAACGCCCAGCGCTTCGACTGGTCCAAAAACGCCGAACAGGTCATGGCTGCCTATCTGTCGTAGCTCGGCTCTCCAGAGCCGAGGCGAACGTCTCCCGTCATTCGCAAGCCTCCAGAGCTCGGCTTTGGAAAGCCAAGCTACAGCCTCCAGACGCTCGGCTCTGGAGAGCCAAGCTACTCCACCCACCTGGGGGGATTGTCTCCACACCGCCCTGATGGAACACTTTGCCACCATGTCCGATCTCGCTGTCCCATCTTCTCTGCCACTCTCCGTTCCGCCGCGCACATTGCGTCGTCCGGTGAATGCTCGTCGCCGTGCGGAGATCGTCGAAGTCGATGCCGAGCCCAAAGACGCACCAGCCTCCATCAAGCTGCCTTTCGACCCGCTGCGCCTCATCGACGCCCTTGTCCGCCGTTGGTGGCTGATGCTCATCGTCGGCAGCGTGATCGGCGCAGGGTTGTTCTTTGTCGGTAAGACACGCTTTGAGACCCTGCACTCCGCTGAGGCGCAGATCATCAAGCAGGAGGCCGCCTCCGCCTTTCGCCAGTCGGATTCGGGGGAAAGCTTCAAGCCACGCGACTTCACCATCCCCACCTTCGTCAGCCTCATGCACTCCAGCGCCATGATCGAGGCCGCCAGTAAGCGCCTCGAAGGCCGTGTGCCGGAAAGCGTCCTCCGTGCCGGACTCGTCGTCACACCGATGCGCAACACGGACATCGTTTCCATCAGCATGACCTCGAATCAAAGCCCCGAAGCCGCGTTGGAGATGCTCGAAGCCTACACTTCGGAGGTCCTCACCCTTTCCAGCGAACTTCAGCGCGGCTCCGCTTCGGAAATGCGCGAGTTCTTGCAGAAGCAGATCGAGCGCACCGATGCCGACCTCGTGAAAGCCAACGAAGAACTGCTCGACTACGGCCGCCGAGAGCAACTCATCGACGCCGACAAGCAAATGGACGCTTGGCTCGGCGAACTCGGCAACTTCACGCTCAAATACGAAACGCTGAAGCTCGATCACGAAACCCTCGATCTCCGCATTCAGGGCGTGGAAAAAGAACTCGCCAAAGTGGACACGCATGCTGCCCGTCTTGACGCCACACGCCGTCAGGTCTCCGAACTCGCCGTGCGCTATACCGACGAGCACCCGACCATGATCGAGGCCCGCGAAAAACTCGCCGCCATGGAGCAGCAAGTCGAAGTCCAGGCCCCACGATCGGATTCACCGCCCAAGCCCGGCGAGAGCAATGTCGCTGAAAGCCTCTATCTCGATCTCGTGCGCCTGCGTTCCGAAAAGAAGGTCATGACCGAGCAGCTCACGAAGCTCAATGCCGTGCGTGATAGTCTGAATGAGCGCCTCGCCCAGCTCCCGCGCAAGGCCATGGAATACGCCCGCATCAAATCAAAGCAGCAGACCTTGGAATCCTCCCGCGCCATCCTCGCCAGCCGTCAGCGTGAGGCTGTTTTGTTCGAAGAGAACGCCCAGGGCTTCTTCAAGCTCTTCGCCATGGATCGCCCGCAGGACATCGCGAGCGTGCCACCCACTCAAAAGCTCGCCATGGTCACAGGTGGTGGTTTTGCTGCCGGAGCTGGCCTCGTGGCGTTCGCTGTCATTACCCTCACCTTGCTCGATGGACGCATCCGCAGCGGTGGCGATCTGAAACGCGCCACTGGCGTGCCCGTCATTGGCCTCATGCCTCACGATCAGCGTCACCTGCATGAAAGCGAGGCCGCGTGGGCCTTCCGCACCTGGACGCGTCTTCAGCCCATGCTGCTCATCCCCAACCGTGGTGAAGCGACAATCTGCGGCATCATGCACGATGGCGACAGCGATACCGCCGCCATCATGACCCAGCGCCTCGCCGCTGCGTCTGTCCGCCGTGGCCTGCGGTGCATCGCGATCACACCGCAAAAAAGCGAAAGCGATTTAAGCCTGCGGGATGCCGTGCGCGACCCCGATGGCCTCACCGCTAATTCGCGTGCTCATCGCGATACAGTCTGCTCCATTCACGCCGACGAAACCTGGACGTGGACTCCCGAGCAGCGCCAGCAGTGGTGGGCCGCGCTTTCCAAATGGCGCAGCGCCCCCGATGTCGTCATCCTCATCACGCTGCCCTCCGTGGAGCAACCCGAGTCCCTTCTGCTCGCTGAAAAACTTCCTAACCTGCTGTGGAGCGGCTCCAGTGGCACCACCCGCGTGCAAAAAGTGAGCGACACCCTCCGCATGTATCGCGATTCCGGTTGCCGCCTCGTCGCCGCCGTGCTCGACCGCGCCCCCGTGCTCAAACCCATGGCCTTGGCGAGGTTTGCCGCTCTGCTCGTTCTTTCCGCGAGTGCGCTGCAAGCGCAGGCCGTCTCGCCTCTGGAGAGGCAAGCTGCGACAAGCACCACCGTAGCTCGGCTCTCCAGAGCCGAGAACGAGCGGCCCTCGACTCTCGCCAGCTCCCAGAACTCGCCTCTGGAATCGGAGCGAAGCGGAGATAGACAGCCGGAGGCTGCCCGAAGGGTGAGCGAAGCGAATCAAAGGCAAGCTACCTCACTCCCGCTCGGCCCTGGTGATGCCGTGAATATCTTCATGCCCGGCTTCGAAGGCCATGAGCGGGAGCAGATCACCATCGGTCCCGATGGCCGTCTCACTTACTTGCAAGCTCGCAACATCCTCGCGGCGGGGCTCTCCGTCGATCAACTCCGTGCGAAACTCACCACGGAACTTCGTCGCTACTACAAGAGCGCCAAGGTCGTGGTGACGCCCTTCACCTTCCAGAGCCGGAAAGTTTATGTGTTGGGTAAGGTCGTCAAAAAAGGAGCCATCAATCTCGACCGCCCGATGTCTTTGCTCGAAGTCGTCGCGGAGGCTGGTGGCCTCGAAACGGGTCTGTTTCAGCAAAACACCGTCGAGTTGGCCGATCTCGGGCGCAGCTTTGTCATGCGTGGCCAGCAGCGACTCCCACTGAACATGGAAGCCCTCTTCATGAAGGGCGATATGACCCAAAACGTCGCCATCGAGCCCGGTGACTATGTCTATTTCCCCTCGGCCAACTCCAACGAAATCTACGTGCTCGGCGATGTGAAAATGCAGGGCACGCAGGGCCTCCTGGCGCACACCAGCGTCCATAGCGCCATCTCGCAGGCAGGTGGTTTCACGCCGAAAGCCTACACGCAGCGCATCCTGGTCATTCGTGGCTCCTTGGACAAGCCGGAGCGCTTCGTCGTCGATATGAACGACGTCATGACGGCCCGCAGCAAAGGCTTCCGCTTGGAACCGAAGGACATCGTTTACATCGCCGACCGCCCCTGGGCACGTGCTGAGGAACTCGTGAACATCGCCATCAATGCCTTCCTCCAAGGTGCCGTCTCCAGTTGGACCCGCGCAAACGTCGGCCCCTTCATCCAGGAACCGCTGCTGCCGCAGATCAGGTAGCTTGGCTCTCCAGAGCCGAGAACGAACGTTCCTCAGCTCCCGCAAGCTCCCCAAACCTCTCGGCTCTGGAGAGCCAAGCTACGTTGCTCCCCTCCGAAAAATCACCTTGTCGAACGGACCGCCCTTGCCGTTAGTTTAGGGCATGTCCGAGCCAGCCAGCGAAACACCCGCCTTAAAAACCCTCCGCGTCGCCGTCGTGGAGGATGACGCGACCTTGCGGCTTTTCATGAAAAAACTCATCGAAAAGCCTGCCAACGGCTTTGAGTTCGTCGGAGCCTGGGAAACGGCCGAAGAAGCAGTCAAACCCATCATCGATAGCAAGCCACATGCGGTCGTCGTGGACCTCGAACTGCCCAAAGTTTCCGGCATGGAGCTGATTCGCCAGCTTTCGCCCCGGATGCCGAACACGGCCTTTGTCGTGCTCACCATCCACGACGATCCCGACAAGGTCTTCAACGCCCTGCGTGCCGGAGCGAATGGTTATTTGCTCAAGACCGCCAAACCGAACGAAATTGCCGCCAGCATCCGTCAGGCCAGCGAGGGTGGCGCACCGCTCAGTCAGGAGATCGCCCGTTTGCTCATCAAATCCTTCCAGGAGCCAGCCACGCCACAGAAAAAGGACATTCCAGGTCTGAACCCTCGCGAAAGCCAGATCCTCGAACGCCTCGCGCAAGGCATGGTGCCCAAAGAAGTCGGCTACGACCTCGGCATCAGCTACGAGACCGTGCGCGATTACCTCAAAGCCGTGTATGCCAAGCTGCACGTCCGCTCCCGCACCGAGGCCGTGATCAAGTATTTGGAGCATCAAGGTTAGGACGTAGCTCGGCTCCGTAGCTTGGCTCTCCAGAGCCGAGAGCGAACGTCCCTCGACACCCGCCCGCTCCCAAACCCTCGCCTCTGGAGAGGCAAGCTACGAGCCAAGCTACGTCACCACCCACCTGCGGGGATTGTTGATGAGGCGCATGACGACGAATCTCTCGCGTCATGAAACGACTGCTTTCTCTTCTCTTCCTCACCGCCTGCACCTCTGTTCAAAAAGGCCCGCGCTTCGATGCTCGTGGCGATTCCGCTGCCGCCGTGGCTGCGCCGAACTTTGAATCCGCCGCCGTCAAAGATCCCATCGATCCCCAGTGGCTGCAAAAGCCCACCAAGGCCTACACCCTCGGCCCTGGCGACAAAATCGAGCTGGAGATCCTCGGCGAAACGGGCACCCGCACGGAAACCTTCGTCACCCCGGATTCGAAGGTCTATTTTGATCTCCTCCCCGGCATCGATGTGGCAGGCAAAACCACGCAGCAGCTCCAAATCGAGCTCGAAGCTGGTTTAACGAAATACTACAAGCAGCCGCAGGTGGCCGTGACACTGCGCGAGGCCGTTAGCCAACGCGTCTGGGTGCTGGGTCGCCTCAATGCACCCGGCATTTACTCCATCAAGCAGCCCATGCGTGTGCTCGATGCCGTTTCACAGGCAGGCGGGCTTTTCACCTCCCGATTCACCGGCACCACGGAGGAACTGGCCGATCTGAAGCACAGCTTCATGATTCGAAATGGTCGCACGCTGCCGGTGGACTTCGAAAAACTCATCCGCGAGGGCGATATGGCTCAGAACATCTACCTGGAGCCCAACGACTACCTTTACCTGCCCTCCTCGCTGACGAACGAAGTCTATGTGCTCGGAGCCGTGACGGAGCCGCGTCCCATCGGTTTCATGAGCGAGATGAATCTCATGTCCGCGCTGGGACGAGGTCTCGGCCTGCGCCCCGATGCCGATTTGAAAAACGTGTCCATTATTCGCGGCTCGCTCACCGATCCGAAGATCGCCACGGTGAATGCCCTCGAAATCATGAACGGCAAAGCCACCAACGTGCGCCTGGAGCCCGGAGACATCGTCTATGTGCCTGGCGCAGGCTCGATCTCGCCCGGCGGACTGGCCCGTGAAGCCGTCAACACCTTCGTCCGCCTCGTCGCCGCCAATGAAGGCTCGAATGCGGGTGCCCCAGGTGCCACTGGGGTCGGCGTGAACATCAACATCGGAGGTGCCAACTGATGCATGCGATGGCTTTTCCGCCCGTAGCTCGGCTCTCTAGAGCCGAGAACGAAGTCTCCCGGGTTACGAGGAGCACTCAGCGTGTCGAAGAGAGTCAGGAGACGTTCGTCTCGCATCTGGAGAGGCAAGCTACAGTAGCTCGGCTTTCCAAAGCCGAGATCGAACGTCCCACGACAATCGCTATCTCTCAGAACTCGCCTCTGGAACCGCAGCGAAGCGGAGATAGACAGCCGAAGGCTGCCCGAAGGGCGAGCGCAGCGAATCAAAGGCAAGCTACTCGCAAACCGCGCGTCCTCATCATCGCCGAGGCGGCGAATCCGGCTCTCACGAGTGCGGCGCTCGTCGGTTGGGCGTGTGCACGAGCCATCGCGGCGGAAGTGGATGCCCACATCGTCACGGAATGGCGAAACCGTGATGACTTTCTCCGTGCTGGACTCGTGGAAGGCAAAGACTTCACCGCGATCAACAATCGGCGTCTCCAGCACCTCTCATGGAGCCTGACGAACAAGCTGAGCGGCAAAGGCAACTTCAGTTGGAGCCTCTACGCGATGCTCTCGAACCTCGCGTATCCGTTCTTTGAGAGGAAGCTTTGGAAGCAGTTTGGGCCGCGACTGAGGGCAGGGGAATTTGATGTCGTTCACCGCATCCTGCCGCTCTCACCGACGACTCCGAGTTGGATCGCTCCGAAGCTCAAAAAGATCGGCATACCCTTTATGCTCGGCCCGCTCAATGGCGGTGTGCCGTGGCCCAAGGGCTTCGAAGACCTGCGGCGCAACGAGCGTGACTTCGCAGGTAAGTTTCGCTGGCTGCACAAGCTCAGCCCTGGCCTGCGAAGCACCCGAACCTGCTCCAGCACGATTTTGGCGGCTTCGCGCACGACCTTGAATGAACTGCCGGAGGCCGTGAAAAGCCGCAGCGTCTTCATTCCCGAAAATGCCATCGATTTGGCCAAATTTCCCCTCACACCGCGGGAAGTGTCGAAGACGGCATCGGATGCTCCTTTGCGTCTTTCCTTCGTTGGGAGGCTCGTCGCCCTCAAAGGCATCGACATGCTGCTGGAGGCTGCGGCACCCCTTTTGCGCAGCGGCGGAGCCACGCTCGATCTCATCGGCGATGGGCCCGAACGCGGGCGTTTGAGCCAATGGATCAAAAAAGAAGGCCTCGGCCATGCCGTGCGCATGGACGGCTGGATCGACCACGCCAAACTTGGTGATCGTTTGCGAGAGAGTGACCTCTTTGTGTTTCCCAGCATCCGCGAATTCGGTGGTGGAGCCGTTTTGGAGGCCATGGCCCTCGGTATCCCGCCCGTGGTGCTCGATCACGGCGGCCCGCCCGAACTCGTGCCTCCTGGCACTGGCTTTGTCCTGCCGATGACTACGCGTGAAGACATCGTGAGCCGCCTGCGGGATCTTTTGATCACCGCCGCTGCTGATCGCCGATCCTTGGCCGAAGCGGGTCAGCGTGCGCAGCAGCATGTGCGCGAATTTTTCACCTGGGAGGCCAAGGCCAAGCAGATCGCCGAAGTCTATGCATGGCTCCTCCACCGCCGTGACACCAAGCCCCAATGGGGCACGCCGATGGGCTGCAAGTAGCTTGGCTCTCCAGAGCCGAGACGAGCGTCCCCAGACTACCGCAAGCCCCCAAACTCCAATCCACTCGCCTCTGGAGAGGCAAGCTACTTTCATGACCAAACCCTTCCACATTCCATCTCTCGACGGCTTACGCGCGGTCGCGATCCTCATTGTCTTTCTCAGTCATGCCGGGCTGTCGCACATCGTGCCGGGCTTATTCGGAGTGACCATCTTCTTCTTCCTCAGTGGTTATCTGATCACGACGCTGATGCGGATGGAATACGAGCGCACCGGCAGCGTCCATCTGCGCGACTTTTACATGCGGCGTGCGCTGCGGATTTTTCCGCCTTTCTATCTCGTGCTCGGCGTGATCGCGCTGCTTGGGGTGACGGGGATCGTGGAGGGCGGTTTTTCCTGGGCTGCCATGGCGGCGCAGGCCGGTTTCATTTCCAACTATTGGGAGATCTACGGAGGCCTGCAACCGGCAGGAACGGAGGTGATGTGGTCACTAGCCGTCGAGGAGCATTTTTATCTGTTCTTTCCCCTGTTTTATCTCGCTCTCCGCCGCGTGCTGCCAGAGCGCCGACACCAATTCGCCGTGCTCATGACGCTGTGCGGCCTGGTGCTCGCCTGGCGAATGCTGCTGGTGCATGGCTGGCAGGTCATCGACCTCCACAACGGCAGCGCCCATCATCCACGCACCTGCCACGGCACCGACACTCGCCTTGATGGCCTGCTTTTTGGATGCGCGTTGGCGGTGTATGGAAATCCTGCACTCGATGCTTCTGGCGGTCGTCGTTGGATGATGCTGTGGGTCGCTTTGCCGCTGAGCGTGCTGGTCTTGCTCGCGAGCTTTGTTCTGCGTGATGTGGCCTTTCGTGAGACCTGGCGTTACACGATCCAGGGGCTGGCGCTGATCCCGATCTTCATCGCGGTGATCCGCTATGCCGACTGGATGCCGTTTCGTTTCCTCAATTGGGCCTGGGTGCGAAAGATGGGCGTGCTGTCGTATGCGTTTTATCTCGTCCACTCGCTGGTGATCGCGCTGGTGAAGACACATCTGCCGCTTTCAAAGCTGTGGCAGGGAGTTGCGGCCTTTCTCCTCTCGATGGCGCTTGCTTGGCTGATGAACGAAGGCATCGAAAAGCCCTGCGCGAGGCTGAAGAAGAAGTTTGCAGCGAAGTAAGTAGCTCGGCTCTCCAGAGCCGAGATCGGAGTCTCCTGGCGCACGAATCAAACCCTGCGTGTCGAAGTAAATCAGGAGACGCTCGTCTCGCCTCTGGAATCGGAGCGAAGCGTAGATAGACAGCCGCAGGCTGCCCGAAGGGCGAGCGCAGCGAGTCAAAGGCAAGCTACTTTGTCTTCGCCCGGCGATTCATCTCCATGCCGGAAAGCATTCCGGCGAGCAGCAACCAGTGGGAGAGGTTCTTGGTCTGGGTCAGGATGCGTTCGACGAGTCCGTGTGGATAGCAGATCGCCAAAGCGACGACGATGCCAAAGGCCACATAGCCCAGCAGACTCTTCCCACCCTGACGAACGGCGCGGATGCCATACCAGAGGGTGGCGGCTTCAAAGAGGAGAAAGAAGAACCAGCCCAGCCAGCCATTCTCGGCCAGGATGAGCCAGTAGAGGCTTTCGGTCAGTGGATTGGCCCAGTAGTTCTCGTCGATGATGGTGAAACCACGCTCGCGGTCCCACTCCTCCAGCACCTCGCTGTATTTGAAACCGTGCGGCCGACTGTTGGCGATGCCGTAGTTGTTCCAACCGATGCCCAGCAGCGGGTAGTCATTCAGCATCGCCTTCGACTGACGATTCAGCACCGGACGCAAGTCCTCGGCGCTGATCTCCTTGCTGGCCTTCACTTCCTTCAGGCGTGAATTCAGTGAATCCATGGCAAAAGCCATCACCAGCACCGCGCCGATCACACCCATGAGCGTCGTGAACGCTGTCCTGGCACCTGGGTCGCGCATCCAGGCCATGAGGAGCACCAAACCAGCGCCGATGGCATAGGCCGCCAAAGCAGCCCGTGAGACAGACAGCAGCACACAAAGCCCCGCCGCTGCAAAAGCAGCCAAACAGAGCCCCAGGAGCCTTCCTTTGACCTCTTTGTGCATCGCAGCGGCGAAGACGACACACGCACTCATGTAGGCCCACATCGACATGGGGTTCTGATGCTCGAACCAGCCCTTGATCTGGAAGTAGCCGTCGATGTAGCGCATCTTCATGCAGATCCATCCCTGCACGATCAAGCTCAGCGCCAGTCCGCTGATCGCCGCACGCAGATCCTTTTCATCCCGCAGAAAAAGGGCTACCGCCGCGAAGATGAGCGTGCTCTTGAAGACGCGCACAAAGGCCATGAGCGCATAGGTCGGCTCCCACGCGTTCACGATGGAAAGCAGGCCAGCCAAACACCAACCGAGGTAGATCAGCGTCCCAGGCGGCAGTTTGGCACGACGCGGCATCAGCGGATCACGTGGCGACCGCAGCACCGCGATGACGAGCGCGAGGGAAAACACCTCGATGAACGAAACCTCATACCCCTTCACATGCCCGCGATAGGTGTCGATGCTCCCGAGCATGAAAGTGATGCGCCCCGGCTGTAGCGATGGCATGAACATCAACAGCCCAAACAACGCACGCTGCCATGAACGACGCGTGGCCATCACCATCCCCAGCAGCGGCGCAAAGCCGCCGTAAAGGGCGAAGGCGAACAGAAGTTTGATGAGGTCTTTCAAGGCTTCCCATTCTGCCATGGCAGGGGCGTGAACACATTCCCCCCATCTGCGGGGATGGTCGGTGGGCAGCTCATGGGACAGTATGCACTCCCATGAAAAAGCTTCTCCTATCTATCACCCTCGCGGCGGTTGCGCAGGCATCCTATGCCAGTGTGATCATCACCTTTGCGGAAGACCCGAATGCCAATCTTTCCTCCCTCTCAGGCACTCAGGTTTTCAATTTCAACACCACGGCCACAGGAAAGAACGCGAACGTGGGCTGGCAAGGTGTAGGAACCTTTGACCAGCTCTTTGTCAAGAATGCCGACGCCTACGGCGGTGCTGCTGACGCACTGAATCCGAAGGGCTCACGCTACTCACTTCAGGGCGCTGGCTCCGGCGTGCTATCCAGCACACTGAAGCTGGACACGGAGTCCTCCTACTTCGGCATGTGGTGGTCTGCGGGCGATGCGCGGAACGTGCTGGAATTCTACAACGGTGACACCCTGATGGGACGTTTCACCACGGCCAACCTGATGGACCCGCTGCCCGCAAGCTACGACGGCAATCCGATCAATCGTTCCATCAATCGCGGCGAACCCTACGGCTTCATCAACTTTTTCGGGGACGAAAAAACGGCCTGGGACCGCATCGTCCTGACCAATGATGGCAGCTCAGGTTTTGAGTCTGACAATTACACCTCCCGCGTGGCTGCCTGGAATCCGCTGGTCGATGGTGCGCTGCCAGGAGTCCCTGTAGCCATCGTGGATGGTGGTAAAACGGTGAGCGTGACCGAGGCCTCACTCGAAGGCACCCGCTGGACTCTCGATGAGTCATCCGTCGGGGCCATCCCAGGTGCGCCGGTGCCGCCATGGTCGCTGCTCGCTGCTTTTGCTGCCGTCTTCGTCGCCCGTCATTCCAAATGGATGCCGAAGCTGGCCTGAAGCGCGTGATTTCAAACCGACGGAACATGTCCACGCTCCAAGTCTCGCCTCAAACCCTGCGCACCGCCATCGCTGCGGGAATCATTGCTGTGGCGGTGCATTTGACGCAATCGCGGGATCTGCTGGTGGACTTTACGCGGCCTCTTGTGATGACCGCGCTCCGCCTGCTGGGCATAGACGCCGTTGATCGTGGTGAAGTAATGGCCGTAGGGGATCTGCATGTGCCCTGGACACGTGACTGCGCGGGGATCAATCTGCTGCTGATCCTGCTGGCTCTCGCTGTGTGGGTGAATCGCCAGGAGCAACACGCCGCCCGCTTTTGGCTACGTGTGCTGAGCATGGTCCCCGCCGCGCTGGTCGCAAATGTGCTGCGTGTGCTCACGCTCATTGCCTACCGCACGCTCGCCTATCCTGGCGTGGAAAGTCCTCAGACGCATTATTTCATCGGCTTGATCTGGCTGGTGCCCTTTGTGGCATTCATCACGCCGAGGGATCACCGCCCAAAGTCCATGGGCATCATGGAAACGCTACACGCTGCCGCTGTGGTGTCGCTGCTGACACCGATGTCCGGTGTGCCGAATGCCGAGCTTATCACCTTAGCCACTGTGATGTGCCTTTCCCTCTGTCGGGTGAGGGAGAGCTCCCGAGTGATGATGTCGCTCTGGCTCGCCAGTGGCATCGGCATTGCCATCGTGAGCATGGAGTCCTTTTGGCTGCCCTGGCTGCTTCTATGCCCGATGCTTGTCGATTTCCGCAGGCTCCGTCTGTTTCATTTGGTCGGCGTCCTTTGCACGCATTCACTCATCGCCATGCAGCCATGGGCCTGGTGGCTCGCTGGGGCTGGCATCGTCGTAGCTTGCCTCTCCAGAGGCGAGAAGGCAGTCTCATGGTTCGCGAAGAAGTCTCAGCGTGATGTGGTGGGTCAAGGAGCGCTCGTCTCGCCTCTGGAGAGGCAAGCTACATTCTTCGCGGCACTCACTCTTCCGTTTTTGGCTTCCACCTTGCTCTCGCTCGGTCAGGAAACCTGGACGCCGCCAGACACCGTTGAGTCCAAGCTGATCAACCAAAGCGGCTACGAAATCCGGCTGCGTGGGCAGCCTGCACACATCGGTCTGGCTTGCTATGCGGCGGCCAGCCGAGATCGACACCACACCGTGAAGGTCTGCCTCAAATATCGCGGGATCGATGTCGAAAGCCTCCGTGAATGCCCGCTCGTCTTCACCGAAGGTCGCCACTGGTTCCGCGAGTTCTTCCTGCAAGACGGCCAGATGCAGCCGGACTACGCCACCTATGTAAAGAGCACCTTTCGCCCGTGGTCTGATCCCGGCCTACATCTCATCTTCGTCTCGCTCCGTGAAAAGCAACCCCCCGAGGCATTCAGCGCAGCCTGCGAGCAACTTGCCGCACAATTTTACCAACAATGCATTCCACAATCGGCCATCGCAGCGAAGTAGCTCGGCTTTCGAAAGCCGAGATCGAACGTTCCTCGTTATTCGCTAGCCTCCAGAACTCGCCTCTGGAGAGGCAAGCTACGATTGGCGTGCTCATCCGCTTCTCCAACTCGGCCGAGACACTCCCGGACGTTTTAGCGGCGCTGCAAAATCAGACGCTTCAGCCCGACATCATCCTCGGCGTCGATTCGGGCAGCAAAGACGGATCACGGGCTCTAATCGAGGCCGTTGGCGGTCAGATCATCGAATGGCCGCACCGCTACGAGCACGCCAAGGTGCTGAATTTTGGCATCAGAAACCTCACCACAGATCTTGTGCTCGTGATTAGCTCGCACACCGTCCTTGAGCATCCCGAAACACTCTCCCGTATGGCCGAATCCATGAGTGATCCACGCACAGCCTGCGTCAGTCTCAAATGGGATGGCGATCCTTTTTACAGCGACGCCATCGACTGGAGAGAACTCAGTGCCAAGGGGCTCAAGTTCGGCTCCATCTACAGCAACAGCATGGGCATGATCCGCCGCCGCCTGTGGAAGAGCCACCCTTTCGACGAAACCCTTGAAACCGCCGAAGACTACGCTTGGGCCATTCATCAGTTGGAGCTCGGGTTCACCTGCCGCCGTCTCGCGTTGCCCTTCCACTACCGCCGCAGCGGTCACAATCGCGACTTCGAGTTCGCGCGGATCGTTTTTAACCTCGCCAAAAAGCACCGTCTCAGAGTGACCTGGCTCGGCCTCCGCTCCACCCTCACCTCCTGGCTCAAAGCCCTCTTTCAGCGAGACCCCACCGAAGGTCTCCATCGTGCCCGCCTTGCTGCCTTTTGCCGAGTCCTCATGACTTAGCTGAAGAAGGTATCACCCTATTTTGCCATTTTGCTACTTCACGCTCAAGGCCTCTCGGACTGCCTTGAGATTCAGGAGACTCGTCCATAAAGGCTTCATTTTGAAGCCCGTAACCCTTGGGCAGCACCTCTTGTCTCGAAGGCTCCTCCTGAAACTGACCCAAAGGGAAGTTGCTGCTCGTTTGAGCATCTTGAGGGAGCATTATGAGCGATGGGAACGGGACGAAGTCGAACCTACTGCCTCGTTCTGGCCCAGACTGATCAACTTCCTTGGCTACTATCCCTTCTCCTCGTCAACAACTGCGAATTGGGTGCTGATGGCCCGACGAGTGCTTGGGTTAAGTCAGTTCGGCTTTGGAAGACGGGTGATGGCTATCGCGAAAGATGTCCGCGAATGGGAGCATGGATCAACAGATCCGCCTCGGGACATGCTGGCAAAAATCCAGCAGATTGCCACGCCCTTTGTCGGAAAGTCGCCAGTGTGATTGTGATCGGATGGTGCCTGATGTTCTCAACTCACCCATCACGACATAGATGCCGAGCGCAGCATTCACGAGCAGGCTCATCATGGCGGTTATGGTGTCGAGGGAGGCAAGAATTGGTCACAGGTGGTCAACATACGCACCACTCTTCATGCGTTAACAAAGTAGCATTAGGAATGCAACTTTGGTATCTAGGGTTGTCTCTGCGTGCAGCTCTTTTCATTTGGAGGTTCCCACTATGACACAAGTTCCCGCCGAAGGTCTCATCAGTCACAGCCTTGCACCGGATCGGCGGTTGCTCGGAAGACGCGGGTGGAACTTGGCGCGTGACACGGGGGCGGCGGGGCTTGAATTTCCGCCGCACCTCATCGGGGAGCAGCACCACACGGTGATCGACCTCGGTAGCGTGAAGCGACTGGTGATGATGGTGACCCCGGAGGGCGGAGGTGCATTCCGCGACGAGGCGTGGGAGGCAGTCTCGACGATTCGTGCCATTTTGCGCCAGCAGTCCGTGCCGATGGAGGTGACGATGCAGACGGTTTTCGTCCGCGACCGTGCGGACGTGCCTGTGCTGGAGCTTTTGTTCAAGGCTTACTACGGAGAGAGGATGCCGCTGACTCTTTTCGTCGTTCAGCCGCCGTGTGAGGGCCGTGGCCTGGCCATCGAGGCATGGGCGGTGAGCACGGACACGGCGAAGGTGGAATACCATAACGAGCATCTGGTGACGGTGAACTACGGCGACATGCGCTGGGTTTACGCGTCCGGCGGGTCGCTGCACCGAGAGGGACGCACGGCCTACGAGCAATCGCTGGAGGCGTTTCAAAATCTGCAGCAATCGTTGAAGACAGTCGGAGCGTCTTTTGAGGATGTGGTGCGTGTCTGGCTCTACCAGGGATGCATCACGGAGGAGGTGGACGGGGTGGAGCGTTACCGCGAGCTGAATCGGGCGCGGACGGACTTCTTTGCCAACATCCCCTTTGACCACCGACGGATTCCCATGGCGAAGAACGGCCACGCCATTTATCCGGCCAGCACGGGCATCGGCACGCACTGCCATGGCCTCATCACGGCCTGCATGGCGTTGCAAACGAATCGTCAGGACGTGGCGCTGCTGCCGTTGGAGAATCCGCTGCAAGTCTCCGCCTTCGACTACCCGAAGGAATACTCGGCGAAGAGTCCAAAATTTGCCCGCGCCATGGCGGTGCGGGCGGGTGAGTTCGTCACGACATGGATTTCCGGCACCGCGAGCATCGTGAACTCGGAAACCGTGTTCAAAGGGGATGCCGTAGGCCAGACGGAGCAGACGCTGACGAACATCGAGAAGCTCATCGCGCCGGAAAACTTCGCGCGGCTCGGCTGGGAAGACGCCGGGGCCACGCTGGACGATTTGGCGAAGATCCACGTCTATGTGAAGCATGCGGAGGACTTTGAAAAAGTCCGCGCGGTCTGTGAGCGGCGACTCGGCCGCCTACCTGCAATTTATGCCGTGGCGGATGTGTGCCGCCCTGATTTGCTGGTGGAGATCGAGGGCGTGGCTTTCTCCCGCATTCACCAACCGCAGCATTTCCCAGGAGGCGATTTATGAGCACGCCATCCGTCATCTTGATGCTTTTCGCCTGTGCGGCCATTTCGAGCGCCAAGGAGACGGAAATTTACGATCTCGGCCCGCCGGTGCCCAAATCCGGCGCGCCGCTCAAACCGCACGAACAAGTGGATGAGTTGGTTTTTGCCCGTCTAGCGGAGCTGAAGCTCAAACCGGCCAATCTATGCAACGACGCGGTTTTCGTGCGTCGCGCCTTCCTTGCCATCATCGGCACGCTGCCGACGGCGGAGGAGGCACGCGGCTTCATCGCGGCGAAGCAGGCGGACAAGCGGGCGCAGCTCATCGAGATCCTGCTGCAGAGGCCGGAGTTCACCGATTTTTGGGCGATGAAGCTCGGTGACATCATGCGCGTGAAGGCGGAGTTCCCGATCAAGCTATGGCCGAACGCGGTGCAGGCCTACCACCGCTTCATCCACACCAGCGTGCGTGAAAACAAGCCGCTGCTTCTCTTCGCACGCCAACTGCTGCTGGCGAACGGCAGCAACTTCCGCGAGGGCGAGGTGAACTTTTACCGCGCCATGCAGGATCGCACGCCGCGCGGCATTGCGGCGACCGTGGCGCTCACGTTCATGGGCGAGCGCGCGGACAAATGGCCCAAAAAGAAGCTCGACGCGATGGCGGGCTTCTTTGCGCAGGTGGCCTACAAATCGACTGCGGAATGGAAGGAGGAGATCGTCTTCTTCGATCCCACAGCGGACAAGGACGGCCTGACCAAGAACGCCATCTTTCCTGATGGAAACGCCGTCAAGATCAAGACCGGTCTGGAAGATCCACGCATCATTTTCGCCGACTGGATGCTGCGCCCGGAGAATCCCTTTTTCTGCAAAAACTACGCCAACCGCATCTGGAGCTGGTTGATGGGTCGCGGCATCGTGCATGAGCCGGATGACTTCCGTGCAGACAATCCGCCGTCGAATCCCGCGCTGCTTGCCTTTCTCGAAAAAGAGTTCGCTGCTTCGAAGTGTGACATGCGGCACCTTTTTCGCGTCATCCTCAATTCGCAGGTCTTTCAGCTCTCCAGCATCCCCGCGCAGGACACGCCGGAGGCGGTGGCCAACTTTGCGCACTATCCGCTGCGTCGTCTGGAGGCCGAGGTGCTCATCGACGCGCTGAATCAAATCACCGGCACCCGTGAGGAGTATAGCAGCCCCATTCCCGAGCCCTTCACCTTCATCCCGGAAAACGTGCGTGGCATCGCGCTGGCGGATGGAAGCATCACCAGTTCGTTTTTGGAGCTGTTTGGCCGCCCTCCTCGCGACACCGGCCATGAGTTGGAGCGCAACCTTTCCACCAGCCCCTCGCAGCGCCTCCACATGCTGAATTCCAGTCATGTGCTCAACAAGGTCAAGCAATGCCCGCTCGTGACCGCCGCGACCAACAGCGATGATGCCGCGCAGCTCGCCGACAAGATTTATCACACCGTGCTCTCGCGCCCGCCGTCCGCGCAGGAGCTGGCGACGCTGAAGGCCCATGTGGCCGCCACCTACGCAGGCGGCAGCTCGCTCGCTGCCGACCTGGTCTGGGCGCTCGTGAACCAGCCCGAGTTTATTTTTAACCACTAACAGCACCCCAAGCCATGAATATGTCATTCATCTCTTCACGCGATGTCGCGAACGACGTCGCCCGCATTGCTGAGCGTCTCGGCGGCGCTCCCTTTTCACGTCGCGAGGCGCTGCGCCGTGCCGTCTATGGTTCGGCAGGTCTGCTGCTGATGGAGCCCTTTGGCATCCAGGCCGCTCCGCGTGCCGCATCCATCGCCAAGGAGGGCAAGGCGAAGTCCGTCATCCAAATCTGGCTCTGGGGCGGCCCCTGCCACATCGACACCTTTGATCCGAAGCCCGAGGCAGGCCGCGAGTACTCCGGCGCGCTCGACGCGCCCATCGAGACCAACGTCAGCGGCATCCGCATCGGCCAACTATTGCCGGAGCTCGCGAAAATCGCGGACAAATACTCGCTCATCCGCAGCATGACGCATGGCAACAACGGCCACGAAACTGCTTCCTACCTCGTGCAGACCGGTCGTGCCTCCGAGCGCGATGTGTTTCCTGGTCTCGGCGCGGTGGTGAGCTACTTCAAAGGCTACGACGCGGGCTATAAAGGTCTCATCCCGCCCTACGTCGTGCTCACGGAGCCACAGGGCCGCTTTAGCGAGGCCGGCTTCCTAGGCCCGCGCTACAAGCCCTTCGCCACCGGCGGTGATCCTGCACGGACGCCGTTTGCGGTCGAGGGCATCGTCACGCCGGACATCACCGAGGAGCATCAAAAGGAGCGCCGCAAGCTCATGAGCAGCCTCAACACACTCGGCGGTGCATTGCCGGGAAATGCGACGCTGAAAACGGTCCTCGAATCCGAGCAGCAGGCCTATGAGCTCATTTTGGGCGACGCAGGCAAGCTCTTCGATCTCGGTCAGGAAAAGGACGAGATGCGTGATCGCTACGGCCGCAACACCTTTGGCCAGAGCTGCCTCATGGCACGGCGTCTCGTCGAAAAAGGCGTCCCCTACATCACCATCAACTACAAAGGCTGGGACACGCACAAGCAGCACTTCCAGATCATGAACCGCAAGCTGCCGGAGCTCGATCAAGGCCTCGCCGCGCTGCTCACCGATCTCTATGACAAAGGACTGCTGGAGAGCACCATCGTCTTCTGCACGGGCGAGTTCGGCCGCACGCCGAAGGTGGCGAACGAATCACCCTGGAACGGCGGACGTCATCATTTCGGCGCGTGTTTCGCCAGTCTCCTTGCAGGCGGCGGATTTCGCGGCGGCCAGGTGCTGGGCAAATCCAACGCCACTGGCGAAGAAGTCGCCGAGCGTCCGGTCTATCCAGCCGATGTCATCGGCAGCATCTACGGCCAGCTCGGCATTCCCGCCGACGCGCCGCTGCCGCATCCGCAGGGCACACCGACCTTCGTCGTGCCCGGCAAGGACGAGCAGGTGAAGATGGGCGGGCTGCTGAAGGAACTCATTTAACCCCGCAACACCATGAAACTTCGTGCCTTGTTATGCCTGAGCCTGTTCGTGACGGCGATCTGCTGCCGTGCTCAGCCTGCGCCGCGGATGGGCTTTGTTTACCCTGCGGGCGGACAGATCAGCACCACGGTGGAGGTGCTCATCGGAGGACAGTACTTCGATGAAAAAGCCGAAATCATCGTCTCGGGCGAAGGTGTCACCGCCAAGGTGCTCGAACACGACAAAATCCCGTCCGCGCAGGTCATCGACGACTACCGCGACCGTCTGCGCGAGGTGCAGCAGAAGCTGCGTGATAGCCGCCGTGACGGTGAGGTGCCTGCGACCCAAAAGCTCGCCTTCATCCGTAAACTGCTCAGCGAAGCCGACCTCTCGGAGAAAAAACTCCGCCTGATGGTCGAGTACGACCGCCGACGCAACGACCCGAAGCAGCAGCTCAATAACCAGATCGGCGAAAGCCTCCGCGCACGCATCACCATCGCTGAAAATGCCGCACTAGGTCTGCGCCACCTCCGCGTGCGCACGCCCTCCGGCCTCGGTAATCCCATGCGCTTCATCATCGGTCAGCTCCCCGAAGTGCGTGAGGCGGAGCCGCTGCGTGAGTTTGATCTCGAAAAATACCGAGGCGGCATGGATTCCATGAAGGCTGCCAAAGTGGAGACACCCGCCGCCGCGCTGCCCGTCACACTCAATGGCCGCATCATGCCTGGTGAGGTGGACGAGTTCACCATCCAGGCGAAAAAAGACGACCGTCTCGTGCTCGCCATGCACGCACGCAGTTTGATCCCGTATCTCGCTGACGCCGTGCCGGGCTGGTTTCAGAGCATCGTCTCGCTGCACAATGCCGAAGGCTTTGAGGTCGCCTACTCGGACGGCTACCGTTTTGATCCTGATCCCGTGCTCTTCTTCAAAATCCCCGCCGACGGCCTCTACCGCATCCGCGTGCATGACTCGATCTACCGTGGTCGTGATGATTTTGTGTATCGCATCAATGTGGGGCAGCTTCCCTTCCTCACCGGCCTCTCGCCGCTCGGAGCCACCACGGGCGAAAAAGTCAAAATCACCTTTCAGGGCGGCAATCTCGGCGCTGACTTCAAAACGGACTACGAAGCGGCCAAGGAGCCTGGCATCGTACTCATTCAGGCGAAAGTCGGCGGAGTGAAGTCCAACGCGATCCCTTTCCACATCGACTCCGTGCCGCAGGTGCAGGAACGCGAGCCGAACAACACGCTCGGCGGTTCGCAGGAGCTGAAGCCGCCCATGATCGTCAACGGCGTCATCGAAACCGTGGGCGAGGCCGATTTCTACCGCGTGAAAGGCCGCGGAAATCACGAGATGATCTTCGAAATCTTCGCACGAAGGCTCGGCTCACCCGTGGATGCCAGTTTGTCTGTTTTTGACAACGAAGGAAACCAGATTGCCTTCAATGACGACCACGAAGACCTCGCCAGCGGCCTCACCACGCACCACGCCGACTCCCGTGTCAGCGTGAAGCTGCCGTCCGACGGTCAGGCCTTTGTCCGTGTGAGTGACACCCAGGCGCAGAGCGGTCCCACCAACGCTTACCGGCTCAAAGTCCACGTCGCTGAGCCTGCGTTTGCACTGCGCGTCACGCCCGCGACGCTGAACGCGAAACCCGGTGGTGCCGCCCGCCTCACCGTGCATGCGCTGCGCAGCGGTGGCTTCACCGGCCCGATCACGATCCAGCTTCAAAATCCGCCGTCCGGCTTTGAGATGAAAAACGCCGTCGTGCCCGCTGACAAGGACGTCGCCGATGTCTCCATCTCCGTTCCTTCCGGTGGCGATCTCGAAAAGCCTGTCGCCCTCACTCTCATCGGCACGGCGGAAGACGGAACCCAAAAAATCATCGCGAAGGCCGTGCCTGCTGAGGACATGATGCAGGCCTTCATTTACCGCCATCTGGTGCCTGTGGACGAGCTGCTCGTCGATGTCCGCACCCCGCCGCCACCGCCGCCAGCTCCCACGCCCTGAGTTTCATCCGTTTTCATCATGTCCCAACTCTCCTCCGCCGACTGGCTCTCCCATCGTCCTGAAATCCGTGTGCTCGACTGCACCATCCGCGACGGCGGATTGATGAATAACCACCACTTTGAGGATCACGTCGTCAAAGCCGTGTACGACGCCTGCGTGGCCTCCGGCATCGACTACATGGAGATCGGCTACCGAGGCTCGCGCAAGAACATCAAGCTCGGCGAGCACGGTTGCTGGAAATACTGCCAGGAGGAGGACATCCGCCGCATCGTCGGTGACAACGCCAGCAACGTGAAACTATCCATCATGGCCGACGCTGGCAAATGCGACTACCGCGAGGACATCCCCGCGAAAAAAGACAGCGTCATCGATCTCGTCCGCGTCGCCTGTTATGTGCATCAGGTGCCTCTGGCGCTCGACATGCTCAAAGACGCCCGCGACAAAGGCTACGAGACCACCGTGAACCTCATGGCCGTCACCACCGTCGGCGACAGCGAACTGGAGGCCGCGCTGGCACTCCTCGCGCCCTCAGAGGCGCAGGCGATTTACGTCGTGGACAGCTTTGGTGCGCTCTATCCGCAGCAAACACGGCGTCTCGTCGAAAAATACCTCCACCATGCCCAAAGCGGCGGCAAAGAAGTCGGCATCCACGCGCACAACAATCTCCAACTCGCCTACGCGAACACCATCGAGGCCATCGCGCTCGGCGCGAACTACATCGACGCCACCATGGCCGGCCTCGGCCGCGGTGCGGGGAACTGCCCCATGGAGCTGCTCCTCGGTCTTCTGCGCTCACCGCAGTATCACCTGCGGCCCGTCTTGAAATGCGTCGCCGAGACCATCGAGCCGCTGCGCAAAGACCTCGGCTGGGGCTTTGACCTCCCCTACATGCTCACCGGCCTGCACAACCAGCATCCCCGCGCCGCCATCGCCTACAATGCCGCCACCGAGCCGCAGGACATTGGGGCGTTTTATGACACGATCACGGAGGCGCATTAAGGACGGCATTGAACCTCAAGCCGCTCACACGAACCCGCTTCCGTCCCCCATCGCCAGCGCGTCGTCGGGCGCGACGGTTCGGACACCGCTGGTGTCCTTGAGCTTGCGGCTATGGATGTTGATCGTGACCTTGAGGAGCAGCGTGTAGATCATGAAGCCCAGCGCCCAGATGCCGGCGGTGATTTTCCATTCGGTGAGGCTGGGGCGGTATTCGACGATCTCGTGCAGGGTGCTGGGGACAAAGGCAGGGATGATCATGCCCATGCCTTTTTCGATCCAGAGGCCGACAAAGGCGAGCAGGCAGGCGGTGTTGAGGATGAGGGGGCGGCGGTTGACCTTGGGCTGCATGAAGAGGATCACCGCGGTGATGGTGAAGGCGAGGGCGGTCCAGATCCAGGGCACGAGTTCGTTGTGACCGTGCAGGCCGAAGTAGAGATACTTCGCGGCACCAGTGTGGCTGCCACCGGTGTAGAATTCGACAAAGACCTCCGAGGCGACCATGAGCAGACTGATGAGGATGGTGATGCGGATGATGGCCACCAGCGTGCGGATGGCACCCTCGCCAAACATGCGGCCGGTCTGCCAGCGGATGATCTGGATGGCCACGATGATGAAGGCAGGGCCGCTGACGAAGGCGCTGGCGAGGAAGCGCGGGGCGAGCAGCGCGGTATTCCAAAACGGCCGGCCACCCAGGCCGCAGTAGAGGAAGGCGGTGACGGTGTGGATGCTGATGGCCCAGACGATGCTCAGGAACACGGCGGGCACATACATCTTCGCCACGGGTGGCTGGCTGCGGAATCGCTTATAAAGCAGGTAGCCGCAGATGTGGACGTTGATGAGCAGGTAGCCGTTCAGCACGATGACGTCCCAGGTGAGCATGGAGACGGGAAAGTTGAACTTCCCGAGGCCGGGCATCATGTGCCAGAAGCGGTCCGGGCGGCCCAGATCACACACCACAAACATGATGCTCATGATGATGGCGGCGATGGCGAGCAACTCGCCGATGATGACGATGTCATGCATCTTTTCGTCATGATAAAGATAAGCGGGTATGACCATCATGACGCCGCCAGCGGCAAGGCCGACGAGGAAGGTGAAATTCGCGATGTAGAGGCCCCAGGAGACGTGGTCGCTCATGGCGGTGACGGCCATGCCGTCCCGCACCTGCAACGCCCACGCATTCGCGCCGACGAGGAAGATGGCGGTGAGCAGGGTCATCCACACATAGAACTTCCAGCCACCCTCGACGGACTGGCTGAAGGCGTTCCAGGCAAAGCGGAGATACTGCCTCCACTCAGGAACGGGTTTGCTGGGACTGACGGCAGGATCACTCATCGAAGAAGTAGAAGAATTGGGGTTTGAGGCCGAGTTCCTCCTTGAGGACGAACACGCGCTTGTTCTCGAGCACGTAGCGGACCTCGGAGTTCGGATCGTTGAGATCGCCAAAGACGCGTGCGCCGGTGGGGCAAGCCTCGAGGCAGGCGGGCAGGCGGCCATTGCGCGTGCGGTGGAGGCAGAAGGTGCATTTCTCCATCACACCCTGCGGGCGGATGCGGTTGCTGAGGTAGCCTTGATCGGGATTGACCTCCGCAGCAGGGATCTGCGGCTTCTGCCAGTTGAAGCGGCGGGCGTGATACGGGCAGGCGGCCTCGCAGTAGCGGCAGCCGATGCACCAGTTGTAGTCCACGACGACGATGCCGTCGTTCTCCTTCCAGGTGGCTTCCACGGGGCACACATCGACGCAGGGCGGGTGCTCGCACTGCTGGCACTGCACGGGCATGTAGTATTTGTCCGGCTGCGGCACGGGATGGTCGTAGTGGACGTTGCCCTTCTCGAAATCCATCGAGCCTTTGCTCATCTCGAACACGCGGATGTAGCTCTGGTGGGAGGCGCGGTCGTGATTGTTTTCCAAATGGCAGGCTTCGGCACATTTACGGCAGCCGTTGCAGATGGAGAGGTTCAGGGCGTAGCCAAACTTCACGCCTTCCTGCGGCTTGGGGTCGCTGATGGTGACATCGGCGCCGTATTTCTCCTTGGTCTCGCGGGTGAGGCGCGCGATGACGGTGGCGATTTCTTCTTTGGATAGTTCTTTGTAGTGCTTTTGCAGAAACTCATCCATCGAGGTTTCCTTCGTCAACTCGGTGAGTGGGGCGAGCGCTTTGGCATACGCGGCGACACCCAGCGTGGCTCCGAGGCCTTTGATGACGGAGCGGCGGGTGGAGTTGCCTTCGTCGTTCGGCGCGGAGGCACACGAGCAGCCGCTGCCGCAGGATGTTTTGGGAGATGCGGGTGTGGGATCGTTCATGGCTCAATGCCCCGTGGGAACTGAAATGCGGTCGCGTGGCGGCAGCACGGGCCTCACGAGGGGGAACTTCGGATGATGCGGGTCGTGGCAGTTGACGCAGTTGTTTCGCACGCGGGGTCCTTGGGCGAGATTCCAGTGGCCGTTCATGCCGCCGTGACTGCCATGCAGGTAATCACGCATGGCCGTGCCGTGGCACTGCGCACAGAGAGTCATCACATCGGGAAAGGCCACGCCGCGACCATCGGCGAGGTGCAGGGTGTCGTAGTCCTTCGCGTTGTGGCAGCTTAGGCAGGTGAGGCTGCCGTGGGCATAGTCGAGGCCGCGGTGAGCCTGAAAAAGATCGTGCGCGGAGTTGCGGGCCACATTGGGCGTCGTGGTGCTGTGGCAGGTGCTGCACGCGGCGGTGATGGGCTGCCCGGTGGGATCTTTGAGGCCGGTATCGAGCCGTGGCGTGGCCGGGCCGGGCTTGATGGTCACGGGATGCGGTTTGGGCTTCGGCTCATTTGGTGCCACAGGAGCAGCCGGAGCAGGCGCGTGGTTTTTCTGTGCCCACACGACGGCGAGGCTGCACAGGCTCGCGAAGACCACGAGCGCGATCCAGGCGAGTGCGGGATGTTTTTTCAGCAAGAGGCTCATGGAGTGTCGAAGTGGTGCTGGATGCGCACGAGGCGGAACTGGCCACCGGGCAAGGCCATGACGGTGTCCCACCAGTCGGCCTGCTGGTAGCGATAGCGGAACTGCACGGCCCGGGCGGCTCCACCGAGCAGGAGCTGGCGTCCGCCCTCGAGCGTGAGGACTGCGTTTTCAGGCACATGGCCGGTGGCCGTGTATTTCGGGATGATCTCGGTGATGCTGGCGCAGGCACCGATGTCACGCAGCAGCGTCTCCAGCTCTGCGGCGTCAAATTGAGCCTGCTGCAGCTCCGGCAGCGGCGGTGTGGCGGTGGAGTCGCTCATGTGGGCTGCGGGGTGAGGGATGGACGACGTGGCAGCATGAGCACGGCATTGCGCGGTGCGGGACAGACGTCATGGCAGATGCCGCAGCCGGTGCAGATGTCCGCGACGACCATGGGCATGCCGCGTTCCTTTTTCATGGCTCCGGACACAGGACAACGCTCCACACAGGCGGAGCAAAACGAGGTGAGTGCGATGCAAAAGCGGCCCTGCACGATGGCGACTTTTGCCACGTCCGCAGCTTCCTCCCTTTTGACCACAGGAGCAGCGGCAGGCGCGACCCTCCGCTCGAACGGTTGGCGAAAGGCGGCGAAAAATCCGCGTCTGGACAAGGCGGCGCTCATGGATTCGGCGGCGGGATTGCAAGTGGCGCGGGAACAGCGATGGGCGCTGCTTTCTTCACCGCATCGAGCGGCGGTGCGGACATGAAGAGGCGCTGATCATTCGCTGCCGCTGGCACATGGCACTGCGTGCAGCTCTGCCGCTCGGGATGCGGCGTGCGGAGCGCGAAGAGGCCCTTCGGTCCATGACAGCTCGCGCAGTCGCTCCGCATCAGCGTGCGATGTGGAATGGTGGGCGGTGCTCCGGGCCATGCTCGCGGGCCGTTCGGAGGTGCCTCGGCTCCCTGGAATGAATTTTCCGTGAGTGCGACAGCGAACAAGGCAGACTCCGCAGCGGTGAAAGCTCCACGCGAGGTCACATGGCACTGCGTGCAACTGCCACCAAAGGTCGGATGACTGATCTTCGAGGCAAAACGGTCCTTCACCTGCAATCCCTGACCATGACAGGCCAGGCACGCAGCGGAGGAGTCCTGCGTGATGGGATGCGGCACCGTGGGTGGTGCTCCATCATAAGCACGGCGGCCAGCGCGGGCCTGCAGCGCCGCCATCTTCACTTCCAGTGGCACGGGCTTGTCAGGACTCGGAGCGGCAGCGGCAGGCTGCTGAAAATCCACGAGTGAGTTCCGCCATTTTGCATTCGTGCCATGCTGCGACCAGTCCTGATCGATGTAGCGCACGGCCACGGGCACATCTTTGGCCCCAGTGAGATCACGATGCGTCTCGGCGCTGACCACTTCGACCGCTCGTGTTTGTGAGAGCGCTGAGGTGGTCTGCCGCAGGCCCACAAAGTAGCCACTGATGGCGACGAGCACGACGATGCCGCCCACGATGAGGCTGGTCTCGAATTGCCGGGATTTCGTCGGTTCCTCAGGCATGGCGGATCACGGGGCGGAGGACGCACGAGCCACGGTGGCGGCACATTTTTTGTAATCAGGCTCTTTGGAGATGGGGTCCACCTCGCCGAGCGTGAGGTCATTGCACATCAGCCGCTCATCAAAGAACGGGATGAAGAGCGAGCCGCGTGGCGGGTGCCCACGGCCATCGATCCACACCGGCAGCCGCAGCTCACCACGGCGTGTCTTGACCACGATGGTCTCTCCATTGGCGAGACCGCGCTCACGTGCGTCTTCGGGATGCATTTCCACATAGGAATGCGGCATGGCGGCGTGGAGCTGCGGGATGCGTCGCGTCATGCTGCCCGTGTGCCAGTGCTCCAGCACGCGGCCCGTGCAGAGCCAGAAAGGAAAATCCGCGTCCGGCTCCTCGGCCGCTTTTTCAGCGGGCGCGAACCAGATGAGTGCCTTGTCATCCTTCGTGACGGAGTGGTAAAACTGAATCTCCGCCCCCTTCTTCACATACGGGTCGTCGAACTCGCTGAAGCGGAACTTCGTCTCACGCCAGGTGCCATCCTGCTGCTGCACCACCGGCCAGCGCAGGCCGCGGGCCTTCACATATTCATCATACGGAGCGAGATCCTTGTGCTTGTAGCGGCTGAAGGCGCGGTATTCCTCAAAGAGGGCTTTATCCACGTTCATGTCGTAGTAGCGCGGCCACTCCCACACGGGCACTTCCTCGCCCTTGTCATTCTTGAGGGTGAAAAGAAAACGCCCGTCCTTGTCCTTCATGCCGGCGTGACCCAGATCGTGCAAACGACGCGCCACGGCGATCATCTGCCACGCGTCATCACGTGCATCGCCTGGCGGCTTCACCATGCGGAACCACTGCTGCGTGCGGCGCTCGGAATTGCCAAACATGCCGTTCTTCTCCACCCACATCGCTGAGGGCAGCACGAGATCCGCCAGTTCCGTCGTCGCCGTGCGATAGACATCGGACACGATGAGAAATTTGTCCGGCTGCCCGGCTTTCGCTTTGAAGAGCTTGTGCAAATTCGGCAGTGACTGGCCGGGATTCGTCACCTGCACCCAGAGCGTGCGGATGTCGCCGCCCTTGTCCGCAGGCGTGCAAAACTTTTCCCACATCAGCACCGTGTGGTGGCCGATCTTCGGGTTGATGCGCCCTTCGGGCACGTTCCAGATCGTTTCCGTCTCCTTGCGGTGCTCTGGATTGAGGATGAGCCGTCCGCCGGGCAGGAAATGACACATCGTGCCGACTTCACGCGCTGTGCCGCAGGCGCTGGGCTGCCCGGTGAGCGAGGTCGGTGCGTCGCCCGGACGGCCAAAGTGACCGCTGAGCAAATGAATGCCGTGGCAGAGGCGGTTCGCATTCGTGCCGCGTGAGTGTTGATTGAAACCCATGCACCACGTCGAGGTGATGCGGATGTCCTTGTTCGCAAAGAGTCCGGCGAGCATGCGAATCTGCTCCGCAGGCACGCCACTGAGTTTTTCCACAAGCTCCGGCGTGTAGGGCTCCAGCGCGGCCTTGTAGTCTTCAAAGCTCATCGCATCGCCATGCAGTGGCGCGCTGGGCGTGGCGAGCGGGTCTTTCGGCGCCTTGCGGAAGTTGCAGAACCTCTCCACGAACTTCGGATCAAAGGCATTCTGCTTGATCAGCAGATGCGCGATGCCGTTCATGATCGCCAGATCGCTGTGCGGACGGAATTCGAGGTAGTGATCGGAAAACTCCGTCGTCCGTGTGCGCCGCGTGCCGAGGTCGATGATGGTGACTTTTTCGCCTCGCGTGCGGCGATCCATCACGCGGCTGAAAAGCACCGGATGCATCTCCGCCATGTTGTTTCCCCACATGATGAGCACGTCGCATTTGTCGAGGTCGTCATAGCAGCCAGCAGGCTCATCCACGCCATACACGCTGAGGAAACCCGTGACCGCGCTCGCCATGCAGAGACGGGCATTCGGATCGATGTGATTGCTGCCGAGACCTCCTTTGATGAATTTGTTCGCCGCATAGCCCTCTGGGATCGTCCACTGGCCGCTGCCATAGATCGCGAACTGCTCCGGTGCGGCCATGATCTTCTGCGAAATGGTCTCTATCGCCTCTTCCCACGAAATCGGCTCCAGCACGCCATTTCGCCGCAGCAGCGGTTGGGTGAGCCGATCCTTGCCGTAAAGCGCGAGGCCAACATGATAGCCCTTCACGCAAAGAAGGCCTTTATTGACCTCCGCGAGCTGATCGCCCTCGATGGCGACCACGCGGTCGTTTTTCACGCCCACGCGCACATGGCATCCCGTGCCGCAAAATCGACACGGAGCCTTATCCCATGTGATTCCGTCATTCGTGGCCGGTTTTGGAGCGGGAGAGGATTGCTGAGCGCGGGCCTGAGCCGCAGCCGATGCCGCAGCGAGAGCCGCGAGCTTGTTGAATTCACGGCGTTGGATCATGGCGAGGGCGAGGGGTTGGAATCAGCATCCGGTTCTTCAAAATTGACATGCACGACGTCGATAAAAGCCACGCCCGGCTGCGCAGCGATCCAGTCATGATATTCGCGGCAGCTCTCATCATCGTCCGCCTCTACGGCCACTGGCAGCCAGCGATCCGCCACTTCACCGACGGTCATGGCCGGATGCGCCCGCAGTCGGTCCATGACATGGGGGGAAGGTGAATCGAGGATGACGAGGAGGCCGACGGTGAGCATTACGGAAAAACATATCTGTAATAGACCACCGACTGCTCCGCCTAATCCCACAAAGGCTTCGCTGATATTGCGCTAATGGCCCAATCAAGCCCTTCACCGCTGATTTGAAGAAGCAGCGCAAGTCACGCCCTAGAATGAGCAAGCATGGCCTGCGGAGCATTCAGTCCCGCACGTTCCAGTCCATGTCATTTCACCCCTACCCATCATGTGCCGCTACATCACCCTTCTCAAATTCACCGAAAAAGGCTCCGCTCATATCCAGGAGTCCACTTCGCGTGCCCATGCCTTTGACGAACTCGCCGCCAAGTCCGGCGTGAAGGTCGAAGGCCAGTTTTGGACCATCGGCCACTACGACGGCGTGCTCGTCCTCACCGCTGAAAGCGAGGCCAAGATCCTCCACCTGCTCGCCACGCTCGCCGCTCGAGGCAATGTGCGCACCGAGACGCTGCAAGCCTTCACCGACAAGGAATTCGACGCCATCTTGAAGGCCTGAGCCAGTTCAGGCGCGGCGCTTGCGGGTCTTCTTTTTCGCCGCAGACCTCTTCAGGCCGCAAAACGGACCGAGGTTCTGGCTTTGCAAAAAGCGCGTCACATCCTCGGCGGCGGCGGTGATGGCGTCGTGCAGGGGACACAGTTCACCATGACCGCACCAGTTCGGGCCAAAGGGGCACATCGGGCGGATGTCCGTGTGCTCAAACGCGGCCACGATTTCGTGCAGCGTGATCTCCGCTGGCTCGCGGGCCAGGCGGTAGCCGCCGCTGGGGCCGGTGGTGCCCGTCGTGATGCCGTGCAGGGACAGCGCGGCGAGAATTTTTGACACTACAGGCCGGTGAAGCTCACGCGCATCAGCGATGTCCGAAGCACTCACTCGCGAACCTTCCGCGTCATACCTTTCCGCCAGGTAGCTGGCGGCGGCGATGGCTTGCTGGGCGAGTTTTCCGATTTTGAGCATGGTGCGTGCCTCTGGACATGCACGCGCCGTGCCATGTAACAAGTCGACTTGTGGTCGGAGCACAAAATAGGCGCAGTGGATGCCACGATCAACACGGCCTTCAATCTTGAGGCGGCATCGCCAAACCGGCATCCTCGGAATTACAGAACTCTATTTCTGTAATCACAACCCGAACCTCGTTTGCCGCCGTGTTAACCAAACTCCAAGCCAAAGTCTTCTTCCTCGGAGGCACTGCCGTCTTTTTCGGCATCTTCCTGGTGCTGTCCTTCGACACGCATCTGAAGGTTCCCAACCAGACCAACGCTGCCAACATCACGCCCGCCGTGGCCGCCGGTAAGCGCATCTGGGAGGAGAACAACTGCATGGGCTGCCACACGCTCTTTGGCGAGGGTGCCTACTATGCGCCTGAACTCACCAAGACCGTCGAAATCCGCGGCAAGGATTGGCTGAAGGTCTTCCTCAAAGACCCGGAGGCCATGTTCCCCGGCCAGCGCAAGATGGTGAAATACAACTTCACTGAGGAGCAGATCGACAACACCATCGCCTTCCTCGATTGGTGCGGAAAAGTCGATCTCAACGGCTTCCCGGCCAAGCCGCCGCTGCGTGACAAGATGATGGCCGCCGCACCTCAAATGGCCGTCTCCTCGGGGCCAGCACCGCTGAAGAAGCCGGTGCCAGCCGTCTTCACCACGGGCACCTGCATCGGTTGTCATCAGATTCAGGGCCAGGGTGGTGCCGCTGGTGCGCTCATCGGTGCGCCGCCGCTGGATGATGTGTTCCGCCGATACGACAGGGCCAAGCTCGAGGCCTGGATCAAAGACCCGCCGTCCATCAAGAAGGACACCAAGATGCCGAAGCTCTACGGCCTCGCCGTCAATGACGCGCAGTTGAATGAAATCGTGGATTACTTGCTCAGCCTGAATCCGGAAACAGCGGCTGCGACTCCATCCGCCGTCGCACCACCAGCCGCACCTGCACCCGCCGTTCAACCCAAGTAACCCCCGCACTCTTTTTTCGTCATGAAATTCCAATCCCAAAAGATCGCCTACTGGTTCTTCGCCTCCGCGATGCTGCTGCTCGTGCTTCAGATCGTCTATGGTTTCATCATGGGCTTTGCCCGCATCGGCATGGACGGCCTGCATGAATGGATTCCATTCAACACCGCCCGTGCCGTGCACACGAACCTCCTCGTCGTCTGGCTGCTGCTCGGCTTCATGGGCAGCGCCTACTTCATCATCCCCGAGGAGTCAGATCGTGAGCTAATGTGGCCAAAGCTCGCCTGGGTGCAGCTCATCTCGTTCCTGATCGTCGGTGTGGTCGCCGTCATCGGTTATCACCTCAATTACTGGGAGGGCCGCAAGTTCCTCGAAATACCGCGCGCACTCGATTACCTCGTCGTCGTCAACGTGCTGGCCTTCATCGCCAACATCGGCTTCACGATTTGGAATGGCAAACGCTACACCACCACGTCCATCGTGCTGTTCTTCGGTCTCTTCACCGCCGCGCTGCTCTACCTGCCCGGCATGATTGATTTCGACAATCAAACGCTCGACTCCTTCTACCGCTGGTGGGTCGTGCATCTCTGGGTCGAGGGCGTGTGGGAACTCATCATGGGCGCGTTGCTCTGCTACCTGCTCATCAAGCTCACCGGCGTCGATCGCGAGGTCGTGGAGAAGTGGCTCTACGTCATCGTCGGCTTCACCTTCCTCTCCGGCATCCTCGGCACCGGCCACCACTACTACTACATCGGTGCGCCGAAATACTGGCTCATGATCGGTGGCATTTTCTCCGCGCTGGAGCCGCTCGCCTTCCTCGGCATGGCCATCTATGCGCTGGCGATGGCCAAGAAAGGCGGACGTCGCCACCCGAACAAGACCGCGCTGAACTGGACCCTCGGCAGCGCCATCATGAGCTTCGTCGGCGCAGGCTTCCTCGGCTTCGCGCACACACTGCCGCAGGTGAACATGTATACGCACGGCACACTCGTCACCGCCATGCACGGCCACATGGCCTTCTGGGGTGCGTATGCCATGATCAATCTCGCCATGATCGCCTACGCGCTGCCCATCCTCACCGGACGCAAGCTCTGGGACAACGCCGCTTCCAGCTACGGTTTCTGGCTCAGCAACATCGGCATGGTCGGCATGACAGGGGCTCTCGCTGTCGCAGGCATCACGCAGGTGAATCTGGAACGCCGCATGGGGCTCGACTTCCTCGCCGTGCAAACAGAGATCGAGATTCACTTCGTCGGCATGATCCTCGCCGCGTGCCTCTTCTTCCTCGGCATCTGCTTCTACCTCTACAACTTCTGGCGCTTCGGTCTGCCCACCGATGAGGCCGCTTCATCCGACGTGCGGGCCGCCGAGGAACTCCCCACCGTCTCGTGAGCACCCCCGCCGTTTTCTATCTCGAAACCGGACGCGAGTCCGAACTCTTCGCCAAAGCATGGGAGGCACGTCTGCCTCTCATGCTCAAAGGCCCCACTGGCTGCGGCAAGACACGTTTCGTCGAATACATGGCCGCCAAACTCGGCCGCCCGCTCATCACCGTCTCCTGCAACGAAGACACCACCGCCACCGACTTGCTGGGCCGTCACCTTCTCATCGGTGGCGAAACCAAATGGACCGACGGCCCCGTCACCCGCGCCGTGCGTGAAGGTGCCATCCTTTATCTCGATGAAGTCGCCGAGGCTCGCGCGGATGCCATCGTCGTCATCCACTCGCTCACCGATCACCGCCGCGAGCTGTTTCTCGACCGCACCGGCGAGACGTTGCACGCGCCGCCCGAGTTCATGCTCATCATCAGCTACAATCCCGGCTACCAGCGCAGCATGAGGGAGCTGAAGCCCTCCACTCGTCAGCGCTTCATCGGCCTCGGCTTCGGCTATCCGAGCACCGACATCGAAACGCGCATCGTCACGGGCGAAACCGGCGTCGATGAAAAACAAGCCCGCTCCCTCGTCAGCATCGCCACCAAAGTGCGCTCACTCACCGAGTTGTCGCTTCTGGAGAGCGTCTCGACCCGCCTGCTCGTCGATGCCGCCAAACTCATCCGCGCCGGCCTCCCCCCGCGCTACGCCGCCACCGTCGCCATCGCCGAACCCCTCACCGATGACCCCGACGCACTCGCCGCGATCAAGCAGGTCATCGAACTAACGCTTTGATATGTTTGAATGGGAAGAAAATGTCTTCCTCGGCATCAAGGCGCTGCACCGGCGTCTTTTTGTCTCGCCGCGTGAGCGAGCAGCTTCCGTTGTGAGGGTGCATCTTGCGCCACGGCGTCAGCAGTGGTTTCTGCTCGCCAACATGATCGCGGAAAAGCCTGTGGCGGTGTTTGAGACGCCGAATGCCGTGCTTTGTGATCACGAGCGCGTGTTCCTCCCGCCGGAGTTTTCGATCGCCAGCACTCCGGAGGCGAATGAGCACCTGTTTCAGCTCAAAACCATCCTCGCGGCCCTCGCGATCAAAACGCGTGTTGCCGACCCAAAAGCGTTGTTGGACGAGATTCCGGCTCTGAAGAGCCGAATCGCCGATTTGCAGCCCTTATTGGGTGAAACGGACTTTTGGCAGCTCATCGGCCGCGCCGAATTCAGTCGTGCCAACGAGCCGAGACACTCCAAAACGCTCGCCAACGTGCTCGAAGCCGCGCAGCAGCCCGAGAACGTCACCGAGATCGAAGGCAAGGGTCAGACGAACGTGCAGGTGCAGCTCGGCGATGACGATCAGCCCGTGGAAGCCGAGATGCCGATCCACACCTTTGAAAAGGCCGAGACGCTGGAGGAATACAGCGGACTCGACCGCAAAACCGACGACGAGGACGAACTTGAAGAACACGCCGAGGCACTCCACAAGCTCGACATGAAACACGTCGTCCGCACTCGCGAGCGACCACGTTCCATCTATCGCAGCGACATCGTCATGGATGGCCTCTCACTCGATTTCGGCAGCGACGCACCCGCAGGCGGCATCCCGTATCCCGAGTGGGATTTCAAAAAGCAGCAACACAAGCCCGCCTGGTGCCACATCCAGCCGCGGACGCAGATCGAAGCCGATGCCGCGTGGGCACAAAGCACCGCCACCAAGCACCGCGCCGTCATTCTCGATCTGCGAAAAAAACTCGCCGCCCTCGCCACCCAAACACAGCGTGCCAAACGCCAACCACACGGCCCCGAACTCGACATCGACGCCGTCATCGCCGCGCAAGTCGCCCAGCATAGCGGCCACGCACCCGACGAGCGCCTCTACATTCAGCGCCAACGCCGCCTGCATGATGTCGCCGCCCTTGTCCTCATGGATCAGAGTTTCTCCACCGACTCATGGGTGGATGATGCCCGCGTGCTCGACACCATCCGCGAGACCTTGTTCTGCGTGGGCGAGGTGATGGACGAGTTCATCGAAACCTTCGCCGTCGCGGGTTTCAGCAGCAACACCCGCCGCCAGTGCGACTTTCATCTCATCAAAGACTTCCGCGATCCCTGGCGCACCTCCCGCGCTAGGCTCGGCAGGCTCGAAGCCAACGGCTACACCCGCATCGGCCCCGCGCTGCGGCACGCGCAGGAGCTCCTCACACGCCAGAGCGCCGAGAAAAAGGTCATCTTCCTCCTCACCGACGGCCGCCCCTGCGACTACGACCGCTACGAAGGCGAATACGGCATCCGCGACGTGCGCAAAGCCATCGAGACCGGCACCCGCCACGGCATCATGACCCACGCCTTCGCCATTGAGCAGCGCGCCCGCGAGCACTTCCCCCGCATGTTCGCCCGCCAGCACTACGACATCGTCCCCAACCCCAAAGCCCTCGCCGCCAGCATGTGCGGTGCGTTTGCAAGGTTAAGACTGGCTTGCTGAAACATTGCGGAAGCCGACTTCCGCAATTTCGGTCCAACGCACGCCAGCATGGGGTGAGCGAGTTGGGCCACCTTCGCTAGACTGGGACCATGCCTGTTGCGCAAACTGTCCCCAAAACCGATCTCGACGGTCGTGCGGAAATCGAGTCGCTGGTGAACACCTTTTATGACCGTGTGCGTGCGGATGAGGTACTGGGGCACATCTTTGACGAAGTTGCTCATACAAACTGGCAGGCGCATTTGCCGAAGATGTATAGCTTCTGGGAGACGGTGATCTTCCGCAGCGGTGGCTTCACGGGGAATCCGCTGGCCGCGCATGCGAAGCTGGTGCCGCTCACGGACATGGGGCGGGACAAGTTTGACCACTGGCTGACGCTCTTTCGCGGCACGGTGGATGATCTATTCGAGGGCGAGCACGCGGAGCACATCAAGAGCTGCGCCACCGACATGGCGAACGTGATCTACTCGCGCATCAACCACGTCCCCGATCCCCGCTTTGACCCCGCAAACCTCACGCCGGAGCAACGCGAACGCTACGCCCGCTACAAGTCCCAACCACAGACCTCAACACCATGAAACCAACATCGCGCCTCCTCCTGACGGCCCTTTCTGCTGCTTTGCTCACGCAATGTGGCGACACCGAACTCAGCCCGAACGAAAAAATGTCCCAGGACAGTTTCAAGAAGGCGATGGACTCCTATTCATCCGCTGCGGCTCCTGCGGCAGCTCCTGCCGCGTCCCCAGAGGCGTTGAGTGATCCGACGAAGCAGCCGGACAAGCCCGTCTCAGGCAGCGAGGACGCCGTGCTCACCGATGCGCCGAATGTGCCGCCGCCCATCACGCGCGATCATCCGACGAAGGTCACGATCAAACTCGAAGTCGTCGAAGTGGTGAAGCGCATGGCTGATGGCGTCGATTACACCTTTTGGACATTCGGCGGCAGCGTGCCGGGCAAATTCATGCGCATCCGCCAGAATGACGAGGTGGAGTTTCACCTCATGAATCGCCCGGACAGCAAGATGCCGCACAACATCGATCTGCACGCCGTCACCGGCCCCGGCGGCGGCGCGGCAGCGTCCTTCACGACACCTGGGCATGTGTCGGTTTTCTCGTTCAAAGCGCTGAATCCTGGCCTCTACGTGTATCACTGCGCCACCGCGCCCGTGGGCATGCATGTCGCCAACGGCATGTATGGCCTCATCCTCATCGAGCCCATCGGCGGCCTGCCAAAAGTGGACAAGGAGTTCTATGTCATGCAGTCCGAGTTCTACACCAAAGGGGCGTATGGCGAGGCGGGTCTGCAAGCCTTCAGCATGGACAAAGCACTGACGGAAACACCCGACTATGTCGTCTTCAACGGCTCCGTCGGCGCGATGGCGGGCGACAATGCCGTGCAGGCGAAGGTGGGCGAGAAGGTGCGTCTCTTTGTCGGCAACGGCGGTCCGAACCTCACGTCCTCGTTCCACGTCATCGGCGAGATTTTTGACAACGTGTATCTCGAAGGCGGTGTGAAGCCCGCGCAGCATCAGGTGCAGACCACGATGGTCCCAGCTGGTGGCAGTGCGATCGTCGATTTCGGCCTCGAAGTGCCGGGAACCTACATCCTCGTCGATCACAGCATCTTCCGCGCCTTCAACAAAGGCGCAGTGGGCATGATTAAAGTCAGCGGCCCGGAGAACAAGCTCGTCTATTCCGGCAAGCAAGACGACCGCATCTACCAACTCGAAGGTAGCGCGGTGCAGACCATCGCTCAGGCATCTACCCAGCAGCCTCCGGCCGCGAACAAGGAGGAGCGCATCACGCGTGGAAAACTCGTCTACACCTCCATCTGCATGGCCTGCCATCAGCCGGAGGGACAGGGTATCCCGAAGGCCTTCCCACCGCTGGCGAAGTCCGACTACCTCAACGCGGACGTGAAGCGCTCCATCTCCACCGTGCTGCACGGACTGCAGGGCGATGTGACTGTGAATGGCGAAAAATATGCCAGCATCATGCCGCAGCTCGGTCTCAACGATGAACAGGTCGCCAACGTGCTCACCTACGTTTATAACAACTGGGGCAACAACAGCACCGAAGTGCTGCCCGCCATGGTGAAAGAAGTCCGCGCCACCCCGCCGCCTCCCACACCGCCGGGCCATTGATTCCTTCGCTCCATGCGACTCGTCCTTCCATTCATGCTGCTGGCCGCCGCCGTGCTGCCAGCAGCAGAAACAACGCCACCACCGGGCATGAGCGCCATCCCCGGCGGCAGCTACAAACCGCTGTATGCCAAAAGGCGAAGCCCCGAGCGGTGGAGCCTTTTTCATCGACTCGCTGCAGGTGACGAACGGGCAGTTTCTCGACTTCGTGACGAAGAATCCCGCCTGGAGGCGCTCGCAGATCAAGCCCACGCTCGCGGACAAAACTACCTCATCCACTGGCGAGGCGACGTGGATCCAGGAGATGAAAAAACACTCGCAGCTCCCGTGGTGAACGTCTCGTGGTTCGCCGCGAAGGCGTATTGCGAAGCGCAGGGGAAACGATTGCCCACGCAGGACGAATGGGAGTTCGTCGCACGCGCCGACGCCACGCGGCTCGATGCCAGCACGGATCAGGCCTTTCTCCGCCTGCTCCTCGAATGGTACTCCAAACCCGCCTCAGGGCCGCTCCCAGCCGTGACCGATGGCGTGCTGAATGTGCACGGCGTGCGCGGTCTGCACGGCCTGGTATGGGAATGGGTGCATGATTTCAACTCCACCATGGTCGTCGGCGACTCGCGCGGTGATGGCTCACTGGAGCGGAAACTCTTCTGCGGCGCGGGATCGCTCCTCGCCGCGGATGTGAGCAATTACGCCGCCTTCATGCGCTACGCCTTTCGCAGCAGCCTGGAGGGCGACTACTGCGTGCGCAGCCTCGGCTTTCGCGGAGCGAAGTCGGTGAAGGAAGCACCGCCCGCGCCTGCCGCCGCCGCTTTCACCACCATCTACGACCTGCCCGGCACCTGGCGCACGCAGGACGACCAGCCGCTGACGCTGGATCAGTTGCGCGGCAAACCACGCGTCATCACCATGGGCTTCACCTCCTGCAAATACGCCTGCCCTCGCATCATCGGCGACATGAAGCGCATCGAGACGGAGCTCGGCGCCGGCGTGGACAATGCCGCCTTCGTTTTCTTCTCCTTCGACACCGCCACGGACAAGCCCGCACAGATGAAGAAGGTCGCAGGTGAGCAAAAAACTCGACCTCGGGCGCTGGACCTTCGCCATCTCTGATGACGAAACGATCCGCCAGCTCGCCGTCGCACTGCAATTCAAGTTCGCCACCGTCGAGGGCTTCCTCACGCACTCAAATCTGATCGCCGTGCTCGATGCCGACGGAAACATCGTCCACCGCGAAGAATCGCTCGGCGCAGACATTGCCCCCCACGGTCGCCGCCTTGAAAAAACTCCTCCCGCCATGAAATCCATCCACCTCATCACCTTTCTCGCGCTCACCACCTTCGCATGGAGTCAGACCACCGCCGAAAAACTGAACCCGCTCTCCTTTGCCGGTGGCCGCGTCGTTTTCGGCATCGAAGACCAACTGCGCTTCGAATACCGCGAGAACAATTACGACTTCAACAGTGGAATTGCTCACATCAATGACGATGCGTGGCTGCTGCAGCGCTTCCGGCTCAGCCTCCAGCTCAAGCCCGTGGACTGGCTCACTATTTATGCGCAGGGCCAGGACGCACGCGAGATCGGCAGTGAGCGTGCGGATCTCCCCGGCGTGCTCGGCGCGGAAGGCGACAATCCCTTCGACCTGCGCCAGCTCTACGTCGAGCTCGGCGATGGCAAGACCTTCCCGCTCTCCCTCAAAGTCGGCCGCCAGGTCCTGCTTTACGGCGACCAACGCCTCATCGGTCCGCTCGACTGGAACAACATCAGCCGCACCTTTGACGCCGTAAAATTGCGCTACCACGGCGCAGACGGCCTGTGGGTCGATGCATTCATTTCCTCCCTGGTGAACATCGACCGCTTCGGCATGGACGACAGCGACAAGGACTCGCTCCTCTCCGGCCTCTACGCGCACATCCCCACACTCGGCATCCAGGACACCGAGCTCTACGCGCTCTATTTTGACGACACGAACCGCAACGATCACTTCCTCACCCTCGGCACCCACATCAAGTCCATGCCCGGCAAACTCGGCCCATGGGACTACGAAGCCGAATTCGCCGTGCAGAGCGGCAAAGCAGGCGGCCGTGACCTCAGCGCCTTCGCCAGTTACGTGGAAGGCGGCTACACCTTCCAGCAGCCGTGGAAGCCGCGCCTCGGCCTCGAATACAGCTACGGCAGCGGCGATGGAAATGCCGCAGACAACAAGCAGGGAGCCTTCCAAAACCTCTTCCCCACCAATCACCTCCACTACGGTCTCATGGACGTCTTCTCTTGGAGCAACATCCACAACGTCGCCCTCCATCTCAGCGCCAAACCGAACCCCAAACTCACCACCAGCCTCGATTTCCATCTCTTCTGGCTCGACGACACCGGCGACGCCCTGCGCCGCGCCAATGCCACAACCACCGTCCGTCCCATCACGCCCGGAGCCAGCAGCTACGTCGGCAGCGAGCTCGACCTGCTCGTGAACTACGCCGTCAGCGCCCATTTCAACGTCACCCTAGGCTATTCACACTTCTTCACCGGCGACTACCTCGCCGCCACCGGAGCCAGCAGCGACGCCGACTTCGTCTATGTGATGACCGGAGTAAAGTTCTGAGAGTGGCGCCACCACAAAATTTTCGAGAGACCCATCCACACCGACTCACTTCGGCGCGTGACGATCAGTTGAAGAAAGTGTCCTCATGCGAATACGGCGGCGCGCAGCAGCAGAGGAAGCGCAGCGTCTGTGACGCGGTGATTTGATGGCAGGCACCGGGTGGGATGAGAATCGCATCGCCCGGCTTCACGCTGCGTTCCTCGCCGTCGATCTCCATGGTTCCGTGGCCTTCGAGGATGAAGTAGAATTCTTCACTGAGCTTGTGGTAGTGGCGCTCGGTGGGTTGGCCGACGGGGACGGTGGCCTCGGCGAGGGATTGGTTCTGCACGGGGGCGTTTGTGCGGTCGAGGATGCTGCGGATGGTGCTGCCGTCCTGGTGGTGAACGGGGACTGCGCGGAAAGCGGGTTGATGGTCATAGCGGTGGAGAGTTTTTTCATGCGCAGCAGGCGAAAAGGCAAGCAGGCAGGCCGGAAAGATGCTGGGCTGATCACATCGCCGTGGACGCCATGTCTACAGCTGTGCATCTATCACGAATGAGAACACTCAAGGTTTCACAGGAGAATCTTCACGCTCGCATCATCGAGCTGGTGAGAAGCGGACGGGCATCGTCGCGGGGCGTGCTGGCGCGAGAGCTCTCGGTGGCTCCTTCGACGATGGGCCTGTATGTCGATCAATTGATTGCTGCCGGGTGGCTGCGGGAGTCAGGGCTCATCCGTGGGAAAACGGGCCGCCCGAAGATGAACCTAGAGTTGGAGAAAAATGGCACCGGATGGTTTGCGGGTGTGGAGTTTACCGCTTCGCGCATCCAGGTGATAGCGGTGGATTTTGCCGGAAATCGGCTGAGTGCCCTGACGAAGGCTATGCCATCGCCCGCAGACGCGGAGGCGGTGATCCGCCAGGTTCAGCAGGCGATCCAGGACATGGTGGGACGGATGACGGAAAAGCTGCTGGGTATCGGTGTGGGCGCTCCCGGCCTGGTGAATCCTGACACTGGCATGGCGATCTACTCGATGGCCTTTCCAGACTGGGCGGACATTCCTTTGCAGGCGCGTCTTTCACAGGCTTTCGCGGCGCGGTGCACCATTCAGAACAATCTACGGGTGATTGCCCTAGCGGAGCGGTGGTTCGGCGAGGGTAGGGATGAGGATGATTTTGTGGTGCTCGGGCCACGCAGCGGGTTTGCCATGTCGATCGTCAAAGGCGGTGAGCTAATCCGTGGAGCGCATCTAGGTGCGGGTGAGGCGGGTTTTTGGCCACTCGCTACAGCCGATGGCGAGGAGGCGGCGCACGACCTGCTGTCCGCACCTGCGGTTTGGAGGCGGCTAACTGGCTCAACACGTGAGACCTCTTTGCCAACGAACCTGCACGACGAGTTGGCGAAGCTGGCCTGTGAGCAGAGTCCCGCCTGGGAGGAGGTGACTGGCCTTTTGCCAGGGTCATCGGGATGACACAGTGCCTCATTGATGCCCGCCTTTATTTTCTGCATGGTCCGCTCACGGCTTTGGGAGTGCGTTTCTGCCGCGAGATCGTATCGCGGGCCCGTGGGTTCATTCCGGCGCTCAAGGACATGCCTTTGAGATTCGTGTCTCGACCCTCGGTGATGATGCGGGAGCACTTGGCGCGGCGAGCCTCGCGATGGAGGCCTGGGCTCCGAAAAACACGCGACCTTACAAGCCCTGAGCTTTCGACAGTCGGAGTCCGGGGTAATGTAACTATCTCCCAATATCATAAACTTTGCTCACCGGCGCACAACACTTTTTGAAGTTATATTGGCGTTAGGCTTGTAAGCCGAAATCTTGGTCCGCTCAAGAAACTCTGAGATCACCGCTACAAGATCTTCATTCTGGAGAATTGACGGATCTCCGATATAGCGATTTTCCATGATGCGGCCGGGATACAGGCAGGGCCAATCTTCGTTTATCCACAGCCACAGGTTCTCCTTGGCTTTGCCTGCAAACAGATCGTCTTCGGAGCAACCGACCCGTATGCCATGAGTCTGTAGACTTAGCACATGGAGTGACCAAACTGCGCCGCAACGTTCATGGCCCCGCCTAAAACACCAATGGCAGAGGCTACACGGTCTCCCACAATCGCCAGTAGCTTGGGTGGGATCGCTACCACAACGGCATTAGGATGCGAACCAACAATGGCCTCAATATCAGCCTGCTGGGGATGTTGAGTTACATTCAGCAGTGTGCGATATCCCGAACTCTCAAGAGTAGTAACAATTAAGCTGATTTGCTCGAGTGACAAAGAAGTGGCCTGCTCCCTGGGGTGGGACAGGTCATAAATGTAGTTCCTGCGTCCTTGGGTTGATCTTGATGTTGGTTGGTTCTCTCACGCTGTCAAACGCAGCGAAGGTCTCGTCGAGCGTAGCGAGACGAGGCCGTAGCGGAGTTTGACAGCGTGTCGCCGCCTGTGCCGGGGTGCCGTAGTCCAGCGAGCTGTGAGGCCGGTATTCATTGTATTCACGCCGCCATTGCTCGACGACAACACGGGCCTCGCCAGGCTGCCGAACACCTCGCGGTTGAGGCATTCGTCGCGTAGCTTGTCGTGGAACGATTCGATGTAGGCGTTCTCCCAAGGTGACCCCGGCTTGATGTAGCTCATCTTGATGTGTCGATGCTGCATCCAGTCCTGGATCGCATACGCGATGAACTCAGGCCCGTTGTCGCTGCGGATGTGCTCAGGCGTGCCGTGCTTGCGCATCGCAGACTCCAGCACGCCAAGCACGTCCGTGGCGCGGATCGACCACGCCACATGCGTGGCGTGGCACTCCACGCGTGTGCTCGTCGATCAAGGTGAGGATGCGAAAGGCGCTGCCGCCCTCCACCTGGTCGCTCACAAAGTCCCAGCTCCACACGTGATTGCGATGCGCCGCAGCCCTGCCGGCCTTGCTGCCCAAGCCTCACTCTTCGCATCCGCCGCTGGCGTTTGCGCACCTGCAGTCCTTCCTCCCGGCGCACCCTCGCCACGCACTTCACGTTGATCCGCTCGCCCTCACGTCGCAGCAACGCCGCGATCCGGCGGTAACCGTAGCGCGGATGCTCACGGCTCAGCCGCACGATGCGAACTCGTCGATGCCTCGCCTCCGCGCTCACTTTCGCCACCCGGTAGTAGCCCGACCGTGCAAGCTCCAAGGCACGACACACCTGCGCGATCCCGCCCAAATCGCTTTGCATGGCGTATCGTGCCGCCCGTCGCTTGCTGGCCGGGCTTACCATTTTTTGCGTTGATGGCCTTCAAGATGTCGATCTGCACCGTCAAGTCCGCCACGATGCGTTTGAGCCGCCCGTTTTCTTCCGCCAACGCCCTCGCCTGACGCAGCTCATCGACCTGCATCCCGCCATACTTGCGCTTCCACCCGTAGTAGGTCTGCTCGCTGATGTTATGACGCGCGCACACGTCCCGGACCTTCATCCCACCCTGCGCCTCGCGCAGGATGCTCCCTGATCTTCTCTTCACTGTGTCTGCTCTTTTTCATGGTGTTCTGTTCTCCTGGTTTCGGAGCCAGAACTACATTTTACAACCGTCCTACTTTCAGGGAGCAGGCCAGAAGCGTGTGAGAAGTTAACTACATTAAAAAGCACAGCCGGCAATAAATCATCACCAGCAGTAGGCGGGTTCTGAATGGAGGAGATGTCATGGGCTGACTGATGGTCAGCATCTGTATAGTAGGTAGGCTGGTAGGGCTGGACGGAGTTTGGCAAGTAAAGAAGTGTCTTCAACAGAGTGCCATAGGAAACACCATGTAACATATACAGGTCTCCGAAATAGGGGTAATGCACAAAATGGAGATGGCGAATAGTTCCTGCAGGTAGGCCATGTTTAACAAAATAGGGAGCAATCGCAAGGCCACACTCGTCATTAAAATAGTGGTCTGCCAACTGGGACGTGGAACGACGTGTTGGCGTGAAATATCTCGTTAGGCTGTTAAGGGCATTAGGGTCAACAAGGATGAAACGATTGATCACCATCTGCTCTTCAAAAAAAGCTTCGATGATGGGGAGGTCAGCCTTTGCAGCGATAACACGGCTGGAGGGATAGATCTCGAAGTGGGCCGCAAGATAGGAAAGGATGCACCACTTATCGCCAAAGCTGGCATGCATTACAAAGTAACTTAGGTTCGGATCCAGATACGAAAACTCTGGCAGCAATGAAATTGCATGCTCTACAGTATTTAAATTCTCTTCAACTCTTAACTGATTACCTATCGGAAAATCAAAGATTTCATGCACACGGCGTATCACTGACCGGGATAATTTATACTTGAGATGACGAAGTCGATCAAGAAGTGGTCGAAGCATTTTTGGAACTGGAAGAGTCTAAACGAGTCCTGAATTCTGCTGGCTGCAGAGTGCAGAGAAAAACAGGTCTAGTTCAGTCTCGATCGGCATGATTTGGTTGGCTGGATGTATGAGGTCTGATAGGGAATTGCTTTGGCATGTGATAAGCCAGATTAGCCTTTGCTGAGGTGTCAGGGGGGGGCTGGCTTCGGTGCATGATATGCTGCTCATTGGTGGTCTTGGGCGGGGGGCATCGCTACGAGCCTTGTTGGGTTTCGCTCACGGTGCACGGCATCGTGCCATTCAATTTGCTAGGCATACTGCAGTCCCTAGCATCTACCGTCAAGTCCAGGGCGAGAGCCTTCTAGTATCACGGCTGCTAAGCGCCGGGTACCAAGTATCGTTTGACAGGAGACTGCTTTAGTGGGTTCGGGGCCGGAGTATCCCTGAATGTCGCGTGGGGACGGGGAGAGAGGGGATGGATAATCGCGAATTCGAACTAGTGAATGAGGAATTGTGCCCGTCATGGATAGTTGCGTATCTCGTCATGCTTGATGAGTGGTTGCGCAGCGCCACTGAACTGACATGACTTGCAGAGTAGAGGAGGACGATTTAAAAAGTCGATTTTATGAAATGGGTAATCGTGACACCGAAGTATGAGGCGAACTCGAATGGAGTGCTGCTTCTTTTTAAGCTTGGTCAGATTCTTGCCCGGCTGGGACAGCGTGTAGCATATCACCCACAATCCTTGGAGGATTATGACTACTACCCGCATTTGCTAATGGAAGGAGCTCATGTGCAGTTTACGCTCGAGCTGCCAGATCCTAGCGACACGGTTTGCATCGTCAACGATGCCACGCCATCCAAGGCGCTTGCTAGGCTCTCCGCCTATCGAAAGGTTTGGTTTTTGTTAAACAAGCCGATGTTCATAACGCATGAACCCCTACCGTTTTGTCCAGAAGACTTCATCATCGCCTACTCTCAGCTGATCTCCAGATGTTATCTCAATCTGTTTTCAAACATGCCTCTGGCTAGACCTCCTGCTTCTCTTCCGCATGCGGGGAAGAGTAAAAAATGACCTTTTATGTCGGCAAGGGTTTTGTGGATGGCCCTGCGCTGTCCAAGCTCTTGGCTATCGCAAGGGAAGGCGGATTTATCCTGGATCACATCACACGCAAAGAGCCCCGTTCCAAAGAGAAGCTTTATGACATGCTGCGCTCTTCCAGGCTCATTGTCTGTTTCGGACCCTCTGACCAATATCATTTATGAAAGTGTGCTCAATGGCACCCCGGTCTATGCACCAGCCGCCGGTGGCTTCCTTGACTATCAAGCTTACAATGTGGCCTGCGAGGGGTCTTTACCGATCCGAAACTCATCGTGGACTATCTAGAAAATGGGCTTTCTGAGGAACAACTGGCAAAGAATCTAGGTAATTACGAGCGGAGTTTGTTAGTGACCATCGAGCCATTCAAAGAGTTTCTTGAGCAAGCCTCTAGGTGGTTCGATGCTTGTGACAAAGGAGGCAACCCAAACTCTGGGGAGTTGTTCAAAAGGGAGTCTGTCAGAGTGGCCGCTGAACTGAAACGATTTGGGAAAACCCATTGCCAGTTGACATGGCTGGCTTTGAACGTTCTGACGCTGAGTTTCGGCTGGCCTTGGACTCGCACAACGCCAACAGGGTCCGCTTGATGCAAGCTGAATACACCTTCTACGGAGCTCGTTGCGCTGGCGGTTCGGCTCGCCCCTACGACAGCTTTCTCACCAAACTGCGGTACAATGTAGCCCGCTTCTGGTGCAAGCAGGTCTTCAGACGGAACAAGACCGTTCAATACCTCAAACTGACCCAGTTAAGCCAGGCTTGTCCTAACTAGTCCTCATGATCCAAGCTGGTGGTTGAAACTGATTTGGCTTGCGTTGACAGGGGCTTTCGATACCCACTAAGAATGAAAGTTATTTTACTATGCGGTGGCTTGGGGACCCGACTCCGGGAGGAAACGAAGTACCGTCCCAAACCGATGGTTCCGATAGGCGACCAGCCGATTCTCTGGCACATCATGAAAAGCTATGCGCACCATGGGTTCAAAGACTTCGTGTTGTGCCTAGGGTACAAAAGGGGACGTCATCAAAGATTACTTCCGCAACTACCTCTGGAACCGCAGCGACGTGACCCTGAAACTGGGACGGAACCCGCAGATCACCTATCACAATGATCATGACGAGGAAGACTGGTCGGTCACGCTGCTGGAGACCGGTCTTCACACGATGACGGGGGGCCGCCTGCTTCGGGCCATGAGACACATCGGCGAGGAGGATGTACTGCTGACTTATGGTGACGGGGTGGCGGACTCGGACATCGCCGCCTCGGTCCAGTTTCATTACGAGCAAAAAGCTGTGGTGACTATGACTGCGGTTCAGCCAGCGGGACGCTTCGGTGAACTGGGGCTCGATGGGAGAACCGTACGTTCCTTCAACGAAAAGCCCGAACAAGAGGCGGGGTACATCAATGGCGGCTACATGGTGCTGGACAAAACCGTCCGAGAATACCTGAGCGGGGACGAGTGTGTGTTCGAACGTGAGCCGCTGCAACGAATCGCGGAGACAGGTGGACTCAAAGCTTACTGCCACAGTGGTTTTTGGCAGTGCATGGATACCTACCGTGAATTTGAAATCCTCAACAAACTGTGGGAGGGCGGGAAAGCCCCTTGGAAAGTCTGGTGATGTTCGGTTCCATATATCACGGAAAAAAGTCTTAGTGACCGGCCATACCGGCTTCAAAGGCTCATGGCTCTCCCTTTGGCTGCATGCGCTGGGCGCAAAGGTGAGCGGATTCGCTCTGGCTCCCCTGCATGCGAATGACCTGAAAAACCTGATCCCAGGAGATTGTTTCGAGCATGAGTGGCTGGCCGATCTACGAGATCGCGGGACGCTGGAGCAGGCGATCGCGACGGTGCAGCCGGATCTAATCCTGCACTTGGCTGCGCAACCTCTGGTCCGGCTATCCTACCAGCAGCCGTTGGAGACATTTGCCGTGAATGCCTGGGGTACGGCACTGCTTCTGGAGGCTGTTCGCGTAACCCGCTGCGGCGCACCGGTTGTGGTGGTGACGAGTGATAAGTGCTACGTCAATCGCAATCAAGGCCGCCCCTTCAGTGAAGACGATCCTCTCGGAGGGCATGATGTGTATTCAATGAGCAAGGCAGCTGCGGAGCTGGTGGTGGCGGCCTGGCATGCATCCTTTTTCTCCCGTGAGGCCGGCCTGGGGCGGCTTGCGACCGTGAGGGCGGGGAATGTTATCGGCGGCGGGGACTATGCGGTGGACAGGATTCTGCCGGACTGTGTGCGTGCGCAGATCGCGGGAGACTGTGTGATTCTGAGGAATCCCGCCGCGACCCGGCCCTGGCAGCATGTGCTGGAGTGTTTGAGCGGATATCTACAGGTTGGACAGCAGCTCATGGAGCAGCCGCAAGTGAAGGATCTGCTGAATTTGAACTTTGGCCCGGATCCTGAATCGGAACGGACAGTCGGGGAGGTGGTTGAGGCGTTTTTTTCGGTCTGGCCGGGCAAATGGGAAGTTCGCCCGGATCCGAATGCCGTGCCGGAGGCGGTGAGACTGACGTTAAGCCACGAGAAAGCGAAAACGTTGCTCGGATGGCGGCCGGTGTGGTCTTTCCAGGACGCGACACGTGCCACGGCCGAATGGTATCGCGCCCGGCACCAGGGTGGAACCACAGACATGCTTGCCTTCACGCAGTTACAAATCATGCAATACGCCGAGCAGGCCCGCCTTGCCGGGCTGGCCTGGACAAAGTAATCAGCACCGACCTACATGCCATCAACCACGTCCGAACAACTCAAGGCTGAGATTCTCCGCCTGACGCGTGAGTATTCTGAACTCATGCATGGCGCGAACCACCCTGGAGCGCAACGCCGCGACCCCTTTGTGCCAAAGGCAACGAGTGTTCCCTATGCTGGCCGTGTTTTTGACGCGGATGAAGTGACGGCCGCGGTGGCCACAACCCTGGATTTCTGGCTCACCCTGGGGCCGCAGGGTGCAGCGATGGAAAAAGAGCTGGCAGGCTTCCTAGGCGTGAAGCACTCGCTTCTGGTCAACTCGGGCTCCTCGGCCAATTTGGTCGCCTTCGCCACGCTTACCTCACATAAACTGCCGGCGAAGAGGCGTGTGATGCCAGGGGACGAGGTGATCACTGTGGCTGCGGGGTTTCCCACGACGGTCGCGCCGATTCTTCAGTGCGGTGCCGTTCCCGTGTTTATCGATAATGATCCTGTGACAGGGAATGCCTGTGTGGATCAGCTGGAAGGCGCTTTTGTGGAGGGCAAAACCAAGGCTGTCATGATGGCCCATACGCTGGGCAACCCCTTCGATCTGGGAGCGGTACTGGAGTTTTGCCGGAAGCACGATCTGTGGCTGATCGAAGACAATTGCGATGCCCTTGGCTGTACCTATTCGATGCCGGTGGAGCGTGCGAAGCAGCTTGGCTTCACGGAGAACTCGCCGGGCATCCCGCCGAGTGACACGCACATCATTCGCTACACCGGGACGTGGGGGGACATCTCCACCCAGTCCTTTTATCCGCCGCACCACCTGACGATGGGGGAAGGGGGAGCAGTCAACATCGTGCATCGTCCGCCCTTGAAGTCCTATGCGGAGAGTTTTCGTGATTGGGGGCGTGATTGCTGGTGTGCCAGCGGGGTGGACAACACCTGCGGCAAGCGATTCCAGTGGCAGCTTGGCGAATTGCCGGAGGGCTACGACCACAAGTACATTTACAGTCACCTGGGGTATAATCTGAAGCCGCTCGACCCGCAGGCCGCCATCGGGCGTGAACAGCTTAAAAAGTTGCCCGCCTTTATCACGGCCAGAAAAACGAACTGGGAATATTTGCGGGCCGGCCTGGCGGATCTACAAGAGTTCTTTGAATTCTCGTTGCCCACCCACGCGACCCGCTGGCATCATGGGGGCTTCAACTGGGATGAAACGGGCTGCCAGACAGACTGCTCTTGGTTTGGATTCATGTTGAGGGTGCGGCCGGAAGCGCCTTTCACGCACACCTCCCTCGGAAGGCACCTTGATGACAAGAAAATCGGCAACCGCATGCTCTTCGGCGGGAACCTGTTGAGGCAGCCTGTCTTTGTTCAGCTTAGAAAAGACCGCCCGGAATCTTTTCGAGTCGCTGCGCCGCTGCCCGGAGCTGACAGTCTCATGAAATCGGCCATTTTCCTCGGCACATACCCCGGGCTCACTGTGGAGATGCTCGACTACGAGATCGAAACCATCCGTGCGTTCACTCGCAGCCACTGTGCATGAGACAGTCTCTTGCCCCTGAAGATCTCGAGCACATGCTGCAGCATGCCGAGCCGGCTTGGCAAGACTTGCGCGGAAGGTCGCTCTTCATCACGGGGGGAACCGGCTTCTTTGGTCGCTGGCTGCTGGAAGGGCTTGCGCACGCGAATGACAGATTCTCGCTTCAGGCAAAGGCCACGGTGCTTACCCGAGATCCGGTTGCTTTTGCGCTGAAAGCCCCGCATCTGGCCTCCCGCCCGGACATTCGTCTGCACGCGGGAGACTTGCGTGACTTTGTTTTCCCCGAGGGTGAGTTCACCCACATCATTCATGCGGGCACCACTTCAGCCTACCACATCGCACCTGAGGAGATGTTCGACACGATCCTTAGTGGTACGCGTCGTGTACTGGACTTTGCCGCGCAGTGCGGGGTGAGGAAGCTGCTTTTTACCAGTTCCGGTGCCGTGTACGGACGGCTGCCTCCGGAGATCACCCATGTCTCCGAAGAGTACGCTGGTGCGCCAGACTGCACCCTGCCTTCTTCTGCCTACGGCGAGGGAAAACGCGCTGCGGAACTGATGTGCGTGCTAGCAGCCTCCAGGCATGGTTTTGAGGCAAAGATCGCCCGGTGTTTTGCTTTTGTCGGACCGCACCTGCCGCAGGACTCGCATTTCGCGATCGGGAATTTCATGCGTGATGTGCTGGCAGGAGAGGACATTCGAATCCTCGGAGACGGACGGCCGCGGAGGTCCTACCTCTATGCGGCAGACCTTGCCGTTTGGCTCTGGACAATCCTGTGCCAGGGGCAGTCCTGTCGCGCCTACAATGTTGGCTCCGGCGAGGATCTGAGCATCTTGGAGACGGCGCAGGCTGTGCACGAGGCGGCGGGTTCAACGCGGAGCATCCAAGTGGCGCAAGAATCGGTACCTGGCCAGCCGCGTTCAGGGTATGTTCCATGCGTCCGCCGGGCCGGGGAAGAGCTGGGCCTGCATGTGCGTGTGTCTTTGTGCGAGGCCATCCGGCGCACACTTCACTGGACTCGTCACGGTTCTGCTTTATGAACGGATTTTATTCATGTCTTTGCCCGAAAAGCCTGTCCCTCCCTCTTTGATCAAATACTCCGAGTTGCTTGCTACATGGCTGAAGGAGCTTGGCTACACGCATTGCTTTTTCGTGGCTGGAGGTGGTTGCATGCATCTTATCGATGGTTTCCGGCATCACTTTAAAATGGCCGCCGTGGTGCATGAGATGTCTGCTGGCGTCGCCGCCGAGCATTTCAATGAATGCAGCACGGATGGAAAGGCCTTTGCGCTGGTGACGTCAGGGCCGGGGTTCACGAATATCGTCACGGCCGTGGCCGGTTGCTACACGGAACGCCGCCCGTTGCTGGTCATTGCCGGCCAGGTCAAGTCCACGGACCTCATCACTGGTCGTTTGCGGCAGCGTGGCATGCAGGAGATTGACGGTTCTGCCATCACCGCTCCCATCACGGTCCACAGCCGCTGCTTGCGCAAGCCGTTGTGTCGGGCGGATCTCCGGGCGATCGCTGAGGCGGCCTATCATCCTCACCCGGGGCCGGTGGTCATCGAGGTGTGTCTGGACGTCCAGGGCTGCCAGGTGGATCCGGTGGAGCTCAATGCGGCACCGCAGTCTCCGGATACACATTTCGAGGACTCATCGCTGCTGGGTGGTGAGGATGCGCGGACGCAGGCGCGGTGGCTTGCTGGGCACTTGTCCGGGGCAAAGCGTCCGCTGCTGCTACTTGGCGGTCAGGTTTCCCGGGAGGTGGCTTGGCGGCTTCTGCCCATTTTGGAGCAGGCTGGCGTGCCGGTCATGACCACGACCTCCGCGATGGATCGGGTTCCTTGCGACTCGCCGGTGTGGGCCGGGCGTCCCAATTCATGGGGGGGGCAGAGGTGCGCCAATCTGCTCGTTGGCCAGGCGGATGTGATCGTGGGTGTCGGGGTGCAGTGGGATCTGCAGCAAACTGGCTTTAATTGGCAAGAGTATGCTCCCTGCGCCAAGCTCTACCAAGTATATCCCAGCGTCGAGGAGTTGGGTAAAGGCCACCCTGTGCTCGCTGGCGCTGTCGCTGCGGTGCCAGACGAGATTCTCCCGTCCCTGGCCCAGGCGCTTGACTGGACCGACCGGGAGGACTGGCGCGGCTACATCCGCCGGGCCCAGGCCCTCGTCCCGACTTTGGAGCCGGCCAATGTGGCGCGTGAAGGCTACCACTCCAACTACGCGTTCCTGCAGAAGCTCACCCGTGCCTTGAGGGCGGAGGATGTGATCGCTATGACTTCCAGCGGCAATTGCTTCACGGGGCGCTCCAAGTCGCCGAGTTGAAGCGGGGCCAGTTTGCCACCACCAGCACCGCCTTTGCGAGCATGGGCTACGGACTGGCGACTGCCATCGGCGCGGCGATGGCCCAGCCGGAGGCGCGCATCATTCACTTCGAGGGCGACGGCGGTTTCTCGCAGAACCTGCAGGAACTGGCCATTATCGGGGTCAACAAACTGAACGTGAAGATGTTCCTCATGGAGAACGGGGGATACAGTTCCATCCGGGCCACGCAGAGGAAGTTCTTTGGCGGTGCCTATGTGGGCTGTGACCAGGCGACCGGACTGGGATTCCCGGACTGGCCAACCTTGTTCGCCGCCTACAGCATCCCTTGCCGGTACTTAAAACCGGAGGAAGCCACCAGCGAGCGGCTCGCCTTGCTACTTGATGCCCCGGGTGCCGAGGCATGGATCGTTTCCGTCGATCCGGAGGAACCGAACTTTCCGGTGGTTGCCAGTCGTATCCTGCCGGATGGCAAAATGGAGTCGGCACCGCTTCATCAGCAGTTGCCGCCGCTGGATCCCGCCATCCTAGCTGAAGTGGGCAGATACCTGCCAGAAGGAGCCGCCTCATGAGACATCTCCGGGCACGCGAGTGCTCCAACCCCTCCCCGAGCATCGCATGAGCCAGCCTTTCTTCAGCATCGTCCTTCCGACGAAGAACCGGAGTTTTCTGATTCATGAGGCCGTCGAGTGCGTGCTCGCCCAGACCTTTGCCGATTGGGAACTGATCATCGCGGACAACAGTGACGATGAGGTGACACGCGACCTGATCGCTCAGTACCCGGATCCCAGAATCCGCTATTGCCGCTCTGGCGGGCTCGACATGGCGGACAACTGGGAATTTGGGGCCGCCCAGGCGAAGGGCGAGTATGTGTGCATGATCCATGACAAGCATCTGCTCAAGACTCGGGCACTGGCGCGGATTCACGCCGAGGTGAAGGACCACCGCCACCCGTGCGTCTGCTGGTTGGTGGACTGGTTTGATGACCGCGGTGTGCGTCCCAAAGTGACGCCGGAGCGTGGGAACGGCAGGACCTGCGTCAACAGCGCGGAGGCCATCTTGGACGGCTTCCTGACTCCATTTGGTGACCCGGCATGCCTGATGCCCTATCCACAGCGTGCCTGCATGCACCGTGACCTTGTCGCCCGGATGCGCAGCAGCGCGGTCGGTAGGCTTTACCATCCACTCTGTCCGGACATCACCTGTGCGGCGCTGCTTCTTGCCTACGCCGACCATGTGGTGCAGATCAATGAGAGTCTCGTGGTCAGCGCCACCAACAAACACAGCAGCGGCCGGAGCTTCATCGGCGGCAAATCCATCCAGGATCTCAACACCAGCACGGGGCGGAGCACGGAGCAGCTGCTTGGGCGCAGCATCGAGGCGTTCTTCCTTCATGTGCCCGTCAAGACATTCACGTATGTCACCAACATCTACAGTGACTACATGTTCGTGCGGGACAAGGTCGGCGAGCGGCTGGAGAGGCATCCGCTCGACCATGAGCGGTTCTTCACGGAAAGCTTCAACTCGATCCTCGCCTCCTGTCTGTTTGGCAAGAAGGACATCCACAAGGATCTGGTCATTTGGGAGGAGGCTCTCGCGAAGGAACCAGCGGACGTCCGGTCGCGGGTGGCAAAGAAAATCGCCGAGAAAGGCTCGGTGCGCCGCCAGCTCTGGCGCGCTCACATGAAGCGCCTTCGTTTCGCTCTCGGAGTTCCCGCCCTTGAGGCGAAGGTGAAACGTCTTCTGGGACGCAAGGCGAAGCCGGTGAAGTGGCCCACCGCGCTGGATTATGTGAGATGGGACCGTGCGCAGCACGCCAGTGAAACTGCGGCCGAGTCGATTACCTGAAGCATCTTTTTCGCATGACCACTCCCGCTCGAAAGCTGCGCGTGAAGCTCAGCACCAGCTTTCCCGGGTGGCCGGTGGAGCAGCAGACGCCAGGAGGCCGCGCGGTCTGGGGGGAGGTGGAGTTTCTGATCAACCAGCCAGTGACAGAGTGTGACGCCTGGTTTGTCTATGATGGCATCACCTCCGCAGAGACTACGCGTTGTCCTCAGGGAGGGCTGGTTCTCGTCACTTCCGAGCCTTCCAGCTTCAAACGCTATCACCCCGGGTGGGTGAGGGCTTTTGATCGGGTGATCACTAGCCAGCGGGATCTCCGGCATCCCGGGGTGGTGCATGGGCAGACAGGGCTCCCGTGGCTCCTTCGCAAAAGCTATGACGAACTGCGGTTGATGCCGTTACCGGAGAAGACTGGTGCCATGTCCGTCATCTCAAGCACCAAGACCACCACGCGGGGCCACCGGCAGCGCCTCAAGTTTGTTCGCGAGCTCATGCGCCACACCCCCGTCGAGGTGTTTGGCCGGGGCTTCCGTCCGCTTGACGACAAATGGGATGGCATCGCGCCGTTCCGCTTCTCCATCGCGATCGAAAACAGCTGTCATACCCACTACTGGACGGAGAAGTTTTCCGATTGTGTGCTGGCAGGCACAGTCCCGGTTTATCATGGCTGCCCCAATGTGAACGACTACTTTCCTGCGGCCGCGAGCGTACCGCTGGACATCACGGACATCCCGGCCGCCATTCATCGGATCCAAGGCCTGCTGGTTTCGGCGGAGGACGAGTACGCCAGCCGCCTTCCCGCATTGATGGAGGCCAAGCGCCTTGCGTTGGAGGAGCACAATCTGTTTAATCTAATCGCCCAAGCGGCATCCTTGATGAACACGGATGCCCCACTGCAAACAAGAACCGTCGCCCCAGAGCCAAAACTAAGCTGGCTGCGAAGGAAGTGGAACAAAATGCTCTCGAGCCTCCGCTAAACGAGTCAAGGTGACCGCTTTAGGTGCCAGTTTTCCCACACGAAATAAAAGTTGTAAGTCAGATCGTGTGTTTCGGCCAGTCTGCGGCGGAGGTCGCGCCGTCTGGCCGAGGCGTCCCGGACGAAACGATGAAACTGTACCTGCAGGTCACGAATCATGGATTGCCGCCCGTGGCGGATCAAATGGTCGAGCAGGTCGAACTCTGCACCTTCGATGTTGATCTTCATGAGATCAACACGGCTGATGCACGATTCCGAGATAAAGTCTTCAAACGAGATGATCTGCGCCGAAACAGTTTTCTCAGTTTCGGTTTCTTTCACATGAGACGAGCCATTCGCCTCAATGCTCATGGGAAGGCTTTCCGTTCTGCCACCTAGGCCGAATGGATGAAGGGTGATTCTTTGATTTCCGGCGAAACGCGCTTTCAACGCTTCGAAGAAGGCGGGAACAGGCTCGAACACATGAACCTCGCATCCGTAACGCTCATGAATCGCGGCGGCGAAATCCCCCTCGAAGCCGCCGACGTCAAACACCACCGAGGATGCATCCAGCGCGTAATTAAGCCGGAGAGTATCGTCTCCACGCTCGCGGAACCACTGGCGGATATTCCGCCGGAAGCGCTTGTGCCGGGCCCATTCTATTAGTTGTCGCATCATGTTCTTACATGGTCGAATCGAAAAGCCAGCGCCAGTATTTCCTCGCGCGAATCTGCGGATCGAAATCGGCTGCGCGGGCAGTGGCGGCTTTCACCATCGGCGGGGCGAGATCGGGCCTGGAGATCAGCTGGCGCAGTCCGTTCAATAAGGATCCTGCGGTGCCTGGCGTGAAACCGAGGGCTTCCTGGCCGGGTCTCATGACCTCGGTGATGGAAGGAAGCTCCGAAGCGATCACCGGCCTGCCATAAGTCAGGTAGTCGTAGGCTTTGGTGATGGCCACAAACGGCATGCGTCCTTGCTGCATCGCAGGGATAACGAGCGCATTCACGCGGGCAAGGAAGGAGGGCACATCAGACTGTGAAAGCTGGCCCAAGAATTCCACGCTATCGGCGTCGCCGTCCTCTGCTTTTCGCCGCAGCCAAGTCACCTCTTTTCCGCTGCCCCCGGCGATGAGCAGGGTGGCCGGCACGCCAAGGCCCTCGCGGATGCCACGCCAGTTCTCCAGCAGCCAGTCAATGCCTTGTCCTGGATAGACCGAACCCAGATAACCTAGGCGGAGGTCCCGGTCGAGCGCGGGAGGCTCGGGGATGACCCATTTGGTGGGAACGCACGCAAGGCCGAGATTGAGACAGGGCACACGGGGGAAATCCTCCTCAAGAAGGGATTGCAAGGCGTGGGTGGTCGTTACAAAGCGGTCCGCACCAGCCAGCGCACGCTTCTCCGCCAAGGCCTTGGCTGAATCCTTGTCTCCATCAAGCCGTGCGAGTTGATGAACTTCATAGAGGAACTGCAGACTTCCGCGCAGCCCGGGGCGGCTTTCCATGTACTTCAGCAGTTTCGGAAAACTGGCGGTGATAAAAAAATCGCCCGCAGAGGAGCTTGCCCCTAGGTGTTTGGCCGCGTGGTAGTGAAACCAGGCGTTCAAAGTGAGTCCCTTGCCATGTTTTTTCTTCCGCACGGAAGGCAGGGCAGTCACCTGCGGTGGCGGACTAGCTAGCTGGAAATGGGCGGCCGCGTGAGCCGTCTCATCCTTCGCACGCCAGGGGCTCGCGCCCGGATAAACCAGCTCCACCGACGAGCCCTCCGGTGCGGATGCGGCCAGGGCCGCAGCATGACGGTAACAGTACAGCGAGTGGGCCGAGCCGTCGAAGAGGTCCTGGTTGATGGTGAAAAAAAGTTTCACGTGCGGCCTCCCGCCAGCATCTGCTGGCATGCGTGCAGGACGTCCGTGACTTCGATCCGGTCGATCTTCCTCAGCCGCAGGTCCACATGGCCGTCGGGCCGCGTGATCTCCGCGTCGCTCATGCGTGGAGTCACTAGGACATGGTCGCACTTCCAAGGTCTCCAGGCCGATTCCACGGTCGGCCCGAACAGCGCCACCAGCGGTGTCTGGCAGGCGGCGGCGAGATGCATGGCGGCCGTATCCACACCGATGAAAAGACGCGCGGACATCAGCAGTCCGGCCATCGCCGCCCAATCGAGCCGGCCTTCCGTTAGAAGCATGGGCACGCCGGACGAAGCTTGAATCTCCCGGCAGGCGCGGACCTCGTCCTCGACGGGGCCGGAGCTCAGCACAAGGCGGCAGCCCAGAGCATCAAGATGGCGGCACAAGGCCGCCCAATGCGCCACGGGCCACATCTTGCGTTTCCAGCGCGTGGCGGGATGCAGCACGACCGCGCCTTCGAGGCCATTCTGCCTGACCAAATCAAAATTTGCCCTTTCGCGGGCAAACTGAAGGGGCGGGGCCTCCTCGGGAAGATCCAGCAGTTCCTTCGCCAGCAGGTAGTCATGCAGGACGCGATGATCTCCGCAGGCGTGATAGGGTTTGCAAACATCGAAAAGGGCGGGCCAGGGCTTCGGAATCGCATCGGTGGAGGCGCAGGCGATGAACCGGGCACCGGTGGCCAAGGACAACCATCGCCCGCGGGGGCCCTCGCTGAGATCGAAAACTAGGTCGATGCCTTCCTGCCGAAGCATCGAAAGGGTGGAAAAATCCGTGGCGATGCGTGATGCCCATCCCGAGGAGGCACCGGGCGGGCTGGTGACTAGCAGGCGGTCCAAAGCGGTGCAGCCGCTCAAGATGCCCTCAGTGCCTGAACGGAGCCAGACGGAGATTTCGGCATCGGGATGGCGCCTCCGGGCCGCTTCGAGGGTGGGAGTGAGCAGCAGCGCGTCTCCGATGTGTTTGAGCTTGATGAACAAAAGCTTCACGAACTGGGAGGAAAGAGAGTTGGAACGAGATCCCGAAGGCGAACCAGTTCCTGCCGGAACTTATCCGCCGGATAACTCCAATCGCGGGACGCGTCAAAGCCGCCGCCGCTGATCAGGCGCAAGGTCTTAATCCCCAGCGCACTCGCGGTATCACAGAATGCCCGGCACCAGCCGTGCAGATGAAAGTTTTCCCCGTACTCCATCACCACAAAGAGGCCGCCTCTCGCGAAGAGCACGACGCCCATGCCTTGGCCTTGCGGGCCGATGATCAGGCGAGCCGTGGCACAGAGGCGGATCTGCTCGTCCAGCTTGAGCCTGCCCAGCTGCACGACCTGCACACTCCCTAACACCTCGGCGCACACACTCACAATTTCTGCCTCGTTGGTCAGCCGCCGGTCCGGAGCATCCTGCCGTGAGATGAAGAGGATGGGGCCGAGGGCACCTTCTGCCACTGCGGGAATGTTTCGGGTGAACCCGTCGCGAATCTCACGATAGAACCGCGGGTTGCACAAGTAGGTGTTTCCATAAGCCATGGGCACATACAGCAACTTTTCCACGCAAATCGTGCCAACGGATGCCTCCACGATCCGGTCTTCACTGATACCGAAATAGTTCAGGTAGCGGCTCTGCCAGCGTTTATGTCCCGGAGCCACGATTACCTTCAACTCTCCATCAGGCTCACCGAGGTGCTTTCTCGCGGCCAGAAGCCTGGGCAGATGCTGCATCAGAAAGTGCGCGTGATTCTCATGATCCACACCAGTGAGGTGAAAATAGACACCTGGAAGCCGCCGGGCCAGCCAAGTCAACGGACGTCTGATCTTCCGTTCCGGCAGGTGCCTTAAGCTGGGACAGATCGATAAATGGGTGCCGTCATGCAGGAAGACGTGGCCCTGGTCTCCCGTCATCCAAGCATCGTGCAAGGTGGCCAGAATGAGATTTGGCCATTCGAACGAGGGCACCATGTCTTTCTCATGGAATCGGCATTCAAAGGAATCGTCCAACTGCGACTGGCCTGCTTCGTCGATCCTTTCAAACGAGTCGGGCAATCTAAGTTCTTCAGCACTCCGCAGCACACGGAGTGGTTTGAGCTTGGCGAAAACCAGGGGGCTGAAAGCCTTGACGGCTCATCCGACGCTTCTGGACGCTCCGAATCAACTTTTGTATAAACCCCTGACCTTGGGGAGGGCATGGTCTGCGGCGCAGATCAGGAGTTAGTCCGTGAGATTTGAGAAAGGCAACGCCTTCGGGTTTCCAGAATCGACCGCGCACGCCTTCCACGAAAAAGATGTGCTTCGGAGCTTCCTGGTCCAGAAAGAAAAAGTGCTTCTCTCCTTCGCGCAGTTGGTTTCGCAAAAGGCTTTCGCATTGCCAGATGTTCTTTCCTGGCTCCGAGATGCTAAGCAGCTGCTCCTTCGACCAAAGATTCGAATTGAGGCCAGTATATAGATTTTCTGGGGTTGCCAGGCGGAGCCTAGTACCATCCACGGCCGGTCCGTTGATCCCGTGTGTTCTAAGTTCTAGGCATTTCCCATTTGCCTTTTGAAACTGCCTCAATGTTTCGTGAAACACGTCCTCTGGAAAATCGTCACAAAAGAAAAAATCATCGAGCAGGAATAGCACCGTCTCTGCCGGCACCTGTTCCAGTGCCTTCTTCGTGTTGCTGCCCCATTGTGCGTCTGGCCCCACCTTGATGGTTCGCACCCTTTCATCTGCGTAGCAGAGATCGTTAGCGATCAAGTAAACTGGATGTGGCACAGAGGACCAATGCTTGAAAAAAAAGTGGAAGAAGTAAGGCCACAAGTCGCTGTACGCGTCGCACGAAGAAATAACGACGGCACAGGATGGAAGTGGAGAAGAGGATTGCATGGACAATGGAATGGCCTGCTTCTTGTAGGCACGCTAACAGCCTTTTGGAGCATTTTGACACTCTTGGCAAGGCCTTCGCCCCACCCCAGGCTTTCTGTTGGACAGCTCACCTTGCTGCGTTAAGTCAGGTCAGTTCCAAAACGTAAAAGCATTGAACTCCCTGTTTCGCATCCTTCTCGGCAAACTGCTCAAAAACCAGTCTTCCGCCGATCTCGGCGCTCTCAAGAAGCTTTTGGCTTATGCCAGGCCGCAGTGGCGGCGCTTCGGTGCCGGGGTGGCATTGAGCATCGGATCAGGCATGTTCAATGCCTTCATGCTCCTCTCGTTCAATGTGATTTTCTCCATTGTCTTGAAGGGGGACTCTCCCGTGCTGGATCGGCCCATTCCTGTTCCGTTCAAGGGCTTGGTGGCCTTGAGGGATATATTGGACCTCCCCGCCAATGGCGAGCGTGCATCGGTCTTTTCGGTGGTCGTGGCCAGCATGCTCATTCCCTGCATGATGTTTTGTCGTGGTTTTTTGGGGTATCTGGCCACCAGATCCTACATTAAAGCATCGAGTCACATTCTCTTTCGCATTCGCAATGATCTCTACGCGGCCATTCTGAGGCAATCGATGGCCTTCTTTAACAAGTCCAGGGCGGGTGAGTTGATTCAGATCGTTTCCACTCAGTCAGGTGCCCTGCAATCGAATGCCATCGCCCTGGTGCAGGCGCTCACGAGACATCCGGCGATGATCCTTTCCACGCTTTCAGTGATCTTTACCATCGATCCGCTCTTCTCGTTCGTTTCTCTTTTTGTGTTTCCTTTGTGCATTATTCCCGTGCGCATGATCTCCAAGGCCGTGAAGCGCAGCGGCATGCTGGAGATGACGGCCTCCTCAGATATGCTCGTGAGTATGCACGAGGCGTTTGGCGGTATCCGGCTCGTGAAGGGAAACTCCCGTGAAGAATATGAGCTTCGCCGTTTTGAAAAGGGAAACCGTGCCAGCTCGGTGGATGCGGTGAAGTTCAACAAGTTGGCGGACTTAAGTGGCGCCATCGTCGAGTCCGTGGCGTCCCTTGGCATTGCCGCCGGACTCATTTATTGGTGGTATCAGGACAAATCCGCAGCGGATTTCATGTTCCTCGTTGTGGCCCTTATTGGCATGTATCCGCCCATCAAAGATCTGAGCCGCATCGGTATCACCACGCAGCGCACGCTGGCTGCCAGCGAAGTCGTTTTTGAGCTGCTGGATAAGCTGCCAGACGTGCAGGACAGGGCCGGGGCGCTGGAAATTACCCGTTCAAAAGGTGCCGTTTCGCTGCGGGATGTGACCTTCACCTATTCGGGGGCTGACGGTGTAAAACTGGAGAAGGCTGCGCTCACCGGAGTTTCATGTGATTTCGAACCGGGTAAATTTTATGCCCTTGTCGGCCCCAGCGGCTCCGGGAAGAGTACCATTTTCTCCCTGCTGATGCGTTATTACGATGTCGATTCCGGTGCCATCACCATGGATGGCCACGATCTGCGGGAGATCACGCAGAAGTCTCTCCGCGAGAACATCGGCATCGTCAGTCAGGATGTGTTTCTCTTCCACGACACCATTTGGGAGAATATCCGCTACGGACGTCTCGATGCCACCGACGACGAAATTCGTGAGGCCGCCCGTAAGGCGCATGTGGACTCGTTTGTGAGTGAGTTTCAGGATGGCTACCAGTCCATCGTTGGAGACGGCGGATCAAAGATTTCCGGTGGTCAAAAGCAGCGCATCTCCATTGCCCGCACCATTCTGAAAAACGCCCCCATTCTGCTGCTCGATGAGGCCACGTCCGCCCTCGATACGGAGAGTGAGAGGTTCATCCAGGAGTCGCTCCATGACCTCGCCGAAGGTCGAACAGTGATCGCTATTGCCCACCGCCTTTCGACCGTGCTCGCTGCCCATAAGATCATTGTCATGCAGGATGGTCGTGTGGAGGCCATTGGCTCCAATGAAGAGCTTCTGCGCACCTGCGATCTTTATCGCCGCCTGCACAGCCTTCAGTTTGGTTCTGAGATGGTAGACACTATTCCGCAGGATGCTAAGTGAGATGTTTTTTTGGGGGCTCAAAACAGACTATTAGTGCTTGCGATCCAGCTCCGCATCAGTCTTTAGCCATTTGTATGACCTTCGTCCAGATCCTCAATAAGCTCCTTCGCCCACTTGGTGCCCAAGTGTGCAAAAAGAACAAATACCGTCCAATCTACGGACTCGATTGGATCGACGACGCGGCGGACATCCTCGCCGCTCGCGGCATCACCCCAAATATCGTGATGGACATCGGTGCCAATCGCGGACAGACGAGCAAACGTCTTGCGCGCGGCTTCCCCCAGGCTGGCGTGCATTGCTATGAGCCTACGCCCGCGAGTTGCCAAGTGCTTACCGAACGCATGATGCGCTTCTCCAATGCCAAGATACACTCGCACGCCTTTGGGCCGGAGAAAAAGACCGCCTGATTTTTCTTGAGAGATCATCATGAGTCCAACTCATTCCTGCAACTCGAGCAGCCGGAATCTGGAGCGGAGGGGGCTTCCATCGAGGTCGAGATGCGGCAGCTTGATGAATACGTTCCGAGCATGGGCTGGAGCGACGTACATGTGCTTAAAATCAACGCCGAGGGCTACGATCTCGCTATCCTCAATGGTGGACGCGAGCTGCTCCAGGCTGGTAAAATCCATCTTATTTTCACCGAGATGAACTTTAAGCAGCTCTATCATGGCCAGGGGGGCTTCATTGACCTGCATGCCTACCTTTCCGGCCTCGGTTACACCCTCGTTGGCTGCTACGAGACGGCTTCTCTGTCCACGGGGGAGAGCATGTGGTCCAACGGCCTGTATGTGAAGTCACTTTAGTAGGCTTGCTTGACTTTGCTGTGCTCCGGCACACTTCATGCGCCCCTAATAATCATGCCCCAAGCCCAAACGAAGCGTCTCTGGAAGGTCAAGCGTTCCTCCATCCATAATCGCGGCATCTTTGCCAAAGCTGATATTCCGAACGACACGCCCATCATCGAGTATGTGGGTGAAAAAATCACCAAGGCGGAGTCCCGCCGTCGTGGGGATGCCCTCATGGAGAAGTCCAAGAAGACAGGTTGTGCCGCCGTGTATGTCTTCACCCTCAACAAGAGGTATGACATTGATGGCGGTAAGGGCCGCAATCCTGCCCGCTACATCAACCACTCCTGCGCCCCAAACTGCGATGCCTACATCATGCGTGGACGCATTTGGATCTACTCGACCCGTGAGATCAAGGCCGGCGAGGAGCTCACCTACAATTACGGCTTCGATGCGGACACCTGGGACGATCATCCCTGCCGCTGCGGTGCGAAGCGCTGCATCGGCTACATCGTCGAGGAGAAGCAATGGCCGAAGTTGCTCCGCATCCTGCAAAAGATCGAAGCCAAGGCCAAAGCGAAGAAGCTCAAAGATGCCGCCAAGGCCGTGAAGAAGCGCAAGGCAGCCTGATCACGGCTTTTTCTTCACCAGCTTCATCACCTCACTGGCGGTGATGGCCTGATGAAAAACGATGTAAGTGCCCGGCGTGAAGGTGGGGCGCTTTTTGCCTGCGTTCGGCGGAGGGTCTTCCAGGACCGGCTGGATCTCGGACACATGGCCCACGCAGTTTCCAGCCGCATCGATCACCGCGGAGCCGCTGGAGCCGGGTGCCCAGTCGAGCGTGGTCTCCAGCCACACGGGGCGCGGTAGCTCCGTTCCCTTCGGGAGGCCTTCCGCCTCCTTCTTCCGCAGGAAGGGACGTTTCACGAAGCGGCTCACGATGCCCTCGCTGTAGTAGCCTCGCTTGCCCGAGGGATCGCTGAAGCACCATAGCGGATCACCCGGCGTCACTTCCAGGCCGAGGGGCAGGGGAGTGAGTGGCGTCTCAGCTTGCACACGCAGGATGGCGCAGTCCGTCCCGCGGCTCACGGCCAGGATTTCCAGGACCGGCAGCACCTCATCGTCATCTGTCGCGGCTAGGAGGAAACCCTCACGCATTTTCGGCGGTGCAGGCAGCACATGACCACAGGTCGCCACCGCTCCATCGGCCGTAATGGCATAGCCGCCGGAGAGATCGAGATGCCATTTCTCGCATTCTTCGCAGAGATAGAGGTGCCCCACGCGGATGTGCGCCTGCCTCGCACGCTGCCAGCGCTCGCGGCTGCTCAGCGGTTTCGTTTCCGCGGCGGGGAGCGTCAACTCGCACGAGGTGCGGCTGAGTTGTTCCGAGGCTTTCGTCATCGGTAGCAGCTTGCCGGCCTCACGCAGTTGATGCGCCTTTTTCAATAGCGCCGCTTGGGAGCCGCTGCCGCGTCCTTCGGGATACACCGGCACGCCCGGCGATTGGGAAAAGACGGTGCTGGAGAGGAGAATAAGACACAAAAGCAGTCGCATGAGGCCGCAGGCTATCAAAGCCGCCAGTGCTTCACAAGCCGCCCGGTCATAGAAATCATCGACAAGCGTCCCAAACCGCCTAAATGACCGCCCCTCCAATTCCGCCCATGACCGTTTCGCTCACGGAAATCGCCGCCACCATCCGTGCGGCATCACGCATCGCCGTCACCGCCCATGTGCGGCCGGATGGTGATGCCGTGGGCTCACTGCTTGGCCTCGTTTTGAGCCTGCGGAGCATGGGCAAGCAAGTCACCGCCATTCTCGAGGATGTCGTGCCTGCGAACCTGACTTTCCTCCCCGGCACTGAAACGGTCATTCAGCCCGATGGCAGTGTGCTCGACATCGATCTGGCCATCGCGCTCGATACTGCCACGCACGAACGCATCGGCGAAGGTGTCGTGAAGGCATTCTCCGCCGCGCCGAAGCTCGTCAACATCGACCACCACGGCACGAATCCCGGCTACGGCGATCTCGCGCACATCGATACCACCGCGCCCGCTGCTGGCCAGATCGTGTATGACCTCCTCGTCGCCGGCGCTTTCCCCATCGACGACGCCGTGCGGCAGAATCTCTTCGTCGCCATCTCCACGGACACGGGCAGTTTTCAGTTCTCCAGCACGAATGCTCGCACGCATCGCATCGTGGCCGAGATGCTGGAGGCCGGGCTCGACACCGCCCGCCTCGCCACACTTTGCTATCAATCCTTCCCGCGTCGTCGCATCGATCTGCAACGCGCCATGCTCAACGAGATGGTCTTCCGTGCTGGCGACCGCATCGCGAGTTGGAATCTCACGCAAAAGCTCATGCGTGAGATCCAGATGCAGCCCGGCGATACCGAGGGCCTCATCGACACCATGCGTAGCATCGACAGCGTCGTGGCCTGCGTGATCTTTGAGGAGCTCGAAAACGGGAAAATCCGCGCCAGCTCCCGCTCCAAGGATGCCCGTGTGAATGTTTCCAACGTGTGTGTGCTCTTCGGCGGCGGCGGGCACCCCATGGCCGCCGGAGCCCGCTTGCGCGGTCCCATTGAAGAAGCCGCCGCTAAATTCCTCTCTGCTCTCGATGATGAAGTCCGACGACTCGATTAACGGTGTGCTCCTGGTCGATAAAGGCCAGGACATGACCTCTCATGACGTGGTGGCCGTGGCTCGCCGCTGCCTCAACACCAAAAAGATCGGCCATTGCGGCACCCTCGATCCGATGGCCACCGGCATGCTCATCCTCGTCGTCGGCACGGCCACCCGCATTCAGGACCTCCTCATGAGTGAGGACAAGGAGTACACCGGCACGATGACCTTCGGTGCCACCACCAACACGCAAGACGCCGAAGGGGAAATTCTCGAACAGAAGCCTGTGCCGGATTTTTCCAAAGAGCAGATCGTCGAGGCCTTCGACCAGTTCCGGGGCGATTTTTATCAGACACCGCCCATGGTCAGTGCCGTGAAGATCGACGGCGTCCCGCTCTACAAACTCGCCCGCCAGGGAAAGGAAGTCGTTCGTGAGCCACGCTTCGTCCGCGTTTACAACTACGAAATCAACCGCGTCGAGCTTCCGCAGGTCGATTTCCGCGTGGTCTGCAGCAAAGGCTTCTACGTGCGCACCTATGCGCATGACATTGGGCAAAAGCTCGGCTGCGGAGCCCACCTGAGCGCTCTGCGACGCACACGCAGCGGTCATTTCACGCTGGAGCCTGGCAAGCACGTCACCTTTGATATGCTCAAAGGCGGCCAGCGGGATGCCTGCCTCTCTTCCATGCTCTCGCTTTACGACGTCTCGAAGATGCGTGGAGCATAAGCGAGTGGCCCCCGAAAAGAGAAAGCGCCCCAGGCGGAGCTGGAGCGCTTTCAGACCCACCTGTGCCGTCCGAGACAGCGGGCTCACGTATCCCATGAGTCCAGGTGGGCGCCCGCATGATCGGGATGCTGTCTTCCAGTGAAGGCATGACATGACATCCCAAATGCGCAGCTCCCGATAGGTTTGAAACGGGCCGGGCCACAAAGCTCAATAACGAACACTGCAGGAAATTCGGTGGTGCGAGGTGCTGGAAAAGATCACGCGGCATCTGCCGCCATGCTTTGAGCGTAGCGGTGGGAAAGCGTGGAAGCAACCACTGCTTGCCATGGCCTGCTGACGGCTTAAAAACAACCTTTCCATGCCTCGAAATATCCTCATCACTGGAGCCAACGGAGCCCTCGGCCTCGCCATCGCCGAGTTTTTCCTCTCCCACGAGCCTGAAGCCATCGTCCACCTCGGCGTGCGTGAGCGGCGTGAACGTGCTGCAGCACTCGCTGAGCGCTCCGAAGGCCGTGCCAGGCTCGTCACCCTCGAAATCACCGATCCCGAAGCCTGGAAGGTCGCCATCGAGCAAATCGGCAGCGTGGACGTGCTCGTGAACAACGCCGGTTTTCATGAAGATGCCCTTTTGGCCAATATGAAGAGCGATCAATGGTCCCGCGTGCTCGATGGAAATCTCGGCTCCGTCTTCCATGGCTGCCAGGCCGTGATGCCGGGCATGATGCGCCAGCGTGGCGGGCGCATCGTAAACATCGCCTCCCTCAGCGCCATTCACCCGCCCGCAGGCCAGACGAATTATGCAGCTGCCAAGGCCGGCGTCGTCGGCCTCACCAAAAGCCTCGCCAAAGAAGCCGCCCGCATGGGCATCACGGTGAATGCCGTGCTGCCCGGCTACATCGAGGGCGGCCTGCCGCAAGAATGGAGCGAAGAACACCTCAAAGCGCTCAAGATGCAGCTTCCCATGCGCCGCTTCGCCCGGCCTGCCGAGGTCGCCGCAGCGGTTTTCTTCCTTGCCAGCCCGGAGGCCAGCTATATCACTGGCACCGCTCTCCCCATTGATGGCGGCATGATTTGAACCCATTCCGCGCTCCCCTTTCCGATCGTCACATGCTCACTCGCCAGCGCCTCAAAGAACTCCTCATCGCCGAGCTCATGCTCGATCTCAAAGCCACGGACATCGGCGATGACACACCCCTTTTCGGCCCCTCCGGCGTCGGTCTCGATTCTGTCGATGCTCTGCAGCTCGTGGTGATGCTCGAAAAGCATTACGGCTTCAAAATGGCGGATCAGGAGCAGGCCAAGCAGGTGCTGCAATCCGTGGATTCCATCGCGCAGGCTGTCGAAGGGGCCAAAGCGGCGGCTTGAGCCGTGAAACGCAGGCTCTCCATCGCCTTCCGGCTCGTCATCAGCGTGGTGCTGCTGGTGCTGTTGTTTCGTGAGCATGGTTTTATCTCCGAGATCGTGCCGCGGCTGGGGGCACTCCTGCAAAATTGGCCCTGGGTGCTTGCTGGGCTCGCCGCCTCCGTGATGGGCCTTGTGTTTTGTGCGCTGCGCTGGTTCGTCATCTTGCGTGGATACGCCCCGCAAATGCCGTTGTGGGTCATGGTGCGCACGGAGATCACCGCCGCCTTTTTCAATATCTCTTCGGTCGGCGTGATCGGTGGGGATGCTTACAAGATCATGTCCATCTCACGGCGGCTGCCCGGCCAGGCCGCGCAGGTCGGTGTCTCGCTCATGCTCGATCACGTTGCCGGGTTCATCGCGGTGGGGTTGCTTTTTTTCGGCTGCTTTGCCGCCATCTGGCCGCGCTGGGCGGCCCTCGGGCATGATGCGCAGCTCCTTCTCGGCGGCTTCAGTGGCTTCATGGGCATCTCTCTGGCCGGTATGATTCTTTCCTGGATCACCTTCAAGCCCAAGGTCCTCGCCTGGGGCAAGCGCACCTTCCCGCGACTGCTCGGCAATGCCTTCTTTGAGAAGCTCTCCGAAAAGCTCATCACCACCCACGATGTCATTCTTGCCCTTTGGCGGCGGGCGCTGGTGAGCGTTGTCGTTTCCATCGGCGTGTATGCCAGCCTGTTTTTCACCTTCTACTGCGCCCTGCGGGCCGTCGGGGCGGATGCACCGCTGCTCGATGTGATGACCACGATGCCCATCGTTGATGCCATGGCCTCGCTGCCCATCTCCATCTCCGGTCTCGGTGTTCGGGAACGCACCTTTGAGGCGCTGCTCTCCAGCTTCGCAGGGGTGCCGGAGGCTGCCTGCGTCTCCGCCGCCTTCATCGGCTGGCTGTTTTCCGTGTTTTGGGGCTTGGTGGGAGGCGTGCTGTTTCTCAAAGGAGGTCGTGAAATCAAATCATGAGCGCCCTGGCTGGAAAACGTGTCGCCATCTCGCTCGGGGCCTCATTCATGGGCTACGCCACGCACGCGGGCTTCCTCGCTGAGATCTCTCGGCAGGGCTTGAGGCCCGTCGCCGTTGGCGGATCATCCGCTGGAGCCATCACCGCCGGTTTGTATGCCGCAGGCCTCTCCACGGAAACCATTCGGGAGGCCGTCACAGGCACCGCTTTGCCCCTTTCCTTCGTCAAACACACCCCATGGATCTGGCAGCAGTTGCGGGACATCTTTTCGCGTCGCCAGCCCGGCGTCTTCGAGGCCAGTGGAGCGGTGACCTACTTTGAATCCCTCGTCGGTCAGCGGCAGATTGAGACCCTGCGTGATCCCAGCCTGCTCGTGGCCCTCACCGATTTAAAAGCGTCTGAGGCCCTCATGGTGCAAAGCGGCCCGCTCGCCCGTGCCATGGCTGCCAGCTCACTCGTGCCGCTCATCTTTTCCGACCTCGAATGGCAGGGTCGCCGCGTCTGCGATGGCGGCGTGGCCCACGAGGCGCCGGTCGATCCCTGGTTTCATGATCCCGGCATCGACACCATTGTCATCCACCGAGTCCACCAGCCCGCGGGGCCGCCACCGTGGTTCTTGCCGCTGCGTTTGATCCACACCCTTGCCGCCTCGCATCACTGCATCAACGCCCAGTGGCTCGCCGATCGCCGGTCACTCGCCCGCCTGCACGGCAAGGAACTCATCGTCCTCGAAACCACCGCTGCCGCACCTTCCATCTTCAGCCGGGCCAGCCGAGAAGCCTGTTACGCAGCAGGAGAAGCCGCCGCCCGTGCGTTTATCCAATCCCCAACCTCATGAGCAAGCCCACCGACATCCAAGTCTCCGCCGCCGAAGTTCACTTTCTGCCCGTTACCATGCGGGTGCCGCTCAAATTTGGTCCTGAGACGGTCACCAACGTCGTCTGCCTCCGCGTGAAGGTCACCGTGCGTGATGACAAAGGTCGCGAGGCCATCGGCTGGGGTGAGACACCGCTTAGCGTGTCGTGGGTGTGGCCCAGCACACTCAGCGTCGCCGTGCGCACGGAGCGCATGAAGAGCTTCTCCGAGTTGCTCGCGAAAAAGATCGTCGGCAGCGCCCTGCGCGGCCATCCGATGGAGATCGGCCAGGATTTCATCCACGGCGAGCTCGCCTCCGCCACTCAGGAGGCTAATGCGGCCGCTGGTGGTGATCCAATGCCCTACCTCGGCTCGCTCGTGGCCTTCAGCGCCTTCGACATCGCCATTCACGATGCCTTTGGCCGCCTGCATGAGCGCGACATCTACACCTGCTACAATGCCGACTTCATGAGCCGCGACCTCGCCGCCTTCATCACGCCAGAGGAAGGTAGTGGCCTCGACTTCCGTGGCAGGTATCCGCAGGACTTTCTCGTCATGGATGCGCCGAAACAACTTCCTGTGTGGCATCTCGTCGGCGGAGTCGATGCCCTCGAAGCCTCCGATTTGACCGGCAGCGAACCGAAGGACGCGCATCCCGTGCTCCTCGCGGATTGGATTCAGCGCGATGGTCTCAAATGCCTCAAAGTGAAGCTGCGCGGCACCGATGCCCCGTGGGACTACGAGCGCATGGTCCGCGTCGGCCGCATCGGCTTCGCCAACGGGGTCCGCTGGCTCAGCGCCGACTTCAACTGCACCGTCAAAGAGCCCGCCTACGTCAACGCGATTATGGACAATCTCCTCCGCGATGAACCCGACATCTACGCCCGCACGCTCTACGTCGAGCAACCCTTCCCCTACGATCTCGAAGCCAACCAAATCGACGTGCGCAGCGTTTCTGCCCGCAAACCGCTCTTCCTCGACGAAAGCGCTCACGACTGGGAATTCGTTCGTCTTGGCCGCCGCCTCGGCTGGAGCGGCGTGGCCTTGAAAACCTGCAAAACGCAGACCGGTGCCCTGTTGAGCCTCTGCTGGGCCAAAGCCCACGGCATGCCCCTCATGGTGCAGGACCTCACGAATCCGATGCTCGCCATGATCCCGCATGTGCGCCTCGCAGCCCACGCTGGCACCATCCAGGGCGTCGAGTGCAATGCCATGCAGTTTTACCCCGATGCCTCCATCCCCGAAGAAGCCATCCACCCCGGCCTCTACCGCCGCCGCGAGGGAATCGTGGATCTCAGCACGCTGCGCGGGAACGGTTTTGGGTATCGCGAGGACGAAGTGAAGCGCGTGCTGGCGTGAGGCATCAGCCTCTACTCCTCACCATACCTGCACAGCAGCATCCAGAGATGATCGGTATCCGCCTCCGTGATGCCGAGGCAGGCGGCGGCTGTTTCCTCGTCGAAAAAGCGGCGTGCTTGGAGCTTGAGCGTACGATTGAAGAAGGCCCGCAGCTTCAGCGGCGTTATCTGATGCCGTGAGGCGAGCTCTTCTTGAGTCGGCATGGGGCGCGGTGGCCAGCGGTCGAGTAGGGCGAGGGGCAGGAGATCGGAGATGAGGGGGCCATTGCCCTTGTGGGCATGCCGCTGCTGGAGGCGGGTTTTGGCTGCTAGCCAGATCTCACGAGCCAGCATCAGGTCAAAGGTGGGCTCCGGCGGGAGATGGGCTAGGTGGGCCGCCCGGTAGCTGTGCTCGGCATGCTCTGGATCGAACGATACGAATTCACGCCCGCCGCCGCGTTTTGCCGCTGCGTCTGCCGTGCGATGGCTGCTCTCCATGTTGCGAAAGCATTTCATCAGCCAGGTGCTCATCCGTGTGCCGCGCCGGGGATCAAATCGTTGCAGCAGGCCGTCCCGCACTACCTCCACAAAGAAATCCTGCACCCGGTCCTGGGCATCCTGCTCCTTCAGTCCCAGCATGCGTGCATAGCCATAGATGGCCGGGTAGTATTGCGTGCAGAATCGTGCCACGGATACCTCACGCGTCTGCACATCTGCATCATGCAGCCGGTGGATCAGGGTGTGTGAGGTGGTGGGAAACAAGCGATTCGAGGGGTGATCGAGTTGGAGTGGTCAGCACATTGGAACGATTCGATGAATGGTGGCTAGCCATTTTCTGTGTTCATTGTGACAGCCGCTGAATTTTTTCTTCTTGAGCGGCCCTTCTGCCTGCTAAGCGTGTGGGCTGCCTCCCTTTTTGAATGTCTGAAACTCCTTCATCTCATCTTCTGTCCTCTTTTGGCTGGCAGCAGCGGTTTGAGGTGTTGGAAAAGATCGGCGCTGGAGCCATGGGTCAGGTCTGGCGAGCAAGGGAGATCGGTCACTGCGGGCGCAAGCCCGTGGACGATGCGCGAGAGCACCCCGGCCACCTCCTTGCGGAGGAGGCTACGGTTATCCCGGAGCGCATCGTGGCCTTAAAGCTCCTCGATCCCGCCCGCAGCGGAGACGAGCAAACACTCGCCCGCTTGGAAATCGAGGGCGAGACGCTCACCCGGCTCCGCGAAGCTGGGGCGCATGAAAACGTGGTGCCCATCCTCGATTTCAAAATCACCGAGGAGCACGCCTGCCTCGTCATGGAATACGTTCCGGGGCTCAATTTGAAGAACTGGTGCTCCACCTACCAGTCCAGCCTCACTGAGCGGGTGAAACTCATCGCTCAGGTGGCTCGTGCCGCAGGCTGGTTTCACGGCCTCGGCGTGGTACATCGCGATCTGAAGCCGACGAACATCCTCGTCCACGCCATCACGCATCAGCCCATCATTGTCGATTTTTCCATCGCCAAGCAGGATGCGGCCCTCACTCTCACGCTCACGAATGAAGCTCTCGGCACCGCCCCTTACATGGCCCCAGAGCAGATCGACCGCGCACGCGGAGACATCGCCCCTGCCACAGATGTCTATGCGCTGGGAGCCACGCTTTATGAACTGCTCACCCAGGTGCATCCGCATCCCGGCGATTTCACTCAGGTCGTGCGCCGCCATGCCGAGGAGGTGCGCCCGGCCTCACCCTCTGCACTGAATCCCGAAGTGCCTCGTGATCTCGAGTGCCTCATTCTCAAGGCCCTCTCCCACCGTCCGGCGGATCGCTATGCCGATGGCATCGCCTTGGCGGATGACCTGGACCGCTTCCTGGCCGGGGAGCCGGTGAAAGCCCGTCCACTGCCCTTGGTGACCCGTGTCCTCCGTCGCGCCCGGCGGAAGCCTGCCCTCACCGCTGCGCTTGCGGCCTGCGTGGTGCTCGGAGGCATGGTGCTATGGAATGGGCAGCGCCAGGCTGCGCAGCGGGAGCGCTTCATTTTAGAGTCCAGGCTCACCTCAGCCATGCAGCAGGAGATTTGGAATGAACGCAGCCTGGCCGATGCGGAAGCCACCCTCAGCAGCCTCGTCCAGCATGATCCTGATCTGGCCACCACGCTGCGCCAGCGCCTCCAGCAGGATGTGGTGCATGATATGGAGGCCCGCCTTCAGCAGAATCACCTTCGGGATGATGACTTCACCTGGCTGCAAAGCACCGCTGAGTGGCTGAAGCCGCGCCTTCCGGAGCAGGCAGGCCATTTGCAAAGCCTCATCACCGAACGTGCTGGCCGCTGGGAGACGCAGGCGGAGCTGCGACCGCCCTTTGCGGATAAGCAGGGGCTCTTTCCACGCTCTCACGTCGGCGTCGTGAAGGGTCTGCTTCATTCACTTCATACGGAGCCGAATAAAACACCAGGGATTGTCATCACGGATGCCATCTCGGTGCCGATGGAGATCGAATGCACGTTTGTGGCCTCGGGGGCTACCTTCCACCACATCGCCCTCGGCTTCCTCCATGCGAACGCGGTGATCGAGCTAGCACTTTACAAGGCCAAGCACACCTCCGTGCGGCGAAGCATCAGCAGTACTGAGATCGATCCGGAAAGCTACATCCTGTATCTCATCCAGAATGGCGAATACAAACACGGCCTCCACCTTCCTGACACGCAGCTCTTGGAACAGCCCTTTCGCCTGACGCTGCGTCTCGAGCGTGAGCGGGCAGAGGCCACGCTTAATGGCAGTTCGTCTTTGCGCCTGGACTCCCCATTCGCCCTCGGCTCCGTCCAGCCTCATAACTTCTGCCGCATCTCCTGGCCTGCCGATGTGGGTCTCCAGCACCTCGCCCTGCGCACCCGGCGGGCGGATGCGGTCAGCCCGCTGGAAGAAGCGGACCTCCTCGCCACTCAGGGCCAGTGGGCCGCCGCACGCCGCCGCTATGAAAACCTGCGCGGTGATCCCCAGTTCGGCAGCGAGGCCGATTGCAAGATCGCCCAGTGTTTGTGGCGAGAGGGGGAAAAAGCCGCTGCATGTGCTCAGTGGGAAAAATTCATCCCTAAACCGTCTTCACCCTGGCGGGATCGTAGCCTCCTGCACCTCTCGATGCACAGCCTTCTCGGTCAGGAGTGGACCGCAGCCTCCCGCTATCTCCACCTGCTGCCGGAGCACCTCTCGCCATCGCTCCTCAGACAGCTCGATAGTCAGCTCAACATCGCCCTTTCCGACCTCCTCGTCACGACGAGCCTGGGCATCGTAAAGCCCCGAACGGATCGTGCGGCCATCACCGCCATCACCCAGGCCTTTCAGTTCCTGCAAACCCCGCCGCTGCACCTCGCCAACCGCCTCGGCATGCCCCACCACTTCGCCCGGCAGGATGTGCAGGCCAGGGCGCTCTATGCCACAGGTTTGCTCGCCAAAGCTTCTCCCCTGAGCGATCCCGAAAGCCTCATCGCCGCCACCAACTGCCTCGATCAGTGGTGTCGCCTCGGCCCATCGGAAAATGACAACCAACTGACAGCCGCTCTCGAACGCTGGAAGGGGACGCCGAATGGGCAGGCCATCAGACACATGGAGCAGGCCCGCGTGGTCGCACGGGCGGGGAATCTGCGCAAAGCCATCGCCTCCATCCGCCAGGCACGCGAAAAGCCCGAAAAGCTCGACACCCGCCTCCACACCGGCCTTTGGCTGCTGGAGGGCATGCTCTATCGCATCCAGAAAGACGAGGCCAAAGCCCAGCTTGCCTGGCAAAAAGGCCGCCAAATCGCCGCCACCGTTACCCAGCGGCATCCGCTGCACCTCTTTGATAGCGTCCTGCTCCACAGCCTCACGCAAAGCTGGAATCCCCAAACGACGGGCGATGTTCTCACCACCCTCGCCAGCCGTCATCTTCCCAAGGAAGACCGTCCCGCCGCCCAGGCCGCCTTTGATGCCGTCTTCCTCACGGATCCCGCTTGGATCGCCACCTTCAACGCCGTGCTTCAAAGCGGTGCCGGGCGCATCTTCGCCGAAGACTACGTTTTGTGCCGCGAGCCCCCGCGTGAGTTTTTCCAGCGCTTCTACCGCCTGCTCTTCGAGCACTACTTCCTCGTCGCCGCGCCCGATCAGACCACCCGCATTCGCCAGATCGCAGACAGTCTCGTCACCGAAATGACCATCAATCCACAAGGCGAGATATCCCATCTCTACGCCTACCTCCGCGCCTGGAATGATCCCGCGGCCGTGAAGAGTCTCTACGAGTCCAGCTACCCCTACAGCCCCGCTTTGATCGAAAGCATGCAGTGGCTCCTCCAGCAGCGCCACCCTTAGCCAAAGCCACCGCCGGAGGCTGTGTCTTGTTTTCGGGCATCAGCTTGACCTCGCCAGCGCTTCATCTTATCCCAACGCCATGCATCTCACCGTTTTGGGCAGCGGCAGTTCGGGAAACTGCGCCGTGATCACCACTGGCAGCACCACGCTGCTGGTGGATGCTGGCCTGAGCGCAAAACAGATCGTGCTGCGGCTGGAGAGCATCGGACTCACGCTCGATGATCTGGATGGCATTCTGCTCACCCATGAGCATCAGGACCACACCGGCGGCCTGGAGGTGCTCAGTCGCGGTAGGACGCTGCCCTTGTTCTGCACTGGTCTCACCCAGGAGCATCTGCTCGGTAATCTGACCTTCCGCACGCCGCCCGCGTGGCGTTTGATGCAAACCGGCAGCGCCTTCGACTATCGCGATCTGCGCATCGAGAGTTTTCCGGTTCCGCACGATGCCGTGGACCCCGTGGGCTATGTGCTGGCCAACGAAAGCGCCCGGCTGGGCATCCTCAGCGATGTGGGCTTCGTCACGAATCTGATCAAAGACCGCCTGCGAGGCTCCGACACGCTTTTTATCGAGGCGAACTACGACACCCAACTCCTCGATGCGGACACCAAACGCCCTTGGTCCACGAAACAGCGCATTTCATCGCGGCACGGCCATCTCTCCAATGATCAAGCCGCCGAGTTAATCAGCGAAATCGCCCATCCAGGCCTCTGCAATGTGGTGCTCGGCCATCTCAGCGATGACTGCAACGACCCCGATCTGGCCGCCAAACGCATCCGCAGCGCTCTCGATGCCGCCGGAGCCAAAGACGCCCGCGTCGTCTGCGCCGAGCGTCGCAAGCCGACGCCGACACTCGAAGTCGCCCGCACTCGGCCGAGAGCCGTTTTTCAGCTCGTTGGTGCCGTGGAATCGCAGATGGAGCTGCTGTGAGAGGTAAGATGTTAGAAGTGAGAAGTGAGATGTCAGACGTCTCACCTCTTACTTCTCACTTCTTACCTTTCTTTGCCGACACCGGCACCTTCACCGTGATCCCCGCGGCCTCCATCACGAGCTTTTGAAAGGCATCACGCGGCTTGCTGCCATCGGGAACGAGGACGTTTTGCACCATGAAGACGGTCACGAGGCCGCTGGCGGGATCGATCCAGCCATTCGTGGCAAAGGCACCGCCATGGCCGTGGCTGCCGACGGGCATGGCAGAGCACACGCGCTGCGTTTCGGTGTTGTGCATCCATCCGCAGGCATAGTTGAGCTGCTTTCCACCGGCCGTGACGGGCGTGAGCATGTCTTGGACGGCTTTTTCGCTGAGGATGCGTTTGCCGTCGAGTTCGCCGCCATTCGCGACCATGGCGTAAAAGCGGCCCATGTCGGCTGCGGTGGAGAAAAGACCGCCCGCAGGCTCCGGCATGTGCTGCACGCTGGCATCGCTGGTGACGAAGGGATTGTAGCCTGGCACGAGCTCGTGCGTGTCCTCATCCATTTTGTAGGTGCGGGCGATGCGGGCACGGTGGGTGTCGTCTGGATGAAAAGTGGTGTCCTTCATGCCCAGCGGCTCAAACAGCCGCGTGCGGAGGAAGTCCTCATACTTCATGCCGCTGACGATTTCGAGGATGCGCCCCGCCACCGTGGGCCCGAAGCCATATTCGTAGGCACTGCCCGGCTGGTAGGCGAGGGGCGTCTTGATCAGCGTGGCGACATAAGCCTTGAGCGAGATGGCCCCATCGGTCGGTTTGCGAGAAGGGAAGGCGATGCCGGCGGTGTGCGAGAGCAGCATGCGCAGGGTGATGGGCTTTTCCGGCTTGGCACCACCTGCCACAGTCACCTTGGCGAGTTCGGGCAGCCATTTGGAGGCGGGCTCATCGAGTGAGAGCTTGCCATCGTCCACGAGGCAGAGAATGGCCGCGCCGTTCACCGACTTTGTCATTGAGGCGATCCAGAAGAGCGCGTCCTTTTCCATCGCACGGCCTTTGGCGATATCCGCCATGCCCGCGGCATCGTGGTGAACGACCTTACCCTTCTCCATCACGAGCGTGACGATGCCGGCGGCCTGTTTGGCCTTTACGGCCTCCTCCATGGCTGGGTGAATGGCAGCGAGCTTGGCGGCATCGAGTGCCACAGCCTGGCTGAGGGAGAAAACGACGAGGAAGAAAAGCGAGCGGAACATGGTGGCCGCTATCAACGGCCTCCGCCCGCGTCGTCATGCAGCCGAAACGGCCTCGTAGTAGCGAAACTCCAGCTCGCCTGAGGTGCCGACGACTTCTTTCAGCCGGAACAGATGCTCGAATGGCGGCAGGAAGACATCTCCCTCGAACTCCTTCGCGATGTGCGTGAGGTAAAGACCATCGCAACGCGGCAGCAGCTCGGCAAACACCTGCGCCCCACCGATCACATACACTGTCGCATCCTCGGCGCACACGTTTGGCAGCTCGCTGACATCACGGAGGATCGTCACGCCTTCGCGAGGCTCCATCGTGCGGCTGAGCACAATATTCTGCCGACCAGGCAGCGGCTTTCCGATGGCTTCTACAATGGAATCAAAGGTGGCGCGACCCATCAGCACCGGATGGCCGAGTGTCGTCTTTTTGAAGAACTTCAAATCCTCCGGGTAATGCCACGGCAGCTTTCCCTCGCGTCCGATGACACGATTCGAAGACATGGCGACGATGGCGATGAGTTTCATGGGATCACCAAAGCTCCAGCGGCTGATGCAGGTCTGGGCGGACGACTTCCGTCTCGGGCATCGTCTCGCGGAAGCGATTGATGAACCACATCTGGGCAGGTTCATCGCCGTGGACGAGCAGGAGCTTTTTCGGCTTCACCTTCTCGGCGTAGTCAGCGAGCTGTTCGCGGGTGGCGTGGGCGCTAAGATCAAAGCTTTCCACACGGCAGCGCAGCGGCACGGGGGGCAGATCGCGGGCGAGCTTGATCATGTCGCCCTCTTTGGCTGTGCGGATTTTATAGCCGGGTGAGTCCGGGTCGGTATAGCCGACGAAGCAGATGGCATTGCGTGGGTTATCGAGGAATTTCCAGGCAAACTGATTGCTCGCGGTGTGCTCCGTCATCATGCCGCTGGAGAGGGCGTAGAGGCAGCGGGCATTCGCGGCGAGCTCAACGCGGCCGCGTTTGCGCGGGGTGAGCATCTTGATGTCCTCCAGGATGCGGAAGCCCGGGTAGCTCCGGCGGCTGCGGGAGGCGTAGTGATCGTAAAGCACGGTGATTTTCGTGCTCAGGCCGCCCATGAAGAGCGGGCAGGCAGGGATAAGGCCCTCCTGCAGCAGCTCGTGAACCATGAGCATGACCTCCTGCGTCTTGCCGAGGGCAAAAACGGGGATCAGCACCGCTCCACCTGCCTCATGGGTATCACGAATGACGGAAGCGAGGCGCTCTTTTTCGCCTTTGCGACTGTAAGTCTCCGGGCGGGCAAAATCACCTCGCGTGCTCTCCATGATCAAAACATCAATGCCACTCGTGGGGAAGTCCGCCGCACGGCAGATGGTCTGGTTTTCAAAATTGACATCACCGGTGTAAAACAGCGTGTTGGAGCCTTCGCGGATCAAAACTCCCGTTGAGCCGAGGATGTGCCCGGCATCAAACATCGTCGCCTCCCAATCGGTATCAGGGACATTAAATGGGCGGTCGATGTCGCGGTAGATCCAGTCTCGGCGGATGTCATCGAGTTCGCGATGGGTGAAGAGGGGATACTCGGGGATGTTTTCCTCCTCACGCTGCTTCGTCATCACATTGACTGAGTTGTGCAGCATGGCGCTGCTGAGCTCGCCGGTGACCTCCGTCATGAGCACGGGGGTCTTTTCCTGCCGCCGCTGCAGCACGGGCAGAGAGCCGATGTGATCGTGGTGGGCATGCGTGATGAAGATGGCGTTCGTCGAATGATCCGGCAGCGGACCAAAATCCGGCGTCGCCGCATAGCCGGCGAATTTGGGATGCATGCCGGAGTCCAAAACGACGCGCTGGTCCCCGGATTCGAGGAGGTAGCAGTTAGCGCCGATTTCACGACGACGGGTAAGATTGCGAAAACGCATGCAGGAGGGGTAAAAGGGGGCCGAAGCTAGGGGCGGCCAGCCTTTGCACAAGGGGAAATCCTGCTTCTCACCCTGGAGGTGAGGCACCTGCTCAATTCACCGTGAAACCATTCGTGATCGTGCGTGTGACGCCGCCGTTGTAGGTGACGACGACATTGCGAGCGCCTGTGGTGGCTCCAGCGGGGACGGTGAAGGTCGCGGTGATGAGCGTCTGACTATAGCGGACGATGCCGCTGACGGTGACACCCGTGGAGGCGATGCTCGCCACGCCCACGTTCGCGGGTGGGAGAGGCGTGGGCAGTTCGATGACGACACTCACGGCACTGCCACGGGCGGCGTTGTTCGGCGTCACGGTGTTCGGGCCACCGCCGACAGGTGCGGTGCTGGTGAAGTAGGTGCCCGCGATGCCATTGCGATCATACGTCGCCAACGAGGAACGTGTCGTGCGGTAGAAACGACGTGGATTCGTGGTCGCTGCCGCGGCTTCCATCACGCTCACGGTATCGTCGCCGCTGGCGAGGACGTCAGGGGGCAAGGTGGACCACGTGGTGAGGTCCGATGAGGCTTGCACTTGATAGGTGCCGCCTTCCACGCCGCTCCAGGTGAGCGTGACGTTGCCATTCGTGCCGTTGATGCCCAGCGTGTGATCCTTGTCCGCCTTCAGCGGCCCGGCGACGACGGCGGTGCTCACAGGCTCGCTGATGGTGGTCACGGCACCGCCGGTGGGATCGCCGTAGAACTGGCGACCGGTCGTGTAAGGGAACTGCGGGGTGCCATCGGCCAAAATGGGCGTGAAGTAGGCCCAGGTGCCGCTGGGAAACTCCGGCGTGACGCAGAAGCGGGCGTTTTGCTCGTTCAGATCAAAGTGCGTGCCCTGCACCTGGCCGAGATCGCCGAGGTAGTCGAAGTCCTCGATGTAATGACCGAGCAAAAAGCCCGTGCCGACGGTGGGCCCGTATTGATTCGCCGCGAGCGTGGCACTGCGATTCTGCACACGAGCGGCCCAGGCAGGCAGCGTGGTGCGTGCCGTCAGGCCGGTGCGTAGCGCAAAGCCGCTCAGCATGCGCCGCACACCGCTGTTCGCGTCCATCGGTGAAGAGTAGCCGTAGGGGCCGTAAACCGGCAGCCCATCCTGCGCCCATGCGACGATCGGCGAGTGCTTGGTGACTGGCGTAGTGCTTTCGGTGTAGAGATTCGTCGTGGGATTGTAGTCCACATGATCACCGAGCTGGTAACGCAGCGCGATGGGCTGCGCGTGGTAGTGGTAGTTGTTGCCCGCTTGATGCGCAAAGGCCGGATCAAAGGTCACGCTTTCATTGTGATAGGCGTCGCGGTTCCAAATGCCGTCGCCGGTGAAAGCACCGCCCGGTGTGGCATCGGCAGCGTTCGCCGTGGAATAGGAAAAGGCGTCGCGACAGTCAAAGAGGCTCACGCCATTCACCATGCGGCCGGTGGCTCCGAGCCCGGTGTTCACCTTCGTTGTCGGGATGGTCGGCGTGCGTGGAAAACGCCATTTCACGGCGGTGTTTGACGGGTAGTTCGGAAACAGGTTCGTCTTCGCCGCATTCAGATACCACGGCCCCATGATGTGGCTGGCGAGCCCGGTGCTGTGGATGTAAACCCAGCTCGTGCTGTAATCGACCTGATGCACGTCGCTGTAAGCCGGGGTGCTTTGTGTGCCTGTGCCACGGCTCCAGGTCGTGGCGGAGGCCTGCGAGCTCTGATCGGCCAGCGTGGGATAAATCCGCGCATACTCGCCGCTGTTCACCGTGTGCCAGGAGGTGATGAGAGGCACGTTTGGCACGCCAGTGGTCGAATACGAGGCGGACTGCACCTTCAGCGCCGCGTAGGCCGTCTGCGCGGCATTGGTGATGCTGGTTCCGAGCAGATTGGTGCCCTGATTTACATCCGTGGTGACATGAAAAAGCTCCTCGTGGCCATCATCGAACTGCAGCAACGTGTAACCCGCCGCGTCCGTGATCACACGACCGCTCACACTGGTGGCCAGTTCCGTGCTGAACATCTGCGAAAACACCACGCGGCTGCTTTCCGTCGTGTTTTGCAAAACGGGCAGCAAGCTCCGCGAATCGACCGGATTCGTCGCAGGCTGCGTGGCGGCCACGTCGATGCCCGCGAGTTCCAAAATCGTGCTGTAAAGGTCCACCACATGCACCGGCACGTCGCTGTTGCGGTTTGGACTCACCACCGAAGGTCCGGCGATGATCAGCGGCACGCGGGTGCCGCCTTCGTAGATCGTTTCCTTCGAGTGCGCGGCGTTGTAGGGCGTCTGAATGACGTTCGAGGGCGTGCCGTTGTCGCCAACAAAGATGACATGCGTCGTGGCGAGGTTCACCGTGGCCAAAACGCGGCCTACCTCCGTGTCGAGCGCCTCGCACATGGCCTCATACATGCCGCGATTCGTTGTCGGCGTGCCGTAGCTGTGCAAACCGGCTGGTGGCACATGCAGCGGCGCATGCGGCGCATTGAAGGCCGCCCACGCAAACCAAGGCGTGCCGCTCGGTCTCGACTGGATGAAGGAGATCACGTCATTCGCCGTGTCCGTCGTCGCGTAGGTCGTGGTGGCCGTGCTGACGTTGTTGGTGATTTTTGTCCACGCGGAGAAGTCCGGCAACGCCCCGATGATCGTGCCCGCAAAGCTCGGCCAGCCGCCCACGGTGCGCGGCGTGTCATTCGTGCCCGCACCGGAATTGAGATGCCACTTGCCAAACATCGCCAGCGAGTAGCCGAGGCCGGAATTCGCTGCAAAAGCCTCTGGCAGCGTGAATTCACTCGTCTGGAGCTGCGGACTCGTCGCCCCCGTGAGCTGCGCCCCGATGCCCGTGCGAAACGGATGCCTGCCCGTCAGCATGCTGGCCCGCGTCGGCGAGCAGGTCGGCTGCGAGTGCGCATTGCGAAACAGCACGCCACTGTTTTTCAGCGCCGAGATGTTCGGCATCGGCGGCAGCGTGCCACCCGTGCCCGTCAGCGGAAAACTATCCGCGCCGAGGTCATCCGCGATGATGACGAGGATGTTCGCAGGTTGCGCAAAGACGGCGCAGGTGGTCAGGAGAAGGAAAAGCAGCGTTTTCATACACAGGAGAATGGGCAGGCTACCTGTTGCCAGGATGACGCGGGGATAAATTCTCGTTTAGGAACCTCCAAACACCACTTTTCCATCCACCACCGTCATCACGGGCTTGAGGTCTTTGATTTCATCCGCCGGGACGGTCAGAAAGTCGCGATCGAGCACGACAAAGTCCGCCAGCTTGCCCGCTTCGAGGCTGCCAAGGTCCTTCTCTTTGAAGAGTAGGTGAGCATTGGATCGCGTGTGGGCGATGAGTGCCTGCTCACGGCTCACGGGCTGCTGGATGGCGATGCGATCCGGAAAGATCTTCCCGGTCACTGCCCACCAGAGCGTGGTGAAGGGATTGATCGGTGCCACAGTGCCGCCATCGCTACCGAGTCCCCAGATGATGCCGCTGTCTTGGATGGCTTTGAGCGGTGGAGAGTCGCCATCGCGGCCTGCGGGCTTCGCGGTCTTGTTGTGAATGGCGAGCGTGAGGCCAAGTTGTTTGGCGCGGGCGATACTTGCCGGGCTGATGTTGTCGCAGTGAGCGAGTGTCCAGCGTTCGATGCTGCCCTGGGCCTTCACTCGTTCAAAGACGTCCATGTAGGCAGTGAGGGTGCTGTCCTGCATGGCGTGATCATGAATGTGCCAGCCACCTGCGGCTGCCGCAGAGGCGATGCTTTCAAAAGGCGCCAAATCCTCCGCGCTGTAGCGGGTGAGCCGCATGGTGCTGTCGTGAATGGGGCCGTAAGTATGCTCGCCGATGCCGATGAGGCCGCTCCAGGTATTGTTTTGGCGAGGTTTGCTCCCTCGGATCAGCGCAGCAGCTTCCTCAGCCTGCGCGGGATCGTTGGCACTGTAGCGCAGCGTGTGGAAGACCCGCAGCGTGGCCTGATTTTGCGCAGCGAGCTTGCCACAGAGCTCGATGGGGCCGTCGGTATCGCGTCCGACATCATAAACCGTGGTCAAACCCATGCCATTGAGCACGACGCTGAAGTCACGGATATTTTGCAGTGCTTCATTCTCGGATGGCTCGGGCAAAAAGCGATCGAGAGCACTGTTGATGATGCCACGAGCACCGGAGTCGCCGCCGCCCCCACTTTTGCCCTTTCCTTTGCTTTTGCGCATCGGGCCGCCGCTTTGGCCACCTGAGGTGCCGAGAGCTAGTTCGGCCAAAGTGTTCGTGTAGGCTGCCATGTAGCTCTTTTGGATCAAAACGGGATTCTTGGGCGCGGCGGCATCCAGCTCCGCTTTCGTGAATCCACCCGGCTGATCAGCGAACTGGTCTTCACTCCATCCACCGAGCACAAAGACCCACTGGCCCTCTGGCGAGGCTTTGGCCTTCGCAGTGATGACTTCGAGCGCTTTCGTGCGGCCAGTGATGCCGTCAATGCGCGTTTGATGCTTCCAGCGTAGGGCATCGCGCAGAAAGTGCAGATGATTGTCGATGAGGCCGGGAATGACCGTGCGGCCCTTTAGATCGACGAGCTTCGTCTGCGGTCCGGCCAGCGGCTTGAGCTTCGCGATATCATCCGCCGCGAGAATGCGGTCGCCTTTCACCGCGAGACCGCTGACGATGTGGAAGTCACCATCCACGGTGACGATTTTGGCGTTGTGGTAGATCGTGTCCGCTGTTTGAGCGGCCAAAGAAATAGCGAGAGCGAGGAATAGGAGGGCTTTCATCACGCCCAGGCTGCTCAGGCAACCTTTCGCGAAGATGACGGCGGAAACATCATGCTGGCTCGCGGATTGACAAAGCGACGGCGGAGGCTGAATCTCAGCAGCATGAGCATTTCCCACCTTACCCCCCATCCGAAGGTCGTCGCGACACGCCGGGCTTTGGAGAAGCGGCCGAAGCCCTCGCTTCAGCAGGTGCTGGCACAGGCGGAAGCCTCGAGGAAATTCAGGTTCAGCGCCTCATCGAGTGGGCCAAAACAACCGAGCGCCTGATCGAGGAAGCCGACTTTGAGTCGCTCCCTTTGGTGAGTGACGAGACAGGCGAGCACGAGGTGCGCTTTCGCGAGTCTGACCGCCGCGTGTTGAAACGAACATGGACCGGCACCTTCGGCATGGTGCCTGCTTGGAAGGATGACTCTTGGAGACCTGCCGCTGCCACGCCCCTCGACTACCTGCGGCGTTTTGCCATGCATAATGCCCTTTTTGAAGACGATGTCTGTCTGGAGGGAGTGATCGTCTCAAAGAAACCGAGCAATCTGCCCGGCATCGTGCCCGGTGGAGCTTCCATGGTGATCTCTCAGCGATGGCTGGTGGCGGCAGACCACGAAAGACCGCATCCCAACGAGGATGAAATCATCACGCTGATGGAAGAACTGGGTTTTGAGCCCATCCCGGACTCGTTTTTTGGCTGGTTCAGCGAGTCCAAGTCGTTGCTCGTGCTCGATGCCAAGCCTGACAACTTTGTGAAAACCGCCGACGGCATTTTGCCTTTTGATCTCATGCTGTTGAGCCTTCGCGATAGCGAATGAGCACATGGATCGTCATCTTGCCGCAAGGTTTCCCCTCCAACATCTCCACCCATGCGCCTCCTCATCGTCGAAGACGAGCCTGATCTGCTCCGCGTGCTCTCACGGGCGCTGCGGGAGGATGGCTATGCCGTAGATACGGCAGAGGATGGCGAGGACGGGCGCTTCAAGGCGCTGGAGTGCGATTACGACGCCATCGTGCTCGACTGGATGCTGCCGGTGATGAGCGGTCTCGAGGTGTTGAAAGCCTTGCGGGCGAAAAAGCAGACTCCGGTACTCATGCTCACGGCCAAAACGGCGGTGAATCACCGCATCGAGGGCCTGAACCACGGCGCGGATGATTATTTGGCGAAGCCCTTCGACATCAACGAACTGCGAGCTCGTCTCCGCGCCCTCATCCGCCGCAGTGCCGGACAGGCGCGGGACCAAATCGTGATCGGCAACGTGAGCGTGGACACCTGGGGCAAGGTCGTGAGCCTCGATGGGCAGCCGATGATTCTCACCGCACGCGAGTATGCGCTCGTCGAGTATCTCGCGCTGCGTCGCGGCAAGATGGTGAGCCGCACCGAACTCTACGAGCATCTCTTTGACGAAAACGAAGACTCGCTCTCGAACCTCCTCGACGTCCGCGTCTCCCTCGTGCGCAAAAAGCTGGGCATGGACTTCATTCAAACACGACGCGGGCAAGGTTACTGCATTCCTTAGAAAATGACGAAACCAGAATGGCGAATGACGAACGAGGAGCCGACGAGTGCGCCGGATGGGCATTCGTCATTGCGCACGCGCATTCTGCTCTGGCATGGCGCATTGTTAGCGTGCGTGCTGGCGGCGTTTGGGATCACGGCGCATCGGCTGCACTGGGATGGCGAGCTGTTGAGGCTGGATCAGAGCTTGGACGAGCCGCTTTCGTCGTTGCATCGCTCGCTGCACTTTCAGAATGCCCGTGAAGGCAATCCGCCGGGGCCGCGATCATCGCCGCCGGAGGAGTATGTGCTGCCGACGCAGGTGGCGGAGGGTTTTGTGACGCGAGGGATCGAATTCAGCGTGTGGAGCCGCACCGGCAAGCTGCTGGCCCGTTCTGCGCGGATGCCAGAGCCGACCGCGATGCCCCCGGTGAAGGATGTCGTGCCTTTCGTGATTCAGCGCCGCAGCCGCGAGGGCATGCGTGAGGCCTTTCTCATCACGCCGCCTGGGGAATGCTTCCTGGCGTCCCTGTCGATGGAAAAGGAACTGCACGCCGCCTCACGGCTCGGCTGGTGGCTGCTCACCCTCGGAGCGATCGTGCTTGCCATCGCGCTGCTGGTGGATGCGTGGATTTTGAAACGAGCCATCCGCCCCGTTGAGGAAATCATCAGCGCCGCAGAGCACATCAGTCGGGGTAAATTGAGCACGCGCATCGAGACCAAGGCGGACAGCGCGGAGCTGGGACGGCTCACGAAAGTGCTCAACGAAACCTTCGCCAGCCTGGATCGCGCTTTTACCCAGCAGGCGAGATTCAGCGGCGATGTCGCGCATGAGCTGCGCACGCCGGTGAGTGTGCTGATCGCCGAAGCGCAGAGTGCCTTGGAACGCGAACGCGATGGCGAGGCCTATCGCGAAACGATCTCGACCACGCTGCGCTCCGCGAAGCGCATGAGCGGCCTCATCGAATCGCTGCTCGATCTCGCGCAAATCGAGTCTGGAGTCGATTTGAGCCGTTCAACGTGCGATCTGGCAGGTTTGAGCACGGAAGTGCTCGAAAGCCTCCAAAGCCTGGCCGAGGCCCGCGGCATCGTTTTGGAGCAAAAACTAGCCAAGGCCCCGTGCGAGGCCAATGCGGCCCAAATCACACAAATCGTCTCAAACCTGCTCATCAATGCCATCCAGCACAACGAGCTTGGCGGACGTGTGCGAGTCGAAACCGGTCACGCGAACGCCCAAGCCTTCATCACCATCGAAAACACCGGCCCGGGCATTCCCGCAGCGGATCTTCCCCATGTGTTTGAGCGCTTTTATCGCACGGACACCTCGCGCAGCCGCAAAACCGGCGGGGTGGGCCTCGGTCTCGCCATCTGCAAAGCCATCGCCGATGCCCACGATGCGGAATTGACCGCGGAAAGCATGGAAGGTGTGACTCGCTTCACGCTGAGACTAAGTTAGAAAACGCAACGTCTCCACTGCTTGGCGGTGCCGGTTGGGCTGGCACCGCTGACCGAGGTGGCCAACGGGTTGCGTCAACTCTTCGCAGGATTCTCATACCACACGACACCAAGCTGGTCCCGCTCTTCGCAGGTGATGATGTCGAGGTCGCCATCGGCATCGAGGTCGAGGGATTGCATGAGATCATACTTCACTCCCTCGGGGCCGCCGAGGGTGTGCTGCTTCCAGGCGGAACCGCGTTGCTGTTCGAGCCACACGATGCCCTCCAGCGGGCCTTTGGCGTTCTCGCAGGTGAAAACGAAGTCCGGGAGCGTGTCGCCATTCACATCGGCGATTTTCGCGGCTTTGGCATCGCCGAGGTTTTTGCCGTCGAGCTTCAGAATGTGCTCGGTCCACCCACCAGCGGCCTGGCGGAGGCAAAGCACGATCTCCACCGGCTTTGCAGCGACGGCGAGGTCGGCGAGGCCGTCGCCATTCACATCGCCGAGGTCGATGAACATGACTTGTTTGCCCAAGGCGCCGATGGCGTGCTCCTTCCACGCGGCGTGCTCGCGATTCGCGGCTGCGCCGGGGTTTTCGAGCCAGAACACGCCGGTTCGCTCGCCTTTGCGATCGCTGAAAACCGCATCGGCATCGCCGTCTCCATCGACATCCTGCGGAATGAGCGACATGAGCCAGCCCGCCTCGCGCAGTTTGTGATACGACCATGCCGCGAGGTCATCGGCCTTCGCGGGTGCCTGCAACCAGCCGAGAGCGGCATCCTTGTTTTTGGACGCCAGCAAAAGGTCCGGGCCAAACTGACCATCCAGATCGAGAGCGGCAGCCTGCATCCACATCTGAGTGTTTTTCGCGGCTGGAAAGGCCTCGGTGCGCCATTCGCCCTGGATGAGCCGATGCCAGTAAAGCGTGCGCGTGTTGCCCTCAGTGCCGCTGACGACCTCCAGCTGCCCGTCGGCATCCAAATCGGCAAAAATGGCTTCTTCGACATTTTTCACCTCACCCACGGAGATCGATTTCCACGGCTCACGAGCCTTTTCGGGTCCTGGATTCATGCACACACGCACCACGCCGCCTTCTTCCCAACCGGTGACGATGTCCGGCAGCCCGTCGCGATTGAAATCGCCCAGTTTGACACCATCCGCGCCTCGCGAGCTCGCATCGATCGCATGCCGCCGCCATGGTTCACCACTGACGACGATGACTTCGGACGAAACACCCGCCGCCATCAGCTTGGCGACGAGCAAAACAAAGGCAGAGCCCAAAAAGCAGCGGGAGAGGATCATGACAGCTCCCTCACGAAGCGCCGGGCGCCGCGCTTTCGGGAGAGTTGGCCGTTTTTCACGGCATCACCGCTCTGACGCGGTAAAAGCTCCGATTCGGCGATGCAGCGTGCTGCACCGTCAGCGTTCGCACCACGCCGCTGCCTTCGGTGATGGTCGCGGTGCCGGTGGGTGGGGTGCCATTGATGGAGGTGGCCAAGGGCACCCAGGTGGTGAGATCGTCGCTGCATTCGACGATCAGCGTCACGCCTCGGGCGAGCGTGTTGCGGCTGAGAGTGAGCGTGGCGTTGCCGCCAGTGATTTGTAGCGAAAGCGGCTGCGGGGCGATGAATTCGATCAGGTTCGGGATGCCGTTGCCGTTCGCATCGTGCGTGGGGCCATTCAGCGATGGATTTACGGGGAGATTCGCGGCGCTCCATTCGGCAAAGGTCTCCACGTCCGGTGCGGCATGGAGCGCGGCGATTTCGCTTTGGCTCAAAGCGCGGCGATAGATGCGCAGGTCGTCGATCTGGCCGATCCAGCCGTTCCATCCGGCGCTGAGGCCGCCGATGCGGAAAAGCTCGCTCACGGTGCCGCCGTTGCCGGTGTCGAACTGTGTGCTCTGCGTGCCGTTGTCATAATAGACGCGTGTGCGCCACGTTCCGGCGTCGTTGAAGTTCACCATCGTGACGAGGTGCCACTGGCCGTCGTTGATCACGCTGGCGATTTGGCCACCGTATTGGTTGCCATTGATGCCCTGGAGCTGCGTGGGAGCGATCCACAGGCGGTGTTGGATGCGGTAAGGATCGCCGCCGTCTTTGCTGAAGAGCGTGTTGTAGCCGGTCGCGGTCGTGCGGCACCAAAGCGAGACCGTGAACGCATCGGCGAGAGGATTGAGATTCAGATCGGCCTGATTGGCGGGCGTGAAGTTTTGCATGCCTGCATCCGTGCTGGCAGGGCCGTAGGCACCGCCGAAGCGGCCATCGCTGATCCAGTGGGCACCGCTCACGTCGGTGGTGTGATTGTTGCCGCCGCTGGCGCTGTCCCACACGCGGGTGCTGCTGCCTTCATCAAAGGTGTAGTGCAGGATCAAATCGGGATCATTCACGAATCCGCCGACGGGCGCGGCATTCACCGTGAGTGCCTGTGTGTCGCTGCCGGAGGCGTCGCTCACTTGCACCGTGATCAAAGCGCGTGCGGGAGTTGTCGCGGTGCCGCTGAGCACGCCGGAGGTGGAAAGCGTGATGCCAGGTGGCAGCAGTCCGCTTTGCACAGTCCAGGTGCGCGATGAAATGCCGCCCGTTGCGCTCAAACCAGTGCTGAAAGGAACGCCGACCGTCGCCACGGGCAAGGTCGTGGTCGTGATGGCCAGCGCGGGATTCACCGTGACCTCGGCGGGCGTGCTGGTGGTGCTGCCGTGCGCATTGGTGACTTCCACGGTGTAGCTGCCCGCATCGGCGCTGCTCACGTTGGTGATTTGCAACTCGGCGCTGTTGCTGCCGATCACGTTGCTTCCACGCCGCCACACAAAGGTGAACGGCCCGGTGCCGCTGATGACCGCGACGAAGCTCAACGTGCTGCCTTCCGCCACCACAGTGCTTTGCGGCCCGCTGACGATGCTCGGAGCCTGCGGTGAAGGCGCACTCGGTGCTGGCAGCGGCGTGCCGCTCGCGTCGCGGCCATCGAGTTGCGTCAAATAGGCGAGCAGGTTGTTTTGATCCGTGGTGCTGAGGCTTTGCACGAGGCGATGTGGCTGCGCTTGAGCCAAAACATCCGCGTTCGCCACGAGCAGTGCATTGATCTGATGCGGCGAAGGCTGCGTGCGCTCGATCTCGATGGTGTTCGTGGCTCCGGCGTTCAGCGTGGCCGTCGTGACGAACCACAGCCAGCCGCTCGTTTGAAATCCGTTGTCGGGAAATTGCCGCAACACCGTGATGGACTGTGAGACGCCATTGATGATGAGATTGGCGGTGCCGCCGTTGTAATTCCGCACATAACGAAACGCGATGCGTGCCGTGCCGCCGCTTCCGCCATCGACGTTGTTGTAGCGCACGGATGCCGCAGAGTTGGGATCGAGATAAACCGCCGCCCCGCCAAACATGCCGCGCTCCGAGCCGCCACCACCTTCTGCTGGTGTGTCGGCATTCGCGAATGCAGCGCCGATGAGTTGACCGCTGGCTCCCGGAGTCATCGCACCGCCTGCGTAGCTGAAAACATCGTCCAGACTCGCCGCCTGGCCGTGATGCAAAAAGACGCGCGTGGCATGCAGACCATGCAAAGTCGGCGTGTCGATGCCTGGAAGCACCACACCGAGCCGCGAGCCGCTGAGGGCTGACTGCGTGCCCACATTCATGAGCGTGCTGTTGGTGAAGGAACTGCCGCTGTGGCATGAGGCGCAGTTTTGTGCGGTGAAAACGGCCTGGCCGGCCACCGCGGCCGCGGTGAAGGTGCCGTCGGCATTTCGATGCGGGCTGCGCGGCGTGTGATCCGGCGTCAAAGATGAAACATAGGCCGCGAGGGCATCGAGATCGCCACTGAGGCCCGTTTTGCCGCTCGCAGGCGATGGATGCTGCGCGGTGAACTGCTGCGGCGTGAGATTCAAAAAGCCGGTGCCGCCAAAGGGTCCGCGGATGTCGTGCTCGAAATCCTGAATCTCATCGAAGTTCCCACTCCAGTGCACCGCGCCATGACCGAGACCGCTGCGGCCGCGCAGATCGGTGGTGCGGCGCAGACCTTCGCCGCGCCCCGTGAAGTCCCACACGCGGCCATCGTGCCCGCCATCGACGTGGCACGTCGCGCAGGAGATGTAGCTGTCCGCGCTCATGCGTGGATCGGCGGCATTGTAGAAGATTTGTTTGCCGAGCAAAACCGTCGGCGTGAGCAGTTCGGTGGCGACGGTGCTCGTCGTCGCGATGAGCGGCAGCGAGGTTTGATTCTGCGTCAAAAGCGGCGCGGCATTCAAAACGGTCACGCTGCGGCCCATGAAGTTCTGCGCGAAGAGACGGCCCGACGTTCCATCCATCAAAAGACCCTGCGGAGCGAGTCCGGTGCCGACTTCGAGCGTGATGACGGCGGGCTGCGTGATGGTAGAGCCCTGGATGATCAGCTCCGCCAGCGGCGCGAGATTGAAGGCATCCATGCCGACGATGCGATTGTTTCCCTGATGCGTGACGAGAATGGTATCGCCCAGCGGCGTGTAAATGACGGCGCTGGGGCTGTCGCTGTTGTCAAAATCGCGTCGGGAGTGCGGGATCTCGAAATTGCCGGTCAGATCGAGGAAGGAGATGACGGCACGCGAGGTGGTCTCGTGCGTGAGATTGCCCACGCCGAAGAAGGTGCCGCGCTGCGTGTTGTCCTGCTTGGAAACGATGGCTGCCCGCGTGCCGTCCGGCGAGATGGCGATGCCTGCGAGGTAATTCGGCACGCCTGCGGCACGGTCGCCGCCATCGAAGGTGTTGGCGGAGGTCAGATTGAACGTGCGTGTGCTGCCGAGTGTGGCCGTGAACTCCAGCACCTCCGCGTGCATGTCCGCCGAAATGAAGCGCGTCACCAGCACCCGCGAGCCATCACCGCTGATGGCGATGGCGCGTGGCGTGATGAGATTCACCGCCGTGTGCGTGGGCGCTCCCGGCGCGGCCACGGAGTAGCGATGCAGGCGTCCGGCGCTGGAGAGCGTGACATACATCAGCGTCCCATCCGGCGAGGGCGCGATGCCGAAAGGCCCGTCGCCATACTCCAGCGCCAGCGTTTGATGCGGACTGCCATCGGCATTGAGGATGCGGATTTCATCGCTGGCAAAGCAGGTGACCCAGTAGCGGCCGTTCACATCGCGGGCGATGCTGCGCGGATTCACGCCGACGGCGTATTCGCCTTCTTTGGCACCCGTGGCCGCATGGATGACGGTGACGGTGTTCGCATCCGGATTCACGCTCCACACACGCCTCGTGCCCGCATCCTCGCCGATGGCCAGCGTGCTGCTTTGCGTGGGCATCGGTCCCGCTGGCGGGGTGATGACGAGCAGGCGCAGGGAGTTGTTGACGATGTTTCCCGCCGCATCACGCACCTGCGCCAGCACACGCGGACGCCCAGCGGTGGTGTAAGTGTGAATGGCGCTCGTGGAAGTGCTCCAAGCGCCCCAAGTGCCGTCAAAATTGAAACGATAGTCGAGTGAGCCCGTGCCCGTCGCAGCAGCGGTGACGGTGATCTCTTGATTCGGAGCCGGTTGATAGCTGCTGGCCGTCAAACTGGTGAAAACCGGCGGCGTGGGGGCATTCAGGCCGCCACCGGTCGAGAAACGAAAATGGTAGGGCTCGATGTAATTGCCCGCCGCATCGCGAAAACCAATCTGCAGCGCCGGATTGCTCAAAAAATCGACCTGATACGTCGTGTCGGCCGCCAGCGGCACATCCGGCGTGAAGGTCATGTTCCCCGAAAAGTCGTGAATGAGGAAACCAGGCACAAAAGCGCCCAGCACGTCATTTTCACCCACCGCACGCACGGTGAAGTCGATGCCGTTTCGCGGTCCGCCGCTGTGGGGATGCTCGTGCACGAGGAAGCTCAGCGGCGCATGGCGCGGGTAGTTCGTGCGGCCATTTTGCGGGATGTGATAGCTCACCCGTGGCGGCGTGGTGTCCGGCGCCTGCTGATGCACCCACACGCCGAGGCCCTGATTCGTGCCCGGGATCGGATAGCCGCCCGTGAGCCACAGATTCCCCAGCGGCAGCGACATCTGCGAGGTGTTCACGCCCGTGATGGCTCCCTGTGGCAGCGCCGGAGCGCCCGGCTGCCGCGGCGGGTTCGTTTCATTCAGCGTGAGCACGATAGGATTCGCATCGCCCGCGAGGAAGCGGGTCATGTCCACCTTGCGATTGTGGATGAATCCAAAATTGTCCTGATACGCGGGATACGAGGCATTGCTGAAGCCCGGCACCGTCAGGCTCGCCACCGTTTGCAGATTCACATTCGCACCCGGCATCGTCGCGGAGGTGATGTCCGCGCCGATGAGGATATTCGTGGTGCTGCCGATCACATACAGCCCCGTGCCATCGCTGAAAAGATTCGGCCAGTAGCCTTGAAAACCGCCCTGCAGCGATCCCACCGGCTGCGGCGTGATGCTGTCGTTGTTCGCGTCGCCGTCGTCCATGTTGTTGTAACTCAGGCGATACACCACGATGCCGTCATTCCCCGCCGGGCCGCTGCGTGCCATGATGAGCAGATCACCAAAGAACATCGGATGCCAGTCACCGCCGCCGTATTGGCCCACATGATCGAAAGTGGCCAGCACGCGACGATTCACAAAATTGTTCACCACGGAGAGCCGCGAGATTTCGATGTCCGAGTCCGGCGTGCCATACCACAGCAGCGTCGCCTCCCACGGCCCGGCCTGTGACGAGCGATTATACCACAGCGGCAGGTTTCCGAGGTTCGGAATGCCATTCGTGCCGCCGAGCTCCACCAAACCGCCAAAGCCATTCACGCGAATCGGCGCGGGCAGCAGCAGATTCCCGTATTGCGCCGTGCCGTGCGCATTCCAGCCGTAGTTGTCCTGGATCCACAGGTTATTTGGATAACTCAGCCCAAAGTCCGACGGCAGCCGTCGCACCGGATTCGCCGGATCACTGATGTCATACACCCGCAGCGACAAATCCGACCCCTCACGCGATCCCGGTGCCTCCGCCCCGACGATGATCCACCCATTCAGATAATTGATCGACGTCGTCCGCCCAATCGGCTCCGACCCATTCGTCACCGGATGCGACAACAACGTCCCCGGCGCCTCCGTGCGTGCCGCATTGTCAAAACCCGTCGTCGTCACCTGTGCGGTCACCGACCCGACAAGCGTGAGAAAGAAAATTGTGCGAAAAAGATTCATGGCTGCCCTTTCATGGTCAAAATCGGCGGGCGGTTACAAGGTGTGGCTAAAAAATCGTTTTTCTATCTTTTCGAGCGCTCATTCCCCAGAAGCCGAGAGGAGGGCTTTTGAGCTTCTCCGTGCAACCATAAGCCCGCTCCGGGAGTTTCAGCAGATGCATGAAAACCTTCCTCGCCGCTCTTTTTGCCTCTCTGGCCATCTCGTTACATGCCCAGATGCCGGAGGGCTTTTTAGAGGTCACGCTTGAGGTCGATGGGGGGAAGCGTCAGACCATCATTTACGCGCCGAAGAGCTCGAAGGAGAAGCCCACGCCTGTCGTGTTTTGCTTCCACGGTCACGGCGGAAACTCACGTAATGCCGCCAAATCCTTCGCCATGCACAAGCACTGGCCGGAGGCCATCTCCGTCTATCCACAGGGCCTGAACACGCCCGGCCGCCTCACCGATCCCGAGGGCAAAAAGCCCGGCTGGCAGAGCGGACCCGGCGCGATGGGAGATCGCGACCTGAAATTCTTCGATGCCATCCTCGCCAAGCTCAAAGCGGAGCATCAGGTGGATGCGAAGCGCATCTTTTCCACCGGTCACTCGAATGGTGGTGGCTTCACCTACCTGCTTTGGATGACGCGGCCGGAGGTCTTCACTGCCATGGCACCTTCGGCTGCGGCTGCGAGAGCCTCGCAGGGTAATTTGAAGCCCAAACCCGCCATGCACATCGGAGGCACCGCCGATCCGTTGGTGAAGTTTGAATGGCAGCAGGTCATGATCGACCTCGTGAAGAAGGCGAACGGTTGTGCCGCCGAAGGCACGCCGTGGGCGAAACATTGCACGATCTACCCTTCCGCTACTGGCACGCCCTTCATCGCTTACGTTCATCCCGGCACGCATAAGTTTCCTGATGAGGCACCGGCTCTCATCGCCCGCTTCTTCAAAGAGCAAGCGGCGGTCGTGAAGTGAGCCTACTGGATTGTAGGCCGGATGTGTTCGGCGAAAAACGCATGGCAAACATCATGACTACCTTCGCCGAACTATCCGGCGCTGGAAAGGGCGCACGACACGCCAACCGCCCAAGCGCCGGATAGTTTGGCGATGCATGCGGAAGATTTATCGCGAGTCTTTTCCGCCAAACACATCCGGCCTACGGGACGAAACATCCTCACTTCAGGCTTTTGATGTAGAGGATCAGGCTCTCGATCTGCGAGTCATTCAAAATGCCTGCGTAGATCGGCATGCCCGTGTCGAACTTCTCGAAGCCCTTCACCACTTTCGCACTCGGATTGAGGATCGACTCACGCAGGTAGGCTTCATCGGCCTTCACCTTGCCCTTCATGCCTTTTGCGATGTCACGCTCGGTGCCGAACAGACCTTTCCAGCTCGGTCCTACCTTGCCCACGAGCGTGCCATCCGTGCTGTGGCAGGCCATGCAGCCAAACATCTGATACAAGCGCTCGCCTTCCTCCACCGTCGGCTTCACCGCCGCGGCCACGGCGGATTTTCTGGGCGTGAGATCAACCTTCAAACCGGGTTCAAAGCCCAGTTTTGCCGCATCGAAGCTCGCGAGTTCCCACGGCGTGAAATAAGCTGTGTTTGCCGCCTTGAGCCCGTCCGCGCTTTGCAGGCCCCAGCCCACGCGCATCTGATGGACCGCTTTCATGTCCGGAAACGCCACCAGCACACTTTGGCCATCGGTGCTGAGGTAGGCGCTGCTCGCGTTCAGCCATTCCTGACCGTTGCTGCCATCCAGCTTCAAATGCGGGCTGCCATACTCCGGCGTGCGTTTGTAGTTCCAACGCTCCGCGCTGTAGCTCTCGGGGTTCGTCGCCAGCTTCGCATCCAGCTTCGCGTTGAAGCGCAAAACGACGCCTTTGTCCGTTGGCGTGACCTCTTGCAGCAACACGCGCGGCTTCCCGGTCCAGCGCACGCGAGCCAGACCGCTCAACCGCTTCACCACCGTGCCCCACACTTGGAAACCGGTCACATAAAGCTGCCCGTCCGCCGGATTCACGATCGCGTTCAGCGTCGGGAAATCGAACTCGCGCGAGAAACTCACCACCGCCGTTGTAGAACGGGTTTTCAACCCGTTCTCAGGGAACGAGTTGAAAACTCGTCCTACGACCCGGAACAACTCCGGCCGGTTGTAGCCGATGTGGATCAAGTCCCCATCCACCGGCCCCATCTTCGAGCCGAGCAACCACGTCTGCGTCACCCCGCTTGGGTTCACCGGATGCGGCAGCCACGTCAGCGGCTCAGCGATGGTCTCCGGATACTTCTCTTTCTCCGCGATGGTCGGCAGATGGCCGTAGAACTGATGATCGCGGATGAGATGCAGCGGTGTGGACGGCACATAATGCCCCTGCTGATCGCTCGCCGTCACAAGACCCGTCTGCGCATTCACGCCGATGAACGGCTGGCGCAATCCATACCCGATCACCTCAAACGACTTCCCCTCCGCCGCCACTTTGATCACCGTGCCATTGTGCTTCCCCCGCGTCGTGCCCTCCTGGCCGCCCTTTGAGATGTAAAGCTCGCCCTTCGGCCCCAACTTCATCGAATTCGGAAACTCCCGCGTCTCCGCCGTCTGCGCGAAGAGATTGCAGAACATCTCATAGCGGTCGCATTCCTTGTCTCCGTTCGAATCGACGAGCTTCCAGATGCCATTGCGGTCGAAAACGAGGAGATCAACGTTCAACATCGAACTTTCAACGTTCAACATCGAACGCCCTTTTGCGGACGCTTGCGCCTTGGAAGTTGAACGTTCGACGTTCGAAGTTGGACGTTCGCGCGGACGCGCGACAATGCTCATCGGTTCATGCAACCCGCTCGCGAAGCGTTTCCACGTCACCGCCTCCAAATCCCCCTTCAAACCGGAGATCAGCCACACATCGCCATCAAACGTCACGCCCGCCGCATCGCCCTGATCATTCAAAAACGCGAGGTCCGCCAGCCGCACATTCCGCTTCCAAGGATTCGGCACCGGCATCGGGATGTCGTCGATGACGTAGGCGTCGGGCTTTTGCGAGAGCGTGGCTTTGGTGGTGAGGGTTTGGGGCCAAAAAGTCTTTGGCATTTCAGCCACGTCTTTGTCATCAATGACCTTCATGTTTCCGGCCGAGGTGATTTGAAATGTCTGGCCTTTTTGAGACGGCGGAATGTGCGCAAAAAGGACTCCATTTTCGTCTCGCCTAAGCGTGATTGTATCTGATCCAAGGTCAGATAAATCCAAAAGCAAGGCGCGTTCAGGAACATCCCCCTTGCCCAAAAGCATGGCTTCAAACTGATTATCTTTCAGGTTGGTTTTTGTCTCGGTGACTTCCCCTGGGTGCCCAATGGTCATTACCATGGGTTCGCGATGTGGACCCACATCATATTCGAAGATTGGCCCCGAACGATACAAGACTCGCTGAGTGATCTTTATGCCCTCCACTTCAAGCATTGTCTCAATCCACTGGTCTTTGAATTCCAAGGATAGAACCCTGCTTTCAATAATCCCCCCTCTCCCCACCTCGTCGGCACTCGGCGCGGGGTCACGTTCATCGACATAGGTCGGGCGATCACCCACCTGCCATCCCGGATAGATCCCATTCGCCAGCCACACTTTGCCAATCGGCTTCGGCAGGTCCTCCTGACCGTCCTTGGTTTTCTGACCGGCGATGTGATAAGAGCCGGGGGCGAGCGCGGCGGGTGTGACGGGTGGTTTGCCGGGTTCGCCTTCCCAGATGCAGGCGATGCGGAGCAGATCGGTGTCAAAGCAGGCCCAGAGATGGTGCCCGAGGTTCAGGATGAGGCCGCGGGGCGTGAGATTATCCTTCGGAAAGCCTTCACCGACATCGCGACAGTCCAGCACGCTGCTGAAGAACGGAAAATCCTTCTCCACAAAGTCTCCCCATGGCGATTCGGCTGGCTTCTGGGCAGCGAGCGAGGTGACGAGGGCAAGGAAAGCAAGGCAGGCGGGCAACTTCATGGCAGGGCAGCAGAGAACACGGCCAACGGTCCTCGTCTGTCAACGATCCGCGCCTTAGCGTGGATCACGCCGCTGCCGGCGCTTCATCGTGAGCATGCCTGCGAGAGCGATCAAAAGCACTGAATGCGGTTCCGGCACCACCGCGATGGCCTGGATGGCGGCGGCGTTCGTCGAGATGCGCGAGGCATAGAGGCTCGATGGATTGTCCGGGCCCACATTCGGGATCAGCGTCCAGCCTTGGCCATCGCTGCCTTGATACAAACCGCCGCGATCAAAGAGCGCCGCGTTGAACTGCGTGCCGTCGCCGGTCGTGTTGTTGGTGTCGAACAGACCATCCACGCTGTAGTTGATGCCCGCGAGCTTCCAGATGCCACCGTCGTTCACAAAGACACCGCCGCCGGAATCGCCCTCGGAGAGGGTGGACTCCTCCGCCGTGTGCCCAGGGCCGCTGGTATCGAATTCAGCCACCAGCATGTCACCGAGGCCGGGGAGGGGCGTCACATCGCTCACGATGTTGCTGCCCCAGCGGGCCACGCCGTCTCCTACATTGTGTTTCCACCCATGCAGCGTGCCGGAGACCATCACATCCGCGCCACGCACGCCGCCGCGGCCCATCGTCACCATGTCGAGACCTTGCTCTGAGCTGCCGGTGTAGAGCGTGGCGTAGGTGGGGAAGTATTCGTTGATCTTGAGGATGCGCAGATCCGTCCCCGCGATGTCCCAGTAGCCTGCGCCGCCGTTCGCCGAGGTATCAATCGTGTAGGTTACATCCACGCCGCCATTGAAAAGCCCCGCGCTGACGAAGGAACTCCCCTGCGTGCCCATGTGCTGCGCCGTGAGGAAGTATTGCGGTGCGATCATGGTCCCCAGATACGCGCCGTAGTAGCCCTGATACTGCCAGCCAGCATTTTCATAGGTCCCTGTGGGGGCTGCGATGTTGTGCGCGGCGCTGCCCGTATCGTAAAACAGCACGGCATGCGCCTTTGGTAGAAACACCCAGCTCATCATGACCAGCCAAACGGCCAGTCGCCGCGAGAGCTGCGAAGGATGGAAAGGTGAGCAGTTGGCATCAGACATGCAGTACGTTCCCGCACACTTTTGTGATTTCCATAAATTCCTACTCTCCCCAACATAATATGGGCAGTCCTAAGGTAAATTTTTCATCACGATTACAGAGACGCCTCGACAGCTCACTCAAACACGATATGAACCGCCGCTCCGAGTCGCAAACATGAAAGCCCACTGGTTCCAGACCCTATCCGCTTTCTGCCTGCCGCCCTTAGTTGGCGCTGGCGTCTGTGTCGCATTGATTGGCATGCTCAAGCAGAATGAACTGTTTAGCTCCCCAGTTAATCATCCAACCGCCGATGTCGCTCCGGTCGCCAAAAAGCCCGTCCATACGACCGGTGCTGAACTGCGACCCGCGAAATCCGTCGAGGCAAATTTTCCTCCGGTGGCTTCCATCAAGCCCACTCAGCCCGTCGAGATCGCCTCGATCAAGAAGCTGCAAGGTGTGCCACCGCCCGTGATGCCATCGGCAACCACGCCGAAAGCTCCAGACACAGCGAAAACCGCTGAAGACAAGCCCACGCTAGCCGTCGTCGCCGTGAAGCCAGCCTTTGCGAAAGCCTCCAGCATTCCCTACGAGCCAAAAAAGTGGCGTCCCATCCTCGATCCGATCAGCGAATTCTGGTCCACCCTCTGGCCTCGCACTGATGCACTGCCCACCATCTTCCAGGCTGTGCTGCTTCGCGATGCGGAGTATGTCGCTCACCTCGTGGCGATGGGGTTTGATCCCTCCGAAAGGACTCAGTTTGGTGACACTCCGCTTTGCGCCGCCGTGCGCAGCAGTCAGGCGGACATGGTCGAAGTGCTCGCCATGTGCGGCGTTGATTTGAATGAACCCGGTCGCGAAAATCAGGCCCCCATCCTCGTTGCTTCTCTGCGCCGAAACACGCCCGTGCTTGCTGCTCTCACCAGCCTCGGTGTCGATCCCAACACCCGCTTCAAAAGCCCCATCGCCAAAGAATTGATCGACCGCTGCACCATCAAGGACCTGCGCAATGCCATGGAGAGTGATCGTGGCGTCACCCCGCTCATTTGCTGCTCCGCTCGTGGCGATGTCGAAGGAGCCGTGGCCCTCATGAAGGCGGGCGCCAAGCCCGGCATGTCCACCTCCCGTTACCATCGTTACCCCATCAATTTCGCTGCCACGCAGGGCTACCTCTTCCTCATGCGCGTGCTCCTCGGCCGCGATCCCGATGCGGAGCCCGACACGCTGGTCACCGTCGATCTCTCCAGCCAGCGTGCTTGGGTCACCAAAAACGGCAAAGTCATCGCCAGCACCTCCGTCTCCACCGGTCGTGAAGGCTACCGCACGCCTGCTGGACGCTACGTGATCACCGATAAGCACCGCTCGCACACCTCCACGCTGTATCACTGCGCCATGCCGTGGTTCATGCGCTTGAACTGCAGCGCCATCGGCCTCCACAGCGGCTACGTCACGGGCCGCCCCGCGTCACACGGCTGCATCCGCCTGCCGTATGATCAGGCGAAGCTTTTCTTCTCCCTCACCGGCGTCGGTGACGAGGTGGAGATCGTGCATTGATCGGCGTTGGGGCTGGAAAGAAGCAGGTCTTCGCTCGAAGCGCTGCAAAAGCTGCCCCAGGGCCTGGGTGACCCTGTTTTTCGCCTCCGTGCGTCTTGACCTTTGGGCGCATCGTGACCTCTTCACGACCACATTGACCCGATTGACGTCATTGACGCTTCCGTCCTTCGTCCTTCGCCATTCCTCATTCGTCATTCTCCCCATGCTCCTTTCCCTTACCTCTCGCATCCTGCGCACCGTCGATCCGCTTTGCTTGGCGAAGATCGGCTGGAATTTCGGTTACAAGGGGGCGCGGTCCGTGATGCTGCACAAGCAGCGCATGAAGCAGGGGCAGTACTTCCCGCCCTTCTTCTACATCTCCATCTTGAACTCCTGCAACCTCCGCTGCCAGGGCTGCTGGGTCGATGTCGATAAGCCGCGCGAGTCGCTGAACCTCGACGAGCTGAACAAGATCGTGAACGACGCCAAACGGCGCGGGAACGCCTTCTTCGGCATCCTCGGCGGCGAGCCCTTCATGCATCCGGAGCTCTTCGATTTCCTCTCGATGCACCCGGACGCCTACTTCCAGGTCTTCACGAACGGCCAGATGATCACCGAGAAAGCCGCCACCGCCATGCGCAAGCTAGGCAACATCACCCCGCTCGTCAGCATTGAGGGCACCGAGGTCGTCAGCAATGAACGCCGCGGCAAGACCGATGTGCTCACCCGCACACTCAAAGGCCTGCAAAACTGCCTCGATGCCAAAGTGCTCACCGGCGTGGCCACCAGCCTCTGCAAGACGAACATTGACGACCTCCTCACCGAGTCGTGGCTGCGTCGCCTCATCGACATGGGCGTCCACTACGCCTGGTATCACACCTACCGCCCCGTCGGGCCCAAGATCAGCGCTGAGCTGGCTTTGACGCCCGAGCAGATCACGCAGGTGCGCCGTTTCGTCGTCAACATGCGGGCGAAGCTGCCCATCGCCATCGTCGATGCCTACTACGACCACCAGGGCCAGGCGCTCTGCCCCATGGCCAATGGCATCAGCCACCACATCAGCCCCACCGGCGCCATTGAGCCCTGCCCCATCATCCAGTTCGCCAAGGAAAGCGTCCGCACCACCGACGACCTCTTCGATGTCTTCACGAAAAGCGAGTTCCTGCGCGACTTCCGCACCATCGCCTCCCAAAACACGCGTGGTTGCATCGTCCTGGAGCGCCCGGACCTCGTGAAGGCCGTCGTCACCAAGCACACCGCCAAGGACAGCACCATCCGCCAGACCGCCATGGCCGAGATCGAGAGCATGACCCCGCGCACCAGCCAATGGCGCGAAGGCGAGGAGATCCCCGAGAAGCACTGGATGTACTGGCTCGCCAAAAAATACTTCTTCAACGACTTCGGGGTGTATCGCGGGCTGGAGAAGAAGAGAGGGGTGTGAGGTGGGTGGTTAACGACCCCAATCTCAGCGATCAGCGGCACTGGCGCGCCCGCTGCTCGGCTCGGAGGGTTCTGGGGTGGCAGCAGCGGGTTTCACAGCGGATCCGGTTAGCTGTAGAGCATTGTCAGGCGTCGTTCCGTCCGTAGAAAATGTTGTGGCCTTGGCAGGATCGTCTTTAGGTTTTGTCTTTTCGATCGCTTGGCCTATGAGTGCAAGACAAGAGCCTATAACATAAAGGAAAATGGAAATCTTCCCCGCGAGTTCTGCTTGGGCCTTCGCGGTGTCCAAATACTGAGAAGCCTCTTCTGCGCGTTTGTTGGATGAGTCAACGATTCGCCCATAGAGCTTGGGCACGCGGGGAAGCGCGACCGAGCGAAAGTGCTCCGAATACGACTGAACGGTTTCCCTCAGCTTTGCGGGGTCTAAGTTGGGTGAGTTTACCGCTGTCTCAGCTTCACGCTCACGGCTAATCAGGTTTCTATGGAGATCGCCGACCTCGATCAGGAGTGCTTCAATTTCGGCGCTAGCGGAAGACTGCTCTCCAACGGCGCGGGAGAGAGCATGTGTCTCCCCTGTGAAATCCATAAGTTCGCGAACCTGATGGGCGGATAGGCGCGTTAAGCCGTAATCTTTACGCGCCTCATCTGTGACGGTATCGCCCGTCTTGCCGGCACCCAGTATAGAAGCATTTACTCCAGCCTCGCGGCGTTGGATAATCTCCATTGCCACCGAGTTCAGTTGATTGCGCTGTTCATGGAGTGTGGTGTAAAGCCGGAATGTTGCCTGTGCGGATTCCGTCGCCGCTTTCATGCGTGAATACCGTTGGCCAAGTGTGTTGGTGATGACCCAACTGAAGAAGATGATAAGAGCTCCGGCGACGGAAATGATACCGGAATTCGTGCGAGCCCAAGCAAGGATAGTGTCAGCAGTGGTCATGAGCGGGTAAGGAGCCTAATTGTTCAGAAAGGAAACACTTCTGTCGGTTTTCCAGCACCAAAATGTCGCAAAAGCACGGTGCTGACGAGTTCATAACATGGTTTTACTCACATAGGGCGGAATCGGGCAAGCCAAAATGCGGCATCGTTCTGGAGCGCCCGGACCTCGTGAAGGCCGTCGTGACGAAGCACACCGCCAAGGACAGCACCATCCGCCAGACCGCCATGGCCGAGATCGAGAGCATGACCCCGCGCACCAGCCAATTGCGTGAAGGTGAGGAGATCCCCGAGAAGCACTGGATGTACTGGCTCGCCAAAAAATACTTCTTCAACGACTTCGGCGTCTATCGCGGGCTGGAGAAGAAGCGTGGGGTGTAAGCGGTGCCTTGGCCCGTTGATCAGAGATTTGGTTTGATTCTGATTTGCACCTCGAAGTCTTCTTCTGTTCGGGTCAAATCGTTGGAGATTCCGTGAGGATTTGAGATCCACCCTTCAGGGTCATAGACAAAGCAAATCAATCGTTTGCAATCTGGGTGGCTTTTATATCGGACAACATCCTCAATGAGTTGGTTTCCCACTTCGCGATCACTCAAACCTTTCCGGGTCATCTTCACCTCAATTACGGTTTTCTCGTTTTTTAGAAGAAAGTCCATGCGAGCGGAGCCTCCTGCGTAGCTGGGTGTCCATTCTTCGGTTCGGATGTCGTCGAAATGCACTTTGAGAAGCGCTGCCAATAGGTCTTGAACATCATATTCATCCTTAACATCGAGCGTCTCACGACTTGAATGACGGGAGCGCAGTCGGCGTGCAACGTGATGAAATCTGTCGAAGATTGTGTCAAAAACTGCCGCTGAATCAAAACTTGGTTTACCCAGCCTTGGCTGGACCCGCATGCATGCCTTTAAGCTCGAAACAATAACTTCCTTCTGCCTCCCAAACTCATCCTGACTGAAACCGTCAAGTTTTCGGCGGTCAAATTGACCAAACACTCTCCATGGCGAACTTTCCCTTCCGAAATTTGATATGACGAAATCTTCAACTTCAGCAATCCAAGCCTGCATTGCTGAACTGGGGCGGCTGTATAGACCATATTCAGACATGAAGCTGTTCTTCGAAAAAGAATGCTCATTAGCTTCTTCAATTAGTTGTTGGATCTTTTCAACAAGTGGATTCATCCGTTTTGACCTGAGTGTGTTATGCTTACTTGTCCGTAATGTTTTCAGCCAGCATTACCAAAGAGTGGATTGTCTGAATGCGCTGAGACTGAGTTACACCAACTTTTCGTTCTGTCAGATGTTGGCATCTCACGAGTTTGTCTGATGATTTTTTAAAATGCGTTTTCGTTGCAGGTAAGCAGAGCGGTACAACATTTGGTTGGCGCGATAAGCCGCTTCCAGACCTTTCAAAAAAAAGCCCGAACGCTCGACTCGTCTGCATCCAGATGCAATCGAACCGAGATCGTGCCTGGATAATCGCAATAGCCGTGGGTGTAGTAATCGGTGATGTACGTTCGAAGCATCGAGAAAACAACGCTGCCCTTATGTTGAGATAGCTTCCTGACGGCTTTGTAGTCCAACGGGTGCCCGTTGGCCTGCTCCCTGAAAGTAGGACGGTTGTAAAATGTAGTTCTGGCTCCGAAACCAGGAGAACAGAACACCATGAAAAAGAGCAGACACAGTGAAGAGAAGATCGTGAGCATCCTGCGCGAGGCGCAGGGTGGGATGAAGGTCCGGGACGTGTGCGCGCGTCATAACATCAGCGAGCAGACCTACTACGGGTGGAAGCGCAAGTATGGCGGGATGCAGGTCGATGAGCTGCGTCAGGCGAGGGCGTTGGCGGAAGAAAACGGGCGGCTCAAACGCATCGTGGCGGACTTGACGGTGCAGATCGACATCTTGAAGGCCATCAACGCAAAAAATGGTGAGCCCGGCCAGCAAGCGACGGGCGGCACGATACGCCATGCAAAGCGATTTGGGCGGGATCGCGCAGGTGTGTCGTGCCTTGGAGCTTGCACGGTCGGGCTACTACCGGGTGGCGAAAGTGAGCGCGGAGGCGAGGCATCGACGAGTTCGCATCGTGCGGCTGAGCCGTGAGCATCCGCGCTACGGTTACCGCCGGATCGCGGCGTTGCTGCGACGTGAGGGCGAGCGGATCAACGTGAAGTGCGTGGCGAGGGTGCGCCGGGAGGAAGGACTGCAGGTGCGCAAACGCCAGCGGCGGATGCGAAGAGTGAGGCTTGGGCAGCAAGGCCGGCAGGCTGCGGCGCATCGCAATCACGTGTGGAGCTGGGACTTTGTGAGCGACCAGGTGGAGGGCGGCAGCGCCTTTCGCATCCTCACCTTGATCGACGAGCACACGCGTGAGTGCCACGCCACGCATGTGGCGTGGTCGATCCGCGCCACGGACGTGCTTGGCGTGCTGGAGTCTGCGATGCGCAAGCACGGCACGCCTGAGCACATCCGCAGCGACAACGGGCCTGAGTTCATCGCGTATGCGATCCAGGACTGGATGCAGCATCGACACATCAAGATGAGCTACATCAAGCCGGGGTCACCTTGGGAGAACGCCTACATCGAATCGTTCCACGACAAGCTACGCGACGAATGCCTCAACCGCGAGGTGTTCGGCAGCCTGGCGGAGGCCCGTGTTGTCGTCGAGCAATGGCGGCGTGAATACAATGAATACCGGCCTCACAGCTCGCTGGACTACGGCACCCCGGCACAGGCGGCGACACGCTGTCAAACTCCGCTACGGCCTCGTCTCGCTACGCTCGACGAGACCTTCGCTGCGTTTGACAGCGTGAGAGAACCAACCAACATCAAGATCAACCCAAGGACGCAGGAACTACATTTATGACCTGTCCCACCCCAGGGAGCAGGCCACAGCGAGGAGGAGGGCTTTTCAGCGCCATCGAACACGAGCAGGCCGTCGCGGCCAAGACCACCGGCATCCTCAAGCTACGCGAGCTTATCCCTTGGGAGAGCTTCCGCCCGCTGCTCGAAGAACTCACCGGCTACGCCACCCGCGACTGGCGCAAAGGCGGCAAGCCACCCTTCGACCCCGTGCTCATGCTCAAGGTGCTCGTGCTGCAAAAGTTCCACGGGCTGAGCGACGACGCCACCGAGGAGCAAATCTTTGACCGCACGAGCTTTAAAAGCTTCCTCGGCCTGCGCATCGGCGATGTTATCCCCGACGCCAAGACGATCTGGGACTTCAAGCAGCGTCTCGAAGAAAGTGGACGCGAGGGCAGTCGCAAGCTCTTCGATGCCTTCAACCTCCAGCTCGAAGCTCAAGGCTACATCGCCCGTGAAGGCAGCATCATCGACGCCAGCTTCACCGAAGCCCCGCGCCAGCGAAACAGCCGCGAGCAAAACCAGAGCATCAAAGAGGGCGGGCGGCCCGAGGAGTTCGACACCAACCCAGCCGTGGGTCGGCAGAAGGATAGCGAAGCGCGTTGGACGAAGAAAAACAACGAGGCCCACTACGGCTGGAAGAACCATGTGAAAGCCGACTTGAAAACCAAGCTCATCATCAAAGCCACCACCACACCTGCGCATCTGCATGACAGCCAGGTCTTTGAAGAACTCCTCGATGAGAAAGACCAAGCCGTGCTCGCCGACAGCGCCTACCACAGCGCCGAGCACGAAGCGCATCTCATCAAGCTCAACGCCGAGGAGTTCCTCATGCGCAAAGCGACGCGGGGCCATGCGCTGAGTGAAAAAGAGCAGCAGACCAACCACACGATCAGCCGGATGCGAGTGAGGGTGGAGCACATCTTCGCGAGGATGGCGCAGATGGGGGCCGACTGGTGTCGGAGCATCGGGTTGAAACGAGCCACACAGCACAACCACCTCAGCAATCTGGTTTACAACATGGATCGCTATGCCTGCTTGGCCCGTTGAGACGGGCAGAGCGCCGTAAGCGCCGTAGAACGGGCAAAAAAGAAGACAAAACGAGCCTCAAACCCCACTCAAAAGCCCGCTGAGGCATGGCTCGTGCACCATCGCACGAGGAGAAAGGCGGGTAAAAACGCCGTTTTTTCAGTTCCTGGAGCCGCTTGCAAAAATGCACCCCCTATCCAGAGGTGCCCTATAGGATCTGTAAGCGAATTTGTGAGCTGAAAGCCAAGCCTTGGTAAATGGCATCAAAATGCCTTATCTCAAAAAAACAGCTGGTTTGGTAATCTACGCGTGATTCCTGAGGCGGACCTCAACCAGCCGTGCTCTCGCCATGAAGCTGCTCACTCTCTTTCTTGCGCCCGAAGCACGACGCCGTTGTGCGGCCGCCGCGAGGAAGTGGCTTTTTCAGAGGAGAATCTACCCGCCGTGCTTCGCCTAGCGAAAAGGGCGGGGACTGGGAGACAAAAGAAGAGCGAATCGAAGCCTTTGGACTGCGGCAGCCTGCTGCCGCTTTTTCGAGGCAGCCCTGCTGCCGCCGCAGGCTCTGGACTCTCGCGAACGGTTTGGCGTGGCGCCTTTCCGTTGGTGCTTGAGAAGATAAGGCGGCGCTCACCGGCTCGACGGCCAGCAGGCTGGCCTCCCGAAAGCGGCAGCAAGCTGCCGCAGTCCATGGCCGGAGTCGAGAGCCTGCCACTGCCTCTCCGATGCGGCTCGGGGCGGGTATGGAATCCCGCCCTCCGAAGCCCTTGGTGCGAAGGGTGGCTCAAGCATGCAGTCGAACGAAAGCCAGTGTCGCGATCACCAGCGAGAGAGTTAGGATGATAGCAGGAAGGCACCCCCGCTTCGCACGCAGGGATGGCGGCTCTGGAGGGTCGCCAGCCAAAAGCCGATCCGTTGCGAGGTAGAAGAACTCTGTTGAAACCGCTGCTGGCCGTTTCTCGATGACAACATAACCGGTCTGCTTGAGGTGCTGCAGAAAGGCAAAAATACTCAATCGACCCGCCTCGGACATCTGAAAGCCCTGCGCGGCCATTCGAGGATGCACCGCTTCGAATGCGGTGCTGCTCGTCATCTCCTTCTGTTCTCGCAGGGCTTGAATGAGGAAGGCAAACAACTGGGCTTCTTGCGACTGTTCTTGGTTCATGAGGCTGGGAGGATGTTGTGACTTGGCCCGAACGTCGAGGCGAGGTGCTCGGATCACATGACAGGTGATGTTGCCGACAGTGCGGCTACGGGAGCCGTGCCTCGGAAACTACTCTTTGATGTAGCTGGACCCATTCCAGACGAATTTACTCCCACCGACAATCAATGATCTGTCACGGTGACCGTGAATTCTTGAAACTTTGTGCAGAGCGTAGGGGAATGCTTGGGAGGTAATATCTTGCCACGCGCTGGGGACGCGCCGCAGAATTCTGAGGCTATCATCGGTGCCCATGTCCGAATGGGTTGTTACCGCAACCAAATCCCTGTCCAGTCGTATCACTGTGAACTTGCATTGCGCTCCCTCCTCCGGAACCTCGATGAAGTCTTCGGGTATCCGCTCCTTGTACAGAGCTTCCAGATATGGAGCCCGATTTGGAAAGCGAATTTCCCATGGCTCTGGAAGAGCGCTGACTAAATCAACCATTTGGTATTGGTCCTTGATCTCGTCAGCCGAGCGATCCCCTTGCTCGCAGTCAATTAGAGTGTCGGGGATCTGATTCTCCGGAAGTGGTTTGTTGGTAGCGCAATGACTCAGAATCAAAGTTGCGCAGATGCAAATGCCGATGGTTGGTTTCATACTTCAGTTCTGTGGCAGAAAACGGATAATCTCTCGCAGATCGTGAGGTTTGTCAGCGCCTTTATAGCCAACGATTGGGTCGGAAAAGCACGGGCCGCAGCACTCATGAGTGTCGTTCTTGCCCTCCCTATGCCGTTGCTGGGTAACAAACAATCTCCTTCAACGAGCTCGGTGTCTATCGCGGGCTGGAGTGGGGCGCGAAGGGTCTCGTCAGACTTTTTGCGCGATGAGGAACACATGCTTTTCGGGCCACTGGTCATATTCGAGGTGACGAACGACGCAGCCAGCGTCGGCGACGACCTGAAGCGTTTTGGGGATGCCAAGGACGCTGTAATAGACGGGCGGTCCCATGCTCGAATCCAGCTTTTCCTCCGGGCCGTCCAAGCCGCCCATGGTCCAGATGAAGACTCCTCCTGGAGACAAAGCATCACAGAGCCGTCGCAGGACATTTTCGCTTCGATTCAGGGGGACGTGCCAGATGCTGTCCCACGCGGTGATGAAGTCATAGGGCTTCGTGGGCAGCCACTCGCACACATCGGCATGGTGAAACGTCCGGCTGGGATGCTGCTTCTTCGCCAGGGCAATCATCTGGGCGGAGACATCAAGGCCCTCGACATCGTATTCGTGGCTCTCCAGCAGTCGATGGAAGCGGCTGCTACACCCACAGCCCACATCAAGCGCCCGTCCGCCCCTGGGTCGAAACTTCAGCGCGTGCTCATGCTGGCGAATGCCATTCGTGGCGAGATGCGGCTCCAGCCACTGATGAGCAATGGAATCGTAACTGTGGGCGGTCTCGGCGGGTTGCATGATGGATGGGTCTAACACAAAGACCAAATCAACGCTGGCGTTTTCGGCACCGGTTTGACACACTGGGCAGATGAACCTGCTCTCTGCTGCTTCTTTTAGCCGTCGCGATCTTTTGCGTGCGATGGGCTCCTCGGCTGCGCTGTCCGTGTTTCCTTCGCTGCGTGCTGCAACGGGCACGGATTCGCTGGCGATGCAGTTCTACAAGAGCCTCACCGAGGAGCAGCAGGCGAAGATCGTGCTGCCTCGGGACCATGCGAAGCGCGGTTTTGTGAGCAACTGGTGGTACATCTGCCCAGAGCAGCGGCTGCACACGTTTTACACGAAGGAGCAGCAGGATCTGGTGAGGCAGATTTTCGAGTCGCTGCATCACCCGGAGCATCGCGAGAAGATGAACTGGCAGGTGCAGAAGGATCTGATGGGCCAGATCAAGAACACGCCATCGGTGGGCTTCTTTGGAAAGCCGGAGGAGGCGGACTTCGAATTCATCTACACGGGCCACCATGTGACGCGTCGCTGCTTTGCGCGGAACGATGGGGCACCTGGCTTTGGAGGTCGCCCGATCTTTTACGGGAACTTTGCGAAGGCCTTCCGCGAGGAGAAGGACCATGCGGGCAATCCGTTTTGGTATCAGGGACTGGTCTTCAATGAGTTCGTCAGCGCCCTGGATGGCAAACAGCGCGAGAAGATCCTCGTGGCCCGCGAGCCACGCTCGGAGAAGCCTTCGGAGGTGATCTTGAAGCGCCAAACCGATCTGCCAGGGCTCTCGGGCGCTGATTTGACGAAGGATCAGCAGGCGAAGCTGATCGAAACGATGCGCCGCATGTTGGTGTGCTTCCGCCCGGCCGATGTGGAGGCCACGATGAAGACCATCGAGACGCACAAGATCGTCGAGCGCCTCTTCATCTCCTGCTACGGCGGCGAGTTCGACATCGGCGGCGATCAGGTGTGGGACACCTGGCAGATCGAGGGGCCGGAGATGGTGTGGTACTTTCGAGGGTTCCCGCACATCCACGGCTACTTCCACCTCGCGGTGGCGTGATGGTCGGCGCTAAGCTTTGAGCACGACCGCGGCGATCTCATCCCAGAGCGTGTCGATGTCCTTCGGACCATGCGAGGGCTTGGAGGCTTTGGAGAACCAGTAATCGGCGTTCCATTGATCGCCTTCAATGACGTGCAGCAGGGCGTGAAGCCAGGAGCCCATCTTCGTGGGGATGTCTTGCGCGATGTTGTGCGCGGCATCCCAATCGCCGTTTTTGATCTGCCAAAGGGTCTGGGCCTCGGGCGAGAGCTTGGACGGGTCGTTGAGGGCGATGAGTTCGGCGGAGGTCATGAGGCGTGTTTTTCGGCGAAGTCGCTCAAAAAGTCCAGCAGCGGCCCATCGGGCTGCATGGGGATGATGTCGATGGGGACGATCTCGCCTTCGCTGACGACCATGTTGCTCTCGCCGACATCGAAGAGGGCGAGATTCTGTTCTGGGTGATACCAGCGTGTGGGGTCGTCATACACGTCACTGCGCACTGGAATGAAGCCGCGAGAGGTCATCCAGAGCTTGATCTCTTTCCAGGTGGCATTGCGGGCGTTGTACCACGGCTGTGAGGTGATGATGGAAAAGCATCCGTCGAGCATCGTGAAGCCCTGAAGGCAATTCAGGTCGATGTAGAGGGAATCGAGCAGCACGAGCCTCTTCAAATACTGCCAAGGAGTGGCTGGTCTCATTACGAGAAACTCGTCGATTCGGGTCGAGACCACCCTTTCGTCCAAGTGCGGCCAGAAACCAAACTTTGGCCCCTTGGTGGCCTTGAACACGAAGTGGCCAGCTTGGCGCTCTCCAAAGACGGCGTGCTCCATGCGCCCAGAGTTGCGCTGCCCGAGTTCATTCACCGGAAGCCACAGACGCTCGTCCGTGGCCCAATCTGATAGCAACGCGATCTGCCGGTCTCGCTCTATGGCGAACCCTGTGGGCGTCCAAGGCTGCGATTGATCTGCGCCACCTTCTCCTCCCAAGACATCAAGGGCTGCCTGGAAACCAGGGCGGCCATTTCTTCGCGGGTGATCCACGGTTGGATCGGCTGGAAGGCCTTGCGAGGTTTCGCGGCCTTGTTGGGCTTCGTTTCCATGCATGATTCAGCGTCGGTTTGCATGGTGGGAAGGTAGTGGCTTTGCGAAACCCGGCAACGGGCTTTTCCAGGCGGCTCAATCCTCCGGCATCGGGCGGCCTTTGGTCTCAGGGAGGAAGGCGAGGGCGACGAGGCCGAGGAGGAAGATGGCGCTCATGTAGGTGCAGGCGGTGCGGAAGGCGTCCAGCTTCGCCTCAGGCGTGGTGGCACCGGCTTTGAGGGCTGCTTGCAGGCTGCCGAGGGTGAAGGGGCCGCTGGCGGCGACAAAACGACCGACGTTGTAGCAGAAGCTGGTGCCGGTGCTGCGCAGGCTGGTGGGGAAGAGCTCGGGAAGGTAGATGGCAAAGCCGGCGAAGAGGGCGAGCTGGCAGGCACCCATGACGGCGCTCATCCAAATATCACCACGGCCATCGAAGAACTGGAAGAAGCCAATGGTGGCGATCATGGCGGCGACGTAGGCCATGGCAAAGGCGGGCTTGCGGCCGCGATTCTGAGCGATTTTCGTCATGAGCAGCATGCCGAAGAAGGCACCGAGATTCTGCACGATGGAGTTCACGCCGATCCAGTAGGTCTTCTCACCGGCGATCTTATCGGGGGCGACGCCTTCAGCCTTCAGCGAGCGTTCCATCACATCGCCAACGAGTTCCGGGCTGAAGAAGCCGATGCCCCAGAGGCCGATCACACCGGCCACGCAAAGCACCATGCCGAGCAGGGCGGATTTACGCCAGCGCACATCACCGAGCAGGGAGGAGTAGGAGCCAAACTTCACGCCTGCGGCCTTGCCTGCGGCACGAGCTTTGACCCATTTCTCGGGTTCTTTGAGGCGGATCTGGATGAAGACGCAAAGGAAGGCGGGAAGGGCGCCGACGAGGAACATGTACTTCCAGGCGGTGCCGGGTTCGATGGCTTTCGAAGCTTCCAAGCTGCCCATGTACATGCTGGTGATGCCTGCGGCGATGTTTCCGACAGCGGAGAGTGCCTGCAAGGTGCCGAGAGCACCGGCGCGAGCGGTGTCAGGAAGCGTGTCCGCCACGAGAGCGACGGCGAGGCCGAAGACACCACCGACGCCGAGGCCGGTGAGGAAGCGGTAGATGGCGAAATCGACCCAGCCTTTGGAGAAGGCGGAGAGACCGGTGCAGACGGAGTAGATGAGAACGGTGAGGGTGAGCGTCTTGGCGCGGCCGATGCGATCTCCCACGGAGCCGAAGATGAGGCCGCCAGTGGCCCAGCCCGCGACGAAGATGGAGGTGGCGTAGCCGCCGTACTTGATGGGGTCCATCCCTGGAGGCAGGAGCGCCTTCATGGCCGAATTGCGGGCCAGGAGGAAGAGCTGCTGATCGAGGCAATCAAACAACCATGCCAGCGAAGCCACAATAAAGACGAACCAATGGTATTTGGTGAGGTGCTTGTACCAAGGGGCGGAGGCGTCGGGTAGGGTAGTGGTGCTCATGCGGGGAAAGTGGGCGCGATGTTGAATGACGGGGGAGGAGATGACAATGGCGAATTCGCCCGAAAGCAGCCGTTTCGAGTGTGAGCGATCTTTCAACTCAGCGCGACGTGCCCTTCAGCCGCTGAAATTCGGCCTCGATTAGCTTCATGCCTTCGCCTTTACCTTCCTGGGTCATCGTTTCACCCCGCAGCCAGCGGTAGATGGCATCATTCGGGCAATTCGTCTCCGCCAGCTCGCGGTGCGCCCGGATGTCTTTTGGCTCCAAACCATGACGTAAGAGCAGCTCGGCGACGAGTGTGGCGGCGCGTTGCATGGCCTGGTGCTGCAAAAGCTCGGGATGATCCACCAACTCGCCATTCTGAACACGTCCGCCGCAAAGGAAGGACACGGTGAGGTGGCCCTTCGTGTGACCGGGAATGCGTTCGCGAGCCATGGATCGAAAATCAGGCGCGACGCTGATTTTGCCTTCGTCGATGGAGGTGACCTGCGTCTTCAACTCCGCCGGGCTGAGGTAGTAGGTATTGGAGGCCGGAGCCAGGGTGGGGCGTCGCCCCTCATAAATACGGCCACTGTCTCCCACGATGAAATGGTAGGCGATGTCGCCAAAGCCACGCTCCCGATGGCCCGCCTGATTGCTCTTCAATCGCGTTGTCTCTTTGTCCTTGGGGCAGGCGAAGTTGTGGATGCTGATGAAGCGGATGTCCTTCGCAGTTTGCTCTGTCGTTTGTTCTGGTTTTCCCGGCTCCCCGCCGGTTTCGCCACCATCCCAGGCAGTGCGTTTCACGAGGTGATCGAGAATCGGCAGCTCGGTGTCCGTCGGCGCGGCAAGAAGGGTGAGCATGCCGAGAAGGCTCGAAGCGGCGAGAGAGAGCGGAAATGGTTTCATCGCGGATTTGTCATGCCATGGATGACGCCCATCATCTAGCAATGAATTCTCAAACCATCCTCGGCATCGGCGCGGAAACGCGGGACACCTTTTTCGTGGTGCCTGAATTCAGCGCGGAGGAGGGGGTGATGCAGGCGCTGGCACGGGCGGAGGATCACGGCGGGCCGGTGGCGACGGCGCTGGCGGTTTTGCGTGCTCATGGGCATGACTGCACCTTGCTTGATAGCGTTCCTGCGGAGGCGGTGATCCTCGTGCGGCAGTATGATGGGGCGCGGCAGATCGTTTTTAAGCCTGCGGAGGCGGCTGAGCCGGTGTTTGAGCCTGCGATGCTGGATGGCGTGCGGCTGCTGCATGTGAATGGTCGCCATGAAAAGGCGTGTCGGGCGGCGATCGAGTCGGCGATGGCTCGAAACATCGAAATTTCCTTCGACGGCGGTGCGGGAAGGTTTCGGGAGTCGATCCGTGATTTGTTAGAAGCGAGCCAGGTGCGCATCCTTTCGCGTGAGTTTGCGGAAAAGGCTGCGGGTAGCTCTGACCTAGCGGAAATGGTCTCCAAGCTTTTGCAGCCGCCTGCGAAGCTGCTGGTGATCACGGATGGGATTCGTGGCAGTCAGATTTGGAGGCCGGGTGGCTTTTACCATCACCAGCGGGCTTTCACGGCGTCTCCGCTGGTGGATACCACGGGCTGCGGTGATGTGTATCACGGGGCGTTTTTGCACGGCTGGCTTGCCGAATGGCCGGTGGAGCGCTGCTCGGCGTTTGCGAGCGAGCTGGCGGCTCGAAATGCGGAAGGTTTGGGTGGGCGCTATGTGCTGGGCCGTTAGGGCTCTTCCTCGATCTCTTCTTCAAGCTGAAGGCGCTGACCTTCGATGAGGATGGAGCTTTCGAGGTTTTGAGTGCCGCCGGCTTGCTGCTGCTGGTGGGGACCGCCGGTGTAAACGATTTGGTCGATCGCTTTGATGAGGCCCATTTCTTCGGAGGATTCGTTATCGACCTGCTGCTGATCGAACATGCCTTTGAGATCCAATAGCATGCCTCCGAAGAGGAGGAGCGGGGAGGCGATGAGGAGGAGAATGAGCCACACGCCGACTCGGCTGAAGAAGCTGGGTTTTTCAGGTGGGCCAGCCACGGGCGGGCGCGGCGGAACGCTGGAAGGCTGGGGGCGTGATCCGTGCGGGTCGTGGTTCTGATCCTGCGGAGGCAATGCGGGCGGCGCGAATGCCGCAGAGGGCGCGGTGATGACGCGGGCGCAACTGGGGCAGGGGCCTGAGACGCCGGCCATGCTGCGGGGCACGGTGAGCGTGATGCCGCAGGAAGCACAGGAGAAGCTCATGAGCTCGGAGGTCATGACCGGGGCTGGTTTGGACTATTTTTTCTTCAAGATGACATCTCCCAGACTGAACATGGGGGCGTAGATGGCGTAGATGAGGAAGCCGACGATGATGCCGAGAAGGAGCATGGTGATGGGCTCGATCATTTTGTCCAAAGAGGCGGCCATGTTGTCGAGCTCCTCTTCGTAATCATCGGCGATTTCGGCGAGCATTTCCGTGCCGGAGCCGGTCTCGGAGGCGAGCTCGATGAGGCCGCAGAGATTGCGGGCATCGGGGCCCATCCAGTGAGCTTCCATGAGGAAGGCTTCATGGAGGGTGCGGCCGACGGTGATGTGGTCTCGGAGACGCCAGAAGAGCTCCTTGTAATGGTAGTGCCAGGAGGCCTGGGCGGTGATATCGAGTGCGGAGGTGAGGCGCACGTTGGATTCGGTGAGGAGGGAGAGGGTGCGGAAGCCCGAGGCAGCCGCGGATTTACGCACGATGACGCCGATGGCGGGGATGCGGAGGAAGAAGTCCTGCATGGGCCGCAGACCGGCGATTTTTCCCCAGTTGGAGAAGAAGACGTAAAGGCCGACGAACGGCAGGATGGCCATGTAGGGCCTGTGCAGGAAGAGATCCGACAGGGCGATGAGGGCCTTCGTGCCGAGGGGAAGCGGCGTTTTGAAGGATAGGAAGAGCTTGGCCATGGCGGGCACGAGCGTGAAGCTCATGACGATGACGACGACGACGCCGAGTACCATGACGACGCCGGGATAGATGAGACCGCCTTTGAGCTTTTTGATGACCTTGGAGGACTTCTTCGAGGAGAGGGCGATGCGTTTGCAGACTTTGGCGAGCTGACCGGCCTCTTCACCGGCGATGATGAGGGAGAGCAGATCATCCGGGAAGAGCTTGGGGTATTTCTGCATGCTATCGCTGAGCTTATCTCCCACGGAGATGCCGTGGATGAGCTCGGCGATCATGCCTTTGTAGATGGCGGATTTGACGCGGTTGGTCTGGAGCTGAAGGGATTTGGTGAGGGAGATGTTTCGCTCAAGGCAGCGGCCGAGGCCGGAGAAGAAAGCGGCGCGGTCATCAATGCTGGCCTTTGGCGAGGTGAGGCGGTGGAGCTTTTCATCGACCCCGGTGATGGTGGAGATGACGGTGGATTCGTTGGAGCCGACGCCAGCTCCGACGATGGCTTTGTCATCGGAATCGGTATCCACGAGGGCTTCGGAGCCTTTGCCGGTGTGGACGTTGGTGATTTTGACCTTCTTGAGCATGAGGATTTGAAATGGAAGATATTAAATTTGAGATTTCAGATCACGGCGCAGGCGTGCGGAGGGTGGTGTAAAGGCGCGGGCGGTAGGCGGTGAGGGTGAGGGTGGCTCCGGCGGCTTCGGTGGGTGGAGCTTGGGCAATGTTGACGACGGCGGTGGCCGTGGCGGTCTCCATGACGACACCTGATACGGTGGTGGTGCCTGCTTCGATGAAGCTGGGACCGGTGCCTGTGCTGGTGGCGCCGAAGAGCTGGGTCTGAAGGACGGCATTCTGATCCTGATCAGGCATGAGGCCGAAGACCTGGGAACGCGGGAGGCCGAGCTGCCAGAGACGGAGCATGTTTTCCTGATAGCTGCGGGTGACGGCGACGCGAAAGGCAAGCTCTTCTTGGAGGACGGAGGAGGCGGAGAGGCTGATGGCGGCGGTGGCACCGATGGCGATGATGCTAGCGGCGGCGAGCACCTCGATAAGGGTGTAGGCGGCGCGGCGGAGGCAGGTGGATGGCCGGAGATTCGTCATGGGGTGAAGTAGGTTTCCTGCCACGCATCACGCGGGAGGAAGGTGGCGAAGCCGGGGCCGGCGGCGGTGGTCTGAGGGACGGAGGTATCTGTATCGGGGGAGAAGACGAGTCGGCTGGCGGTGCTGCCGCCGGAGGCTCGGCGTTTGATGGTCCAGTTCGTCATGACGCCGCCGATCCAGCGAACGTTCCGGGTGAGGGTGGCGGGCATGTTGAACATGATCGTCTGATATTCATTCACGAGGACGCCACGCCAGCGGTAGTCGTTGCCGGCGATGGGATTGCTGACCCAGGAGAATTCGACGGGACGGCCGAGGTCGTCTCTGAAGGCGAGGATGTGGCGGCGGGCGTTTTCTCGCTCGAAGCGAATGTCACGAATCCAAGGGCCTTTGGTGCCATTGGGCATGATGGTGATGATGACGGGCTTCATGGCGGCGGCGGCCTCGAAGGCGGTGGTATTGGCCTGGCCGACGAAGATGATCTGATCGACGACGCCGTAGATGCGCATGTTTTTGAGGTAGGCGGAATCCAGCTTGATGAAGAGGACGCGGAGCTTTGATCCGTAACCGGATGGCCAGCCGGGGGGATTGTAGGTGGGGACGGCCTGCTCGGCGATCCAGTAGGCTTCCGTGGAGGAATTGAAGACGCCACCGACGTCGATGGTGATGGTGTCGGTTCGGCCGGCGGTCTTTTCGCGGTCCTGGAAGTGCCAGAGGGAGTTATCGGTGTTGTTAGCGTTGTTGATGACGTTGAGATAACCGAGGTAACGGCGGTCTCCGGTGCCGCCGACGGGACCGGTGGTGCTGGGGATGACGGGAAGATTCGAGGGCAGCATGTCTGCTCCATCGGGATTGACGCCGTAGATGGGGTAAGGAAGGCCGGGTGGCTCGACGACGGACTGGGACTGGAGGTAGAGTGATTTGGTGCGGAAGGGGATTTTCAGCGGGCTGGGCGTGCTGGCGACGAAGAGGGAAGGGGGATGACGGATGACGGTGCGGCCTTGAATGGTCCAGTAGGCGTGGTGGCCAGTGCCGGAGCCGGAACTGGCGACATCGCGGTAGATGTCGAGCTCGGTGGTGACGTCGTCGGGCTTGCGATAGACGTTGAAGATGTCTCCGCCTAGCACGGGCGGAAGAGTCTTGAGGAAGTGCCAGGAGGTGAAGTTATCGATGTTACCCGCGGTGCCGGAGGCGGGGCGTGAGAGGCGCTCGGTGGTGAGGTAGCTGAGAGACGGGCGGAAGCCGCTATAGTTGTAGGGATAGACGGTGGTGAGGCCATCACCGGGAAAGGCGGTGCTGGAGTAGATGTTGAGATTGGACCAGCCGTCGTAGCTATTGACGCTGCCGATGTTGGAACCGAGGACGATGCTTTGATTGCCGGCGACGGTGTTGTTTCGCAGGAAGTGCTTATCGAAGGACATTTCACGGCCGAGCTGGCGAGAGCTTTCGAGGCCGATGCGGCGGCGGGCGATGTCCTCCAGGTAGCTGACCTGAACGGAGCGGACGTTCATCATGTTCACCCAGGAGGAGACGAGTAGGCCAGCCACGATCATGAGCATGAGCGCGGCGGCCATGATGGCGCCGCGAGGTGCTTGAAAGCGTGATGGAGAAGGGTGGCGCATGAAAAGATGAAATCTAAAAGATCAAAAATAAAAGATGAAGGGGGCGAGGCTGGGAGCTGGGTTCTGAGCTTTGATTTTTTATCTTTTATTAAAGGGCTGGAAACATGGGGACGGTGAACATGAAGGCGGTGCGGCCACCCATCTGGTTGTAGGCCTGGCGAGGATCGGATGGGCTGAAGGTGTTTGTGGCGGGGCCGAGATGACGGGCGCAGGGATCCGGCCACCAAATGAAGTAGAAGGGGCGTTCGGTGGCCCGCTTGAAGCGATCGATGTAAAGGCCTTCACGAATGGCCAAGCGGGCGGAGCGTTCGAAACTGACGAAGAGCGGGGTGAAGCCATCGGTGAGCCATTGGCTGGCGGCGGTGGGGTTGGGCACGGAGGGCGGATAAAAGACCTCGTAGCCGCCGGAATATACAAGCGCCGTGGGAAGGGCGACACCGGTGGGATCGGCGAATCGCTTCACGGAGGCATGAATGCCCCATGGCTGGGCGGTATCGAATTTAACCACGTCGATATCGTAGATGGCGGTGACTTTGAGGTAGCCGGTGTATTTGCTGTAGCCGAGGATGAAGATACTGGCGTTGGCTGGTGGCGCGGAGGAGCCATCTGGATTGCGAAAATCACGATACTGAGTGGCAGGGACGGCTCCGAGGGTGACGAGGTGGGAGCGGAATTTCTGCGGCGTATCGAGCTCACCATGAGTCGTGGGATCGTAGGCGATGGTGGAGGGTTTGTAGGTGTTCGCGACATCGCGACCGAGGCAGAAGATGGCGGTGGCGCTGGTGGTCTCGTTGATGAAGGACTCGCGCAGCTCTTCCGCCTTGGAGAGGCCGGTGAAATTCGGCGCAGAGGCTGTCTCCATGGTGCTCAGCGAGCTGCCATAGAAGGCGCTCATTCGAGCGCTGCCCAGCGGCACGCTGACGACAGCGGAGAGGCGCGGCTGATTCTTGACGATGGTGCCATAGCCCACGACGACGCCGCCCATGATGATGGCGGAAAGCGCCACGACGAGCAGGAGCTCGACGGAGGTGAATCCTCGTGGCGCTGGGAGCTGGCGTGTCATTTGGCGGGCGCAGTATTTCCGCCGACGGGATTTCCAAAGAGCATGCGAATGGAGGATTCGATGCTCGCCGGGCTAGGTGGTGTGGCGGCAGGAATGGTCTCTGCTGGGGCGGATGAGGGCGGCGCTTGGCGATCTGGCACAGGCTGGCTGGCGAGCGGCTGCGGAGCGGTGCTGTTTTTCTGTATGGAATCGGGGCGTGTGATGCGGCCCGTCTGACCCTGGCCGCCGAGTAGCTTGTATTTGATCTCGGGGCTCATGTTGATGGCGATGAGCATCACCTTCGGTGGTAGGCCGGTGGCCTCTTTTTCTTCCCAGGCCAGCTCGATGTTCTGCATGGTGATGTTTTTCACGGTGAGCCTCACCTGCTGATCAGCGAATACTTGCGGCACGACTTGGCCTGGTTGCAGCATGATGTCTCCGAGCATGACCTTCATTTTCCCATCCGGGCGGATGCTGGCACCGACGACGGGGAGCCTAGCGAGCACGTCACGCACGCGATTTTCTTCGGTATCCTCAGGGGCATTGCGGCTGGCGGCTTCGATGGCGGATTCGAAGGGGTTGTTTTCCTCCGGTTTGACGCGTTCGGGTGTCTTCTCATCTGGCAAGACGAGTTGGTACTGCACTCGGCCTTCTTTGCCTTCTTCTTCCTGCATGGCAGCATCCTGAGCTTGAGAGGGGCGCAGGAGGATGGTGGTGAGGAGGAGAAGAATGCTGGCGAGCCTCGTGAGATGGAATGGGGAATGCTTCATGACTTTTTCTTGTCTTTGTCGGCTGCGGCGTTGGCGGAGGTCAGATCGAAAATGGGGGTTTCGAAGGACACATCGAGTTTGAGCTGCCGGGCGGTGCTGCCGCCGGTGATCTGCACGATCTTCATGCGTGAGAGCGGAAGGCGGCGCTCGATGTCACCCAGCCAGTTGAGCACCTTGGCATACTCTTCCTCGATGGTGAGGGTGGTGACGACAGATTTGGGGATGAGTTTGTTCGTGGTGGAGCCTTTTGGCTCCGTGCGGCGCTGGCGAACGAGGCCGATGCCGCCCTCACGGAGGCTGAGTTCGATGGTTTGTTCCACTTCCTGCTGGGTCTGGATTTTTTCGACGGCTGGCAGCCAGGCGCGGAGAAAGCGGCGGATCTCCTCCGTCTCGGTTTTGAGCACGGCGGTTTTGATTTCGGCGGTGGAGCGCTCCGTCTCGGCGTTGGTGGCGGCGCTTTCAGCGTCATCAGCCTCCTGGCGCATGGCGGTGACTTTCTGATGCACGATCTGGGCGCTGTACATGATCACGCCGATGAGTGCCATGAGGATGAAACAGGCTAGTTGCTTGGGATTCATGGGGAGGGAAAATGGGGCGTTTTACTGGGTCGAGCGGACGAGCGTGGAATGATACTCGATGAGCTCTTCGGTCTTCGTCTGCTGAGGGGAGAAGCTGCGGTATTGAAGCTGGCCGAGGGCGTTTTCGATGTTCACGATCTCGGTGGAGGCATTGATGCCGGAGATCTTGATGCCGAGGGAAAGGTTCGCCGCGACTTCATCGCCACGCTCCAAGGTGACTTCGCCAAACTTGGTTTCCTGGGCTACGGCACGGGCGATTTTGACGACGATGGGTTGGATGTTTCGGGCACCTTCCATCCACTCGGCTAGGCCTTCGGCCTTTTTTGTCTCGGCTTCGAGGGTGGCGAACTCGGCGTTAAGGGCATCACGCTCGCCTTCGATGCGGGTTTTGCGCTCTGTGGCTTCCTGCTTGAGCTTTTTCGCCTTTTGGAAGTTCAGGTAGTCCATCGTCATGATGTAGGCCGTGCCGACGATGGCGAGGTAGAAGATGACGGGGATGAAGCGGAAGGTGGATGGAAGCCGCCGTGCGGCGTCCGTGCGGGGTGTTTTAAAGTCGTGGCAGAGGTAATCAGTCATGGGATGCGGACGTGACAGGTTTCAATGCGGGGATCAGTGTTCGCCGAGGATGGTCCAGAGCAGATCGTCCTGAGTGAGATCGACTGCGCCGACCTTTTCGAGATGCACCATGATCTCGGAGCGGAATTTGCCGTCATTGCCATCGCTGACGAAATAGACGGGGCTGCCCTGCGGGACGCGGGCGATGAGGGGGCTAATGATCTGGAGGGAGGTCTCGACGGCTTCAGGGCCGAGGCCGCTGCGGCAGCGCACATCCTTCCACTGGCCATCCTGCTGGACGAGGACGCCGATGGAGCCTTCACAGGCGACAATGAGAATGAAATTCGGCGGTGTGCCGGTATCCGCAGCTCGGGAGATGCTGAGCACGGCATGCTCGAGCAGGGCAAAGAGGCCGCAGCACACACGGCCGGGCTTGATCTGCACCGTCTTGAGGAGATCCTCGGTGACTTTGACCATGCTCTCTTCGACGGCGAGGAGCAGTGAGGCGGTGGTTTCCGGGTGATGGCAGACGGCGTAACGCTTGCCGCGATCATATTTGGGACCGAGGACGGCGCGGGGATTGGTGCGCAGGAGGGAGACGCAGTTGTCCCCACGCATAAGGTTGTTTTCGAGGCTGATGATGAAGCGGTGATTCACGGAGATGGCACACCAGCCGCCCTCGGTCATGCTGCGCCACTCCTCGCCACGCTGGGGAGCAACGTCGGCGAATTCGCCATCCATGACGCCCCCTTCTTCGAACTTGCCTTTTTTGTTCATGCCACGCCAACTCGTCTGACTGCGCGAGACATTGAGGAGCACGGATTTTCGACCGTTGAAGCGCGAGGCCCACGGCACGGCGGCGTCGTCGGCGTCTGGTTTGAACGCGGCGAACGACAGGACAGATTTGATTTCATCCAGCAGCATATATTGAGGTCAGTTGTTCTTTGGAAAGGAAGTCGTACACCTCATGTTCGGTGTAGCCGGTCTTGCGGGTATTGGATGGCTTCCAGCCATCGGCCAAGCGCATCTGGAGGCAGCGGTCAAAGCTCTGCATGCCGCGGGTGAATCCTGCTTCGAGCTCCTGCTCGAGGTTCTTGAACTCACCACGGCGAATCATGCCGCAGACGGAGTCGTAAGGCAGCAGCAGCTCGTGAATGGGGAAGCGTTTGCCACGCTGCTCATCGAAGAGCAGGCGCTGGCAGAGAATGCCGCGGATGGAATCGGCAAATGATAGCATGGCGTTTTCCATGCGGTCGGAGGGCATGAGCTTCAGGTAGCGCTGCACCGTCTGTGCGGCGGAGGAGGTGTGCAGCGTGGCCACGACGACGTGGCCGGTTTCCGCCGCCTGGAGGGCGATCTCCGCTGTCTCGCCATCTCGAATCTCACCCACGAGGATGACGTCCGGTGCCTGACGAAGAGCGGCGCGGAGGGATTTGTTGAAGTCGAGCTCGTCGGAGCCGATCTCACGCTGAGAGACGAGGGATGGGATGCCTGCGGGGTAGATGTACTCGATGGGATCCTCAAAGGTGAGCACGTGCTCTTGGCGGCGCTTGGCACGCTCCAAGATGAGGGAAGCAATGGTGGTGGATTTACCCGAGCCCGTGCCGCCGCAGACGAGGAAGAGGCCGTTCTTGGCCTCCAGGAAGGCTTTGATGGCGGGCGGGGGAACGTTGAGCTTGCTGATGTCTGGGATCTGCTCTGGGAGCAGACGCATGACCCAGCGTGGGCGGCCCCGAGTGACCATGCGGTTCACACGATAACGGCGGGTGCCGAGGGCGAGAGCGTAATCGATGCAGCCAGCGGTGAACTCCAGTGGACGCTCTGGCTGATAGATGAAGGAATCGAAGAAGATCTTGCCGTTGCGCTTGTATGTGAGCGGCTCCCAGGGCGTGATGTAGAAATCACTCACGCCGGAGTCCTTCGAGAGATGGAGCATCCGGTATCCTAGCTGACTGCGTTCGTGAATATCTTCCATGGAGGGCGTGGGGGAGGGTTAGCGATTGCTTTTGAAGCGGGCACGGATCTCAGCGCGGGCTGAGGAGCCTTCGAAGACGAGGAATTGATTGCCCTGCACGACGCCAGCGCCGGGATCGAGCGTGGCCCAGGAGAGCTCCAGAGTGTATTCGACGCCGTCGATGGTGACTTTGGCATCGGTGACGGGGTTCTTGAGTTCCACGATGTCGGCACTGGCGAGTCGGTCGCTGGTGTTTTCCGTGGAGACGAGGCCGAGATTGATATGCGTGGTGAGAGCGACGGAGGGCTGCGAGAGGCTCAGGTTCGTGGTGAGCGTCACACCATTGGCTTCACTGTCGTAGAAGGTGGTGCCGTTGAGCATCTGGAGCTCTCCAAACTTGAACCAGGTGTTGGGCGTGATGGTGGTAAAGCTCTCACGGGTGAAGGTGAGGACGTTTTCGACGCCGGCATCGAGGAACTGGCCATTGCCCAGATCGAGCTTGGTGTTGCCGTGTTTGAAGGTGGAGGTGGGATTGCCGTTCTGGACGCTGGTGACGAGGTTCGAGCCACCGGTGGCATTTCCCCAACTTCCGATGCCCGCTCCGCTGAAGCCTGCGGCCAGTCGGTGGTAGGTCTGAGAATTGGTGGGACTGGTGTTGTAGGCGGTGGGATTGGTGGTCTCGTTCCGGGCTTGAATCGTCATCGAAGGGGTGACTGGGCCGTAGGAGCCTCCGGCGAATGACGTCCAGGTTCCTCCATTGATGCTGATCATCAGCGTTGAATCGCCCGCAGGCGCTCCGTTCCTAGTGATCGTCACGTTAGAGGGAAAAGCGTCGAATGCGTAGGTGCCGCCAGCGGGTGAGATGCTCGGAGCTGGCAGCGTGGTCGGAGGTGTGGTGCCTCCTCCTCCGCCCCCGCCGCCACCACCACCACCTCCTCCGCCACCACCGCCTCCGCCGCCGGGGCCGGTCGTCGGAGCTGTTTCGGACGGATTAAAGGCCTGCGGTGCGCCGCCTTCGGTGATGGTTGTGGCATTGAGGTAGCTGGCCGTGGGATCACGCGTGGCGGAACCCCACACCCAGCCGTTGGAGTTGTTGTAGGTCTTCTTCGATGCCTGACGGGTCGTATCCGTGCCGAAATCATACGTGGCCAGCGATTCATCGAGATAAAACTCGGACACCCCCTGACCCGTGCGGCTCTCGCTCATCTCGAAACGCTGCTTGGTGCGGTTCCACACGGCCCGTGAGATTTCGCCGGATGCTGCCGCATTCGTCACACGTGCCCGGAGTCGAGCATCGACAAGCCTGCCGGAAGCCATGCCCGCGTGCTGCTTCCATTCCGCCTGGGGGCGCACGCGTTTCATTTTGTCGAGAACGGCCTGCGGGCTGGTGAGGCCAGCCAGATCACCGCCATCTGCAATGAAGAGGGCCACCATTTGATTCAGCGTGGCCACATCTGATTCCAATTTGACCGCAGGCACTACTTTGGAGCTAGGCGTCCAGTAACTGATGCTCACGGTCGCCAGCACACCGATGATGGCTACCATCACAAGCAGCTCCATGACGGAGAAGGCCGCGCTCCGCCCGCCGCGGGAGCGGTTTCTGGCAGGAGAGAGTGGAAGGGGGGAAGGCATCAAGGACATATTAAATATTATAAAAGCCACATTTTCAATCAAAACATCTGAAATTTATATAAAATGCCGATTATTTGAGTTTTTGACCCCAAAAGGTCGATTTTTCGACTTTGCTTACTTTTTTGTCATCACGGTCATAAATACCATTTGAGCTTTTCCTGACAGAAGAATATAATTGCCATAATTATGCGCCTTTTCCACGCTCTTCAAGCTACAACCTCCGCTTTCCTGCTCACCGCCTCCTTGCCGGCGGTGGCTCAAGCGCAGTTCCCTAGCGAGGCTACGATGCACATGATGGCTCCAGAATATGAGGCCGAGGCCCTCCGCTTGCGCGAGGCACCGCCCCAGAAGTATGACTTCTCGAAAGCCACCTTGAGTGATGTGCTCCGCTTCCTCGCTACCGATGCAAACATCTCCTTCTTCTCTTTGCCGGATGACAGTGCCGATGGTGGAAAGCTCATCACCTTCTCCATTGAGGCGAGCCCCTTTCGTGTGCTCGAAACCCTCTGCAAAGCCAACGGCCTCGCTATCATCCCTGATAATGGCATCTGGTATATCCGTCCTGCGGATGACCGCGAACTGATCGGCAAATCCTATAACATTAAGCACAATGCTCTCGAGCGGGTGGACTACACCAGTTCTGGGAATGCTCTCAGTGGCAGCCCCGCAGCGGGGGCTGGTGGAGGCGGCTCCGCTGGCGTGAGCCTGCAAGGCACCAACCGCTCCTTCAACATCAGGCGCAGTGAACTCATCAATTCCATCCGTGACCTGCTCGGTCTCGGCCCCGAAAATCTGGAGGGGGGCACAGCTGGTCCGGGCGGGCCTGTGGGCGGCCAGGGCCAGGATCCCGTGCGAGACATGAACTCCAATACGCTCAGCGCCACCCGCCAACCCAAAGTCATTTGGCAGTCCGACTCAAACACCCTCTACATCGTCGCCACCCGCCTCCAACACATGTGGGTGGAAGGTTATCTTCTCTCAGCCGATCAGCCGCAGCAGCTCATCGCCATCGAGGTGAAATTCATCGAGACTTCCCGCGATCCGAAACGTGAATTCGGCATCGACTGGACCGGCACCTTGGAAACCGGAAACTTCCGGCGAATCGACAGGACCTCCACGACAACGGACGCCGCAGGCAACGAACGAATCAATGTGGAATACTCCAACCAGCCCACTACGGGCGGATTCCGAGCTGACCTAGCCCCCTTGCTGTCCGGCGTGAATCTCAACAACGTGGGTGCCACCCTCGGCTGGCCTGCTCTCAGTGTTCTTTCCGCTCAGGACCTGAATGTGAAGCTTCGCGCCATCATGCGTGATGACGAGACCAACACCACCTCGTATCCACGAATGGTCACGCTGAACAATCGCGAAGTCGCCATCCGCAGTGTGGTGAACCAGCCAGTGTTGGACTCCAGCTCCAGCAGCGCTGGGGGAGCTGCTGGTGGCGCTGTAGCGACCACCCAGGTGGCTTATTTGCCCATCGGCACCGTGTTGAACATCCACCCCAAGAAGATGGCGGATGAAAAAGTGCTCCTCAATATGGACATCACCGTCTCCTCCATCATCGGGGAGACCGTCATCTCGGGAAATCCTTACCCCGTGGCCTCCTCCCGCGTTTACAACGCCCCCGTCGAAGTCCACTCCGGTTACACCGTCGCTGTCGGTGGTCTCGATGAGGCCCGCGAACGTGAAGGCGAGGCTGGAGTACCTTTCTTGGAAAAAGTCCCCGGCCTGAAATGGCTCTTCAAATACAAGAGCCGGAGCAAGAACCACAAAAACCTCATGCTCTTCATCACGCCCAATCTCATCGATGCCCGCGATGGTGGCCTCCCCGCTGAGCCGCAGTCCGTCGTTCCGCAGCGGCCCTCCCGTTATTTGCCTACCAAGCCGCGTGTCGATTACCACACGGGTGCTCTTGCCAACGGCCCCAAAGACCTCCCCAACGCCTCTCGCTACCTCTCCCGCGAGACCGATAAGCTGGAAAACCTCGTCAACGAAAACCTTATCACCGATGAGACCGGCCAGAAGCTTCGTGAACTCAAAGTCGCCACCGAGCAGCTCGTGGAGCAATGCCAGCAGCTCAAACTCACTCACCCAGGCGATTTCGCCGTCATCGACCAAAACGAGCTCGTCCTCAAAGGCGTCCTCGACCGCATCGGCCGCGTGACGCGCACGATGTTCACAAAGAAGTACTTCTGATGCGGCTGGCCCCTCCCGGGCACATTTGTCATTGTCGATTTCAGGAGGGCATGGTAAAACCCGCGCCCGCCCCCGAAAAATGTCCCCCGTAATCCGATTCATGGCTGTGCTCGCCACCTCCGCCGCCCTCGTGCAGGCGCAGGAGGCATTACCCCTGCCTCAATCGCTTTCCCCGATCCTCCCCACCTATGATGGCGGACAATCGCAGGCCTTCCCCCAGGCTCCGGCGGTCTTTTTGAAGCCCACCAAATCGATCAAGCCGCCGGTTTCTACGCCCGTGGCCGCCAATGGGGCTCCCGTCGAGCCGCCGCCGCTTCAGATCGTTTCCTCGCCAGCTCCAGACACGCGTTTGCGCCGCCTCGTCGTCGTTGATGCCACGATGAGCCCCGATTTGATCCGCCAGACGATCCTCGCCAGCGGCCAGGGCCGGGTGCCCGTGACGATGGCCGGAGGTGTTTCCGCTCCAGCGCCTGTTTTGACCGATTTGGCCGGTTTCTTCGGGGCCACAGCCAGTGAAGAGACGCAGAAAAAGGTCATCGATACGGTGAAAAAAGGCATGGGCTCCTCCTCGCGTCGTCTTGGTCGAGTGGAAGTCGTCGGCTGGGTGCCCAGTCAGGGCGTCATGGCCGTGGCCGTCTATCCTGAGAGCTGAGCATCTCCCGCCACGATGGCCACCCAAAGCCTCCGCCCGCCGCCCCTGCCTGCGGAAGAGCCATCGGGATCTCCCACGTCCGGAAGTCCGCCACGCGTGCTCCTCGCCGAAGAGAGCCTGCCCTACCGCCGGGTCATCCGCGAAGCGCTTACCGCCTTTCGCGAGTGCGAGGTGGATGACACCCCCAGCGGCGAGCACGCCTTCGAAATGGCGCTGCGCCGCGAGTACAGCCTCTTCATTTTCTCCATTCCGCTGCCGGATATGCCCGGTGATTTGCTCGATCGACTCCTCGTCAAAGCCTACCCGCTCGCCCACCGCGGCACGCACACCGCTCCACCCATCCTCTTTCTCACCCGCCCGGCGGACATGCAGCTCTTCGAGACGCTGAAGCGCGATGTCCGCGTCCGTGGCAGCCTTTCCTTTCCACCGCGCCTCGATCAATTGCTCTCGCTGACCTCCACGCTCCTTCCTGCCCGCTCCACGCCGGCCGCCTCGGGTGGTCTTTTGCCACCCGTCATGCCCTTCAGTCAGAACCCATGAACGTCACCCTCTTTCCACCTGCGAGCGGCATCGGAATCAAAATCTGCGGCTTCAAAGACCCTCAGCAGGTGCCGCTTATCTTTGACCTCGGCGCTGATGCCGTCGGCATCAATCTCTGGCCGCAATCGAAGCGTTACCTCCCTCTCGCGGAAGCCGAGCGGCATCTTGCCGAAACAGCCGCGCATCATCACCTCGTCGCCGTCATGGTGAATCCGAGTGCCGAGGAACTCGATGCCACCATCCGCAGCGGCCTCTTTCGCAGCCTGCAATTGCATGGCGATGAGCCGCCCTCGCTCGTCGCCGATCTCATCCAGCGTGGTCAGCATGTCATCAAAGCCTTTCAGGTGCGTGACGCGGCTTCGCTCGATGCCATCGCCACTTTTCCCTGCGCCGATGTGCTGCTCGATGCCTACAATCCCGGCCTCTACGGCGGTGCGGGCCATTCCTTCCCCTGGGACCTCGCCGTGCAGGCTGCGGAGCGTTATCCAGACAAGCGCATCATCCTCTCCGGCGGCCTCACGCCGCAAAGCATCGCCGCCGCCATCGCTCAAACGCATCCTGCTGCCGTCGATGTCGCCAGCGGTGTCGAATCCGCGCCGGGAGTGAAGGACCTCGCGTTGGTGGCGGACTTCATCCAGCAGGCACGCGGTTGAGATTTTTCTAACAACTCGCCGCCTTCACCCGTCTCTCCGGTCCCGCTTATGCCATCTGTTACGCTCACTTACGAAACGCCGCAGTTTCTGCAGAAACTCCTCGGCAATGATCTCGCCACGCTTCGTGGCATTGGCGAGGCCTTCGGCGTGCATCTCACCAGCCGCGAGGCCTGGGTGAAAATCGATGGCGAGGACGATCACGGCGTCGCCCGCGTTCGCGATGTCTTTGTGCAGCTCGAACGAGTTCGTCGCCAAGGCGGCGACATCACACCCGCGATGATCCGCCTCGTCACCGAGAGCGTGCAGCGTGACGCTGGTGATTCACCCGCCGAGGCCATCATGCATTTAAGGCTCCTCAGCACCGGCAAGAAGCCGCCGGTGCTCGCCAAGACCCGCGGCCAGATCGCCTATGTGCAGGCCATGCGCGAGAGCGAGGTCGTCTTCGGCATCGGCCCCGCTGGCACTGGCAAAACCTACCTCGCCATGGCTCAAGGCCTTCATCTGCTGCGCGAAAAAGTCGTCCAACGCCTCGTCCTCACCCGTCCCGCCGTCGAGGCCGGTGAAGCCCTTGGCTTTCTGCCGGGCGACCTCAAAGAAAAGATATTCCCCTACCTCCGCCCCCTTTACGACGCCCTCTACGACATGCTCGATCCCGATGAAGCCGAGCGACTCATCGAACGCGGAGCCATCGAGATCGCTCCGCTCGCCTACATGCGCGGTCGCACCCTCAAAAACGCCTACATCATCCTCGACGAAGCGCAAAACACCACCACCGAGCAGATGCTCATGTTTCTCACCCGACTCGGTGAAGGCGCCCGCTGCGTCGTCACTGGCGATCCCTCCCAAATCGACCTCCGCCGCGGCGTGAAGTCCGGCCTCCGCGAAGCTGTCGAGGTCCTGCAAAACGTCGAAGGCGTGAAATTCGTCCACTTCCTCGCCAAAGACATCGTCCGCCTCCCCGTCGTCCAACGCATCATCGAAGCCTACGACGCCGCTCGGAAGGAACGAGCCGACTCGTAGGCGCATTCGCCAGAATGCGGCGGGAAGGAGGTGAACGGCAAAAAGTAAGAAGTAAGAGGTGAGAAGTCAGACGTGACCTCTGACATCTCACTTCTGACCTCTCACCTCCGAAGGCCATGTTGCCTTCGCCAAACAAGTGACAAACGCTTCTCTGCTCGCCATGCTGAACCGTGCCCAAAACTGACGAAAATCCCATCCACGACGCCCGCGAAGCCTTGCGAAAGCATTTTGGCTTCCGCGAGTTCCTCGATGGGCAGGAGCAGGTGATGGCCTCCATCCTCTCGGGGCGTGACACGATGGTCATCATGCCCACCGGCGGCGGGAAATCGCTCTGCTACCAGCTTCCGGCGATGGTGATGGACGGCGTCACCATCGTCGTGAGTCCGCTCATCGCCCTGATGAAGGATCAAGTCGATGCGCTGGAGCGTCGCGGAATTCCCGCCACCCTCATCAACAGCAGCCTTTCACCCAGCGAGCAGATGCAGCGCATCGACGGCCTCCGAAATGGCGAGTACAAGCTCGTCTATGTCGCCCCGGAGCGCTTTCGCAGCCGCAGCTTCACCAATGCGCTCAAGCAGGTGCAGATCGCCCTTTTCGCCGTCGATGAGGCGCACTGCCTTTCGCAGTGGGGGCATGACTTCCGGCCCGATTACATGCGCCTCGGTGAGGCTTTGCAGCACCTCGATAGGCCGCAAGTCGTCGCCCTCACCGCCACGGCCACGCCGGAGGTGCGGGATGATATTCTGCGCACGCTGGCGCTGCGTGATCCGCTGATTGCCATGCGTGGCTTTGAGCGGCCAAACCTCAGCCTCAACATCATTCCCACCAAGACGAACGACGATAAGTATCAGCGCCTCATCAAGCTCATCAGCACGCACAAAACGGGCATCGTTTACTGCGCCACGCGGAAAAAGGTCGAGGAAGTGGGTGCGGAGCTTCGCGAGCGGAAAATCAAATGCATCGAATACCACGGCGGGCTCGACGACAAGGAACGCGAGAGCCGCCAGACGAAGTTCATCGAGAAAAAGGCCGATGTCGCCGTCGCCACGAACGCCTTTGGCATGGGTATCGACCGCTCCGACGTGCGCTTCGTGGCCCACTTCGATGTTCCTGGCAGTGTCGAGGCCTATTACCAAGAAGCCGGCCGCGCCGGACGCGATGGCGAGCCTTCGCAGTGCGATCTCTACTTTAACTTTGCCGATACCCGCACGCAGGAATTCTTCATCGAAGGCAACAACCCTTCGCCCGACATCATTCGCGGCGTTTACCAGGCGCTTTTGAGCCGCGCCGATGCTCAAAACGAAGTCCAGGCCTCCATTGATGACATCACGGACTTCACCGGCGCGAAGAACAGCATGGGCGTCTCCTCCGCTTTGAGCCTTTTGAATCGTCTGGACGTCATCGAGCGCTTCGACATCCCCGGCAAGCGCATCCGTGGCACACGCCTCTTGCAGCCCAAATTGCTCGCCCGAGACCTTCCGCTCGATTTGAAGGCCCTCGCCGAAAAAGACCGTCGCGATCGCTCGAAGCTCAAGGCGATGATCGACCTCTGCTACGACGACAAAGCCTGCCGTCAGGAGCAAATCCTACGCTACTTCGGCGAGGAGGAATCCACTCCGTGTGGCACCTGCGATGTCTGCCGTGCCGAAGGCGTGCAGCCGCCACGTGAAGGCACGCCCGAAGAGGTCACCATGCTCCGTCAGGTGCTCAGTGGCATCGCTCGCATGGCCACGAAACGCCCCGATGGCTCCTGGGAAGGCCGCTTTGGCAAAGGCCGCATCATCAACATGCTCGTCGGCTCTAAATCGAAGGACATCGTCGATGCAGGCCTCGATCAACTCACCACCTACGGCCTTCTGAAACACGTCGGCACCCAGGTGCTGCATCCGCTCTTCATCGAACTCGACAAAGCCGACCTCATCGAGACCACCACCGATGAATTCCCCAAGATCAACCTCACCCGCCGTGGAGCCGAGGTGATGAAGAATGGCGAGAACATCAAGCTTCGCTGGCCGTCCGCCACCACGGCCTCCAAACCTTCCAAGACCAGCAAAACCGCCCTCAACGAACTCGCCGCGCGCGAACTCGGCTTTGACGAAGCTCTCTTCGAGAAGCTCAAAAAGCACCGCAACGCCCTCGCCCAATCCGAAGGCGTGCCGTCCTACATCGTCTTCAGCAATCAAACGCTCGAATTCATGACTCGCCTCAAGCCCAAGACCATCGCCGAAGGCCGAGACATCCGCGGCGTCGGCCACATCAAGGCGCAGACGTACTTACCGGACTTCCTCCAGATCATCGCGAAGCACAGTGCATAAGGGAAAGGTAGGCGCATGCGCAGAGCCCGCCTGAAACCTGTTCGATTCTGCCCGAGCGTCTTGCTGCTTGCAGCCGGAGTGCACTTCATGAGCCACGCGGCGTGAGCTCATCACCGTCACCCTCCACGTTCAGAAGCCACCCTAGTTGCTGTAGCGCATTGGTTCGGCTGTGCGTTGAAGAGGTGTCATTTGCTTTTCTTTTCGGGTTTGAGGTCATCTGGCAAAAGCAGAAAGCAGGTGCTTCCACCGTAAAGCTCACCGAAAGCCTGAGACCCCATCGGCACCTCAACGTAGAATCTTGAAAGTGGGAATTCTCGCCATTTGGTTGGTGAGACTGTTGGATGTCCCTTGATGCGTTCTTTCACAACCGTGAGTATTTCTGCTTGGCCTGTTAACACTTCAAATTTGTGATTGATGGAAACAGATTCCATTCCTCCTGACTGCGAAGTGGAAAGGTTGATCAAATGAGCGACACGATCTGAGTCATTGTCATCGCGCTTGAGAAAGATGAGAAAACGATCCCCGACACGGACAATCGGAGTTTCCGATCCCTTCGGGCGTCGGACCCAATACGGCGAGTTCGCATTCTGTGGTGGCTTACCCTTCAATGACTCTTCCACCTTCAACGAGAGCTGAAATGCCGAATCTGACTCCTTGCGTGAGTCAGTGATTACGTAAGTGCCTATGCTGGTAGAGGTATCTGTGAGCCATTCGAGGCTTGCCCCAACACTTATCTCGCCACGAAGAGTCAAGGAGGCGATTGAGAATAGGAAGGCAAAGACTGTGGTTCTCATGGTGCTATTGAGGTTGTGCAGAATAAACTGGATATCTAACAGCCCGTGAAGTTTGTCAGCGGCTTTATCGCCAGCTTCTTTGTCGGAAGAGTAACGCCGTGGGCGCTTATGGAGGCCGCTTTAGCTTCATATGTTTTTGCCAGGGAGCAAGAATGTGATCTTGCCGCGGCATAGGCCATCAAGGCTCTGGAATTCAAAACCTCCCTCTCGCTTCACCGATACTTCGAGAGGCCGACGAGATACTGCTGAGCGAGTTCCGTCTGTGGCTGCGTGAAGAATTGGGAGGCGGGGGAGGATTCTTGGACCTTGCCGGCGGCGAGGAAGACGACCCAATCGGCGACTTGGCGGGCAAAGCTGATTTCGTGGGTGGCGAGGACGATGCTTTGACCGGCTTCGGCGAGCTCGCGGATGACATCGAGGACCTCGCCGGTCATCACGGGATCGAGAGCGGAGGTGGGTTCATCCAGCAAAAGGAGCTTCGGCTTGGGCGCGAGGGCACGGGCGATGGCCGCCCGCTGTTGCTGGCCGCCGGAGAGTTGCGAGGGGCGTTTGTTTTCGTGGCCTTCCAGGCCGAGACGATGCAGCAGCTCCAGCGCCCGTTGCTCAGCCTGCACGGCGGGCATGCCGTGGACCTCGCGAAGCGGTAGCGTGATGTTTTGCAGGGCGGTGAGATGAGGGAAGAGGTTGTAGCCTTGGAAGACGAAGCCGTTGCCGCGTCGCTCGGCGAGAGCGCCTTCTTCCTCGTTGGGCAGGGTGCGGCCATCGAGTGAGACGTGACCTTCCTCCGGCACGAGCAGGCAGCCGAGAACTCGGAGCAGCGTGGATTTACCACCGCCCGAAGGGCCGAGCAGGGCGATGACGCGTGCTTCCGCGCCGGTTTCAAAGGCGGTGCCATCGAGAGCGGCGTGTGCGCCGTAGCGCTTGGTCAAAGCGGTGGCCTCAAGTTTCATAGGCGAACCTCCCTTCCAGCTTCCTCGCCAGCCTGGCGAGCGGTAGCGTGAGGATCAAATAAGCCACGGCCAGCGGCAAATAACCTTCCAGCGGGGCATAGCTGGCCGCATTCATCACTTTGACCTTCTGCACCAGTTCCTCGATGCCGATGACGGAGAGCAGCGAGGAGTCTTTGAGCAAAGAAACGAGCTGCCCGGTGGTGCCCGGCAAAGCTCGGCGCAGTGCCTGGGGGATGACGACGTAGCGATAGGTCTGCGAGCGGTCAAAGCCGACCGCACGAGCTGCTTCGAGTTGGGAGGCACCGATGCTTTCCACCGCGCCGCGGAAGATTTCGGCGAGGTAAGCCGCATGAAAGCCGCCCAGCAGCACCACGCCGACGACCACCTGTTCTCGGATCTGCAGTGCTTCGGCGATGATGTAGTAGCCTATGAGGAGCTGCACGAGCAGCGGTGAGCCACGCACGATTTCGATTGTGCCGGAGCTGAGCAAGCGCACGGGGTCCAGTCGCGAGCGGGCACCGAGCATGAGCAAAAAGCCGAGCCCCACGCTCACCACCATGGCCGCGAGAGAGACAGCCAACGTGGTGAGCCATCCGAGGCCGAATTGAGCGCGATACTTCCAAACGCCCGACCAGTTCCACCGGTAGTCCACTGCGAGAAACATGGCATAAAGGCCCGCCGAAAGCGCCAAAAGCATCACCACCGTCCAAAGGACACGGTGACGTTGCGGAGAGATCTGTTCACAAGAGGCGGCCAAGCGATCTCCCCTCTAGCTGGAAGGGCGGAAATGGAAAGTGATTCATCTCACTCCGCCGCTTGCGCTTTCGGCGGATGGCGGTCGGCATTGATCCACTGCTGGATCTCGGTCCAAAAACTCTCCACCGGCAAAGCAAAGGTCGTCACACGATCCACGCGGGCGATGTTAATGCCCACGACCTTGCCATCGAGCGTGGCGAGCGGGCCGCCCATGTCCGAGGGAGCGAGTGGGATGTCATGCTGAAGGGCATCGGGAAAGCTGTCGGTGCGCAGGGAAATGCCGCCATTGGCAAAGTCCTCGCCCTCCCAGTTCTGAATGACCTTCGTGCGGCTGGCCAGACGCACGCGGCAGCTTTCCTGCTTGCCTTCACGCAGGTAGCGCACCTCGACGTATTCGCCCGGCTGGCGTTTGTTCACGATCTCATGCACGCGTTTGAACTGCGCCACCGGCTCATCGGCGATGGAAAGGATCACGTCTTCCGCCTGCAAGCCCGCCGCTTCCGCCGGACTATCGGTGGCGATGCCGATGATGCGCACGCCCTGCGCCTCCTTCGGCGCTTTTTCATCCATGCGGATGCCCAGCGCCGCGCCATTGCCGGGAATCTGGCGGCGATTGGCACTGATGATGCCGATACGTGGCTCTTGGGATGCTCCCGAGCTGCTGCAAAGCCACTGACCATGCGAAAGCGATCGCGTGGCACCGAAGTTCGCTGCCCGCAGTTTGCTCAAACCGACCGCCTGGGCCAGCACGAGGTCAAAACGCACGTCCCGATGAATTTCTCGAAGTTCGGCGGTGCGACCGCCCGCGAGCTTCAAGCGCACTTTTTCGAGATCGGGCACCTCGCTGGCCTTGGTGAGGATGTAGCCGTCGATGCCAACAATCGTTGCCGCGCACACCGGACGCCCCAACAGGCTCTCGACGCGTGCCGAGCAAGCCAGCACCGGCTGAGCGGTCTTTTCCACGGCCGCGAGGGTCTGCTTTCCATTCGTGCGCTGCTCCGGCGGCAAGGTGGGACGGGGAGCTTCAGCGAAGAGGGCAAGTGACGAATGGAAAATGACGAATGCAGACAGGAGCCAGCGAGAGGCTCGCGGGCTTGCTTTGGCATTCGGCATTGGGATTTCTTTCGTCATTCGGAATTCATCCTTCGTCATTCCCCCTCCGCAGGGCGCTTTGCCAGTGTCACCGGCACCTTCCGCTCCTTGCCGTCCGTGCGCAGTCGCAGGGTCACGAGATCACCGGCGGCTTTGGTTTTGATGGCGGAGGTGAATTGCTGCTGATCGGTCATGGCATCGCTATTCACGCTGAGGATCACATCACCTACGCGGACCCCGGCTTTTTGTGCAGGAGAGCCGTCGATCACATCCGCTACTTCGAGTTCGACCTCATCGCTCATCCGCGTGGCCACGCCGAGGTAGCCACCGGCACCCACGCCCCAGGTTTTGATGACTTGCGAGGCCTGCATGGCATCCCAGGAGCGAAGGAAGGGGGCCATGGAGACGTGGACGTTTTGATCGCGGTTCTCCCAGATCTGGCTGTGAATGCCGATGACCTCGCCGGAGAGGTTGAAAAGCGGCCCGCCGGAGTCGCCGCCCATGAGCACGCAATCGGTGTGGAGGCTGTTGGCGGTTTGTTTGACGATTTTTCCCACGCGAAGCACGGCACCGCGTGCTTTGTCGAAGCCGCCGGGATGCCCGAGGGCAAAGCACCACTCGCCGGGCTGCGCTTTGATCACCTCGCGGCTCAGATTCACACTCGGCCAGGGCTTGCCGCGATCTTTGAGCTGGGCCAGCGCCGCGTCAGTGGCCTCATCGAGGCCGAGGGACTTCGCGGTGGTGACGCTGCCATCATTGAGGACCACACGAATGTCCCGTCCCGGCTTATCCACGACGTGGGCGGCGGTCAAAAGGAGGCCGCTGGAGGAAATGATCACGCCGCTGGCCGTGCCGCCGCCGGTTTGGATGGCCACGAGGGCCGGGCGCACCTGCGGCAGGCGCTTTTGCACCTCCGACTGGATGCGCAGCAGGCTGGCGAGGTCATTTTTCTCCTGCGCAGGCAGCACACCGATCAGCGCCCCGAGGAGCGTGGAGGTGATCAGGAGAAAACGGTGGAGGGGGAGCAGCATGCGCGTGGCGGAGACTAGCGAAACGTCGCCCACTGGTCAATCCAGCACACGAGCGGGGAAATCTGCGGTTGAATACGAGGCAGGGCCGCGCTTCTCTCGCCGCTCACCTCCCCCAACATACTCCTTACATGAACTACGATCTCATCGTCATCGGCGGCGGCCCTGCGGGCTACGTCGCCGCCATCCGCGGCGCTCAACTCGGCAAAAAAGTGGCCTGCGTCGAAAACGACCGCGCGGGTGGCACCTGCCTGAACTGGGGCTGCATTCCGACGAAGGCGCTGCTCAAAAACGCCGAGCTCTACCACACCATCACCCACCGTGCCGCCGAGTTTGGCCTGAAGATCGGCAGCGTCGAGTATGACTGGTCCAAGGTGATCGGCCGCAGCCGCGGCGTGAGCGACAAGCTCAACAAGGGCATCGAATTCCTCTTCAAGAAGAACAAGGTCGATTACCTCAAAGGCACCGCCAGCATCCCCGCCGCTGGCAAAGTGGAAGTCACCGCTGCTGACGGCACCAAGGCTACGCACGACGCCGCAAACATCCTCATCGCCACCGGCGCGAAAAGCCGTCCGATGCCCGGTTTCCCCTTCAACGGCACCACCGTCATCGGCAGCAAGGAAGCCATGACCATGGCCACCCAGCCCAAGAGCGTCATCGTCATCGGTGCCGGTGCGATCGGCATTGAGTTCGCCTACTTCTTCAACGCCTACGGCACGAAGGTGACCGTCGTCGAAATGCTGCCAAACATCCTTCCGGTGGAAGACACCGAGGTCAGCCAGACTTTGGAAAAGAGCCTCACGAAGGCCGGCATCCGCATCCTCACCAACACGAAGGTCACCGGCACCTCCGAGGATGGCAAAGGCGTGAAAATCACCGTTGAAGGTGCTGCCACCGAGACGTTGGAGGCCGATGTGGCCCTCGTCGCCATCGGCGTGGCCCCCGTGCTGCCCGGCGGCATCGAATTGAAACTCACCGACCGCGGCTGGCTCGACACCAACGACCGCTATGAAACCTCCGTCAAAGGCATCTACGGCGCGGGCGACATCATCGGGCCGCCTTGGCTTGCCCACGTCGCCAGCTACGAGGCGGTGCAGGCCGTCGAAGGCATGTTCACCAAGCACAAGCCCAAGAAAGTCACCATCTTCCCCGGCTGTACCTACTGCCATCCGCAGGTGGCCAGCATCGGCCTCACCGAGCGTGCGGCGAAGGAAAAGGGCCTCAAGTTCAAGATCGGCAAGTTCCCCTACGTCGCCAGCGGCAAGGCCCTCGCCGCCGCCGAGCCCGAAGGCTTCGTCAAGATCCTCTACGGCGAGCCACACGGCGAAATCATCGGCGCCCACATCATCGGCAGCGAAAGCACCGAGATGATCGCCGAAATCGGCCTCGCCATGAACCTCGAAGCCACCTGGGACGAAATCGAAGCCACCATCCACGCCCATCCGACGCTCTCCGAGATGGTCAAGGAAGCCACCGAAGTGGCGAAGGGGCATCCGATTCATGTGTGAAATGGTCAAAACATAGTTTTTTCGAAGGGCTCAAGATTCTTGGTCTTGAGCCCTCATTAGCTGAGTTTCGAGCAGGACTGCTTGTTGAAGCCCTCGATTGGATTGAACCGAAGGATTTTAAGCTATATCTTGAGCCGGCATGGCTTTCCTCGAATCAAGAGCGACCGGTTCCTCTGCTTGAGTACTCAATCGGTGATATTTTATCAGGCAGAAAGAAGCAATTTGATATCGATAATGCAGATTCGCCGGACGATGACCGCCACACGTCCGTGAGTGGAAGTGGATTGAGTCAATTTCCTCTTCTCTGGTTTGTGAAGGTGATTGAAGCAGCCAAAGAACGATTGCCTCATTTATGGCTGAAATGTGGCGGAATGCGTTCGTATTTGCGCCGTCCCTTGACTCACGTGGCCAAGTTGAACGAAATATGGTGGCTTAATAGATTTCTTGTCACCGATAGCGTGGTTGCAGATTACCCGCTTGTGGTTGGCACGGATGTGGACTGGAGATTCCGAGTGCCTGGAGTCTGCGGAAATGATTTTTGGGTTAATCTCGAAGTAAAACACCGAGTCTCAGATGTGATTCGAGCTGTGCGATTTGACGAAGAGCGCAACCCTCATGTGCTTAGTGACATTATTCACAAGTTTAGACCCAGCAAACTTGACGAGTTGAACGTGGCTGGAATTACAGTTTTCGGTGCGATTGACGAGCCATTGATCATTTCAATTCGGGAATGGTTGAACCGAAATCCAGCCATAGATGGAATCATTTTGTCGTCACATGATGGAATGAATGGACCTGACTTTGTTGGTTTGGTTCGTAGTGACTCCATTAAACCACAAGTGCTAGATTCAATTCTCGTGCAGCCAGATTCAGAGGATCGAAGGATGATTCGTCGATACAATCATGTCCTGCCGCGCTCGTTGCTTCCCCCGGAACTTTCAGGCATGTGGCCTGAGAAGTAATCGAGAAACCAAGGCCAACGGCCTTGCGTCATGCAGCCCAGGGTTGCGCGAAGCGCTACCCTGGGAATCGCGATGAAATACCCACCATGCTCAAGGGTGAACCCCAACGGGGTTCCGTCCGTCGTCGCAGGCTGGTGGACGTTCGCGGGACGGAACCCATGCAGGGTTCCCTGACCTTAACAAATCATGAATGCTGGTGACCCAGGGTTGTGCCAACCCTGGGCTGCATGACGGAAGCCCGTTGGGCTTCAGAAGCCAGCCAGCTCTGCGAAAGCTGATTCGCAACGAATGCCTCATGAATAGCGAGCCGGAGGCTCGACGGAATCTAGCCGGTGGTGCAACCACCGGACAAAAGGTTCCCTCACGTTTCGAGGATTTGCTCCCTGAAAGGGGGCGAGAAGTGGACTTCAAAGCCTTCGGGAGCGAGACTTGGTTTCGGATGCTTCTCGCGCTCCTGCCGGAGCGCCAGATTCTGCGTCGGGCGTTACGGTGGTTGCACCACCGGCTAGCTTCTCGTGAGCCTCCGGCTCACCGTCATCGCGAACTTCCGGCAAGAAGCCGTCCACCGCTTCGTTTCGGCGGGCATGAACGCGTTTCGCCTCAGTTCCGCCCTGCTTTTTGCCCTTGGTTTCGCCTGCCTTCAGGCGGCGTCCTTGCCGGAGAGCCGGAAGATTGATGAATTGCTCGCTCAAGGCTGGCAGAAGGCCGGCGTGAAGCCGAATCCCGCCGCGAGCGACGAGGTGCTCGTGCGTCGCCTCTACCTCGACATCGTCGGGCGCATTCCCAGTGTCGAGGAGACGCAGGCTTACCTGACCTCCAGCGATCCTGAAAAGCGCTCGAAGCTCATCGACAGCCTTTTGGGTTCCACCGGCCACACCAGCCACATGTTCAACTACTGGGCCGATGTGCTCCGCCTCTCCGACAACGTGAAAGGTCGTCTCACCGCCGAGGCCTATGAGGAATGGCTCAAAAAGCAGCTTCACGCGAACACGCCCTACGACCAGATGGTGCGCAATCTTCTCACCACCGATGGTGGCGTGTGGGACAGCGGCAGCATCGGCTTCTGGCAGCGGGATGAGAACAAGCTCGATCACCTCGCCTACACCGTGCAGGTCTTCCTTGGCACCAGCATCGTCTGCGCCCAATGCCATGACCATCCCTTCGACAAATGGACGCAGATGGATTACTACCACATGGCCGCCTTCACCTGGGGCATGGATACCAAGAGCCGGGGCTTCGAAGTGATCAAGAAATCGAGAGCTCCCGAGATCGACAAAGCCGCGCTCAAGACCATGGACAAAAAGGAGCGCAAAGAATACCTCGCGAAGCTCCAGGCAGGCAAAAAGTATGCCGAGTCCGAGGTCAGCCGGGAAGACCTGCAAAAGGTCAAACAGGCCATGCAGGATGTGATGAAGCCGCTGCGCTACACCAGTGCCCAGTGGGAAGAGGGTAAACTGCCCGCCCTGCCGCATGACTACAAATACACCAACGCGAAGCCCGGCGACAAAGTCACGCCGAAGGCCATGTTTAGTCCCGAGGCACCGTTAAAGGACGGGCAGAGCACCATCGCCACCTTCGCTGGATGGATGACCAGCCCGGAGAATCCGCGCTTCACCACCGTCATCGCCAATCGCATGTGGAAGAAGGCCTTTGGCCTCGGCCTCATCGAGCCGGTGGATCAACTGACAGACAGCACCGTGGCCGCCAATCCCGCGTTGATGGAATTCCTCACGCAGCTCATGATCGAGAAGAAGTATGCGCTGAAGGATTTCCTCCGCGTGCTCTACAACACGGATGCCTACCAGCTCGCCGCCACCGCACAGGAAGTGCCTGCGGGCGAGGTGTATCACTTCACCGGCCCGATCCTCCGCCGCATGAGTGCCGAGCAGATCTGGGACAGCCTCGTCACTCTCACGCGGGGTAACATGGATGACGCCGTCGATGACGACAACGTCCGCCTTCATCAGTATCTCGACGATCTGTCCATGTTCATCGGCACGCTGCGAGATAAAGGTGCGCAAGGCATCGTCGAGATCGCCCGCCAGAATGCCGACCGCCTCACCGCGAACCGCGAGAAGCTGGCCAACATGCAAAAGCAGCTCGCTGAGGCGAAAAAGAACGGCACGGAAAGCAGCATCGACGTGAAAGCCATCAGCCGCGAAGCCCAGCAGCTGCGTCGCGAGACGGAGCGCGATTTTCTCATCGCCCTCGTCGGCGAGGAGCGTGCCGCCGACCTCCGCCAGGGTTACAAAGCCAAGCAAGATGCTCCGAAGCGTCCGCAAATCGATCCCAAGCTCTTCGCTAGCATGACCAAGGAGCAACGCCGCGAATTCATCAAGAACGCCGCCAAAGCCGGTGGTGGCAAAGACGGTCTCAGCCTCGCCTCCCGCGCCTCGGAGCAGCAAAGCCCGGCGAAGGCTGGCACCTTCCTCCGCACCTTTGGGCAGAGTGATCGCGAACTCATCGAAAATGCCAGCACGGATGCCTCCGTGCCTCAGGCCCTCGCTTTGATCAACGGTCCCGTGCTAGATGCCCTCACGAGCCCTGTTTCAAAGCTCTCTCAAAGCCTGCAAACCGCCACCACCACGCAGGCCAAGGTCGAGAAGCTCTACGAAGCCCTTTTGAGCCGTGCGCCGACGGGAGATGAAAAGGCCATCATGAATGAGGTGTTCACTGAACGCGGCGAAAAAGCCGTCGCTGATGTCCTTCATGCCTTGATCACTGGATCGCAGTTCCTTTTCGTGCAGTGAGCTCACGTCACTCCGGGTGTGTTGCCGGAATGATGTCGAGGCGTGCGTCCCGCCCACCTAACTCTCCCAGGCGAGAGTCTGGAAGCACTCGGGACCTCTTTGCTGGGGAGAGCGGCCGCAGACAGCGTTGGGCGCGGTCGCGCAGGATCATTCCGGCGCACCACCCCGTCACTCCCGCGTGATCAGTTCATCGAGATTCAGAATGATGCGGGTCACGGCCACCCAGGCCGCGTTTTCGGCAGTGGCGATGTTTGGTGCCGCGTGCGTGCCGAAGGCTGCCTTCGCTTCGTCTGCGGAGGTATTTTGGTAGGTGTAGCGGGACTCCTCGAGCAGCTTTTGGAGAGAGGCGTGCTCAGGCGCACTCGGGCGGCGGGCCACGCAGTAGCGGAAGGCCTGCGTGAGGCGTGAAGCATCGTCTTTGAGGCTGGCGTCACTCAGCACACGCTTCGCGAGGGCTTGAGCCGCCTCGGAGAAGGCTTCGGCATTGAGTGTGGTGAGGGCTTGAAGTGGTGTGTTGCTCACGGTGCGGCGCACGTTGGTGGTGTTGGCATCCGGGCAGTCAAAGGTGGTGAGGTCAGGATGTGGGGCGGTGCGTTTGAAGAAGGTGTACATGCCACGGCGGTAGCGGTCCTCACCCTTGCTCGTGGTCCATTTGAAGTTCCCCGCATAGCTGAGCGCATCAATGCCCTCCGGGATCGGCGGATACACGCTCGGCCCACCGATCTTCGCCGACAGCAGACCGCTGGCGCCGAGGTAAAGATCACGCACGATCTCACCATCCACGCGGAGGCGGTTTTGACGCCAGAGGAGGTAGTTCTTCGGATCAATTTCCATCACGGCTGTTCGTAGTTCGGGCTTTAGCCCGCCCGGACGGCCTGAAGGCCGAACTACAAACTCAGAACTCTGCCGATACGTAGCCGACATCATGATGGTTTTGAGGATCTTCTTCCGGCTCCAGCCTTGCTTCATGAACTCATCGGCCAGCCAATCGAGCAGCTCGGGATGCGTCGGAGCATCGCCACGCACGCCGAAATCCGCCACGGTATGCACGAGGCCTTCGCCGAAAAGTCGGGTCCAGAAATGGTTCACGGTCACACGCGGGGTGAGCGGGTTATTTTTACTCACGAGCCACTTCGCGAGATCGAGACGCGAGGAGCCTTTGAGCGGCGGAAGGGTCGATAAGGCACCCGGAGAGACTTCTTCCGCAGGTTGAAGGAAATCACCGCGATGCAGCAGGTTGGTTTTGCGGGGGGTGTTCGTGCGCTGAGTGATGACGCGGACGTCCATGAGCGGTGGCTTTGGCAGTTTGGCTTCCGCTTGCTTCAAGGCGGTGTCCGCGGCCACGACCTCGGGATCGACCTTGGCCAGCCAATCCCACAGTGGCTGGATCACGACGGGATTTCGGCGCTTCGGTTCCTCACTGAGGATCTTCCGCACGGCCTCCGGTGCGATGCTGTCCTCGGTCTCCTCGCTCGCAGCGAGCAATCGCAAGTGGCCAATGGTATGCCCGAGCTGCTTGTAGTTTTGCTCCAACTCGATCACCAGCGTCTCATCTGCCTTCAAAGTGATCGGTTGAGCGAGTTGAAGCGTGAGGGTGTGCTTCTTGCCAGTGCTGCCGGAGATGGCCCAGCCAGTTTGATCGTCCGCATCGAGCACTTTTTCGGCGGTGAAGGTCTTTTGCTCGAAGTCGGCCTTGGGCGAATGCAGCATGATCTCACGGCGGGACTTGTTTTGCTCGATCGAGGCCGAGAACTTCGTGAGCACAAAATTACCATTTTTGTTCTGACCGGGCCCATGGGAGGGCAGGGAAGCATCGGGAAGCACTTCGAGCTGCAAGGCGCTGATTGGCTTGGCATGGCTGCGAAAGCTCAAGGTGTAGCTATCGGTCTTCGGTGCCTTGTTTTCGGCTAAAAGAGAGCCGTCAGGCTGCTTTTTGAGGTTCGCCGCTTTGGCCTTCATTTCCGCGATGGGCAGCGATTCGAACTTCTGCGTTGTTTTGGCCGCCGCGGCCTTGGAGAGACGTTCTTGGATGGCTTTTTCCCAGGCTGGCAGCTTCACGGGTAGCTCGGCCTTCGCGGCATCGAGAGCTTTGCGCAGCGGGATGAGCTTCTTCACGGCATCGCCGTTGTTCTTTTCATACGCCGCCCACTCCGCGGGTGAGGTGGGCACCTGCCGGTTCGCTTCGTCGCCATTGTTGAAGTAAGCGAAGAGCTGGTAGTACTCGGTCTGCGTGATCTGGTCGTATTTGTGCGTGTGGCAGCGGGCGCAGCCGACGGTGAGGCCGAGCCACACGGTGCCAAGTGTCTCGGTGCGATCCATGCATGCCTCGATGCGGAACTGCTCCTGATCCGTGCCGCCTTCGGTGTTCGTGAGCGTTTGGCGATTGAAAGCGGTGGCCACGATCTGCTCCGGCGTGGCCTCGGGCAGTAGGTCTCCGGCGAGCTGCTCGATGGTGAACTGATCGAATGGCATGTCGTCATTGATGGCCCGGATCACCCAATCACGAAAACGCCACGCATCCGGGCGCGGACGGTCTTTCTCGTAGCCATCACTGTCGGCGTAGCGTGCCATATCGAGCCAATGCCTACCCCAGCGTTCCCCGAAGCGTTCAGAGGCGAGGAGGCGATCGATGAGTACTTCGTATTTTTGGTCCGACCAGTCGGACGCGTCGGCCAAATCGGACAGTGAGGGTGGAAGACCATGCAGATCGTAGGTGGCGCGTTTGATCAGAGTGATTGGATCCGCCTCGCGAGACGGTGACAGACCCATTTCAGCCAGCTTGGCGCGAATGAAGCCATCAATGCCATCGCCCTTCGGACGCGTGACCGGTTTGTACGCCCAGTGCTGCTCAAACTTCGCTCCTTCGGCGATCCACTTTTTGAGCACCTCAATGTCACGCGACTTCACGGGATGCTTTTCGCGGTGCTTCGGAGGCGGCATCTGCTCCTCGGGATCCGTCGAGAGCAGGCGAGCGATCATCTCACTCTCGTCCGGCTTCCCCGGCACGATGCCATGGGCTCCGCTTTTGAGTGTCTTCAAAGCCAACTCCCGGTTGGTGAGCACCAGGCCGCCTTTGGAGTCATCTGGACCGTGGCATTCGAGGCAGTGCTCTGCCAGCAGCGGCTGTACCTCACGGGCAAAATCGACCGCGAACAGCGTGCTGGAAGTGACCAAAAACAGGAGAGGGAGGGACGAAAGCTTCACGCAGAGACAAACGGTTCATCACCGGCTGGCTTTGCGGAACTTTGCGCCCATCTCCGGGCCTCAAATCTCCACCAGCTCCTTCTCCCGGCGGCGGGGAGGATCGACCCATGCCTCTGCTTCCTCTTCGACATCTTCGGTGAGCATGGGGGCGAAGCGTTCGGCGCGGAAGCCGAGTTCCTGACGCACGCTGGAGTGAGGATCCTCGGGATTGATGAGTTCTTCGAGGAGCACGAGCATGTCGAAATCCGCGTCCTTCATCTTGATCTCGGCATCGTCATTGACCTCAAACTTGGGATTCGAGCGGCCCACGGCGATGGCGCGGACGGTGTAGGTGTGGTCCTTTTTGGGGAGGGCACGGTAGAGGTCGTACACCCAGGGGGCGAACTCGTCATTGATGCACACAACTTTCTGGCCGGTCTGAAACATGCTTGGATGGAGGGTTGTCGAAGGGGGAAATCCGCGCATGCTAGCTGCGGATGGCCTCCCGGCATCCCGTTTTTTCTGCTCATGCCTCCGTTTCATCCTCTGCTCGCCGATCTGCTGCCCACGCCCACCGAATTCTTGACGGTCGGAAAGGCCGTGGGTGCCGAGATTACCCTCACCGTGAGCCCCGGCTATACCACGGGCTTTCTCGTGGCCGGGCCGCTGCTCATCCTCGCAGGTGTCGTGCTCGTTTCCGTGATGTACGGGCGGGTGAAATACTTCGCTCTCGAATACGGCTACGGCACCGGCTGGGGCCGCATCAAGGCCGTGCTGCATTACATTGTCCTCGGTGCGCTGTTGGTAGGCGGCGGACTCCTTCTCGGCGTGATCGGCTGGGGAAACCTGGGCTACTCGGTCATTCTGAGTGCCAGCGGCCTCACGGAAATCCAACGCACTGGCACGAACAACTATCGCTGGGACGATTTGAAAGCCGCCTCCGAGCGTATCAAGTCCACCGACTTCTGGCTGAGCTTTGAGGCCAATGGCAAAAAATGCCGTGTGCAGTTTCAGCAGCAAAATCTGGGCGCGGAGTTGCAGGATCAGGCCATCAAGATCACCGAGGAAGCCATCCGTAGGCATCCCGGCACGGGCGTTTCGCTTTGAGACGACCTACTTGGCGGCCTGTCGAGCCGCATCGAGGTAGTAAGCTAAAGCATTGAGATTCCGGGTGAATTCCGAGCCGTCGATGCGGTCGTCTTTCAGCCAGCGGCCCTCGCTGTCGAGTGCCTCCAGCGCCCGGCGAGCTTTGTCAGCGGCACCTTTGGCCTTGCTCATCCATTCTTTCGGCGACTGAGGGCCGGCGAGCTTTGCCTGTAGCTTCTCGCGAGACTGGGCGAGGCGTTCTTTGAAGTCATCCACATCGTCCTGACGCTCGTCTTTGAAGGAGTAGTGCGTGGGGAGATTGCCATCGTCGTATGTCAGTTCGTAGCTGTCCTTCACGAAAAAGAGCGGCTTGTTTGTCTTCAGCTCGTAAAAGCGGGCGTGGGTGCCATCCGGCAGCTTTGAACGCTCATACCAAGCGAGAGCCGCTTTCATCGGGGCCATGTATTTGTCCTCGCCGGTGAGCACCCAGAGATCGTGCAGCGTCTCCATGGCCTCCAGGCTCTCGAACGCCGTGACGGAAGGCGGCTCAAACTTTCTGGCCCACGCGGGATGCATGTCACGGTTGTATTGCATGGCCCAAACTGGCTGCGGCTCCGGCATCTGCGCCAAGATGAAAAAGTCTCCCAGCTTCTTGAGCGATGCCAGATAGCGCTCATCCTTTTCGAGTTCATAAGCACGCGTCAGCACTTTCGCGATCTCGCTCAGGTTGCCGTCATTGAGCGTGTAGTAGCTGGTGTAGTTTTCCTTTGGAAAGGTACGGCTCCAGGTTTCGGGATAGCCGGCTTTTAAAACGGGGGCGGAGGCCTCGGCGGGGCCGTCGAACTGCTGCGGCCATGCACCGCAAGGTGCCTGCGCGGCCAGCAAAGCATCGAAGGTCGACTTCTTCGCCTTCTGCAAAGGCTCATCGTTTTTGAAAGCTGCTTCATGCGATATTTCGAGCATCAGCAGGAGGGCGGATTGCGTCTTGTTGTCATCCAAGGTGGAGAGATTGCGACGTTTCCCGGTGTCTTTGTCGCCCGCCTCCCACTGGCTGAGCAGATGAAAGTGCCCCGCCTTCTCCGGCGCAAAGTCGTAATCACTATACCACCCCCCCGAGGCCAGTTGGCACTTCATCAAAGCCCCCGCAGCATCACGGGCCGCCTTGAGAAAAAGCTCGTCGCCTGTGGCCCGGTAGGCTCGCAGCATGGCCAAGCCCATGGTCGTCGTGCCGGGCGGCTGAATGGAGATGATCGTGGGCGATTCACCGTGCTCCACCTCACCGATTTTGCCTTCTTTGTCATACGAGGAGGCATAGCCGCCTTCACGAGCCAGATGCGTATGAGCATAGGTCACGGCCTTTTTCATGGCGGCGGTGACGGCGGCGGGATCTGGCAGATCAGCGGCAAACGCGGACGAGACGAAAAAAAGGAAGGCGAGGGGGCGCATGACGCCTCAAAACGAAACCGGCGGCGGTTTCATGCACTCACTTTTCTGCCACGCAGGCATCGTGGATCTCCGTCAAAATCTCACGCAGGCCGTAGCGACGCTTCCAGGCGGGGTAGTGGGCTTCAAACTTGGCTGGTGAGCCGATCCACCAGATGTGATCGCCGATGCGGTTTTCGTCTTTGTAGGTCCAGGCGAGCTTTTGGCCGCTGATCTCCTCGCAGAGCTGGATGCCCTCGATCATCGAGCAGGCCGCCTCGCGAGAGGCTCCAATGTTGTACACCTGGCCGCTCGTGGGGGCGGCGATGAAATGCACAAAGGCGTCGATCAGGTCAGCGCTGTGGATGTTGTCACGCACCTGCTTGCCCTTGTAGCCGAAGACCGTGTAGGGCCGCCCGGTGGCGGTGCACTTCATGAGCCACGCGAGGAAGCCGTGCAACTCCGCGCCCGCATGAGCCGGACCGGTGAGGCAGCCGGGACGGAAGCAGCTCGTCTTCATGCCGAAATAGCGGCCGTATTCCTGCACCATCACATCCGCCGCCACCTTGCTGGCCCCAAAGATGGAATGCAGGCAGCCGTCGATGCTCATCGTCTCGTCAATGCCGCGGGCGTGGAAGGGATGACTCTCGGCAATGTCCCAGCGGGTCTCCAATTCCACCAGCGGCAGTGTGTTCGGCGTGTCGCCATAAACCTTGCTCGTGCTGGTGAAGATGAAGGGCACATCCTTGGCGTGTTTTCGCGTGGCTTCGAGCAGGTGGAGCGTACCGGTGGCGTTCACGCCGAAGTCCGTCAGCGGCTCACGCACGGCCCAGTCATGCGAGGGCTGGGCAGCGGTGTGAATCACCGCGCCGATGTCGCCCGCATAAGTGGTGAAGACCTTCTCCACCGCCGTCATGTCACGAATGTCGAGCGAGTGATGGTGGTAGTTCGCGAGTGCTTTTTCGAGCCGCAGGCGCTGTGGATTCGTCGAGGCATCATCGCCGAAAAAGTAGCGGCGCATGTCGTTGTCGATACCGACGATGCGCCAGCCCTCCGCGTGCAGGCGCAGGGCCGCATCGGAGCCGACGAGGCCGCAAGAGCCGGTGATGATGACGGTCTTCATGGTGATTGGGGCGGCGAGACTAGAGGTTTCATCTCATTTGGCAAGACTATCGCGCCTGCCGGTAGGGCTGCTTTTGCTCAAACTGCCGCTGCATGGCCTCGATGCTGTTCGCGAGCCCTTCATTACCCTTGGCTCGGGCGAGTTTCACCGCCTCGATGGCCGTCGCCACGGCCTGGTCGAAATCGCCAGCGGCTGCTTGGGCTCCGGCGAGCACTTGGAGGATGCTCGGGTCGCCTCGTTTTGAGAGTTCTGCGGCCCGCTTCGCGTGGTGCAGAGCCTTCGGCGCATCACGCAGCGTGTCATCGGCCGTGGTGGCAAGAATCCACGCGGTGTTTGCCAGCGTGCTCGTCATGTCGGGATCGCTTTGGAGAGCCTTCATGAAGTAATCGAGCGCTCGGCTGGTCTCGCCTCGCAGAAAGTGGATGTTTCCGAGCGAGGTCAGCCCTTTGGCGTCATCAGGACGCAACTCCAGCAGCTTCAAGAAGCACTCGCGAGCCTCGTCGTGCCTGCCGGTGAGGATGAGCAGATTTCCGAGGTCATTATGCGCCGCGAAAAAATCGGGATTCTGAGCGATGGCCGCCTTGAAGGAGGCTTCGGCGTCTTCGGCGCGATTCATGGCCTCGAAGACCATCGCCTTGTTGTAGTGCGCCACCGCACATTTCTGGGGATGCAAGGTGATCGCACGGTCGAGCCACTCGATGGCTTGATTGTTGTAGCCGAGGTCCTGCAAGGCACCGGCTAGATTCACCATGGCCGCCACATACTCGGGATAGCTTTTCAAAGCGGCCTCAAACTGCACTCGCGCTTCGGCATGGCGTTTCTCATCCATCAACTGGCTGCCGTAGTCGTTGTGTGCTTTCCACGGCGAGGCGCTCCCTGCCACCGCGGCCTGCCAAAAACCATCCACGCTCGCGTAAAGCCCCGCCTGCCTCCAGGTGAGCAAACCGCAGGCGATCAGCAACGCGGCCGAAACACCGCGAGGCAGCCTCACCAGCCAAAACGCGGCTCCCACACAAACCGCCATCGCGGGCAGATAAGCCCAGCGATCCGCCGCCCAGGCATACTTCATGCCGTTCACCTCAAAGAAGCCCAGCAGCGGAAACAGCGTGCCGAGAAACAGCAGCACCAAGGCCAGCGAACCATGCCAGCGACGCCACACCAGCACCGCCAGCGTCACCATAAGCATGCCGAATCCCGCCCACTGCCACGCGGCCAGCGGCCACTTCTCATACAACACACACAGATGCGCTGGCCACAGCAGCTTGCTGACGTAAAACCACGGAAGCTGCCCCGCCAGCAGCAGGCGATCCGCGAAAGGCAACGAAGGCAACCAGTCACCACCCACTACTTGTGCCTGCTCCATGAGTGATGTTAGCCAGATGATTGGAATCGACACGACGATCCATGGCAACACACGCATGCCGTCCGCACGCCAGCGCAGCGTGCCGCAGCGCCACCAGCCGATCACCATGACCACACCTGGCAGCACGGCGGCGCTTACTTTGGAAAGCAGCGCCATCACCACCAACATCACGGCGAACAGTTCGGCGAACAATTTCACATGACCTGCTTTCGATTCCCACCAGCCCGCCGCCTTTCCATGTGCCAGTAGCGTCGCGAGAGCGAAGAAAGTGCAGAGCACATTCTTCCGCTCCGTCATCCACGCCACGCTCTCCACCATCACCGGATGCACGGCAAAAAACGCCGCCGCCAGCCACGCCCCGCGAATTTGCAAGCGCTTCAGCAGCATCCAAAACAGCACCGCCGAGGCTCCGTGGATGAGCACGTTCTCCAGATGCGGGGGCAGCGTCCATTTGCCCCAAAGCTGATGATCGATCCAGAACGACATCGCCGTGACGGGATAGTATTGCTGGAGGCTCTCCGGCACGGTCCACAGTCGCCACAGGCCCTGCCAGCCGCGCAGGTTCCAATCCATCGCGCCGAACCAATCCTTGTCATCCCACAGCAGCGGTCCGTTCAGGCACGGGAGATAGACGATCACCGTCATCGCCATCAAAGCCACGCCCGGCAGCCATCGCGGCCACACGCGGGGCGCGGGCAGTGCGGATTGAGGCTTGGGGTTGCGGCGTGACATAGGAAAAAGAAGCCCGCATCTTGGCGCGGAGCCGCGAGTCTTGCACCTGATTCTCTTCCGCGTAGCCTCGTGGTCTCTCGTGCGCCTTTTCAAATCCATCGCCGCGTGGTGGAAACCCGCGCTCATCCTGCTCACCGCATTCATTGCCTATTATCCGGCCTTGAATGGCGGCCTTCTCTGGGATGACTCCGATTGGACAGAAGAAATCGAGCCTCTCACCCGCGATCTCGCCGGTCTCTGGCGCATGTGGAGTGATCCCACCGCCCTGCAGCAATATTTTCCACTTACCGGCACCACCTTCTGGCTCGACCGCCAGCTCTGGGGCAGCTCGCTGATGCCGCTGCATGTCGAAAACGTGCTACTGCATGCCATCGCGGCCATGCTGCTCTGGCGGGTGCTCACCAAGCTGAAACTGCCGCTCGCCTATCCCGCCGCGCTTCTCTTCGCCGTGCATCCCGTGATGGCTGAAAGCGTCGCTTGGATCACCGAGCGCAAGAACGTGCTCTCCATGGCCCTCATGCTCGCTGCCGCACTCTGCTGGCTGCGTGGTGGGCGGGTGAGTTCGTTTGGGTTCTTCCTCGCCGCCTTGCTGGCCAAGGTCAGTGCCTTTGTTTTGCCGCCTGCCTTGCTCCTCCTCGTGTGGTGGCAGCATGGGCAGATTCGCTGGCGGCGGGATGTGCTGCCACTCGTGCCGCATTTCATTGCTGCGCTGGTGTTGGGCGTGCTCGTCATGCGCCTCGAAACGCATGTCGTGGGGGCCAAAGGTGCGGACTTCGATGCTTCGCTGACGCAGCGGTTTTTCATCGCCGGACACGCGCCTTGGTTTTATGCCAGCAAGCTGCTCTGGCCGCTCGATTTGTGCTCCGTCTATCCCGTGCGCTGGCAGTCGTGGCTGCCGCCTCTTTTGACGCTCATCGTGCCGCTGGTGCTTTTCTGGCGGCGAGGCCGTTGGGGGCGCGGTCCGCTCGCGGGCGTGCTTTATTTCATGATCGCCCTGCTGCCCGTGCTCGGCTTCTTCAATGTCTATGGCATGCTTTTCAGTCCCGTGGCAGATCGCTGGGCCTACACGGCTTCTCTCGCGTTTTTCGCAGGCCTTGCCGCCTTGCCGAAAGACCTGCGCTGGGTGCTTTTTGCTCTCGCGCCCCTTTTGATGATTCTCACGCGAGAGCGGGCTCGACTGCACGAGAGCCAGAAAACCTACTGGCAGGATGTGCTGGCGAAAAACCCCGATAGCTGGCTCGCTCGCCACGGCTTCGGATTTGCTCTCGCGCAGGAGGGCGACATGAAGGCGGCGATCACGAACTTCCGCCTCTGCCTCGACCGTCGCCCGCAGTATGCCCGAGGCTGGATGAATCTCGGCAATGCCTTTCTGGCCTCCGGCGAGCCTCGTGAGGCTTTGAAGCATCTCCAGCATGCCGTGGAGATCGAGCCCGGCCTGCCCGGTGCCCACTACAACCTCGCCAACTGCCACCTCGCCCTCGGCGAGGTGCCTCAAGCCATTGCCGCCTATGAAAAGGAGGTCGCGTTCGGCGGTGTGAGGGATGCTGGCAACAACCTCGCCGCTTTGCTTTTGCAAATCGGCCGAGCCAAGGAGGCCGCGCAGCGATTTGAAGAGGTGCTCCGTGCTCACCCCGATCATCCCGCCGCACTCGCCAACTATGCCTGGCTGCTTGCCACTCATCCTGATGACACCTTGCGAGATGGACCGCGTGCCATCGAGCTCGCCCGTCGTGCTGGTGGAGATGCGCAGGCGCTCCGCTCCCTCGCCGCTGCATTGGCCGAGACGGGACGGTTTGATGAAGCCTTGGAGACGCTCGCCAAGGCCCAGGCAAAAAGTCCATCCGCCAACTTGGCGGAAGAAACGAAAAGTTATCAGCAACGCCGACCGTTCCGCACCCAGTAACCGCCCCCATGCCCGCCAGCCCACCCCAGCTCTTCAGCATCCTCATTCCCGCCCGGAATGAGGAAGGCTGCGTGTGCTCCACCGTGCGGGATGTGGCCTCCAGGCTCTCCGCCCGCGGTATCCCGCATGAGATCCTCGTCATCAATGACGGCAGCACCGATCAAACCTCCCCGCTGCTGCATGCGCTCGCCGCCGAGCTGCCGGTGCTCCGCGTGCTCGACAAGCCCGCGCCGCATGGCATCGGCCTCGCCCTCATTCACGGGCTCGATCACATGCGCGGCGATGCCGTGGCCATCATGATGGCCGATGAATCTGACAGTCCCGATGACCTCCTGCGCTACTGGGATCTCCTGGGCGAAGGCCACGAGTGCGTCTTTGGCAGCCGCTTCATCAAAGGCGGCAGCGTTCACGACTATCCCACGATCAAGTGGGCACTCAACCGAGTCATCAACACCTTCATCCGCCTCATCTTTGCCATCCGCCTGAACGACACCACCAACGCCTTCAAAGCCTATCGTCGTGAAGTCATCGACGGCTGCCGCCCGCTCATCGCCCCGCATTTCAACCTGCTCGTCGAGCTGCCACTGAAAGCCATCGTCCGCGGCTACACCTGGACCATCACGCCGATCTCCTGGAAGAACCGCACCACCGGCATCGCCAAGCTCAAGATCCGCGAGATGGGAAGCCGCTACCTTTTCATCATCCTCTACGTCTGGCTGGAGAAGTTTTTCAGCCGCGGCGATTACCGACGACCTATCAAGTGATGGAAGACGAGGTTAAAACTGCACCGCAGGCATGGTTTTCGAGCACGAGCATCTTCCTCGTCGCCTTCATCCTCGCGATGGCCTTCTCCCTGGCCACCGACCGGGCTTGGGAAGATTACCTCATCACCTATCGGAGCAGCAAAAACCTCGTCGAAGGTCACGGTCTCGTCTTCAATCAGGGGGAGCGCGTTCATACCTTCACCTCGCCGCTCGGCGTGCTGGTGCCGGCGTTCTGCCATTGGATCACGTTTCGAGGTTCGGACGAGGCCGCGTTGTGGTTGTTCCATGTTTTCGGCGGTCTCGCCTTCGCTGGAGCCGCGGCATTCATGCATCGCACGGTGACGAGCCTGCGTTTTCCTTCCGCCATCGCGGGCCTGCTCATGCTGTGGCTCGTCACCGATGCCAAAAGCGTCGATTTCAGCATCGACGGCATGGAGACGGGCTTCCTGCTATTGTTCGTGAGTTACATCCTGTGGTCGTTGTTTGCCTGCTCGCATCGCTCGGCCCTGCATCTCGGCCTCGCCTGCGGTGGGCTGATGTGGACGCGACCCGATGGCGTGATCTACATCGCCGCGCTCAGTCTCGGTGTGTTGCTCTTTGCGCCGGGCGACAAACCTCGCCGCGAGTGGCTGCGCACGCTCGGCACCGCCGCGGGCGTTTGCACACTGGTGTATCTGCCGTGGTTCGCGTGGGCGTGGAGCTACTACGGCACGCCGGTGCCGCACACCATCACCGCCAAGGCGAATGCGGTCGGCGTGAGGACGCTTTGGGGCGCTTTGCAGACTTGGCTCATGCTGCCCGTTTCGATGTTTCGAGGTGTTGGCTCGCTTGACGGGCTCTTCATGCCCTCCGGCTGGTTTTACGGCGGCTGGCCCGCGTGGCTGCTGCCCGTGACACGCTTCATCGCCGGTCTCGCCTGCCTCGTATGGCTGCTGCCGCGTCAGCGTGCGGAGGTGCGTGTGGTGTCTTTTGCCGCGTCCATCCTCATGGCCTATCTCGGCTACTTTCCCGGCCTCAATCCCGCCCCTTGGTATCTACCAGCCGCCGCATGGCTGGCCTTGTTTTCGCTCGGCGGGTTGAAAAGCCGCCTCGTGCTCCCGTTCGGCATCGCGTGGCTCGTGCTGAGCATGTGGCAGCTCGTTGAATTCACCCGCCTCAGTGCGGTGGAGCAAAAACTCGTCGATGGTGGCAATCGCCGCGCCGTGGGTGAGTGGCTCAAGGCGAACGCCAAACCGGGCGACACACTCTTCATGGAGTGCCTCGGCTATCTCGGTTATTACTCGGGTTTGAAGACCTTTGACTATCCCGGCATGTCATCGCCCGAACTCGTGCAGGCATCGAGAAGGGTCGGACTCGAATGGCATCAGCTCATTGGCGAGTTGAAGCCCACCTGGCTCGCTCTGCGACCGCTCGAAGCCGCCAAGCTCATGCAGAAAGCCCCATCGCTGCTCACGCAGGACTACCGCGAGAGGCGGATCTTCGATGTGAGCGGCGAGGTGGAGCACCTGGATGTCCGCGGGCAAGGTCTGCTGGCCTTTGACTCGATTTTCATCGTCTTCCAGCGTCAGGAGGTGGCACCATGAAGCTCTGGCAGACACTGCTCATCGCTTTGATTTTCGGCGGGGTGCTCGTTTTTGCCGCGCAGCGGTCCTTCACACCGAGGGAGACCGTTTCGCCCGATCACGCCGCGATGCATTTCAACCTCGGCAAATACCAGCGACGCTCCGGGCAGCCTCAAAAGGCACTCGAAAGCCTCCTGCGTGCGCTGGCCAACCAGCCGCAATCCTTTGGCATCCAGGCCGAGCTCGGCAACACCCACCTCCGCCTCGGCGATAAAGCGGCGGCCGCGAAGCACTTCGAAGCCGCCCTCGCCTTCCAACCTGATCACGCCGAGTCCCACTGCGGCCTCGCCAGTCTCCTGCTCGGTGAAAACAAACCCGCCGAAGCCTGCCAGCACTATCGCGAAGCCCTCAAGACCGAGCCGGATGAGCTCTCCGCCCTCAACAACCTCGCCTGGGTGCTCTCAACGACGCCTGATGAGTCCCTCCGCGATGGCAAATCCGCCATCCCCCATGCCGAGCGTGCCGCCGAGCTCACCCAGCGCCAGCAGCCCTTCATCCTCATGACCCTCGCTGCTGCCTACGCCGCTGCCGGTCGCTTCGCCGATGCCATCCCCACCGCCGAAGCAGCCCTCCACCTCGCTGAAGCATCCAACAACGCGAGTCTCGCGAACACACTGCAATCCCAACTCGCCGCGTATCGAGCGGGGAAGGCGTTGAAGTGATCGCCATCAGCCTTTAGCTTCGATTTCTCATGTTTTCCCCTCCGCTTTCTTCCCCCAGCCAAATGTTGTGGAAGGCGAGCTTTTGCCTTTTGGGGACGGTCTTGCTGGCGAGCTGCGGCAAAGAATACACCGAGGTGTCCGTGGCAGCGGTGAAGAAGGCTCCTGAGCCTTATGTGTTGCCGAATGAGAAGGCCGTCTTCGCTCAATACGCCGGGGCGATGACCTGCGCAGGGTGTCACCCGGAGCAGTTCGCGAAATGGAAGGCGTCGCATCACGGGCTGGCGGAGCGGAAGCCGGACGCGAAGCTGGATGAGGCAGCGTTTTCGCCAGCGCAGACCTTCAAACATGGCTCGCAGACGACCGAGGCGGCAAAGAAAGATGCAGATTATGTGCTCACGGCGCTTGGCTTTGGCGACAAGATCGCGCCTTACAAGGTGGAGCGGGTGATCGGGCATGATCCGCTGCGGCAGTTCCTGGTCGATGGCGGCAGCGGCAGACTCCAGACGATGGAGGCCTGCTTTGATCCGCACAAGGGCGACTGGTTCAACGTGTATGGCGACGAAGATCGCAAGCCTGGCGAGTGGGGCCATTGGACCGGTCGCGGCATGGTGTGGAATCAAATGTGCGCTTCATGCCACAACACAAGGCTGCGCAAAAACTACGATGTGGCCAAGGACAGCTACCATACCTCGATGGCGGAGATGACGGTCAGTTGCGAGGCCTGCCACGGGCCGATGAAGTCGCACTTGGAGTGGCAGCAGGCGAATCCGGGCAAGAAGAGCGATCCCACCCTCACCAAATGGTCACGTGACCAGCAGATCGAAAACTGCGCCGGATGTCATGCGCGACGTGGCGAAATCACGGGCGATTTCGTGCCGGGCGAGTCGTTCTGGGACCACTATCACCTCACCATCGTCGATCACAGCGACACCTACCATCCAGACGGCCAGATCCGCGATGAGAACTACGAGTTTGCCAGCTTTGTGAGCAGTCGCATGTATCACGCCGGGGTGCGCTGCATGGATTGCCATGACATGCACAGCATGAAAACGATCCTGCCGGGCAATCAGCTCTGCATGCGCTGCCACACACCGGGCGGCTTTCCCAATGCCCCACCCATCCTGCCGGAGGCGCACAGCTTCCACGGCGTCGAGAGCACCGGCAATCAATGCATCAACTGCCACATGCCGCAGACGGTGTACATGCAGCGGCACCCGCGTCACGATCATGGGTTTACGATTCCTGATCCGTGGCTCACGAAGGAGCACGGCGTGCCAAACGCCTGCAACAAGTGCCACACCGATAAAACGACCGATTGGGCGCTGGAGGCCGCGAACAAGTGGTGGGGGCCCAAGATGGAAAAACGCAAAACTCGCGTCCGCGCCGATTTGATTGCCAAAGCACGTAAAGGCGATGACTCGGCTCGTGATGGTCTCGTGGCGCTGCTTTCGAGCGATGAAATCCCTTACTGGAAAGCCAGCGCGGCGGTGTTGCTGGAGCGCTGGATTGGCGAGCCGGCCGTGCAAAGCGCGGTGACGGCGCAGTTGCAGCATGCGCATCCGCTCGTGCGCCAGAGCGCCGTGCATGCGCTGGAGGCCATGGCTCCCAGCGGCAGCATCCGCTCGCAGATCGAGCCCTTGCTGGATGATCCCGTGCGCAGTGTGCGCTCCACCGCCGCATGGGCGCTGCGTGATTCATTGAATCTCGATTCCACCGCCGGCAAAGATTTGCTGCACATGCTCTCGCTCAATCTCGATCAGCCCAGCGGCCAGATGCAGGCGGGGCAGTTCTGGTTTGCCCGTGGCAATCACGCCAAGGCCATCGAACACATGGAGAAGGCCATTTTGTGGGATCCGAACTCGCCACCCTTCCACCACGACCTCGCGATGGTTCATAGCGTCACCGGCCAGACGAAGCTAGCGATTCAAAAGATGCGTGATGCCATTCGCGTGGCTCCGAAGCATGCCGAGTATCATTATGAGCTCGGCCTCGCCCTCGCGGAAACGGGCGACATCCAGGCCGTCATCGCCTCGTTGGAGGAGGCGGTGCGCCTCGACCCGCTCTTAGCCCGCGCCTGGTATAACCTAGGCCTCGCCAAAAACAGCCTCAACGATCCCGAAGGAGCCATGACGGCCCTTATGCGCGGTGAAGCTGCGAATCCCGGCGATCCCGCCATTCCTTACGCCCGCGCCACCATCCTCACGAGGCTCGGCCGTGGCCCCGAGGCGCTTCAAGCCGTCGAAAAGACGCTCATGATCCAGCGGGACCACCCCGAGGCGCTACAGATGAAGATGATGCTGATGCGGCGGTGAGTGAATCCTTTCCGCAACCGCCCTCGACGGAGAGTCCTATTGCCTTCGAGCACGATTTTCTGCATAATGTGCAGACAAAGCGAGATCATGGCCATGAAAGCGATCATTTTTACTGCCTGCGCCTGCATTGCCCTGCCGATTTCGGTCAATGGACAGCAAGGATCAACAGTCCCGCCGGTCGCTAAGGAGGGAAAGCAGGCGTGGTCGCTAGTTTATCTTCCCTCTCTCAACTGGACGGAAAAGGAGATCGGGCAAACGGTCCGGCTCATCGCCCAAGTGAAGCCGGATCTTATCGTGTCGTTGGCGGCATGTCCCTTTGCGGAGGCGGTTCGAAATCTGGATTGCAAACCTGCACTCCTTGATTCAGCCACCCGTTCTCAATCGGGACAGGGATGTGATTTGCCTGCCGAGCCATGGTCCTCCTATGCTGGCTCCAGCACGCTACACTCGTTCGGAGGCGAGGATGGCGCGAAAGGCCAGTTGGTCTGGCTTGCAGCCAAGGCGGTGAAGCAACCATTTCACGGCCCGTTTACTGGTGAGGAGGAGCTGCGTGCGCTGGCGCACCGGCAAGTTCGCAAGCAATTCGCCGAACGGCATGGCGATGTCGTCTTTCTCGTGGACTCTTCCATTCCGACTCCCCCGGAGGAATCGTGGGCATGGCCTATGGAAAACGTTCACTACGAACAGTCGGCATGTGATGTCTCGAGTGTGCTTTGCATCCGCCCGCAAACCTTGCGGAGTCACCTGGACGAGGTGAGGAGGATCACTCCTCGAATGCCTTTGGTGCACTGGATACATTCTGAGAAAGGAATCATCTCGTGGGAAGTTCTGCCGATCGACGGCGGCCCTGCCGTTCAACGCTTGGTTTCTTCGAAAACTGCACCGCGTGGAGGGGCGGGAAGGATACTGTGGTTGAAGGGACCGGAATCCGCCCCGGGCATGCCAGTCTGGCTCGATGATTACATTAACAACAACCACGCTCTTGGCTGCGGGAACAACCTCTTGCCGTCACCAGTCGGCAGGCGTTTCGGCTGGACTGAGGCAAGGGCTGAGCGCGATCCTTTTGATGTGCTGGGCTCCATCGATCATGCGGCGGAAGGCAAAACAAAAGCCTCTGATCTACCTCGTGGTGCTGTGCGCTCCCCTGGTAATCTATTTTCGGTCACCGTCGGGCAGTTGGACGAGAAGGGAATTTATCCGACCGAAGGAGATGATGGAATCAACGTTTATTTGGATGATCTGCGTGGCGACGAGAGCCGTCTGCTCTATTTCCAGGGTATGTATGGGGCTTGGCCATCTGCGGCGACGTGGTTCACCGACCGGTACGTTATCACCTCGGGCACCGCCCCGTGGTTGGACCTTCCCGCCGATACGGATAAGGCCCCTAGGTTCCTCCCGCTGACCCTTCGTGTGTTTGACCTTCTATCGGGACGTTCGTTTGTAGCCAGTGGCATGGGACGATCTGACAATGCCGTTCATCCCACGGAGGAAATCGTTCTCCCGGCCGGTGATTACCCGCAGCAGGAAAAGTGGCTGAGTTTGTGGAAAGTCGTGGAGTCCAGCTACCTCGCAACGCCGGAGAAGGCACCATTGGCAGTGGGTAATGCGGCCAGAGGTATCAATCTGGCAGCGGCAGATGCTTCAACCTGGACGGACCTCGGCGTTTGGCCGCCGCCTGAGACCTGGCGCTTTGCGCCGGAGCCGCAGGAGCAGGAACAAGTTCATCCTCCGCAAAAGGTGATCCCGACCCAAGATCCGTGTCTAATCTGCAAGCAGAGCGGGGATGGAAACCTCCAGTATTTGCTCAACATTGTCAGCAACGAGGAACACAGCATGCTCGATGAAAGCGCCTTGGAGACGAATCCACTCGCCCGCGCCCCACTTCTGATCGCTGGCGAAGGAGGACTGCCGAAAGTGGAAACAGTCCGTCGGATGGGAGAAAATAAGCAGCACCTTCTGTTGGCGGGAAGCTATCAAAAGCCAGGCACCGATGAGCCAGGGAATGGGAAATGGATGCTGCTGCTGGACTTGGTGCGCCACCGAGCATGGTCGGTGCATTGGTAGGAAGTCCTCGAGTGCACCCATGCTCCATCCAATTGCGGCCTCATTGATTCTTAGCCGCCTTTCTTCCACTCCTCGCCCTCTTCATCATCGTCATCCATGCCGCCGTAGCCGTCGTCGTAGGTGTCGCTGTTCGGATTGATGCCGGACTGATTGGCGATGGCATCGATATCCGCATCGGAAATCGCGGCGATGTCCTCGTCATCAATGTCGTCATCATCGTCAATGATAGTCTCAGCTGCCGCAGCAGCCTCCTTGGCTTCCTGGCCCTGTTTTTCGATCTTCGCGAGCGTCTCGGTCATGTCTTCCACCGCCAGCCAGACATCGGCGGCGACGTAGATGGGCGCGTTTTGCTGCACGGCGAGGGCGATGCTATCGCTCGGGCGAGCGTCGAGCTCGATGAGCTTTTTGGTGTGGAGCTCGTTCTCGGCGGTGATAATGAGGCGGGCGTGAAAGACGCTGCCTTTCACATGATTGATGATGATGCGCTCCACCTTGGCACCAAAAGCCATCAGGATGTGGCCGACGAGATCGTGGGTGAGCGGACGCTCCTTGCTCACGCCCCGCATGAACATCGAGATGGCTGCGCCAACGGTTTCATCGACATAGATGACGAAGACTTTTTCCGTGTTGCCGAGGAAGACGGCAAAACTGCCCTCCAAAGGCAAAACGGCGCGCACCTGTACTTCGACGACTTCTGTGTTCATGCCGGGATTAAATCGCTACGAAGGCGGATGGCAAATGACGTGTGCATTTTCTGCGTCACTCGTCTCTTTGCAGGCCGATGTCGAGGTAGCGGCGGGAGAGTTCCACATACTTGAGGGCTAGTTTGGCATTGGCGGCCATCTCCTCCGGCGTCAGCGACCGCACCACCTTAGCCGGAGCACCCACAACGAGGGAGCCTTCCGGGATGACCGAGCCTTTCGTCACGAGCGCTCCGGCGGCGATGATACATCTCGGGCCTATTTGAGCGCCGTCCAGGATGATCGCCCCCATGCCCACGAGCACTTCATCACCCACGGTGCAGGCGTGAACGACGGCGCGGTGCCCCACGGTGACGCGATCGCCGAGCACGCAGGCAAAATCATCGCTCACATGAAGCACGCAGCCGTCTTGGACGTTCGTTTGATGCCCCAACACGATGCGATTGATGTCGCCACGTAGGACGGAGGTATACCACACGCTGGACTCGGAGCCGATCTCCACCGCGCCGAGCACGACAGCCCCTGGAGCGATGAAAGCGCTGGGATGAACGGAGGGGGCGGAATCGGGAAGCAAGAATTTTTTCAAATTTTGCGCGGGGTTTTCGGCAGGCATGGCGTGATTTTTATGTTTGACGGAACAGCGGGTAGCAAGTCATAGATCGTCACAATCCCGCATAAATTAAGGCTGGGAGCAGCAACCAACATACATCCACTCCTCTACCATGAACAAAGCTCAACTCATCGAACAAGTGCAGAAGGCCCTCGGCGGCGAAACCTCCAAGCGTGCCGCTGGCGATGCTCTTGAAGCCGTCCTCAACTCCATCGCCAAAGGCGTGAAGAAGGGCCCCGTGCAGCTCATCGGCTTCGGTACCTTCAAACCCATCAGCCGCAAAGCCCGCACTGGCCGCAATCCAAAGACCGGCGCCTCGATGAAGATCAAGGCCTCGAAGTCCGTGCGCTTCGTGCCTTCCGCCGCTCTCAAGAAGTCGCTGTAATCAGCCTTCCTGAATCGGATTTAACAACCCGCAGCCGCAAGGCTGCGGGTTGTTTGTTTTAATGGGAATGAATTGAGGAGACTTCGGGCTTGCGCAGGGGGGGCGGCGTGCCATTTTCGCCGCCCTTTCCCCAACCCCAGCATGGCTCTCATCGTGCAGAAATACGGCGGCACCTCCGTCGGCAATCCAGAACGCATCCGCAACTGCGCCCGCCGCATTTTGGAGACGCAGCGTGCTGGCAACCAAGTCGTGGCCGTTGTCTCTGCCATGTCCGGCGTCACGGATAATCTCATCAAGCTGGCGAAGGAAGTTTCTCCAGAGCGTGAGCCCGTCGAGCGTGAGATGGATGTGCTCCTCGCCACGGGCGAGCAGACGACCATCGCCCTCACCGCGATGGCGATCAATGCTCTCGGCGGCAAGGCGGTCTCCCTCACCGGGGCGCAGGCTGGCATTTCGACCGATCGCGTGCACACGAAGGCCCGCATCGTGAACATCACGCCGGATGCGGTGAAGCAGATGCTCGATGAAGGCAATATCGTCATGCTCGCCGGCTTCCAGGGCGAGACCGCGAGTGGTGAAATCACCACGCTGGGCCGTGGTGGCAGCGATTTGACGGCCATTGCCATGGCGGCGGCGATCAAGGCGGACCTTTGCCAGATCTACACCGATGTGGACGGCGTGTACACCTGCGATCCTCGCGTGGTCAAAACGGCGCGGAAGATCGAGGAGATCAGCTATGAAGAGATGCTCGAAATGGCCTCCTCCGGCTCCAAGGTGATGCAGAGCCGCTCAGTCGAGTTTGCGAACAAATTTGGTGTGCGCTTCGAAGTGCGCAACAGCATGAACAACAACCCCGGAACCCTCGTGAAAGAAGAAACCCCCGGCATGGAATCCGTCGTCGTGCGCGGCGTGAGCCTCGAACGCAATCAAGCCAAGGTCACCATTGATGACGTGGCCGACCGCCCTGGCATCAGCGCCGCCATTTTTGGTGCCATCTCCCAGGCCAACATCACCATCGACATGATCGTGCAAAACGTGAGTTTTGACGGCATCACGGACATCTCTTTCACGCTCAGTGCGGCCGATCTGCCGAAAGCTGAGACCGCTCTGAAGGCCGTCGTTCCCAATCTCGGCGACAAGGCCACGCTCCGCACCCAAAGCGGCATCGCGAAGGTCAGCGTCGTGGGCATTGGCATGCGCAGCCACAGCGGCGTGGCCGCGAAGATGTTCAAAGCGCTCGCCGATGCGAAGATCAACATCCAGATGATCTCCACCAGCGAGATCAAAACGGCCGTTATCGTCGAGGAAGCCGAAGTGGAGAACGCCGCCCGCGTCGTTCACACGGCCTTTGGTCTCGACGCCTAATCCGTGTGAGCTTTCCAATCGCCGTCGTGCATCCCACGGCGGCGTTTTTCGTTTAGGGAAGCTCGAACACGAAGGGCAGTCCCTGCTGCTTCATCATTTCGCGTTCCTTCGCCATGAACTGCTCAGCGAGTTTGGCGAAGGAACCATCTTTCCGCATGCGGGCGAGGGTTTCGTTCACGAGCGTCTTGCGAGCGGCATCGCCTTGCTGAAGGCCGACGGCCCAGGATTCCTCCCGCAGCGGGGCCAGGAGGGCGCGGGTCTTCTCGGGATGCTTGGCGTGATAGTTCATGATCGAGAGTTGGTCATACACCCAGGCATCCACATTGCCGTTCACGACCTCCAGTACGCAGGCGGTATCGAGATCGAGGGCTTTGATCTCGGCTTTGGGCAGGTTTTGACGTGCCCAGCTCTCGCCGGTGGTGCCGAGGCGCACGACGACCTTCCGGCCGGGAGTCTGCAAATCGGCGACGGACTGAACAGGTGCGTCTTTTCCCGCCAGGATCGCCAGACCGGTCTTCACATAGGGCTCGGAGAAGTCGATCGACTTCCGCCGCTCGTCACTGGCCGTCATGGAGGAGATGACGAGGTCGATGGAGCCGGTGCGCAGGGCGGTGATCAGGCCGTCGAAGTTGATGTTTCGGAACTCGACCTCCTTTCCGGCGGTTTTGCCGATCTCACGGCCGATTTCGACGCTGACGCCGGAGATCTGCCCTTTTTCATCCACGAACTCAAAAGGTGGGTAAGTGGCATCCATGCCGATGACGAGGACATCCCGCTTCGAGCAGGCGGTGAGGAGGAGAAGAAGGGCAAAGAGGTGGCGGCGCATGGGATTTCAGGGCTTCAAAGCAAGGCGTAGGAGCCAAAATGCCCCTGCGTCAACATTCGGCCATCGTTATTCCCAGCTCAACTGCGTCGGCTTGGAAAGGATTTGCACGCTTTCTCCCCTGCGCTCCTTTGCGCCGCCCCATGAAAACCTCTCCCGTCACGTTCGCCGACCTGCAATCCTCCGTCATCGCCGTTCCGCCGCTCTGCCGGAATAAAGATTTCTCTCTCAGCAAGTCGCAGAACTCGAAGCTCATCAAGCACATGCACAAGGGCGGCATTCGCACGCTGCTATACGGGGGCAATGCGAATCTCTACAACATCGCCCTCAGCGAGTATCACTCCCTCCTGAAGATGCTCGTCGATCTCTCCCCGGAAGACATGTGGATCGTCCCTTCCGTGGGCCCCATGTATGGCACGGCGATGGATCAGGCAAAAATCCTCAGCGAGTTCGCTTTTCCCACCGCGATGCTGCTGCCCACGCTCTTCCCATCGAAGCCAGAAGGGGTCGCCACGGCGATTCGTCATTTTGTCGAAAAATCCGGCCTCAAGGCCGTGCTCTACATCAAAGACGGGGCCTACATTACCCCTGAGCTGGCGGCCAGCCTCGTGAATGACGGCCTCATTTCGTGGATCAAATACGCCATCGTCGTCGAGGACCCAAAGAAGGACCCGTATCTGAAGAAGCTCACCAAGCTCGTCGATCCAAACATCATCATCAGCGGCATCGGCGAGCAGCCCGCCATCGTTCACATGCGTGATTTCGGCGTCGCAGGCTTCACGGCCGGCTGCGTGTGTGTGGCTCCCAGCCGCTCAACGGCCATGCTGAAGGCCATTTTGAAAAAGGACTACAAGACAGCAGACGCCATCCGCCAGGAGTTCACCGCCCTCGAAGACCTCCGCAATGCGCACAGCCCCATCATGGTGCTGCATCATGCTGTCGAGCTCGCGGGCATCGCTGGCACAGGCCCCGCGCTGCCCCTGCTCACGAATCTGCCGGCCAAGCTGCTACCGAAGATCGAAAAAGCCGCCAAGGCCCTGCTCGCCCGCAACGGCTGAGCTCATTCTGACCTTTGTCACCGCCCGCCCGCCCGCCTCTGATGTTCTCCTTTCTCACTCCTCGCTACCTGAAGCACGCCAAGCTCCTCCACAAGGGCGTCACGCGCTTCATCAATTACAAGCGGGATATCCTGCCCGAGGCCAAGCTCCAGGAGATCACCTCCCTGCGCAGTAGCCTGGAGGACGCCATGCGGGCGCGGGATAAGGCCCGGATCGACACGCTGAGCAGTGAGATCAATGCCGTCTGCGAACGCGCCCTGCCGGGCGCTCAGCCCTCGGATATCGCGGATAACATTGAAGTCTTTTTCGTGGCCATCGTGGTGGCCTTTGGCATTCGCAGTTACCTGCTCCAGCCCTTCAAAATCCCCACCGGTTCCATGCAGCCCACGCTTTATGGCATCGTGGCCAACCACACCGAAGAGGATACCACGCCGAACATCCTCTCGATGGGCAAAGACTTCATCACCGGGCGCAGCTACATCGACGTGACCTCCGATCACACGGGGCGCATCCGCGCGACGGAGCCTCTTACTGAGCATGGTGTGCTGGGCTTCTTCACGCATTGCCGACTGCACTTTGACGATGGCCACACGATCTGGATCTGGGCACCGATGGCCCAGCTCATCAACACGCACTACAACCTCGGCCTCTTTAGTTACACTGGCGCATATCCGCAGATGAAGACGGACAACGTCACGCCGGACATGGTGGGCCAGTTTTCTCCCTCCGCTCTAGGCGGTCAGCTCATCACCAAGGGGCAGCTCATCGCCCGCGGCACGCTGGACACGGGTGATCATGTGCTCGTGAACAAATTCGCCTATCATTTCCGCCAGCCGGTGCGCGGTGAGGTCTTCGTCTTCACCACCAAAGACATTCGCAGTCCTTACATGAACGTGCCTGCTGAGCAGGGTTCGCAGCATTATATCAAACGTCTCGTCGGAGTTCCTGGCGATACCCTGGAGGTGAAAACGCCTGAGCTTTGGATCAATGGCAAGCCCGCCGAGGAAAGCGGCATGAAACGGGTGGCCGCCAAAGAGGGGAAATACCGGGGCTACGGATCCATCCAGATGCTTTCCCCTGGAAATCAGAAGACACTGGGCGCCGAGCAATACTGGGCCATGGGCGATAACAGCTACAACAGCTCTGACAGCCGCTACTGGGGCGCTGTACCCGAGCGCAATCTGATCGGTCCGGCGCTCTTCTGCTACTTCCCGTTCGGTCGGAACTGGGGAATGATTCGCTAAAATCGCGTTCATTCATCTCCTTGACTCCAAGCAAGCGGCCCGCACACTCGCGCAACCCCGCCCCCACGCGCCATGTCCTTCCTCGACCGCATCGAACGTGTCTTCTTCTGGCTCTCCGCCGCTTCTTCGGACAACCTCGACGCCTGCCCCGCCTGGGAGCGCCGTAAATACGTCGCCTTTGGTGCCACGGTGCTGGTGCCGAGCATCTTTGCCATCATCGCCTGCTCCTATGCTTTGAGCACACTGACGGACAATGTGTGGGTCATCGCCCCGGTCTCGCTGGTGTGGGCCTTCATCATTCTCACGGTGGACCGTGCGCTGCTGGCCACCTACCGCGCTTACCAGAGCTTCTTCCGCAAGGCGGCGCAGTTTGGTCTTCGTATGGTGGTGGCGGCGCTGATGGGTATCACGATCTCTCATCCGCTCACGCTGCTGCTTTTCAAAGATACCGTGGCTTCCGTCATTGAGGAGCATCGGCAAAAAGAGATCGAGGCAGCCCGCGAGACGGCGAAACAGCAAAAAGTGGCTGTCGAGACCCGCATCACCACGCTGGAAGGCGAGATCGCCAAGCAGCGTGAGGCCTGGAATGCCAGCTTTAGCGCCAAATTCCTCGATGAGAATGGCAAGCCGGTCGAGAAACCGCTCACCGAGGACGAAAAGAAGGCCAAGGCCGAACGCGAGGCGAAAGTGGCCGAGGCCTCCGCGCCGCTGAAAACGAAGCTCGAAGCTCTTGATGCCGAGATGGCCAAGATGAGCGCCGATTACCAAAAGATAGCCGGAGAGCTCAATCATTGGCAGACGGAATTTGAGCGGGAGGTCAACGGCCAGCGCAGTGGCATCATCGGCCTCGGTCCGCGTGCCAAAAGCATTCAGGAAGACCAGCTCACCTGGCGTCGGGCGGAGAGCACCCGCCTCAGCGGGGTGCTGGATACGATGACGAAGACCCGCGTGACGCTCGTCGCTGAGATCAAAGCCGCCGAAGATGGCGTGAATGCCGCTCTCGATGCCAAGGCCGCCGAAGATGCCGCTCGATTGAAGGCCGAAAAGGATCGCATCGAAGTGCTCAAACAGCAGGTGCAGCAGCAGCAGGCGGATCAATTCGTGGGGCAGCAAAACGCCATCCGCGAAACGTTGAAGACGCAAATTGATGCGCTGCTTCTCCAGCTCAAAAACCTCCACGCTGAAATTAGCCGGCTTACTTTGGATGAGGATAAGCGCATCGCCATCATTCAGGCGGAGCCTCGGCGTGACATTTTGAAGCAGACGCAGGCGCTCCATCAGCTTTTCAAGAATGGAGAGGAAGGAGGAACCTTCGCTTTCGTGGCTTATCTGGTGCTCACGCTGCTTTTCATGCTGGTCGATACCATTCCGCTCGTGGTGAAGTTCTTCTCGAAGCCCGGACCTTACGATACGCTGCTGGACCGTGAAGAGGTGAAGTTTGATCGTGAGCGCACGGCCTTCCTCACGAGCTTCAACCGCTACATGAAGGAGCTGGGAGAGAGCAAATTGCTCCACCTCACGCAAAACAAGCCGCTTGAGCGTGCTCTGATCGAAGGCGTGGACCGCAGCCGTGCCGCGAAGGAGTTCCTGGAGCATCTGATGGAGCTGGAGCGTTCCTTTGATGAGAAAATTCGCGCCGCCCGCGATGCGGCGGCCAGCAGCGGCATCAGCTTCAAGGCGGACATGCTCGAAGACATGGCTCGCAGCTTCTACGCGGACCTTCGCCAGCGCATGGAGACCTTCTTCCGCGATGACCGCCGCACGCCCATCACGGCGCGGGCGTGATTTTGGCGGGGAACGTGCTTTCTAAAGGCTTGGCTTGACGATTCGGCCCTGCGGCGGAGGGAGCCTAAAGCATCATGCGGACCTTTAAATCTACTCAGCAAGACTTGCATGTGCGAATCGTGCGCGAGATCCGGCATGGTCGTGCCGCGTCTCGCGGAGCCTTGGCGGAGATTTTGGAGATTGCGCCCTCCACGATGGGCATTCATGTGGAGGATCTCGTGCGGCAGGGATACCTCGCCGAATCTGGCTTGGAGCGTGGTGCCTTCGGCAGGCCCAAACGGCTTTTGAGGCTCGTGCCGCAGGCGGGATGGTTTGCTGGGATCGAATTCACCGGGGGGAGCTTGCGGGCCGTGCGTCTCGATTTCGCGGGCGGGGGCGAGGTGACTTTGCACGAACCTTTGCCAGCCCAGATCACGGCGGCTGGCATGATTGATCGCCTTGAGGGCGCAGTGCGCCAACTGAGCCAGGGGGCATCCGGGATGCTGCTCGGGGTGGGCGTGGGTTCGCCCGGACTGGTGGATCCTGTGAAGGGTGAGGTGGTTTACTCGCAATTTCAGGCTGATTGGAGTCACGTGCCGCTTGCGGGCGAACTGACGCGGCGTCTGGGCGTTCGGGTGACGGTGGAGAACAACCTGCATGTGATCACGCTCGCCGAGCGCTCGTTTGGCGGCGGCAAGAATGAGGATGATTTTGCGGTGGTGCGTGCCCGTTTGGGGTTCGGACTGGGGGTGGTGAAGGGCGGTCGGCTCCTGCCGGGTGCCCATCATGCCGTGGGTGAGATTGGCATGCTGCCATGGCCGTTGGATGGCGGGACGCAGCAGGTTCACGACGTGCTCTCGGCCGGGACGGTGTGGAGGCGATTGCAGGGCGCGGGAGAGAGTGAGCAAGCCCCGGAGGATTTGCGGACGGCCCTGATGGAGTTGGCGGGCACCCGTGGATGTGCCTGGAACGCGGTGGTGACGGACTACGCCCGCGTGCTAGGCATGGCGCAGTTGATGATTGATGCGAGGGTCTTCTTCCTGCACGGGCCGCTGACCTCGTTGGGCAGCCGATTTTGTGAAGATGTCATGGTTCGCAGCCTGGAATGCATCCCAGCGCTAGCGCATTCCCCCCTTCGCCTCGTGCTCACCCATTTGGGGAGTGAGGCCGGGGCGCTCGGTGCGGCCAGTTTGGCGATGGAGGCGTGGAATCCAGAGGATGCCCCCCGTTGATCACTTTTTGATGGAGCCAAGTTTTTCCTTCAGTTCGCTGAGGAAGGTCTTGCTGTAGCCACCCCAGCGAGCCTGTTCCTTGCCGTCGGCATCAATGACGATCAGCGTGGGGTAGCCACGGATGCCAAATTTGCTCTTCAAAGAGGCGTTTTGCTCCTTGAGCTTCTTCGTCTGGTTCTTGCCATGCGGGTAGTCGAGCTCGACGAGCACGAGGTTCTCCTTGGCGAATTTCTTGAAGGCAGAGGTCGAGAACACTTCTTCGTCGAGCTTCATGCACCAGCCGCACCAGTCCGAGCCGGTGAAATCGAGGAGGACGAGTTTTTTGCTCTCTTTTGCCTCGGCGATGGCTTTTTCGTAGTTTTCCTCCCAGCCGGATTTTCCGGCGAGGGCATTCAACGTGAGGAGGGCGGAGAGGAGGAGGGTAAGGAGTGGTGTTTTCATGGCGAATGCAGTTTTGCGGCTTCAGCTAAGGTGGCAAGGAAGCAAGCCCGCCCGTGCTCACAGGGAATCATTGTGAACTTGGGTGAGTTCCCAGTTCCAAGGCCAGAAACCGATTTTACGCCAATGGAGCAGCCATGGCGTTTGCAATTGATTCGCCCGCTCGCGCACAGCGATGGCAAACGAGCTGCCGAGGCCGATGACCTTGATTCGCTGCGTGCTGACTCCCAGCTTGGGTGAGGCTTGGACGGCGGGTTCGAGCACCTCGATATCGAGCGTGACAAATCCGCCGAGAGCCTTCTGAAGCTCGGGCATGACGGTTTGAGTATTCAGGCCCTGAGGACCGGCGAAGTCAGGCGCCAGCATTGAAGAAACGGCCTCCCAGTCATGCTCCTCCAATGCCTCCATGAAGGTCTCCTGAGCAGCGAGGATTTGCCGCTCTGGCGAGCGCAAAAACAACCACCAGAGGCCGAATGAGCTGAGAGCAATGACAAGCAGGAAAACAACGCGGCGAAGCATGCGGAATGGCAACACGTCGTCCGTCCGATGTCCACGGCAAAAATGGGGTGCATCGTGCTCTCGTGACGGCCTCCGTCATTTAGTCACATGAACAACTCGTTTCCGCAGGTGCGTGTGAGTAGTATTCAACCGCATGTCTGCACTTCGGCTCATCGTTTTTCTCTCACTCGCGCTTTCCGCCGCGGGTGTGGAGACGATCAGCTCCATCCGGGTGATCCGTGAGATGGCCCCCAATAAGGCGCGGGAGCACCCGAGCGTGAAGATTGAGGCGGTGACCACCTTTTACCATCCCGACTGGGGCGTATTGTTCGTCCACGATGGCACGGAGGGCATCTGCGTAGGGGTGCCGGAGGAGAAGCGCCCGACGAAACCTTATGCCCAGGGGATGCGGTTGGAGGTCACTGGCGAGGTGAGCGAGGGGGAGTTCCTACCCGTCGTCATCCCGAAAATGATTCAGGAGAACGGCGCGGGCGGTTTGCCAGCACACCTGCCTGTCGGCGTGGAGGAGCTTTTTCAACCCGCGATGGACAGCCAGCCGGTGGAGGTCGTGGCCGTGGTGAAAGGCACCTCGTTCATGGATCAGAGTCTCGTCGTCGATTTGCAAATCGATGGCTGGCTGGTGAGATCGCTCATGCCACAGCGTGAGCCGCTCTCCAAGCTTCCGTGGCAGCTTTTGGAACGACGCGTGAAGGTGCGTGGCGTGGCCGGCACGCACTTCAATGACCAGCGGCAGATGTCCGGCCGGCTGCTCTTTGTGCATGGGCTGGATGCCTTCGAGATTATCGAAGAGCCCAAGACCACGGCGCAGGTGCCCAGGGTGCCGATCAACGGATTGCTGCGGGTCGATTCGCCCTTGCGTGAACGTGTCCGGGTCCGTGGGCAGGCCACGCATGTGGTGGAAGGGCGTGGGCTATATCTTCGGGATGCGGGCGGAAGCATGTTTGTGCAGACGGCGCAGCCGGTGGGTATCCAACGGGGTGATGAGGTGGAGGCAGAGGGCTATCCAGTGGTCACGGCTTTCCGCCCGAGCTTGAGTGCGGTGGATGTGAAAAAGGTGGGTGATGGTGCCGTGCTCACACCGGTGGCGTTTCGAGCCGCCGCTCAGCGCAACAGTGCTGAGCAATGCGAGCTGGTGACGCTGAACGCGGAGTTTTTGGAACTGAATCGTGGGCGTGAGGCCAGTACACTGATCTGCCGTGCAGGCGGTCAGGTCTTTGACGCCATGCTGAGCTATCCCTCGGTTCCTTCGGAGGAGTTTGAGCCCGGCACGACGCTGCGCCTCACCGGCATTTGTGAACTGGTGACGGACCGGCCGCTCGTCATTCCACGCAATGCCACCAGCTTCCGCATCCTGCTGCGGGAGCCGGGAGACATTGCCGTGATCGCCCGGCCTCCGTGGTGGAATGAGCGCCATGCGCTGTGGGTGCTCGGTGGAGTCGTGGCGCTGGCCGTAATGATTGCCGCCTGGGCGTTGGCCCTGCAATTCATCGTCGCCCGCCAATCCAAGATGATCCAGCAGCAGGCCCAGCAGCATGCCACGCTGGAGGAACGCCAGCGCATTGCCAGGGATCTCCACGACACGTTGGAGCAGGAACTGGTGGGCGTGAACATGCTGCTCGATAGCACCTTCAAAAAGCTCAACGGTGGCAACCACGATGCCACGGAGACGCTGGACCTCGCCCGCCGCCTGCTGCGCCGTGCCCGCGAGGATTCACGCTCGACGATTCGTGAGCTGCGCAGCGTGGCGCTGGAGCAGCGCGGCCTTCCTGCAGCCATGGAGGAACTGCTCAAACCGCTCGCCACCGCCGCCGGAGCGGATTTTCGCGTGGTGGTGAATGGAACGCCCTTTCGGCTCGCTGGCACGATGGAGACGAATTTTCTTCGTCTTGCTCAGGAGGCCGTGGCGAATGCGCGGAAGCATTCGCAGGGCAAAAACATCAACCTGCGTCTCGATTACGAGCCAGAGCGTATTTGCCTGGAAATCTGCGATGATGGTCGCGGATTCGATCTGGAGGCTGCCAGCGCCGAAGCGGGGCATTTCGGCCTCAGCGGCATGCGGGAGCGGGCGGAAAAGCTCGGCGGCCAGCTCCGCATCGAAAGCCGGCCCGGCTTTGGCACCCGCGTGTATCTCGAAGTCCAGATCAACCCCAGTCGTGTCGCTCCCGCGAAACCACTCTCATGAGCACCAGCAAAAAAATCCGCGTCCTGATCGTCGATGACCATTTCGCCACCCGCCTTGGCCTTTCCGTGCCGATCAATGCGGAAAAGGACATGGCCGTGGTGGCCGAGGCAGGCACGGGGACTAAAGCCATCGAGCAATACCGTCTCCACCGGCCGGATGTGGTGCTCATGGATTACGATCTGCCGGATCAAAACGGCGTGCAGACGCTGTCCATCATCCGCAACGAGTTCCCCAATGCCCGCGTGCTCATGCTGACCATCCTCGATGGCGAGGAGGACATCTACCGCGCCGTCAGCGCCGGTGCCCGTGGCTATCTCACGAAGTCCTGCGAGTGTGAGGAGGTGCTCGATGCCATCCGCACCATCGCCGGAGGCAAGGGCTACTTTCCCGCCGCCATCAACGCGAAGCTCAAAGCCCGCGAAAAGCGCAAGCCGCTCACGGAACGCGAGCTGGAGATCCTTCGGCTGCTTGTCCGCGGTCAGAGCACGAAAGAAATCGTGGACCTGATGAAGCTGAGCATGGGCACCATCCGCCTGCACATCAGCATCATTTTGGAGAAGCTGGATGCCTTTGACCGCACCAACGCTGTCGCCATCGCCATCGAGCGCGGGATCGTCAGGGTAGGGGAGTGATCACCGCGCCTGCTCGTAAGCGTGCGCAGCTCGCAGCACCGTGACCTCATCCAGCGGCTTGCCGATGATTTGCAGGCCGACGGGCAGTTTCACGCCATCGACTTCGATATCACCGCAGGGCACGCTGATGCCAGGAAGACCGGCGAGATTCACCGGGATGGTGAAAACGTCCTCGAGATAGGCGGCGAGCGGATTGTCCTTCAATTCGCCGAGCTTGTGTGCCGGAGCGGGGCTGGTGGGGGAGACGATGACATCGACCTTCGAGAAGGCCTCGGTGAAGTCATTGCGGATCAAAGTGCGGGCTTTTTGAGCACGGAGGTAGTAGGCATCATAGTAGCCGCTGCTGAGCATGTAGGTGCCGAGCAGGATGCGGCGCTTCACCTCCGGGCCGAATCCTTCGGAGCGGCTCTTTACGTAGTGCTCCATGAGGTCGCCAGCGCTGCTGCTGCGGTGACCGTAACGCACGCCGTCAAAGCGGGCGAGGTTCGCGGAGGCTTCTGCGGGAGCGAGGACATAGTAAGTGGCCACGCCGAGCTCCGTGTGTGGCAGGGAAATCTGCTCGATGATGGCACCGAGGCTTTCGAGCTTCTTGATGGCGGCATCGACGGCGGCGGAGACACCAGCGTGCGTGCCCTCGATGAAGTATTCCTTCGGCAAACCGACCCGCAGCCCTTTGATGTCCTTGCCGATGCCGGTGGTGAAGTCCGGCACCTCGACATCGAGTGAGGTGGAATCGCGCCCGTCCTTGCCGCAGAGATGATTCAGCAGCAGCGCGGCATCTTCGACGGTCTTCGTGATGGGGCCGATCTGGTCGAGCGAGGAGGCGAAGGCCACGAGGCCAAAGCGCGAGACACGCCCGTAGGTCGGTTTAAGGCCCACGCAGCCGCAAAGAGCGGCGGGCTGGCGGATCGAGCCGCCGGTGTCGCTGCCGAGCGCAGCAATGGCGATGTCTCCGGCCACGGCGGCGGCGCTGCCACCGCTGGAACCGCCCGGCACGCGGCTGGTATCGCGAGGATTGCGGGTGACGCCGAGCGCGGAGTTTTCCGTCGTCGAGCCCATGGCGAACTCATCCATGTTCAGGCGGCCAAAGGGCAGCGCACCGCCCTGTCGCAGCTTTTGGATCGCGCCGGCGTCGTAAGGCGCGGTGTAGTTCTCCGCGAGGATCTTCGAGGCGCAGGTGCAGGGCTGGCCGGTGACGTTCATGTTGTCCTTGATGCCAATCGGGATGCCACCAAGCGGCAGGGACTTGTCGGCGGCATCGGCTTCGTTCAGCGCGGCCTCCGTGTCGAAACTCAAGTAGGCACCGAGTTCGCTGTTGCGAGCCTCAATGGCCTTGGCGACATCCTGCACGATGTCGCGCGGTGTGATTTCCCCGGCGGTGAGGCGCTGGCGAAGCTGGGCGATGGTCGAAGTGGCGAGAGACATGCTGAATTCCTGATTTTGGATTCCTGATTGGTGATTTTCAGATCACTCGATGACCTTGGGGATTTGAAATTGATCGCCGACGCGTTTGGGGGCGTTCGAGAGGCATTTTTCCTGGGTGAAACCGGGGCGCTCTTCATCCACGCGGAGCACATCAAAGACCGGCATCGCATGCGCGGTGGGCTCCACGTCCCCGAGATCGTGGGCGGTGAGCGTGTCGATGTAGGCCAGGACGCCGTTGAGTTGCTTTTCGTAGTGCGCAGCCTCCTCGGTCGTGAGCGAGAGACGGGAGAGCTTGGCGACTTTTTGGATGTCAATATCGGCGGCGGGCATGGCGAGCGCTGAGATGGCAGTGGGGCGGTGTTTTTGCAAAAAGAAAAGGCGCAGGCTGTAACAGCCTGCGCCTTCTGAAAATCATCGGAGGCCTCTTACCAGCCCTGACGACGCGAGTAGGTCGTCTGAGTCAACTGGCCGAAATCCTGTGGGAACTCGGTGTAGCCCCACCAGTTGTCCACATACTCCTTGCGGTAGAAAGGTGGGCGGTAGGTCAGCTTCCAGGAGGGGAAGGGGAAGGTGAGGATTTCATAAGCACCGGTAACCATGCGGACGACGCTGCGCTTGGAGCCTTCAATCGCGGCGTCAGAGATGGCGGCGAGAGGGCCGGACTCCGCATTCGTGTAACGCCAGCGGGTGGCATACTCCATGGGGCTGAAGACCATATTTCCGAGGCCGCGGCTAAGTTTGCGGCTCCAGTTATAATGATGTCCCGGAGGCGACTGGATGTCCGCAGAGGCGGAGCCGACGAGGGAGAGGGCGGCGAGGGCGATGAGTACGAATCGGTTTTTCATGGAACTAGGCTTGTTTAACAAAATTTACCGTGGTTTGGCAACAACGATTATCAGGAAAGTTAGCTTTCGGGGGGCTTGGACTTCGCAGGCATGTCCAAAACCTCGTCACAGAAGGTTTCAAAGCGTTCGCCGAAGGTCTGGTAGGTCAACTGCCATGACTGGCGGATGGCGGGTTGCTTGGCCCAGTATTTGAAAAGTTCCATCCAGCCACGGTGATCCTCGTGGCCTGCGGCGTGGTGCAGATCGAGGTCCAGGTAAACGTTTTCCATGAGCTGGAGCAGTTCCTGGCAGAGGTAGGCGGCCTTGCGGGCGGGCTCCGGGGCGAGGGCAAGGGTGGCGGGCATGGCTTCTGCGGCCTGCACATCGACTGGAAGTCCGCAGCAAACGCTGTGCAGGCGGCTCCATTTCGGTATGATCACGGCGTCGAAGCCAGCGAGGTCCGGGTCTTTTTGGGCCTCCCGCCAGATGGCGGTGAGCTGGGTGGAGTGATTCACAAAGCTGGCGGAGGAGATGCGGGGCGGCGGCTTCCAGAAGAGCTGCAATTCCTCAAAGTATTTGTCGAAGGCGTTGTTGTGGGCGGTCCAGTTCGATGCGGTGGCGGGCAGCTTCTTGATCGCTTTGATCCTCTTTTTGGCATTGTCGTTGGGTTCGAGAGTTTTCCGGGCCATATGCAGGCCGAGCTTCCGGTAGCTTTCGAACTGCGATTCGCTGAAGAACTGGTCGCCAGTGGATTCGTGGGGGAAGGTGGGGCTGAGGCTCTTGTATTGCTGAATATCGAGTTCCTCTTCGCCGGTGAGGGAGGATTTAAGATAGACGAGCGTGGCCGGGGGAGCGTCCGGGTATTTGATGGTTCCGAAGGCGGCGTGGGCGCGGCAGAGGCCAGTTTTCTCATCGGGGACGAGGTCGCGTGTGTCGATATCGATGTCCACCCCCATGTCCACCTGGCAGCGGCGGATGGCGGTGCCGAGGGCGTGAAAGGTGTGGCCGGGATCGCACTCGCCGTCTCCCACGATGATGAGGCGGCAGCGGCGGCGGACGAGCTCGTAGAGGCCCAGGTTTTCGAAGTGCCCGCCATCTGAAAGGTAGATGAAGCGCGAGGTGAGGCTGGCGGAGCCGGTCAGCTCCATGGCCAGGTATTTGAGGTAGCCGAAAAAGCCGCGTGGGCGGTTGGCACCGGACTCCTCGTCACCCGGGCGGGCGGTCCACCAGCCCAGGCGGGCGTTGAAGAGGGTGAGGAGAAAGGCCACGATGGGGGAGGTGTGGTAGCCGGAATTCGGGCTGGCGGCGGCGCCGGACACGGAGAGGGCCTGGCCGAGGGTCCAGTCACCGGCGTAGCCAGGGGTGGGGGAATAGGCACGGTGGGGGACTTTGACTAGAGGGTCACGCTCGCTCTGCGGCATGGCGAAGCGCATGTGGTTGAAGCCGGCGTGCAGGGGGGTGAGGCTGAAGGATTCGGCGCTGCGCTCCTGGGTATCCAGGCCGGCGCTGGTGCCGGAGTTGGCGGCCATGTTGATGATGTGCAGCGGGCCGGGAAAAAGCGGTTTGGCCTGCTTGTCATACACCGGGGAGGTGTTTTGCATCTCGGCCATCGGGAAGTCGTCAGCGAAATCGAAGCCGGTGCTGCCGTGGGGCTGGCGGGCATCCTGCCGGGTGGCTCCGAGGTAGCAGCGCACGAGGCGGTTGCGGTAGAAGGGGTTCATCGAAAACTCGTTGAGATCGATGCGCCAGACGAGGAGGCAGGAGAGTGCCGCGAAAATGACTGTCAAAAACAGCCACAGGCACGGAAAGCCTTTTCCCTCATCAAAGTAATCCGCCAGGAAGGCGTGCGCCTGGCAGGGAGGTGCCGCCATGAGCTTGATGAACATCCAGCGCACCACCCAGCTCAGTAGGAGCAGGATGCCGGCCAGCATGATGAGCGGCAGGAAGCCTAGCAGGCGCTCTTTGATGCCTGAGGTGTTCGGCTTGCCGCTGGTGCTTTCTCCTTTGCCGAGAACCACGGCGGAGACGGAGGCGGTGATCCAGCCTCCGACGAGGCTGGTCTTGAGCCACGTGGAGGTTTTGGCGCTGAAGAGCAGGTCCACGAGCTGCGGTCCCGCCACCACCACGCCCATCACTAGGGCGGCCAGGGTGATGACCATGAGCGCCCAGGCACCCGCTCGGGCCAGCCACTCAAGCGACTGCTTGCTGGAGCGGTTTCCCAGGATGCCGATCGACATCACCTGCACGAGGCCATAGCAAATCATGAGCATCGGCACGCTCAAGATGGCAGCCCAGGAGATCGGCGGGCCGCTCAGCCCTTTGGCAGGAGATGTGCCCACGAGGGCCTCAAACACCTCCCCCAGCGCCCAGACCACCGTCATCCCGGCCAGCCATTGCACCGCGAAGCCCCCTAGATAGAAAAACGCCTTCTCCCCAAGGCCCACGCCTTTCTTCAGTTTGCCGTCTCCTTTCCACACCTCGTCCGGGATCGTCTTGCGGATCAGTCTGACGCAGAGCACGGCCACAAAGCCGGTGAAACCCCAGACGACGAAGTCCTCCGTCCACACCGAGGGCTGCTTTCCTAGCACCATGCAGCCATAGTGGAGGTAAATCTGCGCGGCTCCCAGGAAAGAGGCCGTCGTCAGGCTCAAGGCGATTTTGAGGGCAGGCCCCCAAGGCGTGGCCTGTTTCACCTCGTCCGCCTGGTTTTTCGCCACGAGATCGAGCTGGCCGCTCATCGTGTTGTAAGCCACCAACCCGCAGAGTATTTGTACCACCACCATCCAGAACCACAGCGTCTCCGGCCAGCACAGGACGGGGAGGCTGGGATACCTTCCATCGTGTACGATGTATTGGAAAGCGGTGGGCACGCCATTCACCAGGACCATCAGCAGGACCAGGATGCTCACCACCATGAGCTGGATGAGACCGGTGTTTCGCAGCCATATGGCCGCCATCGTCCAGGTGTCCCCGCTGGTGATGCCCGCTTTCGGGGCCAGGTAGCGGGAGAAGCTGCGCAGATGCCGCAGTGTGGGTGAGCCAGAGATTTCCCCTTCCTTCAAAAAATCGTCTGAGGCCGCGTCCTTGCCCGCCAGGGCCAGCCGGTGCCGCATCGCGGTGAACCAGGAGCCGATGTAGCCGCCGCCGGAGACCGTCGAGAGGTAGTCGATCATCCTCAGCAGGCCCGCCTCGTGTAGCGCCTGCAGGATGCCCAGGTTCAGCGTGGCACTGCGGATGCCGCCGCCGGAAAAGCACAGTCCCAGCGGGCCTTTCCCCTTCTCATCGGCAGGAGCAGGCGGGCACGCCTCGGCCTCTTTTTTATCCTTTTCGGTTCCCCCAGGGCCTTCTGGCCGGGGGAAGCGCACCCCGCGCTGCCGCTGGATTTCATCACGTTCCTCTTGAATGACCTTGGCTGTACTCAGAGTGCTCATGAGGCGTAGGTTACAAAAAAAGCAGTCCGTTTGAAAAGCACTTTTTTCAAAACCTCGGCATTTCCCTCGTCTGACAGCCCGATTCCCCCGGCGAATAACACCCGGCCAAAACCATCCCTTGCCACAGCCCTCCCAGCGTCTAATCTCACCTCCCCATGAATCCAGAGGTGCAAAATCTTGTGGCAGCCGGCAAGCTCTCCGGCGCAGATGCAGAAAAAATCTCCAAGCTCGAACCCGGCACCGCCGTCCAGCATAAAAGCTGGGGCATCGGTCGCATCACCGAATGGGATCTCCTCGGAGATCGTATCGGCATCGACTTCGAAGGAAAACCAGGCCACACCATGAAGCTCGGCTTCGCGGCGAACTCCCTGGAAATCCTCCCAAGTGATAGCATCCTCGCCCGCCGTCTCACCGATCTCGATGGCCTCAAAGCCCTCGCCAAGGACAACGCCCCCGCTCTCGTCGAGCTGGCCCTCAAAAGCAGCGGCAACACCCTCTCCCTCGACGGCCTCGAAATCCTTCTGAAGGGCAAAATCATCCCCGAGGCTGAATACAAGCGCTGGTGGGAGACCGCCAAAAAGGCTCTCAAAGCCCACCGCCACGTCGTCGTCCCCGCCAAACGGGCTGAAAAGCTCATCCTCCGCGATCAGACGGAAAAGCCCGGCACCGTGATGGTGAAGAGCTTCCTCGCCGTCCGCGATCTCAAGGGCAAGCTTGCCGCCCTCGCCAGCATCCAAAAAGACCTCGACCTCTTCGAAGACGCCAAAACGGAGCTCGTCCCCATCTTCCAGGACATCACCGATACCGTCCGCAAGAGCTACAAACTCCAGCTCAAGGAAAGCGTCCAGCTCCTCCTCGCTCGTGATGAACTCATCGAAAACCTCGGCGCCACCGCTCCGCTCGGCAGCTTGAAGCTCGCCGATCTCGTCTCCGAGACTCGCGCCATCCTGGCCGATTCCATCAAGACGCTCGCCTCCGCCGCACTCGCCCGGGTTTACCGCGCCTTCCCCACCGCCTTCCCTGACCGTGCCTGGGTGCCGGAAATCCTCCAGCAGCTCACCCGCACCGGCGGCAAGGCCGTCGCCGAGATCGCCATCGTGCTCAACGACAACGACGAGCTCGATGTCCTCGCCGATGCCCTTAAAAAGTGCCTCCGCAATCGCAACCTCAGCGCCGATCTCCTCATCTGGATGGCCCGCGAGCGCAAAGGCCTCGCCGAGTCCTGCTTCGATATCGACCTCGGCCACGCCATCCTCGATGTCATCGACTACGATCAGATGGAAGGCGGACCCAAGCGCACTGGACGCCTCCAAAGCCTCCTTTCCGAAGACTCCGGCCTGCTCGGCGAAATGGTCGCCGATGCCGAGGAAGAAGACATTCGCCTCCTCGCCAAGCGCATCCTTGGCAGTTCCGCCTTTGATGACCTCACCAGCCGTTCTCTCATGGCTCGCATCATCAAATCGCGCCCTGAAATGGAGGCCATGATGGCTGAAAACGCCACCGCCCGTCAGGACGACCGCCTGATCGTCTCCTGGGAATCTCTTGAGCGTAAAAAGAAGGAACTCGAAGACCTCGTGAACGTCCAGATTCCTGAAAACAAGAAGGAAATCCAGATCGCCCGTGCCGAAGGTGACCTTCGCGAAAACGGCGGTTACAAAGCCGCCCGTGATCAGCAGGCCGTCCTCCTCCGTATGCAGGGCAAATGTGAGCGTGAGATCCGCCACGCCCACGGCACCGATTTCGCCAACACCCCCAACGACAAAGTTGGCATCGGCACCGTTGTCGAACTCACCGACCTCGCCGATGGTACCTCTGAGAGCCTCAGCATCCTCGGTGCTTGGGATGGCGACTTGGAGAAAAACATCATCTCCTATCTCTCCGAGAAGGCTAAAGCCCTCATCGGCCACGTCCCCGGAGACGAGATCGATCTTCCCGGCGATGAAGCCCACAGCACCCGCCGCGTCCGCGTCGGAGCCATCCGCAGCTATAATTAAAAAGCCTCCGCTGGCCCGCTCACTGCTTGCTCAACACCTGATTCATGAATCTTGATTCCTGATTCATGCTCTCAGCTCTCCGAATCAGGAATCAGAAATCCCCAATCTAACATTCAAAGATGCCCGTCGCCACTCCCGCTCAATACCGTGCCATGCTCGATGCCGCCCAGAAAGGCGGCTACGCCTATCCCGCCATCAACGTCACCTCTCTGCCCACCATCAATGGAGCCTTGAAGGCCTTCGCCGAGAGCAAGTCCGACGGCATCATCCAGGTCTCCACTGGCGGTGGTGAGTTCGCCTCCGGCACCTCCGTCAAAGATATGGCCCTCGGAGCCATCGTCCTCGCTGAGGCCGTTCACATCCTCGCGGAGCGTTACAACGTCCTCGTCGCCCTCCACACCGACCATTGCCACCCCAAGAACGTCGAGAAGTTTTTGAAGCCCCTCCTCGCCGCCACCAAGGCACGTCGTGAGGCCGGCAAAGGCAATCTCTTCAACTCCCACATGTTCGACGGCTCCGAGCTCAGCCTCGAAGAGAACATCAAAGTCTCCAAGGAACTCCTCAAAGAGTGCGCCGCGCTCGACATCATCCTCGAAGTCGAGGCTGGCGTCGTCGGCGGTGAAGAAGACGGTCACGACACCTCCGGCGTCGCCAATGACAAGCTCTACACCACCCCGGAAGACATGGTCGCCGTCTATGAAGCCCTCAACGGCATCGGCCGCTTCATGTTCGCCGCCACCTTTGGCAACGTCCACGGCTCCTACAAGCCCGGCGCCGTCAAACTCAAGCCAACCATCCTCAAGGACGGCCAGGCCGCCGTCACCGCCAAATACGGCGCTGCCGCCGAGATGGACCTCGTCTTCCACGGCGGCTCCGGCACCCCTCTCGAAGAAATTCGCGAGACCCTCGGCTACGGCGTCATCAAGATGAACATCGACACCGATACCCAATACGCCTTCACCCGTCCCATCGTGGCCCACATGATGAAAAACTACGCCGGCGTCCTCAAGATCGACGGCGAGATCGGCGACAAGAAAGCCTACGACCCCCGTGCCTACCTCAAAAAAGGCGAGCAAGGCCTCTGCGACCGCATGAAGGAAGCCTGCAACGACCTCCTCAGCACCGGCAAGACCATCTTCGGCACCGTCTGATCCCCGTCAGGCGAACATCCCCATTCCCACAAGGGCCATGCTTCACCGCATGGCCCTTTTTCATGAAGTGATGCGGGCACTCCTGCCCGCACTTCAAGCCCTCTTTGCCGCATGACCAAGGCCCCATCCTTCTGGTCCAAAAAAAGCGGGATGCCTTTCGACATCCCGCTGAATTTTCAGAAGCTGAAACCTAGCACTTCGCTTTATGGAAGCGGAAACCGCTGATTGGCCGCACTCACCTCTTTGCGAATCTCGGCCAAGACGGCGTCGTTCTCGCGGTGGGTGAGCGCACGGTCGATCCAGGCGGCGATTTGGGTCATCTCGGCTTCTTTCATGCCGCGAGTGGTGACGGCGGGAGTGCCGACGCGGATGCCGCCGCCGAGGGTGATCTTCTCGGTGTCGAAGGGGATGCCGTTTTTGTTCACGGTGATGGCGGCTTTGTCGAGGGTCTCGCTGGCGATTTTGCCGTTGAGGCCTTTCGGACGCAGATCGACGAGCATGAGGTGATTGTCGGTTCCGCCGCTGACGATGCGGTAGCCGAGGGCGCTGAGCGCAGCGGCGAGGGCTTGGGCGTTTTTGACGACCTGGGCGGTGTAGTCTTTGAAGTCAGGCTTGAGGCATTCGCCGAAGCAGACGGCCTTGGCGGCGATGACGTGCATGAGCGGGCCGCCTTGCACGCCGGGGAAGACCTGGCTCTGGATCTTTTTGAAGAGGTCTTCGTTGTTGGTGAGGATCATGCCGCCACGGGGGCCGCGCAGGCTCTTGTGCGTCGTGGTGGTGACGAAGTCGGCGTATTCCATCGGCGAAGGATGCGCGCCACCGGCGACGAGACCAGCGATGTGGGCCATATCGACAAAGAGGTAAGCGCCGACGCTCTTAGCGATCTCGCTCATCTTTTTGAAGTCGATGATGCGAGGGTAGGCGCTGGCACCGGCCGTGATCATCTTCGGCTTCTCACGCAGGGCGACTTCGGCGAGTTCGTCGTAGTTGATGCGTTCGTCGTCGGCGCCGACGCCGTATTGACAGAACTGGTAGAAGCGGCCGCTGAAGTTCGCAGGGTTACCGTGGGTCAAATGACCGCCGTGGGCGAGGTTCATGCCAAGGACTTTGTCGCCGGGCTGGAGCACGCTGAAATAAACGGCGGCATTCGCCTGCGAGCCGGAATGGGGCTGTACATTGGCGAATTTGGCTCCGAAAAGCTCGCAAGCACGGTCAATGGCGAGCTGCTCGACTTTATCGACCTCTTCGCAGCCACCATACCAGCGTTTGCCGGGGTAACCTTCGGCGTATTTGTTCGTCAGGCAGCTACCCTGTGCGGCCATGACGGCGCGGCTGGTGAAATTTTCGCTCGCGATGAGCTCGATGTGGTCCTGCTGACGATGCTGCTCGCCCTGGATGATGTGGGCGACGGCGGGATCGGCGGAGGCGAGGATGCTGAGGGGGTGGGCTTGGGTGTTCATTTTATCGACGCGGCGGCCATGACGGCCTCCAGCAAAGGGGGTGGCGAGCCAGGCGTCCGCGATGGCTTTCGCGGTGGCTTCGGGCGTGGTTTTGCCAGCGAGGCAGAGGACGTTGGAGGCGTTGTGCTCGCGGGTGATTTTGGCGGTCTCCACATCATGCACGAGGGAGGCCTGGATGCCGGCGTGGCGGTTCGCGGCGATGCTGACGCCGATGCCGGTGGTGCAAACGAGGATGCCCGCGTCCGCGCGGCCGTCCAAAACACGTTCGCTGACCATTTCCGCGAAGTCCGGGTAGTCCACGCTGGCTATCGTGTGCGTGCCGACGTCCTCGACTTCAAAACCCGCGGCCTTCAGATGCGCCGCGACGGCGTTTTTGAGCACGAGGCCGCCGTGGTCGGAACCAATGGCGAGAGTGCGGGGAAGGTCGGAGGGGGGCATGGACGGGCTGTCAAATGGGTCAAGGTGGTCAAGAGGTCAAGGCGGAGGTTTGTTCGTCAAAGGGCCGCCAGCCAGTCAATGCGGGCCTGGAGCTTGCGCTGCCGGTCTTCGTTCGGATTCGGATATAAAATCGGATACTAGACGGTGATCACGGCGGCTCGGGCGATGAGGCACTGCTGGAGGGCTTTTTCGTCCACGGGGCCGTAGGCATCTCGGATGGCGGCCACGGTGGTGTGATCCTCATCGAGAAGGAGCGAGTTCCAGATGATGGAGGCCAGGTCCCACTCGACGGGGCCGGCGAAGGTATCCTCCCAATCGGTCCAAAGCAGGCCGCGGGTGGTGTTCATGAGGTTTCCGGCATGGGCGTCGCCATGCAGCGGCTGCTGCGGGTAATCGGCGAGCACGTCCAGCGAGGTTTGCAGGTGCTGGCGGAGCAGGTTTTGCGTTTTTTCAGGGAAAAGCGTTCGGTCGTTCAGGATGGCGAGGCTTTCGGAAAGGATCGCGAGGCGCGGCAAGGGCTCCGGGAAGGTTTTCATGACCTCGTGGCACTTTTTGAGGGTGAGACCGATTTCATGCGGATCAGGCTCGGCATCGATGCGGGTGACGAATTCCCAAAAATTCAGCGGGTAGCCGAGATGCTGGTGGGGACCGGGTGGGAGGTCGGGATGCAGCGGGATGACGGGTGCTCCGTTTCTCGTGAGATGCTGCGCGAGGGCATTTTCACGGGCAAACCATTCGGTGCCTTGTCGCGGGCCATCGCGATCCTGCACGACGCGGGCCACGAGAGTCTCGGTGAGGCGCAAAACGAGGGTGCTGCTGTTTTGCATGAGGTCACAACGGTCCGGCGTGAGGCCGTGGGCGAGGGCGGTTTCCGTGGCGGCACGGATGGGAAGGGTGGGGTCTGGCATGAGAGGGGGGGCGGTTAGATGTGAAAAGTTAGAGGTGAGAAGTGAGGGGCAAAATGACGTCTCACTTCTTACTTCTCACATCTTACTCTTCACCGGTGCGGCTCGCAGCTTTGCACGCGGGCACCGTCTTCGTGGGCGAGCCAAGTCACACGCCAGCCGGCGATCTCCGTGGCGTAGAGGCGGTCCGGCTCGTCGTGATAGGCGGGCTGCGGCTGCTGGGCGAGGGATTGGTCGATGATGAGGCGCACCTCATCTGGTACAGCGCTATCGCATTCCCAGCTCACGGGAATAGATGGCGGCACCTCATCGGCGAAGCCGCTTCGAGCATCGGGCACGCTATCGGCGTAGCGGATGTAAGGTTTGATGTCGAAAACGGGCGTGCCATCCACGAGATCCACGCCGCTGACGAAAAGCCTCGGCGCTTGATCACCTTCCCACTCGACGCGTTCGAGTTTCACGACACTCAGCGTGAGACGATTGGGCCGAAAGGGCGAGCGAGTGGCGAAGACACCTCGCTTCTCATTTCCTCCGAGCCTTGGTGGACGCACGGTGAGCGAGGCGGGCTCCTTCCCGACAAGGTGAAACTGCGTGATGAGCCACAGGTGGCTGAATTCCTCAATGCCGCGCACGGCTTCCACACGGCGAAAAGCCGGTTCAAATTCGATCACGCCCCACGCCGCAGGCACGAGGCCAGACTGGCGAGGCACGCCGAATTTATCGGTGTAGCAGGTGCGCAGGGTGGCGATGGTCTGAAGCGTGGCGGGCATGGTGCCAGCTTTCACTCACGAATGTGCTCCATCAACCGGGCGACGTATTCTTGAAGGCGCTTTTCGACGCTTTTCGGTGCTTTGGATGGCAGGGCGAGGACAGCGGCTTTTTGCGGGCCGAGACGGGATTTGAGGCGATCGAGGGCGTTGAGGGCTTCGAGAGCTTCGAGGTAAGGTTTTTCATCCACGCTGGCACTGGCGAGCAGGGTGTCGATGTCCCCGAGAGCTTCGGCGGCGGCGATGCGCACGCTGGCGCTCTTGTCTTGGAGCAAAGGCTTCAACGCGGCGGCATCGGCGCTGCCGCGAATGAGATGGCCCATGGCGCCCCAGTAGCGAACGGCGGCGTTTTCATGCTTGAGCAGCGGCGCGAGTTTTTCCGCGCCCTCGGCACGGTTCGCGGCGAGCTTGGCGGCATCAAGGATGTGGTGGAAAGGCCAGTCCTTGAGCGCATCGGCAGGCGAGCCGTCTTTTGCGACGGCGAGGCGCTCTGCTTCGGGGATGAGGCCGAGATCGCGTGTTTGCAGCAGCCAGGCATCTTGAGCGGCGCGGAGGCGTTCGAGATCGGCGGAGTGGTCTTTGGAGCTGACGAGGTTCTTGGTTTCCCAGGGATCACTTTGGAGGTCGTAAAGCTCTTCGGCGGGTTTGGGCTGCCAGAAGCGGCTTTGCAGTTCATCGAGCTTTCCAGCAGTGAAGAGATCATTCCACACGCGGGTGGTGGCCTGCTGGAACATGTAATTCAAATACTGGCCGTAGGGCAGGTGCGGCATGAGCTGGCGCACATAGACGTAACGCCCATCCGTGGTGCTGCGAGTGCAGTCGTAACGCTCATCCATGCGGCCACGGAAGCCGTGGATGAAATTGTTCGGCGTGGCAGCGGGATGGGAGCCGCAGATGGCGTGGCCCTGCATGTAAGAGGGTGGTTTGACGCCCGCGATGCTCAGCAGCGTGGGGGCGAGGTCGATGAACTGCACCAGTTCATCGCTGGCGGCTCCGGGAGCATAGCCTTTCGGGGCGAGGTGCTTCCATTTTTCCGGGAAATACATGATGAGGCCGATTTGCAGGCCGCTGTTGTAAGGCCAGCGCTTGAAGCGTGGCATCCCCGCGCCGTGATCGCCATAAAGCATGATGATCGTGTCCTCGGCGAGACCTGAGGCTTCGAGTTCGGCGAGCTTTTTGCCGATGCCGGAGTCCATCGTGGTGATGTTGTCATAATACTGCGCCCAATCGTGGCGCACCTCGGGGGTATCGGGATGAAATGGGGGCAGGGGAGCCTTGGCTGGATCATGGATGAGCGTGTGCGGACGGCGGCGGATCTGGCTCTCGTGGGTGCCGGTATCGTTGAAGATGGCAAAGAAGGGCTGGCCGGTGGCGCGGTTTTTGTAGTGCGCCTTGCCACTGCTCTCATCCCACACGGCATCTGCGCCTTTCACCTTGGCGCGGTCGAGGTTGTAATCTTCCTTGCTGGCATTGGTGCAGTAGTAACCCGCCTCACGAAGCACCTGCGCATACATTTTATGGCCAGTCGGCATCGGAACCATGCTGCGCATGTGTTCCGCCCCATCTGCCGGTGCCCAGCGACCACTGATGAGGCAGGTGCGGGCCGGAGCGCAGACGGGAGCGTTTGACCAGGCCCGCTTGAAGCGGATGCCGCGTGCTGCCAGCGCATCGATGTTCGGCGTGACGGCATATTTGTCGCCAAAGCAGCCGTAGTTCGGACCATTGTCCTCACTGGTGAGCCAGAGGACGTTGGGTCGGTCAGCGGCGAAGGCGAGGGTGGAAAAGAAAAACGCGGCAAAAAAGCGGATCATGGTGGGGGGCGAAGAAAACGCGGGGCAGTCGCGGAAGTTGCAGCGATCCGGCGGGATTGGGTGAGCCGTCCCGATGGATCAAAAGCATCCGTTACTTGCCGCCACGCTCCTCGACGACCTTCCCTAGCTTCTCGCCCCATGTGTTCATGAATCCGGCGTGCATGTGGTTGAGGAGATCGACGACTTCTTTCGGTGCGGTGGCTGCGTTGCCGGATTTGGGGAAGTGGGGCTGCGGGTCGTATTCGGCGAGGAGTTGGATGCCTTGGGCATAAAAGTCGCCTCGGTATTCGCGGACGAGGTCGAGGGCGAGATCGATGCCTGCGGTGACTCCGGCGGCGGTGATGATGTTTTGATCGCGGACGATGCGCTGAGCCACGGGGGTGGCTCCGGCGATCTTGAGGAGATCGAGCGTCTGCCAGTGCGAGGTGGCACGTTTGCCTTTCAGAAGGCCTGCGGCACCGAGGATGAGTGAGCCGGTGCAGACGGAGCCGATGCGCTTGGAGCGGTTGGCGGCTTGCGTGACGAAATCGAGCACCTTGTTGTCTTCCATGGCCTGGATGGTGCCGAGCGTGCCGCCGGGGATGAGGAGCAGATCAAGATGCTCGGGGCATTGGTCAAACGTGAGCTGCGGGGTGATGAGATAGCCGCTGTCAGTCTTCACCGGCTCTGCTGTGGCGGCGATGAATTTCACGCTGGCTCCTGTCATGCCTGCGAGCATGTGCTGCGGGCCGATGGCATCGAGTGCGGTGAAGCTGGGATAGATCAAAATGGCGATTTTTTCCCTGCCAGGCTTCAAAAGCTCCATCGCGCGAGCATGGGCCTTTTCGGCGTCGCTTTGAGCGGAGGCCTCTCGAAGGCCGATGAGGCTGCTGGCAGCGGTGAGAGCCTTCAGAAAGGCACGACGAGTGGCGGGCGTGATGTCGTTCATGATCTTTTAATCTTCGATGAGGCGGTAGAAGCGTGATCCGGTGGGTGCGGAAGGTGTGAGCGGTGGGCCGTTGTCAGTCCACTGGATGAGTTGCTCGCGACCGGTGACCTTGGTGCCGACGGAATTCCAGTTTAGGAGGTCGGTGGAGTATTGGAGCTGGTAGCAGGCATTGCCTTTGCCGGTGAGATCAATCCGCATGCCGCCGCCACTTTGGGTGATGAGAGGCATGCGAGGAGGCGTGACAGTCGCAGTGGGTGTTTCGAGGCGGAAGGTGCCGATCTTTTTGCCCCAATCGCCGGGGAAGAAGTAGAGGTCGAGCTCGTAAGACATCGTCAGATCGCCCTCGACGACCAATTTACCGCCGGTGGCGGTGACGGTGACATTCGCGGTCTCAAAGGCGGGCGTGCCAATGAAGCTATAGTTGTTCACGAAGACCCAGCCTCGATTGGGAAAGGGATACTCGGTGGCGGAGAGGTTGTAGCGAATGTCGAAATCACCCAGGATGAAGGCACCAGTGAAGTCGCCGATGTAGCGTGTGAGGCCGGTGAGGCCGATGACGCCGCTGGCGGTGCCGGTGACATCGGTGGGATCGTAGGTGAAGGTGCTGGGCACGCGGTGGCGCTGCGGGCCGGGACGTGGATCGTTGAGGTTGGTGACGCTGGTGCCATTGATCTCGCACTTGAGGCACTGCGTGGGAATGGCGGTGAAATTGGGGACGATGTGCTCGGAGAGCATCTGGTCGTAGGTGCGGCTGCGGTCCTGATCGCCACGAAAGAATTCTTCGAGGATGAGGGCACCGATGGCTGGATTGCTGCCGAAATTCAGCGCGGCGAGCGCCACGGGATCGAGATCGAGCACAACGGTGCCGGAGGTGACGGGTATGGTGACTGCAGAGGATGGCGCAGCGGCCATCAAGCTGGCGAGAGCGAGGAGGTGTATCGTTTTCATGGCTCAGAACGTGTAAGAAAGCGTGAGGGCAAAGGTGATGGGCCGCGCAGGTGCCACGACGTCCTCGCCAAGGTAGGGATAGGGCTCGTAGTAGAAGTTGTTGGTGAGGTTCGAGATGGAGAGCGCGGCCTTGAAGGCTTTCCGCTCGTAGGAAATCTGGGCGTCGGCGACGTAGTAGGGATCGGTGAAGTAGTTGTTCGTGAGGCTCACCGGGCGCTTCGAGCCGATGGTGATGCCGAGACCGATGCCGAGACCTTGGAGCAGGCCTTCCTGCACGCGGTAGCGCACCGCGGCACGGCCTGCGTGCTCCGGCACACGCGGGAGACGCTTGCCCACGCGATCGAGCTGCTTGCCAGCGGTGATGATGTTGTTTGGCACATCCTCAGTCACACGGGCATCGGTGTAGGCGTAGGCGATGAGGAAGGAAAAACGCGGATCAGGTTCCCACGCGAGATCGGCCTCGATGCCTTGTGAACGCTGCTGACCGACCTGCTGGGTTGAGCCGGGAATAAAGGGATTGGCGGTGGGCACATTTTCACGCACGAGGTGATAACCTGCGATGGCACCTGAGAGACCGAGCGTGTCGTTTCTGAATTTGAAGCCACCTTCCAGCATCTCAGAGGTCTCCGGCACCGGCGGCTCCTTGCCGGTGTAGTTCAAAACACCGCGATAACCTTCCGAGTAGGCACCAAAGACGGAAACGCCACCTGCGATGTCGATCACCGCTCCGAGTCGTGGGGCGATTTCGGTATAGGTTTCCTCGTATTGGGTGGGTGCGCCGAGGGTGTTATCGGTTTTGTATTGATGATCGACATCGAGTTGGATGAGGCGCAGCCCGGCGAGCACATGCACGCGATCAAACGCGGTCATGTGATCCTGGATATAGAGGCCGCTGGTGCGGAAGAGGTTCCGCGTGCGGTCCACGATGGCTGGCTGCACATAGTTGATCGTGCTGCCCGGAGTGGCGAAGTCGATGAAACCCGCGCGGGACGCCAGGATGGTAGGTGGGAATGGCGCGGGGAGATTGATGCGCAGATGGCTGAAGCCGAGCGAGGCGGTGCTTTCCGTGACGTCGAGGTCCCCACCGAGAATAAGCTCATGCTTGGTGGGGCCAAGCTCGAAGCGGCCGGTGAGCCAGGCATTGATGGTGTATTGCATCACATCCGATGGCAGGTAGCCGCTGAGCACGGGATACACGCTGGGGTTGGCAGGTAGCGGAGACTGGGCGCTGGCGAAGGTGTAGATCGAATACTCGTCGAAGCTGTTTTGCAGGTATTGCGCAGCCAGATTGAACTCAAGGTGCTGTGAGAAGGCATGCTTCAGCGTGGCGAGCAGGCGGGTGTTCCGAATGGTGCTCAGAGGGGAATTCACCGCGCCGGTGTAGCGATAAGGGTCCACGGAAGGCCCGGTGTAGGCGGCGACCTGCTTCGTGGCAGGTGGCAGTGCCAGCGCGGCGGGCAGGCCGGAGTATTCCAGCATATCGAGCTGGCTGAACTGAGCCCGGAAGGTGAAAACCGTGTCCGGCGTGATCTCCCAGCGCAGCGTGGGATTCACCGACCAGCGCTTCTGCCAAACCTCGTCGATGTGGCTGGTGGAGTCCTCGTAATCGGCGGTCACGCGGAAGGCCAGCGAGCCATCCTTCGTGAGTGGCACGTTGAAGTCCGCAAAGGGATTCCTCGTCTGCCAACTGCCACCGCGATACCCAAAGGTATATTGGTGCTCTTTGAGCGGATCGACTGAGACGACATTGATGATGCCGCCGAGTGGCGAACCTACGCCGCCGCCGAAAAGCGCCGCCGTGGGACCTTTGATGACCTCCACAGCCTGCACGTTGACCAACGTGGCGGTATCCATCGACGAGGTGGTGCTGTAGCCGGGCATGCCATCCACAAAAAGCTCCGCAGAAAATCCGCGCACGAGCGGGCTGAGGATGAGCGACTGGTAGGTCTTCACCGGCACGACGCCGGAAACGTTGGTCAGCGCATCGCCAAGCGTTTGCGCATCCTGTTCTTTGATGAGTTCACGCGAGATGACCTGGATGGACTGCGGCACTCGATTGAGCGGCACGCTCGAACGCGTGGCGGTGGTGATGCTCGGCACCCATGCCTTCGGTTTTTCACGCTCGGCCTCGATCACGACGGTGCCCAGCTCGACCATCTCGTCCGGATCAGCGGGGATTTGGACCTCCTGAGCGCCCAAGAAAGTCACCGCAAGCCAGCAGGCGCAGAAGAGGAGGCAGCGCTGCATGACATCGCAAAGGACAATAGATCAAGCCGCGAGCTGCGCTTGGCGACGACGACGGATCATCACGCCCGTGAGGCCAGCGAGGCCGAGAAGCGCACGCGAAGGTTCGGGAGCCGTGGTGAAGCTGAAATTGCCGTAGTCGGCGCCGGCCACGAGGCTGCCATCGCTGGCGGTGAAAAAGGTCCCAGCAAACTCCGGCGCGACGAGTAGATCGCCGGAGAGCGTGAAGTTGTCGCCATCAATGACAGTGTTCACATTGCCGAGATCGAAGGCGATCATGCCGAAGGTGTAGTGGTTTTCGAGATACCAGCCGGATTTCGCCCCCGTGGCCCGCGAGGCCGAAAACTCAAGGGAGTAGTCTCCCATAACAAAGTTTCCGCCGAAGAAATACGCCCACCGGTCCACGCCTCCCAGTCCCACCTGACCCGCAACAGTCCCGGTGAGATTCGAGACATCGTAAGTCATCGTCGTGTCCTGAATGGCACGACCAGCCGGGCTGGCAGGAGCACCGGTATTCACGCCGAATTGCAGCCCAGAGAAGGAGGAGACATCACCCGAGAGGGGGCTCTCGATCTGGGCTGCGGTCAGTGTGTTGGAGCTCCCCTGATTGAAGTGATTCGGACTGCTCAGGAAAAGCCCGCTGGCCATGCCGGTGTAGTCGATGGACAGATTTCCCTGAAATACCGAGACCGTGGCCGCATGAGCAGTGGAGGCGGCGAGAGCGAGAGCGAGGAGCAAGTGACGAGACTTCATGGATGAAAGCGGGTGGGAGAGTTTTCCGATAGCACTCCGACTCGGCCCTTGCCCTGCGGCTTAATGTCGCATCCACAGTTTGATTCTGATTTGAGCGTGAGCTCGGAGCTGCGTACAGCGGCTTATCGTCGCACGGCACGAATCACACTCGCCATGACAAACCCGATGCTTTACGAGCGGGCATCCTCATGAACAAAATACTTGCTCTCGCTTATATCGGAATGCTGGCATTGGGTGGCACAGTGCAGGTTTCCGCCGCCGTACTCGCCAACACCACGGCCAATGGCACGGCCTACTTTACCTATGATCGCGCCGCCTGGGCGACAGTGACCCCCAACGAGGCCTACACAACCATCAGCGGCGTGCCCACGGGTGCCTCCGGTCCCACGGCAGACGTGGCGGGGCAGCGTTGGATGTTTCCGGACCGCTTTGAAGGCACCGCCTGGGTGGCCGCAGCATATCCCAGCAGCTATCTCACCGGTCCCACCGCGCCTCTGGCGAGCACGCTGATCCCCATGCTGGTGAACAGCTACGGCACCAACAGCTTCGCCGCCAATCACAAGATCACGGATTACAACTCCACCACCAATCCCTTCGGTTACATCGGGCTTGGCGGGTCGTTGCGGGCGACGAGCGATTTCAATCAACCCGGTGCCTCCGTCTGGTGGGAACACCTCGCCTTGCGGAAAGACTCAGCAGACAATGTCTGGAAGATCTACGCCACCTCCGGTGCTGGCAATGGCAGCATCTTTGAGCTGATGAACGTCACCGAGGAGACCGTGAACGGAAACCTGCATCTCTCCGGTGATTACAAATTTGGCAACACAGATTGGTATCAGTTCTTCCAAAGCTCCACCGCAGCCACCATCAATCCGAACATGGTCCTCGGCCACATCGACCTCACCCCTGCGCCTGAGCCGGCGAAAGCACTGCTCTCGGCCTTTGGGGGTATGTTGGTCGTGCTGCGCCGTCGGCGGGACGCCTGATTCAGCCCCGGTTTTCATCCGGGGCTTGCCGTGCGGCTTATTGTCGCACCCATGGGTTCATGATGGCGTCTTCCTCGCAGCCTTGTTTTGAATGCCGCATGCCAGCACCGGGCGTTCCCTCCGTCACCAACATCACTCTAGGCTGGCTTCTACGCCTGCGCTGGGTGGGCGTGGCCGCGCAGATCACCGCCATTTGGATCGCTGGGGTTGTTTTGGAGTTGGAATTGCCTTGGAGGCCGCTGCTGGCCGTCATCGGCCTCACGGCGCTATCCAATGTGCTGCTCCAACTTTTTGCCAAACCGTTCTGGAAGCTTGGCGAAGGCACGCTGACAGCCGTCATCGCGGGTGATGTGCTGCTTTTGACCACGCTGATCTATTTCACCGGCGGTGCTTCGAATCCCTTCACCTCGTTTTACCTCGTCCTGGTGGCTTTGGCGGCCATGTCACTCAGTCCGAAAGGGCTCACTGCCATCGTCGTGCTGGCTACGGCGGCTTACTTCTTCGTCTATTACAATGGGATCCCACTGCGTGGCCCCGGCGGCATCGGCGAGATCGGCTGCCCGGCTTACAGCCTGCATTTGCAAGGCATGGCAGTGGCCTTTTTCCTCACGGCGCTGTGCGTGGCCTACTTTGTGCGGCGCATGCTCCGCAGCCTGCAAACGCGTGAAGCGGCCCTCGCTGCAGCGGAGGCCCGTGCCGCGCGGGCGGATCAATTCAGCGCCCTCGCCGCTCTAGCCGCCGGTGTGGCGCATGAACTCGGCTCACCGCTCGGCACCATCGCCGTTGCATCCCATGAGCTGGAACTCACGCTGGCCAAACAAGCCGCCCCCGGGCCGCTGGAGGACGCCACGCTCATCCGTCAGGAGGTCGAGCGCTGCCGCCGCATCCTCGACCGGCTCGATCAGCGTTCCACCGCTGGCACCGGAGCCGTCAGCGAGGTCTGTACGACCACATTGCTCATCGAAGAGGTAAAAACGGCCCTGTCCGCTGCCATGCTCGCACGGCTCCTCGTGCATGATTTGACGGAAAATTCCACGCTGAACCTCCCCGTGCAGCCCGTGGTGCAGGCGCTCGTCATTTTCATTCAAAACGCCTGCGAGGCCGATACCTCGGGCAAGCCCGTCGAACTCGAAATCAGCCTCGCCGCCGATCAACTCCTCCTCGCCGTGCTGGATCACGGCCCCGGCATGAGCGCCGCCGCCGTGAAGCACGCGGGCGAACCCTTCTTCACCACCAAACCACCGCGTCAGGGCATGGGCCTCGGCCTTTTCCTCGTGCGCACGCTCGCCACGCAGCTCGGCGGCGAGATGCAGCACCTCGCTCGCGACGGTGGCGGCACCATCGCCGCTTTACAGCTCCCCGCAGTTCACCCCGACTCATGAACCCAGACTTTCAGCGTATCCTGCTCGTCGATGACGACAGCATTTACATCCAGCGCCTCGCCCGAGCGTTGCGGGATCGTGGCTGCACCGTCATCGCCGTCGAAAGCGCCGAAGCCGCACCTGCCGCCGCCGTCGAGCTCAAACCACAAGCCGCGGTGCTCGATCTAAAACTCCCCGGTGCCAGCGGCCTCGCCTGCCTGCGTGAACTCCGTGCCGCCTGGCCCGAACTGCGTGTTTTGATCCTCACTGGCTACGGCAGCATCGCCTCTGCCATGGAAGCCGTGCGCCAGGGGGCCTGGGACTACCTGACGAAGCCCGCTGATGCCGATCAAATCCTCGCTGCCCTCATCCGCGATCCTTCGCAGGCCAGCCGAGAAGCTGAAATCACGCCTTCCAGCCTCGATCGCCTCGAATGGGAGCACATCCAGCGGGTGCTCAATGATAACGATGGCAACGTCACCCAAACCGCCGCTGTCCTCGGCCTTCACCGCCGCTCATTGCAACGCAAGCTGCGGAAGGAACCTCCCAGCGAATGATCGGCATGCATCGAGAAATCATCATCATAGGATGGGAACAACCAGTGGCTGCCCTCGGCCTTCGAGATCAGGTGTTTGAAGGCGCAAACCCGGCGCAAAATGAGGGATAATCGCCGCAAACACGAGCTAGCATTCCAGGATATGCCGTGCCACCTAGTGATTGATGAACCAACCCGGCATCTCAACAACGCCTCCCCTTACCCAGTCCAAGATCAGTGCCTCCACCTGGAAGCCGCTCGTTTTGCCCTTTCAGAAGCCTTCCGTGCCGAAGGCTGTCTGGCAGTTGTGTAATACCTTGGTCCCCTTTGCGGCGATTTGGTATCTCATGTACCTGAGCCTGGCCTGGTCCGCGTGGATCACCTTTGGTCTCGCCGCTCTGAATGGCCTCTTTTTGGTGCGCCTCTTCATCATTTTCCATGATTGCGGCCACGGCTCCTTCTTCAAATCCTCACGGGCCAATGACATCGTCGGCTTCATCACGGGGCTGCTAACCTTCACCCCCTACCACCACTGGCGCTGGGAGCACTCTATCCATCACGCGAGCTGCGGTGATCTCGACCGCCGGGGCACGGGAGACATCTGGACGATGACCGTGCAGGAATACCTCGAATCCTCCCGCTGGAGGCGCTTTTGCTACCGTGTGGCGAGAAATCCGGTGGTGCTCTTTGTCATCGCACCCGCCTTGGTCTTTGTCATCTGGCAGCGTCGCGCCCAAAAGAAGGCGAATCTCCGTGAGAAAATGTCCGTGTGGGGAATGAACGTGGCCATCCTCGCCATGGCGGCGCTGCTCGCCTGGCCGTTTGGCATCATGAACTACATCCTCATTCAACTGACCATCATCACGGTGGGAGGCGGCGCCGGTATCTGGATGTTTTATGTGCAGCATCAGTTTGAGGACGTGTACTGGGAGCATGCGAAGGAGTGGGATTACACGAAGGCGGCTCTTGAAGGCAGTTCCTTCTACAAGCTACCGCGTGTGCTTCAGTGGTTCTCTGGAAACATCGGGTTCCACCACATTCACCACCTGAGTCCGCGCATTCCGAACTACAACCTTGAGCGCTGCCACGATGCCAATGAGCTCTTTCAGAAGGTCAGGCCGATCACCCTGCTTTCCAGCCTGAAACTGGCATCCCTCCGTCTCTGGGATGAGCAGCAGCAAAAGCTCATCGGTTGGAGTCAGTTCCGCCAGCAGCAGGCCACTAGCTCTTGAGGGCCGTTAGGGTATTCCGCTGGCCTTACCTGCCGACTTTGTGGGTGGCCCGCACGAGGTCGCTACGAAAGGTCTTCTCAAAGAGAGGATTTCGTGATTCGCTTATCTTTCGCGAGCCATGCCACATCTCATCTTTCTCACTTTTGTTTACCTGCTTGCCGCCGTCACAGCTCGCAGCGCTGAAGCCGACACCAAGACGCTGCGCGTTTTCATCTTCGCGGGCCAATCGAACATGGTGGGCACGCATTCGAAGGTAAAGGACATCCATCGCTTTCCGCCGTTCGCGGGGCTGGATCAGCCGCAGAAGGACGTTTTGTTCTCCTACAAGCTCGGGCGGGAGAACATGGAGACTTCGCAGGGCTGGATTCCGATGCAGCCGACGCGTGATTACTTCGGGCCGGAGCTGAGCTTTGCCAAAAAGGTGTCGCAGAGCATCGAGGCACCCCTCGCGGTCATCAAAGTGGCCTCGGGTGGCACGACGCTCGGCAAGGACTGGAATCCGGACACGCCTGACGGCTTCAAGCTTTACCCGCTGGCGCTCGAGCATGTGCGTGCGTCGCTGGCCGAGCTGGATCGAAAAAAGATCGCGTATCGCATCGAGGGCTTCGTGTGGCATCAGGGGGAGAACGACATGTTCGACAAGGCCTTCAAGCCAGCCTACGCGGCGAACTTGAAGAACTTCATCGCGTGCTGGCGACGCGATCTGAAGCTGCCGAACCTGCGCTTCTACCTCGGCGAGCTTTGCACCAAGACGATCTGGGGCATGGACAACCGCGACAACATGCTCGCGATCCGCACGGCGCAAAAAGCCGTCGCAGACGCTGATCCACTCGTGGACTACGTGCCCACATCGCACGATGCGGTGGAGATCGGCGGCGAAGCGGGCCTGCACTATCACTACGGCACGCTCGGACAACTCGAGCACGGCGTGAATCATGCGGACGCGTATCTGCGCACGCTCGGCATCGAAACCAGCCGCGACAGGCCGCTCAAAGCCTGGCCGTATGCCAAAGGCAGCTCGGTAAAACTCTTCGTCCTCGCCGGACATCGCAACATGGAGGGCGAGCGTGCCTTCCAACAAGAACTCGGTGCCGCAGCGAGTGACGATGCTCAAATCGCCTTCAAATACAGCCTCGGTGGCAGCTTCAAGACCTCGAAAGGCTGGGAACCGCTCGGGCCAGCAGGAGCTTACGACACCTTTGGGCCGGAGGTGAGCTTTGCGAAGACCCTGCGAGCCTCGGAGAAGGGCAACATCGCCATCGCGAAGTTCACGCACAGCGGCACGCAGATGAATGACTGGACGCCCGAGGGCACGACGGCCAAGGACATGCATGTTTACCCGGCGTTCATCGCCTTCATCCGCAGCGCGATGCAGGAGCTGAAGGACCAAGGCCACACCGTGGAGCTGGCGGGCATCTTTTATCACGCAGGCGAGAATGACATGGCTTTCGGCCCCTATCGCAAACAAGCCGCGAAGTGGCTGCAATCGACCGTGGCGCAGAGTCGCGTGGATTTGGCGATGCCGTCGCTGAAGTGGTTTGTGAGCCAGCAACCGCCTCCAGATGAAAAAGGGCTCAACCAGCTCGACATCACCGTTGATCTTGCAGCCCTCGCGGCGACTGATAAGGCCTTCATTCACATCCAAGCCTTCGATTTGCCGCCGCAGCCCGAGAAGCTCGTGCTCGATACCGCAGGCGTGTTGAAGCTCGGCGAGGTGCTGGCGAGGGAGTATCTTGGAGACAGATAGAAGCCTACCCTGAAGCCGCCGCAGGAGCGTCAATTAGGCACGACCAATCAAAAAGGTTCCTCCGACGTCGACATCCGTGCCGCATCAAAACTCGAAGCGCCGAAGTAGGTCGAGAGAGGCACTGGGAACTTAGCGTTTCTGTTAACTTGCTACGGCACGCAAGTCGCCAAGTCACTAGCCCGCTGAGCATACCAAGCATGGATGAGGCAAGTCTGGAGAAACAACACTGGCGACTCAAATCCGCCAGCCTTGATGAGGGCACTGGTTTGCTCCAAGGGCAGCACTGCGACATCTCGGCCATAAGCAGCACGGAGTTGCTCAAGCTGATCTGGCGTGGCACCGGTCTCCCGGATCAACCGCATCCACACCTGGAGGAGACTCTGGTAGTTCTCGGAAGTTGTATCGGACGCCAAGTCAGCGCTCACCAACGTTCCGCCTGGAAGCAGCCGTTCGGCAATCCTGCGGAAGAAATCCGTCCTGGCTTCAGGGGTCAGAATGAACTGCGAGACGAGCAACGAAGTCGCCGCGTGAAAAGGCTCCGACGGCGGAAGCGAATCCAAGTAGCCTTCGTGGAAGACACAGCGGGTCGTGATGCCACAGTCTTCGGCTTTCCGGCGGCAAATCTCCAACATCGCTCCAGATGGCTCGACGGCGGTGAAATGCCACTGGGGAAACTTCTGCGCGAGATAAATCAGCTCCGCCCCAGTCCCCGCACCCACGCAAAGGATACGGGCATCAACCGGCAGATCAGCCAACACCGCGCTGGTGGTCAAATGCAGCGCATCGCGCATAGCGGCGAGCTTGACGAATCGTGCGTCGTAGCTGGCGGCGTGTTCTGCACTGAATGAGATGATGGGTTTTTGGTCTTGCATTACGGGTGCATACATTTCGTTCGAGACAACATTCAAGAATGAGATGCAAGGCATCCGGCACTCATTGCTCCGGGATCAACTTTTGTGCCTTCCATCATATTGCCTTGGGGCGGTCCTCATTGCCGGGACCGGCGGAGATAACGATGGCAGATTTCTTGAGCAGACCTTTCTCAAGCACGTTGATGCCGTAGCAGCGCGTCTGGCAGAGGCCGCAGCCCACGCATTTGTCGGCGAGCACGACGGGGGCGACGTAGCCGCTGCCTTCGATGGGATTGCCTGTGGCATCGGTCTTGGTGTGGACTTGGATGAACTCGATGGCGTTGTAGCCAGCGGAGGTGCAGTCATCGACACAGAGTTGGCAGGCTTCTTTTCCTGCGTGTGGCAGGCAGGTGGTGAGGTTTACTTCTGCCAATGCCATTCGGGTTTTCTTTTTGACCTCCAGCGGCAGTGGCTGAATGGCCCCGGTTGGGCAGACTTGGCCGCAGGCATTGCAGCTCGATTCGCAACCGGCCCAGTCGGCTTTCACCATCGGCGTCCACAGGCCCTCAAAGCCCTGCTCGAAGCCTTCGGCTTGCAGGACGTTGTTCGGGCAAGCTTTGAAGCACTCGCCACAACGGATGCACATTTGCAGGAAGTCCTTCTCAGGCACGCTGCCGGGAGGTCGCACCGGGCGAAAAGCATCGGGATTATCCAAATCAGCTCCCCACACGCTGGTCGCGGCTTTTGCGGCTATACCACCCGCAACAGCGAGCGTGCCGCCGGTGGCGAGCGAGACGAAACCACGTCTGCCGAGCGGTGTCTCATGCGTGGGCGGATCGTTTTCTTTTTTCAGGCTCATCACGTCCCAGCGCTCCACGAACTTGATGGAGAGCGTGGGGCACACACCGCCGCAGGTCTGGCACATCGTGCAGTCAGTCACGCGGGTGGTGAAGTCTGGTTTGATGGCGTCGAAGGGGCAGATGTCCACGCATTTGCGGCAATTGATGCAGGAGTCCTCCACCTTGCGCTCGGTCACGCGAAAGAGATTCGCCACGGAAAACACCGCACCACTTGGGCACACATACTTGCACCAAAAACGCGGCCTCAGCAGCCCCAAGCCGAGCACGCCGAAAAACAACAGCAGCGAAATCACATGCCCATAATGAATTGGCACAACGAGATGCCATTCGCGCAACAAACCTGTCTGCAAGGGCTCGCCAAAGAAAAGCATCCCGCGTGTGATGACCGGAATCGCGGCAAAGAATCCGCTGATGAGCACACCGAAGCCCGCTGAAATCAAGGTGCCGAGAAGGAGGTAGTATTTGATATGAACCCACCAGCCATCTTTGGCGACTCGGTAGCGTTTCACTCGCCTGCCGATAGTCCAGTCGAACAAATCAATGAGTGTCCCCAACGGACAAAGATAGCCGCAAAAGCCGCGTGGGATAAAAATGCAGACCAACAAAATGATCGCCGCACTCGCCAGCGAATACACCCAACTGCGTGAAGCAATGCCCGTGCTCAAACTCACCAGCGGATCAATCCTCAAAAACAAATCCGCCGGGATGACTTCCTTTTTAGCCAAATCATCTGTGTAGTGAGAAGGCCAAGGTTTTTCGCCAGCGAGCAGTGCGTCCAGCGCGGACTCCGTAGCAGGCGCATCGGCGGCTTGTGCGGGTTTCGCGGTGTAAGGCCAGCAGATGTAAAAAAACGAAGCCAGGAAGGCGATGAAGCACACGCCCTGAATCGCTCGCCGCAGCGGAGCGGAGGCCATCGTGGGGCCGATTCTCTCCAGCACGCGCCGCATCGGTCCTGGCGGCTTACGGTCGGCTTTCTTCGCTCGCTTGAGCGTCGGGAGGAAGTGGTCGAGTCTCATTTGGTGCCCTGCGCTAAGGCTTTGGCCACGGCGTTGATGATGGCCTCACTCGTGATGGTGGCGCGACTGGTGGCGTCCACGCCTTTTACTCCTTTCTTGGCGATGATCTGGTCGGGAACATCACGCATGGAGGAGTAGTATTGCTTCTCTTTGTGCTGCGTGATTTTCACGTCTTCGATCTTCTTGCCACTCACTTTGATCCTGACTTCCACCTGCCCTTCGTATCCGAGGCTACTGTCTTTATAGGTGCCATCGGCCACCTTCGACACATCGGCCAGCTCATAGAGCGTCAGTGCTTCGAGATTCGCCTGGGCGCGTCCTTTAGTGTGTTTAAGATGAACGGGACGTGCGCCAGCATCGGGCGTGTTCAGCACTTTCTCAAAATACGTCTTCGCCTCCGGGATGCGCCCGGCGAGCCGACAGGCATCACCCGCGAGCATCCATGCCTCGTAGTGATCGAAGTTTTTCGCCAACTCGACTGCTTGATCCGTCTCGCCCATGTCGCCAAAGAGCTTAATCGCCTCCACATCCAGCGCCTGTGCCTTAGTTAGCATATCGAGCGCCATCTGCTTGCTCCCCAGCCGCCAGTAGCACTCCGCGAGATGGACACCAGCGGCATCATCCATGGTGACGCCTGCCTTTTGCCACCACCACGCGGCACGGGCGTAGTCCTGGAAGAAACGGAAGTGCATGTTCGCGATCTCCTTCGTGGCTCGCTCGATGATCTCGGCATTGTTCTTCTTCTCGTTCACTTCGAGCACATGCAGCACAAACTTGATGCCCTCCTGCCAGCGACCGGTATTGGGATTGATGATGTCCCACAGAAACTGCCCAACATACTTCTGGTTGTCCCATTTCCCCGGCGGTTGTGCAGCCCACGAGAGGTCGAGCGACTTCGGATAGCTCAGTTTGGTCGATTTGAGCCAATCAGGCTCGGTGGAGCCGGTTTTGTCGATTAATGCCTGCACCTCGGCGGGTGTGCGTGCGGTAGCCGCAACAGCAGCGGCTGGAGCATTCAAATCCGTGCGTGTGCCATTCACCGTGAGGGCCTTCAAAGCGGAGTAGGGCACGGTGCGCTTCGTCAACGTGCCAGCGAGGCTGAACTCAACAGTGAGCGTTTTGGCCTCAGCATTGTTTTCGAGGACCTTGCCCTCGACTTTGTTTCCGTTGGCCAGTTCGATCGTGTCCGCGTTGGCGGTGGCTGCTACGATGAGGAAAGCGAGGATGGGTATCGTTTTCATGATTCAGGCGGAGAATGGAAATCCCTGCGTGGAGATGCGGCGACCGTCTTTCGTGATGAGCAGTGCATCTGTGCCCGCAAACTCGCACAGCAGCTCCATCCCGCGCTCCGTTCCCAGCACAAACAAGGCCGTGGAAAGCGCATCTGCCGTCATCGCATCCGGCGCGAGCACGGAGACGCTCGCCAGCTCTCCCGGTGACTCACCTGTGCGCGGATCAAGGATGTGATGGCGACTGAAGTCCTTGCTAAAGCCCGTCTCATAATCTCCGCTCGTGGCCAGACAGCGATCCTCCAGCCGTGCCAAAGCCGCGAAGGCATCGCGCTCGCGCGGATGCTGGATGCCGACGCACCATGGTTCACCTTCGGCATTGTGACCACGGGCATTCATCTCACCCGCATCGATCAAGACATGCTTCACCCCATGAGCGCGGACGACCTTCATTGCCGCATCTGCTGCATAGCCCTGGGCGATGCCATTGAGTGTCACCGCCGTGCCCGCACCTTCAAGCAGCACCTTTGAGCCATTGATTTTGACTCGCTGCCAATTGACGCTTGATCTCGCGAGATCAAGCAAGGCTCTGTCAGCCTGTGTCTTGCCCTCATGCACCTTCCAGAGCGGCTGCACGGTGATGTCAAAGGCACCGCCCGATTTTGCGGAGACTTGCGCGGCGTATCTCAGAACGTCAATGAGTCGTGGATCGGCATGTGCGAGCCTGCCATCGCGGTTCAGGCAGCAAATTTGGCTCTGCGGCTGGTAGAGGCTCATCACCTTCTCAATCTTCACCAACTCAGCAAAGGCAGCATCGAGAGCGTTTTGCGCCACCACTTCATCTTCATGTAACGCCGTCATTTTCACCTCGGCACCGAGGGCGCGAGATCGTCGGACCACCTGCGTCAGCCCCTGCTGGCGGGTGCAGCCCGCGAGAAGGAAACCTGAGGCATAAGTGAAGAAGCGGCGGCGTGTGAGATGAGACGGCGAGTTCATGGGGTAGTGATCTGTTACTCCAAAGGCGTCTGCACCACGCGATAGAAGCGTCTCGGTGTGCCTGCAGCGTTCGTGTCGGTGGCGGTCAGGGTGTATTCGCGTGTTTGCGCGACTTGTGGGTTTCCCAGGGGATACCAGTCAGCAAGGTTGTCGGAGTAAAGCACTTGATAGGAGTAGCCGCCGGGAAGGCTGCTCCACTCGATTTGCGGAGTGGGATTGGCACCTGCATCTACTCGGATGATTTTGAAAACTTCTGGTCCGATGATCTGAAAAGTGGCGGATGATTCCGCAAAGAGGCCGCTGCCGACGGCATCAGTGACTCGGATGCGGCAGGCGCTGTGCGGGGTAGTGGGGACGGTCCAGCTTTCGATGCCGTCATTGGCGGTGGTGGCAGTGATGGTGCTCCAGTTTGTGCCGTCATGGAACTCGATCTTCACGTTACCGATGAAGTTGAAACTGCTCCAGCGGATGCGGACGGTTTGCCCTGGCTCATACGTTTCCCCGCCGATGGGTGCGGCGAGGGCTAGCTGTGCGGGTGAGGCTCCAGCGGTGACTGTCACGGTCACGGCAGTGCTCTTTTTGAAGTTAAACCTGTCTGAAACAACATGCTCAAAGCTGTAGGTGCCGGGCACAATCAGGCCGGTGATTTGAGTATTGGCAGCAGCCTGATTTTGAAACACGGGTTTGGCTCCGGTGGGGCCGCTGTTGAAACGCCACCAGTGGCTGAGCACATCTCCATCGCTGTCGGAGGAGGTGGAGTTCAACTGTGTGCTGGACGCTGGTAGTGCGATGCTAGCAGGACTCGCGACAGCCGTAACTGAGAGGGTGGAATTGGCAGGATACACCGGCACGGTATGATCCTGGAACACGGTGGACGTGCCGTCGGAGACTGACAGGCGAAATACATAGTCTCCAGCGACAGCCATGCCGGTCACATCCGTGCTATCCACAGTGGGTGCAGCGAGGACGGCACCAGCGCCGGGCGGCTGGGAAAGGATGGTCCACTGGTAGCTCAGCGTGTCGCCATCCACGTTGAACACATTGCTGCGTAGCAGCGTGCTTGTGGTGGATGGGAGTTGCAACTGCACCGCTGTGCGGTTGTGGAGTTCGATGATGACGGGTGCCGGATTGCTGGCAAACACGCGCATCCTCACCTCACGCTGCGTGCTGAGCGCACCATCGGTGGCGGTCACGTTGAAAGCGTAGTCGCCGGGCAGTGTGAGACCGTTTGCCACGCAGGTGGCGCTGGTCGGTGTGGCGAGAGTGACACTTGCACCAGCAGGGAAGCGCGTGACGGTCCACTGATACGAGATCGCATTGAGGTCCGGGTCCTGCGCTGCTGCGGTCAGCGTGAAGGAAGAGGCAGGTGAAATCAGATACGGAGCCGAAGGTTTGAAGGCGGTGAAGACAGGAGCCATGTTCGCCGCACTGCGCGGATAGAGCGTGTAGAGCGCCGTGGTATCGAGGCCGGTGAGCGTGAGCAGGCCATCCGAGCTCACCGTCTTGATGCCACGCTCGATATACGAAGACGTAAGCCGCGCACTGCACAGGCCATAGGTGCCGGGAGCTAGTCCGCTGATCTTCACCGTGGAGGTGGTGAAGTTGTAGAAGTTCAGGATGGAGTTCCCATCCTTCACAAAGGCGAGAACCTTTGGGCCAGCGAGATCGGTGGTGGTAGCTACCCGCACGGCACCAGGTCGAACGTAGTGGAAGATTTGGCGGAAACGCCAGTAGTAGGCCCCGTTTCCAGGCTCGAAATAGTTGAAATGCTGCGCGTCGAGATTGACCTCACTGCCCACGGTGAAGACCTCCCAGGTCGAGTTCATGCCGCTGGTCAAATCCGTGTAGAGCAGGTCCAAGTTGAGTCCGGTGGACAACTGTTCCGTGAAGGAAGTCCGCAGCCCCTTGCTCTGTGCGAAGGCGACGAGATTGGCTAGCTGCGTGGAGGCACCGTAGCGGTGGTAGCTGATCGCACCGATCCACGACCACAAATCGTCATCCGCGAGATAAGGTGAGATGAACGTGTTATAGGCCATGTCCACATGCAGCGCCTCGGGGTATTGGATACGAGTGCGGAACCCCGCTGCCTCCATGCGCGGGCCCAGTGCCTTTGCCAGTTCACGCACGATGGGCGCGGTGAAATTGTTGTCGTAGGCTGGTTCGTTCAACACGGTGATGTAAGTGGGATCGATCCCATAGTAGTGCTTCATTCGATTGAGCAGCGAAATGGCATACTCCAAATACTCAGCAGGATTGTTCAGCAGCCAGAGCGGCACGGTGCCTGACGAGCCGCTGTTGTAGAAGGAGTAGCTGACGTAAACCTCAAAGGGATCTCCGTTTGCTTTCACCAACTCGGCCAACGGCAGCAGAAAATGATGAAGTTTCTCATCCATCGCCCTGAGATTCAGCGCAGACCAATCTGTGATCGCAGGGTCCGCATTGTCATTCAACCACTCCCAGCGGCGCGTCTCAGTCGTGTTTCCGGCTGGTGGCTCCAGCCTCATGCGGTTGAGTCCATATTCGTTCGCCACTTCATGGATCAGTTGGTGCTTAAACTCCGGTGTCAAATAGGCAGGCAGGAAGGTGGCACACCCCCAGCCTCCGATGGTCTGGTAGGTGATACTGGGATCGATCGTGATGTTCGTTTCCGTCTGTGCGGAGCACGGTGCGCTACACAGCCATAGAATCGCGCCAGCAACGCTGACAAACAGGCGGAAATCGGATTGGAAGGTAAATAGCTTCATGAAGATCAAGGTATTAGTGAGTCGGCAGTTTCGGCGGCATCACCTCGCGCCAGCTTTTGGCGATGCGAAGCTCATCGAACCAAGCCTTGCCCACGCCGCCTGCGGCGAGGATCAATTGATCCAATACCGCATCACTGTGCTCACCTTGTGAGGCAACATGCCAATACGCAGGCTCGGCAAAATCGAGCGTATCGGACTCACCGTAGATGCGGAAGCTCACCTCATCTTCTCCATGCGCACGGGCGATGATTTTGGCGCACCAGAGTTGGGCCTCGTTGGCATTGACGTGGGCGGGCGACATGAAGCGGTAGCCGTCACTCGTTTGGACCTGCGGCCTTAGAAAACCAGGGAGCGTCAGCGACACGCGATCACCCTCGTAGTCAGTGGATGAACGCAGTGCCAGCCGCAAAAAGCGCCAAGCCTTCGACTTCAATTGGTTAGCAGGAACCTCCCAGCGCACCATCATGCTCAGGTAATAGATGCCATCGCGATCCAGCCGCACGGGTTGCGCGAGTGCTCTCATGCGCGAGCCGAAGCGTCCATCCACCTCCAACATGCCCCGGCGTCCACCTTTGACGCCCCACGGGCCATGCAGACGATCTGTGGCAATGTGCAAATCACCTGGATCACTTGGTAACAAGTTCGCCAGAGGCCCGACTCGCCATGTGCCAGCCCAGCCCATGCCATGATCGGCCCGGTTTAGCGGCAACGGACTATCCGCATAATCGAAAGGCTCATAAACGAGCAGCATGTCGTCACGCGGACTAAACTCCGCGCGCTCCAGAATGTCCGCAAAGGGGCGTGCATCGAACTTGATCTCGCTGGGCGGTGCATGGCTCGCTGCGGCAAAGCGCACGGCTTTTCCAGCTGTCACCTGTGGCGCATCCGGCGTTGAAGCACCCGGATTGGCATAGCTCACAGCACCATCGAGCACCTGCAGCTCCGTCTGGCCATCAGGACTCACTTTAACCTCAAACTCCGTGCCCAGATCAGTCAGCTCCCTTGAAGGCGTATACACCTTGAAGCCCACACCCTCCTCATTCACGCGCACCGTGATGTGTCCACGACGCACCCGCACCGAACCGCGTGAGTCCAAATCGACAGATGTGTCCCCGGAGAGCACCATTTCCGCGCCACCCACAAATCGCACCACCGCCATCCCACGCTTCAATTGTAACTCCCCAGCTTCGAGCGGCAGGCCATCCATCCGGGTCACGCCATCCTGCCACTCGCAGCCTTCGGAGAAAAGCAAAGTCGCCACTGGATTCGTCCGCACTTGCTCACGCACAGGCCAGAGCACCACACCCAGCAGAGCAATCGCCGCAGCCGCAGCCATGAGGGGCCTCCATGTGATCCAGCGGGACTCACTCGGCACCATGCACTCCGGCACCTCCACCGCCGCGCTCAGCGCCACGTCGAGGTTCATGTAGCGCAGGTATCCCACACGAAAGACAGCATCCTGCCGTAACGCATTCTCAAGCTGAGACAGCTCCTCCGCAGTCGCGACACCGTCGTGACAACGCCGGATGAGTTCAAAGCGAGGGTCACTTGTTTTCATGACCACTCCTCCCTTGCGAGCACTCCGCGTGCGCAATCCATCAGCGTGAGTCGGATGCGGTGCAGCGTCTTGTAGAGAGCCATAGCCGAGCGACCGAGTTTTTGCGCCAGTTGATCCATCCGCACGCCGGGCGCATAAGCTGCATGAACCAGTTGGCGCTGCTCAGCTGGCAGCTTTTGCAAACAAGCCTCCAGCGCTCGCCGCTCCGACTCCAGCGACTCCGACTGCTCCACCGCGCTGTTAGCCAGCAGTTCAAAAACATCATCACCAAACAAGTGCCGATCCCGCGCCCGATCTCGTCGAAACGCCAGCGCCTCCATTCGTGCCACCCCGAAGGCCCAGCGAGTGAAAGCCGCCTCATCCATCGCTGGATCAAACTTCCGCCACAGCACCACCGCCACCTCCTGCATCACCTCTCGTTCCTCCTCATGAGTAAAGAGCAGCGACCGCACAAACGCCCGCAACGACTGCTCCAACGCCATAAAGTGGCGTAGGAAGTGGTCATGCTGATCGCGGTCGGAGTTTCTCATCAGCTATGATGCTCCACGAATCGCGGTAGTTGCCGAAAAAAGTTTCCATAGTGCGTTAATGCACCCCGTCGGCGCACGATGTTGGGTCCTTGTGCGGCTTTTGACTCTGCCAGCATCCATCTGGCTCAAGACAGCGTGGCTTTCTGTGCCAATCTTCGAACCGTGAAACCTTTCCTTGCCCTCGTCGCCCTCGTCGCCCTGCCATTGCATTTGTGGTCTGCTGAGGTGATCGAAGGCGAGATGGCTGGGTATCTCTTCGCTCCGGCGGAAAAAGTGCCGGAGGAGTTCAATGGTGGCTTTTCGCTCTACGCGGCGGCTTGGCCGCTGGTGGGCATGTATCCGGGGCATCGGTTTCAGACGGGGCTTTGCGGCACGTGGATGCACCCGCAGTGGTCGGAGGCGGAGAAGCCGAATGAGAAATGCTACACGGACATTGAGGGCGGGCTCGGCTGGTGGCGTGACACGCATTTCCCGACGATCACCCCGAAGTTCATCATGGGTGGCGTGGGGCCGAACTTCTCGTTCATCGCGAACGGCCCCGGCTACGGCGCGGGCACGTGGGAAAAGCCGCGCGGCCAGTATGGCGTGGCGCAGCTTAGCCCGTGGCTGCTGATGCCGCTCGATGGTTTGAACCTCAAGCAAGGCACCAGCGGCGAGCTTTTCGGCTACGGCTATCTGCCGCTGCCGCTCACGAATAAAAAGAGCACCACCGCAGGCAAAAATGTGCCGACGGGCAACCAGTGCTGGACGCTGTTTTTGAGCACCGGCAACTTCAAAGGCCCCGTGGCCTTCTTCACGCCGTTTTTCTGGTCGCAGGCGCTCATCGAGCATCCCGAGTGGGTCGGCAAGCTTCTCGACTCCTGCCCCGCGGGCCCGAACAAGCCCATCCAAATGGAGACGCAGCATGTGCCCGCCATTTTGACCGACAAACAGGCCCGCGTCGCGCCCACACGCTTCCCCATCGGCACCGATGGCACGTCCACCGTGCTGCATCGACTCACCGCGTATAAAAAGGAAGCGCTGTGGAATGACGTGCAGCGCTGGTTCGATGGCGGCGAAGCAGCGAGCGGCAAGATCAAGCCCGAGGCCGCAGCGATTCACACCTTCCGCAGCGGCGGCGGCTCGAACTGGAGCATCTACCCGCCCGGCACGAAGCGCGATGACAAGACACCGCTCGCCTGGAATGCCTTCGCCACCTCCTTCACGCCGAACCCGATCACCTTCGGCTATCAATGGAACGCGCAGCTCACCCGCCGCGAGGGCTCGCTCGTCGTGCTGCCCGAGTATTTCCAACTCGGCACCAATCCTCGCGGCAAGCCGCTATGGCAGGTCATGGATGCCAAACAAGCCTCCGCTGACGCCAAACTCACCCAGCACCGCTTTGAAACGCCGAAGGAAAAGCCGCAGGAACCACGCACCACACCCGACGACGCAAACAGTTGCTGGAAACAGCCCGGCCCCGTCGCCGGCCCCTTCAAAGCCAAGCTCGGCGATGGCAGCACGGTCACGTATTACTGGTATCGCTTCGCCGACCAGCCCGCGATGCTCAACGCCGACCTCACGCCCGAAGAACGCGAGCAAGTGCAGCAACGCGTCGAGAAACTGCATCGCGCCTGGACGACGGATCGCGATTACCTCACGCCACCCGATCTCGGCAAGCTGGCAGACATTGATCCCGCACTCATCCTCACGCCACCGAAGGGCTTTGAGATCGGCTATGTGCCGATTGCCACACGGCAGGAGTTAGGAGACTGATTTGATGGCAAAAATATATGCGGCTAAATATGAGAACAAAAGCCGCCCCATATTTAGCCACACATCTTTTTGCCATCCACTCCCGTGCCGATCATTCAACCAACACCCACGACTCGCATTTCCCAAGAGGAGTTCTCCAGCCTCGCTTTTGAGGTGAAGTCACATGTGATCGACATCCACAATGAGTTTGGGCGATTTTTTGATGAGCGTGTTTATAAGCGTGAGCTGGCGGATCGGATGACAGACCTGGAACTCGAGCTTCCAGTGACAGTCACCCATAAGACCTTCGCCAAAACCTATCAGCTTGATGTTCTGGCCCGTCGTTCGGGTTTGTTTGAGTTCAAGGCGGCTGAGACCATTGTGTCGAAGCACCGGAGTCAGGCATTCAACTATCTCCTGCTGTTTGGCTTGTCGCACGGCATGATCTTCAACATGCGTCCTGAACGCATGGGTTCTGAGTTTGTGAACTGCCACCAGCGGCTCGAAGATTTGCGTGATCCACGAGTTCTAGATGCTGCTTTTGACTCCAGCATCCCTGGCGGGAAGTTTTTCCGCGAAACGTTGATGGCTCTGATTCACGACTGGGGTGCTGGCCTTGAAATAAGCCTTTATGATGAGGCGCTGACACACTTTCTCGGAGGCGAAGAGCAGGTGATCCTGCCAGTGCCGGTCATCGGAAACAAAGGGCATCTGCATGACCAGAAAATGCGGCTCCTCGCACCCGGGGTGGCGTTTCGCCTGACTGCTTTCACCGAAAGACTGGACGCCTTCGAGACGCATGCGCGTCGATTGCTGGAGCATACGAACCTGAAAGCCATTCAATGGGCCAACATCACCCACCGTCAGGTCATATTCACCACCATTCGATGAACTGGAGGATGGCAAAAATATGTTCGGCTAAATATGGGGAGCCCTTGGTTTCTATATTTAGCCTCCCATATTTCTGCCATTTTCATGGCTTAATGACCTTGAAGGGAAAATTCGCCGTCGCGGCACGCTGGTGCGTGTCGGTCACGCGGAGATGGACGCGGTAGTCGCCGGGCTTTTTCGGAGCGCGGAAGGTGGCGTGGGCGCCTTCGGCTTTCACGATGCAGTCGGGCAGCGGCTTGGTGGGGCGCTCTTTGCCGTGTGAATCGCGGCCGGCGCTTTCGACGGTGACGGTCCAGTGCCAGGTGAGCGCGTCGCCATCGGGATCGGTGGCCTCGGCTTGGGCTTGGAACTCGCTGCCGGCGGCGATTTCTTTCTTCGCGGCCTCGCTGGTGAGCGTGGCGATGTCCGGCGCTCGCTCAGGCGGCGGTGTGCCTTTCCACAGCTCGTGCAGCAAATCGCACACGGCGGTGGACTCGCCTTGCTCGGTGAAGATGCCAAACCACGTCGAGGTGGCCTCCTGCTTCTGGCCCCAGAGAAACACATAGCCGCCCCAGCAATCGCCGCCGGGCAGGATCGCGGCTTCGTAGCCTTTGCGGAACGTCTTGGCCTTGTCGCCGCTCGTTTGCTCGATCGGCGCACCCCACGGCGCACGCGGACTTTCCCAAAAGCCACGCGCACCAAACTCAGTGACCACCCACGGGCGCTTCCACTCGACCTTCTCCAGATGCTTCCGCAACGACGGCAGCGCGGCGTAGGTGTTGATGCCGACAAAATCGAGGCTCGGCGTGTGCTCGTTGAGCCCCTTCGCCTTGTCCGGCGAAAGCCCCGCCACGGCGGTGAAGGTCGGATGCGCCGGATCGAGCTGCTTCACGATTTGCGCGAGCACTTCGAGCTGCTTCCAATACGCCGCGTTGTTGCCATCGCCCTCGACTTCGTTGCCCAGGCCCCAAAACAGCAGCGCGGGATGATCGCGATGCTTCACGACCTCATTCACGACTCGTGCGATCTGCTTCGCGCAGTGCTTCGTGTTGGAATACGAGAACCAATTGCACTCCGGCTCCAGCCAGATGCCCGCGCACACCGTGAGCCCGCGTTTCTGCGCGGTATCGAGGATCTCATCGAGGCCGTTCGTGGTCCAGGTGCGGATGCTGTTGCCGCCCGCGGCCACGAGTTCGTCGAGATGCTTCTCACCGCCCGCGCCTTTGACAAAGTAGGGCTCACCTCCGCGTGTGATTCCTTGGCCTGGGACGAAGACCACGGGCACAGCCTCGGCGGCTGCGTGGGTGAGGATGGCGAAGAAAAGGAGAAGCGAGACAGCGAACGAGTGAATCATGAATGGGGTGTTTTCCCTGAGAGGAGCTTTTGGGCCTGTTCGACCCATTTTTCGCGATGGATGCGGTCTTTGAAGGCGAGACGGGAGGAGAATTCTTTGATCTGATCCTCGGTCCACGCGGCGATTTGCTCGTAGGTGTAGATGCCGAATTCGTGGAGACGCTGTTCGAGCACTTTGGCGATGCCTTTTAAAGCGGTGAGGTCGTCGTGCTTCGGAGGTGGTGTTTTGTAAACGAGGCCGAGTTTGGCATCGTGTTCGGGTTTGACCTCGGTGGGGGCGGTGGCACTCGGTAGCTCGGGCAAAGCAGGAATGATGTCGAGGGATTCAGGTGCGGGCTTTTCAGGCTTCGGAAAGGTGGGCGCGGCATGCGGAGCGATGATGGCAGCGAGCGGGGATGGGGCAGCGGGTGTTTCTGACAGAGGCGCAGGGGGCTCAATGTGAGCGGGGATAGGTTCGATGGCGATCTTGGGCTCGGCGGGCTTGGCTTTGATGGTGGTCTTTGCCTTGGTGGCTTTGGTTTTCGCGGAGATGCTCGCGGTAGGTGGTTCGGTGGGAGTGAGGCTGTCGTTGATGACTTCGGCGGGCAGGGCAGGGGAGGGCGGTGGAGGCGGCGTGTGCTTTGCAGGGGATGGCTCGGGCGGCGGGATGTCGCTGGTGGAGGGCTCACTGTCAGCGGAGGGCAGGGGGATGGAATCGGTGGCGAGTGAAACGCTTCCAGGTTTGATGGAATGCTCTCCGAGCTTGCGCTTGAGGGTGGCGATCTCGTGGCGCTGCTGCTCGATTTCGCGTGCGAGGAGGCGTGACTGCGTTTTGAAGCGTCCCCAAGTGGCATGGCCGAAAATGAGGCCGATGAGGAAGAACACCGCCCCCATGACGGCGACGAAGACGCCACTATGCATGAGCATGTAGAACAGCGTATCCGTCGAAAGGGATTGAAGGTCGAGTGGCATGGCTGGTTATTTGACGAGGATTTCGACGCTTCGTGGCATGTCAGGTGCCGCCGGGGAGCCAGAGGGGACTGGCTCAAAGGCTGTCGCTGAGATGTCTGTGGCGGGGACACCCTGCTCGATGAGAAAGGAGAGCACGGTTTCGGCGCGGCTTTTTGCCATCGCGGCTTCCTTGGCTGTATCGCCGAGGGGATCAGGATGACCGCCGATGATGAGGCCGAGGGCAGGGCCTGCGGCGAGCAGCGAGGGGGCCAGCGCGGCGAGCTTTGTCTGATCGAGGGGCGGGATCGTGGAGGTGCCTGACTCAAAGGAGATGGTCATGCCGTGGAGCACCTCGCGGAGCTGCTCAAGCATGGCTGGAGGCAGCGGTGAGCGTGGCTGGTAGCCAGGCTGGTGATAAAGCGAGGGCAGCAGAACGAGCTGCGAATCCACCTGAGCGGCACCCGTCACGGGACGCAGAAGGGTGAGCCACTCACTCTCCAGCTTGCGTGTGGCGATGCCGGCGAGCTTTGGGCGGCCCTGGTCTCGGATCTCGAAACTCCGCGGCGGCGGCGCGGAGAAGAAGCTCGCGAGGAAGGCGGCGAGCGTTTTCTTTTTCGCAAAGGGAGCGGCTTTGACATGCGGGCTGGCGACGAGTGCCGAGGGATCGATCTCCGAGGCTCCCGAATCGCCAGCAAGGGCGGAAATGATCTCCTCTTTCAGCCCTCCGTCAGGCAGCATACCCGTGAGCCGCAGCGTGCCGTCTTTATACTCGATCTTCAGCTCGGCCGGGATGCGCAGATGATCAAGAATGGGACTGAGAAAGGCATTCGTGGCATCCAGCGGCGGTTTGAAGTCATTCGGCCAGCGCACTTCCGGGGCGTGTTGGAGATCGGTGGTATCGAGGATCAAATCCGGGCGCAGTTCCGCGAGGATGCGGGTGAGCTTTTCAGCATCTTTCTGCTCTGGCAGCCAGCCGGTGAGGATCAGGCGCTTCTCATGCAGGTGGGCTTTCACGCTGGCATTCACATGCAGGCGATCCGCACCGGGCTTCAGCCGCAGGGGGCCGATGCGGCGGATGGACTCCACGACCTGCTGGTGTGCTTGCGGTGAGGGTGCCTCGCCCGCGATGTCGATATCGAGAAAGGCGAGATCGACCTTCGGAGACTGTACGCCCGCCTTTTCGAGAATGCCCATGACTTCGCTGCGCAGCAGGGGGAGCCGGTGAAAGGCGATGAAGTAAGCGTGAGCCACCGCCGCCACCGGAAGGAGGATGACCATGAGAAAGAAAAGACTCAAACGCATGACAGGGCGGGCGGAGGTGCTGCTTGACAGGACGGGGGGCAAACCGAAGATCGGCGGCCCTTTCCGGCACGGCTTCGTTTTAGGAGCATGCCGCCGGTTGGGCAAGAATTAAACACTTCACCTTCCCTAACCTCTCATGTCCGTCGTCATCGCAGGCAGCGTCGCCCTTGATAATGTCAAAACTCCTCAGGATGAGCAAAAAAACCTGCTCGGAGGCTCCGCCAGCTATGCCGCCCTCGCCGCGAGCGTCTTTATCAAGCCTGTGCATCTCGTCGGCATCATCGGCCATGACTTCCCCCCGCAGCATCTCGACATGCTCTCCAGCCATGGCGTGGACATTAGCGGCCTGGAGCGCAGCAGCGGTGCCTCCTTTACCTGGACTGGCGAATACCACGAGGACATGAACAATCGCACCACCCACAACGTGGCGGTGAACGTGCTCGAAAACTGGACTGTGAAGCTCCCTGCGGAGGCGCAGAAGGCCAAAATCGCCGTCGCCGCGAACATGCATCCCGAAAACCAGATGCAGATGATCGACCAGTGTGGAGCCGTCGATTTCATCGCGGCGGACACCATGGATCTCTGGATCAGCATCGCCAATGAACGCCTTCACGATGTCCTCAAGCGCATCGACCTCCTCGTCATCAACGACGGCGAGGCGAAGGAATTTGCCGGCACCACGAACCTCGTCGAAGCTGGCCGCAAGCTACTCGCGAAAGGCCCGAAATTCGTCATCGTGAAGCGTGGCGAACATGGCAGCTACCTCTTCGGCGAAAAGAAGGAGCACTTCTTCTCCTGCTCTGCCTACCCGCTGCACTCCGTCTTTGATCCCACCGGCGCGGGCGATAGCTTCCTCGGCGGCCTCGTCGGCTGGCTCGCTGCCAATGGCAAAACCAAACCAACCTTTGACGACCTCAGATCGGCCGTCGTGCACGGCAGTGTCGTGGCCAGCTACACCTGCGAGGCCTTCAGCACGCACAAACTTCAGACCGTGACGCCGCTCGATGTCGCCCAGCGTATCGCTGAGCTGAAGCTCTACACGCAGTTCGCGTGAGTTGAGATGCCTCTGAGAGGCAAAAATGGCGTTGCGCAAAAAATCCATGGCACGAGCCGAGGCGATCTTCGCTTCGGCTCGTTTGGCTTGAATTACTCACACTCGTTTTTGCCGCAGAGGGGCAAAGAGGCAGAGGTCGCAAAGGTTTGCTTCGGTTTTCATCTCTGCGTCCTCCGCTCCTCTGCCCCTTTGCGGCAAACGCTTTGGTAGGTGCAGCGTGATGTTAGAGTGAGAGCTACCGGTCACTGCTATCGCGGTGGTGGCGTGACTTGGAACCTGACACTTGAAACTCAGCGCCTGAGTCGAGGACGAGTTCGAGTAGGAGGACGAGGATGAAAACGGGCCACCTCTACAGCAGCTCTTCCACGAACCGCTTCGAATCGAACGGCTGGAAGTCCTCTACCTTCTCACCGAGTCCGATGAAGCGGGTGGGGACGCCGAGTTCCTGCTGGATGGCGACAAGGACGCCGCCTTTGCCGCTGCCATCGAGTTTGGTGACGATCACGCCGGTGAGCGGGATGGCTTTGTGAAATTCGCGGGCTTGGGACAAGGCGTTGCCGCCGGTGGTGGCATCGCAGACGAGCAAAACCTCATGCGGCGAGCTCGGATCGCGGCGGCCGAGGATGCGGTGAATCTTTTTCAGCTCCTCCATGAGGTTGTGCTTCGTGTGGAGACGGCCGGCGGTGTCGCAGATGAGGAAATCAGCCTTTTCTCGCACGGCCTTTTCATAGCCATCAAAGCACACCGAAGCCGGATCGCAGTTTGGCGGGCCTTTGACGAGCGGAATGCCGAGGCGCTCACTCCAAACAGTGAGCTGCTCGACGGCGGCGGCTCGGAAAGTATCCGCAGCGGCGAGGACGACTTTGTGTCCGCGGTGGTGCAAAACGTGGGCGAGCTTGGCAGTGGAGGTGGTTTTGCCGGTGCCGTTCACGCCGACAATGAGGAGCACTTTGGGCTTTCCTTCGAGCGGGGTGAGCTGCGGGACCGTTTCGGGCAAAATCTTCCGCACATGCTCGCGGGCCACCTGGACGATGTCCGCGCCGTGAAGCTTCCGCTGCTGCGCTTTGAGGTCGGCGACGATTTGAAGCGCCAGACGCGGGCCGAGGTCTCCGCTGATGAGTGAGGCTTCGAGGTCGTCCCAATCGATGTCGGGCTTGGTGAAGCGCTGAAGCAGGGATTTGAAGAAACCGGCCATGATCAGTCCTCCTTCGGTGCTGGCGCGGGTTTGGAATACTTGGGCTCGTTGGATCGCAGCTTCTTCGCGAGGCGATCGAGCACGCCATTCACGAAAGAGCCGGATTCACCCGCGCTGAGGGCTTTCGCCACTTCGATGGCCTCGTTGAGAATGACCGGCCCGGGCACCTCAGGGCAGTAGGCCAGTTCATAGACGGCCAAACGGAGCACATTGCGATCGACGCTGGCGAGTCGCTCGAAACTGAAATTCAGGATCGAGCCCCGGATGTGCTCATCGATGGTGGGCAGATTGGCGAGCACGCCTTGGATGAGGCTCTCCGCATAGGTGCGGGTGGAGGTTTTGGCCGTGTGGATGGACCAGAACGCGTCGAGCTGGCCTTCATCGGCCTTCTCGCCATGCATATCGCGGGCAAAGAGGTATTGGACGGCGGCTTCGCGGCCTTCGCGGCGTTTTCCCATGGTGGTGTGGATCAGGCGAGTTCGGTTTCACCGGCGAATCCGGCACGCATTTTGGCGAAGAGATTGATCATCTGCACGCACACGCGGGCAGCTTCCGTGCCGCGATTGATGGTGGCTCCCAGGCAGCGCTCCTCGGCCTGCTCCGCGTCATCCACGAGCAGCACCTCGTGCACGATGGGCGTGCAATGACGCACCGCCATGTCCTGCACGGCCTGCGTGACGCTGCTGCCCACGAGGTCCGCATGCTGCGTGCTGCCGCGGATGATCACGCCCAAGGCGATGATGGCATCCGGCTTCGAATTGCGCAGCACCAGCTCCGTGGTGACGGGAATCTCAAAGGCTCCCGGCACGCGATACACATCCACCGTGGCCTGCGGCGCGAGGTCTTCCAATTCGGCTGCGACGGCATTCACCAGCCCCTGCACAAACTGGTTATTGTACATGCTGGCGACGACGGTAATGGAGACCGGGTCTTCAAGCGGGCGGGGACGGGCGGGGGCAAACTGAGACATGAGGGGGGAAGAACCTTGTTCATAACCCCATTTTGGGTGCTGGCAATGTTAGCTTGCCCATTCGATGCCCGGGAGGGGCATCGAATGGGCACTTTCCCACATCAAACGTCGCCCGTGGGTGCCCGCTGCGATGCTTGAGATTCGGAGGGCTGAATGCCGGATCTAGTCGTGCGAGACGCATCGTGCTGAAGAGGGGTATTTAGAATTGACTTATATTTAAGTGATATTAACTAAATAGGGCCTCATCCTCCATATTCACCATGAAAATCCTGTTTTTGCTCTCCGCATTCCTCCTCTCCGCTGTGCTGGTGACTGCCCAAGAGGCCAGAACCCAGGTGGGTGAGGTCGAGACCCAGCGTGTCACCCGCAAGGAAAGCACCGCCAATCCCTTTTCCGCGTTGGTGGTGCCTGACCCGTTCTATGTGCAGCTCACTTCCTCTTATGCGCATACCACGAATGCCTTTTCCGACTTCCGCGAGCAGGAAGACTGGCTGCTAGATACCAATCTCGCAGCCGGCTGGCGCACCACCATCGGCAGCAGCCTGTATTTCGACTTGGCCTTCGTCTCCAACCGCACGGACTACGCCAATCAAGAGGCCCTTAGCCGCAACATGCTCGGCACGCGTGCCATGTTGGGCGGTCTGGCCTTTGGGAAGCTGCCCTTCTTCCTCGCCTACAATGGCAATTGGTTTTACGACAGCTCCTACGACAGCACCAGCCTGAACTTCCACACCCTCAGCACCGTCGTTCCCTTCGTGCGGAAGAACCTGGGCAAGGTGAACCTCACCGTGGCCTCGACGCTGAATTGGATCAAAGCGCAGCCGAGTGATTTCGATCAGATCAATCCTGGCCTCTCCATGCGCTTTAGCCTGCCAGTGACGGGCAAGGACCGCCTCGATCTATCCCTGATGCAAAGTTACGCCTACTTTCAGCACTTCGCTCCCGGCCAGTTCACCGAGGATCGCCAGGACTGGCGCAGCACCGCAGGCATTCAGTTCGTGCATACCTTTACCAAGCAGCTCCAGCTCACCCTCGGCGTCTCCTACATGCGCAATGATAGCAATCTGACGGGCTTCAGCGCCGGTGGCCGTTCCGGCGGCATCTACGACTTCAAGACTTGGAACTTCACGCCCACCCTCGGGGTGAACTACAGCTTCTGATCCCGGCGCATGGTCCCTTACCTCGACCTACCGCCGCTGCGCATCGGCCAGCATGAATTCGGTTCGTTTGGACTGCTCGTGTGGGCGGGCATCATCGTTGGCTGGTTCATCGCACGCTGGCGGGCGCGGCAGGTCGGGCTTGATCCACATGTCGTTTCGAGTCTCGTCGCCGTGTGCGCCTTCTTTGGCCTGCTCGGCTCGCACTGGGTCTATCTCTTCGCCTATCACCCGGAGGTTTTCCGGGCCAATCCCTGGAGCCTCATTCAAATCTGGCAGGGCATGTCTTCCTACGGAGGCATGTTCAGCGCCACGCTCGCCGGAGCTGTCTATCTGCGCTGGCACCGGGTGCCCTTCCTGCCCTATGCGGACGTGTGCGTCTTCACCTTCACGCACATCTGGTTCTTTGGCCGCCTCGGCTGCACTACCGTGCATGATCACCCGGGCTGTCCCTCGCAGTTTTGGCTCGCCGTGAAGTTCCCAGACGGTCCTCGGCATGATCTCGGCTTTTATGAATGGCTGCTCTGCTTCCTGTGGATCCCGCTCGTCCACTGGCTGGGCCGCAAAAAGCAGATCGACTCCCCACCGCGCGGCACGCTCACCCACGCCATGCTCATCGCCTACGCCGTGCCGCGTTTCTTCCTCGACTACCTCCGCGCCACTGACCTCCCTGGCTGCGATGTCCGCTACGGCGGCCTCACCCCTGCGCAGTATGGCTGCATCGCTTTTGTGTTGCTCGCGCTGCGCTTCTTCATGAGGCAAAAGACACGCCAGGAGGCATGAGCCAGTCCTGTCAAAAGAAGCGTTCCCGAGTGCCTTCACCCGCTCACTTTCTGAATGACTGCTTTTTGCGTCTTTTTGCGGCCATTCTCATCATGACCCAAAACACCCTCTCCTGCTTTCCATGATTGACACTCCACCGCCTCTCCCCAAACATCGCCGCGCCATGGTATCCCAGTCTCCTTCTCCCAAGCCGCGTCTCCTTCTGCAAATACTCCTCTTCGCCTTGGTGGCGGCCCTGTTCGCGCTTCCCGGTGCTTTCATTGTGGCAGGCTGTATAGCCGTCGATGCCCCTAAAACCGTCGGTGAAACCGGCGGAAAAGGCATCGAGGTGCCAGATGAGATAACGACCGCATTAACAACGGCCCAAACTCAATGCAGTTCTGCTGGCGTCGAAGCAATTACAGCTGGAAATGCAGCGACTAATGCTGGGCGGGCCACCACCACCAAGAAAGACGCCGAGGCTTACGCTACTATGGCAGAGGCTGCTGCCGATAGTGCCGAGACTGCCGCTAAAACAGCTGAGGAAGCTGCAAATAAAGTGAGCACATGGGCGAAGAGCCAGAATGATTCAAACCTCAGTGATCAAGCCAAACAAACCCTTAAAGATCTCATTGATGCCGCGTACTTAGTTAAGGAATCTTCGGCTGCCTTTACTGCACGCGATGCTGCTACAGCTGCACGTAAGGCCGCGAACGCCAAGACGGACCAGACGGACCCACCCGGCACATCCGACCCATCCGACCCATCCGACCCATCCGACGGACCGAAGGACACTCCTGATGAAAAAGCCGCCAATAAGGAGGCAATAACTGCTGGGAAAAATGCCATCAAGGCCGGCAAAGAAGCCCAAAAAGCCGCCGATAACCTGCAAAGCACCATCACGAATGTCACTGAGGAAGTGAAAGCGAACCTCGGAGCCAATAAGGACCAACTCAATCAGCTCGATCAGATTAAGAACGGCAGCGTCACGGGAACGGCCACTAACACTGACTCTAAGGCAGTTGTCGTCCCGCCAGTTGTCGTCCCGCCAGACCCAGGCCCCATCCCACCCGGCGGCCCTGACCCCATCCCACCCGGCGGCCCTGGCCCCATCCCACCCGGCGGCCCCGGCCCACTGCCGCCCGGCGGCCCCGGCCCACTGCCTTGCGTTCCCTGATTTCCAGGTCGGGAAGCCTGAAGATTCGAACCCGCAGGCATGCGCTATCGAACGCGTCTCGCCCTCAGCCTGCTTTCTGGTTTGCTTGAACCTTTGGGCTTCGTCGGCTTCGGCCTGTTCCCTCTCACCTGGATTGTTAAAGTGCCCGTTTTGCTCGCGGTGCATGATTTACCGCCGCGCAGAGCCTTTCTCATCGCCCTAGTCTATGGAGCCGTCGGCTACTTCGGCGGTTACTACTGGCTCGGACAAACCTTTTCGGTCTTCGGCGGCTTTTCGGCCTTCACCGCCTGGAGTGGGGCCTTTTTAGTCTGTGCCTGCTTGGGAGTCTCGTTCGGCCTCATGATGGCGTTGACCCAGTTTTTCCGCTCACGCGGCATCGCGCCCGTTTGGAGTCTCGCCTTCGTCAATCCGGCCATCGAGCTGCTTTTTCCGAACCTCTTCCCCTATAACATCAGCGCGTCGCAGTATCGCTTCACCGCCATCACCCAGATCGTGGAGATCACCGGCCTGCTCGGCCTCACCGCCCTCATCGCGCTGGTTAATGGAGCCGTCTATGAGCTCATCGAGAGCCGCTACCAGCGCCGCCCCTGCCTCCACCGCCGCTGGATCATCCCGCTCACCTCCTTCGTTCTCGTCCTCGGCTACGGTTTCACGCGACTGCACCAAATCGAGCCTCAAATCGCCACCGCACGCCAGCTCAGCGTCGCCCTCATCCAGCCCAATCTCAGCCTACAGACTCAAAAAAACGCCTTCGAAGCCTTTCGCGAGCACCACGCCATGTCTTGGGCGCTCAATCAAACCGCCCCTCGCCCCGAACTCATCGTCTGGCCCGAAAGCGCCATCACCCTGCCCATCCGCCGCGATCTCACTGAGGTACCCAAAGCCATGCGTCAGCCGGTGCCGCTGCTCGCGGGTGCCGTCACCCGCACCTACGACAGTCGGCCCTTCAACTCCCTCCTCGCCATCACCCCCGAAGGGCAGATCAACTCCCGCTACGACAAGCGCAGCCTCCTCGCTTTTGGTGAGATGATCCCCTTCGAAAAACAGTTCCCCTGGCTGCGCCAATGGCTGCCGCATACCGGAAACATGCTTCCCGGTCACTCGCTGGATCACCTCCACGCCGCCGGTGCTACCTTCCTCCCCACCATTTGCTACGAAGACATCCAGCCCGCCCGTCTCCGCGAAATTTGGCAGCACTCCGGTCCCGCCCACGCCATCGTCAATGTCACCAACGACGCTTGGTTCGGCGATACGCATGAGCCACGCACGCACCTCGCCCTCGCCACCTTCCGCGCCATCGAGACACGCCGTGCCCTCATCCGCTCCACCACCACCGGCATCAGTGCCCTCGTCGATCCTGCCGGCCGCATCACCGCCCAAACTGGCCAGCACACCCGCGAAACTCTCACCGGCTCCATCCCTCTCATCACCGATGGCTCCACCACCTTCTACCTCCGCCACGGCGAGTGGTTTGGCTGGCTTTGTGTCGCACTCACGGTCTTCGGAGCGTTCTGCCCGAAAAAAAACGTCGTTTGACCTCGCCTCGTCCTGCTCCCTGATGCCGCCTCATGCAGAACGCGCCTGCATTCACAGCTTCAAATCTTGTACTCGGGGTGGATGTCGGTTCCACCACGGTGAAAACCGTGCTCGTGGATCCAAAAACGCAGCGCATCCTTTGGTCTGATTACCAACGGCATGAGACGAAGCAGGCGGAGAAGGTCATGGAGCAGCTCAAAGCGGCCTCCGCGGCGTTTCCGGGCATTGCACGCATCTTTATGACCGGTTCCGGCGCGGAGCCGCTCACGCAACCGCTCGGCGCGAAGTTTGTGCAGGAGGTCAATGCGGTCACGATGGCCGTGGATCGCCTCCACCCGGAAGCAGGCAGCGTCATCGAACTCGGCGGACAGGATGCGAAGATCATCATCTACAAAGCCAGCGGCGAAAACGGCTCCAAACGCGCCATCGCCTCGATGAACGACAAATGCGCCTCCGGCACCGGCGCCACCATCGATAAATGCCTCGTCAAACTCGGCCTCGATCCGCGTGACATCGGCAGCATGGCCTGGGATGACTCCAAACTGCATCCCGTCGCCGCGAAGTGCGGTGTGTTTGCGGAGACCGACATCGTCAACCTCGTCAAATCCGGCATTCCCTCGCGCGAGATCCTCTGCTCGCTCGCCAATGCCATCGTGATGCAAAACCTCTCCGTGCTCACGCGTGGAAACACGCTGCTGCACAGTGTCGTCCTGCTCGGCGGGCCAAACACCTACCTCAAATTCCTTCAACACTGCTGGCGTCAGCGCATCGTCGAGACCTGGAAGGAACGCGGCCACACCTTTCCCGAGGACGACATCACGAAGCTCATCTTCGTCCCGCCAAACTCCGATCTCTACGCCGCATTCGGTGCCGCCATCTACGGCATGCACGAGCCAGAGCATCGGCGTCTATCGCGGCCTCGCTGACCTCGAAACCTTCATCCTGCATGGCCGTGCCGCACGCCTCGGAGCCTCCGCAGGCCCGCCGCTCGTGCGCGATGCCGATGAACTCGCTGCCTTCGCGGAAAAATATCGCATCCCACCTTTCAAAGCGGCCACGTTTGCACCCGGCAGCAACGTGCGCGGCTACATCGGCCTCGATGGCGGCTCCACCTCGTCCAAAGCCGTGCTCATCGACGAAAATGGCGACATCCTCTGCAAGCAGTACATGCTTTCCAAAGGCAATCCCATCGCCGACACGAAGGAACTGCTCACGCTGCTCAAAAACGACATCGCGCAGCAAGGCTGCACGCTCGACGTGCTCGGTTTCGGTGCCACCGGCTATGCGGCGGACGTTTTGGAAGAGTCTCTCGCCGCCGATGCGAACATCGTCGAGACCGTCGCCCACGGCATGGCCTCCACACGCTTCTTCGACAAGGTGGACGTCATCTGCGACATCGGCGGGCAGGACATCAAAGTGCTCTTCGTCACCCACGGCCAGATTTCGAGCTTCCGTCTGTCCAATCAATGCAGCGCCGGCAATGGCATGCTGCTTCAAGCCATGGCGGCCCAATTCGGCGTATCGGTCAAAGACTACGCCGACGTCGCCTTCGGCGCGAAGTTGAGCCCGAAGTTCAGCTACGGCTGCGCCGTGTTCCTCGACACCGACCGCGTCACGTTTCAAAAAGAAGGATTCTCTCGCGAGGAACTGCTCGCCGGCCTCGCCCTCGTGCTGCCGAAGAATGTCTGGCAATACGTCGCGCAGGTGCCGCGCATGGCCGCGCTCGGCCGCACCTTCGTTTTGCAAGGCGGCACGCAATACAACCTCGCCGCCGTCAAAGCGCAGCACGACTACATCCTCGAACGCGTGCCGGATGCCGTCATCCACGTGCATCCGCATCCCGGCGAGGCTGGGGCACTCGGCGCGGCTCTCGAAGCACGCCGCGTCGTGCTTCAGCGCGGCAAAAGTACCTTCATCGGCCTCGATGCGGCCATCGACCTCTCCTTCACTTCGCGGAACGACGCCGACACCGTCTGCCACTTCTGCCCGAATCACTGCAAACGCACCTTCATCGACACTAAGGCCGCCAGCGGACGCACCAGCCGCTACATCTCCGGCTTTTCGTGTGAGAACGGCACCGTCGAATCGAAGGAGAAGCTCAAAGAGCTCGCTCAGCGACGCAAACAGCTCAAAGCGAAGTATCCGAACCTCGTCGATTACGAATCGAAGCTCGCCTTCCAGAGCTTCTACAAGCCTGCGCCGCTGCCCGAGGCCGGAGCGCCGCTCACGCGCGAGGAAACCCGCCGCAACTGGCTCGGCACGGCGAAAAAAGTGAGCGTCACGCGCCGCATGCAGCGCAGCAGCGCGGAAGATCACGCTTTTCGTCAAACCATCCGCATCGGCATCCCGCGGGTGTTGAATTTGTATTCCACCGCGCCGCTGTGGCGCGTGTTTTTCGAAACGCTCGGCATTCCATCCGCGAACATCGTTTTCTCCGATGCGACCACGCCGGAGATGTGGTCCGAAGGCGGCAAATACGGCTCCATCGATCCCTGTTTTCCCTCGAAGGTCACGCAGGCGCACATTCATCACCTGCTGCATCACAAAAGCCGCGAGAAGCAGCTGAACTACCTCTTCTTCCCCTGCATCACGCATCTGCCGACCTTTGTCTCCGGCGTGATGGACTCGACTTCGTGCCCCATCGTCGCCGGAGCCCCAAAAGTCATCCGTGCGGCCTTCACCAAGGAAGTGGACTTCTTTGCGCGAGCTGGCGTCGAATACGTCGATGCCGCTGTGACGCTCACGGAGCCAAATTACCTCGTGAAACAGCTTTTCGAGGCCTGGGGCGAAAAACTCCGCGTCACCCACGACGAATGCGAATTCGCCGTGAATCAGGGTTTTGAGGCTTTGAAGCGATTTGATGCCGAAATGCAGCGCAAAGGCTCCGAAGTGCTCGCGCAGCTCGAAGACGAAAATCGGCCCGGCTTGCTGCTGCTCGGCCGACCGTATCACAACGATCCCGGCCTCAATCATGGCGTGCTCGATGAGTTTCAGGCGCTCGGTTATCCGGTGCTTTCGATCCGCTCCATCCCGAAGGAGCCGGAATGGCTGGAGCGCTTCTTTGCCGATGATTTGCGCCGCGGCATGGTCGATTCACCGCTCTCCACCTCCGATGTTTGGCCGGAAAACTACTCCGCGAACAGCGTGCAGAAGGTTTGGGCCGCCAAACTCGCCGCGCGGCATCCGAACCTCGTCGTGCTGGACCTTTCCAGCTTCAAATGCGGTCACGACGCGCCGACTTACGGCCTCATCGACCACATCCTCAGCGCCACCGCCACGCCCGCGATGAATTTGCACGACATCGACGCGAACAAACCCGGCGGCAGCATCCTCATCCGCGTCAAAACCTACGCGCACACCCTCAAGCTCCACGAAGAGAAGCTCAAACAAGCCGCCGCGAACCGCAGCGAACTCGAACAACGCGTCGCCGAGAAGCGCCGCGAGCTTTTGGCGCTGCAACGTGAGCAACTCGCCCGCGAAGCCGACATCCAGCTCATGAACGAGGCCTATCAGGCCTACCTCGAAGCCGACATCACCGTCGAGTTGCCAGATCGTGACTTTACCTTTGACGCCATGGGCGATACACAGCCCCACAGCGCCCGCGAAACCGCTCTCGCCCTCGTGAATGGCCACCGTTTTGTCATCGAAGAACAAACTGATCTCCAGCAGATTCAGGGAGGCCAACAGATTACCCTGAATCCCAATCTGCTGGCCTCCCTGAATCTGCTGGAAATCGGATTGAAAAAAACTCAACAAACCTCCTGCTCCTCATGCACACCGCACAGTTGCCCAACCTGCGCTCATTAACGCACGCCGACATCGAGAAGGAGCTTCGCGAGTTCGAGGCGAAGGAGCGTGCCCGCTTGGGCTTGGACTCCAAACCGGTCGAGCACTGGCGTGACACCAATCCGCAGGATTTCGTCAAAGCCGACCGCTCCTCCACCACGCTGCTTTGCGGTGGCCTCACACGGGCGCAGGACATGCTCATCGGGGCCGCACTGCGCGGCGTGGGTTACCGCGTCCAGCCTCTGGAGGTGCCAGACAATGATGCGCTGCGTATTGGTAAAGAGTTCGGCAATCGTGGTCAGTGCAATCCGACCTACTTCACCGTCGGTAACCTGGTGAAGCACCTCATTCACCTCCGTGACGAGCAAGGAATGAGCACGGAGCAGATCATCCGCTCCCACGTTTTCGTCACTGCGGGTGCCTGCGGCCCCTGCCGCTTTGGCACCTATGCCACGGAGTATCGCAAAGCGCTCCGTGATGCCGGCTTTGATGGCTTCCGCGTGCTGCTCTTCCAGCAGAAAGGCGGCCTCAAACAGGCCACGGGCGAAAACAACGGCCTCGAATTCAATCCCAAGTTCTTCTTTGCCCTGATCAAAGCCGTGATGGCTGGCGATGTGCTCAACGCCATCGGTTACCGCATTCGACCCTATGAAATCGAGCCCGGCAGCACCAACCGCGTGCTGGAGGACTGCAAACGCACGCTCGCTGAAGCCCTGCAGCATCGCCGGAATATCCCCCTCGCTCTCTGGCGCTGCCGCAGGCTATTGAAAAGCATTCCGGTGAACCGTTTGCAGGCGAAGCCGAAGGTCAGCATCATCGGCGAGTTTTGGGCCATGACGACGGAAGGAGATGGAAACTACAAGCTACAGCAGTTCCTCGAATCCGAAGGCGCAGAGGTGGATGTGCAAGTCGTGACGGCCTGGCTGCTTTACATGCTCTGGCAGGGCATGTGGGACACGAAACAGCGGATGACGCTGCCGCAGGACGATGAGGCCAACGGCGGCCTCGATGGCAAAAACCCGCGTCGCAAGCTCCTCACGCTCTGGTCGGCTGATAAAGCCATGCGTGGCCTCTTCGGCTTCTACGCTCGGCTCATCGGCCTGCGCCATTACAAGCTGCCCGACATGGATGAGATCGCCACCATCTCTCATCAGCACTACGACGTGGCCCTGCGCGGCGGCGAAGGCCACATGGAGGTGGGCAAGCTCATCCAGTCCGTCACGCACAAGAAAGCGCACATGGTCATCAGCGTGAAACCCTTTGGTTGCATGCCCTCCAGCGGCGTGAGCGATGGCGTGCAGTCCTTGATCACCACGAAATATCCTGCAGCCATCTTCTCCGCCATCGAAACCACCGGCGACGGCGCTGCAAACGTGAAAAGCCGCATCCAGATGGATCTCTTCAAAGCCAAGCAAGTCGCTCAGGTCGAGTTTGAAGCCGCCAAGGCCACCTCACGAGGGAACGCCGAAAAACACAATCACGCGCTCGTTTATCCACACACCCACGGCTTTGCCGGAACAGCCGCTCGGCTGGTGGCACAGCCTTGACGGCGATTCAGAGCTTGTGCCCCATCTTCTTCTTCTTGGTTTCGAGGTAGCGGGCGTTTTCGGGCTTCGGCGGGGATTTGACGGGGACCTGCTCGGTGATTTGAAGCTTGTGGCCTTCGAGACCGATGACCTTGCGCGGGTTGTTGGTCATGAGGCGGATCTTCCGCACGCCGAGGTCGTAGATGATCTGCGCACCGATGCCGTAATCACGCAGGTCCATCGGGAAGCCGAGCTTGAGATTGGCTTCGACGGTGTCGAGGCCTTGCTCCTGGAGCTTGTAGGCCATGATTTTGCCGTGCAGGCCGATGCCGCGACCTTCGTGGCCGCGCATGTAGATGATCACGCCTTTGCCCACCTTTTCGATGTGCTGCATGGCCGCGTGGAGCTGGCTGCCACAATCGCAGCGGCGTGAGGCAAAGATGTCGCCGGTGAGGCACTCACTGTGCACACGGACGAGCGTGGGCTCGCTGCCTTTGATGTCGCCTTTGACGAGGGCGACGTGGTGGATGCCGTCGAGGTGGCTCTTGTAGAGGTGTAGCTTGAACTCGCCGTAGTCGGTGGGCATGTCCACGACTTCGATCTTTTCGACCAGCTTTTCACTCTTGCGGCGATACGCGATGAGGTCGGCGATGCTGCAAATTTTGAGCTTGTGCTTTTTGGCGAACTTCAAGAGGTCCGGCAGCCGGGCCATGGTGCCATCGGCGTTCATGATCTCGATGAGCACACCGGCTTCGCGCAATCCGGCGAGGCGGGCCAGATCCGTGGCGGCTTCCGTGTGGCCGGCGCGGCGCAAAACACCGCCGGGTTTGGCGACGAGCGGATTGATGTGACCCGGCTGGACGAAGGATTTGGCGCTGCTTTTCGCATCGGCGAGCAGGCGGATGGTGCGGGAGCGGTCTGCGGCGCTGATGCCGGTGGTGATGCCTTTGGCAGCATCCACAGTGACGGTGAAAGCCGTGGTGAAGGCCTCGCGGTTCTGCGGCACCATGCTTTCGAGGCCGAGGTTTTTGGCGATCTCTGTCGAAACGGCCACGCAGAGCATGCCCGCGCCCTCGCGGACCATGAAGGTGACCATCTCCGGCGTGATCTTTTCCGCCGCACAGATGAGATCGCCCTCGTTTTCGCGGTCGGCATCGTCGGTGACGATCACCATGCGTCCGGCACGGATGTCAGCGATGACGGCTTCCACGGGATCACAAACCTGTTTGATGGAGCGGGGCATGGGGGAGATGTGAAAGAACCGCCCATTGAGAAAAGCGGGACGCTCCCTTAGCCACGGGAGAAAGGATTTCCAGCGAGAAAGAGACGTCGAAACGTGGTGGCGTAAGCCCTGGCGCTTTCAAACCGTGAAAAATCGGTTGGGCGTCCGTATTGTCAGCCCATGAAGCACCTGTTTCTGCCTCTCGCCCTCGCTTTCAGCCTGAACGCCTCCGCCGAGGACTGGCCGCAGTTCATGTTCAATGCCGCGCACAGCGGCAACGCATCGCAAATCGACCTCGATGTCGAGAAACTCGGCCTGCAAGGTGCGGTGGCGATGACAGATGGCATTTACACGTCGCCGGTGGTCGCGAGCGGCAAGGTGTATGTGGTCGATGGATCGGGCGTCGCGGCTTGTTTTGATGCGAAGACGCTCAAAGAACTCTGGCGCTTCCAAAGCAAGGGCGGCAAGCAAAACGTCAACAATGTCAGTTCGCCCGCCATCGCGGGGAAATGGCTGCATTTCGGCACTACGGCCGGTTTTTACTACGTGCTGGATCGCGACAGCGGAGCCGTGGTGGCCGAAATCGACTGTGGCGAGCCGATTTTCAGCACACCGGTCGTGGCGAAGGATCGCGTGTATGTGGCCACACTCGGGGCGCAGGTGTTGGCGATGAACTTTGAAGGCAAGCAGCTCTGGAAGTGGGATTTCGTGAAGGAAGTCGTCGGCTTCGATGGCAACCGCTGGAGCGGCGAGTCCTGGGCCGCGTTTTGCGAGAAACGCATGCTCGCCACGCTCAAACCAGGCACCAAGCCGACCTCCAGCGATGGGCGCGTGACGTGGAAGGATCACTTCGTGTGCTCGCGGGACATTTGTTTGATCAAAGGCAACATCGTCGTCATTCCCGCCGGAGGTCGCACGCTCTTCCTCGAAGACACCGGTGCCGCGCCGAAGCTCAAAGCCACCGGCGAGATCCCCGAGTGGTCCGGCAAGGAATTCCCCGCCACCTTCGGCCAAAGCGCCGATGACGACGGCAACGTCTATGTCCAATGGCATCGCCGCGATAATGCCGGTCGCGTGGATATCATGCGCCTCGAAGGCGACACGCTCAAAACCGGCGACTTTGTCCCCGGCACCGACACGAACATCCGCATGGATGGCCTGTTGAGCTTTTCACCGGTGGCGATTCGTGGGAAGGATGTGTATCGCGTGAAGCCGGAGACGGATCGCGGACTCATTCGGCATGACATGAGTACGAAGCAAATGAAGACGCTCAACGGAACGGGATCCATCGCGCCGCCAGTGCTCACCAAAAACCACATCATCTTGGCTGGGCTTGACGGCTCATTGTCGATCCTGCCGATCACAGACCAGATTCCAAGAAGAACCCTGATAGACAAAGGCTCTACTAAAAGCGCAGCTTTCTCAGCTCCTGTTGCTGTGGCAGATGGCCAAATATTCGCGGGCAGCGAAAACGGCACTTTATATGTTTACGGTCCGAACAAAATCGAACGACCCATTGCCTTCGAAAAAGATGTTATTTCGGTGCGCTCTCCCCTCACCGGCAAACGCGCTGACGCCAAATACGACTGGTACACGAACTACGGCAACTTCGCGGGCCAGAACTCGAACAACCAGGACCTCAAGCCGCCGCTACGCATGCGCTGGGCTCGGCGTCTCGAAGGCACGGTGAAGCATCTGCCGGTTTGTGGTGGTGGGCGGATCTACACGCACACGGCGGAAGGTCAGATCATCGCCTGCGAGCAAGACACGGGGCGTTTGCTTTGGCGGAAGTGGTTTCCAGACGTGTATCTGAGCTTCACCTCACCGCTTTACATCGACGGCAAGCTGCTGGTGCCGCAGGCGGGCATGAAGAAGTCGTTTGTGCGTTGTCTCGATGCCGCGACGGGCAATCTGCTGTGGGAAGCGCCCTTCACCGGCAGTCCGAGCTGGAGCCGGCAGTTCCCGCCGGTCGTCGCGGGGAATGTGGCGATCTATGCGAGCGGCAGCGGCGATTACGCGCCGCAAGGCAGCGAGAAGCCGTACACCTTCGGCGGTCCGCCCGTGGTGCCTGCGGACGGCAGCGAGGTGATGAGTTTTATCTACTCGAACGACAATCCGTATTACCCGAAGAACCATCATCCACGCCTCTGGGCCTGGGATTTGGACACGGGTAAGGTCGTGTGGGAGAAGGACTTCTTTGAGTTCGGTCGCGGTGGCAATGATTGCGGCATCTGCATCCTTGATGGGAAGCTCTACTACAGCGTCTTCTTCGGTTACGACGCCGAGACGAAGCGTCGTCGCGGTCTGCCGGTCGAAAACAACGGCCTCACTTGCTGCATCGACCCGCAGACGGGCAAGATCCTTTGGCAGACGAATGAATACTACGTCACCTCGAAGTGCACGCTCAGCGCCCGCGATGGGAAGCTCTACATCGGCGGCTACAACAAAGCGAAGGTCAGCACCGAGGACCGCCATGTGTGGTGTCTCGATGCCAACACCGGCAAACTCGTTTGGACCAGCGATGCGGTGACGTCTGCGCTGAACGTGGTGAGCGTGGGCGAGAAGTTCATGTTCTCGAATGCCCTGCGCGGCAAAGGCAACGTCTTCGACGCCGCCACCGGCAAAGTCATCTACAGCATTCAGACCAACTACGCCTGCTGCCGCTTCACGATGAGCGAGCCGTATGTGCTCGGCGCGAACATGGACATGATCGACCTCTCCCAAGACGGCAAACTCGTCTCCACAGGCCCCGCCATCGACTCCCGCGAATGTCTTGGTGCCGTCGTGAGTAACGGGCGCATCTTTTACACCTCGCAGGCGAGCGGCTTCGTCGTCTCGCAGACGTATGGGCCGGAGAGCAAAGACCTGCCGCCCGCGTGGGAGGCGCGGTGAGGCCAGCACCGCACGTCTTGACCGCTCCCAGAGAACCCGTATTCTTCCGCCATGACTGCCACCCAGCTTATCTATGAGATCGACTGCCTGCCGCCTGCTGAATTGGTGAAGGTGGTGCGCCACACGAAGGAACTCGATAAACGCCGTCAGTTGTCGGGAGAGGAGCTTGGTGAGCTTGCTCAGCAAATGGTTGATGCCACTGATCCTGCCGAGGTGAAAAGACTGAAGCTGGCGATCACGAAAGGCTTCTACGGCGAGGAATAGCCCATGCCCAAAATACGCCGCAAGAATCTGCCCCGGGCACTCATGGCGCACTTGCTTGACCGCATCGAGCGTCGGCATGTCTCAGTGGAGCAGTTAGTCCTCTTTTCCAACTGGTGCTCGACCGAACCCGAAGTCCCTGAGGGCGAGTGGTACAAGCGATTCTCAGGTTTGATCGCGTGTGGAGAAGGCGAGATGGTGAAGACCTTCCTCATACCCGGCCAGGTACCACATGGCGAGGAAGTGATCTGAGACTACTCCCCCACCTTGTCTTCGAGCTTCTTCACGCGAGCGGAGAGGCTGGGCAGGCGGTTGATGCTGGCGAGGCGGCGTTTTTCCTCGCCGACAGGGATCGCAGGATAGCCGAGGTAGGTGGCTCCGCCGGGGAGATCTTTTGTCACACCGCAGCGGCCGGCGAGCGTGGCTTGGGAGCCGATCTTCACATGGCCGGCGACACCACACTGCGCCGCGATGACGACGTAGTCGCCGATGTGGGCGCTGCCCGCGATGGCATTGGCGGCGACGATGATGCAATGCTTTCCGATGACCACGTTGTGGCCGATTTGGACGAGGTTATCGATCTTCGTGCCCTCGCCGATCCAGGTGCGGCCAAAGCGGGCGCGGTCCACCATGGTGCCCGCGCCGATTTCGACATCGTTGTCGATCTGCACGATGCCGGCCTGCCTGATTTTGCGGTGGCGGCCTTTGTCGAATTCGTAGCCAAAGCCGTCGCCTCCGATCACGACGCTGCTGTGAATGATGACACGCTCGCCGAGGAGGCAACCGGTGTGGACACTCACATTGGCAAAGAGCTTCGAATTTGCGCCGATGCGGGCGTTTCGGCCCACGAAGCATCCTGCGCCGATCTCCGCGCCGTCGCCGATCTCCACGCCATCCTCAATGACGGCGTGCGGGCCGATGCGGACCTTGGCGGGGTCCATTTTCACGTCCTCGCCGATCACGGCGGTGGCATGCACGCCCGGTTTGAAGGGTTCCGGCTGCACACCGAATTTCTCCACGATGGTCTCAAACATCCGCGAAGGATCCGCCACGCCGATGCAGGCGACGCCTTCGGGGAATTTCGTCCACGTTTCCGGCACCAAAACGGCGCAGGCCTTCGTGGTGGTGAGCAGGGTATCATAGCGTGGGTCGTGGAAGAAGCTCAGGTCGCCCTTCACGGACTCGCGGAGGTTGGCAAAGCCCTCAATGGCGGTGGATTCGCTCCCGGAGAGCAGTTTTCCGCCGACGATTTCTAGGATGTCTTTGACTGTGACGCGCATGAGGGCGCGAGAGTGGCAGGTCAGCGGGCAAAAGCGAACGAAGATATGCGCCGAGGGGCGATTTCCTGGCCGTTTTGGGGTCAAGTCGCCAGATACTATTCTGATAGAAAAGCTGCCAAATGTGCGGTTTCTGCGCTCCTCATTTTTCCATGCTCCGAAAAGCCCTCCTCCTCGCCCTTTGCCCTCTGCTCTCCGTTTCGGCCGCCGAGCCGCTGAAAGCCCTCCTCATCACCGGGGGCTGCTGCCATGACTACGCGAAGCAGCATGAGGTCATCGCCAAGGGCATCCAAAGCCGCGCGAATGTGCAGGTGGATGTCATTTGGACCGATGACAAGTCCACCAACCCGCCGCTGCCGGTCTATGACAAGGTGGATTGGGCCAAGGGATACGACATCATCATCCACGACGAGTGTGCCGCGAGCATGAACAACAAGGAGACGCTCACCCACATCCTCGACGCTCATAAAACGATCCCGAGCATCCAGCTTCACTGCGCCATGCACAGCTTCCGCACGGGGGAGGATCGCTGGTTCAAGCGCCTCGGCCTGCAATCGAACTCGCACGGCCCGCAGGAGCCTATCGCGATCACGTTTGTCGATAAGGAGCATCCGATCACCAAGACGCTGGCCGATTGGACCACGATCAAAGAGGAGCTTTATAACAACGCGAACCTCTTCGACGCCCATCCGCTCGCCATGGGCCGCCAGATGGTCAAGGGCAAGACCGTGGATGCCATCGTGGCCTGGACGAACGAAAAAGCCGGTGCCCGCAGCTTCAGCACGACCATCGGCCACAACACCGAGACCGTCGCGGATGCTCGCTACCTCGATTTGATCACGCGTGGCCTGCTTTGGGCCTGTGACAAGCTTTCGCCGGACTACCTGACGCCGTTCAAGGGGCAGAACCAAGTGACGTTTGTCGCTGCGAAGGCCGTCGAGGCTCCGAAACCGCCGCCTACGCCGAAAGACGCCATGGGCATCAAGGCGACCGCGAGCAGCGAAGAGACCGGCAAGAACAACTTCGCCTGGCGGGCGGTGGACAATGACGAAAACACCCGCTGGTGCGCCAACGGCCCGGATTATCCGCAGTGGTTGCAGCTTGAGCTGGAAAAGCCACAGGCGCTCACTGGCATCGAGACCACCTGGGAAAACAACGGCGTGTATCAGTTCAAAGTCGAAGGCAGCACCGATGGCAAGACATGGACCACGCTCGTTGATGGCAGCGCGAACGAGAAGAACGCGCCTTACTCGAATGACTTCGCCAAGGCCGACGGCATCCGCTTTGTGAAGGTGCATGCGCTTAGCAAAAAGAGCGGCGGCTGGGCCAGCATCCGCGAGGTGCGGCTCAAAGGCCCCGGCATCAAGGCCATCGCGCCGAAGCTGAGCGCGGAGCAGCAAAAGGAATACAACCAGGCCACTGACCCCCGCAAAGACGGCGGCAACATCACGCCGAAGATCGTCAAACTCACGCCAGAGGAGGAAGCGGCCATTTTGAAGGACGTGAAGGTCGCCGAGGGCTTCGACGTGACGCTTTTCGCCAACAGCGCTGCGGCGAACTACCCCGTCTTCCTCGCTGCGGAGCCTGATGGCACGCTTTACGTTTCCTCGGATGGAAACGGCTCCGTGGAGCGCAAACCCAACCGCGGCCGCATCATCCGCCTGCGCGATCTCGATGGCGATGGCCGTGCCGATGAAACGAAGGTCTTCTGCGAGGTGGACAGCCCGCGCGGCCTCGTGTGGGACCACGACCGCCTCTACCTCGTGCATCCGCCGCACCTCAGCGAGTTCATTGATGCCGATCACGACGGCGTGGCTGAGAAACAAAACATCCTCGTCAATGGCATCGCCTACGGCTTCAAAGATCGCCCTGCGGATCACACCACGAACGGCCTCAGCCTCGGCATCGACGGCTGGCTTTACATCGCGGGCGGCGATTTCGGCTTCCTGAAGGCCACCGGAACCGATGGCAAGACGCTCCAGCATCGCGGCGGCGGCGTCATCCGCGTGCGGCCCGACGGCACCGGCCTCGAAATCTACTCCACCGGCACACGCAACATCCTCGAAGTCGCCATCAGCCCACTGATGGACATGTTCGCTCGCGATAACACGAACGACGGCGGTGGCTGGAACGTGCGCTTCCACCACTTCACCGGCCTCGACGACCACGGTTACCCGCGCCTCTACAAAAACTTCAACGATGAGGCCATCCAGCCCCTCGCCGACTACGGTGGCGGCAGCGGCACCGGCGCGGTTTACATCGACGAGCCCGGCTTCGGCGCTTGGAACAACGCCCCCTTCACCTGCGACTGGGGCAGCGGTGCTCTCTGGCATCATCAGGTGAAGCCCAAAGGCGCTACCTTTGAGGAAACCCGCAAGCCCGAGGCCTTCATCAAAATGACCCGCCCCACCGACGCCGATGTCGATGGCATGAGCCGCGTCTATTGCGCCAGTTGGAAAGGCGCCACCTTCGGCTGGGCCGGCCCGGATGTTGGTTACATCGTGCAGGTGAAGCCCAAGGGCTTCAAAGCGGAGCCGCTGCCGGATTTCGCGAAGGCAAAGGATGAGGAGCTGGTTGAGCTTCTGCGTTCACCAAGCTATCGCCGGAGATTGGAGGCTCAGGGCGAAATTCTGAGCCGCCCTTGGAGCAAATCGTTCGATACGCTCGGTGGAATGGTCGAGAACGCCAAAACCAGGGAGGATGTGATACCGGCCATCGCCGCCATTAACACTCTAAGCTTACACCCTGAAGCCTTTGACAAAGTTCAGATCTTGAAAGCCGGTTACAATATCTCCGGCAAGATGGCGTGGGCTGCACGACGGCTGATGGGGAGAAATCGCTCGGCCGATAGAGTTTTTGCCTTCACAGATGGCTACAGAGGAACGGCTAGGCCGAATGAAGATGAGGCTTCGGCGCTCGGGTGGATTCAACAAGCAGCCCAAACTAAAGACCGCAAAACGCAATACTCTATCTGGTCCATGTGCCGCTACCATATCGAAAATTATCCAGAGTTTGCTCATTACTATAGGAATGCCTGCAAAGAGATCGGTGACGATGCACTCGCCTATTGGCTTATTCGTTTGAGGGAGGCGGAAGAAGAATCTGAGAAGCAACTCGCTGCTAACTTTCTCAGCGTTTTCCATGACCCCCGGGCTATATCTGGTTTGGCTAACTATCTGCCCGAAGCGAAAAGCGGCACTCTCCGCCAACACATCCTCGCCGCGCTGTGCCGACTGCATTTCAAAGAAGGCGAGTGGAAGGGAGATTCGTGGGGCACGCGGCCGGACACACGCGGGCCGTATTACCAGCCGGAGGCTTGGAGTGAGACGCCGAAGATCGCCGTGGCGCTGAAGGACGCGCTGGCGAAGGCCACGCCGGAGGAAGCCGCCTTCCTGGTGAAGGAGCTGAACCGCAACCGCATCCAGTTCAACGAGGCGCAGCAGCGCATCCTCGAACTCGCGAAGAAGGATCCGAAGGTGCTGCCGGAGCTGGCCGCGCAGCTTGCTGGCGCGGAGGAGATTCCGGCGGAGGCGGTGCCGCTGCTGGTTGGTTTGGTCCGTAATGGGGGCATTCCTGCCCCCTCTGATGCAGGGGCCAAGAATGGCCCCGCTACTCTAGCTCAGGCCATCACCGCCCTCGCCAAAACCGATAGCGCTGACGGCGTCTCCGCCACGCTCGCTGCGCTGGAGCCGCTCAAGAAGCTCCCGGACTCCGGCAAGGACTACGATGCGGCCTTCAACGCCTTCTTGAACGCGCCGAAGCTCGAAAATCACCATCAGCTCATTGAGCAGATCGCCGAGAAGGGCGAGTGGCCGGTGTCGATGTATGCGAATGCCGCGTTGCTGAACCTCGCGAACCGCAAGACGGGCAGTCCGGAGTCCATCCAGCTCACGCAGAAGGCGCTCGACGAGGGCTGGGCCGATCCGAAGCACCGCAAGCTCATCATCGACGCCATCAGCGCCTCCAAGCACATGCCCAGCGCCGCCAAAGTGCTCGCGGCGCTCGATGATCCCGATGCCGAGGTCAAAGGCGCCGCCGAACGCGCCGCGAAGGCCATGCGCATCAGCAAGATCGAGGACAAAACGCCCAAGATCATGACCTTGAAGCCCGAAGAGGCCCTCGCGGCCGTTTTGAAGGAAAAAGGCAACGTGGCGCTCGGCGAGCAAATCTTCACCAAAGCCACCTGCGTGGCCTGCCACACCGTCAAAGAGACCGAAGCCCAAAAAGGCCCCTACCTCGGCAACATCGCCCAAACCTACAAGCGCCCCGATCTGGCCCAAAACATCCTCGATCCGAACAAAACCATCGCCCAGGGCTTCGCCAGCGAGATGATCACGATGAAAAATGGCAATGCGCAGATGGGTTTCATCACGCTGGAAAGCGCGAGCGAGGTCAAGCTTCGCAACATCACTTCCCAGGAGTTCACCTTCAAAGTGGCGGACATCCAGTCGCGTCAGAAACTGCCCACCAGCATGATGCCACCCGGTTTGATGATGAACTTCACCGTGAAGGAGTTCGCGAGCCTGCTCGATTACCTCGAATCGCTGGTGAAGAAGTGAGGCTGTTGTTTCAAGTTTCAGGTTTCACGTTTCAAGATCGTGAAACTTGGAACCTGAAACCTGAAACTTTCAGCCCTTGCCATGGCGCGGCGGTTTTGGTATTTCCCTGAGCGGCACCCCATCAACCTGCCTTCTCCCATGTTGAAACCCGCTGAGATTCCCGAATTCGGCCAGAAGCACGTCGAGGCCTATCTGACCTCCACCGGCTACCACTGCACGACTCACCGAGGCCACCACGGCATCGACATCGAAGCCCGTGGCGAGGAGGAAAACCTCTTCGTGCATGTGATCACCACGCGGGCCTCGCACGAGCCACCGGAACTCAGCGCTTCCGATAGCGCCCGCGTGCTGGTGAAGGCCATGAACCTCGGTTACGACGCTTGGCTGGCCACCGTGCGCATCGACGGCGATGGCGAACTGGCCTGTGAGATCGAGTGGAAGCCGCTGAATCAGTGAGGCGGAGGGGAAATGACGAATGAGGAAGGACGAATGACGAAAGAATGTCGAAGCTCGAAGGCTGTTCGTAGTTCGGGCTTTAGCCCGTGTAGAAGTGTCCAAGCACGGCCTGAAGGCCGAACTACAAGCGTATCACCGCCCTTATCTCGTCATTCCTGGCCGCGAATGGCTCACTCGCCCGGCAGCGGCTCCGTGGGCCAGGTCTCGACCCACGGCAGGCCGTAGGCATTGAGATCGGCCATGAAGGGATCGGGATTGAGCTGCTCGACATTCCAGACGCCGGGCTGGCGATACTCGGATGGATTCGTGAGGAGCTGACGGGCGGCGATCATGGCGGGGACGCCGGTGGTGTAGCTGACGCCCTGCGAATTGGTCTCCTTGTAGCACTCCTGGTGATCGCAGATGTTGTAAACGTAGTAGCGCTTTGGCTGGCCATCCTTGCCGGTGCCTTCGATCCAGTTGCCGATGCAGGTCTTGCCTTTCGTGTCGGCTCCGAGCGTGCCGGGCTCCGGCAGCAGCGTCTTGAGGAACTCGATGGGGATGATGTCCACCCCCTTGTGCTTCACCGGATGGATGCCGGTCATGCCGACATTCACGAGCACTTCCATGTGCTTGATGTAGGCATCGCCAAAGGTCATCCAGAAGCGGGCGCGGCGCATCGGGATGTGCTTGGTGAGGCTCTCCAGCTCCTCGTGGTAGAGGCAGTAGATGTTCTTCGGGCCGATGCCGTCCGGGAAGGGGAAGCTGCGCTTGATTTCGAGCGGCTTCGTTTCCACCCACGCGCCGTTTTCCCAGTAGCGACCGTTCGCGGTGACCTCGCGGAGGTTGATCTCGGGATTGAAGTTGGTCGCGAAAGCCTTGCCGTGGTCGCCTGCGTTGCAGTCGAGGATGTCGAGCGTGTCGATCTTCGAGAAATGATGCTTCAAAGCGTAGGCGGTGTACACATTCGTCACGCCCGGATCAAAGCCACAGCCAAGCAGGGCGGTGAGACCAGCGGCTTTGAATTTCTCCTGATAGGCCCACTGCCAGTGGTATTCGAACTTCGCCACGTCGCGCGGCTCGTAGTTCGCGGTGTCGATGTAATGCACCCCGGCCTCCAGGCAGGCGTCCATGATGGTGAGGTCTTGATAAGGCAGCGCCACATTGATGACGACCTCGGGTTTGAAGCTCTTCAGCAGCTTCACCAGTTCCGGCACATTGTCGGCATCCACGCCAGCAGTCTGGATGGGGCGCTTCAGCTCAGCGGCGATGCCGTCGCACTTCGACTTCGTGCGGCTGGCCAGCATGATCTCACCGAAGACCTCGGGAAGCTGGGCGCATTTATGAACGACGACGCGGCCGACGCCGCCGGCTCCGATGATGAGGACTCTGTGGGACATGATGAGAAGTGAAGGGTGATTCGTGATGCCTGAATCAGGGCCGCGAGTCTAGCAGGCATGCCGGGAATGCAAGCGTCGTAACAGTCACCCAAGGCCATCTGGCCGTGAAAAGATGCTTGTCGGGCAGAGCGATTCCTCTCAGAATTCATCGCATGAGACGTCACCTGCTCACCCTCCTCCTTCCGTTCACCGCGCTATTCGCGGCGGGTCCCGAAGTCGCCGAATTCGGCTTTGATAGTCGCTGGAATCGCCTGCCGCAGGTCGAAGGCACGACATTTCCCTCATGGATCACGGGTGTGAGCCAGTTCGGTGGCACCTTTGTGGACGATCCGCGCTGCTGGCGGGTGGACGCAGCCACACCGAAGGGCAAAGCCTGGATCGAGATCGCCATCGACCGCTCAAAAGTCGTCAGCGGCAATCTTTTGGCGACGTTGCTCTTCGATGCGGATACCGACACCGACTTCGTGGTGCAGCTTTTCGATTCCCAGGGCCGCGCCGTCGTGGTGGACCTCTTTGGCAACGTGGTGGACATCGGCCAGCAGGCCACCACCGACACCTTTGTCATTCCTTTGGAAAAACATCCCACCGCTGACCGCATCGTGATCCGCCGGGTGCAGGGCGGCCTCCGGTTGCATGGCATGGTGCTCTTTCCCGTGGTGGCGGAGGGTGGGGCCGACATGGAGCCCACCGCCTTACTGGCGCTTGCGAACTCGCTCGGCGATCCCCTGAGCCCCGAGAACCCGCTGGTGACCAGTATTCAAAACATTGCGCAGAAGAGCCAGGTGCCCGTCGCTCCGGTCAAGGCCGTGACGACTTTCAGCGCCAGCACCGCCAAAACACACGCTCCAGCCAAGCCCGTCGTCTCCGGCTCCGTGCCCGCAGCACCGACGGAGGGACTTCTCGCTCACTTGAGCTTTGATCAAAAGGACGCCACCGACAGCAGCCCACACGGCAGTCACGGTGAAATCAGGGGTGGCGCTGCCATGGTGAGTACCGAACGCGGCACAGCCCTCCACTTGAACAAAAACCCAGGCCACAAGCGATTGGCCAGCGGCGACTCCGTCGTCATCCCACCCGAGCGCAGTCCCAAGCTCAGTGACCGTCTTTCCCTCTGTGCCTGGGTGCGTTACCAAAGCCTGCCGAAATCCTTTGGTTCCCAAATCATCTGGCATGGCGACAAGCGGCCCGGACTCGACCCCTGGGTGCTGCATGTGCTTTCCAATGGCAAAGCGGAGTTTCGCTCCGACCGCTCCGTGACGGGCCGTCCGACGTTCCGTTTGGCGAAAAATGAGATCCAGCTCACTCCCGCAGGCGATAAACGTCCCACGCAGCAAATCGCCGTGCAGTCCCCACTCTCGCTCGAAGCGGGGCAGTGGTATCACGTCGTCGGCACCATGGACATGCTCAGTGCTCGCACCCGCACCATGCGCCTCTACATCAATGGTGTTCTCGTTTCCGAAATCCAGACACCCGAGGCCGTCGAGTATTCGACCAACGGCATGTGGACCACGCTCGGTGCCGTCGAGAATGGCGGCTGGCAAAACCTCGACGGCGAAATCGACGACGTGCGCATCTACGATCGCGCCCTCACACCCGAGCAGGTGCAGGCTCTTTACAGCCAGCCGTGGAAATAACGATGCATCACTGCGGGGCCACCGAATTCGGCACCCAGAAGATCCAGCGGCGAGGTTCCTCGCCATTTACGGAGAGGCTCAGCTCCAGCATCGGTGGGCGAGGGTAAAGGGAGGTGGCAAGGCTAGGTGTGCCGCCGAGGGGATTGGTTGGGGCGGCGTTGGGGTCGCCGGGCGAGAGGGCGAGGCCCACCTGCGGGCTGTTGGGGATACCAGCGGGAGTTTGGCCGAGATTTTGACCGGTGGGCGGCAGGCCGGTGAGCGTCGATTGACCGCTCTTGACGATGTCGGCGGCCACGGCTTTCTCGTTCCAGGTATGGATCCACTTTTGGGTCTGTGGATCAAAGACCCGCCATTCGAGTGAGGCGATGCCTTTGAGGATGGGAAGCTGGATGGGCCGCGTGGTGTTCTGTCGCTGAGTGGACGCAAAATTTAGCGGCACCTCCTCAAAGGCCACGAGAGCGGTGAGGATGCCGTTTTTATCTGCCTCGGTGCCAAGTGTGACGATGCCCGGGGTGGCTGCATCGAAGGGTGAGAGGGCGAAAGCCACCTCCATCATCTGCTGCTGACTACCGAAGCCCTTCTGCGGCCGGATGGAGATCACCGCATCGGCGGGGAGGCGGTTCAGCATGTTTTCGCACAGCTCGACAAACTTCTGCACCCGCAGTTCGCGATCGGATTCCGCCTTCACGGAGTCCGCCAGTTGCAGGGAGCTTTGCAGGATGCCAAACACCGCGCCCACCAGCAGGGCCACGAGCAGCAGCACGATGGACATCTCCAGCAGCGTGAAGGCCGCCTGCGTGTGCCGGGGAGTTGTGCGGATGATTTTCAAGGGCGGCACATGCTACCGCGAAGGAGAAAAACACACAACCACCGTTCTTGAACGCGGGCCGTTCAGGCGCATCATCGCACTTCGCCTCCATGATCGCCCCTGAAAATCTCCTCGACCACGTCCGCCAAAGTGCGCCGCATGATGCAGCGGATGCTTTGGAAGCGGCGGTGGATGCCGAGGCGGCCGCCGTTTTGCAGGAACTCAATCCCATGGTTGCCCAGCAGGTGCTGCATCAGATGACGGATGAACGCCGCTGCGCCATCCTGGCCGCCGCGCCCATCGAAAAAGCCCAGCAGTGGATGCAAAACACCGGCTATCCCGAGGACAGCGTGGGCTGGCTGATGGAGCCGCCGGTGGCCGTGTTTCGACCTTCGATGACCGTTCGCGAAACCATCGAGGCGCTGCGCAAGCTCACCAAAAAAGCCTTCATCACCTACGGCTATGTCACGGACGACTCGAACAAGCTGCTCGGCGTGCTCGTGATGCGGGATCTGATGCTAGGCGAGCCCGAAAAGCCGCTCGCGGAGGTCATGTATCCGAATGTCTTCAGCCTCGCTCCCGCGATGCCGCTGACGGAAGCGATGAAGGAAGCCGTGAACCGCCATTACCCCGTCTATCCGGTGTGCGATGCGCAGGGCCGCTTGCTTGGTCTCGTGCGTGGCCAGACCTTGTTTGAGGCGCGGGCCATTGAGATCAGTGCCCAGGCGGGAACGATGGTTGGCGTGGAAAAAGAAGAGCGCCTCAGCACGCCGGTGTCACGCAGCCTGCGCTTTCGCCATCCGTGGCTGCAAATCAATCTCGCCACCTGCTTCGTCGCTGCTGCCGTCGTGGCTGCGTTTCAGGACACGCTGGACCGCGTGGTGCTCCTCGCGGCCTTTTTGCCGGTGCTGGCGGGTCAATCCGGCAACACCGGTTGCCAGGCGCTCGCCGTCACGCTGCGCGGCGTGACGCTCGGCGATCTGAAGCCAGGAGATGAACGTTCGCTCGTCATCAAAGAAGGTCTGCTCGGCCTCATGAACGGCATGCTCGTGGGCATCACCGCAGCCCTCGGCATGATCGTTTATGCCCGCATCGCGGGAAATCCGAACGGCACCTCGCTCGCCCTCGTGGTGTGGCTTTCCATGGTCGTGAGCTGCGTGACCAGCGGCGTGTGCGGCGCTTTGATTCCGCTCACCTTGCGGAAATTCGGCGCGGACCCTGCCACGGCCTCCAGCATCTTTCTCACCACGGCCACGGATGTCGTCAGCATGGGCGTCTTCCTCGGCCTCGCCTCGCTGCTCGTATGATCGAATGGAGCCGCAAGGAGTGGAAGGCACGTCAGGCGGCGCATCTCGACCGCGTGGGCGACCTCGCGGATGCTTTCACGCAGCGCCGCAGTCATGGCACGAAGCATCCGGTGGAGGATTTCCTCTTCACCTACTACAACCTCTCGCCCGCGAAGCTCAAGCAATGGGTCCCGCCGCTTGGCGTGGCCATCGAAGTCACCGCAGAAGACCTTCTCGAATGCCCCTGGCTGGCCTCGGATCGCTTCGTGCGGCAAAACGACCGCGTTTTCCTCGACGAGGCCTTTCTCACCGATCACACGCGACAGCTCGCGAAATGGATTCGTGACCTATGCGACCGCGTTTCGGAGCGTCCGACCCGTTTTCGATGCTTTGGCCTCCACGAGTGGGCCATGGTCTATCGCATGCCTCCTGAGCAAATCCGCCATCAGGGCTACGAACTGCGCCTCACGCCCGAAGAGCTCGCCAGCTTCGTCGATTCCCAGGCCGTCTGCTGCACCCACTACGATGCCTTTCGCTTTTTCACGCCTGAAGCGCGGCCTTTGAACGCCTTTCAGCCCGTGCTCGAAACCCGGCTCGATATGGAACAAGGCGGCTGCCTCCACACGAACATGGACCTCTACAAATGGGCCGGGAAACTTCTCCCCTGGTGCGGGTCCGACCTCATCGGCGAATGCTTTGCCAATGCCTGGACCGCCCGCCAGCTCGACATGCGGGCCAGCCCCTATGAATTGCGTGCCTTGGGCTACGAGCCTATCCCCATCGAGGCGCCGGAGGGCCGGGCGGAATATGAGCGGCAGCAGCGGGACATCGCCGCGACCTCCGAGCCACTCCGCGAGCGCCTTCGGACCCTAGCCACCGAACTGGTGGGCTAAGCCTGGCTTTTCAGGGGCAAACAGGGCAGGGGAGACACCGAAAAAAGGCCAAAAACCCCATCCTCAAGTTTGCCGAATCTTATTCTAGTGTTTATAATTGCTATGAATGTCCTCAATTTCGGCCCATCTCCCGGCCCCGATCCGCTCGCTGCTGGCTCGGGGCCTTGGCTCCGCCCTGCTCTCAGGGCTGGCGCTGGTCTTTGTGCTGACGCTGGCCAGCAAGGTCGTTTCCTTCGTCAAAGACGCGGTGGTGGCCTCCACCTTCGGGGTATCGCAGGAGATTGATGCCTTCATGCTCGTCTTCGGCTTCATGTCCTTTGCCGCCACCCTGCTGGCGGGAGGTCTGCCAGAGTCGTTTTTGCCGGCTTACGTCGAGCTGAAGCATCACAAAGGCTCTCGTCGGGCGGACCGCATGGCCGTTCAGGCGGCGGTGACGCATCTGGGCATGCTCTTGCTCTTCGGGCTGCTCATCGAGCTGGGCGGGAGTTTCCTCGTCGAGCACATGGCGCATGGTTTTAGCGCCGCGAACAAAGATCATGCTCAGCACCTGCTGGTGATGCTGTTCCCCTTCCTGCTGTGCTTTGGCATGAGCTACCACCTCGGGGCCTGGCTGCGGGCGGACAAAAAATTTCTCATTGTGGCCTCCGCACCGCTGCTGGTGCCGCTGGCCATCATCGTCTGCATCATCCTCACCCGCCGTGCGCCCACCGTCGATGCGTTGCTGTTTGGCACGAACATCGGCTCCGCCCTGCAGCTCGCCCTGCTGATGCGTGCGGTCTCGCGGCAGTTGCCGTCGGAGCGCCGCTGGTGGCGTGTGTGCCTGCGAAAGTGGGAGCCGCAGTTGGGCGTCGTCATGCGCAATGCCTTGCCCTTCCTGCTGGGCGGTCTGGCCTTTTCCAGTGCCTCCGTGGTGGATCAAACCATGGCCTCGTGGCTGCCCGCGGGCAGTGTCACCGTGCTCAGCTACTCGGAGAAGCTCTGCATGATCATCCTCGGCGTCTCCGCCGGACCACTGGCCGATGTGCTGTTCCCCTATTTTGCCGATCAAGTGGCCCGTCAGGACTGGAAAGGGCTGCGTCGCCGCCTGCTCATGAGTGTTGGCGTCATCATCGGCCTCACGTTTCCGCTCGCCATGGCGCTCGATTTCTTCGCGCCGACCATCGTGAGCCTGCTCTTCGAGCGTGGAGCCTTCCACCATGAGGATACGCTGCGAGTGGCGCATGTGCTGCGCTTTGGAGCCTTGCAGATTCCCTTCTACATCCTCGGCATCGTCACCGCCCGCGTCATCGTTTCCATGCAGGCCTCGCGCTTCATGCTGATCTTCTCGTTCGCCGCGCTTTTCGGCAATGCCGGCCTGAACTGGCTGCTCATGCAAAACATGGGCGTCGCCGGCATCGCCCTTTCCACCGCCCTCGTGCATGGCATCAGTTCCATCGTCGCGTGCCTGTGGTGCCTCATGCTCATCCGTCGCAAGGAGGCCGCCAAATGAAGCTCGCCTTCATCATCCGCGATCTCGGTCATGGCGGTGCCCAGCGTCAGCTCTCGATCCTCACCGCCGGACTCGTCCGCGAGGGCCACGAAGTCTCCGTGCTGCATTTCTACGGCGGCCCCTTTGAACCAAGCCTCCGCGAAGCCGGCGTAAAGACGATCTGCATCGGCAAAAAGAGCCGCTGGGACCTTCTCGGCTTCTTCTTCCGCCTCATCAAAGCCGCCCGAAGCGTCCAGCCGGAGGTGCTGCACGGCTATCTCGCCGAATCGAACCTCATGGCGCTCTTCTTGAAGCCATTCTGCGGCTTCCCACGTGTCGCCTGGGGCGTGCGTGACTCGCAGACCGATGCCCATCTTTGGGGCACCCTCGGCAAACTCAGCTTCCGCCTCAACTGCCTCCTCGCCCGCTTCGCCGATGTCATCATCTGCAACTCCAAGGCCGGTCGCGACTACTACCTCGCCCGCGGCTACCCAGCGCATAAGACACACGTCGTTCCCAACGGCATCGACACCGAGCGCTTCGGGCTTCAAGTTCGTAGTTCGGGCTTTAGCCCGCCCGTCTTCGGCCTCGTCGGCCGTCTCAGCCCGATGAAGGACCACGCGACTTTCCTCAAAGCGGCTGCGCTTGTTCCAAATGCCCGCTTCGTCATCGTCGGCAGTGGCGATGAAACCTACGCCCAGCAGATGCGAGAGTTCGCCACCTCCCTCGGCGTGCAGGTCACCTGGCTCCCCGCGCAGAGCGACATGCCATCCGTGTATGCCACCTTCGACTGCCTCGTGAACTCCAGCGCCTTCGGCGAAGGCTTTTCCAATGTCATCGGCGAAGCCATGGCCTGCGGCGTCCCCTGCATCGCCAGCGATGTCGGCGACAGCGCGTGGATCATCGGCAATCCCGCTCAAATTTTCCCCGCTGGCGATCACGACGCGCTAGCCAAGTGCATGCTCGAATTCGCGAAGCAAAGTAGCCCTCTCGCTCCGCGAGAGGAGCTGAGCGCTTCGACCGCAGAAGAAGCCAGCGAACTCGAAAACGTGACGCCCGCACGGCCACGCTTTGCTCATCTCGCGGAGCGAGATGGCTACTGTACCAACCCACGCTCCCGCATCGTCGCCGAATTCAGCATCGAGCGCCTCATCGAGCGCACGAGCCGCCTTCTTGGCAAAAAAGTCATGTGGATCACCACCGGCCTCGGCAGCGGCGGCGCGGAGATGATGCTCGCGCAGCTCGTGAACGGGCTCCCGAAGCTTCAGCATGTCGTCGTGAGCCTCACCGCCGGTGGCAAGCACGCCGCCAGTCTGCCCAACGTCCACAGCCTCGACATGCCCGCAGGCAAACCCACGCTATCCGCCTTGTGGAAGCTCTTCCGCCTCGTGCGTCTCGAGAAGCCGGACGTGCTCATGGGCTGGATGTACCATGGATGCCTCGTTGCCAGCCTCGCCAAGTTCATGCGCCTCAAGCAGGTGCCGATGATCTGGAACATCCGCCAGAGCCTCTACGACCTGAAACTCGAAAAACGCGGCTCCGCCATGGTCATCCGCGCTCTCGCGTGGCTTTCGTGGCTGCCGAAACGCATCACCTACAATTCGCAGCTCAGCTCGCAGCAGCACGAAGCCATCGGTTATGCCAAAGCGAAGACGCAGCTCATCGCGAATGGGTTTGATCTCGCGAAGTGGAAGCCTGACGTAAAACGAGTTTTCCAACTCGTTCCGAACGAGTTGGAAAACTCGGTCTACATTGGCCGTTTCGGCCGCAACGCGCCGATGAAGGACTATCCGACCTTCATCGAAGCCGCGAAGCTCATCCACGCGAAGCATTCCCACACTCGTTTCATCATCGTCGGTGCCGAAACCGACCAACTCGACGTGCCGCCCTTCATCGAAGTCCTCGGCGAGCGTCACGATCTGCCCGAACTCACCGCTTCGCTGAACATCGCTGTGTCCTCCTCGGCCTTTGGCGAAGGTTTCCCCAATGTCGTCGGCGAAGCGATGGCCTGCGCCATACCCGTGGTGGCCACCGACATCGGCGACACCCGCTGGGTCATGGGCGAAACCGGTCGCCTTGTGCCGCCGCGTGATCCGCAGGCACTGGCGAAGGCCTGCCTCGAAATCCTCGAAAGCGGTCTCACGCAGGATCTCGCGGCCCGTGAGCGCATTGAGCGGCATTTTTCGCTGACGAGCGTGCTCAGCCAGTTCGAGAGTCTCATCACCACCGAAGGGACTCAAAGGACACAAGGGACCGAAGCGACACTTCTTACCTCTCCCATCTCACCTCTTACCTCTCACTGACCATGTGCGGCATCGCCGGCTTCTTTTCTCCTGCCAAGTCTCGTGCGGCCCACGAGATGCAAAGCATCGTCAGCGCCATGACGGATGCCATCGTGCTCCGCGGACCGGATGATGCCGGTGCGTGGGTGGATGCGGATGTCGGTCTCGCACTCGGTCATCGCCGACTTTCGATCCTCGATCTCTCGCCGCTCGGTCATCAGCCGATGGCGAGCGCCGATGGACGCTTCGTCATCGTCTTCAATGGCGAGATCTACAACTTCCAGGACCTTCGCACCGACCTCGAAAAGCACGGTCACACCTGGCGCGGCCATTCCGATACGGAAATCATGCTCGCCGCGTTTTGCCAATGGGGCGTGGTCGAGGCCACGAAGCGCTTCAACGGCATGTTCGCCTTCGCGGTTTGGGACAAGGAAGACCGCGTGCTGCATCTCGGGCGCGACCGCCTCGGCGAAAAGCCGCTCTACTACGGCTGGGTGGGCGACACCTTCGTGTTCGCCTCCGAATTGAAGAGCATGAAGCCCTTTCCCGGCTTCAACGCCTCCGTGGATCGCGAGGCGCTGACCTCGCTGCTGCGCTACAACTACATTCCTGATCCGCTGTGCATCTACCAGGGCTTCAAGAAGCTCCCGCCCGCTGCGATGATCTCGCTGCGTTCACCGGCGGAGCGTCCGCAGCCCGGTTGGTATTGGAGCTTGCCTCAGGTCGTCGAGCGTGGCCTCGACAAACCCTTCACGGGCACCGATGCGGAGGCCATCGACGAGTTTGAGAGCTTGCTCAAGAAAGCCGTCGGCATGCGTATGATCGCGGATGTGCCTCTCGGGGCCTTTTTGAGCGGCGGCGTCGATTCCTCGCTCATCGTGGCGATGATGCAAAAACAGAGCACGCGGCCCGTGCGCACCTTCACCATCGGTTTTCACGAGAAGGAGCACAACGAGGCCGAATTCGCCAAAGACGTCGCCAAACATCTCGGCACCGATCACACCGAAATGTATGTCAGCGGCGAGGACGCTCTCAATGTCATCCCGATGCTGCCCTCGCTCTACGACGAGCCGTTTTCCGACTACTCGCAGATCCCGACCTACCTCGTGTGCAAAATGGCCCGCGAGCATGTCACTGTCGCACTGAGCGGCGATGCGGGCGATGAGCTTTTCGGCGGTTACGAACGCTATTCGGTCGGTCGCAAGCTGTGGAGCAAGTTCTCATGGATGCCGCCGGTGATGAAGAAGATGACCGCTGGCATGCTCACCGCCTTGCCGCCGAAGGTTTTGAATGGTCTCGGCTCCAAACTGCTGCCGAAACGCCTCCGCCACATCCCGGTGGGCGATAAATTGCACAAACTGGCCGAGGTCGTGGCCGCGCCGGGCATGGAGACACTCTATTTGAACCTCATGTCCCACTGGAAGAAGCCGCAGGACATCGTCATCAACGGCCAAGATCCCGTCACCGCCATCACCGACACCGCCTCGTGGCCTCGCGTGAGTGATTTCACGCATCGCATGATGCATCTCGACATGGAGACCTACCTGCCGGGCGATATTTTGACGAAAGTGGACCGCGCCGCGATGGGCGTGAGCCTGGAAGGCCGCATCCCGCTGCTCGATACCGACATCATCGAGTTCGCCTGGCGCATTCCGTTTCACATGAAGGTGCGCGATGGCCGTGGGAAGTGGCTCATGCGTGAAACGCTGTATAAGCATGTGCCCAAGACGCTCATCGACCGCCCGAAGCGCGGTTTCGGCATTCCGCTCGATGTCTGGCTCCGGGGTCCGTTGCGTGAATGGGCCGAGGATCTGCTCAGCGAGAGCCGCCTGAAGCGCGAAGGCTTCTTCCACGCCGCTCCCATCCGTCAAAAATGGGCCGAGCACCTCAGCGGCACACGAAACTGGCATTTTTATCTCTGGGACGTGCTGATGTTCCAGGCCTGGCATGCGCACACGAAGCCATGACCTACGCCGCCCCCATGCCCCGAGCTTCCCTATGGACCCGTCTTCGCGAATGGGTCCTCGTTTGGGTGTGCGGTGGCATGCTCGGGGCGATGGCAGCGGATGCGGTGATCGGCAGCTACAATGCCGGCATTTCGCCGATCAAACCGGCGCTCTTCACCTTTGGCTCCGTCTTTTCTGCATCTTCTTTTCACTCATGAACCGGCCGAAGCTCTGCCTCGCCACCCTTGGCGTGGCTTTGTTGCCTACGGTGCGATTTTTCGATGCCATGGTGCTGCGGCGCTTCGATTCCTCCGCGCAGGATCAGGTGGCGATGGACCTTGCCCGCATGATGCTCGTCATTATCGCCATCATGGCCGTGCTTTCGACAGAGAAGTGGCAGAAGACCACGCTGTGGGCGGCCGTGTTTGCCATGCTGCTCACCACCGGCTCCGAAATTTATGAGGCGATGGGCATGGCCAAATTCACCAGCATCAATGGGCGCTACGCGGGCTTTAACGGGCACCCGAATTTCCCGCCCGTGGTGCTGTGCGAGATGCTCGGAATCATCTTCGCTCTCTCGAAGAATTTCCGCTTCAACTGCCTCATGATCGGCGTGGCGCTGCCCGGCGTGGCTTTGACCTATGGCCGCAGCGGCATGGTCGTGTTGGTGCTGATGTGCGGTATGTACATCCTCATGAATGCGCGGCGAAATCTCGGCTTCCTCGCCTTGGTGGCCGCCATCACGATTCCTGCGCTCGGCGCGGGCGTGGCGGTGCTGCAAAGCAAGACAGGGCAGGGGGCCATGAAGGATAAAAACACCGCCGACCGCCTCGATGCGATCCTCAACCTCGACTTTGAAAAGCTGAAGTCCCCCGAGCGTGCCAAAGACGTGGCCGATGCCTGGGAGGCCACCATGAAGAAGCCGGTCTTTGGCCATGGCACCGGCATTTCAGGCACGCTCTTTGCCCCGCACAATGAATACGTCTCGCTGTGGATGGAGATGGGCATTCCGGGGCTGGCGTTGTTTGTGTTTACCTGGCTCTGGCTCGTCGGCCGCAGTGTGCTCACGGGAGGCAAGGCCGCGTATCTGCTGTTCGCTTTGATCGCCTACACGCCCGCCGGCCAGGGGCGCATCGAGATGCCGCATTACCATCTCGCCATGGTGGCCGCCGCCTGCCTGCTCTGGCCGAAACGCTATGGCTTTACCTTCCGCTCCTTGGAAAACACCGCTTCGGGACAGATGAGGCACGGCACGGTTTGAGTGGCCGTTGAAAAGACGGGCATTTCTCCTCGTAGGAAGGTCGTCCATGTTTTTTGATTCCTCAGCCCCTTGTCGCGGCCCGCTTTCCCGGCGGATCTTTCTTAGCATGGGCTCGCTGGCGCTCACGGGCTGGTCGTTGGCCGACACCTTGCGAGCGGAAAGCATCGCCAAGGCGGCCGGCCGTAAGCTGAAGGACAAATCGGTGATCTTTGTGTGGCTGCCAGGCGGCATGTCGCAGCTCGAAAGCTACGACATGAAGCCGAACGCGCCCGTCGAGTATCGCGGCGTGTTGAATCCCATCCGCACGAACGTCCCCGGCACGCACATCTGCGAGCTGTTTCCGAGGCAGGCGAAGATGGCGGACAAATTCAACATCATCCGCAGCGTGCATCACGAGTTCAGTGACCACGGCGGTGGCCACAAACGCTTCATGACCGGTCGCCTGCCCGCGTTGCCAGTGGGCTTTGTGAACGATGCACCGTCGGTGACCTCCATCGTGCAGCGCAAGCTCCAGCGAAGCGGTGAGGCGATGCCTGTGTGCGTGGCCGGTGTGGATCGCAGCCGCAGTGGGATCGATACCTTCTCACTCGGCTCCGCCTATCTGGGACCTTCGTCCTCACCCTTCATGGTGGTGGGCGATCCCAGCGCGAAGGATTTCAAAGTCGAAAACATCGGCCTCACGCCGGACATGGCATCCCGCATCGACGACCGGGTGCATCTGCTGAAGGGTATGGACAATCTGAAGCGCGAGATGGACCGTGGTGGACTCATGGAGGCGATGGATAGCTTCAGCCAGCGGGCCTTTGGCATGCTCACCACGCCGGAAGTGCGTGAGGCCTTCGATTTGAGCAAAGAGTCTGCGAAAACCCGCGAGCGCTACGGCTACAGCACCTACGGCCAGCGTGGTTTGATGGCCCGGCGGCTCGTGGAGGCCGGATGCCGCTTCGTGACCATGGTGTGGGAGAATCCCTTCTCCACGCCCATCCCGAAAAACTGCACCTACAACTGGGACAGCCACGCCGTGAACTGCGACATGTATGCCGACTGCCGCTGGCGCATGCCGGTTTACGATCAAGCTGCGTCCGCTTTGATCGAGGACATCCATCAGCGTGGACTCGACAAAGACGTGCTCGTCATCATCACGGGCGAGTTTGGCCGCACGCCGAAGATCAACACGCAAATCGGCACGCAGACCGGTGTGAGCCAGCCAGGCCGCGATCACTGGCCGCAGGCCATGTCCTTCATCGTCAGCGGAGGCGGCATGCAGACAGGTCAGGTCATCGGGGCGACGAATCCACGCGCGGAATTCCCCATCGAGCGTCCCCTGAGCCCGAATGACCTCTGGGCCACGGTTTACCAGCACCTCGGCATCGACCCGAACGATACCTTTGACGATTTCCAAGGCCGCCCGATGCCCATTTTGCCCTTTGGCGACCCCATCAAGGAACTGCTTCCCTTGGCGTGATCATCTCCGGGGTAAAATCAGCTTGCCACCCCGCCTGCCTGCGCCACTATCCGCGCTCGCTTTCTGCCTCCCAGGAAGTGGAGCTCAAGGACAGGTGTCAGAGTGGTCTAATGAGCACGCCTGGAAAGCGTGTGTACCCTAATCCGGTACCGAGGGTTCGAATCCCTCCCTGTCCGCCACTATTTTTATTCGCCGGTGTGGCCGGTGAAACCCTTCGAGAAGATTTCCTCGTTACGCAATTGAGCTGCTCGAACTAGAGCCTGCAGATTCTACGAGAACGAGCCCCGGAAGGCCCGCCGAGTCTCCACGCTGGCGATGAGTTCGTTCCTGTGACCAAAAACAGTCAGCCCACGCCTTGGCTCTCCACCTGCGATGCCAGCTCCCACGCGTCTAGGACAGGAGAGCCGGCGCTCGAATCTGAGTTTGGCGTGTTTTGGGCATTAGGGTGGGAGTTGCGATAAGGTCGAGTTGAAGCGCTGAAAATCTACCAGCAGAGGGCGAGCGTTGAAACGACGGGTGAGGCTAGAACTGCGGAGAAATGGCGGTGAGCCTAGCTCTAATCGTGGCTGTCTGTTCATGATCCGGGTGACTGTTCAAAAATGCTCTGACACGCTCGATCTGACGCGGGTGGAAAATGCCAGCCTCGACCAGATCAAGCCTAGCCAAAGTCATTTCGACCTCATCCAAGACTGTCCGTGACTCAGCGATCTTCAACTCATCGTGGTGTGCCTTCAATTGGTCGAGCGTCCGGCTGCGCTTTCTACAAGGAACACAGCGAATGCAGTCGGCATCCACAGGGAACTGAAGTTCCTCATACCAATAGCGCTGCTCCTGGGCGTAGAAGATGAAAAGCTGCCCACAATCACGGCACTTCCTCTCGATGTCGTAGTAGTGGGTGCTGGCTACGCTGGAGCCGACCTGCAGCGAAGGATTCGCCACAATCGCCGTGCCAGGAATGAGACATCCGATGTGAGATGGGTCGATGCCGTAGAATGAGTTCTTGCGAGTCCACGACTCTAGTTCTGTCGCAGTCCAACAGCGAAGATAGGTTCCGTCCTTCAAGTTCTCGACATCGAGGCCTGTCAGGCGCGGCTGAGTGCCGTATCGCGGATGCGGCACATAGTATGTCTGGCGTTTTGGGAGAAGGCTTGGTTTCATGGCCTGAGGATGAGCGCAGACCTCTTGGTCTTCATTTCGAATCTATCGTTGGGCATGTGAAGAAAGTGTGTCAGATGTCGAGCGAGAGTAAGCGCAATAAATAGCGGCATCCCGTTTCCGAGATGCCGCTTGGGGTTTGGGAGGGTGGATGGCTCAGAATTTGACGCTCATCTGGACGTACACAAAACGCCCGGCACCGGGGACGCGTTGGCCGAGGCCGACATCGCTGCCGGGGACGCGGTTGAGGCCGCTGAGGTGGTCGGCGTAGCGTTCGTTGGTGATGTTTTCGACGCCGAGTTCGAGGCCGAGGCCGTTGGCGAAGTCGCGCCCGAGGCGGTAGTTGAGCAGGGCGTAGCCGCTGGTGGCGGGCCTGCCGTTGTAGGCGGCGGTTTTGTTCTGCTCGGCGGCGAGGACGAGTTCGAGGGTGTTTTCCAGCCAAGCACGCGGCCGTCGAAGGCGAGGGTGCTGCGCAGCGGGGCGATGCGGTAGAGGTTGTCGTGGTTGCTGCGGTTCACGCCGCGGACGTAGCTGACCTGGCCGCGGAGGCCGAAGTCCTCGGTGAAAGCGTAGCGGAAGGAGGCGTCGATGCCGTAGAGGTCGGCGCGGTTGACGTTTTGATACTGGAGGACGGGCAGGCCACCGACGAGGCGGGCGATGGGCACGCCCTGGATGTAATCGCGCACGATGTTGTAGAAGGGCGTGGCTTTGACCTGCCATTTCTCACCGTGGTAATCGGCGGTGAAGGCGAGCTGATAGGAAGTCTCGGAGTTCAGATCGGGATTGCCGAGGTAGCTGCGGCCATCGGCCATGCCGGCATTGGCTCGAGGGAGTCCAGAGGTAGCGCTCGAGGAGGCTGGGGGCGCGGTTTTTGCGGGCAAAGGCGATCTCGTAGGCGCTCCAGTCGTTCGGGGTGAAGCGGGTGCTGGCGGTGAAGTCGAAGTTCACATCGGTGTAGCTGTGATCGCGGGCGTTGAAGGCGGCGGCGTCTGCAGCGGCGGGGCCGAAGAAGCGGGAGACGTTGGCGGCATCACTGAGGATGGTGTCATTGCGCACGCCGAGGAGGGTGGTCCATTTGTTGGACCAATCGGCCTGCCATTCAGCATAGGCACCGAAGGGGTGCGGGTGGCTTCGTGAAGGGTGTCCTGGAGGGCACCGGTGACGATGTTGCGCTGGTAGGCGTCGAATTCATTCCGGTGGAAGTCGGTGCCGAGGCGCAGGGTGTGGGCACCGCTGGGGAGCGAGACGCCGAGGCTGTAGCCGAAGTCGTCGCTGGTGGCGGGGACCCATGGGCATGTTTCCCGGGCAGCGGGCGCAGCGAGTAGTTGTTCATCAAGTGGTCGATGGTGTGGATGTAGGCGCGGGCCTCGACGGTGCCGAAGTCATGCGTGGCGGTGTAGCGCAGGCCGAGGCGGACGCCGCCGTCCTCGATCATGTCCATGGGCAGCGTGGGCGTGCCGGAGTCGCGGGTGCGGACGTAGCTGGTGTCCACGGTGAGCACGCCGGCACCGAGGCGCATGGCGGCGAGGATTTGATGCTGCATGGTCTCAAAGCCGGTGGCGTGCACACGACCTCCGGGGAAGCGCAGGTCATTGGCCCGCTCCCAGGAGCCCCAGGTAGCTGGCGGCCGGCCGGTGCTGGCGGCGCTGCCTTTGGAGGCTGAAGCCGTAGCCGTCATTGTTGCTGCGGAAGTGGCTGCCCATCTCCGCGGAGGCGATGGACTGCTGCTCGGCGGTGGCAAAGCGAGGCTCGGGCGAGCGCACGATGACGGTGCCAGCGATGCTGTCCCCGCCCCTGGCTCACGGGCGTGATGCCAGCCATGACGGCGAGTGTGTCCATGGAGCCGCGTGAGGCGTAGTGCAGCGGCGGGTCCATGCGGTTTGACACGCGGGTGAGATGGGTGGCGCCATCGACGGAGATTTTGACGCGGTCTCCACTGAGGCCGTGAAGCTGCATGATGCCGGTCTGCGAGCCATTGCGCAAAATGGCCGCGCCGGGTGTGTTCGCGAGCATGGAGGCACCATCGGTGCCGCCGGCCTTCGCGGTATCGAGATCGACGCTTTGCGCACTGAGCGGGAGCGCCCTCCGGCAGTCGCGTGCCGGTGATGACGACCTCGGGGAGCACGGTGGGCTTGGTGGAGGCTGGTTTTCGTGAGTGGCCGCAGGCTGGCCGAGTGTGGTGCCTGCGAGCAGGAGCAAATAAAGAGAAATGGGTTTCATGATGAAAAGGGTAGGTTGAGGTGAGCTGCCGGTGCGTAAGCGCAGCGGGCATGGAGAGGGCACGATGGACCCCAGGCCTCGCGGAGGCGTGCGGAGCGTGTGCGCGGAAAAGGCGTGATCAGGCCTCACCCGCGTCGCGGCTGGGGCTTTTCCGGCTCGTGGCGCGAGAGCTGAAGCGCTCGAAAACGGCGCGAAAGCCATTCGGATGCTCGGAGGCACGAAAAGACGCGGCGGGGCCTCGCTGGCGGTGGCGAGGAATTTGATCGCGGCCTCTCCAGCGTGGGCGATTGCGGCGCGGGCTTGTTTTGCGCCTTGCGGGCCATCTGGCAGAGCTCGCAGGGATGCTCGCCGTCAAAGGTCATCTCCACCGCCTGCATGAGCGAGGCTTCACCCGCATAGCTCACGAGCATCCGAGCCCAGGCGATGCCCTGCACCACACCCCAGTGCATGCCGATCCGCCACCGCCACCGAAGCCATGGACGCTCTTCGGACGAGCCTCGCTGATGCCGCCGAGCTTGCGACCGCCGAAGTCCTGGCCGTTGAGGCCGTTGATGGCTGCCGTCATCTCCTCGGGCGTGCCCATGGTGACGAAAGCGAAGCCGCGGGGGCGACCGGTCATCTTGTCCATGGCGACGTAAACGTCGGTCACGGCGCCGAATTGGGAAAAGAGGGGTTGATGTCCTCCTGAGGGGGCTGTGAAGGGCAGATTGCCCACATACATTTTGGTGTTCATGACTAGCTGAGTATTGAGCGTCCGTCTCCTGCCTGAGCTTGGTTTGCAGTGCGGAACCTCAAGCATCAACCTGATGAACCACAAACTAAGCCTTTATCAGGTTAACGTGACCGGCGCTTTTTTCGCCGCTTTTTGAAATTGGCAACCGGAAGTTTCGTCACCCTGCCCAGCTCCCGCCGCGGGGGCGACTCATCGATGATGTATCCGCAGGCGGAAGGGGCCGGGCATGCCCACATCACCCAGAGCATATTTAGTCCAGCCTTCGGCCGTGGCCGGTGCCGCGCATGTTGATGATCTTTTCACGAGATCGAACCCCAGAACTGTGCCCCGGGCGCCGCGGCTGCGCCGGCCATCAGCCAGCCGGGAGAGCTTTCAAAAAGGGTGCTGATGGGATGCTGTGCCCAGGCCGTGGCGGTTTGGTTCCAGCCGACGGGGAATCCGGCGGTGGCGAGTTCCGTGACGGCTTCATCAAACACGGCTCGTGCACCTTTGACTTCTTCCACACCCATGCGGGGCGGCGAGATCTGATCAGCCACGGAGGCTCGGCCTTTTTGCACGAAGGCGGCAATGCGCAGTTCGTCATTGGTGGAAAGGGCCTCGTGATGCGACATTCAAAATTGCATGCCACCGCGAGAACGAGACCCACGCCGAAATTCCAAACTCCGCGTGAGGCGCTTATACCAGCCTGTGGTGCGGTCCATCATCGAGTCAAACCATTGCCC
>JADJPM010000004.1 GCA_016713245.1 Verrucomicrobiaceae bacterium | reverse complement strand
GCTTTTTCAGGCGTGTAGTTTGGTAAGCTTTAGGAAACTGGCGGACTTCATCAGCTTCATTCCTCCATCGTTTTCGACGACGGCTCTGCTGGTGGTCCGAGCTGAGGCCATGGGGACGCTCTTTCTCTCGCCAGGGCCGGGCAGCGCAGACAGACAAATTTTGGCACCTTGATCTGGCGACGCCCAGCCGCCCGAAGACCTGATCCTCCTGGAAACCACGCTTCATGGTCGCCCCACCGGCAAGCGGGCATGTTATGTTTTGGGGGCTGTTCATGGGCTGAATCGCAAACTCATAAGTCTTAACGTGGCACCGTCGTTGTATCCAGTGTCATGAGTGGACACGCAGCGACCAAACGTCCAGCTACAGATGATGCTGCCGACGTTCGTTGCATCTCGAAGTAGGCGCTGTCGTCCGCATCGTGCGGCAGGTTAAGATTCCCCTCGGACAATTCGGCAGCAAGCCTGGAGTTCGGATAGGATTTGGCAACACCTTGGGCCGCCGTCATATTGCCGTTTCAATGCCTCAATGAGCTGGTCGGGATCAATTTCGTGCTTCACCTGCCTGCGAAATGCCTTTCGGTTGCAAAAGTGATACGGTTCTCGTGCCTCATCCAGGGCGCACCGGATCGAATTGATCGTATTGGGCGTGGCGAGTCTTCGCATAAGCAGATAATTTTTACGTTCAAAAACACCCCCGCAGCCTTCCGGCTGCCCAAAGAGCCCCATCAGCACGACGAAGCCGCCCACGCGGATGTGCCCACAGTGGCAAGCGGCGTTCTGAAAAGCGGCTCGGGAATGGCGGCGATGGCATCGATGCGGGATTGAGGCTTCGTGGCATCCAAAACGGCTCCTTTGGTGAATTGGGCGATCTCCTTCGAAGACATCGATCCGCGCTGGTTGACCGCGTTTCGCGGCTGGTGCCGGATGAGTTTTGGTCTCAAACGCGATCCGGCTTCAGCGCAGCTCAATTCGACGACGTGCTCCGCCGGGCTCATTAGGCGTGAAGGTGCCGTTGAAGAGGCCCCAGGCTTCCTCGGCGGGAGAAGGCGACACTGCTCACTTTGCCGCTCGGTGCGGCGATTTGGGCGATGACCGCGCCTTCGCGCGGCAGCTCGCCGGTCACGCCCGCACGTTCGCGTTCAGCGTGGGCATCGCCGGTGCGCGGGCGGTCGGGCGAGGTAGAAGAGGCGCATCTGTCGCCGCTGCTCGCACACGCTGGTAGGCCATCCAGCGGACGACCTGACCCCAGAAGCGGTAGTGATATTTGTCTTCGACGCCTTTGCGCCAGCGCCACGCCCCATCGGTGCCCATGGAGATTTTGCGCCGCGAGTCTTCGTGACGATGAGCGGGATGCGGCCGAACTGATTCGATTCTTGCCGTGGATGACGATCACCTCGCTGCCGGCTTTGGCTCGCAAGGCAGGCGCATACCATTGAAAGCCCGGCAGTGCGCTCCACACGCGGGCGCTGGCCTCATCGGTGTCTTCGAGCTTGGTCAAGGGCTGCGCGCCGGCTTCGGTGAGCGAACTGGCCCGGTGCGCTCGATCCCCAGCGCCGCGAGGCTGGAGGCATCCCAGATCACCGGCAGCAAGTCGGCGAGTGGTATTTCTTGCAGCGAGGCCTGGAAGCCGTGGAAGCCGGGCATGAAGACGAGGCCGCCCGCTTGGTCGCGCACGAGCTTTGCAATGCGGTGCATTGCTCGCCAGTGAGCTGGCCTTTCGGTGCGTGCCGACATCGCCGAGAAAAATCACGTCGAACTTCGTCAGCTCCTCGTCCTTCGGGAACTTGTCGAGGTAACCGCGTCCGGCGCCCCAGACTTTCCGAGTCCGGGATGCAACAGGCAGGCAGTTCACCTCGACACCGGGATCGCGTTCGAGGGCATTTCGCGGTAGCGATACTCCCAGCGCGGGAAGCTTTCGATCACCAGCACCTTGAGTTGCTCTTTGCGCACGCTGAGCGGCGCTTCCGCAGCGTGTTGTTTTCGGGGATAGCGCTCGTTCGGCGTCTTCGGAATGGTGAGCGTGAGCTTCACTTCGCCGGCTTCTCCGGCTTCCACGCGATGGCGTCTGATAACGGCTCATCGCGGGCAGCGTGACCTTCGTGAGATCTCTCACCGCTCGTCGATTTCATTTCGAGCACAACGACCTCGTCACGCGGCAGCAGCAGCTGTCGATGACGAACGGAATGCGCGGCGGCTTGCCTGCCACGGCGAAGGTGGGCGTCGAAACTACTCAACTCGACATCCGGCGGCCGCGTCGTTCCGATCCACCGGCACCGCAAACACCGGCACCTCGCATGCCAGTCGCGTGGCAGCTTGGAAAGGCGGCTGGCCGAGTTCCAATCGCCATCGCTGATCAAAACGACCGATTTGAGGTTCGGCTGCTTCTCCAGCACGCCGAGCAGGGCCGTGTGAATGTCCGTACCATCGGTCGTGGCGGGCGAAAACGGCTCGATGACCACGTCCATGCGCTCTTTGAGCTTCGCCCAGAGTTTTCGTCGATCGGCGGCTTCACGAGTTCCTCGCGTGCATGGCTTCCTGGCCGCGAATGACATCCTTCGTGCTCATCGAGCCCGAAACATCAGCCAGTACGGCCAAAACAGGCCTCGTTTGAGGTTTGAGGGTCTCCAGCCACTCCGGCTGCAAAAGCGTGATCGCGAGACACACCGCGATGATCACCCGTAAAGCTCCAACCAGCCAATCAATGGCCGCCACCGCTCCGTCGCCAGCCATGAACGCCAGTCAGCCACCGCGACCGCAAACGCCACGCCAACGGCGAACGCTTCCGGGTCAGATTGAAGACGAGTTGCGACGAGGTGGGTTGCATGGGCTGGACGGGCCGCTAAATCAAACAGGGAAAAGCCCTCCGTCCGGGCTTTTTGCGGTGAGGTGATTTTCATTCCCCTGCAAAAGCAGCGACGCACCGAGACTGTGATTTCAGTCATGCAGCCTCAAAAAGCTCTCCATCTCCATCCGGCTGACAGAGGATCACATCGAAGGGCGGCAGGTCGCCGTCCTTGGGGTAGCAGTTTCGCGGCGGGCGTCGATGGCCAGCGTTTGAAGGCGTAGTTGAAGAAAAGGCTATGCTGGCCCGTGGGGTCCACGATCTGCGTCAGCCGGAGGCGATGAAGTGCTGCTCGATCTCGCGGTCCGTGGCCGGTTCGCCGTGGTATTGAGGCTGGCTGATGGCGAAAGATGCCTGCCCGTCCGCCCATTGCACGACGGAGGTGAGCCTCACATCATCTCCAAACACATCATTCGCCACGATCCACCTCTCAAATACTCCAGCGGCGTGGCGTGGATAAATTCGATGGCTTTTCGCGTTCCCGGTTCACCACGCAGATTCGGCACTGGATGCGTCAGCACCTGGGAATGAGGCCGAACTTGGGAGGGATGGTGATCTTCACCATGGGTCCGAGTCCTCCCCTCCATTCGACGAGATGTTCCATGCCATGGTGAGAGTCCGACGCGGCACTGAATTGCTCCCAAGAGTCCCGGCGGACTTGGGGAGGCCAAGTTCGCGACCGAGAGCAGACGTTGTTCGGCTTGGTCTTGCGCGAGGTAAGGGTCGGTCCGGTGCCTAGGACCTTCGAAGTCGTCGCCACAAGGTCGCGTAGTCGGTCGAAGGCTTCAAGCGAATGGCCTTCGTGACGTTCTGCGGGCTGTTTTTTTGCGGATTCACGATGGGCAGAGTATTGGGGCAAGTGCGTTGGGGCGTCAATGAGACGATGAGGTGGCAACTGGATGTCGGGTAAATTCGTACTGGTTTGCTAAACTTTGACAGCCCAGATTGCCGCTTTGAAACAAAGTCATCAACCATGCCGGTATCCATTTTCGATCTCGCTACATCACTATGCCATTTGGCAGCCAAGACTGGACCTTTGGACGATGATTGTCAGGTAATAGGGAACGAGATCGTCGGTATGGTGCACTTGCTTCATGAGGAGGAATCACCGGAGCAGGATCAGCAGATTGGAATAGCCGTCGAGAAGCTGACCGGAGCCTTTGCTTCGCCCAATATCGAGAGAGCTGGTTTGTCGCCAAAGTCTGCGGTGCCATACTTGAGCAAGGGATCATGGCACCTGTGTTGGAGGATGCTTTGACCAGAATCATCGATTCATCTATGCCTGGGGCACTCGTTTTCGATGCTAAACTTCACGAGGGCCAATTAGCGAACCTGGAATACGACGAAGCTTTTGCGTCTGCCGGTCAATCGCTGACTAGTGAGGCGGTTGATTGGGCCAGAATGGAAAATTCTATCCTCCCGCCCTTTCGGTCTTCGCCAAGTCACCCGATGCCCGCCGCGATGCGGCTCAAAGATGGCTGTCGAAACTGAGCTGTTCACCTCATCCAATGCGGCTCATTGGCTCATCCGAATGCTCAAAACGTTGCACCAGAGCCCGTCTTGGTGATCGAGCCGGACATGGGGCGTGGATTTGAAGGCAGCCTCTCCGACATCTCCAGCAACTTTGAAGTCCACGACATGCTGGCGATGCTCATCTGGAAAAATCGCATTTCAAAACCCCGGGGATCAAACGTGTGGCTGAAATGCTCAGGCCCTACCCTCATGCAGGGACCGGTGTGTGGAACCTCTACAACTGGTCGGTGGTTCGTGAACGCAGGCTGCCCGAAGCATCCAACCAATCGAATTCATCCCATTGGATTTGGGGTGAGGGCTGCCCGGCAGACATTGAGGTATTTGAAGGGCGGCGAGTCATCCTTCTCGGACCTCCGTGTTACCCACGCACTTGGAATGCAGGCCGAGAACTCCCCCAATTGCAGCCGAACATCCAGATTCAGCGGTGGTTGGATGCCGCTGAGATAGAGGCTTGGATGAGTCGCTTTGGAAAGCCGAGCAAGGAAAGCGGTCAAAGAACGAATTATTGAGGCATGCGCATGTCAGGATGCTGATCCGTGAGAGTTTTCAAAATCTCATGCGGCGGGCGAAAAGGGCCTGCTGGGGCTTCTTTTTCGTGATTCCAGTGTTCGACATTGCCTCCGGCTTCGTCATTCTCCCGCCCTCATGTCCAACTTCCGACCCCTTTTCTCCGCGCTGAAGACCGAGATGCAAAAAAGCCATCGTGGGCTATGACGAGATGCTCACGGATGTGCTGGTGGCGGTTTTTCTCCGGCGGGCATGTGCTACTGGAAGGGGTGCCCGGCCTTGGAAAGACCTTTCTCGTGCGCACGCTGTCGCAGGTCATCGGCCTGGAGCCGGGTCGGGTGCAATGCACGCCGGACCTGATGCCAGCGGACATCCTCGGCACACATCGTGGACGAAGACGAACGAGGCCGCCGCATGCTGCGCTATGAAAAAGGCCCGGTGTTTAAGAATCTGCTCCTCGTGGATGAGATCAACCGCGCCACGCCGAAGACCCAGGCGGCCCTGCTAGAGGTGATGCAGGAGCGCTGCGTGACGACCGGCGGCGAGCGCCACCTATTGCCGGAGCCTTTCCTCGTGCTTGCCACGCAAAACCCGATGGAAATGGAGGGCACCTACCCGCTCCCGGAGGCGCAGCTCGACCGTTTCATGTTCAAGATCAAGGTTCCGTTCCCGGATCTGGAGTCGCTGGTGGAGATCTCTCGCCGCACAACGGGCTTCACGGAGCCCAAACTGACTGCGATGGCGAGTGGCAAAGAACTCATCGCCCTCCAGCACGAGCTGGCGCAGATGCCGGTGGCTGATCCGGTAGCCCATTACGCCTCCCGGCTCATTCTCGCCACGCATCCGGAGCAACCGGACGCCCTGCCCGAGGTGAAGCGCTACGTGAGCTACGGCAGCAGCCCGCGTGGTCTGCAAAGCCTCATCCGCGGTGCCCGCGTCTGGGCAGCGATTCAAGGTAGCACCGCCGTGTCCACCGATGACATTCGTGCCATCGCCCATGTGGCGCTGCGGCATCGCATCATCCTGAATTTCGAGGGCGAGGCCGCCCAGGTGAAGGTGGATGATGTCATCACGAAGCTGCTCGACCAGGTGAAGACACCGGCGGCTCAGGCGGCGTGAGGCGAGGAGCAGGGGGACGGAGTGTTGGAGTGATGGAGTGATGGGATGCCAAAAATCCATCACTCCATCACTCCTTGTCCGGCCGATCATTTCTTCAGCGGAAACTGGGCTCGAAGGAGCTTTTCAGCCTCATCCAACGCCGCTTTGTCCGGCGGGTTCGCGATGACGTTTTCGAGTTCCGGCTGGTCAGAGGTGTGATCGTAGAGTTCGCGGGAGTCGATCTCGCCGGTTTTCCAGTTTCGCCATTCGGTGTAGCGCCACTGGGCGGTGCGAACGCTGTAACCCATGTGAGTGGGTTGCTTGTCGGGTGTGCGGTCGGGATAGGCAGGGGCGTGGATGCTGGGTGAAGGCGGCTGGTTTGACCGAGGTCGCCGGATTTTCAAGCACCGGTGCGAGGTTGGTGCCTTCGAGGCCGGGGGCGGGTGGCAGACCGCAGAGGGCATTCAGGGTAGGGAAGATGTCGAGCATCTCAGCGAGGGCGGCGGTCTGCACGCCGGGTTGCTTGGCCTGCGGTGGTGCGATGATGAGAGGCACGCGGGCATCGAGCTCGAAATTGCTCGTTTTGGCCCAGAGACCATGCTCGCCGAGGTGGTAGCCGTGATCTCCCCAGAAGACGATGATGGTGTTTTCGAGCATGCCCTGCTCTTTCATGGCGGCGATGACCTTGCCGATCTGCGCGTCCATGTAGCTGATGCCCGCAAAATAGCCGTGGCGCATCTCGGCGATCTGCTCAGGCGTGGGCTGTTTTTGGTCCGCTGGCGGGCCGAGGATCTCGGTGCTCTGGTGAAAGGCGATCTCCGGGGCATCGGTGGGCCGGGCGGGGTTCAAAGCGGGGATTTTCGAGCGGTCGTAGAGGTCCCAGTACTTCTTCGGGGCATTGAAGGGGGCGTGCGGCTTCCAAAAGCCGACCGCGAGGAAGAAGGGGCCGCCTTTTTTCAGTTCCGGCAGGATGCGGACGGCCTCAGCGGCCACCCGACCATCGTAATAGGCCTCGTCGGGCACGTCGTAGCACTCGCACATGCCCACCGAGCCGTATTTGCGCAGCCCTTCGCAGTGCTTCGCGTGGTTCTCCGGCAACGGACCGGCGACCTGCGGGGTGTCGTCGCCGTGGTTGGCATAGTGGAGGAACTCGGGGGCGGACCAGGAGCGAGCATCGCCCTTCTCTTTCGTGTGCCAGTTGTGAAAGAGCTTCCCGGAGCAGCGGGTGGTGTAGCCATGCTCTTTGAACCAGAGCGGCAGGGTGGTCACATCCGGCTTCCGTTCGCGGAAGTGGGTGCCGTTGACATAGAGGCCCAGGGTGCCAGGGCGCAGGCCGGTGAGCATGCTGGAGCGGGAGGGATTGCAAACGGCCTGCTGGCAGTAGGCGCGGGTGAAGGTGGTGCCGCGAGCCGCGATGGCATCCAGGTGCGGGGTGAGGGCCCGGGAGCCGTAGCAGCCAAGTTCTGGGCGCAGGTCATCCGCGGTGATGAGCAGGACATTCGGCGGGGCCGCAGTCAGACTGGCGGTGGTGGCGAGGAGGGCGAAAAGAAGGTTTTTCATGAGATTGAGGAGGCAAAATGGTCACGGATCTGGTTTCGCACATGCCGCCAGGAGGTGCGGTGGTGGGTGGCCCAGTCGCTCAGCGCCTTTTCGAAGCCCACATCCACGCCCTCGCGCTCGCTCAGATGCCATTTGTGACGCTGGATTTCATCGAGTTCGGCAAGGAACTCGGCGTAGGGGCTGGCGGGCTTGGGAGGCATCGGAAATCAGGGGGCTGGAAGGCGAGCAAACGAGAGTGGATTCCCCTTCTGGCAAATGCTCGGATGGAATTTTCCGCCGGGGAGGAAAAAGGGATGACAAGCCGGGGGTAGTCCCTATAATCCGGCCCCCGACCACCTTGTCGAAAGCCGAAGTAGCTCAGCGGTAGAGCAGCGCATTCGTAATGCGCGGGTCGCGGGTTCGATTCCCGCCTTCGGCTCCATCAAGCTCGTCCTCCCGTCCATGACTGACACGCCAATCAACGAGCCATCTCCGCCGCGCAAAAGTCGCGCCCGGCGCAGGGAGACACTCATCAACACGCTCGCCGGGGTACTCGGTTGTCTCGCCCTCGTCGTCATGATCGCCACCGTCTTTCGGGTGGTCACCGCCAAGCTCTGGGAATCCACCCAGATCAATCCGGACTATGTGGATGCCGTTTACGAAGATGTACAGGGCCGAGGCTGGTCGGGTGACACCCGTGAAAACAAACCTTTGATCACTGGAGAGGGTGACATCAAGCCCTCTGAGGATAAACCCACCCTCCGGGATGTGACCAAGAAAGCGGATTCCACCGTTGCGGAAAAAAGCCAACGGAGGCAGCATCCAAAGTTCCTGCTCCCTCCGCCGCCCCTGTCCCCGCCCTGCCGAACATCAATGGCATCGCCAACATCGAGGCGAAGCGCATTGAGATCGAGGCCGTCATTCGTGGCTTTTTCGAAGCCAACAGCATCGACATGAAACTCGTCTTTGCCCGTGATTCGATGCGCGTCCGCCCGCTGATGGAGAATTTTTACCGCTCCCATCCGATGACCCCGCCGCGCTGGAAAAACCTCGGCTGGCTCATGAGCGTGGATGAAAAAGGCTACCGTTTCGGCTATGCTCAGGCCGTCTTTGATGATGCCGAACCTATCAGCGTGGTCATCGAAGAGACCAGCGAGGGCAAATATCGCGTCGATTGGGAAAGCTCCGTCAGCTACGGCGAACTCGATTGGAAGGAATTTCTCAAAGTGCGCCCGGCTGAGCCGACCCTGCTGCGTGTGATCGCCTCCAAGCCCCAGGTAGCCCCGGAAGGCACCGTAGCCGAAGGCCAGGAGATCATTGAAATCAAGCACCCCGCCCAAGAGGGTACCGTCTTGGCCTCGTTTGATCGCAACGACCCCAAATTCCAGTCCCTTGTTGAGCAACTTCAAAGCGGGAACTGGAAGGATGTGCCGTTGACGTTGCGTCTTTGTTTCCCCGGCACACCCAGCACCGGCGGAATCTCGTTGGGGGCGAAAATCGCCAACATCGAGGGTAAAGGCTGGCTCATCTTGCAAGGAAACAGGAGCTAAATCGTGAGCAAAAAGAAAAGCACCCCCACCAAGAAGGCCGCTCCTGCCAAGAGCGGCGGAAAAGGCAAGCCTGCGGCCAAAAAGCCCGTCAACAAAGCTCCTGCCAAGCCTGCGCCCAAAAAAGCTGCCGCCAAGCCGGTGAAAAAGCCCGCCCCAAAACCGGTCAAGAAAGCTTCCAAGCCCATCAAGAAGGCCGCTCCCGTAAAAACGCCAGCCAAGCCCGTCAAAAAGGCCGCTCCAGCCAAAACGCCTGCCAAGCCAGCCGCAAAGCCCGCCACCAAGGCACCTGCCAAATCGGCTCCAAAACCCGCTTCGGCACCCGTGAAGGCCGCCCCTGCGAAATCCGCCTCCCCCCCTATCAAAGCTCCCTCCCCTGCTAAAGCGCCTGCCACCAAGTCAGCACCCGCACCCGCCGCCAAAGCCTCTGCTATGCCAGTCGCTGCGGCCACACCCGTTGAGGTCCCCGCCCCGGTCGTTGTCCCAGCTCCCGCGCCAAAGCCTGCCCTACCCGCCAAATCCACCATCAAGGTGCCCCCTCCGGGCCCCACGAAGTCTGGAGCCCTCTTTTACGATTCCCACATGCACACCCCGCTGTGCAAGCATGCCTGGGGCGAGCCTGAAGAATACGCCCAGCAGGCCATCAAAGCCGGCCTCAAAGGCATCATCTTCACCTGCCATGCTCCCATGCCGAATGGCTTCTGGCCCACCGTGCGCATGTCCGAGAGCGAGTTCGAAATCTACGTCTCCATCGTCCAGCGAGCGGCCGAAGCCTACAAAAACAAAATCCACGTCTGCCTCGGCATCGAGAGCGAATGGTTCCCCGGTCACGAAGATTACATCCGCACGCTCCATGAGAAGGCCGAGTTCGATTACGTCCTCGGAGCCGTCCACTGGCAGGCCAAAGAATACCTCGCCAAATTCGAAAGTGGCACGATCGAGAACTTCCGCCGCATCTACTTCGACAACCTCGCCAAATCTGCCGAGAGCGGTCTTTACGATTGCCTCGCCCACCCGGACCTCGTCAAAAATTACCATCCGGACTCCTGGTGCTTCGCCATCATCAAAAACACCGTCTCCACCTGCCTTGACCGCATCGCCGCTACCGGCGTGGCGATGGAGCTAAACACCTCCGGCCTCAACAAGAGCTACTCCGAGATGAATCCCGGCAATGAAATGCTCCGCATGATGGCCGAGCGAAAGATCCCCATCGTCATCGGATCTGACGCTCATCGCGCCCAACGTGTCGGCGAGCACTTTACCACCGCCCTCAACAACCTCATCGAGGCCGGTTACGAGGAAGTCAGCTACTTCCAGAAGCGCCAACGTATCGACCTCAAAATCTCCGACGTCCTCGCCAGCCTCAAAAAAGCTGCTGACCATAACGCCTAACTTGTTTCAAGTTCCATGTTTCAGCTTTCACGCTGCCCGCTTCGAGCCTGAGAACGGAACTTGAAACTTGGAACCTGAAACTTGGAACACGTCCCATGAGAGTCGGTATCGGTTACGACGTCCACCCCTTCCAGGAAGGCCGCCCGCTCGTGCTCGGCGGCGTCACCATCCCGCACAGCCGCGGCCTCAAAGGCCATAGCGATGCCGATGTGCTCGCCCACGCCATTGCCGATGCCATCCTCGGTGCCATGGGTGAGCCAGACATCGGCTACTGGTTCCCTCCCACCGATCCAAGCATCGAAGGCATCTCCAGCATGAAGATCCTCGAAAAGTGCGCCCAGATCGCGGCGGAGAAAGGCTACGCCATCGAGAACGTCGATGCCTCCCTCATCGCCGAAGCTCCCAAAGTGATGAAACATGCCCCCGCGATGAAACAGCACATCGCCACCGCTTTGGGCATCCAGCCGGACCAGGTCGGCGTAAAGGCCACCACGAATGAAAAACTCGGCTTCGTCGGCCGCGAAGAAGGCATCGCCGCCATGGCGGTGGCCTGCGTGAGCCGGAGGAGTTGATTTTCATCACTCACTCCACCTCTCATGAGCAAACCCGCCCTTCACTCGAAAGCCCCCGCCTTTTCGGCCACCGTCACGGGTGGCACTTACACGCCCGGCAGCACGGTCAGCCTCAAGGATCTCCGCGGGAAGCCCGTCGTCCTCTACTTTTACCCGAAGGATGACACGCCCGGCTGCACCAAGCAGGCCTGCGCCCTGCGTGACTCGTGGACAGCGGTCAAAAAGAAGGCGCAGATCTTTGGCATCAGCCCGGACTCGATCAAGAGCCACGACAAATTCATCACCAAGCATGAGCTACCCTTCCCGCTCATCGCCGATGAGGACCACGCCATCGCGGAGGCTTATGGCGTCTGGGTGGAGAAAAGCATGTATGGCCGTCAATACATGGGCATCGAGCGCAGCACCTTCGTCATCGACGCGGAAGGGGGAATCGCCGCCATCCTCGAAAAAGTGAAGCCGGACGAGCATCTCAGTCAGCTCGAGGCCCTGCTTTGACCGCCGGCGGGGTAAAAAGCGCACACACACCTTGCCAGCGGGGGGCAAACCTGCTTCAAGCTGCCGCGTTCATGAACCGCCCCCGCACCGCCGCCCTCATCATTGGAGTGCTTGTCTGCATTCCCATCCTTCTGATGCATCGTTTCGGCCTTTTTATTGAGGTCTCGAAATGGTTCGCCGCCCTCGACGCCCGGATTTTCATCCTCCAGGACACGCTGCGCGCCTCCACCGTGCTGCAATACGGTTATCACACCCTGCTGGCCTTCCTCTCCGCCTTCGTCTGCGTGGACATGACCTCGCAGTGGCGTCGTTTCGCCTTCCTCATCGCCGCCACCTTTCTGACGGTGACCTTCAGTTTCCTGCTCGCCTTTGCCGGCATCCTCTTTGAACCCGTCTCCGGCCTTCTGGCCATCTGGCTGGCCGGTATCGCTGCCATCGCCGTGAGCGGCCTCTACCATGGCGAGCGCACGGAGATCATGCGCACGCTCTTTTCCGGGCGTCTTTCCACCGCTGCCTTCGAAGAGCTTTCCGCCCAAAATAACCCCGCCGCCCTCACCGGCCGCCGTGAACTCACTGTCCTTTGCTTCCGCGTGCTGAATCATCCCGACCTCGCCCATGAGACGGATGGCGTGAAGTTTGAAGAAATCAGCGCCCGCATGCAGCGCAGTGTTTCGGAGTTCATCGTGAGCCGTGGTGGCTATCTCGATGATGCCGATGCGCAGAGCCTTCAGGCTTTGTTCGGCTTTCCGCTGGCCGATGAGCATCATGCACTGCACGCCGCGCAGGTGGCTGCGGCATTGCGACCGCACCTCAGCACCCTTGCTCTCGAGGTTGAGCAGGTCTGTGGCAAGAAACCACGCTTCGGGGTGGCTTTGGCCAGTGGCGAGGCCATGTGCGGCCTGCTCGGCATGGATGACTTCCAAAGCTTCAGCGCCAGCGGCGAGGCCTGCGACTTCGCGGGGCGTCTCTGCGGCCTGAATGCCATCTACGGCTCCCGCATCCTCGTCAGTGCCAAAACCTACTCCAAGGTCAAAGAGAACATCGAAGTGCGCCCCATGGAGATGCTCTACGGCCCTTCTCACCAGCCCTTGGGCGAAGTCTATGAACTCCTCGCCGAAAAAGGCACGCTACCGGAAGCAGATGCCCGCGCCCGCGATGCCTTCTGGCAGGGCGTGGTGCAGTATCGCCAGGGCGATAATGACAAGGCGCTGCAAAGCTTCCAAAACGCCCTCGTCGAAGGCCGCGAGGACGCTCCTGTGCGCTACTTCACCGATCTCGCCACCGCCCACCTCAAGGACAAAGGCAAGTCCGCCGACGCCATCCCGAAGCACGGCCGCCTGCTCACTGCGTAGGAAACGTTCAACGTCGAACTTTCAACTTTGAACGTTCAACTTCCAATCCCCTCCCGCTTGGTTGAACCTTGAACGTTCGATGTTGAGTGTTGAACGTTTCCACTGATCCCACCCCGTGCCCATCGATTACCCGCCGACGCTCCAGCGCCTCATCGCGCAATTGAAGTCGCTGCCCGGCCTCGGCCCGCGCAGCGCTGAGCGTCTCATGCTCTGGATGATGCAAACCGGCCGTGACCGCGTGCCGCCGCTGGCGCAAACACTCGCCGCCCTCGCCAGCGAAGTCACCGCCTGTGAGGACTGCGGCTTTTTCATTCAGCAAGGCAGCGCCTGCCTGCTCTGCCACAATCCGAAGCGCAACACGCGGCTCATTTGCGTCGTCGAGCAAGCTGCGGACGTGCTCCGCCTCGAACGCAGCGGTGCCTTCCACGGCCTTTACCATGTCCTCGGCGGCAAATTATCCCCGCTCGACAACATCACGCCCGAGGACCTGCGCCTCGAATCGCTCGCCGAACGCGTCAAAACCCTCGACGCCGAGGAAATCATCCTCGCCCTCGGTTCCGATGTCGAAGGCGAAGCCACCGCCAGCTACATCGCCGATCTTTTGCGCCCCTCCGGCATCCCCATCACCCGCCTCGCCCAAGGTCTCCCAGCTGGTGGCGGCCTCGATCACGCCGATGAGCTCACGCTCTACCAGGCGCTGCACGGACGGCGGAAGGTCGAGTGACGGGGGCTAACGCTCCGCAGCACGCACCGGTTGCCCGGCCTCCACCACTTGCAGGGTCAGGCGGAGAGATTGGATCACGCCAGCAGGCATTTGAGCCTCCTCGGCGAGTTGTAGAGCCTTCCGAGCCGTCTTCACGGCTTCGTCAAAACGCCCCACCTCCGCGTAGGCAGCGGCCAGCGTGCTGAGCACGCCCACATCCTTGAGCCCTCCCATCTCGGCAGCCTTTTCGGCTAGCGCCACAGCTCGCGGGCCATTCCGCAACGAAGCATCACTACTCGTCGCGAGGATGCGGGCGGTGTTACTGAGCAAGGGCATGTTGTCAGGAAGGTGACGCAGCGCTTTTTCAAAGAGTTCGAGTGCCTCAGCCTTGCGTCCTTGGCGGTAGCGCAGATTGCCCAGCGAGGCCGTCGCCTTCGCATCGGTGGGTCGGAGGGCGATGGCTCGATTCAGTTCGCTTTCCGCTTCGTCCAGCCGGCCCATCGCGGCCAGCAGATTGCCCAGATCATGATGCGCAGCGAAGAACTCCTGCTGAAGCCTCAGCGCCTCACGAAACGAGGTCTCAGCCTCCGCCGCACGCCCCAGTTTATAGAGCGAGAAACCATGGTTGTAGTGAAACAAGGCATCGCTGCCATCCCGCTCGATGGCCCGTGCAAAGCTCGCCCGCGCCTGTTCGTTCTCCCCGAGCACATCCAGCAAACTGCCCAAGTTGCAATGAAAGGCCGCATTCTCCGGTTCCAGCCGCAGCGCCTCCTCGAAATGCTTTCTGGACTCCTCTAGCCTGCCTTCGTGCATCAAGAACTCCCCGTACGCGCTGTGACCCACCACAGGGTGCGGATTCCCGCGAATCGCCGCCTGCCAGAAGGTTTCCGTCGAGTCATAAAGCGCCGATTGCTGCCACGTCAGCAGGCTGCAACCGCCGATCAAAATCCCTGCGGTGATCATCTGCCAGCGACGAGGCAATCGAAACACCATGCAAGCCACCAAGGCGCAGAAAACCGGCATCGAGAAATACACCCAGCGATCCGCCACCCAGGCGAAGCGCATGCCGTTCAGGTTCAAAAAGCCGATCACCGGCAGCAAGGGGCCAAGGAAGAGCATCGCCGCCGCTTTCATGCTTCGAGTGCCTTTCTTCCAAAGCCAAAAACCACCACCCAGTAGCCCCGCCAAGCCCGACCACTGCCACCACACGCCTGGTTCGATCGACCAGCGATGATACACCACGCAAAGCGGATGCGGCCAGACCAGCTTCACGAGATAGAACCACACCGCCTGCGAGGCGATCAGCATCCGCTTGGCCCACGAGAGTTCGTCAAACACCGGCCCCATCGCACCGGCCTGATGCCGCTCCAGCCAGGCGATGAGCACGCCGAGGCCCAAAGCCATCACCAACATCGGCAGGGTGGGCAGCACATCCTTCTGCCAGCGTAGGCCGCCATGCTTCCACCAGGCGATCACTACCAGCGCTGGCGGCACCACACAGGCAGAGATCTTCGCCAGCATCGCGAGCAAACACAAAACCATCGCCAGCAACAGCCATCCTCGTCTCGGTGCCGCATCACCTTTCCAATCATGCACGCCACGGCACCAGCACAGCATGGAAAGCAGCGCCAAAGCAAGGCAGAGCACATTTTTACGCTCCGTGATCCACGCCACGGATTCCACCGTGACCGGATGCACCACCAGCAGCGCCGCCGCCAGCCAGGCACCACGCATTTCCAGCCGCCGCAGCAGCCTCCAGAGAAAAAATGCCGCGCTCACATGCAGCATCACATTCTCGACATGCCTTGGAAAAACGGCCCAGCCCCAGCATTGATAGTCCAGCCACACCGTTGTCGCCGTCAGGGGATAGTACTGCTCCAGCAGCCTTACATTGGTCCAGATACGCACACATCCGTGAGGGTCCTGCAGCAGCCACTCGATGCCATGGCTCCAGTTTCGATCATCCCACAAAAACGGCCCGTTGAGGCACGGCAGGTAGGCGAGGAAGCCCAACAACACCAGCCCGAGGCCACCAAGCCACCGCCTGCCCACGAGGGGCTGATAAGGGATGGTGGCAGGTCGCGGCATGATTCGATGAAAGGATCTCGCACACTCAAAGCGCCACCACTCGCGAACTCTCTCTCGCGGAAAGCAAACAAGCATCCAGCACCCGCTGCGTGAGCAGGCTGATCTTCGGCCAATGGTCATCGCGGCGACCGGAAAGCACCAGTTCCGCAAAATCGCGGAACAACCGCACCTCCTGCGCTTCCGGCGCGTTGTTGCTCGGTTCGTTCAGGCTTTCCGTGTATTTGCAGGCATGCATGTCCGCCTGGCAGCCGTCGATCACGAACTCGGACTTCGTCACCATGAAGTGCGTTTGCATGCCGGAGTAGGGCAAAACGAAGTCGGAGACCTGAAGCAGTGCCTTGTCGCCGCTCACGATGGCCCACTGCGCATGCGCCGCGTTGAAGGAGCAGTAAAACGAGGCGTTCGCACCGTTCGCAAAGCTCAGCGTTCCTGAGAACGCCAGCGGCACGGAAGCCACGTCGTCGCCTTGCCGCGTCTCCGCGTGAATGCGTCCTGTCACTGAAACCGGCGCGATTTCACCCATCGCCCACAGCGTGAAGCGCAGGCAATACCAGCCCAGATCGCCCAGGCATCCCAGCGGCTCCAACTGGCCATGCGCCCGGATGTTCGTGCGTTGAAACTCCTCATCGCTCAGGAAGCTAAACTGCGTGGCGATATGCCGGATCGTGCCCACCTCACGGTCCACCACCTCGCGCAGGCGTTGCAAGCGGCGACCATGCATGAACATCACGCCGTCCATGAACTGCACACCATGCTTCTCACACACCGCGATCATCTCCTCCACATCCGCCAGCGTGCAGCCCACTGGCTTTTCCACCAGCACATGCTTCCCCGCCTGCGCGGCGCGGATCACCCATTCTTTGCGCAGTCCGGTCGGCAGCGGGATGTAAACAGCATCAATGTCCTTCCGTGCCAGCAGCGCCTCATAGCTACCCAGCGCCTCCGGCTTCACTGCGTGCGGCACCTGCGCCTGACATTCGTCGATGAAGGCTCTCGCCCGTGCCACATCCCGACTGGCCACGGCCACCAGCGAGGCATTCCCCGTCTCACGGATCGCCTGCCAATTTTTCCGGGCAATAAACGCGGCACCGAGGATGCCAAATCGACAGATGGGAGAGCTCATGGAGGTGGGAGGAAAACGGGTAAGAGCAAGAAACAGCCTTCGCGCCTTTCTTTCACCTCCTTTCGCATGCTTCCGGGTGGTGAACGAATGCCATCCTTGCGGGCGGTGAAACACTGCCTACCGCTGGAGGCGTGAGTTACCAAGTTTTTGCCCGCAAATACCGCCCTCGAACCTTTGCTGACGTCCTCGGCCAGGAGCACGTCGTGCGCACGCTGCGCAATGCCATCGCCCAGAGCCGCCTGGCGCATGCTTATCTCTTCGTCGGGCCGCGTGGCACGGGAAAGACCTCCACGGCCCGCATCTTTGCCAAGGCGCTCTGCGCCAAGGGCGGCCCCAGCATCGACTTCGATCCCGATGACGAGCTGAGCATCGAAATTGCCGAAGGACGCTGCATGGACGTGCTGGAGATCGACGGCGCCAGCAACAACGGCGTCGAGCAGGTCCGCGAGCTGCGTGACAACGTCAAATTCGCCCCCACGCGCTGCCCCTTCAAAATCTACTACATCGACGAGGTCCACATGCTCACCGCCGGGGCCTTCAACGCGCTGCTGAAGACGCTCGAAGAGCCGCCGCCGCATGTGAAATTCATCTTCGCCACCACGGAGGCGAACAAGATCCTGCCCACCATCATCAGCCGCTGCCAGCGCTTTGACCTGCGCCGCATCCCGAATGCCATCATCGCGAAGCACCTGCTGCACATCGCCGATCTCGAAGGCGTGCAGCTCGATGAGAAGGCCGCCTTTGCCATCGGCAAGGGCGCGGAAGGCGGGATGCGCGATGCGCAGTCCATGCTCGACCAGCTCGTGGCCTTCTGCGGAGTGCATATCACTGAGCAGGATGTGCTCGATATCTTCGGCTTCACGGCTGGCGAGACGGTGGCGCAGCTCGCCCGCTGCATCCTCGAAGGCGATACCGTGAACGCGCTGCGGGCCGTGCATGATCAAAGCGAAGCCGGCAAGGACCTCTCCCGCCTCTTGGGTGATCTCATTCAGCACTTCCGCACGCTGCTCGTGCAGCAGGCCGATCCCGAAGCCGCTTCCGAAGATCTCAGCCCTGAGCTGATTGAAGAAATCGCCGTGCAGGCGCAGATGGGCAGCACGGAGCAGCTCCTGCGGGTCGTGGATGGTCTCGCCGATGTGGATGCCCGCATGCGCTGGGCGAGCAATAAACGCCTTCACTTTGAGCTCGGCGTCATCGCCGCGGTGCAAAGCCTCAACGAAGTCTCCATCAGTGATGTCATTGAGGCCCTCGATGGCGGCTCGCTGCCTCCTTCCACACCTCGCGTGGCTCCTGCGCCTCGTCCCGCGCCCGCTCCGCGCCCGCAGCCAGCTCCAAGGCCAGTTGAGAACACCGTGCGCGAAGAACGTCCTTTCGTTCCCGCCCCGGCTCCCACTCCGCCTCCTGCTTCTACTCCGCCTCCTGCTTCTACTCCGCCTCCGCCTCGCCCGGTCGTCGCCAAAGCCGAGCCGCCTCCCCCGGCTCCCGAGCCCGCTCCCGTCGAGTCCCTCGACGACATCGACCTCTGGCCGCGCTTTGTTTCACTCGTGCAGGAACGCCGCCCGCTCGTCCTCTCGTGGGTGCAGGCCGGCACGATGCTCGGCATCCAGCGAAATGTCATCAAAGTGGGCTTCCCCACCTCCGAAGGCTTTGCTCGTGACAGCTTGATGCGTCCGGCGCAGCTCAGTTACATCGAAAGCCTCATCTCCGAACTCACGGGCAAGGCGATGAAATTTGAGTTCGTGCTCGATGCGAGCCTTAAAGCGCCCGAATTCTCCGAAATGGGCCTCGGCCTGCTTGATGAGCCTCCGCCACCTCCCGCGCCGAAAAAGCCCGCTGAGCCTGAAAAGCCCAAGGTGGAGGCCAAAAAGGAAGAACCTAAGCCTGCGGCTCCCGCCGAGCCGGAGAAGCCCCAAGTCGATGAGAGCTTTTATCAAGATCCGCTCATCTTGAAGGCCATGGAGAAGTTCAAAGCCCGCCTCGTCACCGCCTGAGATGAGCGAGAAAGCCTTCCAGGTCCTGTTTGTCTGCCTCGGTAACATCTGCCGCTCTCCCGCCGCAGAGGGCGTGATGCAGTCGATGGTCGATGAGGCTGGTCTGAGCGCCTCCATCCGCATCGACTCCGCCGGCACGGAAGGATGGCACCACGGCAAGCTGCCGGATGCCCGCATGCGCGAGGCCGGCAAGGCTCGCGGCTACACCCTGCAAAGTCGTGCCCGCCAGGTGAAACGGGATGATTTGCAGACCTTCGATCTCATCCTCGCCATGGATGCGGACAACCTGCGCAACCTTCGTGCGCTCGACCCCGAAGGCCTGCATCACGCGAAGATCCGCCCGTTCTGCGATTACTGCACGGATCACGATGAGAAGGAAGTGCCTGATCCCTATTACGGCGGCCCCGAAGGCTTCGAAAAGGTCCTCGACCTCCTCGAAGACGGTTGTGCGAATGTGCTGCGGCAGATTGCGAAGGTCTGACGGGAACCGTGAGAAGTGAGAGATAAGTAGTGAGACGTCTCACTTCTAACTTCTTACTTCTGACCCGCCGGCACTGCCGCTGGCTGCGCCGCGCCACCAAAGAGCGGCATGGATTTATTCACGGATTGATACACGCCCCAGCCGAGTGGCACGGCGACCCAGATCCAGGCGATGAAGATGCGGAGGTTGTTCATGACGGTGGCTTAGTTTTTGACGTGATACTTCGCGTCCACCGGACGCACGAGGAGATTGGCTAAAAGGCCGACGACGAGCAGGCCCACCATGATGTGGAAGATGGAATTGTAGGCCTGGGCGGGTGGCAGGGTCTTTTTGTTCGCCACGGAGAGGCGGTCCACCAGCTGCGGTCCGATGATCGCGGCGAGCGACCACGCGGTGATGAGGCGACCATGAATAGCACCGACTTGATAACTGCCGAACAGATCCCGCAGATAGGCCGGGATGGTGGCGAAGCCGCCACCATACATCGTGAGGATGAGGCCGGTGACGATGACGAAGAGCGTGACATTGCCCTGTCCCTGTGTCCACGGCACACTCATGTAAAGCGCCGCGCCGAGGATGAAATAGACGCAGTAGGTCATCTTTCGGCCGAGGAAGTCCGAGCATGAAGACCAGAAAAAGCGGCCGCCGAGGTTGCAAAGCGAGAGCAGGCCCACATAGCCCGCGCCAGCCGCGGCGCTCACGCCAAACATGTCCTGAATCATCGGCGAGGCCTGGCCGAGGATGCCGATGCCAGCGCTGACATTCATGCAAAGCACGATCCACAGCAGCCAGAACTGCGGCGTCTTCCAGGCCATATCCACCGCCACATTCGCATTCGTGACGAGCGGCTTCACATGCGCCTTCGGCTCCCATCCGGCTGGTTTCCAGCCTTCAGCGGGCACACGAACGATCCAGGCACCAAACAGCATCGAAACGGCGTATAGCCCTGCCATGACAAAAAACGCTTCTTGGGCTCCCACCGAGGTCGCTGAGGCAAAACGCTTCATTAGCTCTTCCGCCAGCGGTCCGCCGATCAGCGCTCCGCCGCCGAATCCCATGATCGCCATGCCGGTGGCCATGCCAGGACGATCCGGGAACCATTTCATCAAGGTGGAAACGGGTGCGATGTATCCCAAGCCAAGCCCGATGCCGCCGATGAGGCCGTAACCGGCATACAGCAGCCAGAGTTGATGCCATTTCACCGCGCATGAAGCGAGCACGAGGCCGGTGCAAAAGCACAGCATGCTGGCGAGCATGGTTTTACGTGGCCCGCTGCGCTCCACCCATTTGCCAAACACCGCGGCTGAGAGGCCGAGCAAGGCGAGAGCAATCGAATAAGCCACGCCGACATCGGCCTCCGTCCAATCCAAAGCGGAAGGGGCGGTGATGCCGAGAGCCTTCGCGAGCGGCTTTTTGAAGACGCTGAAGCCATACACCTGCCCGATGCACATGTGCACGGCGATGGCGGCAGGCGGAACGAGCCAGCGATTAAAACCTGGCGGTGCGACGGTGGCTTCTCGGGAGAGGATGGACATGGTTGGAGCGGGAAAAGAACGTTTTAGAACGTCGCCCGGTCCGCTGGCAATCAGGAAAGCGGCCGACAAGTGATTCTCCGAGGCGTAGCGGCAGGCGTCAGCATGCCGGGGAGAGGGGAAACGGACGTTTTCCGCTACGAGAGGACTCCTGCACTCACTGCGGCCCGATGAGCGATTTTCGGCAAAGATCGGCATAAAGGCCACCGGCGGCGATGAGTTCATCGTGGGTGCCTTGCTCGGTGATGCGACCACGCTCAAGGACGTAGATGCGGTCCGCATTGCGCACGGTGGAAAGGCGGTGGGCGATGACAAAGCTGGTGCGCTGCTTCATGAGGCGCTCGAGAGCCTCTTGGATCTGCCGTTCGGTTTCGGTATCCACACTGGCGGTGGCTTCATCGAGGAGAAGAATCGGCGGATTGCGCAAAAGGGCGCGGGCGATGCTGATGCGCTGCTTTTCGCCGACGGAGAGCTTGATGCCACGCTCGCCGACGTGCGTGTCGAGCTGGTTGGGCAGGCGTTTGACGAATTCGGAGGCGTTGGCGCTTTCGAGGACGCTCCAGAGTTCGTCTTCGGTGGCCTCGCGTTTGCCGATGAGGAGGTTGTCACGGACGGTGCCGTTGAAGAGGAAGCTCTCCTGCGTGACGTAGCCAATGCGACGCCGCAGGCTGCTCTTGCTGATGCTTTTCACCGGGATGCCATCAATGGTGAGGGAGCCTTCATCGTGCTCGTAAAAGCGGGTGAGAAGGTTGATGAGCGTGGATTTCCCAGCTCCGGTGGGGCCAACGAGGGCAATGGTCTGCCCGGGCTGGGCATCAATGGTGATGCCGTGAACGGTGGGGAGCTTTCCACTGTAGCTGAAGCCGACGTTTTCGTATCGGATGTGGCCTTTGATCTCGCCGAGCGTGACGCCGTCGTCGATGCCGTGCTCCTCCTCGGCATCCATGATGCCAAAGACACGCTCGCCGGCGGCACGTCCGGCCTGGATCATCTGGTTGAGGCTGTGGAGCTGCTCGACGGGATCGTAGAAGAGGCGGGCGAGCAGGAGGAAGGCGGTGAGATCACCGGGCTTCATATTGCCATGCATGATGGCACGGGCACCGAACCACAGGACGATGAGCGTGCCCATGTCCTTGAGCAAAGCCATGCTGGGACGATAAATGGACCACACATGCATGAGATGCAGCGTGGCATCCTTTAATGCGCCGGAGCCTTCGTTGAAGCGGGCATGCTCCTCCTTCTCCATGGCATAGGCTTTGATCTGACGCATGCCGCTGACGTTGTCGTGCAGCAGCGAGTTCATGCCGCTGGAGGCGGTGCGGACCTTGCGATGGCGGTCACGGGCGCTTTTGGTGTATAAAACCGCGCCGAGAGCGAGGAAGGGCATCGGCAGCATGGCGGTCCACGCGAGCGTGGCATCCGCGTAGAACATGAAACCGGCCACGATGACGATTTGCAGCACGGCCACGAGGCCCTGCTCGATGCCATCGATGAGCACCCGCTCGACGGCGGGGATGTCCTCGGAGACGGTCGTCATGATGTCGCCGGTGGGGCGGTTGTCGAACCAGCGCAGCGGCAGGCGCTGAAGACGCTCATAGAGATCGCTGCGGAGGTCGTAGATGACTTTTTGCTCGAAGCTGTTGTTCAGCCGGATGCGCAGGGAGTTGAAGAGATTCTGAAGAACGAACGCACCGAGCACGAGCATCGCCGAAGGCGCGAGGCGTTCCCAGGCCTTGGCCGGAATGGTGACGTCAATGATCTCGCGGGTGACGGAGGGCAGCACGAGGACCATGAGGGTGCCGCCGACGGCACAGCCGATCTGAGCCACGGCCATGCCGGGATAGCGTTGGAGATAGGAAAAGACTCGGAGAATGGTACGCACGTCTCTTTTGCTTTGGCGAGCCGGGGGGCGGAGGCAAGAATCCTTGCCTGATTTCAATCGCGGCCTTAGCTGGCGGCATGAAGTATCACATCGCTCGGGAGAGCGAACAACTGGGCGAATTCAACGACCTCGACATCAGCGCCGGACTGCGCAGCGGGCAATTCCAGCCGGGAGACCTGTGCTGGAGCAGCAGCATGACGGACTGGGAGCCGCTTTCGCAGCGTTTTGCGCCTGCTGAGGTGGAAACACCTGCGGGTGAGCCGCCTCCACTGCCCATTGATAATGCCCCGATCCACGATCTGGCGTCCGAGTTGAATCTCGCCACTCGCGGGCAGCGCTTCATCGCCTGGCTGCTGGATAGCTTGACGCTGCTCCCGGTGGTGTTTTTGGCTAGCCAAAACCTCGAAGGGCACAAAATCGAAACCATGGACGACCTCATGAAGCTCATGCAGGAGCAGCCGGAGCTTTTCCAAAGCGCCGCGTGGGCCTTCATCGGCATCACACTGGTGAATGTGGTGATGCTCTCCCTACGCGGCCAGTCCATCGGCAAATGGCTCATGGGCATCCGCATTGTGATGTTTCAAAGCGGTGCTCCCGCCGGCTTTGTGCGGGCCGTGCTGCTGCGATCCTTTGTGATGTCCGTCCTCGGCTCGATCACTTATGTGGGGCCAGGCATCCAGCTTTTTGACATCGCCTGCATCTTCCGAGCGGATCACCGCTGCCTGCATGATCTCATCGCAGACACCATGGTGGTGCGGGCTTAAAACGCCTTCACGCGAGACAGTTCGGGATTCGCGCCCTGGATGCGCTGGATCTCACCCTGCTGTTCACGCTGTTCCTTGGAGACCTGCTTCATGCGCAGGGGATAGGTGACCATCATGACAAAGCAGGTCACATCGGCCACGAGGATGGCCATGGCGATGAGGATGCCGTAACGCTTCAGGGACTCGTCGATGACCTTGTTCTTGTTCACCGAAAAGTTATCCGATTTCGAGAACATGCTCTGAAACAGCCGCCGCCAGCCACGTGGCTCCCGCGCCACGCTGAACGACCACAGGAAGAGGGCCGTCAGCACGATGCAGGCGATCTGATACTCAATCGGAAATTTGCTGGTGTCCATGGAGGTGGATGGGCCGGGCGGGGTGCGTCGGGAAAATTGGCCTGATGTTTAAAACGGCACGCCCTCCCGCGCAATCGCTGATTTGTCAGGAGACACTGAAACGATCCCCGGCAGGCGTGCACCCCTGCTCGACCACCTTTGCCGCACCATTGGCGGCCAGATGGGTCAGCATGTGGAAGGCATCCTCCGCGTCGATGCCGAGGCTGGCGGCAACCTCGGCGGCCCCGAGAGGCTCTTTGGCAACGGCGAGAGCCGCTTTCACCTGGGCGAGTTGCTTCAGGAAATCCGTGGCGGCCTTCTTCCCAGCCTCCACACCGGGCTGGTGGTAGGCGTTGATGTTCACCAGGCTGGCATAAAAGCCCACCGCCCGTTCGAAGAGGCCCACGAGTAGGCCGAGCGTGAAGGCGCTCACCTCCTCGATGCTGATGGTGACATTTTCGCGACCTTTGTCCGAAAGCGCCTTCCGCGTGCCGCGCAGGAAACCCTGGAGGTAATCCCCGCTGTTGAATCCCGGATCCACTTCCAGCGAAGCGGTGTCACGAGCCTTCCGCACCTCGATGAAGGTGGCGAAGAAATTGTTCACGCCATCGCGAAGCTGCTGCACATAGGCGTGTTGATCCGTGGAGCCCTTGTTGCCATAGACGGCCACGCCTTGGTTCACCACCGCGCCGCTGAGATCATGCTCCTTGCCTAGGCTCTCCATGACGAGCTGCTGCAGATACTTCGAGAAGAGCACCAGACGGTCTTTGTAAGGCAGCACGACCATGTCCTTCTGGCCTTTGCCACCGCCGGCGTGATGCCACATCAGCGCCAGCAGCATCGCCGCATTCTCACGTGCCGGGCGGGTGCGCGTCTCCGCATCCATCGCCGCGGCTCCGGCCAGGAACTGGCGCACATCCACGCCCTGCAACGCCGCCGCGATGGTGCCCACCGTGCTCATCACACTGGTGCGACCGCCCACCCAGTCCCACATCGGGAAACGGGCCAGCCAGCCCTGCTTCACCGCGTGCTTGTCGAGTTCGCTATCGAGTCCCGTCACGGCCACGGCATGCTTCGAGAAGTCCAACCCTGCCTTTTGGTAGGCCGCCTCAGCCTCCAGCATGCCATTGCGGGTCTCCTTCGTGCCGCCCGACTTCGAGATCACCAGCGTCAGCGTCGTGGCGAGGCTGCTGCCGATCTCCGCCAGCACGCGGTCCATGCCATCCGGGTCCGTGTTATCGAAAAACGAGATCGCCATGGGCGGATTCGCGGGCGTGATGGCATGCGCCACGAGCTGCGGCCCCAGTGCCGAACCGCCAATGCCCACCACCAGCACGCGGGTGAATTTCTGACCATTCGCGGCCTTGATCGAGCCGGCATGCACGTCCGCAGCAAACTTCAGCGAAGCTTCGAGCGTCTCGTCGATCTCCTTCGTGATGGCCGCGTCAGGAGCCAGCTTGGAATCACGCAGCCAATAATGGCCCACCATGCGGCCCTCGTCTGGATTGGCGATGGCACCTACTTCGAGCTCCTTCATGGCCTTAAATGCCTGGCCGATCTTCCCGGCCATGTTCGTAAACAGGCTGTCCTCGAAGCCCATGCGGCTGATGTCGATGGAAAAACCCATCTGCGGGTAACGAACGAAGTACTTCTGAAAGCGATCCCAGTGGCTCATGTGCGGTGGATGGAGTGATGAAGGGTTGGAGTGATGCGGAAGCATCGAAAAAGCACTTCCCATGCCGCGCCGCAACCTCTTTGGCCGCTCAGCCCACCCTCACTGGATGAACTCCGCCCGTGAGAAATCGGCCACATCCATGCGGACGGGCATCACCGCGCCTTCGACGAGGGGAAAGCGGGGCTTGTGAGCATCAATGAAGGCGATCACGACCTTGCCATTCGGCAGCGTGGCGTGGCAGGTGCGGTCACACAGCACGTGCTGGATGGTGACTTGCGTTTCGACTTTGTTGGGGATGTCGAAGGTCAGAGGCGGAAGGGGTGAGTGGAGACTCATTCGTTCACAGGAATGGCTTTGGGGGCGGGTGACTCAGGCGGGAGTTTCTGGCTCCAATTGATCTTGGCGGCCTGGAGATGATCACTCGTGATGAGGAAATCGACGGCGCGTTGCAGCACCGTGTCGCGAGGCTTCGGTTGATCTTCAGGCAGGGGCTCGCCCGCCGAGCGGCGGATGTAGGAATCGAGTTCGGGATTCGTCCCGGCGACGAGTGCGGCCTCGTTGAAGCGCACGCGGGGCGTGTCGCTGATGGTGGAGGCAGGGCGGGTTTTGTTTTCGGGATCAAAAAAGGCTCGCTTGGCCTTTTCGGCGAGTTTGATAGGGAAATCAGGCGCGAGACCTTTTTGGAAGATGGAGCTGTCATCCGGCAGCAACACCTCGGCACGCGCAAAACGCAGCGACCAATGCGCATCGACGGGAATCGTCTCATACCTCACCGCCGCACCGCGAGTGGCTGAGCCGATGAGGAGGGCTTGTTTGCGCTGCCTCAACACCGCGGCGATGGCCTCGCCAACGTTGCAGGTATCGCCATCGATCAAAACGAGCAGCGAGGCCTTCCAAAGCGGCTCACGTTCGCTGCGCAGGACCTCGGTGTTCGAATCGGTCATCTGGCGAGTTTTGAAGAGCACCTCATTCTCCGGCACAAACAGGCCGAGCATGCCCGCCGCGACGTCGAAATCCCCCGGCGAGGCGGAGGCACGCAGGTCGAGGATGAGATGCTTCGCGCCGTCCTGGACAAATTTCGCCAGGTGCTGCTCCATCACGGCGATCTCCGCCTGGCTAAAGGCCTTGGGCCGCAGCAACGCGATGCCCGGCCGCAGCATCTCCGCCTGCACCCCACCGGGATCCGCGAGCTTGGAATCCTCCGTGCGAGAGACAAGTTCCGCGCCGAATTGCAGCCTCTCCAGCAGCCCATGCAGCGCCGCGCGGTTCAACTCATCAAACGTGAGGTCCCCGCTGCGGATGTACTCCTTCTGGAGCACTCGAAAAGCCGTCTGGATGCCATTCTGCGTGATGTCCGGCGCCTTCGCCTCCGCCGCGAGGGCGGCAGGAGCGAGTAAAAGGAAACAGAAGGCGGAGCGAATCATGTGGGGCGGGCGAGATTAACGCTCGACCGGCACAATATCAATGCGCAGGAAGGCCGCCTGGAGCTTCGAGCCGTCGTCGAACTCCGGTTTGCCCTCCGGCTTCCAGATGCCGAGCAAGCGATGGGTGCCGTGGGCCATCGTGGTGCCGGTGGTGAGGTTCACCTGATGGAAACGGTGACGGCGGTCGAGCGGGCGGATGAGTTTGTCATCTTTCGGTGCAGGTGTGGCGACGAGGGTCGGAGGTGCGTAATCATAAGCGAGGCGGTAGTTCAGTTCGATGAGCCTGCCGTCCGGGCTGATGGTGGGCTCGTATTCATATTGCAGTCCCACATTTCTCATCTCGACCGTGGAGCTGAAGCTCGGTGGAGCATCTTCGACAACGCTGAGCTGGCTGATCTGGGTAGTCTTGTTCTCACCTTCCTTGGGATCGGTGGAGTTGTGATGACTCACCACGCCTGCAGATCCGTCCGTGCCGGTGGAATACATGAATTCGCTGCCATTGACGAAGGTGCTTCGCAGGCCGCCCTTTCCCTCACTGAAGATTGACTGGAGAATGCGGGCACGGCCCTCGCTCACTGCCTGCTCGACGGCTTTCCATGCAGCGCCGTGATCGGAGATTGCGGCGGTCTGGCGCTCAATCTGCCGCAGCGTGGCCGCATCCGCCTCGATGAGGTGCAGCGTGCTGGTGAGCGTGCGGGCGGCATATTGGCGACGGCTGGTGATGAGTGCTTCAATGAGCCGCATGTTTTCTGCGGTGTTGCGCACGAGCAGTTCGCCCGTGCTGGCGGTGTAAGTGATCGCGGAACCTTCGGGGAACGGAATGCCTTTTGATTTGAAGATGTCCATCGCGGTGAGGCGCAGGCTGAGCTTTGGCTCTGAGGCACTACCAGCAGGCAGTGGAGCGGCAAACGGATCGGCAGCACCGCTCGGCGACGGGTCGTCCATGGTCAGCAACTCATCGGTCACAAAAAAGGTGCGGGTGAGGATGCCCTTCGGAGCGCCTTCAGGCTCCGCCGGAGGCGAGGAGGGAGTCTTTTCGACTTTCTCGCCATGCGAGCGGAGAAGATGCTCGATTCGCGTATCAAGCGCGGGTAGCAGCGTGACGATGTGGGCCGTGAGGAAGGCAATTTGGAGCTTTTCACCCTTCGGCGATGAGGCCGGCTGCCAGATGCCGAGCGTCTTGGTCATTCCGCTGAGCATGGTGAAGCCCGTCACGGGATGGGCGACCTGAAAATCGACGAGCGGAGACTCGACGCTTTTTTCGCCGCTGGTGTTGATGATATCCCATCGGTCCACCGGCTGGCCGTGATGATGCTCCAGGCTCACATTGATCTCCATCGTGACACCATCCGGGCCGATGGTGGGCTCAATTTCGAAGATGGTCCCGGCGCGACGCGCCTCCATGGCGGTCGTCGAGCGGGTCTTCTCATCGAACGTCATCTCGCTAGTGTAGAAGCGCTCCTCGCCGCTTTCCACGGTGGCGCGGGTGCCGCCCTTGGTTTCGAGACGCTGGCTAGTGATCACGACAGCCTTGCTGGCGGTCACGAGAGCATCGAGCGCCTCCCACACTGGGCGATGATCGGCTTTGACGGCCTTTTTCATCGCCTCACGGACGGCTGAGGCATCCGCCTCGAAAATCTCGACGGTGAAATGAACATTCTTGGCGAGGTTCCGATCCAGCCGCGTGGCAAGTGCCAAGATGCGCTCATGCATCGCCGATGTTGTGCGGATGGCCAGCGTCTGGTTCACCGGATCAAGCGCGGCAAGCGAGCCAGTGGGAAGCGTGATTCCTTCCTCGATTAAACGAGCGCGGAAGGCGAAGTGGGAGCGCTTGATGAAATCTGTAACCGCCTCGTCCTTCGCATCTACTGGCGGCAGCGCCGGGGCGCGGAGCTGGCCGTGCTCGCCGGAGATGAAGCCGCCGTTGAGGCCCTCATCGGGATAGCGATAGAGTTTAATTGGCCAGGCATCGGCCTTTTGAGCCTGCTGGGCCTGGAGAGATGCGAGAAGGGTGAAAGAGAGAAAAAGCAGCTTTTTCATGCCGTGATGCTGCCATGTCGGAGACGTTCGCGACAAGTAAAAAGCCCGTCAGGTGCCGCTCGCCGGAAAATGATTCAAGGCATCCAGCGCCTGCCCCCAGCGAAAATGCTGCGCAATGGCTCGGCTGACGTAGTTTTTGGCATTGGCGACGGCGCTGGTGAGGTCGAGGCCGCGGGCGAGACCCGTGGCGATGGTGGAAGAGTAGGTGCAGCCGGTGCCGTGGGTGTGGACACCCGGTGTGCGGGCGGTTTCATGCCATGAGGTGCCGCCAGCAGTGACGAGCACATCTGCGGCGGCATCACCGATGAGGTGGCCGCCTTTGACGAGGATAGAGGTTTGATACTTCGCGGCCAGATCCGCAGCGCAGGCGGCCATTTCATCGCGAGTCGTCACGGCTCGGCCCCACAGCACGGCGGCCTCGTCCATGTTTGGCGTAATGAGGGTGGCGAGGGGCAAAAGCTCCGCGCAGAGCGTCTCGACAGCATCATCTTTGAGCAAGCGCCCGCCGCTGGTCGCCACCATGACGGGATCGACGACGAGCGAAATGCCACCGGCATACTCACGCCAGGCTTGGGCGACGGCGTGAATCTGCTCCGCGCCTCCCACCATGCCCGTTTTGGCCGCCCGAATCGGAAAACCACCAAATAGCACGCGGATTTGGTCCACGATGAATTCGGCATCGAGCAGCCGGATCTGCGAAACGAGGCCCGGCGTCTCCGAAACGACGCTGGTGAGGGCGGTGAGCGCGTAACCGCCATTAGCCGAGATGGATTTCATGTCCGCCTGGATGCCCGCGCCCCCGGAGCAATCGGAACCTGCGATGGTGAGAACGGGAGGAGGTGGGGGCATGGGAATGAGTTTCGAGTTTCAGGTTCGATGATTCAAGCGTAGATTCGACGCATGACCTTTGAAGACCTGCCTGGACTCACCGTGAGCGTGGACAACGTGGCGTATGACCCCACGCGGCCCGCGCCGCCGGACCGTCCGCATCCGTTTGTGTATCACATCTCGATCCGTAATGCCTCGCCGGAGACGGTCAGCATTTTCGGTCGGAAATGGATCGTCCGTGATACCGACGGCCAAACCATGGTCGTGGAAGGTGATGGCGTGGTGGGGCAATTCCCCAAGCTCTCCCCCGGCGAGACCTTCAGCTACAACAGCTACCACGTCGTGAAGACCGAAAGCACCGCCAGCGGCTCCTTCTTCGGCACCACCGGCCACGGCCGCCCCGTTTGCACCCGCATCCCGGCCTTTGAAATGCATCCGCCGTTGATGGCGTGAGGTTCAGCGGCCTCGAACTTTTCTCAAACGAAGGGCACGCACATCGGCCAGCTCTTGTTTGAGAGCTCCATCGGGTCGCATGAGCAGTTTTTGCACGCCAGCCTTGAGTTTGATTGTGCCAGCCGATTGCTCGGCGAAAGACTCGTAGCCGCCGGTGGATTTGACCGTGGCTTTGAGGCTCGCTGTTTCCGCTTCAATGACATACGAGTCTCCGGCAGAAGCCTCATCGGCAGCGAGCGTGACAAGGACTTCGTATGTGGCGTCCGCAGGAATTTGAATCGTCCATTCGGCGACGTCGGTCTCGATGCGCCATGGGGCGAGGACGTTGAGCGAAGGGCGATACGCGAGTTTTTGGCCGTAGGTTTTAGCGGCGCTGGCAGGGAGGAGCAAGGTGCCGTCGGCGTCGGGTTGGATGGCTATTTCGCCGTGGACATCGACTTGGAGCAGCGTGTCAGCCGTCCAAGGCATCTTGCGATCTTTGGTCTGCTCACGAACGTCCGCCACTTGAGCGGTCTCGATGACACTGGCCTCATTTCCCCACGCGTTGCGAATGTAACTGAGCACATCGGCGAGCTTCGCGTCATCGAGCAACGGGTTCATTCCCTGGCCGGGCATGGCGAGGTTCCACTTCTGGCCGTTCACCTCGATCTCGCCATACAATCCGTGCAACGCGATGCGAATGAGTCGTTCGGGCTCGCCGGTGACCCACGAGCTCTCCGCGAGCGGTGGTGCGACATTCGGCACGCCGTAGCCGGTGGGCTGATGACAGAGCCCGCAGACGCTCTGATAAACCACCGCGCCGCGTTCGACCTGCTGTTTGGCGGCTTCGCTGAGCGGTTGCTTGCGTGAGGAGAGCATAACGCTTTCTGCACCAGGCCAGGTCAAAGCCATGCGCAGCCGCTGAAGGCGTTCGCGGGCCGCGATGTCGCGATTCACGGCCATTTCGTCCAAAAAGGCCGGTTTAGCCTTCAACGTGACTTTGGCCTGCGAAGCGAGAAAACCGTCCAACAAGGCCTCGCGCTGCCAAATCGCCGTTTCGGCCACTTTCGCGAGAATCGCCTCCGCCTTACCATCCATGCACGCGAGCTGGGAAAGTAGTTTGAGCGTTTCTCGGTGATGTCGCGTGTCGTCTTGCCATTTTTCATGCGGAAGCAGCTCCGCAATTAGATCCGCCTCCATGTCGTGTGTTCCTGCAACCACAGCACTTCTATTCAGATCATCATCGTAAGCTGCCAAGTGTGTAACGATTGACGGAATCGCCGCTCGTTGCCCAACCAAACCTATCGACGTAGCAGCACTGAGTCTGACCATTTCCGACGAATCGACCATCAATCGCTTCAACAACTCAAACGCTCTCGTTTGCTCAAGGTCTTCGACAGGTTTGGCGAGCATTCTTGCAGTGGCAGCTCGAACGACAGGTTCTGGATCACTGGCTGAAGTAACCAATATATCACCAATCAGGGAATTCATGCCATCAATGGCCCAAAGTGAGTGCAAGCGAGTGTGCTCGGTGCCGAGAAGATGAGAGAGGTTTCTGGCTAGCCGAGTCACAACTCCAGGCGTCCCTCGTTCCACCAGCAAACGCTGCGCCGTGTTTCGCTGCCATCCATTCGGATGACCGAGCGCATCCACCAACTCTCCATCACTCCACTTCTCCATCCCGACTCTTCGCCCTTCGCTCTCCGCTCTCCGCTCATGCACGATGCGCCAGATGCGCCCATGATCGTTCCCTTCGTAAAGTTTGCGCTGCTCGATCTGCTTGGTGAGCCACGGAACGATGAAGATGACGTGCTCGATGATGCCGTGATACATGTCGGCGAGGTAAAGAGCGCCGTCGGGGCCGACGCGGGCGTTTACGGGGCGGAAGCGTTCGTCGGTGCTGGCGATGAGTTCCTGCTCGGGCGGGAAGAAGCGGGTGGCGTGAGGTTGCGTGCCGCCGTCGAGCTTTAACGTGCCGACGAGGTGGCCGGCGGAGTCGGGCACGAAGACGTTGCCGTGCATCTCGGGCGGGAATTGATCGCCATCGTAAAAGCAGGTGCCGGAGACGATGGTGTAGGTGCGCAGGCGACCGTCGTCGCGGAGTTCGAGGGCTCCGAGCGTGACGGCAGGCGTGACGCGGATGGGAAAACATTCCGCCGCATCCTTGGCGACGTTCACATTGATGCCGAAGCCGCCGCGACCACCGCGCTGCGCCAGTTTGGCGAGGTTGGGGTGACGCATGAGTGCCTCGGCGGGAAGGAGGTCCATGTGCATGGCGCTGTTTTCGTAGCAGGAGATGAAGCGGCCGGTTTCATCGAAGCTCACGCCGAACTGGCCGCGATGCTGCGTGGGCTCGTCGATGAGCTTGCCGTCCTTCCATTGGTAGCGATGCGGCCAGTCGGCGCAGTGCAGCCAGTTGTCGATGCCGCGGCGCAGACCGTTCGCCGTGTGCTGCGGATTGCCGCTGACGCCCATCGTGCCGACCTGCGTGCGCTCATCGCAGCGCAGATCGCCGTCTTTGTCGGCGCAGAACCACAGCTTCGGCGGCTCTTGCAGCAAGATGCCGCCTTTCACGAAGGCGAAGCTTCGCGGCATGACCAGCTTGTCGAGGAAGACGGTGCTCTTGTCGGCTTTGCCGTCGCCGTTTTCATCCGTGAGCACGACGACCCGGCAGATGGGATCGCCCTCGCCGCTGCCCTGCACGTCGCGCATGTAGCCCTGATACTCGACGACCCAGATGCGCCCCTCGGGATCGAACTCAAAGAAGATCGGGCACTGCACCATCGGCTCGCACGCGACGAGTTCCGCGCGGTAACCAGGCGCGAGCTTGAAGGTCTTCGCTTCCTCCTCCGCCGAAAGCACGGGCGCAGGCGGGACCTGGATGCGTTTCAGCAATTCCTCGCCCTTTTCCCAATCCGCCCAGCCGGTCAAAGCGGACGCGGGCCGGGCACGTGGACGATCCGCCGGAATGGTGCCGTTTTGAGCCGCGAGATGGCTGGTGAGCGTGAGAAGACACAGAAGGCGGAGCATGATGGCTACTACGTCACGAGAGCTCGCCGGCTTTGCGTGATTCACCGCCTCCGCCGCGTATGCGAAGGCATGAAACGCTCCCTGCTTTGCCTGATGCTCTGGAATGCCTCGCTGCTGTCTGCGGCGGAGACGGAGTGGACCTTGGAATCGCCGCGTGAGGAGGCGCGGCCGCAGGCGGTGCAAAATGAAACCGGCGGGCATGATGGGAAGGGATCGCTGGTGCTCGAAACGGGCGCGGGAGAGCATTGGATCGGCTGCTGGACGAAGACGGTGCCGGTGACGGGCGGGAAGCATCAGCGCTTCATCGCCTGGCGAAAGCACAGTGCGATGCCGGAACCGCGACGCAGCGTGTATGCGCGGGTAATCTGGCAGGATGACAAAGGCCAGCCGGTGAAGTGGGAGACGCCGGCGAAGCAAGGTTATGCCAAAGGCACCTCCCCGCGGGCCGAGCCGGAGTATCCTCAGGATCCGGGCAGCGCTCCCGATGAATGGGCGAAGGTCGAAACCATCCTCCGTGCTCCCACCGAGGCAAAGCAGGCACGCATCGAGCTGTATCTGCAATGGGCGGCGAATGCGCGGGTGGAGTGGAGCGAGGTGAGTTTGGTCGAGGCACCTGCTCCCGCGCCGCGAAAGGTGCGGCTGGCGACGGTGCATCTTCTCCCTCGGGAAGGGAAGGAGCCCTCCGACAAGCCGCCGCAGTATGCCGCGTTGATTGCCGAGGCGGCGAAGCAGCGGGCCGATCTCGTCGTTCTGGGCGAGACGCTGACCTACTATGGCACGGGCAAGAAGATGCACGAATGTGCGGAGACGGTGCCGGGACCGAGCACGGACTACTTTGGCAAACTGGCGAAGCAGCACGGTCTTCACCTCGTGGCCGGACTGGTGGAGCGAGAAGGCAAAACGATCTACAACACAGCGGCGCTGCTTGGCCCGGATGGATCGCTCATTGGCAAGTATCGCAAGGTGACGCTGCCACGTGGTGAGATCGAGGCAGGGATCACGCCGGGGCGTGAGTATCCGGTGTTTGAGACACGCTTTGGCAAGGTGGGCATGATGATCTGCTACGACGGCTTCTTCCCGGAGGTGGCACGTGCACTCACGATTCGAGGCGCGGAGGTGATTGCGTGGCCAGTGTGGGGCTGCAATCCGATGCTGGCCCGCGCTCGTGCCTGCGAGAATCACGTCTATCTCGTGAGCAGCACCTACACCGATCATGAGAAGCAGGACTGGATGATCTCCGGCGTCTTTGACCACTACGGCGACGTGATGGCCCAGGCGGATCAATGGGGCACGGTGGCCGTGGTGGATGTGGATCTGGCGGAACCGACGCACTGGAACAGCCTGGGCGATTTCAAAGCGCAGATCCCGAGTCATCGTCCAGCAACGCCGAAGGAGCCGTAAAGCCCGGTATCTCGCTCAGTTCCCCAGCACCCGCTCCACCGTGCGGCGCGTGGCCCCGGCGTGGACTTGAAGGGCTTGCTGGCCGTTACGGGCAAGGTGAGCGGCTTGCTCGGGAGATTGTAGCAGGGCAGCGAGCTGCGTTTCGAGGTCATCGAATCCCATCACCTGCATGGCTCCGCGATGACGCAGGAGAAGCTCGACAAGCGGGGTGAAGTTTTCCATGTGCGGGCCAAAAAGAACCGGTTTTCCAGCGAAGACGGCCTCAGCGGGATTTTGACCGCCTTCGGCCAGGAAGCTCTTTCCGATGATGACGAGCGTGGCGAGGTGCTGCCAGGCGGCGAGCTCGCCGGTGGTATCAATGAGTAAACATGCACCGTCATCGACGCGTGCGCTTTCTTGTGAGCGACGGGCCGCGTGAAGGCCGATGGATCGCAGATCGGCCACGATCTCCGCCGCTCGCTCGACATGGCGCGGGACGATGAGCAGGGCGAGACGCGGGTGGCGAGCTTGGAGCTCTTGAAACACCTTCGCGATCTCCACCTCCTCGCCGTCGTGCGTGCTCGCGGCGAGCAATACAAGCCTGTCGGCTTCGATGCCGCGTTCGTGGAGAATGTGGCGCAGAGCCTCGATTTTCGCTGCGGGCACCTCGGAGCCTTCGGGATCGTATTTCACGCTGCCGGTGAGGTGGATGAGGGAGGCATCGAGGCCAAAGGATTGCCAGCGGGCCACGTCATCGGTCTCTTGCACGAGGATCTGTCGCAGCAGGCCATACACAGGTTGCACGAGAAAGCGCAGCGCCTTCAGCCGCCGAGCAGTCCGTGGCGAGAGTCGGGCATTCACCAGCGAAACCGGGATGCCTTCGAGCGAGCAGGCGCGGACGAGATTCGGCCACACCTCCGCTTCGACGAGCACAAGCTGCGTGGGGCGGATCACCTCGATCATGCGCTGCGGCACGCCCGGAAGATCAATGGGGCTGTAAAGGGCCACGACGCGCCCCGCGTGCTGCTTTTCGCATTCCTTCGCCAGGGCGTGTCCAGTCGGCGTGGTGCTGGTGAGCACGATGCTGGTATCTGGTGAGGCAAGAAGGAGGCTCTTGATGAGCTTCCGCGCCACATTCACCTCACCCACGCTCACGGCGTGCATCCACAGGCGGCCTCGATCACGCGGCAGGGCCTCGATGGCGGCCTGCGTCTCGCGGGAGTGAAGGCCGATGCGCTGCGCCAGATCCTGCCAGCGTCCGCCGCGGCGGCGCATCTTCACGATGGCTCCGGGGAGCATGCAAAGCAGGCCGAAAGGCAGGAGAAGGTTGTAGAGCGCGAAGGGAAGCAAGATGAAGCCGTCTTGTGAAACGGGATGACGGGATGGTCAACAAGGTCAATGCGGTCAAGAAGGTCAAAGAGGGCGCGTTTTGACCTTCATCACCACCTTCAGCGCGTCTTTGCGGGCAGGAGTGCCCGCATCACGAGCTCCTCACAAAATCTCCAGCCGTCCCGTGCTATCGCCGACACGCTCCGCGGGCACGCCGAGGCGGTCGAGCATGCTGAGGTAGAGATTGGTCATCGGCGTGTCGGTGGGCAGCGTCTGGCGTTTGCCGTGGGTGATGGTGCCGTTGCCGCCGCCGGCGAGGAGGATGGGGAGGTTGTTGTGATTGTGCCGGTTGCCATCGCCGATGGCACCGCCGAAGACGATCATCGAGTGATCGAGCAGCGTGCCCTCGCCTTCCTTGATGGACTTCATCTTGTCGAGGAAGTAGCCGAACTGGCGCAGGTAGAACTGGTCGATCTTCGCGATCTTGGCGAGCTTTTGCGGGTCGCTCTGGTGATGAGAGAGGTAGTGGTGCGCATCCGGCACGCCGATCTCGGGGAAGGAGCGGTTGCTGCCGTCGTGGGCGAGCATGAAGGTGCTGAGGCGCGTGGTGTCCGTCTGGAAGGCGAGCACGAGCAGGTCAAACATGGCGCGGATATGCTCCTCGTAGCTTTCAGGGATGCCCTCGGGCACTTTCACATCGGGCATCTCGGCGCGGAATTTCTCCGCCCGCTCGATGCGGGTTTCGATGTCACGCACAGCGGCGAAGTACTCGTCGATCTTGCGGCGGTCATTGGCGCTGACCTTGCCCTGGAGGGTCTTGGCCTCGTCGAGCACGGTATCGAGGATGCTTTTCTGCATGCGCTGCTGGCGTTTCGCATCCGCACTGTTGCCTGCGGAGGCTCCGAGACCGAAGAGGCGCTCAAAGACGAGTCGCGGGTCCATCTCGGGAGCCATGGGCATGGTCTCGTTCTTCCAGGCGAGGTTAAACTGGTAGGCGCAGGAGTAGCCGCTGTCGCATTTGCCGGAGGAACGCTGACCATCGGTGCTGAGCTCGAGCGAGGGCAGGCGGGTGAGGTGGCCGATCTTTTGCGCGGCGATTTGATCCACGGAAATGCCGAGCTGGATGTCCGCTCCGGCAGTCTTCTTTGGCATGCAGCCGGTGAGATAGGTGGCCACGGCGCGGGCGTGATCGCCGCCGCCATTGCCGTGCGAGTGCGCCCAGTCCTGCATGAGGCCGGAGATGACGGTGAAGTCCTCGCGGTGCTTTTCGAGGGCCTTGAGGGAGTTCGAGAGCGTGTAGCCCTTGCCTTCGCCGGTGGGGAACCACTCGTTCACATTCACGCCATTCGGAATGTAGAGCCAGGCGGCGCGGAGCGGCTTCGCGGGGGCCTTTTTCGCCTCGGCGGCAAAGGCACGGAAGCCGAGCGATTCGAGGAAGGGCAGGCTCATGGCCGTGCCGAGTCCACGCAGGACATGGCGACGGCTGAGCGAATGCGAGGCGAGGGCGGTTTCGCGAAAGGGGTTCATGGGTTTTGGGGGGTGAATCGGATACGAGCAGGATCGGTGCAAACTTTCCTTCGCAGAAGGCCCTGCCACGGATGTGAAAGTAGTTGATAAAAGGGCGGCGAGCGGCCCGATTAGGCCGCCTCGCTCGCATCCCCCGATTCAAACTTCCCGCGCCATCATGTCGAAGCTCCTTTTTGCCGCCCTCCTCGCCCCCGGATTCCTCGCATTGGCTCAAGATGCCACGACGCCAGCGGCTCCCGCGACACCCGCCGCCCCGGCGGTGCCAGCACCTGCTGATCCGGCCGCTCCCGCCGCGGTGAAGGACCCCTCGATGGCAGATATCGTCATCAAGCCCGCCGCGGACAATCCGATGATGTTTGACCAGGCGGAGCTCACCGTGAAGCCCGGCCAGAAGGTGAAGCTCACCCTCGACAATCCCATCCAGCCGAACGTGCAAGGCCTGCCGCACAACTGGGTGCTCGTGAAGCCCGGCAAGGAAGCCGTCGTCGGCAATGCCGCCCTCGCCATGGCCGCCGATCCCAAGGCGATGCAAAAGCACTACATCCCCGCCGGGGCCGATGGGGCCGTGCATGCGGACATCCTCGCGCACACGACCCTGGCCCAGCCTGGCTCCAAGGCCGAAGCTGAATTCACCGCCCCTGCCGAAGCCGGTGATTACCCCTACATCTGCACCTTCCCCGGCCACTTCCTCCTCATGAAAGGCACCCTCCATGTGAAGTGACCCGACCTCTCACGTCTTACTTCTCACTTCTCACCACTCACCGATCCCACCAACCCACCCCACCATGAAACGCCGTCTCTTCACCACCCTCGCCCTTCTCACCCTTGCCGCCGCGCCGCTGCTCGCGCAGGACGCCGCCGTCGTCGAGGCGGGCGGTCTCAAATTCAAATACAGCACCCCTTGGATGCTCTCCGACACACCCGGCATGATGCGCGTGGCCACCCTCCTCGCGAAGGCGGAAGGCGCGGACAAGCCCCTCGAAGCTGCCTTCTACGTCTTCCCCGGCGGCGGTGGTGGCGTGGAGGCCAATGTCAGCCGCTGGCTCGGCCAGTTCGCCACGAAGCCCGAGTCCAAGACGGAAGAAATCGCCGCCGGTGACCAGAAGATCACGCTCGTGACCGCCACCGGCACCTTCAATGACGGCCCTCCCATGGGCGCGAAGACTCCGAAGGAAAACTACACCCTCCTCGGCGCCATCGTTCCCACCGCTGATGGCAACAACGTCTTCATCAAGCTCACCGGCCCGAAAGACGCCATCGGCAAGGTCAGCGAAAGCTTCCGCGCCATGATCACCAGCCCCTTCGCGAAGTAATCGGAATCCTCCTCCGCCCCCGCCTCTTCCTCCGACTCACCTCAACGCCGCCGCGGTCCACCCCGGCGGCGTTTTTCGTTTTTGAGCCTCCAATCCGACTCCTCCTCGTTTGTCGGGCAGGAAGAGAAGGATGATGGTCCCGAGCATCCAATTCAAAGCCTCTCGCGTGAATCCTTTCTCTTGCGGTGGGGCCGTCTCGTTTTCACAAAATCTGACATGGCCAAAATCCGCCCACAGCCCGCCTTTGCTCCGCCGCGGCCTTTCGGCTATGCCAACACCTCGCATGTCGCTCCGCCTCACCACGACCCTTCTGTCCTTTGCGTCCGTTCTGTCCCTCGGACACGCCCTCGACCTCCCCATCACCCCAGACCTCCCGCCGCACGCCGCGCTGAAAAAACTCCGCGAGGCCCGTCAAGCCGGTGACACCTCTCCCGCGACCATCCTCTTCCCCGCAGGCACCACCGAGCTGCTCACGCCGCTCACGCTCGAAGCCACCGATTCGAACATCACCTTCACCGGCACGCAAAGTACCCTCATCGGCGGCCCCAAAGTCACCGGCTGGGAAAAACACACCGGCGAGATCGTCAAAGCCGATGTCTCCAAGCTGCTGCCGAAAGGCTTCTTGCCGAAACAACTGCTCTGCGACGGCGAACGGCAGATCCTCGCCCGTTATCCGAACTTCGACGCGAAGGCCCCGCTTTACGGCGGCTGGGCCTTCGTCGCACCTTTTCCGCCTGCGGGTGCCCCCGAAGGCCATCGTTGGAAACGCACGCTCTTCGTGAAGCCCGAGGACGTCCGAAAGTGGGCGCATCCCGAGGACGTGGAGCTCGACATCTTCGCGCAATACGGCTGGTGGAACTTCATCGAGCCCGTCGCGTCGCTCGATCCCGCCACGCGGCTACTCACGCTGAAAAAAGACTGCGCCTACGACCTCCACCCGCACAACCGCTACCACTTCCAAAACGCCCTCGAAGAGCTCGACGCCCCCGGCGAGTGGTTTTACGACAAGCACAGCGGCGTGCTCTACTTCTGGCCGCCCGCCGACGTAGCCCGGACTTTCCAGTCCGGGTCTTCCGATCCGAATCGGACTGGAAAGTCCGATCTACGTGACGTCCGCCTCCCCCTCGCCGACGCCTTCTTCAAAATCAAAGGCGCGAAGAACATCACCATCCGCGACCTCACGCTCACCGGCACACACGGCAGCGCCATCATCTTCGAGCGGGCCGAGGACTGCCTCGTCGAGAAATGTGTGATCACCAAGGTCGGAGCCTTCCACGGCAGCGGCGTCGGCGTGAGCGATGGCAAAAACGTCCGCGTCTCGCATTGCGAGATCAGCTTCACCGGCAGCAACGGCGTCAGCCTCAGCGGTGGAGATCGCAAGACACTCACCGGCCCCGGCCACAGCGTCGAGGACTGCCACATCCACCACATGGGCGTCTTCAACAAAAACGCCTGTGGTGTCGCCATGTATGGCGTGGACAACGCTGTGCGGCATTGCCACATCCACGACGGCCCGCGCATGGGCGTGCAGATGAGCGGGAACAACCTCGCCGTCGAATACAACCATCTCCACCACCTCTGCCTCGAAACACAGGACGGCGGCGCGATCTATACCGGCGGTCGCGATTGGATCAGCAGCCGCGGCAGCAAGTGGCGGTATAATTTGATCCACGACGTCATCGGCTGCGGTCAGGAATCCGGCGGGCTGAAGCATCCGTGGTTCACCTTCGGCCTCTACCCCGACGACAACTCCGGCGGCATCGACATCATCGGCAACATCGTCTTCCGCGTCGCCCACACGCCTATCCACATGCACAACTCGCGCGATTGCATCGTGGAGAACAACATCTTCGCCCTCGGCGGGAAGTTTCAGTTCGATCTGCACGGCTGGACCAAAGAGCAGCGCTTCTACACCAGCCACATCGACACCATGATCAAAGGCTACGAATCCGTTGCTGGGGAACTCGCCTGGACCAGCATGCGCGGCATGGACTTGCATCCGAAGGACGCCATCCGCGACGACGGCACCATGATGAGCGGCAACAGCTTCCAGCGAAACATCCTGTTCAGCGACACCCCCGGCGTGAAGTATGGCGACATCCGCCACGCCACCGCCAAGTGGAACACCCTTGATCACAACCTCGCCTGGAACGGCAGCCATCCTGTCGTCACCGGCATCAACAAAGTTGGCCCCGACAAGCCCGGCGAGCCGCTGCTCACCGAGAACTTCGACCGCGTCGCCAATGGCAACACCATCAAGGGCTGGGGCTTCAACCATCGCCCCAACAAAAACGTGCAACTCGTCGTCGCCGACGGTGCCTTGCGAGCCGACTGCGCCCTCGGCACCGACCCTGGCAATCCCAAGACCGTCTTCCACGGCCCCGACATCCCCATCAAGCCCGGCGCGGCCTATCGCATGCGACTCCGCGTCAAATCCGCCGAACCCACCGCGAAGCTCAGCCTCGCCTTCGCCAGCTTCAAAAACGGCGAAGGCTACTGGCAGGCCGGCAGCACCAGCATCACCGCTACGCCCGAGTGGACCGAGTTCGAAGCCACCGGCCGCATGCCCCGCGAAAACGAAGCCACCTGGAAACCCTGGATGAAGCACTTCTGGCTCCGCATCGACTGCCACGAGCCGAAGGGCCAGATCTTCATCGACGACATCCGCCTCACCGAATGCGCCCCCCTCGACGAATGGACCTCCTGGCAAGCCGAAGGCTGGGACAAACACAGCCTCATCGCCGATCCCAAGTTCGTCGATTGGAAGAAAGACGACTTTAGACTCCAAGCGGACTCTCCCGCCTTCAAGCTCGGTTTCGAAGCGATCCCGGTGGAGAAGATCGGGGTGCGTGATGAGTAACGAGCGGCTACCTTTCTCCAGAAGGAGATGCGCTCAAATGGTTGTTTAACGCTCCAAGTTCTTTGTCGCAGATCATGTTTACCCACATAAAGAAATCATCCTTCATGACATCGGCCAAAAACAACATCGTAGCATGATATTTGGTCGCCAGTTTGCTAGAGAAGTCACCCTCGGATCGAAACGCACGGGCTGTCTTCCTCAAAAAATCAAAAGCCCTAATATCATTGTTGAGGGCGACCGATCCTCCTGCCAAATCAGAATCTTCGACTTCACCCGAGAGAGATGACCAATAGCAGCTTCTAAGCTTAATGAGCGGCATCAACAATAGAACCTTATCATGGCGGCACATCCAGACCCCCTCACTTTCAAATGCCTTCATTAGTTCCCTCTCATCATTCCAAATCTGCCACGCAGATGGCAAAATCGTAACCCCCACCCAATTCTCTTTCTGTTCCGCTTCATAAGCTTCGATAAAAGCTTTGCCAGAATAGATTTGGTGTCGATTGCTACTATCAATTTGCACCTCGAATTCACCAAAGGATATTGTTCCTCGGGCTGGTATGCCTTTCGCCAATAGAGCGGATAACAGCATTCCTGCTACCGCGTAAATGTCGAGAAAAGCCCAAGCTCCATACCCCTTATGCTCTTGGTAGAACAAGAACGTATCAGAAAAGTAGATCGTCTTGAACTCACCATTTAAGTGCTCCCAATTCAGAAACGACTTCAGAGCATCATCTATCACTCCGAATACTTCGGCAGCGCTTCGCTTGGCTACCATCTCTTTGAAGCCAAGAATATCGAGGAAAAGCAAATACCGACCGTTCTGCTTAATATCGGCGTTAATGGAATCATTCATAAACGAGCGAATCCTCTCACAAAGTCTGTTCGGCAAACGGATTTATGATTTGAAGCCCTGCGATGTGTTTGAAGTCACCTTCGTTTCGCGTGACCAGCGGCACACCATACTCCAGCGCGGTGGCGGCGATGATGGCATCTCCGAGCTTCATGCTCTTCTGCTGCCGCAGTTGGATGGCCCGCTGGATGACTTCCTCGTCCAATGGATAGGTCATGATCGCAGAGAGGACGCCTCGAATGGCCAGTTCCTCCTCAGGTTGGATGCTCTTGTAGCCCAACGACTCAATCCAGATCACACTCGCCACCGCCGCATTGGGATGGCTCGTCAAGACAGCCAACTCTTGCCCCTCGGGCTTGCAGGCATAGATGACGATGTTCGTGTCGAGAAGCATGAGGGCAGTCGGTTAGTCATTCCCGGCCCGGCAGCACCACATCTTCACGAATCTCCCGCTGCCACGCCACAGGATCAATGATGTGGCGATACGGATTCAGCTTCCGCACCGCTTCAAAAGCCGCTGCACGCTTTGCCAGCATCTCGGGCGTGGCGGTTGGGATCACCCGTTTCGGCTTCGGCGATGCGCCATTCGGCACCGAGAGCAGCACATGGGCACGCCCCGGCTTCAGCCATTCGGGCAGTGGCGAAAGCAGCTTCAGGCTGCCATCCGCGCTGACTTCGACATCGGTTTCCAAGGTGTTCATGCCGCGAGTGTAGGCGATTCCCCCGAAATCGTCCAGCCTGCGAATGAGTCGAGTGCTCAGCGTCATCGCCAAGCCCAACCCCAGAACCTCCGACGATCCAAGCGCCCTTTCTTCGGCCTTCCTTCGGCGACCACGGGCCTTCCCGGACTCGTTCTGGCTCCGGCGCTTGATCGGACGCTGACTCCCTGAAGCCGGAGAGAGGGCAGATGAAGAGCCAGAGCATGAGCAAGCCGGGAACACGGAAGCCTCAAACCGCAGATGCCCTTTTTGACAGAAGAATGGGGACAGGAGAATCTCAAACCTCATTCTTTTGTCCCCATTCTTCTGTCGAAGATTTCAGGTCTGTCGCCGTGGATTGGGATTTAGCAGAAAGAATGGTGGTAGAAAGATTCGGGGTAGAAACATTTCAGAGCCCATTTTTCTACCCTCAATTTTTCTACCAACCTGCCTGGGATGATACCTTGCGGACATGGAAGGCCAGACACCGGAGCATTCACCGCTGACCTGACGCTGATAGGACGCAAATCCCGATCCCATCTCTGACATCAGCGTTGAATCAGCGTCTCATCAGCGGTTCCAAGATGCTTGAGCTTCAGCAGACAGAAGGGTGGTAGAAAGATTGAGGGTATTGCGTCAGGACAAACACAGATAAGGAGGAAATCAGACAAGCAGTAAAATGGGAGTTAGAACATGGAAACCTTATAGAGCAACCCAGCGGGTAAGAACCCCGCGCGGTAGAGCCTGGAGCCAGGCAGCCGCAAGCGAGTCATGCGTCGTCAGTCGTGAGGCTGGCTCGAAGCGTTGACAGCGAGCACCAAAGCCGTGGGATTGAGCCTCGAAAGATCAATATCGTGGACTGTCTTCGCCGTTACCCTGGCGGGGACCCGTGCGCACATCGCGTCAAAGGGCCAGCGATGGGCGAGCCACCGGGGTCCGAGACCCGGGCAGAGGTGCATGACAGGGGGTGCCTGTGAACCTGAGAGAGCTCCACAACCAAGAGCCTCTGCTGCCGACAACCCAGCCGGAGGTGGACGACACCGGCGTAACAACGTCCTGGCATGAACGAGGGAGCATCACCCACGCGCATGAACAAAGCCGAAGATGCCGCAGCAGTAAGCCGGAGCGAGTCTTCAAAGCAAGCCGAGGTGAGGGGCCGGAGCAGTCGTAGTGTGCCCGTAATACCGTTTGAAGAGTGGCGAACCGGAACCGACGGGAGCCAGCCAGTAGGAAAGGAGCACACCCGGAAAAAGGAGGAACCGTTGAGGGGGAAACACAGCCGCGACACCAAGAGCGGCAGACGTGTCAACCAAGCAGCAACGGATAGCAAAACTTGCCGAGCAAATGCGCGGCAAGGCGCTCACATCGTTGAGTCACCACATCGACGGGGCATGGCTCCTGGAAGCCTGGCGGCGGACCCGCAAGGACGGAGCCGTCGGCGTCGATGGGCAAAGCGCCAAGCAGTATGCGGAGAACCTTCACGGGAACCTCGCCGACCTGCTCGACCGCGCCAAAAGCGGACGCTACAAAGCGCCGCCCGTGCGCCGAGTCCACATCCCCAAAGGAGATGGAAAGAGCACACGGCCCATCGGCATCCCGACACTCGAAGACAAGGTGCTACAACGAGCCATCGTCATGGCGCTGGAGCCAGTCTATGAAGCAGACTTCAAAAGCTGTAGCTATGGATTTAGGCCCGGAAAATCCGCCCATGACGCCCTGGAGGCGCTTTGGCAACAAAGCATGGGAGCATGGCATGAGCGCCCGGTGCGGTGGGTGCTCGACGTGGACATCAAGTCCTACTTCGACACACTCCACCACCCGCACCTGCGGCAAATGCTCGACAAACGGATACGCGACGGAGTGATCCGACGGCTCATCGACAAATGGTTGAAAGCCGGCGTGATGGAAAAAGGGAACCTCAGTTATCAAGACGCAGGCACACCCCAGGGCGGGGTGATAAGTCCACTGCTGAGCAACATCTACCTGCATGAAGTGCTCGACGAATGGTTCGAGTGCGAAGTGCAGCCAAGGATGCGTGGCCGCGCCTTCCTCGTGCGCTACGCCGACGACTTCGTCATCGGCTTCGAGTGCGAAGAAGACGCCCGGCGGGTGCAGCAAGTCCTGCCCAAACGCTTTGAGCGCTACGGCCTGACCCTGCACCCCGAAAAGACCCGGTTGGTGGCGTTCAAACCACCCGCAGAACGGTCCCGGAAGCCAAACGAAGACAACAACGACCAAGACCAAGAACCACCGGCCCAAGGCCCCAAGCGCGAAACCAGAAGCTTCGGCTTCCTCGGCTTCACGCACATCTGGGGCCATAGCCGCAAAGGCAAGCCGATCATCAAACGCAGAACCGCGAGCAATCGGCTGACCCGATCGCTCAAAGCGCTGCGCGACTGGATGCGCCACCACCGGCACGACCCGGTGAGAGAGCAATGGCGCAAGCTGATGAGCAAAGTGAGGGGCACGCCGCCTATTTTGGCATGCCCGGCAACAGCCGAGGACTCTCGCGCTACAGCCATCAAGCCCAGAGAGAATGGTTCAAATGGCTCAACCGGCGAGGCGGTCAAAAGCCGCTGACCTGGGAGAGATACAGTCAATGGTTGAAGGAAACCTTCCACTGGCCCGCCCCCAAAATCCATCTACGATCACGACCCGCGTAGCAAACCCCTCCACCGGAAGAACCGGATGCGGTAGTCCCGCACGTCCGGGTCTGTGAGGGAGCCAGCGGGCAACCGCTGGCTCTACTCGGCGAAAGATTTCAGAAGCCAGTCTTTCTACACCTCATTTTTCTACCAACCTGCATGGCGTCGCCCCCCAGAGTGGCTGACAGTACATGGGGACAAAAAAGACTCATTTGCTGCCCCCATTTGCTGACAGCTCTCTGCCCCGTCTGTTTTGGATTCTTCTGTCGATCACTTCAGACCTTCACGACCGCCTTGATGACGCCGCTCGAAGGTTTGAGCCAGGCATCCATTTGCTCCGGCAGAGCTTCAAACTCGCAGCGATGGGAAATCCACGGGCGGGTATCAATCTCACCGCTTTGGATCATGGCGAGGATGCGCGGGAAATCGGGGCTCTGCGCATTGCGACTGGCCAGCAGCGTCAGTTCACGGCGATGAAACAAGGGATCATCAATCGTCACCGGCTCCTTCGTAATGCCGACAAAGACGACTTTGCCGGTGAAGCGGGCGTAATGCATCGCGCGGCTCATCGAAGGTGCATGACCCGTGGCATCGAAGACAATCTGCGCACACGCTTCATCCGCCAGCGAGGCCACGACCTCCACTCCCGCGTAGTTTTCACTCACGAAGGCGCGACGCCGCTCGCTCATCTCCAGCACGGTGATGCGTGCACCGGCCGCACGGGCGAATTCGAGCACCGTGAGGCCGATGGGGCCTGCGCCGATGATGAGCACGTCGTCGTCCCGGCTCACCGCAGCACGATTCACCGCGTGGCAGCCGATGCCGAGCGTCTCGACGAGGGCGAGCTGCTCAAAGGACAAGGCGTTGCAAGGATGCAGCTTCGCCGCAGGCAGGATCATCCGCTCTCGCATGCCGCCATCGCAGTGAACACCGAGCACGGCGAGTGTCACGCAGCAGTTCGTGGCGCCGCGTCGGCAGGCATGGCAGTGGCCGCAGTTCAAATACGGCTCCACCGAGCAGCGGTCGCCGACGTGGAGATGGGTCACACCGTCACCGACGGCCAGAACCTCGACACCGAGTTCGTGGCCCAACATGCGCGGATACTCGATGAAGGGCATTTTGCCCTGATAACCGCTGAAATCCGTGCCGCAGATGCCGATGGCACGAATCGCCACCAGAGCCTCGCCTGCTCGCGGGGCATCGGCTTCAGGCAGGGTGGACCATTCGAGGCGTCCGGGAGCGGTCAGCGTGAGGGATTTCATGGCCGCCGCCCATACGCGGCATTCGCGGGCAGACAATCGCCATGCCGCGGACATTGCTTTTTGCTTTCACGAAGGTTAAACGCACCCGCGCATGCCCTCCGAGTCCCACCACGCCCACGAGGATCTCTTCGACGCCGCCTTTCTCGACAGGCTGCGCGTGCTGGCCCTGCGCCTGCGAAAGCGCCGCCAGCTCCTACGCCGTGGTGCGCAGTCATCGCCCGCCACGGGCTTCACGCGTGAGTTCAAAGACTACCGTCACTACACCCCGCGTGAGGATTATCGAGCCATCGACTGGCGACTCTACGCCCGGCTCGAAAAGCTCTTCGTGCGTCTTTATGAAGAAACGCAGGAGCTAAACCTGCACATCCTCATCGACGACAGCGCCTCGATGGCAAAGCCGCATTCTGAGAAGCGCCGCCAGGCCCTGCGCTTCGCGGTAGCGCTGGCTTATCTGGCACTCAGTGCGCAGCAACGCGTGAGCATCTACTCGATGAGTGATGCGGTGCGGCAAGACCTGCCGCCGATGCGCGGCCAAGGCAATATCGAGAAGGTCATCCAAGCGGTGATGAAGCTGAAATTCGAAGGCGTCACGGACATGCGCCGCTGCTTTGAGGAGTTCCGACCCTCACGCCAGCGCTTTGGCATCATCTTCATCATCTCGGATTTCTTCGGCCATGAGATCGAAAGCGCCGGGGAGGCCGTCGCCCGCGTGGCAGCCTGGCCGGGAGAGAATCACCTGCTGCAAATCGTGCATCCCGAGGAGCGTGCGCCTTCTCTCGAAGGCGAATTCGAACTCACCGAAGTCGAGAGCGGCGAGCGCCGCCGCTTCTGGCTGACCAAACGCGATGCCCAGCGCTACACGGAGACTTTTGATGCCTTCTGCGATCACCTCTCCCGCGAGTGTGCCACGCGGCGGATCGACTTCATGCAAGTGGGCAGCGAAGAGCCCTTCGAGGAACGCTTCCTCGATCTGCTGGCGCGTGGCTCCGCGCTGGCAGGCGCATGACACAGCTCTGACAAAAACGCCCAAAAGCCTTACAGCCCGCGACTTTACGTAAAGTAGCCTGAGAGGACATTTCCGACATGGAAAACGCCTCTCACGCCGACATCCTCAAAGAAGGTTCTCACGTCTGGAACACCTTCGTTTTCGATTCGAATGTTCAAAGCGCCCAACTGCGTGACGCTGATCTTTCCGACCTCACTTTGCGCCGCGTGAATCTCGTGAACGCCGATCTCACCGGAGCCAACCTCAGCACCTCCGATCTCAGCCAGGCCTGCCTCGCCGATGCCAAACTGCAAGGCGTGAACTTCAGCGCTGCCATTCTGAACGGCGCCGACCTCAGCGATGCCGATGCAACCGGCGCTGACTTTCGAGGCACCCGCCTCAACGGCATCAATCTGACCTCCACCATGCTTCGCGGAGCCAACCTCGAAGGTGTCGATCTTCGCCGTGCCACGCTCAGTGGTGCCTGCTTTCAAAACGCCAACCTCGCTGGCGCACGCCTGTATCGCAGTGCGTTGAAGAAAGCGGACTTCTCTGGAGCCCAGCTCACGAACGCGGAGATCCTGGAAGAAGCAGGCGCTGCTTTCATCCCAGCGGCGGCGTGATCGCCGACGCGTTGAAGGGCAGGGGACCTCGACGCTCCCCAAGACAAAAGCCTTTCCGAATCGACATTCGAGATCCGCGTTCTGGCGAATGCCCCTATGCCTTTAGCGGCAGCGTCGAGCATGTCCGCATGCCGCGCAGGATGCGATGGGTGCACTGCTCGAAGTGGGCGAGGATCTCGTCCGCGTTGGCACCGGCGGGGAGGTGGGCGTGGGCACTCACGGGCCTCGAACTGAGGCTTTCGAACATTTGCAGCACCTCGGTGAGGCTGTGAAACAACTGCGCCTCCTGCTCGGCCTCCGGCAGCATGACGAAGGCGAGATTGAGCAGCCAGCGGCCGTCTTTTTGCAGGATGAAGCGCTGCATCTTGAAGGTGCTGCTGCCGGGCTCGTAGCCTTCCTGGCGCACCAGATAGGGGCCGTGGCCGTTTGAGCCCCAGGCGAGGTTCATCACCTCGCAGCGGGCGGGATCGTTGCTGAGTGCGGGCATGGCTCAGGTGAAAAGGATGTGCGTGCCGGCTCCAGCGGACTCGTTGTAGAAATCACCCACGGTCAGCACGCCATCGACGCGGTCCATGAGGTCCTCCTTCTTCAGCTTGAACATGTCCATCGCCAGCTTGCAGGCATAAATCTTGCCGCCGGAGTCGGAGATGAGCTCCAGGAATTCGCGCACCGGCGGGATGTCGAGCTTCTCCATCTCCTTGTTCATGAGATGCGTCGCAAAGGCCGAAACGCCAGGGATTGCGCCCATCACCGTCGGAAACGGAATCGTCATCGGCAGCCCGAGCATCGGCATGGCCATGTTCAGCGCCGAATTGCCCACGGTGGACACCTTGAGGCTGTCGAGCGTCTTGTTCGCCAGCGCATTCAGGCCAAAGAAGGTGAAGAACAGCGACGCCTCGATGCCCTCCATGCGGGCACCATTCGCCATGATCAGCGCCGGGTAAATCCCATCCAGCGAGCCTCGGCTCACGATGATGGACATCTTTTTCACAGGTTGTTTGTCGTCGGTCATACTTTTGTTCTCGGTTTGGGGTTCTCAGTTCTCAGTTGGGGCGATCGCGGAGGCTGCTTAACCGGGAACCGGGAACAGAGAACCGCGAACGGTTTCAGATGCAGCCCACGGGTTTCGGGATACCGGCAATTTTTGAGGACTTCTTCAGCGGGCCGCCGGGGAAGAGATCATAGAGTTCCTTCGTCGTGACGACGCCGCTCTTGCCCATGCTGCGAATGGTCAGCGCCGCGCCTTTGGCCTGCTGCTCACGCAAATAACGCACGACCTTCATGTGGCCGTCGCCGAGTGCGCCGATGCCTTCCTCCACCGCGATAGCGGCGGCGATGGCTTCATTCCATTGCGACATGTCCGTCAGATAGCCTTCTTCGTTCACGTCGATCTCTGTTCCTGCGATGTTCTTTTTCATGGTGTTGATTGGGTGGTTGTCTTCGTCATTCTAAATTCGTCATTCCGCGAAAGCGGCCGGTTTCTTCTTCTGCCGGCTGATCCCCGGCAGCGGCCAGGCTTTGAGCAGCACGTTCCAATACACATGCCGGAAGGCCAGTTTGCCGAGGTGGTTGAGGCGAGACTCCTCCAGCAGCTTCATGGGGCCGAAGGAGAAGGGGAAATTGCCTTCGTGCGGCTCATACTCGTAATTGAAGTCAATGAGCAGCGCCTTGCCGTTGCCGGATTCGATGAAGCAGTTCGAGTGGCCGTCGAATTCTTCCTTCAGCGGCTCGCCTTGGATGTGACGTATGACGTTGTCGGCGAGTGTTTCGCTCTCAAAATGCGCCACCGAGCCTGCTTTCGACGCGGGGACGTTCGTCGCATCGCCGATGACAAACACATCGGGATGCTGGAGCGATTGCAGCGTGTGTTTGTGCGTCGGGATGAAGTCGAGGTCGTCACCGAGGGCGCTGCGGCGCACAGCCTCGTCGCCCATGTTCGTCGGCGTCGTCACCAGCAGGTCGTAGGGCACCTCGCGACCGTCAAAGCACACCAGCTTGTCGTTTTCCTGGTCCACTCGCTCCGCGACGAAGTCGGTGACGAGTTCGATGCCCTTGTCGCTGAGCAGATGACCGAGCTTCTTCGATGATTTCGGCTTCGTGAAGGCTCCAGAGAGCGGCGTCACATAGGTGAGCGTGACTTTGTCGCGGATGCCGCGCTCGCGGAAAAAGGTGTCGGCGAGGAAGGTGAACTCCAGCGGGGCCACCGGGCACTTGATCGGCATCTCATTGATGTGCACCACCACGCGGCCACCGGTGAAGCCTTTGAGCTTCTCCCGCAGCGCTTTGGCACCATCGAGCGTGTAGAAGTCATGCACGTTCACGCGCCATTTCGGCCCCAGCATGCCTGCCGTCTCCTCCGGAGCCGTGCGGCAGCCGGTGGCGACGATGAGCACGTCATACTTCAGCTCGCGACCATCCTTCAGCATGACCGCATGGTCCTGCGGCCTGATTTGATCCACCTCCGCCTGCACGAACTCGACGCCGCGCGGCATGAAATCCCGCGTCTTCCGCACGATCTGGCTTTCCTCATACAGGCCAAAGGGCAAAAACAGAAAGCCCGGCTGGTAGAGATGCTTTTCAGAGCGATCCACCACCGTCATGCGCCACTCCGAGGCACGCAGGCGACGACGAAGATGGTTCGCCATCATGGTGCCTGCGGTGCCGCCACCGAGAATGAGAAGGTGTTTGCTCATGGTTGAGGAAAGGTTGTCTTGCAAGGCGACTATATGAGTGTATGCGTATATGCAAGATTTAACTCCACCTCAATTTTGTCCTCCATGAGTCAGCACCTCGAATCCGACGCCCGCGGCATCATCCTGCCCTGTCCCGCCTGCGGCACCGCGAACCGCATCGCCTACGCCAAAGCCGCCTCACAAGGCCGCTGCGGCACCTGCAAGGCCGATCTGCCCCTCGTCTCCGCACCGGTCGAAATCAGCGACATTGAGGCCTTCACTGCACTCGTCAGCCAGAGCCCGATCCCTGTCGTCATCGACTTCTGGGCGCCGTGGTGCGGCCCGTGCCAGATGATGGCCCCGGAATTCGCCAAAGCGGCAGCGCAAGCCGCTGGCGAGGCACTCTTTGTCAAAGTGAACACCGACGAGCAGCAGCAAATCGCCGGACAATTCCGCATCCAGGGCATCCCGGCCTTCGCATTGATCCGCGATGGCAAAGTCACCGCCCAGACCAGCGGTTTCCAGCCAGCGGCAAGGCTGCTGGCGTGGTTGCGGCAGTCCTGACCGATGCATTCACCACTCCAGCCCCCCCCTTCTCCATGCTCCTCTCATTCATGCCGGGAAAGCGTTTGATTTTGAAATGCCTCCGCGCACAAGAAGAAACCGTTTTCGCCTTCGAGGGTCCTTCACCGCGGCCAATTGCCGCAGTGACTTTCGGCGGCGAAGTCCTACCCCCTAAACACCCATGAAATCGCTCATCGCCTCACTCGCCGTCGTCACGACACTCCTCTCCGCCACCGGCCTCCAGGCCCAGGCACCCGCCACTCCTCCTGCCTCTTACATGATGTGCATGGCCTGCCATGGCATGGACGGCAAAGGCATGGGAGCAGGCACACCCACTCCGATGGCTCCGCCGCTTTCCGGCTCCAAACTCGCTGGATTCGCCGATGGTGAACTCATGGCCTCCATCGTCTTCACCGGCATCGAAAAGCAGGACGCAAAATTCCTCGGCATCATGGCCCCGCTCGGCGCGGCCTTGAATGACGCGCAAATGGCCGAGGTGCTCACCTTTGTCCGCAGCAACTTTGGCAACAAAGCACCCGCCGTCACCGCCGACCAGGTCAAAGGCTGGCGCGAAAAATACAACGGCAAGCCCATGCAGAAGCGCGCTGACCTCGAAGCGAAGCTGAAGTAAGTTCAGCGGTCACCATTCGATCCAAACAAAACGCCCGGCAGGTCCTGCCGGGCGTTTTTTGTGAGGTGGAGGTCAGCGCCGCGCACTCATGGCAAACATCAGCCCGATGAAGGCACCATACAAAGCTCCGCGCCACCACGTCGAGGTGAGCGGGCAGGTGCCGGAACTGCACTGGCCGAAGTAGCCCATGAGCGAGCCAAGCACGGCACCGACGGCGATGGGGATGAGGTAGCGTGTCATGATGAAAAAGTGGTTTCGGCTTTAGCCGAATCTCCTGAGCAGGTGCGGCTGAAGCCGCAGCCACTTTGGATCAGCCGCACTTCCCTCCACCGCAGCAGCCGCCATCGTTGCCGCCTTTGCCGCAGGTGCTGATACCCAGCGGTGCATACAGCGGGCAGAAGCGGATGAAGGCGGTGAGCAGCGGCACAGCACCGATGGCTCCGATCCACGAGTGATTGACGATGCCGTAGGCGATGAGGCCGAGGCCGAGGATGATGCGCAGGGCGCGGTCGATGGTTCCAATGTTGGGTTTCATATCAGTGTTTGGGTTCGGGGTGAGAATGTTTGTTCGCCATGAAATACAAGACGGGCACGGCCATGCGGCTGATGAGCAGGCTGGCGATTTCTCCGGCCATCAAAGCGATGGCGAGTCCTTGGAAGATCGGATCGGCGAGGATGACGGCGGCTCCGACGACGACGGCCATGGCGGTGAGGAGCATGGGGCGGAAGCGCACGGCTCCGGCGTCGATGACGGCTTCGCTTAGCGGCATGCCTTCACGCATACGCAGCTCGATGAAATCGACGAGGATGATGCTGTTTCGCACCACAATACCGCCGCCGGCCATGAAGCCAATCATGCTGGTGGCGGAGAAGAAGGCGTCCATGAGGCCGTGCGCAGGCAGAATGCCGACCAGCGAGAACGGAATGGCGATCATGACGATGGCGGGCGTCAGGAAGCTGCGGAACCAGCCGACCATGAGGACGTAAATCAGGATGATACAGGCGCCGAAGGCCGCGCCGAGATCGCGGAAGACTTCGATGGTGATGTGCCATTCGCCGTCCCATTTCATCGAAGGTTCGGCATCGCTGAAGGGCATGGAGGCGTTGAGGATTTGCAGTTCCGCGCCGCTGCCGCCGAACTCGCGTGTGTCGAGCTTCTTGAGCGCCTCGTTCATCTGGAAAATGGCATACACGGGGCTTTCGACGATGCCGGCGACATCGCCGATGACGTAAGTCACGGGCATGAGGTTCTTGTGATAGAGGCTCTTCTCGACGGTGACATGCTCGACCTTCACCAACTCGCGCAACGGCACGAGCGGAGAACCGCTGGCACCGGGCTCCGGCAGCGCATTGGCATCACCGGAGCGCACGCGGAGGGCGAGAAGCTCCTCGGGCGTGGTTTTGGCGCTGCGTGGCAGTTCGAGGCGAATATTGACGTCTTCTTTCTCTTCGGGCTGATGCAGCAAATCGACGTTTTCGCCATCGACAGCGATTTTGAGCGTCTGCGAGATCGTGGCAGCACTGATGCCGTGCAGCGCGGCTTTTTCTTTGTCGATGATGAAGCGGGCTTTTTGCTGATCGGCCTCGATATACCAATCGACATCCACAACGCCGGGCGTGGCCTTGAAAATGGTCTTCACCGCGTCCGCGAGCTTCAAACGTGCTTCTTCGTTAGGCCCATAAATCTCGGCGACAAGCGTCTGTAGCACCGGCGGGCCGGGCGGAACCTCGGCGATGGCGACGCGTGCTTGGTAGCGATCCGCGATGGCCGTGACGGCAGGGCGGATGCGTTTGGCGATGTCGTGGCTCTGCGCTTTGCGCTCGTGTTTGGCGACGAGATTGACCTGGATGTCCGCGACGTTGGCTCCGCGACGCATGAAGTAGTGACGCACGAGACCGTTGAAGTTGTAGGGCGAGGCGACACCGGCATAGACTTGGTAATCGGTCACTTCAGGCTCGGTGCGGATCGCGGCGGCCATTTCGCGAGCTACGGCGGTGGTTTGCTCCAAGGACGAGCCTTCCGGCATGTTCAGGATGACTTGGAATTCGCTCTTGTTGTCGAACGGTAGCATTTTCACCTTCACCCACCCGAGTCCGACGGTCGCCATCGAGCCAAGCAACAACGCGGTGATGCCGATGAGGAAAGTCCAGCGCCAGCCGGTGTGATGCAGCAGCGGTCCCATGACGCGGCGGTAGAGTTTCGTGAAGAAATCTTCGGGATGCTCGCTGGCGTCGTGATGTTCGAGATCTTTGGCCGATGGCGTACCGTCGGTAAGCGTCGAATACTTCTTCCCCCAACGCAGAATGCGAATCGAAGCCCACGGCGTGACGATGAACGCGATGAGCAGAGACCAAAACATCGCCGCGCTGGCTCCAATCGGGATGGGGCGCATGTAAGGCCCCATCAGGCCGCCGACGAAGGCCATCGGCAGCACGGCGGCGATCACGGCGAAGGTGGCGAGGATGGTGGGGTTTCCGACTTCGCCCACGGCTTCCACGGCGATGGCAGACCAGTTGCGGCCTTTGTTTTGCGGCAGATGGAAGTGCCGGACGATGTTCTCGACCACGACGATGGCATCATCCACGAGGATGCCGATGCTGAAGATGAGCGCGAAGAGGGTGATGCGGTTCAGCGTGAAGCCATAGAGATAAAAAACGAGCAGCGTGAGCGCCAGCGTGGCAGGAATGGCCACCGCGACGATGCCGCTTTCCCGCCAGCCGAGCGTCAGCCAGATGAGGATCGCGACGCTGAAAACGGCGATGCCCATGTGCAACAGCAGCTCGTTCGATTTCTCCGCAGCGGTCTCGCCATAGTTGCGCGTGATGCTGACGCTGACATCGGCGGGAATGACGCTGCCTTTGAGCAGATCGACCTTCTGCAGCACTTCATCAGCAACGCTGATCGCATTCGCTCCAGGGCGTTTGGCGATGCTGAGCGTCACGGCGGGCTCGTCGTTTGTTTTGGAACCGTGGAAGACGTATTGCGTCGGCTCTTCGCCTCCATCGACGATCTCGGCGACCTCGCGGAGATACACCGGACGGCCGCTGAAGACGCCGATGACGACGTTGCCGACTTCTTCGGTGGTTTTGAGGAAGGCACCGGTTTCGACAAGGACTTCGTTGTTGCCTGTGGTGAGACCACCGGCGCGGAATTGTCGGTTCGCCTGCTGGAGCATCGGCACGAGGCCGGCGGGGCTGAGATTTCGCGAAGCGAGCTTCACGGGATCGAGCATCACACGCACGGTGCGTCGCGAACCACCGATCAGCGTCGTCTCGGCCACCAACGGCACTTGTTTGATCTCCTCGTCGATCTGCGCGGCCAAACGGCGCAGCGTGAGGTGATCGTAACGGGCGCTGTGAAAGGTGAGCGCGAGGATGGGCACGTCATCAATGCTCTTCGGCTTCACGATGGGCATGGTGACGCCCATCGGAATGCGGTCGAAGTTCGAGCGCAGCTTCTCGGTGATCTTCACGAGGCTGCGTTCCGGGTCTTCGCCCACTTTGAAGCGCACGATGACGAGGCTCTCGCTGTCGCGCGAGGTGCTGTAGAGGTATTCCACGCCGGGGACCTCCCACAGCAGCTTCTCCATCGGCCGCGTGGCGCGTTCTTCGATCTCCTTCGCCGTGGAACCGGGCATGGAAACCATCACATCGACCATCGGCACCTTGATCTGCGGCTCTTCTTCACGCGGCAGCAGCACCACCGCCGCCGCGCCGAGCAAAACGGACGCGATGACCACCAGCGGCGTCAGCTTGGAATCAATGAACGCCGCCGCGATGCGGCCTGCGATGCCGAGATGTGGGATGGAAGGCTCGCTCATGGCTGGATCGTCACGGGTTGGCCGTCGATGAGTTTCGCGGTTTCGCTCACGATGACCTGTTCACCTTCTTCGAGGCCGGAAAGCACCTCCACGCTGTCTTCGAGCACTTTGCCGGTCTTCACGAGCCTCAGAGCGGCTTTGCCATTTTGGGCGACGAAGACGAGTTCCATCTGGCCACGCTTCAAAACGGCGATTTGCGGCACCAAAAGCAGTTTCACCTCGGCCACAGGCAACGAGACGCGACCGAACTGGCCGGTGCGCAGGCCTTCGGTTGGCGGGAGGTCGAGTTTCACATTGAAGGTGCGGCTCACAGGATCGGCCACGGGCGAAATTTCGCTCACGGTGCCTTCGATGATCTTCGCGAGGCGCACGGGCATCTTTGCGCCGAGTTTCACGCGGTCGAGGATGGCCTCGGGAAGATCGGCTTCAAAGCGCAGCGAAGTCGGTGCTTCGATTTCCAGCAACGGTTTGCCCGGCATGGCGAGATCGCCCACATCAGCGAGCTTGCGCGTGACCACGCCATCAAAGGGCGCGGTGACTTTGGCGTAGCTCATCATCGTTTCGGCCTCGCTGACGGCTCCTGTGCCGATTTTCACGCGAGCATCGGCCGCGTCGAATTCCTGCCGCGTGGTCGCATTGCTGGCGATGAGTTGTTTTTGACGATCAAAGTCGCGTTTCGCCTGATCGAGCATCGCGCGGGCCTGATCGACCTTCGCCTGGATTTCCTGCACATCGAGTCGTGCGAGCAAATCGCCCGCTTTCACCATCGCGCCGGGCGTGGCGGTGTATTCGAGCACGCGACCGCTGACCTTCGCCTCGACGACGGCGCGTTGTTTCGAGCGCACCGTGCCCACGACCTCCTCCACTGCCGTGTGGGGGCTCCATTTCACCGCCTCGGCCTTCACGGTGGCGGTCGGCAGCGGTGTGGATGAAGCGGGGTTTTGCTCGTGCTTGCCGCAAGCGGTCAGCAGCAGGACAGGGAAGAGACGAGAGAGGATTTTCATCGGAGGAAGCGGCTGGTGGTTGAGTCAGACCTTCGTGCAGCAACTGCCGCCGACACCGAGCTTTCTGAGAATGTTTTCCGCCGGGCAAAAGCCAGTGAAGGCGGATTGAAGGAGGTTCGCGCCGACGAATGCGGTGAACCAGAGCCAGTTCGGGTTCACATAATGCGCGAGGGCGAGACTGGCGAGGATCATGGTGCCTGCGAGGGCACGGATGGCATTTTCGAGCTTCATGGTTTGGGGGTGGTGGAGTTCAAATCGGTGGAGGCAGCGGCTTCGGGTGCCTTTGGCAGCAGCACACAGGCCGGACAGCCTTGACGGCTCATCTGCAAACCCGCCAGCAGCGCCGCGAGCGCGGCGATGAGGATGAAGAGTCGGTTCGGAGTCATGGCGAGGCTTTATTCAACTGTATGAGTCTATACGCATATAGTGTGGCCGAGCAAATGGTTTTTCCGGGAGGATAGCTGCGGAGGCGACACGATAAGGAGGATTGACTGAGTGGGGTCGATCTGAATGTTGGCCATGAAGTTGGAACTCTATTCTCGACCCAACCCGAGCGTCTAAAGCGTCATGAGCCTATCTGTGCATATATCTTTCCTGGAGCCAACTCGCCCATGCAGCTTCTGCTTGGCGTTGCAGGATGGCAGTGTCTTCGCCGATTTTGACAAGGACGATGACGACCTGATCTCACTCCTCCGCATTTCATTCGATGGATTCGGTTGCTGTAATATCAGTGAGCCAATTACCAAGATGAGTTCCGAGGATTCACGCCTGATACTGGATGCAGTCGCTCAGAATGAAGTGGGCGGCGAACTGGTCGAGGATGCTTTGCGGAGATACTTCCGTGCGAATTCCCATGTGATTTGGGCTGATGCACTTTCTGAACACGAACTACTTTGAGTGTTTGTCCTGCCCTGTGTGCTGGCTGATTTCGTGAGCCAGTATCTTCAATGACTCCAAGGAACCTCTACCTCCCCGGCGGCTGAAACACCTGCAAAGCCTTGATCTGGGCTGTGCCAGGCTTGGTGGGCACGAGGCGGAGGGTGTGATCGCTGTTCGGGAGCATTTGGGCGAGGCGGAGGACGAAGGGCGTGGCGGAGGAGGCTTTGAAGGTGACTTCGTCGAGGACGGCGGGTTTGACCTCGAAGGTGAAGCGGTCGCTGGTGCGGTTGCGTTCGGCGCGGCGCCAGAGGTCGGGCTCGATGAGGATCTGGCTGCTGGCGCTGGTGAAGGGCTGGAAGGCATTGCCGTTGCCGTCGGGGCCGGTGACGCTGCCGGTGAGTGTGTAGTCGCCGCTGTCACTGGTCATGACGAGTGTCCAGGTCTGCGGCACGATCTTTTGGCCGAGCGTGATGCCGTGGGGCAATTGATCGCGCGGATTGGCTCCTTTGCCTTCCTTGGCGTTTTTCGCGTCGGGTTGCACATAGCTCATGAGCCAGGCATTGGCCTCGCGGGCGGGTTTTTCGTCGATCAGGACGCGGAAGGTGCCGCCATCGGGCGCGGTGATGCCGTGGAGGTCGAGGCGGGTGCCGGTGAACTTGGCGGTGAAGGAGCCGTCGGGTTGTTTCTCGGGCTGGAGTTGCTTTTCGCGGCTCGCGGGCTCGTAGCTGAAGGCCTGCGGCACGCGGAAGTGGGCGAGGATGTTGCTGTTGATGATGTGGGCGCCGTAGTCGCTCTGATGCACGGCGTCTTTGAGCAGCGCGGGCACGGGCAGCTTGTTCGCGGTGAGGTAGGCGGCCCAGTCGCGGCGGCTTTCGACGAACTCGACGTCGTGTCTGCGACACACCTCGCGCACGGCGGCCACGTCTTGATCGGCGGCGTTTTCCGATTTGCCCCACAGGGGGATGTCGCGCTCGCGCCAGTGGATGCTGGGCACGATGATGTCGGCGGTGGTGTGGCGGCGCAGCTCGATGAGGAGCTTTTCCAAATCGGCGGGATTGCCGATGGTGTAGGTGATGATGAGGTCCGGCTGATCGGGGATGACGAGATGCCGCGCCCAGCCGCGCAGATACTGCCACGGGCAGGAATTGCCGACCATCTTGCGATACTCGACCTGCTTCGTCTTCGGGAAGCGCTTTGGCAGCTCGCGCTGCCAGAACTCGCCGCTGCCGAGCATGTTCGTGTAGCTCGATCCGATGGCCCAGATGAGAAACGGGTGGTCGAGGCCCTGCTGGAGCTTTTGCATCGTCAGCGCGAGGTGCTGGCCATCGGTGGCCTCCGCCTTCGCCACATACTCCGCTGCGCCTTCCGGCCTGCCTTTGGCAAACACCGGCTCGTCGGTGACGAGACTGCGCTCGGCGGCGAGAGAGTGGAGATGAAGAGCGAGAGCAAGAAGGGGCGGCAGGGCGAGGCGATGCATGGTGAGGGAACGATCTGGAACCGACTTCGTTTCAGCAAGGCGCTCGTCCCGAGCTTTTCGGTCGGCAGAACACCCGCGCTGGATTTTCAGTGGACGAAACCGAGTTCATGGTGAACTCATGGCTCACTGTATGAGTTTATGCGCATATAGTAGCTGTCTGAAAACCCTTTTTGAAATCATGCCCTCCGCACGAAATAAAAAGGCGCTCCCGCCTGTCACCGACGAGGCGCTGGCGCTCATCGCCTCCTGGTTCCGCACACTCGCCGAACCAAGCCGGCTCAAGATCCTCCGCGCCCTCGAAGAAGGCGGCGAGCTGAACATCTCCGAGCTCGTGGAAGCCACCGGCCTCACGCAGGCGAATGTCTCCCGCCATGTGCAGTCGCTCGCCGATGCCGGGATGGTCGGCCGCCGCAAGGAGGGTCTCTCTGTGATTTGCTTCATCGCCGATCCGAGCATCACCGAACTCTGCGACAATGTGTGCAACAACCTCCTCAAACGCCTCGCCCAGCAGGTAAAGAAGCTCGGCGGCGCTTGATGGCCGTTTCACGTTTCACCCTTCATGATCATCCGCCGTATGCTCTGGACCCTCGTCATCGTCGTCGCCATCATCGGCATCTGGTATGTGTATGAGGGAAGCTGGGACCGGCAGCTTTTCAAAGCCGCGCCGGGCCGCGTCTGTGCCAACGTGAATGCCGATCAGGCCAATGCATGGCTCCGCGAGCATCCCGAGACGCAGGTGCTGGATGTGCGCTCCACCGGCGAGTTCAGCGAAGGCGCTTTGCCAAAGGCCGTGAACATCTCCATCGGCGACGAAGCCTTCGACGCCAAAGTGACCGCCCTCGACAAAAAGAAGCCTGTGCTCGTCTATTGCGCCGGTGGCTTCCGCAGTCGCAAAGCGGTCGCGAAGCTCAAAGAGCTCGGCTTTGAAAACATCCAGCACATCCACCGCGGCTACATGTCGTGGAAACCGGACACCCAACCATGAAAACACGCCTCACCGCTCTCCTCCTCGCTGTCGCCACACTCGCGTTCTCCCAAGACGCGAGTGTCAAACCTGGCATCAACGACAAATTCCTCGATCCGAAGCTCAACGTCGAAGAATGGACGAAGAAGTTCGAAACCGAGAGCCGCGAGATCTTCCACCAGCGCGAGAAAATCGTCGCCGCAGCCGGTTTGAAGCCGGGCATGGCCATGGCGGACATCGGCGCGGGCACAGGGCTTTTCACGTTGCACTTCGCCCAAGCCGTCGGAGCCGAGGGAAAGGTCTTCGCGGTCGAAATCGCCAAAAACTTCCTCGAACACATCAAAGCCCGTGCCAGCAAGGCCAGCGCCTCAAACGTGCAAACCATCCTCTGCACCGAAAAGAGCGTCGAACTGCCGGAGGCGAGCATCGACCTCGCCTTCATCTGCGATGTGTATCACCACTTCGAGTATCCGCAGGCCACGCTCGCCACGCTGCACAAAGCCTTGAAACCAGGCGGCGAACTCGTTCTCATCGACTTCAAACGCATCCCCGGTCAGACCAGCGACTTCATCATGGGCCATGTGCGTGCCGGCCAGGAAGTCTTCGAAGCTGAAGTCACCGCCGCCGGCTTTGAGAAAGTCAGCGAGGTGAAGGACGTGCTGAAAGAGAACTACTTCGTTCGCTTCAAGAGGAAGTAATGCGGTGTCTAGAACGTCTAGGGTTAGAGCGGATAATTGTTGAAGAGACATTCAAAGGGCCTTGCCGCTAGGTCGGCCGCATCTGACAGATTGACGGTGCAAAAAGATCTAATTTACAAGAACCACGTCCGTTATACCGGCGAGCATGCCCGCCAAACGAAAGACCAGTATCCCCGAAGCCAGCCCTGAGGCCCTCAATGAGAACCTCGGCAAGCGCGTGAAGAAACTCCGCGCGGATCGTGGCTGGTCGCTGGAGGAACTGGCCACGGCCAGCGGCGTGAGCCGCAGCATGCTCAGCGAGATCGAGCGCGAGAAGGCGAATCCCACCCTGACCGTCACCTTCCGCATCGCGCGGGCCTTTGGGCTCACCTTGCAGGAACTGATCGAAAGCGCGGAAGCCAGCGCCTCGAAAATCCAAGTCATCCGCGCCAGCGACCGCGCCCAAGTTTATCGCAGCGACAAACAGTGCGAGATCCGCACGCTCTCGCCGCTGAATTTGGAAAAGGATGTCGAGTTCTACGAGCTCACCCTCAAGCCTGGCGGCGCTCTGCGCAGTCAGCCGCACTTTGAAGGCACGCGTGAATTCCTCACCGTCGAGGAAGGCAGCGTCCGCATCGAATCCGGCGAAGACCACGACGACCTCACCAAAGGCGACAGCGGCACCTACCGCGCCGACGTCCCCCACGCCATCGTCAACACCGCCAAAGGCCCCGCTGTGGTGTTTCTGGTCGTGATTTACCGCTGAAACGTCATGCGCACTGGTTTCACACTTGCTGGCCTTGTTTTGGGAGCCTTCACCGGCTTCAAAACGGGCTTTGGCGGGTCGGGGCTGGCTGGTTTCATCGGCTTTATCATCGAAATCATCCTGGGCATCAACCTCATCGGGATGGCTACAGCCCCAGGCTATTCATGGGCCGCTGCCATCGGCGGCTTTCTTCTTGGCAATGCCGCTGGTTCGCTCGCAAACTTCTTTTTCAAGAACTGAAACCTTTTCACCAACCCAACCATGCAAAACACACGTCTTCTCCCTTTGATCGGTCCGATCCGTCAGATCGGTCTGATCTGTCTTTTCGGTGCCAGCGCCGTTTTGAACGCTCAAATGCCACTCGCACTCGTGAACGCCGAGCGCGCGAAAATCCTCGAAGGCGTGAAATCGGTGCCAAAGCTCGGTGCGCCCGGTCCAGTCGGCATTTGGGGGCAGATCGCGTTTCCGATCCTTTCGGCACCGGACAAGGATGGCGTCGAAATCGCGGTCGGAGCGGCCGCTGCGTATGGAAAAGGGCGCATCATCCTGTTTGGCCAAAATGCTTACCTCAGCGGCAATGGCGGCGGGGATCACGCGCAACTCATCGAAAACTGCGTGGAGTGGGCGGGCAACAAGGCGAAGCCTCGCATCGGCCTCAAAGGCGTGAAGGGCGATACACTGGCCCAGCGCGGCCTCAAAGGGGAGGAATTCGCCACGGTGGAGAAAAAGAACCTCTCCGACTACGACGTGGTCATCATCAATACGCAAGGCGTGGTCAGCGCGGAGGAAGGCGCGGCCTTGATTGAGTACATCAAAGGCGGCGGCGGCTTCATCGGCGGCATGACCGGTTGGGCTTACGGCCAGACGAGCGGCGGCAAGGACCTCGCCACCTCCCATGGCGTGAATCAGGCCATCATGGCCGCTGGCGTGGCGAACACCGACATGAGCGCCTTTGACCAACTTCGCTCGTTTGAGGCCCGCGTGGAGCTTCCTGCGATGATGAATGCCTCCGAGGCCATCACCGCGATCAAAAAACAGCGCGAAGGCGGCCCGGCACTCACGCCGGAGCAGATGAAGCAGGGCATGAACGCCATCCAAATCGCCATGGCGGCGCAACCACCAGATCGCAGCAATTTAAAAAACGCCGTCGCAGCCGCGCTCGGCAGTGCTGGCACCGACGCGCCCATCCCAACTGCGAAAGCGCCTCTCAATGACACCCAGCACGCCGCCGCGCGACTGCGTCTCGGCATGGAGACGCGCATGCTCCGCCTCATGAGCGCGGAAGGCATCAAGGCACATCCTGCGCATGTCGAATTCCCCGGCAAAGCGCCGGAGAACGCCCCGCGCACCGGCGCGGAGATCGCCATCACGCCCAGCATCTCCGGCTGGCACAGCACCGGCCTTTACGCCGTCGCGGGCGAGCCGATCACGGTGACCATTCCCGAGAAATACGCCGACAAAGGCTACGCCGTGCGCATCGGCTGCCACAGCGACACGCTTTACCATCTCGACAAATGGGAACGCGCTCCCGACATCACCCGCAGCGACACCTTGTCCACTGCCACGACGAAAACGGCCTCCGCGTTCGGTGGACTCATCTACATCGAGGTTCCCGGTCGCGCGAAGGACGACGAACCCTTCACCGTCGCCATCAAAGACGCCATCGCCGCGCCGCTTTTCGTGCTCGGCAAAGACGACGACGCCAAGTGGAAGGATATCCGCCAGCGTCCCGCTCCATGGGCCGAGCTGGCTTGCGACAAGATGATCATCGCATGCCCAACGGAGGTCGCACGAGCCATCAACAATCCCACGGAGCTCATGCAGTTCTGGAAAGCCACCGTCGAGGCCCAGGATGATGTTTCCAATCAAGTCGCCGACCGCACACGGCCCGAGCGCATCGTCGCCGATGTGCAAATCAGCGCTGGTTACATGCACAGCGGCTATCCGATCATGATCCCGACGAGCGCCGGACCGGAGATGACCACGCTCACGCGTCTCAAATTCCCCGGCTGGGGTTTCTACCACGAAATCGGCCACAACCACCAGCGCCGCACCTTCACCTTCGACGGCACCGGCGAGGTCACAAACAACGTCATCGGCATGTATTGCTACGACGCCGTCCTGAAGAAAGACTGGCTCATCGGCCACGGCGGTATCAGCGAGGAATCCCGCAAGGATCACATCAAGAAGATCAAAGCCGCGAAGGACAAATGGCAGACGTGGAAGAGCGATCCTTTCCTCGCCCTCACCACCTACATCCAGCTCATCCAGGAGTTCGGCTGGGAAAGCTGGCGCAAATACCTGCACAGCTTTGAGAGCACCGAATACGGCCCCGAACCCAAAGGTGACGACGAAGCCCGCGACCAGTTCCTCATCCGCTACTCCAAGATCGCCAACAAAAACCTCGGCCCCTTCTTCGACTTCTGGGGTATCCCCGTGAGCTCGTCCGCGAAGGCGGAGGTCAGCAAGCTGGAGCCTTGGATGCCGAAGGGGCTGTGAAGGACGATAAAACTCACTGGCCGCAGGAGCGATCAATCTGGGGAACACGCCAGTCTGTGCTCACTGCTAAAGCGAGCGAGTCCTTTCCGTCTATGCCCCACCCACAAACAACGTTTGCAGTTCAGCGAGCCCCTCGCCTTCGGCGCAGACTTCGGTGAGGTTGGCGATGGCGGCGGGGATGTGCTGCTCGAAGTGGGGTTTGCCGAGGTTGCGGCTGAGGTTGGCGTAGGCGCCGAGGGCCTGCATGAGGCGCTGGGCGGCGCAGAGATAAAAGACCTCGCGCAGCTCAGCGAGGTCGAGGCCGCGATGGGTGGCGTAGTCGTTGAGGAGCTGATTACGCTCGGTGCGTGTGAGGGCGACGTAGGGATCGTAAAGCAGGCTGGCGAGGTCGTATTCAGCCAGCCCGAGGCGCAGCCCTTGATAATCGACGAACCACGCGTCTTCGCCACGAATGAGGACGTTCTGACTTTGGAAATCGCGATGCACAAGGCAGCGCGGAAGACGAGCCAACCGACGGCGAAGGCGGCGGAGCGTCTCGTGGGCGGCGTCGTAGGCCTTATCGAGAAACTCGCGACCGAGGAAACCGCGGACGTAATGGTCGAGGAAGTAGTTTTGCTCCCACTCGTAGAGCGCCTCGTCGAATTCCGGTTCCAACTCGGCGTGGTCGGTGCGGGAGAGGGTGTCCTCGGTGACGCCATGGACCTTCGCGACCTCGCGGAGGGTGGCTAGATAAAGCGGATGCCGCGTGCTCCAGGGCTGCTCGTGAAAGCTGTGCAGGTCCACTCGGCCCAAATCATCGAGCCACACGCAAAGGCGCTGTTCATCAAAGGCCTGAATGCTCGGCACATGCACGCCGAGCTTGGCCAAGCGACGCGTGGCGGGCACGAACTTCGGATTGTCCCGCCGGGCTAGGGTATAGACCATGAGGATCATCGGGGCCTGCGCGGTGCCTGCCCAGATCAGGCGGTAGAAATGCCGATCCGAGCCGCCTTTGACGATGGGCTCGATCTCGCAAGGCGTCTCACGAAGCGCAGGAAATTGCTCGCGGGTGAGGATGAGGAGCGCTTCGTGTTCGGGGGGCATGATGGGAAATGACGAATGAGGAAATCAGAAGGACGAAAGGCGGGGAGTTTCAGGTTTCAGGTTCCAAGTTTCAAGGAAGGAGTGAGGCGGAGCGTGAAGAAAGAGCGAGTTGTCCACCTAACCTGCATTTCTCACACTCGTCTTTGCCGCAGAGGGGCAAAGAGGCAGAGGACGCAGAGGGTTCCTTCTGTTTTCATCTCCTGCCTAGCGACTGGCTGTTCGGGGGCTGAGTTTATGGCACCGAGAACATAGAGAATATCCCATTTCTGACCTCTGCGGCCTCTGCTCCTCAGCCCCTCTGCGGCAAACACATTGGAACGTGCAGCGTATATGGGTGAGAAATGCAAGCTAAGGTTGGGAGCAACCTCAACCTGAAACCTGGCACCCTCAAAGCCCTTCAATGAAACTCAGTAAGTCCGCCATGTCCTCGACGGTCATACCGGTTTCGAGGCCTTCGGGCATGAGGCTTTGGCCGCTGGAACTGCTGCCTTTGATTTCGCTGCGCTGTAGGGTCTTTTCCATGCCGCCAGGCATCTTGAGCGTCATGCTGCTGGCCGTGTCATTGCTGATCACGCCGGCGATGGTCTGCCCGTCCTTCGTATTCACCGTGTAGGCGATGAATTGGGACGCCACCTCCTTGTGCGGCATCAAGATGGCCTCCAGCAGCGCCTCGCGACCCTTCGTCTTCACCGTGATGAGGTCCGGCCCTACGGCGAAACCATTCGCGCCTGCCTTGTGGCAGATCATGCAACGGCCCATGAACTGCGTCTGGCCCTTCGTCGCATCACCCTTGGCAGCGATCACTGGTTTGAACTTCGCCGCCATTTCCTCACGTGAAGGCGGAATCACCGACGCCAGCGCTGCTTTCGCCGCCGCGGCCACTTTCGGAGACTTGTGCTTGAGAAGCGCCTGCACCTGCGCCGCCGAAAACGCCTCCGGCTTCACCACCTTCGCCTCCAGCAACGCCACCGCCCGGTCATCCCGAGCCAAAAGTGCCTCCATAGCGACACTTTGAGCCTTCGGGCCGAAATGGGGCCAATTGCTGATCAAAGCCGTCGTGATGGCTGCGGAGCTGTTTGGCGCTAAAACGCGAATCGCGGCGGATTGGATGGCTTCGGGCTGTTTTTCGCCGAGGCAGGCGATGAGAGCTGTTTGAGCTTCTTTGGAGGAACTCACACTGAGGAGTTCGATGGCGTCGAGGCGGGAGGATTCTGTAGCCTTGGGGTCTAGGGTTGTGGTAGCAGCTTTTGCAAACACTGCGGCCAGCCTTTTTTCAGTATCTGCTTGTTCCAAGGTCATGCCCCCCCGCTTAAAGCCCTTTGCCAGCGCCGCGATTGTTGTCGGTTCTGGCCATATGGAAACGCTGTCCACCAACAAGCCCGGCTTCAGATCATTTGAAGTGGACGAATTGGAAGTTGCGGCTGAATAAGCTGCGGCAGCCTCAAAGACTTTAGCTCTTTGCTGGGCTGTAAAGCTGATGTAGCTGGCCTTCTTCTTATTCATCCGAGAAAGCAAAATGGGAAGCGCTGCGTCTGGTGCCGATGCTAGATATGCATCAAGTATGTTTTCGCTGCCTGCCTCCTGCATATCCAGTGTGCCTAGCATATCCAAGCTGTAGGGGGCGGGCCCCAGACTTAACGCAATTTGGTAACGCACGCGAGGGGCTGGCGAACGAGCAACTTTCTCGAGAGTCTGGAAGCTTGACGCAGGTGTTTGGGAGTCCTTTTTCAGAAGCGTTTCGAACATCTGCAATCCTCTGATTTGCACATTCAGGTCAGCATCTGAAAGAGCTGCATTGACCACAGAATCGGTCAATCCTCCCAACCCTTTCAATGCACTGAGCGCATGTAGTTTCGCTAGCGCAGGCAAGAGGGCAATCTCAGCCCCTTGGGTGGATGGCAGCCTTGCTGCGTTACGAATGAAAGCTGTCAGTAGCGGCACGGCGGCTTTGTCTTGGCGTTCGAAGAGCAGACGCTGCGCGGTGTCGCGGTGCCATCCGTTGGGATGGCCGAGGAGCTTCACGAGGTCTTCGGTGCTGGCGGTGTGGAGGTTGGCCGTGCGGCGGAGTTTTTTGGGATCGGTCTGATCGGACAGATAGGACGAATGGATTTGGTCAGGGACAATGCGGTAGATACGCCCACGATCATTGCCGTTGTTCAGATCGATGTGCTTCTTGATCTCGTCGGGGATGCTCCACGGGTGCTCGATGACTTCGCGATACATGTCGCAGATGTGCAGGCAGCCGTCGGGGGCATTGGAAAAATTCACGACGCGCACCCAGGTGTCTTTGGACGCGGCGAATTCGAAGCCGTGCTCGTCGGCGGGGCGTTCGCCGATCAAGGAGATGCCGTCGGCGCTGGGTTTGATGATCTTGCGATGCACGAGCTGGCCGCCGGCGTCGCCGGTGAAGCTGTTGTTCACGAATTCGGGGCCGTAGGCATCGCCGCGATAGATCGTGGTGCCGGTGGCACCGGTGAAGTAGCCGCTGACGCGTCCGCCGCCCTCGACCGCGCCTTTCACCACACCAGCGATGCGCCAACGCGTGCGGATGATGCGCCAGGGTTCGTCGGGGCTGAGGCGGAAGACTTCGGCGGCTCCGCCATCGACGGCGATGCTCTGCTTGGCAGGTGGCATCTGGTAGTAGGGATTGCGGTTGGCGTATTGGTCGTCGTAAACCCAGTATTGAAGGTGGTCGCTGTTCGAGCAGGCGAACTTGCGGCCATAGTTGTCGAAGCTCATGCCGTATTGCGCCCCGCCGCCTTCGAGTCCGAACTCGAGCGTGCGCGGATCAAACCAGAAGTCTTTTCCACCGAGCTCGATGCCCTTCAAATCAGGCCGCTTCGGGCTGGTGATGACGCCGCGATTGCCGCCACCGGCGAGGATGTGGACCTTGTTGTCCTGTCCCCATTGAAAGCTGTTCATGAGGCCCTGCACGTTGAGGATTTTCAGCCCGGTGCCGAAGCCGGTGAAGACTTTTTCACGCACCTCGGCCTTGCCGTCGTCGTCCTTGTCCTCAAAGCGCCAGATGTCCGGCGTGGCACCGACAAACAGGCCGCCATTGGCCCAAATGAGGCCGGTGGGCCACGGCAGGTCGTCGGCGAAGACCTGGCTTGTTTCGAAATAGCCGTCGCCGTCCTTGTCCTGCAGCATCGAGATGCGGCCGAGGTGCGGCGTGACATCGCGCATCTCGCTGTAGTCGATCATTTCGCACACAAACATGCGCCCGCGCTCGTCGAAGCAGATGGCGATGGGGTCACGCACCTGCGGCTCATGCGCGGCGAGCTGGAGCTTGAAGCCCTTTTTCACCTGCCAGGTGCCGATGGCGTCCTTCGGCTCCACGGCTGGATAGCGCGACAGGTCCTTCGCTGGATCGACTGCGACGGGGTTTTTTGTCTCGCCGTAGGCTTTGGCGTAGGTGGTTTTCGTCACGATTTTGTCCTGCGCGGAGAGCAGAGGGCAGAGAGCGAAGAGGAAGAGGAAGAGGAAGAGGGCGAGCCGTTTCATGGAAAAAGAATACGGGCCGCACCGCGACGCGTGAAGCGCGGAAAGTGCCCGGTGGTGGTATTCTGGTGATGGAGGAAATTTCACCCTGTTCAGCACTCCGCTGCTCTGCTACCCATGCCATTGCATGAAGCTCAAGCTCGACCTCGATGATTTCCGTGTGCCTGACGGCAAGCCCTTCCGCATCAAGAAGGCGAAAACCAAGGTGAAGGACCTTTATCAAAATGATGCGCACTATGAATCGCTCATCGCCGAGTTCCGTGTCGAGATCGACGAGCTCCAGCAGAAGATGTATGCGCAGAACCACCAGGGGCTGCTGCTCATCTTTCAGGCCATGGATGCTGCTGGAAAGGACAGCACGATCAAGCATGTCATGAGCGGCGTGAACACCCAGGGCGTGGAATCCCACGCTTTCAAAAGGCCCACCGAGGCCGAGCTGGACCACGACTTCCTTTGGAGAACGAACCGCGTCATGCCGCCCCGGGGACGCATCGGCATTTTCAACCGCAGCTACTACGAGGAGGTGCTCGTCTGCCGTGTTCATCCGGAGATCGTCACGAAGATCCAGCGACTGCCGAGCAAGACCACCAGCAACCTCAACAAGCTCTTCGACGACCGCTTGAAGGACATCCGCAACTTCGAGGCCTACAGCCATCGCAATGGCATCCGCATCGTGAAGTTCTTCCTGCATGTCTCGAAGGAGGAGCAGAAGAAGCGCTTCCTGGCCCGCATCGACACGCCGAGCAAAAACTGGAAGTTTGAAGAGGCCGATGTGCGTGAGCGAGCCCACTGGAAGGAGTACATGCACGCCTACGAGGATGCCATCCGCACCACCGGCACGGAAGACTGCCCCTGGTATGTCGTCCCGGCCGATGACAAGAAAAACATGCGCCTCATCGTCAGCGCCGCCATCCTCCATGAGATGCAGCGCATGAAGCTCGCCTGGCCGAAGCTGCCCGCCGACAAGCTCGGAGGCCTCGCCCAGTGCAAGAAGCTCCTGCTGGCCGAAAAGTGAGCGGAACGCCCGGCTTTTTTGCCGTCTCAAACTTCCTGCAAATCGAGAGTTGCATTCCCGTCGAGCACCGTCATAATCGCCGCCCTTCCGCAAGGAAGGAGATGGGTAGGTGCCCGAGCGGTTAAAGGGGGCAGACTGTAAATCTGCTGGCTTACGCCTACGCTGGTTCGAACCCAGCCCTACCCACCATCTCCACGCACGAGGACACTGGAATGCCGCTCATCGATCCCTATGCCTTCCAGCTCGCCGGTTTCAGCGAGCACGATGTCGAGGAAATCCTCGCCGATCTCGATTACCTGCATCAAAACTCCCGCTGGACGCATCGTCGCGATCTCATTGAGCGGATGATCGTCGAGTCGCCCGTCATCCTGATGGATTTCCTCCGCAGCGTGAGCCCGGATGTCGTGCGGAATGCCATGATCCCGCGTCGGGTGAAGGATCTCGTGCTCCGTTGAGATCGCGGGACGCAATCGTCATTCGACATTCCCGCTGGGCCATCCACTATCCGCGGCCCATGTTCACCCCTCCGCACGTCTTTGACCAGCCCGCCCCGGCCTTTGACATCCACAGCATCGAGACTCCCGCCTTCGTCGTCGATCTCGAATTGCTGCGGAAAAACCTGGAGCGTCTCGCCCTCGTGCAGCGTGAGGCAGGCGTGAAGGTACTGCTGGCCTTGAAGGGCTTTTCGATGTTCAGCACCTTCGATCTGGTGCGGGAGTATCTGAGCGGCTGCTGCGCCAGCGGCTTGAACGAGGCCCTGCTGGCCTACCACGAGTTTGGGAAGGAGGTCCACGTTTATGCCCCCGCCTTCAAACCGAAGGAGATGGAGCAGATCATTCCCATCGCGAACCACATCAGCTTCAACTCCCTGGCCCAGTGGCGCAAATTCCGCCCGATGATCGAGGCCGCTCGTGCTGCGGGCAAAAATGCACCCAGCCCCGGCATCCGTGTGAACCCGGAGCACAGCGAGGTGGAGGTCTCGCTCTACGATCCGTGCTCGCCGGGCTGTCGTCTCGGCATTCGTGCGGATTCGCTGGAAGGCGAAGACCTCAGCGGCATCGAGGGCCTGCACTTTCATGCGCTTTGCGAACAAGGCAGCGATGTGCTCGAACGCGTCGTGGGTGCCGTGGAGAAGCGTTTTCCCAAGCTCATCGAGCAGGTGGAATGGATCAATATGGGCGGTGGTCATCACATCTCCCGCAGCGACTACGATCTCGAGCGCCTCATCCGCCTGCTGAAGACCTTCAAAGCCCGCTGGGGCAAGGAACACGTGTATCTCGAACCCGGCGAAGCCGTCGGCCTGAACACGGGTTATCTCATCGCGGAGGTGCAGGACATCGTCGGTGCCCGCAAAACCTCCGTTGCCATTTCCAAACCTGAAACCACACTCGCCCATGACCAAGATCGCTCCGATTCTCCCGCCAGCCGCACGCCGCAAGATGCTCGCGATGCAGCAGTCCGACTCCTCCGCCGCCTCGAAGATGCCGAAGGAAGGCTTGATCGCCCAGATGCGGCGCAACGGCTCCACGCCGAGGCCGAATCCCTTCGCCAATGGGCGCGGTTGAATGGCTGCTTGGTCTCGTCAGCTAACTTTGGAGACTACATCCGCGGCCTTCATGAACTCGAAGGAGCCTCGGAGCACGACGTCTGCCTCACGCAGGACCAGTCACGCGTGCTGAAGTGGACCAAGCCACCGAACTTTGGAGCTGTCGGTGCCGCACGAGGTTATCTGACCAATGTGCTGGCCTGCAATGCGCTCTTCGGCCTCGACTGGCGCTTTGAAGCTGTCATCGAGGCAGCAGACGGTTTGCGCATTCTCACGAGCCAGCCCTTCATCATCGGCGAAAACCCCTCCGTCGAAGAAATCGATGCCTGGTTCTCCGCTCTCGGTTTCACCAAGGAACGCGAAAACACCTACGCACGCGAGGACGGCCTCAAAATCGCCGATGCACGTCCTGACAACATCCTGCGCCGTGCGGATGGCTCGCTCGTGCCGTTTGATGTGCATGTGCTCGGTGTCTCCGCCGAGGCCCTGCCCGAGGACGAAGAATCCGAAGCGGATGCCTGCGACATCCTGCCCACCGCCATCCTCGATCTCTCCGCCAGCGCCCACATGCCGGACACGATGGAGATGCCTTACCGGCCGCACATTTTCGGCGGCGGCATGCCGGGCGAGTTTGCGCACGAATACAAAGTGGGCGGCATGACCTGCCTCGCTGGCGATGTGCTGCACGGCTTCTCCTTCCCGGAGCCGCTGCAAGTCGGCCAGCGACTCGTCTTCGCGGACATGGCGCACTACACGATGGTGAAAACGACGACCTTCAACGGCGTGCACCATCCGGACATCGCGATCTACGATCCGGCGAAGAAGGAATACCGCGTCGTCCGCCGCTTCAGCTACGAGGACTTTCGCGACAAGTTGTCTTGATCGAATGAGGCTGGGATTGCCTCTTGTGCAAAAGGCCGCTTCTCGCTACTCTCGGCTCCCTGCAATCGAATGGAAACTGCTGTGTCTTTGCGCCGTCTGGGAGCCTGCCTGCTGCTTGGCGCGGGGCTGGCTGCCACGGCGTGTGCGCAGGAAGTGGCGGCGCTGAGGCTGAACTTTGAGCGGTCATGGATCGCGGCGACGCTGGGACCGGTGAAACGACAGATGTCTGAACTGACGGCTTTGGAAAAACGGCTCGCTGCGGCAAGCGATTACGATGGAGCTATTCGTGCCCGAAAAGAGCGGCTGAAGCTTCAGCATGAGATCGAGCGGCTCGACAAGGAACTGCTGCTGCTGCAATCCCGCGAGCTTTCGATGAAATCCGCTCAACTCGGCGAGAAGATCACCCTGTCCATCGACTCTGCGGTGCTCAAAGAGGTAAAGCGCGAGGGCGGAGCCATCACGGGATGGACGCGGCCCGGTGCCTCGGCGGAGTGGAAGCTGCCCGCCTTGCCGCCCGGCGGCTACGAGGTGATGCTGCGCTATCGCTGTGGTCCGCTGGAAGGCGGTAGCCTCACGGCAAAGGAGGCTCGCTTCACGCTCACGGGAACCATCGAGACCACGCTGAAGGGGCCGGAGGAACGAAACCTCGGCACGTTGAAGCTCAGCGAAGGTGCCACGACATTCACGCTCACCGCGGCGACGATTTTTAAAGACAATCTCATGCAACTCCTCGGTGTGGAACTGGTGCCCGCCTCCCGTTGAATCCCTCTCTCATGCGCTTGCTGCTCTCCAGAATCTTCTTCGCTCTCCTTGCTGCTTCGAGCATCGCGGCGCAGGAGCCTGCGGATCTGGTGGAGGCTCGCCAGGCTTTGCTGACGAAGGCGCTGGCGGATTCGCAGAAGGTTACGGAGCAGTATGTGCTGGCGTTGGCGGCTCGTGAGACGGCGCTGGCTGCGGCGGGTGACTATGAGCAGGCGAAGCAGTTCCAGCAGCGTCGCCAGCAGCTCGCGGTGATTTATGAAGGAGCGGAGAGCACGAACGCGGTGCCCCTCGGCTTGGCGGGCACTCGGATGATGGGGTCGGCGCAGGCTTCGGGTGAGTCGTTGGGCAATTTTCGTTCGAGTGGCAGTGGCGTGGAGTGGTCGCTCTTCCGGCTCACGCCGGGGAAGTATCGTCTGGAGTTCGAGGCGAACATGACGGATGCGCCGGTGGCCTTTGCGTCCGCGAAAATGCAGCCGCAGGAGAAGGCAGTGTTCGAGTTTGGCGAGGTGACCGGCCTCTCGAGTGCCACCAACAACCGCGTGACCATGGAGATCACCCAAAGCGCCGATGAGACGACCTTTGCGAAGGTGCAAAGTGGGGAGATGACCTTCACTCGCACCCCGATCACGCTACGGCTCGTGGCGGCGAGCGGGTATCCGGCGAATATCATCCGGCTGCGTGGTCTGAGACTCGTGCCGGTGACGGAAGCCGCGCCGAGGGCCAAAGTGGAGCCCGTGGATGCGAAAGCGGCGCTGGAGGCCATTCGCTCGACTTTGGCCAGCGAACTCGCCGAGGCGCAAAAAGCCGTCGTGGAGGCTTATCGGACCGAATTGGAGCGTGTGGATGCCAAAGATAAAAACGAGGTGAAGACCGAGTTGAAGCGTCTGGAGCGTCTGGCGGAGAAAAAGGACGAGAAGCCGCGCTTCTCGCCGCCGCGTTCGCTGGCGGATGCGGCAGGAAATCTCGATGGCTTCGATGAGGTCATTGAAGCCACTTTGGCCGAGGGGCCACCGGAGGCAGGAGATCGCTTCAAGGTGCTGCACGAAGGCCGCGAGCTGAAGGTGCGCCTGCTTTGGGTGGTGTGTGCTCCGGTGAAAAGCGATGACAAGATCCTGAACACGATGGCGGCGAGGTTTCGCGTGGATGTCGAAGACGCGCTGGCGGTCGGGCGTGCGGCGCAGGAATTCACCGCTGGCTATTTGCGTGGCAAAACACTGCGCCTCGTGGCCCGGCCGATGCGTGAAGGCGCGGACGAACTGGAGGCGCTGGTGTTTCTGCCGGATGTGGGCCTGTTTCAGAATGTGCTTATCGATCAAGGCCTCGCTGCGTTGTTTGTGCCGATAAACAAGAAGAGCAGCATGGGAGAGAACGCTTTGCTGAAGTCTCTCTTTGCCCGCGAGCAGGCCGCGAAGACGCGCGTGCCGCCCTCGGGTGCCTGGGCGCTGAGCCACGACAACAACTCGAAGAAATGATCCGCGCCGCTTTCATCATGCTCATTGCTGTCTCCGCTTTGCCGGCGCAGACGACCGCACCTGCGACGCTGGAGCAGATGGAGGCCATTTATCAGCGGGAGCTGAGCACGCGGCACATTCCGCTCATCAGCCAGTATTTGATTGGCCTGCAAAAAGGGGCCGTGAGTGCCTCGGACAATGCTCCCTACCTCGCGGAGATCGCCCGCGTGCAGGAACTGCTAAAACGTGGTGGCGTGATCGACCTCGCCGCCGCTCGTGCTCCACAGCCTGCCATGCCAATGCCCATGCCGGAAGCGCCCGCAAAGCCGAAAGAAGCCGCGCAGGCCGTCATTGCCCTCTCGCCAGCGCTTTCAAAGGGCAGCGTATCCGTCGAGCCGACCGCGAAGATCGGTGAGATGGAATGGCGCGTGGAGTTCATGGCCGCGGGCAGTTACGAACTGCACCTCGAGTATGCCTGCCCGGTGCTTTCCGCGCCGCTGAAGCTCGTGGCAGACCTCGCGGGCCAGCAGATCGAAGCCGAACTGCCGGTGGAGAAGGTCACGAAGGATGCCGAAACCTTCCGCGTGCTGCGCCTCGGCCGCGTGACCTTGCCCGGCGACCTCCGCGCCCGTGATCTGCGCATCACGGCGGGTGACAAATCGAGTTCCAGCCTCATCTTGCGCCACATCTATATCACGCTGGCCAAACCGGCCTCGTAGCCTTTTTCCCATTCATGCATCGTCTCACGCTTTCGATCCTCGCCCTGCTGTCCCTCGCGGCGCTGCCTGCGTGCAAGCGCATCCAGGACAAGCTGGAGCGCCTCGCGGAGAAAAGCGGCGCCCTGCCGCCCAAACCCGCGCCCAAGCCGGCCGAGCCACAGCTCACGCCCGAGCAGGAGCTCATCGAGAAGAAGCTGAAGGACTCCGCCATGCTCGAAGCCGCCGCTCCGGAGCCGGTGATCCCGGCCGCTCCCGCCTTTGAGCTGAACAAATCCGCCAACGTGGCCGTCCTCGGCTACCACGACGTGCGTGACCGTGGCGGCAGCCCGATGCTCATCGCGGGATCGAAATTCCGCGAGCAGATGCAGGCCATCAAAGACTCGCAGATCCCAGTCATCCCGCTGGCCGATGTGATGGCCTGGAAGAAGGGCGAAAAGAACATCCCGCAAGAGTCCATCGTCATCACCTTCGACGACGGCTGGGAAGGCGTTTACACCTATGCCTATCCCGTGCTGAAGGAGTTTGGCTTCCCGTTCACGGTCTATCTTTACAAGAAGTATGTGAACATCGGCGGCCGCTCGATGAACTGGGCACAGATCAAAGAGATGATGCAGCATGGCTGCGAGATCGGCAGCCACAGCGTCTCGCATGAGAGCCTCAAAAAGAAGCCGAAGGGCAAGATGACCGATGCAGACTTCCAGCAGTGGATTCTCTCCGAGTTGAAGGACTCGCGGGAGTTCCTGGAGCAGAATCTCAAAGTGAAGATTCCTTCCTTCGCCTATCCCTACGGCATCTTTGACGATGCCATCATGGAGACCGGCCTCCAAATCGGCTACGAAAGCCTCGTCACCGTGAACGGCCAAAAGGTCGGCTGGGAGACGCCCAATGGGAAACTTGGCCGCTATATCATCCACGGGGATAGCGACACCAACTTCAAGCTCGCCACCAGCTTCCGTGGACGTGGTGATGTCGCCTCAAACAAATTTCTCCTCGCCGATGCGAAGGACGAGAGCGGCAAATTGATCGTCGAACTCACCCCGAAGCCCGATTCCATCATCACGGATCGTCGCCCAATGATCGAGGCCAGCCTAGCGAACGTTGGTGCTGTGATCCCCGAAAGCGTGAAGCTCCGCATCGGTGGCCTGGGCACCGTGCCCGCCCTCTATGACGAGGCCTCAAAGAGCCTGCGCTACCAGTTCCCCTACCGCATTCGCCGTGAGGAAGTCGTGGTCTCATTGACTTTCCAACGCCAGGACGCCCCACAAGCCGAGGTCATCAACTGGCGCTTCAAAGTCGATCTCGCTGCCTCTTACACACCTGAGGCGGCGGAGAAGTAAGAGATCAAAAACACTTACTTCGTCACATCGTAGCCGATCTTGTCATCGAGCCAGGAGCGGAGCTTGTCGAGGCCCTGGCCGGTCTGGGCGGAGACGGGATGGATTTTGACGCGTTTGAAGCGCTCTTTGAGATTGGCGAGATGGGGCTCGGATTCGGGGAGATCGCATTTGTTCGCAATGATGCACCAGGGACGCTTGGAGAGCTCCTTGGAGTAGAGGGACACCTCCGTGCGGACGGTTTCGAGATCGGCCACAGGATCACGGCCCTCGGTGCCGGCGGTATCGACGACGAAAAGAAGCACGCGGCAGCGCATGATGTGGCGCAGGAAATCATGGCCGAGGCCGATGTTTTGATGCGCCCCTTCGATGAGGCCGGGGATGTCCGCCAGCGTGCCACGGCGGAAGGGGGCAAATTCGATCACGCCCACCATCGGCTGGAGCGTGGTGAAGGGGTAGTTGGCGATCTTTGGCTTCGCGGCGCTCAGCTTGGAGAGCAGGGTGGATTTGCCCGCGTTCGGCGCGCCCACGAGGCCTGCCTCGGCGATGCTGCGCAGCTCAAAGTGGAAGCTGCCTTCATCACCCGGCGTGCCAGGGGTGAATTCACGCGGTGCCTGATGCGTGCTGGTGACGAAATTCATGTTTCCTTTGCCACCCTTGCCGCCTTTGCAGAGCACAAAATGCGATCCCGTCTCGACGAGATCAGCCACAGGCTCGAAGCGGAGAACGGACTCACCGGTTTCAGGGTCCTCTTCCTCGATGATGCGGCTCACCACGGTGCCCGGTGGCACTTTGTACACTTTATCGACGGCGCTGCGACCGGTGCATTGCCTGCCGAGGCCGCCCTGGCCGTCCTCGGCGATGAGCTTGCCATTGAAGACGTAATTGCGCAGGCTGTCCGTGCTGGGATCGACTTCGAGGATGACGCTGCCACCACGGCCACCATCGCCTCCGTCGGGGCCGCCTTTGGGACGGAACTTGCCACGGTGAAAATGCACGGACCCGTCGCCACCTTTACCGGCGCGGGCATAAACTTTGATCTGATCGACAAACATGAGTTGGGGGAAGACGTAGCGCCTAAGCGGAGCGGGGCAATGGCGAAAGTCTGGTGATTGGCAGGCTGCTTGCTGCCGCGGGTAGCCTCCACGGTTGACATGCCCCCCTGCCGGGCTAGGTCTGCGGCCCTCAAAAAACTCCAAACTCAATCGAACACACTATGGTCAAAATCGGCATCAATGGTTTCGGGCGCATCGGACGCCTCGTTTTTCGCGCAATCTGTGATCAGGGCCTCCTGGGCAAAGAGATCCAGGTCGTGGCCGTCAATGACCTCGTCCCTGCGGACAACCTCGCCTACCTCGTGAAGTATGACTCCACGCAGGGTAAAGCCCGTGAGAACGTTTTCTCCAAGAAGAGCAGCCCTGACCTCGCCGAGGACGACATCCTGGTGGTCGATGGCAACGAGATCAAATGCCTCGCCGTGCGTGCGGGTCCCTCCGCCCTTCCTTGGAAGGAACTCGGCGTGGACATCGTGATCGAATCCACCGGCCTTTTCACCGAGCGCAGCAAGGCCCAGGGTCATATCGACGCTGGCGCAAAGAAAGTCATCATCTCCGCTCCCGGCAAGGAAGAGGACATCACCATCGTCATGGGCGTGAACCATGAGAAGTATGATGCCAGCAAGCATCACGTTATCTCCAATGCCTCCTGCACGACGAACTGCCTTGCCCCCGTGGTGCATGTGCTTCTCAAAGAAGGATTCGGAGTGGCTGAAGGCCTCATGACCACCATCCACAGCTACACCGCCACGCAGAAGACCGTGGACGGCCCGAGCGCCAAGGATTGGAAAGGTGGCCGCAGCGCCGCGATCAACATCATCCCGAGCAGCACCGGTGCTGCCAAGGCCGTGGGCCTCGCCATCCCGGAAGTGAAGGGCAAGCTCACCGGCATGTCCTTCCGCGTTCCAACGCCGACGGTCTCCGTGGTCGATCTCACTGTGAAGACGGAGAAGGAAACCAGCTACAAGGAAATCTCCGCCGCCATGAAGAAGGCCAGCGAGACCTACCTCAAGGGCATCCTCAACTGGACCGCCGACGAAGTGGTGAGCACCGATTTCATGCACGACCAGCACAGCTCCATCTTCGACGCCGGCTCCGGCATCGAGCTGAACAGCAAGTTCTTCAAGCTCGTGAGCTGGTATGACAACGAGTGGGGTTACTCCAACCGAGTCGTCGATCTCGTGAAATACATTGTGAGCAAAGGCCTGTAATCCGAAACGAACACAGCAACCTTGAAAGCCTTCAACGGGCCGGCTCACACGAGCCGGCCCGTTTTGCGTACCTGCTCATCTCCACTCTCCCCATGCATCCCTTATTCATTTTCCAATCATGTCCCTTTCTTCTCAGTTACGGCTCCTGCCCAGACCCTTCTGGGTTCTCATAGGAGCGACCTTCGTCAATCGGTTCGGCGTTTTCGTCGTGCCGTTCCTCGCCCTGTTCATCACTCGGAACGGGAATACCGCCGCGCAGGCTGGCTATGCCATCGCCGCCTATTCCGTGGGGAGTTTCGCCGCCGCCTGGCTCGGTGGCTGGCTGGCCGACCGTCTCGGCAGAAACATCACGATGGCCATCTCCGCCTTTGCGGGGGCCGTGTGCATGCTCGCCTTATCCCAGGCCGTCGATTGGCGTGCGTTGGCCGTGCTCGCCTTCATCACGGGTGCGGTGAATGAGGCCGGGCATCCGGCCAGTGCGGCGCTCGTGCAGGACATTGTGCCGCAGGAGCACCGGGTGATTGCCTTCGCGGTGCAACGGTTCGCGGTGAACTTGGCGTGGTCGCTGGGCCCTGCGACGGCCGGATTGTTGGCGGAGCATGCGTCCTTCTTCTGGCTGTTTGCGGTCGATGCGGTCACCTCGGTCATTTTTGGCCTCATCGCCTGGATCTGCCTGCCAAAGGGGCGGCGCACCGAGGCCTCGCAGGCGGGCTGGAGCCATGCCTGGGTCTCGATTCGGCAAAACCGGCCCTTCCTCGCGCTTTTCGGAGCTTGCCTCTGCACCGCGTGGATCTTCCGGCAGACGAACACGACCTTTCCGCTGCACTTTGAGCGCAATGGACTGCCGCTCGACTGGTGCGGCTATGTGTTGGCGCTCAATGGCGTGATGATTTGCCTCTTTGAGGTGCCGCTGGCAGCCATGCTGCGCCCCTGGCCGGTGCGCGGCGTGCTGGCGCTGGGCTACATTCTGATGGGGGCGAGCTTTCTCGTCTTCCTCGGCAGCGGGGCACTCATCGCGTTCGTGCTCATGATGGTGATTTTCACCGTGGGTGAGATGAGCGCCTTTTCCCGGCAGCAGGCCTACGCCGCAGACATGGCACCGGAGGATATGCGTGGGCGCTACGTCGGCTTTTTGAGCTTCGCCTGGTCCATCGGGAGCACTGCCAGTTCAGCACTGGGTATGCCGCTCTACGATCATCATCCAGATCTACTTTGGGCCATCAATGCCGCTCTCGGCGTGCTGGCTGCCGTGCTGATTCTTTCGAAGCGCGGCCATGCGACCACGATCACATGAAGCGGCGCACGCGTTCACGCACATCGTCTTCGAGTCGCCGAACAAAGCGAGTGGCGAACTGCTCCATGTCGAGCTGGTCGTCCTCGATGAGCGGCGTCATATCCATGGCGAAGTTCAACGATTCGGCACCGTCAGTGGTGTGCGAGTCAAAGTAGGTCGCGTTGGCATGGCGCAGGCCTTCTTCGGCGAGGTCGTAGCGCTTGCCGCCGGCGATCTGGCTGTCGAAAACACCCAGCAAAGGGCGCAGCAGGTGCGGATGCTTGTCCACGCTGAGCATGACTTTGTCATTCGCGAGCAGCCAGTCGAGTTTTCGCCAGACCTCGCAGCCATAGACCTTCTTGGGGCGCATCTCTTTGGGGAGATCACGCAGGGCCTCGATGCAGCGAAGAAAGGTGGCTACATGCGTGTCGTGGCGGTCGCAGGGATTGTGGAGATACAAAATCTCCGGCTGGGCATGCTCGAGGATGAACTTCAAATCGGCGATGCAAGGCTCATGGCGCGGGCGCTTCACCTCTTCGCTTGGGTAGCCGAGCTGAATTTGAATGCTGTACTCGCCCACGAAGGCCGCTTTGCGCTGTTCCAGCAGGCGCTCCTTTTGCATCTCCTCATCGGTGTAGCTGGCGTAGGCCCCTTTGCGCGGGCTGCCGGCTCCATCGGTCACGACGACACCGCCGAACCACTTGTTCTTGTCATGAAAACACTCCGTGATGCCGTGGTAAGCGGCGATTTCGAGGTCGTCCTGATGCGAAACAATGCCGAGGTGCGTCACGCGACGAAGCGCGGTCCACGGATCCGTGTTGTCAGGAATGAAAACGTCGTGCTTGGAATGGCGAAACTGCATGGCTGGGGGTGGCGCATGATGTCGTGCTCTTCAGGCAAATCCAATGATCGTTTCAGGGGAAGGGGAGTGCTGGAGAAATGGAGTCGTGGAGTGTTGGAGTGTTGGAGTGTTGGAGCCATGCTTGGGTGGCGGCCCATCACTCCACAACTCCATCACTCCGGAGTGCTTCGTTTCCGTTTCATCTCATTTCATCTCTCTTGTTGAGAGATGGTGCGCGGTACAGGGTTCGAACCCCCGCCCGCATCGCTACGCGAAGCGTTGCGGGCGGGTGTGACCCCGATCAGTCGCTCAGCCGCCTTCGCAGATAGGCGCGTCCAAAGCCAGTCTTGAGCTGTTTTTCCCTTGAGATGGCTGCTTTCTCAGAAAGGCAGGCCTCATAATAGACCAGCTTCACAGGGAGCCTCGGTTGTGTGGAGGGAACTTCACCGGCTTGATGCTGCTTCAATCGCTGCCTGAGATCGGATGTGTAGCCGACGTAAAGATGCCCATCGGCACAGAGCAGGACGTAAGTGTAGAAAAAGTTCATCTCTCGTGAGGGAGATGGTGCGCGGTACAGGGTTCGAACCCCCGCCCGCAACGCTTCGCGTAGCGATGCGGGCGGGGGTGACCCCGATCAGTCGCTCAGCCGCCTTCGCAGATAGGCGCGTCCAAAGCCAGTCTTGAGCTGCTTTTCCCTTGAGATGGCTGCTTTCTCAGAAAGGCAGGCCTCATAATAGACCAGCTTCACAGGGAGCCTCGGTTGTGTGGAGGGAACTTCACCGGCTTGATGCTGCTTCAATCGCTGCCTGAGATCGGATGTGTAGCCGACGTAAAGATGCCCATCGGCACAGAGCAGGACGTAAGTGTAGAAAAAGTTCATCTCTCGTGAGGGAGATGGTGCGCGGTACAGGGTTCGAACCTGTGACCCCTACCATGTCAAGGTAATGCTCTACCACTGAGCTAACCGCGCGAAGTCGTTGGGGCCGAGTCTATAGGCGGCTGATAAAGGTGAATCAACCGGTTTTCTGGTAGATTTGAGACTGTCTCGGGGACGGCAAAACCGCCCTCCGGGCGGCGTAGAAGGTTCATGCTGCCTCGAATCCTTCTCGCCGCCCTCTTTTGCGCTTTCACCCTGCACGCCGCGCCTCCTGGGGCCACGCCACTGTCACCTCCCGCGCCGCCAAAGTCCCTCGCGCCGCATGTTCCGGCGAATTGGAAGGCCGGCGCGGCCACGCTGAAGGTCACGCCGCAAAAAATGCTGTGGATGGCCGGCTATGCCGCGAGGAAAAAACCGGCCGAGGGCAAGGTACAGGAGCTTTTTGCCAAGGCGCTGGCGCTTCAAGATGAGCAGGGGAACAAGCTCGTTTTCGTCACGCTGGATCTCATCGGCGTGCCGCAGCTCATGCGCCGTGCGGTGGCGGCAGAGGCGGAAAAGCAATTCAAGCTCCCACAGGCCAATCTGGTCATGAACGCCTCGCACACGCACAGCGGGCCGTCGTTGCGCACCACGCCGCTCACGGAAAAAGATGATCAGCGTGCCCGCGATGCCTGGGACTACACGCAGAAGCTGCAAAGCGACCTCGTCGCCCTCATCGGCAAAGCTTTGACGGACATGCAACCCGCCCGCCTCACCTGGAACAAGGCCCGCTGCGGCTTCGCGATGAACCGTCGCCGTGACTACACGCTGCCGCCCGACCATCCGAACGCCAACAAGGCTCCGAATCCGAATGGTCCGGTCGATCACGAGGTGCCGGCGCTGCGGGTCGAGGCACCCGACGGCACGTTAAAGGCCACGCTCTTCGGTTATGCCTGCCACAACACCTCCCTCGGCTTCTACAACTGGTGCGGCGACTACGCGGGCTTCGCGCAGGAATACCTTCAGGAGCATCGCCCGGGCTTCACCGCCTTGTTTTTGATGGGCTGCGGCGGCGATCAGAATCCCTATCCGCGACGCAGTGATGTCGTTCCAGGTGTCACCGATCTCGAACTCTCCATGCAGCATGGTCGCTCGCTCTCAAATGCCGTCGAGATGGCTCTTAGCGTGAATCCGCGAGCCGTTACAGGTCCGATCCGCGCCGCGTATGAGGAGATCAAGCTCAGCTACGCCAACAAGAAGCGCGAAGACCACGACTATCCCGTGCAGGTCATCAAGATCGGCAAGGATCTAACCTTCATCACCCTCGGCAGTGAGGTGGTGGTCGATTATTCCCTGCGCTTCAAACGCGAGTTTGCGGGCGAGGCAGGGGTGTGGGTGGCCGGTTACTCGAACGACTACACCGGCTACATGCCAAGCCTTCGCGTGCTCAAAGAAGGCGGCTACGAAGCCGCCGCTGGATGGGCCGAGGATGTCGAGGACCGCATCGCCAAGAAGGTGCATGAGATGCACGACAAGCTGTAATCTCATTCCGGCTTCACCAAGCTCGTGCGGCCTTGCGCCGTGACCTCATACCAGCCGGGGAAACCACGCCACGAGACTTTGCCCTTCGCATCGGTCTTCACCGTGACCTCCGTGTGCCACTTCCGGCCGATCCATTCCTGCAAAACTTCGCCGCGAGGCCGGATCGACCAGTCTTTCGACCACGAAGCGGCCTCTGCCTTCCAGTGCGAGCCTTCCCAGAAGCCCCACAGCAGAAAACTCGTGTAGGCCGGATGGCTGAAGACGGCGATGAGCACATCCCGCGTGTAGTCGGCGGCCAGTTCCTCGTCCTCGGTGGTCACGATGTCGTATTCGGTGATGCTTTGATGCGGCACGATCTTCGCAAACTGATCCGTCACGGCCAGCAGATGCTCCGGCGAGGGCAGGTAGCTCTCATGGAAGTGCGCCTGATTGCCGAGGCCTGCGACCTTGAATCCATCGGCGTTCAGCTTCTCGATGTAGGTGAAGGTGTCATCGCACTGCGGACCGGGACGGAAGACCTGATCCTCGTTGATGAAAAAGGGCAGCTTCGTCAGCGAGCGTGCCAGAGTGAAGACTTCGCGGTCGAGCGTTCCGAGGCCGGGACGCTTGTTCAGCATGTCCGCACCGCCCCAGGCGATGGGGTGATTGATCACATCCCACTCGACGACGCGATCCTTCACAAAGGCCATGCGCTCCTTCACGCTGTCGAGCGTGCGCTGGCGGATCACTTCATTGTCTTTGATGTCATGCAGATTGAAGGGCGTGGCCACCTGCATGAGGTAATGCCCGCGCACTGGGATGTGTCGTTCGGCGAGCCAGTTGAAGGCCGCATCCAGTTCCGCGTTGCGTTTGGCTTTTTGGTCGTCCTTGAAGTCAGGTCCCCAGTTGCCGTCTTTGAGGTCGTTTTCGAAAACGACGATGCTGAAGAGCTTATCGACGATGTCTCGGTAGCGACGGTCGTCCTCGCCTTCGCTGCTGAAACGCTTCGCCACTACGGCGGAGCCGAAACCGAAGGCATGACGCCGCAGCGAGAGTTTGACCTCCGTCTCAACCAGTGGCTGGCCGTCCTCGCCCTTCACAATCATCGATAAATCCTGCTTCCGATGCTGCTCGATGCGTTCCAGCGCCGCTTTTCGCCACGGCGCATCCGGTTCGCGGCCCACGTAAGTGCGCTTGATGAGCTTCGCCCTCGGAAACAAGACCAGATCCATCGTCGCCGGATACTTCAGCACGCGGATGCTCTCGACCTCAATGCTTTGCTCCTTGTGACCGCACAGCAGGACGATCCCTGCTTTATCCGCAGGCACCGCATTCTCCGCCACAAACACCACCGGCTGCTCCGTCCACTCGCGATGAATACCCACGCCAATCGTCGGACCAAACGAAGTGTAAGGCGCACCTCGGAGCTGAAGCTTCGCCAGCACCTCACCCGACTCCTCCTCGCCCACGACCCGCGCTTTGATGATGGCCAGCACCCGCTCTTTCTTCGTGACCTCAGTCTCAACCGGAGCCCTGAACTGTGCCGCAAAAGCCTTTGCCGGTTCGGCCTTCGCGATCGTGATGCGTTTACCGATCTCCAACGGCTCCACTTTGCCCACTGCCACCGATGCACTGGCCTGCAAAGCCGCATCGCCACGCACATCCACGCCTCCCTGTGGCAGGTCGAGAGCTAAGGCTGAGGAAACAAAGAGCGACAGTATCAGGAACTTCATGACGAACTTCTGTGGCTTGTTTTGTTGTTGCTGACAAATGACAAGGTGCTGACGGCGTATAGTTTGCATGCGTCTCATCGCCTTTCTCTTTCTCGCTGTGGCCAGCTTTGCGGCTGAAGCACCGCTTTTGCTCACCCTGCAATCCCGCTCTCCCAAGGGCAGGGCTGTGCTGGTGAAGGAGCAATGGTTGGCTTCTCGCACAGCCATCATCGCGTGTGACATGTGGGACCTGCATCACTGCAAAAATGCGGTCACTCGCGAGGTTGAGATGGCTCCGCGAATGAACGAAGTGCTCGAAAAGGCCCGCGCCGCTGGCGTGCTGATCATTCATGCACCGAGCTCCTGCATGAAGCCTTACGAAGGCACACCCGCCCGAGAACGGGCCATGACCGCGCCATCCGCAGCACGTTTGCCGGACAAGATCGGCGAGTGGTGCAAACAAATCGCTACCGAGGAGATGGCGGTGTATCCACTGGATCAAAGCGATGGCGGCGAAGACGATGATCCCGTCGAGCATGCGGCGTGGGCGAAGGAACTCGAAGCCAAGGGACTCAATCCCAAAGCGCCCTGGACGAAACAGATCGACCTGCTGCGCATCGACCAGGAAAAGGACGCCATCAGCGACAGTGGCGTTGAGATTTGGAACCTCCTTGAGGCGCGAAACATCGACAACGTCATCCTCATGGGCGTGCATTTCAACATGTGCGTGAGCGGCCGCCCCTTTGGCCTGCGGCAGATGGCGAAGAACGGCAAGCACGTCGTGCTCATGCGGGACCTCACCGACACGATGTACAACCCCGCCCGCTGGCCTTTCGTCAGTCACACACGCGGCACGGAGCTCTTCAAGCAGCATGTGGAGCGTCTCATCTGCCCCACGATTACTTCGGATCAACTCATCGGCGGCCAGCCCTTTGCCTTCAGCGAGGCCACGGCGGGCAAAAAACGTCTCCAGATCATTCTGCTGGGCGACAGCACCACCGAGGCGAGTTTTCCAAAGCGCTACGCTGCGGACGAACCGCAGTTCGAAGACATGCTCCGCGTCAAACTGGCCACCGAGGGCGATTTGCCGCCCTGTGATGTGTACAACGAAGGCGTCAGCGGCGAGTTCATCCGCCGACTTCTCGACACCCGCTACGACAAGGCGGTCAAAACCAAGCCGCAGGCCGATTACATCTTTATCCGCTACGGGCTCAATGATGCCGCGAAGGTCAAAGACTTCAAAACGGCCTTCCCGAAGGATTTTCGGGAGTTGCTCGGTCGCCTGCGCCAAGACCACCCGAAGGCCATGCTCATCCCCATGACGGCCATTCCCTATGCGCTCGACAATCTGCACGAGGACATCAATGTCCTCATCAAGCAGATCGCCGCCGAGGAAAAGCTCACGCTCTTCGACATCGCCCCGCGCTACCTCGCCGAGCTGAAGAAGAACCCGGACGGCCTGAACTACCGCCGTTTTCCGCTTTCGAAGATCCCCGAGAAACTCCGTCCGCTCGCCACACCCTACGTCGTGCCCGAGGGCACCGAACCGAAGGTCGTTGTGATGGATAACCGCCTCGACGGCCTCTTCGGCCACATTCCAGGTTGGGCCGGCGACCGGCACCCGAATCTGGCGGGTTACAACGTCATCGCCGATGAGACGGCGAAGTGGCTGGCGCCAGTGATTCGAGGCGCACGCTGAGGGTGCTCAAACTTTGGCTTTGAGTTCAGCGAAGATCAGGCGGCCTGCGGTGGTGTTGTGGGCACCGCAGACGACGACCTGCACGGTTTGGCCGAGGAGCGCAGCGGCTTGGTTCACGACGATCATGGTGCCGTTGTCGAGATAGCCGACGGCTTGATGTTTATCTTTGCCGGTTTTGGTGAGGGCGAGGGTGAGTTCATCTCCCACGCCGAGCTCGACGGTGAGGGCAGCGGTGAGTTCAGGGAAGCTCAGGGCGGTGATGCCGCGAAGGCGGGCGACCTTGGCAAGGCCTTCATCATTGGTGAGGAGGCGGGCATTCACCTCGCGAGCGAGCGAGACGAGACGGGCATCGACGGGCAGATCGGCTCCACCGGCGTTCTCATGCACGGAAACGCGTGCGTCGGGCATCCCGCGGAGCTTTTCGATCATTTCCAGACCGCGGTTCCCTTTGTGCGACGTGATGGGATCCTCGGATTCGGACATGCGCTGAAGCTCATCGAGCACGAATCGAGGCACCACGATGGTGCCGCTGAGGAAGCCGGTGCTGAGGAGGCGGAGCACGCGGCTGTCACCGGCGACGGTGAGATCGAGCACGACAGGTTCGCCTTCGGAGCCTTCGCGGCGAAAGCGCACGAAAGGGATGAGGAAGGCAAAGTGATCACGATCACTGCGCAGTGCAAAGCTGATGCCGAGAAAGGCCAGCGAGCCGTAGATGCAGACCTCCACGATGGTGCGGAGCATCTCGGCATTGGGCTGATTTTGAAAGTAGGCGAGCTGGAAGACACCGATGCGGGTGACCAGCCAGGCGCAAAACAGCCCGATGGCGAGGCCGACGGTGGCGTGGGAGAAATCACGCAGCGAAAAGCGGGCAAAGACGATGTCGAGTCCGAGGAGGATGCCCATGTAAGCAAGCCCCAGCAAAGCGCCCACCCAAGCTGGTTCCTCCATGCCGAGCGCGATGGCGATGCCGACAAAGACGGACATCGCGAAAAACAGCGATCGGACAAGGCGGATGGACCAGGAGGGCTTCATAAGCGCTCAGGCTCAGCCTCGCAGGCCTTGGGTGTCCGCCAGTTTGGCTCCGGTGATGATGAGGCCGGTCTGCGTGGTGCGGTTGAGGTTCGCGGCGATGAGGTCGGCCTCGGTGAAGTCCGCCTCGGTGAGGTTCGAGCCTTCGAGATTGGCCCCGGAGAGGTCAGCACCACGAAAGTTGGCTCCGGTGAGGTTTGCATTGCGCAGAGAGACGCCGCCGAGATCGGCGGCGCTGAGGTTTGCGCCGGTGAAATTGACACTGTCGAGGTTCGCTCCGCTGAAATCGGCCTCGCTTAGGTTAGTGCCGGCCAGATTGGCCTTGGTCATCGTGGTGCCGATGAAGTGCGCTTTGGCGAGGTTGAGGTCGTTGAGGACGGCTCCGGCCAAATTCATGCCTGTTTCATTGAGGCGGCGGCCGGTTTTGTTGTCGCCATCAAGCCACTGGGTGTGGGCGAGGAGTTTTTCGTTCGTAATGCTTGCCATGGGGGTGTGGCACCATGGGAGGCGTGGGGGTGTGTGCAAATGGAGAAAGCGGGCGGGGGCAGTCTGACGTTTGACTAGAGCCCTTCGCCTATCGAACCACCCAGCTCGGGCTTCATGCGGCGCCGGTGGGTGCGGACCATGTTCATCTCCTTGAGTTTGCGCTGAAGGGTGCGGCGGCTCATGCCGAGGAGTTCGGCGGCCACGGTGCGGTTGTTTCCGCTGCGCTGAAGGGCGGTGAGGATGAGTTGATGCTCAGCTTCCTCGACATCGAGATCACTTTTGGCCTGCGGGGCGGCTTCGGGAGGTGCTTCCGCAGCAGGCGTTTTTCTCACCCAAAGGCCGCCGGGGTTCAAAAGATAGGCGGGGAGGTGTTTGAGCATCACGCGGCTGCTGTTGCTCATCACCACGCCGTGCTCGATGGCGCTGCGCAGCTCGCGGATGTTCCCCGGCCAGTCGTATTTCATCATCGCGGGCAGGGCGTCATCGCCGAGAGCTTTGTAGGTCTTGCCGTTGGCTTTGGCGAGCTCCTTCAAAAAGTGATCGGCCAGCACGGCGATGTCACTTTTCCGGTCTCGCAGCGGCGGCAGGTGCAGCGTAACGACGCGGAGTCGCCAGTAGAGGTCCTCACGGAATTTGCCTTCCTCGACCATCTTGGCGAGGTTGCGATTCGTGGCGGCTATGACGCGGACGTTGATGGAGATGGGCTTGCTACTGCCGACGCGTTCGATGGTTTGTTCGCCGAGGGCTCGGAGGAGTTTGACCTGCGTGCTGGCATCGATTTCGCCGATCTCATCGAGGAAGAGCGTGCCGCCATTGGCCTGCTCGAAGCGGCCGATTCGCCGTTCCTGAGCTCCGGTGAAGGACCCTTTCTCGTGGCCGAAGAGCTCGCTTTCGAGGATCTGCGGCGAAAGGGCCGCACAATGCACGGCCACGATGTTGGCCTTGGGGCGGCCGCTGAGGTTGTGGATGGCGCGGGCGACGAGTTCTTTGCCGGTGCCGCTTTCACCTTCGATAAGCACGGTGGCGCGGGAGGGGGCCACCTGCTGGATGGTATCCATGATGGGCTTCATGACCTCTGCCTGGCCCAAAATGCCCTCGATGGAGAATTTCCGCTCCACCTGCTGCTTCAGTGCCACGTTTTCGTGCTCCAGCGTGCGGCTGCGGAGGGCTCGTTTGATCAAAAGCTCCACCTCGTCGAGGTTCAGCGGCTTGGTGACAAAGTGGTAGGCCCCCCGGCGCATGGCCTCCACAGCGGTATCCACACTGCCGTAAGCCGTCATCATGATGCAAACGGGTGCCTTGGGCAGGGCGAGAGCGGCTTCGAGGAGCTTCATGCCATCGTCTTCGCCGAGACGGAGATCGGTGAGCATCACATCGATGCGGTCATTGCGGAGGTACTCGATGGCCTCGGCCGCGTTGGAGGCGACGTAGCAGTCGAAATCATCCTCCAACGACAGGCGCAGGCCATCTCGGGTGTGCTTTTCATCATCGACGATGAGAACGGTGGCTTGGTCGTCCATAAGTGAAGGAATGGCACACTTAGGCGAAGCGATCCGCTTTCGGCAACGACGGGTTGAAAGGAATTTCGGGCGGGGCAAGGGAGGTCGACGCCCTCAATCGGGTGGAGGTCGCCGAAAACATTGACCAAGAAAGGTATTTTATGGTAATTATAGAAAAATGGGCCAACAACGCCCGCTACACCATGCGCCTCCCTACCTTCACCCACTCGATCGGGCTCGCGGCTGTCCTGATCGCCTCCGCCACCCTCCAGGCTCAGACGAACCGCCGAGGCGAAGCCTTCCCGCAGCAGAATCTCCCCCGACACGGGCGCTCCCAGGAAATCCCTGCGCTACTCGGGGCGAAGCTCACCCAAGTGGCCGCGTGGTATGACCGGAGCGCGACGGACTTCGTGAAGCTCTGTGCGCAGGAAAAAACGCTGCGCTCTGACCGCCAGGGACGCCTTCACTTTGTCTGCGAAGGGCTGCTGCCCCTGCAAAACGTCATCGCCCAGGCCACCACCGCCTCCGGCACTGGCACGGCAGCCGCTTTGACCTCCACCGAGACCTTTGCCCTGCACAGCAAGCCCGGGGCTGCGAAGGTCATCTACCTCGACTTTGACGGCCACACCACGACCGGCACCTCATGGAACTCCGCCTTCGCCGCCGGAGCGGTCATTGTGACGCCGCCCTACTCGAACGACACCACCGTCAGCACCACCTTTTCGCAGGCGGAGCTCGACAATATCTACTCCATCTGGCAGCGCGTGGCGGAAGACTATGCCCCCTTCGATGTGGATGTGACCACGCAGGACCCCGGTGTGGAGGCGCTGCGCAAAACGACCAGCACGGATGCGCAATTCGGCGTCCGCGTGTGCATTGGTGGCAGCAGCTACGACTGGTATGGAGCCGGTGCCGGTGGCGTGGCGTATTTGAATTCCTTCACCTGGAACTCCGACACGCCTTGCTTCGTCTTCACTGCTCAGCTCGGCAATGGCAGCGCCAAATACACGGCGGAGGCCGTCAGCCATGAGGCGGGCCACACCTTCAATCTCAGTCACGACGGCCAAGTGGCGAGTGGCACCACGGCAGCCGTCGGCTACTACACTGGCCATGCCAACTGGGCTCCCATCATGGGTGTGGGCTACTACCAGGAGGTCAGCCAATGGAGCAAGGGTGATTACCCCTTGGCAAACAACCTCCAGGACGACACGGCCATCATCGCGGGCATCACCGGTTACCGCACCGATGCGCATGGAGACAGCATCCTGAACGCCACGCCGCTCACCGGCAGCACCCTGAGCGCCAGCGGCATCATCGAGCGCCGGGCAGATGCGGATCTGTTCTCCTTCCGCACCGGCGCAGGCCCGGTGAGCTTCACAGCGACGCCCGCCGCCCCTTCGCCGAACCTCGACCTGCAACTCGCCCTTTACGACGGCCTCGGAAACCTCATCACCTCAGCGAATCCGGCCACACTGAATGCCTCGCTCAGCACCACGCTCACCCAGGGCACCTACTACCTCGCGGTGGATGGCGTGGGCACTGGCAGCCCGCTCACCGCTTACGATGACTACGGCAGCCTCGGCCAGTTCAGCCTCACTGGCACCGTTGTCCCGGTGACCGGCGTCGCGCCCATCGCCGTCGCCCAGGCCACCACGCCCACGACTGGGACTGCACCGCTCGCAGTGAGCTTCTCCAGCACCGGCAGTTATGATCCCGATGGCACCATTGCCGCCTACGACTGGGATTTTGGCGATGGCAGCACCTCAAACGTGGCCAACCCGGTGAAGACCTACGCCAACCCAGGCACCTACACCGCCTCGCTCGTCGTGGTGGACAATTCCGGCCTCTCCTCCGTGGCCGCCACCGTCACGATCATCGTCCAAGCCAGCACCAGCAAGGTCATCTATGTGGGCAATCTCGCCTTGACCCTCAGCAGCACGCGTCAGGGCTATGCCGCCACCAGCACCGTCACGGTGCGGGATCAAAGCGGTGCTCTCGTGCGCAATGCCCGAGTCACCGGCACCTGGAGTGGCCTCGCCAGCGGGACCGTTTCCGGCACCACGAGCCGCAGCGGCACCATCTCCTTTGCCTCCACCCGCACCAGGAAACGCGGCACCTTCACGTTCACCGTCACTGGCATCACGCTTTCAGGTTACACCTACGCGCCCACGCGGAATGTGAGGACCAGCGCCAGCATCGCCACGCCGTGATGAGGGAAGCGGTTTTTGTGCGAGGGCGGCTGCCTCCAAAGCATCACCGCCCTTGCGACATCCGTCCCACTCGGCACTGTGACGGCCCTCATGGCTAAAAAGACTCTTTCCACTGGCATTTGTTATCTCGTCGGCGCGGGCCCGGGCGATCCCGGGCTGCTCACGATCAAGGGGAAGGAGTGCATCGCCGCGGCGGACGTGCTCGTTTACGACTACCTCGTGAACATCGAGATCCTCCGGCATGGGAAGCCCGATGTGGAGCGCATCTACGTGGGCAAAAAAGCCGGTGATCACACGCTCCCCCAGGAGGAAATCAACAAACTCATCGTCAAGCTCACCCGCGAGGGCAAGACCGTCACCCGCCTCAAAGGCGGTGACCCCGTGCTCTTTGGCCGTGGTGCCGAGGAGGCCGCCGAGCTGGCCGAAGCGGGCGTGCGCTTTGAAATCGTCCCCGGCATCACCTCCGCCATCGCCGGGCCAGCCTACGCCGGCATTCCCATCACGCATCGCTCCCACGCCTCCCAGTTGACCATCTTCACCGGTCACGAGGACCCCACGAAGAGCGAAACGTCCCTCAATTACGCCAAACTCGCCCAGGCGGAGGGCACCAAGGTCTTCCTCATGGGCGTCGAGCGCATGGAAGAGATCACCGGCGAACTCATCAAGCACGGTGCCAAGGCGGAGACGCCCATGGCCCTCGTCCGCTGGGCCACCACCGGCCGCCAGCAGACCCTCGTCGCCACGCTCGGCACCATGGCTCAGAAGGTGAAGGAAACCGGTTTCAAAGCGCCCGCCGTCGCTGTCGTCGGCGATGTCGTCACCGAGCGTGACAACATCAACTGGTTCGAAAACCGCCCGCTCTTTGGCAAGCGCATCGTCGTCACCCGCACCCGTCAGCAGGCCGGCGTGCTCAGCCGCCAGCTCGCCGATCTTGGAGCCGATGTCATCGAGCTGCCCACCATCCGCATCGAGGAGCCGAACGACCTGCTCAGCTTTGGCGAGCTCGTGCAGGACTGCCACAAATACGACTGGATCGTCTTCACCAGCCCGAACGGCGTCGATGCCTTCTTCACCATGTTCGACAAGCTCTACAACGATGCCCGCAGCATCGGCGGAGCCCGCATCGCCTGCATCGGACCCGGCACAGCTGAAAAGATCAAGGCACGCCATCTCGCCGTCGATCTCATGCCGGAGAAAGACTTCGTCGCCGAAGGCCTCGTGAAGGCCTTCAAAGACAAGCACGACATCGAAAACCAGACCATCCTTTGGGTCAAAGCCGAGGAGACCCGTGAAGTCATCGCCAATGGACTCACCGGCCTGCGAGCCATCGTCGATGAAGCCGTCGCCTATCGCACCGTCGCCGAGCGTGAGGACAATCTCGAAGCTCTCGCCCGCCTCAAGAATGAAGGTGCGGACATGATCACCTTCACCAGCGCCGCCACCGTCGATCACTTCCTTGAGCTCGGCGTGGCACTTCCCGAAAACTGCGAGATCGCCAGCATCGGCCCCGTCACCAGCAAAGCGCTCAAAAAGCACGAACTGCCCATCGCCGTCGAAGCCAAGTCCTACACCATCCCCGGCCTCGTCGAAGCCATCCGGAAGCACTTCGCGAAGTAAGCGCCCGCTCAGTCCTTCTTCACACTGACGGGCGTGCCTGATAGCACCCATTCGTAGAAGAAGCGGGCCGCGTTTCCGCCGGTGAGGGGCATGCGAATGCAGCCGTGGGATGCGGGGTAGTCCGGCACGCTGCTGAAGCCGTGGATGAAGATGTGACGGTTGATCTGAACGCTCCAGGGCATGGGGGCGTTGTTGTAGAGACTCGAAAAATGCAGCTTCGAGCGGTAAGGGCCTGCATGAAATTCGCCTGCGGGCGTGGCTCCATTCCGCCCGGAACTGATCTTTGTTTCGAGCACGAGGCGATCTCCTTGCCAGCCTTTGAGGCGCTGGTTTTTCAGACTCACCTCCACCCGCTGCGCTCCGGCGCGGAGCGTGAAGCCACGGAAAAAGCCGCCCACCTTCACTGCACCATCGGCATTCATGACAGCGACCTCTGCTCCTGCGGTCGCGAGCTGCACTGTGCTGACCAGTTCAGTGCCATCCAGCAACTGCCTGAGCATGCCGGGGCGCAATTCCAGGACGTTCAAGCGGGTTACATGGCCTTTTTCATCCCGGATGACCTCCCAGCCGAGTTCATCTACTGCCTCGCTCACGGGAATGAAGAGCTTTCCCGGCTGAGCGGCAAAAGTGACCGCGTCCACTGTGCCGGCACGGCCTGATGCAATGAGGTTCAGAAAACAAAGAAGCAGCAGGACGAAGAGGCGCATGGTCATCACGGATAACGCGGGAACTTCGAGAAATCAGGCTTCCGCTTCTCCACGAAGGCTTTTTTACCCTCTTGGGCTTCTTCGCTCATGTAATAGAGGAGCGTGGCATTGCCGGCGAGATCGAGCAGGCCCATCTGACCATCGCAATCGGCATTCAGGCAGGCTTTGAGGCAGCGCAGAGCCATGGGGGAGTGCTGCAGCATCTCGCGGCACCATTGCAGTGTCTCGGTCTCCAGCTCGGCGAGCGGGACGACCTTGTTCACGAGGCCCATATCCAGGGCCTGCTGCGCATCATACTGGCGGCAGAGATACCAGATCTCCCGCGCCTTCTTTTGTCCCACAATGCGGGCGAGGTAGCTGGAACCGAGGCCGCCATCGAAGCTGCCTACTTTGGGGCCGGTCTGGCCAAACTTCGCGTTATCGGCGGCGATGCTGAGATCACAGACGACATGCAGCACATGCCCGCCGCCGATGGCATAGCCAGCGACCATGGCCACGACTGGCTTCGGTAGGGTGCGGATCTTCCGCTGCACATCGAGGATGTTGAGGCGGGGCACCCCGTCGTCACCCACATAGCCCGCCTCCCCCCGCACTTTTTGATCGCCACCACTGCAGAAGGCCAGGGGACCTTCTCCGCAGAGGATGATGACGCCGACGTCTCGGTCCTCATGCACGATGTCAAAGGCCTCCAGCATCTCCCGCACGGTCAGCGGCCGGAAGGCATTGCGCACCTCCGGCCGGTTGATGGTGATCTTGGCGATTCCGTCGCTGGTTTTCTCCAGCTTGATGTCGGTGAAGGTCTTGATGGGGGTCCACATAGTGCATGCAGGTCTGAATCAGGACACGGGCGAGATCAAGCGCCGACATCTGCGGAGAGAGGCCAGCCGGATCAAAGCCCCTACTTTTTCAGCAAATCGCGGATTTCGGAGAGCAGGACGATGTCAGCCGGCGGGGCAGGAGGGGGAGCAGCAGCTTCTTCCTTCTTCATGAGAGCCATGAGCTTGTTGGCTGGCTTCACGATGATGAAGAACACCACGGCGGCGGTGATGAGAAAGCCCATGACGGCTCCGATGATGCCCCCGATGTCCAGCAGCACGGGCACCAATTCCTTGACTGGCTCCTCGACTCCGGCGGCGTTCTTTTTCATCACCTCGACGGTTTTCTTGGCGATTTCGATTTTGAAATCCGGCGTGGCCCCACTGCCAAAAACGCCGAGAACTGGCTCGACGATGCCTTTGGTGAAGGCGGTGACGATGGCCCCGAAGGAGGCACCGATGATCACACCAGTGGAGAGATCGACGACGTTGCCTTTGAGGATGAACTGTTTGAATTCTTTGAGCATGAGGATGGGTGGACTGTTGGTTTGAGGGCTCCATCAGACCACACTGCGTGCCAAAACGTCAATCTTTTCTCAACGAAGCGTGCGTGGAATAAAAACGGCCTGCATCCCCGCTGCTTCCGCCGCCTTCAGGCCGCTGTTTCCATCCTCCAGCACGAGGCAATCCGCCGGGGCGATGCCCATGCGCTCGGCTGCCAGCAAAAACATATCCGGTGCCGGTTTTCCCAGTCGCACATCCTTCGGCGTGATGATGATCTCGAAGAGGTTTATCAGCCCGGTGGCCTTCAAACAGCCTCGCACCGTATCCTCTGCGCTTCCCGAGGCCACGGCGATGGGGAAACGCCCCGCCACCGATCTCGCGAAGGCCGCCACGGACTCCACTGGCAGCACCTCGGGGATGCGACGGTGAAAAATCTGCGCCTTCGTCTCATCCACGGCCACGGGATCGATGCTCGTGCCGTGCATCTCATTCAAAATGCGCACCACATCCTGTTCCTTCACCCCGGCGTGGCCGTAGAAAAACTCCTCCGTAAACTCAAACTCCGCGCCATGTGCTTTGAGCGCCTCACACCAGGCGATGTAATGCAGCGGCATCGAGTCCACGAGGGTGCCATCGCAGTCGAAAATGAAGGCTTTGAAGGGGTAATCAGGGATTTGGAGGGTCATGGAGGCCGGAAAGGAGCACTGAACGGGATTCCTGCATCCCGAATCACTCGCGGCTTTCATGGGTAGAAAACAAAAAAGGCGAAGGACTCGCGTCCTTCGCCTGAAATGCACCGCGAGAGGACTCGCGGACTACTTCTTGAAGATGATGGGGATGATGAGGATGGCGAGGATGTTCACCACTTTGATCATCGGATTCACTGCAGGGCCGGCGGTGTCTTTGTAAGGATCGCCGACGGTATCGCCAGTGACAGCGGCGGCGTGGGCGAAGCTGCCTTTGCCGCCGTGATTGCCTTCTTCGATGTATTTCTTCGCGTTGTCCCAAGCGCCACCGGCTCCGGTCATGGAGATGCCGACGAAGAGACCGGTGACGATGGTGCCGATGAGCACGCCACCGAGGGCGTGCATACCGACGTAGGCCATGCCAATGACGAAAATGAGCGGCAGCAGCGCGGGGAGGATCATCTGCTTCAAGGCGGCGCTGGTGACGATGCCAACGCACTGAGCGTAGTCGGGGATTTCCGTGCCGTTGAGGATGCCGGGTTTGGCGGCGATCTGGCGGCGGACTTCGATCACGACGGCTCCGGCGGCGGTGCCGACGGCACTCATGCAGAAGGCGGTGAAGAGGAAGGGCAGCAGACCGCCAATGAACATGCCGATGATGACTTCATGGTTGGTGAGATCAAAGGCGACCTTGTGACCGATAAAGGCCTGCAAATCCTCCACATAGCTGCCAAAGAGCACCATGGCGGCGAGTCCGGCACTGGCGATGGCGTAACCTTTGGTGACGGCTTTCATGGTGTTGCCCACAGCGTCGAGCTCGTCGGTGATTTTACGCACATCTTCTGGCAGACCGCTCATGACGGCGATGCCGCCCGCGTTGTCGGTGATGGGGCCGAAGGCATCGAGAGAGATGATGATGCCGGAGAGAGAGAGCATGGAGACGACGGCGATGGCGATGCCGTAGAGACCTGCGAGTTCAAAGCAGCACCAGATGGACGCGGCGATGGCGAGCACGGGCAGGAGCGTGGCGTGGTGTCCGACGCTGATGCCGGCGATGATGTTCGTGGCAGGGCCGGTTTCGGAGGCCTTGGCGATGAGGCGCACGGGCTTGTGGTGCGTGCTGGTGTAGTAATTGGTGATCCACACCACGAGCAGCGTCAGGACGAGGCCGATGAGCGTGCATTGGAAAAGGGCACTGCTGGCGACGCTGACTCCGTTGAGCATGACAGTGGCTCCAAAGACAGAGCTTGTGGCCCACCAGAACAGTCCGGCGCTGATAAGGGCGGAAACAGCCACGCCGCAGACGAGTGAGGTGGTGGGGCTTTGCTTGACGACATTCACCCAACCGATGCCGATGATGGAAGAGATGATGGAAAGCCCGCAAAGGACGAAGGGATAAATCACCGCGGCATTCACGGATTCCGCACCGGCGGTGAGCGTGCCGACGAGGACGCCGCCAATCAAGGATACCGCGTAGGTCTCAAAAACGTCCGCCGCCATGCCGGCGCAGTCGCCCACGTTGTCGCCCACGTTGTCGGCGATGGTGGCGGGGTTGCGTGGATCGTCTTCGTTGAGGTTTTGCTCGATTTTGCCCACGAGGTCAGCGCCTACATCGGCTGCTTTGGTATAAATGCCGCCACCGAGACGGGCGAAGACGGAAATGAGCGAGCTGCCGAGGGCGAGGCCGATGAGCGAGTCGATGGCGTGCTTGCCTTCTGGGTGCATGCTTTTGACGACCATGTAGAAAACGCCGACGGAGAGCAGACCGAGCGCCACGACGAGCAGGCCGGTGACGGCACCGCCGTTGAAGGCCACTTTGAGAGCCGAGTGGCTGCTTACGGAGGCGGCCTGAGCGGTGCGGACGTTCGCACGCACGGCGATCATCATGCCGATGTAACCGGCAGCGAGGGAGCAAACCGCCCCGACGATGAATCCGACGGCTGTCACGGCATCCCGCAGATACCAGATGGCCGCGAGGATGACGAGGGCGATGGGCACGATGGCCACGATCTGGCGGTTGAGGTAGGCTTTGGCACCGGCCTGCACGGCACCGCCGATTTCCTGCATTTTGGCATTCCCCGGCGAGGCGGCGAGGATTTGGCGGATGAGGATCAGGGCCACAACGAGTCCCACCGCAGCGAGGGCGATGGAGAGGATGAGTCCATTTTGGAGCAGGAAGGCGGGAGGCATTGTCGGGGTCGAGTGTCGGTGGTTGGGTGCCCGGTGACGGGTAAAGCGGCGCAGTTTAGCGGGAGCCAATTTCTAGGCAACACTTTTGGTGCGTCCGGGGCCGCAAACATACGGGCAGAGCCGCCGGGGCTTTCCGGAAGATGGTCGAAGTTCCGAGATTCGAGTGCCCGGAGGCCGTCTCAATGCGCCTCTTCGATGCTGGCGTCGAGTTTCTTCAGGGCGGCCCACAGCGCGGGGTCTTCCGGGTGGCCGTTGAAGAGGACTTTACCTTCCGGGCTGATAAGGAGCATGCGGGGGATGCTATCGATCTCGAAGAGCTTGGTGAAGGGACGCTCGGGCGGCTCGATGAGCCAGGGAATTTTCATGTCCTGCTCCTTGCGGATGCGCTCGGCGATGCTGAGGGCGTTTTCATCGTCCTTGTTCATCGCGGCGACGACGATGCCGTGGGCGGGAAGGCTCTCGCCCTTCTTTTTGAGGGAGGGCATGAGCTGCATGCACGGGCCGCACCAGGAGGCCCAGAAGTCGATGAGGATGGCTTTTTTGCCCGCGACGACATCGCCGAGCGTGGTGGCTTCGCCCATGGAATCCGTGATCGGCAGCTTCATATCCACCGTGAGGGCAGCCATCTTGGCTTCGCGGCGGGTCTTCTCGATGGTTTGGATGAAGACGGTGGCTTGGCCGGGCTGGAGCCAGATGGCCTCAAGGATGTGCTTTTTGAAGCCCTCGGCATCATTGCCTTCCTGCGCCTTCAACGCCCGGATGTAGGCGGCGAAGGACTGGACGGCTTCGGCGTTTGGCATCGCGGCGGCTTGAGCGGGATCAAAGTTCGCCGCGAGCACTTCCACCTCGGGCAGGAGTTTCGTCAAAAAAGCCGTGTCCTGATTCCGCAGGCCCCAGACGAGTCTCGCCTCGATGATTTGCTGGCGTGGGACGCCGAGCTTGTTGGCCTCTTTGGCGAGTTCGGCGAGTTGTTCGGCGGAGTTTGAAGGAGCGAAGAGCTTTTGCAGCGCTTCTTTGGCCGCGTTCACGGCTTCAGCAGCGGGTTTATCGGTGCCTTCGGGCGTTTGGGCGATGGCAAAGGATGCCGAAAGCAGGATGGCGGCGAGGGGGAGGAGCGTGCGGAGGGAAAGGCGCATGATGCGCGAATCGTCCACGCCGGGCCGCCTTGTGTCGAGAGGAAAAGCTGCCGCTGGGGTTCCTGCTTATCGTTTCACCACTTCGCTGCCGTCTGCGACGCTATCCGGTGGGTGAAGGAGCACCTCGTCGCCCTCTTCGAGGCCGCTCAGCACCTGGGTGAGCTTTCCATCCGTGCGGCCCGCCTCGACGGTAACGGTCTTGGCCTTGCCTGAGTTGAAGAGGAAGGTCTTCCATTCACTGCCGACGCGGAAAAGAGCACCCGCAGGCACGAGCAGCGTCTCATTGCTTTTCCACACGGCCACTCGGACTTCGACGCGGTAGCGATCCCCGAGGGCTTTGAGGGCGGGCGTTTGCTCTTTGAAGTCGCTCAGCACGAGCACACGCTGTTCCTCGACACCGAGAGCGGAGACTTTGGTGAAGGCGGCCGGCTCAATGCGGCGCACGCGGCCTGGCGCGGGGGCTCCACCCCATTGCTCGATGGTCACCTCGGCATCGGGTTGGATATTCACGGCATCGCGGGAGAGGATCTCGGCTTCGATTTCGAGATCCGTCGGGTCACCGATTTCGAGAATGGGAGCGCCAGGGGCGATGATGGTGGCGCTCTCCTGCTGCACGCGGAGGACGAGTCCATTCACAGGCGCTTTCAACTCGATCACCGCGCCGCTTTCGGAAGGCTTTTCGAGCTGGAGCAGAGCGGCCTTGGTTTGGACGAGTTCAAAGTCGGCCACTTGCAGGGCGAATTCGGAGGCGCGGACCTCGCGAGATTTCATTTCAGCCTCTCGCTCAAAGGTATCGCGGTCTGTTTCGCTGATGGTGCCTTTGTCCGTGTTGGTTTTGATGCGATCCCAATTTGATTGGGCGTATTTGAGGCCGGTGCGGGCCATTTCGAGGGCTTCCTGCGCCCGGCTGCGGCTGGCCGTAGCGGCATCCACGCGGGCTTGGGCCTGGGCTTTGCTGCGGGTATCGAGGAGCGGTGCCATGCTTGGCTCGATGCGGGTGAGAATGGTTTCACCTGCCTTGACGGCATCACCGGGCTTTAAACTGACCCGCTGCATGCTGCCGCCGACCGGGGCGGCGACGATGTAGCGATTGCGAATGCGTGTTTTTCCCTCTTCGCTCACGAAAACGGTCAGCGGCCCCGGTTTGACCACGCCGACCTCCACCTCGATGGGCCGTGGGCGCATGGCCTGCACGACGAGGGCGATCAATCCGGCCACGATGAGCAAGGTCATGAGGCGGCGCAGCAGGCCGCGACCGCGTGGTGGGCGCTTGGCCTCCCACGGCGGCTTGCCGTTGGAGGGCGGACGGGCTTGAGGCGCTTCGGACATTCGGGAGTGCGGCATCATGCGCGAGGCGGATGAATGCGCAGGCGATTTCTTCGGCTTTGAAGCGGCTTTTGAGCGTGAAATGACATTCCAGCGCGGCGTGGCTCGTTCTGGCTTCCTGACCATGAAGACTCTCCTGACTCTCACCGCCCTGCTCGGCTCCACCCTGGCCGTTTTTGCCGATCACTGGCCCATGTGGCGCGGCGCGAAGGGCGATGGCACCTGCACCGAATCGAACCTGCCGGAAACGTGGAGCGCTGAGCAAAACGTGGCCTGGAAGGTGACGCTGCCAGATCGCGGCAATTCGACACCGGTCATCTGGGGCGGGAAGCTCTTCCTCACCCAGGCCGTCGAGAAGGAAGGGAAGCGTCTGCTGCTTTGCTTGGATAAAAAGACCGGCAAGCAACTCTGGGACGCGGGCACGATCTACCGCGAAAAGGAGCTCACCCATGCCACGAATCCCTTCTGCGCCGCCTCACCGGCGACCGATGGCGAGCGGGTGATCGTGTTTCATGCTTCTGCCGGCGTTTTTTGCTACGACATGGATGGCAAAGAGCTGTGGAAGCGCACGGATCTCGGCAAGCAGCATCACATTTGGGGAAATGGCACCTCGCCCGTGATCACGGGGGATCGCGTCTTCCTGAACTTTGGGCCCGGTGCGAAGACGGTCTTGTATTGCTTCGACAAAAAGACCGGCAAAACCATCTGGGAGCATCAGGAGCCCGGCGGTGATTCCGGCGAGTCCGGCAATAAAAACTGGCTCGGCTCGTGGAGTGATCCGCTGCTGCGAAATGTCGGCAGCCGCGATGAGCTGCTCATGTCCTATCCCGGCCGTGCCTGCGCCTTTGACCCGATGAATGGCAAGGAACTGTGGACCTGCGGCGGTCTTTCCAAGCTGGTGTACAACTCGCCCGTGTTTGCCGATGGCCTCATGATTGCCATGTGCGGCTATGGCGGTGCCGCGATGGCGATCCGGCCCGGTGGCAGCGGGGATGTGACGGAGAAAAACCGCGTGTGGCATGAGCCCAAGGTGCAGCAGCGCATCGGCAGCGGCGTCGTGTATCAAGGCCATCACTACATCCTCACCGATGGTGGCATCCTCGAATGTCGTGACATCCAGACGGGAAAACTCATCTTCAATGAACGCGTCAAAGGCCCCGGCCCCACCGGTCAAAACTGGTCCTCCCTCGTGCTCAGCGCCGATGGAAAGCTCTACGCCGCCAACCAAGGCGGCGACTGCTTCGTCTTCAAAGCCGCTCCGAAGTATGAGCTGCTGGCCACCAATCCACTCGGTGAAAAAATCATCGCCTCCATCGCCGTGAGCGACGGCCATCTTTTCATCCGCGGCTACCAGAACCTCTGGTGCATCGGGAGGTGATCTCATCTGAAATCGAGGCAAAGTCTGCCATGAACGCGGAGCTGATCTACGATCCGAACGCACTCCAAGCGGTGATCGGCTTGCTTTTTGAGGCCTGATGGATGGTCAAAGATTCGGGGTAAAGGATGCCAGAGATCAGAGGTCTTATCTTTTACCCGAAATCTTTTACCAGCCCATTCATGGCGATGGCGAGTGGCCGAGAAAGCCTCAGAAATTCATCTCTGCGGTTATCTCCTTTGCCTTCGGCTGCTTCCGCTGCGCTCCAGAACTCGCGGTGTTTCACGGCTTGGGAGACGATTTTATCAGCCAGTTGCAGCCCGACCCAGGTTTCACGGTTACACCCGGTTTCATACGCACTAACCGTCCAGAAGGAAGCACCGCGAGAGGATGGATAACCGCAGAGAAATCCTCAGAAATTCATCTCTGCGGTTATCTCCTCTCTCGCGGTGTTTCACGGCTTGGGAGAAGACTGTATCTGTCAGTTGCAGCCCAACCCAGGTTTCACAGTTACACCCGGTTTCAGGCGCACTAACCTTCCAGATGGAAGCACCGCGAGAGGATGGATAACCGCAGAGAAAGCCCCAGACATTCATCTCTGCGGTTATCTCCTTTGCCTTCGGCTGCTTCCGCTGCGCTCCAGAACTCGCGGTGTCAGCTGCTTGAGTGGACGGTTCGCGAACGCGAGGCTGTTCCGCCGAGGCTCCCCAGCGGCTGGGCAGCGGTGCTCGACCTGGATCGCTTGAGGTGCGTCTTTCGGGAACCTGATGGAACCACCGCGAGAGGCTGGGAAGACGCCGAGATAGATTGTCAGATTTTTGCACCCTGACGTCATTTTCACGTCATTTTCACGTCATTTTCATGACGTCATTTTCACGATGGCGGTGTATTTGCCGGGGAGCCAAAAGTGCTTTCTCTTTCCCGATAAAGTGAGAGGAGCCACACCACCGCTGGCAGTGGCTGGAATCGAAATCGGCTTGCCTACCACGGTGCTAAAACTGGAGCCATTGATGGTCACCATCAGCGGTGGAGGAGGAGGCGGTGCAATGAGGAGTAGATAAGAACCGGTGCCCTGCCTGCCGTGGGCATCCGTGGCCGCGATGACGAGCGGGAAGGGATCCAGCGAACCGATGGTGGGGGTGCCGACGATCTGCCCCGTGGGTGAGAGCTGGAGGCGCTGTGGTGGTATCCCTGCGAAAACGCGGGGTCGGAAGTTCACTTGGCTGCCTCCTACCTCATTTTTTTCAACTGCCAGACCAAAAGAATCATCATCGCAAAGACGAAGAGAATGATGAATATGGGCAGGCGATCCTTTTCGAGAGTATCCGCTTCCATTTTTGTGGGGTCAGCTTTGAGCGGAGCTGGGGCGGGTGAAACTCGGGGGACGTCAGGCCTGAGTGCCCCTTTCTCGGTTTCAGAATTGGGGATGAAGTCCGCTGCATACTTGAGCTCGGGGGCCTGGAGCAGCTCCGTCGTGCCGTCCTGATTCCTGACGTAGCGGGCAATTCCAGTGCGCACCTGAGGACAAGGCTGACCGTCGAGTGACCAAGTGGGCATGCCTCGGTAATTCAAATACCAGTCCGGACCCTCATTCATGCTCAGAATCTTCGGCTTGGCATCAGGTGGATCATCCTGATCGCGAATCTCGATCGTATGCAGCCCTGTCAGCCGTATGGTCTTGCCCTCGTACACCCCCAATTCCCCTCTGAATCTTGTCATCTCGGTAGAGCCTGCAAGACCTTCCTCAATGCGCTTGCTGATCAAGTGCATGCCTGACAGCACCTCGAACACCAAAATAGATACCCGATCACCTTCGACATATGCGGAACCCAAATAAGACGCACTGTAGCTTATCGTCGTGCCTTGGCTCTCGCGGGCAGGGTTGTCCATTTCAAAAAGGCGTATTTCCTTCTGCTCAGGGCCTCGAAAAATGCTAAACGAATACAGCCCTAGGCGGGCGGGTAATTCGGGACTTTGAGTTCTAAAAACAACCTTTTGCCCACTATCCAAGTCCGCAAAAAACTCCTGGATTCGTGCGTTGGCAAGCTGTGACAGGCCCAAATAGAGCAGCATGAAAATAATGGAAGATAAATAGTTCATGACGAGATTAGCGTTCGACTGACGGGGAAACGGGGTCAGGGAAACGGGGTCAGGCTGGAATGGCACTGAATTAAGGCTGTTTTTGGACGAGAACCGTCGGCGAAACCGATCCCAAATGGAGCTTAACTCAGTGCCATTCGGGTCAGGCTGGAATGGCACTGAATTAAGCTCATTTTAGGATACGTGAGCGAGGTTGTCTTCAAGGTTATAGAGGTAACGCGGTTTGGTCATAAAAGTGTATTTGTTCTGGCGGTCTTTGCACACGCGCGGCTCACTGCGTCCAGGGCGTGGCGGCACCTCGTCATCGGCGATGGTTTGCAGCAGCGCCTCACACCTTTGCCTTGCCTGCTTGCTGTTGGGGCGCTCCAGATGGCCCACTGCCATTGATCCAGGCGATCCATCGTTCCCTTGAAGGACAGCGTGCCGCGTGCATGCAAATCACGCATGGTCTCGGCGCTCATCATCAGATGCCGGACGAGGTTGTGGGCGATCATGTGCATGAGCAGTTCGCGCACGACCATGTGCGGGCTTTTGCAGCGAAACGCGTGCATGTGCAGGCTCGTTTTGATGTCATCGAAGTAGAGCTCCACCTGCCAGCGCTGCTGATACCATGCGGCGATCTGCGCGGCGCTGTGGGCGTGTGTGTCGCGCAACGTGGTGACGATCTGTAACTCTTGCGTGCGGAAGCCCGGGCTGGCGGTGCGCACCTTGACCAGCCGCAAATCTAGCGTGGTCGGCAACGCGTCATGCAAGGCTTTATGCATGGCGCGGTAGCGGCCTTGCGGTGCCTTCAGCGGCCGGCTCCAGGTGACATGCCAGTCGTTGTCACCGACGCGCTTGCCCTTCTCCACCTGAGGATCGCGCCCCTGATGCAGGCGCATGACCACATCGACTCCTCGTGCCTTGCATGCGGCGATGAACGCGTAGGAGCCGAAGGCGCGGTCTGCGATGAGGATGTCGCCCTTCCTCAGATGCCGCAGCATGCGCCAGGCCAGCAGTGCATCATGTGCCCGCCCTATGCTTTTGACCGCGCCGATCCAGGTGCCGCTGCTCAGATCGAAAAGCCCAAGCACCGGCATGAGAGGAAAGCCACAGCCGGGCTTTTGTTGGGGAGCCTGCATGTATAGGGCGGCATTCGCCTTGCTGTCAGGCATGCGGATGGATGTGCCATCCATCACAAGCACGCGGCGTCCTTCGTGTGGCAGCGCTCCGAGCCTCTCCGTGATGTGCGAATGGATCCGCAAGAGCAGCTTCATGGGCAATCGTGCGCGTGCCGTGCAATAAGCGCCAGTGTCCTCGTCAGGAAGCTCCAGTCCGAGTGCGGAGCACAACGTCTGCACGCGGGTGACCGCACGGCGGCAGCTTCCATCCGCATCCAGTGTTTGAGATAGGAAGGCCCAGAAGGTCACCAGCGGCGTGTAGATGCGATGGCGGCTGTTGGTGCCTTGCGAGGCTTTGTAGCAAGAAAGCCAAGGCGGCAGCACCTCGGCAAAGAGAGTGTGCAACTGCGTCAGGCAGAGCTGGTCGGCCTCACGGGCCTTGCGCTCCAGAAGACGGGCCTTGCCAACCGGCGGACGCCCGAAAAGATGCCTGTGAAACGCGGGAAAGAACTTCGTGTGCGCGGCCATTGCTCCTTAACGAACACATCACTAAAACCATGCTCGTTTTTCATCCCAAATGTGCCTTAACTCAGTGCCATTCGGGTCAGGCTGCAACTGGCTGACAAAAAGTTCGCATTCATGAGTTTGCGGCATCGGCTTCCTCCAGAAGGTGTTTCAGATCTACCGGCACCTTCTTGAGTGCAGAATTCTCGTCAAGGCGCCTTAGTTACTGGTTCGGATTGGCTGCCGATTTTATCTCCAGCTTGTCCGCTTCCTTGTTCTCAAGGGTAAGCAAAAGACAAAATCATGAGGCATCAAGCCATGCCGATGAATTTTGCCCGACTCGATTTTGTCTTCACTCGGTCGTTGGCAGATCGGCATGCACTGAGAAGCCTTGGAGTGTCATGGAATCCGGGCGTCCATGGAGCTGTTCAGGATCGTCAGCGGATCCACGCCATCTTCACGGCTCACCAAGAGGGATCACTTCGCGGCCTTTTTCTTGGTGGCGGCTTTTTTGGCGGGCTTGGCAGACTTGGCGGGTTTCTTGTGGCGGAGGTCGTGGAGCTTTTTGGCGTCGCTTTGGGACTGGGTGTCTTTTTTGGTGCCGACTTTGAAGTGGGTGAAGAGCTTGCCGAGGAGGGCGGCGTGCTTGTGCTTGAGCTTGAGATGGGTGCCGCCTTTGCCTGCTTTGATGAGGCCGATTTCGACGAGTTGCTTCACATGCGCGGCGAGATCGCCATCACCGAGACCGAGGATGGGACGAAGCTCGGCGACGGTGATTTTATGCTCCTGCACGAGGAAGAGAAGGCGGAGGCGGCTGGCATCGGAAAGAGCGGCGAGAAAGGGGAGCAGGGTGGTCATGGTGGGGGCGAATGCTCACCACGCTCCGGCACGGCCAGCAAGGGAAATGCGGAAAGTGACGGAAAAGTAACAATCAGGCTGTTTCGCCTGCCGCAAACGTTTCACTGGGAGGGGCCAGTAGCAGCAGGTGCCTCCGGGAAAAAGAGGGTCATGGCCTGGCGGATGTCAGGGCAGCGGAGGCTGGCTTCGTGCACGGTATCGGGGATACGGCGGTTTTTGGCGAGCAGGTGATAGGCACCGAGGGCTTCGAAACCGGCGTTTAAGGCGCCGTTCATGGGCAGATAGCTGCTGCCATCGGCGGTGAGGTTTTCCACGAGGCCCCAAGGGGGGAAGTAACCGGCTTTTTCGAGCCGTTCGAGGAGGCCGAGCACGCGGGCTGGATCGGGATCGAGCGTGGCGCTCATGAGGATGTAGTGCGGATGGATGAGCGTCTGCCCGGTGAGATCGACGCCGCTGACGTGGTAGGCATTGCCATGTTGATTTTCACCGGCGGAGAGGCCGTGGATGCCAAGGCGAGCGGCGGGGCTGCTGGGCATGGCCTTGGGGAAATAGGCCTGCTGGGCTCCGAGCATGAGATGGCGGACGGGTTTCCAGTGCACGCCGTCGAGGGCATCGGCCTGATCGCGGTCAAAATCAGGGTGGAGGAGGCTTTGGATCTCCGGGATGAAGCCGGTGCCCTGCCAGGCACGGCCGGGTCGATCCGAGGCAACGACTCGGCATTCCGGCTGCGCCAGACGCTGCATGATCTGAACGAGGGCGGTCTCACCACCCCAATCCCGCCAGCCATGGGGAAGGAGGCGGGTGCCATCGTGGTCGAGTCCATGGGAGAGGTGGCCGGAGGGTAAGCGGAGGGATTCGATCTCGATGCCACGGATGAGGGCGAGGGTCTCGGCGGCTTGTTTTTCCATGCCGAGCATGCGCTGGGCGAGCAGGGCGCACTGGGTGTAGATGGCGGTGTCCACCGTGCTGTATTCGGTGTTGGGGTGGATGAGGTATTCGCTGCCGAGTTTCCAAACGAAGTGCGGCAGCAGGCCGCGGGCCTTTTTGAGCCTGAGCACGGCTTCATGCGTGCTGCCGACCACATCGCGGGCGAACTGCGGGCTGACGACGGCGAGCTCGGGATCGGCCGCGGCAGCGGTGGAGAGCAGCATGAGGCCGGTGGCGGCGAGGCTTTCAAAGGCGCCCTCATCGAGGTGGGCACGATCTCGGGTGAAGCCACTGTGGAGGTTGTGACAGCGGAGCAGCTTCGCGTAAGACGCGGAGAAGCAGTAAAGATCACGCGGCATGTCCCGCACTTCGATGCCGAGGTGAATGCCACGCACGGTGACTTCGCTGCCGGGTTCGGCGGTCCAGACGAGGATTTTGGCGGCGTGGAGCTGCTCGACGGGCAGGGGGTAGGCGCTCATGACCATTTTATCACCTGCGAGCGGTGTGAGGCGCTCCCAGAGGATGGTTCCAGCGGCGTTTTTGATTTCGATTTTGATGCGGCCTGGGCCGCCTGCCTCCAACATGATCTGGCTGATGCGGGGCTGGCAGAGGTCCGCGATGGCGGCGGGGAAGGGGCGGGCAAAATCGAGCACCTGATCCGTGTGGCGTGCCTGGCCGGCGAGGCTGTGCCACATGCCTGCCCAGGTATCGGGTTGCTGGCCGAGGTGGACTTTCACTTCGTCGGTGACCCACTCGATCTCGTGCTCGGCCGGGCCGTGAAAGCCGAAATCCGTGCCGAGATGGGTGTAGGCATTGAAGGAGTTCAGGCGGCGTTTGCCCAGAGGCGGCTGCTCGCTGCCCTGGCGGCGGATGAAATACCGCTGTACCGGCTGCCAGATGATGCGACGCGCCTCCTCGCCCGCGGCTGCCACTGGCAGAGCGGCCCCTGCGTGGAGCAGGAGTATGAAGAAAAGGAGGGTGAACCGTGGTGGCATCAAGGGGGGCAGGGAAAGCGGAGGGAAAGAGCGGCGGGATGGCATCCTTCTTTCCGCATGAGGCATGTTTGCAACCACAACCTGCGTCTGCGGTGGGCTGGCGGATGTTTTGCGCCTTGCGCGGGGGCGTGTCGGAGGGCAAGAACATGGCCGCATGCTTCCTCGACGCGCCCTTGGCCTGCTTTGCCTGTCCTTTTTTCTCACCCAATGCACCACGATGCAAACGGCGGGCAATAGCAGTTTTCGTTTTGCCCGCCGTGTGGTGACGGGGGATATTCCGCGGGCGACACGCTTTGTGACGGGTAAGGTGAAACGCCTGCTGCGTCTCGAAAACGATGGCTCCTTTTGGCATGCAGACGAGCTCCGTGGGAAGCCATCCATCATGATCTCGCTCAGCGAGCAGATGGTGTACCTTTTCAAAGGCGGCCAGCTCGCTGGCGGCTCGCCAATCTCCTCCGGCTCCGAAGGCTACGACACCCGCCCTGGTCGCTACCACATTATGGAGAAGGACATCGATCACCTCTCCTCGATCTACGGCGACTACATCGACGGCTGGGGAAACATCCTCGCCACGAACATCGACAACCGCAAAGACCCGCGTCCGCCCGGCGCGAAGTTTGATGGGGCCAAGATGTATTATTTCATGCGTATCTACAACGGTGTGGGCATGCACCAGGGCTACCTTCCCGGCTACCCCGCCTCCCACGGCTGCATCCGCATGCCTGGCCACATGGCGGAGAAATTCTTCCATGAGGTGCGGGTGGGCACGCCGGTGGAAATCGTGCCGTGAAGTGTGTTCGTTCGGCATGCTTTGTGCTTGGACTACCTTGATGATGAAGGCCTAACAAAGGTCCGATCATCCGAAAATGACTTCGGTTGCACGAGATCCATGACGGCAACTATTCTCAAGCCCTACGCTCCCTCCCGAAACGTGTCGCAGGCATATTACATCGCGAAAGGTCAGAAAACGCTGGGTCCATGCACCTTGGACGATCTTCGTAACTTTCTGGCGTATGGCTCCATCGCCCATGGGGATCTGGTGATGCGCGATGGTGAGCAGCAATGGCGACCGGTGGCTTCGCTGATCGAAATCGCAGTGGTGAGTGAGAACGCGGCTCCTTCTGAAAGGGGTGGTCTTTCCTTCCTCCCACGCCGCCGCACGGTGCGCTATCGGGACTACGATCGTGTGCCAAAAGATCAGCGTGGAAGCGTGGTGCTTGGCTGGCTCATCCTCGGTTTTTTGATCTTCCCGCCGCTGCTTTGGCGCGGGGCGGTTTCGATTTACTCACATCCGATTTTTAGTTCGAAGGCAGATGAGAATGACTACCTGCGTGTGTGGCCGCGCTGGCCCGAGGTGGCGGTGACGCTCATGATCATGCTCAATGGCATTCTCTGGTGGGCACTGTTGGCACACGGCTATGAATGGGCCGCGCCTTGGATGCGGGAATTCATGGATGCCTCGAAAGGCCTGCGAGAGATGTTTTGACGGCCTTTGAGTCAGGCGCGGCGGCGTTTTCCGCCGAGGTAACCGAGACCGAGCATCATCAGCAGCGCTCCGGAGGGTTCCGGCACGTTTTGAAAGAAGTTTTGCGAGACGAACTCGCCGATCTGGGTGCCCATGGCACTGCCGTCCGAGGCTGAGGAGAAGAACTGAGTGCCCGCATAGACTCCGCTCAGACTCGCCTCCGTGGAAGCTTGGCTGAAACTGGAGTAGATGCGGGTGATGTCATTGGTGCCATTGCCATCAATATCGCCGCCGAGGGTGAAGGCGTAGGAATTGCCAAGATAAGAGGCCAGCACGGTGGAGGCCGCCCCGCTGAAGGCGGCGGTGGTGGAATAGTATTCTGGGTAGGACGGCGAATTGATGAGCGGCTGCCAAGCTCCGTCTCCCTCGGTGCTGGGATTCCCATCGGCATCGAAGAGGATGTCGCCTCCGTTCGCGATGGCGGTGACGGGACGCCAGAATTCGGAATCATAGGCCGCAGCGAAGCTGGCGATGCCAGCATCTGCCATCGCCACATTCAGGGCCGCAAAAAGGCGGGCGGAATCGGAGACATTGAGGCCTGCGCTGGAGCTGATGCTTTGGGCGAGCTGGTTCCACATGCCGGGCACTTTGACGGAACCATCCGGCGCGGACCAAAAATAGGCCTTCGTGAGTTGGTCAGGCGTGCGGGAGAGGCTGCCGGACGACCCAAGATCCTTCACCTGGTTGTAATCCGTGGCGTATTGGATCGAACTCAGGTAGGCCGCCGGGGTGCCTCCTGGAAGGCCGCCGACGTAGGAGGAGGCGCTCGCCACGGCGAAGGTGCCTACATTTCCCCAGCCTGGGAGCAGGGCGGGGGAGGGAGAAGTCTGATTCCAATAGCCGACGGTGCCCACGGGAGTGTAAGTCGTGCCCGCTGCCGAACTGGAGAGATCCGTGGAGCGCCAAGTCAGGATGTCATTGGCGATGGATTGGCCCCAGGCGATGCCATCGGTCTTGGCCTGACCATCGGTGATGCTGGTGAGCTGGTTGTTATAAAGGGAGGTGAAGTTGCCTGAGGAGCCTGAATACAGGCTCTGCATGATCGTGTTGGCCGCAGAGGCCATGGCCGCCTCCAGCGAAGCTCCCGCTGGGCCAGACATCGGAGCGGAGCCCGTGTAACTGCCGAAACTGTAGGGATTGTAGGTGTTTCGAAGGCTCTCGGAGGCATTGTACATGGCCACATGGAGAATGGCCAGATCGCGGCTGATAAAGGGGGCTTCCGTGCTGGTGCGCATGGCGGAAAGTGCCTCGCTATTCCACTCCGTCACGAGGTCGCCACGAGCGATCCCAGCGACCAGCAGAAGGGAGCCGCACAAAGTAGCGAAGGCCGAGGTTGAGGAATTGGAGGGGGTAGTGAGCATTTGAATTTAATATATTAACAATAAAAACCATATTAAACAACTGTTTTTGCTTCGGCTGGCTTTCCTGTGGGCAAATTTCCGCCGCTGGGGCGGTCGGATTGGCTGCCCCGTTCTCCGAGCTTGCATTCCCGGCATATCTCGACAAATGACGCGCCCCTATGGCCTCCACACCTGTCATCAACCTTCGCAAAGGACATGCCGTCCGTTACAACAACGACGTCTGTGTCGTGTCCGATTTTGAGCTCAAGACGCCCCCGCGTATGGCCTCTTTCGTCCAGATGTCCGTTCGCAGCATCACCATCGGCAAGGTGTACAACCTCCGTATGACCTCGAATGAGTCCCTCGACTCCGTGAACCTTTCCCGCGACCAGCATGAGTTCAGCTACAAGGACGGCGATGGCTATCACTTCATGCATCCGGACACCTTCGAGGACGTGCTCCTCGGCTCGGACATGGTGAAGAAAGAAAAAGACTACCTCATCGAAGGCCAGAAGTACATGATCCTCCTCGCTGACGATGTCGTCGCCGGGATTGAACTCCCCGCTTCCGTCACGATGGCTGTCGCTGAGTCCCCCGAAGGCGTGAAGGGCGATTCCGCCAACAATGTTTACAAGGAAGCCATTATGGAAACCGGCCTCCGCGTGCAGGTCCCTCTCTTCATCGGCCCTGGCGACAGGATCAGCGTGAAGACCGAAGACGGCACCTACCTCGGCCGTGTGAACTGATCCACACCGCACCATTCTCCATCGAAAAAGCGCCTGATCTTGCCCGATCAGGCGTTTTTTTTGCTTAACAAATCCGGCGTGATGCGCTCCAATCCGCGCCGACGCGCAAAAACGCACGTCATCTATTATACCCGCGACATACCCCATGAAGAAAACAGCCATCACCCTCCTCGCCATCGCCGCCAGCCTCGCCACCGCCTCCGCTGGTGATGTGACCAAAAAGATCATGAAGGATCTTCACAAGCCCGAAGACGCCATCTGCAAAAAGGTGGGCAAGGGCGAAGCCACCTCCGCCGATCTCGACACCCTCCTCAAAGGTTACCAAGACATGTGTGCCGATACTCCTTCCAAAGGCCCGAAGGCTGTCTGGGTGGAAAAGTGCCAAGCCCTCATCGCTGGCATCAAGAAAGTCCAAGCCAACAAGGACGACACCGGTGACTTCAAGAAGGCCGTGAACTGCAAAGCCTGCCACGACACTTTCAAAGGCAAATAATTCGACCTTCACTATCTGATCTCGGAAGGCTCCGCATCTCGCGGAGCCTTCTTTTTGCCCTGAATCAGCGGGCGGCGGCCTTTTCGCGGGCAATGACCTCTTTGATCTTCTCCATGCGGTTCTCGGGCGCTGGATGGGTGCTGAAGAAATCACTGCCACTGCGGCCGCCGGAAGCCTCCGCGAGGATTTCCATCACACCGATGAGTTCCTCCGGCCGGTAGCCCGCCTGGAGCATGAAGCGCACACCGAGGGCATCGGACTCCAGCTCATCATCCCGGCTGAATTTCATCACCTTCCACTGCGCCACCATGTTCGCCAGATGAGCGCCCGTGTTGTTCTGCCCATCGCTCACGAGAATGCCCACACCCTGAGCCAGACCGCTCCAAAGGCGTGAATTGGCCATCTGCTCGTTCGAGTGACGGCCCACCACATGACCCATCTCATGGCCGAGCACGCCAGCGAGCTGGTCCTCGTTTTTCAGGCGGCGGAAGAGCGCCTCGGTGATGAAAATCTGCCCGCCTGGCAAAGCGAAGGCATTGATCGTCACGCGGTCTGCCAGCAGATGAAAATCAAAGCGATACGAGGTCTGCCGCGCCGCCGTGGAGGCCAGAAGGCGCTGGCCCACGGCCTTCACCTTCGCCACCGCCTGCGCATCGGAGGAGGTGCCACCCATCTCACGAATCATCTGCGGCGCGGATTGCAGTCCTAGCGCCACTTCCTCCTGGGGAGTCGCCAGTGCCAGTTTTTGTACGCGGCCGGTGAACTCGTTCTGATATTCCGTCGTGCCCAGCCAGTGATAAAGCAGCGTGCCCACGATGAATAAAAGGCCCATCGCGATGCGTGGATTGCAGCCCATGCCGCCGGAGCGGCCTCGCGAATAGCCGAGCACGGCCGTCTGGCCGGAAAGGAGGCGGAAGAGGTTTTTCATGCCGCGCTTTATAAGGGGCTTTGCTCAGCGAGACAAGCCTCCTGCGTCATTCACCTTGCCCCGCGTCCCAATCTGCCCACGATCCGCCGCCCATGTTTTCCTCCCTCACCGAAAAACTCGAACTCGCCTTCAAGAAGCTCCGCGGCCAGGCCAAGATCAGCGAATCCAACGTCACCGATGCCATGGAGGACATCCGCATGGCTCTCTTGGAGGCCGATGTCGATTTCAAGGTCGCCAAAGACCTCGTCACCACGGTGAAAGCGCAGGCCATTGGAGCGGAGGTGCTGCGCACCGTCTCCCCCGGCCAGCAAATCGTAAAAATCTTCCACGACGAACTCGTGAAGATCCTCGGCCAGGCCGCGCCGCTCAGCCTCGATCCGCCGCAGCGCATCCTCATGACCGGCCTCAACGGTGCCGGCAAGACCACCACCTCCGCCAAGCTCGCGAACTGGCTCAAAAAACAAGGCAAACGCCCGCTGCTCCTCGCCCTCGATTTGTATCGTCCTGCCGCCATCCAGCAACTCCAGGTGCTCGGTCAGCAGATCGGCGTCCCCGTCTTTGCGCCTGCCGCCGGTGAAACCGATCCCGTGAAGGCCGCCAAGGCCGCCCTCGAATGGCTCAAGGCTCAAGGTGCCGGCGTGGCCATTTTTGACACTGCTGGTCGTCAGGACCTCGATGAGGACCTCCTCGCCGAACTCAAAAAAGTCCGCGAGATCGTGCAGCCGAGCGAGACGCTCCTCGTCGCCGATGCCGCCACCGGCCAGCAGGCCGTCAGCGTCGCGCAGAAGTTCAACGAAGCCGTCGGCATCACCGGCCTCATCATGACGAAACTGGATGGCGATGCTCGCGGCGGTGCTTTGCTGTCGATGCGGCAGGTCACTGGCCGTCCGGTGAAGTTCCTCGGTGTCGGTGAGAAAATCGAGCAGCTCGAAGTCTTCCACCCGGACCGCATGGCGCAGCGCATCCTCGACATGGGTGACGTGGTCAGCCTCGTCGAAAAAGCCGCCGAGGAGATCGACGAGAAGGAGGCCATGAAAATGGCCGAGCGCATGCAGAGCAACAAATTCGACTTCAACGACATGCTCGCCCAGATGCGCATGATGAAGAAGCTCACCTCCGGCGGCGGCATTGGTGGCCTTCTCGGCATGCTCCCCGGCATGAGCAAAATGAAGGATATGGTCAGCAACGACGACGCCGAGCGCAAAATGAAGCACACCGAGGCCCTCATCCTCTCGATGACGCCGAAGGAACGCCAGCGCCCCGAAATCATCAACGGCCAGCGCCGCAAGCGCATCTGCAACGGTGCCGGTCGTCCCGTCATGGAGATGAACCAGCTCTTAAAGCAGTTCGAGATGATGAAGAAGATGATGAAAAACCAAGGTGCCATGATGCAGATGGCCAATGCCATGATGGGCGGTGGCGCTGGTGGTGGCATGGGCGGCCTCGGTGGCCTTCTTGGCGGCATGGGCGGTGGCGGCAAGATGCCCAAGCTGCCCCCAGGGATGAAGTTTCCGAAGTTCTGATCTTCAACCGGCGGTCGCAACCGAAGCTCTTGCGTGAATCCTATTTTCCCGCCATCACTGGCATGGCTCCCGCATTGCTTCTGTCCCCATGCCGAAACTCACCATCGTCTTTGATGACGCCCAGGAAATCGTCGTTCCGCTGGCGGACCTGCTCACGGTCGGCAGCGCGGAGGATAATGATGTTGTCGTCGATGACGCCCGTCTCTCGGCGCATCATGCGGAGATCGCTCTTCGTGGGGATGGCTCGGTGAAGGTTTACGACCTCGGATCGGCCACGGGCACCTTTGTGAATGGGGAGCGTGTCACGAAGCACACCCTCGCGGATGGCGATAAACTGGCTTTTGGGCCTTTGAAGGCCATTCTGGATCTTGAGCTAGGGGCCACGCATACCACCGCCGCGCCGGTTTCGGCATCCGCCTCCCATCCAAGGACCTCCACGGGCACGAGGCGCATTCCTCTACCGCCTGCCACCCCTCCGCCGGAGCCGCAGCCGCTGCCTTCGGCGGAGATTCACGCCGCCGAAAATCGTCTCGCCCTCCTCGAAACCGCGGCCAAGCAGGCGGAGACCAATCAGCGTGATTGGCTGGCCGCTGTCGAACGATTGAAAAAGGAGCACGAGGAGAAAAATGCCTCACTCCAGCGGATCGCGAAGGAACTCGACGAGAAGCGGAACTCCATGACGCAGGTTGTGCGGGATCATCAGAGCAAAGCGTCCGCGTTGGAGCAGCTCACCAAACAAACCGAGGAGCAGCGCACGGCGATGGCGCAGCTCGTTCGAGACCTCGAAAGCAAATCAGCCACGCTTCTCCAGCTCCAGACCTCGATCACCGCAGCGCAAGCCTCGTTGGATAGTGCCACCGCCCGCGAACGCGAGACCGAGACCAAAAACCGCCAGCTTCAGGAAAGCCTTCGTGAAGCGGAATCCAAGCTCGCCGAAATGAAGCGCCTCAGCCTCGATGCGGAGGCCCAAGTGCGCGAGGCCGCCTCGGGTCAGTTGCTTCAAGAATCCATTGCCAGCATTCAAAGTCGGCTCGACCTCATTTCCTCTCGCGAACGTGAAGAAAGTCAGCGCCTTGAGCAGGTCCGGCAAATGCTCAGCGCCGATGAGGCGCGATTGCGCGAGATTCGTCGTGAAATCAGCGAGGGTGAAGCGCGTGCTCGCGAGATGGCGGCCATCCCACCTTTGCAGGAGTCCATCGCCAGTGTGCAGGCTCGTTTGGATGCTTTGAAGGCTGAGGAACAGGAGATGACGCAACGCGCTGACCTGGCCCGCCAAGATGTCAGCAGCGAAGAAGCCCGTCTCACGGAGGTTCGTCGTCAACTCAGCGAGGCTGCTGAGTTGGAGGCCCGCCATCGTAACGAGGTCGATGCGGCTCAATCTCAGCTCGCGGCTTTGAAGGCGGAGATCGATGGTTTTGCGCAGGCTGAGGAAAAGCTCGCTGCGCTGCATGAAGCACTCGCGGAGGCGGAAAAGCAGCAGGCGAAGCACAGTACGGCCATCGCGGGCTTGCAGGAGGAGCGGCAGTTTCAGGAGCAGGCGCTCACAGAGGTCGAGACGCGACTTTCCGAAGCGCAAAGCGCGCTCTCTGCCACTGAGGACGAACTCACCACCGAGTCGAGGCGACTCGCAGAGGTGCGTGCACGCCGAGATGAACTGCAAGCGGCCAACGATGCTCCGATGGAAGAGCTGCATCGTCGCCTGGAGCGGGCACGGCATGATCTCGGCGTTATCGAGGCTCGCTTGCGACCTTTGCGGGATTGGAAAGAGGCGCAGGAGCGTCGTCTGGCGCAGCTTTCGATGCTGCCGCCGGGTTCGCCGGAGGCCAAGGAGGTGCTTCGCGAGATCGACAGCGAGGCGGCAGACCTTCTCCACATCGTGAACATTCCACCCAGCCGCACGCCGCGCATCGTGCAGGTCGAGGCACCCTATTTCCAAGGCGTGGCGATGAAGTCCGAACACACCCGCGTGTCTCCAGCTACCGCATGAAAAAACTCCTTCCACTCTTGCTCAGCACCTCGCTCTTTGCCGCGGACTGGCCGCAATTCCTTGGTCCCCATCGCGATGGTTCCACCGCTGAATCAGAGAAAGCCATCGTCGGCACTCAAGAAGCGGAGCCAGTTTGGAAAAAGGATCTCGGCACTGGCTTTGCGGGTCCCGTTGTGGCCGCTGGCAAGGTCTTCATTTGCCACCGCCTCGGCGATGAGATCATCACCGAAGCTCTATCGCCATCCACCGGCGAGACGATCTGGCGTCACGCTTACACCACGGACTACCGCGATACCTTTGGCTTCGACAACGGCCCGCGTGCCGTGCCAGCCGTGGTGGATGGAAAAGTCTTCACGCATGGTCCCGAAGGCCGCGTGGAGGCGCTCGATGCGGCGGATGGCAAGCTCGTGTGGAGTTTTGATACCGTGGCGGAGGTCGGATCACCGCAGGGATTCTTTGGCCGTGCCTGCTCGCCGCTCGTGGCCGATGGCAAAGTGCTCCTCAATGTCGGTGGACGTGATGGCGCGGGCATCATCGCCCTCGATGCGAAGACCGGAAAGCTCGTGTGGAAGGCTACGAAGCACGAAGCTGGCTATGCAGCCGGCGTTCTCATGCCCGGAGATGCCAGCGTGGCGGCCTTCTTCACGCGAAATGGCCATTCACTCGTCACCGTCGCCAGCGGCGAGGTTTTGGCGGATGAACCTTTCCGCGCTGAAATGGATGCGAGCGTGAATGCGGCCACACCGCTCGCCTGCGGCCCAGGTCGGCTCTTTTTCTCCGCCAGTTACGATGTCGGTGGCGGCGTGTGGGAATGGAAAGCGGCCGAAAAGCGCTTCACAAACGTCTGGAACAAAACCGAGGCTCTCGACTGCCATTACTCGACGCCCGTTTGGCATGCTGACCATCTCTACGGCTTTCATGGCCGACAGGAGAGCGGCTCAAAGCTCCGCTGCATCTCCTCCATCGATGGCAGTGTGAAGTGGGAAGCACCCGATACCGTGCCCGGCGGCACGCTCATCCGTGTGCAGGACCGGCTTCTCATCGTCACCGAGCGTGGCGAGCTATGGATCGTCAAAGTCGCGCCTGAGAAATTCGATCTCCTCAGCACCACCCAGATCCTCGGCCTCCGCCACCGCAGCCATGCCGCCTACGCGGATGGTGTTTTGTATGCTCGTGATTCGGAGAAAATGACGGCGGTGAAGGTGCGGTGAGTTTTATTCCCCTTTCAGGCCTCGCAGCCTTGCCACTTCGTTTTTCGATAACTCGCGCCATTTGCCTTTGGCGAGGTTGCCGAGCTCCAACGGGCCGATTTTCACGCGGATGAGGCGGAGCACTTCGATTTCGAGGGCTTCCAGGAGGCGGCGGATGTGCCGGTTGCGGCCTTCGTCGAGGATGAATTCGAGCCAGGTATTCTTTTCGCCGGTGCGCAGGACCTTCACGGCTTTGGCGACGAGTTTTTCGCCGTCGTCCTCGATGCCGCGACGGAGGCGGGCGAGCTGAGTCTCATCCACGGGGCCTTCGATCTGGACGTGGTAGGTCTTGTCGAGATGGGTGTCTGGATGGGTGACGATGTCCGCCCACACGTTGTCGTTGGTGAAGAAGAGCAGGCCTTCACTGGCCTTATCGAGTCGGCCTACGGGAGAAAGATGCGGGAGTTTGGCGTGCTCAAAGCAGGTGAAGACGGTGTCGCGTCCCTGCTCATCGGAGGCGGTGGTGATGAGGCCACGCGGTTTGTTGAGCATGAGATACACCTGCTTGGCGGCATTGATGCTCTCGTCGTCCATCACGAGGATGTCTTTGCCGAGGACGACGGGGAATTCGGGATTCTTCCGCACGACGCGGTTCACACTGACCTTACCCATGCGGATGAGTTCCGAGGCGCGGCTGCGTGAGCAGAAGCCGAGCTTTGACAGGGCGCGGGCGAGGCCGGTGCGGGTGACTGGAGGTGGTGGCATGTGAAAGCGGCTTTCACGCATGCCACCAGCGTCCGCAAGCAAAGCCGAGCGCGGTGGCAGCGATACCGATGGCGAGGCTGCCGATGGCATTGAGCAGCGCGGCGGTGATCTGACCTCCCTCAAACAGCTCCCAAGTGTTCGCGGTGAGCGTGGAAAAGGTGGTGTAACCACCGAGGAAGCCGGTGGTGAGCAGCAGCCACACGGCGGTGTTTTGCACACGCATCATGGGCCACACGCAGAGGAAGCCGAGAACGAAGCTGCCGAGCATATTCGCGGTGACAACACCCCACGGAAACTGGCTCTGCGGCAGCCAGCGGTTCACACCGAGCAGCGTCAGATAGCGGGCCACCGAGCCGAGACCGCCGCCGAGAAAGACGAGGAGGACGTTTCGCATGCCAGTTGAAGGTTCAAGGCGTACGAACCGACCCAGGAGCAGGTGCGGTGGGCAGCTCGCGGTTTTCCATGACGGATTGTGGTGCGTCACCGATGCGCAGATGCTCAAACCGAGGCTTCACGCGTTCAGCGAGCTGCTTGAGGAGCTTCTCACGCTGCTCCTCGGAGAGGCCGTCGTCGATTTTCAGCCAGCGCTGGCGGAAGAGTCCACGAGAGCGGCGGATGAAGACCTGGTAGGTGCCGCCTTTGAGTCGCGCATCGATCCAGAGGATATTTCGCCAATGAAAGTAGGCATTCGCATAGCGCACGCCCTCCTCGGAGATAACGAGGCGCTTGGCATAGCCAGTGACGAGAGAAAAGAACAACGTGGTGCCGATGTAAAAGAGCAGGCCACCGACGAGGAAGAGTCCAGCGGCATGACGGATGCTCTCGGGCGAGAGTTCCTGCTCCTGAAAGAAAAGCAGCATCACGCGGGCGAGCAGGATGCATCCACCGGCACAGAGCAGTGCACCCGCCGCTCCGTGGGAGGGTTTATAGCGCCACATGCCGGTGAAGATGACACCTGGCGTGCGGGATTCGTGGTGGTTCATCAGCATGGTGCGGCCTCCGTGGGATGCTCTCTGGCCCCGCCCACCGTGCGCGGGGCGATGCGGGCACGCCAGATGTAGCGTTGAAACAAAACCTTCACACTCGCGGTCATCGGCACGGCGAGGATGGCACCGAGCAGACCGCCCAGCAGCAGTGCCCACACGAGCACCGAAGCGATCACCGTCATCGGATGAAGGCCCACCGCTTCACCTACGATGCGTGGGGTGATGAAGAAACCATCGATCTGCTGCACAATGACAAATACCGCCGTCACGGCGAGCGGCATGGCCCACCAGGGATCGCCGGGGATCAATGCGCTGCCGCCCTGCACCGCCGCGATCACGACGGCCGGAAGCCAGCAGATGGCGATGCCGAGATAGGGGATGATGCCGAGCACGCAAAGAGCCAAGCCGATGAGCAGACCGAAATCGAGCCCCACAATCATGAGTCCGATGCCGGTGGCGATGCCATTGAGCACGCTGACAAATAACTGGCCGCGGAAGAAGGCGATGAGGTAGCCGTTGATCTCGGTGAGGCAGCTCACGACCTCGTCTTTGAAGGAGGAGGCACGCAGTGGCAGGTAGTCTGACCAAGCCTCTTTGATCTTCGCACTCTCGATGAGAAAATAATAAAGGTACAGCGGCACGATCATCAGCGAGAGCATGAAGCCGAAAATGCCCAGGAAACCGCCGAAACCTGCCTTGATGAAATTCCACGCGTTCTTCGCCACCGTCGGCAGCGTCGTGCGCACCCAGTCGCCAGTGAGGAAGCTCTTGAGGTCAAAGTCAGCCGCGTCCGCCGCATTCGCAGGAGCCTCGGCAGGGCTCTCGACGGTCTTTTTCAGCTCTTCGTGAGGGATGAGGGTCACGCCATATTTTTCCTCCACATGCTTGGAGAGGTCCACGGCGGCATCACGGACCTTCACGGTGTAAACGGGCACCTTGCTGGTGAGATTCGCAGCCTGCGACCAGAGTTTCGGCGTGATCCACCAGACGAGTCCGCCGAGGGATAGGCTGAACAGGGCGAAAACGAGCAAAACGGATCGTGAGCGGTTCAGGCCGCGTTTTTCGAGCCACTTCACGCCTGGTTCCAAAAGATAGGCCAGCACGCCAGCCACCGCGAAGGGCACCAGAATGGGCTGGAGGAAGGCTAGCACGCTCGTGGCCAGATAGACGAGTCCCACGGCGAGAGCCCCGATCACCGTCAGCGAGAGCGCGGTGATCGCAGTCCAAAGCGCATTGCGCTGAAAGGCGGTGGGTAAGTTTTTCATTCCTCGGGAGAGCGGAATTCGCGGTGAAGAGTAGCAGGACGCCTCGTTTTGGGAACTGGAAAGATACTCCTCGTATCAAGCGCCTGATGTCAGACGAATGGCGAATGCGCCTACAGGCTCGACCGCCAACATGAGGGGGATGTCGCCAACTTTTTAAGGCAGCGATACTTGAGATGAACCCGTTATGAAGAATGCGGGCCGAAGTGGCCTTCATTTTATCGTGTGGAGGGCGCTGGTCGCGACTGCGGCTATTTTGTGGGTGGTTTGGGAGCTGCGGCGGACGTGGAAGACGGCTTGCCATTTAGCAGCGATCGCAGGCTGATTGCGGAATTTGTTTGGCATGGCAAATCAGCACCCTGAGCAGGTCTTTGCCTTCCAGGCTGAGGCGGAGGACTTCGACGGGGAGGTCTGACGGGATGAATTTCGCGGCGATGCCGAGCATAGCGAGTTCCTTGAGGAAGTCGTTGGTGGTGTGGACAGCCATACCACCTACGGTTCGGCGTTGTTTCATTACCTCAGTGCTGGGTTTACAATGAGGTTCTGAGTTTGAGGCCAAAAGACGCATAATTCTTTCTGGGCGGTTCGTTTGATTCCGCCCATGAAATTCGTCCTGACATCGCTTTTCGCTCTATTTGCCGTCCAAACCTTCGCAGCGCCTGATGTCGTCATTTATGGCGGCACGTCTGGTGGTGTCACGGCGGCCATCCAGACGGCGCGCATGGGTAAAACGGCTGTTTTGATCGAGCCGACGAAATTTCTCGGCGGCCTGACCACTGGCGGCCTCGGCGCGACGGACATCGGCAACAAAAAGGCCATCGGCGGCATCTCGCGCGAGTTTTACGCGAACATCTTCACCTACTACGCCGATCCCGCGAAGTGGAAGCAGCAGACCCGCGAGCAATACTTCGCCAAGCGACCGCACGGCAACAGCAGCACCGAAACGACCATGTGGACCTTCGAACCGCACGCGGCGACGGAGGTTTACGATGCCATGCTCGCCAAGGTGAAAGACAAAGTGACGGTCGTATTCGGTGAGCGGCTCGATTTGAAGAAAGGCGTCGTCAAGAATGGGTCAAGGATCGTCAAGATTGTCATGGAGAGCGGTCGTGAGTTCGAGGGCGCGATGTTCATCGACGCCACCTACGAAGGCGATCTCATGGCGAAGGCGGGCGTGAGCTACCATGTCGGTCGCGAGGCCAATTCGCTCTACGGCGAGACCATCAACGGGCTCCAGTTGGCCGGCGCGAAGCACCATCAGTTCGTCAAGAACGTCGATCCCTATGTGAAGCCGGGCGATCCGAGCAGCGGCCTCGTTTGGGGCGTCACACCCATGCCTGAAGGCAAAGACGGCGACGGCGATCACCGCATCCAGGCCTACAACTTCCGCATGTGCAACACGGACGACGATTCCAACCGCGTCCCGTTCCCGAAGCCGGAAAACTACGACGAAAAGCAGTTCGAACTGCTCCTGCGTAACTGCGAGGCCGGTGACCCGCGTCATCCCTGGGCACCCACGCCGATGCCGAACCGCAAGACGGACACGAACAACAACTTCGCCTTCAGCACCGATATGATCGGCATGAATTACGACTACCCGGATGCTGATTACGCCACGCGGGCCAAGATCTGGAAAGCGCATGAGGATTATCAAAAGGGCCTCATGTGGACTTTGGCGAATCATCCGCGTGTGCCGGAAAAAATCCGCGCCTACTACTCGCAGTGGGGCCTGGCGAAGGATGAATTCACCGACAACGGCAACTGGCCACGCCAGATGTATGTGCGCGAAGCCCGCCGCATGATCGGCGGCTACGTCATGAGCGAGCAGAACTGCAAACGCCGTGTCATCGTCGAGGACAGCGTCGGCATGGGTGCCTACAACATGGATAGCCACCACACGCAGCGCTACGTCACGAAGGAAGGCTTTGCCCGCAACGAGGGCGACATCCAGATCGGCGTTCGGCCGTATCCGATCAGCTACCGCAGCATCACGCCGAAGGCCGAGCAATGCACGAACCTGCTCGTGCCCGTGTGCCTCAGCGCCAGCCACATTTCGTATGGCAGCATCCGCATGGAGCCCGTCTTCATGGTCATGGGCCAAAGCGCCGCCACCGCCGCCGTGCTCGCCATCGAAGCCAACATCGATGTGCAAAAGCTCGACTACGCCAAGCTCAAAGAAAAGCTCCTCGCCGACGGCCAGATGCTCGATTTCGAGTCCCCGCCCATGCCGGAGCACGTCGCCTTCACCAAGGAACAACTCGGCGGCATCGTCGTCGATGACAGCGAGGCCGATTTGACCGGCTTCAGCTCCGAAGGCCACACCACGCCCGGCTTCGTCGGCCAAGGCTACCGCCACGACAGCGACAGCCTCAAAGGCGAGCAAAAGGCCCGCTTCACCCCGAATCTCCCCGCCGCAGGCCAGTATCGCGTCGCCATCGCCTACACCGCCCTCGCCAATCGCGCCGACAAAGTCCCCGTCATTATCCACCACGCCGATGGAGAACAAACCATCATCGTGAACCAGAAGCAAAAGCCCACGGAGAAGCACAACCTGATGCCTCTCGGCACCTTCCGTTTCGAATCCGGCAAAACTGGCTGGCTCGAAATTCGCAATGAAGGCACCACCGGGCATGTGATCATCGACGCCGCACAGTGGGTGAAGGAGAAGTGATTTTCAAGACTTCCACAGCCACTTTCCGCCCCAGGATCAATCCCTCGCGGCCAGCAGAGGTGAAGTGAATGCCTCCATAAACCCGGCTCCGGGAGATCTCCTCGGCGCAGGTCTTGAAGGAGGTGAACTGGCGCTTCACATCCCGGACATCGTCACTACTCGCGGAGAAGTGGATTTCATCGAAGCCGAAGTAGTGCTCCAGCACCGCAGCAGCGGCTCCGCTGACGCCAGAATGACCGGAAACGTATTCAGGGTGCGGCGGAGTGACGAGCAGCGGCTCCCAGGCTTTGTCAGTGGCTGTCGCGGCGTTGTTATCCTCCTCGGCTCGCTGGATGGCGGTCACAGGACGCCAGTAGTTGTAGTGATACTTGCTGTCCCAGATGGTGATGCAGGTGTCCGCCATCGTAAGATTGAGCGTGGCGAAGAGTTCCGCAGCTTTCCCGATCGGGACTTGGCGTTTGAGGCTGATCTCGCGGGCGATGTCGTTCCAATGCCCGGCGGGTGAGGTGGTGTAGCTGAAGTCAGCCCAGAACTTCGCGATGAGGGTTTGCTCGGCGGTTCGCTTCGTGCTGACCTTGCCGCCCAGCTCGCGGACCTCGTTCAGGTCTTTGGCGTAGGCTTCGCTGTTGAGGGCGGGCGGTGGTGGAGCACGGAAGGGCTTCACGTCTTTGAGGATGAAAGGCTTCACCTCTCCCCAATGCGGAAACTCGGGTGGGCGGTGATTCGGCGGCGTACGCCGCCATTGGCCGGGTTCATCGCTGGGGACATAATGGATCGTGGTGCTGGAGCCGTCGTTCTCGCGTTCACGGAAGGTTCGCTCGACCGCAGCGGTTGCAATGGCATGGATGTGGGCCGGAATGGGCTGGTTGAGGCTCAAATCGTCCGCCAGCTTCGTTTGAGAAGGAAAGAAGTTCAGGAAGGCCATCCGTGCGGCCTGGGCAGCGGCGAGGTTTTGCTCAGCCTCGCTGCTTTTGGCTGCGATGGCATCCTGCACAGCCCGGTGGATGGAAAGGTGGAAGATGGGCAGGTTCCGGGAGACGAGGCAGGGCGGCGGAGTTTCCTTGCGCACGGCCTGCAGAAAGGCGGCGCTCCAGTCCTCGACGACTCCGGCTTGGGCACGGCTGAGGAAGATGATACTCAGAGTTAAACGGCAGAGGACACAGAGGATCGCAGAGTTATGCTTTTCATGCCTCTGCGCGACTCGGCGATCTCTGCGGTGAAACAAAGTCATGTTTCAATTCCCCGCATTTCTTGTTCCCACGAGGCGGAGGAACTTTTTGGTGAGGCCATCGACCTCAATGGCGGCTTCGTATTCGATGCTCGTGACGTCCTCGGTGCCGGTCGGGGTGAGGAGGATGCCGGTGCCGTTCCAATTGGAGAGGTCATCGCTGCCTTCCACGGCCAAGGTTCCTGCGCTGATGTTCTTCCCGGCACGGAAGATCATGGTGAGGTAACGCTTGTTGTCGTTTGGATCGACGCCGTGGGCGGTTTGGAGGTCGTGAGTGGTTTGTCTGGCCTTGGGATTGCCGCCCATGAGGAATTCCAGCAGGTTGCTGAGGCCGTCGCCGTCGAAGTCACGATCATCGCCAATGATGGTGGGATCGTTGCGCTCGGCCTCGGTGAAGTTGGCGAGACGCCAGGCGTCGAGCTGGGGGCGGTTGATGGTCGGGGTGAAAGTCTGGCCTTGGGCGTTGGTGAGGAGGATGTTGCTCACGTTCACGGTTGGCCCGCCCTGTGGGGAGCCAGTTTTGAGAGTGAGCGGCACTTCGAGCACGAGATCGCTCGGCAGCAGTTGGTTCGAGCTGGAGTAGAGCACGATGCGGCGTGTGCCTGCGGCCACCTCGCGGGATTCGGCGGTGTGATTGGTCGTTTCGCTGGCCGCCACGGCGCTGCCGGCATCGACGATTCCAGCGGGGAACTTCAGATCAAACTGCATGCCCACGATCTGATGCGTGTTGGTGAAGTTGAAGGGCAGTTGCAGCACCACGCCCGCTGCGGCGTTCGTGGAGCCGAGGCTCAGGGTGTCTGCCGCGAGCGACGCGGAGAGCAAAGGGTAAAGGGCGAAGAGTCTGAGGAAGCGGTTCATGGCTTGAAGGGGTTAAGCACTTTCAAGAGCGGGAAGTCCGCTTCGTTGCGCGTTACCACGATGAGTCCCTCTGACACCGCGGTGGCAGCGATCAAGCTATCCATCAGTGGCGGCTTGAAGCCTTGTTGCTTGGAGGCGGCAATGTATCGAGACCATTCCCAGGCAGTCCGTTGGTCAAAGGGGAGGATTTCCTCGGCAAAGTCTTCTTGGAGAAAGCGCAGTTCCCTCGCCAGTGCGCTGCGTCTTTTGCCTTCAGGTAGAGTTTCGAGGCCAGCCGCCATCTCAGCCAGGGTGATGGCGCTCATGGCGCATTCGTGCTGATGAATTTGAAACCACCGAACGACCTCTGGATCAGGTGAGGATTTGAGAAGCTCCGAAAACACATTGGTATCCAGGAGGTATCTCATAGCTGCACACGGTCAGGGATGGGATCGCGCCGATGCTCAAATTCCAGTCCACGCAACGCCTCCAAATGCTCCAGCAGCGTGCGTTTGTGTTTCCGCTTGGGGCGCAGCATGATAACTCCAGCAGTCGAGATATTGACGCGATACTCCTGCCCCACAGGCAGCGGAGTGGAATCCTCAGCCTCGGGAGCAAGAACAAGGTGGAAAGAGTCGGTGAGGGTCGCAATCATGGCAGGAGGATAACTTTTGGCTAAACGATTGCAACCTTCACGACCTTCACACTTGGCTCGGTTTGCTGCTTTGGGTTCGACGTTGAACGTTCGATGTTCACGCGATTCACCGTGTGAAGACTTCGATGCGGACGCCGGTGTTGATGGGGAGGGTCACGGGGACGTTGGTGGTGGCGGGGTTGTTGACGGTGTTGTCGATGGTGGCGTCAAAGGTCGTCGCATCGCCGCTCTCGGGCACCAGGCGCACGCGGACGGGCACCACGCTGCCGAAATCCCGCGCCCGAACCTGGATCGTCTGGCTCGGATTCGTCCCCGTTGGCAGGATCACGGACACCGGCCCGCCCGCGTTCTCCGCCACTGCCGTTCCAGCAGCATTGGAGATGCTGAGTTTTGGCAGCGGGTTTGGGAAGACGACCATGACATTGCCAGTCGTATCGACTCCATTTGCTCCATAGTTTGTCGTGTCCAGACTGAAGTTAGCTAGGTCAAATGAGTCTATTCTCGATCTGCCAGCGCTGTTAAAGAAGCGGCCAGTACCTTCAATTTTTGGTGCGACTAATCGAATAGCACCACCACTGCCGCTAGACCCTTGGTTTGATGAACCTTTTGCAGAGATGTTTCCCCTGGATGGGACACCGCCTGAGGGAGTCGTTACGAAGGTGATTCTCGTGTTCGATGCCAAAAGAACAGCGCCACCTCCGCCGCCCCCAGGACGCAAAAGCGAATTCAGATAACTTCCGCCACCTCCCCCAGAACCTCCAACTAATGGGATTAGAAGAGCATTACCGTAAACGGGACCATCCAAGCTTCCACCAGCAGACCGATACGATCCATTCCCCCCTGCCTGAGTTGAACCCACGGCTGGAGGTTGTCCTCCGCCGGGGCCTTGTCCAGCTCCTGCCTTCACTGTGTTCGTGGGAGCCACATTTCCGCCATCGAATCCACCCGGTCCTCCAGTTCCTCCACTCGACGAGACTGTGCTGGGTGGGATAGCGTCCACATTTACAGACCCAGCCAAAGTTACATCTCCTGTAGCAAGCAGGTAGATGGGGCTGTTTAATGCGTTTCGAGCGAATCTAAGCGTTCCATTCACCGCAATATTAATGGTTGTGCAGTGAAATACACCATCTGGAGGCGCTTGTAGTGTCGTGTCTGTAGTAATGTTCAACGGCCCGTAGCTTCCGTTGCTGCCACAGTTAAAAGCCGGTGTTTGCGCATGGAGGCTAACCATGGCGATGAGCAGACTGAGAAAGGCAAGTGTAGTCGTTTTCATGGCGAAATGGGTTCAATGTAGATCGGAGTTTCTTTTGCGGATCATGGCGGCGGATTGCCGATGCGCACGGTGGCCGGTGGTGTGGCGATGGCTGTGCCGCCATCAATGATCGCGATGTTCGTCGGCGGTGCGGCTATATTTGTACCACCGCCGATGATGGCGATGGTGGTGGGGGGGGGGGCGATATTGGTGCCACCGCCGATGATCGCCGCCGTCACGGCCGGTGCGCCGACAAATAGACTCAGTGGCTTTGACCGTGCATCCGCCGCATTGGAGAAGAACTCCACCTCCACCTGATCCGGCCAACCATCGCCATCCGTGTCGGCTTTTCTTGTATCGCTGCCTGCGGATTGCTCGGCGAGGGCGTTGAGCGTGTCTTTGTCGGCATCCTCGAAGTTGTCGTTGGTGCCGTTGCTGTTCGTGTCCACGAGACGCGGATCGAAGCCGTAGCGGAGTTCCCAGGCGTTGCGAAGGCCGTCGCCGTCGTAGTCCTCGCTGCCGTCGGGGATGCCGTTGGCGTTGCTGTCCTGGTTTTCGGGGTCGAGGCCGAGGGTGGACTCGACGTTGTCCACGATACCATCGCCATCGCTGTCGGTGCCGGAGATGATCTGGAAGGTGGAGGAGTAGGGCGCGGCGAGGGGATTGCCCTTGGCATCGGTGATGCCGAGGGTGAGAAGGACGCGGTAGCGCCCCGGTGTGAGTGGCGTGGTGGCCTGGAAGCTGGCGGTGTCACGGAAGGTGCCGCTGCCATCGGTAGCGGGCAGAAGGGAGACGGGCACACGCACATCGTCATCCGTGCCCACATTCCCATCCACGCCGGCCGACCAGAGAAAGACGCTGCCCGCGTGGAGGGAGGCGGCGGCGACAGGCTCGGTGAAGCGGGCAGTGAAGCCGGAGGCATTCGTGAGCAGGGCGTCATTCGCCGGGGTGAAGGCGAGGACGGAGGGGCTCTGCGTGTCGGCGGTGAGGGTGAGCGTGAGGATGTTGCTGAGGGCGGCGTTGCCGCCGGTATCGGTGGCGCGGGCCTGGACGGTGAAGCTGGTTTTTCCGGGTGCGAGGCGCGGGGTGAGCACGCGGGCCTCGAAGGGGAAATTGCCATCGGTATCGACGCGCTCGCCATCGACGAGGAACTCGACATTCCGAACCTGCACGTCGTCCGTGGCAGTGGCGATGACTGGGAGGAAGCGGCCCTCCTCCGCCGTGCTGCCGGGTGTCTCCAGCGCCAGGGTGACGGTGGGCGGTTGCTGTAGGGTATCGAAGGCGCGAAAGTTCACCACCTGCACCCCGGCGCTGCCATCGGCGATGTAGGCGAGGCCATTGTAAATGGTGACGGCGCTGGCGGCTCCGGGCGTGGCGAAGGTGGTCAAAAAGTTCGCCTGTGCTCCGTTCGAGCCGAGGTCGTAGAGGGAGACGTCGTCGGGATTGTTCGCGCCGAGGCAGGCGACGGCGAGGTTTGACCCGGTGGCGACGAGATGGCCCCAGCCGAGCGCGGCGGTGGCATTGTCCTGGATCATGGCGGGTGCGCCGGGCGTGCTAATGTTGTAAGCACCGAAGCCGCTGCGGTGCGTGGCATAGAGGCGGTTGCTGCCTTTGAAAAGGCGGTGGCGCAGGGTGGTGTTTGGCTCCGCGCCGCTGAATCCGGTGCTGGTGATGCTGCCGTAGCCGCTGGTGGTGACGGGCAGCGTCTTCACGGAGCCGGGGACGACGGCGTAGAGCACGCCTTTCCCGATGGTGAGGTCATGCGGTGCCGCGCCGACATTGACGGAGCCGATCAAGCGCCCGGTGATCATGTCCACCTGCGCCACGCGGCCATCCTCCAACCCGATGTGGACGATGCCCTCCGCCGCCGCGAGGCTGCGGGCGCTACTGCCGATCTTGATGAGGCGGAGGAACTGCGGGGCGTCCGGCGTGGAGATGTCCACGATCATCGTCCCCGTGATGCCGAGGCCGATGGCGAGGAGGTTTGAGGCAATGGTGACCGTGCTGGCCGCATTCGGCGCGGTGGTGACCTGAGCCAGCCGTGTGGGCGTGAGCCCCTGCCGCACACCGAGGATGTAAACGCCCTCCGTGCCGCAAGCAGCGGCCAAAACATCGCGACCGGAGGCGATGTCGGTGCAGGTGCCGGTGAGCGGTGCGCGGGCGATGACACCGGTGGAAACGGCGAGACCGGAAAGCGGGTCGGAGCCGTTTTTCAGCTCCGCGCCGTCGGTGACGCCATCGGCGTCGGTGTCGGGATTGGTGGGGGAGGTGCCGAGGATGGATTCGGCAACACTGCCTAATCCATCTTCATCTGAGTCGAGAGAAGTGTCTGTGACCAATCGCAGATAGGGGATGCGTGTGCGCTGACCATTCAGGCCAGACCTCGCAATGGTGTGACCTATTTTGGCCGTTTTGGGATCGAGAACGTCATAATGGTAAAACTCGTCCGGTGGCAGAATCAGAGAGACAGACCCGGATGGTGAGGATGCCCCGCGCACTTCAAAGCCATCGCCAGTGACCTTGTAACGAAGCTGGCGGTTCAAGGAATTACTGTTGTCTCTCAAGTCAGACGAGATGGACAAGACGGTGCCAAGTATAGCGGAATCGAGGTCGTCAAACGACTGCCGTGCTGTGGAGAGCCCCGGAGAGAATGTCTGCCAGTCGTCTTGCTCGTCCATCACGCTTTCGGCGTGTTGCTCAGCGATTTGAAGCCAACCCTCAACCGTAGTGGGCATGGATTGCGCATTTTCTCCGGCAACTCGAAGAGCTGCGGCACGTTCACCAATGCTATTTTCGCTGGCTGCACTGTTTGCGATGTTTAGGCCTTCCTGAATGGATATTCTCATTTGCTCGACACCAATGCAGGTGATCGCTGTGATGAGCTTCTTTTCCAATTTGTCGGCATCTACTACAAAACTGGCGAGGTAGTCGTAAAAAGATCGAAGATGCGGGACGGCAGAGCAGAGCAGTCGAGTGGCCCGATATTGGTCAGCGCATGCGCCATTATCAAGCGCACAGAATGTTTCAATGAAGCTGATGGCTGAGTTCACGCAAGACATCGCTGCACGGAGCTTGTTTGCCACTCCAGCGCCTTGCCTGGCACAATCGAGTTCCGTTTCGAGGTCTTGACACAATTGTGACTGTGCCAGCTCGATGATTGCCAATGCTTGTTCGAGATACCGAATGCCTTTGGCTCGGTCAGGCTCTGCGTAGAACGCTTTGATGAGATTAGCCGCTTTGTTTATACGACCTTGGATTTGTTTCCCGATGCTCATTGCCTCGAAAAAGCATGCGAGAGCTTTCGGTATTTTGGCAGGACTGAGATCCTTTGCACAGTCATAAGCATCTGAAAGAAAGTTGATTCCCAAATCCAATGCCTCCCCCCAGCTCAAATCGCATTCATCCTCCGGTTTGGTGTCATCAATTGGTTCGCCGCCATCATTTTGTGTCCCCGGAGCCGTTCCTCCCGGCGTCCCGCCACCCCAGCCGGGCTGGCGCAGGCCGACGCCGGGATCGCTTTTCATGAAGTTGCCGTCGGCGGTGACGGTCATGGGGCCGACGACTTCCCATTGGCCAGTGTCGTGGTTGAAGGCGACGAGGGCGGTTTTCTCGCCGGGGACGGGTTTGTAGCCGGTGAGTGGGTCGGGCAGATTTGGCAAGCAAACGGCGACGGGGCGCTCGAAGTTCGTGGGGCCGCTGGTTTGCAGGCTGAAGACGAAGGGCAGGCGCAGGCCGGGCGGCAGCGGGGAGGGCAGGCGGTCCGCTGGCACAGGCACGGGGCCGAGCGAACCGCCGCGTGTGCCATCATCGCTAAACGCCGTATTGGCCGGGAAGGTGAAGGTGGTGCCCGCGAGCTGAGGATTCGCATCCAGCACGGCCTGCGGGAAGCCGACGGTGGTGGCCTGCGTTTGGCTGACGGGCTGGAGCGTGCCGGGACAAGCGCAGGGCAAATAGACGATGCCGCGCTGGCTGTCCTCCGAGCTGCCGGAGGGATTGTCCGCCTTGCCCGCGATGGCTTCCCATTTTTTGCCGACATTCGGGAAGTAGCTGCCGCTGGGGTAGCTGCTCCACGGGGAGGTGCGGCCATCGATGTGGACGAAGAAGACGCCGCTGGGGCAGGGCGTGAGGGTGAAGTAGCCCTGGGCATTCGTGGTGGTGCGCATGGTCTGCTCTTGGCCATCCACCGTGATCGTGACGCCGGGGACGCCGATGGCTGGATAGCCCGCCGGTGGAGTGGCGCTGCCCTCCGGTGCCGCCTGGAGCACCCGCCCGGTGATGCCGGTGGCGGGGATGCCGCTGCTAGTGTGCGTGTCAAAGCTCATGCGATAGACCTCCTCCGATCGCTGCTCCAAGGCGCTGGCCTCCAGGCCATTGCCATTTCCATCAAACGGACGCCCCAGCAGATCATCGAGCCCACTGCCATCGAAGGTAACCTTGACGCGGGAATTGGCCGGAAGAGGCTCCAAGTAGAACAACGTGGCCTTTTTCCGGTCCGAGGAAATCTCCACGCGGCTGAGCACCTTCCGCCCGGCGAACTCGGCGCTGAACTGCGTGGTATCGAGCGAGGCATTGAGCGCGAGCGGGACGGTAAAATGCACGATGGTCTCGCGGTTCACCGACACATCGCCCTCGCCCGCCGCTGGTGAGGTAAAGCGCACGGTGGAGAGCGGCAGATTCTCCGGCGTGCGGGTCTCAAGCACTTCCTTGATTAACTCATCCACATCCGCCTGGTTCACCGCGCCATCCTTCGTGACATCGGCGAGCACGGTATGATGCGCATCCAGTGGCGTGGTGCCTTTCACATGCTCAACGACGAGCGCGATGTCGCGCACGGTGATGACGCCATCGTCATCCACGTCACCGAGGTGGAGATTGGGGGACTGGGCGTGGAGAATGGCTGAGCCCGCCGCGAGGGCGATGAGGAACAAACACAGGCTGGAGAAGCGGGGCAGCATGGCGGTGGTCGCTGAAAGGAGGCGATGCAAGGCAAAGAGCAAGCTGTGAATGGTGGCATTTCCTACGAGTTCGCCACCACCGGGCATGTCATCATCGACGCCGCGCAGTGGACGCCCGCGAAGTGATCGTAAAGGTCAGCGAGCTTCCGCTGCTAGCTTTTCGATCCATTTGCCCAGATCCGGTGGGCGGAAGGTGTGCATGCGGGCGAGCAGTTTTTCGGCGTCGGATTCGATGAGGACGCAATCGGCGTGTTCGGGCTTGAGAAAGCCTTCGCGGCTCATGTGCGTGATGAAGGTGGTGAGACCGTCAAAGAAGCCGTTGGCATTGAGGAGGCCCACGGGCTTGTCGTGAAAGCCGAGTTGCAGCCAGGTGAGTGTTTCGAAGAGCTCATCGAGCGTCCCGAAGCCTCCAGGAAGGGCGATGAAGCCATCACTGAGGTCCACCATCATCTGCTTTCGCTCGTGCATGCTGCTCGTCACATGCAGTTCGGTGACTTCGCGATGTCCGAGCTCCTTTTCGAGAAGGGATTGCGGGATCACGCCGATGACCTTACCGCCTGCGGCGAGGGCTCCATCTGCCACCGCGCCCATGAGGCCCACATTTCCGCCGCCATAGACGACGGTGATGCCTTCACGTGCCAATAAGCCTCCGATGGCCAGGGCGGTGGCACGGTGGGCGGGATGGTTTCCGGCGCTGGAGCCGCAATAGACGCAGATTCGATGAAGCTTGCTCATGAGTGGGGAATTCGAGTTCTCAGATGATTGGTGACTGACAGCTAGGTGGGAGCAGCGGCATACCATGCGCGGCGCGGGCTTGCTGGCACTTTTCGTCGCCTGGCTGGACTTCGCGGCAGGGATGCGGACGCAGCTCGTAAATGCGGCAGCTTGTCTTTTCACCCACCGCGCCATCGAGATGCACGCAGCGTGGTGGTTGGCGGTCCGTTCCGGCAAAGGCCACCCGCCAAGGCGTGATCTGCACCAGCGAAGCCTCGTCAATCCCGCGCTGCTGAGCCTCCTGCCAGTAAAAGGAGACGCGAAAGGCTGAGCAGCAGGCACCACAGGTGATGCAGGCGGAGGGATCGTAGGTCATGCGGGGCCTTAACTGATAAGCAGCAGACGCTTTTGGCCTAGCGCTGAATCAGGCGCCCGATGCACGCACGGTGGCACGGCCACCTCTGGATGCCGTGTGGCGATGCGCCAGAGGTTCCCGATGCCAAAAACATAGGGACGAGCGCTTTCACGCGCCGCGTAATGCAGATCGTGAAAATGCTCGTCCAGCCATTCGGTGAAGGTTTCATCATCACGACCTCCAAAAAGCCTCAAAAGCTCCGCTCGTGCCTCAGGCATCTCGATACGGGGAATAGCATCCTCAGGGAAAAGACCTTCTGAGGAGGCTCCATGATAGGTGCAGAGCCAGGTGTCCGCCTCCGCCGTGGCGCTATCCACATGCCAGGAGCCTACATCCGTGCGCTGATACGGACCCAGAATCGGATGCGAGCAGCCATTGACGCTATCCAGGACGGGATCGAGGCCGTGTTCCTGCAATACATGAAGATCCGCAAGCATCTGGTCTGCGGCGAGGTGGCCCTCGGCGCTGAGCTCGAGTAAACAGAAATCTTCTTCTGCCAGATGAGTGATGCCTAGCGGCATGGGAAGCCTTTGAGCCACTTCTGTAAAGTCCCCAGCGAGGCATCGTGGCCAGCACAAGGCATTCACGCCATCGCGCAGCGGTGTGTTGAGAAGCTCGTCAAAGCTGCTCACCAAGCGAATGCTCGGATGCGTGGGCGGAATGTGCGGCGATGGCATGGTTGCAAGGTCGTGAGCATTAAGGCACCCACGTCTCCATCGCGAGGCTCGCGGCACCCAAGGCACCGGCGTCATCGCCGAGTTGGGAGCGGAGGATGCGCGGGGGCTTGTTTTGGAGCGAGGGGGCGATGGTTTGGATGGTGGTGACGATGTCGGTGCAAAAGGCATCGCCGAGAGCGGTGAGGGGGCCGTGGAGGAAGTAGCTGTGGGTGTCGAGAAGGAGATGAAGGCTGCCGAGGACGCGGGCGTAGTCGGCGATGATGGCGGCGCGGGCTTCGTCGCGTTGATCGGCGAAGGTGGCGAGGGCGCTGTGGAGATCGGCGGGGAGGCTGGCGCGTTTGGTTTTGCCAGCGAGACGTCGCCAGACGGCGGGGGAGGAGAGGGCGTCGTGCAGCTCGCCGCCATCGGGCCAGGGCCAGCGGCCGATTTCGCCTGCGGCGTGCTCGGTGCCGGTGACGATGCGGCCGCCGATGACGATGGCGATGCCAAAGCCGCTGCGCGGGCCGAGGACGACGTAGTCGGCGAGTTCAGCCGCGCCGCCGAACCAGCGCTCGGCGAGCGCGATGGCGCGGAGGTTGTTGTCGAGTGTGACGGTGACGTCGTGTTTGTCGTGCAACTGCTGCGCGAGCGGCACATCCTTCCAACCTTCGATGAAAGCATAATCACGCGCGATGCCTGCGATGGGATCGACGATGCCAGGAACGCCGACACCGATGCCAAGAAGCGGCCCGGTGGCGTTTTTGGCGAGGGTGGTGATGAGCTTGCTGATCTCGGCGATGACGGCTTTGGGCGTGACGGCCTCCGGCAGGCTGATGATGCGGCTGTCGGTCTTCGCGCCGGAGAAATCGACGCGCACGCCCTGGATGCGCTCGGCATTGAACTCGATGCCTGCGAACCATCCAACATCCGCGTTCGTGGTGAGCGAGCGCTTCGGGCGGCCCATGGGACCGCGTTCGAGGCCGTTTTCGTTCAAGTGGCCGCTGGCGATGAGTTGATCGACATACTGACCGGCGGTCGTCGGCGAAAGACGCATCACATCCGCCAGCGTGCGCCGCGAGGTGGCTCGCTGGCTGCGCACGTGCAGGACGGCCTGGGCGAGGAGATGACGCTGGTCTTCGGGATTGCGCATTGGATGGTAGGACTAACTGACAGAAAAATGGGGGCAGCAAAATAGCAGAAACTTTTTTCTGCCCTCATTTTTGTGTCAGCCTCAAATCATGAACTCCATCATCACGGGTTGTGTTTCGGTGCTGGTGCCGAGGCCGAGGATCGTCTCGGCGACGCGTTTGGCCTGGCCGCGGAGTTCGGGGACGGCGATGGTTTCCCAGTAGGTGCCGCGCAAAAGAGGGCCGAGGGCGAGGAGATGAGGAGATGGGTTGCCCTCGCGATCGACGACGGTGTGGTCAGGTTGAATGCGGATGCCCATTTCCATGTCGTCGGGAGCGATGAGGCCGCGGCGGAGCAGGTTTTGCAGCAAAACGGACTTCGTGGCGACGAAGTGGGTTTGCGGGCCGGTGGCGTTGAGGACGAGATCGCCTTCGAGATGCTTGTGATGGCTCAAAAGCACGCGGACGCGCTCTCCGGCGCTTTCGACGCGCTCGATGTTCGCGGCGTGGATTTGGAGCTGGCCGGTGAGCTGGGCGCTGGCGATCTGCGCGTGGATTTCCGGCGCGATGCGATGCCGCAGGATGTTCCAGCGTGCGGCGTGATGCCGCGCGAAGGTTTTCTTTTCCTCCAAGGTGAATCGCTGCCAGATGCGCTGCGTGTGCGGTCGCATCTTGTCCACGATGATGGCCGGATTCGCGCCCATCTCGCGCAAACGGGCGCAATGATGCTCCATGAGCGCGACGAGCTTTTCGAGGCCGAGATCGGCCAGATCGACCTCGGCGGGTGGGAAGTCGGGGTAGTCGATGCCGCGGAAGTGCGCGTTCGGCAGCCAGCCATGCCGCGACACAGCGTGGATGCGCCCGAGCCATCCGAGCGCTCGCAGCGTGATGATGGCATCGACGGTGGTCAAACCGGTGCCGAGCAGGATGATCGTGCCGGTGTCTGGTGGCAGTTTTTCATGCCAGGGCAGCCACGGATTGCCCACCCACGCAGGATGAGCGTCGAGCGATTCCGCGCCAGGCAGGTCCGCCGGGGCTTCGTTGCCGGTGGCGAGCACGATGCGGTCGGCGTGGATCGTTTCGCCATTTGATAGGGTGATGGTGTCGTTTTGGATGTCGGTGGCCTCCGCTTTGACATGATTGACCTCGCCGAGATGATGATGCGCGAGCGACTTGAGGTAATCGCCGTAAATCATGCGCGGGATGAAGCGCTCGCGCAGTTCGTCGTCGGGCACGAGGTCGTATTCGGCGCGGGTGCGCAGCCAGTTCACGAAATGATCCGGCTGATCGGGAAAGGCGGACATGTTTCGCGCGGCCACATTCAGCAGATGCTCCATGCGCCGCGTGCCGTAAGCCACGCCGCGTCCCTGGGGGCGATGCGCATTGATGATCGTGATGCGCGGTGGCTTGGTGGCGATCCGGACGAGGTTCACCGCGACGAGCGTGCCGCTGTAGCCACCTCCGAGGATGACGATGTGGGGCGAAGAGGTGGCGTTCATGGCAGGCAGGGAAACAAAAGTCTTGTCACATATTCCAATACTGCAATATATAAAGCAAGCCGCTCGTTTTTGCCCACCGTCAACTCATTCACCGCCATGCCCCCCATCCCGATCCGCACTGAAGGCCGCCAATGTGAAGTCGCCTGGTTTTCCGCCATCTGCTCCGATGATTATGAGTTCCTCGGCGTGCCGGACGGCCGCCTCCGCAGCAGCTACGAGCACTGCGGCGATATCGTGAGGAAGGCGGACGCGCTTGGTTATCAAAACATCCTGCTGCCCTCCGGCTGGATCGCCGGGCAGGACGCGCTGGCCTTTGCGTCTGCGCTGGCTCCGCAGACCAAGCAGATCAATCTCCTCGTGGCCCTGCGCATGGGCGAGGTGTGGCCGCCGATGCTCGCGCGGGCGCTCTCCACGCTCGATCACATCCTCAAAGGTCGCCTCACGATCAACATCATCTCCTCCGACATGCCCGGCATCAAAGAGGACAATCAAACACGCTATGATCGCTCCAGCGAGATCATCCAGATTTTGCAGGGCCTGTGGCGCACGGACGGAGCGTATGAGTTCAAAGGCAAGTTCTACGACATCTCGCTGCCCACCACCGAACCCGCGAAGCCCTACCAGCAGAATGGCGGCCCGCTGATGTATTTCGGCGGCATCTCACCTGCCGCACAGGATTTGTGCGCGAAGCATTGCGACGTCTTCCTCATGTGGCCGGAAACGGAGGATCGCATCGCCGAAACGATGCGCGTGATGTCCGAAAAGGCCGCCTCGTATGGCCGCAAAATCGACTTCGGCTTCCGCAGCCACGTCATCGTGCGCGAAACGGAAGCTGAAGCCCGCGCAGCGGCGGATCGACTCATTTCGAAGCTCGACGCCGTCAAAGGCGCGGAGATCAAAGCCCGCTCGCAGGACAGCCAAAGTGCCGGTGTGAAGCGCCAAGACGAACTCCGCGCCCAAAGCAAAGACCTCTACATCGAGGACCATCTCTGGAGCGGCATCGGTCTCGCCCGCAGCGGCTGCGCCAGCGCCATCGTTGGCAATCCCGATCAAGTGCTCGCCAAACTGAACCGCTACATGGACATGGGCATGCGCGCCTTCGTCCTCAGCGGCTACCCGCACCTCGATGAGTGCGATCTCTTCGCCAAATACGTCCTGCCCAAACTCCCCACCTGCCGCATCAATGAACTGCAAAACCGCCGCGTGGCCGATCCGGTCACGCCATTGACCACCTCAGAGCGCCGATAACACTCGTTGGAGTCCAGCCTTCAGGCGACCCTTCGAGCTCTCTTCCCCAGATCGGCTAAAGCCTAGACTCCAACTCACCCATTCCACCGCACATCATGAATCCCGTTCGTTTCGCGCTCGCAGGCTTTGGAGCCTGGGGCAAATTTCATGCCCAATCCATCGCTGGAAACCCGGATGCGACTCTGGTCGCCATCACCGCGCCTTCGGAGGCGTCGCGCGAGGAGGCGCGCAAACTGTATCCCGAGGCCCAAATCTTCGCCGACAGCCTCGAAATGATCGCGAAGGCCGATTTCGACATCATCGACATCGCGACGCCGAGTCACACGCATCGCGAAATCGCGCTCGCGGCGATGCAGAAGGGCAAACACGTGCTGCTGGAGAAGCCGATGGCCATCACGCTTGACGATTGCAAAGCCATCGTCGCCGGCGCACGCGATCATGGGGTGCATTTGGCCGTGGGACATGAATTGCGTCTTTCCTCGCAGTGGGGGCGCATCAAGGACATCATCGTGGCAGGCACCATCGGCGATCCGCAATACGTGCTCGTCGAATTGCTGCGCAAACCCTACCGCACCGGCGCGAGCGGCTGGCGCTACGATCAGAATCGCGTCGGCTCATGGGTGCTGGAGGAGCCGATTCACTTCTTCGACCTCGCCCGCTGGTATCTCGAAGGCAGCGGCGATCCCGTCGAGCTCTACGCCTACGGCAACTCACGCGATCCTCAGCGCCCGACGCTCTACGACAACTTCAGCGCGATGTTCAAATACGCGAACGGCAGCTATGCCGTCGTCTCCCAGACGCTCGCCGCCTTTGAGCATCATCAGACCGTGAAGGTCAGCGGCACCAAAGGCGCCCTGTGGGCCGGATGGAGCGGAGCACTCGATCGCACGCTGGAGCCCACGGCGTTTCTGAAAGTCTTCGACGGCGAAATAGTCGAGGACCTCACGCTCACGAAGCAAAGCGGCGAGGTCTTCGAACTTCGCGAAGAGATCGCTCAATGCATCGACATGGTGCGCAGCGGCAAAAAGCCCATCGCCACCGGCCTCGACGGCCTCTGGAGTGCCGGCCTGTGCCTCGTTGCCGAGGAGTCTATCCGCCAGAAAAAGCCGCTGCCCGTGGGCGAGTTGCTGCAGTTTTAAACCCTCACCTCATGCGACGCATGCGATGCCATTCACCAAAGCCCCAGCAGCGCCTCAAAGCGCCCGGTGACGTATTGAGGAATGACATCGAAGGGCACCGGAATGCCGTCCACGAGCACGAAGTTCCTCGCATGCGCATCAAAGACGGCCAGATGGTCGCTTTCGCGAAAGTAGGCATTCTCATCGCCGAGCCTCCGAAAGCCATTCTCGGCCATGAAAGCCGCGATTTGAGCGATGGAGGGCTTTTCACCACGCAGAAAGATCTGCGAGACCACGAAGCTCCAGCCCTTCTCCTGGCGCACCAGGCCGTGAAACCTCATGCTTCGTCCAAACAGCTCGTTGTGCAGCGCCAGACGATCCAGATACTCGAGCGGAGTCGCGGGCATCAGCCCGATGGCATCCGCAAGCCGCTTCGGCATCACACCCGGCTTCAGCGTGAATCGCATGCGCAGGCCAAACTGGCCCGGGTAGGTGATTTTCAGCACTCGCGGTTCACCCGGCGCATGCTGGATGAAATGCTCCGCACCTCCACGTTCCGCCGTGGTCAGCCATTCACCGACTGCAAGCTCTCCTCGTGCTTCCGCCCATTGATCAAGCCCTCGAAGCTGTTCGAGGATGCCGGGATCACCTGCTCCGGCTTGTCCTTGAAGGCCTCGACCTGCGCCCAAAACACCTCGGAACTCACAGGCTGCTGCCTCTGGAGGATCGCTTCGAGTTTCTGGGCCAAGGGTGTCATGCATGGGACAGTTCCCTGACATTCCGCAAAGTCAACCTGACCGCCAGCTCCTTTTCCCACCACACCACCGACCACCATGACCACCCCGACGCGCCGTTCCTTCCTCGCCAGCACTTCCGGGCTGGCGTTTTCTGCTGCCACGCATGCTTTTGCCTCTGGCGGCAGCAGCGAAATCAAAATTGCGCTCATCGGCTGCGGTGGGCGCGGCACGGGGGCTTGCAATCAGGCGCTCAATGCGGGCTCCACGATCAAACTCGTCGCCGTGCTCGATCCGCTCGAAGGCAAGGCGCAGGCCGCGCTCGATATCTTGAAGCAGAAGCACGAAGGGCAGGTCGATGTGCCGCCGGATCAGGTGTTCACGCAGTTCGAGGACTGGCAGAAAGTGTATCAACTTGCCGATGTGGTGCTCATCACCACGCCGCCGGGACCTCGGCCATTTTTGTTCGAGCAGGCGATCAAGGCCGGAAAGCATGTCTTCATGGAAAAACCTGTCGCGGTCGATGCGGTGGGCGTGCGCCGCGTGCTCGCGGCGGCTGAGGAGGCGAAGAAGAAGAACCTCAATGTCTGCGTCGGCTTTCAGCGTCGCTACGATCCTGCCTATATCGACATGATCGAGCGACTGCACGCGGGCGAGATCGGCGATCTCGTGTTTGGCCGTGTGTATTGGAACGGCACCTCGCGCCCCGGTTTCCCGCGTGAGCCCGGCGAGAGCGAGATGCACTACCAGATCCGCAATTGGTATTTCTTCACCTGGATGAGTGGCGATCACATCCTCGAGCAGCATTGCCACAACCTCGACGTCGCCAACTGGGTCATGCAGGGCAAAATGCCCATGCGTGCCACCGGCCAGGGCGGCCGCCAGGTGCGCAACAAACGCGAAAACGGCACCATCTACGACCACCACACCGTCGAGTTCGAATACGACAACGGCATGCGCATCCTCAGCCAGTGCTGCCAGATCGGCGGCAAGTGCCAGAAGGACGTCAGCGAGCACTTTCACGGCACGAAAGGCATTGCCGACCTCGCCGCGAACGGCCGCTTTCTCATCAAAGGCGAGCCTCCCGGCGGCAAACGCACGCGCAACAAAGCCGACGCTTACCAGCTCGAGCACGACGCCTTCTTTGAAAACATCCGCACCGGCAAAGTGCGCATCGACGCCGAATACGCCGCCCACAGCAGCATGATGGGCGTCATGGGACGCATGGCCACCTACACCGGCCAGATCATCACCTGGGATCAGGCCTTCAACTCCACCGAATCCCTCGTGCCCGACAACATCACCTGGAACACCGAGCCTCCCGTCAAGCCGGATGCCGATGGCTGGTATCCCGTCGCCATTCCCGGCACGACGATGCCGGTGTGAATGCAGTTTGGTAGGAAGATTAGGGGTAGAAAATTTTTTCCAAGCCTCTGCTTCTGAAATCTTTCTACCCTCAATTTTTCTACCCAATTAAATCTGTATGAATCGCCGACAAGCTCTCCTCACGGGTCTCTCCGCTGCCATCGCGGCTCAGAGTCGTCTTTTCGCCCAAGCATCGCCAGCAGGAGCCAAACTGCGTCATTCGGTGTGCCGGGCCACGTTTGCCAAAGTGCCGCTCGATGAGTTTTGCGAGGCCTGCAAAGGCCTCGGCATCGAATCGATCGAACTGCTCGAACCCGCCGATTACGCCACCGTGCTCAAACACGGCCTGGAATGCGCTGTGGGCCGTTTCACCACGAAAAGACTCCCTGACACGCACATCAACTGCGGCTGGAACAATCCCGAATACCATCCCGTGCTCATCGAAGGCTACACCGAGCTCATTCAAAAGACCGCTGATGCCGGCTTCAAGAAGGTGATCTGCTTCTCCGGCCTGCGCAAAGGCCTCAGCGACGCCGCTGGCATCGAAAACTGCGCGGCGGGCCTCTCGAAGCTCATGCCGTTGTGCGACAAGCTCGGCGTCACGATGGTCATGGAGCTGCTCAACAGCAAAGTGAACCACGCCGACTACCAGGGCGACAACACGCCCTTTGGCATCGGCCTCTGCGAGAAGCTCGATCACCAGCGCTTCCGCATCCTTTACGACATCTACCACATGCAGATCATGGAGGGCAATCTCTGCGCCACGATCAAAGCCCATCACAAATGGTTCGCGCACTATCACACCGCCGGCGTGCCCGGACGCCATGAGATCGACGACACCCAGGAGATCCATTACCCCGCCGTCGTGCGAGCCATCCTCGACACCGGCTATCGCGACTTCCTCGGCCAGGAGTTCAGCCCCACCCGGCCCGACAAGCTCGGCTCCCTCAAACAAGCCATCGAAATCTGCACGCCATCGTTTCCATGAAGAGCTGACAGAAAAATGGGGGCAGAAAAAATAAGAACCACCTTTTTCTACCCCCACCTTTTTGTAAGCCAAGTCTTCCTCCCATGCCTATCGCGCCACAACACAGTTATAAGCCGCTCAGTCAGGCTGAGTTTGGTCCGCTTGCCTATGACGTGTTTGCCGATGTGCTGGCCATTCGAAAGGAGTTAGGGAGATTTTTCGACGAGAAGCACTACAAAAAGGCATTGGCGATGCACAGGTCGGATTTGCTGCTGGAGGCCCCCATCCTGGTCAGCCATGGGAGTTTCAAGAAGTTCTACTTTCTCGATGTGCTGGTGCTCTGTGGCGGCGTGTTTGAGTTCAAAGCGGCCGAGGCGCTCACTGCCCGCCACAAAGCCCAACTGCTGCACTACCTCATGCTCGCGGAGCTTTGGCACGGCATGTTGATCAATGTCCGACCCGAGAAGATCCAGCGCGACTTCGCCAACAACCAGCTCTCGCATCAAGACCGGCAACAATTTCAAATTGTGACGAATGGTTTGAGCCAAGCCACGCCGGGGGCCGACGATTTTGTCTCGCTGTTGACAGAGTTGCTCAACGACTGGGGTGCATGCCTGGATCTCGGTCTTTATGAGGAGGCAATCACCCATTTCTTCGGCGGCGAAGACAAGGTCGTTCGCCCTGCCTCTGTCTGCTATCAAAATGCGCCCCTAGGCCAGCAAAACATGCGGTTTGTGAGAGAGAACACCGCATTCAAGCTCACCGCATTCGAGAGTCCATCCAGCATGCAGCGCTTTCAAAGCCACATTCAGCGCATGGTGAACCATCTCGACATCGAGAGCCTCATCTGGGCCAACCTAGGACGCCACCGAATCGAAATCCAAACCATAGCTCCACAGCACTGACAGAAAAATGCAGGCAGAAAAATATGAACCACCTTTTTTCTGCCCCCATTTTTCTGTCAGCCACAGACCACTCCCATGAATCGCCGCCATCTCCTCCAAACCCTCGCCAGCAGTTTCGCGATGCCGCTTTGGGCTCAAAACGCCGCTGAATGGCGCACGCTTTTCGATGGCAAAACGCTCGCGGGCTGGAAAACGACCGCGAAAAGCCCGCATAGCAAAGCCAGCGCCCACAAGACGGCTGGAAACTGGCGTGTGGAGGATGGTGCCATCTTTGGCTCGCAGGACACACCCGGAAACGGCGGCTTGCTCATCACTGAGGAGACGTTTGGCGACTTCGAGGTCGTTTTGGAAACAAACAACGACTTTGGCCCCGACAGCGGCCTCTTCATGCGCTGCACCGAGGACGGCAAGGCCTACCAATGCCTCATCGACTACCACGAAGGCGGCACCATCGGCGGCATTCTCGGTGAAGGCATCTGGAAGCGCCGCGGCGTGCGCAATTTCACCTTCGGCGCCACGCCCGATCTCATCACGCTCAATGACAACCCGGCCCATCCATGCCCCCTGCTGCCTGAGTCATGGAAAAGCTTCTGGCGCATCGGCGAATGGAACGAAGTCCGCGCCCGCATCACCGGCGATCCACCCACCATCACGACGTGGGTGAACGGTGTGCAAATCATGCAGCACACCGAGCCGCAAAGCGTTCATCCCGCCCAAGGCCACATCGGCCTCCAAGTCCACGGCGGAGCGAAGTTCGTCGGCACCGTGCGCTATCGAAACATCCGCATTCGAAAACTATGAGGCACGTGGGTTGGCTCCTCTCTGCGTTTCTCAGCGTCCTCTGCGGTTCCATCCACGCCGCCTCACCACGCCCGAACTTCCTCGTCATCACCTGGGAGGATGTTTCGCCCCACTTCGGCTGCTATGGCGACCAGCTCGCACACACGCCGACCATCGACCGACTCGCTGCCGAGGGCATTCGTTTTGACCAAGCCTACGCCGTCGCCGGAGTGTGTGCGCCGAGTCGTTCGGCAATCATCTCCGCCCGCTGGCCGGTCTCGATCGGCAGCCAGCACATGCGCAGCGACGTGAAGCTGTCGCCGGACTTCCGCTGCTTCCCCGCCTACCTGCGCGATGCCGGTTACTACGGCATCAATCCCGGCAAGATGGACTACAACTTCAAATCACCCGCCTATACCTGGGATGCCGTTGGTCCCGAGGCCGCATGGACGAATCGCCAGCCCGGCCAACCCTTCCTCGCCGTCTTCAACTACGCCCAGACGCACCAAGGCCCCTCGCAGCGCCAAAGCACCGCCGATGCCCAGCGTGCGGCTTTGCCGAAGGAAGCCATAGTCACGCCCGAGCAAGTCACGGTGCCCGGTTATTTCCCCGACACACCGGGCGTGCGCCAGCAACTCGCGAATGTTTACAACAACATCGCCCACGCCGACCAGCTCACGGCCGTGCTGCTGAAAAAGCTGCGCGACGAAGGCCTCGAAGGCGACACCATCGTCATCTTCTACGGCGACCACGGTGACGGCATCCCGCGCATCAAAACGCACCTCTACCACGAGAGCCTGCGCGTCCCGCTCATCGTGAAAATCCCCGCCAAGTTCCGAAGCGAGTCCACACCCACGCCCGGCAGCGCGGTGGATGAACTCGTCTCCCTCATGGACCTCGGCCCCACGATGCTCAGCCTCGCTGGCATCCAGCCGCCCGCTGGCTGGGATGGCCGCGCCTGCCTCGGCGAGCATACGCAACCCGCTCCACGCTTCCTCTTCGGCCATCGCGACCGCGTGGATTTCTCCTCGAATCTCCAACGCGCCGTCCACGATGGTCGCTGGCATTACATCCGCGATTTCCGGCCCGATCTCATGCCGCGCCCGCCCTCGCACAGCTTCGAGATTTCCGCCATCCTGCAGGACTCACGCCGCCTGCATCGCGCAGGCACCTTCACCGGCCCACAGGCCGCCTGGCTCGAAAAAACCGGCCTCGTCGAGGAACTCTACGACACGCAGAGCGATCCCCATTGCCTGCACAACCTCGCCACCGATCCCGCGCAAACCGAGCGCCTCGCCACCATGCGCGGAGCCCTGCTTGAGTGGCAACTCCGCGTCAAAGACCTCGCCTTTCTCCCCGAGTCCATGCAGGCCCGCCTCGCCAGCCAGCACGGCCACGCCTCCGCCATTCCCGCCGACTTGTTGGGCAAACTCCCCGCACTCGCCGATGCCCCGCTGGATGGCAAAAATGCTCTCGCAGGCCTCACCGCCGCCCTCGACTCCCAGAACGCCGCAGAGCGCTTCTGGGCCGTCACCGGCCTCGGCAACCTCCAAGCCACCGAGAGCATCCCCGCGCTGCAAAAACACCTCGCCGACCCCGATGCGACCGTCGCCACCGCCGCCGCCTGGAGCCTCCACCGCCTCGGCCACACCGATGCAGCGAGCCTCGAAGCCCTCCGTCGCGGCCTCAAAAGCCGCAGCCTCTTCATCCAGCTCGAAACCCTGCAACTCATCCACCACATCGGCCCCGCCGCCGCCCCGCTAAAACCCGATCTCCAACGCCTCACCAAGGCCAAAACCCCGCCCCTCTACGCCCGCCAGATCGGCTACGCGGCTGAGTTTGCTTTGAAAGCCGCCCAACAACCATGACACCCATCACCCGCCGCACCGCCTTCACCTCTGCTGGACTCGCCATGCTCGGCAGTTCGCTCGCGGCGGAAACGAAAGTCACTCCTACCAACGATCATCGGTTCAATGTGCGCGACTTTGGAGCGAAGGCGGATCAGACTACGGACGACACGGCGGCGTTTCAGGCGGCGATTGATGACGCGCACTCGGCTGGAGGTGGGACCGTCTTTGTGCCGCCGGGCATGTATCGGCTGAACGGCACGCTGATCGTCAAACTCAACGTCACCCTCGAAGGCATCTTCACCGCGCCGCCGACGATTCCATGGACGGCGGAGTCACTCGGCAAAGGCGCACCGAATGGCTCGGTGTTGCTCACGTTTGCTGGGAAGGGCGATGACAGCGGCACGCCCTTCATCCAGCTCGCCTACAACGCGACCGTGAAAGGCCTCGCGGTGTTTCATCCGGAGCAAACGGACACAAATCCGCCCATCGCCTATCCTTGGACCATCAGCTCGCAGCTCAGCGGCGCGGACAACTGCTCCCTCATCGACGTCTTGCTCGTGAATCCCTACCAAGCGGTCGATTTCGGCGGCAGACACACCGGGCGGCATTTCATCCGCAATCTCAATGCCGCGCCGTTGCATCGCGGCCTGTTTATTGATCACTGCATCGATGTGGGTCGCGTGGAAAACGTCCACTTCTGGCCCTTCTGGGGCGCGACGGGCGGCGCGGCCGAGTATCGCCGCAAGCAGGGCAAGGCCTTCATCATCGGACGCACCGACTGGCAGCATCTCACAAACTGCTTCTGCATCGACTACGAGACCGGCTTCCAGTTCATCGCCTGCACCAGCCCGGCGGCGGCCTATCAAGGCGGCGGCAATGCGATGATCACCGGTGGCGGCGCGGATACCTGCAATCGGGCGGTGCATGTCGTCGAGATGCAAGGCCACAGCGGCACGCGCTTCGTGAACTCACAAATCTATGGCGACATCATCGTCGAGGCGACCAACAACGCCCCGCTCCAGTTCAGCGCCTGCGGATTGTTCGGCAGTGTGCATGCCGCGAACGGCATCGGCCTCGCCCGCATCGAAGGCGGTGGCAAAGTCAGCTTCACCGACTGCCACATCCACTGCCTCGACCCACGCAACACCGCCCGCACCCTCATCCACGCCAAATCCGGCCGCCTGCAAGTGCGCGGCTGCGACTTCATCGACAGTGCCTTGCCCCGCGAGCACCTCCTCCTCGAAGAAGGCATCCTCTCCGCCAACATCAGCGACAACACCTCGCGCACTCCTTTCACCGTCACCAACAAGGCAAAGGGTAAGACCGTGGTGCGGGATAATCTGAGTGAGGGGTGATCATACCAGCTTCCACCCCATGCTGGCGTTGATCTTGTCCACGATCTGTCGCCGCCGAATGACCGCGACTGTGCCTCGCTTCTTGGTGAGCTTGGACTTCTCCACGAGCCAGAGGGCATCGCAGCGGCAGAGCGTTTCCCAATCAAGTCCATCGGCACCATTGAGACGCACCTCAGTCTCTTTTGGCGAGCGGTTGGCACGTTGAGTGGTGCAGAGCAGAACATTTACCCACTCAGCTTTGGCAACGCGATCTGGATGAGAAACGATGACCGCAGGGTGCGGTCCAGCATCGCCGAAGTCGTAGGTGTAGATGTCCCACGGCTTCATACCTCGTCAGGCTTCGGGATGCGGACTTTCCGGGCGAGCTTTGTTTCGGCGGCGTTTTCTTCCTTGGTGTAGAGGTGCTTCAGGCTGCCAGCGGGGAAGATTTCGCCCTCAGTTTCCTGTAGCTTTCGCAACGCAGTGCGGACGACCTCGCTGGCGTTGTTGTAGCGCCCGGAGTCGATCAACTGGCGAATGAATCCTTCCCAATGAGAGGTGAGTGCGACGTTCATAGTTGCTAACTAATGCTATTCTGACTCCGTCTCGTCAAGATCGGGCATGGTGATGATCCTGACAATTCATGGAAGGTGAACACCTCGAATCACCGCCTTCAAACAGCCGTGGCGGAATCTTCCATGGCGATTGCTGAGAATGGGGCATCAAGCACGCCGTTGATTCCCTCGATGTCACCCACCACTCGCCACGCCTTGAACCTTATCGGATGGAGTTCGCCTGTTGGTTCCAAACAGCCTTTCTGCGGCGTGAGAGCGAAACTTCTACCGTTGTTCGCCATCGTCGTCGCAACGAAGATCACCGCCGCCGACCTCCCGCAGTTCATCGTCCCCGGCCACGAGGCGGAAATGAAGGCGCTGAACAACCTCCATGCGCTGCATCACGACGCGGCGTTCTCGGATTGCACGCTGTGGGATGCGTGGCTGCCGATGGCGACGCTTTGGGCTTCGGAAAAGAAGCGGTCGCAGTATCGAGCGTCGTTGCTGAATCGCCGGATCGACGCGGAGGGCTATGTGTCGATGCAGCAGCATCGCGGCATGGCACACAGCGAGGGCTGGCCGTTTCCGGCTTGGCAGCAGAGTGGTGGGCCGGGGTTTCATTTCTCGGTGTTGGATGACGTCTGGGCCATCCAGATGCTCGGGCTGAAGCCGCTGACGAGCACCGAGGGCTGGGAAATCGCGGGCGCGGAAGTGATCGGCATCGATCCGGTGACAGGGCTGAAATTGAAGGCGACGGCGGATGTGGTGACAATCTCCACGCCGCCGTTTCGCTGCGGGACCATCGTGGCACCGTTTGCGCGGGTGGAATGGGCGGCGCGTGGGTTGAAGGCGGAGTCGCAGGCCGGCATCGAGTGGCTGCTGGAGGGCGAGCCGACGTGGCCGGAGGGTCGCGTGGTGGCATTCACCGCGCCGCAGGCCATGTCATACGCGAACGTGCCGCTCTACCGGCATCCGGCGCACGCGGGACTGCTCACGCGCTATCGTTTGCGACTCGATCACGCGGCGGGCGCGGAGATCGATTTGAAATCGCTCATCGCCGCCATCGACACGCGGCATCCGATCACCAACGCGCTCTTCCTGCGCGGTTGCGGCGATTACTTCGCGTGGACGCGCGATGTCGAGTTCCTGCGGCAGAACATCGGGCGCATAAGAAAGGCGCTGCACTTTGCGCTGAGGGAGTTTCGCGTGCGCGAGGAGAAGCACGTCTTTGTCCCGTGGGTGGGCCACGATGGTCGCAGCGGGCTCGTGATCGGGCCTGACGGCCAAAAGTCGATCCGTGCCGGTCTCGGCGTGGGAAACAACTACTACGACCTCGTGCCCTTCGGCGCTCACGATGCGATGGCGACGACCTATCTGCACGATGCGCTTCGAGCGATGGCCGCGCTCGAAAAGAGCATCCAAGCCCACGCTGAATGGCAGATCCCGACCGATGGCACGCCCTTTGATGCGCAGGACCTCACCACGCTCGCCGACGCGGTGCGGACCGATTTTCAAAAACGCTTCTGGAATGCCGAAACGGGCCGCTTCAACGGCTGGATCGATATTGAAGGCCGCGCTTACGACTTCGGTTTCACCTTCGTGAACCTCGAAGCCATCCACTACGGCCTCGCGAGCCCCGAGCAGGCCCGCAACATCCTCGACTGGCTCGATGGCAAACGCGAGATCGCCGCCGACACCTCACGCGGCGCGGACATTTATCATTGGCGCTTCGCTCCGCGAGCCACCACGCGGCGCAACATCGACACCTACGTCTGGCCGTGGTCGAACCCCGAACAAATCCCCTGGGGCGGCCAGATCCAGGATGGCGGCGCGGTGCTCGGCTTCAGCTTTCACGATTTGATGGCGCGACTGCACACGCACGGCCCCGACGATGCGTGGAAGCGCCTGCGCGAGATCCTCGCCTGGTTCCGCGAGGTGCAAAGCGAAGGCGGCTACCGCGCCTACTACGCCAAACCCGGTCGCGGCACCCTCCAAGGCGGCGGCCCCGCCGGCGGCCTCGGCATGGACCAGGAGTTCCTCGAAAGCGTCCTCGTGCCGCAGGTCATGCTACATGGCTTCCTCGGCTTCCAAGCCACCGCCGATGGCTACGAACTGCATCCTCGCCTGCCAAAGGACTGGCCCTCGCTCACCATTAACGGCATTCGTTTTCACGATCGCGTGCTGACGATCACCGCGCACGCGGATGGGCGGGTGGAGGTCAGCGACGGACGGCCCTGAGTTCGAGGTCGTCACTCCGCGCCTGGTTTGCGGCAGCCCTCGGTATCCCCGGACGGGTGGACGGAGTTGTGGGTTTTAGCGTTAAGATCCGGCTAAGGCACTCGTATCTACGCGGACACCCGTATTTACGAATGAAGACTGCCGCTGCTCCAATCCGTCCTTCCGATGCTGATCTCGACACGATGCCCTCGCCGACGGGGGCGAAGATGCTGGCGGTGATTGATCTGCTGTCGAAGCATCCGGCGGGGTTGTCCTCGGCGGAGGTGACGAGGCGCACGGGCATCACGGGAAACTTGGTTTTCCGGCTGCTGAAGACGCTCGCGGCGATGGGCTTTGCGGCGCAGCGGGAGGATGACAAGACTTACACGCTGTCGAACCGCCTGCTGGATCTCTCGCGGCCGAAGGTGGCCGGGAAAAGCCTCGTCGTGTGTGCGCAGGAGGCGCTGCGGGAGCTGCGGGATGGCACGGGGGAGACGGTGCAGCTCCTCATCGAGTCCGGCGGGAAGATGCTGGTGATGGAGCAGCTCCAGGGCACGCATGCGCTGCAAGTCTGCGGCCAGGTGGGGATGCGGGTGCCGATGTATTCCTGCGCTCCGGGAAAGGCGATTCTGGCTTGGTGGGGAGACAAGAAGCGGGCGGAGTGGTTTCGCGGTCGGGCGTTGAAGAGCTTCACGCCCCACACCCTGAGCAAGCGCAAGGATCTGGAGCGCGATCTGGAACTGGCGCGACTGCGGGGCTACACGCTGGACTGCGAGGAAGGCATCGAGGGCATCCGCTGCGTGGCCGCACCGGTGTGCGATGAGTTTGGCAATCCCATCGCCGCCATCACGATGATGGCACCGCTGAATCGTCTGCCGGAGGACTTGTTCGAAAAACTGGGCCAGCGTGTGATGCAGGCCTCGCTTGCCATCGAGAGGGAGGTGCGGCTGTGAAAACCCATCCTTCAGAATCATTCTTCTGCCTTCATTCTTCTGCCATTCCTCAGAGATCGATTGGCAGGAGAGCCGAGCGGAGCGAGACAGACAGCCACAGGCTGCCCGGAGGGAAGCGAAGCGCATCAATGGGGGCAGGAGAATGGATCGTTTGGTTGGCTGTTTTGCTGATCGGGAGCGCTCAGGCGGATGATCGAGTGGAGTTCTTTGAGAAGCGGATTCGTCCCGTTTTGGCGCAGGAGTGTTATGAATGCCATGCCACGGCGACGAAGCGGAAAGGCGGGCTGCTTTTGGATACGCGATCTGGCTGGCAGGCGGGTGGTGACTCCGGTGCCGTGATCGTGCCGGGTGATCCGCAGGCGAGTTTGCTGATCAAAAGCATCCGTCATGCGCTGCCGGAGCTGAAGATGCCGAAAGCGGGCGCGAAGTTGAGTGAAGATGTCATCGCGGACTTTGCGAAATGGATCGCGGAAGGCGCGGTGGACCCGCGTGACCAGCCGCCGAGCGCGGAGGAGGTGAGCAAGGACACGAGCTGGGAGTCCATCGCGGCACGGCGGGCGCAGTGGTGGAGTTTTGCGCCGATTTCGAGCCCGAAGGTGCCTGCGGGCTCGGCGTGGTCGAAGCATCCGGTGGATGCGTTTTTGCGTGAGGAGCAGTCGAAGGCCGGTTTGGAGCCTGCGGGCGATGCGGAGGCGCTCACGGTGCTGCGGCGGCTGCATGTGGTGCTTACGGGGCTTCCGGCGACCTCGGCGGAGATGGACGCATTTTCGGCTTCTTGGGCGCAAAACGGCCCGGAGAAGGCCATCTCGGCCAAAGTGGATGATTTGATGCAGTCGCGGCATTTCGGCGAGCGATGGGCGCGGCATTGGATGGACTGGTTTCGCTATTCGGAAGGCCACGGCGGCCAGGGTGACTTTGAAGTGCCGGGGGCGTTTGAGTATCGCGACTACCTCATCCGCGCTTTGAACGCCGATGTGCCGTATGACCAGCTCGTGCGTGAGCACATCGCGGGCGATCTGCTGCCGCAGCCGCGTGTGGATGCCAAAAACGGCATCGTGGAGAGTCGCGCGGGATTGGGCAGCCTGCGCATGGTGGAGCATGGCTTCTTCCCGGTCGATTCGCTGGATGAACTGGTGAAGTTCACCGACAACCAGATCGACGTCATCACGAAAGCCACGCTCGGCCTCACGGTGAGCTGCGCCCGCTGCCACGATCACAAATTTGATCCCATCAGCCAGCGGGACTACCACGCGCTCTTCGGCATTTTTGCCAGCTCCCGGCCCGCGCAGCTCCCGCTGAACACGCCGGATGCTTTGAAGGCCCGTGAGTCGGCTTTGCAGGCGAAGCGAGTGGCATTCAGCACCGCGATGCGTCGTCAGTGGCAGGAGGAGGCCACGCCGGAGATCCTGCTGGCCCGTTTGCGTGAATGGTCGGCCGCTCGTGAAAAGAAAAACGTGCCGCCGAAGGAGAAAGTCGATCCCAAGACGCTCACGAAGGCCCAGCGCCTTGCCGCCGCGAAAGCGAAGGCTGGACCGCCGCCCGTGCCGATGACCTCGGCGCTGCATCCGTGGAATGCACTGCGGGAGAAGCCGCAGCAGTGGTCCACCTGGCGTGCTGAAGTGCAAAAGCGGCAAACCGAAGCCCGCGAGCACAACGAAGCCATCACGACCTCCATCACCGACTTCCGCCTAGGTTTGCCGAAAGGCTGGCGACTGGCCCAAGGCACGGCGAGGGCTGTTTCCGCCGGTGAACTCGGCCTCGGCGTCACGGAGGAAACGGCGGTGCTCAGTGTGTTGCCTGCGGGCTTGTTCAGCGGCGGCACCACAGCTTTTGAGGAAGCGGCGATGGCCTCGCCGGACTTCATCATTCCCGATGCGGGCTTCGCGTTGAGCTGGGCGGGTGCAGGCACGCCTTGGGCTCGACTGGTGCCGAACAACTTCCCGATGGCGAACTCCGGCAAGGGCATCTACGGCCAAAACGATGTCGCGAGTGATGGCGAAACATCGTGGCGGAACTGGGATGTGTCCTTTTGGAAAAACGAGCGTGGCTACTTCCATGTGATGACGGAGCGGACCACCTCCGGCAGGCATTCCGCGCGTGCGAATGACGACGGCACGCCGGGCGAGGATGACCGCAGTGCCACGCGCGGCTCCTGGTGGCATGTGGCGGAGATTCGCCGGCTGAAGAATGCGAAAGACGAGATGCAGCCGAGCACCTTTGCAGCCGAGCCCTTGCTCGAAGGCGACTCACCTGCCGATGAAGCGTCCCTCGCCGCTCACTACGCGGCGACGATTCGGCGCGTGATGACACGCTGGGATGAAAAACGCCTCACCGATGCCGATGCTGCCTTTCTCACCGATTGCCTGCAAGCCGGCCTGCTGCGTGGCAAGGTGGCCGACCTCCGTGCTGATGTCCGCGCGGCTCTCGATGCCTATCGAGCACTCGAAAACGAACTTCCGCCCGTGCGCACCGCACCCGGAGTGATCGAGTCCGATGGCTTCGATCAGGCGCTCTATGTGCGCGGCAATCATCGCCAGCCTGACGAAGTCGTTCCGCGTGGCTTTCCCGCGTTGCTCGGTGGTGGTGTGTTCGATTTGAAAAAGGAAAGTGGCCGCCTTCAGCTCGCGCAGAGCCTCATCACGAATGCCAATCCATTGCCAGCCCGCGTGATTGCGAACCGTCTCTGGCATCATGTTTTCGGCACCGGCATCGTGAGCACGCCAGATAACTTTGGCCGCACCGGGCAGACGCCTTCGCATCCGGCGTTGCTGGACCATCTCGCCGCGCAGATGCGCGAGAAGGGCTGGAGCCTGAAGACGATGCTGCGCTACCTGCTCACCACGCGCACCTTTCGCCTCGACTCCACACCCAGCGAGGCCGCGAAAGCCAAAGACCCGCTCAATCGCCAACTCAGCCACGCACCCGTGCGGCGGCTGGAGGGCGAGATCATCCGCGATCACCTCCTCGCCGCCTGCGGCACGCTCGATCCACAACTTTACGGTCCGAGCGATCTGAAAACGGACAACAGCACCCGCCGCTCCATTTACCTCAAAGTGAACCGCACGCGCCAAGGGCCGCTGCTCGGTGTTTTCGACGTGCCGATGCCCACCACGACGCGCGGTGCCCGCGATGTCTCCACCACGCCCGCGCAGTCCATCGCGCTCATGAACAGCCCCATGGTCATCAAGCAAGCGGAGGCCTGGGCGCGTGCTCACGCCAAAGCAAAGCCCGAGGAAGCCCTGCGCGAACTCTTCCGCCGCGCCTTCACCCGCGAGCCTGACACGAGCGAGCTAAACGAGTTCGTCCGCTATTCCCCCAAGCTCTCCGAAACCGCCCACCTCCTCATCAACCTCAAGGAGTTCATCTTTGTGCCATGAACCGCCGCCATTTCCTCCAACGTTCCTCCCTCGGTCTCGGCTGGCTCGCTTTTCGTGACCTCGCGTCCGCCGCGCCCATCAGGCCGCATTTCCGGCCCAAGGCGAAAAGCGTCATCCTCTGCTACCTCAGCGGTGGCTTGTCCCAGGTGGACTCGTTTGATCCGAAGCCACTGCTCACAAAGATGGCGGGCAAGCCCATGCCGCTGCCGGTGAAGGCCACGATGTTCAACAACGTCGGCACGCTCTTTCCCTCGCCGTGGGAGTTCAAGAAGCATGGGCAGTGCGGCATGGATGTCAGCGCCCTTTTCCCGCACATCGCACGCCACGCCGATGACCTCTGCCTCATCCGCAGCATGACCAGCAAGGCCAGCGAGCACGCGCAGGGCAATTTCCACTTTCACAGCGGCTTCTCCTTCCAGGGAAATCCCAGCGCCGGCGCATGGATGCACTACGGCCTCGGCAGTGAGGCCAGCGACCTGCCCGGATACGTCGTGCTGCGCAGCGGCAAGGCGGTCGATCCCATCGGTGGCGCGGCCATCTACGGTGCGGGCTTTCTGCCCGCGAAGCATCAGCCCTCCTTCCTCACCGTCGATGGCACGCCCGCACTGCCCGATCTGAAGCCCGCCGGCACCACCGAGGCCCAGCGCGGCATGATCGCCGCCATGCGCGGCTTTGATCAGCGCTTCAATCAACGGCTCGGCGGTCTCGGCGAGATCGAAGCGGCCATCGCCAATTACGAGACCGCTTTCCAGATGCAAAGCAGCGTCCCCGAGGTGTGCGATCTGCGCGGCGAAACCGAAGCGACCCGGAAACTCTACGGCCTCGACGACTCGGATGCGAACCTCGCCGCCTTTGGCAGGCAATGCCTCGTCGCCCGCCGCCTCGTCGAACGAGGCGTGCGCTTCATCGAGCTGTCCTGCCTGCCCGCGGGCAAAGCGAACTCGCAGCCTGTCAACCCGTGGGACCAGCACAGCGCCCTGCTCAAGAACCACGCCGAGAACGCCCATCAGGTCGATCAACCCGTCGCCGCTCTGCTGCACGATCTCAAGGCGCGTGGCCTGCTCGAAGAAACCATCGTCATCTTCAGCGGCGAGTTTGGCCGCACGCCCTTCGCGCAAGGCACCGATGGCCGCGACCACAATCCCTATGGCTTCAGCCTCTGGGTGGCTGGTGGCGGCTTCAACGGCGGCCTCACCTTTGGCAGCACCGACGACTTCGGCTACCACGCCATCGAGCACAAACTCAGCATCTACGACCTCTGGGCCACCGTGCAGCACCAGCTCGGCATCGAGCACGAAAACCTCACCTACTTCTTCGGCGGTCGCCACTTCCGCCTCAGTGACGTGGAGGGCCGGTTCATCGAAGAACTGGTTGGGTGATCAACACGGACCGCCGCGCCGTTCAGGTGAGTGAAATCCATCTCCGTCTCTCAACCATGAACCGCTTCATCTTCCTCACGCTGACCTGCTGTGCTCTCGGCTCCGCGTCCCTCGCGGAGTCGTTGACCAACGAGGTCATGCAGTTCGTCCAACCACGCCTTCAAACGGCCGACGCGACCGCACCGGACGAGTCCAAGCTCGCCGCCATCCTTGCGCGGCCAGACCCCTGCACGTTTTTCCTGCGCTACGCCTTCGGCTTGAAGCAGCACGCCAAAAAACTGCTCACCGGGGAGCAGCGCACACGCCTCCTCGCCGTTCTCGACGAGCACACACCCGCCCATTCGCGCTGGCATGACGAGAGGAACACACTGCGCTGCAAGTGGACCGCACTCCTCTGGCTCCACGCCGCCGCTGGCGACGCTGACGCGGCAGCACTCCGCCAAAAACTCGGCGACTGGATGCGCCTGCGCATGGTCTGGACGCAGCAGGAGCACCTCGCGCAGTATCGGTTCGCCCGGGCCGTGTGGGACGTGCTGACGCCCGAGCAGCAGGCGAAGCTCATCGCCGGCGAGTGGAAGCCGTTTGCCAAACAAGACACCGGTCACACCCGCGGCGATGCCACCGCGAAGATCATCACCCGAGCCCTAGGCAAGCCGGATGACCAGGCCGCCTTCGCCGCCGCCATCGCCGCGTGGTCGGCGCAGCGCCTTCCGCTTCACGCCGAGGTCGAGAAGACCGAGCACGCCGAGCGCCGCATCGTCTTCGCCATGGACCAGAACAGCGAAAGCATGGCCCACGCGGCCAATGAAAAGGCCACCACCGCCTACGCCGCCCTCTACACCGCCGAAGCCGACGCCATCCGCCGCATCGTGCAGGCCGCGTATCGCGATCCCGCCGCCCGCTGCGCCAAAGCCTCCGCCACCGCCACCGCCTGGGCAGAAGCCCCCAAACGCTTCACTCCCGGTGCGAACGAACTCATTGAGTTCATCTCCAGTAAGCTAGCAGGCAAAGGAACGCCAAGATGAGGTCAAGAATCGGAATGCTCTACGGTCAAACTACGGCACGAACCTTCGTTCCCATGAGCCTCATGCTGCGTCTTCTTTGCCTCATCAATGCTTGTTTTGTTATAACCGCCCTGGCAGCACCTCCGGGTGTGGTCATCGCGCATAGACCGAAGGACACGCAGGACTTCATCGGCTCTCCAGCGCTGATCGTGCTGGAAGATGGCACCTACCTCGCGGCGCATGATCTTTTCGGACCTGGAGAGAACAATGGCTCACGCATCTATGCGTCCCAGGACCAAGGTCTGACGTGGACGCTGCGTGCCACTTTGCCAGACCAGGATTGGTCGAGCTTCTTCCTGCATCGCGGCTCACTCTACTTCATGGGGCGCTATTGGCAGCAGGGGAAAGGCATCCGCCAGGGCAGGCTGGCCATTCGACGCTCCACCGATGACGGCAAGTCGTGGACGATCCCTCGCGGGCCGAAGTCCGGCCTCTTTACAGTGAATGATCTGCGCTGCGCCACTGGGCCTGTAACGGTGACCGTGCATGGCGGGCGCATCTGGCGCTGTGTGGAGCATTCTGCGAAAGGTATGAAGTTCCCACGGCAGTTTCAGCCGTTTTTGCTCTCGGCGGCTGAGGAGGCGGATTTGCTCGATTTCACCTCCTGGAAGGCCACGAACCTCGTGAAGCCAGACTTTGCGTGGCTCAGCAAGACCTTCGGTGGATGGCTCGAAGGCAATGTCATCTCCACGCCGGAAGGTCTGCGCTGCCTGATGCGAGTGCAGACCATCGTCCCCAAAGAATACGCCGCCACACTCACGCCCACGCCGGACGGCTCACGCCTCCACTTCGATGCCAAAACGGGTTTCTCCAACTTTCCCGGAGGTGCGAAAAAGAGCTGCGTGCGGCCCGATCCGCGTGGTGGCGGCTACTGGGCACTTTCGAACATCATTCCCGCTGGTGTCGATGCCGCACATCCCGCCGCCATCCGCAACACACTCGGCCTTCTGCATTCGCCCGACCTCAAAACCTGGGAAATCTGTGCCACGTTGCTGCATCACGAAGGCAAAGAGCAGTTCGGCTTTCAGTATCCCGACTTCCAGTTCGATGGCGAAGACCTCATCTTCGTCTCCCGCACCGCTTGGGAAAACGCCGACGACTACCACAACGCCGACCACCTCACCTTTCACCGCGTGCCAAACTTCCGCGCACTGCTTCCACAGCCATGATCCGCTTTCTCTCGCTACTCCTTTTTTCGACCTCGTTGCTTCAGGCCGCCAAGCCCAATGTGCTCTTCATCATCGTCGATGACCTCACGGCGAATGCTCTCGGCTGCTATGGCGATGCCACGGCGAAGACGCCGAACATCGACAAGCTCTGCGGGAGCAGCGTGCGTTTCACACGTGCCTACTGCCAATATCCGATCTGCGGTGCCTCGCGGGCCTCGTTTCTCAGCGGGCGCTATCCCGAGACGATTCGTGTGCTAGGAAACACCACACGGCCTCTCGCTCATGCCAAAGACAGCGTTTTCATCCCCAGCTGGCTGCGGCAGCAAGGCTATCACAGCATCGGCATTGGCAAAATCTTCCACGAGGGTGAAGGTCACACGCCACCGGAGCAGTGGGATGTGTTTCATGAGGGCAAACCGAAGTCGAAACGCGAAAACGCCCTCGCTGCTGAACGCATCAAGAAGCCCTACGCCGAACGCGGTCTCGAATGGGCCGCCCTGGCTCCTGGCGATGATCTATCCGGCGACATCATAAAAGCCGACGCCGCCATCGAAGAACTGCAAAAGCTCAAAAATCAGCCAAAGCCCTTTTTTCTCGCCGTTGGCTTCAAAAAGCCGCATGTGCCCTACTGCGCCCCGCAACGCTATTTTGACCTGCATCCGCTGGAGGGCGCGAAACTGCCCATCGAACCTGCAGACTGCCTCAAAAACGTGCCCGAGGCCGCCATCACGCACGAGGCCGATGCTCGTGGAGCCAGCGAGCTATCGAAGCGCGAGGCTCTGCGTGCCTACCGGGCCTGTGTGAGCTGCACGGATGATCAAATCGGTCGCCTGCTCGCCGCGCTGGAGGCCTCCGGCCATGCGGAAAACACGCTCATCCTTTTCACCAGCGATCATGGCTATCATCTCAACGACCACCGCGGCATGTGGCACAAGATGAGCCTCTTTGATGCTAGCGCCCGTGTCCCATTGCTCATCCATGCGCCCGGCATCGCCGCAGGCACTTGCGAACGCCCTGTGCAGCTCATCGACCTCTTCCCGACCATTTGTGACCTCACCGAAACACCCGCCCATGCCACTCTCGAAGGCCGCAGCCTCGTCCCGCTGTTGCACGACCCACGGATGAAAAGTGCCACACCCGCCCACACGCTCGTCCGCCGCGAGCAAACCAAGATCATCGGACGCAGCGTCTCCACTGGCGAGTATCGCTACATCGAGTGGAACGATGGCAAACAAGGCACCCAACTCTACGACTCCCGCCAAGACCCGAACGAATGGCGAAATCTCACGAATGAACCTACCCAGGCTCAGAAGAAGGAAACCATGGCAAAGAAGCTACTTCGTCCCTGAGATCGCCCGCATCAAGGCCCTAAATCTGCCAACCTGTGCCATGAAACACATCCTTCTCCTCCTCTGCCTTCTTTCGTCATTCGGCATTCATCATTCGTCATTTTCGGCCCCGCCGAACATCCTCTTCATCCTCGCCGATGACCTCGGCTGGTCGGATGTTGGCTACAACGGCAGCCGCTATTACGAGACGCCGCGCATCGACCGGCTCGCCGAAGAAGGCATGACCTTCTCCAACGCCTACGTCGCCGCGCCGAACTGTGCGCCATCGCGGGCGGCGCTGATGTTCGGGCAATATGCGCCGCGCACCGGCTGCTACACGGTCGGTGGCGAGGAGGGCGGCGGAGCGGAGAATGCCGCGCATCGGCTCGTCACCTCCGCGCAGAGTGTGAAACTCATCCCGCCGGAGAAAGTCTGCCTCGCACGGCCCCTGAGCGAGGCTGGCATCACCACCTCCATTTTCGGCAAATGGCATCTCGGCGAGTATCGCGAGTATCTGCCCACGGAGCGCGGTTTTCAGCATGGTTTCATCATCCCCAATCCGCACAAGCAGGGTGACTTCGGCCCCTGGGAAACGCGACCGCAGGTGAAAACGCCCGACGGTGCCTACCAGAGCGATTTCCTCGCGGACGAGGCGCTGAAGTTCATCGAAGCGCACCGCGACAAGCCATTCTTTGTTTATCTGCCGTTTTTCAACAGCATCCACGCCACCCATGAAGGCACGCAGGTCTCGCCCGATGAAGCCCTCACGGCGAAATACGCCGGGAAGCCGCCGCATGGCGATGACAAAGACCCGAGGCTCGCCGCCAAGATCGAGCGCATGGACCAGATTGTCGGCCGCATGATGGACCGGCTCGATGCACTCAAACTGCGCGAAAGCACGCTGGTCATCTTTTACTCCGACAACGGCGGCCCCGGCGGCTACCGCCAGATGGGCAGCGCCAGCACCCGCAGCTACACGGACAACGCCCCGCTGCGCGGTGGCAAGAGCACGCTCTATGAAGGCGGCACGCGCGTTCCGCTCATCATGCGCTGGCCCGGTGTCACCGCGCCCGGCAGCGTATGCGAGACACCCGTCACCAGCGTCGATTTCTACCCCACGCTGCTCGAACTCGGCGGTGCCAAGGTGCCCGCGGATTACCCGCTCGATGGCGTCAGCCTCGTTCCCTTGCTCAAAGGCGACGAAATCCCCGCCCGCGACCTTTTCTGGCACTTCCCCATCTACTACGGCAACAAGCAGAAAAACGGCGTGTGGGTGAACACACCATGCAGTGCCATCCGCAGCGGTGATTGGAAGCTCATCGAGTTCTTCGAGGACCAACGTCTCGAACTCTACCACCTTCGCGATGACATCGCTGAGGCCAGGAATCTCGCCACCGCCGAACCTGAACGCGCCAAGGCCCTGCACGCCAAGCTGCAGCACTGGCAGCGCGAAACCGGTGCCTTCATCCCCCATCGCAAGCCATGAAACGCCTCCTCGCACTCGTCCTGCTCGCTTCCCCCGCTTTCGCCGGATCGAAGGCCGATCCCGCTGACTGGATTCTCTGGCGTGCGGCCCCCATCGCGTTTCCCGACTCCATCTCGCCTCAAGTGCCGGAGATGATGCAGGGCGAGCCGCTGATCGACTTCACCCCAACCGGCACCGATCTCACCATCGTCATGCCCGACGGCCTCGGCGACGACTACGACAGCAAGGCGCTCGACTGGGCCAAGCGCTACGTAATCGACAAGGTCAAGGGAGCCCGCGTGGTGGAGTCATCGAAGGTGACCGACGAGGATTTGAAGCATCACCTGCTCTGCCTCGGCACGCTGCAAAACAACGCCTTCGCCGCCAAGATCGCCGGCAGCGGCTTTCTCGATGGCATCACGCCCGGCGGCTATCGCATCAAGACAGCGGATCATCCTTTGGATAAAACGAAGCGCGTCATCCTCGCGCTCGGTGCCGATCTGAAAGGCGCTTACTCGGCCGGAGCGGTGCTTTGCCACGCCATCCATCCGAACAAACCCGGCGTGAACGATCTTCAAAACTGGCCCGTGAAAGTTCCACCGGGCTGTTATTGGATTCCCTTTGAAGCCAGGGCCGCGCCGCCAGTCGCAGGCCATGAGAAGACCGCCTTTCCAAATCCACCGCCACCCAAGCCGCGCGTGCCCTTCGCCGTGCGCGTGTGGGGCTCGCCGATGCCGGACCTGCCGTCGTATCAGCGCATGGTCCGCGCATTGAAACCCACGGGCATGAACACCATCGTCGTGCAAAGCGGCGGCCTCGTTGATCTGCCGGACGCCGCGCAGCGATTCGTCAGCCTGCTCGACATCGCATGGCAGGAAGGCATCTACACCTGTCTTTATGTCGGCAACGAAGAGGAAGCCCACAAGTCCGCGCCGCTCACCGACCATCACAAAGCCGTCATCCTTGCCACCAAAGATCATCCCGGCCTGCTCGCCTTTCATCTCTACAACCAGCTCGGCACCAAGGACTCGCCGGAGCAATACCAAGACCTCGAGCAGCAGGTGCGCTGGATCGACTCCCTCGGCAAACCGACCAGCGTCGAAGTCGTGATCGGCCACAACGCCATCGACGCTCCGCCCGACAAAGTGAAGCTCATGCGCGATCTGAAGGCCTGGGGCATCGACGTCATCGGCACCGACTACGCGCCCATCGGCGGCTGGAGCAACAAGCCCGATCTCATGCGCTGGGAGACCAAAATGCTCGCCTGGCGACCGCACGAAGCCAAAACCGAAGTCCTCATCCAAGCCCACGTGCCCTTCGTCGGAGCCACCGTGCCCTCGAAGGAGCAGGTGCGGAATCAGTTCTGGTGGGCGCTCTCCGGCGGCGTGCATGGTTACTTCGTCGAAGTCGCCTACAACGTCACCCACATGTCCATGCGCGGCCTTCTGAGCTGGGACTTCAAACCCCTTCCAGATGGCCGCTTCGAGGCCGTGACCGAGATCGCCGCTGATTCGCAAAAGATGGCCGAACTCATCACCGAAACCGAAATCGTGAAGCCCGAAGACATCGGCCTCGCCCTCACCGCCCCCAGCAAACGCCTCCACCTCCGCGCCCGCAAGAAACTCGACGGCACCCTCTTCGCCCTCCTCATCAATGAAGACCTCCAAAACCCCGCCAGCGCCCGCATTACCCTCAAAACCGGCATTTACCAAGTCACCGATGTCCTCACCGCCAAAGACCGTGGCAAGATGGAACCGACACGCACGATCTCCGTGCAAGCCCAGCCCGGCGGAGCCGTTGTTTTGAAGCTCCACTTGACCCCGTAACTCGATCCTCCACCTCCGAACTTATTGAATTCACATGAGCACCCAGCCCAAATGGTATTCCTCTGTCACTCGTTATCAGTGGCTCGTTTTGATCGTTGCCTCGCTCGGATGGGTGTTCGATGCGTTTGAAGGGCAGATCTACAATCTCACGCGGGCGGATATGCTGCCGGATCTGCTGGATGTGAAGGCTGATGATCCGCTGGTGAAGGTGTGGGGTGAGAGGTTCCTTGGCATCTTCCTTCTCGGCGGCACCTTTGGCGGGTTGTTGTTCAGTTCGCTGGCAGATAAATGGGGGCGGAATCCCGTGATGGCGCTGACGATCTTGTTTTACTCGGTGTTTTCCGGCATCACGGCGTTTGCGGATGAAATCTGGCAGGTGGGTGTACTGCGCTTCTTGGTGGCGATGGGCGTTGGCGGCGAGTGGGCGGTGGGTGCGGCGCTGGTGGCGGAGGTGTTTCCTAAGGAGGCTCGCGAGCGAGCAGGCGGCATTTTTCACGCGACGAGTGTTTGCGGCCTATGGCTGGCGGCGGCAGCGGGCCTTTGGGTGGGCACCGAATGGCGCACGGCGTATCTGCTGGGCGTCGCCCCAGCTTTGCTGGTGCTTTGGGTGCGCATGAGCATCAAGGAGCCAGAATCGTGGAAAGCTGCGCGTGAGTCGAAGACGAAGCGCATGGGCAGTTTCAGCGAGTTGCTCGGCGAGGCACGCTGGCGCTCACGAGCGGTTTTTGGTGCGCTGCTGGCGATGGTGGGCCTGGCGACCTTTTGGGGCGTGGTGGTGGCCGGGCAGGACATTGCGGCGGATTTCTTGAAGCGCACGAATGATCCTGATTGGGCCAGCAAATCGAAGATCGCCTTCGGTTTCATCCAAACGGCAGGCGCCGGGGCTGGGATGCTGGCCTTTGGGCCGCTAAGTGCTCGCTGGGGCTGCAAGAAGACTTTCGTCATCATGCATCTGGCCGCGTTGGCGATGACGCCGGTAATCTGCTGGCTGCCTTCACACTTTGGCAGTTACACACTGCTGCTCGTGCTGCTGCCTCTGTTTGGTTTTTGTGCTCAGGGCATCCACGCAGGTTATGCCGCCTACTTCCCGGCCCTTTTCCCGACGCATTTGCGAGCCACTGGCTCTGGTTTTTGCTTCAACACGGGACGCCTTCTCGCCGCTCCGGTGCTCATCTGGCTCTCTGCCTGGATGAAATCCACGCTCGACCTCCGACTCGCCATTACCTGCCTCGGTGGCTTCTTTTTGCTTGGGCTCGTGTTCCTGGCTTTTCTGCCGGAAACGAGTGGTGAGGAACTGCCGGAGTGACTTTGTTGACCTGATTGACGGATCAATCTGTCCACGACTTCAAGCCTGTGACAGGCAGTAGTTTGTCTGCGGCTGCACGCCACTCAGGTGTGCCGGCTTTTTGGAAGAGGTCGTAAAGGAGCTTCTTCGAGTGTGGATCAGCCACGGAGTGTGGGGCATTGCGCCAGAGGCCGAGGCGAAGGCCGCCTTCGTGAGCGTGATCGACATGGCGGTGGTAGATGAAGGCATCGACGGTAGGCAACGTGGCGATTTTTTCCCAGGCGTAGGCATAGGCGGCGGCTTGCAGTTCTTCGCCCTCGGGCTTGAGCAGCGTTTGAAAGCCCTGCTCGCTCAAGATGACGCGTCGCGGCTTGCCGCCAAAGAGCAGCTCGGGCTTTTCGAGATGCTTCGGGAGCACATCGAGGTTCTTGAAGGTCACTTTGATGGTGTCATCGGCGCGTGTGACGTTTTTATCGGCCCAGGCACGCGGATTGCCGAGGTCCTCGGGGTAGGGATGCCAGGCGACGTTCCAATCGAAGTCTCCCCGCTCGCGGGCAAGGCGGGCAAAGGCATCGAGGAAGTCGCGGCCGGGCAGGGCTTCCTGCGGACTGATGCCGTTCATGCCGATGGACCAATGATGATCGAAGGAGAGATACACGCGGGCGTTTTGCGAATGCCGTCGGATGGCGGTGTGGGCGATGCGCACGGCTTTCTCGTGTTCGGAGACGGCGGTTTCGAGCGGGGCGAGGCCCATGTTGTTCCAGAGCCAGTGGGAGTTCACCTCGTTGCCGATGATCCAGCCCCAAATGCGGCCGTGTTCGGGATGCGCACCGCTCCAGCGTTCGGCGATGAGGTTCATCACGGCGGGGAAGAAGCCGCTCGTCGTGTTCGGTGCTCCGACGCTGAATTTGTAATCCTTGCGATGGCCGGGATGCAGCGTGACGGCATCAATGGCGGGATTCTTCGAGGGGTAAGTCAGCACGATGAGATAGACGAGGATGCCCTTGTCGGAGAGCGGCTTGATCTGCCGGTCGAGGGACGCGAGGTAAGATTCGTTCCAGACGAACTCGCCCTTCTCGGGCTTGGATTTCGCAGTGTAGAGCGCGGTGAGATTGATGTTCACGCCAGCGTGGTGAATGCCGAGCTTCAGGGCATCATCGACCATCTGCACCTGGAGGCCTTTCACATTCGGCGGGGTGGGGAAGGGATCGGAATTTTGCGCGAGGGCGGATTGCGCAAGAAGGAGGGAGAGGAGAAGGTAACGCATGGACGAAACTCCCGCCTATGCCGCCGCGCCTGCGGTGGAGCAACCTCAAGCTGCCTGCCAACGCTGCGGGAAGCCGGAGGCGTGGCTGTTGGGCGAGGAATGGATCTGCGATGAGTGCTACATCGCCTGTGGCTCGTGCTGCGCGGGAGATGAGGGATGATAACTAGATGTGCTGGGCTTCGTTAGAGCGCGGCCATGATCCGAATCGCTCTGTTTCTCTGCCTTGCCACGCTGCTGCACGCGGCTCCGCCGAATGTCATCGTTCTTCTCGCCGATGATTCGGGTTGGGGAGACTACTCGATCAATGGGAACACGAACCTCCAAACGCCCCACATCGACAAGCTGGCGAAGGGCGGAGCGAGTTTTGATCGCTTTTTCGTGTGCCCGGTCTGTGCGCCGACGCGGGCGGAGTTTCTCACCGGGCGCTATCATTCGCGTGGCGGGGTGATCAGTGTTTCGGAAGGTCTTGAAAGGCTGAACACCGATGAAAAGACCATCGCGGACAGTTTCAAAGCGGCGGGCTACAAGACCGGTGCCTTTGGCAAATGGCACAATGGCAGCCAGTGGCCGTATCATCCGAATGCCCGCGGCTTCGAGGAGTATGTCGGCTACACGAGCGGGCATTGGGGCGAGTATTTTGACCCGCCGCTGGAGGAGAACGGTAAGATGTTTCGGGCGAAGGGTTTCATCGTCGATGTGCTGGTGGGGCGGGCGGTGGAGTTCATCGAGAAGAACCGCGAAAAACCTTTCTTCTGCTACATCCCGCTCACCACGCCGCATTCGCCCTTCAGCGTGCCGGACAAGCATTGGAACAAGTTCAAAGACTCGACGGTGACGGAGCGAGGCCACGATGGCGAAAAGGAGGACATCAATGTGACCCGCACGGTTTTGGCGATGATGGACAACATCGACGAAAATGTGGGCCGTGTGCTCACAAAGCTTGATGAACTCAAAATCGCTGAAAACACCATCGTGGTCTATTTTAGCGACAATGGCCCGAACACGACGCGATGGAACGGCGGCATGAAGGGCAAAAAAGGCGTCACGGACGAAGGCGGCGTGCGCAGCGTGTGCTACCTGCGCTGGCCGGGGAAGGTGAGTGAAGGAATGACCGTGCCGCACATCAGCGGAGCGATTGATTTGCTGCCGACACTCACGGCGTTGGCGGGCGTGAAATCGGTGAGCACGAAGCCGCTGGATGGCATCAGTTTCGATTCATTGCTTCTGGGGGCCAAATGGGAGGCGCAGGCTCGTGAACTCATGAACTTCTTCAACGGACGCCTCAGCGTGCGAAGCCAGCAATACCGTCTCGATGCTGCTGGTGGCCTGTTTGACATGGTGGCAGATCCAAATCAGACGAAAAACATCGCCGCCGAAAAGCCGGAGGAGGCTGCAAGGCTCGCCGCCGCAGGCTCGAAATGGCATCAGGAGGTTTTTGGTCGTCCTTATATTCCATCCGATGGCAAAAAGAAGGGCAAAGGCGGCGTGAAGCCAGCCGATGATCGTCCCTATCCCGTGGGCTATGCGGAATTCCCCATCACGATGCTTCCGGCTCGCGATGGCCTTCCGCATGGCGGTGTGAAGCGCAGTTCCGGGGCGCCGAACTGCTCTTACTTCGTGAACTGGACAACGAAGGACGATTTCATGACCTGGGACATCGATGTGCATAGCGCGGGCGATTACGATGTGACGATCGACTACGTCTGCCCCGAGGCTGATGCAGGTTCCTCCATCGAACTGAGCCTCGGCGACTCGAAAACGACCGGCAAAGTCACCCCCGGCTGGTATCCGCGTCTGCTGGATGATCAGGACCGCGCCTCACGCGGCGGCGAGAGCTACATGCGCGACTTCAAAACGCTGAGCCTCGGCACGATGAAGTTGTCTGCGGGCCGTGGTCTGCTCACGCTGAAGGCCCTCGACATCCCCGGCAAGACCGTGGCCGAGGTGCGCCGTGTGACGCTGACGTTGAAGAAGTAGGCTCCGTTTGTGTTTTGGTGGCGACTCGCTAGCCTCGGCTCTCACTTTCTCCCGAATGGACCCTGTTTATAAGCTTGGATGGCACATCTTCAGCGAGCTAGCGCATGGATTGGCCGATTTTCGCATCATGGGCGCGGAGAAGCTGCGCATTGACGGCCCGGCTCTCATCGCCTGCAACCACGCCAGCTTCGTTGACCCACCGTTCGTGGGCCAAACCTTCGATGAGCCGATTCATTACTTCGCACGGAAGACGCTGTTCAATCATCCGGTGGCTGGCTGGATCCTGCGCCGCTGGCAGGCCATCCCCATTGATCGTGACAAGCCGGATGCTTCGTCTTTGAAGCTCACCATCCGCCTGCTGAAGGAAGGGAAGAAGGTTCTCATCTTCCCGGAGGGCACCCGTAGCCCCGATGACAACCTCATGCCTGCCGAGGCGGGGGTGGGCTTGTTCATCGCGAAGTCGGAAGTTCCGGTGCTGCCCCTGCGCATCTTTGGCAGTCGGGAGTGCTTTCCGCGTGGGGCCTGCTTTCCACGGCCATCCCATGTGACGCTTTCGGTGGGGGATCTTTGGCGGCCTGATCTGCCTAGCTATGGCAAGACGGGCAAGGAACTTTACCAAGCCCTCGCCGATGAGGTCATGCAGCGCATCGGCGATCTGCCAAAGCCGTGAGTGTCATGCTTCCAGCAGGATCTGCGGCTTGATGACGGCCACTTTCATGGGTTCGAGCACGGCGCGTAGCTTCTCAAACATGGCGTCATCTTCATAGGTGCCGACGATGGCACCGCCAGAGCCGGTGAATTTGGCGCTGGCACCCACTTCGCGAGCGGCCTCGACCATGTCGATGTTTCCCTGGCTGATTTTGTAGAGGCGGCGGCGCAGGTCGAAGTTCTCATTGAGCAGCGGGCCGATCTCGCGGCCACGGCCTTCGAGAATCATGTCCTTCACCCGATGCGCCAGCCCGGCCCATTGATACATGGCGCTGACGACTTCTCGTTCGCCGCGGTTCCAGCGGCCGCGGATGTCGTTGTGGAAGACTTCCGTGCCTTCGCTGAGCTGCGTGGTGTAGGCGACGTACACGGGAGGGAGCAAGGCGGGATCAATCTCCTCGTAGATGCCGTAGCCGAGCTTTTCCACGCTGGCGCGGTTGAAATCCATGAACACGACGCCCTCATAGGTCTGGATGACGCGGTCCTGGAGGCCGGCGGGGATGCCTAGTTCGTCGTTCTCGACGCTGAGGACGAGGCTGGGCACGAGGTGTCTCGGGATTTCGACGCGATAAAACTCCATCAAGGCCCGCCAGCAGGCGGTGATGATGGCACTGCTGCCGGCCATGCCAACCTGCGGTGGCACATTGCTGGAGTAGCGGAGGGTGAAATTCCGGCCGTGGAGGTCGATGCCGTGCTTGGAGCAGTATTCGAAGAAACGCTTCACGCAGGCTTTGAGCAGGCGCATGCCGCCGTAGTAGCCAAACTGCCGCACCGTTCGCACGAGCTCCTCGATGCTGCCGAAGACGCTCAAATCGCGATCCGCAGGCTCGATGCGTAGCTCAGGCGTTTCATAGAGGGTGACCTCGGCATGGAAATTCCGGATGATGAAGGAGATCGTCTTGCCGAAGTAGCCATCGGAGGGATTTCCGACAAGGCCGGCGCGGGCGAAGGCTTTCGATTGGATGAGCATGAGAGGTCAAAAAGGGATGTGAAAGCGAGTACGCTACGGGTCGCCTTCACAATCGGCAAGCCAAAGGTAGGTTCAGAACCGTCGCAGAGTCTCGATCAAGCCGCCCGCTCCTCCCAGCGGGCCAGGAGCCAGAGGACATCGGAGAGGCGGTTCAAAAAGCGGGCGATTTCGCGGTTTGGCACGGCTTCGGGGGTGTCATGGAGGTCGATCACACGGCGTTCAGCCCGGCGGCAGGCCACGCGGGCGAGATCGGCATGGGCACCGCTCATCACACCGGCCTCACCGGGGAGTGCCCAGCCTTTGAACTGAAGCGCTCCAGAGGCCTCCAGCTTCGCGGCGAGGGTGTCGAGCAGGGCAATCTGTTCGGCGGAGATGAGGTCTTTATGCGTGGCGGCATATTTGGCCTCCAGCCCCGGCGGGGTGGCTAGCTCGCCCATGAGGCTGATGAGCCAACGCTGCACCTGCGGGAGGAATTCACGCGTCTCCTCCTTCGTGGCGGTGATGCGGAGGGGGCCGAGGGCGGCGTTTAATTCATCCACACTGCCGAGAGCGTGGATGCGGGGATGAGATTTCGCGGCGCGGACGCCGAAGAGAAGGTCGGTGGAGCCGTCGTCGCCTTTGCGGGTGGTGATGGACATGGGGGCGCATGCATGGGCAAGGCAGCGCCGGAGTCACGCGAAGATTTTTTCGTTTCCCATCGGTCGAAGTTCCTGCATGGACAGCGCACTCATGACTGCTGCTGATGCCATTGCCCAACTGCGTGCCGCGTTTCCGGCGCAGGGCTTCTTTGCGGAGAAGGAATGGGTGCTTTCGCCGGAGGCGTTTGGGCTCGATGAGCGGACGGTGAGCTTGATTCGGCAGCTTGGCCCGGCGCTGCGGGCATTTCAGCGGGCTTGCAATGCGCTCTACTTTGATGAGCGGCATGCTTGGGTGGCTCGTTTGCTGGATCAGGGGAAGCCGGAGCGGGTGGTGAAGCTCGGTCGGCTGGCTCGCTGGCGGAATGAACTGCCCGCGGTGCTGCGACCCGACCTCGTGCTGACGGAGGATGGCGTGACGATTTCGGAGCTGGACTCGCTCCCTGGTGGCATTGGGCTGACGGCGTGGCTGAATGAAACTTATGCTTCGCTGGGCCAAGACGTGATCGGTGGTGCCTCGGGCATGCTGGAGGCCTTTGCGCAGACGTTTCCAGCGGAGGACATCCTCGTCTCACGGGAGTCGGGGGATTATGTGCCGGAGATGGAATGGCTGGCCGAGAAGCTCGGGCGGCGTGTTTTGCGGCCCTGGGAGGTGCAGCCGTATGAATTGAGCGGCGCGGCGATCTATCGCTTCTTTGAACTCTTCGACCTCGCGAACGTGGAAAATGCCGACGCGATGCTGCGAATGGCCGAAAAGGGCGAGTTGAGCTTCACGCCGCCATTGAAAGCCTTCCTCGAAGAAAAACTCTGGTTGGCTCTCTTTTGGTCACCCGCCCTCGAAGACTACTGGAACCAAGAACTAGGAACCAAGCACCACGAACTTCTCCAAAAGTGCATTCCCTTCGGCTGGGTGGTCGATCCCACTCCGCTGCCGCCCTTCGCGGTGTTTCCCAAGCTCGACATCCAGAGTTGGAGCGAGATGAAAACCTTTGGCGGCAAGAAGCGGGAACTCGTTTTGAAGATCAGCGGCTTCTCGGAGCGTGGCTGGGGCTCGCGAGGCGTCTTTATCGGGCATGATCTCTCGCAAGAGCAATGGGGCGCGGCGATTGATGAGGCGCTGGCGAGCTTTTCGACGAACCCATTTGTGCTGCAGGAGTTTCATCGAGCCCGAGTGGTGACCCATCCGGCCTGGGTGGAGGAGACGCAAAGCACGCGGCTGATGCCCAGCCGGGTGCGGTTGTGCCCATATTACTTCGGGGCGTCGGCCGTGGACGAGCCGGTGCTTGGCGGGGTGCTGGCCACGGTGTGCCCTTCGGACAAAAAAATCCTCCACGGCATGCGGGACGCGATGATGCTGCCTTGCATCGCGCGGTGATTTCCGCTCCAATGGCGGCCCACCATGAAGTTTACGCCCGCCCTCTTCCTCACCTGCGGCAGCCTGTTTGCCGCGGAACCCATTCAAATGAAACTCTGGCCGCAAGGCGCTCCCGAGAAGCCCGGCTTCAAGATGGAGGCGGAGAAGGAAGTGCCGAAGAAAAACGAGAACGACGTGTTGCGCCTCACCAACGTGACGGAGCCGATGATCACCGTCTTCCAACCCGAGAGACCGAATGGCGCGGCGGTGCTCGTGTGCCCCGGTGGCGGCTATGGCATCCTGGCGTATGAGCATGAAGGCTCGCAGGTGTGTGAGTTCTTGAACCAGCACGGTGTCACCGGCGTGCTTTTGAAGTATCGCGTGCCGAAGCGTGATCCGAATGATCCAAGCCGCGAGCCTTTGCAGGACACGCAGCGTGCCATCGGCCTCATCCGCCATCACGCTGCCGAATGGGGGATCAAAAAGGACCGCGTAGGCATTCTGGGCTTCTCGGCAGGCGGTCACCTCACGGTGATGACCGCACTGCATGCGAATGACCGCACCTACACAGTCGATCCCGCGCTCGATGTGGACGACGCCACGCCGAATTTCGCGATCCCTGTTTATCCCGCCTATCTCGTGAGCAAGGAGGACCCGACGAAACTGCTGCCGGGCTTTGAGGTGAAGGAAAAATCCCCGCCGATGTGCTTTGTGCATGCCCACGACGATCCCTGGCCGGCCTCCGGCAGCGCTTTGCTCTATCTTGAATACAAAAAGAAGAATCTGCCCGCCGAACTGCACATCTACGCGAAGGGCGGTCACGGCTTTGGCATGCGGAAAAACGGCCAACCGGTCAACGAGTGGCCGAATCGTGTGATCGAGTGGATGCTTTCGATGGGCTATTTGGAGCATTAATGGTGGGCTAGCTTGGTGTTTTACCCCTGGCAGCGCAGATCATCCTGCGGCTCCGGCAAGCTCCTCGAAGACGTCTTCAACACCCAGCCCGGCTCGCCCGATGCGCAGGCTCTCACTGCCAGCACCGGCACCCTCGGCCTCCCGCTCATCACCCGCGTCGGCAGCCTGCTCCGCATCGAATTCCTCCGCCGCAAAGCCACCACCAACAGCGGCCTCACCGACGAACCCCAATTCAGCGACACCCTCCTCGATCCCTGGTCCCCCTCCACCGCCACACCCACCATCACCCCCATCGACGACACCTGGGAACGCGTCCTCATCGAAGACGACCAGCCTGGGGCAACGAAGCGGTTTGCGCGGGTGAAGGTGAGCTACACACAACCATAAAAGTCTGCGTGACCTTAATGGAGCACTTTGTTAGCCAGTTGTAGCCTGACGCCGTTTCCTGAATCGCTCATTCTTGTGGTAGATGCTGAGTCTCATCGGATGGGTAGAAACTCCACGCTAAGTCAATGTGCAGCGCAGCTAGCCTCGCGAGTGTATCGGCTGTGATCCGGTCGTGTGTGCGATCCCGAGACGTCAACACCTCATAACCGAGGTCGATCACCCTCTCACGAGACGAGTCCCAGAGTGCTCGACTAGTCGCTGAAAGGCTCTCAATGAGAAGGCAGAACGTCACGATCAGTGTCTCTGGACTCTTCGTGGCAGGATCATGGTCTATCTCGTAGCGGGCCATGAACGGCAGTTCGTCAGTGAATGGGCCGCCGTGCAGGAGGAAAGCTCTCTCACCAATCTCGTCGATGAGGGGCTGTAAATCACGATCACTGAAGACGTCGAGATCCGCATTCAAGAACTGGGCTGGCACAGAAAGTGGGGGCGTAGTAGTTCGACGAACGTTTCGGTTAGGCTTTGTTTATGGATGTGTGCTCATGCTGGGGTGTCTGCGCTTGGGCGGGTGGCAGCTGAGAAACGCTGATGTAGCCAGCGCCGAAGGCCATCGACAACTGCAAACGGGCCATCAACGATCCACCAGTATGCCCCCAAGGGAATAGATAGATAGATACAATAGTTGAGGAAGACCGTGGTAGCTGGCGGCATCGAATGGGTGGTGACAGTTGCGATGTATAAGCCATAGGCAAGGTAACTCAGTAGTGCGCCAACTCCGAAAACGACAGGTATGGAAGCGATCTGTGGGAATCGTGTGATGGCGACAAATAATCGCCCGACGGCACAGGCTGGTGCAAAGATCAGTAAACCAATGATCGTGATGCTTAGTAGCAAGAAGACGAGCCAGAGAGGGTATGAAATCGGGCTACCAATCCCACTGTCTGTGAACATTGCGAATAGAAGAAGCGCGAAGTAAACGATCGTCCAAAGCACCGCACCCAGAACTGCGGCAATACCCAGCGCAGCAACATGGCGGACGATGTAGAGCATGGACTTCATGGCGAGCAGCTTGTTGAGTTAGGCGAACGTTGTTTAGCCACACTTAATTGTGGGCGAATCAGATTCGCCCACAGTTTTGTGTGGAATAACCGGGTTGAGATCAGGTGCAGGGGAAAGGCATGGTGTGCGGTGGGCTGGAGGTGAAGCGAGCCGGGTAGATGCCGGAATCAGGTGGATGGGCGGTCTGCCAAATTCGTGGCGGCGGCTCCAGCAACCTCGTCGATCCCTGGTCCACCATCACCCCCATCGACGACACCTGGGAACGCGTGCTCATCGAAGACGATCATGCATCTCTGCCACGAAGCGCTTTGTTCGGGTGAAAGTCAGCTACACGCAGCCGTGAAGTCGGAGTGTCGGTGCTTTACTCCTTCGGTGGCCACGTCACGCCTTCGAGTTCCTTTGGCAATTGCGTCGGGTCTTGCGGATAAAACAGCGAGAGATCGACCTTCGACTTCGATCCCTGCACAAACTCCAGCTCCTCCGGGCCGCCGATGATGAGCCATAGTACTTCTTCATCCGTGTCGTTGAAGACCTGACGAAGCTGGTCCGGACCCACCAGCACGCCGCCGTGTTTTGGCACGGTGAGTGTCTCCTCGCCGACGCGGATGCGACCGGTGCCTTCGAGCACAAAATAGAACTCTTCCGATTGGATGTGCTTGTGCAGCGTGTTCGCACTTTGCGGCGGCATGCGCCAGAGGCGGGCACCGAGGTTCTCGCTGCCGGTGCGTTCGAGAAAATCGGCGTTCGGAATGCGCATCAGGTTCGAGGGACGCCAGTGAAGGTCCTCCGGTGTGATGAGCTGGTAGCCTTGGAAGGTTTTCATGCCGCTTCCATATCGAAAAGGCGCTGCTCACGCGATGGAATTCTTGCTCCACGGGCCGCCACCGGCATCATGCGCCACCATGAACCTTACCCCTGACCACATCCTGCAAACCGGCCTCGCCTTCTGGGGCTCGAAGACGCTTCTCACCGCCGTCGAGATGGAGCTTTTCACGGATCTCGCCAACATCCCGGTGATCTCGCCAGCGTTCAGGGCCGCATGGGGCTGCATCCGCGTGGGGCGCGTGACTTTCTCGATGCGCTCGTCGCCCTCGGTTTCCTCAAACGCGAAAACGGCATCTACTCGAACACGCCGGAGACGGATCTCTTCCTCGACAAAGCGAAGCCATCCTACATCGGCGGCATCCTCGAAATGGCGAACCATCGCCTCTTCCACTTCTGGGGTGATCTCACGACGGCCGTGCGCACCGGTGAATCGCAAAACGAGTCCAACGGCGGTCAAGATCCCTTCACAGCGCTTTACGCCGATCCGGCGAAGCTGCGCGAGTTCCTCCGCGCCATGTCCGGCGTGAGCCGTGGGGCCAACATGACCATCGCGAAGCAGTTCCCGTGGGCGAATTACACCTCCTGCGCGGACATCGGCACGGCGCAGGGCGATCTCGTCACGCAGATCACGCTGGCCCATCCGCATCTGCGCGGCATCGGCTTCGACCTACCGGAGGTCGGCCCTATCTTCGAAGAATACATCGCCGCGAATGGTCTCGCTGACCGCGTAAGCTTCACCGGAGGCAGTTTCTTCACCGATGAACTGCCGAAGGCCGAGGTGCTGCTCTTCGGCCACATTTTGCACGATTGGAACCTCGAAACGAAGCTCATGCTGCTGCGCAAAGCCTATGCAGCGCTCCCGGAAGGCGGTGCGGTGATCGTTTATGACTCGATCATCGACGACGAGCGGAAGCAAAACGCCTTCGGCCTGCTCATGAGCCTGAACATGCTCATCGAAACGCCCGGCGGCTTTGACTACACCGGTGCGGATTGCATCGGCTGGATGCAGCAAGTCGGCTTCAAAAACTGCCGAGTCGAGCACCTCGTGGGTCCTGACTCGATGGTCATCGGCATGAAGTAGGCGATCAGGCCTGCGCAGGTTTGGCCGCAGCCATTTTGCGCATCCAGATAAAGCCGCCGACGGCGAGCACGATCAGCGCGATGGCCAGCACCGGACGCACCGCGATCCAGGTCATGGCGATGACGAGCAGTGAAATGACACCCGCCAGCACGACGGAGACAAGGCCGGTGCCCATGCCGATGATGCTGCCGAGTACGCTGAGCGGACGCATGATGGCCATGAAGCCGAAGGTCATGAATAGGAAACCGACGAAACGCAGGAGCCAGGTGATGAGGGTGTTTGCCGAGGCGGCATTCTGAAACATCACCTCGGCGCTGACCACGCCGCTCTCGAGCATGCTGATGGGGTCACCGGCTTTGGTGGGGTTATCGCCAAAGGTGCTGCCGAGTTGAGCGGCCACGATGCTGGAAAGGCCGGGCTTCACGATTTCATAGCTCACCTTTTGATCGCCGATGGCTGGCGCGGTGGGGTCTTTGCCAAAGAAAAAGCGGTTCTGATGCACCTTGGCACGGTCTTCGAGGTCCTCCGCCAGATCTTCGTCCTTCAGTGGAATGGCTGTCTCTCCGCCCATCTGGTCGACGAGGCTATCCGGCATCTCAAAGGCGCCGAGCGTGATTTTATCCGGCGTGAAGGTGCCGCCATCCAAGACGAGTTCGCCGGTGTTGGTGTGATCGGCAGGCACTTTGAACTCGGCAGACTTCACCGGAGCGTCCCACCATTGCTTTTCATAGGTCTAGGCCGTCTTCGTTTCCTCGCTGCCTCCCACATACTCCTTCTTCTCCACCTTCTTGTTCTCCACCCACTGGTAGATCTCGATGTGGCGGATGAGCTTCTTGTCATTGGCGGCATTCACCTTGTCCGCAGCCACGGCTACGATGGCGGCGGTGACAGCACGGCCTTCATTCCACCAGAGCAGGATGACGCACATAGGAATGGCCACGAGGCCAAAGAGAATGCCATTGATGGAACCACCGATGCGGCTGAACCAGCCTTCGCTGCATATTTCGGTGTAGAAGTCGGCCATGGGAGGAGAGGGAAGCGCGGCCTCTCAAGCGGAACGCATGCCGGATGTCCAATGCTTTTCCGTTGAAGCTGAATCGAATTGTTCAAGAGAGGATGAAAGCCAAGCATCGTGCCTTCGTTCCCCTTGCCGATGAGAAAATCCCACCTTTTCACCCTCGCTCTGATCATCCTGGCTGCCGTCCGCTCCCCCGCGGAGGAGGTGGCCTATCAGCCGCAGCTCTTCCAAAGCCTGAAGCTTGTCTATGAGGACAAATTTGATGGCGGCACGATCAACGCGGATTTTTGGGAAGTGCGGCAAAACACGACCTGGGTCATCCGAGATGGCGTTTTGCATGGCGATCAATCCACGAAGGAATTTCAGGCCAAAAAGGTGGCCGAAGGCGACAAAGCGCACGCGGGCTTCAAACCGGTGATCTGGCTCAAGAAGGTGCCGGAGAACTTCGTCTGTGCCATGCGGGTGCGTTACGATGCCAAGGCCTATCAAAAAGGCTTCCCGCTGCTCGATCTCGGCCATCACATTCACACGATCAACTTTGCCGAAAAGGCCACAACGCTGACGATCAAGAAGGATGTCGAGAAGCTGGCCGTGGAGGAACCGCTCTTCACGCTGAACGAGTGGCATGAGGTGATCATCGAGTTGAAGAAGGGCACGCTCCTGCTGCAAATCGACGGCGTGAAGCACGTCTTCGAGAGCAAGAACATCGACATGACCGGCCAGGCGCAGATCGACTTCAAAGCGGTCGATCTAGGCACCTGCCAGATCGACCACATCAAGCTGTGGGAAGGGAAGTGAGCCTCTTTGAAGAGAAGACGATGACCTTTCTGAAGGAGCCTCTGCAGGCTCTGGCGGAGCAGGATGTGCTCATCGGCACTTCGTCGTGGAAGTATCCCGGATGGTGCGGCCAGCTCTACGATGAGTCCCGCTATGTGACGCGGGGCAGGTTCTCGGAGAGCCGCTTTGGGAAGGAGTGCCTGGAGGAGTTCGCCGAGGTGTTTCCAACCGTTTGCGTGGACGCGGGCTACTACAACTTTCCTTCGCCAGGTTACATCGAGGGACTTTGCCGTCAGGTGCCTGAGTCGTTTCAATTCGCGTTCAAGGTCACGGACACCATCACGATCAAAAACTACCCGCAGCTCCCGCGTTTCGGCGAGAAGGGCGGGAAGCCGAACGAGCACTTCTTGAACGCTGAGCTCTTCAAATCGGCCTTTCTCGCCTCATGCGAACGTCGGCAGCATCAGATCGGGCTGCTCATCTTTGAGTTCTCGCACTTCTACCCAAAGGACTTTGGACGCGGGCGGGAGTTTGTGGACGCGCTGGATGCGTTTTTGTCCAAGCTGCCAGATTCGTATGCCTACGCCGTCGAGGTGCGAAATCGAAATCTGCTCCAACCGGACTACTTTGCGATGCTGTCGAGCCATCGCGTGGCGCATGTGTTCAACTCGTGGACGCGGATGCCTTCGCTCGCCGAGCAAATCGCGATGCCAGACAGCTTCACGACAGACTTCGTCGCTGCCCGGTTGCTTCTGAAACCCGGTCGGGCCTATGAGCAGGCCGTCGAGGCTTTTTCACCCTACAAAGAGGTCAAAGACCCCAATCCCGAAGTGCGTGCGGCCGCCGCGAAACTCGTGGAAATTGCCAAGGAGAAGCCCGAGCAAGGCAAAAAGCGCAAATCCTTCCTCTTGGTGAACAACCGCCTCGAAGGCAATGCGCTGAGCACCATCGCGGCGATCGTGGATCAGACGAACCGCCGCGCCACCTCGGTGTAAAAGCGGAGGGCTTCCTCGACCTGCGAGCATTCGACGTATTCGACGGCGGCGTGGGCTTGATCAATGCTGCCCGGGCCGAAGAGGATGGTGGGGATGCCGAGGCGACCAAACTTGCTGGCATCGCTGCAAAAGGGCACGCCGCAGACGGTGCCATCGCGCTGCATGGAGCGGAGGATGTCGCCCGAGAGTGTGACGAGCGGGCTGGTGGCCTCGGTTTGGAAGGGCCAGTCCTGAAGCATGGGCTTTTCCATCTCGGCGATGACATCGGGATGTTGCCGCGCGAGGTCATCGAGCATGGATTGATAACCGGCCAGCACGGTTTCGACTTCTTCGCCGGGAAGGAGTCGGCGGTCGATCTCGATGACGGCTTCATCGGGCACGAAATTGACCTGCACACCGCCTTGGATGACGCCGACATTGCAGGTGCCGGGGCCGAGCAGTGGATGCGGCGCGGCGGCGAGACGGGCGTGATCTTCCTGCATGGCGAGAACGACCCGAGCCATGGCGGTGATGGCATTGATGCCGAGGTGGGGCTTGGCGCTGTGGGCGGCTTTGCCCTTCGTGCGGATGCGCCAGCGCACGCAGCCTTTGCTGGCGATGACGCAGCGCATCTCGGTGGGCTCGGCGACGATGGCCGCGTGGGCTTGCAGGTCCTCGCAGAGCTTCACGACGCCGCGGAAGGAGTATTCCTCATCGACCACCGCGGCCAACCAGAGCTCGCACGGCGGCTTTTCACCGCTGTCATGAATGTCGGCGATGGCGTGCATCATGGCTGCGAGGCCTGCTTTGTCATCGACAGCGCCTCGACCGTGCATTTTGCCGTCCGTCACGACGGGATCGAAGGGATCAATGGTCATGCCCTTGATCGAAACGGTGTCCATGTGGGCTTCGAAGACCACACGGCGTGAGGAATCGCGTCCCGGCACGCGGGCGATGACGTTGTTCCGGCCCGGAAAGACCTCCTGCTCCCACGTTTCGATGCCACGCTGCTCAAAGAAGCGCCGTACATAGGCCGCGACCGCTGCCTCGCCTGGGCCGCCCTCGTAGGAGCTGTTGATGCTGTTGATGCGGACGAGGTCGGCGAGGGTTTGGAGGACGGGAGACATGGTGGGGAGCTTTGGAGGTCTATCGTTCCAAGCGACCTGTTTTTTCAAGATTCGAGGCTATGCAAAACGCGGAAGCATGGTTGAATGGGCGACTTTTCACCCAGCCAGCATGCATATCGACGATATTCTCAAGGATCAGAAGCCGACGCTCTCGTTTGAGTTTTTCCCACCCAAGAGCACGGAGGCTTCGGAGGCTCTTTACGCGACGATTGGCGAGTTGGAGGCTTACAAACCCTCGTTTGTGAGCGTAACCTACGGCGCAGGCGGCTCCACCCGCGAGCTGACGCATGATCTCGTCGTGCGAATCAAGAAAACGACGTCGCTCGACCCCGTGCCACACCTTACCTGCGTGTGCCATAGTGAAGCCGATGTCGCCTCCATCCTCGAACGCTACGCGGAAGCCGGCGTGAGCAACATCCTCGCTCTCGGTGGCGATCCGCCCAAGAATCTCGCGGGTTATGACCGGGCCAAAGACGCCTTCCAGCACGCGGCGGACCTCGTGGCCTTCATCAAGAAGTTCAATGACGGTGGTGGTCATGCGGACAAGCGTGGCTTTGGCATCGGCGTGGCCGGTTTTCCCGAAGGCCATCCGTCCACGCCGAACCGCGTGCTCGAAATGGACCATCTCAAGGCCAAGGTGGACGCGGGTGCGGACTACATTTGCACGCAGTTGTTCTTCGATAACCACGACTTCTACGATTTCCGCGCCCGCTGTCGCCTGGCGGGTATCCATGTGCCGATCATCGCAGGCATCATGCCCATCACCAGCGCCTCCGGCATGCGTCGCATGGCCGAACTGGCTGCCGGAGCCCGTTATCCGGCCAAGCTTCTCCGTGCCATCCAGCGTTGCGGCAGTGACGAAGACGCTGTGCAAAAGGTGGGCATTCATTACGCCACGGAGCAGTGCCTCGACCTCCTCGACCACGGCGTGGACGGCATCCATTTTTACACACTGAACAAATCCCACGCCACCCGCGAGATCTACGCCAGCCTGGGCATCCATGACTCCGCCGCCGTGCGCAAGGTCTCCTAACCATGAGCCGGGAGAACGCGCCACTGATCGCCGCTATCGAGGCCGGCGGGACCAAGTTTGTCTGTGCCGTGGGCACCGGCCCGAACGACTTGCGGGACATCGTTCGCATCCCCACGACCACACCGGAGGAAACCCTCGGCGAGGTGTGCCGCTACCTAGCGACGGTGAGGTCGAAGCACGGACCTTTTGAAGCCATCGGCGTCGGTTCTTTCGGTCCGGTGGACCTCGACAAATCCAGCGAGACCTACGGCTATATCACGACCACTCCGAAGCCGGGCTGGCAGTTTGTCGATGTGGTGAACATGCTGCAAACCCGCTACCACGTGCCGGTGGCTTTTGACACGGATGTGAATGCTGCCGTGCTGGGTGAGTACCTTTGGGGAGCAGGGCAGGGAATTGATCCGCTCGTTTACATCACCGTAGGTACCGGCGTGGGTGGTGGCGTGCTTGTACATGGGCAGCTTTTGCACGGCCTGCTGCATCCCGAGATCGGTCATCTGATGGTGCCGCCGCCGCAGAACTCGAAGGCCGTGCAGGCCATCTGCCACTGCCCTTTTCACAAAAGCTGTGTCGAGGGCTACGTCAGCGGCACTGCCCTGGCTGTGCGTTGGGGCGTGAGGGCGGATGCGCTGCCCGATGACCACCCGGCATGGGAAGAGACGGCCGATGTGATGGCTCATGCCCTGTGCAATATCACGCTCACCCTTTGCCCCCGCCGCATCATCCTCGGCGGCGGTGTGATGGAGCAGCCCCATATTCTGCCTCTCGTCCGAGGAAAATTTGCCAAGGTGATGAACGGCTACCTCCGCGTGCCGCAGATGACACGGGAGATGGATGACTTCATCGTTGCCCCAGGCCTGAAAGGCCGCTCAGGCATCCTGGGGGCACTGGCGCTAGGTGGATACGTGGTGAAAAGGTGACGGCTCGATGGGGGGGCTTGCTCGCAAGAACATCAGTGCGGCGGAATTGCAGCTTGCGGAAATATCGTGCTCGCGTTTAGAATTATGAATCATGAAATTCCTCCCGTTCATTCATGCTTCTCTCATCGGCACATCCCTGCTGCTCGTCTCCTGCGACAGGCAGAAGCAGCTCCTGAGAGAGAAAGAACGTTTAGAGGCGGAGTACAAGCAGTCGGTAGAGGAAATCCAAGCCATTGAGCAGCGTATTCTCGCTCTGGGTAGTCAGGTCGCGACTGCCTCGGTGACTTTGGAGCGCCAAGCGACGACAGCCGAGCAGAAGGCGGCCCATCTTCAAGCCGAAGTCGCAAAATTGGAGGCGGGCGTGAAGTCGTTGGAGGATGCCGCCAAAGAATTTGGTTCCAAAGTTGACTCCTATAAAGCGAAGTATCTCCGTTGAAGAAACGCATCCGTATCGACCTCAACACACACTCACATGGAAACTGGAAAATTTTGGTTCATCATCATTTTTGTCAGCCTCGTTGCAGGCATCTTCACCGGCGTGCAGTATTTTCAGGGGATAGATGCCGCGAATGCTCAGGTGGTGGAGGTTCGAGGTAAACTGGGCCAGACCAAAGATACACTTGCTGTGCGCCAGGAGGAATGGGCAAAGGTCAGTAACCTTGCTATCAAAACACAAGCTGCTGTGGCTAAAGAGGCACCTTTGGCTGCCCGACGTGATGAGCTTCAGACAAAGTACCGCCGTCTCGAGGGAGATTTTAAGTATCTAGTGAAATCCACTCGTGCTGCCGTGGATAAGGTCCGTGCAGATGGCGAGGGAGCAGAATTTCCCGAAGTGAAGCTTTTGAACGGTAAGGTGTTCAAACTAGCCAAGCTAAAAAAGATCGAACCGAATCAGCTTTCGTTCATGCATGCGGATGGGTTCACCATCGTGCCGTATGACATCCTTCCAGCAGAGCTGCGGGAACGTTTTGACATGGGTGGTTCAGGATTGGCGGACAGCCTCGAGGAAGCCGAACGTAGTCTTTTTAGCCAGAAAAAGTAAACGGATTGGATTTGCCATGCGGCAAAGCTGGATCTCGCCCACGTCTTTGATTGACGGAGGCCTTTCGTCCCGTTTGAATCCGCCTCCGCATGACCCAATCCATCCTCTCTCTCCTTACGGTCGTGGCACTCGCAAGCGGCGCTGCCGCTGAAGTGGCCTACGAATTCGTCCCGAACTTCATCACACCGCCTCCCGGCAAGGAAACCATCGGCAACGGCCACGGCGAAATCGCCGTCGATTCCACCGGCAAGATCTACGTCAGCGTCCAGGAAGCCAATGCAGGCATCCAGGTCTATGGCACCGACGGCAAATTCATCAAGGCGCTGCCGCTGCCACAGTCCCTCCACGGCTTCGTCGTGCGTAAGGATGGCGATGGCGAGTTTATCTTCGCCGCCGTGCTCGGTGAGCAGAAGGTCATCAAGTGCGATCTGGAGGGCAAAGTGCTCCTAACCATCCCCACGAGCGAATTCCCCGCCGACAAGATCGGCAAAGGCCTCAAGCTCACCAACTGCGACGTGGCTCCGAACGGCGACATCTACGTTGTCGATGGTTACGGCCAGAGCCACATCTTCGTCTTCAGCCGCGAAGGCAAATTCAAGGCCGTCTTCGGCGGTCCTGGCGAACCTCTCAAACTAGCGAACGCCCACAAGATCTTCATCGACCGCCGCTTTGAGCCTGCTCGCGTCATGATCTGCGATCGTGGCCACAAGCGCATGCTCCACACCGACCTCGCCGGCACCTTCATTGGCGAAATCGCCACCGAAATGCGCAATCCTTCCTCCGCCAGCTTCCATGGCAATCTGATGTGCGTGGCGGAGATCGCCGGCAATGTCAGCGTCTGGGACAAGGACAACAAACGCGTCGCCGATCTCGGCACCGCTCCGAAGCTCACCAACACGCCCAAGATCGAACCCAAAGACTGGCAGCAAGGCGTCGTCACCAGCCCGCATGGCATCACCTTCGACAACGACGGTAACATCCTCGAAACCGAATGGAACCAGTGGGGCCGTGTGCTGCGCTGGAACCTCAAGAAGTGATGCGCCTCGGGCGGTCCATCCGTATTCTCGCCGCAGGGGGAGCCGTTCTGGCCCCCCTGTGTGCTTTTGGGCATGCCATCGAGTATCTCACCGCCAAGCTCACCCTCCTGCCTGATGCATTCGTTCGCCTCGAAATCACGGCCGACCATGCTTCCAATCCGCTGATCCCCGACGAGGCCGCCGCGCTCGACGCCTTGAAAAATCCGCTGCATCTGCAAAGCGGTTCCCAATGGCTGCAGCTCAGTGATTTGACCGCTCCAAAGATCGAGCACCACAAAGACTGGTCCCGCTGCGCTCCGCCCAATCTGCCTCCACCACCTCCCGAGGCCGAGCATGCCCTCATCACCGCCACCTGGCAGTGGCAGCATCCAGATGACGCTCTCATCTTCACCGTGCCCAAGGGAAACAGGCACGATGTCTTTCTCTGGCAGCCTACCCAAGCCGACGAAGGGGCAGCACCTCGCTGGATGGTTTTGCTGGCAGGCGATGTGACGCGTGAGATTCCTGTCCTGCCGCGTCGTTGGCCGTTCTGGCTCCTTCTCGTCATTCCGCCTGCCTTGCTGCTTCCATGGCTGCTGCTTCGTCAGATGCGAAAAGGTACTCACGCCAATTCTCGCGCCAAGATTCCTGACATCGACTCTTCCCAACCGCAAGGAAACCGCCATTCTCACGTTCCTCCCAACCCATGAAGAAAATCCTTCTCTCACTCCTCCTCGCCGCCGCGACCAGCTTCGCGGCCACGATACCCGATGCCGCCAAAGTCGGCCAATTCTACGCCGGCTGCCAGGCCTACAGCTTCCGCCTCTACACCGTCTTTGAAGCCATCGACAAGACCGCCCAAGCCGGTGGCAAGACCATCGAGTTCTACCCTGGCCAGAAGTTCGACGACACCGCCAAGTGGGACCACAACGCCACGCCCGAGATGATCGACAAGGTGATGAAGCACCTCGAAGCCAAAGGCCTCACCGCCGTCGGCTACGGCGTCGTCAAACTCGGCAAAGACGCCGCTCAGGACCGCAAGGTGTTCGAGTTCTGCAAAAAGATCGGCATCAGCATCGTCGTCACCGAGCCCGATGTGGCCGGACTCGATAGCATCGAAGCCCTCGTGAAGGAATTCGACATCAAGATGGCCATCCACAACCATCCGAAGCGCCCTCTCGACCGCGCCTACATGTTCTGGGATCCCGATTACGTCCTCGGCCTCGTTAAAGACCGCGATCCTCGCATGGGTTCCTGCGCCGATGTCGGCCACTGGGTCCGCAGCGGCCTCGATCCCGTCGAGTGCATCAAGAAGCTCAAAGGCCGCATCTTTGACAGCCACATGAAGGACCTCACCGAGTTCGGCAACGTCAAAGCGCACGACCTTCCCTTCGGTCAGGGCAAGAGCAACATCGCCGGCATCCTCGCCGAATACGCCGCCCAGGGCTATCCCGGCCCGCTGCACTGCGAATACGAGCACAACTGGGAGACCAGCGTCCCCGAAATCACTCAGTGCCTCGACTTCGTGAAGAACTGGAAGCCCGCCAAGTAAGTTCGTAATGGAGTTTGTAGTTCGGGGTTCGCTTCGCGAGTTCGTAACAGCCCGCTCCGGCCGAGGCAGTCATGCCTCGGCCTTTTGTTTGTCTGCGGGCCCACGTGTTCTGCTGAAAACTGACAGTTATGGTGAAGGCCAACGGCCTTCCGTCATGCAGCCCAGGGTTGTGCGAAGCACTACCCTGGGTCTCAAGCCAGGAAACATCTCCATCTCAAGAGCGAACCCTGAAAGGGTTCCGTCCTCACCGTGGCTGCTTCAAATACGCGATCAAATCGGCCAGCGCCTGCGGCGTCATCGCGGCTTCGAGGCCTTCGGGCATCAGGGAGATGCCGGTGCTCTTCAACGAGGCCACATCGCTGCGCAGGACGGATTTGGTGAGGTTTCCGGCCATCTTCAGCGTCAGGCTCGCGCTCGTTTCGGTGGCGATGACGCCGTAGAGCTGTTCGCCGCTCTTCAGGGTGCAGTGGTAGGCCATGAAACCGGGCTCGATGATGGCGCTGGGATCGAGAATGGAGTTGAGGAGCTTTTCGGCATCGTGCTGCGCCACGCTGCGCAGGTCCGGGCCGAGTTCGAGGCCCACGCCGTCGAGTTTGTGGCAACTGATGCACACGCTCGCGAAGACGGTCTTCCCGCGTGCCGCATCGCCTTGAAGCTTCAGCGCCGGTTTGAACTTTTCCACCACTGCGGCCCGCGTGGCGCTCGTGGAGTCCGCGAAGACCTTCTCCGCCAGGTTGGCGATGTTTTTCTTCGGATGCTTCATCAACCGCGCCCGCGTTGCCGCGTCGGCGGATTTGGCTTCGGGCCGTTTCAGCAGCGCCAGCGTCCAGGCGTCGTTCGAGAGCAGCGTTTCGAGGATCTGCACGCGCAGCGCCGGCGTGCGCTGGTCCCAGCCTTCGAGCAAAAACTGCTCGCCGCCCTGCGGTTGCAGTTTCGAAACGAGTCGCAGCACCTCTGTAGGCGCAGTCGCCAGACTGCGGGAGTCAGGCGTGTTCGCGGTGCCGTCCTGCCGCACTTTGGCAAGTGCGCCTACCTCGACGCTCTTCGCCCAAAGCGCCGGCAGCAGCGCTTTCACCGTCTCCCGATGCTCCCGATCCGAGGCCAGCAAGGCCAGCGATTCCATCGTCGGAGCTGTTTGGATCGAGTCCGCGGCCTGTTGCAGCCTCACCGCCATATTTTCGACCGCTTCACGCGCCTTGGCATCCGTGACCTGTTTCGCGAAAGCGGCCAGCGAGAGGTTTTTCTCATCCAAAACGACCAGAAGCTCCTCCAGGCCTTTTTGTGCATCCATCCGCGTCACAAGCGCCGCGATGGCTTTTTCGTTCTTCGTCGCCAAAGCGCAGCGCAGGAGCATCGCGAACGATTTGGCGTCCGCACGAGCACAAACCCGCTCCAGATGTGGCAGCACCGAACTCAACGCCGCACCTTGCAACGGCGAACCCGGCTCCGCGCTGTTCAGCACCTCCGCGAGCAAATCTCCGGCCCAATCGAATTTCAGTTCGCCAAGCGTGCAGGCTAGTTGAAGGCGGACTTTTGCGTCTTGATACGACACTAGTTCGGCAAGACCTTGTTGTAGTTCCCGCATATCAGATGCCTTCCAGTCGATTTCTTCGGCCATTTGCAGCGCCTGGGCAAAGACCGGTGCGAAAGCAGATCTCAGATGCTTCTCTTTGCTTACCAGCAGTGTCGAACGGCACCAAGCCGATACCGCCTTTGGGTTATTTTGCGCCAGATAAGTCCACATCAATTGAGTGCCCTCCTGGCTGCCATTCACCAAATCGCTGGCGTGAACAGGTTCTTGATTTTGCCAGATCGCGATCATCTGAGCTTTGTCCCTCAGCCAGCCATTTGCGCTTGTGAGAGTGGCTTCGGCTTTAGCCGAAGCATTCGCCCCAGTTCGAGCTGAAGCTCGAACTACTTTCCAAATCCTCCCCTTGTCATCCCCTTCGCGGTAATGCGGCAGAAGCTCCTCTTTGCCGTTCTGGGGCAGCCACTGCGGATGCTCGATCATGTAGCGATACATGTCCGCCACCCACAGCGCCCCATCGGGGCCGGTGCGGACCATGACGGGGCGGCACCAGCGGTCTTCGCTGGCGAGGAAGTCGGTAACCGTAGTCCGCGAGTCCCCTCGCGGCTCAGCGCCCGGACCGCGAGAGGACTCGCGGACTACATCCGGCACTGCCTTGAACGTCACACCGTCCTCTTCGAGAATGTGATGCTGCACGACGTTGTGGAAGGGCTCGCAGGTGAAGGCGTGTGTTTTGCCGTCGTTGAAGAGCTTCACATCGCGATACACCTCGATGCCGCAGGCGCTGGTGAAGCGTCCGGCCTGGTCGAAGCTGTGGAAGCGCTTCTCCATGCTGCTGGCGGGATAGACGGGCGGATTGCGCGGGAAGAGCTGATGGATCGGGTCCGGCGGGATGACGTGCGGATTGCGGCGCAGGTAGTGATCCTGCAAAACGTAGTGCCAGAGCGGGAAACTGTTCTGCACGCCGAACCAGTGGCCCCAGTCATCGCGGGCGCGGCCGAACTGCGAGGGGCCGGTCTGCGGATCAAACTCGCCGGTGTCCGGCTTGAAGCGGAAATCGCGGCTGCCGAGGTCGATCTTCTCGCCGGTGAGCTTGCACTCGATCTGCGTGCCTTTGTTGTAGCCGCCGTGATGCGCCCCGGCGGCGCAATATACCCAGCCTTCCATGCCCCAGCGCAGGCCGTTCACGCGGAGCTGCTGGTTGCCGGTGCTGAAGCCGGTGTAGAGCACTTTTTTCGTGCCATCGGGCGAAATGAAGAAGATGTCCGGCGCGGCGGTGACGATGACGCCTTCACGCCAGGTCAAGATGCCGGTGGGATAGCTCAAGTCGCTGACGATGACGTGGCGTTTGTCGTAGCGCCCGTCGTGGTCGCTGTCCTCCAGCCGCACGACGCGTCCGCCGGCCTTGCCATTGCCATCCATGCCGAGCGGGTAGTCCGCCATCTCGATGACCCAAAGGCGGCCCTGCTCATCCCAATCAAACGCGACCGGATCGAGCACCACCGGCTCCGCCGCGACGAGTTCGATGCGGTAACCGTCGCGCACATGCCACTTCTTCGCGGATTCCTCGGGAGAGAGTGGTAGCGTGGTGGTTGGAACAGAATGCGGGGAGTGATTTCCCACAGATTCAGGGAGGCCCGCAGATTTTTTCAGAAGCCAATCTGTGGGCTTCCCTGAATCTGTGGGAGAACCCTTCTGGGCTTCGATGACTTTGGATGAAGTTGTTTGGGTGGTCCGCAGAGGTTTTGTAGGTGCCAATCCACTCACCTCCACCTTTTCAAACGCGCCTTCCAGCGGCGCGAAGTCATCGCAGCGTTTGCCAAAGAACAATTCCTTCGCGCCGGGCGCGGTGACGGGCAGTTCGGCGTCGATCTCCACCTTGCCATTGAGCGTCACCTTCACCCGCGAGCCGAGGCGCTCCAGTTTCACGTCATTCCACGTGCCCGGCTCGATGACCGTCGTGCCGCGCACGATCTGCGAGGCCGCATTGCCATTGAAGACGAACAACCGGCCTGGCAGCGAATCTTTGAAGCTCCCGCCGATGCCGAGGTGATCGCCCGGCGCCTGATGATCGCCTTTCGGCCCGCGTGAGATGAGGTAGGCGGTGACGGCGCTGACGTTGTTCGCCTTCGTGTTCTTGAAGCGCATCGACGCGGACCAGTTTTCATGCGCCTTCAGCAAGGCCGAGCTCTGCACCTGCGCCCGCTTCTTCCGCTCCGTCCGCGAAAAGGCCCGCTTCGCATTCTCCTCGCCCACTTTGGAGATGTTCCAAAGCTTCGCGATGAGCGAAGGCTCGATGACGCGGTCCCAGATCGTGATCTCGTCGAGTCGGCCTTCGAGTCCTTGGCCAAAAAGCAACTCGTTGGCCGCTTTCCCGGCCTTTCCGCTCAAAACGGGCTTCTCGGAGCCATCGAGATGCACACGCACGTTTTCGCCATCGCGGATGAGCACGGCGAAGTGCCAGTCGTCGGCGAACAAAGTGGTTTCGGCTTTAGCCGAATCCGATCCTTCGGCTGAAGCCGAAGCCACTTTATCTCCCCATTCGAGCTTTACCGTGTGATCTGGAAACTGATGCGCCTTCAAGCTGACGCCCAGCGCATTGATCAACTCGCCCGTGCGATCACTCGCGCCGCTTTCGTGGCCGAGCCAGAACCAGAGGGCGATGGAGGACTGAGTTCCAAGGTTAAGGTTGGACGTTTCAAGATGGCCGCCTGCGAGATGAATGGAGCGGTTGATGTGCTTGGAACCAGAGAATGCGTAACTTGCGAATACGGAACCTGTGAGCGCGGAACCTGTGAGTGCGGATTCAGTGTCGTAGCCGAGTCCGCTGCCGACTCCAGGCAGATAGAAGGCATGGGGACCAATCAGGTTCGCCAGTAGTGTTTTGTTGTCGATCTCCGAGACCAAGGAGGTGCCGCCTGTTTCGCCGCAACCAAAGTGCGCCAGAGGATTGGTGGAATGAATTTCCAATGCGTATGACCCTCCGGGATGCGTGTCTTGGGCAAAAGGACCCCCCGCCATTTCCAACAACCCTTCGTTCAGCACGGAGAGCATCTTGGATTCCGCCTTTTGTTCCAATCCTGCTGTCCGCGCTGGCCACGTCGTGTAACCACCCAATTCATGCTGCTCGATTGGTGGAATGTAACCCTCCGCTCCATTCGCCAGCTCGATATTGAAGTGCGTCCTAAACGGTGAAGCAGTCCGCAACTTCAACCCCGTGATCGCATACACCTCGTTCGGCAGCGTGGCGATGCTCAGATCGCCAATCCGTATCGCTTGGAGCTTCACGGTGGTCTTTTGACGCTCGTGGAGGATGAGCGCCTCTCTCGCATAGACTTCCTCTTTGTTCTTCGGCACATCTTTCTCGATCTTCGCGGCGATGGGGCGGGCCCAGGCGAGGCGTTTTTCGTCGGGGACGCGATACTTGAGCTCCAGTGTCTTCTCGACCATGCCGAGCGGGGCGTGATCGACATACGTCACGGTTTGCAGGGCCTTCATGGCGCTGTCGGCGACCTCGGAGGCGTAGGTGTCGATGGTGATCGTTTTTTTCTCCGCGCCGTAGTCCATCCACATCTGGTCGCCGCTGGTGCCCTGGCTCATGGCGCAGACGAAGGGGCCGTTGCCATCGCCCTGCTGGCCCATTTTCGCGGCGAGGTGCTTGCAGAAGAGGCCGAAGTAGTCGGCGGAGACCGGCGCGGTGCCAAAGTAGTGCTGCGAGTAGTTGGCGAGCACGCCGAGCGGTTTGCCATCGAGCGTTTGCAGCGCGATGACGCTGAGCTGCGGGTCCACCGGGCCGCTGGGGCCGACGACGTCCTTGCTGAGGTAGCCGGGGTGCATGCTCGCACGGCCTGTGGGCTGGCCGAAGGGATCGACGACCTCCTTGCCGGGCAGGCGAATCCAGCGGCGGTTGTGCGTGTGCTCCCAGTCGTCGAACGAGCCCCAGCCGATGCGGGCCGGTTTCAGTGCCGCATTCGCCGCCACAATGGCCTCGGCGATCTTTGGCGTGAGGAATTTCGCATACACCGTGTCCTTCCGCGTGCCGAGGCAGCCCATCGCGGCCGGCGCAGAGTGCGTGTGCGTGGCGCTGACCATCATGCGGTCCACCGGGATGCCGCATTGCTTCGCCGCGATGCCTTTGGCCTCATCGATCAGCGACTGCTCCATCATGCACGTGTCCACGATGGCGAAAGCGATCTTCATCTTCCCATCATCGAGCACAAAACTGCGCACGAAGAGCTTGTCCGCGAGCCTTTCGCCTCGTCCCTCCAGAAACCCGCCCGCAATGATGCGCGGGAACTCAGTCGGCGAGATGTTCACCGTGGCCACTCCGGCGCGGAAAGTGGCTGCGGAGGTGAGTGTGGCGAGAAGAGCGAGGCAGGTGAGAACGAGCTTCATGGTGTGCGAGACCATACGCTCTCCAGCTCGCCGTTTGCTCAATCTCCCGCGCCAGTGTTTTCGATGTCGGTGGTCAATTTCATGCTCATGAGCACATACGCATGCGTCTTGGCCTGCATGTCCATGACGTAGCCGGGCAGGCGCATGAGTTCATCGAATCCTGATTCGCGAAAGGCGTGGATGGCGAGCTCACGCTCCGCATTGAACTCCGCCTGGAGATGCGAGAGGCCGCAATGCCGCGCCACGTCGATGATTTCACGAATGAGCATGCCCGCGAGTCCCACGCCGCGATAGCCGGGATGCGTGAGCAGATGCGTCATGCCGATGTGGCGCTTCCAGCCGCCGTGTCGCTGCTCCAGCGTCGCGAGGCCGATCACCTGACCGTCCGCAAAGGCGAGCAGGGGCAGCCGCGCATCGTAATCGACATCCGCACACCACTCTTTGACCAGCGCCGGGTTGTCGAGCCGCTGCTTGATGAACAACCTCTCAAACTCCGGCACCTCGTGCAGGAATTTCATGAAGCCCGCGTCATCCGAAGGCTCCAACGGCCGAATCATGCACTGCACGCTGGTTTCGAGCGAATAACGGACCGGGTATTTTTCGAGAGCAAAGTCAATCATGGCATTGAACGGGGTTCGCCAGCCTTCCAGCATCGGATGTGCCAGAAGAAGCCATGCGCAGGATAGCCGCTTTGAATGCCAAATTACGCCTCATCAGTCATGAAACGATTTTCTTCCTATAACGCCAAAAAAACACGTTATAGGAAGAAAATCATTTCAGCAGTTCCGAGGCCTGGAGGATGCGGAAGAAGTAGCCGGAGGCCTCCACTTCCTTGGAAACAGGCCCGTCCACGACCAGCACAGGCTGAATGGTGCGGCCTGGAAATTCATTGCGGAGGACCTCCGCCTTGCGCTCGACCTCTGGGATGATGGAGCGGCCGAGCGGCGCGGTCTGGCGCTTCATTTCGCAGAGCGTGATGACTTTGTCGTTGCGATCAAAGGCGAGATCGATCTGCACACCCGCGATGCCTTTGCGCGGAGCGCGGAACCACGGGCCGGAGTCGTAGCTGATGGAGCCGAAGCCGAGAATCTGCGCGAGCTGGCCGCTGTGACGCATGCAGACGAGTTCGAACGCCCGGCCCATCCAAGAGCGGAAAGCGCCCGTTTGGCGGATGGTCTGGAAGAGGTCTTTGCGGTCTTCTTCGCGGATTTGTTTCAGCCGGGTGCGCATGAAGGCATGGTAAAAGCTGATCCACGGGTCGCTGAGGTGGTAGCGGATGAGTCGCGTCTCGTGCCCTTTGTCGAAGGGGCGCTGTGAGGAGATGAATCCGGCGGCTTCGAGGTCGTAGAGCCGCTGGCTGAGCATGCCGCCTTCTTCGACTTTCGCCGCAGCGGCAAGATCGCGGCGGTTCAGGCCATAGGGGGCGGCGGCGAGGGATCGTATGAGGCGCTGGAATTCGTCATTCCAGCCAAAATGGCTGGTGAAGATGCGCTCATACTCCGCGACGAAGTAGCCGTGTGGCCGGAAGGCCTCCTCGTTCATGCTTTGCGCGATGGAGCTGCCTTTGGAGAGCAACTCGACATATTTCGGCACGCCGCCGGTGAAGCACTGGGCATCGAGGATTTCGCCAAAGCCGCGTTTGGAGTGCATGCGGGCTGTCTCGGCGAGCTGGAAGCCCTGCAAATGCACGGTGACATCGATCCGGCCATAGAAGGCGCTGGAGTTCAGCACCTTCGTGGTCATGAAGGAGGCGATGGAGCCGCAGAGAATGAGTGTGCGGCCAGGCTTGCGGCTGAGGCGTGTTTCCCAGACCATTTTGAGCACGGAGACGAGTTCCTGGCGGTAATTCGCGAGCCATTGGAATTCGTCGAGCACGATGACCATCGGGCGCTTGGCGAGCGCGGCGTCCAGCTCATAGAGCGCGGCCTGCCAAGTGGTGACTGTGGGCAGTTTGCGCCGGAGCTGACGGGATGCCTGATCGAGGAAGCTGGCGATCTGCGCCTGGGTGGATTGGTTTTCGAGTCCTTCGATAAAAAGCGCCGGCGTGCGCCCGATGGCCTGGCGAATCAGCGCCGTCTTCCCAATGCGGCGGCGGCCATAAACGAGCGCGACGCGAGGTGCGCGTGCCTCGATGGCACCGCGCAAACGAGCTGTTTCTTCGCTTCGACCGATGAACATGATTTTCTTCCTATAACGCGAAAAAATACGTTATAGGAAGAAAATCGTCGAGAGCGATTTTCGGCCAAATCAGGCGATCAACGGCCCAATCGCAGGCTCGGCGAGCAGTTTGAGCACCTCTTCGACGAGGTTCGCGGCAGGCACGGAGGTCTGGGAGCGAGCGACGAGGTTCTTCACGATGACCTCGGGATACTCGGCTCCGAAGACGATGGCGAAGCGGGCTTTGCGGTCTTCGGCGGCTTGGAATTGCTTGCCGACTTTTTGCGAGCCGAAGGGGTAATCGATGCGCACACCGGCGGCGCGGAACTGCTGGATGGCGGCGAGGGCGTGCGGGCGCTGGGCTTCATCGGCGATGACGACGAAGGCATCGATGCTGCTGGCTGCGAGGAGGGCGCTGGTGAGCTTCATTTGCGCACCGGGCGTGCGCTTGAGCAGGATGCCGAGCACGACATCGCCCATGGCGAAGCCTGCGGCGGGCATGTCCACGTTTCCATCGCTGATGAGGGCGCACAGTTTGTCGTAGGTGCCGCCGCCGGCGAGGGCGCGGAGGCCGTGCTTCAGATCGAAGACCTCAAAGACGACGCCGGTGTAGTAGGCGAGGCCGCGCACGATGGTGGCGTCGATGCGGACGTGCTGCCAGAGACCGCGAGCGGTGAGGTTGGCCTTCAATTCGGCGAAGGCGGGGTGATTTTCATCCGTGGAGGCCATGAAGGCTCGCACCTCGGCGGTGGTGAGGCCGATCTCGCCGAGTTTTTTCTCGGTCTCGTCAGGCTTTGCACGCTCGATCTTGTCGATGATGCCGAGGAAGGTGGTGGCGTGTTCGGCGGCGATGTTTTTCTCGGCGAGGAAGCCGTTCCAGATCTCGCGGTTGCTGAGGCGGATGATGAAGTCGTCGGCGCTCACGCCGAACTCGCGCATGGTGTCGATGGCCAGCGAGATGAGTTCCGCGGCGGTGGCGGGGCCGCTGTCGCCGAGGATGTCGGCATTGAACTGGATGAACTCGCGGCCGCGGCCCTCCTGTGGCTCCTCATAGCGGAAGCAGGGGCCGATTTGGAACCACTTGATGGGCTTTTTGAAGTCGCGCTGGCGGGCGGTGGCCATGCGGGCGAGCGACGGCGTCACCTCCGGGCGCAGCGTGATCTCGCGGTCGGCCTTGTCGCGGAAGCAGAAGAGCTGCGCGGTGATCTCGTTGCCGCTTTTTTTGCGGAAGAGGTCGGTGCTTTCGACGATGGGGGCCTCATACTCGACGAAGCCATAACGGCGTGCGACGACGCGCCAGGTTTCGGCGATGTAATTGCGCGTCGCGCATTCTTCAGGGAAGAAGTCGCGGAAGCCTTTGACGGTGCGGAAAGTGGACATGGGGCGCGATTCATCCGTGCGGAGGGAGGGAAATCAAGCGGAGAGCGGAGGGCGAAGAGCGGAGAGTCCCCAGTAAGACGTGAGAAGTTAGAGGTGAGAAGTTGGGGCTTGCGATTCGCACCGTTTCCGGATCACTTCGAGGATGGAGCCTTGGATCTGGCTCATCACCCATTCGCTCCACCAGCCTGCATACCAATTGAAAGGCGTGGAGAGCCTGTGCGTGCTGGATAGATGCAGGGTGCAGGTGCCGTCGCTCTCGGGTTCGATCTCGTAGGTGCCGTCCAGCACATCGTAGAACCTGCCGCCGACGATGATGTGTTCGTCAAAAGCGGTGTGGGGCACGAAATCGGGGTCTGCCTTGATGGTGAACGAGAGTTTTTTAGCAGGCTGCCAGTCGGTCACGACTTCAAAGAAGGACACCTCCCGTTCAAAAGTGGCGTGCCGGACCGCTCCGACGCCTTCGCGGTCAATTTGCGCCTCGATGGGGCGCGGAAAGCCGAGGTGGTAGATCCATTGAGACGGGAGTTCTTGGCTCTGAATCGCCGGGACCTGGTAAATCTGCTTCCAGATGGCATCGGCACTCGCCTGGATGTGGATGGAGTCCGTCATCACACGGGTTTCATGCGGCGCAGACCACCAGGACTCGACGGGAGCAACGGCATAAGGCAGCAGAACGACCACACTGACGAGCAGCCTGTCCTTGGCTCGCTTTTGCAGACTGAGATGCATCGTCCAGCCACCTCCTAGGGCACTCGGGAGGACAATCGGCAAGGCCACCACCAGGCACATCAAGGCCTCCAAATGAACCGCCCATGATCCTGCCACGGCCAGCCACATGACCAGCATGGGTGCCCAGCGTCGCCAGAAGGGGCGTGGTGAATCCAGCCGGTAGCCCAGGTAGCAAACCAAGGCACCCAAGGCGAACGGCATGCAGAAAACGAATCCGACCGAGATGATGTTGTAGCGATGACCGAGCGCCGGGAACAGCAGACGAGCGGTGAGCGCGTAGATGCCCGCCAAGATGACTATGATGGCGAAACTGCGCCAGAAGGCACCGGGGCGTTTTTCAGGGAACTGCATTTGCCCATCGCAGCAGAGGCCAGTGGTTGTGACAAGTGGCAATCACGCCTGCCGTTGAAATCAAGGCCGCGTGGGGCTGAGAGCGCGGACGAGGGCATACCAGTCTTGGCTTTCGGTGTAGCCGGAGAGTTCCAACTCATGAAGGAGTGGGCGGATGATCTGCTGCTGAACGTCGAGCGGCTTGTGATAGAGCACGGGCCAGAGGTCTTCGAGATTTCGGCGGAAGTCGGTGACTTCGCCGCTCATCTGGAGATGCCAGGCATAGGGGCAAAGGAGGATGTCCTTGAGCAGCTCCGCCTCGGTGGGATGGCCGCCGCTGAGTTCCTGAACGCGGAGGAAGGCACGGAGGTCTTTGGGCACGATGCTGTCTTGGTCGGGTTTGCGGCGGCGATGCAGTTTTCCGACCAAGGCATCCCGTACCTGGGGCATCATGATTTTCAGCCCATGGCGTGTTTCGGTGTGCGCACGGCCATACCAGCTTTCCGTGGAGCGAAAGGCACTGGGCGGGGTGATGTCGAGGTAGAAAAGGCCTTCCTCCTGGCCGCTTTTGCCCATGCCGATCTCCTCGGTGAGGGCTTTGAAGGGCAGGATGTCATCGGTGCCTACGCGGAGATCGGCATCGGCGCTGTTGAAGGCGGGATCGAGCCGCAGATGGATGGTGGCGGAGCCGAAGACGACGATGGTTTCGCTGTAGCCGGGGAATCGCTCCGCGACGGCCTGGAAAAAGCGGTCGATCTTTTCGCCGATGGGCGTGTTCCAGTTGGGCGGTGCGTCGCTCCAGTTCATGGTGAGAAGGGGTTATTGCCAGCGGAGCCGGATGCCTTCTTTTTTCTCCAAGCGAATGAGGTTCATGGCTTGGTCGATGAGGCGGTTTTCGACACCGGGGTCTTCGATGAGTTCTTTGGCAAAGCGAATCCATTTGGCGCGGGTGCGGAGTCGCTCGCTGCTGAGGATGCGGGCGACGACGAAGGCCTTGTGGTAATCGTAGTTCGCCGGGCGGGCCAGATACAGCTCCCGGATGCGCTGCCCGCGCTCCACCGTGGGCGCGGCGATCTGCTCACGCGTGAGGCGTGGGAGTTCGGCAAGCTCGGCAGCGGTGATGGCGGACATGGGCCGATAGTGGCCTTTTTTTGGCGAAAGTCGAGTTTGCCTTGCTGGCACTCCATGCTCCTTGCTCCACGCTCCATGCTGTCTGACCTGTTTGTGCGTGATTTCCGCTGCTTCGCCGAGGCGAAGGTGGAGCTGCATCCGGATGTGACGCTGCTGGTGGGGCGGAATGCGCAGGGGAAGACCTCGCTCATCGAGGCGGCGTGTGTGCTGATGCGGCTGCAATCGCCGCGGACGACGATTCGCGGTGAGTTGGTGCGCTTTGAGGCCTCGACCTGTCTCGTGGAGGCGGTGTGGAGCGGCAAACGGCTGCGCTATGCCCAAAACGCCACGTCGCGACGTCTCGCGCTGGATGGCGTGACGTGCGGGAAATCGGCCGATTATCTCGCGGCGGCCGGTTTGGTGGTGTGGATGGACCATCGGGACATGAATCTGCTGCGCGGCGGTGCGGAGCATCGGCGACGCTTTTTGGATTTCGCGGCGAGTCAGATGTTTCCGGACTACCTGCACGCGCTGCGCGGCTATGAGCGGGCTTTGCGAGGTCGGAACTACGTTTTGAAGCGCGATGCCGTGATCGCTTGGAAGCAGGCGGATGCCTTTGCGCGGGTGATGGACGGCTTTGCGGCCGTTTTGTGGCAGCGACGTGCCGAACTCTGCGAAGCGCTGAATCCGCAGGTTTCCGCCGCGCATGCGCATTTGAGCGAAGGCGCGGAAAACACGCGGATCGCCTTCACGAGCACCTGGGAGGCCGGGAGCCTGTTTGAGTCGCTCGCAGGCATGCGTGAGGAAGAGTCAAAATCACGCTCCACGGCCTTCGGGCCGCATCGCGACGACATCGCGATGTTTTTGAATGATCGCGACGCGACGACTTTCGCGAGCGAAGGCCAGCAGCGGTCGTTTGCGCTGTCGATGAAGCTCGCGCAGGCCCACGTGCTGGAGAAATCACGCGGCGAGGCTCCGCTGATGCTCATCGACGACGTCTTCGGCGAACTGGATGCCTTCCGTCGCCGTGCGCTGTTGAGTTTGCTGCCCAACGGCACGCAAAAGATCATCACGACGACGAATCTCGACTGGGCGGAGAAGGATGCGCTGAGCGGGATCGTGCATCAGGTGGATGGCGGCCGGGCTTGCCAGATGGCGTGAGGCGGCTAGTCTCGCGCCCTCTTAACCAACCCCCAACGCACATCCCATCATGTCCGATATCGCACTCGCCAAAGGTGAAAAATTTCTCGAAGACAACGCCAAGAAGGAAGGCGTGAAAGTCACGGCCTCTGGTCTCCAATACAAAGTCATCACCGAAGGCACCGGCAAGAGCCCGAAGGCCACGGACACCGTGGAAGTACATTACGAAGGCACGCTGATCGACGGCACCGTCTTTGACAGCAGCTACCGCCGCAAAGAGACCATCGAGTTCCCGCTGAATCGCGTCATCGCCGGCTGGACGGAGGGCGTGCAGCTCATGAAGGAAGGTTCCAAGTTCCGCTTCTATATCCCTTCGAAGCTGGCCTACGGCTCCCGTGGCGCTGGTCGCGACATCGGCCCGAATGAGGCGCTGATTTTCGACGTGGAGCTCTTCAAGGTGAAGTGAGCTCTTTGATGGTTCGCTGAAGAGGGCAGGGGAATCCTGCCTCTCTTCGGCGGTTCACGATTCGGCCGCTGGTAGTTCTGGCGCTGGTGGCGGCAGATTGTCGATGAGGTGTACCAGCGGCACGGCACGCTCGACGGTGTGATCGAGGCGGAAGTGAAGATGCGGGCTATTCCGCAGCTTGACGCGTTTGTAGAGGTCCCGCTGGATGGCTCCGCGTGCTTTGTTGAGGCGTTCGACGATGGCTTCCTGTTGGTGGGGCTTGCCAATGACACCGACGTGAACGGTGGCGTGCTTCAAATCGGCGTTTACGACGACTTCATGCACGGTGAGTAGGCCGTTTTCGGGACGGTAGTCCTTCTCGACGACGAGCGAGAGCTCGCGGCGCATGAGTTCACAGACTTTGTCGAGACGAAGGGACATCGTGGAGCATGGGGCGTGGAGCATGGGGGGCAGAGGCTGCATGCCCCAAGCTCCATGCTTTAGAGGGTTTGGGGGATTTTTTCGAGCTCGTAGCACTCGATGACATCGCCTTCTTCGTAGTCGGAGAAGCCGTTGAGCTTGATGCCGCATTCGAGGCCGTTGCGGACTTCGGGGACCTCGTCCTGGAAGCGGCGGAGGGTTTCGAAGCCGCCATCGTAAACGGCTTGGCCGCCACGGAGGACGCGGGCACGCTGCTTGCGGTGCATGAGGCCATCGGTGACGACGGAGCCGCCGACGTAGCCTTTCTGGACCTTGAAGACCTGCTTTACGCGGGCATGGCCGAGGACTTTTTCGCGGGTGATCGGATCGAGGAGGCCTTCAAGGGCTTCTTTGACCTGATCGATGAGCTCATAGATGATGGAGTAGAGCTTGATCTGAACGCCTTCACGCTTGGAGACGGCGAGGGCTTTGTTCTCGACCTTGACGTTGAAGCCAAGGATGAGGGCGTCTGAGGCGGAGCAGAGGAGCACATCGCTCTCGGTGATGGAGCCAGCCTCGGCGTGGAGGATTTCGAGGTTGATCTTGTCACTCTTGATGTCCTTGAGGCATTTGGAGATGGCCTCGACGGAACCCTGCACATCGGCCTTGAGGACGACCTTGAGGGCCTTCTTGTTGCCTTCTTCGATGGAGGCGAAGAGGTGTTCCAACGTGGTGCGGCGCGGGGTGGCGAGCTTCTTCTGGCGCATCTCTTCGAGGCGCTCTTCGCTGAGTTTTTTGACGGAACGCTCACTGTCCATGAAGACGACTTCGTCGCCGACATTGGGCATGTCGGAGAAGCCGATGACCTCGCAGGGCATGCCGGGGAGGACTTCTTTGATGTTCTGGCCGCGATCGTTGATGAGGGCCTTCACTTTGCCCCAATACGGGCCGCAGATGAAGGGCTGGCCGACTTGGAGGGTGCCCTGGCCGACGATGACGGTGGCGACGGGGCCTTTGCCGGCGACCATGGAGGATTCGATGACGGTGGCGCGTGCGGGAGCCTTGGGATCGGCCTTGAGTTCGAGCACCTCGGCCTGGAGGGCCATGGTTTCGAGAAGGTTGTCGAGGCCTAGGCCGCTGCGGGCGGAGACTTCCATGCATTCGATCTCACCACCCCAATCGACGGGAGCGAGGCCGATCTCCTGAAGCTGGCCTTTGACCCGCATGACATCGGCGGTGGGCAGATCGCATTTATTAATGGCGACCATGAGCTGTACGCCGGCGGCTTTGGCGTGAGAGAGGGCCTCTTTGGTCTGTGGCATGATGCCGTCATCGGCGGCGATGATAAGGACGACGATATCGGTCACATTGGCACCGCGTGCCCGCATGGCGGAGAAGGCGGCATGGCCGGGGGTGTCGATGAAGGTGATGGGCTTGCCATCGTGGAAAATGCAGTAGGCACCGATGTGCTGGGTGATGCCACCGGCTTCGCCGTGGGCCACCTGGGTCTTGCGCAGGGCATCGAGGAGGGATGTTTTGCCGTGATCGACGTGGCCCATGAAGGTGATGATGGGGGCACGAAGCGCTCGGGTGTCTTTTTCCTCGGCGGTGGGTTCCGGCAGCTTTTCCGGCTCGACGATGACTTCTTCGACCTTGTGAACCCCGCCGCCTTTTTCGCGTTTTTCACGCTCAAGGCGGAAGCCGTGCTTTTCGCAGATTTTTTCGGCCACTTCGATGTCGATGGCCTTGTCAGCACTGGCGAAGACTTTGAAGGCGATGAGATCGGAGATGATCTTGAAGGGCTTGAGGCCCATCTTTTCCGCCAGATCCTTCACAATGATCGGTGGCTTCAGAAGGATGATCTTTTCGCCATTTTCGCCGAGTTCAAACTCGGGCACCACGACCTCGGCCACGGGCGGCGGAGGTGGGGCTGCCACGGCGACCTTTGGCTTCGCCGGCTCGTCCAGTAGTAGGGAGATCGGCGGGAGGGCTGAAACCGTGGTGGCGGTGACGGCGGGGCGCTCGCGGCGCTTAGGTTTCTCGTCGAAGAGGTTGAGTGCATCTCTCTTCTGATCGTCGAGCGTGGGTTTGGCGGGCTCGGCGGGTGGCGCAGGGGCCGGGGCGACTTCTTTTTTCACCGGAGGCTTGGCTCCAATGCGTGGGAGCATGCTGGTGGCCTCCTTACGTGGTGCCTTGGCCTTGGTCTTGTCCTCTTCGACTTCCTCGATCAGCGAAAGCACTTTCTTGCCGGCGGGTTTTTTCGGCTTGGCGCTTTCGGCTGGCAGCTTCTCGTCACCTGTTTCGGTGACGGAGGGCTTGTCGGGTTTCGGAGTGGAGGATTTTCCGGGCATGCGTGGGTAGTGGTAAAGACAGGAGGGGTGCTAGTTGGGGAACTGGCTGAAGGTGGATGGAACTGGTGACTGAGGAGCGCATGGCGGCAAACGGGTTTACTCCCCAGAAGGGGCGGGAGCATTCGTTTGAGCCTTGGCGAGGATTTGCTCGGCGAGGGCGCGGTCACCACCGAGCATTTCGGTGACGTCTTCGACATCGGCGTAGGCAAACATGGCGAGATCAGCCATGCCGTTTTGAGCGAGCAGGCGGGCGGTATCGGCGGTGATTCCGAGGGCCTCGACGAGGTGCTGGACGGCGCTGCCCATCTGGCCTTCAAAGACCTGCTCGGCGTGCTCGTCCTTCTCGATGATGAGGTCCATGCCGACGAGGCGGGAGGTGAGGCGGGCATTCTGACCGCGGCGACCGATGGCCTTAGAGAGCTCTTCTTCGCTGACGGTGAGGTGGGCCTGCTTCTTGTCTTTATCGACGGTGATGCTGATGACTTTGATCGGCTTCAAAGCCTCGCGGACGAACTCGGCGGGATCGCTCTTCCAGCGGATGATGTCCACCTTCTCGTTGTTGAGCTCACGGACGATGTTCTTCACGCGGGCACCACGCAGGCCGACGCAGGCACCCACGGGATCCACCTTCTCATCGGCGCTGTGAACGGCCACTTTCGTGCGGTAACCGGCCTCGCGAGAGATACTGGCGATTTCGACGGTGCGGTCACCGATCTCGCTGACTTCGAATTCAAACAGGCGACGCACGAAATTCGGATGCGCACGGGAGAGGATGATCTCCGGGCCACGTCCCGTGTCTTTTTCGACGGCCTTCACATAGAAGCGCATGCGGTCGCTGACGTTGTAGTCCTCCGTAGCGACGCGTTCCTTGCCAGGCATGATGCCTTCGAACTTGCCGAGGTCGATGACGACATCGGATTTCTCAAAGCGACGCACCACGCCACTGACGACGTCACCGGTGCGGTCTTTGAACTCCTCATAGAGATTCTCCTTCTCCGCCATGCGGAGGCGCTGGAGCATCGTCTGCTTCGCGGTCTGGGCGGCGATACGGCCCATATTGTTGGGCGTGACTTCGAGCTCGATTTCATCGCCGAGTTCAGCGTCTTTTTTGATTTTGCGGGCCTTGGCGAGGGGGAGTTCCTCCCAGGGATTGGAGACGGTCTCGACGGCGAGCAGTTTTGCGAAGGCCTTGATGGTGCCTTTGTCAGGATCAATGTCGATACGCAGCTCACGAGCCGGGCCGATGCTTTTCTTCGAGGCGGCCAGAAGGGCCTGCGAGAGAGCCTCGACCATCTTCTCACGGTCGATGCCTTTCTCTTTCTCGTAGTAATCAAACAGGGTCTTGAGTTCGCTGATCATAAAAAAATCTCACATCCCGAGACAAAAAGAGAGCGGGGAAGGCCCCACTCTCACAAAAACGATTTTTCTCCCGGGAATGAAGCGGCGATGATAGAGGCTCGCCTCAAGTCAGCAAGCGGAAAAACCCCCAATTACAGCGCTGGGATGGGTATTTCCTCTCGGGTGGATGGGGAAATGGCTCTGGAAGATGGAGGTCAGGCCCCGACATCAAGCTCAGGGCGGAAATCGGAGGCGTGATACGAGCTACGCACCAGAGGGGCGCTGGCCACATGGCGGAAGCCCTTCTTCAGGGCGATCTGCTTGTAGTTCTCAAAGGTATCCGGGTGGATGTAATCGATCACCGGGAGGTGCTGGGCGGAGGGGCGCAGGTACTGGCCGAGGGTCAAAACGGTCACGTCATGCTCCAGGAGGTCATCCATGGCCTGGAAAAGCTCCAACTCCGTCTCGCCGAGGCCCAGCATGAGGCCGCTCTTGGTGGAGCATTGGGTGCCCATCTCGCGGGCCATGGCCTTGGCCCGTTTCAGGACGTGAAGGCTGCGGGCATACTGCGCCCGGCTGCGAACGAGCGGGGTGAGGCGCTCCACGGTCTCCAGGTTGTGATTGAAGATGTGCGGGCGGGCCTTCATCACGACTTCGAGAGCGTCGTCCTTGCCGTTGAAGTCCGGCACGAGGATCTCGATGGTGATGGTGGGCACGGCTTCACGCACGGCCTCGATGGTGCGGGCAAAGTGCTCCGCACCGCCGTCTTTCATGTCATCGCGGGCCACGGCGGTGATGACGATGTGGTTCAATCCCATGCGCTTCGTGGCTTCGGCCACTCGCTGAGGTTCATCGGCCTCCAAAGCGAAGGGCTTGGCGGTTTTCACCGCGCAAAAGCCGCAGGCACGGGTGCAGCGATCACCAGCGATCATGAAGGTGGCGGTTCCCTGGCTCCAGCATTCCCAGCGGTTCGGGCACTGGGCTTCTTCGCACACGGTGTGCAGTTTCAGATCGGTGATGAGGCCTTTCGTGCTCCAAAACTTCGGATCACGCGGCAGCGTCACACGGATCCAGTCCGGCTTTTTGTCGCGATGAAGGGCGGGGTCGATTTTCGGGGTCATTGGGGGATTATTTCATGGTCTGGATGAACCGGTCTGCCTCAGCGATGGAGCGGTTCATCTGCTCCAGCAGGCGCTGGATGTCAGACTGGATGGTATCGGCCTTGCCACGCAGGGAGCCGATGGCGGCGGCGTTGAGGTTATGCTTCAAATAGAGCACCTGATCGCGGAATTGGCGGAGCACGGGCTCCATGCTGGCCTCGGCGGCATGCAGGGTGGAAGAGAGCTGCTGGAAGCGGGAGCGGGTGTCCGCCAGCTTCGCCCGGCTATCCGCCGCGAGGGAGGCGTTCTCATACTGGCGGATCTCGCGTTCCCACTCGCGGAAAAGGTCGCGGGCCACCTGATCGACCTCACGAATCTCGCTGCGCACCTTGGTGGCTTGCGCTTCACAGTCTTCGTATTCGGCTTTGAACTTGTTGTAGGCGCTTTCGAGGTTGCCGCCGCGGTAGCCTGTCAGCTTTTGGAGCTGAGTGAGCGCATCCTGAAACTCCTCGCCTGCCTCCTTTTGCTCGCCGCGGGCCGACTTTACCGCACTGACGAGCAGGTCACGCTTCTCCCAGCCCAGTTTTTCCCAGGCGGCGTAGTACACGGAGTTGCACGAGGCAAGGGCGAGGGCGGGGACAAGGAGAAAGCGTTTCATGATCGGAGATGGCTTAGCCGACAAACTTCACCGTGGCACCCGGCATGACCCCGGCGGCCATGGCGGCGTGTTGGGCATCGGAGCAGGCGGAATTCGTCGGCGCATCGGCGGGCGCGTCACTCGGCGTGAGCAGGCCGTTTTGGGTCATCCAGGCCTCCACCTCGGCGCCGCTGATGTCCGGCAGCATGGTGCCGTTGATCTCCACACAGGGGGAGAGGGGCTGACCGCTCTTCTGCTCCATCTCCCAGCGAAAGGCCGGGTTCTTGATGATGTCCTTTTCCTCGAAGGCGAGGTCGTACTTGCGGAAGATGGCGCGGACGCCTTCGCTCCAGCCGCAGTAGGTTTTCAGGTAGGCGGTGATTTGGGGTGCTTGCATGGGGTGTGTTGGGGGTGGGAGGGCGAGAGTAGCGGCCCGCTGGGCATTTGCAACGACTGGGAGACCATCAGGCCTTCAGCGCGGCGATGACCTCGATCTCAATCAACGCACCGAGGGGCAGTCCGGCCACCGCCACGGTCGAGCGGGCCGGTTTGTGACCGCCAAAAGCCGCCTCGTAAAGCGGGTTCACCTTCGGGAAATCGGCCATCTGCTGCAAAAACACGGTCGCCTTGATCACATCGGTCATCGCGAGGCCTTGCGAGGCCAGCAGCGAGGCGATGTTCGCCAAAACCTGCCTGGCCTGGCCTTCCACCTCGGTCGCGTCGATCTTGCCGGAAGCCGGATTGATCGGGATTTGGCCGGAGCAAAAGAGCAGCTCACCCTGCTTCACGGCTTGGGAATAGGGACCGACGGCTGCGGGGACATTCGGAGCATTATTGATGAGTTCCATGCCGCCCGATTAGCCGCCGCGAGGGGGCGATGTCAACGATGGGAAGTTTGTAGTTCGGCCTTCAGGCCGTGCCTTGGAGGCTCCAGAACGGCCTGAAGCCCGAACTACAAGCGGGGGACGGGCTGAGGCCCGAACTACTAACTCACTTCACCTGCACCCACACCGGCGATGACCACGCCATGTTGCCGTCGTTTTGCTCGACGCGGAGGTAGTAGCGGTTTTCGCCCGGAAGGGGCGATTCGTCGGTGAAGGTTTGCGAGAAGGTCTTCGCGTTCGGTTCCCACTGCTGGTGGTTCTTCTCGTTGCGGACCAAGGTGACGCGCGTGATCGGCGCGGTGCCGTCGATGGCGAATTTCAGCACGGGTTTGCCGGCCAGTTCGATCTCGGTGCCGAGGAGTTTGTCGTTGCAGGTGAACTCGACGAAAATCTTGTCCGTGGCGGCGATGGTGCGGCGGGCGTTGAGGCCCTCGATGATGCCCTCCCGAGTGAATTCCTTCACATAGACGCCGCCGTAGCTCGTGTGGGTGGAAATGTGGTCGCTATTCGCCCACACGCCGAGCTTGTGGCCGATCTCGAGCGCGTGCTGATACACGCCATTGTTCTTCACGGTGAAGCTGCGAATGGGTTCGCCGACGACGGGCACGCCGACGACATCGGAGGAGTGGTTGTACTTCTCGCCTTCACGCAAGCCAACGGTGGGCTGAGGAGCGCCGGGAGCCTCGTAGCTGACGCGGGCACCTTGGTAGATCTCGATCACGTTTTCGACGCGATGATCGATCGGCGGGATTTGATCCCAATCGGTGCCCATACCTGTCGCGCCGGTGTGGGAGATGGCGGTGACGGGTTTGCCGTAGCGGGTGAGCACGCTCCAGAGTTCGCTGGGATGCAGTTCGAGTTCACCGTCTTCTTTGACGGGGAAAAGTTTCTGCCAGGGGGAGGCGAGGTAGTTCTTCCGCTGGATGTAAACGATGGGGCCGCCCCGCTGGGCGAAGACCATGTTGCGATGCCCAAACGGCCACTTCTGCTCGCGCTCGTAGGCATACATGCTGGTGAAGAAACCGGGCGCGTAGAAGACATCGACGAGTTTCTGGTTCAGCCACCATTCGTAGGGCGTGTAGATCTTGGCGATGTCGGTGTGGTCGCTGGTGCCGAGGGTGTCGAGCTTGCCCATGTCGATGGCATAGCGGAACTGCTCGAGGATGCAGCCGTCATTGCCGGTGATGCAGTTCGAGAAGTCGGTGTGGCGATGGTAATCGCCCCAGTAGAGCTTGTAGGTCACGCCGTCGTGCGTCCAGGTGTGGCGCTCGGTTTGAGCACGCTCGGGCGTGGTGGCGTTGATGTAGGCGGGAAAGGGTTCGCGCGGTTTGACGGCGGGCGCGGCCACAAGCGGCACCTCGGCATCCGTGGCGACTTTGGCGAGGTGGATGCCGGTGTTGAGTTGGAGCTTCGAGCTGCGAAGATCGCTCGGCCAGGCGATCCACAGGCTGCCGTCCTTGCCCAGCACGTGTGTGGTCTGATGATCCTGCGAATACACGCTGCCGGGGATGGCAAAAGGCTTCGTCCATTGCTTCGTGGCCTCGTCGTAACGCGTCAGAGCGATGCGCCAAGCGTAGTTCTTGAAGTAGCGCACGGTCAGCCACGGACGGCCTGCGGCATCGAGCATGACGTGCGGCAGATTCACCGCCGCGACTTGATTGGGGCCTGCGCGGCCGACTTCTTTGTCCTTCGCGGCACGAGCCTTCGCTTGCTGCTCGGCCTTGGCTTTCGCTTTCGGGTTGTTGGCACGAGGAGCAGCCGCTTTGGCAGGTTGCGGGCCGGGAAGATCGGCGAAGAGGCCGTCGGGCGCGGGGAGTTCGGTCACCTGGCCGCTTTCGATGTCGAAGTAGGCGAACACCGTGTCTTTGCGGCCATTCAGGCCCTGCGCGTGACCATGCGCACGCATGTCGAGGCCCCACTGCTGGTTGCCGCGCTCGCAGCTGATCCACAGGCCTTTGCCATCTTTCGAGCCGATGGCCGAAACGCGGCCTTCATAGCGATCCGTGGCGATGAGTGGCTTCGCTTCGCCCGCTCGCAAATCATCGCCGATGGGCGTGGCGTAGATGTTGAATTCATTGCCTCGCGCCGAATCGAACACGACCCAGGCTTTTCCGCCCGCAAAGGCTACGCAAGGCTCCCAATCGCCTGCGGCGTCGTTCGTGACTTGGATCTCGCGGGACCATTTGCCGCGCTCCGTGTCGAAGAAGCGGCAAAACACATCCGCCGTGGTGCCGCGCATGCCTTGCCACACGCACCAGACATCGCCGGAGGGACTCGTGGCCGCTTTGGCGAAGGCATTGCCGCCATTCGGCGATGAAGCGAGCGTGCCGACATCGGCCCGGCCATCGCGGATTTGCGTCCAGCGCAGCTCCATGAGGTCTTTTTCGTTCACCTGGCTCCAAAACACATGCAGCACGCCTTGGCGATCCGTCGCGATGCTCGGCTGGTGAATGATGCCGGGCTCACCGATGGTCAAAACCTCGCTCAAGGCGCCATCGGTGAGCTTCGCGACCTTCAGCGTGTCCTTTTCGCCATCCCACTGCACAAAGGCCACATGCGGCACACCACCGCCATCCGTCGCGAGAGCCGGAAAGTCGCTCCATTTGCCCTCAGGCTGCCAAACAGCCGGTGTGGGCAGCAAATCCTGCGCGAAGGCAGAAACGGCGAAGAGCGAGAGAAGGGCTGGTCGGAGCATGGCGGGCTATGAACAGCCTTTTGCCGTGTTCCTTTCAAGGTCCTCACCTTCCCGCGATGTCTTGCACGAGCCGTGGCTGCTTCGCGGGATCGAGCCAGCGGAGGACGAGGCGGACGTGGTCGAGGCTCATGGCGGTGCAGCCGGAGGTGGGCACGCCGGGGGCCTGCCAGACGTGCAAAAAGATGCAGGAGCCGGAGCCGAGCTTGTTGGCGGGATTGTGGGCGATGACGGCGCCGAGGGCATAGCAGCCGTTCGATGGGATCATCGTCTCGGGATTCACCCAATCGCAGGCGACGAGGCGGTCATCGACGATCTGGTTGTAGTAGCGGGAGCTTGGATCGTCGATGCCGAGGTGGTGCGAGGTGCAGCGGAGGTAGGGCAGGCGCAGACCGCGAGGCTTGGCGAGGCTGCCAAAGGCCTGCGGCAAGGCGAAGACGCCGAGGGGCGAGCAGCCATCGCCTTCTTTTTTGCGGTTCAGGCCTCGCGGCAATTTGTTGCTGTGCTCGCCGAGGCCCCAGGCGAGGCCGTGACGACCGAGAGAGACGGGAATCGCAGGGCCAGCCGATTTCCACGTGCTATCAGGCTTTCGTTCCATGCGCCAAAGCGTGCCGGTGGTGGCCTTGGGATCGTTGGCGAGCGTGAGCAGGACTTGCGAGCAATCCGGAGGCAAGGCTTGGGCGAAACGGGGCGGGATCACAGGCTCGGCGAGGCTCATGGAGGTAAGGAGAAGGAAAAAGAAGAGTCTCATCGGCACCTCGGGCATCGAAGGTCAGCGATACTGATGCGCCTTGTCCATCGGGAGGAGGTTCAGCGGGGGATACTCGCTGGGGCGGATGGTCTGACCGGTGAGGCTGGGCGCATCGCGGGCGAGCCAGACGGCGATTTGGATGAGGCCACGAGTGCCGGATGGATGGGTCTCAAACAAGGCTGCATCGCTTTTCACACTGCGGAAGAGCAGCGGCGCATTCGATTTGGGGCTGCGGTCGAGGATGAGGGATTGTTTGGCGGCCAGGCGGAGGCTGGAGCGCTTCCACGCGGCCACGCCACCGGCGGTGATGTCCTGCCCGTCGATGCCCACGGCGAGGTCGAGCGGCATGGGCGTGAGATTTTGAAGATGGATGCGGTAGGCTTGGTTGGGTAGTCCGGCGACGAAAAGAGCGCCGCCGCATTGCTTCACGTCGAGGAACTGGCCGGTGACTGCATCGCTGAATCCGAGGGCGATGGTGCCATCACCGATGGTGGCGAGGTTTTTGACTGCATCCGGCGAGTCATCCTGGCGGGCGATGAGGGTCTCGATGTGGCCTGGGGCCGCGTAGATGGCCCGGGCGACGAGGTGAGGCGTGGTGCTCTGCTGGGCCTGGGCGGCGGCTTGACCATTGTAGATCAGCGCGGTGTCCTGCTGCCAGGAGGGGAGCAGGGTGTTTTGATGCTGGCAGGAGGTGAGGAGGAGCAGCAGGGCGGGGCAGAGCAGACGGGAAAGCATGCGGAAGCAGGGAAGGGGGATCAATGCGGGGTAAGGCGGTAGGTAATACGCACGAGACCGGAGATTTCCTCGACGGATCGGCTCACTTCGCAGGCCAGGAGTTTTTCGATGAGCTCACATTCCAGCTCGGGCACGATGTCGTGCTCAGCGGCAAGCTCACGCAGCGGCTGATGATGCTCGACAAGGCTGAGAGCGCCGGTTTCCGCGTCCTGCTGGACCGAGGAGATGCAGCCTTCGGCGCTGCGCAGCTTCGAGAGCATCTTCGCCTTGGTGAGGAGATCATCCGCTCCGGCGAGCTTGCGCGTGTAGGTATCCGTTTTGGCCTGAAACCAGGCGTAGAGCAGTTTGGCGGCAGCGGTTTCGCCATACACCCGCTGGGCGGCGGCCAGCAGGCTGAGGGCGATGGAGGCACCGTTTTCATCAAACAAGGGATCGAGCCGACGCGTGAGGCGGTAGAGCTTCTCCGGCCTGCCGGAGCCTTTGGCGCGGCGGAAGGTATCGATGAACTCCTTTTTCACCAGATCATCGCAGTGCTGCTTCACGCCCATGTAGCTCATTTTCAGGCGTTCGGCCAGTTCCCCGGCGGTCATGCCTTGGGAGCGCTTCAAATGATGCAAAATGTCCATCACCGGCGTGTGGAGCATTTCGTGCAGGATTCGGAGAAGCATGGGGCGATGGTGGGGAGGTGGACGGAAGGGTCAAGAATGCAGGCGGCCAAGGTTCTTGAAAAAGCTGGGGGTGACTTTGAAAGGGCGGCTTGAGATGCGCGGGGGCGGGACGTATCGGGAGCGCCTCTTTCCATGCTTTCCGATACCATCGCCGCCATCTCCACCGCGACCGGCGAGGCCGCGATCTCCGTGATCCGCCTCTCCGGCCCGAAGGCGCTCGCCCTTGCCGCGAAGGCTTTCAAGCTGCCCGCGAAGGTGGTGCCGCGTCGCGCCCATCTGGTGCAGGTGCTGGATGAAAACGGCGCGGGGCTCGATTCGGGCGTGCTGCTGCAATTTCAAGGTCCGGCGAGCTACACGGGCGAGGACGTGATCGAGTTTCATGGTCACGGCGGTGTGTTGGTGACACAGCGTGTGCTGGAACGCGTGCTGGCCTGTGGAGCGAGGGCCGCGGAGCCGGGGGAATTCACCCAACGCGCCTTTTTGAATGGCAAAATGGATCTCACGCAGGCGGAGGCCGTGATGGATCTCATTCACGCCCAGAGCACGCTGGCTCTGCGTGCTGCGAATGAGCAGCTCGGCGGTGCGATTGGTCGCGAAGCATCCCAAATGCAGCAGATGCTTGTGCCGGTGCTGGCTCATATCGAGGCCTACATCGACTTTCCTGATGAAGACATCTCGCCCGAAACCGGCGCGGATCTTCTTCGTCGTATCGACGCCGTTCAAGCGCATGCCCGCAAGCTCCTCGCTACCTCGGAGCAAGGTCGCATCCTGCGTCACGGTGCCCGCACGGTGATCTCCGGAGCACCCAATGTGGGCAAAAGCAGCCTTCTCAATCTCCTGCTCGGCTTTGAGCGTGCCATCGTGAGTCCCACGGCGGGCACCACGCGGGATACGATCGAGGAAATCATCCAGGTGCATGGCATCCCGCTGCGCCTCGTGGATACCGCCGGCCTTCGCGATTCGCAGGATGCCATCGAGCGCATCGGCATTGAGCGAACCCAACGCGAGTTGGAGCGTGCCGATCTCATTTTGGAGGTCCTCGATGCCAGCCAGCCTTTTGAAGCCACGAAACGTCTCGAAGTGCCTGCGGGACTCGCCGAGCGTCATCTCGTCATCTTGAACAAAACCGATCTCGGCCTGCATCCCGGCTGGGAAAGTGAAAAAGCCGCCATCCGCGTCTCCTGCGTGCAAAACGAAGGTATCGAAGCGCTTCGAAACGCCATCCGCGAGGTCATCGCGAAGGCCGGACCGCTGGCCTCCGATCATCCCATTGCCATCAACGCCCGCCATCAGGCCGCGTTCCAACGCAGCGTCGAGCGACTGACTGCCGCACGAGCCGCCATTGAGACAAACGAAGCGCCCGAATTCATCGCATTGGAGCTTCGCGAGTCCTTGCAGGCACTCGGCGATGTCATCGGTCAGGTGGACGTGGAGCAGATCCTCGATGTGATCTTCTCCACGTTCTGCATCGGGAAGTGAACGGGATCAGGAATCGCCGAAGCTGATGCCGATGGAGCGGGCAGCTTGGACGACATCGCCGTCTTTGCTGACGAGGCGGAGCTTGTTCACGGCTTCTTCGATGGCGACATCACCGACCTGATACTGCTGGTAGCTGACCATGCGGCCGAATTTGCCCTCGGCGATGAGGTGGACGGCTTTCACGCCAAAGCGAATGCCGAGGATGCGGTCGAGGGCCGTGGGGGCACCACCACGCTGGAGGTGACCGAGGGTGCAGGAGCGGGTTTCCTTGCCGGTGAGCTTTTCAATCTGCTTCGCGACGTGTTCGCCGATGCCGCCGAGGCGGACTTCGCCCGCTTCACCGCCGCCTTTGGTGAGGAGGGTACCCTCTTCGATGCGGGCGCCTTCAGCCACGACGACGAGCGTGCTGTGATGACCGGCGGCATCGCGTTTGCGGATGGCTTCGGCCACATGCTCCATCTGGAAAGGAATCTCCGGCAGCAGGATCACATCCGCGCCGCCCGCCATGCCGCCGTAAAGGGCGATCCAGCCGGCGTGGCGGCCCATGACTTCGAGCACCATGGCGCGTTTGTGACTTTCGGCGGTGGTGTGCAGGCGGTCGAGTGCATCGACGACGGCGGAGTAAGCGCTGTCGAAGCCGAAGGTGTAAGCCGTGGCGCTGAGGTCGTTGTCGATGGTCTTTGGCACGCCGATGACGGGGATGCCGGCTTCACAAAGCTGCATGCCGGTGGTGAGGCTGCCGTCTCCGCCGACGACGATGAGGGCGCCGATTTCGAGGTGGCGAAGTGTGCCCTTGGCTTTGTTGATGATCTCGTCGGGTACTTTGGCGACGTTTCCTTCACCCACTTTGGCCACGAAATGACCTTTGTTCGTGGTGCCGAGGATGGTGCCACCGAGTTTCATGATGCCCACGGTGCGCTCCGGATCGAGCATCATGTAGTCTCCAGGCGGCAGCAGGCCTTCAAAGCCATCGCGGAAGCCCACGACCTCCCATCCGAGGGTGCTGGCGGCGCCGACGACGCCATGAATGACTGCATTAAGTCCGGGGCAATCCCCGCCGCTGTTCAAGATACCGATACGCATGTGTGTTTTTGTTGGGAGATGAGGGATGTGAGATGACGGAAGCAGGAAAAGTGCCGCGGGAGGCTTGAGTTAGAAATCCGCGAGCATCTGCTTCTTGTCGGTGATGGGGCGGCCGGCGGCGAGCCAGCGGTCATAGGCGGCCCAGCCTTGGTGGAGGAGGCCGCGGGCTTCGTAGAAGGGATTCGCGCTGCCGAGCACGACGACGATCATGCGGTGGCGGTAGATCTGGCTGCTGTTATCCGCCTGCTTGAGCACGGTGGAGGCTCTTTCAGCGGAGACGACGCAGCAGCCGCCCGACATGGCGGTGTTAGCCGTTTTGATGCCGTCGATGCCATCCGTGCCGAGGAGTTGATTGGTATTCTGCACGCCGACTTTGAGTGACTGACCGGCGCGGTAGAGGGTGACATCGCGGGTGCCTTGATTGGTGTAAAAGCGCATCGCGGGACGGGAGGCGGCATAGACGGAAAGGCGGGCGATATCCGCCGCAGTGGAGTAAGGCATCGGGCGGGAGTTTTCCAGGCCATGGGAGTTCGTAAAGCGTGTGCCCTTGCAGCCCTCACGCTTGGCGAGCTGGTTCATCTGGCGCACAAATTCATCCATGGGATGGCCGCCTTTGCCGAGACGAGCCAGATGATCGCGGCCGACGAAATCTCCGAGCGTGATGGCGGCCACATTGTCACTGCCCATCATGGTGGCGTAGATGAGGTCACGGAGCGTCATCGTATCACCCGGCTGGAGACCGAGTGGGGAGGGGGCACCGGCGATGGCGGTGGCGTAGTCTGGTACGGGAGCGAGCACATTCACGCCCACTCGGGAGGCCTCCGCCCAATCGAGCGCGACCATGCAGGTGGCGATTTTGGCCAGGCCACCCACGGGGCGCTTCGCATTGGCATTCCCGGCGACGTGGACTTTGCGGTTGAAGGCATCCACCACGATGACGGAGGACTGTGCCCAGGCTGAGAGGCCGCCAAGGCAAAGCGTGAGGCCGAGCACGAGCAGGCGCGTGAAACGGGAGCGGGCGAAGGCGGATGCGGTCATGGAGGCCCCTGCTTTAGCAACCCCGCCCGGTGTCGCAACCGACGATTTATCTGGCCGCTGCCCCGTACTTCTTCGGCGCGGAGTGTACTTTTTCCTTGTCGCCGCGATAGGCGGCCCCTAAAACACGCGCTTTCCTGCACTCCCCAACTCGAACAACACATACCAACCATACCCTCAACATCACGACTATGAGCGAAAACAATCGAATGAGACTTCTCTGGGCCGGATTCATGGCCATTCTGGCCGCCGGCGTCGGCTTCGCCATCCGTGGCGGCATCTTTGACAACTGGGGCAAGGAGTTCGGCTTCACCGGCGCCCAACTCGGAGCCATCGGCGCAGCCGGACTCTCGGGCTTCTGCTTCGGCATCATTATCGGCGGCATTGTTTGTGACAAAATTGGTTACGGTAAACTCGTCGTCACGGCGTTCGTCCTCCATGTCATCTCCGCATTCGTGACCTTTGCAGCAGTGCCGGGCGATGGTGGTGCGGCAGCACAAAGCCTCGCCTACAATTTTCTTTTCGGAGGCATGTTTATCTTTGCCTTCGCAAACGGCACTCTTGAAGCCGTGGCGAACCCCCTTGTGGCGACCCTCTTCCCCGAGAACCGCACGCACTACCTGAACCTGCTTCACGCGAGCTGGCCGGCAGGCATGATTGTGGGAACTGCTCTTGGATGGGTTCTTGATGATAAAATGGAAATCGGCTGGAAGTGGCAGCTTTCGCTCTACCTCATCCCGACCGCTATTTATGGCCTCATGTTCATGGGGCAAAAGTTCCCGCGTTCCGAGGCTGCGGAAAAAGGCGCAAGCCTTGGAGAGATGCTCAAGGACGTAGGCATACTTGGAGGATTGATCGTTGGCTCTCTTCTTGCGCTCTTCTTCGCTGATTTCCTCAAGCTGTTCGGCATTGAGGCGGAAACTGCAAAAATCGTCGGCTATGTTGTCGGGGGTCTTGTGGTTGTGGCAGTTGGCCTGGTCACTAAATTCTCGCTTGGCTCAATCCTGCTCTTCGTTCTGTTTGTGACTCACGCGATCATTGGCTCTGTTGAGCTTGGCACTGATCAATGGATACAATTCATCACAGGTAATCTTTTTACCTCCGAACAAGGCAAGTATCTCTTCCTCTGGACTTCTGCCATCATGTTTGGCCTTCGCTTCTGCGGCCACTGGATTGAACACACACTCAAACTCTCTCCTGTCGCTCTTCTTCTCGTGTGCTCGGCTCTGGCTTTCGTCGGACTGCAAATGGCCAGTGGAATGGAAACCTTCCCTGCGGCCTTGCTTGCGATGGGTATTTATGCCGTTGGTAAAACCTTTTTCTGGCCCACCATGCTGGCTGTCGCGTCGGACAGGTTTCCGAGAAGCGGTGCCGTGGCGATTTCTATCATGGGAGGCATTGGGATGCTCTCCGTTGGCACGATCGGCGGTTCTGGACTTGGCTATCTCAAGGACCGGTTCGCAGGTGAGGAGCTGAAGTCCAAAAACGCTGCTGTGTTTGAAGAATACAAGGCCGCCCAGCCCAGCACCTTCCTCAATATCAAATCCACAGCCACATATGGCTTTGACGGTAGCAAACTTGCTGCGGCCAAAGAAGCCAAGGAAGCCGCCACCGAAAACCAGAAAGCCGTGGTAGCCGCCGACCGGATCGGTGACAGAAAGACGCTGGCATTTGACTCTTATCTCCCTGCCACGATGGCTGCTATCTATCTGCTCCTGCTCCTCTACTTCAAGAGCATCGGCGGCTACAAGGTCGTGAAGATCGACGAAGCCGCCTAAAGCATCAACATCTCTCCAACGGCGTCCCATCACTGGGACGCCGTTTTTTTTGGCTCAAGGATGGGCATTGAGTTTACCCACGCCCAACGGTAACGAATCGGCGAAGCAAAGTGGTCCTCTCGCTCCGCGAGAGGAACGTGGCGCACCGCGATTTCATCGGACATCCAACGTCGGGCACGCAGGGAGCCTGCGGCCACTGCCCGCTCATTTGCGGATCATTTCGCTAGGCCGTGTTTGGGGTGGAGCGAAGCGCCAGCAAATGAGCAAAAGGCTTTCGCCAGCATGAAGGATACTTGAAGACGGGGAACCGGTGAGTCGGTCAAGCGTCCTGCTCATCTCGCGGAGCGAGATGGCCACTTTGCTTCGCCTGATCGTCGCCGGCAGGTCCTAGATGGTTCAATCCAAAATGAGCCAGCGGGCGGCGACCACTTGCTTGATCCAGACGCATTGATCAGACTGCGCATTCTCCGGGTAGGCGATGCGCAGCGTGTAACCGGCCATGCTATTGCCCTTGCGAGTATGCGAGAGCTGGCCCTCCAGCCAGCGGCCTAGCTCGGTTTCGCGTTCGCAGTAGCCGTAGAGCATGTCCACGCCGTTCGCGGCGATCATTTTGACGCAGAGATACTTCGCGGAGTCGGCGAACTCGTAATTGTAGTATTCGAACAGTCTCACGAAGGCACGGATCTGTGCTGGTTCGACGGGTTTGAGCTTTTTCAGCTCTCCAAAGGCTGGGTTCGAGTACCCCGCGAGGCTTTCCCAGTCCACCAGAAAGCGGCCATTGGCACCGCGGCGCATGGCTAGCTCGACGAGACCGGTGGGGCGGCTGCTGGCATGGCTGAAGTAAAGGATCTCCGCCTTGCCATCGAGCATGAAGCGGGATTTCTGCTTCAACTCCGTGTGGTCGGGGTCCGTCTCACCCTGCCTTTCGTAGTAGTCCTCCATGAGCGGTTTGACCTTCTCCGCGTTGTAAACATAAGGCAGGCGGTCTTTGACCTTCAAAGCCTTCCAGAAGCCTTGAATCGTCTCCAAGGCCTCGACGTAATCTGGGGCTTGCTCCTGCAATGGCAGATCCTGAAACTCACTCGGTGGTGGGACGACGCCTTCGACGCCCGCACCTTTGGGAGCCATTTCCTGGAGGGAAACGATGGGGGCTTCTGGAGCGCCGGAATCCGAGAGAATGCCCGCTTCAGCATCCAGGCCGAGCTTTTCCAGATCACGCAGCCTCGCCTCGTGCATGCGAGCCCGCTCGCGGATGATTTGGCGCTTGGAGAGATCCTGAAAAAACCACCGCCAGCCACCAATCAGGATGAGGATGAGAACCACGCAGACAGTGCCCATCACGCCCATGAAGGCACGGTGGGGAGTGGTGGAACCAGTGGTCATGAGTTTAGGAGGGGGAAATAGATGGGAGAAGATATTGGCGGGGAACTCGCTGCATCTCAAGCACTTACACCATCGAGTTCAGAGGCTGGTGTTCGGCAGTCACGCAGGTGTCGCTCGTGCTATGTCTTGCGCCGGAGGCGGCCAGCGTCTAGAAACTCCGCATGCTGGAAATTAACGCGCTCGCCCACGTCATCACCCGCAAAGGCAAAGACCCGCTTCATGTGCTTGAGCAGGTCGGTTTTTCCATCCCTGGCGGTCATCTCCTCGCCCTCATCGGCCCCACGGCGAGCGGGAAGACCACGCTTCTCCAGGTGCTGGCTGGCCTCACGGAGGCCTCTGGTGGCTCCATCATGCTGAAAGGCCGTGATCTCGTCTCGAAGCCCCTGCACCCCAACGAACTTGGCTGGGTCACGCCACATGACGACTGCCTGCACGCCCATCTGACGGTGCGGGAGAGCCTCATGAGCGCCCTGATGCTCCGTGCCGCTGGTCTCAGCCGCGATCAGATCGTCTCCAAGGTTTCCCATATCCTCGTGGTGGTCGGTTTAGAAAACATCGCCTCGGAGCGGGTCGGTCCGCTGCCGCTGGCGCAGCGCCGGAGGCTGAAACTGGGACTCGCTCTCGTTTCCGATCCCGTGCTCGTGCTGTGCGATGATTTTACGCACGGCCTGGATGTGCGTTCGGAGCGGGAAATGGAGGCGCTGCTGCGGCTCGTGGCGGCGGATCAGCCCGGCCGCATCGTCATTCACGCCACGGATAGCCTCGCCAACCTGACGGCTTACGATACCACCCTCGTGCTGCATGAGGGCTATGTGACCTTCCATGGCCCCGCCAAGGCGCTGCCGCATTATTTCACCGTGCCCACTTACGATGAGGTCTATTCACGCCTCGCCAAGCGCCCTGCGCAGCGCTGGGGAGATTCGTGGATGCGCCACCGTGATTCATATTATGCCGCCTTTAAACTGGGGGCCACCGCTGAGGAGCTCTCCGCCGCCGAGGAGGATACTTCCGATCTGGATAAGACCGTCGTCATGAAGCAGCAGGCCGCTGAGGCGGAGGAGAAGGAGACGAAAAAGTCCTCCGAAGAGGATGCCCGCCCCGTGCTGCCACTTCCCGGCCTCTTTTCCCAGGCGACCCACCTCATGAAGCGCCGCTGGACGCTCCTGCGCCGGGTGCGCCGGGAGTGGATCACGCACGTCGGTCTGCTCGTTGGCGCACCGGTGATCGCTTGGCTGCTCGTGCAGCCAAATCTGCGCCATTTCAGCGAAGGGGCGGAGGTTTGGGCCGCTGCCTACACCACCTCAATGATCTACTTTGTGATGGTGCTGCTCATCCTTTTCATGAGCCTGCGGCTCTCCTCGCGTGAGTTTGCCGCCATGAAGACCGTCAACGGACGCGAGCGAGTGGCCGGGGTGCGTCCGGCGGCCGTGCTGCTGGCGGCACTGCTTTTTGTGATCCCCGTCTCGCTGCTGCAGAGCTTCTGGATGGGCATGTTCATGGAACTCGTCACGGGGGGCTTGCCCGGTCATGGCGGGGCTCGTTTGATCCTTCCCGCCCTCACTGGCATCGCCTTTGCCTCTCTCTGCCTCGGCATCTCCGCGAATTCCTCAAATGCTGGTCGAGCGCATAGCGCCTGCCTCACTCTACTCTGTGCGAATGTCATCTTCAGCGGTGCTTTGCTCGGTTTTCCCCGATTGCTCGGCCATCTCGTGAATCCCTTCATTACCGCCCACTATGGCTGGTCCGGGATCATCGACACGCTGAAGGACGATCGCCTTTTCCCTGCGATCACCACCTTGGTGCGCACCTGGTTTGCCACGCCGGACATCGCTGCGGGCATGCTGCTCGTGCATTTCGTCATCGGGCTCATCCTCGCCTGGATCGGTCTGTGCCGTCGCGAGGCCTGATCTTAGCCTTCCAGAGCCTCGCGGATGCGGAGCTTCCACATTTCGGCCCGCTGGGCGAAGGTCTTGTCCTCATCCTGGTAAAGGATGCCACGGGAGACATTGACGAGGAGCGGTGCTTGGCGGCCACCGCCTTTCAGAGCGGACAGATCGCCGCCCTGGGCACCGAGGCCGGGGATGAGGAGCGGCACATCCGGGATATGGCTGAGCACATCCGGTGCCGCATTGGTGAGTCCCACGACAAGCCCGGCCTGTGGCTGCCCAGCGGTCATATCGGCAACGAGTTCGTAGATGTGACGATCACCAGTTTTTTGTAGCTCGATGTCTTTGGCACCTGGATTTGAAGTCACGCCGAGGAGGTAAATGCCTTTGTCGGAGTATTTGAGGAAGGGCTCCAAGGTATCGCGGCCCATGTAAGGATTGAGCGTCACGGCATCGGCATTCAGCACATCAAAGCAGGCCTTGGCGTAGTAGCCCTGCGTCTCGCCGATGTCTCCGCGTTTCACGTCGAGCACCGTGGGAATATCCTGCGGGATGGCGGCCATGATTTCTTCGAGGAGCTTCATGCCCTGCCAACCGAGGGCCTCAAAGTAGGCCGCGTTGGGCTTGAAGGCTGCGGCGTGAGGGGCGGTCTGCTCGATGACATCAAGAATCCACTTCTTGGTGCTCTCGCTCGCATCGGTGGCACGGACGTCGAGGCCGACGCAAAGGTTGGAACCGGTGGCGGTGATGCGGGCGCGGAGCTTGTCGAGGAAGGTCATGGGGACGTTTGCATTGCACAGGATTCGGGCGGAGCCAAATTGAACGTGATCGAGGGGCTGTCAGGGCCTGCTTTGGGGGGGGGCATGGCGCAGGCGGAGCGGTCTGCCACACGTGATGCCTCATTGAAGTAGGACACCGAGGAGGATTTCAGGAAGCGGCTCGATGCCTCACGATGGGGGACACCGTGATGGGCTTGGCTTTGGTGGTTCTTGGAGAGGTTGGCAAGGCTTGTTTTCGCGTGGGACTCCGCATGGGGATGGCGGGCTGGAGTGCAGTGAGTCGAGGGGCCTGGGGCGACTGGGCGAACGTAACGCAAGCCCGCCATCTGGCGCTGAGTGGGGGCTCTCGGGGGCGGCCTCCATGTCGTCATCCTGCTGGGCTTGGAGCTGGGCTCGTTGGCTGTAGAGCGCCCGCAGCTTGGCTTCGATGCTCGCTCTCATCGCGATGGGGTCGTGGCTGCTGAGCATGGCTTGCAGCTTCTGTCGCTGCTCTTGGCTGAGCTCTTCGCGTGCGAGCAGCCTCGCGCAGGGCGTGCTGGCTTTCTTTTCGTGGTATCTCTTCACTTTGCCATCGGGTTGACGCTCTTTGCGCAGGGCCGGCGTTGTGCGCCATAGAGGTTGTTCCACAAGCTCCACTCGCGCAGCGCTTCGTTGAGCGGCTCCACCAGTTCGTAGTGCTCGAAGCGGTCGTCTCCCAGCAGCAGGCGCACGTGGGTGTAGTTCTTTTGTTCGATGTGGGCGTTGTCGTTCTTGCGGTATGGTCGCGAGCGGCTCAGCTCGATCTTTGGCTCTTGCGCTTTGAAGTGGGTGATGAAGTGCGCGTTTAAGAACTCGGTGCCGTTGTCGAAGTCGAGCTTGGTGATGGCGAAGGGCAGCGCGGCCTGGATTTCGCTGAGGCGTTTGCGCGTGGCGTGTGCGCCCCGGTTCCACAGGCGCGCACTTCGGTCCAACCGCTGTGGATGTCGGTGGCGTCCAGCGCCCAGACGATGGCTCCGCTGAGGCTGCCGCCGCAAGCGCACGGTGTCTATCTCAAGGGCTCCGGGCGTGGTCTCGGCCCAGGGTTCGCAGCGCACGGCCACCTCCTGCAGGGTGGCCAGGGCACTGCTGGCGATGCGGCGCTTGCGTCCGGCGATGCGATAAGGGGCCAGTTCGCGGTCGATCTGCGCGGCGCTGATCCCCTCGGGCGCTCGCGTTGTGCTTTGCTCACCGCGCGGTGCTGCTTCTGCCACGATCTTAGCCAGAGCTTGAGCATGTCGCCCGCCAGGCGCTTGCCGCAGGGCTGCCCGGCGGCCAACCAGAGGCTTTTGAGCACTTGCAGGTCGCTGCGGGTGTAGCGGCTGCCTGCACCCGTGGCGCTCCGCTGGGCCCTCGTCGTCGCTGTCCTCGCAGGACTTTGTTGGCGTATTTGCGCTCCAGCCCGCTGGTCTGGCAATACTCGTCGAGCAGCTTCTGGCGGGCGGGTTTTCCGGTGTGCTGGGCGTAGCGCCCACGCATCACAGGGTGTAGTCTTCGAGGCTTTTTTCATCAGTCGTGGCTCCATCGGCCACGGTGTCCTCCTTTATGAGGCATCGACTCTCTCCAGCTACCCCGGTCTCTCCCCTCTCGGTGTCCTTTTCAATGAGGCACTGCGCACACGCTTGGGGTAAAGCTAGGAGGGTTGACATGCGTTCACGGATGAAGAACACTTTGCTATGACTGCTGTGATCGACATCCCAGATGATCTCTATCAAAAAGTGACCGCTCGCGTGGCTGCGCTCGGGCGCCGCGTGCCCGAAGTCACGGTGGAGCTTTACGAGCGATGGCTTGGTGATGAAAAGATTGCTTCTGAGCAAGCCGCGTCAAAGCTTGCCGGTGAACAATGGTTGGAGAATTGGTTTCAGTCCGTGGATGAGGCCGTTTCGCGTGCCCCAGCAGGCCCATCGGCGAGGGAGCTACTCATGCAGGATCGCAACCGCCTCGGGTAGTCATGAGCATGACGATTGATGCCAGCGTTTGGATTGCCGCTGCCGATGCAACGGACAAATTTCATCAAGCGAGTCGTGATCTTCTCCGCCGAGTCATCACCCGTGGAATCGCGGTGATTCAACCCGCTTTCGGCAGAGTGGAGGTCGCTTGTGCGCTGTCACGTAGGCTTCGCGATGGAGCGCGGGGTCAACAACTGACCCATTCCCTCATGAATCGAATGATCACTTCTGAGATGGCGATGGATGCTGCTTTCTTGACAGCTACGGAGCGTCTCGGCACGAGCCAATTCCTTCGCGGTGCCGATGCCCTCTATGCCGCCGCCGCCCGGCAAAGCCAGAGTCCACTCATCTCATGGGACAACGAGCATTTGCAACGTGCGGGTGCCATCACGCCTACGGACTGGCTGGTCGCGAATCCCTGAGGTAATGCCTCACTCCAGATACTCGCCGGAGACGATTTCTTCCTCGCTAGCATCGGCGTGGATGCTGCCGGAGATGACGCGGTGGGTGATGTCTTCGAGGTATTGCTGTAGCACCTTGCTCAGTTCCATGAATTCCGGCCACAGGGTGTCATCGACGAAGCTTTTTGGCACGCGGACCATGACGGTATTGCGCCGCTGGCGGGCGTAGCGGTAGGGGCGCAGGTCGTAGCGTCTCAGCAGGGCCACGAAGAGCTTTTTCGACCAGCCATCGACGAGGGTGAATTTGTATTCGATGGGCTTTTCGACCTGGGCGGTGGTTTTGAGCCGCTGCTGAATGCGGCGCATGGCATCGGCGGCGGCCTCTTTTTCACCGGGCGTGGCCGCTCCGGCGTAGAGGCGCTCGATTTTGCGTAGCTTTTCGAGCAGCTCGGCCTCCTGCATATCAATCGAACACGATGGTCTTGTTTTTGAAAACGAGCACGCGATCCCGCACATGCCACCAGAGGGCTTTGGCGAGCACGTTTTTCTCCAAATCACGGCCGAGGCGCACGAGATCCGGCACGGTGTCCTCATGACTCACCCGCATCACGTCTTGATGGATGATGGGGCCTTGGTCGAGTTCGGCGGTGACGTAGTGGCTGGTGGCACCGATGATCTTCACGCCGCGCTCGAAGGCTTGGTGATAGGGTTTGGCTCCGACAAAGGCGGGGAGGAAGCTGTGGTGGATGTTGAGGATGCGATTCGGAAACTCCGCGATCATGGCCTGGCCGATGATCTGCATGTATTTCGCCAGTACGACAGTGTGAATGCGTTCCTTCTTCAGCAGGGCGATCATGGCCTGCTCCTGCTCGAGCTTGTTGTCCTTGGTGATGGGGAAAAGATAAAACGGAATGCCAAAGCGATCCGCCGCCGGTTTGAGGGTGTCGTGATTGGCGACGATGAGGGGGATCTCGACGGGAAGTTCACCGGCTTCGTGGCGGGCGAGGAGGTCGTAGATGCAGTGGTTTTCCTTCGTGACGAAAAGGGCGAGGCGCTTCTTTTGGCTGGAGAAGGCCAGCCGGAGTTGCATCTCATGCCGACGGGCCATGGGCTGGAGGCGGGCCTCGATCTCTTCTTTTTCGAGGGTGAATTTTTCCAAGCTCCACTCGAGGCGCATGAAGAAGGCGTTTTGCTCCTCGTCGATGTGCTGCTGGAGGTCGATGATGTTTCCCTGATGGGAGGAGATGAAGCCGGTGACATCATGGACGAGCCCTGGGCGGTCTGGGCAATGAATGAGAAGCGTGGCGGTTTCGTGCATGGTGAAAATGAGCCGCAGAGGACATCATTTTCGAGGGCGGGGGAAGGAGAATTGCAGGTAAAAAGCCGCCGTTTGTCCTGAATCCGCGAGAAGGGATCAAAATCTGCGGCGGCGCTGGAGCAGCGCCAGGAGGCCGAGGAGGAGCAGAACGGCCCGCGAGGGTTCGGGGACGAAGACCACGAGGAGCTGGCCGGTGGTATTGAGCTGGCTGGTGTCCCAGCCGAGGCTTGGGGGCAGGGTGGGGGCGGTGAGGGATGCGATGGAGAGTTGGCGATTCCCTCCACTGATGCTGCCCCAGGACCAAATCGCCCAGGAATCTCCTGCGGCCCAGTTGAGCAGAGAATGGGGATTATCGAGCACGAGATGGATATCGAGGTCGATGAGGCGATCTGCGCCGCTTACCAAGAACTGATCGGCGGAGAGGCTGGAGTTGAGAGTGCCATTGCCCAGATTACTGAAGAGATCAAAACGGGCTTCAAAGGCTCCGGTGGAGCTGAGAAGGCCGCCGAACTCGAAATCGCGACCGTTCGAGTCGCCGCCGAGATTGCCGATGAGGAGCTTGGAGCCGGTTTGGAAGGTCACATCGCCTGTGATGCGTCCAGTGCCAGCGAGGCGTGCGCCGTTTTCGACGGTGACGGAGCCGCTGCCAGTGGCGGAGGAGCTTGGTGAGGTGTTGGTGGCTAGCAGCGTGCCGTTCGAGATGGTGGTGCCGCCTGAGAAGGTATTCGAGTTTCCGCTGAGGGTGGTATTCCCACTGCCGCTCTGCACCAACGAGCCGCTGCCGGTGATGGCTTGGCTGAGGGTGACGCTGTTGCTGCGCTTGATTTCGAGGGTGCCGTCGTTGGTGATGGCTCCACTGCCAATCGAACCATCAGTGCCGCCATTGCCGATGCGGAGGGTGCCATCTTGAATGGTGGTGCCGCCGGACCAGTTGTTGTTGCCGGTGAGGATGGTGGTGCCGTTGCCTGCCTGGGTGACGCTGCCGCTGCCGGTGATGACTTGGTTCAGAGTGATGGTATCGCTTCGATTGAGCTTCAATTCGGCGTCGTTGGTGATGCTGCCGGAGCCGATCTGGCCGCTGCCGCCGCCGCTACCGATCTGCAAGGTGCCGCCGGAGATGGTGGTGGTGCCGCTGTAGGTATTGGCTCCGTCGAGGATCTGTGTGCCGCTGCCCGTTTTGCTGAGATTCACATCGCCCTGCGTGCCACCGTTTGTACCTGCAATGACCCCGCTGAAAGTGGCGGTGGAGGTCGGAGCGACCTCGAAAGTCGATGTGGTGGAGGTGGTGCTGTTTCGCACGGTGCCCGTGGCATCACCAGAGAGGCCGGCGATGGCATCGCTGTGGCTGTTGAGATTGAAGGTGCCGCTCGTGGTGAGGCTCAAATCCGTGCGTGGGGAGGTCGGCAGGGCATTGCTGAGGCCGAGGACGAGCGTGCCGCTGTTTTGCACGAAGGTGGGGCCGTTGTAGCTGTTGGTGGTGTTGAGCGTGACGACGGTGCCGCTGCCATCGACGACAAGGTCAGAATTCGGCGAGGCTCCTGTAATGCCCGCGCCGCTGATGGTGATGGCACCGCCGCCTGTGAGCGTGGCGACGGTGCCATTTTTAACCAACCCCCCAACCAAATTCAAGGTGCTGCCCGGCAGCGCTGCGATGCTGGCATTCGTGGCGGCCACCACGCTGCCCGCGTAAGTGTTGGCTCCGTTGGCACTCACGAGAGCGCCACTCTGTCCGCTCGCTCCGCTGCCATTGAGCTGAATGGTTTCCGCCCCGATGGAGACGCCGTCTCGGAGCTCAACGGTGCCTCCGCTTTGCACGGCGATGCCGCCAGCCGTGGAGCCAAAGGCGAGGCTATTTATAACGGTGAGGACGCCGCCGCTGACCAGCGTGGCCCCATCAAAAGTATTGGTGCCAGTGAGCAGCAAGCCTCCGCTGCCGGTGACGCTGATGCCGCCCTGGCCGGAGATGATGCCGCCGTAGGTGCCGCTGGTGTTTTGGTTGAACTCAAACACCGCAGCGGGCGTGGCGAGGGCGATGCTGGTGCCCGCATTGGCGGCGGACCCTTGTACGGTGCCGTTTTGCACCACGGTGGGCACGGAGTTTGATCCGCCAGCGATGATGAGTCTTCCCGGGCCGTCTTTGTGCAACGGAAAGGCTCCACTGATCGAGCCATTGAGGGTCAAAACGCCTGCGGAGACCGTGACGCCGTTGTTCGCATCATTGACGACGAAGCTGTTGGCGATGGACATGGACTGCGTGGCCTCCAGCGAACCTCCGGCGAAGGTGACGCTGCCCGTGCCGATGGCATTGGAACTGCTGATGCGCAGCACACCATCGCTGAGCGTGGTGCCGCCGGAGAAGGTGTTGTTGTTCGTGAGCAGCCAAGTGCCGGGGCCGTTCTTAACGAGGGAGGTGGTGCTGGTGCCATCGATGATCTTGGCTGCGAGCGTGTTGGCTGCGGTGCTGGTGCCACTCAGGGTGAGCGTGCGTGTTCCTGGGGCGGCCGTGAAGCTCAGATCGTTCGTGGCCGTGAAATTCACGGCCCCACTACCGGAGGCATCCAACGTGCCACCATTGGCTCCGAGGTCGAAACGACGGTCGGTGCTGGCTGCACTGCCGCTGTAACGCAGGGTGCCGCCATCGAGTAAAAGATTCGCGGGAAGGCTGCTGGAGGCTCCGAGACCGCTGGCGCTGCTGCCATTGGCCAGCGTGTTTGTGCTCAAGGTGCCGCCAGTGATGCTGACGGGGCCGGTGAAGGAATTGGCACCGTCGAGGCTCTGCGAGCCGGAGCCTGTTTTGAGGAGTGAAAGCGTGGCGGTGCTTCCATTGCGAATAAGGCCGGTGAAGGTGCCGGAGCCATTCAGCGTGATCGTGCTGCTGGTGGCGGCTGAGCCGTTCTCCACCATGCCGGAACCATTCAGTGAGCCGATGCTCCATGCGGTGGTGCCATTCGTGGCCAACGTGCCAGATGCGCCGATGGTGAAATCGGAGTTCGGCAGGGTGATGCTCACGGAGGACTGTAACTTGCCCGCATTGACCGTCGTGGGACCGGTATGTGTTGGCGAAACAGCCAATGTGGTCGTGCCTGAACCCGCTTGGGTGAAGCCCCCGCTGCCACTTAAAGGAGTGCTCCAGGTGACGGCGTTGCTGCGATTGACGATGACGGTGCCGTGGTTGGTGATGCCGCTGGTGTTCGCGATGGAGCCAGTGGTGCCGCCATTGCCCAGCTGCAAAGCGCCTGCGCTGATGGTGGTGCTGCCACTGTAGGTGCTCGTGTTGGTGAGTGTGGTGGTGCCATTGCCTGCCTGGGTGAGATTGCCCGCCCCGTTGATGCTTTGGCCCATCGTCACCGCATCACTCCGATTCACGATAAGATTCGAGTTGTTGGAAAAATTGATCGTGCCGCTGCCGAGAGCGCCAGTGGTGCCGCCTGTGCCAAGTTGCAGCGTGCCGGCGGTGATGGAGTTGGTGCCGGTGTTCGTGTTGTTGGCCGTGAGGATCCATTTCCCCGCACCGCTTTTGGTGAGCATGTTGTTGTTGCCCATGTCGGTGTAACGCGAGGCGAGGGTGTTTTCCCCCGTGTTCGACCCACCCAGGGTAAATGTGCGCAAAACGGTGGTGCCACCTGATCCAATGTCTCCGGTGTTGCTGAAAACGACGGCACCGGAGCCGGAAGACTCGATGCCGCCGCCCGCAGGCGAGCCACCGGCGATGCTGAAGAGGCGGTTGGTTGTATCACCGCTGCCCGTGTAGCGCAGCAGGCCGCCATTGGTCATGACAATGCTCGTCGCTGCGCTGCTGCTGGCACCCAGGCTGCTCGCGGTGCCTCCATCCGCGAGTTTTGCCACGCCGAGCACGCCGCCCTCGATCCTTGTCGCACCTGTGTGGGTGCTGCTGGTGCCAGTGAGCAGCCAGGTATTGCCGCCGCGTTTCAAGATGCGGGTGGTCCCGCCGTTGTCGCTGAAGAGCATGGCAATGGAGTTTTGCACGTTGGCTGCGCTGGTTCCCTGCAGCAGGAGTTCACGCAGGCCGGTCTGGTTGTGGAAGCCCATCGCGCCAGTGCCGGTGAATTGCAGTGCACCGGTGCCATTGGCTTCGATGAAGGCCACGTTACCGCCGCCGGTGATGCTAAAAAGGCGATCGGTGGACGAACCCGTGCCCGTATAGCGCAGCACGCCGCTGTTAAAGATGAGGTTTGCCGCGTCACTGGATGCCGCGCCGAGGCTGCTGTTCACGCCACCATCGGCCAGATTTGTCACGACGAGCGCCCCACCGCTGTTCTGAATCGTGGTCGCTCCCGTGTAGCTATTGGTGCCGCTGATGGGGATGGCGGCGGAGGCGTTGAAGCTCAGGCCACCGCTGCCAGTGATCGTGTTGGCAAAGGTGTAGGCTGATCCGCCTGTGAGGCTGAGCGTGCCCGTGCCGCTGGTCGTGACTGAGCCAGCATTCGAGAGCGAATGTGTGCCCCCTGTGGCGGACTGCACGGCCAGCGTGCCGCCGAGGATGGACACGGAGCCGGTGAAACTGGCATTGGGGTTCGTATTGAGGGTCAGGGTGCCTGCTCCGCTCTTCTGCAAAGAGCCTGCACCGCTGATCACGTTGCCGCTACCGAGTGCGTAGTCGTTCGATCGGTTGACGGCTAAGGTGGCCCCACTGGCGATGGATACCGCACCAGTGCCGAGTGTGCCACTGGTGCCTCCATTGCCAAGTTGCAGCGTGCCAGCGCTGACGGTCGTGCCGCCATTGTAATTGTTCCCGCCGCCGGTGAAGATTGTCGTCCCTGTGCCTGCTTGCGTCACACTGCCCGTATCGGTGATGTTCTGTCCGTAGGTGAGAGTGTTGGAGCGGTTGAATGAGACGTTGGCACCATTCGAGAGAGCCAGATGCATGTCTCCAACGGTGCCGGTCGTGCCTCCATCGCCGATTTGAAGCACACCGCCTGTCACGCTGCCAAAGCCGCTCTGCGTGTTTGTGCCGGTCAGTGTCAGCACCCCTGCGCCCGTTTTGGAAAACGCATTGCCCGTCAGATTCGCGGAGATCACGATGTTCCCAGCGGCATGGATCGCCTGAGTCCCGGAAGGCAGCGCTAGGCTCATGCCGCCAGTGCCGCCGCTGACATTGGATGCGATGGTAAGCGTCTGCGTGGTGCTCAGGTTTTCGAGAAAAATGCCGCCGCTGCCAGCGAGAGAGAGGATGATCGGAGTGGCGGACGCATTGCCGAGCACGCGACTGATGCCGTCAGACGTTAGATTGATGCGTGCGATGGACAGGTTTGTCGTGAGCCCGATCTGCGTATTGCCACCTGTAGGTCCGAATTGCGCGATGCCCGTGCCTCCTGGCAGGACTCCGCCGGTCCAGTTGGCCGTGTTATTCCACGTGGTGCCATCACCACCGCCGCTCCACACGATCTGTGCGGTCGCCGCATCAGGGGAAAAGATCACCCCTAGCCCGCAAACCACAGCGGACACTGCTTTCCGAATTCCTCGGCATGGCTGCTGGAGACGACGAGCCATCATTGGAATATAAGAATCCCACGAATGGCTTGCCGAGGTCAATCCTCATTTGCAGTGGCTGACAAAGAACTTACCTCATGGGCAAAAATCTCTGAACTCAGTGGTTGGACTGAAATTTTTAGAACTTGGTGAGGTGTCCCGGTCTTTTTGCTTGGCGTCTGGGAGGCAATCCGGTACAACCTCATTCACCACCATGATCGAAGTCGAAATTTACGCCCCAGGTCTGCGCAAGGAGTCCGCCGTGATGCAACTCCGCAACCAGATGGACCACTTCCCGCGTGTGAGGTACAAAGTCGATACTCGCCACGATCTCGTCTATTTCGAGATCGACCGCCCGGGCGATATTTCGCAAGAGGAGATTCATCAAATCTTCGAGGCCATCGACCTCCAACCACGCTTTGTGGGCCAAATCCCTGCTGAGTTGGTGAATTCCGCCGTGCAGGCGTGAGACTCATCACTCCACCGCCTCGCCCAGGTGCTGGCCCAAATGCTTTCGCAGTTCGTTTCGAGCACGGAAGAGCAGGCTCTTCAAAGCCGGAAGCGACATCTTCAGGATGACGCAAATCTCCTCATAGGGCAGGTCCTGCTTCCCACGAAGGATGACCGCTAGGCGCTGTTTCTCCGGCAGGGCGGCGATGGCTTTATCGAGTGCCTCATGGAATTCCGCCTTCACCAGATTCTCATCCGCACCGGCCACGCTGAGGTCCACAAAGTGCCTCGGTGGATCGTCCTCGTTTTCCTGCTCAATGCTCACCTCTTTCCGGCGTGAGCGGCGGCGTGTTTCATTGAAGACGAGGTTTCGCGTGATGGTGTAAAGCCACGTGGTGAACTTCGCGGTGACTTCGTAACGCGGCGCACTTCTCCACACCCGGATAAACACCTGCTGGGCGATGTCGTGCGCGTCATCGAGGCTATTGAGCATGCGGTAAACCGTTCCAACGACAGCTCCTTGATGGATATCAACGAGCCTCTCGAAGGCTTTCTCATCGCCCTCCCTCACCCGCAGCATCAGGCGTACACTTTCTTCATCCGATGACTCGTCCACCGCACCCTCCGGGATGGCAGGTGTGGGAGCGGGGCAGGGGATCCGTTCCGGTTCGGGCATGAAAAAGGCGGGGAGCGCGTCCGCCAGACTAGCGGTGGTCATGCGGCGTGCAAACCCTGCTCCGAGAAGATGGTTTCTCACGAAAACAAAAAGCCCCGCCGGAGAGGGCGGGGCTCTTGGAATCGATCCAGAGATCGAAAACTCAGGCACGACGGCGGCGGAAGAAGAGGGCACTAAGCCCAAGTCCAGCGACAAGGGCCTTGGAAGGTTCCGGCACGAGGGTGAAGTTGGCGTTGTAATAGCTGCCTCCATTGTCATTCAGCACGCTGCTTGCAGCGTCCACGCCATTGGTCGTGATCTGCGTGTAAAACTGAAGGGTGTAGGTGCCGTTCAGCAGGCCGGAAAAGACATTGCTGGAGATTTCGATTGGGTTGCCATTGGCTCCCTCAGAATTGCCACCCCATTGTTGGTCACCGGTATTGTTGAGATTTCCCGGCGCACCAAAATCACCGCGGTTCCATTGAAAGGGCATCGCCACTGACGTGAATGCACCACCCAGTTCGAGGATGCGCCAGAAAGTGCTGTGGCTGGTCACATCAGAGCCGGTGTTTTTGAATGATTTTTGCTGGCCGCCGATCTGGAGCGTATCCGTGAAACGATTGAAGGTGCCAATCGTCGAGCCTTGGAATTCGGGTAGCACCGTCGTAGCGCCAGCGTCGTAAAAGTTCAGGCCACCACCATTGATGCTCGTGAAGGCGAAGGTATCATAAATACCCACAGCCCCAAATCCGGCGGATGGGATGAACAGAATGGCAGTGAGGAGTGCTCGAATGGCTTTCATAGATTGGCGAGGTTGGTAAAACGTGAGCGCTTATATGAAAACGGGTTCTGGAGGGCAATTAGCCAAATGAACAAACGCATCTCCCCACCCCTCACAGCCACTCCGCGATGGCGGCGATGACCTCCTCACGCTGGGCCTCGCTCAGCTCGCCGTAGATCGGGATGCTCAGCACCTCCTGGGCGAGCTGGTGGGCCACCTCGCAGCCGCTGCGGCTGGCGGCGGGAAGGTTCGCAAAGCATTGCTGCTGGTCGAGGGTGACCGGGTAGTAGATGTCGCAGCCGATTTTCTTCGCCACGAGATGGTCGCGGAGGGAATCACGCTTCCCACCGAGCACGCGGAGCGTGAACTGGTTCCAAATGTGCGAATTGTGGCCGTAAGCCACCGGCAGCACGATCTTCGCGCCTTGAGCGGCGAGAGCTTCGTTTTGTGCCGAGGCACATTTGCAGTGCGCCGGATCGGCCAAAACGATGCCCGGCAGCTTCGATAGCGCCTCGGTGTAGTTGGCGGCATTGCGCTGACGATCGGCGGTGTATTGAGCATAGCGCTTCACCTTCACGCTCAGCAGGGCGCATTGCAGCGTGTCCATGCGGAAGTTCCCGCCGACGTAGTGATGGTAGTATTTCGGCTTGCTGCCATGCACACGCAGCACACGGGCAAATTCCGCCAGTTCATCGTCATTGGTCACCAGCATGCCGCCATCGCCGAAACCGCCGAGATTCTTGCTCGGGAAGAAGCTGTAGGTGCCAAAGTGCCCCATCGTGCCGCTTTGACGGCCTTTGTAAGCCGCCCCGATGGATTGCGCCGCGTCTTCCACCACCTTCAGGCCGTGCTCGGTCGCGAGAGCCAGGATCGGGTCCATGTCCGCGCATTGACCAAAAAGATGCACCGGGATGATCGCCTTCGTTTTGGCGGTGATCTTCTTCCGGGCGTCGTTCACGTCCAGATTGAAGCAGATCGGGCAAATGTCCGTGAAGACCGGCACCGCCCCGAGGCGAGAAACCGCTCCCGCCGTGGCAAAGAAGGTGAAAGCCGGGCACAGCACCTCATCGCCCGGTTGGATGTTCAGCGCCATCAGGGCCAGCAGCAGCGCATCCGTGCCGGAAGAGACCGAGAGCGCATGCTTCGCGCCCGTCATCGTGGCGATCTCCTTTTCAAAGGTCTCCATCTCCGGCCCCATGATGAACCGCCCATGCTTCAGCACCTCGGTAAAGGCGGCCTGGAGTTCAGATTCGAGCGGGTGGTTCTGAGCGTTGACGTCGAGAAGAGGGACCATGGGGAAGGCGAATGTCTTAATGATGAATGTCGAATGTGCCAGCGATTCATCCAGACTGGCCCTTTTCCTTCTCTAGGAGGAAAGGATGCGCCTCCTCCTGCTCCTCGGTCTCATGACCACCTCCCTCCACGCCGACGAGTGGTGGGCCTGGTCCCATCTCGAATACTGGCGCACCGCTCAAACCCGCGCCTCCCTCTTTCTCGGCAACCGCGCCGATGTGGACGACGCCTCCTACGTCCAGATCGCCAGCCCACGAGTAAAGCACGCCCTGCTTCCTTGGCTCGAAGGCGGCATCGGCCTTTCCCTTCTCAGCATCGAAAACACCCGCACCGGAGATCGCCTCACGCAGTTCCGCCCCGAGTTGGAGCTCAACCCCCATTTCAATCTCACCCCGCACCTCGCCCTCGAATGGCGGAACCGACTCGAATGGCGCTGGAACGAAGCCCAAACCTTCACCACCCACCGCAGCCGCCAGCGACTCCAGCTCGCCTGGACCTTTCCGCGCCCCCTCGGCCCGCTCACCCGCCTCTTCGTCAGCAACGAATGGCTCACCGACCTCCACCGCCTCCAGCACACCGAGAACCGCCTCATCCCCCTCGGCCTCACCTTCCACCTCGGCTCCCAGACCGACCTCGACCTCTTCTACATGATCGCCTCCAACCGCTCCCAAGCCGCCTGGACCCACGAATCCATCCTCGGCACCTACTTGCGGGTGAGGTTTTGAAAAGAGGAAGACGGGGAGACTGTGAGTAGTGAGAAGTCAGAGGTGAGAGGTCAGAAGTTCTTGGTTCGTCGTTCGGGGTTCGCTTCGCGGCTTCGCAAGAGTCCACGCTTGGTGTTTTGTCGTACCGCCTTCAGGCGGTCCGGAAGGAGGGCGGGATTGCATTCCCGCCGTGACTCCCCAAGGAGCCGGACTTGCCAAGTCCGGGCCCGAGGAAAGTGAGCCGAGCCGAAGGATGGAGGCGAGACAGGCAACCGGGACGGCTGGGCGCAGCCCGACAACGCGGTGAGCGTTGTAGCCAAACAGGTTCTCAAACCCGTTCCTTCGCCCCGCATACCCGCCCGACAGCACGAGGCATTTTTTCGCATTGTCGTGAGGCCCGAAGTCTGACAGGCTGCACGACATGCCTAAGCATCTGATATTCTGTTTGGCTTTCTCCCTCTTGCTGGTGGGCAGTGCCTTTCCTGACGACTCATTCCCCGCTTCGGATGCCGTCGTGCTTCGCTGCGACGCTCAGAAGCTGGAAGGCCATGTGACCTCCAGCGGCCTCCGAGTGCTCTCGATCGAGAAAAACGAAGCGTTCCGGCTCGTCACGCAGTCCTTGGGTCGGGAAGAAACCGTCGAGGTTTCCGACGAGGGGCGCGTCCACCCATCTGAAAAGCTCATCCGGCTGGAGAGAGCGCTATTGACCGAGGAATACAGCGTCAGCACCGAAGGCCTGCGGCAGGATTTTTTGATTCATGAACGCCCCAACGGCTCCGGGCCGCTTCGCCTCATGCTGAAAGTCGAGGGAGCAGCCTGTGAAAGCCTCGAGCAGGGCGTGAAACTCACCCTGGTTGGCTCCGGCCGCGAGATTGCCTACAGCAAGCTGAAGGTCACCGATGCCCGCGGCAAGGAACGCACCGCCATGATGCATGCGGCCTCCACCTCAATGATCGAGATTGTCGTCGTGGATGAAGGTGCCGCCTACCCGCTGCGCATCGACCCCACCTTGAGCGATGCCGATTGGGTGAGCCTGAACAACGACATCCTCGGTGTGAGAGGCACGATCTATTGCTTTGTGGATGACGGAGCGGGGAATCTGTATGCGGGTGGAGATTTTACCCACATCGGAGGTATCACGACCAATCACATCGCTCGCTGGGACGGCACCCGCTGGTGGCCAGTGGGCGGCGGGCTGGATGACGGGGAGTTTGGCTGGGTTGACTGCTTGGGGTTTGGAGGTGGGAATTTATATGTGGGAGGCAATTTCTCCTCGGCGGGTGGAGTGCCGGTGAATCGTATCGCTCGCTGGGATGGTACGACGTGGCATGCCTTGGGTTCGGGATTAACAGGCAGCCCGCAGGCAATCGCCGTCGATGGCTCAAATGTCTTCGTGGGAGGCTCTCTGACGCAGGCTGGAGGTGCCAGCGTTAACAGCATCGCCCGATGGGATGGCTCGGCTTGGTCAGCCGTCGGATCAGGCTGCAACGGTCAGGTCAATAGCTTGCTGTTCCACAATGGGTTGCTTTATGCCGGGGGCGCATTCACCTCCGCAGGAGGAACGGCAGCGAATCGTGTCGCTGCTTGGAATGGCACCACATGGAGCAGCCTCGGCATTGGACTGGCAGGAACGGTTAAGCGTCTGCTCATGTTCCAGGGGGCTCTCGTGGCCGGAGGTGAGAGCGGCGTGGTGAGCTGGAATGGGAGCGCTTGGAGCTTATTGGACGCGCCAGCAGTCTCTGATCTGGCAACAGATGGAACGTCTCTCTATTTTGTTTGGACCTCTTCTCAATTCCCGGAGGTTTACCGTTATATTCCTGGCGTTAGTTCAGAGGTGATTGGAACCTTGATCAACACCTTTGGTTTATCTGGCTATCCTGTTTTTGCTTCATTCCAAGGAGAGATCTATGTTTCTAAGGACGCCTTCCGGGAGGTGCATCGGTATGATGAGACGACCGGCATTACCACTCGCACCCAGGTGAACAATCTCGCCCGCTGGAATGGCGCTGAATGGAGTCCTGTCTCGAAGAACATCAACAACACCGTGGCATGCATGGCCTCAGAGAATGGTCAGGTGGTGATCGGTGGAAGGTTCACGACAGCAGGTGGCACCAATGCGAGACGAGTCGCGCTCTGGAATGGAACCTCCTGGCAGGCACTTGGAAATGGGTTGGATAAGTCAGTCATCGCCATCGCCAAGCATGGGGCCGATGTGTATGCCGCCGAGATCGTGGAGTCGTTCAGTTTTCCACATGCCAGCTGCCGTGTTCAGCATTGGAACGGCTCCTCCTGGCAGGTGCTGGGCGGTGTCTTCGGTGATCGCATCCTGGCTCTCCACTGGCACAATGGTTCGTTGTATGCAGCAGGCAGCTTTTTCTACATCGGAGAAGACGAAAGGGTGAAAATCGCGCGGTGGAGCGGCACCCAGTGGGAGCAGGTGGGAGAAGGCATTCCGCTCTTGCATAATCCAGTGCGGGCTATGGTCTCGATGGGAGACGATTTGTATGTGGGAGGCTATGGCGTGGCGAAATGGAACGGGCTGGCGTGGAGTGCGCTCCCCGGCGAAGTGGATGGCGACGTCTATTCGCTGGCGGTGCATGAAGGACATCTTCTTGCTGGTGGGGACTTCACCTCCATCGACGCTATCAACTTCAATGGTCTGGCTCGCTGGAATGGCACCCAGTGGTCCACCTTCCCGTTGTGGACGGGCAAGGATGTCATCGCCATGGCTGTCCATGGTGCGGAGTTGTATCTCGTCACCCAATTTTTGTCGGTCGGTCGCACGGAATTTCCTCTCCAGCAGTGGAATGGCAGTGCCTGGAAGTTATCTGACATGGAGTTCTCGCAGCCGGGTGAATCGATCAGCTTCAACATCATCTCTTCCATGGCCGTAGCTAGCCCAGGAAAGCTCTGGGTGGGTGGATTCTTCGAGCAGGTCTGGCGTGGGACGAACTTCACCCTTTCCCCCTACCTCATCCAGGCAAACATCCCTGGCAGCACGCTCAGCACGCAGGAAACCTGGCGGCAGACGCATTTCGGCACTTACAGCAATGCCGGCAACACCGCGGACGCGGCGGACTTTGATCTCGATGGGCTGCCCAATCTCCTCGAGTATGCCTTTGGCCTCAATCCTACGCAGGGCGTCTCCCGGGCGCTGCCGGTGCCGCAGGTGAATGGCTCCAACTACGTGGTCAGCTTCACCCAGCCCGTGGGCGTCAGCGGCGTCACCTATGGAGCCGAATGGAGCACCACACTGGCCCCCGGCAGTTGGGTATCCATTCCGAACACCGGCACCGCGCCGCAGTACACCTTCAGCGTGCCACTCAGCGGAAACACCCGCGTCTTCGTGCGCCTCAAGGTCATGACACCCTAAGCCAGAAGGGCAGGGGGGGAGTGTGAAGTAGTCCGCGACTCCGCTCGCGGCCCGGACGGTAGACTTTGAGTGGTGAGAAGTGAGCAGAAAGTGGAACGGGATTGCATCCTGTTCATTCCCGTCAGACGCACAGGTTAAAAACCTGTGCCACTTTCTGTGTCACCTTCTCAGCGCGTTGATCAGTTCATCCAGTTTGTTGATCACGTCCTGCATATGGCTCTGGCTGTACAGATTGGCCGCGGCTTGGCCCAGCGTGCTCACGGTGTTGGTGTTGTTGCTCGTCGAGGCCAGCACGTTCGCCAGCTCTGCCTGCGTCGGCACCGCTTCGATGAGCGCTTTCAGACTGTTGAACTGACCGCGCAGCGGCGCGGATTCGATCAAGGCATTCGTCGGTGGGTAAGTAGGGTCAAACAGAAGTGGTCCGCGAGGCCCTCGCGGTGGGGTGGGTTCTTGGTTTAGGGCTTCGGAGGGCGGCATTTTATTGCCGCCGCATGTCCGCCTCGGAGAGGCGGTGTACGTGGTTCTTGGTTCGTCGTTCGGGGTTCGCTTCGCGGCTTCGCAGTCGCCCGCGCTTGGGGTTCTGTCGTCCCGCCTTCAGGCGGTCCGGAAGGAGGGCGGGATTGCATTCCCGCCGTGACTCCCATTGCTCTGGCTGCTCGGTGACTCTGTGGTTCAAGATGCTTCGCCGGTAAACCACAGAGGCACCGAGCACCCAGAGGATGGTCGAAGCAGCTCAAGCGATACCTTGAGTCATCAAGTTGGGTGATTCCCCGCAGATTCGAGGAGGTTAGCAGATTTTTGTTTTTCGGAGTCAATCTGTGGGCCTCCCTGAATCCGTGGGAGAAAAAATCGATTCACCAAAAGGCTCGAAGCCGGGCATCGTCACCAGAGCGAGCTTGCGGCTTCTCCAGATTCCAAACCGGGCACACCGCGAGAGGTGAGATCACCGCAGAGCACCGGAACTCAAGGCGGCTCGATGGTCGGACTGGAGTAACTCGCCCAAGCAATTGGGTAGAAAAATGACGGGTAGAAACATTTTCCCAGAAGCCTTGGCTGAAATTTTTCTACCCCAAATCTTTCTACCAACTTCAAACAAAGAGATTCTGGAGAAAGGCCCTTCAAAGCTCATCTCGGCGGTGATCCCAATGGCCTTCGGCTGCTTCCGCGGCGCTCCAGAGCTTGCGGTGTTTCATCATTCTTGGACGTGGCGCCTGCCTTCGCGGATCACGGGCTTCGGAGGGGCTTGGGATGCGATGGGAAGGCGGAAGGGGTTTTGGCAGCGAGTGCAGCCTCGCTTCATTTCCCAATCCGAGGTCATTCTCGAATTCTACGACGCCTGAGAACCATGCCCGCGAAGGCCGCCGTGGCCAGCATCATGGCACGCGTTGGTTCTGGCACGACCGTCAGGTTGGGGCCCACAAAAAAATTGCGATTGCCGCTGATCAACAAATCAGGGAACTCGAGAATGGAGGTCGTGTCCTCATAGCGGCCGGGCTGCGTTCCCGCAGTGATGAGGGGGCTGATGACCAAGTCATTCATCGAGACACCGAGCAGGCCGTCATCCCATAGCCAAGGGTCGGAGTTCGCAGCCCATGAGGCCGCGATGACGTATTCCGTGGCGGGCAGCAGAGATACCGGCGTGATCGACTCCATGCGAAAGAAGCCATCGAGACTCGCTGAGGTGCCAGCAGGGACAATCACGGAAGCCACGAGAGCTTTGGTGCTTTTCAGGTAAAGACCGACCGCATGGCTGGAAGCCAGTCCATTCGCTCCTTCATCAAAAAACCCCAGGTGGGTGACCTGCACCGGGGCGGCAGTCGTGCTGAATTCCCATCCGATCACCCTGCCCACTCCATCCGTGAAGCTTCCGGTGTAGGATGAAAACGAGAGAGCCGTGGCGGCATGCGAGTGCGCAGGCATCCAGACAAGGACGAGTAGCAGCGAGGAAATGGTTGCGAACAATGACCTGTTCATCAGCCCTATTTTGTCGCCAGCAGGTGAGGCAGCAAGTTGAATGATCGGCCAACCCGACAAGTTGCCTGACACGCCCTCATCACTTGAGGAAGCCGTGCGTTGAAGGTGAGGGTAAGCAGCCTTGCATGGATCGCCACGCCTACCTTCGCGGGTCACGAGCTTCGGAGGGGCTTGGGACGCGATTGGATGGCGGAAGAAGGTTCACCACAAGGTGGAGGCCTTTTTGGCGAGGTCAGGCGGTGCCACTTCGACGCCAAAGGATCGCTTGCCGGCTGCTGTTGAAGGCATAGTTTTCTCCCATGAGCACCCTGGCAGAAATTGAACTGGCTGTCCCGCATCTCGCGGCGGACGAGCTTTCCTATTTGGAGCGGCTCGTTCACTCCCTGCGGATTCGGAAGGCCAAAAAACAACGCAGCGCACTGGATCTGCCGCCTTTAAAGCTGGGCAAGGTGTTGAAACCCTTGAGCACCGAGGACGATCTGCTGGAGGAGATGCTCAATGATTCACGGGATTGATACAGGCTTTCTGGTGGCCGCCGAGGTGGCTGAGCACGCGGATCATGCGGCGGCGCGGCTGATGTTTCAGCAGTTTCGAGCTGCTGGAGACCGCTTTGCGCTCGCTCCGCAGGTCTTAGCGGAGTTCGTGCATGTGGTGACGGACCCGAAGCGCTTTTCCCAACCGCTGACGATGGAGGCAGCACTGGAGCGGGCGGAGATCTGGTGGGAATCACCCGAGGTGGATCAAATCGGTGCCGATGCCTTCTCCATGACTACCTTCTTCGCCTGGATGCGGCAGCATCGCCTCGGACGAAAGCGCATTCTCGATACCTTGCTGGCCTCCACCTTCCGCGAAGCGGGCGTGCAGGCGATCCTCACCACCAACTCACGTGATTTCACCGTCTTAGGTGGATTCGTCTGCGTGACGCCTTGAGGCCCAAATCTCAAGCCAAGGTGCAAAGATGGGGGCGTAGCATAGCCTTTCCAGGCTGTGCGGAAATGGGGAGCACAGGCTGGAAAGCCTATGCTACCGGACGCTCATGAGACGCAGATGAATCCAAAGAAAGAGGCTTGGGATTAGCGTCAAATCAGGTGCGCCAAGCACAGTCCAACACAACTCACTGAATGAAAGGAATCAGTCATGGAAAAGGTTGAAGCCATGTAGCCGAGACAGCGGCGCAGGGGAGCGATCTCTTGCGTCGAAGCCTGTCGAGGCGAACTGCCGAGCCGCAGCGCGAGCAAATCCTCATTTGAAGCCTCGAAACGCTAACTTGAGAACGGCCAGTGTCTCTGATTGCATGAAGCCAGCATCATCGCCGCAAGCAACCGCAAGGCGGCGATGGGTTCTCCGGGGTAGAGAGGGGCAGCGCGGCAGGAAAGAGGTGTTGGGAACTTGGGATACTCCACACGGCGCGGGCGGTGTCAGCCGTCCGCAGAGGGCCAGCCAGCGAAGCCATAAGCTGGCAGGCCGCCGTGGGGAAGTCGGAGAGGCCCATAGTAGTGATGAAGCCGGTGAAAGCTGGTGGAGCGAAGGGGCCTTGGCTACAGACAAGCTGACTCAGAACCTCAGGGAGCTGATTGGGAGATGAACCATCGACCTATGACAGAACAAGCCATGCAAGCCGCCGAGTGCCGCAAAACGGTGCCGCTGGACAAGTGGCCGAAACTCCAGGAGTTGAGAGCGAAGCTGGGCCGCAAAGCCAAAGAAGAGAAGCGCTACCGCTTCTACAGTCTCTACGATCACATCCTGCGCACTGACACGCTGTGGGCCGCATGGGAGACCGTGCGGCGCAATGGCGGAGCGCCGGGTGTGGACGCAGTGAGCATCGAGCAAATCACCGCGACGCCGGAAGGCGAAGCGGCATGGGTCGAGGCGATCCAGCGAAGCCTCAAGGAGAAGACCTACCGTGCGCAGCCCGTGCGGCGAGTCTATATCCCGAAGGCGGACGGAAAGCAGCGGCCCCTTGGCATACCAACCCTCGCAGACCGCGTGGTCCAAGCCGCAGTAAAGCTCATCCTAGAGCCCATCTTCGAGGCCGACTTCGAGGACTGCTCCCACGGCTTCCGGCCCGGGCGCAGTGCGCACGACGCCATCCAAAGCGTCCAGCGCAGCCTTCAGGAAGGCCGCCAAGCGATCTACGACGCCGACCTGGCGAGTTACTTTGACACCATCCCACACGACAAGCTCATCGCCGGAGTACGGCAGCGAGTCACCGATGGCCGAGTGCTCGCTTTGATCCGGCAATGGTTGGACGCACCCGTGATAGAGCCGACACCGCCCGACGACAAGAACGGCAAAGGAAGCACGTCACGGATGACACGACGCACTCAAGGCACACCGCAAGGCGGCGTCCTGAGTCCCCTGCTGGCCAACATCCACCTGCACTGGTTCGACCGCGCCTTCAACGGCAGGGGAGGACCTGCAAAATGGGCCAACGCCCGGTTGATCAGGTATGCCGACGACTTCGTGATCCTCGCCCGCCATGTGGGCGAGAGGATCGAGCGCTGGGTGGAAGAGAAAATCGAAGTCCGCCTCGGACTGAAAATCAACCGGGATAAAACCCGAGTGATCCAAGACCTGAGAGGCGACGGAGAAAAGCTCGAGTTGCTTCGGGCCGCCCCACGGCCCTCACCCCTGCGCTGCGCTACGGGGCAGCCTGCGGCTGGCTACCTCGCTCCGCTCGGAGCCTCGGCTACAGTCTGAGGCATGCGCACGACCAGTATGGGGTAAAGGGGAAGAAGTATCTCAGAGTAGAACCCAGCGTCAAAGCGCAAAAGCGGGCGCGGGAGAAAGTCGCAAAGATACTCGGGAGGAACCAAAGCCACACGCCACTGCCTGAACTCATCGAAAGGCTCAACGCGACACTACGCGGCTGGGCGAACTACTTTGAGCTAGGGCATCCGCGGAAAGCCAAACGGGACCTCAACAGCTACGTGAGGAAGAAACTCACCTGGCATCTCCAGAGTCGGAGCCAAAGAGCCTGGAAGCCATGGGGCGACCAGAGCGCCTATGCACATCTCAATCGGATGGGACTGATCCAACTATGAAAGCTTTGCGGAAAAGTCGTCTGTCGGCGCAAGCCGCTCCATGGAGACATGGAGAGCAAAAGCCGGATGCGGGAAATCCGCACGTCCGGTTTGACGAGGGGGAGGGCGACGGCATCACTGCCGTCCCCTCTCTACTCTACCGGTTCGAATCCGTCCGTTCATGCCACACGTCGGGAGTCGGGGCTTGCGGCTTTTCCAGATTCCAAACCGGGCACACCGCGAGACCTGCCCGCAGTGCTTCGCTCAGCGATGCTGGCGGGGGGGGGGCACCGCAGAGCACCGGAACTCAAGTCGGCTCGATTGTCGGACTGGAGTAACTCGCCCAAGCAATTTGGTAGAAAAATGACGGGTAGAAACATTTTCCCAGAAGCCTTTGCTGAAATTTTTCTACCCCAAATCTTTCTACCAACTTCAAACAAAGAGATTCTGGAGAACGGTCATTCAAAACTCATCTCTGCGGTGCTTCACCTGTCTGGGCCGAAGGCGTGGCTGGTAAAAGATTGGGGGTAAAAGATTGGAAAACAAAGGCTCCCATTTTTTACCCTTCATCTTTTACCAGCCCAATGAATCGGAGGCATGGCTCGAATGAGAGGTTCGTCACTGTCGGTCATCAGGAAAGGCGGCGTTGGAAGACGAGTCGCGAGCCAACGTGCCTGGAGAGACGAGGCATCAGGAGCCGTGGGTGGGCTGTGTCGCCTACCTTTGCGGGGCATGGGCTTTGCAGGGGCTTGGGATGCGATTGAATGGCGGATAGGGGGGGGCAGGCAGTGACCTATTGCCCCCGTTTTCTCGGCGGGGAGGCCAAGATGGCCTTCCGTTCGGTGTGTTCCGTGGTTCCTCAGCGAAAAAGAATGGGTTCTCTGCGAAAAAGGATGGTTTCTCTGTCGCAGAGGATGGTTTCTCCACGAAAAAGAATGGTTTCTCTGCCGCGGAGGATGGTTTCTCCGCGAAAAAGTATGGTTTCTCTGTCGCAGAGGATGATTTCTCCACGAAAAAGAATGGTTTCTCTGCCGCGGAGGATGGTTTCTCCGCGAAAAAGAATGTTTCCTCTGCCGCAGAGGATGGTTTCTCCGCGAAAAAGAATGGTTCCTCTGTCGCCGAGGATGGTTTCTCTGCGAAAAAGGATCTTTCCTCTGTCGCGGAGGATGGTTCCTCCACGAAAAAGAATTCATCCCATTTCCTCGGGGATTCATGCGGCGCGGCAGGGCGTGGCGGCCCTGTGCCGCGTGAATCGCTTCCGTGCCTTCCCGGTGGTGACTTTGGCCTCGGTGAGATCGCATCCGGACCTTCCGCAGTCGTCGGGAGGAGGACGCGGGGTGGCGGCAGGAGCCGTGGGTGGACCGGCTCGCCCGCCATCGTGGGTCACGGGCTTCGGAGTTCGGAGGGGCTTGGAATGCGATTGGAAGGTGGAAGGAGTTCTGTCAGCCAGTTGCACCTGACCCCACCCTGACCCCGTTTCCCTCCCCGACCCCGTTCTTCTGACGTCATTTTCCCAGTTACTTGTCATGGACCTCTCGCACGGAAAAACTGGCGAGTAGAGCTGATCGAAACTTCTGATGGCGGGGGAGGTTGAGGCACGACATCACGCCAATCTATCAGATCATCCGATTGCTGGAGGATGCCGTCGTAGTCCACCTCGGGATTTCCGCTCACTCCCTGGCGGAGGCTGATTGCTGGCGGTGCTGCTCCAAGTCCCATTGGGAAAGCGGTCCCCCCTGCTGAAACCAGCGACATCGTGAACCGATCCCCCGGCGATCCGTCCACGTTTGAAGCATATTCCCAGATCAGACTGTTGTTGAGGGCGAGCACCTGAAATCCAGATATCACAAAGTCAGCAGCAATAAACGCATCACCTTGAGTCTGGCCAGGTCTGTTCACAGTGTAGGCGGCAATACTCATGCTGTACTGAAGGAGAAACTGCCCAGATGGTCCAACAGTAACCGTGGTCGTTGGCATCCATTCCTCCCGCTCAAACGTTTGTTCGGGGTCGTCTCCCGAAATATTAACGTAAAACGTACCAGAGGTGGGAAAGTGCCCACTGAGGCGATACTCTGCACTTGTCGTATGGTCAGGCTGACCAGGGGAGGATGAATTCATGCCAAGTGCCCGCCATCGCCCCTTGGCCTTGAGTTTGATCCTAAATTTGACGCTCTGGCCCGTGAGATCACTCTCCCCAGGAGCAGGATTGCGATGAGCAAGGTAGACCTGCTGCTTCCATTGGACCTGAGTGCCCCCACCCCGCCCAAACTGAGGTGGCTCCGTGATTGTGCCAATGCGTCTGCCAAAGGCTTCACCATGGATTCTCGTGAAGAACCAATCACCGTTGCCAAAAGTTCGTTTCTGCCATCTCGCGATGTAGCTCGCTCCATCAGAAACGGCGTCATGCACATGCACCGCGCTGACTGCATCCGAAAGTTGCGCAGACTGGAGGGCGAGTTGCAAGGTCTTGTTTGTCATCCCGCCGGAGCCAGCGCCGTCAAACTGACCGCCGGATGCCGAGGCTGCGAGAACAATCAGGCTTGCGATACCGATGAATGAGGAAGGTTTCATAATGCAGCATTGCTGGCTTGAAGGATGGGCATGATACTCATCTATCCGAGGGCGCAAGAGGTTATCCGCTGCTAGCCTGCGTCCATGTCCAACCCATCCTCCCGGCAACCCAAGCCGGCAGAAAGTTGCCAGAAAGTTGCCAGGCATTTAGTGCGATGGGACAGGCGTAAGTGACTGAATTTCAACGCAGTTTGTGATCCGTTAACTGGCGAGAAGTTCGGCGCGTTGGTGGATCATGGACTCAAACAAGGCTTTGAGCTGCTGCTTTTGCCGGAGCACGGGGCGGTTCGGGTTGAGAGCGCGTTCCAGTGCCAGGCCGGTTTCTGGCTCGCTGAGGCGAAGGAGGCGGGAGCCGTCTTTGAGACGGAGCAGGGTGATCTGGATGGTTTCAGCGTGCATGGAATCAAGGTTCGTCAAAACCGTGGGAACGCAACATCAGGTTCAGCGTGGCCGGACTGGCAGGGCCGAACTGGTCATGCGCGGCGTAGGCAGCGGTATCGAAGTCTCTTTCGTTGAACTCGATGAGGGCTTCGGGAGGATCATCTGAGGCCACGGCGGTGGCTTCGAGGACTTCGTGATAGAGCGTGACCGAAAGCTCTTTCCCGAAGAGGCTGGGGCAGAGGGTGATCTCGAATTCCCGCCCGATGATGGAGGTGCGGGCGAGGGCTTCCCTGCCGATGGCGTCGATCATCGGTTCATCGCTGACTTCGACCCTCAAGATGATGAAGCCACCGAGAAGTTCGAGTTGAGCGAACGGGGTGAGGTCCATCGTGGTAAGTGAGGTTTAAGCTGAGGCAGAGGATTCGAGTGCCACTCGAATCTACGAAACGGCCTCCGCGCACCGTCCGCAGAGTGTCGGGTGGTCGGCGTGGGTGCCGACGTCGGGGAGGAGGCGCCAGCAGCGTTCGCACTTGGGATTGGTGCAGACTTCGACGGTGGCGGCGAGGTCGGGGCCGCAGGTGAGGTGGAGGTCGCTGAGGATGAAGAATTCCTGGAGGGCGGGCAGGTCGCTGAAGATGGCGTGGGTGAAGCCTTTCTCGGGAAGGGTGAGCTTCACGCTGGCTTCGAGGTTGGAGCCGATCTGCTTGGCCTGACGCGCGGCCTCGATGGCCTGCTGGATGACGGCACGGGCTTTGAGGAGGTCTTCGACGATGGGGATAACTGATTCGCCAGAAGACGGGCTGAAGCCCGAACTACCAACACCGGACGGGCTGAAGCCCGAACTACGTACATCCGGGAAGGCCTGAAGATGCACGCTGTCGGTGTGGCCGAGGAATTCCCAGGTTTCATCGGCGGTGTAGGCGAGGATGGGGGCGAGGAGCTTGCACAAGCGTCTCGGTGATCTCGCGGATGGCGGCCTGGGTGGCGCGGCGGCGCGGGCTGTTCTCGGCGTCGCAGTACATCCGGTCCTTGGTGATGTCGATGTAGAGCGCAGAGAGATCGCCGGAGACGAACTGGGTGATGGTGCTGGTGACCTTGCGGAAGTCGTAGGCGGCATAACCGGCGAGGCACTCGGCGGTGACGGTGTGGAGACGCTCCAAGATCCAGCGGTCGATGAGGGTGTAAGACGGGGAAAGATTTCCCGCAGATTCAGGGAGGCCCACAGATTTTTTTTCTGAATCAGCAGATGTGGAGGCAGAAGAAGTTCCCGCAGAAAGGCCCACAGATTGGGTTTTTGAATCTGACTCTGCCGGTTTTTGGAAATCTGCTGGCCTCCCTGAATCTGTGGGAGAAGCAGTTGGTTTGGGAGCGTCGTGCAGATTGCCCAGCAGGACGCGGAAGGTGTTGCGGATGCGGCGGTAGGATTCGCCGGTTTGCTGGAAGAGTTCTTCGCTGAAGGGGACGTCGTTTTGGTAATCGACGCTGGCGGCCCAGAGGCGGACCATGTCGCCGCCGTATTTGTTGTAGTAGTGGTCGGCGGTCATGGGCTTGGCGGCTTTGTCGCTGCCCTGGTCGCTCTTGCTGATCTTTTTGCCGCTGGTATCGACGACGAAGCCATTCGTGATGACGGTCTTATACGGCGCGGTGCCGCGCACGGCGACGCTGACCATGAGACTGCTCTGGAACCAGCCGCGATGCTGGTCGGTGCCCTCGATATAGACATCGGCGGGGCAGTGCAGCTCGGGATGACGGTCCAACACGGCGACGGAGGACGAGCCGGAGTCGATCCACACATCGAGCGTGTCTTTGCAGCGCTTTGAGCCGGCGGGCAGGCCCACGAGGTCGCTCCAGAAGGCGTCGTCTTTTTCAAACCAGAGGTTCGTGCCGTGCTTCTCGACGGCATCGGCGACCTTGTGCGAGATGGTGGCGTCCATGATGGCCTGGCCATTGGCGTCGTAGAAAACGGGCAGCGGCACGCCCCAGGTGCGCTGGCGGCTGATGCACCAGTCCGGACGGCTCTCGACGGTGCCGTAGATGCGATTGCGGCCCCAGGCGGGCAGCCAGTTCACGGTGTCGATGGCCTTCAAGGCATCGGCGCGGAAGTCGCTGATGCGGATGAAGAACTGCTCGACGGCGCGGAAGATGATGGGCGTCTTCGAGCGCCAGCAATGCGGATACTGGTGTACGTAAGGCGTGTTGCCAAGCAGGGCACCTTTGCTTTGCAGCAGTTCGATGATGCCTTCGTTGCTCTTGAAGACATGCTTGCCGACAAAGTCGGGCAAACCGCACTCGGCGGTGTAGCAGCCGGCGTCATCGACGGGCGAGAGGATGTCGAGGCCGTTTTCTTTGCCGGCGATGTAGTCGTCCGTGCCGTGGCCGGGGGCCATGTGCACCGCGCCAGTGCCGGCGTCGTCGGTGACGAAGAGGGCATTGATGATCTTCGAGGCACGCGGGAGGAAGGGATGCTGCGCCTCGCTGCCTTTCAAATCGCGACCTTTGAGCTTCGTGGTGGGCTGGGCGGCATCGAGCTTGAAGCCGGTGTCGTTTTGGAAGGCCTCGATGCGTGAGTCCGCGAGGATGAGCAGTTCTTTGCGGCCATCGGCATGGACGAAGGTGCCTGCGGTGTAGCTGAAGTCCGGGTGCAGGGCGATGCCGAGGTTCGCCGGCAAGGTCCAGGGGGTGGTGGTCCAGATGACGAGGGAAAAGGCCGCCAGATCAGGCGAGACGCCTGAACCACACTGGAACTTCACATACACGGCTGGGGAGGTTTTCTCTTTGTACTCGACCTCCGCCTCGGCGAGGGCGGTTTGAGCGCCGAAGCTCCAGAGCACGGGGCGCTTGGCGCGGTAGATGAGGCCCTTCTCCATGAATTTGGCGAAGGTGCGCATGATGTCGGCTTCGTAGCCGGGGGTGAGCGTGAGATACGGATTCTCCCAATCGCCGAAGACGCCGAGGCGCTTGAAGGACTGGCGCTGGATGTCGATGAACTTGCGGGCGTAGGCCTCCGAACGCGTGCGCACCTCCGCCGGGGCGAGGTCCTTGGCTTCTTTGACCACTTTGAACTCGATGGGCAGCCCGTGGCAGTCCCAGCCGGGGATGTAGGGCGCGTGGAAGCCGGCCATTGTCTTCGATTTCACGATGAGGTCCTTGAGAACCTTGTTCAGCGCGGTGCCCATGTGCACATCGCCATTCGCAAAGGGCGGGCCGTCATGCAGGATGAACTTCGGCTTGCCGGCCATCTGCTTCATGATGCGCTGGTAAAGGCCACCGGCCTCCCACTTCGCGAGGCGCTGCGGCTCGCGGGCCACGAGATCGGCTTTCATGGGAAAGTCGGTCTTCGGGGTGCGGACGGTGTCTTTGTAGCTGCGCTTCGGGGCTGGTTCGGTGCTCATGAGGAAAAGGGACGGAAGGGACAAAAAGGACGGGAGGGACTGAAAAAAGGAGCGCGGAGGGTAGGGGGATGGCTTGAAGTTCCAAGCTCAAAGTTTCAGGACCTGCCGGGCGGTGCCGACATCCTTCGCGATCTGCGCTTTGAGCGCCTCCAGGCCGTCGAACTTCATCTCGCCGCGGAGGAGCTGGATGAAACGCACCTCCATGTCCTGCGTGTAGCAATCGCCTGACCAGTCGAGGAGGTGGACTTCGAGATTCGGCTCGGCGTTTTCGGCGACGGTGGGGCGTTTGCCGAGATTGGCGACCGCGGGCAGCCAGGCATCGCCGAGGCGGGCCTGCACGGCATACACGCCGAGGGGCGGGAGTTGCTCGTTTTCGACCTCCACATTCGCGGTGGGGAAGCCAAGCTGGCGGCCGAGTTTTTGGCCTTCGATGACGCGGCCCATCACGGCATATTCACGACCGAGAAAGCGAGCGGCCTTGGCGAAATCACCCCGCGCCACGGCCTCGCGGATGGCGGTGCTGCTGACGACCTCTCCCTCGACGCGGAAGGCGGGCACGCCATACACGGCAAAGCCATGCGCCTCGCCGAGGTCGGTGAGGAGGTGGATGTTTCCTTCGCGACCTTTGCCAAAGCTCCAGCCATGACCCACGGAGATGCAGCCGAGTGGCCGGGCGGCCTCGACGAGCCTCGTGACAAAGGTCCGCGCCGGCGTTTGAGCGGTCTCGGAGGTGAATGGGCAGCGGAGCAAGGTGCCCACGCCGAGATCGCGGAGGATGTGCTGCTGATGGCGCTCGCCGCAGAGCAGTCGCGGAGCCGCGCCGGGTCGCAGCACATGCAGCGGGTGCGGGTGAAAGGTCATCACCACCGCCGTGCCATCGTGAGCCCGCGCATGGTCGCAGGCGGCGCGGATGACCTCCTGGTGGCCGAGGTGTACGCCATCGAAGACCCCAATGGCGAGCGCCACGGGTCCACGAAGGCTGGAAAGCGCCTCAATGCTGTGCAAGACCTGCATCCCCGGCCTTTAGCCCGCCCCGTTTCATCACGCAAACCTCTCCCCACGAACTTTTCCGCGAATCCGGCCTGCCGCTCGCGTTTTGACTCTCGCCCCCTCATGTCCGAAGCCCGTCCGTCCGCTCTTCTCCGCTCCTTTGTCTTCCTCGTCATCACCGCCGCGGTGGGAGGTGGCGGCTGGGTGTATTGGAAACGGCAGCAGCAGGCCGCAGCGGAGCCGAAGATGGCCGCGAAGGCCAAAGGCGCGGCGCTGGTTACGACCGCGAAGGTGACGAAGGACAACTTCGCCCTCGACCTCGATGCCATCGGCACCGTGCAGGCCTACGAATCGGCCGACATCTCCTCCAACGTCACCGAGCACGTCACCGAGCTGTCCTTCCAGGATGGCGACTTCGTCAAGAAAGGCACCGTGCTCGCGAAGCTGAGCGACACCGAGGAGCAGGCCATGCTGGCCTCCGCCAAAGCCACGCTCGCTGAGGAAGATCGCGAGATCGCCCGCCTGCGAAACCTCGTCAAAGACGGGGCCGCCCCCGAGGCCCGCCTGCAGGAGCGTCTCACGCTGGCCGACATCGCCAAACAGAAGATCAACGAGGCCGAGGCTCGTCTCGCGGATCGCGTGATCACCGCGCCGTTTGATGGCTGGCTGGGCCTGCGCCGCATCAGCGTGGGAGCGCTGGTTTCTCCCGGCACCATCATTGCCTCCCTGGACAAGATCGACGTCGTGAAGATCGACTTTTCCGTGCCGGAGACCTACCTCGGCAGTGTGAAAGCAGGCACCGCCATCGTGGCGCGTGCGGAGACGGTCAAAGGACGGCAGTTTGAAGGCAAGCTCGCCCATCTCGACTCACGTCTCGATCCCGTCACCCGCTCCGTGGCCGCCCGCGCCGAGGTGGCGAACCCTGACCTCACGTTGAAACCCGGCATGCTCGTCCTCGTGGCGCTGCGAGTGGAGCCGCGCTTCTCGCTGGCCGTGCCGGAGCGCTCGCTCGTGCCCATTGGAGCCAAGGCCTATGTGTTCACCATCGTCGATGGCAAAGCCAAGCGCCTCGAAGTGAAGACCGGCCTGCGCAAACCGGGCGTGCTCGAAATCATCTCCGGCATCGCGGAAGGCACGGTGATCGTGGCGGACGGCCTCGTGGGCCTCCAAGACAACGCCGCCGTGAAAGTCACCGGTGAATACACCGGCCCCGTGAAGGCCTTCAACCCCGAGCAACCCGGCGGCGCGGCGCAGGAGTAGGCGGGAGCGTGGCTTACGCACTCATCGCCACAGCAGGTGCCACCTTCGGGCGGTGATCGGCGATCTTTTCTTCTTTCAAGAGACGCCCGATGCCGAGGTGCTCGCGCATTTCGGCGAGGGTGTGGAAGTGCATTTCGTTGGGGGTGATCTCGGTGGCTTCGTGGAAGCGGCGGGTGACGGCGAGTTCGAGGTCAGTGGGGGTGATGCCGGGCTCGGGGGCGAGGTGGAGGTGGACTTCATCGGTCTCGAGCGGGTCGTCGTGGCGTTTGCGAAGCTCCAACTGCCAGGCGGCGATGCCGCGCTGATCATCGAGGAGGTGTTCGAGCACGTTGAAGTTTACCAGCGTGCCTTTGAGCTTGTCCATGTGCAGCTCTTTGACCTCGCTGACGCGTGAAATGGGACCGAGGAGTCGCGGGCAGGTGCGACCGCAGTTCGGGCATTTTTCCCAATGCAGGCCGCCTTCGGCGATATCGCCGGTGCGATAGCGCAGGACGACGGTGCCGCGTGAATCGAGCGGCGTGAAGACGATTTCACCGGGATGGCCGTCGGGCACGATCTGGCCCGTTTTCGGGTCGATGAGCTCGATGAGGCCCAAATCGGGGCTGAGGTGGTAGCCGAAGGATTCGTGCGATTCGCCGACGCATTCGGGGAAGGCCATTTTCGCCTCGGTGAAGCCGTAGGTGGCCATCACATGCACCTCGGGGCTGCCCAAGGCGGCGGCGAGTTCGCGGAGTCGGGCTCGCAGGCCTTCGGCGGCTTTTTCACCGCCGAGGACGAGGCGTTTGAGGTTCGGCCAGCGTTTGCCGGTTTCGAGGGCCTCACGCAGCACATGGTAGATGAAGGTGGGCATGCCGATGAGGACATCGGGCTGGATCTTGTCGATGAGCTTGATGTTGCCCTCGGTGCCGAGCGTTTTGCCGCCGCCGGTGCTGAGCATGAAGGTGCCAAAGCCGAGGCCGGCATGATGCGCCTGCCAGAAGCCGAGATGCGGCGCATAGGGGAAGAGATTGATGTGTCGCCAATCCCGCTGCGAGGCTCCGGCGAGCATCAGACGCGTGCCGGTGAGGTCGAGATTCGCGAGGTCATGCTTGGTGAAGAGGAAGGGCACGGGATCGGCGGAGCGGCCGGTGGTGCTGGTGAGCAGGATGGGGCGGAATTCGTGCTCGGCGTGCTCTTGCGCGGCTTTTTTGCCATGCAGCAAGGCATCGAAGATCATGCCAGGCTCGCGGCGCAGCTTCGCGGCCTCGGGGACGAGCACAAAGTCACGCGGGTTGGTGAGGTCACGCTTCGAGGTGAGCGGCACGCGATGCCAATCGGCCCACGAGCGGATGTCGCGGGCGTCGAAGCGGCCGTGGTAGTGCTTCGAGAAGGGCAGGACGCGGCGGGCGAGGTAGTCGCGGAGTTTGGCAAGCTGCCAGCGTTCCCAAACTTCACGAGGCGAGGTGTTCCAGTCGGGTTTCATGGCGTGCGAGGGGTGTATGGGTGGGTTGAAGAAGCGCACGGATGGCCGGAAGTGCCGCGGTGGCGGCATCACGCCCGGCCTGGAGGTAGTGGCCGAAGTTTTCGAAGTCGTGCCAGTTCGAGACGGTGAAGCGTGGATGAATCACCACATCGGCCGCTGCCTCCTCTTTGACGATGAGGCGCAGCTGCGCGGCCATCAAAGCGCGGCGGAAGGTGTCGAGCACATTGCCCTCGGCGAGGAGGTTCACTTGGTGCCAGAGACGCTTGAGCAGGCGACTGAGAGGATGATGCGGCGCTTCGCTTCGCACGCCGAAGGCCGCATCATGGCCCGCCTCAAAATCATGCGGTGCGGGCATCACATTCACGGCGATGACATGATCGACGTGGCAGTGCTGCTTCAACAATCCCACCGGCAGTGGCTCGCTCGCGCCGCCATCGGTGAAGCGGCGGCCATCGAGATGCACCGGAGCGCAGATGGCTGGGATGGCGGCGCTGGCATGCACCGCCGTGGAAACGCGACCCCGATCAAAGACATGTGGCATGAGGCGGTCGAGATCGGTGGCGACGACGATGAGTTCGCGTTCGAGGTCGGCGAAGGTGCGGTCGCCCAGGTCACGCTCCAGATGCTGGCGGATCTTTTCGCCCCTGATGAGGCCTTCGGAAGGCGGGACGATGAAATCGAGCAGCTTCTTGAAGGTGGCGCGGTCTTTGATTTCGCGGGCACGCTCTTCGAGGGCCTGGCCATCGAGTCCGGCGGCCCACAAAGCGCCCACATAAGCTCCCATGCTGCATCCGGCCACGGCGGCGATGGGGATGGCGTTTTCCTCCAGCACCTGGATCACACCCGCATGCGCGATCCCGCGTGAGCCGCCGCTGCTGAGCACGAGGCCGATGCGCGGCGTGTTTTCTCCCCCTGAGCCGTGCTTTTGGCTTTCTTCAGCACGGCTCCATCCCCGAAACGGTGGACGAAGATTGGCGTTCATGGCCTGCGTGGGTTGTTGGAGGCTTAGAACCACCCACGCGGCAAAGATTCAAAAATCGCCGGATCATTCGGCTCTCGCTTTGACATGGCGTCTGCCATTGCGATAGCCTGCGCTCATTCCCATGAGCACTCCCGAGGCCGGTAAACCGGTGTACAATGTCAAAAATCCCTGCATCGCGAAAGTGAAGCGCCTGTTCGACCTCAGCGGCCCCGGTGCGCCGAAGCACACGGCGCATTACGAGATCGATCTCGCGGGCAGCGGGCTCGAATACACGCCGGGCGATTCGCTGGCGGTGCAGCCGACGAATGATCCGCAACTCGTCGCCGATACTCTCTCCGCGTTGGGTTTCAGTGGGGACGAGATCGTGAAGCATCCGAAAAACGGCAGCGAAGTGCCGATTCGACGGGCTTTGATCGAGGCCACGCTCATCACGGAGATCGACAACAAGCTCATCAAGGCCATCGTCGAAAAAACCGGTGGCAACACGCCGCTGGCGGAGCTTTCCCAGCCGGAGAAGAAGGAGGAACTCAAAGGCTACCTGTGGGGTCGCTTTGTGATCGACCTCCTCTTGGAAAATCCGACGGCGAAGTTCACGCCGGAGGAGTTCATGGCCACGCAGAAGAAGCTGAACATCCGCCTCTACTCGATCAGTAGCAGTCAAAAAGCGCACCCGGATGAGGTGCATCTCACCGTGGCCACCGTGCGCTATACCAGCCATGGTCGCGCCCGTGGCGGGGTGGCTTCCACGTTCCTTGCGGAGCGGGTGACGCCGGGTGAGACGCTCATTCCGTGCTTTGTGAATCACGGCAAAGGCTTCCGCCTGCCGGAACCGCAGGAGGAGACGCCCATCATCATGTGCGGCCCAGGAACAGGCATCGCGCCCTTCCGCGCCTTTTTGGAGGAGCGGCAGGCCACGCAGGCGAAAGGCAAGGCCTGGCTGTTTTTCGGCGAGGTGAGCGAAAAGAGCTGCTTCTTCTACAAAGACGAATTCGAAGCCTGGCTGGCCGATGGCACGCTGACGAAGCTCACCACAGCCTGGAGCCGCGATCAGGCGGAGAAGATTTATGTTCAGCATCGCATGCTCGAACACGCCGCCGAGCTCTGGCAATGGCTGGAGCAGGGGGCGATCTTTTACGTCTGCGGCGATGCCGCCCGCATGGCGCTGGATGTGGACAAAGCGCTCCACACCATCATCGAGCAGCAAGGCGGTAAATCGCCCGAGGAAGCGGTGGCCTACATGCAGGCTCTCAAAGACGCCAAGCGCTACCGCCGGGACGTGTATTGAGTTTCGGGCATGCGGACGTCACCGTCGTGATGGCAGCATGCCGTTTGCGCATGGCGAGTCGAGCCCCTGGACTGCGGCAGCCTGCTGCCGCTTGCAGGAGGCCAGCCTGCTGGCCGTCGAGCGTGAAAAGGCACTCGCAGCCTTCTCTGATGGTCACCGTTGAGCCGACAGTGAGCGATTCGTGTGCCTAAGGACAGCGGCGGCAGCAGGGCTGCCTCGGACAAGCGGCAGCAGGCTGCCGCAGTCCAAAGGCTTCGCCTATACGGGCGGGAGCTCGGCCAATCGGGGCAGGGGAGCACTGGGTCTTCTTCCGGCGTGAATCATCTCATAATTGCGAATTTATTCAGTTTATTGTATCAAAATTATCAAATTCACGGTTGATTGAAGATGGAAATTATAATTTACTATGCTGATACTGCTCATTGTATCAGATATGCTTTTCATTTCCGACCCGCTCAACCTCTCCCAAACGCCTTTCCGGCGTGGGCTGAAGGCGTTGTGGGTGGTCGGGATGGCCTTGGTGAGCGTGGCGACGGCTCAGGCGGCGGATGCCTTCCGGCTTGAGTTTCGGATGGCGGCCGAGGGAGCCTCCGGCAGTCGCGTGACCCGGCTGGACACCCTCCTTTCGGGCCTCGCGGTGAAAAAGGCCGACGGGGCTTGGCTCGACTCGCAGGACTGGTTTGCGCATCTGAGCTTCGGAGGTGGCAAAACGACCGCGGAAGGTTCGGGCATGCCCGCCGGGCACTACACGGCCGTGCGGTTTCGCCTCGGCGTGGAGGAAAAGATCAACCAGATGGATCCCAATGTCTTTCCGCCGGATCACCCGCTGAATCCGCAGGTGAACGGCCTGCATTGGGGACTGATGGGCGGCTTCATTTTCATGGCGCTGGAAGGTCGCCGAGGGGAAGACGGCTTTTCGTATCACCTCGCCAATGCCCCGCAGCTCACGACGGTGGAACTTCCGGTGGAGTTTGCAGGTGGTCGGCCGATGACGATTTCCGTCGATCTCGATGTGGCGAAGGCGCTGGAAGGAATCACGGAGACTTCCACTCACTCGCGTGAGGGCGATCCGACGGCCGCTCGCCTGAAGGCGAACCTCGAAAAGGCCTTTTGCGTCACCGGCGTGAGCTACGACCTGTATCAGAAGCACCTTGCCGCAGCTGGCTCCGCCGCGCCGCCGATCACGCAGCGCTTTCCACAGGTGAAACTGCCGCCGATGAGCGAGGCGGGCATTGAGCTCGGTCGCCGCCTTTTCCACGACACGCGTCTCTCGATCAACGGCACGCAATCCTGCGCTTCCTGCCACGATCAAAAGCTTGCCTTTGCCGATGCACGCCGATTCAGCCTCGGCGCCGAGAAGCAGATCGGAAAGCGCAATGCCATGCCGCTCTTCAATCTCGCTTGGGGCACGGGCTTCTTCTGGGATGGTCGGGCGGCCACGCTGCGTGAGCAGGTCCTCATGCCGATTCAAGATCACGCCGAGATGAACGAGACGCTGCCCAACGTCCTCGCGAAGCTTCAAAACGAAGGCGAGGCCTTCCAAAAGGCATTCGGCACGCCGGAGATCACCGCAGACCGCCTTGCGGCGGCATTGGAGCAGTTTTTGCTCACACTCGTCTCGCAGGACTCGAAGTATGATCGCGCCGCGAGAAAGCTCGCCGAGCTCAGAGAGAGTGAAAAACGCGGTCTTCAGCTCTTTGTCACCGAGTTTGATCCCAAGCGTGGCCTTCACGGAGCGGACTGCTTTCACTGCCACGGCGGCACGCTGTTTGTGAGCAGTCAATTCGCCAACAACGGCCTCGAACTCGCTGCGGATGACATCGGACGCATGGCGGTGACCAAGAACGCGGCGGACCGTGGCAAGTTCAAGGTCCCCAGCCTGCGCAACATCGCCCTCACCGCGCCCTACATGCACGACGGACGCTTCAGCACGCTCGAAGAAGTCGTCGAGCACTACAGCAGCGGCGTGCGGCGCAGTGACACGCTCGATCCGAATCTCGCGAAGCATCCCGAAGCGGGCATCCAGCTCACCGCGACCGAGAAGGCCGACCTCGTGGCCTTCCTCAAAGCTCTCACCGACGAAACTTTCACTCAAACGACCGCCACCGCCTCCCGATGAAACGCACGCTCCTACTCGCCGCCCTGTTCCTCAGCACGCTCGCCCGGGCCGATGAGGTCACCCACGCTCAAGACGATGCGTTTTATGCCGAGGCCGCACGACTCGCTCCCGCCTTCACGCCGACCGCGCAGCAGCTTTTGCCGCCTTCGCCGGAAGAATGCCGCGGACTCGGTTCATGGAGCGCCATCATTCCTTGGACGCCGCACATTCCGGTGACTTGTGCGCAGCTTCCGGATGGCCGCCTGCTCACGTTTGCCTCGAATCAGCGCACGACCTTCCCCGGAGGGCCGGAGTTCACTTACGCGGCCACTTGGGACTATCGCACGGGGCAGTTCGTCGAGTTCAACAACTCGCGTCATGACATGTTTTGCGGTGGGGTGGCCTTGTTGAAGGATGGCCGCGTGGTGGTGAATGGCGGACGCAACACCACGGTGCTCAGCAGCATCTTCGACTGGCGCACCAACACCTGGAGCGCCCTGCCGAATATGCAGGATGCTCGTTGGTACAACACCAGCGTGGCTCTGCCGAACGGCCAGGTCTTCACCGCCATGGGCAGTGGCGGCAGCAACACCTCCGAGCGCTGGATCGAAGGCACCGGCTGGCAGCGCTACACGAACATGAACTGGACCGTGGCGCATGGGGACAACACCTTTGAATCCATCTGGCATCCCTTGCTGCACCTCGCGCCGAGCGGCAAAATCTTCCACAGCGGCCCCACCAACAACATGCACTGGGTTGACCAGACGAGCCTCAGCGGCCTCATGACCGACACCGGGGTCGATGTGCCAGGCACGTTCTACCCGAAAGACGGCGCGGCGGTGATGTTTGATATTGGTAAGGTACTGCAAGCGTCTGGACGCACGACGACGAATGGCACCACCAATCTCGCCTACATCGTCGATTTCAACGGCCCCACGCCTGTCGTCACGCAAACCGGTTCAATGCTCAACGCACGCACCTTCTCCAATGGCGTCTTGCTGCCGAACGGCGAGGTGATGGTCATTGGCGGAAACAATTCGACTCAAAAGTTCAGCGACGTTGGCACCGTGCTCACGCCGGAGATCTGGAATCCCTCCACCGGCCAGTGGCGTGCCGCCGCGAATGCCAGCGTGCCTCGGAACTACCACTCGCTCGCCGTGCTGCTGCCGGACGGACGCGTTTGGAGCGGCGGTGGCGGTCTCAGCGGCAATGCGGCTGACCATCGTGATGCGCAGATCTACACGCCGGGATGCCTTTTCAATGCCAACGGCACGCTCGCCACGCGTCCGGTCATCAACGATGCTCCTGCTTCAATCGGCCCGGGCATGGCTTTCAGCGTCAAAGCCACTGCGGGCATGAAAAACTTCACCTTCATCAAGCTCTCCTCGCTCACGCACAGCGTCGGCACGGACCTGCGCTTCCTCAATCTGCCCTTCACGGAAGACACGGCGGGCAATTACACCGTTCATTCGCATGCGAATCTCAATGTGATGACGCCGGGCTACTGGATGCTCTTTGCCATCTCGCCCACCGGGCCCTTCTCGGTTTCAAAAATCATCCAGGTCTCCGCGGACAATGTGCCTGTGGTGACATCGCCCGGAGATCAGACGACGCGTCTCAACCAAAGCGTCTCGCTTCAGATGACCGCCACCGGTCCGGGCACCATGGCGTGGTCCGCCACCGGTCTTCCGACCGGGCTTTCCATCAATGCCACTTCCGGCCTCATCTCCGGCACGCCCTCGGCACTTGGCGTTTTCACCGCCACCATCAATGCGAAGTCCTCGCTTGGGCCCACTGGCAGCATTCAAGTGCGCTGGACCATCATTCCCACCCAGCTCGGTAGCGGTGGCATCCTGCGGGAATGGTGGCTGAACATTGCCGGCAACCTCATCGCCAATCTCACCAGCAGCACCGCCTATCCCAACACACCCACTGGACGTGACACACGCACGACCTTTGAAGCGCCCACAAACTGGGCAGACAATCTCGGTCAGCGCATGCGTGGCTGGGTGCATCCTCCTGTCACCGGCCAGTATCGTTTCTGGGTCGCGGGTGATGACGAGACGCGTCTGTTGCTCAGCACCACCGACAGCGCGGCGAACGCTGTGCAGATCGCGAATGTGCCCGAGTGGAGCGATTCGCGTCAGTGGACGAAATTCACGCAGCAGACCTCCGCGCTCATCACCCTCCAGGCCGGTCAGAGGTATTACATCGAGGCGTTGATGAAAGAAGGCGCAGGCGGTGACAACCTCGCTGTCGCGTGGGAAATCCCCGGCACCGCCAGCGGACCAGTCGTGATCGATGGCCTCTACCTCACGCCGTGGTCCATTAACCAGCCTCCTGTCATCGCCAATCCCGGCGCTCAGACGAATGTCGTCGGCAATGCCGTCACCCTTCAAATCAATGCCACCGATGCGGAGAACGACGCGCTCACCTATTCCGCCACCGGCTTGCCCGCAGGCCTGAGCATCGCTCCAGCGACCGGACGCATCACCGGCACGCCGACCACCGCAGCAACGTCGAATGTCGTGGTGAGCGTCAGCGATGGTAAAAATGCTGCGGTGACCGCTGCGTTCACTTTCACCATCAATGCGCCGCTCACGCTTGGAGCGCTCACCGGTGCTCCTGCCCCTGTGAATACCGCCATCACCTTCACCGCTACCTCCACCGGTGGTTTGAATCCGCAGTTCAAATGGAACTTTGGCGATGGCAGTGCGGATACCGCCTTCAGCAGTGCCAAAACAGCCACGAAGACCTTCGCCACACCTGGACGCTACATCGTCACCGTCACCGCTCGCGATGCCACCGGTCGTGAATTGATCGCCAGCTTCCGCCAAGGCGTTCACGCGGTGCTCACCACGGCTCAGCCGCGTGTGTCGAGCACGATGGCTTATCAGGTGCGCAGCGGTGCCAATGCCCGTCTGTGGGTCGTTAACCCCGATCAGGACAGCGTCACCGTTTTCGATGCCGTCACGCGTGCTCGCAGTGGCATCATCGCCACCGGTTCCGCTCCGCGCAGTGTCGCCATCGCCTCCGATGGCAATGCGTGGATCGTGAACAGCGAATCCGCCAGCATCAGCATCATCAACACCAGCCTCGCCCTGGCGCAAACCGTCACGCTGCCTCGTGGCTCACGGCCTTACGGCATCGTTTTTGATTCCACTGGCAACACAGCTTATGTCTCACTGCAAGACACCGGTCGCGTCATCAAGATCGCCCGCACTGCCCCCAGCACCATTGCCGGCACCGCCACGGTGGGCAGTGATGTGCGCCACCTTTCCATCAGCGCCGATGGCACGAAGCTGTATGCCACTCGCTTCATCACACCTCGTCTTCCCGGAGAAGAAACAGCTGTCGTGACCTCGCAGAGCGGCACCACGAAGTTTGGCGGACAGGTCGCGGTGATCACCACCGCCACGATGGCCGTGGCCAAGACGATCATCTTGGAGCACAGTAATGAAACGGACAGCTCCATCGCCGGTCGTGGCATTCCAAACTACCTCGGCCCCGCCGTCATCAGCCCCGATGGACGAACCGCTTGGGTGCCCTCGAAGAAAGACAACATCAAGCGTGGTATGCTTCGTGATAACCAGCCGCTCACGCATGACAGCGCCGTGCGCAGCATCACCTCGCGAATTGATCTCACGACCGACGCGGAAGACTTCGCGGCCCGCATTGATTACAACGACGCCGGCATTGCTGTCACCGGCTGCTACGAGCCAAAGGGCATGTACCTTTTCACCGCACTCGAAGGCAGTCGCGAGGTCGCTGTTGTGGATTCGCATGGCAAACGCGAGTTGCTTCGATTCACTGCCGGGCGTGCCCCGCAGGGTGTCGTGACCTCGCCGGATGGTCGCACGGTCTTCGTGCACAACTTCATGGATCGCAGCGTGACCATTCACAATGCCTCAGCCCTCATCGACGGAGCTGAAACCGCTCCCACGCTGACCGCCACGCTCGCCTGCATCACCACCGAAAAGCTCGCGGCGAACATTTTGAACGGCAAACAGCTCTTCTACGACTCCGCCGATCAGCGACTCGCCCTTCAGCAATACGTCTCCTGCGCCGGGTGCCACAATGATGGAGGTCAGGACGGCCGTGTGTGGGACTTCACCGGCTTTGGCGAAGGTTTGCGCAACAACATCAGCCTCAAAGGCCATGCCAATCATGGTCCTGCGCATTGGACGGGCAACTTCGACGAGATACAGGACTTCGAAGGCCAGATTCGTGGCTTTGCAGGCGGCCTTGGCCTCATCGCCACGGGCACGCCGCATCCGCCTCTCGGCACCGCCAATGCCGGACGCAGCACGGATCTCGATGCCCTCGCCGCGTATGTGAACTCGCTCGCCACCACCGGCAACAGCCCGAACCGCAACACGAATGGCACGCTCACCGCCGATGCCACCGCCGGTCAGACACTGTTCAAGCAACTCAACTGCGCCTCCTGCCACAGCGGCACGCGTTTCACGAATTCCGCGCTGAATGTCTTCCGCGACATCGGCACCATCAAACCCACCAGCGGCAAGCGTCTCAATGGCGCTCTCACCGGTTTCGATGTGCCCACGCTGCGCGGCCTTTGGAACACCGCTCCTTACCTTCATGATGGTCGTGCCGCCACGCTCGCCGAGGCTGTGAGCGCCCACCAGGGCGTGACGCTCACCGCGACGCAGATGACTCAACTCGTGGCTTATCTCTCTCAAATCGAAGACTCCACCGTGAGTGCTCCCGCACCGATCAATATCGTGCTCGCCACCGCCAGCACGAACGTCACGAGCACCTTCGCGGTCACCGGCACGCTCAGCGAAGCCGCGACGGGCTTCGTCGTTGGCGACATCACGATCACCGGCGGCACGATCAGCGGCTTCACGCTCACTGGAACGGCCTTCAACTTCAACGTCACGCCAACCGCGGCAAACATTCAGATCAGTATCGCCGCCGGAAAGATGACCGATTCGCTCGGTGTCGCCAATCTCGCCTCCAACGTGCTCAACATCACCAATGGCAGTGACGTGACGAAGCCCACCATCACGCTCACGACAGCTTCGAACAGTGTTTCCGCTCCGTTCGTTGTCACCATCACGCCGAGCGAAACGATCACCGGTCTGGCTTTGGCTGATTTTGCCGTCACCAATGGCACCGCGTCCGCTTTGACCAGCAGCAGTGTCACCATCACGCCGACCACTGCTGGTGTCGTGACGGTTCAATTGCCCGCTGGAAGCGTTGCTGATGCCGCAGGCAATACGAACACGGCTTCCAACACGCTCAACGTGACCTTTACGCCGCCTGTGGTCGTGACTCGCGTGCTGTTGCAGGCCGAGGACTTCGATGCCGGTGCTCAAGGTGCGGCTTACAATGACACCGAGGCGGAGAACTTTGGTCTCACATGGGGTGGCTTTAGCTATCGCACGAGCGGCGTGGACATTGAGGCCTCCGGCGACACGGATGGCACGCCCTCGGTGGGCTGGACGGCGGCCGGCGAATGGCTGCGCTTTACCAAAGACCTCTCGCCAGGCACCTACGAGCTCAGTGCTCGTGCCGCCACACCACTGGCCGGACCAGCGCAGATCCGCGTCGTCGTGAACGGCACGGCGGTGAGCACCTTCAACATCACTTCCACGGGCGGCTGGCTCACCTGGCGCACCTTCACCCTTCCGAATGTGACCATCAACGCGAACGGCAGCAGCACCATCCGCCTCGAATTCGTCAACGGTGGCGTGAATCTGAACTGGGTTGAATTGAGAAACACCTCGGCGCCTGATACCACCAAGCCTTCCGTGCAGCTCGCGACTTCTTCAACGAGTGTCAATGCGCCCTTCACGGTGAACGCGACCTTCAGCGAGCCTGTCACGGGTGTGGCGCTCACCGATTTCGTCGTCACGAACGGCACCGCGTCAAACCTCACTGGCTCCGGTGCAGCCTACAGCATCCGCGTCACCCCCACGGCGAATGGTGCGGTCGCCATCACCATGCCGGCCAATGCCGCCAGCGATGCCGCGGGCAACACGAGCACGGCTTCGAATGCGCTGAGCGTGACTTACACGGCACCGAGCGATCCTTTGCCCACCGTCGTGCTTTCGACTGCATCGAGCACCGTCACCGGCAGCTTCACAGTGAATGCGCAGTTCAGCGAAACGGTCACCGGCCTGCTCGGCACCGAGTTCACCGTGACGAATGGCACCGTCACCGGCCTCAGCGGCAGTGGTTCCCTTTGGATCGCCACCGTGCAGCCCACGGCGACCGGCGTCGTCGCCGTCTCGCTGCCTGCCAACGTGGCTCTCGACAGCGCCGGGCAGGGGAACACCGCCTCGAACACCCTCAGCACGAACTACGCCCCCGTGACACGCCAAAACGGCATCACCGCCGACTACTTCGCCGGGTTGAACTTTGACCAACTCCGCTTCAGCCGCATCGACCCGACCATCAACTTCATCTGGACCGCCGCGCCCGACTCCCGCCTGCCGAGTGACAACTTCTCCGTGCGCTGGCATGGCTGCGTCATCCCGCGTGCCACTGGTCTGCACACCTTCAACACACGCAGCGACGACGGCGTGCGCCTGTGGGTGAACAACGTGCTCATCATCGACAACTGGACCAACCATGGCGAGACCTGGGACTACGGCTCGATCAATCTCCAGGCCGGTGTGCCCGTGGTGATGAAGATGGAATTCTATGAGGCCAGTGGAGAATCCGTGGCCCAGCTCTGGTGGGAAGGTCCCACACATGGTTATGAGGTCATTCCGACCAATGCCCTGCTCATCAACGAGAATGGCATGAATGCCGCGCCGTATCCCGCGAGCTTCGCTGAATGGCTCGCCAGCCCGCGCAGCAATGGCAACACGCTCAACGCCGATGGGGACGACCTCGCCGATCTGCTCGAATACGCACTCGGCACCCCCGCCGGCAGTGGCGTGAGCAGCGGAGATGCCCTCAACATCGAAAATGGCATCGCCAGCCTCACCAAGGCTACCAGCATCGCCGACCTCCGCTGGTTCCTCGAATCGACGAGTGACCTCAAAGCCTGGGCCGCACTCAACATCGCTCCTGCGGTGATCGACAACCAAGACGGCACCGAGACCCTTCGCTGGACGCTTCCCGAGCGGGCGAATGGCATCATCCGTCTCCGCGTGCAGCGTCTCGGCGGCTCCGAGACTGCTGCCACACCGCCGCAGGCCTGGAGCACGCTTGCTTTGACCGCCGGCATTCAAAGCATCGGCGTGCAGACCTTGAATGCCCCGATCTTCACCGGCCTCGTGCATAGCGTGAGCGGTCGCAGCCTCTTCCTCAGCGATGCCAGCTACCTCCCTGCGCTCGTCGAAGAAGGTGCGAAGTATTATGTCGAACTTCGCAACGGCCCGCTCGCCGGTCATCGCCTCGATTTGAGCCTGGTGGGCGATCGGGCGCTCGTCATCGACGCTGAGTCACCTCGCAACACGCTCGCCGAACTGCCCGCCAGCCTCACCGGCATCCAGATTGCCGTGCACAAGCATGTGACGCTGGGCGATGTGTTTGCCAAAAAAGCCCTCCGAGGCTCCACCAGTGCCAGCTCGGCAGATCAGGTGCTCTTCCTCGAAAATGGCAGCTTCCGCACCTTCTGGCTCTTCCAGTCCGGTAACACCCTGCAATGGACCGCCAGTGGCGATGCCACGCTCTCCAATGCCGATGCCACGATCATCGCTCCCGGCTCCGGCGTGCTCTTCAAATCGGCGCTGACCACCGCGAGGAGTCTCTTCATCACCGGCCGCGTTCGCACCACGCCCTTCGCCATCCGCGTGAGTGAAGGAAACCAGTTCCTCACCGCCCCTTGGCCGCTCGCCGCCTCGCCGAACAGCCTCGCCATGCTCACCGGCTTCCTCGCCAGCATCAATCCGAACACCGCCGATACCCTCCAGCTTTGGAAAGGCGATGCCACACCCGGCTCCAGCGGCTACACCGGTCTCTGGCTTTTCAAGAACAGCCTCACCGGCACCGCCTCCTGGTCCTACACCACCGACGCCGCGCTTCGCAGCCAGAACGCCACGCTTCTCTTCCCGCTGAATCGCGCCTTCTTCCTCAAGCCCGCTGTTGGCACCCGCGGCGAATGGATCGTGCCCGCGCCGTGATCGTCGCGATAGCTCTCTTCGGAAAACGGACGTTTTCCGCTACGCCGAGCGTTTCGCGTAGCGGCGGGCGTCAGCACGCCGAGAGCCATGGTGAAGCGAGTGAGCCGCTCGCTTTGGAAAACTGACGTTTTCCGCTACGCCGAGCCTTTCCCGTAGCGGCGGGCGTCAGCACGCCGACGAGTCGCTCTCTTCGGAAAACTCACGTTTTCCGCTGCGAACAGGCCGATTCTCAATCATCGCCGCTCGAATGCGCCAGAATTTGTCCCAGTAATTTTCTTCCAGCGGATGGAGCTTCGGATAGCCCGTGACCAGGCAGCCGAGATACGGCCACTGTCGCGGGTGTTTCACGAGACCCGCACGCACCGGGTTCTGCTCGATGTAATGCGCCATCTCCCGCACCGCGTCCGCGGCTTTCTCGTGCTGACGTAGTACATGGTCATAGGCTTGCGTTTGAAAGCGCGTCCCTGGCTGGCAGCGATCCAGAAGCGCATTCATTTGCTCGCGGAAGAACTTCGCCGCTTTCTTCTGCTCCGCCGTTTCCGCCACGCCCATCCAGAGAAGGTGCAGGTGGTCGGGCATCAAGCAGTAGATCGGGCAGACGAGATCAAAGCGAGCTAGGGTGTGAAGAAGCAGTTCCCGAAAGCGTGGATGAAACCCCGGCTTCAGCCACCCCGTGACGCGATCCTGAATCGTCATCTGCCAATGCACCGTGCTGGAACCCCGGTAAAAGCCATCGGGCAAGCGGCGCAGCCAGTCGTGCTTGGAATCCGGATCCATGATCGAATCCTCGCGAGAAACCGGTGTTTCTGTCGAGAGGAAAAAAGCGTCATCTGCGGAAAACTTACGTTTTCCGCTACGCCAAGCCATTCTCGTAGCGGCGGGCGTCAGCACGCCGAGGGCTCTAGCGAAGCGAGTGAGCCGCTCGCTTGGGAAAACTCACGTTTTCCGCTACGCCAGGCTCCTCCCGTAGCGGCGGGCGTCAGCACGCCGATGAGATGCGTACGTTGAAAAGCCACCTCACCCCCGCACCTCGCTCACATACTCCCGCACGGCCCGCAGAGTCTCAGCCGCGGCATCCGCTCTCGCTTTGGCAAAGGGCGGGCGGAACCAGGGAAAGGAGCCCAAGAGATCAGGCGTGACGAGCACCTGCCCATCGGTGGCGCTTCCGGCACCGATGCCGATGGTGCTGGCCTTCACGGCGGCAGTGATTTGGGTGGCGACCTCTGGCACGATGCTTTCGAGCACCATGGCGCAGGCTCCAGCCTCATCGAGAGCTTTGGCATCGGCGAGCAGCGCGGTGATCTGATCGGCCGTTTTGCCCTTCTTTTTGTAGCCACCCTCTTCTTTGACGCTTTGCGGCAGCATGCCGATGTGGCCGACAAAAGGGATGCCTGCCTCGATGATGGCTTTGACCTCCGGGAGATGGGCCACGCCGCCTTCGAGCTTCACGGCGGCAGCGCCGCAGGCCATGAGACGACGAGCATTGGTGAGAGCCTCCTCCGGCGTGCGGTAGCTGGCGAAAGGTAGATCAGCGATCACGGGCGTTCGTTGGACGCCTCGGCACACGGCGGCGGTGTGCATGACCATCATGTCCATCGTCACGCCCGTCGTATCAGGCAGACCATGCACGACCATGCCGAGCGAATCGCCCACGAGGATGAGGTCGATGCCGGCTTCGTCGAGCAGGCGGGCGGTGGGATAGTCGTAGGCGGTGAGGACGGCGATTTTTTGACCGAGCTGCTTGCGCTCGCGAAGCGAGGCGAGGTTCGGAAGAGGTGGGAGAAAGGTTTTCACGGCGGTGAGATCGTCGTCGAGGTCAGCGAGCAGCTCGGCGATGGTCTTGGATTGATTGGGAAGACGCAGGCCGGGGTTCAAATCGGCCATGGGTTGGAGTACAAAGCGGCGCTGGTGCAGTCGCGGATGCGGGACGGTGAGCGCTTCATCGTCGATGACGAGGTGGCTGGCGTGCAGGATATCCAGATCGAGCGTGCGCGGCGAATTGCGCTCATGCAGCGGCGGGCGGCCGAGGGCGGTCTCGATGGCCTTCAGTTTTGCGTGGAGATCGTGCGGGAGGATACCCGCCTCCAGCTCGATGGCGGTGTTGAGAAAAGCCTGCGTGCCGGGAGCACAATCGACGGGCGCGGTTTCATAGATGGCCGCAGTGCGGATCGTGGCACCGGGCACGCTCTCGCGGATCAGGTCGAGGCCGCGGCGGAGGTGCTCCGAGCGGTCACCGAGGTTCGAACCGAGGGCGATGCCATAGATCATGCGAGGGAAGGGGAGGTCAGGGCTTCACAGAAAGGGAAGCGCCCAGCCCAGCATATCGGAGGCCACTCCCCACCAGCAGTGCGCCACCTCGCCGAGCCCGAGAGCGGGCGAGGGCGACGCAGCGAGCAGCATGAACATGAGGACGCCCGTGTTGAAAAGAAAAATGAGCATCATCGAGAAGAACTCGCCATTCTTCGTCAGATCGCCCTGCTCCAGGCGGATGGTTTTGGCGGTGTAGGTGGCGTGAAACCACCACGTCAGCCCCACGAGGTAGTAAAACACCAGCGCAGGGACGATGCTCAGCCGCCCGATTTTGACGGGCTCATGCATTTCGAGGAAGAGCCCGGCCACACCGAAAAGCACCAGCACGATGGTGGTGTAAAACGGCAGCAGGTAGGGAGCCAGCGTGATCCAGGTGTTCGACTTGTTCGTCTCCACATAGCCGCCCGAGGCGCTGGCCTTCCAATCGAAGATCTCCCCGCCGAATAGTCGTGCCGTGACGAGGTGGCTCATCTCATGGCCAAAGACATACGCCGTGACGGGTCGCACGCCGAGGTGCCACATCACGCCCCAGCTTGCTCCGCCGACGGCGAACCAGATAAACTCCCGGCTGCGCCAGAATTCCATGTCCTTGCAGGCTCGCCAGAGCATGACGAGCAGCGTCGCCGCCGTGATGAGGGCCAGCGGGAAGAGCACGCAGGCCCCGATGACCTGCTTCGATACATAGCGCCACCACTCGCTTTGCACGTCGGCACGGTTGTTGATGCCCATGGGCCGGGTGGCGGCCTCGTGCTGAAAGCGGCGGGTATTCTTTTTCGACATCGCCGGATATTTAACAAATGTTAAACATGTTCACAATTTTTTTGTGAATATGTGAACAAGGTTGTTCATGATGCCCCCATGCGCCGCTGGCTCCTCCGAACCCTCCTTTTCCTCCTTTTGCTGGTTGTTTTGGTCCATTGCTCCAGCCGCACCGAGGCTCCGCCGCTGCCGCCCGGCGTGAAAAAAGAGCACATCAGACTCGACCTCGCGGGCCGCAGCGTCTCCCTGACCCTCTACCGCCCCGCGAAGGACGAAAACGCCCCGCTTGTCGTCGTGGCGCATGGTTTCTTACGATCAAAGCGTTACATGGCTGGTTGGGGTGGTCACTTGGCCGGACAGGGCTTTTTCGTCGTCGTGCCGACGCAGCCCGCTTTCGCGGATCATGAGCTCAATGGCCGTGTTTTGGCCGCTTTGGTCGAAAAGTATCGTGAAAAGCGTTACGTCGCCCTCATGGGCTTTTCGATGGGCGGTTTGACCACTCTGCTCGCCACCACGCACACGCCCGTCGATGCCTGGGTGGGCCTCGACCCGGTCGATATGAACGGCCAAGGCAAAGTGGCCGCCGCGAAACTGAAAGCTCCCTCCCTCCTCCTGCTCGCCGAACCCGAAGCATGGAACATGCACGGCAACGCCAACGCCTTGGTCGAGGCCATTCAGGGCGAAAAACAGCTCACCCGCATCCCCGGTGCCACCCACCTCGACGCCGAATGGCCCACCGACCTCCTCGGCCAGCTCGCCTGCGGTTTCGTCGATGAAAAGCGCCAGCAGCAGTTCCGGGAGAAAGCCACGGCGTTTCTGAAAGCCACGCTTTTGAAGTGACCCCAAAGTAGCGGCGGGCGTCAGCACACCGAGAGCCACCAGCGATGCCGCAGCGAAATTCTTCGAATGGTATTCGAAGTCAGGCGACGTTCGACTTCGATTGCCAATCGAAGCTACGCCTCGCGGCGGTTGCCGTAGCTTCGACTGGCAGTCGAAGCAGTGCTGCAGGCCCGATCGCGAACTAAATGGCAGTGCACCTAACCTCTCCCCGTCGTCCCGCCAACTAGCAGGCGGATACGTCCAGCGGGGAGAGGTTACGTGAGGGGACGTCGAACGATCTGTCTCTTGGATAAGGCATCAACTTCCCGGACGAACCCCTTTCACGCCTCGGTTTGGTTACGTTTTAAAGAACGCTAAATGCGTAATTTAAGCGTTACGTTTTAAGCCTCACCCCCTACGCAAAGTCTAAAATCACCTTCCCAGAGCGGCTGTTTTCCTGGGCGCGGCGGATGGCCTTGGCGCAATCGCGGAAGGGAACGATCTCGTCGGTGGCGGTGACCAGTTCATTGGCCAAAATCATCTCGGTGAGCGGTTCCAGCACGTCGTAGAGGTGTTCGCGGGTGGCTTTCTCGAACCATTTCGTGACCCAGAAGCCACGCAGCGAGAGGTTTTTGAAGATTAGGAATTTGTTGGGCACCTTCAGGCTGCGGCGGCTCATGGCGCCGTAGGTGATGAGCGAACCTTCGCTGCTCAGCACGTCCATCAGGCGAATGGCGCTGTCGCCACCGACCGCGTTCGCGGCGAGCAGGACGGGCGCTTTGCCGAGGATGAGCTTGGCCTGGGCCACGCTTTCATCGGTATCGAGCAGGACTTCGTCGGCCCCGAGGCCCTTCAATTCGGCGATGAGTTCCTCGCGGCGAACGAAGTTCAGCGTCTTGAGGCCGAATCGTTTCGCGATTTGGATCAAGGCGCGACCAACGCCGGAGTTCGCGGCGTTTTGCACCACCCAGGAGCCGGGTTCCAGCTCGATGAAGTGCTTCAAAATGAGCCAGGCTGTGACGGGGTTCACGCGGAGCATGCTCGCCTGCACGGCGTCGATGCGGGATGGGACCTTGGCAAAGGCATGCTCGGGGCCGGTGACATGCTGTGCCCAGCAGCCGGTGCCGAGCAGCGAGATGACGACATCCCCTTTGGCGAGGGATTTCACCTCAGGTCCCACGGCCTCGACCTCGCCGCAGCCTTCGTGGCCTGGGATGCAGGGAGGCGTGGGCGTGCGCCCGTAGGTGCCTTCCATGAAGTTGAGGTCGGCGGGATTCACTGGTGCGTAACGCATGCGCACGAGCACCTCATGGCCGGTGGGTGGTTTCACCTCGCGTTCCGCGGCGTGGAGCACCTCGGCGGGGTTTCCTGTCTGAGTGAACTGCAAAAAGCCGGAAGAGAAGGTCGCCATGCGTTCGGTTTAGGCTGTGTTTGGAAAGTCGCAAGGTGGCGTTTGCTCCCGCCGCCGGGCTTGACCGCTCGAAAGCCCGCCGGTAAGCCTCGCGGCACTTCATGGAACTGCGACACCTTCGATATTTCCAAGCCGTGGCCGAGGAGCTGAGCTTCTCCCGCGCGGCGCGGCGGCTGCGCATTGCCCAGCCGGCGCTGAGCCGTGCGGTGCAGGAGATGGAGCGGGAACTGGGCACCTCTTTGATTGAGCGTGAGAGCCGTTCTCCACGCCTCACGCCTGCAGGCGAAGTGCTGCTGCGGGAAACGGGGCTGCTGCTGCAACGTTTCGATGATGCGCTCAAACGGGTGCGCCGCACGGCGAAGGGCGAGGAAGGCGAACTACGTCTCGGTTACATCGGCCCGCCCACGCGGTCGTTTCTAGCACGACTGCTCAAAGAATACGCCCGGCGTTTTCCCCGCGTGAATGTGATTTTGGAGGAACGGACCCCGGAACGCGTCTGGGAGATGGTTTCCAAAGGCAAACTCTCCGTCGGCCTCACGCGACCGGTGCTGGCCCATGACGAACTGGGGCTGCAATCGCTGCTGCTGCGTGAGGAGAAATTCTGCGCGGCCGTGCCGAAGGATCATCCCTGGGCCAAATTGACCTCGATCCCATGGAAAAAGCTCGCTGGAGAGTCGCTGGTGATCCTTGCCCGTCGGGAAGGAGCCAGTTCGCATGATGCAATCCATGCCGCCTGTGCCGCGGCGGGCTTTGAACCACGCCTCACGCACACGCCGAGCCTGATCGGCACCATCCTGCAATACGTCGAGGCCGGGTCTGGCATCGGCGTGGTGCCGGAGAGCACGATGAGCAAGAACATCGCCCTCATCCCGCTGAAGCCGCACAGCACCATCCCTCTCATCATGGTATGGGCCAAAGAAGGTGATGATCCCGCCGTGTCGGCCTTTCGCGATCTCGTGCGCGAATGGCTGAAGGATGGGAATCTGTGGAAGTAACCGAAACGAATTCTCTCTGCCATGCCGCCCCTTTTTCCTCTCGTCACCACCGTTCTTCTCGGAGGTCTGCTCGCCTGGATGTGGCTGACGGACAATGTCATGCGCTCCGCCGCCGTGGTGCTGGTCCCCGTGCTTTGGCTGCTGCTGAATGGTCTGTGGTGGGCGCTGCACCAAAAAGGCCAGCGCTTGAAGCGGCTCGCCGTCTTCCTCCTCGGTGCTGTGCTAGTGGTGCTGTTCTTCCGCTTCGCCGTGCGTTACGAAGGCTCCGCCGATGGCTCAGCCTGGCCACAGCTCGCGTTCAGGTGGCAGAAGAAGGATGCGCCGGAACTTCCCATGCTCGGCGAGGTGAAGGCGGAACCTTCTTTGGCCGATGTAGCACCGGCGGGCGTGCGTGACATGCCGCGCTTTCTCGGCGCGAAAGGCGATGGCGTGCTGCCTGCGGCGGAATTTGAAACCGATTGGGCGGCGAAGCCTCCTCGCGAGGTCTGGCGCATTCAAATTGGCCCCGGCTGGGCAGGCTTTGCGGTGGCGGGGCATCGAGCCATCACGCAGGAACAGCGTGGTGAACTTGAGTGCGTCACCTGCTACGACATTCGCGATGGAAAGCTGCTCTGGTCTCACACGGACAAAGCGCACTTCAACGAGTTGATGGGCGGCGAAGGTCCGCGAGCCGTGCCCACGGTCGATTCGGTGGCGGGAGTGGTTTTCACCATGGGAGCGATGGGGCATCTGAACTGCCTCGATCTCGCCACTGGCACGAAAAAATGGCAACGTGAGGTGCTGAAGGATGGTGGAGCCTCACGAAACCTCGAATGGGGCAAAAGCTCCTCGCCCTTGCTGACCGCCTCGCACGTCATCTGCTCTGCAGGCGATGATGGGGCTTCATTGATTGCCTATGATCGGCAATCAGGCGAGATCGCTTGGAAAGCGGGAAACGATGGCGGCAGCTATGCCTCGCCCGTTTTGCTCACCCTCGCTGGGAAGGAGCAGATCGTCACCGTGAACCGTGGCAGCGTCTCCGGGCACGAAGTAGGCAGCGGTGAGGTGCTGTGGAGTTTCGAATGGCCAGGCATGTTTCCCAAAGTCGCCCAGCCGCTGGTCGTGGGAACAAACCAACTGCTCATCACCTCCAGCTACGGCCTCAAAAGCCATCTGCTGGAGATCACAGGCTCCAAGACACCGAGTGTCATCTGGGCGGAGAGCAATCCTCGCACGAAATTCAGCAGCGCCAGTGTCTTCGGCGATCACGCCTATGCCATCGACGAAGGCACGCTCTGCTGCGTGAACCTGAAAACAGGCGAACGCACCTGGCGGGAAGGTCGCTATGGCTTTGGCCAGCAGATCCGCGTCGGCGATGACCTCCTGCTCATCCAGACCGAAAAAGGCCCGGTGGTGCTCGTGAAGCCTTCCCCGGAAAAGCTCATCGAAATCGCCCGCCTCGACGCCCTCAAATCCAAAACCTGGAACCCGCCCACCCTCGCCGGCCGCTGGCTGCTGCTCCGAAACGACCGCGAAGCCGTGTGCTATGAGCTGGCTGGGAAGTGAGGAGGTGGGGCTGACTTTCGTCATCTGACCGGTTGCATGCTGGGCAGTTCTTCTATACACCGGGGGACTTTCCAACCTTGAAAGCGAACCAATCTAAAATTCACGTCCTCATCGCGTGCGGCGGCACGGGGGGGCATCTGTTTCCGGGCATCGCCGTCGGCGAGGTGCTGGCGAAGCATGGGCACGAGGTGACTTTGCTCATTAGCGAGAAGAAGATCGACTCCCTTGCGGCCAGCGGACACAAGGAACTGCGGTTCGAGAAAATGCCTTTCCTGGCCATGCCGAAGCCTTGGTCGCCGAAGATGGTGGGCTTTCTCAAAGGGCTGTGGCAGGGCACCAAGCGCTGCCGCCAGATCATCCGCGAGGGGAAGGTGAGTGTGGTGCTCGGCATGGGCGGCTTCACGTCCTTTGCGCCCTTGTTTGCCGGCCGGAAAGAAAAGTGCCGCACGCTCATCCACGAGAGCAATGCCATCCCCGGCAAGGCGAACAAGCTCAACGCCCGCTACTCCGACATCGTCCTCTGCGGTCTCGAAGCCTGCCAACCGCTGTTTCCCAAGCATCCCGATGTCCGCGTCGTGGGCACACCGATTCGAAGCACGATGAAGGAGAAGAACACGGATGATCCGCACGCCTTCTTCAAGCTCGACAAAGACAAGCGCACGCTCCTCATCATGGGCGGCAGCCAGGGCGCTCGCGGCATCAATCGCGTCGTCGGCATGGCGCTGGAGCAGTTTGAAGCCATGGGCATCCAGGTCCTGCACATCGCGGGCACCACCGATTACGAAGAGGTGCGGGATGTGTATGCGAAGCACCCGCTGCTCAAGCAGCATGTGGCCGCTTTTTGCCATCGCATGGACCTCGCCTATCGCGTGGCGGACCTCGCCATCGCTCGCAGCGGTGCCTCCAGCATGACGGAACTGGCCTACTTTGGCGTTCCAAGCCTGCTGGTGCCTTACCCGCATGCCGCGGAAGATCATCAGACTCGCAACGCCGAGATCTTTGATCAGGCTGGCGCGGCCAAAATGATGCCGGAAGCCACACTGAATGCCGACACGCTCACCGAGGCGGTGCGCAGCATCCTGACCGATACCAAAGTTGCGAACAAAATGAAGCAAGCTGCTCAGAAGCAATCCGTGAAGGACTGCGCTGAGAAGATCGCGGCGCTGATCGAAAAAGAAGCTGCAAAGGTCGGGTGAAGAGCATGAACAAAACCCGATCTAGCTGACAAAAAAATGGGGACAGAAAATATCCTTTTTTGTTCCCATTTTTTTGTCAGCTTCTGGTGGCGTCGGTGGCCATGGATGGACCGTTACGCAAGCTCCGCCACGGCATCATCCACCGCCTTGTCGAGCACGTCGCAGGCTTCGATGAGGGCCTCTTCGGTGACGGTGAGCGGCGGGCAGATCTTGATGGTCTGGCCCCAGGCACCGACGGGAGCGAAAAGCAGCAGCCCACGCTGGTAGCAGAGTTCGATGACGCGATGGGCGAAATCGTGGTTCGGCTCTTTCTTGCCTGGGACGACGGCTTGCAGACCGGCGACGAGTCCCGCGCAGGTTACATGACCTATGACGCTCGGATGACGTGCCTGAATGGCTTTGCAGCGCTCGTGCAAAATCACGCCGAGCTTGGCCGCGTTGCCGGTGAGGTCTTCGACGAGCAGTTTTTTGATGTTCGCGGTGGCGGCGGCGCAGCAGACGGGATTGCCGGTGTGCGTGCTGGTCATGCTGCCAGGTGGGAAGTGATCCATGATGTGCTGGCGACCGATCACGGCGCTCAACGGCATGCCGGAGCTGATGCCTTTGCCGCAGCAGATGAGGTCCGGCGTGACGCCGTAGTGCTCGAAGGCCCAGAACTTGCCTGTGCGGCCAAAACCGGACTGCACCTCGTCAAAGGTGAGCACCACCTGATGCTCATCGCACCACTTACGGAGCTTCTGAATGTATTCCACGGGCGCAAAGTCGGGCCCCACGCCCTGATAACTCTCCATGATGACGCCGGCGATGTTTTCGGGCTTCATGCCGTTGTTCTCGATGGCCTTCAAAAAGGCATCGAAGGAGCTATCGCCCTCCCAATAACCATCAGGGAAGGGGGCGTTGATGATGGCCTTGTCGAGATTCACGATCCACGTCTTCTGCCCGCCCATGCCGCCGGCCTGCTGGCTGGCGAGCGTGCGGCCGTGGTAACCGCGATCAAAGCCGATGATGCCGATTTTCGACGTGCCGCCGACTTTGATGCCGTGCGCACGACTGAGCTTGATGGCGCACTCAGTGGCCTCGCTGCCGCTGCTGAGCAGGAAAACCTTCTTCAACCCTTCCGGCGAGACGGAGGCGATGATCTCTTCCGTTTCGAGGCGTTCTTCACTCGGGAAGACGTAGTTATGAATCAGGCCGCTGTTGATCTGGTCGATCATGGCCTTGCAAATCTCCGGTGCGGCATGGCCGGCATTGGTCACGAGCACGCCGCTGCTCCAGTCGAGCCACTTGTTGCCGTGCTTGTCGAAGACGTAGATGTCCTGCGCTTTGTCCCAGACGATGGGCGGCATGCCACGCATGGACAGCGGCTCCACTTCACGCATGCGCTCCAGCAGCGCCACGCTGTCTGGATGTGGCACCGGCGAGCCGATGCGGCGGTGCTTGGTTTCGACGTGAGGGACGACTTGCGGAGTGGTGCTGAATTCTTTGCCCATGGTGAGGACGATCATGCATCGCTCGCCATGGCGCTGCTACGCGCTTTGCATCCGGTCGCGGTATTTTTGTTGCATGATTCGTGACCTCAGTTGCACCAGAGCATCTACAGAGCACTCTGAGGACCTTATGAAACGCAATCGCCTCGGCCGCACCGGCATCGTCGTCACGGACATCTGCATGGGAACCATGACCTTCGGCCTTCAATCCGATGAAAAGACCTCATTCGCGATCATGGACCGCGCTTTGGAGGCTGGGATCGACTTCTTCGATACGGCGGAGATGTATCCCGTGCCGCCCAGCGCCGAAAAATTTGGCATCACCGAGCAGATCGTGGGCCGCTGGCTGCGTGGGAAGACTCGCGGTGAGATCATCCTGGCCACGAAGGTCACCGGACCGGGCCACGGCTGGTTTCGCCCGCCGATTCGCGGTGGCTTCACGGCTCTCGACCGCCGTCAAATCTTCCAAGCCTGCGAGGATAGCCTCCGCCGTCTGCAAACGGACTACATTGATCTCTACCAAACCCATTGGCCGGATCACGGCATGGAGCAGGAAGAGACGCTGACCGCTCTCACGATGCTCATCGACCAGGGGAAGATCCGCGCCTGGGGCTCCAGCAATGAAACCTGCTGGGGCGTGATGAAAAACCTCTGGGAAGCAGAGAAGCACGGCCTCGCCCGCATGGCTTCCGTGCAGAACAACTTCTCCCTCATCAATCGCCGCTGCGAGAGCGAGCTGGCGCAGGTCTGCCGAAAGGAAGGCGTGAGCTTGCTGCCCTACTCACCGCTCGGCGGTGGCGTGCTGACCGGGAAATACAACGGGGGTGCCTTGCCTGCCGGAGCTCGCTTCACGGATTACATTCAAAATGGTGGCCCGCGTCAGAAGCGCATGGCGGCCCGTTTTGTGAATGATCGCTCGCTGGAGACCACGGCCCGGCTGCAAATCATCGCTCGGGATATCGGCGTGAGCGTCACGGCCCTGGCACTCGCGTGGAGCCGCCAGCATGATTTTGTGGCCTCCACCATCGTCGGAGCCGTCACGCTGGATCAATTCGAAGAAAGCCTCAAAGCCGCTGACCTCATCCTTGATGCCGAAACGCTCGCCCGCATCGACGAGATCGACGTCGAGATCCCCACGCCGATGACGGAAGACGGGCTGCGAAGGCTGTGAGGGGATGCTGCGGAGTGATGGAGTGATGGAGTGATGGAGTGATGGAGTGATGGAGTGATGGAGTGATGGAGTGATGGAGTGATGGAGTGATGGAGTGATGGAGTGATGGAGTGATGGATTTCTGGGGCCCAATACTCCAGCGCTCCACTACTCCAGGTGCCTTCCGCTTCGAGTCACTCTCCCACGCTGAGCTTCACGCCTACTTCCTTATACGCTGCCTTCATCTGCTCAGCGAGTTGGGCATGCGTGCGACCTTCCATGAGGATGCCGAGATGCTTGAAGGGGGCGCTTTCGGGTTTGATGTCGGGTGGTGGGAAATTGCTCGGGTAGCTGAAGCGACCATCCGGGAAGCGTTTCACCCTGGGATCAGCGAAAAACTCCCGAAGCGCTTTCACTTCGCCATACACGGCCTCCATGAATTTGATGAAGCGAGTGCCCTTTTTGTCTTCGTCGAGGTGGTTGAAGAAATACACGAGCAGGTAGGAGCGGAAGTAGAGCTCTCCCATGCCCTTGTTGGAATCATCCGCGATGGCATCCCACGCCGCACGGTTCATGGACAGGTGTTCCTTGAGGCTCGGGATCTGCGCGAAGTAGCCCCGGCGGCCCGCCTCCTCGATGGCATCCTTCATGCCGTTCTTATGGCCATCCACACGGAAGATGCCGTTCTTGTAGGGGAGGTTCTCCGTGTATTCGGCGGTGCCTTCGATGACCCACTTCGGCAGGAAGGTCAGGTAGCCGTCCATCACCTGATGGGTGATCTCATGCACCAGCGTATCGCTGCGGTAGTTCTCGTCCTTGAACCACGTCTTACCGCGCATCTCCAGGCCGAGGCTGGGGAAGGGGATCATGAAGATCTTCGGCCCGCTCATGTACACGCCACCGGAGTTTTCGGGGCCGCCGGCGGCGATGTAATCCTGCCGCGTTTCATACAGGGCCGCTTTGTAGCGTTCAAAGCCGGGCGGCGGTTGGCAGACGATACCCCAGGGCAACGAGGCCACGAGGGACTTCGTGGCTTCAAAGGTCACCGCCACTTCCTTCATCACACTGCCTGCCAGCTTGGCTTGCGAAGTGAATTCGAACGCCTCCGATTGATAGCCAAACTGCCGGGCTGGGGCGTTCTCGGCGGTCGTCGTGATCTCGACGGCCTTCTTCGGCACCTCCACCTGAGGCGGCCACACGCGTTTTTCGATGGGCACCCGGCCCGGATCAGGCACCGGGAGGGCTGGCTTTACATCAGGCGTGCTCGCCAGGCTCTTCACATAGGTTTGATCTTCGGCGCTGAAGCGTGAAAGCGGCAGCGTGTGCTGCTTCCCATCGGTCATGCGGATCGTCACGCTGTCCGCCGTGCTCGAAATGTAGGCCGCTGTGATCACACGCCCCTGCGCATCCTTCCACGGGCGCTCGGGCTGCTGGGCAGGCAGCATCAGGGCAGGCAGCAAAAACAGAAGGCTGGTTTTGAAATTCATCGGTGGGGGCGGCTTTATACGATGGCGGCCTTCGAAATGGCAATCGCAATTCCCATGGAGGACTTCGGATAGTTCGAGGTGGGCCGCAGCCTCATTTGAAGGGTTGCCATCCCGCCTCCTTTCCGTTCCAATCTGCCACCTCACCTATGTCCACCATCGCAGTCCTCGGCACCCTCGACACCAAAGGCCACGAACACGCCTACGTGGCGGAAATCATCCGCTCACGCGGCCATCAGACGCTCCTCATCGATACCGGCAGCGCCGAGCCACCGCAGGTGAAACCCGATGTCACCCGCGAAGAGGTGGCCGCCGCGAATGGCGTGGACCTCGCGGGCATCCTGGAGCGAAAAGATCGCGGTGAAGCCGTCACCGCCATGGCAGGTGCGGCCGCTGTTTACCTCGCGAAGCTCGTCAGTGAAGGTCGCGTGCAGGGTGTGATCTCCCTTGGCGGCGGCGGTGGCACCGCCATTGGCAGCGCGGCCATGCGAGCCCTGCCCGTTGGTTTTCCGAAGGTCATGGTCTCGACCTTGGCCGCTGGCAATGTGGCCCCGTATATCGGCACGAAGGACATCGTCATGTTTCCGAGCATTGTCGATGTCAGCGGCCTGAACCGCATCTCCCGCGTGCTGCTCGCCCGCGCTGCGGGGGCCATCTGCGGCATGGTGGAGACGGAAGTGCCCGCCGCCGATGACAAGCCGCTCATCGCCGCCTCCATGTTTGGCAATACCACCGAGTGCGTGAACATGGCGAAAAAGATCCTCGAAGACGCCGGCTATGAAGTGCTCGTCTTCCACGCCACCGGCACCGGCGGGCGCATCATGGAATCCCTCATCGAGAGCGGCATGTTCGCGGGCGTTTTGGACATCACCACCACCGAATGGGCCGATGAATACGTCGGCGGCATCCTCGGCGCAGGCCCCACGCGACTCGATGCCTCCGCGAAGACCGGCGTGCCTTCCATCATCACACCCGGCTGCCTCGACATGGTGAATTTCGGCGAGCGAGCCACCATCCCGGCGAAATTCGACGGCCGCACTTTCTACATCCACAACCCGCAGGTCACCCTCATGCGCACCACGCCCGCCGAATGCGCCGAACTGGGCCGCATCCTCGCGGAGAAGGCCAACGCCTGTCGTGGCCCCGTCACCGTGCTGCTGCCGAAAAAAGCCATCAGCATCATCAGCGCCACCGGAAAACCCTTCCACAGCCCCGAAGCCGATGCCGCCCTCTTTGACGGCATCAAAGCGCATCTCCGCCCTGGTCTTCCGCTCATTGAGATGGACTGCGAGATCAACGCCCCCGAATTCGCCGCTGCGTGCGCGAAGGCGCTGCTCGTCTCACTCAAGCTCGGGAACGCTTAACTCACGACTGCGGTGCCTTTGGCTGGCCAAGCAGGGTAAATAATAGGCACCCCAGTGCCCCGATCACCACGCCAAAAACCGCGCCGCCAATGCCGCCGAGGATGATTGGCATCTTCCAGTCGGTGATGTGCTCCATAGGCGTCGTCGCCCGCTCCATGACAGAGACATCCAATACCGCCCCCTTTGCGTGTTCCGATACTTGCCGCCGGAAGGCAATGTACTCATCCACCATCGCATTCAGAAAGATCTGTGTGTACTTTGGCTCTGAGCCACTGGCGAGGACGTTGAAGATGGCGGAGCCTTTGCTTCGAGCCACGCGGATTTCGACTGGAGAATCCTTCAGTTCTGGGTGAAGCGCTTGAACACGCTCTTGGGCTTTACGGCTCAATTCCGCAGATTCCAGCGTCTCAATGATTATCCCGAAATAATCCGGTTCTACATCCTGTGGTTGCGAACTCGCATTCGCCACGATCTTCGCCAGCGAACGAAACACCTGCGGTTGGCTGGTGATTTGCAGAGCGGAAAGACATACACCCGCCGTGGCTCCGACGGTCAGACATGAAAGGATTATCAGGATGCGGGCGACGACGCGGCTGCTTGAAGTGCTCATGGTAAGAATGAGTCTGCCAGAGAGAGGCTTTCCACCGCAAGAGCTTTCGAGCCTTGAGGATGAGTAATGGGGCCATTCCTGGCCCCTCTAGCGGGGCAGGAATGCCCCGATTACTTAGCTCGCCTGACCCAGCTTCGCGTTCTGCTCGATCTGGTCTGTGATCTCCAGGGCAATGCGCACGGCCTCCGCACCTTCTTGTCCCGTCACCACTGGACGGCGGCCCTGACGGGCGCACTCAACAAAGGAGGCCAGTTCCAGCTTCAGTGGCTCGTCTTTCTCCACCTCCACTTCCTCACGGACGATTTGCATGCCGTCTTTGCGGTAAATCCAGCCGCTCTGCTCTTGATAATCGAGGCTCAGGTAGCTGTCGCTTTGGAAGACGCGGATCTTGCGGAGCTTCTCCGGGCTGATGCGGCTGGCGGTGATATTGGCGATGCAGCCATTGGCGAATTTTAGGCGGGCATTGGCGATGTCTTCACGTCGCGTGAGCACGGGGATGCCGACTGCATCTACCTGCACGAGCGGGGATTTCACCAGGTGGAGCACGATCTCGATGTCGTGGATCATGAGGTCCAAAACCACGCCGATGTCGATGCTGCGATTCGGGAAGGGAGAGAGACGATGCGCCTCAATGAAACGTGGGTTGTCCATCCGCTGCTCGAGCTGGAGCAGCACGGGGTTGAAGCGCTCGATGTGCCCCACCTGCAGGATCACGCTCTTGGCCTTCGCTAATTCGATGAGCGTCTGGGCCTCGGCGTAGGATTCGCTGATCGGTTTTTCCACCATCACATGAATGCCGCGCTCCATCAGCGGTTCGGCCACCTTGCGGTGAAACACGGTGGGCACCGCCACGCTGGCTGCATCCACCCGCTCCGCGAAATCCGCGATGTCGCTGGCCGCGTGGGTGCCGTATTGCGCCGCAAATTCGGCCGCACGGGCGGGATCCGCATCATAGACCGCCGTGAATTGCACCGCGCCGCCGCTGCGTGCGGCGATGTCCGCCATGAGACGGGCGTGATTTTTGCCAATGGCGCCGACTCCGGCGACTCCGATGCGAAAAGGGCTATTTGAGGACATGTGAAAGGCCTTCTTGGCGAATGCCGGGGCATTTGCGACCTCTTTTTCCGCCTTCGCATGGAAGACCTTGAATCCCACGCCGGAGGCTGCCACTCATGACCCATGTCCGCCACGCCCGTCAGCTTCAAGATCGGCAACGAAAAGCTCATCAAAATCCTCCCCGGAGCCTCGAACCGCCTCCTCGGCCTGCTCAAAAAGCAGGGCAGGGAAGAGAACGGGGCGCTGCGCATCGCCGTGGTCGGCGGCGGCTGCTCCGGCCTGCAATACAAGATGGACCTCGTCGATGGTCCCGCGAACCGCGACATCATGGTCACCAGCGCCGAGGTGCGTGTGGTGATCGATCCGAAGAGTGCCCTCTTTGTCTCCGGTTCCGAACTCGACTACAGCGACGACCTCCAGCAAGGCGGCTTCAAGGTCAAAAATCCCAACGCCGTCGTCACCTGCTCCTGCGGCGAGAGTTTCTCTGCGTGAGATCGTTTCGGTTTCAAAAAGCCAGCAGCACGAAAAGCGTGACGAGACCATTGTTCAGCGCATGCGCCGCCATGCCGCCGAGGACGCTGCCGCGCCATTGACGGACGAAAGCGAGCATGCCGGCGATGATCATGAGCATCGGCACACCGAACCAGCCTTGCGGATGAATGACAGCGAAGATGAAGCTGCTCAGCACCACGCCGGGAATCCAGCGCAGCCGGGAGGAAAGGCCGGGAAAGAGCATGCCGCGGAAGGCAAGCTCCTCTGTCACGGGGGCCCACACCACCGCGAGCAGTAGGGGCAGATAACGTGAGGTTCCACCGGCGGCGAATTCGTTGACGATGGGATGAGCGGGAGGCTCGGCACCGCTGAGGCGGATGAGCACCGTCGTGAGCACGAGTCCCAACGCCAAGACGGGCAGGCAGGTGATCCAGGCGATGAGTCCCGCGCCGATCTCTCGCCAGACACCTGCGCCCGTATGCAGCCCCATCACTTGCTTCCATCGCGGGGTAGGCACGCCACGCAGCCTCGGCCACCACACGGCGAAGAGCACGATGGGTGCGATGGAGAGGTAGCTCAGGTAAGGATTCATCGACGGAAAGGCGAGCTGGATGAGCGTTGGCAGGATGACCATGGCGATCATGTAAATGGCAAAGGCCTCGATGAGCGTGCCACCGACCTCAGGCACCTCCTGCCCGAGCGTGAGGCGCAGCGGCGGTGCGGTGCCATTTCGCTTCGAGGCACGCCAGCGACTGAGCAGAAGGATCAGGATGACGAGACCGGCGATGAAGGCCGCGAACGCTCCCATCCCGGCGATGCCAAAGACGAGGAGCGTGCGCATGGCGTCCATATTTACCTGCTGCCTTAGCACATGGCCTTTTTTGTGAGCCAAGGCTTTGGCCGCTCTCGCAAACCAACCGTACTTTTTCTCGAAGGGCTTCCAGGTGTCTGCCGCGACGTCTTGCTTGCCGGCGAGTTGCTGAAGGATTGCCACATCGCCTTCGAGACCGGGGAAGGTCTCACTTGGACTCGGTGACTTGTCATTCAGCCAGCCGCGTAGGATCTCGAGGCGCAGTTTGTCCGCATCCGTTCGGATGGCATCGCGACAGCTTTCGAGCAGTTCGGTCTCCGTGGCTTCATTCCAGGCTCCGCCTTGGGCAAAAAGGACCTGAGAACCCGCCACATAGCGCCCGAGCATTTCGAGCAGCACGTTGGGCCCTTTCTCGGCGGCTTTCATTTCCTTCTTCCATCTCGGGGTGAACCACAGCACGAGCACCACCGTGAGCAAAATGGCCATGCAGGCCAGCACGGTGCCGAGACGGCTGCCACGCACGATGAGCGGTGCTTCGGTGGAGGCTGGCAGGGGCGGTGGTAGCTCGGGCATGCGGCCCTTTTACATGAGTGGTCAGTAATCTCAGCGGAAATCCACGCGGCCCATCCAGAATGTCTGATTGAGACATCTCGTTCGAGAGCTATGAGCGGAGGCTGTGACAGTTGACCTCGATGATGGATTCATGTGCGATGCCGTGCCTGCGGAGGTCATGGACTTGCTGTGGGCCGCCGGTTGGAGGCATTTTGGCCGCTTGTTCTTTCGCTACAGCCTCCAGCATGCGGTCGAAGGTGAACCCCTGCATGTCACCCCGCTGCGCATCGAATTGAAAAGATGGCAGGCGACGAAAAGCCAGCGCCGGGTGCTTTCTCGAAACGCGGATCTGCGATGGGAGATGGTGCCCGCGACACTCGATGACGACCTGCGAGCCATGTTTGAGCGTCACAAAGGTCGCTTCCGAGAAAACATCCCCGAAAAGCTCGAAAACTTCCTCGGCGAGGCGCCCGAATCCGGTCCCTGTGATTGTCGCATGCTGCGAGTCTTTGAGGGCGAAAAGCTCCTCGCGGCCAGTTTTCTCGATGTGGGGCAAAAGGCCGTCTCCAGCGTGTATGCAGTGTTTGAGCCCGAGGCCGCATGGCGCAGCCTAGGCACCTTCACGATGCTGCTTGAGCTTCAATTTGCCCGCAAGAGCGGTTTTGAGTTCCTCTATCCCGGCTACGCCACGCAGGAGCCGAGTGCCTACGACTACAAAAAGCAGTTCACTGGCCTCGAATGGCTCGATTTTGCCAGTGGCGAATGGAGGGAGTTGCCTCGCTGATTCAGCCGGGCGATAAAAGCCGCATGAGAGTGGATGTTGTAACCCTGTTTCCCGAGATCGTGAGCGTGCCTATGGGCGCGAGCATCATGGGCCGTGCCCAGGAAAAAGGGGCGCTGGAACTGCAGGTGCATGATTTGCGTCAGCATGGTCTCGGTAAACACCGTCATGTGGATGACACGCCCTACGGTGGCGGTCAGGGCATGGTCATCCGCCCGGAGCCGATGTGGGCGATGCTGGAGCAGGTGGATCGCCCGCAGGCACGCGTGATCCTGATGTCGCCGGCTGGAAAACCCTTCACGCAGGCCACCGCACACCGCCTCGCCGCCGAGGAGCATCTGATTTTCATTTCCGGCCACTATGAAGGCATCGACCAGCGAGTGATCGACCATTGGGTGGATGAGGAGATCAGCCTCGGCGATTATGTGCTCACCAATGGAGCCATCGCGGCGGTCGTCGTGATGGATGCCATCGTGCGTCTGCTGCCCGGCGTGCTCGGGGATGAGATGAGCGCCGTGGAGGAAAGCTTTGGTGAAAACGGCCTCCTCGAAGCGCCGCAATACACCAAGCCCGCCGAATACGCCGGCCTCAAAGTCCCCGAAATTCTCCTCGGGGGCAACCACGCCAAAATCGCCGCTTGGCGACACGAACAATCTTTGGAACGCACGCGGCAGGTGAGACCGGATTTGTTGGCGAAAGGATGATTGCGCAACCGCGAGGTCCCGCCTAGCTCAACGGCCTTTCCAATGTCCAAATCAGCCCTCGAACTCGGCCAAGCCTTCCTCGCTGAAAACGCCTCCAAACCCGGCGTCATCACCACCGCCACCGGTCTGCAATACCTCGTCCTCACCGAGGGCACCGGCAACAGCCCCAAAGCCAAGGACACCGTCGTGGTGAACTACCGCGGCACCTTGCTGAATGGCGTCGAGTTCGACAGCAGCTACCTCGCGGGCCGTGAGCCAGCGGAGTTCCCTCTCAATCGAGTCATCAAAGGCTGGACCGAAGGTCTGCAAACCATGAAGGAAGGCGGCAAGACCCGCTTCTTCATCCCCAGCCACCTCGCCTATGGCAAGCGCGGTGCCGGGATCGACATCGGACCCGATGAGACGCTCATCTTTGAGGTCGAGCTGCTGAAGGTCTGGGAGGACTGATCAGCCTCACAGGGCATGCACCGCATCGACGAGCGGCTTCACAAAGGCTTCCACCTTCGCGGCGCAGTCTGGCGAGCTGCCGTTTTGCTCGATGAGCTTTACGATGGCGCTGCCGACGACCACCCCATCCGCCTTGCTGGCGATGGCGGCGGCTTGCTCGGGGTTTGAGACGCCGAAACCGACGCACACTGGCACTTCCGTGGCCGCTTTGATGATGGCCACCTGCTCGGCGATGCCCGTGGCGATCTCCGCCTGTGCTCCGGTGACGCCGAGACGGCTCACATAATACACAAAACCTTCCGCAAACTTCGCGATGCTGGCGATGCGCTCCGCCGGGCTCGTCGGGGCGATGAGCTGGATGTGGCGGAGCTCCGGCGCGGGTTTCAGCTCGGCGTTTTGCGCCGCTTCATCCGGTGGGAGATCGAGCACCAGCACGCCATCGGCGCCAGCAGCAGCCGCGTCGTGATGGAATCGCTCGTAGCCGTAGGTGTAGATCGGGTTCAGGTAGGTGAAGAGGACGAGCGGGATCTGGCTCTTCGTGCGCAGCTTGCGGATCATCTCGATCACGCCCGGCGTGGAGGCTCCGGCCTTCAGCGCACGGTCGGCCGCCATCTGATTCACCACGCCATCGGCCAGCGGATCGGAGAACGGCACGCCCAGCTCCACCACATCCACCCCGGCACGCTCCAGGCCCAGCACGATGTCGATCGTGGCATCGAGCGTGGGATCACCGGCGCAGACATAGGCCACGAAGGCCTTTTTCTTCGCGTCACGGAGGGCGGCAAAACGGGCGTCGATGCGGTTGGCAGGGGCTGGCATGGGGCGGGCCGTTTAGCATGGGGAATGCCCCCTGTCGAGCCGAGAGCCACGCGGGCGGCCCATCGACACCCCTCATGCCGTCCATGAACAAAATCCCCTTTGCCAAGGCAGGGCGGGCAGGTATGGACGCAGCCCCTAAATTATGAGCAAAAAAAGTGACTTCGGATTGATCGGCCTCGCTGTGATGGGCCAAAACCTCGTTCTCAACGTCGAAAGCCGCGGCTTCCAGGTGAGCGTCTTTAACCGCACCACCAGCGTCACCGACGAATTCCTCGCCAAACACCCTGGCAAAGCCCTCGTCGGTGCCCACACGCTCGAAGAATTCGTCCAGAGCCTCGCCACCCCGCGCAAAATCCACATCATGGTGAAATCCACCGCCGTGAAGGACACCGACCGCGATGCCGTGGACGCCGTGATCGAGCAATTGATCCCCCTCCTCGATAAGGACGACATCGTCATCGACGGCGGCAACAGCTTCTACCAGACCACCGAGCGTCGCGACGCCTACCTCGCCGAAAAAGGCCTCCGTTTCATCGGCGCTGGCGTCTCCGGCGGTGAAGAAGGCGCCCGCAAAGGCCCCTCCATCATGCCTGGCGGCCCTGCTTCCACTTGGGAAGTCATGAAGCCCATCTTTGAATCCATCGCCGCGAAAGTCGATGGCGAGCCCTGCGTCATCCACATCGGCCCTGGCGGTGCCGGTCACTACGTGAAGATGATCCACAACGGCATCGAGTACGGCGACATGCAGTTGATCTGCGAAGCCTACAACATCTTCAAGCACGCCGGCTTCACCACCGACGAGATGGCTACCATCTTCAACGAGTGGAACGAAGGCGACCTCCTCAGCTACCTCATCCAGATCTCCGGCAAGGCTTTGGAGCAAAAAGACCCCGAAACCGGCAAGCCCGTCGTCGAACTCATCGTCGATAAAGCCGGCCAGAAAGGCACCGGCCAGTGGACCCTGCTCAACGCCGCCGAAAACGCCGTCGTCATCAGCACCATCAACGCCGCTGTCGAGGCCCGCATCCTCTCCAGCCAGAAGAAGCAACGCGTCGCCGCCAGCACCCAGCTCACCGGCCCGACCGTCAACATCACCACCGACAAGAAGGAACTGGTCAAAAAGGTCCACGACGCCCTCTACGCCTCCAAGATCATCAGCTACGCCCAGGGTCTCGATCTCATCCAGACCATGGGTGCCAAGAAAGACTGGAAGCTCGACCTCGGTCGCATCGCCGCCATCTGGCGTGGCGGTTGCATCATCCGCGCCCGCTTCCTCAACCGCATCACCGACGCCTACCGCACCAACGCCAATCTGGCCAACCTCATGCTCGATCCGTTCTTCAAAGACGTGCTCAGCAAGACCCAGCAGAACTGGCGTGAAGTGGTCAGCATCGCGACGCTCAACGGCATCCCGGTCCCTGCGTTCTCCGCCTCCCTCGGCTACTACGACAGCTACCGCGCCGCCCGCCTCCCCGCCAACCTCCTCCAAGCCCAGCGCGACTTCTTCGGTGCCCACACCTACGAACGCACCGACAAACCCGAAGGCCAGATGTTCCATACGGAGTGGCCTGAAGTGATCGGCTAACGTTTGTAGTTCGGGCTTTAGCCCGTTCTGGATCTCTCGAAAGGCGGCTGAGGTAACTCAGCCGCTTTTTTCATGGTCAGCTCAAGGCTGCGAGCTCTTGTTCGATCTGCTGTGGTGTTTTGCCCACCGCCTCTAAAAGCAGTCGGTAGCTTTCGGAAAAGGAAGCGAATTGAGGATGTGGATGGCCTGTCTCCATCAAAAAACTCCGAAAAATGGCATTTGCCCGTCTCATAAGCGGTTCCGCTTCCGCAAGGCGATTTGTAGAACCCATCAGTAGCGCGAGGTTGTTGAGGTCCCTTGCAACAATCGGGTGGTCAGGACCAAAACTCCTTTGATCTATTTCAAGAGTGCGGAGCATCAACTGCTCTGCTTCCATATGGCGATTCGTTACCTCTAGCAACTGCGCCAAATTATTGAGGTCTCGGGCGACGTTAGGGTGATCAGCACCAAACTTCTTTTCATCTAGCTCCAGAGCACGGCGCATTAGAGGTTCCGCGTCCTGCAATTTACCTCTATCATGCAGCAGTTGCGCGAGGTTGTTGAGAGCGATAGCAACATTGTGGTGACTGGAACCGAAGGTCTTTTCAGTCAACTCTATAGCACGACGCATAAGAGGTTCTGCCTCTTCCAGCACTCCCATGTCGTGCAGTAATTGCGCCAGGTTGTTGAGATCTCTGGCGATATTGGGATGGTTAGGACCTAGGCTTTTCTCATCGACTACCAATGCACGGCGCATGAGCGATTCAGCCTCTGCCAGCCGACTTGTATCTTGCAGCAAGAGCGCAAGGTTGTTGAGGCGGATAGCGACACTCGGATGATCAGGGCCGTTGATCTTTTCGTCTAGGTCCAGAGCTCGGCGCATGAGAGACTCAGCCTCCTTTAGCCGGTTCGTGGCTTGAAGCAGTTGAGCATAGTCATTGAGTGTCCATGATAGCAGTGCTGGCGCATAGGCTTCTGCCTCCTCCACTGCGAGACGCCTCTGTGTTTCAGATTCAGGCCAGTGAGCCAACTCACGATGAATTCTACCAACCTTCAGCCTGAGCCTCACACGATCTTCTCCTGGAGGCACTTCTTCTAGATGAGCCTCCAAGAAGGCGAGTTTGACCTTTGAATAGGCAAAAGGAGTGAAGCCATCGCCCATTTCCCGCATCTTTCGCACAAAAGCCTCCAGATTACCGCTGCGGTGCTCATCCCAGAGTGTAATGAGGTCTTCGATTTCCGTTAGGTAGTCCGGATAGTCGTTCTCAATGGCGCTGCGCACGATCCATCCGCCTACACGATCCAAAGGCTCGTGAGAGGCTTCTCGAAGCACGCTTTGAGCATCGGTCGGGTGTCCACCACGGCTGTAAGCAGTCGCCAGCACTACTTTAGACCTCGCACGCTCAAATGGCGTGCCGATCTCGCTCAGCGTATCAAGCGCGGCGAGGGCATTGGCGCGTTTTTCCTGCTTTCCGGCATCTTCAAGAAGTTCGACACGCTTCTTTTCCCGGGAAAGATAGCTCGGATAGAAGGTGGCGAAGAAGTCGAGCAGGAAGGGCTGCCGCTCGCGGGCTCCGCGAGAGACATTCATGTAGAGCCAGAGGTCGAACAGGCCCTCGCTGATCGTGTAGCGGCGCACCCGCTTGTCCTGCGCATGCTGGCTGGAACGCACAAGGCGCTGATCCGTGAGGCGGCCTAGCAAGGTGGAAACCTGCGAGGCCTTCATGCGCATGCGTTTGGCGATGCTGGCAGGCGTTTTGTCCTGATCCCGCATGGTGGCCATCGTTTCGAGCACGGCGCACTCCTGCGAGCCGCTGATGGCCTTCAGCCGGTCCTGGAAGAAAGGCGTGATGCGGTCCATGAGGATGCGGAACTGCTCCTTCACCTCGATGACGGAGTCTTTCGCGATCAACTCGGCCAGCATGACCGTCAGGCGCGGGCTGCCGCCCGTCATTCGATACAGCGCCAGGATGCGCGGATGCAGCTCCTCCCACTGCGCGAGAAGATCGGCCCGTTTTTCCCATTCCAAGGTGCGGCGCACGAGCTGCGTGGCCTCGTCCTCGCTGAGGTGATCGAGATGCTGCACGTCGAAGAAGTCGTAAAATGGCTCGTCCACGCTCGTGAGGCCGGAAAAGCTCTGCGTGGCCGTGCCGATGAGCAGGCAGCCGTTTTTCGACTCCATCAAAAATTTCCGCAGCGCGGCGATCTCGCGCTTGTCCTTGATCTGCTTTGTGAAGACCTCGCCCATGTTCTCCACCATGATGACGAGCGTGCGTTGGCGCTGCTGGTTCGCCTGCCGAATGGCGGGAACCAGCGTATCCACGATCCTGACATCGTCTTCCACCTCGCGCAGAAGCGTGTGGAGCTGCTGCCACTCAGGTTCGTGCGGACAGTTCGTGGCGAGGATTTCCACCAGACCGAGCAGAAAGTCGGCGAACGACAAGGTGCGTAAGCTTTCCTCCGGAAAACGAGCGACGAGGTAGTGCTGCGCCAGTTCCGCATCGTGTGCGATCTCGTCCTCGATGAGTGAGAGCAGGTGCGTCTTTCCCATGCCTCGCAGACCGATGAAGAGCGAGTGATGCTTCGCCGTGCGGCCCGCATTCTTCCGCAGTGAATCCATCGCGTCCTCAAGCATGTGCCGACGTCCCACTGTGACGAAGCGGCGATGCTCCGGCGTCATCAGCCCGGTGCGATAGAATCCAAAATGAGAGGCGCTGGTATTCTCAAGCATAGTGCTTCCTCCACCAAGCTTTCATAATGCCGCTGGCAAAGCCGTAGCGGCCTTCTGCGATTTCGATCACATAGAAATCATTCTCCAAGTCTCGCATGAGCTGGAGAAAGAGCCGTTTTCGCTCATGCACAGGCGGCAATTTGCCCGGTGGATATGCACTTTCGGCGATCTGCATGAGAGTCGCGCGGCTGGCTCCTTCATCCTTGCCGGCTTTTTCCACCGTCAGACAGAGATGATTTAACATTTCATGAGCCTGACTCAGCGCGGGCTCCTCGTAATACTTGGCTAGGCGCGTATAGTAGTGCTGGAGCTTGTCTTGTGCGGCGGTGCTGGTTACAAACCGGCCGAATTCGATCTCGACATCGGCCTTTTTGATTTTGCGGGGCTGATTTCGCCAAGAACGGAAAAGATCCTGAGTGAGCATTTGCAGGAAAAGCGGAATCGGGCGGCCCAGCAACTCGCGCAATCTGGACGGGACTTTTTGTTCAAACTCGACCAGCCGAGCCTCCAGCATCTCGCGCACGAAGGTCTCGATCTGTCGTGGTGTCAGGTCGGGCAAGGGTAAGTCTTTGAGATCGTTGATGCGGTCCAGCAACGACATGCCATCGAGTGTTGATGACAGGTTGATCGAGCCTCCCAGGAGCCATCGAACGTTATCCTTCTTCGGCAGCGGATCACACCTCTTATCCCGGAACCACGAGAGGAAATCACGCAGAAGCTTGGGGTCCTCTTTCTTGAGGTTGATCAGCATGTCCGGCAGCTCATCCACGATGATCAGGATGGGGCGCTTCAGTGAGCGGAGTTGCCTGAACAACGCCTCACCGTGATCGCGCCAGTGCTCGCGGTAGTCTTTTACATGCTCGCGGAACTTCGTTTTCACACCGCCATAACCGACTTCCTCCACTTTCGGCAGCCATGAGGTCACCGTCTCCCAGCCCTTCACCAGCGCATGAAATAGATTTGGGTGCTGATCGCGAAAGTTGTCCAAAATCGCGAGGAATAAGTCAGCCGGGTGAGTAAGGTCCTGAACGTTTTCATAAATCACCGAGTAGCCGTGTTGTGGCGTCGCCCGAAGGTGCTCCATCACGCTCGTTTTTCCGCAGCGGCGTGGTGCCTTCAGGATGAGGTGATGGGTCAAAATCGACTCCCACAGTTCCCGGATGAAGTCATCCCGGAAGCGAAGGTCCTCTGCCGGCACGACGGAACCGACGTAGAAGTCTGGAGTGGATGAGATGCGTTTGGGCTGGCTCATGGGAGTGGAAAATAGCCAACATATATGTTGTGCAACAAATTTGTTGGTCTTTATGAGGTTCATTATGGCCCTGCGTTGGATTCAATGTCCGCTGACGGCAGATTTTGCCGTGAAACCGCTCGGGTTGTGTTTATGGGAGGTGGCTCATGAGAGTCGAACTTGTTAATACTGGCACAGAACTCCTCCTCGGGGACACGGTGAATACGAATGCAGCGTGGATCGGCCAGCGGCTGGCCGCGTTGGGCATTCAAGTGACGCGCCAGACCATCGTGCCGGATGGCGCGATCATCCGTGTGGCGATTGCCGAGGCGGCGCAAAGGTCGGACGTAGTGCTGGTCTCCGGTGGTCTGGGGCCGACGAATGACGATCTCACCCGGGAATCGACCGCCGAGCTGCTCAGCTTGCCGATGGAGCTCAATGAAGGCGTAATGGAGCACCTCACGGCCTACTTTGCGAAGCGCAACAAAGCCGTGAACGATGCGACGAAGCGTCAGGCGATGGTTCCGAAAGGGGCGAGCGTGATGGCGAATCCCTTTGGAACGGCCCCTGGGCTCTATTTCCCGGCTTCGCTGGGCGAGCCGTTGGGCTGGAATGCGCACATCTTTCTCCTGCCGGGTCCGCCTCGTGAGCTGAAGCCGATGGTCGAGAACGAGGTGGAGCCCCGCCTGCGGGAGTGGTTGCCAGATGGGGCGTCGCGTCGCGTGCTCTATTTGAAGGTCACGGGCATCGGCGAGTCGGACATCGTCGAGGCGGTGGAGAAGGAGCTGGAGGCGGTGCCGGGTCTCGATTTGGGTTACTGCATTCGAAAAGGCGATGTCGATGTGCGCCTCGCGGGCACGCAGGCAGCGGTGGAGGCGGCCGCGGGCATTGTGCGCGGGGCTTTTGGCGATTGCATTGTCTCGGAGGATCGCCGGATCATCGAAGAGGTGATCGTTCAGCTTTTGGCCGATCGCGGTGAGTGGATGGCCACGGCGGAATCTTGCACGGGTGGCACCATCGCCAGCCGGATCACGGATGTGAGCGGTTCCTCGCGTGTCTTTGGCCACGGCTGGGTGACTTACGCGAACGAAGCCAAGCAGCAGCACCTTGGCGTGCCGGTGGAGCTTTTTGAGAAACACGGCGCGGTGAGCGAGGAAGTGGCCCGGGCGATGGCTGAGGGGGCGCTGGCGGTGAGCGGAGCGAATTACGCTCTTTCCGTTACAGGAATCGCGGGTCCGAGCGGTGGCACACCGGAAAAGCCGGTGGGCACGGTGTGGATCGGTCTGGCTTCCAAATCGGGCGAAACCTGGGCGGTGAAGCGCTTTTACCCTGGTGTGCGGGATCGCTTCAAGCTGCTCACCTCCCAGGCGGCGCTCGATTTGCTTCGCCGGAGGCTGTGCGGGCTTACGCCGAGGTCATGAGTTCAGCGCCGCCTCTTCGCGGGCAGTTTTAAAGCGGCAGGCACCTTCACGGGCAAGCTCCTCGCAGTGGGCCTCGATACGCATGCTCTTGAGCTGCGGCTTGAAGCCGAGGCGGCGGGAGATGCAGTCGTGCAGCAGGGCGATGTGTTCGTCCTCAAACTCCACCACCCGGTCGCAATCGAGGCAGATGAGGTGGTTGTGCTGCGGTTTTTCGAGAAAATTTGGGTCGTAGTAAGTTTGATCTCGGCCCAGGTCCACCTCGCGGAGCACCCCGCAGGCCTGCATCAGGGTGATGGTGCGATAGACGGTGGCCCGGGATACGGTGCGGTCGATCTTGCGCACCTTGTCGAGGAGCTCCTCAGCATTGAAATGGTCGTCAGTGGCAAAAGCAGCCTCGATGATGACATCACGCTGCTTGGTCCGCCGCTGCCCTTGTTGGGCGAGATAGGCATCTAGGCGCTTTTTGACATCTTCGATCATGAGGCTCCCGGTTTAAGACACTTGGCCGGAGGGTGCAAGATGGTTTCCGAGCCGGGGGAGATTCAGGCGCCAAAAATCGGACCACCGGCCTCTCGGGCCGTTTTTTTGCCCGCCACCTCTTTTTAAAGGTTTTGCCATGTTGACGGATTGGAAGCCTCAAAAGGCCCGGTTTGGTCAAAAAAGGAGGCCTGTGAGCCATTAATGGTGCTGCATATTTGAAATAAATTCAGAAAATTATGGAAATTTTGCATAACTCCTGTTAATCTTGCTGGACTCCTGCCTTTCAACGAATGCCCTTACCTTTCTCATTCTCAGCACAAAGAACCGCTCCGGTGCCCGAGGCGCCGCTCGGCATGGGCAGTGCTTACACGAATCCTCACGAGCTCGTCGGCCTCGTTGAGCAGCCAGGAGCCGTGAAAGATCCGGCCTTCGCCACTTTGGCATTTGGTGCCCCAGGTGCCGCTCCTAGACCCGCTCAGTTGATTGATTTTCAGATGAATCAGCCCCCCGTGGCAGCTCCATCACCGCTCCCTCCCGCCCGGCCTCAGGTGCAGGCTCCGCCGCTCAATGGCCAGCCTTACCTGACCCTCGGCCAAGCTCCCACGACCCATTTTAATGCACCACCGCCTCCTTCCGCCGTGGCGACTGAAACAGAGCGACTATTGCGTGAGGTTGCCGGGCAGGTGGACCAGATGCGGAACGACTTTTTCTCCGCTGCCACGAACATCAGCGCCTTGAACGATCGCTTGGAGCGCCTCGAAAGCCGCAGTGGCACCTCTGCTGGGGCCTCCTCCGAGGTGGCTGCTCTCCGGGCTGACTTCGAAACCTGGATTTCCCAGCATCTGGAAGCCGCCGTCGAGCAATGCATGCGCCGCGTCTGGGCTCGTGCCTCCATGCAGCAGCCCCCCACCAGCCCGGCTCCCACAGCCTGATCCTCACTCACTCTCTCCTCCCGAACCCACCCACACTGCCTATGAACTCCCTCCGCCTTCGCATGCTCTTCCCGCTCTGGCTCTTCGGCTTCCTGCCTGCCATGGGCGCGGCCAAGCTGATGGATCAGCCGCTCGACTGGTTTTACGGCGTCACTGGCGTCGTCCTCGGCGGTGGCGTCTTCTTGGCTGCCTACCTCATCGGCGGCTGGGTGCTAAAACCGGCCAGCTCCGTTATGAAAGGCACCACGGCTGTGCTGCGTGGCGTGCCCCCGGATACCCAATCCGCCGAATGGCTGCCCTCCGACTTCGGGAAGCTCCGCTGTGATATCAATATGATCTTCGCCAAGCAGCGCCAGGCCCTCAACGCCGCCGAGCAGCACGCCACGCAGACCGCCCAGCGTCTCCTCAATGCGGAGCGTCTCCTCCGCGAGGCCTTCACCGCCCTTCAGGGCCTCTTCGCCGCCAGTGATGAAGGCGTGGCCGTCATCGACGCTCAGGGCTCCATCATCGCCTCGAATGGTCGCCTCGATGCCTTCCTCGGCAAACCGGTCGAAGAAATCGCCGGACGCGATGCCAGCCGCCTCGTCGCCGCCTTTGCCGAACGTTTTGCCGATGGCAAGGCCGCCGCCGAGTGGCTGCAATCTGTCGCCAGCAATCTCGACGGCCAGGATCAGATGACGCCGATGATCACCGCCGATGGAGAGGGCGTCTTCAGTATCCGCACCGTGCCGATGCGCACCGATGCCGGCGAAATCGTCGGCCGCATCTGGGTGGTGAAGGATCACTCCCAGCTCCGCGTGCTCGAAAAGCAGCTCCGCGAATCGCAGAAGCTCGGCACCATCGGCCAACTCGCCGGCGGCATCGCCCACGACTTCAACAATCTCCTCACCACCATCCGTGGCAATCTCACCCTCGCCGAGCTCACCTCGCCCGCGAACCCCGGTGCCGTCCGCGACCGTCTGCAAAACGCCACACACGCCACCCAGCGTGCTGCCGACCTCGTGAAGAGCCTCCTCGGTTACTCCCGCTTCAGCAATGGCTCCTCCGCCCGCAAGCCCGTCAATTTGAAGCGCCTCATGGCCGATGTGCAGCAGATCTTGAAGCACAGCGTGGATTCCAAGGTGAACATCCAGATGCGTGCTGGCATGGATGATTCCCACGTCCTTGCCGATGCCACCCAGGTGCAGCAGGTCATGCTCAACCTTTGCCTCAACGCCCGCGACGCTCTCCCCTCCGACAACGGCGTCATCGAGATCGCCGTCGAAAACGTCACCCGCGCCGCCAAAGGCCCGAATGGCGGCGACTCTTCCGACTTCGTCATGCTCGTCGTCCGCGACAACGGCCACGGCATCTCCGAAGAGAACCGCCACCGCATTTTCGAGCCCTTCTTCACCACGAAAAACGCCTCCAAAGGCAGCGGCCTCGGCCTCGCCACCGCGCAGGACATCGTCCGCGAGCATGGCGGCTGGATCGAGTTCGATTCTGAAATCGGCCGTGGCAGCGAATTCCGCGTTTACCTGCCCCGCACCAGCCAGCTCGAAGAAAACGAAGACCAGCCACAGGAAAACCTCTCCTCCGGAAACGCCGTCACCGCCCCGCTCGGCACGCTGACCACCATCCTCGTCGTCGATGACGAAGCACCCGTCCGCTCCATCGCCGCCAACATGCTCAACTTCCTCGGCTACCGCGTCATCGAGGCCGCCGACGGCCAGCAGATGCTCGACATGTGCCTGCGCAGCGGTGAAAAGATCGACGGCATCCTGCTCGACATCTACATGCCGAAGCTCAGCGGTCGGGAGGCCTTCAAGCAGCTCCGCGCCGAGAATTGCGACATCCCCGTCGTCGTTTGCAGCGGCTTCATCATTGATCCCGATGAGTTCATGATCCTCAGCCAGGGCCACCCGCCGCCCGTGGACATCATGCTGAAGCCCTACTCCCTCGACGGCCTCAGCAAAGCCCTCGCCAAGGCCATCGGCGCTCCCGCTCAGGACGCCGCCACTCGCAGCAGCTTCGGCGTCTCGCAGGCTCAGCCCGTGCTCGTGGCCTGATCCACCGGCCGCACGCACACAAGAAGCGAAAGCAGGTGTGGCAGAAAGACTTGGGGTAGAAAGATTTCAAAAGCAGAGGCTTGGGAAAATTTTTCTACCCCCAATCTTTCTACCCAAAATCACCTCGGAAATGAGGGTCCCGCCGAAGATTTGATTTGGAGCCGTCTGCTCGGCGGATCATTCTGCCAAAGTCACTCCACCTCTTCACCATGCCCGAGACCATCAAAGACCTCCTCCACGCCTCCTGCCGCTGGGCAGAAATGGGAAGTGCAGGCCAAAGAGGTCAAACTCCTCGGTGAAGCGGATGCGACCTACCCTTTGCAGAAGAAAGGCCACACGCCCGAGTTCCTCCGCACCATCGCCCACCTGCGTCCGCGCACGAATCTCTTCGGCAGTGTCTTCCGCGTGCGCAGCAAGATGGCCTTCGCCGTGCATCGCTTTTTCCAGGAGCGCGGCTTCTTCTACGTCCACACGCCCATCATCACCAGCAGCGACTGCGAAGGCGCGGGCGAGATGTTCCAGGTCACCACGCTGAAGCCCAACACGCCCACCAAGCCCGAGCAGGACTTCTTTGGCCGCCCCACCTACCTCACCGTCAGCGGCCAGCTCCAAGGCGAGGCCTTCGCCTGCGCCCTCGGCAATATCTACACCTTCGGCCCCACCTTCCGCGCCGAAAACAGCAACACCACCCGCCACGCGGCGGAGTTTTGGATGATCGAGCCCGAAATGGCCTTCTACGACCTCTTCGACGACATGACACTCGCCGAAGAACAAGTGCGCTACCTCGTCCAGGCCATGTTCGACGAGTGCCCCGACGAACTCGAGTTCTTCAACAAATTCATCGACAAGGAACTCGTCGCCCGCCTCCAGCAAACCCTCGCCAAACCCTTCGAGCGCATCAGCTACACCGACGCCGTCGAGATCCTGCTCAAATCCGGCCGCAGCTTCGAAAACCCCGTCGTTTGGGGCGAAGGCCTGCAAACCGAGCACGAACGCTTCCTCGCCGAAGAGCACGTCAAAGGCCCCGTGACCATCTTCAACTACCCCAAAGGCATCAAACCCTTCTACATGCGCCAAAATGACGACGGCAAAACCGCCGCCGCCATGGATCTGCTCGTCCCCGGCATCGGCGAAATCGTCGGCGGCAGCCAGCGTGAGGAGCGCCTCGATGTCCTCGACGTCCTCATGGCCGCCCAGGGCCTCGAACCCGAAAATTACTCGTGGTATGCCGACCTCCGCCGCTACGGCAGCGTCCCCCACGCCGGCTACGGCCTCGGCTTCGAGCGCCTCCTCATGTTCGTCACCGGCGTTCCGAATATCCGCGACGTGATCCCCTTTGCGCGGACGCCAGGGCATGCGGCGTATTGATCGAGGAAGGCTCTCAGCCAAGGCTCATGCCATAGCGGATGCGGGCAATGCATTCGGCGGCCTTTCGACGCACCTCGGCATCTTTTTCCGACGCACCGGCTAGAAACCGTAGAAGACGCGTCCGCTCCTCCCATGAAAGCATGGTCTTTTTATAGGCCAGTGCTTCGGCTGCCGCGATGCGCACCTCCGATGCGTTGCTTGCGTCATGGGCCGTCTTGAATAGCAACGCCGTGGCCTCGATGCCAGCATCACGCAGATTTCCAAGCGCCCGAGCAGCCTGTTGGCGCACGAGAGCTTGATCCTCCTTGTTGGAGAGAATGGCTGCCAGCACTCCAGATGCCTTTTTCGAGTCGGGGTAGTGAGCAGTGAACACCTCCATGGCAGCATGACGCACGCTCACAGCATGCTGGGTGCTGGCCGCGATCTTGAGCATCATTTCAGGCATCCAGTTCGTATCGCGCCAGACCTGAGCCATCGTCCACATCGCTTTCCTGCGAATGGATTCTTTTTCATTCGGGTCCTCCGCCAACTCGATCAGCCGATGTTTCAGCCAAACCTCGGTGCACTGGGTTTGGTAAAGAGCCTCAAGGACGAGGAGACGCACCTCTTCCGGCTCGTCTTTGGAGGTGCAGATGCTCGCGTACATTTCTGCCACCCACGGCTCATGCCAGAGCTGGGCCATCGGCCACAAAGCAGCCTTCCTTACTTTCACGTCTACTTCTTGTGCTGAGGCCAAGGGCAGCAGCAGGTCTTTGACCCACTGGTTGTCTTCGCGCTTCAAGTTCAGGTAGAGCATGGCAGTCTGGCGCAGCTCACCAGGTTCCTCGGCAGATTTGATGATGCGAATGAGCATGGCTTTGAGGGTAGGATCATCTCGATTCCTTCCTGCGATCTGGCGCAGGGCTACGACACGCACGGCGGCGGGCACGTGCGGGTCTCCGGCCAGGCGGGTGAGCCTGGGAGGCAGCGAGGCATCTTGGTGAAATCGCTCTATCAAAAGCTGAAGAGCGTTGCGCCGCTGTGCCCAGTCGAGTCGTGCGTCGGAGGCGAGGGCGATCAGATGATCGCGAAACCAGGTGGTGTCCCCGCGATAGAGCATGCCTTCGAGCAGCCGGTATTGCGAACGGGCGTGCCCGTCAGGATTCGCAGTGAAGCGTGTGATCAGCGGTCGCAGATCGGGATGCCGCTGCACGATGCTACCTAGCCAGGCGCTGGTGCCATGCACCAGTCTGGCCGGTGCATCAGCGGACGTGGCGAGGCCGGCAAACCAACCGGGAAACCATGTTTCGTCAGCAAAGTATCCGGCGAGGCGTTTCATCGCTGACGAACGGACCAGTGAAGGCTCCGTGCTGTCCTCAGCGATCTCACGGAGCAACGATTCAATCTCTGTGCCGTCCTCGACTGCTACACAAAGCGTTTCGATGGCGGAGAACCTCACCCAGCGATGCTCGCCCTTCTTTTTGACGATAGGTAGCAGCAGTTCATCGGGCCAGCTTTCCTTGCTCCACGCCTGAATGAGGGGTTTGGGGTAAGGCGGTTCCTCCGGCTGCGGAGCGAACATTGAATCAGCCGCTGTTGGCGCGGCGGCAGGCGCGGGTGGCTCTAGAATGGTCGTAAGCTGGGCGAGCAGCTCGCAGCGCAGCTCAGGATGCGCCGTGGAGTCTCCGATTAGGCCTTTGAACCACCGTGTTTCCTCATTCGTGCCGCTCCACAACCGAAGGATGGCGGAGATGGCCCTCTTTATCGCCTTCCTTCGGCATCCCCAATCCATGGTTTCAATGGGCCAGGGTGACAGGATGAGCTTCTTGAGCTCCTGCTCAAGCCGCCGAGCAAAAGTAGGATGAGAGCCTCGCGTGGCAGCGTGCTCGTGGCAGGACGCCGCAAAGAGAACCACCTCCTCGGGGAAAGCGGCATCCTCCAGGCTCCAGATTGTCTCCAGCAGCTCGGCAGCCTTCTCTTGCGGCATCGTGGCAAAGGCGGCGGCGAGCACGGGGCCTGTGTGTGGCCCCAGCCAGAGCGGCGGGTCGCCATATCGGGGCGTCATTTGCATTTTTTCCAAGAACTGCGGCGCGTTCATCAAACTGACTTCCTGCTGGAGGGCATTCCCTTCGGCCGCGGACAGGTAGTGATAGCGAGGCGGGGCAGGGGAGGATGCCGAGGCCAGAGGCAGAGCAGCCATGAAAAGCCAGCAAATCAGTCGTTTCATCCCGTCACGCTATCAGACGCGGCAAGCCACAACCAGCGTTTCATCCTCAGCCAGATCATTTCTTTTGCCGGTCTGCTGTCTTCATGCCTCCATGCGTGACATGCCGTATCGTCTCCTTCTATTCGCCCTTTGCTCTTGGCCCTTCGCTGCCCATGCGCAGACCGGCCTGACGCTCCAGCTCGTCTCTGAGCAAGCTGCTGTCGTGCCCGGCAAGCGCTTCACTGTCGGCCTTTGGATTCAGCATGATCGTGGCTCGCATACTTACTGGCGCTTTCCGGGCATTGTGGGCGTGCCGACGCAGATGAAGTGGGATTTGCCGAAGGGCTGGAAGGCCGGGCCGCTCGTCTATCCCGAGCCGGAGAGGACCTTGATGTTCCAAATCAAGGCGCAGGGGTTTGATCGCGATGTCATGCTGCGCACCGAAATCACTCCTCCTGCGGATTTGAAGCTCGGCGACTCCGTCACGCTCTCCGGCAAAGCCTCGTGGATGTGCTGCGGCAGCACCTGCCATCCTGGGGCGATGGATTTGAGCCTTACGTTGCCCGTCGCAGCCACCTCGGTGCTGAATGAGAAATGGCATAAATTGCTCGAAGCCGAGCGGGTACGTGCCGAACACTCCAGCGACGCCTGGAAGGCCGAAGCCTCCGAAAAAGGACGCGACATCACCCTCACGCTTCGCCCTGCCGATGCTCGTGCGACCTTGCGGCGAAGCCAACGTGAGGCGGAGAAGCTCATCGTCTTCACCGAGGACGGCTGGTTCGATAGTGACAAGCCCCAAACCATCACCCTGCACTCCGATGGCACCCTTTCCATCCGCCTCATCAAGGCCGATACCTACCTCGGCGGCAAACCACCCACCACGCTCCGTTGCATCCTCCGCCACGACGACGGTTGGGTGAAAGGCGAAATCTGGCGCTGCCTGCAAATCGCCCCGCTCATCCGGCGATGAAAGCAGATGGATAGCCCTTGGACTGCGGCAGCCTGCTGCCGCTTTTCCGAGGCAGCCCTGCTGCCGGAGCAGTCGCTTCGTAAACAAGACAACCTGTGGCCTGTGAATCAGGAGGTGCACAGCTTCCGAGTGGGTTGCCTTGCCCGTCCGTCGGCCAGCAGGCTGGCCTTCCAAAAGCGGCAGCAGGCTGCCGCAGTCCACATGATTCCTCTCTTGAAGCCTCGCGTCGCTTGGTGTTTACCCAACGTCACATGACGCGCCAACAAGCTGTGAACGCCTTTCGCTGGACCGCCCTCGCCGAGGCGGTTTCCTACCTCGTTTTGCTCGGCATTGCGATGCCGCTGAAATACCTCTGGCAGATGCCCATGGCCGTCAAAATCGTGGGTGCTCTCCATGGCGGACTGTTTGTGCTCTTTTGCCTCACCCTGCTGCTCGCCATGCAAAAAGCCGCCTGGCCGATCGGACGTGCGGCGATGCTCTTTTTGGCTTCGTTGCTGCCTCTCGTGCCTTTCTGGCTCGATCGTCGCGTGAAATCCTGGGCGGAGGATGCGGCATGAAGAAGGTCATCATTTTCAGCGACGGCGGATGCCATGGAAATCCCGGCCCTGGAGCCTGGGCGGCCGTGTTGCAGTATGGGAAGCATGTCCGCGAGATCACCGGCGGCATCGCCGCCACGACGAACAATCGCATGGAACTCATGGCCGCCATCGAATCGCTCAACCTGCTAAAGGAAGCCTGCGACATCGACTTTCACACGGACTCCGAATACGTTCGCAACGGCATCACCCAGTGGCTCACCGGTTGGAAGCGCAACGGCTGGCGCACCGCCGCCAAGAAGCCCGTGAAAAACGCCGATCTGTGGCAACAGCTCGATGCCGCGAACGCTCGTCACACCGTCCGCTGGCACTGGGTCAAAGGCCACGCCGGCAACGACCTCAACGAACGCTGCGACGAACTCGTCCAGGAAGCTATCGCCAAGGTCAAAAACAGCCATTCATCCGCCGAACTCGCCTCAGCGCTGAAGGTCTTCAAAGAAGCGGAAGGTTGAGTTGCTCAGCGCTCCACCTCTCGATCTCCCTCGCCTCCAAACCCGCCGGATAACCCCGTTAGAATAGGCTGATGGCATCGACATGACCGCCTCCTCATGTAAAGAAAAGTCGGTTTCCTTTACACGATCTCGCGAACGTGATAAGGAAATGCCACTTTTCTTTACATGTCCAAGTTGTCGCCATTGCCTCTCCCCAACCTTGCCACGCTGGAAACACGCGAGGTCTGGGCGGCATTGACGGTGGCGCACCGCCACTTGGCTGAGTTGAAGGGGCTGTGTGAGTCGCTGCCGAATCAGGCCATCCTTCTGGATACGCTGGGCATCCAGGAGGCGAAGGACAGCTCGGAGATTGAGAATATCATCACGACACACGATGAGCTGTATGCCTCGCAGGAGGATTCGGGGGGCACGCCAGCGGCCAAAGAAGTGCGGCACTATGTGTCAGCCCTGCGCACGGGCTACGAGGCGGTGAGGGATTCTGGTCTGATCCGGCTGGAGACAGTGATGGCCGTGCAGGCGGAGCTGGAGCAAAACCGCGCTGGCTTGCGCAAACTGCTGGGTACGGTTTTGAAAAATGATGCGACGGGTGCGGTGATTTATGAACCGCCCCAAGACGCCGCCGCGGTGGAGGCGCTGATGGGGGACTTGATCGATTTCATTCACGCAGAGGATGGCCTGGACCCGCTGCTGCGCATGGCGATCACGCATCATCAGTTCGAAAGCATTCACCCCTTTTATGACGGGAACGGGCGCACGGGCCGCATCCTGAATCTCCTGATGCTGCAATGTGATGGCCTGCTGGATTTGCCGGTGCTCTATCTCAGCCGCTATATCACGACCACGAAGCCGGATTATTACCGGCTGCTGCAAACGGTGCGTGATGAGGATCGCTGGGCGGAATGGTGTCTCTACATGCTGCGTGGCGTGGCGGTGACCTCGCGCAGCGCGATCACCTTGGTGAAAGCTTTTCGTGATCTGATGCTGAAAACAAAGCACGACCTGCGTGAACGGCTGCCGAAGCTCTACAGCCAGGATTTGCTGAACAACCTCTTCCGCTACCCCTATACGAAGATCGAGTTCGTCGAGCATGAGCTAGGCGTCTCCCGGCCGACCGTAGGCAAATACCTGGAACTGCTCACGGCAGCAGGTTTGGTGAGGAAACAACGGATGGGCAAGACGAACTTCTACATCAACGAGCCGCTCTTTGCTTTGCTCAGTGGGGTCACTCTAGAGTAAGGATAACTCACCATGATCGTGACGACCCAGCAGATGCAAGAGTTTGAGGAAGCCGCGTTTGCGCGGGGTGTCTCAGCAGCGGCTTTGATGGAGGAGGCGGGGAAGGGCATTGCCGAGGTGGTGCGGCAGTTTGAGCCGGTGGCGGGATCGCTGGTGCTGTATCTGGGCAAAGGAAACAATGCGGGTGATGCGCTGGTGGCGGCTCGGGAACTGCGAAAGGATGGTTGGAAGGTGTTTGGAAGGCTTTGCGTGCCGGCGGCGCAGATGAAGGACCTGCCGCGTGGGCATTGGGGCGATTGGGTGGAGGTGATCGAGGATGCTCGCACGCGTGACTTTCCGCGTGGGCCGCTGGTGTTACTCGATGGACTGCTGGGCATCGGTTTCAGCGGGGAGATGAAGCCGGAACTGGCAGCGATGGCGGAGGAGATGAAGGTGCTTCGTGAGCAGCACCACGCCCGAATCATCGCCATGGACCTGCCGAGTGGTTTGGGGGCAAAGCATGCGGTGGAGGCGGATGTGACGGCCTGTGTGGCGCACATCAAAGACCTGCTCGTGGAAGACGGTGCGGAGCGAAATGTAGGTCGCCTAGCCCTCGTGCCGCTGCGAGAACTGGGTGGTATCCAAGGTGACGCTTCGGCGATGGTGATGACACCGCGCGACATTCGTCACTGGCTGCCCCATCGGCCGAATGACATGCACAAAGGGAATGCTGGCCGCGTGGTGATCCTGGCGGGATCTCGCGGTTTTTTCGGCGCGGCGGAGCTGGCCTGTCGCGGCGCTTTGCGGGCCGGGGCAGGTTTGACGACGCTGCTGGTGAAGAAGGCCTTCTATGATTTGCTGGCGGCTCGTGTGCCGCCGGAGGTGATGGTGAAGTGCGTGGATGATTATCGCGAGGCTCTGGAGATGAAGGCGGATGCGCTGGCGATTGGCCCTGGGCTTGGTTTTCAAAGCGAGGACGAGGTGCTGGAGGTGCTACGACAGGCTCCCATGCCGGTGGTGGTGGATGCCGATGCGCTGACGATGCTTTCCCAGAACCCCGAGACGATGGATGAGATGAATGGCCTGCCGCGACTGCTCACGCCGCACCCTGGTGAACTGGATCGGCTACTGGCAAACTATCCCGGCTGGCATGGCATGTCTCGCCGCATGGTGACGGAGATGCTGGTGAAGACTGCGCCGAAGCGCACGCTGCTTCTGAAAGGCGCACGCACGGTGATCGCCACCGCAGGTGAGGTGACGCTTTTCAACTCCACCGGGCATCCCGGCATGGCGGGAGGTGGCATGGGCGATGTGCTCACGGGCGTGTGTGCGGCTCTGGCGGCCCGCCGCGTGCCTCTGCATCACGCGGCGGGTCTTGGCGCTTGGCTGTGCGGTCGTGCGGCGGAGATCGCGGGACGTGAAGGCATCTGCGCCTCGGATGTGCCGGCTTGTCTGGGCCGTGCGGTGCTGGATTTGAAATCGGGCTGCTTGTAAAAAATCATTCCTCCATGAGCCTCACTGCCCGTTTTTTGCTTGGTTTTGCCCTGGTCGCCAGCGTGGGGCTGTTCGTGCTCTTTTCGCAGCTCATTCAACGGGTGGAGCGTCAATACATGGAGGCCACGGAGGAACCGATGGTGGATGTGGCGAATATCCTCGCGGAGATCCTCGCCTCGCAGGCCAAGAGCGGCGTGCTCGATCCCACCATGGTGGAGACCGCGATCCGTTTTGCCCAGGCGCGGGAGCTGAATGCGCAGATCTACAACCGCACCAAGACGCAGGTGGATATGCATGTCTATGTGACGGATGCCGAGCGCCGCGTGCTGTTTGACTCCGCCGGTGTGGAGGAGCCAGGCTCCATCTCCAATCGCCGCGATGTGGTGCTCACGTTGAACGGCGAATACGGTGCCCGCAGCAGCCGGACGAATTCGTATGACCCGCTCTCCATCGTGATGTTCGTCGGCGCTCCGATCCGGGTGGAGGGCAAAACGATCGGCATGATCAGTGTGGCCAAGCCACAGCGTGGCGTGCTGGCTTTCGTTTGGGAGACGGAGCGCTGGCTGAAGTGGTCCATCATCTCGACGGTGCTGCTGATGCTCGCAGGTATCTTCTTGGCCGCGAAGTGGGCGACGAAGCCGCTCGAAGACCTCACGCAGCATGCGCTGGCGGTGAGCCGCGGAGAGCGTTCTTTGCCGCCGCAGATGCCAGGCCATCAGATGAAGACACTGGCCACGGCGTTGGAGGACATGCGAGATGCGCTGGAAGGTCGCGAGTATGTGGAGAGCTACGTGCAAAGCCTCACGCATGAGCTGAAAAGCCCTGTGGCGGCCATTTTGGGTGCCAGTGAGATTTTGCAGGATGGCGATGTGCCGGAGGATAAACGCACGCGTTTTCTCGGAAACATCCGCGCTGAGGCTGGAAGGCTTCGCGACCTTCTGGAGCGTCTGCTGCACCTCGCGGCGCTGGAGAAGCAAAAGACGCTGCTCAAACGTGAGCCAGTGAATTTGCAGGAGGTCATCCTCCGTGCCTGGGATCATCTCGCTGTGCTGGCGCAGGCTCGGAAGGTGCATTTTGAGCCGCAACTCGATGAAAGCCTCGTCGTGGAGGGTGATGCGTGGCTGATCGAACTGGCGGTGAGCAATCTGCTGCAAAACGCCATCGACTTTTCACCCTCGGGCGGCCAGTTGAAGGTCAAAGCCTATCGCTTTGAGCAGCGCTGCGTGATCGAAATCGAGGACGAAGGTCCCGGCGTGCCGGATTACGCCCGCGATCGAGTCTATGAACGTTTTTACTCCCTTCCGCGACCTGACACAGGCAAGAAAAGCAGCGGCCTAGGGCTTTGCTTCGTCAAAGAAGCCGCCACGCTGCATGGTGGAAGCATTGATCTCATGCCCGGTGAGGCAGGGAAGGGGACGAAGGCCGTGCTGGTGATGCCGTGAAGGCGCGTTTCTTGACAAGGTCTTCCCGCTCTCTCCATGCGCAGGACATGAAGAACAACTCCCCTCGTCGAACGATGCGCAGCCGTGAAGGTGCGGAGATCGCCCCGCGTAAAAGCATGGGGCAGAATTTCCTCGTCGATGAATCCATCTCGAAGTGGATCGCCGATCAAATCCAGCCGGACGACGCTCCTCTGGTGGTGGAGATCGGTCCTGGCATGGGGGCGCTCACGGAGCATCTCGTTGGCAGGCCAAAGAAGCTGGTACTTATCGAAAAGGATTATCAGCTCGCTCCCGAGCTTCAGCGCCGTTTCGAAGGTCGTGAGGATGTCGAGGTGATCGCCCAAGACGCTACGCGGATCGATTTGCGGCCGTGGTTTCGGCATGGGCCGTTCAAATTGGTCGGCAATCTGCCTTACTCGGTGGGTGGTGAGATTTTGAAGCACTGGCTCACGCCACCTTCGCCAGTGGGTTGTGCGGTCTTCATGCTGCAAAAAGAGGTGTGTCAGCGCCTCGGGGCGAAGCTCGGAGATGATGGCTATGGAGCACTCTCGCTGCTGGTGCAGAAGGATTGGGACGTGGAGATGCTGCGCATCGTGCCACCGGAGGTTTTCAATCCGCGTCCAAAGGTGGACTAGCGCGGTGATTCGCCTCACGCCGCGTGATCCGGCCTCGCTGCCGGTGTTTGATCGCATGTTGTTTGACCGCTTGGTGCGGATGGGTTTTTCGCAGCGTCGCAAGCAGCTCAAGAACCTGCTGCCGGAGCCGCCACGAAGCTGGCAGGAACTGGTGGAGGCCCTCAGTGTGGCCGCCTCCGTGCGAGCGGAAGAGCTTTCGCTGGAGCAGTGGGTGCAGATTGCCCGCTGGTATGAAAATCGAACGGAGGCGGATGCCGGGCAGAAGGCGAGCGAGGTCTTTGATGTGGTGAATGAACGCAACGAGGTCATCGGCCAGGAGACGCGAGGGGAGGTTCACAAGCGCAAGCTGCTGCATCGGGCCGTGCACATCTTCGTGATCAACTCACGCGGCAAAATCTACCTCCAGCAGCGTTCGCATCTGAAAGACGTGTCGCCTTTGAAATGGGACAGCAGCGCCGCCGGGCATCTTGATGCGGGTGAGAGCTATGCGGCTTCGGCGATTCGCGAGTTGAATGAGGAGATCGGCATCGAAGTGACGGCCACGGAGCTGGCGGCGGAGATTCCGGCGGGGGACAACACCGATCATGAATTCGTCGAGCTGCGCCTCGCAAAGCATGATGGGCCGATCCGCTGCCTGCCGGAGGAGATCGCCACGGGCGAGTGGTTCACGCCGGAGGACATTGATGCGTGGGTCGAAGCTCGACCGCAGGACTTTGCGAAGGGTTTTGTGACCTGCTGGAAGGCGTGGCGAAGCCTTGGAGGGCATTGAGATCGTCGATGGCAGCTTCGGGAGGATCAATGTCCTGCCGGAGAGATCGAGGGATAGGTGTGGGGCGTCATGAACGACCTCATCGCCATCTCTCTTCAAGCCGCCGGCGTCATTCTCGCCGCGGATTTCGCCGCCGGAATCATTCACTGGGCCGAGGACGCCTACATCCGTGAGGACACGCCGCTGGTGGGCAACCTCATCGGCAAACCGAATACGCTGCATCATCATCTGCCACGTCGCATGGCTCGAAACTCCTGGTGGCAGAGCAACTGGGACCTCCTGCTGGCCATGGGACTGCTCATCGGCGTGGCCGCGATGCTCGGACGGTTGACGTGGCATGTGTGGCTCTTTGCCATGGTGGCCGGAAATGCGAACGAGGTTCACAAGTGGTCGCATCGCACGCGGCGTGAGAATGGGCGGCTGATCTCGTGGTTGCAGGACTGGCGGATTTTGCAGACCCCAAAGCATCACGCCGTGCATCACACGAACCCGAAGGAAGTGCATTACTGCCCGGTCACCAATGTGCTGAACCCGCTGCTTGATGGCGTGAGGTTCTGGGAAGGTCTCGAATGGGTGCTGGAGCATGCGTTTGGCCTCCGACGCCAGCCGGATAGCTCCGTGCCAGGGCAGGGGACCGCGCCAGCGTGGATCACTGAGCTTCGTCGTGAGGGGCGCCGCGAGGCTTGACGCGGAGGCTGGCTTCGGAGAAAAACGCGGGCCATGAAATTCCCGACCTTCGCCGCCTCCTTCCTCGCCTTCGCTGTTTATGCCGCTGAACCCGTGCCCGTGTTTCAGGGTTCCATCGAGCGACTCGATCCCGCTTTGGATGCGCTGCTGGCTCCTGAGGTGAAAATCGAAGTGTTGGCCTCCGGCTTCAATTGGAGCGAAGGACCCGTCTGGAAGGATGGAGGCATTGTTTTCTCCGATGTGCCGGAAAACACGGTGTTCGGCTGGAAGGAGGGCGACAAGGAGGCGAAGGTCGTTTTGAAGCCCAGCGGCAGTTTGAATGGCGTTGGAGGGCAGGGGAGCAATGGTCTCGCGGTGGATGCTAAAGGTCAGTTGGTGCTTTGCCAGCATGGTGAACGTCGTGTGGCACGCCTGGAGAAGAACGGGAGCTTCACGGCGTTGGCGGATCGCTTTGAAGGCAAGCGCTTCAACAGCCCGAACGACCTCGTCATCGCGAAAAGTGGACTCGTTTACTTCACCGATCCGCCCTACGGCCTCAAAAAAGGCAGCGACCAACCGGAACTCGACTTCCACGGCATCTACTCGGTCGATGCCGCAGGCAAGGTCACGCTGATCGACAAGTCCATCCGCTTTCCCAATGGCATCGCCCTCAGTCCGGATGAAAAGATCCTCTATGTGGCGGTCTCTGATCCGCAGGACTCGCGGGTGATCTCGTATGATCTGACCTCCGCGAATCCATCCGCGAAGGTTGTTTTCAATGCGCAGAGCCTCAAGTCACCACAGCGCAAAGGCGGCTGCGATGGCATGAAGGTCGATGCCCAGGGCAATCTCTGGACCACCGGCCCCGGCGGCGTGCTGATCCTCGACAAAAACGGCAAGCACCTCGGCTCCATCCTCACCGGCCAGGCGACCGCGAACTGCGCCTGGGGCGGTGACGATTTCTCCACGCTCTACATCACGGCTGACATGTTCCTCGTTCGCGTGGCGACGAAGACACATGGCATCCGCTGAGGATCTATCGAGAGCCAGTCGGCTTACAGCTTGGTGTAGCCGACGCTCTCGCAGGGCATGTCCCAGAGCTTTTTCAGTTCGGCATCGAGCTTCGTGATGCTGAAGCTCACGCCGGCCATTTCCTGGCAGGTGACGATGTTGTCCACGATGGTCTGGTGGATCTTGATGCCACGCTTTTCGAGGATGGGCTTGGCTCCGCGCAGGAGGATGAGCAGCTCCATCATGTGCGTGCTGCCGAGGCTGTTCACGAAGAAAACGATCTCGTCGCCCGCATTCAAAGCGAGGTCATCGGCGAACAGAAGGTCGAGGATCTTCGCAGCGAGTTCATCGGCGCTGCACATCGGGATGAGGCCCACGCCTTTTTCGCCATGAATGCCCATGCCGAGGCCGATGACGTCATCGGCGAGTTCAAAGGTGGGTTTGCCAGTGGCGGGAATGCTGCCGGGCTTGGTGGAAACGCCGACGGTGCGGGTGTTGTCGCAGGCCTTCTGGGCGATGCGGGCCAGTTCATCGAGTGTCTCGACGGTGGCGGCGGCGGCACCCGCGAGCTTCGTGATCGGCACGAGACCGGCCACGCCGCGACGTTTGTGTTTTTCCGAAGGAGGCGCGGAGCAAACGTCATCGGCGATGATGACGGTTTTGACGGTGATGCCTTCGTCGGCGGCGAGTTCGGCACCGATGTCGAAGTTCATCACGTCACCGGCGTAGTTGCCGTAGAGGAATAGGACGCCTTTGCCGCGATTCACGGCCTGGGTAGCTTCGAGGACGATGTCAGGTGGAGGCGCGGCGAAGATTTCACCGACGGCGGCACCATCGGCCATGCCTTTGCCGATGAGACCGTGGTAGATTGGCTCGTGACCGGCACCACCGCCCACGAGGAGGGCAGGGGCATCCGGGCGGAGATCATTCATCACGATGGAGCGGGTGCCCACGCGGCGTGCCTTGCCATCATAGGCGAGCACGAGGCCGTCGAAGAGTTCGTCGGCGCACTTGAGAGGGTCGTTGATGATCTTTTTGGCAGGATTGGCGTGGCTCATGGGATGGCGTGGGTTGGGAAAAAGGAGCGCCAGTTTTAGCGGTGCGGCCTTCCGGTGTCAAAGCGCAATCCCCGGTGGGTGTGTCATGGCTTTCCCCGTGCTTGTTGAGCGAAAACGAGCCAACGCCGCAGGTTTAGGCTTTGCGGTCACCTTTTCCGCCAGCGTTGGAAATCAGGATTGCTCGTGCAGGCGATGGATTGGGAAGAGGATCACTTCACCGGAAACACATCCTCGTAAATCTCGCGCAATGGCATCTCGAAGCCGATGGAGGCCAGCTTGAGCACGGCTTCCGCACCTTCCAGCACCTCCGCCCGCCATTCCACCGCCCGGCGATGCACGGTGACCTTCATCTTGTCCTGCTCGATAAGCACATACTCCTCTAGCGAGGGCAATTGGATAAAGGTGAGCAGCTTCTCCCGCTCATCCGTGCCGCGGGTGCTTTCGGAGATGACCTCTACGATGATGCTGGGCTTGGTTTTGTAGTTCTTGTCCTCGTCGTCCGGTTCGCACACCACCATGACATCCGGGTAATAGAAGAGCATGACCTGCGCATAGACCTTCACCTTCATGTCGTGGATGAAGACCTTGCAGGATTTGCCGCGCAGGTGGCCGCGAATAGCGGCGAAGATATTGCCTGAGATGAAGTTGTGGTGCTCGCTGGCTCCAGCCATCGCATAAAGATCACCTGCGATATACTCGTGACGCACCTCGCTGGTGGCCTCGGCCTTCAGATAATCAGGTACGGTCCATTTGGGCGGCTGGAGATTGTCTTTCAGGGCGGCGGTCATGCCGGATGATAAGCGGGTGCGGTCCTGGACGCAAGCCTTCGGCAGGCAGACCAGCCGGCGAGGCAAGCCTCGACCCCATTTCGCAAGAGCGACACGCCGCAGTGATCGTGAAGCTGGACATCGGCGCATTCCACGCCACATCGGCGCATGCCCGAAACCGATGAGACGCAGGTGCTTTCCGTGTCCCAGCTCACCCGCGAGATCCGCGAGGTGCTGGAGGGGCGCATCGGCACGGTGTGGGTGGAGGGCGAGATCAGCAATCACCGCCTGCAAAGCTCCGGTCATCAATACTTCACGCTGAAGGATGCGGGCTCTCAGCTCTCTTGCGTGATGTTTCGCGGCGCGGCCTCGCGTGCCGGAGCGAGGCTGGTGGATGGAGCGCAGGTGCAGGTGCTCGGTGAAATCTCCGTCTATGAGCCACGTGGTCAGTATCAAATGATCGTGCGGCAGGTGCAGATGAAAGGGCAGGGAGGTCTCCAGGCTCGTTTTGAGGCGCTGAAGCGCAAACTGCATGCCGAGGGCCTTTTCGATCAGGAACGCAAAAAGCCGGTGCCGCGCTTCCCGGAGGTCGTGGCCGTCGTTACCTCGCCGACTGGTGCGGCGATCCAGGACATGCTGAACATTCTGACCCGTCGTGCGCCCTGGCTGCGAGTGCTGGTGTATCCCGTGCGGGTGCAGGGCAATGGAGCCGAGCACGAGATCGTGCGTGCTCTTCAGGTGCTGAATCGAGCGGAGGAGTTTGGCCTGCCGGTGCCGGATACCATTGTGGTCGGTCGCGGTGGCGGCAGCTTGGAGGATTTGTGGTGCTTCAATGAGGAAGTGCTCGCCCGACAGCTCGCCGTGATGCGCATTCCCGTCATCTCGGCGGTGGGGCATGAGATCGACTTCACCATTTCAGATTTCGTGGCCGATCTGCGGGCACCCACACCCAGCGCGGCGGCGGAATTGCTCGCACCCGATGCGGCGGAGCTTCGTCGCACGCTGGAGAACGCCGCGCGCACCTTGCAAAACCGCACGTTGACGGTCATCGAGCACCACCAACGCGTGCTCGACCTCACCGAGAAAGGGCCGCTGCATCGCGAGCCGGAGCGTTTGCTCCTCGAAGCCGAGCAAAGCATCGACGACGCCGAGTCCCGCCTGCGTGACGCCATGCGTGAGCATCTCCGCAGCCTTCAAGATGACCTCACCACGAAGCAGCAGGTGCTCGCCGAGCGTCATCCGCGTGTGCAGATCGTCGAGGTGGCGCATCGGGTGCAAGCGGCGGCTCTCGCTTTGAAACAAGCCGCGAAGCACCGACTCGACCGTCTTGCCGACCGCCTCGCCTCGCGGGATGAAGTCATGCGACATCTCGGGCCGGACTCCGTGCTCTCTCGCGGCTTTTCCTACACCACCACCGCCGATGGTCGCGTGCTCACCGATCCCGAGCAAGCCATCGCAGGCGAGAAAATCGTCACCCGCCTCGCTAAGGGCACGCTCCATTCGACCGTCATCAAGCCATGAACAACGCCTCCAAAGACCCAGCCCGCCATCTCGCCACGCTCTTGGAGCGGCTCCAGCATCCGACGGACTATGAAAAGGCGCTGCACTACTTTTTGGAGGAGTTTGCCGGAGACATGCCCTTCATCACGAGCGGTGAGATGGTGCAGACGCCGATGCTATATGCGGTGATCCGGCATGTCATCAAAGGAGCTTCCGGTCATCCGCATCCGTTTCAGCCGGCGAAGGTCTTTCGGGTGTCCGAGCACGGATTCCATCACGGCAGCGGCTCGGTGGATGGCCGGGCGGTGATCTTCTTCCACTTTGAAAGTGTGAACAAAGGACTCGCCGCCATCATTCCCGGCTTCAACGGCCCGGTGGATGTGGCGAGATTCTCGCTGCCCTCGACACTGCCGGTGGACACGTCGAAGAACTGAGGCGGCGAACGTTCAACATCGAACTTTCAACGTTGAACGTTCACCGGCGAGCCTGGGCGTTGAATGTTGGACGTTCGATGTTGAATGTTGATTCTTCTCCCCGCTCCCGCCAAGATGGAGGCCACATGCTCGAAGTGCTTACCCAACTCCTCCAAGTCCAGGAGCGCGACCAGCGCATCCTGAAGTTCCAAAAAGAACTCAAAGACATCCCGCTGCAGCAGGGCCGCGCGAAAACCCAGCTCGCGGGTGATACTGCGGGCGTCGAGAAGGCCACGCAGGCGATGAAGGAGATCGAGGTGAAGATCAAAAGCATCGAGCTCGACATCCAGACCCGCCAGATCAGCATCAAGCGATTGCAGGACCAGCAGTTCGAGACGCGGAAGAATGATGAGTTCACCGCTCTCGGGACGGAGATCAAACGCTACCAAACCGATGTCACCGCTCTCGAAGATAGCGAGCTGGAGCAGATGGAGGCTCTGGAAGCCGCGAAGACGGCGCTGAAGGCGGCGCAGGGCAAGCTGGCGGAGACGCAGGCCCGTGTGGATGTGGAGCTGAAGGCGCTCGACGAGCGTGCCGCAGGCATCCAGGACCGCCTGTCCGATCTGCAGACGGAGCGGAAAAAGCTCGCCGAGCCGGTCGATCAGGATGCGCTGGAACTCTACACACGCATCTTCAATAAAAAGGGAGACGCGGTCGTGGCGGCGGAAGCCGGCGTCTGCCGGGGCTGCCATGTGAAAGTGGTCAGCAGCACCATCCAGTCGCTCAAACAGGCGGCAGGCCTCACGCACTGCGACTCCTGCGGCCGCATCCTTTACCTCATCGAGTAGGAAATAGATCGCCGAAGGGCATCAAGCCTGCTGTTTCGCCGAAGCTCATGATCGAAATCACCCGCCGGAAGAACTTCATCCCTGTCACCGAAGGGTTGATCGAGTATCTCGACCAGTTTGGCCGCTGCGACGCCCTGCCGACGACCTACAACGACCTGCGTAACTTCTCCGAGAGCTACCCGCTATTCGATAAAGACGGCAACGCGACCTACTGGAGCAGCGTGCTCTACCCCCGCGAGGTGCAGCAGGAGATTTATCCGAAGCTGACGAGCATCTACTCGCTCCTGCGCACGGGGGATTACCACGCGGTGCCGCATCTGTATGTGGAGCGGGTGGACTACTGCGAGTTTGGCAACTCACGCCCCTTCCGCGTTCGGGTGGTGAACCAATACAACGACAACTACGACCACTTTTACGTCAAGACGGCCGATGCCTCCCGCGTGTATGGCCTGGAGCTGGAGCATCTGCTCTCGCCGAACCGCATCAATTACCTCGTCCATCGCGGCGGCACGTTGGTGGAGGAGCACATCGCTGGCATTCCGGGGGATGTCTTCATGCGCGATTACCTCCATCGCCCGGATTTGAACCGCGTGCGCATCGCGAAGGAGTTTGTGAAGTTCAGCGAGCGCTGCTTCATCCGCCTGCTGGGGGACATGCGCAGCTACAACTACGTCATCGATATGACGCCGGACTTTGAAGAGGTGCAGTATCGCGTCCGCGCCATCGACTTTGACCAGCAGAGCTATGAGGGGCGGAAGAGCCTGTACCTGCCGCAGTTCTTCAAAGAGAACAATCCCATCGTCCAGCTCTGCTCCACCTGCCTGAACTTCCCCACCATGAAGCAGTATCAGGAGGAAGAGCGCAGCCTGATCTCCCGCCGCTACATCTCGGAGCACCAGCGCATCGCCACGCTGCTCGCCTGCATGAAAAAGAACGCGGTGGAGCCCTTCGAGAAGGTCGTGCAGCTCCGCGCCGAACTCGGCGAGTATCACCAGACGCACAGCTTTGACTCCTGCCAAAGCATGGGCGACATCGTCGAGCGGAATCTGGAGATCACGCTCGGCAAGCACCTCGCCTGAGCCGTTGCCAGTTTCGCCTTTTGCATCCAGAATCCGGCCCGCTCATGCCCAAGCTTCATCTTCAGCCCGACTTTCCAGCCTTCCAATCACTCGCGGAAAAGGGCAGCCTCGTCCCTGTCGTCGCCGAACTGACGGCGGACTATGAGACGCCGCTCTCGGCTTTCCAAAAGATCCACGACGGTCGCTGCGCCTTCCTGTTGGAATCGGCCGAACTCACGCAGCACTCAGGACGCTACTCGCTGCTCGGCAGTTCCCCTCGCATCATTTTCACCGCCCGTGGCAAGGAGATCGAAATCGAGGAGCGCGGCCAGAAGCGCAGCTTCACGACGCAGACCGATCCGCTGACGGAACTCGAAGCGCTGATGAAGCCCTTCCGCCCGCATGATGGTTCGCCTGCGCTGCCGGTTTTCCACGGTGGAGCGGTCGGTTACCTGGCCTACGACATGGTGCGCTTCTTTGAGCCCACCCTGCCAGCGCCGCCGAAGGATGAGCTGGGCCTGCCGGACATGGTTTTCATGGTCACGGACACCGTTTTGGTCTTCGATCATCGCACACGCCGCCTCTCGATCATCGCGAACGTGCACACCGATGAGCACGCGAACCTCGAAAAGGCCTACGACTGGGCCAAGGCGCAGATTTTGGCCGTGATGAGCAAACTCGAGCGCCCTCTCGCTGCGAAGCCGCTCCAGGCCTTCGCCCCCATCACCAACGAGCAACTCCCGACACCGAGCGGCAACACGACCCGCGAGGAATACGAGGGCATGGTGCTCAAGATGAAGGAATACATCGCCGCCGGAGACATTTTCCAAGGCGTGCCCTCCCAGCGCTTCGAGACGGCCTACAGCGGCAGCACGATCGACCTCTTCCGCGCCCTCCGGCATGTGAATCCGAGCCCCTACATGTTCTGCATGGATTTCCCGCAGGGCTTCGCGCTCGTCGGCAGCTCGCCAGAGGTGCATGTGAAGTGCATGAACGGCCGCATCGACATCCGTCCCATCGCGGGTACCCGCTGGAGAGGCAAAACGAAGGCCGAGGACGATGCGCTGGCCGATGAACTGCTCCACGACCCCAAAGAACGCGCCGAACACATCATGCTCGTCGATCTTGCCCGCAACGATGTCGGACGCGTGGCCGAGTATGGCAGCGTGCGCGTGAGCGATCTGATGGTCATCGAGCGCTACTCGCACGTCATGCACATCGTTTCGAACGTCGATGGTCGTCTTCGTCCGGAAAAAACCGCCTACGATGTGATGCGCGCCACCTTCCCCGCCGGAACGGTGAGCGGTTCACCGAAAGTGCGAGCTATGGAAATCATCAACGAGTGCGAGAAGAGCAAACGCTGCGCTTACGCCGGCGCGGTCGGTTACTTTGGCTTCGACTGGAATCTCGATAGCTGCATCGCGCTGCGCACCTGCGTGGTGAAGGATGGCAAAGCGTATGTGCAGGCCGGCGCGGGTGTCGTCGCCGATTCAGATCCGGCCTATGAGTATCGTGAGACGGTGAACAAGGCCACCGGCATGCTGGAGAGCCATTGAGTGGGCGAAGCAGCTCGGTGAGAGTTGATCGAGTCTTGAACAACCAACTCACAATCTATTCACAGAGTCATGCACAACGAGCTTTGCATTGGACTTCGTGAGCTTGAGTTCTTCAAACAAAGAACCCTCCGGTGTTTCCACCGGAGGGTTCCATGGCGATCCAGCAACCAACAACGAATGAGGACCGCGGCACGAAATGCGGAGCTGAGGAGAGCTGCAAACGTGGTCCTGAGGTTGCCCTCAAGGACGCCCGGAGATTAAAAACTTTTGCCGTCGCCGTCAACCGCCGTGGCTTTGTTTTCCAAAAAGATGCCCTGAGTCGCAAGTTTGAGAGCCTCAACTCCTCGCTTTTTATCAATCTTTTAGCAAAACGAGCCTTGACACCCCTCCGGCGAGAAAAACCAGCATTTCACCCGCTTACTAAACATCTGAACAGTCTTTCAAATTGAGCCAAAGAGGCTCGAAATTCACCCAAACTACCCGCCATGCCTGCCTCCAACCTCCTCGGCCAGCTCCTCCTCATGGGCGTCCCCGGCGCCGAACTCGACGCTGAAACCGCCGCCCGCCTCAAAAAGCTCCAGCCCGGCGGCTTCATCCTTTTCGGCCGGAACATTCAAAGTCCGGCTCAACTCCGCAAACTCATCGACGACCTCCGCGACATCTCGGACATCGAGCCCTTCATCACGATTGATCAGGAAGGTGGACGCGTTTCTCGGCTGCGTTTGATCGGCGAAGAGCCACCGAACGCCCAATCGCTGCGCGACAAAGGCGACCCCGAACTCATCAAACGCCACGGCAAGCTCACCGGCCAGGTGTTGCGGCAGTTCGGCTTCAATCTCGACCTCTGCCCCGTGCTCGACATCAGCTACGACGACGCGGCGGACAACTCGCTCAAAGGCCGCACCTACGGCAAAGATCCGCAGCAGGTCATCACGAACGCCGGGCTCTTCAATCGGGCGATGCGCAAAGAAGGCATCCTGAGCTGCGGCAAGCACTTCCCCGGCTACGGTCCCGCCGAGTGCGATCCGCATGAGTTTCTGCCGGTCATCACCAAGAGCCGCGAGGAGATGGAAAAGAGCGAGCTGCTGCCCTATTCCGCTCTGCTGCCAGAGCTCGACAGTGTGATGACCTGCCACAGCAACTACACCGCCTACGATCCCGACCGAGGTCGCTGGCCCGCGAGCCTGTCGCATAACATCGTCACGAAACTCCTGCGTCATCAATACGCCTTCGACGGCCTCGCGATGACCGACGACCTCGACATGGGCGCGATTTTGAATGAGGTGACCTTCGAGCAGGCCATTCAAGAAGCCGTTCGCGCTGGAAACGACCTCGTCATGATCTGCCACCGCGTGGAAATGGTCGAACTCGCCCGCCAGCATCTTGAAGGTGTCGAGGAGCCAGCCCTCCACGATGCTCTCGTGCGCATCGAGAAGACCAAGAAACGCCTCGTGGCTCCCGACAAATTCGACCTCGACCGCTTCGCCGCCATCAATCGAGACATCTGGCAACTCCGCGTCGATACCCTCGGCGAAGAAGCCGCGAAAAACCTCAGCGTCGAAGACGGCAAGAGGTCGCCGGTGGAGCTGTATTAAGCCGCATGCGAATCTGCGTGCTCGTCATTCTCCTGTCTGCCATCGGCTTGATGGCGCAGGAGACCTTGCCGGACACTCGATTGGCGGCATTGCCAAAGTCTGCCGCTTTGCCGGAGGACACGCCGGAGAAGGTGAAGCTCGGTCGCCTGCTGTTTTTTGACTCGATACTCTCCGCCACGCGGGATGTGGCCTGCGCCACCTGCCATCATCCGCGTTTTGGCTGGGCGGATGGACGTGCCACACCGCTCGGTGTTCATGCGACCGGCCTCGGCCCGGAGCGAAAGCTGCTCAGAAAGATGGACGCCTCGACGCTGACGCGGAACACGCCGTCGATTCTGAACGCGGCCTTCAACGGCCTGCGATTGGATCAGCCGCATGATCCGCTCAAAGCGCCGATGTTTTGGGACAATCGCGTCGAAAGCCTCGAAGCGCAGGTGTTGTCGCCGATCCGCTCCCGCGAGGAAATGCGAGGAGAGGTTTGCTCCGAGGCCGAGGCGGTGCCGCAGATGATCGAACGGCTTCGTGGCGTGCCGGAGTATGCGCGGCTGTTTGGCGGCAAGATCACCGCCGAGAAGGTATCGGAGGCCATAGCGGCGTTTGAGCGCACGCTGATCACACCGGAGACGCCGTTTGATCGCTTCATGCGCGGGGATCGCACCGCATTGAGCGCCTCGCAGCAGCGTGGCATGGAGGCCTTTCAGCGGGCCGGATGCGCTCTCTGCCATGGCGGGCCGATGCTGTCGGATTTCAAACCCCATGCCATCGGGCTTTCCGGGCCGCCTTTGCGCACGCCGACGCTGCGAAACCTGCGCCACACCGCGCCATACATGCACGACGGCAGTCAAAGAACGCTCGAAGACGTCATGTTGTTCTACGACCGTCTGATGGATCATGCGGCGGAAACCCTCGATGGGGGTGACAAAGCCTCGTTGCCACCGCTTGATCCACTCTTGAACCGTCTCGACCTACGTCCCGAGGATCACGAGCCGATCCTCGACTTTCTCGACGCTCTGAGCAGTGACGATTACGACCGCTCCGTGCCCAACGGCTTCCCATAACCGCCGCCGCCCGGCGTTTCCAGCCTGACTCGATCTCCGAGGCGCACGTCAAAGCTCGCGCAGCCTTCGAGTTCCGTTTCTGTTCCATCGCGCAGCAATCGCTGCCGTCCTTTCTGTCCCTCGTGTCCCTCCTGCATCCCAAACGGAGCTTCCACGCGATGCTGGGTGAGCAAACTCACGGTGAGCGGCTGCAAGAACTCAAACTCACGCACCACGCCATCGCCGCCGCGCCACTTTCCTTGGCCGCCTGACCCGCGACGGATCGCAAACTGGCGCAAACACACGGGATAGCGGCTTTCGAGGATTTCGGGATCGGTGATGGCTGTGTTGGTCATGTGCGTGTGCAGCGCATGAGCACCGTCGTAGCCGTCTCCGGCTCCGGAGCCGCCCGCAATGGTTTCGTAGTAGCCGAAGCCCGCGCCTCCAAAGAGGAAGTTGTTCATGGTGCCTTGGCTGCACGCTTGAAGACCCAAAGCCTTGATCAGCGTGTCCACAAGTCGCTGACTGACCTCCACATTGCCGCCGACGACGGCGGGATCATTTGCGGGATCGCCCGTGAAGGCCGGATTGAGCATCGAAACGGGCAAAACGATCTCCAGCGGCTCCATGAGGCCTTCGTTGAGCGGCAGGTCTTCTTGGAGCCAAAGTCGCATCACATACAAAACGGCGCTGCGCACGATGGCGGTGGTCGCGTTGAGGTTTCGCGGATGCACGCCGCTAGTGCCGTTGAAGTCGAGCAGGAGCCTCCCATCGCGTTTTTCGAGCGAAACGGCGATTTGATGCCCATCGTCGAGTTTTTCGATGGCGGAGGCTTTGGTGTCAAAGCGCTCGATTTGAGCTCGCATGACCTCAGCGCTGCGATCGAGGATGCTTAGCATGTTTTCGACCAGCGAATCGCCTGCGAGGGCCTTCAAACGCTCCGCGCCGTGCAAATTGGCGGCGAGCTGGGCATGCAGGTCGGCGAGGTTGTCGGCGAGATTGCGCGTGGGATGCGGCGCGGAGGTGAGAAGTGTGCTGATTTCATCAAAGCAGGAGTTTCCGGCTCGAATGAGATGTCGCGGAGCGATGACGACGCCTTCCTCGATCAAGCGGGTGGCATGCGCCGGCATCGAGCCAGGTGTGATGCCGCCGATCTCGGCGTGGTGGGCTCGATTGGCGATGTAGCCGATGAGTTGGGCATCATTGAAGACCGGCGTGATGAGCGTGACGTCGGGTAGATGCGATCCGCCGAAAGCTGGGTGATTCGTGATGATGGTGTCACCGGGTTGCATCGCGACCGCTTTGGCGACGGCGCGAACGCATTCGCCGAGGGCTCCGAGGTGCACTGGGATGTGTGGAGCGCTCGAAAGCAGTCGTCCGTGTGGATCGAGGAGCGCGCAGGAAAAGTCGAGGCGCTCGCGGATGTTCGTGGAGATGGCGGTGCGGCAGAGCAGGGCACCCATGTCCGTCACGATGGCGTGGAAGCGGTGGCGGAGGAGATCGCGGGAGAGGGAGTGATGGAGTGTGGGAGTGGTGGAGTGATGGAGGATGTGGCCGAGGCCAGGGCGATGCTCGATGGACCAGCCAGGAGCGATGACGAGGGTGGAGAAGGCGTCCTGGATGAGGGTGGTCGTCGTAGCGGAAGACGTGAGTCTTCCGGCGGGCGGAGCGGCGGAAAACTCACGTTTTCCACTACGCGTGACCGTTCTCAGCGAAACGAGCTCGATCTCGCGATTCGCGGGCGGTGGATAGCCGAAGAGGCGTTGGTAGGCTTCGCGGTAGAGCTGCGGGAGGTCGTGGGCGTTTTGGAATTCGACTTGGAGTGGTGTGTCCTGGCCACGGAGGCGGAGCTCGGCGATGCGGGTGGTGTTGGGATCGGTCGGAGAGGACGGATCGGACTGATCCAAAAAGGCGGAGAGAGGGATGCGGTATTCTTTTTCCTCCAAGCGCTCGGGAATGGCTTCTTGAAGGCCGACGGCGCTGAGGATACCAGCGTGCTGCGGCACGAGGATCGTGCGGATGCCGAGGCTCTCGGCGACGGCGCAGGCGTGCTGAGGTCCGGCGCCGCCGAAGGCGAGGAGGGCGTGATCGGCGGGATCGTAGCCTTCGCCGATGCTGATGCGGCGGATGGCATCGGTCATGTGCTCGACGGCGAGGCGCAGCAAGGCGTGGAGCAGTTCTTCTTCGCTTTGAGTGCCGTCGTGAAGTTCGCGAAGGCGTTGTCGCGCGGCATTCACATCGAGCGGGATCGGCGCTTGAGCAGGATCAAAGCGGCCGAGCAACAGATTCACATCCGTGATGGTGAGTGGTCCGCCTTTGCCGTAGCACGCGGGGCCGGGATGCGAGCCTGCGCTCTCGGGGCCGACGGCCAATCCGTGATGCGTCATGCGGCAGATCGAGCCTCCACCGGCGGCGACGGTCTCGATATGCACGGAAGGTGCGAGGAGCTTCATGCCGGCGACGTCTTGCGTGAAGCGATAGCCGGGTCGTCCGGCAATGCGAGCCACGTCGGTGCTCGTGCCGCCCATGTCGAGGGTGATGATCTGCTCAAAGCCGAGTCGGTGAGCGAAATTCGCTGCGCCGATGGCGCCACCAGCCGGGCCGCTGAGCAGCATGTCCTTCGGGCGGATGTCGTCGGCGGTTTTGAGGCCGCCCGCGCTCGTCATGACCTGCATCTTGGGCGAAACGGTGCGGATGGCATTCAAGAACGACTGCACCGGACCATGCAGATAGGCGTCGGCGACGGTGCTTTGGGCTCGCGGCAGCAGTTTGGCAAACGCGGCGGTTTGATGCGACAGCACGACATGCGTGAAGCCGCACTCGCGGAGGATTTCGCCGACGCGCAGCTCATGCGCGGGATGCGCGTGGCCATGCATGAGGCAGACAGCGGCTTTGGTGATGCCTTTCGAGAGCGCATCGAGCGCGGAAGCACGCACGGCGGCTTCATCGAGTGGTGTGAGCACCTCGCCATCGACGCTGACTCGTTCCGGCACCTCGCAGGCGAGTTCGTGGAAGATTGGACGCGGCTCATGGCGCAGCGCGAAGAGATCCGCGCGGCGTTGATCGCCGATGTGAAGCAGATCGCCGAAGCCTTTTGTGATGAAAAGGGCGATGCGGCTGCCTTTGCGTTCGAGAAGCGCATTCGTGGCCCGCGTGGTGGCGATGCGGAGCTGCATCGGCGGGAAAGCGGCTCCAGGCGGTGTGTTGGTCAGAATGCGGGCTCCGAGCACGGGAGCTTCTTCACCGGTGAAAAGCTCCACGAGGGCTCCGGCATGCCATTCGGCCGGTGGAGGCGAATCGAGGGTGATTTGGCCGTTTTCGCCGTGAGAGGCGATGAGGCGTGATTCGGGATGCGTGAGGCTGCGGATGGAAAAACCGCGCAAAAGGCCGTTTGGCAGCTGTGGGAGGCCGGAGAGGTTTCCACACCGCCACGTGGCTCGCAGATGGCCGGTGGAGAGGACTTTGCAGCGGGATTCACGACCATGCGGGTCGAGGGCGTGGCAATCCGTGAAGGTGCCGCCGGTGTCCGCTGCGATGCGCCAGTTCACGGTTTACTTGCCAGCGGAGGGATCGGGGAGGGCTTGGTAGTCCACATCAGGCAGCCAGCGCATTTCTTTGAAGGCATCAATGTAGGGGCCCGTTTGCTGTTCCTTGAAGATGCTGGTGGCGCGGAGCATCCACTCCTGGGCCATTTTCTCGTCCTTCTTGGCAAAGGAGATCGCGGCGTTGCTGAAATAGTAGGCGGGTGTGTCGTCCATGAAGGTGAAGCTCTCTTTGATGAGCTTCTCGGCCTCATCGAACTTCTTCTGGCGTGCTTCGCAGATCACGATGCGGGAAAGAGCGAGGTGACGAATGACTTGTGGGAGCTTGGGGAAATCAGCCACGAGCTTGCGAAAGGCAGCGGCGGCGGTGGGGAAGTCGTGGCGGGCGAATTCGAGTTCGGCGAGGTTGAAGGCTGGACCGGCGTTGTTCGGGTCGAGTTCTTTGGCCTTGAGGAATTGCTCTTTGGCGAGATCGAAATCGCGACGGCGGGGAGCGAGGTGGATGTCACCGCGCATGGTGAAGATGAGGCCGTTTTTCGGCGAGATCTTTTCGGCTTCATCGAGCTTCGCGATGGCATCGGTGAAGCGGTTTTGCTTTCGCATCTCCTGCACGTCTTGGAAGATTTTGACGAGCTTCTGCTGATCGGCCTCGGAGAGTTGGGCGTCACCCAGCTCCGCAGCGGAGGGTGGGGCTGCTGGCGGCGGATTTTCCTGAGCGGCGGCGAGGAGCGGAAGGGCTGCGGCGAGGAGGGTGAGGAGTTTTTTCATGTGCCGTGGATGGTTGGGTTTCAGAGGAGAGGTTTCAAGTTCCATGTTTCAAGTTCCATGTTTCAAGTTCCATGTTTCAAGTTCCATGTTTCAAGTTGGTCACAGTGTGGTCGGGGCGGAAGACTTGAAACGAGAAACCTGAAACTTGAAACAGCGTTAGCGCGGCGTGGCCAGTTGCGCTTCGCAGGCGTCGTTGATGAGGCAGAGATCGCCGAGGGCATCCTTGAGTGGGTCGATTTCAGAGGCAGAAAAGCCGAGGTGGAGGTGGCGGCGCCAGCCTTCGGCGTATTCAAACTGGCCGGAGAGGCGGCCGACGGCCCGAGAGGCCTCGTCCATGCTGACGAGGTAGGAATCCATGCCCTGGGAGACATCGAGCCAGTGCTTTTGACTTTCGTGAGCGGCGAGGGACTCGCGTTTTTGGGCGTGGACCGAGGCGGTGTTCACATAGGAGCTGGCCTGGAGCTTTTGGCGGAGCGGATCGCAGAGACCGTGGGGCATGGCGTGATACACGGTGACATCGTGCGCGTAGTGCGGGCGCGGCGGATCGGTGACGTAGTTGGGAATGCAGTGGGCAAAGGCAGCGGTCACGGCGAGGCGGCTGGCCTGCATGTGATCCTCCATGTAATCGGACGGCGCATGGGTGAGCACGATGCTGGGCTGCGCCTCGCGGACGATGGCGGCCACTTTGCGTAGGTAGGTGACATTGTAGGTGAGCTCGAGGTCATCGCAGATGGGCGGATAAAACGCGGCACCGAGGATGCGGGCGGCCTCGCGGGCTTCTTCGAGGCGTTTTTTGGCCGTCGTGGGGCCGTCCATCTGAACGCTGCCGCCGTGGCCGCTGCACAGATTGACGTAGTGGATGTCCCAGCCTCGTTCTTTGAGCAAAAGCAGGGTGCCGGCGGCGACGAATTCGATGTCGTCAGGATGGGCGAAAATGGCGAGGGCGGAGGGCATGGCGGGCGGAGCATGGCACGGGGCTGGGGAAAGGAAAAGCGCCGGGTGAGTTTCTGATTGAGTCACCCCGTCTTCCGGGCTAAACGCCCCGCCCATGAGTTCCCCAGCCGCCGCCCACACCTACAAACAAGCCGGAGTCGATATTCACGAAGCAGCCTCGCTGGTCGATGACATCGGCGTGCTGGTGAAGCGCACCCAGCGGAACCGCAAGCTGGCGAATCCCTTTGGCCTTTTCGCCGCCGCCTATGACCTCAGTGGTTACAAGCACCCGATGATTCTGACCGGCTGCGACGGCGTGGGCACGAAAATCGAGCTCCTCCTGAAGCACGACCAGCTCGAAGCGGCCGGCAAAGACCTCGTCGCCATGAATGTGAACGACGTGCTCACCACGGGAGCCGATCCGATCATGTTCCTCGACTACGTGGGCATTCCGAAGATCCAAAAGACGCAGATCACGCGCATCATCGCCGGCATGACGGAATACTTGGAGGCGTGCAATTGCATCCTCGCGGGCGGTGAGACGGCCGAAATGCCTGGCATGGTGCCTGAAGGCATGGTGGAGCTCAGCGGCTTCGCCATCGGTGCCTGCGAAAAAGAAGACCTGCTCGATCCAGGTACCATCGCCGCCGGTGATGTGCTCATCGGCTGGACGAGCGCTGGTTTCCATGCAAACGGCTTCAGCCTCGTGCGCCGCATCATCGAGAAGGAAAAGCTCACCTTCAGCGAGGACGAAATGCGCCTGCTGCTGAGCCCGACGCTGCTTTATCACGAGCAGCCCGCCGCTCTCAAGGCTGCTGGCATCAAGCCGAAGGCCATGGCGCACATCACCGGCGGTGGTTTGCCGGAGAATCTCGGCCGCATGTTCCTGAAGCGCGGTCTCGGAGCCAAGCTGAGCATTCCATTCTGGGAAAACGACGTCGTCCAAAAGGTGCTGCGCCACGCCGACAAGTCGGACGCCATTGATACCTTCAACATGGGCCTCGGCTGGGTGGCTATCGTCTCACCGGATCAGGTGGATAAAGCCCTCGCCGCCAGCCCGGGTGCGAAAGTCATCGGCGAGATGGACAGCTCCGCGCAGGTGAGCGTGGAGATTGTTTGAGGCGGTGAGACGGGGCCAGCGGCTTGTATGTTGTTCACGCTTTAGCGTGCCGCATACGATCGCACGCTAAAGCGTGAACAACGTACTCCGAGTTGGAGCTGCGCCAATTTTTCAGGCATGGCGTAGGGTTGGTTCACCCGAGTGCTTTGGCCCATTCGGCCTCTTGGAAGCCGACGAGGTGGATCCCAGCCTTGGCATCGACGAGCAGCGGACGCTTCACGAGATTGCCATGCGTGGAAAGCAGGGTGAGGGCGTCATCGACGGACATGGCGGGGAGCTTGGATTTGAGGTCCATGGCTCGGTAATCGAGGCCGGAGGTGTTGAAGAGGGCGCGGATATCGCCGTCACGGGCTTTGAGTGCGGCACGGAGTTCATTGACGCTGGGTGGCGTCTCGCGAATGGGCAGCACCTCAGCCTCGATGCCATGGCTTTTCAGCCAGGTGAGGGCTTGGCGGCAGGTGGAGCAGCCTTGGTAGGCGTAAACCTTCATCGGGCTTAGGCGACGAGCGTTTGCTCACGAGCGGGGCCGATGCCGAGGAGGCTGATTCGGGCACCGGTGAGTTCTTCCACGCGCTTGAGGTAACTCTTCGCGAGCGGGGGAAGGTCGGCGAAGTTTTTGATCTGGCTGAGATCGGTCTTCCAGCCGGGGTGGCTTTCATACACGGGCACACAGGCTTCGATGTCCTCGATGGTGCTGGGCGGGTAGGTGAGCGTTTTGCCACGCAGCGTGTAGGAGGTGCAGATCTGCACTTCATCGAGACCGTCGAGGCCGTCCAGATTGGTGATGGCGAGTTCATCCGCGCCATTGACCATGACGGCGTAACGCAGCAACACGGCATCAAGCCAGCCGCAGCGGCGGGCACGGCCGGTGGTGGCGCCGAATTCGCGGCCCATGTTGTGGAGCATGTCGCCGATGGCGTCATTCTCGGTGACGAAGGGACCGCTGCCGACGCGGGTGGTGTAGGCTTTGCAGACGGCGACGACTTTGTCGATCATGCGCGGGGGCACGCCGGAGCCGGTGCAAGCACCGCCGGAGGTGGTGTTCGAACTGGTGACGAAGGGGTAGGTGCCGTGGTCGATATCGAGGTAGGTGCCTTGGGCTCCTTCGAAGAGGAGGTTTTTGCCAGCCTGGATGGCTTCGTGGCAGGCCACGACGGTGTTCGTGATGTGCGGGGCGAGCGTGGCGGCGGCGGCGAGGACCTTCTCCACAGTTTCTTCGACCGGGACGGCTTCAATGCCAGCGGCGACGATGACTTCGTTGTTACTGATGATGCGCTCGCGGAGTTCGACGGCGAGTTTTGCAGGCTGGGTGAGCAGGATGGCACGGAGGCCGTTGCGCTCGATTTTGTCGGCGTAGGCAGGGCCGATGCCGCGTCCGGTGGTGCCGATGGCTTTGGCTCCGCGTTTGGCTTCGCGAGCACGGTCGAGAGCCTTGTGGTAAGGCATGACGAGGTGGGCGGTTTCGCTGATGAGCAGATTTTTGGCGCTGATCTTCACGCCCTGGCTGCGCAGCTTGGCCATTTCTTCGAGCAGGCCGAAGGGGTCAATGACGACGCCATTGCCGATGATGCAGAGCTTGTCCTCCCAAAGGATGCCGCTGGGGATGAGGTGCAGGATGTATTTCTGGCCGTTGCTGATGACGGTGTGGCCTGCATTGCTGCCGCCTGCGGCACGCACGACGACGTCGGTATTTTCGGTGAGGAAATCGACGATCTTGCCTTTTCCTTCATCGCCCCACTGGGCGCCGACTACGATGGTATTGGACATGGTTTTTGGGGAGGGGAAATGAGAGGGGGAACCGATTGAAGGCGAAGGCGTGGGGACGCGTGGGCGCTATGGGCACACGCCATTCCCTCATCGCGGGTCCGTCATCGCATGATGCTTTAAGCGAGCTGCGAGGCGAAGTAGAAGGCCGCGCCGCAGGCCAGGAGGCCGAGGAAGCCAAGGGCGATCAAGCCAGCTGAGCTGGAGCCTTTGACGACTTTCTTGGGGCCAAAGCCGGTGCGGAGACTGCGGTCATAGGCGACGGCGGCATAGCCTCCGCTGGAGACGGTGCGGGAAGCGGCACGGGCGGGGGCGGCGGCGGCAGGGGCCTCTTCATCACCGATGAAGACGCACTCGACATCGCCAAGCGTGAAGGAGCCGCCGTGCTCGAGCTGGAGGGCCTCGACGCGAGCGCCGTTGATCTTGGTGCCGTTGGTGGAGCCGAGATCGGAGAAAATCCAGGTGGCACCGTCGAAGGAGACTTCTCCATGGTGGCTGGAGACGGAGTCATCGGCGAGGACGAGCTGGTTGTCGTCGGCGCGGCCGAGGGACATGCGCTCGGCGCTGATTTCGAGAAGGCCGGAGGAGCCGCTGGGGGTGGTGAACTGGATGCTAGGCATGGCAGGTGGGCTTTTTAGCAAGGAGAGAGGTGCAAGGCAAGGTGCAATCTGGGGAGGAGTTCAAAGCACGGTGATCTTGGCGGTGATGGGCAGGTGGTCGCTGGAGCCGGTGAGCTTTTCGCGGTCGAAGGAAAAGGGGCGGCCGCGGGCATCGGCGGCGGGTGGTTTGTTGAAAATGGACACGCTGGCAGGCTCGAATTTGAGCCCCTGAAGGCCATAAACGAGGCCACGGGAGAGGATGAACTGGTCGAGGAGGTTCATCGAATTGGTGGCGGCGGAGAAATAATGGGTGCCACGATCAGGAATGGCGGTCTGCGGCCACATGGCGTTGAAGAGGTGGGCGGAGCGTTTGAGGTAGTTTTCGGCGGTGGGCGGTTTTCCGCCGGCTGCGCCTTTCATTTCTTCTTCGACGTGGTCGAGGTCTTTGGATGCCTGGAGGTAATCGAGGATGCTGCGGGACCAGGGTTCATCGTTGAAATCGCCCATGAGCAGGACGTTGCGGTTCCAGCGGGTTTTGAGCTGGTCGAGGGTGAAGGGCGGTTTGGCGGTGAGATACTCCTGCTTGGAGTATTTGAGGTAGGCATCGACGAGGCGTCCGGTGTGCTCGGCGGCGGTGATGCGCAGGGGCTCAGTCTCATATTGGCCGTTTTTGCGGGAGGGCCAGTGATTGACGAGCACGATGAGCTCGGGCGGTGTGCCGGGACCTTTGAGCCGGAGGCGAACTTCGAAAACATCCCGCGTGGCGTAGCGCAGATGGACGGTGTGGCCCTTCATCTCGGATTTGGCGGGCTTGCGGAAAATTTTGTCGGAGTAGAGCAGGGTGCAGTCGATCCCACGGAGGTCCTCGCTGTCCATGTGGGCGATCTGGAGATCGGTGCGGCCGGTGGCTTTGATGAGATCGCGGATGACGGCTTCGTTTTCGACCTCGCAGAGCCCGAGGAGGTCGGGACCAGTGCCATCGTGGAGGGTGTTGATGACGGCGGCGAGGTTTTTGACCTTGGCTTCGTAGGCGGCCTGGGTCCAACCTTGCTCGGGAGTGAACTCGAGGTCGGTGGCGAGCTCGGAGGCGGTGGTGTCGAAGAGATTTCCGACGTTCCAGAAGGCGGTTTTGATCTCAGGCATGCCGTGAGGGTATCAAAGCGCCCGCGAAAGTGGAAGGGAGAAAGTTCGGCGTTTGAGATTTGGGCCGTTATTGGGGCGTCTTGAACGGGCTAAAGCCCGAACTACGAACACGATCACTCGCCGCGATAAAAGGCCAGCGTGCGGGCTAGGCCTTCCTGCCAGGTCGTGCGGACTTTGTAGCCGAGGGCGGATCGGATGGCGGAGATGTCGGCGCGGGAGTGCTGGATGTCGCCGGCTCGCGACGGCTGGTGGATCGGCATCAGCGACTGGCCGGTCTGGCGATTGATCTCGTTCACGAGGTCGAGGAGCGTGATGGCGTCGCCAGTGGCGCAGTTGAGGACACGGCCGGCGGCCTGGGCCTCGGGGGCTTCGGCGGCGAGGAGATTGGCATGCACCACATTGTCGATGGCGATGAAGTCTCGACTTTGCAGGCCGTCGCCGAAGATGGTGGGTGTCTCGCCACGCAGCATGGCGGTGCAAAAGCGGGCGATGACGCCTGAGTAAGCCGAGGTGAAGCTTTGACGCGGTCCGAAGACATTGAAATAGCGCAGCGAGACCGTGGGCAGGCCATACAGCCGATGGAAGAGCTGGGCGTAGCGTTCCGAGGCGTATTTTTGCAGGCCGTAAGGCGAAAGCGGCAGCACGGGCAGTGACTCATGCTTCACCGGCTCCGGCCCATCGCCGTACACGGCGGCGGAGGAGGCAAAGAGCACGCGTTTCACGCCCGCATCGCGTGCGGCGACGAGCAGGTTCAGCGTGGCATCGAGATTGATCGTGTTCGAGGAGACGGGCTGGTCGATGGTGGCCGGGACGGAGGCCACGGCGGCCTGATGGAAGACCCAGTCACAGCCAGCGACAGCCTTCGTGAGCAGCGTGGCATCACTGACATCGCCCTCGATGACCTCGATGGAGTCGCCCGCCGTCTTCCAACCGAGGTTGTCGAGGCTTCCGGTGCTCAGATCGTCGAGAATGACCACACGCGCCCCTTTGGCGCAGAGCGCCTGAGCCAGATGAGAACCGATAAACCCGGCGCCGCCGGTGATGAGTGCCTTCATGGTGTGGAAATGAGCCCAAAATGACGGCGAGGAGGAGCATGCGGGCGAGTCCTTTTTGAAAAAAGCCTGAGTGGAGGCGGTTGGCTAGTGGGTTCCTGATTTCCCCTTGCCCACGCCGGGCCGGGACGCTAACGAGCACGTTTCCACTCCTGCCCATGGCCCTCTCCGACCGTCAGCACACCCTCGCCAAAGCCGTTTCGATGACCGGCACCTCGCTTCACACCGGCGAGCAGGTCACGCTCACGCTTCAGCCTGCACCCGAGGATTTTGGCTTCAAATTCCGTCGCGTGGACCTGGAGGACAAGCCCTTCATCCCTGCGCTGGCCGAGAAGGTGCAGAAGGTCGAACGAGCCACCACCATCGCCGAAGGCGGGGTGAATGTGCACACGGTGGAGCATGTCATCTCCGCCCTCACCGGCATGGGTGTGGACAATGCCATCATCGAGATGGATGCCAACGAGCCGCCCATCGCCGATGGCAGCGCGATGCCTTACGTCGAGCTGATCAAGTCCGCCGGGCTCGCTGAGCAGAAGGAAGCACGTAAAGTCTTCGAAATCCGTGAGCCGATCTACCAGGAGACCCGCGATGGCACGATCCTGACCATCGTTCCCGATAAGAAATTCCGCATCTCCTGCACGAACGTGGGCCCTGATGGCCGCTTCACGCAGTATTTCAGCACGGAGATCAATCCCGAGACCTACGAGAAGGAAATCGCCGGCGCCCGCACCTTCGTTTATTATGAAGATATCGCCCCGCTGATGGAAAAGGGGCTGATCAAAGGTGGTACGCTGGAGGCTGCCATTGTCATTCGCGGGGATTCGCTGCTCTCGAAGCAGCCGCTGCGCTTTCAGGACGAATTCGTCCGCCATAAGATCCTCGACATTGTGGGCGACCTCATGCTCTCCGGGAAGCGCATCCTCGGCCACGTGATCGCCGTGCGCCCGGGTCACGGCCCGAATACGGAACTGGCCCGCGCCATTGTGAAGCAATACGACACGATGCGCAGCATGGTCCCCATGGCCATCAACATCCCAAGCGGGGATGCGGTGCTCGATATCAACGACGTGATGAAGATCCTTCCGCATCGCTATCCCTTCCTGCTGGTGGATCGCATCATCGGGTTCGAGGGCGAAACGAAGTGCCGCGGCATGAAAAACGTCACGATTAATGAGCCTTTCTTCCAGGGGCACTTCCCCGGCCACCCCATCATGCCCGGCGTGCTCCAGCTCGAAGCTATGGCACAGGTCGCCAGCATCGTGCTGCTGCGCATGCCCGGCAATCAGGGCAAGATCGGCTACTTCATGAGCGCCAATAACGTCAAATGGCGCCGCCCCGTGCTCCCTGGCGACACGCTCATCATCGAAACGGAGATGACCAAGGCCAAGCGCAGCATCGCCACCGCCGTCGGCCGCTGCATCGTCAACGGTCAGGTCGTTTCCGAGGCCGAGCTGATGTTCAGTGTGGTTGAGCGGTGAAACCCCGAAGATCGGTCCGATCTGTCCGATCGTGACCCTACTTGAAACCTGAAACTTGAAACTTTGAACTCCATCCACCCCACCGCCATCATTGATCCATCCGCCCAAATCGGCGCGGATTGCCACATCGGGCCGTATTGCATCATCGGAGCCGATGTTGTGCTCGGCGATGGCTGCTGGCTTCAGCATCATGTGACGATCATGGGGCCTTCGAGGATCGGAAACGGGAACAAATTCTACGCCTACGGCTCCATCGGCCAGCAAACTCAGGATTTGAAATACAGCGGCGAGCCCACCTGGCTCGAAATGGGTGACAACAACACCTTTCGCGAGTTTTGCACCGTGCATCGCGCCACCTCGCCGAATGACAAGACGATCATCGGCAGCCACAACAACTTCCTCAGCTACGCCCACATCGCCCACGACTGCATCGTGGGGAACCACGTCATCTTCTCGAACAACGGCACCATCGCCGGGCATGTCATCGTTGAGGATCACGTCATCATCGGCGGGCTCACCGCCGTGCATCAGTTCTGCCGCATCGGCCAGCGCAGCATCATCGGCGGCTGTGCGAAGGTCGTGCAGGACATCCCGCCCTACTGCACTGCCGATGGCAATCCCGCTCGTGCCCGTGGCCTGAATATCGTTGGTCTTCAGCGTGCCGGTTTCTCCCGAGATCAGATGCGGGCGCTGCGCACCGCCTTTCGCAAAGTATATCGTGAGGGCCTCAACAACGCTCAAGCGGTCGAGGAACTCCGCGCTGGCGAACTTACGCCCGAAGCGGCCGTCTTCACCGACTTCGTCGCCAGCACCAAACGCGGCATCATTCCCGGCGGGAAGAATGCCGATGATGCTGAGGATTAACTCCGCATTGTTCACCCAAGCGGTCTGCAGCGAGCGGATGGCGATGTTGAAGTAGAGGCTTCAGCCGAGGGGGATTTCGCGTGTAGCGGAGCTTCTGGGAGAGCGCACCCATGCTTGTGGGTGCCCGAGTCGGCTAAAGCCTAGACTCCAACCTCTACGTCGATGCGGCAAAGACATTCGTTGCTTTGCTGAGTGTGCGAAACTTGGGTCAACTCCTCAACTCATGCCCGAGAATGGCCAGCGTGCTAATCGCGGCGGTTTCGGCACGCAAAACCAGCGGTCCGAGCGTCACTGGCACGAAACCGGCCTGTTGAGCCATCGTTTCCTCTTCCGCTGTAAAATCACCTTCGGGACCGATGAGCACGGCGACAGATGCCGGATGGCTGGAGGGCACGATTTGCTTCAAGGTGCGTGAGTGCTCGCTGAGCGCTGGAATGAGCTTCAAAGAGGCTTCGATGGTCGAAACGAGGCTGCGGAAGGTTCGAGGCGCTTCGAGCTTCGGCACGAAGGGCGTGTGGCATTGCTTCGCGCTCTCGATCATGTGCCGTCGCCATTTGGCGAGCTTCTTTTCGGCCTGCGCGGCATCGAGGTGGATCACGGTGCGCTCCGTGATGACGGGCTGTACGCTCGCCGCGCCTAGCTCAACGGCTTTTTCGAGCAACCACTCGAACGGCTCCGCTTTGATCAAAGCCGGGAAAAGATGAATCGCCGTCGCAAAGGGCTCCACCCGGCTTTCGGAGAGGATTTGGGACTCCACGATGCTTTTGGTGACCTTCGTGATCTCACACATGGAGACACGTCCTTCGCCATCGAAGATCTCGATGCGGTCGCCGGCCTGCTTTCGCATCACTCGGCCACAATGCGCGGCCTCATCATCCGTGAGCGAGAGCTGCGGGGAGGTCCAGGAGGAAGCGGGAAGATGGAAACGGGGGAGAGACATCGGGAGGGCAGGATTTCATTCCTGCCGACGCTTGGTGAAAGGGGGGGACGCGAAAGAGCACGGAAAAGGGCGGGAATACAATCCCGCCCTCCAAGTCAGCGGCGCATCGCGGCCTCGATGTCATCCGCTTCGATGGGGATGTGGGCCATGAGGTCGATGTTGCCGTTTTCGCCGATGAGGATGTTGTTTTCGAGGCGCACGCCGAGCTTTTCCTCGCGGATGTAGATGCCGGGTTCGACGGTGAAGACCATGCCGGGCTGCACAGGCTTCCACATATGGCCCACGTCATGCACGTCGATGCCGAGCGGATGGCTGGTGCCGTGTGGGAAAAACTTTTTGTAGGCTGGCTTGTCCGGGTCCTGCTTGGCGATGTCCTCCGGTGTGATGAGGCCGAGGCCGAGGAGTTCCTCCTGCATGAGCAGGCCCACCTGCTCCTGATACTCGCGGATGATGACGCCGGGTTTGAGCATCAGGCAGCACTTTTTGAAGACGCGAAGCACGGCGTCATACACCTGCCGCTGCCGTGCAGTAAATTTGCCATTCACCGGGATCGTGCGGGTGAGGTCGGCGTTGTAGTTCCCGTAGTTCGCGGCGACATCGAGGAGCAAAAGCTCGCCATCCTGGCACTGGCAGTGGTTCGTGATGTAGTGCAACACGCAGGCATTGGCACCGGTGGCAATGATGGGCGTGTAGGCAAAACCGCGCCCGCGCTGGCGGATGAACTCATGCGAAAGCTCTGCCTCGATCTCAAACTCGTGCACGCCGGGCTTCACGAACTTCAGCAGGCGGTCAAAGCCGTCGCTGGTGATGCGAATGGCTTCCTTGAGGGCGGTGATTTCAGGCTCGCTCTTGATGACACGCAGCTCGTGCATGAGCTGGGCGAGGCGGCGGTAGTCATGCAGGGGATACTCTTGTTTGCAGCGGTGGGTGAAGCGCGTCTCGCGGGTCTCGGTGGGGATGGTGGCGCGGGGATGCTCGTTGGAATTGAGATACACATGATCCGCCTGGCACATGACGGAACGGAATTGCGTCTCGAAGTCCGTCAGCCAATGCACCCGCTGGATGCCGCTGAGTTGCGTGGCCTGCTCTTTGGTGAGTTTTTCCCCCTCCCACACGGCGATGGTCTCGTTCGTTTCGCGGACGAAGAGCATCTCGCGCTGCTTGGGATCGTTCGCATCGGGGAAGAGCACGAGGATGGTCTCTTCCTGGTCGATGCCGCTGAGGTAAAATTGATCGCTGTTCTGGATGAAGGATAGTGAGCCGTCCGCATTCGTGGGGAGTACGTCATTGGCATGGACGATGACGACGGAGTTCGGCGGCAGCTTCGCGTAAAGTCGCTGGCGGTTGGCGATGTAGAGATCGGCAGGGAGGGGCTGATAGCGCATGGGTGGCGGAAAAATAGTAAAAGCTCGTCGTGGTGACGTATCCTGCGGCCACCATGAGATTCTTGATCGTTTTCGGCCTTTTCGCTGCCACAACCGCCGCCCAGCTCCCCTCGGCCAAGCCGGTGCCACGCGTGCAGGCCGTGCCGATGCCGCATCACGTCACCTCCTTTCAACTCGATGGCCGGGAGCTTACCGCGATGCACTATGATCCGCAGGACATGCGCCCCTTTTGGCATCCCATCCGCGCCTCGCGGGATGTGAGCCTCACCCGCATGGGACATCCGCATGATCCGCTCACGCATTCTCATCACAACAGCGTCTGGGTGACGCACAACCTGCTCAACGAGATCGACTTCTGGGGCGACTACGCGAAGAAGCAGGGCCGCATCATCAATGTGGAGGTCTCCCGCGAAGGTTACGAGGACACTGATGACTATGCCAGCATGCGCATGGTGAACCACTGGCTCAGCGAGGCGGACAAAAGCGTTCAACTCATCGAGGTGCGGCGCACGGAGATCCGCCCGCTCGATGGCGCGAAGAGCTGGCTCATGCTCATCGACCTCGAAATGAGCCCGCCGAACGGCAAAACGGCCACCTTTGGTGCCACCGGCTTCGGCCTCGTGGCCGTGCGAGTGGCCAAAAGCATCGGCGTGCACGATGGAGGTGGTCGCATCCTGAACTCCGAAGGCCAGCTCAACGAAAAGGAGATGTTCCGCAAGCCCGCCCGCTGGTGTGACTACAGCGGACGCATCACGAACGACGCCGATGGCTTCGGCGGCATCACCTTGATGAATCACCCGATGAACCCACATAACCCGACGGCCTTTCACGTCCGCGATGATGGCTGGATGGGCTGCTGCCTCAGCCTCGATGCGCCGGTGGAGATCGCTGACGGGCAAAAACTCCGCCTGCGCTATGGCCTGTGGGTTCACGATGGCGCTCCGGCGAAAGAGCAAAGCGAGGCGCACTGGAAAAAATTTACCGAACTGCCGGTGGCCGATCTGAATCCGCCGAAGAAGAAGTGACCATGGCTGCTTATCCTCCTGCTTTGAGCGAGTTGATCACCTTTTTCGAATCGCTGCCGGAAGGCGAGCGGCGGGAAAATCTGATCGAACTGGCTGCGCAGGCTCCGAACCATGCTCCGAAGCCCGGTGAGGCTTTTGATCTCGATGACGTGCGCCATGATCCGGAATGCACGGACAAGGTCGGTGTGCATTTAAGGCTCGAAAGCGGCTCGCGAACCCATTTTGCGCTCAGCTTTGGCCCGAAGGTGCAGACGCTGACGCGGGCGCTGGGCGTCATTTTGTGCCGGGGGCTGAATGGAACGACGCTGGAGGAGGTTCAGGCCGTTTCGGAGGATTTTGTGCCCCGACTCATCGGGGCGGAGCTGGTGCGTCTGCGCAGTCAGACCGTTTATTATGTGCTGAAGCGGATGAAGGAAGCGGCGGCAAAACTGCCCGCTGGAAACGGCGAGAGCGCCGGAGTCTCCTCCGACGCTCTCATGGTGGTCCAGCCTTCATAAGCCGGATTCTGTGTCTCAATGCCTCGCGGCACCTTGCTGTGATCATTTATCTGTCAGTTCGGAGCGACCGAACCGCCTCCGTCTTGCGACGGCCGCGCGACTATTACCCGGAGCTATCCATCCCACCCTTGCGGGCGGGACTTGCGGCCAGGCGGGCCATTTCCCCTGTTCTGTCTTGCACCGCATGAGGTTTGTCGTGCCCCCTTCCTCACGGTCGGGGCGGTGGGCTCTTACTCCGCCGTTTCACCCTTGCCTTCGCTTGCGCGGAGGCGGTTTGTTTTCTGTGACACTGTCTGTGAACCTGGCTTGCACCAAGCCCCCCATGCTTGCGCATGGCATGCTGCCTTGTGGTGTCCGGACTTTCCTCTCGCCCTCTCCCCTTGCGGTTCAAAGGCCAGCGATCACTCCGGCTGGACCGCCGGCAGCCTTAGGCAGGCCTGCAGCGATGTCCAATTTCAACTTGGTGTCTTGGCCTGACGAGTTTGTAGTTCGGTCTTCAGGCCGTTCTGGTGGCAGTGAAGCTTCCCAGAACGGCCTGAAGGCCGAACTACGAACATGCACTGCGTTCATCGGTGCTGGAGAAGATGAGATACTTCTTCGCTTTTCAGCTCACGCCACTGGCCGGGCTGGAGCTTCAAATCATCGAGCGTGAGGCCGCCGATGCGGATACGAATGAGGCGCAGCGTGGGAAAGCCGACGGCGGCGGTCATGCGGCGGACCTGGCGGTTTTTGCCTTCGGTGAGGGTGAGTTCGATCCAGGAGGTGGGCACCGTCTTGCGGAAACGGACGGGCGGATCACGCGGCGGATGCGCGGGTTCGGCATCGAGTCGCTTGGTGAGGCATGGGAGCGTGCGAAAGTCCTTCAAATCTAGGCCGCCGCGCTTCAGGAGTCGCAGGGCCTCATCGGTGATTTCACCTTCGACCTGGGCGTGGTAGGCGCGGGGATGGCCTTGGCGTGGATTGAGGAGGCGATCCGTCCAGCGAGCCTCATCGCTGAGTAGAATGAGGCCTTCCGAATCGCGATCCAGTCGCCCGATGGGATAAACATGCGGCGGAAAGCCAAATTCTGCCAACGTGCGATGCGAGGGGTGCTCCTGGGTGAACTGGGAGAGCACATCGTAGGGCTTGTAGAAGGCGATGAGCATCCTGTTAGATCTAAACGGTGTTTGAAACGTGGCAACCGGCGGCTGCGGCGGTGGAAGGCGGCGCTTGTTTTTCCCGGTGGTGGATGGCATGAGGCGGGGCGCATGTTTGACTGTCTCATCCTTCATTTTGATCCGCTGCCGCACGCGGGTGGCTGGAACATGGCCGCCGATCAGGCCTGGCTGGAGCAGAGCACGGAGGCAGTGCTGCGGGTGTATCGCTGGGATCGGCCGACAGTGACGATCGGCTATGCGCAGAGCCTTCCCAAGCTCGCCGAGGCGCTTCCGGGCTGGCCCGTGGTGCGGCGCTGGACGGGCGGCGGCGTGGTGCTGCATGAAAATGATTTCACCTACTCGGTCATCGTGCCTGCAGGGCATCCTTGGGCGGAAACGCGGCCGCTGGATAGCTATCAGATCATCCATGATTCGCTGGCGAAGGCGCTGGTGAGCGCGGGTTTCAGCGGCTGCCGATTGGCGGGGCCGGAGGATTTGATCGAGAACCCTTTTTGTTTCGTCGCTCCCGCTTTGCATGATGTGGTGCGGGGAAAGGTCAAAATCGCCGGGGCAGGTCAGCGCCGGGGAAAACTGGGGTTGCTGCATCAGGGCAGCGTGCAGAACGTGGTGCTGGAGGAGGATTTCTGGCCGCGATGGGCCGCTCAATTGGCCTCGACGGTGCTCATTGAACCTGAGATGCCCGCGAAAATGCGTGATCGTGCCGAGGAACTGAAAACCAAGCGCTACGATGTGCCTTCGTGGCTGCAAGAAAGGGAGGACGAGCTGGGATGACGCGGGTCTTTGTCTATGGCACGCTGAAACGCGGCGGGGAGAACCATTCGTGGATCGAAGGTCAGCGCTTTGTGAGCATGGCGAAGACGCGGCCCGTTTACCGGATGTTCGACCTGGGTGGGTATCCTGGGATGGTGCGGGATGTCCAGGGCATGAGCATCGAAGGCGAGCTGTGGGAGGTGGATGCCGCCGGTTTGGCAAAACTGGACGTTTTGGAGGATGTGGCGGGCGGTGAATACGAACGCGTGGCGATGGAGCTGGAGGGCGGCGAGATGGCCGAGGGCTATCTGTATCTTCGGGAAGTCAGCGGCTGCCGGGACTGTGGGCCCTGCTGGTGAGGGGGAGGGGGCTGTCCGCTGGATGCGGGCTTGACGGGCGGGCATTCGCCTCTACCATCCGCGCCCCACGCTCCGGCGAAAGAACACCTTTCCCACCTCGTCGGCTTAACGTGGACCTCCAAAATCATCCCATGAAAGCCGAAATCCATCCCAAGACCTTCGAGACGACGATCACCTGCACCTGTGGTGCGGTTTACAACACGATCTCGACCGTGCAAAACCTCCGCGTGGGCATCTGCTCCGCTTGCCATCCCTTCTTCACGGGTGAGCAGCGCTTCATCGATACTGCCGGACGTGTGGACAAGTTTGCCCAGCGCTACGGCAGCACCCGTGCCCGCCGCACCGCTCCGAAACTCAGTGCCGAGGCTCCTGCCGAAGTCAGCGCTTAGTTTTCCACCCTCTCCTTTTAGCCAAACGGTGCCCGCGCCTTGTGCCGGGCACCGTTTTGTTTTATCTGCCACCCACCCGCCTTTCCCACGCACATGGACTACGCGCCGATCATTGAGGCTAAACGCACCCGGTTCGCCGATCTCGAGGACATCATTGGCCGCCCGAATTTCTTCGATGATGCGAAGAAAGCCGGGGAGTTGCTCCGTGAGCATCGTGGGCTGCAAAAGCTCCTCGAATACTGGGATCAGTTTCAGAAGGCGCAGGTCGAACTGGCTGAAAATCGCGAGATGGCCAAGTCTCTCGACGATCGTGACCTAGCCGAGATGGCGGCGGCGGAGATTCCCGTGCTGGAGCAGCGCCTGGTGGATCTCGAAAAGGCCATCCAAGAGTCCATTTTGCCTCCTGACCCACTCGAAGGCCGTGATGTCATCATGGAGTTCCGTGCGGGGACCGGAGGCGATGAGGCCGCCATCTTTGCTGGAGATCTTTTGCGCATGTACACCCGCTTTGCCGAAAACCGCGGGTGGAAGGTCGAAACGCTCGAAACAAGCCCTTCGGACATGGGCGGCGTCAAAGAAGCTAGCGTCAAGATCAGCGGCGAAGACGTGTATCGTGTGCTGAAGTATGAAAGCGGCGTGCATCGCGTGCAGCGAGTGCCCGCCACCGAGGCGCAGGGTCGCATCCACACCTCCGCGGCCACCGTGGCCGTGCTGCCGGAGGCCGAGGAAGTGGACATCGAACTGCGGACCGACGATGTGCGCATCGAAGTCTGCCGGTCCTCCGGTGCCGGAGGGCAGGGGGTGAATACCACCGACTCCGCTGTGCAGGTCCTGCACATCCCCACGGGCACCATCGTCCGCTGCCAGGACGGTCGCAGCCAGATCAAGAACAAGGAAAAAGCCCTCAGCATCCTGCGTGCTCGCCTTTTGGAGAAAAAGCAGCAGGAAGAAGCCGCGAAATACTCCGCCAACCGTCGCAGTCTCATCGGCAGTGGTGGAGGAGAAGGTCCGCACCTACAATTACCCGCAGAACCGCGTCACCGATCACCGCATCGAGATGACGCTCTACAACCTCGACCAGTTCGTGCAGGGTAAGATCGAGCCCATGCAGCAGGCGTTGCTGTCCGCCGATTTGCAGGAACGCCTCGCCGAGGCGGGAATTCGGTGAAGAATGGTGGGCAGTGGACGGTTGGCAGTCGGCAGTTGTCGGTGAGCACCCATCACGTCGAGTCGCTCACCATCCTCCGTTTACCGCCCACCATCCCCCTTGAATCCCCTCTTGCCGCGCCTCCGTTTTCCGGTTTCAGTCTCACCTGCATGAAGCTCCACTCCAACCTGCCGCGCCAGAGTCCCTGGATGTTTGCCGCGCCATTCATGAACGCGGTCATTCTGCTCATGATTTGCTTCCTCTTCAGCAGTGGCTTCGTAGCCAAATCAGGCATTCACATCGACCTCCCGGAATCGACCTCGCGGCTCACGGGCTTTGATCGGGCGCACATCATCACCATCCCGGCTGGCTCCGATGCCGCCATCTACTTTGACGGCCAGCCGGTCACCCTCGATACGCTGCCGGAAGTGCTCAAAAAGAACCGCGATGGTGAGCGCCGTGCCATCATTCATCACGACCGCATGGCGCCAGGAGGTCGCCTCTTGGAGGTCACTAGCATCGCTCACCAAAACGGCTACGCGGTGGCGCTCGCCACGGTGTCTCCCCAGCAGTAAAAACCCACGCCGCGCATGCTCTCCTTTGCCTGGAAGATACGGGAACGCACCACGCTCTACGTCACGCTACTCACGCTCCTGCTGGCGGTGCTGATGGGTTTGTTCTTCGTCGTCTTCCGCATCACCTACCCGAACGTGCAGACGGCTGATGCGGTGCCGCAGCGTGTGCTAGTCCTCGACCCATCGGACCCGGAGGCTCGGGCACTGATTCACCGGGCGCAGGACAAGAGCTTTGGCCTCGTGCCCGCCGAGCCGGTCGATCTTGCTGCCAAGGCTCATTTCCCGTCCTTCACTCCCTCGTATGATGGCTTTCAGCTCAAACTCCGCACCATGGTACCTCCGCCAGCTACCCCGCGTCAGTCGCAGGTCTTTTCCGCCTCCACACCCGTGCTGCCAGAGGTAACACCACGCGCCGTAGCCCTCACCGCCGATCCCAAGCCTAGCATCCTGAAGGCGGTGCCTGGGCCTGAGATCGCCCGTCGTGCTCCGGTGGCCCTTGAGATCCAAGATGTCTCTCTGAGCGATCCTGAAAATGCTCGCTTCAGCATCTCGATTGATGCCACCGGCCGCGTCACGGAGGTGCTGCCTCTCTTTACCTCCGATGATCCGGCCATGGCGAAGGTCCTGCGGGAGCGTGTGACGGCCCTGCGCTTTCAGCCGGATGCCAAAACGCCTCGCCAGTGGGGCACGCTCGGCTTTCACTGGCAGCCCGCCCCATGATTCCCGTCCCGCTCAGCACCCTCATCTTCATTTTCCTGGCCCTCGGGATCACCGTGGTCTGTGCCCTGTGGTTTTGGACTTTCATCCGCGAGCGCCGCCGCGAGACGCACCGTCGCCATGTGGCCGTGCAGTGCCGCATCTGCTCCACCGCCTACTTGCGGGATCCGAAGGACAAAAACGCGGTCACCATCTGCCCCGTCTGCAACACGCCAAACGAGCGAACGCGTTTGAGGCCGATTTGAAGGCGTGATTCCACTGAGTGCCTTTGTTTTGAGCCGGTGACTTCGGGCTGGCAGGGTGGAGCAGCATACGCTGAAATCCGCCCACGATGTCTCTCCCACCGCCAGACCTCCCGTCCTCGAATGCTCCCGCGCCCGTTCGTGCGCCAAAGCCTGAAAAGGCTGCGGAAAGCATGCCGAAGCCCAAAACACGGCTGCCAGAAGTTGTCGAGCCGATGCTCGAAACCTACCCGCAACTCCTGCTGGATGCTCTTACCTACCCTTGGCGTCGTGGCGGAGCTTTCATCCTCGTTCCAGGTGCCTTTCTGGCGCTGGCTTTCTCCATCAGCGCCTATGCACCAGTGGTGGGGCTGGCCTCGATGGGCATCGGGGCCTGCTACTTCGCGGCGTTTTACCTCCAGATCGTGGAAACGACCATCGCCGGGCAGCATCGCGTGCCGGACTGGCCTTCGTTCAGTGATTTCTACGATGATTTGATCCGCCCAGGTTTGCAGATGGCGGTGGTTTTTGTGATGAGCAGCTTGGTTTTCGCGGCTGCCGTCTGGTTGATCACCTCGGTCGTCACCTTTGCCGATGATGAGGCGGCGTTGAAAACGCTACGCGGAATCGCCGAGGTGGTTTTTGGTGCCTACGTCCCGATGGCTGTTCTTGGCCTTGTTTTTCACGGTCATGCTGGTGGGGCCATGCCGCACCGGGTGATACCGGCCATCTTCCGCTGTATGCCTGGCTATCTCATCGGTATGGGCGGACTGACTCTCATCAGCGTGCTCACGAATGCCCTGCACGAGGTTGTGCTCATCATTCCGCTGGCTGGCATCCTGTTGGGCTGGCTGCTGACGATTTGCCTGATGGTGATGCAGGCCAGACTCACCGGCACGCTGGGCCTTCGTTTTGCCCGTCGGATCGTTCCCTGAACGCCCTCACGCCTTCTTTGTCTTCACGGCTCGTTTCCGTTCGGGAAAGCAGGTGGTGCAGATTTCGCAGATGGTGCCGTCGCAGCCTCGCGCGGAGCAGTGCTCGCGGCCATAGAAGATGATCTGGAGGTGGAGCTTGTTCCAAGCGGACTCTGGGAAGAGGCGTTTGAGGTCTTTTTCGGTCTGGGTGACGTTTTTGCCTGCGGTGAGCTGCCAACGCTGGGCGAGGCGGTGGATGTGGGTATCCACGGGGAAGCTCGGCACGCCGAAGGCCTGGGCCATGACGACTTGGGCAGTCTTGTGACCGACGCCGGGGAGTTTTTCGAGTTCGGCGAGATCGGCGGGGACGTTGCCGCCATGCTCGCGGACGAGGATTTCGCTGAGTTGGCGAATGGCGCGGGCCTTTTGTGGGCCAAGGCCACAGGGGCGCACGATGGCCTCGATCTGCTCCACGGGCGTTTTCGAGAGCTTCTGAGGCGTGCGACCGAGGGCGAATAGGGCGGGGGTGATCTGATTCACCCGCACATCCGTGCATTGGGCGGAAAGCAGCACCGCCACAAGGAGGGTGAAGGCATCTGAGTGATCCAGCGGCACAGGCGGATCAGGATATAGTTCCGCCAGACGATGCTGGATGTAGGCGGCACGCTCAGTTTTGGTCACGACCGGAAGCCGGGGTGATTACATGCGCTTCTGCTTCTCGATGCGATCTGCCATTTTATCCACATGACCCCAGTGTGTGCGGGGTTTCAGGATGGAGAGGCTCTTGCTGAAGGAACCCCAGCGAAGGACGCGGATATTCACATTCCGCACGCCCCATTGGTTCATCTCCGTCTTGGAAGGTTTGTAGAGGTCGATGGTGTTCGTGCCGACGAGGGCGGAGCCGTAATCATCCACCTGATAGATGTAAGGGGTGCCTTCGATCTGGAAAATAGTGCCCACGGGATACACGGACCAGTCAGCCGCGGCGCTGCGGACGTTGCCAAACTTCAAATCACTGCCGATGGCGGTGGCTTTGCCATACACGATGTGGTCGGATTCGGAGTGCGTGTAGGCGGTGGTGCGGACGGAGGAGATTCGGGCACCCTTCTTGGTGGCGACCGTGGAGCTGGCGCAGGACACGAGTCCGGCAGAGGAAAGGCAGAGCAGCAGAGCGAGGAGACGGAGCATGTGGAACGGGGAAGGGGTTTCGTTCGAATAATTATCCTAAATGCACGGTGATAGTGCGGCATTGGCTCCTCGAAAGCAATCACAGTTTCGTTACAATGGCCATAAATGACTGTTCATGCGGTCAGCTCCTTCGCTGGTTCTCGCTGAAGGTTTCATGTGAGCTGAGCCTCATCATTTCAACGCGAATGAAAACGAATGTTCCGCGAATGACCGCAAATTCGCCGATACACCCTATTCGTGGTCATTCGCGGCCCATTCGCCTTGGATGCGCGTTAAATGCCTTACCCCTCCTCACTGGCGGCGGTGGGCGATTTCAAAGGCCCTCGCATACTGGGATCGGAAGGTATCGCCGAGCTGGCGAGCGAGCAGCGTCTCTTGGATCTTATCGCGGGAAGAGAGGGTTTTGCGGATGGGGCCGGTGGCCGTATCATACTTCACGCGGTTCAGATCGAGCAGGACGGTGAGAGCACGCTCATTCATGCTGGCCTCGAGGATTTCCCGCCAGGCTGTTTTCAGTTCCTCGTGGGAATCCACGCAGAGCACGCGGACGAGGAAGCGGATGGAATTGAAGGCTGGGCCAGTGCGCTCAGCCTCATAGACGAAGGCGCTGGCTTTCTCGAAAGGCATCTCGGCGGCGTCGGGCATGTGGGGGAGGTTGGCCGAGGTGTAAAAGTCCCGCCGCACGGGCAGGCGGCGCAGCGCCTGCTCCCTCGGGCCGCCCGGGGTGCCGGGCCGGAAGCTCCACAGCTTTTGCCCGGCTTCACTGAGCACAAATTCGATAAACGCGGTGGCCACTTCCGCATTTGGAGCACCGCGAAACATGCCGATCGGGTCCACGCTCACGCTGGTGCCGCCGAGCGGAGCCACAAAACCGATTCGTGAGCTGCCATCCGCCTTCCTCGCGTCATCCTCAGCGGTGCGGCCGTAAAAATCGATGCACATACCGGCGGCGGCCTCACCACGCACCACATCGAGCGGGATCTTGGTGGAGGTATCCGAGAAATAGCGGGCGTTTCCGGCGATCTTTTGGATCAGTTGCAGCCCGGCGATCCAGCCAGCCTCCACACCCGTTTGAAGTTCCAATTCGGGATTCTCTTTGCCAAACGTGGGCTTTGCCTTCTCCGCCTCGACGGCGAGGTGCATCTGCTGCTGGATGAGCATCTCAAAGACCTTCGTCACCGAGCCGCTCTTCGCTGGATCGGTGCAGGCGATTTGCCCAAAGTATCGCGGATCAGCCAGATCAGCCCAGCTTTGCGGTTCCTTCTCGATGCCGAGGCGCTTGAGCACATCCTTGTTGTAAACAATGCCACTGCTGGAGATGCACGCCCCACACCAGCGGCCTGCTGGATCGCGAAACGGCTCGCCGCTGAGCTTTTCGGGGATCGCCGTCTCACCAAACCATTCCGGGTGCGTCTTCATCACCGCGCTCATGCCTGTCTTCACGCCATCACCCGCCACCAGCGTCCCCGATTTGGCCTGTGACTCGAAATCGTAGGCGCCGCCGCCAAACATCACATCCACACCGATGCCGATGTCCGAGGCCAGGAAGGTCTTGCGAGCTTCGCTCTCGGATTTCTCGCTCAAAAACGTCTGGGCGATCTCCGGCGTCCACTCGCGCTTCAGCTCCTCTTTCCAGTGCTGCTCAAAGGCAGCGGAGAATTCTGATTTCACCAGCATCGCGATCTCCGAGGTGCCGCCAGGCACCCGCCAGTCGATGTAGAGCGTCTCGCCCGTCTTCGCCTTCCAATGCGCCGCGAAGGCGTGACCGAATTCATCGCGGATCAGCCCCGGATGCGGCGTCACAATGACGAGCCGCCGGTCCCAGCGGCGCGGCGTGGTGGTATCCGCCGGTTTCAGCAAAAAGGGGCCGATGAGCACCGCGAGGATGGCCGCCAGCACACCGCCCTCACGCGGATGCGCCCGCAGCCACGCGAGCGTTGCCTGCACGATGGGATGCTGAAGGAGTTTTTTAAACACGGGCAGTGAGCATGAACGGAGGCACTGGAAAAATCCAGCCACATTCCTCATCGTGTGAGGGCGATGACTGCATTGTGACCACCCATCGCGACGCTCAAATTCAGCACGACATCGTCTTGGCGGAGTTTTTGAGCCAAGGCGGGCACCATGAAGCCTTTCGCTGGCTCGGTGAGGTTCAGGAAATTGGGCGGGAGGAGGCCTTCGCGCATCGAATGGGCGAGGATGGCGGTTTCGAGGGCTCCGCTGGCACCGAGGGAATGACCGGAGAGGGGCTTCAGGAGGTGTAGCGAAGGTTTTTCAGGCTCACCGCCAAAGACAGCTTTCAAGGCAGTCGTTTCCGCGGCGGCTTGAGCGGGGGTGCCATTGCCATGCGGGCAGATGGCGGCAATTCGGCGCTTGGGAAAAGCCTTCACGGCAGAGGTCAGGCATCGCGTGATGCCTTCGCCTTTCGGTTCGGCCCCGATGGGGTCGTAGGCATCGGAGGTGGTCCAGTAGCCGGCGAGCTCGCACCAAGCCTCGGCGGGGCGTTTCGGGCTTGTTTCGAGCAAAAGAGCCACGCCGGCCTCGGCGGGAAAAAAGCCGCTCGTTTTGGGCGAGTAAGGATCGTTGAGGTCATTTGCACTCAGAAGGCCGGATTCGGCAAACGAGCCCAAAAGAGCCGGTGAGAGCGGCAGATCGACAGAGACGACGACGGCGCGTTTGGCCAATCCGCAGCGCAAATGCAGCATGGCCATGCCGAGCGCATCGAGGCCGGAGGCGCAGCCATTCGAGAGCAGATGCGTGGCACCGCGAATGCCCAGCTCGATACTCACGGCGGCAGCGATCTCGCTGTGGAGGTTGTTGCTCGCCGCGTAGATTTTGCGGCGCTTGCGTCCCGGCCAGGCATCGAGCCATCCGGCGGCATTGCCACGGCTGCTGCCGGCGAAGACAGCGGCCTCCGCGAGGTCCTCGCGGCTCCATCCACGGGCATTCACGGCACGTTTGGCCACATCGACAGCCAGCGCACTGGCGGGGCCGTAGCGCTGATGCAGCATGCGCTTGCGATCCGCGATCCAGCCGCCGCGTTTTTTCGGCAAACCGAAGTCGCCGAGCATGGCGAGGCCGCTTTCTGCGGCCTTCACGCGGCTCATGATGGCCTCCAAATCTTCTCCGAGGCAGCAGGCAGCTTCAGCGCCGGTAATGGCGATGACGGGGCTGGGACTGGAGCGGGGGGCGGACACGTTTCGGCTTCACCGATGCAGCGGCATCGCGATCACTCCAGCCGTTTCAGGCTGGAAATGCGGTAGGCTCCGCCTTGCAGGCGCAGGTTGTCCTGCTCCGCCGCGACGGCATCGAGGTGGAGCACATGCGGAAAGTCATCCAGCTCGATGACATGCGTGGTGCCTTTGATGGCTTTGAAAGCGGCATCGAGATCCTTCAGATCGCCCACCGCTTGGCCGTTCACCTTGTTCACCACGATGCCGCCGAGTTGGTCGTAACCCTGGGCGCTGGGCGTGGGCAGCACGGTGGAGAGAAAGACGAGCTTCTTCAGGCCTGCTTCCTCGAGTTCATCGGGATGACGGGCGATGTGGCTGAGGCGCAGTAGCGCAGAATTCTCTGTCTGCTGCTCGCCGAAGGAATCGAGGTAAGGGCGGGAGAGTTCCTGGAAGAGCAGGCCGCCATTGAGGATGTAGCGCGGGCCTTTGTCGAAGCGATACGGCGTGACGAGATAGTCATCCGGGTTCTTCCGCGTGAGTTTGCCCTTGAGCGTCTCTTCTTTGCCCTCGCGGATGACTTTCAACTCGAAGTCATCGCCCACATAAGCATTGCCGCGCACGATGTGGCTGCTGCTGAGAGCGCCGTAACGCGGGTCTTTGTAGTCGCCACGCGCATCAATGGTCTGGCCGTTGATGGCGAGAAGGATGTCGCCCTTCTTCAAACCTGCTTTTTCAGCGGACGCCCCTTTGATGACGGCGGTGACGAGCACGCCGGGAGATTCTGGCTTGAGGCCGAGATACTCGCGGAGCTGCCCGTCGAGTGTCACCTGAAACTCCATGCCGAGGCCGGGGAAACCTTCATACTCGCCATCGGCGAAGTCTTTGAGGAAATGCTCAATGATGGGTCCGGGCAGAATGGTGGTGACCTGGTTCTTCGAGTCGTAGCTCAGCAGCATGCCGGCCAGCTTGCCGCCCTTGATGACGGGGAGGGTGAAGCTGTTCGCCTCACTGCGAACGATGCCGGTCGTTTCATAGACGAGGAAGCCAGAACCTTCGACGACATAACGGCGCACGAGGATCTTGCTGATCGTGAGCGGGGACTCGATGAGATCACCCACACGTCCGGTCTGCCACACGTTGAGGGAATCGCCAATGCGGGCGCTGGCATCCACCTCCATCGGTTTCAGGCCGGCGAAGAAGGCTTTTTCCTTCTCCGCGTTGATGGCGGATTCCAGCAGGGCGAGGTTTGCCTCGTAATCGACAGCGATAACCTTCGCGGCGAGTTTTTGCCCGCCATCTGGTAGCTCGATCTCGATGTAATTCGCATCCGCCACGAGCTGGGCCGTCACGAGCACACGGTTGCCTGCCACCACCACGCCGAGGCCTCGGCTGTTCAAGGGCGATTGCTTCTGCCAGGGCAGATGCAGGTCATACGGCTGCGCCGTGACATTCACCTTCAGCAGCGAGGTGGATTGAACGGCAGAAGCTGGAGCTGAAGAGGCGGCCTTTTTCTTGGCCGTGTTTTGCGCGGCGACAGGCAGGCAGAGACCGCAGAGGAGGAGAAAGAGAAGGCGTTGCATGGCAAAATCAAAAATCAGGATTCAGGAATCTAGAATCAAACATCACTCTTGGCCGAGGTAGCTGTCCTCCTGGATGTTGTAGGTCTGCATGATGCGTGGATGTGCGGCATCGGCGAGGTCGCGCTTCAGAATGAGCGGACGGTTTTTCTCGTGGAGGCGGATTTCGATGAAGGGCTTGTCGTTCTTCGCGAGGGCGGTTTTGACATCGTCGAGGGTCTTGATGGTGACGCCGTTGATCTCATCGACGAGGCTTTGCGCATACGGCGTGAGCCAGGTGTTCACCTGGTCCGGCAGGATGCTGGTGAGCACGACGGGCTCAGGGCGCTCGACATAAAGTTTATCTGTGAGGTAACGCTCGAAGACGTAGTTCACCGTGGCATCGCGGATCTGATGGGCATCGACGAGATTGCGGTCGAGCGGCTGAAACACGAGACCGGCATAGACGAGGTAGCGCGGGCGCTGGTTATACTGCGAACCAAGGCGCACATAAGGCGAGAAGCGCTTCAGCTTGAGGCTGGCGTCTTCCTTCTTCCCACCACGCAGGTAGCTGAGCTGGATGGTATCGCCCGCGAACTTGCGCTCGACGATTTCATTCATGTTCACGAGGTCGCCCTCGATGCGGACAAGGCCGTTGTTGAGAACGGGATTGCCGTCGATGGCGAGGATGACGTCACCGGGCTTCAAAAGCTCACCCACCGTGCCGGCAGGCTCCACATCGCCGATCATCACGCCCACGCCATCATCTTGAAGGCCGAGAGCCTGGCGCTGCGCCGGATTTTCGACGGGGAAATCACTCACCGCGAGGTCCACGTAGTGATCGTAGCGGCCGTCTTCGATGTCGGTGAGGAATCGCTTGATGACAGGCACCGGGATCATGTAGCCGACGTTTTGCGCCACGCGGCCGCTGAAGCCCTGGAAGGCCACGCCGACGACTTTGCCATCCTGCATGACAGGACCGCCGGAGTTCCCCGGATTGATCGCCGCATCCACCTGCACGCAGAGGTGCGAATCGACGCTCGTGTGGCTGTAAGGACGGAAGTCGATGCGGGACACAACGCCGCGGGTGACGGACATGCGGTCTCCGCCGATGGGATAGCCAATGGCGATGACCTCGGTGTTGAGCCGTGGGATGCTGCCAAAGTCGAGCGTCGTCATCTTCGCGAAGGTCTCGGGGTTTTCCGCCTCGATGATGGCGAGGTCACAGTCGTGGGCGATGTGGACGATCTTGGCCGGATGCGGCTTCGGGTCATCCGTGGTGCGGATGAGGATGCGCGTGGCATTGCTCACGACATGCGCATTGGTGAGGAAGCGGTTTTTGCCGATGAGAAAGCCCGTGCCGCTGCCACCGGAAGGCTGGCCGGCGTTCCAAGGCTCGCGGTAATCAGGAAAGAGCACGGAGACCTCGATATTGACGATGCCGGCCCATTCCGGCGGTGTGGTGGCATCCGCCCGGACATGCCCAGGCAGGGCGGCGATGGCAAAAGCGGACAGCAGGAGGAGGCAAAGTCGGTTTTTCATGCAGAAGATGGCGCGAAGCCCGAAGCATACGCCCGCCGAGATGCGGAACACAAGCACGGCGGCATCTTTTTTGATCTGATGGAGGTGCCCAGCTCGGCAAGAGGCTCAAACCTATGCCCGTAGTCTGCGACGCTCATGATCCGCCGAATCCTGCCTTTGCTTCTTTTGACCTCGCTCGCTGCGGAGGAAAAACGTGTGCCCACGGCCCAGGCGATGGGTTTGCTGAAAACGCAGTGCATGGGCTGCCACAATGCGGAGAAGAAAAAGGGCGATCTCTCGCTCGAAACGCGTGAATCGGCCCTCGAAGCGATCAAAAGCGGCAAAATCATCTCCTCACTCACGGCGACGGGGGATGAGCACATGCCGCCGAAGAAGCAGCTCCCGGAAAAACAGATCAATCTGCTCAAATCATGGGCGCAGGCAGGTGCGGCGTGGGATGTGGCGGCGTTGAAGAAATTCGGCGAGCTGACTCCGGCGGATAAACTGGCCGCGTTGCCGCCCGGACATGCTCCGGCGACCACTTTGGCGCTCAGCGCCGATGGCAAATGGCTCGCGGCGGGCAGTGGCAACCGCGTGGTCGTGCGTGATGCGAAAACGAAGGATTTCCCGATCATCGCGGCGTTGGAAGGGCACAAAGATGTGATCCAATCACTCGCTTGGAACAACGATGGCAGCAAATTGGCCGCCGGAGGCTATCGCAGCGTGCTGGTATGGAATGCCGCCAATTGGAAAGTGGCTCACACACTCGCCGCGCCGCTCGAAGGCCGCGTGACGGGCCTGACCTTCCTCGCTGACAAAGCGACGCTGATCCTCGCGGACGGCCCCACGGGCGTGAAGGGCGTTTTGCATCGCTGGAAGCTCGGCGAGCCGAAACCATCGCAAACCATCGAGGCACATGCGGACAACGTTTTGAGCCTCACGCTGAGCAAAGACGGCAAACAGATCGCCACCGGCGGCGCGGACAACCTCGCGAAGGTTTGGGACGCGGCCACGCTGAAGGAAATCGCGAAGATCGAAGGCCACGTCGGCCACATCACGGCGCTTGCCTTCAATCACGACGGCAAATGGCTCGCCACAGGTAGCGCGGACAAAGAACTCAAAGTGTGGGACATCGCCACGAAGGAGATGCTGATGCTCCTCGGCGACAAATCAGCGCCCGTGAATGCGCTGATGTGGTCCGCTGATTCCACCGCCCTCACTTACCTCACCGACAGCGGGAACGTCTTCCACATCACCGAACTCAAAAGCCACGACGGCGTCCGTCTCGCCTTCACCAGCGGCAAATCGAAGAAGCTCGTCGCACTCGAAGGCGTGCCGTATGCGGCGGTATCAGATGGCAAAACGACCTTCGGGGCACTCGATAGCGGCAAGGTCGTGCAACTCGATGAGAAGGCGAACGTCACCAAGCTCACTTCTGACATCTCACCTCTCACTTCTCACTCTCCCACGCTTTCCTACACCCGCGATATCCTCCCCATCCTCACCAAAGCAGGCTGCAACCTCGGCTCCTGCCATGCGAAGTCGAGCGGACAGGCTGGCTTCCGCCTTTCGATCTTCGCTTTCGACACCAAGAGCGATTTTATGGAGTTCGTGAATGACTCGCGAGGTCGTCGCGTCTTTCCCGCTCGGCCTGAGGACAGTCTAATTCTTCAAAAAGCCACCGTGCGCGTGCAGCATGAAGGTGGGCAGCGTTTTGAGCCGGATTCCGAATGGGCGAAGACCGTGGCGGAGTGGATTCGCCAGGGCATGCCCTACGAGACGGCGAATCAGCCGACACTGAATGAGATCGCCATCACGCCGGGCGAAAAACGTATCGCAAGGGCGAGGAGATCACGCTGAAGGTCACCGCGAAATACAGCGACGGCTCCACACGCGATGTGACCGGCCTGACGGATTACATTTCGACCGAGAAGGCCATCGCGAGTGTGAACGAAACAGGAAGGGTCAAAGCATCGACCGAAAGCGGCGAGACGGTCATCGTGGCACGTTACATGGGCCAAGTGGCCATCTCGCGCGTGGATGTGCCTGCGGAGAAATTGCTGCCCGCCGAGCGCTACGCGAAGCTGCCGTTGCGCAACGAGATCGACAAGCTCGTCTATGCCCGCCTGCAAAAAGTCGGCTACTTGCCGAGCGACACCTGCAGCGATGCGGAGTTCCTCCGTCGCACCTCGCTCGATGCCATCGGAATGCTGCCAAGCGTGGAGGAAGCCCGCGCCTTCCTCGCGGACAAGAATCCGTCGAAGTATGAGCAGTGGATCGATCAATTGCTCGAACGCGCCGAGTGGGCCGATCACTGGGCCATCAAGTGGGGCGATCTCATTCGTCCGAACCCATCGCGAGTCGGTGTGAAGCCGGTCTATCTGCTCGATCAGTGGATCCGGCAGAGTTTTCGCGAAAACAAGCCGTGGAACCGCTTCGTGACCGAACTCCTCACTGCTGAAGGTAACACGCACAAGAACGGCCCCGTGGCCATCTGGCGTGACAAACGCGAGCCCATCGACGCCGCGACCTTCATCGGCCAAATCTTCCTCGGGGTGCGTTTGGAGTGCGCGAAGTGCCACCATCACCCGACGGAGAAGTGGGACCAGACCGACTACTACCAGATGGCCGCGTTCTTCACGCAGATGAAACGCAAGGGGCAGGGCATCTCCGCGCCGATCAGCGGCGAGCCGGAGCAGTGGTGGTTCGCGCCCGGCACGGCCAGCATCGAGCATCCCGTCACCAAAGTGTCGCTGAAGCCGCGTCCGCCGGCCGACAAGGAAATCCCCATCGCCGAATCGCAGGACCCGCGCGCGGTTTTGGCCGATTGGATGACGAACCCGAAGAATCCGCACTTTGCGCATGCCATCGTGAACCGCGTGTGGTCCAGCTTCATGGGCCGCGGCATCGTCGATCCCGTGGATGACTTCCGCGCGTCGAATCCGCCCACGAATCCCGCTTTGCTCGACTGGTTGGCCGCCGACTTCGTGCAGCACGGCTACGATTTGAAGCATCTCATGCGCACCATCATGCGCTCGCAGATTTACCGCCTCAGCAGCCTGCCGAACGAGACCAACGCTGCCGATTTGAAGAACTACAGCCGCAGCTACCGCCGCCGCCTGCCTGCTGAAACGCTGCTCGATGCCGTCTGCGCCGTCACCGAGGTCAAAGAGACCTTCTCCGGCATGCCGCCCGATGCACTGGCGAAGCAAACGTGGAATCACAAGCTCGAAAGCCAGTTCATGGACGCTTTCGGCCGCCCCAATGCGAGTTCCGAGTGCCCCTGCGAACGCGAGGCCAAACCCAGCGTCGTGCAAGCCCTGCACCTCATGAATTCCACCAAGCTACAGGACATGCTCGTAAGCAGCAAAGGCCGCGTCACACGCATGGCCAAGAGTGACGCGAAACCCGAGCAGATCGTCGAAGAACTCTACCTTGCCTGTTTCTCACGCCTTCCGGATGCCGAGGAGATGACAATCGCCACCAGCGCCTTCACCGCGAAGGACGCGACACGCCAGACAGCGCTCGAGGATGTGCTTTGGAGCTTGCTTAACTCGGCGGAGTTTGTGTTTAATCACTAAGATGAAACTACCTTATACTTTTCGAGACATCGGCCCGCCTATTTCGTCGGAGGACTTGGACAAGCTTGAGCAAGAACTTTGCTGCAAGCTTCCTGAAAGTTACCGTTCCTTCATGCTCACGACGAATGGTGGTTTTCCCGATCACCAGGTGTTTGAAGAGCCGGGCCTTGAGTCTTTAGTGGTTAGGTCCCTGCATCCGCTAGGTGGGCCGATGCCATTTGAACTAAAAAACATGAACATCCACGGCAATGATTTTCCGAAAGGGCTTTTGGAAATTGGCGACTCAGTTTGTGGTGATCCGTTGGCTCTCGGGATCACCGGAGAGCACTTCGGCAAAGTTTACTGGCAGGATCATGAGCAGGCCGAGGATCCAGAAGACTGGTCTTGTATGAACTGGATGAGCGATGATTTTGGTGAGTTCATGCTGTCCCTGAAGTCACTCTGATAATTTCAGATGCATATCTACCTCGTATCTCGCTACGGCAACCCTGCTCATCCAGACGGCCCAGATGGGCCGGACACGAATTTTCTCGTCCGAGCATGTTCTCACGAGGAGGCGGCACAACTGGTTGATTCGTGCCTCGCCTCTCTGCCGGTTCAAACAGGGCAGCACAGGTCTGTAGAACATTTCTGCCAGTTGATCACCCAGCTTGGCCTAGCTGAAGCAAAAAGCGTTGTGGGCATCCTGCATGGGCCGTGGCTGGCCCATCGGTATCTGCATGACTGTGAGCATCTTCCTTCATGGGGAAGGGAAACTCAGAATGCGGACTGGCTACAGACGTGAGCGAGTACTGTTAGTTTTGTGCCCGCACCGTGGCGTAGTTGCGTTTGCCTTTGCGGAGGACGCAGAGTTTGCCACCGAGGAAATCGGCGGCGTTGAGGGCGGCGGGCGTGTCGGCGGCGACTTGTTTATTATTGATGTAGAAGCCGCCGCCTTTGAGGAGGCGGTTTGCATCGCCTTTGGAGGTAGCGAGAGCGAGTTGGACGAGGAGATCGGGCACGCTGGGGATGGCGGCGAGATCGACGGAGCAACTCGGCGCGGAGGCGGTGGCTTCGATGAGGGTATCCACGTCGGCAGTGGCGAGATCGGCACCGCCAAAGAGGGCTTCGGAGGCGAGGATGACTTTTTGCAGCTCGGCTTCGCCATGCACGAGCTTGGTGACCTCGGCAGCGAGGCGTTTGTGGCCGCTGCGGAGTTCGGGCCGGGCGGTGTGTTCGGCTTCGATGGCGGTGATTTCGTCCCGTGACAGCAGCGTGAAGTAGCGCAGGAAGCGTGGCACGTCGGGGTCTTCGCTGTTCACCCAGAACTGGTAGAAGGCATATGGGCTCGTCTTGTTGCGATCCATCCAGATGGCACCGGCTTCGGACTTGCCAAATTTTTTGCCGCTGCTGGTGGTGATGAGCGGGAAGGTGATGACGTGGGCGGATTCGCCCCGCATGCGGCGGATGAGATCGAGGCCGGAGACCATGTTGCCCCATTGATCGCTGCCGCCGATCTGGAAACGGCAGCCGTGCAGGTCGAAGAGCTTCACGAAGTCGTAGGCCTGCAAAATCATGTAGGTGAACTCGGTGAAGCTGATGCCGTTCTCCAGCCGCGAGGCGACGCTGTCACGAGCGAGCATGGCGGAGACGGAGAAGTTTTTGCCGATGTCCCGCAGGAGCTGCACGGCGCTCATTGAGCCGATCCAGTCCCCGTTGTTCACGACGAGGGTGTTTTGCGGGTCGAGGATGCTGCGGACCTGTACGCCGATCTTTTCGACATATTGGGCGACGGTCTCAGGCGTGTTGAGCGTGCGCTCGTTGGCCTTGCCGCTGGGATCGCCGATGAGGCCAGTGCCGCCGCCAAGGATGGCGATAGCCTTGTGCCCGTGCTCCTGCACGCGGCGCAGGGCCATGAGGGGAAGCAGATTGCCGATGTGGAGGCTGTCCGCGGTGGGGTCAAAGCCGCAGTAGAAGGTCTGCGGGGTTTTGAGCGCTTCGTGGATGGCATCGAGGTCGCTGGCCTGTTTCAAAAGGCCGCGCCATTCGAGATCGGCGATGAGGTCGGTAGGCATGGGCCGTCTTGTGTGGCGCGGCACGATGCCATGTCAAGCGAGCGCGAGAGGCGCTTACTTCGCCGGAGCGGCTTCGATTTCGATTTGGATGTCATCGAAGAAGATGGGCGTATTCGAGTAAGGCGTGGCCCAGATGGCGCATTTGCCCTGACCTTTGAGGCCTTTGTCCTCGTGCTTGAGCTGAGGAGTGGCGGGAGCGGCCGCCTCTGTGGCGGGCCACACGCTGGCTGCGATGGTCCAAGCATCCCCCGAAGCCTTTTTGGCTTCGATTTGGAGGTTTAGCCAAGCATCGGAGGTCCAGGTGAAGGGGGCGGTGGCGACGACTTGATCGGCTTTGATGAGTTCGAGCAGCTTTTTGGCTGGGTTCACATAGAGGCGATAGCCAGCCATGCCGTGAACGCTGAGGCCGAAGCGCGGGGTGCTGCGGCCTTTCTTGCTGGCAAAGACACGTGCCTGGATGCTGGCGCTGCCGGCGGCGGAATCGCCAAACTGAGCGCTGGCCTCGACGAGTTCCGTGCCTGGATCAATCATGACGGCCTTGCCGCCGTCCTTTTCAGCGATGGAGACCTTTCCATCGAGCACAAAGACCTCCGCTGGCGGCTCGCCAACCGCCCAGTCATCGGCTTTGATGTCGAACTTCTTCATTTCCTGCGCGGCGGCAGGTAGGGCAGCGACGGCGAGGAGGCTGAGGAAGGCTTTTTTCATGGGGATGAGCGGAACAGGCTCAGCGCACGGGTTCTTTCAGCAGCGCGAGGGCTTCGAGAGCGGAGGCGTCCTCGTGAACGATGGCGGCGAGGCTGCGGGCGATGGCGGCGGGATTTTTGTGCTGCCAGACGTTCCGGCCGATGGCGATGCCTGCGGCTCCGGCCTCCATGGCGTCCTCGACGGTTTTGAGAAGATCCGTGTCGTCATTCATGGCAGGTCCGCCAAGGATGATGATGGGAACAAAGCAGTTTTCAACGATGCGGCGGAAGTCATCCGGGGATTTGGCATCGACGGGGTAGGGAGTCTTGACGACATCCGCCCCGATTTCGGCAGCCAAGCGGGTGGCAAACTTGATGTTCTCGCAGGTGTATTTGTCCTTCACGCCGAGTCCGTAGGGCAGCGCCTCAATGATGACCGGGATGTCCGTGTCCATGCTGCTGCGGATGATGTCCGCGTTTTCCTGGAAATTGACGTTCTCGTAGGCGATGCCGGGGTAAAGCATGCTCATGACGGCATTCGCGCCGACCATCTCAGCGTCTTCGCAGCCCCACATGCCGATGCTGCCAGCACCGTGACCTTCGGTGCGGGTATTGTAAACGTCCGCCCGCAGACAGATGCCCTTGCCGGCAAGGATGTCACCCGCGCGGAGGGCGAGGCCAAGGTTCATCACATAGCAATCGACGAACTCATTGACCTTCTCGATGAGAGAGAATGGGTTTTCGAGGCCAGGCACCGGAATGGCGCAGCCGTGGTCGATAGGGAGGATGACGGTCTTGCCGTCGCGAAAGATGGATTCGAGGTTTTCCTGGCGGTTCATGAGAGAGCCCTCGTTCATGGCTGCGAAGCCGGGGGCATGCAATGGGGAATTCAGATCCCAGAGGGCGAACGTTCAGCGCTTGAGGCCTTGAGGCTTGCTTTGCACCTTATCGATCTCATCGCGATTGAGGTTCAATTCGCGTTCGAAGCGGGTTTTCTCGCGTTTGTATTCGCGGACGAGGTCCACCGTCCAAAAGGCACCACTTAGGCTGGTGGCAAGAAGCAGCAGGAAGAGCAGGTAGCACATGAAGGACATGTGTTGCTCCTGCACACGGCGCACTTCACGATCCGTATCCACATCCAAGACGCCGAGGAGATCCATCCACCAAAGACGCCAGACACGCGGGTCACGCGCCACATTCAACGCCCAAAAACTGGCGAAGAGCGTCAAGATGGCTGCGATGGCGAGTCCGATGGGCATGAGACATCAGTGTCAGCGGACGGGAAGAGTCGCAACTGGCATTTTACATTACCAATTCTTGATCCACTTGTTGGCGAGAGCCTCGTTTTCGATGGTTTCGATGGAGAGGGTATTGGTATTGATCTCATCTTCGCCGTAGGACCAGAGGTCATAGGTGGTGTTGATCGTGGTGGCCTGCTCATTGCCGCCGCCACCACCTCCGCCAGCGGCGGTGCCCGTGTTCTGAGGGGCCGCTTTGATGTATTGGAAAGGACGGTAAAAACCGTCCACGATCATGAAGTGCTGGTTATTCAATTTTCGCCACATGGTGTTCGGCATGTCCTTGAAGAGCACGTTCGGGATTTCGGTTTCGTCGAAATTTCCGTCTGAGCCAGCCGAGCCGGAATTACCGCCAGCGGCGCTATTCTCCGCACCTTTGATGGCGTCATAGCCGTCTCCCCGAAGTGCTTGATAAAGGCACTTTGCCCCGCCCACTCGATAACTCTTACCTGGCATGACCTCGACGGTTTCATCCGCTGAAGCTGGCTCTGGAAACTCGCCGAATTTGTCGAAGTAACGCTCCAGTGAGGACTGGATGGCGGTCATGGTGGCCTCGGTTGTGCGGCGTTTGGAGCCGCGCATGGCGTAGTTGTAACCACCGAGGGTTAGGGAGGCAAGAACGGCGATGATCGCAATGACGATCATCATTTCAGCAAGAGTGAAGCCGGCGGCCCGGCGGGGGATGACGGGGAGTTTCATGGCGAAGCGGGTTGTAGGTTGGAAGCGAAGGCTGCGAGGCGTTTTGACCTAGCCCCCACTACCACCGCTGAGGTTCTTGATGACGTCGATGAGCGGGAGGAAGAGTGCCATGACGATCACACCGACCACGACGGCCAGGATCACGATCATGAGCGGCTCCAGCATCGCGGTGAGGGCGGAGACGGAGTTATCCACTTCATCTTCATACACATCGGCGATCTTCAGAAGCATCTCCGGGAGCTGTCCGGTCTCTTCACCCACGTCCACCATGGAGATCACCATGGGTGGAAACACATTACTGGCCTCAAGAGGGCCGACCATGGACTCACCCTCTTTCACCGCGTCATGCACTTTCATGATGGCGTTGGAGACGACGACGTTACCCGCCGTATCGCGAGTGATATTGAGCGCTTGGAGAATGGGCACGCCAGAGGTGACGAGGGTGCCGAGCGTGCGAGTGAAGCGGGAAATGGCCGTTTTGCGCTGCACATCGCCAAAGAGCGGGAGTTTGAGCTTCATGCCGTCGATCCAGACTCGACCACCTTTGGTGGCTGCCATGGCACGCCAAGATACGAACACAGTCACCACCACGGCGATGATGTACCAAATGTAATCCCACATCCAGCGGGAGAAGCCGATGACCCATTTAGTGAGTTCAGGCAGCTTTTCCTTCGATCCGAGCATGTCTTCGAAGATGGTCTCGAAGCGTGGCACGATGACGAGCATGAGGAAGACCATGATGCCTGCGGCGATGCACATCACGATGATGGGGTAAACCATCGCGGCGACGATCTTGTTTTTGAGCTTCTGGGCTTTTTCCTGGTATTCGGCGAGACGGTTGAGGACGAGTTCGAGCACACCACCGAGCTCTCCGGCCTTCACCATGTTCACGTAGAGCTTGTTGAAGATACGCGGATACTGCTGGAGGCTCTCCGAGAAGGTGGAACCGGTTTGCACGTTCTCAGCGAGCGTGTTGATGGTGGCTTTCATCACCGGAATGGGTTCCTGGCGGCCGAGCACGGTGAGACCTCGGAGGAGAGGCAGACCGGAATCGATCAGCGTGGCGAGCTGGCGGGTGAAAATCATGAGCACCTTGCTCTTCACACGAGCATTGGCCCCGATGCGGACGACTTTGTCTTTGCCCTTGGTGCTCTTTGTGGCGCGTTTTTTGATGGCAGCAGCCTGCCCGGCACCTTCGGCGGCGACTTGGGTGGGATAATAACCACTGGAGCGGAGCTGGTTGTAGGCGTCAGCCTCTGAGGCGGCTTCCAGATCGCCAGCGGTCTCCTGGCCGTTCTGGTCGAGAGCGATGTAATGAAATCGGGGCATAGGTAAGGGGCGTGAAAGGGGCGGAAATTCGAGTGTCTGTGCTTATACCGAGGGAGCGAGCGTTCTGTCTATCTCAAATTCATGCTGGAAATCCCGCACGGCGAAATTTCCGACCTGAATTAGCGCATTAGGTGTACTTCAGCACCTCTTCCACCGTGGTATCACCGTCGTAGATGCTGCGCAGGCCGTCCTCACGGAGGGTGGCCATGCCCAGTTCAATGGCTTTTTGGCGCAGGACGAGGGACGGAGCGCGGGAGGTGATGAGTTCACGAAGCGGATCGGTAATGTCGAGGAGCTCGTAGATGCCTTTACGGCCTTTGTAGCCACTGTTTCCGCAGGTGCCGCAGCCAGAACCGGTGAAGAAAGGCTTTCCAGCGATGTCTCCTCGGCTGAGGCCCAGCTGGGTGAGGATGTGGTTGTTCGGTTCGTAGGGGGCGCGGCAGCTTTTGCAGATGGTACGCAGAAGGCGCTGGGCGAGCACGCCCTCCAGTGTGGCGGCGACGAGGAATGGCTCCACGCCCATGTCCACGAGACGCGTCACCGCCCCGGCGGAATCGTTTGTATGGAGTGTGCTGAGCACCAAGTGGCCCGTGAGGGATGCCTGAATGGCAATCTGCGCTGTTTCAAGGTCTCGCATCTCTCCCACCATGATACGGTCTGGATCTTGACGAAGGAAAGAGCGCAGCGCTTTGGCAAAGGTGAGGCCCACGGCGTCATTGATGGGCACCTGCATGATGCCGTCGATTTCGTATTCGACGGGGTCCTCGGCGGTGAGCAGCTTGGCATCGATGGTGTTGATGCGGCGCAGGGCGGCGTAAAGCGTGGTCGTTTTGCCAGCTCCCGTGGGGCCGGTCACGATGAAGATGCCATTCGGCTTTTGAATCGTTTCGACGATGTAATCAAAGAGGAAGGGCTGCATGCCAAGTGCCTCCAGATCGAGATTCACAGAGGAGCGGTCGAGCACGCGGAGCACCACGGATTCGCCGTGCTGCGTGGGCAGGGAGTTCACACGCATGTCGATGGCTTTGCCACTGACGGTCGTCATGATGCGGCCGTCCTGTGGGATGCGGCGCTCGGCGATGTTCATGTTCGCCATGACCTTCACACGTGAGATGACCGAGGTGGCGAGATGAACTGGCGGCGGTGCCATCTCATAGAGGGCACCATCCACGCGGTAGCGGATCTTAAACTCTCGCTCGAAAGGCTCGAAATGAATGTCCGAAGCACGTTCCTTGATGGCCTGAGCGAGCACGAGATCGACGAATTTCACGATCGGGGCCGAGTTCGCCTCCTGCTCAGCGCTCTGGGCCGCGCCAGATTTACCCATCTGGCCGAAAATCTCCTCGATGCTCGGGGCGCTGCTGCCGTAGTGCTTGTCAATGAGAGCCTGCACCTGGCTGCGCCGTGCTACGACGGGGACAATGCTTTTGCCAAGGCCGAAGCGGAGGTCCTCGGCGAGCTGGGGATTCAGCGGATCGGTGAAAGCCACATGCAGCCCCTGGCCATCGAGCGTGATGGGGAAGCAGCCGTAGAGGCGGGCCATGCCCGGAGGGATGAGGGCCACCACGGAGGGGGCTGGCTCATAAGTGGCGAGGTCAAAGTGCTCCGCGCCGAGTTCCTCGGCCACATGGCCCCAGAATTCGTCCTCGTTGGTGTAAATGCCGTAGTCGATGAGGGTCTGCAGCACGTCTTTGCCGTCCGTGACGCAGTCGCGGGTGAGATCGTCGGCTTGACCCGAGTCGATGACGCCGCGGTTGATGAGCATGTCGATGACGTTGGAAACAGTCATGGTGGGAAAAAGTGGGGGAAACGGTTACGAGGCGGAAACAGGGAAGGGGAGAGATCAATGCGAGTCGGACATCGTGGCCTCGATGACCTCATCGGCGGAGGTGAGGCCAGAGAGCACCTTGCGGATACCGTCCTCACGCATGGTGCGCATGCCCAGCTCGCGGGCACGTTTGCGAAGCTGCGGTGTGGTGAGCTGCTGGTTGATCATGGTGCGCACCTCATCGTCGATCTTGAAAATTTCCACGAGGCTCATTCGGCCGCGGAAGCCGAGCTGTCGGCACTTGCCGCAACCTGCCGGCCCCATGATCGTGGCATCCGCAGCCTGCGCCGCGTCCAAGCCCAGGGAGCGCAGTTCGCGGTCGCTGAGGGAGGATACTGTTTTGCAGTCTCCGCAAAGCTTTCTCACCAGTCGCTGGGCCTCGATGGCACGCACGGCGGTTGCAATCAGGAAAGGCTTGATGCCGATGTCTGCCAAGCGAGCCACCGCACTCGGGGCGTCATTCGTATGCAGCGTGGAAAACACAAGGTGACCTGTGAGAGAGGCCTGGATGGCGATCGAGGCCGTCTCCAAGTCTCGAATCTCACCCAGCATGATGATATTCGGTGCCTGACGCAGCATGGCGCGGAGGGCGGCGGCGAAGGTCATGCCCACATCCTCCTTCACCATCACCTGGTTGATGCCAGCCAGCTCGTATTCCACGGGATCTTCCACGGTGATGATCTTGCGATCCGAGCGATTGATGAAGTTGAGGCAGGCGTAAAGCGTCGTCGTTTTGCCAGAGCCCGTGGGGCCGGTCACGAGGATGATGCCATCTGGCAGCGAGATCAGATTTTCAAAGCTCGCCTGATCGTCCGAGAGGAAGCCCAGATCCGAGAGGCCGAGACGCAGGCTGCTCTTATCGAGCACACGCATGACCACGCTTTCGCCGTTGCTCGTCGGGATGATCGAGACACGCATGTCGATCTCCTTGTCGTTGTAGTTCATCTGGATACGCCCGTCCTGCGGCACACGCTTCTCGTCGAGCTGCATGGTGCCGGTCATGATCTTAATACGGCCGATGATCGCCGCCAGTAGGCGCTTCGGGTGATGCTCAATGTCCACCATCACGCCGTCCATGCGGTAGCGGATGCGGATGTCCTTCTCCATCGGCTCCACATGAATGTCCGATGCCTTGTTCTTGAAGGCCTCCGTGAGCATGTTGGTCACCAGCTTGATCACTGGCGCGTCATCATCTCCCGCAGCCTCCATGCCCACGCCCTTGATCTTGCTGCCGCCCACGGCGTCGTTGCCGTAAATGTTGGATTGGAGCAGTTTGATGAGCGACGGGGTGGAGCAGAAGAACTCAATCTCCGGCTGCAAAACGTGCGGCAGGGCGTCGAGCGTCTCAAAATCATACGGGTCCGCCACCACGATTTGGAGAGCCGTGCCATTGGTGCCTATCGGGGCCACCTTGTAACGGATCGCCACTTCCACTGGCACGAGGCCCTTCAGGCTAGGGGGCGGCGCAAAACCTTGGAGCTCGATGTACTCCATGCCTGAATTCACCGCCACGGTCTGCGCCACCTGCTCGTCAGAGACGATGCCCGTCTTGATCAGCGTCTCCAGCACGCTTTCGCCCGGCTTTTTACTCGCGGCGACACCCTGGATGTCGCGTTCCACGAGCAGCCCGGATTCTTGGAGCAGTTCCAGAAGGTATTTTTCATTCGAGTATATGAAATCAGTGGGGAAAAAACAAAAATGGGTCCGGTGAGGATTAAATGGGGAATGCGAGATTAAGCGGGATGGCGTTCAAGTGTCAATCCTTCGACCCGAAATGCCGGAAAAAAGGTTGGGTTCATCCAATGTACTGCGTCACAAAAACCTCGTTCCCTTCCGCGTCGCGATAAATGCCGAGCAGGATCGGCTCGCCTTCGCGTTGCAGAGGGGCCTGAAGGATCGTCGCACCGGCCTGGCGAATCGCTTCGGCTTTGGCGATCACATCCTCGAATTGAAACGACAGCCCGGTGGGATTTCGCGAGCCATCGTGACCGCCGTGCAGGGCGATGATCGCATCCCCGTGGCGCAACTCGGTCCAGAAATCGCTCACAAAGACCTCCTCCAGGCCGATCACATCTCGGTAAAAACGCACGGCGCGTTTCATGTCCGCCGCCATCAGCATGATTTTCACTTTCTCCAGTTTCATCCGCGCAGAATGGGACGCGCTTGGCAAAACCGCAAGCCGCGCCCACATTCCGCCGATGCGAAAACTGCTTCTCTTGCTGCCTGTCATCCTTCTGACCTCTTGCGGCCCGGAAAAGCCTCCAGCGCCACCGGAGGCCAAATGGCAGGCCGACCTCCGAAACCTGTTCTTGCAGGCCAAAACATCCCCCGGCCTTCGCGGGGCCGCCATCGGTCTTTGTGTGCTCGATGCACAGGGCGAGGTCATTTTCGATGAGCAGGCCTACACCGCCTTCATCCCCGCCTCCGCCCTCAAAACCGTCACCACCGCCACCGCGCTCGAATTGCTCGGTCCCGAGTTCCGCTTCGTCACGGAACTCCGCGCCGCCGCGCCGATCCAAAACGGCCTCCTCGAAGGCGATCTCGTCCTTGTCGGCGGGGGCGATCCGATGCTCGACCTTGCCGCGTTGGAGCAAATCGCCGTGAAACTTCATGCCGCGGGCCTCCGTCGCATCACCGGCGGCATTCGCGTCGATGCCAGCCGCTTCAAAGGCAGCCTCTACCCCGATTTCTGGAACTGGGGAGACATTGGCAATGGTTACGGCAGTGGCGTTTCCGCCCTCAATTTGAACCACAACCGTTACATCGCCCGTTTTCGCCCTGGCAAGGCCATCGGCGAGCCCGCCACCTTTCTCGGTGCCGAGCCTGAGGTGCCCGGCGTTACCTTCCGAAACGAAGTTACTACCGGTGCGGCAGGCTCTGGCGATGGCGTCATGATCCACGGCGGCGAAAATACCCCTGTGATCCACCTTCGCGGCACCGTCCCGCTCGATGCGAAGGCATTTACCGCCACGGGTGCGGCCCCAAATCCCGCCACCTTTGCCGCGCATCATTTTCAGCGACTCCTCACCGCTCAGGGCATCCAGCTCGACGGACGCTTGGCCTCCAGCGCCGCGCCCGCGAAGGTCGTCCTGCTCCAGCAGCCCTCACCGTCGCTGCTCGACATCATCACCAGCATTCACGCGACCTCTGACAACCATGAGACCGAGTGCGTCCTGCGCCTCATCGGCCATCAAAAGCAGCGTGATCCCATCGCGGTGATCCGTGAGCATTGGAAAAGCCGAGGCCTCGACTTCACCCGCCTCCGCATGGAGGACGGCAGCGGCCTATCGCGAGCTGATTTCATCACACCGCACGATCTCACCCGGCTCCAGCACCTCGCCAAAACCGGCCCACAGGGCACCGCCTATCGCCAGTCGCTGCTCGCTGAAGGCCCGCTCCGCTGGAAAGGCGGCGCGATGTCCGGCATCCGCACCGTCACCGGCTTTCTCACCACCGACTCAGGCCATGAACTGACCTTCTCGCTCATGGTAAACCACATGAACGACGGCTCAGCCGCTCAAGACCTGCGAGGAAAGGTGATCCAAGTTCTTCAAGGCACCAATCTCACGCGATAAAAATGCCTCGCGGTGCCTGCGCCGGTGTCGTTGTAGCTGCTCGTCGAGCCGGTGGCGATGATCTCAGGTGAGATGTCGGCCCAGTCGCCGCTTACCAGTGTGGGGCTGCGTTGGACGCGATACTTTTTCCGACCACGCTGGCCCAGGTGATGGTGAACTCGCCATTCGCGGGCACAGAGGCGTTGTTGACCTTGAAGGAGGACGCGCTGGAAAGCGGATTGGTGCCCGCGGCATGCTCAGCTTCGTTCGTTTGGCCGTCAGCGTCATCATCGGCCGTTGGCGCGAGGAGTTTGACCGGCGTAGTGGTGCTGTTGGGATTCGGAGCGCCGGTGTCCGAGGTGCTGGAGGTGGAATCGACGCCTGCGGCACTCACGGCGATCAGTGTGGCGTAGTAGGTCTGGCCGGGTGTGCTGGTGAAGGTGTGGCTGGCGCCGTTCACGCTGACGTTGTTCGCCACATTGTTGCCGCCGGGTGTGGTGCCGATGCTGATGCGCCAACTAGCAATGTTGTCATGCGGTCCGGCGTTGCTGGTCCAGGTGAAGGTGCCTTGGTTGCCGATCTGGTAATAGCTGGTGTTTGGTGCGCTGCTGGGCGGCGGGGTGACATCGACGATTTTTAAAAACTGCGCCAGCTCGCCATCGGCGGTGATGGGATTCACGGTGCCGCCGCCAAGGCTGACGAAGACGCCGTTGCTGTAAATGTCCGCGCCGGTGCGTGCGGTGGGCCACAGGTTGGCTGCGGCATTACTGCTGGCGAGGTTGCGCACGTTGTATTGCCGTGCGGCGCTGTTTTGCAGGCCGAGGAGGCTCCAAAGCGGATCGCCGATACCGCCGCGAAGATCAAAGGTGCTGCTGGTGGCGAGATGCGCGGCGTTGTGCTCGAAGAGGTTCGCGAAGCACAGCACCACTTCTTTTTGAGCCGGAGAGGCATTCGCCTGCTCATACTTGGCGATGGCGAAGATGTTGTCCGCAGGTGCTCCGCCGCCGATTTTGAGGTCGAGGTAGTATTGATTGATCGATTGGATCGCGGGGCTGTTGAGACGGGCCCAGTTCACGCGGCCATACCACTGCGCCATGCCGGTGTTGTTCGGCGGTGGCTGGCTCCAGAACTGCGCCTTGTTCCACTTTTTGAAGTGGGGAATGCGTTTGCCGAAATTCAGCTCGTGATCGGTCTCAAAGCCGTCGTAGTGCCAGAAGCCGACGCTTTGGTTGAAATTCTGAATGCCCTGCTCCTGGCCGTAAAAGGTCATGGGCAGGCCCGGTACGGCCGCCATGGTGGCGTAACGCGTCGCATTGAGCCAGGCGTCGTTGTCTGGGAGAATTTCGTCGTGCCCGGTGATGTTCAGCAAAATGGCTCCGGTGCGGTAATTGCTGCGACGGCTTTCCAGGGCGCTTTGGATGTCGTATTCCTTGTTCACATGGCTGGCGGTGAAATTGAAGACGAGGCTTTCATTGAGGATGTCGAACACGCGATTGCTGCGGTAGCCGGGTTGCTCGCCATCCAGCGTCTCGGCCATGAAGACGAAGTTCCATTTCGCGCTGCGGGTTTTGTTGATGAGGTATTCCCAAAGCGGATTCGGCAATCCTTGGCCAAAATCGCAGCGCAGTGCGTCGATGCCCTTGTTGTCCGCCGCGAGACGTTGCGCGTAGGTGCCAGTCGTCGAGTTCGTGAGCGTGTGACCAGATTGCTGCAGCCAGTAGATCGGGTAGTAGCCAAGGTAGCGCCAGAGTTTGATCACTTCGGGACTGAGCGAGTTCCAGTCCATGAAATCGTCCTCGTTCTTGTGCGGCTCCGAACCGGCCGTGTAGCTCGGAAAACGCCACAGGGCCGAATAGCGACCGTAAAACAGCTCCGCCACGTCCTGCCACTTGCCGAAGTCATTTCGATCGGGTGCCACCGCCTTGTCTTTGTCGCCCAAGCTCGTGAAATACGTCGCCGCCTGACCGTAATCGCCCGTGCGGGAATACCAGTTCGCCGGGATCGCATTTGAAGAAGCACCGGTGAAGCCGAGATCGACGCCACCCTGACCATACACCGCGTCCCAGGCCGAGTGATTCGCCACAAAGTCGAGCATGACATTGATCGTGCCGACCGTGCCGGCGTAGTCATCGGCTTTTTGCACGAAGGTCTGAAACTCGCTCATCGCGGAGCTTTCCGTGTTGGCGCTGCCGAGCCAGGGATTCACCGCGAAGAAGTTTTTCGTCGCATACGGGCTCCCCGGCTCATACGGCGATGACGTGGCGGGATCGTTTTCGACGCCAAGGCCGCCCGTGGGATGAATCGGCTGGAACCACAGGCAGTTCGTCTGGATGGTATTGAAGTAATCGAGTGAGAGCGGGTCCGTGCCGTCGCTGTCGCCATCCGCCGCGCCGAGCAGATCGACAAAGGTGCTGCGACCGCCGGAGTTGTTCGCCGTGGCCTCAATGGTGAGCGGATTGAGCTCATAGAGCGTCATTTCGAGCGTCTTCTTCGGCGAAACGACCACCGCATGATCGCGATCTCCATAGTAGAACCACGGCCCAGTCGGCGAGAAGCGATAGCGCACGGTCGCACGATACGCGCCGGTCTTCGTCACCGGAATCGACGCACTCCAAGTCGAGCCCGCTGCTGTCATCGCATACGCTTTATAGTAGTGCGTGTCGTTTTGCCCGCAGAGGTCGCGTGCAGGCGGCAGGATGCCATCCGCGATGCCGTCGCCGTTGTTATCTTGATCAGCCTTTTCGCGACGATTGAGGTTCGTCACGACCTCCACCTCGGTCGGCGGCGTGCCCGCATTGAAGGTGGTGCTGACGTTGAGCGGGTAGGTTTCGCCCGCGATTTCGTCGATGAAGAACTTCGTCGTCTGATACGGCCCGCTGGCGCTGTTGACCGTGAGGTTGGTGATACGTTGCACGCCGTTGATGGCGTAGTTCGCACCCGCGTTGTTGTTCCAGGAAAGCGAGAGTGCGTCGGTGGCGAAGCTGCTGTGAAATTTGTCCGGGGCCGCCGTGCTCGTGAAGACATACCACGCGTAGTTTTTGCCATCCTTGATGTCCGGGATCGTCGTCGTGGCCGAATTGCCCGCGACGGTGGCCTGAATGACCTGCGAATACTTCCAGGCGCTGTCCGTGTAGCGCACATAGACCTTTTCCTCGGCGCTGGGCGTGCCGTTGAGGTTGATCGTGATCAAACCGGTGCCCGCATTCCGCGACACGCCAGTGATCGCCACTGGGGCGCTGCTCAGCTCCATCACGCTGATGAAGGTATTCGCGAGGCCGGGGTCTTTGACGGTGAAGATGTAGCGTTTGCCGCTCGTCACGCCGCCACTGAGCTTCGCCGCCGAATCTCCGACCGGCTGGTAGTAGAGGATGGCCAGTTCGTTCTTCGGGAAGATCAGATTGCCGCCGTAGTCCTTGTTCCAGTCATTGCCGGTGACCATCTTGAAGTTGTAGTCACTGTCCGCAGCCGGCGCGGTCCATTCAAAGCGAAACCACTCCGTGCTCCCATCCGGTCCGATGTATTTGTAGCTATTCGTTGTGCCTAAATCCCACCCCTGGCCATCGCCGGGAAAATCGACCTCGTTCGCGACCCAAGCGGAGGCGGAGGTAGTGATGAACAGATAAAGGAGCAGTCGTTTCATGGCGGGTTGGGCTTCACAGCCTTAGCGGCGGCCTTGGAGGCCGTCCTTTGGTCATCCGTTGAAAATGGCGAGATTAGTCGGAAAGCCACACGTCACTTGCTCTTTCTAGGGATGTCCCCACCATCCCGCCAATGAAAGCCCGCATCGCTTTTCTCGCCCTCGCCAGCCTCACCACCGCTGCACATGCAGGCACCGACGCCTACCTCACGTGGGCCACGGCCAAATGGGGCAGCACCACCGTCGGCAGCAGCGGGGCCAAAGCCACCACCTGGGGCGAGACCGCGGATCCTGACAACGACGGCCTGTTCAACCTCCTCGAATACGCCTGCGACACCGATCCAACGCGGCCCAATCCTGCCAGCGATCTCTACCAATTCACCGTGCCGCCTTCTGGGGCGCTCAGCTCGCGTTACCCGCAGCTCTTCGCCTGGCTGCGCACGGATGACCCGGACCTGCGCATCACCTGCCAGACCTCGTCCAATCTCTACTCGTGGCTGCCGGATGCCCCGGTGAATTTCGACCTGCCGCCGCCTGCCAATCCCCATGTCTGGACGCAGGAAACCGGCAACCTCCTCCGTGGCCTGCGCCAGATGCACTACATTGACGTGCAGTCCCTCGCCGTGCGCACGGCGGCGTTCATGCGGCTGTCCGTCAGCCGTCGCGGCAGCACCGTCACCAGCCCTGGGGTCGATCCCTTCACGTTCACCAGCCAGCCAGGCGTGCCCACCGGCTCCACCGCACGGTCCAGTGCCATCGTGCTCGGTGGCTTCGCGGGGAATGTCACGCTCAGCATCCCCCCAGGCGTCACCCTTTTTGTCAATGGCATCGCCAAGACCGGCAGCACCGCCACGGTGAAAGCTGGCGATACTCTCTGGATGCAGGCCACCGCACCCGGCACTGCCGGAGCCACGAGCAACTACACCCTGAACATCGGCGGCCAGTCCGCCACCTGGACCTTCACCACTGCCGCCATCGCCGCTGTGCCGGATCATCCCGGCACCGATTCCGGCTACACGCCGGTGGAGACGGGCGTGTCAGACACCGGCGCGGCGCAGATCAGCATCCCCATCGTCGTCTCCCCCGGTCCTGCCGGGATGCAGCCGAAGCTCTCCATCGGCTACTCTAGCCAGGGCGGCAATGGCCCCCTCGGCGTCTGCTTCTCGCTCAGCGCCATCAGCCGCGTCGGGCGCACTGTCGCCCAGGATGGCGTCAAAGGCGGCGTCAACTTCGATGCCAACGACCGCTTTGCCCTCGACGGCCAGCGCCTCATCGCCATCAACGGAGCCGATGGCGCGGACAGCACCGAGTATCGCCTGGAGTTCGAACCCAGCTCTCGCATTCGCAGCGAAGCCATAATTTTCGATCATAACGGCTCACGCCTCTTAACCACACGGCTACCTGCTGCGATGAGCATCGGTATCGTTAAGTAGCCGAAGAGTTGGACCAAACCAGCAAACGTCTCATACTCCATCCGCATGTAAACAACATCGCCTCCAGGAAACCCCATGTAGCCAGGGCTCGACGCGGGTTCCCACTCGTCTCTGGCCCAGAGATGTATCAAAGGAATCTGAACATTGAGCGCTACCCAGATTGCATCAGATGAAGTCCAATCGTCAGCGATCTCCTCGGCGGAGGACTCCCGCTTGAGGTCGATCTTTTCTTGTGGGGACCACGGAACGCCAGGTGGTGTGCCGTTGTGGTCACTCCATTCAAAAAGAGCATTCTCCGCCTTGGGTGTTTCTTGCTCGAAGCCAAGTATCCGGCGCAAAGAAGAAGCAAAACTGTGATCAAACTCTGAAGGGTATTCAACGGACCTGCGCTCCACCACGAAAGTTGCAGGATGCTCTACTGAGGCTGGGTTGGAAAACACACAGAGCCATGAAAAGACAAAAAGAAGGCAATGGAGAAATAGCAAACGTCCTGGGTTTGTTCCAGAGCCGGCGAGTAGAAAATACATAGCTTTCCAAGTCCAGCGTAGAGTGGGCAACTGCGACTCATCCAGTAATAGCTCTCGCTCCCGCATGGCATGGTGTATTCGATCCGCCACTTCAGGCTTACCCTGATTAGCCAACCAATACTCCACCTGACTGTATGTCGCAAAGTTGAGATCCGGCGTAAAATGCAGGAGCACCTCGTAGCAATCTTCTTCAAGATACTTGCCGTGCGGCGGACGTCGTTCACACCTTCCAAGATTTTGATGAATCTCTCGAAGTGTCTTTATAAGCCAATAAGTCACAAGCGCTAGCAAAGCCACAAATGGGATGATCTCATACTTGCCATATCGGGGTTCATCCGGGAAGTTGGTGCAGTGCTCAGGTGCCGGTGAGTATGTCTTTTGACTCATGGAGGGCGTAGATGCGCAGGTGAAGGAAGGCCACATCGCGGTAGCCGTAGGCCATGCGGGTGAGGCGTCCGATTTTGTTGTTGATGCCCTCCATGATCCCGGAGCTGATTGGATAGTCGAAGTAGCTCAAGATCTGCCGTGCGTGCGTCAGCATCGTATTGGCGAGCTGCTTGAGAGGCCCGATGGCGGTGGCGTAGGCTTTGAGTATCCACTCTTGCAGATACTTCTGCGCCGCTGCCTTGCCTGGCTGGTTCCATAACTGGCGCAGCTCTTCTTTGAGGTAGTAGGCTTTGGAAAGCGGTTCGTTGTAAGCCAGCGCCTCCTCCAGTTTCGGGCGCTTGTTCTCCGGCAGGTTCTCCTTGCCGTAGAGCAGCAGATAGCGTGTGCCTTTGATGAACTTCTGCCCGGTGAGCTCCAGCGTGCGTTGCAACCCGCGCCGTATCTCGTCGATCTTTTCGTTGGCGAGCTTGATGATATGGAAGTGGTCGAAAACCAGCGCCGCATCAGGCAGGTGCTCGTTGATGGCGCTCCAGTAGGCACCGCTCATGTCGCAGGCTACCGCCTCGATTTTCGTGCGGCTTTGACGCAGCCGCTCCCAAAAGCCAACGAGCGCCTCCTTGCCTCGGCCTTTGCCCACCCACAGCACACGGCCACTTTCCAAATCGACCACTAAGGTCACATACTTGGCCTTTTTACCGAGGTAGTTTTCGTCCACGCCGATGCGCCTGACTCCCTCTGGCGGCACGTCCTCAAAGCGCCGCGCTAGATCGGCCTTCACGATGCTTTTGACCGTGTCCCAACCCAGGTGTGTCCAGCGGGCCACGTCTTGCAGACTCATGAAGCGGCTCAGCTCGCAGACGAATCGAGCCAGGGCGCGGCTGTGGTGACTGTAGGCAGGGGCAAAGGGGGGGAGTGTTCGAAGCTCTTGCCACAGCCTCGGCACTCGCATTTGGGCACCTCCACCACCAGCACGACTTGTTTCGGACCAATGGGCAGGGTGTTGATACGTCGCTGCCTTTTGCCGCGCCGCCAATACTCCTGGCTCTCACAATGCGGGCAATGGATGGACTCCTCTTTGACGGTCAGATGGAACTCCACCCGGCCCTCGACATACTTCGTGCTGCGATACTCGTAGCCTTCTCGCACGCCAAACGCGTGATATAGCAAACTCTGGCTCATCCAGCCCTTTTGCCATCACTCCCCGTTTTCCGCACCAACTTCCCGGATGAACCCATATCGGTGTCCGTCATGCCAAAGCCAATACAGAATACCCACAGAGATTACGGCAAAAAATCCGCAACGCACCCACAGCATGGGCCTGACTACGTTCAGCGAACGATACTTTGAATGCTCAACCTTAGTGCATTTCACCGCGATTTCTCGAAACTGAAAACCTCCAAGCCTGATTGTCACTCTTGGTTCCCTTGGGTCGCTCACCTTGTCCCAAGTGCTTACATCTACAGCGAGCTTGTTGACTTTAGCATCTGTGAAAGACAAGCAGGCTTCAGATGTCTCGATGGGGAAGTGAACCATGCATTTCATCAGGTCACAAGTGCCGGAAATTTCAGCTCCAGAAACGTCTATATCGCCGCTAACAGACGCTGGCTCTTTATCTCCCATTGATAGATCACCGAGTATTCGTGCGCTAGCGCAGTTCAATGCACCATGAGCTTTTAGCCCTTCCAAGCTCACATCATTGTCAATTCGCGCTTTGGCCAGTTTCACCGCACCAGTATTAGTGGTAAGTTGCTCACCGATTCTTGATCCTTTGAGGATGATCGAACCTTTGACAGCTCCAAGCTCGAGCGAAAGCTGCCCCATTAAGGTGGCTCTCTCAATACACACATTGCCACCGACTTCGGCACCGTAGAGATACAAGCTTTGCCCATCCTCTGTTAGACCTATGCGAGTTCGGATTTGCCGGAGGGGAATCGTATCGCATTCTCGCTCTGAGCTTGGAGGCCAACAACGAGCTAAGACTGCTCCTCGAATTTTTGTATAGCGCATTCGCAATCCTCCAACGAGGTGAGATCCAGAGATATCGATGTCACTCTCCACTTGGGCTCCATAGAGCGATATGGACTTACGCTGGCCATTTGTCTTTATTTTGGGACGGTATACTTTCGATTCCTTGCATTCCGACAGTTTATATTTTTTGGGCCGACATAAAATCGCTGCACCAATCCGACAGTTGTGCCCCACAATTCTTCCTTCAAGCAAAGCTCCATCGAGCCGCACATTGGCGGCGATTTCAGCATTCTTGATTGAAAGGCTGTCTCTATCGGAATTGACTCCTAGATGTGTCCGATGAGTCTTTAGAGCTGGTTGGGCCTCTAATCGCAGCCACGCATCGAGTTCGAGAGAGCCGCCGATACGAGCGTTCTCAAATTCAACTGATCCCGTTGTTAAGACGCCATGAAACCAGACAGCCTCGTCCACTGTTGCATCATGAAAAAGAATACTGGGTGACGCTCCTTGGTCCGAATGATGCCGTCCGATCACGGTCTGGCGCACATCGGCGTTCTGTCGCCAACAATCGCCCAGGACTCGTCCTCTAATATGGACGGTGATCGCGTGTAAACATCCGTCAATGTCTATGCCCCGCACATTCACGCGGCCATGAAAGACGCTTGCTCCTATCGAGATTGACCCATAAACCTTTGTTTGACGGACATCAGTTTTTTTGGGGTCCAGAATTTCCACCGAAGGTTCTAATTCAAGATCGCCATCAACTGTGGCTTGTCTCATGTAGAATCGGCCCTTAAATTTGTCACCTTTGCCGATCTCAACCCCCCTCATATTGACAGCACCGCGAATCTCGGCGTGCCCTAGATCAAGAGATCCCCATACCACTAAACGGTCTAATTCGAGGTTGCCGTCAACGAAGATGCTTGCCCACTTGGCGGATCTGAATCTCGGAGGCGGAAGATAAGGATCAGGGTCAACATATTCGTAATTCTCCCCTCCTTCTGGAAGCTTTACAGTGGAACCTCGGAGATCAAGTGTCCCCATCACTTTTGCATACTCGAGTGTAAGACTCTGCTCAAAGATACAATCTCGAAAAACAGGCGCTTGTAGAAAGCGTGTCTTGCTGGCATTGAGAACACGTTGAAATGTGCAGTTCAGAAAGATCAAAGCCTGATGAAACACCAACGATTCTACATTCATCACCTCTGTGAAGATGCATCGTTCGAAGCGTGTGGGGTTTCCCTTCATCACTATTGCTTTGAAGTCGGCAAAGGACAGAACGGTGTCGCTGCTGACTTTGCCCGCAATCTCCCATTCGATTGACGTGGGGGCACGATCAAGCTGGAGGGGCTGAGCGCTGATGGCTTGGTGTGGAAGCTGATCTGGTTTAGGTTTTTTGCGCTTGGCCATGTTGATAAACACTAGACATCAGTGCGCTGGCGGTTCTTTCAGATGCAATCTTCGCAAGACCAACTACGGCTCCGGTTCGACACCCATAGCCTCGCAGACGCTTCCACAAAACGCCACCACCACGCAGCTCTACTGGCGGGCGCTGGCCGTTCATACTCGCGGGCAGATCACGCAGCCGGTGCAGGGCAATGGCGTGGTCACGGATCGTGCCTTTGATGCCAATACCGGCCTCATCGACGGCATCACGTCCACTTTAAATGCGGCGGGGGATGTGCAGAAGGCGGAGTTCGACTTTGACCTCATCGGCAATCTCACCGCGCGGCGTGACAAGCGCTACAGCACTCCATTCAGCGAGACCTTCGGCTCTGAGCTGAGGAACAAGCGGGCCTGCGGAACACACGGAAGGCACGGAAATGAATGAGCACCTGATGCTTTCCCATTCTGTGTCTTCCGTAGGCCATCACTCTTCATCGTGTCGCTAAAGTCCGGAAACGAACTGACCGAGGCATGGAGGCCGAGGAATCCAGCGCCTGGATGGGAAAGCGAGGTGACGCCGGTCCAGAGGCCGCGTCGCCGCTGCCGAATCATTCGCCTGTTCGTGAGTGGATTTTGGCTGGCAAAAAGATGGAGGGCAAAAAATGGGGAACCTTGGCTTTATCTTTCTGCCACCCATCTTTTTGCCAGCGTTTACGGCCCCACCAGCCGCGCCTCGACGCGGTAAAAGCGAGCGGGCAATGCGGTGGGATCATTGATGGTGATCACAGACCCGGTGCCGAGTTGATCGGAGCTGATGGGAGTCCAACTCGTGAGCGTGTCACTGGCGAAAACGCGATACCAGCGATCCGGGATCGTGGGGAAGGTCACGTCGAAGCCGCTGGTGGCTTTGACGACGAGCGGTTGGTAGTTGTCGCTCTGCGTGGGGCTGAGGCCGAAGATGAATTCGCTCAGGTTGTCGTAGCGATCGCCGTCGGTGTTGCCGGCGTTGCCATTCGCGCCGGTGCCGTCGGTGTTGAGGAGGTTGTTGGCGGCTTCCCAGGCGTCGGGCAAAGCATCGCCGTCCACGCTTTCGCTCAAGGTCACGCCGGTTTCGAAGCCGAGGTCGAAGGTGGCGCCGTTGGTGAGGCTGAACTCGACTTGCTGGGTCTGCGCTTGGTTGCGCATGGTGAGGGTGTCGAAGGTGGTGACGGGATCGTCGTCGATGGCGCTGGGGTTGTAGGTGGTGGCGGTGATGGCTCGGACGTAGGTGCGCACGACGGCGTCGGGGGCGAAATTGGTCAGCGAGACGATGCCACCGACATTACTGACGGCTCCGAGATGCGTCTGGCCTTTGACGAGGAGGTTTTGCAAATGCGGGCTGAGGCCGTGGCGCTGGTAGAGCGTGGTTTCGGGGCCGGTGAGGGCGTAACTGGCTCGCAAAGCATTCTCACGAGAGTCGAGGGTGATCGTTTTGGCGATCTTACCGTCGCTGCTGGTGAAGATGAAGCCTTTGATTGTCGCGGTGGCTGTGTAGAGATCGTTATTGTAGGCGATGCTGCCGAAATACCAATCTTTGAAGCCGCTGGTGCGATAGCTGCCCACCGCGCCGCTGATGACATTCACCGCGCCTTCTTCTTCGGTTTCAAAGCCGGAGTAGCTGTGAGGATTGCCGACGACTTGCAGCACGCGGCCGGTGGTCAAGTCACGCACAAAGGCACAGGTCATGCGGCCGCCGATGCGCTCGAACATCGCGAAGACCCGGTCGTTGTAGAGCAGATATTCGGCTTCGCCATCCATGTCGGCGTCTTCGCTCGTGGCATTCGTTGAATTGGAAAGCAGCGCGGCACTCGCGGCCCATTGCGACACTCGTTGATACACGGCGGCCCAGCGGAACTGGCTTTGCGCGGCCTTCGAGAAGCCCGCGAGGCTGTTGTTGCTCGTGTCGGGATACAAATACTCGCCGGTGCTGTATTTCGACAAATCGGCCACGGGTTGATCATGAAAGGCGGTGAGCCACATGGAGCCGTGGAAGGCGTTTCGCGTCAAAAAGCCGAGGTTCGGCTCCCCGACGGCCAAACTCGTGCCAGCGGTCCACGCAGTGTCCGCGAGGCCGGAAACGCCCACGCGGCCAAAGGCACCTGGAAGCGGCACAGCGGGCCTCACATTGAAGATTTTGCCATTCAGACCTTCTTCGCGGCCTGGCTGGCCGTTGAACCAGTTGTCGTAGTTTTCCTGCGTGGCGTAGTGGACGAAGTCCTTGCTCACCAGCGGCAGCGTGAGCGTGCTGCGCACGACAGCGGGCCACACCTCAGGCATGCCATCGCGATTCGAATCGACCTCACCAGCCGCGATGGCCTGCGGCGTGGTGATTTGGATCCACGGGCGACTGGCCATCCACGCGAGATTGATGTCGTAGGCATCGGCGTTGGCCTTCGAGACAAAATCACTCCAATCACTACCGAGGATCACCACCTGGTCCTGCACGGCGCTGCGGGCCTTGCGGCTCAACAGCTCGCGCAGGCTGGTGTTGAGCCCGCCATCGGTGTTTTGAAAGCGGAACTGGCTCGGCTGGTCATTGATGACGAACATTTTGAGGCCGCTGCCGCTGTCATTGATGCGATAGCCGTCATTGCCGAGGCTGCTCGTGCGACCATACCACTTCTCCATATGCCGCGTCTGGTCGATGAAGGTGTAGCCAAAGCCGCAGGCGCTGATGATGCCGAGCGTGCTGCTGCTGAGCACACGCTCCGGCGGATAAAACACACTAGTGGAAGGCGCGGCACCGTAGATCTGCGTCAGCGTTGTGGCGGCATCGGCCACATTCGTCTGCGTGTAGCTTTGCGGGAAGTAATTGAGGATGTGATCGCTGTAAGTGGTGCCCGTGAATTTCACCACGCCGCCACCGGCGAGCGCGGAGAGCCGTGCGTTCAAAGCGGGGCCGTCACGCCAGGGTTTGTTCACGGCGGGATCGACCTTCGCCCACTGGATGGCGCTGCCGAGCTGCGGCGTGAGGTGCATGGCCAGCGGCGACGCGTAAGCCTCATGCACATCGAGCGGCCGATACCAGCCACCTCCCGCGCCATTGTTCAGCAAGGCATGGATTTCATTCCCAGCCATGAGTGGCCGACTTTCATGCACTAGGCTGGCGACTTTGACACGCTTCCACATGTCATTCGTGCCGCTGGGGCCGAACCAGGTCTTCAAGACGCTGCCTGCGCCGCTGATGGTGCTTTGATCACGCCAGTAATCGCTGGCGATCCAGTCATCGGCGATGCTGTCGCGGATGTCGCTGCGGCCGGCGAGATCACCTGCGCCGCGAGTGGGGGTGTTTTGCGTGCCATCCTTCGTGGTGAAGACTTGGTAGTTCAGCGTGTTCACATTGCCATTCCAGCCCGCGTCGAGCAGCGCCTGGCGGCTGATGCTGAACTCCACCGCGTCCATCGCGCTGTTATACCAACTCTTCTTGAAGCCATCCGTTTCGAACTGGCTGCGACGCACCACGCCGAAGGGCGCGAGGTCCTGATTGATGCTCGTGCTGTTGCTGGCGACGTTTGTATCGACATGCACCGCGCCGTTGTCCGTGCTGTAGGCGGCCACGCAGACCTCCCATTTCATGTTCGTGCGTGTGTCGATGCTGTCCGGAAGCGCCGATTCACCGACGGTGGGCGAATTGAAATCGATCACGACATACAGATCGAGATTTCCTTCTTCCGCGAGCGCCTTGAGGTCCTGGAAATCGGCGCGGAAGTAAAACAAGCCGTCTCCACCATTCACCACCGCGCCGCCATCATGCGCGTAAAAGGCCACGAGGTCACGGCTGCTGTCAAAGCCGTCGTTGGCGCGGTAAAGGTCGGTGCCCTGGTTGTTCGTGCCGTCGCCGTTGTATTCATCGAGCATGATGAGGTCGTCGATGGCCCAATCGGTGAACTCACGCGTGTTTGTGACCGCGCCGACGGTGATCGCAGGTGTTTGCGGACCGATCACGATCTGGCCCGGCGGCGGCGGCGTGACGTTGTTCGGCTCCATCGGGTTCGTGCCGTTGGTCAGCTCTTGCAGGTTCGAGAAGCCATCGCTGTCTGGATCGCCCGCGGGGCCGTTGGCGGCCAAGGCGGTGCCGTTTCGCAAACTGACGCTGCCATTGTCGAGCGGATCGAGGCCGTAGCGGATCTCCCAGCCATCGGTGAGGCCGTCGCCATCGGTGTCGATCTTCAGCGGATCAGTTTCGCTCCAAATTTCGCCCGCAGTCCACACCCGGTCGTTGTTCGTGTCACCGTCGATGAGGCCGTTGCCGTTTTTGTCCTCGCCCGTGCCATCGCGGGCACCATCGCCATCGGTGTCGGCGTTGTTCGGATCGGTTTCGGTCCAGGTCTCGCCGGGATCACGCACTTTGTTCGGCCAGTTGCGTGCGGTCGTCGGCGCATCGCCGGGAGCGATGCTCGCGCCGTCGCCATCGAGCCAGCCGTTCTTGTTTGCGTCTTCGATGCCGTCTTTGATGCCGTCGTCATCGCTGTCAGCATCATCAGGCTTCGTCACAGAGCCGCGCAGCAGCCTTGACCGATCTCCACCTTCGGCGGCGGTGTTCACGCCTGGCACCTTGTTGAGGTTGTCGAGCGTGTTGAAGAAGGGCGGGTCGATGTCACCGCGGAAATTGGTCACGCCATCGCCATTCGTGTCCGCGCTCAAAATGGTGCCGAAGTCGTATCGCCCATCCGCATCGGCATCGGTGAAGCTTTCGCTCGCCTCGCCGACATCGTGAGCGCCGTTGTTGTTTGTGTCCGTCCAGTCAAAGACACCGTTTCCAGCACCGGCGAGCGGCGAACCGAAGCCCGTGTCCGCAAACGCCTCGCCCACGGTCAACGCGAGCCTCCAGCCGACCTCCAACGCGTCCGGCAGACCATCGCCGTCCGTGTCGGGATTGCGCGGATCGCTTTTGCCAAAGGCATTCGCGATGTGCACCTCGCCGTTCGTCCATTGCTCGGCGTTCGGCTTGTAGCGCGGATCGGTGCTCGGGAAGCCATTCGGCAGCGGTGTGGCGGTGCCTTCATCTCCATCGAGCAATCCATCATCATCGTCGTCCGGGTCCGCCGCGCTCGCGGGGACGACTTGGCGAAAAAAAACGCGGGCATTCCGGGTCTCGTGGTTTTCGTTGCCGTTGTCGAAAACGGTCGCGGTGAACTGAAACTCGCCCTGCTGCATCGACGACCACTCCCAGTCCCAGAGCTTGTTGTTGCCATCAATCGTCGTCGTGGGCCCGCTGAGAGTCATGGGGCCGTTGTTGACGTTCAAAACGACCGAATCCGCCGCCACCGACGTGCTGACGCGGATGGTGAATTTTCGCTGATCGGCCGTGGGGGCGGGCACATCCGGCAAAATGATCTCGTAGGGCTTGCTGTCACCGTCGAACTCCGGCGGCGAGACGATGCTGATGCGCGGCGTGATGCTCGGCTCCGCCCTCACAAAACGCGTGGCCAGCAAATCGGGATTCGGCGACGGTCGATCATGCGTGACCTCGATGCGGTGCAGGTAGTCCGGCTGGTCGTTGTAGAGATTCGGCAAGGTGAAGGCCAGCGCGTGGTAGTCCGCCGTCTCGTCGTAATTGATCGTGTAGAGGTCGCGGGCGTAGCTGGTGTATTGATTCGTCTCGCTGGAGCCGATGCGAATGGTAAACCGATCGCGCAATTGCGTGCTCGTGAGGCCATCGGCGAGCGATTTGGAGAAGTACACCTTCATCACATAGCCCGCGCCGACGAGATCGCCGTCATTCGGCGGCCAGGCGACGAACATGCGGATGTTTGGCCCCGCGCAGTTCACCACGCGATCCACGGTGGTGTAGTGGCCGGCCACATCGCTGAGCGCGAAGTCTTTGAAACCGGCGCTGCTGAGCTCGCGCAGGCGCACTTTGATCGTCGCGGTGCCGTCGGCGGGGATGTTCGCGTAGTTGAAGCGCCATTCCTTCGTGTAGCTCACATTCGTCGGCTCCACACTCGGCGTGACCTCCGTGGCCTTCACCCATGACGTGCCGATGCTGCTGTCCCACACGCCATCCTCGTCGAGATCGGTGAAGGTCTCTGTGGTATCGCGTGTGCCATTGCGATTCGAGTCCGTGAAGGGCTCAAAGCCGCCGCCGTTGCCATTTTGGCTGCGTGTGATGGTGTCGTCGTTGCTCGCGCTGTTGTCGTCGATGTGATACCACACCTCGGTCACACTCGGATCGGTGCGCACGACCACGCCATACTCGCTGCCGCCCACGGTGTCATTGTCCGCCGCCGGGAAGCGCACCTCGCCGAGCGGACGCTGCGCATCATAATAAAAGCTCTGCGTGAAGGTGTTGTAGATGCTCGCCTGGCCGCCGCGCTGCAGGAAGGCACGCGCACGAATGACATGCATGCCCTCGCTGAGGCCCGTCTGCGACACGCCGTAGTCATTGTGCGGGCGGATGTTCAGCGTGGCGAGGTTCAGCGCATTCGTTTCAAAGGTGGTCATCATTTTCTGCTTTCGCGTCACCGCGTCCGCATTCCCGGGCCACCAAGGATCATTCGTATCCTTCGCGATGCCGATCTTGTATTTCGACGTGGCCGTGAAATCGCCCGGCAGCGGCGTGGCGCTCCACCAGTCACTCGTGCCACCATCGTCATTGTGGCGGTAAAGCATCTCTACCACCTTCGTCGTGCCATTGCCGCGGCCTGCTGCGCCTTCGGGGTTCGAACCATCCGTCGTGTAATAAAGGAAGGCCTTGTAGCCGCCGCCGACGCTGTTCGCCTTCACCCACATCTCATTGCGCGAGGCATCGTATTGATTGCGAGCGGGCGTGAGGTTTCCGACCGGCGCAACGGGATCGTGATACAAGAACGCCGCCGTGTTGGCATCGATGAACTTCGGCGCGGTGCCGTTCACGACCGTCGTGGTGGTGAAAGTCTCCGCTCCAGCGCTGCCGGTGCTGTTTCTCGCCGTGTCCTGCGCCGCGAAAAGCTCGGGATGCACGCGACTGATGAACGTCGGCTGCTCGTAGCCCATGAACATGTCATTCGCGATGGCCGGCGGATTGTCGCGCAGCGCCGGATCGGTGTTGCCGACGGGCACCGTGCCATTCAGGTCGATGCCGCCATCGAGCTTCATCAGCACATTCGCCGTCGAGCCATCTGTGCGGGCAACGAAACGCACGCCGCTGGTGCTCGTGACACGCGGAATGACCGCACTGTAGGTGTAGTCGGTCGTCACCGTGTCCGCTGGCAAAACAGGCCGTGAAGGCTCGGGCAGTGTGTTGCCATTGAAGGCCTTGTCGCCATTCGGGCCGTCTTTGCGCTTCACGGTCACCGTTTTGGCTTCCACGCCGTTCTCCGTGATTGTGATCGGTCTGCCGCCGTGGTTTTTCCACAGCTCGCTCGGGTCCGGATTCTTCCACGAAAAGAGGAAGTAACCGCCCGCAGGCAACACCGTCGAAGACAGCTCCTCTTTGAATTTGTAGAAGCCGCCGCCGTAGGTCGAGTAGTTGTACAAATAGGCACCAGTCGGAAAAGCGCTCGTGAACGTGCGAGCCGTGCCAGCGCTGTAGTTGTCGCTCAGCATCACCAGCAGCGTCACTGCGTCCGCATCGCTCATGCCTGGATTTTCGCGCTTATCGAGCCGCTCCCACACGACGACATCCGCATCACTGAAGCGACCGAGCTGATAACCGCGAGCGAACTGATCATGCACATAAAGCAGGTTCGGCACGCGAGCGTCATTCCACTGGCCGAGGAAGCTCGTGTTCGCATGACGTGGAAACGCACCGCCGCTCTCGCCGAGCGTCTCCGCCTGATAATTCCCGTCCGTGTAGAGCAAACCGAGCCCGTCGCGCAGGAAGTAAAACGCGTGCTGCAGCTCCTTCCGCGCCGCGTAGTCGTTGTCATGGCTCTGCGCGTGCGTCACGCCGATGTCCGCCGCAAAACCGCCCGATCCCGCCCAATCGTAGCCTTGCAGGCCGTTCGATGGATTCCCGAGGCGGCTGTTCAGTTGGCTGCGCAGGTCATTGTCCACCAGACGCATGCCCGAGTCGATGTACGGCCCGTAAGCCGGCGGCTCGCCGAGATGCTCGCCGAACATCATCGCATCATCGCGGCCCTGATAGACATTGAACACGCTGTCGCGATGATTCGGATCGCTGAAGCCGCGCGTGATGTTGAACTGACGCTGCACCTGGCCGTTGTAGCCGTAATCGGAGCTGTCCTTGTCCACGCCAAACGTTGCGCCGTAAAAGTCCGCCCGCACATGCTTCACCGCATCCAGCCGAAGCCCGTCCGCCTTCGTCCGATCAATCAACCAACGCGCCGCGCGATTCAGATAGTCCTCAACCCGCTCCGAGTAGTAGCCCGAGTTCGCCTGGAGAAACTCTGTCGTGATCCCATTACCCGGCCCAAAGCCCACATACGTCCCGTTTGGCAGGTAACAATACTGCTCCGGCCGCGAGAGATCACGGATGAAGCTGATTTTCGGTGCCGTGGAGCCCTCCGTGAGCCCAAAGTTCAAATTCGTCGTCCCCGGCTCCTGCGCGATGTCGATCAAGTCTGCCAGACCAAGGTTCTGCACCTGCCACGCATCATTCCACGACCGCGTGTTGTCCCACTTGCGGTAGAAGCCATCCTGCGTCTTCCGCAGATGAAAATCCTCCGGCACCAAGCCCGGATAGATATCGATCGGCGTGTTCTCATTGTATCCGGGCACGTCGAAAGCGCGGTGATTCATGATGTTGTCAAAATACACGCGAATCCCAAACCGATGCGCCGTCTCCACGAGCCTCAACAGCTCTGCCTCCGTGCCATACCGCGTCCGCACCGAGTTCCGCTGATTCTTCGACCCCAGATCAAACGGATCCCACATGTCATACCCCACCGAAAGCCCGCCGGAACCTTTCGTCGGCGGCGGCAGCCACAGCGACGTGTATCCCGCCTCCGCCAGCTCCGGCATCTTCGCCGTTATCTCCGCCCACGACGTATTGAAGTACTGCAACATCGTCTCCGCACGGGCGGAGAGGGTCAGAAGCATCAAGAAAACAAAAAGAAACCGGGGCATGAGGACAGCGAGGCCAGTGTGAGACAGACAAAGGTGCGAAAGCATCAAAAATCCGCGCTCTCAGGAGGTTGGCCGGACATTTTGACACGCCGATGATGCCGGGCTGTCTGCTGCCTGTCAGCTAGACACATGAATAAAGGCCGAGTCAGAATCCGCCCAGCATCTCCAGCCCCTCGCGGTTGCGAGGAGCCAGCGAAAGCGAGTCGAGCAGATGGCGCTTGGCTTTGGGGGCATCCGAGGGCTTCAGGAGTTGGGCCAGTTTGAAGTGCGTTTGAGCTGCGGAGCCGGGATCGAGCACGAGGACGCGTTCCCAGGCTTGGATCGACTCGGCGGGCTGGTTCAGCGAGGCATGAGCCTCGGCAAGGGCTCGTTGGGCGGTGACCAAAAAAGGATTCAGTGCGGTGACGCGTCGCGCATTGGCCAGCACTTCGTTCCAGCGTTGCTTCGGCAAATCGAGTTCGATGAGGCGAAGGAAGCTGCTTTGAGCGCTCGATGATTTTTCGGCGATGCGGCGCAACAGGGCGATTTCCTCGTCCTCACGCTTCATCTGGCGCAAGGCCTGGATTTGCAGCGAGTAGCCGCTGGTGCCGCTGACATCTTCCGGGACGAGTTCCGCAATCTTTTGACCGGTTTGCAGCACTTCGGGCCAGTTTTTGGCCTTGATGGCATCCTCGGCATGACGCTGGAGCGCCCAGAGGCTGGTGGGATGTGTCTTCAAGAACTCGGAGAAACTGCCGTCGTCGAAGGGATTGAGTTCCTCGGGCTTCGGCTCGCTCCAATCGGCCTTGGCGCCGAAAGCCTTCGCCTTGCCGGTGATGAAGGCGGTGAAGCGTTTTTCGATGGCGTCTACGTCCTCGCAGTTCGCGGCGATGGCGTCATTGATGCGTTTTCCATTCGCGAGGTCGCGCAGGATGCCCTGGAACTTCTCCTGGCCGTAGGTGTCGAGCAGATACTCGACCGCCTGGCTGCTCTCGTAATAGGCAAACATGATGTCATCCTGCGACTTCGCCTTCATGAAAGCGCCGCTGAGCTGCGAGAAGGGCGTCAGCTTCTCCTCATCGATCGTCATCTCGCGGAAGGTCGCATCCATCGGCATGCCCCAGGCCGGATCGCGCTGCCGTTCCTCATACACACTGATGCCTTCGCTCAACCAGCGAGGCATGCGGTTCTTTGTCACCGTGAGCGTGATGACATGGCAAAACTCATGCCACAACGTGCTCTCCCAGTTGTTGCGACCGTTCGCGAGGCTGCCAGGGCTGTTCATCGTGACGACGGTGCCAAAGCACACGCCAAGCATCCCTTGCCCGCCGAGGGCTCCGAAGGTGCGAATCGCGAAATCCGACTGCGCCCCGAAGAACTCGACCAGCACCGGGCGCTTCAAATCGAGCCCGTATTTCGGTGCGAGCACGGCCTTGGCCTCGCGCAGCAAGGCCAGCGCTCGCTCGCCGTAGATCGGCCAGTCGCGCTTCGGCATCTTGAGGATGAAATCGGGGAAGGTCTTCGTCACATAGCCGCCCATCTCCTTTTCGAGCAGGCCCAGGTTGTGCGCCTGGATGTTGTAGCCGTCTTCCTCGCGAACCGCAGCGGCCAGCTTCCACGCCTCCTCTTCCTCGCCCAGGCGCAGCAAATCATGGCAGAGCTGCACCTTCGCGGGCAGGTACTTCGCATCGAAATCGAGCGCCTGACGCTGATGCGCCGCGCTTTCCGCGAAGCGATAGGCCCGCGAAAGGCAGCGACCGATCAAATGATCTACCACCGGATTCTTCGACCAGCGCTTCAACGCCTCAGCACGAGCTTCCGCGACCTTTTTGGCATCGGCATGGAACAGATGCGCCACCACCGCCCGCAGCGCCCAGGCCTCGGGATGCTGCTCATCTTTGTCGAGCACAGTTTGGATGGCTTTTTCGGCCTCGACGAATTTTTCGCCGCCAATCAAGAGCTCTGCCCGCAGCAGGTGCGCGGCCTTGTGATGCGGATTCAGCTCCAAAACCTTCACGAGGTTCTCCACCGCCTTTTCGCGATCACTCGTGCTGAAAGCCTTCGCGAGACCAAAACGCAGATTCGCCGTCTCGCCATGCGCCTTCAATCCCACTCGAAACACATCCGCCGCTCGCTTGGCATCGTCTTTCTCAAACGCCAGATGCCCCTCCGCCAGATACGCCGCCTCCAGCTTCGCGTCCTTCGTTTGCGCCGCCTTAAAGTACTGAGCGATGACCTTCTGTGCATCCGCCCCGAGCACCAGCGCCGCTTTTCCGAGCGACACCAAATCGAGCGCGGTGCGGTCCTTCGGCGCTTTCGCCTTCGCCGCAGCATTCAAAAGCGTCAGCGAATCCTTTTTCACCTCGTCGAGCCCCTGCGCCGCGGCCAACTCGTGTCGCAGCATCAGCAGTTCAAAGTTGTCGGGATACTTCTTGAGTGCCTCGGTCGCCTCCGCCAGTGCCGCCTCGATCTGCCCAAGCTCCGCGAGTGCTTTGTAACGCATGATCCGCCACTCCGCCGCCTTCAGCCCCCGCTCCGCCGCCGCCTCGCCGATCCTCGCCACCAGTTCATAGTCCCCCTTCGCCAGCAGTTCCGCCACCGGCCCCAGATTCCGATCCTCAAACATCTTTTCGAGATCGAGCTGCTGCGCGAGGCAGGTCGAGGCGAGGCAGAGAATCGCGAGAAGAGTGCGGAACATGGGCAGCTTCAACAACGCTGGAGGCGTCAGGTTCTTCCGTTCAAGACAACGGTGCTGATTTGGTGGAGACGAGCTTAATTTCTTGCCTGCGACAGGCTGGTATAGATAAAAGAGCTGATTCGCCGCCGATGAAACGCTGACCGTCACCTTTCTCCTCATGCACGCTTCTCCTCCTCCCGCCGAAGACATGACGAAGTATCTGAAGGAAACCCAGGAAATGGTCCGTGCCGGTAAGCACGAGGAGGCGTTGAAGCGATTTGTCTGGTTTCACGAGCATGCCCTGGAATATGAGCCAGCCATGAGCGGCGTTCGCCGTTCTTTTGCGCTGGGTTTCTGGAAGAAACTTGGCGAAGCATACCCGCCAGCCCTTGAGGCCATGATAGCGATACGCGATGCCGATGAACAACTGCTGCGAGAGGGAAAAGGCAGTTCGAGTCTCTTTCATGACTTGTTCGCCCTGAATAGCACTCTGGAAGAGGAAAAGAAGACCCTAGAGCTGTTTGAGGTCATCCAGGCAGTCGATCCCCAGAAAGCGAAGACCTACTGGATCATCGTGAAGCACATGGTTCTAGCGCTGAAGCGGTATGATCTCGCCAAGCTATTCATCCCAGATGCGGAAGCCGAATTTGATCGGGTCAAAAGCCGCTTTGTCGCGCTATATGACCGTTCGAAAACTGGCGCGGAAAAGGTTAGAGACTTCCTTGAAGGCCATTTCGTCCAAGAGGTGAGGGACCTGGTTGAATTTGCCCTCGCCACGGGGAATCGCGAAGTGGCTCTCACCATCCGGGACAAGGCGTTGACTGTGTTGGATGATGATCGGCTCAGGCTGGAGATTGCGCCCCCTGATCTCGGGTAGTAACCGAAATGACAGATCGAGGCCGCTCGCTCTGCTTCACGCCGCGTGCGCCTTCAAATCCTCCAGGGAGACAAACTCCAGCGCATGGATGTGACAGGCCTCCAGCACGACGAGCGGTGCTTGGCCAGCTTTGAGGGCTTCGGCCCAGCGGGTGATGCAGAGGCACCATTTGTCGCCGGGTTGGAGGCCGGGGAAATCGAACTCGGGGACGGGTGTGCTGAGGTCGTTGCCACGGGATCGGCTGAAGTGGAGGAACTCCTCCGTCATCACGGCGCACACGGTGTGCAGGCCTTTGTCATCCGGGCCGGTGCGGCAGTAGCCGTCGCGGTAAAAACCGGTCATGGGATCGTTGCAGCAGCCTTTGAGAGGGGTTCCGAGGACGTTGGAGGGCATAGGTAGAAGCAGTTCAGGTTCCACAAAAGGTGCGATAACCGGACGGGGTGCCGGGTTTCGCGTAGTCAGGTAGGTGACGATCGTGATCCCACGGATGGCTGACGACATCGAGGAGGGCGTGGAAGGGCTGCATGGCGCCTTCTTGCGCGGCGGCGAGGGCTTTCTCGACCTGGTGATTGCGTGGGATGAAGGCGGGATTGCTGCGGCGCATCAGGGCGATGGATTCCTCGCGAGGTTGAAGCTGGCGCTGGAGGCGGTTTTGCCAGCGGGCATGCCATGCGTTGGACTCAACGCGTCCGGTGGTGAGGTCCGCGAAGGTGTTGGTGAAGTCCGCCTCGGTCTCCTGCATCTCATTGAGCAGGTCTTGGATGAGCGTCGCATCTTCCGCTTCCTCGGTGAGCAGGCCGAGCTTCGCCCGCATGCCAGCGAGCCAGTGATGTTTGAAACGAGGCTCGAACTTCGGGATGAGGCCGTTGGCGATTTCGACGGCCTGTTTTTCATCCTCGTGAAACAGCGGCAGCATGGCCTCCGCGAGGCGGGCGAGATTCCATTGAGCAATGGGCGGCTGGTTGCCGTAGGCGTAGCGGCCGTTTCGGTCGATGGAACTGAAGACCGTCTCGGGATGGTACGCGTCCATGAAGGCGCAGGGTCCGTAGTCGATGGTCTCGCCGCTGAGGGCCATGTTGTCGGTGTTCATCACGCCGTGGACAAAACCGACGAGCATCCAGCGAGCGATCAAAGCGGCCTGACGTTCCGAAATGGCCTCGTAGAGCGCCACGGGATCGTTTTCGATCTCCGGGTAATGCCGCTGGCGAGTGTGCCCGGCGAGTGCTCGCAGCGCCTCGACATCGCGATGCGCTGCGGCCCATTCAAACGTGCCCACCCGGATGTGGCTGGCCGCCACGCGGGTCAAAACGGCTCCCGGCAGGCCGCCGTCCTGTCGCCAGACTTTTTCTCCGGTGCTGGCGACGGCCAGACTGCGTGTCGTGGGAATGCCGAGGGCATGCATCGCCTCGCTGATGAGGTATTCACGCAGCATCGGTCCGAGTGCCGCGCGACCATCGCCACGTCGCGAGTAAGGCGTGGGGCCGGGGCCTTTGAGCTGGATGTCATAACGCTCGCCGTCCGGCGTGATCTGCTCGCCGAGCAGGATGGCGCGACCATCGCCGAGGCCGGTGAAGTGGGCGTATTGATGCCCGGCATAGGCCTGGGCGATGGGGCGTGCTCCAGGCGGCAGACGGTTGCCGGCATACACCGCCGCGTCGTCCTCCGACAGACCGAGCTGCTCGGCTAGCGAAGCATTGAAGATCACCAGCCGCGGCTCGGCCACCGGTGTGGGCTCCACCTCAGTGAAAAACAGCTCCGGGAGCCGCTGATAAGAATGTTCGAGTCGCCAGGCGGGAGTTTCAGGCATGCGTGAGGCTTTCGGTAAGCGGTGATTCGTGGCTGGCAAGCCGCGTGGATGTGCCGCGAGGCGATAAACTCCCTTCTTGGCAAAACGCGGGCTCTCTCCCACAATCCTGCAGTATTCAATTTTTCGCCGAAATGCTCCCCTTCGCACTCATCGCCATGCAGGCACCTGGCAAATTGGGCTGATCTTCGTCGTTCTGATCTTTTGTTCCGTGCCACTGACTATTCTCGGCGAAGATCCCGGCTTTGGTGTCGCTCCGATGATTCAGTGTGGTTTAGTCTTCATGACTGTTGCGGGGTCGCTTTGGTTGGGGCGTCGTCAGTCGTTCGCCACCAAAGTCTGGCGTTCAGCGGTTGCCTATCTTGTCCCCATCAGCATTTCAAATCTCTGCGCCTTGCTTTTGAGTCCGCATCTTCTTCACTAGCCGTCATGCCCGCTGCTGCCAAAAAAGCTTCTTCACGTCCGAATCCCGCCCGCGAACTCGTGTTTGGTGATCTGTGGGAGTTTGATCCGGCACCGGAGACGGCCGATCCGAAGCTGAAGAAGAGATACGACCTCTTCATCGACGGCCAGTTCGTGGCACCGAAGAAGGGCAGGTACTTTTCGACGATCAATCCGGCCACGGAGGCCAAAATCGCCGACATTGCGCTAGCCGATGCCTCCGATGTCGATGCGGCTTGCTCGGCGGCGCAGCGGGCGTTTATCAATTGGGGCCGTTTGCCCGGCAAAGAGCGCGGGAAGTATCTCTACCGCATCGCGCGGCTGCTGCAGGATCATGCGCGGGAGTTTGCCATTGCCGAGACGATGGATGGTGGAAAGCCGATCAAGGAATCGCGTGATTTCGATGTGCCAATGGCCGCGGCGCACTTCTTTTATCACGCCGGTTGGGCGGACAAACTGGAGTTCCTCGCGCCCGGTCGGCAGTTGGCACCGCACGGCGTCGTGGGGCAGGTCATTCCGTGGAATTTTCCGCTGCTCATGCTCGCGTGGAAGATCGCCCCGGCGCTCGCGGCGGGGAATTGCGTCGTCTTGAAGCCCGCGGAGACCACCAGCATCACCGCGCTGAAGTTTGGCGAGATTTGCCAGGAAGCCGGATTGCCCAATGGCGTCGTGAACATCGTCAGCGGCGCGGGCGAGACCGGCGCGGCGGTAATCAATCATCCGCTCACCTCGAAAGTGGCCTTCACCGGCAGCACGGAGGTCGGGAAGATCATCATGCGCAGCCTCGCGGGCACGGAAAAGAAGCTCACGCTCGAACTCGGCGGCAAGGCCGCGAACATCGTCTTTGACGACGCACCGCTCGATCAGGCCGTCGAGGGCATCGTGAACGGTATTTTCTTCAATCAAGGTCACGTCTGCTGCGCGGGCTCGCGCCTGCTCGTGCAGGAAAGCATCGCCGATGAAGTGCTCGCCAAACTGAAGCGTCGCATCGCCACGCTGCGTGTGGGCGATCCGCTCGACAAGAACACCGACCTCGGTGCCATCAACAGCGCCGAGCAGCTCGCCAAAATCACCGACCTCGTCAAAAGCGGCGTCGATGAAAGCGCGGAAAAGCACGACAACGGCTGCAAACTGCCCGCGAAGGGCTTCTTCTTCCGTCCCACGATCTTCGCGAACGTCAGCATGAGCCACCGCATCGCCCGCGAGGAGATATTCGGCCCCGTGCTCAGCATCCTCACCTTCCGCACCCTCGAAGAAGCCGTCGAAAAAGCCAACAACACCCCCTACGGCCTCAGCGCCGGCGTCTGGACCGACAAAGGCAGCCGCATCCTCAAAATGAGCACCCTGCTCAAAGCCGGCGTCGTGTGGGCGAACACGTATAACAAGTTTGATCCGACGAGTCCATTTGGCGGATATAAAGAGAGCGGCTTTGGCCGTGAAGGTGGGAAGCAGGGATTGCTTAATTACTTAAAGGTGGCGTGAGCGCCGCGCTGAACCTAGAAACGGGGATGGCTGACCACCGAATACACAGGCCCCAGCTCCCTCTTCATGATCTTCACGCCAGCACACCTGCTGGCGAGTTTCTTCTTCGCGGCACAGCAGGCGATCTGCAAATCTTCATCAAGTCAGCTCATTTTTCGATCCCAAGTAGTTCCACATTGAAGATCAGCGTGCTATTCGGTCCAATCACCCCCTGGACACCATTCTTGCCGTAAGCGAGGTCGGGCGGGATGAACAACTGCCATTTTTCGCCCACCTTCATCAATTGGAGAGCTTGAGTCCAGCCTTGGATAACCGCATTGACCGGGAACGTTACAGGTTCGCCACGTAGGATCGAGCTGTCGATGACCGTTCCGTCAATCAGTGTTCCGTGGTAATGCACCCTCACTCTGTCGATCAGCTTCGGCGATAGTCCCTTGGCAGTCTTGATTATCTTGTATTGCAGCCCGCTCGCCATTGTATTGACACCTTCTTTTATGGCGTTGGCAGCTAGATAAGCCGCACTTTCCTTCTCACTGGCCCAGAGGTCGGCAACAGGCGGCGCGGACGTTTGGCCCCGAGTGGTCGTGGTGGACATCTCGCTCGCCTGCTGTCGCTCAGCTTTGGCGTTTGGCCCCAGCTGTTGCTGAGAATTCACGGGTCGTGAAGCTTCTTCTTCCAACCACTTTTTTAAGTCGGTGTCGGTAAGACCGCGCAGGATGGTTTGCCTGTCGAACCAAATGTTCTTTTGGGTGATGTTAATTCCAGCCTCGGTGCAAATCTTCATCGCCCTTGCTGCTTCACGCTGATTGATCACCCTTGATCCGCCGAACCCGTTAGAACTGGCCACAAGAATGCCCAGATCGTTGTAATTCGCATTATCGGTGACAATCCAAACAGCTGCCTGTTTCGTTTCGGTATCGACACGCGCCTTGTCTAAGACGGGCATGAGCTTGGCCAACTCTGCTTGTTGGGGAGATCGCTGGACCGTGAAGGTATCGCTCCCACTCGGAATGTCTCTTGGCCTGTTGGCACAAGCGGCATCTACCAAAATGCTTTGCCAGCTATCCGTCGTAAGTCGCACATTGCCTTCTGCCGTCGTGACCATGTTCTGGGCGGATTGGTTCGCGGAAACGAAGTAGCTACCTACAGGGACACGGATGGTCAGGGGATAAGGGACGAGCCGCCGGACACGCACGCTCACGCTCTCTATCCCGCTCCCCTGTGTCTGAATCTCCACCTTCTTTTCGGCAAGCAAGTCAACGATGTCCCGTCCCTCGGTGATGTCCTTGATGGCTTGTTTGGCATCGGCTTCCTTTGCATGTCCAGGAAACTCAGTCAAAAAGTCGATCAGTGCCCGTGTCGTCCCACTCTGTAGTGCGGTTGTGTAGGGCGTGTCGTCCTTCCGAAGAGCAATCTGCCGGGACTGAGCCTCTGAAATGAACCGCCCCTTGGGATACGCCTCAGCGTAGCCACGAAGTGAAATGATGGTGTTGGCGTTGGTGGACTGCTGCCATTTCGAATCCTCAATCCGGGAGCGAGCAGTTTCGGCAAAACGGCCTGTTTCGTAGTTCTTGAGATAAGCCTCAAAGCTCTGAATGGTGTTTGCTTTTGTGGACTGCTGCCACGTCAAATCTTCAATCCGGGTGCGGGCCTCTACCAAATGTGCGCCCTCTGGGTGCGTCTGCTCATAGTGCCGGTAACTCCCCAGCGACCTTTCTGCCTGCGCGTCCGCCCAACTGCGCTCTTCGTAGCGTGACCGCGCTTCATCGGAGTACTGCCCGCTCGGCCATGCGGCCAAATACTCTGCGTAATTCTGCGCCTTGTCGCCTGATGAGGCGAAGTGCCACTTCAATGTGTCTCGTGTGGTGGGCAGCAGGCCGACACCAATGAGTATCAGAATGGCGATTCCGATGATTTTCTTGGCTTTCATATGAGTGCTACGCAGATGCAATATCAACGCTTTAGGCGCGGATACGTTCAAAGCAGTGTCACAACTCTCTTTTTGAATAAGAGGAGTCCACGACAATCCCGTGTTTATCAAAAGCGATGGCGAGAGCCCTGTTGCATCCCCTGGTTCGTCCTGAAGCGGCATCGCCTAATATGCTATTACCTATGGCCCCGGGTATCAGAATCCCTGCGATTGTTTGTCCCACGGGGAGGCCGCCCGATTGACTGACGTTATACACATAGAGCCACAGCTCGGTCTGCGAAGAAGGTCCAGGACTTCCAGGAGGTAGCGGCTTTTTGGACTGCGGCTCTCCGAACATCATGACAATCTCACTTTGAGTCGTTTTGCCCTTTACGATTCGACTTATCTTCGAGCTGTCAAAATCCCGCCCAGTCGTTTTGGTCGTCGCGCAGCCTGTCAGAAAGCTCGAAGCGATTGCGAAGAGCATAACCGCGAGGCAACTGAGAAGGCGCAAGTGCCGAATATTACGCCCGCTGAGTCTTTGATGAGGTGATTGCATCGGATTGGTAGATGTGGGTATCATGGTTGGTTCGTCTTGTAGTTGGTCTATTTAGCTTCGAAATATTCGACGGAGGTGACAGCATACCACGGCACCCAAACCCAGCCCTTTTCCGAAATTCCGAACACCCCGCTTGGAACGTAAATACCATCCTCTGGGGTTACAGCGACTTCTAGCTGCTCACCTGTCCCCAAGAACGCTTTCGCCAGATATCCCGGCACCTTGTCATCGACCTTCCCCAATTCCAATCTGGAAAGTTTTGAACTGGGAACCTTCATTGAACTGGTGCCACCAACTCTGATCGGCAGTATCGAACTGAAATCGACCGTGGTGAGTCCGGTAGTGTTGACATAGCCAAGCAATTGGGCATGAACTTTTTTTGTAGTGCAATACATGGCCTTGCTCAGCACGATACTCGCTCCCGCAGTATCGACGATCTTTGCGCTAAACGGCTTTTCCGGGCACCCAAAAACGTGGGGTCACCTTTGAATTGAATTGGCGGATCGGCGGATCGAATTTCCGTTAATTCACTCAACCAAACTGAGAAATCGGCAATACCCAGTGAAGCCACCTTCTCTTTGCCTTCCAGTTTTCCAAAGGCACCACCAGCTTCAAAGACCTTTCCTCCGCACAGGCGCACTTCGGATTTGGCCTGCCCGTCCTTACGTTCGCCTTTGTCCTGACCCGTAAACTTGATTGATTCGATGAAGGAATACGGAATCAGTAGCAAGACATGGGTCTGATCAAGGTTCGCCTCCCTGATGCCGCGTTCGATCGCGACCTTTCTGATCGCGGCTTGGTCCTCGGATGTGTGGTACTCAATGACAACTGTCTCGCTAAGTGCGCTTGCACGCTTCCAGAATCCCCCACCTGGGGCTTTGTAATCTGTATTAGTGGCGTCGTCTGTGATATTATTGCCGTCAAACGGCATCGCCGCCCTAAAGAAGCACTTGTCATTGTTGCAGTTCGTCACGGTGTGTTCGACTCCGTGGAAGTCCGTAAGAATCATGGAGGCAGATTGGATGTCACCTGATTCGGCACGATCTGCGAATAGGCAGAGCATAATGGCGAGAAAACCACCAACTCCTGTGAAGCCGCAATTCAACCTGGATTTGGGGTATGGTGCCATATGTCGATATTCTTGCAGTAACTTGCTATTGGGATGGGCAGTGAGTGGCAGAGGCACCGCTACCCACGTTTATTGGCGAATCACTCCTTCAACATGATTGCTTGATCGCATCATTTGTTTCACTAATCGCTCCCGATCTACAACAGATGTGTCCTGGTCAAGCATTCGGTTCATTTGTTGATTTGTTAATGGAGCACCTTGGCCGGGAACTTGTTTTTCCGATATTACCTTGGCGGAAGATATTGGAGCAATTGGGGCGCTGGTTGCTGGCGTTTGCGTGCGGCAGGAGACCAACTGGACGCAAGAGAAGAGGAGCGTGACGTTTAGTAAAGTGTGCGTCGTTTTCATGAGAACATTGAAGAGGTTAGAAAATATGTGATGAGTTTTCAACGTGCGGGAGGATTCAGCCATCTGCATTCCGTAATCTCTTCTTCTGCCTCCGTGGGGTCAGCCACGCTTAGATCACCCCCTGCGCCGCCCATGGTCACATAATGCGTCTGCCCCGGCAGGACTTGAACTTGCAAACCCACTTTACGACGACTCTCGACATCTGCGTGAGGTGCTAAAACGCCGCCCACAATGCCGCCGAAAACGATCCCTTGGATCACTGCATTGGTCTTGGTCGCCGCAGTTGACTCGCCTTTCTCTTTTGAGTACGCCAACTGCAGCGGGCCGGGTGCTGCCTCCATGGAGTAAAAACCACCGCGTTGCAATCTCGCGGGAAGTTGTACACCATTGGCATAAAGGTAGGGCTTGTAGGCCGCGCTCACGAAACCCGCTGTGCGGTAAATGAGCACCATGCCTTTGCCGGCAGGTGGTGTCAGAGCACCAGATGCTTTCACGCTGGCGTAATCAGGGCCGCCAGCGCAGCTCGAAAGGAGAATAGATAAGAGAGCGGTAGCGATGGTGAGTGGTACACGGAGGTTCATTGGTATGGTTGGGTTGGGTTGGATTGCTGCTAGGTCGGATTTCAGATTTCTGTCACATCAGTAGTTCTATTTTGGCGCAAGCGATGGCTTTTCAGGTTGCTGGTGGCGTGGGGGCGGGTGGAGGCGTTTCTCCAGAGCCTTCTTCGGGCTCGCCGGGGCGTTGGGCATATACGACGCCCCATTCGCGTGCGCGGCGGCGGAGGGTGGGGGCTTCCAGTTGGCGAAGGGCGAATTCGACCTCGTCCCACACATCGCGGATGACTTGATCGGCCTCGGAGCGCAGGGCGATGACGTCGGCCTGCTCGGCTTCGAGCTGGTCTTTGGCGTCGGTCTGGGCGGCGAGCTTGGTGTTGTAGTCCTGCAGGGCAGTGCCCACGGCGGAGGCGGCGGGCAGGGCCATGGCGGCCTCGCTGAACTGGGTGACGCGGCGGGGATCGCCCTTCACGATGCGGTCCGCCCACAGGAGCAGGGCGGCCTCGGCATCCAGGTTCGGCACGGTCTCCTCATTGACGCTGAGTTCATACACGGCGCGGCCCGCGGCGGCGAAGTCTCCCCGGGCGATGCCCATCTGATAAACCTGGATGAAGTGGCTGACGAGCAGGCGCAGCTTGTCTGCGGCGGCCTTCAGTGCCTGGGTGCTGGCGGACTGCTGGCCGAAGGCATCCGCCCGCTCGGCGACTTCTTTTTCCCACTTCGGTTGGAGGGTCTCCAGCGCTGCACCGGTGACAGCGCTGATGAGGCGGGCGGCCCCGGTGGTGCTGTTCCATTTTTTCAAGGCTCCCTGAAGAGCCTGGGTGCGCGTGGGATCAGAGGCGGGCAGTTGGCGGAAGGGCATGGTGTGCGGTGGGCTGGAGGTGAAACGAGCGTGGCAGATGCCGGAATCAGGTGGATGGGCAATCTGCCGAATTCGTGGCGGATTCTGTGGATTCGCGATCCGGGCGTCAATATAAAAACGAGTGGGTTGCGGGTGAAATGCCTATTTTGACACCCGCGAAACATGGAAATGGCCTGCGGCATGGGCTGTCTGCACCGGGCGAAAAGCCGCCAAACCGGCGAAAGAGGGCGTTTTCGTGCAACAGGGTGGCGCCGACGTGCCGTGGAGGGTGTTTTGCATGCAAAAGGGGTCTCCCGACACGGCGGCAGGGGGCTTTTGCATGCCAAAGAGTGACCCCACTCTGCCAACAATGCCCAAAGCGTGCGATGCCTCGCCTCGTCATGTTTTGTGATGATTGGCAGGTGAATGAAGGCAGAAGCGCTCGGACGCCGGGGCGGGGTGTGGAACGGGAGTGACGGATGCCCAATCCGGCTGGCAAAAAAATGGAGGGCAGAAAAATCAGAAAGATCGTTTTTTTACCACCCATCTTTTTGCCAGCTTGTTTAGGCCAGTCAGAAACAACCGAACGCCGCGTGCGCTGAGTGTGGAAGAGGGAGTCACTGATGGTTCCCCAAGCCGGATAGACAGAGGAATGGGGACAAAGGAATGGGCCCCCCTCTTCTTTCCTAGAACAGCCTCATTCTCCTGCCTTCATTCTTCTGCCAGTTAGGTTTTGGAAATTCACAAAACATGAGCCGCTTGCTATAGGAGCACGCCGCTATGGATTGATTCGTGATTCGTGCTTACTCATTCGTCATTTGCCCGCTCCGCCACCTCCAACGCTTCCTTTTCATGACCCGCCTTCACATCACCAAAACCCCCAAATGCTACGTCGGCGGTGCTTTCATTCGCAGTGAGAGCGGACGCGTGGCGGAGCTGCTGGATGCTTCGGGGGCGTTTTTTGCGAACATCCCGCAGTGCACGCGGAAGGACCTGCGCAATGCCGTCGAGGCGGCGGCGAAGGCGGGGCCGGGATGGGCGAAGAGGTCGGCGTTCAATCGCGGGCAGATCTTGTATCGGCTGGCGGAGATGATGGAGGCGCGGGGCGTCGAACTGGCGGACAGCATCACGTTGAGCGGCGTTTCGAAGTCGGAGGCCTCGCGTGAGGTCGCGGCGGCGATTGAGCGCGTGGTGCATTACGCAGGCTGGACGGACAAATACGAGCAGGTGCTCGGCAGCGTGAATCCGGTGGCCTCGGCGCACTTCAACTTCACCGTCACCGAGCCGATGGGCATCATCGGCATCCTCGCGCCGGATGACGCGCCTGTTTTGGGCCTGCTTTCGCTCATTTTGCCTGCAATCACGAGCGGGAACAGCGTCGTGGCGCTCGCCAGCACCACGCAGCCGTATCCGAGCATCCTTTTGGGCGAAATGCTCGCCACGAGCGACCTGCCCGGCGGCGTGGTGAACCTGCTCACCGGTCCGCGAGCCGAGTTGATCCCCACTTTTGCCACGCACGAGCATCTCCGCGCCCTCAGCGGCGTGGCGAACGAGGACGATCGCAAGGCGCTGCGCCTCGGCGCGGCCGAAAGCGTGAAGCGCGTGCACCTGCGCAAGGCCGAGGAGCCCATCGACTGGTTCGCGGACAAAATGCAGGGCGCGGAGGAGATCCGTGCGCTGATTGAGTTCAAGACGACGTGGCATCCGGTGGGGGCTTGAAATCAGGCGAATCGAAAGCAAACTCATCCGCATGACCTCTCTCACGATCCAACTTCAAGACGACAGCCTGCTGGAAAAGGCGGCCCGGGTGGCGCGTGCTCAAAAAACCTCTGTGGATGCGATGATCGGCGGCTTTCTTGCCAGTTTGACTGACACGAGCACCTCGGAGGAATCCGAGGTGGCGAGACGGCAAAGGCTGGTGGAGGAACTGGAGGAAAGTTTCCGCACTTTGAGCCGTCCCATGGGCGGTAAAGGGTATGTGAACCGCGATGAACTCTACGAGCGTCCATGACCTTCATCGACTCCAACATCGTCGTGTATTCATATGACGAAACGGACCCTGTGAAGCAGCTCAAGGCCCAGCAGGAAATGAAGAACATCATGGAGGGCGGCGATGGATGTGTCTCCACCCAGGTGTTTGGCGAGTTTTTCCACACGGTGGTCGTTCGAAAGAAGCTCATGTCACCTACGGAGGCGCTCAGTGCGATCCAGCGGCTCGAACGAGGTTTTCGCATCGGGTCCATCGAGCCTTCTCTGGTTCGCGATGCCATTGCCATCCATCAGCGATACCAGCTTCGCTACTGGGATTCCCTGATCATCGCCACGGCGAAACGCATGAAGTGCAGCGAGGTGCTCAGCGAGGACATGGCCGAAGGTCAGGATTACGGCGGCGTGATAGTCAGGAATCCCTTCAAACCTTGATGGAGAGCCCATTGTCTTCCAGCACTGAAACCAGCCTCGGTCTTCGTCATGGCCCGGCAGCGGGATGGAAGCGCTTGCGCTTCACGGTGGCGTATTGTGGCACGCCGTGGAAGGGCTGGCAGAGCCAGGATGGCGGCGGGGGCGTGCAGGACGAGTTAAACGCGGCGATTCGCAAGGCGGTGCGCATCGAGACGGGCGTGCAGGGCAGCGGACGCACGGATGCGGGCGTGCATGCGCTGGCGCAGGTGGCGCATGGCGATGTACCGGAGAGCATCGGGATGAGTGGCGAGTCCTGGGTGAATGCGCTGAACGCCTGCCTGCCGCTCAGCATTCGGGTGACGAAGGCGGAGGAAGTGCATCCGCAGTTTCACGCGAGGTTTGATGCCATCGGAAAGGTCTATCGCTATCGCCTCTGGCGGCCGCGCATGCTGTCGCCCTTCGAGGCGGATCGGGCGTGGCATCTTTACGGCCTGCTGGATGTTGAGGCGCTGCGCTGGTGCTGTGAAAAGCTCATCGGAAGGCACAATTTCATCCGCCTGAGCACCAACCGTGGCGACATGCCGGAGGTGGAGCGGCGCAGGCTGCCGGAGAAGACCACGCGCACGATCCATCGCGCCGAATTGCGTGAAGACGGGGAGGTCCTGGAGCTCGAATTCGAGGGCAGTGGCTTCCTCTACAAAATGGTGCGCCTCATTGTCGGCAGCATGATCCATGTGGCGAGAGGCCGCGAGTCGCGGGAGTGGTTTGCGAGCCTGCTGGATGATCCCACGGGCAAGCAGAGCAATCAGACGGCGCCTGCCTGTGGCCTGTATCTGGTGCGGGTGCTGTATCCTGAGGCCTGAGGCTACTACTTCCGAATGATCACCACATCATGCATCGCCACCATGGCGCGGACTTCCTCGTCGCAGGGCGGGCGGACGATGAAGGGATTGAACTCGGTGAGCTTCATCAGCGGGCCGCCTTGCACCTGGAGTTGATATTGCACGGTGGAGCCGAGGTAGGTGGTGTCCACGATCTGGCCGGGGAAGCGGTTTGGGCTGTCCATGACGTGGTGAAAGGTCAGCGCCTCCGGGCGGATGCTCAGCCAGACGGGCAGGCCGTTGGCGGGTGACCAGCCGTGTTCGTTGGGCCGGCCACGCAGCATGCCAAAGGCCGTCTCCACATCGAAGAAGCCGGGACGGCTGCTCTCGCGAAACACGCGGCCTTCGATCAAATTCGTCTCGCCGATGAACTCGGCCACCATCTTTGTGGCGGGATGTTTATACACGTCCTGCGGCGATCCCACCTGCACGAGCTTGCCGCCTTCCATGATCGCCATGCGATCCGCCATCGAGAGCGCTTCATCGCGATCATGCGTGACGTAGATGGCGGTGAGACCGTTCTCCTTGCAGATGCGGCGGATTTCGGAGCGCATCTCGTGACGCAGCATGGCATCGAGATTCGAGAGTGGTTCATCGAGCAGCAGGCACTTCGGCCGGATCACCAGGGCACGGGCCAAGGCCACACGCTGCTGCTGACCGCCGGAGAGCTGCTGGATCTTCCGTGAGCCGAGTCCGCCGAGCTGTACCTGGTCCAGCGCCTCGGCCACGCGATGCTCGATTTCCTTCGCGGGCCTTTTTCGCTCCTCCAAACCGAAGGCCACATTCTGCGCCACGTTCAAATGCGGCCACAGCGCATAGCTTTGAAACATCATGCCCGTGCCGCGGAGATGAGCTGGCACGCGAGTGACGTCCTCTTCGTCGAAGAAAATCTTGCCGTGGTCCGGCTCGTAGAAGCCTGCGATATGCCGCAGCAGGGTCGTTTTGCCGCAACCGCTCGGCCCGAGCAGGAAGAAGAGCTCGCCGGACTCGATTTGCAGGTTCACGCCGCCGAGCACGGTGCTTCCGCCGAAGCGTTTCGAGAGTTCCTGGATCGTGATGGTGACCATGCGGCGGCGGTGAGCGTGAATTTCACGCCCGTTCTAGGACACGAGCCGCCGGAAGGCAAGGAGGGAGCGTTGTGCTCCTCGTTTCAATGTGGCACCAGCTTCTTTAAATCTGCCGGCAGCCAGGCGCGGAGCATCGGACCCGTCGTCGCGGTGGTGAGCAGGCACATGATGATGAACATGGTAAAGAGCTTGTCGTTCAGCAGGCCCAGATCTTTGCCCACATTGATGGCGATGAGGCCCATGAGGGCACGAGTATCCGTGAGTGCCCCAGCAGCAGGCCCGCAGCGATCTCGCCTACGGCCGGCGGTTGCCCGATACGTCGGCAGATGCGCCCCATCAGCCACGCGGCTGTGATGATGACGATCCATCCAATCAGGACGAGCTTGAGCGTGTCTTCGATTTTGGCGGGATTCATGGGTCGGTGCCTTTGAACATGCTCGTGAGGATCAAAAATAGACTGTTGGCATGGCTTTCATGCCCGCTTGTAATGCCATGCGTAAGGTGCGCCCCTTCGCAGCGTAGTGGTGAGGCCTCATGAAAGCCCTGCTACCAGCCCTGTTCCTGCTCACCGCCCTCGCGGTACGTGCGGACATGACGCCGGATCAGCGGGCCTTCTTTGAATCGAAGATCCGGCCCGTGCTCGTGAAGCAGTGCTACGAGTGCCATTCGCAGAACTCGAAGAAGCTCGGTGGCAAGCTTCTGCTCGATGCGCCGTCCGAAATGATCGCTGGTGGCGAATCCGGACCCGCGGTGATCCCCGGCAAACCCGACGAAAGCCTCATCGTGCAAGCCGTGCGCTACGACGGCCTCGAAATGCCACCGAAGAAGCGTCTTTCGGACAACATCGTGAACGATTTCGTCGAGTGGGTGAAAATGGGCGCACCCGACCCGCGCACCGAGCCGCCGAAGGTCGTCAAAAAAGCTCCACAAGAGCCCCTTTGGTCCCTCAAGGCCATTTCCGACCCCAAGCCTCCCCAAGTCCAAAACACTGCGTGGCCCCGCCAAAGCCTCGACGCCTTCATTTTGGCCAAGATCGAGCAAAACGGCCTCCAACCCGCCCCCGATGCCGAGACGGCCGTTTTACTCCGCCGTCTCTCCTTCGACCTCATCGGCCTTCCACCTTCGTCATTCGAAATTCGGCATTCGTCATTGGAGGCTTATGTCGATTCGCTTCTGAACTCGCCCCACTTCGGCGAAAAATGGGGCCGCCACTGGCTCGATGTGGCCCGCTACGCCGAATCGAACGGCAACGACGGCCTCTCGCGCAATCCGAGCTTCCCGCATGCATGGCGCTATCGCGATTACGTCATTCGCGCCTTCAATGAAGACCTGCCGTATGATCGTTTCATCGCCGAGCAGATCGCCGGTGATCTCCTTCCGGCCGATTCACCCGCACAGCGCGATCGTCAGCTCATCGCCACCGGCTTGCTCGCACTCGGCGCAAAGCCTGCGAAGGCCATGAACGAGAACTTCGAGATGGACGTCATCGCTGATCAGATCAACGTCATCGGCAGCGGCATACTCGGGCTCAGTGTCGGCTGCGCACGCTGCCACGATCACAAAACGGACCCCATCCCCACGCGCGACTACTACGCGCTCGCCGGCATCTTCAAAAGCACCGAAACCCTGTGGGGTGCCGCTGCACGCGAGGGCCTCACCGCGCCACAAACGCCGCTGCACGAGCTTCAAGCCACGGCCAAAGTGCGGCCGCGTGCCGAGGTGGAGCCGATCATCGCCGCCAACAAGCCACGCAAAACACCCGCCAAAGCCTCCTTCAGCTACGCAGCCGATGCCCCGCTCGCCATGGGCGTGCGCGACGCCAAAAAGATCGAGGACTGCAAACTCAACATCGACGGCGAATCCAAAAAACTCGGCGCTGCCATCCCACGTGGCTTCCTGAGTGCCTGCGGCGGCGGAACCGTCGCCGACTTGAAGCAAAGCGGCCGCCTCGAACTCGCCAAGTGGCTCGCCAGCCCGCAGAACCCGCTCACCGCCCGCGTCTTCGTGAATCGCGTGTGGCTCCAACTCTTCGGTGAAGGCCTCGTCACCACCCCGAACGACTTCGGCCTCTCCGGCGAGCGCCCCACACATCCCGGACTCCTCGATCACCTCGCCACCCGCTTCATGCGCGAAGGCTGGAGCATCAAAAAACTCATCCGCAGCATCGTGCTGAGCCGCACGTATCAGCTCAGCTCAAGGAACGGCGATTTGAAATCGCCGCAGGCGGTTGAAAACCGCCTCTCCTTGTTCGGTCAGCACCAGGTGCGCCGTCTCGATGCCGAAACGATCCGCGACACGATGCTCTTCGCCACCGGCGACCTCAATCCGCAGCCCGCGAAAGGTTCACTCATCCAGCATCGCGATGTGCTCATCAATGAGCTGCCATCGCTGCATCAGCCCAGCACGCAACGCAGCGTCTATCTGCTCATGCTGCGCAATTCGATGCCGCCGGAGCTCACGCCCTTCAACTTGCCCGACGCCACCACCGTCGTCGCCCAGCGCGACAACTCCGCGCTCGCCACGCAGTCGCTTTACCTGCTGAACAACCACTTCGTCATCGAGCAATCCCGCCGCTTCGCGAAGCGACTGCTCCAATCACCCGGGGAGCCTGAAAAACGCATCGCACAGGCTTATCGTCATGCCTTGGGCCGCGACGCCACCGCCGCCGAACTCCAGCGCGGCCTCGATTTCCTTCGCGAAGCCGATGCGATGCTCGTTTCGACGCAAACCGATCACCCACGACGCGAACTCGACACCTGGGCCGCGTTTTGCCATGCCCTGCTCGCCAGCAACGAACTGCGCTATGTGGATTGAGCGTCTCGTCATCCTCGCCGCCCTCGCGATCCACGCACATGCCGTGGACTTCTCGCGCGACGTGCGCCCCATCCTCGCGTCGAAATGCTACGCCTGCCACGGCCCCGATGAAGAAAGCCGCGAGGCCGATCTCCGCCTCGACATGCCCGCGAAGGATTTTGACACGAAAACCTTCCTCCACCGCATCACCACCGCCGATCCCGACGACGTGATGCCACCACCGAAGTCCCCCAAGCCGCTCACCGCCGCTGAAAAAGACATTTTGCGTCAATGGATCGCGTCCGGTGCGAACTACGAGCCGCATTGGGCCTTCCAGCCGATTCGCAGTCCCCAGGTCCCAAGGAAGGGCGCTTTTCAAGCGCCCACCGATCACCCCATCGACGCCTTCATCTCCGAAAAGCTCCTCGAATCCGGCCTCCAACCCGCCCCGCGTGCGAATGCCAGCACGCTCATCCGCCGGCTTTACCTCGATCTCATTGGCCTCCCACCACCGTCCGACACGTCGGACTCGTCTGACCTGTCCGACGAAGCCTACGCCGCGCTCGTGGATCGCCTTCTCACCGATCCCCGCTTCGGCGAGCGTTGGGGCCGACACTGGCTCGACATGGCCCGCTACGCCGACTCGAACGGCTTCCTCGGAGACGGCCTCCGCCCCAATGCCTACCGCTACCGCGACTGGGTCATCCAGGCCTTCAACAACGACATGCCGTATGACGCGTTCACCCTCGCGCAAATCGCCGGAGACCTTCTGGACAACCGGGAACCGAGAACTGAGAACCGAGAACTCTCCCCCGGCACCGGCTTCCATCGAAACGCCGCGCTGAACACCGAAGCCGGCGTCGATAAAGAAGAAGCTCGCTACCAAAACCTCGTCGATCGCGTCAACACCATCGGTCGCGTGTGGATGGGGCTCACCATCGGCTGTGCGCAGTGCCACACGCACAAATACGATCCGATCACCATCCGCGATTACTACAGCTTTTACGCCTTCTTCGACAACACCGAGGACCGCGACGACACCAAAACCAAAGCGCCGCTCCTCGCCGAAGTCTCCAAAGACCGCCGCCAGACCTACGTCCATCTCGCTGGCGACTACACCCGCCGCGGCCCCGATGTGATGCCCGCCACGCTTTCCGCCTTGCCCGCCCAAGCAGGCAACACGCGACTCGAACTTGCCCGGTGGCTCGTTTCGCCGCAAAACCCGCTCACCGCCCGCGTCGCCGTGAATCACATCTGGAGCAAGCTCTTCGGCCACGGCCTCGTGCGCACACCGGATGACTTCGGCACCAGCGGCGAAGCCCCCAGTCACCCCGAACTCCTCGACTGGCTCGCCACCGACTTCATGCGCAACGGCTGGAGCCGCAAACAGCTCATCAAGCGCATCGTGATGAGCGAGACGTATCGTAGAACGAGTTTTCCAACTCGTTCATCCAATCCCAACGAGTTGGAAAACTCGTTCTACGTCGATCCCCTCAACCGCCTTCTCTCCCGCCAAAGCCGCCTCCGCCTCGATGCCGAAATCCTGCGCGACTCCGCCCTCGCTGTCAGCGGCCTTCTCAAGCCCGCCATCGGCGGCCCCAGCTTCCGTCCGCCCTTGCCCGAAGACGTCTTCGATGTCGGTCGCTCCTCCAATTGGCAGGCCAGCCCCGGCGACGAAATCTACCGCCGCAGCCTTTACATCATCACGCTGCGCAGCGTGCTCTATCCCACGCTCACCACCTTCGACGCACCCGATGCCGCCGATGCCTGCGTGCGCCGCGAGCGCTCCAACACGCCGCTGCAAGCCCTCACGATGATGAACGACGGCGTCTTCGTCGAAGCCGCTCAGTCTCTCGCCCTCCGCGCCATGCGTGAAGGTCCAAATCCGCTCGAAAAACTCTTCCGCCTCGTCTTGAGCCGCGAACCGCGCCCCGAAGAGCTCGCACGACTCCAAACCTTCCACGCCGAGCAAAAAGCCCGCGTCGTAAAAAGCGGCCCCGCAGCCCTCCAAGTGCTCGGTGCCCATCAAAAAGCCATTTCACCCGCTCAAGCCACCGAAGCGGCCACGCTCGTCGCCGTGGCTCGCGTGCTTTTGAATCTCGATGAGTTCATCAATCGCGAGTGAATGCCGTGTTGGTTCACAACTGCGGCGTCCAGCGGTGCTTGCGGCGGATGACGGGGAGGTCTTCGCGGCGGAGATGCACGCCTTGACGGTGGATGTTGATGAGGATGCCGATGGCGATCATCGCGGCGAGTAAGCTGGAGCCGCCGTAGCTCACGAAGGGCAGGGGAAGACCTTTGTTGGGCAGCAGAGCGGTCGTCACGCCCATGTTGAGGAGAGCCTCCATGCCGAGCAGGAAGGTCAGGCCGCTGCCGAGGAGTTTTCCAAAACGGTTCGGCGCATACGCGGCCACCATGAAGCCGCTCATGACGAGCACGGCAAAGCCGAGGACGGTGCCTGCCGTGCCGCGGAGGCCGAGTTCCTCGCCCACCATGGGGAAGATGAAGTCGGTGTGGGCTTCGGGAAGATAGTCGTTTTTCATGCGTCCCTCGCCCAGGCCGCGTCCGTCGATGCCTCCGCTGCCAAAGGCCAGCTTCGACACCCACTGCTGGAGGCCACGACCAGTTTGCGTGCCTTCAAGATCAAAAAGCACCATCACACGATCGAAACGGTTCGGGAGGAACTTAATGCCAGCAGCGAGACCGCCCCCGACGATCACGACGATCACGGCCAAGTATCGCAGCTTCGTTCCTGCTACGAACATCACGCCAAGCCCCACGACGGAGGCAAGCAAGGCGTTGCCGAGGTCGAACTCGCAGCCAATTAGGCCCACGATGCTCATGAGGATCATGCCGGGCAGCAAGAAGCCGCGGCGAAAGGTGCGGACCATGGTTTCATGCGTGGCAAACCAGCCCGAGAGCGCGATGAGCAGGGCGATCTTCGCAAACTCAGAAGGCTGAATGCGAAACGAGCCCATGCCGATCCAGCGGCGCGAGCCATTGATCTTCACCCCAACACCGGGGATGTAGCACAGCACCAGCAGCACGGCTGCACCGATGAGGATGTGCCAGCGCCAGCGATGCCAGGCATTGAAATCAATCATCGCCGCCGCCCCGCAGGCCACCAGCGAGATGCCCAGCCAGCTCAACTGCTTCCACACCGTCACATAGTCCTCCCCGCTGTCCTGAGCGACTTCAAAGGTCGTGCTCGCCAGCATCGTGATCCCCAGCGCGAGGAGTCCGATGACGGAAGCAAGAAGCAGGATGATGGAGTGACGGGACATGTTTGTAGTTCGGGCTTTAGCCCGTGTTTGGAGATCGTTGAGCGGGCTGAAGCCCGAACTACGAACTTACTTGGCCGGGATCGTGAGCTTCATCCCCTCACGCATAGCGTTGGGGTTCTTGATGTTGTTGGCCTTTTGGATGGCAGCGACGGAGACGCCGTATTTGGAGGCGAGGCGATAAAGCGTTTCACCGGAGGCTAGGGTATGGCTCTTGGAAGTGGCTTTGGCGGCGGGCTTCGGCGGAGTGTCTTTGATGACCTTTTTCGTCGTGGCTTTGGGAGCAGGAGGAGCATCGGCCAGGCGCTTGGTCATCTGGCTCGGCGTGGGCACGGGATTGGGCTTGGCCAGCGGCTTGGGTTCAGGCTTGGCGACGATCTTCTTCGGCTCGGGCTTGGGCTCCGGTTTAGGTTCGGGCTTGATCTCGACCTTCGGTGCGGGGGCTGGAGTGAATTCGGGCTCGGCCTCGACCTTGGTGGCGGGAGGCGCCTCGTTGGCGGCAGCGAGGGCTTTTTCGGTTTCGACGGTGGCATTGGCGAGCGCGGCCATGGCTTCGGGGTTCACGCGGCCGATGATCTGCTGAGCGGGAGCGGCATCGGTGGCAGGTGAGGCGATGGCGGGAGCTTCGGCGGCGGCGCTGAGGCTATTACCAATCGGTGCGGACTCACCGGGAGCGAGGAGGGAGATCGGCGATTCGGATGCAGAGATGCTGGCGGGAGCATTTTCAGGCCTGACAGACTCGCCCTGCGTCTCAGGCGGTGCCTGGCGAGTCATGGCGAGTGCGGTGGCGGTATCGATCGGCACGGCAGAGGGGACAGCCTGCTTGGGCACGTTGAGAAGCGTGCCGGGCTCGATTTGAATGCCTTTGTCGAGGCGGTTCATCTCGATGATCTTCTCCTCAGTGGTGCTGTGCTTCTCCGCGATGCTGCGGATGCTATCGCCTGAAGCCACGGTGTATTGTTCCGTGTCGTTGTCTGGATTTGCGACGGCATTCGCCTGGGCATTGATGACCTCCTGGCTGGCCTGCGGAAGACCGGAAGAGCTGGTCTGGGCACGAGCGGCCTGGGTGATGGTCTGCGCGGGAGCTTCTTCATCGCCCATGAAATCATACACGATGATGCCGCCGATGAGGACAACGTGGATGAGCAGCATGACCACGAACATGCGGGCCATGCCGGTGTTGGGTTCGTGCTGGTTCCATTCACCTTCGTCGGTGACGAGAGCCACACGATGCTTGTGCCGGTCGCCATCGATCAGTTTGATGATGAGCGAGTCTTTTTTGCTCTTCTTGGTTTTCATAGGGTGCGTGGTTTGGTTGTTGTTGTCGAAAAAAAATCAGGTGAGGGCGTTCACGGCATCGCGGAAGGCATCGCCGCGCTGGCCGTAACCGGTGTACATGTCGAAAGAGGAGGTGCCGGGGCTCAGGATGATGGCGTCCCCGGCCTGCGAGAGCTGCGTGGCGAGCGAAACGGCTTCGGCCATGTCCTTGCCGCGTTTGCTGGGCAGCAGATCGCCAAAGGTCTGCTCAAGCTGCTGCGCGATCTCGCCGATGAAGACCATCGCGCGCACCTGGCCCTTCAGCTCGGCACGCAGCGGCGTGTAATCGAGCTGCTTGTCCTTGCCACCGGCGATGAGCACGATGGGGCGTTCTTGGCTGCGCAGGCAGGCTTCGAGCGCGTGGAGGTTCGTGGCCTTGGAATCATTGATGTATTCACGATCCGCGAGCGTGCGGATGAGCTCGCAGCGATGACGCGGCACTTCGTAGTCGGCCAAAGCCTTCAGCATGGCATCAAATTCGAGGCCATAGACCTTTCCAGTCATCAAAGCGGCCAAAACGTTCTCCATGTTGTGCTTGCCGCGCACCTTCAAATTCGCAGCGGAGCCGATCTCGTGGCCGGAATGGTAGAATTTGCCGTTCGCGTAGCTGTAGTCGGCTTCCGCGCCGTAAGCGGAGAAGGTCCAGCGTTGCGCTTTGCCACTCGAAACACTCTCCCCTGCCCTGACGATGGCGACATCGCTTTCGGTGCAGTTTTCGAAGATGCGGGCTTTCGCGGCGAAATACTCCGCCATGCCCGGATAGCGATCGAGATGATCGGGGGCGAAGTTGAGCCACAAGCTGGCTTTCGCGCGGAAATTCCGGATCGTTTCGAGCTGGAAGCTGCTGATCTCGCACGCGAGCACGTCGTATTTCACGCCGCTGGCGACGACTTCGCTCAAGGACATGCCGTGATTGCCGCAAGGGATCGATTTGAGGCCGCAGCCATTGAAAAGGGCCGCAATGAGCTCGGTGCAGGTGCTCTTGCCATTCGTGCCGGTGATCGCAGCGAGCTGCATGTCCGTCAGGTTGAAGGCGAACTCCGTTTCACCAACGAGCGGCACGCCCGCAGCGGTGAATTTGGCCGGAAGCGGCCAATGCTCGTCCAAACCGGGGCTGATGATGACGAGATCGAAGTCACCCGGCTTCACGACGAGGTCGCGGGCGGGCTGCCCGAGCACGCAATTGAAGTCTTCGACCTGCTTCGCCTTGTCGCCTTCGTCGAAAATCGTCACCTCCGCGCCATGCAGACGCGCCAGACGCGCGGCACCGAGGCCGCTGCGTCCAGCACCGAGAATGGCAAAGCGTTGGGAGGCGAATTTCATGAAGAAGGTGATGCGTGAGGAGTGATGCGTGAAACTGGGAAGAGGGTCGAACGTGGTTCACGCATCACGAATCACGCATCAGGAGGTTCATCGGAGTTTAAGGGTGGCGAGGCCGAGCAGGGCAAAGAGCAGCGACATGATCCAGAAGCGCACGATGACCTGGTTCTCGTGCCAGCCTTTGGCGTCTTCGAGCTCGAAGTGGTGGTGGATCGGGGCCATGCGGAAGATGCGCTTGCCGCGTGATTTGAAGCTCCAGACCTGCAAGATCACGCTCATGGCCTCCATGACGAAGACACCGCCGACGAGCGCGAGAACGATCTCCTGTTTGCAGCCGATGGCGAGCGCGGCAATGCAACCACCAAGCGCGAGCGAGCCTGTATCGCCCATGAACATCTTCGCGGGATGTGCATTGAACCACAGGAAGCCCAGGCAAGCTCCTGCGAGCGCCATCGCGATGATGGGAAGCTCATTGGCGAGGCTGTGATGCGCGACGCCGAGGTAGTCGGAATATTTGGCGTTACCGCAGATGTAACCGAAGCCGGTGTAGGCCAGCGCGGTGGTGAGCGAGCAGCCGGTGGCGAGGCCGTCGAGGCCATCGGTGAGGTTCACGGCATTCGAGGCACCTACGATGATCAGAGAGAACATCGCGACGGAGAAAATGCCCATGTCCGTGATGACCGCATCCTTCACAAAGGGGATGTAAAGCGCCCGCAGCGTGTTTCCGCTATCCGCAGGCACGAGGTAAGCGAAGGCGAAACCGGCGATGACGGCCACGCTGGTCTGCCAGACGAGCTTCGTGCGGGCCGAGACGCCTTTGGAGTTCTTCTTGCTGATCTTCAGGTAGTCATCGCGGAAGCCGAGGGCACCGAGGCCGATGGTGGTGAAGAGGACAATCCACACCATGATGTTGTCCCACTTGGCCCAGAGCAGCGTGGAGAGGATGATCGTGCCGAGAATGAGGATGCCGCCCATGGTCGGCGTGCCGGCTTTCTTGCCGTGGAGTTCGGCGAGCTTGTGTACTTCCTCGGCGGTGCGGATGGGCTGGCCGATCTTGAGGGAGATGAGCTTGCAGATGAGCTTGTCGCCATACATCAGCGAGAGCACGAAGGCCGTGATGGCGGCTCCACCGGCACGGAAGGTGTGGTATTTGAAGAGGTTGAGGATCTTGTAGAGCGCGGCGTCGTCGCTCATCCAGTTGTGGGCGAGCATCCATTCACGGAGTTCGTAAAGCCAGTACATCATGACGCTTGAAAGTGGGTGAGAACTTTTTCCATGCCGGCGCTGCGGCTGCCTTTGAGCAGCACGAGATCGCCTTCACGCAGCACCTCGCGCAGATGAGCGGCGCAGGCGGCGTGATCGGGAAAATGGCGGGTGTGAAGGCCTTTGGCGGCCGAGGAGATCCATTCGGCCTCGTTTCCGCCGACGGTGCAGAGCGCGGTGAGATCGAGTGACGCAGCGAATTCGCCCACGCGCTTGTGCTCGGCCTCGGCGATGGCTCCGAGTTCGCCCATGCGGCCCAAAACGGCCACGCGGCGGCCTTTGCCCTCCAGCGTGGCCAGGGTGCGCAGACCGGCGATCATGCTGTCGGGGTTCGCGTTGTAGCTGTCGTCGATGAAACGGACGCCGTGGACGACTTTCGGCTCCACGCGGCCTCCGGTGAGCTTCGCATTGCTCAAGGCGTCTGCGATGTCGGCGGGCGAGATGCCATAGCGCCAGCCCATGCAGGCGGCGAGGGCGGCATTGGCCACCATGTGCTCGCCGAGGATCGGGAGACGCGTTTCGACCTTCTCGCCGCTGAAATCGAGCGTGAAGGTAGTGCCTGTGCCATCGGCACGGAGATTGAGGCGCTGACATCGCCTGCATTCACGCCGGCGGTGCAGACGGTGGCCTGGCAGTGGCGGGTGATGACGGGAGTGTACTTGTCGTTCGCGTTCAGCACGACCACGCCATCGCGTTTCACCTGCGCCGGCAGCGTGGCTTTTTCCCACGCGATGGCATCCTGCGTGCCGAGATGCTCGATGTGGGCCATGCCGACATTCGTGACGATGCCCGCATCAGGATCGGCGATGTCGGTGAGGACTTCGATCTCTCCCGGATGGTTCATGCCCATTTCGGTGACGCAGCATTGCTCCCCCGTTTTGAGCGAAAGCAGCGTCAAAGGCACGCCGATGTGGTTGTTGAGATTGCCGAAGGTCGCACGCGTGATGAACTTCTTCGCCATCACGACGGCGGTGAGGTCCTTGGTGGACGTTTTGCCGTTCGAGCCCGTGAGGCCGACGATTATCGGATTGTGCTGCTGGCGATAGCCACGAGCCATCAACTGAAGCGCCACCAAGGTGTCATCGACCTCCAAAACGGGGCACGGCAGTGTTCCCCAAGCCGGATCGATCTTGCTGACAACGACCGCCGAAGCGCCGGCCGCGGCGGCTTGCGGCACAAAGGTATGCGCATCGAACTTTTCGCCGATCAAGGCCACGAAGAGATCTCCCGCGGCCACCTTGCGTGTGTCCGTGCTCACGCTCTCGACCAGACGCGAAGCGTCTCCGTGCACGGTGGCGTGCGCGAAGGCTGCGAGAGTGGTGAGAGCAGTGGGAGACATGAAAAATTAGAAGCGGCGGTCGGGAGGAGGCGGGAAGCCGTTGCGCATGGCTTCGCGTTCGGCTTCACGTTCCTCGCGTTCTTGGGCGCGGGCGGTTTTGGTGTGGAAGAGGAGCTGGCGGGCGACTTTGCGGTCGTCGAAGGGATGTTTCTTGCCCTGGATGTCCTGGTAGTCCTCGTGGCCTTTGCCAGCGATGACGATGATGTCGCCCGGACGGGCATTCTCGATGGCGATCTGAATGGCCTGACGACGATCCGCGATCACCGCGTGGCTGTTGGGACGGGCGAAACCGGCCTTCGCATCATTCAAGATGGCCTGCGGGTCTTCGGTGCGCGGATTGTCGGAGGTGAGCACGCAGATGTCGCTGCCCTGCTCGGCGGCAGATGCCATTTTGGGGCGCTTGGTGCGGTCGCGATCTCCACCGCAGCCGAAGACGGTGATGATGCGGCCGGGGCGCAGGGCACGCACGGTCTTCAAAGCGTTCACGATGCCATCGGGCGTGTGCGCATAGTCCACGAAGATCTGGAAGCGCGTGGTGGTGTCGGTCACGCGTTCGAGGCGTCCGGGCACCTGCGGCGCTTTTTGCATGTTGGCGATGGCTTCGCGCAAATTGAGGCCGCAACTGCTCACGGCAGCCAAAGCAGCGAGCGTGTTGTACACATTGAAATCGCCGATGAGCGGCGTGCGAACGAGGAAGCTGCGGCCTTTGGCATCGAGCTCGAACTGCGTGCCGGTCATGTCGTAGCGAACGTTGTTCGCACGGAAGTCACAGCCGACACCGAAGCCGTATTTGATGACGCGGCCGGTGCTGGCGAAGCGCTCGATCAGTTTGCGCCCCCAAAGATCGTCCCCGTTGATCACGAGGCTCGCACGCGGTGTGTCGGCGGCAATTTGGAAGAGCTTCACCTTCGCCTCGAAATACTTCTCCATCGTGCCGTGGTAGTCGAGATGGTCCTGCGTGAGGTTCGTGAAGATGGCGGACGCAAACGGCAGGCCATGCGCCCGATGCTGATCGAGAGCATGCGAGGACACCTCCATCGCACAGGCACGGCAGCCATTGCCGCGCATCTGCGCGAGCAGGCTCTGAATCTCCAGCGACTCCGGCGTGGTGTGCGTGGCAGGCACATGCTGGCCGCCGAGATCGTAAAAGATGGTGCCGAGCAAGCCGCAGCGCATCTGGCCGAGATTCATCAAATGATGCGCGAGGAAGGCAGTGGTCGTTTTGCCATTCGTGCCGGTGATGCCGATGAGCGTCATGTTTTTGCCCGGATGGCCGTTGAAGGCCGCCGCGGCATCCGCGAGCGCGATGCGTGAGTGGCGAACATGCACCCAAGGCGTGGCGCAGCCATCCGGCGGGGCTTGTTCCGCGATGATGGCGGCGCAGCCGGCCTCGATGGCCTTTGGAATGAAGGTGTGACCATCGACGCTGCTGCCGCGCAGGGCGACGAAGGCGATGCCGGGGCCGGCCTTGCGTGAATCGTAGGCGAAACCGGTGATCTCCGTGTCCAGCGATCCGCTGGTCATGGGCTTGTCGAGATGAGGAATGAGATCGCGAAGAGTCATTTTATTTGGCGCCTCCTTCTTGCGCGAGGTTCATGCGCTTCTGGTGGCGGGTGGCGAGGTGGTGCAGCGTCTCGCGCACGACCTCGGCAAAGATGGGGCTGGCGACCTTGCCGCCGCGGATGTCGTGGTGGTCCTTGGCGACCGGATCATCGAGCATGACGACGCAGGTGACCTGCGGCTTCTCCACCGGGGCAAAGCCCGCGAAGGAGGTGACGTAGTGGTTCGGGATGTATTTTCTGAGCTTGTCGTCGTAACGCACGGAGGTGCCCGTCTTGCCTGCGACGCGGATTTCCGGTGCGAGCGAGGCCCGCTTGCCAGTGCCTTCCAGCACGACGCCTTCGAGGAAGTCACGCAGATGCGCCGCGGTGGCGGCGGTGCAGGCCTGGCCGACTGGTTGCGGCGGCACATACTCGACCTTTCCTTCGGGCGTGGTGATGTGGTCAATGATGCGGGCCTGCATGAGCGTGCCACCATTGGCGACAGCGCCGTAAGCCAGCGCGACATGCAGCGGCGTGGTGTTGAGGTTGTAGCCGACGCAGACGTTCTTCTGCGTGGGATTGCTCCACTTGCCCATGGGCAGCAGGCCGGGCTGCTCGCCGCTGAGGCCGATGCCGGTGCGCTGGCCGAAGCCGAAGCGCTTCGCATAGTCGAGCAACGAATCGCGGCCGATGCGCTTGAAGATCTTGTAGGTGCCGATGTTGCTGGAGTGGACGAGCACGCCTTTCACGGTCTGGCGGCCGTTCGACTCGTCGTCGTTGATCCACACCTTGAGCTTCGGCTCAAACCAGTGCCAGTCTTCGCAGTCGATGATCTCGGTTGGCGTGACCTTTTTCAAATCAAGCGCCGCGGCGAGCGTAACGATCTTGAAGGTGGAGCCAGGCTCGTAGAGGCCGCCATAGACGTGGTTGGTCCAGGTGGACTGATCGGGATTCTCGCTGTCGCGATGCGGGCGGGCGGCGGCGGCGAGGACGGAGCCGGTGAAGGGATCCGTGACGACAATGACGACACGTTTGGCCTGATGAGACTTCCATTCCCGCTCGCAGATGCCCTCGACGATGTCCTGGAGCTGCATGTCGATGGTGAGATGGATGTCGTGGCCGTTGCGCGGCTCGACGACCTTGCCGCGATACGCGGGCAGCTCGTTGCCAGAGCGGTCACGCTCGATGAATTGCTCACCCGGCACGCCGGAGAGCATGCCGTCCATGAGCTTTTCGACGCCCCACAGGCCGTGGTTGGTCTGGTGTCCGTGTCGCCGATGAAGAGAGAGATGCGATCCTTCGCAGGAAACGTGCGCTCGACCACCGGACGCAGGTAAACACCGAACAGACGCTCCTTTTTGAGCACGGCGGCGATTTGCTCGGCACGCTCGTCTTCGATGAGTTTTTCGAGAATGACCTCGCCCTTGTCCGCGGTGAGTTTGGTGAGGACTTCGTCCTTCGGCAAAGCGAGCACGGGAGCCAGCTTGGTGGCGACATGATCGTGATACGCGGCGAGCGTCTCGGCATCCGTCATCGTCTCGCGGATCTCGATGGCCTTCACGCCGCGCAGCGCAGCGAGGCGATGACGCACCGTGACGATCTCACGCAGGTGGGCGCGGTCGGTGTAGAGCTCGCTGAAGGCCTCGTCGAAGGCGAGGAAGTCATCGTTGTAATCGCGGATGGTGCCGCGATGCGCCGGCAGGGTGATGTGGCGCTGGTATTTGTTCGCGGCGAGACCGGCGAGGCGAGGCGACTCCTTGATCTGAATGACCGCGAGCTTCCAGGTGACGATGGAAAAGCCCGCCAGCAGCACGAACAACAACCCCATCATGCGGCGGCACAGCGGGCGGTCGCGGCGGAGCTGGATGTGATCTGGGAGGGGCTGGCTCAAGGTGCGGGAGTGTTTTGCGCGAGGGCGCGGGCGACGGGAATCGCGGCCGGGACAGGCGCTTCGTCTGTGCTTAAGGCGACGGCGGCAGGCGCGGGAGCGGCGGCGGGCATGACGAGGATGCGGCCCTCATCGAGCGGGCGGAGCATCGTGGCGATCTTCGTGAGGCGCGGCTGGACTCGCTGCGAGGCAAAGGCCTTCTCTTTGAACTGCGCTAGTTTATCGATTTCCGTGCGCAGCAGACGGATCTCGTCTTCGACCTTCCGCTGCTCCTCGCCGAGGGCGCGGACGCGGTTTTTGCTTACCACGATACCAAGTCCCACGAGGGCCAGCGAGGCCACAACAACCAAGATCGCCACAATGGCGGTTAGGCTGAGGGTGTTGCGATAGCGGGTGGTGCGACGCGATTTCATGACGGGAGACGTTCAGCGACACGCAGACGAGCGCTGCGAGCACGAGGATTGAGTTCGAGTTCGGCTGCGGAGGCTTCCATGGGCTTCCGAGTGATCAATTTGAGCACGCAATCAGGATTCGGCCGCGGCGCAGGCCACTCAGGGCGGTCCAACTCCGGCGCGGAGAGATGTGCGAGGGTTTGCTTCACGATGCGATCTTCCAGCGAGTGGAAGGTGATCACGGCGAGGCGACCGCCTGGCTTCAGCCACTTCGGTGCGGCAGCGAGAAAGTCACGCAGCGCGGCGAGTTCATCATTTACGGCGATACGTAGGGCCTGGAAGACGAGTGTCGCGGGATGGCGCTTGCTGCGTTTTGGCGAAGCTGCCGAGACGATGTCAGCGAGTTGCGTGGTCGTCTGGATGAGGCGTGACGAGCGGGCCTTCACGATCGCACGTGCAATGCGGCGGGCGTTTGGCTCCTCGCCGTATTCAAAGAAGATGCGCACGAGTTCTTCCTCAGCTGCCGTGTTGATCACATCGGCGGCGGTTTGATCCGCGTCTGTGTCCATGCGCATGTCGAGCGGCGCATCCTTATTAAAAGAGAAGCCGCGGGCACCGTCATCGAGTTGGTGGCTCGACACGCCGATATCGACGAGCATGCCGTCAAAGCCGGACACGCCCGCTTCTTCGACGATCTGCGGGAAATGGCGGAAATTGCCGCGCAGGGCGCAGAAGCGGTCCGCGTAGCCTTTCAGCCGGGCATTGGCATAGGAAAGAGCCTGCTCATCCTGATCCATCGCCACCACGCGGGCTCCTTGTTGCAACAACGCCTCGCTGTGGCCGCCACCACCGAGCGTGCCATCAAAAATCAGCTTGCCCGGTGCTGGCTGGAGAGCCTCCAAAGTTTCCGCCAGAAGCACTGGCAGATGATAAAAGGGCAGATTCCGCTGACCAAGCCCCGATCCGCTGCCACCATCAGGTCCTTCGGAGCCGCCGGAGCCACCGCCCGAGAAACGGGTCACCAAGAGGCCGCGACTCGCAGGCACAAGGTCGTCCATCGCGTCCGCCGCACCGAACCAAGGCCAACCTCCAACTTGGAAAAATTCACTCATTCTAGCAATCCTGCTGGCGATGGTCTCCCAGACACCGCGTTCCCCCGCCCGGAAACCGGCGGCAAAGGGGAATAGCGGAGTGAAAGCAGCGGAAGACATGACGGGAGAAGGGCACTTGAGGCAGCGTGAATCGCGAAGCCCATAAAACTGAAGCCACACGATCTAGCTAAAAAATTAATTAGTCCTTATAATCTACCTCCCTGAGGCTTTGCAACGCTCGTTTTGAAAATTCTTGCGATCAGCGGAATTTCTGAAAACTAATCGTTTGAACACTTATAATCGACATAACGACTTGTAAAGCCACCACGGCTCAGGGAGAAGTTACCCGGTCTAACGTGGCGGCTTGATGCTGGATTTTGTGCCGATGAGGCCGTCAACGTGTCTGGTGGCAATGCTCTGGAAGGCTTGATTTTCCGGCCTTCCGGGCAGGTTTGGCAGCTTTTTCTTCCAAGAGGATTCTCGACAGGCGGGTGGGATTCTTGTTAGCCTTCAAATAATGTAAAATTCAACCACCACACCAAACCATGGCCAAGAAACCAGCACCCAAGAAGGCACCCGCGAAAAAATCCGCCGCGAAACCTGCTCCCAAAAAAGCAGCGCCATCGAAGAAACCTCCGGCCAAAAAGCCAGCCACGGTGAAGAAACCGACACCAAAGGCAGCTCCGATCAAAAAATCACCTTCAAAACCCGCTCCGAAACCTGCGGCCAAGTCGGCACCCGCTCCAGCTCCCGTGAAGAAGCCCGAGCCTGCTCCGGTCTTTAAGCCCGTCTTTGAATCTCCCGCACCTGCTGCCGTCCCGGCACCAGCGCCTGCGCCCTCTCCCAAAGTGACCATCTCCAAAGGTTCCGCCCCTGCTGGCACCCCTCTCACTGTCGCCACCCAGGCCTCCGCCGGTGCGGCCGCGAACGGCAATACGCACCCGGCGAACATCCTCGCCCTAGTTAGTAGTGGTGGCTGGCCCGTCACGGACCTCTCGAAGGACAACTTCACTCTCATGGAATACTTTGAGGTTCCCGGACAGCAGGCCCCGTTCAGCAATAACATCACCTCCTTTCGCAATGTCGGCACGGGAGCATACCTCCTCCAGGTAAAGCCCATCAACAGCGCCCCATGGCGCAGTGGCCACCACCTTGCCCAGATCATCGTCTCCTCCGACGACGATCGTCAGGGCCAGGGAGCGGTGAAGATCATCATCCGCTGATTCCCGCCAACTGAATCGAAAGAACAGAAAGGACCGCGACATGCGGTCCTTTTTGTTTTTACTTTCTACCCTCCATGAACCGCCGCTCCTTCCTCGCCTCCACGTTTGCCACCGCCGCCGCGTCTTCCCTCCGGGCAGCCACGCCGGGCCTTCCCATCGGCCTCGATCATTTCTCCGTCCGAGCCACCGGATGGAAAGCCGCGCAATACATCGACTACGCCGCCTCACTGAAGCTCAACACGATCTTCCTCTCCGAACTCGGCGTGTTCGAGAACTTCGAAGACGCCTATTTGAAGAGCCTCAAAGAGCAGGCGCATAAAGCCAATCTGCAAGTCTATGTCGGCACCGGCAGCGTGTGTGAAAGCTCGAACACCTGGAAGGCCTCCAATGGCACCGGCGTGGATCACCTCGCCCTCACGATCAAGATCGCCAAGGCACTCGGCTCGCCCGTCGCACGCTGCTACCTCGGTAATCAAAAAGGATCGCTCAACGGATGGCGGCATCGCCAAGCACATCGAAAACACGATCAAATCCATCAAAGCCAACCAAAGTCGCGCCGAGGCCGAGGGCATCAAGATAGCCATCGAGAACCACGCGGGTGACATGCAGTCCGCGGAGCTACGTGAGCTCATCGAAGTGGCCGGCAAAGGCTACGTCGGTGCCAATATCGATCCCGGCAACGCCGTGTGGGCGCTCGAAGAGCCGATGAAACACCTCGAAGTGCTCGGTCCTGTCACCGTCTGCTCCAGCGTGCGCGATAGCATGCTTTGGGAAGGCGAAAACGGTGCCGTCAACGTCCAGTGGACCGCCATCGGCGAAGGTCTCATCGACTTCAAAGCCTACGCCAAACGCTTCGCCGAACTCGCCCCCGGCGTTCCGCTTCAAGTGGAGACGATCTCCGGCTTCGCGAGGCCCTTTGAAGTCACCAAGGACGACTTCTGGACCATCTTCCCCGGCCATCGAGACACCGACATGTTCAAAGCCTGGCTCGACCTCGCGAAGAAAGGCAAAAAGATCGATAGCTTCAAAGCCCCCGACGGCCCCGGCAAAAAAGACGCCGAGATCGCCTACCAGAAAGGCGAATGCGAACGCAGCTTCACCTGGCTGAAGGCGAACGCGTGATCAGCAAACCGATCTCCATCAAGGCACTGGATACTTCTTCAGCTCGGACTTGGTGCCGTCGATAAAGGTCAGTTGCAGTGCCACGAACTTCAAACCGGCGGGTGCTTTGAGGAAAGGCAGCGCATCGCCGATCTCATACTGTCCCTCGCCGGGCTTCGGCGGGGAGAAGGGGAACTCCTTGTCGAGGCTCTCGCTATCGAAGGAGTAGCGGATGGTTTGGAGGATGCCGCGATGCGTGAGCACACCGGTGAAGTACACATTGCCATTTTGGATGCTGAGCCAGGACGGGCCGCTCATGTCGAGCATGGCCTTGCCGGATTTCACTGCGGCTTCGGCCGTGTTCAGCTTGAGCGTGAAGGGGCCGTTGATCTGGTCCGCCATGTCGGTGTAGCGCACCTCCAGCTTGTGATCGCCCGGCGAGAGCGTGGCGACCATGATCGTCTGGCTCGGCATGGGCAGGCCGGTCTGCGGATTGGTCATGTTGGCAAAGCCGGTTGATTTGAAACCGCCCTCCCCATCGAGCTGATACTCCACGCTTTTGATTTTGTAGTCTGCGAAGCCAAGATTCAACATCCACCCTTGGTTCGATTGCGTGGCGGAGAGAGTCACCGGATTGTCCAGCACGGCGGCGGGCATCGCGGTGAGCTTGGCAAAACGTGCCTCGGCATCCTCGATCCATGTTTTGGCCTGTTTCTTATCCATCACATACCGCTGCAGCTTGCCTGAGGTATCCAAAGTGCGGAATTTCTCCAACCACACCTTCTCCTCACGTTTGTCAGCGAGCGTCTGCTCACCGAGTTTTTCGAGAGAAAACTCGCGACTGAGAAAATAGGCCGCCGGGGCGAATTCCGGCTGTTTTTCAAAAATGGACTTCAAAGCGGCGATCCGAGGTTCTTTGAGCAAAAGCAGGGCGGCGGCCGTCTCGAGACTCGTGCTTGGGTTGCTCTTTCGCATGGCGGTGACGATCTCCCGGGCTCCTTCGAGGCCATCCTGCACCTTCAGCATATCCGTGTAGGCCAGATAAGGGTCGATGAAGTCCACACCGCTGGCGAGAAAGGCATTGTAGCTCTTGCGGGCACTGGCGAAGTCGGCCTTCAGCTCGTGCATTCGGGCGTTGTGGTAGTGCTCCGCCGGAGTGGAAGGGCTGGCGATGATCGCCCCGCCTTTCGCAGCCTGCTCAAACACCGCGCTCATGTCCTCCAGCTTCGCGAGCACCTGCTTCTGTGTTTCCACGATGGTTTCAGTCTTCGTCTCAATGCGTTCGGTGGATTGCTTCACCTCCGCCACACCCTTCTCCACCTTTAGCAAGGACTGCTGCATTTTCTCCAATGCCGGGACGAGCGTGGCGAGCACCCCTTTGTCCTCTTCTGCCGCCAGCTTCTGCGCTCCCATGAAGAGACAAAGTACGATGGTCGAGACGAGACCGAAGGCAAAGCTCACGCTCCACACGTTGTGCTCGGTGGCTCGCTCGATCTCCTCCTGGCTGGCCTGACCATTCGCGAGGGCAATGCGCAGCTTCCGCTGCTGCCCGCCGAACCACAGAAGGCCCGCCAGCAGCGTGAGGCAGCCCGTTCCAATCGTGAGCCACAGGATAAAATTCGCCACCGGCGTGCCCAGATCTGCCGCCAGACCCACCAGCCCGGAAAGGGGGCCACCCGCCTTCGCGGCCCGCATCATCAACGACTGGTAACTCCGGCCACAAGTGCCGCACAGGGAGGAAAGGAAAGAGGCCATGACCGCGAGATTATGGCTCAATTCATTCTGAACGCTCGCGGTTTCATGAGGAACGTGCGCTCATCATTCGGCTGGCTGCATCACGCCAGGATCGGCTTGATCACCTTCGCGGGATCGACGCCGGTGAGGCGGAAGTCGAGGCCTTGGGAGCGGAAGGTGAGCTTTTCGTGGTCGATGCCGAGCTGGTGGAGAATCGTGGCGTGGATGTCGTGGACGTGGACGGGGTTTTCGATGGCTCCGAAGCCGAATTCGTCGGTCACGCCGTGGGTGACGCCGCCTTTGAAACCGCCGCCGGCGAACCACATCGTGAAAGCGTCGATGTGGTGATTGCGTCCGGTGGACTCGCGCACCTCGCCCATCGGTGTGCGGCCGAATTCACCGCCCCAGATGACGATGGTGTCATCGAGCAGGCCACGTTGTTTGAGGTCTTTCACGAGCGCGGCGCTGGCCTGGTCAATGTCCTTGCATTTGAGCGGCATGTGCTTCTCCAAATTCTCCGTGGGGCCGCCGTGGTGATCCCAATTCGTGTCGTAGAGCTGCACAAAACGCACCCCGCGCTCGACGAGGCGACGGGCGAGCAGGCAGTTTCGCGCAAAGCTCGTCTCCTTCGGATCTTTGACGCCGTAAAGGTCCAATGTGGCCTGTGATTCGCCGCTGGTGTCCATCAGCTCTGGGGCACTGGTCTGCATGCGGAAGGCCATTTCATAAGCGTTGATGCGGGTGGTGATCTCCTGATCGCCCGTTTCGACGAGGCGCTTCATGTTCAGCTCACGCACGGCATCCACCACCTGGCGCTGCTGCGCGGCGCTGATTTCCTTCGGCGTGGAGAGATTCACAATCGGATCACCCTGATTGCGCAGCGGCACGCCTTGGTAAGTCGTCGGCAGCACGCCGCTTCCCCAGAGCACCGCGCCGCCGCGTGGACCACGTGGGCCGCTTTGCAGCACGACAAAGCCCGGCAGGTCATCACATTCGCTGCCGAGGCCGTAGGTCACCCACGCGCCCATGCTCGGACGGCCGAAGAGACCGCTGCCGGTGTTCATGTACATCTTTGCCGGCGCATGATTGAAGAGGTCTGTCTTGCAAGTGGTGACGAGGCTGATGTCATCGACGATCTTCGCCGTGTGCGGCAGGTAATCACTCACCCACGCGCCGCATTGACCGTGCTGCTTGAAGCCAATCTTCGGCCCCAGCAGATCGCTGCGATGGCTGCTGTCCATGAAGGCGAAGCGCTTCCCCTTCGTGTAGCTCTCGGGAATCGGCTTTCCATTCAGTTTGGTGAGCAGAGGCTTGTATTCAAAAGTCTCCAACTGCGACGGCCCGCCTGCCATGAAGAGGAAGATGACGTTCTTCGCCTTCGCTGGGAAATGCGTCTTCTTTGGAGCCAGGGCGGCATCGCGTGCCATGAGCGATGACAGCGCCATGGAGCCGACGCCAATGCCGCAACGGCTGAAAAAGTGACGACGCGTGGAATCACGAAGTTGTGTGTTGGGGCGCATAGAACGGCTTCTATTCAAACGTGAGTTCGAAACGCTATTTTTGCGATCTTTGCCAGCATTCTTTCTGTTTCGTAGAGCCGACAATTCGTGCAAGAGACGGGCTAGCGGTGAGAAGTTGGTGCGGGATCAGGAACTGCCAGGATGCTGCCGGCGAAGTTTGGCGAGAAGATCAGCCTCCTGAGCCGGTAGTGGCTGCATTCTGGCCAACTGCTCCAGCAGATGGAGAGCGTCTAGTGGACGCTGCGTGCGGCAGTACACATGTGCCAGCGGGAGAGCCGTGGGCCAGTGGCTGGGTGCCAGCTCCAGCGTGCGCAGGAGGCATTTTTCCGCTTCGGACGTACGATCGGCCAGATAGTGAGCCACACCCGCATTATGGAGGAGCTTCGGATCCTCAGGAAAGCGCTGGAGCCCCTGTTGCGTGATTTCATGGGCCCGTGTCACCTGGTTTTGATTCAGCAGGAGGATGCCTAGATTGATAAAGACGCGAGCAGAGGGATGGGGACATTCGAGAGCCTTCTCCAAGCATTCCAGCCCCCCTTCTTTGTCACTGCGGTGGACCAGTGCGGAGCTGAGGACAAGCCATGCACGCGAGTGATCCGGGTTTTCAGCCACGATTTGCCGATAAAGCGCCACCTCGTCCCTCAATTGCTCATTTCTTTGAACGGTAGCTACTGAAAGGATGCCGACGCAGGCTGTGACAGCCCCTGCCAGCAGCCAGCGAGAGTAGGGGCTGCGCAAAGCCTGCCAGCACCACTCCACCATCACAGCCAGGGCGAGAAAAAGGCCGACCGAGGGTAGGTAAGTGCGGTGCTCAGCGTAAAGATCCGGCAGCGGGACGATGCTGGAGGAGGGTAGCAGTGAGATGAAAAACCAAAGAATGCCGAAAAACACGAGGCCGCCGCCTGTGTTCCTGCGTCGCCGCCATGCGATCCACCCGCCCCCAACGAGTCCGCCGCATACCAGGACTGCGGTCCAGAGCTGCGGCTCCCAGATCGAGACGAGCGGGGCGACGAGCGGATCAAACCGAAGATGCACCGGCCAGAAGAGCACGCCGAGGTAGGCCGCCCACACCGGCAGCTCAGAAACGGCATACTCCAAAGGGGTGAGTGGAGCCGAAGGGTGATTGGTCATGTTGAGCACCGTGGAGGGAAAAATATCACCGTGGTGAATAAAGGTTGTAGCAGCTAGTAGGGCTGGCACCAGAGGCAGGCAACACAGCGGGCCAGAGGCACTCAGAACCGCTTTCAAGGGCGAGTTCCCGAGAACAAGCCATGCGGCGAGGATGAGCAGCACGGGAGTGACGACGCCTGTTTCCTTGGTGAGCATGGCGAGAAGTAGGAAACAAACGCTCCCAAAGCTCAGAATGACCGCATACAAGGGGGGCCGCCCCGCAGAAGACGCCTGCCGCTGTGTGATCCACATGAGGGTAGTGGCGAGAACAAACAGCGTGGCCAATGACTCGAAACGCTGGGCGATGTAGGTGACGGATTCCGTCATCACCGGATGCACTGCAAACAATAGAGCTGCCACGGATGCTCCCCAGCGCCCTGGCAATCCCTGCGCTGCGAGCAGGCGACTCGCGAGCAGCCATAGCAAAAGTGCATTCACAGCATGAATGGCGATATTCACGATCCGATAGCCTGCCGTCTCCTGGCCGTGCATGATACGGTTCCAGAAAAAGGTGGCATATCCCACAGGGCGCAGGATGAAATTGACCGCTAAATCCCCCTGAAGACCCCGTTGGTGGGCATCCCTGATGAACCCCGTCAACTCGATGGGATAGAGAAACGATTTTCCCGTCTCGAGCAGCGGATTCTCAAACACATAGCTTGTGTCATCGAGTAGTTTATCGTGGTGCAGCGTGGGCACATAGAGTGCCACGGCCAGCGTCATGATTACTGCTGCCACAGCCATTGAGAGCAGCCTTTTCCACCATGATTTCCTCCCTGTTTGCGCAGCAGGCAGTGTGGTGGGGAGACTAGCTTCCAGAACCCGATTGGGCATGCATCCTGCCTGCTCGCATGAGCCGTCGGCTTGAGGCGTCTTGCGCCGCCTTTCAGGGTTCCTTTTGTGTTTTGCCATCCCCGAGGATGGCATGACAGGCTCTTTCGCTGCAAACAACAAGCTCTGTGGGCAGCACCACCACGCAGCCGCCAGCAAAGTGTCAGATGGATGCCCCTCTGGGAACGACAGAGGCTTGGCCTTTTCGCCGTTGCTCAGTGGCGTAAAGCGCTACGATCATACCGAATAAAAGACTGGGGGCCGATTCACTCCCGTGTCACCGTCTCGTCCAGATTCAGCAGGGCTCGCGCGGCGTTCAGCGTGTCGAGCTTCTTCAAAACGGCAAGCTCGTCGGGCTTGGGGGCGCGTGAGGTGCAGCGTTTGAAGGCGGTTTCGAGGCCGTCTTTCTGGATGATCTTCTCCAAGGCGGTGGCGAACTCGAAGAAGCTGCTGTCGTTCATCAAGGTGAGCGCTTGAAGCGGCGTGTTGCTGCGGATGCGGCGGGTGCAGCTGTTGAAACCTTCTGGAGCATCGAAGACCGTCAGCGAAGGCGGTGGCGAGGCGCGGTAGATAAAGGTGTAGAGGCCGCGGCGATAGCGATCTTCGCCTTTGCTCACGCTCCAGACACGTTTCACCTGTCCCTGGCCCATGACGCCATCGGGAATCGGTGGATAGACCGGCGGACCGCCGAGTTTCGTCGAAAGCAGGCCACTCGCGGCGAGACTCACATCCCGCACGACCTCCGCGTCGAGGCGCAAACGGCTCTGACGGGCGAGAAGGTAGTTCTGCGGGTCTTTCTCGATCAAATCAGGGCGATTGGCCGAACTTTGGCGATAGGTCTTTGAGGTCACGATGAGTTTGTGCAGCTCTTTGAGGCTCCATTTCTTCGCCATGAACTCGGTGGCGAGCCAGTCGATGAGTTCAAGATGGCTGGGAAGCGTTCCTTGCGAGCCGAAGTCATTCTCCGTCTCCACGATGCCGCGGCCAAAATACTGCTGCCAGACGCGATTCACGATCACACGAGCCGTGAGCGGGTTTTTCGGGCTCGTGATCCATTTGGCCAAATCGAGGCGGTTGGGCTGTTTGGAGGTCGTTTCGAAGGGATGCAGCACGGCGGGCGTTCCGGGCTGCACTTCGACATCGGGACGTGTGAAGTCGCCTTTGATGAAAACGGTCGTTTTGCGCGGTTTGGCCGTTTCCTTCATCACGAGGGTCGTGGTGCCCTTGTTGAGCAGCGTGTCGAGTTCCTTGTGGCGGTCGTTCAGTTCGCGAAAAGGCCCCACACCGCCGATGCTGGCCGCAAACAGCGTCTGGTTCTGCACGAAGCCGCGTTTCGCCTTCGGCATCGCGAGGGTTTTCACGATGGAGGCATTCAGGCTCTTCTTGATCGCCGGTGTGATGCCCGCTTCCCAGGCATCGAGTTCGGCAGCGTGCTCCTTCATGTAGGCTTTGATCTTCGCTTCGACTTCCTTGAACTCCTCCGTGAGGCCTTTCACGTCGGTTTTGGGGTCAAAGACCTTCATCTCCGGCTCGTCCTGGTTGTTCAGGAAGGCGAAGAGCTGGTAATACTCCTTCTGTGCGATGGGATCGAACTTGTGATCGTGGCACTGCGAGCAGCCGATGGTGAGACCGAGCCACACGCTGCCCGTCGTCGCCACGCGGTCGAAGACGCTGTCGATGCGGAACTGCTCCTTATCGATGCCACCTTCTTGATTGATCTGCGTGTTGCGATGGAAGCCGGTGGCGATCTTCTGGCTCTCGGTGGCATTCGGCAGCAAATCACCCGCAAGCTGTTCGACGGTGAATTGATCGAAGGGGATGTCTTTGTTCAGCGCATCGATCACCCAATCGCGAAACTTCCAAATCTGCCGCGGTGCATCGATGGAGTAGCCATTGGAATCCGCATAGCGAGCCTGATCGAGCCACCAGCGGCCCCAGCGTTCGCCGTAGTGTTTGCTGGAAAGGAGGCGATCCACGAGCGCTGCATATTTTTTGTCGGACCAATCGGACCAATCGGACAGATCGGACGGAGAAGGCGGCAGGCCGGTGAGATCGAGGAAGACGCGGCGAATGAGCGTGGCGGGATCGGCTTCGGGGGAAGGTTTCAGGTTTTCCTCGGCGAGGCGCTTCTGGATGAAGTGATCAATGCCATCTCCCGCGTGCTTTTGTGGCGGGATGAAGGCCCAGTGGGCCTCATACTTCGCGCCTTGCTCGATCCAGGCTTTGATGGTCTCGCGCTGCTTGGCAGTGAGCGGCGGCTTGTGAGACTTCGGCGGCGGCATGACCTCATCTTTGTCCTCGCTGATGATGCGCTGCCAGGCGTCGGACTTGCTCAAATCTCCCGGCACGATGCCGCGTGCTCCATCGCGGTCCTGCGTGGCACCTTCAAAGGTATCGAGACGCAGATCGCCTTCGCGATGCTTTGGATCAAAGCCATGACAGGCGAAGCAGTTTTCGCTGAGGATGGGACGGATATCCCGGTTGAAGGAAATCGTGCCCGCCGCGTGCAGGGGCAGGGCAGGGAGGAGTGCAAGAAACAGACGGCGCATGGAGGGGCTGATACTACGGTTGGAAACGCGAATTTCTGAATAGAAATGCATGGTGAAAGCCTGCGCGGCATACTTTGACGGTGGGTCGAATCCTGCTATCGACAGGGCGCATGTCCGATCCCGCAGAAATTCCCGCTCCAGAGGCCCCACGCAGTCTTTTATTCCGAATGATCGTCGGCGCGGTGCTGGGTCTGGTGCGCATGGTTTACCATGTGCGGCCCATCCATCCCGAGCGTGTGCCGGCAGGTGGTGGCGTGCTGATGCTGTCCAACCATGTGAGCTACATGGATGCGCTGATCCTGGCGGCGGCGTGCCCGAGGCCGCTGCGCTTTGTGATGTGGGATGCACTGTATCATGTGTGGTGGATGAATGGCTTCCTGCGCTACGTGGGCACGGTGCCAATCTCGGCCACTCGGGCCAAGGATGCGGTGCGCACCGTGGCCACGGCGCTGAAGGAAGGCGGGCTGGTGTGCCTTTTTCCAGAGGGCGAGATCACGCGGCACGGCATGGTGAACGAACTGCGCAAGGGCTTTGAGCTGATGGCCCGTCAAGGTCATGCGAAGGTGATGCCTGTGTGGCTGGATGGGCTCTATGGGAGCATTTTTTCCTTTCAAGGCGGCGGGTTCTTCAAGAAACGCCCGCGCCAGTTCCGCTATCCGGTCACGGTCAGGTTTGGTGAGCCGGTGGAGGCGAAAGCGGGTGATGCGGTCTCGATCCGCCGCACGCTGCTGGCAATGGGTGAGACGGCGATGATGGAACGCACCGTGTGGGAGCATGCGGGAGACGATCGCGTGGCTTTCACGAATGGCTTGAGGCTTCGCGAGACGGAATGGCATCGTGCGGGTGATGTGCTGCTGTGTCTCGAACCCGCCGGAAGCGTGCTGCATCGCACGGTGCGTGAACTGGCGCGTCTGCTGCCGGGCACCAAAATCATCGAAAGCAGGGTGGAATCAGCGGGAGCACCGGTGGTGGTGTTTGGTGGCCTCGCGAGTGTTTCGCAGGCTGGACAAGGTGAGCGGCTGTTTTTTTGCTTCGATGCCGATGCGGCTCAAATCGCCGCGCTGACGGCTCCGAAGGTGCTGCGTGGCTATTTGGATGGTGCGAGCGGTTTGCTCATCAGCTCAGAAGTTCCGAATCCGCCGGCGGCCGACGAATCGGAACCGCAATGGGGGATTCGGGCCGGCACACTGGGACGTTTGCTTCCCGGTTTGGCATTGGAAAGTTTGCCAGCGGGGCTCGCACTGGATGAGGCTGGCTTTGTGGTGATCACGCCTGCCTAGTCGTCGAAAGGTCTGGGTGTTCCCCTCACCTAACCCTCTCCCCGCAACTAACCGAAGAGGTGATCGTATGCTCTCAGCGAGGAGAGGGACCTGAAACTGCTCCCTCGCCCCGCGATGACGTGCACGGTGGCAACTTGATCTCTGATGCGGGGAGAGGGCTGGGGTGAGGGGTGAACTCACTCCTGCGCCGCTTTGAGCTGCTGATCATCGAGGTCGAGGCGGTACATGAGCTGATTGTAATCGTAGCGTGGCGTGGCCACGGGATTGCCGGAGAAGGTCTCGGCATAGGTGCCTTCAAAGTAGATGTAGCGACCGCCTTGCTGATCGAAGAAGGCATGGTGGCTGGGATTGTAGAACGAGTATTTCGGATGGCTGGCGACCTTCATGGCCTTGCGCCACGGGCCTTCGATCTGTTTCGCTTCGAGATACCACACCTCGCCGAGATGGGATTCCTTGCCGTCCTTTTGCACGGCGATCATGATCCAGCGCTGGCGGTGCGCATTCCAATGCACGCTGCCGCCGTGAAGCGTCACCGGCTGGCCGGAGGTGGCGTCTTTGACCTGAAGATAGGCTTTGTCCTTCGCGAGTTTGCTTTCTTTGATCAGCGTGGCCTCTGCGTCCTGCGTGAGAGGCTCACTGGGCTGCCAGACGTGCTCTTTCATCTCGGCAGACCAGGTGAAGGCCTCGTAGCTGGAGGTGTTTTGCACGTCTTCATAGGTCGCGGGCACGCGAGTGACGCAAAAGAACGTGGCGAAGTAGAAGTAGTCACGCTCCACGCCATCCGCGCCCGTGCCGCGGGCTCGCACGGTGTTGTTTTGCGGGTGCTGCCAGGTGAACTCCTCGCCCAGCAAGGCCACGCGTCGGAAGCGCTGCTCTTCCTCATCGAATTCGGCGATGCCATGCTCCAGCCGCTTGCCGAGATCCTTCCAGCGGGAGTAATGCGCCACGAGATGTTCCGTGCCGTTTGCGTCGTTGCACACGAGCAGGCCAAAGAGCCACACCATGCCGGGTTCGTTGATGGGCAGCATCTTGCGTACTGCGCCCGCTTCATCGGTGAAGTATTCAAAGTGGATGCCATCCTTCGGATCGAGGCCGCCTTTGTCCGGCACATCGCTCCAGGCGCAGGTGGTGTGAAAATTGCCGAGGGGATAGTTCGGCCGCTGCGTATCGCCCCACAGCCAGAAGAGCCTTCCTTTCCATTCGGCCACCTGCACGGAGTCCTGTCCCATCACATCGGCGAAGAGATTCGGCCTTGGCAGCGGTGCCTCAATTCCAAGCAGGGTGCTGTCACGATAGATGCCCTGTCCGGTGATGCGGTAGAGACGCTCGGCGATGCCCGTGCGCATGATTTTCACCTCCGTTTTCGTGCCGTGTTTCGGAGTGAGCTTCACACCGGCAAAGCCAAAGCCGTCCTTCGCGATCGCATAGCCAGGGCTGTTCACCGTGAAGTGCACCTCGCGTTCCATGAGCCCCGGTTCATCGAAGGCGATCCAGCCCGCGCTGTCGGTGGTGAGGCTGATGTGATTCGTCGTGCGCAGCGTCACCAGCGGCACGCCGCGTCCGGTGTGCTCAGCCACCACATGAATGCCAAACGGTACCTCCGCCCGAGCGAGAAGAGCGCCAAGACAGATCAGCAAGGCATGACGAAGAACGGGAGGAAACATGCGGCGCGGCTTTTAGCATGGTGGGCATGCTTTGGGAACAAAATCATTCCTTCGCCACCGCTGACCTTCCGGGCATCTGCACGACCATGGTCGCGATGAAAATCGTGCCCGCGCCGAGCCAGCCGATGAACTCAAGGCGCTCGCCAAGGAGAAGGTAGGCACCGAAGGCCGCGAAGAGCGATTCCGTCGAGAGAATCACTGTGGCTTCCGCGGCGCGGGTAGCACGAAGGGCCACGGCGAGCAGGGTGAAGGTCAGCGCACTGGATAAAATGCCGACGTAGAGCAAATCGGGGGCTGCTTGGACCACCGACGTGAAGCGGAGCGGCTCCAAAAAGGACGCGGTGATGCCTGCAAGGAGTGCGACGACGACAAATTGAACCGCCGTGAAAGTCGCGACCATGCCGAGACGGGCACCGATGCCCGTGATGACGACGTGCAGTGCCCAAAGCAATGCTGAGGCGGCCACCAGCCAGTCTCCTCGCGAGAGGGCGGCGAGCGATCCGCCCCCGAGCAGCCACGTTCCGAAAAACGAAAGCACCGCCGCCACCCAGATCCACGGCCCAGGACGCTGCCCGAGCATCAGCCAGGCGAGGAAGGGTGTGATGACGACATACAAGGCGGTGAGAAAGCCGCAGTTCGTCACGGAGGCCGTGACGAGCCCTGTTTGTTGAAGGGCTGCAGCGCCAAAAAAGGCCACGCCAGCTGCGATTCCGACACGAAGCATCTCGGGCTTGGTCACACGGCCATGATTGCCAAGGCACTCCCGCCATGCCAGCGGTGCCAACGCGAGACAGGCGAGCACCGAACGGATCGCCACAAACCAGAATGGCCCCACATGCTCCATGGCCCGTTTTTGACACAGAAACGCGAATCCCCAGATGGCGGCGCAGGCCAGCAAAAGGAGATCAGCGCGGAATCGGGTCATCCTGGCCATTAGCCGTGATGCATGACCATTCAACGACCGCGTGGCTTTGCTCGTGTGGCGGGCTTGCGACGGCGAGCAAGGATGAGGGCACGTTGAAGCTCCGCATTGCGCTGCTGGAGCTGGGAAACGGATTCAACTGGGGCAGGCTCCGTCACGGAAGGTTGGGAGAGCAGCGTTTCCATGGAGGGAAGCATGGGAAGGACAGCAGAACCTGAAACTGCCTTGGTGGCAGCGGCCAGTTCTTCCATCTGCTCCTCGCAGAAACTAGGGGCCGCATGCTGAAAGGCCACCGGAGCAGATCCTGCGAGAAGTCTTTCCAGCTCGATGATGCGGGCTTTGGCAGAGGGAAGTTCCGAGCACATGCGGCGGGCGGCATCGAGCGAGGCCTGGAGTTCAAAGACACGGCGCTCATGCTGCTCGGTGGCGATGTCGAGGCGGTTCAAGGTGCCCGCAGCACGCACATCGGCATCGTCGAGACGCTTGGCGGACTCGGCACGAAAGGCATCAAACTGCCGCTGCATCTCGCCACGCCAGGCATTCGCATCGGAGCGGATGTCGAGGATGCTCTTTTGCTGGTCGAGGATCTGTTTTTCGAGCTTTTCAGAACGCTCCTGCATCTGCCGACGCTGGCGCAGCAGCAGGGTGATGCGGATGAAGGCGATCAGCAGCAGGCCGGCTAGGATGCAGAGCACGACGAAGAGCAGCTCTTCATTCTGGGTCGCGAATTTGAGGTTCCAATTCATGCCAGCTTATAGCAGCAAGCCACACGCCATTTCAATGCGCGGCTTGATCCTTCGCTTCTGTGGATTTTTAACGGGCCTCGAAGCAGGGTGAGGACTCTGGCGGTCTTCGCCCACCGGAAAATTCCAGCTTGCATTCACCTCCCAGCCGTCTAGAAAACGCGTCCTCCAACGAAAAATGCCTCGATAGCTCAGTTGGTAGAGCAGTTGACTCTTAATCAATTGGTCGAAGGTTCGAGTCCTTCTCGGGGTACCACTCTCAAACGAGAGTGGTTTGGGCGAAGAGCGTTTATTTCTTCGGTTTTGGGGCTTCCTGTTTCGGATAGCCTTCCAGCTTCACCACGCTCACAGCGGCTTCCGTGGGGAAATCCGCCGGCACAGCGGCTGTCTGCTCCACGTCTCCCGTGGCGGCCCATTCGGTGCCGCGTTGGATGAGCGTGAAGAAGCCGCGATCGAGCATCGAGTAATCCGCATGGCCGAGCGTGGTGTGGAAGACGCGACCTTGGTGATATTTGAGTACTAGATTGTTCGGCTCCTGCACGGCGGTGAGGTCGGATTTTGCGCTGGAGAGGATTTCGACGTTCTCGGCGGGGCCGCGCAGCTTGCTGTAGAGTTCGTCTTTGCAATGCAGCCAGCGCTTGGGCAGGCCGCGGGTGATGGGGTGCTCGCTGTTTTGGATCTCGACGACGAACTCATGCTGCGGGCCATGGGCGCCGCCATTGCCGGCGCTGGTATCGCGGAAAAGCTTTCCATCCTTCACATACAGCCAGGGACCGCTTTTCTCATTCCGACCGCCCCAGCCGCCCACGCCGATCATGTCGTTGTACTCCTTCCACTCGGGGAAGGAATTGTTCGCCGCATGCACGGACACAAAGCCACCACCATCCGCGACATACTTCGTGAAGGCATCACGCACATTTTGCGGCCAGGGTTCGCCGTTGTAGTTGCTCACGACGGCTTTGTAGGCGGCGAAGTCCGGCTTGAAGGCATGCCATGCCTCGGGCGGCGATCCTTTCGGCGGGGAGGTGCTCACTTCGACCGTGAAGGCCCCGCTGGACTCCAGCGCATGCTTCAGCACCGGCGTGGTGATGTCCCATTTATGGTTGTTCTGGCCGTCCACGATCAGGACTTTGATTTTTTCCGCCGCCGAGATCGTGGCGGCGGAGGCGAGGATGAGAATGGAAGCGATAAAAAGGCGCATAAGCAGGCGGTGATTATCAAATCGGTCCTGTTCTGGCAAGAACGAAGGTTGCCCGCAGGCCTTCCGCGCTTCACACTGGCCGTGGCCTTGCTTCAAGACCGATGCTCATTCCCGCTCTCCTGCTTTATTTCGCCCTCCTCGCTCTGCTCGCGGTCATTTCCGCGGCGGAGACGGCGATTCATAGCGTTCGCGATGTGGAAAAGCAGCTCCAGGCAGCTGGCGAGGGCTCCGTGGCCCGCCACTTGCGGGAAATCAGCGCCAATCCCTTCGCCCCGCTCCAGCAGGCGCAGCTCCTTTCCGCCGCGCTGAACCTCTCCCTCGCTGCCATCGGCGTGTGGATCGTCACCGGACCGCTCAAAGTCATGGGGTGGAATCCTTGGCTGGCATCCTCCCTGCTATTCCTCAGCACTGTGATTCTCGGTGATATGGTGCCCAAATTTTTCGCTGCCAGAGCGCCCGCCGTGGTCCTTCTGGCTAGCTTGAGGCTCCTGCGACCGCTGCGCCGTGTGCTGGATCCGCTCACCAACATCGTGGACCGCACCGCCGATGCCTTGCTGCTCAAACTCGTGCCGCACAATGTAAAGACGCGGCTCCCGGTCACTCGGGATGAATTCGAGACGCTCGTCGAAATGCGCCAGGAGCAGGGCCTGCTCGGCGAGGAGGAGAGCGCCATGATTCATGAGGCTCTCGACATCGAGGGGCTCACCGTGCGGGATTGCATGGTGCCTCGGGTCGATCTGCCGCTGATGTCCGCGGAAGATTCCGATGCCAAAACAACGGCCATGCTGGAGCGGGCCTCCGGACGTTTCGTCATCGTCTATGGTGAGACGCCGGATAGTGTGCTCGGCATCATCGACGCCACCGCGTGGAAGCTCGCCGGGCGTCCCTCTTGGCGCGACTGCCTGCAAACGCCCGCCTTTGTGCCCGAGACGATGCCCATCCTCGATGCGCTGAACGAGCACCTGCGGGACAAAACCACGCCCCTCATCATTGTGGACGAATACGGCGGTCTCGAAGGCATGATCAGCCGACGCGAAATCGCCGACTGGCTGCTCTACGATGCCGCCCCCTGGCGTGGCGAAGCCGCTGAAATTCGCGATTTAGGCCACGGACGCTTCCTCCTCGATGGGGGCGCACGCCTCGATCATCTCAAAGACGAGCTCGGCATCGACCTCGAGACCGAGGCTGCCGGCATTGATACCATCGGCGGCCTGCTTTTTACCTATCTCGGGCATGTCCCCAAGCCGGGAGAGCGCTGCCAGCTCGGCGAGGCGGAATTCAAAGTGCGCCGCGTGGTTCGCGCCCGAATCCAGGAGGTGGAGCTGCGCTTGAAGGGCCGACCGGTTGATCCAGATGAAGAGGAAAAGTAGCGCGCATCACCCCATCAGCCCGTCGACGTTGATCAGGTGAAGCTGGCGACCGTTCGCTCCATCGGGAGCGTCGATGCAGACCAGCTTTTCATCCCGGCTGCTGCGCGGATGGCAATCCACCCGCCATTCACCTTTGTATTCCGGCGGCTGCGGGAAGTAGCCCAGGTCGATGCGCTTGTTCGTTCCGATGTGGTAAAGATGCGGCGTCTGGATGCGACGCACGCCTTTGGGATACGTGTCGTTGAGGATCCACTCGTTGTTCTTGAGGTAGGTGAGGTGGCCGCTGCCATCCAGCACCCCGTGACCGATCTCCGCCACGATGCCGCTGTCCTTGTCCTCGAAGAGGAAATCCCCCCACTCGGGATTGCCGAGCCAGTTTTTCCCCTGCGACAGGATGTGCGTGGCATCCCGCCAGATGAAATGGGACGCGTAGCCGTTCGGGATCACGATGCGTAGATCACTCCCGTCCATGTTCGCCGTGATCAGTCGCGTCAGATGACCGCCCTTCGGCTGCGTCCAGCGATGCAGCATGATGAAGCGCTTTCCATCCGGCCCCACGAGCAAATGATAGGCGTGATGCTTCGAATCGGGATGGTTTTCCATCACCGTCCCGGTCTTGGAGAGCAATTCATGACTCACGATGAGTTTTTCCGCACCGGTTTCCAGATTCACCTGCGTCACGCCGCTGCCTGCCGGAGCCATCTCGTCAAAGAAGCGGTCCTTAATGCCAGCGTAACCATATCCGGGGCGACAATCCGCCACGCGGGAGAAATCGCAGCTCACGGCTTCTTTCCCATTCGGGCTCAAAGCGTAGATCGGAGCAGGCAGCGTGTGCTTCTCCATCGTCCTCACATCCAGGATGTGGCAGACGAATTTGGCCTTCTCGCGGTCATTCCAGATCACCTTCGACTCCGTGCCGGGAATCCATTGCAGCATGCAGCCCTGCTGCCAGTTCCACGCGTTCGACTTGCCCAGCGGAATCCATTTGTCGCCATCCTGAAGGTCCACCATGCCCACCTCGATCACATCGTCTGCCGTGGGCGAACGATGCTCGAAGCTCACCTTGTTCGACAGCACAAAGCGGTTGTCCGGCGAGAACTGCAGCTTGTCGTAGTAGGCGAACCAGTGAAAGCCTGGGTCCTTCGTGATCTTTCGCGTGGGCGGGAATGAGGGCGATTCTTGACCCCGAACAGCAAAAGGAGCGAGAGCGAGGGTTGAGAGAAAGTGGCGGCGGTGGGTCATATCGGGAAGGAGTACGCGGCTCGGGAAGCGGCGTGTCATGAAACGGCCAAAAATTGGCTGTTCAAAAGCGTCACCAAGCTCCAGCCGGAGCCTCGTTTTTGGTGTTTGAAGGCGGCGGAAGGCTCGCCACTGCTAAGAAGCATGTTCGCTACCTATCTTCACGACCTGAGCCCGAAGATCATCCAGTTCACGGATTCGATCGGCATCCAGTGGTATGGCCTCGCGTATGTGACGGGCTTTTACCTGACCTACCTCGTCATGCAATTTTTGGCTCGGCGGGGCCTCTCGCAGATTGCCGAGAAAGATGTGGGGGATTTCATCACCGGAGTGGCCTTGTTTGGTGTCATCTTGGGTGGGCGTCTCGGCTACATGCTGCTGTACAACTTCGATGAATTCATCCAGCGGCCGTGGGTCTTTCTCATGCTTCACCAAGGCGGGATGGCGAGCCATGGCGGCATCGCGGGAGTCGCTCTTTATTGCCTTTGGTATGCTCGAAAGCACCGCATCTCATGGACGGGCATCGGTGATACGCTCGTGTGCGGAGCCCCCCTCGGCATCTTTCTGGGTCGCATCGCCAATTTCATCAATGGCGAGCTCTTTGGCCGGGTGACGACGGTGCCATGGGCCATGAAATTTCCCACTGAGCTGCTGCACGAAGATTTTGCGAAGCAGGGCGGGGAACTCCCCCCCATGCCAGACTACCTCCAGCACAGCCCAGACATCATCGCTTGGTTTGAGCAGCATCGCGGTGGGCGACCTGAGTTGGAGGCAATCTTGCATCCCCGGCATCCCTCGCAGCTCTATGAGGCATTTGGCGAAGGATTACTCCTCACGCTGGTGCTGCTCTGGATCCGCGTGAAATGGCCCAAAATGCCGCATGGCATCATCTCGGGGCTGTTTTTCGTTTTGTATGCCGTGGTGCGTATCGCCCTCGAAGGCGTGCGGCAGCCCGATAGCGGCTCCTCCATGATCATGGGCCTCACCAAAGGGCAGTTCTTTTCCACCTTCATGATTGTCGCCGGCCTTGCCTTCATCCTGATCGGCTGGCTACGACGTGAGAAGGTGGGAAAAGAGAGCTAAACGCCTTGGCGCTTACCGCCGCACCGTCGCAGGCAAAGCCTTCTTCAGCGCGGCGATTTGAGTCGATCACCACGCGCGGAGGGTAACCCTCAACTACAGCCACAAAGCAGCTGCCTGAGTGGTCTTGGCTTCTTGGAAGGGTGGGATCATGGTGTTGAATAGATCACAAAGTCCTTCATTTCGATAACGGCTGGCATGTTAATTGGAAGATTGCCTTTACGATCAGGCTTATTGTAGGTTTCAATAGCGATTTCTGTATTTCCACGCGTAGTTTTATGGTGAACCACAACACTAAATGACTCTCCTGCCATAGCCGGGCCGAGAGGAAGCAGCAAAGGACTCCACGCGCCATCCGACGGAGGTGGGCTGTAGATGCAGCCGAAATTATTGTTCAAGTCCTTCGACACTCGAGAATATTGATGATTGAAACGAGCTTTCTCTAATCCTTTGCTTCGAATGCTAAATCCGATAGCCACAAGACTTTTGTCGGCGGCACCGAAGAGCACGTTGGGAATGCTGTTTTTGAGCCAATTAGCATCCCCAGGATTGTGCGCCCAAGCATAATAGCGGACTGCTCCCTGTTCTGTAATTTCAGGTTTGGGCACCCCACCGCGAACAAATCCGCCTAGATTGGCTCCGAAGAACATGACAGGCTGCTTGCCAACTTCTCTTTCAGTTAATTTGTTCGAAGTGTATGGGCTGCCATTTATGTTGATGGTGTAGAGCGATGCGCCAGCCCCCGTTTTTCCTTCAACAATCATTGCCATGGTCTCGTGTTCTAGTGCTGCCAGATCGTAATGAGAAGTTTGAGCTGTTTCTTCGTCCGTCATTTCACGCATTTCGCTCAAGATTCCCGGGCTGATCTCAGCCGCTAGGCCTGCTTGAATGGTCAGAGTCTTGCCAGTGGAGGGTTCTGTCACCTCGACCGAGCCTTCGTGAACACAGACCGTATCCTTGCCGTCAATGCTCCGGCAAAAGAACTTGGTGCCTTTGACAGCCAGCAATGCGGCCGGGGTCTTGAGTTTAAATTCGGCGTTCCCCTGCCGCTTAAGCTGGTCGGCGCTGATATTGAGGAAGAGCTTGCCTTTCAAGACCTCCAGACTGTGGCCTTTTTCCGACTCGTCGGGCACTTTGACCTCTGAATCCTCGGCAAGTCTTGCCGTGCCCGTTTGCGCGGACGATCCGAGGATGAGTGAAACACCACCATCAGCCCCGCTGCTGATCGAGCCACCCGCCGTTGTTACAGAAAGCAGTGCAGGAGCCGTTGTGTTTTGAGCGGGCGCTGACGTGGTGGATGTGTCGTCTGGTTTTGGCGACGTGGTAGCGGAAGTGACTTGGCCTGTGATGGCAAACGGCAAGATTTGATCAACCCGCGCCACAGCGGGATGATTTTCCTGCCCGCCTGCAGCGACGACGACCAACACAAAAGCTGCAAAGCCCACTTGGAACATCTTCTTCATGCCCCCATTGGATAACTGAATGACCAAAGGTCAACTCACCACTTCCCACACCACCTGGGGATCGGGGATGCCTTTCAGCACGAGGTCGGGGTGAGGCTCTGTTTTCACCTCGTCGCGGACGAGCGAATGGGTGCGGGCGGAGATGAGGACTTTGCCGCCTTCGGCTTGGGATTCGATGCGGGCGGCGAGGTTCACGGCGCGGCCGATCACGGTGTAGTCGAGGAAGTCGGATGAGCCGAAGTTGCCGACGGTGACAAAGCCGGTGTGAATGCCGATGCCGATGTGCAGCGGGTCGTAGCCGCGTTTGCGCCAGCTTTCGTTCAGGCGGGTCATCTCCTGCTGCATGTCGAGTGCCATCTGCACGGCATGCAGGGCGTGTTTTTCGTCTGCGGCGGGCGCACCGAAGAAAACCATGACGCAGTCGCCGATGAACTTGTCCAGCGTGCCGCAGTGGCGCTCGATGAGGGGCGTCATGGCGGCGAAGTATTCGTTGAGGCGCGTGGCGACCTCGTCCGGCTCGGCGCGTTCGGTCCAGGCGGTAAAGCCTCGGATGTCGGAGAAGAAGATCGTCAGCTCACGGCGCTCCGTGGAGGCTGGGGCGGATTTGTCCGTGTCCACCAGTCGCTGCAGGACGGGCCGGGCAATGTAGCGGCCCAGCACGCTGACCACGCGTGAGCGGTCTTTTTTCATCATCGCAGCCTCTAGACCCAGCAAAAGGAGCGTGGAGCCGCCGAAGGCTGCCAGCACAGGAACGATTGGCAGCATGAGGTTGGCATTCGCCGCCTGAAAGGCCGCCCAGCACCACAAGACACTCACGCTGATAAAGACCGCGATGCCGATCCACACCCGCGCAGGCCACATACCCAGTCCGAGCAGCGTCCCGGCGGAGATGATGAGCAGCATTTGCTGCCAGCGGGGGAGAAAGCGCAGATGATTGCCGGTGAGGATGTCGCTCACCAGTGTGGCCTGCACCGCCACGCCGGGCATGCGGCCGATGGAGGTGCTGGCGATGTCCGTGTTCCCGCTGCTGGCGAGGCCGATCAGCACCGCACGGTCTTTGAACGCTGCCTTGGCTCGCTCGCCCTCCTCCGGCACTTCGACCGCCAGATGGAGGTCGATGTATTGATAGGCCGGGGTGAAGATGCCGATGTCACCAAGAAAGTTCACCCGGTATTGCCCATGATCATCGATCGGGATGTGCAGCGTGCCGCGTGGCGTGTCCACGAGCGTCACCTCATGGCCGGGCGCGATGCGGATCTGGTCCTCCTTCAGACCGAGGTAGGAGATCACTGTCTGCATCGCCAGGCTGGGATACAGGCGGCCTTCATGGGAAAAGAACAGTGGCGCGCGACGGATCACACCGTCCACATCCGGCACCGCGTTCACCGCTCCATAGCCTGCTTTCATCTGGGTGAATGGTGCGATGGGCAGAAGCCCCTTCACCAGATTCCAATCCTTCACTTGCAGGCCAAACCGGCTGCCATCCCGCAGGAAATGTGGACGCTCAGCGGATGCATCTGCCTTTGGACCGACCTCCGCCTGCTCGAAGTGGTAAGCCAGTGTCACCTGCCCGTGCTCCTCCACCGCCTGCTGGAGGGCCACATCATGCTGCGGCATCTCCGAGGGCTCCGTGAACAACACATCAAAGGTCACATGCCGTGCCCCCACGGCCTTTAGAATGCGCAGCACATCCCCATGCACCGCCCGTGGAAACGGCCACCGCCCCAAGGCCGACCCCACATCCCGGTCGCCGATGCCCACCAGTCTCACTTCGTCTGAAACGGGCTGTGGCTTCCGTATTCGTAAGCGGGCGTCCACCGTTAAATCTTCCACCGAATTTAAGACACCAATCCAGTTGCACATAGCGACACCTAGACCCACGAGACCGCCTAGTAGAAGACAAGCTTTTAGGCGGACGAGACTTTGCATGAGTTGGAGATCCGGAATCGCTGGAAAAAAGTAATGCGGCGATCTTAAGGTTTGTTCAGGACGGGCTCCGAAAGCAGAACAAAATCGGCCAGTTCCAGCAAAGTCTCCCCTTCTTTGACTTTTTGGGAACTCGCCTTGGATGCCTCGATTGCCAGCGTGAGTTCAGCCGTGTTGAACCCTCCGGAAAGACCAATCAGGCAATCAATCCAAGGAGGGGGCTGTGCAGTTGGCTTCTGTTCTCCGGGAGTCATGATTTTGCCGTTTACGGTGACTCTGGAACCAGGTCGAGAACGAAAATAAAACCTCACGGCAAATGGCTTGGACACAGCAGCCCCGCTAACAGACAGGCTGATGCTTTGGTTCAGCGCTGTCGTGCTTTGAAGTGACCGCGCATGAACCTCTCCGCTCTCCTTCAACGCCAGCGAACAAGTGGAGGCTCCGTTCAACGAAAAACTGACAGAAGGCTCCGCACCTCCATTCGCAGTGCCGTCAACTGTTGTCAGAGCCCCTTGATAATAGCGTGATGCCATGCCGGAGCTGCCTGTGGTGAGAAGCAGAGCGACGTCGTTTTTGACCGGCGTGAATGAGGCGTATTGCTTGTCCATCGCCTGTTCATCTGCGGACATGGCCTTGGGTAGCAAAGGTTGGCCAGGGGCGTTCACGGAAGCCTGCCCCTTTTGCAGTAACACGCCTGCCCTGGAGGAGGGCGTCTGCACCATGGCGGCTCCTTCATGCACTCCGAGAGTTTCGGTCCCGCTCTGCGCCGATGCAAAAAAGCTGGTTCCTTTCACGGCCAGCAGGGCGGCGGGTGTCCGCAGTTTGAACTCCGTGTTTTGTCTTTTCTTAAGTTCGGCGGAATCAATGTTGAGGAACAGCTTTCCCTTGAGCATTTCGAGGCTTTGCGGAGCGGTGGGGGAGGACATGCGGATATGCGTATTCGCCTCCATTTTCACGCTGCCCATCGCTCCCAAAGCCACTGAGGCAGCACCATCCTTGCCGGTGACGATCTCGATGATTTCTGGCTTTGGTTTGATGCCACCCGTAGAAGGAGGCTGCCGTGTGGTCACGAACACACCTCCTGATCTAGCAAAGGTCTCAACACCAGTCACTCTGGCCACTTCTTGTGCACGGACGCTGCCGAAAAGACCGAGGATACAAAGGAGTCGTCGCATGGTGTTATGCAGGCTATTTTTCTAGGTAGTGCATGACAATGCGCACAAATAAAAGCGCGTCTCGGCCCGGCTTCACGTCCGGAACCGTGCCAATGAAAGCATATTCTCCGATGTTCAGAACCGCTGAGCCGACGGACTCGATGCCACTCAGCTTTTCCTTGCGCACCATGTTGAGGCTCACCGATTGCGCAGGTGAGATGATGGGTTCGATCTCAAATGAAGAAGTCCCCATGTCCAAGGTTGTTCTCATTCCAGAACGGATGATTTGTGCCGCGCAGGCACCTCGGTCCGCACCTTTGGCCTTGGCGAGAAGCTCCAGCTTATCGATCAAAGGCTTGACGTTCGTTGTCATGTCTTGCGACTGTAAAATGGCGTCAGCTCTCACTTTTTCCATTTCATAGCCAACTACCAGCAAGATACCGTTCTTGGGGCCAGTGTTTCTTGCTGATCTATTGGAGGCGTCCTGACTTGCGAGGGGTGACGTGCAGGATAATGCCAGCACGCAGGTGAAAATGCGGAATAGACTGAAGATTTTGAGGTTCATGGCCAGGACTCGGTTCTCCCTGAATATTTGGTTTAAAGTTGGCTGATTCGGCAGAAGACCAACATAACATTATCTGCGGCTGTTCCCGGCAGACTGCCCAAAAAAGCGACATCACCGATTCGGGTCACTGCTTCAGTAGCCGAGCCAGCCTGATCTGAAGCCCGGCGAAGAATGTAAACCGCTTGCACGGTTCTATTATCCCTACCCAAAGTGAGTTGCGCATTGAGCGAATAACCTCCAACCGGCGTTGCGACAGCCCTTGCTCCGCTAAAGGCTTCGATAAGCGGCAGTTGCACCAGCTTGGCTTTGCGATTGCCAACCAAAGCAGCCGTGGTCGTGAGCATGGCTCTAGGATCAAAATCGTCGGGTTGCGCGATGAAGATTGAGGCGGCTGTATCCTGCGAAACCTCATAACCTTGTAGCTCAAAGCGTAGCATGCCGGGCTTGCCTACTGTTCCTTTGGTGGTTGGAGTAGAGGGTGGTTGGGTAACGGAAGCAGGAGCGCTTGGTAGCATTTTCCTGGCGAGTTCCTGATCCTCCGCCGTGAATTCAGAAAGCGGAAAGTTGTGAACATGACCATCAGATGTTCGGAGGGAGATTTTACCATCTGCTAAGCCGACGAACAATGCGGTGACTTGGTTGCCGCGGATGTCTGTCCATGTTCTCATTTCAGCGCGTTTTAAATCATTGGAGGGCAGTGCCGCAGTTTTTTCAGTCACAGACGGAGCCTTGGAAATGTATTCCTGGTCTTCTTTGCAGAAGGCGGAGAGGGGATAGTTGTAGCGGGTGCCGTTTCTCAAAACAACGACCTGCTTGTCTGTGTGACTCACCAGTTCACCCGTGAAGCTATAACCGCCGGAGAGCCGCCAGTTCCTTGACTCAGCATGAGCATTTAGGCATAAACTGGCAGTAGCGAACAGTGCCACACAATACGGAAGACGACGGCGATCCGCAATATGGGAGATTCGAAACGCTAAACGCGTGAAGACCACCTTCGCAGCCTGAGCAACTACAACGAACACGCTGCGAGCCAAGTCGAAGGAGCAAACGTGCATCGGGAGAGGGCGGAGATTCATTACCCGCACGTTGTCAGGGGGCTGCGATACGTCAAGTCGCCCGCAATCACCGCCGCACCGTGGCCGGCAAAGCCTTCTCGAGCGCCGCCAGGATGCGCTGATGGGCGGCATCGACTTCGGCGGTTTCGAGGGTCTTTTCGGGGCTGCGGTAGGTGAGGGTCCAGGCGATGGATTTGCGGTCCTGAGCGATTTTTTGGCCGGTGGGGTCGGTGAAGACGTCGAAGACTTCGCTGGCGATGAAGAGGGGCTCTTTTTGAGAGGCGAAGAAGGTGGCGACTTTGGCGTGGGGGAGGTCGGCGGGGACTTCCATGGCGACGTCGCGGGTCATGCCGGGGAAGCGGGGGAGTTCCTCGAATTTCGCGGGGCCGGTGCTGCCTTGGCGCAGGGCGCTGAGGAGCAATTCGGCGACGTAGACGGGATGACGGGCGCTGATGTCGCGGGCGCGTGAAGGATGCAGTTGAGCGATCCAGCCGAGGTTGCGATTGCCGGCGCGGAGTTCGCTGGTGAGCAGGAAGTTCGCGGGGGATTCTTTGACGGCTTTCGGCTCGATGCTGACACGGCTGAGGCCGGGCAGATTTTGGATGATGCCCATCAACTCATGGATGTCGGCTGCCTGTGGGGCGCGGGCATGCCAGCTGGATGGGCTGACGGGGCCGCTGATGAGGATGGCAATGCGTTCTTCTTCGCGGCTGCCGCCGTTCGGGAGCTTCAGGAAGACGCGACCGAGTTCGAAGAAGCGCAGGCGGTCGGCACCTTGGCGGATATTCAGCGCGGCGGTGGCGATGAGGCCGGGGATGATGCTGGGGCGCAGCGTGGTGTGATCTTCGCTGAGCGGATTTTTCACGGCGACGCCGGTTCCGCCGCCGAGGGTGTCGGCGAGTTGAGCGTCGGCGACGAGGCGCAGCGTTTGCGCTTCAAAGCAGCCGCGATTGACCAAGGCCTGACGGATGGTCATGGCGAAATCGTAAGCGCGATCCGTGGCATCGCTCGGCACGGCGACGGCGGTCATTTTGGATGGAACGCGATCAAGACCGATGACGCGGGCGATTTCCTCGATGAGATCAACAGGGCGCTGCAAATCGGCGCGGTAGCTGGGAACGGTCCAGCGGCCGTTTTGATGCGTGAGGCCGAGTTTGGTCAAAATGGAGCGGATTTCGTCGCTGGAGAGATCCGGCGTGCCGAGGAGCTTGCGAGCGCGGTCGTCGTCGAGCGTGATTTCGGACGTTAAGACGGGTGTTTCGCCTGCAACGAGCAAAACATCGTCTGCGGTGCCTCCGGCGATTTCGAGGATGAGCTTGGTGGCGAATTCGGAGGCACCTTGAACTTGCTGCGGATCGATGCCGCGCTCGAAACGGTAGCTGCTGTCGCTGCTGAGGCCGAGTCGGCGGGACGTACGGCGAATGTTGGAAGGCGTGAACCAGGCGGCTTCGAGGAGCACGTTCGTGGTGGCTTCGGTGACGCCAGTTTCTTCGCCACCCATGACACCCGCGGTGGCGACGGCACGTTTTTGATCGGCGATGACGAGGTCGTCGGCCAGCAGCGTGTAGCTCTGGCCGTCGAGCGCGAGCAGCTGCTCACCTTCGCTCGCGTTGCGCACGACGATGGAGCCGTGGAGCTTGTCGAGGTCAAAGCAGTGCAACGACTGGCCCATCTCCATCATGACGAAGTTTGTGATGTCCACGATGCTGTTGATGGGACGCAGACCGATGCTTTCGAGGCGACGGCGCAACCACTCGGGGCTGGGGCCGACTTTGACGCCCTTGATGAGGCGGGCAGTGTAAAGCGGGCAGGCGTCTTTGGCTTCCAGCTTGATGTCGGAGCCGGTGGTTTTTGTTTTTGCAGCGGTGTAGTCGCGCTGGCCTTTGAGCGGGATGCTGGTGAGGGCGCTGAGTTCGCGGGCGAGGCCGAGGTGGCTGAGGAGGTCGGGGCGATTCGGCGTGATCTCGAGATCGAAGAGCACATCAGCAGGATTGAGCTGATTGAAGGGCGTGCCGACGGGAGAATCGGGCGACATGATCAGCAAACCGGCGTGATCGTCGCCGAGGCCGAGTTCTTTGCCGCTGCACATCATGCCCAGGCTCGCCACGTCGCGGAGTTTGCCTTCTTTGATGGTGAATCCGCCGGGCAAAACGGCTCCGGGGAGTGCGAGCGGCACTTTGTCGCCCGCTTTGAAGTTCTTCGCGCCGCAAACGATCTGGCGAATGCCTGTGCCGTCGTTGACTTGGCAGACGCTGAGTTTGTCGGCATTCGGATGCTGCACAAAAGACTCGATTTGAGCCACGACGACCTTGTCGGTGGTCACGCCGCGTTCTTCGATGCCTTCGACTTCGACACCGGCGAAGGTGAGGAGATCAGAAAGCTGCGGAACGGTGTAGCTGCTGAGATCGAGATGAGTGCTGAGCCAGGAGAGGGAGACTTGCATGACGGGAAAGTGGGCTTGGGGACGTTCGGATTTGGCTGACAGCAAATGGGGGCAGAAAAATGGGATCGGACTTATCTGTATTCTGGATTTGCTGCCCCCATTTGCTGTCAGTTTGCTTGGGTTTGATCAGGCGGCGAACTGTTGGAGGAAGCGGACGTCGTTTTCGATGAGGTGACGGATGTCGGTGATGCTGTGGAGGATCATCGCGAGGCGGTCGAGGCCGAGGCCGAAGGCGAAGCCGGTGGTGGTCTCGGGGTCGAAGAGGTTGTCACCGCGGGATTTGTTCACGGCGGTGAAGACGGCGGGGTCAACCATGCCGCAGCCGGCGATTTCGATCCAGCGGGCGTCTTTGCCTTTGGCTTCGAGTTTCACATCGATCTCGAAGCTCGGCTCGGTGAACGGGAAGAAGTGCGGGCGGAAGCGCACGGCGGTGTTCGGGCCGAAAATCTCGCGGAAGAAGGCTTCGAGCGTGCCTTTGAGATCGGCGAGGCTGACGTCGTTGGAGACGTAGAGGCCTTCGAGCTGGTTGAAGACGCTGAGGTGCGTGGCGTCGATCTCATCGCGGCGATAGGCGGCACCGGGCGCGATGATGCGGATGGGGAGCGACTTCGCGGCTTCCATCGTGCGAATCTGCACGCTGGAGGTGTGCGTGCGCAGCAGGCGGCCATCGGGGAGGTAGAAGGTGTCCTTCTCGTTGCGGGCGGGGTGATCAGCGGGTGTGTTCAACGCATCGAAGCAGTGAAACTCGGTCTCGATCTCCGGTCCTTCGGCCAAAATGAAGCCGAGACGACGCAGCGTGCGAATGGCGAGATCGCGGATCTGCGTGAGCGGATGCAGTGCGCCGTTTCCGGTGCCCGGACGGCCCGGAAGCGTGATGTCGATGCCTTCGACGGCTTTAGCGTCTAGCGCAGCTTGGAGGGCGAGTTTTTTGGTCTCGATGCCGTCGGTGATGGCGGTGCGCACGTCGTTCAATTTGGCACCGACTTCCTTTTTCTGATCGACGGGCACGTCCCGCATATTTTGGCTCAGCGCGGTAACGCTGCCTTTTTTGCCGAGGAAGTTCACGCGGACGGCTTCGAGCGTGGCTTCATCCTGCGCGGCGGCGAGAGCCGCGAGGGCGTCGGTTTTGAGGGAATCGAGTTGGGAGAGCATGGAAAGGGGGCGTTTCCATGCCTGAACTCGGGCTCTTCTGCCAGTGGATTTAGACCGGCTCTCAAAATGTCTGTCTGATTCCCGGCGGGCGGGGCAGCCCCATTGGCTGCGTCACTCGCTCGTCACTGGAGCCGCCGCGCTCGCCGGTCATTTCAGACATTCTTTTTGAGACACGGTCTATGGCTGCGTGACGCGGACGCGGCTGAAGATCTTGTCCACGGTGGCGGGGTCGGCGGGTTCTTCGATGACGACGCGTTCCCAGCCGGGGCCGATGGGCGTCACGGTGGGCGTGGTGGTGATGGGAGCCCAGGCATCGAGCGTGGTGGATTTTTCAGGCAGGTAGCTGATGCCACCGGTGGTGCGGCGGATGAACTCAATGCGGAAGACGGTGCCGGGGCCGCTGCCGCTGCGTTCGGCGGCGGGAAGTCCGGCAGTGCCGCTGCCGGGAACGAGCGTGCGCAGGTCCACGACGGCGGGATTGAGATTGAAGGCGTATTTGAGCAGGTTGGAGAGGCCATCGCCGGAAGGATTGCTGTCGAGGCCGCCGCTGGAGGCATTCAGGCCGGTGGTGCTGGCCCAGGATTGATACGGGGCGCTTTCGACGACGAGCCCGATGAGCGGGAAGTCGAAGGTGCTTTCATCGGTGTCGTTGCTGTTGAGATTCAAGCTGCCGCTGAAGGTGCCGGCGGTGGTGGCATCGAGACGCGTTTGGAAGGTGTAGCTTGCGTTTGGAGCCAGCGAGGAAGCTGGCAAAGCCGTTTGCAGGCTAAAACCGCCGGGCGGTGTGATGGCGGAGAGCAGCAGATCGGCGGTGCCGGTGTTTCGCACGGTGAAGCTGCGGGTGACGGTGATGCTTGGAGTGGTAATGCCAAAATCGATGGCGGTGCTTTGCCCGTCGGCGAGCTGCGGCGCGGCAGTCGTGCCTCCGTCATGCACGACGATCTCGGGTGCGAGTGCATCCGGCGTGTAGCGCAGGAGGATGACCTGGCCGTCATTGCCGAAGTAACCCCAACCGCCGACGACGATGCTGCCGTCACTCTGGGTGGCGATGCCGTAGCCATGTTCATCACCACCGTTGTTGACGATCGACACGCCGTTCGTGCCGAAGCTGGCATCCAAGGTGCCGTCTGCCAGGAGACGGATCGTGGCGGCGTCCACGTTGGAGCCGTTGTAGGCACGGCCGGTGGCGAGGATGCGACCATCAGGCTGCAACCCGAGAGCGTAGATGTAATCGGCGTTGGCAGTGATTTGAAGGACGACCTTGCCGGAGGTGCCAAAGGAGGTGTCGAGAGTTCCGTCTGGCAGATAGCGGGCGAGGGCATAATCGAAATTGCTAGTTCCGAAGGCGTAGCCGCCGAGGAGGATGCGCCCGTCCGGGAGGAGCTGCATGGCATAGGCCATGTCAGAGCCGGTTCCCATGGCGGTGGTGACCTTCCCGCCCGTGCCGAAGGTGGTGTCGATGGCACCGTTGGAGAGATAGCGGACGAGGGCGAAATCATCATTGGTGCCGTTATAGGTGCGGCCTGCGAGGAGGATCTTGCCATCTGGTCGCAGAGCGATGGCCCAGCAGAGATCCTGCCCGCTGCCGATGGCGGTGGTGACGATGCCGCTGGTGCCGAAAGAGGTGTCGAGCGTGCCGTTGGGCAGATAGCGGACGAGGGCGAAGTCGTCGTTGCTCCCGTTGCTGGAGTAGCCTGCGACGAGGATTTTGCCATCGGGCTGGAGAGCGATGGCGCGTGCGATGTCATCGCCTGCGCCGATGCCAAGGGTGGCCTTGCCCCCGGTGGCGAAGCTGGTGTCAAGCGTGCCATCGACATTCAGGCGGATGAGACTGAAATCGTTGTTCGTCATGAACGAGTAGCCTGCGAGGAGGGTTTTGCCGTCTGGCTGTACCGCGATGGCATACGGAAAGTCTGAGTTCGTGCCGACGGGCACGCGGGTGATGCCGTCGGGCGGGACGCTGGTGTCCGGTGCCCCGTTTGGAAGGAAGCGCGTGAGCTGGAAGTCACTGCTGACACCCGAATTGCCATTGCCGGTGATGAAGATGCGATCATCCGGCAGCAGGGCCATGGCATAGGCGGCGTCAAAGCTGACGCCAAAGTCACTGCTGATCACACCCGTGCCGCCAAAGGTGGCATCGAGGGCTCCTGCGGCGGTGGTGACGAGCAAAACGGCCTCGTCATCGCGCGCGGCAGCGGTGTAGCCCGCGATGGCGATGCGGCCATCAGCGAGGGCTTTGATGCCACGGCCTTGCTCGGTCCCGGCACCGATGGGGAAGGTGGCTTTGCCATCGGTGTCGAGAGTGGTGTCTAGCGCACCGGCGGTGGTGTAGCGTGCGAGAGCGATGTCGTAGTTCGTGCCGTTCCAGGTGATGCCTGTGGCGAGAATCTTGCCATCCGCCTGGATGTCCATGCTGTAAGCCCAGTCGGTGGAGGTGGAGAAGGTGGTGGTGACCCTGCCATCGGTGTCGAAGGTGGTGTCGAGGCTGCCGTTTGTGTTGTAGCGGGCGAGGGCGAATTCATCCCCCACGCTCGGCATGTTGGCGTAGCCGGCGGCGACGATCTTGCCGTCGCTTTGCAGGCCGAGCTGCCAGATTTGCTCGGCACCGGTGCCGATGGTGGTGGTGAGCTTGCCATCGGTGTCAAAGGTGGTGTCGAGCGCACCGCTGGGGGTGTAGCGCACGAGGGCGAAGTCATTGTTCGTCATGAACGCATAGCCGCCGACCACGATGCCGCCGTCGGGTTGCACCACGACGCTGTAGCCGCGGTCCGTGCCGGTGCCAATGGCAGTGGTGAGGCGACCATCGGTATCAAAGGTCGTGTCGAGGACACCCGTGGTGGTCAGGCGGACGACGGCCACATCATCATTGGTGCCATTGTAGGAATAGCCAACCAGCACGATCTTGCCATCGGGCTGGAGCGCGGCATCAAGGCAGTAATCTGTGCTGCTGCCGATGGTGATAATGATCTCTCCGTCGCCGCTAAAACTGGCATCGGGCGTGCCGTCGGCATTCAGGCGGAGGGCAAAGAAATCATCGTTGGTGCCATTGTTGGCCGCGCCGGCGATGAGGATTTTGCCATCGGGCTGCTGGAGGACGCAGTTGGCGATGTCGCCATTGCCATTCACGTCATAAAGGACAGCACCACCATTTCCAAAGGTGGCATCCGGGGTGCCATCGGTGTTCCAGCGAGTCACGAGCACATCGTAGCTCACCCGCCCACCAGTGTAGGTGCGTCCTGCGGCGACGATTTTGCCATCGGCCTGCTGGGTGACGCTGTAATACTGATCCATGGCGGTAGCGATGCCATGCGACACCTGGCCGCCAGAGCCAAATCCGGCATCAAGCTGGCCTGCGGGCGGTAAAACAGCCATCACATTGCCCGCGACGGGAATTTCAAAAGCGGCCTCGTCCGTGTCGTTGCTCGAAATGACGAGATTGCCGCTGAAAAGGCCTGCGGAAGCCGCGTCGAGACGGAGTTGGAAAACCGCGCTGGAGGTGCTGGCAATCCCAGAAGGCGCATTCAGGACCGTAAAGCCCGCTGGAGCCGTGATGGAGCTGATGGTGAGGCTGGAGAAGCCCTGATTGGCGATGGTGAAGCTGCGGATGACCGGGCTGCCCGTGAGCGTGGAGCGGTAGTTCACCGTGGATGTCTGCGCATCGCTCAAAGCGGTGCCTTCGAGGCTCACGGCGATTTCCGGCGCGTCCACGCTGCCGCGAACGGGGATTTCAAAGGAGGTCTCATCCGTGTCGTTGCTGGCGATGACAACATCTCCGCTGAAGACGCCTGCGCTGGAGGCATCCAGGCGGATTTGGAATGTGGCGGAGCCGCCTGCGGGCACCACGGCGGGCGCATTGAGCACGCTGAAGCCAGCGGGAGGCGTGAGGGAGTCCACCACGAGGTCAGCCGTGCCAGGATTGCTCAAGCTGAAGTTTTTCGTCACCGGGGAGCCGGACGGTACGGCGCCAAAGTCAAGCACGGCAGCCTGCCCGTCATTTAAGGCGGTGGCGGGCGTGGTGGAAAGATCCGTGATGGCGATCTCCGGTGTGAGCGCATCCGGCAGCAGGCGTAGGACGAGCATTTGGGTGTCGGAGCCGGGATTCACGGTATAGCCGGTGATGACGATGGAGCCGTCGTTTTGCACGCCGATGGCGTAGCCGTAGTCGTCGCCGGTGCCATGTGGGATGACGAGTTTGCCATCGCCGTCAAAGCTGGTGTCCAGCAGGCCATTTTCGAGAAAACGGAGCACGGCGATGTCGTAGTTGCTGCCGTTGTAAGTGCGGCCCGTGGCGACAATTTTGCCGTCTGGCTGAAGAGCGATGCCGTAGATCGTGTCCGTGCTGGCTAGGATGGGGAGGACGGTTCTGCCGCTGGAGCCGAAGGAGAGGTCGTAGCTGCCATTGGCATGGAGGCGGACGATGGCGGCGTCGCTATTGGCTTCTCCGGCGGCGAGGATTTTGCCATCAGGCAGGACGATCAGGGCATTCACATATTCCGTGTTGATACCCGAAGGCGAGAGCGTCACGAGGCCGCTGGTGCCAAAGCTGGTGTCCAGAGTGCCATTGGCATTGTAGCGGGCGAGGCCGAAGTCCGTGCTAGTGTTGCCGCTATTACGGGTCTCTCCGGCAGCAAGGATACGCCCGCCGGGATAGGCAGCGACAGCGTAGAATCGATCCGTGCCTGCGGTGCCTGGGGTGGTGACTTTGCCACCGCTGCCAAAGGTGCCGTCGAGGCTGCCATCCGCGTTGTAGCGGGCGAGGGCGTAGTCATCGTTGCCATTGCTGTAGTAGCCAGCTAGAACAATGCGTCCGTCCCCTTGCAGCAGAAGGGCGCGGCCGATGTCCGTGCCGGTGCCGATGGTGGTGGTGACGCTGCCATTGTTGCCAAAGGTGGTATCAGGCGTGCCGTCCGGGTTCTGGCGAGTGAGCATGAAGTCGCTCGTGCTGATGAATGAATAGCCGCCGAGGATGATCTTGCCATCCGGCTGCACCGCCACGCCATAGGCGCGGTCTGTGCCGGTGCCCACACGGGTGATGGTCTTGCCAGCCGTGCCGTAGGTGCTGTCCAGCGTACCATCTGGCAGGAAGCGGGCAGCGGTGACGTCGTCGTTGTTCCCTTGATAGGTGTAGCCTGCGGCGATGATTTTTTGATCCGGTTGAATCGTCATGGCGAGGCCGTAGTCCGCCGCCTGTCCTGCGTTGAAGAGGGAAACGCCGGACGTGCCAAAGGTGGAGCGGGTGCTGCCATCGGCCTCCAGACGGGTCACCGCCACGTCGTTGTCTGCGCCGTTGGAGGCATAGCCTGCCAGGACGATGCTGCCATCGGCATGCACGGCGATACCGCGGGCGATGTCAGTGAAATTTCCTGCCACCACGGGCAGGATGCGCTTGCCATCGCCATCGAAGGTCGTGTCCGGCGACCCGTTGGCATTGTAGCGGGCGATGGAGAAGTCATTCCCCGTGGCGGTGACAAAGGAATAGCCTGCGGCGAGGATTTTGCCGTCTGACAGGAGCGAGATGCCATAGGCAATGTCCGTGCTCGTGCCGATGGGCGTCGTCACTTTGCCATCGGTGTCGAAGGTGGTGTCCAGCGAGCCATTGGTGTTGTAGCGGGCAAGGGCAAAGTCCGAGCCGACCATGTAACCGCCGACGAGGATCTTGCCGTCCGGCTGGATGAGGACATCGTGAATGCGATCCGTGCCGGTGCCGATAGTGGTGGTGACCTTGCCATCCGTGTCAAAGGTGGTGTCCAGCGTGCCGTCCGAGTTATATCGGACCAGGGCGAAGTCGTCATTGGTCATGAAGGCGTAGCCGCCGAGCACGATTTTGCCATCGCTTTGCAAAGCGGAGCTGTAGGAGATCTCGTCCCCTGTGCCGATGGTGGTGACGACCTTGCCGCCCGTTCCGAACGTGGTGTCAAGAGCTCCTGCGCTGGTGTAGCGCACCGCGGCAAAGTCGATGTTCGTTCCATTGGAAGCCTGGCCGGTGAGAATGATTTTTCCATCGGGCTGCACCAGCACATGCCAGCCGTAATCATCCGCCGTGCCGATGGGCGTGGTGACGATGCCATCGGTGTCAAAGGAGGTGTCGAGGCTGCCATTAGCAAGGTACCGAACGAGGGCGAAGTCGTAGTTGCTGCCGTTGTAGCTGTAGCCGCCAGCGAGGATTTTGCCGTCTGGCTGGACTGCGAGGCTGTAAATACGATCGCTGCTAGTTCCCACACGGGTGGTCACCAGGCCTCCGATGCCAAAGCTGCTGTCCAGCGTGCCGTCCGCGTTCAGGCGGGCGAGCAGGAAGTCATAATCACCGCCCATGTAGGCATTGCCTCCGATGAGCGTTTTGCCATCGCTGAGGGCCACGGTGGTGTAGGCCTCGTCATTCGCGCCGCCAAAACCCGCCGGAGCAAAGCCATCGCCGCTGAAAGATGGATCAGGCTGGCCTGCGGCGAGTGGCAGTGCGGTCACGGTGCCCGCCACGGGAAGCTCGAAGCTGGCCTCATCGGCATCGTTGCTGGCGATGACCACGTTTCCAGCGTAGCTGCCTGCCGATGAAGCGGTGAGTGTGACATGGAAAGCGGCCGAGGAGCCTGCGGCGATGCTTGAAGGGACATTTTGCACGCTGAAACCCGCCGCTGGCGTGATGGAACTGATATTTAGCGCCGCGAGGCCGGTGTTTTGAATGACAAAGCTCCGCGTCACCGGCACGCCCTGCGGCGTCGAGCGGAAGGACGCAGGCAAAACCTGCCCATCGATCACATTTTGCCCCGCGGCGCTGACGGCGATCTCCGGCACGTCCACACCGCCGCGCACGGGAAACTCGTAAACGGCTTCATTCGCGTCATTGCTGGTCACGGCGACGGTTCCGATGAAAAAGCCTGTCGCGACCGCATCGAGCCGCACTTGAAAAGTGGCCTCGCCGCCGGCTGAAATGAGAGTGGGAGCATTTTCGACGCTGAAACCCATGGGAGCCGTGATGGAGAGCAAAACGAGGTCCGAGGTGCCGGTGTTGGAGATGGTGAAATCCCGCGTCACAGGCGCTCCCACGGATGTGGAGCCAAAATCAACCATGGAGGCCGGATCATCCGTCAAAACAGGAGCCAGCGAGGTGTCCCCATTGAAGACCGTGATCTCCGGCTGGAGCGAATCACCCACGAAGCGCATGACGAGGAACTCGGGATTCGTGCCTTGGTAGGTATAACCCCCCACGACAATGCTGCCATCGCTTTGCAGCGCCACGGCGTTTGCATAGTCATCCCCGCTGCCCGGCGCGGCGATGATCCTGCCGCCCGTGCCAAAGCTGGTGTCCAGCCGTCCCTCCGCCGTGTAGCGCAGCACGGCGATATCGTAGTTCGTGCCGTTGAAGGTTCGGCCGACGGCGATGATCTTGTCATCTGGCTGGACGGCGATGGCGTAGCAGGTGTCCGTGCTGCTGCCGACAGCCGTGATGGCGCGGCCATTGACGCCAAAGGTGCTGTCCACGCTGCCGTTGGCATTCAGGCGGATGAGCCCGAAGTCACTCGTGGCATCGCCACCGAGGATGAGCTTGCCATTGCTTTGCTGCGTGATGCCGTAAGCCACATCTGTGCCCGTTCCCATGGTGAAGGTGGCTTTTCCATCCGTGTCGAAGGCGGTATCGAGGCTGCCATTGGCATTGTAGCGGGCCACGGCGAAATCGGTCCCTGAGACGACCGCGGAGCCTGCCACCACGATCTTCCCATCCGCCTGCCGCAGCGCCGCGAAGGCCTGATCCGTTCCGGTGCCGATGGCGGTCGTCACCTTGCCATCCGTATCGAAGCTGGTATCGAGACTGCCGTTCGTGTTGTAGCGGACGAGGGCAAAGTCGTCGTTCGTGCCATTGCTGCTGTAGCCTGCGGCGATGATCTTTCCATCCGGCTGGATAACGAGAGCCCGGGCGATCTCCGCCCCGGTGCCGATGGTGGTGCTCACGCGGCCATCGGTGTCGAAAGAGGTGTCCAGCGTGCCGTTTGTGTTCAGGCGCAGGACCTGGAAGTCATTGCTGTTCGTGGCGATGTAACCACCGAGGAGGAGTTTGCCGTCCGGCTGGGTGGCGGCAGCGTAACCGCGCTCGGTGGAGGTGGACGTGCTGAATACGGTCACCCCAGCGGTGCCAAAGGCCGGGTTCAAGCTGCCATCCGGCTGCCACTGGACGGCGGCAAAGTCATCCGAACGCCCGGCGTAGCTATAACCGGCGAGGGTGAGCGTGCCATTAGCACCCTGAGCAAGGGCGAAGCCAAAATCCGCCGATTCACCAAAGTTAGGCATGAGCTTTCCATCCCCATCAAAGGTGCTGTCCAAGGAACCATCTGCGTTAAACATCACGAGATGATGGCGGTCACGCCGGGTGTCGTAGGCAAAGCCACTCACGGCGATTTTTCCACTCGCATGCACGGCAGTGCAGAAGCCCCAGTCGTCCGACGAGCCGATGGAGGTAGTCACATAGCCCGCACCAGAGCCAAAAGTGGTGTCGAGCGTGCCGCCACTGTCATAGCGTGCCAAAAACACCTCAAAGAAGATTCCAGTGTAGCCATGGCCGCCAACGAGAATTTTGCCGTCTGAAAGCACATCCACCGCGTAAGCAGAGCCTGTGTTGGAAGTGGTGATGATGGTGAAGACCTTGCCATCTCCGTCAAAGCTCGTGTCCAGCGAGCCATCCGTGTTGTAACGGGCCATGGCAAGACCGGCATTGCTGTTCGTTTCACCGACCGCCACGATTTTCCCGGAGGCATCGATGGCAATGTCATAAATGGCATCTAACGAAGTGTGCATGGCAGTGATGACGAGGCCATCTCCATCGAAGCTTGTGTCCAAAGCTCCAGTGCTGGTATAGCGGGCAAGAGCAAAGTCCAAATTCGCGCCGTCGCTGGAACTGCCACCCACGATGATGGAACCGTCCGCCGCTACGGCGATGGCAGCGATGGAGTCCGTCGAAGTCCGGACGGCGGTGGTGACCTTTCCATCCGTGTCGAAGGTCGTGTCCAGCGAGCCATCTGCATTGTAGCGAACCACGGCGAAGTCGTTGTTGCTGCCATTGCTGGCGCTGCCTGCGACGAGGATTTTGCCGTCCGTCTGGAGTGTGATCGCACTCGCGGTATCGGTCGAGGCCAGCACCGGGGTGATGACTTTTCCATCCCCATCAAAAGAGGTGTCCAGCGTGCCGTCCGCATTCAGCCTCACCAAGGCAAAGTCACTACTTGAAGTGCCACAAACGAGGATTTTGCCGTCCGGCTGCAGGATGACGTCGCTTCCGGTGTCACTTCCTGTTCCCACCGGCACGGCCACCTGTCCCAAGGTGCCAAAACTCCCGTCCAAGGCTCCACTCGGCAAAAAGCGGGCGATCAGGAAATCATCATTGGTTCCATTGTAGATCGTGCCTGCGGCCACTGTTTTTCCATCCGGCTGGGCCGCCAGTCCCATGAAGGAACCGTCAGCCGCACTGATGCGCTGAAGAACGCTGCCCGTGCCGCCAAACGTCGTGTCCACCGCCCCCGGCTGCACCGCGCCTGTGATCACCGTGCCGCGTATGGGGAAATCAAAGCTGGCCTCGTCCGGGTCATTGCTGGCGATGACCACGCTGCCGCTGAAAATGCCTGCGGTGACCGCATCCAGACGGATTTGGAAGGTGGCGGTGTTTCCTGCGGCCACGCTCGCCGGAGCGCCCAGGACGGTGTAGCCGGAAGGCGCGGTGATCGAGCTGATGGTGAGCCCATTCACGCCGAGATTCGAGAGGGTGAAGCTGCGTGTGACGCTGCTGCCCTGCGTCGTGGCGAGGTAATCCACGATCTGCGCCTGGCCGTCCGTGATGGGGATGCCGTTCAAATCCAAGGCAATCTCCGCCTGATCCACGGCGGCCTTCACGGGGAAATCAAAGCTGCCTTCGTCCGCGTCGTTGCTCGTGATGATCACGCTGCCTTCGATGATGCCGGCGAGATTGGCATCAAAGCGCACCTGGAAGGTGCTGCTGCTGCCTGCGGCCACGCTCGCGGGCGCATTCAGCACGGTGAAGCCGGACGGTGCGGTGATCGAGCTGACGGTCAGCGCCAGCGTGCCGGTATTCGCGATGGTGAAGCTGCGTGTGACCGGCACACCACCCGATGTGAAGCCAAAGTCGATGACCTCCGCCTGCTCATCGGTGATCTGCGGCGCGGCGGTGGTGGCACCGTCATGCAGGACGATCTCCGGCTGCGGTGGGATGGTGTCGCCGAGCAGCACGATGTCGTCGATGTTCCAGCCTGGGTAGGTCACACTGCCGTCCGTGGGGCCGATCACCCAGCGCACAAAGACTGTCGGCTGGTCATCGGCGGTGGCTGAGATGTCGTATTCAAAGTAGGTCCAGGCGGAATCGGTGAAGCTGCCGCCGCTGTGCGCCCAGATGGTGTTCCAGTTCGTGCCGTCCTTGCTCACCTGCACGCTGGCCTGGTCGAAAGAAGAGGACTCGATGCCGAGCCAGCGCCAGAAGCCGAGGCTCACGTTTTCCTTGCCCGTGCAGTTCAGCGCCGTCGTCGTGAGCGAGTAGGCGGGCATGGAGTTCGTGTAAGCGCCAGCGAGGTTGTAGCCATACACGTTGCTGCCGGTTTTCGCCGCCGTCGGATCACCGCTCGTGCCACCAGGGGCACCAAAGGCCCACTGACCGGTCGTGGTCCACCCTGGATTGGTGTCGAGATTGAAGCTGAGGAAACTTCGTCCGGCGCTCAACACTGCTCCGCGAGTGATGGTGGAGCCGCTGGTGGTGTTCGTGAAGGTAAGCGTGGCGTTGTGATTGCCGCTGGGCAGCGAGTTTGCCGCCGCGGTAAGGCTGGCGGTCACGGTAATGCTTTCACCAATATCCAAGGTCCCGCTCGCTGGAGAAAGGCTCACCCAGGCTTGGTTGGCGGCAGCCGTCCAGTTGAGCGAGGCTCCGCCGAGGTTGGAGAGCGTGTACTCCTTGCTCGAAGGCGTGAATGGTCCTCCCGCGGCCCCCGCCGCGAGGAATGAATCCGCCGGTGAGACGCCCAGCGAGTCCGTGGTCTGCCCGGAGATGATGAGTGAGTAGTTTTGAGCCCCGCCGCTGAGCGAGTCCGCGTGATTCACCGTGATCGTGTAGAGCCCCGCGGCCGGTGGAGTGGCGATGAGCACCTGCTCCACATTGTCCACGGTATTTACACCCGTCGTCGCGTTCGCAGAGAGCTTCGCATTCGTCCAGTCACCCACGTAAGGCATGACAAACGGCAAATGTGTGGTGCCGCCGGGACCCGAGACGCTCACATTGAGGTCATTCACGAGATCTTTGGCCCTGTCGTCGTGCGCATTGACCGGCGGTCCCGCCGGATCGGTCCAGCAAATCGTCACGCGGATGGCATCGCTGCCATTCCAGGTGAAGCTGTAGGTGTCCGAAGGCTCTGCCGCGGTCAAAGAGGCCTCGATCATGCCGTTGTAGCCCGCATTGTCCGCCTGGCGCTTGATGTGATCCGCGGCCGCTTTCGTATTGATGAGCCCCCAGCCGTAAAAATAGTCCGGGCCTGGATTTCCGATGTCATCCGCCGTGTGAATGATGAGCGCCTTCAGCGTGCTCGCCCGCATGAACTGGCCTGGAAAGCGATCACCATAGTAATCGACAAGCAGCATCGCGGAGCCTGCGCCGTTTGGACTCGACATGCTCGTGCCGCTGGAGCTGTAGCTCGCCGTGTCACTGCTCATGCCGGCTGAGAGCAGGCTGGCACCATTGGCCACCACATCCGGCTTGATGCGTCCGTCATCCGCCGGGCCGGTGGAGCTGAAATCCGTGATGGTGCCGGTCGCCGGGCTGCGCACTCCACCGCTCACCGCGTCGTTCACCGCTCCCATGGTCATGATGTTTTTGCAGGTCTTGGTGTAGTCGAGATTGTCGTAGCCCAGCTTATACACCCCATCGCCTGCCGGGTGCTGCGCGGGATCGTAGGTGTAGGTCAGCCCCGTGGTGGAGTGCGTCCAGGTCGCTCCCGTGGCAGGCGGACCGTCGTTGCGCTGGTTCCCGGAAGAATAGAACGGCAGGTAATACGGAAGGTTCACCAGCATGGCGTCCAGGGTGACACTGCTGGAATTATACCGGCCAAAGAACGGTTCAATGTCATCCGCCGCGTTTCCATTGTCCGAGAAAAGCCCGTCCCAGGCCCCGTCATCCCAGCCGATGTCGTAACCGTAGGAATGATTCGAGACGTAAATCTTGCCCGGCTCGCCACTGTAGGCGGCACCCGCGGAGGTCATCTCCGAAATCTCGCTGCCGGACGAATAGGCATCAATCAGCAAACCGGGCGCCATGCCGCGTAGCGAGGCATTCACACCTGTCGCGGCCAGTGTGCCTGCCACATGCGTCGCGTGGTCGGAGACGATGGTGTAGCCGTCGCGCACCGTGATTCGCGAGGTGGCGAACTCTTGATGCGTCACACGCGGGATGCCCCCGGCCTCCCAAAGTCCCATCTTCCAGCCGGTGCCGTCCACATTGTAGGGGGCGGTGGAGCGCACGAGGTTTGCCGCCGTGCTGATGGCCGCGTTCACATTCTCCGTCTCATGATACAACGGCCGGTCTCCGTCAAAGCCGACGAGAGCGAAGCGTCCGCCTCCCGGCTTGTCACCTTCGATCGGAAGCCCCAGCTTCCTTGCCTTCTCATGGGCCGTCCGCAGTTCGGCGTCTTCGATGGCCTTCAACTGCCGCACCAGTTCAGCCCGCTGGTCGGGATCACTCAGGTCACGCTTCTGGCTCAGCAGCGCCGCTTTCATCGCCTCGGGAGGTAGCGAAACGAAGCCGGAATTCGCTGTTGAAGCGGTCCCCGTGCGTGATGCGGCCGCAGGAGTCTGAAGGGTGCTCGCCGTCGCGAGTTGCCCGGTGGTGATCAGGCTCGCGTTTGAAGATGATGAAGGGGTGGCCGGTGAAGGCGGCGAGAGGGGGGCTTGCCCAGAGGTTGCCTCCACGGCAACGGCTGTTGAGCGACCTCCTGAGGAAGAAGAGGCCACGCCAGAAGCTTCCTCATGTGAGGGGCGTGTCATTAGCCAGACGGCCAGGGCAAAAACACTGAGTGCCGTCCAAAAGAGTCGTGTGCGGGTCATGGGATGCGGAGGGTTGGATATTCAGCCGATTGCATCAAATACCCGTCCCTAAGGCAATCGTTTTCCGATCAACGAAAAAAAAGACCGGAGCCTTGTTAGGCTCCGGTCAGCTTGTTTCAAAGAGAAGATGGTCCGCCGTTTATGCCTTGGCAGCCTTCTGTTCGAGCGCGGCCTTGGCCTGCTGGACGAGGGCTTCGATGGCGGCGGCGTCCTTGACGGCGAGGTCGGCGAGGACTTTGCGGTCAAGGGTGATGCCGGCGGCTTTGAGGCCCTCCATAAATCGGGAGTAGCTCAGGCCGAGGGGGCGGGTGGCTGCATTGATGCGCTGGACCCAGAGGTTGCGGAAGCTGCGCTTCTTGGCCTTGCGGTCGCGGGTGGCGTAGGTTTCGGCCTTGCGGACGGCGTCCTTGGCATAGCGGAAGTGCGTGCTGCGAAATCCGCGGAATCCTTTGGCTTTTGCCAGCACGCGCTTGCGGCGCTTCCTGCTGGCGGGGGCGTTGGTGGCTCTTGGCATGTGTCTTTGTCTATGATCAGGCTGTTGTTTGGGTAGCGATGGTCTGCCTCACCTGTTCGAAGATCCCGGAGGGGATCAGGCAGATTCATCGTGGTTTCAATTGAGAAACCGTAGTCGTCTTAGCGATGGGAGAACGGCATGTTCGCCTTGATGGCTTTGACATCTACTTCCGCCACGAGGGCGACTTTACCGAGGTTGCGTTTCCGTTTACGGCTCTTGTTCTGCAGGATATGGCGCTTGCCTTGTTTACGGCGCAGCACCTTACCCGTGGCAGTTATTTTGAACCGCTTGGAATAAGCTTTCCTCGTCTTGGCGATACCGGCATTTTTGGACATAGGGGCGCGGATGCTAGATGAGAAGTCAAATGTGGCAAGGTCTATTTTGCCATATGCAAAATGCATTGATCACGGGGCATGGAATGGATGAGCCGTTGGCAGCCTTCGGTGAGCCGTTTGGAGTCCCTTGGGTCGCGTCAGTACCTTTAGGCTTTGTTGCCGCTCGAAGTCTCCATTATCATTTTTGACATTCAAAAGGTAGGTTTGTCCGAAAATTTAGATTTACTTAACTATTTGGACTCGCTTAATAGAGCCAAATTTCGCGGAAAATACCATGATCGACTCTCCCGTCCTCCCCGCCGCCCCTGAAGCGGCTCTCGCCTCGCTCGAACAAGCGCTGCAACAGATCAAAGAGGCTAATTTTTATCTGCGAACCTCTCTCGATCAGGTTGGCGAAGGGGTCATGATTGTCGAAACGACCGCCGCCGATCCGAAAATCGGCCCGCCTGTCATTTATGGGAACTCCCAGGCCGTCATGATGTCCCGGGCGAAGCCGGAAACCGGCCTTCGCGGCATGGGCCTGGCCGAAATGGCCGCCAGTGAGGCCGACGCGATGAAACTCATGGCTTGTCTCGGCAAAGCCATCGCCAATGCCGGAGCGGCGGACTGCGAGGCCTCCCTACAATGGCTGGGTGGCTCGGGCTCCACGCTCTGCCACTGGCGGGTGCGCCCTGTCTTCACGGACATGGGCAAGCTGCTCAAGTTCATCGTGCTCGTTAAACCGCTTACCGAGGCGGTCGCCACGACGAAAGCGCCAGCGGCCGATGATCTTGACGCCCAGTCCGTCCAGCTCCGCAAAGAAAACCTAGCTGCTCTGGCGCAAGGCATCACGCACGACGTGAACAACCTCATCGGTCCTGCCATCACGCGGCTCTCTGCGCTGTTGCCGCAGTTGGAGGAGCATTCGCCTGTCGCCCAGGAACTCCAGCTCATCTTTGCTGGCCTGAAGCGTGCGAAGCAATTCACCTCGCAGGTCGTCAACGCCTCCAAAGCCAAGCCGAAGCCGAAAGAGCCCACCGATGTCGCCATTGTCATCCGCGACTCCGTGGAGTTCGCCGGAGCTGGATCGAATGTGCAGGTCCGCGTCCATGCGCCGGACGATCTGCGTCTCGCCATCGCCGATCCCGTGAAGCTCAGCCAGGTGCTGCAAAACCTCGTCTTCAATGGCATCCAGGCCATGCCCTGCGGCGGCTATATGGATGTGGACTCGAAAAACATCACCATTCCCGCGAATGGCGATGGCCAGCTCCGCGCCGGAGCGCACGTCGAGATCACTGTGCGTGACCGCGGCTGCGGCATCGAGCCGGAGAACCTCAAAAAGCTTTTCCGCGAGTCCTTCACCACGAAAGCCGATGGCAATGGCATCGGTCTCACCACCTGCAAACGCTTCATCGACGAGATGGGCGGAGACATTCGGGTCTCCTCCACGCCCAACCTCGGCACCGAGTTCCGTGTCATCCTGCGTGCCGCCGATGATTCCGCCACGGCAAAGCCCGCCGCGCCCGCTGACAACGCCCCCGTGCCACTCAAGCATGGCAAGGGCACCGTGCTCATCGTCGATGACGAGGACGATCTCCGCCGCGTGGCGCAGATGATCCTCAAACGCTGCGGCTACGACTGTGTGGAATGCGACAACGGCCAGGACGCCATCAAAATCTACCAGAGCCTCTACCGCACTGGCACACCGCCCGATGTCGTGCTCATGGACCTCACCCTACGCGGCGGCATGAACGGCACCGAGACGGCCACTGAGATTCTCGCCCTCGACCGCGATGCCCGCATCGTATGCACCAGCGGCAGCGTCACGCAGGAGGTGCAGATGGTATTCCTCGAACGCGGCTTTGTCTGCGTGCTGCCAAAGCCCTACGAGGCCGGCGAGCTCACCCAAACCGTGCATCGCGTGGCCACCGCCATGCGTCGCTCAGCGTAGCGGCACCACCGCCACATAGTTCCGCACCGTGGACCAGCCCGGCTCGGTGATCGTGCTGCCATCGGAAAGCCGCGCGTGAATCGCACTTGAGCGACCTCCATCGAGGTTCAACGCTCGATTCACCGCAAAGCCGGGAATCAAACTCCGCATCGCCAGCAGGCGTCCCAGTTCCGCCAGCGAGGTGCTGCGCACCACACCGATGGCCCACAGACGTCCGCCATTCGTCGCGATGAAGCTCCGCGCCGCATTCTTCGTGCGATCCAGGCTGGTCATCGGCCTTCCCGCATCCACCAGACGCGGTCCCGCTTGCAAGAAATCCGACACGCCCGCCTCCCGGCGACCTTCCGCATTCCAAACCAAACGCGGCATCCCTTGCGAGACGACCAGCGATCCCGTGAGAAGCTTGTTTGCCTGCCAGGCACCCGTCCGCCGACCTTGCGCGATCATCAGCCCCAGCGGCTCAAAGGTCGTCGAGAAAAAGCCACCATTCACGCCCGCGATCGCACCCGAGGCATCGAGCACATCATCAATCGCTCCGCCACCTCCCCATGAGTCCGGTTGATCCACCACCCGCAGCGTGTTGTAACGGCCATCCAAGACCACCACCTGCCAGGAAGCGCCACCCGCCTCAAATTCATGCAACCATGCCTGCCCGCCCATCAATGGACGCACCCGGCGATTCGTCGCGGGCGATTCCACCGGAGCCTCAGGAGCCGGTGTGAAGTCTGGCGGTGCCTCCACCGGCATCGCCGGAGGTGGGGGCATCGGTTCTTGAAAAGCCGGCGGCGGCGGCAACGGAGCCACGCAAGCACTCAGCAGCGCGGCATGGAGCAGCAGCAAGCGTTTCACAGATTGGCCTCCATCCAGGCCTTCATGCTCGCCAGCGCCCGGGCGCGATGACTTAGGCTGTTCTTCGTTTCCGCAGGCAAAACGCCAAAGGTATCCGTGAAGCCCTCCGGCGTGAAAAGGGGATCATAGCCAAACCCGCCCTCGCCCTGCTCTTGCAGCCGCAGCGTGCCCTCGACCGTGCCGTGGGCCACATGCAGCGTCTGGCCATCTTTCACCAAAGCCATGCAGCAGCGGAAACGTCCCGTGAAAGGCCCCTGCGGTGCCAGCTTCGCCAGTTCCACCTTCAATTTCTCGCGATTGCTCGCATCCGTCGCCTTCTCGCCCGAGTAGCGGGCCGATCGCACGCCCGGCGCGCCTCCCAGCGCATCCACTTCCAGCCCCGAATCATCCGCCAGCACCAGCACACCCGGCAGATGAGCACTGCCGCCTGCGGCCTTGATGATCGCATTCGCCTCAAAGGTCTCGCCCGTCTCCTCCGGCAAGGTCAGTCCGGGGTGATCGCGAAGGTCGGCGATTTCAAAGCTCGGCAGCATGGCGCGGACTTCCTGGGTTTTGTGGGCATTGGACGTGGCGAAGACGAGAGAAGGCATGCGCCGCATTGCTAGCACGCCACGAAGTGCCGCCAAGGTGGAAATCCATTTGCCGAATCATCGACTGCGGCTAGTCTCGCGCCCCGAAAAGTTAGGCCAACATAGCTCAGCGGTAGAGCAGCGGTTTTGTAAACCGCCGGTCGTCGGTTCAATTCCGACTGTTGGCTCCACTCTAAAATCGCTGAAAAGCCCTAAAATCAAGGCTTTCAGCGCCATCCGGTGAAATTCATCGAAAAGCAGGGGAAAGCACGAAAAGGCACCAAAAGCCCCAAAATAAGCGGATTGTAAGCGGATTGAATCCACCAGCGGTTTTTAAAACCGGGAGGCCATTCGGGAGATTTCCCCCGGCTCAGAACCCATTCCAGCGGTCCAGTGATCGGGCGGCTTGCTCACCGGCAGGCATTCCTGGTTGAAACTGCTCCACAGTTCCCCGGCTTTTCGATACGACAGCCTTTTTACCCTCCTCCACTGGCTGTCGTCTGGGGTTGTCGCGGGTGTTCCTACTCTGCTGTTGCCACTTTTTTTCAGGCAAACTCTCGTATGCGCCTCCCGCACGCCAGCGGTGTCCCTTTGCCACAGAAGCGGCCCCTAGCAGTGTCGGGGCTGGTTTCCCCCGCCTTATCCTGCGCTCCCGTCACGGCTAGCCAAAAAAAGAGAGGTGGGCCGGTGCTGTCTCAACTACCGAGAGTGCAGTGGCGGTTCACCGGAAAAAGTTGACTAACATTCCAAATTGGAATATTAATTGCTTCATGTGGAATATCGTTCCTTCAGACCAATTCGAACGTGATAAGAAATTTTATGAAAAAAAGCACAAGGCCCCTCGGCCAGGAAAAAACCGCTTTTACCCGCCTTCTCCTGTGCGATGGTGCACGGCCCCGGGGCTCTTTGCCCCGGCGCCGCCCGCCGCGCCCAGAACCAGGGGCTGTTCCCCCCCCCCCCCCCGCCCTTTCCGCCGGCCCGCCGCGGCCCCCGGCCTGCGGGCCCCGTCGTGCGCGAAGCCCCCTACCCACAAGAGAGAACTTGTTGCGGTTCTTCATAATTTAGGGAGATATTTGCAACAATTGAATCAGAGTAAGAATGCCAAAATGGTGCAAGCCGGTTTCTTGCACCACGAGCCTAAAGGAGTCATAGCAGTAGATCAGAAAGCAGGGGGGCAAGGATTGCAAGAAACACGTTTATACACATATGCCGAGGAAGAGTCGAGAGATCTGCATCTCATTACGATTGGGAATAAAAACACACAGCAAGCAGATGTAAAATTGGCTTCCGACTTCGTTGATGCTTTAAGGAACGAAGTCGAAAGCCAATAGGCACATCACCCCAACCACAAATCGTCACATATGAACACTGAAACCTTGGAAAAGAAAGGCAGCATCAAACCTGGTCGAGCTCGCTTTAAAAACGTCACCGATATGCTAAAGCAAGATGGCACAAGCGAAGATACGATCAAAGATATGCTGGCCCTTTCTCGGGAGTCCCGCCTTACAAGGCAACTGGCAGCTCTCCGGATGGCTGCTGGATTAACTCAAGAGGATCTAGCCGCGAAACTGGGCTGCACTCAAGGCTGCATCTCGAAGAAGGAAAGCGGTCTTGATAGCGAACTAGATATTGAGACACTAAGAGGATATGCTCTTCACACTGGTAAACAAATCTGCATTGAAATCGGGAAGCCCATGAACCATGTGGAAAGGATCAAAATGTATGCATTTGGCATGCGTGATTCTATGCGCGAATTGGCAAAGCTGGCTCATAAGGACGAGGAACTGGAGAAATCAATTCAAGCCTTCTTCGGCGAGGCAATGCTGAATATTGTTTCCTTGTTAGCTGAATGCCAGAATGAAATGCCACATCCTGAGGAGATCGAAGTGATCATGAATAACGGCTTGCCGCAAAGTCCTTGCTCGCCGCTCTCATTGCCAGCCAAGCGAGCCACTAGAAGCGACTTGGTGGGGGTTTAAGATTGAGTTCATGCATTTTAAGTTTTCGCTCTTGATGGTGGCAGCCTACCTGTTTGAGCCATGATGGATCACGGAGCAAGGCTGCCCGCCCTCGTTTTTTCTGTGGGATTCAGAACTCAAGAAGGTGCCAGCGCGGCGGGTATCTCCGGCTCCCGCAGGAAGAGTTTCAGGAGCAGGCTGGAATCCGCGTAGGCCATGCACTCAGAGACGTTCGGCGCGGAATGCCTCCAGCTCGGCACTGGCACCGATCACCGGCTCAGGAAAGGTTTCCTCCAGCTCGGCCAGCCGCGCCTTGCGCCAGTCTTCCCCGGCGGCAGGTTTGGCACCGTTCACGTTCAAAGCCGGGGCCGCAGGCGGCATCAGCCGCGCCACTTCCTTCCCGCCGTCCACGATGGCAACGCTTTCGCCACGCATCACCAGCGCCATCCACGCGGGAAGGTTCTGGCCAAATTGCTGGAGAGTCGCGACGCTCATCTGGTGAGGATACCCGCCCGCCTGCGAAGCGGCAAGGCGGAATTGTCATCGCTCGACGGCACACTCTCTCGCGCCACCAAGGCCCTCGGGCGCAAGGTCAGGCTTGAGATGATCAAGGCTCGAGGGCCAATTTCATTCACACTGCCTTGCGATCGGTGAGTCGGTTCAATTCCGACTGTTGGCTCCACTTCGAGGCTCGCCGCGCTTGCAGGGTTCGGCTGGCGCTTCACACATGGCGCATGAGACGCCTCTTTTTGTTTTTCCTCCTCGTGTGTTACGGCTTCGCCCATGGGCAATCGGCATGGACGGAGCCTTTTCCCGGTCACTGCATCGCGGGGAATCTCTACTACGTCGGCTCGCGGGATCTCGCGTCGTATCTCATCACCACACCGGAGGGGCATGTTCTCATCAACAGCAGCCTCGAAGAGTCGCCGAAGCTCATTCGTGCCAGCGTGGAAGGCCTCGGCTTCAAATGGACGGACATCAAAGTGCTGCTCATCAGCCATGCACATTCCGATCACTGCGCTGGCAGTGCGGAGATCCTGAAGGATACCGGTGCTCAATACTGCGTGATGGCCGAGGATGCCGACGCCGTGGAGAATGGCGGCGCGAAGAAGACGCGTATCGTCAAAGGCGACTACACGCAGTTTCCGCCAGCGAAGGTGGATCGTCGGCTCAAGGATGGGGATGAGATCAAGCTCGGTGGCAGCGTGCTCGTGGCACGCAAAACGGCCGGTCACACGCCGGGCTGCACGACGTGGACTATGCAGGTGGAGGACAACGGCCAGAAACTGAACGCCGTCATCATCGGCAGCCCGAACGTGAATCCCGGTTACATCCTCGTTGGCAACAAAACCTATCCCAGCATCGCCACGGACTACGCGGCGACCTTTGCCATGCTCAAAGCGCTGCCGGTAGATCTTTTCCTTGGTGCTCACGGCAGCTACTACGGCATGGAGGCGAAGCACAAGCGGCTCGGAAGCGGTGCGAGCAATCCGTTTGTCGATTCGGCGGGCTATCACGCGTATGTCGCGGATCGTGAGAAGGCCTTTCGGGCGGAATGGGACAAGCAAAAAGCCAAGTGACATGACACCTGGCTCCCTCCTCGTTCTTGGCGGCGGTTGTTTTGGCCTCACGGCGGCGCTGGAATTGCGTTTACGTGGCTGGAAGGTTACGCTCATCGATCAAGGTCAACTTCCGCACCCGGACGCTGCCTCGACGGACATCAGCAAGGTCGTGCGCATGGACTACGCGGCGGATGCCCAGCACACGGCGATGGGCTTGCTGAGCCTTGAGCGCTGGAGGGCGTGGAATGCCCGTTGGGGTGTCGATTTGTATCACGAGGATGGTTTTCTGGTGATGTCGAGAAGTGAGCTGAAGCCGGGTGGCTTCGAACATGACAGTTTTCACTATCTGAGCGGCCTCGGGCATGCGTTGCGGCGCACGGATGCGGCGATGCTGCGCGAGAAACATCCCCTTTGGAATGCCGACGGGTTTGTCGAAGGCTATTTGAATCCCGTCGGCGGTTGGGTGGAAAGCGGCCGCGTGATCGCGAAATTGGCTCAAGAGGCTGGCGAGGCCGGAGTCAAGCTCATTGAGCAGGTGGAGGCTCCTCGACCTGTTTTGGCCGCTGGACGCTGCACCGGCATCGAAAGCGCCGATGGCCGTGTTTGGACTGCGGACCTCGTTTTAGTGGCTGCAGGGGCTTGGACGCCAGAAGTGCTGCCACACCTTCAAAACGTCATGTGGACCACGGCGCAGACGGTTTTTCATTTTCAGCCGTCTGAGCCGGAACGCTTTCGAGCACCGGCATTCCCCGTCTGGGGTGCCGACATCGCGAAAACGGGCTGGTATGGCTTTCCGGCGAATGCGGACGGTCTTGTGAAGGTTGCCAATCATGGCGTGGGCCGTCGCGTGAAGGCCAGCGATGCTCGGGTGATGCCAGCGGGCGAGGAAGAGAAGTATCGCGCTTTTCTTCGTGAAACGTTTCCAGCGCTCGCGGATGCGCCGGTGCATTCGAATCGCGTCTGCCTTTACGGCGACACCTTTGACGGAGCCTTCTGGATCACGCACGACAGGCAGTTTGAAGGCCTCGTCGTGGCGGCGGGTGATTCAGGCCATGCCTTCAAGTTCACGCCCGTGTTTGGTGAACTCATCGCGGATGTCGTGGAGCAAAAGTCGAACGCTTGGGCCCATCGCTATGCGTGGCGGGAACCCATCGCGGGGGCTTCCGATGGGGCGAGGGCGAGCTGAATCGTCAATCATGTCAAAAAGGTCAAGGCGTGGTCAAGAATGATCGGGAGACCACCTTGACCACGCCTTGACGGACGAAGTCTTGACTGCTTGACGCTGCGCTTACCGCATCGCCTCGAAGCGCTTCTTGAGAATGTCTTTCTGGGACATGCCGCCGAGTTTGGCCTGAGTGTCGTCGATCCACTTTTGCTCGAGGGCGTTTTTGGTGGGGCGGTTGACTTGGTAATAGACGCCGAATTTGCCGGGGGCGAGGTTGTCGGCGAGTTTGAATGCGGCGACGTCGTCGGTGACGTCGTGCTGCGTTTCGTCGATGGTTTCCCAGACGCCGCCTTTGCGTGGAGTGCTGTCGTCAAAGGCACCGGGGTAGAACATGACGCACTCGCTGAGGCACTCGACGACGCTGAAGCCGTCGTGGTTGATGGCACGGGTGAAGATTTCCTCCATGTGCTTCACCTGCGCGGCGTGCGTGCGGGCGATGAAGGTGGCACCGCTGGCGAGGAGTTGCTTCATCGGGTTGATGGGGCGGTCGATGGCACCAGTGGGGTCGGTCTTCGATTTGCGGCCGATGGGCGTGGTGGGGCTCGTCTGGTTCTTCGTGAGGCCATAGACAAAATTGTCCATGATGATGTAGGTGAGCTTGATGTTCTTGCGGGCACCGTGGTTGAGGTGGTTGCCGCCGATGGAGAAGCCGTCGCCGTCACCGCCGAAGACGAAGACATGCACGTCCGGCCGACTGAGGCTGATGCCCGTGGCGAGGGGCACCGCACGACCATGGATGAAGTGCAGGCTGTGCGTGTTCATGAAGTAGGGAAAGCGTGACGAGCAGCCGATACCGGCGACGACGACGATCTTTTCCTGCGGGATGTTCAGCTTCTCGAGCACGCGATAAAACATGGCGAGCACGGCAAAGTCACCGCAGGCCGGGCACCACGTGGGGTGATCGGCGGTGAGGGCTTTTTTGGTGAGTTTTTCGACGACGGGAGCTTCAGCGGCGGCTGGGGCTTCAGGAGTGGCGACGGCGGTGGACATGACGAGGTTGGGAAAGGAGGTGGAGTTAAAGACGAGGTTGGAAAACGATCAGGCTTGGCCGGCGGCGAGGTATTTTTCCACGCCGGTGACCAGCTCACGCACGCGGAAGGCGAGGCCGTCGGTTTTGCACACGCTCTTGATCTTCGGATCGGCGTAGCGGGCGCGGAGCAGCATGGCGAGCTGGCCGTACCCGTAAGCGCCGTAGTCGTTCATCTCGACACAGATGATGTGTTTGAAGTTCGCGAAGACGCCTTCGAGCTTGTCGGGCATCGGGTGCAGGTGGCGGATGTTCGCGGCGCTGACCTTGTGACCTTCGCTGCGGAGACGGTCGCAGGCTTCCTTCGCGGGGCCCCAGGCGCTGCCCCAGGCAATGATGAGCGCATCACCGCTGGCGTCGCCGTGCACTTCGGGCGCGGGGAATTCCGCAGCGGCATCGAGCAGCTTTTGACGACGCTTGTTGGTCATCTGCTGGTGCATCTTCGCATTGCCGGAAGGGTGGCCCCACTCGTCGTGCTCGAGACCGGAGATGTGCGGATACTTGCCGCCGGCCATCTTGGTGCCGGGAGGCGCATGCTGCGTGGTTTTGTCCAAAGGATAGGGCTTCCAGTCGGCATCGCGCGGCGTCTGATCGAGCGTGGGCTCGACCCAGTGCTTGTCGAGATCGGGCTCTTCAAAGGCCTCGATGCGGCTGCTGAGCGCCTGGTCGCTGAGGATGATGACGGGGCAGGAGTATTTGCGGGCGATGCGTCCGGCCTCGAGCGCGATGTAGAAGCAATCCTCGACATCTTTCGGAGCCAAAACGAAGCGCGGCGTGTCACCGTGGCTGCCGTAGATGGCCTGCATGAGATCGCTTTGCTCCACGCTCGTGGGCAAGCCGGTGGAAGGACCACCGCGCTGCACATTGACGACGATGAGCGGCAGTTCGGCCATGCTGGCGTAGCCGAGGGCTTCCATCTTCAGCGACAAACCGGGGCCGGAGCTGCCGGTCATGGCGAGATGGCCCGCAAAGGCCTCGCCGATGGCCATGCTGACGGCGGCGAGCTCGTCCTCGGCCTGCACAAAGATGCCGCCATACTTCGGCAACTCGCTGCGCAGCGTTTCCATGATCGAGGACCACGGCGTGATCGGATAGGCCGCGCCGTAGCGCACACCCGCGGCAAGAAGACCGAGCGAGAGCATCTGATTGCCATCCGTGGAGATGCGGTGGCCGGAATCGGCCTCGCCCGGAGCCAGCGCGAACTTTTCGATGTCGCCAATTTGATACGCGTAACCGGCATCAAAGGCCAGCATCGCATTGCGCAGCACGGACTCGTCTTTTTTGCCGAACTGGCGGCTGATGATGCCGACGAGCTTCTCTTTATCCAAATTGAACACCGCCACGATCAAGCCGAGCACGAACATGTTCTTGCCGCGATCCTTCGCGGAGCCGCCGATGGCCTCCACGGTGGCCGCGGTGAACGGAATGCCGATGTGGAAGACGCCCTTCTCATGCTTGATCTCCTTCACCTCGCCGCTGTCGTAAAGGCAGATGCCTCCCTGACGCAGCGCGGAGAAGTGGCTGTCGTAGCTATGCTGATAAAAAGCCACGAGCACGTCCGCCTCATCGCCCGCCGTGAGCACTTCGCCCGAGCCGAGATGCACCTGGAAGATGGAAGGACCGCCGCTGATCGTGGACGGGATCGTCATGTAGGTCATCACTTCCTGCGCCGTGCGGCCCGCGAGCCGCGCGAGGAAGCCGCCGATGGACTGAATGCCGTCCTGCGAATTTCCGGCGAAGCGGATGACGGCGTTGCGGAGGGTCTTCTTGGAATCAGACGACGATACGGGAGCGGTGGCTGTGGACATGGTTGGTGACGGGCGCAAAGGCCCGGCGAGGTTGGTGGATGAGAGAAACGCCGTTCTATCAGGAGTTTTGCGGGTCGTCTAGAGTCCTCTGGAGTGTTTTTGTGCTCCAAACTGGCTTCCAAAGCGCCTTCAAGCGTTGGCCGCCCGCCCATGGAACCGCCTCGCCATCACCCAAGCACCCGCGACGAGCAGCGTCGCTGCAAACCACCACGGCCACCAGGTCATCGAAGCGGCAAAGACATGGATGTCATCGGCTGACATCCCTTTGGCATGCGCCAGCCAGCCGGTATGCCAGCCAAACAGCAACGTGATGCTGCCGTAGGCGAGGTTCATCGTGAGACCACGAAAGCTCAGCGCGGTGGCCCGCTGCTCCGAACTCACGACGGCATTCATGTAATGCGAGAGGAAGAACTGCAGGAAGCGCATGCTCATGAACAACGGCACGACGAGCAGGATGCCGAGCCAGCCCTGCGCTGGATACGCCGCCGCAAAAAGGCCGCCGAACACCACCAGCGCCAGCCAGGTGAAATTGACGACCCCGCTCATGCGACGCGTGGCTTTTTCCATCAGCGAGGCGGTGAAAAGCCCCAGCAGCGACACGCCGGTGCCGATCACGCCATACCAGCCTTCTTCGATGCCGACGAGGCGGTAGAAATTGCTCGTGACGGTCAAAAACAGCCGGATGATGCTGTCGAAGACGAGGCCGAAAACGATCAGCGCAAAGGCCGTGCGCGTGCGCCAGATCCAGCCGCCCGTATGCAGAATGGAACCCCAGGTTTCGCGAATGCTGGTGAGCAGCGGCACGTTCTTCGGCGCCTTCCAGTTCTCCCGCATGCGCAGCGTGACGACGAGGCAGGCGAGGGCGCTGCCAAGGCACAAGAGCACCGGCAACTTGATCCAGATCGTGTAAAGCCACGAGCCGGAGATCGACGAGATAACGAAGCCCACCGCCATCGCCCGCGAGAGATTCGACATAACACGCGGCCAGAGTGTCTCGCGTTCGCCTTCCGGCAGTGAGTCGTAGGTGAGCGCTTCATCCGCTCCGCTGGCACAGGCTTCCGCCGCGCCGCTGAGGACGCGATTGCACACGAAGAGCCAGAAAACGAGGTCGTGATGCCCCGGCTGCATCAGCGCCAGCACGCTCATCTCCAGCACCATCAGCACGCTGGCCGCCACGACGAGCGGCTTCCGCCCAAATCGATCCGCCAGCGCCCCGCTCGGCACTTCCAGCACCACGCTCGTCAATGCCCACACCACATTCAGCGCCGCGAACTCGCCGATGCTCAGCCCCAGATCGAGGAACAAGATCGTGAAGACCGGGTAGTAAAACCGGCAGTTGAAGAGGATGCGGAACCAGATGAAGAGACGCGCGTTGGACATGCGGGAGGCAGATTGACGATGGATGAATGACGATTGCTGATTTTTGAAGGACGGCCACGCCCGAACACTCTGAACTTCCACGATCAGCAATCCAACATGGCGATTCGGGCAGTCGGGGCTTGGTCAGAGGATGGATTTATGACGAAGATAGGTCGCGATGATGAGCAATAACTGAGCATACACGATGCATCGTGCCCCAAGTGCCATTCGTGGATGCTTAGTGCGCAATTGAGAATCCTCGGCCAACACGATCCAAAACCCCATCGTGAGTACGAGGGTCATGAACCAACAGGTGCGAGGTGTGCCCTGTGGAAGAATAAACCCTGCCGACCAGATGAACGGCCATACACAAAAAGCAAATAAGGCAATTTGCCGTGTCCTGCTGATGCTGAAGGTTCGATTCATCTTCGGACATTATATGCTGAGCATCGAAACGGCCACTTTGTCCGCAAAACACGCTTCCACATCCGAACCAGCATCTCGCGGACGGGAGGCATAAGACGCATTGTAATCGAAAACGAGCCCGTCAGCTTCATCGCGACGCTGATAGCTGACATTGAGCGGTGATTTCGCCGGTTCACAGCGCACTCGGGCCGGGATGTCCTGCTCGCCGGGTGGCAGATGCGGGAAATTGATGTTCCAAAAGCTCCGCGGGGCCTTCGTGGCATGGTGAAGCTCGCCCAGCACGATCGAGGCCCAAGCGGCCGTGCGATCCCAGTCCACCTTCAACTCCCGCTTTAAATAGTGTGACAGCGCGATGCTGCGCACGCCATGATAGGTCGCCTCCCTCGCCGCGGCCACGGTACCGGAGATGACGATGTCCTGCCCCATGTTTCCTCCCGCGTTGATGCCGCTCAAAACGAGATCCGGCTTCAAATCGAGTGCGAAGAGTCCCAGCCGCACGCAATCCGCCGGCGTGCCCTGGACGGCAAATCGGCCTTCGCTGCGCTTTTCGACCTTCAGGGGCTCATGCGTGGTCACGCGATGCCCGCACATGGATTTTTCCACGTCTGGTGCCACCACCACGACCTGCCAGCCACGCATCAAAACCGCCTTTTCCGCCGCCGCGATCCCGGGGGCGTCGATTCCATCGTCATTGGTGAGGAGAACGAGCATCGCGGCACTTAGCGGCTCGCGCTGGAAAAGCAAACCATCGCCTCGGATGCCAGCGGTTGCGTTTCGCAAGGCCTCATGGCATTCTGTGGCATGAACACCGCGACCGTCGAACCCGCCTTCGCCGAACTGCTGCGCCAGATCCAGGCTCGCAAAGCCAAGAATCCCCCGGTGGCGAAACCGGGCTGGGAGCAAATCTTTGGCACCATGCCCGACGATGAAGCATCCCGCGAAGCCGCCAGGCTGGGAGAAGAATGGCGCCGTAGCGAAGGAGCCCATGAATAGTGCTTATGTTTGCCGTGCTCGATACGAACCACTTTCGAGAGTACGTCCTGGGCACGGCCTCGGGTGCTAAGCTCAGAAGTCGCATTCAGATCGAAAAGCCGGAGATTTTCACCTGCATTGTGGCTGCGGAGGAATCGCTGAGCGGCTGGATTGCCTTCATCCGGCGCGAGCGAGCGGGCGCAGAGCAGCTTACCGGATACGAAATGCTTCATCGCTGCCTCGACACGCTCGTCCGAATGTCTGTCCTTCCATTCGACAGGGATGCTGCGCTGATTTTCCACAGTTTGCAAAAGTCACTGCCACGTATCGGCACCATGGACCTCAAGATCGCCGCTATCTGCCTCGCTCACGACGCCACGCTCCTCAGCCGGAATGTCGTGGACTTCGAGAAGGTCCCTGGCTTGAAAATCGAGAACTGGCTGGATTAACAGCCTCCTGACAGAATTGGCCGGGATCATCGTCTTCATCGCATGCCACCCGACCTCGCCGCCCTGACCTCCCGCCGCCGCTTGCTGGCTGGTGCGGGCATGGGTTTGTCGAGTGTGGCGCTGTCGCATCTGATGGCGGAGTCGCGGTCGCATTTCCCTGCGAAGGCCAAGCGGGTGATCTGGCTCTTCATGCATGGTGGGCCGAGCCATGTGGACCTGTTTGATCCGAAGCCGGACCTCATCAAGCAGGCTGGCAAGCCGTTGCCGGATAGCTATGGAGCCGTCGAGACGCGGCGGAAGGTGGCGCAGAATCCGCTGCTGGCTCCGGTGAAGCCGTTTCGGAAGCACGGGCAAAGCGGGATCGAGATCAGCGACTTCCTCCCGCACATGGCGGAGATCGCCGATGAGATGTGCGTCATCCGCAGTTGCCATGGCGACAGCGTGAACCATCCGCAGTCGGTCTATCAGATGAACACCGGCTCCATCCTGATGGGCAAGCCGAGCCTCGGGAGCTGGGTGAGCTATGGCCTCGGCAGCGAGAATGCCGACATGCCCGCCTTTGTGGTGCTGCCCGATCCCGGCGGCGGACTCAAAGGCGGTCCACCCGCCTGGGGCAGCGGCTTTTTGCCCGCGACCTATCAAGGCACCACCATGCGTGCCGGGCTCAATCCCATCCTGCATCTGCAAAGCCCGCAAAGCAGCGCCCGCCAGCGGGCCACGCTCGATCTCATCCAGCAGATGAATGCCGCGCATCAGGCGCAACGCCCCGCCGACAGCGTGCTCGATGCCCGCATCAAGGCCTACGAACTGGCCTTTCGCATGCAAAGCGCCGCGCCTGACGCGGTGGACCTTTCTCGCGAAACGGAGGCCACGAAGCGTCTCTACGGCATCGATGAACCCAAGACGAGCGAGTTCGGCACCCGCTGCCTGCTAGCACGTCGGATGATCGAGCGCGGCGTGCGTTTCGTGCAGCTCTACTCCGGCGATACGAATGGCTGGGACGCTCACGAGGATGTCTTGAAGAATCACACCGACTACGCCGCCCGCACCGACAAGCCCGTGGCCGGTTTGATCCGCGATTTGAAGCAACGCGGCCTTTTGGAGGACACCCTCGTCATCTGGGGCGGTGAATTCGGTCGCATGCCGATGAGCGAAAAAGGCGTGGGCCGCGATCACAACCCCTGGGGCTTCACCACCGTGCTGTTCGGTGCCGGCGTGAAGCACGGCCACATTCACGGAGCCACCGATGAGTTCGGCCTGCGGGCCGCCGTGGACAAAGTGCACGTCCACGACCTCCACGCGACGATTCTGCATCTCATGGGCCTCGATCACGACCGGCTGACCTTCAAGCACAACGGCCTCGATGAGAAGCTCACGGGCGTGGGCGAGTCTCATGTCGTGAAAGGAGTGCTCGCGTGATGAAACGATGCGGCATCGTTTTGGCGGCGCTCGTTTTGTCGTGCGGTGTTGCCGCGAAAGCGGCGGCCATTCGTGCTTCGAATGATCCGGTGAAGGACGAACGGCCGATCACCGCGAAGGATCGTGAACACTGGGCTTGGAAACCGCTCACGAAGGTGGAGGCGGCCGATCTTGATGCGGTCGTGGCCATGAAAACGCCCATCGAGAAGGAAGCCGATGCCGCCACGCTGATCCGCCGCGTGACCTTTGACCTCACGGGGCTGCCGCCTTCGGCCTCCCAATTATCCAACGAAAGCTACGAAGCTCTCGTGGATCGCCTTCTGGCCTCCCAACGCTATGGCGAGCACTGGGCGCAGTGGTGGCTGGATCTGGCCCGCTTCGCCGAGTCGGATGGTTTTGAATATGACGCCACGCGTGAACGGGCCTGGCAGTATCGGGACTGGGTGATCGAGGCGTTGAACAAGGATCTGCCGTTCGATCAATTTGTGCAGCAGCAGATTGCGGGAGATTTGATGGGCGCGGAGGCCCCCACGGGCTTCCTGCTGGCCGGGCCGGACATGCCGGACGTGAACAACCAGATCGAGCGCCGCCACATCTTCCTCAACGACATGACGGCCACGGTCGGCACCGTATGCCTCGGACTCACGTTTGGCTGTGCGCAGTGTCACGAGCATCCGTATGATCCGATTAGTCAGGCGGACTTTTATCGCCTGCGGGCCTTTTTCGACAACACGGTGCTGCCGAAGGAGCGCAAGCAGATCGGCCCCATGGTGCGTGTCTTCCACGAAGGTGTGCCCGCCAGCGTCGTCTTTGTGCGAGGTGAATCGAAACGCCCCGGACCCGCCGTGGAGCCCGCTTTTCCTCGCATCGGCCTCACCAAGCCTGCGGAAGGCTCCAAGCCGGACCGGCTGGCTTTGGCGAAATGGATCACGAGTGGTGAGAACGTGCTTTTCCTCCGCTCGATGGCCAATCGCCTCTGGCAGCAGCACTTTGGCAAGCCGCTGGCCGGCAATCCCGGCGATCTCGGGCATCAAGGCGAGGCTCCAACGCATCCTGAACTGCTCGACTGGCTCGCCGCCGAGCTCCCGCGTCAAAAGTGGAGCCTCAAACGCCTCCACAAGCTCATCGTCATGTCCCGCGCCTACCGCCAGGCCGTGCCCCAGCAAAAACGCCTCACCGGCGAAATGCTGCGTGATGCGCTGCTGAGCGTGAGCGGTCAGCTCAATCTCAAGCCCAGCGGTCCCAGCGTGCGCCTGCCCTTGCCACCGGAGATCACCTCCACCCTGCTCAAGAAGCAGATCGAAGTCACGACCGACCCCACCGAGCATCGCCGCCGCAGCATTTACACCTTTGCCCGTCGTAATCTGCGCCATCCGCTCTTCGAGCTCTTCGACCGCCCCGATGCCCAGGCCAGTTGCAGCCGCCGCAACGAATCCACCACTGCCCCGCAAGCCCTCACGATGCTGAATTCCGACTTCGTGAACGAAACCGCCGCCCACCTCGCCACCACGCTGACCTCGAAACACGGCTCCGAAGCCGACCCCATCCTCACCGAAGCCACCCGCATCTGTCTTTCCCGCCAAGCCACGCAGAACGAACTCAACGCCGGCCGCCTCTTCCTCGAAAAACAAACCGCCCTCGCCGGCAGCTTCGCCGAAGCCGTGCGGGATTACTGCCTCGCCCTGCTGAACTCGAACGCGTTTGTGTTCGTGGATTGAGCGAAGGGATATTCCAAGGCTGGCGGTTGGATCAGGCGTGTGAGGTTATACCATTGGAGCGCCATGCAGCGATAGCGGCTACATCAAAGGCGACAACCATACCGCGAAGCCCGACGAAGGTGGCCATTATCTGGATCAAGCTGCACTACGGAGAAGCTGTGAAGCCTATCCGTTAATCTGATTGGACCCGCCCGGTGCGTAGGCGCATGCCGGGTGGTGTGAGAGGGGTGACGGGCGCAACCCTGTCACCTCCACCCGATTAGGTCTTAAGTTGCGTTGCATACGCTTCGATTCTCCTACTGCGAGAAGTGACGAACCTCTCTACCCTGGTTTTGTAAACAAGGTAATCTTCCGAATCCCTGAATCGCGGCGGCGATTGAAAGCCGTCAAATGGCAAATAGAACAACACCGCGCCCTTCTCATCGACAAGGTCATCCAAGAGAAAGAACCGAACGTAGCCCGCAAACGTCCCGAATAGGCGGAAGAAGGCCGCATACCTCGTCAATGTCTCTGCCAGTGGGCTCGCCTCGTCAGCGTAAAAGCGCCTGATGCACTCCAAGGTCAGATCGAATCGGTCATCAATGAGCCGCAAGATGCCTCTGGCCTGATTTACTGTGTGCTTCCCATCCACCTTTCTATTGGGAAAGACGATGTATGCACCAATGGTTGACCCGTGATCGAAAAGCTCCTGCACTTGCTTCGGGATTTGAGTCGTCAGCCACTTCTTGTTGATTTGATTCTTGTATGAGTGTGTGATGGCGTCGCTCCCTAATGAGAAATCGCCCAATGTAGAGCTATGGTGAAGGTAGTAACCAGGCGCATCCTCCCGCAAGTCGAAGAGGTCGCCACTGGGAAGGGGCTTGCTCCACAGAAGTTTGTGATAGCAACGCAACGTGGGACTGGTGGCATCAGGGTCTCCGCCGTTCGCGTCGCTATACATGTTGAAGCTCGTATTGGCCTGCTCCCTGGGGTGGGACAGGTCATAAATGTAGTTCCTGCGTCCTTGGGTTGATCTTGATGTTGGTTGGTTCTCTCACGCTGTCAAACGCAGCGAAGGTCTCGTCGAGCGTAGCGAGACGAGGCCGTAGCGGAGTTTGACAGCGTGTCGCCGCCTGTGCCGGGGTGCCGTAGTCCAGCGAGCTGTGAGGCCGGTATTCATTGTATTCACGCCGCCATTGCTCGACGACAACACGGGCCTCCGCCAGGCTGCCGAACACCTCGCGGTTGAGGCATTCGTCGCGTAGCTTGTCGTGGAACGATTCGATGTAGGCGTTCTCCCAAGGTGACCCCGGCTTGATGTAGCTCATCTTGATGTGTCGATGCTGCATCCAGTCCTGGATCGCATACGCGATGAACTCAGGCCCGTTGTCGCTGCGGATGTGCTCAGGCGTGCCGTGCTTGCGCATCGCAGACTCCAGCACGCCAAGCACGTCCGTGGCGCGGATCGACCACGCCACATGCGTGGCGTGGCACTCACGCGTGCTCGTCGATCAAGGTGAGGATGCGAAAGGCGCTGCCGCCCTCCACCTGGTCGCTCACAAAGTCCCAGCTCCACACGTGATTGCGATGCGCCGCAGCCTGCCGGCCTTGCTGCCCAAGCCTCACTCTTCGCATCCGCCGCTGGCGTTTGCGCACCTGCAGTCCTTCCTCCCGGCGCACCCTCGCCACGCACTTCACGTTGATCCGCTCGCCCTCACGTCGCAGCAACGCCGCGATCCGGCGGTAACCGTAGCGCGGATGCTCACGGCTCAGCCGCACGATGCGAACTCGTCGATGCCTCGCCTCCGCGCTCACTTTCGCCACCCGGTAGTAGCCCGACCGTGCAAGCTCCAAGGCACGACACACCTGCGCGATCCCGCCCAAATCGCTTTGCATGGCGTATCGTGCCGCCCGTCGCTTGCTGGCCGGGCTTACCATTTTTTGCGTTGATGGCCTTCAAGATGTCGATCTGCACCGTCAAGTCCGCCACGATGCGTTTGAGCCGCCCGTTTTCTTCCGCCAACGCCCTCGCCTGACGCAGCTCATCGACCTGCATCCCGCCATACTTGCGCTTCCACCCGTAGTAGGTCTGCTCGCTGATGTTATGACGCGCGCACACGTCCCGGACCTTCATCCCACCCTGCGCCTCGCGCAGGATGCTCACGATCTTCTCTTCACTGTGTCTGCTCTTTTTCATGGTGTTCTGTTCTCCTGGTTTCGGAGCCAGAACTACATTTTACAACCGTCCTACTTTCAGGGAGCAGGCCAGTATCAATCATGGGTGATCGTGTGGCAGGAATCTTTCTGACCTAACTGCAAGCTCAGCGACCGTCACCGGAAACACCCGGTCGCCTGCAATAATTGTGAACAAATTACCCGAACCGTCCAATTGCCCAGCGGGGCGTCGGTTCGTTTTAGCTCTCTGGTTAGGCCATGACAACGTCATGCTCTGTAACACTTTAGCTTCGCTCTCACATCTCCGAAAAAGTCGTCGATGTATCGGTTGTAGTAGCTGAACACGTCACCCATGATGAACCACTGCGAGGTCGTCTTGGCGACAATCTGCGTGCCAGATGGTGATGGCTTTAGCTCAACAGTCATGTCAGTGCCTAGTAGCCACCAACTTGGTTTGACGTTTGTCTTGAAGGTGGAGTCTCTCTGGGTCTCGGTCGTGTGGACGTATGGCGGCTGACGCGACAGGACAATCCGCACTGCGGCGGCCACTGCGGGTTGAGGCGCATCGAAACAATCGTCTTTTTGGCATCGGACTGACATAAGTGTGGAGTGGTCAAACATTGAAGATCATTCACAGATCGAGAGGTTTGTCAGCAGCTTTATATCCGACGGAATCGCGGGAAGAGTACGGGCTGAAGGGTCCATGAGTCTCGGTTTACGCGCCAGGTTGGAGTGCGGCACCAGAAATGCGGCTGTGCGCCAACATAGGAGGTTAAATGCGATGGGTGAGTCTTCCGAACACTGAGCCCAGCTTTGAGTGAAGCCTCGCTCTCTCCATGAAGCTGCTCACGCTCTTCTTTGCGCTTGGAACACGGCACGGCTGTGCGGGAGGTCTTCCGCCAACTCGCTGAGAACCGGCCGCTGTGTTCCATCGCGCTGGCTTGCTGGTGTAGGCCGGATGTGTTGGGCGGAGAGGATGCCGTGGTTCTCTGTGCGCATGCCGCCCAATTATCCGGCTCGTGACGCTTTCGTAAGCTCGCCGGTCTGCGCATGCCCTCGAATCGGCCGGATAGTCGGGCGAGGGGGCTTCATGAGGACCACGGCACTTTTTCCGCCCGACACATCCGCCCTACGCATGGGCAGGTCTTTCTCCAGACGGAGGCTCGCACGGCGCGAATGCTGTGCGATGAATGGCCGCTCCATGTCCGACCACCCGCTGCTGCGCCGACTTCCGAAATCCACCGACTGCTCGAACGACGAGCTGCTGGCGGCGTTTCTCGATTATGTGGCGGAGAAGAAGCTGGAGCTCTATCCGGCGCAGGAGGAGGCCATCTTGGAGCTGTTTGATGATCGCAACGTCATCCTCAACACACCCACCGGCTCGGGAAAATCGCTCGTGGCCCTGGCTCTGCACTTCCGCTCGCTCGCGAAGGGGCGGCGATCCGTTTACACCTGCCCGATCAAGGCGTTGGTGAATGAGAAGTTCCTTGCGCTGTGCCGCGACTTAGGCCCGGACAACGTCGGCATGGCCACCGGCGATGCGACGGTGAATCGCAAGGCACCGATCCTCTGCTGCACGGCGGAGATTTTGGCCAACTACGCCCTGCGTGATGGCGCGGAGGCGCCGTTTCGCGAGGTCATCATGGACGAGTTTCACTACTACTCGGACAAGGAACGCGGCGTGGCCTGGCAGGTGCCGCTGCTCACGATGAGCAACTCGCGTTTTCTGCTCATGTCGGCCACGATGGGTGGATCGGCCTTTTTCAAAGAGGGGCTCACTCAGTTGACGAAGGCGGAGACAACCATCGTCGCGTCGTATGAGCGTCCGGTGCCGCTGGAGTTCAGTTATGTGCAAACAGGCGTCGATGTGACGCTGCAGGACCTCGTCGCGGCAAACAAGGCACCCGTCTATCTCGTGCACTTCACGCAGAACGAGGCTGCCCAAGCCGCGCAGGACCTCATGAGCCTGAATTTCTGCTCCGCCGCCGAAAAGGCCGCGATCAAAGAACTGATGGCCGGGGCGAAATTCACCAGCCCGTATGGCAAGGAGGTGAAAAAATACCTCAGCCATGGCGTGGGCATCCATCACGCCGGTTTGCTGCCGAAGTATCGCGTGCTGGTCGAAAAACTGGCGCAGCGTGGCCTTCTCAAAGTCATCTGCGGCACCGACACACTCGGCGTGGGTGTGAACGTGCCGATCCGCACGGTGCTGCTCACGCGACTGAGCAAATACAGCGGCGAAAAGGTGGCCACGCTCACGGCGCGCGACTTTCACCAGATCACCGGGCGTGCGGGCCGTCGCGGCTTTGACGACGTGGGCTACGTCGTGTGCCAGGCACCGGAGCACATCATCGAAAACGCCAAGATGGAAGCCAAGGCCGCAGGCGATGTGAAGAAGCTGCGCAAGATGGTCAAAAAGAAGCCGCCGGAAGGTTTTGTCGGCTGGAATGAAGACACCTTCAAAAAGCTGCAAGCCGCCTCGCCGGAGCCGCTGGTGTCGCGTTTCCAGGTCTCGCACGGCATGCTGCTGCAGGTGCTGAGTCGTGCGGGAGACAGTTGCGCGGCCATGCGGCAGCTCATCGCCAGCTCTCATGAGACGGCGAACGCGAAGACCCAACACGAGAAGCGTGCGTGGCAGCTTTTTCGGGCACTGGTGCAGCGAAAGATCGTGGAGATCATCCCGCCTACCAAACGCGGTGCCGATCAAACCAAGCTCCAGCTCAATGTGGAGCTGCAGGACGACTTTTCGCTCAACCACACGCTCTCGCTCTATCTCATCGACACGCTGGCGCTGATCGATCCCGCCTCCGCAACCTACGCGGCGGATGTGATGACGCTTTGCGAGTCCATCCTCGAAAACCCCGACGTCATCCTGCGCCGCCAACTGAGCAAGGTGAAGGACGAGGCGATGGCGGCGATGAAGAACGAAGGCGTGCCTTACGAGGAGCGCATCGCGAAGCTGGAGGAGTTGGAATACCCGAAACCCTGTCGCGACTTCATCTACAGCACCTTCAACGCCTTCAGCGACGCGCACCCGTGGGTCGGCCAGGAGAACATCCGCCCGAAGAGCATCGCGCGGGAGATGTTTGAGAACTTTCGGAGCTTTGCCGATTACATCCAAGACTACGACCTCCACCGCGCCGAGGGCGTGCTGCTGCGCCATCTTTCCAGCACGCTCAAGGTGCTGGCGCAGACCGTGCCGGACAGCTTCAAGACCGAACCCGTGCAGGAAATGGAGGCCTGGCTCGCTGGCGTGCTTCGCGGCACCGACTCCAGCCTTCTCGATGAATGGGAAAAGCTCCGTGATCCGAACTACAAACCCGATGAGGCCGAAGAGAAGCCAGCAGAAGCCCCCGACATCACGCGGAACAAGCGCGAGTTCACCGCTCTCATCCGCACGGAGATCTTCCGCTACCTGCAGCAGCTCATCCGCGGCCAGATCGACCTCCCCGAGCTGGACGATTACTACACCGACCACGACCGCATCCGTCTGGACAACGAAGCCCGCAACGGCCGCCACACCTATGTGGAACCCAGCGACGACGGCCAAACCTGGCGCGTGAACCAAGTCCTCATCGACCCCGAAGAACTCAACGACTGGCAGCTCGAATTCCGCGTCGATTTGCCTCAAGCCCGCGAAGACGGCAAACCGACGCTGGTGTTTGTCAGCATGAGCCGGATCGGGTGATCACTCCGCCCAGGCTTCACGCAGCAGGCGGAGGTAGTTGCCGTGCATGATGTTGGCGATATCTTCGGCGGTGTAGCCGCGTTTTTCGAGCATGGCAGGGATGCGGGCGAGGTCGGCGATGGTGTCGAGATCGTCGGGAGTCTGCTCGGTGCCGTAGCCGCCATCGAGATCGGTGCCGATGCCGCTGTGGAGGGCATTGCCCGCGAGCTGGCAGACGTGGTCGATGTGATCGCAGATGACTTCGAGCTTCAGGCCCGACTCCTGCGGCGTCGTTTTGCCGCGAATCCAGCCGGGGATCATCATCCAGGCATCGAGAGCGGCTCCCATCACGCCGCCACGCTCGATGAGGGCTTTGATTTGATCATCGCTGAACTGGCGCGGGTCAGGCACGAGAGCGCGGCAATTGCTGTGAGAGGCCCACACCGGGCCGTGGTAGATATCGAGCGCTTCCCAGAAGCAGGCATCGCTGAGATGGGTGACATCGAGGATGATGCCGAGGCGGTCCATCTCCTGGATCAGTTCCTTGCCGCCGGGGCGCAGCGGGCCGGTCTGGTCATGGCCATGGGCATAACGACACACGCCATAGTGCGCCGGCCCCATGGCACGAAGGCCCTGCGCATAGGCATCTTCAAGATGGCCGACACTGCGAATGCTGTCCGCACCTTCGAGACTGAGGATGTAGCAGATGGGTTTCGTCTCGTCCGGGATGCTTTCATCGGTCCAAAGCGCCACCGCTTCATTCAGCTCACGGAGATTCGTGATCTGCGACATCTGCCCGACCTCCTCCATCGCTCGATACCACGCGAGCTGGCCCTGCGTCTCCGCCCAGGCCTGCTCGGGCGACATCCAATTCGCGATGGGCGAGACGCCCGGCATGCAACCCGCGAGCTGAGTGGCCACGCAGATGCCGACCTTGCCTTTTCGCATCTCGGGAAAGGCCGTGGTGCCGCAGGCCCGGCCTTTGCCGGTCATGCCCGCCTCACGGCGGCGGATTTCATGCACGGGCAGGCGCAGATCACGGTTAAAGCCGCCGAGGGCATTGAGGGAGAGGTCGAGGTGGGCGTCGAAGGTAAGCATGGAAATGGCTGAATCCTGGGTTCTGATGGGGATTACTTTTTCTCACCCATTCCCGCTCGCTCGAGTTGGGCTTTGGCTTTGTCTGCATTCAAGCCGCCTACAGGCAGGTCAAAACCGAGCGTGTCGTAGTTGGGTTTAAAGCCATTGCCATCGGCATCGACCCAGATGGGGTTGTTGTAGGCGCAGGGGCGCATCTTGGCGTAGTCGCTGGTGCCAAAGCCGATGGCTTCATTGCCGTCTTCGTCGATGGCCACGACAATGAGATGCGCATCTTGCTGGAGTGGCACATGAATCTTCTCCGCGAACTTCACCACGCCGTCCTTGAACATCTGTGGATGGCTTTGGCGGGTGAAATTGAGCTTCGGATCAGGGCGGGAGTTCACGAGGACCTGAACGCGGTCGATGTCCATCCAGTCGGTGCATTGCACGCGGACATTGAGGTCGATGCCACCGGTGCAACGGTCGTCATCCCCGGCGATTTTGCCATTCTGCGTGGTCACTTCGAGGAAGGGGCCGGTGCTCAGGATCATGTGCCCGGCTTTGGCGTGCGGGGAAAGCTCCGCCCAATCGATCTTCGCAGGTGCATCGGTGCTCGATGGCAGGTAGCAGCGCCAGCAGCCGACACCATTGCCATACACGCTGTGCGCATCTGCCACGCCCACCGCGACGAGGCGATGGCCTTGATTCAAAAGCTGGCGCCAGATGAATTCGCGGACGGTGCTGGCTTTCATGGCGAGCGAACCGGCAGGGCGGCTGAGCTTGAAAGGTGCCTCGGCGAGGATGTCCGTGCCGGGGCCGTTTTCGCTTTCGGAACCATCGATCATGTCACCCACACCGACGAAGCCACCATCAGCCAAGCCATCGCTGTTGCGGTCGTTGAACATGTTCCCGAGGTCGGGATGGTTGAACTGAATCCAGCGGTCCGCCCGCTCGCCCTGCCAGCGGCGGAGGGTGAGGGCGGTGATGCGAGGATCATCATTCCATACGGGAGCGCCACCATCCTGCTTCAGCGGCTCCGGCTCAAACGGGAAGGCATTGAAGTGCTGGCGACTGCCGGTCAGTTCCATGCCCTTGACCGTCTTGATGTGGTCTTCGAGGCCGAGGGTTTTGATGGTGGGCTCCCAGTCGTAGAGGCGGTTGTGCTCGGTGGTCGGAGCAAACTCAAGATGCTCGGCGGCGATGTTGATGAGGCGACCATCGGTGTCGCAGACGTTGTCACCGCTGGGCGTGCTGTGGTTGTGAAAGTCGGTGCTGATCCAGCCTTTCGAGTCCACCAAGCGCTTCAGCGTGCCTTTGAACTCGACGACCTTGCCTGCTTCCACCGTGATGTCTTGGGCGAGGTGGGCATACTCTGGCCCGCGAACGACGACGACATGGTATTTCCCCGGCGTGAGCTGCTGGGTGAAGTGGCCGTTCTCGCTGTGATACTGGTCCACACAGCCATGAGCACGCCATTTCGGGCCGAGATCGAGCTTCGGCGCTTTCTCGTCGAGCGGCGCAAAGTGCGCTTTGCAGGGCAGGGGCTGGCCGTCTTCACCGGTGATGGCAAAACGAATGCCCGCAGCGGCTTGCATCGCGACTTTTGGCGCGGCGAGACTGAGTTTGGCATCCGGGCGGCCCAAATCGGTGACGACGAGCTCCGTGAGGTTCGCTGGCAGTTTCAGGCTGAAATTGCCCTCGGCATCGGGGTAGCCCAAAATCGTTTTTTTCCCTTCGGGAACGAGGATCATGGCCGTGGCGATGCCTTTGCCATCCGCACCGGTGATCTGCCCGCTGACGAGAGCGACCTTGTCACCCTTCACCGCACGCACGTCACCCACTGCCTGCGCTGGCGAGGTGCCGACGGCAAAGAAGCGCGAGATGACGACTTCCTGCTTTGGCTGCAATTCGATGGTGTCGGCCAGCTTGTCGATGCCACTGACACTCAGCGTGGCGAAGGCATAACCGCATTTGTGCGCCGGATTGATCGCATCGGCCCAGCGAATGCCGTCGGTGGTCGTTCCGGTGCTGTCGAAGCGGGTGAAGTCATCCTTGGTAAAGGTCTTCTGCGGTTTGTCCGTCTCGTTGCGCAGCACGGTGGTGATGAAGATGCCCTGCACGCCGTCTTTGACGCGGTATTCATGCCGCTTGAAGACGCCGCTGTTCTTTGCTGCCGTCGTCACCGATTCCACCGCCGCACTGCCTTCCTCCTTCACGTTGGCGATCTTTACATAGCTGACCTGGCCGTGGCCGCAGGGGCTGTAGATCACGAGCTGGTCATTGCCCGCACCTCGTAGCGTGAGGTCATACATGGCACCCGGCGTGACGCCGTCCTCGCCGTAAAAGGTGCTCATGTTGGCCCGGCGGTTCGGCGCATTGTGGGAGATCGTGGCCTCCACCTTGTCACTGCGCAGTACGAAATCACCGAGGATGCCATCAGCTTCCTTACCTTTGGGAAGTTCGGCCTCACGACCCAGCGCGGCTTCAAAGACTTCGGCAGCCGAAAGCGGCGCGGCGAGAAGGAACGGGAGCAGGAGAGCGGATTTGATCATTGTGGACCGCAGTATCGCCCGCCACAGGCCAGTTCTTCTTCGCAAACCTTCTTTTTTACCCTTCACGGCGGGTTGCTCACCTGACGGCGCACCGTTTGGCCGCCATTCATGAAGTCATCGCGTTCCAATCCGGTGAGCGTCGAGATGCCACGCAGCATCCAGAAGAGCAGTCCCATCGTCGCGGCGACGAGCGGGATGCCGATGACGATGAAGCTCACCCAGTTCAGCCGACCAATGGCCTTCGTGTAGGCCTCGCTGCCGGGGACTTGGCCATTGAGCAGATACCAGGCGAGGGCAAAATTGGCCACGGCACTGCCGAGCATCGTCAGCGCCATGCCCCAGGAGGAGCGGCGCAGCAGCCCATCAAAGCCGAGCATTTTTTCCGTTGTGTCGAGGGACTTGTTGATGAGCGGCACATTGATGACCTGCGGGTTGAGCAGGAGTTCGGACACCAGCGGCCGTCCCCAGCGTAGGCTGAGAGGAAAGGCGAGGCCAAGAAACATCGGAAACGCCGCTTCCTTGGCTGCGAACCACACCGGATCGAGCTTCAACAAGCCCAGACCGCCGGTCACGATCACCGCGATGAGGCCGAAGATGGAAAAGAAGTTCAGCCCGCGCTTTTGCATGAAGCACCAGATGCCAAATCCGAGTGGTAGAATGAGCGCCGCCACCAGTGCCCAAGCCGGGCCGAGTCGCTCTGGCTTGCTCAGATGCTCCAACACGAGCGAGGGGAGCACGACGGTCAGGAGCAGGTCGCCAAGAGGGTGCGGTTGTTTGGGGGCTTCGGGCATGGGGAATGAAACTCTAGGGCGTTGAAGTGCCCCGGCAAGATTTTCGAGCAAATCCATTCACCGCAAGAACCGGGTGGCTCGACGGCGACTTCGCGCCAGAATCGTCACATGAACGATTACGAGCGTGTGGCCCGCATCATCCGCTACCTGGATGCTCACCAGCATGAGCAGCCGGGGCTGGAAGTGCTCGCTGCCGAGATCGGATTGAGCGAATCGCACTTTCACCGCCTTTTCAGCCGTTGGGCCGGTGTGACGCCAAAGGACTTCCTTCAATGCCTCACGGCCGAAAAAGCCCGCGAACGTCTCCTGCGTGGTGAAAGCGTGCTCGATGCGGCGCTCGGCACTGGTTTGTCGTCGCCCAGCCGTCTTCATGATCTCTGCGTGACTCTCGAAGCAGCCTCGCCCGGCGAAATCAAAGCAGGTGGCGAAGGTTGGGAGATCGTCGCGGGCTTTGCCGAGACGCCCTTTGGCCTCGCCTGCCTTGCCCATGGTCCGCGAGGCCTTTGTTATCTCGCTTTCGTCGAAAACGAGGACGGAGCACCTCTCGAAGCCGCTTGGCCGAAGGCTCAAATTCGCTGGAGTGATGCCAGCGTGCGTGAAATCGCCGCGCAGATCTTCCAGCCAGGGCAGGGGAGTGCCTTGAAGGCCTTTGTTCGTGCCACACCCTTCCAACTTCGTGTGTGGCGTGCGCTTCTACGCATTCCGACCGGCTCGGTCGTGAGCTACGGCCATCTCGCCAAAGCCATCGGCTCGCCCGGAGCCTCCCGCGCCGTCGGTACGGCCGTGGGAGCCAATCCGCTGGCCTACCTGATTCCTTGCCACCGCGTCATCCGCGAAACGGGCGTCATCGGCCAGTATCGCTGGGGCCATGAGCGGAAGTGCGCCTTGCTCGCAAGGGAATGGATGACGTGAACAAATTCACCAACATTTCACTCGCACGCTCTGCGGCGGTGCTACTCTCCGAGCGGTCTCCGCTCACCCATGAAAACATCTCTCAGCCTCGCGCTGTTGCCGGCCATGATGCTGGCTCTTTCGACGTTCGCCCCGTCTCTCTCCGCCGCTCCTATCAAGGGACGTGCTGCCGCCACTGAAACGAAACCTGCTGCGGCTCTCAAAGCCACGATCAGCATCAATCCGGCAGAACTCGCGCCGGATTCCACTATCGAGGTCGTCTTCCCCACGCCGATGGTGGCGAAGGAAAAGATCGGCAAGGTGGACAACGAGGCACCGGTCATCGTGGTGCCGGAATTGCAGGGCACCTTTGAATGGACAAGCACGCGCAGCGGCCATTTCAGGCTCGCTCAGTCGCCGAAGTTTGCTTCAAGCTATGATTTTAAACTGCGCAGTGGCCTCGTGGATCTCGCGGGCAAGCCGCTCTCGACAGATACGCTCGACTCCGTGCAGAGCGCCCGCTTTCAGATCACTGACCAATATCCGAAGTGGTATGATGACTACGCGCAGAATCGCAGCCCAAAGTTTCTCTTCGAGTTCAACGACAACGTGAACGCTGCCGATGCAGGCAAGCACATCAAATTTCTCTCCGAGCAGAATCCCGAAGGCATTGCTGCCGTCGTGAGGCATGCCACGGGCAAGGATTTCGAGGTGCGCAATGCGGAGCCGCAGCAGACTTGGGCCGAGCAGATCGCCAAAGCGAAGCCTTCGCTAGCCGCCGATGCGCTGAGACTGAGTGCGCTGGTGGTGGAGCCCGCGCAGCCGCTGACGGTGGGCAAATGGCGTCTCGAATTGGTGGAAGCTCTTTCCAACGCCTCCGGCCACAACCAACTCGTGAAGGGGGATTCAGTCGAACTGGGCGAGATCCGCGCCTTCGCCGTGCAGTCGATCTCCGCGCACACGCCCTTTGATGCGCCCTACAACCTCGACATCAACACGAACAAGAACCTGCTCCCTCCCTCCGATGAGCCGATGAAGCCGGAGCAGATCGCCGAGTTCGCCAAGAAGATCGCCGCCCTTGTTTCCATCGAGCCTGCGCCTGTGGGTGAACTCAAAGCCGAGATCAGCGGTCGCACGCTGACCCTCACGGGCGGCTTTGAGGTGAACAAGAAATACAAAGTGAAGGTCTCGCCCACACTCATTTCGGGCGATGGCATGCCGCTGAGTGCGGAATTCGTCGGTGAAGACACCTTCGTGCCGAATCCGCCGTATGTGGCCGCGCCGTCCTTCATCCAAGGTCAGATGGCCAAAGGCTCCGCGAGCTATGAATTCAGCGTCGCGAACGTCTCGCAGGTCCGCGTGCGGGCGAAGAAGCTCACCGGCCCCGAACTGCTGAAGGCGCTCGACATGTATCGCGCCTATCGCACGGCCTTCTACGGCAACGACAAGCAAAAGCAGGCTTACAAAACGACGTCCATCGACCAGTATCCCGGCACGCAGATCTTTGATCGCAGCTTCCCCATCAGCAAACCGCTCGATCAAAGCGAGATCGTGAAGCTCAACTGGCGTGAAATTCTCGCTGGGCAGGCCGCTGGACCGCTCTTCATCGAGATGGAAGGCAGCGCAGCGGCCGGGTTGAAGGAAAAAGGCGTCGTCACACAGACGCTCGTGCAGTTCACTGACATCGGTTTGATGCAGAAGAGCAATGGCAAGGAGTCGCTCGTCTATGCCACCTCGCTCGAAACCGGCAAAGCCATCCCTGGCGTGCGACTCACGATGGTGGACAGCGATTCGAAGCTGCTCGGCTATGGCGATACCGATGCGGGCGGCATCGCTCGGGTGCCGAGTGCCGTGCCAGCCTTTGTGCTCGCGGAGAAGGATGGCGACTGCACGGTGATCGAGTGCCACGGCGGCGACGCGAACGTCAGCGTGCCATGGGACATCAATCAGACCTATGAAAGCGTCTGGCAGCCGCAGCGCCGCACGTTTGTCTTCTCCGACCGCCCTCTCTACAAGCCGGGTGATACGGCTCACTTCAAAGCACACACGCGTTTGCTCGTCGGTGACGATTTGAGCCTCGATGCCGCTCCGGCGACGGGCCGTCTGACGATTCGCGATCCGCGTTACCGCGTGGTGGTGGACAAAGAAGTTACCTTCACGGCCAATGGTGCCTGGGCGGACGACATCGCGCTGCCCACCGGCCCCGCGGGTTGGTATGACCTCAACATCAGCCTCGCCACGTCGAACGAGAACAGCAACGTGAGCAACGGCGGCGGCATGAGCTTCCGCATTGATGACTATAAGCCGAACACCTTCGAGGTCACGCTCGACACGAAGACCATCCAGTTTGCCAAAGACCGCATCCAGGTGCCGCTGAAGGCCAATTACTACATGGGCAAGTCGCTCTCCGTTGCTGGCATCGAATGGAGTGCCAACGCCACCCGCCAGTATCAGCCGCCCGCCACCTTCAAAGATTACTCCTTCGGCGATGCACCCGCCTGGGCGCACTACGCGCAGGATCGCGATTCCGATGGCGACTACATCAATCGCAACGACACCGAAGAGACCGAGTGGTTCGTGAATGGCGACCTGCTCATCTCCGATGACGGCACCGCCACGCTGGAGATGCCCATGCCGCCGCCAGATCGTGCCGCGCTGCCGCAAAAAGTCCGCGTGAGTGCCGAAGTGACCGATGTGAATGAACAGACGGTCAGCGCCGCCGAGGAGTTCGAGGTGCCTGGAGCGCAGTTCATCCTTGGTTTGAAAGGACCGGAGTATTTCGCCACGGCAGGCAAGGCGGTAAATCTTGAAGTCATCGGCATTGACCCGAAAGGCGCGGCTCCCGGCGTGCCGGTGAAGGTCGATGTCAAAATCGAGCGTCAGCAGTATCACACGCTGAAAATCGCCACCGCAGGCGGCGGCACGACCACCAAGGACCAGGTGGTGCTTCTGGAAGAGTACAAGCAATCGCACGACTTGCAGCCCGCCACGAGCGGCAGCGCTCACAGTGCCACCATTCCCTTCACGCCGACTCATGGCGGCATCTACTTTGTCACGGCGGAGTCGGTCGATCCAAATGGCACGAAGGTGCTCTCGCGCATGCCGTTTTATGTCGTCGGCGGCAGTGAGTTCCCCTGGGCCATGGAAGACGGCTCGCGCATGAGCCTCCAGCCGGAGAAAACCGAATACAAACCCGGCGAGGAAGCGGTGATCGTGGTGAAAACGCCCATCGCTGGCACCGCCCTCGTCACGGTGGAGCGCAACAAGATCCACCACAGCTTCACCACCGAGCTCACCCTCGACAATCCCGTCGTCCGCGTGCCCATCAGCGATGCCGAGGCTCCGAACATGTTTGTTTCTGTCATCGTCATCCGCGGCAGCGCCAGCAGCCCGAAGAAGGACAAGATGCCCGAGTATCGCGTGGGCTACTGCGCCCTCAAAGTCGTGAGCGATGCGAAGGATCTCAAACTCGCCATTTCATCGGATAAGGCCGAGGTGCGGCCTGCGGAGACCGTGAACGTCTCCACCCTCGTCACCGATGCGAAGGGCCAACCAGTCAGCGGAGCCGATGTGACGCTCTACGCCGTCGATGAAGGCGTGCTGAGCCTCATGGCGCATGTCACCCCGAATCCTTCCGAGTTCTTCCACGCGGAGTTCCCGCTCGCCATTGATAGCTTCACCTCCTACGACGGCCTGCTGCCCGAAGAGATCGCCGCGCGGGATCGTGGCAACAAAGGCTTCGTCATCGGCGGTGGCGATGATGAGCATCAGATGGGGAACATCACCGTGCGCAAAAACTTCGTCGCCACACCGCTCTGGCTCGCCTCCGCCACCACGGATGCCGCAGGCAAGGTCAGCGCCAGCGTCACCGCACCGGACAATCTCACGCGCTACCGCATCATGGCCGTCGCCGCGCATGGCGTGGACCGTTTTGGCAGCGGCGAAGGTGCTTTCACGATCAACAAGCCGCTCATGATTGATCCTGCCGTGCCGCGCTTTGCCCGCATCGGCGATGAAGTGCTCGTCAAAGGCATCGTTCACAACACCACGAAGCACTCCGGCAAGGTCGAGGTCAGTCTGGAGCTCGATGGCGGTGCCAGCTTCATCATTGAGAAGCGCGATTTCATCCCCGCCGCGTTCAAAGCGGATGTCGGTGGCGATTTGAAGACGCAGAAGGTCGTCCTCGACATCAAAGCGGGCGAAACCGCCGCCACGGCCTTCCCGGTGCAGTTTGTGAATCTCGGCACCTCAAAATGGAAGTGGGTGACGAAGAGCCTCGACTTCCCCGAAGCCGTCAACGACGCCACGGAGTCCACTTTTGATGTGAAGCATCCGCTGCCCGAGCTGCGCGATGTGCGCTACGTGCGCATCGACGGCAAGGAACCGCCCGCGAACCTCATCGAGAAGGTCAATCCGGCCCTTTTGGAAGGTGAAGGCTCGCTTTCCGTCAGCGTGAGCAACACCCGCCTCTACGAGGCTCGCGATGCGCTCGATTACGTCCTGCAGTATCCCTATGGCTGCGTCGAGCAGACCACCTCTGCCACCGTGCCTTGGCTCGCCCTCGGCAGCTACGAAGCTCTTTTCCCCGCGCAGCTCGCGGGTGGCAAAGCCAAGGCCGCCATCCAGGCCGGCGTGAACAAGGTGCTGCAAATGACCACCGATGAAGGCGGTCTCGCTTATTGGCCCGGCGGTCAGGAGCCCACGCTCTGGGGCAGCGCCTACGGCGGCCTCATGCTGCTGCGTGCTCGTGATCAAGGTGCCGCGGTGCCGGAGGAGACCATCAACAAGCTCGTTGAGTTCCTCTCGAAGAAGCTCCGCGGCCTCGAAGAGGAGAAGGATCTGTATGTCATCACCGATTGCGCCTTCGCTCTCTACACGCTGTCGAAGGCCGGCAAGCCCGAGCCTGCCTACCAGAACCTCCTCTTTGCCAAACGCGACCGCCTTCCCGAGGTCACCCGCCTCTACCTCGCGCTCTCCATGTGCCTCAGCAATGCGCCGGAGCAGCAGATCAAGGACACACTCGGCTGGAAGCCGCCCGCTCCTCCCGCGCCGCCGCCTTCGGAGAAATCCGCGAAGGGCAAAAAGAGCACCGCCAGCACGAAAAAGACCACCACCAAAGCCGCCACACCTGCGCCTCCGCCTGTCATCTGGGGCCATTGGGCCGGCAGCGGCGTGAACAAGGCCCTGCGCCTCATTTGCTACACCCACCTCGGCCTCACGGAAGATGCCGAAAAGCTCGCCGTGAGCATTTTGCAGTCCCGCAATGGCAAAGGCGACTGGGGCAACACCTACGCGAACGCGTGGACGCTCACCGCCCTCACCGCGTATGAGCGCAGCCTCAAGAAAAGCGGCTCCCCGCTGCTCGCGAAAGCCATCTGGGATGCGCAAAGCCCCGAGCTGAACCTCACCGGCCCCGCCACCACGGCGAGCGTGAACTTCGTCCTCAACGACAAGATCGCTTCCAAGCCGCTGCGCATCAAAGTGCCTGCCGACCGCCAGGTCTTCGGTCGCATCGAAACCAAGTCCTTCCCGCCCTCCCGCGAGTTCGCCGGGGAGAACAAAGGCTACGCCATCTCCCGCAGCTATGAGAAGCTCAACATCGACGGCACCACCACAGGCATCGACGACCTCCGCGTCGGCGACATGGTCGTCGTCAGCCTCGCCATCGAGATCGGCGGTGGGGATCGCTACCTCGCCATCGACGATCCGCTTCCCTCCGTGTTCGAGGCCATCAATCCCGAGTTCGCCAGCATGAACGCCCGCGAAGGCGAGCAGCTCCCCGACGGCACCCAGCCCTGGTTCTGCGACCACCGCGAGATCCGCACCGACCGCGCCCTCTTCTTCACCGATTACGCCCCCGCGAAAGGCAAGTTCACCCTCCAATACCTCGCCCGCGTCATCGCCGAAGGTGACACCACAGCCCCTCCCGCCCGCATCGAAGCCATGTATGAGCCAAACAAATACGGCCTCACTCCGACCCAGCGCGTCCGCACGCTCCCCAGCCAGGGAACGAAGGTGGCGGGGAAGTGAGTCCAAAGCACATGTGACGCTTATGCGCCTGTTTGTAACATTCCTCATCTTCTCAACTCTTTGTCGAGGAGTTGCTTTTGGGGATGTTTATACGGATGCAGGATGCAAACCAGTCGATCAAGTTTGGGAGGCTTCGGACTACTTGGTCTTTGCCTCCTTGTTTCAATCAGGGAAGGTGCCACTTCCTCGGTCGGGAGAGTCCGATGACGACAAGTTGCTATCAAGGCTTTGCTCGGAAGAGAACCTGCACTTTTGCACCAACAATAAAGTGTCTTTAGAAGTGCGGCTTGGAGAGCTGAAAGGCATCCTCATGGCTCTAGCTTTTTTTCAGAAGCACATACTGGACACAACAGATAAGCGTCAGCGAGTTGGCAGGGAGTTTGCAATGGTTTCCGCATTTGTGATTCGTGTGCAGTCGCGAAGCATCAGGCTTAGCAAAGAGCATGAGAGCGAAGCTGAACATGAGATGAAGAATTGGATAACCAATTTTTGTCGAGCCTGCGGAACCATGATGGCTCGCACTCAGAAGATTCTGGAGACAGATGTGTTCACATCCCCCGAGGATTGTTCTTTGCTCTTGTCTGCTGTCGCCGCATCATCCCCTGATTTCGTGCCTACAATGTCCAGGGACCAAAGGCGTGATTCCGCCAAGGCATTTCAGGCACTTCGAGCAAAATTTCCCTCCACTCACGATGTGAAAGCAATTGATGAAATTGTCTCAGCGCTTGAGCTGGAATGACGGATGTTGCACCCGCATGAAAATGAGCCCCAAGATCGCACTGTTGATCCCCTTCACTTTGTTGCTGGTGCTGCTCTTCGGCCCGGCCATTGGCAAACGCTGCCTTCGCGCCCTCACACTCACCTCCACCCTCACCACCTGGCAGGCCGAGGTGGAGCGCCTGGACAAGATTTTTCCGCGTGAGCCTGTTAACGAAGCTGAACGTCTCGAACTCCTCCGCAGGCTCGGACAGCGGGGCATCATGCTTGACCGAGGTGTCGTCGAAGAGATCGACCATAAAACGACCCTCTACACAATCTCTGTGCGCATGGGATGGGCTTGGCAGGAGCTGTTTGGCCTGCGCTAACCCGTAGCGGAAGACGTAAGTCTTCCGGGCTTGCCTGCACTCAGCAACGGAACACCGCCTCACTTCCGGATCTTTGGCTCGCCGACGCCCAGGGCTTCGAGTTCCTTCCGGGCGGCCTCCAGGTGCTCCGGGGTGACGAAGAGCATGGCGTAGGCATTGCCTTCGCGGGTGATGAAGGCGGGCTGGCGACCGAGCTTGATCTCGTTGTTCAGTTTGGCTTCCATTTCCTGCTCCCCGTAAAAGACCCACCAGGAGTAGCCGCCGCGGAAGCTCACCTTGCTGGAGAAAAGGGCACGCCATTTATCCGTCGGGGCGTTGTATTCAAAAAAGAGGATCTGCTGCCCCTTTTTGCCCATCTCCTCGACATGGGCGGAGATGTTCTGATTGGTCATCCATTCCGAGAAGAGCTTCTCACGCTCCTTGCCCTTGGCCGCAGCCACTTTGGAGGGGTAGGAGAGCTGTACTTCATCCTTGGCGGAGACCGAAGAAACGCTGGAGAAGAGAACGACAAGGCCCAACCGGAGAAGATCGCGTGTTCTCATGCAGCAGCGGAATACCACGAAACCCGCGAAAAGGTCAAGAGCCGTGAAAAGGCATCACACCCGCTCTAGCGCCGAATTGCGTCGAGGAACTTCTCCACATCGAAATCCTCCACAAACTCGCCCCGCTCGATTTGGCCGACGCCTATCTGGATGTCGCAGCGGAGGCGTTGAAGTTTGATGCGATCCAGTTCGACGCGGTCGCGGTAGGCATAGAGAGCGTGTGCCACGAGTTCATTGGGACCCGAGTAATCGCCCGCAGCAACAGCGCTTTGGACGAATTCGTCGAGTTCAGCGGGGAGTTGAATGGCGATCTGGCTCATGCGGCTGAGAGTAGGAACTTGTGCGTGGATGGTCAAGATTGGAGATGCGGCGGAGATGATCCGCACCATCTGGCAGACGACCTCTTCCGTCGTTATGTGCTCCAGGAAGCTCCGAAGCAGCCCAAAGCGTCGCTGGTGGCCGCTTGAGGCAGTGGCGAGCAAAGTCAGGCATTCGGCCAACGGCAAGCTGGTGGTTCGAAAACGCTCAGAGGCCAGTGCCCATAATGCAATTCGCCTTCTTATGGGCTGCTCTCGGCGGTCTGGCTCGCTGCGCCCGACTCTCCCGACGAATCAGAGGATCGACAAAGGAATTGGGACAAAGGAAAAAGCCATTCCCTTGTCCTCATTCCTCTGTCGATACGGTTTGCTGGCGGAGTTCGTTTGCCACGGTCGAAAAACCGATCATGAGCATGTGTTCATCCCTCTTGCCAAGGTCGGGCGGCTCCGCTTGGATGGCGGGAATCTGCCCCGAGTCCCGCCATGCCTGACGATTTCCGCTTCGATGTCTTTCTCAGCCACTCGTCCAAGGACAAGCCGGTGTGGCGCGACATTGCTTGGGCCTTGAACAGTGCAGACTTAAAGCCAGTAATCTCTATCCGTTCAGTATCGCGCCCAAGCGGGAAATTCCCGCTGATTTAAGGAGCATCTTTGGAGAATGAGCCTGCCGCTATACGCGGTCGGTAAAGATCATGTTATTGAACGCCGCAAGCTTTTCAGCTAGAAGCTCATCTCTCTCTCGCTGTAGCATGTAGTGTTCCATGGCACGTCGAAGTGTGTTGCGCATGTCTTCAATCTGAATGGGCTTGGAAATGTAGCGGAAGATATTTCCTAGATTCACCGCATCCACGATGGCACCAAAATCAGCATACGCGGTGACCATCATGCGGACGAGGCGGGGACGAATCTGGCGGGTCTTCTCAAGCAGTTGAACACCAGTCTCACCGGGCATACGCTGGTCAGAAAGGAGCACTCCGATGTCATCTCCATGCTCCTCGATGAGCTTGAAACCGGCGGCCGCACTATTGGCGGTCAGTATGCGGAACTCGTCGCCAAAGGATTTTGCGAAGTACTTCAAGGTCTTCTCCTCGTCATCGACGTACAGCACCATGTATTTTTTGAGGTCGTATTGGTTTTGCATGGGATGGGCTGCGTTGAGTTGTGGGTCAGGTGAAATCAGGGTTTTCGATGGCGGGAAATTCGAGGATGAATTCAGTGAAGGTTCCACGTTCGCTGCGCACCTCGACACGACCGCCATGGTCGGAGATGATGCGGTTGCAGATGGAGAGTCCTAGGCCCATGCCATTGCCCACATCCTTGGTGGTGAAGAAGGGGTCGAAAATCTTATTGCGGATGGATTCGGGAATGCCGGGTCCGTTGTCCCGCATCGAGAAGAAGACCTTGTTGCCCCGCTGCTCGCCATGGATGCGGATGGAGGGCCTTGCGCCCGCGGGATAGGTCTTGGTGTCCATCGCATCGAGAGCGTTCTGAAGGAGGTTGATGAAGACCTGGGTGAATTGGTTCGCATCTCCGCGGATCTGGAGGCCGGCAGGCACCTCCACCTCCCGCTGCACGCCATCCTTCCATACATGGGAGAAGAAACGCAGGCCGGTGTCGACGATGTTCTGGAGTTCAAAGGTGGCGTGGAAGTCCTTTGTCTGGCGAGTGAATCCGCGAAGATCGGAGATGATCTGCGCCACGCGGGTGATGCCATCTTCCACGTCCTTGAGCGTCTCGCTGAAATCCTTCTGCTCGCCTTCCGGGAGATGTTTGCAGGACTTTGAGAGGAAATGGAGGCCCTGGCGGGCGTAGTTGAGAGGATTGTTGATCTCGTGGATGAGCCCGGCACTGAGACGCCCCATCGCAGCGAGCTTCTCGGTTTGTACGAGCATGGACTCGGTCTCCTTGATCTGCTCCAAAGCGGCCTCGAGTTGCTGTTTTTGGCTGTAGAGTTCTTTTTGATACAAGCGTGAATCGACGAGGTTTTTCAGCCTCACGAGCACTTCGGTGAGTGAGAAGGGTTTTAGCAGGAAATCGCTGGCCCCCGCCTCCAGGCAGTCGAGCTTTGTTTTCTCATCGGCGCGGGCGGTCAGGAGAACGATGGGGATGTTGCGGGTGGAGGTGCGATTTCGCAGTTCACGGCAGACCTGGAGGCCGTCCTTCTCGGGCATCATCATGTCCGAGAGAATGATGTCCGGCAGGAACTGCGCGGCCTTGTCCACGGCTTGCTGGCCATCGACGGCCACGAAAATCTCGAAGTTCGCGCTGAGCTGGCTTTTGAGGAAGCGGAGCATGTCCGGCTCGTCATCGGCGATGAGAAGCTTGGGCTTGCGGCTGCCGGAGGTGCTGGTCTCGACTGGCCTCATGGTAGCCTGGAGTGAGGAGATGGCAGGGAAGAGCTCCGCTCGGCGGTAGAGCGAGGAGATCCAGTCCTTCTGCGCGGCTTCGGGATGCTCGGCTGGATCGAAATGATCATGCGGAGGCTCAGCCTCGACGAGATCCGCAGGCTCAGGATGCTTCAGCGGCAGCTTTACCGTCATGGTGGTCCCCCTGCCCATCTCGCTCGCCGCCGAGACGCTGCCGCCTTGGATCTCGACGAGTTCCTTGACAAGGCCAAGGCCGATGCCCATGCCCTGAAACTTGCGCTGAGAGGAGGTATCCGCCTGCCAGAAGCGACCGAAGATGTGCGGCAACTGCTCCGGCGGGATACCCATGCCAGTGTCCTTGATCTCGATGATCATCCATTCGTCCTTGGCTTTCGTGGTGAAATCCACGCGACCGTTCGCGGCGGTGAACTTGAGGGCGTTAAAGATGAGATTGAGCGTAATGCGCTCGAGCTTTTCAGGATCGATCATCACGATGCCTACCTCCGGCGTGACGGAGGACCGCAGCGTGATCTGCTTGTCCTTAGCCACCGCGTCAACGGCCGTGGCGACGCCACGGATGAACTCTTCCATCTTGACTGGCTTCGGACGGATCTTGGTGCTACCCGACTCTAGTCGGACAAGTTCCAGAAGGTCATTGATGAGCTTTAGCAGACGCATGGCGTTGGCATGCATGGTCTTCAGCAGCTCGTGTTCTTCGAGCATTCGGCCAGCGGCGGGATTGTGCAGGAGGCTCTCCAGTGGCGCGATCATGAGCGTTAGCGGTGTGCGCAGCTCATGGCTGATATTGGCAAAGAAGCGGCTCTTGGCTTCGTCGAGCTCGCGGAGCTTCTGGTTGGATTCCTCCAATTCGGTGCGGTTGCCATCGAGCCTATAGCGGAGCAGGAACTCGGACTGTCGGATGATGTTGTAATACCAACTGCCTGCCACGATGAAGATGCCGGTGACGACCAAGAAGTAGATGTTATTGAAGAATAGACCATGCAGTGTGAATTGGCCGTGCAAGGCCACGGCGGCCACGTATGTTGCCAGCGTGAGGCCGAAGATCAGGACGCTGTCCTTCACGGTCCAGCGCAGCAGGATGGTGGAGCCGAGCATGATGAGGTTCAGCCCCGCGTAGTAGGGTGAGATGGCACCGTCCTTGATGTAGATCATCCAGGAAATGGCAGCGAGCGGGATGAGTGCCACGAGACGGCCGAGATGGCGGTAGTGGGGCGTGTTCGGGAAGTAATGAAGCGCCAGCCACACGGCCCCGAGTAGCACTGCGGAGAACACGCGGACGCTGAAGAAGGTCTTTGTCTGCTCCAGGCCGTACATGAAGTAGTCCAACGAGGCCCCGGCAGGCATGAAGATGCCTGCCAGCATGGCACCAAGCTTATAATTCAAAATGCGAATAGGGCGCTCGTACAGTTCAAACGAGCGTTCCATGTTCTCCCGGGCTTCTGGACTTTCGAAGATCATTCGGCGGGTTTGCGGACCTCCAAGAAGATATTTACGCCGGTCTCGTCGGCTTTGACGTTGATGGCCTCCAAGGGCACCTTGTCCGGCGCGATCTTGCTAAAGCCTTCCTTATCCCGATAAACGAGATGCCACTCGAGGACGTATTCCATCCAGTAGCGGGATGGATTGGAGCTATCGACGTTCGTGGCGACGACGAGGCCGCCGGGGGCCACGAGGTCATAAAGGACTTCCAGAAGACGGCGGCAGATGCGGTCGGAGAGGTAGTCAAAGAGACCGGCGCAATAGACGATGTCATAGCTGGCAGGCTCGAAACCTGCCCCTTTGCTTGTAGATTCCTTCAGTATCCGATTCACGGAGCGTTTTTCGAGCTTGATGCCGGTGCGGCGGCGGTGGCGAGTGCGCAGGCCTTCCAGCTCGCGCGAGGTGTTGGTGATGGTCTCGTCATTGAAGTCGAGGAGCAGGAAGTCGGCGTTGTCACAAAGGGGGTCATCGACAAGAAAATTCTGGACCTCGTGAGCTGGGCCGCACCCGAGACTTAAAATGCGGGCGACTTTTCCCTGCTGTGCCATACGCAAGGTCTCCTCGTGAAGACGTTGTTGGAGGTAGATGATGCGGTTGCGATGGGCGACGACGGGCGCGGTATCAAGGAAGAGGCGGTTGAGCACCTTCGCAAACATGGAACTGCCCTCATAGGGGTCACGCAGCATCATGCTGACCATCTCATAATCACCCGCATAGCCGAGCGGCTTCTGGAAGGTGCGGTAGATGAAGGGAGAGCAAAGCACGAGCGGGTGGAGCTGGCGCTTGATGTAGCTGCGATGCACCGGCTGCAACTCCGGTGGAATGGAGGAGGCCAAGTTCTCAAAGCGCTCGAGCAGCGGTGCCACGGCTGGAAGAATGGGCACTTCGAGCTTTTTGATTGTCTCACGCTCCGCTTGGACGCGGTCACCGGTGGGGAGGGATCGCACACCGAGCTCCACCTGCTCCATCCAGCGGCGGAGATCGGAAAGGAGCGTGTGCATGTCCGCGACGACGAGTTTGAACTCCGGTGTGATGGTGGAGTTCTTTTCCGTCTGGCGGAGGAACTCGGCAAAGTCCTCCAAGAGGCGGTTTTCGTTCTGCGCGAGGGAAGGGATGTCGATCCAGCCTTCATCGGTCAGTGAGGCCTCGCAGATGAGCATGATGCCGGTGTTCACCAGATTGGCGATCACGGCGCGCCCTGAATAGACGACGCGATTGTTCATCATGATGCGGAAATCGTTCAAGACCTCCGAGAGCTTAAGAATGCTGTAGGGATTGTACACCTCAAACACGACGAGGTAGCGGGTCAAGCGAAGCAACATGCCGCTGACTTGGGTTCCCTGGCCTGTGTGGCACGAAACCGAACTCAGATGGTCTGCATCCTTGTTTCTTAATGGGCTGAGTTGGCCGGAATCACGCATCAAATAATCAAAAAGTGGCGATTAATCTTTTCTACTTTGGCCAAGGAGTTGAAATGACCGAGAGATGGCTGCTTAACACACTGATGAGCAGTCGCATGGTTAGTTTCAAGAATCTATTATTTTGATAGATATGCCGGGAACTGAGGAAATATGCTTCTTCCACTTTTCGAAAGTCTTTTGAGCGAGTTTCGTGGGCTTGTATTCATGATACTTGGATAATACAGCCCCTATTCTAGTACACCAAGCTCCGGGAATAACCAAGGAGGTGCTTTGTTTCACGGTAACTTTGACACTACCTTTCTGACATCGAGCTACCACTCCAGTCCCTACGGTTCGGCAGGAGAGTTCTCCAAAATGAATAATGAGGCCTGCTTCACTCAATCGTGAGCGCAAATCGCCGATCGTTAAGCGTTCTTTGCCACCCTTTACTCGGACACAGTCAAAACTGTCGACATGATTCCAGGCACACACAGGTGCATCGTTAATGATCATGCAATTATTGAGCCAACACTCGTACTCGCGTAACACGGCTTCTTCCATGGTTCCTATGACCCACAAGGCACGAGTAGGTACGGATCCAGGATTCTCTGATTCAGCAGCTAAAACCCTGGCAAGTAATTCACTGCGCCAAGGCTCATTTCTCTGACGAGCCACACGGGTAAAGAGATCCATCCAGTGTTCAGTAATTGTGGAAGTCGGTTTGGCTGGGCTTGGACTGCCAGTGAAATCATTTCTTTTTGATGGATTTGGTGTGCCGAAAGCAAAATTGCCCGACATGTTTACATAATCGAGTGATTTAACTATAACCTCGGTAAAGCAACGGTATCCTCGCAGCAGTTCGAGACGTTTTTGTAGATTCAAAAAATCCTCAGGTTTAGCCTTCGGTATCTGCTCTAGAATCTCACGCTCCACAGCTGCAAAATTTTCATTCTCTAAGGTGATGGCCTGTTTCACGCCCTCAATAGCGGATTGGTGTGTTTGGTGAGTGAGTAAGTTTTTCGACGCGCTTGGCCAAAGCGATAACATGCGAGGTCCAAGAGAACACAGGACGTTGCAAACAGCTTTCCATTTTACTCCAAAAGCAGCAGCAGCGTGCACCACCCAGTGTGAATCGCTGGAGTTAAGTGGGACAACAGGTTTGCGGTTCTTTTGAGGGCGTTTAGTCCCTTTAGGTTTGGAAATCGGATTGGCCATAGCGGGTAAACGAAAGATTACTCCGTTATCAGCCTAAAATTGCTATCAAAGTCTCACGCCTCAAATTACATGTTCCGGTGGGCTAAATAATCTACTCACCAAGCCAATAGCTTGGTGGACCGGTAAATACTTGATTGCTGATCAGTCAGGCTACTTCTTGAACACCTTGTCCGCCTTGTTCCCGCCGCTCACTAGGTAGGCCAGCAAATCGAGCAATTCGTCCTGATTCAGTGAGTTGATCAAGCTCGGGGGCATCATGCTGACTTTGCGGGTGCCTTTTTTGGCGATGTCGCTCTCGTTGATGGCCATGTGGTCGTTGGGGGCGAAGGGGTTGGTCATGAGGAAGACTTTTTCGTTCTCTTCGACGACGATGCGGCCGATGAGGATGCTGCCGTCTTTTTTGGTGATCTCGTGGCTGTCGTATTGGTCGGAGATGACTTTGCTGGGGTCGATGATGTTCTCCAAAAGGTCGCGGAGGGTGTAGCGGTTGCCGGAGCCGGTGAGGTCGGGGCCGATGCTGCCGCCTTCGCCATTGAAGCGGTGGCAGGTGGCGCACATGATGCTGCGATACATGGCCTCGCCATTGGCGAAGTCGCGTCCGCCAGCTTTGAGGCCGGTGGTGGCGATGGCGGTGGCCTCATCGAGGGTGTAGTTCCGGCCGGGGCCTTTGGGGGCGACGTAGTTGGCGGCGGCGGTGAGGGCTTCGACTTTGTTGCTGAGGGCTTCGAGTTCGGCGAGCTCGGTGGGCGGGGCGAAGGTTTCGAGGGCGTCTTTGCGGATGTTGTCGATGAAGCCTTTGAAGCTGTTGCCGCCTTTCCAGGTGCGGGCGCGGGGGAACCAGGAGAAGAAGGTCTGGCAATGCTCGGGGGTCCATCCGGCGGTGGCGTTGCGGAGGGCGAACATGTAGGCGATCTGCTGCGCATTGGGGCGACTGCCGGCGGCGGCGCGGGCGGCGTTGGCGTAGCCGTCGTTGCGGCTCAAAACGGCGTCGGTGGCGACTTCCTGGAAATCGTCTTTGGCGGTGGCCATCAAGGCGAGGGTCTTGCTCACGACTTGTTTGCTGTCGATGGCGACGAGGATCTGGCAGAGCTCGCGATTGATGGCGGAGTCGGGCGTGGGGTAGAGGGGATCGAGGGATGCGGCGATTTTTTCGCAGATGTCGGCGGCGGGTTTGCCGAGGCGGGTGAGGACGAGCTGAAGGGCACGCAGGGAGGCGAGTTCGTGGCCGGGCGGCGGCTGGATGGCGCTGAGGGCGAGAAGGATGCTGTTTTGGAGTTCGACGTTGTGTGGCTCGACGGGCGAGATGGGCTCGCTGGAGGTGGATTTGGGCTTCTGAGCGGCTTTTCCGCCTTCGTGGCCGGGTTTGGCTCCGCTGACGCGGGCGAGGGCGATGAGGGCCTCGATGGCGGCGACGGGTTGTTTTTCGCTGAGGGCTTTTTCCTGCCAAAGTCCGACGGGGAGCTTCTCAATGGCGACGCGGGCTGCGTAGCGCACATGGCGGTCGCTGTGGCTGAGGTAGCCCCAGGCGGTGGCGAGGGCTTTTTGCGGATCGGCGCTGCCGGTGTGCAAGGCCTCGATGGCGTGACGCATACGGGCCTCTTCATCGAGCGGAGTGGATTTGACGGGCGCGGTGGATTCCTCGCCGACGTAGGTGACGCGATAGACGCCGGACTGTGATTTGCGGCCGCCGACAGCGAAGTACATGGCTCCGTCCTGCGGATGGATGACGAGGTCGGTGAGGGGCAAGGGTTTGCCGAAGACGAATTCTTCCTTGGTGGCGAGGTAGCTGGCGCCTTTGCTTTCGAGGTGGATGGCCCACATGGTGCCGTAGGTCCAGTCGTTGATGTAGATGGCGTGCTGGTACTTCGCGGGGAATTTGGCGCCGGTGCCGGCGACGACGCCGGTGGGGCTGCCGGGGCCGATGTCGAGCGTGGTGGGCAGCGAGTCGGGGTAATAATTGGGCCATTTGCCGCTGCCGCTGCGCCAGCCGTAGTCGGCACCGCTGACGCAGTGATTCACGCGGGTGGGGCGATACCATGGGCTGCCGATGTCCCACTCCATGTCGGCGTCGTAGGTGAAGAGTTCGCCCTGGTCATTGAAGCAGATGTCGAACTCGTTGCGGAAGCCGTAGCAGAAGAGTTCGAGGCCGGTGCCATCGGGGTTCATGCTGCAAACGTAGCCGCCGGGGGCGAGGATGCCGCGTGCGTGGCCGTTCGCATCCCAGAGGCGGGGCAGGACGTGGTCTTCATTCCAAATTTTGGCCGGACGGCTGTCGGTGAGGCCTTCGGGGAGTTTGGTGTGGTTGCCGCAGTTGAAGTAGATGCGTTTGCCATCGGGGCTGACGACCATGCTGTGCAGGCCGTGCTCGCCGCCGCCGGCCATGGTGTGGAGCTTGGTGATCTTGTCGTATTGATCGTCGCCATTCGTGTCCTGGAGGCGGTAGAGGCCGTTGTTTTTGCCGTCCTCATTCACCATGACGTAGAGGCTGTCGAAGGCGGCGAGAAGGCCGTGCGCCTTGCCCATTTCGATGGCAAGTTTTTCGGGTTTGAGGTTCTCGGTCTTGCCGATGGCAGGAACGCTCATGCGGTAGATGCTGCCGTATTGGTCACAGGCGATGAGGCGGCCTTTCGGATCGACGGTGAGGGCGACCCAGGAGCCTTCTTGGTCCTTGGGCACATTGTAGAGCTTCTCGACCTTGAAGCCTTTCGGCACGGTCACATCAGCCGCCGCGATGGATTCGGCGGGGCCGCTGTTTTTGCCGCCACCGCTGCCGATTTTGCCATCGAAGGGCTTGCCCCAAGGTCCCTGACCGTATTCCTGGATGACGAGAGCCTTTTTAAAGTCCTGCGTGCCTGCTTTGGCGGCTTCCCAACTGCCATTCGACTCGATGACGATGTCTGTGCGGCCTGCGGGCAGTTTCAGCGTGAGGCGGGCAAGCATGGCTGCGACACCGCCTTTGTTGGTGGCGTTGATGATGAGTTCGTTGCTCTCGCCACGCTTGATGGACTGGCTGAGGTCGGCTTTGGCGGGTTCCATCCAATCGGCATTGGTGAGCACCTGCTTGCCGTTGAGGCTCGCGGTGGCGCCGTTGTCGCAGGTGAGCTCGAGCGTGGCGAGCTGCGCATTCTGCGGGACTTCAAAGCGGTGACGGAAGGTGACAGCCTTGTCTTTGTTGCCGTCTTTGGAGAGCCAGATCCACTGCGGGGCGGCGTGGAGCGATGAAACAGCGAGGAGGGAGATCAGAAGCGTGCGCATGGAGGGCGCATAATACGCCCAAAGCGTGCGTTCTTAGCAGGGAAATCCTTGCTCTAGGCCTTCACCGGCAGAGCGGCCAGGGTGTTCTCAAGCTTACCGCCTGGGCGGAAGCGCACGGTATTCCTCGCGGGAATCTGGATGGCGACGGAAGGTTCCTTGGGATTACGTCCCACTTTGGCGCTGGAGACGCGGATGTCGAAGGTGCCAAATTCCCGCAGAGCCACGATGGTGCCCCGGCCCAATTGTGTGGCTACTTCGTCTAGGAAGGATTCGACGACCAGGGTCACATCCTGGGTCTTGAGGCCGGTTTTGTTGCTTACTTGGGATATGAGATCTTTTTTAATGACTCGGGACATGTTCCTTTGAAGTAACCCGCTTTATTTTCTACGCAAGAAGGCTGTCACCAAAAGTGTGGAGGCACATGAAGAGATGCGACAAAACGCCGCATAGAAAGTGCATCGTGTAGCCTCCGATGCTCGGGAAAGCCCTTACCTCAGGCCTGCGATGGCATTACTTCAACCCGAGTACGTCCTGCATCGAGTAGAGGCCGGGCTTTTGACTGGCGAGCCACACGGCGGAGCGGACGGCCCCATTGGCGAAGGTATCGCGGGAGCTGGCTTTGTGGGTGAGCTCCACGCGTTCGCCGGTGTTGGCAAAAATGACGGTGTGATCGCCGACGACATCGCCGCCGCGGATGGCGTGGACGCCGATTTCCTTTGGCGTGCGAGCCCCGACATCGCCGAAGCGGCCATGGCGGCAATCGGTGTCGTATTCGAGGCCGCGGACGTCAGCGAGGATCTCCACCAAGGTGCGGGCGGTGCCGCTGGGGGAGTCCTTTTTCATGCGGTGATGCATCTCGACGACTTCGAGGTCGAAATCGGGACCGAGAAGCTCGCAGGCCTTGCGGGTGAGCCAGAAGAGGGTGTTCACGCCGATGCTGTAATTGGAAGCGAAGACGATGGGAATGCTCTTGGAGGCTTCGCGGATGGCGGCGAGCTGCTCGTTCGTGTGGCCGGTGGTGCCGATGACGAGGCGCTTGTTTTGCTGGAGGCACTCGCGGAGGAGTTCATCGGCGAAGTGATGCGAGGTGAAGTCGATCACGGTGTCCGCCTTGGCGAGCGCGGAGGGGAAATCATCGCCGAGGTCGATGGTGGAGGCGACGGGGACGCTTTGGGATTCAGCGGCGCGGAGGAGGGCTTGGCCCATGCGGCCTTTGCAGCCGGTGATGAGGAGAGAGGTCATTTATGATTTATGATTTGAGATTGATGATTTAGCCGAGGAAGGCCTGCGAGGGGACGCCGGTGGCACCGGGGCGGCAGACGAAGAGGCGACCGGCGAGGGGTTCATCGAGGCCGGGCTTGAGGCCGGTGGTGATGTAGAGGTCCTGCAAATCGGGGCCGCCGAAGGCGCAAGCGGTCGTTTCGATGCAGGGGAAGTCGATCTGGTGCTCGACCTTCTTCGAGGCGGGATCGAAGCAGACGACCTTGGCCCCATGGCAAAAGGCGATCCAGAGGCGGTCCTCGCTGTCGATCGTCATGCCATCGGGCACGGAGGGATCGTCGCTGGTATCCCAAAGCACGCGTTCACCGCTGATGGCGCTGGTGCTGACATCGAAATCGAAGGCACGGATCTTCTTCGAAGGGGTGTCGATGTAAAACATCGTGCCGCCGTCACGGCTCCAGATGATGCCGTTGGAGTTGGTGACGGGGCTGAACTTCTTCTCGACCTTCAAATCGGTGTGGAGGCAGTAGAGCGAGGCTTCGGGGCGTTTTTTGAGGCAGATCGTGCCAGCCCAGAAACGGCCAGCGGGATCGCATTTGCCATCGTTGAAGCGGTTGTCCGGCATGGCGGGCTCCGGATCGGCGATGGCAGTGGAGACGCCGGTGGCTTCATCGAGGAAGAAGAAGCCGTCATCGCCCGCCCAGACGAGTCCACCCTTCGCCCGCGGCACCACGGTGCCGACACGCTGGCCGACGTTCCAGATTTTCTCCTCACCGGTGGCGGGCGTGAAGGCGATGATCTTGTGCGCCTCGATATCGACGTAGAGGAGGCGGTCACCATGCCAGATGGGGCCTTCGCCCCAGACGGAGACGTGGTTGGAAATGGGTTCAGGAGTCAAAGCGGAGGCAGGTGGAGGTTTGCGGCCTCCTTTCTAGCGTGGCCTCACTGCTTGTAAACCAGCGCCACATGGCTGGCGGGGCTGGTTTGAGAAAAATCATTCCCCAAGCCGAGCGTCTGGATATTTGCTCCCTCGATGCCGAGCTCGATGAGGCGCTGGCGGAGGCCGAGTGTGCGGCGTTCGCTGAGAGCACGGGCGTGGTCCTCCGGCAGATCGGGCGGGGTGTAGCCAGCGATGAGCAGGCGGGATTTGCCATCCTTTTTCCATTCCTCTGCGAGCTTCACCAATTCACTCTCGTGAGCCGAGGAAAGCGCGATTTGGCTGCCTTTGAACTCAAAGGCCGGGCAGGCGAGGCGGAGCGATCCATTCAAAGGCGAGCTAAAGCCTTCACGCGGTCCGAGCGCATACACAACGGACGCATCCTTGCCCTTTGTGAAGGACATGGAGGGCACGAGCGAGCAGGCGCTCAAGGCGAGGCTGACAACAAGCAGGCTGGCGGAGGGGAGATTCATCGTGGGGAAATCCATTCAGCGCATCCAGCGTGGCTCAGTGATGCGGCCAAAGTTTTTCAAAATGGAGCGGCGGCCGCCGGTGGCGATCTCGTGGATGAAAAGCTCGCCATGTTGGGTGTAGCAGAGGTAGCGGCCGTTTGGGCTCCAGCTCGGATGCATGGCTCCGCCGCGCTGGATGACCTTCGAGCCGCCGCCGGCGTAGGATTTGACGCCGATGATCCACTGGCCGCTGCTGCGGGCGGTGAAGGCGAGCTGTTTGCCATCGGGCGACCACTCGGGATCGGTGGAATCTCCCCAGCCGGTGCTCCAGCGGAAGAGCCGCGTGGCCTGACCTTCCTTTTCGGGCACTTCGACGATGTAAATGGAGGAGCCATCGCCGTCGTCATTGGAAAAGGCGATGCGCTTGCCATCTGGATGCCACGAGGGGCTGCCGGGAGCGCCGACGGAGTCACTGATGCAGGCGGCGGTGTTGGAATTGAGATCGCTGACGAAGATCTCGGGATTGCCGATGAAGCTCATCACCATGGCGAGGCGGCTGCCATCCGGCGAAAAGGCGGGACCGGCGCTGCTGCCTGGCGTATCACTCACCTCCCGCTCCCAGCCGGAATGGATGTCCATCAGCCGCACATCAGGAAAGCCGCTGCGATAGCTGGTGAAGGCGATCATGGAGGCATCCGGCGAAATGGTGGGCGAGACAGCTCCATGACGGTCATGCGTGACCTGCTGCACCTCGCGGCCATCGGAATCGCAGACATAGACCTGCTTGCGGCCTGATTTATCACTCACGAAGACGATGCGGCTGGTGGCCATGCCCGGCATGCCGGTGATGGTGTAAATGACATCATCGGCAAGAGCCTTGATGTTCTCATCCAGACCTGGAGCCGCGTAACTGCGCTCGAAGAGCTGCTTGCCCTTTTTATCGAGGAGACGGCCATTCACGCGTCCGCCGATGGAGGACCCGCTGAGGGTGAAATCCGCCGTCTCTTCACCTGTGGCCACAAAGAACTCGCGAGAGGCCAGCAGTTCGTCTTGAAGCCCTGTCTTCGCACTAGCTCCGGTGCCACCGGTGAATTCGGCGAGCTTCAAACGAGGCATGGAGGTCTTTTTCACCTCGCCGTCGGGGGATATGAGGCGGCCGATGAGAGGAATCTTTTGCCACCAAGAGCCTTTCACCTCAGGCTCCGCATGCAGAGAGGCCGGCGCGAGAGCAACGGCGAAGCTCGCGAGGAGGAAAAACGGCACACGGCAGGTCATGGGAGGATGTTGAAGGTCAGTTCGAGATCGTAGCTCTCCTTGGGGAATTGCGAGGGAAGAGTGGTATCAATTCGCGTCACCTTCGCCACGGCGGCCAGAATGGAATCATCCAGCGGATGCGAGCCAGAGGGGCGGCTCATTTGGGAGCCAAACACGCGGCCGTCTTTGCCCACGGAGATATTGAGCTGAGCGGAGCGTTGGTTCGCCAGGACGGCATCGAGTGGTGGAGCCGTCCACGCGGCTAGGAAGGCGGCGTTCACGGCATTGTCCACCGCATCCATGTTCAGGCCGGGAGGCAGCTCATCTTTTTGCTCGACGGGTGGTGGCGGAAGGGAAGGCATGCCTGGGCGGAAGCGGTTCAGGCGTGCCATATCCGCCAGCGTCGCTCCGGCGATGGGCGGCGCATTCACCTGAATCTCGGCGGAGATGGCTGGTTTTGGCTTTGGCGTGGCGCGGCGCAGGGTGATGGAGCGGTTCGCGGCCGGCTTTGAAGTGGCGGCTCCAGCAAACAAAGGCGTGCCCTCCACGGGGGATGGCATGGCTTGTTGCGGAGGCGCGGCCACGAGGGTGGCCTTGGCGACTGGAGCCTCGGGTGGAGGTGCGACGGGCGCTTTGGGAGGGGCTGGAGGGGGTGTTTTCTTCACCGCCGCCAGTGGCGGGCGGATGAGCACGGCCTTTGGCGGAGCTGCGGAAGCCACGGGGTCGTGAAACTCGGCGGGGTTCATCCACACGAGGTTCACGGCGGATTTGGAACGGCGCAGCTCCTGCCATCCCCATACCACGAGCAGCACCAGCACCGCATGGGCCGCGAGCACCACGAGCACGGCGGGTGCCAGTGGCTCAAGGGTGGTGGGACGTGGGCGTTTCATGCGTGAAAGGGCAGGGGATCAAGGCTCGTCAGCGTGCGTGGCGACCGCCGTTTTGCGAATGCCAGCATCCTCCAGCAGATCCATGACCTCGACGAGCTGCTGCACGCTCAAATCACGATGCATGCGCACCTCCACGCCTGCTCCTGGACGCTGCGAGACGAGTTGTTTGAGGGCGGAGGAAAGATCCGCACGCGCCAGCATGGCTCCATCGAGCGTGACGGATTGATCTTTATGCACAAAAAGGCGCACGGAGGACTTTGGCGGATCTTCGCCGATCTGCGTGGCGACGGCGGGCATGGTGAGCGCCTTATCCCGTTTCACCAGCGGTGCGGCCAGCAGAGCCACAAACAGCAGGATCAGCACGAGATCGAGCATCGGGGTGATGTTGATCTCCGTGAGGAGTCGTAGCTGGCGCTGATTCGAGATGCGTTTCATGCCGTGGAAAGGGTTAGTGAAAGCCCGGACCGGGCATGCCACTCGTCACGGCTCCGCCAAAAGAAGGCATGCTCGGCGCGGCAAAGGTGCTGATGCTCGGCAGCGCCTCGGCCTGAAAGCGATGATCCACAAACGCCCGGTCCAGCGCGGAGCTGAGTTCGGCGGCGAAATTATCGAGGCGCACGATCATGCCGCGGATGCGGTTCACGAGGTAATTGTAGCCAATGATGCTCGGCACCGCCACGAGCAGTCCGGCGATGGTGGTGACGAGTGCGGAGGAGACACCCGGTGCGAGCGAGGCGAGGCCTTGATCCCCCGTGGCATGCAGCAGACCGCTGAAGGCATCCATGATACCCCAGATGGTGCCGAGCAGGCCGAGGAAGGGAGCGGTGGTCAAAGCGGTGGCCACCACACCCATGCGACCCTCCAGGCGAAGCGCCGCCTGAGCCACACAACGCTCCATGACCGTCTGCACGGCGTTCATTTGGGAAGGCGTCACACGGCCCGCACCTTGCAGCCGCGTGCCAAAGCCATCTCCAGGCTCTTCGTCGCCAGTGAGATAAAACGCCATCTCACGAGCCGCCTCGTGGTAGATCAAATCGAAGGGCGAACGCTCCTGGTGCTCGTTCTTTTGAAACAAGGCCAGCGGATGACCGCTCTCGCGGAAGGCACGCAGGAAGCTCAAATTGGCCTTTTGAGCTCGGGAGATGAGGAAATGCTTCCCGAGCATCACCGCCCAACTGAAGACCGAGAGCAGGACAAGGATGATGCAGATCACCCAGCCCGTCAGCGTGGTGTGTTCGAGGCCCAGTTGGAGGCCCGGAGAGAGAAAATCGTTCGGAGGCATGCGCGGCAGAGTGTAACGAGGTAGTTAAACGAGGTTAAAGGACTGGCGTCAACCATCCCGGCGGGAAATTTACGCCACAGCTTGCCTTTAGAGTCCGTTTTCCATCTCATGACCCTTCCAGCCACGATCCCACCCACCGCTGAGCTGCTGCAATCCTTTGGCATCGCCCTCGGGCTCGGCCTGCTCGTGGGGCTGCAACGTGAGTGGGCCCAGAAGCGCATGGCAGGCATCCGCACCTTTGCGCTGCTGAGCCTCTTCGGGGCGCTCAGCGGCGTGCTTGGCATCGCCTATGGTGGCTGGGCACTCGGGGCGGGATTGATCGCCATCGCCGCCCTCATCGTCATCGCCCATGCGTCCGAGCTTCGAGTGCCAGAAGCGGATTCCGGCCTCACCACCGAGATGGCCATGCTCGTCATGTTTGCTACGGGCGTGCTCACCGTGCTCGATCACCGACTGGAGGCCGTCATGATTGCCGGGAGCGTCATGGTGCTGCTGCAAAGCAAGAAGTCGCTTCACGGCATGGTGCGCAAAATCGGCGAGGACGATCTGCGGGAGATCGCCCGGCTCGTGCTCGCCGGGCTCGTCATCCTCCCAGCCCTGCCAAACCGCGAAATGGGCTACCTCGGCGTGCTGAATCCCTTTTCCATCTGGCTCATGGTCGTCCTCATCGTCGGCATCAGCCTCGCCGCCTACCTCACCGGCAAATTTCTCGGCCCGGGCAAAGGCACGGCGCTGGCCGGATTCTTCGGCGGACTCGTTTCAAGCACCGCCACCACCGCCAGTCTCGCACGTCGCAGTGGCCGGCCAGGTGCCTGCGGCATCTGCCTGGCGGCCATCGCGGTGATCGCCTCCGCGGTGGTCTTCCTGCGAGTCATCATCGAGGTCATGGTCACCGCCCCAGGCCATCTCAAGGCGCTCCTGCCGCCTCTGTTTGCCATGATGGCATGGTTTGGCCTCGTGGCCGCGATCATGCATCGACTGTCAGAGAAGCAAAGCCAGCCCCACACCGATGAGGAGCCTCCCTCCGAGCTAAAAAGCGCGGTGCTTTTCGGTCTGCTGTATGCCGTCGTCCTGCTCGTCGTCGCCACAGCACGAGAACACTTCGGCAACTCCGGCCTCTACGCCGCTGCTGCTCTCTCTGGCCTCACCGACATGGATGCCATCACGCTCTCCACCTCGCGACTCGTCAGCACCGGTCACCTCGAAACCGCCACCGCCTGGCGCATGATCCTCGTCAGCGGCCTGTCGAACATCGCCTTCAAAATGGGTCTCGCCGCGCTGCTCGGAGCCCGGTCCTTTGTGAAACCCGTGCTCGCAGGCCTCGGCATCGCCTTGCTCGGCGGCGTGGGCATTTTGGTACTCTGGCCGTGAATGCGGCGCAGCCTCCGATCTATGCAGGATGTGGAGCACGCCGGTGAAGACCATCGCCTTCTTTTTCTTGGGGTAGGGCAGTGGGCAGTGGGCCAGAGTTTGTAGTTCGGGCTTCAGCCCGCCGCTGGCAGCTCGCACGGAGGGCGGGCTAGCATTCTCGCCGAAGCCCAGTGTTTGAAAGCCACCGCTTGCGAAGGCAGCAGGTGAAGATGCAGATGAATTCGGCGGCGAAGGTGAGCCAGACGTTGAGGCGTCTTGACGAGAAGCCAGCGATCTAGAAGATGCCGGATGAACTGAAACATTTTCTGGAGGAAGCCGATGCCCCAAACTCATGAATGCGAACATTTTGTCAGCCAGTTGCCTGACCCCGTTTCCAGCTAAACACCATCGTGAGAAACTGGCTCCATAGGTTTTCCCAGGCGCTCATCGCATTAGTTCTCTTGTGCGCAGCCACCTATGCGGTTTGGTATTTGTATTGGACAGATCGAACCACAGTTAAGATCGAAGCGTTTTCGGGATCATCTGGTGTTATCAAGTGGCGCGGAGCTGATTATGAAGTCGAGACACCAGATGGCCGTGAAGCGCTTCAAATTGCCATTCAGAGCCGTATCAGTTTCCCGCCAGAAAAGTTCTCCACAATCGAGTGTATCTTAACTGTCGATCCAAATGTCACTGCTGACATTATCGAGCATGTGTTTCTTGTAACTGCTAATGTAGGTATCGAGCAGCTTGCAGTGATCGACCGCCTTAGCGGCACGCGAGCAGTCTTGTTTGCTCAAGGTGGCAAGCTCCTTGACGAATATGATCCCGTCTTTGCAAGTGATGCGCCAAGCGTCAGCACTTTTGCTAAGACAACATGGAAGAGTCCCGTCGCTTCAGAACATTTTTTGTGGGCGGCGATAGCCAGGGACACGCTTTACGCTCTGGATCAAAGAGACGTTGATTTTGCAACTTTCGACTGGCAAGCAAAGCTCAAGGATAGTCGTCTCATTTTGCTCGTGGATCGAGGATCACGAGCTGGCCAGCTTGTTCGTGCCGTTGCGTCAGCACAAAAAATAAAGCCAATTGGACCGCTCGTTTTATGGATCCCATTGCGTTGAGCGGTATGAACCGGGAAACGGGGTCGCGGGGAAAACGGGGAGAGTGCAAAATGTGACACCCAATGAAGGAGGTCAAAGAACAGTAAGGCGTTTCGCTGATCGTCCCTGATTTCGCCTAGTGCAGGAAGTGGCGCACGCCGGTGAAGACCATGGCCATCTTCCGCTCGTCGGCGGCGGCGATGACATCGGCGTCTTTGACGGAGCCACCGGGCTGGATGGCGGCGGTGGCACCGGCATCGGCGGCGGCCATGAGACCATCGGGGAAGGGGAACATGGCATCGGAGGCGACGATGCTGCCTTTGAGGCTGAGACCGGCCTCTTGCGCCTTCCACACGGCGATGCGGCAGGAGTCCACGCGGCTCATCTGGCCGGCACCGATGGCGAGGGTGCGATCATGGCTGCTGAAGACGATGGCGTTGGATTTGACGTGCTTCACGACACGCCAGCCGAAGCGCATGGCCTCCAGCTCATCACGAGTGGGCGGGCGAATGGTCTTCACCTTGTTTTCGAGGTCGTCGAGGCCGAGGGCGCGTGGATCGCTGTCCATCACCATCACGCCACCGGGAGCGGAGCGGATGATCGGCTCGGCGAGGGCTTCGGCGACGCCGGGGAGCATCTGGATGAGGCGCAGGTTTTTCTTCTTCTGGAGCAAGGCACGGGCATCGGCATCGAAATCGGGCGCGATGATCACATCGGTGAAGATTTCCGAGATGATGCGGGCGAGGCCGAGCGTCATGCTGCGGTTCACGACGATCACACCGCCAAAGGGAGCCTGCTTGTCGGTCTCGAAGGCCTTCTGCCAGGCTTCGCGGAGGTCTTCATCGGCGCAGCCGACCCCGCAGGGGTTCGTGTGCTTCAAGATGGCCACCGTGGGGCGACGGAACTCGAGGGCGATCTCCGCGGCGGCGTGGATGTCGAGCACGTTGGTGTAGCTGAGGTCCTTGCCGTGCAGCTTCACGAAGTAATCGCCGAAATTGCCGTAGAGGGAGGTCTTCTGGTGCGGGTTGTCACCGTAACGCAGCTCGGCGTAGAGTGGCAGGGAGACATTGAAGGTCTTCTGCGTGACCTGTTCCTTGTTCAGGAAGCTGGCGATGGCGGAATCGTAGCTGCCGGTGCGCTGGAAGACCTTGCAGGCGAGGCGTTCGCGGGTGGCGAGGCTGGTCTCACCGGCGTTTTCCTTCATCTCGGCCAGCACGACGGAGTAATCGGCCGGATCGGTGATGACGGTGACCCAGCGGTGGTTCTTGGCGGCGCTGCGCAGCATGGAGGGGCCGCCGATGTCGATGTTCTCGATGGCTTCTTCGAGGGTCACATCCTTCTTGGCGATGGTTTGCTCAAAGGGATACAGATTCACCACGACGAGGTCGATGAGGGGAATCTCGTGCTTCTTGGCGTTGCGCTTGTCCTCATCGTTGTCGCGACGCTGGAGGAGTCCGCCGTGGACCTTCGGGTGGAGGGTTTTGACGCGGCCGTCGAACATCTCGGGGAAGCCTGTGTAGTCCGACACGTCGATCACGGTCAGACCGGCTTCTTTGAGGTGCTTCGCGGTGCCGCCGGTGGAGAGCAGCTCCACGTTGAGGGCGGCGAGACCTTTGGCGAAGTCAACGAGGCCGGTTTTATCCGAAACAGAAAGCAAGGCGCGGGCGATGGGCATGGGCGGGAGAGAGTGGGAGGGGCAGTTAAGGTGAAAATCCGGGGGCGCAAGGGGTTTGAATGTGCGCGATTCGTCACCTGTGCGGCCTTCGATGCCCTGCGAGGGGGCAAATCGTTCCCGTTCACGCCAGCACCGGCTTCACGACTTCCCCATGGACATCCGTGAGGCGGAACTGGCGGCCTTGGAAGCGGAAGGTGAAACGCTCGTGGTCGATGCCCATGAGGTGCATGATGGTAGCCTGGAGGTCGTGGACGTGGACTTTGTCCTTCACGGCGTTGAAGCCGAATTCATCGCTCTCGCCATGGGTGACGCCGGGTTTGATGCCGCCACCGGCCATCCAGATGGTGAAGGCATAGGGATGATGGTCGCGGCCCCATTGCTTGGTGTTGGTGATGTCGCCTTGCAGGAAGGGCGTGCGGCCAAATTCACCGCCCCAGATCACGAGCGTGTCTTCCAGCAGGCCGCGTTGCTTGAGATCTTTGATGAGCGCGGCGCTGGGCGCATCGACATCGGTGCACTGGATCTTGAGCTGCGTGTTCAAATTGCGATGCTGATCCCAGCCAGCGTGCATGAGCTGCACAAAGCGCACGCCGCGTTCAGCGAGTCGGCGGGCCATGAGGCAGTTGTAGGCGTAGCTGCCTTGGCGGAGCACATCGGGGCCGTACATGTCGAGGATGTGCTTCGGCTCGGTCGAGAGGTCGGTCAGCTCCGGCACGCTGCTTTGCATGCGGTAGGCCATTTCATATTGCGCGATGCGTGTGGCGGTCTCGGGATCGCCATGGTCGCGGAGTTTGATGGCGTTCAGCTCGCCGAGGCCATCAAGCATCGTGCGACGCAGCTCGCGGCTCATGCCGTCGGGATTGCTGAGATACAAAACGGGGTCGCCGCTGCCACGGAACTTCACGCCTTGATACTTCGAGGGCAGGAAGCCGCTGCCCCAGTAGAAGTCATAAAAAATCTGGCCGCAGGAGGCTTCCTTGTCGCGACTGGTCATCACGACAAAGGCCGGCAGGTCCTCCGAATCGCTGCCGAGGCCGTAGCTGAGCCATGCGCCCATCGCTGGGCGTCCGGCCTGCTCCGCACCGGTCATGAGGAAGGTGATGGCCGGTGCGTGATTCACCTGCGTGGTGTGCATCGACTTGATGAAGCACAACTCGTCCGCGATCTCGCCGATGCGCGGCAAAAACGAGCTCACGGTGGCTCCGCTTTGTCCGTGTCGGCTGAATTGCGTGATCTCTCCGAGCACCGGTCGCGCGGTCTGACCGCCAGTCATCGTGCTGAAGCGCTTTCCGCCCACCACGCTGTCCGGGATCTGCGTGCCGTGCATCTTCTTGAGCATCGGCTTGTGATCAAAGAGATCGACATGCGAAGGCGCGCCGTTTTGCAGCAGGTAAATCACGCGCTTGGCCTTCGGCGCAAAGTGCGGCAGCGCCTGCGCAAGCGGATCAGGCCGCTGCGAGGCCATGAGCGAACCCAATGCCAGCGAGCCAATGCCCGCCGCGCCGTGGCCAAACAAAGCACGACGCGTGAGATTCAGGCGATGGAGGTCGGATGCTTTCATGAGAAGGAAGGGGACGGATGGCCGCAAGAAACGCAAGAAGCCGCCAAAAGGATGATCCTTCGAAACTTGAGCCGGAGCGCCTGAAAAAACGGAAGAAGGTCTGTGACCAGCATCTCGCTCGTCATGAAATCTTGGTCGGAGTTTGGTAGAAAGATTTGGGGTAGAAAAATTGGCTCTGAAAATCTTTCTACCCCCAATTTTTCTACCCAATCAGCATCTCCCAATACGGAGAGAGCGTCCTTTTCTGCCCGCCAGGCTTTGGGGGCTGCCGGGCTGCTCCAATGCGCACAGCTTGTGGCGTCTCTTTGAGTTTGTCGCGGCAAGGAATTCATTCTTTGGAGACGACTTCGTCGAGGTTGAGCAGCATGAGGCAGAGACTGGTCCACGCGGCATGCTCCGCGGGCTTCAAAGCGGGATCAGCCTTCGCTTCGCCGACTTTGAGCAGCTTCGCAGCACCTTCGGCGGCTTGAGGTCGCAAGGCGGCGAGCTGTCGGCGCAGGATGAGCAGTTCATCGGCCTTCGGCGCACGATGCGTGACGATTTGGAAGGCGTGTTTGAGGCGAGCGTCGTCATCGCCGGCTGTGTGCAGCACCTTCTCGGCGAGCACGCGGGCGGCTTCGACGAAGGTGGTGTCATTTAGCGTGACGAGGGCGTGCAGCGGCGTGTTGGTGCGTGTGGCCTTCACCGCGCAGACCTGGCGGGTGCTGTTGTCGAAAAGCAGCGTCGGACCGACGATGCGACGCCAGAACACATACAGCGTGCGGCGATACAAGGCATCGCCGTGGTCCTGCTGGTAGGTCTTTTTGCCGAATGTGGCCTCCTCCCAGATGCCATCAGGCTGGTAAGGCTTCACGCTCGGTCCACCGAGCTGCGGATTCAGCAAACCTGAAAGCGTCAGCGCCTGATCTCGCAACATCCACGAAGGCATGCGGAAACGCGGCCCGCGGGCGAGCAGCCTGTTTTCCGGGTCTGTTTGTAGTTCGGGCTTTAGCCCGTCATCAGCGCTCCCTGAACGGGCTGAAGCCCGAACTACGAACTGCGAACTCCGCTGATACGTCTCGCTCGTCACAATCAGTCGCAACAGATGCTTCACATCCCAGCCGCTTTCCATGAACTCAGCAGCGAGCCAATCCAGCAACTCGCGATGAGGCGGCACCTCACCTTGCACGCCGAAGTCTTCGGCGGTCTTCACGAGGCCCACGCCGAAGATCGACTGCCAGAAGCGATTCACGGTCACGCGGGCGGTGAGCGGATTCTCGCGACTCACGAGCCACCGCGCGAGGCCGAGACGGTTGCGCGGAGCGTCTTGGGCCAGCGGCGGCAAAACGGCGGGCGTGGTGAAGCTGACTTTCGTCGTGGTGGGCTTGTCGTAGGTACCTTTGTCGAGCTGGAAGGTCTCACGCGGCTTTGGCAGCGTGTCCATGATCATGACCTTCGTCACGGCGTTGCTGGCGGCCACTTTTTCACGCTGCGCGGCGAGCAGTCGCTGCAGAAGCTTCGTGTACTCGCGATCCTTGTCTTTAAAATAGCCAATGGCCTCCAGCAGCGGATCGACACCGCGATTGCGCGGGATCGTTTTGGCGATGTAGGCCGGCAAATTGCCCGGCAGCTCAAACGCGGCCGATTCGGTGAGCGGTTTGCCTGCCGGACGCGGAAACTTTTTCAACTCAAAGGCATCCACCTCATCCGCGATGGCATTCACGGCGGCATTCGCCTTCTTGCTGCGCTCCAGCTCGGCAGGCGTGCTCAGATCCATCGCGGGCGCGGCCTGTCCGGTGCGACCTTTGCCGTCCTCGCTGGTCTGGTTGAAGACATCGTAGAGCGCGTAGTAGTCGCGCATGGTCAGCGGGTCGAATTTGTGATCGTGGCACTTCGTGCATTGCATCGTGAGGCCCAACCAGACGGTGCCGGTGGTCTCGACGCGGTCCATGACGTTCTCCACGCGGGTTTCCTCCGCAATGCGTCCGCCCTCGCCATTGATCATGTGGTTGCGGTTGAAGCCGGTGGCGAGTTTTTGATCGCGCGTGGCATTCGGCAAAAGATCGCCCGCGAGCTGCCACACGGTGAACTGATCGTAAGGCATGTTCGCGTTGATCGCGCTGACCACCCAATCACGCCAAGGCCACATCGTGCGCTCGGGATCGCCTTGGTAGCCATTCGTGTCGGCATAGCGTGCCGCATCGAGCCAGTCCCAGGCCCAGCGCTCGCCGAAATGCGGGCTCGCGAGCAGCTTTTCGATCAAAGCAGCCGGTTCGGCCTTCTCCGCCGGATCGGGCGGCAAACCGGTCAAATCGAGCGAAAGCCGCCGAACGAGCGTTTCACGCGTCGCAGGCGGATTCGGCTCCAAACCGGCCGCGGCGAGCTTTTGGCGCACAAACGCGTCGATGGGATGTTTGGCCCCTGCGGGCACTTTCGGCCGAATCACCGGCTCAAAGGCCCAATGATTGCCCCACTTCGCGCCTTCGGCGATCCATTGCTTCAAGAGCTGCTTCTGAGTGTCCGTGAGCTTGCGATTGCTCTTCGGCGTCGGCATCACCTCATCGGGATCGTGCGAGAAGATGCGCTGGATGAGCTCGCTCTCGTCCGCTTTGCCCGCGAGGATGATTTTTCCGCTCTTCGCGGCCTTTTCGTCATCGAGCCGCAGATCGCCTTTGCGCTGCTCCGCGTCCGGACCGTGACAGTGGTAGCAGTTTTCACTGAGGATCGGCTGAATGTCGCGACTGAACTCCACCGCCGCCCGGCAAGGCAGGGCGCACGCGACAGCGAAGATGAGGACGGAGCATTTCAAGCGTGCCCTAAACGCGGGAAAGCGCGGTGCTTTTGCCCGATGGCGGGATTCTTCATGCGGCGGCCCGGCTCCCTTCACGGAACGCTGCCAAGGCGCTTGCAAAACCATCCCTCGTGTGTTTTGGAGGCGCTCCCATGTCCCAACCCCTCCTCATCTGGCTCGATGGTAAACTCGTTCCTGAATCCGAGGCGAAGATCTCTGTCTTCGACCACGGCCTGCTTTATGGCGACGGGGTATTCGAGGGCATCCGCATCTACAATGGCCGCGTGTTCCGTCTCACAGAGCATCTTCACCGTCTCTACGATTGCGCCAAGGCCATCTGCCTGACCATTCCGATGACCTTTGAGGAGTTGGAAAAGGCCACCGTCGATACCGTGGCGGCCAACAACCTCCGCGATGGCTACATCCGCCTCGTCATCACGCGCGGCGTCGGCTCGCTGGGGCTCAATCCTTACCAGTGCCCGAAGGCCAGCGTCATCGTCATCGCCAGCACGATCACCCTGTATCCGCAGGAGCGTTACGAAAAGGGGCTGAACCTCATCACCTGCGGCACGCGTCGCCCCAACAGTGCCGCGTTGAGCCCTCAGGTGAAGAGCCTGAACTACCTCAACAACATCATGGCCAAGATCGAGTGCCTCCAGGCCGGCTGTGACGAAGGCATCATGCTCAACGATCAAGGCTACGTCTCCGAATGCACGGGCGACAACGTCTTCATCGTGAAGAACGGCAAGATCACCACCCCGCCGATTTCCGCCGGGGCCCTTGATGGCATCACCCGCCGCGCGGTGATCGAGCTGATCACCGAGTTGGGTCTGCCCTTCGCCGAGCAAAACATGACCCGCTTTGATGTGTACACCGCCGACGAGTGCTTCCTCACTGGCACCGCCGCCGAGGTCATCGCCGCCGTGCAATACGACCGCCGCCCCATCGGCGACGGCAAGCCCGGCAAGATCACCAACGATCTGATCACCCGCTTCAAGAAACTGGCGAACAGCACCGGCACCCCGGTCACCTACGCCTGATGAACATCGTTGACCTCATTTTCGAGCGCCATCACGGCCCGGAGATGGCGGTCATCAGTCCCGATGGCTCGCTCAGCTATGCCGGCCTGCATGCCCGCATGCTGGAAACCGAGCACGCCCTGCGCAGCGACGCGTTTTGGCCTTCGCATGCCAAACGCCCCCGCATCGGCCTGCACGCCCCCAGCGGCCCCGACTACATCGTTTTGGCTCTCGCCATCCTGAAGGCCGGTGCCTGCTTCGTCCCCATCGCCTCCGAATTGACCGCTTCTGAGCAAGCCGAGCTCATCGAGCGCACCTCGCTCCACGCCGTGCTCCGAGCCAAGAACGCCGATGACTGGCAGTTGGAGACTGTTGGATCTTCGAGTTTGCCGCAGAGGGGCAAAGAGGCAGAGAAGGCAGAGGCTTTAAACTCAAAAACCTCCGCGTCCTCTGCTCCTCTGCCCCTCGGCGGCCCATCCGAAGTCCCCGAAGCCTTCGATTCGCTCAACGCTGCCTTCATCCGTTTCAGCTCCGGCACCACCGCGAGGTCGAAAGGCGTCGTCATCTCCCACGAGACGCTGCTGGCCCGCATCACGGCGGCGAATGAGGCGCTGCGCATCGGCACGGCGGATCGCGTGCTGTGGGTGCTGCCGATGGCGCATCACTTCGCCGTTTCGATCATTTTGTATCTCCACCATGGCTCCACCACCATCCTCGCGCCCGCCAGCGATCCGGCGGTGATGCTCCGCCTCATGCGTGAGCACGCGGCGACGGTCATGTATGGCTCGCCTTACCATTACACGCTCCTTGCCAGCCAGCCCGATGCCGCCGCGATGCAGCAACTCCGCCTCGCCGTCAGCACCGCCTTCGCTCTGAGCCAGGAGGTGGCCGATTTGTTTCATGCCAAGACCGGCCTGCACCTCACCCAGGGCATGGGCATCATCGAGGCCGGCCTTCCGCTGCTCAATTTGGAGCACGCCGCCACCCTCCCCACCTCCGTCGGCAAGCCCACGCCTTCCTTCGAGGTCAAACTCGACGACGGCGAGCTCCTTCTGCGCGGCCCCGGCCTCTTCGACGCCTACCTCAGTCCCTGGCAGCCACGCGAGAGCGTCCTCCGCGATGGCTGGTTCCCCACTGGCGACATCGCCGAGATCGACGACACCGGCTCCCTCTTCCTCAAAGGCCGCGTGCGCAGCGTCATCAACGTCGGCGGCATGAAATGCTTCCCCGAAGAGGTCGAGGCCATCCTCACCTCGCATCCTGCCGTGAAGGCCGCCCGCGTCCTCGCCCGTCCCCATCCCGCCCTCGGCTTCGTCCCCGTCGCCGAAGTCATCGCCGAAACCGGCACCGAAAGCACCCTCGCCGCCGAATTGAAGAAACTCTGCCAGCAACACCTCTCCGCCTACAAAGTCCCCCTCCTCTTCACCTTCGTCGCCGAGCTGCCACTGACGGCGAGCGGCAAGGTGAGGCGGTATTGATGCCAATCATCCGTTGATCGATGGAGTGAACGGTTCGTGATGAAACTGCCCGGCTAACGTCCTGGATCAGGCGACGGCGAGTGGGAAGCGTCGATGACAAGACAGATGGCATACGAACCGTTACTGCATCCGTTTTGTTCGGCCTCTTGTTGAGTGTGGTCTCATCGTCTGCGCGGCCCTGAGATAATGTGAAACAGACTGGCGGCCCTACGAGAAGATGTGGCGCTCAGCAAAGCAAACGATGAACCACGCAACGAAGACTACGATAGGTCCACGCAACCGCGATGTGAGCAAAAGCGATGTGAAGCTTTGCCGACCATCAGAACCAGATTGGCGCATTACTAGGGGCGCGATGAAATGAACCAACAGGCCACCGACAAATCCATAGAGCCAAACGACAATAAACTGCAAGCCCAAGCCACTCTCCCTGAGTCCCGCAGCTCGGGCCCCGAGTTCCCCCAGCAAAAGCCGACATTACTCCGACAACAATTAGTCTTACAAAAGTCATGCGAGCAAAGTCGGCGAGGGTCTTTGTTGGTTGTCTGAACGATGAGCGCATGCACTCCTACCAGCGAGGGCGAGTGTCGATCACTGGGTTGAGGTTGGAATTACGGGAAATCATCGAAACAGGGCGGCTGGTAGGGGTTGTCATGGCGCGTCTTGTTGTGCTTCTTGTTCTCTTATTCGAGACGCAGCTCCACGCCATCTTCTGCTTCGTCGCCGCCCTCGCAATGTGCTTCGATAATCTCCACGAGCCAATCAAAAACAGTGCTTCCCTCGTGGCGCTTTGCTTGTTCCAAGTCCATCGCCACATCATCTCGATTCGTTGGGTGGCATCTTTGAAGACGGCGCTCAAGCTGGCTCTGGGTCTCATCGTAACCCAATCTCTTCTTGGATTCGGCCGAATTCAACCACACGAGAATAAACCCTTCATCAGGCGTTCCAAATCCGCCCCGCAGAATGTCGTTAAATGCGTCGAGATTCCGTCCCCATTCTGCACCAGGGATCAAATGCTCGCTGATCTGGTCGAAAAATTCTTGCAGGTCAGAGAACTGAGTGCCGTCGATCTGGAATTCTCTTTTCTGCATTTTCTGGCACAACAGTGAAGATGGTTAACTGATCGTGAGGTTTGTCAGCCGCTTTATCGCTAACGTTTTTGTCGGAAAAGTACGGACCGTGATGCTCATGGGGGGTGGTTTACCCTCCTATGCCGTGGATGGGCAACAAAAATGTGGGGTTGCAACGGCCTAGGAGGGTAAAAACCATGGGTGAATCTTCCGAGCACCAAGCCATCCTCGTGGAGGAGTCAAAAGATCGTGCCGGGTCGAAGATGTGTCTTGCGAACTCTCCCGCCTTCCAAAACAGTCGGGACTCTCATTCACTCTCTGATGCTCAAAGACCTCCGCGCCAATCCCACGCTTGCTCATGTGCTGCCGCTGGCGGTGTTCACGGGGATGCTTTCGGTGCCGGGGTGGTTCAAGATCGAGAACAGCGAGCTGCCGTGGCACGTGCAGATGCCGGAGCTGTGGGTCTATCCGCTGCAAACGCTCGTGTGCGCGGCGCTGCTGCTGTTCTTCCGCCAGCACTACACGCTGGCTCCCTGGCGCGGGCTGGGACTGGCGAGCCTGCTGGCGGTGCTGGGCATCGGATGCTGGATCGCGCCGGAGATGCTGAGGCGGGTGCTGATCGAGCGGGGCTTTGAAACGAAGGATTGGTGGGACTGGCTGGGGCTGGCGGACCGCACCGAAGGCTTTGATCCGATGCTGGTGAAGGATTCGGCACTCGCTTTCCAAGCCACCATTGGCCTGCGCTTTGCCCGCATGGTGCTGGTGGTGCCGTTCGTGGAGGAACTCTTCTGGCGTGGCTTCTTGATGCGCTTCCTGATCGATCAGGATCGCCCGTTTATGAAGATCCCCTTCGGCACACATCGCTGGCGGGTCTTCTGGATCGTCACCGTGGCCGTGATGCTCATCCACAACACGAGCGACTGGCCTGGAGCCTTCGTGTGGGGCTCGCTGATGTATTTGCTGGCTGTCCGCACGAAGAGCCTCGGTGCCTGCATCGTGATGCACGCGGTCGGGAACCTCCTCCTCGGCCTCTATGTGATGAAAACAGGCCTGTGGGGCTTTTGGTGAGGTGTATCCTCGTCACGGAATGCCACAACGCCAAGTGCCTGAACTCAACAAGGCGGATTGAGTGTTGGATTGTGTTGAAGCGAGAAGAGGGAAACGTTTAACCACAAGGTCTTGGAGGTGGGAATGGCTTGGCCTCTGTGTCCATCGTGCCTCTGCCGTTCAATCCAGAGCGGCTCAGAATGGCACTGGAAGCCTGAGCGGAACTCTGCCAACCTCGAAGTGCTTATGATCACCCGTTTGTTTACCCTTTTCACTGCGCTCTCCACCCTCCTCGCCGCTGAAACACCTCCCGCCATCCCCCTTTGGGAAAAGGGTGCCCCGGGCTCCGAAGCCCGCCAGACCGAGCCCGAAAAGATCGATGGCTCCAACGTGTGCAACATCCACCAGCCCACCCTCACGCCCTATCTTCCCGCTGCGGACAAGGCCACTGGCACAGCCGTCATCATCTGCCCCGGCGGCGGCCATCAAAAACTCTGTCTCGGTCACGAAGGCTATGCGCTCGCCGAGTGGTTCCAGGAGCGCGGCATCGCCGCCTTCGTGCTGAAATACCGGCTCGCCCGCGAGAAAGGCAGTACCTACACGATCCAAGATCACGCCATGGCCGATGCCCGCCGCGCCCTGCGCCTCATCCGCAGCCGGGCGGATGAATGGCACATCAAACCCGACCGCCTCGGCATCCTGGGCTTCTCCGCCGGGGGCGAACTCGCTGCCTTTGCCGCGATGAAGAACGACCCCGGCCAAAAAGAGGCCGCCGATCCCATCGAGCGCCAGAGCTGCCGCCCCGACTTCCAAGCCCTCATCTACCCCGGCACCTCCGCCCTCTTCTCCGCCGAAAAAGGCATGCCGCCGCTCTTCATCGCCGCCGGTTACCACGACCGCCCGGACATCTCCGAAGGCATGGCCACGCTCTACCTCAAATACAAAGCCGCCCAAATCCCCGCCGAGCTCCACCTCTATGCGAATGCCGGCCACGGCTTCGGCTACAAACCCGATGCCAAACCCACCGCCGCCTCCCGCTGGCCCCAGCGCCTCGTCGAATGGCTTACGGATACGGGTTTGCTGAAGTAGTTCACTTCGCGATGAGAATCCGAAAGCTCCAATAAGCGATCACTCGTTCAGTGTCTCCCGCCCACGGCTGAACCTGAATCCAGCACTGTTGTGGAGCAAGGTAGAGTCTGCGGGTGCCCAGCTTGGCAGAAGCTTGCTCACCACGTTCGAGGCGTTCGGCACTGAGCGAGGCTTTCAGCCATGTTCGCACGGCGTCCTTGGCTGCGGTGAAGCTCACGAAGCCACCATGTTGACCACCCGGCTTGTCCCTTTCGGCCACTTCGTGCAAGACGGCCGTCGCTGGCAGATCAGCCAGCCCCGCCCGGCCTTGCAGCGTCTGCCAGTTTTTGAGCAGGGTTGGGTTCGGGTGAATGGCGGCATCTGCGGACTTGGTTTTCAGCCGGATGTTTTTCGAGATAGGCTTGGCATCGGGTGAGGCGTCCTCAGCCTCCATCGTGAAGCGCACCCGTTGGCCATCGCTCAAGGTCTCTGGCACCGGGATGCTCCATTCCACCTGCCAAGCTCTCGCTGCTTGCAGAATTCTTTTTCGGAAGTCGAGAGCCTGAATCATGCCGCTGGCCTCACCCCGGATCGACAGGCGGCCACCCCAAACTTGGAGAGGTTGAAGCACGAGGTCTTGCCCGCACGCTGCTTGCGCGGCTTTGATCTGTCTCGCGAACTCCGCTTTTCTCTTATCGAAGCGCTCCCAAGATGTCTTTCTCAAGGCGTTGAGTCTTCCCTCGCTGGTCTCCACCGCCTTCACCTCCCCGCTGCCGTCCGCAGGCAAGGCCAGGGCTTCCTCGACGATGCGCTTCGCTACTGGAGCACAATCTCCGCCGCCCGTCTTTCCGCCATTCTTGAGGATCGCGAAGGCCAGCGTGGGCTTGTCATACGGGGCAAAGCCGATGAACCAGGCATGATTGTCTTCCACTCGTTTGCCGTCGATGCGCCGCCAGTTTTGAGCCGTGCCGGTTTTGCCTGCGATGATGGCTTTGGCGCTCTGGGCGGCCTTGGCGGTGCCGTTTTCACCCTGGACGACGAGGCGCATGCCTTCGCGGAGTTGCTCGATCTGAGCAGCGGGAAGGCCTTCGGCGGTCAAATCGGCCCGCCAGATGGTTTCACCCTTGTTCGCCTGCAAACTCGGCTCCGGCACCTTGCCACTGTTGGCGAGCGTCGCAGCCAAAACGGCCATTTGCAGCGGTGTCGCCAGGGTCATCGCCTGACCGATGGATGTATTTGCCGTGTATCCTTCGGACCACTTGTTGTTAGGCTGATTCTCTTTCATCCATCGGGGGCTGGGGAGGATGCCGGACGATTCGTTCTCACTGATGCCGTAACGAGTTCCGAAACCGACTCGGGCACCCAGCTTCTCGATCTTCTCGATGCCAGCGGCGTTGCCGAACTGATACCAGAAGCAACTGCACGTGTTTACCAATGCCTGCGGCATCTTGAGCGAGCCGTGCTTGCCGCCGTTCTGGCGTTGAATCCAGCATTGCATTTCCGCCGAGCCATAGCGCACGGAGCCTTCGCAAGTGAATGACTGCTCCCCGATTCCAGCCGCGATGCCTGCGAGTCCGGTAAGCGGCATGAAGGCCGAGCCCGGGGTGAAACCTCGCACGCAGCGATTCATCAGCGGATTATCCAGGTCGGCTGCGAGCTTCTCCCAGTTCGCTTGCGAGATGGAAGGGATGAAAACATTCGGATCATGCACTGGCAGTGAAACCATGGCTAAAACCTCACCAGTGCGGGGATCGAGCACCACCGCCGCACCACGTTCATAGCCTGCATCCAGCATGGCGCGATGCGCGATAGACTGGATGCGTGCATCGAGCGTGAGTTTCACATCCATGCCGCGTGAGAGAGGCTCGTTTTGCGCCTTTTCGATCTCACTGCGCCCCATCGGCGTGGGATCATCATGCTTTGTTTTGCCTGTGTAGCCGATCACATGCGCCGCGAGGGCCTTCAGCGGGTAGTGACGCACCTTCTCCTTTGTCGTTTCAGCCAGCACCACGCCATGGCGGTCGAGGATACGGCCGCGGAGTTTGGGGCCTTCGATGGCATGCAGCATCGCCACCGGCAGCATGAGCAGCATCGCCAAGGCCGTCATGCCTGCCAGCCAGCGCAGCGTGAGAGCATCGCGGGAGCATTTCGCATCCAGAACCGCTCTCACACGCGACTCCACCGGCGCACAGCGGGTGATCGTCAAAGCGCACAAGGCCAGCCCCGGTGCCACGCGGTTGTGGCGGCTCAGGTCGAGCAGCGCTTGCGCATACTCACTCGCCCGCACGCCGTGGCGCAGCACCGCATCATCGCAGGCACGCTCTTGATCGGCCCGCATCTGCCGCAGCGTCAGCCAGGCTAGCGGATTGAACCAATGCAGCGCCTTCACCGTTTGCGCCAGCCACAGCGCCAGCGGATCACGCCGCTTCAAGTGCGCCAGCTCATGCAGCAGCACACCGCGTCTTTTTTCCGTGCTCCACGACTCAAAGCCGCATGGCAGCAGCAGGCACGGTTTCCACACACCCCACACCATCGGCACCGCATCCGCAGCACCCACGAACAGCCGAGGCACATGCTTCAATCCCAGTTGGTCAGCCACCGCGGCGATTTCCTCGCACGCACCAGCAGTCACCCTTCGCTGGAGTCTTACCAGGCGCACCGCACTCCATGCCAGCCTCACCAGCATCAACGCCGCCACGCCCAGCCAGAGCATCGGCAGCCCTTCGATGATCTCATTCCATGTCCAAACAGGCTTCACAGGCTCCGCTGGAGGCTGCGGAGTCGTCACCGGCATCGCCTGAATCACCGGCTCGGCGACTGCGGAAGCCTCCGCCGGCATCTCCACGGCCTCGACGACCTCCTTCGGCTCCAAAACCATCCAATCCGGCGGTAGTGTGCTTTTCGGAATCACCCGCCATGCCGGCAGCGAAACCATCGCCAAGGGCAAAACCGCCAGCGCCAGCATCGCCGTCATCCAGATGGCATAGCGCCGCGATGCCGCCAGCCGTCGCAACGCCCAGCCCGCCACCAAAGCCGCCAACAGCACCGCTGAGCCCTTCAGCGCCGCTTGAGAAAGAAGATCGAGTTCCGCATTCATGGTCATTCGTCATTCTGGTTTCGTCATTCTGCCTCAGCGGCCCTGTTTCTTGGCATCGTCGATCAGCTGCTGGATGCGCTGTGCCTGCTCATCGGTCAAAGCCGCATCTTTCGGGGTGAGATGGGCCGCCAGCGCCTCATCCACCGCGCCGCCGAAGAAGGTATCCAGCACATGCCGCAGCGCCTGCAAACCGGCCCGGGCCTTCGATTGGGCGGGTGCGTAGATGACCTCGCGACCTTCTTTGCGCAGACGCTTTACATGGCCTTTTTCCTCCAGGATGTGCATCAAACGACGCACCGCCATGTCCGTGGGGGGATCAGGAATCTTCGCCTGCACGGTGGCCACGGTGGCGCTCTCCTCGGCATGGAGAACATCGAGAATCTGCCGCTCACGTCGTGATAGCTGGGTGGAATTGCTCATAGCGTTATATTTTTAACGAATGGGAATCCGGCTGACAAGCTCAAACGTGAACTTTTTAACGAATGCGGCTGCATGGCATGCACAAGACATGACTCTGTTTAACGCGAATCCAGTCCGAATAGGAACCGAATGACCACGAATGGTGACGAGAACCCTGATTCGCGGCCATTCGGTTTTCATTCGCTCTCATTCGCGTTGAAAAAGAATACCACATGAATGCGGCTGACTGGCTTATTCCCCCTGATGCGTCTGCTCCTCACCCCACCCGGCGGAAGTGCGCCAGGAACTCGCGGTTGCCCTCGGTGCCTTGGATCGAGGACTCGATGAGGCCCAGCCATTCGAGAGCTGGATTTCCGCGAATGAAGGTCTCGATCTTGGCGCAGGCTTTTGCATGCAGCTCCGGCTCGCGGACGATGCCGCCCTTGCCCACTTCCTCGGGCGAAAGCTCAAACTGCGGCTTCACCAGCACCACCGCCTGACCGCCCGGACGCAGCACTTCAAAGGCCGGTGGAAGCACCAGCGTGAGGGAGATGAAGGACACATCCGCCACGATGAGATCCACCTCCTCGCCCACATCTTCTCGGCGCATGTGACGCACGTTGAATTTCTCCCGGCTGACCACTCGTGGATCGCTGCGGATCTTCCAGGCGAGTTGATTCGTGCCCACATCCAAGGCGAAGACCTTGGCGGCTCCTCGCTGGAGGAGACAATCGGTGAAGCCACCGGTCGAAGCGCCGATGTCCATCGCCGTGAGGCCGGTCACATCCACGCCGAAGCTCTCCAAGGCACCTTCGAGTTTCAATCCACCGCGCCCGACGAATTTGGGCGGCTGTCGCACGAGGATCTCGCTGTCCATCGGCACCAGCCAGCCGGGTTGGGTGATCTTTCGCTGCGCCACGAAGACCTCACCCGCCATGATGAGGCGCTTCGCCTGCTCGCGTGACGGCACCAGCCCACGGCGGACGAGGATAAGGTCGATGCGGTCCTGGCGGGGCATGTGGGAAATTACTTCGTCACCGGGAGGATCAATTCATCACCCACCTGGATGCTCACCCCGGGCAGGCGCATCACCGGATCGATGTCCGCGACGGCCTCTTTTTCCTCGATGGCTTCGGAGATGCTCACGCGGCCCACCACGCTGTCACCACGGCGCACGTCAAACTTTTGGCCTTTGGTGAATTGCTTGTTCTTGCCTGCGTTCACCACCACAAAGCCCTGGTCCTTCTCCACCTGCGTGATCTTGGCCAGCACCGGCATGCCGAGCACCTGCTTTTGAAGGGTGGTGAGCTGGGCTGGAATACTATCCGGAGAGGCGGCCGTGATCGGCGCGGGCGTGCTCGTGGCCGTCGTGGGAGCCGTGGGTGTCACCACTGGCGCGGTGGACATCGGCGCGAAGGCGCTGACGGGCTTTTTCGGATAGGCCGACTCGCGTGCATCGAGCTGCTTGCGCATGAATTCCAACTCTTGCTTCTGCCCACGAGCCTCCTGCTGGCCTTCCCAGGCGAGGTATCCGGTGATGGCGAGGAGCAGCGTCAGCAAAGCGAGCGCAAAATGATACAATTTCATGGGGGCCGAGGTTAGACCGCGATTGGCCGCTGGCAATGCCCTGTTGCAGGCCCTTCCTTTGAGAATCTCTCCAAAAGCTTTCCAGCTAACTTTTCCCGCTTCCATTCGTTTCACCGGCAGTTTAGAACGAACCACCTCTCCACCACCATGAAGTTTCCCAGCCTCTTTCTCGCCGCTTTGATACTCACTGCTGCTCCCGCCTTCGCCCAGCGGGGCGGTGGCCGTCCTGAGCAGACTCCTGTGCCCCAGGCCCCGCTGCCCAACGTCCCCCTCACGCCCCAGCAGGTCGAGCTGATCTCCAAGCAGCTCACGGAGCTCGAAAAGCAAATTCAGGACAAGCGTGGTAGTGCCCTCAGTGCCATCACTCAGAAGCTACGCTCGGCTGTTGCCAGTGATGCAGCGGCGCTGAACCTTCTCCTCGAAAGCGAAAAGCTGGTGACGATCGAGCGCAAGGGGCTCGACAAGGCTGAGGAGCGCCAGCGCAAGGAGCAGCTGGATCGCAATGCCGAACGCCGCTCGGACAAAAAAGCCGAAGACCAAGATGGTGACATGGCCACAGCGGCTCGGCTGCACATTCAATACATGATCCTCACTCTCGAAGCTCGGGAGACGAAGCCTGAAGACCGTGGAAACCTCCTTCCCAAGCTCGCTGCCTACATTCAAGATGTCGTCGCAAACGCCGAAAAGCTCAAAGGCCGCTCCGGTCAGTTCCTCAGCCGCGATGTCGGTGGCAGTGTTATTGCCCAGGCCTATCAGATTGAGCGCTTCCTCCAGGTTGGAGGTGACTGGGCCACCCGCCCGGTGGACTTCGCCGACATGTGGGAGCGCTTCATTCTGCCTCATGTGAAGGAAAAGAATCCCGAAACCCTGGCCGCCCAGTATGATACCCGCATCTCTGCCGAGACCGCCCTACGTAAAGGCATGCTTCCAGAGCCAGAATTCGTCATCTGGGGGCAGCAGGAACTCCCTGAGCTCAAATGGAATCGCGCCAATTATCTTCTCCGCAATGGCCCCACCCCTCTCAATGCGATGAAGGACATGCTCGATCATATCACCGCCTATCAAGGTCATCCGGATGCCCCTCGCTGGGTTGCCGAGCTACGCAACGCCATGGATCCCTCCAAAGGTGCCGCTGCCCCCGCTGGCCAATAAATCTGCCCCCCATCATGAGCGACCGCCCCGCTGCGTTGCGAGCCTTTATCCAAGGTTTCGCCCATGCGTTTCGTGGCATCGTCTTTGGCCTCCGCACGCAGAGAAACCTCCGTGTTCATGCGCTCGCCACCCTGGGAGTGATCGCGCTCGGATTTGTGCTTCAAATCGAGCGTTGGGAGTGGTGCGCCATTTTGATTTCCTGCGGCCTCGTCTGGGCGGCGGAATTGCTCAATACCGCCATCGAACAACTCGCCGATCGTGTCTCGATGGAACGCGAGGAGGCGATTCGAGTGGTCAAGGATGCTGCCGCCGGTTCGGTGCTCGCGGCCAGTCTCGCCGCAGCGGTGGTGGGAGCCATCATTTTCCTGCCGCGCCTGCTGGCCTGATAAAACGCTTTCACTCGCCAGTGATCCGGGCTTTAAAGCAGCCCGCGTTTAACCCATCCAACCTTTCCCAATCCCATGAGCTTCACCGCCCAACTCACCGAAGACATCAAGACCGCCATGAAGGCCAAGGACACCTTGGCCCTCAACGTCGTCCGCGGTCTCAAATCCGCCATTAAGTATGCCGCCATCGAAAAGCTCGGTGCCGAAGGTGAACTCGCCGATGCCGATGCCCTCGCCGTCGTGCGCAAAGAGATCAAAAAACGCCAGGACAGCGTCGCCAGCTACGAGTCTGCGAACCGTCAGGACCTCGCCGAGATCGAAAAGGCGGAGATCGCCGTGCTCGAAAAATATCTGCCTGCCGCCATGAGCGCTGAGGATCTGGTGAAACTCGTCGAAGCCGTCATCGCCGAAGTCGGAGCTACTTCGAAGAAGGAAATGGGTGCCGTGATGAAGGTGCTTCAAGAGCGTGCCGCTGGCCGTGCCGATGGCAAAACGCTCTCTTCCGAAGTCACCAAGCGCCTCGCCTGATTTCGCATGAGCCGCTGCGCCGTCATCATCGTCGCCGCTGGCAGCAGCCGCCGCATGGGCTTCAACAAGCTCCTCGCTTCCCTCGGTGGCGAGCCTGTCCTGCGCCGCACTTTGGGAGCTTTTGGCGCCTGTGACGAAGTTTGCACCATCATCCTCGTCGCAGGCGAAGAAGTGGCCGAGGCGGCAAAAACATGGGATGTGCCCAAACTGGCTCACATCATCCCCGGCGGCACCGAGCGGCATTTCTCGGTCAAAGCCGGTCTCGATGCCGTGCCGACCGATTGTGATGTCATAGCCATTCACGATGGTGCACGACCGTTGGTCGATGTGAGTCAAATCAGCCGCTGCATCGAAGCCGCCCGCTTCAAAGGTGCTGTCACCTGCGCCCGCCGCGTCACCGAAACCATGAAACGTGCCGATGCCGAAGGCCGCATCACCGGCTCCATCGAGCGTGACCATGCCTGGGTCATGGAAACCCCGCAGATTTTCCGCCAGGACCTCATCCGCCGTGCCTACGAGGCCGTCTTGCGAGATGGTATCCTCGTCACCGATGAAGTTTCTGCTGTTCAGTACCTCGGCGAGCCGGTTTTCGTCATCGAAAACCTCACGCCAAACCCGAAGATCACGCTTCCGGGTGACATCGCCATGGCTGAGAGGTTTCTAGCCTAGATTATCAGCTCGAGCTTCTCAGCTCACCCACATGCGCCGTCACGGCTTTGGCGAGACCGCCAAGGTTGTAGCCGCCTTCGAGCACGGAGATGAGGCGGCCTTCGCAGTGCGTTTGAGCGGCTTCGAGGAGGTGGCGGGTGAGGGTGATGAAATCCGCATCGGTAAGGCGGAACTGGCCGAGTGGATCGTCGATGCGGGAATCGAAGCCGGCGGAGATGAAGATCACCTCCGGCTTGAAGCGATCGAGAGCAGGGAGGATGCGGTCCGTGAAGGCTGCGCCGATGGTTTCGATGCCGGTGCGGGCGGGGAAGGGGAGGTTGAGCGTGCTGCCCTTGCCTTTGCCTGAGCCGGTTTCCTCCGCGTGCCCCGTGAAGGGATACAGTGGACTCTGATGCGTGCTCACAAAGAGCACGCTCCCATCTTCATAAAAGATGTCCTGCGTGCCGTTCCCATGGTGAACATCCCAGTCGATGATCGCGACCTTGCCTGCGCCATGCTTTCGCTGCGCATGACGGGCGGCGATGGCGATGTTGTTGAAGAGGCAGAAGCCCATGCCCTGAGCCGGACGGGCGTGATGACCGGGTGGACGCACCGCACAGAAGGCGTTCTTGGCTTTTTCGGCAAAAACCGCCTCCACGGCATTCAGCACGCCACCCACGGCATGACTCGCCACCTCGAAGGAACGCGGGCAAAGGGTGGTATCGCCCGTGCTGAGATCGTCGAGTCCCGCATTTACATCGGCTTCAGCCGTCTCGATGTAGCGGCGGGTGTGGCAGAGCTCCAGCTCCACTCGCGTGGCCGCTCGTGGCTCGATGCGCAGCATGGATTCCACATGTCCGGCCTCCACGAGCGCCTTTGTGACGGCCACATGCCGCTGGATGCTCTCGGGATGGCCGGGGCCGGTGTCATGCTGCTGGTAGATCGGATCAAGAAGGAGTGCCGTCATAACAGCCCTATCAAAACCGGCACAGCCGCTTTCACAAGCTCGGCGAAGTGTCCTTCGGACGCTGCGAAGTGGGCAGAAACGGCTCGCTGAAGGCCGTGGCGAAGGTGTAGCCGCCTTCGAAGTCGGCGAGGCTATCGCCTTCGTTGCGGCCGAAGTAGCCGACGTCGATCAGATTATAAACGATGTGGCCCACATCGAGACCGCAGGTGAGGCCCCACTCATCGAGAATGGTCGAACTCATGGGGCCGTACTCGCGGATGACGTGCTCGCGGAAGCCTTCAAGGAGTTCCTGGCCGCTCACATGCTTGTCGTCCGCGCCATCACGGAATTTCGAGCAGGCGTGATGGAGGGCGTCCCGCACCAGTTCGTAGGCGGCGGGATGGTAGCGGGGGTCTTTTTCGAGGCTGAGGTGAATGGCCTCACCAAAACTGATCTGGGACTGCATGGGGGGAACGGCACGAATCATGGCAGGGCTGGGGAGGCTGCGCAAGGCGCGGGATGTTTCAGGCTTGGCTGCTCTTGCGCTCACGTGGTTCGCTGCTAGCCTCCGCGCTCCCATGGCCCTCGCAAAAATCACCTCAGTCTCCGGTCGCGGCGTCCACGTGCCTGGCACGGATATCGACACCGACCGCATCATCCCCGCCCGCTTCATGAAGTGTGTGACGTTTGACGGGCTCGGCGAATACGCCTTCTACGACGTACGTTTCGACAAGGACGGCAAAAAGATCGCCCATCCGCTCAATGACGAGCGCTTTGCCGGTGCCTCCATCCTGCTTTCCGGCGAGAATTTTGGCTGCGGCAGTTCCCGCGAGCACGCCCCCCAGGCTCTCTACCGCTTCGGTTTCCGTGCCGTCATCGCCCAGAGCTTCGCGGAGATCTTTTTCGGCAATTGCACCACGCTCGGCATCCCCTGCGTCTGCGCTACGGCCGAGGACATCGCCAAGCTAGCCGCCGCCATCGAGAAGGACCCGCAGATCGAAGTCAAAGTGGATGTCGAGGCGCAGCGAGTGATCTTTGGTGCCGAAAGCTTTGCCATCACGATGCCCTCCACCGCCCGCGAAGGCCTCCTCAGCGGCAAGTGGGACCCGATCGCCGAGCTGCTGGACAATAAGGCCGCCGTGCATGATCGCCTCACCGCGCTGGGCTTTGCTCAAGCTGCCTGAGAATGTCGAATGACGAATGTAGAATGACGAAATAGGCCCGAAATCCGAATCCAGGGTCTGTTCGTCATTCGAGCTTCGACATTCATTCATCATTCGGAATTCCTCATTCGTCATTTTCTCCATGGACCCCATTTTCGTCATCGGGCATCGAAACCCGGATACCGATGCCATCTGCTCCGCCATCGGTTATGCGGCGTTTTTGCGGGATGTGCGGAAGATGAATGCGGTGGCCGCGTGCTGTGGTGAGGTGAGCGTGCGCACGAACTGGGTGCTGCACACCGCAGGCGTGGAAGCTCCCAAGCTGCTCCTCGATGTGCGCCCCACGGCCGCCACGATTTGCCGCAAGGAGGTGCTCACGGCGAAACCGGCGGAAACCTTCCTTGCCGTGTATCGCAAGATGATCGAGCACGGCTTCCGCTCCATTCCAGTGGTGGATGATGAGGGCCGCCTGCTGGGCGTGCCATCCATTCAAGATATGGCTCAGCTTTTCCTCCCTGCGGAGGCTGGCTCCCATGCCGGGAACCGCGCCGTGCCCACCAGCCTGGAAAACATCGTCGCTGCGCTGGGGGGCACTCTGGCTGGAGATACCACCGGGGCGGATAAAGTGCAGGAGTTCGTGCTCGTCGTGGCCGCATCGAGTGTGGAAACCTCCCGCCAGCGGGCCATGCAGTTTGCCTCGCGTGATGTGGCACTCGTCACCGGAGATCGCCCGGAGATTCATGCGCTCGCCATCGAGCTTGGGGCTCGTTGTTTGATCATCACCGGTGGTTTTAAGCCGTGGGATAGCATCTTGGATCAGGCGAAGTCGAAAGGCGTGGCCATCATTTGCTCACCCCATGATACCGCGAGCACTTCGCAGCTCCTGCGCTTCTCCCGCCCCATCGGCGAGGCGCTCACGGAGGACTTTCTGTCCTTCGGCTCGCGTGCCCCGCTGAAGGAGATCGTGCATGCGGTGCAAAGCTCCGCGCAGCCGCTTTTCCCGGTCGTGGATGAGGAGACGCAGCATCTGATCGGTGTGTTCTCCAAGTCTGACCTTATCGACACCCCGCGGGCGAAGCTCGTGCTCGTCGATCACAATGAATTCGCCCAGGCCGTGGCCGGTGCGGATGAGGCGGAGATCGTTGAGGTCATCGATCACCATCGCCTCAGCGGCAATCTGCGCACCAAGGAGCCGATCCGCTTCCTGAATGAGCCTGTCGGCAGCACCTCAACCATCGTCGGCATCATGTATCGCATGCGCAATGCCGCGCCGGACAAAGGCACCGCCATCTGCCTCTGCGCAGGCATCATTTCCGATACCCTCCACCTCACCAGCCCCACCACGACGGATACGGATAAAGACATTCTTGGCTGGCTGGCTGGCATTGGCGGCATTGATAGCGCCCAGTTCGTGAAGGACTTCTTTGCCGCAGGCTCCATGCTTCGCGAAAACACGCCGGATCGTGCTTTGGAGAGTGATCGGAAGGTCTTCGAGGAAAACGGCTGGCACATCAGCATCAGCCAGATCGAGGAACTCGGCCTCGACGAGTTCTGGAAGCGTGAAAAAGACCTGCAAGCCGCTTTGCACTCGCTTCTGCAGAAGCACAGTCTTCACTTTGCCTGCCTCATGGTCACGGATATCACACGCCATCACAGCGTCCTGCTCGTGGCGGGTGACCAGCGCGTCATCGCCTCCATTGATTACCCGCAGGCCAAAGAGAACGTCTATGACATGCCCGGCGTGGTGAGCCGCAAAAAACAACTCTTCCCCTACATGAGCCATGTCGTGACCAAACTGGCCGCGCCCTGATTTCACCATTCAAGCACTCCATGATCAAGAAAATCCTCCTCGGCCTCGTCGCCGTCATCGGCATCCTCGCTGGCATCGCCTCGTTTCAATCCGATGACATGAAGGTCTCCCGCTCTTCCGTCATTCCGGCCCCACCTGCGGCGATCTATGCCGTGGTGAATGACTTCTCCAAATGGATGTCCTGGTCCCCGTGGACCGGTCTCGACCCGGAGATGAAACACCGCCTCGAAGGTCCCGTGCAGGGCGTGGGCGCGAAGTTTCACTGGGATGGCAACATGGAATGCGGCGCAGGCACCTCGAATCTCACCGCCAGCAAGCCGGATGAATACGTCCACATGCGCATCGACATGACACGCCCGATGGCGGGCAGCACGGAGGTGCAGTTCACCTTCGTGCCCGAAGGTGCTGGCACCAAAGTCACCTGGGCCATGCAGGGCAAAAAGCCCTTCATCGGCAAGCTCATGGGTCTCTTCATGGACTGCGAAAAGATGTGCGGGGACGACTTTGAAAAAGGTCTGGCCAATTTGGCGAAGGTCGTCGCCACGGGCTCGTCGCCGAAATGAAGGCCTGACGCCTTTGTGACGGTCAGGAATTCATTTCCACGGAGAACAAGCCGGGGTTGAAGCCCCGGAAGCCACGCGGTAGCATCGCGGCCCATGAGCAAGAAATACGGCTGCCTCCTCGCCTTCGTGATCATCCTCCTCTTTCTGAGCCTGGCCTGCAATCTGGGCCAGTTTGCCATGCTTTCAGGCGGTGTGGAGGCTGGTGCGACCTTTTCCAGCCCCGCGAAGCCGCTGCCGAAACTCCGCGAACACCTCCTCGAACCCGCCAAGGAGAAGGCGACGGCCAAAATCGCCCAGATTGACCTCGATGGCATCATCTCGTCGTTTTCATCGGAAGGCCTTTTTTCGGAGGCGATGCCCAGCATCGAGAATTTGAAGCGTCAGCTCGAACAAGCGGCCGGTGACACTGAAGTGAAGGCCATCGTCCTTCGCATCAATTCCCCAGGTGGCGAGGTCACCGCCAGTGATGTGCTCTACAATGCCGTGAAGAAAGTGGCGGCGGTCAAGCCTGTCGTCGTCCACATGGATTCAGTCGCCGCATCCGGTGGCTATTATGTGGCCTGCGGAGCCACCAAGATCGTCGCCAGCGAGACGACGCTCACCGGCAGCATCGGCGTCATCATGGAATCGATCAATTACGCCGATCTCTTCGGCAAAGTGGGGCTCGGCATGAACACCTTCACAAGTGGTGCCTTCAAGGACAGTCTCAGTGGTGCCCGTCCGATGCGTGAGGATGAGAAGGCCTACATCCAGAACCTCGTCACGCAGATGTATGACCGCTTCCTTGGCATCGTGAGCGAGGCACGGAAGCAGCCGAAGGATCTGCTCAAGAGCACCGTCGCTGATGGTCGTGTGGTCACCGCCCGCGAGGCGCTGGCGGCCAAGCTGGTGGATCAGATCGGCTATATCGAAGACGCCCGAGCCTTGGCTCGTGAGCTAGGCAAAGCTCCCGGAGCCGCCGTGGTGCGCTACAAGCACGAGCACGGCCTCTTTGATGCGCTAGGCCTTGCTGAAGCCTCGCTGAAGGCCCGCCAGCAGCCCGCGAAGCTTGAGCTGAATCTCGCTGGCGGCTCGGCCTTGCCACGTTTGCAGCCCGGCGTACCATATTACCTTTCCTCCACCTACGCTCGCTGATCTCTCATGCCGGAAATCGCGAACATCGCTGTGTTGCAAGACTTCACCTGCATCGCCGGGTTGGCGTTCTTTCTTGGCCTGCTCGGATACAAATGGATGCGTCTCATGCGTCCCGAGGCAGCGTGGAATCACGATGGCCTCGTGGCCTCCCAGCAGTATGGTGACCTTGATCTCGTCGCTCTCACCGCAGGTCTCGGCTTGCTGCTTTCTGGCATCATGCAGCCGCTTTCGGAGGTGGTGGGCGGCCCAAAGATCACGCCGGGAGTCAGTGAGGTGGCTCTGGGGATTTTTGTTCAGCTCATGCTTTGCTGTGTGCTGCTCGTGTATCTCGCTCAGGTCCGTCACCTGCATCCGGTGGAGCTTTTCGGCTTCTCCGTCATTCGTTGGAAAACCCTCGCGATCACTCTCGCCCTCGCGCTGCTGCCGATGTTCCTCGTCGTCGGTAGCACGGCGGTGTTCTCGAATGACTGGATGCAGCGCCTAGCTCCCGGTGCCGAGGAGCAGGAGCTCGTGCGTGCCTTTGTGAAGACGGATGACATGCTGCTTCGAGTTCTCATCATCATCGCCGCCGCCATCGTGGCTCCGGTGGTGGAGGAGATCCTCTTCCGCGGCTTCATCTATGGTGTGATCAAGCGCTACACCGATGCCCCATTCGCCGCGCTGATCTCCGGTCTGTTCTTTGCCATCATCCACATGCACACCGGCAGCCTCCTGCCGCTGTGGGTGCTCGCTCTGTTCTTCTGCGCCGCTTACGAACTCACCGGTTGCCTTCTCGCCCCGATGATCCTTCACGCCATCTTCAATTCCACCAGCCTCATCGCCATGATGATGGGCTGGAATGCACCTAACTAAAGCCTTTCAATCCTCATCACGATGTCCTCCACACCTCTCTTCGATCTCTCCGGCAAATGCGCCCTCGTCACCGGCGGCAGCAAAGGCCTCGGCAAAGCCATGGCACGCGGCTTTGCGGAAGCTGGAGCCGATGTCTTCATCTCCAGCCGCAACGCCGACGAACTCCAAGCCGCTGCCGCCGAGATCGGCGAGGGATTAAACGTCAAAGTCGAGTGGATGGTGGCGGACATGGCGGATCGTGCGCAGGTCAAAGCCCTCGCTGAAGAATCGCAGAAGCGTCTCGGGAAGATCGATATCCTCGTCAACAACGCTGGCATCAACAATCCGCAGGCCATTGATGAGATCACCGATGAGGTGTGGGATCGAAATGTCGAAGTGGACCTCACCGCCGTCATGTCGCTCACGCGGGCGCTCGTGCCCGCGATGAAACAGCGGAAATGGGGACGCGTCATTCACATCTCCAGCGTCCTCGGCGTCGGTGGCCGCTTGAAGCGAAACGTCTATTGCGCCTGCAAAGCCGCCTTGATCGGCCTCGCCCGTGCCAGTGCGCTCGACCTCGGGCCTTATGGCATCACCGTGAACTGCCTCTGCCCCGGCCCCTTCCTCACCGATATGCCCGGCAAGCTGCTCAACGACGAGGAGAAGAAATACTTCGCCGACCGCACCGCCCTCAAGCGCTGGGCCGCTCCGCGTGAACTCGCCGGTCCAGCGCTTCTCCTCGCCAGCGAAGCCGGTGCCTACATCACCGGCCAAGGCATCGTCGTCGATGGCGGCGCGGCGGTGAATGTACTGTGAGGTGCGCCGATGGCAGATGACTTTCGGCCCCAGGTTGCCTGGAGATGAAGACATGGACGCGGTGATTTTCGGGAATTGACCTGTCTTGGGTTGTCGTCATCTTTGATGTATGACAAAAACGACGACATTCCGAGCTAAAGTTCCCACCAGCCGACTGCGCCGCGCTGATGCGACCTTACAAAAATTAGGACTGAATGCCGAGCAGGTTTTCAATATGCTGCTCGCTCAAATCGAGTTGCATAAAGGCCTTCCATTCTCGGTGAATCTGAGTCCGAAGCCGGTTCTATCCGCCGAGGAGCAGGGCGAACAATGGAACGAAGCCTATGGCCCGTATTGATCCACATCCTGGCGAGGTTTGGTTTGCCGATCTGGGAATGATCGAAAAGTGTCGTCCTGTTCTGGTGCTTGCAGTACCCCGGGATGAGGATGCTAGGGCTCTCCACATTGTGGCTCCACTGACTTCCCAAATTCGTTCCCGGAGAGGTGAGGTCGATCTGGGGCGCCCTCGATGGTTACCAAAAGAGTCGGCGGTCAATGTTCAGGGACTCGCGAGCATGAATGGCTCGAAGTTAGTGCGTAAGATGGGGAGTATCACTTCGGATCAATATTCCGCCGTGAAGGTTGCCCTGCGTGACTTGCTGGGGCTTTGAAGCATTTCATCACTCCGCATCCATCGGTCTGAACGTCTCCAGGTAGCCCATCATCATCTCGTCATAGGTTTGGGAGCCCCATTTGACGGTTTGGGTGGGGGCGGGGTTGGCTTGGTTGGCGGGGCTTTCGATGGCGGCGCGGCGGTGAATGTGCTGTGAGGTGATTTGTAGCAGAAATGCGGTGGCGGTGATTTCTGAGACGTTTAGTTTCGGAGATGCAAAATTGGCTGCCCGCATTGTTTTTCATTTTGGGTTCTTCGCGGGTTTTGATGGGCGCTAAAGGTGGGGTAAGAGGGTGAATGCCCAACGATCAAAGCCTGCGAGCGCACTATCATCTACTCCTCGGACTCGACAAGGACTGGGAGGTTGAGGAGGTGAAGCTGAGCATGGAGGCGCGTGCGGTGCATATCAGGCTGCGGCACACGGGCGGTTCGACGGTCATCTGTCCGGGATGCCAGAGTCGTTGCAGCATCTTCGATCACGCGCCGGAGAGGAAGTGGAGGCATCTGGACACCATGCAGTTTGAGACCGAGCTGCGCGCTCCGGGTGCCACGCTGCCAGTGCGAGCGTTGCGGCGTCAAAACCATCGGGGTGCCATGGGCCGCCAAGCACTCGCCCTTCACCTGGATGTTCGAGGCCTTCGGCGTCGCCGTGCTGCAAAGCGCGGCGAGCACCAGCGAGGCATGCGCACTGCTGCGCATCGGTTGGGAAGGTGCGCAGCGGCTCATGGAACGGGCCGTGCAGCGCGGACTGAACCGGCGCAGCCTGGAGGACTTCGAGCACGCAGGAATGGACGAAAAGAGCTTCGGCAGCGGCCATGACTACATCACCACGCTCAACGACCTGAGCGAAGGAGCCGCCCGAGTGATCGAAGTGGTGCACGGGCGCAAACACGAGGACGCCGTCGCGCTGCTGGAGCAAATCCCCCAAGCACATCGTGGAGGGATCAAAGCCGTGGCCATGGATATGTGGGATGCTTATCTCAAGGCCGCCAGGCAGGTGCTGCCGCAGGCCGACATCGTGCATGACCGCTACCACATCAGCGCCCATCTCAACGCTGCGGTGGACCGCGTGCGCAAAGACGAGCACAAGAGGCTCATGAGCATAGGTGATGACACGCTCAAAGGCAGCAAATACCAGTGGATGCGCACCTACGAGGACAAGCGCAACAGAGAGGCGGTGAGCTTCCGCAAGCTGCACGAGCTGGATCTGAAAACCAGCCGTGCGTGGCACTACAAGGAGGACTTCCGGCACTTCTGGAACTACCTGTATGCTGGCGCGGCAGAGCGGTTCTACAAAGGGTGGCGCAGGGCGGTGATGAGCAGCCGTCTGGAGCCCCTCAAGAAGGTGGCGAAGCTCATCGACACGCACTGGCAGGATATCCTCAATTACATCAAGCACCGCATCACCAACGCGGCGAGCGAAGGCCTCAACAGCCGCATCCAGGCGATCAAAAGCGCCGCGAGAGGCTTCCGCTCATTCGCCAACTATCGCACACGCATCCTCTTTCACTGCGGCAGGCTTGATCTCAAGCCCTCCCCCGCCCACTAAAACCCGCGAAGAACCTCATTTTGTTCTTCCTCGGCGTGTTTGGCCTACAGGCTTGGAACAAGCGAAAGGTGGAGCAGCACATGGCTCCGTTTCGCGCGGTGAACAAAGACCACGAGTATCCGAATAATCACCGTGTCATTGAGGCTGGCTACTACCATGCCACGTCAGGAGGCTGGTATGAAAGACCATGGAATGAGTATCGCGAGGGCCAGGGCTACTATTGGGACGGAGCATGGCATATAGAACCGGACCAGCGTCAGGTGGGCAGTTCCACACCGCATCCGAGCGAGGTTGAGCGAGTGAACGCACTGTGGTTTGCAGCCGATCCCGAACGCCTGCGGAAATTCAACGAGGAGGCCGAGCGGTCCGGTTTTGGCGACTCAACAGGACGCACGAGTGGTTCATGAGACGCATCACGGTTAGCGAACGGCCTGGCTGGAAAACCTTGATCGAAAACCAGGGGTGTGGTTGGCATTCGCTGGATGACATCTGCTCTTGGAATGAAACCGTTGCCTATGTGCTGACTTCACAAGAAGTGGAGGAGTTGAAGGAGCGTGCGGAAGAAGTGCATCAGATGTATCTGAAGGCGGTGGCTCATGTCGTGAGCGAGGCGCTTTGGCAGCGTTTAGGCATCTCGGCGGACAGTGTGGACATCTTGCGCAGTTCGTATGAGCGCGGTGAGTGGAGTCTCACGGGGCGTTTTGACTTCATGATGGATGCGGCTGGGGAGATGAAGCTCATCGAGTACAATCCCGACGCGGCCTTGACGCTGGTTGAGACCATGGTGATCCAACATGAGTGGCGAAAGGCTCATATGCCGGGCATGAAGCAGTGGAATGACCTCCGGCAGAGCCTCGTCGAGGCATGGCGAGGTAGCGGATTTCAGCATGTGCATTGTGCTTGGCGACCGCGTCACATTGAGGTGGCTGGAACCGCGCATTTGATGGCTGACATCATTCGTGAAGCCGGATTGAAGGCCACGCTGATGGCCTTGCATTGCCTGGGATGGAATCCGCACACTCAGGCCTTTGTGGACATGGATGATCAGGAAGTGGAATGCTGCTGGAAAGTCTATCCGTGGGACTGGATGCTGGCGGAACGCTTTGCCCCGCATGTCCGGGGAGCTCGATGCCGTTTTGTCGAGCCTGCGTGGAGGCATCTTTTGTCTTCGAAAGCCATGCTGGCAGTGCTTTGGGAACTTTTCCCAGATCATCCCGCGCTGCTGCCGTGCTTTGAGGCAGATGAGCTCCGTTCTGGCTCTTGGGTCAGTAAACCCATTTTTGGTCGCGAGGGACACAACATCGTGATTCGCCGTGAGAGCGTTGTTTTGCAGCAAACCGGAGGCGAATTCACCGGGCAACGTCAGATCCACCAAAGGATGGCTGAGAGTCCGCGTTTCGATGGTTATGTGCCTCAGTTTGGAGTCTGGATGGTAGCAGACAAGGCGGTGGCCCTGGGCATGCGGGAGGAGCTGAATCACATCATTGAGGGGCATAGCCTATTCACCCCTCATGTGGTTGAGTGAACCGAATCACTCCGCACCCGCATCGACAGCCCTAAACGTCTCTAGGTAGCCGATCATCATCTCGTCGAAGGTTTGGGAGCCCCATTTAACGATTTGGGTGGGGTCTGGGTTGGCTTGGTTGGCGGGGCTGTTGTCGAAGCGGGCGGTGATTTTGAGTTGGGAGCCGCGAGGGAGCACTTTGGGCTGGGCGAGGTCGTAGCGAAGCTGCCAGTTGAAATCGTAGCGAGGGATGTCGAGGAGGGTTTCGGTGCCGTCAGCGGTAATGAGCTCGTATTTGAAGGTTTTGCCGCGGACGTGCATGTGGGCCATGTAGGCCATGACGTTGAGGTCGCTCGGCACGGTCTGGAGGTGGGTTTCGAGGTGGTTTGCCTCGCCGGGTGGGATGCTGAGCTTGCGCTTCGGCACGCCGATGGTTTCGACGATGTAGCGTGGCGGCTCTTTGGCGAAGAGGAGACCCATGCGGAGCTGGTCCTGCGTGGCTTTTCCGCTCGGCGTGTAATGAATCTGGAAGCTGACGGTGCTGCCTGCGGGGAGCTTGCGGGCAAAGCCAGCGGGATAGACCTGTGAGGCATTGCCGGGCACATAGGCGGCCCAATAACCGCCGCTGCCTTCATCGCGATCTCGCACTTTGCCGCCTTGGTTGTGAACGTTGACGATGACATGATGGACGACGGTGCGATCCGTGGGGATGATCTCGTAGCCACTGACCCATTCGTCCTCCGTGAGCGTGGTCTGTGCGGTGAGAAACTGGTAGGGCATGTAGCCATCGGCCTTGATGGAGACAGGGCGGGGGAGTTGCACGATGAGGTCGGGCTTGCCGATGGTCCATTCGTCTTCAAAAACGAGCGATGCGGGAGCGTCCGCAGGATCGCCGAGCGGGCGGTTTGCGCTTTCAAGCCAGGCGAGAAGATCGGTTTTGTCGCGAGTGCTGAGGCTGCAATCATTGGCCCAGGGGTTGTCTTTGCCTTCAGCCACCGGCGCGGCGAACCACGGTGGCATCGTGCCTTCGGTGATGACGCGTTTGATGACTTTCGCACGGTCGGTGACCTCGGCGAGGTCGTCCAAAGCGAAGGGCGCGATGCCGTTTTCGCGATGACAGGTGACGCAGTTCTGCTGGAGAATGCGGGCGACATCGCGGTGGTAGGTGACGGCTAGTTCTTCGTTCTTGGTTCTTTGTCCTTTGTTGTTGGTTTTGAGATCGAGCTCGCATCCGGGCGCGGCGGTGGCGGCGATGACGGGTTGGCGTCCGACGAGCATGGCGGCGATGGCTTCGCGAAGGTAGGTGGAGCGTGGGGCGTCGTGGCTGTAATCAATGCCGTATTGGTCATCGAGGGCCCCGCGATAGATGAGCGTGCGTTTCGAATCGATGAGGAAGACTTCCGTTGTCGTCTGGGCATTGAGAGCGGAGGCGAAGGCCTTTTCTTGATCGTGGCAGTAGGTGGCGGTGATTTTGGCCTCGGTGAGCTGGGCTTTGATCTCGTCTGCCGTTTCGCTGGCGAAGGGATTCACGAGGAGGAGAGCGATGTTTTGCTCGCGGAGGTCGTTTTCGAGCTTGGCGAGGCTGTGGAGGTATTTTTTGCTCACGGGGCACGTCGCACTGGTCATGGCGATGACGGCGGATTTGAAGGCGCTGAGCTGGTGCGTGGCTCCAGCGAGATCGGCGAAGGTCACATCGGCGATCTGCCGGCCGATGCCATGTTCGGTGCCTTTGAGCACCTTGGGACCGGAAGTGACCACCGGCACACTCGGAGGCGGGGTGGAAGGTTGGATGGCCTTTTGGATGGCTTGCTTGCCTTCTTCTTGAGTGATGACGCCGTCGTTGTTGAGGTCAAAACGGGCAAAAACAGCCGCCTGAGGCACTTCGTCACGGGTGAGCTTGCCATCCGCGTTTTTGTCGAGCCGCTGCCAGAGCTTGCGACCTTGGTTGAGGTCGGTGGGCATGCTGCTGGACGTTTCGGAGCCGCCCATGACGCGGCGCGTTTCTTCGAGCGTGATGTGACCGTCGCTGTTGAGGTCGAAACGCTTGAAGACAGACACCTGGGAAAGTTCGGAGGAGGTGACTTTGCCATCCTGATCGGCGTCGTATTTCTGAAAGGCAAGATCCGCCGCCGTTTGAGCGGATGCTGCGGTGGCGAGGAGCAAGAAGAGGGCGAGTTTCATGTTTGGCAGGCTGAACCACAGGGCGGGGGAGTGGTTGCAGGTGTTCGTGACGCGAAAAAGAGCGCTGTATGACGCACAATCATCAAAAAAGGGACTCCGTCGCTTGCGTGGTCAAAATGCGGCCCTTACCGTTTTAAGCTTTTTCGCCTCCATGATGAGCCTTCCCACCCCCATTCCATCTCATTCCGACCTCGCCGCCTACGTGCGCGAAGGCGCACGGCAATGGCCTGAGCGCGAGTATTTGAGGGACGGTGCTCGCGTCCTGACGTATGCGGAGACGTGGCGACGCGTGGCGTGCGTCGCTTCGTGGCTGCGGGCACGCGGCATCGGGCATGGTGACCGTGTGGTCATCGTGATGGAGAACCGCATTGAGACGGTGCTGATGTTTTTTGCCGTGGCGCAGATCGGCGGTATCGGGGTGATCCTCCATCCGCAGATGAAGCCCGAGGGACTCCAGCGCATCCTAGATCAGACGGAGCCCAAGCTGGGCCTGCTTGAGCCAGCGACGGCTTCCCTGAGCGAGGTTTTTGGCACCACGCCGATCCTCTGGACGGCCAGTGAAGGCGAGGCGCTGCGCTTTGAGGATCTGCCGGATGATTCGCAGCCTGCGGAGCTGCCTTTCCCTGGCGCAGGGGATGATCCGGCCTTCCTCGTTTTCACCTCCGGCTCTACGGGCACGCCGCGTGGGGTGATTTTGACGCATGACAATGTGCGCTTCGTCTCCGCTGCCATCCAAGCGAGGCTGCAATACTGTTCGGAGGATCGGGTGGCGATCTTTTTGCCGCTGAGCTTCGACTACGGCCTCTACCAGCTCTTTTACGCCGCGATTGCTGGAGCCTCCGTCTTCATCGGCAGGCCTGAGATGGCCGGGCCGGAACTGCCGCGCATCCTCGCGGCGCAGGAGATCAGTGTGCTGCCTGGTGTGCCGACCTTGTATGGCGGGCTGATCAAGATGCAGCGCTACCGGCCGGTGCCGCTGCCCAAGATTCGCGTCATCACCAACACCGGCGATCATTTGCCACAAAGCTACATCGCCAGCCTTCGCGAACTGTTTCCGCTGGCTCGCGTGCATCCGATGTATGGCCTCACGGAATGCAAACGTGTCTCCATCCTCCTGCCGGAGGAGATGGAACCACGGCCCGAATCCGTCGGCAGGCCGCTTGATGGCACGGAGGTCTTCGCCATCGACGAGAATGGTCAGCGCCTGCCGCCCGGTGAGAGGGGTGAGCTTTGCGTGCGCGGCCCCCATCTGGCTCCCGGCTACTGGCGGGCACCGGAGGAGACGGCGAAGCGTTATCCTGTGCTCGATGGCATGCGAACGCTGCGCAGTGGCGATTACGGCAGCGTGGATGCGGAAGGCTTCCTCTTCATCCATGGTCGCAGTGATTTCCTCATCAAGCACAAAGGCCATCGCCTCAGCCCGGCGGAGGTCGAAGAAGAAGCCTGTCGCATACTCGGCGTCGTCGCCGCGGGCTGCGTCAAAGACGAGGTGGAGGACCTGCTGTGCTTGTTTGTGAGTGTCTCCGATGCCTCGCTCGACGAGCCGAAGATCATCCAGGCACTCAGTGCCAAGCTCGAGCCCGCCAAAGTGCCCAATCGCGTGTTTTTCCTGCCAGAGCTTCCCAAGACGGGAAACCAGAAGGTGGATCGAAAAGCCCTGAGGGCCATGCTTTAAGCCATGAATACCGCCTTCGCCCATCAACTGATCGAGAAGCATGGTTCGCCGCTTTACGCCTATGATTTGGACGCGGTGAAGAAACGTGCGCAGACGCTGCTGGCGGCGTTGCCGGAGGGATCAAGGCTCTACTACTCCTTCAAAGCCAATCCGCTACCTGCCATCGCCCGTGAACTGCGTGAGCAAGGAGTGCGGGCGGAGATCACCTCCAATGGGGAGCTTCATGCGGCGCTCAATGCGGGCTTTGACGATGGCATCGTCTTCGGTGGCCCCGGCAAATCGGAGACCATGATCGCGAGGATGCTGGAGAATGGTGTGACGCATTTTTCCTGTGAGAGCTTCACCGATGCCGCGCGACTCTCGAAGTTGGCCGTGAAGGCTAACATGAAGATCAAGGCCATGCTGCGAGTGAATCCGCAGCAGGCTCCTGATGCTCGACTGGCGATGAGTGGGGTGGAAAGCCAGTTCGGTTTCGATGAGGCGCTGTTGCTCGCCGATGGAGCGGCGGATCGTCTGAAACTGCCGAACCTCACGATCAACGGCGTGCATGTCTATTTTGGCACCCAGGTGGCCTCGGTGGAGGCACTGGCCAAGAATACGCAGTGTGCGCTGGAGACGGCGACGCGTGTTTCGGGTGCGCTGGGTCTTGAATGCGAGGTCATCAATGTGGGTGGCGGTTTTCCATGGCCCTATGCCAGCGAGGCAGTGGGCAGCGATCTTGCTGGCTTGCGTGAGGCGTTGGATGCCGTGTGGAAGGCCTCGCCGATGCATGGCAAGGCTCAGCTCTGCTTTGAAAGTGGCCGCTACCTCTGCGCCAGCAGCGGCACGCTGCTCACGACGGTGCTCGATGTGAAGAAGGCGGGAATGAAGACCTTCATCGTGCTCGATACGGGCATTCATCACCTTGGCGGCATGTCCGGCCTCGGCCGCATTCCGCGTGCGGCTCTGACCTTGATCAATCTCACGGCCCAGCGAGAGGGCGAGATCGTCGCCGATGTCGTCGGACCGCTTTGCAGCCCGCTCGATAGCCTGGCGCGAGGCCAAAAGATGTCGCCCGTCGAGGTGGGAGATGTGCTGGCGGTGCCGAATGTGGGCGCTTACGGCCTCACCGCCAGCTTGCTCGGCTTTTTGAGCCACGAGACCCCTGAGGAAGTGGCCTACCGCGGCACCGAAGTGGTCGAAAAGTGGGTCTTCCAGTGCTGGCATAATCTTTATCGCGCTGTTTAATCGCCCTCCCTTCATGACTGCTGCTGATCTCACTCCGAAACTTCAGGAAATCCTCCGCCCGAAGCTCCGCTTCCTCTCCGCCGATGCCGCCGTGCCCATGGACGAAGACCTCGGCAAGCTGGGTCTCGACTCGATGGCCTCCATTGATCTCCTGATGGAAATCGAGCAGCAGCTCGGTGTGCAGATCCCGGATGAGATGATGACCGTGGATACCTTTTCCACCGGAAATCACCTTCTCGCGGTGATCGAGAAGCTCAGTTAAAGTCCCCAATCGCCCTCGGCGAGGACGCTGTGTTTGGGCAGAGCCTTGAGGGGCTCTGGAAACGAAAAGTGATGCGTCACCTGCTCTTCACGATGGTGGAGCGTGGGAGCTTGAACCCATGAGCGATCACCGGGAAAGCTGGCGAGTGAGAGAAGACGTTCGCTGCCGAGCAGGGATGGCTTGCGCACGATCTCACCGACGAGGGCGTGGAGTTCGGTGAAGCTCTCGCTGACGGTGAAGTGATCGATTTCCATCCAGGCGGGGATGCCGCGGATCTTTTTGGGTGTGAAGAAAAGATAGCTGGTGAGGCATCCGGCCTCATCGATGACGCCGAGGAACTCATGACGCCGCATCGGGGCGGCGGAGAGCCAGCGAAGATACTCGGGCGTGATCCATTTTTCGATACCGTCAGGCCTTTGAAAGCTCGCGGCGATGCTTTGGACTTCAGCGAGGTCGCGAGTGAGTCTTTTGCCAGCGAGAAGGTGAGGCCATTTTTTTGCCGCGAGTATGCTGAACAGGCCGAGAGGCACAAAATGGCGTATGATGGACTTAGCTGGCACCCAGCCGCTTTTTTGCAGCATGATCTGCACATCGGGTGTTGGCGTGGTGTCGGCCATGAGCAGGCTTGCGGACAGACGCCTCAGTTTCATGAGCATGGGCAGGCTGGCATTGCGATGGGCTTCTTCCACGCACCAAGTGGAGGCGATGGCAGCGGGGGTGAGTTTACCATTCACCGCGTAGCCGGCCGGAATGAGTGCCATGAAGCCGACCAAGCGCCCCTCGTATCGCATCCCCCATCCGCGATCGGGCAAATCGGCTGAGAAGGGATTTTCGTCCCACCAGTGCTTCATGCGGCGACTCCAAGCAGACTCGTCGAGCGTCTCGGGTGCCTTCGCGGCGAGCCAATGCGCGAGTTCCGTCCGTGCGACGGGGGAGTCTTGATAGGTATCGATCTGGCAGGTCGGCATCGGTTGGCGTGGTAGCTGCGAACACAGGGCAATTCAAGTGAGCCATCGAGGCCAAAAAACGCGGGAGCCTTTTCAGGCTCCCGCGTGTGGGATGATGGTTGCTCGAATTACTCGGCAGCAGCGGCCTTTTTCTTGGCCGGAGCTTTTTTAGCAGCGGCTTTCTTGGCTGGGGCCTTCTTCTTGGCGACCGGAGCGGCTTCTTCGGCCGGTGCGGTATCGCCTTCAGGGGCGGCTTCAGCAGGAGCGGCAGCGGCCTTCGGGACGAAGGCGTCCACCCACTCGATGTAGGCCATCGGGGCGGAATCGCTGCGGCGCTGGCCGAGCTTGGTGATGCGGGTGTAGCCACCTGCACGTTCCTTGGAGGCCGGGGCGATCTCTTCGAAGAGCTCCTTCACCACATCTTTGTGGCGGAGGTAGCGCAACGCATTGCGTCGTGCGTGCAGTGTGCCCGCCTTGCCGATGGTGACCATTTTTTCCGCGAATGGGCGGACGGCTTTGGCCTTGGCGAGGGTGGTGCGGATGCGACGATGTTCGATGAGCGAGATGACGAGGTTCATCAGCAGGGCATCGCGATGATCCTGCTTGCGCTGAAGTTTGATGGTTTTCCTTCCGTGTTTCATGTCCTGTTAGTGCGTTCCTTTTCTTCGTTGGGTTGATTTTACTCGTCTTCGTCGTCGAGATGGCTGTCCACCAGCTTGGTGAAGCCGGCGGCGTCCGCGATGTCCTCTTCGTCATCGGCCAGCATGCTGCTGCGGGCGAGGAGGGACACGCCGCCAGGGATGGGCTCAAGCAGCGCGGGATCGAATTTCATGCCAAGGGACAGGCCGAGTTCGGCGAGCTTTTCCTTGATCTCGGTGAGGGATTTCTTGCCGAAGTTGCGGTAGCGCAGCATTTCGGACTCGGTCTTCATGGCCAACTGGCCGACGGAGGTGATGTTGGCGTTGTTGAGGCAGTTTGCGGCGCGGACGGAGAGTTCGATCTCGTTGACGCTCATGTTGAGCAGCTTGCGCAGCTCGGCGTTTTCCTCGCTTTGAGCTTCCGGGGCGGCTTCGAATTCCACGGCCTTGTCGTCGTAGTTCACGAAGACGTCGAGGTGGTGACGAAGGATGGCGGCGGATTGCAGGAGGGAATCCTGCGGGGAGATACGGCCATCGGTCCACACGTCGAGGACGAGCTTGTCATAGTCGGTGTTCTGGCCGACGCGGGTGGTTTCCACACCGTACTTCACGCGGGTGACTGGGGAGTAGATGCTGTCGATCGGGATCACACCGATGGGGGTATCGGCACGCTTGTTTTCTTCCCAGGAGGCGAAACCACGGCCCACGCGGACTTCGAATTCGGCTTCGAACTTCGTCTTCTTGGAAAGGGTGCAGATGACCTGGTCCTTGTTGATGACTTCGTAGTGGTTGTCGTCCTTGATGTCGCCGGCGGTGATGGTGCCTTCTTTTTCGACGATCAGGGAGAGGAGACGTGGCTCCTTGCTCTCGCTGTTGTGGCGGAATTTGACCTTCTTGAGGTTCAAAACGATCTGGACGACGTCTTCGAGCACGCCGGGCAGGGTGGAGAATTCATGCTCAACGCCGCGGATCTTCACGGAGGTGATGGCTGCGCCTTCCAAGGAGGAAAGCAGGACGCGGCGGAGGCTGTTGCCGATGGTGTGACCGTAACCTTTATCAAAGGGTTCGGCGACGAACTGGGCGTAGGTTTCGGTGGCCGTGGCCTCGTTTTTAACGAGGCGACTCGGCATTTCGAATCGAGCAAGACGTGCTGACATGGTGTGTTTATATGAGGCCGGGTTACCTCCGGACGAGTATCCTGCACATCCCAAAGGGAGGCAGGCACGGAGACCAACGGCGAATTGTAGGGGAAGGCTACTCGCGAGGGGCGGGGATAATGCGGGGTCCGCCTTTGAATGCAAGCGGGGATTTCAGGCTAAAAACGAGGATTTTCGGGCATAAAAAAGCGGAGCCGAGGTGGCTCCGCTTTCGAGAAATCTGGGTGGGAAGATTATTCCACGCCTTTCCAGGCACCGAAGCTGGCACCTTCGCTGATCCATTTCTTGATCAGGTCGATGTTCGCGGCGCTGACGCGGTCGCCCTTGCCTTCGGGGGGCATGGCGAGGTCATCGGAGTCGGGGAGAGTCATCGTTTTGACGAGCCAGCTCGCGTCCGGCTTGCCTGCGACGACGTTTTCATCGGGGTATTCGCTGCCACCTTTCATGATCGTCGCGGCGCTATCGAGGCGGAGCTTGCCTTTGGGCTTCTTCACCTTGCCGTTTTCTTCGTGTTCCTTCTCGTGGCATTTGAAGCAGCTTTCCTTCAGGATTGGGAGGATCTGCTTTTCGAAATCCACCTTGCCGGCGTCTTGGGCGCTGCTGGTGGGGCTGATGGCGGCGGCGAGAACCGCAGCGAGGGAGAGGGCGATGGTTTTCTTCATATAGAGGTGGTGCGGAATGCGCAGGGCAGATGATGGGCGAGGCGTGGAAAGCGTCAAGCTGCAAGCCAGAGACTGCTGCGGGAGCTTTCGTGGCGAGGGAAGCAAGCCCGGAGAATGTGGGCAACCTAAATATTTCAGTAGCCTTAAATAATTTCTGCTGCCAAAATCGCCGCCATGAATCGCGCCGCTGCTGCCTCCCGCCCTGCACGCTCACGGTCCACCGATGAAAAGGTGAGTCCGTGGAATGATCCCATCGGCATCCTCCTGCTCATGGCGGCCTCCATGCTGCTCTTGGCTCTCGTTTCCTATGACTCTTATGATTTGGGGCCGGATGCCACTCTGGGGCATGGAGACGCTCACAATGAATCGACGCAAAATTTCATGGGCTGGCTAGGTGCCTGGGTCGCCGGATGGTCCTTTTACCTTCTCGGACTCGCTGCCTACGCGATTGCGATCTGCCTGACGTGGTTCGGCGTGTGCAAGCTGCACACGAAGACGCCCACCACGCGGCTGGGCATACTCGGCACGGTCATTCTCACCGTCACGGCAGCCGTTCTTCTGCATGCGCTGAGGCTTTTCGAGCCAGATAACAACTTCCTCCCCGAAGGCGGTGGCGGGTTCATTGGCAGGCTGATGGGAGATTTGAGCCTCGCCGTGGTGGGCAAAGGTGGCTCGGTGATGCTTTTCGGCAGCGTGTATATTACCTCCCTGTTCATGGTCACGGGCATTCATCCGCTCTCGGCCCTCCAGAGCATCCGCTACGAATTCGCCAAGTGGCAGGAGGAGTGCGAGCAGCGCCGCCTGATCGCCGAAAAACTGGCTGAAGAAGCGGCGAACACCATTCCCGGCACCTTCACCCCTATCCCAGAAGAACTGCGTAAAAAGAAGCGCGGTGCCAAAGATCCCGCGACGGCCGCCGCTCTGGCTGAGATGGCCAGAACGGCCGCCGAGACGGGTCTCGTTACGCCGGAACTGGGGTTAAAGTTTGATCCCCCACCGCCGCCGAAGATCATCGATTCTTCCGCTCCGCGTTCCCACGAGGACAATGCTGATAAACCCAAGCTCACCGAGGTGTGGGAGAAGAAGCGGGCGCAAAAGATCGAGCAGGCTCCGCATGGCTCGCTGGGGAATCTCACGGTTCGTTTCAAAGACTACAAACTGCCTCCCATCGACCTCCTCAACTGGCCGGTCGAGCAGCATGCGCCCACGGACAAAGGCGAGTTGCTCGCCACCCAGGCCACCATCGTCAAAGCACTCTCCAGCTTTGGCATTACCGTCGAGCCGGGAGACATCACCCGTGGTCCGGCTATCACCCGCTACGAGGTGCGGCCCGTGGATGGCCTGCGTGTCAGCCGTATCGCGAATCTCGATGCGGATCTGGCCCGCGCCACGCGTGCCGAGCGCATCAACATCCTCGCCCCCATCCCCGGCAAGGACACCGTCGGCATCGAACTGGCGAACAAAGAAAAGATCGTCGTCCCGCTCCGCGAACTGCTGGAAGATGATGCCTTCATCAATGGCAAAGCCAAGCTCCCCGTCGCCCTTGGCAAGGATGTGTATGGCAAGACGATCATCGGCGATCTCGCCGCGATGCCTCACTTGCTCGTCGCCGGTGCCACGGGCTCAGGGAAATCGGTTTGCATCAACAGCATCGTCACGAGCCTGATCTGCCGTTTTGCGCCGGATGAGCTGCGCTTCATCATGATCGACCCGAAGGTCGTCGAAATGCAAAACTACGAGGAACTGCCTCACCTGGCGCTCCCCGTCGTCACCGATCCGAAAAAGGCACTCCTCGCCCTTCGCTGGGTGGTGAAGGAGATGGAAAACCGCTATCAAATCTTCGCCCAGGAAGGCTGCCGTAACTTCGAGACCTTCAACAATCGCAACCGCAAGCGCAAAGCCGATCAGGATGCCAAACGAGCCGCTGCCGCCGCCGCAGGCACTGCCGCGCCTGAACCTGTCACGACCGCTGCAAATGCCGCCAAACCGACCAAGGCCTCGCCAAAGGTCGTCGAGCCCGATTTGATGCCGACCGGCGCGGCGGCCCTGATGACCCGCGAACCTGTTTTCACCCATGCGGTGTCATTAAAGAGAGATGACGAGGAATTCGATCTCGACGCCGAGCTGGAAGACTTCGACAACGAGATGAAGAACCAGCTTCGCGATGCCAGTGGGGCTTGGCTGGGCGATTCGCAGCCACCGCCCTCACCGACCACCACCGAGCGTGATTACCGCCCGCCGGTGCCGGATACGCTGCCTTATGTCGTCGTCATCGTCGATGAGTTGGCTGATTTGATGCAGACCGCCCCTGCGGACATCGAAGTCTGCATCGCTCGTATCACGCAGATGGCTCGAGCCGCTGGCATTCATCTCATCGTCGCCACCCAGACACCGCGTGCGGACGTCATCACCGGCGTCATCAAAGCGAACATCCCCACTCGCATCGCTTTCCAGGTCTCCTCCGCCCTTGATAGCCGCGTCATTCTCGACCGCAAAGGCGCCGAGAACCTCGTCGGTAAAGGGGACATGCTCTATGTGCCTCCCGGCGGTGCTCAGCCCATCCGCAGCCAAGGTGCCTTCGTTACCGACGATGAAATCCACGCCATCGTCGAGCATTGCGTGGCGCAGGGGAAACCCGTCTTCGATGTCAAAGTCGATGCCAACAGCGGCGAATTCCTCGGTGAAGGGGATGAGGACGGCGAAGGCGGCGGCATGAGCTCTGAGGAGGCTGAGACGTTGGAACAGTGCATCGAGGTCATCCGCCAGGAAAAGAAGGCCTCCACCAGTCTCTTTCAGCGTCGCCTGCGCCTCGGCTATGGTCGTGCGGCACGCATGATGGATCTTCTGGAGGCTCGCGGCATCATCGGTCCTGGTGATGGAGCGAAGCCCCGCGAGATTCTGGTGCAGATTGATTGAGGCCGGGCGGCTCAAGCCAGCACTTCCGATACCACGCGGGCTTGTGGGTTCTCCACGAGCACCTGATCGGTGCCGTTCCGCTTGTAGCTGAGCTTCTTGGGATCGAGACCGAAGAGGTGGAGCAGGGTGGCGTGGTAGTCGTAGTGATTGACCACGTCTTTGACGGCGTGGTGGCCGAAGTCATCCGTCTCGCCATGCATGTGACCGGCTTTGAAGCCGCCGCCAGCTACCCACATGCTGAAACCGTAGGTGTTGTGGTCGCGGCCCACGGTTTTGCGGTCCTTCGCTCCAGCGCGATTTTGAATGACGGGCAGCCGGCCCATCTCGCCGCCCCAGTGGACGATGGTGGTGTCGAGCAGGCCGCGTTGTTTGAGATCGGTGACAAGGGCCGCGGCACCTTGATCGACATACAGACAGGCTGCAGGCAGGCCGGTGAGGATGCTCGAGTGATGATCCCAGGTTTGATTCCCGGTGAATAGCGAGACGAAGCGCACCCCACGCTCAACGAGGCGACGGGCAATGAGGCAGCGGGTGCCAAACTCGGCCGCGGCGGGATTGTCGAGCCCGTACAGCTTCTTCGTGGCAGCGCTTTCTTGAGAGATGTCGAGCGCCTCTTTGGCCGCCGTTTGCATGCGGGCGGCGAGTTCGAAGGACTGGATGCGTGCCTCCAGATCGGCTTCGCCGGGACGAGCTTCGAGGTGCTCGCGATTGAGGCGGTCCACGAATTGGAGATAGCGGGATTGTGCCTCCCCTTTGAGGCTCAACGGCGCATCGAGATTCGGAATGCGAGGCTCTTTGGGTCGGATGACCGTGCCTTGGAAGAGGCTGGGGAGCCAGCCGTTGCTCCAATTGTCCACGCCGAGCACGGGAACGCCTCGCGGATCGGTCAGCGCCACATAAGCGGGCAGGTCCTGGTTCTCGCTGCCGAGGCCGTAAGTGATCCACGAGCCGAGCGTGGGCCTGCCGCTGGTGACCTGGCCATTCATGAGAGCGGAGATGCTCTGGCCGTGATTGTTCACGCCCGTGTGCATCGAACGGATCAGCGTGACATCATCCACGATGCGCGAGAAGTGCGGCAGCAACTCGCTCACATCCATGCCGCATTGGCCGTGCTTTTTGAACTTCCACGGCGGTCCCATCACCTCGCGACTCGCTCCGGCGGCATCGTCGTACTTCACCTCGCCGGGGAATTCCTTGCCATCGAGCTTCATGAGCTCGGGCTTCGGGTCAAAGAGGTCCATGTGGCTCGGCCCGCCCTGCATGAACATGGAGATCATGGCCTTCGCCTGGCCAAAGCCGTGCGGCTGCTTCGGTTTGAGGTCGTAGTGCTGCGTGGCTGCACGCTCCGAGGTGGCTAGCAGGCCCTGCTCTTGCAGCAGTGTGGCCAAGGCAATGCCGCCGATGCCATAGGCGGAACGATTCAAAATGGAGCGACGAGTGTGAAGCATGAGACTTCTACGTCCGGCGCGGTGGCATCTTTTGCATGCGATGGAGTTTGTGACATGCTCGCCGCGTGCCGCCCACCTCTCAGCGCCTCGAATGGCTCGACCTCTTCCGCGGTCTGGCCGTGCTCGGCATGGTCTGGACGCATGCCGCGAACACCTTCCTCACCGCCGAGCTGAAGGCTTCATCATGGTTTGAGACCATGACCTCGTATCACGGGCTGATCGCCCCGGCATTCTTCTGGATCGCTGGCTATGCCCGAGCGCATGTCACGATGGGCAAAACGAAGCCCGCATGGCCGGTGGCGAAGCGTCTGCTGCTCGTCTTGCTCATCGGCTACCTCATGCATGTGCCGTGGGATCGGTTGCTGGATGCTCAAGCCATGCGTGCGGTAGCCACGGTCGATGTTTTGCATTGCCTCGCGGTGTCCGGCTTGATCCTGCTGGCCGTGGAAAAGCTAGGGAAGGGAAGGGAAGTCGCCGCGCTCATCCTGCTGCTTGTTTTTGTCCTTCTGGAAAAACCCGCTCGTGAATGGCAAACGGGCGTTTTGGTGCTCGATCAATACTTCAACCGCCTCCACGGCTCGCAGTTTGCTTTGTTTCCGTGGGTAGGTTTTGGCCTCGCGGGCTTCATCACGCGGCGAGCCTGGGATGGAAGGCTCAATCGCTCCGCAGCAGGTGTGATGCTCACTGGAGGTTTGTTCGCGTGGGGACTATCCTGGCTGTCTTGGCTCGATGGCCCGCCCGCCTTCTTTTTGGAACGCCTCGGCTGGGTGATGATGGCAGCGGTCGTCGTTGCGACCTTGGCCGGCCTCGTGAGCCGCTTCACAGGGTGGCTGCGACTCGCCGGACGTGAATCGCTGCTTCTCTACGTCGCCCATTTGATGCTGATTCACTCTATCCCACTGCCACGGCAGCCCTTGCAGCATCTCATCGGCCCCTCGCAGTCTGTGGGCGGCGTCCTCGCCATCTTCGCCGGGCTTTTCGCGGTCTCGTGGATGCTCGGGGCGTGGAATGAGAGGCGGAAGAAGGCCTCAATAGTGTCTCGGTGAGATCGACTTGGACTGCGGCGGCAGCAGGGCTGCCTCGGACAAGCGGCAGCAGGCTGCCGCAGTCCAGGGTGAAACCTGAAACCTGAAACCTGAAACTTGGAACTTTAAACTTCCTCGTTTGTGCCCAAACTCCGCCCCTCCATGTCCGAACCTGCCTCCAACGCCCCCGCTTCTCTCGATTTCATCCGCGAAATGATCGCCGCCGATCTGGCGGAAGGACGCAACGGCGGCCAAGTGATCACCCGTTTCCCGCCGGAGCCGAACGGCTACCTCCACATCGGCCACGCGAAGAGCATCTGCCTGAATTTCGGCCTCGCTCAGGAGCACGCGCCGAATGCCCGCTGCCACCTGCGCTTTGACGACACCAACCCCACCAAGGAAGAGGTCGAATACGTCGAGAGCATCCAGGCCGATGTGAAGTGGCTCGGCTTCGACTGGGGCGAGCACATGTTCTTCGCCAGCGACTACTTTGAGAAGCTCTACCTCTTCGCCGAGCAGCTCATCAGCAAAGGGCTCGCCTATGTGGACGACCAGTCGCAGGAGGAGATGCGCCAGAATCGCGGCACGCTCACCACGCCAGGCACGCGCAGTGTTTACGCCGACCGCACGCCCGAGGAGAATCTCGATCTCTTCCGCCGCATGCGGAAGGGCGAGTTCAAAGAAGGCGAGAAAGTCCTCCGTGCGAAGATCGACATGGCCTCGCAGAACATGCACCTGCGTGATCCGGCGCTGTATCGCATCCTTCACGCCCATCACCACCGCACCGGCGATGCCTGGTGCATCTACCCGATGTATGATTATGCGCATCCGCTCAGCGATGCGCTCGAAAGCATCACGCACAGCCTTTGTACGCTTGAGTTTGAGGTGCATCGCCCGCTCTACGAATGGCTCATCAACAACATCGATGGCCTGCCCGGCAGCCCGTATCAGCGTGAGTTTGCCCGCCTGAACCTCAGCTACACGGTCATGAGCAAGCGCAAGCTGCTCCGCCTCGTCAAAGAAGGCCTCGTGAGCGGCTGGGACGATCCACGCATGCCCACCATCAGCGGCATGCGCCGTCGTGGCATCACACCGGCTGCCATTCGCACCTTCTGCAAAACCATCGGCCTCACGAAGTTCAACTCGCTTACCGAGATCGCCCTGCTCGATCACGCCATTCGCGAGGACCTCAACAAGGTCGCCCGCCGTGCCTACGGCGTGCTGCGCCCGATCAAAGTCGTCATCGAAAACTACCCCGAAGACAAAGTCGAGTATTTCGAGTCCGCCAATCATCCCGAAGATCCCACCGCTGGCACCCGTCAGGTGCCGCTTTGCCGTGAAATCTACATCGAAGCCGATGACTTCATGGAGGTGCCTGTCGATGGGTTCCATCGTCTCAAGCCCGGCGGCGAGGTGCGTCTGAAATTTGCCTTCTGCATCATCTGCAAAGAAGTCGTCAAAGATGCCGCCGGAAACATCATCGAGCTTCGCTGCACCTACGACGAGGCCACGCGACATGGGGTGAAGCCCGAAGGTCGTCCGAAGCCCAAAGGCATCATCCACTGGGTCAGCGCCCGTCATGCCATCGACGCCCCGGTGCGCCTCTACGACCGTCTTTTCACCGTCGAGACGCCCGATGCCGATGCCGGCGAAGATGGCGACTTCACGCAGTTTTTGAATCCCGCGTCTCTCGAAGTCCTCACCAATGCCAAACTCGAACCCAGCCTCAAAGACGCCGCCCCTGGCTCCCACTGGCAGTTTGAGCGTGTCGCCTACTTCTACGCCGATCCGATCGATTCAAAGCCCGGTGCGCCGGTTTTCAATCGCACCGTCACGCTGAAGGACGGCTGGGTGCCGAAGAAGTAAGCTGTAGGCAGGGGACTGCGATAGCCTGCGCCGCCAGCATCTGGCGAAACCGTTTCAGACGCTCTGTTTTGGCCGCAAAGGGGCGGAGGAGCAAAGGATGCAGAGATTGGAACAAAAAAACTCTGCGTCCTCTGCCTCTTTGCCCCTCTGCGGCAAAAGCGAACGTGAGATAGGCGGGCTTCCCACTCTCACTCATACAGACGGAAGAGGCCGCTGTGATCGAGGTCACCGTGGCCTTTTTCGTGGACGAATTTCTCCCACTGCTCGCGGGAGTTGCGCAGGGTAGGGGAGTCGAGGCCCACGCTGTCCGCCAGCTCGCACATGAGGCGCACGTCCTTGAGCTGGAGCGTCGCTCGGCCGCCGGGGGCGAAGTCGCGCCGCACCATGCGGTCGCCGTGGAGATGGAGGATGCGGCTTTCGGCAAAGCCGCCGAGCAAAGCCTGCCGCACCAGCGCCGGGTCCACGCCGGAAAGTTCCGCGAGGCGCAGCGCCTGCGCCACCGCGTCGATGGTCTGCGCCACGATGAGTTGATTGGCCAGCTTCGTCACCTGGCCGCTGCCGCTCGCACCGAGGTGGGTGATGTTCTTGCCCACGGCCTGGAAGACCGGCAGCGCCCGCTGAAAGTCCGCCTCGGAGCCACCGGCCATGATCGTGAGATTGCCCGCCTCCGCACCCACCTGACCGCCGGACACCGGCGCATCCACCCAGTGGACCTTTTTGGCGAATGCCTTCGTCTGCGGCACACCCGTGGTGCCGAAATCAATGATCAAGGCATCCGGGTGCAGCCCTTCGATGAGACCGCCGGGACCAAACACCACCTGCTCCACCACCTCCGTCATCGTCAGATTGATGCAAATGATGCCCGGGCCGATCTCGCGGGCCAGTTCCGGCAAGGAAGCCGCCCGGCGCATGCCCAGTTTCACCGCCGCCTCGGCCGGTTCCGGGCTGCGATTCCACACCACCACCTCCGCGCCATGCTCATGCAGATGCCGCGCATTCGCCCGCCCCATGTTGCCGAGGCCCACAAATCCGATTTTCGTCCCGAGAAGAGGTTTTTCCATGCGGCATCGCTAGCAGCACTGCCCACGTCTTGAAACCTGAAACTTGGAACCTGAAACTTGAAACCCCTCCCCCCGCCCGCTACCGACGCGAATGCCCCGCGAATACACGCTGCACAGCACGCACGAACCCTCCAACCGCATCGACTTCAAGGCGGAGCTCAATGAGCAGCAATACGCTGCCGTCGTGAGTCCGCCGGGGCAGTCGCTCGTCATTGCCGGTGCCGGTTCGGGCAAAACTCGCACGCTGACCTACCGCGTGGCGTGGCTGCTCGACAATGGCGTCCAGCCGGAGTCCATCCTGCTGCTCACCTTCACGAACAAAGCGGCCCGCGAGATGCAGGAGCGCGTGCAGGCGCTCGTCAGCCTCGATGCCAGCCGCATCTGGGGCGGCACCTTCCACAGCATCGGGAACCGCCTCCTGCGCTACAACGCCGAGCGCCTCGGCTACCGCAAAGGCTTCTCCATCATGGATCGCGAGGACCAGAAGGACCTCCTCGAAACCGTCATCGGTGCCAGTGGCATCGACACCACCAGCTACCGCTTCCCGAAGGCCGAGGTGCTCGGCGACATCTTCTCGCTCGCCGACAACACACTCTGCGACCTCAAGGAGATCATCGACACGCGCTATCCCTACTTCGACCGCGTCGCCGAGGGCATCCTGAAGCTGCGCAAGCTCTACCAGGACAAGAAGCGCGAGACGAACTGCATGGACTTCGACGACCTCCTCGCGCTCACCGTGCAGCTCCTGGAGGAAAACGAGGACCTGCTCGAGCGCTACCGCCGCCAGTTCGAGTTCATCCTTGTCGATGAGTATCAGGACACGAACAGCCTCCAATGCCGCATGGTCGAGCTGCTCACCGGTCCGCAGGGAAATCTCATGGTCGTGGGCGATGACGCGCAGAGCATCTACTCCTGGCGCGGCGCCGATGTGTCGAACATCCTCAACTTTGCCGAGCACTGGCCACGAGCCCGCACGCACAAGATCGAGGTGAACTATCGCAGCGTGCCCGAGGTGCTGAACCTCGCCAATGCCGCCATCGCGATGAATCGCGGGCAGATTCCGAAGAACCTCCAACCCGCCCGCGAATCCAAAGGCGTGCTCCCCGCGCTCGTCTCGCTCGACAACTCCTCCGCGCAGGCCGCCTTCATCGCCCAGCGCATCCTGGAGTTGCAGGACGAGCAGGGCCTCGACCTCAACGACATCGCCATCCTCTACCGCGCCCACTTCCACAGCATGGAGATCCAGATGGAGCTCACGCAGCGCGGCATCCCCTACCATATCACCAGCGGACTGCGCTTCTTCGAGCAGGCACACATCAAAGACGTCTCTGCCATCATGAAGTTCGCCGTGAACCGCCAAGACGAGGTCAGCTTCATGCGCATGGTCCGCCTAGTCGATGAAATTGGCCCTGTAAGCGCCAGAAAGCTCTGGCAGAGCTGGCAAGAGTCCGATGCCTCGAAGTCGGAAACCACGCCAGCAAGTTTTTCTGAAGTTCTCCTGCCATTCAAAGTACCAAAGAAGGCCAAAGTCACATGGGAGCAGTTCGCCTACACGCTTGACGAGCTTATTGGCAAGGATGGCAAGGTAATTCCACCATCCCTCATGATCCGCAGCATCGTCGAAGGCGTGTATGAGGACTACATGAAGGCGAAGTTCAAAAACTACGAGCAGCGCCAGCAGGACCTCGAACAGCTCAGCAACTTCAGCGACCGCTTCACCGATCCCATTGAATTCCTCAGCCAGCTATCCTTGCTCAGCGGCGTCGATACCGACAACAACCCCGCCCAGCAACAGCAGCAAGACCGCGACGCCGTCACCCTCACCACCGGTCATCAGGCCAAAGGCTTGGAGTGGAAGGTCGTCTTCGCCGTCTGGCTTGCCGACGGCATGTTCCCCCACAAACGCGCCATCGACGAAGGCGGCGACACCGCCCTCGAAGAAGAACGCCGCCTCTTCTACGTCACGGTGACCCGCGCCAAGGACGAGCTGTATCTCACTTATCCCGTCATCAACCACCAAGCGAGAGACGGCGACATTATGATGCGTCCCAGCCGCTTCATCACCGATCTGCCGAAGGATCTCGTCGAAGTGTGGAATGTGAAGAGCGGGTGGTGAAGCCACACGTCGTCCTCGTCCTCGATCCTAGCGCGTCGTTTCACGTTTCAGGTTCCAAGTTTCAAGATGCCTTTGCCACCGCGCCAGCGTCGTGGAGTGCGGTGACAAAGGGGCAAGGCGCAGACTTGCCCCGTCGGCACCGCTGTCGAGCGATGAAACAAGCTTCTCCGGCCTTTGAACCCCGTCCGGCACACGACAGCGGTGTCGCGCCAAGGCTTGCCACCGCACTCCACGACGCTGCCGCGCCTGTTCGCGCACCAACATCCATCTTGCCGTTTTCGGCCTCTCATGACATCCTCTGCCATCATGAGCGCTTCCCTCACCATCCAGTTCCCCGGCGAACTCGGCAGCTTCGTCGAGCAACAACGCTGTAACTGGCTGGAGAAAGAACTCACTCCCGGCATGCTGGCCGCCGAATCAGAGTTTGTGCCGCTTGATGCCAAGTCGGTGATTGCCGAGGCCAAAGCTCGGAAGCAAGCTCGTCCACGCTGATTCTCAATCCACTCTGACCTTTCAAACCCATGACAGCGACCATCGACCAAGTCTATTCCTCCGCTCGCTCCCTCGCCTTGCCCGACTTGGGCGCTCTGGTCACCCGACTGCTCGGAGAACTTTCGACAGCGCTCCCCAACACCACGGACGACGAACTCACCTCGATCTCGGACGCTCGTGAGGCTGAAATGGACCGTGATCCGGACGCCATGATCACGCATGAGGACATGCAAGCCTTCATTCAGAGCCGTCGCCAGTGAATGTGGTGTATCAAAAGCTGGTCAAGAAGGACCTCTTCGAAGTGTGGAGTGTGAAGAGTGGGTGGTGATCGTGGTTAATGAAGGCAACTTGCTGAGATCAATCGAGCCGCCTAACATCGAAACCATGACTTCAAAAACTGGAGTGGAAAGGAAACCCGAAAGTCCATCTGGAAGCAGCGCCGCGCAGCTTGCCTCACTGACAGCTGAAATGCTCAAAGTAAGAGTTTTCAAAATGGAGGAGGGCGGGGACCCTCACTGGTTGGCCCGGCACTTTTTACGAAAGTGCGACCATTCTTGGGAAAAGTATAAGCGAGAGAATCAGCCCAACTGGTCGGTTTCACCTTTCGAAATCGCGACAGTTGCGGTGTCGCTGATGCGTCATTCGTTCCTGCCTCAGAATGGCTTTGAACACTGCAATCTGCCAAAGATGCCAATTCAAGACATTGCTGTAGCTTGGATTGTAGGGGCACATCATGTCCTCTCGATCGAACAAGATATGGAAAGGGAAGAACAGGAACGCGGCGAAACGTTGAGAGAACTCGATGCCTACTGGAAGCAACTTGAAGGCACTTGTGATGAATTGGTTCCAACACAAAAAGAATTGTCAGTTCTTGGGCAAAGCAAAGAGCGGTTTGAGTCACTCACAACGACGGAAAAGAGGCACGTTCGTGAAGAAATCCTTCGGTCTCGTGGCGGCTGGAGCATCCCGCTTTCTCTCGTCCTAAAAATGGCGGGCTGCGATGAATTGAAGCCAACGGCCAGCGAACTTGCATCGCTAGGCCACAGCGAGAAATCATTCAGAGAGCTCTCTTCACCCGACAAACATTGCATACGCCTTCGGATTCTGCGGGAATACGAAGTCCACTTGGATTTGCATCCTTACAGCGGTAAGAAGCCTGAGCGGATGGGTCCACCGGTTCGACTCCTGCCATACTCTGCATCCCAAGTTAGAGACGGTTTATATCCTTTGAGCTTATCCACGGCTGAAGACATATTGGCACTACGAAAAGCGAAGCAGCAACGACTCCGCGCAGTTCGCGCTGAAGCTTCGAGGTCACGAAAGCCTTCAAATCACACGGCATCGAAAAATAAGGGCCGAAACCGAGAAAGAATTTGACGTCATTTCCGCCATGAAAACTTCCGTTTTGCAATCACTCAAGAAGACTCGCCTCCCCGTTTGCTCATTACTCCGATGGCTGGAGAGTTCCGGTTTGATCTAAAGTTGAGCAAATCACGATCTGTAAGGTGATGCATGGCACCAAAACTCATGACCTCGATTCAGATCGTTTTTTCTCAAAACCGATGCATCAGAATCTGTTTTCAGCACTCCGTCCAGATCGCTGGAATAAAGATCCGACTCACTTTATATCTGCTTGTTGGTTCGTTGGTTGCTGGCTGGGCAAGTAGTTTTTGGCAAAGGGATACTGCATCTCAAGAGAGGGTGCCATCCGTGACAAATCAGGTGATACTCCACGTGACAACTCACCAGTAAACAAGCCCCCTGGCCTGCTCCCTGGGGTGGGACAGGTCATAAATGTAGTTCCTGCGTCCTTGGGTTGATCTTGATGTTGGTTGGTTCTCTCACGCTGTCAAACGCAGCGAAGGTCTCGTCGAGCGTAGCGAGACGAGGCCGTAGCGGAGTTTGACAGCGTGTCGCCGCCTGTGCCGGGGTGCCGTAGTCCAGCGAGCTGTGAGGCCGGTATTCATTGTATTCACGCCGCCATTGCTCGACGACAACACGGGCCTCCGCCAGGCTGCCGAACACCTCGCGGTTGAGGCATTCGTCGCGTAGCTTGTCGTGGAACGATTCGATGTAGGCGTTCTCCCAAGGTGACCCCGGCTTGATGTAGCTCATCTTGATGTGTCGATGCTGCATCCAGTCCTGGATCGCATACGCGATGAACTCAGGCCCGTTGTCGCTGCGGATGTGCTCAGGCGTGCCGTGCTTGCGCATCGCAGACTCCAGCACGCCAAGCACGTCCGTGGCGCGGATCGACCACGCCACATGCGTGGCGTGGCACTCACGCGTGTGCTCGTCGATCAAGGTGAGGATGCGAAAGGCGCTGCCGCCCTCCACCTGGTCGCTCACAAAGTCCCAGCTCCACACGTGATTGCGATGCGCCGCAGCCTGCCGGCCTTGCTGCCCAAGCCTCACTCTTCGCATCCGCCGCTGGCGTTTGCGCACCTGCAGTCCTTCCTCCCGGCGCACCCTCGCCACGCACTTCACGTTGATCCGCTCGCCCTCACGTCGCAGCAACGCCGCGATCCGGCGGTAACCGTAGCGCGGATGCTCACGGCTCAGCCGCACGATGCGAACTCGTCGATGCCTCGCCTCCGCGCTCACTTTCGCCACCCGGTAGTAGCCCGACCGTGCAAGCTCCAAGGCACGACACACCTGCGCGATCCCGCCCAAATCGCTTTGCATGGCGTATCGTGCCGCCCGTCGCTTGCTGGCCGGGCTTACCATTTTTTTGCGTTGATGGCCTTCAAGATGTCGATCTGCACCGTCAAGTCCGCCACGATGCGTTTGAGCCGCCCGTTTTCTTCCGCCAACGCCCTCGCCTGACGCAGCTCATCGACCTGCATCCCGCCATACTTGCGCTTCCACCCGTAGTAGGTCTGCTCGCTGATGTTATGACGCGCGCACACGTCCCGGACCTTCATCCCACCCTGCGCCTCGCGCAGGATGCTCACGATCTTCTCTTCACTGTGTCTGCTCTTTTTCATGGTGTTCTGTTCTCCTGGTTTCGGAGCCAGAACTACATTTTACAACCGTCCTACTTTCAGGGAGCAGGCCACCCCGTCTGACGAATATTGATTAGCATGAAGAGTGACTCCCAGTTCAGTTCACTCAGCTTGATAAAACCATGAGAAACTCATATCACCCCTCAAATGTAGGCTCCTTCAGGAGCTACCTGAATAAGTCGCTGCCCAAGCATGATTCAGTGCCGCAAAGAGTTGGGCTGATCGACAATATCGCCTACAGCCTTCAATACTTGGAGTACCTGGATGAGCTGCTTTCAAATGAAGATCTTCATTACAGCGTGCGGAAATGCAGCCTCAAAACTTTCATTGTTACTGGGGCAAGCATCATTGAATCAGTCTTGTGGTTCATTATCAAAATCAACGACGAGTCCAACAAGACAGAGTGGGAACAGATTCAATCATTTACAACTCACACGTTTAGGGAAGGCGACGAATCACGCAGAATGCGTGTGTTAATGGAGCGGAAATTAATCACACCACCGGATGCAGACATGACATTCGATACGATGTGCAAGAAGGCCGAGTCAAAGAAGCTTTTGGGCGTTGGCACAGAAGTATACAAAGCACTAAATCACCTCAGAAAGCTGAGGAATAAGGTCCATTTACATCTGGTTGAGAATAGGTTTGAGAGTGACTGGCACAGTTTTTCACCTGAAAAAGCGGGTCTTATGAAGAAATCTCTACATAGCGTGTTGACCAGTTCCCAGTTTGAACCCAGCCGAAAACAAGTCACAATCATTGATTTTCTGGCTGCGAAAACGCCATCGTAAACGTTCAAGAAAAGCACATGTATGAATCATTGGATCGTCGCCGCAGTTCAAGCTGTCTTCATCCTCACCTCCTGCACCTCACCCAAGACACCCTACGTCTCCGACGCCCGCGAGCCCAACGACCTGCCGCCCTCGCCGCGTTACCGCGTCGTGTGGATGGCTCTGCGCGATGAATTGCCGCGTCACAGCGGCATCCGCGAGTTTTACCTCTGCCAGGGACCGGAGCAGGTGGCGGCGTTGCAGCGGGATTTGCGGGAGTTCACGCTGCGGCATGCTTCCGAAACATACACGGCCCCAGTGAAGGACTGGCCCGGCCTCAGCTGGAGCCACCAGCGCTCCGATGACGCGCTGGCGACGCGGGTCTCAATCGACATCGACACCGCCACGGCGGACACGATCACGACCACGCTCTGGATCGGCCATCAAGCCCCGAACCTCACCCAAGTGCACCACACCTTCCGCCGCACCGGCTCGACCTGGAAACTCGTGAAACGCGAAGTAGGGCCGGAGATTCGGATTTGATGCCGGAAGGGCGAACGACGGGTTTGGAACCGCTAATTTGACGCTGATTTAACGCTAATTTCTGAGGTCAGAGCATCAGCGTCCCATTAGCGTCATCACGAATGGTGATTTCCCTCAGATTCATGGAGGCCAGCAGATTGTTTTGGATTCAATCTGTGGGCCTCCCCGAATCTGTGGGAGATCATTCTGACTTCAAAAATGATTCACGACCACGCTCTGGATTGGTCATCAAGCCCCGAACCTCATCCTCTGTGTGCCTCCGTGCTCTCTGTGCTTGATCCGAAAACCGCTCCACTTCTCCACCGAGGTCAGCATGTCTGGCTTCCCGTGAGGGATCACGCCACGGGGACGAGGCAAGTCCCGCGCCTTGTTCTTGAAGCATCGCTTTGAATAGACACTTCGCGGTGTCGTCGGAGAGCCGATGAAAAAATCTCTCCATCGCCTTCTTCTCGTGCTTCTCCTGCCAGCCATGGCCTCCTGCACCACCGCTTACGATGCCTATGGCCGTCCGCGGCAGGTCATCGAGCCCGGAGCGGCGCTGATCGGCGCGGCGGCCGTCGGCTTGATTGCTTACGGTCTGGCCAATGGCAATCGAAGCGAGCGTCGCCATTCCAACAACCACTGCTCGAACAACGGCTACCGCCCTCGCGGCGGCTACGGTCACTATTGAGCCGGTTTGATTTCTGGGTTGGCAGTTCCCGCTGGTTGACTGGCATGCGGCGTGCTGCATGCTCGCGGCCCCGCATGAAATTTGCCCCCTCGATTGGATTGATCTCGCTGCTCGCCGTCTCGGCGGCTGCCCAGGTGAAGCTGGAAGACGTGAAGGACCACGCCAGCCTCGAAAAAGTGGCCGCGCAGCTTGCGGCGCAGCCGTATGTGGCTCCCTCTCAGAAGCTCGATCCGTTTTTTGAAGGGCTGAAATACGACGGGCATCGGGACATCCGCTTTCAGCCTCAAAAGGCGATCTTCAGCGATCTCGGCGATGTGTATCGCATCGAGTTTTTCCACCCCGGCTGGATGTTTAAAAAGCCGGTGCGCTTTTACACCATGCGGGATGGGGCCACGTCGGCGGTGCCCTTTGACCAGGGGCTCTTTGATTATGGCAAGCTCCAGGTGCCAGAGAAGGTCATGAATCCGGAAGGCTATGCGGGCTTTCGTGTGGTGGCTCCGGAGGCGCTGCTGAAGCGTCGCTTCGAATTCCTCGTCTTCATGGGGGCCAGCTACTACCGCGCCGTGACCACGGAGCTGGGTTATGGCATCTCCGCTCGCGGGGTGGCGGTGAATACCATCGGCGGCGAGCCGGAGGAGTTTCCGGATTTCACGCACTTCTGGCTGGAGGCACCGAAGCCCGGTGCCACCTCGGTGAAGGTGCTGGCGTTGTTGAACGGCCCAAGCATCACGGGGGCTTACGAATTCGAGTCCACCCCCGGTAAGACGACGCTGATGAAGATCAAGGCCACGCTCCACCTGCGCAAGCCGGTGAAGATGCTGGGCATCGCGCCCTTCTCCAGCATGTTCTGGTTTGGCGAGAACTCACACCCAAAGCCCTACGACTTCCGCCCGGAGGTGCATGATTCCGATGGTCTCCAGGTCGAGATCGAGGGCGGACCGTCAATCTGGCGTCCGCTCGATGTGAGCCGCGACATGCGCCTGAGCCTTTTCGAGACGGACAAATTGAAGGGCTTTGGCCTCGCAGAGCGGGATCGAGACTTCAACAACTTCCAGGACCTCGAAGCGAACTACCACCGCCGCCCCGCCGTGTGGGTGGAGCCGGTGAGCGGTTTCGGCGCTGGCTCGGTGGCGCTCGTGGAGCTTTCCACCGGCGAAGAAACCTGGGACAACATCGTGGCCATGTGGAGCCCGAAAAACCTTCCCGCCACGCCAGCCGAGCCTCTTCGCGTGGCCTACAACCTCCACTGGCTGGACCAGCATGAGCCAGGCAAGCTCTGCAAGGTGCTCAACACCCGTCGCGGCTTTGTGATGGATTCCGACGACCATCTTTACGTCATCGACTTTTCTGCTGGTGAAATGCCCGCGCCTGCCAAGGCCGACTGGGTGCCTGACATCGACCTTCAAATCAGCTCTGGCGAGGCGAAGATCCTCGACAAGCGAGTGATGAAAAATGCCGAGACCGGCGGCTGGCGTGCCTTTTTCAAGCTCGATGTGCCGGAGAAGACCAACCTGCTCGAAATCATGAGTGAGCTCAAAAATGGTGACAAGGTCATCTCGGAGCGCTGGATGTATCAGTGGCGTCGCTGAATCCTTTCCGCCCTTTGCCGCGCATCATCTCACCAACCTCTTCATGTTCTCCCGACGCTTCTTTGCTCTTGCTGCCCTTCTTGCCATCACTGGTTGTCACTCGTCCGAGAAAGGCCTGCCGGTGAACCTTTATGAGTGCGATGCAGGTGAGTCAGCGATCCGTCATGTGATCCAAAACCTGCCGGAGCTGAACCCCGGCGTGGCCAAGAACTACAGCATCGTGCTCGGTGAAATCAGTCGCGATGGCATGATGACCCCAGCCACGACGGAATTCGTGAAACGTCTGGCTGATCTGAAGCTCGAATTCGTCAACGCCATCGACTTGAAGGCCATCGAGCCGGATCAAATCGTCGTCGATAATAAAAATCGTCTCGCCACCTTCGTGCTGCAACTTCGCGTGCTCCGCCAACTCAGCCCCACCACCTGGGAGGCCGAGACCGGCTGGAGTTACAAGCGTGACTTTGGCCGTGCGAAGCTCCGCCTCGAAAGCAAGGACGGTAAATTCACGGTGGTGGCATCTGAGAAGCTTTCGTCCTGAGTTTCTTCCTCCTCGCAAACCATCGGGCGATGAGGAAGCCCTTCAAAATCAGCGCCACCATGCCGAGCACGACGAAGAGGCCGATGAGGCGCTTTGTTTCCTCCTCGGCGGCGAGGCCAGGATTGAGCGGAGCGGCTTCGGCGAGCAAAAGCATCAGACTGGTGAGTTGCGTGGCAAACATCGCGTAGATAGTGGCCTGCCATGCCACGCCTTGTCATCTTCCTTTTGCTCTCCGCTTTTGCGCACGCCTCCGACTGGCCCATGTGGCGGCACGATCCCGGCCGCACGGCTGCCACGACGCAAAAGATGCCCGTGGAGCCTCGCCTCATCTGGAGTCGTGAACTGCCGCCGCTGCGCCCGGCCTTCAAAGAGCCGCGTTTGCAGTTCGATCGCAGTTACGAGCCCGTTGCCGCCGGAAAACGCCTCCTCGTGGGCAGTTCGCGTGAGGATTGCGTCATCGCCTTCGACACCGAAACCGGCGCGGAGCTCTGGCGAGCCCTCGCCGACGGCCCGGTGCGCTTTGCGCCCGTCATCGTCGGCGAAACGGCCATCTTCGGCTCCGATGACGGCGTGGTCCGCTGCGTGAAACTCGCCGACGGCAGCCCCATCTGGCAAAAACGCGCCGTGCCATCAAATCGACTGCTTCTTGGCAATCAGCGCCTCATCTCCGTGTGGCCCGTGCGCGGCGGTCCGGTGGCCAAAGACGGCCGCGTTTACTTCGCCGCCGGCGTGTGGCCGCTGGAGGGCACCTTCGTCTTCTGCTGCGATGCCGCCACCGGCGCCGAGATCTGGCGCAACGACCGCTGCTCCTACCTCTACGGCACGCATCCGCACGCAACCGAAGCCATGGGCGGCCTCGCGCCGCAGGGTTACCTCCTCATCGACGGCGACGATCTCATCGTCCCGTGCAGCACCGCCTATCCCGCGCGTCTCGATCTCAAAACCGGTGCCATCAAAGAGTTCGAATTGCCCTCCGCCGGTCGATACACCGGCGGCTGGTTCGCCTCCACGCCCGCCGAAAAAGAAGCCGCCAAACTCCGCCGTCGCGGCCTCCTTTTCGACGAAGCCATCAGCGCCAAGCGTCACGAGGACCGCCCCCGCGCCGAAGGCCAGAAAGGCATCCAGCGCACCCTCCACGCCGCCGAAACCGAGGTCCCCTTCGACACCTTCACCAATGCCCACAGCGTCATCCTCGCCGACGACAAATGCTTCGTTGTCACCACGGATGGCGTCCTCAAGGCCTTCGGTTCAGGCACTGGCGAAACAAAGCGCTGGAAGCGCGAAATCGTGCTCGAAAAAGCCGAAGAAGACCTCGCCAAAGCCGCCATTGCCGCCGCAGGCACGGATCGCGGCTACGTGCTCATGATCGGTCCTAACAAACCCGGCCTGATCGAGTCCATCCTGCTCAACAGCCAGTTTCATCTCGTCGTTCTGGCTGAAGACTACGATGCAGGCTTTCGATTGAGAAAAGCAGGTCTCTGTGGAGAGCGGGTTGTCGTGCTGAACGTCCAAACCGAACTGCCGCGCTACTTTGCCAGCGTTATTTTTGATCTTGAGGGTGAAGGACACGAACCGTGGTCAGAGATGCTGCGCCCGAACGGAGGTAAAGTCGTCGGCCCCGGAGCCAAAGTCACTCACACCCGCGGCGCACTCACCGGCTCCACCAACTACCTCGCGGATTGGAACGCGAATGAAGACCCGCTGGTGCAGGCACCGCTCGGCGTGTTGTGGTTTGATGATGCGTTGAGCAACTTCAAGCGCTCGCCGCAGCCGAAGATCGTCGATGGCGTCATGATCACGGCGGATAAGGACTGGCTCGATGCCACGAACCGCCAAGAAAAGGTCGATTACAAGCTCCTCGCGCCCGTTTTCAGCGACATCTACACCGGCCGTGTGCTCGATGAATACGAGCAGCCGGAACTCCGCGCGAAATTTGGCACCGTGGACCAGCAGAGCATCCAGCAGGCGCAGTATCGACCGCCCACGCAGAAGAACGATTGGGCTCCGGATCAGCCAAAATCCGGCTTCCGCATCAATCCGCTCACGCTCGAACAAGAACCGCGTGTCTTTCCGAAAAGCTACGGCTGCGATGGCGGCTTCGACTACGGCGGCATCTTCACCTTCCGCAGCGGCACGGCCGCGTTTTACGACAAGAAGGTCGAAAGCGGCACCATCCATATCAGCGGCCCGCGCAGCGGCTGCACGAACAGCATCGTGCCCGCTGGCGGCATCCTGAACGTCCCTTATTTCTACGAAGGCTGCACCTGCAGCTACCCGCTGCCGATGGGGCTCGCGCTTTACTCGATGCCCGAGGACTTTGAGCAATGGGCCACCTGGGGTGCCGTGCCGAAAGCCGCCATCCACGGCAAAATCCAACGCATCGGCATCAACCTCGGTGCGCCCGGCGACCGCAAAACACGCGATGGCACGCTGTGGCTTGATTTTCCGAGCGTGGGCGGCCCTTCACCCGAAATCGACTTCACCACCGAACCCGCGAAGCCCGAGTTTTTCTACCAGCACTCGCTCTGGATGAAAAAAGGCACCGGCTGGCCCTGGGTGGCCGCCAGCGGCGCCAAAGGCCTCCGCAGTGCCAAACTCAGCGGTCTGCAAAACGGCCGATATACCGTCAAACTCGTCTTTTCATCGCCGGACAGTGCCAAGCATCGGTTTGATGTTTCTGTTCAGGGCAACGTGGCCCTCACCAACTACCAGCCTTCTCAGATGGCCGCTCAAACGGAGACGGTTTCGAATGTCGCCGTCACCGATGGAGGGCTCACGCTTTCTTTGATGTCTCAAGAAGGAGAAACACTGCTCTGCGGCATCGAAGTGATCCGCGAGTAAGGGGTTTTTACGCGGCGACCTGCGTGTTCGAGCGGGTCAGGCAATTCCAGAAGGACTCGATGAGGAGATTGTTGGCGCGGGGTTCGGGTGCCAGCGGGGCATTGATATCGAGGTGATTCAGGCCGCGCAGTTCGCTCATGACCTCGCCGTAGGCGGGCATGTGGTTCCAGCCGAGGGAGGTTTCGTTGGAGGCGGTGGAGGCGGAGGAAGAGGCGAAGGCGTTCATGGGATTATCGGGGATGAGAGGTTTGGGGTGATTTGGGGGCTTTGAGAGGGTTTGATTCGCAGGTTTGTCGGGCAGCTTGTTTTCGAGAGTGAGAATCGCGTCACAAAAATGAGAATTAAAAGCCAGCAGGATGACGGGCAATGAAGCCAGCCATGCTGCGGCTCTTGGTGCGCCAGCGGGGGCCTTCGCCCGTGATCTGGCCGGAGGTGTCCATGCGAAGACCGCAGATGGTCATGAAAACATGTTCGCCAGGCTTGACCCAGATGGTGATGAAGCGGCCAGGGCCGGCTTCGCCATAGCTGGCGAAGGCACCGCTGGCGAGAGGGGCACGAAGAAGGCCAGCCTTGATGAGGACATAAGAAACGCTGCCGGAGCAGTCGTAGGCGTTGTCTTCGACGTGGGCGTGGCCACCACCGCGGACGTAGGGCTTGTTTTGGAGCTTGTTAGCAGCGTAAACGGCGTGCTGAAGCTGGGCAGGGGCGTTGGAGCCGACGGAGGCGAAACGGCCGTCGAAGCGGATCTGGGCGTTGCCGGTGGCGGCAGGAGCGGCAGCGCGGGGAGCGGCGACAGGGGTGGCACGAGGGGCGGTGCGGGCAGCGGCGGCCTGCTGGGCGTGGTAGGCGGCCCAGGCTTGGGCGTTGGCCTGCTGCTGGCGGTGGTAGGCGGCCCAAGCGGCTTGGTTCTGAGCGTAAGCGGCGGCCTTCTGGGCCTGGGGAGCGGCGTAGTAACCGGCGGCGTAGTAGCCTTGTTGAGCGGAAGCGGGAGCAACGAAAGCGACGACGAGGAGGGCGGCGGCGGCGAGGAGGGTGTTGCGGAGGGCGTTCATGGCGATTTCTTATGTTGTGGAAATTATAACCACAATGAGAATCGTTGCAACGGTAATCTCACAAAAATATGATAAAATTGTAAAAGTGAGAATAAAGAGGCCTGAAAATGGGCCAGAATAGGCCGGCGAGAGGGCTAAACGAGAGGGGGAGAGCGATGTGGAGCCCGGTGAAGGGGAGGGGGACGCTCTTTAGAAGCTATGGAAAAACGCTGATAGCCCGGTGAAAAGCGCTAAATACAGAGTTGGGCAGGGCAAATTCTGAGAGAGATGGCCTTTCGAGTCTCATTGATGCAATAAATGATAAAATCCATATCTTATAGCGATAAGAGAGGAAATGGCCGGGTATCGAGAGCGGAGCCGGAAAGGCTCTCCGCGTGAAAAGACGTGCTTTTGGGGCAGGACCCGGGAAAAGAGACTGGAGGGACCGAAGCGACTGAAGGGGTCCGGAGGGACGGAAGAACGGAGGGACGGAAGACTGGAGGGACGGAATCGACCGGGGACGGAGCTGCCTCCGGATCTCGGGTTTTAGTTTTCCCATTCAGCCCGCATGCCGTTTGACCGGCCGGACCTCACGGCTAGGCTCGCGACGATGTTTTCTTCCTCTCGGATTTCCGCCCTCCTGTGCCTCAAATGACACGGGTGTTCATCATTGCCGGAGAAATCAGCGGAGACACGCATGCGGCGGGTCTGCTGCGTGAGATGAGGGCGCTGGAGCCTGATTTGCAGGTCAGTGGCCTTGGCGGTCGGCAGATGCGCGAGGTGGCGGGGCAGGGGATTGAGGACTGGGTGGAAAAGGCGGGCGTCGTCGGTCTGTGGGAGGTGCTCAAAATCTATCGCTACTTCAAAGAGAAGAAGGTGGCGGTGGAGAGGCAGATCCTGGCAGAACGTCCGGAGGCGGTCGTCTTGGTGGATTACCCGGGTTTCAATCTCCGCGTGGCTTCATCGCTGCGAGCGGCGGGCTATGCCGGGAAGATCGTTTATTACATCAGCCCTCAAGTCTGGGCCTGGAAGAAGGGGCGCGTGAAGGTGATGGCGAAGGTGCTGGACCTCATGATTTGCATTTTCCCCTTCGAAAAGGCCTTTTACGAGCAGAGCGGCCTGCGCACGGAGTTTGGCGGTCATCCGATGGTGGATCGGGTGCAGACACTGCGACGCGATTGGAAGCGTGAGCCCGGTTTGGTGGGCTGGTTTCCGGGGAGTCGGCTCAACGAGGTGCGGCGTTTGTTCCCGATCATGGTGCAGGCCTCGCAGGCGATTCGGCTGGCGGTGCCGGAAGCGCGTTTTGCGGTTTCGGCGGCCAATGAAACGCTCGCCGGGCACATGCGCACGATGGCGGATGCGCTTGGCGTGCCAGAGGCCAAGCGCTGGATCGAGGTGGGCACGGTGTATGACCTCATGCAGCGCTGCGAGGCGGGCGCGGTGGCCAGCGGCACGGCCACGCTGGAGGCGGCCTGCTTTGGCCTGCCCTACACCCTCGTCTATAACGTGAGCTGGCCGACCTACGTCGTCGGCAAGCTCGTCGTGCGCATCAAGCATCTCGGCATCATCAACATCCTCGCGAAGCGCGAGGTCGTAAGAGAGCTCGTGCAGCACGATTTGAATCCCGATACGCTCGCCAAGGCCACGGCGGACCTTTTGACGCAAAAGGAGCGCCGAGAGGCTCTCCAGGCCGATCTGGCGTCCGTCGTGGCCACGCTCGGCAGCGGCGGCGCGTATCAGCGGGCGGCGCAGGCCGTGCATTCAGCCATTCATTCTTCATGACCGATTCTCCTCCCCAGGCCTCTCCCCATGCCGGACGCTGGATCCGGGCCGCGCTCGTGCTTTTTCCGGCCGGCACGGTGTTGTTGGGCATCGCCAGCTTTGGCATCTGGCAGTGGAAAAAGGACCGCGAGGCCGATCGCAGCTTCAAGTATGCGCTCGCCTTGAAGCGCGACATCAGCCTCGGCGGCATCGAGAAGCACGCGAACCTGCTGCGGGATGTTTTGAAGCAAACCGACGCTCTGCAAGCGGTGCCAGGCTACCTGCAATCCACCATGGGCGAGGAAAACATGGGCTACGCGGTGCGTCGTGATCGCTACGAAGCGGCTGGTGCCGAGTGCTCGAACATCGACGCGGAGCTCGCGGGCAAACAGATGCCCTACGATGTGACGATGATCCTCGTGCCGTATGGTGCGGGGGAGGAATCGGCCGCGCTCGGACTCGCCACGATGCTTTCCATCGCTCACGAGGTCACCGGCCTGCCGATGCTGCGCACGCTGCGTTTTGCCACGCTGCCACGCGTGCCCGGTGCGGTGGAAAAGATGGCCGAGCGGCTGCGTGGGGAAGGGGATCGCGTGAAGTTCCTCCATGTGCTCGGGCCAATGCCAGAGCGTCTGGAGGAGGTGTGGGGGCTGAAAGCACTTGGCACGGCGATTGAGACACCCGCTTTGCCATCCACACCGATGGATGCGGTAACCTTTGCCAAGGCCTTGCGTGACAAGGTGCTCGCTCAAACGGGTCAGCCTTAACAGACCCCATCAAGGCCGACGGGCTTGCGAGAGCGCCTCGCTCTTCAGCTTCTGAATCGTGCTGTCACCCTCGGCGATGAGTGGGTCGAACATCGGGATCTCCTTGGCGTTCTGGCCCTGCTCATGTTTGCGGAAACCAAAGAGGTAGGTTTCGTTCTGTGGACGCCAGCGGTTGAAGAAGAGGGTGTCTTTGGCGATGACGGCGCGGCGGAGATTTTCGAGGGCAGGGGAGGGAGCCTCAGGGACTTTGAGTCCCAGACCTTCGACGAGCTTGGTGGCGAGCTTGTCGTAGCCTTCCTGCATGTAGTGAACGCCGTTTTCGGTGAGCGGTTTGGAGGAGAGGCCGGGCTTCGGAAGACCGCCCATCAGCTCGAACCAGTCCACGAAGAAGGCATTCTGTATCATGGCGAACTTCCGCAGTGCATCGCGAAGGCTGGAGAGGTTTTTGTTTTCGGTGGAGAGATCCGGCAGCGGCGGGGCGAGCGTTTCAAGCGGGGGCGGGGCCACCACCACGATGCGCACGCCGGGAGATTTGGCGCGGATGAGATCAATGAGGCTGCGGTAACCGGTGAGGAGGTCGGGCAGGCCGTTCAACTTTTCAAAGGCCAGCTCAGAGCCGTAGCAAAGCATGACAACCGTCGGCTTCAGCATGTCGAGATGGCCGGAGAGGCGTTGAAGTCCCTCTTCCGGCGGGCCGAAGTAGGAGCGGGCATGGCCGAAGACGGTGTCGCCGCTCCAGGCGAGATTGCGCACGCTGATTTTGGTGTCGCCAAGGGCGAGAGCGAGACGCGGTTCGAAGGAGCCGTAGCGCTGCTCACGCTCGAAGACGGTGTTGCCGAGCAGCACCAGCTTGTCGCCGTCCTTGAAATCGATGGCGGTTCTTTCCGCGGCTGGTGGGGCGTCCTGGGCGGGCGACCACATGGCGGCGCAAAGAAAGAGGAGGGAGGCGAGGTGCTTCATGGCTTGGCGGGACGTGAATGGAGCGCGAGGCGGTGGAATGTCCAGCTTCACGTTTCGAGGATTCAGAACGATGCAGCCGCGCATTGCATTCGAGCGGGTTTCGGCGAGCGTTTTGCCCTTCACACCATGCACCTGCGTTTTCATCTTCTCACTGCGGCCCTAACGCTCCTTTTGAGTGCCTGCGAAAAGCCTGCCGCGCCTACGCCGGAGCCTCCTGCCAAGCCCGCTCCCGCCGCAGTCGTCGCCCCAGTTGAGCCGAAACCGGAAGCCCCCAAGGAAACACTAGAGGAGCTTAAAAAACTTCAGGGCAAGCTGCCACGCATGGACCCCGAAAAGGCAAAGTTCATCGCCGTGCCCAGCACGCCGCCTGATCCAAAAACAGAGGAGAAAAAGCCCGAAGAGATCAAAAAGCCCGATTCAGCCAAGTAAGCCCGTTTGCATGTCTGAGATCATTTTGAAGCCTTTTCACGGTCCGGCACTGGAGCCGCATCTCGATGCGCTCGGCCATTTGCGAATCACCGTCTTCCACGAGTATCCCTACCTCTACGAAGGCAGCCTCGAGTACGAGCGCGAGTATCTGCGTACCTACCTGAACTGCGAGCGCAGCCTGGTCGTGCTGGCCTTCGAAGGCGACCGCGTCGTGGGTGCCACCACCTGTCTGCCGATGGTCGATGAGGGGCCGGTGTTTCAGGCGGCCTTTGTGAAGGCGGGCGGCTACGATTTGGAGGACATCTGCTACTTCGGTGAATCGATTTTGCTGCCGTCATATCGCGGCAAAGGTCTAGGCAAGGCCTTCTTCCAGCATCGCGAAGCGCATGCGAGGTCGATTGGAGCACGCCTCGCCACGTTTTGCGCCGTGGATCGTGCGGTGGACCATCCGCTGCGACCGGCCGGCTATCGGCCGCTGGATGAATTTTGGCAAAGCCAGGGCTACCAAAAGCATCCCGAGCTGCAGGCCACCTTCATCTGGAAGGAAATCGGCGAGCCCGCCGAGTCGCCGAAAACGCTGACGTTTTGGTTGAAGAACCTCCCCGCGTGAGCACGAAGCACTATGACCCTCGACGAACTCCGCCATCAAGTCTGTGAAGCCAATCGTGCCCTGCCCGCCAGCGGCCTCGTGCGCCTGACCTGGGGCAATGTGAGCGGCATCGATCACGCCAGCGGCCTGTGGGCCATCAAACCGAGTGGCGTGGACTACGACCAGCTCACCCCGGCGGACATCGTCGTGCTCGATCTCGAAGGAAAAGTCGTCGAAGGCAAGCTACGCCCGTCCAGCGACACCAAAACGCATCTTCATCTCTACCGCGAGTTCCCGAAGATCGGCGGCATCACGCACACGCACAGCCTGCATGCCACGATGTTCTGTCAGGCCGGTCGTGAGCTACCCTGTCATGGCACCACGCATGCCGATCACTTCCACGGCACCGTGCCTCTCGTGCGGGCACTCACGCCTGAGGAGGTGGATGCTGATTACGAACACTTCACCGGTGTGGCTATCGTCGAGCGCCTGCGTGAGTTGAAACTCGACCCGCTGGAGATGCCTGCGGTGCTTCAGCTTCATCATGCGCCGTTCACCTTCGGAAAGAACGCCATGGATTCGCTCAACAACAGCATCGCCTTGGAAATGTGCGCTCAGATGGCTTTGGGAAGCTACTCGCTGAATCCTTCGCTTGCTCCCATCCCTTCCCACATCCTCGAAAAGCACCACCTGCGGAAGCACGGGCCGGGGGCGTATTATGGGCAGAAGTGAGTTGGGTCGGATGAAGAGCTGAAAGTAGCCTGAAGCGGCTGGAGGGGCCTGTTTTCAGCCATTGGGCGGCATTCGCACGGCTCGAATTGAAAGTAGAACTGAAAGCTGTCTGCGTGAGGTTTCAGGATGGCGTCACTTCTTCGTGTGCCTGCATCAGCTCCTCCTGATGCTTGAAATACTCGGCGAGGATGTCGTCGAGCTGGGCGAGGCTGGCGACGTGGCTGAAGTGCTGGCGGAGCCATTTGCCGCCGGGGATGGACTTGGTGTAATTCATGAGGCGATTGCGCATGCTGCGGATCATCTCGAATTCCCGGCCTCGTCCGTCATGGGCGATGGCTTGCTGGCAGTGGCGGCGCATGAAGTTGAAGCGGTCTTCAATGCTAGCTAGGGTGGCGTGCTGGCCGGTGGCGAGGAAGTGCTTCGCTTCACCAAAGACCCACGGGTTCGTCATGGCGGCGCGGCCGATCATGATGCCGCGCACGTTGGTTTGCGAGCGGCGGAGCTGCACGTCCTGGCCGGTGTGAATGTCGCCATTGCCGATGACGGGGATCTTCACGGCATCGGCGACTTGGGCAATGACCTCCCAATCCGCCACGCCGGTGTAGCCTTGTGCTCGCGTGCGACCATGCACGGCGATGGCCTGGATGCCGCTGTCCTCCAAAAGGCGGGCGACTTCGATGGCGTTGATCGTCTGAGCGTCCCAGCCGATGCGCATCTTGGCGGTGACGGGGATGGGCACGGCTTTGACGACTTCGGCGGCCACGTTTTGCAGCAGCGGGCAGTCTTTGAGCAGGGAGGAACCGCCGTTTTTGGAGACGACTTTGTTTACCGGGCAGCCAAAGTTGATGTCGATGAAGTCCGGCTGTTTCCAGTCGATGATTTTTCGGGCGGCCTCGCCCATGCGCACGCCGTCGGCACCGAAAAGCTGCACGCCGAGCGGGCGCTGGCCGTCGTCGAATTCGGTGTAGTGCCGGGTGCGGTCGTCCCGCTGGAGAATGCCCTCGGCGCTGACGAACTCGGTCACCATGACATCGGCACCGAGTTCTTTGCACATGCCGCGGAAGGTCACATCCGTCACACCCGCCATGGGGGCGAGGTAAAGGGGAAAACGGTCAGTGGCGAGCCAGGGGAGCATGTCTCTGGCTGATAAAATGGCGAACGACGAATGTCGAATGCCGAATGGCTCAGTTCGCGGTGAGGCGGATGTTGCGGAACCAGGTCTCGTCGCCGTGCTCTGTGAGCATGATTTTGCCCTTTCCGGGGGCAAAGCCCTCCTTGTTCTTGAATTTGCTCTTGGCGATCATGTCCTTCCACTCGGGCGTGGTGGTATCCGCCTCGCTGGCGAGGGCACCATTGAGCCAATGCTGGACCTTGCCGTCCTGGACGACGATTTTGCTGCTGTTCCACTCGCCCGCTGGCTTCACGAGCTTGCCGGGAACGGGGGCTTTGATGTCGTAAATGGAGGCGGTGGTGTGGCTGCCACCTTTAAGGCCGTCGGGATGGCCGCTGTCGTCGATCATTTGGTATTCGATGCCGAGCCATTCTTTGCCGCCGATCTTGGTGACCCAGTATTTGATGCCGTTGTTGCCCTTGGGATTGAGCTTCCAGTCCCATTCGAGGACGAAGTTTTGGTATTCGTTCTTCGAGATGAGATTGCCGCCGCCCTTGCCGGCGAGATGGATGACGCTTTCTCCTTCGGCCTGCCAGCCACCGGTGGGGGCCTCGCCATTTAGATTGGTGAAATCAGCGAGCGTGAGCTGCACGGGCTCAGCGGCGAAGGAGCAGGAAACGAGGGCGAGGAGGGCAAAAAGCGGGCGCATAGTGGTTGAATGGAGGCGGCATGAAACGCGTGGCAGGCCATCCTGCCATCATCTTTTTCGTGGAAGCTCAAATGACCTTCGGTTCCCGCATCCGGCCAAAAAGCACCTCACGGGTCAGCAGGCCGAAATTTGGCTCGCGGCGCTTCAAATCATCGCGAGTGCCGATTTCCCATTCGAGGCGGAGATATTCGGCGATAACGTTGGCGAGGCTGAGGTGGAAAAAATTACCCACAGCGGCCCAAACGATGGCGAAGTGGCCTTCGGAACTGCCGGCGGCGATGTGATCGCGGAAGTGGCCGAGCACCCCTTGATAGCGGGCCTTGCTGGTCGATTTGAGCAAGACGGCCCCGGCCTGGCGACTGCGCTTGTTTTCATCGGGGGAAAACTTGGCGCCGAGATCGGCATCGGCAGCGAGGAGGGCATCGAGATCACCCGCATGCGCGGCGGACCAAGCGGCTTCGAGGGCGGGGGCTATTTTTTCCCGAAACAGGCCTTCGGTGAAGCACTGCCAGCCGCCACCATGGAGCGAGAGCTGCTCGGTGCGTGCTCGAACGCTGCCCAGCAGCCAGCGCACCCAGTCCAGTCCGCGAGCCCACTCCTCGACGATCTCCACGTCGCCACGCTGGTCTTCCGGCGGAGGTAAAAGAGTGAGGGTGACGGGCAAATGCGGCTTCATTTTCCGCGCTCATAGGACAAAGTGCCGCGATGAGCAATGAATCTCCCACGCCACGCTATCTCTGCCAGCGCTGCGGCAACTGCTGCCGCTGGCCGGGCGATGTGCGCATCACGGATGAGGAGGTGGCGTGCATCGCGGCGCACCTGGGGCTGAGCGAGGCGGAGTTCACGGCGCAATACACGCGCCTCAATGCCAATCGCACGGGCCTCAGCATCATCGACCGCCCCGGTGGGGCGGGGGAATGCGTCTTTCTCGAAGGTCTCAACGTGTGCCGCATCCAGGCGGTGAAACCGGTTCAGTGTCGGGGTTTTCCGAACGAATGGCGTTTTCCCGGCTGGAGAGATGTTTGCGAAGCCATCGAGGCGAGCTAAGAGAGCTTCGAACATTGAAAGTCCAACTTTGAACATTGAACCTGAAACTTTGACCTGCGAATGAAGCCCCAAACCATTGTCACCCTTGATCTCGAAGGCGTTCTCGTCCCGGAAATCTGGATCGCGTTTGCTGAAAAGACCGGCATCGCCGAACTGCGCCGCACCACGCGAGACGAGCCAGATTACGACAAGCTGATGGCGGGCAGGCTCCAAATCCTCGATCAGCACGGCTTGAAGCTGCCAGACATTCAGCAGGTCATCGGCACGCTCTCGCCGATGGAGGGAGCCAAAGGCTTTCTGGATGAACTCCGATCCATCACGCAGGTCATCATTCTCAGCGATACCTTCGCGGAATTTGCACAGCCGCTGATGCGGCAGCTCGGCTGGCCGACGATCTTCTGCCACCAGCTCGAAGTGGCCGCCGATGGCCGCATCGTGAACTACAAGCTGCGCCAGCCGAATCAGAAACAGAAGTCAGTGGCTGCCTTCAAATCGCTCAACTACCGCGTGCTGGCAGCCGGGGATTCCTTCAATGACACCACAATGCTCGGCGAGGCCGATGCAGGCTTCTTCTTCCATGCTCCGGCCTCCATCCAGGCACAGTTTCCGCAGTTTCGTGCCTTCGACGACTACGCGGAGCTGCTCGCAGCATTTAAAGGGGCGATGTGACGGGATAAACGCGTTTTCGTTGTTGCCCAAATCGTGTGGACCAGCTCAGAATGCCCACCGCATGATGAATTTTACCTTGTTGACCAAGATGGGCCGCGTGGCGGCCGCAGCCGTCGCCGTGATGAGCCTGGGAGCCTGCTCCACGTCCGTGGAAACGGAAGATGCTCAAGGCTGGTGGATCGGTGATCGTGTGGCGGGTTCACCGCGCATCTCGATCGACCTCAGTCGCCAGGTGGTGCGGTATTATAAAGGCGGCAAACTCGTGGGTGCCGCACCGATTTCATCCGGGCGCGAAGGTCATGGCACGGTGCGTGGGAATTACCGCATCATCGAAAAGGACGCGGATCATCGTTCCTCGATTTATGGTTCGTTTGTCGATGGTCACGGGCGGATCGTGGAAGGGGATGTGGATGTGCGGCGGGATTCACCGCCTCCGGGCACACATTATCTAGGTGCCAGCATGCGGAGCTTCATGCGCATCACGGGTGGGATCGGCATGCATGAGGGCTATTTGCCCGGCTTTGCGGCCTCGCATGGCTGCATTCGGCTGCCGTCGAAAATGGCGGCCATTTTTTATCAGGCCACACCGCTGGGCACGCCCGTGGAAATCGTGGGCGATGCGCCGGATGGGCATCTCACCACCTGGCTACCCGTGCCGCATAAGCTCAGCCGCGAGGACATCATCATCGCGCCGAAGCAGCAGGAAGATACGCTTCCGATGGCTCAAGTGGCTTTCGCCGAACCACCAGCACCGGTAAAACCGAAACCCGGGGAGCAGCCGAGGAAGGTCGAAGTGGCCGCGACAGCTCCTGCGCCCGTCCGTGGCGAGACGCAAATCTTGGGCGCAAAGCCTGCGCCGCAGCCGAAGAAGGTCGAGGTGGCCTCCTCCGAGCCGAAGAAGGCTTCACTCTGGGGCGGCATGTTTGGTGGTGGCGCTGATGACGAACCAAAGCCGGCCAAGCCTGTGAAGGCCGCAAAGCCCGTGGCGGTCGAAGAGCCGCAGCAGATCAGCTATCAGCCGCTCGCCAGTCTCGATCAAAAAGCGAAAGGCTCCGGCTGGGGATTCTCGAAGAAGTCAGCGGCTCCCAAACTGCCGAAGGCCTCCAAGAAGAAGCAGCCAGTGGTTCGTGGGCAAACGTATTTCCTGCCGGGGGTGAATTGAGGCTCGGACGAGAAGCCGACAGGGAAAGTGGCATAGGTTTTTAACCTGTGCCGACGGAGGTGAGCGCGAGCGAGTGCTCCAAACTCATCGTGACACCCCAGTGTGTTGCAGGCAGCTGAGTCATGGACGACGCTCGGGCCTGAACAGGTTAAAAACCTGTTCCACTTTCTGTGACCTTTCGACGGCTTGGTTGCAGCTCAAAACATCTCGACCATCGTCAATCAAACAGTGGACGGATTGACGATGGATGAACCTTCGATTTTTGATTGTCGAAGTTTGATTGGCTACCTCAGCAACCTCTCACAATACCAAAGCATGCGTGGCAGGTGGAAGGGGCCCTTCCACATGTTGCCTTTCAGCGTCACGGAAGGGCTGCCGTCACGGTGGAGATACCCAAACCATTCGCCGTGCAGCGGATCGGGGAAGTGCTGGAAGCTCCAGTCATGCACCAGTTGATGCCAGCGGGCATATTTGGCATCGGCGGTGAGGTGCCAGGCGAGCTGCGTGGCGATCACCGCCTCGTTGTGCGGCCACCAGAATTTCATGTCGTGCCAGTATTCCTGCACCGGCTTGTGGAAGACATCGCGAAAGTAGAAGAGGCCGCCGTGCTCTTTGTCCCAGCCGCGTTCCCACATGGCATCGAGGATTTGCAGGCCGAGGCGGATGTAGCTTTTTTCGGAACGCCATCGCCCCTCATGCAAAATGAACCAGGCACATTCCAGCGCATGGCCGGGGTTTAGCGTGCGACCGTCGAAGTGATCGAGGATGGCTCCATCCGGAGCCACGATCTCCATCAGGGCACCGAGGTCCGGTTTGAAAAAGAAGCGCTCGATCTCCAGGATGAAGCGGTCCGCCCATTCGGAGCAGGTGTGACCGCTTATTTTGAGGTCGCCGAGGTTCACGCGGAGTTCCTGCGCCGTGGCGATGCCAATCATGAGGGCTCCGATGCCCATCATCGGTCGCGTTTCGGAGTCGATCTTCGGCTGCATGAGCCCTGGCTCGAAGCTGTGCTTCAGGTAGGTGGCAAAATCACGCTTCGCCATGTCCGCGTAGCGTTCGTCGCTCGTGGCCTTGGCATAGGCGGCGTGGGCGATGGAGGTAAAGGCCTCGCTGAAGACGTAGCGGCGCATGCGCAACGGCTTTCCCTCGCGGGTGACGGTGAAGAAGAGCTTGCCGTTCGTGGCGTAGCCATGCGTTTCGAGGAAGGAGAGGCATGAGCCGGCCGCCGCGAGCCACTCGCGCTTCTTTTCGACGGTGTTGTAAAGCGTGGCGAAGGTCCACGCCGCCCGTCCTTGGAACCAGATACTCTTGTCCGTGTCGAGAATCGAGCCATCGCGATCCAGCGAGGTGATGATGCCATCGTGCTCCTCATCCATGCCATGACGCAGCCAGAATGGCATCACATCATCGAGCAGCGTGGAGCGGTAGAGCTGCTTCAGGTGCTCACGGTGAGCTGGGGAGGAAAGAGAGCGTTCAGCATCGAACATGGGTCATTGAACGCCGAAGGGCAGGGAAGGCACAAGTGGGAACTTGGCGGCAAGCGCCCTGAGCCTCGCTTGGCCTTCGATGAGCGAGATTTGCGAAGGCCTATGATGATGGGCGGGTGGGGCGTTCAAAGGGGCGACGCGCAATTCAACAACCACACCTCACCAACATCATGAAATCGTTCCTCGCTCCTCTGATCGCCTGCCTAGCAATGGCCACCACGGTGCTTGCCGCTTGGCCTATCAATGACATCTGCCCTGTCGATGCCAAGGCCGCCCGCCCCATTTACCGCGTCAAGACGGCGGATGGCTTCGTGGCCTTCTGCTGCATGGACTGCCTCACCTCCTATGAAAAGTCTCCCGGCAAGTATCCGGTGAAGAAGAAGGACGAGCAGAAATAACCGGCGGCGGGTCTCGTTTGCCGACACGCATGCGCACGCTGACCACTCTCCTGTTCCTGCCCTTTGCCACACTCGCCCCCGCTGCGGAGGATCTCCTCGGCCAGGGCGAGTTTCGCTATCAAGTGGTGCCTGATTGGGGGCGTGAGGCTTTGGCCAAGGTGAACGTGAAGAACGGCCACGCCGTCGTGATCGATTCGAAAGGCCGCCTGTTGTTTTTGACCGATGACGCTCGCAACAACGTGGTCATCCTTGATGCAGAAAGCGGCGCTCTCATCACCCACTTGACGGCTCGCATGCCCGGAGCCCACGGCATGAGTCTTGTGCACGAGGCGGATGGCTCCGAGGTGCTTTTCATCACCGACACGCAGCTTCATCAGGTCCGCAAACTCACACTCGATGGCAAGGAACTGGCCGTTTATCCCTGGCCCGCCGAAGCGAAGCTCCACGCCAAAGAGGCCGAGTATCGCCCCTCGAAGACGATTCACTTCAAAGACAGCTCGTTCGCTGTGTTTGATGGTTACGGGAAGGACTACATCTTCCACTACAATCCGGATGGCAGCCTCCTCCGCACCTGGGGCGGGGATCTCGGGGAGGAAAAAGACCGCCTGAAGCACTGGGGGCCTCATGGCGGGGCTTTGGATGATCGCGATGGCACGCCGCGAGTGGTCATTGCCATGAGCGATCAGCAGGAAATCCGGCGTTTCAGCGTGGACGGGCATTTCATCGACCAGATGCCATTCCCCGGCGGCAATCCGCGTGACATCATCCCTTTCGGCACCTTCACGATCATCCCGCACCTCGGGGATCAGTGGCCGAAGGTAAAGGAATCCCCCGGCTTCATCTCCATCGTCGATGCCCAGTGGAAGATCGTTTCCAACATCGGCGCTCCACCTGCCGAGTATCAAAACGGGGGGCTTCAGCCCATGCAGAGTGACCGGCAGACCTTCATCCATCCGCATGGCGTCTGTGCCGACGCGGCGGGAAACCTGTTTGTGGCTCAGTTTGCCTCGCCAGCGGCTCCGTTGCTCAAGTTGAACCGGGTGAAGTAAGCCTCCGGCGCCCCTAGGCAACGTGGCAATCTAGGTTTGACTCATTGCCGGGCCTCGCTTGAGATTGGCGGCCTTTCGCATGGAACTGAACTCGATCGTTGAAGCCCTCCTTTTTGCCTCCCAGGAACCCCTGGGCGTGCCGCAGATGTGCGCGGCGGTGAAGGATACGGCCAAGGACATCCTCGGGGCTGCGACGGAAAGCGGCGAGGCCGGTGAAGGTGCGCCCGTCCCGGAATGGGTGGCCCCGCTGGCCGAGGTGACGGAGGAGACCATCCGCGCTTCGCTGGATGCTCTCATCGCCCGTTACGAGCAGGAGAAGCATTCCTTTACCATCGTAGAGAGGGTGAATGGCTGGCGTATCTGCGCCCGTGGCGAGTATGCCGAATGGTGCCGCGCCCTTTATCCGGGTAAAAAGGTTCAGCGCCTCAGCCAGCCGGCTTTGGAGACTTTGGCGATCATCGCCTACCGCCAGCCGATCACGCGAGCAGGCATTGAGGCCGTTCGCGGTGTCTCCGTGGATACGATGGTCCAGCAACTGGTCGATCGCGGTTTGGTGAAGATCGAAGGCCGGGCTGATCTGCCGGGCCGCCCGCTGCTTTACGGCACGACGGAAGCCTTCCTGGACCATTTTGGCGTCAAATCCCTCGATGAGATGCCCAACGCTCAAGAACTGCGCCGCGTGAAACTGCCCACCGCTGAGGAAGGGCAGGCGCAGAATGCCGAATCGCCTGCTGAGCAGCTCGCTCTGGCCCCGGTGGCCTCCCAAGAAGCCCCCGATGCAGCGGAAGAAACCCCCGATGGCGAATAACCCACCCGGAGACTCTGCGGAAGCCATGTCACTTGATGAAGTCCGCTCGAAGATTGATCGCATCGACCGCGAGCTTTTGCGGCTGCTGAACGAACGTGCCGAGCTGGTCCACGAGGTGGGTGAGATCAAACGCAAGGACGACCTCGATATCTACGTGCCCGGCCGAGAGGACCAGCTCCTGCGCAAGCTGGCCGCTTTAAATGCGGAGCAAAAGGGCCGTCTCACCGAACGAGCCATTCGTGCGATTTTCCGCGAAATCATGAGCGCCGCGCTGGCCCTTGAGGACAGCCTGAAAATCGCCTTTCTCGGCCCGGCTGGCTCGTGGACCCATCAGGTGGCGGTGAACAAATTCGGCCACTGCGTGGAGTATGTGGCGGAGGCGAGCACGGAGGCGGTTTTCAACCGCGTGGCGGCGCATGAGGTCGATTACGGCGTGCTGCCCATCGAGCACTCCAGCGAGGGGGCGGTGCATCACACGCTCGACCATCTGGCTGGTAGCGAGCTGCGCATCTACGCGGAGATTTTGTGGAAGGCGGATGCCGCCGTGATGCTGCGCGATGCCTCGAAGCCAGTCACGGCTATTCACGGACATCCTCAAATGATCGCCCACTGCCGCCCGTGGCTGGTGGAGCAGTTTCCCGGTGCCCGTTTGATCGAGTGCTCCAGTTCCAGTCTGGCTGCGGAAGAAGCCGCTCGTGAGGACGGCATCGCCGCGCTAGGCACGCCGCTGGGGGCCGAACTTCACGGCCTGCGTGTGCTGGCCTCCTCACCGAAGGCCTACGCCACGCAAACGCGCTTCATCATCCTTGGTCGCCGCAGCGGCCCGCCTTCGGGCAATGACAACACGATGCTCATGGTGGATGCGAGCGACCGTGTGGGCTCGCTGATGGAGATTTTGCAGGCCTTTGCCTCTCGGAATGTGAACGTGCGCCAGATTGAAAACCGCCCCATGCCCGCTGGCGATGGCCGTCAGGCCCGCTTCTTCCTCGAAGTAAGCGGTCATTTCGAAGACAGCGGCATTCAAGATGCCATCAGCGGCCTCGGCAGCGCCTCCGCGAGTGCGAAGATCCTCGGCAGCTACCCAGCTCCAAGCTGGGTGGAGGAGCGCTGATCCGATTCATTCACGCCTTCTCTTCCGCCCGATAGGCCTGCGCCAGTAGCGTGACTGGCTGCGTGACGGTCTGGCCGGAGGCCCGAAGGCCGTTGGCGAGTTGCAGATGGCATCCAGGATTGCTGGTGGCGACGACGGCGACGTGAGTGGACTTCACGCAGGCGACTTTGCGGTCGAGGAGCTTCTGGCTCTGCTCGGGCTGGGTGATGTTGTAGATACCGGCGCTGCCGCAGCACCAGTTGGACTCCGGCAGTTCCTTCAAGACAAGGCCGGGAATGCTTTGCAGGACCTGGCGAGGTTGGGAGACGACCTTCTGACCATGGCAGAGATGGCAGCTCTCGTGGTAGGTGACCTCGCTGATACCTGCGCCATTCTGCGGCTTGCGAAGACCGATCTGCACGAGCCATTCGTGGATGTCCTTCACCTTTTTGTCCCACTGCGCTGCTTTGGCCGCGTATAGCGGATCGTCATGCAGAAGATGGCCGTAGGTCTTCAAATGCGAACCGCAGCCTCCGGCATTGGTGATGATGGCATCGAGTGAATCGAGATCGAAAGCGTCGATCTGACGGCGGGCGAGTTCACGGGCCAGCTCTAGCTCGCCATTGTGGGCATGCAGCGAGCCGCAGCAGCTCTGTGAACGCGGCGTGACGACCTCGCAGCCATTGGCGAGCAGCACATCGACGGTGTCGCGGTTGATGTCCGAAAAGGCGAGATCCTGCACGCAGCCGGTGAGCATGCCGACGCGATGCTTTTTCCCGCTTTTCGGCGACTCGACGGGGCCGATCAGCTCATCGGAGAAGCTCGCGGCGATTTTCGGCGTCTGCGGCTCCAAAGCCGCCAACGAGCCCGGCATGAGGCCGAAGAACTTCACCCGACGCATGAACCGATCGAGGCCGGTGGATTGATAAATTCTCAAAACACGCCCGACGAGCCGCAGGAGCCAGGGACGCATGAAAAGCGTGTTCAGCGTCAGCCAGCGCCAAAAATCCCGCTGGGTGGATTTGGCCACTCCAGCCTGCTCGACCTCGGCACGGGCGGTTTCGAAGAGTTCGGCGTAATTGACACCCGCTGGACAAGCCGTCTGGCAGGCGAGGCAGCCGAGGCAGTAATACATCTCATCCGACAGTGCCTTGGTGACCTCCAACTCCCCATCGGCTACCGCTCGAAGCAGGGAAATACGACCGCGAGGGCTGTTCCGCTCCATCTTCGTCTCGACGTAAGTGGGGCAGGTGGGCAAGCACATGCCACAATGCATGCATTGCTGCAGGACGGAGTAATCGAGGTCTTTGAGAAGAGAAACGGCGCTCACGAGAGTGTGGAGAGTCCCATACCTCGCGAGGAGGCCGTTTTATCATGCGATTAATGCTGCGAGCAGAACTCTTCGAAGCGATCCATGCCGGCATTGATGATCTCAAGGCTGGTGGCGTAGCTGAAGCGGATGGTGTGCTCAGAGCCGAAGGCGACGCCGGGGACGGCGGCCACGCGCTGCTTGCTGAGGAGCTTCTCGCAGAAGTTCACGCTCTTGATACCGGTCTGCTCAATGTCCACGAGGAAGTAGAAGGCACCCTTTGGCTCGACGACGCGGACGTTTTTGAAGCCGGTGAGGCGGCTCATCATGTATTGGCGGCGGACGTCGAACTCGTCACGCATGTCGGCGACGATTTGCTGATCACCCTGGAGGGCGGCGAGAGCGCCGTATTGGGCGAAGGTGGTTGGATTGCTCGTCGTGTGGCTCTGAATGGTATCGATGGCATCCGCGATCTTCTTCGGAGCGGCGGTGTAGCCAAGGCGCCAGCCGGTCATCGCATAGGCTTTGGAGAAGCCGTTGATGGTGATGGTGTGGTCGTAGATTTCCTTGCTGATGCTGGCGATGGAGACGTGCTGTTCACCGGCATAGACGAGCTTTTCGTAGATCTCATCGCTGAGGATGATGATGTCCTCGCCCGCAGCGATTTCGCCGAGCTTGGCGAGCTCGTCCTTGGAATAGACGCTACCGGTAGGATTGCCCGGGCTGTTAATGATGATCATCTTGGTCATCGGGGACATGGCGTCTTCGAACTCTTCTGGAGTGATCTTCCAGTCATTCTCACGCTTCGTTTCGACTATCACGGGAATGCCGCCGACCATGCGCACCATTTCCGGGTAACTCGTCCAGTAAGGGGCTGGGATGATGACTTCGTCACCGGGATTCACGACGGCGAGGATGGCGTTGTAGCAGGAATGCTTCGCGCCGCAGTTCACGCTGATCTGGGAAGGCTCGTATTGGAGCTGGTTGTCCACGAGGAACTTGGCGGCGATGGCCTCACGCAGTTCGAGGATGCCAGCGGCTTCGGTGTAGCGAGTTTTGCCGCCCTGGAGGGCTTCGATGGCCGCTGCGGTGATGTGGGCGGGGGTGTCGAAGTCCGGCTCACCGGCCCCAAAATTCAGCACATCGACCCCCTGCTTCTTGAGCGCCTTCGCCTGGGCGGTGATGGAAAGGGTCATGGAGGGGGCGACTTCGGCGATGTTTTTGGCGATGAAATCCGACATAGGTACAGGGTGGTGTGGCTGGTAAAACGAGGGCTGCTACAAAGGCGGGGAAGCGTGAATGGTCAAGGCTCGCTTCGTTTCTCTTCGATCGGCTGAGGACTTTGCCTTTAGATGCTTGCTTAGGCTTGGCGGCGGATGTGAAGAAAGAGGTTCACGCCGGCTGGCTCCCACTGCACGGAGATGGCTCCGGGTGCCGCACCGGCTTCACGAGCGAGCTCGATGAGCTGCTTGTCCACTCGATGCGTGAGTACCCAATCTCCAAGCAGCTCCATGTAATCGCGGCTGGGATTGAAGGGGGAAAAGTTTCCCACCACCACCTCACCACCGGGTCGTGTGACGGCGAGGAGGGATTTCAGCAGGAAGACGAAGCTGCGATCCATGAGGTAATCGAAGAGGCCGGCCGACCACACGAGATCGTAACCACGGCTGGGGAGGAAGCGCATGGCATTGCGATGATGAAATTCGATTCTTTCGATGAAAGGGGCGCAAAGCCGGCGGGCATGCTCAATGGCATGCACGTCGGCATCCACGCAGTCGAAGCGCACATCGGCGGCAGGATGATCGAGCAGCCACTCCCGCAGATCGCGGGCGGGTCCGCTGGCGACATCGAGCACCTGCATGGGGCCTTTTCGGGGCATCGAATGATGCTGATCGAGCAGCCGGAGAAAGTAGGATTTGCGATTGCGTACGGCGATGGGGGCCGCCTGAGCATGGAAATAGAGATCCCAGAGCCTCAAGTCCGGTTTGTGGGTGATCTGCTGCTGGTAAATGGCGTCGATGATCTCGAAATCACCGCTGTAGCCGTATTTTCGCTCCAGGGCCTGGGCTTGGAGCGTGCCCTGGAAATGTCGCCCGGTGAGATCGCGTGCGTAGGCGAGGATTTCCTGCCGCTGGAGAAGACCCGCCCGCACCGCATCGCCGAGAGCCCGAAGCTTCTGATTCACCAGCGCATAGTCTGTCGGCATGGGGCCTCCTGCGGCGATCAGTTCATGAAGAAGGGTATCTAAGTCCATCAGCGGACTAGGAGGGGCGCTTTTGGACCGGGTGGGAGTGCGCTCAAGAGGGCGCTCAAGCAAAGCAGCGGGTGGCATTTGCTGATATTAAGCATATGCGAACTAATCGGGAAACCAAAAAGTGTCTGGGTCTAGCTCGCGGGCTTGAATCGTCGGCCAGGTGGGAGGGGTTAAAGTGTAAAAAGAATGAAAAATATTGAAATTATATTCAAATATGATTAAATTAGCTTAATCATCTATGATTCCCCACCACTTCCGATTTGTCTCCCTTGTTGCTCTTGCGGCCCTTTTGCCGCAGGGAGCTTTCGGGTATCTGGGCAGCTTTGAGGAGCAGGATGGCTATAGGATTCCTCAAAACGGGCTGATAAGCTCTCTAGGGTTCGCCAGCGACGCGATGTTTTACCTCAACAACAACGCGGTGAATGGCTTCACGGGCATTGTTCCTGCCAGTACATTCCCAAACACGCTGGGCGACAACACGCATGGCTCTGATCTCTCCCGCTACAATGCCGGGCAATTTGGCTCCAATGCTGCCGGGCCTGGCGGGACGGCGGCTGATATCGCTGACAACAGCGGCCTATGGAAGGCGCTGGTCGGTGGCAGGCTCAATGAAGACATTGGTGGGACCTTGGCGAATGGTTACCAGTATTTGGGCAACACCAGTGGCTTGGTCTTTACGCAAAACCGGGACTACGTGCATGCCTACCGTTACACCTCAGCTCGCAGCGGAACTCAGGTGCTCAATTTTCTCGCTCAAGACACGGATCTCCGATACGACTATGCACTCGAAAGCCGAGACTTTGGCGGCACAGCGCCCGCTTCGACATTGGCCAGCATCATCGCGATGACATTCTGGTTCTGTCCGGCTGATACGGATGACACCGATGCTGAGAATCTCTTCGGTTTGACCCTTCGTGATGCCCTTGGGCAGTCCGTTTTCAGTGTGGGCTACACCGGTGAAAACGTGGTGCAATATCGTCTTCCGGGTGCGGGCGGTTCTTGGATCAGTTCCGCCAGCCAAGTGGGCACCCAAGGCTGGTCCGAAATGACTATCGAACTCAATACCCAGTCTAACACCGCGAACCTCAGTGTGCGTGCCTATGATGACCTGACTGCCACGCTCGGTGCTTCCGTCTCGATCCTCACCGGTCAAGGCCTGGGCGTCGATGCCGATGCGCTTACAGATCTCCAGTGGGATCTGCGTGGCGGCACACTGAACAACGGAGCCGTGAGCTACAAAAACTACTTTGACGATTTCAGCTTCAATGTGGCTCCCGTGCCAGAGCCTAGCAGCATCATCCTTCTCGTGCTTGGGATGGGAATGCTCGTGCGGCGGCGGCGCTAAGAAACGTGCGGAATCCGAACCTCACCAAGATTCCTGGCTCACTTCTTGAAGAACACCAATTCTTGGAAACCCCAGTAGTTCGTGGCGCTGCCTTTTTGGGTGATTTTGACGTATTTAGCCCGTTTGGGTGATGGGAACACGACTTCGATGAGGGCTGATTTACCGTCTTGGGTCACCACAGGTGGTTCCCACGTCCTGCCATCTTTGGAAACTTCCACCGTGAACTTGCGGGCGTAGTCCTGAGGACTCGCCTGACTGTCCAATGCGAGGCCTGCGATGTCCATTTCGGATGGTAGCTCGACTTGGAACCATTCACCGCCTTTCATCTGCTGCCCGGTAGCCCACCGCGTGCTCTGACTACCATCCACAGCCCTGGTGGCATCACCCTCTTTGTGGCTGGTGGTCAGTTTCCAGGCGTTTCGGGGCTCGATCCATGGCAGTTTCGTCTTTAGACGATCACGAACTGGTGAGGCTCCGCCTTGAATGTAATGCTCACGCAGGCGGCTCTCAGCGAGTTGCACTTGGTCGAGCTTCAAAGCGCTCGCATAGACCAGCAACTCACCCAGGTAGCCCTGGAATTGCTCAGATGCCGGTACGGTAGCCTTGCCATCTGCCGTTAGCACGCGTCCGATGGAGCAGCGGATCAGCGGAGCCTTTGGCGCATCGACTTGGGCACTGCCGGAGAAGCCCCGTCCATCCGCATCTTTGGCACGGAAATCGACAGTGCCATTCAGATGCCAACTCAGAGCCCACACACAGGCTGCGCAGGCATTGACGTCTTTGGAGACGATTTTCGCGCTGTTCGCCCGGTGCTTGATCTCGGCGACGAAGTTCTTTTTGTCATCCACACGGATCAAGACGCTTGCCTCTTGGTCATTGCCGAGGCCCAAAATGCGCATCGGGAGCTTACCAGATTCAGCCTGGGTAACGGCCAAAATACTCAGACCGGGATCACCGAGCACGGCTTGGCTGCCGAAGGGGAAAAAGACGGCCTGATCCTTTGGGTCGGCGAGTTCTAGGCCGATTGGCTTGCCGTTGCGGGCGCGGAAATCGAGCACCTTGCGGCCACCCTTCGGCCCTGCTCCGTTAGTCGAAGTCGGCCAATCGACCAGTTTCGGGCCGTTCGCAGCGTCATTCTTGACTGCGCGGAGGATGTTGTCTTCCCCACGCTCTGCTAGGTCATGCCATTCGAGAATGGGCTCACCGGTATTGGCACGGGCCAGCTTACCATCGTTTCCTTTGCGGTTGCTCAGCGTCGCGGTGTTGCCGACGAGAAAGAGGGAGATGTTGCGGTCTGCTGGCGGGTAAATGCGGTCCTGTGGGAGCTGAAAGGAGACTTTGGGCGGCTTCGCATCCACGATCGCAGCGATGATGGTGCTACCAGAATCGCCGGACGAGCCGCCTCCGAGGAAAAAGACACCAACTACTGCCACCACAAGAATACCGGCACCGATCATCAACAGCTTCTTTTTGTCCATGCCAGCCTTTCTGGCTGGCACCGTTGGTCCTTTGACCGCTGAAACACGCTGCGAATGGGCTAACGGAGCACCTGTGGTGCGTGGTGTGGGCCGCGAGGGAGCCACTGCCAGGGGCGTGGTGATGGCTGCCATCTCAGTGACAGGCTGCGCCTCAAGGACTGGTTCCGCGTAGGCGATGGGCGGCTGTTCCATCACGGGGAAATACCCCGTGCCCGCTGGCACCGCGCCTGTGCCGGGCACCGGGACCGCTCCAGTGCCTGGGTACATCATCGGCGGCGCCATCGGCTGTGCATAGCCGGGGTACATCCCCATGTAGGGCATGTAAGGCACCATCTGGGGCATCTTTTCCCAAGCACGGAACTCCTCGATAGCCTGCTGGGCGCTTGTGGGCCTGTCTTCGGGCTTTTGCGCCATCAGGCGCATGCACCAGGCGTCCAGCCACTGGGGAACATGCGGAGCGATGATGTGCAGCGGGATGAGATCGTGGTTGATATGCTTGTCGATGACCTGCGCCATCGTCTCGCCATCGAAGGCTTTTTTACCGCTGAGAGCTTCGTAAAACACACAACCCAGCGAGTATAAATCCGTGCGCTCGTCCACCGGTTGCCGGGTGAGCTGCTCTGGGGCCATGTAAAAAATGGAACCCATCACGGAACCCTCTTGATCCTCCGTCTGCTTGCGGGCGCGAAGCCCTGCGCGGGCTAAACCAAAGTCGATGATCTTTGCCTGCATTCGTCCGCCGGGCAGGCGCTCTACCTTGATGTTTTCCGGCTTGATGTCCCGGTGCAGAATGTGGTGCTGGTGGGCCGAGAGCAGGCCTTCCATCGTCTGGGACGCCAGTTCCTTGAAGTCATCGTAAGGCAGCGGACCACGGGCCACCACATCAGCCAAGTCTTCGCCCTGCAACAGCTCCATCACCATGAAGAGCCCCTCCGCATCGCTCCCCACGTCAAAAATCGTCACCACGTTCGGATTGCGCAGTGAGGCCAGCGTATCGGCCTCCCGGCGTAGTTCCGCCGCGATGGATTTATCCTCCGCCTCCTCGTTCGCGGAGAGCAGTCGTTTTACAGCCACCCACCTCTTCAACTGGCTGTCATAGGCGCGGAAGACCGCTCCAACGCCGCCAGCGCCGAGTTTCTCATATATTTTGTAGCGATCCGCCATCCGTCCTCGGAGTGTGAAAAAAGTGTGTCAAAAACAAGCAAAGCCCATTCGCCGCCCCTTTGGCAAGTAGGATGTTCCTCACGGAGCGAATTTCCGTGTCGCTTTGGTTAAATCGGTTCTTCGCGGGTTTTGATGGATGCTGAAGGTGGGGTAAGAAGGTGAATGCCCAACGATCAAAGCCTGCGAGCGCACTATCATCTACTCCTCGGACTCGACAAGGACTGGGAGGTTGAGGAGGTGAAGCTGAGCATGGAGGCGCGTGCGGTGCATATCAGGCTGCGGCACACGGGCGGTTCGACGGTCATCTGTCCGGGATGCCAGAGTCGTTGCAGCATCTTCGATCACGCGCCGGAGAGGAAGTGGAGGCATCTGGACACCATGCAGTTTGAGACCGAGCTGCGCGCTCGGGTGCCACGCTGCCAGTGCGAGCGTTGCGGCGTCAAAACCATCGGGGTGCCATGGGCCGCCAAGCACTCGCCCTTCACCTGGATGTTCGAGGCCTTCGGCGTCGCCGTGCTGCAAAGCGCGGCGAGCACCAGCGAGGCATGCGCACTGCTGCGCATCGGTTGGGAAGGTGCGCAGCGGCTCATGGAACGGGCCGTGCAGCGCGGACTGAACCGGCGCAGCCTGGAGGACTTCGAGCACGCAGGAATGGACGAAAAGAGCTTCGGCAGCGGCCATGACTACATCACCACGCTCAACGACCTGAGCGAAGGAGCCGCCCGAGTGATCGAAGTGGTGCACGGGCGCAAACACGAGGACGCCGTCGCGCTGCTGGAGCAAATCCCCCAAGCACATCGTGGAGGGATCAAAGCCGTGGCCATGGATATGTGGGATGCTTATCTCAAGGCCGCCAGGCAGGTGCTGCCGCAGGTGACATCGTGCATGACCGCTACCACATCAGCGCCCATCTCAACGCTGCGGTGGACCGCGTGCGCAAAGACGAGCACAAGAGGCTCATGAGCATAGGTGATGACACGCTCAAAGGCAGCAAATACCAGTGGATGCGCACCTACGAGGACAAGCGCAACAGAGAGGCGGTGAGCTTCCGCAAGCTGCACGAGCTGGATCTGAAAACCAGCCGTGCGTGGCACTACAAGGAGGACTTCCGGCACTTCTGGAACTACCTGTATGCTGGCGCGGCAGAGCGGTTCTACAAAGGGTGGCGCAGGGCGGTGATGAGCAGCCGTCTGGAGCCCCTCAAGAAGGTGGCGAAGCTCATCGACACGCACTGGCAGGATATCCTCAATTACATCAAGCACCGCATCACCAACGCGGCGAGCGAAGGCCTCAACAGCCGCATCCAGGCGATCAAAAGCGCCGCGAGAGGCTTCCGCTCATTCGCCAACTATCGCACACGCATCCTCTTTCACTGCGGCAGGCTTGACCTCAAACCCCAGCCAACCCACTAAAACCCGCGAAGAACCGTTAAATCAAATGAAGGGGCGGGCCTTAGCTTATTTGCAGTTCCAGCCGCTTTGGGGCGAGGCACCCTTCATTCATCGGCCTTCTTCTTGCCTTTGCCCTTCTTCTTTTTGGTGGGTTCGGCGGATGGGGTGTTCTTGGTGGGCATGGGGGCCTGGATGGCTTCGCGCCAGGTTTGGAGCTTGCTGTGGAGTTCCTTGGCCTTGTCCGGGTTGGTGCTGGCGAGGTTCTTGGACTCTCCGAGGTCATCTTTGAGATTGTAGAGTTCCAAGCGGCCGTCTTCGAGGTATTCCATGAGCTTCCAATCGCCGACTTCGACGAGGCTGACGGGTGTGGTGCGCCAAGTGTTCTCACCTGCGCCGAGGTAGCCGGGGAAATGCTGGTAGATGGCCTCGCGCTTCAAAGATGCGCCTCCATCACGGAAAAGCGGCGCAAGGCTTTCGCCATCGAGCGGCTGGCCTTCGGGCGGCGCGGCGTGGGCGATCTCGGCGAGGGTGGGCAGCAGATCGACATGGATGGTTGGCGCGTCGCAGGCTGATCCGGCCTTCGTGACGCCGGGCCAGCGGACGATGAAGGGGACACGCGTGCCGCCTTCGTAGAGACTGCCTTTACCGCTGCGCAGCGGAGCGTTGTCGGTGATGTCGCCAGCGCTTTTCAGGATGCCTTCGCGGGCGTAGCCGCCGACGCCGCCGTTGTCGCTGGTGAAGATGACCACGGTGTTGTCAGCGAGTTTCAACTCGTCGAGCGTCTGCATGACGCGGCCGACGCTTTCATCGACGCTGGCGATCATGGCGGCATAGATGGGGTTCTTGTGACCGCCGACACCGGGCTTCGGCTGGAACTTCTCGATGAGCTCCTTCTTTGCCTGATGAGGCGAGTGAACGCCAAAGTGCGGCAGGTAGAGGAAGAAGGGCGCATCCTTGTGCCGGTTGATGAAATCGACGGCTTTGTCCGTGAGGAAGTCGGCGAGGTATTGGCTCTCAGGCACCTCGGTCTTTGGGTTGGTAGCAAAGTCGAAGTGCTTGCCCATGCTCACGATGGCCTCGTCAAAGCCGCGCTTGCCGGGATGGTGGTCGCCTTTTTCACCGAGATGCCATTTGCCGAACATGCCGGTGGCATAGCCCGCCTTCTTCAGCACTTGGGCGACGATGGTTTTTTCCAGCGGCAGCTCGGTGACGTTGTCGGCGGGGCGCAGCGGACGGGTGGACCAGTCAAAGCGGTCAATGCCACCGACGGTATAGACGCCGGTGCGGGCGGCATACTGGCCGGTCATCAGCGCAGCGCGGGTGGGCTGGCAGTTTTGGCAGTGGTGATGCCGCGTGAGCTTCATGCCCTGAGTGGCGAGCTTGTCGATGTTCGGCGTCTCGTAGTATTTGGAGCCAAAGCAGGCCACATCCGTCCAGCCAAGGTCATCGGCCATGATGAAGATGATGTTCGGCTGCTTGTCCGCGGCGAAAACGGCGAGCGGCAGGAGAAAGAGAAACGCGAGAAGCTTCATGCGGCCCGCTGGAACGAGCCGCATGAAGGCAACTTGCGCTGAAAACTAGACGTCGTCGTCCGCGTCGCTATCGCCCGCCTTCCGACCGCGGAGCTTGGCTTCCATGAAGGGGTCAAGGTCGCCGTTCATGACGTCGTCGATGTTGCTGGTCTTTTCACCGGTGCGGTGATCTTTGACCATCTGGTAAGGCTGGAAGACGTAGCTGCGGATCTGGCTGCCCCAGCCGATGTCGGACTTTTCACCATATTGCTTGTTCAGCTCGGCAGCGCGTTTGTCCTCTTCGATTTGGTAGAGCTTGGCCTTGAGCATGGACATGGCCTTGGCGCGGTTTTTCGGCTGTGAACGCTCGATCTGGCAGGCCACGATGACGCCGCTGGGGATGTGCGTGATGCGCACTGCGGTTTCCACCTTGTTCACGTTCTGGCCGCCTTTGCCGCCGGCGCGGTAGGTATCCACGCGGAGATCCTCATCGCGGATGACGATGTCGATTTCCTCCTCGGAGTCCGGGGTCACATCGATGGAGGCAAAGGAGGTGTGGCGCTTCTTCGCGGCATCGAAGGGGCTGATGCGCACGAGGCGATGCACGCCGCGCTCGCATTGAAGGAAGCCAAAGGCGTTTTCGCCCATGATTTCGAGCGTGGCGCTGCGCACGCCGACTTCGTCACCGGCCTGGAAGTCGATCATCTCGACTTTATAGCCTCGGCGGTCACACCAGCGCTGGAACATGCGCAGGAGCATGTCCGCCCAGTCGCAGGCCTCCGTGCCGCCCGCGCCGCTGTGGATGGTGAGGAAGGCATTGCCACGATCAAACGGCCCGCTGAGAAGCTGCTGAAGCTCGAAATCTCCCACTTCTTTGACGAGGCGCGTGTGTTCGTCCTGAACTTCACGCCAGGTTTCCATGTCGCCAGCGTCCTTGGCGAGTTCGATGAGGCCGTCGAATTCATTCGCCCGGCCTTCGAGCTGCTCGAGCGGGATGATTTTCTTTTTGATGACATTCGAGCGGTCGATGGACTTCTTCGCCGCGTTCGGATCATCCCAGAAAGAGGGGGCTCCCATGCGGTCTTCGAGCATCGCCAGCTCATCGCGTAGTCTCGGGACGTCAAAGATACCTCCGGAGCTCGCCCAGGCGCGCTTTCAGCGACGCCGTGTCGAGTGACTGGAGGTCTGTCAGGATGGATTTGGTGTTCTTTTCCATGAAGGGAGCACTGTCCATAACGCGAGGAGAGGAGGGCGCAATGCTTTCTTCGCTCGATAAAGGCGGCGCATGGAGGGCGTAGGTTTGTCACCCTCATGTCCTCCATCATCCAACCTCCATCTCTCGTTCGCTGCGCCGGTCCGCTATCGCGTCGTGGCTTCATGCAGTTCGGTCTGGCCGGCATGGCGACGATGAGCTGGCCCGGACTGCTGAAACTGCGTGCTGAGAATGCCGCGAAGCCGAAGTCCGAGCGCAAGTCCATCATCATGGTCTGGCTGCCGGGAGGTCAATCGCACATCGACACCTACGATCCGAAGCCGGACTCCGGCAGCGAGTATCGCGGTCCCTTCAAAACGATCAGCACGAAAGTGCCGGGTACGATCTTCACCGAGTTGCTGCCGATGAATGCGAAGATCGCGGACAAGTTCACCATCGTCCGCTCGATGAATCAATCCGCTGGCGGTCACCCCGCCGGCACGATGCAGATGTTCTCCGGCGACAAAGACACGCGTGACAAGCCCAAGCCGCGTCTGCCGGATTGGATGTCCGTGGCGCACTACCTCCGTGCGAAGGAAGGCGGACGCGCCAATCCGCTGCCAAACTACATCGGCGTGCCAGCCGCCTCGCCAGAGTATTCGAGCCCGGCTTATCTGGGCGATGCCTATGCACCTTTTGCCGTGAGCGATGACCCCAACCGCCCGAGCTTTCAGGTGCCAAACATCGGCCTTGCGGATGATGCTGAGACACGCCGCCTGAGCGACCGCGTGGCGTTGCGCCGCAGTCTCGACAAAATGGAGCGTGCGTTTGACCGCGAAGGCGAGCTGGGAGCTCTCGATGAGTTCGAAGCCCAGGCCGCCACGCTGCTCACCAATCCACAGACGCGTGATGCCTTCGATTTGAACAAGGAAGATGCCGCCACGCGGGATCGCTACGGTCGCAATCGCTGGGGCCAGCAGCTTTTGCTCGCTCGTCGCCTCGTCGAAGCGGGTGTGGAAATCATCACCAGCAGCCTGAGCGGCCCGCTGTGCGGTCGCGTGAACAACTGGGACGACCACGCGGTGAATCAGCATCAGTTTGAAGCGCTGCGTTTCCGCATGCCGACCTATGACCGCGCCGTCTCTGCCCTCATCGAGGACATTTACGCCTGCGGACTCGATAAACGCGTGCTCGTCGTCGTCACCGGCGAGTTTGGCCGCACGCCCAAGATCAGCTTTGATCGCAGCACCGGGGCAGGGGATGCCAGTGCACCTGCAGGGACGCTGCAACCCGGCCGCGATCACTGGCCGCGTGCTTTCACCAATGTGTGGGCCGGTGGCGGCATCCAGACCGGCGGTGTCATCGGTGCCTCCGACAAACGCGGCGAAGACGTTGTCGAGCGCCCCTGCAACGCCAGCGACTTCCTCGCCACCGTTTACCATCACCTCGGCATCGATTACACCAAGGTCACCCTCGACGACCTCAACGGCCGCCCCGTTCACATCGTCGAGAATGGCAAAGCCATCCCCGAGCTGATTTCGTGACGCTGGCTGGTGTAGGCGCATTCGCCAGAATGCGGAACGAACGTCTCCTGGCTTGTGAAGGCTCTCCCAGCCCTCGTTCTCGCGAACGAACCTACAGAGCTTCGCGCGACTTCTTCAAGCGCCAGTAGCGCACCCAAAAGTCGGGCTGCCAGAGCTTCAGCTCGGGGGAGCCGGGAATGATGGCTCCAGTGTGCGGCCAGTCTTGGGCCTGCTTCACAAGACCCGCACGCATGGGGTTCTGGGCGATGTAATGCACCAGCGCCTCGAAGGCGTAGCGGTCGCTTTCCTGCGGGCGGAGCACATGGTCGTGCGCCTGCGGCTGCCAGTGGTGCCCGCTTTTCTTCAACAAGGCGCTCGATTGACGGCGCAGGAAGCGGATGAAACCTCGCTGATCGCCCTGCTGGCTCCAGCCGTGGAGGAGGATGTGAACGTGGTCCGGCATGAGGCAATGCACCGGGCAGGCCACCTCGTAACGACCGCAGCCATGCAGCATGAGCCATCGAAAGCGTGTGGTGAACCGGGCATCAAGCCAGCCCGTGCCCCGGTCCCGCACGGTAAAGGTCCAATGCACGATGGCTTTGCCCTGGTAGGCGCTCTCAGCCAGACGCGGGAGATGGCCAGGAAGGTCATCCTCGTTGTGTGATTCTGGGGCCTTCGACATGTGAAAGTGAACGTGGCGAAAGGCCTCGTTCTGGCGAACGAGCCTACGACGGTGCCTGTAGGCGCATTCGCCAGAATGCGGAAGTCGGGCGTCTCTTGGCTTTCGAAAGCTTCCCAAGCACTCGTTCTAGCGAACGAGCCTACGGGATTCACTTCACGATCTTCAGCACGCGATTGTTGTAGCTGTCGGTGATGTAAAGCTCGCCGGTGATCGGGTGAATGGTCACGCCGTGGGGGCGGGCAAGGGCGCAGGCTTTGGGATCGACGCCGGGAGCGCCTTTGGCGTGTTTGCCAGTGCCAGCGAGACGCTCGATCTTGCCGGTGGCGGGGATATAGCGGCGGACGAGATGGCTTTCGGCATCGGCAATGATCACCGTGTCATCCTTGTCCACGCATAGATGTTTGGGGCCATCCATCGTGGCATCCACAGCGGGGCCTCCATCGCCATCGCCGCCCTTTTTGCCGCTGGCGTTCACCACGGTGCGGATCTTGCCATCAGTGCCGACGACGCGCAGGGCATTGCCGCCGCGTTCGAGGATGTAGATCTGGCCTTTGCGATCCACGGCCACAGCACGCGGATCGACGAGCGGGGCTTCGGTGGCGATGGCGCCATCCTCAGGACGGCCTTTTTTGCCGTTGCCAGCTACCACGGAGCAGGTGCCACTGGCGAGATCGACGACATGTACCTGCTGCAAATTGGCGATGTAGAGTTTCGTGCCGGTGAAATCGAGGGTGATGCAGTAGGGACCCGTGCCTTTGATGTTTTTACCCGTGGCTTTAAAGCCTGGCAGCGTGCTCACGGTGCTGGTTTTGAGGTCCACCTTCCGCACGACGCCGTTCCAGGTGTCGCCGATCAAGATGTTGCCATCCGGCAGCACGGCGAGGTTATGCGGACCATTGAACTGCGCATTGAGAGCTGGACCGCCATCGCCGCTGTAACCTGCTTTTTCTTGTCCGGCGAGGTGAACGAGCTTTCCGCCGTCATCGACGCGGAAGAGGCGATTTCCGCTCACCATCTCCACGACATACATCGTGCCCTTCGAATCGAATTCAGTGCCAAAAGGCTCCTTCAAACCTTCGCCGACGACTTCGACGATCTTTTCAGCATGCAGCGAGGCGGCGAGGGCGATGACGGAGAGCAGGGAGAGGAGCGGTTTCATGCGGAGAGCCACAAACGAGCATGCGCGGCGCATCCGTTCAACCTTCTGCGTCAGTTTCCAAACAGCGAGCGGCGCTTCTTGGGCGGCTCCTGCGGCGTGGCGGGAGGTGGTGATGCCTCGTTGCTGCCGCCGCCCCTTCCACCGCCGAGGAGTTTCGGGGACCATTTGGTATTCGAGACGGTTCCGGTGCCGTGATAGGCGAGCAGCTCGCTGAGCAGGAAAGTGGGAATGGCCAAAAGGCCGCGGATGCGTACCTCCGCATCGAAATCGAGATCATCGCGGATGAAATCCACACTGCCACGCGAGGTGACGCGGAAGCTGCTGGTGAGCGCCACGAGATCTTTCGTGGTGAGATGACCATCAGCGATGGTGAAATTGCACGAGGCTTCTTTGGCGATGTTGTAACCGGCGATGGGCCGTGGCAGCAAGGCACCGATGATGGGCGTGAGCGGGCCGAGAATGGGCACCGAGAGCAGATTGCCATTCACGATGATGAGCACGCCGCTTCCTTTGAGCGCCTTCCAGTCATCCACGCGGCCGGTGAAGTTCAAATGGCCGGTGAGATCCCCTTCGCTGGTGTCATCATTTTTTGAGTAGGTCTGCTCAAACTGGCGGAAGCTGATGGCATCAAGACGCACCTCACCCTTGTAAGGGTTTGGCGAACTGGAGGTATCAAGCGAGCCTTTCATCGTCACACCGCCGCCGAGCACCTTGGCTTTGACATCAAAGGCCACATCATCGCCCCGAGCCTTGATATCTGCGTTCAAAGCGGTGAAGCCGAGTTGCTTGCCAAACACCTCATACGGAAAGAGACCGGCATTCACATCCACATTGTAGGCGATGAGTCCGGGTGTGAGGTCCGTCTGGCCCACGGCGCGGAAGGGACGCTCGAAGAGCCTGCCCTTCACATCGAAGGAGAGGATGCTGTCTTTGATCTTCACCACGCCATCTGGGGCTTCGATGGTGTAATCCTTCCGCCACAGCTCGTAATGGCCCACCCCATCGGGTTTGCGGAAGGTCACAGTGTAATCATTGAACTTCGGTTCGCGGATGCCCACGGTTCCATTGACAGCGACCTCCGTGCCATCGGTGAGACGGTATTTCGCGATGTGTGCTGCAGCTTTTGGGGCAAAACAGCGAAGGAGATCTGCTGTGTCACTGGCGGCCTGGACGTTCGTGAGGCGCACCCACTTTTCAGCGTCGTTCAAAAACACATCGTCCACGCTGGCGGGTCCTTTCGGGTGGCGGATGCGCACATTGCGGAAGTTTTGGAAGAAACCCTGGAAGGCCAGATCCGCCTCCATCTCCTCCAGATACACGCCGTTGTAGTGGAAGTTCCGCAGCACGCCATGGCCGGAGTTCACGCCGTCCTGGAGAATGAATGATGGCCCGGCACCTGCCACCCGCACGTCGATGTGGGATTTCTCATCGAACTGGAAACGGCGGATCACATCACGAGTCTTTTCACGCAGCACAAAAGGCAGCAGCACATTCGGGTCCATGCGCAGCGTGGCATCATACTTCACACCCAGGGTGCGGTGCTGCATGAGTTGGAGCAGCACCTGCCCGGTCTTGTGCTTCAGCACGGCATCACGCACATAAAAACCGTCCGCGTTCACGCCGATGCTGGCGCTCATGCCTTCAAAAACGGCCCCACGTGTGCCGAAGCGTTTGCAGTCCACTCTTCCGGTGACCTCGGCGGGAAAGACCTGCTCCTCCTTCGACTTGCCCTTGTTGCGCCCCGGATACCAGAAGCCTTCCAGCGCCAGCTCTGGCGGCTCGTAAAATACCGCCTCACGCAGCCCATCCACATCGAAGAAGGTGCGGGCAAGCGCTGGAATGTCCGCACTGGAACTCAGGCGGAAGCGGGCACGCTCCGCACCGAGGCGCCAAGTGGCCGTCGCCTCGATCTGGCCCAGGTGATCTCGCAAATGCAGACGCTTCACATCGATCATGCCGCCATCGTATTCCGCATCGGCGATCCACTCGGCCCATTGGTAATCCTCGTATTGCAGCTGCTCAGCCCGGAAGGAGAGATCAGCCTTCAGCTCCTGTGGCTTGTTCAGATCACCGCTGACTTCGAGGCTGATGAGTGGCTTCTTGGGAGATTGAAACCGCGCCAGCCAATCAAGGCCGTTTTGGATCTGCGCCCTATGTTCACGCATCATGCTGAGGCGCTCGAGGGCGCTTTTTTTCTCCTCATCCGGCTTTGCCTCGCCCTTCGGCAGCGTCAGCACGCCGCGAATGTCCAGCTGAATGCCGGAGAGCACCCCCTGGGCCTGGCGGATCTCCACTTGGCTGCCATTGAGCACCGCCTTCGCGTTGAAATCCTCCAGCTTGATCACCGTCAACTCCGGCCGCTCGGGGTCCACTGGTAACGCCACGGAGGCGTGGCTCAGCTCTAGGGATTCCACATTCACCCGTCCCTCCATCAGCTCCGCCACATTCACCTCCAGATGCAGGCTATCCACGCTCGCGAGCTGCTGCTGGCGTTCGCGATCATTGAAGAGCCTCACTTCCCGTGCCATCAGTCCGCCAAAGGGACTGATCATAAGCCGGTCAAAATCCAGGAACACGCCATGTTTGGCCAGTTCCCCCGTCACAAAACCCCGCCAGCGCTGGCTGAACGAATCCGTGAAGGCATACACCCCCGCCGCCAGCAGAAAGCTGGCAATCACAAGCAAGATGACGTTGCGGAGAAAGCGGAACACGAGACCGGGAATAAAAAGGTGAAGGAGCAAAGATAAAAGATAAAAGTGCCTGAATGCTCACTCCGTCCTCATTTGGCTCCCCCCACGTCTCCGTCATCCGCGGCCAGCCCGCCTATGAGGATGCGGCGCTGCTGCGCGGGCAAATCGAGGCCGCCATCGCCGCCATCGGGCTGCCGGTAGATTTTATCCAACCGGGGGAGCACGTCGTCATCAAGCCAAACTGGGTCAAGGAGCACGACACCCGCACTCCGCACGAGGAGGCCAGCTGGCTGGCCATCATCACGCATCCCGCCTTTGTCCGCGAGGTGGCCCGCTGGGCGGCCCGGCAACTCCGTGGCAGTGGACGCGTCACCCTCTGCGATGCGCCCCAGAGCGATTCGTCTTTCGATGCCATCCGAAGGCTTCATCGGCTGGATGACCTCATCGAGGAATGCCGACGCGACTTTCCCGGCATCACCTTCACGCTTTTCGACATGCGCTGTGAGGAGTGGAAGGTCGTCGATGGCGTCACCGTCTCCAAACGCGAGCTGCCGAGCGACCCCGCCGGGGCGGTGGACGTGCATTTGGATGAAAAAAGCGAGTTCTTCGGCTTTCCCGGCCTCGGCAAGCTCTACGGAGCCTCATTTGACTACGCTACGACCAACCGCCAGCACACCGATCCGCATCACGAATACCGCATTTGCCGCACGCCGATGGCCGCCGATGTGCTCATCAACCTTCCGAAGCTCAAAACGCACAAAAAAGTGGGCCTCACCGTCGCGCTGAAAAACCTCGTCGGCACCACGCCCCGCACCAATTGGTTGCCAAGGCATACCGAAGGCACGCCAGCCGAGGGAGGAGATCAATTTGCCGAATCGAGCTCCAAGCGGGCGCTGGAAGGCTTTCTCATGCGCAGCGCCAAAAAGATCCTCTTTGGCCGTCACTTCCTCTCCTGGCTCTTTGTGCCGCTTAAAAAGCTTGGTCGCCTCGTCTTTGGTGACACGCAAAAGGTTGTTCGCTCCGGCAACTGGCATGGCAACGACACCGCCTGGCGCATGATCCTCGATCTGCACAAATGCTTCAGCTACTTCGACGGCCATGCCAAACCTCGCACGAAGCCCCAGCGCCAGCTCATCCTCGTCGATGGACTCATCGCCGGGGACGGGGATGGTCCCATGGCCTGTGATCCCAAGCTTTGCGGCGTGGTGCTTGCGGGCACTCATCCCGTGGCCGTCGATTGCGTGAGCGCCCGCTTGATGGGCTTCGACTGGCGAAAGACACGCCTGCTCGCCGGTTCCTTCACCCTCAAAGAACTGCCGCTCGTCGCCTTCCAACCTTCCGACATCCGCGTGAGTTCCAACAACCCCGATTGGAATGTCGATGCCTTTGAGGGAATGACCCACACCCTCGACTTCCGCTGCCACTTCGGCTGGCAAGGACATCTCGAAAGCACGGAGCGGCGTTGAGTGACTCGCACCCTACCGCTCTAGCGTATTCGGCTTCGACCAGAAAATCCGCGCCACAAACGTCGCGCCCTCGGCACCGCGGGCTTTGGAATCCTTCATGAACATGCCTTCGCACACCGTCACCCAGGATTCGTCGTCGCTGATGCGGGCGCAGCCAAAGTTGCCCAGCTCCGCGCCGCGCTCGGGAACAACGACCTTTTCGCTCGCGCGGATGATTTGGAGCTTCTCGGGATCGACCCGCGCCATGAAGAGCGGGGCGCGATGGCGAACGATGTGGTCGTTGCTCGCGCCGCGTCGGGTATAGACGAGGAAGAGACCGTCGCGATGCGCCAGCCAGTGCTGCTGCGTGTTGTAGCTGCCGAGTTCCGCGCCGTCATCGAAGGTCCAGGGCTTCGGCTCGGCAAAATGCAGTCCGTCATCGGACACGCTCACGTAGCCGCGTTCGTCGTTGCGCAGCGTGAGGTAGTAGCGACCGCCAAACTCGATCAAGGACGGCTCATAAAGCCCCCGCGCCACGCCGAGGCGCAAAACGTCGCAGTTTCGCTCATACACAAGCTTTTCGCCATCAAAGCGACATTCGGCCACGGTCGTGCTGAAGCGATCTTTGGCGCTTTTGCCGATGTAGAGCGGCACGAGCAGTTTCCCGTCGTTTTTCACGATCCACTGCGCACAGGCGTTGCGGGCGAAGTTGAACTCCTCGCCCTCCGGCAGCTCCAAAACCTGCCACGGCGTCCATTTCGACGTTTTCGGGTCAAAGACGGCATACACAGTCTGATGCGCACGCTTCACGTCATCGAGCTGCTTGCCCTTCGGGCTGTAGCGCACGCGGCAGCCGATCGCGAGGAGCTTGCCGGTCTTCTCATGCCAGCCCGGCGTCACATCCGCGACGCTGAGCGTCACGCCATCCGCCTGCGGCTGCCAATCGATCTCCGGCGGCAGCACCGGCCCGCTCCACGCGCCGTCCACGCCGTCGCGTCGCATGAAATGCAGCCCCGAGTAGTAGTCGGAGACCTTGAGGTGCTTCTGAATCGTCATCACCACGCCACCCGGCACCGCTGCAGCACGTGGGTGGAACCAGAGAAACTTGCCGTCGTCATGCTTCATCACCGTTTCGAGCTTCACCGTGAAGTCCAGCGGCTCGGCAGCGCTGAGAGATGACACCGCGGAGATGAGGAGGGCGCAGAGGAGGGATTTTGGCATGTGAACGGATACGCCGTTCAAGCCGCCGACTCATCAGCCCGCTTGGCAAAGAGCAGAGGAAAGCCCAACGAAAGAACGAGCAGGGGAATCACAAATCCGCTTTTGAGAGCGTGAATGAGATCTGCTCCTCCGCGATGATCTACCAAGTCGAGAAGCCAGACAGCCAGAGGCCAGCTTGCGAAAAAACAAACCAGTGACATCCACTTCAGTCTTCTGGGTGTTTGAAGTCCGTGGCGACGGCAGACCACGAATAAGCTGTGTGGTAAAAGAAGCCAAATCAGAGGCAGGGCACAGCCCAGATAGTAGTAGTGAAAGTTAAACGTGAAGAGCCAGCGGGAGAAGAACCGTAGAAGGATAAACTCGAGCGCAGTGTAAAACACGGCCCAAAGCAGAGTGAGTTCCGCCATCAGCTTCCAATGCCTTGCCGGACGTGCCATTCGTGAAACCCAAGTCATGAAAATCAATCCGCCAAACGGGATGGCCCAGTGAAATTGCTCTCCCCATGCCAAGCTCTCCCATCCCCATCGCAACTCCAACTCTGCACGCCAGAGCACGCCACAAAGTAGGGCAACAAAGATCAGGTATGTCAGCGATCGCTTCATAGGAATGTTCGAGCATGCACAGAAATTACGAACTCGCGAGAGCGTCGTGGAGTGCGGTGGCAAGCCTTGGCGCGACACCGCTTTCGCCAGCCGGACGACGTTGTTTGGCCATTCAACGCGATCAGGGCTATCGAAAGCGGTGTCGTCGATGCCAGGTGGCCCCCGCATCTTTGCCACCGCACTCCACGACGCTGTCGCGCATCAGATCACTCCATCCACCGGATACACGAGGCCATCGGGACTTCGACGGGTTCACCTTTTGCTGTGATGGCTCCGCTGGCGGAATCGATTTGGAAGACGACGACGTTGTTGCCGGGCATGTTGGCGCAGAGGAGCCAGCGGCCGTCGGGGGTGATGAGGAGGTTTTGTGGGCCTTTGCCGCCGCTGGGCTGGATGGTGAGGAGTGTGAGGGTGCCATCGGCGGCGATGCGGTAGCTGGCGAGGCTGTCGCGGCCGCGGTTGGTGCCGTAGAGGTGCTTGCCATCAGGCGTGATCTTCAAATCCGCGGTGTAGCTCTTGCCGGTGAAGTCCTTCGGAAGCGTGGCGATGGTTTGTTTCTCCTTCAGCGTGCCATCAGCGGCGCTCCAATCGAAGACGGTGATCGTGTTGGCGAGTTCGTTGATGAGATAGACGAGTTTGCCGCCTGGATGAAAGGTCAGATGACGCGGGCCGCTGCCGGGCGTGAGTTTGGCGAAGGGCTGCGCCGTGTTCGGCGCGAGTTTCGCGGTGGCGGCGTCGAGGGTATAGATCATGACCTTGTCGATGCCGAGATCGCAGGCGAGGGCGTATTTGCCATCGGGGCTGATGACGAAGCAGTGCGCGTTCGGGCCTTTCTGCCGCTGCGGGTCGGCGCTGGAGCCGCTGTGTTGGAAAAGCGACACCGCCTCGCCGAGCGAGCGATCGCTCTTCACGGGAAAAGAGGCGACGTTGCCGCTGCTGTAGTTCGCGACGAGCACGCATTGGCCCGTGGGATCGACATCGAGGAAACACGAGGCCGTGCCGCGGGTGTTTTGACGATTGAGCGGCTTCAAATCGCCGCCACGACCTTCAATCGCGAAGGCGGCGACGAAATTGTCCTTCCCTCCGAATTCATCGATGGAATACAAGAACCGCCGATCCGGCGAGAGCGCGATGAAAAACGGGCTCTGCATGCCCGTGGCGCGTTTCAGTGGCTTCAGCGTGCCTTTTTCGGTGTCGAAGCCAAACGCATGGATCCCGGCCTTTTCGCCCGAAGCGAAGGCAGACACGAAAACAACCGGTTCAGCAGCAAAAGCAGGCACAGCGAGCAAAGCGAGGAGGATGGAGCGCATGAGGTCCAAACGGACTTCGGTGGCGTGTTTTGCGAATTCACCACGCCGCCGCTTTTTTACGTCGTCTCGTCTGGAGACTGGCTTTGCGGATCTCCGCCCATAGCCCGCTCCAGCTCTTCCATGTAGGCACGCATGTTCTCATCATTGATGGCGGCTTGGGCCGCTTGTTCGTGCTCGTCGGGCTGCCAGTGCTTTTCGGATATGGTCAGGGTGTAGTCACAGGTCTGGATGACGACGCGCCCATTGCTGCCGCTGAACCATTCGAGGTAGAGCGAGTTTGCCAGTACCCAGGGGATTTCGTGAAAGCGGCGCTCCTCGATCGCCTTCATCCACACTTCCTCGGGCACGAGCAGCTTTTTGCGCTTCTGCGAGGCGGTCATGTCACCGACGGAGCCTGTTTGCAGCATGGAAAGCCCCTCCATTTTCTCCGGCTTCGACTGCGGGCAGGTGTTTACGAAGGTCAGCTTGCTGCCCGCGAGGTCAGGCCATGCATCACCATCCAGATCGAGGATCACCGGCTCCTCGCGCCCGATCAGCCACAGCTTGCCCGTGACGCGACCACGCTCGGTGTTATCGATTTCCCCGTGGGTGATGCATTGATGAAATCTCCAGGCCATGCGGGGTGCATACGTCAGTGATGGTTGTGTTCAAGTCATGCGACTGTGGATCATTCGGGCAACTCCAGCCGGTGGCTGTTCTGTATTCCCAGCGCAAAACAACCTCAAAGCGCGAACATCTCCGCCAGCGTGTCGAGAACCACATCCGTGGTCCGCGAATCGAGCTTGCCGAGGCGTTTGATCAGCCGGGTTTTGTCCACGGCACGAATTTGATCGAGCGCACCTCACCGACTTTGCCCTGAAAACTCACGCCGACTCGCGTGGGCCACCGGCGACGCACCGTGGTCAAAGCGGTTCTGCAGGCCGCGCACGCTGGCGAGTTCAGCCAGGAGAAGTGCAACGAGGGCCAGTTCTTCCTGATGTTGATCCAACCAAGCGATGACCAGCGGATCAGGCTGGGGTCGCATGCCTTCCGAAAGCACGTTGGGGTCGAGGAGGTAGGTCACAGGTCAATCGGCGGGCCGAGAGGTTCGCGATTCGGCGACAGTTCGAGGCCCTCAAGGCCATGGAGATACTCAACGAGCGATTTTTGCCTCGCGTGTGCAGGACGCAGAATAAGCGTTCCGGACGGAGTCAGGCTCACCTGAAACTGCATGCCGCTCGTGAGCCGTCCTTGAGCAACGGCGTCTTCTGAAAGCGTGAGCTGGCGGCTCGACTCCAAAGTGGAGGTTATGCGGAGGATTTTAGGTGACACGTTCGCAGGAGGAACCGCCAACATTCTGTCCAAGAGGCTGAACGAAATAGTGTTGCTTGTGCCCGCCCCGCGCCAGTTCAGCGGCTTTGGCCTCTGCTTCGGCTTGGGTGGCGTAGCAGGCGATGAGGAAACGAGCGCCGTTGTCGTCTTCGCGATAGAGGGCGTGGGGGAGTTCGATCAGCGGCTCTGGTGATGTGGCGAAAGCGGAGCGGGGCTCGTTGGGCACCATGGCCCAAGCTCCGAGTTCATCCTGGCCCCAAACGACACCGAGACCAGAGGCTACCGTGCGGAGCAGTTCGAGTTCAGTCGCAGTTTCACCCGCATCGAGCAGGCTCGCCTTGATCACCTGGTCACTGCCGGAGGCTCGGCCCGAGATGGGAAGGATCGCAACGTCCGCACCTGGTCCACCTGGAGTGCCGCTTCGATGAAAAAGACCGTGGTTTACCATGGGGAATGAAACAACAAGGAGCGGGACTTGCCAAGTCCCGACGGATCGTGAGGCACTTGGCAAGCGCCTCTTCTTGTGCTCGAGGTGCGCGGCAGGGCGGTGAGGCCTTAATGCTTCACGTCACCTTCCGGACCGTGGGTGGGCGGGCGGAAGAAGAGGGCGAGGAGCACGATGCCAGCCAGTGCCATGCCGGTGGGCACGAGGAAGAGCTGCTTGTAATCCACCACACCACCGACGGTGTAGTGCGCGGCGAGACGAGGGAAAAGCTGGCTGGCCACCACCATGCCGACGCCGAGGATGAGTAGGTTGAAGAGCCCCTGGGCGCTGGAGCGGATGTCCTTCGGGAAGACGGCATCCACAAAGATGTAAACGGTGACAAAGAAGAACGCGTAGCAGATGCCGTGCAGCACTTGGATGGCGATGATGAGCCAGGCGCTGTCGGGCGTGCCGAAGAAGGCAAAAACGCCAAAGCGTGCCGCATGGCCGATGATGCCGATGATGAGGGTGATCTTCCAGCCGAGCTTTTTCAGCACGGAGCCCAGGATGAGCATGGTGACGATCTCCGCCACCTGGCCGATGCTGCTGACGACCATGCTCATGTTCGCTGAAATGCCCACTCGTTGCAGGAAGCCATCAATGACGACGAAGTAGCCGTTGTGGATGGTGGAATCGATGAAGGTGACGATGAAAAGCACCAGTACAAAGGGGGTGCCGAGCAGTTTCACCGCTTTCAGCCATGCGACTTTGTCCATGCCTTCGACATCTTTACGCGGTGGGGTATGCGGGAGCGTGAGGCTAAAGGCCGCCAGCACGAAGCTGATGATGGCCGCCACAATGAAGACCCATTTAGTTTCCGCTGCGCCTGCCTGCTCACCCAGGAGGAAGATAAAGGGCCAGCTCACGACGATCCAGCCGATGGTGCCGCCCATGCGCACGAAGCCAAAGTCCTTGGCCGGGTCCTTGAGATTGGCGAAGGCGAGGGAGTTCGTCACCGAGATGGTGGGCACATAGAGCAGGCCATAAACGAGGAAGCAGCTGAAGAAGGTGGTGAAATCTGTGGCAAAGGCCGTGCCCAGCAGGGCGAGGCCGCCCACCGCGTGACTGAAGGCCAAAAAGCGCTCGGCACTAAAATTCCGGTCGGCGAATTGATTGCTGAAAAAGATGCCGACGAGCGAGGCGATGCCGAAAACACTCCCCACCAGCCCTTGTTGCCCGGCGCTGAAGTTCAGCATGCCCATGTAGGAGAAGATTTTGATCTGCCAAGCCCCCCAGATAGCGATCTCGAGGATCATCATGAGGAAGAGCTTGAATTTAATGGATTGGCCGGTGGTGTCGCTCATAAGCGGCGGCGAGGCTAGGGAGACGGGCACAGCTTGGCAAGACAAAACAAGACCCTGGATGGTGCTGGCCGCCCGCCGGATGGATAAACTGTGACAGTGTTTGATACGAATGGCACAGGGCTTGCGCAAATAGCCTCGCATGGGCCGCAAAATTAGCCTGTGAACGGAGTTTTTCTTGTGCCCCGTTTGCTCCACGCTAAACCCGAAGGCTCTCTTTTTTCTCACCACCCCCACTCACCCGCTCCACGCCATGTCCGTCGTCTCCAAAGGTCTTGAAGGTATCGTCGCCGCTGAAACCCGTCTCGGTGAGGTGAAAGGAGCTGAGGGCGTCCTTTTCTACTGCGGTTACGACATCAACGAACTCGTCAAAGTCAGCTACGAAGAGGTCGTTCACCTGCTTTACTACAACCGCCTCCCCACCCAGGCTGAACTCGATAAGCTCACCACCGCCCTCCGCGCCGAGCGTGAACTCCCCCAGGGCGTGATCGACTTCCTCAAAACCGCGCCGAAGACCGCCAAGCCCATCGACATCATGCGCACGGCCGTCTCCATGCTCGGCTGCTACGATCAGAAGCGCTTCGACATCGACGTCGGCGAAAATCTCGCCAACGCCATCCGCCTCACCTCACAGATTGGCGTCATCGCGGCCTACTTCCACCGTTCCCGCCAGGGTCTCGAGCTCCCCCCCGTGCGCAAGGACCTCTCCGAGGCCGCCCACTTCCTCTACCTCATGAACGGCGAGGTCCCCTCGAAGGAAGCCGAGCGCACGCTCGACATCGCCTACATCCTCCACGCCGAGCACGGCTTCAATGCCTCCACCTTCACCGCCCGCGTCGTTGCCTCCACGCTGAGCGATATGTATTCCGCCATCTCCGCCGCCATCGGTGCTCTCAAAGGTCCGCTCCACGGTGGTGCCAACGAAGGCGTCATCCACATGCTCCAGGAAATTGGTGATCTCGACAAGGTGGACGCCTGGGTCGAGGACGCCCTCGCACAGAAGAAGAAGATCATGGGCATCGGCCACCGCGTTTACAAGGTGCTCGACCCCCGCGCCCCGCACCTTCGTGAGATGGCCATCAAGCTCACCGAGCAGCTCGGCGAGGCCAAATGGATCCAGATGTCCGAGCGCATCGCGACCATCATGCGTGAGCGGAAGAACCTCAACGCCAATGTCGATTTCTACTCCGCCACGGTTTATTACAGCCTCGACATCCCGACGGACCTCTTCACACCGATCTTCGCCATCGCCCGCATGAGCGGCTGGACCGCCCATGTGCTCGAGCAGTGGAGCGAAAACCGCCTCTTCCGTCCCCTCAGCGAATACGTCGGCAAGCCCTACGGCCAGAAAGTCGTGCCGATCAGCGAGCGCTGAGATTCCTGAGCCAGGAATCCCATGAAAGCCTCGCTGCACACGCTCCATCTCCGCGTGCCTTTTCGCATCGCGCATGGTGTTTCCTCGACGCGGCAGGTTTTGAGGCTCCACGAAGGCGATCACATCGCCGAGGCCCCCTTTGTGCCCTACTACGCCGAAGACCCTGCGGAGACGCTGCGACTCGTCTCCCTACCCGTTTTACCTCAAAGACTACCCCGAGCCGCCTCGCTGGCCTTCAACCTCCTCCGGCATGACATCGTCTGCCAGGCGCAAAGCATCCCGCTGAGAGCGATCGCCGCTCAAAAGCTCGGCCCGGAAGGCACCACCCCGCCCGCTTGCCACTCGCTCGGCATTCCTGAGGACCTGCATGCCTTTGGCGACCGCGTGGAGCAGCTCGCGAAGCAATTCCGCGTGCTCAAACTGAAACTCGGCTCCGGTGATCTCGGCCTCGATATCGCCACCGTCTCCATCGCTCGCTATGCTGCCCCGGAGGCGGATTTGCTGCTCGATGTGAACGGTGGCTGGGACCCCGTGCAAGCCCCGGCGATGATCGAAAAGCTCGCCGAGTATCAGCCCGCCCTCATCGAGCAGCCCATCCATCACTCCCATGGCGTCGATGCCTGGGAGGATCTACGTGCCCGCCTACCCGCACGCTGCCCGCCCATCTTTGCCGATGAAAGCGCCCAAAATGCCGAGGACGTGGCTGCGCTCGCCCCCTATGTGGATGGCGTGAATGTGAAGCTCCTCAAATGCGGCAGCTTCGATGGCGCCATCGCCATGATCGCCAAAGCGAGAGCCGAGGGCCTCAAAGTCCTGCTGGGTTGCATGATCGAAAGCAGCCTCGGCACCACCGCCGCCGCTCATTTGGCCCCCTGGGCCGATTGGATTGATCTCGACGGCCACCTCCACATCGCCAACGACGATTTCTCCGGCCTCCACTTTACCTCCAGCGGTGAGTTGGAAATGCCAGCTCGGTCTGGCATTGGGGCCGTCCCGGCCAGCCCCGGGCCAGTCTGATATTCGGCCGTCTGCTGGCTCGAATGGTCCATGAAGCGGAATTTTGCTTCACCATTTTCCCGTGAAGTTGTGCAAAGGGCCTCTGAGGTATGTGCCGATCTGCTCAGGTCTGTTTTGTGATGCCAACTGAACGCTTGCCATTCCCTTGCGCTCTAGCTCAAGATCCCCGATATGCCCGTTCCTGATTCACCTGCCGCCGAAGCCGCCCGCCGCGTCGAGTTCTGCCTGCGCAAAGGCCGCGACCACCTGAGCCTCGCCGGGCTGGGCCTCACGGAACTGCCGCCGGACTTCGGCAAGCTCACCGGACTGCGCTACCTGGACCTCACGGGGAATCATCTCACGGTGCTGCCAGATGAAGTCTGCACCTTCACAGAGTTGCGCTGGCTGGGGCTGAACTTTAATTTTTTCAATTCACTGCCGGATCAATTTGGTGACCTGAAAAGATTGGAACGGCTCTATATCCGGGAGAATCGGATGAAGAGGCTTCCTGAGAGTCTTGGGCGGCTGGATTCTCTGGTGGAAATTGATCTTCGTGGGAATCGTTTATCGAGGCTGCCCGCTTTGTTTTCCGGCCTCCTCGCTCGTGAGTCACCGCCTCTGTTCTTCGACCTCGCGGACAATGACAGCTACCTCAGCATTATCGCCACCACGGGACTCTCGCCAGAGGAGCGTCGGGCGGGACTGCTACAGTACCTCAAAGACCTGAATGAAGGTTCTGTCACACTCCGCCAAGGCAAGCTGCTGTTGGTGGGCGAGGGGTCGATGGGCAAATCGACCTTGCTGGACGCACTTCTCGATGAGCCCTTCATTGAACAGCGAAAGACGACCCACGGCCTCGAAGTGAAGCCCGTGACGTTCAAGAGACGCGAAGATGGCTGGGACGGGGTGCTGCATTGCTGGGATTTCAGCGGGCAGGAGGCCATGCGGGAAACCCATCAGATCTTTTTCACCACACCGGCGATCTACCTCCTGGTGTGGAATCACCGCATCGGTGAGGATCATGCCAAGCTGGAGGAATGGCTCACCCTGATCGACCAGCGCACGCGAGGCACCGCTAAGGTGCTGATCGTCGCGAAAGAGGCCGCTGGACGTGATGCGGAGTTGAAATGCGCTGATGAGCTGGGGCGCAAGTTTGAGGGTCTGCTTCTGGATGATCCCTTTCTCAAGGTGGACTGCAAACCGCCTTATCGGGACGGTCAGATCACGGCCTTGCGGCAGCGGCTGGCTACTTTCTCGGAGTCGGCGGAAAGTGGGTTCAACCAGGAGGTGCCCGCCAACTGGTTGACCGTTCAGCAGCGGCTCCTCGAACTGCGTGACGAGAAGCCCTTCATGCCCTGGGAGGAATTTGAGAAGGAATGCTCCAAACTGGACGATGTGCGCCGGTTCGCGGCGGCACAGAATCGTCTCGGCACGCTGGTATGGATCGACAATGACCGGCTGCGTGACTGGGTGATTTTGAATCCCGACTGGCTGAGCAAAGCCGTGGGCTTTGTCATCGAAAATGACAAGCAGCGCAGCCAGCGCCTAAACGTGCGAATTGCGGAGGGCGGGCCGAGCGGAATCGTTTCACAGTCCCAGATGGATGCGATCTGGAGCAGCCCTCCCGTTGAGGACAAAGAAATGAAGCTCGTCTTTCCGGAGCGGCTGTTTCCCGTGTTCCGTGCCATCATGGAGCAGTTTGATCTCTCCCAGCCCCTGCGTCATCCGGGCAGTGATCTTTGGCATCTGGTGCCGAACCGCCTTTCCGAGCGCAAACCCACGGCATGGGAGTCTGCCTGGCCCACAGGCCTGCCCGTGATGCACTGGCGCATGGAACTCATGAACCGGGACGGCACGCAACCGCTGAGTCACTGGTTGGTCTCGTTCGTGTTTTACCGGCTCATGGTACGACTGCACGCGGAGGCCCTGGGACGAGAGAACTTCATGAATGCAGCGCATTGGCGGCGCGGATTCATGCTCGCACCGCTGCATCAGGGTTTCGCGCGGGTGGAACTGCGGGGCAATGGCTACGACATCCAGGCGGCCAGCCATCAGCCGCGCGATCTCTGGGGCATCGTCCGCGGTGCTCTGCGTGTGCTTTTGGATGAGCTGACACACGAACAGGGCTTTGAGGACATCACGGTGACAGAGCTGGTGTCCTGTCCGGCGGACTGTCCGCGCCATGGGGCGCTGCGCTACTACCTGGAGCATCTGCGTGTGGCTGTGCGTGCTCACTCGGGGAAACCGGGCTGGAAGGAGGCCATATTTGCCTGTGGCCAGTGTGATCGTGACCTGACGGCAGGTGAACTGTGGGACAGCCGCCCCGGAGAACTCCCGCCAGGCCGGGGCGATGATCTCGGTGAGATGAAGGAACAGCTCGCCGAAATGAGTGAGAGGACGCGGGACATCCAGGGGAAGGTCACGGACATGCTCCGCCAGTTCCCTGCACTCGCCACCCAGATGAGTGATTCATGGCACCGGCTGCTGCGCATGGAGGACGTCCAGTGGGACAATGCGGGACATCTGGAGCAGCTCCGCAGATCCATGGAGCATCTGCCACGCCGCGAGGAACTGGAGCGGCTGCGTGGAGACATCGCCGGGGAGGTCACACGTTACCTCGCCGCCCTGCATGCGCCAGAGCGTGAACTGCCCAGCCTGTTCAGTCTCGTGCCGGATGACGGGCTGCCGTTTCCTGGTAAGAAATGGAGGCTCTACCTTCACTGTGAGCGCACCCTGCTGCCCGTGACGTGGCTGCAAGGCACCGAAGGACAAGGAGAGTTTACCATCCAGGAAGTTCCAGCTTGGTTGGCCACAGGTGTCAGTTACCTCAGGGGCATTTGCCTGGCTCTGACGGTATTCAACCCCGTCGCGGGTCTTTTTGGGGCCCTGCTTCCCGCAGAGAAAATCAAAGCTGCCGCTGAGGCAGCCGGGAAGCTGGAGAAGTGCCTCGACAAACTGCCTGCGGGTGAAAAAGTCCACGCCGCCCATGCATCGGATGACCGGCAGACTCCACAGCAGGCCAGCGGTGCCGCTCTGCTTTGGTTGCACAACTTTCTCAAGCTGGAGGACCGGTCGGCAAAGCTGGGACTCGTGCAGGATCGGGATAAAAGCACTGGCACCTGCTGCTGGGTGCATCCGAGCCAGAAATTCAGTTCGGAAGAAACCTGATCCCGCCGCTTCTGGCCCTGCTTTGGCTTGGCCTCGGTTGCGTCATTCGGAATTCGACATTCGTCATTTCCTCCGCCCTCCCCTCTCTTTCGCGCTGCCCCCACTCCGCTCGTCTGGAGCTCCAGGAACTAGGGCGGGCCGGAAGCCGAAGAAGCCGGAGCGATCGCCGGAATCGAAGCTGCCGCGGAAGGCAGCGCGGCAGTCCCTGCTGTGGTCGATCCAGCTCCCGCCGCGAAGGACGCGGGACGAGCCGCTTAGATGTGCTATGGGGTCTTTGAGAGGTTTTTCTGCCGAAGAAGCGGGATAGCCAGCCTTTCCATCCGCGCACCATTCCCAGAGCTGGCCGTGCATGTCATGCAGTCCCCAGGCATTCGGTGGAAAGCTGCCCTCGGGCAAAGTTTCTCCGCGTTTTAGCCACTCGAAGCCGCCGCCGTAGGGGACGGTAGCGTCGAAATTGGCGATCTGGCCGTGCAGGCCGCGCCCCTTACTGATGCCGAAGGGCTGCTCGATGCCGCCACCGGCCCGGCAGGCGTACTCCCACTGCGCCTCGGTGGGCAGGGTGATGTGCCAGTCGGTGGGGATGGTGGCGGCAGCGAAAAAGGCCTTCATGTCCTCGTCATTCACGTTTTCCACCGGGCGGCTGAGGTCTCCGGTGAAGTGGCTGCGGTTCTCCATGCCAAGGGCCAGCCACTGCGCCTGGGAGCAGGGATGCTTGGCCAGCCAGAAGCCATGGCTGAGGGTGACCCAGGTGGGCTTTTCGTCCCATAAACGATCCGCCTCGCCCGCCGGGCTGCCGATCTGGAAGGGCTGCGCAGGCCGTGGGCACCAGCAGAAGTGCATCTGCACGCCGCCGGGGAGCGTGATGATGACCTCATCACCGCCATCGGTGCCTTCCTGGCCCTTAAAGATAGCGGGAGCGATGTAGTGGGTGGAGGCAGGGGCGGTCATGGGCCGATCCTAGCGTGCCGGGGGGCACGGCGTCAATCGTGGAGCGGGCTTCGACTGCCAGTCGAAGCTACGCTTTGAAATACCCGCCAAGTTCCGCTTCGAAATGCTGAAGTGCATTCTTGATCGGCAGCGGAACGCCGCCGCCGAGGGCGCAGAGGCTGGTTTGCTCCATCGTGTCGAGCAGGTCGGTGATGAGTTCGCGGTCGATCTTGTAGCTGCTGTCGCCGCGGGCTTTGGCGATGAGTTCTTTGCCGCGGGTGCTGCCGAGACGGCAGGGGAAGCATTTGCCGCAGCTTTCGTCGGCGGTGAATTGGAAGAGGTGCTGGATGTATTCGATCATCGGCATCGACTCGGGGATGCTGACGACGCCGGCGTGACCGAGGAGGAAGCCGGCTTTCTTGAAGCTTTCGAAATCGACCGTGAGCTGGGCGATGTGGCTCATCGGGATGAGGCCGCCGAGTGGGCCGCCGATTTGAATGGCTTTGATCTTCGATTTGAAGCCGCCCGCGAGGTCGATGACGGTTTGCAGCGGCGTGCCCATGGCGACTTCGTAGATGCCGGGCTTCACGAAATGGCTGTCGAGCGAGAGGAGCTTCGGGCCGGTGGACTGCGGGGTGCCAATTTGAGCGTAGCCTTTGCCGCCGAGCGTGAGGATGGCGCGGAGGTTGGCGAAGGTTTCGACGTTGTTGACGATGGTGGGCTTGCGGTAGAGGCCTTCATTCACGGGGAAGGGCGGACGCGTGCGGACCTCCGGGCGCAGGCCTTCGATGCTGGCGAGCAAAGCGGTCTCCTCGCCGCAAATGTAGGCTCCGGCACCTTTGATGGTCTTCAGCGCGAAGTTGAAGCCGGTGCCGAGGATGTTCTGACCGAGCAAACCGGCCGCATGCAGGTCGGCGATGGCTTGATTCACGATCGTGACGCTGTCCGGATACTCGGCGCGGATGTAGAGCACGCCGGTTTCTGCTCCAGCGAACCAACCGGCGACCATCATGCCGAGCAGCACGCTGTGCGGCTGCTTTTCCATGAGGTATTTGTCGATGTAGGCACCGGGATCGCCTTCGTCGGCATTGCAGACGACGTACTTCACTTTGCCCTCGGCGGCACGGCAGCCAGCCCATTTGATGGAAAGCGGGAAACCCGCGCCACCGCGTCCGCGCAGGCCGCTGTCCTTCAACTCGGCGGCGAGAGCCTCGCGATTGCCTTCGGTGATGAGTTTTTTGAAGGGCGCGTAGTAGTCTTCGATGCCTTCAAACTTGGCGGTCAAAATCGCGGGCTGGAGGTGCGAGACGACGGCGTAGCGGTCCTCGCTGTCGCCGCTGCCGGTCTTGAAAAGATCGCCCAAAGCGGCGTCGGATTGGCCGGAGTAGTTTTTGCCTTGGTATTGCAGCGCCGCGCCCTCATGGCAGCGACCGAGGCAGCAGATGTGGCCGATTTCGTCCTTCTTGAAGTGCGTTTCGAGGGTGTGATGCAGCTTGTCCTGCGTTCCGGCGCACAAGCAGGCGCTGCCGTTGCAGACGAAGACTTTTTTGCCTTCGTTCTCCTTCTTCATGAAATCGTAGAAGCTCACCGCGCCGAGCGTGATGGCATCGCCAAAGAGATGATCCTGGCCCATCTGGCGGACGAGATCATTCTTTTCGGCCGTGCCGTGTTTTTCGGCGGCATCGACCATGCGTTCGAAGACGTTTTTTTCGATGCCTTTGCGGAAGGAGAGGGCGCTGAGGTTTTTGGACATGCAATTGGGGCGGCAGTTATACGAGGCTTCGCGAACTTTTGCACGGCTGAAATCAGCCTTCCACGCGGGGTGGGCTGAAAAAACCCGACTTGGCGTTCCCGGCGAGGTGTGGCAGAATTCGCCCGTCATGCCCCCCGCGCTTTCAGCACCAGCCGCCCCCGCCGTCGCCCGCGAGCGCACGGGAGATGAGGTGTCCGCCGAGCGCTACCGCCTCATCGCGGACAAGATCGAGGCCGATCCGTCCTTGCTGGAAATCCCCCTCGCCAACATCTCCCGCTGGCTTTCCCAAGGCCACAGCGCCGTCAAACGTCTCGAAGGCTGGCGGAGCATGCTTCATGATGCGCAGACCAGCCGTGAGGGGCTGCAAAAAGTGCTCGATATCCTCCGCGACGAAGAATGGGAGTCGATGATGTGGAAGGGCTTCTCTCCTTTTCCCGGCATCCTGAACAAAGAGGAACTCGCACGGCTGTCATGGACCTCCAGTCACTAAATCTCTTGCTCGACGAAGTGATCAAAAAGGTGAGTGACCGGCGCATTCTCATTTTTGGCTCGTCATCCCTGCTGGCTTCGTTCCCAGATGATTCACCTGAACGAATTGGAGTGGAGACCACAATCGCGATGACGAAGAATGGAAAAGCCGGGGCGTAAAGCTCGTTTAGTTCTGCTCATGTCCGACTCCCCGAATCCAGCCGCTGCTCCTTCTGCTTATCCTTCGCCGACACCGTCCACCGCGCCGTGGTGGCAAACGGAGGACTGGAAGGCGGTTTTTGCGGCTCTGCCGATCTTGATCGCGGTGGCCTCCGGCTGGGTGCCGGTGCTGTGGATGATGTTTGTGCTCTTCATCGTGCTTTCGGCGCTGTTTTTGGGCAAGGAAGTCATCATGGGCTCCATCGTCGTTTTGGGGCTGGCGTGGGGGGCGCAGGAGATCGCGGCCATTTCGAGCGTGAAGGCCTGGGGGCTCGAATACGTCGTGTTTTCGCTCGGTTTGGGCCTGCTTTGGAGCCACACACTGCCGGTGCCGGAGTGGCTGCGTGCAGCGGTGCGGACGGAATTTTTCATCAAAGTGGGTATCGTGCTACTCGGTGCTTCGATTCTGCTCCAGGAGATGCTAAAGGCAGGTGTGCCCGGCCTCATCCAAGGAGCGCTGGTGATCCCGGTGGTGTGGTATGCGTGCTTCTTCATCGCCCGAAAGCTGAAGGTGGATGATGAGTTCGCCGTGATGCTTTCCACCGCCGTGTCGATCTGCGGTGTCTCCGCCGCCATCGCCGCCTGCGGAGCCATTCAGGGGGATCGCAAAAAGCTCAGCTATGTGACCTCCATCGTGCTGCTGTGCGCGGTGCCGATGATGATCATCATGCCGGTCGTCATTCAAAAAATGGGCCTCAGCGAGGCGGTGGGCGGTGCGTGGCTCGGCGGCACGTTGGACACCAGCGGCTCCGTCGCTGCCGCCACGGAACAGGTTGGCAAAGAGGCCACGAAGATCGGTGTCATCGTCAAACTCAGTCAAAACGTGCTCATCGGCGTCGCCGCCTTCATTTTGAGCGTGTGGTGGAGCATGCGAGGCAGTGCTGCAGGAGGTCAAAAAGTCTCCGCGAAGGTGATTTGGGAACGCTTTCCGAAGTTCGTCATCGGCTTCGTCCTGGCCTCCATCGTGTTTTCCTACTTCGTGCCAGCCGAGGCTGCCTCGGCGGCCAGTAAGCCCCTCAAAGCCATCCGCGAAATCTGGTTCGCCGCCGCCTTCGTCTGCATCGGCCTCGAAACGCGCCTCGGCGAGCTTTTCAAGCTGGGCGGCGGCCGCCCGGCACTGGCCTTCCTCGGCGGTCAGGTTTTCAACATCGGCTGGACGCTGGTGCTGGCACTTTGGTTGTTTGGGAAGTGAATCCAAACAGGCGGCGGAGGCGTTAATCACTGGAATGTCTCTTCCCCGTCTCGCCATCATCGGCTCTGGCATCTCCGGCCTAGGCTGTGCTCACTTTTTGCATCGCCAGTTCGACCTGACGATCTTTGAGGCCGCAGATTACATCGGTGGGCACACGAACACCGTCACGGTGACGGAGGATGGCCGCGAACTGCCCATCGACACGGGCTTCATGGTCTTCAACCATGACACCTATCCGCTTCTGTGCCGCTTGTTCGACGAACTCGGCGTCGAGACCAAGAAGACGGACATGTCCTTCAGCATGGCGCACCTGCCAAGCGGCTACGAGTGGAATGGCGGCGGTCTGGCCAAGGTTTTCGGGCAGCGCAAAAATGTGCTCAGCCCGCGTTTCTGGCGCTTCGTGCTGCAAATCAACCGCTTCAACAACCACTGCCTCGCCGCGATGGATGACCCGCGCTTCGAGCGCATGACGCTGGGTGAGTTTGCCCGCGATTGCGGCTACGGGCAGGACTTCCTCGATCTCTACGTCGTGCCCATGGGCAGCGCCGTGTGGTCCACGCCGCCGGACCGGATGCTGGAGTTTCCCGCACGGACGCTGATGCACTTCTGGTTCAATCACGGCTTCCTCGGCATGCACACCCGCAAGCAATGGTGGACCGTGTGCGATGGTTCCCGGCAGTATGTGCGGAAGATCACGCCGCCTTTTGCGGACCACATTCGGTTGAATGCGCCCGTGGTCAAAATCGAGCGTCGCGATGGCAAGGTGATCGTTCAGCCTCGCGAAGGTCCCGCCGAGATCTTTGACAAGGTCATCCTCGCCACCCACACGCCCACCTCGCTACGCATGCTGGCCGATGCAACGGCGCTTGAGAAGACCATCCTGAGTCCTTTTCAATATCAGGCGAACAAGGCCACGCTGCACACCGATGAGCGCTTCATGCCTCACACACGACGCTGCTGGGCCTCGTGGAATTACCGCATCGAAAAGGATGCCAACGGCAAGGTCGAACCCAGCACGCACTACTGGATGAACAACCTCCAAGGCGTCTCCGACAAGACGAACTACTTCGTCTCCATCAACGGCGCAGATCAAATCGACCCCGACAAGGTCCTGCGGCGCATCGACTACGAGCACCCGCTGTTTGACCTTCCTGCCATCGATGCCCAAAAGCGCCTGCCGGAACTGCGAGCGGCCTCCGAGCAGACGCACACCTACTTCTGCGGCGCCTGGGGCCGCTATGGGTTTCATGAAGACGGCTTCATGTCCGCCGTTGACACCTGCACCCATCTCCTCGGAGGTGATCCATGGACGCGCCGCTGACATCGAGCCTCTACGAATGCGAAGTCGTGCACGAGCGACTCCTGCCGCGTCGGCATGGGTTTCGTTATCACGTTTTCTTCATGGACCTGTGGCTCGACGAGCTGCCACGGCTGGATCGGGAACTGCGGCTGTTCAGCGTGGATCGCTTCAATGCCTTCACCTTTCGCGATGAGGATCATCTCGACCTCGGCGCGGGTCATCTGCGGCTGAATCTGGAAAAATGGCTCGCCGAGAAACACGGCATCGCGCTGGCGGCCGACTCACGCATCCGGCTCGTCACCCTGCCGCGCATGCTGGGATACATCTTCAATCCCGTCTGCTTCTACTTCATTTACGATGTCGGTGGAAAAGCCATCCACGCCATCTGCGAGGTGACAAACACCTTTCACGAGATGAAGCCCTACCTGCTCGCCACGCCGGTGCGTGAAGGCTTCTTCGAGCTCATCGTGCCCAAGCACTTCTACGTTTCGCCCTTCTCCTCCCTCGACACCTCCTTCCACTTCAAGATCGAGGTCCCCGGTGAGGCCATTCGCATCCACATCGACGATCTGGAGGGCGATCAGCGGATGCTCGTGAGCTGGATTCACGGCAAAAAGCAGCCGCTCACCGATTCGCAGCTCGCCTGGAATTTCGTCCGCTATCCTGCTCTCACACTTCAGGTCATCGCCAAGATCCACTGGCAGGCCTTTCGCCTGTGGCTGCGCAAATTTGAGTTTCACCGCAAAGCCGCCGCCCCGCATCTCCAACGCGATCTCTACCGTCCTCACCCCTCTCTCACTGAAACCTCGCCGCCATGAACCCGTCCGCCACCTTTCCCACCATCGAGGCCCTCGAAATGCCGGTTGTATGCAATCGTTTCGCCTTGGCCCTTTCGCAGCGCTGCCTGCACCGCTGGCTCGTGCTCAAGGCACTCCGCACCTTCACCAAAGGCCGCCTGCAAATGGACATCCCCGGTGGTGAGCGGCTCTTCTTTGGCGATCCCACGCTGACCGAGCCCACCGCTCACATCCAGGTGCGCAAACCGCTGCCCTTCTTCATCCATGTCGCCCGCTACGGCGGCGTCGGCCTCGGCGAGGCCTACACCGATGGCTGGTGGGACACGCCAGACCTCCGGGCCGTGCTCGATTGGTTCATCATCAACATTCAATCCAGCCCGCAGCTTCGCGGCTCTTCCCAGCGCTTCAAATTGATCGGCTTCCTGAAGTTCGTGAACCGTGTGCATCACCTGCTGCGGCCCAATTCCCTCAAGACCAGCCGTCGCAACATCCAGGAGCACTACGACCTCGGGAACGACTTCTACAAACTGTGGCTCGATCCCACGATGACCTACTCCGCCGCGAAGTACACTCGCTCAGATCAAAGCCTCGAAGAGGCGCAGATCGCCAAGTATGAGGCGCTTTGCCAGAAACTGCATCTCAAGGCCAGCGACCACGTCCTGGAAATCGGCTGCGGTTGGGGTGGCTTCAGCATGCACGCCGCAAAGACTTATGGCTGCCGCGTCACCGGCGTCACCATCTCCCAAGAGCAGTTCAACGAAGCCACGAAACGCGTGAAGGAGGCTGGACTCGACCATCTTATCGAGATCCGCTTTCAAGATTACCGCCTCATCACCGGCCAGTTTGATAAGATCGCCTCCATCGAAATGCTTGAGGCCGTGGGCGAGAAATACCTCGAAACCTACTTCGCCAAATGCGCTGAGGTGCTCGCCCCGCATGGCATTCTTGCCGTGCAGATGATCACCGTGCCGGACCACCACTTCCGCCAGCTCGCCCGAGGCACCGATTGGATTCAAAAGCACATCTTCCCCGGCTCGCTGCTGCTCGCCGTCGGTCGCGTGAACGAAGCCATCCGCCGGACTAGTACCCTCAGCCCGCTGGAACTCGAAGACCTCGGCCAAGGCTACGCCCGCACCATGCGCGAGTGGTTCGATCTCTTTAACGCCAAGCTCGACGCCGTCCGCGCCCAAGGCTTCAGCGAGACCTTCATCCGCAAGTGGAACTACTACCTCAAGTACTGCGAGTCCGCCTTCGCCACGCGCAACATCAGCGTCGTCCAGGCCTCCTGGAGCCGCTACAGCCACGAGGCGGTTCATCAGCAGTGGTGATCGAATCGTCCTCTGAGTGACGTCTGTATTCCCATGCCTACGAATCACCTCATCAACCGCCGTGCCTGCCTGCGTGGCCTCGGAGCGTCACTGGGACTGCCTTTGCTCGAAACCATGGGCTGGGCGGAGCCGGCCCAAGCCAAGGCGGTGAAGCCGCCGGTGCGGCTGGGATTTATGTACATGCCGCACGGTGTGATCATGGATCAGTTCTGGCCGAAGTCGCCGGAGAGCTTCCTTAGTTCACCACCGCCGGCCCTGGAGTCTCTACGGCCGATTTTGGATCAGTGTTTGATGATGAAGGGCATTTCAGGCGTTGGGATTGAGCCCTTTGGCGGAGCCCCGCATGCGCTGGAGCTTTCCACCTGGCTGACGGCCTGCCTGCCCGATGCGGCGAAGCGTAGTCAGATCCACATCGCCATCTCGGCGGATCAGATTTTTGCGAATTACTATGGGGCTCTCACCTCGCTGCCCTCGCTGGAACTCGCGACGATGCCGCAGACGCACAAGGAGAACCAAGCTGGACTGAACGAGGGCTACTACTCGCACTGCAGCTTCCGTTCACCCACCCAGGCCGTGCCTGCGGAGATCAATCCGCGCAGCGTTTTGAATCGGTTGTTTGGCAAAACAGGCCAGGAGGGCAAAACGGCTCCTACGGACCCACTCGACCGCCAGATGCTCGATCTCGTCATCGGCGGCGCGAAGGACCTGCGCCGCACTTTACCCCATGGAGACCAGCAAAAGCTCGACGAATACCTCGACAGTGTGCGCTCGGTGGAGCGTCGCATCGCCGCCATCGAATTTCGCCAGAAGGAGGCCGCACTCGAAAAGGCCGGTCTCAGCAGCAGCAAGCGTAAGATCAGCGACTCTCCTCCTATCGAAGTGAAGATTCCCGAAGGGGACAAGCGCAGCGAATACATGCAGGTCATGTGCGATCTCACCGTGCTTGCCTTCCAGACGGATACCACACGCGTCAGCACCTACATTGGTTCCACGCCGAACGGCGTCTCGTATCCCGAGCTGGGCTTTAGCGACACGCACCACGGCCCCACGCATCACAACAACGAGGCCGAGAAGGTGCGCAAAGTGGCTGCGATCACGAAGTTTAACATCGACCAGTTTGCCTACATGGTGAAAAAGATGGCTGGCCTCCGCGAAGGGGATGGAACGCTGCTCGATAACTGCATCATGCTGTGGGGCAGCGGCCTCGAAGATGGCAACAAGCACACTCGCGAAAACTTGCCGTTTATCATCGCGGGCAAAGGCGGCGGCAGCATCAACACCGGGCGCTTCATCAACAACGTCAAAGGCAATCAGGGCGATCTACTGACCACGTTGCTTGCCTGCGGTGGCGTGCCGCTGGATCGTCCCATCGGCATCGCGAAGAAGCAGATTCAGGAAATGATGAAGGCGTGAAACTCGTCATTCATGCGTGATGGCTTCATCGAGATTGAGCACCAAAGTGGCCACGAGAGCGTGCGCGGCCATTTCGGGCGATGTTTTGAGTTTGCGAGCGTCTTCGGGATGTTTGCGGTAGTGGGTCAGAGCGCGGTCGAGTTCGCGTTGGAGCACCGAAAGCTCCTTCGCAGTCGGTTTGCGGCTCAAAACGGCTTGGTAGAGCAGTTTCAGCCGTTCTTCGGCTTTCGCGATCAGGAGGCGCTTCGCGAGGGCTTGCGAGGCTTCCATGATGGTCTGGTCATTGAGCAAGGTGAGAGCCTGCAGCGGGGTGTTCGTGCGAGACATCGACACTTCACAGACGCGTCGTTGAGCGCTGTCGAACAAGAACGTCGGCGCAATGCTGCGTCGCCAGAAGGCATACAACGTGCGGCGATACTGCGCCGCGCCCTGGCTCGGTTCATAGGTGTAGCGGCCCATGAAAAGCTCTTCCCATACGCCTTCCGGTTGATGCGGTCGCACGGGTGGGCCGCCGAGCGCGGGATTTAGCAAGCCAGAGGAAGCCAGCGCTGCATCGCGAATCATCCACGCGGGAAGGCGGAAGCGTGGGCCTCTCGACAAAAGAAGATTCGATGGATCTGTTTGTAGTTCGGGCTTTAGCCCGCCTTCAGAGCGGGCTGAAGCCCGAACTACGAGCTCAGAGCTCTGCTGGTAGGTTTCACTCGTCACAATGGTCTTGATGAGGCGCTTCACGTCCCAGCCGTTCTCCATGAAATCGACGGCGAGCCAATCGAGCAGCTCGGGGTGCGTCGGGCGTTGGCCTTGGAGGCCGAAATCATCGGGCGTGCGGACCAAACCGGCACCGAAGAGCATCTGCCACACCTGATTCACGAACACGCGGGCGGTGAGCGGGTTCTCCTTCGACGTGATCCACTTCGCGAGGCCGACGCGATCCTTCGCCAGACCTTCCGGCCACGGCGCGATGGCGGCAGGCACGCCGCGCGGCACCACATCGCCTTTTTTGTCCCAAACACCGCGCAGCAGCACATGCGTGTCACGCGGCTCCTTGCGCTCGGCGAGCACCATGACGTTCAATTTTCCTGCCGCGGCCTGCACCTCCTTGAGCTGCGCATTCGAGCGATCCAGCGACGCCTTCGCGATCTGATACGGCTCATAATCCTCCAAAAACTGCGCCAGGAGCTTCTCGCGGTCGATTTGACCTTTCGCGAGCTTTTCGAGCGGCGTGGGTCCAATCTCTCGCACAGCCGGTCCGGGCTGATCGGTCGCGGAAAGGCGGAATTTCGCGATGTTCGCGTCGCCATTCGTCGAACGATGCCGCAGTTCGAAAATGAGCTCTTCATCGCTTTCGAGCACCAGCGGCTCGGCGAGGCCGTAAAGCGCGGTGTGAGGCTGATCCTTGGGAAAACCCTTCGTGGTCCAGCCATTGCGCGGATCATCATCGAGCGTGCCTTTCACGTCGCCATACTCGCGGGCCTTGCCTTCGACCTTCGTGTCAGCCACAGCGCTTTTGACGAGGATGTCGCGGATCTGCGAGCTGCCTTGGCGGCGCACCTGTACTTTGATGTCGGTCAGGATGAACTCGCCCGTTTTGCCGCGTGATAGCACGCCGTTTTGTGGCAGCACTTCGAGCTTCAAACCGGTGAGGCGCGGCAGTTTGATCGTGGAAATGAGCCGGTAGTCATCCTGCTTCGGATTCGAGCCGCTCGCGGTGACGATGCCGTCCTTCGTTTGAGTCAGCTTTGAGCCTTCCTGCGACTCCACCGCGCCGAGAACGACCTGCCACGCGTGGTGATCCGGCTCGATGCGCTTCTTCTGCTCCTCCAACCACTTTGTGAAAGGCTTCTCCGCGTCCGCCTTGGCCTTCGCTTCGATGGGTTGGCGTGTTTCGACGAGCTTCTGCGATTCCTCGACCGCCCGCTTCGCGTTCGGCGATTGGTAGGGCATGTAGGGCTTCGCATTCGTGCCCGCCGCACCGTCTTCGTCGATGCTGTTGAAGAAGGCATTCAGCGCGTAGTAGTCGTGGTGCGAGATGGGATCGAACTTGTGCGTGTGACACTGCGTGCAGCCGAGCGTGAGCCCGAGCCACACGGTGCCCATCGTGTTCACGCGGTCGATAACGTAGTCGATGCGGCTTTCTTCTTTGTCTCGACCGCCCTCGCCGTTCGTCATGTGGTTGCGATGAAAACACGTGGCCAGTTTTTGCTCCGGCGTGGCATTCGGCAGCAGATCCCCCGCGAACTGCTCCAGCGTGAACTGATCGAAGGGCTTGTTCGCATTGAACGACTCGATCACGTAGTCCCGCCAAGGCCAGTTCGTGCGCGTGGCGTCGGACTGGAAGCCGTCCGTATCCGAGTAGCGAGCGGCATCAAGCCAGAACATGGCCATGCGTTCGCCGTAGTGGGGAGAGGCGAGGAGCTTGTCGATGAGATCGGTCGGATCGGACTGATCGGTCGGATCAGGGGGCAGCCCCGTGAGGTCAAAAGCCAGCCTCCGCCTCAACGTGTGCTCGGGAGCCTTCGGAGACATCTTCAGGCCTTCCTTGGCGAGGCGTGCCTTCACGAAGAAATCCACGGGATGGCCTTCAGCCCTCGCTTTGACCGGCTTTTCGAAGGACCAGTGCTTTCCCCAAGCGGCTCCTTCGCTGATCCAGCGCTTCAAAAGAGCGATCTGCTCGGTTTTGAGCTTCGGTTTGTGAGACTTCGGCGGGGGCATGATCTCGTCGGGATCATCGGTGGTGATGCGGTCGATGAAATCGCCGGACTTCAGCACCTCGCGGGCACCTTCGGGCGTATCGAGGCGCAGATCGGCTTTGCGATGTCCGGCATCCTGGCCGTGGCAAGAGAGGCAGTTGTCGGAGAGGAGGGGCAGCACCTCGCGACTGAAACTCACCGGCTCTGCGAAAGCGGCCGAGGTCAGGGCGAATGGAAAAAGCAGGCGGAAGAGCATCGCCTCATCTTACGCGGGCAGAAATGCAAGGTGCAGGCATCTGCTATGGAAAATTCGAGCACGGCTCAATACACCGCTTTGCGGTGGAAGAGGAAGCTTTCGATCAGCAGCAAGGTGGCGAGGGCCCAGAGCAGTTTTTGCGGCCAGGTGCTGAAGGACGCGGAAGTGATGAGGGGACTGTCTCGGAGTGCGGGCATGCTGGCGGTCTCGGAGGAGAGCTTGGGGAGATTGGTTTCGGTCTCGGAGGCGAGGATGCTGGTGCCGGTTTTGCCATCGGCGGTTTCCCAGGAGCCGATGTGCGAGAGGGAAAGCAGGCTGCCGGTGGTTTGCTCGGAGGTTTCGGTGAACTGCAAACCATTCCAGGCATGCCAGTTCACGAGGCCGGAGGCGGGCACAAGCTGGCCGGTGCGCATAGGGCGCTGGCTGGCGAGGGCTTCATTCGTTTCGGCGCACCAGTAGAGGGCATTGCCGAGCACCAGCGGGAAGGCGGGAAGCAGAGCGAGTTGCTCGGAAGTGGACGGCGAGAAGGCGGTGACGACGAGGCGCTGTCCGGCGTGCTCGCCTGCAGCCAGCACCGGCTCCGAACCGGCGATCCAGAGCGGTTCGAGAGAGGCTGGCAAGGCGAGAACGGAGGTCTGCGTGAGTGCGACGCGACTGCTGGCGACGCGGAAGAGCAGGGGATGATCCGGCAGCACGCTGCGCAGGCTGTCATGAGGAAGACCATTGCCGGGAAGGGGCTTCACGCTGATGGGGCCGCTGCTGGTCATGGGATTCAAAACGATGGCGGGGCGGTCGGTGGGCCATGTTTTCGGCAGCCAGTGCTCAAAGACATACACATCCGGCTTTTCTTTGAGTGGCCAAGCATCGGGCGTGGAGCGGGTCATCTCGATGCGGCGGGATTCGATGAGGGAAGCGAGGGCGATTTCGGTGAAGGGATCGGCCTTGTCGGTGATCCAAGCGACGGATAGCGGGCGATGGCGGGGAAGGGGAGCGGTGAGGCCATCATCCCAGCCGAAAGTATCGCCGGGTGTTTTGAGTTGAAGCTCCAGGCGCTGTCCACGGGCGGATTCGAGTGGCAGGATGAGTGTGGTGCTGGCTCCGGGGGCGAGTTCGATCTCACGAATTTGCACCGGACGACCGGCGAGCGTGACTTCGAGGGTGGAGGTGACTTTCTCGCGGTTGGCGGCGGAGGCGGAGACTTTGGCAAAGACCTCGTGCTGACCGCCAGAGAGTGGGCTGGGGCGAATTTGAAAGCCGGTGATGCCAGCATTCATCACTTCGGGTAAGGCGCAGTCGATGAAGGCGATGTCACCTTCTGGCTTCGTATCGCTGGCGAGCCAGATTTTGGCCCCGGCATCGAGGGCGGCGAGTTGGCGGGCGGTGGCGAGGGCCTCGGCGGGATCTCCTGCGATGGGCCGTGGCTTTAGCTCATCGAGAAGGCGCAGGCACTCGCGGCGATTGCGACTGCGAGAAAGCAGCACATCGGCCTTCGTATCGAAAGCGATCAAGGTGAGCACCGCTTGATCGGGCAGGCTGCGCACGACTTGCTGCAAGGCGGCGATGGCTGGGGCGAGTCGCGTTTTACCCGAGGCATCGGTGGCGGCCATGGAGGCGGAGCGGTCGATGACCAAAACGACGGCTTTTGGAGCATTTGCGCCCATTTCACCGGAAGGCCGGGCGAGAGCAAAAACGGCCAGGAGCAAGGCGAGCAAGGTCAAAGCCAGTGAGAGCCATTTTTTGACCCGACGGAGCCACGCGGACTCCTGATGCTCGCGAGCGAGCGATTTGAAAAACAGCAGCGTGGAGACGGGGAGACGTTTGGCGTGCCGACGAAAAAGCCACAGGGCCAGCGGGATGAGCGCCAGCCAGGCTAAATGCAGGAACTGGGGAGCGATGAAACGCATGGACTAGGTTGAACGTCGCACGATCCGCGCCGCGTAGGCGCCGTCGATGCCAGAATCGGGCGGGAAGCTGCTTTCCTCCGCCTCGAGTTGGAAATCGGGTAGCGATTCGAGCACGCGGCGGACGAGCAGACCATTCTCCTCGGGATCAATGCTGCACGTCGAATAGACGAGGGCACCATCGGGCTTCAAGGCACGCAGGCCAATGCGCAGCAATCGCTCTTGAGCGGCGGTTTGCTCGGCAAAACTCGACTCCTCCAAGCGCCAACGCACATCGACTCGGCGACGCATGACGCCGGTGTTGCTGCATGGCACATCGAGCAGAATGCGGTCAAAGCCTTCGCCAACGAACTCGGGCAAGGTTTCGCGGCTCCAATCATGCAGCTCGATGTGCGTGTTGGTCACGCCGAGGCGTCGAAGGTTGTTGGAGAGGCGGCGGAGGCGACCCTCGGAGACATCGCAGGCGATGATTTCGCCTTCATTGCCCATGAGCTGCGCCATGAAGGCAGTTTTGCCTCCTGGAGCGGCGCAGGCATCAAGGACCCGCATGCCCGCTTTGGGATCGAGCAAACGCGGCGCGATGAGCGTGCTCGGATCTTGGATGTACACCATGCCTTCGGCCAGTTCGGCACGCGGCAGGTGTTCGTAGGTGGTGAAATCTTCCTCGGCATTGGCCATCTCGGGATGCAGGCGATTGGTCCGGGCGAGCATCGGAGCGTGAGCCTGATTCCATTCGCACAAAGCGGTGGTCTTTTCTTCGCCAAAGGCGGCGAGCCATCGCTGGACGAGCCATTTGGGATGCGAGGTGCGTGTTTCCAGCGGCAGGGAATCGGTGGAGGCGAGAAGCGGCTCGGCCTCGCGGCAGGCACGGCGCAGCACGGCATTAATGAGGCCACGGGCGCGGCCGGTGGCGGCCACGGTTTCATTCACGGCGGCATGCTCGGACACTTTGGAGAGCAAAAGCTGGCTTACGCCGATGCGAAGTCCCCAGCGGCAACGATGATCGAGGTGCTTGTCCTCGGTGAGCACATCAATCCAATGATCGAGCAGGGAGAGATTCCGCAGTGTGGTAAGCACGATCTCACGGAGAAAGGCGGCGTCAGGAGCGATGAGGTCGCATTCACGCTGGGCTTGGTCGAGGATGTCCGAGGCATAGCGTTCGCCACCGGCCCATTCGCCCAGCACATCAATGGCCAGCCCGCGGACACGGGAGACGGGTTTTTTCTTCGGGCGGGGATTCGACAGCGGTTGGGCAGGCATGGACAGCAGCCTTTAGGACGGCACGCTGAGAAGCACAAGGAACCTTCGTGGCGGATGGCTGCAAGGCCCGGCGTCTCGGCTGCGTTCGTTCCGCCCTCATGCACCGCCTTCTACTCGCCACTCTCGCTTTATCAGCCTCCATTTTTGCTGCCCCGCAGGATGATCAATATGTCCTCGGGCCCGATTCACAGGTCAAAGAAGGTGTGCCGCAGGGCAAGGTGACGCAAATGCCTGCCTGGACGAACTCAAAGGTTTATCCCGGCACCACGCGGGACTGGTGGATCTACGTCCCGGCCCAATACAAAGCCGAGCAGCCCGCGAATGTGATGGTCTTCTGTGACGGTGGCGGCTTTGTGAAGGCGGACGGCCAGTTTCGCGTGCCGGTGGTGTTTGATAACCTCATCGCCAAAGGCGAGATGCCAGTGACGATCGGCATCTTCATCAATCCCGGCGTGTTTCCCACCTCGAATCCAAAGGACAAGCCACGCAGCAACCGCAGCTTTGAATACGACTCGCTTGGCGATCTGCATGCACGCTTCCTCACCGAAGAAATCCTTCCCGAGGTGGCGAAGACCTACCAACTCACCACCGATCCCGAAGGTCGTGCGATCTGCGGCAACAGCAGCGGCGGCATTTGTGCCTTCACGGTGGCTTGGGAGCGTCCGGATGCCTTCCGCAAGGTCGTGAGCCACATCGGCAGCTTTACGAACATCCGTGGTGGCCATGTTTATCCCGCCTTGATCCGCAAAGCGGAGAAGAAGCCGCTCAAGATCTTCCTCCAAGACGGCAAAAACGACCTCGATAACCAGTTCGGTAACTGGCCGCTCGCGAATCAGGACATGGCCGCGGCACTGAAGTTTGCGGGTTACGACTACCAGTTTGTGCTCGGTGAAGGCACGCACAATGGCAAGCACGGCGGGGCCTTGCTGCCGGAGACGCTGCGGTGGCTGTGGAAGAAGTGAGCGGTTGAGCTTTGCCGCGTTTTTCATATTATCATGCTCATGAGCACTGTTCTTGAAATCGAAAAAGCCATCGAGTCACTGCCTCCGCAGGAGCTTTGGAAGCTTATCCAATGGGTGGAGCAGAAGCGTGACGAGGCGGAAGATGCCTATGATGTGGCACGGGCCGAAGCGATTTTGGCCGAAGGCAATGAAACGGTGTCTTGGGAACAAGCCAAAGCCGAACTGGGCTGGAAGTGATGGCCTATACACTGGAATTCGAGAAGGCCGCCATCCGGTCATTGAAGAAGCTCCCCCCTCAAGTCACGGGACAGGTGGAGGCTGACATTCGTCAGCTCTGCCAGGAGCCTCGTCCTCCCGGCTGCAAGAAGCTAAAAGGACATTCTAATCTCTGGAGGGTTCGCTCCGGCGACTATCGTGTCATTTACCAGATACGAGATGAGCGTCTCATCGTCCTGATCGTCGATGTGGGACATCGCAGCAGCATTTATAACTAACCAACCATGAAACGCACCCTCCTCGCTCTCTCCCTGTTCTCCAGCTTTCTCGCTGCTCAGGATACCTCTCTTCACGAATACCTCAGCGATGACCAGCCTTGGAAGGAGGTCGCCAGTGGGTTTGCGTTCACGGACGGGCTTTGCTGCGATGCGGCGGGGAATCTGTTTTTCACCGATGTGAAGGGCGGGAAGGGTATTTATAAATTCGACATCGCCACGGGCAAGACGGACCTCTTCCTCGACAACCTTCCCGGTATCAGCGGGCTGCAAATCGGGCCTGACGGACGCTTTTACGCCTGCCACAACAAGGAGCAGCGCATCATTTCCATCACGATGAAGGGCGAGGTGGAGGTGCTGCTGACCGGCGTGAAGTGCAATGATCTCGTCGTGAGCAAGTCGGGTAACCTTTACTTCACCGAGACGCCCACGCTGAGCGTGCATCTCATCACGAAAGATAAGAAGCACCTCGTGGCAGATGCGGGTCATGTGCAGAAGCCAAACGGCATCACCATCTCGCCAGATGAACGCACGCTGGTGGTCTCCGAGCATGGTGGAAAGCATGTGTGGACCTGGCGCATTGAGGATGATGGCACATTGAGCGGCGGCGCACCTTTCATGACGATGTGGCTGCCCGTGGGCAAAGAAACCGCCAGTGGCGATGGGGCAACGACGGAGTCGAAGGGCCGCTTTTTCGTCACGACGGAGCTCGGGGTGCAGATCTTTGATCCGGCGGGAAGGCTCTCTGGCATCATCGCCAAGCCCACGCCGGAATCGAAGGTCGTCAGCGTCGAATTTGCCGGGAAGGACCATTCGACACTCTTCATCGCGGCGGGTGACAAGATTTTTGCTCGCCAGCTCAAGGTCACCGGCTACTTCCGCTGAACGTGAAGGCCCTTTTTGACTTCTTGGAGCCGCAGGGGCTCGTTTTCGTCGGCTTTTTGGTGATGACCGTGAGCCTAGCTCGGCAACGGCGAAAGGTGCTGGCATGCCTGGCGGGCTTTTTGTGGATCGTCACCGGATTGGTGAGCTGCACGCCCTTTGCGAGCTGGCTTGTTTCCACGCTCGAACGGCCGTGGGAGCCGGTGAAACTCGATTCGCTGGAAGTTTGCGATGCCGTCGTGTGCCTCGGCGGGGGCTTGGAGCCTTCACGGGTGGAGCCGACTGGCTTGCGCACGAAAGGCGGCGCGGATCGTCTCTTCTGTGCCCTCGAAATGACCCGACGCGGCAAGGCCAAGGCGCTTGTGCTTGGCGGTGGCGGCTTTCGTTTTCACGACGAGCACGGCTCGGAAGCAGAAGCTGGTGTGGGATGGATCACCTCATGGAAACTCACCGAGGTGCCCTTGCACAGCCTCGGCATTTGCAGCGACACACACGATGAAGCGCTCAAAACAGCCGCTTTGGCCGCGAAGCAGGGATGGAAACGCATCGCCCTCGTGACCTCCGCGTATCACATGACGCGATCCAAGGCGACTTTTGAGAAGGCGGGCGTTCAGGTGGTGCCGGTGCCGTGCAATTATGTGAGTCAGCAGATGCGGCAGGAGAGGCCGTATTGGTTCAAAACGCCTGATGTGAACGGTTACGGCTTTGCCGAGGCCTGGATGCACGAGGTGGCAGGCATGTGGGTGTATCGCTGGCGAGGGTGGTTGTGACGGAAAACGCGATGGCAAAGCCGCCGGAGGTCGTTATGCTCGCAGTGCCATGCCTACCGACGACTCTTCCTCCACACCGGCCACTTCCGAAACGCTGCTCTGGAGCGGCCACACCTCCCAGTGGGTGCATTTTTGGTTCTACCTCCTCTGCGTCATCTTGGCCGCAGCCATCGCCGTGGGGGCCACGGTGCTCGCTCTGCCCACCGGCGGCCTGACTTATCTCGCCCTCATCATTCCCATTATCCTCTGGATGGTGCGCTGGTGGGTGACGAAATGCACCACCTATGAGCTCACCTCGCAGCGCCTGCGCGTCCGAAGCGGCGTGCTGAACCGTCGTGTGGACGAGCTGGAGCTCTACCGCGTCAAAGACTACGCCATGGAACAGCCCTTGTTGCTGCGCCTCGTGGGCCTGGGGAATTTGACCATGATCACCTCCGATGCCTCGAACCCGCAGGTGGCCATTAAAGCCATCGCCGATGTGGAAAACGTGCGCGAGAAGCTCCGCGGGGCCGTCCAGAGCGAACGCGACCGCAAACGCGTCCGCGAACTCGATGTGGATAGCAATGACGATGGCGGCGCCACGCTGAGTTAGCATCACGGGGCAAAAAGCGTCCAAAAAGCGTTTGAAAGCAGGGGGGCGGGCTCTAGTATCCGCGCCCTTCACCCCCTCACACTTCCAATGGCTGACGCTGCAAATAAATATTCCCACAACATCTCTGGCGCATATTACGTCGATGACCAATGCATCGACTGCGATCTTTGCCGGGAGACGGCTCCGGCCAATTTCAAACGTGAAGAAGACGGCGGCCACTCCTTTGTGTTCAAGCAGCCGGAGAGCGATGACGAGCGTGCTCTTTGCGAGGAAGCTCTGACGGGCTGCCCCGTCGAGGCTATCGGCCGCGACGGCGAAGAGTAATCTTCACCCACCAGACTTTGGTAAAAGCCCCCTCCGAATGGCGGGGGCTTTTCATTTTCATTGAAGATCGAAGGGCGTTCCGCTCTGATATGCTCTCCTCGTATGAAACGCCTTCTCACCGCCTTCTCCCTTCTTGTCTCGTTTGCCGCCACGGCGGCTGACGCACCGAAAAATGCAGCTGGACTCCAGCTTTACAGTCTGCGCAGTCAGTTCACTCTCCGCGGCGTGCCGTGGACGCTCGACCGCGTGAAGGAAATGGGCATCAAGGAGGTGGAACTGGCTGGTACCTACAATTTGAGCCCCGCCGAATTCAAAGCGGAGCTCGATCAGCGTGGTCTGATCCCCGTCAGCAGCCACTTCCCGTATGCTCGGTATAAAAACGACCTCGACAAGGTGGTGAAGGAAGCCAAGACGCTCGGCCTGAAATTCGCTGGCTGCGCCTGGATCGATCACAAGGATGCTTTTGATGAAGCGGAGTGCCGCGATGCCATCGCCACCTTCAATCGTGCGGGTGAAGCATTGGCCAAAGAAGGCATCACGATGTTTTACCACCTGCATGGCTTTGAGTTCGAAAAGCATGGTGACGGCACCCTGGCGGACCTTTTCCTCGCTGAGACAAAGCCGGAGTTTGTCTCCGTGCAGATGGATGTCCTTTGGATCGTCTTTCCGGGCCAAGATCCCGTGCAGCTCCTGGAAAAGTATGCTGGGCGCTGGAAGCTGATGCATCTCAAAGACCTCAAAAAAGGTATCGCCACCGGTTCGCTCAGCGGGAAAACGGATGTGGCCAATGATGTGCCACTGGGCACCGGCCAGATGAACTGGTCTGCCATTTTCAGCGCAGCGCGGAAGACCGGCGTGCAGCACTATTTCATCGAGGATGAATCTCCCACCTCGATGGAGCAGATTCCGCAGAGCCTGACCTTTCTGCGTGGCAACGGCTTTGAATGATGCCCGCCTCTTCCCCTAGGCCCTTCAAGCTGCCGGAGACCCTGCCCGTGATGGTGCTGGAGCGCCTTTACCTGCTGCCGGGAGGCATTCAGCCGCTCTTCATCTTTGAAGAACGCTATCGCCGGATGCTGGAGCATGCGTTGAACACGGACCGTGTCTTCGCCATTGGAGATCGCCGTCGTGATGGCAGCGTGCGGCCCATCGTGACAGCTGGTTTGATCATCAGCGCCGTGCGAGCGACAGATGGGACCTCGCAGCTCGTGCTCCAGGGCATTCACCGCATGCGCATCACGGGCTGGCAGCAGGAGGAGCCCTTTCTCATCGCCACGGTGGAGCCTTTTGAAACGGACCCCGGACCTACTGAAAAGGTCAATGAGCTCAGCCAAGAGGTGGAGGCCCTTTTGGAGCAGTTCACCCTGCCTGAAATTGCCGGGAATCTCATCCTGCTGCGGCAACTCCTCAGTCAGCGAAACGATCCCTCCTTCACCTGCGATCTGGTGGCCTCACTCGCTCTTCGTCGTCCGGCTATCTCCCGCGCCTTGCTGGAGGAACGCCGTCTTTTGAAGCGGCTGGAAATCCTGATTCGTGAATTGAAGCGCGTCACGGATTGAGTTCGGCGATGGATTTTTGATGGTGAACCGTATGTCATTGTCCTTCCAAGTCCCATTCACACCATGCAATCCCGCCGCCACTTCATCCGCCAGTCCGCCGCCACCCTCTTCGCCGCTCCTTGGGTTACCACCGGGATGATGGCGGCCTCACCGAATGGCAAACTGCGTCACGCAGCCTTTGGTGCCAGTGGCATGAGCTGGTCCGATATGTCCAGCATGTCCAATCACCCCAATTGGGAACTCGTGGCCGTCTGTGATGTGGACACGCGGAACTTCAAAAAGGCTCAGGACAAATGGTCGAATATCAAAGTGTATCAGGACTGGCGTGAGCTGCTTGAAAAGGAAGCGGCGAACATCGATAGCGTGAACGTCTCCACGCCGGATCACATGCATGGCAGCATCGGCCTAGCCGCCATCGCGAAGGGCAAGCATGTCTATGGACAGAAGCCACTCGCTCACAATCTCTGGGAATGCCGCCAGATGGTGGAGCGTGCTCGTGCGAAGGGCGTGATGACGCAGATGGGCATTCAAATCTCCTCGGACTTCTCCGAGCGTCTCGCCGTCGAGCTCATCCAAATGGGGGCCATCGGCAAGGTGAAGGAAGCGCATACCTTCTCGAACAAGAAGTGGGGAGACATGGAAGTCCGTCCTCAAAAGAGCGATGAAATCCCTGCTGAGCTGGATTGGGACAAATGGCTCGGCGTCGCCTCCGAACGCAGCTACATCAAAGGCTACGATCACCCGAGCAACTGGCGCAAGCGTCGCGACTTTGGCACCGGCACGCTCGGAGACATGGGCTGCCACATGTTTAGCGGCTGGTTTCGATCCCTCGATCTGGCGGCACCCACCGCCGTCGTTTCACGAGGTCCGCGTCCGAACAAAGACAACTGGGCCATCAATGCCGTCGTCGAGTACACCTTCCTCGGCACCAAATTCACCGCTGGCGAAAGCATCAAGGTCACCTGGACCGATGGCGATGCACGTCCACCCGCTGAAGTGATGGCGCTGGCAGGCGATGTGGCGAAATTTCCCGGTCAGGGAACGATCTACCTCGGCACCGAAGGCGTGCTGCTGCATCCGCATGGCTCCACGCCGATGCTTTACCCACGTGACAAATTCACGGGCTTCAAATACCCGAAACTCGAGCCTCGGAATCATTGGTTCGACTTCATCGACTGCTGCCTGAAGGGCGACAAGCAGCCCAGCGCCAACTTCGACTATGCTGGCCCACTTACCGAGGCCGTGCTGCTAGGTTGCCTCGCCAGTGACTTCCAGGGCGAAACGCTCACCTGGGATGCGCCAGCCCTCAAGATCCCGAACAACGCCGCCGCAGACAAGATGGTCCGCCGCGATTACCGCAAAGGCTGGGAGCTCGTTTGAGCTTGAAATGAAAACCGCCTGCCGATTCGATCGAATCAGGCAGGCGGAAGGCGTTTCGGAGTTTGGAGGCGTTGATGTTTGTAGTTCGGCCTTCAGGCCGTGATTGGAAGCTTCCAGAACGGGCTAATACCCAATCGACCAAACAATCGTGGTATTATCGGGGTTGATGCTGTAAGAGGCCCATGGCACGAAGACCCATACAACTGGGGCGGCCCGAACTGGCCGCCGAGATTGCCGAGCGTTACCGCAAAGCCAAGACCGGCTGTCAGAAGACACGCTTATTGTGCGCGAAGCTCGCCAGCGAAGGGCAGCACCAATCCGCCCAGATCGCCGCGCTCTGCGGTTGCGGCACGTCCCGCATTTTCGACTGGCTCAAGATGCTGCGTGAAGGTGGAATCGAAGGCCTGCTCCAGCGCGACAAGCCCGGCCCCCAAACAGGAGACTTCAAGCTGTTCAAAGGCAAGCCGCGTATCAAAAAGCAGCTTCAAGAAGGCTTGCAACAAGGTCGCTGGAAGAGCTCTCCCCAGCTCAGCCGCTGGCTCAAGGAGAAGCACGGCCTGGAGGTCAAAACCAACACCGCCTTCATTTGGTTAAAAAAAATCGGCGGGGTGTTGCGGGTGCCACGGCTCCGGCATCCCAAGCGAGGCAGCGACGTGGAGATGGCGCAGTTCAAAGAGAGCCTGGGGCAGAAGCTTGAAGCCCTGCAACTGCCGCAGGGCACTAAGGTGAAGGTATGGGTCATGGATGAGGCCCGCTTTGGCCTGCACACCGATTTGCGCCGCGTCTGGGTGCCCAAAGGCGCATGCCCGGTGGTGGAGCGGCAGACCAAGTATGAGTGGGACTACCTCTACGGCTCGTTGGAGGTCACGGAGGGGCAGGCGCACTTCGTTCATCTACCCACGGTGAACCTCGACTGCGACGCGCTCTATCTCGAAGAACTTGCCGCTAGCGATGCAGACGCCGTGCACGTGGTCATCCGCGACAACGCTGGTTTTCATTTGCGCGACGGCGACGTGCGCCTGCCCGCCCGTGTTCGCATCGTGCCGCTGCCACCCTACAGCCCTGAACTCAACCCCTGCGAACAAGCCTGGGACGTGATCAAAGATGAAATATCCAATCATTGCTACACCAGTATCGACAAACTGCGCCATGCACTGCGGCCTAGCTTGAGACGCTTCTGGGAGGACGCAGAAGCCGTGCTCCGATTGGTTGGTCGCCCCTGGCTGCGGGATCAAGCAAACGTTTCGCATCGGGTCTAAACTCCGATTAAATCAGGATGGAATGACACCAGTCGGCACGCTGGGACTGCTGCAAATGGCCTGTTCACAGAACTGGATGAACGCCGATGAGTGTCTCGATGCCATTCAGAGGATGCGAGCCAACGGTTTTTACTGCCCGAAGGTTCTGGTGAATGATGATTTCGCCGAGTACATGGCCCGCTTGCAGTAATCGTTTCCGTCATGCCTTGCAGATCCCAAGCCGGGGCAGTTTTCTGAGCCTCAATACCCCTCGGTCGCTTCGCTGAAATTCCAGGGGGCTTGGTAGGCACCGGTGCGTTCCTTTTCGAGCTGGCGGACGAGGTCGTTGAGCAGGGCGGAGGCCCCGAATCGGTAGCGGCGGTTGGTTAGCCATTCGTCGCCGAGGGTTTCTTTGACGGCGATGAGGAAATGCAGCGCTTGCTTGGCGGTGCGGATGCCACCGGCGGGTTTCATGGCAATCGGCACGCCCGTGGCCAGAAAGTGATCGCGAATGGCCTCCAGCATGACCTGATTGTTGCCCAAGGTGGCATTGGAGGAGGTCTTGCCGGTGCTCGTCTTAATGAAATCATTCGGGCGGATCACTCGCATGGCGAGGAAGCTGGTGGCGCGGATGTTGTCGTAGCTTTCGAGCTCGCTGACTTCGAGGATGACCTTCAGCGTGGCCTTGCCGCAGGCTTCCACCACCGCGGCGATCTCGTCCTGCATGCGGCCAAACTCACCCGCCAGAAAGGCCCCGCGATTGATCACCATGTCGATCTCGTCCGCCCCATCATTCACGGCGGCGGTGACCTCGGCGAGACGCGTTTTGAGCGGTGCCTGACCACTCGGGAAGGCGGTGGCGACGCTCGCCACCTTCACACTCGTGCCGGCGACATGCTTTTTGGCATGCTTCACCATCGCCGGATACACGCACACCGCCGCCGTCGATGGAATCTCGCCCTCGTCATGCGGCGTCAGCGCCTTCTGGCAAAGCGAGGCGACCTTTCCCGGCGTGTCCTTGCCCTCCAGCGTGGTCAAATCGACCATCGAAACGGCCATTCGCAGGCCGAAGACCTTCGACTGCTTCTTGAGGCTGCGCGTGCCATACTTCGCCACACGCTCCTCGATGCCGACATGATCGACGGTGCCGATTTCATCGAACAAACGGCGGAGGCTGGCGGGCGCTTTGGCGGCGGACATGCCGCGTATGAAGTCACGGAGCGCCCGGAACACAATCGCGAACTTCTGCGTGACACCCGCCACGCTCGTTGTGCATGGTGGAGGCATGTCCTGGCCCGTCCATCCCGCTCGCATCATCCGCGGCCATCGAGTCGCCTCCGGTTTGAATGGGGATCCGCGTTTCCCCGGCGGTACTGTGGCGATGCAGCTGCCCCACTTTGCCCGTCTAGGCCTCGATTTGAGCGCCTATCATCAAGGCACGCTGAATGTGGACATCAGCCCTCTGACCTACCGCCCGCTGAAGCCACGCCAGACCTTCGAGCATGTCCAATGGCATCCGGTGGAGCCCGCCGAGACGTTTTCGTTTTTCGATGCCCGACTCCTTCACGCAGGCCAAACCCACGAGGTGCTCATCTACTTCCCGCATCCCGAGACTAAGCCCGAGCACTTCCAAGCTCCCACCACCCTCGAAATCCTCGCCCCATGGATCGAGGGCCTCAGCTACGAAACCATCATCCAACTCGCCATCGACCCCGAGCAGATGATTCTCACCTCGCCGGCAGCTTCTCCGTGAGCGGAATCTCCCGCCGCAACGCCCGGCCAATCTGCCCGGTGAGCCATAGATAGTGATCAGATGGCAACGACTCTTCCGTTACAAACCCCAAGGTTCCTTCCGGCACTTTTGAGGCCGTTTTGAAGATCGCCGTCCCTTCATCCATCTCGTCAAACATCGCCACATAGAGCATCGACGCCCCACCGCGGATGCGCTCGCGGGCCTGTTGCCAGAGAAACTCACCACTCAGTCGCGGCACCTGATTCAGCTTGGCTTCTTTACCACGCATCTGCATCAGATTGGCCCAACTAAAGCCCGGAAATGTAACGGGAAGATAACTCTTGCTGCGTTCCGAGCACCAAGCCTCATCCGCCGCCTGCACGCCGCCGATCATCCGCGCTGCCGACGTGACGTCATGGTAACGCCCCACACTCCACGGGCTGATCACATCGGCTTTCGAGAGCACCTCGTGCAGCTTCGGATCGTTCACCGCATCGCGTTCCAGCGTGCGCCAACCCCACGGCACCCCGGCCATCACGGCCAGTTTTCCGAACTCCGGGTTATCATGCAAAAAACATAACAAGGCATGACTTTCCTCTAACGTGTAGTCCCGATCATCGCTGAAGCCGATGCCCCAAACGGCCACCAGTGGCTTTCCGGCATGCTTTTGATAAGCGTTACTTTCCAGCACCTTCAATTCCGTCCGCAGGCGCTTCCAGTCCTGCATCACCACGCTTTCGATCTCGCCCGCTCGCAGACCGCTGAGGTCATACATCACGCACCAGGACCTTCCGGCAGCCTCGGCGGCCGCCCGCACGGCGGCGAGCACTCGATCCGCGTGATCGCGGGATTTCGTATCGCGCAGCACGCTACCAAAGCGTTGCAAAAACACCCCGTCGATGCCGTGTTCCCGCATCCACTCAAAGTGCCGACGCACCGTCTTCGGATGCGCCGAGCGAAACACCTGCGCGGTGCGCCCGTCCGCGAACTTCAGCGGGGTATCCACCCGCTCATCGGCCTCCAGTTCCGAAACATCCGGCCATAGGTCGATGTGGCACTGGCCTTGCTTATTGAAGCCGTAATGCCGCCAGCCCATGCCCTCGCCATCCGCCGGCGTCACAAACCAGCCTTGGTAGCCGCACATCACCTTCCCGAACAAGGACGTCGGTTCCGCCGCCTCCACCCGCAGGCTGGCGAGCATCCAAAAGACAAAAATCAGCATGCGTGGCTTCATCCTCGCCTTATGAACCGCATTCCGCCTGCCGCCAAGGAGAGAACCACCCTCCGCTTCACGTTCCTCCCCATCTGCTTTTCATGAATCTCTCGCTCCGCCCCGCCACCCTTGCTGCGCTCGACGCCTTCCGCGCTCGTCGCGCCTCGCTGCTGAAGTCACGTGGCTTGTTCTGCGCCATCGCCATTGCCCTCGCCGCCTTCGCCGTCATCGCTCTGCTCGATCGCGCATGGCTCATGCCGGACGCCATCCGCCCGTGGTTCACGCTCGCCACGTATACCGGAGCCGCCTTCGCCGCGTGGAAGGTCGCCCTGCGCTACATTTCGCAGGCAAAGGGCCAGGAAGGAGCCGCCAAGCTCATCGAAAGCGCCGAGCCAGCTCTCCGCGAGCGCCTGCTCTCCGCCGTCGAGCTTTCGGCGAACACCGATGTCAAAGACAGCGCCGAATTCCGCGAGAAGCTCCAGGACGATGTCGCCAAGGCCGTCGAGGGCGTCGATTGGGACTCGCGCCTGCCTTCTCGCTCGTTGAAGCCGTGGTTCCTCGGCGCATTCGGCACCGCTGCCGTGGTTGCGGGTCTGTGCTTCATCCCGCAGCTGCATCTGCCCGGCTTCCTCGCCCGCGCCGCCGTGCCGTTTGCGAATTTTGAGCGCCCCGCCTCGCTCAAGATCACCATCGTCGAGCCCGCGCCCGCCTCCACCGTTGCCCCCATCGGCAGCGAGGTGCCGCTCATCATCGAAACCGAAGGCGCCAAGGCTTCGACTGCCACGCTCGAAATCCTCGCCGAGGGCAGCCGCCCTCGCAAAATCGAGCTCACCGCCTTTGGCACCACGCGCTTCGACGGACTCGTCCCCGTCGGTCAAAATGACATCCGATACCGCGTCCACGCCGAGGACGCCATCACGCCCTGGCACACCCTTTCCGCCCGAGCACGGCCACGCATCGTCAGCTTCGAAAAAACCATCGTCCCACCCCAATACACCGGTTTGCCCGAAACCAAGCTCACCGAGGACCAGGGCGATTTGGAGGCCCTCGAAGGCTCCACCGTCAAACTCACGCTCACCGCCAATCAGCCGATCAGCAAAGCCGAGGTCCACCTCAACGCCGAGCTCGCCGAAAAAAAATCCATCAGCGCCGAACTCGCCGTCAATACGGTCAATACCGTCATCAAAGTCACTCCCGAGGCTTCCAGTTGGCTCGCCGCGCTGAAATCCGCCGAAACCGGCTTCACCAACGAAGAAACCACCCCATGGCGCATCACCGCCATCCCCGACCTCCCGCCCACCGCCCAGATCAGCGAGCCCGCCCAGCAGATCGAGCTCCTCCCCGATGAAGCCGTGCGTCTCACCGGCCTCGCCACCGACGACGTCGGCCTCGCCAGCGTGCAGCTTTCCCACGCCATCAACGGCACGAAATGGACACCCACCGACCTCCTCATCACCCAGGCCGCCAAAGAAGCCCCGATCACTCATTTGCTCCCGCTCGCCCCCCTCGGTGTGAAGGCCGGCGACGCTGTGCTGATGAAGCTCATCGCCACCGATCTCAAAGGCCAAAAAGCCGAATCTCAGACCGTCCGCGTCCTCATCCTTGAGCAGACCATCGACCCGCGGCAGCGTGATTGGGCTGAAAACCAGCGCCGTCTCGCCCAGCGGGCCGAATCCCTCGCCAAGCAAACCCGCGAGCTCACCCAGTCCCTCGAAAAAGTCCGTCAGGCCGAAAAAAAAGACCCCGCCAACGCCGACACCGCCCTCGCCAAAGCCCAAAGCGCCCACGAGCAGGTCAAAGAGCAAAGCGAGCAACTCTGGACCGACCTCAAAGAAGCCGCCAAAAACGCCCCCAATCAGCTCGACGCCGCCGAAGCCCAGCTCCTCGGCGAAAAACTCGCCCAGCTCCGCCGCGAGGCCTTGCCCAAAATGGACGCCCTCGAAAAAGGCGATACCCAGCAGCTCGACGCCCTCAAAAAAGCCTCCCGCGTGGCCGATGCCGCCGCTGATGCCATCGCCAGCGCCGTCCGTGCCTTCGCCCACGAAGACACCGCCAAAATCGCCGCCCAGGAAAGCCAGCAGCTCCAGCGCCAGGCCAAAATGCTCACCGAAAACGCCCTCCCTGCCAACCGCGACGCCAATCAGCGCCCCCAGTGGCAGGAGCAGCAGCGGGCCATGATCGCCCAGACCGAGGCATTGAAGAAAGACCTCATCACCCTCGACGAAACCAGCCGCCAACGTCACTCCGGTCAGCTCAAAAACCTCGACAAACAGCTCACCGAAACCGCCACCGACCTCAACGCCTCGCTCGACAAGCCCGATCAAACCAAAAGCCCCGAGCACCTCTACGGCGCCAGCGACAACCTCCGCAATCGCCTTCAACAAACCGCCGACGCCACCCGCAGCATCGCCGAAGCCGCCACCAAGGAGGCCGAGCAGCGCCGCGAGCAGCTCATGCGCCAGGACAATCCCGCCCTCGTCGCCTTAAACGAAGCCCGCCAATCCCTCGCAGAGGCCGAAGCCGCCGCCAAAAAGCCCGACAAGAAGCCCAAGCAGGAAAAAGACGGTCTCACCCCCGCCGAACGAGCCCAAAAGCAGCTCGCCCAAGCCTCCAAGCAACTCCAGGACCAGGCCGAACTCCGCGAGCAAAACCAGCTCACCAACACTCAGGCCGCCCTCGACACCAACCGCGCCTCCCGCGCCATCGACGAACTCGCCCAGAACGCCAAAAAAGCCGCCACACCCGAAGAGATCGCCAAAGCCAAAGAGCAGACCGAAAAACTCGCCCAAATCGCCCGCACTCTCGAAGCCGACGCCGCCATCCAAGAAGCCGCCCAAGCCCTCGCCAGCGCCCAGCAGGCCGCCATGCAGCCCGCGAATAAGCAGGACCTGCCGCAAACCGTCGCCCTCGCCAAATCCGCCGCCGAAACCCTCGCCGAGGCTCAAAACCAGCTCAACCGCACCACCATCGCCGCCGAGCTGACCAAACAAAATCCCCAGGCCGCCAACCAACTCCGCCAACTCAGCGAAGAAGCCAAAAACACCGCCAAGAACGCCGCCGAGCAAAACAAAAACCTCGCCCAGCAAGCCGCCCAGGCCCAGCCGAACCAAAACCTCAATCAAGACCCCGCGCAGCAAGCCACCGCCCAGGCCCAGATGAAGGCCAACGAGCTCGCCGCCCTCATCGAGCCGCAAACCACCGCCGCCCGCGCCGACCTCGCCATTCTCACTCCCGAGGTCAGCGACATGATGAAGAAGGTCGCCGCCGATTTGAAGAAAACGCAGGAACAGACCCAAAACGCCGCCAACGAAGCCAAAGCCGAAAAACCCGTCGCCGCCGTCGCCGAGAAGGCGCAGGCCCTGAAGGCTGAAAATGCCGAAAACACCGAGAAAATGGCCGCTTTGCAGGCGGCGCTTCGTCAGGAGGCCAACGCCGCCGATTTGACGCAAAAACCCGAAATGCAGATGGCCCGCGCCGCCGACGTCGCCCTGGCCCAAATGCAGAAAAACACCCCTCAAATTGCCCAGAACCTCAAACAAGCCGCCCAGGCCACCCAAAGCCAACCCCAGGCCCAAAATTTGCAGCAAGCCGCCGACGCCCAACAGCAGGCCGCTCAGGCCTTGCAGCAGCTCGCCCAAAACATGCAGAAGCTCGAAGACGGACAGCAGCTCACCGAAGCCGAGCAAGCCGCCATGGCCGCCATGGAGCAGGAACTCGGCGTCCAAGAGCCCCTCGACGAATCCTACCAGCGAGCCCAGGAACTCGCCCAAATGGCCCAAAACGCCAAAGACAACCCGCAGGCCGTCTTAGCCGCCCTTGAAAAAGAGCTGCCCAAAAACCCCGCCATGCAAAAAGCCCTCGCCACCCTCGCCAAAGACACCGCGCAACAAAGCGAAGCCGCCGTCGCCAAGGAAAGCCAGCAGCTCAGCAGCACCGGCATGGCTACCCTCGAAGCCGCCAACAACCTCAAACGCGTCGCCCGCCATCAGGACCGCCTCGGCGACAAACCCGCCGCCCAAACCACCGCCGAAGCCGCCAAACAAGTCGAAGCCGCCGGCAAACAAGCCCAGGCCACCCAAGCCACCCCGCAGGCCAATCCCCAAATGGCCCAGCAGGCTCAATCGAACGCCGCCCAAGCCGCCAAATCCGCCGAAACCACCAACAGCAAAACCGCCCCACCCCTTTTCACCAGCCCCCTCGCCCAAATGCAGGGCCAAATGCTCGCCCAAGCCCTCGACCAAATCGACGCCCAGCTCAATCCCACTCAATCAGGTCAGCAAAGTCAATCCGGTCAACAGGGCCAACAGCAAGGCCAGCAAGCCGCCCAAAACAGCCTCAACCAAGCTCAACAAGCCCAGCAGCAGCAAATGGCCGACTCCCGCAACAGCGGCCAAACCCCCGGTCAGCAGCCAAGCCCGCAGCAGATGGCTCAGAACCAAAAAGAGAGCCAGCAAAACGGCGCTCAAAGCAACGAAGGCGGCAACAAGAGCCAGCTCGTCAAAGCCGAAGGCGAACTCGGCACCATCACCGTCCTCGTCCCCGGCGATTGGGGACACCTCCCCCAAAAAATGGCCGACGACCTCACCGAAGCCACCCGAACCGAAGCCGCCCCCGAATACCGCGCCGCCATCGAAAGCTACTACAAAGCCATCGCCCAGAAGGCGAAGAAGTAGTCTTTCCGGTTGGCGAGTCATTTGAGCCGGACTAGCCTAGGATCATGGGACTACCGAAAGCCATCACCCGTTACTCCGCCGAGGACTATTATAACCTCGAGGAGTCCGAGGCCTACAAGAGCGAATACTTCGACGGCGAAATCTTCGCGATGGCCGGTGGCAGCCCTGAACACAGTCTTATCATCGCCAATCTGCTCGGCGAGCTCCGTCAGCGTCTCAAAGGCAAAACCTGCACGCCTTACGATGGCAATCTGCGAATCGAGATCCCCGCCACCGGACTCATCACCTACCCGGATCTCTCGGTGTTTTGCAAGAAGCTGGAATTAGACTCCAAGGATAAACGCAAACAGACGGCCACCAATCCCACGGTCGTCTTTGAAGTGCTATCGAAGACGACGGAGAGCTATGACCGCGGCAAAAAGGCGGAAAACTATCGCCAACTGGCCTCACTGAAGGCTTATGTGCTCGTCAGCCAGACGAGTCCGCACATTGAGCTGTATGAACGGCATGGAGACGGCTTTTGGTTTCTAACTGAGTCCAAAGGGCTCGATCAGGAGATCGCTATTAAGCCGCTCGGCCTCAGCTTGCCCTTGGTGGAAGTTTACGATCGGATCAAGTTTCCGAAGAAGTAGCCAGCTTGTGGCGCAACAACCCCACTTTGCCAGTTTCTTCCGGCGCAGAGCTTGCTAGGGAGCACGCCCCACATGTCGCCCCCCATTACTCAAGCTGTCATCTCCGCCAAAGACCTGCGTCTGCAATTCAGTCTCCAGCAGGTCTTCAATGATGCCACCATGAGTGTGCATGAGGGCGAGAAGCTCGGGCTCGTGGGACGCAATGGCAGTGGCAAGACGAGTCTCATGCGCATCATCGCCGGCGCTGAGAAGCCGGATAGCGGCACGGTCTCGCGTCGCAATGGCATGATCGTGGGCTATCTAGCGCAGGAGTTTACGCTCGATGAGGAGGCCACCGTGCTCGACAATGTGCGGTCGGGGGCCAAAGCCTTGCTCGACATGGTTTCACGCTATGAGTCCGGCGATTACACGGAGGACCAGGAGAGCGAACTGCTGCATCAAATTCAGCTTCACGATGGCTGGGGCGTGGAGACCCACATCACCACGGCGATGAATGAACTGGGCCTGCCGGCGGGGGATCGTCTCGTCAAAGGCCTTTCCGGTGGGGAGAAGCGACGCGTGGCTCTTGCTCGCACGCTGGTGGCGCAGCCGGACCTGCTGCTGCTCGATGAGCCGACAAATCATCTCGATGCCGAGTCCATTGAGTGGCTGGAGAAGTTCCTCGTCAGCTTCAGCGGCGCGGTGCTCTTTGTGACGCATGACCGCTACTTCCTCGACCGCATTGCCACGCGCATCATCGAGATCGACGACGCCCGCATCTACAGCCATCCAGGCAATTACAGCGACTACTTGGAGAGCAAGGCCCTGCGTGAATCCGTGGAGATGAATACCGAGCGCCGTCGCCAGGCCTTCCTCAGAAAGGAACTGGAGTTTGTGCGTGCCGGCGTCAAAGCCCAGCGCAGCAAGGCTCGCACGCGACTGGACGAATTTGATCGCGTGGCGGCCATCGATGCACCTGAGGAGGATTTGGTGATGGATTTGATCATCCCGCCCGCTCCGCAACTCGCCAACACCGTCGTCGAGGCAAAGGACATCGGCGCCCACATCGGGGATCGTTGGCTTTTCTCCCATCTCGATCTCAATTTCGAGCCAGGCACCTGCACCGGCATCATCGGACGCAATGGCCTGGGTAAAACGACTTTGCTCCGTCTGCTCATGGGCCTCCAGCAGCCGGTGGAAGGCCGCGTGGTGATCGGCAAGCGCACCATCTTCAACTACGTGGATCAGCAGCGCCTGCTGCTCGACCCTGATAAAAGCGTCATGGAAGAGGTCGCGGGGCCGAACAGCGACTTCGTGCAGTTCGGCGACGAGAAGCTGCATGTACGCACCTACTTGAAGCGCTTCCTGTTCACCGATGAACGCGTCACGATGCGCGTGAAGGAACTCAGCGGCGGCGAGCAGAGTCGCGTGCTCCTGGCCAAGATCCTCCGTCGCGGTGGAAACTTCCTCATCCTCGATGAGCCGACGAATGACCTCGATCTCGCCACCATGCGTGTGCTGGAGGAGGCGGTGCTCGCCTTTGGCGGCTGTGTGCTCGTCGTGAGTCACGATCGCTACTTCCTGGACCGCGTGTGTGATCGCATCCTTGCCTTTGAAGGCGACGGACGCCTCCACGAGTGCGCCGGGAACTACAGCTACTACCAAGAAAAGCGGGCCAAGCAGGCCGCTGCCGAGGCGGCTCTCGCGAACGCGACGGTGAAGAAGGAGAAACCGGCTGTCACGACCGAAAAACCTCGGAAAATGACCAACCGCGAGGCTCGCGAGCATTCCGAACTCGAAGGCCAGATCGCCGCTCTCGAAGCCGAAATCGCCGCCATGGAGGCTGAACTCAGCAATCCCGAGACCTTCGTGAAACTCGGCGCTGGCACGAATGACTTCATTGCCAAGCTGGAGAGCAAAAAAGCCGACCTCGATGCCAAATTCACCCGCTGGGCCGAATTGGAGGAGATCAAGGCCCTGGAATGATTTCAGCTGCTGCTCCATTGATTATCATGCCTACCCTCTCTGACCTTCTTTCCGACGAATCCCTCCGTGCGGAGGAGTTTCCGCTCGTGCGTGACAGCATCTTCCTGGCTCATGCCGGCGTCACGATCCTTCCGAGGCGGGTGGTGCGGGTGATGCAGGCGCATCTGGAGCAGAGCTGCCTGCGCATGCAGGAGTATCCTGAGGCATGGAAGGCCGTCACCGAGACGCGTGGCATCGCCGCTGGACTCATCGGCGCCAAGGCCTCCGAGATCTCGCTGCTCGGGCCGACCTCGGTGGGGCTGAGCTTGGTCGCGGCTGGCCTGCCGTGGAAGGCAGGCGATGAGGTGGTGATCAACCCCGATGACTATCCCGCGAACGTTTATCCATGGCGTGACCTTGAGCGACAGGGCGTGGTCGTTCGTGAACTGAAACCCGCCTCACTCGGCGAGATCACGCCGGAACTCGTCGAGGCTGCTTTAACGCCACGCACCCGACTCGTGGCACTGGCTTCGTGTCATTACCTCAGCGGCTACCGCCTTGATGTGGATGCCATCGGCCAGTTGGTGCGGGGCAGGGGGATTTGGTTCTGCCTCGATGCCATCCAGACGGTGGGTGCCTTTGAGACGCGAGTCGATCAGGTCGATTTCCTCTCCGCCGATTCGCACAAGTGGATGCTCGGACCGATGACGGCAGGGATCTTTTATGTGCGAGACGAGTGGCAAGACATCCTGCGCCCCGGATTGCTCGGCTCATGGAATGTGCGCAGCCCGAATTTCATCGCGCAGGCCGGTATCGAGTTCGAGCGCGGTGGTCGGCGCTATGAACCGGGCGCTTTGAACATCAATGGCATCCTCGGCATGCGTGCGGGCATCGAGCTGATCGAAGAGATGGGCTTGCCTGCCATCAGCGAGCAACTCATCCGACTCAAAACACGGCTGCACGAGCGTTTGGCTCCGCTCGGCTTTGAATTCCTCGGTCCGCCACCGAACAGCGCTGCCGCCTCCGGCATCACCACGGTATGGCATCCCCGATTGAAGCTCGAACCTATTCAGGAAGGTCTTGCCTCGCGGCGCATCGCCGTCTCGCTGCGTCACACCCGGGATGGGCGGGCGCACGTCCGCTTTAGCCCGCACTTTTACAATACCGTCACGGAAATGGACCGTGTGGCCGATGCCGTGGCAGAGCTGGTGGCTGCACAAGGGGATTGACCTCGAAGCTGCCTTTCCCTAATCTCTCTGCCATGCGCACCTCGAACCCCACGCTCAATGACTCCGTTTTCGAACGTTCCCGCCTGGCCACGCCTGCTGGCGCGGTGATGACCCTGAATGGCACGGTGTTGAAGACCGGCATCCTTGCGGTGCTGCTGGTGACGGCGGCGAGCTGGAGCTGGAAGATCGCCATGGGGGAAAGCGGTGCTCCGGCGTGGTTCAGCACGGCGTTGATGTTTGGCTGGATCGCCCCGCTCGGTCTCTCGCTCATCATTTCCTTTGTGCCAAAGACCGCTCCAGCGCTGGCCCCCTTGTATGCGATCACGAAAGGCGTTCTCGTGGGCATGATCTCGGCGATGTATGAGCGCCAATTCGGCGGCATCGTGCTCACGGCAGTGATGCTGACCTGCGGCATTCTCTTTGCCCTGCTGGCGGCCTACAGCACCGGCCTGATCAAGGCGAGTGAGAACTTCAAGCTCGGCGTCTTTGCCGCGACGGCAGGCGTGGCCTTGTTTTATCTCGGAACGTGGGTGCTTTCGATGTTTGGCATCCATGTGCCCGGCCTGTTTGGCAATGGCTGGATCGGCATCGCGTTCTCCGGTTTCGTCGTCGTGCTGGCCTCGCTGAACCTCGTGCTGGATTTTGACTTTATCGAAAACGGCTGTGCGGCTGGGGCACCGAAGCACATGGAATGGTATGGAGCCTTTGGTCTGCTCGTCACGCTCGTCTGGCTCTACCTCGAGCTGCTGCGCCTGCTCTCGAAGCTCAACAGCCGAGATTGATCCGCCTTTGTCTCTCACTCCAACTCGTCGCTCCACATGAAAAACACGCTCCTCGCCCTTTTCGCCCTCACCACTGCCTCCCTGGCCAATCCCGAACTCGCCAACGTCGTCACGCAAGAATATGGCGTGGCCGTCGCGGAAGGCATTTTGCTTCTTCAAGCTCCCGCCAGCGCTGGCGAGCCGGTGAAGTGGTCCGTCTATGCTCGTGATCCTTTCCGCACCGGTCAGCTCATCAAGACGGAACTGACCCAGCAGGGCCGAAGCTGGGTGGTGAAGCCCGCCGGAGCCGATGACGATCTGCTGCGTGCCACCCCACCGACCACCATCGCCTTCAACCGCGTGAAATACACCTCCACCGAAGCTCGCGGCATCGCCGCCCGTGCAGCAGTGGACGCGAAGACGACCTTTGCCACGATCGAGTATCAACTGGCCTGCAACAAAGCCGACACCGCACCGGAGTGGGGTCTCGCGTTGCTCGATGCTGCGGGCGTCGAAGTGGGCTTCCTGCTCGTGAATGCCGAAACGGGACTCATCACGCATCAGCAATGGGCCAGCCAGATGGCCGCCGCACCGAAGGGGAGCAATGTTGAAGGCGGTGAAAAGGGGGCTCGCGCGGCTCAGGAGGTCAAAGACGCCGCCCGCCGTGCTTGGAACTGGACCGATGGTGCTCGCAAGGAAACCAAGAGCTTCTTCAAAGAGCTGTTCCGCCGGAATTGAGGCTCTTAGCCGGTTGTTTTTGAAGCCCAGCGCTGACGGAGGGATTCGAGTGACACTCGAATCTACTCCAACTGGAGCTTTGCCAGCGAGCTGTAAAGGCCGCCGGGTTTATTGATGAGCTCGTCGTGGGTGCCGCGTTCGAGGACGGCACCGCCCGACATGGCGAGAATCTGATCGCAGCGGCGCACGGTGCTCAAGCGGTGGGCGATGATGATGCTCGTGCGGTTCTCCATGAGCTTATCGAGGGCGTCCTGCACGAGGCGCTCGCTTTCCGCATCAAGGCTGCTGGTGGCTTCGTCGAGGATGAGGATGGCCGGATCAGCGAGAATGGCTCTCGCGATGGCGAGACGCTGGCGCTGACCGCCGCTGAGCTGCGTGCCGCGATCTCCGACGATGGTGTCGTAGCCTTCGGGGAGCTTGCTGATGTATTCATGCGCGTTCGCCTTCATCGCGGCGGCGATGATTTCATCCTCGGAAGCGCCCGGGCGACCGTAGGCGATGTTTTCGCGGATGCTGCCGCCAAACAAGAGCACCTCCTGCGGCACGAGGGCGAGATTACGGCGCAGCGTGGTGAGCGAGAAGTCTTTGATCGGCTGGCCGTCGATGAGGATCTCGCCGCTGGTGGGATCGTAGAAGCGGAAGAGCAGGGAGATACTCGTCGATTTCCCGCTGCCACTCGGGCCGACGAGGGCGATGCGCTGGCCCGCCTTGGCGCTGAGATTGAAGTCTCGCAGCACAGTGACATCAGGCCTCGTGGGGTAGGCAAAGCTGATGCCGCGCATCTCGATCTCGCCGTGGAAACGCTTCTCCGGTGTGGGGCTGGCATCGGTGGGTTCCGTCTCGTCCTTGAGCAGTTCGCGAACTCGCTCGGTGGCCCCCAGTGCCCGTTGAAGTTGCGTGATGAGTTCCGGGAACTGCATGAACGACGCCGCGATCATGCCGCTGAGCCCGGCGAACTGTGTCAGCTCATCGCGACCGATCTCGTGATGCTCCAGCATGCGCATCGCAAACCAGGTGACGAGGATCAAGGCCAGGCTGAAGGCAAAAATGATGAAGGCGATGAAGGAGGCCCTCGGCGCGGCGGCACGGATCACGGTGCGCAGGTATTCGCCAAGGTTTTTCTCGTAGCGGGCGATCTCGAAGGCCTCGTTGCGGAAGGCTTTCACGCTCACGATGCTTTGCAGCGATTCGTCCACGACGACCTGCGTGGCAGCGAGGTTGTCCTGCGCCTTGCGGGTGAGCTTGCGAATGCGAGTGCCAAAGATGGCGATGAGCACGATGACCACCGGGATGGTGCCTACCATGAAGAGCGAGAGCTTGACGCTCATTTGCAAAATGAGCACCAAACAGATCGAAAGCATCACCGTGTGCCGGATGAGCATCGGAATGGTCACCACCAGCGTTTCACGCATGGCCTCCACATCGTTGGCGAGGCGAGAGGCGAGTTCACCGACGCGGCGGGCATTCAAAATGCCCATCGGCAGTCGAATGATCTTGCTGAAGGTATCTTTCCTCAGTGCCGCCAGTGCCCCTTCGGAGGCTTTGGCGAACAAAAGAATGCGCCAGAAGGCGATGAAGGCCTGCGCCGCCACGATGGCGACGAGGGTCCAGCACTTCTCTTCAAGCCTTGCCATCCATTCCGGCCCGGTCGCACCGCCCAGACCTTCACCCGCGAGGGCGGTGAGTTCCTTGATGAAGAAAACCGTCAGCCCGCCCGTGATTGCGAGGGCGATGAGGGCAGGGATGAAGACCCCAAAGTGCGGGCGGAGGTAGTGAAGGAAGAAACCGGCATCACGCCACGCGGCGCTGTCCCAGAGTTTTTTGCTCGCACGTTCTTGATCAGGCATGGTTGGCATTGGAGGGCCGGGATTTCGTGCCCGGCTGCTCCCTTCGCAAGGGGTTTACGCTCGAAATGCCCGTTCGAGATCGAATTTGCTCAGCCGAATCAAGATGGCAGGCCTTACTTCTTGAAACGCAGATTGTATTGCTGCTCCAGTTCCACATAACGGGCTTCCAACGCCGCGATTTCCAGCGATGCCAGCACGTCGGAGGCCGTTGCGTCCACTCCGAGGAATTTCTCCAACATCTGAATTTTCCCAGCCCATTCGCCATGGGCTAGGCCATCAGCACGACCTTCTTGGCGGAGTTTTTGAGCGAGTGACATGGCTTCGTGTTGCAGTGTGGGTGAGGCCGAAAGGCTACGAGAGATGCTTTCCACGTCAAGGTTGATGTCGATATGCACCGCGTAGAGCAGGCAGCGGCGGAAGAGGTCCGGCTGCATAAGTAGCGTGACTTCCATCTCGCTGCGTCCGAGCCACTCGAAGAACTCGATGAGCTGTTTCTGCCTCGCGGCCTTCATGAGCTGCAAGATGACCTGAAGCAGCGGATGATGTTCATCTTTGTCCGGATCGAAGAGGGTGAGATCCAACAGGGCGTGGTGAAAATCTGGGAGGTACGGGCACAGCAGACCTTCGAGGTCTTTCGGCAGATCGAAGAGGTCTCGAAATTGCGTGCTCACCGTCCATCTGTCCGGCCCTTGATGGAGAACGAAGGGCAAAACTGGCGGCAGCGGCAAACCGTCCGTCTCGGCATGTTGCCGCAGTACCTCCACCACGTAGTTGAGCAGCCGCAGCGGCATCAGCGGATCCACAGAGGTTTGATGTTCAAAGAGCAGATAGAGCAGCATGTCCCGCTCGGCCACGTTCACGCGGTAGAGCAGGTCGGTGTGGGATTGCTGGAGATTTTGGCGGACGAAGGAAGCGGGTTGAAGCGTCAATGTGCTCCAGTCCGCAGCGGCGACGATGTCCTTTGGTAGATGGCTCTGGAAGAAAGCCGACGCGTTGGCCGGATTGGAGAGCATGTCGCGAGCAAACGCATCATGCGGTTGAGCGGTGAGTTCCTGCTCGAAATCATTCATGCAGTCATCGAAGCCTTCGAGCATTCATTTTCAATCTTTGCCTTCGAAACTACTTCCGCGCCTCCGCCATCGCCTTGTCCATGACCTCTTTCAGCGTCACCTCCGCTCCGCCACGGCGTTTGCTCTCATCGGCGGCTTCCATGAAGGCGTAGATTTCGAGGGTTTCTTCGGCGGTCACAGGCATCACGCCCGTGCGGAAGAAATGCACGATGGAGAAGAGCAGGGGATCATAGCCCTCGTATTTGCCCACGGTGGCGTCTTCACCTTTGTCGCCCACGGCTTTGCCACCGTAGCCCTTCGATTCGGTGAAGGTGCCGGTGCGGCTGCCTTCCCAGGTGCCGGTGACGGTAATGCGGGACACCGTCTCTTTGGTTTCCTTTTTGGTGGCCTTGTCCACGGTGGTCACTTCTTCCATGACGGTCCCGCGTTTCACGCCCTGGCAGCCGGTGCCCATGATCGTGAAGAGGGATTCCACGCCGTGGATGCCATACCAAAAGAGATCGGGATGATGCTCTTCGAGGCTGGCGGGGCTGGTGGTCTCCGCCTTGCTCACGCGGCCCACGCTGCCATTTCGCACGGCCTGGGTGGCTTTGCCAAACCGCAGCGAGGACGAGGAGAAGACGGGAATGCCCGCTTTCTTGGCGGCATCGAAAATCTTGATCGCGTCCACCAGCGTCCCCGCGATGGGTTTGTCGATGAAGACCGGTTTGTGGGCTTCGAGGCAGGGAAGGAGCTGTTCGAGGTGCGGGCGGCCGTCGTTCGATTCGAGGAAGACGACGTCCACCTTGTCGAGCAGGGCGTCGATGGTGGGGACGATCTCCACGCCGAGCTTTTTCACCTGCTCGATGTATTCCGGGACGCGTTTGGTGCTCGATTCGATGTCCTTCGAGCCCTGAGCATAAGCGGCCACGATGCGCACGCCCATGACTTCGGGCTTCTGCGGGTCAGTGTTGCAGGTTTTGGTGAAGGCGACGGCGTGGGAGGTATCGAGGCCGATGATGCCGGCGCGGATGTTTTGCGCGGCGGCAGTGGCGGTGAGGACGGCGAGGGCGAGGAGCGTGCGGAGGATCATGCGCGGGAGACTACGCCGTCCGCCGCCGGTCCTCGCAGAGGGTTTCAATTTTCAAAAGCCGTGAAAGCTCAAAAAACTCACGAAACTTGCTTCACGGCCCCGGCTTGCCACGATGAGCCAAACCTCATGACTGACTTTGCTTTGTTCCGCCTTCCCGATGGTCGGGCGTGGCTCGGCGAGGGGCCCTTCACGGCCCACGCCACCGCGCCTGCCGAAGGTGGGGCCTTTTACCTCAACGACTTCGACCTTTCCGATCCGCTGCCCTGGAAGCAGCCCGCCAAGCTGCACGCCCTCACGCTCGAAAACCATGCGGCTTTGCTGCATGTAAACGGAGCGCAGCCACCCGTCATCAACTGGGCCAAGCCCGCCACCGAGTGGTTCAAGATGGCCTTCCGCCGCATCCGCCGCGAGGTGCAGGCCCGCCGCATTGAAAAGATGGTGCCCGTGCTCACTGAAGTCGGCTCGATGGCCTCCGGCAGTCCGCTGAAGCTCATTGAGCGCATTTTGGGTTCGCCTGCCAACATGTGGGCCTATGCGCATCTGAATGACGGCAGCGGTTTCCCTTGGTGCCACGCCGGAACTGCTCTTCCGCGTGCGGGGCGATGAACTGGAAACGATGGCGCTGGCTGGCACGGCGAAGCCCGGCAGCACCGTGGAGAGCTTTCAAAACGACGTGAAGGAGATCGACGAGCATGAGATCGTCGTGCGCTACCTCACGGATCGCCTCACCCAGCTCGGCAGCGTGAATCGCGAGCCTCGCCAGCTTTGCCAAACCTCCGGCCTCACGCACTTTCAGAGCCGCATCACGGTGAAACTCAGCCAGCAGGCCGATCCGGCCTCGCTCGTGCCCTTTTTGCATCCCACCCCGGCGGTTGGATGTCTGCCTCGCGATGAAGCCACGCTCGACCGCCTTCGCGATTACCGCCGCCAGCTCAAGGTGCCTTCGTTTTTCGGCGCTCCCTTCGGCTTCGCGGAGCCGGTGAGCGGCACCACCCACCTCGTCGTGGCCATTCGCGGCGTCGCCTTTGACGGCGGGCAGGTGAAACTGCCTTCCGGCTGCGGCATCGTCGGCGGCAGCGCCTTCGATCACGAATGGCGTGAGCTTCGCCTGAAGCGCGAGGCCGTTCTCCGCCTCCTCGGCCTGCAAGCATGACGCAGCACCAGCTCATCACGCACACGCTGGAGCGCCTGGCCCGACTCGGCGTGCGTGAGGTGTGCGTGGCGGCTGGCGCTCGCAATGCCCCGCTCGTCGCCGCGTTGGCCGATAGTAGCGGCGTGAAGCTTTGGAACTTCTTCGAAGAACGCAGCGCGGCCTTTTTTGCCCTCGGTCGCATCCTCGTGGATCGCCAGCCCGTGGCCGTCGTCACCACCAGCGGCACCGCCGTGGCGGAGCTTCTCCCCGCCACCATCGAAGCCTACTACCAGGGCCTCCCCCTCATCCTCGTCACCGCCGACCGCCCCGAACGCTTCTGCGGCAGCGGCGCTCCCCAAGCCATCGAGCAGGAAGGCATCTTCGGCGTCTATGCGCAGCCTCTAGATCCGTCCGATCTGACCGATCCGTCGGATCTCAAATCCCCACTCCACCTCAATCTCTGCCTCGACGAACCCCTCACGCCTGCTCCCGGCATCGATTTCACCTCTCATGGCGAAGAAAATCTCACGCAAAGGCGCAAAGGCGCCAAGGTTCAAAGAGGCTTGCTGGACTTTGCGCCTTTGCGCCTTTGCGTGAGACCTCAAATCGTGCTCGCCGCCGGATTGCATCCCGACGAAGCCGCGCTCATCGCCCCCGCGCTCGCGAAGCTCGGCCTGCCCATCGTGGCCGAAGCCACCGCCAATCTGCATCTTTTCCCTGAGTTGCATCCGCTCCTCGTTCATGGCGGTGAAAAGGCGCTGAAGAATCTTGAGGCCAAAAAGCTCCTCCGCCTCGGGGCCGTGCCGAGCTGGCGTTTCTGGCGCGACCTCGAAAACCAGCCCGACATCGAGGTGATCAATTTCTCCCGCATTTCTTTCCCCGGTCTCGCCAGGAAGGAAAACGTCACCACCCATCCGCTGGAAGCATTTTTGAGCTTAGAAGGCGCTCCGGTAACCTCTTCGATGCCAGTCGAGGTTTCGCCCGATTTCGAGAGCCATCCTCTCTCCGAGCCTTCATGGATGCATCACCTGCATGAGGCTCTCCCAGCGGGCGCACGCGTCTTCCTCGGCAACAGCCTGCCCATTCGCGAGTGGAATCTCGCCATGGCGATCCCGGCGCAGGGCATCCATTTTTATGCCAATCGCGGGGCCAACGGCATCGACGGCCTCATCTCGACCTTCCTCGGCGTCGCCGCCTCGAACGAAAACGAATCCTGGCTCATCCTCGGCGACCTCAGCGCTCTCTACGATCTCGCCGCGCCCTGGATCTTGTCGCAGCTCGCCAACCCAAAGATCCGCCTCGTCATCATCAACAATGGCGGCGGCAAGATCTTCTCCCGCGTCGCCTCCCTGCGAGACTTGTCGGCCAACGCCCGCCACATCCTCGAGAACCGACACTCGATGAGCTTCGAGCCCTTCGCCAAGCTTTGGGGCCTCGACTACCTCCTCGTGCAAAACCCCGCCGACCTCGGTGAGCTGTCCGATGGCCCCGTGATCCTCGAAATCCGCCCCGATCCCGCTCAGACCGAGGCGTTTTGGACCGCCTGGCAGGGGCGGTAATAGCCAACCCACCTCAAGGAGAGGCACTTGCCAAGTGCCCCAAGGCGGGACTTGGCAAGTCCCGCTCCTTGGCTGCGCCCACTCAAAGATCATCCAGCGGGCTGGTGATCTCTCCGCGCATCGCCTTGGCGAGCACCGTGTAAATCTCCGTCGTGCGCACATCCGAATGCCCGAGGAGCTGCTGCACGCTGCGGATGTCGATCCCCCGCAGTACGAGATGCGTGGCAAAGGAATGCCGCAGTGCATGCGCCGTCACCCGCTTGGCTAATCCCGCCAGTTTCGCCGCCCGCTCTAGTTCGCGCGTGATGGCGATCTCATGCAGGTGATACCGCCCGCGTCCGTAAGCACGGCTCCCCGTGCGTGGGCTGCCATCCCGCTCCAAGTCGTCCCATACTTTGGCGGAGGGGAGAAACCAAAACCACGGCCAGCTCTCCGCAGCTTTCGGGTTCTTCATGTCATAGGCCTTCGGCATCGCCACGCCGGGCACCCCGTTTCTCCGGTCGGCATCGAAGACGGCCCGCACTTGTTTCAAATGCTCTTCGATGGGGTGCAGCAGGCTTTTCGGCAGTGTGATCACGCGGTCCTTGTCGCCCTTGCCACCCCGCACCTCGATCTTCCCGCCGCTCACATCCACATCTTTGATCCGCAGTGCCAAGACCTCGGCGACTCGCAACCCGCAACCGTACAGCAGCTTGACCGCCAGTCCCGCCGCCCCTTTCACGCCTGCCAGCAGTGTCTTCACTTCTTCTTGCGTCAAAACCACTGGCAGATACTTCGACCGTTTTGCCCGCACCGCCTCAAGCCCCTCCAGTTCCATTTTGAGCACCTCCCGGTACAAAAACACCAGCGCGTTGAACCGAGCGGCGGAGGTAGCCGCGAGATAGACTGCCGCTAGGCAGCCCGCAGGGCGAGACACGCCGGAGGAGGCGTGCGAGTCAACGCTTGATTTTGGGAAGAGGCTGTCAGGTTCTTGTTCACGGCCAGATTGGTCAAAAAGGCCGCCACCTCTTCCGTCCCCATCTCCGCCGGGTGCCGCATCCTCCCCGATGCCTGCGCTTGGAAGAGCACATAGCGTTTGTACCACTGAATGTACGTCTCCTCTGTCCGGGGCGAGTATTGTTTGAGGCGGAGCAAGCCACGCAGCTTGTCCTCCAGTTTGGCTTCCGGTTTATTACTCATAGAACAGTTCCACTATCCAGTATGTGAGTGATATTCTACTTTTTTGTTGCCCTAGTACGGCATAGGCGGCTAAAACGACACCATGAAGACAAAAACTCGTGATATTCCCGTCAAAGTGTCGGCTATAATGCTGCTGACAAACCTCACGATCTGTGAATGATCTTCAATGTTCGGGCAACTAAACAGCCACCCGTGATGCGACCAAGACTCCAGAAATGCATTCGTGTCCTGCCGTGGCTGTTGCTGATGATTATTGGATTGTATCTCGCGTTTGGAGAGGGCTGGAGGGATGTCACGTTCGGACGTTTTCACCGGAAGGCTCAGGGGATATTTTCCGACGTTGGGGGTGTCACCGAAGCACGTGTTTATCTTCTCATGGGCACCAAGGAGCAACAGACCAAGGAGACTTTTCCGATTCGTCCCTATGGCACCACGGAGCCTGTATGCGGCAGCATCACACTTACAGGTGAGAAGCTCGATGCGTTCCTAGACCTCTGGCGTTGGCAGTCACCAGCACAGTGGCGTCAGGCGCTCTGTCACGACCCAGCCTATGGATTCCGCCTTTATCGAGGCACCAAGCTCGTCGCCGAGACGAGCGTCTGTTGGCATTGCAGCAATTTCTACGTCGAGGTCTGGCCATTTGGCAGCGGATGGTATGGGTTCGATGCGGACAGCAAAATCGCAAAGGATCTCCTGAACCATTGTGACAACATGCTTCCTTACGCCCGCCCCAAGGATACCCCGGCCAAGAGCAGCAAAGAATGAAGCTCACCTCCAACACAAGCCCGAACAAAACGGATGCAGGCAACGGCTCGAAGGCTATCTGTCGTGTATTCAAAGTCCACCCCTCGCCGTCGCCTGATCCGAGACGTTCGGCCAACAGGACAATGCCCAAAGTATGAACGACTCACACGAGCAGCCAAAAGTCCTTCCATTACTGAGGCTCACCATCGACGAGGCTCGGGCCTTGGAATACTTTGTCCTGTGCGATATAGCTTGGGAGGCGGTCACTTCGGCCTGTGCGGAGTCACGATTTGTTCCAGAAGATCCAGATGCACGAGCAGAGGATGTCTTCATTGACCTTCTGCCATCTCATTGGAGCACTGTTTATGCAGTCCACGAGATGGAGTATGATGTGCTGGCGGGTGGGTTTATCAACTTTTTCGAGAACCACGGAGACGGGTTGGTGGCTGCTGCAGCAAAGGGCTTGGCGGACATCGGGGCCTCAAAGCACAGGAGCATTCTCCTAGAGGCTGCCGACCACTTCGACGATGAGGACGAGGTGATCGGGCCATTTGGTTCAGCATATTATGCCGCATGTCGGTCCGACGGCGATCCGAGGGAGATGCTAGCTAGTTACATTCTTGCCAACTTTGATTTGTTCACAGTGTCGCGATGAGAATCCCCACAATAACAACGGGGCCGAATCGGGTGGAGGTGACAGGATTGCGCCTGTCACCCCTCCCACACCACCCGGCATGCGGCTCCGCACCGGGCGGTTCCAATCAGACTAACGGTTAGCGTTCACGGCCTCTCCATAGTGCAGTTTGATCCAGATACTTCTCAGTTCGGGCACTCCTTGTTCCTTTAACCGTTGGTTGCTCAGGGCCTGTTGCACGATCCGGTTGTGGCTCATGCGCCAGTAGCCCTTCCGGCTTCGGCTTGCCATGTGTACCTCATCGGGATCGGCCCCCAGTTTGATGAGGTTGCGCCTTCGCGTGCGCGGCCTTTTCCACTGCTTCCAATGGTAGAGCCGCACACGCCGCCTGATCCAGTCGTCGAGCTCCAGCACTTCACGGTAGGTCTTGCTGATGCCAAAGTAGTTCATCCAGCCGGTGGCATACCGTCTTAGTTCGTCGATGACGTCCTTGATGGCGTGCCCGCGGTTGCGGCGGGTGATCTCTTTAACTCTCTGCTTGAACCTCGCGTGCGCTTTCGCCGTCCATTTGATCGATCCACGACTGCTGATGCAGAAGCCGAGGAAGGAACTGTCGATCAGTGGCCCGCTTTTTACTCTTCGTGCGGTTAACGACGAGCTTGAGCTTGCGCTCGATGAACCGGGTGATGCTCTCCATCACTCGTTGCGCCTTCATTTTGCCTTCCACCACGATGATGAAGTCGTCGGCGTAGCGGGCATGGACATGCCCTCGGCGTTCGATTTCTTTGTCCAGTGGATCGAGGGTGATGTTGGCTAACAACGGTGACAAAGGTCCGCCTTGCGGCACGCCGAGAGGTGTGGCCTCGCGAGTGCCGTCGGGCAGCACGACGCCTGCTCTCAAGTAGCGGCCAATCAGGCGCAGCAGCTTGCCGCTGCCAATCTTGGGGCGCAGTTGGTTGAGCAGGCGGTCGTGGTTCACGGTGTCGAAGAACGCCTTCAAGTCGCAGTCGATCGCGTGGCGGAGCTTGTGCGCCCAGGCGGTTTGCACTCGGCGCACTGCTTGATGAGCACTGCGGCCCTCGCGGAAGCCGTAACTGTATTCGCTAAACTCGCCGTCGTAGAGCGGGGTGAGCACTTGGGCGATGGCTTGCTGGATCACTCGATCCAGCACCGTCGGAACCCCGAGGGGCCGCTGTGACCCGTCGGGTTTGGGAATGAACACCCGGCGCACGGGCGCGGGGTGATAGGTCCTTCGCTGAGCTGGGCGCGTATCCGCTCCCAGTGCTGGCCGGCAAACGCCGGGAACTGCCCGATGGTCATCCCATCCATTCCCGGCGCTCCGCCATTGCGCCTGACTCGCTGCCAGGCGCTCTGCATGTTCGTGGGGGCGAGAACCTGCTCCATCCACGTCTCTGTCTCATCTTGAACCTTGCCATGCTTCCCACCGTGCTGAGTTGAGCCGCACCCTGGCCGCTTGGCGTCATCGGGCAGGCTCCCCGGCACGGGGTCGCTCAGTTCCTCATTGGTTCGGTCCTTCATGCGCTCAGGTGTTCCGGTGTCGTTGTTTAAAGCGGGCATCTCTCAGCCCCCGGCCTGCACGTCACTACTATGACCTCTGCTGACTTCTGGGGCGCTCTCGCGCTCCAGACCTCCCCAGGTAAGGGCACAGTCCTCCCCCGCACTGCCGCCTGATTTACCGGCACGACTTCACCAGAGGGTTTCGCTGTGTTGTGCCAGCTCACCCCGTCGCGACGGCCTTCTATCAGGTTCTTGTTCATCGGCTCGCAGGTCTTGCGTAGTCTTCTTTCAGCCCGCCGATCACTCGGCGGGCCTTGACTTCGGCTGGTAGTTTCATGAGTATGTTTTCGTCATGTCTGGTTTATCTACAGGGGACTTTAACCCCATCAGGACTGTGCCCATGCTGGGCACACACAAAACGGATGCAGGCAACGGCTCGAAGGCTATCTGTCGTGTCAGCAACGCCTCCCGCTCGCCGTCGCCTGATCCGAAGCGTTCGCCCAACCAACCAAGCCCATCGCCATGCTCCCAAGAACGCTAGTCTTCACTCTCATTGCGACTTCGCTCCTCGCCGCAGAGCCAGAAAAACTTACAAAGCTCCGAGGTAGCTATGAGTCAGCGATGACCAAGGCAACAGCTCCGATTCAGAAGACCTACACTACTGAATTGGAGAAACTAAAACTGGAGTTTACTAAATCTGGGAAGCTTGAGGACGCTTTGGCTGTGGATGCCGAAATAAAGAGGTTGAGCGGTGAGACCGCGACCAAACAAGCTGAACAAACTCCATCATCACGAGGCATCTCGCCAATTGGCGAACGCTGGACCCGCCAGACAGGAGTTACTTATGACTTCGTGCCAGATGGCACTTTGCTCACGAAGGGAAGAGATACACCGATCGAGAAGGCAGCGAAAGGGACATGGAAGCTACTTCCAGACGGCCGATTTGAACTGGATTACGGAACTGGAGCGATCAGATACTTTGTAATAACAGATCGGAAAGTTGGCACGCTAATTGAACCAACCGGCGGCGAGATCAAGCTCACATTCGACTCAAAACTCAAGTGACCAACCAAGGGCGAACAAAACGGATGCAGGCAACGGCTCGAAGGCTATCTGTCGTGTATTCATAGTCCACTCCTCGCCGTCGCCTGATCCGAGACGTTCGCCCGACGGACCGGGCCTCACGCGTGGATGTAATCCCGCATCGCATTGACGATGACGACGACGGAGCAGGCTCCGGCATCGGGGAAGCCGATGCAGGCTTCACCCAGGGTTTTGGCGCGGCCGAATTTGGCGACCATGGCCTTGCTGGCTTCTTTGCCGGCCTCGGTGGCGGCGGCGATGGCGGTGATGGCGTCGGCGAGGGAGGCTCCGGCGACTTCGGCGGCCTTTTGAGCGGCGGGTTCCATGGCATCGACGCAGGTCTTGTCACCCACGGCGGCTCCGCCGCGCTGCTTCACGCCATCCACACCGGCCTGGAAGAAGGCGGCGAGCCCGGCGGCATCGAGGGACTCTTTGCCCGCGAGGGCTTTCCCGCCGTTGCGGAAGAAGGTGCCGAAGATGGCCCCGCTGGCGCCGCCCATGCTGCTCATCATGGCCATGCCCACAGAGGAGAAGGCCTTTTCGACGCTCTCGGGCGGAGTGGCATTGAGCTTTTCCTTGGCGGCTTTCATGCCGCGTTCCATGCCGAGGCCGTGATCGCCATCACCGAGGTTGCGGTCGGCTTCGGAGAGCATGGGTTCGGCGGCGATGATGGCATCGCAGGCCTGGTGGAGCATCGCGGTGGTTTCTTCTTTGGAGAGGGTGGTCTTCGGCATGGCGGCGGATGGGTCGGAGGTTGGGAGGTAAAGTCAAACGGTCACTATCAATGCAGCTCGGCGAGCGCTTTGCGGTGCTGCGCGGCGATCATGCCGACCATGCGGCCGAGCATGATGAAGAGCACGATGCCGGCACCGGCTGAGAGGAGGTCGCCGACGAAGGGGATGAGCTTCAAAGCATGCACCGCCACGAAGGCGGCGGCGGAGAGGCCGAGCGCGGTTTTGGCCGCTGGCAGGCAGCGAAGCATGGCGGGGATGGAAATCCACGGCGCACAGGAGGCGAAGCTCTCCTGAAAAACGATCATCATGATGGCGAAGGGGAAATAAGCCGCCGCCACGAGGTAGCTGGCCCACTGCGCCACGGGGTTCATGCCGACATGCGAATCGGTATTTAGAAAGACGAACAGCCAGAGCACATGCGCCACGAGGAAGGCGGCGGTGATGCGCAGACCTGGTTTGAGAAGGTCCTCGACGGATTCATTTGGCTTCGGCCAGTCCGGCGGGGTATCGGAGCCTTCGAGGGTGGAATGGATGACTTTGTAAATGAAGCTGCCGGTGTAGATGGCGGTCAGAATCATGACGATGATGGCGGCGAGCGGCAGTTTCACGCCAATGGCATACGCCACGGCGATCATCGAGCCGATGCGCAGAAGGTGACTTTGACCGCGACGCCAGGGATAGGTCTTCGCATCTTCGATCAAGGCGGCGGATTCCATCAATGGCCGCTCGGGAATGGCCTCTTCGATCTGTTTGGCCACCTTGGCCGCCGTGCTGGTTTCGACCGGCGCACGCTCGAACTGCGAAATGACACGCTCAGGGCCGCTATTGGCCGGTGGAGGCAGATTCGGCGCGGGAAGATGTGGCGGCGGCAGCCCGCCGGGAGGTGGCAGGTTTCCGGGAGGCGGCAGATCAGGCGGAGGGATGTTCATGCGAGCCGCGAGGTATAGGCGGTTCGAGTGACTTTGCCAAGCCCGAGGATCGCCCCGGAATGCCGCTGCGCTGAAATGGCGAAAAGGGAGAAACGAAGGGTGGGGGAATCGCCCCTAAACGATGGCTTCCACGCTCCGCAGCAGGGTATCGTCACCCGACTCACATAACCCGGAAGCTGACAGAAAAATGGGGGCATAAAAATGAGAGAAATTTTGCTGTCCCCATTTTTCTGTCAGCCAGTTTGGGCAGATCCTCCTCGTCCGTGCGCTCGATGATCTGCTCAGCCAAAGAAGCAGCCGTGCGTGTCGGCGTCGATCACCTGCAGGGCCTCCGCGAGAGAAGGGGCTTCTGGGCAAGGCTGGTAGCGGAACCAGCGGCCACTGGCACGTTTCCAAAAAATGCGCCACACGCCCTGCTGCACCATGCCTTGAATCTTGGCGATGCTCCCCTCCACCCACTCGCCGGGGCGTTCGAAGGCCGGGCGGACGAAAAAGAGTTCGATCGTGCGGTCCTGAATGCGCTGTCCTTCGCGAACCTTGTCGCGCAAATGCAGCGGCGGACGGCGTCGGGACCAAAAGCATTCCTCCAGCACTCGGAGGTGCTGCGTGAGTTCTTCGTCAGTGAAGGGCATGAGCGTTTTGTTCGGCAGGATGGGGTTTGGGACGCTTAGCGCCCTTCGTCTTCTTCGAATGCCTCGATGCGGTGCATGAAGTCGATGACATCGAAGAGCTTAGTCCGACTGGGGCCACAGAGGGTTTCACCGAGGCGAGGGTCATGATGCTGGCAGAAGACTGCCGCGAGGGCGCCGGCGGCCTCAGGGCCTTGATCGAGGCCAAGATAGAGCGCCAGCCCCTGCTGCAAGAGCAGGAGAGGCCGGCAGGCATGCGGCTTCATCGCGACCAGCAGCGCAGCGGCCTGCTCGTGTAGCAACGCGGCAGCCTGCGGGGCCGGACGGTGGAGAAAGCTTTCTCGTGTCGAGGTGATGCCCAACAGCTTCCGGGCCTCATTCAGCAAAGCCCCGGCTTCTCCGATGGTCTTTCCTTTGCGCCCGGCTGCCCGTTTTGCCACCCATAGGCCAAAGGTGCCTGGCCGCTCCACAGGCACGAACCACGTGGTCAGCACCGCTAACTGGTTGAGGCTCGCGTGGCCGTGGTCGTCGATTTCGTCGATGAGGCGGAGCAGCTTTTCAGGAACAGCAGAGCGCATGGGATGAGGGAAAGGCTTCAGTCAGCCGTGAGTTCTGCCGCGAGGGCGGAGAGGAGGTTCGCGGCGCTGGTGCGGGAGGCGGCGAGCTGCGTTTCCAACGCGTCCACCAAGGCCATTCGTTGCTCCGCTTTGGCCACGACCCGGCGTTGTTCGGTGAGATGTGATTTCATCATTCTTGCTTGTTTTGCCAGTGGCGGCGAAGTGCTTCTTGATCAGGCCGATGGGTTGGCTCGTCCGGCACTCGAAGGGTAAGTCCGTGCACTTGTTCATAACCCGCTGCACACCGGGCTCGCTTCGATACATGGACCCGCATCGTGTTGGGATCGATGGCGATAAGGTGACGATCAAAGAGTGTGTGTAGATCGCTTCGGAGAAGCAATCCGTTGCGAATGTTGTCGGACGCCGGTGCCATGTATGGGTCGATGTGCGCTCCTTCCAATGCCTCCGTCACGGTGCATCCACTGATACAGCAGCGATTGGCATAGACGGACTTCAGCTTCCGGCGGAACGCCGGCTGACCGAGCCGCTCCCGGACTCGGCGGTCCACCTTTGCGGACGGCGCGGTCGGTGGCGTGTAGTCTTTCTCAGGAGGCACCCGAACATTAGGGCTGCTGTAGGCCGCATCTGCGAAGACCTTCGAGCTTCGCGGTTTCCACTTCACACTAGCAAGGGAACACCTATCTTCGTCTTCGAAGATCAATCGAATGACCCCAAGCAGCATTTTGTCGGGCGCATTCTCTTTGGGGTAGGCCTCGTAATCTAGATCTGCCGCCTTCCCATTCACCGTGACGTCGCAATAGGCGCGGTAAAGGTTCCCCTGACGGTCCCGGACCACATGCTGTTTCTTTATCAGCGTGCCCACGCTGGCAAACCAATCCAGGGGGAATTCATCTGTGAACCCGGCTGACTCCTTGTCCTTCCAGTTCAGAATCAGCAAGCTATCAGCGGGAGTGCTGAGAAGAGCCTGATGCCGTCCCAGCACTTTCCGGAGTTCGGGCTTGGTGAGGCCCTTCTGGTCGTTTCGATAGGCGATATGCTGCCTAAGGGCTTCGAGCGCATTAGCCAGCGCTTCGTCCCCGCGGTCGCGACGGATCCATGCCAGGAAATGATCTGTCGCCGATACGCTCATCTCTCGCTTGTAGCCCTCGCCGCGAAGTAAGTGGCCGATATTGTAAATGAAATCCGCTGCAGAATTCGAATTCAACCCTGTGTGTTCGAGACGTCGCTTGGCTTCTTGGATGCCAAACTTCCCATCGTGGCGATCCAACGCCACAACGTAAGCTTTCTCATGCTGGGCACGCGTGCTGTTCATGTGACAGAAGACAGTTCGTCAATGAGAGCGGAGAAGAGCTTGGCGGCGGAGCTGCGTTCTTGGCGACTTTCAGCGGCCTGGATGCCGTGGAGTCGCGGGGCACTTGGGCGGGAATGGAATCCCGCCCTCCAAGGATGTCTCTTCGAACTACGGCACCGGCTGGCCTTTGGCACCGAGGCAGTAGAGGGAGTTCGCGGTGCGGATGTAGAGGCGCTTGTCGCCGATGGCGGGGACGGAGTTCACGGGGGCGTCGAGGGCGCTGACGCCGAGCTTTTCGAACTTCGGCCCGGCTTTGACGACGATGAGATCGCCCTGCTGGCTAGCGCAGAAGATCTTGCCATCACCGGCGACGGGGCTGCTGAAGAATTTCGCGCTGCCTTTGGTGCCTTCGAGACGCTCTTCGTAAACCACCTTGCCGGTCTTTTGCTCGACACAGCGGAGGATGCCGCCATCGCCGAGGAGGTACATGTGCTCGCCGATGACGAGAGGGGAGGGGACATAGGGCAGGCCTTTCGGAATCTCGAAATTCACGGGCTGCGGCTTGCCGGTCTTCAAATCGAGCGCCGCCACTTCCTTCACGCCGCCACCGGTGCCGAAGGTGCAGAAGTAAAAGCCGTTGCTGAGCACGCCGGAGCCGAGGCTGCGCTGCTTGTAGCCGGGATTGTGCTGCCAGTTGAGCTTGCCGGTGAGGAGGTCGATGCCCATGACGCCGCTGCCGGTATCGGCGCAGATGATTTCCTTCTTCCCACTCTTCAAGGTGTGCACGACGGGCGTGGAGAAGGTGTTGAGGCAGTTCGGGATGTCGAGCTTCCAGACCTGCTTGCCGGTTTTGGCGTCGAGCCCGACGATGCAGGAGGTCCACTTCTGCTGCGCGGGGTCCTCGGTATAGACTTTGCCATCCCGCTGCCAATCGAACTCACTGCGCACGATCATGATGCCGTCCTCGACGATGGGGGAGATGCCGGTGCCGTGCTCGTGGATGTAGTCCGCCACATGGTCGTTGTGCCAGAGAAGTTTGCCATTGTGATCCAAAGCGAGGGCCTGGATATCCGTGCCGCTGCTCCAGTTGATGTACACACGTTCCGCATCGGCAAAGGGGCTGCTGCTGGCGAAGGTGTTGTAGGTCTTGTGGATGTTGTGCGGGACGAATTCGGACTCGTAGCGCCAGACTTCCTTTCCATCAGCGGCGGAAAGGGCGATCACAGCACGCTTGTTCGCGGCGGTCTCGGCGGTGACAAAGACTTTGTCGGCAAACAGCACGGGGGAGGACCAGCCTTTGCCCAACGGGGCTTTCCACAGCGTGGTGCTATCGTCCACGACGCTCGGCAGGCCGGTGGTGTCGGCGAGGCCGGTGCCGTTCGGGCCGCGGAAGCGGCTCCAGTCGGTCTTGGCGGCGGCGGAGAGGGAAAGAAGGGCGAGGAGGGCAAGCGTGCGTTTCATGCGGCCCCATCTAACGGAGCCAGATGCGCCCGCCAATCGGGAAAAATCGCTGCGTCACGGCACCCACAGGGATTACGCACTCTGATTCCAGCGAATACATCTTTTCGAGAGCGGAATGAGCACGCCAAACCAACGCAAGCGTCCGACGAGCGATTCATTTTGAACGCGAATGGAAAAGAATGACACGCGAATGGCCACGAATTTCCCTTTTCACCCCTATTCGCGGCCATTCGTTTTCATTCTGGATTGGATTCGTGTTAGAACCCATGACCACTTGCTCATTCCATGCGTTTGCCCCGTCACGGCACGCAGCAGTCCGCCGCGCCATCCCCATCGAAATCGGGGGCCTTTTTTGCGCTTCAGGCTTCACAAAGCGCCTTCGGCTCCGTATTCAAAGGCTTCATGAAACACGCCGCTCTGCTCCTTTTCGCCTTAACCAACCTTTTGCATGCCCAGCAGCCCGTGGGAGATGGCAAGGCGGATGACACCGCCGCGCTGCAAAAGCTCTTCGATACCCAGGGCAGCGTGCGCCTCGCGAAGGGCACCTACCGGCTCACCGGCACGGTGAAGGTCGATTTGAGCAAAACCGGCTTTGCCGCCCTTTCCGGTGATGGCACGCCGCGCCTCGTCATGGAGGCCGCCGGACCGGCGATCCATTTTATCGGCACGCACGATGGCAGCGCTGCGCCGAGCACCTTCAAGCCGCAGGTCTGGGAAAACGAGCGCACGCCGATGGTCGAGGGCGTGGAAATCATCGGCAGGCATCCAGAGGCCGATGGCATCGAGGCCACCGGCAGCATGCAGATCACCCTGAGCCGTGTCGTCATTCGCGAGGTTCGCCACGCCACGCATTTCACCACCCGAAACCGCAACGTCCTCATCAGCGCCTGTCATTTCTACCACAACACCGGCATCGGCGTCTTTTATGACAACGTGAACATCCACCAGACGAACGTCATCGGCAGCCACATCAGCTACAACCAAGGCGGCGGCATCGTCTCCATCGGCGGCAACGTGCGCAACCTGCACATCGGCACCTGCGACATCGAGAGCAACCATGCCGCCGAGGGCAAACCGGCTGCGAACATCCTGCTCGACTCCACCGGTGGCTCCATCGGCGAGGTGGCCATCACCGGCTGCACCATCCAGCACACGAACAAAGCGCCCGATTCCGCCAACATCCGCATCCTCGGGGCCGGCACCGATCCCTCCCTCGAACGCCGCCAAGGCCGCCCGAGCACCCGCGAGGGCAATGTGACCATCAGCGCCAATGTCTTCTCGGATGTGCAGGTGAACATCGAGATCCGCGACTCCCGCGGCGTGGTCATCACCGGCAATACCTTCTGGGAGGGCTTTCAGCACGATTTGATCGTCACCGACAGCTCGAACGTCCTCGTCAGCTCCAACAACTTCGACCGCAACCCGCGCTACCTCGTGAACGGCTTCGACAACGCCGAGAAGAACGGCCTCGTCTTTCTCCGCTGCGAAAACTCCAGCGTCAGCGACAACACCATCTCCGGCGTCTGGAAAAAGCGGGCTGCCCTCGACATCCAAGGCTGCGACCGCTTCCGCGTTTCCAACAACAGCGTGCTCGACAGCGATGGTGCCGGCATCCGCCTTGAAAAAGTCACCAATAGCTCCGTCATCGGCAATCTCGTCCGCGACGACCGCCCCGTCGAAAAACGTAGCAAAGAGCCGTCCATCGTCGTCACCGGCGGCAAGGCGAACATGATCGAGCTCAACAACCTTCAGAACAAGCTGGTGGCCCGTTGAATCCAGCGTGGCGGATGATAGCCTGCCCGCATGAACCTCCAGCAGCCCCGCATCGAAGTCAGCATCGGCACGCAGACCCTGCGCCTTTTTGATGGCATCCGCCTTGTCCGCGAGTGGCCCTGCAGCACCTCGAAATTCGGGCTTGGCACCGTGGAGGGCAGCAACAAGACCCCGCTGGGCAGTTTCATCGTCCAAGAGAAGCATGGCGAAGGAGCGCCAAGCGGCACCATCTTCAAAAGTCGCCAGCCCGTCGGCCTTTGGACACCCAGTATGGACACCGCTTCCGACTTCGTCCTCACCCGTGTCCTCTGGCTGCGCGGCACCCAGCCGCACAACGCGAACACCTACTCGCGATACATCTACATCCACGGCACCAACGATGAAAAATCCATCGGACGCCCTGCCAGCCACGGGTGTGTGAGGCTCCACAATCGAGCCGTCATCGAGCTCTACGACCTCGTGCCCGTCGGCACACCTGTGTGGATCGGCGAGTGAAAAGTTCCCTCTCCCCGTAGCAGAAAACGTGAGTTTTCCGATCTCCCCCGGCAGGCTGACGCCAGCCGCTACGAGCATGCTTTTGCCCCCCGTAGCGGAAAACGTCAGTTTTCCGATGTCTCGCTCTCCTCAAACACATCCGCCATCGGAGCCTTCTCCCTCACCCAAGCCAGCGCCTCCTCTTTCGTCGTCAAAACTCCTTCAAGCTGCAGCGTCTGAATCGCATTCAAAATCCGACCCAGCGCCGGTCCGGCATGCCAGCCGAGTTTGATGAGATCCGCACCATTGATCAGCCTCGGCGGCACGAGCGGTGCCTTCGAGAATTCCTCCCGCTTCGCCAGCACAAACTCATAGTTATCAAGCTTCCCATTGCTCCCGAGGCAGTCCACGCGATGCAGCGCCAGCTCGTCGTCAAAGCTTGGACGGCTCATGAAGCGCTTCAGCGTGGCGGTGCGCATGCGCTGCACCTCCATGAAGGTCATGTGATGCTCCACAGCCACTACCGCCGGCTCGATCACATCGTTCGGAAACTTCATTCGCCGCATGATAACGCCCGTCATCTCCGCGCCGAGCTTGTCGTGACCATTGAAACGGATGCGGCCCGTGTCCGCGTCGCGCGTCTGCGTGGCCGGTTTGGCAATATCGTGAAGCAGCACGCTCATCACCAGCGGCAGGCTCGCTTCGGCTGGTAGCAGGCTCAGCATCAGGCGTGTGTGAACGAAAACATCGCCCTCCGGGTGAAACTGCGGCGGCTGCTCGCAGCCTTGCAGCGCCAGGATCTCCGGCAGGATGTGCTGCATCAGGCCGGAGTTCACCAGCAGGTCAAAACCCCGCACGCGGTTCTCGTGCAGCATGATCTTGATGAACTCATCCCGCACCCGCTCGATGCTCACGCTCGTAATTTTATCCGCCAGACCGCACACCGATTCCCAGGTGGCATGCTCGATGTCAAAACCCAGCACCGTGGCAAAACGCACCGCACGCATCAGCCTCAGTCGGTCTTCCTCAAAGCGCTGTGCCGCCACGCCGATGGCGCGAAGAAGACCCATTCGGAGATCTTTTTCGCCTCCCACATGGTCGATGAGCTTTTTGGCCAGCGGATCATAAAACAGGCCGTTCACCGTGAAATCACGGCGCTCCGCATCCAGTTCGGGGGTGGAAAAGATCACACTGTCCGGGCGGCGACCATCCGAGTAGCTGCCATCACTGCGAAACGTGGCCACCTCCACAAAACCATGCTCTCCGGCCCGCACCACGACCACGCCAAAATGGGCTCCCACGGTTTTCGCGCCGGGAAAAAGCTTCACCACCTGCTCCGGCGTCGCACTTGTGGCCACATCGTAGTCCTTCGCCTCGCGGCCCAGCAGCATGTCACGCACACAACCACCCGCCAGCAGCGCGGTGTGCCCTGCGGCGGTGAGTCTTTCGATGATTCGGATGGCGGCCTCTCGCATCCGTCCACCTTGGCAAGGGGTGGCGCCTTTGCCAAGCATGGCTCACAGGTTCTCAGAGGCCCAAGTTCCGACAGGGCAGGGGGCAAAAGCACCCGGCTGATGGCGTTCCCGGGCTTGCATGGGGCGCTGCTCTTCGTAAAGGCTGCGACTTCCCCATGATCGCCCAAGAAGTCGCCGTCCTCGATTACGGCTCCCAGTATTCCCAGCTCATCGTCCGCCGCGTTCGCGAGCTCGGCTTCGTTTCGCACCTCTATCCGCCGGCCGATCTGGCGAAATTGCAGAACCCCGGAGCCATCATCCTTTCCGGCGGCCCGCGCAGCACCTCGGAGAAAGACGCCCCGGATGTCGATTACGACAAACTCATGTCTTTCGGCGTCCCCGTGCTCGGCGTCTGCTACGGCATGCAACTCCTCAACATCAAACACGGCGGCACCGTGAAGCCCGGTGTCACCCGCGAGTATGGCCCCGCCAAACTCGTCGTCACCGACCACGAAGACCTGTTCGACGGCATCTCGCACGAATCCCAGGTCTGGATGAGCCACAGCGACACCTGCGCGAACCTCGGCGACACGACGAAAGTCATCGCCACGAATGAAGACGCCGTCCCCGTCGCCCTGAAATGGGCCGACCGCTGCTGGGGCATCCAGTTTCACCCGGAGGTCACCCATTCTCACGAAGGCACCGCCATCCTGAAGAACTTCCTCACCAAAAGCGGTGCCCAGCTCGCCAAGTTCGACATCCAGGAATTCAAAGCGCAGATGATCGAGCGCATCAAAGTCGAAGTCGGCAACCGCGAAGTCATCTGCGGCGTCTCCGGAGGCGTGGACAGCACCGTGCTCGCCGTGCTGCTCGCCCGTGCGGGTGTGAAGGTCCGCTGCATCTACATCGACACCGGCCTCATGCGCCTGAACGAAACCGCTGAGGTGAAAGCCCTCTTTGGCGAGGTCGGCGTCCCCATCGAGCAGATCGATGCGAGCGCCATCTTCCTCGGTGCCCTCAAAGGCGTCACCGACCCCGAGCAGAAGCGTCGCATCATCGGCACGCTCTTTGTCGAAGAGTTCTGGAAAGTCGCCGACAACGTCGAACTCCTCGCCCAGGGCACGCTTTATCCCGACGTCATCGAAAGCGCCACCAGCGGCAGCATCGCCAGCAAGATCAAGACGCATCACAACCGCGTCGATCGCATCATGGAACTCAAAGCGCAGGGCAAAGTGCTCGAACCGCTCGCTGAGCTCTTCAAAGACGAAGTCCGCGCCCTCGGTGCCAGCCTCGGCATCCCGCACCGCGCCCTGTGGCGTCATCCTTTCCCCGGTCCCGGCCTCGCTGTGCGCATTCCGGGCGAGATCACACCCGAGCGAGTCGCCATCACGCAGCAGGCCGACGCCATCTTCATCGGCGAACTCCGCCGCAGCGGCTGGTATGAGCAAACTTGGCAAGCCTACGCCGCCCTTCTCCCCGTGAAAACCGTGGGCGTCAAAGGCGACGAACGCAGCTACGAGCAGGCCATCAGCCTCCGCGCCGTCATCAGCGAAGACGCCATGACCGCCGAATGGGTCCGGCTGCCCTACGAAGTGCTCAGCAACGCCTCCAACAAGATCCTCAACAGCGTCAAAGGCGTGAACCGCGTGCTGTATGACATCAGCACCAAGCCGCCGGCGAGTATTGAGTGGGAGTGATGGGGGATGTGACCAGCACTCTTTGTTTGCAGGCAGAAAGGTAGATGGTAGCCTCGCCCCATGACGACAACTGGTATCACGCTCAACGACCTCCAGGAAGCGATCTTCAGGGATCAGGTGATGCAGGCACGGCGCATGGATGAGCAGGGACGCTTCCGCGCTGGTCTCGAGCAAGGCGACTTTGCGACCGGCCTCATGCTCAGTGGCATCCAGGCCGAATTCCCGGACGTGGATACTGAAACAGCGAGAAAACTGCTACGCCAGCGGTTGCAAATCCTACGTCGGCTGGAGGAGCATGGGTTCTACCGCCCGGCTGAGGCCGCGTGAACCAGACGCAACTCATTGTGGCGGTCATTGATGCTCTGAACGAGGCGCTTGTGCCGTATCTCCTAGCTGGATCTCTGGCCGCGAATATTTACAGCATTCCGCGTTCGACTAAAGACGCAGACTTCGTGGTGGAAATGGGCACTGCTGCATTGGACAAGATCACCGAATTGCTTGAGCCGCACTTTGAACTTGATCCTCAGCAGCATCTCGAAACCACCACTTGGACTCGTCGCTACATCTGGAAGGCACGTGAGATGCCTTTCGACGTGGAACTGTTCCTGAAAAGCAGCGATCCCCATCACTTGGAGCAATGGAGTCGCCGTCGTGAGATATTCATCGGAGTGCTTGAACGAAACACTTGGGTGCCTACTCCTGAAGACATCGCCATACAAAAGCTGCGCTGGGGTCGTCCGAAAGACCTCAACGACGTTGCGGCGCTGTTCAGCGTCCGTGGCAAGTCACTGGACTGGTCCTACATCGAAAAATGGTGTGGTGTCCATGGTAGCCTGCCACGCTTGGAAGCGGTGAAAACAGCCATCCCATCTGACTTGCTGGCATAAAGAAGCTCAGCTTCCCGCACCGACTTGGTAGGGGCATGGTTCCTCAACAGCGTCAAAGGCGTGAACCGCGTGCTCTACGACATAAGCACCAGCCACCACAGCGTCCATCGAGTGGGCAAGGAGCGGGGCTTGCCAAGTCCCGTGGGTAAGATGGGCACTTGGCAAGTGACTCTCCTTGGTGGGGCTTCTTGAAAGTTGAAACCATGAATCACGTCAACCGATCACATCCGCTCCGTCGTCTGGATCCCGAGGAGGCCGAGGCCGGTCTTGAGGACGCGGCTGGTGGCTTCGCAGAGGGTGAGGCGGGTGTTGCGAGCGGTGCCTTCGGCGCGGAGGACGTGGCAGGCTTCGTAGAAGCTGTGGTAGGTGTCGGCGAGCTCGTAGAGGTAGTTCGCGAGGAGATTCGGGCGGTGGTCGTCGAGGATGTCGTGCGCGTTTTCGGCGAACTGGGCCAGTTTCATCGCCAAAGCACGCTCGGCGGGCTCGGTGAGGGCGAGATCAGGCGTCAGCGTGACAGCGCCATCGAGCTTGCGGAAGATGCTGCGGGTGCGGACGTAGGCGTTGAGTAGGTAGGGCGCGGTGTTGCCCTGAAGGCTCAGCATCTTGTCCCAACTGAATTTGTAGTCGGTGAGGCGGTTCTGGCTGAGTTCCGCGTATTTCACGGCTCCTGAGCCGATGATGCGGGCGATCTCGTCTTTTTCTTCGGAGGTGAAACCCTGCTCTTTTTCATCGGCGGCGGCGCGGGAACGCTCGATGGCCTCGTCGATGACTTCAAGCAGGCCGACGGTCTCGCCGCTGCGAGTTTTGAACATCTTGCCGTCCGGGCCCAAAATGCTGCCGAAGGCGATGTGCGTCATTTTGGTGGTCACACCGCGACGCTGCGCGGCGGCGAAGACCTGGCGGAAGTGGAGCTGCTGCGGCGCACCGACGACATACCAGATCTCGTCAGCTTTCCATTCCTTCACGCGGTAGTCGATCGTGGCGAGATCCGTGGTGGCGTAGAGGAAACCGCCGTCGCCTTTGCGGATGATGCATGGAGCGGCTTTCCACTCGTCCTTCTCCTTGATGAGGAAGGGATCGGCTTCCGGCTTCACGCTGCCATCGCTGAAAACAACCGTCGCACCTTCGCTGACCGTCGCGATGCCTTGCGTGAGCATCTCGGCCACCAGCGGAGCCAAAGCATCGTTGTAGAAGCTCTCGCCGAGGTAGTGGTCGAAGGTGATGTCGAGCGTGCTGTACACCTTTTCGAGCTGCTCGAGCGTGAGGCGCACGCATTCCTTCCAGATGCCGAGATTTTCGGTGTCGCCCTGCTGGAGCTTCACGAGCTCGGCTTTGCAGGTCTCCAAGACGCTCTCGTCGGCCTTCGTGGCGGCGTTGACGGCTTTGTAAACGCTGACGAGTTCGTGAATCGGATCGGCTTTGAGCTTCGCCTGATCGAGTTGGGTCTTCCAGCCGTGGATGATCATGCCGAACTGAGTGCCCCAGTCGCCGACGTGGTTGTCGGTGATGACCTTGTGGCCGATGAAGCGTGCCACGCGGGCCAGCGAGTCGCCGATGAAGGTGCTGCGAATGTGGCCGACGTGCATCGGCTTGGCGATGTTCGGCGCGGAGAAATCGACAACGATGGTCTTCGGCTGCGCCACGGCTGGAACGCCGACTTTGTCATCCGAGACGATCACCGCGAGCCGCTGCGCCAACGCAGCGGCGCTCAGCGTGAAATTGAGGAAGCCGGGGCCGTCGATGCTGGTCTTTTCGCAGAGGTCGCTGACGTCGAGTTTGTCCACGATCTGCTGGGCCAGCGCACGCGGATTGGCCTTCACCTGCTTCGCCAAAACCATCGCCGCATTGCTCTGGTAGTCGCCATAGCGCGTGTCGGAGGCGATGACGACATTCGGGGTGAAGCCAGCGGGCAATTCGATGCCAGCCGCGGTGAAGGCGGCTTGCAGACGGGACGTGAGGATGGCGCGAAACATGGGGCGCGGAGTTTGAATGACGAATGGCGAATGTCGAATGCGGAATGAAGGGGCATTTCTCGCACTCAGGTCCCCAATTCACGCGAGGCTTGTTTGCTTGCTGCGTGGCAGGAACGGCACGAATCCTGCACAGGAGAAAACCCCTCCCACTACATGACACGACACGACACCCTCCTTGCCTGGATCGAAGAAACCCGCGCTCTTTGCCAACCCGACTCTGTCCGCCTGTGCGATGGCTCCCAGGCTGAATACGATGAAATGTGCGAACTGCTGGTGCAGAAAGGCACCTTTCGCCGTCTGAATCCCGAAAAGCGGCCCAACAGCTACCTCGCTTGGTCGGATCCGAACGATGTGGCCCGCGTGGAAGACCGCACCTACATCTGCAGCCGCCGCAAAGAAGACGCGGGGCCCACCAACAACTGGATGGAACCGCGTGAGATGAAGACCACGCTCAAAAGCCTCTTCGCTGGCTGCATGAGGGGCCGCGTGATGTATGTGGTGCCCTTTTGCATGGGCCCGCTCGGCTCGCCTTTCTCCGTGATCGGCATCGAGATCACCGATTCACCCTACGTCGTCGCCAGCATGCGCATCATGACGCGGATGGGCAAAGCCGTACTCGATCAGCTTGGCGAAGGCGGCGATTTCGTGCCCTGCGTGCATTCTGTGGGCAAACCACTTTCTCCTGGCGAAGCGGATGTCACCTGGCCTTGCAGCAGCACGAAGTACATCGTGCATTTCCCTGAGGAGCGCAGCATCTGGAGCTACGGCAGCGGCTACGGCGGCAATGCGCTGCTCGGCAAAAAGTGTCTCGCTCTGCGCATCGCCAGTGTCATCGGTCGTGACGAAGGCTGGCTCGCTGAGCACATGCTCATCTGCGGCGTGCAATCGCCCGATGGCCGCAAAAGCTACGTCGCCGCCGCCTTTCCCAGTGCCTGTGGCAAGACGAACTTTGCCATGCTCGTGCCGCCAAAGAGCTACACCGAGCAAGGGTGGAAGGTCAGCATCGTCGGCGATGACATCGCGTGGCTGCGCCCCGGTAAAGACGGCAAGCTTTGGGCCACCAATCCCGAGGCGGGCTACTTTGGCGTGGCTCCTGGCACCTCGTATGACTCGAACCCGAACGCGATGGAGACCATCAAGTCGAACACCATCTTCACCAACGTCGCCCTCACCGATGACGGCGATGTATGGTGGGAAGGAATGACCAAGCAACCGCCCGATCATCTCATCGACTGGCGAGGCCAGGACTGGACGCCGGACTGCGGACGCCCCAGTTCCCATGCGAATTCACGCTTCACCGTGCCCGCTCGGCAAACGCCCACCATTGATCCTGATTGGGAAAAGCCCGAAGGTGTGCCGATCGATGCCCTCATCTTCGGTGGACGCCGCGCCACCACCTTCCCGCTCGTCTTCCAGGCCTTCAACTGGACGCATGGCGTCTTCCTCGCTGCCAATATGGGCAGTGAAATGACCGCCGCAGCGGCTGGCACCATTGGCAAGGTGCGGCGTGACCCGCTGGCGATGCTGCCCTTCTGCGGTTACAACATGGGTCACTACTTCGCCCATTGGCTGCGCATGCGCCGCCTCGTCAAAGAAGTGCCGCGTGTTTTCCATGTGAATTGGTTCCGCAAGAACGCCGAGGGCAAGTTCCTCTGGCCCGGCTTTGGCGAAAACATGCGCGTGCTCGAATGGATCGTGAAACGCTGCCGTGGAGAGGGCAGGGGACACGAAACCGAGCTCGGCTGGATGCCACGCTACTCCTAAGTGAACTGGAACGGCCTCGATTTCAGCCGTGAGCAGTGGAACGAACTCATGCACGTCGATCCCCGCGAATTCCGCCAGGAGATCATGTCCACCGAGGAACTCTACCTCGACCTCTACGACGACATGCCGAAGGAGTTGTACTATCAGCGAGAGCTGCTCGCTGGTCGCTTCTGATGCTTCATCCAACAAGGAGGGCGGGATTTCATTCCCGCCCTTTTTGTTTCCCCATCACCGCGCCCCCGTTCCATTCCACTGCTTGCCGAGCAGCGGGTGAAACTGGCCGTTTTCCCACTGCCGGTAACCGGCGAGGTAGCCATCACGAAACGCCCGCTCCGTGGCGGGCGTGTAAAGGTGGATGTGGCGGCTATGATCCTCGCTCATGCGACTTTGCACATCACTCCAACCTCGAGCCAGACCTTGGTTGTAGGCGGTCTGGTTCACTGGCTCGTCGGATTTTAACAAAAGAGCCTCGGGATGCTGCCGGGCGTAGTCCGGGTGAATGGGCAGGTCATCCGTGTCGGCACAATGGGCCAAAATCATGGCCGGAAAGAGCATCCAAAAGCGTTTCATGGCCTCGAAACCTAACAATCCGGACACAGGCCGCAAGATAGGACGCCGTATTCTCCGGGATTCGTCCTTCCCGACCTGCGCTGGACGAAAGAGGCGCATTTTCCGCCTCGTTTTGCCCAGCCCCGCTTTTTCCCTCCTCGCCGGAGGGATGTCCTCCCACGCGAACGAGACAAAAAACGCGTTGCCGCGCCTTCATACCTCCCGAATTTCATCTGCCTCGACTTTCCTATGCAACCACGCTCCTTCCTCTTCGCCCTCAGCCCCCTGCTCTTCGCTGCATCCCTCTCCGCCAATGACTGGACCAACTGGCGCGGTCCGCTGCAAAACGGTGTCTCGCTGGAGCACTACACCGGCGCAGGAAAGCTCGCCGATGCGCCCGCGTGGACTTACGCGGCCCGCAGCCGTGGCACGCCGGTTATTTGCGACGGCAAGGTCATCCTCTGGGGCTACAAAGGCGAAACGAGTGACCTCATCGAGTTGCTGACCTGCCTCGATGCCAAAACGGGCGCGAAAATCTGGGAGCACGAGCTTCCCGACTACCTGAGCGACTCCATCTACAACCGCTACTCCATCGGCGCTCCCACCATCGACCCCGAGACGAAGCGCATCTACCTCGTCAGCAACGCGGGCACCTTCTACTGCTTCGAGTTCGACGGCACCAAAGTCTTCGAAAAGCCGCTCATGGAAGACTTGGGCCGCATGACCTTCCCGAACAGCCGCGTCGGCAGCCCCGTCATCGAGGGCGACAACGTGCTGGTGCACTACATCTTCTCAAACTGGGGCGCCGACGGCCCGGCCGCGGATCGCATTTACGGTTTCGACAAAAAAACCGGCGAACTCATCTGGTGGTCCCTGCCGGGTGTGTCGCCACCTGTGGACAGCTCCTTCTCCACGCCGGTGATCGAAACCCGCGATGGCAAACGCGTCGGCTACTACACCACCGGTTGCGGCCACATCGTCTGCGTGAACACACGGAACGGAAAACCCTACTGGAAGTTCCCCTTCTGCAAAAACGGCGTCAATCCCAGCGTCGTGCTTCACGGCGGCGACAAGCTCATCGCCATCCACAATGACGAAAACGTCGATAGCAGCGACAAAGGCCGCATGATCGCCCTGAAGCTCCCCACGACGCTCACCGCCCCCGTGCCGCCCGCCACCGAATCGGCCACGTTGGAGCCCACTGCCGAACTTTGGCGCTTCGCCATCGGCGCGACGAGTTCCTCGCCTGTCGTCGTCGGTGACACGATTTATCAGCTCAGCGACGGCGGTGAACTTTTCGCCATCAATGCCAACACCGGAGCCGAAATTTGGAAAAAGAAGCTCTCGAATGCCAATCTGCACTCCTCGCCGCTCTACGTCGATGGCCTGCTCTACTGCCCGATGATGGCTGGCAAGCTCGTCGTCATCAAACCCGGCGAAAAAGACGGCGAAATCGTCCAGGAGATCGCTCTCGACGGCGAATGCCTCGGCGCACCCAGCGTGTGCGATGGCGTGCTGTATGTCACCACCACCGAAAAGCTTTACAGCTTCCCCATTCCGAACAGCGGCATCAAAGTGGACGCCGCTCCTGTCGTCGAGATCCCGAAAGCTGGCAAAGCCGTCGCCTTGCAGATCATCCCGGCCGAAACCGTCATCCTCGCCGGTGAAAAGCAGGCCTTCCGCATCCGCAGCATCGACGCGAACGGCTTCGTCGTCGAAAACGACATCAAAGGCGTGAAATGGGAGTCCTTCATCCCGCCCACCGCGAAGGTGAAAGCCACCATGGACGGCAAATTCAACGACGCGGGCGAACTCGTCGTCGCCCCCGATGCCAAGATCAGCGCCGGCGCCTTCAAAGGCACCGCGCCCGATGGTCTCTTCGGCACCATCCGTGGTCGTGCACTGAAAAACCTGCCCATCACCGAGGACTTCGAAGGTTACACCCTCACCGAAGAATTCCCCGTCGATCCGCAGAACAACCCCGCCTACAAATTCGCTTACCCGCCGCTCCCTTGGATCGGTGCCCGCTTCAAATTCCAGGTCATGGAAAAGGACGGCAACAAGGTCTTCGGCAAGAGCTTTGACCGCCTGCTCTTCCAGCGTGCCAGCGTCTTCCTCGCTCCTTCGCATCTCAAAAACTACACCATGCAGGCCGATGTCCTCACCGAAGGCAACGCCCGCTCAAAGTCCGACATCGGCTTCATCCACCAGCGCTACCTCATCTGCCTCCGCGGCAACGCTGGCAAACTTGAAGTCTCCTCCAACCTCGAGCGCCTGAAGCAGGAAGTCCCCTTCAAGCTCACCGCCAACAAGTGGTACACCTTCAAAACCAGCGTCAGCGCTTCCGCTGATGGCTCCGGCGTCGTGCAGGCCAAAGTCTGGGAAAAAGGCACCGCCGAGCCCGCCGCATGGACCATCGAAGTCAAACTCCCCCGCGTCCACGCCAGCGGCAGCCCCGGCCTGTTTGGCTTCACCCCGCTGAATCAGCGCCGCATGTACATCGACAACCTCAGCGTGACGCAGAATTGATCGGCAAAGCCGTTTCTTGACTCCTCCCATGCTGGCATAAACTTCACGCCATGGAACTCACCCTCACATGCCCCATCGAAGCCTTCGTCGAGCGCTTGATCGCTCAAGGGTATAAGAATGGTGAGGAAGTGGCTCGTCAGGCTTTGCTGCGCTGGATGGCGGAGGAGTCAGATACCCCGCCGTTCATCCAGTCTCGCCTCGACGAGGCTGCGGCAGGTCGTTTTGCCCCTGGTGATCGTGCCAACATCGAACGCATCATCGCCTCAGCCTGATGCCTGCCCGATACGATGAAAGTGAGTATGTGTTCTGCGATTTGCAGGCCATCTATCGCTACATCCGGGCGGACGATGAACCCTGTGCCCGTCGTTTCCTTGAAGCCGCTTATGACACCTTTGAGTTCCTCGCGGACAATCCCATGATCGGACGCTCCCGTCCCGAGTTTGGGCAGTTCGTGGCGGATTCAAGGCTTTCGCAGTCATCTCATCTTCTACCGCCCTCAAGGAGACCGCGTGCAGATCTGGCGCGTTCTGCATGGCTCACGCGATTTGCATCAGCACGTCCGGTAAGCCCTGCGCAATTTCTTCACTCTTTACGCCGTTCGTATTCCACGCTCTAAAACACCTCTTTCAGCTTCCATGACCACCAAACCCACCCTCCTCATCGCGTTGGCCCTCGCGGCCACGCTTCAAGCAGCCGACTACTCCCAGTGGGGCGGCGGCAACACCCGTAACATGGTGTCCGACGAAAAAGGACTGCCCATCGACTTTGATCCCGGCAAGAAATACGGCCCCAAGGCAGCCCCGAAGGAAGCCGGTCGCCTCCGTCCGAATGCTGAAAAGGCCAACAAGGCCCCCGGCGCTGAAGACATCGACATGAGCACGACCAAGAACTGCCTCTGGGTCGCCAAGCTCGGCTCCCAGACCTACGGCACGCCCGTCATCGCCAACGGCCAGGTCTATGTCGGCACGAACAACGAAACGCCCCGCGATGAAAAGCACACCGGCGACCGCGGCATCGTGATGGTCTTCGACGAATACACCGGCGACTTTAAATGGCAGCTCGTCTCCCCAAAAATGGGCACCGGCAAAGTGAATGACTGGGAATACCTCGGCATCTGCGCCAGCCCCACCATCGTCGGCGACAAAGCCTACGTCCCCGGCAATCGCTGCCAGATCATCTGCTTTGACGTGAAGGGCCTCAGCGACGGTAACCAGGGCATGCAGGAAGAAAACACCTTCATGGCCCCGCTCGACAAAGACGGCAAAAACACCGCCCCCATCGCCCCGGGCAAAACCGATGCCGACATCCTCTGGGTGTATGACATGTACAAAGAGCTCGGCGTCTTCCAGCACAACGCCACCGCCGGCTTCCCGCTCGTCGTCGATGGCAAAGTCTTCGTCCCCACCTGCAACGGCGTCGATTGGACCCACACGAACATCCCTTCGCCGAACAGCCCCAGCTTCATCATGCTCGACGCCGAAACCGGCGAACTCCTCGGCGAACAGGACAGCATCGCCTCCCAGCGCGTGCTCCACTGTTCCTGGTCCTCCCCGAACTACCTCGAACTCGGCGGCAAAAAGCAGGTCATCTTCGCCGCCGGTGACGGCTGGGTCTATTCCATGGCCCCCGAGACCAAGAAGAACGACGAAGACCTCGACATCCTCGTCGAACACTGGCGCTACGACGCCAATCCGCCCGAGTATCGCAAGAACTCCGCTGGTGAACCCATCAAATACGTCGAATATGACGGCCCCTCTGAGATCATCGCCACCCCCACCGTCGCCGACGGCCTGATCTACGTCCCCATCGGCCAGGACCCTGAGCACGGCGAAGGCTTGGGCATGCTCAGCTGCATCGACCCCAAAGGCACCGGCGACCTCTCCGGCAAAGCCGTGTGGACCTTCAAAGGCATCGAGCGCTCCATCTCCACCCCCGCCGTCAAAGACGGCCTCGTTTACGTTTCCGACTACACCGGCCGCCTCTTCTGCCTTGATGCGAAGACCGGCAAGGAATACTGGAAATTCGACACCAAAGGCCACATCTGGGCAAGCCCGCTCGTCGCCGACGGCAAAGTCTGGATCGGCAATGAGGAAGGCGAACTCTTCATCCTCGCCGAAGGCAAGGAGCTGAAGGAACTCAAGACCATCGAATTCCCCAGCCCGCTGCTCAGCAGCGTCGTCGCCGCCAACGGAGCCGTGTACATCACCACCCACACGCATCTCTACTGCTTCAAAGAAGGCGCGAAGACGCCTTCGGCGCAGTAAGATCGAGTCGGTTTAGGTCTTTTTGTCTATCCGCCGGATCAACGTGATCCGGCGGATCTTTTTTATCCCATGAAACGCCGCCAATTTCTTCAAGCCGCCGCCGCCACAGCGGCGATGCCATTATCGTCTTCTGCGAGTGCTGCGGCCAGCCGCATCGTCGATACGCACACGCACTTTTACGATCCCTCGCGGCCTCAGGGCGTGCCATGGCCGGGGAAGGGGACGAATCTGTATCGCACGGTTCTTCCCGCGGATTGGTTGGCGTTGGCCAGTCCTCAGGGCTGCCGTGAGACTGTCGTCGTTGAGGCTAGTCCGTGGGTGGAAGACAATCAGTGGATCCTCGATCTCGCGGAGAAGGAAAAGTCCATCATTGGCTTCGTGGGACATCTCGATCTGGGGCCCGAGTTTGCGGCGAATTTGAGGAGGTTTGCCAAAAACCCCATCTTTCGTGGCATTCGCTGGAGCAGCAGCCTGCTGCTCGATGCCTCAAAACGCGACGACGTGCTCGCTGGGGCCAAATTGCTCGCCGAACACGGCTTGGAGCTGGATTTGAACGGGCCTGCCTCGGCACTTCCGGCTGTCGCCCAGCTTGCCAGCGAGGTGTCGGACCTCCGAATCGTGATCAACCATCTGGGTGCCCCAGGGGATCCGAAGGCGCTAAGGCCGGAGTGGAAGCCCGCGATCAAAGCGGTCGCTCAAAAGCCCAATGTTTCCATGAAGGTCTCCGCCCTCGTGGAGCAGGTGAAGGGTGCCGAGGGTAGCTCACCCCGCGATACGGCCTACTATCTGCCTATCCTCGACCATCTTTGGGAGCAGTTTGGCCCGGACCGCCTCATCTATGGCAGCAATTGGCCCGTCTCAGACAAAGGTGGCTCCTACGACGTGGTTTTCGGCCTTGTGCGAGAGTTCTTCACCTCGAAGGGCCCGGAGGCCTGCGAGAAGTACTTCTGGAAAAACGCTCAAGCGGCTTACCGCTGGCGCGAGCGTTCTTGAGCGGCGGATTTCACTCATCTTGAACGAAAAGTCCGCGTGGCTGCCAAAGCAGGTCAGCCCTGTGACTTGGTGACGATGTTGTCGTTGGTCAGACGGCGACAAGGCCCGTAGGGGTTACCCATGAGATTTTCCTTCGTATTCAAAGATAATGGTTGCCCAAGAGCGGCTGTTCCCGCTACAAAATAATAATTCCAGCCCAACCCCTCATGTCCGTGCGCTCCCTGCTTTACTGGTTCATCTGCTTCACCTTCGCCGTTTATGTGGCGCAGGCTGCTGAACCGCTGAACCCTGATACGATGGCGGCTTTGAGTGCTGGGAATCCGCTTGATGCCAAGCTCCTGCCCGTGCCGGAACCCGGCCGCGCTTTGCTGCTTTTCGCAGGTGTCATGGCCATGGCCTTCACGTATCGTCGGGCCTGGCTGAACTGGAAGATGGAACCGAAAGCCTAATCGGCCTTATTTCAGCTCCTGGATGCGGATGTTCCGCCACATGACTTCCTTGCCGACGGCTTCGGTTTTCTTGCCGATGCCGTGAACCTGAAGGGCGATGACGCCTTCCTTGGTCATTTCGTCGGTGAACTCAGCGGCGGGCACGCCATTGATGAAGGTCTTGATGCTGCTGCCGAGGCATTCGATGCGAGCGATGTTCCATTCGCCCTGTTTGAAAGCCTTCCGGGCGGCCTCCTTGTTTTTGAGGTCGAAGAGCCAGCCCCGGCGGCCCTCGTCATACACGCCGCCTGTGTAGGCACGGGCACTCGGATCGATCTCAAACTGGTAGCCATGCACGCGGTCCGCTGGGAATTTCTTCTTTTTGCCCGCGATCTCCACCTCCGTCTCCTGCGTGTAGTAATTGCTGCGGAACTGAATGCCGGAATTCATGGATGGATCGACCTTGAACTCGACTTCGAGGATGAAATTGGCGTATTTCTTCGCGGTGCAGAGGAAGGAGTTACCCGTGTTCGGCACCGTTTTGCCTACGACGGCTCCGTCCTGCACGCGATACTCAGCGGTGCCGCTGTGCTGCTCCCAGCCGGTGAGCGTTTTTCCATCAAAGAGAGTCGTCCAGGCTTCATCAGCGAGGGCAGGGGAGGTGATGGCAAAGACAGCGAGAAGAGAGAGGAGTCGTTTCATGGTGGGAAGCCATAAACAGGCGGCTCCTCATGGTTCTTTCCCTTGAACGCGGATCGTGGCGGAGGGCGATTCATAATCGACAGGCACCTGCTGGGCTTGGGCGGCATGCAGCACCTGCATCGCCATCGAGCCGAACATGTAGATCAAGCCTCCGCCAAGCCCTGCCGCGATGGCGATGAGCCTGCGCTGCCACACATTCTCCCGGTTGATCACCCACCAGAAGCGCATACAAAACGCGATCCATATCAAGCTGGCCCCGAAGATGATGATTTGGTCTCTCATGGTTTCATCCTCCCGCAAAGCGAGCTCTCAGACAAGTCAGACTTGCGCCACCCAGTCCGCCCCCGGCAGCGCAAACGGCCGGAAGACCTCCATGCGTGACTCGTGCTCGGAGTAAAACAGCGCGCGGTTGAGGCCGAGCGAGCCGGCTTTGGGTGAGTCGATCAGGCTGGCGCTGTCGTTGGCGCTCATTTGGAAGAGCACGCGCATGCCGAGCTCGCTCAGCGCTTTGCGGCTGAGGCAGCGCTGGATGTTGTTCAGCGTGTCGAGGCTGGTGATGAGATGGATGCCGAGCGAGGGGCCTTCGTTGATGATTTCGTTGAGTTGGTTGCCGGGTTTGGGCGAATCGTCGCCGCCGAACGAGAAATCCTCCTCGTAGCGCAGCTTGCGGAACTTTTGCAGGCCGTGCACGAGCAGGAAGATAGGCGGGTCGCCCGCGCTGCCCTCGTCGCTGCGGCGTTTCATCTCGGCGTGTACTTCGGCGATGAAATCGGGCGCTTCGTGGCCCTGCGTGACCTTTGCGCGGCCTTTCGCGGCAGCGGCTTCGAGGAAAGCGAACTCCGGCGTCTCGGCTAGAGCGCCGTGGATGAGGTAAAACGCGGGCGCTTTGTCCTTCGGATGCTGCGCGGCAAGTCCGATGATGGCGAGGCCGAGAATCGCGGCGATGGCTTCGTCGTTCTGGCCGACGAGCAGCAGGTGACGGCCGCTTTGACGCGGGAACATGGCATCCGTGGGGCCTTTGATCGCGTTGGGAAGCCCCAACCACACGCGTGGGTCGGCAGGAGCCTTCGCAGGCGGATTTTCGAGCGCAGCGGCCAAAAGCGGGTTGTCGCGAACATCGGCCGGCATGTTGCCTTCGAAGACGATGGGGCGTTTTTTGCCGAATCCGCGCGTTTGAGCGAGTGCGGCCACTTTGACGAGATTTTCGTCGCGTTCCTCATCGGTGAGCCAGACGACCTGGAAGGGCGAATTGCCCTCCAAAGCGCCTGCGGCGTCGTTGTAGATGCCTTCACCGGGCCGCGAGAGCATGCGAGCCGCCGTGTTGCCTTCGTCCATGATCAGCGCGGCATCGGCTTCATTGCACTGAAGCGCGATGCGAATGACCATCTGGCCCAACGTCGTGCGAGCCAGCGTGTAGGCGCCGCCGAGCGTCTGCGAGCCGAGGAAGACGTGAATGCCAAACGCACGGCCCTGACGCACGATGCGATCCAGCAGCAACGCAGCTCCCTGAGCCACCGAATCGTCCTCGACGAAGAACTCTTGGAACTCGTCGATGATGAGCATGCTACGCGGCATGGGCTCCGTGCCGCCGGCCTTCTTGTAACCGGCCAAATCCTGCGCCCCGAGTTTGCGATACAACTCGCCGCGACGCTTCAATTCTTCGTCGATGCGTTGCAGCACGCTCAGCGCGAACTCGCGATCGCTCTCGATGGCGATGACCTTGGCGTGTGGCAGCTTCGCATCGGCGTAGCACTTGAACTCGACGCCCTTTTTGAAGTCGATGAGATAAAACTCGATTTCGTCCGGGCTGCACGTGAGCGCGAGATTCGTGATGATGATGTGCAGCAAGGTCGATTTGCCCGAACCGGTCTTCCCGGCGAGCAGCGCATGCTGTTTCGTGCCTTTGCCGATGGCGAGCATCTGCAGCTTCGTGGCACCGGTGCGGCCGATGGCGATTCGCAGCTCGTTGGTGGTGCTTTCGCTCCACATTTCCTTCGGCGCGACGACCGAAAACGGCACCTGCACGCGATTCGAGTCGATGCTGGCCTGTCCGATCTGATGCGCGAGGTCGGCCGCGATTTCGTCGCTGACGAAAGGATCGAGTTGAAGCGTGGAAATGCCGCCAAAGCTCACCACGCCCTTTTCACGAACGACACGAACGGTGAATTTGCGCAAATCCTCGGCGCTGAGGCCTTCCGGCAGGTTTTGACGGCGATCCCAATGCACGAGCGTGAAGACGCCGCAGCGCGGTCCGCTGGCGAGGATGCTTTTCAGCCGCGACATGGCGCTCTCGCTGAATCCCGCAGGCAGTCCGGCGATGACGAGGAAATGGTATTTTTCCGCCACGCTGCCGGCTTGCTCGTTGTACTCGGTGATCGTCGCGTATTCGTTGCGCAGGTACATCTGGATGACCTTCTCGACGTGCTCGTTGAGCTCTTGAAGGCGCTCTTCGATATGATCACGCTGTGTCCAGATGCGGCGGTTGATCAAAGCCGGCTCGTAATCGGCCAGATGCATCAGACCCGCGAAATTTTGGCCGAGGCCGACAGCGTCGATGATGGTGAAGTGCGCCTTGCCGGGAGGTGCGGTCTTCAAGATGCGGAAGATGAGGCTGTTCATCACCTCCGGCACCCACTTGCCGCCGTCGTCATCCGTTTCGATGAGCAGCGAGGCCTCTTGAGGAAAGGTAAGCGCCAACGGCAACGAAAGGTGCTCGTGCCCCGCAAGGCTCAGCGGCGTATCTTTGGCCAAGACGGCAGCTTCTTGGCTCAAATCGAGCGTCAATTCGCCAAAGCGGCTATGTGATGGGAAGGTCGTGGGAGCGTTGTAATCGCGACTCCATGGCGTGGGGCCGATGGGGGCTATCTCGTTGATCTGAGCGAGCAAATCGGGGATTTCCGCCTGCCATTCGGTTTCGAGGTCAGACCATCGTTTTTGAGCCTTCGCATCAAAGGCAGACATTTCGAGCTGATGACGTGATTCGATCTGATGGCGACGGTCGATGAAGGGGGATTCCGCCTGGGCAAGGTGAGCGGTCTTTTGTTCGTCGAGATACTTCAAATTGCGCTGAAGGAGTCGCTCATTGCGTTGCAGGCAGGCGGGGATCTGCGTGGCGAGGCGCTTCTGCATCGCCGCTTTGAATTTCTGCGCCATTTCATCGGCACGATTCCATTCAATGGTGATTTGAGCATCGAGGGCATCGTGCGCGGCCTGCGCTTCCGCGTTGGCCGTATCAATGGACGCGTTCAGCTCGGCGACGGCGGTTTCGTAATCGTGAACGGAGGCGCTGAGCTGCTGGAGATCGACCGCTGGTTTGCTGAACATCTTCAGAAGGCCGCCGCCCTTCACCGCGAGCTGTTCTTCGTAGCTTCTAGCTTGGGATTCGATGCTCTCGACTCGGGCTGGCATCTCGGTGAGCGTTTTCACATTCGGCGCCGGTTCCCCCTGTCGGGTGAGGCGACCTCCGATGGCTTTTAGAACAGCCAGTAGCCGGTCCTTAGCCGCCGTGAGGCGTTCGGTGAGAGGCGCGGCGGTGGCATCGATCTCAGCGAGGCTCTTTTTGAGCTGGGCCTGCGCCTGGATGCGGCGCAGTTGCTGCTTACCGAGCCATGACTCGCGCTCCTTTTGCATCATCGAGGGAAGATCACGCTCGATACGGTGCTGGTAGCGGGCAAAGAAGTCGGCGCGTGCTTGGTGGCGGGCGCGGAACTGATCCTTGTGCCCCTCCCATTGAGCGGAAACGGCGGCGCTCGCCGCGGCGGTTTCGGTCGTCAGTGCTTCGAGCTTTTGCAGATGGTCCTGCTCGGTGGTGTAGCGCTTGGCCCGTGTATCCCGAGCGATCAGTTCCGCCCGCTTGGCAAAGTCGATGGCACCTGCGTGGAGGGAGGTGTGGAGCTGGAGGATGCGCGAGGCGCGGAGGTCAGTAGGTCTGCTCACAGTCTTTGCGGATCTTTTTAATGAGGGTTTCGAGTTCGCTGAGCATCACACTGGTCTTGGACACCATGCCGGGCAAGGCCTCCAAATACTGCTTTTCAAATTCCTGCGCCTTGGCGTCTCGCCAGTGGACCTTCGTGGCGTGCCATCGCTCGGCGAGTTCGCGGGTGTTTTGGGTGAGATTCATGATTCAGCAGGGGCGGGGGCTGGAGTGGAGGCCTCCGCGTAGGCGGCGAGGATCTTTTGGACCTCGGTGAGGTAGGCCACGGCGCGGGTGAGGTCGTTTTCGAGGTAATCGCGAAGGCTTTCCACCTTTTTGGCGAGGGGGGAGATGAGGCGGTCGTAGTCGCGTGCCCAGGTTTTGGTGCGTTCGAGGCGCTGCTGGGCTTCTTCGAGCGCATAGCGGGCCTTTCGCACCGCCATCTGCTGCACCGTGGGGCTATCGACGAATTCGGAGAGCCGGGCGCTCATCAGCTCAGCGTTGGCTTGATCGAGCTTTTTTTGCCGCAGCTTGATCTGAGCCATCCAATACTGGGGCTGCTCGGTTTGCAGCCAGCCACGGGTCTTCTTGACGGTATCCTGCGCCTGATCCAGCGACTGCTGCGTCTTCGAGATGAAGACGATCAAGGCCGAGCGAAAGGCGTCGATGGCGTCGAGGTTTGAAATGCGTGCTTGGTCAGCCATGCGGAGATCGGTCGGATCGGTCGGATGGGACCGATCTATTTCTGATTGAGGTAATCCTCGATGCGCTGCGCTTTGCGCAGGAGGAAGGGCGTGTGCTGCTCGCTCATCTCCATGAATTTCTTGATGGCTTTCATGGTGGTGAGGAATTCAGCGCCGAACTTTTCATGCTCGGCATCCTGCCAGGTCTCGCCGAGGGCGGAGAAGCGGCTTTGCAGGGAGGAAGCTCGCTGCTGCATGTCGGTGTTGAAGCGTTTGAGCTCCGCCGCGAAACGACGGACCTCCTCGGGGTTCATGATTGCCTGGGCCATGGGCGGAGGATAGGGCAGGGGAGGCGGCGGCGGCAATGAGATTCCATGGCGAAGGCGGCGTTCGGCCTGAAACCTGCAACTTTAAACTTGGAACTTGCCCCCATCTCGCCTTCTTCCGCGCCCCTATGTCCAGCGAGCAGCGCAAAGCCTTCCCTTTCTCCGAGTTTGAACCGAAATGGCAGGGCGAGTGGGAGGCGAAAAAGGCCTTCCGCACGCCCAACCCCGGTGATGCCGACTTCGATGCCTCGAAGCCGAAGTACTTCGTGCTCGACATGTTCCCTTATCCCAGCGGCAACGGCCTCCACGTCGGCCACCCGGAGGGCTACACCGCCACGGACATCATCGGCCGCTTCAAGAAGATGTCCGGCTTCAATGTGCTGCACCCGATGGGCTGGGACGCCTTTGGCCTGCCCGCGGAGCAGTATGCGATCGAAAAGGGAGTGCATCCCCGTGCCACGACCGAAAAGAACGTCGCGAACTTTACCAAGCAGCTCAAATCGCTCGGCTTTGCCTACGACTGGGACCGCGAGGTGAACACCACCGACCCCGGTTACTTCAAATGGACGCAGTGGATCTTCCTGAAGCTCTACAATTCTTACGTTGGCGACGACGGCAAAGCGCATCCCGTCACCGAACTCGAAGCCAAAGGCCTTTCTCGTGCAGAGATCGACGCCAAACGCCTCGCTTACATCTCCTCAGCACCAGTGAACTGGTGTCCTTATCTGGGCACGGTGCTTGCCAACGAAGAGGTTATTGATGGGAAAAGTGAACGTGGTGGTCATCCGGTCGAGCGTCGCCCCATGCGCCAATGGATGCTGCGCATCACAGCCTTCGCCCAGCGTTTGATCGATGAACTCGACGGCCTCGACTGGCCGGAAAGCATCAAGCTGCTCCAGCGCAACTGGATCGGCCGCAGCGAGGGTGCGCATGTGCGTTTCAATGTGGTGCAGTCCTCTGAACTGCCCTCTGAAGCAGCCGAGACGGCTGCACCACACTGCATCACCGTCTTCACGACTCGCCCCGATACGCTTTTCGGAGCGACTTACATGGTGCTCGCTCCCGAGCACTCGCTGGTGCCGCAAATCACCACCGAGGCTCAAAAGGCTGCCGTCGAAGCCTACCAAAAGACCGTCTCCTCCAAATCCGATCTCGAACGCACCGAACTGGCGAAGGAGAAGTCTGGCGTCTCCACCGGCGCTTACGCCATCAATCCGGTCAACAACGAGCAGATCCCTATCTGGATCGCCGACTACGTCCTCACAGGCTACGGCACCGGAGCGATCATGGCGGTGCCAGCGCATGACGAGCGTGACTTTGAATTCGCGAAGAAGTTCGAGCTGCCGATGCGTGTAGTTGTCCAGCCTCCGATGGAGTGGCTCGTCGCAGCGATGACTCGATTCCTGAAGCGGACCTATCCAGAGCCAAACGAGGACATTAAACAGACCCTCAAGGACTATGAAACCAATTCTCCAGAGAGGTATAAGGGGCTGATTATTCGCTACGCCTCTCACCCACACAAATACGAAGCATTCACAGAAGACGGAGAAGCAGTTTCGTCGGCCAACCCAGAGGTTTCCTTGGATGGGCTTGGCATGGCTGAGGCGAAGAAGAAAATGGCCTCCTGGCTCGAAGAAAAAGGCCTCGGCAAAGGCACGACCAATTTCAAGCTGCGCGACTGGCTCTTCAGCCGTCAGCGTTACTGGGGTGAGCCTTTTCCGATCGTTTGGGAAGATGGCAATCATCGCAGCATTCCTGAAAGCGAGCTGCCGCTGCTGCCGCCGACGCTGGAAGACTTTAAACCGACTGGCACGCCCGAGCCGCCTCTTTCGAAGGCTGCCGAGTGGGTTCAATACTCCGCGACTGCGAAGCGTGAACTCAACACGATGCCGCAGTGGGCGGGTTCGTGCTGGTATTACCTGCGTTATTGCGATGCGCGGAACTCGGAACGCTTTGTCGGTGAGGCCGCAGAGAAGTATTGGATGGGCGGCGGCAAGCCCGGTGGCGTCGATCTCTACGTCGGCGGCACCGAGCATGCGGTGCTGCACCTGCTTTACGCGCGTTTCTGGCACAAGGTGCTCTTTGATCTCGGCTATGTGAGCACGCCGGAGCCGTTCCAGCGTCTGGTGAATCAAGGCCTGATCCTCGGCGAGGATGGGCAGAAGATGTCGAAGTCCCGTGGCAACGTGGTGAACCCCGATGACGTCGTTCGCGAGTATGGCGCCGATGCGCTGCGGCTTTATGAGATGTTCATGGGGCCGCTGGAGCAGGTGAAGCCGTGGAGCATGAAGGGCGTCGAGGGCGTGTATCGCTTCCTCGCTCGCGTGTGGCGTCTGGTGATGGAAGTGGATGATGATGGCGTGTGCAGCACCTCCAAGGCCCTGCAAGACGTGCCTGCGAACAAGCAGCTCACCAAAGCACTGCACGAGACGATCAAGAAGTGCGGCGAGGACATTGAGAAGCTCAGCTTCAACACGGCGATCAGCCAGATGATGGTTTGCACGAATGCCTTCACCGGAGCCGAAGTGAAGCCTGCGGGAGCCATTGTGACCTTCCTGAAGGTGCTCAGTCCTTTTGCACCGCATCTCGCCGAGGAGCTGAATGCGATCATCCGCTCCAGTTTCCCTGCTTTGGCTGCGAAAGGCTTCCTCAGCGACGAAACGTGGCCTGTTTACGATCCCGCCGCCCTCATCGAGGACGAGGTGGAGGTCGTTTTCCAGGTGAACGGCAAGCTGCGTGACAAAGCCCGCGTGCCGATCCAGGCGACGAAGGAAGAGATCGAGAAGATCGCCCTCGCCAGCGCCCGCGTGCAAGAATTCATGGAGGGGAAACCCGCCAAGAAGATCATCGCCGTGCCCGGGAAGCTGGTGAACGTGGTGGTTTAGGAGTGGAGTGCGGACGCCCTCGTCCGCCTTGGCATCGAAATGATTGCGGACGAGGGCGTCCGCGCTCCCATGCTTGCGCATGCGCATCGCCATCCTGCATTACTCCAAGCCGCCGGTCATCGGCGGTGTGGAGCGTGTCATTGGGGAACAGGCGAGTGCTTTGCGCCAACTTGGCTGTGAGGTGAGCACCTTTGATAGGAGTGCGGACGCCCTCGTCCGCTTTCATGATTGGTTGGAGGAGCGCGGACGCCCTCGTCCGCCTTCAATGAAAGCGGATGAGGGCATCCGCACTCCTGTGGTCTTTGCGGACGAGGGCGTCCGCGCTCCTTCTCCCTTCGTGCGTGTCCGGCAATGGATCGAGCAAGACGATCACCATCCCTACTTCGAGCCAGCGAAGGAAATCACGCGTCACCGCCATGTCCTGCCGCATTGGCAGCAGGCCGGAAAGCTCGTTTTCGTCACCTGGCGGCTCGCCGACTCGCTGCCGCAGGACAAACTCGCTGAGCTTCGCGAGCAAAAGCGCCTGTGGGAGATGAGCCATCCCAAACCGTGGTCAGCCGACGAGGAGTTCGCGTTTCATGACCAGTTTGATGAGCAGATCGAACGATGGCTCAACGCGGGTATGGGAAGCTGCGTCTTGCAGCGGCCAGAAGTGCGCCAAGGGCTTCTCGACACGCTGCATCATGCCGATGGCAAAGACTATGACCTGCTGAGCTACGTCGTGATGCCGAATCATGTGCATCTGCTCTTTCGACTTCGAGCGGGAGCGGAACTGGAGAAGGTGATTCAGGCTTGGAAGAGCATTTCTTCGAGGCGGATCGGCCAAACAACGGGTCAAAAGGGCGAGTGGTGGCAGGAAGGGTATCGTGACCGGCTGATTCGAGGGCCGGAGCATCTGGAGAGGGTGCTGAATTACATTCGGAGGAATGCACTGGAAGCGAAGTTGAGGGAGGGAAGGTTTGAGTGGTGGGAGTGTGGTGCGGACGAGGGCGTCCGCGCTCCACGCCAAAGCGTCGTCATCGTCCACAACGTCTTCACCATGCCGTTCGACCTCGCGTGGACGGAGGAACTCATCAAGCTCACGGAGACCCGCCCGGATGTTCGCTGGATCAACTGGGTGCACGATGTGCGCTGGGCGGAAAAGGTGCCGCAGGCCATTCACATCGCCGTGTCGGAGCATCGGAGGTCGGAATTCGCGAAACACACCTCCGAGCCGATTCAGGTCATTCCGAACGGTTGCGATACGAAGGCGGTTTTGGGGCTCGAAGACCGCATTGCGGCACTCCAACTCGAAAAAGTCGGTCTCGTGCTCCTTCAGCCCACGCGCTTTGTTCGACGCAAAAATATCGAAATGGGCCTGCGGGTGCTGGCGGAGCTTCCGCAGGCGCTTTACCTCGTCACGGCGGCTCCTGATCCGCATCAAAAGGATGGCGTGAAGTATTTTCGCGAGTTGAAGAAGCTGGCGAAGGAACTCGGCGTGTCGAAGCGGGTGCTCTTCCTCGGTGAAAAGGCCGTTCTGAGCGATGAGGAGGTGCGCAGTCTGTATCAGATGGCGGACGCGTTATTCTTCCCGAGCTTTCAAGAAGGCTATGGCCTGCCGCTGATCGAGGCGGCGTTGCATCAGGTGCCGGTTTTTTGTTCGGACATTCCTGCTCACCGCGAAGTGGCAGCAAGTGAGACGGTGTTCTTTAAGCTCGCCGCCTCTCCGAAAGGTCTCGCTCGTAAAATCCGGGCGCATGCGGGCGTGAAGGCTAGGCAGGCCAGGCGGGCGTTGATGGTGCGACTGGATTGGGAAACGCTGCTTCGGGAGAAGTTGCTGCCGCTGATCGGGGAAATGCCATTGCGGTCCGGGCGCAGGCATTCTAGAACCGCGTCATGACTGTCGCCGCCACCACCGCCCTGCTTGCCCGTGCGCATGGGTGGATGCTCATGAATAAGGCGGCGCATGGTTTGAGCCAGAACCGGTTGCTGGTGGCCACCGTGGGCGGCTTTTTGGTGTTCTACAGCTTCGCAGCCTACAAGCTGGTGGCGCATGGGCTGGACTATGTGACAAAGATTCCCATGCTCGGCCCGCTGCTGGCGGAGCGGCTGATCTACCTGCTGTTCTTTTTCTTCTTCATGATGCTGGTGATCTCCAATGCCACGATCACCGGCATGGGCCTTTTCCGGCGGAAAGACATGGAATGGCAGGTGGCGCTGCCGCTGCCGCCGCGCAGTCTCGTGATGTGGAAGACGCTGGAAGGCATGCTCTTGGCAAGCTGGGGGCTGGTGGTGCTGAGCGCCCCCATCCTGCTGGCTCTCGGTCGCGTCTATGAGGTCGGCCCGACGTTTTTTCTCACCACAGCTCCCGCGTTGCTGTGTCTTGTCACGATCTCCGCGAATCTCTCGACTTGGCTGCTTCTGTTTTTGGTTCGTTTTGCCCGCCGGTCCTGGTGGAAGCCGGTGGCCTTGTTGGGGCTCGTGCTGCTGGGCCTCGCGGTGAAGCGCTTTCTGACCATCGACTTCAATGCCGTGCGCAGCGGGGATGTGGCCTTGGGGGTGAGCGAAATCCTCCGTCACACGGAAATCTGCATGCACCCGCTACTGCCGAGCTCATGGGTGGCGGAGGCGATCCAGGCCAATGGGCGTGGGCTCGTGGAGCGGGCGTGGTTTTATCATCTGGTGCTGCTGTCGCATGCGCTGGTCTCGCTGGTGGTGACGGCGCGGCTTGCTGGCTCGCTGTTTTTTCCGGCTTGGAACCGGCTCATGCAGGCCGTGCCTGGCGGTTCGTCCGGCGTGACCAGCATGCCGATGGTGCCAAGCTGGCCTGCGGAACTGCTGCGCCGTGCGCTGGCCCTCGACCGGGCGTCGTTTGCCATCCTGGGAAAAGATGTGCGCGTCTTTTTGCGGGAGCCGATGCAGTGGGGGCAATGCGCAGTGATCTTTGGCCTGCTGCTCATCTATTCGGCCAACCTTCGCAGCATGGGCGATGACCTGCAGAGCCCCTTCTGGCTCGCCGTCATCAGCCATCTGAACCTCCTCGTCTGCTGTCTCGCCCTTTCGACGCTCACCACGCGCTTCATTTACCCGCAGCTCAGCCTGGAGGGGCAGCGCATGTGGATCCTCGGCCTCTCGCCCGTGCCGCTGCACCGGGTGTTGGAGCTCAAACTTCGTCTCAGCGCTGGCGTGCTGGCTTTGGTGATGACCACGCTAGTCTGTCTCTCCGGCCTTTCCCTCGGCATGCCGGTGCGGCGGATGCTCTTCTTCAGCCTCGCCATGATGATGATGAGCTATGGCCTCACGGCGCTGTCCCTTTCCCTCGGGGCGCTGCTGCCAAATTTCCGCGAGGCGAACCCCGCCCGCATCGTCTCCGGCTTTGGCGGCACCGTCTGTCTCATCGGTAGCTTCATCTACATCCTGCTCGGAATGACGACCGTGCTGATTCCTTCGTGGAGCACTCTGAGCCCGCTCGCCACCTCTTCATCGCCTGCGGATTGGCGGTTGGAAACGCTCAGTCTGGGGATTTTGCTCTGCCTGACGGCTGTGGCGGGTGGTGTGCCTTATCTTTTTGCCAAACGGCGCACAAAAAATCTGGATTATCTAAGAGATCTGTAATATTTACAGTGGTAAATAGAATTTACCACTATGACCCGCAAGTCTCCCGCTCTCGCCGTCGCTCCCTCGTCTCCTGGTCATCTTGAAGAGGATGTTCTCCGCTTTGATGACGCCCCTGAGTTCATGGATTCCTCATCGCTCGATGATGTGGATCACAAGGTCAAAGCCGCCCAGGAGCAGCTTCTGCAACTCCGCATGCAGCAGGAAGAAATCGAGCGCCAGAAGCTGCACCTCGAAACCCTCCGCGTGAAGCAGGAGCGCTTCGTTTCCGGCAAACGTGACCTCTTGGAAAAGATCACTCGTTCGGCTGGCAGTGTGGAGCGTGATCTCTACGATGCGCAAAAGCGAGTCGAGGAGCTGAGCGTCACCTATGACGACTTCCGCCGCCATTTGGACATCCTCAAAAGCCTCCAGCCGGAAAAATGGCATCGCAGTCAGGTGGACGAGGAACTCGATCAAGCTCTCGCTGCGATCGAAGATGCCGAGGCGGACTATTCCAAAGGCCTGCGCCGTCTGGAAAGTTTCCGCGTCGTCGAATCCAATCCCATCGCCGCCAGCGTCACGCATGCCGTGAGCCATGTGGAGTCCGAGCGCCGCAGCGAATCGACCAGCAGTGCCGAAATCTCGCCCACCGAGGAGCTCATCATCTGGCTTCGTCGTGGCTTTGCCTTCACGCTGCCGCTCATCGGGGCGATGCTCATCGGGCTGATGCTCGCGAAGCTGATGTTCTAATTTTTCATCCTCAACCTCTCACTCCTCCCGATCATGGCTCTCTTCTCCTCCGGCAATCGTAAGGTGCGTTCCCGTCGTCCCAAATCAGCGCAGGAACTCGGCAAAGCGCCGTCGTCCGATGCGGTGAATCCGCGTCATCTCCGCCGCCGCTCCGAGGAGCTCGGGAAGCAGATTCATCGCCTCGAATGTCTCATCGCCGATGCGCCACGCCTGCAAAAGGTGCAGCGCCTTGCCACGCTCGATACTCTCCCCCCGCTCACCGCGAAGCCCGCTCCACGCAGTCGTCAAAAAATGACGCTGGCCCAGCGCCAGCAGGTGAGCAGCAGCCGGATGAAGCTGGCCTTTGAATGGCTGCTCGTTGGCACTGGCATCGCCGCCATCGTGGGCTGGCTGAACCAGTGGTTTCATCTCTGGTCCGTCTGAAGGACGGCAGTCGAGTTCTTGCCAGAAGTCAAAGCCGCACTAACCTCGCGGCTCCATGCTTCTCTACCGCACCACTACCGGCATTTTCATCCAAAACGGCACCTCCTGGCATCTCGTGCCGGAAACCTCCTGGGATGACCTTTTCAATCGCAGCGGCCTCGCGGCTAATCTCGCTCAAATCGCAGCCTCGCAGCCTGCCGTGGCCGCTCCAGCGGCGGAGTCGATTTTGGCTCCAATCGGCAATCAGGAAGTCTGGGCGGCTGGGGTGACCTACTTCCGCAGTCGCACGGCACGCATGGAGGAGTCAAAGGATGCCGGCGGCGGCAGTTTTTACGACCGCGTCTATGCCGCCGAGCGTCCGGAAATTTTTTTCAAGGCCACGCCGCAGCGTGTGGCGCATCCGGGGCAGGCCATGCACCTGCGTGGCGATTCCAAATGGATGGTGCCGGAGCCTGAACTCACGCTCGCGATCAACTCCCGCGGCGAGATCATCGGCTGCACCGTGGGCAACGACCTTTCCTGCCGTGACATCGAAGGCGAAAACCCGCTCTACCTGCCGCAGGCGAAGTGCTTCAAGCTCTGCGCGGCTCTCGGCCCGTCCGTTTTGATCCAAAGCGATCCTCTCGCGCCCACCACACGAATCCATCTGCAAATCGACCGTGCCGGAGCTGCCGCCTTCGAGGGCGAAACCACGCTTGCCCAGCTCAAGCGCACGCCGACCGAACTCGCCGAGTTCCTTTTCCGCGACAACACCTTCCCCACCGGCACGTTCCTCATGACCGGCACGGGCATTGTCCCTGGCGATGAGTTCACACTGAAAAGCGGAGATATCGTGAAGATCACCATCGACGGCATCGGCACGCTGGTGAATCCGATGGCGTAAGCCCTTCAGCAATACTCCGGTGCTGTGGCAGGGCCGGAGGCGAGTTCGAGGCACACGAGGCTGGCCGCTTCGACGTGCATGTTTGCAGCGCCGACGAAGGTTTCAGCGCTCGAATGCACGGCGGAGGTATCGAAGAGGAGCTTCCACTGGCTTTCCGTGGTGCCGGGCAGAGTGAGATCCACACCGGTGCTGCCACGATTGAAGAGCAGCACGAGCGGTGGCTCGCCCTGCACGCCATCGAGCAGGGCGATGAAGTGGCAGCGGCGCGGGTCATGCCATTCTTCGTGGCAGAGAAGGGAACCATTGCCCTCCAGCCAGGTCACATCACGCAGGCCGGTGGCCGGGTTCACCTTGCCGTCGAAGTAGTCGGGCCGACGCAGGGTGCGGCGAGTGTGGCGGAGATGCAGGATTTGCTTGGTGAAGGCGAGCATCGCCTCGTCGCACTCGGTCCAGTCGAGCCAGCTCAGCTCGTTGTCCTGGCAGTAGGCGTTGTTATTGCCCTGCTGGGTGCGGCCGCGTTCGTCACCGGCATTGATGAAGGGCACGCCGGTAGAAAAGAGCAGCGTGGCGATGAGGCTGCGGCGTAGGCGGGCACGGGTATCGAGGATCACCGGATCTTCGCTGGGACCCTCGACACCGCAGTTCACGCTGTGATTGTGATCATCGCCATCGCGGTTCTCCTCGCCATTCGCCAGATTGTGCTTCCGCGAGTAGCTCACGAGGTCGAGCAGCGTGAAACCATCGTGTGAGGTGATGAAATTGATGCTCGCCAGCGGCGACCGGCCTGAGTCGCCATAGATGTCCTGGCTGCCACAGAAGCGCTTGGCGAACTCCGCCGTTGTGTCGCCCTCGCCACGCCAGAACTTGCGCACCGTGTCGCGGAATTTTCCGTTTAGCTCACGCCAGGGAGCGGGAAAGCCACCGACCTGATAGCTGTCCATTTTGAAGATGTCCCAAGGCTCGGCGATGAGCTTCACGCGGGACAAAACGGGGTCCTGCGCCACGGCGGCGAGGAACGGCGCATGCTGGCTGAAGTGATCGTTTTCGTCGCGAGCTACGGTGACGGCCAAGTCGAAGCGGAAACCGTCCACATGCATCTCAGTGACCCAGTAACGCAGGCTGTCGAGGATCAGGCGCAGGCCGGCGGGCTTGGCGGAATCCACCGAATTGCCACAGCCGGTGACGTTGAGGTAATTGTGGTCGGCGTCCTGCCGGTAGTAAGTGGCATCGTCGAGACCGCGGAAGAGCATCGTGGGGCCGCGTGGATCTCCCTCGGCGGTGTGATTGTAAACGACATCCAGGATGACCTCGATCCCGTCAGCGTGAAGGGCTTTCACCATGCCTTTGAACTCGCGGATCTGCTCCTGCGGATCGTGTGACGAAGCGTACTCGCCATGCGGGGCGAAGAAACCGAGCGTGTTGTAGCCCCAGAAATTCGTCAGGCCGCGTTCGAGGAGAAAGGCATCATCGAGATGCGCATGCACTGGCAGCAATTGCACAGCGGTGACGCCTAGCTCACGCAGGTAATTCGTCACCAGCGGATTTGCGAGACCGGCGTAAGTGCCTCGAAGCTGCGTCGGCAGGCCGGGATGCGTCTGCGTGAAGCCTTTCACATGCAGTTCGTAGATCACCGTGTCCTGCCAGGATGTGTGCAAAGGTCGGTCGCCCTGCCAGTCGAAGGTTTCATCCACCACCACGCTCTTCAGCGCTCTCGGGCCGTTGTCGAGGCAGCCCGGCGGATGCATCGGGTCAGGCGTCGTGAACATATGCTCCGCCGCATCGGGACGGCCGACGATGGATCGCGCATAAGGATCGAGCAGCAGCTTCTTCGCATTGAAGCGCTGACCTTTGTCGGGATGCCAGGTCCCCTGCGCCCGGTAGCCGTAAAGCGTGCCCGGAGCCGCCGCACGCACGGTGACATGCCACAGGTCATTCTCCCCCTTTCGCATGCGTGCCCGACCGATCTCCCGCTGAGCGTCCGCTGGATCGTAAAGGCACAAATCCATTGCCTCGGCATGTCGCGAGAAAACCACGAAACGCGTCCCCTCGGAGGTGAAGGTCACGCCGGGCGTCAAAGGCTCGGTGGAGGCAAAAGAGACAGGTGGAAGCATGAGAGAGAGGTCAAAAGGTCAAGGCGTCAAAGGGTCAAGGAATCTAGAAAGCAGGCTTTTGACCATCTTGACGACTCTTGACTCTTTCTTGACGCATCACCCCCATAGCGACTCTGGATACACGCCCTTGTCCACCAGCTCGCGAATGGAACGCACCACGTCCGGCTTGTCGTCCGGGTAGGTCACACCGAACCACGAGTCGTTCGATTCCAGCACGCGGACGTCGGCGATGCCGTTTTTGATCAGCGTATCCACTTCCTTCGGAACATAGCACTCAGCCTTCAGATCGCTGCCGCGTTCCTTCATGAATTCGGCAAAGGCAGTCCGCAGACGGGCGAAGATGTCCGGCATGAAGCCGAAGAAGTTCATCGAGACGACTTCATTGCCGGTGAGTGGCACGAATGCGCCCTCCACCTCGCGGTTTTCGGCCCCAGAGGCCGTTTTGAAGATCTTCGTCATCTCGGTGACATCCGCCAGCATGCCATCCGGGCCGCGAGTGCAGACGCCGCGGGCCACGCTACCGTGCTCGGAGAGCGTGTTGCGCAGGTAGTAGCCCACCATCGAGTAGTGGCTCTTGCCATCTGCCGGGCGCGGCGTGGTGAGATCGGCGGCGATTTTCGCATAGGCATCCTGGCCGTAAAAATCGTCCGCGTTGATCATGAGGAAGGGCTCGTTCACCACCTTTTCAGCGGCGAGCAGGGCATGCGTGGTGCCCCAGGGCTTGGTGCGACCTTCCGGCACGGTGAAACCCTCGGGCAAATCGTTCAGATCCTGAAAGGCGTAGTCCACGGCGATGCGGCTGGCGAAGCGGGAACCGATTTGATCTTTGAAAAGCTGCTCAAAGTCCCGGCGGATGACAAACACCACCTTGCCGAAACCGGCGCGGATCGCATCAAACACCGAATAATCGAGCATCACCTCCCCGCTTGGGCCCATGGCATCGAGTTGTTTCAGGCCGCCGTAACGGCTGCCCATGCCGGCAGCGAGGATCAAGAGAGTGGGTTTCATGCGTGGTGGTTGGGGAAGGGGAGCGCAAACTGTCCGCCGGGGCGAAAGGGGTTTCAAGTTTGAGGTTCTATGTTTCACGATGCCGCGCCTGAAACCTGAAACCTGAAACTTGAAACGCTTCACCCCGGCATTATGGCGGATGGCCCCATGCAAACTTCCTTCATTCCTGTGCTCGACGCCCTTCCGAAGCGGAAATCGCCGCTGATGGAGCGTTTCGCCGCGATGTTGGAGCCGAAAGCTCCGGCTCAGATCGAGGCGATGGCTCACGAAAGCCGCCTGATCACCCGCAGGAACTTCGGACGCACGATGCGGCTCTTTGCGCCGCTCTACGTCTCAAACGAGTGCGTGAACAACTGCTCCTACTGCGGCTTTTCCCGCGACAACAACGCCATCCTTCGCGTCACGCTGACCATTGATCAGGTCATCCGCGAGGCTCAGCACCTGCTCGATCAGGGCTTTCGCAATATCCTCCTCGTCGCCGGTGAGCATCCGCGCTTCGTGAGTGATGGCTACCTGGAAGAGTGCATTCGGGCGCTGCGTGATGTGGTGCCCACCATCGGCATCGAAGTGGGACCGATGGAGGCACCCGAGTATGAGCAGATGGTTAAGGCGGGGGCGGAAGGTCTCGTCGTGTATCAGGAGACCTACGATCGCGTGGTCTATGAGCAGATGCACACCGCCGGGCCGAAGAAGGATTTCGATTGGCGGCTCGCCTGCCCGGAGCGCGGCTACGCGGGTGGTTTTCGCCGCATCGGCATCGGTGCTTTGTTTGGACTGAGTGACTGGCGTCTGGAGGCGCTGCGGCTTGCGGCGCATCTGGAGCATCTTTATAAGCACTGCTGGAAATCGAGCTTCACCGTGGCTTTTCCGCGTCTGCGGCCTGCGGCGGGAGGTTTCAAGCCGATGACCGATTTTCCTGATTGGGCGCTGGTGCAGACGATCTGCGCTTTCCGACTCACTTTCCCGGAGGTCGGCATCGTATTGAGCACGCGTGAACCCGCTCCGCTGCGCGATGCACTGGCTCCGCTGGGCATCACGATGATGAGCGCCGGCAGCCATACCGAGCCTGGTGGCTACACCGGGGCGGGTAGCGACGATTTGCATCTCACTGTGCGTGGTCGTCGTGTCGAACTGGAAGCCACCACCGGCCGCACGCGGGCAGAGGGTCAGTTCGGCATCGCCGATGAACGCAGCCCGCAGGGCGTAGCCGAGATGCTGCGTGCCCGCGGCCTCGATCCCGTCTGGAAGGACTGGGACCCGGCGATTCTTTCCGCCTGACAATCGGTGTGGTTTTGATCGAGCGGGAGTTTCGTGGTATCGACTTGATGGTTCGACAAAGTCCTCGTCAAAAGCCCGGAGTAGCCCCCGCTCTATCAGGTGCTCAGCGACGCCATAAGATCAGCGATCTCGGCTTCCACGGCCTCTTTCGATTCCACCGTCTGCCTCACCTCGTGTTCCAGCAGATGGCGGTAATCGCGAAGGAGGCGCACCAAGGCGGTGCGCAAGGCGGGTTCGCTGATCGTGAGCGATTCAGCCAACCTGGTGGCATCGTGGCCACGCAGGCTGCCACCAGCCAGCAGGACGGGACGCAGTATCTCAAAGAGAGGCTGCTTGCCACGCCGGGTGTAATCCTCCGCCAATTGCCGTAGCACGCGGCCCAGCAGTTGCTCGCACCACTTGCGGTCAAAGAGCTTGTCAGGCGGCAGGCCGCTGGTGGCCTCGCTGGCGTAGCGATCTTCGAGATCCGGGTCAAAGGGAAGCTGCGGATCGTTCAGCGGGACTTCGTGCTGCTCGCGCCGACTTTCACGGTGGTAGCGGGTGATGAGCGCTCGTTCCAGTGCCTTCGCCAGGAAGGTGCGCAGGCGGCCTTTCTCCTGTTCGATGCCTTGCAGGGACCCCAGTCGCAGCAGCTTGGCCAGGAAGTCATGCAGCGCATCCTGGGCATCATGATGGGCCAGCCCGCGGGCGCGGATCAGGCAGTAGAGCGGGTAGTGGTACTGCCCGCATAGCTCGTTGAGTGCCCGCGTGCTCACCTCTGCATCGGAGTCTTTGAGCCGCTGCACCAGCGTCCACTCCGTGGTGGGAAATTTGCCATCGCCCTTGGGTGGAGTATTTGCCATGTGCTTGTGGTTCGATTGAAGATGCGGGCTCGGTCAAGGTCAAGGCTTCTCCGCCACGATGCGGAAGCCGCCGTCCTCACTGCGGTGATCCGTCGGTGATGGATTCCGCACACAGGCAGCGACATACGCACGCTGCGGGGCCGGGTGGCCGTTGTCGTAGCTGCTGCCCCGCCTGACCAAATGCTTATGCCGAGAGTCAAACCAGTCCGGGCACCACTCCCACACATTGCCGGCCAGATCGTGGATGCCCAGTGCATTGGGAGGAAAGCTCATCACGGGCGCCGTGGTGGCAAAGCCATCGTCGTAACCCGTGATCACCGGCTCCTGGCCTGTCACGCGCTTGAGCGTCTCGTCCCCGATATTTCCCGCGCCCTTTGGAGGCGGCCAGTCGGTGCCCCAGGCGAAGTCAGGCACAAATTGCGCCCCTCGTGCTGTCGGCAGCGCCTCCCGATCCTCACGCTCGGCGATGCCCACGGCGCAGCTCCACTCATAGTCAGAGGGGAGGCGATACTTGCGCCCCTCTTTCTCAGTCAGCCAGGTGCAGAAGCCCTGCGCATCCTCCAGGCTCACCCACACCACCGGGTGCTCCGGCGTGGGGCTCACGGGTGTGTCACGATAAAACGTCGGCTGACGCCACGTCGCATCCACACCCGGCACCCCCGCCGCGTAGGCCGCATAGTCCGCCTTCCGCGTCTCATGGATGCAGAAGAGCACCTCCGTCCCCGGCACCGGCACGAACTTCATCCCCAGCGTGTTGGTGAAGGCCAGCTTCTTCTCCTCTTCGGTCGGCATCCGGGACCAGCGCGGCCCATGTGGCGTGGTAGCTGCGCCCGTGAGAGCGTGGTCACCGGTCGCAACCTGAACGGTGATCTTGTGGAAGACGACATCCCGCTGCGTGGCGGCCACACCGAGGTGGGAGGCGCTGCGTAATGCCTTCGCGGAATCGACGCTAAGCTGGGAAAAGTCTCCCTTCCAGCGCAGCAGCGGCTCGTCATTGAGAAAGAAGGCCAGCTCTCCCTCACGCACTTCGATGCGCGAACGGTAGCGTGTGCCCGGAGTCAGGCGGTGCGTTCGTTTGACCGTGGTCTCCGCGCTGCTCCCTGGATGCACCCCGCTCACACGGTCCAGCACCATCATGGGCTGGGCCTCTTCGCCGAAGTCCATCACCCAGGCGCCATTGCGACCGCCTGCTGAGAATATTTGTTTGATGCCAGCTCCCTCATCCTGCGGCGTGAACTCCATTTCGTAATCATAAGCGACCGGCACCTCGAAAGGGAACTCCACACGCGGATCACCCTCACCCGCCGTGCCGACGGATGTCCGCGCGATGGACAGGCCAGCGGGCGTTTTCTGCCACGTGCCGTAGATCGCATCTCGTTTCACTTCCACGAGAGTCAACAAATCTAGAGCCGAGGAAGCGTCGGGCTTCGGTGGCCTTTTCAACATCGACCAGCCGCCGAATCCGATCACCAACAGCGCCGCCAGCGCGAAGATCAAGGAGCGGCGGTTTGCAACCGCCGGGGCGTGGGATGGCGGCCGTTGCAAACCGTCGCTCCTTGTCATGCTCTCCACATCCGCCTTCATCTCCACCGCGCTGCTGTAGCGCTTCTCGCGGTCGGTCTGCATCGCCTTGTCCACGATGGCATCGAGCTTCGGATCACTCTTCGGCACCACGGCGCTGATGGGGGAGAAACGGCCGCGCGGGATGTGGCCGGTGAGCATCTGGTACAGCATCACACCTACCGCGTAGATGTCCGCGCGCTGATCGACGAGCGTGCCGGCGATCAGCGTCTCCGGGGCCACGAAGTCCGGCGTGCCCATCGTCACGCTGCTCTTGGTGATACCGCCTGGTTCATGTGTCGTGATCTTGGCCAGGCCGAAGTCCGCCACCTTTACCTGCCCATCGGCATCGATCATGATGTTCGAGGGCTTGATGTCCCGGTGCACCACGCCGCGAGCGTGCGCGTAGGCCAGAGCATCACACACGGCCGTCGTGATGCGGATGGCCTGCTCGGGCGGGAGCTGGCCGTGAGTGGCCACGAGATGCGCCACATCCGTGCCCTCGATGAACTCCATCACGAAGTAGAGCAGTGATCCGCCCGGCTCTCCGTGTCCCTGTCTCCGAGTCTCCTCTTCTCCCTGTCTCCTTGTCTTTCCGAGTTCCACCTCCCCCGCGTCATACACAGTGACGATTCCAGGATGCTTGAACTTCGCCATCGCGCGCGCCTCCTGCTTGAAGCGTTGCACATAGTTCGCCTCGCCATCCTCCACGATGTCGGGCGGCAGGATCTTGATGGCCACCGTGCGGTCCAGCGCACGCTGCACGCCCTTGTAAACCGCCCCCATGCCACCTCGCGCGATGAACTCGGCGATCTCATACTGCGGCAGCATCTTCTGAAGAGCCTCCACCGAAGGCGGGTGCCAGCCGCGCAACTCGCGGGTCACGCCCTGACCACCTGCCGCCAGCAATGCCTGCATTTGATCGGGCGACATCTTCAAGGTTTGCCCCTCCGCCAGAGCGTCGTCGCCAGAATCAGATTCGGTGTTCATGGGGGCATATGTTTGCCCCGCTGTTCACCCGTTGGCAAGGCGCAAACCTCCATCGGAGACTTGGTGAAAAAGTCTGTCACGATTCTTCACGGGCTTGGTTTGTCCGGTTGAGGCCCTTTGCCTCAGCCCGAAACCAGACACCTCCCATGACCACAAAACGCATCATCAACTGGCACCAACTCCTGCCAGTCTTCGCCGCCTTTATCACCTCCTGTGCCACGCAGCCGGTTTCTCATGAAGCGCCGCAGCAGGCAGCACCAAATCGCAACATCGTATCCAACGCCAGCAGTGCGGGAAACCCGGCCAACGTCAAACCGTTCAATCCCACGCCGCCACCCCGGGCGCAGTCTCAGCAGTCCAACGTGGACTTCAATGCCACCGCCTTCGAGTCCGGCGGCAGCGCCCCCGGCATCCGCGCCCAATACGAAGCCTCCGCCGCCGCTTACCGCCAGGCCGCCGCCCAATCCCCCAGCCCTCAGCGCGAGCAATACCTGGAAGCCGCCCGCAAGCTCGACCAGCAGGCCGCGGCGCTGGGGAACTAACGTCCATCACTCCGCTTCTCCAGTTCGCAAGTTTCCCCGTCTTTAGATCCTCCTCACCCATCCAACTACCATGAATGCCAAACCTATCCGCTCCTGGCGTGCCACCGCCGCTATCAACTCCGACGACACTGAACTGGCCCTGCAATACACCGACGGCAGCCAGACGGTCAGCAAAGACCTCCCGCCCGCGCGGCTCGCCGCATTGATCGCCGTCCTGGAGTCCTCCCAAGCCGCCAGCGTGCATCTGGACGTCCACGGCCAACCCTGGATCACCAACGCCCCGAACGCGCCGGGGGAGTGAGCAGCCGGCACACACACGTCGTTACTCTCCCATGCCCGCGCCTTTGCCGCCTGATTGAGGCTGCCTACCCGCTTGTCACCTCGTCTACTGCTGCTCTCTCCTCATGAAAACACTCCTCATTTCATCGTCTGCCCTGCTGTGGCTGGGCTTCACCAGCGTCCACGCCGCACCTGGGGCGCTCGATTCATCCTTTGGCACGAACGGTAAGGTCGTGACATCGATCAATGACTGGGATGATGGTTATGCGGTGGTGGTGCAGGGTGACGGAAAGGTAGTGGTGGGCGGTTCCTCTTATGTCCCGGGCACAAGGGAAGATTTCGCTGTGTTACGCTACAATTCGAACGGCACGCTCGATTCGAGCTTTGGGTCGGGAGGCAGAGTGCTGACAGACTTCAATGGGGAACTGGATGAAGTGCATGACTTGGCGATTCAGTCCGACGGAAAGATCGTCGCAGCAGGAATAGCTGAGAACACCTCCGGTGACTTGGACTTTGCGGTGGTTCGCTACAATGCCAGCGGCAGCTTGGACACGGGATTCGGCACGAGCGGCAAGGTAAGTACGGCGATCAGCAGCATCACGGACTATGGCCAAAGAGTCGCGATACAATCCGATGGCAAGATATTGGTGGCCGGATTCTGCACCAACTCGGTCAACACGAACCTTTCCGATTTTGCCGTCGTGCGTTATTTGTCCAACGGCTCCTTGGACAGCAGCTTTGGCACCGGAGGAAAAGTTGTGACGACAGTATTGGCGGGCTATGACAACTCCTGTTACGGCATGGCTTTGCAGGCGGATGGAAAAATCATTCTTGGGGGAGACGCTTATCAAAGCAACCTCTCACAATACGCGCTAGTGCGATACAATTCCGATGGCAGTCTCGACACCAGTTTCAACAGCACGGGAAAGGTAACCACCGCCATAGGGGTTAGCAGCACGTGCAACAGTGTGGCAGTGCTGGCAGATGGAAGGATCGTGGCAGCGGGACGAGCATCGGTCTCCGGCAGCGTCGATTTCGCTGTGGCGCGATACAACGCCAATGGATCGCTGGACACGACCTTCAACACAACGGGCAAGGTGACCACTCCGGTGGGCGCGGGCAGTGACACGGGCACGTCCACAGCGCTTCAGAGCGATGGGAAAATCCTTGTTGCCGGTGAAAGCACGACAGCTGGAAACGTAGATTTCACCGTCACTCGTTATCAGGTCAATGGGGCGCTTGATACCAGTTTTGGAACAGGGGGCAAAGTCACGGTGGCCATCGGCAGTGGCTATGACGGGGGCAGGAGCGTGGCCATTCCCGCCGGCGGCAATATCCTCGTCGTGGGAACCAGCGTGATAAGCACGGGCGTGCAGGACTTTGCGCTTATCCAGCTCCTGGGGGATAAGCCGCCCGTCGTTACTCTCGGTGCGTCGTCTAACATCGTCTCCACCACCGCCACGCTTAGTGGCACCGCGAACCCAAACGGTATCACCACCACCGCGCAGTTCGAATACGGCACTACCATCAGCTATGGCAGCACGGCCAGCGTCACGCTCTCCCCCAGCAACGGCACCAGCGCACAGAACGTCAGTGCCAATCTCAGCAGCCTTACCTCAGGCACTCTTTACCACTACCGTCTCACGGCCACCAACGCCGCAGGTGCCAGCAGCACCAGCGATGGCACCTTCACCACGCTGAGCAGCAACGCGAACCTCTCCGCGCTCACCTTCAGCAGCGGTTCACTCTCGCCACCGTTTGCCCCTGGCACGATCAGTTACACGGCGGCGGTGTCTTTCTCGACCACCAGCGTCACTATCACTCCGACACGCCAACAGGCGAATGCCACGATCACCGTGAACGGCAGCGCTACGGCTTCCGGCACGGCCAGTGTGCCCGTCAATCTGACCGTTGGAGACAACGCGATCCCCGTCATCGTCACCGCGCAGGACGGAACGACGATCCAGACCTACAACGTGACGGTGACACGCGCTGCCACTGCGGGACCAGGAGATCGCGACTTCTCCTTCGGCACCCAGGGCATCGTCACCACTCCCATCGGCAATGGCGATGACTCGGCAGAGGGCGTGGTGGTGCAACCGGACGGGAAGATTATTGCCGTGGGTTACACGATCGACGGCAGCAACAACGATGATTTTGCCGTAGTGCGCTACAACGCGGACGGCTCGCCAGACACGAGCTTTGGCACCGGTTGCAAGGTGATCACGCCCTTTGGCAGCGAAGATGACGACGCTTTTGCCGTGGCCCTGCAAAGCGACGGCAAGATCGTCGTCGCAGGACGCTCCGCCAGCGGCACTCATCGCTTTGCCGTGGCACGCTACAATACCGATGGCTCGCCCGACGGCAGTTTTGGCACTGGAGGAAAGGTGGTCACGCCAGTGATCGCTGGCGACTACGCCTACAGTGTGGCCATCCAGACGGATGGGAAGATCGTGGTCGCCGGGCGCACCGTTAGCGCGGGCACGGAGGACATTGCCCTGGTGCGCTACACCAGTGCGGGTGTGCCGGACAGCAGCTTCGGAACCGGGGGCAAGGTGATCACTCCCATCGGCACGGGCGACGAAAGCGCTCAGGAAGTGAAGCTGCAAAGCGATGGCAAGATCATCGTGGCCGGATTCTCCCACAACGGCAGCAACTGGGACTTTGCGCTGGTGCGTTACAACAGCGATGGCAGCCGGGACAGCAGCTTCGGCACCGACGGCAAGGCCACCACCCCGATCAGCGGCTCCAGCAACGACTATGCGTATAGCATCGCCATTCAACCCGATGGCAAGTTCATCGTGGCCGGATCTACGGAGGTGGGGGGGGGCTATGATTCCGTGCTGGTGCGCTACACCACCAGCGGCATCCCGGACACGACCTTCAACGGCACAGGCAAGCTGGTCATCCCCCTCAGTGCGGGCTATGACGAACTCTATGAGGTGGCCTTGCAGAGCGATGGCAAGATACTCGCCGCCGGGTATGCCGGAACACCTCCCAACAGCGACTTCGCCCTGCTGCGCTACCACGCCGATGGGACACCAGACAACTCCTTCTACGGCACTGGCAAGGTGATCACACCCGTGGGCAGCGGCAATGACATTGGCAAGGCCTTGGCCGTCCAACCCAATGGCCGTGTCGTCGTGGCTGGTATCTCCAACAACGGCAGCAACAATGATTTCGCCCTGGTGCGCTACCTTGGCGATCTCCGTCCGGTGGTGGGGCTTGCCGCCGCCACTGGCGTCACCGCCACCACCGCCACGCTCAACGCCACGGTCAATCCCAACGAAAGCGTCACGGCTGCCCAGTTCGACTTCGGCCTGACGGCTGCCTACGGCAGCAGCGCGAGCGTGATCCTCACGCCCAATGACGGCAGCAGTCCGCAAAATGTCTCCGCCAATCTCACCGGCCTCACACGGGGCACGCTTTATCACTACCGCCTCACTGCCACCAACAGCGCGGGTACGAGCAACACCACCGACGGAACGTTCGTCACGCTGAGCAACAATGCCAATCTCTCGGCGCTCTCCCTCAGCACTGGCACCTTGTCTCCCTCCTTTTCAGCCGCAACGACGGCGTATTCCGCCAGCGTTCCGTATTACGTGGGTTCGATCACCGTGACGCCGGTGAAGGCAGACGCAAATGCCACCATCACCGTCAATGGCACTCCCGTGTCCTCCGGCACGGCCAGCGTGCCGATCCCCCTCACTCCTGGTGCCAACATGTTCACGGTCATGGTCACGGCACAGGATGCGAGCACGAAGTCTTATTCGGTGCTGCTCACCCGGGGGGAGAGTTTTCCCACCGTCGGGCTGGTCGCGCGCTACCGCTTCAATGGCAATGCCAATGACAGTGTCGGCACACTGCACGGGACGGTGTCTGGTGCCGTGCCCGCGCCGGACCGCCTTGGCAGACCGGGCAGCGCCTACTTCTTCAATGGCACCTCGAACTACATCGAGATTCCCGACAGCGATGCATTCAGCGCAACGACCACCGGACATCTGACCATCTCCGCCTGGGTGCGGCCAGACGGCACCTCGCTGGATGGCAGCAATAATCTCCTCTTTAGCGCGAAGGAGGGAACCGGCTACGTCCACTGGATGGGCAAGGGGATGCCCGGCCAGCATGAGTGGGCTATGCGCATTTACAGCGCGGACAACACGGATATGCCCAGCCGCGTGAACCGCATGAGCAGCTATCTCTTCAATCCTGCGGGCGGCACAGGCGCGGGCAGCTATTTCCAGGACGCTCTGACAGCGGGCCAGTGGATTCACTGTTTGGCGGTGATCAACACCGCCACTCAGAGGATCACCTGGTTCAAGAACGGAGTGCAGCGGGATCAAGACACCTTTGATCCAGGCAGCAGCTTTCCCGTGACGCCAGGCAATGGCAGCGCTCCGCTGCGTATCGGCACGCGGGACTTCAACAGCGTCTTTGCTGGCGCGGTGGATGACCTGCGCATTTACAACCGTGGACTGACCGGCACGGAGATTCTGGCACTTTATCACGAGGACGAACCGGGCAGCATTGATCCCGATTTCGGCACCACCGGCATCGTTGGAGCACCCATAGGAACCTCCAATGACTACGGTCATGCGGTGGCGGTGCAGGCAGATGGAAAAACCGTGGTGGCGGGCTTCATCGACTCCGCGACGATCAATGACTTCGCCGTGGCCCGGTTCAACACCGATGGCACGCCGGACGCTAGCTTTGGCACGGGTGGGAAGGTGACGATCGATTTCTTTGGAGACTCCGATTACGGGCGAGCTGTGGCGTTGCAACCGGATGGTAAGATCATCGTGGTGGGCCAGGCATATACCGGAGGAAGGCGCTTTTTTGCTCTGGCACGGCTCACAACGACCGGGCAGCCCGATCCCAGCCTGACGGGAGGCATCGGAAGGATGGTGTACGAGGTGGGTACGAGCATCGATGATGCTCGTGCCGTTGCGATTCAGCCCGACGGGCGGATCATACTGGCCGGATCCTCGTATAACGGGAGCAACCATGATTTTGCGGTGGTACGTCTGCTCACGAATGGCACGCTGGATGGCACGTTTGGAACAAACGGCAAGCAGACCTCGCCCATTGGCAGCGGGGATGATTTCGGTCTCGGCGTGGCGTTGCAGACCGATGGGAGAATCGTCGTCGCAGGTTCCACCCTGGGCAGCAACTACGATTTTGCTGTGGCGCGCTACACCACGAACGGCACGCTGGACACGACCTTCAATACCACGGGTAAGGCCGTCACCACCGTCAGCAGTGGCAATGACGAGGCCTATGGCGTGGTGGTGCAGGGTGATGGCAAGATCGTGGTGGGCGGCTACGCAGGCTCGTATCCGAACTCCGATTTCGCGCTCGTGCGCTACAACAGCGATGGCAGTCTCGACACCGCCACCTTCGGCAGCGGAACCGGCAAGGTCACCACCAACATCGGCGGTGGTAATGACGGGGCGTATGGGCTGGCCATCCAGCGCGACGGCAAGCTGATGCTCGCCGGCTTCTCCCACAATGGCAGCAACAATGACTTCGCCCTGGCCCGCTACAACGTCGATGGCAGCGCGGACAGCACCTTCTACGGCACGGGCAAGACGACCACCGCCCTCGGCAGCAGCGACGACCAGGGAATGGATGTCGCCTTGCAGAGCGATGGCTCCATCATGGTCGCGGGCTACGCTTGGAACGGTAGAAACTATGATTTCGCTTTGGTGAAATACATCGGTGATATCGACGGCGTTCAGCAAGGCTGGCGGCAGCTATACTTCGGCACCAGCAGCAACACCGGCAACGCCGCCGACAGCTTCGACTATGACAAGGACGGCTTGCCCAACCTCATTGAGTGGGCCTGCAATCTTAATCCCACCGCAGCCAGCCCCCTGCCCATCACCACCACGCTCAACGGCGCGGTGTTTGAGTTCACCTACACCCGCAGCGTCTCCGCGCTGAATGCCGGTGCCACCTTCACCGTGGAATGGAGCGACACGCTGCCGGGCACAAGCTGGAGCAGTGTCGGCGTGACGGAGCAGCTCCTCTCTGACAACGGCACTGTGCAGCAGGTGAAGGCGAGCTTGCCTGCCGGAACGACGGGACACCGTTTTGTGCGACTGAAGGTGATGGCTCCTCCTTGAATCACAATCCGACATAAAACCGCCACGATACCGCACAGGGCTGCTTCGTATATAGGCGCATGAAAGACATGAATCCTGGCTTTTCCCGTCGTGAGATGCTCGCCCGTGCGGGCGGTGGTTTTGGCATGCTGGCGTTCGCTTCGATGCTGGATGCGGCGAAGAATCCATTCGCACCGAAGGTGCCGATGAAGGTCGGAGGCAAGGCGAAGTCCATCATCTGGATTTTTACCAACGGCGGCCCCTCGCAGGTGGATACTTGGGACTACAAACCGGAACTGGCGAAGCGTGACGGGCAGACCTTGGAAGGCTTTGATCCAAAGACGGGCTTCTTTCCAGGTTCGGTGGGGGGGCTGATGAAGTCGCCGTTTGAGTTTAAGCAATACGGCGAGAGCGGGACGTGGTGCAGCGATCTGTTTCCGAAGACGGCGATGCATGTGGATAAGATGTGCTTCATTCACAGCTGCTGGACGGGCTCGAACAATCACTCGCCGGCGCTTTTCATGATGAACACGGGGACGACTCGCATGGGCTACCCTTGCGTCGGCTCCTGGGTGAACTACGGCCTCGGGAGCGAGAGCGATTCGCTGCCGAGCTTTGTGGTGATGAGTGATCCGCTCAATCGCGGCCTGCCGAAAGGCAGCGCGGCGAATTGGGGCGCGGGCTTTTTGCCGAGTGTGTATCAGGGAACGTGGCTGAAGCCGAGTGGTGCTCCCATCGACAACCTCGCGGTGCCTGCGTCGCTCACGCCGCAGCGTCAGCGGGCGCAGTTGGACCTGATGGCGAAGCTGAACCGTCAATCGTTGGTCGGATCGGCCATCGAGAGTGAGCTGAATGCCCGCATTGAGAGCTTTGAGCTGGCATATCGCATGCAAACCTCTGCGCCGGAGGCTTTTGCGATCAAGGATGAGCCGGAGCACATTCAAAAGATGTATGGCGTGAATGAAAAGCACTGCGGCCACTTTGCCTCCCAGTGCCTCACCGCCCGGCGCATGGTCGAGCGAGGCGTGCGCTTCATCCAGATTTACAGCGGTGGCATGGAGAACCAGCAGAGCTGGGATGGTCACAAGGACATCCTCGGCAATCACAGCGGTTTCGCGGCCGAGAGCGACCAACCGGTGGCGGCCCTGATCAGCGATCTGGAGCAGCGTGGATTGCTCGACCAGACGCTCATCGTCTGGGGCGGTGAGTTTGGCCGTTTGCCCATCGCTCAAAAGGGGGCGCAGCCGGGTCGCGATCACAATCCGCATGCTTTCACCGTGTGGATGTGCGGAGGCGGAGTGAAGGGCGGTTACCATCATGGCGAGACCGATGAGATCGGCTTCAAAGCCGTCATCGACCGCGTGAGCGTGCATGATTTGCATGCCACCATCCTCGCCGCGGCGGGCCTCGACCACGAGCGGCTCACCTTCAAATTCCAAGGTCTTGATCAGCGTCTGACCGGCGTGGAGAATCCGAAGGTGGTGAAGCAGGTGTTTGCGTGAGGAAGCCTCAACGTGCGAGTTTTAGAAAAGCTAGCTCCTCATCGAGCAACAGGCCTTCTGGCACCTTTTCGGCGATTTGGTAGGCCTCGGCAGGTTTGCCAGTGGTGGCGAGGAGACCGCTGAGGACGGCGCGGCGGCCGGGTGGCATGCTTTCGGGCTTTTGGAGGCTGTTCATCACGCTTTGAAGCGTGGTGCGATCTCCGAGGCGATAGGCGGCGAGGGCTTTGAACAAGGCAGGTGAGGTGGCTGCATCCGTCATCACGGTTTCCATCTCCTCACCGAGGAGCAGACGAAGGTAGGAGAGCTCATCGGCCATTTGTGCATTGGCTGGATGAAGTTCGAGAAGACTGCGGGTGACCTGCATGAGGGCCCGCGTGTCCTTGGAACTCATGGCGATGGTTTTGGCACGCTGGAGGAATTCTGAGCGGCGGGGTTCGACGGCAGTGGCGAGCTGAAAAAGGCCTTGGAGAGCCATATCCGGCATGCCGAGGCGTTCGGCGAGGCCGGAGGCGAGTTCGAGTTCTTCGTATTCGTGTGAGGCCGTGGCTGAGGTGATGGCAAAGCTGAGCTGACGGCGGGATTCCTTCATGTCAGGCTGAAGATGGCTTTCCGCATCGGCGAGCCAGATGGAGACGAGAGTGTTGGAAACGGGCGGGCGCTTGCTGGTGAGGATCTGCTTCATCTCCTGCCAACGGCCTTCGCCCGTGAGTGCCTTGATAAGTGCCGTGAAGAGGGGGCGGGAGCTGGTGGCGAGTTGTGGCGGGATGATCTGGAGCAAAATGGCATGCTCGTGATGCGCGGCGAGCCACGCGGCCATCTCGACGAGCGTGCCGGTCTTTTCGTCTTCGAAGCGGGAAACCTCCCGGCGGATCAATTCGGCTTTTTGATCGGGAAAGAAGCGGATGAGGGCGCTGACGATTTCGAGTCGGATGGTGAGATCGGCATGTGGATGCGCTTCGATGATGGGTAGAAGACGCTTGGCATCTTCGGCGGTGAGGCGTGTATCCTGAAGGATGGCATGCGCGGCGGCGATGCCGACGGGAGGTGGGAGCTGGCAGAGGTCCCAGTAGGCTTTCCATGATTGGTTTCGATACTCCGGGAAGGCGCTGCGGCTGTTTTCGATGGCGAGCTGGAGTCGCGCTTCAGGTGAGTCTTTGTCGAGAAGCCGTGATTGGCGTGCGGTGGCCGCCGCCGCATCCGTTTGGCCTTCGGCGGCTTGGATTCTGGCCTGAAGGGCGAGGCCATCCGGGGTGCGAGCGAGGTCTTTATCGAGCGCTTCGAAGACGCGGCGGGCCTCATCCACGCGGCCGAGATCGATCAGGCAGGAGCCGTAGAGCAACTGCTCTTCCGAGTTGAGTGGCTTCTTCGTGGCGAGCAGGCGGAGATGATAGGCAAGCTCTCGGCGATCTCCTTTGACGAGCTTGAGGTAGGCGATGATGGCTCTGAGCACGTCGGGCTCCTCAGGGGAAAGGTTTCGTGCCTCAATGAGTTCGGCGATGGCATGGCCCATGTTGTCCTCTTCCATCGAAGTCATGGCTTCACTGGCATGTGAACGTGCCCAAGCATCTCGGATGGCGTTCTTCGCCGGGCTCCACCCAAGGATGCCACCTATCAAGGCAAGGACGCCGAAGATGAGGATCAGGCTGAAACGTCCCAAGATGGGGATTTTCGGCGGCTGATACTCGACGGGAGTCTCGTTGAGAGGTTGGAACTCGAATGACATGGAAAGCGGATGGTGAGACGTGGGTTACTCAGCCCCGCCACTGCGGCGTTTTTTCTCTTCATCACCTTCACCACCGCCGTAGCCGAGGACTTCGACAGTAATGATGGAGGGCGTTTGATTCTGCTGGCTTTGTTGCTGCTGATTTTGCTTCTCAGCGGCTTGCTTGGCTGGGTCCGTTGTGGCCGGAGTCGGAGGAGTTGTCGCTATGCCGCCGAGTGCCGGGGTGGAAACGGCGGCTGCGGAGGGTGATCCCGCGCTGGCACCACCGACGGCGATGTTTCCTGCATTGAGCACGATGGAAGCGGCGATGTTGAGATTTCCCGTGGCACGAATGCCAGCATCACCGGCATCGACGGCACCGATGGGAGCGATGAGATCGACATTGCCCGGACGCACGCCGGCGACGGTGGCGAGCACGCCGATACCACCACCGGTCGCGAGACCAGCGAGGTCCGTGGCCACGCTGGCGCTCTGCGGATCAATGATGACGCGGGTGGGAGGCGCTGATTGAATGGTCTTGGATGACGATCCGGCGGCGATGTCTCCTTCGCTGGACCAAATGGTGATATCGCCACCCCGAAGGGTGAAGATACGGGCGATGCCGATGCTCACGTCGTCATTGGCGAAGACGGAGATATTGCCACCGGACTCGGAGATGATGCCGGGAGGCGCGAGCGTCTCACCGAGCACCGTGGAGGCGAGCTGGAGGCCGCCACCGGGAGCGAGGATGCTGATGTCTCCACCGCTCTTGGTGCGCACATCGCGTGCCTGGGTGTAGATGCTGCCAGTGCCCGGTGTGGGCAGCAGAGCGCTGATGGCACGATAACCAGCGGCATAAGTACCGGCATCAGGGCTGTTCGGATCATTGCGATCACGACCCGCATTGCGCAGGGCCACATAGAAGAGGCCGAGCGCGAGTTGTTTTTGCTGCTCGGTGGTCAAAGCGGGATTGTTGAGATCCACGGAGGGCACGCCGAGCAACTCGGCGAGGTCCGCTAGATTTCGCGGCGTGCTGAAGTCAGTGATCAACCGATTGAAATCGAGTTGGCTGCCGCCTAGACCAGTGGCCACACCACCCATGCCAGCCGTCAAAATGATGTCAGCGCCTTCAAAAGGCAGGAATGGATTGCGGCCATTGCCGATGCTGGTGATGCCCACTCCAGTGCCGTCGATGTTGTTGGCACCGGTGCCGAGGTCGAGATCACGACCAGCGAGCACTTGAAGCGTGCCGGGGCCATTGATCTGAATGTCACCGGCCTCAGGGAATTCGTTGGCGGCGGGCTGGTTGCCGGTGGCGAGGGATCGCGTGCGCAGCGGGGCGCTGGCATTGTAGGCGATGATGTCACGGCCGGCGGAAACGATGCTGACATCGCTGTCGCGGAGGTTTTGGATGTAAAAGGAAATGTCGGTGATGTCGCGGCTGGCGAGAATGGAAGTCTGCTTACCGGAGAAAAGGGTGAAGCCGGAGATGTCTCCGCCGCCCGCATAGAGGAGCATCGGACGGGTGTCGGAGGCATGCAAAAGGCCTGAGGCATGGAGGCGCTGCTTGGCCTGGCTGCTGGCAAAGGCTCCTGCCGTGGAGCCGGACTCGATAAAGGCGGCGTTGATGTTGTTGAGGAAGACGTTGCTGGTGACGCGTGCGGCAGCGTTGTTGACGGCGAAAGGGCTGGCCGGGTTGAAGAAGGTTTGGTAGTAGGAGAAGGGGCTGAGGGCACCGGGCAGGGCGGACGGGCTGGCATCCGAAAGGTTGAGGCTGGCGGCGCTCCAAATGGAAAGCTCCACAGGTACTCCCCCCACGAAGCTGTTGAAGATGCCGTTACGGGTGAAGCCATTGATGGAACCTCTGGCGAGGAGTTCGACCGTGCCTGTGGGCGAGGGAACGAAGTTCATGCGCCCGGCCAGATTGATGTCACCGCTGAAGGCCGAGGCGCGGAGAGTGCCAGGCATGAGCGTGGTGAAGGTCGAGAAGGGGCTGGAGTTTGTCTCCGCGATGCGCAGCCAGGGCTGATAATGGGAGGCAAAGGAGCTACCGCCCAAGATCATCTGGCTATTGATCCAGAGGGAGAGGATGGGGGAGGGCGAATTGGTGCCGAGCGTGGCCGTCTGCCGGAGGGTTACATTCCCGCCGAGGGAGGTGATGTTGATGGAGCTTTCGGCGGAGTAGGTGGAGAAGTAGGTTTTGTACCAGTGGCGGTTGGTGAGGCCCTGGGGGAGCAGGAAGGTGTTTGCCACCGGCCCGAGCAGCACATCACCGCGGGCGCTGACATCGAAGCTGCTTTTGCCGGTGAAAAGGGTGACTGGCATCCAGGCCTCCGGTGTGAGAATTCGAAGAGTGGGGCCGAGCCTGCCAAGTGAGATGGAACGCGCCTGATTCGTGGTCACTGAGTTGCCAGCTGTGAGAGTGCCGGTGCCGCGTTCGACGTAGAAAGTGCCACCGTCGATGTTGCGGCCTGTCGTCACGGTGACATCTCCGCCGCCGAGTTCGAGAAGGCCGGCTGCGCTGGGGGTGCCCAGAGCAGCACGAGCATTGGTAGGCGTATGGGCGCTCACGTTCTGCACATCACGCCCGGCATTGAGCGTCACATTGCCACCACCGAGGGTGGCGATGCCGTCGAAGAAATTGCTGAAGTTAACCCACCAAGAGGTCGAGGCGGCGGGGTCGGAGATGTTGTTCACGCCACCAGCGTTCACATTGATGACGCCATATTGGCCGGAGGGATCCACATAGCTTCGGCGCATCAGCCAGTTGTTGGGGAGCTGGCGTGAGGAATCCAGCACGGTAACACCGCTGGCAAGTGTGAGATGCACGATGTCCGCGCCAGCCGAGACGCTGACATCGCCGCCTGCCATGCTGTATTGGACGGCGTAGAGCTGCTGAACGGCTCCCAGCTCCGTCTGCGGCAGGGTGGCGGAGACATTCGGGAGCACGAAATCATCGGCGGTGAACACCGTGGTGGGCGTGGGAACGGTGACACCCGCCGTGTAGATGGTGGCGAACTGGTTGAGCAGGCGCACATCACGGCCGGCGTTGATTTCGATGTCGCCAGTGCCGGTGCGGATGACCTGGAAACGATTTGCGGCCGTTGGAGCGCCGGAGGTGGCCGTGTTGCCAGTGTTGTTGATGGCCAGGCGCGTGGTGGCGTTTGTACCGACGGTGTTTGGCGTGCCTTGTCCCGCGTCTTTGCCGAGCAAGAGGGAGCCTGCGTTGGCTCCGAGCGCGGTGAGCGCGGCGGTGTTTCGGAAGTTCGCCGCGTTGACATCAGATCCTGAAGTGAGCCGGAGATTCCACGACTGCGAGTTCACCGGAACGCTAGTGTTCAAGGCGCTGAGAGTGGCCATCCACATGCGCTCGACGAGTGCTCCGGTGGTGGCGAGCGCGAAGCCATCGCTGAGGGTGTTGTAGAACTCCAGATTGCCGCTGGCACGCATGGTGAGGGTGCCTGCGGCACTTTTCGGGCCATAGCGGAAGCTGGCGAGGTTCCAATCGGCCAGCGCCGCCGAGGTAGGCGTGCCAAGGGAGATGCTGCCGCCGCTATTGACGATCTCGACGCCTGGCTGGAGCACGGAGACAGACTGGATGGAGGTGTTTCCGCCGAGCAGGCGGGCGAACATGGCGTTGTAGTTCGCCATGAAGCTCGTGTTGTTGTTGTGGATCGTGGTGGTGCTGAGGTGCTCATTGAGAATGGCAGTGGCCCCGGCACGCAGGAGCACATTGGGTTGGTTGTAAGCGTAGGTGCGGAAGCCTTCGATCTCGATGCTGGAGGCATCGATGAAGGTCCCGGCGATGGGATCAATAAGCAGGTCGTTGAAGCTGGCATTCTGACGAGCACGAAGGTGGACTTTGCCACTGAACTGGCCGCGGGAGGCGCTGGAGGCTGTCAGTGCATCCACTCCGAGATTCAGTGTGGAGCCGGAGGCGATGTTGAGGCTGCCTGTGCCGGTGGATTCGATCCAGATGGCCCCGCCTTTGCCCGCGTTGTCGAAATTCTGGCCGCGAACATTCAGCGTGGAGCCATTCGCCAGCGTGACACCGTCTTTGGCGATGAGGTCGATACGGCCACCGGTGCTGCCAGAGGCATTGATGGTGCCGTTCACGGTGATCGCACCGTTATCGAGGGCGAGGAGAAAGCGGCTGGCGTTCACCATGCCGTCTAGGGCGATGCTTCCACTACGCACGCGAATCTCGCGGCTGGCTGTGAAACCACCAGCGTTCAGGCGATCGTTCAAATCGGCGAATGAAGTGAGTGTGCCGACGTCAAGGTCGAGGCTGCCGGAGGAAGCCCCTTGTCCTGCGAGCGTGCCATCGAGTTGGAACTCGTTCGCGGCCTTTACGGTGAGTGTGCCAGCGTTTCCGCCTCCGGCCTGCGCGGCGAGGTCGATGAGGCCGGTGGAGCCAATAATGACGCTGCCAGCATCTGCGGCGAGTGAGACGACGCCCGCATCAGTGAACCGGATGGCATCGAAGAACTGTCGTGCCACGCCACCTCCGTTGAGCAGGCCCTTCACGTTCACATCGCCGGTGGTGGCACGCAGTGAAATCAGGCCGCTAGGCAGCAGCACATCCGTTTCAGCGAGAATGGAGGCACCTTCAAAGGTGAGAGAGGCTCCCAGACCGAGCGTGGTTGGCGTGAAAGCGGCCGTCGGTCGGCTGAGGTGCAGGAGGCCACCTGCGGCGATGATCTGAGTGGATTTGCTTTCGGCGCGAATGAAGGGGGAGACGATGTTCAACGCGTTTTGAGTGCGGAAGGAACCCGTATCGCGAACGGTGAGCCCGTGCGCGGCGGCAAGCGTGACGGCATTGAACTGATCAATGACGAGGGCATTCTGGCCGATGATGATGGTGTCTGCGGTCAGATTGAAAGCACCATTCGCCGCCGCCGTGATGCCGGGAAGGGTGGCGAGGGCGCTGTTGTCCAAAAGGAGGCTCGTTGCGGTCAGATCGATATCTCCGCCGTTTTGATTGAAGCCGCGAATTTCACCCGCGTGAAGCTCCAGTGCGTCTTTGGAGGCAAACGGCCCTGTGCCGTAAAAATCAATCGAGGAGTAGCTAAGCAGCGAAAGCGAGTCGGAGGCCTGTAAAGCCGTCAATAAACTGCCACCAAGCACGAGACCGGCATTCGGCTGCAGGGCACCGGGGGTGGTGAGCTGGATGCTGATACGGCCACTGTTGAGCTGAATGGCGGTGGCGGTGAGCTGGGTGGTGAGATCGAGCGTGGTGGCATTCGTCGAGTCGAGTGTGACGGTGCGGCCGGTGATCGCCGTATTGGCACCAATCGTGAGCGAAGGCAGCGTGGAGGTGGTAACGCCGCTGCGGGAGGTTTTCGCCCCGGCGATGCCGCTCACGCGGACCATCGCACCATTGCCACTGACGACGAAAGCATCAGCCGCGTTTTGAATGCCTCTTTGCTGAAGGGAAGATCCCGTCGCGAGGGTCATATTTTGCGTGGCGGCTAGGAGCACATCCGTGCCGAGGAGTGGTGAGCCGGCATTGTCGAGGGTGAGATTGGCAGTGCGCACGGTGATGTTCCCAGTGCTGTCACGCTCGCCACCGATGAGGAGGCTTTCCGCATTCCAGGCACTGAGCAGCTCCGCATTGAGCAAGAGCTTTCCAGGCTGCGGGGCTGCCCCAGGTGCTCCGATGATGATGTCGAGCGGGCTGCTGACATCGACGCGGCCTCCACGGCCAGTTCCCGAGCCTGACGCAGTCACTAGGCCGCCAAGCTGCATCGACTGCTGCGCTCCGAAGAGCGCATAACCGGCATCGAGTGGCCCGCGGGCGATAGGGAGGCTCAAACGCTGCTGTGCAGCACTCAGGAAGCTCTGTGCATAGGCGTCGAGATACTCGGATCGGACCTTCACGACACTCTGTGGGGCGATTTCGAACGACTGATAAATCTGCGCCGAGGCGGCTGGGTTGAGGCTGTTGAAGCGGAAGCCGCTGGTGAGTGCCGCGCCACCTGGTTTTAGGATGGACTCGACTGGAAGGCTAGACTCTGGCGTGATGAGCATGGCACCTGGCAGCAGGGCGTAACGTGCTGGGAGCAGTGTGTAAGACCCCGCCGCGAGAAGCGAGTTACCACGCAGATAGACTTTGTCGCCCACCTGAAGCAAGCCGTTGGTGTAGCCGGTGTCACCGCCGAGGTTGGCGACGTTGAGCCCGGAGGTGGCAAATGGAGCCAGAGGCGAGAAGGAGGATCCGTAACCGGGCAAAATCGCAAAGACCTCGTCGGAATCGAGTATGTCCTTCGTGCCTCCATTGCCCGTCACCCAGCGGAAGGCATAGAGCTCGCCGCCGCCGCGGATGTCGAGCGTGGAACCTGCTTCGGTGGTGACGTTTTGCGCGGAGATGCGCAGCAGCTTCTCCGGGGCCCCAGTGGCGGTGATGTCGAGGCCGGTTGGATCGATCCAGTTGGTACCATCTTTGATGACGCCGTAAGGAATGACAACACCCGAACCGGTTTGCGGATCAATGGCGGAGACGGAGGTGTTGGAACCAGCGGTAAAGGTGATCTGCTGCGTGACGGGCACGTTCATGCCGCTGTTGATGCTGCGGGGCGCTGTCCCGTTGCCATCCCAGCCGAGGCGGATGCTGCCGAAGGGTGCCCGCAAGACTCCGGCCTGGGTGATGTCTTGAGCGTAGATGCTCAGCCGGCCTCCGGCACTGAGCGGGAACTGTGGCGTGACGCCCGAGGAGGCGATGGAGACGCCTCCGCCATTGGAAGCGGTGATCGTGAAGGTGGACGCGGTGTCCGGCACGATCTGGCCGGCGGTGATGTCGAGATTCCCGGCGATGTCGAAATAACCGGAGCCGCGCAGCTCCTGGCGGGCGGAGATGGACGCGCTGCCGATGCTTTGGAGCGTCAGGAATCCCGTCTCGACAAGATCCGCGGCGATGACCAAGCGGCCTGCACCCGCCGTGGGAGCGAGAAGGCTGTCGGTGGTGCCGCCGCCGCCGGGATTGTCTTTGCGAAATGGCACGACGAGCTCCTCATCCCGCACGGGCTGGCCGATCGAATAGCCGAGTTTCACATGCGCGGCGCTGAGAGTGGTGAGCGCACTCGCTTTTAGCCCGCCACGCTCCGCGATGCTCAGGCTTCCTCGTCCGGTGAGCGTGACGGCACCGCGAAAATCGACATTCCCGGCGAGGTGCAGCGAGTCGAAGCCACCATTTTGAAAGGTGTTTGCACCGAAGTAGCCAAGCTCAGGAATACCGGGTGCCAGCCCGAGTCCCGAGGCTGGCGTGGCAAAGTCACTCATGTCCTGCGAAACGGCGAGGGTGATGTCCCGGTCGTCTTTCAGAGCCCCTGGAAGGTAGAATCGGCCGGAACTGATGCTGAGCGTGCCGCCTTGCGCATTCGATCCGCCTGCGTCTCCGCGGAGGGTGGCGCGGGAGATGAGAAACTCACCACCTTTAAGCGAGATGCTGCCCGCATTGCTCATGACGAGCGTGGGCACGAGTTCGGCAGGCTGGAACCATTCCGTGACGGCTCCGAGGCCCTGCACGGGACTGCCAGCCTCCTCGGGGGTGAGATCGAGCGTGGCGGACGTGCCAGAGGCATCGAGCAAAGCGCCCGCATCGGCGATGAGATTCCCCTCCACGGTGATGCTGCCACCCGCGTGAACGGTGCCGCTACGGCGGCCAAAGGTATCGAATCGATACACCGTCCTGCCTGCGGTCGAGATGCTGGCGGTGGAGCCAAGGTGTACCGTGGTGATGGCAAAGGCGGAGGGGCTGTTTTCTGGATAATGCGATGCACCGTGGATGAGGACCTCGCCGCCGGGAGCCTGGATGCTGCCGGCCGCCCGGACCGTCATTCCATGCAGCGTCACCTTCCCGAGCGCATCCGTGATGATGCGTGAGCCTGCGGCCATATCCACGAGTCCGCGGACGACGAAATCACTGCTCGAGGAGTCACGCACGCCAGGAGCGCGGAAATCGAGATTCACGGTGTTTCGATATCCCTCTGGCTGGAGCAGCGTGGCGAGTGTGATGAGGCTCTGTCCGTTCTGCGTGGCAAGATTTGCCTGCAAGCTGCTGACGACCGGCGCAATGACGGTGCCAGAGGAGATGAGGATGGCCGGGCTGGAGGTATCCACGCCACCTGGCGCGGTGCCGAGGCCCGTCATCGTAAAGGATTGAAAGCCTCCCTGGCTAAAGAAGGAAGGATCAAGCAGGAGGGTTTTGGGAATGGCGGGGACTCCGCCGACTTGGATGACCGGGGCCAGCACGTTCATTGAGCCGCCGAGAGCACCTGAAAGGCCGCGGAGCGATCCGGCCAGGGCCAGATGACCACTGAGGATGGAGGTGAGCAAGGGGTCACGGCCACCCAGCAGGGTGAGAGTGCCCGCATTGCCGTGATGCATGCTGCGATTCGCCAGCACGCCGCCTGAGACATCGAGCAGGCTGCCCGCAAGAATATCCACCTGCCATCCCTCGACGCGGATGGAGCCTCCGGCGTAGGTGCTGCCGCCGCCGCTGATGCGGTGCGGCACACTGAAGGGCGCGGGAGCGTCCCTACGATCATTCAAAACGAGGCCGGCGGTGCTGAGCGAGGTCCCGGAGCCGATGGTGATGATGCCGCGTCCAGTATTGGCAGGCGGCAAGGGCTGGCTGTTGGAGAGGATGATGTTCGAGGTAAAGGGGGAGATGTTGTAGGCGATGAGATCGATCACACCTGCCGGGGCGCTAATGCTGCCCTGCACATTCACATTGGAACCATGGAGAGAGACGGTGCCTCCAACCGGGGCCGTGAGATGGATGCCGGCAGGCAGCGTGATATCTCCATCACCGTTGGTCACGAACAAGGAGCCGAAAGTGGAGGAGGAAAGCAGCCCAGAAGAAAGGTCCACCGCAGCACGCCGCTCCACCCTCAGCGGCAGCGGAATTCCGCCGCCATCCAGTGCAAAGGCCGCGGCGGCAGGGAGAGACGAGGCCGCGCTGCGAAAGGTAATGGACGGCGGTGTTGGGGAGATGGCAGCAAAGCTGGGAATGGAGCGGGAAAGCAGTTGGGACTGCCATTGCAGCGTGAGGCTGCCGGCCTTCGGGGCGGCATCGAGCTGCTGTGGGCCCGTCACCGTGCCTGCGGTGAAGCTCCCATCGAGAGCCATTGCTGCGGCGCTGATGCTGACATTGCCAGCGGCTGATCCGAACAGGTGACTGTTTTCGAAGCGGCTGTTGTCATTCGAGGGCGATGTCGTCGTGGTGACGCCCCATCGCGAATCGACCGTCGTGGTGACCGGATTGTAAATGCCGTCATACACGACGGAGGGATCGGCACGGGCAATGTCCACTAGGTTTCCATCGTCGATGAGGCGTGTGGTATTCACTGTGCCTGCGGCGAATTCTTGATAACCACCTGCCGTGTTGATGCGGGCGCCTTGCTGCATCACCACGGACTCACCCGCCGTGATGTTCACTTGGCCGCCCTTGGTCGTGAGCTCGCCCGCATTCCGCTCGATGACGCCGAGATAGCCAGTGAGGTTCGCCAGCGGTGTGCCATACCAAGTGGTGCCATCGGCACGGGTTCCAGTCTCGCGAAGATCGACCGTCACCGTCTGGCCGCGGAGGCTGCCGTTGCGATGCAAAGGCACATCAGCCAGCTCAGCGGCACGCAGACCTACCTCAATGATGTATTGGCTGATGGAGGAGGCAATGCCGGTAGAGCCTCCAACATCAATGACGGCGTTTTGATCAAGGTAAACCTGACCACTGGCATGTACGAAGTTGATCTGTGTGTTGCCCGCACCGGTGAGCACATCCCAGACACCGGCGCTGAGCGTGACGTTCGCATTTGGCGCATGCACCACGGATCCTGCCCCGAGGTAGATCGCGAGGCCCTGCATGTTGATCTGGGATTTCAGCGCCAGCTCCGTGCCAACGACTTTCAGTGTGCTCCCATACTCCGGCAGGACGCGGGTTACGGAGCCAGCTCCGGCGCTTACCACACCCGTGGTGGGCGCGGTGTCCTGATCGTAAATGTAGGCACCCCCCTGGCCAGCGATACCGAAGTTACGGTTGGCGATGGCATTGTAGTTGGCGCTGAGATCCACGCGTCCGTTCAGGGCCACGGAGGTGGTGCTCTGGATGAAGCCGTTTTGGTTCACGTTCTTTCCGGTGACAACCACGCTGCCTCGTTCTGAGGAAATGAGTCCGTTGTTGGTGGCGGTGCCGCCATAGCTCCCAACCTTTCCGACATACACATCGAGGCCGCGAAGACTTGGATCATCGCTGCTGTGCGCATCGTAACCGACCTCCATGCCTGCGGCGAGGATCGTCTGCCCATCGGGTGTGGAGATACTACCATTATTGGTGACGTTTGGGCCGATGAGTGCCACACGACCACCCACATTCGCTGAACTGGTGGGCGCAGTGATTTTGGCTCCAGCCTGCACGGTGACATTGCCGATCTTGCCGTAGGCGGTGGCAGTGGCAGGAACGTCGGGTGAGGAGAAGAGAAACTCAGAGGTTGGATTGTTGAGGAGGCCGTTGGTGACGAGTGTCTGGTTGATGGGCAAGGCTGAGGCGGTGAGTGAGCCGGTATTCACCTCGCTGGCACCGCCGAAGATGATGCCGTTTTGATTGATCACATACACCTGGCCCTGAGACTCGATATTGCCCAGGATCTGCGAGGGATTGCCGCTGGGATCGGTGATGCGGTTGAAGGCGATCCAGCTTGCGGCGTTCGAGCCGCCTGCACTTTGATCAAATTTTACCGTCGTCTGGCGGCCTACATTGAAGGTGTTCCACTCCAGCATCGCCTGCTGCTGCGTCTGCTGGATGTTCACGATGGCGCGAGCGTTATCCATCGACTGCGTGGGGCTGTTTGCACCGCTGGCGCTGATGAAATGAAGCCCGCCGACTCCGAGTCCATCGGGCACGTCGGGGAGTGTCATGCCGGGGAAATTGGGATTGGCGCCCGCGTTGTTCTGCGTGGCGGCGGCGGCGCGGGCGGCATCCTGCATGGCCTGCACGGCATCGAGAGCTAGGGTGTTGCGTGTGAGCATGTCCTGTGCGGCAGCACGAGCCTGGGTAGCGGCTGCGGCGGCATTCACACTGTTGGCATTGGCCGCGCTGGCATCGGCTGGCACCCCAGCAGCACCTCCGGCACCACCCAGCGTGTTTCGAGTGAGCATGTCTGCCATCACTGCCTGCGGTGGCAGGATGATCAGGAGGATCATGAAGTGGGCAATGATGCGTTTGGCGATCATGAAAAGGGCGGGGGAAGGGTTAGGGGCGGGCTAGCTTTGACAGCGCCACCCCGTCCAAAGCGACAGGGTGCTTCTGCAACATTTCCGTCATATAGGCCTGCATGTTGGAGCGGGCCTTTTCAGCGCGAAGGCGTTGGGTGAGAAGCTCTCGCACCTGCTCAAGGAAGGGCGTGTGAGCTTCGCGAACATCGAGAACCTTCAAAATATGCCAGCCGTCACCGAGCTTCAGCGGCTCGGAGATGACGTTGAGGGCTAGCTTCGGGAGGCGAGCGAGGATTTCGGGCTGGATCTGGGCTTCGGTGAGCCAGCCGATGTCTCCATCCCGTTTGGCACTGGATTGATGCTCGCTCATCTCACGAGCGATTTGGGCAAAGGAGGTAGGATCAGCCTTCAAACGAGCCTTCACGGTCTCCAGGCGGTCTTCACTGATGAAAATCTGCGCGAGGTGAAAGGACCTCGGCTGCTGGAGTGAGGGCTTGGCGGCCTCGTAAGCGGCTTTCAGCTCTGGTTCGCTCGGAAATGAGTCGGGCGGCTGGCAGAGATTTTTGAGGTAACTATCCGCGATGGCGGCCTCACGAGTGTTCTGGATCAGTTTTTGGGTTTCGGGCTGCTGATCCCATTTCTTTTCCAGCGCTTCCTTGAGCACGAGACGCTGCACGAGTATGGCCTCGGCTAGTTTCCTCAACGAGGCGGCATCGAGCGTGCCGGGGTTCTCGATGTCGGTAGCATGCAGTTCGATTTCACCGATGCGGGCGATGACGTCGTCACAAAATGAGGAATGAGGAAGGACGAATGACGAAAGAATGACGAAGCCCCAATGGCGAAGCACTCGGGCACTCGGCATTCGGGTTTCTTTCGTCATTCTGGATTCGTCATTCGTCATTGCTGGGCGGGTTTTTGGACGGCGGCGGCCTGCTCCTTCGTGGCAGCCGGTTTCGGGGCATCGTCAGGTTGCACCTTGGCATCTTGAAGTTTGTCGCCGAAGTCCTGGAGGTAGTTTTCGAGCTTCACGCGCATGCTCTTGGTGAAGGGTTCACGAGCGGTGATGGCAGTGCCAAGGCCAAAGCCCTCATACTTGGCGAGGATCTCATGGCCGATGGTGTAAAGCTCTTGGTTCTTGCGATTGGCATCGGCCACTTTGCGCTCGGCCAAGATGGCGCGAGCGGCATGCTCGGCACGCTGGGCATCAATCTTCTTGGCGGCATTGACGACTTCGGCGTGGCCTTTTTTCCACGCGGCGAGGGATTCTTGAAGGCGGACGATCTCGGCGGCCTGCTGGGCGGCTTTGTCCTGGAGGTCGGTGATGGTCTTGGAGTCCGTCTCCTTCTGGAGGTTGCTCTCCTTGGCAAGCTTTTTGAGGTTCGCATCAAGGCTGGAGACTTTATCCTCCAGGGTGACTTTGTCCGCAGCGAGTGCTGCACGATCAGCCTCCGTCTTTTGCTGCTGGAGCATGACGGTGCGGAGTTGTTCACGCATGCGTTTGAGCGCGACCATGGCTGGATCAGCTTCCTCAACGGCAAAGGCTGGCAGGGCAGTGAGAATGAACAGGAGAGCGAGGGACTTTTTCATGGATCAAAACTTGGCGGTGAAGTCGAAGAGGAAGACATCGGTGCGGAGCTGTGGTCCGGCGATCTGGTCGGCGCTCATGTAGGCCATGCGCACCCAGGTGCGCTTCGACAGGGCCATGGCGGCGTTGAGGGTATAGCCCTCCATGTTGGTGCCACCGAAACCGAAGACGGAATCGGTGAAGCCGTCGATGACGGCATCGGATTCGACATGGCGGTAGCCGAGGCCGAGAGCCCAGTCTCCTTTTTTGTCGAAGGCGGTGATGGCCTTGCCGATGTTGATGCCCATGTACCAGGCGGTATCTCCGCCGTCCCAAGCCCCATTTCCGCCTGCGCGGTTGTTCACCACAGCATCACGCCGGGCGAGATCGTTCATGGCCGCTTTGTCGAGACCGATGTTCTTGATGAACTCGCCAAGGAGCGAGATCTGCACCGGTTCGTAGTGGTTGAAGTCCACGCGTCCAGTCCAGGCTAACTGGCGGAACTTGGTGGCGAGGCCGAAGTATTGGAATTGGTTGATGGTGCCGCCGAGGTTACCACCAGGTGCGGCACCCGGTGTGGCTGTGATGTTGCGGATGGGGCGGTAGGTGTTGCCTTTCTGTGCGAAGAGCGGGCGGCTCTCGTCTGTGCTGCCAGCATCATTGGCACTGGCTGGCACAAAGGGGCTGGAGAAGCGGCCCTCCATCTTTTGCCAGTCATAGTAGGCGAGGCTGGACTTCACTTCGATGTCATCGGTAATCTTGAAACTCACACCGAACTGGGCGGCGAGGAGGTATTTGTTGTAGCTCTCGGTTTTGGAGGTGTTGTTGTCGCCAAAGTTGAAAGCACTGTTGAAGACAGGGAAGGCACCAGCGGTGAGGAAGGTCGAGAATCCGGGTGTCCAGCCTTGGTTCACTTTGAAGGCGATACCGTCGAGGCCGACGTCTTCATCCCACATGATCTGGCTGGAGGTCATGAAGGGATTATCAAAGCGGCCGAGCCAGACAAGCAGCTTGCCATGCTCATGGTAGGAGGCTTCGTATTGAATGAAGGCACGATCGACCCAGAGTTCGTATTTGGAGAAGTTACCGCCGGTGCTGTTGGCGTTGGCGGAACCGAGCGTCTGATTCGTGGAGACGGGTGAGTTATTGGCTCCAGTGGCCATACGGATGCCAGCGGTGAAGCCATCTTCCAGGTCAATATCAAAGCCGAGACGCATACGGAGGCGGTAACGATCTCGGTCCTGATTGACGTTGATCTGGGGGGGGAGCGTTCCGGCGGTGTTGGTCAGGTCAAACGGAGCACCGGTGTTAATGGCGTTAAAGTTCGGGAAGGCTCCGGTGAGGCTATCATTGCCCGATGGGAACATGAAGTTGTCATAACGCATGCGGATGTCTCCGAAAAGACCTGTGCGGCGTGTCCAGTCTGGAATGTCGGCCACGCCCGCCCATTTCTGCGAGCGGGAATCGGCCATGATTTCGCTGCGAAGCTGGCTGCGGATTTCTTCTTTGACGGCCTCCGGGATGTAAGTGACGCGGACCTCTTCCTGATCGGGGGCGAGTGGTGGCAGGGCGGATTGCGCGGCGACGGCGGCCTGCGTTTCGGCGAGGGTCTGTGCTTGGGCTTGAGCCATCTGAGCTTCTTGCTCGGCACTCTTCACGAGGTCAGCGGCATCGGCTTTGGTCAAGGCACCGCGTTCGACGAGCTTGTTGATGAGGTTGACCACGACGCTTTCCGTCGCGGTGGCCTGCGGGCGGGATTGGATGGCACCGGGTTCGGGCAGCAGGGAGATCGGTGGTGGGAGATCGGCACCGGTGCTGGCGGGAGGCGGAGCTGGAGAAGGTGTTGGAGCCGGAGTCGGAGGCGGAGCAGCCGGGGCACCTTCCTTCATCTGAGGGGCGGCCGTTTTCGCGGGGGTGACCTCGGCGAGGAGGGGCATGGGAAGATCGGGTTCCTTCAATTCAGGCACTTGGGCCACCACGGGCAGTGCGAGGAGAAAGAGAAGGGAGGAGCGACGGAGGATGAGCATGAGAAAAGGGGAGCAGTCAGAAATTAGCGGCCGTTGAAGCGCATGATGACGGGCATGGGCGTGCCGGGAGGGGCGGGTTCGAGCACCTGGCCCACGAGGGCGCGGTTCTTGAGCATGTCGTCATGCTCGGGATTGCCGGTGGAGCCGTTCAGCACGACGCGGGTGATGCGGCCGGATTCATCCAGCCAGACGCGGAAGGGCACGTTGCCCTTGGCAAACTTCAGTCCCGCATGGCGCGAGAGGATTTCCTGCACGCCACGGCCAAATTTGCCCTGCCAGCGGCCACGCTCGGAGTAGCCACGGCCTGTGCCGGTGCCGCCGAGGCCTGAGCCGCCGATGCCGCCACCGAGCCCGAGGCCGCTGCCATCACCACCGGCGATGGCGGTGCCGATGGGTTCATCAGCGGGTTTATCCGCCGGCTTGTCCTGCGCATCGGGCGGCGGTTCTTCTTCCGCGGCCATCTCTTCTTCTTTTTCTTCCTCAGGCGGAGGTTCCTCTTTCGGAGGTGGAGGTGGGGGCGGCGGAGGTGGCGGTGGCATGACCGGCATCACCATGACCATGTCCATCTTCTTCTTCGACTTGGTCTCCTTGGAAGGCTTGTAATTGACGACAAAATAGCCGCCAACACCCAGGACAATGAGTCCGAGGATGATCATGACGAGATTCCGGCGGAGGAAGCCGGGTTCGTCATCGTCTTGGAGGTCTCGTGGGTTCATGAAAGGTTACTTTTTGGCCTGAGTGGCGAGGCCGATCTGGGTGAGGCCGAGGCGGCCGACGACGTTCAACACGTCCATGATGGTCTGATACTGCGTGGAGCTATCACCACGGATGACGACGGGGAATTCGGGGACGCTGGATTTGTGCGCCTCCAACTTGGAAGAGAGTTCGTCGAGGGTGACGGGCAGGGTGTTGAGGAAAATCTTGCCTTCGTTGTTCACGGTGATGGCCTGCATCTTCGGGCCTTCGATGGGCTTGGAGCTGGCCGGGCCGCCGCGTGGGAGGTTCACCTTGATGCCCTGCACGCCTGCCGTCGTCATGATGATGAAGATGAGCAGCAGCACGAGGTAGAGGTCCACCATCGGGGTGACGTTGATGTCGTCGTAGCTCTTGTTATCGGCATCCATGGCGGTTTAGGCTTCCTTGTGGTGTTCGGCCATCTTGGCGATGAACTCGTCAATGAAGGTCTCCATGTTCGTGACCACATCCTTGATGCGGGCGCTGAGGTAGGAGTAGATGAAGAGGGCGGGAATGGCGACGGCGAGACCGGCGACGGTGGCGAGCAAAGCGCCTGCGATACCGGGGGCGATGCTGTTGACCTCTACCTCACCGCTTTTGGCGATGACGGCGAAGGTGATCATGACGCCGATGACCGTGCCGAGAAGGCCGAGGTAAGGACCACCGGCGATGCCGATGGTGAGGAAGACGAGCTTGCCATTGAGCTTCTGCACCTCACGGACCAGACCGCCATGCAGCGTGGCCTTGATGGCCTGGATGGAGCGGCCGGAGAGGCCGCCTGGCACGACTTTCCTATCGGAGTTGTCGAGGGTGAGCTTGCGCACGGGTTTGAGGCGCTTGCTGATCTCATCGGCACCGAGGTGGTAGATTTGATACAGCGGGGATTTGCGCATGAGCTTCTGCGATTTGGCATTCACGGTGCCACCGAGGGTTTTGATGCTCTCTTCATCTTCCGAATCGATGGCGGTGAGATCGGATGAAACCTTCTCCCAGCGCTTGAGGAACTCCTTGGTGGCCTTTTCGATGGTGTTGAGATAAAGGACCTTTCCGATGGCGATGAGCCAGCCGACGATGGCGAGCAGGGTGCAGAGGAAAATGACCACCCAGCCGTCGAAGGTGAGGTCTTTGGAGATGTCCGTGATGAGCGTGAGGTGCTTGGCGATCTCGCTTTCTTCTTCGTGATCACTGGATTCATCTGCGCCGACGACGAGAAGCTTCTGCGCATCGGCGGAGCTGCCTTGGTTGATGGCGGCAAAGGCGATGAAGCCAGCGGGGCGGGCTGTTTTAGCGATTTGGAGCTCGTCGATTTCTCCGGTGAAGCCTGCGAGTCCTGCGCCGGTGCTGTCTTTGCTGATTTCGAGCGGCGTTTTGAGCGCCGGCATGGCCGCGGCGAGCTGACCGTAAGATTTGCCATTCACAAAGAGGGTGGTCGTTCCCGCGTCGTGCACGGCGGTGAGGTGCGTCCAGGCATTGGCACCGAGCGGTGCTCCGGGGCTGCTGCGCTGCTTGTTGATCTCGACAAAGGGCACGCCGTTGTTCAGACCGAGCACGAAAGCATTGGCACCATCGCGGCGGCTGAGGATGACGGCATCGGCGGCGAGGGCGGAGGGCTTCACCCACGCGGAGATAGTGAGCGGGGCTCCGGGTGCCCACTCGGGGAGGGCGTTCACTTTGATGGGAGCCTGACCGAAGACCCGCAGGCCGCTGCCGATGAGGGCACCGGCGGCAGGAGGCGGAGCGCCTTCGGCATTGGCACCGAGGGCGGAGGAGTCTGTGCCGACCTTGGCGGCATCAGCGAAGTGATAAACGAGCACGCTATCCGCAGTGTAGGTCTCCTTGGAGGCCTCTGGAGCGGGAGCGGCGGCATTGCCGTAGTAGAGCCAGATGGTGGTAGCAGCAGCGGGCTTCAACTCGGGCACCTGCACCCAGACGTAGGCTTCATTGAGCAGCGAGTCCCACTTCTCGACGTGGTGCTTGAGGACGGTTTTGTGGTCGTCAGCCGTGAAGCGGAGATCACTGCCGTCTTCCTTGGCGGACATGAAGCTCATCACACCTTCATGCAAGCGCACGAGCACGGCGGAGGTGCCGATGGGATCGGTGATGGCGGCGGCCTTCGTGTCGATGTCGATCTTTTTGCGGATGGTGTAGCCGGGATCGAGCCAGAGTTTTTCTTCCGCGTGGAGGGCGGTGGCGAGGGCGAGGAGGCAGAGGAGTCTTTTGAGCATGGGAGAGGTCAGAAGTGAGAAATTAGAAGTCCGCGCCGACGCGGAAGGTCATGTAGAGGTGCTGCGCGATGGCGTCCGGCTGGGTGACGAGGGGGATGCCGAGGTCGAAGGAGCCGTAGAGATGGTCCTGCCAACGAATGCGGGTGCCCACGCCGATGCTGGCGAGGCTGTGCGTGCGTTTTTCACCGGGCAGGGTGTTGTTGACGTAAAGCTGGGCGGCTTCGGCGAAGGCGTAGGCACGCCAGTCGTTGGCTTTGTCCTTGCCATCGCCGATGAAGGAAGGGCTGCGCAGTTCCATGGAGCCCATGATGCCGGAGTCACCGAGTTGCGTGGCGATCAAATAGCCGCGCACGGTGTTGATGCCACCTGCGGCGATCTGCTCGGTGTTGATCAAAGGGGAGCCGGAGGCCTGGCCCTGGATGCGGGTGTAGAGCTGGAGATCGCCGGGAAGGTCATGCGTGTGGGAGAGATCGCCACGGAGGTAGAAGAAGTTATCGCGGGCGGCGAAGCGGCGGGTGCGGAATTCATTTTCGGAGCCGCCCATGCCGCGAAGATGGAAAACGAGCGCAGCATTGAACTCCGTGAAGCTGTGCTCCTGCACATGGCTCATCGAGTAAGACAGCGTGATGGGATAATAAACGATCGGAGAGGCGACGACCGCGCCGCCGGCGTTCACGTCCTGAATGAAGTCTTTGTAGTCCATCCCGGCGCTGAGGGAATGGAACCAGCCTTTTTCAGCTGGCAGGGTCTTCATGAAGCGGATGCCGTAGATCTGGCCTTTGCCCACGACGGTGCCGCCGCCGAGCGTGGAGATATTGCTATCCTGCCAGGCACCGGTGACCATGACGCTCCAGTCGTTTTCCAGAGGTGCCATGTAGTAGCCGGAGAAGACGGTGCCATCGGAGGTCTTCTCGGGTGCGACCTGAAAACTAGCGCCGAGGGTGTGGCCGAGTTGCCAGAGGTTCGAGTAGCTCAGCGAGCCATTGAGACGCAGTGGAACGGTGTTGGCGTTGTGAACGTTGTTGAGTTCGAGATTGCCGTGGAAGGGATTTTTATCTTCGACGATGAGATCAATGTCCACCGTCCCGGGGACGACGCCTGCACGTAGTTCCGGGGTGATCTTGCGATCCCGCCAGCGGTTCAGCGCGACGATTTCCTTCTGCACTTCGTTGAAGTTTGGCACGGTGCCCTCGGCCATGGACTGGGCCTTCTCTTTGATTTTGCTGGGCAGAAAATACTTCGCACCTTTGACCCGCAGCCTGCCGACAGGGGCCTCGACGACGTTCAGGTAGATCACGCCGCGTGCACCGGTTTGCTTTGGCACTTCGACATAGACGGTTTGATAGCCGAGGCCGCGATACGCTTTCTCGAGACCTTGCCTCGCCTGCTCGATGTCATTCTCCGAGCGTCCGGGGCCAAGGTAAGGATAGACGGCCTTTTCGATGTCGATGGGCTTGAGGATCTTGTTTCCTCGGACGCGATACTCCTGGATGTAGAGCGGCCCCACTTGGGAGAGGGCGGTGGGCGTGGTGGCAGGTGCTTCAGTGGGCTGGGGAGGAGGGGGCGGTGCCTCCTGGGCTTTCACGCTGCTTCCCACCAGCCCAAAGCAGGCAGCGAACGCGAGGGAGCGTGCTTGCCTGATGATGGGACGTGCTGTGGCGGATGGAGTGAAGCCGGTCATGTGTGCCAGGCTGTCTTTGTTCGCGGCGGGCCTTGCCTCAACAACACCACGGTTACGAATGCGTCACGCAAACGAAGACCTGGTAGGCCAAAGGCATTACTTTTGACGATTCCGTCACAAGTCGATCGGGGAATCGCAGCTTGTCAGAATGCCGTGCATCAAGGCACGCCCTGCTTCTGGGCATTGAGGGCCTCCTGTAGCCTTGCCTGCTGCTGCACCTGCATGAAATAGTCTCCGCCGTATCGAGCGATGAAAATGTCATCACTGGCTCGGCGTGCTTTGCGCCACCGCACTTCTGGGTCCACTTCCGTCGTGTTAGAAGCTGGTGAACTACTGACTTGTTCGCCGAACTGGCGGCGTATATCACCAAGGCGCTGGAGGGTTTCGGGAGGGAGGGAGGGATCACTTGGGGTGATGGCAAGGCCTTCGGGCGTCAAAACGGGATCGTTAGGCGCATTGCCGATGAGAAAGGCGGCGGGTGCGGTCGAGGTGAGCGAGGGAAGCTCAGCCGGATGGGGAATAGGACGGGCCTCAGGCTGGGCGATGGGTGTCTGAGTCGCTACAGATGGCTCAGCGGGCTGGACCGCGAGTAGGGACTCCATGAGCCGGGTTTCTTGGGTGGTGTGGTCGGCTTCATCCACTCGCGTGTTGGCCTCGTGTTGCTGCGCTTGCACCACCTGACGCAGCTCCGGCTGAATGATGCTACGGATCGTGTGCTCAGGGCAGCCTGCTCGGCGCAGATTGGCGATGTAAGTGGCAAAATCTGGCGCTTCGAGCTGTTTCCAATCAAAGACCGCATCGGAGGGCTTTTCCTTCTCCACTACCACGGTGCGCACGACAGGCGGTGGTGTGGCCACGGGCGGCTGGTGCAGGAGATGCGAGGCCAGCAGGCCGTTCAGGATGAGTGATAGCACCAGGGTGGCAGGGAGGAGAGATTTCATAACGGATGATCTATGCAAAAGCTGGTGCTGACCTCTCGGCCAGCACCAGCAGGATGACTTTTCAGAACTGAACGAGCCAATTACGGGCCGACAGTGGCGCCGTCATTGACGCGGCTCACATGCATCTGGGAGACCTGCAGGCCAGCGGTGCCGAGGACGTTCACGTCGTCGAACTGGGTGGAGAGGTTAGTGCGGAACTGTTCCTGGTCGGTGGACAGACCGGCCTGCGTGTACACTGGAGGTAGCCCCAGCCCGTGTAGAGACCTTCATAGATCAGCTTGGTGTTGGTGCCGTCGTAGGTTACGCCCTCGTAGGAGAGGCGCACCGCGCCATTGGTGACGGCGGTGATGGAATCGGTGATGCCGAGCCAAGCGACCAAGGACACCGGCTGAGGAGAGCCGGAGTTGACTCCTGCCGCGTTCTTGAGCTGCACGGACGCGGAGGTCCAGCCCATGAAGTTACGGATCGTGCTGCCGCTGGAGTAGCCGCCGTTGCCGGTGGCGAATGCGCCGACGCCATCATTCAGAGGCCACACCTGGGCGACTGTGACCGCCGTGCTCACGTTGGTGAGTTTCCACTGCTGCACGGTGTTGAAGACACCATACTGGGTTTCCGCCAACTGAGTGATGCGGGTGCCGGAGCCGTTGTCACGACCGATTGCCAAGACCAACTGCTCAGCGTCCAGTGCCGTGTCATCGCCCGTGAAGAGCTTTTTCGGCTGGGAGCCGTTGCTGTAGAGGGCGCGGGCGAGCTGCTGCGTCATGTTGGTGATGCCAGTGGTGCCTTCGTTCGCCACCCAGGAGAAGGGGATGATGGCGAGTTGGTTGTCCTCCAAGGCTGGAGTAGGTGTGGGCGTGGAGGCCTGGAACACATCCGAGAAGGCGAAGTCCGCTTGGGCGGTTTCGCTGGTTGCCTGGGACACGGCAGCATTGGCGTAGCCGGTGTTTGCTGGCAACTGGCTCGCGGCGAGGAATCCGAGATTGTTGCCTTGGGCCACGTCCTTGATGCCGGTGGCGGAACCCGTCCAGGTGCATTGCACGGTGGTGGTGCCGGGGATGCTGGCTGCCGTGCCGCGGATGATGGTGTAGTCCGCGCTTTCGAAGCTGCCTTGGGTGGCCGTCGTCGAACCAACGATGGCACCGTGGGCGATGCGGCAGTTCGCTTCGCCGCCCATCATGGCAATAATGGCTTTGTGGGTGCCTGGACGGAAGGCGGTGGAACCGGTGAGACGGATGGTAAGGTCAGCAGAGGCCTGCTGGACCACGGAGAGGGCCAAAATGGCCGTGAAGAGATGAATGACAGATTTCATGTGAATGGGATAAGGGATAAAGATAAGTGATGGGGGATGAATTAGGCGGTCTTTTTGACCGTGCGACGGCGGCGGAAGGCGATGCCTGCGAGGCCAAGACCGGCCAGAAGGGCGCGGCTAGGCTCTGGAACGGCGGTGACGGCGAAACCGACCTGACCGGCGTTGTTGATGGTGAAGGTGCCTTCCCAGGAGCCGGTGCCCACGGTGCCCGTGGGGCTGGCACCCGAGTTGGAGTTCAGGATACGGTAGAGGTCCAGCGCCGTGGCACCCGTGCCGCTGGCGAAGTTGCCCTCGATCGTGCCGGAGACGCCGCCAAAGGTGGTAGAACCGGTGTTGAAGCTGTTCCAACTGCCACCAGCGGTGGCGTCCAACACGGCAGTGTCTGTCACCGCAGCGGAGAACGCGTCAAAATTGCCAGCAAAGGTGGTGATGTTGTTGGCGATGTTTGCGCGTGAGGTGGAGCCAGAGACTGACCAAGCGGTCGAGGTCTTGGTGCCCGGGTTGTAGCTCGTCTGCTGACGGGAGAGGTAGTTCGTGCGTGTGGGATCACCATCGATGGGGGTGGCGAACTGATCCGTCTGGGCCACGCCGGCGATGCCCCAGAAGAGATCCGCACGGGTGTTCCAGTTAGCGCCGTAGGTGGAAGTGAGCAGCGTGCCGATATCGACGATATTGGCGAGGTTGCCGCCGGCACTGCGATAAACGGTGTCTGCTTGGCCGAGGTTAACGACAAGGTTCTTGTCGGAATTAAAGCCACCGGAGGCACGGAAGCTGAGGAGCAAGTCCCCAGCGACGTAGGTCGTGGCGCTCGCCTGAGTGGCGAAGGCCGTGATCCCTGCCACGACGAGCGTGGTGAGAAGATGTTTGGTTTTGATGAGCATGTGTTGGTGTGGGTTGTCGGTTTGAGGTAAGAAGCTGACTTCGGGTGAAGGAACTCCGCCGTGGACCGGCGAGCGGCTTTTAAGCGGTGTAAAAGAGTGAATCCATCGAAGCAGGGTTACGTTTTGGTCACGGCCTTGGTGCCCTTGTGCAGGCACGGAAGAAGGCTCTTTTGCCTCTACCCATGCAGCCTCGGGGCGAGCCTGTTTTGCGGTGAACTTTTTGTCACATGAAACTGGCTTCAGTCCTGTTTCTTGAGCTGGATCTCGATGGCCTGCTGGAGCTTCACGATACCATCATACTCCTTCGATCCATTCGCCAAGTAGGCGATGCTGCCATCACGTGCGATGAGCACGGTGCGAGGCACAAACTTGGTGAACATACGGCCGTAGATGGCCCCATCGGAATCTGCCGTCATGGGCAGCCGCAGCTTGTTTTCCCCGCTTATCTTCACCATCTCGTCATGAGTGTGCCCACGGCCGATGCAGAGCACGGTGAAGTCCTCGCGCTTTTCGAGCTTCTCGACGATCTCCTTCTGGATGTAACCCATCTCCGTGAAGCTAAACGGCACGCTGGCGGCGAAGAAGTAGAGCAGCACGACTTTGCCCTTTTGAGCCCCGAGGTTGAAGGCACGGCCATCGGTGGTTTTGCAGGAGAAATCGGGTGCTGTTTCGCCCTGCTTGACTCGTGTGGCCGCCTGGACCTGGGCATCGATGCTGTCTGCTCCTTTCACGAGTGAAGAAGAGATAAGGCAGAGACAAAAGAAAAGAGCGGCGAAGCGTTTCATCGAGATGAAAAAGCAGGTGGTCAGTTCAGCGGCAGTGCTTTGAAGCGCAGCCATCGGCACAAGGCATGCTGAGGAGGAAACGACAGCCTTGCTGCGGGTCGTTGGTCCATTTCAGCGAGCCGTGATTGAGTTCGAGAGCACGTTTCACCACCAGCAGGCCGAGGGCGGCTTCGCTCCAGGCGACATTCTCTTCGGGAGCCACACCACGGGTGATGAGGGGTGCATCACAACTCACTTCGAGGGCGCAGCCAGAGGTCTCCCACGAGGCTTTGAAGGAGATCCGGGAGTTTGTGGGCAGATTGCGCAGCAGCTCTTCGAGGAGCTTGGTGAAGACGAGATGCCACACCATGCGGTCGCCCTTTAACTCGCAGCAACCAGGCGGGATGTGCGCCTCGACGGCCGTGCCTGAAACCTCAATGAGCGGTGTGAGGCGTTCGACACTGGTTTCCAGGCAGCGCTGGAGAAAAGCGGCGTCACACACGCTGGGCTGTCCGCCGGGCTGGAGTTGCGCCACGGCATTGATGTCATCAATCACATGCATCAGGCGGCGGCTGTGCTTGTCCATGACCTCCAAGCAGCGGGTGAGGGAATCTCCATTTTTGATCGCTCCGGTTTTGAGCGTCTCAATGTAGCCCTGAATGAGTGCCAGCGGCGTGCGCAGCTCCACCTCCGCTCGGGAGAGGAGCATCTGCATGGTGCTGGCGGCATCCTCCGCCATGAGCGTGGCGGCGGTCATTTCGGGCTGGTTGGGGGCGGCTGGGAAACAAAAAGATAGCCCTGCTTTCTCACCGTGCCGATGTGGGCACCGTAGGGCTCGCCGAGCTTGTCACGCAGGCGCTTCACATGGGTATCGAGCGTGCGGGAATGGGTATCATCGGCATAGCCCCACACACCATTGAGCAGCTCGCTGCGGCTGTGGATGACATCGGGATTTGTCATGAGCACGGTGAGGAGGCGCAGCTCCGTGGAGGTGAGCTCGACGAGACGGCCGCCCACGGATAGCGCCATGTTTTGTCGGTCCACCACGAAATCACCCACTCGCAGCTCATCGGTCATGACGACTTTTTGCGAGCGGCGCAGGATGGATCGAATGCGCAGCACGAGCTCGCGAGGGCTGAAGGGCTTGGTGAGGTAATCATCCGCGCCCATTTCCAGCCCATTGATACGGTCGTGCGCCTGCGCCCTGGCGCTGAGCATGAGCACCGGGATGGTGCGAGTGCGCACATCGGTGCGGAGCTGACGGAAAACCTGCCAACCATCCATGCCGGGTAACATGATATCGAGAACGATCATCTGCGGGCGCTCGCGGGCGGCAGTCTCCACGGCATCGAGGCCGTTATACACGGCGATGACCTCGCAGCCCTCCTGATTTAGGTGGAGGGTGACTAGGTCAACAATGTCCTTTTCGTCATCGACTATTAGGATGCGGCTCATGATTCGGGAGAGCCACATCAACGTCACATCTACCCGTCTGCCAAAGATCGCTCTGTGACGATCTCGTCGCATCAGGAGATCAGCGTCTGCCGATAACGCTGAAATCGAGGTCGCCTTCACCAGCCTCGACACCACGGCGCATCGCCTCCGCCGTCACATTGAGGGCAGGGGATTCGATTTTGAACTCAGCCGCCAGTTCGCGGGCAAAATCAGCATCCTTGAGCATGTTTCTCAGCGAGAAATGAGGCTCGAAATCGCCATTCATGATGGCTGGTAGCTTCATGCCGATCAGCGTGGAGTAGTTCGCATTGCCTTCCAGGGCGGTGAGAAGGCGCTCCAGATGCACGCCATGCGCCTGCGTGATGGCAGCGGCTTCGGAGAGAGCCTCGACGATGACCGCGGAGACGAGATTCGTCACGATTTTCAGCACCATGGCATCACCGACGGCACCGAGAGGCAGAAGTTTCGAGGCGCTGGCCTCTAGGACCGGTTTGGCACGCTCCACGAGCAAATCCGGGCCACCGAGGTAGTAGCAGAGCTTTCCATTCTGTGCGGCCATTTTGCTGCCTGTGAAGGGGGCGTCGAGAAACGCGGCTCCGGTGGCCTCGACCAGCTTTGCGGCCTCCAACGTGGCTTTTTTGCTCACCGTGGCGTGGTTCATCACCAGATGCCCGGCCTTTAAAACGGGCTCCATATCTCGAATGGCTTCCAAAAGCGCGGCGCTGTCCCGCACGAAGATCTGAATGATGCCCGCCGCCTGGGCTACCTCACGCGGTGAGGCGAGGAAATTCGGCACCGCTTGGGCGCTGCGGCTCCACACAAAGACCTCATGCTCTGCTTGGCGCAGATTTTCGACGACACGGCTGCCAATGATTCCCAGCCCAAGGACTCCCACATTTGGTTTGCTCATGCCCGGCGATTAAGAGCGCGGCAGTGAAAAGGCAAGAGCCGTCTTGCCATGCAGGTAGTCTCGCAAGGCCTCCTGCCATGCACGTGGCTGAATGCCGGTGAGCTGCGTCAGGCGCGAAGTGCTCATCGTGGTGTGCGGCGGGCGGGCGGCTTTGAAGAAGGTGCTCTCGGCGAGCTTCAGCGGACGGATGCTGTTCGTCTGCAAAGGTAATCCCATCCCCTCGGCTATCTTGAGCGCTTCGAGACCCCATTCCTGCCACGAAGCCGTGCCTTCATTGCAAAGGTGAAGCGGGCCACAGACTTCGGGATGATCCACGATCAGCTTCGTGATCCAGTCACTGAGGTCATGCGTAAAAGTGGGCGCGGAGGTTTTGTCCGCGATGGCCGTCAAAGCGTTGCCTTCCATGGCTTTTGCGATGATTTGATCCGGGTGGCTCGGCTTATCCGGTCCGAATAACCACGACACGCGGGCCACCAAGGCCTGCGGGAACGCTGCCAGCACGACCAACTCACCCTCACGCTTGGTTTTGCCGTAGTGATTCACCGGATCCGTGGAGTCATCCTCACTCCAGGTGGACGTTTTTGAGCCGTCAAAAACATAGTCCGTGCTAAAGTGAATGAAGCGCCTACCCAACCGCTGGCAGCATGCCGCCAGCCTCTCGGGGGCATCGACGTTCACCAAGCATGCAAGCTCAGGCTGCGCCTCGCAAACATCCGGGCTCGTCATGCCGGCTGGGTTCAGCAGCACATCGAAAGGCTGTGCTTCGAGCTTGGGAGCAATGAGATCGAGTTGTGAGAGATCGAGATCAGCCCGTGACCATGAGGTGACCTCACCGATGCCCTCAAGCCGACGTGTGAGTGCCTTTCCGAGGCCACCACGGCCGCCGAGAATGAGGATGCGAAGTGGCTTGGATGACATGCGAGAGCTGAAAGAGGTCTCCCAAATATCCAGCGTGTTGCTTTTTTAAAGCGGCTTTGTGAAGCGGTAGTGGCTCACGATCCACTCCTCGCCTTCGCGGTAGCCCCAGAGCTCGGCGCAGGCCATGAAGAAGATGCGCCAGTAGCTCCACCACTTCACGGCTTGGTCCGCGCCATAGGTCTCGCGGAAGAGCGGCATGATCTCGGCCTTGTTCGCATCCATTTTGGAAAGCCAGGCCTCGGAGGTCTTGCTGTAGTGCATGCCGCTCACGCACCAGTGGGCTTCGATTTGGAGGTGGTCCTGAAAGTACAGCAGCAAATCATCGCTCGGCATCTGACCGCCAGTGAAGAAGTACTTTGCCATCCAGTCCGCCTCGCTGGTGGCTTCAAAGTGGTAGGCGTAATCGCGATGCGTGAAAATATGCACGAAGAGCTTTCCTCCTGGCTTGAGCCAGGTGGAGACTCGGCGCAGCAGTTCCTGGTAGTTCTTCATGTGCTCAAACATCTCCACTGAGACGCAGCGGTCGAAAAGGCCATCACCCACGCCTTCAAAGCTCACCATGTTGGCGGTGACAATCGTGAGATTCTTGAGGCCACGCTTCGCCGCTTCGGCGTCGATGAATTCCTTCTGCGTGCGAGAGTTTGAGACGCTGGTGATTTGAGCCTTCGGATAGTGCTCTGCCATCCACAGCGAAAGCGAACCCCAGCCGCATCCGAGCTCGAGGATGCGCTGGCCATCCACCAAGTCGGCACGTTCGCAGGTCATGCCCAGCATGATGGCTTCCGATTCATCAAAGGTGGTCGTGTCCTCCGGCCAGTAGCCGCTGCTGTATTTGAGATGCTTGCCCAGGCAGAGCTGGTAGAAGCGGGTGGGCACCTCGTAGTGCTGCTCATTCGCCTCCTGCGTGGCGATGGCCACCGGCATGGCCTTGAGTTCCGCCACATGACGCAGCAGGCGTGCTCGCTGCGCTTCGATATTGGGCTCCTTGTTCTTCGAGATGACATGGGCGAGCCGCTGGCGAATGCCAAAGCGGATCACGGCATCAGGGAGGAGGTCTTTGGCGAGGAGGTCGTTGACGTTGAGCATAGGGATGAGGATTTAAACTTTGCGACGAAACCAAGGCACGAAGGCACTCGTCGTGCGCTGATACTGGCGATAGACTTCGCCGCGCTTCTCGATGGAGAGCTTTTCGGTGAGCGGGATGCCGGTGACGTTGAGAAGGAAGTGCAGCATCGCCAGTGGAGCGACGATGGCCGTCCAGCCCCAGGGCGCAGGCAGTGCCATCAAAAACAAGCCCCACCAGAGCAGCGATTGGAAGAAGTAGTTCGGATGCCGACTGTAGCGCCATAAGCCAGTCTCGCAGATGGCCTTCGGATCTTTGTTTGTGCGTTTGAAGCGGGCGAGTTGCGCATCGGCAACGCCTTCGCCGATCAAGGCCAGCGCCCAGATCACCAGCCCAATGCCTTCAAATATTCCAAATGAGGTCTCGGGCTGATTCGCGATCAAACGCACCGGCAGCATCAGCAGCCAAACGAGCACGGCTTGAGCGAGAAAGAACCACAAGAAGGCCTTGGGTGGATTCGTGGCCCACTTTTGCCGCAGCACGGCGTAGCGCACATCTTCCTTCGGATGATGGCTGGCCACTCGCCGCCAAAGATAAATACCGAGACGCAGGCTCCACGCCACGACGAGTGCGGCGATGGCGATGCGTCTCATGCGCCAGCCTTCGCCCACCATCGCATACCAAACGGCCACTGGCGCGAAGCTCAGTGCCCACGTCACATCAACGAAGGAGTAATTATCCAACCGCACGCTGAGCCACCATGTCAGCAAAAACAGGGTCAGCAGGATCGTTGCGCCACCGCCGAGGATAAGAATGGAATCAAGAGGCGACATGGCGGCGGCTGAGTTGGGCAGCGAGGCTCTGAATGAGCGGCCGCGTGATGGCATACAAAGCGAGAAGTAGGGCAGGGGCCATCAGGCACCACACCGTGATGCCATAGACGGCTGTCATGCCGTAATCGCGAAAGAAGGGCCCCGGCTCGGCAAAGAAGCGCTCCATCATCTTTGGGATCGAAAGTGACACATGCGGTACGCCATACAGCATCTCTCCCAGTCGATAAAAGCCGAGCACGGACATCCATTGCAGCGGATAGGCCAGTGTTTTGAAAGCCTGGAGCACCGGTTGATTCAGCTTCATCGGGATGCCCACGAGCAGGGCTAGCAGGGTGGTGGAGCCGATGATGGGAAAAATTCCGAGCGTCAGCCCGAAAGCCAAGGCTTGAGAAATTTTATGCGGCGAAGTGCCTTGGGTCAGTTGCTGGGCGATGGGCCGAATTACCCAGCGGTTCCAGAAAGACATCACGCCTTTCATTGGTGTGACCTCCTGAGCAGCACCTCATCGATTCGGGCCGTGGCAGGCACCTTGAAGAGTTCGATAAGCATGTAGATCGCCATGGCGATGTTTCCCAATAGCAAGATCCCGATGAGCCAGGCAAGGCGTGCTAGCCACGAGGTCTCCTTGTAAGCCACCCAACAGTAAAAGGTCAAAAACGCCCAGTAGGTATCAAACAGCGTCGCGATGAACCACGGATGCGTCACCACCTCTCGCGGCGTCTTCCACAGCGCACATTCGAGGCTCGCCCACGACGTGACAGTCAGCATCGTGAGCAGCACGAGACTAAAAAGAATGCGAAGGGGAATGATCATGGCCGCAACATGGGAGTGAACGCCTCTGGTGCCTTCATGGATGCACGACAGTTTCATTTGGGTCGCCAAGGTGGTTGCCAATGGGGCGACTAAATCAGGCCCAAGGAGGTGCCTTCTGCCCCTTCCTGACGCGTTGCAGAGTCCCAAAAAGCCGCTCCGTGGGGGAAATGGCCCTAAAAATCGTCATTCCTCAGAGATTTCCGCAGAACAAGTATTGACACTTTAGGCGGTTTTTGCGTGAATGAGCGCCCATGGCCACCAAATCCACATCCAAAAAGCCAGCTGCTAAAGCTGCCAAGAAAGCTGCCAAACCAGCCGCACGTAAAGTCAACCCCGCGCTGATGAAGCCGGTCCAGCCTGATGCAGTGCTGGCCGCCGTCGTCGGTTCCGCTCCTCTTGCCCGCGGTCCCCTGACCAAGAAAATCTGGGACTACATCAAGAAGAACGGCCTCCAGGACCAGAAGAACAAGCGTAACATCAATGCCGACGACAAGCTCAAGGCTGTCTTCAATGGCAAAGCCACTGTGACGATGTTCGAGATGACGAAGCTCGTGAACAAGCACGTTAAGGCTTAATTCAGCGACACTTCTCAATCTTTACCGGGCGGCAGGATCATTCCTCCGCCCGGTTTTTTTATGCCCGGAAGCCACGAGTCGAGTCACTGGCTTGATTTGCCATTTGCACCTCGGACCTCGGGCGATAGGATGGCCGCCTTGCAAATCCCCATGAAGAAGTCCCTCACGATCCTCCTCGGCGCCGCCGCCTTCATTTTCGCTTCCACTTCCTGCGATAAGCATTCCTGGAAAGAGACCCAAGGTCTCCACGAAGGCATGCACAAGGCCCACGCTTCGGATCACGGCGATTCGCACGCCAAGGACGACGGCCACGGCAAGAAGGAAGAAGCCAAGCACTAACCGCAGATCATGCGGAGGTGCGCAGCCCTGATCCTGCTCACGAGCCTGCTGAGTGGCTGCCAGAGCTGCATGGACTGGTTTGCGCCGTCCTTGGCTGTCCTCGGCGGTGAATGCCTGAGCTTGAAGCTTCCCGGTGTGCCCCGCACTTTTCGTCAGATGGACGCCCGCTGGTCTCATGAGGAGCTCGGCCATTCCGGTTGTGAACTCGGAACCCATGGATGCCTCGTTTGCAGCACCGCGATGGCGGCCACTGCCCTCGGCACGCCCCTTTCTCCGAAGGAACTCAATGAGCGCCTCAAGAAATGCGATGGTTTTCAGCCGCAGGGATGGCTCATTTGGAATGCCATCAGTCGCGTCACTCAAGGTCAGCTCGTCGCGGAGTATCACACCCGTCCGCGATATGAGGTGCTCGATGCCGCTCTGAAAACGGGCGCTTTTCCCATCATCGCCTTCCACCTACCCAACGGTGCTCGGCACTGGGTCCTCATCGTCGGTAAAGAGGGTAAAGACTATCTCGTACGTGATCCGCTGGACGATGAACCCGAGAAACCCGTGGCGCTGAGCACGCTCACGAATCGCATTCGAGCGGTGAGGATCGTGAAAAAGGCTCTTTAAGCCGGTTTCTTGTCACTTCACTCCTGCGCCACATCGGCCTTCGGAGTGTCATTCGGGCGCGGCGCAGCTACACAGGTTTGACGCATCAAAACACGCCGAGGCCTCGACAAATCAAGGTTGGCAGGCGGTTTTGGCCGTATGGCATGGTTTAAGCAAGAAAACGGAAAACCACCAACCAACTGACCAACCATGTCCCCCGAAAAATTTACCGTAAAGCTTCAAGAGGCCTTCAATGCCGCGCAGTCCGTCGCCACGCGGCATGGGCAGCAGGAATTGAAGCCTGTGCATCTCCTCACCGCCTTGCTCGAACAGGAAGGTGGCATCGCCACGCCGCTGTTTTCGAAGGCAGCGGTCAATCCAGACGCTGCGGCGAGTCTCAAGTCCCAAGTTTCAAGTGTGCTCGCCAAACTGCCAAAGGTGACCGGCGGCTCCAGCGGGCTGTATCTCTCGAATGAGATGCGCGAGCTCATGACGAAGGCCGAGGACGAGCAAAAGAAGCTAAAGGACGAGTATTTGAGCGTCGAGCACATCATCCTGGCTCTCTTTAAAACGAAGTCGGAGCTCTCCGACGTGTTGAAGCAGGCCGGGCTGACCTACGACACCGTTTCGAAGGCGCTCACCGCCGTGCGCGGCAGCCAGCGCGTGGTCGATCAGGACCCCGAGGGCAAATATCAGACGCTGGAGAAATACGGCACCGATTTGACCGCCCGAGCGAAGGCCGGGAAGATCGATCCCGTCATCGGACGCGATGAGGAGATCCGCCGCGTCATGCAGGTGCTCAGCCGCCGGACGAAGAACAATCCCGTGCTCATCGGCGAGCCGGGCGTGGGCAAGACGGCCATCGCGGAAGGTCTCGCGCGACGCATCGTCGCCGGAGACGTGCCGGATTCGCTGAAGGGTAAAAAGCTCATCAGCATGGACCTCGGCGGCATGATGGCCGGGGCGAAATTTCGTGGCGAATTTGAAGAGCGGCTCAAGGCCTTCCTCAAAGAGGTCACTTCGAGCGAAGGCGAGATCATTCTCTTCATCGACGAACTGCACACCATCGTCGGCGCGGGCAAAGCCGAGGGCGCGATGGATGCGGGCAATCTGTTGAAGCCTCAGCTCGCTCGCGGTGAGCTGCGCTGCATCGGCGCGACCACGCTCGACGAGTATCGCAAGCACATCGAGAAGGACCCCGCGTTGGAGCGTCGCTTCCAGCCGGTGAAAGTCGGCGAACCGACCGTTGAGGACACCATCGCCATCCTGCGTGGCCTTAAAGAACGCTACGAAGTGCATCACGGCGTGCGCATTCAAGACAACGCCATCATTGCCGCCGCCACGCTGAGCAATCGCTACATCACTGATCGCTTCCTACCGGACAAGGCCATCGACCTCGTCGATGAGGCCGCCAGCCGCATCAAGATCGAGCTCGACTCCATGCCGACCGAAATCGACGTCATCGAGCGTCAGGTCATGCAGGGCGAGATGGAGCGTCAGGCCTTGAAGAAGGAGAAGGACGCCGCTTCCAAAGCCCGCCTCGCCAAGCTCGACAAAGAGATCGCTGATCTCAAAGAAAGCTCCTCGGCGCTCAAGGCGCAGTGGATGAAGGAAAAGGAATCCGTCGATGCCGGCCGCAAGGTGAAGGAAGAAATCGACCGCCTTCGCACCGAACTCGAACAAGCCCAACGCCGCGGCGACTTTGGTCGGGCAGGGGAGATCCAATACGGCCTCATCCCCGATTTGGAGAAGAAGCTCCAATCCGCTCCAACTGAGAACCGAGAACCGAGAACCGCGAACACGCTTCTGCGCGAAGAGGTGACCGAAGAAGACATCGCCCGCGTCGTGGCGAACTGGACCGGCATTCCCGTCTCACGCCTGCAAGAAGGCGAGCGCTCGAAGCTCGTGAAGATGGAGGAACGTCTCGCCAAGCGCGTCATCGGCCAGAAGGACGCCATCACCGCCGTCAGCAATGCCGTGCGCCGTGCGCGTGCGGGCATTCAGGATGAGAACCGCCCCATCGGCAGCTTCCTCTTCCTCGGCCCCACAGGCGTCGGCAAGACGGAGCTGTGCAAAGCGCTCGCCGAGTTCCTCTTCGACGACGACAGCGCCATGACGCGCATCGACATGAGCGAATACATGGAGAAGCACAGCGTCAGTCGCCTTATCGGAGCGCCTCCCGGCTATGTCGGCTATGAAGAAGGCGGCCAGCTTAGCGAAGCTGTGCGTCGTCGCCCTTACAGCGTCGTCTTGTTCGACGAGGTCGAAAAAGCGCATCCGGATGTCTTCAACACGCTGCTCCAGGTGCTCGACGACGGCCGCATCACCGACGGCCAGGGGCGCACAGTCGATTTCAAGAACACGGTCCTCATCATGACCAGCAACATCGGCAGCAACGTCATCCAGGACGTGTCCAACGCCGAGCAGCGCGACGCCTTGGTGCGCGACAGCCTCAAGCAGTTCTTCCGCCCCGAGTTCCTCAATCGCATCGACGAGATCGTCATCTTCGACCGCCTCGACGCCGCGCAGCTCGACCAGATCGTCAAAATCCAGCTCCAGCGCGTCATCGACCGCCTCGCGAAGCAGAACATCCACCTCTCCGTCACCGACGACACCACCCGCCACCTCGCCGATGCCGGCTTTGATCCCGTCTTCGGCGCGAGACCCCTCAAACGCGCCATCCAAAAGCACCTCCTCGATCCGCTGAGCCTCGCCGTCCTCGAAGGCGGCTTCAAAGACGGCGATCACATCACCGCGACGCTGAAGAGCGGGAAGGTGGTGTTTGAGAAGAGGTGATGCCTGATTTCAAAATTCGCCACCGTGATCAACTTGGCTTCAATCTGCTCCAAAGCCTTTAGACGCTCCTGCAGATGTGGCGGGTCGGTTTCGTCATGTGCGATCCGACGTTGGTTCTTGATGGCATCAAGTGCGATTTGGCGTGCTTGTGCATCGCAACGCCCCCGTAGCTTTATATCGGCAAATGCAAGAGCAACATCTGCCTCATCTCGAGTTTCTTCATCCATATCCGTGCATCCATTGTAGCCCCAGCGTTTTGCGAGGGCCTCGATGAATTTGGCTGAATGTCCCTCTTTATTCTTCTTCAACCGTTCACGGTAACCTTCCAGCAAATCGGCTCCTGTGTCATTACCATTAGGGGAGAAGGCATTTGTGCAGTCCCAAAAGAATGGATCATCCAGGATACTTTTGGCCTTCGGATGAAAGTCTTGCCAATCAATGCCCAGCTTTTCCCAAGGCGACATTCCGCCCCTTCTTTTTCATCTGCAACTCGTAGTTCACCAATGACAAGAATTTAAGATGCTCTAGCCCAGCGAAGGCACGCGGACGTTCACATCCACGTCAGCGGCGTAATCCACGCCATCGAGACCGAAGCCAAAGAGACGCAGGAAGCTGGATTGGTAGCCTTCGAAATCGCCGAGCTGGGCGAAGTTTTCGGTATTCACTTCCTTCCAGCGGTCATCGACGAGTTGCTGAACGGCAGGCTTCATTTCCCAATCGTCCACGCGGATGCGGCCCGCCTCATCAGGCTGCGGCTGGCCGTTGTAGAGTCGGTCGCGGAAGAGACGGTCCATCTGCTCGATGCAATCCTCGTGAGTGCCCTCGGCCTTCATGACCTTGTAGAGCAGGGAAATGTAGAGGGGCACCACCGGGATGGCGCTGCTCGCTTGAGTCACGAGGGCTTTGTTGACGGAAACCCAGGCCTTGCCGCCGATGGGGGCCAGCTTGGCATCGAGGGCACGCTGGGCACGTTCGACGTCTTCTTTGGCACGGCCAATGGTGCCGTTCTTGTAGATGGGCCAGGTGACTTCAGGCCCGATGTAACTGTAGGCCACGGTCTGCACGCCTTGAGCGAGCACGCCGGCGCTTTGCAGTTCGTCGATCCACATTTCCCAGTCTTCACCGCCCATGACGGCGACCGTTTGGGCGATCTCGTCGTCGTTGGCTGGCTCGATGGTGACTTCGTTCACGACGCCGGTGCCGGTGTTGAGGTTCTTGTTCGTGTAGGTGCCACCGATGGGCTTGAGGCAAGATTTGAAGACCTCGCCGGTCTTCGGATGCGTGCGGCGTGGGCTGGCGAGGGAGTAAATGACGCAATCCACCTGGCCGAGATCCGCTTTGATGGCGGCGATGACGTCCGCCTTCATCGCATCGGAGTAAGCATCGCCATTGAAGGAGCGTGCGTAGAGGCCTGCGGCCTTGGCTTCGGTCTCAAAGGCCGCAGAGTTGTACCATCCGGTGGTGCCGCAGCGATCTTCTTCCGCCGGTTTTTCAAAGAACACCCCGATGGTGGCCGCATTCGAGCCGAAGGCGGCCGCGATGCGTGAGGCGAGGCCGTAACCCGTGGAGGAACCGACGACGAGAACCTTCTTCGGTCCGTTGGCAATCGGGCCGCGGCTCTTCACGAGGGCGATCTGGTCGGCGACATGCTTGGCGCAACCGGTGGGGTGTGCGGTGGTGCAGATGAATCCACGAATTTTGGGTGTGACGATCATAGTTGGTGATGGGAACGCGGTGCCGTTAACCGCTGCATGAGGGCTGGCAAATGGTTTTGCGATGGTGGAATTCACCATCCGCATGTCACGCTGAGCTTCGCTCGCGATCAGAGCGTCTGATGAATGCGTCCCAGCGCCATCAGGATGTAGCAGGTGGAAAGTGCGGGATCGCTTTCCATCCACCGGCCTTCGGTGTTGAGCCAGGAACCATCGCCTTTTTGGAGGTTGAGCAGCTTCGCGGTGATGTCGGCACGCCAGTCGATGGTTTTGCCATCCTTCGTTTGAATCAAGTCCACTTGGGCGATGGCGAGGGCCTTGCTCATGGTGTGGTAGTAATAGTAGAGGCCTTGGGCGCCGAGGCCGGGGTTCTCCTCGACGGTGTAGTTGTTCTTGAGCCATTCGAGCACGGCCTTCACGCGGTCGTCATTCTTATCGAGCCCGGCATAAATGAAGCTGAGCAGGCCCGCGTAGCTGATGCTGCCGTAGCTGCGCAAAGCGATGCGGCCATCGGGAAGCTGGACTTTGGCCCCGCGGGTCTCGGTGGGGTTGTAGATGAAGCCACCGGCGTCGGCGGGGTCTTTGCTCACCCAGCTCGATTTGTTGCTCTCGGGGCGGTTCTGGCAGCGCTGGATGAAGTCGATGGCGGCGGCAAAGTTGAGCTGCGGCTCGTTCTTGGCGGCATCGCCTTTGTCGGCAAGCAGCGACTGGGCGTAATAAAGTGCTTCGAGGGCAAAGGTGGTGTTCGAGAGATCGGCGTGAGTGGCTTTTTCCTCGCCGTAACCGATGCCACCATCCGTGGCGGCGTCGTTCTTGCCTTTCTCATCGAGATCGAGCTGGCGGGTGACGAGGTAACGACGAGCCTTGAGCATGATTTCCTCGTTCTCCGGCTTGGGATTGAGCATCAGCGCCGTGAGGGCGAGCGCGGTGTTGTAGGTTGCGCGTGCTTTGATGGTGATGGAGCCGTCTGGCTTCGCCTGGCTGAGGAGGTAACGGGTGCCGGCCTCGACCTCAGCGGGCACGGGATCGCCCGGCTTGCGATTCGGATCGAGCATGAAACTGGTCACGGCGAGCCCGGTGATGGCCACTGGCTCGGCTTCGCCCCACTGGCCAGTTTGTTTGTTCTGCTGGCTGCGAAGGAAGTTCAGGCCACGCTCCACGCTGAGGCGCAGTTCTTGCCTTAGAGATTCATGACGCGGTGCCTGCGAGGCACCTTGGCCGAAGGCAGAGACGGTCGCGAGGGTGAGGAGAAGAGCGGGGAGCTTCATGGCAAATGAAAGGGAAGGGGGAACAGGCTGAAGGGCAATGGGCAAAGCGCCCCAATTGGCCCCATGGCTGGTTTTTGATCGAAAGCGGACCCGACGGGGCGATTCTTGCCCAATCGTTACGCCTGCGCATACCTCTCCTTGAGAGCGGTGACCACGTTGGCGGGGGCAAAGGGCTCGATATTGCCACCCAAGCGGCCGATTTCCTTCACCAGACGGCTGCTGATGTAGGTGAACTCTTCTCGCGGCATCAAGAAGAGCGTTTCGAGGTTCGGCTCCAGCTTGCGGTTCATCAAGGCGAGCTGGAATTCGAACTCGAAGTCCGACACCGCTCGCAGGCCTCGAACGAGGGCACAGGCCCCGTTGTCGCGGGCGAAATTCACTAGGAGACCTTCGAATGGCATGACCTCCAGATTGGCGATGCCCGCCGTGGCCTCCTTCACGAGGGAAACTCGGTCAGCGACGCTGAAAAGGCTGTTTTTGGCATTGTCCCGCGCCACGGCCACGATCAGGCGGTCGAAGAGCCCCGCAGCACGCTGGATGACATCGAGGTGCCCATTGGTGATGGGATCAAAACTGCCGGGATAGATGGCGAGGCGCATGGTGGAGGGCGGGTCGGGGAGGGCAGGGGATTGTAGGAGGACTTTCGGAAACGGCAACGTCCGGCCTTTTCGTGTGTGGCAATGCATTTACATGGTAGGCACAAATTTTCGGTTGAGAAAAAACGACACTTACCTATAAGCGGGCCGCGTTTCTCAACGTCCCGCAGGCTGGCGAGTTGTTTGGACCCGCCACGAATGCGGAAACGTTTTGCTTTCTCTCTACCCACCAGCCTCCAAAAACCAACCACCCAACCTATGATCCAGGTGAAGAACCTCCGAAAAGAGTTCGGCTCGAAGGTCGCCGTCGATGACGTCTCCTTCAAAGTCGAAAAAGGCGAAGTGCTCGGCTTCCTCGGGCCGAACGGCGCCGGCAAGTCCACCACCATGCGCATGGTCACCGGCTACTTCCGGCCCACCAGCGGCTCCGTCTCCCTTGGCGGCATCGACATGCTGGAGGAGCCCGAAAAGGCGAAGCAGATGCTCGGCTACTTGCCAGAAAACGCGCCGCTGTATTCGGACATGACCGTGGCCAGCTTCCTCGGCTTCTGCGCTGAACTCCGCGGCATGCATGGCGCGGCACGCTCGAAGGCCATCGACCGCGTGCTCGATCTCTGCTTCCTCGACAACGTGCGCAACCAGAGCGTGGACACCCTTTCCAAAGGTTATCGCCACCGCACCTGCTTTGCCCAGAGCATCATCCACGATCCCGAAGTGCTCATCCTCGACGAGCCTACCGATGGTCTCGACCCCAATCAAAAGCACGAAGTGCGCGGCATGATCAAGCGCATGGGCCAGAACAAGGCCATCATCTTCTCCACGCACATCCTCGAAGAAGTCGATGCCGCCTGCTCGCGTGCCATGATCATTGATCGCGGCAAAGTGGTAGCTGACGGCACCCCCGAACAACTCCGCAAGATCGTCCCTGGCTGCAACAGCCTCGATGAGGTCTTCCGCAGCATCACCCGCTCTGAAATCGCGAAAAAGGGCGAATAAGCCCCCTCGCTCCAAGTCTCTGCTTCAACTTCCATCCTTCCCGACTATCATGAACAAACGTGACATCGAAAACACCCTGACCGTCTTCAAACGCGAGTTCCTGGCCTACTTCAACTCCCCGGTGCTCTACGTCATCGTGGTGATCTTCCTGCTCGCCTCGCAGGGCTTCACCTTCTTCTTCTCCCGCATCCTCGACAGCGATGACGTGTCCCTCGCCACACGCTTCTTCGTCTGGCATCCGTGGATCTACACCGTGCTCGCTCCTGCCGTGGGCATGCGTCTGTGGTCGGAAGAGCATCGCCTCGGCACCATCGAATTGCTCATGACCATGCCTGTCTCCCCCTGGCAGGCTATTTTGGGCAAATTCTTCGCCGCTGCCTTCGTCTGGGCCATCGGCCTCGGCCTCACCTTCACCATCGCGATGACCGTCGGCTACCTCGGCGATCCTGACAGCGGTCCGATCATCAGCGGCTACGTCGCCAGCTACCTCTACGCCATGGCCTGCCTCGCCGTGACCAGCGCCATCAGCGCCTTCACCCGCAGCCAGGTGGTGTGCTTCATCATCAGCGTGGCCTTCTGCCTCGTCATCGCCCTCATCGGTGATCCTGGCATCACCCAGGCCATCGTGAACGCCGTGCCGAACGGCTTTGAGTGGCTCGTGCGCTTCGTGAGCTACTTCAGCTTCATGGATCACTTCTTTGAAATGACCAAGGGCATCTTCGTCCTTCGCGACGTGCTCTACTTCGTCTCCGTCATCGCCGCCGCCCTGCTCGTGACCGACCTCGGTCTCCGTTCGAAGCGTGCCTGATCGATCCCCCATCCTTTTTCTCTCATCCCTCATCCCCTTCCACCAGCCATGAGTGCTTCCACCAAGACAGCCGCCTTTGGCATCACCACCCTGCTGACCATCGCCGTCATCGCCGCCATCAACTTCCTCGTTGGTGGCGTGGGCTTTGGTAATTTCCGCCTCGATCTCACCGAGGACGGCCTCTACACCCTCTCCCCCGGCACCAAGAACATTCTCAGCCGCATCAACGCGGACGAACCGGTCACCATCAAGTTTTACGCCACGAACGATGACCGGGTGATGCCAAACCTGCTCAAGCCCCACGCCCGCACCATCGAGGATCTCCTCCTCGAATATGAAAAGCAGGGCAGCAACAACGTCGTCCTCGAAGTCATCCATCCGAACCCGGATACCGATGAGGAAGACAAAGCCAAGGAAGACGAAGTCCGCGGCATGCAGGTCAATCAAGAGGGCGACAACATCTACCTCGGCATGACTGTGCAGAGTCTCGACCGCAAGGAAGTGCTGCCTTTCCTCAGCCCCGATGACGCCACCTCCCTCGAATACGAAGTCTCCCGTGCCATTGCCAAGGTCATCAAGCCCACCAAGACCATCATCGGCTTCATGAGTGCCATGCAGATCGGCGGCAATCCCATGGCCATGATGCAGCGCCAGCGCGGCGGTGAGGCCTGGGCCGTCATCCAGCAACTCCGCGCCGATTACGAAGTCCGCGAAGTGCCTTTCTCCACGGACAAAATCGACAAGGACATCACCGTCCTCCTCGTCATCCATCCGGCCGACATCACCGAGACCGCTGAATTCGCCATCGACCAGTATCTCCTCGGCGGCGGCAATGTGGTGGCCTTTGTGGACCCGCAGAGCCTCCTCGCCCAGGCCATGAGCAGCCAGCAAAACCCCATGACCGGCCAGCCCGGCACCATGATCAACGGCTCCTCCGACCTCTCGAACCTCTTCAAAGCCTGGGGCATCAACTACAAGAAGGACATGGTCCTCGCCGACATGAATTACCGCGGCCAGCTCCAGGGCCGTATGATGCCCACCGCGCTTCAATTGCCCGCCAAGGCGATCAACCAGGAAAGCCGCTTCACCACCGGCCTCCAAGCCTTCACTCTCATGAATGCCGGCACCTTCGGCATGGACAAAAAAGAAGGCCTCGATGCTACCACGCTCGCCTCTAGCTCTGAAGCCTCCGAAATGATCGACACCGCCGCTGCCGAAAAACTTCGCCGAGAGCCGATGACGAACTTCACCGCCAGCGGCAAAAAGCTGGTCCTCGGTGTCCACATCAAAGGTAAATTCAAGAGCGCCTTCCCGAACGGCCGCCCGAACGCCCCCGGCGTCTCCAAAGAAACCGGCGGTGCCGAGCAGGACGCCACCGCTCCAGCAGCTGCCGCCACGGCCACCACACCTCCCGTTTCCGTCACCACCGCGCCCGTCGCAGCTCCTGCACCAGCAGCAGCCGTCCCTGCCGTCGCTCCAGCCCCTTCAGTCCCTACTTCACCAGCCCCCGCTGCCCCTGCGCCTGCCGCCACAACTGCCGCCGCCCCCAAGAAGGACGACAGCCTCAAGGAGTCCATCGACAGCGAACGCAACGTCATCGTCTTCTCGGATGCCGACATGCTCTACGATGCCTTCTGCCTTCGTCAGGGCGATCTCGGCGTCGGGCTCGTCACCAATGGTGGCAATCTCCCCATGCTGCTGAACACCGTCGAAGTCCTTGCTGGCGGTGGCGACCTCATCCAGGTCCGCAATCGCAAATCCCCCATCCGCCCCTTCTCCAAGCTCAAAGAAATGCGCGAGGAAGTGGAGGAGAAATATCGTCCGAAACTCGTGTCCCTCGAAGCCGAGCGCCAGAAGATCGCCGAGCAGCTCAGCAAGGCCCGCCCTCAGCTCGACCTCAAAAAAGGCCAGCTCATCATCGACCAGGGCACCATGAACAACATCAAGGAGATGGAGAAAAACTCCGTCAAGATCGACCGTGAGGTGCGTGACATTCGCAAGGAGGTCAACAAGGAGGTCGAATTCCAAAAGACCCTCCTCAAGAGCCTCAATGTCCTCGGCGTGCCGCTCCTCGTCGGCGTCGTCGGCCTTCTCCTTGCCATGCGCCGCCGCTCCCTCACTGCTGCCGCTTAATCTCTTTACCCGAGAACTGAGAACCTCGAACGACCATGAAAAAGATCATCCTTCTCCTCGTGCTGCTCGCCGCCATCATTGGCGCGGCCTACTACCAGAGCAATCAGCGCAACTCCCGCCTCAACCGCGCCAGCAGCGGTGCCACCAAGACGCGTGAGCTCCTTCTGCCTGATTTTGACATCAACGGCATCAAGAAGCTCCGCATCAAGGAAGACAAGCAGGAGACCACCGTCACCGTCCAGGGCGATCAATGGATCGTTGCTGATCGTGGTGGCTATCCCGCCAACAAAGAAAAGCTCCAGACCGTGCTCATGGGCCTGAAGTATGAAAAGATCAAAGCTGGCCGCCGCATCGGCAAAGATTCCTGGGGCAAGATCGGCGTGAACTCGCCTGGCGATGCCACTGCCTTTGGCGTCGGCACGCTCGTGGAGATGCTCGATGAGTCCGGCACCGTGAAGGAATCTTTCGTGCTCGGCGGTAAAGTCACCAGCTCTGGTGGCCAGGATGACCAGATGAGCATGTTTGGCGGTGGCCCACAGGGGAATCGCTTCGTTCGCCTCAAAAACGAAGACACCATCTACGAGGTCGCCAACCAGTTCAGCGATCTCGAAAACAAACCCGAAGCCTGGGTGCTGAAAGACTTTATCGCTGTCTCCAAGCTCAAGAGCATCGAAGTCACCGCCCCGAAGGCCGAAGACTCGTGGAAAGCCTCCAAGAAGGCCGAGAGCGACACCGAATTCGCCCTTGAAGGTGCGAAGGCCGATGAAAAGCTCGATGATGCCAAAGCCGCCCTTTCCAGCTTCCTCTCCAGTCCTTCCTTCGACGACGTGCTCGCCAAGGACAAAGCCGCCGAAACCTTCAAGGAAGGCGTCAAAGCGGTGCTCACCACTTTCGACGGCTTCACCTACACCGTCCAGGCGGCTAAGAAGAGCGTCGATGGAGCCGACAAATGGTACCTCACCGTCACCACCACCGCCGCCATCCCGCAGAAGCGTGAGGCCGCCAAGGACGAGAAGCCCGAGGACAAAAAGACCAACGACGAGAATTTCGATGCCCAGAAAAAGACTCTCGAAGAAAAGCTCGCCAAAGAGAAAGCCTGCGATGGCTGGGTCTATCAGGTGACCGAATACACCGTGAACACGCTCTTCAAGAAGCGTAGCGAACTCCTCAAAAAGGAGGAAGCCAAGCCCGCCGCACCCGCTCCCACCATTCCAGGCCTCACCCCCGGCACTATTCCCGGCCTCAAGCCCGTCACGCCTCCCGCAGAACCAGCTAAACCTTCCGCCGATGCCGCCGCAAAGCCCGCCCCAATCACCGTGACCACCCCGCCGATCTCCGTCCCTCCCGCCAACGAGATCAAGGACAAGCCCGTCACCCCACCGGCCACTCCCAAGCCTGAGCTGAAACCCGCTGAGGCTCCAGCCGCTGTTCCTGCTCCGCCTCCCGCCGAGCCGAAGAAGTAAAGCCATCCCATTTACCCCTGAAGCGGGAGTCCTCGGACTCCCGCTTTTTTTGTTCCCCTCAGATACTCGCATGGCACAGGCCTCGGCCGTGGCAGACATCTGAATTCTCACCAGTAAGCCTAGCTTGGATTTTCCACTGGATTTCAGCCTTCTACGGGCCAGAATCCGCGCCCTTCGCTCGTTTCGTATCTGTTACAATCCCCACCAACAACCACACGCCTCCGACCATGTCCGAAAGCTCCCACGCCCCCAAATGCTGCTCCAGCCTCGCTCCGGCTTACGCCCACCTGCTTCTCCGCCTCTGGGTAGGCATGCGCCTCTTCATGGCTGGCCTGGACAAATTCCGCTGGGGCAATGGCGAGACCACAACCTTCAGCATCTCGAACTACACCGAACTGAAAGGCCCGCCGATTGCGAAGCTGATGGCCTCCAACAGCTTCCTCCCTGAGGCCATGTGCAATGGCTTTGCCAACTCCATCGGCTACGTCCTCCTCCTTGTCGGCGTCTGGACCGCCGTGGGCATCTTCACCGAGCTCGGCCTCTTCGCCGCTGGCCTCGTCTTCCTTTCCCTCGGCTTTGGTCTGGCCTGCTTGCCGGACGATACCGAACTCGTGACCAACATCGGCCTTTCCATCGGCCTCGTGGCGCTCTGCCTGATGACCGCCCACGCGAAGAAATTCTCCCTCGACGGCATCCTCCGCGGCAAGAAGAAGGCCGAATAAGCCTCCCGCGCCCCGCTTTTTCGCGGTGCGTTCATTTTTAACCCTTCACGCGTCCTCCGCATGAACACGACTTCCGCTCCTCTCTCCCGTTACCTTGATCGCAGGGGCTTCCTGCGCACCACCGCCCTCACCGGCAGTGCCATACACTTGGCCACCAGCAAGTCCGCCATCGCTCAAGAAACCGCCGCAGGCCGCACGATCAAGTGCGCCCTCGTCGGCTGCGGCGCTCAGGGCAATGCGCTCCGCACCGCCTCCAAAGATGTGCCCGGCATTCAATGGGTGGCCATGTGCGACATCTGGAAATTCTCCGTCGCCAAAACACGCGGCGGTTTCCTTGGTGAAAACAAGCACCAGATCGACGGCGAAGTGAAGATCTACGACGACGTCGAGGCCATGCTCGAAAAGCAGCCCGATATCGAAGCCGTCTTCATCGCCACGCCGGATTTCCTCCACGCCCCGCTTTCCCGTCTTTGCCTTTCCAAAGGCAAGCACGTCTATTGTGAGAAGATGATGTCCAACAGCATCGAAGGCGCTCTCGACATGGCCAAAGCAGGCAAGGAGTTCCCAAATCAGGTCTTCCAGATCGGCCATCAGCGCCACTCGAACCCACGCTATGTGAATCTGCGTGAAAACATTATAAAGAAGGGCGTCCTCGGCCGCGTCACCCATTGCTATGCGCAGTGGAATCGCGGTGTCTCCGGCTCCCAGCCCCAGGGCGAGGTGAAGGGTTATGACATCCCTCAGGATGTCCTCACCAAATACGGCTACGGCAATGTGTTCGAGTTCCGCAACTGGCGTTATTTCGCCAAATACGGCGGCGGCCCGCTCTCCGATCTCGGTGCCCACCAGATTGACATGTTCAACTGGATGTATGAGTCCAATCCCGTCTCCGTCATCGCCACCGGTGCCGTCGATTACTACGATGGCCTCGAAGGCCGTCCGAAGTATGAGCTGCCGGACAACATGATGTGCATTTACGAGTTTAAAACGCCCGCTGGCCTTCTCCGCGCCTACTACCAAGTGCTCACCACCACCGGCTCCCAGGGCGCTTACGAAAAGCACATGGGCGTCAATGGCACCGCCATCATCTCCGAACTCGATACGAACGGAAACCAGATCTACGCCGAACCCGGCAATGCCCTCGACGAACTGGCCCTGGGTGACAATGCCCCCATCGCCAAACCCGCTGACAAGGCGAAGAACAAATTCTGGGAGCATCCACGTGATTGGGAAAAGCCGAAAGCCCCGTCCTACGGTGCCGTGAGCATGGCCGATGTGCGTGAATCGAAGGCTCTTTCCCAATGGGAACTGGCCGTGAAGCTCCAGCGCAAGCCACACAGCCCGCACGTCCAGAATTTCATTGAAGCCGTGCAGCAGAAGAAGCCCTCCCATCTCACTTGCCCGGTGGACATGGCCTACAAATCCTGCGTCACCGTGCTCAAGGCCTACGAAGCCGCCAAAACCGGCTCCAAATACATGTTCAAGCCCGAAGACTTCGCGATTTGATCCCATCAGCCATCCTAAATCTCTCCCTTCCCCCAATGAAAAACACCACGCACCTCCTCGGCGGCCTCGCGCTCGCCATTGTCCTCGCCGCTTGCGGCAAGTCTGACTCCTCCGGTTCCGCCGCGGCTCCTGCCGCCGGTGCCGCCCCTGCCGCCGCCGCTCCTGCGGGCGATCAGGAAGAGATCAAGCTCACCTTCCCCAAGGAAATGTTCATCGGCACGCCGGTCCCCACCGCGCTGCCGAACCTCGAAAAGCCTGATCCCACGAAGGTGGTGAAGACTTTCATGGCCGCCAAAGGCACCGTGAACGTGGCCAAAGGCAAGAAAGTGACCTCCTCCGACTCTGCTCCGATCATCGGTGACCTCACCCTCGTGACCGATGGCGATGCCGACGGTGCCGATGGCAACTTTGTCGAGCTCATGCCCGGCAAGCAGTGGGTGCAGATCGACCTCGAGAAGGCCCACGACATCTCCAAAATCGCCGTCTGGCACTATCACAAGCAAGCCCAGGCTTACATCGACGTGCTCGTTCAGGTTTCTGACGACGCCGAGTTCAAGACCGGTGTCACCACCCTCTTCAACAGCGATCACGACGACACCTCCGCCATGGGCAAAGGCAGCGATCCTGCCTACATCGAAACCAATCACGGCCGCGTGATCGACGCGAAAGGCACCAAAGCCCGCTACGTGCGCCTTTGGAGCAACGGCAACACCGCTTCCGACATGAACCACTACTGCGAAGTGCAGGTTTACGCCGTCCCGGCGAAGTAAGTTCATCGTCCTCGAACGATCCCGCCGCCGTGCAGCCCGTCTGCCCGGCGGCTTTTTTGTTGCTTAGACCGTACACCGCCTCTCCGAGGCGGCACGGCTCAACCTCCAGCCTCGGAGAGGCGGTGTACTTCCTTCTGCCACGTCCGGCTGGGAGCGAACAGGATGAAATCCTGCTCCACGTTCTTTTGCGCTCCTCGCGACCTTTTGCGGCCATTTCTTTCTGACTCTGTGCTCCTCCGTGCTCTGTGGTAGCACCTTGCCTCAGCCCCGAACTTTCCGCTGAGGTCCAAAACTTTGATTCAAAGATTGTCTTTGTGGCTGGCTGGTTATAAAAAGCAGGTTCTCCACCTTTTTTCCCGCCCTCGCCCTCCCGCATGATCGACGTTCAAAACCTTACCAAGCAGTACGCTGGCCGTACGGCGGTGGACGGGATCGGATTCCATGTCGAACCAGGCGAGATCGTGGGTTTCCTGGGGCCGAATGGGGCTGGGAAGACGACGACGATGCGGATTTTGAGCGGCTTTATGCCGGCGACCTCCGGCAAAGTGACGGTGGCGGGTTTTGATGTGTTCCGCCATTCCTTGGAGGTGCGGCGGGCGGTGGGCTACATGCCGGAAATGGCTCCGCTGTATGTGGATATGAAGGTGAAGGAGTATTTGCGCTTCCGGGCGGAGTTGAAAGGCCTGGGCGGGCATTCGATGCGTCGCCGCGTGGGTGAGGTGATGGAGCTTTGCGGCCTGACGGACGTGCGCCGTCGCCTGATCGACAATCTTTCCAAAGGCTTCCGGCAGCGTGTGGCACTGGCGGATGCGCTGGTGCATGATCCGAAGCTACTCATTCTCGATGAGCCAACGAATGGCCTGGACCCCGTGCAGATTCGCCAGGTGCGTGAACTTCTACGTGAACTGCGCACGCGGCATACGGTGCTGCTTTCGACGCATATCCTGCATGAGGTGGAGGTGACGTGTGACCGCGTGATCATGCTGAACAAGGGCCGCATTTTGGCGGATGATTCACCCCGGAATCTGGCCTCGAAGCTGAATGCCTCCACGGTGGTGCGTCTGGAAGTGGAAACGAAGGATGAGAAGGCTCCGGTGAAGCTGGAAGGCATCCAAGGCGTGCGCAAATGCACGGAGGAGACGGTGGAGGGCGGCGCATGGCGTCACTTCATGCTGCGAGTGGAGCCTGGTTTTGACGTGCGTGAGGCCGTGCAGGCTTTGGCGACAACGGAAGCATGGCGCGTGCTGGAGCTGCATCGTGAGCTGCCGAACCTTGAAGATGTGTTTGTGGAGTTGGCGTCATCCGCCGAAGTGATGAAAGGAGGCCGTCTGTCATGAGAGGCTTCTGGGTCATGCTGAAGAAGGAGCTGCGGATGTTTTTCGTTTCGCCGGTGGCCTATGTGGTGCTGGCGCTGGTGATGGTGCTAAACGGCTTTGCCTTCCGTGCGGCGCTTTCGATTCTGGAAAGTGCGCCAAGCGAAGGCAGCATCGTGACGTGGACCTTTCAGCCGCAGTGGTTTTGGCTGTCGTATTTCTTTGTGTTTCCGCTGCTGACGATGCGCACCTTTGCGGAGGAGCGGCGACTGGGGACGTTTGAGACCTTGTTCACGGCTCCGGTGCGGGCTTGGCAGGTGGTGGCCGGAAAATTTGTGGCGACGTTGATCATTTACGCGCTGCTTTGGGCTCCGAGCTTCTTCAATTTCCGCGTGGCGCACTGGATCAGTGCCGGGCAGGTGGAGATCCCTGCGGGAACGATGGGGGGCTCCTATATCATCCTGCTGGCGATGGGGATGTTTAATCTGGCGGTGGGCATCTTTGCCTCGTCGCTGACGCGAAATCAAATCGTGGCGGCGATCCTGAGCTTCACGCTGAGCCTTTGTCATTTCCTCCTTGGCGTGTTTGTGATGGTGATCGGTCGGAAGATCTCCGATTCGGTGGTGGATGTGGTGGCCTACTTTGCCAGTGCCGAGCACATCCGCATCTTCACCTCCGGGCTGATCGATACGCGGCCCCTGATCTATTATTCCAGCCTCACGCTGCTGTTTCTCTCCTTCACGCTCCAGGTGGTGGAATTCCGCCGCTGGAAACCCTGACGCGCCATGCCTGATCCAACCCTTGACCCCAGCGCCCCTGACGCCATCCCGCCTGCCGCGGAGGCGATGCCGCGCCGTTTGGGCATCGGTATCAATGTGTTCCTTCAGGTGCTGCTGAGCTTGGCGCTCTTTGTGGGAATTAATCGGCTAAACTACCGCTATTACTCCCGCTTTGACCTGAGCCCGCAGCAGACTTTTACGCTGAGCCAGGCGACGATGAACTATCTGAGCAAGCTGACGCGTGATGTGGAGATCCACATCGTCTTTGCCCGCGACTCGAAGCTCTATGGTGAAGTGCAGACGCTGTTGGAAGAGTATCGCCTGCATGGCAAGCAGCGCATCAAGCTGCGCTCGATCGATCCAGTGCGTGACATTGAGCGTGCGGAGTCGCTGAAGACACGCACGGGGCTTTCGCTGGCACAAAATGGCATCCTGATCACCTCGGGCCCGAACAAGCGATTCATCACGGAGGAAGAACTGGTGATCCGTGAGGCGGGCACGGGCACGGAAAAGAAGGTGACGGAGTTTCGTGGTGAGGATGCGGTGACTTCGGCCTTGGTGAGTGTGATGGAGGGGAAGATTAGACGCTTCTATTTTATCGCCGGGAAGGGGGCTCGCTCAGATGAGGCGGTAGTGGATGCCCTGAGTGCGGTGACGGAGATCGGTCGCCAGCAGAATTTCGAGGTGCTTCCCGTGAACCTCAGTGACATCACGGCGATCACGATGCACGCGGATGGGATTATCTTGGTCGGAGCACGCTACGATCTCACGGAGCGCGAGCTGACGATGATCGATGACTACTGGATGGGGAAGCGGGCTGGTATCCTGATGCTGCTGGACCCGAATCGCAGTACGAAGAACATGAATCAGTGGTTGGAAGGCCTCGGCGTGAAGCCTCGCGGGGACCGCGTGCTCTTGGCACAAAGCACCAGCACCGGGGCGAAGAAGGAGTTCTCCGTGCAGGCTGAGTTTAGCCGCGAGGTGCCATTTACGCAGCATTTGAGCACGACCGTGACGACCTTTGGCGGTCAGACGGAATCCCTGGCTCTGAGCGGGCCCGATGATCCTCGGATGAAAGAGAAGTCGATCACGGTGATGCCTATCGTGAAGGCGGTGGATAGCTTCTGGGGAGAGACGCAGTTCTATGACGATCTTCCCGTGGCCGATGAAAACGAGGATGCTTTTCCGCCGGTGTATGTGGGTGCCAGTGTCGAGCGTGGTGCCGTGAATGATGAGAGCAAGCGAGTGGATAGCTCCCGCATGGTGGTGGTTTCCAATCCCACGCTGCTGGACAAAACGAGCATGATCGCGGTGAACCGTGACTTCATCGCGGCGAGCTTGAACTGGATCATCAACCGCGAGAAACTCATCGGCATCACTTCGAAGCCGAAGATGGCCTACCGAATCCAACTTACCCCCAAGCAAAATGAGATCATTTTCTGGATCACGTCGATCGCTTTACCTGGCGTCGTTCTGCTGCTGGGGCTGCTAGTCTGGGCGGGCCGACGTGCTGCCTAAATGGAAACCGACCTCTTGATACCGAGATGAGCACAAGAACGACGATCCTTCTGTTTGTGGCCGTGATGGCGCTGGGCGCTCTGATTCTGGGCATTGAGCGCTATTTTCCCTCGGCGGTGCAACTCAGGGAAATGAGGCGCGGCCCTTCCAAAGTAGAGCGTGAGAAGGTGACTCTGATCGAGATCACCGACACGGCAGGCACGGTTTTTAAGCTGCAGAAGACTCCTCTCGGATGGGAACTGGCTCAAGGGCTGCCTGATCTGGCTGATCCTGAAAAGGTGAATTCTCTTCTCCAGGCCATCGACGGCATCGAATGGGTCGAGCGGGTGCATCGCGAAGAATTCGATGCAGGTGAATGGGCGAAGACAGGGCTGGACAAACCCCGCCACAAGGTGCGCCTGATGGCGGGTGCCAGTGTGGTGAGCGAATGCTGGTTCGGAGTCGCAGGAGTGATGGAAGGCGGTTTCTACATCGGCATGCGTTCCCCTTTGGAAACCGATGAGAGCGGCATGGCCTGGTATCTGGCCCGGACGACCGCGCCCGCCATTCTTGCGACTCCCCAAGCCTCCTGGCGTGATCCCAAGCTCCTGCGTGTGCCGACCGAGCGTATCGTGCGGGTGACGCTGACGCGTGCTGATGGTCAAATCGAGCTTTTCCGCGAAAACGAACACATGCCATGGGTGCTGCTGCGTCCGCTGAAAACGCGAGCCGGCAAAGATCGCGTGAATGAGATTCTCTCGGCGCTGCTCAACATAGAAGTCCTGGACGCCCGCGAGGTGGCGACCGCCAAGAATGGCGCGGCTTCCTCTGCCGCGCCAGTTTCTGAAGAGGTAAAAGTGCGGGTGGATACTTCGACGAAGGATGAAAGCTTTGAAATGATCATCAAGAAGCCTGCCGGTGAAAAGGAAACCTCCACCACGGCCACCGTCGGTCATCGAAAGGCCGTTTTCACGGTCTCGTCCAAAAACCTCTTCCGGTTGTGGGGTGAGCCCAATCGACTGCGTGACCACCTGCTAGCGCAAATCAATGCGGAGGTGGTGCGAACGATCTCCATCTCTAGTCTCTCTTTTCCCGAGGTGAAGCTGCGGAATGATCAAGGCACCTGGTTCTTGGAGCGACATGGTAAATGGGAAGGGGCCAATGGCGAGCGCCTTTCTCGAATGATCGAGGCGCTCAACACCCATGAAATCGTGGAGTACAGCGCCGACACCGCTGCGGACCTTGCTGTCTTCGGTCTCGATAAACCCTTCCAGACGATAACATGGACCTATCCTCAGTTCAGGCCGATTAAATTGCTTTTTGGCAGCAGTGCGGACAGCACCAAATTCTATGTGAAGTATGAGGACGAGCCTTTTGTTTATCGCATCGAGGCATCCCTTCTGCCCAACCTTCCGCCGGATAGTCTGAAATGGAAGGGACTCGGTGCGTTGCGCTTTTCGACTTTCGCCCTGCGCCGCATCACGCTTTCGGTGGGTGCTGCTCCTCCCCTTGTGTTGAACTACAAATCTTCCGCCGCATCTTGGACGGGGACGAGGGCAGGGAAGGACATCACGGCAGATATCGACCGCATCAAAGCGGATCGGATGGCGGGTATGCTGTCTAAGCTGACCGTGCAGGACTGGGCAGCAAGCCGCAGCGAGGCTCTCCTAGCTTTGAAGACTCCCTACTTGAGGATTCAACTGGTGCTCGGTGAACCCGGTAAAGACGATGGTCCGGTGCGCGAGGTGAATATTGCTCTCGCACCTACGCAACCGAACGCCGATACCGCGTTCTTTTATGGACAGGTCGAAGGGGATGCTGACATTTTTTATATGAGTCGGAAAGCTCTGCTAGAGGTGATGGCCTCCCCATTCAAGGATAAGGCAGGCATGTAAGGGGTTGTTCGTGTTCCTTGAGATGCAATTTTGGGAGAAATTCCATATAATCCAGATATAAGACGCCGCGTGAAAACAAATTACCAGATTTATGAGAATGTTTTTGCGTTTTTGCGGCACAAACATTAGAATTGGGAAATTGGGAGTGGGATCACCGGCAAATGTCGGGTCGGTCTCCGCTTCGCCGTCACCTCTTTCGCCCATCCCCACCTCAACATGGACCGAGACATCCAGCAATTTGGCAGTTTGTGCATTTCGCGCAAACAGGATGGCACTGCCGTGGAACTTTCTCGCTCGCGAGACGAGTTGGTCTTCTTGGCTTTCGACACCCGGATCAAGCGATTGGTAGAACTCCACGTCCTCAATCAAGGGGAGCCTATGGAGGCGGCCGCCAAGCGCTCCGCCTTTGATCGTGCCCGACAGGCCACAGAGATACGCATGCCTTCTTTGCTGCGGATGCTCGAAGTGGGAGAGGACAAAGGCTTGGTCTATTACACGAGTAACCTGAATGATGGCGAATATGTGCAGGACTATATTTCCCGGCGCGGCGCTCTTTCTCCATCGACGGCTTTCGCTCTGCTCTTCCAGCTCATTGATGACGTGCTTCAGCTCAAGGCGCGGCACCCTCGGCTTCTTTCCCGCATCTGCCTCAACCAGCTCCTCGTGAGCACGATTGAGGACACCTTCCTCCAGCTTCGCGTGGTCGATTATGGCCTGACTCGGGCTGATGCAGGCACTCTGGATTCCTCCAGGCTCGTGGCTCAGTTGTGCGATGTGATGTTCCTGATGCTCACGGGGCAGGTTTATCGGGGAGATAGCCCAGACCGCTTTCCTACGCTCACGCAGCTCCCTACCAGCTTACGCACGACTCTTCGCGCCGCCTTAATGGATCCACCGAACGCACCAGCTTCTCTCGAGAAACTGCGTGATGAGGTGCGCGAGGCGTTCACCGCGCTCACCAACTCTTCCCAAGGCCGAAATCTTCGCAAGCACCTCGTGGTCATCGGTCCCCTGCAGCCGCAGTCCAATCTTCAAGATTTGCTTTTGGAGAACGTCCCTGTGCAGACGATTTTCGGCAATCGTTTCCGTGTCGAAGACATGGAGAATGCTCGCCGGTATCCGTTTTCGATTCCGGCCATTAATGCCAAGTCCGAGCAGCTCATCACCGTCCACCTGCTGCCTCCATCACGCATCGTGGACAAGTCGATGTATGAGGCTGTGCCGCTTCAAATCTGGCGCTTCAATGTGGGACGTCATCCGAACATTCTACGCTCCTTAAGCCTTTGGGAGAGCCCGGATTGGACCTTTCTCACGGAGGAGCGGGAGCCTGGTTTCACTTTGAGCCGATTGATGGCTGAACGTGTGGCTCTCAATGCTAATGAACTGGTAGTCCTGATGCGCCAAGTGCGCTCTGCCTTGGAGCAGGCAGTGGAATGTGGTGTGCCGCGGGTAGATTTGCATCCCTCGAACATCCTGCTCCGTGTCGGTAAGCACGGCACCGCCATGGCTCGTGAGGCAGAGCGGTTGATGCAAAAACGGCTTGATGCCTGGCCTCCCTTCACGGTGAAGATCCGCCCGCACATGACCATGCGCAGTCTTTACGAGCCGCTGCTCGTGGACTTTGATGCTGATGCTGCAGAGACCGAAGAGCATCTTCGTGATCGGGATTTTCGACACCGCTCGTTCGTGGTGCTCGCTGCTTACCTACTCGCCGGTGAGCGTCAGATGGGCGGCAAGCTGCAGTTTGGCGAATCCGTCCCCGAGGCTACCGCCGCCTTTGTTCGCGAAGCTTGGGAGCAGGCTCAGACTGAGGGCAAAGCCATCTCTCCGATGGAGTTCATGGATCGTCTCGAGGTCACGCTTAACGGTCCGGTGGTGGACCTTGCGTCGCGTTTGCGGGGTGAGGCCGTTCCTGTCGAGCAAATGGAAAGCGCCGGGGCGATTTCCGACTTCGATGAAGAATGGCAGGATTCATTGGGGGATGAAATGGGGTCTCCCGTCGGCCAGGCTGCAAAGAAAGCCGAGTTTCGTCCATACGGGAAAAGCGAGGGCGTCCCATGGGTGGTCTGGGCGGCGGCGGCAGTGGTCGTTCTGGCGTTTGGAGTTTGGTTCTGGTTGGATCGCAGCCCATCTAAGGCACCTGAAAGGACGGCGAGCAGTCCGAAGACTGAAGGTCCGTCTGCGCCAGCAAAGCCTATCGAGGCTCTTCCATCCACTTCTGAGGGCAAGATGGCATCAATCAATCCCTCCCCAGCGAAAACGGTGCCCGAAAAACCTGCCCCTCCCCCGTCCCCTGCGAAGCCCGCTTCGCCTGCAGTCGTCGTCGCGGCGAACAAACCAGTCGAAACGCCCCCGGTACCTGCATCCCCGCCTGCGGCCCCGGTTCCTGCGGACAAGCCGGCTGTCGTGCCGCCCGCCGAAAAAGACCCCGTGACCATTCGCAAGGCCATTCTGCCCACACCGGAAGAACTCGAAAAGATGAAGCAAGGCCATGTGCAGCGAAAAGTAGATCAGTTGCCAGAACAAAACACCGCCTCGCCGCTCGTTCAGGCACGCGATTAGCTCCCCACCTTGCCCCACATGCTGTTTTTAGAGCCATCCACTTCCGAGTTTCATGACGAAAGCCCGGATTTTGCATGGACGGCACGCGAGGCCACCGCTAAAAATACCATCTGCTGTCGCCGATCTGAGCTGACAGGCATCGTGCCTGCTGTTTTGCCTTTGGCTTCATGCTTAGTATTCACTCGTTCCCACTAACTTAACCGCGTAACTCAGGAGAAACTGATGAAGGTAAACAACGTAATCGTCGTATCCATCGGACAGGCAGGCAACCAGATTGCCGCCTCGTTTTGGAAAACCATCTGCCAAGAGCACGGTATCGACCCGCTCACCGGCCAGACTGCTCAAGGCCAGGAGCCGCGTGGGAACTGGAGCGCCTTCTTCACCCGTCTGGGTGATGGCAGCGGCGGCAGCTTCGTCCCGCGTGCGGTGATGGTGGATCTCGAACCCAGCGTCATCGAAAGCGTCAAGGACACCTCTGGCTCGCTCTTCAATCCCGCCAACCTCATTTCACGCACCGAAGGAGCTGGTGGTAATTTCGCCGTTGGTTACCTCGGTGCCGGTCGTGAAGTGCTCCCGGAAGTCATGGGGCGTCTCGACAATGAGATCGACAAATGCGACAACGTCGGCGGCATCATCGTCCTCCACGCCACCGGTGGCGGTACGGGCTCTGGCTTCGGTTCACTCCTGATCGAATCGCTCAAAGAGAAGCACGCTGAGATCCCCGTGCTCGCCTGCGCCGTGCTGCCCTCCCCGCAGGTCTCCAGCGTCGTCACCGAGCCTTATAACACCGTCTTCAGCCTACACACGCTTCGCCGCAGCGCCGATGCCTGCCTTATTTTTGACAACGAAGCGCTCTTCGAACTCGCCCACCGCAAGTGGAACATCGAAAGCCCTACCGTCGATGATTTGAACCTCCTCATCACCGAGGCGCTGGCCGGCTTGACCGCTTCGATGCGCTTCAGCGGCTTCCTGACCGTTGAAATTAGCCTTCGCGAGCTTCTCACCAATCTCGTCCCGCAGCCAAGTTTGCACTTCCTTATGTGCTCCTTCGCGCCACTCACGCCTCCGGACCGCAGCAAGTTCGAAGAACTTGGCATCGAGGAAATGATCAAGTCCCTCTTCGACAACGGCAGCGTCTTCGCCGCCTGCAACCCCATGGAAGGTCGCTTCCTCTCCACCGCCGTGCTTTATCGCGGCATCATGGATGACAAGCCGCAGGCCGATAGCGCCCTCGCCGCCATGCGTGAACAGCTCCCACTCACCTACTGGATCCCCACCGCCTTCAAAATCGGCTACGTCGAGCAGTCCGGCATCTCTCATCGCAAGAGCATGGTGCTTCTCGCCAACAACACCGAGATTGCCCGCGTGCTTGACCGGATCTGCGCCAACTTTGACAAGCTTTGGCAGCGCAAGGCTTTCGCCAATTGGTACCTCAACGAAGGCATGTCCGAGGAGCAGATCAATGCCCTCCGTGCCTCCGCCCAGGAACTTATCCAGAGCTATCAGGTGGCCGAGGAAAGTGGAGCTAAGGCCAAGGTGCAGGACACCTCGGGGGATTCCCCCCGCACCATCAGCGATGATGGCCGCGCCAGCAGCATGAGCCTCCGCGACCTCGTGGACCGCCGCCGCTAACATCAAGACCATTCATCATTCATTTAACGACGATCAAACCCAGTTGGAGGAAGAACACCCGTGAGAGAAATCCTGAGCATCCATGTCGGCCAGTGTGGCAATCAAATCGCAGACCGCTTCTGGCGTCTCGTTTTGCGTGAACACGGCCTAACCGAATCTGGCACCCCGAAGGCCGGTGCCAATGTCGCCGCCAATGCCAACATGGAAGTCTTCTTCCACAAGGTACGCGAAGGCAAATACATCCCCCGCGCCGTCCTTGTCGATCTCGAGCCCGGCGTCATCGCCCGTATCGAAGGCGGAGACATGGCCCAGCTCTTTGACGAAAGCAGCATCGTCCGCAAGATCCCCGGTGCCGCCAACAACTGGGCACGTGGTTACAACGTCGAAGGTGAGCGCATCATCGACCAGATCATGAACGTCATCGACGCTGCGGTGGAGAAGACCAAGTCCCTTCAGGGCTTCCTCCTCACCCACTCTATCGGTGGCGGTTCCGGCTCCGGCCTCGGTTCTCTCATCTTGGAGCGCCTTCGTCAGGCTTATCCGAAGAAGAAGATCTTTACCTTCTCCGTCGCACCTTCGCCCGTCATCTCTGATTCCGCTGTTGAGCCTTATAACGCGATTTTGACCCTCCAGCGCATTCTCGACAACGCCGATGCCGCTGTGCTTCTCGATAACGAAGCCCTCTTCCGCATCGCCAAGGCCAAGCTCAATCGCAGCCCGAACTACATGGACCTCAATCACATCATCGCGCTCATCATGAGTTCGGTGACCGCGTCCCTGCGCTTCCCCGGCAAACTCAACACCGATCTCAGCGAGTTCGTCACGAACCTCGTTCCGTTTCCCGGCAACCACTTCCTCACCGCCTCCTTCGCCCCCATGCGTGGTCCCGGTCAGGAAGGCCAGGTGCGAATCAATTTCCCCGATGTCGCCCGCGAGACCTTCTCGCAGGACAACTTCACGGCCGCCATCGACTGGCAAAACGGCGTCTATCTCTCCGCCTGCGCCTTATTCCGCGGCGATGTGAAAGCCAAGGAAGTCGAGGAAAACATGGCGGCCATCCGCAAGACCCTCAACTTCGCCTCCTACGTTCCCACGGGCGTGAAGCTTGGCGTGGCTGATACCGCTCCTGAAGGCTTCGCCTCCTCCGGTCTCGCCCTCGTGAACCACACCGGCATCGCCGCCGTCTTCGAGCGCCTCATCGCGAATTTCGACATCATGTTCGACAATCATGCCTACACCCACTGGTATGAAAATGCTGGCGTTAGCCGCGACATGATGGCCACCGCTCGCAACACCATCGCCAACCTCGCCAAGTCCTACCGCGACGCCAGCTAAGCATGGATGCCACCCTTGAGCGCCAGATTGCTACCGCCTCCCGCAGTGTCGAGGAGGCGAGGCGTCTCGCGTATCATGACCCATCCCGTATCGGCGGTCTCGTCGAGCAGATCAGCGTCCTCGCCGATCTCCGTCAGAAAGAGGGAGACTTCCGCAAGGCCGAATCGCTTTACCGCGAAGCTCTCTTCCGCGCCCAGGAAAGCCGCAAGAACGATGCTGACCTGCTGACCGGCATTTACAGCCTGCTCGCGCACCTCTACGATCGCTGGGGGCGCATGGATCAGGCCGCCGAATTCTACGAAAAGGCTCTCCACATCAGTGAGGACAATGGACTCGGCGAAACCGAAAAGGTCGCCACCATCAAAAACAACCTCGCGATGATCTTCAAGCAGCTCCGCGAGCACGACAAGGCCGAGCGTTACTACCTCGAAGCCCTCGAAACCTTCCAGAAGCTCGATGGCGAGCAGTCCTCCCGAGTCGCTTCAGTTTACAACAACCTCGGCGTTCTCTACTACGCCAAGCTCGATGTCGATCGTGCTCAGGACATGCACGAACGCGCCCTCACCATCCGTCAAAGCCTCAAAGAAGGCCAGATGGACCCTGCTGACCTCTCTCAGACCTTCATCAATCTCGCTGCCGTCTATAAAGCCAGTGGCGACTTCCAGAAGGCCGAAGCCAGCATCGACCGCGCCAAGCGCCTCCGTGCCTCCCTGAACGGTTTTCATCCCAATCCTCGTCGTTCCGCCTCGCTGCTCGTCGATAAGAATATCTGAGTTTGTGGCCAAAAATCTGGCCAATGGAGCCTGTGCATGACCCGGGTGGGTTAGCTTGAGAAAAAGGGTGGGGAGAATCCATTTCATCTTCTCTCGCGAACTGGCGCGAAAGCTCCGCCATGCCCGATGCGTATGTTTTCCCGAGTTTTTCAAACCCACCATGTCCAAATCCCCCCTCATCTTGCTGACCTGCGCGGCCTTCGCCTCCTCGTTCCTTCATGCCCAGGAAGGCGGCGAAAAGATCACTTACAATGACCACATCCGCCCGCTGCTGGAGAACAAATGCTTCTCCTGTCACAATCCTGATAAAAAGAAGGGCGACCTCGACCTGACCAGCTTTGCCGGTGTGATGACCGGTGGTGGTGGTGGTGCCGTTGTCGATCCTGGCAATGTGGATGGCAGCCGCATCTGGACCACGTGCGTGAAGAAAGAGGAGCCGTTTATGCCGCCGGAAGGTGCCCCCCTTTCACCGAAGGATTGCGATCTGCTCGCGGCCTGGGTCAAAGGCGGCGTGTTGGAGACGAAGTCCTCCATCGCCAAGAAATCCGCCAAACCAAAGGTCGATATGGCCGTGGCGGTCACCAGCGGGAAGCCGGCTGGTCCCATTGCCAAGCCGGAGCATGTGCTGCTTGAGCCTGTGGTTGTCACGCCACGCACCACCGCACTCACCGCGATGGCCTACAGCCCGTGGACCTCTCTTTTCGCTGTCGCCGCGCCGAAGCAGATCCTGCTTTACGACACCGAGTCACGCCAACTCGTGGGCATCTTCCCCTACACGGAAGGTTACGCCCGCACGCTCCAGTTCAGCGGCAATGGCTCACTGCTCGTCATGGGCGGTGGTCGAGCGGGCAAAAACGGCCATGCCATCGTTTGGGACGTGAAGACCGGCAAACGCATCACAGAAGTGGGCAAGGAATTCGACCAGGTGCAGGCTGCGGACATCTCGCCGGACCACAAACGCGTGGCTATCGGTAGCCCGTCGAAGAAGGTGAAATGCTACGACACCTCCACCGGTGAAGAACTTTACGTCATCAACAAGCACACCGAGTGGATTCTCGGCACCAAGTTCAGCCCTGATGGCGTCCTGCTGGCCACCACGGACCGCAATGGCAACGTCATGGTCTGGGAAGCCGAAAACGGCGGTGAATTCTACATCCTCGGCCAGCACAAGGCCGCCGCGAACGACATCGCCTGGCGTGCGGATTCCAACCTCCTCGCCTCATGCTCCGCCGATGGCACCATCATGGTGTGGGAGATGAACGAGGGTAAAAAGGTCAAGGACTGGGCCGCCCATGGCGGCGGCGTGCAGAGCGTGTCCTTCACGCCCGATGGCAAAATCGTTTCCTCCGGCAATGACGGCCTCGTGCGCCTTTGGGACATCAATGGCACCAAGCTCGCCGAGGCTCCCAGCCAAGGGGATATCGTCACGAAGGTCGTGGCAGGCTTCGATTCCAAGTCCGCCGTCTCCGCCAACTGGCGTGGCGAGATCATCCAGTGGAACTTTGGCGTCACCTCGCTCATCGAGGCCGCTCGCTACGTCAGCAACCCCTCGCTAATCGCCCAGCGCATCGTGCAGGCGGAGCAGCGCATGGCGGAACTGACCACGAAGCTGCCCTCGCTTCAGGCTGCTATCACGAAGGCCGATGCGGATGTCAAAACGCGTGAAGCCTCTCTCGCCAAGGTCCGCGCTGAGGTGGCAGAGGACGACCGCCGTAGCAAAGCCTACCCCGGCGAAATCGCGAATGACGAGAAAGCTCTCGCCGCCCTCAAGGCTGCTCGTGAGAAGGCCGTGAAGGACAAAGAGGCCCGCAATGCCGCCATCAAAGCCTACGCCGAAAAAGCCGCCAAGATCGCCGCGCAGGAAAAAGAACTCGCTCCTGTCGCTGCCGAGGCCGCGAAACTGCCTGCCGCTGATAAAGCCATCGCCGAGGCCAATGCCGCTCTCGAAGCAGCGAAAAAGGATCCCGCCAAGCAGCCGCAGGTGAAAGATTTGGAAGCCAAGCTGGCCGCCGCGAAGGCAGCCCAGCAAAAGATCGCCCCAAACAAGGCCAAGGCTGACCAGCTCACGGCTGCCATTGCCAAGGCCAAAGCCGGACTCGGCGCTGCTCCAGCTCCGGTCGCTGACTTGGATAAACTGCTCGCAGAGACCGACGCCAAGATCAAAGCCACCACCGAAACTCTCACCGCCAAGAAGGCCCTTTTGCCCAAATTGCCCGCTCTCGTCAAAGCAGGCCCGGATCGCATCAAGGCTGCCGAAGCCGCCTTGAATCAGGATCGCGGAGTTTTGTCCACCGCACAGTTTGTCGCCAAATCGGCCAGCGATGAGATTGGGGTGCTTCAAAAAGTTCCCACCGCACTGAAGGCCGCTCAGTTCAATACGGGCGTGCTCACTGAGAAGGAAAAGCTCGCCAAGCTGGAGGTGGACTTCAATGATTTCACCGAGGCCAAAAAGGATGCCGAAGCTGCCAAAGTGGCCGCCGCCAAACGGATCGAGGACAGCAAAAAAGCCATCGCCGACTCGACCGCTGCCCAGCCTGCCCTTGAAGCCGCCTTGAAGAAAGTCCAAGGCGAGCAAGCTCCGCTCGAGACCTCCATCAAACCTACTCGCGATGCGGATGCCGCTGCGGCCGCGAAGGTTAACGAACAGAAGACCATCCTCAAAACCAAAGAGGCCGAGCTGGCCGCCGCAGCGAAAGCCAAAGACGATGGCATTGCTGCCGCCAAAAATGCCGCTGGGGAGATTGCCAAGGTCATTGAAGCCAAAAAGAAGAGTCTCGCCGAAGTGAACGGCAAGCTCGCTGCTCCTGAGAAAGCCGTGAAGGCCAAGCAGGACGCCGCCGCGCCAAAGGAAGTCGCCCTTGCTGCCGCCAAGAAGACTCATGCGGACCTCGCCGCTGCTGCCCCCGCCAAAGACAAGGCCGCGAAGGATGCCGTGGCCGCGGTGACTGCTTCCGAGAAAATCCTCGCCGATACCCGCGCCAAGCAAAAACCGGCTCAAGACGCTTTGAATGCCGCCAAGGCCGAAAAGACGCCCGATGCCGCCAAAGTGGCCGCCGCTCAAAAAGCTGTCACCGACATTCAAAACGCCATTAAAACCGCCGAAGGCGATGTGAATGCCAAAAAGGCGGCTCGCGATGCCGCAGGCAAAGTGAACAACGAAGCCATCGCCGCCGTGAACAAAGCCGCCGGGGCGATCAAAACCGCCGAGCAGCAGCTCACCCAGGCCAAGAACGAACTCGCCGCGGCTGAGAAGGCTGCCGCACCCACTCGCGGTCAACGCGATAGCATTCAAAAGGAGATCGATGCGCAATCAAAGGCTCTTGCCGAGAAACAGGCCGCTCCTGCTGCCCTCGAAAAAGACTACGCCGCCAAGATCGCCCCGATCAACGCCGCTATCGCTGCGGCGAAAGCAGCTCTGCCTCCTCTCGAACAGGCCTATGCCGCCGCCCACGGCAAGCTTGAGGCCGAACAGAAAGTCCTCGATGCGAAGAAAGCCGAAGTCGCCAAAGCCAGCGGAGACCTCGAAGGCACCAAAAAGAAGAAGACCGATGCCGAAGCCACCATCGCCGCTGCCACGAAGGAAATCCCCGAGAAGGACAAGATCATCGCCGAAGCCACCGCCGAACTCGCCAAGGTCCAGCCCCAGCTTGAGCCTCTTCGTGCCAAGGTGAAGCAAATGACCGATCAGTATTTCACGATGCTGCCGAAGTAAGGCAGTTGCCTCGCCCTTTCACTCACATCGGCGGCAGCACTTCTTGAGGCGTGTTGTCGGTGATGGACGGGGTGATGATGCCGCGTGCGAGGCGGCCGCTGTAGAGATCGAGGGCCCGTTTGGCGATGATGTCGATCACGGCGGGCTGGAGGGTGCGGGCGGCTACATTCGAGACGGCCATGCTGGCCCACATGACGGGGGATTTGAAGCGTAACACCTGCCACACGGGCAGGAGTCGGCTGTACCATCTGTTGGCCTGCTGGACGGCGTCGTGTTTGGCGAGCTTGTGAGTGACTTCCCAAGTCTTCAGCGCGGTGGAGGCACTGACATCGACGAGGCGGCCGATGGAGCGTGTTTGAAGGAAGTCCGCCACGTCCATCGAGGCGAGGTGGACGGCGCGGGAGAACTGGCTGAGGCCTGGAGCGAGCAGGGCGTTCTCTTTACCGGGATGATAGATGGCGGCGATGTCCTTCACGAGTTGTGGCACTTCGTTGACCAGTGGGGCGAGCCATTCGGGATTGAGGTTCTTTTGCCAACGAAGGCGGTTTTTGCAGTCTTCGACGGCTTTGCGAGCACGCTCATCGGCCTCAGTGCTGAGCAATTGATCGTAGCTGGCGATGGTATGGCGGGCGGCCCTTAGATCGGCGAGAAACTGGAGCAGCTTGTAAAGCAGCACGCCAGCGGCTCCGAGAATGAGGCCTGCGAGGAAGGTCCAGATGTAGCTCCAAGGCATCGCGAGAGGAGGGTGAAGAGTCGAGAAGAAAGCGGGGCTACTTCAACAATCAGCAAAGGGAGTTCATCAATCTGCGGTTGGAGGCTCGGGGTGGCTTGGATTGACGATTGAAGATTGCTGATTGCTGATTGCTGATTGCTGATTTTTGAAGTGTCGAGGAGGCGGCGGGAAGATTGGAGAGATTATTCGTCGGCACGGGCCGGAGTGCCGATGTTCCAGAGGAGGATGCGGAAGCCGGCATCAGGCAGGCGAGAACTGGCGGGCACCTGGCGGCGGTGCGAGGAGAGGAGCTCATTGCTGCGGGCTGTCGTGTGAGCTCCGCCTCGGAGCACGGCGGCATCGGGAGTGTTGTTCCAAGGTGTGGAGACCCATTCCCAGACGTTTCCGGCGAGGTCATGGAGGCCGCGGATGTCTGCCCGGAAGCTGCTGACGGGAGCGAGGGTGGCAAAGCCGTCTGCGTATCCACTGATGGAGGTTTTGGCGGATTTATCGGCGGTGAGGTCGAGGAAGTTGCCAGCTTTGGCGGGGGGCGGCCATTGGAAGCCCCAAGGGTAGATTCCGCCGATGCGTTCATTGCTCTCCTGCGGCGTGGCACCTGTCTCGCGGGAGAGATCGCCTGCCATGCTCCATTCGTCATCGGTGGGGAGGCGATACTCCTGATCGGGTTCGAGCAGGCCCTGGGCGCGTTCGCGATCCGTGAGCCAGCGGCAGAATAGCTCAGCCTCAGCACGGCTCACCATGGTGACAGGGAAGGTGGGATCGGCATCGAGGATGCGACCTTCAACTGGTGGCTGATTGGTGGTCTTGGCGAACTCCGCGAAGTCACTGCGTCGTGTTTCGATGGAGGCGATCATGGCTTTGCCGAGGGGAACAAGCTTCATGCTGAGGCTGTTCGGCCATGGTTTGCCGAAGACGACGGCTCCGCTGGCTTTGAGGCGGAGATTGAAGGCGATGGTCTGGCTTTGTTTGAGATCACCCGTGGCGTGTTCGACTTTGTAACCTGGCAGCGTGACGGATAAATCGAATTTGGCAGCCCGCACATGCGGCAGGCGTAAAGGCGTGCGCCCGAGGAATTCGGTGCTGTCATACACATCCGCTCCTGGCGGCGTGGAGGTGATGGTGATGGCGCCATAGCGCATCTGCACGATCTCGCAGAGGATGGGCTGCATGCCGGGTTTTGGCGGAGAGCTTCCGGGACGAGGCGTGATCTTCGCGGGCTTCCAGCCGTATTCGTGATCGAGATCGAGGCGGCCGCTGCGGCGCTCCGTCTCCGTCATCCAGGCACAGAAGGCATCCGCCTCCGCTTTGCCAACGACGGCCGCGTAGAGCGTGGTTTTATCCGGCTGAGGAATGCCCGTCACATCATACTCGGAGGCTCGGAGACTGGATTCGAGGAAGCTGCGGAAGAGCATCGCATCGACGGGGAGATCCGCGATGTGGCGATCTCCTTTGAAGGAGAACCACTGCTTGAGGCGGTTTTGCCAAGGCTTGCCGGTGCGGGGGGGCTCGGGGGTGATGGGCCGCGGCTTCACGGGTGCGATGACCTCGTAATGCCAATCCCGCTGATGGCGGGCCATGACGAGGCCACTGGCGAGCAGGAAGGAGCCGAGCAGGGTGAAGAGGGTGGCTCGGCTAAAGCGGCGGATGAAGCTCTCCGGCTGCTTATCGCCCACATGCTGAAGCGCCTCGGCAAACTCCGCTGCCGTGGTGAAGCGGCGGTCGAGATCGTTTTCACAGGCTTGGCAGATGACGCGGTTCAAATCGAGCCAGAAAGGCCATTCCTCATCGCTGATCTCATCTGGCACCTCGGGAAACTCCATGCGATCCTTCCCGCTGCTCATTTCGTAGAGCACCTTGCCGAGGCTATAAATATCTGCCTGCGGCGTGCCGGGGCCTTCCGGTGGCACAAAGCCCTCCGTGCCCACAAACGAGCGTTCGCCAAAGGCCGCCACGAGGCCGATGTCCGCCAGCTTGCACACACCGCCCACGAAGATGACGTTCGAGGGTTTGATGTCGCGGTGCGTGAGGCCGTGATTGTGCATGAAATGCAGCGCATCAGCCATGTAGGTGCCCGCATCCCGACAGAAGAAAGGATCGAGGCGGCCGTGGCGCTTCATGTCGGTGCCCAATGTGCGAGGGACGTAGCTATTGATATCCGTGATGTTACCGCCTTCCTCCACATCATCTCCTAGCTCCATCACGCAGTAGTAGAAGCCGCGGTTTTCATTCCAACCCACATGCAGAATATGCACCAGGCAAGGGTGCCCACGGGAGATCGGCTCGAACTGCTGAATGCCAAGGAACTCGCGATGAAATGTCCGCGTGTGTTCGAAATCCTCACGCCACACGATTTTCACCGCACGAAGGGCACCCGTGACACTTTGTGCCAGCCACACCTCACCGTAGGCACCGCTGCCGATGCGCTTCAGCAGGGTGTAATCCGGGATCACGATGTCATCGCGATGCGAGGCAGGATTACCGGGGGATTTCTTCGGCTTTGCCATGACGGCCTGCGGCTGCAAGGGCGGCGGTGGAAGCTCGATGAGGCTCCCCGTTTCCGCCGCAGCCTCCTCAGGTAGCGATGCCTCCGCAGCCGGCTCCGCAGGGGCGGCATCGGCTGGATGTTCAGCATCGGCTTCGTGGTCAGGCATGGGAGGAAGGCAGTCGAGTTTCCACCATTGACGGGGCTTCTCAAGTCGCATGAACGATCAACGTGCTCACCCGCCGTGAAAGATGGTGTTCTATCGCTGATTTTCCTGCTGTTCCTTGCGGTTCAAAGGTTTGACAGCCTCGCTCAACCGTGAAAAGTCCATATCAATGAGCGAACCAGCCTCTGATATACCGGTGCCGGAGATCGCCGTGCCGGAAGAAGTGAAAAAAGAAAAAGGCTTGTGGGAAAAAACCCGCAAAAGCCTGATCGAGCGTTTGAACAACTGGGAGGATCAGCGCACTTGGAACGAGTTCTATCAGACCTACTGGCGCCTGATCTTTTCCGTCGCCTCAAAGGCCGGTCTCACGCGTGAGGAATCCTTTGATGTGATCCAGGAGACCATCATCGCCATCGCCCGCCAAGTGCAGAAAGGGCAATACGATCCCCGCGCTGGTTCCTTCAAGGCTTGGCTGCTCCAGATGACTCGCTGGCGCATCCTCGACGTCTTCCGCGCCCGCAAGCGCCAACCCTCTCTCGCCGATCAAGGCAATGCCGATAGCGAAGACCATGGCATGAGCATCGTCGAGCGCCTCTCCCAGGATAAGGACAACATGCTCGAAAAGATCTGGGATCGCGAATGGCGTGACAACATTACCGCCGCCGCGTTGGAACGCGTGAAGGCAAAGGTCTCGCCACGTCAGTTCCAAATCTTTGACTGCTATGTCATGAAAGGCTGGGGCGTGAAAAAGACCGCTGAGGCTCTGGGTATCAATGCCGCCCAGGTCTATCTAGCCAAGCACCGCGTCGGTGCGCTGGTGAAGAAGGAAGTGCAGGGGCTTGAGAATACGATGCTGTGAGTCGTTTCAGGCGATGCCTGAGACCTGACTGCGATCAAGTTCGACGAGGGTGAAGGTTTGCAGAGCGTTGACGATTTGGGTCAAATGCTGCTCAAACATCCGGCGGGTGTCTGACAGGCTCATGTTGCCAGTACGGACGAGTACAAGCTTCCACGGCCGACCATGCAGAAGGTGTGAGTAGTAGAAATCGGTGTCCTTGGAAACCACCACACGCTGTTCGCTCATGGACAGAGCGTTCAGCACTCCGTCTTTGGAGGCGTTTTGCAACGGCAAATCCATGGTGTGCATGGCGTCGTGCCCCGCGCTGGCAAAGACGCGCTTCAAGCCAGGCGGCAAATGCGCATCAAGGAGGAACTTCATGCCGCGAGAAACTGGCAGCTTCGTAGTTTGAGCGACTGGTTGGCGAATTCAATGCAGGCCCGCAGATCATCGCGTTCAAGGTCGGGAAACTCGCCCAGGACATCCTCGAAGCTGTCGCCACTGGACAGATATTCGAGCATGGACTCCACCGGATAGCGCAGACCTCGGATGACAGGCTTTCCGTGGCAGATTTCGGGATCAATCGTGATCCGTGAGAGGAGCGTCTTGCCGGATTGCAGGGCGTTGGTCGTCATAAAATCAGCCTAACAGGTGCCACCATCTATTTCAATCGCGGACTTCAGCCTCGTGCGATGCGCTGCTGTAGCAGCACCTCCAAAAACAGGAGCACTAGCAGGCCAATGAGCAGCGGTTGCCAGAGTTCGCTGCCGTGGCGGCGGGTGCGGTCGAGGGATTGGTAGGCCTGGAGGGAATCGGCGAAAGCGGCTTCATGGCGGTCGGCGATCTTTTTGATCTGATCGGCCGGGAGCGGTTTGAGGTCGCTTTCGGTGTTGTCGGTGTTGAAGGCGAGGAGGGTGGTTTTGTCCGTGCCGGTGCGTTGGAGCGTGAAAATGCCGGGTTGGGTGATGGCGGGGCTTTGGATGAAGACTTTCTCGCCTTCCTGCTGGCTCTTCAACGTCTGCGTCTGGCCGGTGGGATCACGCAGGGTGAATTCGGCGCCGAGTTCGGCTTTTTCGAGATTTACCCGAAGGCTGGAACCGACGAGTTGCCAGGCTGGCGCACTGCCTTCCGTGGCGAGGTAGGTGGTGAGGCGCTGCATGAGCGGCACAAAGAAGGGCTGCAGCGGCAGATTGGTCCATTCGGCGTTCGCGGTCGTCGCGCAGACAATGACGCGGCCTTGGCCGAGCTTCTTTTCAAGGAGCAGCGGGGCGTTGCGGTCGAGGCTGAGGATGCGCTGGGTGTTTTCATCCGGCGGTGGGGCGAATTCGATCCAACTGCGAAACTCGGCATCTTGAAGGCGGCCGCCGCGGGAGTCGTTGAAGTAGAGCACGCTCGGATGTGTCAGCCGCTGCATGAGCACGCGGGCGGGTGAATCGGCCATTTCGGCACGGGCCATGCCTTTGATGGCGGCAGGCAGGAGGCCCTCACCTTTGCGGAAGAGTTCGCGGTTGTAATGCTCGATGTCGATGTCCGGCCCGGCGAAGATCATGAGTCCACAACCGGCTTTGACGAACTTGTCGAGTTCAGTGAGGTCATTTCCTTGAATGCGCTGGCAATTGGCGAGGATGATGACTTCAGCGTCTTTGTAGTCATCGCGGCGGAGCTTGCGCTGGTCGATCTTGCGAGTGCGGATGAGGTCTTTGAGTGAGTTGGCGGCGGCGGTGTGCGGCGTGAGGGCGAGTTCGAGGAAGTCGGTGGCGCCTTCGAGCGGGGTGGTGCCGGGCTTGCCGTCGATGAGCAGGACATTGAGCTGATTGCGCACCTGCACGACGCTGTGAAAGGCATTGTCATCGCTGAAGCTATCGCCTTCGAGTCGGACGGAAAGCGAGTGATCACCCACCTTATCAAAAGCATGCGTGAAGCTCAGAACGGCCTCGCCTTCCGGTGCGAGGGTGACGCGTGCGGTGCGCAGGCGTGTGCCATCAGCCTCCAAATGCACCGGAATGTCCTGCCAGGGGCGTTTGCCATGGTTTTTGAGGCGCACACGAATGCCGATGGGCTGCGTTTCGGCGGCAACAAGCGCGGAGAGGTCAGCGCTGGCGATGCTGATGTTTTCCGCGAGATCGCTGCCGAGGCGGTAAAACGTGATTTGCGGTTTGGGTTCCTGCTTGGAGAGGTTTTCGAGTGCGGGAAGTGCCGCGCCATCCGCGATGGCTTTCCAGTCGGCCTCCTGGAAATCGGAGACGACGACGATTTCGCGTGCAGCCGTGGGTGCGTCCTTCAATGCGGAGGTGGCGGCCTGAAACGCGTCATTGGCCGAAACGGGACCGGACATGGACGGCACCTCGGCAAGCTTCTTCGGCACGAGATCGAGTGCGGTGGTCGGTTGATCGAGCAGCTTGCGCGGTGATCCACCGCTGAGCACGATCTGCGCTGCGGAGCCGCTGGGAAGGCTTTCTGTCATCTGCTGAAGGTCATGGCGTGCCGCATCGGCCACGCTGGCACCTACCACGGCCGATTTTTCCGCCGGTGCACGCATCGAGAAGGAATCGTCGAGCATGACGATGAGTGATGAACTGCCCAAACCAAGCGAACGCAAGGCCGTGAGCACCGGACGGGCCAGGCAAAGCGCGAGAATGATCGGGATGGCGACTCGGGTGATGAGCAGCAAAAGCTGCTCGATCTTCATTTTGCGCTTCTTCTGCCGGATGACCTCATGCAGCAGGTGCATCGCCCCCCAGCGCACGGTGACGACCTTCCGCTTGTTCAGCAGATGGATGAGCAACGGGATCAAAAAGGCCGCCGCGCCAGCGAGGAGGATGACGTTGAGGAAGCTCATCCTCTACTCCAGATGGCCTTCATGGCTTCCGCGTTGACCAGCGGATCAAAAGCGGCTCGCACAGGCATTTCGAAACCTGGGATGATTTCACTCGTGAGGATGCCGTCCCTTTTAGCTTCGACCGGCGGGTACACGCTGCCTTGCAGTCGATACAGTTCGATGGTTTCCGCCTCGGTATCGACGATCCAGTATTCACCGACGCCGTGCAGGGCGTAGTCCTCGAACTTGATGCCACGATCACGTTTCTCTGTCGAGGGTGCCAGCACTTCGACAATGAGGTCTGGGATGGGAAACCTGAGCGTGTCCGGGAAGATGAGCTGCATCTTCGCCGTGCCGAAAAACATGATGTCAGGTTCGTAGTCGTTGCGGGGAAAGCAGGTCATGGCTTTCTCGATCTGCACGTCTCCAAGCCCGCGAGTGGTGACAAAGCCTTCCATGAGCTTGAAGATAGCTTTGGTGGCCTGGAGGTGCCGGTTGAGTGCCGGTGAGTGCATGATGACCTCACCCTGGATGAACTCCCATTTGTGCTCAGGTGTGATATCCGCATAGAACTTCTCCCTCATCCTTTGCTCGGTGGCGAGGCTGCGCTGGGCCTGCTGGATGAGTTCGGGCAGGTCAGGAGCTTGCAGGAGGGTTTCGAGGATGGCGGCGCTCATGGCGGAAGGTGGCTCAGCAGGTCGTGAAGCGCAACCCGCTCACTTGCCCACGCGATACAGCTTGTCCTGCGTGCGGATGAAGAGGCTGCTGTCGCTCACGGAGATGGCGGCGCGGACGCTTTCGGCATTGCCGTTGGGCTTGGAGCCATTGCCCATCTCATTGACGGAGAGGAGTTCAAATTGAGCGCTGTCTGTTTTGGCGACGTAAACCTCTCCCCAGAAGTTCATGCAATACACTTTGCCATCGGCCACGGTGGGGCTGCTTTCGAACTTGGTCTTGCCACCGAGTTCGCCCGTCCAGAGAACTTTGCCGGTCTTGGGTTCGAGGCAGCTCAGGAGCTTCTTGCCGCCGTCGAGGACGTAGAATTTGCCTTTGTAGAAGGCGGGAGTGGGCACATCGCTGGTGACACCTTTTTGCTCGGTCTGCCAGATGGGCTGGGTCTCACCTTTGGCATCGAGCGGCAGCGCAAAGACGGGCGAGTTCTTCGGAGCGCAGACGATGGCGATGCCATCGCCGACGACGGGCGAGGGGACGAGGCGGAAGAACTTGTTGTAGCCGTCACCCGGCGGGTTCCAGGTGGCGATGCGGGAGAATTCTTTGCCGGTGGCAGCATCATGAATGGTGAGCGTGTCACCGCCGGAGATGAGCATGAGGCGCTGATCTTTGTGGGTGGTGAAGACGGGGCTGCTGAAGGCTTCGAGGGATTCGATGGCGGCGAGGCTGGGGCGCACATGCTTCCAGATGTCCTTCCCGGTGGCTGGGTCGAGGGCGAGGATGTAGCTGCTCATGTCCTTGCCTGCGGTGCCTTTTTCGAACTTCTCCTGAAATTTGAATGTCTCGTTCCGCTGGAGCACTTGGATGTAGAGCTTGCCACTGTCGATGGTGGGGCTGCTGCCATAGGTCCACTGGGTGGCAAAGGCACCGTGCGTCTCCGTGAAGTCACGCTTCCAGATGATTTTGCCGCTGAAATCGCAGGCGGCGGCGATGGCGTTGGCGAAGAGGAAGTAAACGCGGTCGCCATCGGTGGCGGCGGATGGGCTGGCGAGATTGCTTTTGTCATCCCACTGCACTTCGTTGCCCTCGGAGATGGTGGTGCGCCACTTTTCCTGGCCGGTTTTTTTGTCGTAGCAAAGACCGACGAGTTTTTTCTCCGCCACGATGGGAGCGGTGATGAAGATGTTGTCTCCCCAGATCACCGGGACGGAGGCGGCAATGCCTGGAACGTCTGCCGCCCATTTTACGCCTTCTTTGGGGCTGAATTTGGATGGAAGGCCGGTTTCGCTGCTGGAGCCATCTTGATTGGGGCCGCGCCAGTTTGGCCAGTTTTCAGCACTAGCGGAGGTGACGAGCAAGGCGAGGGCGAGGAGCGTGGCGGTCGATTTCATGGGTGAGAGCGTGGGAAAGGCAAAACGCGGCAGAGAGGCCGATTGTTTAAGGAAAGGTGCATCACCACGTCAGCCACTTCGGCGCTGTGGCAGGTGCGATGAGCAGGGTGAACTCACCTTTCGGCGCTTTGACCAGAAAATGAGCATGCACCTTAGCGGCGGTGCCGCGCTGAAACTCGGCGAATTTCTTCGTCAGCTCGCGGGCGCACACCACGCGATGCTCGGGCGAGGCGGTGGCGAGGATTTCGAGGGTGTCGAGGATGCGGTAGGGACTCTCAAAGTAGATGCTGGTGGCATCACGGGCGAGAGCGGCGGTGAGCTCGGTGGTGCGGGCACCTTTTTTATGAGGAAGGAAGCCGCCGAAGTAAAAGGGCGTCGTCGGCAGGCCGCTGGCGGAGAGAGCGGTGAGCACAGCACTGGGGCCTGGAAGGCTGTCGATGGCAAAACCAGCTCCCACGGTGGCTGCGACGAACCTTTGGCCAGGATCGGAGATCGTCGGCATGCCTGCATCGGAGATCATTGCCACGCTGCCACCGCTACGCATGTGATCGAGCATCTGCGGAATGCGGTGCGCTTCGTTGTGTTCGTTGAGACTGATGAGCCGGGCCTTGATGCCGAGGTGCTTCAAAAGCATGCCGGAGTGCCGTGTATCCTCGCAGGCGATGAGATCGGCATTTCGCAGCGTATCGACGGCCCGTGATGTGATGTCGCCGAGATTGCCGATGGGCGTGGCGACGAGGTGAAGAACTGCGACAAGCCGATGGGAGGGCTGAGGAGCCTCGAAGGGATCATCCTCGGGGGATTGGAGCGGAGAAACATCGAGCGGTTCCTCCTCCGGCAGCAGGTCACCAGCCTTCGCAGATGTCATCGGCAAGTTTGATGGCGGCGCGTTGGGCGGCGTCTTCGAGAGCTTGAGTCTCCGAAAGCTGCAAATTCGGGTCGATAAGCATCTGGGTCTCCCCGTTGACGAAATTTGTGTGGAGCACACGGCCGCTTCGATCTTCGATGGAGTATTGGATGTCGAGCATCACCTGCATCTGAGAGCTGCGCAGGATGTTGGTGCGATCCGAGCGGAACTGGGTGCGATGCACATTGCGAACACTGGCTTTGAGTACGGCATCGGCTTGATCGCGAGGGACGATCTCATAAGCACCATGATTTTGGATTGCTTTGATGGCTGCATTGGTGGCGTTGACGGCCACGCGGGGCTCCAATGTCAAATTATCAAAGGCTGGCACTGCCAGGGTGCGAATCTCACGAAGCCTTGTCGGCTTTTGCCCCCCTAATTGATAGCCTGCGCAGGCAGGTAAAAGAACGCAAGCGGCGGCGAGGAGCAAAAAGGAAAGGTGTTTCATGCGAGGACTGCGGCGAAGAGCGGCAAGAATGGCGGAGTGGAACAAGCGACGCAAGATATTACGGCACTGGCTTCGAAGGGACGGGCGGTGCAGGCACAGGAGGAGCACCGGGAGCGGGCGCTGTGCTGCTAGGAGTGGATGGCACTGGGAGGAGAGCAGGCTTTTCCGTTTCTGGCAGCGTAGGCAGCAATGAACCAGGCATCGGGCTAGTGCCTCCCGGCTGCAAGGGCAAGGCGGGCTCCGTGAGCGGAATGGGCATGAAGGAATCGTTGCCAGACCTCATGCGCGGCTTTTCAGCCAAACGGGCGAGTTCAGGTGCCATCGGGCCGACGTAATCGGGACGGGACTTGAGATCTTTCGATGCCAGCTTGGTGAAATCTTGGTCTGGCTGGCCGCGGCGGGATTGGGTGACGCCATCTGGGTCCTCGGCGGCAAGCTCCGCGAGGATTTCACGGGCTTCAGCCGAGACTTCGGGCGAGCCAAATTTGATCGCTTCATTCAGATACATCGCCGAGGCGACGGTTTTGCCCTGAGTGCGATAAAACTTGGCGATGCTAAGGGACTGGTTTGCTTCGGCGGTATTTACCTGACGGAGGATCTGTTCCGCCTCTTGCTTGCGCTCGCCAACGGGATTGACGGCCATGTAGGTCTTGAGGGCATCGCGGGTGGCGGTGAGGTTGGAGGAGTCTTCGCTGCGTTGCGCGGCCACATTGCTGATGGAGGCGATGCGGAACTGCGCTTCAGAGGCTTGTGAAGTGCCAGGATAGTTATCCACCACTCTTTGATAGGCTTGAATCGCCTTATCCTTCTCCTTCATATCCTGATGGATCTCAGCGATGCTGAACTGGCTGAGTGCCGCAAATTTACCGTAGGGGGCGTTGGAGATGATCTTCTCGTAGAAGGCGAGGATGTCCGAGGCATTCATCTTCATCGGCAGAAAGATCAGACTGCGCTGTTTTTTACCGCCCTTTGCTTCTTCGGCGATTTCATATTGCCGTTCGATGGCTTCGGCAAAGCGGGGGCTTTGGCGATGGTTGTCGATGAAGTCCTGGAAAGCGTTAAAGGCGTCTTCGAGATCGTTTTCGGTGTGGCGGACGATGACGGCACGCTGGTAGGCAGCTTCGCCAGCGGCTTTGGTGAAGGGATACTGCTTCACGACCTTCTCGTAGTAGCCGTTGGCACGGCCTGATTTGCCAGCCTCCTGGGCGGCGAGACCTTGGTTGAGGAGGTCCTGAGCAGCCTGCTCCTGCATCGTGCGCTCATCGGCGGTCGGTGCCACTTTTCCTTCTTGCCGAAGATGAAATCGAGCAAGGCAAAGGCAGGCGTCTGAACGGTGAAAAACGTCGCGGCCACGGCAAAGGCGGCGACCGGGAGTCGGGAAGTGAGAGTGGAACGCATCGGCGGCGATGGTAAGGGCATGTTAAACGTGCGTCAAGAACCGGGGAAGGTGGGATGGACTTTCGCCCAGAAAGGCCAATAAACACCATATCGTTCAGGGAATTTGGGTGAATCATCACCGCATTTCTCCTTGGGGGAAGGCATCAGGACACCCTGACGAGCGCAGGCTCGGGATACTCGAAGGTTTTGCCCTCGTAATTTCGGAGGAGAACCCGCTGCTCATCGCGGAGGAGGACGTAATCGGGATTCACGGGAATTTTGCCGCCGCCGCCGGGGCCGTCGATGACGAATTGGGGGATGGCATACCCCGTGGTATGCCCGCGGAGCTGCTCGATGATCTCCACCCCCTCGGTGACGCTCGTGCGAAGGTGAGAACTGCCCTGAATGAGATCACACTGGTAGAGGTAATAGGGGCGCACACGGCACATGAGCAGCTTATGCAGAAGGCTTTTCATCACGGCGGCGTCGTCATTCACCCCGCGGAGGAGCACACTTTGATTGCCCAGAGGCACGCCGTGGTTGGCGAGCAGGCTCAAAGCGTCCCGCACCTCGGTGGTCAGCTCTCGGGGATGGTTGGTGTGAATGCTCATCCATAGCGGATGATGCTTTTGCAGCATGCGGCAAAGCTCTGGCGTGATGCGCTGCGGCACAAAGATGGGCACGCGGGTGCCGAGGCGGATGAATTCGATGTGTTTGATGCTGCGCAGGCGGGTGAGCAGGGCATCGAGCTTTGCATCGGAGAAGAGCAGGGGATCACCGCCAGAAAGAAGCACATCCCGCACCTCAGTGTGCTTTTCCAGGTAGCGAAAGGCGGCCTCGAATTCCGTATGAAGCTCTTGCTCGCCCACGCCGCTCACAACGCGGCTGCGAGTGCAGTAGCGGCAGTAGCTCGCACAGCGATCGGTGACAAGGAAGAGCACGCGGTCCGGGTAACGATGCACGAGGCCGGGCACCGGCATGTGGCTATCCTCGCCGCAGGGATCGCTCATCTCATCGGGATCATCCCAGGTCTCCTCGATGCGGGGGATGACCTGCCGACGGATGGGGCAGGAGGGATCGTGGGCGTGGATGAGGTTGAAATAGTGCGGCGTGATGGCCATCGCCAGCTTGTTGCCGGAGAGAAGGACGCCTGCCCGCTCCTCATCCGAGAGCGTGAGGTGCTCTTCGAGCTGGGCCAGCGTGGTGACGCGGTTGCGGAGCTGCCAAGCGGCACTGTTCCAGTCTTGTGGAGAGATGTTTTTTCCGGCCCAATAGCCGGGTGCAAAGGAGGTAAACTCCTTCTCGGGCAGCGCGTAAGTATCGGGCATGTAATGCGGCGAAAGTTGGGGGCGGAAGGTTTGGAACGGGAAGCACGAGGTGTCAATCAGCGCATGCGCCGTCCTGAGCCGACAGCTTACTGGCCGAACACGTCCTTTTCGCTCCTCAACCCATCTCGGATGACGGTTTCACGAAGGTTATCCTTCGTCACGGCATGGATGGGGAGAAAGACTGAGGGCACATCGACTTCGCCATTCGGAGAAACATCCCGTGCGATGACAGGGCGACGTCTGGCGAGGCGCACAGCGAGTTCGGCGGCCTGCTGAGAGAGCAGGTGGAGCGGTTTGTACACCGTCATCGTCTGCGTGCCCTGCACGAGACGCTGGCAGGCGGCCAAATCGGCGTCCTGGCCGGTGACGAGCACTTTTCCGGCGATCCCTTCTTCGGTGAGCGCTTGGATGGCTCCCCCGGCGGTGCCATCATTGCTGGCGAGGATGGCATCAAAGCCTGGGCCGTGCTTCGTGATGGCGGCATTGATGATTTTTTTGGCATTTTCTGGCTTCCAATCGTCCGCCCAGTCCTCGTGAAGCACCTCGACCTTCCCGGCGGCGATGAGCGGCTGGAGGATGTTGTCCTGCCCTTGCTTGAAGAGCTTCGCGTTGTTGTCCGTCTTGGCTCCGTAGATGCGAAGCAGCCGCATTGTGCCGGTGGCTGGCAGGCGGTCAGCGAGGAATTTCGCCTGAAGCTCCCCCACCTTCACATTATCAAAGGTGATGTAGAGATCGAGATCGCAGCCCGTGATGAGGCGATCGTAAGCGAGCACGGGAATGCCAGCCTGGTGAGCGAGGTTGACCGCTTTGGCCATCGCCGCCGCGTCCTTCGGGATAATGACCAGCGCATCTACCTTTCGAGTGATGAGAGCCTCCACATCCGCGAGCTGCCTCGTATCGCTGCTGTTGGCCGACAGCACCTCCACATCTGCCCCCAGCTTCCCGGCGGCCGCCACGAAGAGGTCCCGGTCCTTCTGCCAGCGTTCCTCCTTCAAAGTATCCATGGAAAGCCCGATCAGCGGCCGCGTGCGGACGGCCGGGGCCTCCGCGCCGCGGCGAGAGAGGGTCAAGCCGGTAAGGACGCTCAGAATGCAGGAAACGAGGACGAGCAGGATGCGCGGATTCATGAGCCGAGAGATTGCCGCAGTGGCGGGTGGCTTGGCAAATAATACTTCCGCCTCACCCTGCTCATGGGATGAAAAAGAACACTCTGTCAGAGCCTCACATCTGAGTAACGCGTGCTTGAATTCCCTCACGCCCTCCGCCAAGGATGCCGCCCCCAAGTCCCCGTAGTTCAATGGATAGAACGAGGGTTTCCTAAACTCTAAATGCAGGTTCGATTCCTGCCGGGGATACCAGATTCAGGCGCAAATGTCTTCGGGGAGGTTGCGGGACGGCTGAACTCGCTCTCAGATGCGCCGCTCATGAAATCCGTCATCGCTGTCCAGCCCTACGAAATCGCCCTTCTCGACACACCCGTGCCGAAACCCGGCCCGTATCAGGCTCTGGTGAAGACGGAAGTCGCCTGCATCTGCAACCAAACAGATAGCGAGCTCCTCGCGGGCAAATTCCCCGGCATGGAGGATGCGTTCCCCTTTGCCCTCGGGCACGAGAGCGTCGGCATCGTCGTCGAGGTCGGCGACAAGGTGCGCAGTTTCATCCCTGGCGACCGCGTCGTTGGCGGCCTCGTCTTTGATCTGCAAAAAGACGGCGTGGATAGTGGTTGGGGCGGTTTTGGTGAATTCACCCTCGCCAACGATCACCTCGCCATGGTCGCCGATGGCGTGGCCGATGAGAAAAATGGCTGGATCGAGGTTTTCGAGATTCAAACCCGCGTCGATGCGGACATCCCGGCTGAGGAAGCCGTGCTTCTCTGCACTTGGCGGGAGGTCTTGGGAGCGTTTCGAGACTTCCACCTTCGCCCCGGCGATGACGTGCTCATCTTCGGTGCCGGCCCGGTGGGGCAGAGCTTCGTCAAACTCGGTCGCCTCTTCGGCCTTGGCTGGATCGGCGTCGTGGACCGCCATCCCGAGAAGCAAGTCCGCGCCAAAGCCTTCGGAGCCGATGCCGTCTTTGCTCCCGGAGATCCAGCCATCGCCCAGCTCTCCCAATCCCGAGGCAAAAAACTCGATGCGGTCATTGATGCCGTCGGCAAAGCGGAGATCGCCATGCAAGCCCTTCCTCTGCTGAAACGCGGCGGCTCTCACTGCATCTACGGCGTCCTCACCGGCGGCCCGCTGCACCTCGATCGCAAGCTCGCCGATTTCAATTTCAACCTCTTCGTTCACCAATGGCCCACGCGGCAATACGAACGCGAGGCCCAGCCTCAGCTCTGCCAGTGGATTCGTGAAGGTCGGCTCACCTCGAAAGACTTCATCACGCACCGCTTTCAGCTCGATCAGATAGCCGATGGCTTTGCTGCTGTCCGCGAGCGAAAAGTCGTGAAGGCCCTCATCGAGTATGCCTGACCTGTTTTACTCCACCGCCTCGGGCACTGGATACCATCGGTAGATGCCATCGAGCCAGGCGGAAGCGTTGGGCTGGCGGATCACCTCCACCCACAGACCGCCGCCTTTACGCCGTAGCATCACGCGAAGGCTTTTCGGCGCATCGGGAGTCTCCATCGCAGGCGGGCGTGTAAAACCTGAGGCAGTACGTTCGCTGCCCTCTTGCTTCAACGCATCCGCTGGAATATCCAAGCTCAGATCAGTGCCCTGTGCCTCACTTCCACGCGTGCAGTTCATCGTCACTCGCAGCCGGCCGTCCTTCGCCACGCGGATGGAGACATGGCCGCCAAAGCCGTCATCATACTCGCCATCCCATCCGCCGGAGTGTTTGGGGTCCACCCGTTGCTCGTTGAAGGCGTAGGCCAGCATGGTGGCCTGGGATTTCTTCAGCCAGTGGTCGGCGGTTTTGTCATCGGCAGGCTGCGCGGCCACCTTGAGCCATGACTCACGCAGTTTAGGCCACCACGATTTCCAGTCTGACACGATTGCCTTGTCCGCCGGGCTGCCCTCGCGGCTGGCATTCTTCCAGGCGAGATCGAGCCGGTCCTCGGCGGCCTTGAATTCCTTCTTGGCGAGTTGCAGGCGCTTCTCCTCGCTGATCTTGCGAAATTCCCCGCGGATGCCCGGATCAGGCTGGTCCGGCTTTTCACTCCGGAAATCGATGACCACCTTCGTGTCACTCAGCTTCGCTGCGAAAAACGGGCCGCGATCCATGCCTTCCTCCGGCACCGTGGCGGCAAAGACCAGTCCGATGTCCCGCTTCTCGCCATTTCCATCCCAAACGCCCATTGACCCGGGATCGTAGGCAAACCTCACCCGAACCTCCACCCGCTTGCCGTTGGTCGTCAGCGTCAAAAAACGCCTGCCGACCTCGTCGTGGTAATGCACGACCTCGGCCGCGTGCAGGCTCAAAGAAGCGAGGAGGAGAATCAGGATCGTGCGCATCGGGAGGAGAGACGTGGAAAGTGCTTGCCAGCTTGGGGGCAAAATGGGTCCGTACCTGTTTGTCATGCTTTTGTGGCTCAATTCCATCAATAAATCCTATCCCGGCAGCCGCGTGCTCCAGGATGTGACTGCCGAATTTGAGGGCGGCTGCATCGTGGCGCTGCTCGGGGCGAACGGGGCGGGGAAGACCACGCTGCTGCGCTGCCTCTCCACGCTTTCGACGCCTGATTCGGGCGATGTGCGGATGGATGGCGAGATCCTGACACGCGGCCGGTTGGACCTGCGCCGGCGCTTGATGTTCCTGCCGGACTTCCCCGATCTCTTTGCTGACACGGACCCTCTGGAGGTGATCGCCATGCACCTGCGGCTCTGGCAGGCGGAAAGGCCCGGCGTGGAGCACCGCGTGGCCGATCTGGCGGACCGTTTGCAGATCGCCTCGCTGTGCGGCGTGCCGGTGAGTAACTTTTCTCGTGGGCAACGCTACAAGACCGCGTTCGCCGCCATGGCCTCCGTCGATCCGGAGGTGTGGATGCTGGACGAGCCGTTCGCCTCGGGCATGGACCCGCAGGGCATCGGCGTGTTTCGCGAGGAGGCCGCCGCGGCGGCACGGGAACGCGGACGCATCATCCTTTACAGCACCCAGATGGTGGAGCTGGCCTGTGGCTTCGCGGACAAGATCGCCGTCATCAGCCGCGGCCAGCTCACCGTGCTCGATGCCGAGGCCGATCTGCAACGTGACCCGCGCAAGCTGGAGCAGCTCCTCACCGCCCGCCGCCGATGAAGGAGCTCTACGACCAGAAACTCGTGCGCAAGCTCGCCGCCGCCGTGCGTGAGCACAGCCCGGACGACTGGCTGGCGAGCCGTTCCATGCGGCGGGCGCTGCTTTGGCAAAAGGCAGTTCAGTGCCTGCTCATCTTCTGCGGCCTCTGGATGCTGACCTTGTTTCCGAATCTGCCGGTCATCGAGCTAGGCAAAGCCAAAACCGAACTGCCAGGAGCTTACGGGCTGAGCGCTTTGCTACTCGTGAGCGGCGGGTTGCTGCTCGGGTTTGTGCTCGTCGGTCCGAAGACGTTTGAGGTCACGCCCTTGATTCACATGCCGGCCTCCTTGAGAAAAATCTATCTGCATGTGCTGGATCGGGTGCGGAAAGAAACGCGAGAGGGGCTGGGGCTCGTCCTGCTTTTTGGCGTGCCGTTGGCGCTGACGGCACGGCTCGCCGGGGAGGTTCCTTTTTCGATCACCGACGCGGCGCAGCTTGCCGGAGTTGGCGTGGTGCTCGTCGGTTCGTGTCTGGCCTGGCTGCTCCTGGTTCCGCTCTTCACCCGAGTGCCTCGGCTGGGCATGGTGGCCGTGCTTCCTCCTGCGGCCTCGGTCGCGGTCCTTGTCTGGCTGCTGGCGAGAACGAAGTTTCCCTCCCTGCCATCGCCTGCCTTTCTCGGTGAGGCGCTGATGTTTCTGCCTCAGGCAAAGCTTTGCGAATGGTTTGGACAAGGCGGCCCGATGCCTCTCGATGCCTTCTTTTACTGCGCCGCGATGCTGGTGTTCGTGCTGCTCGCTCTCATGCATCATGTGCGTGATCAGCAGCCGGAGGATCTGCCGGAGATGACGCTCGACACGCCTGCCGCCACCGCGGAGGCCATGCTCGCCATGCATCTTCGCGAATGGCGCATGCACTCCAAAGGCATGCCCAGCAGTCATGCGATCGCGCCGGAGGAATGGCTGGAGGAGGGAGATTACCTCCTCAAGGAAGAGGCCGGGCAAGATGAGGAGGAAGAAGAGCCTCTCCAGGCCTGCGAGGATGCGCCCCAGGAGCACGCCACGCTGGTGACACCCGAATTTCGCCAGCGCATGGCCGCGATGGTCCGCGGTCATTTGGAGGAAAAGTGGTCGCCGGAAGGTCTCCCATCTCAGCTGGCCTCCTGGGAGCCTCCGCTGCCCGAGTGGTCACGGGTGCTCCGGCTGGCGGCCCTCGTCGGAGCACTTCTGTCGGTGGTGTTTGAGCTGCCGGGGTATTTTGAAACCGGCGGCTCGGTGCGCCACCACATCGAGAACATCGGCCTGGTGCTTGTCATCTTGACCCTCTTCTTCCCGATCGGGTGGTGGCAGCCCGATGCGGTGTGGCTGCCGGTGATGCGTCGGCTCGGCTGGCTGCCGGTGGAATCCCAGGACACGGTCTCGGCTTTTCTGCGCTGGGATCTACGAGTCCTGCGTCGCCGTTTCGGCTACTATGCCGGGGCCATTCTCACGGCGGTCCCCGTGTGTTTTTTGTTCATCCTGATTCGCTCGGTCGCTGGCATCAGCTATTCGGGTGCGGTGACCCCGGGCCGTTTCATCACCGGGGAATACAGCCTGCCCAATGGTATCATGATCCTCCTCGGCATGCTGCTTGGCTTCAGGCTTTTCGGCATCGTCGCGTTTGCCTTCAAATGGACCTGTCTTTTTGGCAAGGTTCGCCTGCTGCCGGTGGTCGGGCAAATCCTCCTGATCATTTCATCGGTCGCTCTCATCATCACCGCATGCATCTGCTTCTGTGTCGGCGTCGCGGCCGACTGGGCGAATCCCATCTGGTTGGTCGCCCTGCCGGCCTTTCCCGCGTCCGAGCTATGCGTCCGCTGGCTGCTGCGATCACTGGTGACGGTTTACCGAACGAGTGGCGACTGGAAAATCTAGGCCACCTTCTCCAGCTTGATCGGGAAGGTCTGAAAAGCGTTCCATTGGCACACGATCAAATCGCCGTTTTCGAGCACGCAGACGTCGTGACCATGGTCAAAGACACGCTCGGCTTGCTGGAGCGGCTTCAGTTTGCCGTCCTCATAGACCGGTTCGGTGCCGCCAGGGGCGCTGACGACCTTGTTTTCGGCATTGAGCACCACGGTGAAGCCACTGGGATTCTGCGGCAGCTTGTTGATCTCCGGCGTCTTGCTCCAGCACACCCCGGCGTAGAGCTCCTGACCGCTGATGACCGGACGACAGACCATCGCGCCGGGCACGGGAAGAGTTTCGAGGTAGTTGCCATCGAGCGTGAAGCGGCGGAAGCAGTTATCGACACGCGACGTCACGACGACGGTGGCCTTGTCCGCGCCCTGGCGGGTGTCAATGGCGATGCCGTGGGCGTTGTTCAGCTTTTGCTCGGCGGGCACGCCGTCCTTGCCGCCGAAGCGCTGGATGAATTTCCCGCGTGCGTCGTAGCGCAGCACGAACTGCGAGCCGTAGCCGTCCACGATGTAGATATCGCCATTCGGAGCCACCGCGGTCTCGGTGGGGTTGAAGACCATGTCAGGCTCGTAAGCCCCGACGCTCATCGGGTGGCTGATCGAGAAGATTTCCTTGCCCGTGAGGTCCGTCTTCGTGACACGACCCGTCTGACGGTAGCCGCCATTGCCGCTCTTCCACAGGCCGCTGTCGGTGACGAAAAGGAACTCCTCGCCATTTTCATTCGAGAGGCTCAAGCCGTGGCCGCCGGGCCACATGCCGCCCCAGGATTCGAGGATGGTGCCGTCCGGTTTGAAGACGAGCATCTGATTGTGCGAATGATCACCCACCATGAAAAGGCGGCCGTCTTTGACCTGCACCATCTCGTGGCAGTTCAGGATGGGGTGATGGCGACCCTGACCGGCGGGCACCCAGTCCTTGTTCACCTTGTAGCGATGCGTGCCGTGACCGATGACCACGTCTTTTTTCGGATCGGGAGCTGCGTGGATGGATTGGGTCCAAGTGGCGGCGGCAGCGGTGGTGAGCCCGGCGAGGAAGTGGCGACGTGTTTTCATGATGTAAATGAGCGCCAGCAAGTCGTGCGCAGAGAGGGCTAGCTTTCAACACATGCTCAAAAGCGGGAATCGTCCATCCACCGCGTATGAGATGACCATGAAGCCGCTGCTTTTTCTCCTCCTCACCACGTCGCTACCTGCCGCCGACTGGGTGCTCGAAGCCACCGCGCCCTGGCAGGCACGCGACTCGCAGGTGGAGTTCGTCTTGAACGACCAACTCTGGATCGGTGGTGGCTGGTTTCAATCCTTCGAGGCTCCACCACGCGATGTGTGGTCATCCGCCGATGGCAAGACATGGAAGCTCGCCGCACCGCAAACACCTTGGAAGCACAGCGATCTCGCGATGAGCCTCGCTTTCCAAAACAAGGCCTGGGTGATGGGCGGCTGGTTCAATGGCCGACTGCCGGGGCACTCCGCCAGCAACGAGGTGTGGTCATCGGGCGATGGCACCTCAAGGAAGCAAGTCACGGCCGCCGCCGGATGGTCGCCGCGCCTTGCTGCAGGTCTCGTCGAGCATCGCGGACGCCTATGGATGCTCGGCGGCACCGAGAACTACTACTTTGGCGATGCCACCAGCGTGAAAAACGATGTGTGGTCCTCCGCAGATGGCCAAACGTGGACCCAAGCCACCGCGAAGGCCGCATGGTCGCCTCGGGCGTACCATCAAGCGGTGGCCTTGAACGATAAAATGTATGTCCTCGGCGGTGGAAACTATGTGCCGACCTATGAGGCCCGAAACGATGTGTGGTCCTCCAGCGATGGCGTGAATTGGACCTGCGAGACCGAAAATGCCCCGTGGGCTCCGAGGTTGTGGTTCAGCGCTGCCGTTTATCGCGGCCGGATGTGGGTCATCGGCGGCTGGTCGAAGGAAAAGGACAACTTTGGCGACGTCTGGCACAGCGCCGATGGCCGCGAGTGGCAGCGTTTGGATACGAAAACCTGCTGGAAAGCCCGCCACGAGCATTCCGTGCTCGTTTTCCAAGGCAAACTCTGGGTCCTCGGCGGCCACGAGACCGCTTTCGAGCGAAGTGTGGTCATTGAGTTTGCCCGCGGATTGGAAGCCGTGAGGCGAAGCTCGGGAGCAATTGAAAGTTGAGCTTTATCATGCTGGGCATAGTCTTGGTCGCATGACCGCCACCCTGACCATTGATGAATCCGGCCAGATCACCTTGCCGGAGACGCTGCGCCGCGTTTTTGGTGGCCAGCCTGGCGCACGCGTCAGGGCTGAAGTGACGGCGGACCGCATTGAGATCGTCAAAGAAGTGCCTCTCGCCGAGGCGACGGCGATTTCAGCCAGCGGCCGTGTGGTGCTCGCTCCCACCGGCATGGTCATGGACGCTGGAAAAGCCGTTCGTGAGGAACGTGAGGCGCTCGTCAATCGAGCGGCTAGCCGATGAGCCGTTACATCGACAGTTCTGTGCTCGTCGCGTCGCTACTGCCTGACGATCCTGATCATGTCGCTTGCGATGCTTTGATGATGGCGCAGGGAAACTGGACGAGTCCCCACTCGCTGAATGAAACCTTCGCCACGCTGACCGGTGGCCGACTCGGTGCGAGGATCGATGCCGATGTGGCCGCGAGGATGATTCGCGAGAGCATTCGTCCCTGCATTCAGTTCGTCGAGCTTACCGTCGATGAGATTCTCGTGGCCCAGTCTCAGGCAAGAAAGCAAGGTGTGCGAGGTGGTGGCATTTATGACTACATGCACCTCATCGCAGCGCGAAAGATCGGGGTAGAACGGTTGAACACTCTGAACCTCTCGGACTTCCAGCATCTTCATCGCCAGGGAGATCCACTCATCGAGAAGCCGTGACAAAAAAGCCTCGCGAAGGCTGTACTGCCTTCATGCGCCCGCTCCTTCTCCTGCTCGCCACCGCCTTCGCCCTTCATGCTGCTGATGCTCCGCTCAAAGCAGGCGCGGCCACGTCCAACATCACACCTCCTCTCGGCGGCGAGGTCGTCGGAGGTTTTGCACCTTATCCCTGCACGAACATTCATGATGAGCTTCACGCCCGGTGTCTCGTGCTCGACGATGGCAAAACGAAGCTTGCGCTCGTCGTGTGTGATTTGCTCGGCCTACACCGCAGCGTCTCGTTGAAGGCCCGTGAGCACATCGAGAAGGAAACCGGCATTCCCGCGGCCAACGTGCTCATCAGCGGCACGCACACGCATTCCGCCGTGAATGCGCTCGGCGGTCCAGTGCGCGGCTACTACTCCGATCTGGAGCTCACGGACTACCAGCAATTCGTCGCGCGACGCATCGCCGATGGTGTCCGTCGGGCGCTGAATGCACTGCGCCCGGCCGAGATCGCTTTTGGCACCGTCGATGTGCCGGAGCATGTCCACATCCGCCGCTGGTTTCTCAAGGAAGGCAGCATGCCGCCGAATCCCTTCGGCAAAATCGACAAGGTCAAAATGAACCCTGGGGCAGGGAACCCTGCTTTGGTCGAACCCGCGGGCGAGCCCGATCCCACCGTGTCCTTCATCGCACTTCGTGAGCCTGGCGGCAGGCTCATCTCGATCTACTCCGCCTACTCGCTGCACTACGTCGGCGGCGTGAACGGCGCGGATATCTCCGCCGATTACTACGGCTACTACTGCGAGGCCCTGAAACGACTCCAAAAAGACGGTGGCGAGTATCCGCCCTTCGTCGCCATGATGGCCAATGGCACCAGCGGCGATGCCAACAACATCAACTTCCGCACCCCGCAGCCGCGCAAGGCACCCTACGAGCAGATGCGCTACGTCGCCGAAGATGTGGCGGCGAAGGTCAACGCGGCCGTCGCCGATTTGAAATGGGAAAACAGCGCTCCGCTGGCTGTTCGCTATCGCGAACTTGACGTGAAGTGGCGCAGCATTCCTGACGAACTCATCACCTGGGCCAAAGAAACCGAAGCGAAAGCTCCCCGCATCCAGGGTGGCAAGGCTGATCTCCCGCTCGCCTATGCCGGACGCGTCCAGCGCCTCGCGAAGGCCAGCCCGGAGACCAAGACGCCCGTGCAGATCCTTCGCATTGGGGACATTTGCATCGGCACCACGCCAACCGAAACCTTCGCGGAGACGGGCATCGAGTTCAAAAAGCGCAGCCCCTTCGCCAAGTCCTTCATGGTCGAGCTGGCGCACGGCTATTATGGCTACATGCCCACGCCGCGTCACTTTGAGCTCGGCGGCTACGAGACCTGGCCCGGCACGAACAATCTCGAACCGCAGGCCTCTGTGAAGATGATGGACGCCCTCCTAGAGATGGCAGGCGAGCTCAAGACCCCCGCCACACCACGCTGAGCGGCTGCAGCGTGGTTATTTGTCCTCCGGGATGATGCGCAGCACATGGCTGGCTTGGGTGAAATACCACACGCTGCGTTTGAAGGCGCGGAGTTGCACGCCATCGGGAATCGTCACGCCGTTGGCGTCCTTCGCGCCCGGCCCAGCCGCTTCGGTCATCTCGGACTGCTGCTTGATGCCCGTGGAGGGAAAGATGCCCAGCGCGAGGTTATAGACGAAGCCGGTGAAGTTGCTGCAATCCACGCCCTTACCCATCGGTGTCTTTTGATCCGGATCACGCGGCCAGTGGGCCGGTGGCTCCTGTTCGGGCACATGATGATGCTGGTAACTGTGGCCAAGATTGCGCATCGCCGTGGCGATGACGCGCTCGCGAGCCCAGCCGGTGGGCTCAGATGCTTGATCGAAGGCCCCCAGTAGCCCCAGCGACGCTGGTGGTCTCGGCCTTGGGTTTGACCTCCCGAGCCAGCAGCATGCTGGAGGCAAAGCAGATCGTGAGGAGATGGGTGACACATTTTTTCATGGCTGCTGCATCAACGCAGGCACTCGCGAAACCCTACGCTACTTCATCCCGCCAATTCGCCCGGCTTTAATACCTCGGCATATCGGGGTCCACGAGATCCGACCACGCATCAATGCCCCCACGCATGCTCTGCGTATTCACAAAGCCGTTCGAACGTAGCCATTGAGCCACTCGCTGGCTACGCATGCCGTGGTGGCAATACACGATCAGGTGCTCCTGCAGGTTTGTGAATGCTAAGGGGGCTAATTCATCAATCCGGGACATCGGCACGAGCACGGCACCGGGCAGGCGGCAGATGTGCCATTCATCCTGCTCTCGGCAGTCGATCAGGCGAAAGCCTTGATCACCTGGCCGCCCCATCAGATAACTCACTTCCGTGGGGCCGATTTCGAGTGGGAGGTCGGTCATGGTAGCGGGTGGTTCTCAACTTTAGGGTTTCACCGTGACTGGCGTGCCCATGCTGACGTTGTTGAAAAAGGTGGCAGCCATGTGGCCGGGCATGCGCACGCAGCCATGAGAGGCCGGATAACCGGGCAGGAAGCCTTCATGCATGCCGATGCCGCCCGTGAAGCGCATGAAGTGATGCATTTTGGAGCCCTCGAAACGGGTGCCCGCAGGTGGCTTGTCCTTGGTAATGTCGATGTTGGCCACGACGACATTGCCCGCCGCATCCACAAAGTCGCCATACAGGTTCGATTTATGCCACTGGTCCTTCTGGATGATTTTGAAGTTCCCCGTCTTGGTGGGGTGCTTTTCGTCCCCCGTGGAAAGAGCACTCACCCCGGCGAGTTGGCCGCCTTTGTAGAAATAGGCCTTCTGATCACTCAGGTCGATCGTGATGCTCGGGCTTCCCGACATGCCATCGCCATCCCAGTAGGTCACCTGATCGGCATCGTAGAGAGAGGAATGAGGCACGCTCTGCGGCGCGAAGGCCTCCAGATACTGCGTTTGCCCACGGCGTCCGCCGCTGCTGGAAGAGCAGGCGGCCAGGGTGAGAGCGAGGGCGGGAAGGAACAGGCGGATCACCTTGAGAGACATGCGGAAAGGTCGGGGTTTGTCGATATTACGAATCAGCGGGGCATCCATGCGACAGGGCAGGGGGGCTGTCCAGAATTTCGTGAGCTGCCGCCGTGCCAGTCACTGGGCCGATCAACCAGACGAAGTGAATAGCAAGAACGGCATTGTGCTGGCAGTACGAAAGAGCTACTTACTTGCATGAAGACTCTGCTCGCCCTCCTTTGCCTCGCCTCGCCAGCCCTCGCGGCCATGAAGGTGGCCACGCTGCATCCCATCGTGGCCGATCTGGCTCGTCAGGTCGGCGGCGCGAACGTGGAAGTCGTCGAGATCCTCAAGCCGGGCGGTGACGTCCATCACTTTGAGCCCGCCACCAAGGACATCGCGGCCATGCGCGGCTCGAAATTGATCCTCGCCTCCGGCAAAGGCCTCGAAACCTACCTCGACAAGCTGCGCGACAGCCTCGGCGCGGGCGTGAAGCTCGTCGAAGTGGGCGAAAAGGTGCCATCCATCCCCTACGCCTGCGATCACGATCATGGTGACGGCCACGATCACCATCACGGCGAGTTTGATCCTCACTGGTGGCACAGCGCCGAGAACATGCAGCGGGCCGCCCGCATCGTTGCGGAAGTCTTTGCCGAGGCCGATCCAGCCAACGAAGCCGCCTACGCCGCAAATGCCAAAACGGCCTCCAAGCGCTTCGGCGAGCTCAAAACCTGGGCGAAGATCGAAATCGCCAAGATCGACCGTGCGGACCGCAAGCTCGTCACGGCGCACAATGCCTTCGGTTACTTCTGCAAGGAGTTCGGCTTCGAGCCCATCTCGATCCTTGGCGTGTCCCGCAGCGATGATTCGAGCCTGAAGCACGTCACGGAATCCATCGCCACCATCCGCGAACACGGCATCAAAGCCGCTTTCCCCGAGGATCAGGCCAATCCGAAGGTGCTCGCCGAGATCGTGCGCAGCACCGGCGTGAAAATGGGCGATCCGCTGGTGGCCGATGGCACCGCGAAGCATGCGCATACCTTCGAAACGATGATCGCCCACAACGTCCGCGCCATCGTGGCGGCACTCGGCACGACGAAATAAGCCACCATGCGAGGTTCGCCGCCCATCCAGCTCTTTTTGCTCGTGCTCGCCTTCATCGGGCTGGCCGTCCCCTTGGCGTATTTGACTGGAAACGCCCCTGTTGAGCCTCCGAAGGCCGCGAAAGCCACCGCGAAGCCTCAAGAGGCCAAGTCGCTCGTTCGCGTGCGTTTCGTCCACAAACCGGAGAAGCTCAGCGTGAAGCTCGGCGAGCTTGAACTGCTCGAAAAAGGCGATTGGAGCGACAACGCGGTCGAATTCGAGGCTACGCTGCCTTTGAGCCTCGACCTGCTCGTCGCCGCTGATTGGGCTTACGGCGCTCCTGACCAGGCTTTGACCATCGAAATCGAACCCGATGGCCAGGATACAAAACGAGAAACCAACTGGTCCGCCGCCGGCAGCCTCAACGAAGTCTATCACTTCCAATGGTAAGCGCCTCCCACGATCACGACCACAGCACCTGCGGGCACACGCACGCGGATGGTCACGTCTGCTGGGGCGGCGGAGGCGATGCCTCGACGCATCATCACAAGCTCGAAGTCTCGAACCTCCGCGTCACCTACCGCGAGGTGCTCGCCTTGGACGGCATTGGTTTCTCCACCGAATGTGGACGCAGCATCGCCCTCATCGGGCCGAATGGCGCAGGCAAAAGCACGCTGCTGAAATCCCTCGCCGGCCTCATCCGCGCCGATAGCGGCAGCATCCTCTGGCGAGGCAAGCCGCTCACCCGCAGCAGCCATGAAATCGCCTACCTGCCGCAGCGTGGCGACATCGACTGGAACTTCCCCATCACCGTGCGCGGCCTCGTCGAGATGGGCCGCTATCCGAACCTCGGCTGGTGGCGTTCGTTCTCCCGACACGACAACGAAATCGTCGAGCGAGCCCTGACCGCGATGAACCTGCTCGACCTCCAGGACCGCCAGATCAGCGCCCTGAGCGGTGGCCAACAACAACGCACCTTCATCGCCCGTGCCCTGGCGCAAGAAGCGCACGTCCTCCTCCTCGATGAACCCTTCACCGGCCTCGACAAACCCGCTCAAGATAGCCTCGCCAAACTCTTCCGCGAGCTCACTCACGAAGGCCGCCTCCTCATCGCCAGCCACCATGACCTCCAGACCGCACCGGAGATCTTCGACGAGCTTCTTTTGATCAAACGAAGCCAGATCGCGTTCGGGACGATGGAGACGGCTTTCACGAAAGAGAACATCACAACTGCCTACGGCGAGAAATGACGAATGAGGAATTCCGAATGACGAACGAAGCCCCAATTTCCAATGACGAATGCCCGCGAGCGCCTTCCAGGCCATCGAGCTTCGTCATTCATTCGTCATTCTAAATTCTTCATTCGTCATTTCTCGCTCCGCTTCGCCCCAGCACTCCAAAATTCTCCATGATTCTCTCCACCACGTTTTCCGACTGCCTCGCCGAGCCCATCGCTCAGCGGGCGTTGCTGGCGTGTTTGATGATCGGGTTCGCGAATGGATTCGTGAGTGCTTTTGTGGTGCTGCAAAAATCGGCGTTGAAGATTGGGACGCTCTCGCATGCGTTGTTGCCAGGCATTGCGCTGGCCGTGCTGGTGGCCGGCTTGACGCAGTGGAGTGCGCTGGCGGGTGCCGTGTTTGCCGCGCTGATCGTCGGCCTCGGCTCACTCTTTCTCTCGCGCACCTCGCGGCTCGATCAGGACACGGCGATGGGCATTCTCTACACGACGGCCTTCGCGGGCGGTCTGCTCATTCTCACGAAGCTCGATATCCGCCAGCAGCTCGATGAATGGCTCTTCGGAAGCATCGTCGGCATGGCGGACAGCGATTTGTGGATCGCGTTTGGCATCAGCGCCGTCGCGGTGCTCGCCTTGATCGCCCTGCAAAGGCCGCTCTTGATCTACCTTTTCGAGCCCAACATCGCCGCGAGCCTCGGTGTGCCCGTGAGACTGCTCAGCTATGCCTTGTTTGGCATCACCATCCTCGTGCTCATCTCCTCGCTGCAAGCCGTCGGCTGCATTTTGAGCGTCGGTTTGATGGTCGCCCCGGCGGCGACGGTCTATCTGCTCACCAACAATGCCCGCACGCTCTTCTGGGGCGGCGGCATCATCGGCGGCCTTGGCTCCGTGGCGGCCTTTTTCCTCTCGTATCCGCTCGGCTGGAGCGTCAGTGCTACGATCATCGTCGTGCTCGGCGGCCTTTTCATGCTCGCCTACATCTTTAGCCCGCGTTATGGGCTGTTTAGTGGAAACGCTAAACCAGCAGGTAGCAATTGAATTGCCCGACTTGTGCGTTCGATTGCTCGAAGTTAAGTGCGCACCAACTAAATAAAGACAGTCATGCCGCGCACCAACCATAGTAATCTCGGGGACATGCTCACGCTTGTGGTCATTGCCGCCAGCTTCTTTGGAGCCGTCTTTATGTGCCAGTTTGGACCCTGCTGCTTTCTTCCCCTGACCGTCGGCTCTGTCATTCCGGCCGCTTTGGCAGGCGGGGCTTCTGTTTTAGCCTCTAGACTGGGAAGAATTCATTGGCGGAAGACGGCCTTGGAATTTGCCTTTCCCATGCTGATACCTGTTTGTGTGGGAGCCACTTCTCTCCCTGATGAATTACCTCGCTTGATGGTTTCCTCAGGTCTGATCATAGTCGCTGTCTGGGCGGGGTGGCGGTTCGGCTCGGGTAAATCGAACCCGTCCGGGACTTGAACAACGGCGCAATCAAACCAGCACGAGAATCCTTTTGCGCCGAGGCCTGCTTCGCGCCTCATTCCGCGCCTTCATGTCTGTCAGCGCCGTCTCCTTTCTCGCCCGCCGTTATCTCCGTGCGAAGCGGTCCTTTGTCTCCGTCATCACGGTGATCTCGATCCTTGGCGTGGCGGTGGGGGTGCTCATGATGATCGTCGTGAATGCCGTCATGCAGGGCTTTGAAGGCGAGTTCCGCCAAGCGCTCATCGGCTACCAGCCGCATCTCATTCTCAAACCCGCCGACGGCAAGCCCGCTGAACCTTCCATCATCGAAGCGACGCTCGCTAAGCTGCGCCCTCAGGCGGGTATCCAGTCCGCGATGAGCTATGCGGGCGGTGTTTTCTTCATCGAGCATGAGGGCAATCAATCCGCCACCGTGCTCTTTGGTCTCCCGGCAGATTCCGCTGCCTCCTACATGGCCAAAGTATCCAAGCACCGCCTCGACGGCACGATGGAGCTTTCCGATGGCGGCATCGTCACAAGCGATTACACCGCCGCAGAGATCGACGCACGCCCTGGCGATGCGCTGGCGGTTTATGCCTCCTCGAATGTCACCAGCGCGGTAAATCGCTTTCGCGTGGCGTCGGATATTTCCGATGAAAAGAAGCGTCACGAAGCCTTCAAGCTCATCAAACTCCGACCGATCGAGGCGAAGCTCCTCGGCTACACCCGCGCCGAGACCGCCGGGCACTTCGCCTACACCACACTGGCCACTGCTCAGCAAATCTTTGGTCTCGGAGAAAACTTCACCGGCATCATGGCCGAGACGACCAATCCGAACGACATCAAAGCACTCAAGAAGCGCCTCGAAGAGCAGAACATCATCCCCGCCGGATGGAAAGTCGTGCTGTGGACGGATGAGGGAGACGCCCGGTTGGCCGCGATGAGCAACGAGCGCTTCATGATGTTCTTCATCATTGGCATCATCGGCCTCGTGGCGGCTTTTGCCGTCATGAACACCACCATTACCGTCACGACCCAGAAACGACGCGAGATCGGCGTGCTCGCCGCCCTCGGTGCTCGGCAAGGGCAGATCATTCAAATCTTTGTCTCCCAAGCCGCCGTCGTTGGCGTCATCGGCACGCTCACCGGACTCGGCCTCAGTGCCCTGGTGCTGCGCTACCGCAATGACATCCGCGGCCTCATCGCCACGCTGACCGGCGGCAGTTCTGGCGAGGCGGACCTCTTCCTATCCACTATCCCTGCTCACATCGATCCCGCTTTCATCGCCTACACTGCCTGCGGCTCCGTCCTGCTCTGTCTAGCCGCTGCTCTGCCGCCCGCCTGGCTCGCATCCCGCGTCGATCCAGCGGTGGCGCTGCGAGATTGATCCATTCGTCATTCCCCACCGTGCTCGCTCCTCTCTTCCTCGCCTTCCGTTACCTGCGCCCGACGCGTAGCTTCATCTCGGTCATCACCGTGATCTCGATGCTCGGCGTCGTGCTCGGCGTGGGCGTGCTCGTGACGGTCATGTCCGTCTTCAAAGGCTGGCAGATCGAGTTTCGGAAGATGTTGCTCGGCTTTGAGCCCCATGTTGTCGTCATGCGACTGCACAACGGCGGCGAAACCGGCCCCGAATCTCCCTCCGCCACCGGCTGGCGTGAACTCCGCGACAAACTCGCTAAAGATAAACGCTTCATCGCAGCGACTCCCGTGGCCGAAGGCAATGTCGTCGTCGAAAAAGAAGGCAGTCTGCAAGGCCTGCCGGTGCTCGGTTTGTCACCTGAGAAGGATAACGCCCTCGCCAAAAAGCTCTCGAAGCATCTCACCGCAGGCGTTTTCGACCTCAACGACGACAACATCATCCTCACCGATCAGCAGGCCCGCGACATCGGGGCCAAGCTTGGCGATACCATCGTCGTGCATGCCTCCGCCAGCGTGCGGCAATTCATCGCCGATGTGCGTGAGATCCCCGAAGACGCCGCCGACGAGCAGCGGGCGGAGAAGCTCGACAGCGTCAGCATCCTTTCCAAAGACCTCAAACTCACCGGCATCCTCCGTGGCGATACGGCGGGCATGCGTGGCTATGTGCCGCTGAACATCGCCCAGGAGTTCTTCGATCTCGATGGCGAGGTCACCGGCATCGAACTCGAGCTCGTCGATCCTGATGCCGCTGCCGATCTCATGGAGACCGCCTACACCGATGGCACCCTGCCGCCGCAATGGGGCTGGCGCACCTGGGATCAAGAGCATGAGGACATGCTACAATCCGTCGAGAACCAGCGAGTCATGATGTACTTCCTTCTTCTCTTCATCATGCTCGTGGCCGCCATCTGCGTGATGAACACCACCATCACCGTCACCGTGAAAAAGCGCCGTGAGATTGGCATTCTCACTGCCCTCGGCACGCGGGCCTGGCAGATCATCGCCATCTTCGTCGCTCAGGCAGGCTTTGTCGCCATCATCGGGGTCATCGGCGGCATCCTGGGAGGCTTCGCGGTTCTATCGGTGCGTAATACCTTCCGCGAATGGCTGGCGAGCGCCTTCAAACTCGACCTGTTCCCGAAGGACATCTATTTCCTCTCCGAGATCCCCGCCCACACCGATTTCGCCGATTTGAGCATCATCTGCTCCACCGCCGTCTTCCTCTGCCTCCTCGCCGCCGTCATCCCCTCCTTCTTCGCTGCCCGAGTCGATCCGGCCGTGGCGCTGCGGGATTAAATGAATCGCCATGAAGCACGCCCTGAGCATCAGCGATCTCACTTTCGCCTATCCGGGCGATACCTTTCGGCTCGCGGTGTCGGAATTGAAGGTCGCTGCGGGGGCCACACTCGCCCTCGCTGGAGCCAGCGGCGGCGGGAAGACCACACTGCTGCGCCTCATGACCGGTCTGCTCGCTCCATCGAGCGGCATCGTGGAGTTGGAAGGTCAAAACCTATCCCAAATGTCCCGCGAAGCCCTGCGAGCCCTTCGCCTGCGACACATTGGGCTCGTGTTTCAGGACTTCGCCTTGCTCGATTACCTCACCGTCGAGGAAAACATCCTTCTGCCGCATCAATTCAGCCGCGAAACCCTTGCCAAAGCCTCCTCGAACCTCCCCGCGCTGATCGAACGACTGCAAATCGCCACTCACCGCACCAAGCTCGTGAGCCAGCTCTCTCAAGGCGAACGCCAACGCGTCGCCATTGCCCGGGCGCTCGCCCACGAACCAAGGTTTCTCTTCGCCGATGAACCCACGGCTTCGCTCGATCCACTCCGAACCCAGGTTGTGACGGATCTGCTCATCGAGGATGCCAAGACTCGCCAAAGCACGCTCGTCGTCGTCACTCACGACCACGACTTGCTGCCACGCTTTGATGAAACGCAGCGCATGGACGCCTTCACGCGATGATGTCCTTCGCCACCACACCATGCACATCGGTGAGGCGGAAGTTGCGGCCGGAATAGCGATACGTCAGGCGTTCGTGGTTGATGCCGAGGAGGTGCAGGACCGTGGCGTGGAGGTCGTGGGTGGTGAAGATGCCGGTTTCGGCGGTGTCGCCCATGGCGTTGGTGCGTATCCGTCAATCGCAGCCCCATAGCCCCGGCGCTTGACTTTGAGCGGCGGGTCATGCGTTGACGAGGCTGCGCTCGGTCACGGTCTTTTCCTCGGCGGCTGCTTCGACAGCGGCGCGGCGTTTGGCTGCTACGGCGTGGGGTGTCAGTTCGTGCACTGTCTTGGTGGTGGCGCTCGGCAGCCGTTCAAATAGGTCCGTTAGATACGCTTCGGCGTTGATACCCGCTCGGTAGCAGTTGGCGATGAGCGTGTAGAACGTGGCGGCTCGCTCGCCACTCTTCGCGTCGCCCATGAAGAGCCAGTTCTTCTTCCCGATGGCGCTCGGGCGGATGCTGTTCTCGACGAGGTTGTTGTCGATCTGCCGCGGCCGTCGCGGGTGAACACGCAGAGCTTCTCCCACTGCCCGAGCGCGTAGGCGATGGCTTCGCCGGTGAGGCTGCGGGGAGGTGCACGCGGCTTGCTTGCAGGCTTTGCAGCCGGTGGTGGATGGCGACGAGGATGGGGGTGCTGTGCTCTTGTCGGGCTGTCCGTATCTCCAGCGGCCCGGCGCGGGCTTCTCTCATCCGCGCTTCGATGCGGTAGAGCGCCTGCATTTGCGCGAGCACCCAGCGGGCGTCTTCGCCTTCTTCTTGGGCTTCGTAAAATTTGCGCCGCGCATGGGCCATGCAGCCGGCGAGCGTGATGTTGCCTGCGCGTCCGGGCTGCTTGATGAAGCTGTCGTAGGCTTTGTAGCCGTCGCACTGGATGAGGCCGGTGTAGTCCTCCGGCACGATTTGCTCAAGGCATGCGGTGCCGCGTCCGGTGTGCCAGGCCATGAAGCCGATGTTGCTCACGGGGTTGTGCACGCTCCACAGATAGCCGGTGCCGCAGATGCCTTCGCGTTCGGGGTCTTGATACTTCACGGGTGTCTCGTCGATCTGCACATAGCCACCCTGAAAGACTTCTCTTTTGATCTGCTCGATGACGAGGCGGCTGGCCTGATGCGCCATGCCCATCCAGCCGCAGAGTGTCTGGCGCGGCACGGGCAGGCCCTGGCGGGCGTAGAGCTGCTCGATGCGGTAATACGGCAGGTGCATCTCGAAGCGTGAGGCGGCCACATTGGCCAGCAGTCGCGGGCTGGCGATGCAGCGCTCCTGCAGCCTCATCAGCGGGGCGATGACGGGCGGCAGGTGCCGCTGCGCGATGCGCACATATTTGCGGCGGATGATGTGCTGCTGGCGGAACTGCGCGGGCACATGGTCGAGCAGCCTGGTGGTCTCCGAGCCGATGCACACAAAGGCTGCCGGATCGGCCACGACCTCGGCGGGATCGACGATGATCTGCTCCACCGGCAGGCTCGCGACGAGCTGCGCAAAGCTGCGCTTCTTTTTGCGTGCGGGCTGCGCGTGGTCCTTCTGCTCAGCCTCCGAGCCGTCGAGGCCGACGGTGGAGGCTGCGGGCTTTGGGCAGTCCGCAGGCGGCACCTCCAGGCCTTCGAGCAGCATCTGGAGCTGCGCGGGATCGAGCTTCTCGGATGACTTGCCAAAGAGCCGCTTCACCAGCGCATCCACCTTGAGCTGGAGCACGCGGTTGTGCTGCGTGAGCTGGGCGATGATCTCTTTGAGCGATGCGACTTCCTTTTGATGCAAGGCGTCGCGTTCGTGGTCAGTCATCGTGTGTGCGTGCTGAAACGAAGGCCCGTCACGCGCTTATCACCTCATTGCATCTCGCACGAAAAAACTCTCAGCCCTTCGCCGTTTGCTCTCTGCCTTACCGCTCATACCAGCCGCGCGGACGTGCGCCGTGCATGTCGATGCCGTCGGTAAGCAGCGTGAAGGCCTCCGGCGAGCTCGAGCTTCACCTGGCCCTCCTGCGCCGCTTTGGGCCAGAAGAAGGTGCCTTCTTCCAAGCGCTTGGTCATCAGCCACAGGCCCGTTCCATCGAAGTGCAGCACCTTGATGAGACGACGGCGCTTGTTGGTGAAGACGAAGAGCGCCTTGTCCTTGGGGTTCTCCTTGAGCTTGTCTGCCACGAATGCGTGCAGCGTGTTCATGCCCGCACGCAGGTCGCAAGGCTCCAGCGCGATGAAGATGCGCAGTGTGGAAGGGAAACTCAGCATGCGGGCGAGGCGGTCGAGTTGAGATGGCGCAGCAGATGAGCTGCCAGCTCTGCCTGCGAGGCATCGTGCAGATGCAGCCTCGCACCCCCTGGCAGCAGCAGCTCCAAGGCGGCAGGAGCAACTGGAGTGGAGGGCGTGACAGAAGAGGATGGCAGCGCCACCTCAGCAAGCTGGAGACAAGCCGTGGTCTTCCCATTGGGCTGAGCCGAGCGCAGAGGGCGCTGGAGGGCCGTCTTTTGCATGGCCGCCATCTTTTGATAGTCGCCACGGGCACGACGGCGCTTTTGAATCCACGAGGCAAAGGTTTGGTAATTGACCCCGGCCATGCGGGCGAAGGGCCGCCCCTTCATGCCGCTGCGCTCGAACTCATCGAGCAGAGCCTCGCGCTTGTCCCGTGTGAGCGTCACGCGCCCCAAAACGTCCTGCTTCAAGAGGGTGGTCTGATCTCGCTTCGTAGTCATAAACGTCGTAGCCATAAAGCTACGACACTTACTGACTACGACAGACCCACGGTGCTAGGTCTGACGGATACGTTGGTGCTGCCGTAGGCGAAGCCGCCTTTCACGCCGCCACCGGCCATCCACATGGTGTAGCCGCGGCCGTTGTGTCCGCGGCCGTTGTAGGGTTCGTTGTCGTAGCTCGATCCGCGGCCGAATTCGCCGCCCCAGAGGATGAGGGTGTCCTTGAGCATGTCGCGCTGCTTCAGGTCGGCGATGAGGCCGGCGATGGGTTTGTCGATGGATGTGGCCTGGCGGGTGATGCCTTCGCGGAGCTGCTGGTGATGGTCCCAGCCGGTGCTGGTGAGCTGGATGAAGCGCACGCCTTTTTCCGCGAGCCGACGCGCCATGAGGCACTGCGTGCCAAAGCGCTCGGTGTCGCCATTGTCGAGGCCGTAGAGCTCGCGGATGTGCGCGGGTTCTTGGTCGAGTTCGAGCACGTCGGGCACGCTGGTCTGCATTTTGTAGGCGAGCTCGTAGCTCTGGATGATGCCTTCGAGTTCGGGATTGCCGGGATCGCCCGCGAGGAGCCTGCGATTGGCTTTTTGGATGAATTCGATCTGCTTTCGCTGCTGCGCGTCGCTGAGCCGGCCATTCGAGAGATCGGGAACGCCGCCGCCGGTGGTGCTGAGTCGCGTGCCCTGGAAGCTCGCGGGCAAAAACGCCGAGCCATAGTTCATCGCACCTCCGGTGTCTGCCACGGGGTTGATGGTTACAAAGCCCGGCAGGTCCTCCGCCTCGGTGCCGAGGCCGTAAACGATCCACGCGCCCATCGAGGGGCGCACAAACGTCTCGCTGCCGATGTGCAGCGCCACGGTGGCCATTTGATGCGCGTTTGTGCGTGTCTGCATGCCGTTCAGGATGCAGAGATCGTCCGCGTGCTTGGACAGCTCCGGAAACGCGTCGGAAATCATGAGACCGCTCTTGCCACGCGGTTTGAAGTCGAACGCGGTGCTCATGTATTTCGCCACCTTCTGCTCGTGAGCCTTCACGAGCTCCGGTTTGTAATCAAACGTGTCCAGATGGCTCGGCCCGCCCTGCATGAACATGAAAATCACGCGCTTGGACTTCGCCGTGAAGTGCGGGGCCTTCGGTGCCAGTGGATTGATCGTCTTTGGCGGAGCCGCGGCCGAAGCCCACTGCTGATGCAGCGCATTGAACGCCACCCAGCCGAAGCCTGCGCTGGTGGATTGGAGGAGATTGCGGCGGGTGGTCATAGACGACTGTTTTGCTTATGGTCTTGTAATCACCCAACTCACAAACACCCACTTGACTCAGCGTCCGTTATACTGCTGCCATTCCTGGATGCGCCTTTGCTGGTCAGACCTTGCTTTGTCTCGCTGATCCAGGCTGTCCCGGTAGGGATCGTGTGAATCTGGGAAGAAATCACTCACAGGCCGGTTGAAGAACTTTTCCATCTCCGTCATGGGACCGCTGTTATCCCGCTTGGCATAAACATGCCTGCTGCCTTCTTGATCCATGGCCCACTGCGTGCTGCTGTCAGGATCATTGTTGTAGCGCCGCCAGATGTAGGAGCCTGACGAGTTATCAATGCGCAACGTCTTATCATCCACGAAGGTGCAGCGCATGGTGATGGAGCGCAGGCCAGATGTCTGACGCATGACGCCGTTCACCAGTTCCCACCGCATCGTGTGCTTGTGTCTGCCCTGCCAGATATTGTGGGTTTCAGCCTCAAGCCTGGCGCTGCGGTCAGGATGAAAGTGAACCACAGTGGACAAGGGAAATGCGACGCCAAGCTGAGGGTGAGGAGTCTCCTCTGTCGTGGCCCAGGTGCCAATCAACCGTCTCTCCTCGGCCGAGAGTGCGCGGTCTGTAATCGGCGCGATGGGGGTGACACAACTCGTGAGGCAGAGAACGAGGACTGAACTGAAAAGTAGGGAAATGAGTTTCATGGCGACTTGTCAAAGAAGGCGGAAAGCAGGTTTTCCGAAAGGCACTGCAAAAAAGGGGATACTGCGGGGTGATTTCTCGTGGAGCTTGTCATGAAGAACCTCCCAGCGGCCTAGGAGCTTTGTGCTGGGGCTTCATGGTGAATCTGGAGTTCGAGGATTCAGGTTTCGGGTTGAGAGTTTCAAGTGGAGAAGCGCACGAGGGCGATCCAAGCCGCGGAGTTTATCATGTGAAAACGAGACGTGGGATATAGGGAAGAACTTTCTTACGGGAGTGTCACGCGGATGCGCAAAAAGCGCTGGCCAGCGCCCGCGGCTGGAAGTGAGGCCGTCCAGACCTCGATGCTGGCGTCCTCGTTGATTTTAGTGTGGGTGATGCCGTTGCCCGTCCAGTCCTGCTGAAGGGTGGTGGATGTCTCAGGCACCCAGGAGATGCCGGTGGCATTCTTGCTACGGCGGTAGGTGCAGACGAGGTTACCACCGACAGTGGTGATGGTGGGCATGCCGCTGGCAGCCTGTGCCAGAGGATGCAGACCGAAGGCGTAGGCGAGCAGGTTGGGCACACCGTCGTGATTGGGGTCATCGGTCATGCCGCTCTGACTGGGAGCGAGACCGTGGTCGGATGCCCAAAGGGAGAAGGAACGCGGCCCGGTGGGAGTGAAAGTCACCGCATCCAGCCAGCCGGTGTCCTGCCCGGAGGAAGCAAAGCTGTTTTTCACAAAGGTCCATCGGAGGGTCTGCGTGCCGCTGCCTAGGGTGTAACTACGCTGCACCCAATCCGCCTCCCCGGAGGTGCTGTCGGTATTGGTGCCATTGACGAAAAGAATGATGCCATCGCTGCCAAGAACGGAGGAAACCTTCCATGCGAAGGTGAGTGTGCCGGGGCCTGTGACCGTCGTTTCGAGCCAGGAGGTCTTCCCCTGCGTGATCGCACCTGCCTGAGCCGCGACGCCGCCGTTTTGGGACACATAGAACTGGCTGCGCCAGTCGGCGTCTCCGCCCGTGCGCCAAAACAGCGAGGGTGCATCCACGGCCGGGCCGAGGTTCTCCTTGAACACGGCAGTGACGAACTGGTGTGACGATGCGGTGAGTGTGAGAGGATTCGCGGTGCCGGTGGCTCCCTCCGTCCAACCATCGAAGTATGCGCCATTCCCGGGCGTGGCGGTAAGGGTGATGCTGGTGCTGTTGGCATACGTCATTTGATCGGGAGTGCGGGTCACGCTTCCATTACCGGAAACGCTGGTCACCAGAAGCCAGCCGGGCGTGAACGTCACATCGGCCACCCAGCCTCGGTCCAGCCCGCCGCTGCTGTTGCCGTCTTTGACGTAATACCAAGTGATGGTGTTGCTACCTGCATTGAGCAGGACGTTTTTTGATTGCCAGTCCTGCTCTCCGGAGATGGAGTCAACGGTGATACCATTCACCTGCACCAGGACGCCGTCGGAGCCCTGCTGGGAGGAGACCTTCCACTTCCAGTCGATGCTGCCGGGACCAGTAACGGTGGTGGAGAAGCTAATGAGACCCCCATCACCTATGGCTCCGCTTTGCATGGTCGGGCGGCCATCATAGGTCACTGCCGTCTGGGAAAACCACGCGGGCGTGCCTGCAAAGGTGAGCGGCAGGCCATAGCTCTCGCCACCGATGGCCCAGGGCTGGATGTAATCGACATGGGTACCTGAGGAGGTGGCGCTCCCGGCGGCGTTCGTCACGACGACGGAGTAGTCACCGGCATCCGCAGCGGCGAAGGAGGGAATCACGAGGCTCATGCCGGTGGCTCCGCTGATGGGGCTGCCATTCTTCCGCCACTGGAAGCTCAGCGGTGGCGTCCCGTCCGCATCCACGAACAAGGACATCATCTGCCCCAGCGTGGTGGTGTAGCCCTGCGGCTGGATCAGGATCACCGGCGTGCTGGCCGCAGGCCGGATCTGGATGGTGATGCTGCTCGTGCTGCTAAACGCCCCCGAGGTCACGGTGACGGAAACGGGATAGCGCCCGGCGGTGGTCGGGCTGCCCGCGATGACACCCGTGCCACTGGTCAGCGAAAGTCCCGGCGGCAAGCCCGTGGCCGCAAAAGTGGCCGGTGTGCGGCTGGAGATGAGCGTATGCGTGAACGCCACACCTACCTGCCCCCACGGAGCCGGATCACTCGTCAGCAACGGCGTCGAGCCACCACCCGGCGTCACCGCCATCGCGGTGATGTTGCCCGCCGGATCGTAGGTGTAGGTGATCTGAGAGCCGGTTGGGTGGGTGGTGGCGGAAAGTCGGCTGGAAGGCAAGAAATAGTGACTGCTCGCGCTGCCAGATATAGCTAAAACCAACACGGATAGACAGATCAGTAGTGATGATTTGAAGGAAGCCATGTTGTTCATTCTTGTCCCTTAATTAGGTTCTGGAACGTATTGGTGATAATCGAAGGAGCGGAACCAATCACGCCATCAACAAATCCATAGGCTGCAAATTCGCGAAAATTTTGAGACCACAGCATTTCGGTCATCAAGCTCTTCTTCACCGCTGATGCTGGGAAACCACCAGCTATACCTGAGAATAGAGAATCAAGGGCAAAGTCGGTCACGCTAAACTCAGCATGCTTACCGTGCTTGCGTGCTTGATGAATGTTCCAGGCTTGTTTGGATATGTTCCCGAGTGCTCCTGATGACAGTCCAGCAATAACGTATGCAGCCCGAGCTCGGCCTGCTATCTGTAGTGCAGCTAAAGGGTTCGTTGACAGTAGAAATCCCATGGTCGCACCGCTGACACCGGCTCCAAGGTAATCACCCCAGTTTGATTGGTGTCCCGAAAGTAAATCACTTGCGATTTGAATTCCGACACCTGCAACAAAACCCACTCCAGCTGAAATCGCCTGCACGGCAAAATGGCCCGAGGGATCAATTGCTGAAATTGGATTCCCAGAACCATAACCGTAGCGATTCAGAGTCCCTAAGTCCTCCAGGAAACCGAGCACTGTATCTTGATTTACGAAACTTCGAATGCCCGGATGATAATACCTTGCCCGCATCTGGCAGAGGCCGTTTGGATCGGTCATTACACCGTAGTTGCCATTGAAGAGAAACGGCGTGGCGGTGTCATTCACCCGGCTGGCGATCTCGCCATAGGGACCGTATTCGACACGGCCGGTCACGGTGCCGGAGGTATTGGTGAAGGCCACGGCGCTGCCGCGATAGTCATAGTGATAGAGGCGCAGGGTGGAGCCGGTTTCCTCATAGATGAGGCCCAGACCATGCACGGCGCGGGTGATGGTGCCGTCGGGTGCGGTGCGGACGAGGACCTGGCTGAGCGCGGCATTGGGATTGATGACAAAGCGGGTGGTGCCAGCACCATCCGTCCAGGAGACACGGCGGTTCTCGGCATCGTAGCCGTAGGACACACCGCCGAAGCTGGTGAGGCGGTTGCGAGAATCGTAAGTGAAGGCAGCGAAGCCGGAGCCGCTGACGACGGGTCCATTCGTCATGTTGCCATCGGCATCGAAGGTGACGGCGGAGCCATTGAAGGTGGCGAGGCGGTTGCCGGTGTCGTAAGTGCCGGTAAAAGGAGGCGGTGTGAAGGCAGCGGGCTGGGGCTGTGGATTCTCCGCCACGATGCGGCCTGCGAGATCGTAGCTGTAGGCGTATTGAGCGAGGATGGTGGCTCCTTTGCGATCATCGAGCGAGGCCAGCTCACCCGTCGGCAGCCAGGTGCGCGTCTCGACCGAACCATCCGGCCTCGTGGTGGCGGCGAGCCGTCCATCCGCATCATAGGTGTAGCTGGTGACGCGGGAGGCCCAGTCGGTGACGGTGATGAGCCGGTTGGCGGCATCGTAGGCGTAAGTCACCGTTTTGTTGTCCGGATAAGTGAGGACTGTAAGGTTCCCCGCGCTGTCATAGGCATACTTCAGCACGTTCCCTGCTGCATCCGTGAACTGGGTGAGCCTGCCTGCCGCATCATACGCCCGAGTGATCGTAGCCGCGCCCTGTGTCACGGTGAGCAGCCTGCTGGCGGCATCATAGCCGTAGCTGATAGTGCCAACGGGATCAACCGACTGAGTGAGGCGGCCTGAATCGTCATACGTCAAGGTCGTCTGCTGCCCGGAGGGCTCCGTGACGGTGCTGAGGAGGTCACGCGAATTGTAGCCGTAGCCTGTGGTGCGGTTATCCGGGACGGTGACGCCTGTGAGGCGTCCGCCGAGATCAAAGGTGAAGCTGGTGGTGGCATTCCGCGCATTGGTGAGCGTGGTGCGGTTCCCATCGGCATCGAAGCTTTGGCTTGACACCTGATTGAGCGGGTCCGTCACCGACACGAGCCGGTCCAGGTCGTCATAGGCCATCTGGAGCATCTCACCCAGTGCATTGGTGGACTGGGTGAGGCGGCGCAGGTTGTCGAAGCTCACGAGCGTCTTCCGTGCATGAGGATCTTCGACGGCTGTGGCGACGCTGCGATTGTCATACGTCGTGCGCGTACGGTTGCCCCGTGCATCCACGCTGGCGGTGCGATTCCCAGCGGCGTCGTAGCGCAGTGTCTCCGTCTGGCCGACCTGATTGGACATGGCGACGAGGCGTCCAGCGGAGTCATAGATCATGTCGGTGACACCACCGCGCGGGTCCAGGATGCGGGCCAGGCGGTCCTCGCTGTCATAAAAGAACCGCGTCTTATTCCCCAGCGGATCGGTGCGGGTGCTGAGGTTGCCATTGCCATCATAGGTGAAGGTGGCGGTCTGGTTGAGCGGGTTTGTTTCCGTGAGCTTCCGGCCACGTTTGTCATAGGTGTAGGTGAAGGTGTTGTTCAGTGGGTCCCTGGCCGTCAGAATGCTGTCGGACGCATCATAGGTGAAGGTGCGCGTCTTGGCGGCGGCATCCGTGATGGAGGAGAGACGTCCCGCCGCATCGAAGGCCATCGTAGTCGTGTTGTTGTTGGCGTCCGTCACGCTGGTGGGCAGGCCCGCCGTGTAGCTGTAGGTGGTGATGCCGTTGCGGGCTGAGGTGCGCTGGGTCGGCAGGCTATTGGCGTTGTAAGCCGTGGTAACCGTCTGATTCAGCGCATTGGTGGCAGCGAGCAGGTTGTTGCTGGCATCGTAGCTGAAGGTGGTGGTCTTCAGCGCGGCATTGGAGATCTGCGTGAGGTTGTTCCGAGCATCGTAGGCCAGGGTCGTCACGGCATTGGCCGGATCGGTAGTGGAGGTAAGGTTCCCCCGCACATCGTAGCCAAAGGAGGTCGTTCGCCCCAGGGCATCCGTGGTGGAGAGCCGGTTGCCATCTCCGTCATAGGTGTGGCTGGTCGTCTCCCCATTGCCATTGGTCATCGAGAGGAGCTGGTAGGCCGTGTCGAAGGTGTAGATGAGCAGTTTGCCATTGCGGTCCGTAACCCGGGTGATGAGACGACCCGCCGTGCTGGTGGCATCATATTCGAACTTGGTGAGCGGCGTCTCTGAACGCGAATCATCTTGCGTGATGACTCGGCCTGCTTCGTCGTAGGTATTTGCGAGGAAGAGCACCCCATCCCAGTCCAAGGCTGCGTTCAGGCGGGCAGCAGTGTCATACGAGTAAAGTTCCCCCGCGAAAATCAGTCCGTCCTGCGCCTGCCTGATCGCCCAGCCCGAAAGTGTATCCGCCCCCGAGTAAGAAAACTCGGCACGCCGGCCCGCCGTGTCGGTCACCAATAGCACCCGGCCATTGGCATCATAGAAGAAGGAGAAAGTCTTCCCTGAAATGGCCTCCGTCACGGTGATGAGCTGGTTTGAGCCATTGTAAGTCAAATTGATAGCCTGCCCATGCTTGTTGAGCCGCTGCGTGAGCCGACCTGCGGTGTTGAATTCCATGCGTGACTGGTCGGCGCGAAGGAGGGTGTAGGTGCCGTTGCCGTTCTTGGTAAGCGTGTCATAGCGCATCGCCCGGTCCGTGGTGGCGTAGGTGCTCGTCGAGCCCACACGTTCGAAGTAGTTTCGTCGGTTCTGATTCCAATTGAAGATCAGCGTCTGGCCGGCATTGATTTCATCGACTCGGGTTTCAAAATTGTGTCCCCATCCTACCCCGAGAGGACCTGTCGCACGCAGTGTTGAGCGGTATTGAATGGTGAACTCAAGGCCAGCCGGGCAGTTCTGTTTCAGGAGTGTGTGTTCGGTGTAATAGGCACCAGTCGCGGTATCGACGGGGTCCGAGACAAGAGCCTCGGGATTGGCTTCCAAAGCAAAAATACCTTTGACTGTCTGCCATGTTCCTCCCACTGGCGGTCGGCCATCGGTATAGGTCAGGGTAACAATCCCACTCGCTCCACCGCCACCCTGCATCACTGTGCCCCTCCATTCACCATGCTCGCCGGGAAAGTCTGTGGAGAAGGAGATGTATCCACTGGAAGCAACCGAGCCCGAGAAAGAAGGGCGGCCAAAGCCTCCACGCCCTCCTGAACCGAAGCAATCTACCAACTGGCCTGCGGCATTGAAATCTAACTGGATAAAGCTGTAACTGGCAATCCCACCTATCAATGAGTAGTCGCCCACATATTTCCCGGCAAAAGAACTGAGACTGGCCGATGATGGCGAAGAGTTGCTTCGCAACGCCTTCGGTGTGACAATGGCCGGGCGTGTCTCACGGTGCTTAGCATTGGGAACCGATACAGAAGCACTCGGTGGCGAACTGAATTGCGCGGCCAGATTGCCAGTTCCGAGCATGGCAACCGCGAGAATTGTAAGAAAACGTTCCGTCATAACTTCATCAGGTTTTAATCGAGCTTACAAGATGTAAGCAAGCGACGTTTTTGTCCGAGCGCCTATTGCACGAGCGATTGGTGGTCATGGGATTGGTTTTGGTAGAAAGATTTGGGGTAGAAAAATTTCAGAGCTCTGACTTCAGGGATAATTTTTCTACCCACAATTTTTCTACCAAATGGATCGGTTCAAAAAACATATCGAAACTCCGCCGTGCCCAGAAGTGCCTGCACAAGCGTTTGGTCGTCCAAATCGCGTGCGTCGGTGATTTCTTCGGAAGTCGGATCGCGGCCCAAAATGAGCTTGTAGATGGCTTTCGTGTCTTTTCCGGCCTTGTCGGCGATTTCGGCGGCGAGTTGTTCGACGAAGGGGTTGTTCATGAAAAACAGGGCCTGTGGGGCGACGGTGGTGACATCGCGCTGGCCTTTGATTTGGGTGGGGCCGGGGAAGTCGAAGGTGCTGAAGAGTTCGGGGATGTTGTCGCGCACGACAGGCAGGTAAATCGTGCGATACGGCTCTTCGATGCCGAGCAGACCGCGTGTGACGCCGTGACGGCCTTTGCCACCGGTGCCGGCGACTTGGATGCCTTCGGGGCGGTCGAAGGTGAGTTGTCCGGCGAGTTGCAGGAGTGTGTCGCGGAGTGGTTCGAGTTCGAGGCGCTTCGGGTTCTGACGCCAGCGCAGTTTGTTGCCTGCATCGGGATGCTCGGGATTGCCGGTGGTGGCGAGTCGGTAGGTGCGGCTCAGCATCATCTCGCGGATCATTTTCTTCACGCTCCAGCCGTTCGTGACGAAACGGATGGCAAGATGGTCGAGCAACTCGGGATGCGAGGGATCAGCGCCAGTGATACCGAAGTCATCGGGCGTGCGCACGAGGCCTTCGCCGAAAAGATGCTGCCAGAGGCGGTTCACCATGACGCGTGAGGTGAGCGGATGGGTGGGCTGCGTGAGCCATTGGGCGAATTCGAGGCGGCCGGAGCTTTGCGCGGGCACTTTGGGCATCGGTGGCAAGGCGGGGAGTTTCAATTCGCCGCGATTCGGCGCGGTATCGCGATCATGCGGATCGCCGCCGATGGCGATCTCGCAGTCTTTGATTTCGCCGTCGATGACGCCCATGCAGAAGTGCGGATCGTGGTCGTAGCGAATGGTTTCCTTCGGATTGCCGAGCTCACGGATGTCATCCATCGAGTGGATGCCTGCGGGCAGTTTTTGCGGCGGGCCGACGGCTTCATCGAGCTCGGTGGGCAGATCGACGAGCGCCTCGGGGCTGACGTAACCACCAGCGACGCCGTGGTTGCGGTTCGGCGTGCCGCTGAGCGTGCGACTGCTGTAAAAGATGCCGGCGAGCGCGTAGTAGTCGCGCATGGTGACGGGCTCGGTTTTGTGATCGTGGCAGCGTGCGCAGGCGAGCGTGAGGCCGAGAAAAGCACGACCGACGACGTCGATCTGGTCATCGACCTGATCGAGGAGGTATTGCTCGTAGTCGCCCTCCTGCACGTTCATGCTGCCGAGCGCGAGCATGCCGGTGCCGACGATTTGATCGCGGCGCTGCAGCACGGTTGTGGCTGGGAGCAAATCACCCGCGATCTGCTCGGCAACGAAGCGGTTGTAGGGTTTGTCTTCGTTCAAGGAGTCGATCACCCAATCGCGATACCGCGCGGCATACAGAAACGGTGCATTCCACACGCGACCGACGCTGTCCGCATAACGCACGACATCGAGCCAATGCCGCGCCCAGCGCTCGCCGAAGCGTTCGGATTGGAGGAAGGAGTCCACGACCTTTGCAAAGGCGATGTCATCGGGGGCGGGATCGCGGAGGAAGGTTTCGATCTCGGTTTGAGAGGGCGGCAGGCCGCGCAAATCGAAGGACGCACGGCGAATGAGCGTCGCCCGTGACGCATCGCTGATGGGACGGAGGTTTTCTGTTTCGAGTCGAGCGAGGATGAAGCGGTCGAGGTCGTCTTTCGGCCACGCGGTGTCTTTCGTGGCCGGAATGGCCGGGCGCTGGAGACGCTGGTAGGACCAGGGCGTGGGGTTGTCGTATTTCTCGGCGGCTTGAAGGGAAAAGCAGGCCAGAAGAAGGACCACCGCAGAGATGGGAACGGCGCAGAGGTTTTTCAGCGTCGAGCCGGAGGCTCGCGAGAAATTAGCCGGTGGTGAAGCGAGGCTTGGCGAGCGAGAACCACCGGATCTAGAACGAGAAACGTCCACCGAATCAAGAGAGCGCCCTGGAAGGGCGCGAGAAGGGAACGGTTCGGCCATGAGGGTTGCGTGGGATTGGCGCTGGCTTCTCGCGTCCTTCCAGGACGCGGTGAATGTGAAACGTGGGTGTGGCGGCGTGGTCCGGTGGTTCTCACTCGCTGCGCTCGTTTCACCACCGGCTAATGTCTTTCGAGCCTCCGGCTCGGAGGGCAGTCCGTAGGCCGGATGTGTTTGGCGGAGAAGGCGTGGCAACATCTCCGACATCCTTCGCCAAACTATCCGGCTTCGATGGATATGGCTGGCTCCAACGCCCACGATCCAGTCGGATAGTTCGGCGAAGGTCACTTTGAGTGTCAGCGATGTCCATTGCGCCGAACACATCCGACCTACGGTCACGCGGCTGCCGCGCTTCATTTCACGCCTCCTTTGGCTTTCAGCCAGGCGCTCATGGCTTTGACGTTTTGGACGAAGTCGAGGCTGTAGATCACGCCGCCGGTGGGTTTGGTTTTTTTGCCGTTCGTGTCGCGCATGATGCCGCGGTCGTCGTCGGTGATGGGCCAGGAGCCGTTGGGGGCTTGTTCTTTTAAAATGGTGGCGATGTCGGCGTCGGTGGGCGGGGAGGACCAGCGTTCTTTTTCGGTGCGGGGGAAGGTGACGGGCTCGCCTCGGGCGATCTGGCTGCCGGCGGCTTGCAGGGCGTCGAGTTCGCTGTCCCAGACCCAGCCGTAGTTGGAGGAGGCTTTGGCGTCCGAGTAGGTGAGCTCGAAACCTTTGCCGCCGGGGCCGCGCTCGAAGTAGAGGGGCTTGTTGGTGTTCAGTTCGTAGAAGCGGGCGAGCTTGTTGCCTGGCAGCAGCACGGTGCGGAGGTAGGTGATGGCCTTGGCGACGGGCGCGAGGTATTTTTTGTCGCCGGTGGCGGCGGCGAGCTTCAGCAGCGCCCACATCGCGGCCTGGCTTTCGCGACCGCTGATGGCGGTGGGCTCGAATTGACGGCTCCACACGGGCTGCATGTCGGCGTTGTATTGCTGTGCCCAGGCGGGCTGCGGATCGGGCATCTGCGCGAGCAGGAGGAAGTCGCCGCCGCGTTTGGCGGCCTCGAGGTATTGAGCATCGCCACGGAGCTGCCAGGCGAGCAGCAGCGTGCTCATCAAGGTGGCGTGCGTGTTGTCATTGAGCACGTAGCAGCCGCTGAAGTCCTTCGGCCACTTGCGCGGCCAGTCCTGCGGGTAGTTCGCGGGCTTGATGGGATACTTTTCGACGGGCGGCGGAAAGGTGGGCGCGTCGTCGAAATTCGCGCTCCAACCACCGGCGGGATACTGCGTCATCATGATCGTGCGCAGCGCGAAGTCGGCAGCGTCTTTGAGCTCGGCGTCCTTGCCCCCGAGCGCGTGATCGACGCGCACGAGCAAGCGCGTGGCGGCCTGCGAGACATCGTCGTCGTAGGTGGCGTAGTTTTTCTTGTCCTGACGCCTCCAGTTGTGCCAGCCAGCCTCGCGCGTGGCGGTCTGCGTGCGTGGAATGGCCGTGCCATCGGCTTTGCGGCAGTAATGCTTCGATTCGCGGCCTTGGGCATCGAAATGGCCCGAGTAGTCCCAACCGCCCGAAGCGAGCTGCGTGCGCGAAACGCATCGCGCGGCCTCCACGGCGGCGGCGAGGCATTTTGCGTCCTTCGTGGCCTCGTAAGCATCCAGCATCGCCATGCCGACCGCAGGCGTGCCCGGCGGCTGAATCCAGATCGTGTCCGGGCCGGGGATGCCCTCGGCCTCGCGCAGCGTGAAGTCGGCGCTGTAGCGATAAACGTAACCGCCGTGGGCCGCCGCGTGGGCGTGGTAGAAGGTGACGGCTTTGATCGCCGCGGCGGTGACTTCGGCAGGTGTCGCGGCCGTCGCGAGCGACGGAATGACGAAGGACGAAATCAGAATGAGGAAGGAATGACGAAGCATGTGTTAGTTGGTCTAGGATTGCGTGCCTTCCAGATCGGCGATGCCGAAAGGTTTTCCGTTACTGATAGCTTTGTCCCAGGAGCCTTTTGGAAACACAACGATTGCTGTTCTATCCCATCCCTTCTCGCCCCAATCGGCAAACGCTAAGCCGATCTCATTTAAGACCACAAATCCAACCCATAAGAATGCATTGTGCTTTCTCAGAAGTAAGTGAAGAGCGCCTGGGTCATTAAACAAATCGATACCTGCAAAAGTGAGAGCTGAGGTTTTACCAACTCCGATGTGACTCAAGAGTTTGGTGTTGAGGTCGAATCCAAGGCTAAGATCAGGGCTGCCATAGTAACTCCAACACGGTTCCTTCTTCCAGTTGGTCCCAACTCGATCTGCTGGCCCCAAAACGCTTTCGACTTCGGCTTGAGTCATCAAGAATTTTAGCGGCAACGCGCCTACGAATGACTCAACAACGAAATCGTTTGGTCTCATGACTTTTGGGCATTGAACTGAGTCACTCCGCCTTGATGCCCACATTCTTGTTCCCGTTGTCGCGGACGGCATCGACGGTGTTGTGGAGGGCTTTGAGCGGGGTGTCGTCGTTGCCGGTGACTTCGACTTTGGCACCGGGGTGGTCGGGGAGGAAGGTGCTGAGGAAGCCGCGGAGGCGGTTCATGGGGACTTTTTCGTCGCCGATGAGGACGGTGTCGCCGCCGTCGATGACTTTGAGGGTGAGGGTTTCGCCGGAACTGCGGGCAGGAGTGCCCGCATCACTTTCGGAGCCTTTGCGGGGCTTCTGGCCGGATTCGGCGGAGGGCTTGCGGCCCTCGCCATCGCGTTCACCGCCTTTTTTCATGCCTTCGCCATCACGGGAGCCGGTGCGTGGTTTTTCGCCATCGCGTTTGCCAGTGCGGGGCTTGTCGCCATCGCGCATGCCCGGTTTCTTTTCGCCTTCGCCATCGCGGGGGCCGGGTTTGCGGGTGCCATCGCGTTCGGCGCTGGGTTTGCCGCCTTCACGCTCTGCGGAGGGTGTGCCGGATTCGCGGTCGCCTTGGCGGGCAGGAGTGCCCGCCTCACTTTCACGCATGGCGGGTTTGGGGGACTCTGTTGACCGTGGTGACTCTGTTGACGGTTTTGCGGTGGTGGAGCCTTCGCGGACTTTGGGCGGGACTTCTTTTTCGGCGGCGCGGGCGGTGGTGAAGGAGTAGCCGACCAGCACGCTGAGCGAGAGGACGAGCAGGGCCTGAATGACGGGCTGGCGGGTGGTCGGGGTGGCGATCATGAGGATGCGTTGACGCAGGGTGGGATGGTTGCGCACACATGGAGCCAACCCTGCAATGGCCGGTGGTGCGAAGAAGGTTTCCTGAATGCGAAGGAGCGTGTGGCCGTAGTCGAGTCGCTCGGACGGCGCGAGGATGGCGAGCGCGCCAGCATCGCAGCGCAGCTCGCGATCGGCCTGGAAGCGTGACACGACGAACCACACGAGCGGATTGAACCAATGCAGCGCCTGCACGGCGGTGGCGGCCCAGTTCCAGAGGAGGTCGCGATGACGAACGTGGAGCAACTCGTGAAGCAGGACGTGGCGCAGGCTGCGGTCGGTGAAACGAGCGTGCCAATCGGATGGGAGGAGGATTTTCGGCTGGCGGAGGCCGACGAGCGCGGGCGTGGTGCCGGGAGCGGTGAGGACGATCTGCGGCGTGGGGACGCGGGCTTGGGATGAGAGATGGGTGATGAGGGATGAGAGATGCGGATCGTCGGCGATGGGGAGCGTGGAGAGATGCTGTTGAAAGCGGCGCTGGCGGAGAAGCGCGGCGGCAAGGACGGTGAGGGTGCCGAGGATCCAGGCCGCCAGCGCGGCATGACGAAGGTCGAATGACGAATGAGGAAGGGGCGCGGGTGTGGAGGTGTTTGGAGAGGAGGAAGGGACGGAAAGGACTGAAGGGACCAAAGCGACGCTGTGGGTGATCATGAGGTCACTTTTGTCGTTTGTGTCCCTTGGGTCCTTCCAGAGCGCTCCAAGGCCAAATCCAGCCGGGATGAAGGCCGGAAGCATCAGCTTTGCTCCGACGAGCATCCAGAGGCCGATGCGCCACGCGGGACTGAGACGTGTGCCGAGCATCAGGCGCAGGCCGAGCACGGCGAGGATGAGGAGGCTGGCTTCGAGGGAGGTGCGCTGGAGCCAGTGGAGAAGGGCTTCGGAGGTCATGGCGCGGGTGGGGACTGAAAATTGAGAACTGAAAACTGAAAATTGGAAAATGGGCGCTGACGCGGGTTGGGGACGGGTCAGCTACTTTTTGAGTTTCTTCTCGGCTTGAGCGAGCACCTCACGAAGAGCCGCGAGGTCGTCTTTCGAGACTTCTTCACGCTCCATGAGGCCGGCGACGAACGGGGTGAGGCGACCGTTGAAGACGCGGTCGAGGAAACTGCGGCTTTCTTCGAGCTGGCAGTGGTTTTGATCGACGGCGGGCGTGTAGCGGAACTCGCGGCCCACGGCCTCGACGGCGAGCGCGCCTTTTTCGGTGAGTCGGCGGATGAGGGACTGCACGGTGCGCGGTTTCCAATGCAGACGGCCTTCGAGTTCGCGCACGACATCGCCGAGCGTGCTGGTGCCGCGTTCCCAGAGCACCTTCATGACGGTCCATTCGGCGTCGGAGATGCGGGGCGTGGCGGGGAGATCGTCTTCGTCAGCCATGGAGCAGGATTACAAGTGTGATCCGACGAGGATTACAGGTGTAATCCAAAGTTGGCAAGAGGCTTTTTACTCCGCACTGTCGGCGCTCTCATGAAACCTGCCTTCGCTCTCGCCCTCCGCTATGTGCTGCGTCATCGCACACAGAGCGTGCTGCTGGCGGCGGCGCTGGGATTGGTGCTGGCGCTACCGCTTTGCCTGCGGGTGCTGGTGCGGCATGCGCAGGCGGATCTGCGGGCGAGGGCGGCTTCGACTCCTCAAATCGTGGGCACCAAGGGCAGTGCGCTGGATCTGATGATGACGGCGCTGTATTTTAAGAAGGAGAATCTGGCATCGCTGCCGCTGAAGGAGATGCCGGAGGGCGGCATTCCGCTGCATGTGCGTTTTGAAGCGCAGAAGGCACCGATCGTGGGAACGGCGCTAGAGTATTTTGGCTTTCGCGGGCTGGCCTTGAGTGCTGGAAAACAGATCACTCGACTGGGGGATTGCGTGCTCGGTGCACGGCTGGCACGCGAACGCGGCCTGAAGCCGGGTGATGCGATCTTTTCGACGCCGGAGCAGACCTTCGACATGGCGGGCACGTACCCGCTGAAGATGCGCATCGCGGGTGTTTTGACCGCCAACGGCACGCCGGATGATGACGCGGTGTTTTGCGATTTGAAAACGGCATGGCTCATCGAGGGGCGTGCGCATGGCCACGATGATGTGAAGGGCACGGATGTGCTCAAAGAGGAAGAGCACAACACGATCGCCAATGCGGCGGTGCGGATGTTTCAGGAGGTCACCGAGGCGAATTTGAACTCGTTCCATTTTCATGGCGACACCGGCGATTATCCGATCAGCGCCGCGATCCTGCTGCCGCCGGATGCCAAGACGGAGGCGCTGATGGCGGGGCAGTATGCGAAATCGAAAACGGTTCAGCTCATCCGCCCTCGCGATGACATGGAGGGGCTGCTGACCCAGCTCGTGCGCCTCGAAGGCTTTGCCACGACGATGCTGCTGACGACGGCGGGCGCGGCGTTGTTTGTTTCGGCGCTGGTGTTTGCGCTGTCGTTCCGGTTGAGGAAGCGGGAATTCACCACACTGGAGGACATTGGCGTGTCTCGTGGGTCGCTCCTGAGCGTGAAGACGCTGGAGATTGTGCTGATCGCCTTGTTGGCGATGGTGATCGCCGCCATGCTTTATGCGGTGGCGGCCTGGGCCGCTCCGCTGGTGATGCGGATGGCTATTTGAAGCATCTCGTTTGCTGGGACGAAGATGGTGCGCGGTGCAGGGTTCGAACCTGCGACCCTTGCCGTGTGAAGGCAATGCTCTACCACTGAGCTAACCGCGCGGGGTGGGGGCGCAGTCTTTAGGCGGAGTTGTGACATTGGGCAAACGGAAATTCAGCTTCGGCGAAGACGAAATTGCCGCAGGTAATGCAGGGGCGTCATGCCCATGTGACGGTGAAAATGCTGGGTGAAGGCGCTTTGATCGCAGAAGCCAAGCTCGCGACCGACTTCGGCGATTTGAGCGCTCTCTTTTTGAAGGGCTTCGCAGGCGGCCTGGATGCGTAGCTTCATGATGAAGGCCTGTGGGCTGGCACCGAAGGTCTCGACGAACTTCCGGTGAAGCTGGCGGGGAGAAAGATGCACGATTTCGGCCAGTTCCGTGATCGAGACGCCGGTGCGGAAGTGCTCGCGGATGTAGGCCAGGGCGCGGTCGATTTGCAGGTAGGGCTGGAGGACTTGTTTTTTGCCTTCAAAGCTCTGCACGGTGCCCATGAGGCCGATGACGCGACCTTTCGCATCGAAGAGCGGGAGCTTGTTGGTGACGAACCAGTCTGGCAGGCCCTGATCGGTGAAAAAGAGCTCAACAATGTTCAGCTTCGGTTTGCCGGTGCCGAAGACTTCCTCGTCATCTCGGCGGAAATTCTCGGCGAGGCGATCCGGGAAGAGATCGAAGTCGTTTTTGCCGACGATCTCGTTTTCATGATGAATGCCGAAGCGGTCCATGAAGCGGCGTGAGGCGCACATGAAGCGGAAATCGCGGTCTTTGGCAAAGAACGCGAGATCGGGCAGATGATCGAACATCTGGTAAAAAGGCGAAGCCGCGCTGACACGGCGGATGAACCGCTCGCGCAGCGCGGCAGGAGAATCAGAACGTGACGTGCGGGTAGCCACGTGGCTGATCTAGCACGACTGCATCAGAAGCGCAGCCGGAATCCTGCATAGGCACCGGTGCGCATGGAGGGAAAGCCGAGGACCTCGGAGTAGCGTTCGCCGAGCAGGTTTTCCACACGGGCGAAGATTTCGAGGTTCTTGCTGACCTGGTAGCTCGCGGTCAGGCGCAGGCGGAGATAGTCCTCTACATCTTGCTGGGCGGCACCGAAGCCGTCCTCGCGGTCGATGACATACATGGTGCCCAAGCCAAGGCGCAGTTTGTTGACCGGCTTGACCCAAGTCTCGGCGGTGATCGTGTGCCGTGGGCGGCGCACGAGGCGTGTGCCAGCGGTGAGGTCATCGGCATCGAGGTAGGTGTACTGGGTGTTGAAGCCGAAGCCCTCACAAGGCTGCCAGTTTAATGCGGCTTCGAGGCCTTGAGTGCGTGCTTGATTGATCTGCTGCAAGGGGCCGAAGGGCGGCAGGAAGACGATCAGGTTTTGGATGTTGTTGTGGAACCAAGTGAGGCTGAGACTGGCTTTGTCGTTGGCGAAAGGCTGCTCGATGCCGATTTCGAAGCCCTTGCTCAGCTCTGGCTTGATGAAAGTGGGATCGCCAAAGAGTGCTGCTTCACGATTTTGTGGGCTGGCTGGACCGAAGGCGGTGCCGTAGTTGGCATGCAGGACGGTTTTTGTCCAAGGAAGCTTCCAGCTCGTGCCGAGCCGCCAGGTGGTGGCATCTTGGAAATCCGAGTAGGCATCATGACGGATGCTTCCGAGCAGATTCCAGCCGGGGAGGATCTCCGCCTGCGATTGCAGGAAGACGGCCCAATTGGTTTCTGCCTGATCGACATCGTAGCCTTCAAGCGGGAAGGCATTGTCACTGCTGCGGGAGTAGCCGATGTCCTGGAGCCATGCGCCAGCGGTGATGGTCCACGAATCCGTGGCCTTGAGCACGCTTTGGTATTCCAGGAAGTGATTGCGGGAGGTGCTTCGGCTGTTGATGCCGAAGTTGGGAGTGAAGTTGGATGCCACTTGGCGGAAATTACCAAACTGGTAGGTCAAGGTCTGTATCCATCGCTCCGTGGTCTGCCATTCGAGCCGAGGTGAGATGCTCCAAAACTCAGTAAGGACATGATCATCGGGATCATTGGCAGCGAGACTACCCGGAGCGCCCACGTCTGCGTTGTAGTAACGCAGATCGAGGTCAAACCGAAGCGTGTCTGCGAGCTGCACGCCGAATTTGCCCGCCACATTGTTGAGCTGCATCTGGCTGTTGATGCGATAGCCCTGGGTGTCCTGACGGCTGAGATCGAGGCTCCAATCGTAGATGCCATGTGAGCCGCGAGTGCTGAGGCTCTCCCGCGAGGTTCCAAAGCTGCCCCCTTCCCATGAGAGTGTGGTCTCCGGCTTTTCGAGGCCTCGTCCACTGCGGGTGATGATATTGATGACGCCTCCGAGTGTTTTGCCCCCGTAGAGACTAGCCGCTGGACCGCGAAGCACTTCGATGCGTTCCACGTTGTCGAGAGACATGGTCTCGATGTTGTAGAGACCGGCTAGATTGGCCGGAATGGGGCGACCATCGATGACCACGAGGGTCTGATCGCTGTTTGTGCCGCGGAGGAAGAGGCCGTTCACGGAGCCGGGTGTGCCACGATCCGCGATCGTGAGGCCGGGAACCTGCCGGAGAGCATCGGGCAGCAGGGGGAGCTGATCTTGCTCGATCCTTTTCCGGTCGATAACCGTGACACTGCTGGCAGTGCGCCAGCGCTCGGTTTCCGTTTTAGTGGCAGTAACGACGCGTTCCGTCAGTTCGACGGGTTTCTGTGGTTCGGCGGCATGAATGCTGCCGAGGGTAAGAAAGAGCACGAAGGCCCTTCCTCGCAGTTTTTGGAGGTACATGGTTTTGCTGGGTTCATTGGTTCGATGACGGCTTCGCAGAGAGATGTTCGGACTCCGGGTTTCCTGGCGGTTTTGCCGCCTTCCTCGCCTCCGCCTTCACCGTGGATTGCTCCCCGATTGGCTTTGTTCCGTGCGAATGAGCACGAATGGAGGTCTGTGACCCGATACCGCAGCGCCACTGTGGCCGGTTCTCACGGCCTTCCCTGCATCTGCGAAGATAAAGAAAACGCAGGGAGATGATCCCTGCGCCATGGGCCTGCCTAAAGCGGCATCCTCTCTTCGTCAAGGCAGGGGCCGCGAGGGTATAAAAAAGCACCGCCAGCAGTGACGCGGGCGGTGCGTTTAAAAAACGAATGAACGGGAAGCCCCGGACTATTCCTGAGCAGGAGCTTCAGCAGCAGGTGCTGCGGCAACGGCCTCGACGGCAGCTTCCACCTTCTTCGGAGCAGCCTTCTTGGCAGGAGTTTTCTTGGCAGGGGCCTTCTTGACGGTCTTCTCAGCCTTGGCGATGCGGGCTTTGCGGGTCACGCCGGCTTTGACCAGGGCTTTCTTGCGTTCGAGATACTTCTTCCGGCGGATGCGTTTGACGATTTTGTTAAGTTGCTGGCCCATGATTGAGTTGTTGAGGGATGGATTGGGTTCGAGGGCGGCTAGAGTTCCACCGTTCCTCGAAGGCGCAAGAGGCAATTCGAGGCTTGGAAACGTTCAGCGAATGCCAAAGGGCTCTTTACTTGAATCAGGGCTTTTTCTCTTCGGCCTTGCTTTCAGCCTTAGGCTCCGATTTTGGAGCTTCGGAGGTCTTGGGCTCGGATTTGGGCTTGTCCTCGGGTTTGGAGGGGGACTTCGGTTTGTCGTCGGATTTTGACGGGGAACTCAATGCAGGCGCATCGAGTTTGGATTCGACCTTGTTGGCGGCTTGCTGGGTGGGTGGCACGCGGAAGAGCTTGCCGGAGTAGGGGCATTTCACCGTTTGCCCAGGTCCCATGCCGGCCACATCGACGAGCTGGGTTTTGCTGGCGTAAGGGCTATTCACCATGTTGGGGCGGCCTGCGACGGCATTGCCATACGGAAGCTCTTTTTTAGGAGCCGGGCTGCTGGATGGCTTTGAAGGGGATGGCGAGGGAGATTTTTTCGGCGCGGCATCCACGACGGATGGCTTATAAACTGGCTCGTCATCGACTTTGACGATGCGCGGCTTGGTGCTGCGACGCGGCGAAGAGCTGGTCTTCGGGCGATAAGAGGGCTGGGCAATCTGCGGTGCGGGGGCAGGGGAGGTGGAGGGGGCGTAGTAACGGTTCGCCACCGGTGCCGAGGAACTGCGAGTAGGCGGCGTGTAGCTCACTCGAGGCTGACCATAGGGCGTGTAAGAGGGGCGGTAGGCGAGCGATTGACTGGAGGCCTGCTGCAGCGGCGGGCTGGGGCGGTTGAAGCTGGGCTGATGACCGGAAGAGTAGGCCCAGTAATTGAAGAGACCGTCTCGCTGGATCATGTTCCAAGCCTGACGCGGCGGCATGGAACACGAGGAGAGAAGGGCGGTGGCGCCCAGGGCGATCAGCACGCGGGAGACGATAGCTGTTGGATTAGCGTTGGTGTTCATGGCGATAAATCGAGTGAGAATTTCGGTGACTCATCACGATGCTTGCAGGTCCACGGACAAACTTCAAGACGGGAGACAAACGAATGACATCACTGACCTCGGTTTGACATAATTTCTGTAGCCAATGAGCCGACTAAACAGGTGGTCGCCTGACTTTTCGGAAATCCAAATCACGGCTCGCGTCGCCCCGGAATCTCCGTCGTGGCCCCACTGCCAATCGTCTCTTCATCGTGTAGTTGAAGGTCGTAACCCGCCACTTGGACCTCACCATGGCGAACCTTCTTTTTGGCCATTGCGACGGAGAGCCAGCGAAACTCATCCGTGTTGTCGAGAATCACCTTCATCACCATCGTGAGCGGCACGGCGAGAAACATGCCCAGCGGCCCCCAAAGCCAGCCCCAGAAGATGACGGAAAGGATCACGACGAGCGGCGAGATGCCGAAGCGATTTCCGAGGAGGTGCGGCTGGACAAAGTTATCGAGACAGAAATTGATGCCGCCATATCCCACGGCCACCACGACCGCGTGCATGGGCCCGTTTTGCACCAGGGCCTCAGCGATGGCTGGGATGGACGCGGCGGTGGAGCCCACCGCAGGGATGAAATTGCAAACAAAGGCGAGAATGGCCCAGAGCAGCGGATACTGAAGGCCGAACAGCCAGCACAAGATGCCTGCCAGCAGCCCGGTCAGAGCGCTGATGAGCGTTTTCACGCCGAGATACTTTTGGATGTCATCGGCGGAACGCATGAGGCCGGAGAAATCTGGGCCGCCGGAGAGTTTGACGGCTTGTAGCCGCGTGTGCGTGCCATGGGCCTCCATCAGCATGAACATCATGATGAGCAGGATCATGATGAGGCCTACAAAGACCGTGCTCACGGCGCCAAAGGTGCTGCCGAGTGCCGCGCCGAGGCCGCGCATCACGTTTTCTTGCGTGCTCCATTCCACCACGGTGTTCCAGTCGAAGAGGTGATCGACTTCTGCCTTCACGCCGCTCACGCCTTTGCCTTCCAGCCAGAGCGCCATCTCCCCGAGCTTGCTGTTCAGGCCTTTCACATATCGCGGCAGGTACGCAGCAAAGCTCACCATCAACCGCACGGCGATGGTGATGAGTCCGGCGACGACGGCGAGGTTCACAAACATCGTCACCCCCAAGGCCACAGGCATGGGAAAGCGATGACGATGCAGCCAGCGAGCCAGTGGATAGCTCAGCACGGCCAGGAAAAAGGCATACACGATGGGCAGCAGGAGATTCGCCGCCAGTTTCATGCCCGCGAGGACGATGAAGAGGCTGGCCAGCGTCACGACGACCTGCGAGCCGCGACTGCCCCAGTCCACCTGTCGTTCCGGTGTTTCACCAAATTCACTCATGAGGCGGAGTTTCCGCGAAGAAGAGGTGGGACGCAAGTTTCCACCGCTTGCGCGGCTGGGGCTTCGTGCTCAATGGGGGCCATCATGCACGCTGACACCTTTCATAACCTCCTCACGCACGGCGCGGCGGTGAATCTTTCGAACCACTCCAAATGGAAGCTCACCGGCGGCGACCGCGTGCGCTATCTGAATGGCCAGGTGACGAATGACGTGCGCCGTGCCGATGAGAACCACACGGTTTACGCCTGCGTCACGGATGTGAAGGGGCGCATCTCAGGCGATGTGATGATCCACGCCCGCGACGGAGCACTGTGGCTCGATGCCGAGGCCGATCTTCGTGAAACATTGGGCATGCGCCTAGAAAAATACATCGTGGCCGACGATGTCGAGCTCACGGATGTGACGGACGACTGGCAGCTTTGGCATGTGATGGGTCCCAAGGCGGGCAAAGGCCTCCAATGCATGCGTTTTGGTCTTCCTGGTGTCGATTTGTGGCTCCCTGCTGACGAGGCATATCAGCCGTCCGTGCCCGTTTTGACTCACGATGAGGTCGAAACGCTGCGGGTGGTCCAACAGGTGCCCCGATGGCCGAACGAACTCGGCGGCGGCACTTTTCCGGCCGAAGCCGGCCTCGAATCGCGTGCCATGGATTTCGCCAAAGGCTGCTACATCGGGCAGGAGGTGCTCTCACGCATCAAAACGACCGGCAAGATGCCACGGCAGCTTCAATCCTGGGAAACCGATCGCGAGATCACTGTGGGTAGCGCCTTGCTCGATGCCGAAGGCCGTGAGATCGGCATGGTGACCAGCACGGCTAGGCACCCGGTCAGTGGCGGCCTCGTCGTGCTCGGCTATGTGAAGAGCGGAACCGTGGCGCAGTTACCCTCGTGACGGGCGCAAAAGGCAGGTGGTCAAACCAGTTGCGGCACTCTTTGAATGCGGCTTCATTCACCTCGTCCGAACCCGACGCCATGACTTCCTCGATTTGCCCCTTCCCACGACTTGCCGCGTTCGCCGCTGGCGCTTTTTTGACCACCTCCGCCCTCGCGGCTCCACAGGGTACCACGGGCGTGCAGGAGTTTGATCCGCTCGCGTTTCCAGGCCAGGTCGTCGATGACGTGGTCGTCCCGGTGCCGAGCGAGGTGTTCTCCGTGCTCGACAAGCTCGGTGAGCCGAATTGGAAACACGAGATTCGTGATCTCGAAGTGCCGAACAGCAGCGACCGCACGAAACTGGCGCTTCTTTTTGGTTACGTCGTCGCCGAGGGCTTCGTCGCTGTGCAGGCAGAGGACAAGGAAGCCGTCAAGGATGCGGGTCGTGATGTGACCACACTCGCCACCGCTCTGGGCCTCACCAAAGCCGTTCGTCCGCATGCGCAGGCCATCTTGGATGCAGCTGACAAAAACGACTGGCGTTCCATCCGCAAGGAGTTCGACCAGACGCAAAAGACCGTGAAGGACACCATGGAGGAGATGAAGGACGTCGATCTCTCGCAATGCGTCAGCCTTGGTGGCTGGCTGCGTGGCACCGCCTCCGTCACCTCCGTCGTCAGCAAGAATTTTTCCGCAGATCGCGCGGAACTCCTGAATCAGCCGATGCTCGTCGAGCACTTCGTGAACGCGATCAGCAAGATGCCGAAGAGCGCCCAGGAGCATGATTTGCTCAAATCCATCCGCAAAGGCCTCGGCAGCGTGCTGGAGAAGATGGAAGGTGCCGTCGATGGCTTCTCGAAGGATTCCGTCATCGACATCAGCAAGACCTGCGAGACCCTTCTCTCCGGAATTCTCTCCAAAAAGTGATTCATCCCAGTTCGCTCCCATTCCGATGAAGATGACACGACACACCTTTCTTTCCGCCTTAGCCTGCCTCTCGCTCGCCTTTGCTCCTATTCCGGCCTTCGCGACCGTTGATGAAAGCCACGATTACACCATGGAGGCTGCCACGCCCTTCGTGGAGCAGGGCTTCATCGTTCGTGAGGACTATTGGAACGGCGAAGTGAAAAGCGGCCAAAAGCTCATGATTTCCCACCAGCTCTTCAAAGGCAACGAATATGCCTTCTGGCTTGGTTCAGTGAATGACGATGTGGAACTCGACATCAAGGTTTACGACGAAAAAGGCAATGCCATCCAGATCGACAGCAAGCCCGGCAATCACGCCCTCAGCATCCGCGTGAACCCGCAAAAGACCGGCACTTACAAGATCGTCTTCTCACTCAAGTCCAAGAAGGATGCCGGCGTCATGTGGGCACTGTCCTACGGCTATCGTTGAGACATCTCGGGGAAGTATCACGTCTCGCGTGCAGAGATCGCCATGGTCGTTGCCCGCACTCGAGAGTTTGGGGAACCTTATTGGGGTGTATTTGGCGATAAAATTCATGCTTTGAGCACTCCAGCCATGAAGAAGGTGTTCGAACCGTAAAATCTGCTCGAAACGAACCAAAAAGACGCTAGACACCCCGCCTCCAACCTCACTACATGAAAAAAGCGCTCATCACAGGCATCACCGGCCAGGACGGTTCTTATCTCGCCGAATTGCTCCTTAAAAAGGGCTATGAAGTTCATGGCATCATCCGCCGGTCATCCACCTTCAACACCTCGCGCATCGACCACATCTACCAAGATCCGCATGTGGATGGCAGCCGCTTGAAGCTCCACTATGGAGATCTCGCCGATGCCGTGCATCTCGTGAAGCTGCTTTACGAACTGAAACCCGATGAAATCTACAATCTCGGTGCCCAGTCCCATGTGAAGGTCTCCTTCGACATCCCGGAATATACAGGCGATGTGGACGGCCTCGGTGCGGTGCGAATTCTGGAATCCATCCGCGAAGCTGGCCTGGTCAACAAGACCCGCTTCTACCAAGCCTCCTCCTCTGAAATGTTCGGCAAGGTCCAAGAAGTACCGCAGACAGAAAAGACACCGTTCTGGCCCCGCTCGCCCTACGGCTGCGCCAAGGTGTATGCCTATTGGCTGACGGTGAATTACCGCGAAAGCTACGGCCTGCATGCCTCCAACGGCATCCTCTTCAACCACGAGAGCCCGCGCCGCGGCGAGACCTTTGTCACCCGCAAGATCACCCGCGCCGCCACCCGCATCAAACTGGGCCTGCAGGATAAGCTTTACCTCGGTAATCTCGATGCAAAACGCGATTGGGGCTTTGCCGGTGAATACGTCGAGATGATGTGGCTCATGCTCCAGCAGGACAAGCCGGATGATTATGTCGTCGCCACCAACGAGACACATAGCGTTCGCGAATTCTGCGAAGAGACCTTTGGCTTGCTGGGTCTCGATTGGGAGAAGTATGTGGTGCATGACACCCGTTACGAGCGTCCTGCCGAGGTCGAACTCCTCATCGGCGATCCAGCGAAGGCCAAACGCCAACTCGGCTGGGAACCGAAGGTGCTCTTCAAAGATCTCGTCAAAATCATGGTCGATGCCGATCTCGAACTCGCCAAGAATGAGGCCCGCATCAAAGCCGCGCTTGCCTGACGCAGGATGAAACTCTTCGTCGCAGGACATGCAGGCATGGCGGGAGCTGCTCTCGTGCGTCGTTATCAAAACGAGCCCGGAGTCGAGCTTTTGCTGCGCACGCGTCGTGAGCTGGATCTTGGCAATCAAGCCGCAGTGGCCGCGTTCTTCGAATCCGAGAAGCCTGATGCGGCTATCATCGCCGCGGGCAGGGTAGGGGGCATTCATGCCAACAACACCTACCCGGCTGAGTTCCTGTATGAAAACCTCGCCATCGCCACGAACTGCATTCACAGCGCCTGGAAGGCGGGAGTGAAGCGTCTGCTCTTCCTCGGCAGCTCCTGCATCTATCCGAAGCATGCCCCGCAGCCCATGCCGGAGAGCTGTCTGCTCAGTTCCGCCTTGGAGCCGACCAATGAAGCCTACGCCATCGCCAAGATTGCCGGGCTGAAAATGACCGAGTATTACCGCAAGCAGCACGGCGTCGTTTATCACGCCGCGATGCCGACGAACCTCTACGGGCCAGGCGATAACTACCACCCGCAGAACAGCCATGTGATGCCCGCCCTCATCCGGCGCTTTCACGAGGCAAAACTAGCCAGCATGCCCGAGGTCAGCGCCTGGGGCACCGGCACGCCGCTGCGTGAGTTCATGCATGTGGACGACCTCGCCGATGCCTGCGCCTTCCTGATGGCTGTGGAGAATCCGCCAGATCTCGTCAACGTCGGCTGCGGCACGGATGTCAGCATCCGCGAGCTCACCGAACTCGTCGCCAGCGCGGTCGGATACCCTGGAAAGATCGTCTGGGATGCCTCCAAGCCCGATGGCACGCCCCGGAAACTGCTCGATACCTCCCGCCTCACCGCGCTCGGCTGGAAACCACGCATCCTCTTGAAGGACGGCATTGCCCATGCCTACCAGTGCTTCCTCTCTGAGGAAGCTTCAGGTCGCCTCCGTGGCGCTTGAGGTCCCTGCGGGCAATTCCCGCCTTCTCATTGCCAAGCGCTGGGCAGCAGGAACGCACGCACGCGGCATCTTGCCGCATGTCTTCACGCGCGACATGCCAACACTGCGGCACTCCTGTGCCCTCATCCCGGAGCGATCGCTTTTGCTGCGCCGGATGCCACTACGTCCACGACATGCTCCAACAGGAGGGCCTGGAGCAGTTCTACGATCTCAAAGGCGGCCAAAACCTCCCGCCGGTGTCGCCACAGTCCATGCGCCAGCAGGACTACGGCTGGTTGGAGGCCTCCACCTTGGCCGCCGAGGCCCAGCGAGCAGATCAAAACGTGGCCGCTGAGCTGACGGTATCCATTCAAGGCCTCTCGTGCATGGCCTGCATCTGGCTCATTGAGCGGATCTTTGCCAAAATGGGCGGCACGAAGGTCAGCGTGGATATCTCTCGTGGTGAATTGCGCATGGCTTGGCAGCCGGGAAAGTTTCAGCCCGTCGAGTTCGCCCGCGATCTGCAGCGCTTCGGCTACCTGCTCGGCGTGCCGCGTGCGGATGCTGGCACGGTCACCGACAACAGCCTCGAACGCCGCACCGGCCTCTGCGGAGCCTTCGCCATGAATGCCATGGCCTTCTCGCTGCCAGCCTACTTTGGCATGCCTGCCGATTTCCCCTTTGCGCGTTGGTTTGACCTCGTCGCTGCCGCGTCGGCCACGCTGGCCCTGTTTGTCGGCGGTAGCTATTTCGCCACGCGGGCCTGGCATGCGCTGCGGGCCGGTGTGCTGCACATTGATACGCCGATCTCGCTAGGCATTGCCGCCGCTTACGCAGGCTCGCTCATTGGGTGGATGAGTGGCGAGCCGGGGCTGAAATACTTCGACTTTGTCGCGATGTTCATCTTTCTGATGCTCGGTGGCCGGCTCGTGCAGCAAATGGCCGTCGCAAGGAATCGCCGCCGCCTTGTGCGTGATCCTTCGATCCCCGAAGCGGATGCCCTGGAGGCCCTCAAGGCAGGCGAAAGCTTCATCGTGAAGCCCGGAAAGGCCATTCCCGTGGCCGCGAAACTCGAAGACGCGTACGCCAGCATCAGCCTCGAATGGATCAATGGCGAAAGCGATGCCTGCGCCCGCAGCAGCGGCCAGCTTTTGCCTTCTGGAGCCTTGAACGCTGGTGCCCGCTCCTTCACCGCCGTGGCACTCGAAACCTGGAAAGACTCCACGCTGCACCATCTGCTCGAAGCACGCTGCGGTGGCGAAAATCGCGATCTCTGGCTCGAAAAGCTTCTGCGTGGCTATTTGATCGTTGTGGTGCTCGCAGGCGTCATCGGCGGCATTTGGTGGTGGCAGCATTCAGGCGAATGGACACGCGGCTTGCAGGTCATGATCTCCGTCTTCGTCGTTTCATGTCCCTGCGCCCTCGGCGTGGCCGCGCCGCTGGCCGATGACATCGCCGCGAGCCGGGCGGAGGGGCACGGTGTCTTTGTGCGCACTCTCGGCCTTTGGAAAAAGCTCACCAAGCTGCGCCAGATCGTCTTCGACAAGACCGGCACGCTCACTTTGGAGAATCCCGTCCTCGTGAATCCCGAATCGCTCGCCGCAATCGATGAAGCCGCCCGCCAGGCTTTGCGACACCTCACCAGCGGCAACCTCCATCCTGTCAGCCGTAGCCTTTTCGATGCACTCGGGGGCACCCCCGACCAACTGCTCGATGCGGAGGTGATCGAAACACCGGGCCAAGGGCTTCACTTCGAGCAAAACGGCATCGTGTGGGCCATCACACGCCCGAAGGACCAGTCCGCCGATGCCGTCTTCACCCGCAATGGCGTCGAAGCTGCCGCCTTCCGCTTCCACGATGCCCTGCGCGGCGAATCAAGTGACGAAGTCCTATCGCTCGCCGCCCGCGGCCTCCACATCAGCATCCTCAGCGGTGACCGCGAAGCCAAGGTCGCTGATATTGCCAAACAGCTCGGCCTTAGCCGCGATCAATGGCTTCACAGCCTCACGCCCGATGAAAAGGCCGCGTGGATCGCCGCGCACGATCCGCAAGGCACCCTTTACATTGGCGATGGAGCCAATGACAGCCTCGCCTTCGATGCCGCATCCTGCGCCGGCAGTCCCGTCACCGGCCGCAGCTTCCTCGAACACAAGGCGGACTTCTACTTCCTCGGCCACAGCATGCGCTTCATGAGCTGCCTGCTCGACATCGCCGCCACACATCGACTCGCCGTGCGCAGCGTCTTCGCCTTCTCCGTCACCTACAACATCGTCACCGCCATCATGGGCCTCATGGGCCATCTTAGTCCGCTGCTGGCCGCCATCCTGATGCCGCTGAGTTCGCTGGCCACGCTCTCGCTCGTGGCACTCATCTTCCGGGCGCATGTTGAGCGCCTAGCATCCAAAGACGAGACCATTCTGCTGGCTTGGTCCGAACCCTCGCCTTCTTCGTAGCCGCCGCTTTCTCGTGCGGAGCAATCCACGCTTCCAACAAGGTGTGACCTCGCTCGTGCTGGCACCGCATTGCCCTCACAAACAAGCCAAGACGTCGAACAAAACGAAGGCTGGCCAGGCTCGAATGGCCTTTATCTTATCATCGACACATCAGGCCCTCCCTTGAAAAAGCCTGAAAGACCCGCTCCGGCCTGCGTTTCAGCGCCATGAACGCGTTCCCCCTCTCCTGCGACGACCTCACCCGCCGTCACTTTGCCAGCCGCCTTGCTAAAACCTGCCTCGGCGTCTCCGTGATGAATGGCCTCGCATCTCGCGGTCTGGCCGCGCCCTTTGAGGCGGCCTCGAAGTTGAAGCAGGCCGCCACGGCGAAACGGGTCATTTACCTCTACATGAGCGGCGGCATGAGCCACCTCGATACCTTTGGCGTCGTGCCGGGGGCAGACACGATGGGCTCCACCAAGACCATCGCCACCTCCGCCAAGGGCGTGCAGCTCAGCGAATACCTGCCGCACACCGCCAAGACCATGCATCGCGGTGCCATCATCAACTCGCTTAGCTCCACCCAGGGTGCCCACGCCGAGGGGAACTACTTCCAGCACACCAGCTACACCATGCGCGGTGCCACCCGCCATCCCACGATGGGGGCTTGGTTGCAAAAATTCCAAGGCAAGGGCAACGCCGACCTCCCCGGCACCGTCGTCATCACCGGCGACAGCCGCCATGCGGGAGGCGGTTTCTTCGAGCCTGCCTTCCAGCCGCTGCTCCTGAACGATCCCGCCCGCGGCCTGCAAAACAGCCGCATGCCCGCCAGCCTCAGCGAGTCCGATTTCGACTACCGCCGCAGCCTTTCCGCCCGGCTCGACCAGTCCTTCCAGCAGGCTTACAACTACAAAGGCGTCAAAGCCTATGCCGAGGCCTACAAGGACGCCATCAAGGTCATGAAGAGCGAGGATCTCGCCGCCTTCGATCTCTCCAAAGAATCCGCCGACATGCATGCCGCCTATGGCGAAGGCAATTTCGCCCAGGGCTGCCTGCTCGCCCGCCGGCTCATCGAGCATGGCGTGCGCTTCGTGGAGGTCAGCCTCGGCGGTTGGGACACGCATCAGGACAACTTCGTCCGCGTGCCCGAGAAGTGCGGCGAGCTCGATCAGGCCCTCGGTGCCCTCATCACCGATCTCGAACGCCGCGGCCTGCTCGATGACACCCTCGTCGTGCTCACCTCCGAATTCGGCCGCACGCCGAAGATCAATCAAAACGAAGGCCGCGACCATTATCCGAAGGCCTTCAGCTCCGTCCTCTGGGGCGGCGGCGTGCAGGGCGGCCAAGTCTATGGCAAGACCGACAAAGGCATCTCCGTCACCGAAGACGGCGTCAGCGTCCCCGACTTCAACGCCACCATCGCCTACGCCCTCGGCCTGCCGCTCGATCTCGTGCTCTACTCCCCCTCGAAGCGCCCCTTCACCGTCTCCGACAAAGGCAAGCCGGTGAGCTCCCTCTTCAGCTAAAGGAAGGTGGCACAGGTTTTTGACCCGGAGTGTTCTGACCAGCAAGCTCGCTGGAATCATCAAGACCGAAGCCTGCGGGAGGTGAGATAGCCGTTGGCGTCCTTGGCCCGCCTCAAGCTCGCTGGAATCATCAAGACCGAAGCACTACCTCGTGCTGTGGCGCGGCGAATGGCACCACCCGCCTCAAGCTCGCTGGAATCATCAAGACCGAAGCATGAACGAGGCTTTCGCTATTGCGTCCATTAACACCGCCTCAAGCTCGCTGGAATCATCAAGACCGAAGCGCAAATCGGCCGGCCACACGTTGAGCACGGGCGAGACCCGCCTCAAGCTCGCTGGAATCATCAAGACCGAAGCTCGCAGCATTTGAAAGGTTGTATTATATGGCACCACCCGCCTCAAGCTCGCTGGAATCATCAAGACCGAAGCAAGGTGAAGTCACCCACTTGAATGCCGGTGCGTTTCCGCCTCAAGCTCGCTGGAATCATCAAGACCGAAGCGTGGGATCTCGATAAAGACGCCCATCTTGCCGCCCGCCTCAAGCTCGCTGGAATCATCAAGACCGAAGCTGCAGCAGCTCGTCCCCACGGCGGAGAGCCTCATGCCGCCTCAAGCTCGCTGGAATCATCAAGACCGAAGCGTGGCCACGAAGATCGTTGGGGTGCAGTTTCCTCCCGCCTCAAGCTCGCTGGAATCATCAAGACCGAAGCCCTCGCGGCCCTTCCCGCCTTTCTTCCGAGGATTCCGCCTCAAGCTCGCTGGAATCATCAAGACCGAAGCCCATGGAGACGCTGGCGGCCTGCCACACGCTGCTGCCGCCTCAAGCTCGCTGGAATCATCAAGACCGAAGCTCATTTGGCAGTGGGTGAAGTGGAACGGCCTCATCCGCCTCAAGCTCGCTGGAATCATCAAGACCGAAGCCAGCATGGCGAAGATGGACGGAATGCCAAAGCTCTCCCGCCTCAAGCTCGCTGGAATCATCAAGACCGAAGCTCCAGGACATGGGGAAGGAGACTTGGAGACTTGGACCGCCTCAAGCTCGCTGGAATCATCAAGACCGAAGCGCAGAGCCCTCGTTAGCTGGCGGAGTCGGTGAGATTCCGCCTCAAGCTCGCTGGAATCATCAAGACCGAAGCGCCAACTCGCGGCCACCAGCCCGCTGTCGAGAAGACCGCCTCAAGCTCGCTGGAATCATCAAGACCGAAGCCATCCCACGGAGGGCAACGCGTGCTGGCGGTCGAGCCGCCTCAAGCTCGCTGGAATCATCAAGACCGAAGCATCACGCATGGGGAAGAAACCGTGACCTTTGCGCCGCCTCAAGCTCGCTGGAATCATCAAGACCGAAGCTTTGCAGGATGGTGACGGGCTGCCCATCGAGCTGCCGCCTCAAGCTCGCTGGAATCATCAAGACCGAAGCGTAAGCCTATGTTCACGGTTGAGCAGGTCGTCGCATGCCGCCTCAAGCTCGCTGGAATCATCAAGACCGAAGCTGTAGCGCTGTCCTGGGGTAAGCGCAGGCACCAGCCGCCTCAAGCTCGCTGGAATCATCAAGACCGAAGCCTAGTTCAGGAAAGACAATGGCGAAAGTCTTTTTCCGCCTCAAGCTCGCTGGAATCATCAAGACCGAAGCCAAAATCACTCATCACCACGCCGTATTCAAGAAGATCCGCCTCAAGCTCGCTGGAATCATCAAGACCGAAGCGGCGTTTCACTGCCGCATTGTGACGGGCGCGGACCGCCTCAAGCTCGCTGGAATCATCAAGACCGAAGCCCCTGCTACAGTGCCGCCTGCTCTCCGCACCTCCCCGCCTCAAGCTCGCTGGAATCATCAAGACCGAAGCTCATGCGCCAGCTCTTGGCCGCTGTGATGGCCTGCCCGCCTCAAGCTCGCTGGAATCATCAAGACCGAAGCGAGGCGGGTGTTTTGCTTCACGACGGCTCCGAGGCCGCCTCAAGCTCGCTGGAATCATCAAGACCGAAGCACGCTGGGGGCGATCTGGCGCATCTGGTCCAGCTCCCGCCTCAAGCTCGCTGGAATCATCAAGACCGAAGCCGGGGAATGGCGGGCAGGAGTGCCCGCCTCACTTCTCCGCCTCAAGCTCGCTGGAATCATCAAGACCGAAGCTCACGCGGCCATTTCGACGGCCATTTTTCCTCGATCCGCCTCAAGCTCGCTGGAATCATCAAGACCGAAGCCACATCGAAAAAGACAATAAAAGCGGCGAGGACGTCCGCCTCAAGCTCGCTGGAATCATCAAGACCGAAGCCATGGCGAGGATGCTGCCACCGTGAATGCCGTGCTGCCGCCTCAAGCTCGCTGGAATCATCAAGACCGAAGCCGGGGCAGCTCGTGACGATGAGTTCGCCCATCGCCGCCTCAAGCTCGCTGGAATCATCAAGACCGAAGCAAAGCTGGATTGAGATCGCAGCACTAGGGCGGATGCCGCCTCAAGCTCGCTGGAATCATCAAGACCGAAGCGCCACGGCTCAGCAGGATGGCGGCATCCCCGGTGACCGCCTCAAGCTCGCTGGAATCATCAAGACCGAAGCCCAGGGCATGAAGCCGCCGGATAAAGCCGCCGCCCCGCCTCAAGCTCGCTGGAATCATCAAGACCGAAGCCGGCCAGGCGCCCCCCGCCGCCCAAGCTCGCTGGAATCATCAAGACCGAAGCCCGGCCCGCCTCAAGCTGCTGGAATCATAAGACCAAGCGCCCCCAGCCCCCCAACCCAGGCGGCACCCCCTAGTCCTGGTCTCAGACCGAAGCCCCCCGCCTCAAGCTCGCTGGAATCATCAAGACCGAAGCTGCCGCAGCGTGGAACGCTCGTATCTACGGCTTTTCAGCCATCTTCCGCGAGCGCTCTTTGTGGAACGCTTCGGCCGTTCGGCCAGCGTCTCAATAAATAGTGTCTGACGCCCTTCGCGAGCGCGGCTACAGGCAGGGCCTAGCACTTCCGCGCTCGCGAGGAGCGCCGCCGCTTCAGTCGTCATGATTTCAGAGATCAGTTATCCACTCAGGATTTCCTAGAGCTTGCCTTCCCAATGGCGGAGGAAAGGTGGTCGGTGGCACATGGCCGCCCCATGCTCGCGGGAACGTCCGCGAGCGCAAGCAGGATTTGGGCGGGAATGCAATCCCACTTGAGTCCCTCGAACACGGCATTAGGGGAACTCTAGCGCAAGCAGGATTTGGGCGGGAATGCAATCCCACCCTCCGCTCCTCAGACGATCGTCACGCGGCTTCGGACGAGGTAAGGGAGGCCCAGCGCCTCGATCCGCAGGCCGTGGCTGCTGTCCTCCGGTCCTAGGCTGACAAACAGGACCTGGTCCTCGTCGTGGTTCAGGATGGGCTGGAGTTCCGCCTCCATCTTGCGGTAGCGTTTCTCGTCCAGGGCGCATTCAAAGACACTGTATTGCAGGCGCACGCCGTAGCCTTCCATGGCCTTCGCCACCCGGCGCAGGCGCTTCGGGTGGCAGATGTCGTAGCAGATGAGGTAGCGGGTTCTCACTGGAAATTTGAGATTTGAGATTTGGAATTTCAAATGCCGCGAAGCGGCCTAGCGCGTGGTGAATCCATGGTAGCCCGTCGCCTCCCCGCGCAGATAGCGCCAGAGCTGGCGGCCCTGCACCTCCAGCATGCGGCGGTAGCTCATCTTGTAGCCGAATTCCGGGTGGCTCACCTCCATGTCCATCCGGCGGAAATATCCTTCCCAGAAGGCGCGGCGGCCGCCGTCCTTCAGGAAGGTTCCGTTCGCGCTGCGCACAAAATCCTCCACGCCCAGCTCTCCCCGGTTGATCAGGGAGATCACCACGCTGTCCGCGATCAGCGGGCGGAATTCCTCCATCAGATCCAGCGCCAGCGCCGGGCGGCCGTAGCGCGGCTGGTGGAGAAAGCCCAGGAACGGGTCCAGCCCCACCGCATGGCACACACCCGTCAGTTCCTTCGCCAGCATGCTGTAGGCCATGGAGAGCAGCGCGTTCACCGGATCACGCGGCGGACGCTTGTTTCGCCCCTGAAAATCGAAGCGCCATGCCTCGCCGCGCCCTTTCAGCATGGTAGGGAAGTGCTCAAAGTAGATATTCGCTGCCATCCCCTCGTAGCCGAGGAGCTGCGTGCGGTCTTCCGCCTCCTCCAGCCCGTCTCGCAGTTCTGCCATCAGCTTCAGGGCGTTTTCCGGCGCATCCCCATTCCGCATGAGGAGCACACGCTGGTTGTGAATCTTCGCCCGGATCACCTCCCGAGCCAGTTTCAGGCGGATGGGTTCCTTTTGAAAGCACTCATACTGGCCCATCCGGGCATCCACCCCGCTCGTCGGCAGGCCGCGCAGCATCCCGAGGAAGCGCCCTGCCGGGGAGAAGTAGGCCACGTCGATGTCCAGCTCCAGCGCCGTCTGCACCGCCTGCGCCGTGAGCTGCACCGCGCCATAGAGGTAAATGGCACGAAGCTGATGCCCCGGCATCTTCTGCACCACCGCCCCTTCACGCTCACGGTGAACATGTCCCCCGCTGGCCCACCTGCGCTCCCGGCTCCTGCACCACCAGGATTTCCCCGCATCACTGCCCGGGCGGGGGGCCGCCAGGTCCGTTGGCAATTTCAAATCCGGCATTTGAGATTTCAAATTCGTCTTCGAGGCGAAGTCATCGAAGACGAACGCCATCTGCTGCTCATCCACCTTCTCCTCAAAGCCCGCCGCCCACCAGCGGCTCTCATTCGGCAGGCAGATCGGGTAGGCGGAGCAGTGCAGGCAGCGTGGATCATGCACCAGCGGTGGCGGGCACTCCCCGCTGGCCGCCAGCGCCTTCGCTGCCTCCAGCGAGCGCAGCGTCAGCTCACGGAGTTCCGGCGTCAGCTCGATAGGCACCCGGCGCTTGTCTTCGGCGTAGTAGATCCAGCCTCGTGTCACTCGGGTGCCCTCTTCTTCCAGCAGCAGGGCATGGGCCATCACCTGGACGGCATCGCTCTCCTTCGCCACCCGCTCCCCGTTCGCCCCGCGCTTCGCGCTGCCTTTTTTATAGTCCACCACCTCCGCCCCATCTGGCCCGCCCTCGATCAAATCCACCACACCCACCAGCCCCAGGGCGATGCTCTCCAGCTTCAGGCTCCGCAGCCGCGCCCCTTCCGGCAGCCCCTCCGCCAGTGCCGTCTTCCGGTCCTCGTCATAATTGGACGGCTTGTCCACGTTCCGGTGCGCATGGCTTCCGGCGATGGTGTCCGCGTTTTCCTCGAAGAGATTCTCCACCCACTGGTAATAAAACAGGCGCTGGCAGTAGATGAAGTTATGCAGCCGGCGCACCGGCAGCGGAGGTTGCAGGGACATCACTTCATCCTGCGTCTGGATCGGGGCAGCGGCATTCATGACAGCGGAAAGGTAATCCATCTGTCAAATCCCCAGCCGCCTCGCGGCATTTGAAATCTCAAATCTCAGATTTCAAATCCTCAGAGCCTCCCCTTCCGCCGCAGGGATTCCTTCCACGGATGCCCGTCCGGCAGCTTCAGCGCCGCTTCACGCTCCATGTCCTCATAGTTCTTCCGGCCCTCCTCCGCTGCCTTTCGCTTTCCATACTCCGTCCGCGTCTTGTCATTCAGATGCCGCTGGCCTTCGATGTCCGAGTTTTGCAGCGAGTCCGCCCACGCCCGGAGCTGTCGCCCGCAGGATTCTGCCACCTTCGCGATCTGCTCGATCCGCCCCGCGCACTTCTTGAGCTTCGGCCGCCGTGCAAAGAAGCGCATCATGCTCCGCGTCTCCCCCGCGCTGCCACGGGCGATGTAAAGAAACGCCAGCAGCTCCTTCGTCGTCCCTCGCTCAAAACCCTCCGCGATGTTATTGCTCACCGAAAGCGAGCAGCGGTCCAGTTGATCCGTCTTCCCGCGAGACACCGCGCTCCCCGCCTCCTCCAGAAAGTCCTCGCACAGCTCCGCCAGCCGGATCGCCTCCTGCCAGACCGGCAGGTCTTCAAAGGATTGGTAAGTCATAGCGCAGGGAGGCTGCGCTATGAATTTGAAATCTCAAATCTCAAATTTCAGATCCTCAAGCCGCAGCCCCGCCTTTCAAATCTGAAATCCTGAAATCTCAAATCATCCCGCTAAAGCATAGATCGCCGGGCGGTAACGCGGCGCAGGCACCGGCTTCTTTTGCTTCTTCGCTGCGGCCAGCCAGGCCGACTTCGCGGTCAAGACTTCCTTCAAGGCCTGCTCCGGAGTCTCCCCAAACGCCGCACAGGACTTCAAGTCCGGCACGTCGGCGATGTAGCCGCCATCCTCGGTGCTGTAGAAGAGATTGATGTGGTAGTCTGACTTTGCTTTCACTCCCGCAGGATAAGCCGCAGCTCCCCCTTTCAAATCTGAAATCCTCAAATCTCAAATCGCCGCCCCGCGGCTAAGGAATCTCGTCCTCCAAGCTCGCCTCCTCCCAGATCACCGGCGGCTCAATCCCCCATTTCCCCAGCCGGGCGGCGTTGATAGAGTTGCACCTCTTGCTCGCCCATTCTCCGTTCACCTTTTCCCAGAAGTGCTCTCCGACTCGAACCACGGGAAATCGAATTCCATCAAACGTCTCCGAATGTGGCAGCGAACCCGAAACATCAATCATTCGCTTGTCCGCTTTCTCCTTTTGCGGAGCGACATTGATCATGCCGAACAATTCTCGCTGGTCTGGATGCGCGAGGGCACGCAGTCCGATCCGATAGGCCGCGTTCAAATCAGCATGAAAGGTGCTGTTCTTCACATCCCCCGTTAACGAAACGAAAACAGAGCCTCCCATCCTGGGCCTGAGCAAAGACTTCCCACCGGGGCATTTTTCAAGCTGTTGAACAAACACGCGAAGAAGGTCTGTGTTTTCCCCTTTCTCCTCCTCTTCTTCAGCAGAAGAGATCAAGTCGTTCCAGCGAGCTAGTCTAGGGTCGTCCTTGAAGATTTCTTCGGCACGGAACCCGATGCGATGATCTTTGGCACTCATTCTGGAAGTGAAGGACGGATCGACATACACGATGGGCATGCCAATGCCTTCACAGAGATCCTTGAGAACCTTGTGAATCTCCCGATGACGCCATTCGGCTAGCTGGCGGTTTTCCCTGCGGCTCTTTTTATCGGAGGTTCGGTAAGGTGCGAGCTGCTCCAAGGCGATAAAATGGACTGGCGGACGCTTTGAGACATACACACCGTGCAGCGATTGCTGATGTTTTTGCTGCTTCTTGTTGGCAGGAGGAACTGCCAAATCCACACCAAGCGCGGCAGCGAAGATGGCATGGGCAGTTTGTTTCACCCGATCTTCACGTGCGTCCTCTAGCGCCATGCGGCAGCCCTCAAAAGGCTCGGGAATCAGTTCGTCACGGCTTGTTTTATAGCGCTGCCCAAACTGATGTCGGCATAGATGGTTTAAAGACTGCGCCATCTGCCTCAAATTCTTGAGCTGCCGAAGCCGCGATGCACTCAACCCCCTTTGGCCAGCCAACCACACATCTGGGCGCGGCTTGTCTGTGAGTAGAGCCATGGAATACCAGCCATCTTGATCCTTTGTCCACTGGTGGTGACCTCGGTGGCTGGGTAGAATCCTGTCAGCCAGCTTTTCGAGCAGTTCGACCATCTTGGTGCGATACTGTGTGGTTAGCTTTTCCATCCGGTCTCTGAGCTGCTCTTCGTTCTCCAGGAAATCTGCCAAACAATGCAACGGGTCCTTCTTCCCGAGGCTTTTGATTTGCTCCCGTGCCTGCTCTTTCCGGCGCAGTTGCCGCTCGGCGACTTTGGCGGCATGTTCTTCCCTGATCTTTCTATGCTCAACGCCATAAAGGTGTTCCGCCCAGCGATGAAGTCGAAACAATTGCGATCTCAGGCGAGAGAGACCGAACAAGAGCTCATCATTCTGAAATGGAAAAGCTAGAGAGGCTGCGCCTTCAGGGAACCGCGCATGGAAATTATCTCCCATCTCCTTCAATTCTGAAAACCATTTCTCAGCATCTCTAGTCTCCGCAGGTGTCGCATTGCGGCCTGCAGAGCCGGACAGTTCTGGAAGGAAGCCAGCACGGGAGTCCGCGGCCATCCCCGCCAGCGCCTCTTTCACTGCTCGGGAAACAGTTTGCTGGTCGCCCTGTCGAGCATCGCGATACACCCAGCGATCCTCCCCCTGTAGGCGAACAAGGTTGTTGGAGATAGACTTCACCCACCAAGAAGGCCCCCCTCCACTTGGGGTAGGTGCCAGCCGATGCCAGAGTCCGGTGGCTGGAGCTTGCGGTAAACGCTGAGCCTCAAGGACTTGGAGCGCGGCAGCGTGATTGATGCCCAAATCCACTGCCAAACACGAAACACGACCATCCACCCACCATTCAGGCTTTTTAGTATCCTGGTCTCTCGGCCAGCGGATGCCGGCATCGACTGGCTTCTGGTTGTTATCTTTTTGAGTGTAGGCGGTGAAGGGAAATTTTTTTCTCCACGAACTCGATAATTTTTTGTTCAAGATCTCCGCCTCAAACACAAGCTGGATATTCGTCATCGAAGAAGGGGCAAGCCGGACAGAAGTGCCTGCAAAGCTCTGCTTGTCGGCCTCAAGCTGGTATTTTTGAAGCACAGGTTTGACGGAGGGCGGGAGCCAATCGCAGTCCGCCTCACCGCCGTCGGCATGATCACCGTGCTTGCGCATCGCATCCCTCAAAAGACGTGGGGCGTGATAATGCAAACGCAGCTTCCGCTTCTTCAAAGAATCAAAATCAAACACCAAGACATCAACCGCAAAGGGAGTGCGTGCTTCCACTGTTGATTTTGCTTCCGCATCATAACTCAGGTGTGTCTTGCTATTGGTGGCCGACCACCGGTAAAATCGTGGCGACAGGCATTCATGAGCTGGCGTAAAACCCCGTGGTTCTTTCAGATGCCGCCGCTCATCCAGAGCATCTTCATAAACAGCCCATTCAATTAGAGGATCGTCTTTATCCGTCACCTTGTCCCACAAGTCGCGGTTGGTGGTCTTGGCTAGTTCCTCAAACAATGCTGCGCTGCCAAACTTCTCCTTCAGTCGCTTTTGCAGGACATTTTTCGTATCCACGAGCTGCTTCTCGGTGATGGCTTCTTCGTTGGCTTTGCGGAGCGCTTCCTTCCAAGCATCTCTTACTTTTGGCCATGCTTTAAGAGTTCGTTCCCGGATGCTGTATCGCTGTGGCATTCCATCTTCATCAGGTGCTCCTTCAGCGAGCAGTTCGGTCAGATCTTTGATCTTGCTGAGTCGGCCGTTCGGTTCGCGTTTGATTTCAGACTCAGCTTTGGCGATCACTTTTTCAGCCTTATCCAGACGTATTTCAAACCTTCTTCCGGTGAGGCGGAATTGTCCGATCTTGACGAAGACCTCATTAAAAGCGGCCTTTTCAAAATCCTCCCATGCTACCGTATAGTTTGTGGCTTGATGATAGCGGTTGCTCACAAGGTCAACATAGAGCGGGAAGACCGCTCGCTCTACACCACCCGCATGACGGGCGAGATGGCAGTGGTCTTCGGTTGGCACGGACTCTGGGGCTTTGTCCTTGGCAAAATGCAGAAACACATCCCGCAGCTCTAATGACGAAGGAAGCAAATGGCAAAGCATCGCTGACTTCATGTCAAAACCACCCGCCCCGACTCGAACAGGCTTTTCCACTGGAAGCTCATGCTTTGGATCAGTCAAAACCCTCTGCAACTCAGGCTCGATCTTTTTGCAGCCAGCCAGCAGCTCTTCCACGCGAGCTATCGTTTCGGGTTTGCTGGACCGTTCTCTTTGATCAACCAGTTTAACCGATAGCTCCGCAAAGGCCTTGGTGATGCCGTCCACGGCTTCTTCGCGCGACCACGGTGCTGTCTTCTCCTTGGTCATGAATGCCAGAACATCCTGCCAATCGAGATGGGAGCCGCTCTTCACCTTGGCGACTGCCGCAGACGCTTTTGTGGCCTGACCAGCTTTGGTGACCTTGTCGGTAGCACCTGTCTTGATCGCGCAAAGCATCTTGAAACCTTCTCCAAAAAGCGACTCTGCCTCTCCCTTCAAGACATCCTCGGTGGAATCATCCTCATCTTGCATGTTAGCCTCCGCCTGATCGACTGTTTGAAACAAGTCCACAAGAGCAGCGAAACGTTGTCCTTCTGATGCCTGAGTGCCTGTGAGTAGAAAAAGCTTCTCACGAAAGCTCGAAAATGAAGAGCCGCCGGAAATGTTCAATTTCTCGCACACTCCAGCAAACGGATGTTCCCAAGTTCCCTTGCGCCCTTGGTAGTAGGGCCAGCATCTCTCCACTGCTTCGCGGTATTCTCGCCATCCCCGGTGCATGCAGCCGTGTGGAACCATCGCTGCAAAGGCGGCAAAATAGTAGTTCACTGCATTTTGATACTCGACGTGCAGCCGCCACAATTCGGCCTGCCATGGCGTGTCCAACTCTTGCCGGAGCGAAACCACCGATTTGGAGCCAGTAAAAATGGTTAACGCTGCTTCCTTGTCTTTCTCTTGAGGGGCAGATTCGATTATCGCATTCTTATCTTCCACCACTTTGCGAATCGCGCGGCGTTCTGCGAGAAGCTTTGGAACTACATCATTCTTCAATCGCTTTGCCTCTTCGATTTTTGAATGAAAGGGAAGCCATGTTTCATCGCTTGCGGCCTTTTTGTCAGGGTTAGCCATCTCCACTTTCGTCACACGCCCTTGGTAAATCCGGTTCATAGATGCCTGATGCTAGGCAGGCGGCGGATTCCTGGCAAGGGGCTTCTGGCTTGCCTTTTCACTCTCCGCCCTACGCTCTGGACCCTTCGCAGCCTCGGGGGTTTAGGTGAGAGGCTCATTTTTGGGCTTGCAAGTTTTCCGGCGGGTCTGGTATAACGCCCGCCTCAACCCACCCGTCAGATGAAGGCGAAGACGTCCTCGAAGCGGAACCGGTCGCGCGACCGGGAGGGGAGGGGATTATCTGCGGAGAGGAAGCGGCGGGAGCCGGTGTTTCCCATCTCGCGGGAGGAGATCGTGCGGCGCTGCCGGGAGAAGCCGCATGACATGCTCTGCGCGGGGGAGGCGCTGGCGCTGATGGACCTGATGGAACAGGAGCACCTGACGATCAAACGGCTGCATGAGCTCTCGAAGGTATCGCGGTCCATGATCCATGACGTGCTGACGATGGAGGCGGTGATGACGAATGACACGGTGGCGAAACTGGGGCGCCCCTTTGGCATGGAGGCGATTGAGTTCCACCTGCTGGGCCATTTTACCCTGCGTGCGGAAGTGTCTCCATAGCGTCATCGACGCGAAAGCGGGCGGTGGCAGACTGCGCCCATGAAGACGAGCACGGAATCCAGACTGGGACACGAGGAGAGGAGGAGACTGGGAGAGCGTGGCATCCGGACGTGCTGGAGTCTCGGGAGCGCTGAAAACCAAAGCGTCCTGGCATGCCGGAGTCTCGGGAGCGCTGGTAGCCAAAGCGTCCTGGCATGCCGGAGTCTCGGGAGCGCTGGTAGCCAAAGCGTCCTGGCATGCCGGAGTCTCGGGAACGCCGGGAACCAAAGCGTCCTGGCATGCCGGAGTCTCGGGAGGGCCAGCAGCCAAAGCGTCCTGGCATGCCGGAGTCTCGGGAACGCCGGGAACCAAAGCGTCCTGGCATGCTGGAGTCTCGGGCGTGCTGGGAGCCAAAGCGTCCTGACGTGGCGGACCTTCGGGGATGCCGGGACGCTTCGCATCCTTGCAAGCCGGACCTTCCGAGATCCCGGGAGCCAAAGCGTCCTGAGGTGCCGGAGGCTCAGCCGTGCCGGGAGCCAAAGCGTCCTGACGTTCCCGACCTTCCGGGGTGCTGGGACGCTTCGCATCCTTGCAAGCCGGAGCCTCAAACGGGCCGGTTTGGCACTGTTTCGCCTTTGGGAACGTGTTTCAGCCCTCTCGGCTGACTCCGCAGGCCAGAGGCCTGCACCACGCTCATCTTCTCCGAGTCTCCCCCTCTCCTCCTCTCCGAATCTCCAAGTCTCTCAACACCATGCCTAACTGGGACCAAGCCGGAGGCACCTGGGATAGTGCTTTTTGGGACCAGCCCTCCGCCCCTCCAATTTTCCCCACCGCACCGAAACCGAAACGACCAACCAACCGACGCACCATGGCTAGCAATCCCACCCCTGAAAACGCGGACGTGCTCCGCGCCCTCGGCGATCTGATCGCCGACGGCTGTCACACCCACGAGGCCACCATTGGCATTCTGCAAAACACGGAGGCGACCATCCGGGCCGCCATCACCACTCTGTCGAACGCGGAAACCACCGCGGGCTTCAAGAAGACCGAACTGGCGAACGCCTTTGCCGCGCTGGACGCGGCCGATGTGGCGGGCACCACCTGCATCAACAACTGCAAGCTGCGCCTGCGCCAGGTGCTGGGCGAGCGCTGGAATGCGGGCTGGGAGCCCACCGGCTTTCCGGACCAATCCACCGGCGTGCCGAACACGCAGGACAAGCGCTTCACGCTGCTGGACGCGCTCAAGAACTACTTCACCGCCGTGCCGGCGAGCGAGAACGCGGGCATGGGAGCTACCGCCGCGCTGTGTGAGGCGGCCTGGGCGGCCCTCTCGAATGCCCGCCAGACGGTGAGCGCCTGTGAATCCGCGCAGACGACCGCCTTTGATGCCCGCGCCGCCGCCACCGATTCGCTGCGAAAGCGCGTGCGTGGCCTCATCAACGAGCTGGACACGCTCATCGCCGTGGATGACCCACGCTGGGAGGCCTTTGGCCTGAATATCCCGGCGAACCCGAGCGCCCCGGACCCGGTGGGCAGCGTCTCGGCGGCGCCGATGGGCAATGGCCGCGTGGAGGTAAGCTACCTCTACGCCACGCGTGCCACCCGCTACAAGATCGAGACCTTCATCACGGGCGTGGATACCGAATGGCAGAGCAAGGCCAGCGCGAAGGACCTGGAGGTGATCCTCAAAGGCTTCACCGCCGGTCAAAGCGTGAAGGTCCGCGTGATCGCCACCAACGACGGCGGCGATGCCTCTCCAAGCCCCGAAGCAACGGTCGTGGTGACGTAATCCGCGACTCCGCTCGCGGCGGAGACTCTGAGTTCGTAGTTCGGGCTTTAGCCCGTGTTTCAAGGCAGCCCGTCCCAAGCACCGGCTGCTGCGAAGCCGCGAAGCGAACCCGGAACCACAGAACTCAAGAGCGGGCTGAAGCCCGAACTACGAACCAAGAACTACGAACCAAGAACCGACGTCTATGTTCGATCCCACCAAACCGGCGAACAACAGCCCGAACTCCAGCGCGGAGATGCGAGCGCAGCTCAATGGCCTGAAGGCACTCATCGACGCCATCGCCTCGGTCAGCACGGCCGTGGTGGATGGCGTGACCACGCTGCCGCCGGGTGATCCAGCGACGGTTACGCTGAACGTGGTCGCCAACACGCTGCACTTCACCTTTGGCATTCCGCAGGGACCCACCGGCGCGGATGGACTGCAGGGCCAGCCGGGGGAGGTGAGCCAGACGGATCTCAACAATGCGGTGGCGACGATGCTGGGCGAATCGAGCGCCAATAGCAACGGCGTGGACAATCTCTCGATGAACGCCGATCCTGCTTACGATCAAAACCAGATGCAGGCGGTGATGGTAAAGCTCGATGAGCTGATCAACGCGCTTCGCCGGTGAGGGCGAATCTCAGTCCTCGCCGCCAGGTCGGCCACGGTTCTGTTTGATGCCGGCGCGATGGCGCTTGGATTTGACGAGCTTTTTCTTCAAGGAGCGAGGTCGCGGACGGTTTTGGCGGCGGGCTTTTTCCTTTTCGTTTTGCTCGTCGAGCTTCGCGGCGGCTCGCTGAGCCTCCAGGCGATCACAGAGTTCCACCCGGGCGACATGGCGATTTTGCGCTTGGGAGCGCTCCCGCTGGCAGCGGATCTCCACGCCGCTGGGGAGGTGACGCAGCACGACGGTGGAGGAGGTTTTGTTGATTTTCTGTCCGCCTGCGCCGGTGCCGCGAATGAAGGTCTCTTCCAAATCCTCCTCCTGGATGTGGAGACGCTGCATGCGGGTGCGCAGAGCGCTGTCATCGGAAAGTTCGGCCATGGGCGGAGGATGAATGCGGTTGCCGGAATGTCGAACAGGGAATGGGGTGGCCGCCGCAGAGAGGTGTTGCGCCTTGTAAAGGGTGAGACAGACACTCTTGTCTGTCCTGCCTCCCTTCGTTTGCCGAGGGACGCTCGTGCAGACAGGAGTGTCTGCATCACGGACGGGGCATTTTTTGCGTCCGCGTCTTGTCAGGATGAATTCAGGGCCGTAATTTCTGAGCATGCCTGCCTATCTATATGCGCCCAGCGGCCACTGCTGCGAGCTGCCTCCGCGTCCCGCGGTGGTGGGCACAGATCCGCAGTGTGATATTCCGCTGGTAGGCGTCGAAGGGGTGACGGCGAGGCACTGCGAGCTGCGACCTTCTCCGCATGGGCTGGAGCTGCATAAGCTCGATTCGGCGGCGTTTCTGCGGGTGAATGGAGCGCCCGTGACGGGCACGCTGGTAAACGACGGGGATGTGATTTCCATCGGTAGCCTGAGTCTCACGCTGAGCCTGCCGCAGGAGGCGGCTGCCGCCCAGCGTGAGGCGGGCCAAAGGGAAGAGATGGAGGGCTTTAGCGAGGCGGAGAAGAAGAAACGCCGCGCTCAAATGCTCATGGAGGACAACTGGCGGCGCACGCAGGAGCGCTATGAGGAATTTCGCCGCAAGCAGAGCTTTCCATTGGCCATCGTCGGGGCGGTCTTTGGGCTGGTCGTGAGTGCCATCGGTTTCAGCCTCACCTCGATGACGAGTTGGCGGGCCTATTTTTTCCTGATCATCGCCGTCGGCTTTGTCGTGGGGTGGATCATTCGGCTGACCGGGCGCGGCGTGGAGCGGCGATTTGGCGTGCTGGCGGTCATCGCGATGGTTTTGGGCGTCGTGGGCACCACGGGCTACGAAAGCTACATGTACATGGTCCATGGGCAGCTCTACACCCACGAGGCGGTGGAGCTATCCGCCGAGGAAAAAGCGATGATCGAGGAGACGAAGCGGGAGAATGCGCAACGGGCCGCCCTCATCGCGGCTGAGGCGGCGGAGATGGATAAGATCGGACGGCGCAAGCTGGCGGAGGATGATCCCTTTAACATCCTCGATGCGAAACGGAATGAAGACCTCCGCACCCGCGATGAAATCCTCGCCGAGGCGGCCAAACCGACGCCCGAGATGCATTTGATGGGCTTTTTGCTGCGTCTCATCAGCCCGAAGAACCTCGCCGCCTATATCTTGGCGGGCATCGCGGCCTACCGTGCCTCGTTTCGCTACCTCTCGAACGTGGAGGCATCCGAGCTGCATCGGACGCCGCCCGTCGTCTCGAACGAGTCACGGGCCAAATCGCTCCGCGAGCGCCTCGAAATGCAGTCTTGAGCGAAGACCGCGTGGCCGTTTGCATCCGGCGTGTGGCCCGCTATGACAGGTCGGATGGAAGAATACCACCGCCTGCTCCGCAAAGTGCTCGAACACGGCTCCTACCGGGAGGACCGCACGGGCACCGGGGCGTATTCGGTTTTTGGCGAGCAGAGCCGCTACGACCTGCGCACGCATTTCCCTGTCGTCACGACCAAGAAGCTTCACCTGCGCTCCATCATCCATGAACTGCTGTGGTTCATCAAAGGGGACACCAACGTCAAATACCTCCAGGACAACAAGGTGACCATCTGGGACGAGTGGGCGGATGAAAAGGGAGACCTGGGTCCCGTCTATGGTGCCCAGTGGCGTCGCTGGCAGGGAGCCGATGATGCCAGCCCGCATGACCAGATCTCCGATGTCGTCGAGTCGCTGAAAAAGAACCCCTACAGCCGCCGACACATCGTCAGCGCCTGGAATGTGGCTCGCATCGACGAGATGGCGCTGCCACCCTGCCACTGCCTGTTTCAGTTCTTCGTCGATAAAGGCCACCTGAGCTGCCAGCTCTACCAGCGCAGCGCGGACCTCTTTCTCGGGGTGCCTTTCAACATCGCCAGCTATGCGCTGCTCACCATGATGGTGGCCCAGGTCTGCGATTTGAAGCCCGGCGAGTTTGTTCATACCTTTGGCGACCTGCATCTTTACTCCAACCACCTCGATCAGGCCCGTGAGCAGCTCTCGCGTGAACCCCGACCGCTGCCGGTGATGAAGATGAATCCTGAGGTGAAGCACCTGGATGCCTTCAAGTTTGAAGACTTCACCCTCGAAGGCTACGACCCTCATCCCGCCATCAAAGCTCCCATCGCCGTTTAATATCCTATGAAAATCGTCATGCTCGATGCCTACACCGCCAATCCTGGCGACGTCTCGTGGGCTCCCTTTGAATCCATCGCTCCCTGCGAGATGCACCCGCGCACGCCCGTGGCGGAAACGGCGGCCCGCTGCGCCGGAGCGCCCATCGTCATCACCAACAAGGCGCCGATGACGCGGGAGATCATCGAGTCGCTGCCCGACCTGAAATACATCGGCGTCATCGCCACCGGCTTCAATATTGTGGATACCGTGGCAGCCAAGGAACGCGGCATCATCGTCACCAACGTGCCGGGCTACGGCACGCCTGCCGTGGCGCAGCATGTCTTTGCGCTCATTTTGGAGCTCGCGAACAACGTGGGGGCCTCGGCGCAAAGCGTGGCCGCCGGTGGCTGGCAGAACTGCCTGGATTTCTGCTACTATGACAAGCCCATCATTGAACTGGCGGGTCGCACGCTAGGCATCATCGGCTATGGCGAAATCGGTGCTGCCGTGGCTCGCATTGGTCAGGCCTTTGGCATGAAGATCCTCGCCTCGAAGCGAAACTGGGGCGCCGGACCTCCCGCAGGCATGGAGGCGGCGGACACCGATACCATTTTCCGCGAGGCTGATGTCATCTCTCTCCACTGCCCGCTCACGGATGCCACGAAGCACCTCGTGAATGAACGCACGCTGGGCCTCATGAAAAAGACGGCGCTGCTCATCAACACCGGCCGTGGACCTTTGATCGACGACCAGGCTCTCGCCGACGCTTTGAAGGCCGGAACTATTGCCGGAGCCGGAGTCGATGTGCTGAGCGTCGAACCTCCCAAACAGGGGAATCCGCTTCTTCGGGCCAAAAACTGCCTCGTTACCCCGCATGTCGCCTGGGCCAGCCGAGAAGCCCGCGTCCGCCTTATCGCCACCTGCGCCGCCAACGTGAAAGCCTTTCTCTCCGGCCTGCCCGTCAATGTCGTCAATCCCTGATCCCTCATCTCCCATCTCCCATCTCCCATCTCCCATCTCCCATGAAAACCCTCCTCGCCACCCTCGCTCTCTCTGCCCTGTCTGCCTTCGCTGCTGACTTCACGCCGCTTTTTGACGGCAAGACGCTCACCGGTTGGAAGAACGCCTATGAATGGGGAAAGATCGACATCGTGGACGGTGAAATTCATCTCACCGGCGAAAAGAAATTCTTCGTCGTCACCGAAAAGACCTACGGCGACTTCATCTTCGAAGGAGAGATCAAGCTGCCCGAAGGCAAGGCGAACAGCGGCTTCATGTTCCGTGCTCATGTGGAGAAGAACAAGGTCTTCGGTTATCAGGCCGAGGTCGATGGCGATGCGAACCGCAAATGGTCCGGCGGACTCTACGATGAAGGCCGCCGCATGTGGTTCATCAGTCCCATCAAAGGCAACAAGGAAAGCGAAGAAGCCTTCCGCGCCCGTGCTGGCGATGCCTTCAAGCGCAACGACTGGAACAACTACCGCATCGAATGCCGTGGCAAGAGCCTCAAAATCTTCGTCAACGGCGTCCTTACCACCGATGTCGAGGACGGCATGGATGCCAGCGGCGTCATCGCCATTCAGCATCACGGCGAAAAAGGTGCCACCTACAAATTCCGTAACCTGCGCATCCAGGAACTGAAGTAGTCCATCGTGAGGCTGGCTAGGGGAGGGGAGGCTCTCCCCGAAAGTCATCTATTGCCAAAGCCCGTGGCCTGCGTGAAAGATAGTTACGAATGGCTGATCTTGCGCCGCCCACCCCTCCAGAACGTCTTTTGATAGGAACCGCCGTCTCGGCGGGTGTAGCGCATGCGGTGGTCCACGTTTTGAAGGATCACTTTGACGAGCCGGACGAGGATAGCATCGCCCCGGAGGCGGCAGATCATGAAATGAAGCGCCTGCACGCGGCGCTGGATGTGACGCGGCAGGAGATCGAGGCTCTGCGCCGTGAGATGGGTGCTGAAGAAGGGAGCGCCGAGAGTGAAATCTTTGAGACGCACCTGCTGATCATCCAGGATGGCTCCATCCTGCGTCAGGTGGAGAAGACGGTGCGTGAGCAGCTCATCAGCGTCGATTATGCCTACTACCGGCTGATGACGAAGCACATGGAGAAACTCCGCGGGCTTCAGGATGCCTACCTGCGGGAACGTTTCCTCGACATCAAAGACGTCACCCAGCGTGTGATGCGCCATCTGCGTGGTGAACTGCTGGAAACCCCGATGTTTGACGAGCCCGTCATCATCGTGGCGCATGACCTGACGCCGTCGGATACGGTGCAGCTAGACCGTTCGAAGGTGCTCGGCTTTGCGCTGGAAACCGGCAGCGCCGTCTCGCATGCCGCGATCATTGCCAAATCGCTTGCCATCCCGGCGGTGGTGAAGCTGCATGGCATCTGCGAGACGCTGCATAGCGGTGATGCGGTCTTTCTCGATGGCGAAGAAGGTCATCTCATCGTCAATCCCACGCCTGAAACGCTCGCCCGCTACCGCAGCCGTGAAGAACAGGCTGAGAAACGTGAGGACGTCTTTCAAGTGGACCGTCACGGCGAGGCCATCACGACCTGTGGGAGCGTCATCTGTGTGGGAGCGAACGCTGAATTCGTGGAGGAGGCGCAAATCGTCAATGACAGCGGCGCGGAGGAAGTGGGGCTTTTCCGCACGGAGATGCTGCATCTCGAAAATCCGGATTCGACGGAGGATGAAATCGCCACGGCCTACACCACCGTTGTCAAATCGCTCGCTCCGAAGCGTGTGGTCTTCCGCACCCTCGATCTGGGTGGTGATAAGGTGGACGAACGCCTCGCTGAAGAACCCGAGCCAAATCCCTTTCTTGGTTGGCGCGGCATCCGCCTCTCTCTCGGCAAGCCGGACATGTTCCGCACCCAGCTCCGTGCCTTGCTCCGTGCCGCGATGCATGGACGAGTGGGCATTATGTTTCCGATGGTCTCCGGCCTGCAGGAAGTGCTCGATGCCAAAGCCCTGCTGGCGGAATGCGCGGCGGAATTGGAAAGCGAAGGACACACCATCCCGGAAGAGATCGAGGTAGGGGCCATGATCGAAATCCCCAGCGCGGCGCTTTCCGCCGATCAAATCGCTGCGGAGGTGGATTTCTTTAGCCTCGGCACGAACGACCTCATTCAATACACCCTCGCCGTGGATCGACTGAATGATCGCGTGGCCGGACTTTACCAGCCGACGCATCCCGCGGTGCTGCGATTGATTGATTTATCCGTTCAGGCTGCCCGGCGTGCGGGCATCCGCATCGGCATTTGCGGTGAAATGGCCTCCAGCTTGGAGCTGACGCCGCTCATGATCGGCTTGGGTTTGAACGAACTCAGCGTGGCCGCTGGCCAGGTGGCTCGAGTGAAGCATGCCATTCGCAAGCTCAACGTTCCTGAGTGCCAGGCCTTGGCTGCTGAGGCGCTCAAGCGCAGCCTGCCCGGCGAGATTCTCGAACTTACGCAAACGCACGCCCATCGCTGCTACCCCGAGTTGTTTGAATAGGACGGGGTATTCTTGGATTGCTCTCTGACACCACCACCGAGTCATCATGCCTCCCACCATCATTCTCATGGGCGTCTCTGGCAGCGGGAAATCCGTCATTGGTCAAAAGCTCGCTCAAAGGCTGGGCGGCACCTTTGATGATGGAGATGATTTTCATCCCGCCGCGAACAAAGCCAAGATGTCCACCGGCACGCCGCTCACGGACGAAGACCGCTGGCCTTGGTATGCCACGCTGCGCCAGCGCATTCTCGACATGCGTGGTAAGACACCGGTGCATATCGTCGGCTGCTCGGCTCTCAAGGCTATCTATCGCGACCGTCTCCGCGGTGAGGACGATGCCAGCCAGATTGTCTTTGTTCTCTTGGATGGTTCCCGCGAACTCATCACCGAACGCATGGCAGCTCGAAAAGGGCACTTCATGCCTCTCAGCCTGCTCGAAAGCCAACTCACCACGCTCGAGATCACACCCGATCTTGTGCGCGTTTCCATCGACGCGCCCCCAAATGAAATCGTCGAGTCCATCGTGGGACGCCTGACCTCGAAAGTATAAGCATTCAGCCCCGCGAGCTTCATCCTTTTTGATCCGCTTGGCCGCGATGCTCCATCGACGCCAGCGACGTCGGGCGTAGTCGCCTGAAAAAGCTTTGAGGTAGGAGCCGTTGCCTTGCTGGTAGCGGTTGCCGTGGTAATAGGCGTTTCCGGCGTAGCCGACAGGCAGGGTGCTATAAATGCCGATGCCGCTGCTGTAGGAGGAGCGGCCGCGGCTCCCGTAGCTGCCATCAGCGTAGCTCCCCGGCATGACGCACGAGGCGAGGCCGAGAGCGGCGAAAGCGGTGACCAAGAGCAGAGGAGGAGAGGTTGAGTGAGATTTCATGGTGGTGAGCCTCGTGCATTCACGAACGCCTCACCGTGGGGGGCATGCTCCAGGCTCATCGGTTGCTCAGGATCACCTTCAGCGCATGCTCGCGGGCAGCGTTGCCAAAGGTCTCATAGGCCGCCAGCACGTCATGCAGGGCAAAACGGTGCGTGATTAGCTGTTTCGGCTCCAGCTTACCTGCGATCACCGTTTTGAGCAGCAGTGGCGTCGTTACGGCATCCACGAGGCGTGTGGTGATGGTGATGTTTCGCGACCACAGCGTCTCTAGATGTAGCGGCACGCTTTGACCATGCACGCCGACGTTGGCGATGTGACCACCGGCGGCGATGATGGACTGGCATAGCTCAAACGTCTGCGGCACGCCGACGGCCTCGATAGCGACGTCCACGCCTTTGCCGAGTGTCATGGACATAGCCTTCTCCACCGCGCGGCCATCGCGGGTGTCGATGAGCATGGTGGCACCGAGTTTTTTGGCGATGTCGAGCCGACTTTCGTCCTGGTCGATCATGATGATCTCCGCCGGTGCATAAAAGCGGGCCGTGAGCAGCGCCGCGAGGCCGATGGGGCCTGCACCGACAATGGCGACGGTGTCGCCGGGCTTCACGCAGCCATTCAGCACACCGCACTCGTAGCCAGTGGGCAGGATGTCACTGAGCAGGACCATGCTCTCCTCATCGGCATTCGCCGGGATGGGGTGCAGGCTCGTATCCGCCCATGGAATGCGCACATGCTCCGCCTGGGTGCCGTCGATAGTATTGCCGAGAATCCAGCCGCCGTGCTCGCAGTGGGAGCACATGCCGCGGCGGCAGTAATCGCATTTTCCGCAGGCGGTGATGCAGGAGATGATCACGCGGTCACCCACATGAAAGCGGGTGACGCTGCTGCCGATCTCCTCGACGACACCGGTGCCTTCATGGCCGAGGATGCGGCCTTCGGTCACGCTGGGCACGTCTCCTTTGAGGATGTGCAGATCGGTGCCGCAGATGGTGGTCTTGGTGATGCGCACGATGGCGTCCGTGGCGTCGCGTAAAGCGGGCTTTGGCATGTCATCGAAGCTTTTGGAGCCGGGGCCGTGATAGACGAGTGCTTTCATAATGGGATCAATGTTCAGCTTGTTCATGGGCCTCGACGATCCACAGGCTGCTGTCGGCGCTGCGGGAGACTTCGGTGAAAATATCTGCCGTATCGGCATCATTGAGCTGGTTGGCCGTTTCGATGGCTTTGCGTACCTGCTCGCCATAAAAAGCGATCGCGTGGGCCAGCTCCGCGACGTGTTTGCGGCCGCTGGAGATGTCCATGGGGTATTCCGGCAGCGTGGATTTTTCCGCTGCAACTCGCACGGTGCCTCGTGCCACTCCACCGAGCTGAACGATACGCTCTGCCATGATGTCCACATGCTCGCCGGTTTCCGTGTAAACCTTGTCGAAGAGCTCGTGCAGGGCGATGAAGTTTGGCCCCTTCACATTCCAGTGTGCCTGCTTTGCCTGCATCATCAGGTCGATGGAGTCCGCCAGCCGGTCCTGGAGCAAAGCGGACATTTCGAGCCGAGTTTTTTCCGGCAAGCTGTTTCGCGTGTGGGTGAGTTTGGTTTTCATCGCCCGAGCGATAGGCGCTGGCCGTACTTTGACGCCATGGGGTCATCACCCCAATCAGCGCAGCACGATCACCGGCGTGTCGGTCTGGAAGTGATCACGCACCTTCGCGGCGATCTGCCGATCCGTCATCTTATCAGCAGTTTCCACGTTCACGCTGCGCGTGGTCGGCTTTTCATGCGAGAGCCGCTTCACCAGCTCGCCCTTCGCTTCACCGGGGCCAAAGACAAACAAGGAGGCCGCTGCATGCACCACGGCGATGACCTCATCATAAAAGCCCTGGAGCTGGTGCTCAAATGTGCGGTCCTGTACATCATCCGCCTGCACACGTTGAGCCTCAAACGCCTCCGTGGGAAGCGCCCCCTCCGCACGTCGCTGGTGTCGCTCCGCCTGGGAGACGATGATGGAGGTTTCCTCGCTGAGTTTGGAGGGAAAAATGATCACCGCCCGGCGGTGATCGATCCAGAGGCCGATGTTGGTGTGCATGGGGGCATGCAAGCATGGCACACCGGCCTCCGCCATGGGGTGAAACCCTATCTCTGCCGTCGAAACCTCAGCCACTTCTCAAACTCGACAGCGATAAACACCACGGAAGCCGCCGCGATGACGCGGAGCCAAGCTCCGGCGGAGATCGGGGCGCTGTGGAAGAGGTGATTGAGCATGGGAGCATGCGTGAAGAGCACCTGCGCGGCGATCATGGTCAGCGCTCCCGCGATGACCCAGCGGTTGGTGAAGAGGCCGAGCGAGTGCGCGGGGTGCTTCAGCGAGCGGCAGTTGAAGAGATAAAAGATCTGCACCAGCACGATGGCATTGACCACCGCGGTGCGGGCGGAGGCGAGGCCGGTGTTTGCCACACGCAGCTCCCACAAGAAGAGGCCGAGCCCGCCTGCGACCATGATGAAGGAAACAAGCATGGAGCGCAGCACGAGGGCCTTGGGTAGCATGGGCTGCTGCGTGGGACGCGGTGGACGGTTCATCACATCGGCTTCTTTGGGTTCAAAGGCCAGCGAGAGGCCGAGCACGGTATCGGTTAGATTGATCCATAGCAGTTGCAGCGGCACGAGCGGCAGCGGCAGACCAAACAGGATGGCGCTGAGCAGCATGAGTGATTCGCCGAGGTTCGTGGGGATGATCCACACGATGAATTTGGTGAGGTTGTCATACACGCCGCGTCCTTCCTCCACAGCAGCCTCGATGCTGGCAAAGTTGTCGTCGGTGAGGATCATGGCGGCGGCACCTTTCGCCACATCCGTGCCGCTGATTCCCATGGCCACGCCGATGTCCGCCTGCTTCAGCGCTGGCGCATCATTCACGCCATCGCCGGTCATCGCGACGACGTGACCACGTGCTTGCAGCGCTTTGACGAGTCGCAGCTTCTGCTCCGGTGCCACGCGGGCAAAGACGGTTGTTCGCTCGGCCACTTCCGGCAGGTCGGCGTCGGTTATTTTTTCCAATTCACTGCCGGTGAGCGCCGCATCACCCTTCAGGCCGATCTGCGTGGCGATGGCACGCGCGGTGATAAGGTGATCGCCGGTGATCATTTTGACCGCGATACCTGCTTTGGCAAAATTCGCAATGGCAGCCACGGCGGCGGCGCGTGTGGATCGATCATGCCCTGGAGGCCGAGGAAGGTCAGATCTTTGGCGACATGTGAGTGATCCAGCGTGTCGTGGGCCTTGTCCACCTGCCGGCGCACCATCGCCAGCACACGCAGGCCGTGGGAGGCCATGTCATCCGCGCTGCGGAGCACAGCGGCTTTGTCGAGAGCGGTGGTTTGGCAGTCATCACCGAGCACGTCGGTGCAGCGGTCCAGCAGGCGCTCCAGCGCACCTACTTGGTAAATGACACGCTCGTCTTCATCCTCATGTAGCGTGGCGCGGAACATGTGCTCCGATTCAAAGGGGATCATGTCCACGCGGGGGGATTCGCGGTGCGTGGCGTTGTGTTTCAGGCCCGCTTTTTCAGCGGCGACGATCAGCGCGGCCTCGGTGGGATCGCCCTGCACGGCGTGACGGCCGTCTTTGATCACGAGCTGGCTATCATTGCAAAGCAGACCGGCCCGCAGGCACTCGGCCAGCGCGGCATGCTCTTCCAGTTTCACGGCGCTGCCATCGAGCGAAAGCTCGCCCTTCGGCTCGTAGCCGCTGCCGGTGACGGTGAAGAGCCTGCCACCAGCGAGGACTTCGCGCACGGTCATCTGGTTCTCGGTAAGCGTGCCCGTTTTGTCTGAGCAGATGATGGTGGTGCTGCCGAGCGTCTCCACGGCGGGCAGCTTCCGAATGATGGCCTGCCGCCGTGCCATGCGGGACACGCCGATGGCTAAAACGATGGTCACCGCCGCTGGTAAGCCTTCTGGAATGGCTCCGACGGCCAAAGCGACGGCTGCCATGAACATGCCCGCCGGTTTTTCGCCACGCAGCACGCCCACCGCAAAGGTCAGCGCTGCGAGGCCGAGGATGACCCACAGCACCATTTGGCTAAAGCGGGCGATTTGCTTCGTCAGCGGCGTGGTGAGCTCCGCCGCGCCTGCGATGAGTCCTGCGATGCGGCCGGTTTCGGTTTGATCGCCGATCAGGCACACGATGCCCTCCGCCTGTCCACTTGTGATAAATGTGCCTGCAAAGGCCAGATTCGTGCGATCAGCCAGTTCGGTGCCTTCGGGCAAAACATCGAGCTGTTTGGTCACGGGCAGTGATTCGCCTGTGAGAGCCGATTCATCTGCCTGGAGGCTGCGAACCTCAATCAGCCGCATGTCTGCCGGCACGCGGTCACCGGACTGCAAAAGCACCACATCGCCCACGACGAGCGATTCGGACGCCACACGCTGTTTTTTGCCTTCACGTCGCACCGTGGCCTCGGTGACGACCATTTTCGCCAGCGCCTCGATGGCTGTTTCCGCCTTCGTTTCCTGTAAAAAGCCGACGATGGCATTGATGAGCACGATGGCACCGATCACCACCGCATCCACCCACTCGCCGAGAGACGCCGTCACGCCCACCGCGACCAGCATGATGTAAACGAGCGGCTGGTGGAACTGCTGGAGAAACTTCAACCACGCCGGTGTGCCGCGTTTGGAACTCATGCGGTTCGGCCCGCCTACCGCCTGTCTTTTCGACACTTCCGCCGCGTTGAGACCAGTTTCGACAGAAACGCCGAGGGAGCGTTTGGCTTCCTCGGCGTCAATGGAATGCCAAGAGGTGGTTTTGGGATTCTCCATATGGGTGATGATCGTTAGCCCTTATTTCGTCATCTTCTTGCACTCGTCGGCACATTTCTGGCAGACTTCCGCACATTTCTGGCAGTGATCCATCTTATGCTTGGCACATTCATCGGCACAAGCTTGGCAGATTTTGGCACAGGTTGAGCAGACCATGTCAGTATGAGCGGAATCGCGGGCCATGAACTGAGCCGAAAGACTGCAAGTGTCGGCGCAGTCACTGCAAAGCTTAATGCAGGCAACCATGGATTTCACCTCGGGTTCGTTCAGGCAGGCAGTGGCGCAGCTTTCGCAAGCGACGACACATTCCTGGCAAGCTTGGATGCAGCTTTGGTATTGTTTGGGGGCTGTGGATTCCGCAGCCTGAGAGGCCATGGGTAGGATGACGGCCAAAGCCATCGTGAGAGCGAATGAAGTGCGTTTGATGAGGTTCATAGGTGTTTTATTTTGTGTTGAGCGGACATCAGCAAAAAGTGCTGTAGCCCGGCGCACCATGCGGACCCCGTAGCGGGCGTGGTATGGGGTGAAACCCTTCCACACATGGATCGACCTTGTTGATGCTCCACAACCAGCCCATGGACGCTTTACCATGCCTGACGAAAAAGAAATGACCGATGAGCAATGCGCGGACGCCATCGCGAACGATCTGTCTTTGACCACCGATGAGCTGCTGCTGGAGATCTACAAAGAGGCAGCGAATACGGCCCAGGAACCGGGGCCGCAGTTGGCAAAGACAGCGGCCAAGAGCGCGATTTTATCGCTGAGCATCATCAAGGAGCAGGCGGTGATCCACCACCACCTCGCCAAGCTGACCCACTATCTCACTTGGCTGACGGTGGTGCTGGCACTGCTGACTTTTGGCCTGCTCGGTGCCACGATCGGCCTGCTGTATTTTGCTCGTCAGGCGGATGAGCATCTGCACGCCATCCGGGTGATGGTTGAAGACTGGCAGAGGCATTCAATGATCAGCCCGTGATGGTTCAGGCGGCTACGACCACTTCCTCCGCCGTGCGATGCGAGCCGAAACGCAGTGCATACACTCGCGTGAACGCGGCGCCGAAGAAGAGGATCTGGGCCGAATAAAACACCCACACCAGAATGATGATGAGGGAACCCGCCGCGCCGTAGCTGGTGGCGATGGCGCTGCGGCCGAAGTAGAAGCCGAGCAGGAACTTTCCCACCTCAAAGAGCACGGCGGCGATCACTGCCCCCAGCCAGACATCCCGCCATGTGATGCGAACGTCCGGCACCATGCGATAGATCAGCGCAAAGAGCATCGCGATCACCACCACAGAGATCACCGCATTGCCGAAGTCCTACGGGCCATCGAGGCCGGGGAACCGCGCATGCAGCTAACCACCCGCGGCAGCGATGGTAGCAGAAAACAGAAACGAGACGAGCATGAGAAAGCCCATGACGAAAACCATCGCGAAGGAGAAGATTCGCTCCTTCACCAAGATGAAAAACGGGTGGTGCTTCGAGGACACGCCCCAGATTTGGTTCAGCGAGTCCTGTAGCTCGCCGAACACACCGGAAGCGCCGATAAGCAGCACCCCAAAGCCAATCAGCGTGCCGAAGATGCCGGCACGCTCCGCAGCGGTCTGGGTCAAAATCATCTCCATGACCTCAGCGCCTTCATTGCCGACGAAGTTCCTGAACTGACCGACGATATCCGCCTTGGCCGCCGTGCGCTCCACCACCATGCTGACGAGTGAAAGCACCAGGATGGCGAGCGGCGCGAGCGAGAAGACGGTGTAGAAGGACAGCGCCGCGCCCATCTTCGGCACATGATGCGCATCCCATTGGCGGAACGTCTCACGCAGGAGAGAAGGGAGGTGAATCATAGGCTCCCACAGGTCACCTGGTGCCGCATCAGATGCGCCCCGTGAGAAGCAGGACGACGAGGATGATGACGATGACCGAGGCGGCACCGCCGAGGTAATGATTCCCAGAGCGGAAGCCATAACCGCCACCGCCGAGCAGCAGCACGATGAGAAGAATGAGGAGGATATTCATAAGAACCAAAGTCGGGAGTTACTTCGCGGCGGCATCCACCTTGGCTTTGGCGGCAGCAGCTTCGGCATCGGCCTTTTTCTTTTCCGCATCGAGCTGGGCCTGAGCCACATCTTTGCCAGCTTCGATGTCAGCCTTGCTCTCAGCGGCGTTCAGGTCGGCCTGCTTGGTGGCGTTTTCGGCAGCGGCGTTCACGGCACGCTTTTCATCGTCGATGGCGGCTTTGGTGGCATCTGTGCGGGCATCAATGGCGGCTTTCTCCTTGTTGCAGTTGGCGAGGAGAAGCGTGGCGAGAGCGAGGAAGGCGGTGGTGGTGAGTTTCATGGTGAGGCAGCTATGCTCGTCCCGCTTTGGAAACGCCGCCATGGGGTGAAGACCCCAGTCGCCTCACAGGATAGTGACCTGCACGCTGCTCTCGATGATGCCGGTGGCGATGGCATGTCGCGTGAGTCCTGCGGTGTCGTGGATATTGAGCTTATCCATGAGGCTCTGGCGGTGCTTTTCGATGGTTTTGACGCTGATGTGCAGCTCCTGAGCGCTCTCTTTGTTCGCCCGCCCTTCCGCGATGAGCTGGAGCACCTCCACTTCGCGTGAAGTTAAAGCGGGTGCGTCTTTGCTGGTGCGTAGCTCGCCTCGATCATGCGCACGCTGGCGGTGATGCTTGCGACGATCAGCGATGGTGGGGCTGAAGCATTTTTTTCCCTGATGCACACGTCGGATGGCCTCGGGTAGCACCTGCGCGGCGATTTGCTTGATGAGATAGCCGGAGGCGCCGAGGGCCATGACGGTCTCCACATAGGCATCATCGCTGTGGGCGGAGAGAATGAGGACTTTCGCCTCCGGGCGTGCCTGCATGATCTGCCGCGTGGCCTCGATGCCATTGAGATGCGGCATGGCGATGTCCATGACGATGACATCGGGCTGGAGCTTCGCGGCGAGCTTCACGGCCTCGCGGCCGTTTTCTGCCTGGGCGATGACTTCGATGCCTTCCTCGCCTTTGAGCAGCATGCAGAGGCCGTCACGCACGATGGCGTGATCTTCAGCCAGGAGTACAGTGATGTTTTTCATGGGCAGGTCAGGGGTGTGGGTTTCGTTTTTCCCGCTGATCGTTTCTTGCGGGCGCTGCTTTTGTCCTTGGGGATCTCGACATGCACGGTGGTGGGCTTTCCAGGTGCGGAATCGACGCAGAAGGTTCCGCCGACCATCTCCGCCCGCTCTCGCATGCCGAGCAGGCCGAGGCGCTTGCTGTGCTGGATCGCCGCAGCGTCCTCTACCTGGAACCCGCGACCATCGTCATGGATCTCCATGCACACGCGGTCCTTGTGAAGGCGGATGCTCACCTTCACCAGGGTAGCCTTGGCATGGCGTGAGACATTCGTCAGTGCCTCCTGGGCGATGCGGTAAAGCACGGTGCGGCTGGCGTTGTCGAGCTTTTCGATCTCGGCAAAGGCCGTGAAGGTGCAGCGGATGCCGGTCTGCTCCGTGAAGAGCTTCAAATAGGAACGCATGGCCGGGATGAGTCCGAGATCATCCAGCACGGCTGGCCTCAAATCTCGCGCGAAGCGGTGAATGATGTCCACGGACTTCTCCACGAGACGCTGGGTGACCTCGATCTTCTTTTGCAGATCCCGCGTGCTGGAGACGGTCTTTGTTTTGAGCGCGGCGAGCCGCACATTGATGCCGGTGAGCATCTGCGCGATGACATCGTGCAGCTCGCGGCTGATGGTTTTGCGCTCCTCCTCCTGGGCGGAGAGCATGCGGCGGGAGAGCAGGCGCAGCTCCTCCTGCATGCGGCGGGATTTCTCCAGGAGCTGGCTGGAGGTCTGCTCGCTGGTGCGGAGAGAGTTCTCCACGCTGCGGCGGCGGTCGATTTCGCGTTTGAGATCCTCGTTGGATGCGGCCAGCTCCACGGTGCGCTGCGTGAGCGTTTCGATGATGACCTTCAAATGCACGTTCGCCTCGCGGGCACCACGGTGGGTCTCTTCAATTGGGGTGAGCGCCTCGGCGAAAAAGAGGCCTGCATGGCCGATCACGCTGTCGCGTTTGTGTGTCGCCTGCCCCGGCAGAATGAGCGACGTCATGGCCTCCTCGTGCAGCCGGGCGAGATCGAGCGTTTCCAGGCCCACCTTCACGGCCCGGTGGCCCAGCTTTCGGGCCGATTCGAGGTTCGCAGGTTTCACAGCGCGCACATGGCGCTGAAGGGCGGCGCGATAGCTGCGGGCGAGGGCTTGCAGTTTAGCTTTCATGACGAGGGCCGAGTTCCAGGGCAAAGCGTTGGATGGTTTGCACGGACTCCTCCACCAGTTGCTGCGTGGCGGCGATTTCCTGCGTGATGGAGGCATGGCTTTCTGTCACTTCCTGCTTCAGTGCCAGCAGCCGGACATGCAAACCCAGCAGCGTCTGGGCGATCTCGTCGCGCAATTGCGTGCTGACAAGGTGCTTCTCCTGCTCGTTTGCGATCAGGATTTGGTGCGCCATGCCCTTCAATTGCGACTCCAGCACACGTGACTCACGCAGCAGCGCATCAAAGGCGATGTGGCTGCTCTTCAACGCCGCCTCGGAGGCCTCGCGGTCGCTCGTCTCCCGCTCCAGCTCGCGTTTGGAGATCGCCAGCTCCTCCGTGCGCCGCCCGAGCGTCTCGATGATCTCCATCAAATGGGCGCTGGCCTCCAGCGCGATGCGGTGCGTCTCCTCCATCGGCATCACCGCCTCCGTGAAGAACTCACCTGCCTGCGTGGTCATCGTCGCCCGCTCCGTGGCTGTCCCCGCGGCAGACAGCAGCTTCGCCAGCGCCTGATCATGGATGCGGGCGAGATCCAGTGTCTCCAGGCCGATGGCCACCGCATGTTCCCCGAGACGCCGGTTCGGCACCGTGCCCGCGTCATCACGGATGTGATGGCGTAGCGCCTTGAGATAACGGCCTTCGAGTCGGCTCAGCGGGGTCGGTTGGGTCATGATGGGGGAAGCCTTGTCAGAGAAGCATGCCGGGGGCGGCATGGCGGGGCCATGGGGTGATCACCCCATTGGGAGTGGCACTCTTCCGCCGCAGGGTTCATGCATCATGAATGCCAAGCCCTTCGCCAGCCTTCTACTGTGCTTCGTGCTTGGCTTGGCCTCTCGTGCCGCTTTAGGCGAAACCAAAACGCCTGGCCTCACCTCCGGCGAGGTGGCGTTTCTCAAAGCAGCCGCTACCTCCGCCGCGCTGGAAATCCGTCTCGCACGTCTCGCGGTGCGCCAGGGCAGCACGGTGGCCCTACAAGCCTATGCTGGCATGCTGATGCAGGATCATCGCCGCTTCAGTCTCGACCTGAAAGCCTTTACCGCAGAGGAATTCATGCCGGCAAAGCTGGAGATGCGAGTGGAGGATGCTGCGCTGCTGCATCGCTTGGGGACATGTGATCTGGCAGAGTTTGATGCGCTGCTCCTCCTCTCACTCCTGAGTAGCCACGAGGCCACTCTCGCTGCATTTGAGGCACAGGCATCCGACGTCACCAGCCAGCGCCTGAAGCCCTTCGTGACAGAGACCATCCCACTGCTTCGCGCCCATCGTGACATGGCCGCCAGGCTTTCTGCCGAGTGACGATGTGCTGTCACGTCACAGTGAAGTGGGCATTCACCCCATGGTCAAATCGCTTCAGGCTCAACAACATGGCTATCCCATGAAACAACACACACCTTCCACCACCTCTAAATCCGCCTCCAAAGCCAACAACGGCCACGCGGCGCATCCTTCGCCCTCCGCACATGCTTTCACCCCGTCCGCTGAGGCGGTGGCTGCCCGCGCTTACCTGAACTACCAAAACCACGGCGCTGCCCATGGTCATGACGTGGAAGACTGGCTCGCCGCTGAAGCCGCTCTCTGCGCCGAGCAGGGCCTCGCCCACACCTGATGCATCCCACGCGGGCTTTTTGTGATGCCGTCATGGACAATCTCCAACCACACGCCACCTGCCCGATGAACTGCCACCTGCGCGGAGGGCCGCGCTGTGTGTGCAATCTCATCACCCTGCCTGCCGAGCATGCCCCCATCTCCTTTGGCCTGCGCCTCGGGCTCGATCACTTTTACGGGGCCGACGAACTGCCGCCCTGCATCCACGGTCCTCACGGTGCCGCCTATTGGTCCGTCCGAGCCACACCCGGCGAGCCTGAGCTGACTGAGGAGTAGGTCTTCACCCCATGGCGGCACCAGCGCACGCTGCGGATGATCCGCCACTCTCTCAACCTCACACCTCGATCATCCCATGCCCCGCCCATCCAAGACTCAACCATCCACGGACACCAAAAAGAAAGACCAGGTCTATAAACTCGTCGAACTCACCGGCACCTCGAAATCCTGCGTCGAAGACGCCGTCGAAAAGGCCATCAAGCGTGCTCACAAGACTGTTAAGAACCTGAAATGGTTCCAGGTCATCGAAACACGCGGCACGATCGACAAAGGCAAGGTCGATCATTGGCAGGTCACGCTCAAAGTCGGCTTCAACGTGGAGGACACATGAAAACAACCCCAGACGAAATCACCCGGGCTGAGAAAAAAGCTGCCGCTGTCATCACCCATGTCGAAATCACCACCGACATCGCCATTTGGGACGAAAGCGTCACTCCGGGCCTGCGGGCTGGTCCCGCGCCCGCAAAGAATGGCTACCACGATGCCGATGCCCCCGGCCAGCAACTCAACGCCACCCAGCAAGCAAAGGAATAGCCGGTGATCTCATCACCCGGACCTGCCCCACAGGCCTTCACGTTGCGCACACTCGTTCTCGTCATGGCCACGACGGCAGGCTTGGGACTCTGCTTCCTGCTGGCGCAGCCGTTTTTACCGGCGCTCGCGTGGGCGCTGGCCTTGTCTGTGCTCTTCACGCCCTTCCAGCGATGGCTGGAGTCAAAGCTCACGCACTCCAGCCTTTCCGCGAGTATCGCGGTCGTCGTCATCGTGTTCATCGCGGTCGTGCCTGTGCTGTTTGTGGGACAAAACCTTGTCGTGCAGGCTGCGCAGGGAGCACGGCTCATCGAAGACAAGGTGACCTCGGGCGAATGGCGGCGAGCCATCGAGGCGCAGCCGCGTCTGGCACCGCTGGCGGATAAAATCGAGAGCGAGCTGGATCTGCCCGGCACGGTGAAATCACTCACAGCATGGTTCAGTAACACCGCAGGCACCATCGTCAGCGGTTCCGTGTTTCAGGTGATCAGCTTCGGCCTGATCTTTTACCTGCTGTTCTTCTTTCTGCGGGATCGCCGCGCCGTGCTCGCCTCGCTGCATCACCTGTCACCCCTTTCGCGGGAGGAAACCGAGACACTGCTCCTCCGCGTGCGCGATACCATCCACGCGACCGTTTACGGCACGCTGACCGTCTCCACCCTTCAGGGCGTGCTCGCCGGGCTCATGTTTTGGTGGCTTGGACTGCCAGCGCCGCTGCTTTGGGGCGTGGTGATGGCCATCTTGGCCGTGGTGCCCATGCTGGGCGCTTTCATCGTGTGGATACCTGCCGCGCTGTTTTTGGCGCTGGAGGGCAGTTGGGGCAAAGCACTCATTCTTACGCTCTGGGGCATGCTCATCGTCGGAACGATTGATAATCTCCTGCGCCCCGTCCTCGTCAGCAGCAGGCTGAAACTTCACACCGTGCTCGCCTTCATCTCCGTGGTCGGTGGCTTGATGCTCTTTGGTGCGGCTGGCCTCATTCTCGGTCCGGTGGCGCTGACGATCACCACCGTGCTGCTGGAGGTCTGGCGCACGCCTCTATCGCCGGTCAAGGCTTTGCCTGAGTCCACTCTCTTGAAAAAAGACGCCCTCAAACGCTGGGAGAACGAAGGCGGCGGCGAGTAGGTGAACACCCCATCGCACTCATTGTGGCAGCCCCCTAGTTTCGCCGCCTCATGAAAACACTCTTCACTTCCGAAGCGATTTCCAAAGACGGTCGCTCGGGGACGCTGCAATCACCCGATGGGCTCCTCGACGTCGCGTTGGGCAATCCACTGGAGGCCGGCATCGAGAAACGCGGCCCAAATCCCGAACTGCTCTTCGCCGGTGCTTACTCGGCCTGCTACCATGGCTCACTGGTGAATGCCGCCCGGCGCATGGGCATCACGATTGATGGCTCCACCGTTCGTGCTCTAGTGAGTTTGGTCGAAGACGATCACGATGGCTATGCCCTCGCCGTGGAGATGCATGCGCTCCTGCCGGGCGTCGAGCCCGACCTGGCGATGCGCATCATGGAGGCCGCGAATCAAACCTGCCCCTATTCCAAAGCCCTGCGCGGCGAGGCCACTTTCACCCTCGTGGTCGATTCCAAACCACCTCAGCTTGCGTGAGCATGGTGAATGCTCAGGGCCTTCATGACTCTCATTCAACAGCTTCTCGTCCAGAGAGACGAGCAGTTACGATCATAATCAAAGTCACTTCATTGCTGCTTTTGAAGCTCGGGCTGCGATTTCCGACATTTACATTACTGCTGCTCACTTCCTGCGTCGGCAATGGCACGCGTGAAATGGCAGCGGATGCCGTCGTGGTGCCTGCGAGGTGGCAGCAGGGCCCTTCTTCTAAACCACTCGATGTGGCGACGTGGTGGAGGCGGTTTCGCGATCCGGTGTTGAATGAACTGATCGCGGAGGCGCTGAAGGCGAGCCCGACGGTGCGTTCGGCGATGGAGAAGGTGACGGAGTATCGGGCGCGGAGGGGCGTGGAGTCGGCGAACTTGTTTCCATCCCTCTATGCCAATCAATCGGGGCGTGGAGCACGCACGAAGAGCGGCATCAAGGACATCATCACCACGAGCGAGAGCTACAAGGCCTCGTTTGATGTGAGCTGGCAGGTGGATCTGTTTGGAAAGCAGTATCAGACGCTCAAGGCGGCCATGGCGGACCTCGAGCAGATCGGCGAGAACTTTTACGGAGCGCAGGTCACGCTCGCGGCGGATGTGGCGACGGCATATGTCGCGCTGCGTTCGGCGGAGGCGCAGTTGAGCGTGGTGCAGCGCAGTCTCGGCACGCGGGGTGAAACGGTGCAGCTCACGCAATGGCGCGAGCAGGCGGGCACGGGCGATGCGCTCGACACCCAGCGCTCCATCAGCACACTGGAGCAGGCGCGGGCCTCCATGCCTGCGCTGCAACTCAGCGTCGTGCAGAGCAAAAACCAGCTCGCGCTGCTCTCGGGCCGCACGCCGGGTTCGCTCGATTCGCGACTCGCGGGCTCGCGTCGAGTTCCGGAGATGATTTCGCGCATCACAGCCGGAGTTCCTGCTGAGGCGTTGCGTCAAAGGCCTGATGTGTGTGCGGCTGAACGGGCGCTGGAGGCCGCGTTTGCCCGAACACAGTCGGCCAAGCGTGCGCGGCTGCCATCGCTGAATTTGAGCGGCTCCATCGGCATTGATGCACTCAAGGCGGGAAACATCTTTTCACCTGAAGCAGCCATTGCAAGCGTCCTCGCGGGTATGGCCACGCCGGTGATCGATGCGGGCCGTATTCGGCAAAACATCCGCGCCGTGAGTTCACGCGAGCGACAGGCACTCGTCGCCTATGAGGCCACCGTGCTCACCGCGCTCGCCGAAGTCGAAAACGCGCTCGCTGCGGTGCGTCGTTATGCCGAGCAACATCGCATCGTCGGAAAAGCTGCGGCGGCGGCCCGTGAGGCTGTGACGCTCGCCGCTTGGCAATACGAGGCGGGTCAGGTGGACCTGCTCGTGTCGCTCGATGCGCAGCGCACGCTGCTCACGCTGGAGCAGCAAGAAGTCACCACCACCGCGCAGAGCGCCAATGCTTGCGTGCAACTCTACAAAGCCCTCGGCGGAGGTTGGTCGCCCTTTTGACATGAAAACCTCCACGCCATTGGCCCCGGCCGATCTCGCCAAAGCCATCCAGGCCAGCGGATCAAAGGGGCACTTCAAACGCAACGCCATCCTCGGCCTCATCGTCATCGCGCTCGGTCTAGGCGGATGGTTTTGGCGCAGCCGCATCGAAAAGGCCAAACAACAAGTGCCGCTCTATGTGACCGAGCCGCTCACGCGTGGCGATGTTTTCCTCACCATCACCGCCACGGGCAATCTGGAGCCGACGAACGAAGTCACTGTCGGCAGCGAGCTGTCCGGCATCACGCTCGAAGTGAATGCCGACATCAATGACCGCGTCACCAAAGGCCAGCAGCTCGCCAAGCTCGACACCAGCAAGCTTTTGCAGCAAACCGAGAGCAACCGCGCCGCTGTGCGAGCCGCGCAGGCCCGTGTCACGCTCGCCGAGGCCACGGTGAAGGAAAGCGCCGCGCTGCTCGCCCGCCAGCAGGAGTTGCAGCGCATCAGCGGCGGCAAAGTGCCCTCCAAAGCCATCATCGACACCGCCATCGCCACCGCCGAGCGTGCGAAGGCCGACCTGCTCAACACGCAGGCCGGAGTCGGCACCGCCGAGGCCCAGGTGCGCATCAACGAGAACGATCTCGGCCGCGCCATCATCAAATCGCCCATCGACGGCATCGTGCTCACGCGCAGCATCGAGCCCGGCCAAACCGTCGCCGCGAGTTTCACCGCGCCGCAGTTGTTCGTCATCGCCGAGAAGTTGGAGCGCATGATTTTGAAAGTCACCATCGCCGAGGCCGACATCGGTCGCGTCGAGAAAGGGCAGAAGGCCACCTTCACCGTCGATGCCTGGCCGGATCGCAGTTACAGCGCCGTCGTTTCCGTCGTGTCCTATGGCTCCGCCGTCACGCAAAACGTCGTCACCTACGAAGCTGATCTCGATGTCAGCAACGACGACCTCAGCCTGCGCCCCGGCATGACCGCCACCGCCGACATCGGCGTCGCCGCGAGCCAGAACGTCTTCCGCGTGCCCACCGCCGCGCTGCGCTTCAATCCCGCCACCGCCGCCAAAACCGGCCCCGCGAAGAAATCCTTCGTCCAAAGCCTCATCCCCATGCCCACCCGCAACCGCAGCCGCCCCGAAGCCAGCGACAAAGACGACCAAACCAAACCCTCCGCCCACCTCTACATCCTCCGCGACGGCAAAGCCGAGCCGATCCCCATCAAGACCGGCCTCACGGATGGACGATACACCGAGATCTCCGGAGAGGGTTTGAGTGAGGGGATGCTGGTGATTTTGAGGAACAATGTGCCTGCTACGTGACCTTTTTGTTTTGCGGCATCACTAGACGTTGGAGTTGCGGAACGAGCGTGGAGAATGAATGATGGGGGCGTGGAGAAGATCTTTGCCGTGATCAACCAGATGGAAGCCGATGGAGTCATCGGGCGCTATGCCATCGGCGGGGCGGTGGGTGCTATTTTCTGGCTGGAACCCATCACGACGAAGGATGTCGATGTGTTTGTGGCCCTGCCCACGGCTCCGGGAAGCACGCTGCTGACCCTGGGACCGATTTACCAATATCTGCTCGCGCATGGGTTCAAACCTGAGGGGCAATTCATCGTGATCGAAGGCTGGGCGGTGGAATTTGTGCCGCCGGGCACGCCGCTGGTCGAGGAAGCACTGGAGCAGGCTGTCGAACGGGATGTGAGTGGTGTGCCCACACGGGTTTTCACCGCCGAACATCTGGCGGCGATCTGCCTCCAGGTGGGGCGGCCAAAAGATCATGACCGGGTGATCCGCTTTGTGGAGGCCGGGGTGCTTGATGCGGAGGTGTTTGAGGCTATTCTCCTGCGCCACGATTTGATGGAGAAGTGGCGTCAATTTCAGCAAACCTACCTCGACTCATGACCGACCTGATGAAACAGCTCACCGCCCGCAAGGTGGAACGTCGTCGTCAACTCGCCGCGCTGCCGGTGGGCGAAAAGCTGCGGATGCTGGAAGAGATGGTCGCCGCTGCGAAAACCATCAGCGCCACGCGACCAGCGAAACCTGCGAATCCGGTGCGAATCGTGAAGAGTCTTCCCGTGGTTCTGCACTCGTAGCATTTTATGAATCGAAGAGTTTGCCGTCATCGTCAGTGGTGATTCGGAGTTCTTTAAAAGCGGGTGTTCACCCCATTCAGCGTGTTGTCGCCGTGGTTTAGTCTGCCTCCGAACCCGTCACGGAGCTTGCTGCCATTCAAACTGAACTCACACCTGAAAAGCTCGCTGGAGGCACGCGGGATTCTCCTCTCATCGAACTGAAAGGCCTGACGAAGACCTATGGGCTGGGCGATGCGGCGTTTCAGGCGTTGAAGGGGATCGATCTGACGATTCGGAAGGGGGAGTTTGTGGTGATCATGGGGCCGAGCGGGTCGGGGAAATCGACGTTGATGAATGTGCTGGGCTGTCTGGATACGCCGACGAGCGGGCACTACCAGTATGAGGGCATCGCGGTGGAGACGCTGGATGCGGATCAGCGGTCGCTGCTGCGGCGGTATGCGCTGGGGTTTATTTTTCAGGGGTTCAACCTGCTGGCGCGGACGAGTGCGCTGGAGAATGTGGAACTGCCGTTGCTGTATCGTGGCATGTCGCGGAAGGACCGGCATGAGAAGGCCGCGGCGGCGCTGACGGCGGTGGGACTGCCGACGAAGCTCAGCAGCACGCCGGGAGAGCTTTCTGGCGGGCAGCAGCAGCGGGTGGCGATCGCTCGGGCCATCGTGACGGAGCCGAGCACGCTGTTTGCCGATGAACCGACGGGCAATCTCGACTCGGTGACGACGAGGGACATCATCGAGATCCTCACGCGCCTGAATGTGGATCGCGGCATCACGGTGCTGATGGTCACGCATGATGAAAACGTGGCGGCGTGTGCCAAACGACGCGTGGTGATCAAAGACGGCCTCGTCGAATCCGATTCCACCTCGCCATGATCTGGAACGCCTTCGCCATCGCGGTGCGGGAGATCGGCCGCAACCTCACGCGGGCCTTTTTGACCGTGCTAGGCATCTTCATCGGCGTGGCGTCGATCATCACCATGGTCACGCTGGGCGAAGGAGCCACGCTGGCGGTGAAAGCGCAGATTTCCAGCCTGGGGAGCAATCTGCTCACGCTGCGGCCTGGAGCTGGTTTTGGACAACGCGGCTCATCGGCGGGTGTGCCGAGTTTCACGGAGCGAGACGCGGAAACGCTCGGCGAGCAGATCGCGAGCATCGCCGCCATCGCGCCGGTGCGCACAGCCTCGCTGAGCACGATTTACCTCGGCAATGCCCGCGCCAGCACGATCACCGGCACCACGCCGATCTATTTTCAAATCAACAAGTGGAGCCTCGCAGAAGGGAGACTTTTCACGGAGGCGGATGTGCGCTCCGGCAGTGCGGTGTGCGTTATCGGCAACACGGTGCGGGTCGAGCTGTTTGGCGCCGAAAACCCCATCGGTGCCAGCATTCGGATCGGGCGTGCCTCTTTTGAAGTCATCGGTTTGCTGGCGACGAAAGGTCAGGCGGGCATGGGCGATCAGGATGACACCATCATCATGCCGCTTTCCTCGCTGCAACGTCGGCTGATTGGCAAAACGTCGTCGCATGACATCAATCAAATCTCCATCTCCGCCGTGGAGGGCACGGACAGCCTGGAGCTGATCGCTGAGATCACGCAGATCATGCGCCAGCGGCGGAACCTGCAAAGCAACCAGGACAACGACTTCAACATCTTCGACACGCGGCAGATCGCCGAGACGCTCGGCTCCACGACGCAGCTCATGACCATGCTGCTCGCGGCGGTGGCCGGTGTGTCGCTGCTGGTCGGCGGCATCGGCATCATGAACATCATGCTCGTCTCCGTGACCGAGCGCACGCACGAGATCGGCATCCGCCTCGCCATTGGGGCCACCGCGAGTGAGGTGCTGCTGCAGTTTCTCGTCGAAGCCGTCACGCTGTCCTGCATCGGCGGCATCGTGGGCATTTTGATCGCTTTGGGGCTCTGCTACGGCCTCGCGCAGGTCATCAAGGTGCCCTTCAACTTCAACACACAGATCAACGTGATCGCCTTCGCCTTCTCCGCCGTGGTCGGTGTGCTGTTTGGCTACACCCCGGCACGCCGGGCGGCCAGGCTGAATCCGATTGATGCGCTGCGGCATGAGTAAGTAGCACTTCACCCCATGGCGGAAGCGGCGGCGGCTCTGGAGCATGACCTTGCCATGATCTCCACGCTTGCCCTCGCCTTTCCCGTCGTTTCCAGCCTCGAAGCCGGCCTGCGGGCCGATTGCGTGCGTTTGATCGAGTTTGAGGCCGAATTAACTCGAGTGCTGGAGGAATCTCACGAATTGGCGAATGTGCGCGGCTCGCCCGCGGATTGGAACACCGGATGCCAGCATCATTGGGATCATGTGACGGCCGTGCTGCGGCGCATTCACCGCATTCTCGCGGAGATGCACGATGCGGTGGGCAACAGCCATCCGCAAACCGCTTGGAAGCTGTGGGAGGAATCGCAGCATCAGGAGGCGCGGCTAGCGATCGCGCTCAGCGGTCTGCGAGATCAGGCGGCCCATCTCAATGAGGCGGCGGCGTACGATTGGAAGAAGCTCGTGCTCACCATCGAATCTCATCGCAAGGCGGTGCAGGCGGGCATTCAAGGGCTGCACATCCGTTTGCAGGCCTGGGCTTCGCACAGTCCTCAGTATGAGATCACGGATGCCATGGCGATTGCCGCCTTGGATGCGGCAGCCGCACCGCCCGTCGTGGAAGACATCGACGAGACCAAATACCAGCGGGAGCTCGACGAAGCCGCCATCGAAATCGAGGCGGAGCAGCATCAAGAGATGGGCCTGCTCGATGGCCTGAAAGCCCTCTTCATGTGGGTGGAGGCTCCAGGGGAGCGTGTGCGCAAAAAACATGCTGCCTGATTTCTCCCTGCATTCAACGCAGCTCAGACTTCCACCCGTCTTCTCGCCTTCGCAAACAGCTCGAACAAATTCGACGTGTGCTCTTGCGTTCGTTTCTGAGTGAAAGCTCATGTGGATCGATATGATCCGAGAACTTTGCGTTGCAGCGTTTACCAGCGCAGTTGGCCGGGGGCGGATGCCTCCGGCCTTTTTGCGCACTCATGCAGATGCCGCACATCCATGTCCTGCGGGTTGCAGGTCAGCGCCCGGGCGGCGTGGTAGATGGCGTTGCTTTCGGCATTGTGCAGGTCAGCAGCCTCCACCCGGCACGCTAGAAGGAACTCGCCTGTGGTGAGATCATGGATGCGTGCCTGATAGCTCATGGGCGTGGATGGAGGATCGGGGGCGGCACGGGGGCTTAATGACGGCGGCGATTGCCGTTGTAATAGCGGTCGTCGTAGCGGTCATCGCGGCGGTTTTGATCTTGCGAGCCGCCAATGAGGTTTCCGCCGAGGGCACCGAGGCCAGCACCGATGGCCGCACCTTCGAGGCCGCGGCCGCTTTGACTGCCGATGATGCCGCCGACGCCTGCGCCGCCGAGAGCACCGATGACGGTGCCGGTGCGTGCGTTGGGGCTATTGGAGCAGGAAATCAGCGAGGCTGAGGTGAGGAGGATGCAGAGGATGGGGGTTTTCATGGGCGTGACTTACTCCCGGAGGTGCCGCCGCCGCGATGGGGTGTGTGCCCCAGTCCATGGGCGCAAAAAACCCGCTCCTTGATGTGGGAGCGGGTGTGAGGAGAATTGGGGTTCAAATCGCCTTCGTAGCTCATTTCGTGCGCACCACGAGCACGCGACGATCCTGCTGCATCTCGGCCTCATTGCCCTGGGGATACATGGGGAAGCTCTCGCCGTAGCCGTGAGCGCTCAGCACGCTGGCAGGCACGCCGTAGGTTTTGGTGAGCTCGTCAAACACACGCTGGGCCCGAGCTGCTGACAGGCTGGCATTGTATTCGCCAGTGCCGTCGGTGCTGGTGTGGCCTTCGATGTCAAACACGGTGCCTGCCTCGGTTTTACTGATCGCTAGGGTGACGCCCGCCACTTGCTGAAGAGCGTTGCGTGATTCATCATCGAGAAGTTCGGCAGTTTCCTTCACAAAGAGCACGGGGAGCGTCACATAAGGCAGCTCACGGGTTTGACCTTGGTCTTCGACCACGACCACGCTGCGCTCTGAGTTGTACACGCGGCGTGGCTGGCCGGGGGTATCCACCACGGTGGTGGTTTTTGTCGTCTTCACCTCCGTCTGCGGTGCGGGTGATAGGATCACCACTTTCGGTGCCAGGGAGAGCTGACGCTGCACGACCACGGGATTTAATGTGCGCACGACGACGACGGGTGAAATGCCTGGAGCAGGTGAGACGACGGTGACCTGCGCATGCAGCGAAGGCGTGGCGGCGCATAGAATGGGGAGGAGGAAGAGGAGTTTTTTCATGAGATGTGTTGGTTTGGTATTTGGACTGAGCCGCCTCTTTCGTCTGCGCGTGCGTGGTGAGGCCATGGGGTGAAACCCGACTCGATGATCGTGGTGCAATGACTTCATCCTGATGCGCTGAGCAGTCGGGTTTCACCCCATGGTGATAGGCTGGCGAGGGTCCCACGGTGAGAGCGATGACAAACCCAACGACGTCATCAATCAACGAACCCAAACCACCCATGAAAAAGACATCCATCACCCTCCTCACCACCTCGGCTTTCGCGTTCTGCGCCGCTTTGCTCCTCGCCTCCACCGGCATCGCTGCTGAAAAAGACACGCTGAATGCTGCTGATGTGAAATTCATCAAGCAGGAAGCCGCCGCTGGCATGGCTGTCGTGAAGACGGCTGGCCTCGGTGCTCAGAAAACTAGTCGTGAAGAAATCAAGGCCTTTGCCCAGATGCTCGTCACGGATCACACTGCGGCCAATGACCAGCTCGCCAAGCTGGCAGCCACCAAAGGCGTGGAAACCTCCACGGTCATCAATCCGAAAGACGCCGAGCATTACCAGACGCTGGAGAAATCCAGCGGCACGGAGTTCGACAAAGAGTTCCTCGCTGAAATCGTTCGCGGTCACAAGAAGTGCGTGAGCAACTTCGAAGAGGCTTCCAACGACGCCAAAGACAGCGACCTCAAGGCTTGGGCCACCGGCATGCTGCCAACGCTGAAGACCCATCTCGGCAAAGCCATGGAGCTGAGCGCTAAGTAAGCGGCAAAAAAGTTTGCGAAAGCGTGGCCTGACGCTCGGGAGGCAAAGGCAGCGTGATCGCATGCGACGGTGACGAAGAAGCTGTTTTGCAGCCCTTCGTCACCGTTTTGCTTTTTGCGGATGGGGCAGGGGAGTCGGGTTTCACCCCATGGTCGCAGCCTTTGAGCATCGCTAGGCTGCATCATGATCCCCGCTGAAACATCCGTTCCGCCCTCCCCACCCGCCGCTCCAGTTCGTGACCTTCCTGGCCTCATGAGGAGCAAGCTGCACGACATCAAAGCCTTTGCTCAACGCGAGCCCGCCCAGGCAGTGGCCGTGGCCTTCGGTGTGGGATTGCTCGTCAATCTGCTGCCCACACGCGTGGTGGCAGGCACGGTCTCCACCGTCGGCGCGGCGCTGCTGCGTCCGATGCTCCTCTCCCTCGGCATCACCAAAGCCATCGAGCTCACCTGCAACGTCACTCCCCTCACTCCAAAACCATGAACACACCCTCCAGTCCTCCCGCCATTCCCTCCGTTCTTCCTGAAATCGCCGCTGATGCCGCCAAGGCCGCAACCACGGCCTGCAACGTCTGCAAAAGCACCGCCGCCCGCATGGAGCGATGCGTGCAGCAGCATCCCGGTGCCACCTTGCTCGCCGCCGCAGGCTTCGGCATCCTCGCCATGCTCACCGTGCGTGCTTTGACGCCTCCACCGCCGAGGCATCGCGCCGCGCAATTGCTGGAGGACCTCCAGCAGCGCCTCTCCGAGATCGCCGATAGCGGAGCGCAGTCCGTCAGTCGTGGCGTGGATCAGCTCGGCGATCTTCATCTTGATCGAAAACTCGGACGCCTCAGCCACGGCATCAAAAACCTGTTTCATTGAGCCTTCACGCTCCTCTCCACCTTCAAACCCACGCACCCACCATGAAATCACTCATCCATCTCTCCCTCGCCATCGCGGGCCTCGCCCTGCTCTCCAGTTGTGAAACCACCTACAACGAAGACGACGGACGTCGCCACCATCACGGCGCCACCACCACGACCACCACGGAGGAGACTACCACCCGCCGCGGGCCATTGGTGAATGCTCCCATCTCCACCACCGTGGAGACGCAGACCACGAGAGCCTACTAAAACGCTCCTCATTCCAAACCAAGGCGGCCCGGCGAAAGCTCGGTCGCCTTTTTCGTCATCGGCGAAGGGCGAAGCAGTAGCAGTACACCCCATGGTGAGAGCGGAGGCCACGCCGCACCATGTGATCCTATGACAACACTACATATCAAAGGCGACTGGAACATTCTCAAAGGCACCCTCAAACAAAAATGGGCGACGCTCACCGACGACGACCTCCAGTTTCAGGAAGGCAAGGCGGACGAACTCCTCGGCCGCATTCAAAAGCGCACCGGAGCCACGCAGGAGGCCATTCAAGCCGCGATTCAGGCCAGCCTCACCGCCCAAGGCTTTTAACCCACCGACTTCAAACATCATGAAAACATCCACGATACGAATCGCCTTCCTCGTCCTGGCCTCCGCCCTCCTCGTGATGGCGGGCACGAGCTGCCGCACCTTCAGAGGCTTCGGCCGCGATGTCGAGCACGTCGGCAGTCACATCGAACGAGCCGCCCGCTGAGGGACTGGTTCGTGAAATACGGGGCGCTGTCGTCCGATCCGAAAGGATTGGCGGCAGCGTCTCTCTTTGCACGTTGTTCACGCTTCAGCGTGACGGGCAAAGACACGCTCAAGCGTGAACCACATGCCTTGCTAGGTGCAGCGTCTCGCGCCCCGCCAGGAAAAGTGGAACAGGATGGCATCCTGTTCATTCACCCTCTGATGCACAGGTTATAAACCCGTGCCACATTCTGCCTCTACCTCCTCAGCGCGTTGATCAGTTCCTCCAGCTTATCCACGATCATCTGGATCTGCGTCTGATTGTAATCGGGATCGACGTTCATCGCGATGCTACCCACGCCGTTGCTGTTGTTGCTCGATTCGCCCAGCATCGTCGCCACGGCATTGTTCAGATCCGTCTGGGTTACCTCCCCCGGTAGGCCTTGCGGTCCCTCCGCGCCGGTGTGTCCCTGCGGAATGCCAAAGGTGAAGTGCATCATGTTGGCGACCACATTGAGAGATACCGTCGCCGGATCACCCGGCGGCAGCGTGGTCACGCCATCCACCACCGCCGCGTTGACCGAGACCATGGCGTCGATGAGCGCCTTCAGGCTGTTGAATTGACCGCGCAGCGGCGCGGATTCGATCAAGGCATTCGTCGGTGGGTAGGTAGGGTCGAACATAGACTTTGAGACTTGGAGTGGTGAGACTGGGAGAGCGGCTGCGCCGTGCGGAGCAAGACTTGGAGACTTGGAGAGCAGCTTGAGCCTTCTTCGTTTTCGTGGACAGCAAAAGTTGGGTAACTACCCAAAGCAGCATGAACACGACAGGAACGAAAAAACGCACCTATGACGAGCAGTTCAAGCGCGACGCAGTCGCGCTGCTCGAAGGCGGCCGCAAGGCTGCTCAGCTCGCCCGCGAACTGGGCATCTCCCACTGGAACCTGCGCGATTGGAAGGAACGCTACGGCACTGGAGCTGCCGCAGTGAGCCAGCCTCAGGCGCGTAGCGCCGGGCTGGTGAACGCAGGCGGCTCCAGTGCCGTGGCCGCCGCGGTGGAGATCGCATCCCTTCGCCGCGAACTCGACGCCATCCGTGCTCAGAACGACATTTTAAAAAAGCCTTGGCCATAGTAGCCCAACCAGAAGGCACCGTTTCGTCCTCATCCAAACCCTCCACCACGAACAACCGCGTATGAGCCTCGCCAAAGCCTGCCGGGCCCTCGGCGTCAGCCGCAGCGGCTACCACGCCCACCTGCGCAAACAGCAGCGCCCGCGCCGCCGCCAGGACGCACAACTGGCCACCGAGATCCACGCGGCCTTCATCGCCAGCCGGGCCACCTACGGCTCGCCACGCCCTCGTGCATGCCCTGCGCGCCAAAGGCCTCCGCCACGGCAACAACCGCATCGCCCGGCTCATGCGCGAGCAGCACCTGCGCGTGCGCCAGAAGCGCCGCTTCGTGCCGCGCACCACCGTCACTGACAAAACTGCGGCGACAGCCCCCAACCACCTGCTGCAACGCCCCGCGCCCAACCGCCTCAACGAGGTCTGGGTCACCGACATCACCTACCTCCCCACTCGCGAAGGCTGGCTCTATCTGGCCGCCGAGATGGACCTCTGCAGCCGCCGCATCCTCGGCTGGAGCACCCGAGAAGACCTCGCCACCGAACTGCCCAGCGCAGCCTTGGAGCGCGCCCTGCAAGCACGTGGAGCAAACCCGAGCGGTCTGCTCCACCATAGCGACCGTGGCTGCCAATACACCAGCACCGAGTTCCGCAAGCGCCTCAAACTGCGCGGCATCACCGCCAGCATGAGCCGCACGGCCAACTGCTACGACAACGCCACCATGGAAAGCTTCTGGGCCACGCTGAAGGCCGAATGCTTTGGCTCCAGCGTCCCATCCACCCGCGCTCAAGCTCGCTCAATGGTCTTCGACTACATCGAAACCTTCTACAACCCCGTGCGCCTCCACAGCGCCCTAGGCTTCCAATCTCCGCTCGCCTTCGAACTATCCATCCAAAACAACTAACCCAACTTTCCGTGTCTGCGTTTTCGACGAAAGATCACTAGTTGCATCGGAATCCGCATGTCCAATCCCTTCTTCGATCATCCCATCCTTAACTCGCCTTACGATTGTCCGCAGAGGCATTGGGAACTGGATGAGCATGGACAGCCCACTCAGCAAATTGTGGATTCCCGTCGCCGGGCGGCGTTCATTACGCCCATTCCGAAGGCCAAGAAGAAAAAGACGGCTGCCACGCAGACGGAGCTGGAACTCGATGAAGGCCTAGGCCTCTCCTCGGCCCAGCAGAACTACGAGACCACCTCCATCATCAATGAAGTGCGTGGCTATGTGGACCGCTGGCGTGGCTTGCACCCGAACCAGTGGCAGGTCACTCCAGAGACCGCCCGGCTGCTCCAGCACTGGCGACATCATCCGTTCAGCAATCAGCGCCCCTTCTTTTGCCAGATTGAGGCGGCAGAGACGGCCATCTGGCTTACTGAGGTCGCCCCGCTCTCGGCATCCGGCAAAAAGATCCTCTCCTACCTCGACAGTGCATCGCGAGAAGCCAATCCTGAACTCGACCGCCTCGCCTTGAAGCTCGCCACCGGTGCGGGCAAGACCACCGTCATGGCCATGCTCATCGCTTGGCAGACCATCAATGCGGTGCGTCGTCCGGGCAGCAAGCAGTTCACCCGAGGCTTCCTGATCGTGGCTCCGGGGCTGACCATCAAAGACCGTCTTCGCGTCTTGGAGCCAAATCACCCGGACAATTACTACTCCACCCGCGAGTTGGTCCCGCAGGACATGCTGGATGACCTGCACAAGGCCAAGATCGTCATCACCAACTACCACGCGTTCAAGCTTCGCGAGCGGCTGGAACTTTCCAAAGGCGGCAAGCAACTCCTCAAAGGCCGCACAGGTGATGACATCCAGACCACCGAGACCGAGGGCCAGATGATCCAGCGTGTCATGCCCGACCTCATGGGCATGAAGAACGTGCTCGTGATCAATGACGAGGCGCACCACTGCTACCGCGAAAAACCCGCTTCAGACGACGACTTCATCGACGACAAGGGGAATGCTCTCACGGGCGACGATCTCAAAGACGCCAAGGAACGGGCCAAAAACGAAAACGAGGCCGCTCGGCTCTGGATTTCCGGCTTGGAGATCGTGAAGCGGAAGCTCGGTCTCGCTCGCGTCATCGACCTTTCGGCCACGCCTTTCTTCCTTGCTGGCTCTGGCTACCGGGAGGGCACACTCTTCACCTGGACCATGAGCGACTTCTCCCTCATGGACGCCATCGAGTGCGGCATCGTGAAGCTACCGCGTGTCCCGATTGCCGATAACATCCCGAATGCCGAGCAGCCCATGTTCCGCGACTTGTGGAAGCACATCGGCAAAAAGATGCCGAAGTCCGGGCGCAACAAGGGAGTCAATCTTGACCCTCTCTCTCTACCCGTGCCGCTGATGACCGCTCTGGAGGCGCTTTACGGGCATTATGTCAAAACTTACGAACTGTGGGAGGCTGCCAAGACAGAAGTGCCACCTTGCTTCATCGTGGTGTGCAATAACTGCGCCTCTTCAAAGCTCGTCTTTGACTACATCTCTGGCTGGCAACAGACCAATCAAGACGGTTCCATCCAGCTTCAGGGAGCGCGGTTGCCGTTGTTCAGCAACTACGACGAGCACGGCAATCCCTACCCGACACCCCGCACCCTGCTTATTGATAGCGAGCAGCTTGAGGCCGGGGATGCCTTGGATGACAACTTCCGCGCCTTTGCCGCCGATGAGATTGATCGCTTCCGCCGCGAATTGATTGAGCGCACCGGCGATCCGCGTGCTGGAGATAACCTTTCCGATCAGGAACTGCTGCGCGAGGTCATGAACACCGTCGGCAAAGCAGGTCGTCTTGGCGGTGGCATCCGCTGTGTGGTGTCCGTCGCCATGCTCACGGAGGGCTGGGATGCGAACAACGTCACCCACGTTCTTGGTGCCCGTGCCTTTGGCACGCAGCTTCTCTGCGAGCAGGTGCTTGGGCGTGCACTGCGCCGCTTGAACTATGAAATCCAAGAGGAGGGTGAGGACGCAGGCAAGTTCCCCGTCGAGTATGCGGACGTCTTCGGCATTCCCTTCGATTTCACCGCCCAGGCAGTCGCTACGAAGCCGCAGCCACCGAAACCCACCATTCAGGTGAAGGCCATGCGCCCCGAGCGTGATGCACTGGAGATTCGTTTCCCACGCGTCACCGGCTACCGTGTTGAGCTGCCGAACGAACGCCTTGAGGCCGATTTCAATGACGACTCAACCCTCGTCCTCACGCCAGAACTCGTGGGTGCCACGGAGACACAGGCCTCCGGCATCATTGGCGAGCCGGTGAACATGAACCTCGTTCACACCGGTGATGTGCGGCACTCTCAGGTGCTCTATGAGCTGACCTCGCATCTGGTTTTGCACAAATGACGGGAACCCGGCGAGGGGCCGCAGCTCCAGCTCTTCGGCCAGCTCAAGCGGGTGGCAAATGAGTGGCTGAAAACCTACCTCGTCTGCAAAGGCAAGACCTACCCCGCCCAGCTTAAATACAAAGTCTTGGCCGACATGGCGGCTGAAAAGATCACCTCCGCCATCACTCGCCGCTTCCAGGGGGAGCGTCCCGTGAAGGCGCTCATTGATCCCTACAACCCCACCGGCTCCACCAAGCACGTCCGCTTCAACACCTCCAAAACCGACCGCTGGCCCACCCGTGCTGACAAGTCCCACATCAACTGGATCATCCTGGACAGCGACTGGGAGGGCGAGTTCTGCCGCGTAGCCGAGTCGCATCCGCAGGTCCGTGCTTATGTGAAGAATCAAAACCTCGGCTTGGAGGTGCCTTACCACTACCAGGGCGAGGTCCGGCGTTACCTGCCGGACTTCATCGTGCTCGTCGATGATGGTCACGGCCCGGACGACCTATTGAACCTTATCGTCGAGATCAAAGGCTACCGTGGTGAGGCGGCGAAGGAAAAAGCCTCCACCATCCAGACCTACTGGGTCCCCGGTGTAAACCATCTCGGCACCCATGGCCGCTGGGCTTTCGCCGAGTTTTGCGATGTGTACGAAATCCAGTCCGACTTCACCGCCAAGGTGGAGCTGCACTTTCAGCAAATGATTGAAAGTGCCCTCAAGCCAAAGTCCCCACTTTCCGCCTAACCAAGTCATGTCCAAGAAAGCCTCCAGCGCCCCGAAATCCGTCGAAGCCATCAAGCATGGCGATGCGAAGCGCAAAAACATCCCCTCCGCGGAGCAGCAGTCCATCCTGCAAAAGGAGGTGGAGCACCCGAAGCACATCCGCTACCCGCGGAACACCGACCTCGATCCCCAGCTCGTCTGGCGTGGCAAGGATGAGCAGGACTGGAGTGACCTCGTCGTCAATGCCCCACCGCTCTACATCCAGGAAAAGGTGCATCCAAAGGCGCTCATTGATGACCTGCTGCGCCAGAGCAAGGAAACCGCCCCTGAGGTGCAGTTTGACCTCTTCAACGACTTCAACGGCATCCCCAAGGGCGCGGACAAGACCGAGTTCTACGCCCACGACCAGAACTGGTCCAACCGCATGATCCTCGGCGACTCCCTCCAGGTCATGGCCAGCCTGGCCGAGCGAGAGGGCCTGCGCGGGCGCGTGCAGTGCATCTACTTCGACCCGCCCTACGGCATCAAGTTCAACAGCAACTTCCAGTGGTCCACCACCAGCCGCGACGTGAAGGACGGCAAGGCCGACCACATCACTCGCGAGCCCGAGCAGGTGAAAGCATTCCGCGACACCTGGCGCGACGGCATCCACAGCTACCTCACCTACCTGCGGGATCGCCTCACCGTCGCCCGCGATCTCCTCACCGATTCCGGCTCCATCTTCGTGCAGATCGGCGATGAAAATGTCCATCTCATCCGATCTCTGCTCGACGAAGTGTTCGGGTCTGAAAATTTGATTGCGCAAATCACCGTCGAAAAGACAAGCGGGCAGACACAAGTCTATCTCGCTCCAGTTACAGACTACGTGCTGTGGTATGCGAAGCGAAAAGAGCAAACCAAGTATCGCGCTCCATGGGGCTTCAAACGTGATGGAGGTGCTGGTTTCAGAGAATACAGCAGAATCCAGCATCCCGACCTCACGCGCCGTGTGATGACGAACGAGGAGATTGCAGACGAACAACTGATTCCGAAGAACGCGATCAGATACCGACAGGGCGACCTGACATCTCAAGGAGCAGGCCGAGAGAAAGGCGAAGGAGCTGCTTCGTGGTTTGCTGTTCCATATCGCGGCGCTGAATATCGTCCGAGTATGCAAAGACGTTGGTCCACTAACGAGATGGGAATGCAACGACTGCTTCGGGCTGAACGAGTGGAACTCCGTGGCACGGGACTCGCCTATGTTCGATTTCTCGATGACTTCCCTTTGATGCCTGTAAACAACATTTGGGACGACGTGAAGTTTTCGAGTCGTTCGGAGGAGAAAACTTATGTCGTGCAGACGTCAGCCAAGGTTGTGGAGCGATGCATATTGATGACGACCGACCCCGGCGACCTCGTGCTTGACCCGACCTGCGGTTCCGGCACCACCGCCACCGTCGCCGAGCAATGGGGCCGCCGCTGGATCACGATTGACACGTCGCGCGTGGCGCTGGCGCTGGCCCGTGCCCGTATCATGGGCGCACGTTATCCCTTTTACCTGCTGGCCGATTCCCGCGAGGGCCAACTCAAGGAAGCCGAAGTCACCCGCACTGCCCCGAGCAGCCAGCCCGTGCAGGGAAACATCCGCCACGGCTTCGTCTATGAGCGTGCAGCTCGTGTTTCTCTCAAGTCCATCGCCAGCAACGCGGAGATCGATGTCATCTGGGAGCAGTGGCAGGGCAAGCTCGCTCCGCTCGCCAAGGCCTTGAATGACGAAACCAGAATGACGAAGGCCGAAATGCTTCAGGAGTGGGAAATCCCCCGCGCAGCCGATGCCAAGTGGTCCGCCAAGGCCCAGAAGCTCCACTCGGAGTGGTGGGAGGCCCGGATTGCCCGGCAGAAGGAGATCGACGCCTCCATCGCCGCCAAGGCCGAGTTTGAATACCTCTACGACAAGCCCTACGACGACAAGAAGAAGGTCCGCGTGGCTGGTCCCTTCACCGTGGAGAGCCTAAGCCCGCATCGCGTGCTCGGCGTGGATGAGCAGGATGAACTCATCGACACCTTGCAGGAAGGAAACGCCGATTACCTGGCGAAGCAGACCTTTCCCCAGATGGTGCTGGAGAACCTCAAAACCTCCGGGGTGCAGCAGGCCCACAAGGAAGACCGCATCACCTTCACCGACCTCACACCTTGGCCCGGAGCCCTCATCTGCGGAGAAGGCCGCTATCAGGAAGGCGAGGCCAACAAACGCGCCGCCATCTTCATCGGCCCGGAGTTCGGTACCGTGCAGCGTGCCGATCTGGCCGCAGCCGCCCGCGAGGCCGGAGATGCGGGCTTTGACGTGCTCATCGCCTGCGCCTTCAACTACGAGGCCCACGCCACGGAATTCAGCAAGCTGGGCCGCATCCCTGTGCTCAAGGCCCGCATGAACGCCGACCTCCACATGGCCGAGGACCTCAAAAACACAGGCAAAGGCAACCTCTTCGTCATCTTCGGCGAGCCGGACGTGATGATTTGGGAAGGTGGATCGAAGGCTATTGATGCTGAACTGGCCGAGGTTGCAGAGCGTACTCCAACCCTCAGTGCAAAACTGGAGACTCTTACTGTTAAGCTGAAGTTGTTGAAGAAGAGCAAAGCCGCCAAGGACGCAGAGGAGGCCAAAGGAACTAAAGAGGAGGCTGTCAAAGCCGACAAAGAACGAGACGACGTCAAACGCTTGATTGACGAAACCGAACGCCAGATTGACCGCGACAACCGATTCACTCTCAACGCCCCGAAGATTCCCAATGGAAAACTCGTGATTGAGGTAAAAGGCGTGGATGTCTTCAAGCCCCAGACCGGCGAAGTCATCAGCAACGGAGCCGACGGCATCGCCTGCTGGTTCATCGACACCGACTACAACGAAGAAAGCTTCTTCGTCCGCCACGCCTACTTCCTCGGCGCCAACGACCCCTACAGCGCCCTCAAAACCACCCTCAAAGCCGAAATCAACCCCGAAGCCTGGGCCACCCTGAACAGCGACACGTCACGTCCCTTCGAGAAACCCAAGCAGGGAAGGATTGCCGTGAAGGTGATCAATCACCTGGGGGATGAGGTGATGAAGGTGTTTCGAGTCCATTAACAGCACCATCTTGCCATGAAAACACCCAGCCCGAAGCGCTTAGCCCAACTGGGTTTCCGGAAACTGTTACGACACCCCGCCTCAGTGCTAACGGCCTATTTGGCGCTGCTGGGTGCGGTTTGCTGGCTCGGCAGTCGGACTTTGTGGAAACAATACGATCTCATGCAAGCTCCGTCGTTGCTGATGGGATTCTGTTCATCTGTTGGAGCGGCACTTTTAGGGCTCAGCATTGCTAGAATGGCGCAGTGGACATCGCTTGGGCGATTTGATTGGGCGGGGTGGAGAATTCGGGCCTTCCGCCACGGACTGCCAACTTTGGCATTCCTATTTGGCGGCGTTCTGGCTCTGACAGCGGCTTTCGTCGCTGGTCCGGCACCTGACCTGTTGGACAAGCTCTTTGCCCGCCTTGAGACAAGCCGTGATGGCCTGGAAGTGGTCCGCGATGAAGTGAAGCGTCTCCGCCAACAACCACGCTACGCCAGTCACGATGAAGTTAACTTTGTCGAAAAGGTGGTCGATTACTGGCAAGCATCGGGGAAACTCAGTCATGAAGAATCATTGAGGCATGGAAACAGCTTTTTGGTGTCCGTCGAACATCCACAACCACGGGTGAAGTCATGGGCCTTGCTGATGGCTGGTGACGCCTTTGATCGAGGGGGACGTAAGCCGGATGCCGTTGTCCACTATACACAGTTGATGCAACTGCCGGGTGTCCGGCCCTTTCTGAGAAGATGGGCGGGCACAGAGCTCGGAAATTTTAGCTATCAATCGCTCAATGACGTCGATGCGGCTATCAGCTACTGGAAGAAAGCTCTCGAAATTAAGCCCACCTCGGGTTTACTCGATAATCTCGCTCTGGCATTTGCTGACAATGGTGATTGGATTGCGGCAGAGGAAAACTTCAAACAAGCTGAGGGACTGCTGCTACAAGAAGCGAACGATCCAACAAAGCCAAAAAGGCCCCAGCGTCTTGCCAGCTTGTATTCCAATTGGGCGAACTGCATCCGCAGGCGGATGCTGAAGGAAGGCGTCAGCAGTAAAGCATCACCAGAATACCAGCGAAGCCTTGCCATCGCCCAAAAAGCCCAGACTGGGATGGAATGCTACTTGGACGCCTATTGGACTGAATGCCGCCTCGCTCTTGCGGTCCACGATTGGGAGACTGCCAGGCAGGCAATCAAGAAATCTGGCAAGATCTTGAAGAGTCCCGGTGGCTGTGATCTCACTCGTTTTGACTACGATGAGATCGGCCCGGCAATGAATCTCTGGCTAGAGTGCCTCATCGCCTTCTCCGACCCGGCGGTTAAAAAGGCAACTCCTGAATTGCTCAATCGCCTCCAAGAGGCGCTGAATGGGTTTGAAGCTCAACCTTTCGCGACACTCCACAATTTTCTCCTGCTGGTGCAGGCTAATGATGTCAGCATTGATGAGGATGTGAAAGTATTGATGGAGATGGCCGACCAACGATTTTTTGCCCCATAAACCAAAAAGAGAACTGAAGATGCCAACCGAACAACAAATCATCGCTGCTGAACGTCAGGCCCTGATGGGCTTGCTCGCCAATGTCCCGCTACGCTCCATTGACGAGAATGTGCTCATCGCGTCATGGAACATCGCGCAGTTTTCTGACAAGAAGAAGGCGCGGGCGCTCCAGTACATCGCGGACATCTGCGAACGGTTCGACATTGTGGCGATCCAGGAGGTGAAGTCCAATCTGCAAGGGCTGGCCAAGCTCCAAGAGAAGCTGCCGGGCCATTACCAGATCCTGGTTTCCGATCCGACGGGCAACAACGAGCGTCTGGCGTTTCTGTATGACAAGCGGACGGTGATCAGCACCGGGCTGGTCTGCGAGATCGCCTACAACGGCACCATCGCCAATCCAACCACCTTTCAGTTCCAGCGCTCACCCTATTGCGCTTCTTTTAAAGCCGGGCGCTTTGACTTCACGCTTGTTTCAGTTCATATCGCGGAAGGGTCGAGCGAAGGTGAGGTTGGGCTGGCCCTGAGAGAAAAGGAGATTCGGGAACTGGCGAAATTTATCAAGAAGGAAGCCAAGCGGGCGATGGGCTCGGTCTTCGACCCCGATTTCTTCCTCGTGGGCGACTTCAACATCCAGACCAGCGCGGATCGATTCTTCAAAGCTCTAACAGACGGAGATGAACCGCAATTTGTGATGCCTGAAGGCATGGATGAACTGGCCACCAACTTCGACCAGACGAAGACCTTCGACAAAATCGCCTGGATACCGAGTGATGAATTTGAGTTCACTGGAAAGTTTGGCGTCATCCCGTTTGGGGACGTGCTCTATCAGGAGGCCGGGCAGCCAGCGAAAGCCGCGCGCAAAGAAGTGAGCGACCACCTGCCTTTGTGGGCGGAGTTCCGAGTGACAGAGCTGGAACACGAACTGGATCAGATCATCAACAAGGGCAGTTGAACGATCCTTCGCAAGGATGTGCCCCTAACTGAAACGTCATGAATGCCGAATCGCTCCGACTGACTCCAAAGAGCCTTCAAGTGCTGAAGCTGATTGCAGCAGGCCTTAGCTACGCGCAGATCGTGGACAACCATCCCGAACTGAACTACCACGACATCTTTTTTGCCGCAGAAGAGGCTGTTTGGCTGGACGAAAAACTGGGCAATGCGCCGGAAACAAGACCCACAGGCATCAGCGCGATGGAGAAGGCCAAGCAAAAACACCCGCGAGCCTACGCTCCGTGGACTGAAGCCGAGGATGCAGAACTGAAAACCTTGCACGCAGCCGGGCGGAGCCCTGCCGAGATCGCCGAGCACTTTCAGCGACAGCCCTCTGCCATCCGTTCGCGGCTGGGAAAGATGGCACTGGTGTGAGATGAAAAGCCTTGTATGGACTTTTTTGCCCCTTTGTCCTAATCTCCGTGTCCTGAAGCTATGAAATCCGAGTTTGTCCAACCCCGCTTTGTCGGCCCTCGCTTTGAGGATGCGACGCTGCCTGTCGAGGTGGCACGGGACTTGGCTGCCTATGAGAAACTGGTGAAGGAGCTGGCGAAGCATCTTTACCTTCGTGATCACGAAGAGCGTGAGCGTGTGCCCAAAGGATTCGCCGCCGATTTCCAACTGCATCTGGTGAAGGTGGACGAAGGCAGCGCCAAACCTCTGCTGGCGATGGTGAGTGCAGGCTTACTGGCGCTGGATGCAGGAACGAGTGACTACCTCATTAAGGCAAGGGATCTGGTGGCTGAGTGTATTCAATCGCAGGATGGACAGTTGCCTGCCGAATTTCCGCGCAGCCTGCTGGCTTACTTCAACAAGATCGGGGGCTCGCTGCGGGATGGCGAGCAGATGGAACTGACCACCAAACAGGGAGGAAATGCGGTGCTGACCCCCGAACGCTGCAAACATCTCGTGCTGGCTGCTAACAAGCAGTATGAACGCGAAGTGGAGGTGAGCGGAACTATTGAAGAGGCCAACTGGGGCAAATCCACCTTCCAACTCCGGCTGCTGGACGGGAGACAACTCGTGATTCCCATGCCCGAGAGTTTTCATGCTCAGGCAGGCAAGTTTGGCGGTCATCCCAGGCATTTGGTCGTCGTGCAAGGCGTGGGCGCTTTTAACTCTTGGGACAAGCTTGAGAAGGTCGTTTCCGTAGAGTCCCTGGAGATTCAGCAGGACTTCCAGCTTGCGGCCAAGTTTGAGGAGCTTTCCAGCTTGGTGGACGGATGGTATGACAGCCAAGGCAAGGCACCAGCCAAGGAGCCGCTCGCCAAACTGGCATCCCACATGATCGGGCACTTTCCTGAAACGCTTGCGCTGCCTGCAATCGTGCCAACTCCAGAAGGCAATCTTCTGTTTGAATGGGATGCTGAAGGCGATCCTTCGGTGGACATCGACCTTGGTTCAATGTCGGCAAGCTACCACTCTTTCAGTCTGGGAGGCGGTGAAACTGAGCGGGTTTTTGATCTCAGTGACGACGCCGTTTGGCTCGTCTTTTTTGAGTTCCTGAATGCGAACATTGAATCACGCCTCACATGAGTCCGACGTCGCATCTTCATCGACAGGCGCATCCCAAGTTCATGGATGGTGCGCAGATCACCAGCCAAGTGTTCATCCCCTTTCCAAAGGATGACGGACTGCTTTCTGTTTACGATGGTGACCAGATCAGCGCTGCAGAAGCGCATGCGCACTACACGCAAGTGCTCGGAAATGAATCCCATTCGGTGTGGTCTCTGACGAAGGCCGAGGCTGACGGTGAGGCTGTGCCAGCCAGCGCTGATCCACTGCCGGATTTCCCATCCCATTCGAAAATCGACTTTACCGGCAAGACCGACAAGGAATGTCGGAAGATTGCCAAGAAGTTGAAGGCATGGGCGATGGCGAGAGGCTGCCAATTTCTGCCAGCCTGATTCATGGACTTCCGCATCGCCGACACATTCACCGACAGCTTGAGCCGCCTCACGGGAGACGAGCAGAAGGCCGTGAAGACGACGGCCTTTGATCTCCAGATGAACCCGGCGAGCCCGGGCATGAGCTTTCACAAGCTGGACAAGGCGAAGGACAAGAATTTCTGGTCGGTGCGGGTGAATGCGGACATCCGCATCATTGTTCACAAGACAGCGGGCAGTCTGCTGCTGTGCTACGTGAACCATCACGACAAAGCCTACGACTGGGCAGAGCGTCGCAAGCTGGAGACACATCCCAAAACCGGCGCGGCGCAGCTTGTGGAGATTCGGGAGACGGTGCAGCAAATCCTCGTGCCGCAGTATGTGGCCGAGGAACCCAAGAAGGCTGCCAAACCCACGAAGCCTCTCTTTGCACACCTCTCCAAAGAAGAACTCCTGAGCTATGGCGTGCCGCCCGAGTGGCTCAAGGATGTGCGTGGGGCCACGGAGGACAGTTATCTGGCCCTGGCCGATCATTTGCCGTCGGAAGCGGCCGAGGCCTTGCTGGAGATCGCCACGGGTGGCAAGCCTCGCAAGACTGAGCCGGTAGAACCGAGCACGAATCCTTTCGATCACCCCGATGCGCAGCGTCGCTTCCGCGTGATGACGAACGTGGAGGAACTGGAACGTGCTCTCGATGCCCCTTGGGAGAAGTGGACTGTCTTCCTGCATCCCGAGCAGAAGCAGTGGGTGGCCCGAGATTACTCCGGCCCTGCCCGCGTGGCTGGCTCCGCTGGCACGGGCAAGACCGTGGTGGCTCTGCACCGTGCCGTGCATCTGGTGCGAGCCAATCCCGACTCCCGCGTCCTGCTGACCACTTTCTCCGACACACTGGCGAATGCGCTCCGCACCAAATTCCGCCATCTGCTCTGGAACGAGCCACGACTGGGAGAACGCATCGACATTCATTCCTTTAACGCCATCGGCCAACGTCTCCACAAAACCCACTGCGGCCCGGCGAAGCTCGCCAGCCGCACGTTGGTGCGTGACCTGATCAAAGAAGCCTCCAAAGAGGTTGGCAATCACAAGTTCACCCAGCACTTCCTCTTCACCGAATGGGAGCAGATCGTGGATGCCTGGCAGCTCGCCAACTGGGCTGACTATCGCGACGTGGCACGCTTAGGCCGCAAGACACGCCTGCCCGAGGCGCAACGCGCCGTGCTGTGGGCCATCTTTGAAAAGGTGAAAGCCGCCTTGGCGGAAAAGAAGCTGCTCACCTTGGCAACGGTGTTCACTGAACTCGCCCAAAGCCTCACGGCATCCAAGAAGCGGCCCTTTGACTTTGTCGTCGTGGATGAGGCCCAAGATGTGGGCGTGCCGCATCTGCGGTTCTTTGCCGCCTTGGCTTCCGGCTCACCCAATGGACTCTTCTTTGCCGGAGACCTCGGTCAGCGCATCTTCCAGCTGCCTTTCTCCTGGAAGTCCCTCGGGGTGGACGTCCGGGGTCGCTCCCGCACCCTGCGAGTCAACTACCGCACCTCCCACCAAATCCGCATGGCTGCCGACCGTCTGCTCGGCCCCGAGGTGGCGGATGTGGATGGCAACATCGAGAATCGGTCGGATACCATCTCTGTCTTCAACGGGCCTGCTCCGAAGGTCCAAACCTTCAAGACTGAAGCGAAGGAGCAAAAGGCAGTGGCTTCCTGGCTCAAAGAACAAACGAAAGCAGGCCTCCAGCCGCATGAACTCGGTGTCTTTGTCCGCTCCGGAGCTCAGATCGACCGAGCTAAGGCTGCCTGCGAATCCGCTGGGCTTACTTATCGAGTGCTCGATGAGCATGTAGAGACCGAGTCCGACTATGTCTCCATCTGCACCATGCACCTTGCCAAGGGACTGGAGTTCCGCGCTGTTGCGGTGATGGCCTGCGATGATGAGATCATCCCTCTCCAAGAGCGCATCGAAACCGTCGGCGATGACTCCGACCTTCAAGAGGTCTATGACACGGAACGACAGCTCCTCTATGTCGCCTGCACCCGTGCCCGAGATCGCCTTCTCATCACGAGTGTGGAGCCCGCGTCCGAGTTCTTGGATGATTTGGCTGAGTGACGCTCATCCTGCACGGATGGTGGGCAGTGCCCCTTGCGCCTCAAAACAACCCGGCACGCCTCAACCGCTTCGCCAGCGCGTTCTGGGTTCAGCGTCTCAAAGGCTCCCAGACGTTCCGTGTCTTCCGTGGTTGTCTTGGCTTGAACCGCGAGCGGAGTCGCGGACGACTTCAATGGGACCTCCTGCCTAAATGGTCTGAAGAAGACAGAGGAATGTGGACAGGGGAATCCAATGCATCATTCCTTTGTCCCCATTACTCTGTCTATCCGCCTTGGGCATCGGCGATCGTGGCTTCGCGCGGGGCCTTTGGCCTTCCTGAACCGCGAGCGGAGTCGCGGACTACTTCACGCTGACCTCTCACTGGCTTCGGCGGGAATGCCATCCCGCCCTCCGAACCTCTGACCTCTGCCTGCAACGCTGCTGCGTGGCACTGCGGGCAGGTCTGTGGTGGGATTTATTGAACCAAGCACGGGCTGAAGCCCGAACTACGAACGAAGAACAGCGGACGAGGGCGTCCGCGCTCCCGTCTGATGCCTTGCTACTTTGCGTTCCTTGTGATCTTTTGCGGCTATTCCTGCCTTGGTCTCTGTGTTGCTCCGTGACCTCTGTGGTAAGCCTTTCGGGTATCGACGATTGCGTTGCAGGCGGAGGCACGCTGAAGCGTGAACAACGTGCGGCTGAGGCTTGAAGTTCAGACCTCTGCGGTGAGCCATGCCTTGGGCCAGAACGGGCTAAAGCCCGAACTACGAACCAAGAACCGCTGTGCCCTTCCGTGTGTTCTGTGTCTTTCGTGGTTGTCCTGGCTTGAACCGCGAGCGGAGTCGCGGGCTACGTCACTCTGACTTTTGTGGTGGCATTGGATGAACCAAGCACGGGCTTAAGCCCGAACTACGAACGAAGAACACCGCACGGCGACGCAGTAGGGTTAGACCCCATGGAGTGGCCAGCGTGTGGCGACGAGGCTGGAATTCATGAAAACACCCTACACGTCAGTTCTTCTCGCTTCGATGCTTGTGCTCACCGCTACCACGCTGCCTGCGTCGGAAACGGATGACCGCATTGAGGCGGCCGCCAAGTCCTCCTATGTCTTCAAGACCTTCCTCAAAGACGATCCGATCAACACCTCGTCCAAGGAGGGTGCCGTCACTCTCACAGGCACGGTGAAGGACGCCGATCACAAGCAGCTCGCTCAGGATACCGTGGCGGAGCTGCCGGGTGTGAAGAGCGTGGAAAACAAGATCGAAATCAAGGATAGCCCGCCCGAGCATTCGGACACTTGGCTGTTCCTGAAGGTGAAGAATACCCTGGCCTTTCATCGCAGCGTCAGCGCCATGAACACCACCGTCGCCGTGAATCAAGGTGTGGCCACGCTCACGGGCGAGGCCAGCAGTGAAGCGCAGAAGGAACTCACCACGGCCTACACGGCGGATGTCGAAGGCATCACCTCGGTAAAAAACGAGATGACGGTGGCCGCCGCCACGCCAGCTCCGGTGCTCAGCATGGCGGTGATGATTGATGATGCGTCCATCTCTGCGCAGGTGCGTGGTGCCTTGTTCATGCACCGCTCGACCAGTGCCTTCAAGACCAGCGTCTCCACCACGGACGGCGTCGTGACCGTGGGCGGCAGTGCCAAGAACACGGCTGAAAAGGATCTCGTCACGAAGATCGCCACGGACATCCACGGCGTGAAGAGCGTCGTGAACAACATGGTCGTCGAGCTCGCCACGGTCTCGAACTGAGCCAGCCTCAAACACGGCCGTTTGGGGGCGGAAATGCCTCTGAACGGCCTTTTTTGTGGGCGCCGCTCACGCGGGCGTCACCGTGACCTGCATGCTTTGCATGGTGAAGTTCCCGAACATCGTGGCGAGGGCGACATCAGCGGCATCGCGACCATAGGCCACGACGAGGCGATTGCCGCGAGGCCGGTCGTAGGTGGCATCAAAGGTGAACCAGCGGCCGCCGATGAAGGCCTCAAACCAGGCGTGGAGGTCCATCGGATACAATTCATGCAAAAAGCCCACCACCATGCGTGCGGGCACGTTGATGGCACGACACAGCGCGATGCCAAGATGCGCAAAATCACGGCAAACACCTCGGCGGGTGTTCAGCGTTTCCAAAGCGGTGGTGAAGCTGTTGCTCGTGCCTTGCTCGTTGCGCACCTGCTGATGCACCCAATCGCGGATCAGGGCCACCTGTTGATAGGTCGGAGGCACGGAGCCCGCGATGGAGGCGGCCAGGGAGATGAGTTCATCAGACTGGCAGTAGCGGCTCGGCAGCAGGAACTGCAGGACCTCGGTCGGCAGATGCTGCACAAGGGCGAGCCGGGCCGTCTGGTCCTCATCGACCTGGTCTGCCACCTCGGCGCGGCAATGCACGGTGATCTGGAAATCTCCCACCGGCATCACGATCCTCTGGCAGAGGTTCCCATAGCCATCGGTGAACTCGATCACCGGCACGCGTGGGTATAAAAGAAACTCCTCGCGCATGATCCACTGCGCCCAGCCGCTGCGGGGGCGCAGCATGAAGATGGTCGGCACCTCCTCGGTGGTGTGATAGGCGAGCTGGCAGGTGGTATCGAGGATCATGGCGTGTGTGAGTGGACACCACTCCATGCGAAGCCCGCCGCTCTCTTCGTCCCTGCGCGGGCATGAGCAAATGGAATCCCCACCGGAGTAGGGTTTCACCCCATCGCAGGCGGCTCGGCGGTGCGGTAGCAGTGTGGATGCTCTACACCATCGCCCTCGTTCTCATCATCCTCTGGCTTCTCGGCCTCGTCACCAGCTACACGATTGGTGGCTTCATCCACGCCTTGCTCGTGGTGGCCGTGATCATGGTGCTCATCCGCATCATTCAAGGGCGAGGAAATGCTTGAGGGCGATTTCTCCTTTAGCCAAAAACGTTCATGAAAGCTCTCCACTGCCTTTTTCTCACTGCACTGCTGTTTGGTGCCTTCGTTCCATCTGCGGGTGCTCGTGAGAGCGTCTCGATGGACTTCTTTTATAACAACCTGGATCCCTACGGCACCTGGCGCGAGGTGGGAGAGTATGGCTACTGCTGGCAGCCGCGAGATGTGGCGAATGACTGGCGACCCTACAGTGAGGGACGCTGGGTGGACACCGATGCCGGATGGACATGGGACAGCGATGAGCCCTTTGGCTGGGCGGTGTATCATTATGGGCGCTGGGCGAATGTGGACCGCTATGGCTGGATTTGGGTGCCTGGCACCGAATGGGGGCCGGGTTGGGTCTCCTGGCGTCACAGCCCGCGCTACACCGGCTGGGCTCCACTGCCTCCCGAGGCGTTTTTTCTTCACAGCATCGGCTTCAGCATCTGGGTGGATAACTACTTCGACATCGGTCCTGGTAACTACCGCTTCATTGAGAACCGCGATTTCGGTGCCCGCCGCTTGAACACCGTCTTCATCGATCAGAGCCAGAACTACCAGATCATCAATCAGACGACGAACATCACCCACATCACTTACGTCAACAACGTCATCCACAACGGCGGTCCTGGTTTTGACCAGCTCTCGCAGCAGAGCCGGATGCCTATTCAGCGTTACAAACTCGAACGCCGTCACGACTTCCAGGGCGATCCGCGCCGTCTGCCTGCTGAAAACATGCGTTCTCGCGTGCAAGGTGGCTCACTGAGCATGCTTGCTCCGGCCATCAGCGATCATTCCGATGCGCCACCGCCTCGCCTCGCCGAAAAAGCGCCGCGCATGGAGGTCAATCGAGGTTGGAAAAACGCTGGCAACACCGCCGAGGTGAAGGCACTACGTGAACGCATGAAAGGCGATGCCCGCGTGCCTGAGACTCTGCCCGCGAAGCCACGCTTTCAGCGTCTCTCGGAACCTCCCGCGGCTCGTGCGGACACGACCGGTCACAAGCCCTCCATCATTCAACCTGCTCCCGGCGTCACGAAGCGAGAAGACAATCCACGCAATCCCAACACGCCACCCAGTTCTCCCAGGCCACCGGAGCGCAAGCCGCAAGCCGCTGATCGTCCACCGATGCCCGCACCCGCCGTCCAGCCAACCCGGCCCGTTCCGAGCGCACCTCGCAGCGATCCACGGCCCGAAAAAAACACTCCACCCAAGGTCGAGCGTCCCGCCACGCCTCCTGCCAGACCGAATGCCGATGGAAAACCCGGCGTGCGAATGCCCTATCCTCCACCGCAGCATCCACAGCCTCGCGCTCCGATTGAAGCCCCGCGCATTCCTGAAGTCCGCCGCCCCGGTGAGCGTCCCGCGCCCAGCGCCCCACAGAAGCCGAGGCCACAGGCTCCGCAGGAACGGATGAAACCACCTGCCCAGCCTGCACCGCCAGCCGTAGTGCCTCCGCCCATCCCACCGCATCCCGCTGCTCCTCAGCAGCCACCGCCGCCGCAGCGTGGTAAACGCCCCGAAGGCCGCGATCCGAAGAAGCCCGGCAAACCTTAACTCCCATCCCATGCACCTCCCGAAATCCTCCCGCGCTCTCGCGATTCTCTCCCTCCTCACCATTGCCTCACCTGCGACGGCAGCCGATCCCAATGCCTCCGGCGGCACACTCGGCGTCTATTATGAGAATGACATGTTCGCAGGCACGGACCGCTACTACACCAGCGGCGCCAAGGTGAGCTGGAGCTCGCCCGATCTCTCGCAATACAGCGATTCGCCTTACGCCAGCCCGTTTCTGCCGCTCTTCAACCTGCTGCCCTACATCAACGAGACTTCCTACCAGAAGAACCTCGTCTTTGGCATCGGCCAGAACATCTACACGCCAGACAACACCGAGACCTATGCCCTCAGCGGCGGAGATCGTCCGTATGCCGGATGGCTTTATGTGGGCCTCGGCGTCGTGTGGAAAAATGAACGCGTGAGGAATTCTTTGCTGCTCGATATTGGCGTCGTCGGCTCCTACAGCTACGCGCAGGAATCGCAGCGTTATGTGCATGATGCTCGCGGCTTTGATCATCCGAACGGATGGGACAACCAGCTCCACAATGAAGTCGGCTTCATCCTCGCCTACGAGCGCACCTGGCGCTTTCCGCACATCGTGAAGCGCAGCGGCTTTGATTGGGAGTTTATGCCGCATGCCGGAGCCGCTTTGGGCAATGTCAAAACGCACGCGAACCTCGGCGCGGAACTGCGCTTTGGCCTGAATCTGCCGGATGACTTCGGCACTGGTGTCATCGGCCCCGCCAGCAGCACCTCCACACCTGTCGATGGCTCCATGGGAGCCTCACGCTCGTGGTTTCCGCTCGGCATGTATGTCTTTGCCCGCATGGATGGCCGTGCGGTGGGCCGGAATGTCTTCCTCGATGGCAATACCTTCGGCGATAGCCATTCCGTGGGGCACCGGCTCTTCGTCGCGGACATCAGCGCCGGGATCGCCTTCAACTACAAGAACACCAAGCTCGCCTATGCCTTCGTCTATCGCACGAAGGAGTTCGATAACCAGCTCGAGCCGCAGGTATTCGGCACCGTCTCCCTGAACTGGACCTTTTAATCCCCACCCACCATGCCCACCTCCCGCATCATCGGCATCCTGCTCATCGTCCTCGGCATCGCCGCGTTTGCCTATCAAGGCATTCGCTACACGACGACCGAGAAAGCCATCGACCTCGGTCCCATCCACGTGACCGCCGAAAAGGAACACACCTTCCCGATCCCACCGCTCGTCGGCATCGCGGCCGTCACTGGCGGTATCCTCCTGCTCATTGGCACCCGCCGCAGTCGCTGACCCCATTCTCTCATGAACATTCCTGAAAACTCCGGCAGGCTCGTCCTCGCCATTTACCTCATCCTCATCGGCATCACTGGCGTCTTCGGCATTCAACTCGGCCCGGCCAGCGTGCTGCTGCCGATCCTCGCCCTTGCCGCTGGCATTTTGATCTTGCTCGGACGCTTAGGCGGCACGCATGCCTTGCGCCAGCGGCGTATCGGGCGCAGCAGCGGATGCCGCGACTCACCCGCCGAGGGATTTGATCCGTTTCTCCAAATCACGCCGGTTGATGAGATCGACGACTTGCACGCAGTCCGGGAGGAGACGGAACAGCAGGCGGTGGTCAATGCCGATGCGTGCTCGCAAGGTGTCGGGCAGTGCTTTGAGCCGGACCACGCCCACAAAGGCAGATGGCTCTCCGCCTGCGAGGCGGCCCAGCAGTTCCAGCGCCCCGCGTGAGACTTGCCGAGGCAGGCTGGAGAGCGTGTCATGAAACTTCTTCGGGAACTCCAGCAGGCGCAGAGGCTGAGCCTGTGAAACCTCCGCGCCGAGGAGCGAGTCTTCCGCATCAAGGGCGACGGGCGGCGGCGCGGCCTGCTTGCGCAAAGCATGGAGTTCCGAATAGGTCTCGCCGAGTTTGCGGCGGAGGTCAGCACGCTCGTCATTGCGTGCCTGCAGATCCGCTTTCATGGCCTGGATTTTCAGACGCAGGCCAATGACTTCCTCGCTCTCCTGCGGTGCCTGCTGGCGGGCTTGCGCGGCCATTTCCTCCCGAGTGAGGTTTTTTTCGAGCAATCGCAGCCGGCGCTGCGCGTCCTCGCGTGCCTCCTTGAGCTGCCGCACTTCGCGTGCCTTGTCTTCGAGGGCTGCCCGCGCCTTGCGCAGTTCATCGGCGTCCTTGCCGGTGTCCACGACCTCCTCGGTGAAGCGTTTTTCAATGATGTCGCCATAAGGATCGTCAGCGCTGATGTTCAACAAGTCCCGCGTCCGCAGGATTTCATCGAAAAGAGCGACGGTGTCCCGTTTGCGGACCAGCGGAAGGAGTCCTCGGGCGATGAGCACCCCCAGCGCCTTGTTCGGCGAAAACAGGGCTGCGTAGCCAGTGTCCAGTAGCAGCGTGTGGTCAGCGGAGGTCACCGCCTCTTTTGCCACGGCTTCCAGCGTGTGCAGAAACTCCGCCGGATCATCCTGCGCCAGCGCCAGACGCACACGCATGGAAAGCTCCTCTGGCGCTGGCGGCGGCTCGTCCTCCCGATAGCGTGCCCGCACCAGTCGCCGCACAATATCCGCGCGGCCCTTCATGCCGGCATAGAAGGTGCCGGCGTTCCATGACCTCTCGAGATCGTCTCCCAGCTCCACGCGCTCGAAAGCCGTCGCCAGCGCCTCAAACTCGTAAACCGCGCCTAGCAGCAGCAAAAAGTGAGGTAGCAGCTTCCGTGGCAGCTTGCATGGATCCATGTGGGCCAGCTCGTAGGGACGCATTTTCTCCAACTGCTCAGCGGTGACATGTGCCTCCATCTCCTGCCGTAGTTCCGCGTAGGTTTTCCCGGCCACTGAGGTGGAAAAATGCAGCCGCTCCTGGTCTTTGTCATGGCAGCACTTCTTGTACTTTTTGCCGCTGCCGCACGGGCAGGGATCATTTCGGCCCACGCGGGCCACGGCTCGGCGCGTGGGACCGTCGGAGGACAGGGTTCGTGTCGGTTCTTCCGGCACATGCTCGGAGGGCGGCTTTCGGTACATGCCCAGAAGCGTCTCTGCCAGCTTTTGCCCGCGCTGGAGTGCCTCCTCACGGGATGACTGAATGCCGCTCAGCTCGATCACGAGGTCGGTCAGCTTCTCATCCGCGATCACCGCCATCATCGCGAGGATGTACGCCCATTGATCGCTGGTCAGTTTCTTTGTCCGTGCGAGCAGCCGAGCCTGCGGTACAAGTTGCTCAGGAAGCGCCGTCTCCGGTTTCCTTTCCCGGCTCCACGCGGCGGCGATCATGAGCGCCATCGCCCGGTGGTGATGGATGAGCGATGTAGTGGCGGATGCCCTCACCAAATACTCCGCCACCTCACCCTGCATGTGCCAGGCGCAATTGCCCAGAAAGATGTCCTGGGAGAAAAACACCGCCCCTTTCTCCAGATGCCGCGCCTGCACCACCCGCCCGGCGGAAAGCGCCGCGATGACGACAAAGTGAAAGCCCATCTTGTCCCCGTCCGCCACGATCTCGTCCACCAGCATATCGAGTTCTCCGTCATCCGGCGGTAGCAGGGTCTTGCTGGCCTCCACCGTGGCTGCGCACCAGCGGGAGGTGTCAATGTGGGCGCGAAGTTCCGCGTTCATGCGCCTATTGAACTGCTCTTCGCCTCTCGGATCAATCTTTGTCTTTTCCTCGTCCCTTGGCCTATTCCTGCTTTAGGGCAGGGGAGTTGACGGGAAGGACGAGGGAAGGCTCTCCGCCGAGGTAACCGAGAGAGGTGAGGAAGAGATCCATCCGCTGCGCGGTGACTTGGAGCCAAGGCTCGCGGTTGAAAAAGCCATGCGGCTGGCCTGCGGCGGTCCACATTTCGGCTTGGAGGCCGAGTTCGCGGGCCTTTTGCATGTATTCATCGGCGCCGAGTTTGAGTTTATCGTCGCTGCCGAAGAAGATAATGGCGGGCGGTGTTTCCTTGGTGAGGAAGCTGTTCGGTGTGATGGCCTCCGCCAATTCCAGTGAGATGGCGGTGGTGCTGCTGCCGGCGCGTTCTTTGTGCAGGGTGGCGATGTTCATCGCAGGGTTGAATAGCACGAGCGCGTTCGGGATGGAGGACACGGCTGATTCTCCGGGAGCATCATAGGCTTTGACCAAGGCTGTGCAGGCCGCGAGATGGCCTCCCGCCGAGCCACCGGCGGCGATGATTTTGGTGGGGTCGATGCCCCATTCATCGGCGTGGCTGCGCACCCAGCGGATGGCGCTTTTGGCATCTTCGACGGCTTTATCCGGTGACGTTTTGTGCTGGTTGAAGATGCGGTAATCGGCGCAGGCGGTGATGAGGCCGCGGCTGGCGAGGTATTTGGCCTGCGGCACGAATTGCAGGAAGGAACCTGATTTCCAGCCGCCGCCGAAAAAGAAGACCACGCAGGGCTTTTGCACGGTGAGACCGATTTCAGCCTTGGGCGGGAGGAAGAAGTGCAGTTTCAGCTCGCCCTCCGGCGTCTGTTTGTAAACGACGTCGCGGCTTTCCACCGGAGCCTGGGTGAGCTCGATGAGCTTCTTTTGGCTTTTTGCCTGCGCGGGGAGCTGATGGACGCTGGCGAGAGTGATGAGGGCGGTGATGAGGAGCGGTGAAAGGCGCATGGCGGGCAAAAACGTCTGGCAGGCGGATTTGTTGTCGGCTTTCATCGTGGCATGCCCAAGAAGCCTACCGCCGCTCCGTCTCCAACCACCCGAAAACGTGCCGCCAAGCCGCTGGCACGTCCCGAGGTGGGGCTGGATGAACTGCATGCGCTGGAGGATAAGGCCAGTCGGCTAGAGCGGCTGGCGAACGTGCTTTTGGAGACGCCGAAGCAGGCCTTTTATGTCTTTTCCTATGTGGAGGGGCGCTTTCTTATCGGGCACGATCATGTCTCCGGCCTGTATGGGTATGAGCAGAGGGAGATCGATCAGCTTCCTGAGAGCTGGTTTAGCATCATTCACCCTGAGGATGTGGCGGAGTTTCGAGCGCTGCATGATCGCATGATGAAGGCGGCGGCAGATGAAATCTACGCCATGCCCATCCGGGTGCTGAGGAAGACGGGTGGCTATGAATGGGCGGAGGTGCGGAAGCGGGTGTTTGAGCGGGATAAGGATGGTGCTGTGCTCACGGAGGTAGGAATGGTGGTGCTCATCACAGAACAAAAGCTCGCGGAGGAGACGCTGCGCACGACCCAGGCGGCCTGCCATGCGCTTTTTCAGAGCAACACGGCGGGCGTGCTGTCCTTTGACGGCTCCTTTCGTCTGCTCGATGCGAATCCGATGCTCTGCCGGATGCTGAAGCAAAATCGGGCGGCCCTGCTCCGCCATGAGGTGGCGGATATCATCGCGCCTGGCAGCCGCTCGGCGGTGGAACGCACCCTGGCGGCGCTGAGAAATGGGAAAAAATCACCTGCTAGCTTCGAGACTTGTCTGGAGGCCTCCGATGGCACCCGGCTGGATGTGCTGGCGGCGATCACCTGCCAGTTCGGAAAGAACAAGCAGGTGGAACGAGGCATGCTCATTTTGACGGATTTGACCGCTCGCAAGGAGGCGGAGATGGCCTGGCGTAGAGAGCTGGAATTGAAGAACGTGCTCTTTGACCATTCGCCCGTGGCCTTCGGCTTGCTGGATGCCTCTGCCCGCTTGCTGCGGGTGAACCGAGCGGCGGAGGCATTATTCGGTTTTCGGTCCAAGGAGGTCATTGGAAAGCTCCTGTGGGACATTCCGGTTTTCGCTTCCGAAGAGGTGGCCTCCTCAAAGAAACGTTTCCTGGCTTTGCAGCAGGGGGCGGGCTCGGTCGAGGCGGAGATCTCGATGCGCACCAAATCCGGCGAGCTGCGCCTCATTGCCACAGTGACCACGGCGGTGAGAAAACCGGACGGTCAGATCGATTTCCTCGTCACCACCGGCATCGATGTGACCGAGCGAAAGCGTCTGGAGGCGGAGGTCATCCGCGTGGCTGAGCAGGAGCACATCCGCATCGGTGCCGATTTGCACGATGGCGTGGGGCAGACGCTCACGGGTGTCTCCGCCCTGATGGAGGCGCTCGTTCAGGGACTCGAGGGCACGGCCAAAGCGGATGCTGAGCGGATCTTGCATCTATTCAAAACGGCTCAGGAGGAGACCCGGCGGCTGTCCCACGGTCTCTCACCGGCCGCTGTGCGGAATCGGGGACTCGTCGGTGGGCTGTACCTCGTTGCGGAAACGGTAAAGCTGAATTTCCGGCGCGAGTGCGAGTGCCACTTCGATGAAACCATCCCATCCTCCGGGCCGGAGGCGGATATTCACCTCTTCCGCATCGCTCAAGAGGCGGTGAACAATGCGCTGCGCCATGGGGGGGCCCAACATATCCGCCTCTCGCTGCGCAGGCACAACGGTGGCACCGCCGTGCTCGAGGTGGCGGATGACGGCAAAGGCCTCGAAAGTGGAGGAAAGGAAAAAAAAGGGAGTAACCCAGGGATCGGCTTGAGGGTTATGGAATACCGCGCAAACCTGCTGGGCGGCCATCTCAAGGTCCATTCCCAGCCTGGAAAGGGGGTTCGCGTGAGCTGCTATTTTCCTATCGCTTTGACTAAGGAAGTAAGGTTGACAAAGCACTGAGCACTAACGATTTAGGTGAACCGTGAAAAGCAAAATCTATATATTGGACGATCACCCCATCGTTATCGAAGGGCTTAAGAAACTCATTGATTCGCAGGAGGACATGCAAGTCGTCGGCAGTGCCGAAGACGCCAACACCGCCCTCCAGCAAATCGGTAAACTCAAACCGGACATCGTGATCCTCGACATCACCTTGAAGGACCGCAGTGGCGTGGACCTGATCAAGAAACTCAAGGCTAGCCACCCGAACATGCAGATCCTCGTGTACTCGATGCACGATGAAAACGTGTATGCTGAGCGCTGCCTCCGCGCCGGAGCCATGGGTTACGTCATGAAGGGCGAGCAGCCCGTCCGCGTGCTCCAGGGCATTCGGCAGATCGTCAGTGGCACCTTCTTCTTCAGCGCCGCCCTGCTCGGCAGCATCGTTTCTGGCGGTAGCGCCCGTGGCGGTGGCTCCCGTGGTGAACCCGCACGCATGCTCAGTGATCGCCAGCTCGAAATCTTCGAAATGGTCGGCCGCGGCTTCGACTCTCATTCGATGGCTGAAAAGCTTGGTCTTAGCGCCAAGACCGTGGACGCTCACAAAGCGAACATCCGTCAGAAACTCGGCCTCGCGTCCGCTCGTGAGCTCCTCATGGAAGCGGTCCGCTGGGTAGAGAAATAGGCCTCGAAGCCCGTTTGTGATCTTCCCCCACGAAGCGCCGCCTCACGCGGCGCTTTTTTTTGCACTCAGGGCAGCCCCCAAGGGCCTCTGAGCGCGGCATAATCGGCTTTCGGCAGTAAGACGTAGTGAGGAGCGGCCTGTGGATCCACCCATCGGATCAGGCGGGTGAGATCAGCTTCCGCCATCGTGGTGCAGCCTGCGCTCGGTTTGTCTGGTCCGCGGCGCACATGGAAAAAGATGGCGCTGCCATAGCCTGCTGCGGGCGGTTGCTGGTTGTGTCGGATTTCGAGCATCCATTTGTAGGCAGCATCTCCCAGGCGCATGCGCTGCTTTTCAAACCACGGCGGGATGCCTTGGCGAGGGTCGATGCGAACGTGGCGATTGTAATAGGGATTCGAGGAATCATCCACATAGGCGTCCCAAGGGCCCACTTGGATATAGGGCCATCTCGCTCCCGCCGGCGGCGTGGCTGCATAGCCAAAGAGGCTTCCCAGTTGAAAAACCCCCGCCGGGGCACGCCAATCCTTTTCCACCTTCATCGGAATGCCGTTTTGCGGTACTCCAAACACCCCACGGCCCCAGGCCAGACCCTTCTTTCCCAGCAGCACGGGAACAGGCTTGCCAAACACGGGCTGCCAGGCATCTCGGGAGGATGCCCGCTGGTAGCACTGCATCGTGGCCGTGTTGGAGGTCCATGAGGCAGGCTGGGTCACGATCACCTGCCGGACGGCTCTCCCGAGTTGGGCGGAGGCCATCGAGGGAAGCCATAACAGAAGGAAAAGCAGGCAGACGGTCCTCGGTAGGGCAGGATTTTTTTGGAAAGAAACTTTTTGGTATTGCATGGCAGGGCGGTTTTTGAATATAACAAATAAATCAGCCCTGCCGGGTAAATTGGTTTCAGGTTTTGGGGGTTTTTTTCCTGAGGACCAAATCCGGCAGGGTTGTTTTTTTGCCTGCAACCGCCTCATAGCAGATGGCATGAATCCTTTCCACGGTATCTCGTCCTTGGATTCGCCCTTTCAGGGCGTATAGATCCCCACTTACCACCATGACCTCCCGTCGCTTCCTCGCCCTCTCGGGCCTTGCCGCTGTTCTTGGCCTCGCCTCCTGCGCCTCCCAGTCCTCGATCACCTTGGATTACGTCCCGTCTCCCGGCGGCCCGCTTCGGGGAGCCCCTCAATTCACCATCGGCGCCTTCGCCAACAAGCGTGGTGTCGATTCCCTCCATCTCGGCACGGTCAAACTCCCGCTCGGCGTGCCGATCGAGCAATTGCAGAGCAACTCACCGGTCGAAACCCTCACCGCGAACTGCTTTGCCCATGCCATGGAGTATCGCGGCATGCTCACCGATTCCGATAAGGCATCCTATCTCATCACCGGCGATGTCCTCGACCTCCAAGGCGAGCTCCTCGTGCATCCCTACGCCAATGTCCGTCTGCGCATGAACGTCGTCGAGATGGGCAGCGGCCGCGTGCTTTTCTCCAAGGTGTATAAAGCCGAACGCCAAACCACCGCCTACCGCCCTGGCAGCGGCTCACCTGTTCCCATTCTCCGAGAACTCATCTCCCGTGCCCTCCAGGACGCCGTCGATCAAGCCGTGGATGATCCCGCCATGCGCTCCCAAGTCCGGCCCGGCAGCGGAGGAGGCTACCGCCCGCGCTACACGCCAGGCATGCTTTGATACTTGAGATTGCATGACCGCCACGCCCTCCGAAATCCTCGCCACCACGCTGTTTGCCCTGGCGGTGCTGCACACCTTTTCGGTGAAAAAATTCGCGCATTGGGCGCACCGCTTTCCCAAAGGCTCGATTCAGGAAAACCTGCTTCACTTCCTCGCGGAGACCGAGGTGGTCTTTGGCCTGTGGGCCGCGGCGCTCTTCGCCGGCATCGCGGTGCTGAAGGGCAGCATGCATGAGGCCGTGCATTACATCGAGAGCCTGAACTTCACGGAGCCAAAGTTCGTCCTCGTCGTCATGGTCGTCGCAGCCACGCGTCCGGTGGTGAAGCTCGCGGAGGCGCTCATCTCCCTCATCGCCAAAGCGCTGCCCATGCGGGAAAGCATGGCGTTCTATGTCGCCGCGCTGTCCTTTGGCAGCCTGCTCGGCTCCTTCATCACCGAACCGGCAGCCATGACGCTGCTCGCCATCCTGTTGAAGCGCCGCTACTTCGATCGTGGCATCAGCACGCGGCTCGCCTACGCCACGCTCGGACTGCTGTTTGTGAATGTCTCCATCGGGGGCACGCTCACGCACTTCGCCGCGCCGCCGGTGCTCATGGTCGCGGCGAAATGGGAGTGGGACATCGCCTTCATGTTCACCACCTTTGGCTGGAAGGCCGCCGCGAGCTGCCTCACCTCCACCGCGCTCGTCGCGTGGGTGTTTCGAAAGGAAATCCTCGCCATCGAGGTGCCGCAGCAGACACCGCAGCCCGTGCCCGCGTGGCTCACCGCGCTGCATGTGCTCTTCCTCGCCTCCATCGTCTTCTTTGCGCATCACCCGGATGTGTTTTTCGGCGTCTTCATGATCTTCCTCGGCCTCGTCACCGCCACGCGGGAATATCAGGACCAGCTCAAGCTCAAGGAAGGCCTACTCGTCGGCTTCTTCCTCGCCGGACTCGTCACCCTCGGCTCGCTGCAATCCTGGTGGCTCAAACCGCTCATCGCTGGCATGGACGGTGCCACGCTCTTCTTTGGTGCCACCGGCCTGACCGCCCTCACGGACAACGCCGCGCTCACCTACCTCGGCAGCCTCGTCGAAGGCATCACGCCCGAGCTGAAATACGCCCTCGTCGCCGGAGCCGTCACCGGTGGCGGCCTCACCGTCATCGCAAACGCACCGAATCCCGCCGGCGTCGGCATCCTGCAAACCAGCGACGCCTTCAAAGGCGAAGGCATCAGCCCGCTCGGCCTTTTCCTCGGCGCTTTGGCACCGACAACCATCGCGGTGGTGTTTTTCTGGCTCGTCAGCTGATCTCATGAACCTCCGCGAACTGCGTCAAAAACTACGCGAAGCCGCCACGCCCGAACAAGCGGCCATCGCCCGGCGATTCTTCAAAACCGGCCCCGGAGAGTATGGCGAGGGCGATTGCTTTCTTGGGCTCAAAGTGCCGCAACTCCGTGCGGAGCTGCCCCACACCAATTCACTCAGCGAGGCGGACGTTTTGCACCTCCTGCACTCCGAATGGCATGAAGAGCGTCTCCTCGCCCTGCTGGTGCTCGGGCGTCGATTCGCTCGCGCCAAGAAGGACGCCGCCACGCAGCAGCGCCTCGTCAGCCTCTACCTCGCCAACACGAAATGGGTCAACAACTGGGACCTCGTCGATACCAGCGCCCGCACATCCTCGGTGCCTGGTTGCTCCGGCGAGACCGCACCGTGCTCGACACCCTCGCCGCCTCCACCAGCCTCTGGGAGCAGCGCATCGCCATCCTCGCCACCCAGGCTTTCATCCGTGCGGGCGACTTCGCCGACACGCTCCGACTCAGCGCCCTCTTTTTGTCCCATCCGCACGATCTCATGCACAAAGCCTGCGGCTGGATGCTCCGTGAAGTCGGCAAACGCGACGTAAAATCCCTGCTGAGCTTCCTCGATCAACACGCCGCCCGGATGCCCCGCACCATGCTGCGCTACGCGATCGAAAAGCTGTCCCCAAAAGCCCGCCAGACCTATCTGGCGATGAGAAGCTGCTAGAGAGCCACCACTTCCGCCGTCGCCACCCCGCGCATGGCGAGGATGATGAAACCGGCCAGCGTCTGAAGCTCTCCAGCATCAGCGATACTGTGGCGTCCGCCGCCACGGCCAATGACATGCCAGAGGGCGTCCAACTGGGGCTTACCAAAAGGCGATGCCTCCTCCAGCCCCCAACCGCCGGGAGGATTCGGAACGCCCACGCATCCACCCAAGCTCAAAGCCCCCCAACCCGCCCTGCATGCTCCGACCAGCCCACCTTTCCCGCCCCGCTCCCGCCAAATACAAAGCCTACACCCGAGACGACATCGAAAGCCTCCCACAGCTCCGCCATTTGTCGGCAGAGACGCGGCTGGACATGCGGGCCGTAGCCTCTGTGCTGCCCTTTCGCGTCAATGACTATGTCCTGGAGCACCTCATCGACTGGGACCGCGTGCCGGAGGACCCGATGTTTCAGCTCACCTTTCCCCAGCCCGGCATGCTGCCCGAGGCGGACATGGCTGCGCTGCGCGACCTCTTGATCAAAGACGCCGCGCAGCCAGAGATCACCGCCCTCGCCCGGCAGATCCAGCAGCGGCTCAATCCCCACCCCGCCGGGCAGATGGAAATGAACGTCCCCTACCTGGACGGCCGCCCGCTGCCGGGCATGCAGCACAAATACCGCGACACCGTGCTCTTCTTCCCCTCTCCCGGGCAGACCTGCCACACCTACTGCTCCTACTGCTTCCGCTGGCCACAGTTCGTCGGTTTGGATGACCTCAAATTCGCCTCCCGCCAGGCGGAGTCCCTCACCGCCTACCTCCGCGCCCACCCGGAGGTCAGCAATGTCCTCCTCACTGGCGGTGATCCCCTCATCATGCGCACCAGCGTGCTGCGCCGTTACATCGAGCCGCTGCTCTCCCCGGAGCTGGAGCACATCAGCGTCATCCGCATCGGCACCAAGTCCACCGCCTGGTGGCCCTGGCGCTTCCTCACCGACCCCGACGCGGACGATCTGCTGCGCCTCTTTGAGGAAGTCCGCACCGCAGGCCGTCACCTCGCGCTCATGGCCCACTCCTCCCATCCCGTGGAGCTCTCCACCGCCCCCGCGCAGAGCGCCCTGCGCCGCATCCAGAGCACCGGAGCCGTCGTGCGCTGCCAGGCCCCGCTCATCCGACACGTCAATGACGACGCCGACACCTGGGCCGACCTCTGGCGGGCGCAGGTGCGGCTCGGCGCGGTGCCCTACTACATGTTTGTCGAGCGCGACACCGGGCCCAAAGGCTACTTCGAGGTGCCGCTCGTGCGCTGCTTTGACATCTTCCAGACCGCCTACCGCCGCGTCTCCGGCCTGGAGCGCACCGTGCGCGGCCCCAGCATGTCCGCCACACCGGGAAAAGTCATCGTGGACGGCATCAGCGAAGTCGCCGGGGAAAAAGTGATCAACCTGCGCTTCATCCAGGCCCGCGAACCCACCTGGGTGCGGCGGCCCTTCTATGCCCGTTACGACGAAAACGCCACCTGGCTCGATCAGCTCCGCCCCGCCTTCGGCGAAGCCGAATTCTTCTTCGAACCGATGCTCCGCGAAATGAAAGAGGCCCACCTGGAGCCCGCCTACGGCCACCGAAATGTCCCCCGGCGAAAAATGGCCATCTTCGGCCATGTGGAGTGGGAGTGAGCTCGCCCCCCCCTCCTGCCATCAGGAGAAATCGGCAGGCAAGAGTGCCCGCATCACGCCGGCCTCAGGCGATGGCTGCCACGTCCACCACCACCAGCTTCCTCACACTCACCTTGTCGATCCGCTGGCGGTCCATGTCGATGATCTCAATCTCAAAGCCGCTCACCGTGAATTTTTCACCCTCACGCGGCAGTCGCTCCAGATGCTGCATGATGAAACCGGCCAGCGTCTGAAACGCATCGTCCTCCGCATTCGCCACCGCTTCAAAGCCGGGGATCACCGCATTCACCACGTCGATCTCCGTCATGCCATCGGCCAGCCAGGCATCAGGAGCCATTTCACGCACCTGCGGTGAACTCAAGGCATCCGGGCGATTCGTCTTCAAATCGCCCACCACCTCCTCCGCCAGATCCTCGATCGTCACCATGCCGCGCACGATGCCAAACTCGTCCGTCACCATCGCCGCGTGATGGGAGGCGTTACGCAGCTCCTCCAGCAGCGTCAGTGCCGGTTGATTGTCGGAAACGAAAACCGGCTCGCGCATCAGTTCGCTCACCGTTTGCGTCTTTCCGGCCGCCACAGAGAGAAACAAGGCCCGCAGCGACACCATGCCCTCCACATGATCACGCGTCTCACCATAGACCGGAAACACCACCTGCCGCACGCCCTCGCCCAGTTCCTCCGCCACGCTCGCCGCGCTGTCATCCACATGCAGAAAGACCAGCTTCGGCTTCGGGCGCATGATTTCCTCCGCCTTCAGCTCCCGCAGGTCAAAAACGCCCTCCACCAGCTCGCTCTCTTCATGGCGCACATTGCCGGTGATCAGTCCTTCACGCAGCAGCACCTCCACCTCCGCCGTTGTCGGGCCACTCGGCGCTTGCGATTTGCCAAAGAAGCGCATCAGCGCCCGCGTGCTCAGCTCCAGCACCCACACCAGCGGGCGGCCCACCCGGGACAGCCAGTCCATCGGCCCCGCCATCGCACAGGCGATGCCTTCCGCGTTTCGCAGCGCCAGACTCTTCGGCACCAGTTCGCCAATGATGAGTGACAAGTAAGTGATAAACGCCACCACCAGCCCAAACGCGATCTCCTCCGCTTGCTCCGCCAGCCAAGCGATCTCCTTCAACCACGGCGTCACATAGCCCGCCAGACTAGCGCCACCAAACGCCCCTGCCAGCACGCCCACCAGCGTGATGCCGATTTGCACCGTGCTCAGGAAGCGCTCCGGATTCTCCGCCAGCTTCAGCGCCAGCTTCGCCCCGCTGCTGCCCTTTTCCGCCCTCTCCATCATCCGCGCCTTCTTCGCCGAAACGATGGCGATCTCCGCCATGGCGAAAAGGCCGTTGAAGACGAGCAGCAGGAGGATGAGGAGAAGTTCAGTCATGGGGCAGGGGATCCCTCCCAGCCTGCCCCACCTTGGCCGCTGAAACAACCCTCGTTCGCCTCGCGAATGCCCGGCACTTCCCAGGAGGGCGGCATGGCATTCCCGCCGTGTTCTTGGTTCCCCGCCTGCAACGCTGAGCGAAGCACTGCGGGCAGGTCTGCGGTGGGCCTTGTCTTGAACCGCGAGCGGAATCGCGGACGACTTCATCCTGACTTCGAGGCGGAGAGCCGACCGAAGGGAGACAGACAGCCAAAGGCTGCCCGAAGGGTGAGCGAAGCGAATCAACGAGTTGGAGGCAGATGAAACCAAGAACGAAGAACCAAGAACAGCGGACGAGGGCGTCCGCGCTCCCGTCTAACGCCTTCCCATTCTGCGTTCCTTGTGATCCTTGGCGGCGATTGCTGCCTTGGTCTCTGTGCTCCTCCGTGACCTCTGTGGTGAAACGAAGGTGGAAGTATCGAGGACGAGTTCGAGTAGGAGGACGAGGACGAATCGATCGCTGACATCTGACTTCGAGGCGGAGGCGGAGGCGGAGGAGGCGGAGGCGGAGGCGGAGGCGGAGGCGGAGGAGGAGGAGGAGGAGGAGGAGGAGGCAGATGAACGAAGAACCAAGAACTGCGGACATGCTGCGAAGCCGCGAAGCGAATGTCCGCGCTCCCGTCTGACCTCTGACCTCTGACCTCTGACCTCTGACCTCTGACCTCTGACCTCTGACCTCTGACCTCTGACTACTGACCTCTGACTACTGACCTCTGACTTCTCACCACTCCAAGCCTCCTCTTCTCAACGTCTTCCCAGTTGCCGTTCCGGCAAGGGTGGTCCACCTCATGAAACATGACGAATCAGGTTCAAACCGTTTTCAAAGGATGGGCAAAGCCGGGCCCGATGCCACCGGCGGTGCCGGTGGCAGGCGAGGGGGAATCGTGCGCGGCTCTTTGCGGCCATTTTTGGGTCTTACAGTTGGAGAACGGCCATCGCTTTTCCACGGATGATGCGCTGACGGCGTGGTATGGGACGTCATGGGCTCCGACGGTGAAAACGGGCTTGGATCTGGGGAGTGGCATTGGGACGGTGGGCATGATCTGTGCGTGGCGTTGTCCGGGTGCCCGGTTTGTGACCGTGGAGGCCCAGGCGGAGAGCGTGGCCCTGGCCCGTCGCTCGGCGTTGGCCAATGGCTTGGCGGATCGGTATGAGATCCGCCAGGGGGACTTTCGTGAGCCGGGGGTGATCCGGGAGGAGGAGAGGTTCGACCTCGTGACGGGGAGCCCGCCGTATTGGCCGGAGACGGATGGCATCGTGAGTGAACATCCGCAGAAACGGGCCTGCCGGTTTGAGGTGCGGGGGAGCGTGGTGGATTACTGTCGAACGGCGGCGAAACATCTGGCCACGGGAGGATTGTTTGCCTGTGTGTTCCCTCATGCGCCGCATCAACTGGAGCGGGTGCAGCAAGGAGCGCGTGAAGCGGGACTGGTCATCGTGCGCCAGCGTCCGGTCATTTTCCGAGAGGGCGATGAACCCTTGATTGCGGTTTTTGCCATGATGCGGGCGGACGACTTGCCGGCGTGGTTTCGGGGCCAGACCTGGGAGGAACCCCCGTTGATTGTGCGCACCAAGGCCGGGGGCTATCATCCCGAATACTCCGCGGTCAAACTGGCCCTGGGTTTTCAACCGTAGGGGCGACGGGGAAGGGGAAGACGGGGACCTGCCCGCAGTGCTTCGCCCGCCTGCAACGCTTCGCTTAGCGATGCGGGCAGGCTCAGCGTTGCAGGCGGGGACTTGGAGAGCAGCTTCGCTGTGAGACTGGGAGAGCGGTTGAGCCGCGAGCGGAGTCGCGGACGACTTCATCCTGAGATCTCCGCTCGTCGCGCCTTTCCGCGTCTTCCGTGGACCACCGAAGAACGTCGGCAGGAATGAAATCCTGCCCTCCGTGCGGGCAAGAGTGCCCGCATCACGTCTGACCTCTGACCTCTGTCTACTTCTGCGTCTTCCGGGTGTTCCGTAGGCCAACCCAGAGCGGGCTTAAGCCCCCTGCCCGCAGTGCTTCGCCCGCCTGCAACGCTTCGCGTAGCGATGCGGGCAGGCTCAGCGTTGCAGGCGGGGAACTACGAACCAAGAACCAAGAACCAAGAACCTCTGGCCAAGACTTGGATGCAATTTCCGGTTGTCTGCCGGCGAGGGGGAATTCACTCTGCGAGCATGAGCCGATCTCCTTTCGCCACCCTGCTGCTGCCGCTTGTCCTTGCGCTTTCGATGATCCTGATTGCCTGCACCACGGTGCCGGACATCGGGAGGAAGTCGTTCAACATCATCCCGAACACGCACCTCAGCCAGATGGGGCTGACGGAGTTTGAAAAGATGAAGTCGCAGAAGCGCCGCTCCGGCAATGGCTCGCAAACCGCGGCCGTGAATCGCGTGGCGGCCCGCTTGAAGCGCATCGTGCCGATGCCGGGGGCGAATTGGGAGTTCGTTCTTTTTGAGGACAGCACGCCGAATGCCTTCGCCCTGCCCGGCGGCAAGGTGGGCGTGAATACGGGCATCTTCAAAGTGGCGCACAACGACGCGCAACTCGCCGCGGTGATCGGTCATGAGCTGGCGCATGTGGTCGCCGGACACAGTGGCGAGCGGATGAGCACGGCGGTGCTGGGTTCGGTAGGCATTGCGGTGCTGGATGTGGCACTCGGCACCCGCCAGAGCACGGGAACCCGCGTGGCCACCAGCACAGCAGCGAGCGCCGCGCTCGGCCTGGGCATGCTGAAGTTCAGTCGCGGTCAGGAACTGGAGGCGGATAAGCTCGGCGCTCTTTACATGGCCCGTGCCGGTTACAATCCCGAGGAAAGCGTGACACTGTGGGAGAACTTCTCCCGTCAAAAAGGCAGCAGCAGCGCCCCCGCCTTCCTCCGCACGCACCCGCTCGATTCCACTCGCATCGCCAATCTCCGCGCCTTCATGCCGAAGGCGCTTTCGGAGTATCATTGAGGTGCGGGGCGCGGTGCTTTTGAAATGAACAGGATACAATCCTGTTCCACTTTCTTTCGGCGCTGCGTATCGACGATCGGCAATCGACCGTTCGACGATCCGTACACCGCCTCTCCGAGGCGGACATTCGGCGGGAATGCCATTTGACTCCATCGCTCCCCGCGATGTCGGGGCTAACGCCCCAACCATTCTGGTTGTCCAAAACGCCTCCAAGACCCTCGGCGTTTTTCGCCTTCCAGAACGGGCTAAAGCCCGAACTACGAACGAGGAACCAAGAACGACGAACATTCGGCGGGAATGCAATCCCGCCCTCCGAGTCTCTCGGCGCTCCCGCTCCCGCAGCCTCAAAGTCTCCCTCTTTGCGGTCCTTGCTTGGTCTCTTGCGGCTATCCTTCCTCTCGCGGTGGTCCTGCTTGGGCCAGACGCGGGCTACTGCGAAGCCGCGAAGCGAACCCTGAACGACGAACGACGAACGACGAACGACGAACGACGAACATTCGGCGGGAATGCAATCCCGCCCTCCGAGTCTCTCGGCGCTCCCGCTCCCGCAGCCTCAAAGTCTCCCTCTTTGCGGTCCTTGCGATCCCCGCCTGCAACGCTGCGCGTAGCACTGCGGGCAGGTCTGTGGTGAAATCAACACCGCCGGATCGAGGACGAGTAGGAGGACGAGTAGGAGGACGAGTAGGAGGACGACGCCGAGGATCACTGTGGCCGTTGATGCCGTCGCAGTTCTTCGCGGAGTTGTTCCACCTCTTCCATGAGGTGGGTGAGGAGTTTGAGGCCGTCGAGATTCATCTCGCAGCTTTCACGCAGGTGCTCGGCGCGGCGGAGTCGGCGGACGGTTTCATCATCAAACGCCGGGCGGATGATGCCATGCTCCTGATACTGGATGAGCGTGGTCGTCTCGATGCCGGTGATCTCCGCGAGCACTTCCAAGGTGTAGGTTTCGTTCATGGCTCAGGCGCGAGGGGTGAAGGTGGAGGTGGCGCGGAGTTTTTCCCAAAGCTCGCGTTCCGCATCCGTGAGCGTCTTCGGGAGCACGATCTGGATCGTGACAAAGAAATCGCCCCGCTCGCCGCTTTTGCCTTTCGGCAGGCCACGACCGCGAACGCGGAGTTGCTGGTGGTTTTCGGTTCCAGCGGGAATGCGGAGTTTGATGCTGCCATCGAGCGTGGGCACGATGACCTCCGCCCCCAGGACAGCCTCCCATGGGGCTACGTCGAGCTCGTGGTGCAGATCGGCCTCACGCGTGGTGAACTCGGGATGGGCAGCGTGGCGCACGCGAAGATACAAATCACCGGCTTCACCGCCGTTGCGGCCTGGCTCGCCCTGACCGGGCACGCGGATGCGGCGTCCATCCGTGGCACCGGGCGGGATGCGCACCTGAAACTCATGGGTTTGCACCGCGCCGGTCTGCCGGTTGACCGTTTGCATGGAAATGGGCCGCTGGGTGCCATTCATGGCCTCCTCCAGCGTGACGAGGATATCGCCCTCGATGTCGTGTCCGCGGCTGGCGCGGCCTTTGGAGGTGGATTTGGGCATGTAGTCGTCCTGGAAGCCGTAGCGGCTGCCCCCGCTGAAATACTGCTCAAAGAAGTCGCTGAAGCCCGTGCCACCAAAGTGAACATCCTGCTCGTGAGCGGCGGAGGCCTCGGGCTGCTGCCAGTTCGCCCCAAGCGTGTCATACTTCTTTCGCTTCTCGGGATCGCTGAGGACTTCGTTGGCCTCGTTGATCTCTTTGAATTTCTCCTCGGCGGTCTTCTTGTCCTTCGCGGTGTCCGGGTGATACTGCCGAGCGAGCTTGCGGAAGGCCTTTTTAATGTCATCGGCGCTGGCATCACGCGAGACGCCGAGGGTGGCGTAGTAGTCTTTGAACTGGGCGGGCATGCAGGCAGCGTGGAGGCGCTGCTGGAAGATGTCGCTGGCTATTCCCGCTCATTCCTTGGCGACCCAAGCCTCACCGCATGAGCATTCCTGCCACGCAGGCCGTGCAGTAGCAGGCCAGCAGACCGCCGAGCATGGCTTTGAAGCCGAGCTTCGCGAGGTCCGCCCGGCGTTCCGGCACGAGGGCACCGATGCCGCCGATCTGGATGGCGATGCTGGCGAAGTTCGCGAAGCCGCAGAGCGCATAGGTCAGGATCTCCGCGGTGCGTGGCGTGAGGGTGGCGGCCTTGCTCTGCTCGGCGAGATGCATGTAGGCGATGAATTCATTCAAAACGACCCGCTCACCGAGAAGCGCTCCCGCTTGGCCCGATTCCTCCCACGGGATGCCCATCAGCCAGGCGCAGGGCGCATTCAGCCAGCCCAGCAGCACATTCAACGGCTGTGCCACGCTTTGACCGCACAGTCGCAGGCCGAGCGAGAGCAGGTAATTCGCCAGCGCCACCACGGCGACAAAGGCCACGAGCATGGCGAGCACGTTGATGGCGAGCTTCATGCCATCGCTGGCACCGTGACAAAGCGCGTCGATGGCATTCACGGTCTCGCGTTCGATGGGTTTGTGGGCGCCGTGGGCCGTCTCGCTGGTCTCCGTCTCGGGCAGGAGGATCTTCGCCATCATCATCGCCGCCGGAGCACTCATCACACTGGCGGTCAAAAGATGCCCGGCGGACACGCCAAAGGAAACATAGGCCGCCAGCACGCCGCCAGCGATGGTGGCCATGCCGCCGACCATCAGGCACATCAGCTCGCTGCGTGTCATCTTGGCGAGGTAGGGCTTGATCACGAGTGGGGCCTCCGTCTGGCCCATGAAGATGTTCGCGGCGGCGGCCAGCGTCTCGCTGCCGCTGGTGTGCATCACGCGGCGCATGATCCACGCCGCGCCCTTCACGATCCATTGCAGCATGCCAAAGTGATACAGCAGCGAAGACAGCGCGGAGACGAGGATGATGCTGCCCGTGATGATCAGCGCCACCACCGGGGCGTCTGTTTTGCCAAAGACAAACACCATGCCCTCATCGGCAAAGCTCAGCAGCTTGCGGAAGGCTTTATCGAGCCACGCAAAGAACCGCTCACCGCCCTGCGTGCGCAGCATGAGCCAGCCGAAGACGAATTGCAGCGCCACCCCGCTCGCCACGAGGCGCCAGGGAAAGCGGCGACGGTTCTCCGATAGCAGCCACGCCATCGCCACAAACGCTCCCAGACCCAAGATCGAGACAAATCGCTCCATGGGCCGCGAGGCTAGCCACCCGCCGCCCTTCCAGCAACCTCCAACTCCTCCTTGAACTTGAAACTTTAAACTTTAAACCAACTGCCTCCCCAACTGAGAACCGCGAACAGCGAACCGAGTACTTCCCCATGCCCACCACCTACCACATCGTCCCGACCGCCGCCCACAACGACCTCGTCCGCGCCGCCTACCTCCACCGCGGTTACACCGCCGCCGAGGCCGAGGACGCCGCGCGGTTCTGCGAAATGGCCTCCGCGCATGGCATTCGCACTCACAACGCCATCAAGGCCCTCCACCTCGATCATCTCTTCGGTAGCGCCACCGGCGGCTGCAATCCCGGTGCCGAGATTGAGGTCATCGAGAAGAAATTCGCCGCCAGCGAAGTGTGGGATGGCAAGCTGAAGCTCGGTCAAAGCGTCGCCTTCCGCGCCATGGAGCGCTGCATGGAGCTCGCCGACAAATACGGCGTGGGCCAGGTCAGCGTGGACAACGCCTTCCACTACCTCTGGGGCGGCGGCTACGTCATGGACGCCGCGAAGAAAGGCTACATCGCCTACACGAACTGCACCTCCACCCTCGGCGAGGTCGTTCCCTTCGGTGGCAAATTCCCCGTGCTCGGCACCAACCCGCACTCCTGGGGCATCCCCACGCAGGACGCCTGCGGTTTCCCCGTCGTGATCGACTGGGCCACGTCCACCGTCGCCATGGGCCGCGTGCAGCAGCTCAAGCGTGAAGGCAAGCCGCTGCCTCCCGGCGCTGCCGTGGACAAGGATGGCAAACCCACCACCGATGCCAACGAGGCCGCGTGGCTGCTTCCTTTCGGTGCTCACAAAGGCTACGGCCTCTCGCTCCTCATCGAGATCATGGGCGGCATGATCGGCGGCTCGCTCCCGACCCTCCGCGGCGGCGGCGCTCATCCCGACGTCAAATCGAAGCCCTTCCCGAATGGCGAGAAGCGCACCAGCAGCTTCTACTTCCAGGTCATCCATCCCGATGCCATCAGCAGCGGTCGCTTCGCTCAAGGCCGCACCTTTGCGCAGAACGTCAAAGCCGTGATCGACGACATCCTCGGCCACGGAAACGAAGCCTGCATGCTCCCCGGCCAGCCCGAGGCCCAAAACGCCGCCCACACCGCCAAAGCCGGCGGCCTCCTCTTCACCACTGCTGAAGTGGAAGCGTTGAATGAGATCGCTGAGGAGTGTGGGAAAGCGAAGTTTGATGTTGCAGCGCTGGGGACCTACGAGTGCTGATGATGCTTTCGAAGGGACAGAAGGGACTCAAGAGACACAAAGGACTTTGGGCCCTTCTGTCCCTTCTGTCCTTTTCGTCCCTTCTCGCCATCGAGACCCGTTTCGACTTCGAATCGGTCCAGATGGCCACGAAGTTCCGGCTCAGCCTCCACGCGGAAAACCGCGAAACCGCCGAAAAAGCCGCGGAAGATGCCTTTGAGCATGTTTCGAGGCTCACCGGCCTCTTTTCCGACTACGAGCCGAATTCCGAGCTGAACCGCCTCAACGCCACCAAGCCCAACGAGCCCTTCCAAGCCAGCCTGGAGCTTGTCGAGATCATCGCCCGCTCACTCGAAATCTCCCAACTCACCGAGGGCGCCTTCGACATCACCTGCGGGCATCTCTCCCGCTTGTGGCGCAGCATGAAAAACCGCAAGCAACTCCCGCCGCCCGAGCGTCTCGCCGCCGCGAAGGCCACCATGGATTGGCGGGCCGTGAAAGTCGATACACAGACCAGCACCATCACGCTCATGAAGCCCGGCATGCTCCTCGACCTCGGCGGCATTGCCAAAGGTTACGCGGCCGATGCCGTGCTAAAACGCCTCCGGGACAAGCACCACATCACCCGCGCCCTCGTCATCGCGGGTGGTGATATCGCCATCGGTGATCCACCTCCTGGCAAAGAAGGGTGGGAGATCAAACTGCGATCCTCCGCCGAGGCGGAAACCACCGTCATCCTGAAAAACGCCGCCGTCTCCACCTCCGGCGACATGTATCAAGCCATCACCCTCGGCGACACCCGCTACGCGCACATCATCTCTCCCTTGACCGGCCTTGGCCTCACGAAGACGGTCTCGTGCTCCGTCATCGCCGCGGATGCCACCACCAGCGATGCCCTCGCCACCGCCATGGTCGTGCTTGGCAAAGAAAAGGGCCGCGAGATCGCCAAAAAGATTCCCGGCATCACGTTGAGGTGGGGAGATTGACTCGCACCGTCGTTCGTAGTTCGGGCTTCAGCCCGCCCCAGCCAATACTCAGCGCGGGCTAAAGCCCAAACGACGAACTCAAACCGCTCCGTATAATCCCCCATGCAACGTCGCACCCTTGCCAAAATCGCCCTCGGCAGTCTCGCCGGGCTGTCGGGATGTGAAAAGAAGCGTGGGAAGGCCGTCGAGCTCACCCAGCACTACCTCGACCGCATCGCGAAGCTCGATCCGCTGCTCAATGCGGTCATCGAGTTGAATCCCGATGCTCTCGACATCGCCAAGAAGCTCGACGCCGAGGCCAAACCGAGGGGCCCGTTGCATGGCCTGCCGATTTTGATCAAGGACAACATCGAAACGGGCGACCGCATGCTCACCACGGCCGGTTCGCTGGCCTTGCTCGACTCGCGACCGCGTGACGATGCGCCGCTCGTGCAAAAGCTGCGGGCTGCCGGAGCGGTCATCCTTGGCAAAACGAACCTCAGCGAGTGGGCCAACATGCGCTCGCCAAACTCCACGAGCGGCTGGAGCGCCCGCGGAGGACTCACCGCGAATCCGCATGTGATCGACTGCAATCCCAGCGGCTCCAGTTCCGGCTCTGCCGCAGCGGTTTCAGCCAGTCTCTGCTTTGCCGCCATCGGCACCGAGACGGATGGCTCCATCGTCAGTCCATCGAGCGCCTGTGGCATCGTCGGCCTGAAGCCCACCCTCGGCCTCATCAGTGGAAAAGGCATCATCCCCATCACCCACTGGCAGGACACCGCCGGGCCGATGGCACGCAGCGTGAAGGATTGCGCCTTGTTGCTTGCCGCCATCGCCGAGAAGCCGGTGGACTGGAAACCCACCGAAAGGCTCGAAGGCATCCGTCTCGGCTTTTTGCGTCATTTGAATGGCCAGAACGACGACGTGCAAAAGCTCACCGAAAGCTCGCTCGACGTGCTTCGCTCTCTCGGAGTCGAAATCATCGAAGTGAAGCTGCCGCACACTCGCGAGATCAGCAGGCTGCGCTTCCGGGCGATGCTTGGCGAGTATCGCGAGGACATGAATGCCTACCTTGCCTCCACGACGAGCAAGGTGCGCTCGATCACCGATTTGATCGCCTTCAACAAAGCGAACGCTGACAAGGAGATGCCCTACTTTGGCCAGGAGTTCCTCGAAATGGCTGCGGCACTCGATTCGGAAGAAGCCATCGCTGAAACCAAAGCCGCCCGCGAGACCGCGCGAAGGCTCGCTCGCGAGGAAGGCATCGACGCCGTGCTGAAAGAGCATCGTCTCGATGCCTTTATCGTCTCCACCTCCGATCCTGCGGATGTCACCGACCTCAAGAACGGCCATCGCGGCGGTCGCGGCTGCTCCACGGTGCCTGCCACCGCCGGTTACCCGCATCTCAGTGTTCCTATGGGCCTTGTCGGACAACTGCCCGTAAACCTTTCCTTCTTCAGCACCGCCTGGACCGAGCCGCTCCTTCTGCGTCTCGGCCATGCTTTCGAGCAAAAAGCCCGGGTGGAGGTTTCTCCCGGCTTTTTGCCTCATGAGTAAGGCTTATCGGCCTTTGAACTTGCTGTCGTATTCGCGTTCGAGAGCCTGGAAGCGTTCTTTGATGCTCTCGGCATCAAGCTGGATCAGCTCCGCGTCAGGCGTGACGGTCAGCCCCATGATGCGCTGGAGCAGCTTGAGCTGTCCGCACCATTCGCCGTGGTGGCGGCCTTCTTGGTGGCCTTCCTGGCGGCCTTCCTGGCGGCCTTCAGCGCGGAGTTGTTGGGCGGTGTTCATAGCGTCGGTTTGAAGTTCTGGGTTATTGATGAGTTTATGGGCGATGGCCTCCACGTCAATGCCAGCTTCCGCATGCACTGCGTAGAGAAGGCTGAGGTGAAACATGCTGGTGGAAATGGCCTTTGGGTGGCGAATGAGCTCCTCGGCCAGCCATTCGAAAAACAGCCTTAGCCGCTTCTCCTCCCGCGCCTTCTTCAAAAGTTGGAGGATGATGCGGATCGTGGCATCGCTCTCTGATTGCAGCGGGTCAAATTTCGAAAGATCGAGCAGCGCATGCCTGAATGACGGGATAAAAGGACGCAGCACCTCCTCCATTCCCGCAGGCAGGGCTACGAGGTCCTCAAACGAGCAGGTGGGCGTCCACCCTTGCGGCCCCAGGTGCAACACAAAGGGAATCACTGGCGGTAGCGGCAGGCCGTGCTTCTCGATCCAGGCATTCCAAATATCCGACATGTAGCCAAGCAGTCGCAGCGGCATGGTGGGATCGACCCTGCTTTGCTGCTCAAAAAGTAGATGTAGCAGCATTGGCTCCTCACCCATCGAGACGGTGTAGAGCAGGTCCGAATGCGTCTGCTGGAGCGTGTGCCGCACGAACGATCCAGGCACCACCATCAGCGTGCTCCAGTCTGCTTGCGCCGCGATGGCAGGCGGCAAATGCGAGCGGAAGAAACGCCCGGCGCAGTCGAGATCGGAAAACGCTTTCTTGATGAAGGCGTCATGCGGATGCGCCGCCAGCTCGAAATCGCGGAGATCCTGCTCCAGTTGCTGGCGGGCTTTGTTTTCTTCGTCCTGGCTCATGCAGGATCGATTTTGGCAGAAAAGACCGATTTGGGAAAGCCTGACTTCACACGGAGTTCATCGTCTGAGGCTTGAACTTTGGCCCAGCGAAGGCTCCGTATGGCTCAAACAACTCCATGAAGAAAAATTCCGCCCCGTCCAAGAAGCCCTTCAAGAGGCCGAAGGTCATGTCACGCTGGGAACGATGGAAGCGGCTGGCGCTTTTCCTCCTCATGGGCAGCACGCTGCTCATGACCTTGGCGGCGGCCATCGTGATCGCGGTGTACAGCCATTGGGCGAAGGATTTTGATCTCACCAAGCTCGGCCAGATGCCGGAGCGCACGGTGGTGTATGACTTCAAAGGCGAGGTGCTCGGTCGCATGCACGGGGAGAATCGCATCGTGGTGCCGCTGAGCGAGGTTTCACCTTGGTTCGTCAAGGCGCTGCTCGCTCGTGAGGATTCCCGCTTCTACTCGCACAGCGGCATCGACTATTTCGGCGTGGCTCGCGCCGCCGTGCGGAATGTCAAAGATGGCCGCATCGTACAAGGGGCCAGCACACTGACCATGCAACTCGCCCGCAACAGCTACCCGGAGCTGGGAGATGACCGCAACATCCACCGCAAGATACTCGAAATGATGCTCGCTCGCCGCATCGAGAAGCACAGCACGAAGGAGCAAATCATTGAGCACTATGTGAACCGCATTTTCTTCGGCACCGGTCTCTACGGCATTCAGCGGGCCAGTCAGGTTTACTTTGGCAAGCACGCCAGCCAGCTCTCACTCAGCGAATCAGCGCTCATCGCGGGCATCGTGCGCAGCCCTGTGCGATTCTCGCCTTTCCGCAACTACGACGGGGCCATCAAAGAGCGCAATGATGTGCTCCAGCGCATGCTCGCCACCAAGATGATCACTGCCGAGGAGGAACTGGAGGCACGCTATGCCGATGTGATTCTGCATGCGCAGCCCGTCTTCCAGGGGCAAGGCGGTTATGCCCTCGACATGGTGCGGCAGGATCTCGACCTCATTTTGGAGAAGCACGATGTCGAGGACGGCGGTCTTCAGGTCTTCACCACGATTCATAAGGAGCTGCAAGTGGCCGCCGAGGCCGCTGTGGAAAAACGCCTCGCCGCCGTGGAGAAGCTCAAAGCCTACAAGCATCCCACCAAGGCTGAGTTTGACTCCACCTGGGATCACACTTCCGAGGTGAGCACCACACCTTACCTGCAAGCCGCCGTCACCTTGCTCGATAACTCCACCGGCGGCATCCTCGCCATTGTGGGTGGTCGCGATTATCGACACAGCAAATACAACCGCGCCATCCAGGGTGAGCGTCAGATCGGATCCACCGTGAAGCCCTTCGTCTATGCGGCAGGTGTCGCGGCGGGCTTTCTGCCGGGTACCTTGATTGATGATGCGCCGATTCAGCCCGGTGAAATCCAGGGCGGCGATCCCGGCTGGAGCCCGCAGAACAGCGACGGCAAGTTTTTGGGCCTCAAGACCCTCACTGACGGTCTGGTGCTCAGTCGCAACACGATGACCACGCGCCTTGGTAACTACACCGGCCTCGACCGCGTGCTCAATCTGCTCGCCGACTCCGGCTTCAACATGCCAAAGATTCGCACGCCTCAGATCTACATCGGCAACATCGGCGGCAATGTGCGCCAGCTCGCCAGTGCGATGAGCGTCTTCCCGAATCAGGGCCTGCGCCGCCGCACCTTCCTCATCGACCGCATCGTCGATAAAACCGGTGCCGTGATTTACCAGACGCCTGTTTTGGAAGCCGAGGTCGTGAACCCCGGCGTCGCCCATGTGATGCGGCAGATTCTAGGTCAGGTGATGGAACGCGGCACTGCCGCTGCCGTGCGCAGCGAGCATGGATTCAAAGAACCCGGCGGTGGCAAAACGGGCACGACGAATGATTACAAGGACGCGTGGTTTGCTGGCTACACCGATCGACTCACCTGCGGTGTCTGGGTGGGCCTCGACAAGCCGCAGACGATCATTGATGAAGGTTACGGTGGCCGTCTCTCGCTGCCGATTTGGGCCGATCTCATGAAGGAAGCCGTCAAAATCGGCTACAAGACCGATGTGGCGAAGGCTGGCCTGCCGCTCACCCGCGTTTCGCTTTGCCGACTCAGCTCACAGCTCGCCACCGATGGCTGTCATCATGCTGGCATGGCCTATGACGATGCCTTGCCCTACGAACTCGTGCCGCAGGATTTCTGTCTGGAGCATCGTGGCGTGGCTCCGCGTGTGGCACAGCCGCAAAGCCAGCCTGCTGGTGAGGGTGGTGGTTTTTGGGGTCGCGTGAAACGCTGGTTCCAGTAGAGTGAGCGCGTCATGAAATCGCTGCTCACCTTCGCCGTCGTCGCTGTCATCCTGTATGTTGCTTGGGACATGTTTGGAGATTCCGTTTTGGGATCGGTCAAACAAGCCACGGGAGGCGTTTCGAGCGGTCTGTCGAGTTCCGTGAACCGGGCGGAGGCAGCTGATTTCAATGCCCGCTACGATGGCGCGATTCGAAAGCTTACCCTCACCTCGCCGAAGAATGCGGATCTGAATGTCCGCGTGAATCCCGAGGACTTGTCGATGTATCTGAAACTCCCCGGCACGCTCGTTCCGCATGTACACATCAGCTATGATGCATCGTCCTTTGCCTCCACGGCGGAGCAAAATGCCTTCGAGTCCACCGTCCGCCGCGAAGTCGATCGAGCCAATGCTCGCGCGAGCTTCTCGGCGACGGGTCGTCCGAAATCCCTCTGAAACAAGAACGTGGTCTGGAGATCGTAGGCCGGATGTGTTCGGCGGAGAAGGTTTCGATGGGCCAAGAGACGTGTTCGCCGAACTATCCGGCTCGTCTGGAGGTCTGCGAGCGTGGAGGCTCGAACGTCGCACCAGACGGATAGTTGGGTGGTCTTGCATCTGAGAACCACGACGTCCTCATCGCCCAACACATCCGTCCCACATGATTCTGGCCCTGCGCGGCTACTTCCCCAGCTCGCTGAGGTATTTGATGAGATGCGCGAGTTGCTGCTCGTTCATGGTGCTGGTGAGTCCGTCGGGCATCAGGGTGCCGCCGGATTGGATCTTTTGCGTGTCCGACTTCTTGATCGGTTTGATGGCTCCGGTGAGGTCGCGGATGGAGATGGTGTCGGCGGTGTCGGTCTGTTTGAAGCCGGTGATGACGGTGCCGTCCTTCAGCGTGACGGTGGCGGCCTCGAAGCCTTCTTTGACGTTCAGCGCAGGCCAGACGACTTCGGTGACGATCATGTCGATGGGCAGGCCACGAGCGATGGCGCTCAAGTCAGGGCCGATCTTGCTGTTCGCGGGTCCGGGGATGTGGCAGGCGATGCAGCCGGCGGCTTCGTAGATCTTTTTGCCTTCGGCAGCATTTCCAAAGGTGTTCGCGCCTTTGACGATGTTGGCGATGTATTCCTTCGTGTAGGCCGGCAGCGCGGAATTGATGCCGGCGAGCTTCATGAGCAGCGGTGAGAGCTTCGCGTCGTTCTTGCCGAGGTTGTTGAGCGTTTGCAGCACTTTTTTGGCCTGCGCGGCATCCAGCGCGTCTTTCTTCTGCAAGGCACGCATCAGCGCGGAATGGCCTTCGGTGCGTGAAACGAGCGCGGAGAGCATCGCGGTGTCTTGGAGGGCCAAAGCGGCCACTTCATCGGGTTTCAGGCTGATGAGCGCATCGAGTGCCTGCGGCTGTTTTTGCTCCAACGCGAGCTTGCGGATGCTTTCGGTGAAGGCACCGACTTTCCACGCTCCCGCGAGTCGGATGCCCTGGGCACGCAACGCGGGGTTTTGGGCTTCAAACAACGGCGTGAGCAGTTTTTCGGCATTCTCGGGCTTCGCGGCCTTCAGCGCGGCGAGCACGGCGGCGTTTTGACCGGCGCGTTCGAAGATGAAGGCCACGTCGTCGCCGCTGGCGGTTCCGGCGAGCGCTTTGAGCCACTTCGTTTGGCGCTCGGCATTGCCTTCGAGCTTCGCGATCTGATCACGCATGATGGCGGCGGCTTTGGCATTGGAATTCGGCGCGTAGGCAATGGCGGCCCCGCTGAGGTTCTTCAAATCGTTCGGGTTGTTCTCCACCCAGCCGTTTTGAAGCGCAAAGATGAGGTGCTCATCCTTCTCGAAGGCCGGTTTGGCCGACCAGAGCGGGTTCAGCACATGCAGCGTCTTGGTGAGCGCATGCAGGTGGTAGCCGTTGAATTCTTGGTCGAGTGCCCGTGCGGCGATCACCGCAGAGCGTGCGTCGGCGATGTAGCTGGCAGCCACGATGGCTTCGAGGCGCACAAGGGCGTCTTCGTCGGCAATTTGGGCTTCGAGGAGGGTGAGAGCGTCTGGCAGACGGCCATCGCGCGCCCAGGTGGAGAGGGTGCGGGTGGCGTAGGCGCGGATGCGGGCGTCGGAACTGCGCAGAAGGGCCTTCAGCAGGTCGGGGCGCGGTGTTTCGTGGGCTTCATAAAGCGAGAGCGCCTGAAGGCGTCGATAGTCAGACGTTGGAGTCGAGCCTTTAGGCGAATCAGAATCGGCTAAAGCCTTCACTCCAACCCAGCGATCCAACGCTTCAACGACTTCCTTCGTGTCACGTTCAATGAGCAGGCGCTTCGCCTGATACCAAGCCCAGCGTTCTTTGGAGTCGAGGTGTTCGAGGAGCTTCTCGGCGCTCTGTTTGACGAGATTGACCGGATTGACCTTGGTGCCGGTTTTCCAAGTCACGCGCCAGATGCGGCCGTGTTCTTTGTCGCGGTCGGGGTGGCGGTAGCTGGCCTGATAGTGACCGATGATCGGGTTATACCAATCCGCGACGTAGATGCCGCCGTCGGGGCCCATGCGGACTTCGACAGGACGGAAGACGTTGTTTTTGGTCTCGATGATGTTCGGCAGTCGCGTGGTGCTGAACAGGCCGTTCTCGAGCTTCAACTCGTGCCATTCGAGCAGGTTTGCGTAGTAGCCGCCGATGACGATGCGGCCCTGCATTTCCTTCGGGAACATGCTGCTATGGAGGAACTCCTGGCCGACCTGCTTGATCGGTGCGAGGCACAGATTCATCGCCTGCGCGTTCACCGCGAGATCGGAGCGCACCATGCCCGGCGTGGTGAACCAACTGCCGATGTTCGCGCCGCTTTTGTGGAAGGCCTGGCCGTATTCCGTGGTGGTGACGCCCCAGCAGTTCGCCCCGGCGCTCGACCATTGGAAGAAGGGATCGAGATGCCCTGTGCGCGGCCGGTAGCGCCACACGCCGGCGCGATTCAGCGTCTCCACACCATACGGCGTCTCGACTCGCGAGTAGATGTGATGCCCCTGCGTGAACCACAACTCGCCGCCGAAGCCCCAGTTGATGCAGTTGATCATCTGATGCGAGTCCGCCGTGCCGAAGCCGCCGAGCACGATGCGCTTCGTGTCCGCCTTGTCATCGCCATCGGTGTCCTTGAAGTGCAGCAACTCGGTGCCTTGAGCGACATAAAGGCCGCCATCGCCGAGTTCGAGGCCTGCGGGCATGAACAGGCCCTCGACGAACTTGTGAAATTTGTCCGCCTTGCCATCGCCGTCGGTGTCCTCGCACACGAGCACGTAGTCGTTGGCCTTTTCGCCCGGTTTGATCTGCGGATAACTCACCGCGCAGGCCACCCAAAGGCGGCCGCGTTCATCCCAGCGCATCTGGATCGGCTTCACGATGCCGTCGGCCTCGCTGGCGAAAAGATTCACCGCAAAGCCATCCATGATCTGAAACGAAGCCAGTTCCTCTTCAGGCGACTGCGGCTTCGCTGTCGGCGGCTCGACCGGGATCGACGAACGCACGCCAATCGGCGTCACCGGCTTGCCTTCGATGGCCGCCCAGATGTTTTTTTCCGCCTGATCGAGCAACGGACGAAAATCCTCCATCTCCTGCGGGAAGATGCGCTTCGTAGAGTCCTTCCAGTCCTTCGAGTAAGGCACGTTCGTGCGATCTCCCGTGAGGAAAGCCCAGTTCATGGGACGCCAGTAGTCGAACCAGAGGCGCTCGAATTCGAGGACGGCGGAGCGGACCGCGTCATTAGTGACGGGCTCTAGCCCCAGACCAGTGGCTATCGACCATGCTTGGTTGCCATGACCTTCATCATTGAGTTGATAGCCATTGCTGGTCAGTGGCTGAATGCTCGGCTGCTTGGAGTAAGGAAATGCGAGGGGATTCTCGATGAAATGCAGACCCTTCTTCAAAGCGAGCGCTCGAATGGCCTTCGAATACTCTCCAAGCGCAGCACTCCGCTCAAATGGCACTGGAGCCACCAATACCACCCGCCTTGGAGGTGAGGCAGACACTCCTGTCTGCCCTGCTTGGGTGCGGACAGGAGTGTCCGCATCACTTCCAGCAAACTCCGCGATGAGCTTTTCATACGCTTCAATGAACTGCGGCAGCTTCTCCACGCCATTGAGCGACTCCATCTGGCCGAACTGCGCGATCACCACGGTCGCGCCGACTTCTTTGAGCTGCTGACGCCAGTCGCGTTGTTGACGCCAGCTGTCGGTGCCACTTTCGGACTGGATGCGGCGTTCGGCGGCGGCGCGTTTGGGTTCGAGTTTTTCGACTTGGCCGCCATCTCGCCATTGCTCGAAGACGGTGTCGCCTTCCCAGCCGAAATTGCGCACTTTGATCTTCAGCTCCGGCTTCGAGGCGATGAGGCTGGTCTGCAGGTAGCCGTTGAAGCGCGTGCGCTCGATGTTTGAGCCGCCGGTGAGGGCGATGACGTCGTTGGGCTTGAGTTCAAAGGGCTGGGCTTGAACGGCAACCGTGAGGGCGAGAAGAAGGAAGACGATTTTCATGGGATGATTGGGCGTAGCATAGCCTTTCTAGGCTGTGACGGGGAAGATTCATGAGCACAGGCTAGAAAGCCTATGCTACTTCAGTTCCTCAATCATGAGGTCCTTGTAGCGGACGATGGAGGTGGCGTTGCCGTGGATTTGCACGGCGATGATGCCGGTGAGGTCGATGTTGGGCTCGGCCTCGGTGTAATCGACGGTTTGCACGCCGTTGAGCCAGATCTGGATGTGTTTGCCCTCGGCGCGGATGCGGTAGTCGTTCCACTCGCCCAGCGGCTTTTGGGCCTTGGCTAGCACTTCGGGCGTGGGCTGCGCCATCATCTTCTTGCGGCGGCTTTCGTCATACAAAGCACCGTCGTAGCCTTTGCCGAGATCTGCCTGGTAGCCGGAGACTTCGTGGTGATTCGGAATGCGCACGGTGCGGAATTGCACGCCGCCATTCACGAAGCCTTCCGTGCCTTCGAGCTTCCATTTCAGCGTGAGTTCGAAGTCGCCGTAGGTCTTGGTGGTAGCGAGGAAGTTGTTTTTCTCCTGCTTTTTATCCAACGAGCCTGCGACGAGCGCCCCGTCTTCGATTCGCCAAACGGTGCCGGTGTCGCCCTCCCATCCGGTGAAGGTTTTGCCGTCAAAAAGTGGCACAGGGCCGGCGTGGAGCAGGGAGGTGGCGAGGAGGAAGAGCAGGGTTCTCATGGGGAGGCGTGAATACGGTGATGGGGGATGGTTTCAAGCAGGCTGCAACGCTCGGCGTCGCAACTGGCCGCAGGCGGCGTCGATGTCCGGGCCGCGTGCGCGGCGGAGATGAGCGATGGCTCCGTGAGTGCGGAGTTCGGCGAGGAAGGCTTCGGTGTGCTCCACGGTGCTCGGCGCATAGGTGCGGCCGCGGAGGCTGAGGCCGGTGGGATTGTAGCGGAGGAGGTTCACATGCATGCGACGGCCTGCGAGCAGGCGGGCGAGGTCGCGGGCCTGCGCGAGGGAGTCATTCACGCCGTCGAGGAGGCAGTATTGAATGGTGGTGATGCGTCCGGTTTGAGCCTGATAGCGGTCGGCGGCTTCGAGGATGTCCTGAACGGGGAAACGACGGCCCATTGGGAGGAGATCCGCTCGCGTGGCATCATCGGGGGCATGCAGAGAGAGGGCGAGGTGGACGCCGAGATCGGCTTCACGCAGTTCCTCCATGCCGGGGACAATGCCGACGGTGGAAATGGTGATCTGTCGCCAGCCAAAAGCTCCGAGCTTCGGATCAGCCATGCGGCGCACGGCGGCGAGGACGTTCTTGAGATTGAGCATGGGCTCACCCATGCCCATGAAAACGAGGGTGCGAAGGGTGCGGCCGGAGCGGCGTGCTTCGCGGCGAAGGTGGAGGAACTGCTCGACGATCTCGCCGGAGGTCAGATTGCGCTCGAAGCCGGTTTGGGTGGTGGCGCAGAAATCACAGCCCATGGCGCAGCCGACCTGACTGGAGATGCACCCAGCGGCGCGGTGCGGATGATAGTCCGGCATGAGCACGGATTCGACGGTGCGACCATCGGCGAGGCGCAGCAGGAGCTTGGCGGTACCATCTTCGGAGACTTGCTGGCGGGCGAGTTCGGCGGCTTTGGATGAAAACGACTGCGTGAGCTGCTCGCCGAGCCTGGAGGGCATTTGATCGGCGGAGATGGCGGTCTCGAAAAGCTGGCGGATCACACGCGGCGCATGGGCTTCCTTGAAGCCCTTGGTTTGCATCCAGGCGGCCAGTTCCTCGGGCGAAAGGTCAGGGAGTGGTCGGAGCATGTCGGATCACTTGGAGAACGCCGCCTCGATGACCTTGCCATCGGCGTCAGGGAAGGGGATGGCGAGGAGTCGGGCCATGGTGGGGGTGATGTCGATGTTTTGAATGTCGTCGATGACCTTGCCACTGGCGATGCCTGCGCCGCTGAGGACGCAGGCACCGTACATGTTGGGCATGAGGTAATCGTGGCCGTGGGCACCCTTCGGCGGATCATTGGGGATGATGGATTCCAGATCAGCGAGGGAATCGGTGAAGGTGTAACCATCGGCGGCGAGGAGGACGAGGTCGGGCTCGCGAGAGTCCGCGGCGGCGGTGAGGTGGCGCAGACGGGTGGCGAAGTCCTTGGCCTCGACGGTGCCGCTCACGCCTTCGAGCTTGGCGAGTTTCGGCGTGATCTCGGCGAGAATGCTGTCGCGGTTCGCCTCATCGAGCACATAGACGAAGCAGCAGCCGCCTTCGGCCATGGCGAAGACCTTGGAATCGGGCGCGAGGCTCTTGCCGAGCACGCTTTTGACGAAACCATCCTTCTTCAGCGCGGCGTTGGCATTGATGGACTTCGTGTAGGTGACGAAGCCGTGGTCGGTGGTGATGATGAAGGTCGTTTTGTCGCGGATGCCAGCTTCTTCGCAGGCGCGGATGAGATCGGCCACGCGGTTGTCGCTGTCGTTGGCGGCCCAGTAGGCTTCGGGCACCTGGCGGCCGTGGGCGTGCTCGAAGGAATCGAGGCTGACGAGATGCAGGGCGAGGAAATGGGGCTTCTTCGTACGGATGATGTGCGTGGCGAGCTGGGTGTATAGGTAGTCACGCTGCGCCTTGCCGGCGTTGCCGAGCTTGCACCATTCCATCTGCTTCTCGATGGGGATGCCGAGGGCGCGGGCTTCTTCGAGGAGCTGCGGCGTGCCGTATTTTTCGAAGAGTTCCTGCTCAAAGACATCCGGCACGGTCCAATCGAGCGTTTTGGCCCCACGCGAGGCAGGCCAGATGACCGCGGCGGTGGTGAGGCCGGCGGCTTTCGCGGCATCGTAGATGGTGGGTGTCTTGACGATCTCATCCTTGTTGAAGATCGGGTCTGGGATGAGCGGCACTTTTTTGCGTTCCTTGCGGTCGTAATATTCATTCGCGAGCACGCCGTGCCTGCCTGGATGCACGCCGGTGACGAGGGTGGTGTGGTTCGTCCACGTCACGGTGGGGAAGGAGGTTTCCATGCGCTTCACTCGCACGCCTTGGGCCGCCAGGGACTTCACGGCAGGCATGTGGCACTTGGGATCGTCAAAGTAGTGATGCGCCCAGCCGTCGATGCTCACGAGGATGACGTGCTCCGACGGTGCGGCAGCGTGAAGAGATGGAATGGCCGCCAGAAGGGCAAGGAAGGTCGTGCGCATGGTTTTTCCATACGCGAGGCTCCGGCGGGCACTCACTTCTTTTTCTTCGTCGTGCTCTTTTTCGATGGAGCAGGCTCATCAGGCACCGGGATGGCGGGAAGGGCAGGCTGCACGGGCGGCGTGGGTTTGGGGCCGTCCCAGAGGAAGTGCTCCAGGCGGATCTTGGTGGCGATCTGGCGGGCGTCGTTGGCGCGGGAACCTTTCACCTGGGCGATCTGTTCGGCGAGCTTGGCGGCGGCTTCCCATTGGTGGGCGGCTTCGAGGAGCTCGATGCCGAAGAAGCCGGATTTTGAGAACCAGAGATAGTCCGCTGGATTGGAGGGCGGGGCGGTATCGGCGGCGCGGAGGGTATCGTAGCAGGCTTCGAGAGCTTCGGCATCGCTACCAGCTTCATGGAGGATGGTGGCGAGGGTGTAACCAGCGCGTGCCTTCCACAGGAAGCTCAAACGGCTGGCTTGATCCAAAAACTCGCGCAGGAGCTTCGCGGCTTCTTCGAGGCTTTGGCGTTCTTTTTTGCCCTGAAGCAGCAGCACCTCGGCTTTTTCGCAGAGGGTGAGGTTTTTCATTTCGTCATCCAGCGCCTTCATCGCGAGGATTTGATCGAGTGCCTTCAGGGCGGAGGGGAGATCGGCCTGACGGCGGAAGGTGAGCGCCTGCTGGCGGCGCGAAGCAATGGCGAGCGGGCCGCCTTTCTTCGCGAGTGTCTCCCAGATTTCGAGGGCTCGCTCACGGCCTTCGGCACTCATGACGGACATGGCGGAAAGGGCGGCAAAGTAGAGGGCGGTATCCGCCTGGGGTGCTTCGGGGTGCTCTTTGGCGATGATCTCAAAGCTGGTGCGTGCGCTGGCAAAATCCTCGAGCTGGAAGTGCGCTCCGGCTTCCTTCATGCGCACTTCGGGGAGAAGCGGGCTCTTTGGCCAGGTTTTGGCAAAGGCGGCACAGTCGAGGGCGAGGTTTTTGAGGTCGCCGCTGATCTCACGGAGCCAGAGGCGTGTGTGATCGATGCGCTGGGCGAGGGTATCGCGGGCTTCGGAAGGCTCGGTGGGAAGGCGGATGGCGGCGAGGAGCTTTTGGGCTTCATCGGTGTGTGGCGGCTGGCTTTGCAGCAGCCAGGCAGCGAGGGCGAGCTGGGCCTCCGGAAGGCGTGGATGCCAGGGGCGAGTGGTGATGAAGGTGCGCAGGCTTTCCTCGGCATCATCGCGATGCTGCGCTGCGGCTTCGAGGGCTTTTTCGAGCTGGAGATCGGCCGCGGAATCGCCCGTGGCGTCCTGGCTGCCGCCGGCGGCTTCGAGCTGGGCAAGGAGGCCGAGGTAGAGTACGAGATCCCCACCTTTGAAGGCGCAGATGGCGGAGTTAAAAAGGGAGCGACGGCGCTCGGAGAGAGAGCCGGCCACATTGGCGGCGGCATCGAAGGACTCTTGAGCGGGCAGAAATTCAGCGCGGCCATACTGAATGCTGCCGGCGAGGAAATCGACGAGCGTGCCGCCCTCATCGCCACTGAACTGCGAGCGCCACATCTCGGAGAGCTGGAGCACGCGGCTATCGGAGTGGAGATCGGAGTAGATTTCCATGGCGAGGCGCAGGGCGGGGCTGAGGCGCGGATGGCCGGGATGAAGCTGGATAAAGCCCTCCAGCAGTCCGGCGGCCTCAATGGGGCGTTTTTCAGCCCGAAGCCAGCGTGCGAGGGTGAACTCGGCGTGCCCACGAAAGGTGGCGCTGGCCTTTTCGAGGGCGGGGGATGGCTCGGGTGCCTGTTGGGCCTGGCTTCCCTGAATGGCCCAGCGGGTGACGACCTCCGGTAGCACGCGGGGATCTGGCTGCGACATCCAGGCGCGGTCGAGCATGTCGAAGGCATCCGGCCATGACTCGCTGGTCACGGTGGTGTCGAGCATCTTCACGAGGTGGGCGAAGGCTTTTTCCGGCTGTTTTTCCTGAAGCCACACCTCTGCCAGCATGACGCCGGCTGCATGGCGAGCACGCTCGCCACCCGTGGCTAGGGAGAGGACTTTTTCCAAGGTCACGCGAGCCTCGCTGAGCTTCGCCGTGAGCAGCAGGCAGCGGGCGCGGATGAGTTCGGCGGTGGCATCATCGGGATCACGCTCTTGATCGAGAAGCTGGAGGGCGGCATGCACCTTGCCTGCACCGGTTTCGATTTCGGCGAGCAAAAGGCGGGCGTGGCGGCGGATGGCGGCCAGTTCGTGGACGAGCAATGGCTCAATCTCATCGCGAGCCGCGTCGTTTTCGCCGAGGGAGGCGAGCACCTGGCCGAGCAGCAACCGGGCAGGGGCGGAGAGGGTGGGATTGCCGCTGGTGAGTTCCTCGCGAGCCTCGGCGAGATCGCCATTCAGAGCATGGGCCTGGGCCCGCCAGAAGTGCTCCTCCTCAAGCTCCTGGGTATCAGCAAGCGCGAGCAGTTCGGTGGCTCGGCCAGCACGTGCCCAAGCCTCGGCGGCGAAGGTGGCGAGCTGCTTCTGCTCGGATTTGGACCACGATTTGTCTTTCAAAAGCCGTCCGGCCTTCACGGCGGCGACTTCCGGCAGTCCATCGGCGAGGGCCTGCTGAGCGGTGCGAAAGGCTGGTGCCTCCTCCAGCCCATCCGCGAAGGCGGAGGGCAGGACGCGGCTACAGGCAAGCAGGATCAAAAGGGCGCGGCGGGGCATGCGGCGGCGAGTGTAGGCTGTGATTGAAACGCTGGCAATGCGGGGCGTCCATGAAGTTTCAGGGCGGCTGCCGGGTGCTGCTTTCATGCACGCGATGAAGGCATTTCATTCATCCTCACGGTGTGGTGGAGCATCACGGGTTGCCATCGGGGAGGCAAGGGCTAGTCTGGCGCACCCCTCACCCCTAAAAAATGCCCGATCTGGAAAACCCCTTCCAAGAAACGCTGCTCTCCCGTCACCGGGCGGAGCCATGCACCGTCGTCATCTTCGGTGCCACTGGCGATCTCACCAATCGCAAGCTCATTCCCGCCTTCTACAACATCGCCGCCTGCGGTGACCTGCCACCGCAGTTCAAGGTCGTGGGCTTTGCCCGCCGAGAGAAGACAGATGAGGTCTTCCGAACGGAGTTGGAGGCCGGAAACCGTAAAAACAGTCGCCAAGGCCATAACGACGAGCTTTGGGCCAGCTTTTCCCAGTGCATCCACTACCACCGCAGTGAGTTCGAGGACCCGGCGGGCTATGTGAACCTCAAGCTCCAGCTCGACAAATTCGATCAGGAACGCGGCACGCCGGCGAACCGGCTCTTTTACCTCGCGTCCGCTCCCGAGGCCTTTAAACCCATCCTCGAGATGCTGCGTGCCACCGGCCTCAATGAAGGCGTGGGCGGCAAATGGGCCCGTGTGGTGTGCGAAAAGCCTTTCGGCAAGGATCTGGCCACCGCACGCGGCCTCAACAGCGTGGTGAATGCGACCTTCCGCGAAGAAGACACCTACCGCATCGACCATTATCTGGGCAAAGAAACGGCGCAGAACATCATGGTGCTGCGCTTTGCCAATGCGCTCTTCGAGCCGAACTGGAACAGCCGCTACATTGACCACATTCAAATCACCTGCGCCGAAAACCTCGGCATGGAGGGCGGTCGCGGTGGTTACTACGACACCGCTGGTGCCTTGCGTGACATGGTGCAAAACCATCTCTTCCAGCTCCTCAGCCTCGTGGCCATGGAACCGCCGACGGATCTCAGCGCCGATAGCGTGCGAGACGAGAAAGTGAAGGTTATCCGCGCCCTGCGTCCGCTCGTCGGCCCGGAGGCCGTGGGTAAGAATGTGATTCGCGCCCAATACACCGCAGGCAGCGTGGATGGCGTGTCCCGCGTGGGTTATCGCCAGGAAGACCGTGTGAATCCTGAATCGAAGACGGAGGCCTACGTGGCGCTGCGTCTGTTCATTGATACCTGGCGCTGGCAGGGCGTGCCCTTCTACATCCGCGTGGGCAAGCAGCTCCCGAAGAAGGCCACCGAGATCAGCATTCACTTCAAAAAGCCGCCGCAGGTGCCTTTTGCCACGAAGAACCTCATCAAGAACAGCGAAAACACCCTCGTCATCCGCATTCAGCCAGATGAAGGCATGGCGATGCGCATCCTGTGCAAGCAGCCCGGTCAGGCGATGAACATGCAGCAGGTGAAGATGGATTTTCGCTACTCGTCGAGCTTTGGCAAAGCCAGCCCTGAGGCCTACGAACGCCTCCTGCTCGACGCCATGGCCGGTGACGCCACGCTCTTTGCCCGTCGCGACGAGGTGGAGAACGCCTGGAAGTTCATCGACGAGATCGAGCATGCCTGGCACCAGTCCGACAACCCGCCTCCGATGTGCGAATACCCCGCCGGAAGCTGGGGCCCGAAGGAGGCCGATGACCTCCTCGGCCAGGATGGGCACGAGTGGCGGCTGCTGTGAGGCTTTGAGCTAAAGCTTCATCGCGAAGTGGACCTGACGGGCCACTTCCTCGAAGCCACAGCTCGGGTAAAGATGCTGGCCGATGGCATTTGAAGCCATCGTCTCGATCTGCGCGACTTTCATGCCCGCGTCTCGCATGTAGTCGAGAGCATGAACGATGAGCCGACGGCCAAGGCCGAGCCCACGGGCAGCCTCCACGACGGCCACATTCGGGATGCGTCCGCGACTGTTCAGCGGATCGAGCCGCACGGTGATGTAGCCGAGGATCTCGCCATCTCGTTCCGCCACAAAACAACCTTCGGGGTTTTGGGTCACATCCTCGTCGATGTGATCGGCTTTGCGGGCTTTCCAGTCGCGTTCATTCCAGCGGCCGAGCTTCTGCTCCAGCGCCATATCCAGCGAGACACCGCCGAAGGAATCCGTCGTGATTTGGCGCAGGATGGATAGATCGGCGGGGCGGTAGTGGCGGATGGAGACGGGGGACTCGTGCATGACAAGAATGAACAAATGAAGGCCGGAAAACGTTCATTGCGCCGTCTTTTCGCCCATGGCATGAAACCTTTCCCAGCCCCGGCACAAAACCTGCAACAGCCCATTCTGATGCATCGTTATCCTTCTAACAATTTAAGATTGCTTAAATTCTGGTTTGTATCATTCTTGTTAAACATGCAGTCAATCTTCCGACATCAAGAGATCGCCCGTTACCTGCCCAGGTTGGCGTTGATGGCTGCGCTCGTGACTTCCCTCAGCCAATGCACCTCGGTGAAAAAGGCGGACGTGGTCGTCAGCGTGAAAGATCAAAAACTCGGACTCTACGAGCAGGGGCAACTCAAGAAGACCTACAACATCTCCACCTCGAAATTCGGTCTCGGTGACAAGCCGGGCAGCAATTGCACCCCGCTCGGCCAGCATCAGGTGGTGGCCAAAATCGGCCACGGACTGCCTGCTGGTGCTGTTTTGAAGAGTCGCCGTTGGAATGGCGAAGTCATCAAACCAAACGCTCCCGGCCGCGATCCCATCGTCTCCCGTATCCTCTGGCTCAAAGGCAGTGAGAAGAGCAATAAGAACGCCTACGGCCGCTTCATCTACATCCACGGCACGCCCGAGGAGCGCCGCCTGGGTGAACCCGCCAGCTATGGCTGCGTGCGCATGGGCATGAAGGATGTCGTGAATGTCTTCAACGTTGTCAACGTGGGTGCCAAGGTCGTCATCACCACCGGCGGCCTGCCGAAAGGTGAGCCTCCTCCTGGAGAAAAGAAGGAAGGCGAGGTCAAACCCACACCTGACGAGCATGACGACCACGCCCTCCCCATCGAGATCGCCAAGCTCAACGAAGACCCCAAAGAGCGTGCCAATGCCGAGAGCAAAGAAAAGGCCGGTCCCGCCAAGCCTGCGAGCGTGAAGCCATCTTCCTCCTCGACGAAAAAGCCTGCCTCAAAATCTTCCAGCACCGCGAGCAGTAAGACGAAGAAGCCCGTGAAGACCTCCTCCACCAAGGCGGTCACGAAGAAAACGCCTGCGGCTTCGAGTAAGTCGGCGGCTTAACGCAGGGTTCGCCTCAGTTTCGCTCCGCCTTGTGCTTCGCAAAGATGGCTAGGCAGCGATCCCGCTCCGTGTGGTGATCGACCATCGGGAGAGGGTAGCCTTTGGCGAGCGGCAGGCCGGGTTTCGGTGGCTCGTGGAGGAGTGGGGCGGGCACGTCTTTGAGTTCAGGCACCCATTTTTTGATGAAGGTGCCCGCAGGATCAAAGCGAGCGCTTTGCAGCCAGGGATTCTGGATGCGGAAATAGGGCGCGGCATCGGCTCCGGTGCCGGCGGACCATTGCCAACCGCCGTTGTTACTGGCGTTTTCGCCATCGACGAGCTGTTGCATGAAGAAGGCCTCGCCCATGCGCCAATCGCAGTGGAGGTCCTTCGTGAGGAACATGGCGGTGATCATGCGCAGGCGGTTGTGCATGAGGCCGGTCTGCAAAAGCTGCCGCATGCCGGCATCGACGATGGGAAAGCCGGTGGTGCCGGTGGCCCAGCGCTGGAAATCAGCGTCGGTGCCAGGCCAAGGGAGGCCGCGCCAGTCGGGAGCGAATTCATGCTCGAAGACCTCCGGGTAGAACCACAGGATGGCGAAGTAGAATTCCCGCCATGCGAGTTCCTTGATGTAGGTGCTGCCCTTTTCGATGGCGGCACAGCGGGCGTAGAGATCGCGGATGCCGATGAGGCCGTAACGCAGGTCCTGGCTGAGCAATGAGGTGGTCTGGCCGGAGGGCGTGTTGCGGTTCGCGGAGTAGCTTTGGAGGATGCCGCAGTCGATGAAGTGCTTCATGCGGTCGCGAGCCGCCCGTTCGCCGGAGGGCAAAATCTGCGCTTTAGGCTCGGGCAGCTGCCAGTGAGCCAAGGTGGGCAAAGGCAGGCCGGTGATGCTTTCGGAGGCTTTTGGCCCCAGCGAGGACACCCGGGGCAGGGGAGCGGCTTTGTCGAGCCCGAGCCAGTTCTTCGAGTAAGGCGTATAGACTCGATAAGGCATCGCAGAGCCTGTGAGGACGGTCTCGGGGGCGTGCATGACGCTGTCGTCGAAGCCGTGGCACTCAATGCCGAGACGCATGCAAAGGGCGGCGATCTTCTTTTCCATCTCGCGGCCGAAGGGATCGTAATCGCGGTTAAAGTAGATCGCGGAGGCCTGGGTCTCGTTCACAAGACGCTCAAGCTCTGCATCCGCCTTGCCACAACGCACGATGAGGCGGCTGCCGAGGGTTTCGAGATTCTTCGCGAGCGATTCGAGATTCCCGCAGAGGAACTGCTGGCGGTTCGGCCCGGTCCAGCCGTGGCTGGATTTCCAATCACTGAGCACATACACCGGCACGACCTGCTCGGCTGCCTTCGCGGCGTGGTGGAGGGCGGTGTTATCCGTGAGGCGAAGATCGCGGCGGAACCAGTGAAGGACGGTTTTCGGCATGAGGAAAAAGTGAACGGCGTTTTGCGTGCGGGGCGGCGTTTTGGATTCGTCGCGTAGGGAATGACGATTGCTGATTGTTGAAGGGCCAAATGGATCATTCTCTCCGATTCACGCGAGAATCCCGCCAAGATTCGCAGCGATGAGAGCAAGCCACGCGCAACGTCGATTGCACGAGGAGGAAAGGTGAACAAAAGAGGCTACGAACCACGTTTTTTCACCACCCCCAACCTGTCCCATGTCTTACGACACCGAATCCGAAGCTCCCAAGTCTTACACCCTCGCCTGGATCGTCGCGCTGCTACTGCTCGTCGGCTTTGTCGCGGGCCTGCTGATCTTTCCGCCGCTCTATGAGGCACCGAAGGCGGAAGCCTCGGACATGGTGATCTTTGTCGGTCGCTTTCATCCCATCCTGCTACATCTGCCGATCGGCTCGCTGATCTTCCTGGCGATGCTGGAGGTGCTCTGCATGGGCCGTCGTGGCGAGGCCAAGCATGGCTCCACCGCGCTGTTGGCGCTGTTTGTCGGCGCGGCGGGCAGCGTGCTGGCAGTGATCGCTGGCATCATGCTCTCCCGCGAGGGCGGCTACACCGGTGGGAACTTCAGCCTGCACCAGACGATGGGCATCATCGGCACCGCAGGCGTGCTGCTGGCGCTGGTCATCCGCCTGATGGCCATGGGTCAGGGCAATTGGGAACTCCTCCATGCCTACCGGGCCCTGTTTTTCCTCAGCTTTGGCATCATGAGTCTCGGTGCCCACTTCGGCGGAAACATGAGCCACGGCAGCAAATTCATGACCGAAAAGGCTCCCGAGCCGATCAAGAGCCAGATGATCGCCATGGAGAAATGGATGCTCGGTTTTGTCGAGAAACCCAAAGTGGAAAAAACCGAGGAAAAGGCTCCTGAAGCTCCGAAAGCCCCCGAGCCGCCCAAAGTCGTCGAATCCCCCGCGACTCCAGCTCCTGCTCCGACACCCGCACCTGCCCCCACACCCGCAGCCGGTGAAAAACTTGTCTTCGCGAACCTTATCCAGCCGATTTTCGCCGCGAAGTGCAACAAATGCCACGGCGAGGAAAAGCAGAAGGGTGATCTCCGCCTCGATACCTATGAGTTCACCATGGCTGGCGGTTCCGAGAGCGCCGAAAAGAAGAACAATGTCGTTCCAGGCAAGCCCGCCGATAGCCTCAGCTACCAACTTGTCATCTCCGCCGAGGATGAAGACATGCACATGCCGCCCGAGGGTAAGGACCAGCTCACCAAAGAGGAGATCGCCATCCTTAAATGGTGGATCGAGCAGGGGGCCAGCGCCACGCAGAAGCTCGATCTCAACGCCTTGCCCGCCGAAATCAAAGCCGCCGCCGAGGCCATCGTGAAAGGCTGATGCCTCTCACCTCTTACTTCTCACCTCTCACGCCCCCGACTTCCGTTTCATGAAACCCACCACCTACATCCTCGCCCTGGCACTCGCCTTCACCGCGAACGCCGCTGACGACAAAAAAGCCGCTGATCCTGCCGTCGAGGCTGCGATGCAGAAGGTGAACGCCACCGGCGCTTCGCTCATGCCCACCGCTGCCGATGGCAAGACCTACCGCTTCACCGCGCTGAACGTGGCGAAGGAATTCGCCGACAGCGGCCTCGATGCGCTGGCCCCCATCGCCGACAAGATCGCCTCGCTCGATCTCGCTCGCAGCAAGGTCACGGATGCCGGTCTGGCCAAACTGGCCGCGATGAAGAACCTCCAGGAGCTTCACCTCGAAAACACCGCCATCAGCGATGCAGGCCTCGATCACCTCAAAGGACTCGCCACCCTCGAATACCTTAACCTTTACAACACCAAGGTCACCGATGCCGGCATCGCCAAGCTCGCCGGTCTGGGCAAGCTGAAGGCCCTCTACCTCTGGCAGAGCGGTGTGACGAAGGCTGGCGTGGCCGCTTTGAAGGCCAAGCTGCCCAATGCCCACATCAACAACGGCTGGAGCGCCGAGGACGATGCCAAGCCTGTCGCCGTGGCCGCTGCGGCTCCGGCTGCTGCCGTACCCGTCACTGCGAAACCTGCCGCCGCCGCTCCTGCTGCCGCCAAGCCCGCCGCAGGTGGCAAACTGGATGCCGCCATCGCCGAGAAGGCCGTCGTTTACCGCGATGTCATCGCCCCGATCATGGCGGCGAAGTGCAATGCCTGCCACGGCGAGGAAAAAAAGAAGGGCAAGCTCCAGCTCCACAACTTTGCCGCCATCATGAAAGGCGGCGGCGATGGACCCACGACGGTCATTGCCAAGAACAGCAAGGAAAGCCTCATGCTCGTCCGTGCGAATTTGCCCACCGACGACGATGAGCACATGCCACCGAGCGATGAGCCGCAGCTCACCAAGGAAGAAGTGGCCATCTTGAAGTGGTGGATCGAGTCCGGTGCCTCCGAAAGCGCCACCGTGGCCGCCACGAAGCCCACCGCCGATGTCGAAGGCGCTCTCGCTGTGATGCTCGCCAAAGGTTTGCCGAAGGTCGCCGCTCCCGCGAAGCCCGAAAAGCCGAAGGCCAAGCCCCTCACCGATGCCGAGAAGAAGCAGGTCGCCGAGATCAGCGCGAAGATGGCTGCTTTGAACGCCTCACTCATGCCGCTGGCGCAGGACACCGAGCAACTCCGCCTCGGCGTCATCAATGCCGCCGACAAATTCGGCGATAAGGAACTCGCCATCCTCACTCCCATCGCCCAGCACATCGTGTGGGTCGATCTCGCCCGCAGCCAGATCACCGATGCCGCGGCCGACACGCTCGCCAAATTCGCCAACCTTGAGCGGCTCCACCTCGAAAACACCAAGATCAGCGATGCCGGCCTCGCCAAGCTCGCCGCGCTGCCAGCCCTCGAATACCTCAATCTCTACGGCGACAAGGTCACCGATGCCGGCATTGCCGCTCTCGGCTCTGCCAAGGCCCTGAAGAAGCTTTTCGTCTGGCAGACCGGCGTGACGCAAAACGGCGCCAAAGCCCTCGAAGCCAAGGTTTCCGGCCTCAAGGTCAATGTCGGCCTCAGCGAGGCGGAAATCGCCAAGCTTACCGCGCCACCTCCTGCCCCTCCAGCCGCTCCCGCGCCTGCCAAAGCCGATCCCAAAGCTGCTCCGGCCGCCAAGCCCGCCGCCGGTGGCAGCGACGTGATCAAAACGGCCATGAAGCAGTATCACAAGCCTGAGGATGCCCTTTGCAAGAAGGTCGCTGGCGGCACCGCCAGCGATGTGGAACTCGCCACCATGCTCAAGCAGTATCAGGCCATGTGCGCCGCCACGCCTCCAAAGGGCGACAAAGCTGCCTGGGTGAAGAAGAATCAGGCCCTCATCGCCGCCGTGAAGAAAATCCAGGCCAAGGACGCCACCGGTGCCGCCGACTACAAAGCCGCCGTAAACTGCAAAGCCTGCCACAGCGAGCACAAGGGCTCGTGAATCTGGGAGCACTTCGACGTGAAGAAGTGCTCAATTCTCAGTGCTCAGTAAGGTGCCTGCTCCAAACGGAGCATTGGGCACTGATTACTGGGCACTTTTTGTCTCTACACCTTCCGCTGCGGCGTATCTTCATGGCGTTCACATCGGATGCTGCTAATCATCCCGCCCCCTCATGCGTTTCCCCACGATGAAAATCCCCTTCCACTGCTGCGCGGCCATCGCGTGCGGCCTTCTTTCTGCTTCTTGCGACCGCCTCGGTGAGCGTGAGGCCATCACCGAATCACGGGAGATCTCCACCCACGCCGCGAAGCCCAACATCGACATCCCCAGCGCCACGCGTTTCTTCGATGACGCCAAGGATGAGCAGCAACAGCAGCGCCCCGACTTCCGCAGCCTGCTTACTTGGGGCGTGCCGGATGGCTGGAGTGAAAACACCACGCCCGATCCGATGGGCATGCGCCTCGTCGATCTGCGCTTTGGCCCCAACAAGGAAGGCGAATGCTACATCTCCCTCATGCCCGGCTCCGCAGGCGGCCTCGAAGCCAATGTGAACCGCTGGCGCACCCAAATGGCCCAGCCTGCCTACACCGCCGATGAGTTCGCGAAGCTGCCGAAGAAACCCTTCTTCAACCGCGAAGCCACCTTTGTGGCCTTCGATGGCGACTTCAAAGGCTTCGGCGCTCAGACCGCCAAGACTGGCTACAGTCTCCTCGGCCTCATTCACAGCACCGAACAAGCAACCATCTTCGTGAAGCTCACCGGCCCCAAAGCCCTCGTCGAGCAAAACACCGCCGCCTTCGACACCTTCTGCCAATCCATCAAGCCGAACATCCCAAAGGAATGACGAGCGCTTTGATCGTTCGTCATTCGTCATTCTAATTTCGTCATTTTCCCGTCTCGTGTCCTCCCCCAATCCAAACCCAATCGCGAAACTCATCGCCTTCCTCTCCAGCTTCGGCTTGGCCACGGTCACGCTGGCGCTGCTGCTGCTCATCACCTTTCTCGGCACGCTGGAGCAGGCGGAGTTCGGCCTCGTCGCCAGTCAGGCGCGATACTTTGAATCCTTCTTCGTCGATCGCATCGACATCGGCGCGTGCTGGCGGGCGCTGGCGCTCAATGCGTATGCGGACATCGGCAATGTGACTTTCCCGCTGCCCATCCTGCCCGGCGGCTACACGCTGATGGCGGTGCTGTTCGTGAATCTCTTCCTCGGCGGCATCATTCGCATCCGCAAGTCGCCGAAGACGATTGGTGTGATCATCTCGCATTTCGCCATCCTGTTCATGATCGCTGCTGGCGCGGTGAGCTACCACTTCGCTGTCGAGGGGAACATGAGCCTTCGTGAGGGCGAGACGAGCGATGAGTTCCTGAGCTTCCACGATCGCGTCATCGAGATCGAGAAGGTGCAGACGGACGAAAAAGCCAAGCGCAGCGTGCTGGTGATCGATCAGTCGAAGTATCAAGACCTCACCGATGGCAAGGGGCGCACCTTTACGCATGAAAGCCTGCCTTTTGACCTCATGATCACCGGTTGGAAGAAGCATGCGCAGCCGAAACCGGATCGCGATGGCAGCCGTGCGGATGCGATCGACGGCTATTTCATCCAGGAAGTCAGCACGCTCGATGAATCGGGTGCTGCGATGGCCGATGAAGCACTCGCCAGTGCCTGTGTCGCCATTGTGAAGGACAAAAAGGGCGGTGCGGAGCAAAAGGGCATCCTCTGGGAATTCGCCGCCGCGCCTTGGACGGTGACCGTGGGCAACGACAAGTATCTGCTCTCACTTGTCCATCGCACCTACAAGCTGCCGTTTGCGATCAAACTCGACAAAACAGAGCAGGAGAAGCATCCCGGCACCGAGCGGGCACGTCGCTTCACCAGTTGGGTGACCAAGCAAGAGAATGGCCGTGAGGAAAAACGCGTGATCACCATGAACGAACCCGTGCGCAGCGAAGGTTACGCCGTCTTCCAGATGTCCTTTGACGATGGCACACGCAGCGGCGCTAGCGTGAAGAGCAGCGGCTTCCAGATCGTGGAAAACCCCTCCGACCACTGGCCGCTCATCTCCTGCCTCATCGTCGCCGAAGGCTTGCTGCTGCATTTCCTCATGATGCTCGCCCGTTTCATCAAGGTGAACCCATGGATCTTCTCCATCGGCCTCATCGTCGCCTTCAACGCCGCCTTCGCCCTCGCGATGTGGAAGCTCCTGTAAAGAAAGTGGGACAGGTTTTTAACCTGTCGCGCCGAAGCTCTTCGTGAACCTATACCTCAACCTTCTCTTGATATGAATGACGCTCGAACCTCGAATCTGCCCGGTGGCCGCACTGGCTCACGGACGCGCTTCGCTCCGGCTGAACAGGTTAAAAACCTGTTCCACTTTCTTCTGCTGCTCGCGGTCACGGGGCTCACGGCCGCCGCCGAGCTCCCACCGCTCGATCTTCTTCGTGACAAAGAGGTCGTGGAAACCTTTGCGTCCATTCCCGTGCAGGAATCGGGACGCATCAAGCCGCTGGAAAACATCGCCAGCTACCGGCTGCTGCGTTTTCGGGCACGGCGGAGCATCTGGCTCACAGAAAACGGCGAGATGGATGGCAAGCCGATCACCGATCCGGCCACGCAGAAGCACATCGTGAAGGACGGCGACAAGCCAGTGAAGCTCAGCGCCACCGAATGGCTGCTGATGAGCTGGTTCCGCCCGGACATCGCGAGGCTCGTGCCGCTCTTCAAAGTTGATAATTCCTCCGCCATCACCGAGCTGGGTCTCACGGCGAAGGCCAAACGGGATCAATACACCTTTGCTGAGATCGAACCGGCCCGTCAGACGCTGATGGAGAAGATGAGCGAATACCGCGAGATGCCCGCGAAGAAGCAGACACCGGAGCAGCGCATAATCGTGCAGCTCGCCGCGAACTTCCTCGACTACGAGATGATCACCGGGCACTTCGACTTCATCCGCTCGCCCGTGGGTGACAAGTTGGATCAACTGCCCGCCGGCATTGAAAAGCCCCTGCGCCTCTCCAAGAGCCTCAACGCCCTCGCCAATGCCGTGCGCACCAGCGGCGGCCCACCGATGCAGATCCCGTGGTTCCGTGATTTCGGCAAGGGAGCCCTCGGGGCGATGATGAGCGGCAATGCCGAGCAGCAGCTTCGCATCTTCCCGCCCGGCCCGAAGGTGAACGAGGTCTGGCACGGCCCTGGCGAGACGATCTTCGGTGCCATCAACGGCGAAAAGGAAGTCGATGCTGAGCAACTCTCCTGGCTGGCGGCTTATGAAGATGTTTATCTGGCCCTGCCGGATGCCGCGAAGTTCAAAGCGGCCTCGAAGGCCTTGCTCACGAAGATTCAGGAGGCTGCAAAAGCCCGCAACGAAGGTCAGTTCATCGCCTTGGAGCGTCACTCGATCAAAGCGGACTACTTCTTCTATGCGCAGTGGATCTTCCTCGTCGGTTTTGTGGCCGTGGCGCTGTCGTGGATCGCTCCGGGGTCGAAGCTGGAGAAGATCACCAAGATCATCGCCTGGCTGCTTTTGGCCATTGCGACCGGTTACGCCGTCACCGGCGTGATCGTGCGCTGCATCATCATGCAGCGTCCGCCCATCACCACGCTGTATGAGACCATCCTCTTCATCGGTGCCTCGGTGGCGTTGTTTGGCCTGATCGCCGAATGGATCACGAAACGCGGTCTCGGCCTGCTCGTGGCCGCCGTCGGCGGCACGGCCTGCATGTTCCTCGCCATTCAATTCGAGGCCAGCGAGGCCACCGACACGCTCCAGCAACTCCAGGCCGTGCTGATCACGAACTTCTGGCTCTCCACGCACGTGCCGCTCATCAACCTCGGTTATGCCGCGTGCATGGTCGCCGCCTTGATTTCGATGATTTACTTCATCCAGCGGCTGTTTGGCAAAATCGGACCGAAGTCCGATGAAGGTCGTTTCCTCACCCGCGTGGCCTACGGCTTCATCTGCTGCGGCTTGTTCCTCGCCCTCGTCGGCACCGTTCTCGGCGGCATTTGGGCGAATTACAGCTGGGGCCGCTTCTGGGGCTGGGATCCGAAGGAAAACGGGGCGCTCATGATTGTGCTCATGTGCCTCGTCATTCTCCACGCCCGCCTCGGCGGTTACATCCGCGAGGTCGGCCTGCACAACTGCAACCTCATCCTCGGCTGCATCGTGGTCTTCTCCTGGTTCGGCGTGAACCAACTCGGTGTGGGCCTGCATGCCTACGGCTTCACCGATGGCACCTGGCCGAAGATCTACGGCTTCTGGGTCAGCCAGATGGCACTGCTCGGCTATGGCCTGTGGCTGGTTTGGGCTGACCGGGCTGACAAGACTGACCGGACTGACGTGGTGGCTGCGGTGAAAGCGGAAGCGTGAACCTCTTCCGCGTAGCGGCGGGCGTCAGCACGCCGAGACGCAGGTGAAGCTCGTGGGACGCTCGAATTCGGAAAACTGACGTTTTCCGCTACGGGCCTATTCTTCCTCATCCGGCTCGCGGGCGCCATTCACGGGGCGGGCTTTCTTCACGGGGGAGATATGCCGGTGGACCCACACGCTTTGGACGAGGCCCATCAGGAAGAGCGTGACGACCATGAAAGTGCCGCCGTAGCTGATGAAGGGGATGGGAATCCCGATGACGGGCAGCACGACCAGGTTCATGCCGATGTTTTGGAAGCAGTGAACAAAGAACATGGCCATCACGCCGATGACGATGAGCCGCCCGAGCTGATCGCGGGCGGAAAAGGCCACGGTGAGGCCGAGCATGATCATCCCGGCGAGGCCGACGATGAGCCCGAAGGCTCCTTTGAAGCCAAACTCCTCGCAGATGACGGCGAAGATGAAGTCGTTGATGACTTCATTCGGCAGGAAGGTGCGGTGAATGCTGGCCTGATCGGGCACTTTCTTGGACTCGGGGCCTTTGCCTTCGATGCCGCCGGTAGCGATGGCCATCTGCAGATGCTTGGCCACCCAGCCCTCGTCCTGCATGTTCACCTTGTCCATCTGGCCGGTGAACATGTAGTAGGTGGTCTCGATGCGCTTCTGCTGATACGGCTTCAAGGCAAAGACATACACCAGCGGCGCCACGGTCAGTGCCAGCAACAGCATCACGATCAGGTAGCGAAAGGGAATGCTGCCCACGAGCATGATGGCGAGGAAGACCGGTCCCCACACGAGACCGGAGCCCAGGTCTTCTTTGATCACGAGCATCGCGGGCACCGCCGCGAGCATGCCCGCAGCCAGGATGCGCAGCCATGGACGGCGGAAGGCTGGAATGATGCGCGGCAACTCGCCAAAGACCACGCTCAGCACCATGATCCCGGCGGTGATGGCGAACTGCGAGGGCTGCACCATGACCGGTCCCACCTGGATCCAGGCTTTGTTGTTGTTGATTTCAATGCCGAAAATCAGAGTCAATATCAAGCCAGCGATCCCAAGCAGGTAGGCAGGCCAGCAAGCCCACCTGATCCATTTGTAATCAATGAGGCTCGCCGCGAAGAAGAAAGGCATGCCGATCCCGATCATGATCAGCTGCTGCTTCCATTTGAGTTCGAGACTGGAGCCTAGCTTGTAAGCGGAAGCATTGAAGATCGAGTAAACGCCAAAAGCCATCAGGCAGACCGTGAAGGCCACGAGCAGCCAGTGCATTCCGAGAAATTTTTTAAACAGCGGTGTCATTGGGAAATCAATTCAGGTGCGGGATGGCGGCCAGGAGGCGCTTCGTGTAGTCGTGCTGCGGCGCTTCGCAGATGGCATCGGCACCGCCTTGCTCGACGATCTTGCCATGATGCATGACGACGATTTGATCGCTCATGTGGCGCACGACGGCCAGATCGTGAGCAATGAAGAGCAGGGTGAGGTTCAATTCCTCCTGCAGGTCTTTGAGGAGATTCAGAATCTGTGCCTGCACGCTCACATCGAGGGCGCTGACGGGTTCGTCGCAGATGAGGAACTTTGGCTCCACGGCCAGAGCACGGGCAATGCCGATGCGCTGGCGCTGGCCGCCGCTGAATTCGTGCGGGTAGCGTTGCAGGCCATCAGCAGGCAGGCCCACGCGTTGGAGCATCGCGGCGGATTTTTCGCGGCGCTCTTCGCGGCTCAGTTTCGGAAAATGAATCTCCAAAGGCTCGCCGAGGATGCTCTCGATGGTCATGCGTGGATTCAGCGAGCCGATGGGATCTTGAAACACCATCTGCATCTCTTTGCGCAGAGGTCGGAAGTCGCTCTCGGCCATCGGCAGAATGGAACGATCGCGAAACAGGATCGTGCCAGCCGTGGGTGGCAGTAGTTTGAGCAGTGCACGGGCCACGGTGGACTTCCCGCTGCCGCTTTCGCCCACCAAGCCGACCGTCGTGCCCTCGGCGACCTCGAAGCTGACATCGTCCACGGCTTTGATCACATCTTTTGCACGGCCTAGCAGGCCACTGCGGACGGGGAAATGGATTTTGAGGCCTTGGACGGAGAGGAGGGACATGAAGACGGCGAACCTAACACCGTCACGGGGAGTTCCAAGTTTCAGCTTTGAAGTTTCAAGCAGCCGTCCGCCGGACGGCGACGACCTCGATCTCGTAGCGCAGGGAAGGGGGCAGGCAGTGGGTGATGGTGGTGCGGGCCGGGCGGGGCTCGGGGAAGTACTCGCGGTAGAGCTGGTTGTAGAGCGGCAGGTCTTCGGGATCGCGGACGTAGTTCCGGGTCTGCACGACGTGGGCGAGGTCGCTTCCGGCGGCCTCCAGTACGCGGCGGACGTTTTCCACCGATCGGCGAAACTCGCCCTCGAAGCTGTCGCTGACGATGTTTCCGTCCAAATCGACCGAGGCCTGGCCGGAGACGAAGATCAGATCGCCGACGGCGACGCTGGGGCTGAAGGGCAGGTGCGAGATGGGCGTGCCGGGCAGCCGCGGGTAGGAAACGAGGGGATTCGTCATGGTGGAAAGGTGTTCACAGCTCAGGCCATGACCTTCTTTAAATACTCGATGCTCTGGCGGGCGATGGTGGGCGCATCCGGCGTGTAGTCGAAGACCTCCGTGGAGAGCCAGCCGTTGTAGCCGGTCTCACGCAGGGCGGCGATGATGGGTTCGTATTGGATCTCGCCCTGGCCGGGGCCGCGGAGGTTCGGGTCATTGGTGTGGAAGTGGACGGTCCATTCCTTGCTGGCGCGGATGATGTCCGGGATGCTGGTGGGCTCGTCGCTCATGGCCTTCACATCGAGGTGGAGTTTGCAGGCGGGATGATCGACGAGCCGGCAGAAGCGGATGGTCTCGGCGGCGGTGTTGAGGAAGTTCGTTTCCTTCCGGCCGAGTGGCTCCATGGCCAGGGTGACGCCATGTTTGCCGGCCTCGATGGCCACTTCCCGCACGGCATCAGCGGCACGGGCAAAAGCGTCGTCGTAATTCCATTCGGGGAGGAGGTTGCGGGCCTTCGGGCTGCCCCAGACCATGATTTTGCCACCCATGGCTGCACAGAGGCGGACGAGGTGTCGGCCAAAACGGGCCGTTTCCCGGCGCTGGACGGCATCCGGGGTGGTGATGTGAAACCACGCGGGCTTGGTCAGCAGCCAGTGCAGCCCGAGAATCTCCAGGCCGTGGTTTTTGGCCTTCGTGCAGCAGGAGATGGCATCGGCGATCGTGAGGTCACGAGGGTCCTCCGCGAGGGTGAAGGGAGCGATTTCGATGCCCTCATAGCCGGCGGCGGCCACATCGGCGCACATGGCGTCAAAGGAGGTGTTTTGGTAGGTTTCGTTGCAGATGGCGTAGCGCATGGGTGACGAGGTTTAGAGTTTCAAGTTTCAGGATGCAAGGTGGAGTTCGGACTTGGTGAGGAACGGCGTTGTGTGGTAACTTTCGCTCACCATGATGAAACCAGCCCTTTTGATCTTGATGACAGTGATGTCAGCCGCCCATGCGGAGATGGCCACGGAACTGCCCGCCATCGAAGTGAGGCCAAAACCCGCCGACGAAGTGGTGAAGGTAAATTTCAAATTCCGCAACAAGGGCACGAAGCCGGTCAAGATCCTCGATTTGGAAAGCTCCTGCTCCTGCCTGAGTGCGGAGATGGACAAGGCGGCGTATCAGCCGGGCGAGGAAGGCACCGGCACCGCGGAGTTCAAGGTCTCCACCTTTGTCGGCCGACATGAAAAGATCCTCACCGCGCTCACGGACGATCCGCAGCAGCAGGAATGGGAGATCACCTTCATCCTCGACATCCCGGCGGTGGTGGACATCGAACCCAAAACCCTTCAGTGGTGGATCGGCGATGAGCTGGTGGAGAAAACCACCACGGTGAAGATGAATGCGGACACGCCGATGAAGATCACCAACATCACCGCCACGCGGGACAATGTGGAATTCTCCTGGAAAGAGATCAAACCGGGCCAGGAGTATCTGGTGACCGTGAAGCCCAAAACGACCAAGGATGTGACGCTCGGCGCTTTGAAGATCGAAACCGACAGCACGATCCCGAAGTATCAGCGGCAGCTCGCCTTCTTCAGCATCTACAACAAGCCTGCCGAGACCCCGAAGGCTCCATGAAGGCCATCTCGCAATCGCTCTTTCTCGTGGCGTTGGCTGCGGTGGCCGCCTTTGGCACGCACACCTGGCATCCACGTGCCCCGGCCCTGCATCTCACTCAGGAGCCGCTTCGCGATGACGAGGTCAGCATGGCCGTCATCCGTGAAAAATATGCCAGCGAAGTACTATGGATCGACGCGAGGCCTGCGGATCAATTTGCCGCCCAGCACATGCCCGGAGCACTCAATGTAAGTGAGCAGCAGTTTGATGAGCAGCTCGTGCAGCACCTCGACGCCCTGCAAACGAACTCCAAACCTGTGGTGGTCTATTGCAGCGGCCAGAAGTGCGAGGCCAGCCGCAAGGTCATGGAACGGCTCAAGGAGATGGGCTTCGTGAAGGATGCCTACATTTTCAAAGGCGGCTGGAGCGTGCTCGAGAAGGAAGCCGGAAGGTGAATTCAGGCCTTCGCCTCGTCGCCTGCCTGAAAGAGGCTCCAGCGCCTGCTCGTTTGCCTTCGGCCCTCATGCGCCCCTTCGTCTTCACGCTGCTTTTTTCCCTTTCCGCCTCGGCGGCGGACATGACGCATTTCGAGCAGCGCATCCGCCCCCTGCTCATCGAGAACTGCATCGGCTGCCATGGCCCCGATAAGCAAAAAGGCGGTCTCCGTCTCGATTCACGCGCCGGATGGCAAACGGGCGGTGATTCCGGCGCGGCCATCGTTCCCGGTAAGCTCGATACCTCCCATCTCTGGCGTGCCATCAGCTATACGGATCGCGATTTGAAGATGCCCCCGAAGCGCAAGCTCAAGGACAGCGAGGTCGCTGATTTGAAGAAGTGGATCGAGGATGGTGCGCCTGATCCTCGCGAAGAAGTCGCTTCCTCCGGCAGCAAATCCAAAGCCGCCCGAGCGGATGCGAGCTTTTGGTCCTTTCAGCCGCCCAAGGTCATCCAGCCACCCGAGGTGAAAAACACCACCTGGCCCGCCAGCGACATCGATCGCTTCATTCTCGCCAAGTTGGAGCAAAACAACCTCTCGCCAGCGCCCGATGCAGATGAGCAGACCCTGCTTCGAAGGCTCTCTTTTGACCTCACGGGCTTGCCGCCGCATCAGTCGCATTCGTCCTATGAAAAGCTCGTCGATGACTTTTTAGCCTCGGATGCCTTCGCGGAGCGCTTCACCTCCCACTGGCTGGACATCACACGCTTTGCCGAATCCTCCGGTGGTGGCCGTTCGCTGCCGTTTAAGGACGCTTGGCGCTTTCGTGACTACGTCCTCCAGTCCATCCGCGAAAACACGCCGATCGACCGCATGATCACGGAGCAGTTGGCCGGTGATTTGATGCCGTTTGAAAACGCCGCGCAGCGTCGCCGTCAGCTCACCGCCACCGGTTTCCTTGCCCTCGGCCCCACAAACTACGAGGAGCAGGACAAGGGCATGCTGCGGATGGACATCGTGGACGAGCAGCTCGAAACGATGGGCCGCGCCTTTCTCGGCATGACAATTGGCTGTGCCCGCTGCCACGATCACAAGTTCGATCCCGTCTCCACCCGCGATTATTACGCCCTTGCTGGCATTCTCCGCAGCACAAAGACCCTCAAGAACTACACCGACAACGTTGCCCACTGGATCGACACGCCGTTGCCGCTCGATGGCGAGGCGGAGACGGAGATGCAGAAGCATGAAAAGCAGGTGACAGCGCTGACGGAACAAATCGCCGCGCTCAAAGATGACCTCCGGGATGCCGGAAGCGCCGATCTGCGCAGCAAGAAAACCATCTCCATCTCGGACCTCCCCGGTATCGTCGTCGATGACACCGAAGCGCAAAAAGTCGGCTTCTGGAAGACCTCCACCCACTTTGGTCCCTTCATTGGTGAAAGCTATGTGAGCGACAACAACGAGGACAAAGGCGAAAAGACTATCACCTTCACCCCCAAGCTGCCCAAGGCTGGTCGCTACGAAGTCCGCGTGGCCTTCAATGCGGGTCCGAACCGTGCCGAAAGCGCCACCGCCACCATCCTGCATGCTGACGGTGAAGATTTGAAGAGCTTCAAGCTCGCCACGGGTAACCTGAAAGGCCTGCAATTTGCCTCGCTCGGCACCTTTCGTTTTGAGGCGACTGGTCAGGGCTTTGTCCTCATTACCAATGCTGCCTCACTGGGCTATGTGACCGTCGATGCCGTGCAGTTCCTGCCTGCCGAGGGCAACACCGAGGAGCCTGTCGCCGCCAAAGAATCCGACAAGGCCAAGGAGATCAAAGCCAAGCTTTCCAGCCTCGAAAAGCAGCTCAAAGAATGGCAAAAAGGCCGTGCCGAGCGCCCGGAAGCCATGGCGGTGGCGGAGGACGAGGCACCTGAAGACGCGAAGATTCACATTCGCGGCAGCATTCGCAATCTGGGTGCCATCGTGCCACGCGGCTTCATCCAGGCGGCGCTGCGTCCCGGTGCCCCTACCATCCCCACCGATGCCAGCGGGCGTCTTCAACTCGCCCAATGGATCACCTCCCGTGATCATCCGCTCACCTCTCGCGTCATGGTGAACCGCGTCTGGCACTGGCTCTTCGGCGCGGGCATCGTGCGCACTACGGATAACTTTGGCTCCACGGGCGAAGTCCCTAGCCATCCAGAGCTCCTTGATTACCTCGCCGTGAAATTCATGGAGGACGGCTGGAACTTGAAGAACCTCGTGAAGCAGATGGTGATGAGTCGGACGTATCGGCAAAGCAGTAGAACGAGTTTTCCAACTCGTTCAGGCGGCGGGCTAAAGCCCGAACTACAAACGGATCCCGACAACCGCCTGCTCTCGCGCATGAATCGCAAACGCCTCGATGCAGAATGCCTTCGCGATGCCATGCTGGAGGCAGCGGGTGCTTTGCAGCCGGGTTTTGGTGGCCCGGGCGTGCAGGCTACGGCAGTCGATGCGAACGATCAAAAGATCCAGAACCTCGAATACGGCTACCCATTCAGTGACATGCGCCGCAGCGTTTATACACCGGCCTTCCGCAATGTGCGGCATCCGCTGTTTGAGGTCTTTGACTTTGCCGACATCAATCAACCCATCGGCCAGCGCACCACCAGCACCGTCGCCACGCAGGCTTTGTTCCTCATGAACAGCCCAAAAGTCATCGAGCAGGCTCGGGCGGCAGCGGACCTCGTGCTCAAATCGGAATCCGATCTCACCCCGCGCATCGAAATGGCCTTCCAGCGTTCTTTGCAGCGTTCACCGAAGGACAAAGAACTCGCGCAAGTCCGCGAGTTCCTCGACTCCAGCACTTCGGGCAACGCCACCGCCGAAGAAACGCGTGATGTTTGGGCACGCTTCATTCAGACGCTTTGGTCGATGCCTGAGTTCCGCTTCCTGGATTGATGATTGGCGTTTCCAATCGCCATCATCACAAAGAAATCTTTTTCCAATCATCCGGATCGCGACAATCTGCCTCATCATGAGCCGACTGTGCGTCCACACCATCACCACGAAGCCGCTGAGCCTCGAACAATGCCTCGCGGAGTTTCCCAAGCGCGGCGTGAGCGGCATCACCATCTGGCGGCAGGCGCTTGAAGGTCGTGATTTGGCCACGGTGAAGCGTCAGACAGCCGATTCGGGCATGGAAGTCGTCAGTTTGTGCCGCGGGGGCTTTTTTCCGGCCAAATCGGTCGCCGACCGCCAAAAGGCCATCGACGACAATTTGCTCGCCATTGAGCAAGCGCACGCCATCGGCGCTCCGCTCATCGTTTTGGTCTGCGGAGCCGTTTCGGGGCAAAGTTTGATCGAATCCCGCAAACAGATCACGGATGGCATCGCGGCTTGTTTGCCGGCGGCGGAGGCGGCGGGCGTGAAACTCGCCATCGAGCCGCTGCATCCGATGTATGCCGATGATCGCAGCGCGGTGAACACGATGCGGCAGGCGCATGAGATTTGCGATGCGCTGGGATCGCCGAAGTCGGTGGGGATCGCGGTGGATGTGTATCACGTCTGGTGGGACCCGGAATTGAAGTCGCAGATCGATCTCGCGGGCCAAACCAGCCGTCTGCATGCCTTTCACATCTGCGATTGGAAAACACCGACCACCGATCTCCTCAACGACCGTGGCCTGATGGGCGAAGGCTGCATCAACATCCGCGAAATCAGCGATTGGGTGGACGCCACCGGCTTCGCCGGCCATCGCGAGGTCGAAATCTTCTCTCACAAATGGTGGAGCGGCGATCAAGGCGAGTTCCTCGATCAAATCGCCTCCAGCTACGCACGACTCTATGCGTAAACACACCATCATCCTCATTCTTGGCTTCCTCGCTGCCAGTTCGTTGCTGGCGGATCAGCCGCTCCAGCAGCGTGATCAGTGGCAACTCGAAGACCCCGCCGCTTGGGAATGGCAGGGCGAGGGCGATGCGACCACGCTGGTGCTGAAAAAGCCTTCGCAATACAAGCCAAAGGTCCGCAGGCCGTTCAATCTGGCGTGGTTCGGCGGTGCGGAGTTTGGATCGTTCACGCTGACCTGCGAAGCGAGGCTCGATGTCTTCAACAAGGGCAACAACGATGTCTGCATTGCCTTCGGGGGACGCGGCGAATCTGAATTCTACTACGCTCACCTCGGCGAAACGGCGGACGGTGTGCATCTGCAAGTGCATGTGGTGAACCAGGCGGACCGCAAAGCCATCACGACGAATCGCGCGAAGGCTTTGCCATGGAAGCCGGATCATTGGCATTCCATCAAACTGGTGCGCGATGCTTCCACCGGCAGCATCCAGGTGTGGTTTGAGAATGAACTGGTCCTCGAAGCCTCCGACACGGCGTTTGGCAAGGGGCGCATCGGCTTTGGCTCATTCGATGATCTCGGTGCCTTTCGGAAGGTAACCATTACTTCCGCGGCGGAGTCCGTTCAGCAGATCGAGGTCGTTGCCGGTGGCGGCACGCTGGTCGAGAACGCGCCCGCGACTCAATGCAAGGTCACGCAGCCCTTTGGCATCGCCTTTGATCCGCAGGACAACATGTTCATCTGCGAGGAGACGCATCGCCTGCTGCGAGTGGATGCGAAAACGGGCGTGCTCACCGTCGTGACAGCTGCGAAGGGAAAAAACGCGCCCGCAGGTGACAACGGTCCCGCGAAGGACGCGAGCTTCATCGCGCCGCACAATCTCGTCGCCGATGCGGAGGGAAATCTCTTCATCGCCGACACTTATCACTACGCCGTGCGTCGTGTGGATGCCAAAACTGGCCTCGTGACCACCTTCGCAGGCAATGGCAGCAAGGAACTCAGCGGCGACGGCGGCCCCGCGACGAGCGCCGGACTGGATGGCCTCGCGTGCCTGTGCTTCAACCATGACTTCACCAAGCTCTACCTCGGCGGCTTCAGCAAAGTCATCCGCGTGGTGGACATGAAGACCGGCATCATCACCACGGTCCCCGGCATCGGCGGCAGCCGGGCGATGGCCGTAGATTCCAAAGGCAATCTCTTCACCGCTGCTGGGAGCGGTGTGCACATGCTGGCCACCGATGGCAAGACCACCGTGCTGAATGATCCCACCGCTGCGCCACTGCTGAAAGGTGTGAAGCACCTGTGGGCAGATCGCGATGACAACATCCTCATCGCCGACGCAGGCAATCATCTCATCCGCAAGTTCATGGTGGCCGAGCGAAGGCTCGTCACCCTCGCCGGAGTCGGCGAGAAAGGCATCGCTGGCGTGCCCGGCCCGGCCTTGCAGGCCCACCTCGGCGAACCGCATGGCGTCGTCACCCATCCGCGAACCGGCGACATCTACATCGCCGATTCGCGCAACCATCGCGTGCTGCGAATCAAGCAACCTCAGTAACCCTCACCTTTTTCCATCCACACACCTCCTATGAAAACACGCAGAATCGGCATCATCATGAACGGCGTCACCGGACGCATGGGCACCAACCAGCACCTCATCCGCTCCATCAAGGCGATCCGCGACCAAGGCGGCCTCAAAGTGAATGACGAGCTGACTTTGATGCCTGATCCGATCCTCACCGGACGGAATCACGACAAACTCGCGGCACTCGCGGCACGCACGGGAGTGACGCGTTTCACCACGGATGTCGATGCGGCGCTCGCGAACCCGGAGGACGAGATTTTTTTCGACGCCAGTGGCACGCTGCAACGCGCAGGCTTTGTCGAGAAGGCCGTGAAAGCGAAGAAAGCCATCTACTGCGAGAAGCCGACGGCAGTGGAAACCGTGGAGGCGCTGCGCTTGGCGAAGTTGTGCGAGGATGCGGGTGTGAAAAACGGTGTGGTGCAGGACAAGCTGTGGCTGAGCGGCATTCGCAAATTCAAGCTGCTGAAGGATCAGGGCTTCTTCGGCCGCATTTTGAGTGTGCGCGGTGAATTCGGCTACTGGGTCTTCACGGGGGAAGATGCGGATCAACCCGCGCAGCGTCCATCATGGAATTATCGCAAAGAAGACGGCGGCGGCATCATCGTCGATATGCTCTGCCACTGGCGTTATGTGATCGACAATCTGTTTGGCAAAGTGAAGGCCGTGAGCTGCATGGGGGCCACGCACCTCCCGAAACGCATCGACGAACGCGGCAAGGAATATGCCTGCACCAGCGACGACGCCTGCTACGCGACCTTTGAATGCGAAGACGGGGTGATCTGCCAGTTCAACAGCTCCTGGACCGTTCGCGTGCGCCGTGATGACCTGCTCACGATGCAGGTCGATGGCACGCACGGCAGCGCCATCGTCGGATTGCGCGATTGCTGGGTGCAGAGCGTGGGCGTGACACCTCGTCCGATCTGGAACCCGGATATCCAGCAGCCGATCAACTTCTTCGAAGGCTGGCAGAAGGTCCCAGACGCCACGACCTACGACAACGCCTTCAAAATTCAGTGGGAGGCGTTTTTGAAGCACGTTGCCGTCGGCACGCCCTTCCCCTGGACGCTGCGTGAAGGTGCCAAAGGCGTGCAACTCGCCGAACTCGGCCTGCAAAGCTGGGCGGAGCGGAAATGGCTGCCGGTGACGGAGCTGTGATCAAACCTTCGGCAGTTCGAAACCGGCGGCGTATTCTTCAACGCAGAGTTTGTTGGCTTCGGTCGCAAACTCGCCGGTGAACTGATGGCTGGTGGGATCGAAATCGAGCCAGGGGCCGACGGTGATGGGCTGGGCGGCGAGGTCAATGCCGTTGTTGGCGAGGTTTTTGAGGAACTCGGCATACAGCTCCTGGCCGAATTTATCGCCCTGGAGGCGCTCGTTGATTTCTTCGGCCTTCATTGCCTTGCCGAGGCGGTAGGAGACATTGGCGAGATGGGCGAGGCAGGCGGCGTGATGGCCATGACGGATGTGCAGGACGTCCTTGGTGTATTTTCCGGCGCGGACGCTTTCGATGAAGTTCTTCATGTGGTCCGGGCCCATGAGGAAGTTTTCAAATTTGGTGATGGGCTTGCCTTCGTTGTCGTAGGCTTTGGATTCGGCCACGTAGCCACCTTCGCAGTGGATGATGTTGCCGGTGCGGATGCCTTTGTAAGGTGGCTCGCCGCTCTTCGGATCGACGTTGCGGGCGGGCAGGCCAAACTTGTCCATGATGAGCGGCACGGGCTCGTAAGGGTGGAAGGCGATCTGGCAGTTGGCGCTGTGGGCATCATCGGTGTAGCCCCAGCGATTACCAAAGCTCATGACGCGTTTTGGCAGCGTGTCGGGATCGCCCAGCGCCCAGCGGGCGACGTCGTATTGATGTGGGCCCTGATTGCCGATGTCGCCATTGCCATAGGGCCACTGCCAATGCCAGTCGTAGTGGAACTGCTTGCGCATGACGGGCATCTCGGGTCGCGGGGCGGACCAGAGTTTGTAATCGACCGTGGCGGGAGGCGGTTGGGCGGCGTCCACTTTGTTGATGCTCATGCGCAGGCCGTGTACGAGGGCGTGGGAGAGCTTGGGTTTGCCGATGTGGCCTTCTTTGACCCACTGCATGGCGGAAGCCCAGCCTTCATCGGAGCGGCGCTGCATGCCATGCTGCACGATGAGGCCTTTCGCAGCGGCTTTCGTGGCGGCGGCCATCAATTTGGCGCTTTCGATCAAATTATGGCTTACCGGCTTCTCGACATAGACGTGTTTGCCGTGCTGGAGAGCGGTCAAAGCGATCAAGACATGGCTGTGATTCGGCGTGGCGATGGTGACGGCATCCACGTTTTTATCGGCGCAGCACTCGCGGAAGTCGCGGTAGGTTTTGACCTGGATGTTTTCCTTCGCGAGCTCGGCCACCTTCTTGTCGATGACGGCCTGATCGGCGTCGCAAAGGGCCACGAGGCGCACGCCGGGCACTTTGAGCAGTTCTTTGATGTGACCGCTGCCACGGCCGCGAAAGCCGATGACGGCCACGCGGACGTCGCCATGGGCCCCAAGAGGTGCGGACCAAGCGGGGAGTGAGACAGCGCCAGCGAGTGAGGTGGTGAGGAAACGACGGCGTGAGGTGGTGGACGCGTTCATGGCGTTTGGAATACGCCAGTCATGGCGCTGCCTTGCGCTTTGGCCATGTATCAAACCGGCTCGCCGATGGCTCGCAGGAGGGCTTCGCCTGCACGGCGACCGCTGAGCAGGGCGCCATTGATGGAGACATCCTCACACCAATCTCCGCAGCGGTAGAGGCCGGGTTCAATGACGGGTGCGAGAGAGCTTTCACCGAGTTTGAGCTGGCGTGCCTCCGGGTGTGCATGACGCACCTGGAGGCTGCGCAGATGACGCCAGCGGTTCACACAAGAACCAAACCATCGGGTCATCTGATCACGCACCACGTCTTCCAGTTCGGCGCTGGACGGCATGCCGATGATGGAGGCGGAGATGAGATGCTGCCCTGGAGGCGCATACTCCGGCGCGATGCGGGAGAGCACGCAGACGGAATTCACCGGACCACGACCATCGCCATCGAGATGCAGGATCGGGTCTTTGAGCGGCATGTCGGCCTCAGCGGCGGCAAAGTAGAGGCAGGTGGTGGAGCGGGAGGGCTTTGGCATGCTGACGACGCCATTGGGCAGCAGGCGGAAGGCGGCGTCCTCGCTCACGGCGAGCACGATGTGATCCGCCTGGATGAGTTCACCGCTATCTAGCCCCACCTCGCCACGGCGCACATGGGCGACGGGCGTGTTGAGCTTGAGGCTGCCGGGCGGGAGAGCCACGGCGAGCTGGTCTGGAATGGCCTGCATGCCCTGTGCGGGAAGAGCACTGCCACCCCGATCAAACATGGAAAAGAGGAAGAGAAGCATCCGCGCCGAGGTGCGGAGGTCTTTTTCGAGGAAGATGCCACCGAAGAAGGGCCGGAAGAAGCGGTCGATCATCCGCTCGGAGAAGCCGAACTCCCGCAGGTAATCCTCGGCCTCCATCTCCGGCAGCCCGCGAGGCGGTTCTTTGAGTCCGAAGGCTTCTTTGCGAAGCACCAGCGTGAACCATTTGTCTCGCAGGGAGACGACTTCCTCGTCACGCAGAGATTTGAAGGCGCAAACGGGATGCCCCACCGGATCAGCCACACGGTGAAAGCGATCCTTTACGAACACATCCGCTCCGCGAAAGATAGGACGGAGATCGAGGGCGGCGTAATCGAGCACTCGCCGTGCCTCCGGGTAAGCAGGTAGGAAGACCTGAAAGCCGCGATCCAGCCGGAAGCCATCCACGACATCGGTGCGCACACGCCCGCCGACACCATTCGAGCTTTCCAGCAGGGTGAAAGGCACACCCGACCTCGCCAGCACGCGGGCGCAGGCCAGCCCTGCCAGGCCGGCACCGATGATCACGATTTTGGGAGCGGGAGAACTCACGGGAGAGGAAACGGGCGGCCATCATGGGCGCTCGCTGTGTCCAATGCAAGGCGGACGTGGCTTGGCGGAGCACAGAGCGTGCCGTTCAGCTCTCTCTACTTCGCTGCCGCGATGCTCTTCTCCTTGGCCTTGCCTTCCTTGGGCTTGCCTGCGGGCTTGGTTGGGGCGGATGGCTGGTCTTCCAGCTCGGCCTTCTTCGGCAGGGAAAGGGCCACGTCTTCGCCGTGTTGCAGGCCGTCCCGCACTTCGATGAATTCCTCGTTGAACTGGCCGGTGACGATGGGGCGGCGCTCCAATGAGCCACATTTGCTGACGTAGCAGAAGTGGTGGTCATCCCCATCGACCTCGATGGATTGCACAGGGACGTAGAGCACATCGGCGAGGAGGTTGATGACGATTTCGACCTTGGCGTTCATGCCGGGTTTGAGCCACGGATGGAAGCCGTCAATGTGAATGATCGCCGGGTACACCTTCAAATTCGGCGTGTAACGGCTGCTGCTGCTATCTGGCAGGATGGCGAGCTCGGCCACCTTGCCTTCGAGGAGCTTGCCGGGCTCCGCATCCACGCGGATGAGCGCCCGCTGCCCGATGTGGACCTTCTTTACCTGGGATTCGTGGATATTCACCTTCACGCCCATCTGGCTCATATCCGGGATGGTGAGGATGGTCTGGCGAAAGCGGACGGAGGAGCCTTCCTCAATGCTGTTGCTGTAGTTGTATGAGGAGGAGGCGTTCAGATCTCCGTAGGCGACGAGGCCGGGCTGGGTGGCTTTGATGACGCAGGCTTTAAGCTGGCGGTCGAGGTCCTCACGCTGGGTGATCTCCATTTCATGGCGGCGTTTGGCGGTGAGGAAGCGGCTTTCCATCTGGGCCAAGCGGCTACGATTCTCACGAATGGTCCGCTGGAGTTTATTGATGGCTTCGCGGTATTCGGAGATGAGCGTGGCGCACTGCTTGTTGAATTCGTAGGCCTTAAAAAGATGAAGCTGTGTCTCGGCGGTCTTGACGGAGAGCACCACCTTCTCGTGAGTGACCTGGTCGTTTTCGAGCTGGGCCTTGGAGATGTAGTTTTTGCCTGCCAGACGGCCGGAGGCCTCGACTTTCTGCTTGGCCACAGCTAGCTCGGCTTTGCGGAGCAACAGCTCATCATCGAGTTGGCGGAGCTTTTGCTGCGCCTCGCCATCGCTGGAAGTGTTGGCTTCGAGGAAGGGGGCAAAGTCGATGCGCTCGCTGATGGGCTTTGGAGTGGTCTTTTTGGCGGTTTTATCGGCGGCGGCCTTGGGATTGCCAGCTTCGGGGTTCACCGGTGTGTCCGCCTGAGTCTCCAAAACGGCGGCGTATTTCTCGAAATCGGTCACGTCCTTTGGCAGGCCAGCTTTGGCGAGGATGGCGGCGGTGACTTCGCGGCCGAGATACTTCTCAAAATCCATGAGGGCAAAAATGCCGACTTCCTTGGTGGCGCGGAAGAGGCTTTGGTTTTCGCTTTTCTGGATCTCGCGGGCCTGATCGGCATCGATGAAGGCGGAGACAGTGGTTTGGAATTCGATCTCGTGGTTTTGGATCTTTTGCTTCACCTCGGTGTCGTCGAGTTCGACGAGCACCTTGCCATTCTTCACATCCTCCTCGGTCACGAGGTAGCCCTCGGGGATGAGGGAGAGGATCTTGGTGGGGATTTCGATTTCGGATTTCAGTTCGAGATTCTGCAGGGCGCGGATCTCACCGCCTTGCAGGACATTGATCTCCAAAGCGCCGCGCTGCACGGCAAAGGTGGGTACTTCCTGCGCCGTCGTTCCCGAGCCGACGATCCAGCCCCAGGCGAGCCAAGTGATGCCGCCGGTGATGGTGCCCAGAACGAGCCAGGTGATGGTTTTTCCCTTTTTCATCATTCTCCCTTCGGTTTCTCCTTTTTCAATACGTCCACCCACGAGCCGTCTTTCTCGATGAAGAGCACGCCCATGTCCCGCCAGAGCTGCAAGCGGGCGAGATTATGATTGATGCGGGTGGAGACCATGAGGTCGCGAGTGGTGTTGAGGTCACGCTGAGCCTCGATGAGGTCACGAGCGGTGCCCTGGCCCTCGGCCATGAAGGCTTCTTCGACTTCGAGGCGGTTCATGCTGATCTCCATCCCGCGTTTGGCGAATTCATATTGCTTCCGTGCCACTTCCAAATCACGCCAACCGGTTCGCACGGCATTGCGAACCTGCTCCTCGGCCAGTTCCAGCTCACGACGGGTGCGTTGCTCGGCCACCATGGCAGCACGAAGCGTGTTGCGCTCGGGCTTTTGATTCAAATTGAGATCGGTATTGAGGCCAATGCTCACGCCGCGATTGCGGGTTTGCAGGCTGAAGTCATTCACGTTCGGATCATCGAGTGTGCGGTGGGAGACGACGGCGTTGAGTGTGGGTAGCGTGTCCTGTTTCGCGATGAGCACGCGGCGGGTGGCGTCCTCGGCACGGTCCCGGGTATTCCAAAGATCGAGCCGAGTGGTGAGGGCCGTCTGCATGGCATCATCCAGCGTGCCAGGCGGCGTGAGGATTTGAAGGTCGTCGAGGTCTTTGTAATTGAGGACGATGCGCTCAGTGACCGGCAGGCCGAGAGTGATCTTGAGGTCGTCGAGCGCCTGCTCGTAGTTGCGGATGGCATTGGTCCAAGTGCGCTGGAAATTGATCTGCGCCTGGAGGAGCTGGCCGAGGGAGGAGCGGCTGCGCAGATTCGCCTCCGCCATGGCTTGCTCACGCTCGACGACTGAATTGAAGGCCATGTAGCCGAGGTAGGCGTTTTTGGCCGTTTCACGGCTCTGGATGGCGCGGAAATACTGCGTGGCCACTTCTACCGCGAAGCTTTTCCGCTGCTGGGTGAAGGTGCGGATGTTGTAGAGCACGCTGCGTTCTCCCTGCGTGAGCGATTCGGAGGCCGCGAGGTAACCCGCGCCGCGCAGCAAGGGCTGCGAAAGGGTGAAAGCGAGCCGCGAATTGCCGCTGTCGAGGCCGCCGGTGATGAAGCGCACAAAATCCGTCGTGAGATCCGCCGCGAGGCGAGCCCCGGTGCGGGTGAGAACGCTGAGGCCCATGTCCCCGCTGGTGGTGAGCGTGCCGGAGTTCACCAGCGTGGTCACGCCATTGCTCACCTTGCTGCGATCCAGCGTGCCGGAGCCGCTGCCGCTAAGGATGGGGGCGAAATTTTGCCGCGTGAGCGTCAAATCGAGCGCGGCGAGGTAAACGACCTCTTTTTGCAGCAGGTAATTCCGATTGCGATGCACGCCAAAGTTCAGCGCATCCGCCAGGGCGATCACGCGGGCATCTTTTTCGATGTAGGCGCGGTCACCGAGGAAATCGACCGTCTTCATGTTCTTCGCCAGTTCCTTCATGGAAACGGGCGGCGGCGGGGTGATGTCGAGCAGGTGCTGGCCGGAGTTGGGCACCTTGCTGGTCTTCTTTTTCAGCAAACCGAAGACCTCGCGGTCCGCCCAATTCTTGTAAACCGAGCTTTTGCATCCACACACCATCAAAAGCATCGCGCCGAGAAGCGCGAGACGTAGGGACAGGGTGAGACAAGCCTGGGAGACCATGCAAAAAAGGGGCCGCCGGACGGGGGTGGGGATCGTCCGGCGTGGGGTGGGTTTTGGGGGCCGTCTTCATACGACGACACGAAGGAGAATCTATCGAAACTTTGCCCGCAGGATGCTGGCATCCCTCTTGCTGGTAGAGAGTCCCAACCAGCCATGACTCCCGCCCCTCCTGATACGAGCATCCCCTCGCTCGGCCCTTGCCGCTTTCCCTCGCCTCTGCACCGCATCGGCGGGGTCGAGGCCCCGTATAAAACGGACGCCATAGACCGCATCCTCTACCACAGCCACTTGCTGGAGGACGGTCGGGACTGCTCGGTGCCGAGTTACGAAGAGGCTGGCCCACGCGAAATGATCTACTTTGATCCGGCGAAGACCACCGTCGGCATTGTGACCTGCGGCGGCCTTTGCCCGGGCCTCAATGACATCATCCGCGGCCTTGTGAACCGCCTGCACCTTCAATACGGCGTCACTCGCACCTACGGTTTTCGTTACGGCTACGAAGGGCTCGTGCAGCGCTACGGCCACACGCCGCTGCTGCTACGCCCGCATTCCGTGGAGCAGGCGCATCATTTCGGCGGTACCATGCTCGGTAGTTCACGCGGCATGCAGGACATCGGCGAAATGGTCGATACCCTCGAAGAGATGAGCATCGACATCCTTTTCGTCATCGGCGGGGATGGCACGCTGCGTGGCGCGGCGGCTTTGGTGAAGGAAATCGAGGCTCGCGGGCTAAAAAAGGCCGTCGTGGGCATTCCGAAGACCATCGACAACGACATTCGTTACCTCGACAAGAGCTTCGGCTTCGAGACCGCCTTTGATGCCGCCGTCCAGGCAGTAAAATGCGCTTACGTCGAGGCCACCGGCGCGGTGAATGGCGTGGGGCTCGTGAAGCTCATGGGGCGCGATTCCGGCTTCATCGCCTGCTACGCGGCGCTGGCAGGTAGCAATGTGGATTTCGTGCTCATCCCCGAGGTGCCTTTCGAGCTCGAAGGCGAGGGCGGCCTGCTCGAATGCCTCCGCCACCGCCTCATGAAGCGCGGCAGCGCCGTCATCGTCGTGGCCGAGGGCGCGGGTCAACACCTCATGGCGGCCAGTGATGCCACCGATGCCTCCGGCAACCAGCGCTACGGCGACATCGGTGCTTTTTTAAAGGATCGCATCGGCTCCTTCTTCAAAGCCCGCAAAAACGAGGTGAACATCAAATACATCGACCCCAGCTACATCGTCCGCAGCGTGCCTGCGAATGCGCAGGACAATGTGTACTGCTCCCGCCTCGCCCAGTCCGCCGTGCATGCCGCCATGGCAGGGAAGACAGGCATGCTGGTGGGCAGGTGGCACGGATCCTTCATCCATTTGCCTTTGGAACTCGTCATCCACGGCCGCCGCAAGGTCGATCCCACGCAGGAACTCTGGCACAGTGTCCTCGAATGCACCGGCCAGCCCGTGGTGATGCGATGAGGGAATGCGAAAGGGCTGAGGCTTACTTCTGCTTTTTGAAGAGGCCTTTAAGCTTGTCCAGAAAGCCGCGTTTTTCCCCGGCTGGAGGCGGTGGGGTGGCGTTGAGATCTTCCTGCACGCGGGGTTTGTCCTTGGCGTAGAAGTTCGGTGTTGGAGGAAGGGGCTCTTCGGGGTAGCCCGCGAACTCGAAGACGTCATTGGAGTTCGGCGAATTGTTGTGGAAGCGGGTCTGTTCGTTGATGTGCGTAGCTCCATCCGGCAGGATCATGGGCTGGACGAAGATCATGAGTTCGGAGCGCTCTTTGTCCTTCCGGGTGCTGCCAACGAGATATTTGATCAGGGGCAGCCGGACGATGAATGGCAGGCCGGATTGGCTATCATCGTTTCGCTCGGAGATGAGGCCGCCGAGCATGACCACGGACCGATCAGGCACGATGAGGCTATTGCTCATGCCTTGCTCGGAGATGTTGGGCACCTCGTTGCCGTTGATTTCGGTGCTGCCGTTCGTGGAATTGTTCTGCTGTTTAAACTCAAGCATGATCTCCTGGTCGTTGTAGATGTGAGGAGTGATGTCGAGTTGGAGACGAACCGGTATGTATTGCGTGGTGGATGAAAAGCCGCCGCCCACGACGCCGCTGTTGAAGCTCTGGCCGGCGATGGCGATTTGGCGGCCGATGTAAATGCTAGCGGGCTGGTGATTCAACGTCGTGACGACAGGCTTCTGCAGAACTCGGAAGCGGCCAGACGTTTCAACGGTCCTCATGAAGACATTCAAATTCTTGGTAATCTGGCCGTAGGCGGTAAGGCCACCCAGAGCTGCCGCAGCAGTGGAGCCGGCGATGGTGCTGAGATTCGCGGGATCGAATGTCGTGCCTCCTCCATCAAGAATGCCGCCAGCTTGTTTGCCTCCGCCGATGCTTTTGAGCGTGTTGATCCAGTCGAGACCGAAGCTGAAGTCCCTGCTGAGATTGAATTCACCGATGATGGCGGAGATAAAAATCTGCTTGGGGCGAATATCGAGTTCGTCGGCGAGATCTTCGAGTGTTTGGAGCTGCTCAGGAGGGCCGCTGGCGAAGAATTTGGAGCTGCCAGGGTCAATGATGACGAGGGTGCGGCCGATAAGAACGCTGTTCGCCTTGGTGGTGACATCAAGCTTCGGGCTTGCTCCCCCTCCGCCCCCGAGTCCGCTACTGCCAAAACCACCTCCGCCAAGTCCACCCAGGCCACCACCGAAGCTGCTCCCGCCGAAGCCACTGTTTCCAAAGCCACTGTTGCCGAAGCTGTTGTTGTTGGTGTTGCTGGTGGAGTTGCTGCTGCTGTTGGATCCGAGCGTGGTGTTCGTGCTGCCGCCTGCGTTTTTGTCGTAACGCATCAGCGCCTTTTCAGCGAGGCCGAGGAAGGTGGTGAGGTCGATGTAATTGAGGCGGCGGGAGACGAAGCGGCTCGCGGTGGCCTCGGCGTCGATTTCGGCGATGAGTTTTTCGATGAGTTCGATGTCGTGAGGGCGGGCAATGATGAGAAGACTGCTCGTGCGAGTGATGGGAAGGATGACGGGCTTCGGACCCTCGGACGTGGCACCGCCTCCGCTGGCGGAGACGACCGGTGCTGCGGCTGCAGCAGGCTGTCCAGCCTGCTGCGGGATGCCAGGAATGGGGGGGGCGCGGGGCGCGGCGGGGGCCGCAGGCGTGGCCGCTCGGCTGGCTGAGCCGGAGCCGCTGCCACCGCCGTTTTTGAGGTCGAGGAGGGATTCGAGCTGCTTGGCGACTTCCTCAGGATCGGTGCGGACGAGTTTGAGGGTCTTTTGCACCGTCTGGCTGGGGGGGAGGTCGAGCTGCTTGATGAGGTCCAGATAGGCGCGGATGGTCTGTGAGGCCTCGGTGATGACGAGGGAGCGTGCATTCGGCACGGCCACGATTTTGCCATACGGATGCGGTGGGATGGCGCTCTGGAGGGTGGTGGCGGCATCTTCGGCGGAGAGATAATTCAGCGTGGCGACGTGGACGACGACCTGATCGGTCTCGGGCAGTTTTTCGGCATCGAGCACCATCGGAAGCTGCTGCTGGCCGGGGCTCGAGCCGGTCTCAGCGGCGACGAGTTTCCACAGGTTTGAGCCGCTCGGCACGAGGGCGAGGCCGTGCATGAGGAGGCCTTTCTCGATGATGTCCTGATACTCTTCGTCACTGAACTCGCCGGGCACCATGATGGTGACGGTGGTGGCTTCCAGGCCGCGATCCTTCAACACACGGCGTTTGGTGACGCGGTAATATTCTTCCAGCACGACGTCCACGGTCTCGGCGTCGAAGGCGATGAAATTGGGCGCTTTTTCACCGGACTTTGTGGTAGGAACGGCGGGCGGCGGCTTCGGTGTGGTGCCTGCGGGGGTTGCGGAAGGGGCACCCGTTGGAAGGGGCGGGGGAGTGGCTGGCTTTGCACCGGTGACGCCAGCGGGGAGGCCGGGGCGGTTCACGGCTCCCGGGATGGCGGGGGGCACGGCGTTCGGATTGGTGATGCCAGGGCGCTGGAGGCCTGGAGGCAGAACGGGTCGCGGAATGTTCGGCGGGGTGGTCGGGCGGGCTGGGACGGCGGGCTGTGCAGGCGTTTGTGCCGTGATTTGCACGGCGAGGAGCCCGAAAAGTGCCGCGAAGGCCAGATGAGACGATGCTTTCATGACAGGATGAAGGTGGAGCTACTGCTGCTGGCTGCCATCGAGGTAGATCGAGGGCGGCGGACGCACGATGGGTGGGCTGATCCCGCCGGGGGCATCCGTATTCTGAGGCTGCGGGGCAGGTGTGTTGCTGCCCGTATTGCCGAGCGTGATGGTGGGAGAGCCGTTGTTACCGACTCCCACATTGACGGCAGGAATGCCAGCAGCGGGATTGGCGGAGCCTGCGAAGCCGGGGATGATCCGGCGGCGGGTGGCGGCATCGGCAGTGGCTGCATTGGCACCCGGTGCTCCGACGACGACGGGGCTGCCTGAAGCGTTTCGGACATTGTTGGAGGCTGGCTGGCCGGGAAGGTTGCGATTGGCGGCTGGATTGGCCGCTCCGAGCTGGGGAATGGGGATGCGATTGGCGGCCCCGGGCATTCCTGGCGCACCTGGCATGCCCGGCCTGGCTCCAGGCGCTCCGTTTGCCGCAGGTGGCACATAGTCCGTGGCATATTTCAGCGTGGCCGTCTCCGTGCCTTTGGCGACTTCGATGGTGGTCTCCCGGCGGTTTTCAGCGAGTGAGAAGCTCTTCAATTCCACACCGTCCTTGGTCGGCTTTTCCATGGTGATGCGCATGCGTTCATGCGTCTTCGTGTTTACCAGAGAGAAGATGGGGCTGTCCTTCGGGCCGTAGATGGATTTGATGGCGAGGTCTTTGAATTCGGATTCGACCGCCGCTGGTGGGGCTGGCGGCGTGGGTATGGCGAAGGGATTTCGTTCCCATCCGGCCATGTAGCGCTCGGCGCCGTATTTCTTCGGCGGCTCAAAGCCGGACGTTGAAGCATTTTCCACTGCCGGGAGGATCGAAGCAGCTCCCAGCGTCATCGTGATGAGGGCGAGGGCAGTTTTCATGGGGTCTTGGTGGATTCGACCGTGTTTTCAGCGGGCGTCTTGGTGAGGGAGAAGAGACGGGAGACATGCACCGTGGCCGTTACCTTGGTGGTATCTTCCGGCACGGGCTGAATGGTGAGGTGCGAGACGAGGGTGAAGCTCTCCGGCGTCTGCAAGGCATGCAACCACTGGAAGAGCTGCTTGACCTCCGTCTTCACCACCACCGTCTCACCTACCTGATGGAAGTAGGAGGTCTCGGCTGGCTCCTGAAGCTGCTTGTTTTCGATGGTGACATTGTTGTTCTTGGCGGTTTCGACGAGGGATTGATCTAGGTCGTTGTTCGCCTTGTTCACGCTGGTCATCTGCGGCTGGGCCGTGCGCAGCCAGGCGAGCCGTTCCTCCCACATCGGGGCCTCCGTGAGGAGCTGCTTCGTTTCATTCGTCCGCATTACGACGGAGCGGGCCTTTTTATCCAAGGTGCGCTGCCAACCCAGCATGCGCATGGCAGTGAATCCCGTGGCAAAAACGGCCACGAGGATGATCAGCACAAGCACGAGGCGTTGTTCACTGGCCTTCACCGGGCACCTCCTCGATTTGTTTGTAGGTTCCTACCGCGTCAAACTGCACTCGGGTGCCGTCCAGGCTCTTCGGGACGGGGATGTTCCAGTCAAAGCGAGAGAGAGCGGGGCTGTTCGTAAGCTGCTCGCGGAAATCGAGGCCCTTCTGGGTATCCGAAGCCTCGCCATGCACCGTGAGCGTGTCGTTTTCGATTTGGAATTCGTTCAGGCGAACGCCGGACGGTGGCAGTAGCGAGATGATTTGGTGGTAAAGCTCCACGGGATAGAGATCAGGGTTCACCGCACCCTCCATGGCCATCCAGGCCTGCTTCGCCTCCTGCACGGAAAAGACCTGCGGACCGAGGTTTTGCAGCGCTTTTTCCTCGGCGAGGATTTTTTGTTCCTGACGCCATAGCAGGAAGGCCCATGTGGCAAACACCACGACGAACACCGCCGCCAGCGCCGTGGCGATCTGCACGAGCCGCTGCCGCCTCTGCTGCTCACCACGCACCAGCGCCACCTGCATCGGCACCAGGTCGATGAAGCTCGTGGGCACGATGGGGGCCGGACGCGGCTCTTTTTGCACTTCACTGGTGCTCAGCGTGCTGGAAAGCGCAGCCACGAAGTCCGGCTCGCAGTCCGTCCATATTTTCACCTCGTTGATCTGATCGAGAAACTCATGCGCATCCAGCGCCACCAGCCCATCGCGGATTTCCAGCACCGCATCCGCATCCAGCATCGGCGAGGCGAGCAGTGTCACATGCAGCAACTGCCCCTCACGCGTGAAAGCCATCACGAAGCGGCCACTTTCCTTCCAGATCGCGATGCCATTCGGAGGTAGCGGCAACATACGGGCGCTGATTTCATAGCGCTCCGCCGGCAGGCCCAGGCTCTCGTCATCCAGCATATCCGCTGCGATAGCCATCGAGCCGATCAGGTGCCGGTGCGGCTGCTCCAAAACCTTCCAGCAGGCGGATTGGCGGGCGCCTTCCATGTCACTCACGCCCGAGGCCTCCCAGCGTAGCACGGAGACATCATCTGGCTCCGGCACCTCCTCACCCTGCGTGGCCGACCAAAAGGGCGAGCTATCCACGTGCACGGAGGGCAGGGCATGGATGCCCGCCTTGTCATTCACCTCTGCCATCAGCACATGCTCCCACTTGCCGGCGCGATTGCTGCGCCAGACCTCCCAGGTGGTCTCACCTGGAAATCGAATGGATGTGATGGGGCGGCTCATGGTTGAGTCAGATGCCTCTGCTGAGGCACTTTGGGGGGCTGGACCCGATTTATACCCGCCAATCCGTCACAAGCCCACTAAAAAGATGCGCCAGAAAAGCCGTCAGAAACCGGGACGAAACCTCAAGCAAACCCGCTGGCGTCCAGCGGCAAATTCTGTCAATCTCGTCACCCTGATGAATCCCCATATCGCTGCCTTTGTTACCGCCTGTGAGGGCTGATTCGCTTATGAGAGTCTCAAAACCCGTTTCGGCAGCGTTTCGGCGGGTGTTTTTGAAACACCACAGAGCACGATGGACACAGAGGTCAGGGAAATACCATTCAGATGGCAGTTCTCTGCGGTTATCCAAACTCTCGCGGTGTTTTGTCTGGTCCAGCTCTTCGAGATGCGCTTTAAAGTGATCCGAATGCTTTCTCGGATGTCTCAAGCCAGCCGCTTCATGAAAAAACTGCCTCTCCTGCTCGCCCTCTGTTTTCCGCTTTTCGCGATGGGGCAGCAGGCGACGAGCCTGGAAGGGCGCACGACCTTTGATCTCCGCGATGGTGGGCGCAGCAGGCGCTTTGAGTTGGCTCTCGATGAACTGTCAGAGAAGCCGGGAGGCGGAAAGGAACGCGCCGCAAAGATGGCGAAGGCGGCGAAGGATTTCGGTGACGTGCGACGGCAGGCTCAAGCCAAGGAAAAGGCCTCCGGCGTGGCTCAGGACATCATTTTGTATGAGGCGGGCAAGCCACACGACGAGGACAATCGGCGCATCCTGACTCGAAAGGTGCTCATCGAGGTGCCTGCGGGATTTGATGTGAATGCCGCAGGCTCTCAGATCGGTGCCGTAGGCATCGAAAGGCTCCGCTATGCCCCAGGGCATGTGTTGCTGACGCTGCGCGGCGCGGGGGATGCGCTGACGGTGCTGGAGCGGCTGAAAGCGATGCCCGGTGTGATCTCCGTGCAGCCGCAGCTCGCTCGTCAGATGAAGCGTCGCCTCATCCCGAACGATCCTTTCTTCTCCTACAACGCGGGCAATCCGAGTTACCAATGGCATCTGCGCAACACCGGCCAATCCCCCGGCACGGCGGGCATCGACGCGAATGTGACGACGACGTGGGATAGCTACACCGGCACGGGCATCCGCATCGGCATCGTGGATGATGGCCTGGAGGTGGCGCATCCGGATCTCTCGCCGAATGCAGACATCGCCAATGACCACGATTGGAATGATGCGACGCCGGATGATCCCACGGGAAATCCCAGCTCCGATACGCATGGCACGGCCTGCGCCGGTGTGGCAGGTGCTCGTGGGAATAATGGGGCTGGCACCTCCGGCTCCGCGCCGAATGCCACGCTCGTGGGCCTTCGCTTGATCGCCGCCGCCGTCAGCGATGCCCAAGAGGCGGATGCTTTGACCTGGCGGAATGACATCATCGACCTCTACAGCAATTCCTGGGGCCCCAGCGATGATGGCCGCGATCTGCGTGATGCGGGTCCGCTGGTGAAACAAGCTCTCGCGAATGGGGCGAGCATCGGCCGAGGTGGCAAAGGCTCCATCTGGCTGTGGGCCGCTGGCAATGGCGGGGATGTGCAAGACAATTCCAACTACGACGGCTACGCGAATTCGATCTACACGCTCTCTGTGGCCGCCGTGAATGACACTGGCATCCGCAGTGCCTACTCCGAGCCGGGGGCGAACGTGCTCGTCTGCGCCCCATCGAATGACAGCGCCAGCGGTCATCGCGGCATCACCACGACCACGACGAACAGCAGCTACACGCACAGCTTTGGCGGCACCTCCTCGGCCACGCCACTCGCTGCCGGAGTGGTGGCCCTGCTGCTGCAAAGCAATCCCTCTCTCGGCTGGCGTGATGTGAAGGAGATCCTCCTGCGCAGCGCCACGAAGGTGAATCCCACCCATGCGGACTGGGTGAACAACGGCGCGGGCTACCATGTGAATCACGACTACGGCGGCGGCATGATCAATGCGCAAGCGGCCGTGACGATGGCGGCTGGCTGGACGAATCTCGGGCCGCAGGTCACGCAGCAGATCGCTCAGGCCGGTCTTTCCGCAGCCATCCCGGACGGCAGCAGCACCGGCGTGACACACACCTTCACCGTTCCTGGCAATGTCTTCATGCGGGTGGAGCAGGCCACCGTCCACATCGCTGCGACGCATGGCAAACGCGGTGACATGAACGTCACCCTCACCTCTCCAGCAGGCACCGTGAGCAAGCTGTTCGTCGCTCACACCACCGATGTGAACTTGAACATGGACTGGACCTTCTCCTCCATTCGTCATTGGGGCGAAAACGCCTCCGGTAACTGGACGGTGACGGTCAGCGATACCCTCGCTGGAAATCTCGGCACCCTCACCGCAGCCACGCTGACGCTGTATGGCACGAACACCGCCGCGCCCACTGCGCCGCCGGTGATCAGCAGCGTCTTGAGCGGTGCAGGCAATGTCGAATCACCTTTCAGCTACCAGATTACCGCCTCGAACAATCCGCAGTCGTTTAGCGCCTCCGGTCTTCCTGCTGGCCTCAGTCTTAGCAGCAGCGGATTCATTCAGGGCAGCCCCACGCAGGAGGGCACGTTCAACGTCACCATCGGGGCAACGAACTTCCTCGGCACCGGCACCGCCACGCTCGTGCTCACCATTGGTCCGCGACTGCCCACACCGCCCGTGATTACCAGCCCGCTGACCGCTGAAGCCGTGTTGAATGTGGTCTTCAACTACCAGATTGCCGCCACGAACTCTCCCTCCAGCTTCACTGCCACGAATCTGCCCCCAGGCCTCAGCGTGAATGCCAGCGGCCTCATCAGCGGCACGCCGACCTCGATCGGCAGCTTCAGCATTCCTATCTCCGCCACGAATGCCGATGGCACGGACAACAAGACGCTTTCGCTCACCATCACTTCTGCCGCTTCGGCCATCGCCCAAGCCGTGGATAACTCGCAGCTCATCTTCACCACGGGCGGAAATCTGCCTTGGACTCTCTCCAATACCGACAACCATGATGGCGTGGATTCCGTCGAGAGCGGATGGATCACGCACAGTCAGCAGAGTTGGCTCGAAACCACTGTCACCGGCCCCGCCTACATCAACTTCTGGTTCCAGCTCCAGTCCGAGTTCGGTGGAGATTACTTCCGCTTCACCATTGATGGTGAAGAGCTGTGGTACAGCGAGGACACGCACCTCTGGCGACTTCTTGGTTTCTACGTCCCGCCGGGCCAGCACACAGTGCGTTGGAATTACACCAAGAACGAAAGCATCAGCTACGGCTATGACGGCATGTGGCTCGATCAAATCGAGGTTCAAGACGTGCAGCAGCTCATCGGCAATACCGTGGATAATCCGAACCTCACCTGGAGCATGCCCAGCGCCCAGGCCTGGCCCTTGCAAAACCGCCGCACCATTGATGGCGTGGATGCCTTCATCAGCCCGATCATTCTCGATCACGGTCGCAGCAGCGTCATCGAGACTCAGGTGACGGGACCGGGCACGGTGTCTTTTTGGTGGACTGTTTCCTCGCAGGCGGGCGGAGACTTCTTCCGCTTCGAGATCGACGAAACGATCCAAAATCAGATCAGCGGTCACAGCGCAGGCAATAATCTTCCTTGGGCGCAGCAGACCTACAACGTGCCAGCCGGTCAGCACATGCTGCGCTGGCGTTACATCAAGAACGAAGCCGTCATCGACGGTCTCGATGCCTGCTGGCTGGATTCCATCGCCTACACACCCGCCTTTGCCACCGGCCCGCCCTATACCCAATGGGTCGCCAATCTCTTTCCCGTGCATCAACTCGGCAATGGTCTTCTCACCGGTCCACAGGCTGATTACGATGGCGATGGCTTCAGCAACTTCTACGAATACGCCTTCGGCACCTCGCCGGTGGTGGTGGACTTCACACAGCCCATTTCCTCGCAGCTCGCTGGCAACGAGAGCTTCTTCCATTACTCGACCGATCTCTCCAAGACCGATCTGCTCATCACGCCAAGGCTTTCTGATGATCTGAGCACCTGGGCGGATACCACCAGCGAGTTTGTTTCGCAGGCAGGGAACATCGTGCTGCGCCGCGTGCGCCTCCCGCACAGTTCTGGGAAGAAGTTCTTCATGCTGAAGGCCACCCCGGTGCCTTGAACGAGGTCCTCACATGTCGAGGAAGTTCCGCAGGAGCTTTTTGCCTTCCTGGGTGAGGATGGACTCGGGGTGAAACTGCACGCCGTGGATGGGCAGTTCCTTGTGGCGCAGGCCCATGATCTCCGATTCGTCATCGCTGCATGTGGCCGTGATTTCGAGGCAGGAGGGAAGGGTGGCACGCTTCACGAGCAGGGAATGGTATCGCGTGGCCTCGAAGGGCTCCGGCATGTCTTTGAAGACGGAGGTGCCGTGATGACGGATCATGGAGGTTTTGCCATGCATGAGGCGATCCGCTCGCACGACATCGCCACCGAAGACATGGCCGATGGCCTGATGACCCAGGCAAACGCCGAGCAGTGGGATGGATGGCCCAAAACGCTCGATCACGGCGCAACTGATGCCTGCCTCCTTCGGGGTGCAGGGGCCGGGGGAGATGCAGATGTGGTCCGGGCGCAGCTTTTCGATCTCATCGAGCGTGACCTGATCATTGCGGCGGATTTCCATGACGGCTCCCATCTCGCCAAAGTATTGGACGAGGTTGTAGGTGAAGGAGTCGTAGTTGTCGATGATGAGGAGCATGCTGGCGAAGTTCCAGGTTCTTGGTTCCGAGTTTAGAAGCCGCGGAGGCTGAGGAGGTTGTCGAGCTCTGCTTGGAAGGCGGGGATGTCCGCCGCGGGCGGTTGATAGCCGGGGGCGGGGCCGCGCATGCCGAAGCGGCCCGTCTGATCCATGAACCACATGGCGGTATTGCCATCGCTGAAGGTGGCGCGGCCACTGATGATCGCGCCTTCGAGGGGCAATTCATCCACGGTGACCTTCAATGAGCTGGCGGGGCCGGCTGGCTGTTCGAATTCGGTATCTTGGAGATCACCTTCGGAGGCCTCCGTGGCAGGGGTGGGCTTGGGCTGCTCTTCAGGCGGCTTCTCGCGGGCCTTTTCCTGAATTTTCACTTCGAGTTCGAGAATGAGCAGGCGTGCCTCCATGTAGGTGAGGCTGATGCCGAGTTCGTTGCGGAGGCGGTCCTGAATCTGGTTCAGGTTCGCACCTTCAGCCGCCCAAGTGGCGATTTGCTGGCGTTGTTCCGGTGTGAGGCTGGTCATGGGGGTGCGTGGAAGGGCGGGGGATCAGCCCTTCATCTTATCCGTGATGATGTGCGAGAGCGCGGAGGCCTTCTCGCTGAGTTTTTTGATCTCGTCGTGAGTGAGGGCCTTGCCTTCGGGGACATCGACCATGGGCAGCATCTCTTCGATGCCTTTGCGAAGGTCGATGAGGTTTTGGTTCTTCAAAAGGGAGGGATGCAGGCTATCGAGGCTGCTGAGGTAGTATTCGAGGATGTCACGACGGGTGAGCTGGCGGGTCTTTTCCTCGGCGTAATCGAGCGCGATGGTGCGTGTGGCCATTTCCAAAGCCCGCAGCCAGCCTCCAAGGCTGATGAGGTGGGCGATATCGACATCCCGCAGCATGACCATTTCAGCCTCCACATCGGCCTGGGTGCGTGCGAGTTCTTCTTTGAGGCTATCCCATTCACCACGGAGGCTATGCTCGAAGAGGCTCTGCGTGTGCTTATTCATGCGGCCGCCTACGCCGAGGGCTTTGCCATATTTGATCATCGCTCGACCCACGAATTCCATTTCGTCCACCTTCTCGGTCTGCACGATGAGGAAACCATCGGCGATGAGGGTGCCGAGTCCGAGGGAGACGATGACGCGGTCCGCTGGCGTCTTATCGGTAAAAGTACGCTTCAAATCGTCATACTTGAGCTTTCCCACCTTGTTGAGCATGTCGAAGAGCTTGCGGATGGAGGGCGTGGTGAATTCGTTCACGCCGAATTCCTCCCGCACATGTTCATCCCCCACCACATCCTCGGGGATGGGCATTTTGGCACCCGGCGGTGGTGGAGCGGGCGGTGGCGTCGTGTCCTGGCCGACAAGCGGAAGCGCCAGCGCGGTGAAAAGCGCCAGAGGAAGCGAAAAACGGGCAAGGGGGCCGGGGATCATGGGGGCGATGATACGAGGGCGGTTTGGGATTTCCAGCGGGAGGAGCGGGAATGAGGGTGTTTTCTCACACTAGGCTTCGAACGAACGGCAACATGCTCGAATAAAGGGTGCTGCCACGGTAGCGGCTGAGCTGTTCATTGACCAGCTCGGCATCGCTATCGACATCGGCGGGGAGGAGTTCCTTGTGGGAATGCTCGCCACAGGTGGAGCAGACGTGGATGAAGCGGGAATCGCAATCACGGCGCACTTCACCACGGAGGCCCTCGCCTTCGAGGACGAGGCTCTGAAGAGCGGGGCCGCTGTCTTTTTCGACGAGATCGAGCTTCAAGGAGGCTCCGAGGCGTTTGTTAATCCATACAGCGAGCAGCAGGGCGGTGGTGCGCTGGCCACGGATGTGGGTGATGCGCATGGTTCGGAGTTTGGAGAGGTTTTGCCGTGCGGAGGCATCCTGGAAGCAACTCGCCAAGGCGGTGCGCATGAAGTGAGAACGGGTCCAAGCGAGGTCACGGATGTCGAGATCGGTATTTTCGGCCTTCACCTTGAGGAGGGCATCGAATTGGCGGGCGGGATCGCTCCAGCGTGAACTGTCGATGATGAGCGTGTCGATGCGGGAGTAAAAGCGCTCTTCGAAGTTCTTGGTGAGGTCGGCCTGCCACCAGACGACGAGGGGGAGATCGGAGTCGAGGTGGGCAAAGACGAGGTTTTGCACCTGAGCGGCATCGCCACCTTCGAGGATGAAGGTGATCTGCTCGCTGCAAACGGCTTGTTTACCCTGATACGGGCGGCAGAGAGCCTGGATCCACGAGCGGGCACGGGGCGGCTGCACCTTCGGCAGGGCGAGGATGAGCATGGCACGGCAGGCGTGCTCAGCGGCCACCTTTTCGAGCATCGCGTGATCATCGGCCAGTACGGCGCTATCCTCGGGGTAAATGGCCAGATTGATGAGCGAGGCGCGTGTTTTGGCCTCATCGCCTTCCCAAAGTTGGTTCAAGGAGCGGCCGATGCCGCTGATGGGCGTTTCAAGGCCGAGGCGAGAGACGTCCATGGGTTCGGAGAGGGCGGGGGACATGGCGGCAGACTGGAGAGGACAGGCGAGGAAACAAGAAAGTCCTGCACTGGCTTCATGTTCGGGGTTGAACGGGGCTTCCTTCGATGCTCACCCATGAGTCATGCCCGCCCCCGACCTCGTCGCTGAAATCCTTCGCCTCAAAAAAGAGCGCAATGCCGTCATCCTCGCTCACAACTACCAGGACAAAGCCATCCAGGAGATTGCCGACTTTGTGGGAGATTCACTCGGGCTCGCTTACAAGGCCAAAGACACGCCAGCGGATGTGATCGCCTTCTGCGGCGTGCATTTCATGGCCGAGACGGCGAAAATCGTGAATCCCTCGAAAACCGTCATTTTGCCAGATCGCGATGCGGGATGCTCCTTGGAGCAGAGCTGCCCAGGGCCGCAGTTGGAGGCTTTTTTAAAAGCGAACGCCGCCAAGAACTACTACGTCATCGCCTACATCAACTGCAGTGGTCACGTGAAGGCGCTGAGTGATTGCATCTGCACCAGCGGCAATGCCGTGAAGATCGTGGAGGCTGCGCCCAAGGATCGCCCCATCCTTTTCGTGCCGGATCAAAATCTCGGTTCCTGGGTCATGGAGCAGACGGGCCGGAAAATGGAGCTCTGGAAGGGCGCGTGCTACGTCCACGTCGAATTCACCCGCGATAGCATCCAGGCGATCAAGGACAAGCATCCCGATGCGAAGGTGGTGGCGCACCCCGAATGCACCTACGCCGTGCGCATGCTGGCGGACGAGGTGTGCAGCACGGAAAAAATGTTGGGCTACTGCCGCAACAGCCCTGCGAGAACCTTCATCATCGTGACGGAGAGCGGCATGCTGCATCGCCTGGAGCGTGAGGTGCCTGGAAAAACTTTTATTCCTGGCCCCACCGGCCATTGTGCCTGTGCGGACTGCCGTTACATGAAGCTCAACACGCTTCAAAAGCTGCATGATGCTCTCCGCGATCTCACTCCCACCGTCGAGATGCCGGAAGACCTCCGCGCCCGTGCTGAGAAGCCTATTCTCCGCATGCTGGAGCTGAGCAAAACCTGAATCAACGCCCCTCATGGCCAGAAGACGCAATCGCCGAATGACCAAGCCGCTCGTGCCAGGTTTCTGGACGCTGTTGGCTGCGGCGCTCGTGCTGTCTGGCACGCTGGGCCTGATGTGGCTCGTGGGAAAAACCACGGTCGTGCGTCACGAGGCCGTCGAAAAGGCGGTGAAGTAACAGTCAGCGCCGCGCTGGCGAAGCAAAGTGGCCATCTCGCTCCGCGAAAAGAGCTGGCCCACATTTCTCAGAACGCGGTGTGCGTGTGACGGTGCAGATGCTTGTAGTTCGGCCTTCAGGCCGCGATTCGAGGCACCAGAACGGGCTAAAGCCCGAACTACGAACACGGCCAATGCCGCTCAGCTTTTCAAACCGCGTTCATTCAGCGCCTGAAGCACCAGCTGAACAGCTTCATCGAGCGTGATGGCGGAGTTGTCGATGAGTGTGGCACCGTCAGGCACCACGAGCGGGCTGGATTTGCGAGCTTTGTCGATGCGATCACGCTCGGCGAGGTTATCCGCCTGGCCTTGGGCGCGGCGGCGGGAGGCGCGAACCTCCTCCGAAGCATCAATGTAGATTTTAAAGGGGCTATCGGGAAAGACGACGCTGCCAATGTCTCTGCCCTCCATGACGAGCGAGCCGAGGCGGATGAGAGCACGCTGATCGGCGACGAGGCGGGTGCGCACTTCCGGCACACGAGCGACAAGGGACACGGCGGCATTGACCGCATCGCTGTTGAGCTGATCGGCGGTCAAATCATGGCCGTCGAGACGAACATGCGTTTGCCCATCGCTGACGGGACATTCAAAAACGATGGATGGGAGCACGGCCACAACGGCAGCGGCATCGCCAGGATCAATGCCACGGTTCAGCACGGCCCAAGTGAAGGCACGATACATGTTTCCGGTGCCGACGAAGGTGTAGCCGAGTTGCTTCGCAACGAGACGTGCGATGCTGCTTTTGCCGGACGCGGCGGGGCCGTCGATGGTGATGACTGAGGGCATGCCGTGGCGATCAGGGATTAGTGCGGCGGGATGCGGGAGATCGTCGGGATCGGCCGGGCGGCGGTATCACCATGCAGGAAGAGATCGAGGTGATGCTCAAAGCCTGGGTAGCTGGTGGAAATGCACTCGGTGCCTTCGATGGTGGTGGTACCCTCGGCGAACATGCCGGCGATGGCGAAGGCCATGGCGATGCGGTGATCACCAAAGCAGGGCAGGGTGGCTCCCTGCAATTTCGCACCGCCTTCGATTTCCATGCCATCGGGACGCTCAGTGACCTTCACGCCCATGAGGCGGAGGTTGTGGGCCACGGCGGCGATGCGATCTGTTTCCTTCACGCGGAGTTCCTCGGCATCGCGAATGAGGGTGTTCCCACGAGCGAGGGCACCGGCGACGGCGAGGATGGGCAGTTCGTCGATCACATTCGGGATCTCGGCACCGCCGATGACGGTGGCGTTCAGTTCACCGCCTTTGACGACGATGTTTCCGCGAGGTTCGCCATCGGATTGAAGCTCCGAGTGGGTGACTTGGGCCCCCATGCGCAGGAGCACATTGAGGATGCCGGTGCGGGTGGGGTTGAGGCCGACATTCTTGATCGTGATTTGAGCACCGGGAGAGGCGGCGACGGCGACCATCCAGAAGGCGGCGCTGGAGATGTCACCCGGAACCATGACGTCGCGAGCCTGGGGTTCCTGGGGGCCATAGACGCTGACGGCGTCGTCCTCTCGCAGCCATTTGATGCCGAAGTGGCTGAAGAGGCGCTCGGTGTGGTTTCGAGTGGCCACCGGCTCGACGACGGTCGTTTTTCCCTGGGCAAACATGCCCGCGAGTAGAACGGCACTTTTCACCTGGGCGCTGGCGACGGGCAGTTTGTAATACATCGGCTTCAAAGTGCCTCCGTGAACCTTCAGCGGGGCGCAGATCTTTTCGCCCTGGCCTTCGACGCGGGCACCCATCTGGGCGAGCGGATCGGCGACGCGTTTCATCGGGCGTTTCGAGAGGGAGGGATCGCCGAAAAGCTCGGTGGTGAAGTTTTGACCGGCAAGGATGCCGCAAAGAAGGCGGGTGGTGGTGCCCGAATTCCCGCAATCAATCGGATGTGTGGGCGCTTGGAGCTTGGAACCCTTGCCGGTGATGGCGAGCTTCACGAGGCCGACTCCTTCCACCTCTTCGAGTGGCTGCACCTCAGCACCGAGGGCCTGCATGGCCTTCACCGTGCAGAGGCAGTCTTCGCTGGGAAGGAAGCCATCAATGATGGTGGTGCCTTTGGCGAGGCCAGCGAACATCGCGGAGCGATGGGAAATGCTCTTGTCGCCGGGGACAGTGATTTCGGCGGGGATGCTCTTGAGTTTGCGGGATTTCAGGATGGCCATGCGAGGTAAAACCGCCGGGTTGGAGGAAGGCGGCCCGGTTCATGGCCCATGCTGGCGGGCATTTCAACCGTGATGCAGTCTTGTTGGCCAGCCGGGGGAAGTTTGAACGCCCTTACCAAGGCCGCGTCGAACACGCCAATCACACCTGGCACTGGTTATGCTCACTGAATCTGTCAGTTCAAGCCTTCTCACCATGACGCGTTTTCCCCGCCCTGGCTGCTGGTTCCGGTTCACCCCTGCGGACTGGTATTTCATTCGTGACACGCTCGCTCCCACGGATCGCAACCGAGAGGGATTCAATGCGATACTCGATGATCCTGCGGCGATCTCCCTCATCCTCGACAACGAGCGCTTGTTTGAGGAGGTGGTGATGTCCAAACGAGGCCTTCAAGTCTCACCGGAGCTGTTTTTCTTTCTCGTCATCCGTCACACGCTCCGGGAACGCGGTATCACGGCGGTTCAGGTGGCCGATTACATGGCCGTCGTGTTCGCTGATTTCGGTTGCGGAGCCTCGAAAGGCCCGGACGAGATCAACCGCAGCATCGATAGCCTTTATAGTGTGGACTACCTGGAGGCTATTCAGGAGGCCGGTGGGCATCACAAGTTCTTCCTGCATGTGCAGTGTGCGAATCAGTTCCTCGTGCTCACCTGCCTGTATCCTGATTTCATTCACCGGCGGGCGGAAAGGCGTGGGGCACCGGATGTGGACTACTACGAGCAGGTCGTCGTCAGCCATCTGGAGGCGGCGCAAAAGCATGTGTTGGCAGATGAGTTCGCATTGGAGGAGACCCTCGGACTCGTGGCGGATAGCTTTCCTGCGGCCCGCCGTGCCATGAATCACACCGTTCGTGAGTATTTGAGCCTTGGGCAGTGAGCGAGGAATCCAAAGACGAAGATTGAGCGAAAGCACCCAGATGAGGTCCGTTTGATCCACCCCATGCGTTTTCTGCTCGCTCTCCTGATTCTGACGTCCACTGCCCTTGCTGAGCCTGACTGGGCCTCCACGCTGACGAAGACAACGCCGGGCACTTTGAAGGTTCCAGCCTGTGTTTTAGATTTCGAACTCGGCTGGAACAACTCGATCAAAGCCGGCACGGCTCGGGTGACCGTGCAAGAGGCAGGGGACAGCTACTGGCGGGCCACGGCGCAGGCATCGAGCACCGGCTTTGCCCGCACGCTGTGGACCTATGACTGCACGATGTCGTCGATCATCCGCCGGGACACGCTTCATCCCATCTTCATGCAGCACAGCGAGACGGATCGCAGCGAGACCTGCCGCTATCGTGTCTCGTTTCAGCCGAAGCGTGTGATTACCGAATCCACCACTCTGCCTAAAGAAGGTGCCGCCTCGACATCGACGTTCGTTTGCGGCTTTTCGCCTGTGGAGGATCTGCTCTCGATCATTCTTTTCGTGCGCGGGCTGCCCCTGGCGAATGGCGAGAGCGTCACCCGCGTCGTGCAGCCCTGGGACAAGCCTTACCTGACGACTTTTGAAGTGCTGGGGCGTGAGAAATTGGAAGTCGAAGGCAAGAGCAAGCCCTGCATCAAGCTCGCGGTGAAGATCCGCAAGATCGATCGGGATTCGCTTACCCTCTCCAGCTACAAAAAGATGAAGACGGCCACCATTTGGGTCTCGGATGATGCCGAGCGCCTGCCGGTGGAAATGCGAGCGGAGATCTTCGTGGGTTACATGTCCTGTCGGCTCACGGGAAAGACCCTGCTCAGCGGCTCGTCTGCCCGCAGCGGAGTGCCCAGCGCCGCCAGCATGCTGGTGAAACCGCCGATGTAGCTCTTCACGAGACTTTGGGCCGCAGCGGCTCCGGGATCATCTCCAAAAAAGTGGCGTTCGCATGCGAGTAGTCCGGATAGGCGGGGTCTTTGGCGCAGGCATCGGCATTTGGAATGTAGCGCCAGTGCTTGTACATCCACATCCAGCACTCGGGATGTTGGCGAATCGCGGCTTCAAAGCCATTCCACACACGCTGGGTGAGCTCCCGAGTGTCGTCATCCGGTCCCGGCTGGATGGCCTCGAATGCACGGGCCTCGTAGCGTCCACCCTCCAGCGGGCGGCAAACGCCGGTGATGATCGAAAGGCCGAGGCGCTTCGCCAGTTCGACATGCAAGGTGGGCACGCAGGTCCAGAGGCCAAAGCATTGGATCGCAGCGGCAGCCTTGCCGGGAGCGATGTTCAGATCGGTGAGCAAGCCGGCATGGCCCTGGCGTTTCAGTGTCTTGATGAGTTTGATCATCGCATTCTCCTGCGGGATGATCGTGTGGCCGGAGTGCTCGCGGAGCTTTTTGAAGAGTCGTGTCAGGGCCGGGTTTTTGAAGTCCTGCGCCACCACCGTGAAGGGAAAGCCGCGAAAGCCCCACACCATGCTCACCAGTTCGAAATTGCCGAAATGAGGCGTTACCCACACCCCGCCAGTGCGGCGGGCCTGCTCCTCCATCTCTGGCTGCGGGATGTGGATGTCGAAAAAGGGCTGCCAGTTGTCCTTCGTGAGCCGGGTGGACCAAAACAAGTCCAGAAAGGTCCTCGCAAAGGTCTGATACGAGCCTTTGGCGATGCGGCGGCGGCCCGCGTCATCGTATTGATCACCGAGAGCGTGCTGCAGATTGTCCAGCGCCGTCGTCCGACCACGTTTATCGAGGTGGAAGGCCAGCGTGCCGATGCCGCGGGCGAGTGCGAGCAGGGCAGGACGCGGCAGCCGTGGCAAAACCCACGCCACGACCTCGAGCAGGGCGGTTTCCAGGAAATGGCGGAGCTTCTTCACGAGGTGTTGGCGTTTATAAAATGTGCGTTACGGTGGGCATCATGTCCCACAGCCTCCCTAGCATCCTCAAGCGACTTCTCAAGCAGCCCACGGCCCCGTTTCATGAATACCATGTCCGTGCCGAAATCGAGGCCCTGCTCACTGGCTGCCCCTTTGTGAAGATGAAGCGGGATAAGTTCGGAAACCTCCTGGTCACTTACAAAAACGGCACCTCGCGGAGCAAGCCCACCTGGGTCTTCGGCGCTCACATGGACCACCCGGCTTTTGTGCAGGGTGATGACGGCTGGCAGTTCCTCGGCAGCAGCGTGATCCCCGAGATGGATGCCGCCATCAAAGCGGGCCTGCGCAAATCCCATGGCGAGATCGCCACCTGGAATTTCCCTGTCAAAATCACGGGCACCCGCATTGAAGCGGCCGCCTGTGATGACCTCATCGGCTGCGCGGTCATTGTCATGACGCTGCTCGAACTGGCCCGGCTGGAAGTGAAGACCACGGTGCATGCCACCTTCACCCGTGCGGAGGAGGTCGGCTGGCTCGGTGCCTGGCATCTGGCTCAAACCTGGCCCTTTGGAAAAGACAGCGTCTTCGTCTCCATAGAGACGAGTCGCCCAGTGAATGGTGCGGTGATGGGCGGCGGCCCCATGGTGCGTGTGGGAGATCGTGTTTCGGTATTCGATAGCGAGGCCGTGGCCGTTTTGACCACCACAGCAAAGGAGCAGGCCATCCGCGTCCAGCGAGTCCTTCTCGATGCCGGAGCCTGCGAAGCCACGGCTGTCCAGGCGGCTGGGATCCGCAGTGTGGGCATCTCCGTCCCGCTCGGCAATTACCACAACATCGGCATCCAGCGCCAGATCGCTCCTGAATATGTCATGATGGACGATGTGAAAGCCCTCATCGACCTGCTCAAAGCTCTCATCGCCACCAAACACGACGGCATCGGCGAGCGCACCATTCGCGAACGCGTCGAAATGCGCATGGTCGAGCACGCGGCGCACTTCAAGGCGGGCACGAAGCTCTTCCGCTGAGAATTCATGCCTTCGGGCCGTTCACCTTCGATTCAGCAAGCGGTCATAGTCTGCATGGCTGCCGATCCAAACCCACTCCACGTCGCCGTCAGGTAGTTTCCAGGCGATTGCACGGTAGTGGTCTCTCACACGCACCGAAAAGCGGTGTCCTCCACCCGCAAGCCTCTTGTAGTTCAGCGAATGATGCTGGGGATTTTCCAGCCAGAGTCGGTAGTTCTTGGCAGCCAGCTCTTGAATCTCCTGGGGCAAGGCGTGAAGCAAATCCCAGAAACGCGGTGATGCCGTGGATTTCATGCGTCAGCAGGCCAGGGCTTGTTCTGTCCTGCCTGGCGTGAGGCCTCTGCTTCTGCAAAAAGAAAGTCCAGTTTCCCGGCTTGAGCATCGGCTTCCATCTGCTGATCCCCGGTGCGTTCGCGAACATCATCAAACCACTCCGCAAGCTTCCAAAACTCCTGCTTGGGCAGTTCGCTGATGGCGGATTCGATTTCTAGGACGGTGCTCATGCGAAAAGACTAAACCCAACGCTCAAATCCTGCAACTTCACTCCCGAAGGCCTGCCGGACCACGCCTGTTCCAGGCCACCAACTCATCATACTTCGCCCCGGTGCCGCCAAAGAGGTCGAGGGCGCTGCCCACGGTGCCATCGACGCGGCCGTGACTAAGTTCATCGATGCGTTTGAGGTCATCGAGATGACGAATGCCGCCGGCATAGGTCATCGGGATGGGGGAATGCTCGCCGAGGAAGCTCACGAGCGACTCATCAATGCCCTCGCACTTGCCCTCGACATCGACAGCGTGGATCAAAAACTCCGCGCAATGCCCGGCCAGCCATTTCAGCGAATCTGGGGTCACATCGAGCGTGGTGAGCGTCTGCCAGCGGTTCATCGCTACCGTCCAGCCATTGGCCGTGGCCTTGCAGCTGAGGTCGATGACGAGCTTTTCGCGGCCAGCGGCCTTCACCATGCTTTCGAGCTTCGTTTCACTGAAAATGCCGTCTGACTCGAACAGGTAGCTCGTGACAATCACATGGCTCGCACCCGCGTCGAGATACTCCGCCGCGTTTTCCGGCCGGATACCTCCACCGATCTGCAAACCGTTCGGAAAGGCTTTGGCGGCCGATTTGGCCGCTTCCTCATTGCCTTTGCCCAGTAAAATCACATGTCCGCCCGTCAGCCCGTCGCGCTGGTAAAGCTGCGCATACCACGCTGAGTCGCGGTCACTGACGAAATTGGTCTTCAAACCCGTTCCATCATCACGCAGCGATGAGCCGACGATTTGCTTCACGCAGCCATCGTGGAGGTCAATGCAGGGGCGAAAGCGGGTCATGAGGCGCGCATCAATAGTTCAGGGCCTTGAGTTCTGGCAGGGTGAACTGGCCATCCTTGCGGATCAGCTTGCCATCGAACCAGATTTCACCACCGCCGTATTCGGGGCGCTGGATGTTCACGAGGTCCCAGTGAACCTGGCTGCGGTTGCCATTGTCCGCCGGACCTTCGTAGGCCTGGCCGGGCGTGAAGTGGAAGCTGCCGGCGATCTTTTCATCGAAAAGGATGTCACGCATGGGCTCCTTGATCTCGCGATTGAAGCCGATGGCGAATTCCCCGATATAGCGAGAACCTTTGTCGCTGTCGAAGATCTTGTTGATGGCGGCGGTGTTGTTCGCGGTGGCCTTGACGATCTTCCCTTTGCTGAACTCGAGCTTCACGCTGTCAAAGGCGATGCCTTGGTAAATCGAAGGAGCGTTGTAGCTGATGACGCCTTCGACACTGTCCTTCACGGGCGCGGAGAAGCACTCGCCATCCGGGATGTTGTGGCTGCCGCCGCAGTAGATGGATTTCAGTCCCTTGAGGCTGAATTTGAGATCCGTGCCTGGGCCTTTGAGATGCACGTCGCTGGTCTTATCCATGAGCTTTTGAAGCGACTTCATGGCCGGTTCGAGCTCTGCGTAGTCCAGCAGGCACACGCGGAAGAAGAAGTCCTCAAAGGCCTGCGTGCTCATGCCGGCCTGCTGCGCCATGCTGGCATTCGGCCAGCGCAGGACCACCCAGCGCGTCTTGCCCACACGCCAGTTCTGCACCGGGCGCATCTTCTTCATGACCATCTGCATCTTGGCCGTGGGCACATCGGAGCTTTCGGTGATGTTGTGGCTGCCACGCACGGCGATGTAGCACTGCGTTTGCTTCATCAAAGCGAGCGCGTTCTTGGCGATGAGGTCATACTGATGCTCGTCGGCATGAATCATCTGTTCGCGGGTGATCACCGCATCATTTAGGCGCACCATCGGCTTGCCGCCCGCCGCTACGACCTCGCGGATCAGTGATTGCCCGACGGCTGCAGGCACATCAAAGAGGTCGATCCAGACGAAATCGCCTTTTTTGACCTTCGTGGAGTAGCGGACAAGCTGGCGGGAGAGGGCGTCGATGCGGGGGTCGTGCATAAGTGGGGCGGACAGTGCCTAGCACGCCGCCGCCGCAAAGCAGATTTTTATCTTTGGTTACGACGCCACGAGGTCGTAGCCGCGCCATTCCTTGATCTTCACCTCGGCGAAGGAGCCGACGGGGAGCTTCTTGTTCACGAAGACCGTGGTGTCGATGTCTGGGGCGTCGATCTCACTGCGGGCCACGCCGGGTTCCTCGACGAGGACACGCAGCGTTTTGCCCACCTGGGAGCGGTTGTACTTCTCCACGCCACGCTGGATGGCACGCATGGATTCGTTCCAGCGGGCTTTGCGGGTCATGTGGTGGATTTGATCCTCCATGCTCGCGGCGCGGGTGCCTTCCTCACGGCTGTAATTGAACACGCCAGCACGTTCGAAGGCGCTGTCTTCGATGAATTGAATCAGCTCGTTGAAATCGGCCTCCGTCTCACCGGGGAAGCCGACGATGAAGGTGGTGCGGATGGCGATTCCGGGGATGCCCGCGCGGATGCGCTTCACGAGGTCGCGGATGTAAGCGCCATTGGTCTCGCGCTTCATGAGGTCGAGCATGTGATCGCTGATGTGCTGCAGCGGCATGTCGATGTAGCGGGCCACTTTGGGACTTTCGGCGATGGCTTGGATCAAGTCATCGCTCCAGTGCGCCGGGTGCGTGTAGAGCAGTCGAATCCAGAAATCACCTTCGATCTTGTTCAGCTCTCGGATGAGCGTGGAAAGGGATTCGCCTTTGCTCGAATCGACGCCGCTGCGGGGCTTCGGGCGCTCGCCTTCCCATTTATCCATGCCGAAGTAGGTGGTGTCCTGGGAGATGAGGTTGATCTCCTTCACGCCGCTTTTCACGAGCTGGCGGGCCTCCTGCACGATGCTTTCCTGCGTGCGGCTGCGGTGGCGGCCGCGGATGCGCGGGATGATGCAGAAAGAACAGGGGTGGTTGCAGCCTTCGGCGATCTTGATGTAGGCCATGTGCTGCGGCGTGAGGCGGAAGCGCGGCGTGTCGTAGTCCGGGATGTATTTCGGCTGCTTGGTGACGAGGTTTTCCTGTTCATGCTCCTTCGTGCCGAGGAGGTTTTGGATGATCGGAGCCACCTGGGTGATCTGATCAAGGCCGATAAAAGCATCCACATCCGGCATCAGGCTCGGGAGTTCCTGCGAAAAACGCTGCGAGAGGCAGCCAGCGACGATGATTTTCTGTTTCGTGCGCTTTTTTGAGGTGGACCGACCGTCCACAGCGTCATGCACCGCCCCGATGGACTCCTTTTTCGCCATGTCGATGAACGAGCAGGTATTGACGATAAGCACATCCGCGAGGTCCGGCTCGGGCGTCATGACCATGCCTGCCTGCTGAAGGTGGCCGATCATGATTTCCGAGTCGATGAGGTTCTTCGCGCAACCGAGGGAAACGAGGCCGACTTTGATCATGGGGGGCGGAGGGTAGCGGCTTTGGAGTTTCAGGAAAGGGGAAACTGCTGAAAGCTGGCCTTCTGACGGTCGTTATCGCCCCTCCATGAAGCGTCTCGCCCTCTTTCTATTCGCCCTTTGCCCTTCGCTCTTTGCTGACGAGGCCTCCGACATCCTCTCCCAGTCCGGCGTCAAAGGCGGCATCGTGGTCCATGTCGGCTGTGGTGACGGCACGGTGACGCAAAAGCTCCGGGCGAATGATTCTTACCAAGTCCAGGGCCTGACAATGGAAGCGGATAAGGTGCCAGCGATCCGCGACGCCATTTACAAGGCCGGAGTGAGCGGTGCGGTGGCGGTTTCGGAGTGGAACGGCAAGCACCTGCCTTACATCGAGAATTATGTGAACCTGCTCGTCATCGAGGACCCGGCCGCCGTTTCCAAAGAGGAAATCGACCGCGTGCTGACGCCGCTGGGCGTGGCGATGGTGAAAAAGGGTGGTGCTTGGGAGAAGATCACGAAGGCTTGGCCGAAGGACATGGATGAGTGGACGCACTACGCCTACGATTCGAAGGGAAACCCCACGTCGAAAGACATGCTCGTCGGACCGCCGTCTCGCATGCAGTGGGTGGGAAATCCGCGCTGGAGTCGCCATCACGACCGCATGTCATCGGTCAGTGCGCAGGTCTCGGCAGGTGGCCGCACGTTTTACATCATCGACGAGGGCAGTCGCATCTCCATTCTCATGCCGGCGAAGTGGATGCTCATCGCTCGCGATGCCTTCAACGGCACCGTGCTTTGGAAAAAGCCGATCCCGGAGTGGAGCACCCACCTTTGGCCGCTGAAATCCGGCCCCACTCAGCTCACGCGTCGCCTCGTGGCCATGGGTGACAAAGTCTATGTGACCATGGGCATCACCGCGCCGATTTCCTGCTTCGATGGCGGCACGGGCGCACTCGTCCGCGATTATCCGCAGACGAAGGGCACGGAGGAGATCATCATGCGCAACGGCACGATTTACGCCCTCGTGAACAAGGAAGCCTGGCGCTTGAACCAGGAGTTCGCCGTGCAGCAGCAGAGCGATCAGAAGCGTGTGGAAACGGAGTTCAATTGGGATGGCAAACCGAAGCACCTGCTCGCCGTCGATGCGGAGAGCGGCAAGACCTTGTGGGAGCAAGAGGACCGTATCGCGCCCGTCACGCTGGCGCTCGATGACAAACGCGTGGTCTATTACAATGGCGACGGCATTGCCGCCCGCGATGTGAAGACCGGCGAGGTGAAATTCACTACCGATCCTACGAAGCGCCGTGCGTTGTATGAGTTCAATTTCGCCCCGCGCATCGTCATGCACAATGACGTGATCATTTACGCCGGAGGCGATGGCTCCATGAAGGGAATGAACGCCGAAACCGGCAAAGACATGTGGACCGCGCCGCATGAAAAAAGCGGCTACCGCAGCCTGGAGGACGTCGTCGTGGCGCAGGGCCTCGTGTGGAACTCCGGCAATCTTCAGGGCAATCAAAGCGGCGAGTATCGCGGCTTTGACCCGATCACCGGCGAGAAAAAGAAGAGCTTCTTCCCCGACGTGCCGGAGGGCACCTACTGGTTCCATCATCGCTGCTACATGGGCAAGGCGACGGAGAAGTACATCATGCCCAGCCGCACCGGCATCGAGTATGTCGATATGGACAAGCAGCACTGGGACCTCAATCACTGGGTGCGTGGTGCCTGCCTCTACGGCGTGATGCCCGCGAATGGCCTCACCTATGCCGGCCCGCACAACTGCGCCTGCTACCCCGAGGCAAAACTCGATGGTATGGCCGTCATGGCCAGCGCACCGCGTTACCCGATGCCTGCGAATACGCCGGATGATCAGCGCCTCATCAAAGGCCCCGCTTATGCCGATGCCATCGACGAAAAAGAGGCCGACTCCGCCGATTGGCCAACTTATCGCGGCGACAACGCCCGCAGCGGCGCGGCGAAGAGCGATCTCAAAAAGGATCTCGGCATGGCTTGGGAGGTCAAACTTTCGCCACCGCTTAGCACGACCACCACCGCCGCTGGTTTGACCTTCGTCAGCGAGGTCGATAAACACACGCTGCATGCCTTTGACGCCGCCACCGGCAAAGAAGCGTGGCATTTCATCGCCGGTGGCCGCATCGACTCACCGCCCACGTATTGGAAAGGCCGCGTGTTCTTTGGTGGCAAAGACGGCCTCGTCTATTGCCTCCGCGCCACGGATGGAGCGCTCGTTTGGAAGTTCCAGGCCGCGCCCGTCATGCTCAGCCATGGAGCCTGGGAAATGATGGAAAGCGTCTGGCCTGTGCATGGCAGCGTGTTGGTCGAAAACGGCCTCGTGAGCTGCATCGCCGGTCACTCCTGCTTCCTCGACGGCGGCCTGTGGTTCTACCGACTCGACGCGAAAACCGGCGAGATGCGTGTGAAGCAAAACTACGACGACAAAGACCCCGACACCGGCGGCGACCTCAATGACCGCCACAAGACACTGCAAATGCCCGTCGCTCTCAACGACATCCTCAGCAGCGACGGCAAATGGACCTACCTCCGCACGCAAAAAATCATCGAAGACGGCAAACGCGTCGAAGTCGGCCCTGTCAGCGGTGATTTCGACAAACAAGGCGGTGCCCACAAAGGCGAAGGCGCTCATCTTTTCGCGCCGATGGGCTTCCTCGACGACTCGAACTTCCACCGCAGCTACTGGGTCTATGGCAAGAGCTTCGCCGGAGGTCACGGCGGTTATTATCAGGCTGGCAAATATGCCCCCGCAGGCCGGATCCTCGTCCACGACGACAAGAACGTGTATTCCTACGGCCGCGAGGCTCAATACTACAAATGGACCACCACGATGGAGTACACCCTCTTCTCCTCGCCGAAAACGCCGCCAGAAGAGTCCTTTACCACCGAAGGAGCCACGACCGAGCGCAAAGGCAACAGCCTCGCCCTCGGCCCCGATGGTCAGCCGCTCGCCGTGCAGCCGCCGAAGCTCGAAAAGGAAGGCAAAGCCGCGAAAAAGAACGCCAAGGCCGAGGGGAAAGGTAAAGGAAAGGGCAAAGGCAATGCCGCACCTGCGGTCGCCAATGCTCCTATCCCCGGCTCCGTGCTCTTCCCCGACCATGAAGCGCTCGATCCCACCGAGTCCGCCATTTCCATCGAAGCCTGGGTCTTGCCCGATACCGCCAACGGCACCGTTTTCCACCACGGTGGCCCGTTGGTCGGCCTCGTGCTCGACATCCGTGATAAAAAACCGCAGTGGCACGTTCGCAGCGATAGCAAAGTCACCAGCATCGTCTCCGCCGAAGCCTTGACCGAAGGCTGGCACCACCTCGTCGGCACGGTAGCCGCTGACGGCAAACTGGCGCTCTATCTCGATGGCAAACTCGTCGCTGAAGGCACCGGAACCACCGTCGGTTCCAAACCCGCCCGTCCCATGTATCTCGGCAATGGCGAAGGAGCCGCCGAAGGCAGCGCCGGAGGTTTCAGCGGCCTGCTCGACCAGTTCGCCCTCTATCACAAAGCCCTCACGCCTGCCGAAGTGCAGCAGCGCTTTGAAGCCCCCGACTCCAAACCCGCCGACGCCGTGCTCATCTGCAATTTCGACAACGGCGACAGCCGCGACAGCTCTGCGAACACCGCCCACGGCATCGGAGCCGGTGTCGAAACCGGAAAAGGCAAAGTCGGAGCCGCCCTGTGGTTCAAACCCGCCGGTGGAGGCAAGGGTGGCAAAGGCGGCGCAGGCAGCTTCGTGAAGCACACCTGGGACCGCTTCGTCCCCATCGTCGCCCGCAGCATGGCCTTGGCCGGAAAAACCGTCCTCGTCAGCGGTGCTCCTGATACCATCGACGAAGAATACGCCTTCGAACGTCTCGCCGCCAAAGACCCCGAAATCCTCAAAGAGCTCAACGAACAGAACGAAGCCCTCGAAGGCCGTCGCGGTGCCAAAATGTGGGCCGTGAACACCGAAACCGGCGAGCAATCCACCGGCCTCGAACTCACCAGCCCCCCTGTTTGGGATGGCATCACTGTGGCTCAAGGCCGCGTGTATGTCAGCACGATGGATGGACGCGTGCAGTGCTTCGGGAAATGAGGCCCAGATGGTGCTTTATGAGACCTTACCTATCGCTCGGCGCACTGCTGCTAGTTATTGGATTAACGCTCAGTGGCCATGCCTATGCTGGACTGTTTCGCGAGAGTTGGTCCTCGGAAGAAGACATCCTGCTGATCTCAGGTGAAACCCTTCATGTGAAGGAGTCAGGTTCACAGAAACGCTGGTTCGGCTTTGGGCATGGTCTCGGGTTTGGTGGTGGTGAACCAAAGAACAAGCTGGAGTTTAAACACACTGGTCGAGTCATCGCATGGGAAGGGGCTTTTATCCCGATCTCCCTCCAGTTTGATAACGGTGTTCCCGTCCTGATCGTCTTCGACCGTGAGACTGAGTGGGCGAAGTCCCGCTTTCGCTATTACCGTCATGCGAATGAGTGGATCGAACGCCCTATAACTGAGTTCCCACAATCATTAGCGCACCAGAACCTCTGGCTGAGTCATCAAGCTGGCCGAGACGACGAAGGTGAGATCGATGAATACATCGTCGTCAAAGAGTGCGACCCAGCATCCCCGCGTTTTCGAGCATCCCTGATGGCTAAACTCTGGATCGCCATCGAAACAGGTAAGAACCTCATGGAGATCGAAAAGATCGAAATTACCCGTGAAATGCTTCAGCGATTCAAGGATTCACAGCGGGAGCAAAAACGTTGAGTTTTGTTCATGCCCTCGAAGGCCTCTGCGGCGCCAAAATGTGGGTTGTGAACACCAAAACCGGCGAATAATCCACCGGCCTTGAACTCACCCCCCCCAGTGTGGGATGGCATCACTGTGGCTCAAGGCCGCGTGTATGTCAGCACGATGGATGGGCGTGTGCAGTGCTTCGGGAAGTGAGGCGATGCTTGCAGGCTTCAAGGTCCGCAGTATCTCCACGCATGAAAGCCATCGGCTATCGCCAATCCCTGCCGCTCACCGAAGCGGAATCGTTGTTTGATTTCACCGCGGCTGATCCCGTGCCCTCGGGGCGAGATCTGCTCGTTGAGATCCGTGCCATCGCGGTGAATCCGGTGGATGGAAAGGTGCGCCTCCGGGCGCAGCCTCCGGCTGGGCAGACGGCCATTCTCGGCTGGGATGCCGCGGGTATCGTGAAGGCCACCGGGCCGGATTGCACGCTCTTCAAGCCCGGCGACGAGGTTTGGTATGCGGGCGATGTGACACGTCCCGGCTGCAATTCGGAGCTGCATCTCGTGGATGAACGCATCGTGGGCAAAAAGCCGCGTTCGCTCAGTTTTGCTCAAGCCGCCGCTCTGCCGCTGACGAGCATCACCGCCTGGGAGATGCTCTTTGAACGTCTCCGCATCGCTCCCGGCAAGCATCCGCAAGGCCAGAGCCTCCTCATCATCGGCGCGGCCGGTGGCGTGGGGTCCATTTTGACGCAAATCGCCTCCCGACTCACCGCGCTCACTGTCATCGGCACCGCCGCGCGGCCGGAGTCACGTGACTGGGTGCTACAAAACGGTGCGCATCATGTCATCGATCATTCCCAGCCGCTTTCCGCCGAGTTGAAGCGCCTCGGCATCCCGCAGGTCACGCATGTGGCGGCACTCACGCAGACGGACAAGCACTGGGAGCAGATCGTCGAGTCGCTCGCGCCGCAAGGTCACCTCTGCCTCATCGACGATCCACCCAGCATCGACGTGAAGCTGCTGAAGAAAAAGAGCATCGCCCTGCACTGGGAGCTGATGTTCACCCGCAGCATGTTTCAGACGCCGGACATGATCGCCCAGCATCATTTGCTCAACGAAGTCTCCGTCCTCGTCGATGCCGGTGTCATCCGCAGCACCTTCGCCGATCACTTTGGAAAAATCTGCGCCGAGAACCTCAAAAAAGCCCAGTCCCTCATCGAGAGCGGTCAATCACGCGGCAAAATCGTCCTCGAAGGCTTCTAAATCCATAAATGGGGAACCACGGAAAACACGGAATACACGGAAAGATCAGACCCCGGTCTTATCATGCTCTCCCACCTTTTGGATGAGTCTGGTGAAGCGGACACTTTCCTTCTTTTTCCGTGTATTCAGTGTATTCCGTGGTCGGTCATTCCCTTTTCTAGGCTTCTAAACTCATCCCTCATGCCCTCACCCGTTCTCGAAGTCACCGATCTCACTTTTCGCCGTGGCCGTCCCATCCTCAAAGGCATCTCCTGGCGGGTCGATCCCGGCCAGCACTGGTGCATCCTCGGCCCCAATGGCTGCGGCAAGACCTCCCTCATCAATCTCATCACCGGCTACGACAGCGCCACCGATGGCACCATGCGCATCGGCGACAGCGTCTTCGGCGACGACGACTGGCGCGAAGTCCGCCGTCGCGTCGGTCTCGTCACCAACACCCTCACCACCTACCTCGAAAGCGGCGAGCCCGTGCTCGATGTCATCGCCAGCGGTCGCGAGGCCAAACTGAATCTCATCGACCTCCCCGGCCCCGCCGTTTTCCGCGAAGCCGCGAAGCTGCTGAAGCAAGTCGGCTGCGATTACCTTCGCGAAGCCTTCTGGGGACCTCTCTCCCAAGGCGAGAAGCAAAAAGTGCTCATCTGCCGTGCTTTGATGGCAAAATTTAAAGTGCTCATCCTCGACGAACCCTGCGCCGGTCTCGATCCCGTCGCCCGCGAGCATTACCTCCAGTGGATGCAAACCCTCGCCGCCCGGCCCAAGAGCCCCTCGCTCGTCATGGTCACCCACCACGTCGAAGAAATCCTCCCCGCCATCACCCACTGCCTCCTCCTCAAAGACGGTCGCGTCTTCGCCTCCGGCGCGAAGCATGACATCCTCACCAGCGCCAACCTCAGCGCCATCTACGGAGCAAAGGTGAAACTCACCCGGCACGGCGAGAGGTATGCCTTGAGGCTGGGGTGAGATTCGTGCTTTTCATCTTCAGGCCTGTTTGATACAAAAAGCGGCAAATGACCTGCCGCTGCCTGATCTCATGCTTTTGGATTTCCACGTTTCTGATCTCTTCATGCGGGGTGTTGGCACAAACCAATCCGCCAGCGCCAGTCATTCCATTTCCGATGCCTTTCGCACCGCCTCAAGGGCTCTTCAGTCCGCTGCTGGAGGAGCCGCATATCGTGGAGGTCAGGGAGGTTAGCTCGGACGGGAAGAGTTTTTCGCTGAAGCTGTCTCGTGGCGATGGAGGCGAGATGACGTTCTCGCAGACCAGCTCAGGAGCCACCATGGAGTCCAAGTTTGTCTCCCATCTCAAAGTCGGCCGGCGATACCTTTTCCCTCATTGTGTCATCGACACGCTCGGCCTCGAACCCGTGGTCAATATCATCCGAATGCATCCGGGGCAGCCGCTGGCCTCGCTCAGCGGGAGCAAGCCATTTCGGGCTGTCGTGCTGGATCAAGGCATCAGCGAGAGCAACTACTCGATCATCTTACAGGAGGCTGGTGGCCGGATTCATCATCTGCAAGGGCGCTTCGATGAGCACCCGGACGTGCGTGGCATTGCCATGTTTCTGTCACGAGGTCGAAGCGTGGAGTTCCCTGCTGTGCTGGAGGATGCGCTGCTCACCAAGGAAAAACGGGCGGAGCGTGCCAAGCCGGAAAATGAAGCCACCGCCGTGCTTCAGTGCTACCTCGGCGAATGGCGGGGCGGCATGGATGGCAATCCCAAGGCCAAGATCGAGATGGTCTGCCATACCCGGCCGGATGGCAGCGGCATCTGGCGGGAGATCACGTTCAGCGATGGCACTGAGGAGGTGCCTGCCTTGCCGGACATCAACATCGTGGAGTATGATCGTGCTACGCAGGTTTATCTGGCAGGAAGCTTGGCTGAAGGCAGTCCGCCGCCACTGCGCAGCACCTGGGATGAGAAGACACGCACCTTTACCACCATCCAGCCGGCGGATGATCGCGGCTTGAAGCGGGTGAATACGGCCACCTTCACTCGCGATGATCGCATCGACTGGAAAACCACGTCTCGTGACCAGAAGGATCAGATCCTCTCCACGACGAGCGGCTTTTATGATCGACTGCATGGCCCCTGGAATGAAGAGGACGATCCCATGGTTCCCACGCCTCTTTTTGAGATGCGGCCATCCGTGCAGGCCGCCCAACCGCTGGCGGAGCCATCCTTCACGGGCACGGTGGAAAAGCTAGCCTCATGCCCGGCTTTTCGTGCGAAGGTCATCTCAGTCGAAGTGAAGAGTGATGAGGTCACTCTCGAGCTTTTGCATACCAGCGGCTACCAGAAAAAACTGTTCGAGAAGATCGCTGGTCTCGGCGCGAGTGACCTCGGCAAGGCTTTGTCCGCGTTGAAGAAGGGAGAGACCTATGAATTCCCCTTTTGCATCCAGCATCCGGGCCAGGCACCTGCGGAAAGGCCAGCCACGCCGGAAATGAAAGCGCTGGAGCCCTTCATTGGAAAGTGGAGGGCGTTTCATCAAGAGAAGGATGGGAGCTTCAAAGCACTCGGAACAAGTGCTCGCTACTTTTGGTCGGCGGATGGTGCTTCACTTTGGAGGGAGGACATCTACCCAGGTCTCAATCCTGCCACGGGGATGCCAGGCGGAGGTCCCGAGAAAAGCCATCTCATCCTCATCACCTATGATTCGGAGTCCAAATGTTATGTCGAGGTAGAAGAACATGAATGGCCGTCAGTCCGCGAGCACTCGGCCAAATGGGATGCGTCGAAGAAGAGCTACATTTGGCAATATGACCTCACGAAGCCAGTTCCTCGAAAAGCAGAAGGCACCCGCCACTTTGTATCAGAGGACCGGATCGAGTATGTCGTGAAGCATTTTCCAGTGAATGGCTCGTCAGGCGGTGAGGATTCCGGCTACTACGAGCGTATCAAGGACTGACCAACCCATGACTCGCACCGGCATCCTCGCGGGAGGAAATTTCATCATCGACCACGTCAAGCTCATCGACCGCTACCCGGAGCAGGACATGCTGGCGTTTATCCAGAGCGAGGCCTCGTCGAATGGCGGCGGACCTTACAATGTGCTCAAGGATCTCGCCGCGATGCAGGTGGGCTATCCGCTGGAGGCTGCGGGGCTCGTGGGCCAGGATGCGAATGGGGACTGGATCATGCGCGACTGCGCCGCTGCGGGCATCGACACGACTCAACTGCATCAAACCGAAGCCGCGCCGACGAGTTACACGGATGCGATGACGGTGAAGGGCACAGGAAGGCGCACGTTTTTCCATCAACTCGGGGCGAATGCCATTCTCGGAGCATCGCACTTTGATTTTAGCCGCACGCAGGCCAAAATCTTCCACCTCGGCTATCTCATGCTGTTGAGCGAAATGGATCGAATGCTCGAAGATGGCCGCACCGTGGCTTCTTGCGTGCTGGAGGCGGCAAAAGGAGCGGGGTTGCTCACGAGTGTGGATCTAGTCAGTGCGGAACACGAGCACTTCCGAGCCATCACGGAGGCTTCGCTGCCCTTCACAGACTATTTGATTGTGAACGAAATCGAAGCCGGGAAGGTGGTGGAGGAGGACCTCAAATCGGCACACCAGGACATCCCCCGCATGCAGGCCGCCGCGAAGAAGCTGCTGGAGCGTGGGGTGCGTCGCGAGGTGATCATTCACTTCGAGGCGGGAGCTGTTGTGGCGGAGAAAAGCGGTGCGGTGCATCATCAAGCTTCGCTCCAACTGCCACCGGGTTTCATCGCCGGGGCCACCGGGGCAGGGGATGCCTTTGCGGCTGGTTATCTGCATGGCGCACACGAGGAATGGCCCATCGCGGAGCGTCTGCGGCTCGCCGTTTGCACCGCCGCGGCCTGTTTGACCCACCCCACGCCTTCGCAGGGGCTGCGGCCAGTGAGCGAGTGTCTGGAACTGATGCGCCAACTCGTGCAAGGGGGGCATTCCTGGCCCCCAAGCTCACGGGGCAGGAATGCCCCGGATACGAACCGCTAGACATCGCGGTGGCGGCAGCTATCAGCCGTGGATGTCCTCCAACGGCAAAAAAATCTTCATCTCTGGTCACAATGGTCTCGTCGGGCGTGCGCTGATGAAACTCTACTCGGGCAAACCCGAGTGGCAGATCATCACACGCACGAAGGCGGAGCTGGATCTGCGTGATCCGCAGGCCACGGATGCCTTTTTTGCCACCGAGAGGCCCGAATACGTCATCCTCGCCGCCGCCACGGTGGGCGGCATCAAGGCCAGCTACACGCACCCGGTCGATTTCCTGCTGAACAACCTCCAAATCCAGAACGCGGTGCTTTCGGCTTCGCATCGCTTTGACGTGAAGAAGCTGCTCTTCCTCGGTAGCACCTGCATTTATCCCAAAGTCGTCGAGATGCCGATCCGCGAGGACAGCCTCATGACGGGGCCGATGGAGGAAACGAATGCGCCGTATGGCGTGGCGAAGATCGCGGGCATCAAGCTCTGCCAGGGCTACCGGCATCAGCATGGCAAAGACTTCATCTGCGGCATGCCGGCGAATCTTTACGGCCCCTTCGACAACTTCGATCCCGAGCACAGCCATGTGCTTCCTTCGCTGATTCGCCGCTTTCATGAGGCTAAACTCGTGAATGCACCTTGGGTCACGCTTTGGGGCAGCGGCAAGCCGACGCGGGAGTTTCTTTTTGTCGATGATCTCGCCGAGGCCTGCTCCTTCCTGCTCGATCACTACAGCGGCGCGGACATCGTGAACATCGGCACGGGTGCCGAAATTAGCATTCGCGATGCCGCAGAGGCGATTCGCGGAATCATCGGCTACACGGGCGAGATCCGCTGGGATACCACGCAGCCCGATGGCAATCCACGACGTCTGCTTGATGTGAGCCGCCTCACGAATCTCGGCTGGAAGGCAGGCACTCAGTTTCGTGAAGGTGTGGAAAAAACCTATCGCTGGTTCCTGGAGAATCGCGCCACGGCTCGCGTTTGATTCCCAGTCATGCCTGCGAAGAAGAAACCCGATGCCAAGCCGCTCGCTGGAGTTGCTTTGATCAAAGAGGTCTGCCGTCGCATTCGCCTGGCACGCAGTCGCTGGGATGCTCACAACAACGCTGCCTGCCGTGCCGAGCGTGAGAAGGCCATCGAGCTTTATGAGTCGCTCACGCCCGCTGAGCGTGAAAAGGTGCCGCAGGTGCTGCGAGTGTGGTTGCGCTATCGGAGCGAGAAATACTTTGGTGAAGGACGCACGCCGCCGGGAGGTGGTCGGCGATGAAGAATGAGTCCACCAAGGCAGGCATGCATCCGCGGAATCGTTTTCGCGAGGGTTACGACTTTCCGGCGCTCATCGCCGTCAGTCCGGCCTTGAAGGGCTTTGTGAAGCCGAATGCCTATGGCGATGCCTCCATCGACTATGCGAATCCGCTGGCGGTGAAGGCCTTGAATCAAGCGTTGCTTCGTCAGGCCTATGGTTTGCCGCATTGGGACATTCCAGCGGGCTATCTTTGCCCGCCGATTCCAGGTCGAAGTGACTACCTGCATCATCTGGCGGATCTTATCGAGATGAGACAAGGACCTTCGGTTCGTGTGCTGGATGTCGGCAGCGGGGCCAACTGCATCTATCCGTTGCTCGGCGTGTGTGAATACGGCTGGAGCTTTGTGGCCGCGGAAGTGGATGCGAAAGCGTATCGCTGGGCGGAGAAGATGGTTTTGAGCCATCCGGCGGTTTCAGATCGCATCGAGTGCCGGTTGCAAGAATCTCCCACGCATTGCTTTCGCGGCATCATTCAGCCTGGTGAGCATTTTGACCTCACGATGTGCAATCCTCCCTTTCATGCTTCCGCTGCTGAAGCCGCTGAGGGCACTCAGCGGAAGCGGCGAAACCTCGGTTTGAAGAAGCAGGCGTTGAACTTCGGCGGCCAATCCCACGAGTTGTGGTGTGAGGGCGGTGAACTGGCCTTCATCCGCCGCATGATCTTTGAGAGCGCAGACTTTGCCGGACAGTGTGAGTGGTTCACGACCCTCGTTTCGAAGAGCGAGCATCTGCCGAAGCTTCAGCAAACGCTGCGCCAGGTGAATCCCACGGAGGTTCGAGTCATGGACATGGGGCAGGGCCAGAAGAAGAGCCGCATCCTGGCGTGGACGTTTCGAAGCGGGCGGCGTTGAATTCAGTGCCAAAGTGCCGCGCTGTTCATTCACGCCGTAACGGCGCTTTTGACAAAAGGCATGCGCCGTGCGTGAATGGCACCGCAGCCGAAGTCATCGCTCCTTCCTGAGTGGTGGCACGGGGGACCCAAACTCCCTGAGTCGAAAGACGCAGGGCGGGGCGAAGGAAGGCGGGTAACCGCTGACCAGTCCACTTCCAAGGACCAGTCCGACAGCTAACCTCGCAGGCCGATTTGGAAGGGCGATCCTCTGCCCGGTGCCAGTGCATCGGGACCATGGTTTCCCTGTCAGAACAGAAACCAACATATCCATGAACCTCACCGCTTCCTGCGGCACGGCTCTCATTCGCCGTCCCGTGGAAACCCGTGCCCGTGCCACCTGCCGCGACTGCGGCTGCGAGATGACACGCGGCTGTCTTCTCAACAACAACGTCTGGGTCAGCCCCACCCCGATGGACATCACCATCCTGCGCCAGTTCCACGCATGGTGCTTCGGCATCAAACGCGAAGCCCGCAAAGTCAGCGCCTGGCACTGCCCGCAGTGTCACCGCCTCGATCTCATCACCAAATAAGACGACCTGATTGACCCTTCCGACACGACTGACGTCATCCATCCAACACTCCATTTCTCCATGAACACTCTTTTCCATCTCATGCTCACCTACTGGTGGGCCACGCTCATCCTCTTCTTCTTTCTCATCATCAATGTCTTCGGCGTCGTTCACATCGGCGAGCAGCAGGTCGGGCTCGTCATCAAACGCTTTGCCATGCGCAGCCTGCCACCGGGCGAAATCATCGCACTGAACGGCGAGGCTGGTTTCCAGGCGGACACGCTGCCTCCGGGGCTGCACTTTGGTTACTGGAAATGGCAGTACAGCGTCCAGCGCATGCCCATGGTCGTCGTGCCGCAGGGTGAACTGGCACTCGTCGTCGCACGCACCGGCAGCGCCATCCCTCCGCAGCGCATTTTGGGCCGTGTGGTCAATTGCGATCACTTCCAGGATGCTCGCGCCTTCCTGCGAAACGGTGGTGAAAAGGGCCGCCAGCTCGCGGTGCTCACCGCAGGCTCGTATCGCATCAATCCGGCGCTGTTTCAGGTGCTCGTCACGCGGAACTGCCATGAGCACGGCATTTCGCCCGCATCGCTGCGCCTGCTGAACATCGAGCCGGACAAGGTCGGCATCGTCACCACGCTCGATGGTGCCTGCATCGAGCAGGGTGAGATCGCCGGCCCCATCGTGGCTGGTCACAACAACTTCCAGGACGCCCAGGCCTTCCTCAGCGCCGGAGGTCGACGCGGCTTGCAGGAGCAGATTTTGCTCAGCGGTCAGTGGAACCTCAATCCGTGGTTCGCGCACGTCGAGCAGGTGGAGATGGTCGAAATCCCCATCGGCCATGTCGGTGTCGTCATCAGCTACGTCGGCAATTTGCACGAAGACGTCAGCGGACCTGATTTCAAACACGGCGACCTCGTCGAAGTCGGTCACAAAGGTGTGTGGGTGCGTCCGTTGCTGCCCGGGAAGCATCCCGTGAACACCCGCGTCATGCGTGTCGAACTCGTGCCTACCACCAACATCGTGCTCAACTGGGCCAACCGCACCGAAGCGCATCAATTCGACGAAAAACTCAACTCCATCACCGTGCGCTCACGCGATGGCTTCGCGTTCAACCTCGACGTTTCGCAAATCATCCACATCGGAGCCAATGAAGCGCCGAAAGTCATCTCGCGGGCCGGTTCCGTGCAAAACCTCATCGACCACGCCTTGCAGCCGATTGTCGGCAATTACTTCCGCAACAGCGCCCAGGCTTACACCGTGCTCGATTTCCTCAGCGCCCGCACCGAGCGGCAAAACGAGGCCTCGCAGCACATTGCCGCCGCCTTGCGTGAATACGACGTGGAGGCCATCGACACGCTCATCGGCGACATCACGCCGCCGGAGTCGCTCATGAAGACTCAGACCGACCGCAAAATCGCCGAGGAGCATCGCAAGACCTACGAAATGCAGGAAGCCGCCGAAAAGCAGCGTCAGCAGCTCGTTCGCCAGACTTCGCTCGCCGACATCCAGAACCAAGTCGTCAGCGCCGAGGAAGGCGTGCGCATTTCCGAACTTCATGCCAGCGCCGCCGTCAAAAAGAGCGAAGGTGATGCCACCAGCACCCGTCTCCGCGCCGCCGGTGAAGCCGATGCCATCCGCAGCACTGGCCAAGCCAAAGCCGAGTCCCACTACGCCGGCATCCAAGCCGTCGGCCAGGACACCTATGCGCTCATGCAGCTCTTCCAAATCATCGCCGAGAAGAACCTCCGCGTGGTCCCCGACGTGCTCGTGAACGGCGGCGGAGCCAACGGCGGCCTCGTCGAAGCTCTGATGGCTCTGGTGACGAAGAATACGAGGCAGACTTCGCTGCCGTCTTGAGCCGATTGAATGGCCTTCCTCGTTTCAAGCAAAGCGAGGAAGGTTCGCTCGATTTTACGCCGCCGCGCCTTCATCTGCCCCACCAGCCGCTGACTGGCGTTGTCCAGCTTCACGGTCGAGGACGAGGAGGCTGGCGCGGTCGTCACCAGCGAATTTCAGGCGGTCGAGCATGTCGCGGACGGTCTTTTCCTCCTCCATCTGCTCGTTGAGGAACCACAGCAGGAGGTTTTTCGAGGCATGGTCTTTGACCTGCTCGGCGACCTCGAATAGCTCGTTGATCTGCTGGGTGACGAGCTGCTCCTGCTTCAGGCTGTGCTCGAAGACATCGATCGGGGATTTGAAGGTCGCTTTCGGCTTGGCGATGGGTTGCAGCTCGACCTTGGCATCGCGGTCCACGAGGTATTGGTAGAATTTCAGCGCATGCGCGGTCTCTTCGCGGCTCTGGTTGAACATCCAGCTCGCAAAGCCGCTGTAGGGCGTCTGCTCAAACCAGGCGGACATGGCGAGATAGACGTAGCTGGAGGACATCTCGTTGTTGATCTGTTCGTTGAAGAGCTTGGCGAGTTTGGGGGAGAGCGTCATGGGAAGGGCAGGGGTGTGGGACGATGAAACAGCATCCTCACCGGCATGCAAGATGGGAGGCGGATGAATCGCTTTCCTTCCCGCCATCTTGGGGCAGGATTCGCCCCTTTTCCGCGCCTACAAACATGTCCGCAGCACCTTCCTCCCATCATGATCAGCATGTGCGGCGGAATTTCGTGTGCCACTGCCTGGAGGGCGGCCTCTACATGGGCGGGCTGGCCTTTCTCCAGCCGGAAACGGTGATGCCAAAGATGGTGGAGTCTCTCCACGGCAGCTCGCTCATCATTTCGATCATGCCAGCGGTGCTGGCGGCCACGTTTGCCTTCGCGGGGTTGTTTGTCTCACCGAAGGTGGAGCAGATGAGGCATTTCAAAGGCTGGGTGCTCGGCTTTGGCCTGCTGCAAAGGCTGCCCTATCTCGTAGCGGGTCTGGTGCTGTGGTATGCGGAGCATCTGGAGGGCTGGATTTTGCCGGTAGTGGTGCTCACACCGGTGTTGAGTGGTCTCATCGGCGGGGTGGGCGTGGTGGCCTGGATGGAAATGGTCACGCGCATGGTGCCGAAGCGCATCCGTGCGGCGGGCTGGGCGGCGCGATACATCATGCAGGCCGTCATCGGCATGGGCGCGGGCGCGGTGATTCATCTGGTGCTTACGCAGTTCCCCGGTCATCGCGGCTATGCGGTGCTGCATTTGATCGCTTTTGGCTTTTTGTTTCTCTCCTGGCTCTCGCAGCTTCCGATGAAAGAGTCCGAGCATCCGGTTCACATGCCTCCGCGAGATCCGCGACCATACCTGACCTATCTCAAAGAGTTACCCGGCATGCTCGCTGCGCAGCCCAATCTTCTGCGGCTTATCCTCGTCCGATTTAGCGGCATGGGTTACCTGATGCTGGTCTCCTTCCTCACGCTGCATGCGCTGAAGGTGACCGGAAGCGTGGAGGCGGATGTGGGTCGTTTTGTCTCGCTGCAAAACGTAGGCACCATCCTCGGTAGCCTGCTGGCTGCCTGGCTGGGCTATCACAGTGGCGGAAAAGTGCTGCTCGTCGTCTCACGCCTCATCTGCATCGGTGTGTGTGTATGGTCCTGCCACACGCAGAGCTTCATTGGCTTCACCGTGGTGTATTTCATCTTTGGCTTCGGCCTTTTCCTCGACCGCGTGGGCGATCTCACGCTCACCGCCGAGCTTTGCCCGCCTGAGCGCCGCTCCACTTACCAGGCCATCCTGGGCTTTTGCAATGTGTGGGCACTGCTGATCGCCACCACGCTCAGCGGACTCGTGTATCGGCAGACGCTTTCTTTTACCACGGTCGCTACACTGGCGGGAGCCTTTGCGGTGATCTCGATGATCATCCTGCTGCCCATGCCGGAGCCTCGGCAAGGCCACCGTTGACGCCTCCGCCCATGCTCGCAATGCTCCGCGTCTCCATGAAAACCATCTTCCTTCTCACCACCGCCCTCTTTCTCACCATGAGCACCCTCGCCACCGCCGCCGATGCCCCGTACCGCCACGTCGTTCTCTTTAAATTCAAAGACACCGCCACGCCCGAGCAGGTGCAGAGCATCGAGAAGGCTTTCGCGGAACTCGCGGGCAAGATCGACACGGTGAAAGCCTTCGAGTGGGGCACCAACGTGAGCCCCGAGGGCCTCAACGACGGCTTCACGCACTGCTTCTTCGTGGGCTTTGCCGACAAAGCAGGTCTCGAAGTGTATCTCCCGCATGCCGAGCACCAGGCCTTCGTCGCCAAGCTCAAGCCCATCCTCGATAAGGTTTGCGTTGTGGACTACGTCGCCAGCAAGTGAGCGATGCTCACGACCGCGAGATCAAAAAGGCGTGAATCTCCTGGGCAAGGCCCGTGCTGATGCCGGATACCTCGGTAAGCTGCTCTGGCGTCGCCTTGCGCAGGCGAGCCACGGAGCCGAACTTCTTCAAAAGAGACGTTTTGCGTGCTCTGGAGATGCCGGGGCATTCATCGAGAATGCTCTCAGACACACGGCGGTTCAGAAGGAGCTGATGGTAGCCATTGGCCCAGCGGTGCGCCTCATCTCGGATGCGTTGGAGCAGTTTCAACGCCCCGCGATCATGTGGAATGATTACCGGATCACTTTCGCCGGGGCGATAAACCTCCTCATGTTCCTTCGCGAGACCGATGATCGGCAGGTCGTGCAGTCCGAGTTGCTGCAATTCCTTCACCGCCATACCGAGCTGACCTTTGCCACCATCCACGATCACCAAATCAGGCAGCGAGACGAATTTTTGGTTTTTGATTTCTGACTCCGGATTGGCAGCCAACCGCATCATTGCCTCCCGAGGCGCTTCCTGATTGAATTCGGCATCGGGATCCGCTTTGGCACCTTCGAGCAAAATCCGCGAGAAACGCCTTCGGATGACCTCAGCCATGCTGATGAAGTCATTTTGTCCGCTCACCGCTCGGATGCGGTAGCGGCGGTAGTTGGCATTGTCAGGCACGCCGTCCTTGAAGCGCACCATGCTGGCTACGCAGTGGGCGGTGCCGATGTTCGCAATATCAAAGCACTCCATGACGAGCGGCGGACGCTCCAGACGGAGGATATCCTGAAGCTCACGCACATCCGCCATCGGCTCGATGGTGGACACCACGCGTGCTCGCGAACCACGCTCAAAGCGCCGCGCCGGAGCGGTGGTCTGGCGCATGTCATTGAGCATGTCTCGAAGCTCCGCAGCCTTCTCAAAGTCGAGCCTTGCAGCGGCTTTCTGCATCTCCTCTTCCAAAGCGGCCAGCAGATCCTTCGACTTGCCTTGCAGGAACTCGCACGCATTCCGCATCCGCTGGCGATACTCCTCCAGGGAGACGCGGCCGATGCACGGCGCGGAACAGTTTTTGATGATGTCATTGCTGCAATGCTTGTAATCCGCCTCATCGGGCCGCAGCGGGCGGCAGACGCGGAGGCCGAATTTGCGGTTCAGCCAGTTCAGCGTCGTGCGCAGAGCGCCGGAGTGGGCAAAGGGGCCGAAGTATTCCGCGCCATCATCCTTCTTCAACCGTGTGAGACCGATGCGAGGGAACTCATCACCGAAGTGAACCCGCACGAGCAGGAAGCGTTTGTCATCGCGGAAGCTGATGTTGTAGCGCGGACGGAATTCTTTGATGAGCTTGCCTTCCAGCAGCAGCGCCTCGGTATCGCTGCGCAGGACGTGAAGGTCAAAACTCCAGATGCTGGTGATGAGCGCTTGCGTTTTGAGGTCGGCCTTGCGGGCGGAGGAGGGGAGGAAGTAGTTCGAGAGGCGCTTTCGCAAGTCGCGGGCCTTGCCCACATAGATCACGCGGTCCAGGCGATCCCGCATCACATACACGCCGGGGGCGTGCGGCACGTCGTGCAGTCGGGCGGCGAGGTCGGGCTTGGTGCGTTCGGTCTTCAATGTGCGGCAGATGTTGAAGAAGGAGCGGCGCTTGTCGAAGCGGAAGATGCGCATGACCGCCCCGAATCGCCGCGTAGCATGACATGATGTCTCTCGAATGCTTCTTCCAGCCCCGCAGTCTCGCCCTCGTCGGTGCCACCGACCGCGAAGGCAGCGTCGGCAGGGCGGTGCTGGAGAATCTGCGAGCCTTTTCAGGCCGGGTCTTGCCTGTGAATGCCAAACGCGACCGCGTTCTCGATTTGCCTGCCTTTGCATCACTCTCGGCTTTGCCGGAGGTGCCGGACCTCGTGGTGATCGTGACACCTGCGGCCACGGTGCCCGCTTTGGTGGAAGAAGCTGGAAAACTCGGTGTGAAGGCCGTGGTGGTGATCTCGGCGGGCTTCAAGGAAACCGGTGCGGAAGGCGCGAAGATCGAAGCAGAAGTCATCGCGGCCGCCAAGCGCCATGGGACACGTCTCATCGGCCCGAATTGCCTCGGCCTCATGAATCCGCACGCCGGCTTGAACGCCACTTTTGCCACCAGCATGGCCCGACCCGGGCGCGTGGCCTTTTTGAGCCAGAGCGGGGCGCTTTGCACCGCCATCCTTGATTGGAGCCACGAGCAAAACGTGGGCTTCAGTGCCTTCGTCTCCACCGGCGCGATGGCGGAAGTCGGCTGGGGCGATCTCATCCGCCACTTCGGCGATGATCCACACACGGAGAGCATCGTGATGTATGTGGAATCCGTCGGCAGCGATGCGGCGGCCTTTCTCGCAGCCGCCCGCGAGGTGGCAGAGAGAAAACCCATCGTCGTGATCAAAGTGGGCCGCACCGCCGAGGCCTCGCGTGCCGCCGCTTCGCACACCGGAGCCATGACCGGCAGCGATGACGTGCTCGATGCCGCGCTGCGGCAAAACGGCGTGCTTCGCGTGGACACCATCGAGGAGCTTTTCGACATGGCGGAAGTACTTTCCAAGCAGCCGCTGCCTGCCGGGCCTCGCTTGGCCATCGTCACGAATGCGGGAGGTCCCGGCGCCCTCGCCACCGATGCCGTCGTGCTTGGCGGTGGATCGCTGGCCGAGCTATCCCAAGACACGCTGAAGGCCCTCAACGACTTCCTGCCCGCTTCGTGGAGCCATCAAAACCCCGTCGATGTACTCGGTGATGCCGATGCGACGCGTTACGCGAAGGCGCTGCAAATCGTCGCCGCGGATGACAACGTGGATGGCGTGCTCGCCGTGCTCACCCCGCAGGCCATGACGCATCCGGCGGCCATCGCTCGCGAGGTCGCTACCTTGTCCAAAGCCTCGCCGAAGCCGCTGCTCGCGAGCTGGATGGGCGCTCAAAGCGTCCAGGAAGGTCGCGCCATCCTCAACGCCGCTGGCTTACCCACCTACGACTACCCGGACGAGGCCGCGCAGGCCTTTGTGCGCATGCACGAGCATCGCGAACGACTCGACTGGCTCCGCGATACTCAGGCCGCGTTGAAAGCCGAAAACGGCCACCACCTTGTCATCGACCTTCCGAAGGTCTCCGGCCTCCTCAACGAGGTGCAGGCCAAAAATCTCCTCCAGGCCGCCGGCATCCCCGTGGTGCCCACTCGCGAGGTTTTCAGCGAAAACGAGGCCCTCATCGCCGCCGAGGCCATCGGCTATCCCGTCGTGCTAAAACTCCTCTCTCTTACCATAACCCACAAAAGCGACTGCGGCGGTGTGCAGCTCCATCTCCGCGATGCCGACGCCGTGCGGTGCGCCTGGCAATCGATCCGCCTCGGCGCGACGCAAAAGCATGGCGCAGAAGCTTTCGCCGGTGTCACCGTGCAGCCGATGATCCGTGAGAAAGGCATCGAGCTCATCCTCGGCATGACGCGTGATCCGCAGTTCGGCCCCGTGCTCCTTTTTGGAGCGGGCGGAACCCTCGTCGAGATCCTTCGCGACCGCGCCCTGGCCCTCCCGCCCATCAATGAAGCCCTCGCCCGCCGCTGGATGCGCCGCACCAAGATCTTCCGCCTCCTCCAAGGCCACCGTGGTGCCCCGGCGATTGATTTCACCGCGCTAGAGCAGGCCCTCATCCACTTCGCCCGCCTCGCCACTGCTGATCCACGCCTCATCGAGATCGACATCAATCCACTCCTCGCCACGCCATCCGGCGTGTTGGCATTGGATGCGCGGGTGGTGATCAGTTGATCGTGCGTTTCAATGCTGACTCTTCGACACGGAGCCGACCGAGTTCGCCTTCGAGTTGAGCGGTCTGTTGGACGCAGAGATTGATCTGCAAGCGGGCATTCGCCTCATCGGCGCGGTGCCTGGAAGTGGGCGTTCCGCGGAAGTTGGCCTCCAGCGCCATCTCAGCCGCACGAAGGGCTGCCGTTTCCCAGTTTTCTTTATTGGCAGCAACAGCTTTGATCTGAGCTTCCACGGTGGCCATCTTGATTTGGATCTTCTTTAGCTTCTCCAAATCCTCGCTGCTGCCTGTCTTTGGAGATGCGGAAACTGGCGCGGGTTCTGGCATCGCAGTGACGGCTGTGGGAGGTGGTTTGACCTCAGTTTTATCAGCGGTGGGCGTGCGGGCTGCCTCGGCTTTGATCTCACGAGCCTTGTTGACGATGGAACTCGGGCCGATGTCGAACTGCTCCACGATTTGGTTTGGCAGATTGTTGACCGGCACGGTGCCAAAACCGCCGTCATGGATGAAGGAGATGCCGCTGTCGTCGATCTTCTTGAATTGGGCATTCGTGAGCGTTTTCCCGTCCGCGAGCACGAGGGAGGGGAGTCTGGTGCCTAGTGCGCCGCTGCGCACTTTCTCGACCGAGTCAGCGAAGGAATTGATCAGGTAGTTCAGCTCGCTCTCCACCTTACGTTGGAGCTTTTCGGCCTCGGCGTTCGTCGTGGCGGCCTTGGCATGCTTTTCGGTGGCTGCTGCCAGTTTGGTGCGGGCTTCGCCCACGGCCTTGCTGATGCCGTCCCACTGCGTCTGTCGGACACGGAGTGATTCCTCCGCTGTGTGAAGAGCATCTCGTGTGGTGATGTAGGCCTCATTCGCACGGTCCACGAGATCAAGGTGGCGATAAAGAAAGATGCCGCCGATAAGGATGGCGAGCAGGATGAGCGGGGTCCAGACTTTGGCGGCGTCCATGGCTAGGAAAAATGAGCGGGGTGACTATTTCAGGTGCTTGGCCTTCCAGGCGTCGGCGCGGGCTTGCAAAGATGCGGTGGTTTTTTCGAGCGCTCCCCACTTGCGAAGGGCATCGGCGGCGGTGTTTTCCAGGGCGATGGCCTGCAAATGCATCTCATCAGCCTGCTTTTGAGTCGGTCCGACCGAAGCCATGCCATGGGGGCCGAGCGAGCGGAGTTGAGCGTCGAGTTGCTTCATCTGATCCATCACGGCAGCTCGTTTGGTTTGCAGGGCGGCCTGCTGAGCGCGGAGGTTGTCCGCCTTGTCACAAGAGGCCAGCGGTAGCAGCAATAGCAGGGATAGGCAGGCGGGAGATGAGGAAGCCATGGGGATAAGAACCTTGTAGCGGATGCATTCGCACGACGTCAACCATCGAAAACGAATCTTCCGTCACGCAGCATTGCCAGTTGGCGATCACGCTCTAGTCTCGCGGCGTGATCGCCATTTCAACAGCCAGTCAGAAAGGGGGCGTGGGGAAAACCACGCTCTGCATCAACCTCGCCTATTCGCTCGCCCGCCGGGGATGGCGGGTGCTGCTGGTGGATACTGATCCGCAGGGCGGGGTGGGGCTGTCGCTGGCAAAGAGTGCGAAGAGTCGCGAGGGCTTTTATGAGTTTCTGCTGCATCGAGGAGAGCTGCCGCACCTTGTGATCACGACGCGGCTGCCGGAGCTGGAGGTGATGCCAGCGGGCCTGTCCGATGCGAGTGCCAGTGCGGTGACGATGGGGCATGAGGCTCCTGGCCGCATCGCCGATCTGCTGCGGGCGGCGGAGCTGCGCGGCGTAGATTGTGTGCTGTTTGATACGGCGGCAGGGCTGATGGGCATGACGGAGACGATTGTGAAGGCCTGTGACTATGTGGTGCTGCCGCAGCAAGCGGAGCCGCTGGCCATCCGCAGCGTGCCGCACATGCTGGAGACGCTGGCCCGCTACCGGGCAGAGGGCGCTGGGGTGAAGGTCGCGGGCATTCTGCTCACGATGGTGATGCGAGAGCATGAGATGAGCCTGCGAGTGGCCCGTGAACTGCGGGAAATGCTGCCGGCGCATTTGATGTTTCAACAGAGCATTCCGCGCCTGCCTTCTTTCCTGGATGCGAGTGCCCTCGGCGTGCCGGTGGCGCTGACGAAACGCAATCCGCCGCCTGAGGCGCTTATCTTTGATCAAATCGCCGCCGAGCTCGAACAGCGCACCGGCCTGGCCAAACAACGCGAGAAACACGATGAGCATGCGAGTCTCCTGGATTGATGAAACGCATCTTCAAGCGCTGTTGGGGCGTTTGGAGGCACCGCTGCCGGTCGAAGCCGAGATGGAAGCTCCTGAACTGGAGACGCTACCAGACGAGGACGATGGCCCCTTGTCCTTTTTTGACGATGAGGAGCCGGTGAAGCCACAGCCGACACCTCAGGTGGATGAGTTTCCTGAACTGCCTCCGGTCGCTGAGAAGGTTGAAACCATGCCTGAGCCGGTGGTGGAGCCTGCACCGATGGCAGAAGCTGAGATGACACCTCCGCTGGATCGCATTCGCGAGCGTCTGAAGCTCATCCGGCATCGTGCGGCGGAGGCGGGGATTCTGAGTCACACGCTGCCCGTGCCGGAAGCTCCCGCACCGGTCATCGAAAGCCCGGAGACGCGGCTGGCGGCCTTTGCGAAGCAGGTGCTGACTCGGCTGCCGCCGGAAGCCAAACTCATCATCCTCGATGCGGATGGTGGCATCGTATGGAACAACGACCCGAAGCCTGGACTCATGCTCTCGATGCTGATGGCGATCAAAGCGGCCCGGCAGGCCAGCCCGGATGTCATTCACCAGGGAGACGCGGCTACGCATCATGATCTGCCGCCGGATCATGTGATGAGCGTCTTTGCCCAGGCCACCACGGCGGGGCCTCTGCACATCGCCATCAAAGCTCATGCGGCTATCGGAGCCGAGGTGATCGATCCGTGCCGCCCGCTGCTGTGATCACGCGGTCATGGCCGCATGCATGAGCTTCTCCTGTGTGGCTTCCTCGCGGGTGAATTCACCTCCGATGCGGCCTTCGCGGAGCATCAGAATGCGGTCGCTCATGCCGATGAGCTCCGGCAGCTCACTGGAGACGAGCAGCACGGCTTTTCCGGCGGCGGTGAGCTTGTTGATGATCTCGTAGATTTCGAGTTTCGCGCCCACGTCGATGCCGCGCGTGGGTTCATCGAGCAAAATAATGCTCGGCTCGGTGAGCAGGGCTTTGCCGAGCACAATCTTTTGCTGGTTGCCGCCGGAGAGACGGCCTGCGATGGCATCGAGACCGGTCGCTTTGATGCGCAGATTGCCAAAAATGGCCTGGTTGCGCTTGGTCTCGTCGTTTCGACGAATGAAACCGGCGCTGCAAATGCTCTTCAACGAAGAGAGCGAGAGGTTGAAGCCGATCTCATGCTCCAGCACGAGGCCGTAGCGACGCCGGTCTTCGCTGGCGAGCACCATGCCGCGCTCGATGCTTTGCTGCGGCGTGTTGTTCTTCAAAGCATCACCTTGCAGCGTGACCTCACCGGCCTGCCGACGGCCCCAGGCACCAAAAAGATGCATCAACAGCTCCGTGCGTCCCGCGCCCATCAAACCGCCGATGCCGAGCACTTCGCCCGCTTTGAGCTCAAAACCGATCTCGCGCAGTCGTGGGCTATCGCTGTCGTTTTCGGTCACGGTGAGGTTTTGGACCTTCAAAAGGGTATCGCCGGGCTGTGAGGCACGTCGCGGGAAGAGATCGCCGATCTCACGACCGACCATGAGGCGGATCACCTCGGCCTTGCTGGTCTCTTTGGCCGCCTGCGTGCCCACCGTGCTGCCATCGCGCAACACCGTGATGCGGTCGGCGATGCCGAAGACCTCGTCGAGCTTGTGGGAGATGTAAACGCAGGCGATGCCGCGCTGGCGGAGGTCACGCAGGATGTTGAGCAGGATGAGCACCTCGTGCTCCGCGAGCGCGGCGGTGGGTTCGTCGAGAATGAGGATGCGGCTGTCCTTGGCCAGCGCCTTGACGATTTCGACGAGTTGCTTTTGCCCCACGCCGAGGGAGGAAACCTGCGCGGCGGGATCGAGGTTCACTTTGAAGCGTTCGAGCAAGGCCCGGGCCTCGCGGTGGATGCGCGGCCAGTCGATGAAGCCTCCCCAGCGTCGCGGTTCGCAGCCGAGGAAGATGTTTTCTGCCACCGTCATCTCCTCGACCAGAGCGAGTTCTTGATAAATGACGGCGATGCCTGCTTGGGCTGCGTCGCTGATGCCGGTGAAACGTGCTTCCTCGCCATTCACCTCGAATCGGCCCTCGTAGCTGCCGTGCGGATGGATGCCGGAGAGCAGCTTGATGAGCGTGCTCTTGCCCGCGCCGTTCTCGCCGCAGAGCGCATGGATCTCGCCCGCGTGCAGATCAAAGGACACATCCTTCAGCGCGGTGACGCCGGGAAATTTCTTCGTGATGCGGTGGGCGGCGAGGAGAGGGGACATTTATGATTTATGATTTACGATTTATGAAGGATGGTATCAATGACGTTTTAAATAACGGTGAATCTCTCCGACTGCCCTGCTCGTGGGGGGACTCTTGTTAATGTCCCTGAGTGAAGGCTGCGATATGCAGCGATTCTTTGATCATACATCGCCAAAATTGGAAAAGCCTTTATCGTATCGCCCCATGAATGAATCGGAAGCCGCCAGACGGGTTCAATTGAGCCGCCCCATTTTGGCGGAACTTCAGATAGTCCAGCTCTTGAAGCTCTGTATTCTATGGGTGGAGCGTCTGTTAAGGCGGCAAGAACTCTGCGAGGAAACCTTTGTGCCTGAGTTAAGGCAGGCCATGGAAAAACTGCTACAAAAGACAAAAACCGCCAATTATGCAAGCAGGCCAAACTCAGTTGATGCAATCAAGAATCGCTTTCTAACGCTCATCGAGCGAAACGGCGGCAAAGAAGCCAGTGCTTTTCTGACTGCGATCAACTCCGCAGTCCACGCTTTGTGGTCAAATGCAGAAATGGAGGCTGCATGGAACGTCAGCAGGGCTGAAGTCTCGCCAATGGCAGCAAAACTTGGATTAACATCCTCAATTTACAGGCGTCCGACTCAAATCGATCTCGAATCGATACGAGCTGCTTCACGCCAAACCGTTAGCTATGCGTCACTAGCCCTGGGGATGGACGTGGACGCCTTTGTCGGAGAACTCCAGAGTGATTGCTGCGGTCTTTAATCCCAAGATTAAAGATGTGAGCAGGCCTGCCGGGCACTCATTGGTGTGACCTCTTTTCCGTGGAGAGATTGTTCGTGCCTCGAATTTCGACTTTTCCCCATCGAATCATGCGCCAAGCATTCGGCTCACCATGAAACTCCGCTCCACGCTCCTCGCCCTTCTTCTTGCTCCCTGCGCCATGCTGTCCGCCGCCGAGTGGACGATCTCGACCTTCACCGGCACCGGCGTGAAAGGTGGTGATGGCGATGGCGGCCCCGCGACGAAGGCCACGATCGACAATCCCTTCGGCGTCGTCCGTGGTCCCGACGGCGCGATCTGGTTCTGCGAATACACCGGACAGCGCATTCGCCGTGTGGCACCGGATGGCACGATCAGCACGATCGCGGGCACCGGGGCCAAGGGCTACAGCGGTGACGGCGGTCCCGCATTGCAGGCCACCTTCAACCTGCCTCACGAGCTTCGTTTTGATGCCAAAGGCAATCTTTTCATCGTGGACATGACCAATCATGCGGTGCGGAAAATCGACACGCAGACCAACATCATCACGACCATCGCTGGAAACGGCAAACCTGGCTACAGCGGTGACGGCGGCCCGGCGAAGGACGCGCAGTTCAAGCAGCCGCATAGCATCCAGTTTGGCCCCGAGGGCGATTTGTATGTCTGCGACATCGGCAACCATGTCATCCGCAAGATCGACATGAAGACCGGCATGATCAGCACCTTTGCTGGGGTGGGCAAACCGGGGCCTACGCCCGATGGCTCGCCCATCAGCGGCACGCCGCTCAAAGGTCCCCGCTCGCTCGATTTCGACAAGCAGGGCAATCTCTGGCTCGCCACGCGTGAGGGGAACCAAGTCTTCAAGTTCGACCTCAAGGCCGGGAAGATCTTCCATATCGCCGGAACCGGCAAAAGTGGCTTCACCGGCCATGGCGGCCCGGCCAAGGAAGCGACCTTGAGCGGCCCGAAAGGCATTTCCATCGACGCCGAAGGCAACGCGTGGCTCGCCGACTGCGAAAGCCATTCCATCCGCATGGTGAACGCCAAAACGGGCAACCTCGAACTCATCGCCGGCCTCAATCAAAAGGGCGATGGCCCCGATGGCGATCCCCTCGGCTGCAAAATGGCCCGCCCACATGGTGTCTTCTGCGATGCCGACGGCACCGTCTTCATCGGCGACAGCGAATCGCATCGCGTGCGATTGCTGAAGAAGAAATGATTCTTGCCACATCGCCCGCTAACCGGGAGACTACGGCATGAACCGCCGCCACCTTGTCTCGCTCTGCCTCGTCGCCTTTGCCGTCATGGCGGTGGCGCTTGGGTGGATGGTCAAAGAGATGCAGGGCCCGGAGTTGCCCGTGGCCGAAGAGGTGACCGGGCGACCGAAAAAGGCCTCGCGAGTTCCTTCGCCCTCTTCCGTGGCCCCAGTGACGGCTTCGCAGACCAAGGCGGATTCGGCCGCGGAGCGTGATCTTGCCACAGAGATGCTCGAAGACCTCCAGCATCCCGAGGCGGTGCCGGGCGAGGCCTTGCTCAGCTTCAAGAACCAGGCGGCGCTCGATGCTTTTCGTGCCCGGGCGGCGCAGGCGGGTCTGCTCGTGGTCAGCATCGATCCCACGCTGCTCACGGCGCGGGTTCGTTATCGGAATGCGCAGGACCTCCAGCGGGAAGTGGCGGCGAATGAAAAAGACTACGCGCATGCCGGGGCCAATTGGGCCGCCCGCATTCCCGGCCTGCCGCAGCAACCTTCCAAGGACACCGCCAACGCGGGCGGAGCGCAGCCCTTCCAATCCCAGGGGCTCGATCTCATCGGCGCACCGGCCAATCGCACTGGCTGGGGAGCGGGCGTGACCGTCGCCGTGCTCGACAGCGGCGTGGTGGATCATCCCTCGCTGCAAGGGGCCGCCATCACGCACCTCGACCTCGTGAACGATGGGCAGGATTTCCATGGTCACGGCACCGCGATGACCTCGCTCATCGCCGGCTCCGATGCCAAGGTCAGCGGCGTGGCTCCGTCGGCAAAGATCCTCGATGTCCGCGTGGCCGATCCGCAGGGAGGCAGCAACACCTCGCTGCTTTCCAGTGGCATCGTGAAGGCCGTCGAGGCGGGAGCGAAGGTCATCAATATCAGTCTCGGCTCCACTCAGGGCTCGCCCGTGCTGGATCAGGCCGTCGCCTATGCCCTCAGTCGCGGCGTGGTCATCGTCGCTGCGGCGGGCAATGAGCAGGCGAACATGCTCTCGTATCCCGCGGCCCTGCCCGGCGTGGTCAGCGTCGGTGCGGTCGATGCGAACGGGAAGCAGGCCTGGTTCTCCAACTCCGGCCAGGGCCTCTCGCTCGTCGCCCCCGGCGTGGGCATTGTGTCTGCTTACACCGGCAACAAGCTCGTCATCGGCAGCGGCACCTCACAGGCCACCGCCCTCGTCAGCGGCGTCGCCGCCTACCTCGCCGGACGCGGCTACCAGCCCGCGAACATCCCCACGGTGCTGATCCGCTCCGCCCGCCCCACCGGTGCCGCGACCACCGCCGTCGGCGCGGGGATTGTGCGCATTCCGTGAGGCTTCGATGAGGAGGTTGGAGTCTAGGCTTTAGCCGATCCGTGAGCTGTGTGGCACCTGAGTCGGCTAAAGCCTACACTCCAACGCCCGCGTTACTCCCGCCGGATGGATTCGATCAATTTGCCCCGCACGGCGGAAACGGTCGCGATGAAACAGATGAGGAGGCCGAGAAGCAAAATGCCACCGATGAGCGAGCCAAGGAAGCCGAGCGGAAGATCGCCGCCGCCTTGTTTCAGGGCGGGGAAGACGGCGAGGGCGGCGGTGAGGCTGCCGAGCAGCACGCCGAGGATGAGCAGCGCGGCATGTTCGCCGAGGACCATCGTGCGCAGAGCACCGGAACGGAAGCCGAGCGCCTGCATGAGGCCGAGCTCACCGCGTCTCTCCAGCACATGGCGAGCTACCAGCACGCCAAGACCGGCGGTGCCGAGCAGCACGCCGAGGCCGCCGAGGATGGTGAAGATGCCGATGTAGGTGTTCTGCACAGCGAGGAAGGCTTCGAGGCGTTGCTTCGCCGGTTCGAGGGCCAGGCCGCGCTGCTCCAGCTGCCGAGTCAGATGGGCGCTGACCTGCTCGGGTTTGTCGGAGCCGATGAGGAAGAAGCGGTAACCGGCGGCGTCGGGGTATTTGGCGAGGTAGGAGGCCTCGTTGATGATGACCTTGCCCTGCAACACGGAGCCTGCGAGGAGGCCGGTGAGCTTCACTTGGAAGGTGCTGCCATCGGCGGCGGTGTAATCGATGGTGTCTCCGACGCCTTTGCCGAGGCCCCACATGGCGGTGGCTTGGTCGGCGAGGGCTTCGAGAGACTGCTGGGGCAGGGAACCGGAGGCAAAGGCAAAACGATCCGCCAGCTTGGCAAAGTCCACGGCGACGAGTTGGGGCTTTTGAGCGCGGTTGAGGTTCAAGCAGCTCGCGTCATCACCTTCACGGACGCGGAAGGGCACGATGGTGGTTTGGGCGAGGAGTTCCTCATCCAGAGCGAAAGCCTCGCGTCCTGCTTTGGAGTTCAAATCCTCGTAAACGGGCAGGGACGACTCGCCGATGAGAGCGAAGCCGCCGGTGCCGGCGTCGGTGGCATCCATGCGGAAGGCGTTCACAGCCACGACGAGAAAGATGCCGCCTGCCATCATGCCAATGACGGCCAGGCTGCGCGAGGTGCGGCGCGAGATGTTTCGCAGACCGATCTGGGTGAGGGTTTGGGCGAGCGAGGTGCGGCCGCGCTGCATCCAGCGACGCAGGTAAAGAAGACCGGCGATCATGAGCAGCATGCCGGAGCCGAAGAACATGCCGGAGACGGCCATCGGGTTGCTTGAGGTCATCGCGGCGGGGATGAGGGCGAGGGCGATGAGGAGGGTGAGATGGGCGGGAAGATTCGAGTGAGAGGTGAGACGTGAGATGTCAGACGTGATGGAGCCATCGATGAGATTGCGAGCGGGTGTGGTGAAGAGTTTACGGCTGGCCCACCACAGCGTGGCGAGCACGACGAGGAGCGTGCCGAGGCTGGCGGCGATTTGAGTGGTGAGGCTGGCTTCGAAGACGAGTGGCAGGCCTTTCGCCGCGCCGCTCCAGGCACCGGAGAGGCCGTCGAGGGCGAGTTGGGTATAGAAACGGCCGCCGAGGATGCCGAGGAGCACGCCGACGATGGCGATGATGCCGGCTTCGAGCAGCAGCACGCGGCGGACGTTCTTCGGCGTCCAGCCGATGGCGAGGAGGAGGCCGATTTGCGAGGCTCGGCGCTCCAAGGTGAAGAGGAAGAGCAAGGCGGCGAAGACGAGCGCAGCGGCGATGAGGAACATGCTGAGGCCGATGAAGAGGCCGCCGAAGTCCACGCTGCCTTTCGCGGCGGCATCGGCATCGGCTTTGAAATCGCGCACGACGAGGCCGATGTCGCTGAGTTGGAGCTTGGAGACGATTTCTTGCCTCAGCGCGGCTTCGTCTTGGCCGGAGTCAGGGAAGCGGATGGCAGTGTGGGCACCGAAGCGGTTGTTCCAGAGCTTTTGACCTGCGGCGAGGCTGATGAAGCCTTTGGGCGTGCCTTTGTAGTCGTCCCAATACTTTTCGTCTTTGTCGCGGATGGCTTTCATGTCCATCGGGATGCCGGGTTCCCAATCGCGGCAGTTATCCACGTCGGAGACGCCGGGGAATTCCGGCGTCCAGGCCTTTGTGACTTCGGGATCGGTCATCGGGAGGATCTTGGAGATTTTGAAGGTGGCGTCTGCTTGTTTGAGTTCACGACCAAGGCCGACGGTGAAGTATTTCAGGGTGAGGTCATCGCCGACTTGGAGGTTGTGATCGTCGGCGAGCCATTGGGTGATGGTGATGCCCTCAGATGAGATGCGATCTGCCGCGGTGATCATCGAATAAGGCGTGCCGCCCTTGGCCGAGGTGATGCCGTTCACGAGGTAGGTGAGCACGCCGTAGGCTTGTGGCGTGGCAAGGAGCTTTTCGGCGAGGATGGGATCGAGGAAGACGCGGCTGGTGCTGATCTCCCATTCCTTTTGTGCTCCGGACACACGAGTGAGCTTCAATCCAAAATCCTCCAAGGCTCGTTTCTCCGCACTGAGTGCGGAGGACTGAGCACTGAGCGCTCCGTTCACCCGCTGCTCCATATCGATTTGCTTCTGAAGATCGCTCAAGGCGACGAACGCGGTATCCGGGGTAATCTGCGAGGCGATGAGTTGGAAGGCTCCAAAGTCTTCGGGCGGCAAAATGGCGGCGATGGTGCGGCGGAGCGTCACTTGCTCATTCGTGGAGCCGGAGAGCGGGGCATCGCGGGAGATGGCGCTGGGGCGTTCGAGGCGGAGGAGGAGGCTGTCGCCGGTTTTGGCGTTCAGCTTGCGGGCGAGAGGTTCGTTGATGGCGATCTCGTTGGAGCCGAGAGCGATCTTTTTGCTGCTTGGGCTGAGGCTCCAGAAGCTGTCATCGACGCCGAGGATCTGGGCGTTGTTGACGCGGACATTGCCGGTGCCGGCGCTGGCGGAGCCGGTGGCGAAGATGAAGGGCACGCTTTGAGACCCTCGAGCGAGCTTTTCGGTGAACCAGCGGTCGCCCCCAAGCACACCGGCCTGGATTTGGCCGAGACGAAAGGCTGCCACGCGCCGCAGACTGGCGCGGACGCTATCGCCGACGAAAAGCGATCCGCTGAGGATGGCGGAAGCGAGGAAGGCACCGAAGAGAAGGCCGAGGTGACCTCGCCAGTAGTGGCGGGCGGAGGTGAGGATGAGGGAAAGGCGGGACATGGTTTGAGAATCTGCCTCCGACTCCGTCTCCTACTCCGACTCAAAAGGGGAGGCGGAGTTGGAGGCGGAGACGGAGTAGGATTTGGCTATTGAAGCTGGCCCTCGTGAATCTTGAGCACACGGGACATTCTCGCGGCCTGAGCGGGATGATGCGTGACCATCACCAAGGTGGTGCCAGTCGTCTTTTGCAGGTCGAGAAGCAGGCTGGTGAGGGATTCGGCGTTTTTCTCGTCGAGGGCACCGGTGGGTTCATCGGCGAGGATGAGGCGCGGTTGATTGATGAGGGCTCGCACGACGGCGACGCGTTGTCTTTCGCCACCGGAGAGCTGGGCGGGCTTCCAGGTCATGCGGTCCTGCAAACCGACCTGCGCGAGGAGGCTTTCGGCACGCTGGCGGGCATCGGCGGGCGGATTAGCGAGGGCGAGCGTAGGGAGAAGCACGTTTTCGAGCACGCTGCACTGCGGCATGAGGTGATGGAGCTGGAAGATGAATCCAATCTTCCGGCTGCGGATCGCCGCGAGATGCAGCGCAGTGCATTGCGTGAGCGATTCGCCATCGAGGGTGATCTCGCCGCTGTCCGGCGTATCGAGCGTGCCGAGGAGATTCAGTAGCGTGCTTTTGCCACAACCAGACGGGCCGACGATGGCGACGGATTCACCGGCTTCGAGGCTGAGCGTGATGTCCTTGAGCACGGGGACGCTCTGGCCACTGCCGGGATCGGTGTAGGATTTGGAGACGTGGGAAAGGGAGAGGAGCATCGAGAGGGATGGGTGGAAAAGAAAACGGGCGCTGAGATGCTCATCGCCCGTGTTTGGGTAACTCTTACTTCTTGGCCGGCTTCGGCGGCGGAGGCTCGACGAAGGGTGGGTTCGTGTAGGCCTGCGGGGCCACCTCTTTGAGATTCGGATGGATCTCAGCCTTCACATCGCCGTTGGCCCAATTGAGAGCGCCGATGAGGATGCTTTGGAAGATGGGGTTCGTCCACACGTCCTCGCGATGGCCCATGGCGGTGTAAAACACGCGGCCATCACCTTCTTTGCGGGCCCAGGTGCTCGGATAAGCCGGGCGCTCATACTCCTTGCCGGTCATCTGCGGGTTGTTGATGACGCTGAGCACATGGATGTCCGGCGTGAAGTCCTTCAGCGAATACCATTCTTCCATGAAGCCGTAGTCTTTGCCGATGTTTTCAAAGCCGGGGAACTTCGGATTCTCGACCGTGTTGCGTGCTTCCTGCTGAGCGCCGTGCTTGATGAACTCGCCGCCAAGGAATCGCACATAGGAATCGGCCTGCTCGCCATGGTTCAAATAACGATCGGGGCCTTTTTTGGATTCGTTGTTCGTGTGGAAGGTATCGCTGGCGCTGTGCGTGCCGACGAAGCCTTTGCCGCTCTTCACGAAATCAAACAGGGCCTGCTTGCCCTCGGCCGTCATGGGTGGCTGGCCATCGGTGCCGGCTTCGAGGAGATTGCCGGTGGTGTAGAACATGACCGTGTCGAACTGGGCGAGATACTCTTTGCTGAACTTCGAGCCGTCTTTGCTGAATTCGAATTCCCAGCCGTTCTTGGCACCGAGTTCCTGCAGCACCTTCTCGGCATGGCTCGGCTGGCCTTTTTTCCAGGAGATGACGCTGTGCTCGAAGCCGCTGGATTTGGTGAAGAAGAGGATTTTGCGCTTGGCGGCACCAGGGGCGGCAAAAGTGACCGCGGATAGCACGGCGGCGAGAAGGGCGAGCGGAGCGAGGAGTCGGCGTTTCATGGATGGAGGGCCGCATGAACGCGGAGACTGGCGGTTTCTGCCAGCGGATTTTGCCCTTTCATTCAAAGCGGACGCCCGCTCACTCAAAATTCTTCGTGCCGATGTCCGAGCGACGTTGGAGGCCGTCGAAGGTCACCTTGGTGCTCTCGGCGTAGGCTTTGTCACGGGCTTCATGGCGCGACCCGCCCTGGGCCACGATGGCGAGCACGCGGCCGCCATTCGTCTCGAACTGGCCTGCGGCATTCCGTTTCGTGCCGCAGTGATACACGCGGGCACCGCTGACGGCTTCCAGACCGCTGATGACATCGCCATTGCGTGACGAGGCCGGGTAGCCAGCGCTGGCCGAGATCAGGCAGATGCTCCAGCCGGGGGCAAACTGGATCAAATCCGGCTTCAACGTGCCTTTGGCGGCCTCGAAGACGTAGTTCGCGAAATCGCCGCGCACCATCGGCAGCACGGCCTCGGCCTCGGGATCGCCGAATCGGCAGTTGTACTCGATGATCTGCGGTCCGGTGGGCGTGAGCATGAGGCCGAAGTAGAGGAAACCTCGGTAGGTGAGGCCGTCTTTACGGATGCCCTGCACGGTCGGGCGGACGATTTCATTTTCGATACGCTGCATCAGAGCGGGATCGGCGAGTTCGAGCGAGGCCACGGCGCCCATGCCGCCGGTATTCGGACCTTCGTCATTGTCGCGGATGCGTTTGTAATCGCGGGCGGGCATCAGGATCTGGTAGGCATCATCGCACACGGAGGCGAAAACGGAGATTTCAGGGCCGGTGAGGCATTTTTCGACGAGGAGGTCACCCGCGCCAAAGCAGCGCTGCTCCATGACTTCGTCGATGAATTGCTCCGCCTCTTCCTTGGTTGTGCAAACGGCCACGCCCTTGCCGGCGGCCAGGCCGTCGAATTTCAGCACGATGGGCACCTCGGTGAGGGCGGCTTTGGCTTCGGCGGCGGTCGTGCAGAGGGTGAAACCAGCCGTGGGAATGCCGTGACGCTGCAAAAACAACTTCGCAAAGCCCTTCGAGGCTTCGAGTTGGGCGATTTCTTTGCGCGGCCCCCAGCACGGGATGCCCGCCTCGGCGCAGAGATTGGAAAGACCCGCGTCTTTGACTAGCAGGGCCTCTTCACCGGCCACGCAGAGGTCGATGGCGTTCGCCTTCATCCAGGCGATGAGCTCTGGCAGGCCGGGCACGTCCACACGAGTCGCCAAGGTGGCAATGGCATCGCTGCCGGGATACGCGAAGAGTTCGTGCTTCTGCGGCGATTCGCTGAGAGCGGTGAGGAGAGCGTGCTCGCGGCCGCCTTTGCCTGTGACGAGGATTTTCATGGGGCGCGTTCCTTAGCGTGCCGTCCAGCGGGTGCAAATCAGGTTTTGGGCCGCTCGGGAGGATGGTGATTTGGCAGCCGTTCTTTGTTTGCCGAACGTGCCACCTTCGAATAATCCCGAACTCAGCGGCAGGCGGTGCGAGCGCGACGAAAACGGTAGCGAACTAGACCCGCAATGTACAAGAGAGCCAAAAACCAGAAAACAACATCGAACCAGTATGTCAAAGAGTCGATCTCCATGCCGATACTGATGTTGTTACGGGTGAGAAAGCGAAATGGCAAACCGCTGTGGAAAATGGAAGCGCCGTCATACCCGACCTCCGAAGAATACTCCGTGCTGATGAATCCCAAAGTGGTAATCCAAGGCATAATGCACGCGACGCCAGCGAGGAAGACGACGACGAAAATGGTAAGCAGCGCTCGGAGTATGAAGTGTATGCTCATGTGTTTTAAAGCGAGAACGCTGAGTCTCGCCCACAAGGCGATTGATCGACACGATCGTTATTTTGTCACCATCTTTATCTTCTGGATGAATTGGGTTTGCGCCGGGAGACTGCTCGGAAAACGCAAGGGCTTCATCGTCCTCGGTTCGACCTCTCGCCGAAAGATTTCCCCGCAATTAGGCCAAAAACACCGCCTAGACACGCTGGCGGCCTCGCGTTAAAAGCGGCCCTCACCATGCTCAAACAACTCACCCTCGCCGCTTTCGCGGCCCTCACCCTCGTCTCCTCCGCCGCTGATAACGACGGATGGACCTCCATGTTCAACGGCAAGGACCTTACCGGCTGGAAATCGAACGAAGAAACCCCCGGCAGCTTTGCTGTCGAAGATGGCACCATCAAGGTCAGCAATGGCCGCGCGCATCTCTTTTACACCGGCCCCACTGGCGAGGCGAAATTCACCAGCTTTGAGTTCAAGGCCAAGGTGAAGCACATGGAAGGCAGCAACTCCGGCCTCTACATCCACACCGCCTACCAGGACAAGGGCTGGCCGGAAAAGGGCTACGAGTGCCAGGTGAACAGCACGGCTCACAAGGACCCCAAGAAGACCGGTGGCCTCTACGCCGTCAAAGATGTGCTCAACACCGCTCCCGTGGGCGATGGCGAGTGGTTCGACTACAGCATCAAGGTCGAGGGCAAGCACATCACCATCTCCATCAACGGCAAAGTCACCACCGACTGGACCGAGCCCGAAGGCTGGGACCCCGCCACCGCCCTGAAGGGCATGCCCGGCCGCAAGCTCACCGAAGGCACCATGGCCATCCAGGCCCACGACCCGAAGAGCGTCGTCTATTACAAGGACCTCTTCATCAAGCCGATCAACTGAGGACAGAGGTCGGAGCCGCAGAGATCAGTGGTCAGACGCTCTGCGGCTTTGTCTGCCTCCCCACTTCAAAAATCAGCAATCGGCATTCAGCAATCGAGTAATCCGTCGTCCTTGTTGCCGCGATCCTTTGGATTGACGATTGACGAACAAGGATTGCTGATTGTTGAGGTCTTATTCGGCTTCCTGATCCCTTTTCTACTCCCTTATGCGCATCCTTTCCGGCCTCCAACCCAGCGGCAGACTCCACATCGGCAACTACTTCGGCATGATGCAGGCCGCTTTGCACCTTCAGGAGGAAGGTGAGGCGTATTATTTCATCGCCGACTACCATTCTCTCACGTCCATCCATGATGGGAAACTGCTCCGCTCGCATGTGCGGGATCTCGCCATCGACTTCCTCGCCTGTGGCCTCGATCCGGCGAAAAGTGTCTTTTTCCGCCAAAGCGATGTGCCGGAGCATTGCGAGCTGTCTTGGATTCTCTCCACCGTCACCCCGATGGGGCTGCTGGAGCGCTGCCACAGCTACAAAGACAAGGTCGCCAATGGCATCAAGCCCTCCCACGGCCTCTTCGCCTATCCCGTGCTCATGGCGGCGGACATCCTGATCTACGATGCCGATGTGGTTCCGGTGGGCAAAGATCAAAAACAGCATGTCGAGGTCACCCGCGACATCGCCATCAAGATGAACGAGACCTTTGGCGAAGGTCTCTTGAAGCTTCCCTTGCCCCGCATCCGCGAGGACACCGCCGTGGTGCCTGGACTCGACGGGCAGAAGATGAGCAAAAGCTACGACAACACCATCCAGCTCTTCGAAGAGCCTGCCGCGCTCAAAAAGAAGATCATGGGCATCAAGACGGACAGCACGCCCGTCGAGTCGCCCAAAGCCGTCGAAGGCTCGTCCATTCTCGCCTTGTATAAACTCGTCGCCTCACCGGCCGACTACGACCAAATGGTGCAGGACCACCTGAACGGCGGCGTCGGCTATGGCGACTTCAAGAAGCGTCTGCTCCAAGCCACGAGCGATTTCTTCGCCCCCTTCCGCGAGAAACGCGCCGCCATCACCGCCGATCCGGCTTACGTCGATCGTGTCCTCGCCGAAGGTGCCGAGAAAGCTCGTGCCGTGGCTCGCAAGACACTCGCCCGTGTGCGTGATGCCGTGGGGCTTGGCTGAGGGGGCATCCGGGAAGTTGCGGATGGAAGTGTGGAAGATCTGGCGCGACAAGTTTTTGACGAGCAGAGATTCATCCGGCGAAGCCCTGGAATGCGGCAGCCTGCTGCCGCTTGGGGGAGGCAGCCTGCTGCCGAGAACGTTCTGAGCGCCGCGAGGCTGCCTGGATAAGACCATCGGCATCAAGCGTGACCTCGGGGCAGCTCGACGCCAGCAGGGCTGGCTTGGCCAGGCAGCAGCAGGGCTGCCGCAGTCCGGGACTCAGGCCTCTCTGATGAATGCTTTCTGCGTGACAGGTGATTTCTTGGGGCGCACCGACTTCCCGGATGAACCGGTTGAGGTGCACTCTGCGGACATGCCCTTAGTGGCGTTTGCGGAAGAGCATCAGCTCGTTGCCTTCGGTGTCCATGCACATGGCGAGGTGGGGCGGTTCGCCATTTTCGGGCTGGGGCTCGCGGGTGAGCTGGCCGCCTGCGGCGACGATCTCCTGCGCACCGGCAATGACATCAGCCACCTGAAAGCTGAGGCCGGTCCAGGTGCGTTTGCCTTCACCACCGCCATGGATGCCGATGATGCCTTCACAGATGGCGACTTCGCTGATGACGTCGTTTTGCTTGAGCACGGTGCCACCAAACACGGTGGTGTAGAAATGCACGGCACGGCTCATGTCGGCTGCCCAGATGACGTATTTGAATCGTTCGACTATCATGCGGGTCACTAGTCGCGCCTTGCGGATACCGCGACTGATATTGTCGCTCGTGCTTCTGCCCTGCTTCCCTTGCTTTGGGACTCAGACCTGCCCTGGCCGCAGCCAGTAAAGCACGCTCATGCGGACGGCGATGCCGTTTTCGACCTGGGTGTTGATGAGGGATTTCTCATAGGCCATGCCGGCATCGGTGATCTCGACGCCGCGATTCACGGGGCCGGGATGCATGACGTAAAGGCCACGCTCGCGGATGATCTCGACGCGTTCGTTGGTAAGGCCGTAGTGCTTGTGATACTCGGCGGCGCTGGGGAAGAAGGGCTCGTCGAGGCGCTCGCTCTGCACGCGGAGGAGGTAAACGACATCCGGCTTCCAATCGAGGGCATCGCGCCAGTTGCCGAACTGCGGAATCTCCGTGGGCGCTTCACGCGGCATCATGGAGCCGGGGGCGAGGTAGGCGACCTGCATGCCGAGGCGGCGGAAGATGAGGCTGGTGCTGCGGGCGACGCGGGAGTGCTGGATGTCACCGACGATGAGGGCGCGGCAGCCGCGAAGGTCTTTGTAGATCTCCTGGAGGGTGAAGGCATCGAGCAGGGCCTGCGTGGGATGGGCGTGCCAGCCATCGCCGGCATTGATGACGCTGGCGCGGGTGTTTTTGGCGATGAGGCTGGGGATGCCGGCCTGCTTGTGGCGGACGACGATGTAGTCCACCCGCATGGCTTCGAGGGTCTCGACGGTGTCGAGCACGCTTTCGCCCTTCACGACGCTGCTGGATTCGATGTCGAAGTGCGTGACATCGGCCGAGAGACGACTGGCGGCGACTTCAAAGCTGGAGCGGGTGCGGGTGGAGGGCTCGTAAAAGAGGGTGAGCACCGTCTGGCCTCGCAGCGGCGGGACTTTCTTCACACTGCGCTTGAAGAGGTCTTTGAATTGCACCGCGTTATCCAGCACGAACTTGATCTCGTCATCCGTGAGGGAGGCGATGTCGAGGAGGTCTTTGCGGGGCGTGAGAGTCATCGGCTGGTGGGCTGGGATTCGATGGTGCAGGAGTCGCCGGCGGGATCGACTTCTTCAAAGCGCACCGCGACGCGTTCGCCGGGCTGGAGGGTAACTTTGAGGGCGGAATAGTCCGGCTGCACGGGGAGTTCGCGGCCGCAGCGGTCGATAAGCACGGCAAGCTGGACGCGTTTGGGGCGGCCGAAATTGTAAAGCTCGTCGAGGGCGGCACGGACGCTGCGTCCGGTGTAGATGACTTCGTCGCAAAGGATCACATCCATGCCGTCGAGGTCGAAGTCGATATCGGAGCCCTCCAGCTTCGGCACCATCTGGAAGGTGCTGAGGTCGTCGCGGTAGTGGGTGATGTCGATGGTGCCGAACTGGACCTTCACGCCGCTTTGCCGGAGGGCGGTGGCGAGGCGTTTGGCCAGCGGCACGCCGCGAGTGAAGATGCCGACGAGGGCGATCTCTTTGGCCCCGACATGCGCCTCGCGAATACTTTTTGCCAAAGCGGCAATGCTCTCAGCCATTTGGGCTTTCGTGAGCAGGGTGCGGGTGGCTTCGGGCATGAGGAAAATCGTGGGCGGATCGTCCACCGGATCGCCCGCTTGTCAAATGAGGCGATCCATTCGGAAAATGGAAGCTGCAGCTGGTGCATCCGCCGTTTTGGAGAAGACTCGTCCGCATGTTGCTGCCCGATTTGCCCCTCTCGACGCCTTCGCTCCTGTTTCCCGCCATCTCCCTGCTGATGCTGGCCTACACCAACCGCTTCCTCGGCCTGGCGAGCGTGGTCAGAGCGCTGCATGCGAACTGGCAGAGCACCCAAGAGCCGCTCCTGCTGGAGCAGATCCAGAATCTCCGCCGCCGCATCCAGATCATCAAGCACATGCAATCCCTCGGCGTGCTCAGCCTCATGCTGTGCGTGGTGAGCATGACTTGCCTGTTCTTCGGCGGCCAGGCGGCAGGGCAGGGGGCCTTTGGCGTCAGCCTCGTGCTCATGCTGGGTTCGCTGACGCTTTGCCTCCTCGAAATCCAGATGTCCGGTCGCGCCCTGGACCTTCAGCTTCGCGATGTGAAATGCCGGGAGGGCTGAGCGCCCTGAGGAGGTGCTTCCCGCGCCTTGCGCTTTGCCTTCTCTGCCCTACTCTCCGCGCCCTCCATGAGCAACGCCGCCCCCGCCATCTCCCCGACTCGCGAAAAAGACTTCCCCGAATGGTATCAGCAGGTCATCCGTGCCGCTGATCTCGCCGAAAACTCCGAAGTGCGCGGCTGCATGGTCATCAAGCCCTGGGGCTACGGCATCTGGGAAAACATCCAGCGCCAGCTCGATGCGAAGTTCAAGGCCACCGGCCATGTGAACGCCTATTTCCCGCTGCTCATCCCCCTCAGCTACCTCGAAAAGGAGGCCCAGCATGCCGAAGGTTTTGCCACCGAATGTGCGGTGGTGACGCATCACCGTCTGGAGGCGCAAAAGCAGCCGGATGGCACCACCAAGATGATTCCGACCGGCGAGCTTGCCGAGCCGTTTGTCATTCGCCCCACCTCGGAGACCATCATCGGCGCGGCCTTTGCCCGCTGGGTGGAGAGCTACCGTGACCTGCCGCTGCTCATCAACCAGTGGTGCAATGTCATGCGCTGGGAGATGCGTCCGCGTCTCTTCCTCCGCACGGCCGAGTTCCTCTGGCAGGAAGGTCACACCGCGCATGAAACCGCCGAAGAGGCCATCGTGGAGACGGAAACCATGCACAAAGTGTATGAGAGCTTCCTTCGCGAGCACCTCGCCATCCCAACGATCCCCGGCGAGAAGACGGAGCGCGAGCGCTTCCCTGGTGCCGTGCGCACGTTGACCGTCGAGGCCATGGTGCAGGACAAAAAAGCCATCCAGGCCGGCACCTCACATTACCTGGGCCAGAATTTCGCCAAGGCCGCGAACATCCAATTCCTCGGTCGAGACAATACCCGCCAGCTCGCTCACACCACGAGCTGGGGCGTCAGCACCCGCCTCATCGGCACGCTCATCATGGCCCATGGGGATGACGATGGCGTCATCATGCCACCACGCATCGCCCCGCAGCAGATCGTCATCTTGCCCGTCACGCCGAAGCCGGAAACCCGCCAGGAAATCATTGATGCCTGCGAGGCCCTCGCGCAGACACTCCGTGCCCAAACCTGGGCCGGTGAACCTATCCGCGTGCTCGTGGACAAGCGTGACCTGCCCGGTGGCCAGAAGAACTGGGAGTGGATCAAAAAAGGCGTGCCCATGCGTGTGGAAATGGGACCTCGCGACATCACCAGCCGCAGCGTGGCCGTGGCCCGCCGCGACAAGGGGCCGAAGGAGAAGGAATTCATCGGCAAGGAAGAGTTCCTTCAGGGCGTGCAGGAACGCCTCGCCGACATCCAGCAGGCTCTTCTCGACCGCGCCACCGCCATGCGGGACGCGAATATGAAGAAGCTCGACACGTTCGACGAATTCAAAGCCTACTTCGCCGATGAAAACGGCGGCGGCTTTGCCCTCATGCACTGGGCGGGCACGATGGAAGAGGAAGAAAAGATCGCCAAAGAGAACAAGATCACCATCCGCTGCATCCCGCACGGCGATCAATACGCCGAGGAGGGCAAATGCTTCCTCACCGGCCGACCCAGCAGTCGCCGCGTGGTGTTTGCCCGGAGCTATTGATCCATTTTCCAAACTGCATTCGCATGAACGAAGAAGCCCTCCAGCAAGCCCTCGCGGACACGCAAAACCTTGGCGAGATGCCGGACGCGGATGCCGTGGGAACCGTGGGCAGCCCGGACTGTGGCGACATGGTGCGCATGTGGATCAAATACCGCGAGAAGGACGGCAAGAAGGTCATCGACAAGGCCAGCTTCCAAAGCTTTGGCTGCCAGACGGCCATCGCCGTGGCCAGCATCGCCACGGAGCTCATCCGTGGCAAAACGAAGGAAGAAGCGCTCGCGATGAAGGCCGATGATCTCAGTCGTCCGCTCGGTGCCCTTCCACCGATGAAGATTCACTGTGGCCAGATGGTGGAAGGAGCGCTCAAGGCCGCTCTCGAAGCGGAAAGCAAGGAGCAAGGGGCCAAGAGTCTGGAGGCTCCGAGCCAGGCGGGAACCCTCGCCGATGCCTTGAGCGTCGCTGGCAAGACCGCTGGCAAAGTGAAGATCATCATGCAGCCGCCAGCCACGGCTAACTAAGCACCAAGTACAACGAACCAAGAACTTCTTCCGCCCATGTCCGAAGTTACCGCCATCAAGAAGTTTGCCTGCCCGGCCTGTGGAGCCGAGGCGGTCTGGACACCGTCCAAAAAAGCGCTCGTCTGCCCGTATTGCAGCACCGTTTCACCTGTCGAACTCAAGGCGGATGGCTCGCTCGTCGAGGAGAACGATCTGGTATCGGCCCTGCGTTCGATTCCCGAGGACCAACGCGGCTGGGCGGCGGTGCGCAAGACGGTCAAATGCCAGAGCTGCCACGCGATCTCGGTCTTCGATGAGAAGCGAGTGGCGCAGAGCTGCGACTTCTGCGGCTCGCCCTCGATCCTCGCGGTGGACGATGTTTCTGCCCCTATCCGCCCCAGCAGTCTGCTCGCCTTTAAAATCGCTCAGGGCCAAGTGCGGGAGGATATTCGCCGCTGGTATGGCAGCCACTTCTGGGCACCGAACGCCCTCGGCCAGAAAGCGCTGACGGATACCCTGCACGGCATGTACCTGCCCTATTGGACTTTCGACGCCCACGCCGAGTGCCCCTGGGAAGCGGAGGCCGGTTACGACTACACCACACGCGATAGCAAGGGCAATACGCAGACGGAAACACGCTGGGAATATGCCAGCGGCCATGTGTCGAAGGACTTCGATGACCTGCTCGTGCCAGCCTCCAAAGGCGTGCACACGAAGCTGCTTGATGATTTGCAGCCCTTTCCCACCACGACGGACCTCGTGCCGTATGATCCGGGTTATCTCTCCGGCTGGGTGGTGGAGCAGTATCAAATTGATCTCGTGCAAGCCGCCGAGGATTCCCGTGGCCGCATGCACTCGCAACTCTCCAGCGCCTGCGCCCAAGAAGTCCCCGGCGACCGCCATCGCAACCTGCGCATCGCTCCGCAATACAGCGCCCAGACCTTCAAGCACATCCTCCTGCCTGTCTGGCTTCTCACCTACACCTACGGCACCAAAACCTACCAGGTCACCGTGAACGGCAGCACCGGCAAAATCACCGGCGAGTACCCGCTCAGTTGGGTAAAGATTACCATCGCCATCGTGATCGGCCTCATCGTGCTCGCGATCTTCTTTGGGATGCAGGAGTGAGGCGGAGGACGTTTCTGGTTTCAGGTTTCAAGTTCAGCCAACTTGAAACGTGAAACTTGGAACTTGAAAAAGTCCCCTACTGCGCCGCCGCTCGCTGAATCCGAGCCGGCACATCGTTGATCGAGTAACCGGCCTCACGAAGCGCGTCCCAAATTTTCACGAGCATGCCGAGGTTCGCATCGGTATCGGCTTCGAGTTCGAGCTTGGTGCCGGGTTTGGCCTCTTTGAGGGAGGCGAAGGCGAGGGCGAGCTTGTCGAGTTCGACGGGTTTGGCGTCGAGGAAGAGCTTTTGCTCTTTCGTCACGGTAATGGTCGTGCGGGCTTCGGGGGCGCTGGTGGCACCGCCGAGGGCCTTCGATTCGGGGAGGGTGATTTTGACCTCAACCTTCTGTTTTTTGAAGGTGGTGGTGGCGATGAAGAAGATGAGAAGGATCACCATGATGTCGATGAGCGACACGATGGGGATGGTGGGGACGGGGCGGCGGCGGGGGCGCAGGTTCATCAGCGGGCGCGGGGATTAGAGATTGGCCTTTTCGCCGACGTGCTTCACCTCGAAGTGGGCGAAGAACTGGTGGATCGTCTCTTGCAGGATGCCCTCGACCTTCACGGCGATGGCATCGATGCGGCGGGTGAAATAGGTGTGTGCTAAAACGGACGGCACAGCCACAAATAAGCCCGCGATGGTGCATCGCAAAGCCACGCCGATCTCCGCCGCGATGGCGGCGGTATCTGGACTGCCTTCGCCCCCGGCTCCAAAGGCGGTGAACATGCCCACCAGCGCGGCGGTGGTGCCGAGCAGGCCGAGCAGCGGGGCTACGGACACCATCACCTCCAGCAGAGGGATGCCGCGTTCCAGATAATGGATCTCTTCGCGAGCTTTGGAGGTGCAGGCATCAATGCACTCCTGCTTGCTGGTGTAGCTGCCGCTCACGGCCATGTTGCCGAGACGGGCCATCATGGAGCCGTCACGCTGCAAAAACTCCTGCAAGGGCCGGATGTCGCCCTTCGTGGCATAGTTTGGCACGGAGCGGAGCTGGCTCACGACGGTGGGCGGTAGGATGATCTTTTCACGCAGATGCAGCCAGGCATTAATCATCGCCGTGATGGCCGCCATGGAGCAGAGAACGAGCAGGCCCATGACAAAGCCTCCCGTGGCGAGGAATTCCCAGACGAGTTGCAGGCCGGTGGCCTTTTCAGTGGCAGCGAGGAGGACGGAAGCGGGCATGAGCTAGTAAATGAGCACGTTGTATGTGAATGGGAGCAATCCTTCACTGAATGTCGGCAATGTAGATTTCACCTCCTCGGGCATAGGGGGGATTTGAGATGTCAAGATTGCCTTGATCGTCATGTTCGTCAGGAAGGGGTTCGATTCTTTGTCGTCCACAATCTCGACATGCTTAACTTTTCCTTTCGCATCCACATAGACCCGCAGACTCAGAGCTCCATAGGTGACATCGTCACGCTTCAGGGCGCGGGCTCTATGCCAGTTACGCTCAATAATCCCTTTTGCATGGCGGATGTATTTTCCTTCCTGAGTTTCTTTGGCATCCACGGCATCCTCGGTGCCGCGATTGGAGATGGTGCCTTTGTTTTCGCTGGTGCGGGTGAAGGGCATGAAGGCCTTGTCTTCGGGTTTGGAGGTCGTTTTGGCTACCTCATCGCTCACGGGGATGGCCTTGGGCACGGGAGGGGAATCGGCCACCTCACGCATCTGCGGCTTTTCGGGGGTGGGCGGCGGCGCATCGGGCTCCTTCATCTGCGGCGTGGGCTTCCGCACCTCAATGGGCAGCCGATTCATATCCAAGCGGGCGAGGTCTTGGTCTGCGTCTTTCATCATTTTGGCCAGCGGTGAGGTATCTGCGGCCGAAGCGATGCTCTGGGGCTCCGGCTGTGGCGGTGTGGGGGGCGTCGGAGGCTTGGGCGCTGGCGCAGGTGGAGTGGGTGGCGACGCAGGAGTGGCGGCCGTTGGAGGCTTCGGCGGCGTGTTCGGCGTCTTGGGGGCTGCGGAGGCTTTCTTCGCGGCGTCGTCCTTGATGTCGCCATCGCGGTAGTCGCGGTTGGCGAGTTCGTTCATCTGAAACTTGAGCCCTTCGGTGGTCGGCATCGGGCTGGTGGCGCTGGGATCAGGCGCCTTGCTGGCACTGGCCTTGGTGTTGCGATCGGAAATGAAGGCGGCGTTCTTCGGTTTCTCGTCGGAGGCCTCGTTCTGCGTCGTGCGTATGTAGATCTCCTTCTTTCGCGGCGGCACCGGCGGCTTCGGCAAAGGGGGCGGTGGGATGAGCTGTTCAGGGAAGATCAGGGTGACTTCCTTTTCCTTCGGCTTCGCCGATACCTCGGCGGCCTTGAAGTCCCACTTGGCGGGTGACGCGAACAGCAGCGCCAGCAAAAAGAACAGCAGCGCATGCACCAGCAACGAGCCGGCGATGGCGATGGGTAGCTGTCTGTCTCCGGAGGAGGTCAAGGTTCCAAGTTTAAGGTTTCAAGTTTCAAGCTGAGCGGGTTCGAGGCCAAAGTTCGCGTTTCGCACCAGGATTCAACTTGGAACCTGAAACTTGAAACCTGAAACTCACTCTCACGGCAGCGGCTTGGCTTCCGGCATCGTCGAGGCGGTTTTCTTGTCCTCGGGCTTTTTCTTGCCAGCGAGACTTTCGGGCTTGATCACGCGTTGGCCGTCGAGGGTGCCGATGTTGACTTTCGCCCCGTCGGCGGGGAAGGGGATGGGCGTGAGGCAGAGGATCTCGCCTTCCTTGGGTGATTTGGCGGCGCTGGCGGCGATGACGAGGTGTTTTTCGTTGCCGAAGAGCGGCTCCACGTTTGTGCGCTTCAACGTGTTTTGCGGCGTGATGACGATGATCTCATTGCCGGCCCGCACGGCGGAACGCGGGATGAGATAGACATCGTCCAGCGTATCGCCTTCGATCTCCGCCTCGACGAATTGGCCGATCTTGAGCGGCGGCATGCCATCGGCACGCTTCGCATACGGGTCCATCACCTGCGCCACGGCGGTCGGCTGACGGGTTTCGGAATCGAGAGAGCTTTCCACCCGCACCACCAGGCCTTCCCAGATCACCGGCCTGCCGACATAGGTCGTGCGCAAATGCACCTTGGTGGGCGTGGCGGCGTTTTGCGCATCGCGGAACGGCTCCGGGAGGTGCAGGTGCTGGCTTTCACGCTCCGGCAGCGGCAGGCGGATCTCCACATAGTCGGTGGCAAAGAGTTTTCCCAGCGTGGTGCCTTGCCCCACGAACTGCCCCACATCGGCGGCCTGTTCCAAAACCTGTCCATCATACGGAGCCCGGATGATCGTGCGCTCCACATCCCGGCGGGCCTTCACCACGCGGGCCTCCGCGGCACTCAGATCTGCCTGGGCCCGGGCGACCTGCGGGGCGCGGGCAACGAGTTCGCCTGGATCACCGGTGCGTCCCAGTGCCTTCCAGTTTTCCTTCGCCTGCTCGGCCTTTGCCTGCTCCTCGGCCAGGGTGACCTTGGCCAAGGCCACGGCGGCCTGCGCCACGATCACCGCCGTGTCGTAATCCACCGCGTCCAACTTCACGAGCAGGTCATCCTTTTTGAAAAAGCCGCCCGGACGGAAGTTCGGGCTCACCTCGGTGATCTTGCCAGCCACCTCCGGCATCAGCGTGCTTTGCGTGCGCGGCCTCACCGTGCCCTGCGAGGGGACTTTAACCGCGTAAGTGGTCTTTTTTAGCGTGAGACCTTCCACACTCACGATCACTGGCGGAATCTCCATCGTCTTCTGCTCGGGCTTGTTCGTGAGGAACCAATAGCCCGCCCACACGCATCCGGTCAGGATGAGCAACGGGAGGAGGGCACGGAGGGTTTTTAGCATGGGTGAGAGTGGATGAAGAAGAGGGAAATGTCCATTCAGGAACCTTTCCCCCTTTTCGGTGACGAAGGCCGGACGGATGACTCGATTGCTGAATGCCGATTTTTGATTTTTGAAGGATGAAACTGACAGCACATGGGGACAGCAAAATCAGACATCCATTTTCCGTCCCCATGTGCTGTCAGTTGATTCGCAGTCACTCGCAGTAGCACCGGAACGCCGGGGGCAGGGTGTGGAGCAGGGAGTAACTGGTCCAATCACCTTGGCGGCGAATCGGATGCAGGTTTGGTAGAAAAATTAGGGGTAGAAAGATTTCCAGAATAATTTTTTCTACCCCTAATTTTTCTACCAAACTCAACAGCGATTCCCTGCCGACAGACCGTGAAGTTAGTCGGAAACTCCGATCATCGCCATGAAATCGGGCACGGGAGCTTCCCAGGCGCCGTGAAAGCCTTCGGCGGTGAGTTCGAGGCGTTTGGAATGCAGGGCTTGGCGGGGAATGAGGAGGCGTTTTTGCAGGGCGGGCGTCCAGCCGGTGTCGATGAATTCCAGGTAGCAGCGGTCATCGCGGCCGTAGAGCTTGTCTCCCACCATCGGCAGGCCGAGGTGATGCAAATGGACGCGGATCTGATGCATGCGGCCGGTTTCTGGCTTCGCCTCGATGAGAGTGAAACCTTCCGCGAAGCGATTCAGCACGCGAAAGCTCGTGCGGCAGGCCGCCCCATCGGGATGCACGATTTGCTTTACCCAGATATCGCACTCGCCCACCTCACCGGCGCGGAGGATGGGCGCATCAAGGACGAGCTCGTCCCAGTCTGGCGAGCCATGCACGAGGGCGGCGTAGGTCTTGCTGACCTGCCGGTTTTGCATGGCGAGGCCGAACAACCGGGCCCAGGCGGCGCTTTTTGCCACGAGCACCACGCCGCTCGTCTCGCGGTCGAGGCGGTTGATGATGCTGACCTGCCCGCCATTGGCGATTTCATAGGCGAGCATGTCACAAAGGCCATGCCAGAGCGTGCGGGCCCCATTCGGAGCGCCGGGATGGATCTGCAAAGGCGCGGGCTTGTTCACCACGAGGTAGTCGTCCGTCTCAGCGAGCACGGAGAAGTTCGGATCATTGCGAATGTCGGCTTTGGCACTCACAGGACGGGAATGCCCAACTCCGAGGCGTAGATGACTCGCTGCCCTTGATTCACGAAATCGGCATCGTCGAAGTGCCACCACTCCTTCGCCACAGTGGAAAAGCCCGCTGCACGCATGGCCCTTTGCAGGATGGTGAGATTCCTCGCGATGTCGGGATCGCCACCGGTGTAGGTTTCACCAGCGTGTTCGAAGTCCTCATCAAAACCAGTCGGCATGCGCATCTCGTGGCCGGACTGATCTACCAGCGTTGCGTCCACACTCAGGCCGCCGCTATGTCGGCTCCAACCGCCCTCGATGTTCTGGAACATGCCGGTGCGCCCGCCGTAATGCAGCAGGAGTAGATGCACCTCCGGTGGCCTCCAGGCATCCCAAAGGCGAAGGCCGTAGCCCTGGGCGGCGAGCATGGCCTGCGCCCGGCGGAGCTTTTCTGCTGTCACCTGGCGCAGCAGGCAGGGCATGCCCGCCGGATACAGCGCCCGCCCGGCGACATGGCGTCGCGTGCCATAGCGCAGGTCGATCTGCACGCCTGGCACAGTGCGGCGCACATCGACCAGATCATACTTCCGCGCCCTCGCCACCGCCTGGGCATGCATCGCACCGCCTTGCCGCACCGAGCATGACGTGCTCGCGAGGGCAGCGATGAGAATCAAAACAGCGAGACGGGAAAATGCGGGCACGAGGGAGTTTTTGCTTCCGTTCAGCACCGCCGCAAGGCAAGTTTCCGGCATCCAACAGCCCATGGACTCTACCCGTCACGAAATCCTCAACGCTCTGCTGCACTTTCTCGCCTTCTTCATGGGCGCGGGCATCGGCTCCTTCCTCAATGTGGTGATCTACCGCGTGCCGCGCAACATCTCGGTGAACAACCCGAAGCGCTCCTTCTGCCCCACCTGCAAAAAGCAGATCCCCATGTGGCAGAACATCCCGCTCTTCTCTTGGCTGATGCTGCGTGGCAAATGCTCCAGTTGCTCCTCGCCGATCTCCAGTCGCTACTTCTTCGTCGAGCTACTCACGGGGGTGCTGTTTTATGCGGTGTTTTGGATTCACCACGGCCCCTGGCCGCAAATCGCCGTCTGGGGGCCGCAGGTGCTCTGCTTGTGGATTTTCATCAGCTTGCTCGTTTCCGGCAGTTTCATCGACATCGAGCATTTCATCCTGCCGCACTCGATCACCTTCGGTGGAGCCGCAGTGGGCTTGCTGGCTTCGTTTTGGGTGCCGCAGCTCGTCGGCGAGGCTCCTGGCGAGCATGGTCGCGGTGTGCTGATGGCCTTTGGCAGCGCCGCCATTGGTCTCGGGGGTCTGTGGTTGATCGTCGAACTCGGCAAACTAGCATTTGGCCGCAAAAAGCATGTCTTTGAAAAGGCTGTGAGCTGGGAGGTGACCCAGCCGGATGATACCCAGCCGCCGGTCGTGCGCTTTGCGGATACGGAAATGCCCTGGGAGGACATCTTCATGCGTGCCAGTGATCGCATGCTCATCACCTGCGAGGAGTTGCAGGTCAACGGTCACCAGTTTCAGAAGACCACCGCCGAGCTGTGGATGGAAAAACTCAAGGTGCGCCAGGCGAACGACATCCAGGAATTCCCTCTCGAGGGCGTCACGAAGCTCCAAGGCAAGATCACCCAGCTCATCATCCCGCGTGAAGCCATGGGCATGGGCGACGTGTTTTTCCTGATGATGATCGGTGCCTTCTGCGGCTGGAAGTGCGTGCTCTTCACCGTGCTCGCCGCCTCTGTCATCGGCACTTTCGTGGCGCTGTTTGCCCGCGTCACGGGTCGTGCTGAATGGGGCGCGAAGATCCCCTTCGGTCCCTACCTGGCCCTCGGTGCCCTGCTTTGGCTTTTTTACGGCCCGCATATCTTTGAGTGGTATCTGACCAAGATGGGAGCGTTTCGTGGCGCGTGAGGTGAATCACTTCGCGTGTTCCTTCATCCACTCAAACAACTGCTTCCGCTGCACCGGCAGGCGTTGGTGAAACACATCGGCGATGGCCTCGGCGGCGAGGGATTTTTCTCCCTCGGCCACGATGCCCAAGGCCTCCGCGAGGCGTTGCTCAAAGCGATGCACCAGCGCCGGATTGGGGTCTTTTTCAGCCAGATAGTCGAGCGCCTTCACGAGCAGCGGTTGCACCTCGGGCAGGGGAGCGTGGCGCTCCGCCACCTGCTCGACGAGCTTAACCAGATACGTTGCCGCGAGAAGGCGACCGTAGCTCGTGCGCAGCCCGAGGCGTGGATTTGTCCAGCGAGCCTCCGAGAGGATGCCGAGGTCCGATGATTTGCCCGGCACGAAGCGCAGATCGCAGGTCACAAACAGATCCAGGACGCCGGCAAAGGGCGATTTGGGACGGAGAGCTCCTTTGGCGATGGTTTTGAAAATCCCGAACTCGGCGCAGCACCACTCGACGAGCAAACTCGTCTCCGTCTGCCGCTGGCGGCCGATGAGGATGGCTTCGGTTTTCTGCACGCGGCATCCCTTGACCGGCCTTCCCGATCTGGCGAAGGCTTTCTCACGCTGATCCTACCAGCGCACGACAGAACTCGCCCATGTGAAGCCGCCACCAAAGGCGACGAGGAGGATGACATCGCCTTTTTTGATGAGGTCGGCACGGCGGGCTTCATCCAGGGCCACGGGGATGGTGGCGGCGCTGGTGTTGCCGTATTTGTCGAGGTTCATGAAGACTTTTTCGCTCGGCAGTCCGAGACGTTCGGCGATGGCGGTGATGATGCGGGCATTCGCCTGATGGGGGATAACGAGGGAGACATCGGCGGCGGTGAGGCCAGCCACTTCCAAGGCCTGCTGGGAGGCTTCGAGCATGCGGGTGACGGCATGCTTGAAGGTCTCGCGGCCTTCCATGTGGATGGTGTTCGGACGCGAGGTGATGTTTTCCGGCGTGAGCGGGCAGGCGGAGCCACCGCCGGGGACTTTGAGGAGATCGACGAGATTGCCATCGCTGCCCATGACGGTGCTCAGGACGCGGCCCTGGGCATCCGGCTCTTCATCATCGCATGCTTTGCGGATGACGACGGCTCCGGCACCATCCCCAAAGAGCACGCAGGTATTGCGATCCTGCCAGTTGACGAGGCTGGAGAGCTTTTCTGCGCCGATGACGAGGGCGGTGGTGCGGTTGCCGGTGTTGATGAAATGACGGGCCACTTGCAGCGCATACAAAAAGCCGGAGCAGGCGGCGGAGACATCGAAGCAGACGGCGTTGGAGGCACCGATCTTCTTTTGCACAAAGCAGGCGGTGCTGGGGAAGGCCATATCGGGCGTGACGGTGGCCACGATGATGAGCTGGATGTCCTCGGGCTTCACACCGGCGTTGTCCATCGCACGGCGGGCGGCCTCGGAGGCCATGTCGGAGGTGGCTTCATCCGGTGCGGCGATTCGGCGCTCCTTGATGCCGGTGCGGCTGGTGATCCATTCATCGGAGGTCTCGACGAGTTTGGAGAGGTCTTCGTTCGTGAGCACCTTGGCAGGCATGTAACTGCCGGTTCCGATGATGCTGGAGGCGCAAAAAGGCTGCGTGCTAGGCGTGGGCATGATTCAAAATGGAGTGCTGAGTGGCGGCGGCCTCGATGTGCGGATTGATCTGGTGTTTGATCGACTCGCAGGCCTGCCGGATGGCGTTTTTCATGGCGTAGGGAGAGGCCCCGCCGTGGGCGATGATGGTGATGCCATTGAGTCCGAGCAGCGGCATGCCGCCGACCTCATCGGCATTGGTGAGGGATCGGACGCGTTTGAAGGCTGGCTTGGCCAGCATGGCACCGATCTTCGTCACGGTGCCAGCCATGATCTCGCGTTTGATCATGGCAAACATCGCGTGTGCCAGGCCTTCGCCGGATTTCAGGATGATGTTTCCGGTGAAGCCATCGCACACGACCACGTCCGGTGGGTCTTCCCAGATGTCGTGACCTTCCACATTGCCGCGGAAGTGGATGCCTTTGGTGTGGCGGAGGAGTTTGCCGGTCTCTTTGCAGAGGGCGTTGCCCTTTTCTTCCTCGGTGCCGTTGGACATGAGGCCCACGACGGGGTCCGTGCGGCCCAGCACATGGCGGGCGAAGGCGGTGCCCATGATGGCGTTTTGCACGAGGTGCTGCGGTTCGCTGTCTGGATTCGCCCCGGCGTCGATGAGGAGCCAGTTCTTCGTGAGCGAGGGCATGATGGCCACGATGGCCGGGCGCTCGATGTGCGGGAGGGTGCGCAGCTTGATCAAAGAAGCCGTCACCGCGGCTCCGGTGTGTCCGGCGCTCACGACGGCATCGGCTTTCCCTTCTTTGACGAGGTCCACGGCCCGCGAAATGGAGCTATCCTTCTTTTTGCGGACGGCATCGAGACCGCTGTCACTCATATCGACGACCTGAGAGGCAGGCACGATCTCGAGTTTTGGACTTGAAATGCTCTGAGCCTTCAATTCTCGCTCGATGACCTCAGGCACGCCGACGAGGAAGATTTTCTCTACCTGCGGCAAGGACTCGAGGGCGAGCTTCACGCCGCCAATCGGGTTCTGTGGGGCGTGGTCGCCGCCCATCACATCGAGAGCGATCTTCATTCCGGGATGTCTGGTAGGTGCTTAAAATTCAACGGTTCGGCTGCGGTTTAAAGCGTGGCAGGCGGGGATTGCAAACGGGAGTTTACGCCGGGGAAGGTCATGCGCCTCGATGACTCCTGCATTCATCTGGTGCTCGGTGCGGAATTTACTGGGCTTTCGCCAGGGAGACACTATAAGCGGCGCATTCCGCGAGATGCGCCCGACGCCTGCCCTCTTAAAAATCTTCATCGCCCTGCTTGGTCTGGCTCTGGCTGCCAGCGTGTGGGATCGGTTTGCGCTGCTGTGGCAGATTGCGGGCGGCGTGGTCGTGCTGGCCATGGTCGCGGATGCTTTCACACTGCCAAAAAAGACCCTCCTGAAAGTCGAGCGGTCGCTTCCGGGCCGTTTTGCACTCGGCGTGCCATCGACGGTCACGCTCACGCTTTCGCATGGCCTGCGCCGTCGCTTGGCGATGGAGGTCTTTGATGGCATTCCCACCGCCGCCACGGCTCCGGGCATGCCGCACAGCCTTTCGGTCTCCCCGGGTCAATTTGCCGCCGTGAGCTATGAGGCCGTTTTTGTCGAGCGAGGCCAGCATACCTTCACGCCGGTGCAGACGCTGGTATCCTCGATGTTCGGCCTTTGGCGGCGTCTCTACCTCGTCGGCGAACCGCAGCAAACCCGCGCCTACCCGAACTACGAGCCGGTGGTGCGCTTTGCCATGCTGGCGATGGCAAATCGCGTGGAGCAGATGGGCATCATCCGTCGCCGCCGCATCGGTGCCTCGCTCGATTTTCATCAACTGCGTGATTACCAAGACGGTGATGTGCTGTCCAAAGTGGACTGGAAGGCCACCAGCCGCCGTCTTAGCCTCATCAGCCGAGATTTCGATGAGGTGCGCAACCAGACAGTGCTGCTGGTGCCGGACTGCGGCCGACGCATGCGGGCGCTCGACGGGTCGCTGAGCCAGTTCGATCATTGCCTCAATGCCATGCTGCTCATCTCCTTCATCGCCCTGCGTCAGGGGGATGAGATTGGTGTGTGCGGCTTTGGCGGCACGAAAAAGTGGCTCCCGCCGGTCAAAGGCTCTCACAGCATGCCGAAGCTGCTGAACCACCTCTACGACTACGAAGCAACCAGCGAGCCAAGTGACTTCATCGAGGCTGCCGAGCAGGTCATGGCCCGTCAAAAGCGTCGTGCGCTGGTCATCGTGCTCACCAATCTGCGCAGCGAGGATAGCAGTTCCCTCGCCACGGCGGTCCACCTGATGCAAAAACGCCATCTGGTCCTCGTCGCCACGCTGCGAGAGGCGGAACTCGAAGCGCATGCCTCGCAACCCGTGCAAAACTTGGCCGATGCCCTCGAGTTCGGTGCCATGACGAACTACTTCACCGAGCGTCGCCTTCTCCTCGAAAGCCTCCGTGCCAATCGCGTGCTCACGGTCGATGAACCCGCTCAAATGCTTCCTGTGGCGCTGGCAAACCGGTATCTCGACGTGAAAGCGGCTGGGAAGCTGTGATCCTCCATCAGGCGTGCATTACTTGCCCGCCGTCGATGTTCAAGGTCTGGCCGGTGATGTTCTTCGCATGGTCGGAAGCGAGGAAGCAGGCCATGGCGGCATACTCTTCCGGCATCTGCCAGCGACCGAGGTGGGAGACCTTCTTGATCTTGGCGGCGGCCCAATCATCGAAACTTTGGCGCTCCGCTTCTGGCAGCAGTTTTTGTCCGGCGGCCCAGATGGATTCGTTCAGCTCGGTCTTCACCATGCCGGGAGCGAGGGCGTTTACGCGGACATGGTGCGGGCCGAGATCCTTCGCGGCGCATTGCATGAAATTGATCAGCGCCGCTTTGGAGGCGCTGTAGGGCGGATCGGTCTGCGAGCCCATCTGCCCGGCCACGCTGACGAGAAAGAGCATGCTGCCAGCACCTCGCTCGACGAGCTTGGGAGCAAAGGCGTGAGCCGTGTGGACGGCGCCGAGAAGGTTCACCTGGAGCACGCGAGGCCAGTCGGAAGGGGAGAGATTCCAAAACGGAAAACCAAACTTTCCGGAGCCGATCCCGGCGCAGTAAATGACATGGTCCACCTGCTCAAAACCAGCAGCGAAGGCCTGCATCGCCTCGTAATCGGTCACATCGCCTGCGGTGATGAAATCGGCGTTGGCATCCCGGTCAAAGCCGCGCACCTCGCAGCCCTCGGCGAGGAATCCTTCGGCAATGGCACGGCCAATGCCTCGGGCAGCTCCAATGATGGCGACAGACTGTTTTTGCAGGTGAAGATTCATGTTGGGAAATGGGGCAGCATGCAGGCGAGGATCGCCACGATGTCGCGGCTTTTTCGCGAGAAATTCCTGCATCTCCCCGCCTGAAAAATCGTCGCAGAATTACGCTCGCCAGTTGGAAACGAGCCTCTACAATCCGCTCGCGATTTCATCCGCACAACAAACTCACACCACACACGACTATGGGCCTCATGGATTACCTCAAAGGTCAGTTTCTGGAAATCATCCAGTGGACTGACGACTCACGCGACACCCTCTCCTGGCGCTTTCCAGATGAGGACAAAGAAATCAAACGCGGTGCGCAGCTCATCGTGCGCGAATCGCAGGTGGCGCAGTTTGTGTATCTCGGCCAGTTCGGCGATACCTTCACCCCCGGCAAGCACGACCTCGTCACCGACAACATCCCCATCCTCTCCACGCTGAAAGGCTGGAAGTATGGCTTCGAGAGCCCCTTCAAGGCGGACATCTACTACGTCACCACCCGTCTCTTCACCGGCAACAAATGGGGTACCAGCAATCCCATCATGATGCGCGATCAGGACTTCGGCATCGTCCGTGTGCGTGCCTTCGGAACCTTTGATTTCAAGATCACCGATCCACGAGTCTTCCTCAAAGAAGTGGCTGGCTCCGACCATCACTTCCGCCTCGATGAATTTGCCGACACCATGCGCAGCCGCATCGTCAGCGTCTTCACCGATGCCCTCGCCACGGCCAAGGTCCCGGTGCTCGATCTCGCCACGCGCTACTCCGAGCTCGGTGATGCGCTGCTGCCGATCATCAATCCGATCACGACCACGAAATACGGCATCGAGATTGCCAGCTTCGTCCTCGAAAATGCCAGCGTGCCGCCAGAAGTCGAGCAGGCCATCGACAAGCGCTCCAGCATGGGCGCGATCGGCAATCTGAACGACTATGTGAAATTCCAGATGGCCGAGGGCATGGCCAAAGGGGGCGGCGGTCCTGCCGGCGCTGCCGCAGAAATCGCGATGGGCTTTGGCATGGCGCAGCAAATGATGGCGCAGGGCGTCTTCAATACCGCTGGTGGTGCCACGCCTCCGCCGATCCCAGGTGCCACACCACCTCCGATCCCCGGCGCGGCTCCGGCTGTCGATATCCTCACGCCTGCTCAAGTGGCCCAAACGCTCGGCGTGACCGAGGCGGATGTCATCGCCACCATCGAGGCGGGCGACATCAAGGCCAAGAAGATCGGCACCCAATACCGCATCACCAAAGCGGCGATGGATGAGTTCCTCGCGAAGTAGGTTTCCACTTCCATCAGCGCTTCCCGAAGATGCCCGGCCCTCCCGCCGGGCATCTTTGTTTTTGGCCGACACCTTCCTCTCAAGGCAAGAGCCCCGATCGCAGGCCCGTATGCCTTGCGCATGCTTCGTCACCTTCTTCTCGCCACGCTCGCTTCCACTCCCGTTTGGGCTGTTGGAGCCGCATTGACCTTTGAAAAGGATGTTCGCCCGATTTTGAAGGCCAACTGCTTTCATTGCCACGGCGAGGAAGGGGAGACCAAAGGCGGCCTGGACGTGCGGCTGGCTCGTTTCATTCAAAAAGGCGGCGAAAACGGCCCGGCGATCATTCCAGGCGATGCGGCGAAAAGCCATCTCATCGAGCTGGTAAAGGCCGGCGACATGCCAAAGGGCAAAACGAAGCTCAAAGAGCGCGACATTGCCATTTTGGAACAATGGATCGCCGCCGGAGCCAAGACCGCCCGCCCCGAGCCGGAGAAGCTCGGGCCTGAACATGCCTTTACAGATGAGGAAAGGGCGTGGTGGTCACTCCAGCCGATTTCGGCGCAGGCCAGGAAGAGTCTCGACGGCTTCATCGAGGCCAAATTGACCGAAAAAGGCCTCTCTTTCTCTCGCGAGGCCGATCCGGCCACCTTCATCCGCCGAGCCTCTTTGGATCTCCTCGGCCTCCCACCCACTCCCGAGGAGGTTCAGACCTTTGAAGCCGCCTGCATTCAATTAGGTCAGTCAGGGCAATCCGGTCAAACCCTCCCCGATGCCGCGGTGCGTGCTCTCATCGACCGCCTTCTCGCTTCACCACACTATGGCGAACGCTGGGGCCGTCACTGGTTGGATGCGGCCGGCTATGCGGACAGCGAGGGCTTTGGCGAGAAGGACCTCGAGCGGAAATGGGCGTGGAAGTTTCGCGATTACGTCATCCAGGCATTGAACAAGGATAAACCCTTCGATCAGTTCGTGAGGGAGCAACTCGCGGGCGATGAGATGGTGCCGCAGCCGTATAAAAATCTGTCCGCCGAGGCCATCGAGAAGCTCACCGCCACCGGCTTCCTCCGCATGCCGCCGAACGGCACCGGCGAGATGAATGACGCGGCCACACAGAACGCGAACATTGCTGATACGATCAAGATGGTGGGCACCTCTCTCTACGGTCTCACCATTGGCTGCGCCCAGTGCCACGATCATCGTTACGATCCGATCTCGCAGGCGGATTATTACCGGCTGCGGGCCGTGTTCGAGCCGGGCTTTGATACCAAGGCCTGGCGCAGCACACCGGGCAGGCTCGTTTCACTGCTCACGGATGCTCAGGCGGCCGAGTCCGCGAAGATCGAGGCCGAGGCGAAGAAGCTCGATGCCGTGCGCTTGGTGAAGCAGGAGGAATTCATCGCCGAGGTGCTGGATAAGGAACTCGCGAAAGCCCCGGAGAAGGATCGCGAAGCTCTGCGTAGCGCCTACCGCACCGAAGCCAAGAAGCGCACCGCCGATCAAACGAAGCTTCTCAAAGCCTGGCCGCGCATCAACCAGCTCAGTGCCGGCTCGCTCTACCTTTACGATACCACCAACAAAACGAAGCACGCCGACACGCTCAAAAAGATGACCGAAGAGGCAACCGCCGTGCGGGCAAAAAAGCCCTTGGAGGAGTTTGTGCATGCTTTCACAGAGCTGCCCAAGGCCAAGCCGGAACTCATCCCAGCCACCTTCATCTTCAATCGCGGCAACCACGACCAGCCGAAGGACAAGGTGTCCCCCAGCGAACTCACGGTGCTCGCCGCGCATCGGAAGGTCGAGTTGCCGGAAAAAGATCCAAAACTCCCACCACCGGCCGCCGCCTCGCTTTCGCGAAGGCGTTGACCGATGGCAAGCATCCGCTGCTGGCCCGTGTGATGGTGAACCGCGTGTGGATGCATCATTTTGGCAAAGGCATCGTCGCCAGTCCCGGCGATTTCGGCCAGCTCGGCAGCCAGCCGACGCATCCTGAGTTGCTCGACTGGATGGCCGCGGAGTTCATGCGCACTGGCTGGAGCCTGAAGCAGCTCCACCGCCAGATCATGACCTCCCGCACCTACCGCCAGGCCTCCACTCGCGATGACAAGCGTGATTTGATCGACCCCGATAACACCTTCCTCAGCCGCATGAACGTCCGCCGTTTGGAGGCCGAGACGCTGCGAGACTCGCTGCTGGCCATCAGCGGCAAATTGAATCCCAAAGTCGGCGGCGAGCCCGTCCCCGTGACGCAGAACGAGGAAGGTCAGGTGGTCATCGGTAAGGACACAACGGACACCGCCGGCCGCCCCACCGGCAAAATCATTCCTCTGAATGGCGAGGAATTCCGCCGCAGCATCTACATCCAGGCCCGCCGCTCGCGTCCGCTGGAGATGTTCGCCACCTTTGATGCCCCGATCATGGAGCCGAGCTGCGATGCCCGCTCCGTCACCACGGTGAGCCCGCAGAGCCTCCTGCTAATGAATAGCGCCACGATGCGGGTGCATGCCCAGCAGTTCGCCCAGCGGGTGCAGAGCGAGGGGGGCAAGGACTCGCCGGATCAGGTGCGCCTCGCGTGGAAGCTGGTGCATGGCAAAGCGCCCTCGGAATCCGATGTGCAGCAGGGGGTGGAGTTCGTGCAGGCCCAGACGGAGTATTACCAGGCCAACCCCACCCCGCTGGAGGTGCAGCTCGCCGCGCCCTCGAAAACACCCGGCGATCCCGCTTTCCTCGGCCTCACCGCCCTCTGCCACGCCCTGATGAGCAGCAATGCCCTGCTTTACATCGATTGACCCACCTCAATCGGGTCAACTCGGTCAAAAAGGTCAATATTTGATCCGTTAGGCGTCCGTGATCGCGAAAGTTTGCCTAAATATGGCAAACTTCACCTTGCCATTTTAGCCTTTAACCCCACTTTGGCCGCCGAAACATCAATTTTCACACCCAAAACCATGAGTCAGCAAAAAATGGACGGCGCTCAAGCCCTCATCAAAACCCTCGCCGACCTCGGCATCGAGTACATCTTCGGTTACTCCGGCGGCGCCGCGATCCCGATCTTCGACGCCCTCGAAACGGTCAAGACGGACATGAAATTCATCCTCGTCCGCCACGAGCAGGGAGCCGTCCACATGGCCGATGGCTATGCCCGCGCCACCGGCAAGCCCGCTGTGGTTCTCGTCACCTCCGGCCCCGGCGCTGGCAATACCGTCACCGGCCTCATGACCGCCCAGATGGACAGCGTGCCGATGATTGTCCTCTGCGGTCAGCAGGTCACTTGGATGCTTGGCAAGGATGCCTTCCAGGAGGCGGATATCTTCAACATCACGGCCCCCGTCGTGAAGCACAATTTCCTGGTCAAGAGCTCCAACGCGCTGCCTCGTATCGCTCGTGAGGCGTATCATATCTCCACCACCGGCCGCCCCGGCCCGGTGCTCATCGACATCCCGAAGGACATCAGCCAAGGCCCCTTCACCGGCACCTTTGACGAGCCGATGGACCTGCCCGGCTACCACCCCGAGGAGAATTTCAAAATCGATCAGGCCGGTATCAAAGAAGCCGCCCGCCTCATCTCCCAGGCCAAGCGCCCCATCATCCTCGCCGGTCAGGGAGCGATGATCGCCCGTGCGGACAAGGAACTGCTCATGATGGCCGAAACCCTCGGCTGCCCGGTGACCACCACCCTGCTCGGCAAAGGCGTCTTCCCCGAAACGCACCCGCTTTCCCTCGGCATGCTTGGCATGCACGGCACCGCCTATGCCAACAAAGCCATCTGCGAGGCCGACCTCATCTTCAATGTCGGTTCCCGCTTCGATGACCGCATCATCGGCAAGCCGCACATGTTCGGACGCAACGCCAAGCTCATCCACATCGACATCGACGCGGCCGAGTTTAACAAGATGATCAAAGTGGACGTCACGATCAAAGGCGACGCGAAAGCCGCGCTCAGCGATCTCCTCCCGCACATCGAGAAACTGCCCACCGAAGACTGGCTGGCCCATCTCGACGGCTACAAGAAGAAGTTCCCCCTCTCTTATAAGAAGCAGGGCGGCCTGCGCATGCAGCAGGTGCTCGACGAGATGTACAATCTCACGAAGGGCAAAGCCATCGTCACCACCGACGTGGGGCAGCACCAGATGTGGGCAGCCCAGTTTTACAAAAATGACGAGAGCTACCACTGGATCAGCTCGGGTGGTGCCGGAACGATGGGCTTCGGCTTCCCTGCCGCCATCGGTGCCCAGCTCGCATGCCCGAATAAGACCGTTGTCTGCGTTTGCGGAGACGGCGGCTTCCAGATGACCCTCTTTGAACTCGCCACCGCCGCGATTCACAAGCTGCCGATCAAAATCTTGATCCTCAACAACAGCTACCTCGGCATGGTCCGTCAGTGGCAGGAGCTCTTCTTCGAGAACCGCGAAAGCGGCGTCGATCTCATCGGCAACCCCGACTTCGTGAAGCTTGGTGAGGCTTACGGCATCAAAGGCTGGCACATCCGCCGTCCGGCTGACGTGGAGCGCATCCTGCAGCAGGCTCTCGATTACAACGACGGCCCCTGCATCATCGAAGCCGAGTGCATCAAGCTCGAAAACGTCTTCCCCATGATCCCCGCCGGAGCCGCTCTCGAAGACATGCTCACCGAGACGCCGAAGACGAAAATGGAAAAACCCACCGGTTCGACCTAACCCCGTAGGCGCACTCGCCAGAGTGCGGCGAAGGCCCGATGAAAACCAACCGCATCATCCCAGGCGACGCTCTCGCCGAGTTGAAAAAGCTCCCCGCAGCCTGCGCCCAGTCCATCATCGCCGATCCACCTTACTTTAACGTTCTCGAAGATGAAGCCTGGGACACTCAATGGAAAACAGCTGCCGACTACCTCGCCTGGTGCGAGGCGTGGGTCGCTGAATCCATGCGAGTCCTCTGCGATGACGGCCTTTGCTTCATCTTCGGCCAGTTAGGAAAGCGCGAGCACACCTTCCTCCACCTCATGTCACGCCTCGCCCAGCAGCACCAGTTTCACGATCTCATCATCTGGGATCGTGCCGTGGGCTATGACGAGCGACGGGATAGCTTCACACCGCAGTACGAGATGGTCCTCGTCATGCGCAAAGGCGAAAAGGTGAAGTTCAACAAGGACGCCGTGCGCATCCCCTACGATGCCAAGACCATCGAGACCTATCTCAAAGACAAACGCTACAAGGACATGGACGCCCGCCGCGCCCATCTGGAAGCAGGCAAGTTCGCCACCAACATCCTCCGCGTCCCCAGCCTCAAAGGCATCTCCAAGGAAAAGTGCGGACACCCCTCGCAAAAGCCCATCGACCTCATCGAAAAGCTCATCGCCTGCTCCACGGACGCAGATGATCTCGTCATCGACCCTTTCCTCGGCTCCGGCACCACTGCTGCCGCAGCTCAGCGTCTCGGACGCCAATGGATCGGCATCGAAAAAGACTCGAACTACATCCAGATCGCCCAAAAGCGTCTCGCCGCCGATTCCGACCTCTTTTCCAAATCATAAGTCATAAATCGTAAATCATATATCCCCACCACCATGAGCGACAAAATCACCGCCACCACCGACAAAAAGCCCGCTCCGCAGGCGGACATCATCAACATCCACACGCTCAGCGTCATGGTGAACAACCAGCCCGGCGTCCTCGGCCGCATCTGCGCCGTCTTCAGCCGTCGCGGGTTCAACATCGAATCCCTCGTCGTCTCCCAGACGCGTGATCCGCGCTTCAGCCGCATGACCATTGGCATCAGCGGTCATCCCGAAGGCCTGCACCAGATCATCATGCAGGTGAACAAGCTCATCGACGTCATCCACTGCATCGAGCACACGGATCGCGACGCCGTCGCCAAGGAAATGGTCCTCATCAAAGTCGCCGCCGGAGCCGCAGACCGCACCGAGATCCTCCAGATCATCGAGCACTACGCCGGCAAAACCGTCGATCTCCAGGAAGACAGCCTCATCGCCCTCATCAGCGGCAACACCGACAAACTCGACGCCGCCCTGCGCCTACTCGGCAAATTCGACATCGTCGAAACCGTCCGCACCGGCAAAGTCGTGATGGCCCGCGGCCTTGCGGAGACCTGATCGCGTCAGCGGTCCGCGTTGCGGATGTCCACGACCATCACCGTGTTTACTGCGGCATCGTGCCAATAAGTGATGGCATGATCTCCGATGATCTTGATCTGTCTCGTTCGTAAGGTGCCATCGCGATCCGTGAAATCTCCCGATGTGTCGGGATTCGCACGCAATTGAAGCACGAAGTCCAGTATTCTCCTGCGTTGCGCCTTGCTACGAGGCATTGCTTCGAGCAAGCCCGCATGGAGAAAGACCTCGGCCACGCTTAGCGGGATTCGAGTTCTCGTTCAAACTCCTCGACTGTGAGCCAATTAGAACGGTTTTTGTCGCCCAAACGACTTGCCACCAATCGTTGATATTCCTCGTCGTGCCGATGGCGGAGATGAAAAAGAAAAGCCGTCACCTCGTTCAATTCTGGCTCTGTTAACACAGTAATTTCTTTTTTGATTTGCTCGACGCTCATGAGCCGATTTTCGCAGCAGACTTGCCGTGCTGCAAGGCTCAATCTATAAGCTCCCCCCTTCATGCGCATTCTCCACCTCACCCCCGGCACCGGCACCTTCCACTGCGGGAGTTGCTTGCGGGATCACGCCTTGATCAAGGCGCTGCGAGTGCGCGGGCATGATGCGCTGATGGCACCGCTGTATCTGCCGCTGGTCACGGATCGGGAATTTGGCACGCAGGAACTGCCGGTGCAGATCGGGGGCATCTCGTTGTATTTGCAGCAGAAGTTCACGTGGTTCCACAAGCTGCCGAAATTCGTCCATAACTGGCTCAACAAGCCAGATCGCCTCCGACAGGCCGCGAAGCGCATGGGCATGACCAGCGCCAAATCCCTCGGCGAGATGACTTTGGGCTCTCTTTTAGGCACTGAAGGCCGCCAGTGGGGCGAATGGAAAAAGCTTCTCGAATGGATTCGTGGCGAAGGGAAGTTCGACGTCGTCTCGCTTTCCAACAGCCTCCTCACCGGCCTCGCGCCAGCCATCGAAAAGGAACTCGGCATCCCCGTCGTCTGCTCCCTGCAGGGCGAGGACAGCTTTATTGATACGCTGCCTGATCCCTATCGTGAGCAGTGCTGGGAGGCCATGAAGCGCAATGCCCGCAGCATTCGCCGCTTCATTGCGCCGAGTGAGTTTTATGCCCGCCACATGCGCCAGCAACTCGATGCAACGGAGGGACAGATCAAAGTCCTGTTCAACGGCATCGATGCGTCCAGCTTCACCACCGCCTCGCCCGATCCGAACTGGCCCACCATCGGCTACTTCGCCCGCATGATCCATGGCAAGGGCCTCACCACGCTCATCGATGCCTACATCGCCCTCGTGAAACGTGGCAGCGTGCCCCGGCTGAAACTCCTCATCGGCGGTGCAGCCACGCCCGTGGATGAGAAATACATCGCCGAGCAAAAAGCGAAGCTCAAAGCCGCTGGCTGTGAGGAGCGCGTCGAATGGCGACCCAATCTCGACTTCAAAGACAAGGTCCACTTCTTTCGCGATCTCACCGTCTTCAGTGTTCCAGCCACCTACGGCGAAGCTTTCGGTCTCTACGTCATCGAAGCCATCGCCAGCGGCGTTCCCGTGGTGGAACCTCGTCACGGAGCCTTCCCCGAACTCATCGAGGCCACCGGCGGCGGCATCCTCTGCGAGTCCGACCACGTCGAATCCCTCGCCGACGCTCTCGAAAGCCTCCTCCTCGATGGCGAACGCTGCGATCAACTCATCAAAACCGGCGTCGCCAATGTCCGCGCCCGTTTTAGTGCCACCAAGATGGCCGAGGACTTTGAGAGCATCCTCCGCGAGGCCCTCAGCTGATTACGGCAGCCTTCCCTCATCCACATCGATGTAGTGGGCAATGGTCTGGATGTCATCGCGATCCCCGAGACCTCCGTCCGCCTTTCGTTTCGCCAAAATGGCCGTGATGTGATCATTCCATCCGAGGGTTTTCACATAGTGATTCCAGATCAGCTTCTCGTTGTCATTTAGCGCCCGGCTGCGTGCCTCACACCAGCGCAGGATCTCCTCATCGTTGCCACCTTCCAGGACGCGGGCTTTCAGTTCCGCATAGTCGATGTGCAGAAAATCCACCAGCGCTCCATCGCTGCCCTTGCCCAGATTCGCATGCAAATCCTCCCACAACTTGCCCGCAGCATGCAGACGGATTTTCCCGATCATGCGCGGGAAGTACTTCAACCCGGCGGTTTCATCGAGAGGACTGCAAGGCAGCGTGGCGGGATCAGGTTTGGCGGACATGCGGCGCACTGGAGCCCACTCAAGCTTCTTGGCAAACAAAACCCTCCAACAGCTCTTCTCAGTCCACCCATGAGCTGGCCTTGAAACAACACGATTGACCTCGCTTTGGGAAACCGGTTACAACCAGTCCCGTCATGACACCCCAATCACGCCGCCATTTTCTGCACTCAAGCCTGTCTCTTTCATCCATGCTCATCCCGACGGCGCTGAATGCGCAGTCCGCCAGCAAAAAGGCCGGCAAGAAAGGCTACGCGACCGGCCTTCGCGGCGCGGTCACACCGGCCAAGCTTGCCGAGCTGAAGGTGAAGTGGATCTACAACTGGACTTCGAAACGCCCCGCAGGCCTTCCCGAGGGCATCGAATGGGTGCCGATGGTCTTTAAGGACAACGAAAACCAATTCGCCGCGAAAGCTGTCGAGGAAATCCGCGCCGATCTCGCCAACAAGCCGCCCGCTGTGCTTGGTTTCAATGAGCCGGAGGGCAAGGACCAGGGCAATACGACCGTCGAGCAGGCTCTGGCGGTCTGGCCGAAGCTGGAGGAGCTCAATCTGCCACTCGGCAGTCCCGCAGGCGTGCATGCCGACAGTCCGTGGATGCAGGCCTTCATGAAGGAGGCGCTGAAGCGCAAATACCGCATCGATTTCATCACCGTTCACTGGTATGGCGGCCCGACAGCCTCGCAGTTCACGTCACACCTCGACAAAATCGCCCGACTCTACAAACGGCCGCTGTGGATCACCGAATTCTGCCCCGCCGACTGGAGCGCCACGAAAACGGGCAAGAACCAGCACGCAGAGAAAGACGTGCTCCGTTTCATCAAGGATGCGCTGCCCCGCTTGGAGCGCTCGAACGATGTGGAGCGATACGCCTGGTTTGGCACCGCACCGGGCAACACACCCACCGGCTGCTCCGCGCTCTGCGATGCCAGCGGAGCCCTCACCAAGCTGGGCGAGGCCTACGCGGAGATTTGAGCCACATCGGCGACGAGGATGCTCGTCATGGTCCCACCACTTTCAGCCGCACGAAGCGTCTCGCACTCGCGGGGAAGGTGTAGGTGATGTTGTTGCCGTTCGCCGCCACTGCCCAGCTTCCGGTCAGGTAGGCAGTGGGTTCGAAGGCGAAATGATTTTGGCAGTTGGCGTTGTGGGTCAAAAGTCGCAACATGCCCCTCGCCGGATAAGAAGATTCTGGCAACATGGGCTTACCTCTTCTCGGAATGTCGAACCCCAGAAAATCTCAACGTTACAGCGGCCTACCGAAGCCGTTACGAACCACCTTTGAGCGATTGCTTTCTAGAAGCAAGTCGGGGACTCAGATGCGTCGTTTTGGTCTTTTGATCAATGCGTTGGAAGTGCTGATCAAGCACGTTGCAGTGAAAGCGCTTTATCTTGCTCACCCGAAAAACGAATTCTCAGATGAGCACCGGCGATGGCTGCAACGACCAGCGCTTGGTCACTATGTTGCGATATTGCGGACGTGCCTGACCCAAGCTACATCTACGTCAGCCGAAGGAAAGCTGGTGGAGGCTGCGGAGGCTTGGAAAGTCCACGATCTAGAAGAAGTTGTGGGCCAGGCGGTCAAAAGTCGAAATGAAAACTGGGGGCACGCTGCGATTCGTGAAGACGAAGAATACGAAGAGCTGAACACCGAGCTGGATGGCTACCTCCGTGTCATACTTGAAGCATTTGCTCCGCTTCTCGTTGATGCCAAAGATGACCTGTCTCTCGAACCGTTGGTGCTTCACTCCACATGTGGGCGATGCTTTTACTTCAATGCTGCCTCCGATAGAGGCATAGAATATCTCTGCTATGCCGACGGTTCGCGGCGAATTGAACCGATTGGAAGCCACTCCGAGCGGCTCTTCAATCAACTGTTCCCTCGACCCTTGGACTCAAAAGAGCGACCAGCCAATTGGTGGAAAGAGACCCTTTCGGCAAAGGCACAACATTACCAAGCCCGCACCCATCCGGAAGCTTTGATTAACGAGTGGCTGCTTGGGGGCGGCGCATCATGTCAAATAGTGGAAGGAGATCCGGGATATGGGAAAACCTGTCTACTAGCGCATTTCGCGAAGGAGCAAGCTGCCTGTTATCACTTCTTTGACGAACGCTCTGCACACACCTTGGATCTTGGAGAATGCTTTCTGAACCTCGCTGTTCAGCTAGCGGAAAAATTTGGGATTGTCTTTGAACCAGGAAAAGATGGCGCACCAAAAGCGCGGGCTTCTGAGTTCCGCGAGATTCTGAATAGTGCAGCGGCTTCCATCTCCACCCCTCTGTTGGTGGTGATTGATGGGCTAGACGATGAATGGCGGAGCCATTCATCCAAAGACAAAAAGCTGCCGAAGGCTTTCCAACACTACCTTGGCAGTCTCGCAAATACACCGCCTAGCGTCCGTTGGTTGTTTTCGACGCGACCAGAAACAGCCAGACACGATATTCTACGTGGGATTGTAGATTCGGTTCCAACAGAGACCATCGTGCTCGGTCCGTTCAGTGATGCGGAAACGTCACAGTTTCTACTCAATAACTGCCCAGGGATTGATGCTATACCTAGACTGATGGAGCAAGTCGGCGAAGCCTCTCAAGGAAGCCCGCTATATCTCGCGCTTTTCGCGGCAGACTTCCAGCAATCGACAGCACCCATCGCCGCGGACTTCAGCCTGCCCAAGGGGTTGGCAGAATACTATGAACGAGTTATTCAAACTATGGTGCGCCGTTCCATGGAAAAGCAGCAAGCGTCCGCTTTTGATGTAATTGGAAGGTTGTTGGCACTGGCACACGCAGAGGCAAATTTACCTGCACAGGAGTTTCTCAATGCGGCAAAAGTAAAATTTGGCTCGTCTGACCCCTTGCCTGATCCGTTGCTCCTAATCTGTTTGTATGCTGTTGCATACGAGGCTCTAACTCCGAGCCTAAGTTGTGAAGTTTTGGATTGGCCCCAAAGTCGTTTCGATCTTGCGTTTGCGGAGACAAGACCAGTGCTTGCGATCTCCGGACAGGGACACACAATTCACCACAACGCATTGAGAGACGTTATTTATCGAAGTCACCTCAAGGGAGTCCGGATGGTGCGTGAACGGATTGCGCTCTGGGGTGCAGAGCCAATTTCTGAACGCCAATATGCTGTCCGCTGGAGCCTGCGCCACATGTGCGATGCCATCGAAGACTGTGACCCAGCCGAGTTACCGAAATGGGAGACCCGAATCACCAGAATTGTAACATCGCTTGATCATATTTCTCTAAGGGCAAAGGCTGGACTCTACACCCAGCTCCTCAGAGATTGTGAGCGATTTTTTGACCTGCGCCCATCCCATGGGGGGGAATGTCCTCTTCCAGCCGAAACTGAGGGTTCTGCGGAATGGCTGACGGAATCCACCGAAGCCGTCGTATCTGGCCACGACGCGCATCTGGATCAGGGAACAGGTCCGGCACTGTGTAGTCTGAGAAAGTTGGGAAGATTGGATCCTCCACCACGGAGCGTCAGTCAACACGACGACCTTACGCCAGATAACAGCCCTCCGATCACGATAAGGAGCGATGTTCTCGAGTTTGCTGAGTTTATTCGTTCGTCCGGGCCCGATCTGTCACGCGAATGTTTCGATATTGCTCAATTGGCACGGAACTTTTGCGCCGATGGGCCGGTCGCAGAAGCCGGCTGGAAGCAATCGTTAGCATTAGGAAGAATCATTCTCGCAAACCCAGCTCAATGGAGTTCTCGGCGAACTATCCGGCGGCATGAAAAGCCATTCCAATGGGTGTCTCACGAGTTGAGAGAGGGGTGGCGCTGGGATTTGGCAGAGCCAGACGATGAAGATGATTACGAAACAACCAAAGCAATCGTTGTGGTGTCCCGATTTGACCTATGGTCTGAGCGGCAGATTGAAAGTTGGTCGATCAAGCTTCCATTTCAACCAGGGCCTGATGTGGCATTCTTCGTCTCGTTTGACCACACTCGTGTTCTCCTTGGCAATACTGTGCTTCACTTGGATTCACGATCAGTGATTTGCGAGCTTCCGCTTTCCCCTGCGTCCGAATTCGCAGTTTCAGAAGACCTTAGAGTGGGAATTGCAATGGATGATCAGGGGTTTGATCCTTGCATACACCTCATAGACCTGCTGTCTGGAAGGCTGCTGATACCCGGTGGCATTCGCCCCAAGGAAACCCGAAGTATTGCTATCTCGCGCGATGGCCGTCTTGCTGCATACGGTGCTTATCATGGAATTGAATTGATCGACGTTGTTCAGCGCCGTGAGCTCCCGATTGTATTGCCTTCCCAATACAAAGCCAGCGGTGTCCGGTTCTCAGATTCAGGGCACCACATCGCATGGAAAGAGACCTTGTGGAATGGTGATGGCACAGAACTGCGTGTGATGGAAATCGCGACAAGAAAGCTTGTAGTGACTGGAGCTTTTGATCCAGTTCCTGAACCTCAGGCGATCTCTAGCTCTTCGAGCGTTGTGTTGACGAGTCTTGGCGAGGTGATCGATACGAGGCGAAAACTGACCATTGATTCGCTTGGATACAGCCCGCGAAACGCTTCGCGATTTGCTCGATCTGGAGATTACTTTCACACGGGAGATGAATTGCGTTTTGCTAGCTCGCATAGCAAACAGTCGTCAAATCGAGCCAGACCTCCTCTCGTTATGCTTGGCGAAAAAAATGGCTGTTTGATGTCCGATGAGAATGGGGCGGTTTCGCTCCGCAAGTTTGGCACTAACAACCTCTTGTTTGAGTTCAGACGTAGTCCCGATGATAAGCATTTTGTTTCCGATTGGAGCGGAGACCGACTCGAGGATGGACGACTGGGGAATATCACTGTCACCAACCCATGCGGAGTGGCTCTACTCGGATATGACGATGGACTCTTGTATTCAGCCAATCTCACAAGAGGAGGTCTACAGCGCGTAAATACTCCCGAAAGCATTCGGCAGTTGATCGGAAAGGAATACAGAAGATTCGTTGAAAACTCGCAACGACTCAAAGTCTCGAAGGCTGTAGTGCGCCGCAAGCAAGGCCCGCGCTACGCAGTGAGCAAGACCACTGTTTCACCCGATGCCGGATATGCCGCCACGGTCTGTGAAGGGGAAAAGGTGAGAGTTTGGAGCGTGGATACCGGTGAGTGCATGGCGACGCTCGATATTCCGTTTGGAAAGAGCCTTACCGAAGGTGAAGTCACTGACATTTGCTTCTCCAGCGACAGCAAGTCACTTGTTATCCTGAGAGCTGACCATCAACTGCTTGTTTGGAGATTTCTTCACTCAAGACAAGCCACAGTCCAGCCCCTACCAGAAGGCACACGCTTTCTCTCTTTGTCAGCAAACTCGCTCGCGGAACACGAAGGAGAGATTTTTATATCAGATGGTCGAAACGTTCTCTCGTGGAGGTCTGGCAAATATGAGCGTGCTCAAATCCTACCAGAGTATGCGTTCCATGTGAGAATAAATCCTCGCACAAGAAGACTATTACTCTCAGACGAAGAGGATAGGTCCACAGTGATCACCGTGAGAGATCTCGATTCTTTCGAGTTGGTCGGCCGCCATGTTATCCGAAGTGAAGGCGTTGAAGTCAGCAACTTGGCAGATGACAATACCTTTGCCGCAATCACTAACAATCGGGGTGTCGAGTATTACACAATTGAATAGCAGTCCAGAGGACTGAACCACACTCTGCTACTCACGGTCCCACCACCTTCAGCCGCACGAAGCGTCTCGCGCTGGCGGGGAAGGTGTAGGTGATGTTGTTGCCGTTCACGGTGACGGTTCCGCCCACGGTTTCGGTGGTCCAGGTGCCGGTGAGGGTGTCGCTTGATTCGATCCAGAAGTTGGTGCCGTAGGTGCCTGGGTAGGTGGCGGATTTGGTCCAGGTGATGCTCAGGGTGCCGCCGGTGTTGGTGACGCCGGGCAATGGAGTCGTGCCGGTGGTGTTGCTGTTGCCGCCGATGAAGAACTCGATGCCATTGGAGACACCATCGCTGTCGTGGTCGGTGGTGAATGTTCCGGAACCGGGGTTGGCGGTTTGCCATGTGGTGTAGGTGGCAGCGGTGGGCGTGCCGATGAGGTAGCCGCTGCTGTTTAAAGTGAAGCTGGTGAAGCCTGCGGCACTGATTTTGCCGAGCTGTGTGGCGGTGAGCGCGGTGGAGGTGGTGCCGAAGCGGAGTGATGCGCCGGAGATGAAGGGGCCGGTGATCGTAAGCGTGCCGGGCCAGGTGATGGTGCTGCTGTCGGCAAAGGTGAGCGCGGCTCCGGTGCCAAGATTCACGGTGGCGGCGGCGGTGACGTTCAGCGTGCCGAGGGTGTCGGTGAAGGTGGCGGCATTTAAGGTGGCGGCGGCGATGGAGAGGGCTGTGGCGGGCAGGGCGTTGTTTGATCCGAGAGCGAGAGCGCCGCTGCTGATGAGGGTGGGACCGGTGTAGGTGTTGGTGCCGGAGAGGGTGAGGGTTCCGGCGGTGGTCTTGGTGAGACCGCCAGTGCCGTTGATGCTGGCGAGGTTGCTGAGCGTGCCGGATTCAGCGGTGAGGGTGATGACTTCGGTGGCGTTGCCGATGTCGTGACCGCCCATGTTGAGGCTGCCACCGCTGATTTTGACGGTGGAGGTGGTGCGCGGGGACGTGGCGTTGCGGATGATGTCGCCGCCGAGGGTGGTGGTGCCGCCGGTGAGGTTCAGGGTGGCGGTGACGGTGGCATTCCCAGAGGTGATGTTTGTGCCCAGACGCATGGCGGCGAGGAGAGTGGTGCTTTGGTGAATGGTCACGCTGCCGCCGCTGATGTTCAGCTCGCCGATGACGCTGCCGGTGGTCGATCCATTGCCAAAGAATGCACTGTTGCCGATGTCCACGCCGCTGCCGGTGCTGCTGGCATTGCCAAAAGTTACCGTGCCGCCGGAAAGGTTCACACGGGATGTGTGGGTGACGGTGGTGGTGGTCGTCGTTTGCGGGCGGAAGCCGATGTTGACGTTGGTGACATCGAGCTTGCTGGCGAGCGAGTGGTCTCCCTGGCCGAAGTTGAACGCGATGGTCAATGTGCCTGGCCGTGTCTGGTTGCCGACATTGAGTGAGGTGACGAGGATGTCGGCATCATGGCCGCTGAGGTCCACGCTGGAGGTTTGGGAGTTGGCGGTGTTTCCATTGATGCTTGCCACGTTGATGGCGGTGGCGCGGCTGATGCCATCGGCGGCGCGAATGATGAGGTCGCCCGCGGCCTGGCCGTAAATGATCTGGCCGACATCGCGACTGCCGGTGCCGACATTGATGTTGGTGGCGTTGATGGTGGTCAGTCCGGTGCCGAGTGTGAGGTTATTCATCGTGCCTCCGCCGGAGCTGCCGTTGCCCACGGCGAGGGTGGCGGCGGTGAGCGTGGTGGTGGCCAGCGTGTCTGCGACAGTAGGAACGGGCAGCAGCAGGGTGCCTCTGCCATTGAAGTTGTTGGTCGAAGGACCGACCCGCAGGGTGCCAGTGATGCTAGTGTTGATCGTCGTTGCCTTGAGTGCCGTGAGATCAAGCGTGGCATCTTGCCTCGAAGTGGTGCCGCTGGCGGCAGCGACGGCAAAGGTGCCCGCTGAGGGTGTGGCGACGCTTAGAGTGCCACCGCCCTTCATCGTCAGATTGGAAGTGCTGGCGACGGTGGGTGCGGTCACACCGATCTGGACGTTGTTGTTGATGGTGAGCGTCTGCCCGGTGCCGATGTTGATTTCATTGGCGGTGATTGAGTTGGTGTTCACGAGCAAGGCACCCCCGAACGTGGCGGTGGACGCGGTGAGATCGAGGATGCCTGTCGTGGTGTTGGTGGCGGCAGTGCCGAAGGTGAGGCCGCTGGGAAGCGATTGGCTGCCGGTGAAGGCGAGCGTGCCTTGATCGAGGGTGGTGTTGCCTGTGTAAGTGCTGGTGCCGGAAAGGGTGACTGTGCCGGTGCCTGTTTTGGTGAGGGCGGCCGGGCCTGACACGGCTCCGTTGGCGGCGATGCTGCTGCTCGCGCCGACATTCCATGTCTGGTTGTCGGCGAGATACACGGGGTGATTGAGCGTGAGGCTGGCCGTGTAGGCGGACATGTCGATGCCGCCGGTGCCGAGCAGGAGGAACTGGCTGCTGTTGAAGGTGAGGGGTCCGGCGGGATTGCTGAGGATGAGTCCTGCCCAGTTCAGATCGGTGTCAAAGGTCAGGGTGCCTGTCAGCGAGGTGGTATTCCAGGTGGCTGTGTCGGGATTCACGGGCACGAAGCCGTTGGTCCATGCGTTGTCGATATTCAACGTGCTTCCGGTGGCGGCTTTGATGGCAGCGGTGGGCGGGTTCTCGATGGTGAGGATGAGTTGCGGACGATTGGCGGTGGTGGCGTTTTCGCGTGAGGCGTAGCTGACATTACCCGCAGCACCGTGGTCGGCAGTGGAGACGATGCGGAGGGAAAGCAGCTTGCTGGTCTCCAACATGGTATCAACGGCGTCGGGGGTGACGAAGAACTCGGCGGGCTGGCCGACGACGGGTTGCCACTGGGCGAAGAGTTTCCCAGCGGCGGGTTTGTTGGCAAAGGTGATGGTGGTCTCTCCCCAATTGTCGTCACTGACGAAGGTCGCACAACTTTCATTGCCGACCTGGCCAGTTGAGGTTCCGGCGAGTCTCACTTTGGCCTGCACGATTTTTCCGGTGACGCCGCTGAGATCCCAACGGAGGAAGGTCTCGCGATCTAGGCTCACGTTCGAGTCCTCCTTGGTCTGCAACGTGGCGGCGGTGCCGTAGTTGTTGGCGGCATTGGTGCCACCTTGCACATAGGCATCGGCTACGGGGTTAAGCACGACGGTTGAGACGGAGGGTTGCGGCTTTTGCACCTGCAAATGCAGCACCGCGTAGTCCACGGCGCAGTTGGTGCCGAGAGCGACATTGAGCCGCCCATCCGAGAGCATGGCGGGCGAAACCTCCAGCGTGCGCACCGTCGGTGCCGTGGTGGAGACAGGATTCCAGCCGAGGCTGGCAAAAGTCTGCGGACTGGATGTGCCATCCAGCCAGATGCTGTCCGCAGTGGCGCTGCCGATGGCACGCAGACTCACCGTGAGGGAAGCGGCGACGATGGTGTCCCCAGGAGTGCGTGTGAAGTCCAAGGTAAACGCGACATGACGACCGCCTACCACTTCGTCCGACTTTGCCACCGCAGGCGGCACATCCAGTGCCTCCACTTGGGCGAGCCATGCTGAATCGCAGTTCACCGCTTCGCCGGTGCCGCCCGTGCTGGCGTGCTGGTCCACATCGCCGAGCCACACCTCGCGAAACTCGGAGCCCGGCCATTTCAGCCGCTGCTGGAGCTGGCCGTAGTAGAGACTGCGCGTGTGCACCGCCTTTCCCGTGCCCGAGGGGCCACTGCTGTCATAGGTGCCTGCCGGGTCCGCGCCGACTGGACCACTGCTGGCGCTGATCGTGCCGATGGAGCCGACCAGCCAGTTTTTTGCCGTGGGGGGATTGCGCACCCGGAAGGTGCTCGCCTTACAATTCCACACCGCCATGTAAGCACCCGCCCAGCCGTGACCCGTGCCGGAGTTGCCCCGGTTCTGCACATTGAGCTCGTGACCATTGACCGTGATGAGGTCATAGAGTCCGCCGACCGACCAGCGGTGATGAGGCCCGCTATCGCTATAAACCGTGTCCGCCGTGCCGTGGACGAAGGCGTTCGGTCCAGGCACCATCGCGCCGAAAACGAAGTCATGCCGCCCTTTCCGCGCATAGCAGTTCACGAAGAGGCTGCACTCTGCGCCGTCGTTGTTGAAAGAGTAGCGGCGGCCGCCGTCGATGACCGAAATCGGGTCCAGGCATTGAGCGTCCGCCACGGTCAGCCACTTTGCCCCATCGCCAATGCTGACTGCCGCATAGCCGAAATACTGCGCGGTGATGTTTTTCACCCAGCCATGCTGTGTGTTCGTGATGCGGATGAAAGTCCACGCGTGCAGCTCATCCGTGGTGCCCGCATAATCCGAGAAGCCGTAGATGTCCTCGATGCCCACTTGCTGGAGGCGGCTGGTCCAGGTGTAGCGCCAGATTTGCCCGCCGCCATACACTTGCTCAAAGGTCTGCGGCAGCGGCACATCCACGGTGATCCAGTTTCCGTCGATCCGCGTAATGGTGCGATCAAAGTGCAGATCAAATGAGCCAGGTGCCCACGGCACATCGTCTGCTTGGCCACCGGGACTGCCTGGACCGAGCTGATCCATGTCGATGTCCGCGATCCAATTCGCCGTGCTGGGGCGTTTCACGATGACGGTGTGCCCCACGGCCAGACCGGCGGTGCTGTCCACCTCAAACGTCCGCGCGCCTGCGGGCACCAGCTTCTGAGTGAGATCGTGAGTCGTGCCTGCCACCGTGCTGCGGCTGCCGGAGACGGTGACCGAGATGAGATTGTATTGCCGCGCATCCGTCGCCCGCAGCCGCGTTCCGGTGGTGGGATCATCCCCCGCGCCCTTCAGCACCACGCCGCCGGCATTGATGGTGATCGTCGTGGCTAGTTGATACTCCCCCGCATTCAGAAAGACCACGCCACGCCAACCATTCGCATCCGGCGTCATCGCCTCCACCGAATCGATCGCCGCCTGGATGAGCGCCGTATCATCGCCAGTGCCCGGGCTGACATACACCCATCGCGCCTGCGGTATTAAGGCATTCACATTCGGCAGCGGGTCCGCCCCGCCACGATATCCACACTGGGAAAAATCCGCGATGCGCTGCCCACGCTCGTCGAGCTGATAGAGCAGATTCCCCGTGGCCGAGGGATAGACCCACGCACCATTGGCCACCTGAGCCAGACAAGCGCCACCAAGGACGAAAAACACGGAAAACAGCGCTGCAAAAGCTTTCATGGGCGGTGGTTGGTGGTTGGGGCTGATGCCTCTCGGTTCGATACTACTCACTCTACCACTCTAGGCCACCACACGCAGCTATCCCAAATACGCCAAGACTCAATCACGGTCCCACCACCTTCAGCCGCACGAAGCGCCGCGTGCTGGCGGGGAAGGTGTAGGTGATGTTGTTGCCGTTCACGGTGACGGTTCCGCCCACGGTTTCGGTGGTCCAGGTGCCGGTGAGGGTGTCGGAGGACTCGATCCAGAAGTTCGTGCCGTAGGTGCCTGGGTAGGTGGCGGATTTGGTCCAGGTGATGCTCAGGGTGCCGCCGGTGTTGGTGACGCCGGGGAGCGTGGTCTGGCCGGTGGTGTTGCTATTGCCGCCGACGAAGTATTCGATGCCGTTAGCGACGCCATCGCCGTCGTGGTCGGCGGTGAAGGCTCCGGCGCTGCTGTTGGCGGTCTGCCAGGAGGTGAAGCTTTGGCCGAAGGGCGTGGCTGAGGCTGCGGCGGATTGGGGCGACTCGTAGCCGGTGAGGTCGGTGGCAGTGACGGTGTAGTAATAGATGGTGCCGTTTTGCAGCGCGGTGTTGGTGAAGCTGGCGGTGGTGAGATTGCCAGAAACGGGTGTGTAAGGGCCGCCGGGTGTGGTGCTGCGATAGACTTTGTAGAAGGAGAAGTCGGTGTTGGTGCTCGCGGTCCAGGTGAGCGATACCTGGGTGTCTCCTGCGGTGGTGGTGAGGCCGGTGATGGCCTCGGGTGCGGTGGCTTCCACGGGAGAGTAAGGCACGATGAAGCGGAACTTCACATTATCTGACGTGGTGGTGTTGCTCACCATGCTGAAGCTGCCAGTGAGATCGCGCAGACGACGTGTGCTGGCGGCTGCGGCAGGGTTTTCAATGTAGAACCAGCCATATTGATCGGCGACGAGGCTCCACTGCACGGCGGTGCCGGTGGTGTGTGCGGCGGCGAAATTCAACGCGCTGCCAGTGTAGCGCAGGCGGCGACCATCGCGCAACGAGGTGATGTAATACTGCCCGGCGGTGGGCGAGGGACGCAGCACCCACTGCGTGACATTCGTGCCATCGCGAATCCATCGCTCGCTCGGGCCGGTGGAGCTGGTGGCGTTTTGCAGGCGCATGCGCTCGGCTTTGTTGTGAATGAAATAGGCTTTGTCGGCACGCACGGTGTCATCGTTGTCCCAGGCGAAATAGAGCTCGCCAAAGGCCGTGGGCGTGGAGCCATCGGCTTGAAACGCATTCGAGCGTGGACCGACGGCGTCCCAGGGATTCGTCGGCTCGGGATAGGTGGCCGAGGCCGTGAAAAGGAACAGCGAGAAGTGTCGCAGCCATGGGAGAGACTCGGCGCGCCACAAGAACTCGGCGAGCCAGTTGTAGTTGTCCTCCTCCGTCCAGGTGGCATTGCCATTCCAGTCCACCGTCGAAAACTCAGTGAGCCAAATGGGGCGATCCCAGGCCATGTATTCGGCTTCCAGCTCATCGATGAATCCTTGTGGGTTCCCACTGCTGGGGGTGGGGTATTTGTGCGTGGCGACGACATCCATGCGGTAGCCGAGGGCGAGCGCCTGCGTCATGAAGCTGTCCATCCAGGCATTGCCGGGATTCACCGTCACCGGACTGGCCAGTGGCATGTCCGTGCGCTCCAGCCGTGGCCAGAGCGAGATCGCCTGCTCGACCGTCAGATTCGCCTGCTCCGCACCATCCGGTTCGTTGAAGCCGAGGACGTGGAGCGCCCTGTCGTCACGCTTCCAGGTTGGCACAAGCTGCTCCAGCGTGTTCCAGTTGAAGTTACCCCACTGCATCGGATGGAAGACGAAGCTGCTCGGCACTCCCGTGCTGTTCGTGCGGCCCCAGTTGTAGCCCCAGTCACCTTTGATATCTGCCAGCCGGTTGATGTAGCCCGCCAGGCCCTTCTTCGGGTAATGCGTCTGATACACAAAGCGCCAATGCTGGGAGGTGCTGCCATTGATGATCTGCTGCACGAGACCAGTGCCCGCCGCAGTCGCACCCGCCGCCGTGTCCACGACGAGGCCGCTCCAATCATTCACGAGGTAAAAGTCAGTGGCATCTACCGAAACGAGTCGCCAGTTTTGATGCGGCATGGCGGTGTAGTTCTGATCTACCAACGCAGAGCCTGCCGTGGTGGTCAGTGTCGCTCCGGCGAGGCATTTGCCCGTGCTGCGATTGCGCAGGCGATAGGTGTTCGTGCCGACATTGAGCAGCATTTGATACTGGCTGAGTTCGGCATCGAGAGCGCCGGGATCGAGCACCGGTGTGGTGCCGCTCACGACCATCGGCAGGCTGGCCGCACGATTCATCACCTGATAGAAGCCGTTGTTGTAGTTCTCGAACTTCTGCGTCGGCGGTGCCGCCGCGGCGACATCCTGCCCGAGCGCATAACCCGCCCCGCCATTCGCCGGGAAGATGCACAGCTCACGCACCGCGCTGGTCCCGGGATTGTTAAACGTGAGCCGCACCTGGGAAGTTGACGGCGCGGTGGTGAAGGTGATCACGCGTGCAGCGCTCGTGTTGCCGGTGATCGCGCCGCCGGAGATGTCCGCCCAGGCACTGCCGGTCCAGTATTGCAGCGTGAAGTCAGAGATCGGCGCGATGCCGCCATCGCCGGAGTAAAGATGGGCACTGCCGATTTTCGTCGTGAGGCGCAGATCAATATCGAGCGTGTTCGTGCCGACGGTGTTCGTTTGCCACTTCGAGGTGCCATGCACCAAGCCATCCACGGCGAGCTTCGCGTAGTTGGTGCCACTCACCACGCTGGCCACGGCGGGACGCTTCTTCGCCACATTCAGCTCCACATCCGTGCCGATGGGATAACCCAGCTCGGCACCCGTGTTAGGGTCAGGATTGGCGCGGAACAAGGCGAACTCCTTCACGCGATGCGTGTTGTTTCCCGGCGCATAAAAGCGAAACCGGCTCGAAGTCACCCCCGTGCTGAAGATGACATTCACCTCCGTGGCCGTATTGCCCGTGACGGATGATCCTGGCGCATCCACCCAGGTTCCGCCGGAGAAGTATTGCACCTTGAAGCTCGCCGGGGCCGAGCCGTCGTCGATACCGAGATAGACGTGAGCACTGCGGACGGTGATGGTCACCGGCAACGATACCTCTGCCGAGTGCGGCCCCGTCACGTTGGCACTCCGCCAACTGTTCTCATTCCCCGCCACACCATCTGCCGCATAGTCGGCGATGTAGTTTCCATTCTCGGACGAAGCGACCACATCCTGATACTTCGCCACGTTCAACCGCCGCGCTCTTGCTGGCAGTGCGCTGGATGTCGTGCCCGAGACGCTCAGCCGTGCTCCGGTGAAGGTTTCATAAGCTAGAGTCCCGATCTTGAAGTTAATCGAACCCGTTCCACCGGCGTTCGAGGGCGTGACCACGATCTGAAACTTGGTCGCCGTGATGTTCAGCGTGGCCGTCAGCGGCGTGTCGAAGATACAGGCATACTCACCCGCCGAAATGTAGTTGAAGCCCACCGTCGTCGATCCCACCGGCACATCATCGCCACCGCCTGCTGCACCGTCCGCGCCGAGGTAAGTGACGGCCACGATCACGCTGGTCGCGTCATTGGATGACACGCTCGAAGACGTGGCAAAACCGAATCCCGTGATGTTCACGGTCGTCGTGCCCTGATTCGGCGTCAGCAGTCCGCCAAACGTGCGCGTGTAGGTGCCGCTCGCGGGTTGATTGACCAGCGCATCCGTCCCACCCGGTGCCGCATCATCGACAAAGAAGGACGGCCCGAGAAGCGTCGTGACATCCGCTTTCACAAGAGCAGCCGCATGAGAGTGGCTGCTCAGTATGAGGAGGATCATCGAGGTGGTGGTAAGCAGAAATTTCATTTGGCAGCGCGAGGATCACTCCAGCCATACCTTCAGCCGGTAGAAGCGAGGTTCAGGAGTGATTGGGGTGATGACATTGATGGACTGACCCGTGGCCGCGATGCGAGTGTAGCCAGCAAGGGCTGCCCAAGACGTGGGATTGGCCAGATGGGTGGTGCATTCGACGGCGTAGTAGCGGGTGAGACCCGCGTAACCGGAGCCACTCGCGGCGGTGGCCGTGAAGGTGAGCGTGAGATTGGAGGTGGCTTTTGCGGCGGTGAGGGGTGCATTCTCGCCGGGAGCGCTGGGGTTGGTGCCAAAGATGTATTCTTGGGCATTGGTGCGGCCATCACCATCGGGGTCGGCGGTGTCGGCGGCATTGCCTGAGGCAGCGGTGGTGCCGAACTGCGCGAGTCGCCACACGTCGAGTGCGGAACCGGTCACGGTGACGATTCCATTCGCCGTAATCACGGGTGGCTGACCAGGTGTGAACTCAACGTAGGCCTGCGTGGCGGTTGGGGAGCTGATGGACCAGTCGTTGAAGGTCAAACTCGTGCCGTAGCCCAGGTAGAGGGAGCCGCTGCCGTTGCCGTTGTCGGTGATGACGGCATAGCGTCCGGTGAAGGCGATGCCTGCGGCGGTGTTGGTGTAGGTGTTCGTGCTCGCCGCATTGGAGAGCACATGCTGCACGATGTTTTGTGTGCCGATGGTGCTATTGACCTTCATGCCGACGATGATGCCGCTTTGCTCCAGCTTCGTCACTGTCTTTACGGAGCCACTCGTGGCAGCACCAAGATGCGGCTCATAGATGGCGGCAAAGGCCTGGTTGTAGGAACTGCCCGTCTTCCGAATGACTAGCGTAGGCGCACGCCGCGTGTGGTAAGGCGAGGGTGCGTCCACGATGGGCGGGGAGGTGACACGCGCATACTCGCGTGCGGCCGCTCCGGGCATGAACATCTCCATGTGCGTCTGACCTGCTGGCAGGGCGGCAGTGAAGCGAGCGTGGACATTCGCCGTCGTGGTCGCGGACACTTCGGTATCCTGAAAGTAGCGCCAGCCGGGCTGCTGAAAGCCGTCGCCGATGTCGGTCTGAAAGCGGGTCGGTGCTGCCGTGAGTGCGAGCGGCACGCCATCGATATCGAGTGTCACGCTATCACCCACATTGCGGTAGATGTAGTCGTGAAACTCATTCGCTAGCGAGGAATTGGAACGGAAGATATCGACGTAGTAGCCGGTGGTCGGCGATGTGCGAACGATACCCATGGTGCGCTGCTGCGTGGCCTCGGCGAGGGAGCCCATGTTGTCTGTAAACGCGGAGGCGCTAAAAGAATGATAGGGCGACACAGCGGGCTGGAACGCCGCAGGCTCCATGAACTGAAGCGCTACGGTATTGATGCCCAATCCTTCCCAACCACCCGCGCCCTGCGAAGCCCCATTGACGATGACGGTGTTGTTCGAGGCAAAGAGCCGGTAGTAGTTCTCATGGATGACGCTGCCGTATTCATCGCGGCCGCTTTTGGCTCCGAGCACCTGGCCTGCGCCGTAGAGTTCCATGCTCATGCCGCTGGCATGGCTATGCACATGCCCTGCGCCCCCCACAAAGCTCATCAGACCGTAAAGCGCACTGCCGCCCGGCGCAGGATTGCGTTGCAACGCGATGCCCGCAAAGGGCAGCGTGTCCGTGCGTGGCAAAGCCAGTGGAACGGCGGCCTCCGGCACCGTGTCAGCGAACCAAAGAAGCTGCAGTGGCTCATCGTGCATGCCCAGTGACTCATAGCTCTCCAGTGTGGATCGGTTGTAAGCGCTGGAAGTGACGCCGCTATTGATCCGAGCACCAAAGTGCGAAACCAAGTCCGTGCGCCCACGTGACTTCGCATGTTGATAGACGATTTCGTAACGGAAGTAGCCTTCGCCATCGTTGGCGCGATGCCCATCGCCAAAGCTGATCTGCTCACCATTCGGGTAACGCAGATAAGGGATGCGCGAGAGACTGGCTGGCAGATTGGGATACGAATCAAACAGCGTCAGAGTAGGGTCATAGCGCTCCAGCAGCACCATGTGCGAAGTGCGAATGCTGCCCACGCCACCCGAGTATTGCAGCGACTCCGGCCAGATGTCGCCCGGGGTAACGTAGTTTTGGTAGTCGTAGCTCAGCGAGGCCTGACGGCTCGATCCCGTGGCAAGGTAGATTTGCAGGGCAGCTGAGCGCTCCGCTGAATCCGTGAGAGCCAGAAGGTTGTTCAACATGCAGGTGGACATCAGCGCGGACCAGTTCGAGTCGAGCTGCCCGTGATCGCGAACGAGTTGGTAGTATTTGCGAAACACCGACTGCGCGTTGGTGAAATTGAAATTCACCATCGAGGCGGTCTGCACGTCATAGACCTGATTTGTTTGCAGATAGTCATGCAGGAAGTCGAACACGATGGGGAGCTGGCAGCCCATGATGCGCGCCTCCTTCAGCAGATCATCTTCATAGAGCCAGCCGCCATTGCCCACGCTCGTGGAGGCCGCCACGGGCAGGAGCGATTTCACCGCATTGTGCAGCACATCAGCGGCGCACTGCGCATACGCGGTGTTTCCCGTCAGGTAGTAGAGCACGGCGCAATCCTGCGCGTCGTTATACTTTGCCTCCGTCGGGCCTCGCACCACGGATTCGGCGTAGGTGGGAATGGTTTTGAACTTCGGCGTGGCCAGCGTCCAGTCCACGGGAAGCTGCCGCAGCCAGGCATCTCGATCCGTTTGATGGCTGGCCAAATCCGTAGCCACACGCGAGATCATCGCGTTGCGCACACTCGTGGCCCACGGTTGCGCAGCGATCTTGGCCAAGATCGAAGGCCTATCCGCCGAACGCACCCAGATGAACGGGCGGGCTTCGCTGGCACTGCTCATCAGATCGGCAAACGAGGTCGCCAGAGCCAGTGAATCCATGCGCACACGATCATTGCCATTCGATCCCGCATCCGGGCTGCGCAGTCCCTCCACGCGCACATTCACCGAGCTGATCTCCGCGATACCCGAGTCCGCCAAGAGTTGGCAATGGCCATTCGGCAGATCGACTTCGGAGGTCACGCCCGGATTGATCCACAGCGTGATCTTGTCGTAATTCGCCGCCGTGGTCTTCTCAAACTTCGCCACGAGATAACGCACCGTGCCATTCGTCGCGGAAGCAAACGTCGAAAACGCCCCCGCCACCGGATTGCCGGTGCCTTTACGCATCATCACACCATAAGCCGTCGGCAGGCCACGATAGCCAAAGTTAAACCCATTTAGCGCATCGGTGGCGCTGTTCGTGAAATGCAGCGCAAAGGTGTCCCCTGTATTAAAAGTGCCCGACTGCCATTTCAAAACATACGCCGCATAAAACGTCCCCGTCTGCGGTGCCGCGAGTGAGCGCGTCGCCACGATGCCCGTGCGGGCCACCGTGTTCGTGCCATCCGCAGCCGGCGGCCACACATCCAGCGCCCGCGTCAGCCCACTGATCGCCGAGCCACCCGCTGGTGTGAAACCGATCGCACCCGCCGCGCTCGTATCCACCACCTCCACCGCCAACCCGGTCACCGGCACCGCCGCCCAAGGCCCAGCCCAGCCAAACAGCGTGCCGCCCACTCCTGCCGGACTACCTGCGGGAAGATGATCGAAGGATTCCGACGACGTCACCTCTGAGCGCACACTGGCCATGCCAAAAATCAGGCACAACCCACCCCAGAGCATGGAGCGTCGGATGGAAGCTGGGCGGTTCATTAAATCCGCTAGATTGCCAAATCGCGGTGTGTCTGAAAAGCATTAACTTTCTCCACCATCACGCCCGCAGTGCCTCATTGAAAAGGACACCGAGAGGGGAGAGACCGGGGTAGCTGGAGAGAGTCGATGCCTCATAAAGGAGGACACCGTGGCCGATGGAGCCACGACTGATGAAAAAAAGCCTCGAAGACTACACCCGTGTGATGCGTGGGCGCTACGCCCAGCACACCGGAAAACCCGCCCGCCAGAAGCTGCTCGACGAGTATTGCCAGACCAGCGGGCTGGAGCGCAAATACGCCAACAAAGTCCTGCGAGGACAGCGACGACGAGGGCCCAGCGGAGCGCCACGGGGTGCAGGCAGCCGCTACACCCGCAGCGACCTGCAAGTGCTCAAAAGCCTCTGGTTGGCCGCCGGGCAGCCCTGCGGCAAGCGCCTGGCGGGCGACATGCTCAAGCTCTGGCTAAGATCGTGGCAGAAGCATCACCGCGCGGTGAGCAAAGCACAACGCGAGCGCCTCGAGGGGATCAGCGCCGCGCAGATCGACCGCGAACTGGCCCCTTATCGCATCGCCGGACGCAAGCGCCGCATCGCCAGCAGTGCCCTGGCCACCCTGCAGCGGGAGGTGGCCGTGCGCTGCGAACCCTGGGCCGAGACCACGCCCGGAGCCCTTGAGATAGACACCGTCGCGCTGTGCGGCGGCAGCCTCAGCGGAGCCATCGTCTGGGCGCTGGACGCCACCGACATCCACAGCGGTTGGACCGAAGTGCGCGCCGTGTGGAACCGGGGCGCACACGCCACGCGCAAACGCCTCAGCGAAATCCAGGCCGCGCTGCCCTTCGCCATCACCAAGCTCGACTTCGACAACGGCACCGAGTTCTTAAACGCGCACTTCATCACCCACTTCAAAGCGCAAGAGCCAAAGATCGAGCTGAGCCGCTCGCGACCATACCGCAAGAACGACAACGCCCACATCGAACAAAAGAACTACACCCACGTGCGCCTGCTGCTGGGAGACGACCGCTTCGAGCACTACGAACTGGTGGAGCCGCTCAACGAAGCGCTGCGCGAGTGGAGCTTGTGGAACAACCTCTATGGCGCACAACGCCGGCTCCTGCGCAAAGAGCGTCAACCCGATGGCAAAGTGAAGAGATACCACGAAAAGAAAGCCAGCACGCCCTGCGCGAGGCTGCTCGCACGCGAAGAGCTCAGCCAAGAGCAGCGACAGAAGCTGCAAGCCATGCTCAGCAGCCACGACCCCATCGCGATGAGAGCGAGCATCGAAGCCAAGCTGCGGGCGCTCTACAGCCAACGAGCCCAGCTCCAAGCCCAGCAGGATGACGACATGGAGGCCGCCCCGAGAGCGCCCCACTCTCAAGCGTGCCCGCACGGGGGATGGCGGGCTTGCGTTACGTTCGCTCAGTCGCCTCAGGCTCCCTCGACTCACTGCACTCCAGCCCGCCATCCCCCGTGCGGAGTCCCACGCGAAAACAAGCCTTGCCAACCTCTCCAAGAACCACCAAAGCCAAGCCCATCACGGTGTCCCCCATCGTGAGGCATCGAGCCGCTTCCTGAAATCCTCCTCGGTGTCCTACTTCAATGAGGCATCACGCGCCCACGTTCATTTACCACATCTTTTAGGGCCCCACCACCTTCAGCCGCACGAAGCGTCGCGTGCTCGCGGGGAAGGTGTAGGTGATGTTGTTGCCGTTCACGGTGACGGTTCCGCCCACGGTTTCGGTGGTCCAGGTGCCGGTGAGAGTGTCGCTCGATTCGATCCAGAAGTTCGTGCCGTAGGTGCCTGGGTAGGTGGCGGATTTGGTCCAGGTGATGCTCAGGGTGCCGCCGGTGTTGGTGACGCCGGGGAGCGTGGTCTGGCCGGTGGTGTTGCTGGTGCCGCCGAGGAAGTATTCGATGCCGTCAGGCACGCCGTCGTTGTCGTGATCATTGGCGATGGTGCCGCTGGTGCCGTTGGCGGTCTGCCAGGTGGTGAAGGGATGTGTGAGGATGATCTCGAGGTCGGTGCCGGTGATGGTCAGGGCGGCGTTGAAGCCGCCGAGAGTGCCGGTGAGCTTGGTGGAGTCGAGCGTGCCGCTGATGCCGGTGGCGGTGATGAGCTTGTAAGTGCCTGCGGTGAGTCCGCTGAGGCCGGTGAAGGTGAAATCGTCGAAGCCGAGGGTGCCAGAGCCAAAGGTGAAGGTGCCGCCGACGGTTACCTTGTCGCTGGCGGTGGGTGCGCCGAGTTCAAAGACGAGTTTGCCAGTGCCAGTGGTCATATTGGTGACGTTGAGACCGCCGCCGATGGCTAGGGTGCCTGCGGAACCCGCAGTGGAGCCGGGAGCGATGCGGCCGGAGGCATTCACGACGACAGAGCCGCCGATGGAGCCGTCGCCGCCGAGGATGGCGGCGTTCACGGTGACGGTGCTGCTGCTGTGCAAGGAGCCGGGTGCATTGATGCGCAGGGTCCCGGCGTTCAGTGTGGTGGCCCCGGTGAAGGTGTTGGGGCCCGTGAGTGTCCAGGTGCCGTTTTCGATCTTGCGCAAAGCGACCGTGCCACCTGTCAGCGTGCCATCGCTGATGACGCCTTCGACCTGGCCGGTGCCAGTTGCACCCCCAATGACGAAGGTTCGCGCGGCAGCAGTGTCATTGGTGATGGTTCCCGCGAGACGAAGACTGCCTGCGATGGTGGAAACACGGCCTTCGGCGTTTCCTCCGCTCGTGAGCACGATGTTGCCACGCAGGATGTTGTCGCCTGCCTCATTGAAGATGGCTCCGGCGGCATTGCCGATCTTGAAAATGAAGCCTGCGGGCATATCAACCGCTCCGCTGCTGCCATCAAGCCGGAGCTGTGGATTGCCCGCAGTGGCGTTGGTGAGGATGATGTTCTTCGAGGAGAAGGTGGAGCCGAGCGCACCGCTGTTCGTGATGCGCAGGGCACCGGAGTTGACCGTGACATGGCCGGTGAAGCTGTTGCTGCCGCTGAGCACGACGGTCCCGTTGTTGATGGGACAATCAATGGTGACGCCGCCGCTGCCGCTGATGGCATTGGGCACGAGCAGCGTGCCGGTGCGGTCAAAGCGCAGCATGGCGTTGTTCACCACCGCGCCAGCGGGCAGTGAGCCGGTAGCTCCATCATCGCCGATCTGCAAAATGCCACTGCTGATGGTGGTGATGCCGGTGTAATCGTTGGCACCGCTGAGGATGAGTTTGCTCGTGCCTGTTTTGATGAGGTTTCCAGTGCCGCTGAGGATGCCGCTGAAGTTGAAGCTGGCGGTGCCCGCGCCTTGGAAGGTGGTGCTGTCCTCCATCGTCATCGAGGCGCTGACGTTCCAGGTGAAGCCGGTGCCATTGGTGGCACTGAGATTGACCACGGGATCGAGCAGCGACTCGCGGCGCATGAGCAAGGCATTGCCACCGAGCGTCATCGTGGTGCTGCCGCTGGTGGGGCCGGTGCCGCCGAGCGTGAGCACGTTCAGCGCGTGACCGCCCGCAGTGTCGTTGTTCGAGGTGATGGTGCCGGATGGCACTGTCTGATCAGTGAAAAACGCGATGGTGGAAAAGCGACTGCTCGGTGGTGGCACACCGCCGGTCCAATTCGATCCGCTGCTCCAGTTGAGAGTGCCGGTGGTGGTGGCGTTCCAGACCGTGGTGGTCGGTGCCGCGCCATCGACGATCACGGTGAAGCTCGTGTTGCCCGTCTGCGAGCCATCGCTGGCCGTGAGGGTGATGACGCTGCTGCCGGACTGGCCTGCGGCGGGCGTGAGCGAGACCGTGCGCTCGCCACCGCGCAAAACCGTGCCGCCGAGATTGTCGAAAACGCCCGCGCAGAGCGTGGTGTCCACGCGACTGGAGACAGCCATGCCGATGTCGTGTGTGGTGCCGGTGAAGGCGACCGTTTGCTCCGTGCCGACGGCCTGCCACGCACCAGCAACTCCATCGTTGTCCGTGGCAAAGAAAGCCGAATAGCCGCTGCCGCTGCGCACGAGCCGCAACCAGCACGGAGCGCTGGCGAGCGGCAAGGTGGCCGTCACCACGGCATCCGTGGAGGCAGTGGTGCGCTGCACAAAGCTCACTCCATCGCTGCCGGTGACACGCACACTCACAAAACGTGCGGTCGCAGCAGTGGACTCGCGCATCATGAGGCCCGCTTCGGCATTGGAGGCGGTGTGATCCACAGACACGACACGCGCGACGATCTCGCCATCGCCGGTGAAGCTCTGCCGCACCCAGCGGAAGGCATCGCCAGCGGCCGGACCGATGCCTGCTGCACCCGCGCCATTGACGATGTAGGTGCCGCGACTCTCCGTGAGACTGCCTGTGGTGGTGACGGTGCCGATGTCGCTATTCGTCCACGCCGCAGGCGCGGCGCCGACGGTGATGTTCGCGTTCGGGATGATGGCTTGGTTGGAAGAAACCGCGGTGAGCGTGAGATTCCGCGCCTCTGTCTCCGCATCTGACAAACGCACCGTCACAGGCGAGGACGATGCATTGACCGGCACATAACGATCCGGCACGGCGGCGATGGACGGCGCTTGATTCGCGCCCGTGACGGTGAGAGTCAGATTGTTGCCGATCACGCTCAGGCCGTGGTAGTGCCGCGCTCCCATGCGTGAGCGATTGTAGATCTCCGTGCGGGTGGAGAGCCCGTTCTGGAACAAGACCTCGTCCATCACGCCATCGAACCAACGATCCACATTCGCTGTGGTGCTGTTGTGCCCGCCTGCCACCACCGGAGCAGCCTGGTTCACGTTCATGGTCACGGCGGAGACACTGCCGCGCAGGAACCTGCCGACGTAGAGATAAAAGGTGCCGGTGTTCGTCGCCGTGCGATCGTAGCTCAGCGTGAGGTGATGCCACTGGCCGGATGGGATGTCGGAGACCACGATCTCCTTCTCCAAGCCACCAGCACCCCACTTTTGCAGCTTCAGCACATCGCTGCCTGCGGCAAAGAAAAGCTCCAGCTCGTTCTCCGTGCCGTGACCATCGCCATCGCCGAGGTGGAACACAAAATCCTCCGTGTCATTGCCACCGCGCTTCACCCACGCGGAAAAGGTCCAGTCAGCATCGTTGAGATTATGATCTGCAGTGGTCAACGTGCGCCTCAGCCGGGCAGCGCTCGTGCCATTCTGCGCCAGCACCAATGCCTCCTCGGACTGCGGTGAGAGCGCGGGCGGCACGCTGGCGTCGTAGGCGTAGGTGCCGCTATTGATGGATTGCAGCGTGCCGGTGCGGTTGTAGTTCGATTGATCGGTGCTCAACGCATCCGTGTGGATGTCCGGCGGCTCGAAGTCGTAGAGGAAGCGGAAGCCTGCACCGAGTGACTGATCTCGCACCACAAGACGATAGTTGGTGGTGCCGTTGAAGTTCGGATTCGGCGTGAAGCGTGCGGTGTGGCCATCCGGCAGCAGCGTCATCCTGCCATTTCTCACGCGGTCCACTTCAAAGAAGAGCTTCTCATCCACAGTGATGTCATCCGAGACAAAGGCACGCAGATCGATGTCCACCGGCGTGTTCTCCGTCGTGGTGGGTGTCGTCACCGCGAGCACGGGTTTCGCATTCACCGTGACGGGCCACACATGGGTGCCCGTGTTTCCTTCCGGGTCAGTGGCGGTGATCGTGATGTCCACTGATCCACTCACCGTGCTGCCTGCGGATGCCGTGATGGTGCGTGTCGTGGTTCCGCCAAAGGTGATGCTGGCGTCAGGTATGATGCCTTGATCGGAGGATGCCGCGGTCAAGGTGAGCGCTGATACCGCCGTGTCGGAATCAGCAAGCGGCAGAGGGATCGCGCCTGTGTTCGAGCCTTGATCTGTCAGGCCGGGCTTCATCGCTGTCGTGAAGACAGGCGCTCCGGGCGGTGCGAGGAAATTTTTGCCCTGCTGGCTCGGGCCGACCGTCACCGGATTCGTGAAGCCGCTCGTCACAAAGCTCGCGCCCGTCTTCGTCGCCGTGAGCGTGTAGCTGCCCGCCGCGAGGCCCGTGATCGCGTAATAGCCATCGCCATCCGTCGTGGCGCTCTGCGTGGGTGATGCACGCACGACGACACCCTGCATCGGCACCCCGAGCGTCGTGCTCACCACGCCCTGGATGAAAAAGGTGCTGCTGCTGCCCACCTGCACGAGGAGCGGTGCCGTCGTCGTGAGACCCTTCATGTCCGAGACGATGCAGCGCACCGTTTTGAGTCCGGCTGTGCTCCAGCTCTTGCTCGCGGTGGAGCTGTTGTTCGCCGTGGTCGTGCCATCACCCCAGTCCCAGAAATAAGCCAGCGTGTCGCCATTCGGATCACTCGCGGTCGCGGTGAAGGTCACGCTCGCGTTCACGGCCGGATTCGCGGTCGAAGAGCCGAGTGTCACGGTTGGCTTCAAATTGCCCGCAAAGGTGCCCCGGTTCACCGTCACATCCATCCATTCCACACCATCCCCATCCGTGCCTCGCGCCACTGGCGTGATATGAATGCCCGCCGCCGTGTCGGAGAAAGTCTTGCCCATCGGCAGCACCGCATCGTCTTTTTGAAAGGTGTCTGGAGCCATGTCGAGCAGCAGCGGCTGCTGGTAGCCGCCATTGATGTCCGCCCAGTTCACGAGCACGCCATCACGCAGGCCGAAACTCGTGCCAAAGAGCTGCCGATACTCCACCCAGTAGTCGTCCGTGCTGCCTGCACGATCCACCGCCAGCGCCCGCTTGTTGCCATCCGCCTGCACCTTGTCCATCGCACGGATTCGCGAGGTCGTGCTGCTATCCGTGGTGATTTTGATCACATCGGCCATCGGAATCCAGTCGAGGAACTGTTTCGGCATCGCGCCGAAGTGACGAAGAGAAGCCGATGCGCTGCCCACGCCCATCATGTCGAAGACATTGCCATAATCCCAAACCTCGCCGGGGCCGATCACGCTGCCGTCATCCGTGTCCCAAGCGCCCGAATGCGGCAGGCCAAAATTATGCCCTAGCTCATGCCCGGTGGTTTTGAGGTTCCACTGCGTGTTATACACCCAGGCACCACGCGCACCCACATTCGCCATGCCCGAGGTGGCCGGCACGACAGGGGTCGCCCCCATGACGACGACTTCATGCGTGTAGTTCAGGTAGTTGAAGCCCGCCGCTGCCGCTGCCGCACGAGCATCCGTCAGCACCCGGCTGAACTTTGTGTGGCTCGCATAAGCCGACGAGTTATTCGGCATCCGCACCGTCGGCGTGATCGCCGAGCCTTGACCCAGCAGCGCAAAGGATGTCTTGCCCGAGGACATGGCCGCGTAGTGCGTGTTCAGGTCCGCGATGAGCTGCTCCAGCGTGGCATCGCTCACCACCTGACCTTGGAAGTCCGGAAAATCCACGCGGATGAGCAGCAGCGTCTTCGGTCCCTCCGTCCACGGACTCGCCATCACCACGCCATCCAGATCCGAGCCATCCGTCGCCGGAGCCGCGGACTGCTCACCGCTCTCCGCATCAATCATCGCCGCCACCGCTTGGCGTTCGTTCCGGTAACGAGTCATGCGCTGATCATCCCAAGCGATCACCACTTCATCACCCTCGCTGCTTTGATTCGTATCGCCGATCAAATCAGGGCCGCCCTCGATCTTCCCGCCATTAGCGATCCATGCCGCCACCTCCACCGGCTCCAACACCCGCCCCGGCAGATCCGCGAGCGCTAGTTTCCCATCCAAAGCCACACCATGGATCGCGATGTTGTCCCGTGTCGGCATCGCCCCACGTCTTCCAAACGTGTGCGCCTCAAACACCCGCCCATCCCGCAACGTCGCCGTGCGATTGATCTGGCAGCCGCCATCGCTCGAAGTCGTCGCCTGCACCAGCAAATCACCGCGTTGCTCCACCCGTTCCTCCAACAACGCCACCACACCCGCCGGCAACCTCTGCCGCACCGATTCCGGCACCGCCAGCTCCAGTGCCCGGCGTGGATTCTTGTCGATGAGGTCCAGCATCTCGCTCCGACGCTGCAAAGCCAATTCCACGCCCTTTTCCACCTCCGCGCCCGAGGCGGCAAAATGCTCCGTCCAGCGCCGAAACTCCTCAAAAGCCGGTTCTACCATCGGCTTCTGCCAAATCCGATCCACACGCTCCGGCAGCCTCAAGTCCGAAATACCCGTCAGAGGCCTCTTGAGCCTGCCGGATGCTGATGACGTGAGTCGCGGCGGCGAGGCATCCTTTGGCGACGGCGTCACTGGCTTTGGCATAGCGCTTTCCGCCTCCACAACTTTGTCTGACACATGCGTCGCCTCCGACGTCCCCCAAATCATCGCGAACAATACGCTCGCAGCGACAGCAACGGCAAGAGGCAGGGGACGGAGAAGTTTGAGCATGAAATTACGCCCCATCGTGGGGCACCCTGGCCCGTTTGTCTCTAACGAACTCGGGAGGCGACAGGCGGCATGCAGATGAGGAGCGGGTTAACCCGCATTTTGCATGAGACGATGGATTTTTCTGTGACGGGTGAACGAGGATGAGGGGAGGCGTTGAAGAGTTGAGGGGGGGCTGGATTGGGGCGTGTTTTGTCGGATCCAGGCACAGCTCCGCCCAGCCCCGTTGTTTTTGGCGGGCCGGGGACCAGCACAATTCGGGTCTAACGCACTGCTCAGAGCTTTCCACGCTTGCGCGAAGGTACCCTGGTTGGGGAAACTGCTGCTCCAGAGCGGTTGCACGCGGCGTGGGTTGCGCAGCCCCAGGCGGCGGATGGTCTCGATGAGCATGTAGGCGTAGGAGCTCAGCAGCAGCCGGAACTGGTTGGCCCACCACGCATGGTATGAGGTGTGGTCGGCAAACAAATCGAGTTGCTGCTCTTGGATGCGGTTCTCCATCACGCCGTCCTCCGAGGTGATCTCGCCGCCGCCGAAACGGCCTCCACCTTGTGGTGTTTTACCATTGGAACGTCCAGTTGACGCTGGTTACGATCTGTCATGCGCGAAGTCCTCCGGGTTGTGTGCTTTGAACACCCACAACTAACCTCGTTTCGGAGCGGCTTCGCTGATCGAATTTGTCCGCCCTCATGCAATATGCGGGCTAACGCCCTCCTGATGGAGACTTGCTTGCCAACGATAGCATTCCGCGCAAAAGCCATGCACCATGAACTCACCGTCTTTCCCCATGCCTTCCCTCACGCTGCCTGGCACCGGCAAGGTCCTCTCCGCCCTCGGTGACGAGGTGACGGTGCTTTTGAGCGGCGAGCAGACCGGCGGAGCTTTCACCATGGTGCAGGTGGTGACACCGCCCGGCGGCGGACCGCCTCCGCATTGGCACACGAAGGAAGACGAGTGGTTTCTCATCCTCGAAGGCCGCGTCGAATTCTGGACCGATGGCGTGTGGAAGGAAGTCCCGGCCGGCACCGCGGCCTATCTGCCGAAAAACTCCCGCCACACCTACCGCAACTGCGGCGACAAGCCCGCCCGCATGATCGTCCACGCCGCCCCCGCAGGTTTCGAGGTCTTCTTCGAACGCATCGCCGAGGCCTTCAACCAACCCGGTGGCCCCGACATGCCCCGCATCATCCAGATCAGCGCCGAACACGGCATCTACTTCGTGCCGCCGGAAGGGGCGTAAGACCAAAACTTTACCTTTCCAATTCTGATGGATAGGATGTTCGGGATAGAGGCATCGCCTCCGGCGGCAAACAAACACCTTTTCTTCCTATGCACTTGTCCTCATCCATGAAGCATCTGTTCATCTTCGCTGTCATGATCGGTCTGTTTTCAGCCTCCGCCCAAGCCGAGCCTGTGGCGGACCTCAAAAGCGAATTGAAGGCCAAACGCAAAGTGGTCAATGACTGGTTCAAAGCAGAACTCATCAAGCTCGCACAACGAGCGAGGACGGATGAGGAGCGCAGGAAGGTCCTCACGGCTTGCGACTGGGTATGGGATGCGGGAGATGCAGGCGTCACCTCGATCACCCTGAAGGAAGGTGGCAGTGGAATTCACCACTATCAGGGGGAGGCCTTTGCCTGGTCCAGCGAGGGGTGGACGGTGAAGCTGGTGCTTTCGAAAGGCGCGATCGCGACGCTCAAGATTGATCCTGACACCCTCAAGTGCACGGGTAAAGATTTTGACGGCAAGAACACCGTCAAAGCCAGTCCGAAGCTGGAGCCCTGACGCTTTCGGAGATAGCCGACAGACGGCTGGCCAGGACGCTGCGCACTAGGGCGGCTAGAAACGTCACGCTTTACCTTTTCCGGCCAGATGGCTATGATTACGACATGAGCACCATCGCCGCCATTTTTGAGCCTGCCGCAGACGGCACGCTGCATCTGCCATTGCCTGCGGCCTGGCGAAAAATGCCGATTCGCGTGCAGGCGGTGCTGGAACCTGTGGTTGAATCAAAAAGCCCGGCCGAACCACTTGAACCGCTGAAAGGCTTTGGCTGCTTGAAGGGAAAAATCTCGATGTCGCCCGACTTTGACGCACCACTGGAGGACTTCAAAGAGTACATGGCATGAGGCTCCTGATCGACACGCATGCGCTGATTTGGTTTTGCGAGGGCAGCCCGCTTTTGAGTGCAGCCGCGAGGGTGGCCATGGAAGATGAAAGCAATGAGCGATTCATCAGTCATGCCGTTCCGTGGGAAATGGCGATTAAGCTGTCTCTCGGCAAACTGAGTCTCCAAGTGGACTATGACGTGATTTTTCCCGACGTGCTGGATGCGAATGGCTTCCAGATGCTGCCATCAAGGCTGGAACATCACAAACGTCTCATCACGATGCCGCGTCATCATGGGGATCCATTTGACCGGATGATGATTGCCCAAGCTGAGGTGGAAGGACTGACTTTGGTGAGCTGCGACAGCCAGTTTGCAGGTTACAACGTGCCGCTCTTGTGGTGAGGTGATGGTGGAATCGAAGCGGGAGTGACATCGCTGTTGTCAGCCGGACGGCGATCAATGGACGAACTACTATCTTCCTGCGCACGAAAGCGGTGTCGGCGGAGCAAGTCTGCGCCTTGCTCCTCTGCCACCGCATTGATTCGCTTCACTCACCCTTCGGGCAGCACTTCGTGCTGTCTATCTTTGCTTCGCTTCGATTCCACGACGCTGCCGCGAAGGCGGAGCATCGTGAAACTTGGAAGCTGAAAAGTGAGACGCCGCGCCTTGATCGAGGAGGAGTAGGAGTAAGAGGACGAGTAGGATTCGCCTGCGGCGGTTACGGCACCGCGACCTGCGGGAGCTTCCACACTTTCTCGGCGTATTCGAGGATGGTGCGGTCGCTGCTGAATTTGCCGACTCTCGCGGTGTTGAGGATGGCTTTGCGGGTCCACTCGGGGACGTTTTGATAGGCCCAGCCGACTTTGGCCTGCGCGGCGGAGTAGCTGTCGTAATCGGCCATGACGAGGAAGGGGTCGCCGTGATGGAGGAGGCTGTCGCGGAGGGGTTTGAACTCGTTGGCGTTGCCGGTGAAGGCATCGCTGGTGAGCCAGTCGAGGCTGAGGCGGAGTTCTTCGCTGGCCCAGTAAAAATCCATGGGGTTGTAGCCCTTGGCGCGGAGTTCGGTGACCTCTTCGACGGTGAGGCCGAAGATGAAGATGTTGTCGTCGCCGACTTCTTCGAGGATCTCGACATTGGCGCCGTCGAGCGTGCCGATGGTGAGCGCGCCGTTGAGGGCGAGCTTCATGTTGCCGGTGCCGGAGGCTTCCTTGCCAGCGGTGGAGATTTGCTCGCTCAGATCGGCCGCGGGGATGATGCGCTCAGCGATGGAGACGCCGTAGTTCGGGATGAAGACGACCTTCAACTTGCCGCCGATGCGCGGATCATTGTTCACCTTCGCCGCGAGGGCGTTGATGGCGTGAATGATGTTCTTGGCGAGGTAGTAGCCTGGGGCTGCTTTGGCACCGAAAATGAAGACGCGAGGAGCGATGTCGAGGTTCGGGTTGTCGAGGAGCTGGCGGTAGAGGCTGACGATGTGGATGAGATTGAGGTGCTGGCGCTTGTACTCGTGCAGTCGCTTGATTTGCACGTCGAAGAGCGCATCCGGGCTCACGCACACGCCGCAGCTGTCCTGGATGATTTTGGCGAGGCGCACTTTGTGGCCGCGTTTGATGTCGTGGAAGCGCTGCTGGAAGGAGCTGTCGGTGGCGAATTTTTCGAGGCCGCGGAGCTTGGAGGCATCCTTGAGCCAGCCGGAACCGATGGACTCGGTGATGAGCGCGGAGAGCTCCGGATTGCACACGTCGAGCCAGCGGCGGAAGGTGACGCCGTTGGTGAGATTGAGGAAACGATCCGGGAAAAGCTCGTGGAACTCGGGGAAGAGTCGCTCGCAAAGCAGACGCGTGTGCAGCGCGGCGACACCATTGGTCGCATGCGAGCCGAGCACGCTCATGTGGGCCATGCGCACGGCTTTGTGGCCGCCGCGTTCCTCGATGAGCGAGAGGATTTTTTTCTTCTCGTTGTCGCCGGGCCATTTGGCTTCGACTTCGTGCGTGAGGAAGAGGTGGTTGATCTGATAAATGATCTGTAGATGGCGTGGCAGGACACGTTCAAAGAGGCCAGTGGACCACGTTTCGAGGGCCTCGGGCAGCAGCGTGTGATTCGTGTAGCCAAAGGTCTGCTGGCAGATGCTCCAGGCCTGCGACCAATCGAGCTTCTCCTCATCGACGAGGATGCGCATGAGCTCGGGAATGGCGACGGCGGGATGCGTGTCGTTGAGCTGGATGGCGGCTTTGGAGGGGAATTCGCTCCAAGGGAGGTTGTAGCCGTTTTTGAAACGGCGGATGATGTCGGCGAGCGAGCAGGCGACGAAGAAGTACTGCTGCACGAGGCGCAGTTCCTTGCCACTCTCCGTGCTGTCGTTCGGGTAGAGCACCTTCGACACGGTTTCGGCCATGGCCTTCTCGCGGATGGCGTCGATGTAGCCGCCGTCGTTGAAGATTTGGAGATTGAGGTCTTCATCCGCCTGCGCCTGCCAGAGGCGGAGGACGTTCACGGTGTGGGATTCATAACCGACGATCGGGATGTCCCAAGGCAGGCCGAGGAGGCATTTGGTATCGACCCACTCGTAGTGCGGATTGCCGAGGTCGTCGAACTTCTGCACGCTGCGGCCATAGAGATGAATCTTTTGCCGGTAGGACGGGCGGGCGATCTTCCACGGGCTGCCATCGCGCATCCACGCGTCAGGATGCTCGACCTGCTTGCCGTTCACGAACTCCTGTTTGAAGAGGCCGAACTCATAATGAATGCCGTAGCCGATGGCCGGCAGGTTCAGCGTGCTGAGCGAGTCCATGAAGCACGCGGCGAGACGACCGAGGCCGCCATTGCCGAGGCCCATGTCGGGCTCGCGTTGCAGGAGTGAGTCGAGATCCTTGCCGCACTCGGCCAGCGCGGCCTTCGTGTGATCGTAGAGGCCGGAGTTGCGGAGGTTGTTCTCCAACAGGCGGCCCATGAGATACTCCAGCGAGAGGTAATGCACGCGGCGCACGCCTTCCTGACGATGCAGCGAGCGGGACTTCGTGGACATGTCCATCACGCGGTCACGCACGGCCAGGCAGGTGGCCACCCACCAGTCATTCTCGGAGGCGGACTGCACATAGGCCCCGAGGGTGAAGCGCAGGTGATTGGTGATCGAGACTTTGAGCGACTCGGTGGAGTCAGAGGGCGGGCAGTTGAGCGGGGATTCCATGGAAAGGGGCAAAGAACAAAAATGAGGCCGTGACGAGGGGCGAGCGATGGCAGAAGGGCAAGTAGATGGATGGTGAAAGGGCCGTTTCAAAGCCCTAATGAGCACTTGCTGTGCCGGGACGGCGGGAAAGTGGGCGCGGGATGGCTTCGGGGATTGTTCCCGAGGTATAGCAACAGCCGCACGCAGCTAGTCGAGCCAGTTTTCCACCTTCAGGCCGGACACTTTGGCAAAGTCCGCGATGTTGCGGGTGAGGATGGTCGCTTCGTATTCCAAGGCGATGCTGGCGATGCACAGGTCTTTCGTGCCGACATGCAGCCTGGAGCCTTTCAACCGGGCGTAGATTGCCGCTGAATCCTCGCTCCAAGGCAGAATGAACCAGTCGCGGAAGCCATCGAGACTGTGATGAAAGTCCGCGTAGGCCCGGACACCGTGATCTTGATGGCGATGGGGTTGAAGGACCGCCATCCAGCCTTTCAGCACCTCTTCTGATGTGATGATCGTGATAAATGCCTCATCTTCCGCGGCTCTAAGCCGTTCCTCCAAAAGCTGTCCCGGGCGGGAGCGCCGTTCAATCTCCGAGTAGTGATTGGTATCAAGAATCAGCATGCATCGCCTCCAGTGAGCGGCGGTTTTCATCTGCACGCCACTGCTCTCCTTCTTTAATGGCTTCGTCAAAAGCAGCACTGCCGGCCATGGCACCGATGCGCTTCTGCCACGCGCCTTTGGCGGGCACCTGAAAGCCCATGAGCCGTATTCTCTCGGCCACAGAGGCGTATTTCTCGTCCTTGGACTGGTTTGGGAGAACTGTCGTCATGGGTTCATCATGCCACCCAGGCTGGAATTCGGCAAACAGGAATCAATCGCATGCGCCGCCTCACATCGCAAAAATCTTGTCCATGCGCTCGACGAGCATGCGGAGGCCGTTGGGGTTGATGCCGCCGCGTTGCTCGCTGATGGCCCAGCCAGTGTAGCCGATGCTATCGAGAGCTTTCATGATGGCGGCCCAGTTGTTCGTGCCCTCGGTGAGGTCGCAGTCGAAGCCCTTCCACACGCCTTCGTCCTTCATTTTCTTCGTGGAGTATTCTTTGATGTGGATGCGGTTGATGCGCTTGCCCAGCACGGGGATCCAATGCTCCGGCCAGCCGTAGCGCAGCACGTTGCCGATGTCGAAATGCCAGCCGACAACCGGATCGCCGATCTCGTCGAGGAATTTCACGGCTTCGATGGGGCTGAGGATGAAGTTGTTCCAGACGTTCTCGATGGAGATCTTCACGCCGAGTTCCTTGGCGAGCGGCACAGCCTTCTTGATCTGAGCGATGGAGCGATCCCAGGCCTGCTGGTAGGTGACGTCGTCGCCCACGGTGCCGGGAACGACGAGAATGGAATCCGCGCCGTAGGCCTTCGCATCGCGGAGGGTTTGAAGAACGCCCTGCAGGCCTTCTTCGCGGGTCTTTTCATCGGGATGCGTGAGCGTCTGCTTCCAGTGCGTGTGGCAGCACACGCTGGCGGCTTGCAGGCCGGACTGGCCGAGGGCATCCAGCACTTCTTGCTGATTCAGGCCGCCTGCGGGCTCCACGCCTTCGTAACCGGCTTCCTTGGCGGCTTTGTATTTCTCGATGAGCGTGCCTTTGAAGCCGAGGGTGCCGCCCATGATGGCCTTGCGCAGCTTGCGGGCTGGTTTGGCCTCTTGAGCAGGTAAAAGACTGCCTGTGGCAGCAGCGATCGTGGTGGCAGAGAGGGTGCGAAGGAAACGGCGGCGGTTGGGCATGGTGAGTGTATTACGGCAAACCACGTCACTTTAGTCCAGCCAATTCTCCACCTTTAGGCCGGGCACTTTTTCAAAGTCGCGCAAGTTTCGAGAAAGTAGCAGAACATCGTGGGCAAGGCAGATGGAGGCTATTTTCAGATCCATGGTGCCGATACGCGGGCGCATCTGGTGCAGCTCTTCAAAGAGTTCTGCGGCATCCTCGTCAAAGCCAAGAAGGCCCAGGCCAGCAAGCGATTCAAGGCTCTGCTGGTACACCTGGTAGCCATGCACCTGCTGGTGCCCGGGCGGCTGTTTGTTGATCCAAGCAAACCATCCCTGCGCACTTTCCTGCGAGGTGATGATGGTGGTGAAAACTTCAGGCCTGCTGTCTTGCAACCTCTCTCGCAAAACGTTTCCTGACGCGCTTTGGCGCATGTATTCCCTGAAATGATTGGTGTCCAAAACGACGACCATGGTCACTTGCCCTCGCGGTTCGCCGCCTCGCGCCATTGCTCGCCGAGCCGCATCGCCTCACAAAAGATCGCGTCATCGTCCTCGGAGACAAGGCGAGGATTCAGCACATCCCATGCTGCCACAGTCTTCGTGGACGAAGTGCGCCGAGCGGTGGCACGCCTTTGTATGGCTGCCAGCTTGGACGCGAATGATTCATGAGCCTGCGCGATCATGGTCCAAAGTGCCTCACGATAGGTCGTCGGCAAGAGACAGTTGCAGCAGCTTCATCACACCGGCTTCCGCAATTCATCGAGCGCATTGATGAGGTGCCCTTCGAGCACGTCCTTGCTCAAGTAGGCGTCTCCGGCTTTTCGCAGGAGGACGAAGCGGATGCGGCCTTTCTCGAACTTTTTGTCCATGCGGGCGATGCGCATCACTTCGTCGGTAGAAAACTCCTCGCCGAGGGTGACGGGCAGCTCGAAGCGTTTCAGCAGGTTCACGATGCGGTCGTGCTCTTGCGAATTGAGGCCGCTCATCTGCGTGGAGAGCCAGGCGGCGGCTCGCAGGCCGAGGGAGATGGCCTCGCCGTGGAGGAGCTTGCCGTAGCCGGCGGCGGCCTCGATGGCGTGGCCGAGGGTGTGGCCGAAGTTGAGAAGGGCACGCGTGCCGATGGTCTCGAATTCATCGGCCTCGACGATGGCGGCTTTGATCGAAATGTTGCGCCGGATGACCGCGACGAGGTCGCCTTTACCCTCGGCAATTGCGTCGATTTGGTCGTAGAGGCTGGGGTCTTTGATCGCGGCATGCTTGATGATCTCGGCAAAGCCTTCATTCCACTCGCGCTTCGGCAGCGAGGAGAGCGTGTCGATGTCCGCGATGACCAAAACAGGCTGGTGAAAGGCTCCGACCATGTTTTTCGCGTCGGGCAGGTTCACGCCGGTTTTGCCGCCGACGGAGCTGTCCACCTGTGAAAGCACGGTGGTGGGGATTTGGACATAAGGGATGCCGCGCTGATAAATGGCCGCGCAGAAGCCGCCGAGATCACCGATGACGCCGCCACCGAGGGCGACGACGAAGCTTTTGCGATCGAGGCCGGCCCTGGCCATCTCGCTGAGCACGGTCTCGCTGCTGAGCAGGGACTTCGAGGCTTCTCCGGCGGGCACGGTGATGAGATGCGGCTCCTTCCCGGCATCACGCAGGCTTTGCAGCACCTTCTCCGCGTATAGCGGGCCCACGTTCGAATCGGTGATGACGGCGCAACGGGTGCGATCCGCGAGTTTTTTGTTCACTTCCTCGCCCACCGTGGCGAGCAACCCCTTGCCGACCTGCACGACGTAGCTGCGCGGGCCGAGATTGATGAAGACGGGACGGATGGGCTGAGGAGGCATGGGCGGAAATGACGAATGACGAATTCAGAATGACGAAAACAGGCGCAGGGCGGATTCGAGGGGGCACTGTGCGGTGGATGAGGAATCGAGGCAAATCGTTTGGTAGCACGTCTCGCGCCGAAACCAGGTGGCCTGTCGCTTGGCATATTGGCGGGTGGCAATGGCAATGGCCTCGATGGTTTGCTCGCGGGTGAGTTGGCAGGCGAGATGATCGCGGATCTCGCGGATGCCAATGGCTTTGCAGGCGGTGAAAGATACTTCGCCAAGCGCCGCGACCTCTTCGAGGGCTCCATTGGCGAGCATCTGCCGCGTGCGGGCCTCAATTCGGCGGCACAGAGCTTCGCGTTCCCAAATGATAACGAGGCCCCGGATAGCTGGCGTCGCATTTTGAAAGCCCTGGCGCAATTCGGACTGCGGTTGGCCGGTGAGAAGGCAGATTTCGAGGGCTCGCTCGACGTAGCGCGGATTGCGCAGATTGACCGTCGTGGCCGCCGCCGGGTCGAGAGCGAGCAATTCGGACACTTTGTCCTCCAGCGACCTTTCGCGGAGCTTCTCTCGCATCGTCGCATCGCCCTGCGGCAGGGGCGCAAGGCCATGAGTGAGCGCTTTGAGATACAAACCGGAGCCGCCGACCACGAGCGGCGTTTTTCCCCGCGAGGTGATCTCTTCGATCACGGGCTTGGCGAGGTCATGATAGCGCTGCGCATCACAGGCCTCCGTGATGCGCAGCACGCCGTAGAGATGATGCGGCACTCGGGTGAAATCGGCGGCGGAGGGCTTGGCCGTGAGCATATCGAGGCCCGCGTAGAGCTGGAAGGCATCGGCGTTCACGATTTCCCCGTCGAGCCGCGAAGCCAGCTCTAGTGCGAGGGCTGACTTTCCAGACGCGGTGGGTCCAGCGAGGAAGATGGTCGATGCGGGTAGCATGTTCAGCGAGTGGCCCGCTGGATGCCTTCGCCCGTGCGGCGGACGCCATAGCCCACCCAGTCCACCGCGTTATCGACGCCACGGCCAGCCCGCTCCACGGGGCCTTCGCCACGGCGATTGCGGCAGGAGGTGAACAGAAGCGACAGGCCTAGAAGCAGGAAAAAGGTCGTTTTCATGGGCGGAGATTAGTTTTCTCCAAGGAAATCTCAAGCGGCGGTCCCGATGCCTTTGAGGAATGGGCGGAGAGCAGAAGGCCATCCTTCCGGAACCTTCACCAGGGCCGAAGCTGAAGCTAAAGCGGACAAGCGATAAGCCTTTTGGTCGTGTTCACTTGGCTGGAATGAATTAAAAACTCCATAATTTATCAAAATTGAAAGGCTTTACCCTTTGGAAATAAGACTTTTGTCATAAATGCTATAATATTGTCTTGCGCTGTTGTTTCTACCCACTAGAATTGTCACAACAAGGACTCGACCATAAAACCATGAATTCAACCCTCACCGCCAACTACCCCGGACAACCCAATGTGGCCCTGCTGGATGCTTTGGAAGCCCGCCGTGTCTGGCGTGAAAAGGAGCAGGTCTCACCGCACTGGTGGGTGGTCGTCTCAGTGCTTGGGGATCTTATGATGGCTTTCGTGGCGGCGTTTGCCGCTTACGGACTTCGCTTCCACACGGCGATTCGTGATCTGGGTATCGTGGATCCCATCTCCCTTCGCCAATATCTCGGCTACATTGTGCTGGGTAGTGTTTCACTCGTGTTTGTTCTCGGCTGGCAGGGAATTTACCACTCCAATATCCTGCTTCGCAGCCGCCTCATCGCCTCCCGTGTGGCCAAGAGCGTGCTGATCTGGACCGCTAGTTTCCTCGCGATCAGCCTCGCTCTAAAGCTGGAGCCTTCCATCTCCCGTGTGTTCATGACGCTTAATGGAGCCTGCGCTCTGCTATTGCTGCTTAGCTGGCGCACTCTTTTTCATAGCTACCTGCGCTCTCCTGGCCGGGTCGAGGCTCTCCAGCAGCGCACGCTCTTCGTCGGCTGGAACAAGGATGCTCTTTCGCTTTGGAAGACCCTCAAGCGTGACCAAGCCAGCGCCTATGACATTGTGGGCTGGGTGCAAATCGATCCCGAAGCGCAGGAAGCCCTGCCTGAGACTGAATTTCCCTGCCTGGGCAGCCTGGCCGAGGTGGAGCGCCTGATCGGCACGCATGCGGTGGACATGGTGATCGTGGCGGATCTGCATGGCGCTCGTGACCAGATGATCGCCCTCGCAAATCTCTGCGAACGCGAAATGATCCAATTCAAAGTCATTCCCTCCGTCTTCCGCGTCTTTTCCTCCGGCCTCGCTCTCGAAACCATCGCTGGTACGCCCATCCTCGGCGTTACCCGCCTGCCGCTCGATCACACCATCAATGTGATGGCGAAACGTGCCCTCGACATCGTCGGTGCCATCGTCGGCCTTGTGCTCAGCGGTCCGATCGTGGCCCTTTTCGGTGCTCTCGTGTGGCTGGAATCCCGTGGCACCATCTTTTATCGTCAGCGCCGCTGGGGTTACAACGGCGTGCCCTTTGAGATCATCAAGATTCGCTCCATGAAACTCAACGCGGAACAGGGTAAAGGTGCCCAATGGTGCGTCAAAGACGACCCTCGTCGCCTCCGCGTCGGTGCTTTCATGCGCAAAACGAACATTGATGAATTGCCGCAGTTCTGGAACGTGCTGAAGGGCGAAATGAGCCTCGTCGGCCCGCGTCCAGAGCGTCCGGAACTCATCGCTGGCTTCAAGCATGAGATCCCGCACTACAACGCTCGCCACACCGCCAAACCCGGCATGACCGGCTGGGCCCAGATCAATGGACTGCGCGGCGATACCGACCTCGGCGAGCGCATCCAGTGTGACCTCTGGTATCTGGAAAACTGGAGCCTCTGGCTCGACATCCAGATCATGGCGCTGACCTTCTTCAAACGCGACAACGCCTATTGAGGCGCTGTCAGATCAGTGAGGCGAGATTCTTCGGCAGCGGCGATTCAAAGCGCATCTTCCGGCCGTCATCGGGGTGCTTAAAGACAAGCTGGCTGGCGTGCAGAGCCAGACGCTCAGCCGGATTGCTTTTGGCACCGTAGCGAACATCACCCAGGACAGGGCAGTGGGCATCGGAGAGCTGGACGCGAATCTGGTGGCGGCGTCCGGTATCGAGATTGAGCTCGACGAGGGCACGTCCAGCTCCGCGTTTCAGCACACGATAGTGCGTGACTGCCTCGCGGGTATCCTCGCTGGCTGCGGCGCTGTAAACACGCATGGGATTGGACTCATCGAGGTGAGAGCGGAAAGTGCCCTCGGGCTTGGCGGGGATGCCTTCGGTGATGGCGAGGTAGCGTTTTTCAAAGTCCTGCCAGTTTTCCTGAAGGATTCGCTTGGCCTCCTCGGTCTTGGCGAAGACGATGAGGCCGGAGGTTTCGCGGTCGAGACGGTGAACGATCCACACACGCAGTTTGGGCGTCACGGAGCGGACGTGGTCCATGAGCACGGAGTAGATGTTTCGGCCTTTGCCGCTGTCTTTGGCGATGGTGAGCCATCCAGCGGGCTTTTCGACCACGAGAAGCGAGGCGTCTTCATGGAGGATTTTGAGGCCGGGGGGCAGGGGAGAGACTTCCTCGACCGGCTTCTTCTGCGGGCGGATGGCAATTTTATCTCCGGCGGACAAAGCGTGATCGAATTGCGTGATGGAGCGGCCATTCACCTGCACAGAGCCATGCTTCAGCCACTGGCGGACCTTGGTTTTTTTGGCCTCCGGAAAGGCCTCAAAGAGGAAGGGAAGGAGGGGGCTGGGGGTGGAGACGGTTTGTTCGAGCTTCATAAAGGGAGGGATGGGTTTCGGCGGCGTGCGATGCCCACGAGCATGCCTACGCCACCGGCGACGAAGAGCAGGGGAAACCAGATGGAATAGAGCGCTGCCCGCGTGCCGGGAAGGAGCACGGAGTCCACTGGATCGGCGGGATTCACGCGACAGACCTGCCGCGTGCCAGGTGGGAACTGCTGCTGCACCGCTTGCACCTTGTCGAGGTGAGCGCTGGGAGCCGCCTCGACATGACGGATGCGGGTGGAGACACGTGAGACACCGCCAAACTCATAGCGATACCGAATCTTGACCTCATGAGCGAGAGCGGAGGTCGGCGTGGGACGCTCACTCACGATGTGTGAGGCCTCGATGAGGCAGGGTATCTCCGGCCAGGAGCGGCTGGCGGAGGTCATTTGGTAGGAAAGCCAAAGCCTCCACGCAAAAAACGATCCGGCTGCGATGAGCACGACTCCCATCGCCGCGAGCCACCATTTTCCTGCATGATCTGCGTGCATCTTTGTTTCTCCCGCGCGGCCGTCTTTGAGCGGTGTAGCGATTCTTTGACTAGCCGCCGCGAAGGCTCCATACAAGGAAACAAATTATACGCAAACCTCACATGTCTGAAACTCCTGTCATGTTCATCCGTCCGCCTCGCTGGCTCGTGAAGCCAGATGCCGAAGGCGCGGCCGAACTGGCAGCCGAGACCGGTTTACCGTCTCTGCTCACCCACCTGCTCGCTCAGCGTGGCATCACCACGGCGGAAAAGGCGCGGGACTTTCTCGTTCCGAAACTGGCCACCCTGGGCGATCCCCGCCTCCTACCGGAAATGCCCGCCGCCGTCGAGCGCATGCTGAAGGCCGTGGATGAGAAGCAAAAGGTGGTTCTCTACGGAGATTACGATGTGGATGGCGTGACCTCGATGGCCCTGCTGCACCTCGTTTTGAAGGCCTACGGGCTGGAAACGAAGCTCTTCCTGCCCTCCCGCATGGAAGAAGGCTACGGCCTGAGCATGGATGGGCTGGCCAAATGCTTCGAGCTTTTCGGAAAGCCGGACCTCCTGATCGCTCTGGATTGCGGAACGACCTCTCTCAATGAGACGGCGTGGCTGGCAGAGCAGGGCGTGGATTGTGTGATCGTGGATCACCACGAGCTTTCCCCCCTCGGGAAGCCAAAATGCCTCGCGATGGTGAATCCGAAGCTCGGCGAGGAATGGCACTACTTCTGCACCGCAGGTCTCGTCTTCAAAGTGGCCCATGCGCTGCTCAAAACACGCCCGGCGCCGAATTTCGACCTCAAGGAAACGCTCGATCTCGTGGCCCTGGGCACCGTGGCGGACCTCGTGCCGCTGGTGAGTGAAAACCGCCTCCTCGTGCGCCGTGGTCTGGAAGCACTGGGGCAGACTCAGCGTCACGGCTTGCGGGCCCTAAAGCTGCTCGCGGGAGTGGATGGCCTCGTGCAGACGCATCACGTCAGCTTCCGCCTGGGTCCCCGCCTGAATGCAGCGGGCCGACTGGATACGGCCGCGAAGGCACTGGAACTCCTCCTTGCTCCCGAAATGGAGACAGCCGCCGAGCTTGCCAACCTGCTCGAAGCCCAAAACAAAGACCGCCAAAACGTCGAGCAAGCCGTTCACGCCGAGGCGGAGGCCATGCTCGGCACGCTGGGGGATCTCGATGATCTCTCCGCCATCGTGCTCGGCTCACGAAACTGGCATCCTGGCGTCATCGGCATCGTCGCCTCCCGGATTTCGCGGCTTTGCCACCGTCCCACCATCCTCGTTTCCTTCGGGGAAGACGGCGTGGGAAAGGGCAGTGGCCGCAGCATCCCCGGTTTTTCCTTGGTCGAAGCCATCGAAGTCTGCAACGAGCACCTTCTCGGCGGGGGCGGTCACGCGATGGCGGCCGGCATCTCCGTGGAGGAATCCAAGTTCGATAACTTCCGCGTCGCCTTTTCGGCGGCTGCCCGCAAAGCACTCAGCGATGAGGCCATGACGCCACTTTTGGAGCTCGATGCCGAGGTGAAGCTCAAAGACCTCACGCTCTCCTTTTTGGAGAACTACAAGCTGATGGAGCCTTTTGGGCAAAAGAACCCCGAACCCTTGTTTTTCTGCCGTCGCGTGATGCCGAAGCTACCCGGCCGCAGCATCAAAGGGAAGCATCTGCGCCTCATGCTCACGCAGGATGGTGCAGGGATGGACAGCGTCTGGTTCAATGCCCCCATCGGCAATCTGCCTCCCGCCCCCTGGGATGTGGCGATGCGCCTCCAGCGCAGCTTTTTCCGAGGTCAGGAGCAGTGGCAGGTCACGCTCGATAGCGTGCGTGCCTCGGAATGACCAAGCTCAGCACGAAGTTTCGTCCTTCTGATAGATGGAATGGCAAAGCCCATTTTTCGCCGAGTATTCGCATTCATGAGTTCGTGACACCGGCTTCCTCCAGAAAGTGTTTCAGGTCTTCCGGCACCTTCTTGATCGCTGACTTCCCGGCAAGACGCCTCAGTTGCTGGCTCACGCTCGTCGCCGATTTCATCTCCAGCTTCTCCGCCAGCCACTCCAGCGCCTGCCGCTCCCCGTGCTCACGCACCAGTTCATGCTTCTGATAGGCCCGCGGCACAGGTGCGGCTTTTTTGAGGAGCTTCTGCCCCAGCTTGCGCAACGCTCCGCAATACAGCGCCCAGACCTTCAAGCACATCCTCCTGCCCGTCTGGCTGCTCACCTACACCTACGGCACCAAAACCTACTAGGTCACCGTGAACGGCAGCACCCACAGAATCACCGCCGGGTAGCTGTTGATCTGGATGAAGATCCCAATCGCGCTCCTCCTCGACCTCAACATCCTCACGGTCTTCTCCGCGATGCGGGCATGAGTTCCAGCGGACCACCAGCGTTCAAGATCGCCCCAACGCCTGCTTTCTCAGCCTTCGCAGTGCAAACAAGCCACTTGCGCTCTCCGCGATCTTTCGCGCTCCATCCTTCCGTCGTGGCCCGAATTTCTCCCGGTGCTGTCCGAAGATGCTCTCCACGAACTCCTTGCCCCCGATCACCAGCCCGTCGCTGAAGTAACGCACTCGCAGCCGCACCAGCTCTGCCGCCGTGAGTTTCCCCTTCGCTTCCAGCACGGCCTTGGACTCCTCCGCACTCACGCCACGCCTCACCACCTCGCTCTTGTCCGCGCTGCGCACCTCCACCGCGTGGCTGTAGAGCAGCTTTCGATATGCTTCCGCCCCGCCTGCACTCTCCCAGCCGTCCACCGGCTTCGCCGTCACCTTGCTCATCGCACGCTGCGCCCTCCGGCTGCCGCTCAAGGCCTCCGCGTAGCCACACCAGCGGTAGTCTTTCGGGTCATTGACCAGGCCTGCACGCACCGGGTTGAGATCAATGTAGGCCGCCATCGTGTGCAGCGGCTCGCCTTTGCCCTCCACCAGCACGCTCTTGAAGCGGTCCATCCACAGCGTGCCCTTGCGTCCGCGACGCTTGTTGAACCACCGGCTGAACCTCTCCTTCACCTCCTTCACATAGATCGAAAGATCACAAAACCGCTTCTTGATCGCCTCAATCTTCTCCTCTGCCAGCGACACCATGCCCCGACGCCTCAAATCCTCCAGCTCATCCTTCAGCATCGCCACAAACGTCTTGCTATAGAGCGTGCGCAAATGCTCCAGCAGCCTCGCCTCTCCCTCCGCCCCCTCGAAGCGCCGCAACCACACCTCCCTCCAAGGCACATCAACGAGCACGTGGAAGTGGTTGCTCATCACACAGTAGGTCACCACCTTCACCCCGCAGAACTCGCTCATCTTCCATAGCAGCCTGCGCAGCGCCTCTTTTTCAACATCATCAAAATGCAAGTCCCCACTGCAAGTGCGTGACATGGCATGATAGCAGTAGGATTCAAAAGGCCCCTTTCCCACGATACGCCGCCTGCCGCCGGACCAGGAACGCGCCGCAGGGTAAGGCCCGGTCTTCGCATCAATGACGCCGAGGGAGTCTTTGTCGGAAAGCGATTGGGAACGAGGAGAAACCTTGGATTTCATGATCGCGATGAAAGCCGAGGAAGGCAAGCAGTCAACCGTGAATCTGCATATAATGCCTGGCATCTTTTGAGGAACGCGCCGCAGGGTAAGGCCCGGTCTTCGCATCAATGACGCCGAGGGAGTCTTTGTCGGAAAGCGATTGGGAACGAGGAGAAACCTTGGATTTCATGATCGCGATGAAAGCCGAGGAAGGCAAGCAGTCAACCGTGAATCTGCATATAATGCCTGGCATCTTTTGTCTTTTGCTTTTGCCCACTTCCGGCGGTCTTCGTCCTCGTGCCCCACGGGTCGTAGTCGTAGCGGGCCACCAAGGCTCCAGTTGCGCCATCCAGCAGCTCGCGTGCATATAATGCCTGGCATCTTTTTTCTTTTTATCTTTTTTGAGACGCCATGGAGCGTCTCCGGGCCCATGAGAAACCATGCTTGCATGATTTGGCCGTGAATCACCTCGTAGGTGGCCACGAGCTCGACAGTGCCGGTGCCTTCGGGGAATGTGCGGGTCACGCGTTCGTGATCGACGACGATTCGCCCCATGACGATTCGGTTGAGGAGTTTGGCATGCAGACTGGGCTCTTGGAATCGTGCTGCGAAACGCTCGCGCAGTTCAGCGTGGCCCGTAGCGAGCAGCGTCGCCGGATGCTCAAACAATTGAGCCTCCCGTGAGTAGGTGGCCAGCAGACCTTCCAAGTCATGGGCATTGTAGGCATCGAGTTGCTGCTGAACGATTGCTTGTGGATCTCCACACGAGGACGATGGGGTATTCATTAGCTTTGGTCCTAATCCTTGAGTGCCCTTAGCAGATGCGCGATTTCGTCGTCGATCTCGGCGGGGTTTTCGACGAGCTTGGAGACGTCTTCGCGGATGATCTGGCGGAATTGGGCACGCAGGCGACTGATGGCGGTGCGGATGCTGCCTTCGCTCATGCCGTGGTGGGTGATGAGTTCGCGTTGGGCGGCCTCGCCGTGTTCGGAATCGAGCAGGAGCGATCGCATGAGGGCGAAACGGTCGCGATGGCCGAGTTCGGCTTGCTGGTCGGCGAGGCGGTCGAGGGCGTTTTTGACCATCGTTTGAGCCCAACGTTGGTCGTAGAGGGCTTCGGGGCTGATGCTGAGGGCGTCGGTGAGCGTGGGGTCGTCGTCGATGCTGAGATGCACGCTGTCCGTGCCGCCGCGCTTTTGCGTGGTGGCATCGCGGTGCCAGGCGAGCATGTGGTTGCGCAGGGTGGCGAGCAGGTAGGCGCGGAAGCGGCCTTGATCGGGGCTGACGCGACCAGGGAGGTTCTTTTCGATGAGACGCTGGAAGTAGCCTTGGGTGATGTCCTGGGCGTCTTCATGGTTTTTGCCACTGGCGCGGACATAGGCGTAGAGCGGCTGCCAATACTTGCGACACAGCGCCTCCAGCGCCTGCTGGCTCCCCGGCGCAGCAGGGTCGGCGGCCTGGAGAATGATAGTCCAGCGAGTGGTGTCGAGTGATTGACTCATTGGGGCGACTTTTAGTGGAAGATCAATCAATGGCAAATGGCCGTCGCTTCGAGCGAGGGACGACTTCAAGGTTTTTTGACTCATCGTGTAACAGTCGCTAAAAAACCGAATTGTTTGGGAATATCGCCTCCTCAAAGACACTCGATCCGATGAAAACATCCTCCTCGCTGTTCGTCCTCCTCGCAGCCGCCCTCGCCGCCAGCACGGCGGTGCTGCACGCCGCCGATCCGGTGGTCACCAATGTCGTCTCCGCCCAGCGGGCCGGGACGAAGCTCGTCGATATCACCTTCAATGTCTCGGATGCTGACTCCAACACGCTCGCCATGTCCGTGGAGGTCTCGGATAATAACGGGACGACCTTTGCCATTCCGGTGACGGCGCTGAGCGGCGACCTCAACGTGGCCGCCACGCCGACGCCCGCCGCCAAGGCGCTGGTGTGGGACGCCGCGGTGAATTTCAACCATCAGTTCAAATCCACCATGGTGGTGCGCGTCATCGCGAACGACGGTGCCCAGCCGGCGGGGATGGCGCTGATCCCGGCGGGCCCGTTCGAGATGGGGCACGCCATTAACGCGGCTCCCGTGCACACGGTGACGCTGAGCGCGTTCTATATGGACAAGTTGGAGGTGTCCAAGGCACTGTGGGACGGCGTCAAGACCTACGCGGATGCCAACGGCTACACCTTCAGCGCCACCGCCGGCAGCGCGTTTCCTTATCTTGGTGGCCTCCATCCGGTGACGGCGAATTGGTTCGACGCGGTGAAGTGGTGCAACGCGCGCTCGCAGAAGGAGGGGCTCACACCGGTGTATTACACTGATACCGCCTTCACCACGGTTTACAAGACCGGCGAATTTCCCGTGAACTTCTCAATCCAACCCCCCTACGCGAAGTGGTCCGCCAATGGATACCGGCTGCCGACCGAGGCGGAGTGGGAAAAGGCGGCACGCGGGACGCTGGTGGGCAAGGACTACCCGTGGGGAGACACGATCAGCCCCGGCGACGCGAATTACACTATATTTGACGGTGTAAATTACGTTCGCTTGTCTCCCTGGGTCGGGATTGCAGACCCACCAACCACTCCAGTCGGTTTCTACGACGGCGGCCAACTGCCCCCCGCAGGTCCGAATCGTGCCAATGGCTACGGTCTCCACGACATAATTGGCAATGTTCGTGAGTGGTGCTGGGATTTGTATGACTATGATACATACTACGCAATCTCACCTGCGAATGACCCCCGCGGCCCGGCTACAAGCGACCACAGGATTGCGCGGAGCAGCAATGCCACAACAACCGGCGGTGGGTCAGTTTGGGGGCGGTCCCCAACGCCACCGACGTTTGCGGGTTTTGGCTTTCGATGTGCAAGGGGGCTTTAATTGGATTGTTCTACCCCATGAAACTTTCCCGCCCTCCAGTCTTCGCCAAGGCTACCACAGGCAGGCCGGCCTGGCTTCCGGCTCTTTCAAGGCACTTCACCACCAACGCAAATTCCTAGCATCCATCTGATCCTATGAAACACCTCATCCATCTGACCCTTTTTCTCCTCCTGCTCGCTCCCTCGCTCCGAGCGCAGGGGGTGCTCATCACCCCCACCTCCATCACCTCCTCCACAGCGGGAACGGATTTTTTTCCGGCGGTGAACCTCATCAACGGCTCCGGCCTTTCCGGCACACCCACGCTCACAGCCCTGGGCACTCACTCTCCCAGCGACAACACGACCGCATGGGTTACCGAGACGGCGGGGTTTGCCACCGACTACTTCGCCACTCTGCCGCCGCCGGTGCTCACCTGCACGCTACCCTCCCTGCAGTCGGTCTCAGAGCTGGTCATCTGGGGCTATGGCGGGAATCCCAACGAGGGGAAGTCCTTTCTGATTTCCTTCTCCACGAACGGCACCAGTTTTGACAGCGGTGTCATGATCACGCAGGGCACGCTGCTCGGCACGGGCGCGGCGCGGCTGGCTATCCCCGGCGGACCCCGGCTGGCCAGCCATGTGAAGGTGGAGATCCTGGACAACTACAGCACGCCTTCCACCCCCGCCGACCGGGTGGGGCTGGGCGAACTGCGCTTCGCGTTCGTTCCCCCCGTGATCGTTTCTGCAAGCTCCACGCCGTTCGCCCTCGACACGCGCAACTACACGGCTTCCGCCGCCAGCACCGTCCACACCGATTCGACTGCCTACGTCTCGGCCGACACCGTGCCTGGCTCCCTGCGGCAGGCGATCGCCAACGCCCCGGCGGGCGGCAGCGTGCTCTTCGCCCCTGCTCTGTCCGGCGCGACGCTCACCCTGGGCGGCACCGAGCTCACCATCGACAAGAATCTCACCATCAATGCCTTCTCCTTGGCCGATGGTCTCACGGTTACAGGGAACTTTGCGTCCCGTGTCTTTAACATCACCGCGGGGAACATGGTCACGCTGGACAGTTTCACCGTCACCGGAGGGAATAGCGCGAGCGGTGCCGGCATCAACAGCCAGGGAACGGTTACCTTGAACAAAATGACGATTCACGGAAACACCGCGACTCAGGACGGGGGAGGAATCCGGGTTTCCGGCAGCGCGACCCTGAACAACACGACCGTGGCAGGGAACTCCGCTTCTCTCACGGGCGGGGGCATCCAGACAGCGGACGCGGGAACCTTGACGCTGAATCACGGCACGGTGTCGAGAAACGCGGCACCGACCGGGGGCGGGCTTCATCTCCTAGGCACCGGTCCGGCGAGCATGGCGAATTCCATCGTCGCGGGGAACGTCGGAGGTAATATCTCAGGAGCGATCACTTCTACGGGAAACAACATCAGCTCCGGCGATCCGAAGCTTGCTCCTTTGGGAGACTACGGTGGATTGACCCCGACGATGCCGCCGCTGCCAGGGTCGCCGGCGATCGAGGGCGGGACGTTCTCAGCACTGGGGCAGGATCAACGCGGCAACCCGCGGCCCAGCGGCCCACTGCCGGACATCGGCGCCGTGGAGGCGGGCTCCCTCGTGTCAGGAATGCTCGCGGACACGGACAACGACGGCATCCCGGATGTGATGGAAGGCCCCGGCAGCCCGTATCCGCATCTCACGCTGGGCATCAATGATTCCGCCGTGGATACCGACGGCGATGGCTCGACCGACGCGGCGGAGATCGGCAACATGACGGATCTCAACAACGCGGGCGATTCATTCCGGGTGCTCAACTTTGCACTGATGCCGGGCTTTAACGCGCTCACGAACCCACTGGTATCGATCACCTTCACCAGCTTTCCGGGCCTCAACTACGAGGTGGAAACCGACAACGCGCTGGGGACCTTCGAGCCGGTAGTGGGCACGCTGCTGCCGGCGAATGGTTTCACCCAGACCCTGATCGTGCCGCTGGAGCCGGGACAGAGAAGCTTCGCGCGGGTGAAGAGACGGTGAGCGAGGCATCTGAATGAACGCCCCCTCAGAACGGGATGGGCAATCTCGAGGAATTCCGCTTCCTCACCTCTCCACCACGCCCAACGGCAATGCTTGTAGCTACGGCCAGTCGAAGTTACGCGTGACAGCGTCACAGACGATCCGCATTATTTGAACTGCATGTCCTCTCCTTCCGAGTTTATGCCCAGCCTCCGCGCCGCTGCCGGTCTGTTGGAGGATGTGTTATGCCCGGGCGATGAGGGCATCGAGATGGCGGGCGATGTGATCGGTGTCTATCGTCTCATCGAAAAGCTCGGTGAGGGTGGTTTCGGTGTGGTTTGGCGTGCGGAGCAGGCGGAGCCAATCAAGCGCGAGGTGGCGCTCAAAATCATCAAGCTTGGCATGGACACGCTGGAGGTCATGCGGCGCTTCGAGCAGGAGAGGCAGGCCCTGGCGCTGATGGATCACCAGAATATCGCCAGTGTGTTCCATGCGGGTGCGACGCCGGAGGGCAGGCCGTTTTTCGTAATGGAACTCGTTCACGGCGTCTCCGTGACGCAGTATTGCATCGAGAAGGCGCTGCCGCTGGATGCGCGGCTGAATTTGTTCCAAGACATTTGCAGTGGCGTGCAGCACGCGCATCAGAAAGGCGTCATCCATCGCGATCTGAAGCCTTCGAACGTCATCGTGACAGAGGTGGATGGATTGCCAGTGCCCAAGATCATCGACTTCGGCATCGCGAAGGCGACCACGACCGATTCGCTGAACGCGCTGACCCTGGTGACCCGAGTAGATCAGATGATGGGCACGCCGCTTTACATGAGCCCGGAGCAGGCAGCGGCGAGTGCGGACATCGACACGCGCAGTGACGTTTATGCACTGGGCGTGCTGCTCTACGAGCTGCTCACAGGCCAGCCGCCATTCGATGCGGAGACGCTGCTGAAGGCGGGGATGGATGAGATGCGGCGGATTATTCGGGAAGTTGATCCTGTGAGGCCTTCGCAGAAGGGCCCCAAAGAACTCAAAGGACAGAAAGGCCCTTCGCCAACGGAGTCCCTTTCGTCCCTTCTGTCCTTTAAGTCCTTGGATTTAGATTTGATCACTCTCCGCGCTCTCGAAAAGGATCGCACCCGTCGCTACGAATCCGCCAGCGCACTCGGGGAGGACATTCAGCGATTTTTGAACCATGAACCCGTGCAGGCGCGGGCACCGAGCATGGCGTATGTGGCGCAGCGTTGGGTCCGGCGGCATCGCGTGGTGGCGGCGGCGGCGTTGATTTGTCTGCTGGCCATCGTCGGTGGGGCCAGCGTGGCTTTATGGCAGGCTCGTGAGGCACGGCGGCAGGCTCGTGAGGCCGATGCAGCCCTCGCAGTGGCGCTGGAGGTGCTGTCGAGCACGGTGGATCTCGAAAAGGGAAGGTTGGTGATGTTGAGGTCGATGATTGATCGTGCTTCGGAGAAGGCTGCCAAGCTTTCAGGCACGCCCGAGCGCATGACCGAGCTGCACTTTGTGCTGGCGAAGGCGTAGCGCCCTGCGAGAGGCGGAGAGCATCAAAGGCCCGGAGACCTATGATGCCATGATCATGCTCAGCGTCATCGGACGCTCCCTCGCACGCGATGGGCAGCCGGAGGAAGGATTGGCCTCATTTGAGGACATGCTGCAACGCATCGCACGGGCGAATCCGCCGCTCTCTCCCGGATTGATCTATACAACGAGGAGATTCTATCCGCTCGCGTTGCGAGACGTGGGCCGCGTGGAAGACGGTCTCGCCGCCGGGCGGGAGAACATTCGCATGGCCGAAGCAGCCTACGGCCCGAAGTCCGTCGAACGAGCCTCCGCCCAGGACTACCATGCCCGTGAGTGCGAAAAAGCCGAGCGCTGGCAGGAGGCGCACGACCAATGGCAGAGCAGTCTCGAGAACTACCTCACCGCCTACGGCCCCTCCAACACCCGCTCTCGCGGTGCCTCCGATGGCATCATCGAAATGAAACTCAAACTCGGCCACCCCGACGAGGCCATCGCAGCGCGGCGCAGGTTCATCGGCCTCCTCGAAAGCGCCGCAGGCCCGCGTGCTCTCGAGACTACCAAACAGGCAAAACTCCTCATCGCAGACCTCCTCAGCATCAACCGCCACGCCGAAGCCAAGACCGAGGTCATGCAATGGCTGGCCAAATTCAAGAAGACCAACGGTGTCTTTCCCATTTCAGCCGAGCCGATCCTCAACGCCGCCGTGGATGTCTATTTGAAGCATGAGGAATGGCGGACCGCCCTCGATACCCAGCGCGAAGCCATCACCATCAAAAAGAGCTATGCTGCCGATTTCTGGGCCATCGACCAAGCCAAGTGCGTGGAAGGCTTTTGCCTCTCCAAATTGAATCGCTCCGGCGAAGCCGTGGCCCTCCTCCAGGAAGGCATCGCCGGCCTGGAAACGAAAAAGAACCAAGACCCCGCCATCGAGCGCGAATGGCTCCCCCTGGCCAGGGAAAGGCTGAAGGCGGCTGAGGCGCAAGTGCGGTGAACTGCGGACGTTGCCAGGCTCTCCGCAATGTGTGCCATTGTGAGTCTTGGAGGGCTCAATGTCTCCCTTTCACCGGGCCTGTGGTGCCGCCGGGCACGAACTCGGCGGGGGTCAATGTTTGAGTGAAGTCGGCTTTGCCTCGGCTGACGTTGGCGGCCCAGCTCACGATGCGGCGGACGACGGGTCGGAAGTCCCAGCGGATGCAGGCGACGGGTGGATCGCAGCGGGAGAGCGCGATGTCATCGTCCGTGCTGATGATGGAGACGTCGTCGGGCACGCTGAGGTGGTGCTTCAGCAAAAACTGCATGGTGGCGATGAAGTAGGTGGCTTCATCGACGATGAGCGCGGTGGGCGGTGTGGCTTTGAAGAGCAAACGGAGGCATTCGTGGAAGCCTGCGTTGGTTTCCTCCCAGTCAGGCAGGTTGAACTCGCTGGGCTGGAGGCCGTGCTGGCGCAGGGTGTCGAGGTAGGTGGAGATGCCAGGCGCGGGATTTGGCAGACGAACGGCCCTTCGTGTCAGCAGTGTGATGCGGCGGTGTCCGAGTGCGATGAGATGCTGCGTGGCCTCGGCCATGATGGGGGCTTTGGAAGGGCCGACGGAGGGGATTTTCAGACCCACCCGGTTGCCGAAGAGGGCAAAGGCGGGCACCGGCTGGCTGGCGAACCATTCTAGGACAGCACGCGAGCCAGCGCCGATGATCCAGGCATCCGCCTTGGTCTGGCGGACGAGTGCGGCGACGCGTGTGGGATCAAAACGCAGGTCGGTGAGTGAATGCGGGAGCGAGACGATGGTGTGGCCGGCTTCTTCGAGGGCATGCCGGTAGTCGAGGTAGAACTTGTCTCTCTCATCCACCGACTTGTCGTTCACCAGCAGGGCGATGCGCAGGCTGCGTGTGTGCCTGCGATGCCCCTGCGGCAGGTTGATGAGGCGGCAGCGCCCGGCCCCTTGAGGCAGCAGGAGGCCGCTTTGCTCGAGCTGGCGCATGGCTGCCTGGATGGTCTTGTTGTTCACGCCCAGTTCGGCGGCGAGCAGGTGCTTGCCCGGCAGCGTGCCGCTCCAACGACCGCGCAGGATTTCACTGCGCAGATGCCCAGCGACCTGATCGGTGATGGAGATGAATGGCGGGGTGCTCACGCGGGATTATACTGGATGCTATGTGGCCAAGTGGCGAGTCCCAAAAATGCAGAGTTTTTCCATTCGGCCCTTTTTCATTCACCCGATGCGTGTCGTAGAACTGACACTTACAGAAGCAGGGCGTTTTCTTCGTGAGCTGGTCCCAGTCGACGCGGTCGTAGCTAAGCAAGGGTGCCTCATTAGGAAGCTTGGGTTATCGAATGGTTTTCAAACGCTGATTGATGATTGAGGTTGCCCGGCGATTCAGCGAGGAATAAAACAGTGCCATCACACACCATGCCCAAAGGAGTGAATATGACCCATCGGAATCTATTAATTTGGACGGCTGTTTTCCTTCTGAGCACCTGCGTGTGCGGGTTGGCCGAAGACAAGAAGCCTGCCAAGCCGAATATATTGTGGATTGTTGCCGAGGACCTGGGCTGTGATCTGGCGTGCTATGGGGTCAAAGGCTCGTATACACCGAACTTGGATCAGTTGGCAAAAGAGGGTGTGCTTTTTACCCATGCTCATACCACAGCGGCCATCTGCGCTCCGAGCCGGTCCAGCTTCATGACCGGGCTATACCCTCACCAGGTCAATGCGAAATATATGAGACCGGGGCCTCCGTTTGTGAAAAAGAACCTGCCGGAAGGTGTCGATGTCTTCACCAAATACATTCGCGATGCCGGATACACCATCGGGCTTTGTGGGCGTCCAAAGCGAGACTGGGGCTTCGAAAACCCGCGCCTCAAGCCCTACGACGAAACGGATTGGAATGTCGTTTCTGCGAAGCAGCCCTTCTTTTGTCAATTTCAGTATTACGAGACACATCCTGCGTTTCATCCCTGTCCTGAGCACCCCGTCGATACGGCCAAAATTGAGCTTCCGCCCTATACGCCAGAGACACCGGCGGCACGCAAAGAGTTCGGGCTGTATTTGGAATACCTGACCGTCTTGGATACCAAAGTCGGCGATCTGATAGCTGACTTGAAAAAGAAGGGGCTGTATGAAAGCACGATCATCTTCTTCATCGGCGACAACGGCCCCGCCTTGTTCCGGGGGAAATGTTTCGTGCACAAACGCGGCATCCAGATGCCGCTCATTGTCCGGGTGCCGGCAAAGTATGATGTGGGGATCAAGCCGGGCACGGTGAACGAAGAGCTGGTATCATCCCTGGATCTGGCACCCACCTTTATCGATCTCGTGGGAGGCAGCGCGCCGAGCTATCTGGAAGGCCGCATCTTGTTTGGACCCCACAGGCGCGATGAGCCCGAGTTTCTGTATGCGCAATGGGACAATCTCGATGTTGTCACCGATCGGGTCCGCAGTGTTCACTCGAAAAAATGGCAATACATCAGAAACTTCACGCCGGGAATCTCATACTATGAACAGGGCCATCGAAACGTAGAAGCAGTCAGAGCGGCGAAAGAGATTTACGATCAAGGGAAGCTCCCGGAGCGCTACACCTCCTACTTTAAGCCGAAGCCTGCCGAAGAATTGTATGATCTTGAGACAGACCCGTTTGAACTGACCAATCTCGCTGAGGAACCATCCAGAAAGACAGAGCTGGAGAAGATGCGAAACGCACTTCAAACCTGGATCAAAAGGACCAACGATAGCGATCAGCTTGAAGACCCGGCGATGATCAAAGAAATGCTCCGCCTGCAGGAGGAAGAAAGAAAAGCAGCCGTCATTCAAAGGCGCAAGAAGGCCAAGGCACCGCCAGAAGATTAACGGCATCTGGCCCTCGCGACTCTGACGTTCGCGTTAAAGGTATCCGTCAGACCTAGCACCGTGGGTCTGTCGTAGTCAGTAAGTGTCGTAGCTTTATGGCTACGACGTTTATGACTACGAAGCGAGATCAGACCACCCTCTTGAAGCAGGACGTTTTGGGGCGCGTGACGCTCACACGGGACAAGCGCGAGGCTCTGCTCGATGCTGCGCAGCCGCCGCAGGCGAATTCGAGCGCAGCGGCATGAAGGGGCGGCCCTTCGCCCGCATGGCCGGGGTCAATTACCAAACCTTTGCCTCGTGGATTCAAAAGCGCCGTCGTGCCCGTGGCGACTATCAAAAGATGGCGGCCATGCAAAAGACGGCCCTCCAGCGCCCTCTGCGCTCGGCTCAGCCCAATGGGAAGACCACGGCTTGTCTCCAGCTTGTTGAGGTGGCGCTGCCATCCTCTTCTGTCACGCCCTCCACTCCAGTTGCTCCTGCCGCCTTGGAGCTGCTGCTGCCAGGGGTGCGAGGCTGCATCTGCACGATGCCTCGCAGGCAGAGCTGGCAGCTCATCTGCTGCGCCATCTCAACTCGACCGCCTCGCCCGCATGCTGAGTTTCCCTTCCACACTGCGCATCTTCATCGCGCTGGAGCCTTGCGACCTGCGTGCGGGCATGAACACGCTGCACGCATTCGTGGCAGACAAGCTCAAGGAGAACCCCAAGGACAAGGCGCTCTTCGTCTTCACCAACAAGCGCCGTCGTCTCATCAAGGTGCTGCACTTCGATGGAACGGGCCTGTGGCTGATGACCAAGCGCTTGGAAGAAGGCACCTTCTTCTGGCCCAAAGCGGCGCAGGAGGGCCAGGTGAAGCTCGAGCTCAAGCCGGAGGCCTTCACGCTGCTTACCGACGGCATCGACATGCACGGCGCACGTCCGCGCGGCTGGTATGAGCGGTAAGGCAGAGAGCAAACGGCGAAGGGCTGAGAGTTTTTTTCGTGCGAGATGCAATGAGGTGATAAGCGCGTGACGGGCCTTCGTTTCAGCACGCACACACGATGACTGACCACGAACGCGACGCCTTGCATCAAAAGGAAGTCGCATCGCTCAAAGAGATCATCGCCCAGCTCACGCAGCACAACCGCGTGCTCCAGCTCAAGGTGGATGCGCTGGTGAAGCGGCTCTTTGGCAAGTCATCCGAGAAGCTCGATCCCGCGCAGCTCCAGATGCTGCTCGAAGGCCTGGAGGTGCCGCCTGCGGACTGCCCAAAGCCCGCAGCCTCCACCGTCGGCCTCGACGGCTCGGAGGCTGAGCAGAAGGACCACGCGCAGCCCGCACGCAAAAAGAAGCGCAGCTTTGCGCAGCTCGTCGCGAGCCTGCCGGTGGAGCAGATCATCGTCGATCCCGCCGAGGTCGTGGCCGATCCGGCAGCCTTTGTGTGCATCGGCTCGGAGACCACCAGGCTGCTCGACCATGTGCCCGCGCAGTTCCGCCAGCAGCACATCATCCGCCGCAAATATGTGCGCATCGCGCAGCGGCACCTGCCGCCCGTCATCGCCCCGCTGATGAGGCTGCAGGAGCGCTGCATCGCCAGCCCGCGACTGCTGGCCAATGTGGCCGCCTCACGCTTCGAGATGCACCTGCCGTATTACCGCATCGAGCAGCTCTACGCCCGCCAGGGCCTGCCCGTGCCGCGCCAGACACTCTGCGGCTGGATGGGCATGGCGCATCAGGCCAGCCGCCTCGTCATCGAGCAGATCAAAAGAGAAGTCTTTCAGGGTGGCTATGTGCAGATCGACGAGACACCCGTGAAGTATCAAGACCCCGAACGCGAAGGCATCTGCGGCACCGGCTATCTGTGGAGCGTGCACAACCCCGTGAGCAACATCGGCTTCATGGCCTGGCACACCGGACGCGGCACCGCATGCCTTGAGCAAATCGTGCCGGAGGACTACACCGGCCTCATCCAGTGCGACGGCTACAAAGCCTACGACAGCTTCATCAAGCAGCCCGGACGCGCAGGCAACATCACGCTCGCCGGCTGCATGGCCCATGCGCGGCGCAAATTTTACGAAGCCCAAGAAGAAGGCGAAGACGCCCGCTGGGTGCTCGCGCAAATGCAGGCGCTCTACCGCATCGAAGCGCGGATGAGAGAAGCCCGCGCCGGGCCGCTGGAGATACGGACAGCCCGACAAGAGCACAGCACCCCCATCCTCGTCGCCATCCACCACCGGCTGCAAAGCCTGCAAGCAAGCCGCGTGCACCTCCCCCGCAGCCTCACCGGCGAAGCCATCGCCTACGCGCTCGGGCAGTGGGAGAAGCTCTGCGTGTTCACCCGCGACGGCCGCGTGCAGATCGACAACAACCTCGTCGAGAACAGCATCCGCCCGAGCGCCATCGGGAAGAAGAACTGGCTCTTCATGGGCGACGCGAAGAGTGGCGAGCGAGCCGCCACGTTCTACACGCTCATCGCCAACTGCTACCGAGCGGGTATCAACGCCGAAGCGTATCTAACGGACCTATTTGAACGGCTGCCGAGCGCCACCACCAAGACAGTGCACGAACTGACACCCCACGCCGTAGCAGCCAAACGCCGCGCCGCTGTCGAAGCAGCCGCCGAGGAAAAGACCGTGACCGAGCGCAGCCTCGTCCACGCATGACCCGCCGCTCAAAGTCAAGCGCCGGGGCTATGGGGCTGCGATTGACGGATACGTAGGGGTGGCTGTCCCCCAAGCCCGTGCTGCTCCCATGCCCATCACCATCGTAATCATCCCAAAGGGTGGCATCATGCGGATGCGTGTCATTGGAGTCGTCCCAACCGTCTTCATCGCCATCTGTCTCGTGATTGTCTCCATCGCCATTCCAATCACTCCAATACGCCGCATCATAGGGGTGGGAATCGGATGATTCATTCTGACCGTCACCGTCCCAGTCTGTGTAGAGGGATGAGTCCGAGGAATGGCTGTCTTGGTTGTCTGGATAGCCATCTCCATCACTGTCCGGAGCTGTGCCATTGTAAGGATCATCCGGCCAGGCATCGTCGAGGTCCATGACGCCGTCATTGTCACGATCCAGCGGGTAGGTGTCCTCAGGGTTGTGGATACCATCGCCGTCCGCGTCAAAATAGCTCTGCGCCTGATAGCCTGAAGGCAGGCTGTTGTAATTGACTATCAGGTCACGCCCCTGAAGCCAGTTGTAATACTCGTCGTGATCCGAGTAGCCATTGTTGTCTGAGTCCCACGCCCATGGATCGGTGGTGGCAAGACCTGCCAGCATGCCAGAGGTGAGATCATGTTCGTCACGATCTGTGAGGCCATCGTAGTCTGAGTCCAGCCGGGCAGGATCGGAACCAAAAAGTACTTCTTCGGAATTTGGCCACTGATCGCCATCATCATCTTGACTCCACCAGGAATCCTCCTCAGGAGGGTCTGCCACCCAGTCTTTGACGCCATCTCCGTTGGAGTCGGTCCAAATAAGAGTTGGCGCGTGGGACTGGCAAAAAGACCATTGCGACGAGCAGATAGCCGTGGAGAAGCCAGGCACGACGGGTGAAGCGACGGAAGGTGTTCATGGTGAGGACCGAATGATTTTCCTGAATTTCCGCGCTGGTATAACCCGGACCACCGGGGTGCTGGCAAGTACCGTTTGTGAATAAAAGTTTTGATGGGTGAAAATAAATAATTCTTTAGTTCGGGGACGCGATTTGGTAAAATAGCGTCCGAATTTTCCCATGAGGTGATGCCTGCGAAACGCTTGCCTTCCTCCGCCAGGCACCCGCCGGGCACGTGGAAGGAGCAGGCCAACGAGGTGAAGCAGATGCAAACTGTCGGCACGGAGAAAAGCACGGACGAGGAGGTGCTGGAGGACCGCCACAGGAAGGGGAGGTCAAGGGGGATGGGTTCAGGCTGTGACTAGCTGACCCAAGGTCCGCATTTATGAACTCGCGGCATCGGCTTCTTTCAGAAAGTGCTTCAGCTATTCCGGCACCTTCTTGATCACCGCCTGCCTTCACGTCAAGACGCCGGATTTCCCAGCTTATATTTGCCGCTGATTTCATCGCCAGCCATCTCTCCAAGGGTTGGGGCGGTCGTTCGTCGGGTGAGTTATGCCCAAAATCCGGTCGTGGCGGACAAAGAATGTGAACAACTGTTTCTTGCCGGTTGGAAGCCTTCCCGCTTGAATGGAAAAATGAAAAGCGCCCGCGTTCCTACCGCCATTTCAGGTAGGGAATTGCTGTCTCTGATTGAGGGTCTCCTCGATGCGGCCCAGCGAGATGTGCGGCGCTTGAAAACGCATGAGGCCGTCGCCACTCACCAGCTTCGCGTGCGAATGAAAAAGCTGCTCGCGTTGCTCCGGCTCGGCAGAGATTGCGTGCCAGAGCAAACATTTGTGGCCATCCGCATGCACATCCGAGCGGTGAAGAATGCCTGTGCTGGAAATCGTGATGTCGTGGTGCGTGATAAACTCGTCGAAAAGCTCTCGCGCCGTTTTCACCTCTCGCCGCAGCATGCGCTGAATGCCGATGGTAGCCGTTTGACTCCGCCTTCCAGTTCGTTTTTGCGCCATCAACTCTGTGCGCTGGAACAACTCGTGGAAAGAACGAGCATCGAACGGCTCACGCCAGAACAGATCATCGCGGCGCATGCCATGACCTATCGAAAAGGGCGGCGTCTGATGAAGTTGTCGTTTGAGAGCGTGGTGGAGGAATCACTGCATCGCTGGCGGCATCGGGTGAAGGATCTCCATTATCAAACCCTCGCCATTCGGCATCTTCCGGGAGCTTACCGTCGGGTCCGGCGGGCTCGTAAGCTCGGTGGGCTTCTCGGCCGCGAGCGTGATCTGGCAAATCTGGCCCGCGAGCGTGCGTATGCCGTGAAGCGTGGAGTCTGGAGCCACCTCATCCACGAGCATCGCTCCAAGCTCCAGCAGCGCATTTTGCTGCTTGGTCACCGGCTTTACGATCCGGCGGCGCAGCAGTTTCATCACAAGATGGAACGCCAGCTTGAGCTCGCGTGAGCTACTCCTGCTCTTCGGCGAGCTTGGCGGCTTCGCGTTTGAGGATGCGGCCCACGCGGTGTTTCGCCAGATAGACCTGAGCGGCATTCACCCCGAGTTCTTTTTTGACGCGTTCAGGACTCCAGCCCTTGAGGACATAGCAGGAAAAGATTTGAAACTGCCGAGGAGAGACGAGGGCCTTCACGCGACGCAGCGCGATGTCCATGATCTTATCCTGCCACTCACGTTCCCAGAGTTTTTCGAGGGCCACGCCGTTCGGATCTGCACAGCGGTCGATCGGCGCGGTGCGGCGATCATCAGGCTCTTCACCGGCGTAGAGATTGGCCTCGCGATCCTGCTGCTTTTTGCGGCGGCGGAATTGATCGAGGATGCGCCAGCGTGCCTGATTGAGGAGGAAGGATTTAAAGGAGCCCAGGCTGGTATCGAACTTCTTCTTTTGAAGGTTTTTGGCCACACCAATGAAGGTCTCCTGCACCACATCACCTGCTTCGTCATCGCTGAGACCGGCTTTGCGGGCGACATGAAAGACGAAGCTGGAGTAGGTGCGGTAAAATTCGTCCCAGGAGGCCCAGTCATCCCAGTTATCGAGCCGCTCGATGAGCGTCTTTCGTGTGGGCGGAGAACCGCTTTCCTTCAATTGCTTGAGGATCTGCTCTTCGTTGGGGATTTTGGGGTCTTCTTCAGCCATGGCGCGTGCCGGGTGACACCAGAGTGGGGCGGATGGTAGGGCCAGATTGCGAACTGGCAACGCCCCCTTTCAGCGGTTTTCGACTCAGGGTTTCGGCTCGGGGCGGCGGAAGAGGCCTTGATACCATTTCTTTTTCGCTGTCTCGACGGCTGGCTGAGGCGTCGCCACGGGGGCTGCGATGTTCTGAGGGAATTTCTGCGCGGCATCCGCTCCCACGCTACCACGGAGATCCTCACGCATGGAGGCTTGACGCATTTCTCCTTCACTTTGCACGACCTGCGGCTGGATGAAGATGATGAGTTCCTTCCTCTCGGTGTTGTCCGTATCGGTGCGGAAGAGCTTACCGAGTCCGGGGATGCGCCCGAGGAAGGGCAGGCCGCTGGCTCCCTTGGTCTTGGTTTCGGAAATCAGGCCGCCGAGCACGATGGTGTTGCGGTCAGGGACATTGACGGAGGTCACGAGCTGCTCTGTGCCGATGACCGGCACCAAGTTCGGCGAAATGGTGCGTTCATTGACGATGGTGTCATTGATCTGCGAGATCGTGAGATTCACCTCGCCATCGGGATTGATCAGCGGGACGACTTCCAGCTTCAGCACCACATCGAGGTAAGCCGTGGTGGATTGCACCGTGCCCTGATTGTTGACGTTGTTCCCGAGGACCGAGGTCGTCGTCTCAGGGTAGGGGACCTTCTGGCCGGAGGTGATGGTGGCCTTGCGATTGTTCAAAGCGAACACGCTGGGACGAGACAGGACTTTGAAGTTTCGGGAGGTTTCCAGCGCCGTGACGAAGATCTCCAGGCTATCACCCACGGCTCCGTAGAGGCCGAGTCCCGTGGCGGGGCCAAAGGCATTCGTGATGGCGGCATTGCGCAGGTCATTCACAGCACGTCCCACCGCATTGCCGGAAAGCACATCCGTGCGGCTGGTCACGCCGGTCGCGGAGAAATTCACGCCGTCGCCCGCACGGGAGAGACCGGACAGGTAATCAATGCCGGAGGTCAGACCATCCGTGAGCGTCAGCTGGCCGATGACCGTGGAGAGATACACCTGCGAGGGCCGCTGATCCAAGCGGTCGAGCAGCATGGTGGCCTTATCGATGCTCTCCTTCGGTCCGATGACGATGATGGAGTTCGACATGGGATCGGCAATGACGCGGGTTTTGCCGACGAGAACAGAAACGGGCGCATTGTCCACGGTAGGGCCGGTGATCACATCGGCTCGGGAACCGGTCGAAGTCGTGGTCGTGGCGGTGTCCGAAGACGCAGCGGCGGAACTGGTGCTTCCAACCTGACCACCACGCGTGTTTTGGGTGTTTCGACCTCCGAGGAGCTGGGAGTTGTTGCTGGCGAGAGCCTGCTGGCGCTGATGCTGAATGGTGCCGCCGCCGGGAAGTTGTACCGTGCCAGCGGAAGGATCTTGAAGGAGGTCCGTGAGGGCGCTGAGCACATCGAGTGCCGCCGCGTATTTCAACCGTCGCTCGTAGGGCTGCTCCACATTCACCGGCTTGTCGAACTCCGCCACCAAGCTGGCGACATAGGTGTAATCAGCGGGCGAAGCGACGACGAGGATCTGATTGAGTCGCGTATCCGCCACCACCTGGGCGCTGGGCTGCGGTGACTGCGTGTTCCCTTGCTGCGGCACGCCGTTGATGATGACGGGCGGCGGCGGGCGGTTGTTATTGTCGTTGTTGTTGCCGCGATCCCGATCTCGATCTCCACCACGTCCATCGCTAGCCGCCGAGCCGCGAATGGTATTCACGCCCTTCGATTCCTTTTCCTGAGCCTGCGCCGTGAGCGTGGCCTGGATGATTTGAGCAATGGTGGCCGCATCACCATACACCACCGGGATGAATTTCGTCACCAGCGAGGAGCCGGTATCCGCCAAATCAATGCTCTCGCGGATCGACACGAGCTGCTTCACCACGGTGGCGCTTTCGGTGATGAGCAAGCCGGGCGGCGTGGCCACCGCCGTGATGCGACCATAGGCTCCCAGGCCCACATGACCGCTAAACATCTCCGCCGCATCTTCCGGGGCCAGGTTGTCCAGCTTCATGAAGTAGGTGATGATCGACTCGCCATCCGGGAGTTCCTTCGGGCTCGTGTAAAAGCGCACGCCATGGGAGAACTGCACCGCATTGGCGCTTTGGTTGCGAGCGGGGAGGATCTTCGCGGTCTTGCCACCCGGTTCGGAGATGATGGCGTAACCGTTGGCGAGCAGGGAGGCTTCGATAAGCTTGATCGCTTCCCCCTTCGGCACCGGCTTCGGCGTCACGAGGCTGATGGTAGAGCCTTCAAAGATGTTCGTGTCCTTGATCAGCGTGAAGCCCGTCAGCCTCTCGTAGATGGCGAGGATGTCCGAGACCGGGTTGTTGACGAATTGCATCATCACGTCTTCGCCGGAGATCTGGAAGGATTCGCCTTCACCACCCGCACCGCCATCGCCGGGGCCACCGCGACGTCCAAAGCCACCGCGATTTCCCCCGGAAACCTCCCGGAGGTCCGAAAGCTCCGGGGACAGGCGGTCCACCCGGTGGAAGAGCACCCGCAGGCGCAGCTGCGGCGGGTTCGGCAGGGGCCGCCGGTGCGGTGGGAGCCGAAGGAACGGCTGGGGGAGCTTTCGGAGCGTCTTGAGCGAGGATCAGGCCAGTGGCAGACAGAACGAAGAGCGGAAGGAAAGACGGGCGGAGCATGTGAAAGGGAAAGTAGGCGGGATAAAGCAGGCGTGCGGCGTGAACGGAGGATTTAGCGTTTCTTGTCTTCCTTTTCGATCTTGTCGAACATGCTGCGGATGGCGTTGCGGCGATCTTCTTCGCTCGCGCTGCGGAACTTCTCGTTGCTGAACATCTCACGCATGCCGTTTCTGAATTTCTCCTTCGCCCCGTCCGAGAGAGATTCGTATTTTTTGCGATCCTCCTCGCTTGGGCCACGCCCCCCGCGATTGAATTTATCCCCGCCGGGCGGAGGGGGGGCGCCACTGCTGTCCTTGCCGGCCTTTTTATCCTTCCGCATCGCATCCGGCGTCAGCGCCGCCGCATCGTAGCGGATGCTCACCGGCTCACCGCCGATGCTCACCTTCGCGGAGGCTCGGTTGATGTCCACCGAGTGCGTCGCCTCCACCAGCGTCCAGCCACGCAGGTTCGGCTGATCCGTCACCACGAGAGATTCCTTCTTGTCCTTATCGAACAGCGTCACCACCGGCTTTCCGTCCACATACGCCACGCCCGTCAGCACCAGCGAGTCAGAGACATTCACGATGCGGGTGAAGGGCGAGTTTTGCACCACCCCAGCCAGAGCATTGAAATCAAACGGCTGCGGCAGGTCCGGGTCCACCGGTCCGGGAGGAGCCGTGGCGGCTCCAGCGGCCGCGCTGCCAAGCTCCGGCAGCATCTCGGCTTCCTCCTCCGCCGTGGGAAAAAGGTCCGCCGTGCTCAGGGGCGGCTCCGCCGCAGGCGGGGCAGGGGTGGCGGCCGGTTGCTGGGCTCCCAGCATAGGCGCGGCCAAGCAGAGCACGGGGAGCAGGAGGTGGGAAAGCTTCATGGGGCAGGGGATGCGGCTGGAAACGCGGTTCAAACTCCGGTCGTTCGGAATTGTTGTGCGGGCGAGGAGGTTTTCATCGGCGAATGCCCCCTCCGCCGTGCCCGGACTTGCGGGAAGGCATTTCCCCAGCATGAAACCCGCCTCCATTCCCATGAAAATCGTTCTCACCGGCGGCGGCGGCTTCCTCGGCCATCAATTGGCTCAATCCATCCTGAAGCGCGGCACTCTCTGCGGCCGTCAGGTCTCCCAGATCGTCCTCCTCGACGCCGCCTTCCATCGCGACATCCCCGATCCCCGCGTCCAGACCGTCTGCGGCGACATCAGTGACCGCGACACCGTCTTCAGCGCCGTAGGCAGCGATGCCGAGGTCATCTTCCACCTCGCCTCCATGGTCAGCGGCGAGTGCGAGGAACGCTACGACGACGCCCTCCGCGTGAATCTCGATGGCGGCCGGAATGTCTTCGAAGCCGCCCGAGCCGCCGCAGGCCGCCCACGCGTCGTCTTTGCCAGCAGCGTCGCCTGCTATGGCGGCATCGACATGTCACAACTGATGTCCGATACCACCAAGCAGCTCCCCCAGACCACCTACGGCATCACCAAAGCCATGTGTGAGATGCTCATCAACGATCACACCCGCAAAGGCCACTTCGATGGCCGCAGCGTCCGCCTTCCCACCGTCATCATCCGCCCCGGCAAACCCAATGCCGCCGCCTCCAGTTGGGCCAGTGGCATGTTTCGTGAGCCTTTGAATGGTGAACCCTGCCTCCTGCCCATCCGCCGGGATCAGCCCCATCCCATGACCGGCTACCGCACTGTCATCGAGAGCTTCATCGCCCTCGCCGAGGTCGATGAAGCACGGCTCGGCAAAGATCGCGCCTACGTGCTCCCCGCCCATCGCGTCACCCCGCAGCTCGCTGAGCAAGTCATCCGCGAAGTCGCTGCCGAAAAAGGCATCACCCTCGGCCCCATCGTCGATGCCTTCAATGAACGCATCCAGGGCATCGTCGATAATTGGCCGCAGCAGGTCGATGGCAGCCGCGCAATCGAGATCGGTGTGCCGCCACCCCCACCGCTCAAAACCATCGTCGAGCAGTATGTGGCCGACTTCTTGGGCCAGTGACCATGGGCCAGTGAACCGGCCCTGCCGCCTCACACATCCTTTTCCTTCGCCGCCTTCTTCGCCGGGATAAAGCCTTCCTCACCCTCCGGCCACTTCGCCCCCTCCAGAATCCAGCGGCGGATCAGCGACACCTCATCCATCGGGATGCGATGCCCCGTCGCCGGCATCGCCTTCTGATCCTTTGCCGGCAGCGTCAGCGTCACCAGCAGCAGACTGCGATCCGGCGCACCCGGGATGATCACCGGCCCGCCCGTGCGTTTGCCAAAGGCCAGCTTCCCGCTCTGCAAATTCAGATCCCCCAGCATCGACTCCGCGTGATGACACTCCACACAGCGATCCGCCAAGATCGGCTTGATCTGCCGCCCGAAATCCACCGGCGGCTCCGCCGCACCCGCGAAAGAAGGGATCATGAGCAGGGCGGCAAAGAGGAAGGTTGTTCTCATGCCTCCAGCATCACCGAAGCCACTCCCCACGTCTCGCCCTCGTTTGTCCACCTCTGCGCCCTTCTTGTGGAGGGAAGGTTCGTTCTGGTTCATCTGCCTCCTCCTCCGCCTCCGTCTCGATCTTCAGTAGCCAGTGATCGGTGGTCAGTGATCAGTGCGTCAGCTCCTCCTCCGCCTCCATCTCCGCCTCCGCCTCGATCTTCAGTAGCCAGTGATCGGTGGTCAGTGATCAGTGCGTCAGCTCCAATCCGCCGCCTCCTCCTCCTCCGCCTCGATCTTCAGTAGCCAGTGATCGGTGGTCAGTGATCAGTGCGGCAGCTCCAATCCGCCTCCATGTCCGCCTCGATCTTCAGTAGCCAGTGATCGGTGGTCAGTTGTCGGTGGTCAGTTCCTTGTCGTCCTCGTCCTCCTACTCGAACTCGTCCTCGATCCTTCCGCAATCCTCCTCCGCCTCGATCTTCAGTAGCCAGTGATCGGTGGTCAGTGATCAGTGCGTCAGCTCCAATCCTCCTCCGCCTCCGTCTCGATCATCAGTAGCCAGTGATCGGTGGTCAGTGATCAGTGCGTCAGCTCCAATCCGCCTCCGCCTCCGCCTCCAGTCTTCGTCATCCGCGTTGCAGGCACTGGTCAGTGTGACGTACTCCGCGACTCCGCTCGCGGCCCGGATGGCAGACTTGGAGAAGAGGACCTGTCCGCAATGCTTCGCTCAGCGATGCAGGCGGGGACCGATGAGACCATGAGCCTCGCGGCGCAGCCGCTCTTCCTGTCTCCCTGTCTCCCTGTCTCCCAGTCTCACGCTCTCCCAGTCTCACGCTCTCCCAGTCTCACGCTCTCCCAGTCTCACGCTCTCCCAGTCTCACGCTCTCCCAGTCTCACGCTCTCCCAGTCTCACGCTCTCCCAGTCTCACGCTCTCCCAGTCTCACGCTCTCCCAGTCTCACGCTCTCCCAGTCTCGCGCTCTCCCAGTCTCACGCTCTCCCAGTCTCGCGCTCTCCCAGTCTCACGCTCTCCCAGTCTCACGCTCTCCCAGTCTCACGCTCTCCCAGTCTCACGCTCTCCCAGTCTCACGCTCTCCCAGTCTCACGCTCTCCCAGTCTCACGCTCTCCCAGTCTCACGCTCTCCCAGTCTCCCAGTCTCCCAGTCTCCCAGTCTCTGATCTTTCGTCGAAAACGCAGACACGGAAAGTTGGGTTAGTTGTTTTGGATGGATAGTTCGAAGGCGAGCGGAGATTGGAAGCCTAGGGCGCTGTGGAGGCGCACGGGGTTGTAGAAGGTTTCGATGTAGTCGAAGACCATTGAGCGAGCTTGAGCGCGGGTGGATGGGACGCTGGAGCCAAAGCATTCGGCCTTCAGCGTGGCCCAGAAGCTTTCCATGGTGGCGTTGTCGTAGCAGTTGGCCGTGCGGCTCATGCTGGCGGTGATGCCGCGCAGTTTGAGGCGCTTGCGGAACTCGGTGCTGGTGTATTGGCAGCCACGGTCGCTATGGTGGAGCAGACCGCTCGGGTTTGCTCCACGTGCTTGCAGGGCGCGCTCCAAGGCTGCGCTGGGCAGTTCGGTGGCGAGGTCTTCTCGGGTGCTCCAGCCGAGGATGCGGCGGCTGCAGAGGTCCATCTCGGCGGCCAGATAGAGCCAGCCTTCGCGAGTGGGGAGGTAGGTGATGTCGGTGACCCAGACCTCGTTGAGGCGGTTGGGCGCGGGGCGTTGCAGCAGGTGGTTGGGGGCTGTCGCCGCAGTTTTGTCAGTGACGGTGGTGCGCGGCACGAAGCGGCGCTTCTGGCGCACGCGCAGGTGCTGCTCGCGCATGAGCCGGGCGATGCGGTTGTTGCCGTGGCGGAGGCCTTTGGCGCGCAGGGCATGCACGAGGCGTGGCGAGCCGTAGGTGGCCCGGCTGGCGATGAAGGCCGCGTGGATCTCGGTGGCCAGTTGTGCGTCCTGGCGGCGGCGCGGGCGCTGCTGTTTGCGCAGGTGGGCGTGGTAGCCGCTGCGGCTGACGCCGAGGGCCCGGCAGGCTTTGGCGAGGCTCATACGCGGTTGTTCGTGGTGGAGGGTTTGGATGAGGACGAAACGGTGCCTTCTGGTTGGGCTACTATGGCCAAGGCTTTTTTAAAATGTCGTTCTGAGCACGGATGGCGTCGAGTTCGCGGCGAAGGGATGCGATCTCCACCGCGGCGGCCTACGGCACTGGAGCCGCCTGCGTTCACCAGCCCGGCGCTACGCGCCTGAGGCTGGCTCACTGCGGCAGCTCCAGTGCCGTAGCGTTCCTTCCAATCGCGCAGGTTCCAGTGGGAGATGCCCAGTTCGCGGGCGAGCTGAGCAGCCTTGCGGCCGCCTTCGAGCAGCGCGACTGCGTCGCGCTTGAACTGCTCGTCATAGGTGCGTTTTTTCGTTCCTGTCGTGTTCATGCTGCTTTGGGTAGTTACCCAACTTTTGCTGTCCACGAAAACGAAGAAGGCTCACTCAAAGTCTCAAAGTCTCAAAGTCTCAAAGTCTCAAAGTCTCAAAGTCTCGCGGCTTCGCCGCTCTCCCAGTCTTCGGCCTCGGCCCGGTTGAGGCGTGCCGGGTTGAGGCGTGCCGGGTTGTTGAGGGGATAATTTGTCTGAGGGGTGTAGCCCGCCTCTTCTCTGCATCGCTACGCCGCTGTCTCGTAGAAGTGCTCGAAGACAGCTTCCACCTTGGCTTCGTAGAGCGGCTTGTCGTAGGCGCGGGGCAAACCTTCGTCGAGAGTGTCCTTGATCACGTCCTGGACCTTCGAGCGGCCTTGCTGGGTGCCTTTCCACATCGTGTTTAGCAGGCCCTGCACCTTGGTGAGCAGTTGCTTGGCTACTTTCTTGACCTCATCACGCTCGGCGTCGCTGAGTTCAGGGGCGGGACGGGTGAGGATGTCGAAAATGACGAGTTCGCTGGGCAGCAGATTCTCCCGCACATGGCGTGTCTGTTCTTCGGTGAGTTTCCGGCTCTGCTCCAGCAGGGCGGCGAAGAGTTGGTCGATGTTCAGGCTTCCGGCGTTGTAGTCGGCGATCAGTTCCTCGAACTTCTGCTGATAGTCCGTCCGCAGGGCGCGGTGCATGTGGACAATCTTGTCCAGCGTGGCGCGGATGGCCGCTTTCAGCTTCTCGATGTCGAGGTTCTTCTGCTTCGACTCTTTGAACTTCTTCGCCAGCACCTCGAAGTTGATCTTGGAGAGATCGATCACGCCATGACGGGCTCCGGCCTCGCCTTCGGCAATGGTGAAGCCTTCCGCGCCGATGGACTCGTCGAGCAGGTCGTTCAGCTTGCCCATGATGGGCGTGATGTCGGGTGTCTCACCTTCGCCAGTCTGGGTCTTGATCGTCTCCGCCAGCGTGGCGAGCAGCGAGCACATGGGGGCGAACTCGATGGCCACCTTGTCCGGCTTCACGGCTTGGTAGAGTGCCCGCACCAGCTTCTCGTGGGCAAGGAAGGGCTTCCGCAGTTCATCCGGCGAGATCAGTGCATTCACCGCTTCACTCAGGAGGTGCAGCTTCTCCATGCCGATGGCCTCATGGATGGCGGGCAGGCTCACGCCTTGCTTCGCGCAAAACTCCGCCGCCTCGGCCAGGGCGGTGCGCAGTTGCTCCACCAGCTCCTTCTTGTCGCGAACGGGTGTCTTGCCGTTCTTCCCGGCTCCGTAGATGGCCAGCGCCTTCTCCAGCGAGGCAAAGACGTTGGCGTAGTCCACGATCAGGCCGCTTTGCTTGCCGGGGAAGACGCGGTTCGCTCGCGCAATGGTCTGCATGAGCGTGTGGTTCCGCATCGGCTTGTCGAGATAGATCGTCGAGCAGCTGGGCGCATCAAAACCCGTCAGCCACATGGCACAGACGAAGACGAGTCCCAGCTCGTCTTTCGGGTCTTTGAATCGCTCGTCCAGCTTCTCCTCGTTCATCCGCTTGCGATGCGGCACGATGTCGATGCCTTTCTCGGCCATCTTGGCGATCTCGTTCTGCTCGCTGGAGACGATCACCGCCATGTCGGTGTGCTCCAGCAGGTCGAGGCGACGACGTAGCTCCTGCGTCTTGTCGGCGTCGTAATCGTCTTTGAAATCACTCTTCTTCTGCCCCGGCTTCAGTGGCTTGGTGCTCGACAGCTCTTCCAGCTCTTTCGACACCCGTTCCTTCTCCGCCATCCAGTGCTTCTGCACCTTCTCATACATCTTCAGAGCCGTGACCTTGTCGATGCTCACCACCATCGCCTTGCCTTGGAAGCCACGGCCAAGGAAATGGGTCACGATGTCCTTGGCCACGGTCTCCAGGCGGTCATCGCGGGTGATGAGGTGGTATTGCTTGCCCAGTTCCTTTTGCAGCTTCTCCTCGGCCTCGGGGCTCAGCTCCGCTTCTTCGATTAGGGCGTAGATGTCTTCGTTCAGGTCGGGATTATCCAGATGCAATTCCGGCGTGCGGTTCTCGTAGAAAAGCGGCACCGTCGCGCCGTCCTCCACGCTCTGCTGGAAGTCGTAGATGGAGACGTAATCGCCAAACACCTCGCGCGTCCGTTCCTCGCCTGCGATCAGCGGCGTGCCGGTGAAGGCCACAAAGGTCGCGTTTGGCAGGGCGGCCCGCATGTTGAGCGCCAGTGTGTCATACTGGCTGCGGTGCGCTTCATCGGTCAAAACGATCACGTCGCGCCGATCCGTCAGCTTCTCGTCGGTTTGGAACTTATGCACCAGCGTGAAGACATACCGATGATTCCCGCGCAGCAGCTCGCGGAGATGTTCGCCGCTGCTGGCGTGGCAGATTTCGCCTTCGGCCTCGCTTACGGCACCGCAGGCTTTGAAGGTCGTGGCGATCTGCTCGTCCAGCTCCACGCGATCCGTCACGATCACAAAGGTCCAGTCGCCCGGCACGGTGCGCAGGATCTTCTGGGAGTAGAAGACCATGGAGAAGCTCTTGCCGCTGCCCTGCGTCTGCCAGAAGACCCCGCCGCGCCCGTGACCTTCCGTGCGCGCCTTCAGACTGGCGGCGATGGCGTTGTTCACGCCGAGGAACTGATGGTTCTGCCCCACGATCTTGACCAGCCCGGCCTTGTGCTCGGAGAAAAGAATAAAATTCTCCACCAGATCGAGCAGGCGCGTCTTGTCGCAGGTGCCGCGAATCATCACCTCCAGGGAAACCCGGCGCGGCTCGTCCTCGCGGGCGATGCGCTTCCACTCAAAGAACCGCTCCCAGTCCGCCGTCAGCGATCCCACGCGGCTATCCGTGCCGTTGCTGGCAATGAGAAGCGCATTGCCCCAGAACAGCGCCGGGATGTCCGCCTTGTAGCAGGTCAGGTTGTCCGTGAAGGCCTGCTGCGCGGGCACGCCCGGCTTCTTCAGTTCCACCACCACCAGCGGCAGCCCGTTGACAAAGCCGATCAAATCCGGCCGCCGCAGGTAGAGCGGCCCTTGGATGGTCATCTGGCTCACCAGCAGGAAATCATTCGCCTCCGGGTTCTTCCAGTCGATCACCCGCACCCGCTCCGTCTTCTGCCCGCCACGCTCTTTGTCCGGCACGCTGACCTTGATGCCCTGCTTCAAAAGCTCATGCACCTCCCGGTTCGCCGCGGCTGGACTCATGGCTGACCGGTTCCGTGTCAGCTCATCCATCGCCAAGGTGACCGCTTCCGGTGGCAGCGTGGGATTCAGTTTCTCCAAAGCCGCCCGCAACCGCCCCGCCAGAACCGCTTCCATCTTCGTCGTTCGTCCAAGCGTGCCAGTAGTCCCGAATATCTCTTCCGCTGCCGACACCGTCTCCCAACCAAGATCGTCAAACAGCCCGATGGCAGGCTGCTCGACAAGCTGGTCTTCGGAGTAGGCGTGGGACATTTGACTCTAAGTTGTCGCTTCGAGTGTCCCAAATTGAACTAACCACGCCTCGCAATTGTCTGGCGAAACCTTCTCGAGTTCCACCTTGAGCTCACCGAGAGAAATTGCGTTCATTCGCCAGAGGTTTACCAATATGGCCGCATCGACGGGCAAATTATCATGCGAGTTCACGGTTTTTCCATCCGCCTCAAGGATCAATACAAAGGCTGCCCCAGTCGTAAAACGACCGCTCTTATCCTTCAATGCATTTAGAGCCTCGCGAAGAGTCACGATAGCTTTTTGATTATCCCCATTAATGAACTGGCAAAGCCCGTTGTTGAGACCGTAAATTGGTTCGTAGTCCCTGTTCACTGCTTTTGCTGAGTTTTCTAGCGCGCTAGCAACCTGCCCGCGTAACAGTTCGCAAAACGCGAGGTTATTCCGAATCTGACTATCTTCCCGGTCCGCCAACATTTCTTTGAACATGTCCATGCACCCCTGACTATTGCCATCAGCGAACATTGTTATCGCTTGTGCCAGTCGAGACGGGCCGAATATCTCTGGAATAGAGTGTTCTGAAATGTAGGCAAGGCGATGTAACTCTCGATCATTTGGGAGTTCCCACCGCTTAAAATTGTTGACCGTAATGGTAATGTTGTTGCCCTTGAGAAGCTCATGATGAGACTGAATCCAATCGTTGATCTTCTCTTCAGGTAAGCCATCGCCTAGCTTCTCCAGAAATCTACTTTGATACGTGTGACGACCTGCTGGCGAGTCAATTTGGTAGGTGAGGTCGAGGACGTGGCTGACTTTGCTTTCTCGAGCAATCATTGCGGTTATGACCATCTCTGGCATTCCACTATCGACCCCTTTCGGAATTGCACCTGCCCTGAGGGATTCCAGGGCAATGACGGCATCGGGGCCTGTAATTACAGCTATTTGTCCTTCCGCTCCGCAATCTCGGCCCATTGCTGAAAGGACAGCCTGCTGAAGATTATCCGAAAAGGAGTCATCATCCCAAGTCCACCGTTTGCCGCGCTCCACTTCCACATACGACTTCCAGAATCCCGAGGTGAGCGGAGCGCCAACGACATGAATGAAATGGTCACATTTAGTGATGCCCAGCTGATGAAGTTTCGAATAACCGTCAATGAGTTCGCGAGTCAGCTCATCGCGTTCAGCAGCAGACATAGGATGGCCTGACTTGAGTTCCCGAGAGAGAAAAGCAACACAGATATTTTCGTCGATGCTCAATTTGCGGAGAGAGAGCCAAATTGATTCGAAAAGCAGGTTGTCAGGCAGCCTCTCGATTGCGGTTATCACAGCATCGATATTTGCAGGCGAGTTTGAGCGATACTCTCTTAGAACTGCCCTGAAGACTTGAGGCTCGAGTGCCATACACTTACTTGTCCCATCTTCTACGCATCGGTACATATGATGGCAATATAGCTGAACCTCGTCGGGAGCACCGCCGCAAAGCTCGTGTAGCCCTTGCACCACATCCAACTCGGGTGCCACGTCGGTTCTCAACTCCTTGGGGAGAGGGTGCATTATGAGTTCAAATGTGTCAGACCAGCTCGCAAAGGGGAGGATATCGATCCGATGAAACTGCCGTGGGATGGGCGAAAAAACTTCGGATAAGGCCGGAAATACTGCCTCTGTGCCGGCGAGTAGGAGTGAGCAGTGTTCCACCACCTGAAATATATTTCTGAACATCTGCAGAAGTGGCACGTTTTTCCCCAAACAATCGGCCTCGTCGATCAGAAGAGCAATTCCCCGGTAGCCCTTACTCTTGACTTCGATTAAGCAAGTCTCGAAGTCATGCACAACCAGCGCATCCGGGCATTCAAAGTCATCACCTTTACCTTGATGGCATGAAAAGACATACGGCACTTGAAGAACAGCATTTTCGATCGCTCCCGTTTGGCGCGAATGTATCATTTGCAACAGATGCGCATAAATCGTTCCGTGAATCCCGCCCCAACACCCTGCTTTGACCATGGAGAGAGCCAAAGCCTGATATAAATCGTGCCAAAAGAGCCAAGCAGAATTTGCCTTCAGTTCGTTCATGTCGAGACGAACAGTCAGCAATTTTAGATCAGCTGCGATTCCTTCCGCACCATTAAGAAGACTGGTTTTACCGACTCCCCTTTGTCCAATAAGGGCTAAGTGCGGACTCTGTCCTGCTGCTGTAAGCCCGAGATAATAGCGAATTGATTTTAGCTCCCGCGTGCGGCCGGCCAGATCTTCCTTTCTTCTGATTGGAGACCTTTTGTAGGGATTGGGCGGCAGATCTTTTGGTCCGGTAGAGTTCATAGTGTCGCTGTTTCAAGGGTTGCAATAGCCTTTTGGATCTTTAGCTTCAGTCCTTGCCGATCGCAAAAATTCTGTCTGGAGGCAACTGCCCCCACACCAGCAGGCAGCTCATTATATTGTGAAATCAAGTCGATGGCATCCTCGACACATTGACGATTAAACCCTGCAAGTGAATCATCCGCCCACCAGTATTGCTCAATTGCTAAAGCCAGTGTCTTCGAAGTTTCAAGTTTAGCGGGTAGCCGTTCATGGCTTGTTAAAGCGCTTGCAAGTATCGATGCTACTAATGGAATGGCTGCATCCTTTTCAAGTCCAGTATCCGGATGCGTTAGATATCTCTGAACTACCTCAACTGTCAGGACGTTTTCCAACTGCGAATAAAGCGTTTCGATAACTTGTAACCCGATTGAGGATACCGGACGGGAATGGCAGACGGCATTTCGGGGAGCACACAGATTTTGAAACTGTTTCAAAAAGACTTCACCACCGAGTCGTTTGACAATTGCGGAAGAGGATTTTTGGTCCAGGACGGACAACAACTCCCCGAATGTAAGATAGTAAAGCGGTCCCAGACGAACGAAGTTAAATTGGGGTTTTCGTTCATCCTTCTGAGAATCTTTGATCTTCGTGAGCAACGCGCCTGGCAGCTTCCTCTGCCATTTTCGACCATCTTGCTCTTCCAATGCCTCTCTCAGGCATTCTCGAAGCAATACTTCAATTCTGAGAAGCAATGAATATGCCCTCGTGTTTTCGAACTCGAACGCGCTGGTCATAGAAGTGGGATTTGTGCGGAAAGGAGACGCGGCAGCAGCAGGTCGCGGGTGCGGCGGAGGTTTTCGATGCGGAGATGGAGCTTGTGAATGAGTTGGAAGCTAGGCTGCACGATGGCGGCGAATCGTTCGAGAAGGTCTTTGGGTGGTTGGCAGATCAGGAAGCCATCAAAGCACTTCTCTTGAACCCGCTGGCGTCCGGTGGCGCCTGACATGCTCTTGGGCACCTCTGGATAGGGGGTGCATTTTTGCAAGCGGCTCCAGGAACTGAAAAAACGGCGTTTTTACCCGCCTTTCTCCTCGTGCGATGGTGCACGAGCCATGCCTCAGCGGGCTTTTTGTGGGGTTTGAGGCTCGTTTTGTCTTCTTTTTGCCCGTTCTACGGCGCTTACGGCGCTCTGCCCGTCTCAACGGGCCAAGCAGGCATAGCGATCCATGTTGTAAACCAGATTGCTGAGGTGGTTGTGCTGTGTGGCTCGTTTCAACCCGATGCTCCGACACCAGTCGGCCCCCATCTGCGCCATCCTCGCGAAGATGTGCTCCACCCTCACCTCGCATCCGGCTGATCGTGTGGTTGGTCTGCTGCTCTTTTTCACTCAGCGCATGGCCCCGCGTCGCTTTTGCGCATGAGGAACTCCTCGGCGTTGAGCTTGATGAGATGCGCTTCGTGCTCGGCGCTGTGGTAGGCGCTGTCGGCGAGCACGGCTTGGTCTTTCTCATCGAGGAGTTCTTCAAAGACCTGGCTGTCATGCAGATGCGCAGGTGTGGTGGTGGCTTTGATGATGAGCTTGGTTTTCAAGTCGGCTTTCACATGGTTCTTCCAGCCGTAGTGGGCCTCGTTGTTTTTCTTCGTCCAACGCGCTTCGCTATCCTTCTGCCGACCCACGGCTGGGTTGGTGTCGAACTCCTCGGGCCGCCCGCCCTCTTTGATGCTCTGGTTTTGCTCGCGGCTGTTTCGCTGGCGCGGGGCTTCGGGTGAAGCTGGCGTCGATGATGCTGCCTTCACGGGCGATGTAGCCTTGAGCTTCGAGCTGGAGGTTGAAGGCATCGAAGAGCTTGCGACTGCCCTCGCGTCCACTTTCTTCGAGACGCTGCTTGAAGTCCCAGATCGTCTTGGCGTCGGGGATAACATCGCCGATGCGCAGGCCGAGGAAGCTTTTAAAGCTCGTGCGGTCAAAGATTTGCTCCTCGGTGGCGTCGTCGCTGAGCCCGTGGAACTTTTGCAGCACGAGCACCTTGAGCATGAGCACGGGGTCGAAGGGTGGCTTGCCGCCTTTGCGCCAGTCGCGGGTGGCGTAGCCGGTGAGTTCTTCGAGCAGCGGGCGGAAGCTCTCCCAGGGATAAGCTCGCGCAGCTTGAGAATGCCGGTGGTTTTGGCGGCCACGGCCTGCTCGTGTTCGATGGCGCTGAAAAGCCCTCCTCCTCGCTGGGTCTTGCGGTAGTGATTCATGCCCTTCTACATGGCTTATCAATGCGCCCGGCGAAAGCTTCTCCTGGGGAAATGAGGTTTCCAGAGGTGCCCTCTTGATGGCGTTACCGCGAAACTCATCACTGCGGGCGAGGCAGTAAACAAACTCTGGTGTCAGGGTGCGGGAACGCATGACGATGAACTCGGTGGAGCCAAAGGCGACTGCTGAAGCATTAGGAAGAAACTGCACAAAGCCTGTTTTGCCGTTCTCCAGGCACGGCGTGATGCGAGCAAAGAGCGTGTCGCCATTCTGAAACTTGGAGCCGCTGTTTCCGGCTCGGGACTCGATGTCAGTAATGATCATCGAGTCTGTGGCGAGGCATCCCATCGGCAGAAAGGGCTTTTCGCCTTCACGCGGCACTGTGACTCGTGGATTAAAGTCGATGCACTCAGGAGCGGTCTTCACCTCCCAGCCCTGCGGGATGTCGCCGAGGGCGGAGGGGAGGCGGGGGACGGAGTCGTGGCCGGGGAAGCGGAAGTGGACGAACCACTCGCGGTAGAGGGCGCGGGCCATGTCCTCCAGCAGCCGGATGCGCCGCTGACTGTTCTCCATCAGCTCGTCGTAGGCCGACAGGATGCCCGCGATGCGATCTTGCTCCGCACGGGGAGGCAGCGTCACCTCCATTTCCTTGGCTGCGCCCACGTTGAAGTGCTGTTGCGCTACACCGACCAAGTTGCCCCGCACCGAAGCCATTCCCCAAGCCGAATTGAAAATGGCAGCCAAATAGAATGAATTCAGTTCCTTGGATGGTGTGATGACGACCAAGTCAGCACAGTTGGAGTCTGGCAGCGACTCAGGAATCACACACGCTGTTCCTGGATAACCTGTACGAACGACAGCCACATCGCCTGGCTTCAGTGCAGACTTCTTGATCTTCGCGTAAAAGGCCGCTGGGATGAACTTCACGTCTTCGAGGTTGAGACGAAAGGGAGTGATGTTCTGTGAGCGAAGAAACGTGATGCCCTCCGGCGTGTATTCATCCGCCATTGGTCCGACATAGCCCACGGTGATGCGGTCACACACATCCTTGAGCTTCGTTTTCTCCAAGCTGATGGACTGCTCTTCATGCCTCCAGAATCTCCGCCACGTTGGCCGCGATGGTTTGCTCCAGCTCACGGGCCTGGGCGTTGAGGGTTTCGAGTTCTTCGTTCCAGGTGCCGAGCTGGGTCTTGAAGTCCTCATCACTGACCGCCTCCCCAGGGGCGACGCCGACGTAGCGGCCGGGGTTGAGGCTCCACCCCTGGGCTTCGATCTCGGCAAGGGTGGCGGCTTTGCATAAGCCAGCCACATCGCGATACGCGATGGCTGACTTACCCTCATCCCCGGCCCTTCTCCCAAGGGGCGAAGGGAGGGCGGAGGCAATGCCACGGAGAACGGAATCGGTGTTGTTGAGAATGTCCTCGTTGCGGAAACGCAGCACCGTCATGCCGATGCTGCTCAGGTAGGCATCTCGTTTCTTGTCGTGCTTCTTCTGGTGGTCTGCATCATGCACATCACCGTCTGCTTCGATCACCAAGTTGTGTTCGTGGCAGTAAAGATCGACGATGTATTCACCGATCTGATGCTGACGACGAAACTTGAGGTCATGGAATTGCCGGTTGCGCAGGATTTCCCACAGCACCTCTTCAGCAGGCGTCTGGTTCTTGCGAAGTTGCCGGGCTCTTTCGACCAGTCCGCTGAAGTCAAAACCCCCTCTCCCATTGGGAGAGGGCTGGGGTGAGGGTTGTGCGGCGAATACTTCCAACAACTTCGCTTTCGCCTCTTCACCACCGAGTGTGTAATCAGGTTCCTCACCACGATAGAGCCGCACAATATTGGCCATGAAGCTGATCTGGGCGTCGGTCCAGTCGCGGTGGGCGCGGTCGATCTGGCGGTAGATGTGGCGGGCGTCGATGAAGAGGACGGTGTCGGCTCGGGGCGTCTTTGCTTTTCCTTTGTCGAAGAACCACAGCGTGCAGGGCAGCGTGACGGTGTAGAACATGTTCGGGCCGACGGCGACCATGACATCGACGGCGCGGGCCTCGATGAGCTTCTGGCGGATGTCCTGCTCGGAGGCGCGGGCGTCGGAGGCGGAGTTCGCCATGACGAAACCGGCGCGGCCTTGGTCATTGAGCGCGGAATAGAAGTCCTGAATCCAGAGGTAGTTCGCATTGTCCGTGCGCGGCAGGCCGAAGGGGTAGCGGCGACCGGTGCCGACCTCGGCGCTGAGGCGTTCCTTGTCCACCTGGCTGACGTTGAAGGGCGGATTCGCACAGACGAAGTCGAAGCGGCCCACGGTGCTGTGCAGGTCCTCGTAGTAGGTGTTGCCGTGCTTGATCTCGCCCTCCAGACCGTGAACGGCCAAGTTCATGCGGGCGAGGCGGACGTTGCCATCCACACGCTCCTGCCCGTGGATGCTGAGTTCGGCGCTGGGGTTCCGTTTGTGGGCGGAAACAAACCTCGCCGACTGCACGAACATGCCGCCGGAGCCGCAGGCGGGATCAAGGATGCGCCCGTGGAAGGGCTCCAGCACCTCGACGAGGAAACGGACGATGCTGGTGGGCGTGAAGAACTCGCCGCCCTTTTGCCCCTCGCTCATGGCGAAGGTGCCGAGGAAGTATTCATAGATCTTCCCGAAGGCGTCGCCCTCCAGATCAGCGGGGATGGTGGAGAGAGTTTTGAGCAGGTTGCTCAGCAGGCGGGAATCGAAGACCTGATAGCCCTTCGGCAGCACGCCGGCCATCTGCGGATTGTCCCGCTCGATGACCTTCATGGCCTCATTGAGCGCCTTGCCGATGTCCGTGCCCTCCGGGAGCTGGAGAAGCTCCGCAAAGCGAGCCCCGGAAGCGAGAAACAACACGCCCTCCGCATGGTAGGCGGTGGGATCATCCACCTTTGACCCGCGACGCGCTGAGGCTCCGGCCTTTTCCAACTCCGCTCGCCGGGCACTGAACCGCACCTCCGCAAAGCGCAGGAAGATGAGCCCCAGAATCGGCTCCGAGTAGTCCGACTGCTTCAGCCCGGCCCCCGCCCAAAGCTGATTCGCCGCTGACCAGAGGCGCTTCTCCAGGGTATCGGTGGCAGTGTCCTTTTCAGTCGGGGCGATCCATTGCATGCAGGTATCAACGTGGCAGGTGAGAGAACTCAGGCATCAAGGCGATGCCTACGGGATATTTCCCCTATCCAAGCAGGGAACGGGGAGGATGGCAAGACATGGAGACTGGGAGACCATGAGACTGGGAGACGGGGAGACGGGGAGACGATGGGACTGGGACCTGCCTGCCTGCTTCGCTCAGCGATGCAGGCGGGGACTTTGAGACTCGCGGCGGTGCCACCCCCTCAGTTTGATTCGCTCGCGCCTCACGTTCATCTCACCCTGTGGGCTTCGCTTTGCTTAGTCTGTTTGCCTCACTGCGTCCACCCTCCGGGCAGCGTGTCGCTGGCTATCTCCGCTACGCTTCGGTTCGCCCGTCGCCGCCGGGCTCGGCTCCAAATCTGACCCCTCCCAGTCTTTCGCGCACGGCGCAGCCACTCTCCAAGTCTCACCCCTCCCTGTCTCCTTGTCTCACCACTCCAAATCTATGTAAGCTGGATGAGCTGATCAATGCGCTGAGGAGGTAGCGGGGCAGAAGACGCGTGCCTGCCTGCCGTGCGACGCCCGCCTGCAAGGCTGCTGCGTAGCGAGGCAGGCTTTCGCCGCGTTGGCTAAGAATAAGTCCCGCCGTTCAGGTGCGCTGCTGGGCGATGGGGCTGGAGATCGATTTCGGCGACGACTGGATGGGATTGCTCTGACGCGACCGTTGGCTCATCGCGAAGACTTCCGGCGGTGAAAGTTTTTGAGAAATCGAGGTTGGGGAAGCCGCCGCAACGCTTACTGCTACCACCCGTCACCCCGCATTCCCATGAACGAAAACTGGCAATCCATCGCCGCTCTTGCCGTCGTGCTGGTCACGATCGTGCTTTTCATCGTTTCCAGCCAAAGGAAGCGGAAGAAACCCGGCTGTGGCGGGGGCTGTGGTTGCGTGAAATGACGGGTTAGCGTTCCGCGATGGTCTTGAGGGATTCCTCAATGTGCTGGAGGCCGTCGTCGTAAGGCTTGCCGGTGATGGATTCGATGCGGGCGCGGTTTTCCTCCTCGCTCAAGGCTGGGGTATCGGTGCCATCGCCGCGTGGGCGGCCGTGGTAGGTGACATGCCAGTCGAGACGCTTCCAGCCGCCATCGACGCGTTTGAAGGTGTAGTGGAGCTTGGGCATGCGGTAGCCAAAGCCGTCGTGAATGGGGCCGATGGCCACTTCGATGCGGGCGGGCTCGGAATCGGCTTTTTGCACGATTTCGACGGGTGTCTGGGAGCCATCGCCTTTGAGCAGGAACTTCGTTTCATCCTCCGTGGTGAGGCCATCGCGATGGAAGGCATTGATGGACCAATCGTAGGCGGGAATGGTCTGCGCGATGTCCCACATGGTGGCCTTTTCATCTTCTGGAAGTGGCACCACATCAAGCACGATGGGCTGGGCCATGGCGGGGCGCTTCAGCGTCAGCAGGCGCTCTTCTTGAGGTGAAAGCGAGGATTTCTTCACCGGAAGCTGGCAACTGGTGAGAACCAGAAGGCCGAGGAGGGCAGGTGAGAGAGGGCTGAGGTGCTTCATGCGCGTGGATGAGCGCCAAATATAGAACATTCCGGGCCAGAGCGTCGCTGAAAAAATGCTCGCATACCATGAAGTGCCGCCCGAATGGAGGTTGCTGATTGAACCCGTCCGGGGACGGCGTATTCCGCCGCTTCATGTTTTCCCTTCAAAGCAAAAACGTCATCATCACCGGAGCTGGCTCCGGCATTGGTCAGGCCATCGCGGTGCTTTTCGCCAAGCAGGGCGCTCATGTCGAGGTGCTCGATCTCGATGAAAAGAACGCCCAGGTCACGGTGGACCTCATCACGGCCGCTGGCGGCAGCGCCAAGGCCTCTGCCTGTGATGTGAGTGGCGTCGTCGGCGTGAAAACGCTCTTCGACGACATCGCGGCACGTCATGGCGGGAAGATCGATATCCTGGTGAACAACGCCGGTATCGCCCACATCGGCACGGCCCTCTCCACCTCCGAGGCGGACCTAGACCGCCTCTATCAGGTGAACATCAAAGGCGTGTATGCCTGCGCCCATGCCGCCCTCGCCCACATGACGGCCCGCCAGAACGGCGTGATCCTGAATATGTGCTCCATCGCGGCTCTAATGGGCCTGCCTGACCGCTTTGCCTACTCAATGACGAAAGGGGCGGTGCTCATGATGACCTACTCCATCGCGAAGGACTTCCTCAAGCAAGGTATCCGCTGCAATTGCATCGCTCCGGCCCGCGTCCACACGCCGTTTGTGGATGGTTATCTGGCCAAAACCTATCCCGGCCGAGAGGCGGAGATGTTTCAGACGCTCAGCGAGGCCCAGCCCATCGGCCGCATGGCCAAGCCGGAGGAGATCGCCGCGCTCGCTCTCTATCTTTGCAGCGACGAGGCGGGCTTTGTCACCGGCAGCTGCTATCCCATCGATGGTGGGGTGGGGAATCTGCGCTGACGCGGGATGCCTTGACGGATGCCGCCTCCTGCCGGAGCATCCGCGCATGCTCACCAGCATCCTCACCCTCGCGTTGTTCGGCATCCTGCTGCTCATGCTGGAGACGTTTCTGCCCGGCATGATCGCCGGGACCATCGGTACGCTCAGCCTGCTCGCGGCGCTGTGGCTCACGATGACCGCGGAGGATCTGAATCACTGGAGCGGCAGCCAGAGAGCCTCGCTCGCCATTGGCATCCTCGTGGGAACCTGCATCATCATGATGGCGTGGCTCAAATGGTTCGCGGTGAAGTTCTTCCGCCGAGGTTTCATGCTCGAAGCAGCCATTCAGGGAAGCGCGGAGGCCCCGATGGATGCCTCACCGGGTGCCCAAGGCATTGCCCTCACCGAGCTGCGACCGCTGGGCCATGCCGAGATCGGCGGGAAGCGCTTTGAAGTGCGCTGCCAAACCGGTCATGCGCCCGCCGGAGCCAAGGTGGAGGTCGTCGCCGCTGAATTTGGCTCGCTGCTCGTCCGTGCGATTTGAGCCCAAATTTCCACTCTCCCCTTTCTCAACACGCCTCCACTACTCCGCCAGTCCACCCTCCCACCTACCATGAAACCTCTCGAAATCTTCGGTATCGGCATCGCCATCGTCGTCGCTCTTGTTCTCTTCCTCCTCGTTGCGAAATTCTTCAATCTCTGGCTCCGCGCACGCATTGCGAATGCGCCGGTGAGCTTCACCACGCTGCTCGCCATGTGGCTGCGTGGCGTGCCGAATGCGCTCATCGTCGATACCCGCATCACGGCGGCGAAGGCCGGCATCCCCATCAATACCGACCAGCTTGAGGCGCACTTCCTCGCCGGTGGCGAGGTCACGCATGTCGTGCTCGCCCTCATCGCGGCGGACAAAGCGGGCATCCCGCTCGACTACAACCGCGCCTGCGCCATCGACCTCGCTTGCAAAGGCACCGGCAAGACAGTCCTCGAAGCCGTGCGCACCAGCATCAATCCGAAAGTCATTGACTGCCCGCACCCGGACATGGGCCGTGGTGGCAAGATCGACGCCGTTGCCAAAGATGGCATCTCCCTTCGTGTACGTGCCCGTGTGACGGTTCGCACGAATCTCGACCGCTTCGTCGGTGGTGCCACGGAAGAGACCGTTGTCGCCCGTGTGGGTGAAGGCATCGTCACCTGCATCGGCTCTTCGGATTCCTACAAAGCGGTGCTGGAAAACCCGGATAGCATTTCCAAGCTCGTCCTGCACAAAGGCGTGGATGCTGGCACCGCCTTTGAAATTCTCTCCATCGACATCGCCGACATCGATGTGGGTGAAAACGTGGGTGCCAAACTGCAAACGGAGCAGGCCGAAGCGGACAAAAAGATCGCTCAAGCCATGGCTGAAATGCGTCGTGCGGCTGCGGTGGCTCTCGAACAAGAAATGTCCGCCCGCACCCAGGAGATGCGTGCGAAGGTCGTCGAGGCCGAGGCGCTGGTGCCTCTCGCCATTGCTGAAGCCTTCCGCAATGGCCAGCTCGGCGTGATGGACTACACCAAGTATAAAAACGTCCTCGCTGACACTGAGATGCGCACCAAGATCGCCGGTGATTCACCCGCCGCGAAGTAAGCGAAGCCTCCGCCTTCACGCCTCATGACGCCAAACGTTCTGCATGCCGAAGTGGACACCGTTCAGGTGGCCATCGTCGTGCTCGCGGTGATCTTCAGCTTCCTCAAATGGCTGTGGGAGCAGTGGACTGGCAATAAGTCCCAAACGCCTGATTACGGCGAGGAAGTCGATCCAAACGCAGAACGTCTCCGTGAGCTCCAAGAAGAGGCTCGCCGTCGTGCCGCCGCTTCGTCGCAGCCACCGCCCATCCCATCGAGTCCACCTCCAGTGCCCGCCGCCCCTTGGGAAGAGATCCGCAAAGCGTGGAAGGATGTGCGTGAGGCAGCCCAGGCTCAAAAACAGCAGCAGCCTCCGGCTTTGACGGCGGCGCAAAAGCGCCAACTGGAGAATCGCAAGCCGGCCGCACCTCCGCCTCCAGTCCAAGTGCCAGCGCCCGCTCCTGTCGTGGTCGCTCCGACGTCTCCTGCCTTCGTTCAAAAAGGCATCGAATCCCCGATGATGGCCTCGCTGCGTTCCTTGCGTCATGATCCCGCCGCCATGCGTCGTGCCATCGTGCTCGGAGAGGTGCTCGGGCCACCGAAGGCGCTCAGTTGATCATTGTGGCGGCCACATCGCCCATTTTCGCATACACCTCGCGGCCAGCGGCACTGTGTTCCACGAGATCATCGGTAAAGCGCACGCGGTTCGGTTCAAAAATGGTGATGCAGCAGGAGCCGCCGAAGCGGAAATAGCCTTTCTCATCGCCCTTGGCCACGCTTTGGCCCGGCGTGAAGCTTTGCACGATGGAGCCCACGCAGGTGGCTCCGATCTCCAGCAGCAGCACATCACCCAGTGCTTCCGTTCGAAGCAAGGTGATCTCCCGTTGATTCTCCCACAGGATCGACGGGCGACGTCGCAGCGCGATGGGGCTCACCGAGTAAAATGGCCCGGTGACCACCTTCGAGGCCGCTGGGATGCCACCGAAGGGGAAATGAAAACGATGGTAGTCCACCGGGCACAGCCGGGAGATGAGCATGCTCCCATGCGCGAAGCGTTTCGCGAGGCTCTCATCCCGTAGCAGGGCAGCGAGGTCAAAACGCACGCCTTTGACGAAGAAGGCCTCACAGGCAGCGATGTCCGGCATGACCAGATGACGACCATCCGCAGGCAGAGCGATTTCTTTGGCACCTGCGGCGATGGGGCGGGCGGAGGGCTTCAGTTTGCGGTAAAAGAACTCGTTGAAGGTGTGGTAGCTCTCGGGCGCATCGGCCAGTTCGCTGACGTCGATGTCATACTGCTCGATGAAGGGCTGGACCTTTTCACGGCTTGCCGCCGCATCCATCCGGCTGCCATACCAGGAGGAAAAGAGCCGACGCTTCACCAGCGCATGCAGCGGGAGAGAACCCAGTGGATTCTCATACACAAAGCGCAGGAAGCCCTCGCCATAGACTTGCTCGGTTTCGAGGCGGCCGGTGAGGCGATGGTGGAATTCGATGGGCTGGGCGGGCATGCAGTGGAGGTGGTGAACTACCGCTGTTTCCGAGAACCGCAAAGGCTTGGGTTTGACCGTTCGAGGGCTTTGAAGCCTTCCAGTGGAGCGTCTTTGACGCCCGCCGCCTTGGCTCACTTCGTTGAAGTGGCGACCCCTACGAGAATCGAACTCGTGTCGCATCCGTGAAAGGGATGTGTCCTAACCGCTAGACGAAGGGGTCGTATTTTGCGGGGCGCGGATCATCGGGGAAAAGCTCGATTTGGCAAGAGAAATTCAGCGATAAATCTTTTTGGCTCACGCTCGGAACATGGCACCGAGTTTTTTCCCGAGAATCACTCCGGCGGCGAGGATGGTCACGCCGAGGAAGATCATCGCCCAGACGCCGAGAGCGCTGGCGATGCTGGGGCCATTGCCGAGGCCCATCATGAGGGAATAAATGGCCTTGGTGATCGGGAAATGAGTCGTCTGCTGGGCGAGCACCATCGAGTCACTCACCTCCAGCATGGCAAAGGAGAAGGCCAGCAGGCCCCCGGCGATGAGATTGGGCGTGACGAGCGGTAGGGTGACACGCCAGAGAGCACGCTCCGGTGTCGCCCCGAGGTTTTGCGCGGCTTCCTCGAGCTGAGGGCTGACCTGCTGAAAGCCTGCGGCCGCGCTGCGCACCACATAGGGCAGCCGCCTGACCGCGTAAGCGATCACCAGCAGTAAAACCGGATCTTCGCCGAGCATGAGCCAGGAGAAAGGTTGGCCGGGGCGAGTCATGGCGAGGTAACCAAAGGCCATCACGATGCCTGGGACCGCCAGCGGCAGCATGGCCATGGTGTCGAGGGCTCGGCGGCCCCAGAGGCGAGTTCGCACCGAGACGTAAGCCACACCGATGCCGAGCACGAGCGCCACGATGACGGCGATGCAGGAGTATTTAAGGCTGTTGGAGATCGACGAGAGCGTGAGTTCATGCCCAAGCGCCTCGTGATAGTGTGAAAGCGTCAGCGAATGCGGGATGACCGTCTGATACCAGTCATTCGAAAGGGAGAGCAACACGACGCCGAGGTGCGGGACGACGGCTAGGAAGGTGACAAAGGCAAAAAGAGCGGTGACGCCCCAGGCTTGTTTTGGGGGTAGCACCTTCAATTCGCGTGCGGTGGAGGCTCTTCCTCCTCCCGTGGCGCTGCCTCCACTGAAAAAGAACTTCCCCGTGGCATAGAAAAGCGTGCTGAAGCCCAGCATCACGGCCACGAGGGCATACGGGAAAGGATTCCCACTGAGGTCATTGATGCCGCGGAAGACCTGCACGGCGGTGACCCGCTCGAAATCAAACACCAGCGGCACCCCCATCTCCGTGAAGGCCCACACGAAGACAATCGTGCCACCGGCAAACACGCCCGGCATGATCAGCGGCAGCGTGATGCGCTGAAAACGCCGCCAACCGGTGCAGCCGAGATTGGAGGCGGCCTCCTCCAGTGCCGGATCGAGATTGGCGAGGGCAGCGGCCGTATTGAGGTAGATGATCGGGTAAAGGTGCAGGGCCTCCATGATCACGACGCCGAACATGCGCCCCTCGCCAAGCCAGTTCACCGGGTCCGCAGGATCCATCAGGCCGAAGGAGATGAGAAGGGCATTCAGTGCGCCTGCCTGACCGAGCATGGCTTTGACCCCGATGGCACCCACGAAGGGCGGCAGAATCATCGGCAGCAGCACCATGGAATTAAGCAGCCCACGACCTGGAAAGGCGCAGCGCACCTGCAGCGCCGCCAGCGGCAGGGCGATCACCAGGCTCAGCAGCGTGCTCCAGATGGCAATTTGGAAGGAATTGAGCAGCCCCTCACGGTAGAGCGCATTCATGAAGACCTCCGCCACATAGGCGAAGGTGAATCCGCCTCCCGTGCCTGGCTCGATGAAGGCCTCTAGCAGGGCCGCCCAGATTGGATACACAAAGAAGCACCCGAAAAAGACGGTCATCACCACATAGACGGCGAGGGAAAGCGGGCGGGACATGGCTGGAGGAAAAAGACGGAGGGCCGGTTTAGCGCAGCGGCCCCCTTTCGACCAGCATTTCCTTCCGCCGCCTCACTCCTGCCGCATCAGCGCATGCTCGCGATCCCACACATAGTAGGCCAGCAGCAGGAAGAAGCCGAAACCGAAGGTGAAGAGCCACACATCATGATTCGCCAGCGGATGCATCACCAGGCCACCGATGTCGCGGAGCAGGGAAAAGGGGCGCGTGAGGATGTCCCAACTGTTCCAGCGAAGGATACGCCCGAGGTAGAGGCCGAAACCGGTCAGCGGCATCACCGCGAGCACCACCGCCCAGCCAAGACGAGGGCCGCAATGGCGGGCAATCCAGCGCTGCACCAGCCGAAGCGAGTGAAAGCCGATCCAAAGCGAGGTGAAGGCAAAGGCCAGGATCATCACGAGATCAAACCACAACGGCACGCCGGCCCGCTGACGCAGGTGAATGAGATCGGTGAGCACATACGGGGCATTCGGGAAGAAGAGCAGCCACACCGCGAGCACGGGGATGGCTCGGCTAAAGTGCCGTTGGCGTGGCAGCAGCATGGCAAAGACCAGTGGCAGCGCCGCGAGGAAGAGATTCCAAAGCAGGAAGCCGAAGTAGTAGTTCCCCGTCAGGCGCACGCGAATGAGGAAAAGAGCCGCGCACGAGAGGCAGGCAGCGGCTTTGAGGAGCAAAATGCGAGGAGGCATGACTGGAATGTCCGGCCCATGCCATGCCAGCGCAAGCCTGCGATCCTTGCTTCACGAACATTTCACGCAGGCTGTCGCGACGTTGCGAAATTGGCGGCAAATTGCACTCGCATGACAAGGTCAGCACGACGAGAAACGCGCCGCCATGCAAAACGCTCCCTCTTCCACGCACAATCAGCTCATCGGTTACATCCTCTGGCTCTTTGGCTTCACCGGCTCGCATCGTTTCTATTTTGGCAAGCCCAAGACCGGCATCCTTTGGTTCCTCACCGGTGGCTTTTTCCTGATTGGATGGATCGTGGATCTCTTTTTGATCCCAAGCATGGATCGCGAGGCCGACCGCCGCTTCGTGGCTGGTAGCATTGAATACTCCGTGGCTTGGCTGCTGCTCACCTTCCTCGGCATTTTCGGCATCCACCGCTTCTACATGGGCAAATGGGGCACCGGCATCCTCTATCTGCTCACCGGTGGCCTGTTCCTTGTTGGCGTGCTCTATGACTTCTGCACGCTGAACTCCCAAGTCAGCGAACTGAACTCGCGTGACAAAGCTGCTGCGTGAAGTGGTGCCCAGTGTTCATGTTTCGCGAAGCGTCGTGGAGTGCGGTGGCAGAGATGCAAGGGCACCTTGCATCGGCGACACCGCTGTCGAGTGCGGGAAGAATGTTCTGAGGCCGAAAAACGCCGTCCGGCTGGCGACAGCGGTGTCGCGCCAAGGCTTGCCACCGCACTCCACGACGCTGGCGCGAGGTTCATGGTTCCAGAGATCATCGAGGCAGGAACCAGCGAGTGAGCGAAAGCCAGTCACGCATCGCGGTGGATGGAGAATCGCCCGAAACCACCGAATGGATCAAACAGGCTGCGGCGAGAAGCAGCCCTGCCAGAGCCCAAATTGTCCACGGGAGTCTTTTCCAAATGATTTCCCAAAGTATCAGCCAGTGCTCTGGCTGCCAGATGGGCTTTTTTAGGTTCTTGGCAGCACAACGTTTGGCGTTCATGCCTCCCGAAACTAACCAGAATTAACTGGCAGCAACCAGTATTAATTTACAACCCAAATGCACCAAACATACCAGACATACCAAACACAACGCTCGAAAAAAGTTTGTTGAGGAGGTCTAGAATAGCTGAGTCGCATCAGGTCTGAAAAATTAGTCTATTGATCTCAAATCACCCGGTCATTCCCGCCATCCACCGGAATCTGCGCGCCGGTGACCTTCGCAAACAACGGTGACGCCATGGCGGCGACCATGTTGCCGATGTCTTTGGAGCGGATCTCGACCTTCATCAGGTTTTTGGTTTTGTATTCCTCGACGGTCAGATTGCAGCGGGTTGCTTTGCCATTGCGGTGACTCATGCATGGATGTCTAATGCTTGAACATGACCCTGACCGAACTTCCGGCCGAAGAGCAGCGCGTGTGCGGCCTCGTGCGCGAGGAAATGAGTCGTCGCTTGGCTGCGGAGAGGCCGTTTTCGCTCTACCTCGTCGGTTCACGAGCCACGGGCGAGGCGTGGCCGACTTCGGACTTCGATTTCGTCATCGACGCCGACGAACCGCTGCCCGGAAAGATCATCAATCCCCTCCGCGAAGCTCTCGATCACCTCCGTGTGCCCTACACCATCGACCTCGTGGACTGGCATCAGTGCTCCGAGGCCTTTAGGGAGGTGGCGGGGCCGCAACAAGTGGATGTGTCTTGATGTGCGAAGCGTCGCGGAATCGAAGCAAAGCGGATATAGACAGGCTGTTGAGAGGAGGCCATGCAACGAATGTCATGCGGAAGGATTGCACTGGACGACGATGGTGCCAGCGATGACGTCGTGCAGGCAGCGTCTTTCCTCCCGGAAGATCCATAAAAAGTCCGCCAGAGCGAAGATGGCTCCTAGCAGCGGGATCATGCTGATTAACTGAGGCACCAAGTTGCGCATGAAGATGATTTTGTTGATACCGGGCAGTTCACCGTTGTCTTTGTTGACGATGCGGATGTGCAGAAGCTTCTTGCCGATCGTCTGGCCGCGCACTCGCACCAGATATAGCTGGTAAAAGATCATCCACACGAAGGCCGCGACGGAGAGCCACTTCCAGAACTCGGAAGACAGCAGTATCCCCGGCAGCATACAAACAAAAGGCATTGCACCGTCGGCCAGCGCGGCAAGAAGGCGCTGACTGTGGGTAGCGAGTTCTGCCGTCCCCCTATTTTCGGGGCGGGTCAACTGCCGCGAGGCTGGCGGGGCATAGGGATTGATTTCCGCCGTCGGCACCGGCTCTCTCGCCAGTGCTGGAGTGCTGCGGATGAGGCTCATGTCCTGCCCCGAATACTCGGTGAGTGGCTGGCTTTGTGTGACTGGCGCTAGCAGGGAGGTATCCGTCCGAGCCACTGGCTGCTGGAAAAGCTGTGGGCTGGGCAGTGGCTGACACATGCCAAAGCGAGCTCCTAACGGCATCCAGCTACTCATACCCTCAGTCCAGCAAAGGTCAGCCGCGACGAGGCCGCCAGTGTGCAGGTACTGCATGACTTCCTGCTCAGGCAGCGGGCCGACGGTATTGCCGTCACGGGCGACGTAGTAACTCATTTGATTGTGTTGGGGAGGGGTGGTCTTTAATTTCCATAATCACAATATCTTTAGCAAGCTGATTTCAGCTCGAAACCTCTCATGCCCCACCTCAATGAGGCGAGTAGCAGTCCCGAGAATCGTCCTGCCTATGCTCACGGAACTGCAAATCAGGGTCCCAGGCCCCTCACCGACCTCTCAAGTCGAAGAAGGTGCTTGTGTTCGGACTCCTGCGTCATGAAACGAGGCTCCGGCGACTCGTGCAGGAATCCTGCACGGCATTCCCAAGGCTCGGCCAGGACGTGGGTTTGGCCGAAACTCGCGAAGCGTCGTGGAATCGAAGCGGAGATGAACAGCAAGCAGTGCCGCTCGAAGGGTGAGTGGAACAGATCAATGCGGTGGCAGAGATGCAAGGGCACCTTGCATCGACGACACCGCTTTCGAGTGCGGGGAGAAGGCCGTCCGGCACGCGGCAGCGGTGTCGCGCCAAGGCTTGCCACTGCACTCCACGACGCTGGCGAGTGGTTTGAGGGTGCGGCTTTGCAGTTGCAGGCGTTCGATCAAGACGGTTTAATGCCTTTGCATGGCAACAAAGCTCCAAACCCTGCTCGGCCAGCTTGGTCAGATCACCGCGCAACTGCGTGAGGTGCTCGGCATGGAGGCTTCGCAGGTGGTGATGGATAGCTGCGTGCTACGTTTCGAACTGGCCTACGAGGTCATGTGCAAAACGCTCCAGGCCCATGCCACCTGGCAGGGAAAGCTGGTGCAGTCGCCGCGTGAGTCGCTGAAGCATGGCTACCGCGCGGGATTCATCACGGACTGGGACATGGCGGAGGAGATGATCAGCGACCGCAACGTCTTGATTCACACTTACGACCTGGAAGCCGCCCATCGTGTTTATGCGAAGCTGCCAGCTTATCTCAATTTCATGCAGCAGGTGCTCACGGGCCTGCAAAACGACGCCTCATGATTCTCGCCGACCTTCCAGCCGAAGAGCAGCGCGTGTGCGGCCTTGTGCGCGAGGAAATGAGTCGTCGCTTGGCTGCGCAGAGGCCGTTTTCGCTCTACCTCGTCGGTTCCCGAGCCACCGGCGAGGCGTGGCCAACTTCGGACTTCGATTTCGTCATCGACGCGGAAGAACCACTGCCAGGAAAGGTCATCAATCCGCTCCGCGAGGCGCTGGAGCAGCTCCGCGTGCCCTACACGATCGATCTCGTGGACTGGCATCGCTGCTCAGAGGCGTTTCGGGAGGTGGCGGGACCGCAACGGGTAGGAGTGGTGTGATTCAGGCATGGTTCTGGACAGCGTCTTGAAGGCCAAAGGCTTGCGTCATGCAGCACAGGGTTCGTAGAACCCTGGGAAGACGACACGCCACCCCGTTTTCCCGGGCGCGAACCCAGGGTAGCGCTTCGCGCAACCTTGGTCTGCATGACGCAAGCCCGTTGGGCTTTTGGCGCGAAGCGTCGTGGAGTGCGGTGGCAGAGATGCAAGGGCATCCCTTGCATCGGCGACACCGCTGTCGGGCGCGGGCAGAACGATCTGAGGCCGGAGAACCCCGTCCGGCTCGCGACAGCGGTGTCGCGCTGTCGCTTGCCACACGCACTCCACGACGCTGGCGCGACTATTCAAGTTCCACGTCGTAATCGTCGGCGATCTGGCCGGATTGGAACCGGTAGATCGTTTTCACCATCGCGGCGGGCGTTTCGGCTTCAAACCATGCAGCTGAGCACCAGGGGTAATCTTTGGCAACGCCCACAAGACCATGCCGAACCGGATTTTGATGCGTGTAGGACAGGCGGGCAAAGTAGCCACGCGGCAAGTCGAGCTTCGTCTCCCAATAGTTGTGCCAGACTTTGCGTTCGGGAGTGTCATCCAGGCGATTGATCCACTTCGCAGTTCGTTCGTGCAGTCGCCCGAGCATGGCAGGCAGCGACTCCGCGCTTCCGGGAGATTCGGCGACGAAGTGATAGTGATTGGAGAACACAGCCCAGGCCTCCAAACGCCAGTCGAAGTCAGCACAGACGCGGAGCAGGCCGCGATGCAGGACGTCAAGACGCTCGCGAGTGCGGAAGTGATGCTCTTTGTGCCAAGTCGCGGCCGTCACGAAATAAGTACCGCGCTCCGTAAGTCGATGGGTCGGCGTGTGCGGCCACGCGATGTCGGGCAACTCGTTCGGCATGCCTCAGGAACGCCCGAGACCTCGATGGACTTTCGAGTGCGCGAAGCGTCACGTACCCTTAGGGCGTGTTCGAATGGCGCGTGAGCGTCGTGGAGTGCGGTGGCAGAGATGCAAGGGGCATCCCTTGCATCGGCGACACCGCTGTCGGGCGCAGGAAGAACGGTCTGAGGCCTTTGCACACCCTCCGGCACACGACAGCGGTGTCGCGCTATCGCTTGCCACGCGCACTCCACGACGCTGGCGCGTGAATCGGGAGCGTCTTTGCTTCGCGCGTGAGCGTCGTGGAGTGCGGTGGCAGAGGGGCAAGGAGCACCTTGCATCGGCGACACCGCTGCCGAGCGAGTGAAGTAGCACGACATTGCACCTTGCAGCCATCCTCCCAGGCGCAACTATTCTCACGCTCATGAAACTCCTGTTCGCCGCCCTCGTCTTCGCCTCCAGCGCCTTCGCTGACACTCCCGCCCAGATCGCTGCCGACTATCACAATAAGGCTGCGGCGGCGCTACAGAAGGTTAACGACACGCTTGAAAAAGCCACCGTGCCACTCATTGCCGACCTTGTGAAGGCCGGTGACACGGATGGAGCAGACATACTGCGCGCGCAGATGAAGGCTAAAGTTGCCGGAGAACCGGTGCTAAAGCCTCAGGCGAGCGCGAAAGACTTGTTCAAGAGCTACGATGCCGCCCGCGTGAAAGCATTGGAACCCGCCATGAGAGCAGCCATCGCGCGCATTGATGCCATACTAGCCAGCAGCGATGGCAAGAAGCTCGATGTCGTAACTCAACTGGGCAAGGTGCGCGCAGAGATCGAGGCTGGGAAACCTGCAATGATTCCGGCTCCCACGGCCTTGTTCAAAGAGTGGACCTACCATATGAACGCCACCACCGAACATGTGAGCGGTAGGATCATTTTTGAAAAAGGCGGCATATTGAAATTGGACTTCTCCAACGATCAAAGCAGCGGCACCTGGAAAAAGGCTCAGGAGCCAGATACATATGAGACGAATGTGAGGGGCGAAAAGGGCCTTCTTAAAATCACCGGTCAAACCGCTGAGTGGAAGCGCGACGTAGGTGTGCGGTACCTCAAAGCCAAAGACGGCAGCCCCCGGCTTTGATCATAATGGCCTATCATCCTATTTGTCCTTGAACAAATGACTCTAACGGAAGGTTTACATGTGCCGCAGTTCATCGAATCGGGAACCAGCGAGAAATCAAAAGCCAGTCGCGGATGCCATAAGAAGAACCCGCCATCGCCACAGCGATGATGATCCAAGGTAAACGCGACAGGAGTATCTGCCAAAACATCAACCAATGCTCAGGCCGCCATTGCGGCTTTTGGGGAGGCTTGCAGGCAGGACGTTGGGGCTTCATGCCTGCGTACCTTTAACATAAAAGGAAACCGGCAACGCATTTCTGCGCCGTCAGGCTGAGCAGGGGATGGAAATCCCCTGCCTTCCCTCCGGGCACACAATCTGGCGCACATCTAAACAGCAGGATTGTCAAATCACCCGGTCATTCCCGCCATCCACGGGGATCTGCGCCCCGGTGACTTTAGCGAACAACGGGCTCGCCATCGCGGCGACCATGTTGCCGATGTCTTTGGAGCGGATCTCGACCTTCATGAGGTTCTTGGTTTTGTATTCCTCGACGGTCATGTTGTAGCGGGCGGCGCTCTTGGCGAGGGCTTCGGGGGTCCACAGTTTGGTGTCGAAGACGGCGTCGGGATGCACGATGTTGACGCGGATCTTCCACGGGGCGAGTTCGAGGGCGGCGACGCGGCAGAGCTGCGTGAGGGCGGCCTTGGAGCAGGAGTAGGCACTCGCACCGGGGCCGGGGGCTTTGAAGTTGCGGCTGCCGACGAAGATGATGCTGCCATCGACGCTGTGCTTCACATACGGGATGACCTTGTTCATCAGCTTTTGATGGCTGGTGAGGTTGATCATGAGGGTGCGGTCCCAATCGGTCTGCGCCATGACGTCGAGGGCGTCGTTCTTCGGGAAGATGCCGGCGTTGCTGACGACGATGTCGATGCCGCCGAACTCGCGCACGGTGAAGTCGATGGCGTCCTGCACGGGCTGGTCCTCGGTGAGGTTCACGACGATGCCGATGGCCCCGATTTTCTTCATGATGTCGGGGATTTCTTTGTCGATGTCGAGACCGACAACCTGGGCGCCCTGCTCGGCGAGCGATTCGGCGATGGCGAAGCCGATGCCGGCGGCGCAGCCGGTGACGAGGGCGACTTTGCCCTGATGCACCTTGCGGGCGGGGCCTTTGCGGAGCTTGGCCTGCTCGAGGTCCCAGTATTCGATGTCGAAGATGTCTTTCTCGCTGAGCGGTGCCCAGCCGCCGGTGCGCTCGCCGAGCGTGACGGTGGCGGCTGTGCTTTCAGCGATGTCAGCGACGATTTTGGCGTCCTTCAAGGTATCGCCAAAGCTGACGATGCCATTGCCGGGCCAGACGGCGAAGCGCGGGGCGGCGTCGAGCATGGTCTGCGTGCTCGCGTGGGCTTTGAAGTAGCTCTCGTAGTTCGCGGCGAAGGTTTGGATGCTGGCAGCGTGGTCGTCACCGAGCACGGCGGGGATGCGCTTCGTGCGGATGCTGTGATCGGGCGTCAATGGGCCACGTGCGCCGCAATCGGCGATGTTGGGCAGCGCAGAGTAGCTCAAAGCGGCCTCGCTGGTGCTGAGACGGGCGATTTGGGAGAAGCCGCGGGTCTTGGAGACGAGTTGGCGGAGTTTGGCGAGGGCGAGGAGGTCGGTTTTGATCTCCGTGCGGGCAGGAGTGCCCGCATCACTTTGGCTGGCGAGGTAGGCTTCAGCCTGGGTGACGAGTTCGATGTGCTTTTCGTAGCTGGCCTTGGCGTCGTCAGCGAAGGTGAAAAGGCCATGTTTGAGCAGGACGATGCCTTCGATGCCTTCTTTTCGCAGATCGGTCTTCTGGAGCACGTCGAAGACCTGTTTGGCCAAAACGAAGCCGGGCATCACATAAGGCAGCACGAGCACTTTTTTGCCAAAAAGCTCCTGAGTGCGCTTTTCGCCGTCTTTCGAGCAGGTGAGCGCTGAAATGGCATTGGCGTGGCTGTGATCGACGAACTTGAACGGCAAGATGGCGTGCAAAATCGCCTCGATGCTGGCGGCAGGTGCATTGGGGTTCGTCATCGCGGCGCGTTGCTGCAGGACCATGTCCTCGTCGGTCATGGTGGGCAGTTGGGCCATTTTGAGCAGCGCCGCCATGCGCACGGGGGCGAAGCCTTCACGCTTGATGGTGGCGAGATCCCAGCCGCTGCCCTTCACGTAGCAAATGTCCACGGAATCGCCGAAGTAGTCCTTCTCGGTGACTTTGACGGAGGTATTGCCACCACCATGGAGCACGAGAGCGGGGTTCTTGCCGAGGAGGCGGCTGCTGTAAACGCGTTGGCCGAGGGCGTCGGTTCCGAAAGTGGCGGCTTCAGTGTCGTTCCAAAGAGACTGCATGGTTGGGGTATCAGAAAGTGTGAGAGAGCGCCAAGGGACGGAAAACAGCGCTGTTCGGACTTCCATAGCCGAAGTGACAGGGGGGGCAAGTTGTTCACTCGCCAGCTTGGAGAAAAACAACTGACTCTTTACCGCGGCGAACGTGCAGGCTCCCGATGCCGACTCCTCTGCATGCATCGGATCGTTCATGAGGAGCGGGCTCTGGAAGACTGGTGGAAACTTGTCAGCGCTAATGAGTGAAGGCTTCCCTTTGTGGATCTCGGTCCTACGAGTTCGGAGGGGGCGAGTTTTAAAAACTGGAGTGATTGGAGCAAATACTTTCAAACAATCTCGTGAAAAGGGGACTCGCCTCTGCTTAGGTTAATCCTTTTGCCATGATGTCACGCGCCATCTTTCCCTCACTGCGTCAGCTCGGTCTGATGTTCGCTTTCCTACTCGGTTCCCTTTTGCAGGCCGAGGCGCAGAACCTCACCTGGACCAATCAGTTTACTGGAAACTCCCATGATTTGCGCGAGGTCTGGGGAACGGATGCTTCCAATGTCTGGGCCGTGGGCACTAGCGGCACGATCCTGCGGTATAATGGCACGTCGTGGACCGCAGTCTTGGCTGCCACGGAGGCGAATCTATCTGGCGTGTGGGGCACCAGTGCTACGAATGTGTGGGCGGTGGGAGACGGCGGTACGATTCAGAGATTCGATGGCGCGGGGTGGACCTTGGTGGCTTCTGACACCACGGCGGATCTCAAGGCGGTGTGGGGCGCGGATGCTTCCAATGTCTGGGCGGTGGGATTGAACGGTGCCATGGTGAAATTCGATGGCACCTCCTGGCAGGCGCAGACCTCGAATACGTCTCAACACCTTTTCAGTGTCTCGGGGACCAGCGCCTCAAATGTCTGGGCGGTGGGTGGCGTTGGCACGATCCGTCGTTATGATGGCACCTCGTGGCTCACTCAGACCTCTGGCACCAGCCACTGGCTATTCGGAGTGTGGGCGGCGGGGACACAGGCTTGGGCGGTGGAGGACAATGGCGGCTCCCTATTTTTTGGCGGCTCCTCTTGGGAAGAGAAGCTTACGGGTGGTGTGTTACAGCTCACCGGAATCACCGGCACCAGCGCCACGAATCTACGGGCGGTGGGCGATGGTGGCAGAGTGATCAAATCCAGTGACAATGGCAACACTTGGACCCTAGAAGACACTTTAGGAGGTGGTGTCGTGCTGCATGGCATCTGGGCGGCTGATGCGGCACACTGGTGGATCGTTGGCGATTCTGGTGCCATCTTCGCTGGCACCGTGCCCAGGGTGCCCACGGCAGTACCGACCGTGACCTCGACTGAACCTACCAGCATCGGCTCCGCCACGGCGGAGATGGGGGGCGAGGTGACGGCAGACGGCGGTGGCGACGTTCTGGAGCGCGGCATCGTGTGGGCCACCACGCCGAATCCGACCACGGCGGCGAATAAGGTGGCAATGGGCACGGGTCTCGGTGTCTTCAACGGCACGCTGACCGGATTACCACCCGGCACAGGCGTGTATGCCCGCGCCTATGCCACGAATGCTTTCGGCACCGGCTATGGCGTTGAGACGTTGTTCACCACGTTATCAAACGACGCCAACCTTTTGAGCCTCAGCCTGCATGCTGCGACTCTGTCCCCCGGCTTCTCCCCAGCCAATACGCTTTACAGCGTCAGCCTACCAGGCCGGGAGAACGCATCTGTCCGTGCCTCTCCCGTGAAGATTTCGGCACCTCTCCACTACCGGATCAATGGTGGAAGTTATACGCCGCTCATCGACGGCGTGCTGAGTGAGTCGATCCCGCTCATCACTGGGCTCAACACCCTCGAGGTGCGTGTCACTGCCAAAGATGGCATCACGCAGAAGACCTACACCATCATCATCAGCACCAGTGACAGTGTGCCTGGAACCGGAGTCGGCGCGATCCCTGATCCGGGTAACCTGGACGTCTCCTTTGCCGTCAGTGGCAGGTCCGGCACGGTCACAGGAGTGAGCGCAGACTTCACCGCAGTTCACGGCAATATTTTTGATATGAAGGTGAGCCTCATCGCCCCGGATGGCACCGCCCTCGTGCTCATCGACAGGATAAGGAACACCGAAGACCTGCACGGCGTTTACCACTTCACCGACAGCGCGTCTGGCAAACTCTCCGCTACCACCCCCGATCCGCTGCCCTCAGGCAGTTACCAGCCGGAGAGCGGCAGCTTCGCCGAGTCCTTCGTCGGGAGGATGCCGAACGGCACTTGGACGCTGAGCTTCACCGATGGTTTCACCGGTGGCACTGGCATGGTGGCAGGGGCCAATCTCACGATCCTGACACCGGCGAATGCGGCTCCCGTCATCACCGGCCACGGAGCCACACATTCGCTGAACTTTGCCGAAAACAGCGCCGCAACCGTCCTCGACCTCGATGCGACGGATGCGGACCTTCCGGCGCAAACGCTCACCTGGAGCCTTGGCGGCGCGGATGAGGCCAAATTTGACCTGAATGACGCGACGGGCGTTTTGAGCTTCAAACCGGCCCACACACCGGATTTCGAAGCGCTCGCCGATGCGGACGCCAATGGCATTTATGAGGTCACGCTGACGGTAACGGACAGTTTCACCACGCCAGCGAGTGATGCGGTGGCTCTGAGCATCACGATCACCGATGTGAATGAAGCGCCCAGCTTCACCAAAGCTGCGGACATCACCCTGGTGGCGACGGATGCGCCGCAGACCCGCTCGGCATGGGCCACCGCCATCGACGATGGTGATGGCACGGTGCCGCAGACGCTCAGCTTCACCATCACCAAGACGAGCGGTGACAACCTGCTGACGGCTGGGCCTGCGATTGATCCCGTCACGGGCAACCTGACCTTCACGCCGAATGGCAGCACTGGCAGCGCTGCTTTTAGCGTGACCTTGACGGATGATACCAGCATCGGCGGCCCCGGCACCGCGCTCACCACGGCGGCGCAGACCTTTACTCTCAGCGTGACACCGGCGAATGCCGCCCCGGTCATCAAAGACCTCGCTGGTGATCCCGTGCCTGCCACGGTGGCGGTGAACCTCGCAGAGAATGCCGCCTACTCCACCACACTCTTTGTCACGGATGCAGACATTCCGGCGCAGACCCTTACCTGGAGCAAGAGCGGGCCGGATAAGGACAAATTCACGCTGAACCCCACCACGGGTGCCTTCTCCCTCAACGGCACGCTCGACTTTGAGACCCGCACCGATGCCGATCTAGATAGCATCTATGAGATCACCATGACCGTCACGGACAGCGGCACACCTGCGGCCAGTGACTCCGTAGCACTCACGCTGAACATCACCGATGCGAATGATGCGCCCACCATCTCCACCATCGCTGATCAGACCACGGATGAGGACACCCCCATCACCGCCGTCCCCTTCACCGTGGGGGATCAGGATGCGGGGCAAGACCTCGACGCGCTGGTCATCGAAGTCGCCAGTAACAACGAAACCCTCATCCCCGTGGCCAATATCGTGATCAGCGGCAGCGGCGCCAGCCGCACGCTCGCTCTGACCCCAGCGGCGAACCTCAATGGCACCGCCATGATCACCGTCACAGTCGGTGATGGCACCGCCAGCACGAGCCGCAGCTTCACCGTCACGGTGACCTCGGTGAACGATGCGCCCACCTTCACCCTGGCCCCTCCCATCACCCGATTCCCCGGCAGTGGTCCCTACACCCAGCCAGGCGTGGTTTCCGCCATCTCCCCCGGCCCGAATGAGAGCGGGCAGACCGTCACCCTCAGCCTGCCCAGCGTCACCAACCCCGCCCTCTTCACCGTCCAGCCGACCCTCTCGGCCAGTGGCAGCCTCAGCTTCACCCCCGGTAGCACCCCTGGCGTATCCACCGTCACCGTGCGTGCGCAGGACGACGGAGGAGCTTTCACCGAGCAGACCTTCACCATCGCCATTTCCGCCTTCAAATCGGGTGCCGTCGGCGAAGTCTGGACGCCTCGGGACTCGGATCGCAAGTGGCAGGCCATTACCTCCTCCGCCGATGGCAGCAAGCTCGCTGCAGTGGTCTATGGCGGCCAAATCTACACCTCCACCGACTCCGGCGTGACCTGGATGGCGCGGGAATCGAATCGCGATTGGCTGGCCATCACCTCCTCCGCCGATGGCAGCAAGCTCGCGGCGGTGAATGATGGCGGCCAAATCTACACCTCCACCGACTCCGGCGTGACCTGGACGGCGCGGGAATCGGATCGCTCGTGGTCTTCCATCACCTCCTCTGCCGATGGCAGCAAGCTTGCCGCAGTGATCAGTAGACCTGCCGTAGCAGCCGGTGACCCGGGCGTACCAGGCCAAATCTACACCTCCACCGACTCCGGCGTGACCTGGACGGCACGGGACTCAGCTCGCGCTTGGACGTCTATCACGTCCTCCGCTGATGGCAGCAAGCTCGCGGCGGTGGTCGATGACGGTCAAATCTACACCTCCACCGACTCCGGTGTGACCTGGACAGCGCGGGAATCGGATCGCAATTGGTTTTCCATCACCTCCTCCGCCGATGGCAGCAAGCTCGCGGCGGTGGTCTTTGGCGGCCAAATCTACACCTCCACCGACTCCGGTGTGACCTGGACGGCGCGGGAATCGGATCGCAATTGGTTTTCCATCACCTCCTCCGCCAATGGCAGCAAGCTCGCGGCGGTGGTCTTTGGCGGCCAAATCTACACCTCCACCGACTCCGGTGTGACCTGGACGGCGCGGGAATCGAATCGCGGTTGGCGTTCCATCACCTCCTCCGCCGATGGCAGCAAGCTCGCGGCGGTGAATGATGGCGGCCAAATCTACACCTCCGAAGGCAGTGGCTTGCCAGAAGTGGCGGCAGGCAGAGCCTTCACGGTGGCGAATTTCACCACGGCGGAGGCCAGCACCGGCGTCGTCAGCTACACGGTCACGAACAACAACCCAGCCCTCTTCACCGTGCAGCCCGCCATCGCGCCGGATGGCACCCTCACCCTCACCGCCGGTCAGGCCGCAGGCACGGCCACCGTCACGGGCTCCGCCATCTACGGTGGCGGCGCAGCCACCACACCGCAGAGCTTCCCCATCCAGGTCATCAAGCGACTGAAGATAAGAGAGCTGTTCCTCTTCACTTTTAATGACTCGCCCTCCGAGCAATACCGGCGCATCGCGGCAGGAGAGACCTTTGTCGGTGTTTTCCGTGCCGCGCTCTTTGACAATCCAAGTGGCATCCCGCTGGTGCTTTCTGGCCCGGATGCGGCCTTGTTCCAGTTGGATCCTGTGACGGGCATTTTGGAGTTCAAGACTGTCCCGAGCTTCGCTGGTGGCCGCGTCTATGATTTCACCCTGTCTGTCGGTTCAGCCGCCTCAGTCAATGGCATGGCTACCGCCCGAATCCGCCTCACCGATCAGGACGTGAATCTCATGCCCAGCTTCACCAAGGGCGCGGACCTCACCGACGTCCCCGCCACCGTCTCCCCACGCATCATCCCCGGCTGGGCCACCGGGATCAGCGATGGCGATGCCGCCGCCACCCAGGCGCTGACCTTCACCTTCCGAGCGATCAGTGGAGAAAATCTCCTCAGCGTCCCCCCCGCCATCGATCCCGCCACAGGGAACCTCAGCTTCACCCCCAGCGGCATCGCCGGCACCGCCCGCTACGCAGTCACCCTGACCGATGACGCTACCATCAACGGCTCCCCAGCCCTCACCACCGCCGAACAGACCTTCGATCTCACCTTCATCGCCCCGGCCAACACCGCCCCCGTCCTAGTGAGCACTGGGCCGTTCGCCGCCATGGAGAGCTTCAACCTTGCGGAAAACACCGCCGTCGCCATACCCGTCATCGGCGTCACGGATGCGGATAGCGGCCAGACCCATACTTGGGCGCTCAGCGGGGCAGATGCGGGGATGTTCCAGCTCATCGCCCTCACTTCCCCCGCAGGCACCTACCAGCTCGCCTTCAAGACGGGTAGCACCCCGGACTTCGAGACCAAGACGGATGCGAATGGCGACGGCATTTACGAGGTCATTGTCACCGCCACCGACAGTGGCACGCCCGCCGCCAGCGACAGCGTGGCCCTCAGCATCACCATCACGGATGATAATGACGCGCCTACCGTCTCCGCCATCGGCCCTCAGAGCACAAATGAAGACACGCCAAAGACCATCGCCTTCACCGTGGCGGATCAGGATGCGGGGCAGAGTGTCGCTGCACTGGTCGTCACCGCCACTGTTCATGTCGATGACACAGCACTTATCCCCCAGACGGCGGAAAACATCGTCCTCGGCGGCAGCGGAGCTAGCCGCACGCTCACCCTCACCCCGGCGGCGGATCTCTCCGGCACGGCGGAGATCACCGTGTCGGTCACTGACGGTCAGGCGGAGCACCACACCACGTCTCGCACCTTCATCCTCACGGTGAACGCGGTGAACGATGCGCCCAGCTTCACCCTGCCGGCCAATGTCACCCGCTTCCCCGGCAGCGGGGCCTACACCCAGGCAGGCGTGGTCTCCGCCATCTCCCCCGGCCCGGCGGATGAGAGCGGGCAGACCGTCACCCTCAGCCTGCCTACCATCACCAATCCCACCCTCTTCACCGTCCCGCCGACCCTCGCGGTCGATGGCAGCCTCAGCTTCACCCCTGGCAGCGCCCCCGGCGTGTCCACCCTCACCGTGCGGGCGCAGGACAGCGGCGGCGCAGCCACCGAGAAAACCTTCACCATTGCCATCTCCTCCCTCGCCGTCACCTTTGCCGATGTCACGATGAATGAGGACAGCACCCTCGCCGTCGGCCCGGCCGGCTTCACCGGTTCTCCCGGTCCCATCCTTAACAAAATCACCGCCTCCAGCAACCCCACCCTCATCCCCTTCGACGCGAACGCTGCGGCTGCCGCCACCGTCACGCTCACTCCCGCCGCCAATCAAAGCGGCACCTCCACCATCACCGTGGCATCCAGTGATGAATTCGCCACCGTCACGAACACCTTCACCGTCACGGTGAATGCGGTCAATGACGCACCCACCTTCACCTTGCCCGCCGAGCCTGCATGGACGGCGCGAGACCAGCCTCGCCAATGGACTTCCATCACCTCCTCCGCCGATGGCACGAAGCTCGCGGCGACGACTAGGAGTTCTTTTTTTGGAACCGTTCGAGTCGACGGAGCTATCTGGATATCTAACGATTCAGGGCTGTCGTGGAAAAAAGAGAACCCTTCGGATAATTTTAGCTCTATCACCTCCTCCGCCGATGGCAGCAAGCTCGCGGCAGCAATGGTAAGTGGCCAAATCTACACCTCCACCAACTCCGGCAGAAGCTGGACAGCTAGGGAATCCATTCGCTCATGGCAATCCATCACCTCCTCCGCCGATGGCAGCAAGCTCGCGGCGGTGGTCAATGGCGGCCAAATCTACACCTCCGCCGACTCCGGTGTGTCGTGGACCCCACAGGATTCAAACCGCAGATGGAAATTCATCACCTCCTCCGCCGCTGGCAACAAGCTCGCGGCGGTGGTCGACGGAGGCCACATCTACACCTCCACCGACTACGGCGCGACCTGGATGCCACGCATGACCGACGCGGATCGCGATTGGCGGTCCATCACCTCCTCCGCCGATGGCAGCAAGCTCGCGGCGGTAGTATTTAACGGCCAAATCTACACCTCCACCGACTCCGGTGCCACATGGACGGCGCGGGCGAGTTCCGATGTTTGGGAAACGATCACCTCCTCCGCAGATGGCAACAAGCTCGCGGCGGCTTATAGAGGCAAAGTTCACGCTTCCATCGACTCGGGAGTGACCTGGACCGAGCAAGCCTCAAGCTTTGGCGGAGATTCCATCACCTCCTCCGCCGATGGCAACAAACTCGCAGCGGCTGGTGGCCAACTCTCCACCTCCGAAGGCCCGCGCTGGCAGAACGTGGCGGCACTCAGCGGCACATTCACGCAGGCGAATTTCGCCACCGCCATCAGCCCCGGCCCGGCGGATGAAAGCACCCAGACCGTCAGCTTCACCGTCACCACTGACAAGCCCGGCCTCTTTAGCGTTCGGCCCGCCATCGCTCCCAATGGCACCCTCACATTCTTGCCCGGGCGCGATGCCGGCAATGCCACCGTCACCGTCCGTGCCGTGGACACCGGCGGCACCGCCAACGGCGGCGTGAATTTCTCCGAAAAAACCTTCACCATCACCATCACCAAGCCGCTGAAGTTGAAGGAATTTGTGTTTGTCACCACACAAGACATGCCACAACGCATAGAGCGTTCTATTCCTGAAGGCCAAAGTGAAGTCCTTGTAGTCACCAGCGAAACCTACGGCATCGACAACAATTTACCCATCAGGCACTTTAGTCTTGGCGAAGTGGAACATTTCACTCTCACACCGACTACCGTCAGTGGACTCGGGGTCTATCAACTCAAATTCAAAGAAAAGATGAACTTCGAAGATCTCCCTCCCGGTTTCAATGGAGGCTCCACATATGTGGTATATATACAAGTCGGAGAAGATGGTTCTCCGCTCGGGGGAGATCAAGCCGAAATCCATATCAACGTGACGGACGTGAATGAAATGCCCAGCTTCACCATCGTCAAAGACGCAACGCAGACACGCCCCACCACCACCGTCCCCGCCACCGTCGCCCCGCAGATCATCCCCGGCTGGGCCACCGGGATCGACGATGGCGATTCCAGAGCCACCCAGTCGCTGAATTTCACCTTCACGCCCGTCAGCGGAGCCTTCCGCCTCAGCGCCGGCCCCGCCATTGATCCCGCCACCGGCAACCTCACCTTCACCCCCAGCGGCACCACCGGCACCGCCCGCTACCGCGTGAAGCTCACCGATGACGCCAGCATCAACGGCGGTGCCGCCCTCACCACCGCCGAGCAGTTCTTCGACCTCGTCTTCACCGCCGGAGCACCGGAAATCACCGTCACGCCACCTGCTAGCCTGGATTTTGGGGATGTGCCGCTCGGGCAATCGGTCACGAAGGAGTTCACCGTCACCAATGATGGCTTTGCGCCGCTCACCTTCACCCCGAGCCTCCTCAGCGGGCCAAACACTGGCGAAATCACCCTCAGTGATCCCAAACCGCAGGAACTGCGCCAGCACGGCCTCCACACCACTTTCAACCTGACCTTTAAACCCGGCACATTGGGGGCCAAAACGGTCACTTTGCGCCTCATCAGCAATGATGGCGATGAAGCGCAGGTGGACTTCACCCTCACCGGCACGGCCACAACGGCCCCCCCCGCCCTAACGACCACCACGGTGACGCAAATCGAGCAAACCAAGGCCAGCGCCGCCAGCAGCGTGACCAACGCAGGCGGCAGCGACATCACGGAGCGTGGTTTCCTCTATGCCGTGAAGACGGCGAATGCCGACCCGCAGCTCCTTGGAGCCAGCGTGGTGAAAGTGGCCGTGGAGGGCAGCCTGAATGCCCTCAGCGCCCCGCTCACCGGCCTCACCCCCGGCACGGAGTATGCCCTGCGGGCCTTTGCCACCAATGCAGGCGGCACCGCCTACACCCCCGTGGTCCCCTTCACCACCCTGGCCGGTGCGCCGGAGATCGCTGTGTTTGAGCCTGCCGCCCGCGAGCTGGCGCAGCCGCAGCTCACGGGCTGGGGGGAAAATTTTGATGGGCAGCTCAATACCCCCACCGACTTGCCCGCAGCCGTCAAAGCCGTAGCGGTTGGGGCGAGGCACACCGTGGCCGTGCTGACGGATGGCCGTGTGCGGGTCTGGGGGAGTGGGAACGTGCTCACGATCCCACTGGAGGCCCAGAGCGGAGTGCAGGCTGTGGCGACAAGCGATTTTCACATCGTGGTGCTGAAGACAGACGGCAGTGTCTTCGCCTGGGGAAATAACCGCAGTGGCCAGTGCAGCATCCCCGCTGAACTGACCGGCAAGATCGTCACCGCCATCGCCGCTGGGGCGTATCACACCCTTGCCCTGACGAGTGAAGGCAAAGTCGTCGCATGGGGACTCAATACATATAGACAAAGCGCCGTTCCCGATACGGCAAAATCCGACGTGAAGGCCATCGCTGCAGGGGACGCCCACAGTCTCGCACTGAAGCAGGATGGCACGGTCATCGGCTGGGGAGACAGTTTCTTGGGGCAGATCCCCAGAGGGCTCACGGGCGTCACCGGCATCGCTGCAGGCACTGGCAACAGCCTCGTGCTGAAGAGCGACGGTACTGTCCTCGGCTATGAACTCCGCGCTGCTGTGCCTGCTGGGCTGGGTGCTGTGAAGGCCATCGCGTCAGGGCATGTCAACAGGGCCGCCGTGAAGGCGGATGGCAGCGTCGTCGTCTGGGGCGACGTTCTCTATGACAAAACCACCGGCGGCAGCAGCTTGCGTAGTGTGCAGCAGGTGGCGATGGGCAAGTTTCACATCTACGCTCTGACCGGGACGGAGCTTGACTTTGGCAGCCAGGGGGTGGGAAGCAGCAGCCCGGCGAAGGCCATCAAGGTGAAAAACACCGGCACCGGCCCGCTGACGATCTCCGGCATCACGGTGACGGGAGATCACGCGGCGGACTTCGCCATCGCCAGTGCGCCCAGCAGCGTGGCGGCAGGCAGTGAGGCCACCTTCACCCTCACCTTCACCCCCAGCGCCAGTGGCAGCCGCAGCGCCAGCTTGGAGATCAAGAGCAATGACAGTGACGAGGCCACCCTGATCGTCCCCCTCACCGGCGGCAGCACCAGCGCCAATGCCGATCTCGCCAGTCTGGGCGTGACCAACAGTGAACTCTCTCCCGCCTTTGACCCACAGGTGAAGGACTACACCCTGCGCCTGAACGCAGGCACCTCCAACGTCACCGTGACGCCCACCCTGGCCCAGGCCAATGCCACCGTGACCGTCAGCAACACGGGCGTAGGCGCTGCCAGCAAGGACATCCTGATCGTCGTCACCGCTCAGGACGGTGTGAGCCAGAAGACTTATACCCTGAAAACTGCCCTGGCCGTGACGAACAGAGCTGCCACCGGTGCCGGATCATTGCAGGACGTGGTGAATGGCCCGACTAATCCTGCGCCTCCATCCACTGCGACGGTCAACATCGCTGTGCCGAATGCCGTGTCCGTGACTAGTGTCCGCATCACATTTGATACGGCCGCTCTCCCCGCACCCCCCGCAGCCGCCTCCGAATCCGCTGATGAGGATGAAACGCAGCCCCAGGCCCGTTTTGCCGCCGCCAGCGACGCGCCACCGCCCACCACGAGTGCCTGGCGAGTGATCGATGCCAGCCGCAGCCGCTCCGGCTTCACCATTGCAGGCTACCCCGGCAACCAGGGCCTGATCGAGATCGCCGCTGGCAGCCGCATCAAGTTTGTGAACACCACCTTCACCGGCGGTGGCAGCACCGGTCTCATGCTCGATGGCGCGGCCATCATCAATCACGGCGAGCTGGTGCTCGAAAACTGCACCCTTAGCTACAACCAGGCCGTGAACGGCGGAGCCATCTTCAATAGCTCCACGGGCATCCTCACGCTGGAGCGCTGCACCTTCCTCAACAACACCGCCACGGAGACTGGCGGTGCCATCCACAATGAAGGCCAGCTCACGCTGCGGCACTGCACCTTCTCCCACAACAGCGCCCTCACCAGCGGCGGAGCCATCCACAACACCGGCACCTGCCAGATCGAGGACAGTATCTTGGCTGGCAATTATTGCCCCACCGAGGCCGCTAGCGATGTGAGCACGACCGGCAACCTCACCCTCACCGGCACCAGCATCCTGCGCACCCTCAGCGGCACCGCCACCGTCACCGGCACCCGTTTGACCAGCGATCCGCTGCTGATGCCCGCCCTCAGCATCTATGGTGAGCCAGCCGTGCTGCCCCTGGCCGCCTTCAGCCCCGCCATCAACGCCGCCACCACCAGCACCAGCCTTCTCGACCAGCACTTCCTCCCCATGGACGGCCTGCCTGATGCCGGAGCCAGCGAGTATCAAAACCTCACCCCGCTGATCGAACTGACCACCACCGACCTCACCACCAACGAAGACACCGCCACCACGCCCCTGACCTTCTACTTCACCGATGAAGACAGCCCCGCCATCACCTACGAACTCATCAGCCAGGACGAAGACCTCATCGCCGATACCGGCATCAGCGTCACCGACGCGGGCGACGGCACCTTCGACCTCACCTTCACGCCCAAAGCCAACGCCAACGGCCTCGCCCGCATCCTCCTCGCCGCCCACGACGGCATCGGCACGACGTATGAAGACCTCCTCATCGACATCCGCCCCGTGAACGACCGCCCCACGCTGGCAACCGTCCCCGAGCACAACGCCGCCGCCAACACCGGCCCCGCCACCGTGCCCAGCCTGCTCAGCGCCGAAGTCGGCGGCGGCGATGACGAAGCCCAAACGCAAGGCCTGACTTACCAAGTCATCGCCAGCGACCCCACGCTCTTCAGCGTGCAGCCCACGGTGAACCCCGTGACCCTCGCCCTCACCTACACCCCCAGCGGCCTCGTCGGCACCACCACGCTCGCCTTGATCGCCACCGACGACGGCGGCACCGCCAACGGCGGCGTGAACACGAGTGTGCCAAGCACCCTCACCCTCCGCCTATTCGGCACCCCGGTGGAAGCCTGGCGGCAGACTTACTTTGGCCAAAGCGATGCCGGAGGCAACCGCAGCGACCTGCTTGACGCCGACTTCGACGGGGTGGCGAACCTGCTCGAATTTGCCTTCGGCCTGCAACCCACCGCCAGTGACAACCGCGATCTGCAACGCACCGGCACCTTCACCACCGGCGGCCTCGTCCGCACCGGCCAGCCCATCGTCGGCATCGAGCCCACGCAATACAGCCTGGACTACCGAGCCGTCTTCATCCGCCGCCGCGACCACGCCGCTGCTGGCCTCATCTACACCCCGGAATTCAGCGCCCTGCTCAACGTCTGGCAGCCCAGCAGCGCAATCCCCACCGTCCTCGCCACGAGCGGCGACTACGAACTGGTCACCGTGCCCTACCTGCCCTTCGTGAATGGGCGGAAAGCGCAGTTCTTCCGCATCCGCGTCCATGTAGCCCCATGAAACGCTGCCTGTTTTCCGTTTTCGATTTCTCAATCCTCTCCGCCATGAATGCACGCCACCTCCTCGCTTTCGTCGTTCTGACATTCGCCATTCGTCATACCGCAGATGCCGCCATCATCTATGTCAGCAGCAGCACCCCCATCCCCTACGACAGCGGCGGCGTCTATCTCAATCCCTCCAGTGGGCTCACCGCAGGCTCCCAGCCCGGCACCTTCGACACCGCGCCGTGGATCAATCCCTTCCAAGGTGGCGTCTTTGTCGCCAGCAGCGGCCTTTTCTGCCCCATCATCACTGGCAGTGACCAGATCGTGAACGTCGCCGGTGGCAGCATGATCGACAGCAGCCAGACCTACGCCCCACCCGCCGCCAGCGGCAGCAGCACGCACATGGGGCCGGGTGGGAACCAATTCCAGGTCAACACACCCGGCTACATCGGCTTCCAGATGAAAAGCAGCCCCACCAGCGACACCTACTACGGCTGGATGCAGGTCAGCTTCAACAACACCGGCGGCGGCAGCATCCTCAGCTACGCCTATGAAAACAGCCCCGGCACCGGCATCACCGCCGGCTTTAGCTCCGTGCCGGAGCCCTCGCGGGCCATGCTCCTCATGCTCGGCCTCGGTGCTGCGCTCTTCAAAAGGCAGCGCCGAACCACCCCGTAGCATGAGCTTTGGCTCACTTCTTTCTTTATGACCAAATCACTGAGCCCCTTCGCGTCCTCTGTGATCGTTTCGGATTCACCGCAGGGAAAGCCGAGTTCACCAGAGAGGGAAACCTGCTTTGCGGCATGGCCTGACTTTCCGTTTGTTCCGTGTCTTCTGTAGGCCATCATTTCACCAACCCAAATCCAGGCTTCGGAACTCCAATCAGAAATCAGGAATCTAAAATCAGGAATCTCCCATGCCAGACCGCCCTCCACGCTCCCAGCGAACTGAGCCCGTCCTCAGTCACCTGCCAGGGCTGGAAAAACTGCGCTTCTGGGCCGAAAAAACACCCCGGGCTGACCCTGCGCCCGAAAACGGGCCAGAACCCGGCAGCGTTTTTGAGCAGTCCCCGGGGCTCACGATCATCGAAACGCCCGATGAGGCCCCCGCGCCCCTTTTGGCCCCCATGCCTTTTTTGGGCCCCAAGCCTCTTTTACACCCCGCAAGCCCTCAAATCCGCCAGCGCCGCCCTGTCGTTCCCATCGCCGACACACCGCCCCTCAGCGGCGCAGAACTCCAGCGCCATCTCAACGCCCAAAGGGCTTCCGGGCGGCCCTGGATGCTCCTCCTCGGCAGCGCCGTCCTCGGCTTGCTTTTAGTCGGCATCCTCTCTTGGAACGCTTGGAAAAAATACCGCGCCGAAACCGCCGCTGAGGCGGCCCAAAGCGCCATGGACGATGCGAACTGGCCCCAAGCCGGCCAATTCCTGGCCGAAGCCCAAAGCCTCCGCCCCGAGCTCCCCCCCGTCCTCCGCGCCATCACCCGTTGGGATTGGGCCGTCGGCAGCCACCCCGAGCGCATCATCCAAAACCTCCAAAAAATCGTCCTCACCCGTCAGGCCACCGACGCTGACTACTTGCAGCTTGCCCGAGCCGAGCAACTCCTCAGCCGCCCCACCGCGGCCCAAGGCTGGCTCGAGCGCATGAGCGAAGAGGCCCGCCAAACCCTGGAAGTCCTCGAAGTCGAAACCCGTCTCCTCAGCGATACCGGCCACGCCAAAACCGCAAACCACCAGCTTCGCAGCCACCTCGAAGCCCGACCGGATGATCCCCAAGCCCGATTCAAACTTGCCGTGCTCGACTACTCCCAAGGCGACGGCATTCTGCACCAGCGGGGACGTGCCCAACTGCTCGCAGCCAGCACCGCCACCGGAGACCGAGCCATCACCGCGCTCCAACTGCTCTGCACCGACGCGGCGCTCACCCGTGGCGAGTGCGAGCAACTGCTCAGCAGCGCCGAAAAGCACGAACGGGCTGTCGAAAGCCGATACCGGATACTCAGCCGTCTCCTGCAGTTGCTCCCGGAACCAGAAGTGAACGCCCTCATCGAAAAGGAAACCCTCCGTGCCTCCAGTCTTCCGCCCCCCGCCCGCATGGCCTTCGCGAGCGCCCTAGCCACAGGCCTTCCGCCACCCACCACCCTCGCCATCGCCCAGGCCGCCCTCACCCAGAAAAATCATCCCCTCGCCCTCGAAATGGTGCATCTCTCCCTGGAGACCCTCGCCCGCCTCGGCCGCTGGCAGAAGGCCCGCGATCTACTCGGCGGCCCCGGACTCGCCCTCGACCGAATTGCCCTCTCGCTATGGGAAGCCTGCATCGCCGCCGAACTCGATAAAAACGACCCCGAAGCCGCTCGCAAGCCGCTGCAAACCGCCATCGACGCTAGCAGCCGAGATAGTGATCCTAGTTCACTCATCCGCTGCGCGGACACCGCTCTCCGCCTCGGCCACCCCGATCTCGCCGCCACTCTTTACGAGAAAGTCGCGCAAAATTCCCGCCTCCTGCCTCACCTGCAGCTGCAGCACCTCGAAAAGGCCCTTGTCACCCTCCGCCTGCACAGCCCGCTGCTCCAAGTCCTGCTCCCGCTCGCCCGTCGTCTCGCTGCCCACCCGGCCGCCCGTGAGTCTCAGCACTTCGAAGCCGATTACCTCGCTCTTCTCGCTGGCGAGCCGCCTGACGTCATCATCACCCGCCTCACCGCCCTCCCCGAAGTCACCGCCCCTACGCTACGCATTCGCCGTCAGGTATTGTGGGCGATGATCTATCTCCAAAAGAAACAAGATGCCGCCTTTGCCCGGGAAATCCGCCGCATCACCCTTGAAGATATCCGTTCCCTGCCAGGAGGCCCCCGTGCCGTCGTCGCAGGCCTCCTCGCCATCAAGGGGGATCACGATCACGCCACCCAACTCGCCTCTAAAACGCCCCCAGATGCTCTGATGGCCGAAGAAAAAATGTGGCTGGCAAAAGCCGTGCGTTGATCTCTCAGATCATGCCGAGCTTCATTTTGCCCTCGATGGAGATCATGTCTTTGTTCCACGGCGGGTCCCAGCAGAGCTCGACGGCGGCGTCGTCCATCTCCTCGATGGTCATGATGCGGCTCTGGGCATCGGCGGCGATGGTGGGGCCCATGCCGCAGCCGGGGGCGGTGAGGGTCATTTTGACGATGGCTTTGTTTTTGCCTTCGGCATCGGCTTCGACCTTGCAGTCATACACGAGGCCGAGATCGACGATGTTGACCGGGATTTCGGGGTCATAGACGTTTTTGAGCTGGTTCCAGACCTGGCCTTCGAGGTCGCTGACGTCGGTGGGGACGTTGGAAGAAGTGCTCTGCTCGGCCTTTTTGTCCGCCGCGGGGTCGATGCCGAGGGCGTCGGCGTCACCGGCCTGGATGCGGGCGAGGCCGAAGTCGGTGGCGACGGTGTAGGTGCCACCGAGGGACTGGGTGATGATGACCTTCATCCCAAGCGGGAGTTTGATGCTGTCCCCACTGGGGATCTGAATGGCATCGACTTCGCGTTTGAGTTCAAGGGAGGAATGCATGGGAGCTGGGGAAGGGCGCGTTTTTTGAGGGGAGGGCGGGGCAGTTACAATGGATTGATCCGGTTTGCCTCAAAAAAATGTCTTGAAACCAAGGCGCGTTCCCGGCGTAATAAATGGCGCAGTCACTCCTGCATGAAACAGCCCATGCAATTCCACGCCAGCCACCCCACCCGGAGTTTTTTTCATCCTGTGGGAATAACTATCGCGTGGCTGCGTCTGAACAGCGTGCGATTTGATCCCGCCAGCCTTCCTCGATGAATTTGCTCCGGAAAACGGAGCCACTGCCAGTGCGACAGTCCCTTCGCACCAACACACACGAACCCATAAACCCAATCATACCAAACCATGAAGAAACTCCTCACTCTCGTCCTCGCCTTGTTCGCCACCGCCGCCATGGCCGCTGAATTCCCGGACATCAGCATCGCCGATCTCAAGCAGGCCATCGCCGACAAGAAAGTCACCGTCATTGACGTCAACGGCGCTGCCTCCTACTCGAAGGGCCACGTTCCCGGTGCCGTCAACTTCGCCGAAGCGAAGGCTGATCTCGCCTCCAAGCTCCCAGCTGACAAAGGCGCTCTCGTCGTCGCCTATTGCGGTGGTCCTTCCTGCAGCGCCTATAAAGCTGCTGCCAACAAGGCTGCTGAACTCGGCTACACGAATGTGAAGCACCTCTCCGCAGGTATCTCCGGCTGGCTCCAGGCCGGTGAAGCCACCGAGAAGTAATTCACTTCCGCGTTTCCCTCACACCGGACGCCTGCGAAAGCGGGCGTCCGGTTTTTTTGGCTCGAAGCTTACTTCTTGGGTTTGGCCGGGGCGGCGTTCCAAACTTTCACATCGTCAAAGCTGCCTGTTTTGCCCGCCACACCGAGTTCGATCTTCGATTTGGTGGTGTGGGCAATGCCGGAGGACTTCAGCCAAGCCACGCCTTTGCCATCCAGGCTGACACGCATCTCATCACCCACCGTTTCGACCACGAGGGCATACCACTTGCCGGTTTCGAGCTTTACCGGGTAGGTCACCTGACGGCCAGCGAGCAGCTTGGCGACCTCCGCTTTCTTCGCCGGGTCCTTTTTCATGTCGTAGATGTCGCTGCGCATGTTGCCGTCCTTCTCGTCGATGATCGTGACGCCGTTCAGGCGCACCTGGGCACGGCAAAGATGGCCGTAGTGGCTGCCAGCAAACTGGCGGTCATCGAACTCCACATCGATCATGGTGGCCCCGTCAAACTTGATGCGGCATTCCACGACGCTGTCCTGTGTGGGGATTTCGAGGCCGTGCACGGCGGCGTGCGCTTTGATGACTTTGCCATCGGGGGCGGTCGAGTCTGTCTCACGTGTCTGGGTGCCCTTCAGTTCGCCGTTTTCAAAGGTGAAGGTCTCGACCACTCGGTGCCAGGGCTTCGCGGGTGTGCTGGCGGAGAAGTCATCTTCAAAGAGCAGTTCCTTCTTCACGGCAATGGGTTTGGATGGGACTCGCGGCAGCTTCGGATTATCGGCAGCGATAGCGAAGCTGGCGAGGCAGAGGAGGGCGGTGCAGGTGAGGCGGGTGGTCATGGGGAGAGTGGGCAAAGGTTGTGAAAGGCGCTTGTGGCCGGGAAGGGGATCAGAGTAGGCTGCGGGCAAACACATGAAACTGCTTCTTTTCATCCTCGCCGTTTTCACCAGCCTTTCCCTCCACAGTGCCGAGCCCCCACGCGAGGGCAAAAAGCAGCCGAAGCCCATCCGCAGCTACCGGGACGTGCTGGCGGTCATCCCGAAGGACCTCGAACCTGAGATGGCTCGCGACTGGTCCGCAGCGCAGAAGGAGGTGGCGAATGGATTGCTCAAAAAGAAGCTCGTTGAGGCGAAGCGGCCGATGCGACTGCGCTTTAAGGTGCATGGCGTTGATTACTGGGAACGATTCACCGTGTGGTCTCATCTTCCGGCGGATGAAGGCTATGCCATCCGCGTCTTTGCCGGAGCCTGGAAGGACAAGGACATGCTGCCGAAGCTGGCCACGCTGCGAAAGGGGGATCTCATCGAGATGACTGGCGTCTGCGATCTGGCGAAGTTCGAAAACCTCTGGAACACCGATTCGCTCTCGCTGGGCATTGGCGAGGCTTCGTTTATCAAATTGCTGCCGAATGGAAAACCCGCGCCGGAGCCTGAGAAGATGCCGGTGAAGGTCGTTTCGGCGGTTTATGGCTCGGGCACACATTTTGCGGATGTGACGGAACGCGTGAAGAACCTGCTCGCCGAGCCTGGGGCGCAGTTTATTGCCAATCCACCCTGGCTTGGAGCCGATCCGACGCCCGGCTGGAACAAGACGCTGGTCATTGTGCACGAGGTCAAAGGCAAGCGCTGCGTCTTCACCGCTGGTGAGAACGGCGAGGTGAGTGCGGCACGTCTCTTGAAGTAAGCGGGCTTGCCAAAGGCCGCGTTTTTTCACAAACTCGGCCGCTTTATGAAATTCCCTGTTCTCTTTCCTGTCGTCGCCGCCCTGAGTTTTGCCGCTTTGACCTGTCACGCGGAGGTCAATGTCGTGGAGAAGGTGGCCGAGGATATCTATTTCCACGATGGAGAGGTTCGCCCCTCCGGTCACTGCAACAACGGCTGGGTCGTCTTTGAAGACTACGTGCTCGTCATCGACGCGAATTTCCCGTCCGGTGCCCGCGTGATCATCCCGAAGATCGAGGCGATCACGGACAAGCCGGTGCGTTTTGCCTTTGATACCCATCACCACGGTGACCACGCCTACGGCAATCAGGTCTGGCTGGAGAAGGGGGCCACGCCCGTGGCGCATGAAGGCGCACTTGCCGAGATGAAGAAATACGAAACCGGCCTCTTCGGCGACAAACCCGGTCGCTGGGAGGAGGCGGCCAAGAACCGCAAGGACCTTCAAAGCAGCAAGCTGAAGGCTCCCACCCTGCTGTATCGCAACGAGCTCATCTTTGACGATGGAAAGCACCGCGTGGAGTTGCTTCACTTTGGCACCGCCCACACGCATGGCGATGGCTGGGCCTGGCTGCCGAAGGAAAAAATCCTCTTCACCGGCGATGCCTGCGTGAATGGCCCCTACAATTTCACTGGCGATGGCAACATCGGTGAATGGATCGAGACGCTGGAAGCCGTGAAGAAGCTCGGAGCGCAGATTGTGTGCCCCGGCCACGGCCCGCGGGGTGGTCCGGAGATGCTGGAGAACCAGCAGAGCTACTTCAAAGCGCTGGTGGCTGAGGTGAAAAAGTTCAGCGGCCAATCGGCGAAAGACATCGAAGCCGCCGTTCCCACCATCATGGCCACGTTGAAGAAGAACGAACCCATCGCCCACTACGCCGGGAATTTCATTCCAGCCCAAATCGAAAAAGCCTGGATCGAGCAGGGCGGGGAAGCTTGGCCCAAGCCGGAGATTCCCGGGAAGAAATGAGCCTGTCGAGCGGGGATGGAAAACTCACGTTTTCTGCTACGACTCAACGATGGCCTTGTTCGTGATCGTAGCGGCTGGCGTGAGCCTGCCGAGCGAGGAGGGAAAACTCACGTTTTCCGCTACGACTCTGCGGTGGCTTTGGGCGTGATCGTAGCGGCTGGCGTCAGCCTGCCGAGAGGGAAGGGAAAACGGACGTCTTCCACGACAGCAGAGACGCGGATTAATCCTCCTCTTCCCACTCGGCCATGAGACGGGCCAGCTTGCGCTTGAGGCCGACTTTGGCGGCGGCGGACATGCGGTCGATGAAGAGCACACCGTTGAGGTGATCGATCTCGTGTTGGAAGGCACGGGCGAGGAGTCCATCGGTCTCCCATGTCTCGGTCTCGCCCTTGAGGTTCATGAAGGTGACGGTGATGGCTTCAGAGCGGCGGATGTCACCGCGGAGGCCGGGGAAGCTCAGGCAGCCTTCTTCGCCGGTTTCTTTGGCGTTGCCGAGCTGGAGCTGGGGATTCAAAAAGACGACGGGCATGTGCTTCACCATCTCGGCTGGCTGTCCGTTGACTTTGAAATACGAAATGGAGTCTGGGTTATGCGCACAATCAATGACGGCGAGCTGCACATCCTGAGCGATCTGCGGTGCGGCCAAGCCGATGCCATTGGCCTCACGCATGGTTTCGAGCATATCCGCCGCGAGTTGACGGATCTCGGGCGTGACCTGCGTCACGGGGCGGCATTTGGCACGAAGAATGGGCTCGGGATGGCGGACAATGGGAAGAACCATGCGCGGCATTTACCCGAAGATACCGCTCGCTCAACTGCGAACCTCAGCCTGAGCACGAAACAGCCTCAAAATGCCTCCAAACAAGCCGCCATGCCCTGGCCGCCGCCGATGCAGAGGCTGACGATGGCTTTGCGGGCATCGGTGGCATGCAGTTGGTGGAGGGCGGTCTGCACGAGACGGGCTCCGCTGGCACCGACGGGATGTCCGAGGGCGATGGCTCCGCCACAGGCATTCACTTTGGCGGGATCGATCTCTCCTAAAGCCGCCTCCAAACCGGCGCGGCGAGCGCTGGCGGGATCGGCGAGGCATTTCATCACGGCGAGCACCTGCGCGGCGAAGGCTTCATTGATTTCGATGACATCGGCATCGGCCAATCTCCATCCTGCACGATGCAAGGCGGCATCGATAGCTCGCACAGGACCCAGTCCCATGCGCATCGGATCACAACCGGTGGCGGCATAGCTGACGAGCCTGCCGGGGGGCTTCCAGCCATGCGCGGCGGCGGCTTCCTCGCTGGCGACGAGCAGCGCGACGGCTCCATCGGTGACTTGCGAGGCATTTCCGGCGGTCACAGTGCCGGTGAGCGAATCGAAAAGCGGTTTGAGCTTCGCCAGCTTGTCGAGGCTGGAATCGGCGCGGATGCCGTTGTCGGTCGAGACGAGGTGTTTTCCCAGCACCGGCGCGATTTCCTGATTCAGCAGATGATTTGCTTGCGTGGCACGCAGATGGCTGCGCATGGCAAAGGCATCCTGAACCTCTCGGGAGATGCCAAACTCTCGAGCGAGCACCTCCGCCGTCTGGCCCATGTTCAGCGCACAAACGGGATCGGTAAGCCCCAATTTCAGTCCGATGACCGGGGCGAAGTCGGCCGGGCGAAAATGCATGGCGGCCATGGCACGACCTTTGAAGTCACGAGCGCGACTCATCGCGGCAAACTTGGCCACGGCGGGCTTCGAAAAGTAAAACGGCATCTGGCTCATGCTTTCGGTGCCGCCGACGATGAAGACCTCGCCTTGTCCGGCGCACATCTTGGCGTGGGCGAGCGTGAGTGCCTCCAAGCCGGAGGCGCAGTTGCGATGCACGGTCATCGCGGGCTTCGATTCGGGAAGGCCGGCACGCAAAGCGATGACGCGGGCGATGTTCATTGCATCTGGTGGTTGGCCGACGCAGCCGAGGATGGTTTCATCCACGAGCATGGGGTCAATCCCGGTGCGGGTGAGCAGCGAACTGACGGCATGGCGGCCGAGTTCAACCGCATCGAGGTGGGCGAGGTCCGTTCCAGCGCGAGAAAAGGGCGTCCGAACGGCGGAGACGATGACCAAAGAGGGCGTTTTCATGGTCTTGCATGGTTGTTGATGATTCCGACGCCCGAGGCGCGGGAAGGGTTCAAAAACCAGCCAATCCGAGATCGCTTTATCGCGCTCTCATTCCTTCGCGGGCGTGATGATGAGCGTCACGGCGGTCTCTTCAGCGGGAATATTTGAAGGCATGCTGATCCACAGATCATCGCGGTGATTGCCCTTGGCGGAGGAATTGATGACGGCGAGGCGATCCACATAGGTGGAGATGATGGAGCCGGTGATTTCTGCGTTGAAGCCGTCTTTGTCGATGAGACTGCCGTTAAAGATCCAGGTGCCGAGGTCGGGCGGTGTTTTCCTCGTGTCGCTGTCCTGGATGAAATCGGACAACGGGACCTTCTTGAGCTTGTCGGCCTCTTTCCACTCGCAGTGGATGGCGAGTCGATTGGCACCGGGTGTGGGCGGCGCGATGTCTTTGTCTGAATAAGGGCGCTCCTCGTTGGGATCGAGCTTTTCGAGGATGCCCTGGGTGCTCGGTTGATAATTGGCGAGGAGCAGGGCGAGTTGCACCTGGATTGGGCGCACGGCCGTCTGCAGGATGGTTTCATGCACTTTTTCGCCCGCCTCGTGGCAGAGAGCGTATTCGATGGGCAGTTTTTGATGCAGGACAGAGCAGGGGATGCGCACCTCCCGCGTGGCGGCAGTGATTTGGATGCCGTTGAGGTCAAAAATACCCGGCGAGGTCTCCTTGAGCATCTTTTGCGCCTCGGCGAGCTGGGTCTTGGCATCCGTCTGGGCGTGCAGTGAGGTGGTGAGCAGGGTGAGAAGGAGAAGGCGCAAAAGCATGGGGGAATAGGCAGGAAGTCCACGGGAGGTCAAGAAGGCTTCCTCGTGGCCTGCAAAGGTCGGCGAGTTGGCAGGACTCCTTGCCCAAGCTCGTCTCCGTGCTAGAGGCTGCACCTCCTTTCCCCACCACCATGACTCTCACTGGCTCCCACCTTATCGCAGGACGCGAATCTGCCCCTCACGGACACTTTTATCACGGCGTCAATCCTGCCACCTCGGCGAAGCTGGAGCCAGCCTACGCCGATGCCACGGTCGCGGAAGCCGACGAGGCCCTTTCGGCCGCCGAGGGGGCCTTTGATGCGCTGCGTCTCGCTCCGGTCGAAACGCGGGCCGCTTTGCTCGATGCCATCGCCGATGAAATCATGGCGCTGGGAGATCCGCTGCTGGAGCGTGCGCATGCGGAGACGGGCCTGCCGATGGCTCGTGTCACCGGTGAACGCGGTCGCGCCGTCGGCCAGTGCAAGCTCTTCGCGGCGCTGATCCGCGAGGGCTCATGGGCGGATGCCCGTATCGATCATGCCATCCCAGATCGCCAACCGCTGCCGAAGCCGGATGTGCGCCGCGTGATGATGCCCATCGGCCCGGTGGTGGTCTTTGGGGCTTCGAATTTCCCCTTCGCCATCGGCGTGGTGGGCACGGACACGGTTTGTGCTCTCGCTGCCGGTTGTCCGGTCGTGGTGAAAGGTCATCCGGCGCATCCGGGCACCTGTGAGATGCTCGGCCGTGCGGTTGTGAATGCTTTGCACAAGGTCGGTTTGCCTGCGGGTTGCTTCTCGCTGCTCCACGGCAAAGGCACGGAGATCGGCATGGCGTTGGTCAAGCATCCGCTCACGCAGGCAGTGGGCTTCACGGGCTCGCTACGTGGTGGCCGCGCTTTGATGGATGCGGCGGCGGAGCGTGATCACCCGATTCCCGTGTATGCCGAGATGGGCTCGATCAATCCAGTTTTCGTCTTGCCCGGCGCTTTGAAGGAGCGTGCCTCCAAGATCGCCGAAGGCTACATCGGCTCCGTCACGATGGGCGTCGGCCAGTTCTGCACGAATCCCGCCATCGTGCTCGGCCTCAAAGGCGCCGAATTGAAGCAGTTTGTGAGCAATGCCGCCGCGCACGCCACCAAAGTGGCCCCGCAGAGCATGCTGCATCGCGGCATTTGCGAGGCCTACGATGCCGGCACGGCCGTTTGGCGCACGATTGATGGTCTGGAACTAGCAGGGCAATCTGAGGCTGAAGCCAAAGACGAGGCCACGCAGGCTGCCTGCCGCATTTTCACCACCACGCTCGATGTGCTGGAAGCGAATGAAGAACTGCGTCGCGAGGTCTTCGGCCCGTGCTCCATCATCACCGAGTGCCCCACGCTCGACGACATGCTCCGTTTTGCGAACAGCCTCGAAGGCCAGCTCACCGCCATGATTCACGGCACCGAGCAGGACCTCATCGACTACGCCCCGCTCCTCCGCGTGCTCGAAAAGAAGGTGGGCCGTCTCATCTTCAATGCTTTCGCAACCGGCATCGAAGTCTGCCCCTCCATGCACCATGGCGGCCCCTATCCCGCCGCCAGCCACAGCCACTTCACCAGCATCGGCACCGCCAGCATCTACCGCTGGGTGCGTCCCGTCTGCTACCAAGGCTTCCCCGATGCTGCCCTGCCGGAGCCGCTCCAAGGCAAAAATGCCCGCCAAGCCATGCGCCTCGTGGATGGTGCTCTGACTCGCGACGACGCCTAAACTATTCGCTGTCATGAGTTCCATAGTCCGCAAAGCCGTCATTCCTGCCGCTGGCTATGGCACGCGTTTCCTGCCCATCGCCAAAGCGGTGCCGAAGGAGATGCTGCCGCTGGTGGACAAGCCAGTGATCCAATACGTCGTCGAAGAGGCTGCCGCTTCCGGCATCACCGATGTGCTCATCGTCATCTCGCGGTCGAAACGAGCCATCGAGGAGCACTTTCATCCCGCTTTCGAACTGGAGAGCGAACTCGCAGGCAAAGGCCGCACGAGCGATCTCGAAGACCTTCGCCAGCTCCAGAACCTCGCCCGTATCCACTACGTCTGGCAGCCCAAGATGGGTGGCCTGGGCGATGCCATCCTGTATGCTCGTGACCATGTAGGCGATGAACCTTTCGCCGTGCTTTTGGGTGATACCGTTGTCGCCAGCCACACCGATAAACCCGTCACGCGGCAGCTCGCCGATGTCGTTGAGGCACGTGGCGGCAGCGCCGTGGCGCTACAACGCGTCTCGCCAGATAAAGTGAGTCGTTACGGCATCCTCGGTGGTCCTGAGGTGGCACCCGGCTTGATCCAAGCCGATGTCTTCGTCGAGAAACCCAAGGTCGAAGACGCGCCATCGAATCTCGCTGTCAGCGCCCGTTATGTGCTGAGCCCTCGCATCTTTCACCACCTGCAAAACACGCCTCCCGGCAAAGGTGGCGAGCTTCAGCTCACCGATGCCATGGCCTCTCTCATGCGCGAGGAGACCCTGCACGGCCTCGTCTATGACGGCCAGCGCCACGACATCGGCAACAAGCTCGACTTCCTCAAAGCCAACCTGCACTTCGCCCTTCAACGCGACGACATCGCTCCGGCGCTGCGGGAGTATTTGAAGACGCTGGTATAGTTTCCAGTTTGAGCCAAGGGCAGCCCGCTTCATGCTCCGCGCCGTGAATCGCTTACTCTTTGCCCTCCTCACCGGTTTGCTCGTTTCGTCGTGCAGCACGGTGAAATTTTATTCGCAGGCCATGCGAGGCCAGGCGGAGATTTGGGGCGGACAGAGGCCGGTGAAGGAGGTGCTGGCCGATCCAGCCGAGACGGAGGCCGTGAAGAAGAAGCTGCGTCTGGCGCTGGAACTCCGCGAGTATGCCAAAACGCACCTCAAACTCCCCGCAGAGAGCTTTGGCACCTACACGGACCTGAAACGGCCCTTCGTGGTCTGGGTGGTGTATGCGGCGGAGACCTTCCAAACGGAGCCGAAGCAGTGGTGGTATCCATTGGTGGGTAAGCTGGCCTATCGCGGCTTCTTCTCGCAGGAAGATGCTCGGCAGGAAGCCACGAAGCTGAAAGGTGCAGGCTACGATGTCTTTGCCGCTGGTGTGGAGGCCTACTCAACGCTGGGCTTCTTCAAAGACCCCATCCTTAACACGGGACTGCATCGCAGCGACGCGGAATTCGCCGAACTCATCTTCCACGAGCTGACGCATGCCCGTGTGTTTGTGCCGGGTGATACGGACTTCAACGAGGCCTTTGCCACGGCCAATGCGGAGGCAGCGGTGCGCCACTGGCTGAAGTCGAAGGGACGGCACGCCGAGCTGCGTGACTACGAGAAGAAGCTGCGGCTTGAAAGCACCATGATCCGTCTCGCCCTCGAAACACGTGAGAAGCTCCGCCAGCTCTACGCTCGTCCGAACCCCACCATCGAGGCCAAAAACGAGCTTCTGACCCGACTGCAATCCCAACTGGCTTCCATGGGCATGAAGGACAAGGCGGCAGATGTGAAGACAGGGAAAGAGCTTAAACTCGTCTGGAACAATGCCCGGCTGAATACTCTCTCCACTTACCACACGCTCGTGCCCGGCTTTGAGCGGCTGCTCAAACAAGGCGGCGGTGATCACGAGGCCTTTTACAAGGCCGTGGAGGGCATGAAGAACCTCTCGAATGCCGAGAGGAAGCGGGCGCTGGGGATGGAGTAGAAGCGGAGAGGCCCGATCAAGCCTTCGCGGCTTTGAGCGCTGCTTTTTCGGCGGCTAGAATGGCGAGGGAGGCCGCCTGTCGGGCCCGCATTTTGGCTTCCTGCTCGGCACGGGCTTTGGCCAGGGCGGCCTCACGGCGGGCACGACCTTCTTCTTCGGCTCGACGGTGGGCGGCATTGTCGGCCTCCTGCTTGGCTTTGAGGGCGGCAGCGGCAGCCTTCATGGCTTCGAGTTCTTTGCGGGCGGCCTCGCGTTCGGCTTCACGGGCGGTCTCGCGTTCGAGTCGCTCGCGTTCCTTCGCTTCGGCAGCGGCTTTGCGCTCCGCCTCACGTTCCGCTTCGAGGCGAGCACGTTCAGCGGCCTTTTCTGCGGCTGCTTGCTCCTTGGCGAGGCGGGCGGCTTCCTTCTCCTGCATGGCTTTGATCTTCGCTTCGGCAGCAGCGAGCTTGGCGGCCTCACGTTCGGCCTGCAAACGTGCCTTCTCAGCCGCCTTTTCCGCAGCAGCCTGATCACGGGCGAGGATGGCGGCTTCTCTCTCTTCCATGGCTTTGAACTTCGCTTCGGCCGCGGCTTTGCGCTCCGCCTCACGTTCCGCTTCGAGGCGAGCACGTTCAGCGGCCTTTTCCGCAGCGGCCTGCTCCTTCGCGAGACGCGCAGCTTCCTTCTCCTCCATGGCTTTGATCTTCGCTTCGGCGGCGGCGAGCTTGGCAGCTTCACGCTCGGCCAGCACACGGGCCTTCTCGGCAGCTTTTTCAGCCGCAGCAAGGTCTCGGGCGAGGATGGCGGCTTCTTTTTCGGCAAAATCTGCGCTGAACTTCTCTTCCTGAGCCACCGCGAGGGCGCTGGTAAACTCAGTCAATTGCCGAGCAATCTCGTTGGCACAGGCGAGAAGGGCTGGGGCAGCGGTTTCGAGCACACGACCTGCCACGTCGAGCGTTTGGAGCTTGGCGGCGGTGTCGTTGAGGAGGTTGGTGAACTTGGGATCGAGTTTCGTGGTCATCTAACAGGTGGGAAAACGGGTACTGCTTATGGCAGGCTCTGTTTGCAGGCTTTGACGGTGTTCGCCATGAGCATGGCGATGGTCATGGGGCCGACGCCTCCAGGCACCGGGGTGATGGCACGGCATTTCGGGGCCACTTCATCGAAAGCGACATCGCCGACGAGCTTGTAGCCTTTTTCGGTTTCAGGCGCTTCGACACGGTTGATGCCCACGTCGATGACGACAGCACCTTCTTTGACGTGCTCGGCCTTCAGGAAGTGAGGGCGACCGATGGCGGCGATGATGATGTCCGCCTGGCGAGTGATCGCTCCGAGATCGCGAGTGCGAGAATGAGCGACGGTGACGGTGGCATCGCCGCCGGGGCCTTTCGCCATCAGCAGCAGGGCCATGGGCTTGCCGACGATCATGCTGCGACCGATGACCACGGCGTGAGCGCCTTTCGTTTCGATGCCAGCTTCGATGAGGAGCCGCTGGCAGCCGAGTGGGGTGCAAGGCACGAAGCCCGTGGGGTCTTCCAGGGCCAATTTGGCGACGTTCACTGGGTGAAAGCCGTCCACATCTTTTGCCGGATCAATAGCCCGCACGATGGCGGCCTCATCGATGTGCTTCGGCGGCGGGCTTTGGACCAAAATGCCGTGAATGGCCGGATCAGCATTCAATTTGGCAACGACCTCCAAAAGCTCGGCCTGCGAGGTCGTGGCAGGCAATTCGAGCTTCACAGAGTGCAGACCAAGGTCGCGGCACTTTTTGTCCTTCGACCGCACATAGGCCCGCGAGGCCGGATCATCTCCGACGAGCACCACGGCAAGCCCGGGAGTGACTCCGCGAGCTTTGAGCTCGGTGATGTCACGCTGGCATTCGGCGAGGACTTTTTCGGCGACTTGAGGTCCTGAGATGAGGGTCATGGCGGGCGAATTACAGCTTCGAGAGAGAGTCCTCGAGCGCGTTGATGACCGTGGTCATGCTCGCTTCAGATTCGTCACCCATGTTGCTGACGCGAAAGGTTTTGCCCTTCAGCTTGCCGTAACCGCCGTCGATAATCATGCTGTGATTGCTCTTCAGCAGGCCGATGAAGGCAGCGACGTCGATGTTTTTGTTGTTGGCGACGCAGGTGAGCGACTTGGAGCGGTAGCCTTCTGGCGCGAAGAACTCGAAGCCGTTCTTCTTCACCCATTCGTGGACCATGCCGTTGAGCTTGGCGTGGCGGGCGTAGCGGGCATCAAGGCCTTCGGCGAAGATCTTCTTCAACTGGTGGCGCAGGCCGTAGATGAGGCTGATGCAAGGCGTGGAGGGCGTCATGCTCTTCTCGCCGTTCGCTTTGAACTCGATGAAGTCGAAGTAGTAGCCGCGATCATTGACCGTGGCGGCGCGGGCCATGGCGGCCTCGCTGGCAGTGAAGAGCGCCAAGCCCGGAGGCAGTGCGAAGGCCTTCTGCGAACCGGTGAGCAGCACATCAAGGCCGAGTTCGTCAAAATTGACCGGCACGGTGGTGAAGCCGGAGACGGAATCCGTGATGAACATGACATCGGGATACTTCTTCTTCAGCGCGGCGATCTCGGCGATGGGGCTGAGCACGCCGGTGGAGGTTTCGTTGTGGATGAAGGTGACGGCGTCGAACTCACCGGTAGCGAGACGCTTGTCGATTTCGGCGGCCATGATGGGCTGGCCCCACTCGACCTGGTAGGCCTCGGCTTCCTTGCCGCAGCGCTTGGAGACATCGAGCCACTTGTCGGAGAAGGCACCGTTGCAGCAGTTGAGCACTTTTTTCTTCACCAGATTGCGGATGGAGCCTTCCATCACGCCCCAGGCTGAAGAGGTGCTCAGAAAGACCTGCTGCTTCGTGCCGAAAAGCGTCTGGAGCATCGGCTGGATCTCGGCGTAGAGGTCCTGGAAGCCCTTCCCGCGGTGGCCGATCATGGGTGCAGCCATGGCGGCGTAGGTATCAGCGCTGACTTCGACGGGACCGGGGATGTAAAGTTTGACGTGCTTGCTCATGCGGGTGTTTTTTGGGGGAAAGAGGGCGCGATAGTAAGAGGCACCGGGCGGGGTGCAAGGCGCAATCCGGGCGGGTTTCGGGCAGGGGCGCAGAGTCGGCAAAAGAATCGCAAACTCTGCGGCGGGTGCCTCTTTGAGGTTCACTCGAAGACCGAGTGGCTCACATCGGACGAATCCACACGTTGCGCAGGCGCACGGGGGGCTCGTTTTTGTGGTCCTGGATGCGGATGGGGGCCTTTTCGGGGAAGTCGCCGGAGTAATCGGTGATGTTCTTGTGCTTCGTGGGGCCCATGATCTTCGTGTGGTTCTGCACGCAGATGCCGTTCACAAAGGTGGTGATGTAGGCGGGCTCGACGACCTTGCCGTTTTCCAGTTTCGGGGCGGTGAAGATGATGTCATAGACCTGCCACTGGCCGGCGGGACGCACGGCATTCACGAGCGGTGGTGTCTGGCCATATACGCCACCGGTCATGCCGTCGGCGTAGGTGGGGTTGTTGTCGCAGTCGAGCATCTGGGACTCGTAGCGATCCATGAAGAACACACCGGCATTGCCCTTCTTCTGCGAATTGCCCTTCGTGTGCGGCTCGCTCATCCATTCGAGATGGAGCTGGCAGCTTCCGAATTCCTGCTTCGTCCAGCAATCGCCGCCGGAGATCATGAGCACGCCGCTGTCGATCTTCCATGGGCAAGGGATGATCTTGCCGGTCTCCTTGCCCTTGGCGTCTTTTTCCTTCGCCTGGAGGGCATCCGAGCTGGTGCCGTCAAAGATCACGATGGCATCGGAGGGTGCTGCGGCATTCTCTTTGCCAGGAGCCACAGCCACAGGACGCGGACGATCAATGTCATGCACCTTCCACTGCGAGCCGGGGATCACCGGCGTGTCACTGTAACCAATGGGCGAGGGCTTTTCGTCGGCTTTGGCCTTGGAATCGGCCGCACGGGCGGACACGGCGGCAAGGAGGAGGATGGGGAGCAGGAGTTTCATGCGGTGGAAGGGGCGCAAAACGACACGCATCCGCCCTTTTTGCAACCCATGAGCATGACAAGGCGCGATTTGTCGTTCAGATGACCCGCCGCATGCGCCCCGCCCTCAGGCTCATCTTCTGCCTCTTTGCTCTTAGTCCTTCGCTCTTTGCGCAGGGCTACAGCACCACGCGTGACTCTGATCCGCCCAAATATGCCCGCCATGCGCCGGATACCGGGATCGACTTCCTCAAAAACGCCGCATGGCTCGACCTCGGCCTCGACTACCGCTTTCGCTACGAATACCGCGATGACGACCTGCGCCGGGCGCAAGCCGGTCTCGATGATCCCTTCCTGCATCGCACGCGGGCCTACATCGGCATCCATGATGTGATCGATCCATTCCGCTTTGCCGTCGAGATGCAGGACTCGCGTCGCTACCACAGCCGCTATCCACGGGATGGCCGTGATGTGAATGAGTTCGAGTTCATCCGCCTCTACGCGGAGCTTCACTTCAAAGATCTCCTGCCACGCGATGCCGCAGGCAATGCTCGGCCCATCGGCCTGCGCTACGGCATTCACAATTTTGAATTCCTCGACCGCCGCCTCATCGGCAACAACCAGTGGCGCAACACCGCGAACACCTTCCAGGGCTTTCACGGCCTCATCGGTCAGCAGTCGAACGACTGGCAGCTCGATCTCCTCGCCGTGCAACCGCTGAACCGCTCCATGTATGAATGGGATCGCCCGGTGGAGCAGCAGTGGGTGTATGCCGCCATCGGCCAATGGCGGGGCTGGGGAGAAAAGATGACGCTGGAGCCCTACTACCTTGCTTTGAACCAAAGCGCCTACGCCGGGGTGGCCGAGCGTCTCGTGCATTCGCCCGGCCTGCGAGCCTATGGCAAGGTCACCGGCAGCGTTTTCGACTACGATGTGAGCTACACCAACCAGTTTGGCCGCAATGGCTCTCGCAACGTGCGTGCCTGGGCCGCCACCGCCGAGATCGGCTACACGCTCACCCATCCCTGGAAGCCCCGCGTGAGCCTCTTTTACGGTCAAGCCACCGGCGACCGCGATCCGAACGACAACACCGACAACCGATTCGAGCGCTTCTTCGGCTTCGGGCGTCCTTGGTCGGCCAATGACTACATTGTGTATGAAAACATTCGCGCTCCGAAGCTGCGCGTGGAGCTCACGCCAATGAAAAACCTGCGCATCGACTTCGGCTACAGTTGGTACTGGCTCGATAGCGCCACGGATCGCCTCGCTGCCGAAAACAACGCCCGCGACCTCACCGGCTCCAGCGGCACGAGCGTCGGCCACGAGTTCGACATCCGCGCCCGCTGGCAGATCACCAAGAAACTCGAAACCACGCTCGGCTATGCCCGCTTCCTCCCCGGTGGCTTCGTCGAGAGTCAGATCCGCAGTGGCGACACCGATTTCGCGTATTTCGAAGTGAGCGTGAACGCGTTTTGATCAGCGCCCTACCGCAAACTTCAGCTCATGCTGCGCCTTGTTGAAGGCCGCTACGGCCTGCACGCGGCTTTGACGGGCACGCGTGAGTTCCTCACGAGCCAGCAAATACTCCAAAACCACGCCAAGCTGGCTCGCTTGACGTTCTTTGGCCAGTTTCACCATTTCCTGCGCTGCGGCGACCGCTTCGTCATTGATGTCGATCTGATCGTGAGCGCTTTGCGCCCTCGCCGCGGCCTCCACGACCTCGCGACCGATCGCCGCCTTGATTTGGCCTGCTTGGAGCTGCGTCGCTTCTTCCTGCGCTCCAGCGATGATTTGGCGTTGTTTGTCGAAAAGCCCTCCAGGACCAATTTTCCAGCCAAGGCCAATGTACATATTTTGAGTGTCGTCGAAGTTACTCACGTCACCATTGTAGCCGCCGCCGAGTCCGCCAAAGCTGTAACCCGCCTGCACGTTCGGGATCATCGGAGCCACGCGTGCGCGGTCTTTTTCCAAAACCGCCGCCTGATTCACCGCACCCGCCGCTTTCATCTCAGGACGATGCTGCGCAGCCTGGGAGATGAGCGTGGCGACACCGAGTTTGCGATCGAGGAGCCGCACCGGCACCAGATCAGCCTTCGCAGGCCGAAGCGCACTGTCCGCAGGCAGTCGCAGCGTCTCCGAGAGCGCCGCAGCGGCGAGATCGCGCTTCTCTTGATGCTGTCGGATGGCCAGCTTTTCGCGGCTGACTTGCGTCTTCACGCGCAGCAAGTCGGCTCGGAAGGCCGTTCCGGCATCGACGGCACCGCCGATCTGTTTTTCATAATCCTGCGTGAGCCGCAAATCGTCCTCGATGATCGCCAGCGAGGCCTCCGCAGCCAAAAGATCGTAGTAACGGCCCGTCGCCTGCATCACGATGTCGCGTCGCGTTTTCTCCGCGAGTTGCTCGGCTGCCAACGCCCGCTGTTTCGCCGCCAGCGCCGCGTAATACATGTCCCCCGGCGACCAATCGATCATGAGATTCGGTCCCACGGTGTACTGCTGCTTGCTAACATCAAACACCGCGCCCGCGATGTCCTGCACATTCCCATCCGTGCGCCGATAACCCGCCCCCAGCGTCAACGAAGGCCAAAACCGCTGCCAGGCCAGCTTCGACTCCGCCAGGACCTCCGTATGCTTTGTTTTGGCGAGCTGGATTTCATCATTGTTCGCCCCCGCGAGCAACATGACGGTCGGCAGATCGACGTGAACTGGCGCGGCTACCGACACAGATGCGAACAAAAGCAGTCCAAAGGATCGAATCAAAGAGGGCATGGCAGTCAGAGGTTGGAGTCTAGGCTTTAGCCGAGGTTTGGGAGGATGGGGATTTCAAAGAGTCGGCTAAAGCCTAGACTCCAACTTACTTGGCGGTGACGGCTTGTTTATCGGTGAGTGCGGTGGTTCCCGGCACCAGCAGCACATCATCGGCTTTCAATTCTGGGACTTCGACATTCACGCCGTCATTGAAGCCGATCTTCACGGCAGTCTTGATGGCTTTGCCATCGGCATGTTTGAAGACAAAGGCATTGGTCTTTTCCATCACGAGGGCGGCGACGGGAATGAGCGTCGCGTTGTCGTGTTTTTCGACGGCGATCTTGGTCATAGCATACATGCCGGGGCGGAGTCTGAGGTCGGGGTTCTTCAAATCGGCTTCGGCGAGCATGGTGCGCGTGGCGGGATCGAGGGCGTAGGCGATGCGGCTGATGCTGGCTTCGACGGGCGTGGCTCCGGCGGCGTCGATTTGGGCTTTCACGGGCTTACCGACGGTCACGAGACCGGTTTCGAGTTCGGTGACGGGGATTTGCAGGCGCAGGGTGCTGAGGTCGGTGACTTCGAGCAGCTTGGTGGTGTTCGCGGTGGCGAGAGAGCCGGGATCGGCAAAGCGGGCGGTGACGATGCCGTCGAAGGGCGCTTTGAGGGTCGCGAACTGGATTTGGGTCTCGCCGCGCTCCAATCCGGCCTTCGCGATGGCGAGTTTGGCTTCGGCGTCATCGACGGCCTGCGGCAGCACGAGATCAGGAGACTTCGCGCGGGCTTCGTGGAGGCGTTTCACCTCGATTTCGGCCGCTTTGACCTCGGCCTTGGCTTTGGCGATGTCGGCTTCGAGTTCCGGCACTTCGAGCGTGGCGAGCACTTGACCTGCTTTGACGGTATCGCCTTTATCGACGCTGATCTTGGCGATGTAGCCGGTGACTTTGGCGTAGAGTGTCGCTTGCTGCCATGGCGCGAGCGTGGAGGGCAACGAAACCCAGCGATGGATGGTGCCGGTGGTGGGTTTGGTGGTGGGTAGCTCCAAAGCGAAAGCGCTGGAGCAGAGGCAGAAAAGCAAAAGGCGAGTCATGGAAGTCATGGAGTGGTTCGGATAGGTCTCATGGGACTCATGAGACGCATGGGGCCTATTCAGTGGGTTCGAGAGAAGCCTCCTTCGCGTTCTTGGACGCCAGCAGCGCATACACGGCGGGCAGCACGAGCAGTGTGGCGACGGTTGCCAAAGCGAGGCCGCCGATGGTGGCGATGGCGAGGGGGCTGGTTTGGCTTTTGGCCATCGCCATGGGGATCATGCCGGCGATCATGGCGAGGCTGGTCATCAAAATGGGGCGGAGGCGGGTGGTGGCGCTTTCGAGAGCGGCGTCGCGTTTGCTGAGGCCGCTGAGTTGGGCGCGGTGGGCGAAGGTGACGAGGAGGATGGCGTTCGCGACGGCGACACCGACGGCCATGATGGCTCCCATGAAGCTTTGCAGATTCACGGTGGTGCCGGTAAGCTTCAAGGCGAGCACGACGCCGAGCAAGGCCGCTGGGATCGTGGTGAGCACGATGAGCGCGAGGCGCAGACTTTGGAAGTTCGCGATCAAGAGCAGCAAGATGGTGATGATGGCGATGAGGAGACCAGTTTGCAGGCCGCTTTGCAGTTCCTTCATCGGCGGGACCTGACCGCGCAGGGCGACGCTGGTGCCAGTGGGTGCGGGATTGTCGGCGATGATCTTTTCGACCTGTTTGGCGACGGTGCCGAGCGGTTGGTCATGCAGGTTGGCGATGACCGAAACGGTGCGGGACATGTTGTAGCGGTCGTATTGGCCGATGACGTTGCCTTCGCTGATTTTGGCGATGTTGCGCAGCGGGACGGTGGCTTGGTTGGCGCTGCTGACGGGCAGGTTGCGCAGGTCTTCGAGGCTTTTCATCATCGTCTGCGGCACCTGGATTTGCAGGCTCATGCTCTGGCCGGTTTTGGGGTCGGCGTAGTAGTTGGGGACGGTGAATCGGCTGCTGGCGGTGGCGGCGACGAGGCTGCGTGTGGCATCGCTCATCTTCACGCCGAGCAGGCCGGCGCGTTCGCGGTCGATGTTCACATCGACGCTGGGGTAGTCGAGGGTTTGGCTGAACTGCACGTCGCGCAGGTCTTCAATATTGGCGATCTTGGCACGGAGCGTTTCGGCATGCGCACGGCTGGCGGCGAAGTCTTTGCCGCTGACGGCGACTTCGATGGGCGTGGGTGATCCGAGCGACATGACACGCGAAACGATGTCGGCAGGTTCAAAGGAGAACAAAACGGATGGAAACTCGGCGGCGAGCTTGGCGCGGAGTTTTTCGCGAAGCGCGGCGATGGGTGGCGAGCCGGGCTTGAGCTGGATTTGCAGCGTGGCCTCCTCGGGGCCGCTGTTCCATTGGTGGATGAGATTGACGGGGTAGTTCGGTGCATGCACGCCGATGAGGCCCATGCTGGTGGCGATGGGGGCTTCTTCGCCGATGATGGCGAGCGTGCGTGTGGCGATCTGCTCGGTGGTTTCGAGTCGCGTGGCGGTCGGGGCGCGGAGGCGGAGCTGGAGCTGGCCGGCGTCGATTTGCGGGAAGATTTCGGTGCCGAGGAAGGGAAGGAGGAGCGTGATGGCGAAGATCGTGCCGGCGAGGTAGGAGGGGACGAGGATGTGGCGGGTGGTGAGCGACGGGAGGAAGAGGTAGCGCAGCGGGCTGGGACGAGACGGAGGCGGAGTAGGAGTCGGAGTCGGAGTCGGAGTCGGAGTCGGAGTCGGAGTCGGAGTCGGAGTCGGATTCTTGGGCTCGCGGTGCCACCAGATGCTCAGGATGGGCACCAGCGTGCTGGAGAGCAAATAGGACGCGATCATCGCAAAGCCGACCGCGAGGGACAAAGGCAGGAAAAGGGCCTTGGCAGCGCCGGTCATGAAAAAGCTCGGCACGAAGACGGCGAGGATGCAGAGCATGGAGAGGCTGCGAGGGCCGATGGTTTCTTCGGAGGCGTCGAGGACGAGGCGGGACAACGTAGAACGAGTTTTCCAACTCGTTTCCCCGTTCTCAGATGAACGAGTTAGAAAACTCGTTCTACGTCGGTGGATGTTCTCGATCTCGACGGTGGCTTCATCGACCAAAATGCCGACGGAGAGGGCGAGGCCGCCGAGGGTCATCAAATTGACCGTGTAGCCGGTGATCCACAACGCGAGCAACGCGGCGGCGATGGCGATGGGGATGTTGAGGACGACGATGAAGGCGCTGCGGAGGTCGCGGAGGAAAAGCAGGACCATGAGGCCGGTGAGTGCAGCACCGAGCAGAGCTTCTTTACCGAGATCGTCGATGGCGCGGATGATCCACGGGCTTTGATCGAACTCGAAGGTGACGTTGATGTCCTCGGGGCAGGCGGCTTTGAATTTGCCGAGGTTCGCTTTCACCAACTCGACGACGCTGAGCGTGGAGGCATCGCTGCGCTTGGTGACGGGCATGTACACGGTGCGTTTGCCGTTCACGATGGCGATGCTGGTGGTGAGGTCGCTGCCGTCGCTGACTTCGCCGATGTCGCGGACATAGACCGCGCCTTTGTCGGTGACCTTGAGCGGCACGGCGGCGAGGTCCTGGATGTTTTTCACGACGGCGTTCGTCGGCACGATGGGGAAGCTGTTGGGCAACGCGAGATTGCCGCTGGGGCTCATCGTGTTGGCCTCGGTCATCGCTTGGACGACGTCGTCGGGCGACAAGCCGTAGGCGCGAAGGCGGTCGGGCTTCACATTGATCAAAATGGTGCGGGCGCTGCCGCCGAAGGGCGGTGGGGCCGAAACACCGGGCAGTGTGGCAAACAGTGGGCGCACCATGTTCAGCGCGGCGTCCTGCATCTGGCCGACGGTGCGCGTGGGATTCTCCGTGGAGAAGACGAGATTGCCCACGGGCACGCTGCCGGCATCAAATCGCGTCACGAAGGCTCCCGGCGTGCCGGGCGGCATGAAGCTGCGGCTGCGGTTTACATACGCGATGGTTTCCGAAAGCGCCGCAGACATGTCGGTGCCCGGATGAAACTGGAGCTTCATGATCGAGGCTCCCTGGATGTTCTTCGACTCCACATGCTCAATGCCCGCGATGTAGAGGAAGTGATACTCGTAGTAGTAGGTCAGGTAGCCTTCCATCTGCGCCGCATCCATGCCGCCATACGGCTGCGCGACGTAGATCGTCGGAATGCCGAGCGGCGGGAAGACATCGCGCGCCATTTTTTCCTTCGCCTGCCATGCGCCGAGCAGGATCGCCACGACGATGACGAGGATGGCGTAAGGGTGGCGAAGGGCGAGGCGGGGGAGGGAAGAGCCAGACATTATTACGTTGGGCGTAAACGGCCTCCGCAAAGGTGTCTAACACTCATTTCGCTGGAAGAGTCATCAACTCAGGCCCTTCTGCGACGAGCCAGCAACAGACCGCCTGCACCAAAAAGCAGGAGGCTGGAAGGTTCCGGGACAGGTTGGAAAAAGTTGTCGATAGCGTAGTTCGCCACCTGGGCTCCGAGGGCGGAGCCGTCCAGGTTGTCACTCATCCAATGGATGCCACCGTAGATGCGGCTCATACCGGCCTCTTCGGCTGCTTCGCTGAAACTGCTGTAGCTCCGGGTGTATCCGACGGGGAGAAAGGGGCTCTCACTATCCGTGGTAAAGGCGATGTTATCGGTGCCGAAGAATTCGGCCAAAATGGTGGCGCCGGTCATGGAAAAGGCGCTGTGACCGCTCGTGTAAGCACCGAAGGAAGGTGTAGGGATGAGCGGGGTCCATGCCGCGTCTTCGATGGTGAGCGGATTGCCATCGGTGTTGGCCGTGTTAATGGCGAGATCCGGCCTCCATGAGTCAAAATAGACCTTGGCCTCCCAACTGGCGATGCCGGTGTCCGCTTCGGCGAGATTTAGCAGGGCAAAGAGGCGCGCGTTTTCCTCCACACTGAGGCCGGCGGAGGCGGAGATGCTCTGCGCGATACGGTTCCAGTGGCCGGGCGGTGAGGCCGTGCCTGGTCCGTCCACCCAGAAGTAGGCGATGACGGTTTGGTCGGCAGTGCGGGTGCTGCTTGTGCTGCCACCGATGCTTTTCACGAGGTTGAATTCATTGGTATAGGCGGCGCTCTGGACCCAGGCGGCGTAATCATTCGGACCATAGCCATTAGGGCCACCCGGGCGGAATTGTTCGCTGCTGTTCATGAGGAACGGGGTCATCTCGCTCCACTGTGGTTTGACGAAAGCACCCGAACCCGAACCCCAGGCTCCTGCGCCGCTGCCGGGCTGCCAGCGACCGACCGTGCCGAGCGGCTGAGGCGTGTAGGGGGACACGGCGTCCTTGCCATCATTGGTGCGGAAAGTGATCATGGCTTGAACGGCCGCAGAGCCGATTTCCATGCCGCGTGTTTTCGCATCGCCGCCGGAGATGCCCGCCATCTGGCTGGCGTAGAGGTTGTCGAAGGCGGTCTGATATGAGTTTCCAGCACCATAGAGGTCGGTGTAAATGGAGGTGAGGGTGTGGTAGGCGGCGGTCGCGGCGGCGGCAGTGGTGTCGATTCCTGAGCCGGAGGAGCTGGGGTTAAAGTAGCCGAGATAGGAGCTGTGTGTGCGGTTGATGGAGTTCACGGCGTCATACATGGCTCCTCCCAGCATTCCCATAGTGCGTGAGTTGCAGGGCGGGGTGGCGCTGCTGCCCTCGGCGGCAAAGGTCTGCCGCATGAGATTATTCCAATCAAAAATGACATCCGCCTTCGTGGGAGTGAAGGATAGGCACAAAAGGCTGAGGGCGGCGATCGTGCGGATAGGTGAAGGGAAGCAGCGTTTCATAAAGCACTCTTAAGTTTACATAATATAATAAAAATTACAAAAAATATTGTTAATATGTGCTTAAGTGGGCAATTAAAGGTTACCTGAAAGCAATTTAGAGCTGCTTCACCGAGCGAAAGAGTCCTGGTAAGGTTCGCAAGAGAAACGGCCAGACCTTTGTTCTGGAGAGCTAATTTGTGCGGAAAACCTAGGCCGGTAGTCTGGCGGATGGGCATCAGTCCCTGCCCACTTCGACGCCAAGCTCGCGGAGCTGCTTGCGGACGATTTTGAGCACTTCGCGGCCCTCTTTGGTGATGGTGTAGCGGCGCGGAGCCTTGGGGCCGCGATTTTCATCGGCGGTGGAGGTCAGCCAGCCATTCTTCTCCATGCGCTTCAGCAGAGGATAAAGCGTGCCGGGGCTCACGTCGTAACCATGATGGCGCAGCTCCTCGAGCATCCAGTTGCCGATCACCTCGCCCTCGGCGGCGTGATGCAGGACATGCACCTTCCAGAAGGAGAGCAGGATTTCATGATTGACGAGCTTGAGGTCCACGGCAGAGGGAGAATGGCAGTCCCGAGGCGGAATGCAACGCCCGGCCGGTAACCAAAGTGCGGCTCATGCCTCAAGGCGCACAGGATTGGTCAGGGTGCCGCATTTCGAGGTCGTCATGCATGGAAAAATCGGAATTGGACATTCGATGGATCGTCTGTAATGGCAGCGCTGGTCGGATGTGTGACTTGGCTGGTTGGCAGCCGCGATCACAACGAAATGCGTGGATAGCTCAGTGGTAGAGCGGCTCGTTTACACCGAGTTGGTCGGGGGTTCGAATCCCTCTCCGCGCACCATTCCTCAAGCGGCCATCGGCAGCTCTTCGGCTACGGGCAGTGGCTCCACGGCGCGGGTGATTTTCACGAGGCGTGCGGCGTAAAAGCCATCAAAGCCGCCATCGAGAGGTGTGCGGCGCAGTTCGGCCTCCAGTTCCCATTCGCCAGCGTGGCGGAGGAGGAATTGTTGCACCTGACGCTCGTTTTCACTGGGGAGGATGCTGCACGTCGCATAGACGAGCTTGCCGCCGGGGCGCACCATGCGGCTGTAGTTCTCCAAAATTTCTGCCTGGAGGCCCTGGAGGCGGTTCACCTCATCTTCGGCGAGCTTCCATTTCGTGTCGGGATTGCGGCGGAGCACGCCAAGCCCGCTGCATGGTACATCGAGCAAGACGCGATCGGCATGGGCCGCGAGACGTTTGATGGTTTTGGAGCCTTCGATCTCGCGGGTCTCGATGATGTCCACTCCGGCGCGGGCAGCGCGTTTTTTGAGTTCAGCCAGTTTCCAGGCGTGGACATCCAAGGCGTGGATTTTGCCCTTGTTACGCATCAAAGCGGCGGTGTGGAGCGCTTTGCCACCGCCACCGGCGCAGGCGTCGATCACCTTCATGCCGGGAGCGACTTCTAAAAAGGGCGCGATGAGCTGCGAGGCGGCATCTTGGACTTCAAAGAGGCCTTCTTTAAAGCCGGGCGTGCTGAAAACATTCTGCCGCTGCACGAGGCGCAGGGCGGAAGGCACATCCTCAACGGCCTCCGCCTCGAAACCATACTCCGCCAGTTTTTCGCGCATGCTGCGGCGGTCACCCTTGAGTGTGTTGACGCGGAGGAAGACATCCGCGGGTTGGTTCATGGCTTCTCGCAGAGCTGGCCAGGCGGCTCCGATCTCAGCGGAGCAGCGGGCATCCATCCAATCAGGAATGGAGGCGCGGAGAGCATCGGATACTTTTTGCTTGGCGCGTTTCTGCACCTCAGCGGAGGTCAAAAGCGGCTCGTGGTCGTCATGCGGCAGCTCGCGGCCATGGGAAAGCCAGTAGGCAGCCCAAACTTTGGCGCAGGACTCGGGCGTGATCTCATCGGGATTGGCGTGAGCGGCATCGGGCAGACCGGCGAGGTGCCAGAACCAGCGCCACCAGCGGACGCATTCGTAAATGGACTCCGCGAAGAGGCGCCGATCACGGCTGCCCCATTTACGATGGCGTTTGAAGGTGAATTCGATCACGCGATCGGCATAGCGACGGCCCGCGAAGACCTCGCCGAGGGCGTTGACGATCTCATCGAGCATGTGGGGAGGCACCTTCATGGGATCAGGCAGCCTTCCGTTCGATGCGGCGGCGCAGTAGCGGGGAGCGCTCACCTTTGACGACACCTTCATTGATGGTCACGGACCGCACATCCATGCGGCTCGGCACGTCATACATGACATCAAGCATGATGCGTTCGAAAATGCTGCGCAGGCCACGAGCACCGGTGCCGCGTGTGACGGCTTCCTTGGCCATCGCCAGCATGGCGTCCTTGGTGATGGAGAGCTCCACGCCATCCATGCCGAGGAGTTTGGAGAACTGCTTCGTAAGGGCGTTGCGTGGCTCGGTGAGCACGCGCATAAGCTCGGCCTCGGTGAGGGCTTCCAGCGCACAGATGATGGGCAGGCGTCCGATGAATTCGGGGATGAGGCCGTAACCGAGCAGATCTTCGGGCTCGACGGTGACCTTCTTTGGATCGGCTTCGGCGGCGATGTGGGATTCGATGCTAGCAAAGCCGAGCGTCTTCTTGCCACGACGGCGCTTGATCATCTGTTCGAGGCCCACGAAGGCCCCGCCGCAGATGAAGAGGATGTTCTCCGTGTTCACCTGGATGTATTCCTGCTGCGGATGTTTGCGCCCGCCCTGAGGTGGCACGTTGCAGACGGTGCCTTCGATGATTTTGAGCAGCGCCTGCTGCACGCCCTCGCCGGAGACATCGCGGGTGATGCTGACGTTTTCGGTTTTGCGACCGATCTTGTCGATCTCGTCGATGTAAACGATACCCACCTCAGCGCGAGCCACGTCGTAATCGGCGGCCTGGAGGAGGCGAAGGATGATGTTTTCCACGTCTTCCCCCACATAACCGGCCTCCGTGAGCGTGGTGGCATCGGCGATGGAGAAGGGGACGTTCAGCAGCTTGGCGAGCGTTTTAGCCAAAAGGGTCTTGCCGCAGCCAGTGGGACCGATGAGGAGCACGTTGCTCTTTTCGATATCGACGTCGTTCGGGTCGAGCGTGGCGGCGATTTTATTCTTCGAAGCACCGCCATTGCGTGCGGCCTGCTGTTGGGCGTGGAGGATGCGCTTGTAGTGATTGTGAACGGCCACGCTGAGCACCTTCTTGGCCTGCGGCTGGCCGATCACATGCTGGTCGAGCAGCGCCATGATATCGGCAGGGCGGGGGACGAGCAGCCCAGCGGGATTGTCCTGTTCCTTGGTCGTTTCGCGGTCGAGGATGTTTTTGCAGACGTTGATGCAGTTGTCGCAAATGTACACGCCTGGCCCGGCGATCAGTTTGCGGACCTCCGCGTGGCTTTTGCCGCAAAAGGAGCAGAGGGTGACATTGGAGCCGCGAGCCATGAAGTGTTGTTTTGGGTGGGGGAGAAAGGCGTCGAACCATCGCACGCACGCCTCCCCATCGTCAAGGTAACGCTTGCCAATCTCTCAGCACGATCTGGTTCTTTGCATCACGATGAAAAAGGGCTCTGGCAGCCCATGAGGCTTCCTTCAGGCGAAGAAAAAGGTTTTCATACCTCACCAATCCGCTCGCTTTGGCCCAATCCGCTGTGCCGAGGCCCGCAATGACCGCTCCCGGTGGAATCAAGGCCTCATCCGCGAACCAGGCCTGCGGCACGATCTCTCTCAATGCCTCAAAATGCGCCTGACGCAGCTCCTGTTTCCAAAACGACCTCAGGGCAGGTAAATGGAGGAGTGCTCGTTCGCATGCGAATTTCGCCAGTCCTGCCTCAGCGAGCCACATTTCGCCTTCGTGGCCTTCAAAACGAACTTCGAGCGCCTCGGCGGGCATTTCGAGTTTGGGGAGCCATTTTTCTAGCCAGGATTGGAGCTGCTGTGGGAGCCGTTTTTTCGCGAGGCGATGCTCCAGCACCTGACGTGCTGCCTGCCAGCGGGCGAGGCGATAGCCCGCTGATTCGACGGCTTCCTGCGAAGCGGTCGGGAGATCAGGGAGAGATGGTGCGGGCATTGTTCCTCCTAAACCTGCGAACGTGAGTTTCAATATGGACAGTTGTCTTGAAGGCCGTCGTGTGGAAAATTTTCACACTCATGATGTCATTAGCATCCTTTCACTCCTCGAAACGCCGCGCCTTCACTCTTGTGGAGACTTTGGCATGCGTTTTGATCGTGGGAATACTTGCTTCCATCGCCATTGGTTGGTTCGCTGGGCATCGCGAAACCGTCGTCAGCATTTCCCGCCAGCGCAATGCACAGGAGATCGTGAGCATGGCGGTGTGCGCCACGGTAGCTGGCTGTGATTTTGTGGTGCCTGGGGATAAGGCTTCCAGCGTTCAAAACCTCATCATTGGCACCTACGGCACCGTGGGCATCTGGAAGGGTAAGCTCTTCCGCCTTACTAGCCTGGATCTTGAGCAGTTCGCAGAGTCACTGTCTTTTGTGAAGATGGAAGGGAATCTCATCCTTTACGACTTCACCGGCTCGCAGCCGATGTGATGAATCTTTTTGAATGCGTGGAGCGGGTGAAGGGAATCGAACCCTCGTATGATGCTTGGGAAGCACCCGCTCTACCATTGAGCTACACCCGCCTCGACTGGCGAGGCGCTAGAGTGGCGGACGCGGCTCGCTTGTCAATGAGGCACGCATGAACCGTTCTATTTGCCACGTGCGAGCATGACGCGGAAGCCGATGGTGTTCCGCCGGGTTTCGGCGGGCACGGCTTGGCGGGCGGATGCCTGGAGTTCATCGGGCGTGGCGCTGCGCCAGTTTCCCCCGCGCACGGTGGCTAGGGTGGGCTTGGCTTTTTCGCCTTCTTTGGGCTTGGAGGCGGCTTCGAAATCGGTGCTCACCCATTCGCTGACGTTGCCAGCGAGGCCGGAAATGCCTTCGCGGTTCGGAGCTAGGGCGGCGACGCTGGCTGGGATGCTGAATTTGTCCTCATACCCGGCGATGAACTGATCGAGGCTGGCTTTACGGCCGGTGGCGGGATCGGCGAGGTTATCGATGTGGTTCGGCGGCGGCCAATCATAGCCCCAGGGATAGACGCCGCGGATGCGGCCATTGCGTTCGGCTGGGGTGGTGCCGCGTTCGGGAGGAAGACCGACGGCTCGGCTCCATTCTTCATCGGTGGGGAGGCGATATTCATCTTTGGCACCGATGAGGCCGGCATTGCGCTCGCGTTCGGTGAGCCATCGGCAGAAGGCGCGGGCCTCTTCTCGATCCACGCCAACGACGGGAAGGTTGGCTCCTTTGTTGTTGCCGCCCGCGTCGTCCATCTTGCCGGGTTTGCGTGCATTGGCGGAGCGGGCGTATTCTTGAAAGTCGCGGTGGCGTGTCTCCCAGGCTGAAATCATCAAATTATCGTCAAGGGGCACCATGCGCATGCCGAGGCTGTTGGCGCTCCATTCGCGGCCAAAGTTCACCGCTTTGCGCGTCTGCATATCGCTGAAGAGCTCAATCTGCTCGCCCTCTCGGACTTCTCCTTCGAGGACGACATCGGCAAAGCCTTCACCACGCAGTTCGACCTCAAACGGGCCGGTGCGGACGCGGGGAAGTTCGAGCGGCGTTTCTCCGAGGAGCTGTTCGTGCATGTAAACGCGCACCTTTTCAGGCTGGCTGCGCAAAATCACGCTGCCGTAGGTTTGGCGCTCGACGCGGAGGTAAAAGGCCTGCCAGTTTTTTTCATCGTCGCTGGCGTTTTCCTCCTCGCGATCTTCATCGGGCATCTCAGCGGCTTCGGGCTGACCGCTTTCGACGAAGTAAAACGGCTCGACGACATAATGGTGCTCCTGGCTGAGGAAGGAGCCGTCACGGTCTGCCTCGGTGAGCCAGTAGCGGAAGGCCTCCGCATCACCCACGGGTACCACGACCACATAGGCGCTTTCTTTGTCCTTGCCGGGCTGCGAGCGGACGACTTTCCCCTCGAAGGAGCGGTTTCCGGCATCAAGGAAGCGGCGGAAGTATTTCATCTCCACTGGCTCGGCGGTGATGTGACCGCCAGCGGCAGGTTTGAAGGCCATGCCGATGCTATTCACCCAACGCTCGCCCTTTTGCGGTAGGCGGGTAGGCTCGAGTTTCAAATCGAAGACCTCAGGCTCGCCATCGCGGACGGTGTGCTCAATTTCTTCCTGCTTGTAGCCGGGCATCATGAGCTGGTAGATCACCGGCACACCATCGGCGGGGTTGAGATCGAGTGGCGTGACGCCGAGCTTTTCCTGCCCGGCAAAAACGGAGGCTCCAGGCGGGGTCGTGACGATGCGCATGCTGGGTTGGCTTTGCTTCATCGCCACGGTTTGCTCCGCACGCTGCTTTTGAGCGATCCACATGCCCGCCGCCCCGCCGATGAGGGCCACGACGGCCGCAGCGGCGAGACCCCAAGTCCACAGCGCCTTGCGGCTGGAAGGCAGCGGCTGGCCTTTGAGGGCGAGAGACATCTCGGCGGCATTTACGAAGCGATCCTTTGCCTGCGGGGCACAGGAGGTGCAGATCACATCGTGGAGGCGGCGCCACACGACGAGGTTGGCACCGGTTTCCGTGAAGGAGGGGAGATCAGGGAAATCGAGCCGGTCTTTGCCCGTGCTGGCCTCGTAGAGCACCATGCCGAGAGAAAAAATATCTGAAGCGGCGGAGCCAGGCCCCTCCGGTGCCACGAAGCCTTCGGTGCCGACGAAGCTCCGCTGGCCGAGCAAGGCCACGAGGCCGATGTCCGCCAGCCGACACTTTCCTTCGATGAAAATGAGGTTGGATGGCTTTACATCGCGGTGGATGAGCTGGTTGCGGTGAAGGTATTCGAGGCCCTCAGCAATGTTCACCCCGAGAGCGATGCAGCGATCCGCACTGACGCGTTTATCCCGGCGCATCTGGAGGCCGAGCGTGTGTGGCTTGTAGGTCTCCGCATGGATCTCGCGGCCGGTCTCCAGATCATCGGCCAGCTCCATCACATAATAATAGAATCCCTCCTGCGAATTGCGGCCCACCTGCAGGATGGGCACGAGGCCTTCGTGGCGGCGGGAGATGGGCTCGTAGCGTTTGATGGCCTCGAACTCACGCTCGAACGAATCCGGCCGCTCGTAATCTTCCCGCCACACCACTTTGACCGCCCGCAGCACACCGGTGACGCTCCGAGCCAGCCAGACCTCACCAAAAGCCCCGCGTCCGATGAGTCGGAGCGTCTCATGGTCACGGATTTCCGGTGCGGGGCGTGCGGTGGGGGTCTGCATGCGAAGGGCACATTACACCGCAGGGCCGCGTGGATGTCGAGAGGCAAAGCATCGGGCGTTATCTGCCAGTTTGGTGGGGCTGGGAAGGCTCGCATTGATTGCCAGTGGGTGATTTCGTGCCTACCATGGCGGCCCCCATGACCAACCATCGCGAAAAAGCCCGCCGTGTGATCCAGCTCGAAATCGATGAGCTCACGCGGCTGCATGACCGCGTGGATGAAAGCTTCGGAAAAGCCGTCGAGCTGATGCGAACCTGCCTGGAAGGTCGCGGCAAGATCATCGTTTGCGGGGTAGGGAAGAGCGGCAGCATCGGGCGGAAGCTCGCCGCCACGCTCAACAGCACAGGGGCCACCTGCGTGGCTCTCGATGTGGGCGATGCACTCCATGGCGATCTTGGCGTGATCGATTCGGGTGATCTTGCCATCATGCTCAGCGCCAGCGGGGAGACGGTGGAACTCCTGGCCCTGCTGCCGCATTTGAAGCGCTTTGGCCTTCCCCTCATTGCCCTCACCGGTGGACTGCCCTCCACCCTCTCCCGCAATGCGGATGTGACGCTTGATACCCGCGTGCAGCAGGAAGCCTGCCCGCTGAATCTCGCTCCTACCTCCAGCACCACGGTCATGCTCGTGCTCTGCGATGCGCTGGCGATGGTGCTGCTGGAGGCTCGTGGCTTTCAGCAGGAAGATTTTGCCCGACTGCATCCCGGTGGATCACTGGGCCGTGCGCTACTCACCCGAGTGAGCGATGTGATGCGCTGTGGTCCACAAATGGCCGTCGTCTCTCCCACCACCCCCGTTCGCGAGGCCTTGGAGGCCATGACCCGTGCCCGCAGCGGGGCCGCCGTGGTCACTCTGGAAGACGGGGGCCTCGCGGGCGTCTTCACGCATGGGGACTTCGTCCGTGCCTTTCAGCGTGATCAAGCCATTGCCGAGAGAGCGGTGGAAGAATACATGACCCGCCGCCCCGTCTCCATCCAGGCGGATAAACTGGCCGCCGAAGTGCTCGCCACGCTGGAAAAATGTCGCGTGGACGATCTCGTTGTCATCGACGCAGAAGGCAAGCCCGTGGGCATGGTGGATACGCAGGATCTCACTCGCCTGCACCTCGTCTGAGCTCGCTCAAAAGTCCTGCACCTCGCGGTAGTGCCGCACTTTGTGGCCGCGCTTTGCCAGCAGCTCGAGTAGGCCTGATTCACCGGTGAGATGGCCTGCGCCCACAAGCACCATGGCCTTCTCTCCGTGATCCAGCATCGCATTGAGCCGATCCACCCACACGATGTTTCTCGCCGTGAGAAACATATTCATGAGATCGGGATGCTTGGCAGCCTCGCGAAAAAGCATGTCATGCAGAGCCACCAGATCTCCCCGCTTCCAGGCTTCGATCATCTTTTCATATTCCTCTGATACGCTGGAAAGCTCCGCCAGCGTCTGGTCGAGGAGTTCCTGCTGCTGGCGATTGCTCAGCGAGGCAAACAGTTGGAGCTGAAAGTCCGTGGTCTCGAGCCCCTCGCCGGGTTTGCCATCCTCGCGTGCTCGCTTTTCAAAGTGAGCATCCACGCCGAGATCTGGGGTGGCACCCAGCACAGAGTACTCCTTGGCCGTCATCATCAGCGAGACAAACCAGGGGCGGAAGCGATTCATCGATGAGGGCTCGATGTCTCGGCGTTTGGCCCACGCCTTTACCGCCTCCCAAGCTTGGGAGCTGATATTGGCATCCAGAGAGGCATCCGCGGAATACATGCCGAGCTGCGCCATGCGCCGCGAGAGATCAGGGCTGGAGCCGTCGCCAGGAGGCAGCTCCAGCACCAGCTTATCAGAGAACATGTAGGCCGCCTCATAGCCTGGAGCCAGCGGGTAATCACCCTCACGCAGAATGTGGATCGTGCCGCAAATGAACAGTCGCCCCCCGTGATCGCTATCCACCACCCACACGCTTCCATCGCCAGCCCCATCGGAGACGTATTCAGCCGTCTCCGGCTTTGGGGCGGATTCGGCAGTCTGATCCTTCCGGCAGGCGGAAAGCAGCAGACAAAGGGCAAACAATGGCAAAAAGGCGCGGGCAGGCGGCACGGGCGATCCAAACACGCGTCTAGCGGACCACGCAACCGGCTTCTCCCCGCCATTCAAAGCCTCAAACCTCCTCCAGCATCATCCGAGCATCGCCAAAGGCCTTCGGCCGCACGTTCATTTTCTCCATCATCGACATGAACAAGCGGCAAAGCTGACGTTCGGGCTTGCCGGTGTAGTCGAGCACGCGACCGCCTTTCAAGCCGCCACCGAGGACGATGACGGGCAGCTCGTCGTTGTTGTGTTTCGCGCCGGCCATCATGCTGGAGCAGTGCATGAGCATCGTATTGTCCAGCAGCGTGCGTTCGCCTTCGCGGATGCTGTCGAGCTTCCGGGCGAGGTAAGCGAGTTGTTTCATGAAGAGCTGGTTCACACGCAAATAGTCCTCGCCGTCGCTGTGCGACAGCAGGTGGTGGATCATGTAATCGATGCCGTGGCCGGGCTGTTGCACGCTGGGCAAGTTCGGGAAGCGCAGGGCGCTGTGATCGTTGTTGAGCTTCAGCGTGGTGATGCGTGTGGTGTCGGTCTGGAAACCGAGCACGAGGATGTCGCACATGAGCTTCATGTGCTCGGCGATGTCCTGCGGGATGCCGTCGGCGGGACGCAGCATGTTCGGTTTCTCCAACGTGGGCCGCCAGCCTTGCAGTTCGCCGCGTTTGCCGGCGTTCTCGATGCGTTTTTCCACCTCGCGCACGCTGTCGAGATACTCGTCGAGCTTGCGCTGGTCGCTGGCGCTGATGTCGCGGCGCAAATCCTGCGCATCGGCCAGCACGGCATCCAGCACGCTTTTGTCGGCCGGTGATGCATCGTCTTTGAAGAGACGATCAAAGGCCAGCGCGGGGTAAAGCTCCAGCGGCGTCGGTGTGGTGGGTGAAGACCACGAAATGTGCGAGCTGTAGAGCATCGAGTAGTTCTTGTGCACCGACGGGTTCGACTTCTCACACGCCAAAACGAGGCTCGGCACCTTCGTGGAGCGTCCGTAGGTCTGGGCGAGCAATTGATCAAAACTCGTGCCCGATTTGATCTCGCCACCACTCGCGATGGGGGCACCCGAGAGCATGTTTCCGGTCTGCGAGGAGTGGATGTTTCCTTTGCGGGCCTCCTCATGATACAAACCACGCACAAAGAGCAGTCGCTCACGGAAATCCTTCAGCGGTTCCAGCACGCGGCCAAGCTCCATCGCCTTGCCCTCGCCCTTTGCCCACCATTCCTTCGATTGGAAACCGTTACCGGAAAACGTCACGCACAGCCGCAGCGGCGCTTCGCTGGCGGGTTTGTTCTTCTTCGGCTCATCGCCCCACACATTGACCGATTCCATCCACGGCAGCGCCATGGTGACACCCGCGCCACGCAGGAAGGATCGACGGTTAAAAGAATGGTTCGGCATGCTCCATCTACGCTATTGAGCCTTGGGACCTTCGCAAAAAGCCTCTCGTGTGTGCCGCCCATTTCGCGGACCATGGCGCTTGACCATTGAAGACAAAGCTGGCTCCCTCTCTCCCATGTCCAATTCCTCGTCTGCCGCTTCATCGCCCCTGCCGCTTGTTCTCCGAGGAGGCGTGCTCGCCCTTTTCTGCTGGGCGGTGGGTTGGATGGCCATGGCAAAGCTCAGCCTCGGTGTCGTGGCGGGTTGGGTCATCGGTGGGGCCACCTTCGGGATCGGGCTCTACGCCATCGCCAATCTCAAAGACGCGCCGCCGGGATTGTGGGTGACCTTTGGGCTGAAACTTCTGAGTGTCACCGGCTACAAGATCATGATGGTCGTGATGGTGTCCTACCTCATGAAGGATTGCGGCATGAGCGATACGGATGCGCAGTTCGGTTACCTGCTGCTGGGGCTCATGATGTCGGGCTGCACGTTGCTGGCAGGCTCCATCACGGACGCCATCGGCCTGCGGCGCACGCTAGCTATCGGTGTCACGTTAGCGGTAACGGCACGCGTCATCATGATGTCGGTGTCCAATCCGTGGCTGGCCCTCACCGTGGGTCTCATCCCCGTGGCTATTGGCGAGGCGCTTTGCACGCCCGTGCTCGTCGCAGCGACGCGGAAATTCAGCACCCCGGAGCAGCGCAGCGTGGCCTTCTCCGTCTTTTATGCGCTGTTAAATCTCGGTTTCATGGCCGGTTACTTCATCTTCGATGGTATCAAACAAGGCGGTGGTGGCAGCTCCACGATCCATCTCTTCGGGGGCGACTACAGCATCCAGAAGGTGCTCTTCGCGGTGAGTGGCGGCATCGAGCTCTTCATGCTTCCTCTGCTCCTGCTGCTGCGTGAGCGTGGCCTCGGCGCGGAAAACACGCCCATGCGCAACCTTACCGTTGGCAGCGCCGTCAAAGAGTCAGCCCGGCTGTTTATGATGCTACTTCGCCATCCGGGCTTTCATCGGCTCCTCGTCTTCCTCGCCGTCATCGGGCTGCTCAAGATTGTGTTCAGCATCATGGACGGCGTGCTGCCCACCTTCCTCGAACGCGAACTCGGCGTCGAAGGCGGCAAACGGGCCGGCCGTGCGAATGCGGTAAACAGCGTGCTCATCCTGATCCTCGCGCCCATCGCGGGCATCCTGACGCGGAAGATCCCCGCGTATCCGATGGTGATCTTCGGCGGATTCATCACCGCGGCCTCCTTCATCTTCCTCGCGTTGCCTCAGACTGCCTTCCAAGGCCTTGCCGATGGTCCGCTCGGGCAATGGGTGATCCGAGGTTACTTCGACTGGCAAGGCACCGCACATCCGCTTTTCCTCACCGTGGTGCTCTGGCAGGTCGTCTTCTCGGTTGGCGAGGCTTTTTACTCCCCGCGTGTGTATGAATACGCCGTCTCCATCGCACCAAAAGGCCAGGAGGCCAGCTATGCTGCCCTCTCCGCCGTGCCGCTGCTGATGGGCAAGATCACCACCGGAGCCATCTTTAGCTGGCTGCTCACCCGCTACTGTCCCGCCGAAGGTCCACGCGATACTGTGACTATGTGGAGCATCGTCGGCGGTCTCGTTTTGATGGCTCCACTGCTGCTGCTCGTCCTGCGGCCCTTCATTCGCATGAAGGAAGAGGGGAAGGAGTAAGGCCAAAATGCCCCGGTGGGCCTTGGCGACATGGAGCGTGCAGAAAAACACGAAATCCCTGTCACACCGCCGTTGCCCGGAAACGACGAAGGGAGACATGAGTTCCATTCGTTGAATGTCTGACGCTGAATCTGAACGCTTGCGCGAGATGCTGGGCGGCCTGCACGAGGAGTGCTGGGGCTGGGCTTTGGCATGCTGTCGCGGGGCGGAGGAGACGGCGGAGGAGGTGCTGCACATGAGCTATCACAAAGTCCTCGATCAACGCGCCCGCTACGATGGCCGCTCGGCCTTCAAGACGTGGCTTTTCTCGGTGATCCGCCTCACGGCGCTGGATCATCAGCGCTGGAGCGTGCGGCGCTGGCTGCGTTTTGTGGGCCTGGAGCATGCGGAGGAGTCTGCGGCGTCCACGCCTTCAGCCGGTGAGGCGCTGGATCGGCGTGAACGATGCTCGGAGGTGCGCAAGGCGCTGAAATCTCTGCCCGCCCGACAGGCGGAAACGCTGCGGTTGGTCTTTTTCCATGAATTGAAACTCGATGAGGCGGCGCGGGTCATGGGCATCTCGCCCGGATCTGCCCGTCAGCACTATGAGCGTGGCAAAACCAAGCTCCGCGCCCTCCTTCAACTCCCACCTGACGACGCATGAAACTGGAACAACGACTGCATGAACTCCGCGATGACGAGCGCCGCCGCGTGCCGTCCTTTGAACGCGTGCTGCGTGGCCGTGAGAAGCACGCCACGCTGCCATGGCGATGGCTTGGTGCGGCAACGGCGGCGGCCTGTGTGGTGCTAGTTTCGCTGCTGTGGCTCAAACCGTCCCCAGAGCCGGAGATGGCCCTGGAGGTCCTTTTTGAAGACGAGATCTGGACGACGCCCAGTGACGTCTTGCTGGCGGAGAACACCCCACCTGAAACTCCCGCGGGAGATGCGGCCATCGACCGCTTGACGAACGACATCAACCAACTGCTGAAGCCATGAAACGCCTCCTCTTTCTGTTTCTCCCTGTCTGGATGCTGAACGCCTCCGCCTCGGTGCAGGCCAACACGGGCCTGCTGGATCAGATGCTGCCGCCGGAGGTCATTCTGCCGAATGCGGTCGAGCTCGGCCTCGATGCGGCCCAGCGTGAAAAGCTCCGTGGCGGTCTCGCCCCGCTTCAGGACGAGATGCGGCCGTTGCAGGTGCAGATGCATCATGCCGAGCGTGAGCTCGTGACGATGCTCGCCGCAGCCAGGCCGGACGAGGCGGCAGTGCTCGCGAAGTTTGCCGATCTGAATGAGCTGGAGAGCCGGGTGAAGGTGCTGCGACTCAAGATGACGCTGCTGGTGAAGTCGGTGTTGAGTGCCGAGCAGCAGACGAAGGCCATGGCACTCAAAAAGGCGCAACCCACGCTGCCCGGAGACGGCGGTCGCATCCGTGACAAGCTCATGCGCGTGCGTGACGGCCTCGCCCGATGGAAGCAGGAAGGTCGTGACATGACGGAGGTGATGCGCTTGTGGGAGCAGTTTCAGCAGTTCTCCGAGCGTCACTGGCATCAGCAGGCCTTTCGCGCCCTTGATGATGCCTTGAAGCTGCTTGAAGCACCGAAAAAGTAATCACCGCTGTCACACAGCGATTCATCGCTGACGACAGAAGAGGCATGAAACGACTCCTTCTTGCTCTGACATGGCTTGGTGTGCCAGAACTCGCCGCCCAGACGCTGCCGGGCCTCACGATCACAAACAACAACTTCACCTACGATGCGCCGGATGGTCAGGTGACGGGCATCATCCGGCTGCCGACAGGCAGCGGCCCATTCCCGGCCGTGCTCGTCAGTCATGGCAAAGGTGGCACGCCGACAGGTTTCAGCCTGCAACATGCAAACATTCTTGTCGGTTGGGGCTTTGCCTGCATCGGCCCGGAATACACGCATGTGGGCAGCACGGTGAACCCGCCGGACAATGAAGGCTACTGCCCTGAGAACAGCCGCCGTGCCCGCCGGGCGCTGGAGATCCTGGCGGCCACGCCCGGCGTGGACATGGCGCGGCTGGCTTTGTTTGGCCACAGCATGGGTTCCTTCATCACCGGAGGCCTCGCGGGCGAGATCCCGGCTCAGGTCAAAGCGGCCTGCATCAGTGCGGGCGGCACCGCTGGGCAAAGCGATACCGGTTTGGCAACGCCTGCCGTGCAGGAGGTGCAGGGCATCACGGCCCCGTTTTTGATGTTTCACGGCACGGCGGACACCACCGTTTTTCCATCCCAGTCGGTGAATCTGCAAAACATCCTCACCACCAATGGCGTGCCGAACAAACGGCTGCTCTACCAGGACATCGGGCACGACATCATCAATTCAAATGTCAAACGCACGGACATCCACGCCATCGCCCGCGCCTGGTTCACTCAGCACGGCGTGCTGGCCTTTGCAGGCAACAGCGCACCGACGCTGACCGTGGCATCGAGCGCCACGGTGACCTCTGGCACGTCCTCTGCACCGCTGGCGATCACGCTCGGTGATGCCGAGTCAGCCACATCAACACTCACCGTGCAGGTTTTCACCACGGATGATGCCCGCCTGCCAAACAGCGCCCTCCTGCTCGGCGGCAGCGGGGCAAATCGCACGCTCACCATCACGCCTCCCTCCGGCCAGTCCGGCACGGTAGAAGTGGCGCTCGTCGTGAATGATGGACAGCTCGCCACGGCGCGGTTTTTGCAGGTGACGATCCAGCCCGGGCAGATGACCAGCGTGAACCATCGACCCACGATCACCTGGATCGCGGACCAGCGCACCACGCCGGGCACGGCGGTGAATGGTCTCGCCTTCACCGTGGGAGACGCGGAGACGGCGGTGGGCTCGCTGACCCTCAGCGCGACCTCATCGAATACCACCCTGCTGCCCGTGGCCAACCTCGTGCTCGGTGGCAGTGGAGCGAGCCGCACCATTTCCATCACACCTGCCAGCGGTCAAAGCGGCCTCAGCACCATCACGCTCACCGTCAGCGATGGAGAAAAGACCAGCGCCATGGCCTTCACGCTCACCGTGGCCGCCACGGTCTCTGGCAACACCGCGCCGACGATCCAATCCATCGCGGGCGAGACCATTGCGTCCGGCACGGTGTTTGGCAGCCTGCCGCTCATCGTCCGAGACACCGAGCAGGCCGAAAGCTCGCTGACACTCACTGCGGCCTCGTCGAACACCACGCTCGTGCCTGTCTCCAGCATCGTCTTTGGCGGGCAGTCTTATGGACGCACGATCCAGGTCACGCCTGCCGCAGGTCAAAGCGGCCGCAGCACCATCACCGTGACCGTCAGTGATGGCACAAACACCAGCAGCATCGCCTTCGTGCTCGATGTGGTGAGCGGGGATGCTCCACCCGCGATCAGCGGTTTACCCACGGTGCATTCGATGACACTCGGCAGCACGCCAGCAGCCATCGCTTTCACCGTGAGCGATGCCGAAACCTCCGCTGCCGAGCTTCGCGTGACCGCCATTTCATCGAACACCAGCCTCGTGCCGGACGCAGCGATCTCCTTCAGCGGTAGCAGTGACTCCCGCAGCCTCACGATCTCACCTCAAAGCGGTCAGACCGGTGCGGCCACCCTCACGCTGAGCCTCTCGGATGGCAGTTACACACGACGCTTCCAAGTGCTGTTTGTGGTCACTGACCCGGCTGCCGCTTCCGCGCAGTTCAGTCGCCCTCGCGGCGTCTTCATTCTCGATAGCGGCGGCCCGCTGAACTACACCACCACCTTTGGCAGCACCATCTCCCTGCGGGATGCGAACCTCCGCTCGCTGCCTTTTGTCGATGGCTTCACGCTGCGTGTCGCCTGGAGCGATGTCGAAAGCGGCAGCACGCCGGGGCACTACGACTTCTTCATCATCCAAAACCTGCTCAACAAGCTCCCCGCAGGCCAGCGACTCTCACTCATCATCGTGCCCACCGAGCCCGCCTACATCGCCGCCACACCCGGCGTGCAGACCTGGAGCGATGCCGGTCTCACGCGTGCCGTGCCCTGGGACCCGTATCTGCGCACGCGACGTCGCGCCTTGCTGAATGCGATGGGCTCGCTCGTCACCGGCGGAGTCACTTTGCGAAATGATCCGCGTCTTGATGTGCTCGATCCCTATCTGCCCGGTGGCTTCACCGGCATCCGCGATCCGAACAGCACGCCCCTGCGCAATCTGCCGGGCTACTCACGCGAAAACCTGCTCGCCGCCGTGCGCGATGAACTCATCTCGCTGCAACAAGAGTTCCCCGGCAAATTCGTGCAGATCGGCTTCTGGCCCATCACCGATGCTCAGGATGCCAGCTACAGCGGCGTCACCGCCTCTGAATGGATGCGGCAGCAAGTGCTCGCGGAGTTCAATGGCCTCACCAGGCCTCGTGTGGGCTTCTTCATGGAAAACCTCGCCGCCCGGCGCATCGGGCCGAATGTGGAACCCTACAGCGCCACGCCCGTCACCGGCTTTGGCAGTGCGCTTTTCAACTCACGCAACTCCACCTGGAACGGCTTTCAGATGCTCGGAAGCTGGACGCGGCCCTTCAACGACGGGCATGTCACCAACACGCTGCATGGCACGCCGAACGACGCCATGGAGTTCGCCTTCAACACCTACCGCGCCGAGTATCACGAGGTTTACATCGGCGACATCGACAACCCCGCCTTTCAACCCGCGCTGCAACGCTGGCATGATTTTTATGCCACAGCCGCCACCACAAGCCCCACGAGCGATGAGGACGGCGATGGGCTCCCGCTTGCCTGGGAGCAGCAGCACGGCCTCTCGCCCTTGCTCGCTCAAAACAGCGCCGATGACGACCACGACGGCCTCCCGTTGCTGCTCGAATACGCCTTCAACCAGCATCCTGGCCTGCCCGCCACCTCCGGCCAACCCGTCTCCACCACCGCCCTCAACCCCGGCGATGGCCTCACCTACCTCCACTACCAATACCTCCGCCGCATCGATGCTCCGCAACTCGGCTACACCGTCGAAGTCAGCCCTGATCTCGCCCTCTGGCAAAGCGGCCCCGCCTTCACCCAGGAACTCACCTCCATCCCCACCGGCGACGGCATCACCCACCTCGTCACCGTCCGCCTCCTGCCCGCCATCGGCCCATCAGCCCCGAGGCGTTTTGCCCGCGTCAGAGTCTCCACGCCTTGATCATCGTTGGGTCAGCGTCCCCGCACTTCTCTGAACTGCCGACTACTCACGATCATCTCCACCAGCGTGCCAAAACGCAGGTCGCTCTTCATCATCTGCTCGATCAACGGCTTGTCAGAGAGTTGCACGCTGCGTCCCAGTGCGTAGCCGAGCAGTTTGCGGCAAAACTGGCGCGTAAAATCATCGCGGCGCTTCGTGAGGAGGTAGTCACGCAGACCATTCAGACCATCGACGGCCGTTCCGTCCGGCAAAACAGTTTTCGTGTCGGCTTTTCGAGCGCGTCCGATGGCATCAAAGCCTTCCAAAGCGAAGCCGTAAGGGTCGATGCGCTTGTGGCAGCCCATGCAGTTCTCGTCGCGGCTGTGTCGCTCGATGAGTTGGCGCTCAGTCAGGTCAGCGGGGGCTTCTTCGGGCAAAACGGGAACGCCTTTGGGTGGGATGGGAAGCTTTTCGCCGAGAACGACCTCGGTGAGCCAAGTGCCGCGCAGGATGGCGCTGTTGCGAGAGGCTCCGGCTTGTTTGGCGAGCGTGGCGGCGAAACCGAGGATGCCTCCGCGGCCCTGGGCATGCAGTCCGCCAACTCTATGCCAGTTTTGATTCTCCCACAGATTCAGGGAAGCCCACAGATTGGAATCTTTGGATTCTGAAATCAAATCTGTGGGCTTCCCTGAATCTGTGGGAAACCCGAAATTGTAGTGCTTCGCGAGCTCCGCATTCACAAAGGTGTGATCCGCATCCAGCAGGCTGAGAATGCTGCGGTTGTTCTGGATGAGGTCGATGAAGAAGAGGGTGACTTCCTCCTGCATGTCGTCGCGCAGATCGAGGAAGGTGGGGAAGTGCCGTTCGCTCTTTTCTTCGAGTGTGGCGACGTCACGCACGTGCAGGTATTGGCAGCCAAACTCAAGCGCCAGACGACGCACCTTGTCGCTCTTCAACATGCGGCGAGTCTGGTCAATCAGGTCATTGAGGTCACTGGATCGCAGTTCCTCATCCGGCGCGGAAGACCACAAAAAGTAGCTGAGCCTCGTCGCAAGCTCCCGCTGGCTCACCGGCCCGGTTTTGGTCGGCACTTTCTCCCCGCGATACAAAAACGCTGGCGAAGTCAGCACGCGCACCAGGATCAAACGCGGATCAAAGGCTCGAAGCCCGCTGATCTCTTTTTCCGTGAGCGGGCGTCGCCACGCTTTCTCAGCGAAAGCCAGCACAGCGGCCTTTTGAGGCTCGATGGCGGCTTTTTGCTGCTCTTTGAACTTCGCGGCCGCTTTCAGGATCGGCTCGCGCATCGGTTCGAAGGCGCTGGGCTTCGCATCCTGGGTGGCGAACTGAAAAAGCTGCTCAAAGACATCCACCTGCTTCAGTGGAGCCTCGCTGACGAAAAGAAGTTCGTCCCACAGGCGGTCGAGTTCACGCGTCTCGGCGTCCGTGAGCATGAGACGAAGCAAAGCCTCGTCCTCGCGATAAAACAAGGTCAGCGTGACCACCTCATCCACCGGCACGAGTTTGGTGTAGCAGAGCGCGATGGGGAAAAGAGCACGGAAGTCGTCGAAAGTGGCCTCAAAGCGTGCGCGGGGCTCGCTGTCGTCATTCACGATGATCGGTGCGCTGTGCTGTGTGACGAGGTTGTTATCACTCCACTGGCCGCTTTTGACCGCCGACTCCGATTTGCCCGCGACGAGGCTCACGCTGGCATCCGGCTTCTGCGTGAGCACCTGCATCTGCACGCTGCCGCGGGTCTTGGAAACCAGTTTGCCAGTGACGACGAACTCCGTGCCATTGGCGAGTGCGGCGGGGATTTTCAGTTCCTGCACCGCAGGCGCTTTGGCCGTGAGATCAGACGGATCCGTCCGATCTGACCGATCATTCAAAAAGGCACGCAACAGCGGTGAATTGAGCGGGAAGTCTTTCTCCAAATACTGCCGCACTTTCACGGCCGCCTCCGGTGAAGGCTTCTTCCGCCATTTAGCGATGGGACCAGGCACATCGGGTGCGGCTTCGAGGGCGGCGGGTTGGCTGAGGAAGTGCCATGCACCATGCGGATTGCCTTTGAGAATGTTAGGCGAGACCTCTTTCGCTAGATCCCAGGTCTTCGAGCCATCGCTGAGGGTCAGATTCACGGCGGTGAGGTCGCAGGCATGGTTGCCATCACGCGGACCGATGACCAACGCGACGACCTGACCGGCCTCGACTCGCACGTTTTCAAACGGACCCATTGGCAAAACGGTCGCGCCTTTGGTCACGCCGCTGGCGAGCACCTCACTGGTGTGACCGCGACGCACTTCGAGGGCCCAGGTGATGCCGTTGCCGCATTCGGGATGCGCGTCCGAGACATCGCCGTGAATGCGGAGCGTGCCTGCTCTCTCACAACGCCAAGCGATGACCGAGGCACGAGTCGGCAAAGGATGCGTGGCGATGCTGTTCGCCTTCATCACGCCCGGCGTGCGCACGGAGGTGTCGGAGGAGTTCGCCATCACGCTCAGTGCCTGCTCGCCCTGCCAGCCTTGGATGAAAGCGTAGTCTGGAATGCTCTTGAGCTGCTTCGTGAGCAACGGTTCGAGCTTGGTGGTGCTGTAGCCGAGGTATTCACGCCACGCGGTCATCAAAGCGGCATCGGCATCGTCTTTACCGGTCGCGATGGCATTCAGGCATTGCTCCGTACTCGCGATGATCTTGCTGCGTTGGGCTTCGAGATGCTTCACCAACGCGGGAAGGCCGTTGATCGGCAGATCAGGCCTGCCGGGAGCAACAAGGCGCGGATTTTGCCAGATGACTTCATCGCCCTCGCTGCCATCGCCTGCATCGGTGGTGGTCAGATAAAGCGTCACATCGTGATCCGACGTGAGTTTGACGCGCATCTCGTGTTTCGGCACGAGCGGCGTCACTGGCTCCTGCCAGGCCTTCGGGCCGTTTTGCTTGCCGATGTGGCCGACGTTGGCGAATCGCCACAAAACCTGCTGCCAGGGCTCGATATCGGCTGCGGTGAGCTTTTTCTCGCGGAACTTCGCCCGCAGCGGATCGAGCAAAACGGATGGTTTCGTGCTCGTGAGCGCCTCGCGGAGGATTTGCAGGTATTTAGTGCTTAAACCAACGGCGCTGCCGCAGCCTTGAAGTGCATCGAGATACTTCGCCAGCGGCAAACGACCGCCGCCCGTGCCGGTGTCGAGCTTGATGCCTTGGGCGACGGTTTGCGTGCCTGCCGCCGTGGCGGTGTGGCGTGCGTAGGTGGCGCGGATGCGTGCCAAGGCCTCATCCGTCCAATCCTGCGCCGAGGCGCTGGCGGACCAGCGCATGCCATGCGGCGTGAAGACCGCGTGACTCGCAATGTCCTTCGCCGCATCGAGATACTTCGTGAGCAAAGCGGGCGACATCACCAGCGCCGCGCCTGCATTCGTGAAACCTTCGCCAGCCGCGCCATCGACGGGAAACTCCTTCGCGGGATCGAGCGACTCGATGCCGGTCAGATCGCGCAGTGTGTAGGTGTATTCCATGTTCGACAGCCGACGCAGCACGACGGGGCCTGGATCGCCTGCATTGGCGAGCGCGATTTGATCAAGTGTGCCGCGCACCCAGTCCGTGAGCTGCTTTTTCTCGGCTGCGGAGAACTGCTTTTCCTTCTTCGGCGGCATTTCGCCCATCTCGATCTGCTCCAGCACATTTTCCCAGATGTGCGGCTCCTTTTGAATATCGGAGGCTTCGAGATCGAGATCGCCCTTCTGCTTTTCAGTGGAGTGGCAGTTGAGGCAGTGGGTTTGAAGGAGGGCGCTCGGTTCGATGGCACGAGCAGATGAAATCAGCACACAAAGCGCCCCAGCGGTGGCTGCTCGAGAAAGAATGTCTATGGTGATGTTCATGGTTGGAAAGTTTGAATGGCCCTTGTGCCTTTGTGGAATCAGCGTGTTGCCTTCGGCAGGTGCGGCAGCAGCTTGTCGAAGAGGCCCTGCTGCTCGTTGAGCGTGGCGAGGTGCTCCGCATTGCTGGCAAGGTTCTTGCGTTCGAGCGGATCAGTCTGGTAGTCGTAGAGTTCGACGGACTCGATTTGAGCCGTGATGCGAGGCGTTTCGGTGCTGAGGTCGGCACGGCGCCATTCGATGTAGCGGTAGCGCGGTGTACGCAGCGCCCAACCCATGATGCCATCCTTGGCTGATTGTGGAGCCATTTGGCTGATCGCAGCCTCGTGCAGTGTGTGGGTCTCGCCGCGCAACAACGGCACCAGGCTTTTGCCTTCCACGTGTTGTGGCACCGGCAGATTGGCGAGTTCGCAGAGCGTGGGATAGATGTCGAGGAACTCCACGATCTTGGTGACGCGTAGTGACTGCTTTTGATGCGGCGTGGCGATGATCAGCGGCGCGCGGGTTGCGTCCTCGTAGTTGGTGACTTTGCCCCAATGACCGTGCTCACCCAGATGGAAGCCATGATCGCCCCAGAGGCAGATGATGGTGTTGTCGGCTATGCTCGTCTCTTTGAGCGTCTTCATCAGCAGACCTACCTGCGCGTCAATGTAGGAGACGCAGGCCGCGTAGCCGTGGATGAGCTCGCGCTGCTGTGATTCGGAAATCGGGCGGGTCTTCGGCACATCGGAGTAAGCGCGTAGCTCACCCGAGTGGCTGTAAAACGCGAGGTCGTGTGGGCTGGCCTTCGGCATGTTTTGCACCGGAGCGAGCGGAAGCGAGGCGCGATCGTAGAGGTCCCAGTATTTCTTCGGCGCGATGAATGGCAGATGAGGCTTCACAAAACCGACCGCGAGGAAAAAAGGGCGGCCTTGCTCTTTGAACTCGCGGATGCGCTTGGCCGCGGCAAAGGCCACGCCGCCGTCGTGGTAGGCGTTGTCCGCGATGTCGCAAGCCTCCGTCGCCGGTCCTGCGGCTGGCTTGCCCTGCGCGGCGAGCTCGGCCAGCCGGGTTTTGGTCGCAGGGTCCTGGTAACCACCCGGCGCGGGTTTTTTTCCGGGAGCCATCTCCCACGGGCCATAACGCACGCTCCACGAGGCGCGGTCGTGCCCCGCGTCCACCGTGCGCCCATCGAAGACCTTGTGCAGTGGATGTGTGATGTAGCCGTGATTCCTGAACTGCTGCGGCAGCGTGACGAGATCCGGGAAGCGAGTGCGCAGGATGTCTTGCGGTTGCGTGGGATTAAAAATCACGCGCGTCGAGTCGGGGCGAAGCCCGGTGATCACGCTCATCCGCGATGGAGCGCAGAATGACACCTGGCAATAGCTCGATGTGAACAGCGTGCCACGCGCCGCGAGTCGGTCGATGTTCGGCGACTTGATCCACGATGCGTCATAACAGCCGAGCAGAGGCTTCAAGTCATCGACGACGATGAATAGGACGTTGGGCTTTTTCGGCTGTGCATCAGCGTGCAGTGCGACGAGCGGAGCAATCACCAGCGCCATGAGGACGGAACGACAAAAAGATTGGAGACAGAAAAATAGGTTTCTGTTCTTCATCTTGTTATCTCCAATCTTTTTGTCGTTTGAGACCGCATCCTCACACTTCCTCCAGCATGAGTTTCGCATCGCCGAAGGTCTTCGGGCGCACGTCCATCTTGTCCATCATCGACATGAAAAGTCGGCAGAGCTGGCGCTCGGGCTTGTCTTTGTAGTCGAGCGTGCGGCCAGTCTTGAGTCGGCCTCCCGCGCCGCCGAGGACGATGACGGGGAGCTGATCGTTGTCGTGCTTGGCCCCGGCCATCATGCTGGAGCAGTGCATGAGCATGGTGTTATCAAGCAGCGTGCGTTCGCCTTCCTGGATGCTGTCGAGCCTCCGCGCAAGGTAGGCGAGCTGCTGCATGAAGAGCTGGTTCACCTTGAGATAGTCCTCGCCATCGCTGTGCGAGAGCAGGTGATGGATCATGTAGTCGATGCCGTGGCCGGGCTGCTGCACGCTCGGCAGATTCGGGAAACGCAGGGCGCTGTGGTCGTTGTTGAGCTTCAGCGTGGTGATGCGCGTGGTGTCGGTCTGGAAACCGAGCACGAGGATGTCGCACATCAGCTTCATGTGCTCGGCGATGTCTTGCGGGATGCCGTCGGCGGGTCGCTTGATGTTGGGTTTGTCCAAAGTGGGCCGCCAGCCTTGCAACTCGCCGCGTTTGCCGGCGTTTTCGATGCGTTTCTCCACCTCGCGCACGCTGTCGAGATACTCGTCGAGCTTCCGCTGGTCGCTGGCGCTGATGTCGCGGCGCAAATCCTGCGCATCGGCCAGCACGGCATCCAGCACGCTTTTGTCGGCGGGTGAGGCGTCGTCTTTGAAGAGGCGATCAAAGGCCAGCGCGGGGTAAAGCTCCAGCGGCGTCGGCGTGGTGGGCGAAGACCACGAAATGTGCGAGCTGTAGAGCATCGAGTAGTTCTTGTGCACCGATGGATTCGACTTCTCGCAGGCCAAAACGAGGCTCGGCACCTTGGTGGAGCGTCCGTAGGTCTGCGCGAGCATTTGATCAAAGCTCGTGCCACTGCGGATCTCGCCACCGCTGGCGATGGGAGCACCGGAAAGCATGTTGCCGGTCTGCGAGGAGTGGATGTTTCCTTTGCGAGCCTCTTCATGATACAAACCACGCACGAAGAGCAGTCGCTCGCGGAAGTCCTTCAGCGGCTCTAGCACACGGCCAAGCTCCATCGCCTTGCCTTCGCCCTTGGCCCACCATTCCTTCGATTGGAAGCCATTGCCCGAGAAGGTCACGCAAAGACGCACGGGGGCCTCGCTGGCGGGTCTGTTCTTCTTAGGCTCATCGCCCCAGACATTGACGGATTCCATCCATGGCAGCGCCATGGTGACACCTGCTCCGCGCAGGAAGGCTCGACGATTGAATCGGTGGGTGTTCATGATGGTGTCTTGGTTGTAGGTGAATCGTTCTAAGCGAGCACTTCCTTCACAACATGGCTCTCCTCCACGCCCGTGAGACGGAAATCGAGGCCAGCGTGGCGGTAGGTGAGCTTCTCGTGATCGAAGCCCATGAGGTGCAAAATGGTGGCGTGGAAATCGCGGACGTGGACGGGATCCACGGAGGCACGCAGGCCGATCTCATCGGTCGCACCGTGGACGATGCCGGGCTTCACACCCGCCCCGGCGAGCCAGGAGCTGAAGGCCCACGGATGATGCTCGCGACCCTTGGCCTCGGCGGTGTTGTTGAAGGGCGTGCGACCAAACTCGGTGGTCCACACCACGAGCGTGTCTTCCATCATGCCGCGTTGTTTCAGATCACGCAGCAACGCGGCGATGGGCTGATCAACATTCTTCGCGAGCGGTGCGTGCGTCATCATGTCGCCGTGCGCGTCCCAGTTGCCGGAGGAGCCGGTGTCGATCAGTTCCACGAAGCGCACACCGCGCTCGATGAGGCGACGCGCCGCGAGGCATTGCCAGCCGAAGCCGGTGGTCTGGCCGCGCTGGAGGCCGTAGCTACCGAGCGTGGCCTCGGATTCCTGTTTGAAATCAAACGCGTCCGGCACGGCCACCTGCATGCCAAAAGCGGTCTCAAAGGTCTGCATGCGTGCGGTGAGCAGCGGATCTCCCCCGCGTGTGGCGAGGTGCTCTTCGTTCATCTGGCGCAGAGCGGCGAGTTCGAGTTGCTGACGGTTTGCCGGCAAACGAGGCGCGACATTGGCGATCGGCTCCGCGCCTGGAACGACGAGCGTGCCCTGATACGCGCCGGGCAGGAAATCGCTCGCGAAGACCTGCGTGCCCGCATAGGTCTGCTTCGGCGCGATGACGACAAAGCCGGGCAAATTGCGGTTCAGCGTGCCGAGACCGTAAGTCATCCACGAGCCCATGCTGGGCCGCGACTGCGCGAACGAGCCCGTGTGCATGCCGAGCGTGGCGTTGTAATGATTCGAGTGCGAGGTGTGCATCGAGCGGATCAGCGCGATGTCGTCCACGCAGCCAGCGATGTGCGGAAACAGCGTGCTGACCTCCGTGCCACACTGCCCATGCTTCGCGAACTCCCACTGCGGCCGCTTCAAATAGATACGCTCATAGCCGGGGCGGCCTTTGATCTCGGGATGGTCGGCCTTGATCTCCTTGCCGTGGCCTTTCACCAGTTCCGGCTTTGGATCAAAGCTGTCCACATGCGACACTCCGCCCGTCATGAAGAGGAAGATGACGTTCTTTGCCTTCGCCGGAAAATGCGGCTGCTTCGGAGCAAGCGGGTCTGAGCTCTCAGCTAGCAATCGCTGCACAATGCCAGGAAACACAAGCGACCCCACCGTGGCGGAACGGAGGACTTGGCGGCGGTTGAGTAGTGGCTTCATATCAGTCGATGTGCAGGAACTCATTGCTCGCCATCAGCACGCGCACCTGCGCGGTCCACTTGTCTGCGTTGTCAGCAGGATAGCTGGCGAGGAAGGACTTCGTGCGCTGTGCTTCGGTGGCGGAGGGTCTTCTTTGGAAAAGGATGCGCCACGCTTCGGTGATGCGAGCATCGTCGTCAGGCAGTGACGCGAGCTTTTTCGCCAAGGCGTCGGCCTGGGCGTGGAAGAAGGGATCGTTGATGAAGTAGAGCGCTTGGGTGGGCACGGTCGTCGTTTGTCGGGCGGCGGTGGTGGCATTCGGGTCGGCACCGTCGAAGAGCGAGAGGAAGGGATGCCGCCGCTGGCGCTGCACCATGAGGTAGGCGCTGCGTTTCGTCGTCTCATAGACGGCGTTGAAGGGGCCGTGCTGAGTAAAAGTCCAGGTTGATTCGGCAGGAAAAGGATGCGCCTCCGCTTGCATCAGATCGAGCTGCCCGGAAGCGGTGAGAAGGCTGTCACGCATCTCCTCAGCGGTGAGGCGGCGGCGTGGGAAGTGCGCGAGCAGACGGTTGTCCGGATCAGCGGCATTGGGCGCGGCGCTGGCTCGCTGATAGACATCGCTGCTCAAAATGAGCCGATGCATGGCCTTCACGCTGAAGCCGCTCTCGACAGACTTCGCCGCGAGCCAGTCAAGCAACTCGGGATGCGTGGGTTTCTCGCCACGGGCACCGAAGTCATTGGAGGATCGCACGAGTCCTTGGCCGAAATGCCATTCCCAGATGCGGTTCACCATCACACGGGCGGCGAGCGGTGACTTCGCGATCCAGTCGCCGAGTTCCTTGCGTCCGCTGCCGGAGTCAGCGGGCACTGGTTCGCCTCCGAGGATGGAAAGCCAGCGGCGCGGCACTTCGTCGCCGAGCTTTTCGGGATCGCCGCGCAGATGAAGGCGGGTATTTTGCGCCTTCGCATCGATGACCCCATAGGCGACCGGGATCACCGGCATCGGCTCGGGCTCGGCCAGTGGTTTGAAGCTGGCACCGAGTTGTGCGAGCGCAGGTCCATACTCGGGTGCTGCGATGTGCTTGAGTTCAAAGGCTACCCCATCGCCGCCGTCCGGATGCACATCGGCCACACGACCGCTCAGCGTGATCTCGCCATCGAGCGGACTGATCCACGCGACCGCCACGGGCCTGTTGATGCCAGGATGCACAAAGAACGCCTGCGCCGCGAGCGTGGTCCAAACCATCACCTGCTGGTCCGCCGAGTTCACGAATACGGATGGCGTGTCACCGCTACTCCACTTCTTGAGCGCGCTGTTGCCGCTGATGGAGTCGCCTTTGTCGGTGAGGAATGCTGGAGCGATCGTTGTTTCGAGGAAACACCACGCCGCACCATCGTGCGCGAGATGCGGATTGCCCTTCATGAGGGCCGGAACGAGCTCCGCAACACTCCACGGACGTTTCGCGCCATTCGTCTCAGCGATGCGCCACTCGATGAGGGTGCTGTCCGCGCCGTGGCTGGCATTTGGCGCCACTGCAAGCTGAACGACCTCGCCTCTGCGCACACGCACGCGATGCTCAAACGACACGCTGGCTCCCTCGCCCACCTTTGACTCGGCGAGCACCAGGCTGCTTGCGGCCCCGAGCTTCACCAGCGCCTCTCCGGCGGCTTTCGTGGCTTCGAGCTGCTTTTTCTTCTCTGCTTCGAGTTTCGCATTCCGTTCCTTCCAGGGCTTCATCAGCGCATCAACTTCCGACGGCGGAATGAGCGGCACCATGTCGCGTGGCTGGCCCTTCGGCTCGCATCCGGGAAACGCGAAACGTGTGCTGCTGAAGATGCCGTAGAGCGCGTAGTAGTCTATGGCGGTGATGGGGTCGTATTTGTGATCGTGGCAACGTGCGCAGCCGGTGGTGAGACCGAGGAAGTTTTTCCCCAGCGTGTCGATCACGTCCTCATGCGTGAGGTGCATGTCCTTCTCGATGTCGTGCCCAAACCGCCGCGCGATGGCGAGGTAGCCGGTGGCGACAATGCCCTCACCGCGCTGCTTGGCGTCTGCGTTGTCGAAAAGAAGATCACCGGCGAGCTGCTGGCGCACGAAGTCATCGTAGCGCAGATCGCGATTGAAGGCATCAAAGACCCAGTTCCGATAACGCCACGCGTGCATGAGCGGACGGTCGGTGTTTTCGCCCGCTGTGTCGGCATAGCGCACGACATCCAGCCAGTGCCGGCCCCACTGCACGCCATATTGCGGCGAGGCGAGGAGGCGCTCCGTGAGATTCTGGATTGCGGATTTTGGATTGCGGATTGATTCGGCCACAAACGATTCCACCTCGTCGGCGCTCGGCGGCAAGCCGGTGAGGTCGTAACTCATGCGACGGATCAATGTGCGTGGATCGGCGGGCGCTGCGGGCGTGAGTTTTGCTTCGGCGAGCTTCGCGTTGATGAAGTCATCGACGCTCTTTGATGCATTCACCTTCGGCAGCGGCTGAAAAGCCCACCAGGACTTCGCCTCGTCCGCTTTCATGCCTGCGATCTTGGCTTCAGAGATACGCGGGTCCGGCGCGCCCATCTTCACCCACTCCACCAGATCCGCGATGACCGCCTCCGTCAGCTTTCCGCCCTTCTTCTCCGGCGGCATGGCGAGGTCTTTGTCATGATAGCGCACCGCTTTGATCAACAGCGACTCTTCCGGCTTTCCCGGAACGATGACTGGCCCGCTGTCGCCGCCCTTTTCCCAGCCCTGCTTCGTATCCAAAGCTAGCCCGCCCTTTGTCTTCTCCCTGCTGTGGCACTCGTAGCAGTGCTCCACGAGCACCGGCCGAACCTTTGACTCAAAGAAGCCATGATCCTCCGCAAGCGCCGTGTGCGCAGCGAGCAAGACAGCTAAAGAGGTGCGGCATCTCATGGCTGCACCTCCATCGTTGGCAACCACTCTCGCCAGCCCTGAATGTGTTGACGCATGATGCGCTCGCATTCCGCAGGTGATTGGGTGCGGAAGCCCTGCACGATGGCGGTGTGAGCGGCGATGGTTTCACGCTGGGTTTCGCTTGTTTGGAACTGATGGCGGCGATGAAGACGTCCGAGCCACAGTTCCAGTTCAGCACGCATCGAAGACCAGAGTTTCAGCAAGCGAGTGTTTCCGGATGCAGTGAGAATGATCTCATGAAAGTCGAGATCAAGCCGCGTCACCTGCTGAACAGTCCTGGCACGTTGGGTGGCGGCGATGTTTCGCTCAAGCGCCTCCGTCGTGGCGCGAAGTTGAGGCGTGGCAAGGCGCGAAGCCAGCGGCTCCAAAGCCAGGCGCACCACGAACAGCTCCTCAAAGTCCGCCGGCGTGAGCCGCTTCACATAGGCACGACCCGTTTCGCTGAATTCGACGAGGCCGTCTCGCTCCAAATCAAACAGCGCCTCGCGCACCGGCACGCGACTCACCCCCAAACGCCGGGCAACCGCCGATTCGGCGAGCAAATCCCCTGGAGCGGCAAGGCCGTCAAGAATCTCCCGCCGCAGCTTTTCGGAGGCGGAATCGGTGCGTGAGGATGATGTGACAGAAGTCGTGGCCATGATGGTATACCGTTTCGTGAATAACAAATCGGTATACCGTTTGGAAATCTATCGGCAAAAAGTTCAAAGCATCTCTTTCTACCAGCCGGTGCCTCAGAATTTAAGGGCGTCAGGCGAGAATCTCCTTCACCACCTGGCCGCCTTGCAGACCTGTGAGTCGAATCCGCCTGCCGCCGCTGACGACGGCGAGGTTTTCGTGATCAAGGCCGAGCAGGTGTAGGATCGTGGCATGTAGATCGCGGAAATGCACCGCGCCATCGACGACGCTGCTGCCATCGTGGTTTGTTTCGCCATGCGCATGACCGGCTTTCACGCCGCCGCCAGCCATCCAAAAGGTAAAGGCACGATGCTGATGGCCGGTTTGATCCTTGTCCACACCCGGCGTGAGACCCGGACGGCCAAACTCACCACCCCAGACGACGAGCGTGTCTTCCAGCAGGCCGCGTTCATCCAGATCATCCAGCAGCGCGGCGATGGGAGCATCCGTGGTAGCGCAGTTCGCCGTCAAATCACGGCGATGATCCGTGTGCTGATCCCAACTGCCATGCGTGATCTCGATGAAACGCACACCCGCCTCGCAGAAGCGGCGAGCCAGCAGGCACTGGCGGCCAAAGTCACTGCCTTTGCAGGTGCCGACCGCGTAGTTTTTGCCGACGGCGTAGCGTTCGAGCGTGGCTTTCGACTCGCGACTGAGATCGAGCAGCTCCGGTGCCTGTGCCTGCATACGGAAGCCGAGTTCCATCGTCTGGATGACGCCTTCGAGCTGCGCATCATCGCCACGAAGACCTGCGTGCTCGCGGTTCATGGCCTGGATGAGATCGAGCTGACGGCGCTTCACATTCCGTGGCAGATGATGCCCCGTGATGTTGCTGATGGTGGCCTTGGACATGTCCTCGCCATTCACGCCGATGGGCGTGCCGCCAAACACGGCAGGCAATTGGGCGGCCGCATACTCCGAAGGCTTGGCGGTGTTGAAGCTGATGAAGCCGGGCAAATTCTGATTCTCCGTGCCCAGGCCATACGCCACCCACGCGCCCATGCTGGGGCAGGGGCGTAAACGGTCGCCGGTGTGGAGTTGGAGCATCGACTGAGCATGGATGCTCGTGTCCGCCGTCATGGATTTGATCACGCAGAGCTTGTCCGCATGCCGGGCAAGGTTCGGAAGCATATCAGAGACCCACAGGCCGCTGTTGCCGCGTTGTTTGAAATTCGCGATGGAGCCCGCGTGCGGCTTCTGGCCGATCTGCGGCTTGTAATCAAAGGTATCGAGCTGCGCGGGGCCGCCTGCCATGTTCAAAAAGATCACCCGCTGGGCTCTGGCACGTTGTCGGGGCGGTTTGGCCGCCAGACTGGCCCCGGCGAGACCGGACATCGCCAGATAGCCAAAACCACACGAGGCGGTGTGGAGCATCTGACGGCGGGAAAGAGGGATCATGGCCCGCACACTACGCCGACGGCTCCACGGGCCTTTCGGAGCTACTTCTGCTTCAGCCACTCGGGCAGCTCGATTTTGTCGCTTTGGATGGGATTTAAATTGGGGCTCCAGGTGAAGCCGGCTTGCTCGAAGGACTCGCGATTCTTGAGCAGGAAGGCGAGGAGGCGCTGGCCGAGCTGGCGATGCGGGCTGTCCTGACGCACGGCGAAGGGTTGGATAGCTTTGGCTTTATCGGCGGGGAGTTTGACGGCGTCGAAATGCTCGATCTGCGGCTGGATGTTGTTCAGATAGACCACGGCGGCATCAAGCGAGCCGGTGCGCAGTTGATTCACCAGCAGATCGCCGGTGGGCGATTGCGCGGAGGCGTTCTTGCTCACGCTGTCCCACAGGTTCATCGACTTCAGCATCGCCTGGGTGAGGTAGCCGAGGGTGGACTGCTCCGCGTTGCAGAGGCCCACTTTGATTCCTTCACGGGCGAGATCGGCGAGGGTGTGGATGCCTTTGGGATTGCCTTTGGGCACGGCGAGAATGATCTCCGCCTCGGTGAGTAGCACGGCCTCGGGGAATTGCTTCGCCACGGGCGGGACGAAGCAGATGTCGCAGGCGTAATAGACATCGGGATACTTTGGGTTCGAGGTGTCGCCCATGGTCTTCATGGCGGCGCAGAGGATGCCGCAGCCGTTGAAGGTGGTGGTGACGCTGATGCCCTCGCGGGCGGCGAATTTTTTGAGCAGGCCCTCGATGGCCAGGCGGTTCACGCCGCCGGAGTAGAGGACCAAATCAGGCCGCAGGGACCACGCATCGCCCTTCACCGCCTCGAAGCGATGCTTCGCAAAGGTGGCCGCCCCTTTCTCGGGAGCGTTCAGGTAACGAGCAAAGCGCAGCGCGGCGGCGGCATCCTTGGCGGAGGCAAGGATGGCGGCGGTGGCATGTTCTTTGTGCGAGGAAAGCTCCGGCACTTCGATGGCTTCGAGCTTGTCGTATTGAGGCACGGTGCTGTTCCAGATGATGGCGGCATCCACGCTGCCTAGAGAGAGATCCGCCGCCACATCCATGACGGTGGGTTTCATCACGGCGGCTTTGGCGGCAAGAGCGTCCCACTTCGCCCCGAGGGCCTTTTTCGTTACTTTCGAGACGCTGGCGGCCTCGGGATTGGCGAGGGCGAGCTTCACCTCAGCGGCGAGCAGGCTTTCAATGCTGGTGATCTTCTTCGGATTGCCCTTGGCTACGGCGATGACCGGCCACTGCTGCACGAGGCGGAGTTCTTCACGCGTCAGATCCTGCTTCTTCGCATCGGCGAGCGCTCCATCGTCGGCGGCGATGAAAAGATCGCCCTGTTTCGCCACGCGGAGCTGGGTGAGCAGCGTGCTCGTGCCGCCAAACTGGAGCTGAACAGGTGTGCCGGTTTCCTTTTCATACGCCGTGGCGATTTCCTCGACCGGCTTTTTCAGGCCAGCGGCGCAGAAAACGGTGAGCGGGGCTTCCGCCGGGGCGGAAGGCTTGGTGGCCAGCCAAAGCAGGACCGTGACAGCGGCGAGGCAGAGCAGGATGAGAAACTTGCGCATGGGGGTGAAAGGGCAGAGGAAACGACACGCGGCCAGCATTCTTCCTCCGAGTGCCACCTTCACACAGCGATAGACCCGTGCCTCCGCTGCCGTCATACAAGGCCCCGTTTTGATCTCCAGAATCTTCATCTGCCTCTCCTTCACCCTCGCGTTCCTTTTCACCTCTCAGGCGGCGGAGGACAAAGACCTCGCTGCGAGGCAAGCCGCCGCGCAAAAGGCCTTCAAGCAGCACGCCGAGCCGTTTGTGAAGGAATACTGCCTGGAGTGCCACAGCAACCGCCGCTCGAAAGCCGGCCTCAACTTCGAGGTGGCCGTGCGTAAACCGGGTGATCCCGCCTTTGCCCGAAAGTGGATGGAAGCCATCGCCAACGTCAATGCGCACGACATGCCACCGGATGACGCCGATCAGCCTTCCGACGACGAGCGAAAGCGCTTCCTGGATGCTCTCGCCCAGATCAAATACCTGGCGGCCCGCGATCCCGGCCCCTTCGTCATCCGCCGACTCACGAAGGTCGAGTATGGCAACACCCTGCACGACTTCCTCGGCGTGGACGCCGCCCTCGCCAAGGAACTGCCCGATGAAGTCCCCGGCGAAGGCTATCTCAACTCGCTCTCGCCCATGCAGACCGAGCAGTATCTCGGCATCGCCAATGCCGCGCTGCAGAACATGCCCGCCGAGGTCCAGAAGCGACTCTTCGGTGGCGAAGATCTGCCCGTCCGCGAGGTCGCCCGCCAGCTTGCCCGCACGGCTTACCGACGACCGCCCACCGAGAACGAACTCGACGTGCTCGTGAAGGTTTTCGATCTCGGCAAAGCTAACCAGCTCGACCGCACCGCCGCCCTTCGGTTCATGCTAAAGGCCATCCTCGTCTCGCCGCAGTTTCTTTTCATCACACCGTCGAAAGAAGCGCCCCAGCGCGAAAGGAACGCGCCGCTTGATGACTACCAACTCGCCAGCCGCCTCTCCTATCTCCTATGGGCCACCATGCCCGATGCGGAGCTCTCCAAGCTCGCCGATGAAGGTAAACTGCACGAACCCGGCGTGCTCAAAGCGCAAACCAAGCGCCTCCTCGCCGGTAAACGCTCGCGAGCCCTCTTCGATGGCTTCGGTGCCCAATGGCTCGGCCTCGACAAACTGGCCACCCAGCCCTTCGATGCGCAGAAATTCCCCCAGATGACCTCAGAGCTACGCCGCGCCATGGTGGATGAAGCGCGACTGCTCTTCGACAGCATCGTGCGAGAAAATCGCAGCGTCGTTAGCTTCGTCAGCGCCGATTACACCTTCCTCAATCGCACCCTCGCCAGCTTTTACGGCCTCGAAAACCAGATCACCGGTACGTCCATGCAAAGAGTGACTCTCACCGATGCCAACCGCGGCGGTATCCTCGGCATGCCCGGCATCCTCGCCACCACCTCCTTCGCCACCCGCACCAGCGCCGTGAAGCGTGGCGTGTGGGTCCTGGAGCAGGTGCTCGGCCAGCACGTCCCGCCCGCACCGCCCAATGTGCCCGCCCTCGAAAAGCAGGACAAACGTAAGGTCGCCAATCTCACCCTGCGCCAACGCACCGAGCTGCACCGCACCAATGCCGTGTGCAACAACTGCCACAAGATCCTCGACCCCATCGGATTTGGCTTGGAGAACTTCGATGCCATCGGCCGCTGGCGCGACAAGGATGAGTCCGGCGGCCCCATCGACGCCGTCGGTGAACTCCCCGGCGGCAAACGCTTCTCCTCGCCCAAAGAACTCAAAGCCATCATCGCTTCCCGCCAGACCGACCTCGCCCGCAACCTCACCGAAAAGCTCCTCGCCTACGCCCTCGGCCGCCAGCTCGATGGCTACGACCACGTCATCGTGGACCAAATGATGAAACAGATCACCGCTGACGGTTTCAAGATGCAGACTCTCCTGACCGAGGTTGTCACGAGTTACCCCTTTTTGAACCGACGAGTGGTGGAGTGAAACCACGGCTTTTGGCTGTCTGCGCATCCAGGAGGCCCGGCGAACGCATGATCCGCCTGGATTGCGGCCCTCACCTCAAGCAGTTCGACAGCCTCGACGAGCTCGCTGTCAAAACCGGCTGTGCCGCCAGCCATCTCAGCCGCACCTTCGCTGAGGAAAAAAGTGTCCCGCCCAGCTGGCCTGCTCCCTGAAAGTAGGACGGTTGTAAAATGTAGTTCTGGCTCCGAAACCAGGAGAACAGAACACCATGAAAAAGAGCAGACACAGTGAAGAGAAGATCGTGAGCATCCTGCGCGAGGCGCAGGGTGGGATGAAGGTCCGGGACGTGTGCGCACGTCATAACATCAGCGAGCAGACCTACTACGGTGGAAGCGCAAGTATGGCGGGATGCAGGTCGATGAGCTGCGTCAGGCGAGGGCGTTGGCGGAAGAAAACGGGCGGCTCAAACGCATCGTGGCGGACTTGACGGTGCAGATCGACATCTTGAAGGCCATCAACGCAAAAAATGGTAAGCCCGGCCAGCAAGCGACGGGCGGCACGATACGCCATGCAAAGCGGTCTGGGCAGGATCGCGCAGGTGTGTCGTGCCTTGGAGCTTGCACGGTCGGGCTACTACCGGGTGGCGAAAGTGAGCGCGGAGGCGAGGCATCGACGAGTTCGCATCGTGCGGCTGAGCCGTGAGCATCCGCGCTACGGTTACCGCCGGATCGCGGCGTTGCTGCGACGTGAGGGCGAGCGGATCAACGTGAAGTGCGTGGCGAGGGTGCGCCGGGAGGAAGGACTGCAGGTGCGCAAACGCCAGCGGCGGATGCGAAGAGTGAGGCTTGGGCAGCAAGGCCGGCAGGCTGCGGCGCATCGCAATCACGTGTGGAGCTGGGACTTTGTGAGCGACCAGGTGGAGGGCGGCAGCGCCTTTCGCATCCTCACCTTGATCGACGAGCACACGCGTGAGTGCCACGCCACGCATGTGGCGTGGTCGATCCGCGCCACGGACGTGCTTGGCGTGCTGGAGTCTGCGATGCGCAAGCACGGCACGCCTGAGCACATCCGCAGCGACAACGGGCCTGAGTTCATCGCGTATGCGATCCAGGACTGGATGCAGCATCGACACATCAAGATGAGCTACATCAAGCCGGGGTCACCTTGGGAGAACGCCTACATCGAATCGTTCCACGACAAGCTACGCGACGAATGCCTCAACCGCGAGGTGTTCGGCAGCCTGGCGGAGGCCCGTGTTGTCGTCGAGCAATGGCGGCGTGAATACAATGAATACCGGCCTCACAGCTCGCTGGACTACGGCACCCCGGCACAGGCGGCGACACGCTGTCAAACTCCGCTACGGCCTCGTCTCGCTACGCTCGACGAGACCTTCGCTGCGTTTGACAGCGTGAGAGAACCAACCAACATCAAGATCAACCCAAGGACGCAGGAACTACATTTATGACCTGTCCCACCCCAGGGAGCAGGCCACAGCCAGTGGGTGCGGCGTTTAAGCGGGGTGTGATCACGGCCATACGGCGGATGCCGAATCTTGTGACTTATCCTTTCCGCGCAGATGCTGCTGCGATGTGCCCGGCGAAGGTCGAAACGAAGCTGCTGAGGCTCGTCATGTCATCGTGGCAGGTGAAGCGTCCGTCTTTGGCCGAAGAACGTGGGGACGCCAGCACCGTCGCGGTGGTATAGAGCTGCTCATGCATGAGCTTTTTGCAAAGCAGGTGGTAGCGATCCAAATACGAGGAGTTTCGAAATTCGGGAAACACCGGGAAGTGCGGCGAGTAGTCACGCACAGGCGCACGGGATGCCTCCGCATCCTCTACGAGCATCAACCAGCCAAGAAACGGTCTCGGCATGTCGCCAAAGGCGCCTTCACGATAAGCCGTCCAAAAGTCATGCGCTGTCCCGATGGATTCCTCGGCTCGGTTGTTGCAGTTATTGCCGAAAGACGGCCCCACCTGCGATTTAAACTCCAATGCAGCCACCAGAACACCGCGATCCATGACGATCATGTCCCACAGCTTTGTTGGACGAAAAAATCCAGGCAAGGTGAGCACACGACGACTCAGGTGAATGTCCGCTGACTTGAGTCCGTTTCCTCGCACGAGGTCTTCCATGAGCGAGATGAAGCCGTTCATGTTTTTGCCCGCAGTCACGGCGGCACGCTCACCCTGATCGCTCCTGCCGAAAGCGGCTTGTTTGAGCCGGGCCTCATCACGACCGGTCCAGAAGGACTTAACTGCCTTGCGGGCTTTGGTTTCGTAGTTTGCGAGAGAAAGAGCCATGTCAGGATTGCAGGTGAGGCAGGTCTTCGGCTTCCAGTCTGTAAATTTTCGCGAGCAGTGGCTCCACAGGCAGGCTTTCGTCCGAGAGTTTCTTCTGCAAGGCGGGCTGGATGCTGCTCCAGAGGGGAAGACGAATGCGGCGCAGGTATTGAGCCTGAAAGCGCAAGCAGCCGCCGCGCATCTTTGTCGAGTAGGCGCGGACAAAAAGGCGTGCGATGCCGGATTGCAGCACGCGTTGCAGAGCTTTCAGCGGCCAGTGCTCACTGGTGATGAAGTATAGATTGTGGTGAGGGTAGAGCTTCCCATCTTCTAAGACGATGTTTGCCTCCCCTTTGATGTCGGGCACGAGCAGCTTGGGCTTGGCGCTGAGGGAGGGCGTGATGCGGTCAATGGTGCGATACCATGAACCGTTGGCTCTCTGGGCGCAGTGACGCTTTTGCAGCGCCTCGCGATGCCGGTTCATGTAGCGGGCGAAGCGCGGGTAGGCGGCAAAATCCGCCAGCGTGCCGTTTTCTTCGAAGGGATTCACCACGCCGAAACCTTTCCAGCGCACTTCACCTTCGAGAATATCCTTGGTCATTACCAGAGGCAGCTTTCGCTCGTCTTCGACGTCCAGCTCATCATACGGAGCAATGTACACTTTGTCCGCACCGGTGGCCACGCCGATGCCGACGCTGCAACCCGCTTCCTCCATGGTAGGGAAGGCCGCTTCGAGCCTGCGCACCAGTTCCAGCGACGGCTGGGCATCGGATTCAAGCAGCCAGGGCTCATCTCCACGCGGGCTGGTTGCCAGCATGCTCACTGTGCCGTTGTAGTTGGAAACCGGTCCCGTGAATAGCTGGTGAAGCTGGCGGAGAGATTCGCTCGAAACGTCCGGACGGTGGGCCAGAAGCGGCTTTTCACTCGACTGGCCGCGTCGTATGACCGTGATGGCTGGATATGCCGTCACCTCGGACTGAAAGGCCGCCGTGCCGACCATGTCCACATAGTAGCGCAGCGAATAGCCGGAAGAGATCATCGCCCGCAGTGGCCCACCGTAGCGGTTCTTCATCCAGCGATCTGAGCAGATAAAGCAGACCTGACCCTCATCCTTCAGAAGGCCCAGCGACTTCTCCATGAAGGGCACATACAGATCGGCACGGTCGTAGAGTGTGGCAAAGCGCTGGCGGTATTCCGCGAGTAGGCTGGCGGGGATGAGCTCCTGCCGGACGTAAGGTGGATTGCCGACTACAAAGTCAAAGTTCTCGCCATACGGCTCCAACAGGAAGTCCGCATTTTTTAACCAGGCATCTAAAAGATTCGAAGCCGTGGCATCAGGGACTCGGTGTTCTTTGAGAAGCTTCGCTAGGGCTTCGCGCCCCTGCTGAAAGGTATCGCCATGCAGTTCCACTGCTCGAAGGGCCGGGGAAAGCTCGGTGGCAGCGATCTTGGCTTTTTGAGCTGCTTGAAGCAGCCTTTCGACCGCCCTCAAAAGAAACTCTCCACCTCCAAATGAAGGTTCCAGTAGGCGAAACCGCCACAGCGGTCGGTCTAGGGTGTAACCGCTGAGATCGAGCATGAAGTCCACAACCTCCGGTCGGGTAAAGATCGCCCCACGTTCGTCCGAAGGAGCCGTTTTCATCTTGAGCAACGCATCGCCGAGGAACTCCTCTGGAGGGAAGAGTTCGCTGCTTTTGGACAGGGGCTGTCGGCTCAGGATGACCATGGACGGGGTCAATCTTCTACAGGCAGACGGGACATTCTACAAGCCCTGCCTATTGGTCTGGGAGCATTACACTCCGTAGCCATTTCCAAACTACCGCCACACTTTCGCAAAGTAATGCGCGAGGCGCAGCTTGCGGGCGACAGCCGGTGAAATCACATACGGATACAAAAACGCGGCCCCAAAGCTGCGGCTGATTTCATTCATCATGCTCGCGAGGCTGATCCAGCGCTGGATCAAGGAATGGAAGTTGGCATCTTCGCTGGCGGAGTCGGTTTCGAGGCCGGTGGGCAGGGTGCAGGCGCTGGCGGGCAGGGGAGCCTCGCTGCTGCGGATGCCGAGCTGCTCACAGGTCTCAAAGCCATCGACCATTTGCAGATAGTGCGCCCAGGTTTCCGCCCAGTCTTCCCAGGGGTGCGAGGCGGCGTAGGCGGAGATGTAGTTTTGCTGCCAGTCGGCAGGTGGGCCGTATTGATAGTGGCGAGCGAGGCCGTCGGAATAGTGAAGGGCTTCGTTGCCAAAAACTTCACGGAAGGCCATGCGCCAAGGGTGAGTCCATTCGAGCCGCGAGAGGCAGCGATACCAAAGGTAATGGCCGCTTTCGTGTCGAAAATGGCCGAGGAGGGTGCGGGAGGCTTCGCCGAGCTGCTGGCGGTTGATCTGCCGCCAGGTGTCGTCGGCTTCTTCGAGGCTGACGGTGATCACGCCGCTGAGGTGGCCAGTGGTGGCGGCGGGATTCAGCGTGGTGCTGACGATGTCAAAGGCGAGTCCGTTTTGCGGATCTTCGGCCAGGGTAGGCAGCGGAATGTGCAAACCGATCAGCGTGTGCAGCAGGCGACGCTTGGCGGCTTCCATGAGGCTCCAGTGCTGGCGGTTCAGCGCATTGCTGAGATCAGGAATGGTGCGGTTCAGGCGGCAGGAGGTGCAAAAGGCCTCACTGAAGCTGGTGGGCACGAGCCAGTTACACGCGGCGTAGCGCTGGCCGTTGGAGCAGAGGCGGAAATTCTTGTCGATGCGGCGGATGAGGCCCTTCACGGGTTCGTAGCCGACATCGAGGCCACATTTGAGACACCGCGAGCTTTCAAAAAAGAGCGCATTGCCGCAGGCGCATGAAAAAGACCTCATGCAACCCCTTCGACCAAGGTTTTGAGCAAATCAACGATGGGCATGCTGACAATCGCGGTGGCCTTGTCACTCATGGCATAGGGCAGAATGAGCTGACCACCATGGATGAGCGAGCCACAGCTATAGACGACGTTGGGCACGTAACCCTCACGCTCGACGCCGACGGGGCATAGCAAAGGCTCACGCAGTCGCCCAATGACTCGCGTGGGATCGTCGATGTCGAGCAGCACGGCTCCAATGCAGTATTTCCGCATGGGGCCGACGCCGTGCGTGATAACGAGCCAACCAGCCTCCGTCTCGATGGGCGAACCGCAGTTGCCGATCTTCACGGACTCCCAGGCCTCAGCGGGGCGGAGGATGAGATGCGGGTCCGTCCAGTAGTGCGGATTGTCGCTGAACATGACGAAGAGGTTCTCATCATCCTGACGCGAGAGCATGGCGTGGCGTCCGCCGATGCGGCGCGGAAAGAGCGCCATGCCTTTGTTTTGAACGGCGCCGCCATTGAGCGTGAGCACACGAAAGTGCAGGAAGTCCAGCGTCTCGATGAGCTGGGGCAAAATCGCCCGGCCATTGTAAGCGGTGTAGGTGGCGCAGTAGGTGACGGTGCCGTCGTCATCGACGAAGCGCACGAAACGGGCGTCTTCGATGCCGTTGCTCTCGTTGTCGGAGACGGGAAAGAGGATGCGTTCGCTGAGAGCGAGCTTGTCGGAGAAGCGCAGCTCGTAGTTCGAGTCCGCCAGCCACTGGATGCACTCCAGCGTGCGCTTCGTTTCATGGGAGAGCGGCAAACTTTCGCGTCGCACGCTGGCGACACGGACGGCGAGTTCATTGCGGCTGAATTCCGTGGCGAGGGCGTCGAGCACGGAATTGGTGCATTCGTTGTCGAAGCCCATCTCGTGCAGCTTGATCATGAAGCGCTTTTTGCGGTAGCCGGGATTGGGAAGCACCTCGGGAAGGCTCACATAGCGTGACACGGGCGTGAGCTCGATGTGTCCATCCGGTGCGATGATGCCTTCGCGGAATTCGATGGAGGAAATGTGCCCTTCACCGGTGGCGCGGAGGCTCATGATGAATCGCAGGCCGCCAGCGGCCACGCCGTTTTGATCCGGGTGCGGCACGATGGAAGGATTAAACAGCGCGGCGGCCTCCAGCGAGTATTCACCGCTGAAAAGAGCCCCGATGAGGAGCTGCCGCGAGCGGGTGAGCGGACGCTGCGTGAAGATTTCTGACTGCACTTTGGCAAAGTGACTCATCAGCACCGGCTCGATGTCGAAATGGCGGCTGTCGAAGTCCGCATGTACGGCAGCGAGCTCTTTTTCCACCTCTTCCTCCGTGAGGGCAAGCGCACGGCCGATGATGGTGGAAAGGCGGCGGGCGCTGGAGGGAATGAAGGGCCGGATGATCACACGAGCGCTCTCCGGCTGGAGGATGATTTGATGGCGGTGGATGGCGAGGTGACTCATGCGCGGGCGGGTAGGGGGTGCTGCGCAAAGGTCATCTCCGCGAGAGCGAGGTGGAAGGCGAGCGTGGACTCCGCTCCTTGGTTTTCATTCACACGGTCCGGGTGCAGCCCATCGCCGCAGCCGCCCGTGATGGGATCATAAAGTGGCATCGCGAGGTCATTGCGGCCGAGGAACCACTCAAAGGCACGGCGTGCCTCACGCAGCCAGGAAGGATCACTCGTGATCTGATGAGCCGCGAGACAGGCAGAGATCATCGCCTGTGCCTCGACGGGTTGTTGATCAAAGTGCGCTCTCGCACCATCGCGAATGCAGAAGCCATTGCTGCCGATGGGGCGGAAGCATCCGCTCGGCGTCTTTTGAATCGAAACCAGCCAGCGCAGTGATTGAAGCGCGATGTCCTGCATCTCCGCGTGGTCCATCGCATGTCCACTGAGCAGCAGCGCCTGGCTGAGGCGGGCATTGTCATACGTCGCGCCGGACTCGAACCACGGCCACTCCGTCGTGGCGCACTGTTTCCACAGCCGCATCAGATCACGCGTCAGCACCTCGCGTGCGGCCATGGCGGCTCGGTTGTTTGGATTGCCACGCAGATACTCGTGAATGCCCAGCAGGCAGAACGCCCAGGCTCTCGGCGAGGTGAAAGCCTCCACGCGGGCCAGCCCGGCCTCAAACAAGCTCGTGCACAGCCTTTGCTGCCCGGTGTGGTGCGCATGCACGCTACCCGTGCCCAGCGCCCACAGCGCACGACCATGACTGTCCTCGCTGCCCTCAGGCTCCAGCCATTGACGGCCAAAGCTCATGAAATTGCGAAAGCCGCCCGTGTCGCGATTCAGCGAGGCGGCCAGAAAGGCTAGGTAAGTCGTCGAAAGGCCGTTTAGGCTCTCACCGGGTGGTCGGCCACCCAGATCATCGAGAAGGCAGCACAGGATGAAAGCGCGGGCATTGTCGTCCGTGCAGTAGCCGTGATGAAAATCCGGCACCGTGTGCAGCGCATGCTGGAAAATGCCCGTGCTGTCCGTCATGCGCACGAGGTGGTCCAGCTTGAAGGCGGGCAGCCCTTGCTTGTGACCCGCCGTCCAGCCGGCAAAGGCCGTGCGTGCCGGAGCACGGCGTTCCAGGCAGGCCTCGCGAAACGTTTCCAGATAGCGATGCGCCACCGCAGGCCAGATCATCTCGCGACCCGCCTGCCACGCGGCTTTTTGCGTGCTCAGAATCAACTCCGGCCGCTCCAGATACTCGCAAACCGCCGTCGCGATGCCCGCCGGATTTGAAAACGGCACCAGCATGCCCTGACCCTCCGTGAGAAGCTCCTCCGCATGATGATACGGCGTCGAAACCACCGCACGCCCCGCGCCAAACACCTGCGCCAAGGTGCCTGAGGTGATCTGCTCGCGGTTCAGATACGGCGTGAGGTAAATATCCGTCGCACTCACAAACTCACGCAGATCCGCTGGCGACACATAGCGCTTGTCAAAGATCACATGCTCACGCACGCCCAACTCCTCCGCCAGCCACTCCAGGCTCAGCCGGTAGCGCTCGCCTTCATGCGCCAGCAGGTGCGGATGCGTGGCCCCGAGAATGATGTACACCACCTCTGGATGCCTTTGGATGATCTCCGGCAGCGCCTCGATCGCATGCTCAATGCCTTTGCCCGGACCGATCAGGCCAAAGGTTAGGAGCACCTTCTTGCCCTCCACACCAAACTGCGCCTTCGCCGTGGAGGAATCCACCAGCGGCACATCCGGGATGCCATGCGGAATCACCGCGATTTTCGACTCCGGCACCGCATACACCTCGCGCAAAATCTCCGCGCCTTTGCGAGCCATCACCACCAGCCGCTCGCTGCGTTGGATCAGCTCATTCATCACCTTGCGCTGCGTCCCATTCGGCTCCCGCAGCAGCGTGTGCAGCGTCGTCACCACCGGCATGCGCACCTCCTTCAGCAGTGCCAGCAGATGACTGCCCGCCGCGCCGCCGTAGATGCCAAACTCATGCTGCACGCACAGCACATCCGCGTTGTCGAAGTTCAAAAAGTCCGCCGCCCGTCGATACGAGTCGATGTCCTTCTCCTGCAGCTCAAAGCGCACTCGCGAAGGATAGTCATAGCCTTCCACGCGATCATTCACCGCCCCCGCGTAGCACTCCGCCTCCGGAGCCGCCGCACTGACGGCCTCGCATAGATCTCGCGTAAAGGTCGCGATCCCACACTGACGGGGAACATAGTCCCCGAGAAAAGCCACCCGCGTCAACGACGGCACCGTGGTCATAGCCGAACCTTCCGTTGAATTCGCATCCCTCACAGACAGCCTTCACGAACACAAAGCAACCCGTCATTCGTCCGCGACCATGGGGTGAACACCCACCTGTGCTTCAGGCTGTTCTCGTCGTGGTCGTCGAACTCGTCCGATAGGCCTACGGAATGCGCGGAACACACGGATAGCACGCCGCTTCCCAATGAGTGACGGCATCTTGCCGTCCCAGTTCGTAGCGAATGGTCAGTGAGCGGTTCTGAGTTCGTAGTTCGGGCTTCAGCCCGCTCTCAGATGCCGCCAGAAGTCAGTGGCCAGAGCCGAATCGTTGAGCATTGAGTCCCTTTGCCAATCCCCACATGGAAGTGATGCGTCAAAAACTGAACGAGCTGATCTTGAATGGGCGGCGGTAAAGCCTCATTCAAGCGCCGACTGCCCCGACGAAGCGCCGCAGCCAGGGCTTGACCCCGGACGGCATTTTCGCTTCCATCGGCGTCGTCATAAAATACCTTCGTTTTGATGTATAAAGCTCCTTCTCCCTGAAGCCACCCCAAAAAAACCACAAAAAACTGTGGGCGAATCTGATTCGTCCACAATTAAGTGTGAATAAACAACGTTCGCCCAACTGCCTAGTGCCATGACCACTGATGACCTCACGCTAATGTTGTCTGAGTGGATACTCGACCCATTCTCCATTGTCGATCGGGGTGAGATGGAGTTGCTCGCATCTCCCGACGGCAGTGTCATTCAGGCCCGAGATGCTTATTTGAGTCGTTATCAGTCCCGTTTAGACTCTGTTCGCAAGCTATGTGCATCGGATACTGACCTCATTTGCCAGCATCAGCGCACGGTCGATATTTTGGAGGGGCTGGATTCCGTAGAGTCATTAGAGCTGTTTAAATAATAATGTGGAATGTCGGGAAACTGGTGCTAAGGGAAGGCATGGCCACACTCTCTCTCGATCTTCGTCAACGCATCATCAGCACCTGCGACCGCGGTGAAGGCACGCAAGAACAGGTCGCCCGGCGCTTTGGCGTCTCTTACGGCATGGTCAAAAGCTGCTCCAGCAGCGGCGCAAGACCGGCTGCATCAAGCTTCGACATCACCTCGCCGGACGCAAGAAGAAGATCGTGGCCGAGCATCGCATCGCGATTCGCAAACAACTCCAGCGCAAGCCTGACATGACCTTGGCCGAGCTACGCGACGCGCTCGGACTGGAGTGCACACTGCCCGCCATCCACTATGTGCTCGTGGACATGGGGCTGACATATAAAAAAAGACGCTCCGCGCTGCCGAGCAAGACCGCGAAGACGTCGCCAAAGCGCGGCGGCGGTGGAAGCGCAAGCAAGGCGGGCTAGAGCCCTGGCGGCTGGTGTTCCTCGACGAGAGCGGAGCCAAAACCAACATGACCCGGCTGCGAGGGCGGGCACCACGAGGCAAGCGACTGCACCCGCAGCGCCCTGCGGACGCTGGCAGAGCACGACGATGATCTCCTCCATCCGGCTGGATGGCACCACCGCCTGCATGCACCTGCCAGGAGCGGCGGATACAGAAGCGTTTGTCACCTATGTTGGCGAAGTTCTCTGCCCGACGCTGCGGCGCGGCGACATCGTGGTAATGGACAACCTCGCTGTGCATAAAAGCCCACGGGTAACCACCTTGATTGAGGCAGTAGGAGCCGAGGTGAAGTTCCTGCCGGCCTACTCGCCGGATCTCAACCCGATCGAGAAAATGTGGAGCAAGATCAAGGCACTGCTGCGCAGTTACGAAGCACGCACGCCTGAAGAACTCGATGAAGCCATCAGCAAAGCGTTCTCAAAAATCACAGCCAAAGATGCGATGGGTTATTTTGCTTCTTGCGGTTATAGTATTATTTAAAATGCTCTAACTTACTGGGACGCCGTGACAGATAGTGCTCGATTCGCTGGCGTGTGTTGTCGTTTAGGCATGGTAGCCTTTTATGGACCGCTCCCACTCGACTCAACAAACGACCATCCTTCACTGCCAAATGACTGACGAACCAACGGGGGCGAATCGGGTGGAGGTGACAGGATTGCGCCTGTCACCCCTCCCACACCACCCGGCATGCGGCTCCGCACCGGGCGGTTCCAATCAGACTAACGGTTAGCGTTCACGGCCTCTCCATAGTGCAGTTTGATCCAGATACTTCTCAGTTCGGGCACTCCTTGTTCCTTTAACCGTTGGTTGCTCAGGGCCTGTTGCACGATCCGGTTGTGGCTCATGCGCCAGTAGCCCTTCCGGCTTCGGCTTGCCATGTGTACCTCATCGGGATCGGCCCCCAGTTTGATGAGGTTGCGCCTTCGCGTGCGCGGCCTTTTCCACTGCTTCCAATGGTAGAGCCGCACACGCCGCCTGATCCAGTCGTCGAGCTCCAGCACTTCACGGTAGGTCTTGCTGATGCCAAAGTAGTTCATCCAGCCGGTGGCATACCGTCTTAGTTCGTCGATGACGTCCTTGATGGCGTGCCCGCGGTTGCGGCGGGTGATCTCTTTAACTCTCTGCTTGAACCTCGCGTGCGCTTTCGCCGTCCATTTGATCGATCCACGACTGCTGATGCAGAAGCCGAGGAAGGAACTGTCGATCAGTGGCCCGCTTTTACTCTTCGTGCGGTTAACGACGAGCTTGAGCTTGCGCTCGATGAACCGGGTGATGCTCTCCATCACTCGTTGCGCCTTCATTTTGCCTTCCACCACGATGATGAAGTCGTCGGCGTAGCGGGCATGGACATGCCCTCGGCGTTCGATTTCTTTGTCCAGTGGATCGAGGGTGATGTTGGCTAACAACGGTGACAAAGGTCCGCCTTGCGGCACGCCGAGAGGTGTGGCCTCGCGAGTGCCGTCGGGCAGCACGACGCCTGCTCTCAAGTAGCGGCCAATCAGGCGCAGCAGCTTGCCGCTGCCAATCTTGGGGCGCAGTTGGTTGAGCAGGCGGTCGTGGTTCACGGTGTCGAAGAACGCCTTCAAGTCGCAGTCGATCGCGTGGCGGAGCTTGTGCGCCCAGGCGGTTTGCACTCGGCGCACTGCTTGATGAGCACTGCGGCCCTCGCGGAAGCCGTAACTGTATTCGCTAAACTCGCCGTCGTAGAGCGGGGTGAGCACTTGGGCGATGGCTTGCTGGATCACTCGATCCAGCACCGTCGGAACCCCGAGGGGCCGCTGTGACCCGTCGGGTTTGGGAATGAACACCCGGCGCACGGGCGCGGGGTGATAGGTCCCTTCGCTGAGCTGGGCGCGTATCCGCTCCCAGTGCTGGCCGGCAAACGCCGGGAACTGCCCGATGGTCATCCCATCCATTCCCGGCGCTCCGCCATTGCGCCTGACTCGCTGCCAGGCGCTCTGCATGTTCGTGGGGGCGAGAACCTGCTCCATCCACGTCTCTGTCTCATCTTGAACCTTGCCATGCTTCCCACCGTGCTGAGTTGAGCCGCACCCTGGCCGCTTGGCGTCATCGGGCAGGCTCCCCGGCACGGGGTCGCTCAGTTCCTCATTGGTTCGGTCCTTCATGCGCTCAGGTGTTCCGGTGTCGTTGTTTAAAGCGGGCATCTCTCAGCCCCCGGCCTGCACGTCACTACTATGACCTCTGCTGACTTCTGGGGCGCTCTCGCGCTCCAGACCTCCCCAGGTAAGGGCACAGTCCTCCCCCGCACTGCCGCCTGATTTACCGGCACGACTTCACCAGTGGGTTTCGCTGTGTTGTGCCAGCTCACCCCGTCGCGACGGCCTTCTATCAGGTTCTTGTTCATCGGCTCGCAGGTCTTGCGTAGTCTTCTTTCAGCCCGCCGATCACTCGGCGGGCCTTGACTTCGGCTGGTAGTTTCATGAGTATGTTTTCGTCATGTCTGGTTTATCTACAGGGGACTTTAACCCCATCAGGACTGTGCCCATGCTGGGCACACACAAAACGGATGCAGGCAAAGGCTCGAAGGCTACCTGTGGTGTCAGCAACGTCTTGCGCTCGCCGTCGCCTGATCCGAGGCGTTCTGCCAAGAAAATGAAGATGCTCGTCACGACCATCCTGTTTGCGTTCGGTGGTCTCTGCCTCGCCGATGAACCTGTTTGGACAGCCGACCAACGTGCAGAGCATCGTCAAGCCGTTGTAGATGCAACCGTGACCAAAATCGAGAAGGTTCGCGATCAGCCCACCGCAAAGGTTGAGTTGATGAGAGCAGTGCTTGACGTCGCGAACGTTCATAAAGGTAAGGACCTACTCGGTGACTCCAATACGATTGAGATTTTTTACGAGACATCTCCGCTTGGAGGCGGTTATCGATGCCCTACATTTCCGGTCCTCAAGCTCAAGGAGCGCGGGCGTTTTTATCTGCGCTTCGATGCTGGTCTTTCGGAACAGAAGGCATTTGTCCTTGAGATGGGAAGCGATTTCGGCCCAGTTCCCCTTGAGTCATGCAAGATTCTTCCTGAACTTACGAAGGCACTCGGCAGCACTCCCACATTTGATGAGCTTTCCCGCATTCTCGGAGAACCCCATATGGACATTGGGAGCGGGATTCATGTCTTTGTTTACATCTTCGACACGGGCGCATCGGTGGCCGTCGGAACGGGCGATAAGAAGACGGTTCTTTATGTTGATCGGGGAGGTAAGCGCCTCTACCAAAAGAAAGCAGAACAAGACGGTGTTGGACAACCGGTTACCCGCCCCGAGTCGAAATGAGCCTCTTGACTACAACCCTTAACCCTGTTGCGGAGTGGCGCTCCTGGTAGCCGGTGCCACACCGCTAAGTTAAAAACTGGAAGCTCCTGGCTTGGCGATCTCGTTCGTGTAAGGCTTGGTATTCAGTTGCCTAGCCGCAGTTGTGGAGCGAACACGGCAGGGCCTGCAACCGGCCACTCACTACCCTTATGAAATCCAACGACGCCAAAAAAGAGACGAAGAAAGCCCCGCAAAAGACGGCGAAGGAAAAGAAGCTGGCGAAGCAGGAGAAAAAGGCGAAGCGCTGATCACAGATCGGACACGTTCGGTTCTTTGGGATGGGGTGGGTCCTTGGGCGTGAGCCATCGGGCCTTGCATTCGTGCGTGGTGCCGCTTTGAATGAGGTCCTTCCTTTCATTCGTGCCCATGCAAATCACCCTCAACGGCGAAAAACGCACTTTCGACTCTCCCCTCACGGTTCGAGCCTTGCTCGATGATCTCGGCCTCGGCGGTAAGCCGGTCGTGGTGGAGCAAAATCAGGCGGCGTTGCTCCCGCGAGAGCTCGATACGGCCTCGGTGAGCGAGGGCGATGTGATCGAGGTGGTGCAAATCACGGCGGGCGGTTAGGCGGCCCTTCTCACGCTTGCCACGCTGGCTTTGGTGTCATCGAATTCGGCTGGGGAGAGTGTGTGTGGGACTTGTCGGAGCCGCTCTCGGCAAACTGACGTTTGCCGCTACGAGTGCAGCGGGAGCCACTGGGTGGAGGAAATCGTCAGGCTTCCCCGTGAGTCGGTGGGGGGCATGCCATGCCGCAGGGGCATAAAAAACCGGGCGGCCCTGATGGACCGCCCGGCTTGAACAAGATTACTCGCCGCCTTCGAGCTGGGCTTCGGTCTTCTTCTTGTCGCGCTGGCGGGCGTTGGAGTCGAGGACGCGCTTACGCAGGCGAATGGACTTCGGCGTGGCTTCCACGAGTTCATCGGGGGCGATGTACTCAATGGCACGCTCAAGGCTGAAGCGGATCGGCGGGGCAAGCTGGGCGTTCTTGTCGTTGCCGGCGCTGCGGAAGTTCGTGAGCTGCTTGCTGCGAGTGGGATTGACCGGAAGGTCATCGGCGCGGGGGTTTTCACCCACCAGCATGCCGTCATACACCTGATCGCCGGGGGCGATGAAGAGCTTTCCACGGATCTGAATGGTATCGAGGGCGTAACTGGTGGCTTCACCGGCTTCGGTGCTCACGAGGGTGCCGGTGGTGCGGGTCTGCATGGTGCCAGCCTGCGGGGCGTATTCGCGGAAGAGATGGCTGTGAATGCCGTGACCGCTGGTGAGGTTCATCAGCTCGAATTCGAAGCCGATGAGGCCACGGGTGGGCACATAGGCGGTGAGGCTGGTGCGGCCGCTTTCGGCGTTCATGTCCTCGATCTTGCCTTTACGCTCGGCGATGGATTTCATGACGCCGCCGAGGTACTCGTCCGGCACATCGACGTAGAGGGTTTCAAACGGCTCGCAAAGCTCGTCGTCGATGCGCTTCATGATCACCATGGGGCGGGAGACGAGCACTTCGAAGCCTTCGCGACGCATTTGCTCCACGAGAACGGCGATCTGCATGGCCCCACGGGCGCTGACATCGAAAATGCCGGCGGTGTCGGTGTCCTTGACGCTGATGGTGACGTTCATCTTCTGCTCGCGGTCCAGGCGGTCGCGGATCTTGCGGGAGGTGACGTGGTCGCCTTCGCGGCCGGCCAGTGGGCCGTCATTGACGGAGAACTGCATCACGATCGTCGGTGGATCGATGGCCACGAAGGGCAGGGCAGGGGCGTCTGCGGAACCCGCGACTGTTTGACCGATGTCCACGTCTTCAAAGCCGGAGATGCCGACGATGTCGCCCGCGGTGCCTTCGACGGACTCACCGGTGGTGAGCGTGGTGTATTGGAAAACTTTGGTCACTTTGACCGGCTTGGGCTTCTCATCTGGCGTCTTGCCGAGGAGGAAGACGCGATCACCGAGCTTCACGCTGCCGCGGGTGACCTTGCCGATGGCCACACGGCCCACGAAGTTATCCCAGTCGATGTTGGAGACGAGCATCTCGAAGGAGCCTTCGACTTCCGCTTTGGGTGGGGCGATGTGTTTGACGATCTGGCCCAGGAGGAAGGTCATGTCATGCTGCTCACCGCCGGGCTTATCCGTGACCCAGCCGGCGCGGGCGCTGCCATAAACGAAGGGAGCGTTGAACTGCTCTTCGGTGGCGTGCAGTTCGAGGAGCAGTTCCAGCACTTTGTCGTGAACCTTGTTTGGCTCGATGTGAGGGCGGTCCATCTTGTTGATGAGCACGATGGGCTTGATGCCCTGCTCCAAAGCTTTGCGCAAAACGAAACGGGTCTGTGCCTGCGGACCGTCATAGGCATCCACCACGAGCATGACGCCATCGACCATCTTCATCACACGCTCCACCTCGCCGCCGAAGTCGGCATGGCCAGGGGTGTCCACGATGTTGATGATGTGATCGTTCCAGTGAACGGAGGTGTTCTTGGCCTTGATGGTGATGCCTTTTTCCTTTTCCAAGTCCATGGAGTCCATCGCGCGTTCGGCGATGGCTTGGTTTTCGCGGAAATTGCCACTGGCGCGCAGCAGGCCGTCAACGAGCGTCGTTTTGCCGTGATCGACGTGCGCGATGATGGCGATGTTGCGGATTTTGTCGGGGGTCATGTATGTTTTTTGGGGGAAAAGGGCGCGGAGACTAGTCGCGATTGCGGGGATGGCAACCGATCCCTCGCGACGAATCCGGCCCGAGGGCAGGTCGAGGCCATTCCGGCTGGAAAACGGCCATTCTGGCGCTTGCCGGGGCAGGTCTCCCCCTCTACAAACGCTTTGTTCAACCCCACCCCACCCCACCATGGCCCATACCCTCGCCCCACTGCCTTATCCTTCCAACGCTCTCGAACCCCATATCGACCAGCAGACCATGGAGATTCACCACGGCCGTCACCACAACGCCTATGTGACGAATCTCAACAACGCCCTCGCTGGCAAGGCTGACCTCGAAGCCATGTCCATCGAAGACCTGTGCAAGAACATCTCCAAAGTGCCCGCTGATATCCAGGGTCCCGTGCGCAACAACGGCGGCGGTCACTTCAACCACACGCTCTTCTGGAGCATCATGGGGCCAAACGCGGGCGGCGCACCTACCGGTGCCCTCGGTGACGCCATCACCTCCACCTTCGGCAGCTTCGATGCCTTCAAAGAGGCCTTCGCCAAGGCTGGCGTGACTCGTTTCGGCTCCGGCTGGGCTTGGCTCGTCGTGAAAGACGGCAAGCTCGCCATCACCTCCACGCCGAATCAGGACAATCCGCTCATGGACGGCTCCGGCACGCCCATCCTCGGCTGCGATGTCTGGGAGCATGCCTACTACCTCAAGTATCAGAACAAGCGCCCCGACTACATTGCCGCCTGGTGGAACGCCGTGAACTGGACCGCCGTGGCCGCGAACTACACCGCCGCGCTGGGCTGATCCGTTCTTTGATCCTCCTCCAAAGCGCGGAACGGCCATCCCGTCCCGCGCTTTGTCGCTTTTCATCCCATGGCACTCGTCATTCACAAGCTTCGCAGTGGTTTGATCTACTCGCAGGACTTTGCGGACTACATCGAATCCCGGCACAACATCGAGCACTTCGGCCACCCCGGCGAGGTTTTGCATCTCGATTACGTTCGTTGCAGCCAGGGCGAGTTGGCTGGGCAGGAATGGTGCCAGCTTAATTGGCTTAGCGGCATGCACGCAGCCACCGAACACCGCCACCTCATCGGTGATGTGGAGGTTTATATTCCAAAACAGGCCGTGAGAGGCCTGAAGAACCGCCTGCTGCATTTTGAAGGCAACGAGGTCGTGGTCAAAAAATGACAACCAAGTCTCAAACACTCGCCGAGATCGGCGAAGACAAGCTCATCCGCCGCCTGATGCGCGGGGTGAAACTGGATGGCGATGTGATCGCCGGGGCAGGAGATGACTGCGCCGTCGTGCGCAGTACGAAAAACGAGCATACGCTGCTCAAAACCGATGCGCTGGTGCAGGATGTGCATTTCACGCTCGACACTCCGCCGAGTCTCATCGGGCGGAAAGCTATCGCCCGCGTTGTGAGTGATTTTGCCGCGATGGGAGGCACGCCACGGCATGCGATGGTTACTCTGGTGGCTCCGCCGAGCATGGAGGTGGCCTTTCTCAGCGGCATCTACCGCGGCATGCGAGCCATCGCCAAAGAGTACGGCATCAACATCGTCGGCGGAGAGACTTCTCGCGGTCTCGTGCTCATGCTTTCCATTTCCATGAGCGGCACGGTACCCTCGAAGAGCTGGCTCTCCCGCAGCGAGGGAAAGGCGGGCGATGTGGTGCTGGTCACGGGTCGCCTCGGCGGCTCGATCAAAGGCAAGCATCTCAAATTTATCCCGCGCCTCGAAGAGGGCCGCTGGCTCGCCGTGCATGCCCGCCCGCATGCGATGATGGACATCAGCGATGGGCTTGCCAAAGACCTGCCACGCCTTGCCCTCGCCAGTGGCACGCACTTCGAGATCAATGTGGCCGCTGTGCCCTGCAATCGCGGCTGCACCTTTGATCAAGCTTGGGGTGACGGTGAGGATTATGAACTCCTCTTGGCGGTGAACCCGCGAGGTTTGAAGTCGCTCCTTCGCCGTTGGCGTGAGGCTTTCCCTAAACTGCCTCTGACGGTCATCGGCAGACTCGTCCCGCCGGGCCAAGGCTGTCCGCCTTACGCCGTGAATACTGGCTGGGATCACTTTGCCCTCAGCGCGGACGTATGATCAAGCTGCACACCGCCGATGAAGCCCACGAATGGGGCAGGCAACTCGCCCCCACTCTTGCGGCGGGCGATGTCATCGCCTTATGCGGCCAACTCGGGGCGGGGAAGACGCAGATCACGCGGGGCATTGTCGCGGGCATGGGATCAGCGGTGGCGGTGACGAGTCCCACCTTCACGCTGGTGCACGAGTATCTCGATGGCCGCCTGCCGGTCTTCCATTTTGATTTTTACCGCATGGAAAGCGCCTCCGAGGTCATCGGCATCGGCTGGGATGAGTTTCTCACTGAGCCCGGCGTGATCATCGTCGAGTGGGCGGACATGTTTCCTGACCTGATGCCGCCTGGAACGAGGTGGTTTCACATCGAAGCCCAGCCGGATGGCACCCGGCAGGTCACGGAGAAGATCGGATGAGCCGATCAGCGCTTCTTCGCCTGCTTTGAAACCTTCTTGGGGCCATACGAGCAGCGGCAGGTGATGGTGACACCGGTGCGCGGCTTCGAATCGATCTTCAATTCGGCACCGATGAGGTCGGCACGGTAGCCCATGACGCGGAGGCCGATGCCGTTGCCCGACGAGCTGGCGCGGCGCTTGATGCCTCCTCCATCGTCTTTGATGATGAGGGCGGCCCGGCCTGGGGACAGCTTCTTCAAAGTGATCTGGATGAGCGAGGGGCTGCCATGGCGGAGGGCGTTGTTCACGGCCTCCTGGGCGATGCGGAAGAGGTTTGATTCGTGCTCGGGGTCCTTCAATCGCACTTCGGGATCAATGTCACAGCGTGTCTTGATGCGGAAATCGGTGTTCACCGTTTCCGCCAGCAGGCGCAGGCCGCCGTGCAGGCCGCGGTGGCGGACGGAGAGAGGGGAAAGTCCGTGGGACATGCGCCGCACCTCGGCCACCGCCTGCCGGATGAGCTCGCCGATGCGGGCGGCCGATTGTTTTTGAGAGCCTTGAAGCTCTGTCTCCAAAATCTGCGTGAGCGAGTAGATGCCGGTGAGCGTCTGCCCCACGCCATCATGGAGATTGTGCCCGATGGTGGCCTGCTCCTCTTCGGCCACCCGGATAACTTCCTGCTCCAGGCGGAGCCGAGCGGTGATGTCCGTCCCGGTGATGATGATGCGGTCGAGCGAGCCGTCCGGGTGGCGCAGGGAGGAACTTTGGATTTCCACATGGAAGACCTCACCTTGGCGTGAGTGAATGCGGAGGACCACTGGCGGGTTGTCCTTGCCTCGGAGGAGGTTTTGGAAGCGCTCCAGCGATCGTGGGACCTCGTCTGGATCGAGCAGGCCGGCCTCCCATGGCGTGCGACCGAGGAGTTTTTTCTCCGGATAGCCCAGCAGGTCGATCACCGCCCTGTTCACATGGGTGAAGCGGCCCATGGCGTCCATCACGAGGATGAGTGCCGTGGTCTGGTCGAGCACGGTTTGGTTGAAGCGCTGGCTTTTCAGGAGCTCGGCCTCGGCCCGCTTGCGGTCATCAATATCGGAGATGGTGCCGGTCATGTGAACCGGGGTTCCTTTCGCATCCCGGTGGGCCTTGCCCCGGGCGATGAACCATTTGTAGCCATGACTTTTGGTCCTCAGGCGGAATTCAACCTGGTATGGCAGGTCATGCTTGAAGTGATCCTCACGGATTCTCCGCACTCGCGACACGTCATCGGGATGAAGGCGGTTGAGAAAGGTCTCCTGCCGTTTGTCCGGAAGTTCGTGGTCGGCATAGCCCAGCATTTCCTTCCAGCGTGGGGAGAGGTAAGCCTCGTCGGTGAGGATGTTCCAATCCCAAAGGCCGTCCGTGCTGCCAGCGAGGGCACGGGCATAGCGTTCCTCGCTTTGACGGAGAGACTCCACCGCTGCCCCATGGTCCACGGCCAGGGCCACGAGCTGCGTGGCAGCCTCCACGGCGGTGATTTCCGCCACAGCTGGCACATGCGGGTGCGGGTGATAGCAGGCGAGCGTGCCCAGAAGCGTGCCGGAGCCGCTTCGCACCGGCTCCGCCCAGCAGGAGGCTAGGCCAGCCTTTGTGAAGGCGGCACCACACTTTTTCCATTCTGGATCGCTGTTGATTTCCCGTGTGATGACGCGCTCTCGGGTGAGCATCGGCAGGCCGCAGCATGGCATGTCTCCCTTCGAAGCCATGACATCGATCCTTCTCCGAAGCGATTTAGGTAGGCTGGGGCCAGAGGAAATGCGCAGGACACCGCTTTTCTCATCGAGAAGCCAAAGGCAGCACATCAAGCCCGGCTGACTGGCCTCCACGCTGCGCACGATGGCATCAAAAACCTGCTGCTGCACCTCCCCACGCATGATCATCCGCAGCACATCGGACTCCCGCTGCTGCGCCAGCCTCCACGCCGAAATGTCCGTGTGGGTGCCGATGATATGGAGTGGCCGTCCATGTGCATCCCGACTCGTCACCATGCCGCGGGCGAGGATCCACTTCCAGCTCCCGTCCTTGCAACGCATGCGAAACTCCGCCGCGTAGGTTGGATTCCGGCTCACGAGGTGGGCGTGAATGCTCTCGAGGACGCCGGGTAGGTCCTCTGGATGCACTCGCTTCTCCCATTCGCGGTAGTCGTTTTGGATTTCGTCAGGCTTGTAGCCCAGCAAAGACTTCCACTGGGCCGAGTACTGCACGTCACCGCTCTTCAGGTCCCAGTCCCACATCCCGTCCCCGGCACCTTCCAGCGCTGTGCGCCAGCGTGCATCCACCGTGACAGGGGTGGAGCGTGGTTTCTTTTTGGAAGGTGAGATTTTGCTCATGGCGGGGGCACTCTTGGCGATACCATAAAGAGAAGTCGTGACGCCACACATATTCGATCAATCACCAAGCTCTCTGATGCCGATGGCACTCACGAGAGCCACCAGGACGACAAAGCCAATCAGTATGGTGCTCCAGCGCTCAGGGTCGAGATCCACACGACCAAAGGTGACGAGCCAGACGGCCCAATGCCCCAGCCATCCCAAGGCATCTCCACCACGCCTCGAATACCCTATGATATTCAAAATGAACTCCACAATGACTCCCAAGCATCCACCATTGTCGTCGAGCATTGGTTCAATCCTTCCTTCTATTTGCGAAACACAAAGTACACCGCCCCGCAGAGGCACAGAGCGGCCCAGAGATAGTCCCACTTCAGCGGCTGCTTCATGTAAAAAAGCACGAAGGGCACGAAGACGGTGAGCGTGATGACTTCCTGGATGATTTTGAGCTGTGGAAGGGAGAGCGTGCTGCTGCCGATGCGGTTCGCGGGCACCTGGAGCAGGTATTCAAAGAAGGCGATGCCCCAGCTCACGAGCGCGGCGATGAACCATGGCTTCGCCTTCATGTCCCGCAGATGCGCATACCAGGCGAAGGTCATGAAGACATTCGATGCCACCAGCAGGCCCACGGTTTTGACGAGCGTCCAGTTCATCCGATGCCGAGGGCTTTGCGGATGCTGAGCGCATGCTCCAGCGCCTCCTCCACGGTATCGCCGAGGACGGTGAAGTGGCCCATCTTGCGGCGGGCACGGGCTTCTTGTTTGCCGTAGAGATGGAGCTTTGCCCGCGGATGATTCAGCACGGGGCTCCAGTCTGGATGCGTCTTCGGAGCAGGCCAGATGTTACCGAGAAGATTCACCATCACGGCAGGCGTGTGCTGGGTGGGATCTGCGGGGGCGAGGCCGCAAACGACGCGCTGCTGCTGCTGAAACTGGTTCGTCACACAGGCATCGATCGTGTAGTGGCCGCTATTGTGAGGGCGCGGGGCGATCTCATTCACCAGCACACGGCCCTCGGCGGTCACAAACATCTCCACCGCCATCGTGCCGACGTAATCCAACCCTTCCGCCACCGCTTCCCAAAGCTCGATGGCCTGCTCGGTGATTGCCGGCTCCACGCGGGCCGGGGAAATGGACACATCGAGAATGTGATGCGTGTGCTGGTTCTCCACACAGCCATGCACCGCCATCTTGCCATCCACGCTGCGGGCACCCACGACGCTTACTTCGCACACAAACGGCACCCATTGCTCCACCACGGCACGATGGCCTTCGAAGGCCTTCCACGCCTCGGCGAGGTCCGTGTCGGCATTCACCTTGCACTGGCCTTTACCATCATAGCCAAACGCCGCTGTTTTGATCACGCAAGGCCTGCCAAGCTCGCCCACGGCCACTTCAAGGCTCTTCAAATCATCCACCACGCGAAATTCTGCACAGGCGATGCCTTGATGCCGCAGGAAGAGCTTTTCACGCTCGCGATGCTGCGTGGTGAAAATGGCCTTTGAGGAAGGTCGCAGTGGTTTCACCGCCTCCACCGCCTCCAGCAGGCTCGCGGGTAGATTTTCAAACTCCGCCGTCACCACATCCACCTGGCTCAAAAAGCGCTTCAGAGCCTCGGCGTCGTCGTAGGAGGCATTGATCTCGTCATCGGCATACTGGCCGGCGGGGCAGCCTTTGGGCTCATCCGTGAAAATGATCACGCGATAGCCTGCACGGCGTGCCTCAAGCGCAAACATGCGCCCGAGCTGGCCGCCGCCGAGCATGCCAAGGGTAGAAGGAGGGTGAAATGCCATGGGAGCCTCCCGCGCTACCCGGACGCCGGGGCTTTTCAAACTGAAAACCGGGTTGTTTCGGCCTCTGCGCTCTCTTTCACTGCTCCGCCGTCCTTCGGTGGTCTCTCCCCATGCTCCTCTTTCTCCTCCGCCGCGCCTTCAGCAGCATCGTCGTGATGTTTTGCGTGGTGAGCCTCGCCTTTGTGCTGATCCGCTCGATCAAGGGCGGGCCGTTTGAGAGGGAAAAGACGCCCGCGCACATCGTTGCGGCCATGGAGGCGAAGTATCAGCTCAACGGCTCGCTGTGGCAGCAATACCTCGCCTACCTGGGGCGGCTCGCTCACTTCGATCTCGGCCCTTCGACCAAATATCGCGACTGGCAGGTCTCCGAGATCCTCGCTCAAAAACTGCCCAACTCGATCGCCATCGGCAGCGTCGCGTTTCTGCTCGCCAGCACGCTCGGCGTACTCATCGGCAGCTTTGCTGCTATGCACAAAGACCAGGCTGCTGACCGCGTGGCGATGCTCGCCGCCTTGATGGCCATCTCGCTGCCCACCTTCATCACGGGACCGGCTTTGATCGCCATCTTTTCGCTTTGGCTCGGCTGGCTGCCCGTGGGTGGCTGGGGCACGGCGCAGCAGATGATCCTTCCTGCGATCTGCCTCTCCGGCCCCTACATCGCCTACATCGCCCGATTGATGCGCAATTCACTCCTCGACGTGCTCAAAAGCGATTTCCTCCGCACCGCGAGGGCGAAGGGCCTGAGCGAAACGGCTGCCGTGGTGCGTCACGCGGCCAAGATCGCCATCCTGCCCGTCATCACCTACCTCGGCCCGCTCGCGGCGCACCTGCTCACCGGCTCGATGATCATCGAGAGCGTCTTCAACATCTCTGGCGCGGGCAGCGTCTTCGTGAATTCGATTCAAAACCGCGATGTCTTCCTGCTCGGTGGCGCGGTGATCGTGCTCTGCGCCATGCTCGTGCTCTTCAACCTCATCGTGGATCTGCTTTACACCGTCCTCGATAAACGCATCAAACTGCATGGCTAGCAGCACCCCTGCCCAAATCTCCCGCCCCGATGGCTGGTCTTTGCTGCGGCGAAATCGGACGGCGCTGCTCTCGCTCTACACGCTAGGCTTCCTCGCACTCGCCGCTCTCGTGGGGCCGATGCTCATGCCGGAGGAACTCAAATCGACGAGTGATGCGCAGTTCCTCCCTCCTCAAAGCGCCGGGCATGTGCTCGGCACCGATTTGAACGGCCAAGACCTCTTTTACCGCCTGCTCAGTGGAGCGCGTGTTTCTCTCGGCATTGGCGTGGCCGGAGCCTTCCTCAGCCTCGTCATCGGCACGCTTTACGGCATGGTCAGCGGCTATGCTGGAGGAAAAGTAGATGCCTTCATGATGCGAGCCACCGAGGTGCTGCAATCCGTCCCGCGCATTCTGTTCATCATGATCCTCATCGCCGCGCTGGATGACCGCGTGAAGGATGCGCTCGATGCCGCTCGCCTGTGGGCACAAGAGGCGAAATGGCCCGCCATGGAAGGCTTTTTCCGCGATGCCATCCCCTACAGCCGCATCCTCGTCATGATCCTTTCACTTGGCATCGTCGAATGGCTCACCATGGCCCGCATCGTTCGCGGTCAGGTGCTCGTGCTACGAGAAATGACCTTCGTCACTGCCTCCCGGGCCATGGGCCAGAGTCCTTGGGGCGTGCTCAAAAAGCATCTGCTGCCAAATTTGAGCACCATCATCCTCACCTACCTCACGCTCACCATTCCCGCCGTCATCCTCGATGAATCTTTCCTCAGCTTCCTCGGCCTCGGCATCGAAGATCCCGCCGCGAGTTGGGGCAGCCTTCTGAAAGACGGGGCGCAAGTCATCAACCCACTCGACAGCAAATGGTGGCTTCTGCTCTTCCCGGCCCTTGGCATGTCCGTGAGCCTGCTTGCTCTGAACTTCCTCGGTGATGGCCTCCGCGATGCCTTTGATCCAAAGAGCGGGGATTGAGACGCGGCCAAATCGAGGGCACAAAAGCCAGCGCGGGCGGCGTTGAGCTGCCATGAACTTCTTTGCACGTCTTGTTGTGTTCTCGTGGGGCAGCCTCATGTCCGCATCGGCGCAGAGCTCTCCCTTTGACCCGTTTGACGGCCTTTTCGATCCTCCACCCGCCAGGCAGCCCGCACAGCAGCGTTCACCAAATGGCCCATGGAACAACGACGTGCTCATTTATCGCGTGAATGCAGAAGGGAAACCGGAGTCAATCGGTGCCTTCGAGCGAGCCGGTGTGCCCACGGCGGCCCGGATGGCGGATGGACGGCTGCTGGCGGCGTTTCAGCATTTCCCGAAGGATGACGAGCGGAACTTTGACCGCGTGGCGGTGAGTTTTTCGAGTGATGAAGGCAAGACATGGAGCAAGGCGCAGCCCATTGTCGTCGAAGGCATGGAAGAGGGGCTCATGCGCCCCTTTGATCCCACGCTCGTGCCGCTGCCGGACGGACGGGTGCGTGTGTACTTTACCTCCAACAGGGCTCGCGACTTCCGCCAGAGCACCCCGGAGATTTACTCGGCCATCTCCAGCGATGGCGTAAACTACACCTTTGAGCCGGGCGTGCGCTTTGGGATCGAGGGACGCGTCGTGATCGACTGCGCGGTGGTGCTGCATCAGGGCGTGTTTCACCTCTATTCGCCGGACAACGGCACCGCGGAGGACTTCCACAACAGCAATGCCCGCCACGAGCCCCCACCAGGCGGCACCGGCTACCATGCCACGAGCACGGATGGACTCGCCTTCACCCGGGTGGACGACGTGAAGCTCGATGATCAGGACGTGCGCTGGCTCGGCAGTGCACAGTCGAATGGCCAGACGATCACCTTTTTCGCCACGGGACGTGGCATTTTCACCTCCACGAGCCGCGATGGAACCTCCTGGCAGCCTGCGGCACGTTTGGCGGTGCCGGGAGCCGATCCCGGCGCGGTGGCTTTGAAGGACGGCGGCTGGCTGGTCGTCGTCACCGGCCCGCCCAGTGATCAATGGATCCGCGACTGGGTGGAGGAAATCCGCCTGTTCGATGCGCTGTGGTGAGGTTGGAAGGGGGGACGTTTCGGCTTTGGGCATGCACTTAGAGGCATTGAGCTGTTTACCATGCCAGGGGCCGGGAAAACTGTCGGGACTGCCCTAGTTTTGCGGTTGCCAGTATCTGGCTGAACAGGGTAGAAGGGGTAGTGAACGCAAAATTTAGGATTTACCTATGGCTGGCTGCCGTGGCGATGCTGCTGACCCTGGCGGCGATCTTTGTCAGCCAACCTATCGGACGGTCGTCTTCAAACAATGACCAGACGTCCATGACCACCTCGGCTCCTGTGGCTGGTCCTGCGGCTCCGAAAGGTGCCACCGCCTCGTCGCAGAGGCCGACAGATTCGGCGGATCGCTTTGAGAAGGCGACGGTGCTGGATGAGCGAGTCATAGCCAAAAAGAACTCGGAGAACGGAGTGACCCGGCTGCGCCTCGTGAAGCAGGAGGACTTCAAGTATCCGCTAATCCGGGTTGAGGACGAATTGCGGACCGAAGGAGGTGGGCGGGAGCGACTGCTGCGGCAAACGGCCTACGTGGCCGATCATGTGATGGTGCGAGTGCGTGAGGGCATCGCGCCGGAGGAACTCGAAAAGGCACTCGCTGGCCTCGGGGCGAAGGTGCGGGCGAGGAAACCACTCAGCGGCATCTGGCTGGTGTCCTTTGCCAACCCGGATCTGGATACGGTGGGGAAGGCTTTGAAGGCTTTTGCGGCGGTGCCGGAGACGGCTCGCTATGCGGAGCCGGACTACATCGTGCATGCGAGCGTGCTGCCGAATGACACGAGCTTCACCGAGCTCTGGGGCCTGCACAATACGGGGCAAGCCGGGGGCACAGCGGATGCGGATATTGATGCGCCCGAGGCGTGGGATTTGCAGACGGGCAGCCGCAGCGTGGCGGTGGGCGTGATCGACACGGGGATCGATCACTCGCACCCGGATTTGGCGGCAAATATGTGGGTGAATCCGGGCGAGATCGCCGGCAACGGGCTCGATGATGATGGCAATGGTTACGTCGATGACACGCGGGGCTGGGATTTCGTGAACAACGACAACAATCCGATGGATGACAACCAGCACGGCACGCACTGCGCGGGGACGATCGGTGCGGCGGGAAACGATGGCAGCGGCGTAGCCGGGGTGAATTGGCAGGTTTCGCTCGTGGGCCTGAAATTTCTCAGCGGCAGCGGCAGCGGGACGACTTCGGATGCAGTGGAGGCGGTGGCGTATGCGACGGACCTGGGGGTGGATTTGACCTCGAATTCGTGGGGCGGCGGTGGGTTTTCACAGGCGCTGAAGGATGTGATCGATGAGGCGAATGCGGAGGGCATCCTCTTTGTGGCGGCAGCGGGGAACGCGGCGTCGGATACGGACACGAGCGTGAATTACCCGAGCGGCTACAGCAGCGAAAACATCCTCGCGGTGGCCTCGACGACGCAGGCGGATGAGCTTTCGGGCTTCTCGAACTACGGCGCGGCCTCGGTGGACCTCGGAGCGCCGGGGAGCGATATCTACAGCACGGTGCCGGGCGGTGGTTACGGCACGCTGAGCGGCACCTCGATGGCGACGCCGCATGTGGCGGGGGCTTGTGCGCTGCTCAAGGCGCACCGCAGCACGCTCACGGCTTCGGAGATCAAAGGGCTGCTGATGCAGTCGGTGGATACGCTGCCTGCACTGAGCGGGAAGTGCGTCTCAGGTGGGCGGCTGAATGTCCACAAGGCTCTGCTGGCGGCGAGTGATCTGACGATTTCGCCAGGGCATGGTCTGCTGGCTTCCGGGCCGCTGGGAGGCCCGTTTTCGCCGATGAGCCAGGTTTTGACGCTGACGAATCGCGGCAGCACGACGGCGGATTGGACGGCGGCGGTGGATAAGCCGTGGGTGGGGCTTTCCAGTCTGGGCGGCACGCTGGCGGCGGGCGGAGTGACGACGCTGACGGTGACTTTGAAGCCGCTGGTGAGCCAATTACCCGCTGGCAGGCAGATGGCGACGCTGACGGTGACGAATGTGACGGGTGGCGGAATGCTGATGCGGACGGTGGAACTCGATGTGATCCCTCCAGTGCTTTACACGGAGAATCTGGATGCGGACCCGGGCTGGCCTCGCACCGGGCCGTGGGCCTACGGGACGCCCACCGGCGGCGGTGGCGTGGCGCATGGCGGGCCTGATCCCACGGCGGGAAAGACGGGGACGAAGGTGTTGGGCGTGAATTTGAATGGGGACTACTCCATCGCTCCCGGCGGGCCGTATTTTGTGACGGCGGGGCCGTTTGATTTGACGCAAAAGGAGGCGGCGAGGCTGGAATTCCAGCGCTGGCTGAACACGGACTGGCCGGGCTGGGTGCAGGGCACGGTGGAAATCTCCACCAACGGCACGAACTGGACAAAGCTGTGGCAAAACGGCGGCGAGGTGGCGGACACGGCCTGGGTGGCGCAGCAGTTTGACATTTCCGCCGTGGCGGACGGCCAGCCGCAGGTCTGGCTGCGCTGGGGCCATGCGGTGGTGAATACCAACGACGTGTGGGCCTACTCCGGCTGGAATATCGACGACATCATCATCCGCGCCGCGACGGTGAAGCGCCTCACTTTGGCCCTGCCCGCCAGCGTCACGGAGGGGACCGCTCCCGTGACGGTGACACTGAGTGTGACGCCCGTGCCGGAGGCGGACCAAACGGTGACTTTGGAGAGCAGTGATGCGGCGCAGGCGACGGTGCCCGCGACCGTGGTGATCCCCGCCGGGCAGTCGAGCGTGACCTTTCCGCTGACGGTGGTGGATGATGCGCTGGCGGACGGGACGCAAAGTGTGACGCTGACGGCTTCCAGCGCCGGTTTTGCCTACTCGACGATCTCTCTCGATGTGCATGACAATGAAACACGTGCGCTGTCACTGAGCCTGCCCGCCACCGTCACCGAAGGCGCAGGCACCCTCACTGGTCAGGCGACGGTCTCGCTCGATGCCCCGGCGGATCGGCCGGTGCGGGTGTTTTTGACCTCCAGCGATGCCACGGAGCTGAGCGTGCCAGCGAGCGTGGTGATCCCGGCGGGGCAAAGCAGCATGGCTTTTGACGTCACCGTGCCGGAGGATGAGCTGTTGGATGGGCTGCAAAGCCTGACTGTGAGCGCCACGGTGCAAAACTGGACCTCCGCGACCTCCAGCGTGAGCGTGGCGGACAACGAAACCTTCGCTTTGACGCTCTCGCTACCTGCCTCCGTGCTGGAAGGGCAGGCCGCCACGGCAATGCTGAGCCTTTCCGGGCAGTTGACGGCTCCTTTGGCGGTCACGCTGAGCAGCACGGATAGCGGTGAGGTGGGCGTGCCCGCGGAGCTCCAGCTCACGGCGGGTCAAAGCGGCCGCAGCTTTCCGCTGGCGGTGGTGCAGGACAATCTGCGCGATGGCTCGCAGCCGGTGACGATCACTGCCACCGCCGCTGGCTTCACCAGCGCCAGCGGCCAGCTCGTCGTGTATGATAGCGCTACGCCTGCTCTCCCGGCCTCTCCGCAGCCTGCGGCGGGTGCGGCGGAGATACATCCTGACGCGGACCTTTCCTGGAGCGTGATGCCTGGCACGGGGCTGACGCCGGCGAGCTTTGATGTCTATCTAGGAACCAGCGTCACGCTCACAGCGTCGGATTTTGCCGGGAACACGCTTTTCCCACGCCTCACGCTCTCGCGGCTGGTGCCGGGAACGACGTATTTTTGGCAGGTGCGGCCTCGCAAAGGCACGGTGACCTCCAGCGGGCCGGTTTGGAGCTTCACGGTGCCTGAGGTAGGCGTGGTGGATCACTTCTCGTGGTCGGCTTTCCCTGCCTCACCGGCGGTGGATACGCCCTTTGCGGTGACGGTGACGGCGCTGGATCGTGTTGAGAATGTGGTGGGTGGCTTCAGCGGCCCGGCGGCACTCAGTGTGGTGACGCATCGGCCACTGCTGGTGATCAGCGAGGTGTCTCCCAACGGCCATATCGAGTTTACCAATGCCAGCAGCGAGGCGGTGGATGTGTCCGGCTGGAGGATTCATGTGTATGACAATGCTATCTGGCCTGCGGCGCATGCCTTTACCATCCCAGACCGGGCGGTTTGCGCTGCTGGCGAGGCTTTTTGGCTGCGGGAGACTGGCCCGGGCACCTTTCCTGAGCTGGTGCTGGGCAAAGAAATCGACTGGAGCGGTGGCGGCGCGGCGCGGATGGCTGTTTTGCTGACGCGGGCAGACGGGACGCCGGTGGACTTTGTGTGCGCGGCGGCTGGCAATCCTTCGCAGATTCGCCAGCCGAGGCGCATCACCGGCGCGGAATGGTCTGGCGTGCCTGCGAAGGCCATTTTGAACACGTCGAAAGTGTTCCAGCGGTTCGGCATTTCGGACCGCGATACCTCGCTGGACTGGCGTGAGGGGGACTGGAGCTACGGCGTGAATCCCGGCCTTGTGCTGCCCTTTCCAATCATCGCCGCACCAGAGATGCTGCCGGTGCAGACGGCGAGTTTTGTGAACGGTGTGTGGTCTGGGGATGTGCGGGTGCGCGGGGCAGGGGAAGGCTTCAAACTGCGTGCCAGCGATGCTGCCGGGCACCTCGGAGACAGCCAGGCATTCAGCGTGAGCACGCTGGGGCTTTTGAGTCTCACGACTTCGGCTAGCAGCTACCTGGAAAATGCCGGTACGGTGCCTGATGCCATCACCGTGACGCTGCCAGCCGCCGCAGCACAGGACGTGAGCGTGACGATCGGCAGCTCGGATGCCAGTGAAGTGGCCTCTTTGACCCTCTTGGTGCCCGCAGGCCAGACGAGTGCCTCAGCGGCACTGACGCTGGTGGATGATGCCCTACTCGATGGCACGCAGGTAGTGACGCTGGATGCCTCCGCAGCGGGTTACACGCCGCAGAGCCTCTCCCTGGCCGTGCAGGACTCAGAAACGGCCACCCTCACGCTGAACCTACCTACCAGCGTGAACGAAAACGCAGGGCCGCAGGCCGCGAGCGTGCAAATCAGCGCCCCGGCGGGCGAAGCGGTGACAGTGAGCCTTTCCAGCAGTGATATGAGTGAGATCACCTTGCCTGCGAGTGTGGTGATCCCGGCGGGGCAGAGCAGTGTGAGCTTCGATCTGGCGGTGCAGCAGGATACGCTGGCGGATGGCATGCAAAACGTGACGCTCACGGCGAGTGTGACGGGCTGGATCGTAGGCACGGCTGCTGTGCAGGTGCTGGATGATGAAACGGGAACGCTCAGCCTCAGCGGCAACGGATCGCTGACCGAGGGCGGAGCGGGGATTTTGACGATTTCTCACGCTGGCACGGCGGTGGCGGATTTGATCGTTACTTTGAGCAGCAGCGATGCCACGGAGGTCACGCTGCCGGCTACGATCACGCTCCCGGAAGGCCAGAGCAGCGTGTCAGTGCCGTTGACGGTGATCGACGATGCTCTCGCGGATGGCACCCAGCCGGTGACGCTCAGCGCAAGCCTCCCAGGCCAGTCTGCGGTCACGCTCACGCTCGATGTGCAGGACAATGACGCAGCCAGTTTTGCCTTTGGAGCCATCTCCGGGCTGAAAAAAGAAGGGGTAGCCTTTCCGGTGACTGTGACGGCCTATGACGTGAATAACCTACCCCTCGCCGCAGTGACCGGGCCGGTGGTTTTGACCGCGGGAGCCTTGGCGGTGGAGCCTGGCACGCTCACCGGCTTCACCAATGGGGTGTGGAGCGGAAATGTGCGTGTGATGGCCGCTGGGACAAATATCCGCCTCACGGCTACCGGGCCGCATGCCATGGCGGAATCCGCTGCTTTCGATGTGGGGATGGGGCCGCGTCTGAGCGTGAATCCGGCGAGCCTCGCGGTCACTGTGCCGCAAAACATGTCCAAAACGCTGCCTCTGACGCTGATGAATAACGGCAGCGAGCCGCTGACGTGGAGCACCCGCTCAGGCTTTGAATGGCAGGTGGCGGCGGTGGAACGCCGTGGGACGCCGAAGAGGTCTTCCGAGGGGCAAAATGTGTTTTTTGTCGAAGCGGAGCCAGTCGCCGAAAACATCACTCCAGCCGCCGCAGTGCCTTTGAAGCCGCTGGAGGAGGTTTTGAGTGGGTTGAACCAGTTTCATGCCGAGATCGGCAGCCTGATCCCGAACCGCTTTGACTTCACGGAAGGCGTCACAGGCAATCAAATCACCTCGGGCGGCGGGATGTATGCCGGTGGGAATAAGCTGGTGCCGGGACTCGATTCACCTATCTCGACGGCTCCGGGCTTGGATTACAGTGACAACGCCATCGTTTCATCCACGCGGCTGGGGGAAGGCGGTCGTTATTTCACCCGGAAGCACCCGGGACTGTTCGTTTTCGCAGCGGATATCTCAGGGCTGGCTTCGTTTGGCATCAACGGATCACTCAATGGAACGAATGGCAGTATGGATGAGAGCTACCTGGAGGCCACGCGTGGCGGGCGCAGCTATCGCGGCTATGTGAAGCGTGTGTATGGCAAGGCCAGCGGCTCGGTGAACCACCTCTTCATCAATACCCAAAACAGCGGATACGGGTGGTCCGAGAACACCAGCAGTGATTTCCACTATGTGTCCAATCTGACCGCCGAGCGTCGCCTCTATTACCTGCTCTTTAGCTCCGCGAATGGCGGCTACATTAACGATGAGCAGATGGAGGCCATCATGGGGCGCTTTCTCGATACGGTGGCGGAGCCCGCCTGGCTACGGGTGAGTCCGGCGGAAGGCACCCTGGCCCCGGCGCAGAGCGCCACGTTGACGGCCACCTTTGACGCGGTAAACCGCGATGTGGGCGTGGTGGAAGGTGCCCTCGCCATCTCCAGCAATGACGCCCGCCAGCCGGAGCTGGAAGTGCCCGCCACGATGACGGTGACGCCCGGATTAGCGCAGTTGACTTGGGATGTCGTGCCCGCCGCTCAGGCGAATGTGCCCTTCACGGCCACCGTGCGGGCGAAAGACGCCACCGGGCAGGTGGTGACGGATTTTCAGGGGCCGGTGATGCTTTCCGCCGTGGATGCGACCGATGACGGGCTGGAGGTGGCGACGGGGCATGAGCCGGCTTTTGGGGTTCATCCTCTTTCGGGCGTATACCCGGTGATGCGGTCACAGTGTATTTATCTGCCAGAGCAAGTCGGCGAGGCGAGGAAGCTTACTCGGCTTTCCATTTACTCAAACGGCTCTGGCTACCCTCGACTGACCATTCGCCTCAAGAACACCAGCCGCACCACTCATGAGGACGGAGTTGGCTTCGAAAGCGCCGGCTGGACGGTGGTTTACCAGGATACGCCATTTCTCAATTCAGGCTGGAATGAGCTGGAGTTCACGGCACCCTTTGAGCATGCGGGTGGTGCCCTGATGGTGGACTTTTCGTCGATGAGCGATTTTTTCAACGGTCATCAGGCCAGTATTAGGGCGGAAGACCGCCCTGGGCAGGCGCTTCATCTGTGGGGCTATTCTGGCAATCCGCTCACTTGGGGGCCTGGAACCCCTGGGCAGATTTTCTCCACGCTGCCTTTGATCAAGCTCTACACGCCCCCAGTGCAGATCCCGGTCGTGCCGGCTGTCTCTGGTCCTTGGGTGAATGGGATGTGGACGGGGAATGTCACCCTGCCGCTGGCTGGTAGCATGCTGCTGCGGGCGGAGGATGCCTCCGGCATCATTGGGCTGAGCAGCGCCTTCCCGGTGGCGGGCACGGCGGTGACGCTTTCCCTGCCTGCCAGTGCCACGGAGGGAACTGCACCCATCACCGGCACGCTTACGGCGGCCAGTGCTCCCCCTGCAGATGTCGTCTTTACTTTGGAAAACCTCACGCCGGGGCTGGTGACGGCTCCCGCCACCGTCACGCTGCCCGCCGGGCAGGCGAGCGTGAGCTTTGAGGTCTCTCTGCCGGATGATGCGCTGCTGGAAACCTCGAAAACAGCCACCCTGCGGGCCAGCGCCTCTGGCTTCAGCCGGGCGCAGGCCTCCATGACGGTGGTGGATGATGAGACGGCGGTGGTTTCTCTCACGCTGCCTGCCAGCATCACGGAGGCCCAGGCAGGTGTCCCGGCTACGGTGAGCCTCAGCACCACGGCTACGGATGCTCAGACGATCACGTTGACCTCCTCGAACACCACCCTGCTGCCTCTGCCACCTAGTGTGACGATTCCAGCCGGGCAGAGCAGCATCACCTTCTACCTCGCCGTGCCGGAAAACGAATACCTCGACGGGGATCAGATGATCACAGTGACGGCGGAACGGATGGGTTCCGCCGTCGCCGAGGCTTCCGTGCTGGTGATGGACAATGAGAGCATGCTGCTAAGCCTTACCAACTCCTCCAGCAGCATCATGGAAGGCAGCGCATCCTCGATGACGCTTGCGGTGAGCGGCAACCTACGCAGCCCGCTGGTCGTGACGCTTTCGTCCTCAAATCCCGCTCAGCTCACGGTGCCTGCTACAGTCACGATCCTGGCCGATAGCTTTTACAATTTCATCCCGCTCACCGCCGTGGAGGATGCGGCTTTCGACGGCACGGTGCCGGTGACGATCAGCGCCAGTGCGGCGGGATTCCAAGGTGCCAGCCGCCTCATCCAGGTGCTGGATAATGACGTGCATCACTTCTCCTTCGTCCCCATTTCGGCCCAGGTGAGAAACAAGCCTTTCAGCATCACGCTGCGTGCGGCGGATGTGAATGACGAGACGATTCCCTTCACCGGCACGGTGAACCTCTCCGCGAAAGAGGGTTCCACATCGTTAGGCGTTACGCCTGCCACCCTCTCTCTCAACCAATACTCCACGCCGACTTTCAGCGTCACCGTGACCTCCGCGGCCTCCGCCGCCGTTTTGACAGCCACGAGCGGCAGCATCACCGGCAGCAGCAATGCCTTCACCGCGGGTCACGGTGGCTTGAGCAAATTTTCATGGAATGTGCCAAACGGGCCAACTGGGATAGGTGTCCCCTTCCCGGTTACGCTGACGGCTCTGGATGAGCAAAACAACACGGTCAGTTCCCACACTCAGCCCGCCAATCTCCAAGCGGTGCGCGATTACCTGGTGACGGAGCCTGGGACAGGCACGAGCCAGCTTTCCTTTCCTTTTGGCAGCTACCAAAAGAACCGCTGCCAGATCGCCTACACCGCCGCACAGATCAGCCAGGGAGCGGCGGCCACGCCGCGGTGGTTGCGGGGCATCGCGCTGGACATCCAGAGCATTTCCTCCCCGAGTTTGATGAAGAATCTCACCATCCGGCTGCAGCACCTGGGCATTCATTTCTCCACAGAGAGGCGCTGGATGTCATCCGGCTGGACGACGGTGTACGCTGCCGATCGGCACATCGAGCAGACCGGGTGGCTGCAATTCGATTTCAGCACGCCCTTCCTCTACGACGGCTCTTCACCGCTGCTGGTGGATATTTCAGGGGAATGGGAATCCGCGTTCGGAGCCAGTGTGGTTTGCCGTGGTTACACGGCGACCTCTCCCGTGCTGCAAACGCTCTTTTACAGCCACTTCATCCAGAACGTGCCGCCGCTCCAGTGGAGCGGCACCTCCCCACTAGGCAGCGCCACTGCCAGCAAGCCAAACATCCGCTTCATCTCTTGGGAGGCGGAGGCGGCCTCCCCGGCGGTGACAGGAGATTTTACCGCCGGGGTGTGGAGTTCCAGTGTCTCGGTGGCGGTGCCGGGGCAGATGAGACTGCTCGCATCCAGCCCGGATGGCGCTTTCACCGGCATGTCCAGTGCCTTTACCGTCCCGGCGGCGGGCGTGCTGGCACTCAGCATCACGCCAACGGCGGTGCTGGAGTCCGCTGGCACGGTCTCGGCCACGGTGAGCGTCACTCCAGCACCCGCTGCGGATATGCTCCTGAGTTTTTCCAGCTCCAATCCCCTCACGGGAGCCAGCGTGCCCGCCTCCATCACCCTGCCAGCAGGGCAAAGCAGCGCCAGCGTGCCCATCACGATCATCCAGGATACTGAGGCGGAGGGCGTGCATCCCGTGACCCTCCGTGTGAGTACCCCCACTCCGGGTTACCTGCCTGCTCAGGTGAGTCTGCAAATCCAGGATGATGACGCGGGCGCGCTGACGCTCCAACTGCCGGAAATCATGCCGGAGGGAGGCCGGGCGGACGGCGTGGTCACGCTCCCAGTCCCAGCCTCCGCCGATGTGACGCTGAACCTCCTCTCCAGCGATCCGGCCCGGCTTTTCCTCGAAGAACAGGTGATCATCCCCGCCGGGGAACGCAGCGCCACCTTCCGCCTCGATGCGCTGGATAACAATCTCATCGAGTTCGATCCGCAGGTGAGCGTGACCGCCTTCTCCGGCATCCTGGCCTCCAGCACCCTTACTGGCACCGCCACCACGCAGATCAGTGATAATGAAAGCCATGATCTTGTGCTAAACTTTTCCACGACGACAGTGCGGGAGGGAGCGGCCGGCACCAGCGGCACCCTCGTGGCCGGTGGCAGGCTGGCCGTGCCAGTGACCGTCACTCTCTCCGCCAGTGAGGCCGGGCAGATGACCTTCCCTGCAACCGTGACCCTGCCTGCGAGCTCCGGCACGAGCATGGTGAATTTTTCCGTGAGTGCCGTGGATGATGCGCTGCGGGACGGTACGCGGCCCGTGACGCTCACCGCCTCCGCACCGGGTTTTGAGCCAGGCACCAGGGCCTTCCAGGTACTGGACAATGACGTGAACCATTTTGTCCTCAGCAGCATTCCCTCCTCACAGGTGAAGGGGCGGGCCTTTCCCGTGACCGTCACGGCCAAGGACGTGAACAATCTCACCCTCACCACCTACAACCAGCCCGCCGTGCTCAGCGCCGCAGATGGCTCCACGACCCTGCCTGTGACGCCTGCGACGCTCACCACTTGGTCATCCGGCGTCAGCACGGCAAATGTCACCGTGAACGCCTTTGCCAGCGCCGCCGTGCTGCGGGTGGAAGACCCCGCCGGGCCTTATTTCGGCCTCAGCAATGCCTTCGCGTTGGGAGCGGGGGCGGCGGAGCAGCTCGTCTGGGACAGCATCGCCACCCCGCAGGCTGCGCTGACACCTTTCTCCGTCACCATCAACGCCAAAGACGCCCAGGGAAATCCCGCCACCAGCTACACCGGGCCTGCGACGCTCAGCGCCGGGCGGAATGTGGCTGAGGCCACGCTAAATGCAGGCACGGTGACATCGCACAGGACGTTTGGCACATCCTTTAATCCGGTGAAGCGCAGCACCACGATCCTGCCCGCCTCGCAGGCCGCCCTAGGGCCGCGCAGCCTCCGGCGGATCGGTTTTGAATTCGCCTCCAGCTCGGCGGTGACGCTGCAAAACCTGACCATCCGGCTGAAGCACACCACCCGCACCGTCGCCGGAGAGCTGCCGGGCTTTGAAACCGAAGGCTGGACCACCGTCTATCAGCGTGCCTCCACCACGCTGCCAGCGCTGGGCTGGTATGACTTCGAGTTCAGCAGTCCCTTTGCCTATGACGGCACCAGTAACCTGCTCGTGGACATCAGCAGCACCGGGGCCACGGATACCGTTGGGGTGAAGGGCGCACATAATGCCTCTCACACCCTCCAGTATGAAGCCTACGCTGGAAATCCCCTGCTGTGGACTGGCTCCGTTAACCCCTACCAGTACTTCGACGCCCCTGCCGTTCGCCTCCTTTCCTATGATGATGCCCAGATCACTCCGGCGCAGAGCGGCGTTTTTAGCCAGGGGGCCTGGACCGGGGAGATCACCGCTCTATCTCCTGGAAATCTCGCCCTCATCGCCCGCGATGCTACGGGAGCCTTCGTGGGGAGATCCAATCTCTTCACGGTGCCATCCCTCGGCACCCTGAGCCTCACGCCCTCAGCGGCCAGCCTGCCGGAGACGGCTGCCACCTCCTCGATGACACTCACTTTAAATGCCGCGAGGGCTTCAGACCTCACCGTCAGCCTGCTCTCCACCCATCCGTCCGTGCTGTTGCCCGCCTCCGTCACCATCCCAGCCGGGCAGACGAGCCTTGCAGTGCCTTTCAGCCTCGCGGATGACAGCGTCTTCAACGGCCCGCGGCTCGTCACCCTGCGAGCCAGGGCGGATGGCCTGGATGAAGGCAGCGCCAGCTTCACGATGCTCGACGATGAGACGACCACGATCACTCTGAATGCACCCGCCTCCATCATGGAGGGAGACGCTGGTAGCGCCACCATCTCCTTCCCAGCCCCGGTGCAGGGTGTAGTCCACGTATCGCTTTCCGCCAGCCCGGCGGGGATTTTTAGTTTCCCCATCTCAACCATCACGCTTTTCCCTGGTGAAAGCCGCCACACCTTCCAGCTCTTGGCTTCGGATAACTTCACCACCGATCCGCTCCCTACCCAGGCCACGATCACGGCCACCTACGCAGGCAGCCCGCCCTCCAGCCGCACCATCGTGCGGGGGGATGATGAATACCGGCAGCTCACTCTCGAACTCTACGCCACTGCCCTGGATGAAAACGCCCCGCCGCTGGCCAATGGCCTGCGTGTCCGCACCTATCATACCGTCTCCAGCCCGCTCACCGTCACCCTGAGTTCGAGTGATACCTCTGAGCTCACGGTGCCGCCCAGCGTCACCATCCCGGCAGGTTCTTTTTACTCCGCTTTTGTCCCGCTCACCCCGGTAGATGACACGCTGCTCGATGGGCCGCAAACCGTCGTCGTCTCCGCTTCCTCGACGGTTCCCGGCTTTAATGTAGCCAGACCGCTCATCACCATCCGTGACAACGAAGTGCATCACTTCGCCATCGCCGCCATCAGCAGCCCGAAAACACGCGGCGTATCCTTTCCGGTCACTTTTAATGCTCTCGATGCACAAGGAAACACCGTCCCGGCTTTCAACGGCACGCTGGCGCTGACTGCCGCAGATGGTGCTAGCAGCATCCCTGTCTCTCCGACGAGCGTGACCTTCACTGGAGGCACCGCCACGGTGCCCGTCACACTCACCACACTGGCCTCCACGGCCGTTTTGACCATCACGGATGCCTCCAGCGGCCTCCAGGCCTCCAGCAATCCCTTTGTCGTCCAGGCCGGGGCGGCCACGCAGATCACCTGGAGCACGCTTCCGGCCACGGTGGCCTCCGGGGTGGACATCCCAGTCACGCTCACGGCACAAGATGCTGTAGGAGATGTCTCCACCAGCTTCAATGGCAGCGCCACGCTGACGGTGGACGGCTTCCCAGCCTTCACCGTCACACCCGCCGCCACGCCAGCCTTCGTCAATGGCACCTGGAGCGGCACCGTGAAGGTCAATGGCTACGGCAGCGCCAAACGGCTGAAAGCCACCAGCGGGGCACTTTCCGGCTTTTCGAGCCCTTTTGACCTCGATCCGCCATTTACGCTAAATTTGAGCCTTTCGGCCTCCCAGGTCGTCGAGTCCGCCGGAACGCTCTCCGGCACCATCAGCCTCTCCACCGCCCAAGCCACCAGCACCGTCATCACCCTCACCAGCACGGACACCTCGGAGGCCGTGCCCGCCGCCAGCACCGTGACCATCCCGGCAGGCAGCACCTCCGCTGCCTTTACCCTGAACATCCTGAATGACTCGCTGCAGGACGGTGCCCAAAACGTCATCCTTACCGCCTCACACGCCCTTTCTCCCTCGGTGACGGCTGGTCTCAGCGTGCGGGACGATGATTTGAACCGCTTTGGCTTTGCCGCCATCTCTCCGCAGACCGCCCAGGCACCCTTCAGCATCACCGTGAATGCTTTGACCCTCGATGGCATGCCGGCCACTGCCTTCACCGGCACCACCACGCTCTCCTGCACCAGCTCCGGGGCCGGTGCCCTCATTTCCCCCACCGCCACCACGGCCTTCAGCGGCGGATCGTGGACGGGAAATGTCACGATCGCCGCCGCAGGCACCTCCGTGGTGATCCATGCCTCCAGCAGCAGCTTCAGCGGCAGCAGCGCCGCCTTCGTGGTGGCAGCGCCGCCCACCGCCACCGCCTTCGCGTGGGACGTGCCAGCGGGACCGAAGGTGGCGGGCACCCCGTTCCCAGTGACGCTGCGTGCCGTCACCTCCACCGGGGCCACTTTCCCCGGCTTTGCAGGCGCGGCCACCCTCAGCATGCGCCAGCCAGTGGCAGGCAGTGTCACCCTCGGCACGGATGTGGCGAATTTTACCCTCCCCTTTGCCACCCAGCAGGTCATGCGCTGCCAGATCATTCACCCCGCCGCTGAGATGGGCGGTGCTGCCCGGCTCAGCAGCACCTCCCTGCGCATCCACTCCAGTAGCTCGCAGACCTTTCAAAACTTCACCATCCGCCTCAAGCACACGCCGAAGCAGGATTTCACTTCCTTCAGTTGGGAACCGAGCGGCTGGACGACGGTTTACCAAGCCTCCCGCTCCTTCTCCTTCACCGGCTGGGCCGACATCGGCTTCACCACCCAGTGTGACTACAACGGCGTGGACAACCTCATGGTGGACATCAGCTACAACAACGGCAGCACCACGCCCACGAGCACCCCGCAGTTCCGCCACACGCCGGATAGCTCCCGCCGCATGCTCTTTGCCTCCGGCACCTCCGCTGCCCTGGGTGATCCGCTGCTCTGGAGCGGTAGCACACCGGCTCCCGCCTACATCGCCACCTACCTGCACATGCGCTTCGGCACCGGAGAAAGCATCACGCTGACTCCCGGTAGCACCGGCGGCTTCACCAACGGCATCTGGAGCGGAAACCTCACCCTTCCCGCGAGCCATCCCGGCATCGTGCTGGAGGCCGTCAGCGGCTCGCTGAGCGGATTTTCTCCTCCGATCGCCGTGGGAGCGGCGGCGCCGGTGCTCCAGGCGGAGCCAGCCTTCACCGGCGGCACGCAAAACACCCTCCAAGCCACCACCGTGCCTGCCGCCAGCGGTTACGAGATCGAGGCCGCCACCAGTTCCGCCTTTACTGCGCCATCGCTCAGTGGCCCTCTCGCGGCACCGTTACACACCTTCACCGGCCTCATCGATGGCAGCACGTATCATTTCCGTGCCCGCTCCACCACTGCCGGGCGTGATGCCGCCCGCATTTGGTCGCGGGCCCTGCGCTCGGATTTCTCCACCGGCACGCTCAGCGGCACCAGCATCACCGCCGTGCCGGGAGACGTTTCCTTGCAGGTGCTCTCCACCACCGATGCCGTCACCAGTGAGCTGTTTGACCAGGCCGATACCGCCTGGACCACCACCAGCCTCCCCGTCTTCACCACCGCTGGAGGTGGCACGGTGGAAAAAGTCCTCGCCACGGCCGGCCCCGCCACCACGCCCGCCTTGCCGGTGAATCAAGGCACGGACCGCGTGGCTCGCCTCGGTGCCCCTGTCTTCGCCCTCGCATCGGATACTCCGGCGGAAAACTTCGCCGATGGCGTCATCGAGGCCTACATCGCCCCCGAAAGCCTCTCCGTCAGCACCGTCGCCCGTCTCATGCTGCGGGCGGCACAAAGCTCGCCCACGGTCTTCCCCAGCGGCTACGCTGCTCAGGCTACGTTTAACAGTGTGGGAAACGTCAGCGTCGATCTCGTCATCCTCACTGGCGGTAATGCTAGCTCCCTCACGCGTCTTTCTCTCAATAACTACGTCTTCAGCAGCTCCGAGAATTTGAAACTGCGCCTCACCGCCAGCGGCCCCACGCTCAGTGTCCAGGCATGGCGAGTCTCCATCGTCTCCGGCAGCCTCGTGGAAACACCGCTCCAGCTCAGCACGGCTCTCACCACGCTCAGCGTCACGGATCACCACTTCGGCAGCGGGCGTGCCGCCATCGGCAGTTCAGGCTCCCTTGGCTCCAAAGCACTTTTTGACAATCTCACTCTCACCCGCAAAAACCGCCTCTTCTCCCCCTCCGGCACCTACGAGGAGCTCATCCGCCCGCTCAGCGTCAGCCGTTGGGGCAGGCTCGATTACAGCAGCGATGTCACCGCGCCCGGCAGCAGCCTCACCGTCGATGCACTCGATACCGATGGCACCCTGCTCGCCGCGAATATCTCCAGCGGAGCGGATCTCGGCCTCCTGCCCGCTTTGAGCGGAAAAGCGGCGCTCAAGCTGCGTGCCAACCTTTCTACCCTCTCGCAAGCCACCACGCCTCTGCTGCGAGCCTGGAGCCTCCGCTACGATGCCCATCCCTCCGGCCCCATTGGCGGCCCTTGCTCGCCCGCCCTCACCTCCACCCAGGACGCCACGCCGCCCGTTCTCACCATCCCCACCCACACCACCACCGCAGCGGGCATCACCCTGGCCGGAAGCTCAGTCGATGCCACCAGCGGCCTTGCCTCTGTCCTCGTCGGCAGCACACCCGCAGCCACCAGCAATGCCTTCGCCACTTGGACATCCCCCGTGAGCGGTCTCGTCGATGGCCCGAACAGCTTCACCATCACGGCCAGTGACAATGCCGTGCCGCCCAACACGACCACGGCCACTGCCATCGTCTTCCGTCTCGAAAGTCCGGCTGCCGACACCGATGACAATGGCATTAATTCTCTCATGGAGCACGCCTTGGGCATCCCTGCTGGCGCGGCCAACGCTCGCACCATGCTACCCGCTGCCACCACCGAAAGCGAGTCCGGTCAAAACTATCTCTGCATGCAGTTCCGCCGCCGCATCCAGCGTGCCGGCCTTACCTACACCATCGAAACCAGCGCCGATCTTCTCACTTGGGATGCCACCGGAGCCAGCGTCATCGAAAAATCCGCCGTGCCTACGGGCGATGGTATCACCGAGCTCGTCACCGTTCGTGTCACGCCTGCAGTCAATCTCGGCGGAGCTAAATTCGTCCGCCTCCGCATCACCACGAACTAAGCGACGAAATCACATCCGCCACCGGATACAGGATCAACTCGCCCGAGACATTCTTCGGCAGGGCTGTGAGCAGCACAAATCTCGTGTCCGTCGCCGGATCAGCCCAAGCGAGCGTGCCGGTGGAGCCGCTGTGGCCGAAGGTGCGGGCGGAGCAGCCTTTGCCGAGGCCGGTAGGGCCGACCATGAAGCCGATGCCGCGATGGGCTTCGAGGTTGGGCGTGTGATCGGTGATCATGAGCCGTGCGGTGGCCTCGCGGAGAACTTTGCCATCGGGATGCATGAAGCTGCGCAGAAAGGTGGCGATGTCCGCCGCAGTGCTGTGAGCACCGCCCCACGGCGCGGCGAGGTTTCGCCAGTAGTCGCTGTTCCAGTCCCACTCGCGGGCGTTTGGATCGCCGCCGCCGGCTTCGGGTGCGGCGTGCTCGGTTTGCATCGGCACCATCTCGGCTTTGGAGAAGGCTCCGAGGCCCAAAACGGTGCGTTTCATGCCCAGTGGCGTGAAAACGTGCTCCTGCAAAAATTGAGGCAGCGGAGTCTTCGTCACTCGCTCGACGATTTCCGCCGCGAGGAGGATGCCCATGCTTTGATAATGATACTGCGTGCCCGGCGCAAAGAGCAGCGGCGTGCGCACCGCTCCCTTCACAAACTCGGCCAGAGGCGCGTGGCGTGCCCGCAGCGCGTTGTTGTCCTCTAGCTGGTCCGGCAGGCCGGAGGTGTGCGTGAGCAGTTGTTCGATCGTGATGTCCTTTCGAGCGCCTTCGTTGAACTCCGGCAGGACCTTCACCGCCGCGTCGGAGAGTTTCACCTCGCCCCGATCCACCAAAACTATCACCGCCGCCGCCGTGAGCGGTTTTGTGATGGAGCCGAGCAGAAACATCGAATCGGGTGTCGCCTTGCCGAAGGCCTTTTGCACTACCTCAGTGCCTTTTTGCACATGCAGCACGGCGTGATGCAGCGTGCCGTTGTCGATTTGCGTCTGGATGAGCTGAAAAGCGTTTTGCATGGTGGAATCGCTGGCACGCGCCGGAGCCGTGAGCGCGGCCAAAGAGAGGGCGAGGGTGTCGCGGCGGGTCATGTAGGCTTAACGCGTCTTTTGGAGGCGTTCATGCCTTGAGACGAGCGCACGCTCGAAACTGACGAGTTCGCGCAGCAGCGAATTGTAGCGCCGGTGGGAGTTTTACCGTGCTCGCGTCCTAGCAGAGCATAGAGTCGATCAGGGCACGGGGAGCACAGCTTGAACAACGAACGTGATGTCATTCCGGCGACACACCCGGCTGCAAGAGCCATCATGCCTCCCCGGATTCGGAAGATGCAATTCATTGCCAAAGGGCTGCTTCCGGCCACACTCGCGGCCGCATGCAGACGCTTACCCGCCAGCTCCTCGAAAACACGAACCTCAACGCCGCTCAGATCACTGCGGCGGCGGCGCAATTGGTCGATCCTGCCATCGAATCCGTGCTCAAAGCGGACTTCCTGCGGGCTCTGGCGAAGAAGGGCGAGACGCCTTCGGAGATTGCGGCGTTTGTGAACGAGTTCCTAAAGCTCGCCGTCGATCCTGGGCTGGATCGTTCCAAGCTACCGGGGCCGATGCTGGATGTTGTCGGCACGGGTGGTGATCAGCTTCATCTCTTCAATGTCTCCACCACGGCGATGTTCATCCTGGCTGCGGGCGGTGTGTGCGTGACGAAGCATGGCAATCGCGGCATCACCTCGAAGGCAGGCGGTGCGGATGTGCTGGAAGCGCTCGGCATCAAGATCGATCTGCCAAAGGAAAAGGTGGTGGCAGGCATCGAAAAGACCGGACTGGGCTTCTTCTTTGCCCCGCTGTATCACCCGGCCTTCAAAGCTGTCGCCGAAGCCCGCAAGCTGCTCGCCGCGGAAGGCCAGCGCAGCATCTTCAACATGCTCGGGCCGCTTTTGAATCCCGGACGCCCCGATTACCAATTGGTGGGCGTTTTTGATCCGAAGCTCACCCACACCTTTGGCGAGATTTTGATCCAACTCGGACGAAAAGGAGCCTGGGTGGTGCATGGCAGCACAGGCGATGGTCGCGGCATGGACGAGCTTTCCAGTCTCGGCGTGAATGACATCTGCCAAGTCAAAGGCGGCCAACTCGAAAACACCCAGCTCGATCCGCTGCAACTCGGCTTTTCCTCCGCCAACGTCGAAGACCTCATCGGTGGGGAAGCCGCTGAAAACGCCGGCATCCTCGAAGGCATCCTCGCCGGAACCATCCAAGGTCCGAAGCGCGACATCGCCGTGCTGAATGCCGCCGCGGGATTTGTCATCACCGGCCTTCGCGAAAGCCTAGAGGCTGGCAAAGCCTTTGCCGAAGAGCTGCTGCAGCGCGGCGCGGCTCACTCGAAGCTGCGTGAGATGCAGAGCCTGTGCTGAGAGGGTGGAAGGAGACTTCTCGCGGACTGATGTAGGCCGGATGTGGTGAGCGGAAAACGTGTCGCATCATCTTCAATAGCCATCGCTCAACTATCCGGCTGTAGATGGCTTGCGAATGCGAAAAGGCCTGCGCACGCTTCCAAGGGAGTCGCTAGCCTTTCTCACACTCGGAGCGAGTCTGATGGCGTAGATTGTTTGTAGTTCGGCCTTCAGGCCGTGATTCCAGCCTCCTGAACGGGCTGAAGCCCGAACTACGAACACCTATCATTGCAGCGCCAAGCGCATCATGGCCAGGCTCGCGTTTCCTCCAGTGAGCACGCAGGCCACTTTTTTGCCCTGCCAGGCTTCGCGGTGCTTCTTCAGTGCCGCATAGGCGAGAGCACCTGCCCCTTCGGCGATGTTGTGGGTGGCGGAAACGATCTCGCGCATGGCCTGCACGGCTTCGTCATCATTCACCGTGACGATCTTATGCGCATGCTGGAGCACGAGATCGAGCGCTTCGCGGTTCGGCGTTTTGCAGGCCACACCTTCCGCCACGCGGGTGGTGCTGGATTGCTCCATCCATGTCTTGTGCTGGAACGACAGCGCATAAGCGGGCGCATGCTCGGAGACCACGCCGATGAGTTTGGTCTTCAATCCCAGTGCCTCGCGAGCTGCGGCGAGGCCGCAAAAGCCTGACCCAAGACCAATCGGCACCAAGACCGCATCCAGCTCGCTCACGCTGCGAAACAACTCCAATCCATACGTGGCCACGCCACGCACGAGCCAGGGGTGAAACGAAGGCACGGCATGCAGGCCTTCCTGCTCAGCTAGGATGCGAGAATACTCCAGCGCCTCCTGAAACTCCCGACCATGCTCCACCAGTTCCGCACCGAGCGAACGCATGGCGGCATTTTTCTCCGGGTTATTGCCATGCGGCACCACGATCACCGCCCGCAGGCCATTCTCCCGAGCCGCGAAAGCGATCGACTGCCCGTGATTCCCCGTCGTGGCCGCGATCACGCCGCGCACCTGCGGCTCGCGGCGTTTCAACTCGTCGAGATACACCAGCCCACCACGGATTTTGAAAGCGCCCACGGGTGTGTGATTTTCATGCTTCAGCCACAGCTCGCAGCCCAAGCCTGCCTCCAGCAGCGGCCAGCGATACACCGGAGTCTCGCGGATGTGCGGGCGGATGAGCGCCTTGGCGGCCTCGATCTCCGTGAGTGTGGGCAGAGCATTCATGAGGCTCACACGAGTGATGCCATCCGCTATTCGACCCGCACGGTTGCCCTCAGCGTGGGCTTGTCCGTGAGTTCGAGGACGGCGAGAGATTCCGCATCGTCTGGGTGACGCGTGGAGGAGGTGAGGAAGAGGCTCCGGCCAGCGGCACGGAGCGTGAAGTTCACCCCGAGCTGGCTGTTGCCATTGTTCAGCGCCCATTCGTGATCGTAGAAATAGCTACGGGGCAGGGCGATGGTGAGACGGCGGAGGCCATCCGGTGTGCTGGAGATCGTGGCCTTGATTTCCTTTTCATCGTAGTTCGCGGCATAACCGGTGCCAAACGTCCACACGGCGAGTTTTTGGACCTTGGCCTCACCATCGGCCGCTTTTCCATGGATGCGGATGCCTGCGGTGGCTCCTGGCGTGAGGCGCTGGCCGTAGCGGCGGGCATCGAGATGCAGCGTGGCTGCAAAGGCGTAACCACTATCCCCATCGTCCACGAGGTCGAGGCCGTTCAAATCGCAGGTGACGAAGAGCTTTTGCCCATCGGCATCGAAGGTGAGCTTCACGGCGCTGTCTTTGCCATCCGCCGCAGTGAGCGGGATGGCTTGCTTGAGGCCGATGTTGCGCACGATTTCGATTTGGCGGCTGAAATCTTGTTTTTGACCTCCGGCGTCGATTTGGAAGGTGAGCGGGCGTTTTTGGCGCAGGGGCGAATCCGCCTTCAAAGCGAGGTCGAGCTTCAATTCGGGCACCTCGTGGCCTTCGGGAGCGAGATCGAGCTTTCCATTGAGCTTCTGGCTGGCGAATTCGAGGTTCCAAGAGCCCGTGATCTTGTCTTTGCCCGTGTTGAGCACTTCGATGCCAGGTGTGAAGATGCCCTCGTGGTTGAAGGTCGTGCGTGATTTGACCTCCACGGCCAGCGGCATCACGGGAAGCGTCAGATCATGAATGCGGGCGGTGCTGCCGGAGATCACCAGCAGGGGTAGGCGCAGATCAGATTCATCCGCGGCAGCCGAGATCGAATAGGTGATGGAGATCGTGTGACTGGTGCCGGCAGCCAGCGTGAGCTCGGGGCTGGCATCCTGCGGCTTGGCCGTGGCGGTGGGCAAAGGCAGCACAGTGAGGCGGAGCGGTGCTTTTCCGCCATTTCGCACCTCGGCGGTGAGCTTGATCTTGCCGGGACCATCGGCCGTGCCGCTCACGTTTTGCACCAGCCATGGAACAGCGGGCACGCCGTCCATCACATCTTGAAACACGATGTCGCCCATGGCTTGATGCAGCTCGGTCGTGGCCAGTGAGACACTGCCTTCTGGCTCGACGTGCAGGCGGGATTGATACTGACGGGCCAGCACCGGAAAGCTGCGATACGCCTCCGCGAGATCCGGCGGCGGAGCGATGAGGCGTGAGAGATCACCGAGATCCGAGAAGAGGACTTTTTCTTCCTCGCAAACCTCCCGCAGCACGCTGGAGACACCGCGAGTGATCGCGAGGCTGGCCTCGGCAGGCTCGGCGGCTTGAAGCATCGGCCCGGTGACGAGAACTTCGATTCGTTTGGCCTTGGCGGCGCCGATCACGCCACGCAGGCCGCTTTTCACATCGCTCAGCGGCGTGCCGCTAAGTGCATCCTCAAATCCCAGCGCCACGAGAACAAGGTCGGGGAGTCCGCGGAAGCCCTCGCTGGTGAGTGCGGCGGTGGCCTGCACCATGCTGGAGGCCTGGATGGGCTGTAGCACGATCTCCGGTCCCATCACCGTGCGTTCTTTTGATGCGTAGGTGGAGCCTGGGCGGGCGATGCGCACGCCGCCGGTGAAGTAGAACTGGGTGGCAAGAAGCTTCGCAAAGGTACCGGGAAAAGCGGCGAGAAGCGGATCGGCATCACCGAGCGCTTTGGCACCTTCGAGCATGCCATCACCGATGACGACGATGTGCAGCCGCTCACGGCGGGAGAGCTTCAAAAGGGTGCGTGGCAGCATCTGCGTGAGGCGCTGGCGCTGGGCATCGCTGATCTCGAAGTAGTTCTGCGGGGTCGATTGGGCCGCAGGCAGCCGCGTTTCGGCCTCCAGCGCGGCATTTTTCAACTGATCGAGCGTAGGCTTGCCCGGCGGGTTGGCGAGTTCCGGCACCGGCTGCGCCATCGCGAGGGAGGCGACGAAGGCCGGGAGCAAGAGGAGGCGAGGGAAAGGCATGGGCCGCCTAAGTGGGCGAGAAGGGGGGGCATTTCCAGCGATAATCCGGCGGGTTGAAAACGGCGCCCGTGGCACCTAAAAGCAGCCCATGACCTTCCTCGCCCGCCTGTCCGCCCTCGTGCTCTTGGCCGCCACCTATTCCACCGCCGCCGATTTGACGCTCACCGCCATCGACGGCACGAACCACAGCCCCCTGGCCGCGAAGGACGGCAAGCCAGCCCTGTTTTTCTTCGTCTCGCCCTTCTGCTCCACGACGAAAGCCTTCGTCAAAGAGATGAACCAGATCACCGCCGATCACGCGGGCAAGGTCTCCGTCTTTTTCATCGAGTGCGATCCCGAGGTTACCCGCGATGTATCCATCGAGCACGCCACGCTGAGTGAATTCAAAGCGCCCGTGCTGCTCGATGTCGGCCAACAGCTCACTCGCCAGCTCCAAGCCACCCTCACACCCGAGTCCGTGCTCGTCGATGCCACAGGCAAGGTCTTCTACCGCGGCCGCATCAACGACCTCTACCTCGGCCCCACCAAACGCCAACGTGCCGCCACCACGAACGACCTTCGCGAGGCCATCACGGCTCTCCTTGCTGGAAAGCCCGCGCCACAGCCACAGGAACCGGCGCAGGGATGCAAGATCGGCGGGGTCAAGTGAGGCAGTTATTCTTTGCTTGCGAGCAGCTCCGCAGACATAACTTGGCTGACTGCATGAGAATGATTCTAAGACTGGTTTTTTGGCTGGGAGCTGGCTGCGTCGCCATCTTCAGCCAGCAGCCATTGAATTATGAAACGGTCTCCCTTGGAGGTTTTGAGGACACGATACAGATCCCTCGTGTGACAGGCGGCGGTGCGAGTACTCCGTTCGGAGCATGGTTTGGCGGATACTCACGGCATTCGGGCAACGAGCTTTGGGTGGCTGGCTTCAACGATGCGTCGCTGGAACTTGATATCCGCCCTGGCCCGGAATCGAGCAATCCCTCGCAGTTTGAAACGATAGGGCATCGTGTCATCTTTGTGGCGGATGATGGCATGCATGGCCCGGAGATACATGCTGATCCTATCTTTCCGTTCCCGCACGACAGTCCGCTCATCGATTTCCAGCCAGGGAACGATCATGCGCCGCCGGTGCTTCTCGGAAACCTCGCTCCGCCCGGCCGTCATCATGCTGAGGCCAGGCCGGTCTGGTTCAGCACGAACGGTTACGAGCAAAACATGCCTGTCACCTGGGTGTGGACATGCGCGACTCCGGACGACAGCCCGGTCAAGGCCGGCACCTATGCGCGGGACTCGATCACACAGGTTTCGCGCGGTTATGGAAGAAGCCTCTTCTTTGCCGCCAGGCCCGCAGGCTCCGACCGCCATGCCTTGTTCTGGATAAAGGAAACCCTGCCCGCCGTGGAGATTGGTTCTTTGAGCGAGACTTCGACGGTCGTTTCGCCTCTGCCGTCCGGCATGCATGTGGAGGCGGAGCATTTTGTCCTCTATGCACGCCGGATGACAAACGGCTCCTACACCATGCACCAGCATGATCTTGTTTTGAGCACAGGAGCACCCTTGGGGTTCCAATCAATCACGCAGCCTGACCTGGCGACCAACTCAACCGGGCAAGCGTGCTTCGTCACCAGCAGCGGCCTGCGGCTGGTCGAGAAGCCGGCCTCAAGCTCACCTATTGGCAACCGGGCACTGGTCGGAAGCGGGCCGGGCTCGGCAGGAACGGGCGCATCGCATCTTTTGATCGGCGTGGAGGCGGGCGTGGCTTTTTTCCAGGCTGATAAAGCGGGGGGCGGGCGCTCGCTTTATGCCGCAGCGCTGGGAGGTGCCGGACAGGTGGCCGTCGAGGTTGACTCTTCACTTGCTGGCGCAGGTCATTTCACCCCATACCACCATGATTCTCTTGTTTACACGAAGCTCAACGCAGGGCGCATTGATCTTCGCGTCTGGAATGAGGGCACTGGAGCCATGGTTTATCTCGAGGCGTTTTTGTCGGTCTCGGAGATCAGCCCGTTTTTCGAGCGGTGGTCGGCAGGTTTTCCCCATCTGATCATCAAAGCCAGGGAGCATGAGTTTGCGGGCGACATGCTTTACACTCTCTATAACAACGGTGCCGGACTGTTCCAAGTGGCCGCCTTCTGGAATCACCCGAGCGCCTCGGTGGCAGGATATTTTGCTGCTGGCTGGCCTTCTGACACGATCTACGCTTTTGCGAACGACGTTCCAAGCGCAGGAGATTTTTCCGAGGTTCCCAATCATCTGGTGCGGGCGTCTTTATCAAGCGGCTTGCGTGAGGATATGCAGATGTCACCCGATTGGAGAAGTGGCATGTATCCGGCAGACTACGTTGAACTGGGCGGGGCGCTCTACTTCACAGGAGATGTCGGCGGGCGGCGCAGGCTGTGTCACACCACAGAGGGCGCGGCTCAATCTGCCACGGTCATCCCCGATGTCTGGAATCCGGAGCAGTTGACAGTCCATGACGGACGCTTGTTTTTTCTGGCACATGCCACGGAGGGCGGTTCCGGAGCAAAATCACTCTTTGAGGTCCAAGCAACGGCCTCCTCTAGTCTGGCAGTCCTTTCTAGTGCTGCGGGCGGTGCCGCTGTTACAAGGCTGATGCCTGCCGGTAGCTCCATGTATTACCTTTCCCAGCAAAGCGACACTCTTGACGTGCTCCGGGTCATGCGGACAGGCTTCGCGGGGGAAGCTCTGGTTCACCAGTTTTTCAAGGATGGCCAGGATGGCTCCAGCCTGGATTCACATCTCGCCTTTGGAGAGTCTCTGTTCTTTCGTGCACCGGCTCCGGGTGGACAAAAAACCGTCTTCATCGCCAATGGCATCACCACAGCCGCTCTCGTGCTGAGCATGACGGATGTCCCCCATCTGGCGGGTATCTGGAACGGCTCATGTGTCATCTGGTCGGAAACAGCACATGGAGGTTTCAGCCTCTGGACATGGGACGGGACGGGCGGTCCCACTTTGCGGCACCAGGCTTCCATTGAGGACGCGCCCGATGAAGTGGGTACGGATGGACGCTCATCGGGAGTCGAATGGGAGGATGGCTTTGTTTACAACACCCGTCTCGGCAGGCTGAGGCATCTGAAAAGCACGGGTGTGGACGAGCTCGTGCCCGGGCTGGGAAACTGCATCACCAACTCTCTTGCTGTGCTTTCTGGCAGGCTGATTTTTTTTCAATTCACCTCACAACAGGAATTCCGGTTATTGAGCTTGGGTGGAGTTGGGATGCCGCCCGTTGAGCTTTTGCGCGAGACTTGTCACCACAAGGTCGGCATTGTCTCAGACCCCCAAAAAACGGGTGGAAGCGTCTGGTATCTGGCTCATCGGAGCAGTTACCCGGAATTGGATGTCACGCTTGTGAAAACAGACGGAAGCCTCGCTGGCACACCACCCATCTGGATGAGCTGGCAGATATTCAGTGGCTGGGGTGAGCTAGGTTCCTATGGAAACCATCTCATCAGTCCAGGAGCCGGTTATTCTATGCCTGGTGAATCGGGGCCCTTCCTGCTCAACTCCCCGCCGTTGCTTTCACCAGCCGTGCCGCTGCCAGCCTTCAGGAGGAACCAGACGAACATCTTCACTTACGAGCAAATCCTTCCCACATCCATCACCGACGCGGAGGGAGACACCATCGGCCCGCTGTGCTTCATGCCCGCCTATCAGGCCAATACCCGGCGTAATGGGCAGCTTCTCACGGGTGCGGTGCTGTTGGCCCCTGGAGATGTCTTTGAATGGATTCCACGAGCACAGGACTCCGGTGCGAATAATGCCAGGCCAGGCTATTTGATCGCCGCGGATGCGTGGCACTCGGGTGCATGCGATGCGGGCAGGCTCGAGACCGGCTTTGAAGAATGGTCGCGGCTGCGCTTCACGCCAGAACAGCTTGCCGATCCAAATCTGGCCGGGATGCATGCCAACCCGGATGGTGACGATGTTTCAAATGGCCTGGAATTTGTGTTCGGTCGTGATCCGGGCATGGCCGAACAAGAAGCTGGCTGGCTTTTCGACCTGCCTTTGGAGAGTCCTGGCAGTCCGACAACGCGTCCTGCCGTATTTCGCTTCACTCGTGCCTCGGCGCTTGCCCCCGGTGTGAGGTTGCGTGTCTTGGTTTCACGCGACTTGATCAATTGGTCGGCGATAGCCACCAGATTCGCAGAAAGCATGTCGTGGACAAATAGCATCGGTTCTACCGTTCAAGAAATCACTCGGCAAGACGGACGGATCCAAGTCGAAGTGCAGCATCAAATGCTGCAAGCCGGTGGCTTTATGCGGATTGAGGCCACCTTCCAATAACAAAGCCGGACCTCGCGGCCCGGCTTTGTGTGTTTGAACATTCTCAGAACGAATTACTTCTTCTGCAACGGCGCGGTCTCCGCACCGGCAGGTACTTTGTCCGCTGGAACAAGCTTCCACAGAGCACCGCGTTCGCTGGTGTAGGGATCGACGGGACCGCCGTAGTTGGCGGTGGCGTGGGTGAGATAGAGATTGCCTTCTTCATCGAAGCCGCTGCCGGTGGGGCGCAGCGGGGTGTCGAGATCGAGCAGCTCTTCCATCTGGTAGCCGCCTTTGCCTTTGGCGATGCCCCAGACCTTGCCGCTGCCCCAGTCGGCGCAGAAGTAGGTGCCTTCGAGGCTTGGATGGGCCTTGCTGCGGCTCACGCCGATGTTGATGACGCAGATGCCTTGATCGACGTGGCTGTATTCAGCGACGGGAAGCACGCCGACGCGTGGATTGTCCTTCTCGGTCTCCAGCGGGAAGGTGTGGGAGCCGCACATGAACTTCCAACCGTAGTTCTCGCCACCTTTGCTGCCAGCAGGCTGCATGTTGATCTCTTCCCAGTGATTCTGACCGATGTCGGCCATCCAAAGATCGCCGGTCTGGGAGTCAAAGCTGAAGGTCCAGGGATTGCGCAGGCCGTAGGCCCAGATTTCAGGCTTGGCCTTCGGATGGATCTTCGAGAAGGCCAACTCGGTGACGCCGAAGAGGGTCATCTGCTGAGGCAGGGTGAGGAAGGGATTGTCCTTCGGCACGCTGTAGTTGCGGTCGGGCGTGGAGTTGTCCACGTCGATGCGGAGCATCTTGCCCATGTGCGTGTGAAGGTCCTGACCGGCGCTGATGACATCGCCCTCCCAGCCGCCGTCGCCGACGCCGATGTAGAGATAGCCATCCGGACCAAAGGCGATCTGGCCGCCGTGGTGATTGCAGTAGGGGAAGTCGAGCTGCATGAGCACCTTGATGCTGTCCATGTCCGCCTGATCAGGCTTGCCAGCTTTCGCTTTGACCTCGGCGATCATCGAAGCGCCGTTGAACCACAAATCGGAGTAGCAGAAGAAGATGCGGCCGTTCTCTTTGAACTTCGGATGAAAGGCGATGCTGAAGAGACCGAGCTCAAGGAAGGAGCTGATGGTCTTGTCCTTGATGTCGAGGAAGGGCTTCTTGTTCACCTTGCCGTCTTTGACGATCTGGATGACGCCCGGACGCTCGGCGACGAAGAGGCGACCACTGCCATCCGGTGCCCCGGCGACGGCGACAGGATCAACAAGATCACCAGCGACCTTCACGAGGGCGATTTTGGTTTCGACGGGCAATTTACCACCCGGCTGGATGGTTTGCGCCGGAAGGGCAAGTGGCAGCGCGAGGGCTGCGAGGAGTGCGGTTGGTGTTTTCATGGGGAAATGAGGCGTGAGGCTATGAAAACAGCGCTGACACGGCAAGCGTGAAATTCTGCTGAAAGTGCCTCCAATGTGAAAGAGCGGGAAAAAACAGTGTCGAGGGCGGTTTGGGACAGGGGAAGCAGGTTTTCTGTTTCATGTACCAAGTTTCATGTACCAAGTTTCATGTACCAGGTTTCATGAGTTCAAGCACCACGAGCCGCATTCATTTGGGCACTTGAAACTTGAAACCTGAAACTCACTTGGGTCTGCGCATCTCAAAGACATCGGTCGTCCTCGCATACCAGTGCGGGCTCTGCATGCGGCCGATGGGGAGGTAGGTGCCGGGTTTGATGAGCCAGGTTTCGGGATCGAAAAGGCCGTCGCGCACATGCACGCGGAGGACTTCGCCGATGATGAGGCGGTTGTCGCCGATCTCGAGGATGCTGTGGCTGCGGCATTCGAGGCTGGCAGGCGCTTCGACGATGCGCGGAGGCTTCACGGCGGAGCTTGGTGCGGCGGTGAGGCCAGCGTGTGCGAGTTCGTTTTCGCCTGGAGGCAGCGAGGCGGCGCAGAGGTTCATCTGCTGGGCGATGGCTTCATCGACGAGGTTCACGACAAACTCATGCGTGAGACGAATGTTCCGCGCGGTGTCTTTGGGCACGCCGGGCTCGCGATCACCGGGACAGATGCCGACGATGGGCGGCGAATCGCCGAGCACGTTGAAAAAGCTGAACGGCGCGGCATTCACGCGGCCCTCGGGATCGACGGTGGTGACGAGGGCGATCGGGCGCGGCGTGACGAGTCCGGCGAGGATCATGTAGGCATCGTCGCGATGAGGTCCGGTGAGGTCGAGTTCCATAAGGTTAGACGGCTTCCACGATGATTTTGCCTCCAGCAATCTCCCGCACACGCACGGCGCGGCCGCTTTCGAGGTAGGCATTCGCATCGGCGACGGCTTCGATGATCCGGCCGCCGATCTCGACACTGCCGTAAGGCCGCAACGCACTGCGGGTGAGGCCGGTGTCGCCGATTTGAGCTTTCGCGGCATCGCGTTGAGTCGGTGCATCGGCGGCGGTGCCACCAGCGGCAGCTTCGAGCACAAGGGCTTGGAAGGGGCGCAGCTCCGGCACCCAGGCGATCATGAGGGCGATGAGAATGCCCGCGCCGGTCACGCCGAGGGCGAAGTTGCGCAGGCCCACGGCATACTGCGCCAGATTGAAGCTGCCGCTGCTTTCGACGGGTGTCGTGCTGCCTTCGGTCGGCATTACGGGAGCGATTTCCCAGCCGCTCATCGTGTAAACCAGCGCCACCATGATGCAAAGGAAGCCGAGCAGACCTGGAATGATCGTTCCCGGCGCGGCGAGCAGTTCCACGCCGATCAAGACCACACCAACGACAAAGAGCAGCGTCATGATCATCGTCTCGTGCCCCACCAAACTGCCTGCGACGTAGTGCCCAAAGAAAAAGATCGAGAAGGCGATGAGCGCCACAAATCCTGCGATACCAAAGCCGGGCGTCTGCATCTCTAGGTAGCCGGAGGCGATGCCGACCAGGATGAGCAGCCACGCAAACTGAGTCACCCAGATGGCGATCCACTCAAACATCGTGGGCTCGGCGATGAGCGTCTCGCCTTGAAGTTGCTCGCGAGTTTTGATGTCGTCGATGCTCTTCACGATGGCCTTGGCGAGCAATGGCTTGCCCGCGACGAGCATGGTGGCCTGATCGGCATCGAGGGTGACGATCTGCCCCTTCGGCACGATGACCTTGCCGTTGATGACGAGGCCCGCGTTCATGTCGATCATGCCTTCGAGGATGCGCACGTCGTGGCCCTTCGCCCGCACGGCGGCGCGGGCCATGCCGAGGAAGGCGGAATTGTATTTCGCCCGCTCCGCCTCGCCCATCGACTCGCCACCGCCGGTGACCGGTGTCGCTGCGCCGATGCTGCTGGCAGGAGCCATGTAAATCGCATCCGTCGCCATCGCCGTGAGCGCTCCGGCGGAGATGGCGCGGGTGTTCACATACGACAGCGACTTGATGGCGAGTTTTTGCAAATCTTGCATCATCAGCGTCGTCGTCTCCCAGGCCATGCCACCAGGCGTATCGAGATCGAAGAGCACCGCTTCCGCGCCTTGTTCATCGCAGAGGCGCAGCGTGCGCTTCATGAATTCAAACCGCGCCGGAATGATGAGGTCTTCTTCACCCACGGTGATGACGACGACTTTGCCCGTGTAGATGCCCGTAGAGGCTTTTTTCTCCGTTTTGGCCTCCGCGACGGCTTTGGGGGCTTCCGCAGGCTTTTGATCAAACCAAGCCGAGGTGAGCGTGATGACCTTCGCATCCTTCGCGATGCCCTTCAGGTCGGCGGCGATGCCTTTGGCGAGCAAGGGCACGGCGTTGTCCGCATCGAGCAACAGCAGTTCACCCTTCGCTGCGTGAGGTTCGAGACCTTTGTCGCGATCCACGAAGGCCTCAGCAATCTCCGGCTTGTGGCCTTTGAGCTTCGCTAGGCTGCGTGCGCCCGCTTTAAGCACCGCGAGGGATTCCGCCAGCTTCGTGTCCTGCGCTTTGGGAGACAAATCCTCGCCCTCCGGCACCGCTGGCGGTGCCGCGCCGATGCGGGAACCGGGTGCCATCCAGATTTCATCGCAGGCCAGCGCCATCAAAGCACCGCCCGCCACCGCCGAGGTGTTCACATAGGCCAGCGTGCGCACCTTCAGCTTCGCGATCTCTTCCGCGATGGGCAGCGACTCCTGGGCGCTGCCCTGGGTGACATTGATTTCGAGGATCAGACTCTTCGCGCCTCGTGCGGACGCCTCATTGATCCAGCGCCGCAGTTCATCCCAACGGCTGGCGTTTTCGAGTTCCGACTGGGTGATGACCACATGCGCGATGTCCTTGTCCATCGTCGCCGCGGCGAGCAGGGCTGGAAAGAGCAGCGAGAGGCCGAAGAGAAGCGTTTTCATGAGGCGACAGTAAACAGCGTGCCTCTGGGAAGCAATCGACAGAACACGTTCTCAGTCCTTCCACAAGATCCGCGCCGCCCAAACGGTGTTGTCCGCGCCGAAGGCGTTGTCCGGCGGGATGATGATGTTCGGCGAATGCGTCTGCATCCACTCCGCCACCGTCACCCAGGTCTCGTTTTCGCTGACTTCGGTGATGGCGAAGTTGCCGAGCCTCGCGCCGCGCTCGGGGACGAGGATGCATTCCGTCGCACGCTTCACCGCGAGCGTTTTCTGATCCACCTCCGCCATGAAAAGCGGCGCGCGGTGGCGGGCGACGTGGTCATTGTGAGCGCCTTTACGGTTATAGACGAGATAAAGCCGGTCGCGATGCGTGACCCAGTGCTGCTGCGTGTTGTAGTTCCCGAGTTCGCTGCCGTCGTCGAACTTCCACGGCTGAATGGGGCCAAAATGCAGCCCGTCATCACTCACGGCGACATAACCGACGGTGTCGTTGCGCAGTGTGAGGTAAAACTTGCCCGCGCAACGTGTGATCGACGGCTCATACACCCCGCGACCGCTTTCGAGCGCCAGCTCGGTGCCGTGTTCGAGGTATTTCAAGGTGGTGCCGTCAAAGGAGCAGCGCAGCACGGTGGTGCGGTAGTATTTGTCCTTCTCGGCCTTGAAGTAGATCGGCAGGAGGATGTCGCCGTTTTCGAGATCGAAGCGCTGCACGCTGCCTGCGCCCGCATTGATGAATTTCGCGTCCTTTGGCATGTCGAGCGTCGTCCAGGGCGTCCACGTGCGCTTTTGATCGTCATAGACCGACCACGCGGTCTCACGCGGACGCACGGCCATGACGTGATCGCCCTTGTAACGAACGGTGTGGCCGGTGCCGAGCAGTTTGCCGCTCTTCGCATGCCATTTCGGCGTGAAGTCACACGCCGCCACCACGACGCCATCGGGCTCGTTTCGGCGTCCGAGCGTCTCCGCGTGCTCGGTGATGGGGCTCCACGTCGAGCCGAGGTCGTCGCTGCGCACGTCATTGAGCGCGTAAAACACATCGCTGCCGGTGAGCAGCAGTTTTTGCATCGTCAGCACCACGCTCGGCGTCTTGCCGGGGATCGCGCCAGCACGCGGATGCACCCAGCAGGTCTTTCCATCGTAGCCCTTCGACACGACGACGCGTTTCACCTCAAACGGCAGCCCCGCAGGCGGCGGTGGCACGAGTTGAAGATGCTCGCGCAGCTCCGGCACCTCGCGTTCCAGCCCTTCGGCGACGAGTCGGGCCATCATGCGAGCGCCTTCGCGTGAGAAGTGCGATTTGTCCTGCTCGCCCGGCCCATAGAGCAGGCAGAACTTCTCTCCGAGCTGCTGAAACAGCGCAAAGCTCACGCGATGCAGGTCGATGACCGGCACCTTCATCTCCACCGCGACCGCCTTAGCCGCATCGACATACGGCGTGAGCGACGTGGTCATCTTTCCATCGACGTACACCCGCCGCGCCACCGACGTGACCAGCACCGGCTTCCCACCGCCCTCGCGCACCTCGCGGATGAAGGTCTTCAAGTTTTCGCGGTAACTCGTGGCCGGATCGGTGTGGCGTTTGGGATCATCCTTCTGGTCATTGTGCCCGAACTGGATCAGCACCCACTGCGGCTTCTCCTTGAGCACGCGATCCCACAATCCAATGTCACGAAAACTCTTCGTGCTCGTCCCCGACCGCGCATGATTCACCACCGTGGCCTTCGGCATGAATTCCCCGAGCATCTGCCCCCAGCCCGCGAGATCCGGCCGGTCCTTCGGCGGATTCGGCACACTCGCCACCGTCGAATCCCCCGCGAGGACGACTTTGAGCGGTTCAGCGTGGAGCGTGGTGATGAGAAGCGATGCGAGAAGGAGATGGCGCATCTCGCTCAAACGTCATCAAACCTCAAAACAACTCAGGAATCATCACGCCATCCGTCAGCGGCACGGGGCGGCCGTCGGCGGAGCGGTATTCGATCTCGCGGTAGTCGTAGCCGAGGGCGGCGTAGATGCTGGCGTGGATGTCGGAGGGGGAGATGGGGCGGTCTTTGGGATAGGCACCGGTGGCATCGCTGCTGCCGATGACCTGCCCGCCGCGCACGCCGCCGCCGGCGAGGAGGACGCTGTAGCAGCCGGGCCAGTGATCACGGCCGGCGTCGTTGTTGATCTTCGGTGTGCGGCCAAACTCGCCCATCCAGACGACGAGCGTGCTGTCTAGCATGCCACGTTCTTCGAGATCGTCGAGCAGCGCGGCGTAGGCCTGCTCCATCGGCGGCACGAGCTTGTTTTTGAGGCCGTTGAAGTTGTCCTTGTGCGTGTCCCAGGTGATCGACGGGCCGTTCACGGTGGTGACAAAGCGGGTGCCGGACTCGATGAGGCGACGGGCGAGCAGGTGCGACTGGCCCCAGCTATGGCGGCCGTAACGCTCGCGGACTTTGTCGGGCTCTTTGGAGAGGTCGAAGGCCTCGGCGGCCTTGCCGGTTTGCAGCATGCTGGCGGCCTGTTCGTTGAAGATTTCGATTTGAGCCGTCTGCGGCGAGGTGATGGGCCGCGCGGCGGCGCTCATGTGATTGAGCAGCGCGAGGCGCTCCTGAAAACGCGTGGGCGTGAGGCTCGAATCGAGCGCCATGTTGCGCACGCGGAAGGTTTGCGCGTTGGGATCGTCATCGAGCACGAATGGATCGTAGCGATTGCCCAAACAGCCGCCGAACTGGCCGGGCGTGAGGTACACCTTGCTGTCGCAGTGCGGAAAGGGCGTGATGACATAGGGCGGCACGCCTTTGGAGAAGCCATCGCGCTGCGCGAGCCATCCGCAGAGCGTGCCGACGCCGGGAATGTCCGTGGGGCTCGGCGTGATGAGCGTGCTGTCCACGCGATACGGTCTGCCGACGGTGGCCCAGTGCATGCCGCCGTTGTGACTGCTGTGACCGTGATGCACGCTGCGGATGAGCGCGAGCTTGTGCATGCGTTTGGCCATCTGTGGCAGCAATTCGGTGATGTGAACGCCGGGGACGTTGGTCTTGATCGTTTTGAACTCGCCGCAGATCTCGGACGGCGCGTCGGGTTTCGGATCCCAAAGGTCGATGTGGCTCGGTGCACCGCCGTTGAAGATCAAAATGACCGATTTGGCCTTTCCGAGGCCGATTTGCGGAGAACCGAGCGCACGAAGCTGACTCAATCCAAAGCCCAACATGCCCATTCCGCCTGCTTGCAGGATGTTTCGCCGCGAAACGCGCATTTCTGGCAGATGGGACTTCACGGGCGAAACCTACGCTCGTGAAGCAAGGCTCTTGCTGAGGCGGTTTCTACTTACCGCAAGCCACAAGCCGTAGATCTGCGGCTCGCGGGTGTTATCGAAAACAACTGTAGGGCACCTCTGGATAGGGGGTGCATTTTTGCAAGCGGCTCCAGGAACTGAAAAAACGGCGTTTTTACCCGCCTTTCTCCTCGTGCGATGGTGCACGAGCCATGCCTCAGCGGGCTTTTGAGTGGGGTTTGAGGCTCGTTTTGTCTTCTTTTTGCCCGTTCTACGGCGCTTACGGCGCTCTGCCCGTCTCAACGGGCCAAGCAGGCATAGCGATCCATGTTGTAAACCAGATTGCTGAGGTGGTTGTGCTGTGTGGCTCGTTTCAACCCGATGCTCCGACACCAGTCGGCCCCCATCTGCGCCATCCTCGCGAAGATGTGCTCCACCCTCACTCGCATCCGGCTGATCGTGTGGTTGGTCTGCTGCTCTTTTTCACTCAGCGCATGGCCCCGCGTCGCTTTGCGCATGAGGAACTCCTCGGCGTTGAGCTTGATGAGATGCGCTTCGTGCTCGGCGCTGTGGTAGGCGCTGTCGGCGAGCACGGCTTGGTCTTTCTCATCGAGGAGTTCTTCAAAGACCTGGCTGTCATGCAGATGCGCAGGTGTGGTGGTGGCTTTGATGATGAGCTTGGTTTTCAAGTCGGCTTTCACATGGTTCTTCCAGCCGTAGTGGGCCTCGTTGTTTTTCTTCGTCCAACGCGCTTCGCTATCCTTCTGCCGACCCACGGCTGGGTTGGTGTCGAACTCCTCGGGCCGCCCGCCCTCTTTGATGCTCTGGTTTTGCTCGCGGCTGTTTCGCTGGCGCGGGGCTTCGGTGAAGCTGGCGTCGATGATGCTGCCTTCACGGGCGATGTAGCCTTGAGCTTCGAGCTGGAGGTTGAAGGCATCGAAGAGCTTGCGACTGCCCTCGCGTCCACTTTCTTCGAGACGCTGCTTGAAGTCCCAGATCGTCTTGGCGTCGGGGATCACATCGCCGATGCGCAGGCCGAGGAAGCTTTTAAAGCTCGTGCGGTCAAAGATTTGCTCCTCGGTGGCGTCGTCGCTGAGCCCGTGGAACTTTTGCAGCACGAGCACCTTGAGCATGAGCACGGGGTCGAAGGGTGGCTTGCCGCCTTTGCGCCAGTCGCGGGTGGCGTAGCCGGTGAGTTCTTCGAGCAGCGGGCGGAAGCTCTCCCAAGGGATAAGCTCGCGTAGCTTGAGGATGCCGGTGGTCTTGGCCGCGACGGCCTGCTCGTGTTCGATGGCGCTGAAAAGCCCTCCTCCTCGCTGGGTCTTGCGGTAGTGATTCATGCCCTTCTACATGGCTTATCAATGCGCCCGGCGAAAGCTTCTCCTGGGGAAATGAGGTTTCCAGAGGTGCCCTGTACTATGTTTATAGCCGCTTCGAGTTTGCTTCCAGCCAGGCTGCATAGGCTTTCTCCGTCATCTCACCTGCGGCCAGCGCCAGCGTGCGGATGGCGGCATCGGCCTCCTCCGCGAAAAAATCATAACCATTTCGTTCGAGAAAACCGGCGCCCATCATGAAGCCCGTGCGTTTGTTCCCATCCAAGAAGGGATGATTCTTCACGATGCCCAAAGCGTAGCTGGCCGCCAGATCGGCAAGGGTGGGATCGCCATAGGCAAAAAGGTTCTTGGGCTTGCCCAAGGCAGATTCGAGCATGCCTTCATCACGTAGCCCGAGCGTGCCGCCGTATTGCGCCACCATCATCTCGTGCAGCGCGAGGCATTCCTCGCGGGTCAGCCAGTAAGGCTCCTTCATTTGGCGAGTTCACGCAGAGTGTTGCGATAGCGCTTCGAGAGGCTTTCCATGACCGCCATGGTCTTGGCAAAATCAGACTGGCTCTGGGACAGGCGATAGCCGTCCGGCGTTTCGGTCAGCGACACGGTATCTCCCTCCTCGATCTTGAGATGCGAAAGCGCCTCCTTGGGCAGGATGACGCCAACGGAGTTGCCGATTTTGCGAAGCTTGAGTTCAAGAGCCATAACGTGAGTGTAATCACGCATGTTATAACATCAATCAGTCTTTTTCTTCTTGGCACCACCAAATCGGTACTCGGGTTGCCGATCGTCAAAACTCTGGGGCTGTGACGCCGATTCTTGCCCCAAAGGTGAAGACTGAAACTGCTGAGCAGTCATCCCGCGAGCTATCATCTCGAACGGATTGACCAGCGAGATGCAAAAAATCATCACGGCCCAGCGCTGGCGATAGGCAAGAGCCAGCACCGCGACACCGAGCAACACCGCTCCAATGGCGGCGATGCCGTGGCCGATCAGTTTGTGCACCATCGCTTCGGCCATCAGCCCGCTCAATACTCCGACGTCTGATGCACCGCTTTTTCCAAGTTCGGCAAAAGCCTCTTTGGTAGCCCACAAAGGGTAAAACGAGCCGAACACCAAACCGAACTGCAACCAGGCTCCGACAAGAGCTAGTTTGTAGCCGCGAGGATGTGCTCCAGCGTTCATTTGGTTGGCTTAAGAAGAGATCAATCCTCGCCGCTCGCCGCGGAGAGCGCGGCGATGACGTTGATGTCTTCGAGCGTCGTGGTGTCGCCTTTGAGCGTTTCGCCAGCGGCGATCTGTTTCAGAAGGCGGCGCATGATCTTGCCGGAGCGAGTTTTCGGCAGCGCGGCGGCGAAGCGGACTTCATCCGGTGTGGCGACGGGGCCGATGACTTTGCGGACGTGCTTCTTGAGCTCTTCACCGAGTTCTCGGTTGGTCTTGATGCCTTCTTTGACGGTGACGAAGCAGACCACGCCCTGGCCTTTCAGCTCATCCGGGCGGCCGACGACGGCGGCTTCGGCGACGCTTGGATGCGAAACGAGGGCGCTTTCGACTTCGGCAGTGCCGAGGCGATGTCCGGCGACGTTCAGCACGTCGTCGATGCGGCCGATGATCCAGATGTAGCCGTCTTTGTCGCGACGTGCTCCGTCGCCAGCGAAGTACCAGCCTTTGAAGTCGCTCCAGTAGGTTTCCTGGTAGCGTTTTTTGTCGCCCCAGATGCCGCGCAGCATGGACGGCCAGGGCTTCTTGATGACGAGTTTGCCCTGCTCATTCGGACCGACTTCTTTGCCGAGGTCATCGACGATGCCGACATCGACGCCGAAGAAGGGCAGCGTGGCGGTGCCGGGTTTGGTTGGAATAGCGCCAGGGATCGGCGTGATCATGTGGCCGCCGGTTTCCGTCTGCCACCACGTATCGACGATGGGGCATTTGCCGCCGCCGACTTTGTTGTGATACCACATCCACGCCTCGGGATTGATCGGCTCGCCGACGGTGCCAAGGAGGCGCAGGCTGCTCAAATCGTGCTTCTTGAGCCATTCGTCGCCCCATTTCATGAAGGCGCGGATGGCGGTCGGTGCGGTGTAGAAAACGGTGACGGCGTATTCTTCGATGATGCGCCAGAAGCGGTCGTTCTCCGGCCAGTTCGGAGCGCCTTCATACATGAGGCAGGTCGCGCCGAGGGCCAGCGGGCCATAGACGATGTAGCTGTGGCCGGTGACCCAGCCGATGTCGGCGGTGCACCAGTACACATCGTCGTCGCGGAGGTCGAAGACGTATTTGCAGGTCATCTGCGCATGCAGCAGGTAGCCCGCGGTGCTGTGCAGGATGCCCTTCGGCTTGCCGGTGCTGCCGCTGGTGTAGAGAATGAAAAGATCCGCCTCGGAATCGAGCGCCACGGGTGGGCACTTCGCATCGACGTATTCGAGTTCGCGGTGCCACCACACGTCGCGACCTTCTTCGATGTGGATGTCCTGGCCGGTGCGCTTAAACACCACCACGGTCTTCACCGGCGTGTCTTTGGCCTTGAGGGCGTCATCGACGTTTTTCTTCAAAGGCACCACGGCACCGCGGCGATAGCCACCATCGGCGGTGATGATGATCGCGGCGCCGCTGTCGAGCACGCGGTCCTTGATCGATTCGGCACTGAAACCGCCGAAAATGACGCTGTGAACGGCGCCGATGCGCGTGCAGGCCAGCATGGCAATCGCGGCCTCCGGGATCATCGGCATGTAGATGATGACGCGGTCGCCTTTCTTCACCTTGTGGCGCTTCAGCACGTTGGCGAAGCGGCAGACCTCGCGGTGAAGCTGCTGATACGTGTAAACGCGCTTCTCGCCGGGCTCGCCTTCCCAGATCAGAGCGGCCTTGGTCTTGCGCGGTCCGTTCAAATGGCGGTCGAGGCAGTTTTCGCTGACGTTGAGCTTGCCGCCGGTGAACCACTTCGCGTTCGGGCACTTCCAATCGAGCACCTTGGTGAAAGGCTTCGTCCAGGTGAGTTCCTTCGCTTCATTGCCGAAGAACTTGGCCGGATTCTTGAGCGACTCGGCGTGCATCTTCTTGTACTGTGCCATGGAGCTGATGCGGGCTTTCTTCACAAAAGCAGCGTCCGGCTTGAACACGCGATTTTCGACGAGGAGGCTCTTGTTGGACGAGGTGGCGGCTTTCGCGGCTTTCTTCGGGGCAGGCTTGGAGGCGGCTTTTTTGCTCATGGGTGGGAAAAGGAAAGAGCAGGCTAAACGCAGAGCCGCCCCGCTGGCAATCACGGAGTGTGGTACTTTCAGCCTCAGGCCTTCGCCGATTTCCGTTTTCTGGCCCGGCTCGCCTTTCGGGCCGGCTTCTTTCTGCCCTTCAATTCACTCACGATCCCGTCGAGCACGGCGAGGCCATACGAAATCTTTTGAAGAAGGACGGATTGTGCGGCACGAGCACAAACTTCGGGTGCTTGGACCAAAGGGAGCGCAGTTTGTGATCGAGCTTCACCGCCTGCTCCATCGATTCATTTCGGATGGGATTGCCCCCGTCGATCCCCATGCCGCCCACGGCAGCGCTTTCGAAGAAAATCACCGCGTCATAGCGGTTCAGCTCACGCTCCATGGTGCTCTCGATGTCGTGAAAAAAATCGTGCGGTTCACCCGGCCAGTAGGCTGCGCCATCCACCGTGCCGCGATCACACAACAGGATACGATCCGGGTGCTGCGCCATCACCGCCTCCTCTAGATGGATCTGCACATGGTAGATAGCTCGCTGGGCGGCGTAGGTCGCACCGGGCTTTGAGATGCGTGGAAATCCGCCACTGAAAACCATCGTCGCCGCTTCCGGCACCAGCACGACCTGATCGGACATCTCACGCTGGAACAAATCACCTGCCGTCGTCTTGCCTCCGCCCGGCCCTCCGGTCAAAACGATGCGCAATTGGTTGTTGGAGCGAGCTTTTGAGGAGCGTGACATGCGGTACACTGCCAGCGGGACCGCCAAAGCGTCAAGTCTAGGCGTCAAAATACCCAAACGCTGCATAGCCACGGCATGGATGCTTGGTTAATCTTATCCCATGCGCTATCTCACTATTCTTCCGCTGCTTCTCATCCCCGCCTGTGCCCTCGTCACACCCTCCACTTCCGAGCGTGAGCACTACTTTATCACCGAGGTGAAGCCCGTGCTCCAGCAGCACTGCCTCGCCTGCCACAACGGCACGCTCCCACCTCCGGCACTAAACCTCACAAGCAAGGCCGCGGCCTTCAAGCGCAGCCCAAGCGGTCGCGACTACATCCTGCCCGGCGATCCATGCTGCAGCCTGCTCATCAGCGCCGTGCAGCGTGGCGGCACGCATCCGAAGATGATGCCCCGAAAGGAGATGAGCCTCACGGAGGATCAGATCGGCATGCTGCGCGAATGGATCGAAGACGGTGCCTACTGGCCGGAGGGTGAAAAAGGCACGCTCAGGGCGGTAAAGGGTATCGAGACGCGATGAGCATCGTCTCAGGTGCCTACTTCTGCTTGGCTTCGTAACCTGGGAGCGGCTTGCCACTGTCATCGAGCTTTCCGCAGGACCAAAGGAGGCCGCGGGCCACGAGATCGAGATAGAGCGGGTCTTCCATAGTGTGATTGCCATGGCCGAGCGTGGTGCCGAAGACCTTGCCTTGGCCGTACTCGTTGAGCCAGATGACGTGGTGGTCCTTCTTGGTGTCCTCGCCGTAGGCGGTGGCCAGCGGCTTGAAATTCTCCCACAGCTTCTCGTTCTTGTAGAGCTCGTCTTTGGTATCGAGCCACTCCTTCGGGAAGCCTTTCATCACGGGATGATCTTCGGCCACATTGCGCACCTTCAGGTCGCGATTCTTTTCGTGGCTCATGGAGGTCTGCCCGAGGCATTTGCGCCATTCATCGGTCTTCGCGGCACGATAGCTGTGCGTGGAGCAGTGCAGCATCACCGCAGGCACGCCGTCAAAGTGTGGTTTGGCGATGCCGTTGACGAATTCCACATCGGTGACGGCTCCAAAGCACTCGTTGTGGATCACCACGTCGTAGCCCTTGGCCCAGTCGGCGTTTTTATAAATGCTCACCTGATGGGTGCGGTCGTCCTTCACCCGCGATTCCTCATGCACGATGGTGAATTCGAGGTTCGCCCGGGCGCTGAGGCCTCGGCGAGGATCATCTTCTGGTTCGCATAGTCATGGCAGCAGCCGCCGCAGACCATGAGGACCTTCAGCGGCTTCACCTCCTGGGCAATAGCAGCGGCGGCGAGGGCGAGAAAGAGGGCGATTTTCTTCATGGGAAGGGTTCGGAATGAGGAGGGCAGATGGGTGGCAGACCTCAAACGGCCTGCCAAGCTCGTTTTGATCCTTTTCCGAACCAAAGAGATTCCTCACACATCCCCGCTTGCCTTCACCCGAAAGCGAATCTTTGGGTGCATGGATCATGCGCCTCGCCCTCGTCCTTTTCCTGGCCGCCGCCACGCTGCATGCCGCGCCGAAAAAGCGCAGCGTGTCCGCCTACGGCAAGCCGAATGTCCTTTTCATCCTCGCCGATGACCTGCGCCTCCTGCCGCAGGCGAAAACGCCCAACATGGAGCGCCTCGCCAAGCTGGGCATGCGCTTCACCAATGCGCATTGTAACTTCGCCCTGTGCAATCCCTCCCGCACCAGCCTGCTCACCGGCATGCTGCCTTCCTCCAGCGGTGTCTTTGGCAACGAGCAGGACTGGCGGCGCAGTGTGCAGATCGCGGGTAAACCCACGCTGCCGGAGCATTTCAAAGCCAGCGGCTACCTCACCGCTGCCGCAGGAAAAATTTTCCACGCCAATCATGGCGGCCCGGAAGGTCGTCTCAGCGGCTGGCATGGCGGACGGCGCGGCTTTGAACTCGATGCCGCCTGGGATCAGCGCTTCCCGCGTGCCGGGGTGCAGATTCCCGATCTGCCCGTGCATACCGGGCAGAACTTCAACGGCCTCAACATCTGGCATTGGGACTGGGGCACCATTCCCGTCGAGGATGAAAAGACTGATGACGGCCAGTGCGTGGCCTTCGCCGCTGATTTCCTCGGCAAAAAGCAGAAGAAACCTTTCTTCCTCGCCCTCGGCCTCTACCGCCCGCATTCGCCCTGGTATGTGCCGCAGAAGTATTTCGATCTCTTCCCGCTCGAAAGCATCACGCTGCCTGAGGTGAAGGATAACGACCTCGATGATGTGCCCGAGACGGCCAAAAGCCATCTCAAGGGCGAAAACGTTCACCAGACCATTTTGAAGGCCAACAAATGGAAAGAGGCCGTGCAGGCCTACCTCGCGAATGTGGCCTTTTGCGATGCCATGCTCGGCCAGGTACTCGACGCCGTCGAAAAGGGCCCCAACGCGAAAAACACCATCATCGTTTTCACCTCCGATCACGGCTGGTATCTCGGCGAAAAGCAGATGTGGCACAAAGGCAAGCTCTGGGAGGAGACCACGCACATTCCTCTCACTATCGTGGCCCCGAACGTCACCAAGCCCGAAACCTCATCCAATCAGCCTGCGGCTCTTCTTGATCTCTATCCTACGCTTTGTGATCTCACTGGCGTAAAGGCCCCCGAGCATCTCGATGGCACCAGCTTGAAGCCCCAACTCGCCGATCCCGCCGCCACGCGTGAAAAGCCTGCCATCACAATCAGCGGCGGCGGCAAAAACGCCTCCTACGCCGCCCGCGATGCCCGCTGGCGCTACATTCGCTATGCCGATGGCACCGAGGAACTCTACGATCACGACGCCGATCCGCATGAGTGGACGAATCTGGCCGCCGCTCCTGAGCACGCTGCCATCAAATCGAGTCTTGCCGCGCATTTTCCCACTGAGTTCAAATCCGCGCAGCGTTCTGTGGCCGAAGTCGTGCCAGCGGCGAGCCCTGTTGGCTCCGTCGATCTCGTGTTGAAACCCGGTGATGAAGTCGCCCCCGCCGATTCGCCGAAGATTCAAGGTCGCGGCATCTACCTCAATACTTCCTTTGATTACAATCCAGAGATTGATGGCGATAGCAGCCTCATCACCCACGGCGATGCGAAGCTCGGCTACGCCCTCCACCTCGTCGCTAGCCGCCCCACGCTCACCATCTTCGTTGATGGCAAAGCCACCGCCATCGCGGCCGATACACTCGAAGTAGGCCCGACGAATGTCCGCGCTCTCATTTCGAATAGCGGCTTCATGTCCATCGCCGTTCCCGGCAAGAGCGAGGTACTCGATCTCACGCCTTTCCCCGGCGGCTTTCCATCCGAACCTGCCCGAGGCATCGCCGCCGGGCAGAGTTTTGGTCCACTGAGCGTCAAAGACTACCCAAACAGCACGCCCTTCGATGGCAACATTCGCCGCCTGAACGTGACGATCATGCCGCCCAGCGAGGTGATCGCGAAGCCGCTGCCCGTCGGGCAGTGATCTTTACATCCCGCGCAATCTTCGTGATACCGTCTGCGGGTCTTGCCTGAGGTCCAGCAAGGCATGGATCATGATCCGCTTGCCTTCTTCGACATAAAACAAGCCATAGCGCAGACGTGGACCGGTGAGCACCCGGCGCATACGCTGAGTGCCACGCACGCCCGCTCCCATCTGGGGAAATTCAGAAAGCAATCGCAGGATCTGACTCAGTGGCTCGCGTAGCACCCGGATGGCGAGATCGTGATCATCGATTTGCTGATAAAGATCCAGCAGGTCAGCCTCCGCACCCGCTGTCCATACGATCTCATGCGCCATGACCACCAAAGACTCGATGTTTTACCTCATCCCAGGTGGAAGTCGCCTGTGGTTGCGCTGCATGCGTGGCAAGGCGTTGCTCCAGCAGGGCCAGTATGGAGGCATCCACACTCACCTCGCCTTCTTCGTTGTCAGCCGTGTTCCAAAGCTCCTCGGCGAGCTGGCGTTTTTCACGCGGGTTCAGCCGGAGAGCGGCAGGGATGGCTTCGAGTATCATGTGGCTAGGTTATCCATCCCCACCGGTTTTGGCAATGCTGAAAACAAACCGCTGCCAGATGGGGCGACGGTGTTTTTCTGAGGCACCCTGCATGCAGACAGACAGGCTCACCCGATGGCCCGTTTCAGCGCATTCTTCGTGATTCGCTGCACCCGTTCATCCGGGCCATGCGGGCGTGAAAAGTGGCTCCAAGGGATCATGTGGCCGGGGGGATCGCTCAGGCCTTGGCTCCAGAAGATGGTGGTGGCGTTGAAGACGATGTTTTTCTTCGGCCCTTCGAAAACGGTGGCGGCGTATTTGCCGAGGCGGGTGCCGCTGGCCCACACATTGCCTTCGGCGATGACTTCGAGGCCTTCGCGGGCGGTGTCTGGATCACCATGAAACTCCCAGCCGACGAGGCCGGGGATGCTTTCGCCCTTTTTCATGCCGGTGCCTTCAAAGAGCCAGTGATCCGGCTTCGCGCAGGTCCAATCCCCGCCGCCGTTGAAGGGAACGATGGTGCGTGCCCCGATGATGTCGCGCTCATCCGGGCCGGGCTTCTCAAAGGGACCGAGAACCTTGGAGTAGGCTTCTTTTTCCTCCTCGCGGAATTCGCCGTAGCAGGTCTCACGCGTGAGGCGGCGATTGGCATCGCCCTTGGCATTCGGCGTGAAGGGCGTGACCATGTAAACATCGTTCGCGGAGAGCCAGAGCACGCTGAGACCATCGGCGATGGCTTGTTTGACGTTTTGAAACTGCCGCACGTCCCAGTATTCATCGTGACCGATGCTGATCATGGTCTTCACGCGACTCAAGTTGGCCGGTTCGAGGTTATCGACGTTCGAGCAGTAGGTGACATCGTAGCCTTCTTTTTCGAGCCAGTAGCACAGCGGGTATTCCCACAGCAAAAACTCGCCGCTGCCCATGCTGAGCGGGTTATCAAAGATCTGCACATACTTGCCGTAGGGCCGGTCGAAGCTGCAACTCACGCCCGGCGCATGCGCCGCCCGTGGATCGGTGTAGAGCGATTCATTCACCGGCCAGCGGTTGTAGGCCTGCCAGGTGTTGTCGCTGCATTGGAAGAGGATGTCCGCCGGGCGGTCGTCTTTGACGATGAAGACGATGTAGCTTTGCCAATACGGTTCTTCGTTTGTAGTCCCGCCTTGAGGCGGTTCCCCGGACCGGCTAAAGCCGGGACTACGAACTTCTGGAATCGTCGTCAAACGGCCCAAATAAACCCCACTGGGCCAATCCGCCGGAATCGTGATCGAGGTCGAGACCTCCCAGTGACATTCGCGGAGGCGATTCTCACTCATCTCAGGCACCGGCTGCTCCTTGCCTTCGAAAGGGCCGAGCGTGCTCATCAAACGCGAACCCATACCATCGTAGTAACCCATGCGGAAGATCTCGATGGTGAACTTGGAAGAAGGTTTCGTGCTGACGAAGATGTCGAGCTTCTCACCGGCTTTCACCGACTGCCGCGAGCAATAGCCTTCGATCAGCGAGGTGCGGTAGGACTTCGCGTTGTCCGGCATCATCCGCGTGAGCTGGAAGCTGGCACCGGACTTGGCGTTCTCGGCTCGGATGAGATCCGGCTGGCTGAGCGAGGCTGCCTTAGCTGGCAGAAGTGCCTGCGCCGCTGCGGCAGCGGTGGTGGTCTTGAGGAAATCGCGGCGGTCCATGATAAAGCAAGAACGCCGCTGGAGGCGTCGCTTTGCAAGACGACCTCCTCAATAGGCATCACACTCGCCGAGCTTCGCGATCCATGGCTTTCATGGACGCGGCGTTTTGAAAGTGCGTCACCGCGACGGCGAGGGCATCGGCGGCATCGGGCGGCGGCGTCTCGCGGAGGCGGAGCACGGAACGCATCATGAAGGCCACCTGATCCTTCTGGGCCCCGCCACGGCCCACCGCGGCCTGCTTGATCTCACGCGGCGCATATTCGTAGATCGGCAGGCCGTGTTCCGCGGCGGCGATGAGAGCCGCACCGCGAGCACTGCCGAGTACGATGGCCGTTTTGAAGCTCTGCACAAAGATGGTGGACTCAATGGCGCAGACGGTGGGCGAGTGCTCGCGAATGACGTCGTTCAAGGCCTCGCGGATGGCCACGAGGCAGCCGCTGGGGAGCAGGGCAGGTTTGTTTTGGATCACGCCCCAGGTGATGGCTCGCATCTCCCGGCCATTGCTTTCGACGATGGCATAGCCGGTCTTGCGCAAAGCAGGGTCGATGGAAAGGACGCGCTGCATTTCAGCGGCGGGAGCGGGTTCCGGTGAGCGGAGGAGGCGGGCCATGGTGACTGCGCTGGTAGCATCAGGCACTGACAGGTGCGAGCATTTCGTGATTGCAGGGCAGGGGACCTTCCGCTCGAATGGCGAGCATGAACAACACTCTCCGGCTTCTTTGGGTTTCATCACTGTTGTCTGGAGCGCTCTTCGCTCAGGAGGCAAAGAAGGCTGACGCATCAAAAACGGAGACGAAGGCCGAAAAACCCAAAGAGGAGCTGAAACCCGAGACGAAACCGGAAGATGTGATCAAACCCGCCGAGGTCTCGACGATGCTGGAGACGGAGTTGAAGGATTTTGAAGCGTTGCCCGAAGGGGTGAAACGGGTCATTCGTGCGGCTCTAGCTCTCACCAAACTGAAGCTCACCTATCGCTACGCCTCCCACGAGGTGGCGCAGGGCGGGATGGATTGCTCCGGCGCGGTGTATCGGGTGCTGCTCGATGAAAAAGTGTCGGGCGTGCCCCGCCAATCCGATGAGATGTGCGGCTGGACGCAGGCCAAAGGCACGTTTCACCGCACGGAAAAGGTCACGAAGCTCGATGACGCGGCTTTTGAGCATCTGCGGCCTGGCGACCTGCTTTTTTGGTCTCGCCAAGGCGGCGTGGAGCCGGGGCGGAAGATCCCCGTCACGCATGTGATGATCTTTCTCGGCCATCGGGTGAAGGATGGAAAGCCGGTGATCTACGGTTCGAGTGATGGCCGCAGCTATGAGGGGCAGCGGCGCTGCGGCGTGAGCGTGTTTAATTTCACGCTGCCGAAGGCCGATGATCCGAAGGTGGAGTTTTACGGCTACGCGGCCGTACCGGGGCTGGTCAAAGAGGAAGTGCGGAAGGCTGAAGCGGCGAAGGAGCCTTAATCGGGTAAATTCGTGGCGAGCACCTCAAGCATGGTTTATGACCAAAGCGTGCCTGACGCTTTGTTTCCCGCCGATCCGATCCTCTACCGCCCCAACGTGGCCGCCATCCTTCAACGCGAGGATGGCAAAATCCTCGTCTGCGAGCGCATCAACATCAAAGGCGCGTGGCAATTTCCCCAAGGTGGCGTGGACGATGGCGAAACGGCGGATCAGGCGCTCTTCCGTGAACTTCAGGAGGAGATCGGCGTGCGCCGCGAGCTGCTGGAGGTGCTTTCCACGCGTGGCGGCTACCGTTATGCCTTCCCCAAGGGCCGGCTCAAATACGGCATCTATGCCGGCCAGGAGCAGACCTATTACCTCTGCCGCTACACCGGCTCGGATGCGGATATTGATCTGTGTGCCACGCATCAGGAGTTTGCCTCCTTTCGCTGGATCGAGCCGCGTGAGTTTCAGCTCGACTGGACGCCCAAATTCAAGCGGAACGTCTATCGCCAGGTGATGAAGGATTTCTTCTCGCTCGATCTCCTTTGAGACGCGGTGATGGGTTGCGTCCACCACGAAGCCCCCGCATGCTGCGCCCTCATGAGCATTGCCGACATCACTTCCCGCATCATCGACTTTCGCGACGCCCGCGACTGGATGCAGTTTCACAATCCCAAAGAACTCGCCGTCGCCATCACCGCCGAGGCCGGTGAGTTGCTCCAGCATTTCGTCTGGCAGCAGCCCGATCAAATCGAGAAGCGGGTGCAGGAAAAAATGCCCGAACTCAAAGACGAGATGGCGGATGTCGGCATTCTCCTCTTCGAACTGGCACACAATCTCGGCGTCGATCTCGGCCAGGCCATGCTCGACAAGGTGGAACGCAATGAAAGCCGCTATCCCGTGGCCAAAGCCCGCGGCAGCAACGCCAAATACAACGAGCTGTGAACGACTCTGAAAACAGTAACCGGGGCATTCCTGCCCCATCTGATGAGGGGCCAGGAATGGCCCCATACAGCAACGCCAAAACACGGCGGCCGCGCCCGCCCCCCGGGGGGGGCGGGGGCCCCCCCCCCCCCCCACCCCCCGCGAACGACCTGAAAACAGTAACCGGGGCATTCCTGCGCCGTCTGATGAGGGGCCAGGAATGGCCCAAGTACAGCCCACGCAGCATCGGCGTCGCCCACGCTATGCTGGGAAGAACCCGCGAAAGTTTGAGCACAAATACAAGGAGCATGCGCAGGACTCCGAGACGCTCGCCAAGGTGCGTGCCGCCGGAAAGACGCCTGCTGGTTTGCATGTGCCCATTTTACTCCCGCAAATCATGCAGGTGCTCGCCCCGAAGCCGGGTGAGCGAGCCGTCGATTGCACGCTCGGCAGCGGTGGGCATGCCGCCGCCCTCCTCGAAGCGGGTGCCACCTTACTCGGCCTCGATCAGGACCCTCTTGAGATCGAGCGCACCGAGACTCGCCTCCGCGAGAAAGCCGCGCCGGAGGCTCTCATCGTCAAACGCATGAACTTCGCCGGTCTGCCGCGTGCCTTGGCGGAAGTCGGTTGGGAGGACGGGGCCGATGTGATCCTCGCGGACCTCGGCTGCTCCAGCATGCAGTTCGATAATCCATCGCGTGGCTTCAGCTTCAAGCACGACGGCCCGCTGGACATGCGCATGAATCCCAAGCGCGGCGTCAGTGCCCGCGACATGCTCCAAAAGCTCTCCGCCTCCAAACTGCAGTCCCTCCTCAGCGAAAACGCGGATGAACCGCGTGCTGAAATCCTCGCGCAGGCTCTCGCAGGCACCGATCAGGTCAGCACCACCGCCTTCGCTGCGGCCATCCGCTCTGCGTTGCCCTTCCGCCTCGATGAAGACGAGCGAGAAGCGACCGTGCGCCGCGTTTTCCAGGCCCTGCGCATCGCGGTGAACGAAGAATTCACCGCCCTCGATACCTTCCTCAATCAACTACCCGACTGCCTTCGCCCCGGAGGTCGCGTCGCCATCCTCACCTTCCACAGCGGTGAAGACCGTCGCGTGAAGCACCTCCTCCGCGATGCCCTTCGCGGTGGCATTTTCAGCGAAACCAACGACGACGTCATCCGCCCCTCCGCCGAAGAAATCCGCTCCAATCCCCGCGCCTCGCCCGCCAAGCTCCGCTGGGCCGTGAAAGCCTGATTGGAATAAGTCGTCAAAGTCAGCGATACCCGAAATGATGATGGCTTTCTGGGTGATGAAGCATGGGGGCTCTTGCCGGAATGCAGCCTTGCGTTTATCGTCTGGGAGACCAGTTTAACACCTCTTGCACTCGCAACATGAACTCGAACACAGTCAGCACAAAAAAGCTAAAGCCCTATTCGGAGGTTCGCAGGGACTTCTCCGAAGCGCGGCAGCAGCAGTTGTTGACGCAGGGACCTTTTACAGGAGCCGCTATCCTGGAGATCCAACAAAGTAGGAAATATGCGCACTCGCCGATTTCGGCCGTGAGCAGGCTCTGATGCTGGATGCTGATGTAGTCGAATGGGTGCAGCATCTGATTTCCCCGGACTCACCAGATTCGCTGAGGCAGGGGCTAGAGCACCGTGTGGGGACTTGGCGTGAAAAGAGCCGTGTCATCAAAGTCTATGATCCTCGGGAGATAGATGATCTAACCTTTGAGACCTTCTTCAAACCGGCACCACTGCTCTTCGACTATCTGACTGACCATCTCCTAGCGAATCACTTTTTTGGAGATGAAATTCGCTTGGAGGGCTTTTTTGAGGATCAAAACAATCTTCAAGTTGTCATCTCCCAACCATTCATCAGCGGCAGGCATCCCGTCTGGCAGCAATTGGTAAATGTCTTGGAGGCACAAGGATTGATCCATGAGAAACCCGGCACAAACAAAGCGAGCTTTTGGATCGACGGAGGTCCGGTGGGGCAAGTTTTGGTCACTGACGTCCACGAGGACAACGTGATCGTCTCAAGCTCGGGCATTGCCCATCCGATTGATGTTCACTTCTCCTTCTCAGGAAGGGGAGCGAGGATCAATGCGCTGAGACTGCTGGGCCTGTGGGATTGAGCCTCAAAGCCTCCGCTCCTTCACCTCTGCGGTGATCTCGCTCACGAACTCTGCGAGCGATTTCACGCCGAGGTCGCCGCGTTTCGCGTGGCGGACGGCCACGGACTGGGCGGCGGCTTCTTTTTCGCCGATGACGAGCATGTAGGGGATCTTGTCGAGCTGGGCGTTGCGGATCTTCGCGCCGATCTTTTCGGACGCGTCGTCGTAGGTGGCACGCAGACCGGCGGCTTTGAGCTGGTTGAGGGCTTCGGTGGCGAATTCGTCGCTCTTTTCGCTGATGGTGAGCACGCGGACCTGCTCGGGGGCGAGCCAGGCGGGGAAGTGTCCGGCGAAGTGCTCGATGAGCACGCCGCAGAAGCGCTCCATGCTGCCAAACGGCGCACGGTGGATCATGACGGGGCGGTGCGGCTTGTTGTCGGGGCCGATGTAGCTGAGGTCAAAGCGCACGGGCAGGACGTAATCGACCTGCACGGTGCCGAGCTGCCATTCGCGGCCGATGACGTCTTTGATGACGAAGTCGATCTTCGGGCCGTAGAACGCGGCTTCACCGGGTTCCTCGGTGAACGGCACGCCGAGCGTGGCGGCGGCTTTGCGGCAGGCGTCTTCGGCCGCGTCCCACTTGGCGGGATCGCCGGTGAACTTGCTGCTGTCGGGATCGCGCAGGCCGACGCGGACGCGGTAGTCGTGCATGCCGAGGGTGTTGAGCACGATTTTGACCAGCGAGAGGCAGCCGAGCACTTCGGCGGCGACTTGTTCCTCGGTGCAGAAGAGGTGCGCGTCATCCTGCGTGAAGCCGCGGACGCGGGTCATGCCGTTCAATTCACCGCTTTGCTCCCAGCGATACACCGTGCCGAATTCGGCGAGGCGCACCGGCAGGTCGCGGTAGCTGCGCGGCTGGCTGTCGAAGATCTTGATGTGATGCGGGCAGTTCATCGGCTTCAGCAGGAAGCCATCGAGCAGCTTTTCATCGGCCATCACACGGTCCTCGGGCACGACTTCAGTGCCGACACGCTCATTGAGCTGGCTGCGCAGTTTCGCGGAGACCGCGCCGAGGCGCTCCATGACCTCGCAGCAGCCGCAGCCTTCTTTGATGACCTTGGCGAGGTCGTCGTTCTCGATGACCGGGCTGAACTGGCTGTCTTTATAATAGGGGAAGTGGCCGCTGGTCTTGTAGAGCACCGTTTTGCCGATGTGCGGCGTGAAGACCTGGGAGTAGCCCTGCTTGCGTAGTTCCTCGCTGATGAAGTTTTGCAGTTCCTGGCGCAGTGTCGCGCCGTTCGGCGTCCAGAGGATCAAACCTTGGCCCACGTCCTCGTCGATGTGGAAGAGCTTCAATTCGCGGCCCAGCTTGCGGTGGTCGCGTTTTTTGGCCTCTTCGAGCTGCACGAGGTGCGCTTCGAGTTCTTCCTTGGATGGGAAAGCGGTGCCGTAGAGGCGCTGGAGCTGCGGCTTCGTCTCGTCGCCCATGTAGAAGGACGAGCTGACCGACATCAGCTTCACGTTCTTGCACTTCGAGGTGTAGCCCACGTGTGGTCCGGCGCAGAGGTCGATGAATTCGCCGTTGGTAAACGTGCTGATCTGCTCGCCTTCCGGAATCTTCTCAAGCAGGTCGAGTTTGAAGGTGCTCGGATTGCCCGGACGCTCGCTCAGGCCACCGAGGCGACCGCTTTTCGCCATCGCGATGGCTTCCTCACGCGTGACGCCCTTCCAGTCGAACTTCTGGTTCTCCTTGGCGATCTTTTTCATCTCCGCCTCGATCTTCTCGAAGTCATCCGGCGTGATGCGATGGTCCGGCAGATCAAAGTCATAATAGAAGCCGTTTTCCACCGGTGGACCGTAGGCGAACTGGGCATTCGGCCACAGGCGCAGGATGGCGGTGGCCATCACGTGGGCACAGGAGTGCCGCAGACGGTCAATATCAGACATCTGGGCGCGTTCTTCGAGGGTCTTGCGTTCGGCGGACATGGGGCCGCGCACTTGGCGCAAGCCGTGCCGGGTTTCAAGCCGCAAAGCGGAGGGCGAAGGGTAAAGGGCGAAGAGTTCTTCGTTCTTGGTTCTTGGTTAATCCACCTCCGTCTCCTACTCCGCCTCTTCCTCCCGGTTCTGGGGTCAGTGGTCCGTGTGACGTAGTCCGCGACTCCGCTCGCGGTTCAAGGCATGGCCCACCGCAGACCTGCCCGCAGTCCTACGCAGCAGCGTTGCAGGCGGGGGAAGGATAACCGCAAGAGCCCAGACAAGGAATGGCCGCAAAGGCTCGCAAAGACCGCAAAAGAAAGGGAGCCTAGCCGAAAGATGGAGGCGAGACAGGCATCCGGGACGGCTGGGCGCAGCCCGACAACGCGGCGAGCGTTGGAGGTAAACAGGTTTTCCAACCTGTTTGCCTTCCGGTCTCACTAGGTCACACCGCCAGAGACTAGGAAAACGCAAGAGGTCAAGGCAGGAACATGTAGCGTGGATGCACTCATCCGCCAGCCGCGCCACCCACACCAACAACCGGCAGCTAACGATGGGGAGTCGATTTGTCAGGCAGTTCCACGCGCCCTCCTATTTTCTTCGGGGGTGCGGCTCCAGACAGATCTGCTGCAACTACTCAGCAGCGCTGCTGGCTGCCCTGAGAATGGGAGGCTCGGCGACTGTCAAGAAGCGGCTCCTGCCCGGTTCATGTGGCCGGGTTTCCGTCGATCGCTCGCCGATTCTTGGCGTAGTCGCTTGGGTTGGGCATCGCGCCCTCAACAAATACTGAGGTGACGAACGTAGGGTGTTGCGTCCCATCAGGAAAGCCGTGAGCCGACGCCTCCGACAATAAAATACTGTTGGATGCCTGCGCAGGTGCAGCGTGCTTCACACTCAAATCCAAAACGCACAAGATGCTCAGGCTTACCCCTTTGCCTGCGGAGTACTGAGCAAGTTGGGCTTCGTGCTTCTTCGCAAATGCTGGCCGGTCAGGGCAAGAATCTGCCACTTTATTTTCCACAATGACCGTTCTGAAATGGATATCCGTTGGTCCGCCTCCAAAACGTGGTGCCTCAAGCACTTCTGAGGCTGGCAGAATGGTCCGAAGATGCCGGAGCAACTCTTGTTGGAATGTACTCTCCGAAACCTCTATGCCCTTTTTGTATCTGGCTTCTTGAAGGCACTGGCCTTGAAAATTGCCAATCGCAGACATCATGTCGCAGAAGTCCGCGATCTCGTTGGCGGGGATATGAGAAAACCTCTTTCTGATACTGTCGACGACCTCAACAATCTTGGTGTTAATTACCGGATACTTTGAAAGTACCGCCGAAGTCTTGGGGTCTGTGATTCTTGCCCGCAATTTGAAGCATCCCACAACATCCTCCACAACATAACGAACCTGTGAATCAGTGGTGCTAGTAAATTCCACATACGGCCTCAGTTCAATTGGATCGCTCAAGATTGACTGGGGCACTGGAAATGACGTTTCTGATCTAATCTTAAACTGAACGGGTTTCTCCTGGCCATCTCTGACGAACAAAAGGCTACCAACTTTGAGATGTTCGGGGGGCAGTGTATGTGTGAAGCGAATCATCATTTGGTCGCAATCTTCCGGCCAGCCCAGAAACTCGCCAGAAAGGACCATTGAAAATGACTGTCCCGCTTGAATTGACAAGGTCTCAAGCCAGGGCTGTCCATCAATCTGCGCCAAAAGTGCTATAACCTTTGGGGAATCTGACTTGAATAGCACAGGTCCGGCCACGTTTTTGTCCTCACGCAATACGACTCCGCTGTTGGCGAAGTACTCTATAGAATTGATCATCTGTAACTGAGGTATTGGGACGGCGATCTGGCTGACTGCTAACAGGACATCTTTCACTTCACCGATTTTGCTAACGCTGCTTGCCTGACGAAGACCGTGTTCGATGAGCGGAAACCAAGAAAACCTAGGAGGCGGTATCCCGATAATGGACAATCCGATTTCGGCATGAGTTTTTGCGGCATCACGATGTGTGGCAGCATCATTGAGCCCACTTCTAAGGGAGTGTATCCAATTGACATAACTGAGAAGGGAACAAATTAAGCAATGCATTGCCTCCATTGCTAATCGAGGAGGCTCCGATGCCGCTTCGACAACCAGTCGCAGCGCACCAGCCGCTTCAGTGAGCTTCGGTATTGCCGCGTCAGGCTTCGTCAGGCTGAACTCCTTCGATGCTTCGAGCAACGGAACTCGCCATGATGAATGATTCGATGCGGCTTGCGCCACTTCCAGCAGTTTTTTGGTCTTGAACATATTGTATCAACTTTGTGTGTGCCATTTTAACTGTTGTGAGCCCTCTACCAATGTCACCGCCAGCTATAAAAGCTTCTGCCTCGTAAACGGCAGCCAGTGCCACAATCAGGTCCTTCGCCGCCCGCCATTTCTCGACATCAGGAAGTGCATCATTTAATGCCTGAATCAGTGTCAAAGCGCCTTTCCAATACCCCTGATGAGCAAGTGCCTGACAGATGATAAGTGCTGCGTAAGGATACTGCAATTGTCCCCCCAATTGTTTCACAGACTTAAGCATGTCTGGTTCCGTAACGGACACCGCACGCTGATCTAGATCAAAGAGCCGAAGAATAAAACTGCTCTGACTCATTTCATCGCCGTGTTCGATTCGATCACGCTCGATAAAATCTAATACGGCACAAACAAAAGAGACGCGCTGGCCGTCGCTAAGATCTGTAAAGTGCTGATCTAATGCCTGAAGCGCTGATTGAGCCCGAAAAGGCTCTTCCGATTTCGCCATCTCCAACGAAGGTAGGCAAGCGAATGCATGCCACATCTGTTTGTTGTCACGGCAAACATGCAAAAGAGCCGCCAGAATGTCAGCCCGGATCTCCGGGTTGTTGCCGTACGCTTGCCATAATCCTTTCAACCTCAAGCAGGCAACGATCTGAACATCATTATCCTCAATCCACATATCGCGGAATGCTCCGATTGCTTGCTTATGAACGTGAACATAGGAGTCTTGAAGATGAAGAACCAACAGCTTCATCATTGTATCTGGAATTAGTTGTGGGTGGTAGCCAAACACCTCGGCGGTTGCAGACACTCCTGATGCTCGAACCCATGCACATGAAAAGTTCGCAAGAGCACGATAAAGCTCCGGGACGGCTTCTCCGTAATATTTGTTCGTCTTCGCGATCTTCGCAAACAGCTCAAGTAAGGCAGCCCAGAGCACCGAGATGTGGGTCTCCGATCCATTAAGACGAGACAACATATCACGAACCGCTTCAAACACTTTGCGGCCATGAGTACTCGCAACACTCTCCAACACTTTGAACAGACCGTCTTTCAGCCTCATTTGAAACACTTGGTCAAAATGATTTGGCTGAGGCTGGTCGGGAATCTTTTGCGATCAGCGATTGCGGCTTCTTCGACTGCAAGCTGGGCCACGGCGCCAAGTAGTGGCTCAACAAGCTCGATGAAATGTCCCGCACAATCATCATCGTGCCTTTGCAGTATACGCACAGATTCTTGGCGGCATTCCAGGGAAACATGTTGATCACAACATATCTGGAGAGCTTTGCGGATGATCGTCGGCACAAGCGCTAGCGCCCTTGTGCGTATCGTGTCGGAAGCGATTTTGCCAGATCAGTTTTTCCGATCGCCAAATCCAGCACGCAGCCGAGAATCTTGACGCTATAAGTCTGCATTTCCTCATCAGCAGAGGACAACACTACCGCCAAAGCCTTTTCCACGTCACTTGGAAAGTGAATAAAAATGACTGCCAGCGTCCGACATATCCAAGTGTCCGCATCTCGTGAAAACTCGTGTTTGTCCGGTAGTTCGAGCGCACTGAGTAATGACTCGATGAAGTCGCGTCCGATTGATGGCGATTTCTTCATAATCACCTCAATGGCATAAGCTGAATCGCGCCGAACATTCGGCTCGTGGTGCCGAAGACGCACACGTATTTCATTCACTATATGCAGTGGCCAACGTTCGGCAAGGATGGTCAGAGCGGCTGCTCCATCGGGAGAATGGAATGCGTGAAGCTTGCCACTGAACATTGCGCGGGCCGGGGCGTGTTGAGTATTTAGCAATTGCTGAATGGCACCGGGCGGACACGGGTCACTCTTGAATTGCAACGATTGGGCAATAAAGAAGCTGGCAGGCTCGCCCCATTCAAATGTGAGAGCGTGAGCAGCCGCCGATAAGACATATTCAGGAACAGGTCGGTCACTGGGAAGAACGTTTCGGACTGTGGAAATACAGTTTCTTCCTGTGACAAGATCGCCGAAGTGTTCACAAATCACCTCAATGGCACATGGAGTGAAGAACTCGGGGCGCAGATGAGTCGCCTCCAACAGTTTCTCTGATGAGGCCAGCTTCTTTTCAGGATCATCGAGCCCGCGGACAAGTTCGAGAATCGATTGTTGTGAAATATCACTGGAGATAAGAGCTTCGTCGAGCTTTCCCCTCGACCGACGCAACACCTCCTGTTTGGACGAGCTTTCAGCCGGTTTGACTGAGCTTTCTTTTTCGGCTTCTCGCTTTGTTTTTTCCGCCAGGACTAGCTGACCGAAATTCGGGGTTTCAATTTCACGATGATGCGGGCAGTTGACGCAATTGTTGATGACAAAGTGGGTTGCTACCTCATTGAGATTCATTGCTGAAATCCTAGGGCCAGCCGCATGGGGGCAATCAATGGCCATGGAGCCAATGGGAAGCTGACACAACTCGGCAAGCAACCCGCTATACTCGAGCTTTACGTCTAGATGCTCGCACCAAGCCTCGATTCTGGGAATAAGCGCCAAATTCTTCCGTCCTTGCTCAACGGCTTCCTTCTGTTCTAAATCTCTTGCGTGCTTCTGAGACATAAATCCTGTGATTGAACATACAAGACACCACAGTCAACGCATTCGTTTTCGAAGTCCATTCTTGAGAGGCCACCTTAGTCATGTCCTCACTGGGACCTTTTCTTTGAAAAATTTCTCTTCGCAAACTTGGCCAGACCGGTTGAAATCGCCCTTCAATCCAGGCCGCGCGATAAAGACCAAGTCGTCTCCTACCCTGACCCGACCGAAGCGCCTGGAAGCGGAAAGTTTCCAGGCATTCTGTTCAGGTCTCAATGCGTCAGCGCATAGAACACAATGTTGATGCCGAGCGGAAACGCGTGCTTCTCCGAGACTTCGCGGAAGTAGTCGGGATCGAAGGCTTCCTGTTCCCAGCCGTCGCCGAGGTCGTTGTTGAGGCAGATGAGCATGACCATGCGGCCGCGGGTGTCGTAAAGGGCGCGGAAGATGGGGGCGGCGGCATCGGGGCGGATTTCGTTGCCCAGGGTGGAGCGTCCCGAACGGCGCATCTGATCCCAGAAGACGTTGCTATGCACCTGAGGCGGCTCCTTGAGATCGAAGACGCAGTGGAAGAGGGGATGGTTGTGCGTCAGCTCGACGGGATCGCTTTGCGGCCAAATGCGCTTCAAAGTGGGGGCGAAGAGGCGCCATTCGTCGCCGCCCCAGAAGTCGTCGATGAGGATGAAGCCGCCGTTTTGCAGGTAATCGCCGAGCAGCCGGGCCTGCGCGTCGCTGAGGTTCATGTTGCTCGGCTCGGAGATGAAGAGAAACGGGTGCTCGCGGAGCTGCTCGGCCTCCAGATCGACGATGACGGGGTAGGGGTTCACCTGGATCGAGGTGAGCTGGTGCAGTCGCCAGGAGAGGTGCAGCTCCGCCTCGGGGTAGTCCGCCTGCCAGCGAAAGCCTTTGCGGTAGGGATAGCGCAGCCGGGCGAAGGTGAAGACATCCCTCGGCAGCTCGGGATGCACGTCCCAGACGGGGATGTCCTGGCCGTGGTGTCGCCAGCCTCGGAATTTGCGAGCATCCTCCGGGTAATGGAGGCCTGCGTAGCGGTCTGGGCGGACCTTGGCGGGGCTCGATTGGGAAAAGCCCACCCCCGCCACGATCAGGGCGAGGCAGGGCAGCAAGCAATTCCTGAGCTTCATCATGCCCACCGTCTAACAGAGAGGCTGGAAGCGGGGCCAGAAAAAAAGCAGGCTCGGCCAGAAAAGGGGCAAGCAGGGGAGCCTCTGGCGAAACTCACGAACCACTCGTTCTGGCGAACGAGCCTACGAGGCGCGGTGTAGGCGCATTCGCCAGAATGCGGGGCTAGCAGGACGCTCAGGAGACTCTCCCCTTCGACTTTGACGCTCTCAGATTAGAACCACCGAGGCATGAGGAGCGCGGAGGATTCCCAAACCGCGACCTCTGTGTCCGCGAAGATGAGAAAACGCTGGCCCTCCCGCCCCCTCCGTCTAGTCTCCGCCGCCCCCACATGTCCACTGAATACGACTTCCAATACGCCCTGGAGAATACCCACGTTCTCCATGAGCCGGACCGCCGCATCGATACCTTTGGCTCGACGCAGTTCGAGTTTCAGCTCGTCTCCGAGCTGATGGACACGGTGGGAGCCGTCCGCGTGCGTGAGGGCCGCATCACGGCGGAAAAGCCTCTCATCCTGCGGCCTGACCCGGAGCAGAATTTCGGCTTCGAAGGCTTCGGAGCCGAGGCGGAGGCTTTTGGCGACTTTTTGAAGCAGCACCTCCACAAGCTGGCCATCCTCAAATACGGCTTCCAGTTCCGCAAAACCGACGTGCAGGAGCAGATCGTGCATGAATCCATGGAGGAAGTCTGCGGCAAGCTGAAAGCCGATCTCCGCATCTCCGGCAATCCCGCCCGCGCCATCATCCAGGGCGTGGATGACACCTGGGAGATCTGCCTTCTCAAATTCACCGTCGAGATGATCGAGAAGTCCTCCAACATCAACATTTTCGATTTCAAGCGTCGCGGCCTCCTCGGCTAAACCAACATGGCTAAGGCTCAGTTCAAGCTCCTGCTTTTTTTGATCGTGATGGGCCTCTTCGCGGGCGTCGTCGCGACGGGCTGGTGGCTGTATGAAAACATCCTCCTCCGCGAGCAGATGGTGGAGAAAGACCTCGCCGCGATGAAGGGCAAAGACCGCCCGCGACTCGATCCCGGCGCACGCCGTTTCGATGCGGCGGTGGATTTGATCCGTGGCGGCAGCATCAATGAAGGCCGCGATGCCCTCTACAAGCTCCTTCAGCAGTTCCCAGACTCCGCCACCTGCGCCGAGGCACGCCGCATCATCGGCGAGATCAACATGGACCAGCTTTTTTCGCCCAGCTACATGGCCGGAAAGAAGGAATACATCGTGCAGCCAGGTGATTCGCTCAATCTCATCGCCCAGAAGAACCAGACGAACGTCGATTTCATCCTTCGCCTCAATGGCATGATGAGCACCACCCTCCAGCCGGGCGATCGCCTCACGGTGGCTCCGATTCAGTTCAATCTCGGCATCTCCGTCGCCAAAAAGCAGGTCATCCTCTTCCGCAATGTGAACGGCAAGGACTACCCCTTCAAATTTTTCACGGCGAAGGAGATCCAGCTCCCGCCCTCGACGAAGGTGCCCGGTTCCTACGAAGTGGGCGTGAAGTCCGCTCAGCTTGAGGGGAAGATCGTGCAGAGCACCGATCAGCGTTATCACGAGGCTGAGAAGTGGATTCCGACCAGCAAGAACGGCCTCACCTTCCGCGTCCCGGCCATTGGCAAAGCCGTCGCCGTGCCCGAGACCGCTCCCGCGGCCCCCAAAGCCGAGCCCGCCCCCGCCGCCGTGCCCACCACGCCACCTCCTCCACCTGAATCCGGCATCTTCCTCGCCCGCGAGGACCTCGAAGAGCTCTTCGCCCTCCTGCGCAAGGGCTCGAAGGTCGCTCGCCGGGGGCCCTTCAACAATCAAACCGCCCCCCCCCAAAGGAACCGTTCGGCCCCCCGTGTTGGCATGGCTGAGCACCCCCCGTTCCCCCCCCCCCCCCCCCCTTTCCCCCCCCCCCCCTTCAAGCCCCGCAGAGCTGCCGCCCGCTTGCGTCGTAAACCACCTTTCCCCCACACCCCTTTCCTCAGCCATGAAACAACTCCTCGAATTCGAAAAGCCCATCCAGAAGCTCCGTGACGAACTGGAAGCCTTGCAGGCCAAGGCTGCCACCAAGCCTTCCGATAAATTGACCTCGCAAATCGCCGACCTCGAAGCGAAGCTCAACAAGCTCCAGCGTGACACGCACGCCAGCCTCAACCCTTGGCAGCGGGTACAAATTTCCCGTCACTTGAACCGTCCCTACATGCTGGATTATGTGAAGCACATCTGCGACGAGTTCGTGGAGCTTCACGGGGATCGCCACATCGGCGATGACAACGCCATGCCGGCTGGCTTTGCCACCATCGGCGGCCAGCGTGTGGCCATCATCGGCCATCAAAAAGGTCGCGACACGAAGGAGAACCTGCTCCGCAATTTCGGCAGCGCCCACCCCGAAGGCTATCGCAAGGCGCTCCGTGTGATGCGCATGGCGGAGAAGTTTGGCCTGCCCATCGTCACCCTCATTGACACCCCTGGAGCCTTCCCTGGCATCGGAGCCGAGGAGCGCAACATCGCCGAGGCCATCGCCTTCAATCTGCGTGAGATGATGCTGCTCCAGACGCCCGTCATCGCCGTGGTCATCGGTGAAGGCGGCAGCGGTGGGGCTCTCGGCATCGGCATCGCGGATCGCGTGCTCATGATGGAGAACGCTTACTACTCCGTCATCAGCCCGGAAGGCTGTGCCGCCATCCTTTGGAAAGATCGCAAGCACGCCCCTGAGGCCGCCACGGCCTTGAAACTCAGCGCCCCAGATTTGAAAAACCTAGGCATCATCGATGGCGTCATCCCCGAGCCTCTCGGCGGAGCGCACAACGATGTCGCCGCCGCCGCAGAATCTCTCAAAGAGGCCGTCCTCGCCGCCATCGCCGAGCTTTCCAAGGTGAAGACACCGAAGCTTCTCGATGACCGCTATCAGAAGTTCCGCGCTCTCGGGCAGTTCACCGAGCGCTGAGCCGGGCGGCAAAAGGGAACGGCAAGGTCATATGGCTTTGCCGCAGAGGGGCAGGGAGGCAGAGGCGTGTTTTGACACAATGAGGTGGGACGGATGTGTTGGGCGGATAAGGTGTCGTGGTTCTCTGAGGGCACGACGCACAACTATCCGTCTCTTGCGGCGTTCGCTCTGCCTCGCCGCCCCCGACTGGCCGGATAGTTCGGCGAACTCATCTCAGGTATGAGCCATGCTTTCTCCGCCGAACACATCCAGCCTACGATCTCTGAGCCGCAGACACACCAAGCTGGAGAATCGGGCGGACATCTTTAAACGCGAATAAGGCAGGAATGAAAACGAATGGCCGCAAATGGCGGGGCATGCGTCCTCTTCTTCAAAGCACAGCAAAGTTGTCTGCACTCCGGCCCCTCTGCCTCTCTGCCCCACTGCGGCAAAAAACCAGCGTCCCAACCGCCCACCTTTCTCCGTGCTTTTTTGTGCGAGGACGCTTCCTTCGAGCGTTGAATTGGTGCCCGATCTCCGCCATCTGACGGACTCCCGAAATCTCCTTCATGCCCAGCCTCACCGAAACCACCCTTCGCTTCACCGGCGGCTATCCGCCCCTGCCGGTCATCGCGTTGGCGTTTGGCCTCTCGCTGGCGATGTGGTTCCTCTACCGACGTGAGTCGAGGTTTGCGGGCAGCCTGTTGGCCAAGGTGCCCGCGTTGCTGAGATCACTGGCAGTCTTCATCCTCGTGCTGGCTCTCGCAGGGCCAGTGCTGCGACATGTCACCACCTTGCGCCGGCTCGGCCGCGTGATCATCGCGGTGGATGGATCGGCCAGCATGCAACTCACCGATGAGGCCACGGAGAAATCCCCCACGACCGCGAAATCGCGCTTTCAGCGTGCGGAGGATCTTCTTCTCAAGGGAACCATGCCGTTGCTCAAAAAGCTGGCCGAGACGCAGGATGTGGAGCTCGTCGCTCTTCGTGGCAACAGCACGCAGCGTCTTTGGTGGCGCAGGCAAAGTGGCAAAGATACCTCGGGCGAGCCTCCGTCCGCCTTTGACCTGCCGGCGACCACGCCGATCACCAATCTCGATCAGTCCCTGCGTTCTGCCCTCGGCCCCAGCACGCCGGGAACGGCTCTCGTGGTGCTCACCGATGGCCAGCACAATACCAGCGGCTCGCCGGAGGAGTTCAGCAGCGCGATGAAACCTGCTGGCGTGCCCGTTTTCACCATCGGCTTCGGCACGGAGGTGCCGCCGCCGGATCTCTCGCTGCTCGAAGTCGTCGCGCCGGAATCGGTGTTCTCGAAGGAGAACTTCCAGGGTCGCCTCACCATTCAAGACAGCATGCCCGCCGGGCTACCCGCCGCCGTGCAGATCGACAGCCAGGGCAAGACGCTGTGGAAGAAGGATTTCACCACCGATGGCAAAGGCAGCAAGAGCTTCGACTTCATGTTTCCCGTGGCCTCGCTGCCGCCTGCGCTGCCCGGCATGCGGGACAAGACGCTGCGCAGCGTCACCATCCGCGTCGCCGCCAGCGGAGATCGTGCCTCGCTGGAAAAGACCCGCGCCAACAACCACCGTGAACTCGCCATCCACCTGCTCGAAAAGAAGCGCAAGGCTCTCATCCTCGATGGTCGCCCTCGCTGGGAGACGCGTTACCTGCACAGCCACTTCGATCGCGATGACCGCTGGCAGGCCTCGATGATCTTGGACGACTACGTTGAGGACGCGGCCAAAGGCTCGCTGCAAGCCGACTTCCCGAAAACTCGCGATGACCTACTCACCTACGATTTGATCATCCTCGGCGATGTGGCGCTCTCGCGTTTCAAAGCGGAGCACCTCGATTGGATCGTCGAATTCGTCGAGAAGCGTGGCGGAGGCCTCATCCTGCTCGATGGGCAGCGTGGTCATCTGCGTTCGTGGGCTTCTGGCAAAGCCGCTTCGCTCATGCCGGTGCGGTTTCTCAACAGCACGGACGCGGTCAAACCCGCCAGCCTCGAATTGACCACTGACGGTCAGCGTTTCGAGGCCCTACGCCTCAGCGATAGCCCCAGTGCAAACACCACGTTCTGGCCCACGCTGCCCAAGCTCACCTGGCATGCGCACGTGGAGCCGCAGCCCGCCTCGGTCACACTCGTGAAGGCGGGTGATCCCGCGATGATTTTCCGCCAGGTCGGTGCCGGAGCGGTGCTTTACCTCGGCACCGATGAGATGTGGCGCTGGCGTTTCCAAGTGGCGGATCTCTATCATCAGCGTCTGTGGATGCAGCTCGCCGCGTGGATCGCCGCGCCACCGTTTCAGATCGAGCAAAAGCAGCTCGCCATCGGTACGGACCGCCTTCGTTATGCTCCCGGCGAGACGTCGGAAATCCGCGTGCGTCTTCGCAATGAGCGTGGCGACATCGTCACCGATGCCCAGCCACGTGCGAGCCTCCTGCTGGATGGCAAAGACGTGGCCACGCTCCAGCTCGAACCCGATCAGACGCATCCCGGCATCTACCGGGCCATCACGCCGCCGCTGAAAGCAGGCACTTACGAGGTCGCCGTCTCGGAAAGCCCTTCCACGCCGAAGAACGACGCTCGTCTCTCGCTGCATGTATCTGACATCGGCAATCCCGAGTGGGCATCTCTCACGATGAATCGCGTGCTGCTCGAAACGATGGCGCAAAACAGCGGCGGGCGCTTTCTCCGCGAAGAACAAGCCGCCACCGACCTTCCGAATCTGCTGCAAACCCTCGACCGCAAACAGGTCATCACCAAAGAGACCATCCTGTGGTCGAGTTGGTGGTGGTTCGGTGCCGCCATCCTGCTGCTCACCGCGGAGTGGCTGCTGCGGAAGCGCCTGAAACTCGTCTAGCTCATGTGGCTCTCCGATACATCCGTGCGCCGTCCGGTGCTGGCGATGGTGATGAATTTGATCCTCATCGCCTTCGGCATCGTCGCCTACACACGGCTGCCGGTGCGTGAGTATCCGGACATCGAGCCGCCCATCGTCACGGTGGAAACGTACTACCGAGGGGCGGCTGCCAGCGTCGTCGAGCGACGCATCACGCAGCGACTGGAGGACCGCATCTCGCAGGTGGAGGCCATCAAGAACATCTCCTCCGTCAGCACCGACGGCAAATCGGAGATCACCGTCGAGTTCAACCTCGGTCGCGACCTCGACGCGGCCGCGAATGACATTCGCGAGGCCATCAGCCCCGTTTTGCCGACCATGCCGGAGGAGGTGGAGCCGCCGAATGTGGGCAAAACGGAGCTCAGCGCCGAGGTGCTGATGTACATGAATCTCGCCAGCGACACTCGTAGCACGCTGGAACTCAATGATTACGCCGAGCGCTACCTCGTGGACCGCTTTTCGCGGCTGCCGGGCATCGCGCGTGTGCGCATGAGCGGCGGCACTCGCTATGCGCTGCGCATCTGGGTGAACCGCGAAGCCCTCGCGGCTCGCAATCTCACCTCGCTCGATATTGAAGAGGCGCTGCGACGCGAAAACGTCGATCCGCCCGCAGGCACCGTGCAGTCGCTCGACCGACAGTTCACGGTCCGCATCAACCGCCAGTATCGCACGAAGGAGGATTTCGAGAGAATGGTCATCGCTCGCGGTGAGAATGGCTATCAGGTGCGCCTCGGTGAGGTGGCCAAGGTGGAACTTGGTGCCGAGGAGGCTCGCACCTCCTTCAAAGGCAACCGCGTGCTCATGGTCTCCCTCGGCATGATCCGCCAATCACGAGCCAACCCGCTGGAGGTGGCGCAGGCCGTGCGAGCGGAGGCGGAAAAGATCCGCGAGACGCTGCCAAAGGATCTGCGCCTCGAAAACAGCTACGACATCAGCCAGTTCATCGAGGAGTCCATCCACGAGGTCTATCGCACGCTCATCATCGCCCTCGCTCTCGTCATCGCGATCATTTATCTCTTCCTCGGCAACATGCGGGCCGTGCTCGTGCCCATCGTGGCCGTTCCCGTGAGCGTCTTTGCCACCTGCATCGTGCTCATGATGCTCGATTACTCGATGAACACGCTCACGCTGCTGGCCTTCGTGCTCGCCATCGGACTCGTCGTCGATGATGCCATCGTGGTGCTCGAAAACATCCACCGCCGCATCGAGCTGGGTGAAAAGCCGCTCGTCGCCAGCTTTCTCGGCACGCGGCAGGTGGGCTTCGCCGTCATCGCCACCACGTTGGTGCTGCTGGCGGTGTTTGTGCCGGTCACCTTCATGCCGGGAGATACGGGCAGGCTGTTTGCCGAGTTCAGCGTCACGCTGGCCATTTCGGTCGGTTTTTCCGGTTTTGTGGCTCTCACGCTCTCGCCGATGCTCGCCTCCAAAATCATGCGAGATCGCGAAGGAGATGGTTTTGTGGCTCATCTGCTCAAAAAGGTCTTCGAGGCGGTTCAGCGGGTCTATCGCTGGATCCTCGGCGGCCTCTTGAAATTCCCCGCCACGGCCATTCCCGTCGTTTTGGGCCTCACCACGCTGTGCTGGTGGCTTTTGAAAACCATCCCGGATGAGTTCACGCCGCGTGAAGACCGCGGCTCCTTCTTCGTCACGGCCACCAGTGCCCCGGGAACGACCTATGCGAGCACGTTGCAAACGCTCGACCTCCTCAACGAGAAGATCATGTATCTCGTGGAGGAAACCAACGAAGCCACTCGTGTGAATGCCCGTGCGCCGCGCAGCTTTGGGGCCACAGCCGATTTCAATGAAGGCATCGCTGTCGTCACGCTGACACCTTTCGGCACGCGGCGGAACGGCTTTGAGATCATGGACGAACTCCGCAAGAAGACGGCGGACCTTCCAGGAGCTAAAGTTTCCGTCATCATGCGCCAGGGCATGATGCGCGGTCTCAACAAGCCGATGGAGATCGTGCTCAGCGGCCCCACCTTTGAAGAACTGGCTGAATGGCGCGACATCATCATGACGAAGGCCAAGGAGAATCCGAATCTCGTCGGCTTTGACTGCGACTACCGCGATACGAAGCCGCAGCTCCGCGTGAGCATCAATCAAACCCGCGCCGCCGATCTCGGCGTGTCTTCCGCCAACATCGGCCGCACCTTGGAGACGCTCCTCGGCGGCCGCCGTGCCACCACCTTCATCTACCAAGGCGAGGAATACGATGTCATCCTCGAAGGCAGCTACGGTGACAAACGCAGCCCGCTCGATCTGAACAACATCTTCGTCCGCAGCGAACGCTCGAAGCAGCTCATCCCGCTCTCCAACCTCGTCACGATGGATGAATTTGCCGACAGCGGCACACTGAACCGCTACAACCGCATGCGCAGCATCACCTTCGATGCCGAGCTGGCCTCCGGTTACAGCCTCGGTGAGGCCGTAGCCTACATGGAGGAGATCATCGGTGAAACGCTGCCCTCCAATGCCGTCGTCGGCTACAAGGGCAACGCTCTCAAGCTCAAGGAGAACAGCGGCAGCATCGGTCTCGTCTTTGCGTTGGCCATGCTCATCGCCTTCCTCGTGCTCGCCGCGCAGTTTGAGAGCTTTGTGCATCCCTTTACCATCATGCTCACCGTGCCCGTGGCCGTTGCGGGAGCCTTGGTCGGCTTGCAGGTCATGGGGCTCAATCAGAGCATCTACAGCCAGATCGGCCTCATCATGCTCATTGGCCTCGCTGCGAAGAACGGCATCCTCATCGTCGAATTCATCAACCAGCTCCGCGATGAAGGCGTCGAGTTCCGCGAGGCCATCCTGCAAGCCAGCGAGCAGCGCCTCCGCCCCATCGTCATGACCGCTCTCGCCACGGTGATGGGGGCGCTGCCCCTCATGCTCGGCCAGGGAGCCGGCTATGAGACGCGCATGGTCGTCGGTGTCGTCATCGTCTTCGGCGTCACCCTTGCCACCGTCGTCACCCTATTCCTCGTCCCCATGGTCTATGCCCTCATCGGCCGCCACACCGGCTCCATCAGCGATGTCAGCCGCCGTTTGGAAAGCCAGCTCAATCCCGCTGACGATGATCTCATGGCCGAGAAGAAGACGTATCCCACGCTGCTTTGAAGCTTTTTGGAGGGAGTTAGATTCGAGCTGCTTACCGTCCTTTCGCTCGTTGTCCACGTCTTGCAGGAGCATGTTAAGCGCAAGGCATCTGAGGAGGTGGTCGTTATGCTTTCATGGTCCGCACCCTCGCCTTCCTCTTAGCCACTTCGTTTGCCTTTGCCGACACCCAGATCGCCCAGAACTTCAGCGGCGATTTCGTCGTCAAAGTCAACTACAGCTACCTCTTGAGCAAACCCGAGGGCTATGAGGCTAAGGCGAAGAAAAAATGGCCGCTCGTCATCTTCCTCCATGGGAGTGGCGAGCGTGGCAGCGATCTTGAAAAGGTCAAAATGCATGGTCCGCCGAAACTCATCGCCGCCGGGCAGAAATTCCCCGCCGTCATCGCCAGCCTGCAATGCCCCTCCGGGGATCTTTGGAATCCGCATGGCATCAAAGCCGTCACCGATCACCTCATCAAAACGGAACACATCGACACCCATCGCGTCTATTTGACCGGACTCAGCATGGGCGGCTTTGGCACTTGGGATACCGCGTTCGAGTATCCCGAGACTTTCGCCGCCATCGCGCCGGTTTGCGGCGGGGCAGGGGTGCGCTGGGTGCAGGCCGAGCGCCTCAAAACCATGCCCGCCTGGATCTTCCACGGCGACAAAGACGGCGCCGTGCCCGTCGAGAACAGCCACAAGATCCACGACGCCCTCCAAAAGATCGGCGCCCCCGTGAAACTCACCATCTACCCCGGCATCGGCCACGATTCGTGGACGGCGACGTATGACAATCCCGAGTTCTGGAAGTGGCTCTTCGAGCAGAAGCGTCCTTGAAGAAGGTTTTCGCAACCTGCCGCCTCGGCTCCTGTATTCATTGAGCGAGCCATGCCATCCCAAGTCCTGCCCCAATCCGTCCAAAACACCCGCTGGAGCCTCGTGCAGCGGGCCAATGGCGACATCGACGACGAAGCGCTTCAGGCGCTGGCCGCGCTTTGTGATTCGTATTGGTATCCCGTCTATGCCTACATCCGCCGCAGCGGTCATGGAGCGCATGACGCGGAGGATCTGACGCAGGGCTTCTTCACCCGGTTGCTGGAAAAAGGCACGCTGGCCCATGCCGATCCGGCGAAAGGCAAGCTTCGCACCTTCCTGCTCACCTGCGTGCGGAATTACCTTCATAACGAGCACGAGCGAGCTTCCGCGCAGCGTCGCGGTGCGCATCTGCTCACCAGCTTCGATGCTGGTTGGGCCGAGGAACGCTTCGCCAGCGAGCCCGCCGATGATCTCACACCTGATCGGCTCTACCAGCGACGCTGGGCACTCACGCTGCTGGAGTTCACGCTCCAGGTTTTGGAGCAAGAATTCAGCGCCGATGGTAAACGCGAGCTTTTTGCCGCCTTGCGGCCCTGTCTCGGCTTTACGAAGGAGAAAACGCCGAACTACGCCGACCTCGCAACACGTCTCGGCTGCACGGAGAGCACCGTGAAGTCCCATGTGTTTCGCCTGCGCCAGCGCTGGCGGGAAATCCTCTTCCAGCAGGTCAGCGTCACGCTCGATGATCCCACCTCCGATGAGATCAAAGGCGAGCTGGCAGAGCTTCTAGAGTGCGTGTGAATCTTTTTCCGCAACCTCCCGCTTGCCGCCCTGTAGCATCCGGGTGAACTCCCCACGCATTTCCCATGAGCACCTCCGGCCCTGACGACACTCCCCCGCCTTCCGAACTGCAAGGGCTGGACCCCAAAGACCTCCTCCTGGCCGGTTTGGAGACCGTGCCGCCCGTCACGCTGCCTCCGCAGCCCGCAGACCCCGATGCTACTATCCCCGTAGCAGGCCCGCGCCCTTCCCAGCCGAGCGCCCCGCAGGTGGAGCTGCCTCTGCCCGAGGAGCTGACGCAGTTACTCCCGGCCGGGGCTTATCACGTCGAGAGCTTCCTCGGCCAGGGCGGCATGGGCGCAGTTTACAAAGGCATGCAGGTCCGCCTGAAACGTCCCGTCGCCATCAAGATCATGCGGCGGGACATGGGCAAGGACTACGACTTCGAGGCCCGCTTCGAGCGCGAGGCCCAGGCCATGGCGAAGCTCAACCACCCGAACATCGTCAGCGTCATCGACTTCGGCGAAGCCGGTGCCAATTACCTCTACATCGTCATGGAGCTCATCGACGGTGCCGATCTCATGGACGTGATCCGCGGCGGCCAGATGACGCAGGAGATGGCGCTCACCCTCCTGCCACAGGTCTGCGATGCGCTGCAATTCGCCCACGACCACGGCATCGTCCACCGCGACATCAAGCCCAGCAACATCATGCTCACTCGCGATGGCCGCGTGAAGATGTGCGACTTCGGCCTGGCGAAGCGCTACGACGTGGAGAGCAGCTTCCGCACCCAGACCGGCACCGGCATGGGCACGCCGGATTACGCTGCGCCCGAGCAGTTCGACCCCAAGGCCAACATTGACCACCGCGCCGACATCTATGCCCTCGGCGTCATGATCTACCAGATGATCACCGGCCAGCTCCCCCGTGGCGTGTGGAAGCCACCGTCCCAGCGTGCCGAGATCTCGCCGCAATGGGACGACATCGTGAGCCGCGCCATGCAGAGCGATCCCAGCGACCGCTACCAGCACGCCAGCGACATCAAAACCGATGTCAGCAGCATCCCGCTTGCAGCCAAGAGTGATGCGGGCACTCCTGCCCGCAAAGAAAGCGCCGCAGCGGGCAAGCCGAGAAGCCGCGAAGCGAATGCCCGCAGCACCTCAAAATCTCGCACTCCTCTTCTCTTCGGCATCATCAGCACGGGTGTTGTTATCGTGATGGCTGGGCTGTTCTTCAGAAACCAAGGAGAGCGCAGGATCGGCACCGCTTTAAAGAATCTTGAGATCGCGAAGCTACCAGCCAGCCCTACCATTTCCAAATCAAAGGATGAGCCGCAGGTTTGGGAGGATGTTCTGGAGCATTATCGCAAGAACGCTGGATGGTTCGCTCCCCATTGGACACACCAGCCAGGGCGTGTGGAGTGGATCCAATACGCGAGCAAGTATATGACAGACAAGCGGTCGCAAGATCAGGTTCTTAGAGTCACCTGGGCATCTACCACGGGAGGAAAGTTCCCCACGTTGTCGCTGCGCACAGCAGGCACAAACAGCGAATCGGATGCCCACTATGCATTTGGTTTGAGCACCACCCACATGCTCGTGCGGGTTCACCCAAACGGGCCCGACCGCATGATCGACCTTGCGCAATGGCTTCTCCCGGCAGGATTCGAAATCACGCGCCCGCACACCTACGAAGTCCGCGCCGTTGGTAATGAATTGAGTGCTTCGGTGGATGGTCAGCCGCTCGGTAGTTTCAAGCATGACGAGCTGAAGGAAGGTTTTCCTGCCATCTGGGCAGACAAAGGAACTGTCATGACCGAGTTGAAGCATGCCAATCTAGACAAAGCTCGGAGCGGGAACAAACCGGGCTCAACAAAAAGCCCCAATTCAGCAGGCACCGCATCCTCGGGCGGTCTTCCTGACGCCCCCTGGGTGGACGGCCTGGCGGAGTGGTGGAGGAAGTATCCGTCAGGAAAGAAGGACAATGTCGAAGTGTTGCAGCGTGAAGGGGCTGCATCACGCACTTTGAGTTCGGCCCCCATCTATGTGGGCAACAATCTGCACAATACCGCCCTCCGTATCACCTGCTCTGGCGGTGACTTCTGGCGTCTCAGTGTACGCGCCTACAATGGCGGGTATGAGGCGGGCTTGAAGAATGATGAAAAAGGCAGGGTGATGCTGACCTCCACCTCGGAGATACTCACCCGCTTTGATCTGCCGGAGGGCTTTTCTCTCGATGAGCGGCACACCGTCGAGTTTCGATGCATCGACGATAAACTGACTCTCACCCTTGATGGCAAGGAGGCTGTCAAATTGCGCCATCAGGGCAAGGACTGGGGAGATGTGGCTTTCCAGCCAGGCCCGGGAGCACTCATCGAAAAGCTGGAGTATCTCAAGCCGCCCCAGCCGACACTTGAGGAACTCCAACGTAGTAGATCAGGAAACGATGTTTCCATTTCATCACCCTCCGCCACCAAGGACACGCCCTTCACCAACACCCTCGGCATGAAGTTCGTCCCGGTTCAGGGGACGCAGGTGCTCTTCGGCATCTGGCCCACGCGGGTGCAGGACTACGCGGCCTTTGCCAAGGCCCAGGAGGCGGGGGGCAAGAAGGTCGATGGCGCGTGGAAGACCCAGCAGAAGGACGGCGTGCCCGTGGGGCGCGAGGCGGATCATCCCGTCGTGGGCGTGAGCTGGGATGATGCTCAGGTCTTCTGCAGGTGGCTCACGGCAAAAGAAACCGCCGAGGGCAAGCTCGTCAAGGGTGCGAAGTATCGCCTACCCACTGACGCCGAGTGGAGTACAGCTGTCGGCATGCCACCCGAACCGGGCGCTACGCCTGCCGAAAAGCACGCGAAGAACAATGTGGACTATCCTTGGGGCACCCAATGGCCAACTGCAAAGAAGGTGGGTAACTTCGCCGACGAGAGCTTTCACAGGAAGTTCCAGCCGGTGTGGGACAGTCAATCCAAACGGGAGCAAAATTCGTGGCTTCAAGGCTACGATGACGGATTTCCAACGATTGCGCCCGTTGGTAGCTTCCCGGCGAACCCACACGGACTCTTCGATATGGGCGGAAACGTGTGGCAGTTCTGCGAGGATCTGTGGGGAAACGAAACGAACGAACGGGTGCTGCGCGGTTCGTCATGGATTAATCGAGAACCGCTCCATTCGTCGGACCGCAACCATTATCCGCCCAATCTCCGGAATCATTATTACGGTTTCCGCTGCGTGCTGGAACCCGCGCCTTCCACAGCCGCCGTCTCCCCCTCTCCCAGTCCCCAAGTCTCCAAGTCTTCCGATCCGAAGTTCCCACCCGGCCAGTGGGTGAAGCTCTTCACCAAGCCCGAGGATCTGCCCGCCGCCTTGCGCAAGCCTGACAGCGGCGTGACGTGGGAGGATGGGTGGATTCGTTGCACGGTTGGGAAGCCGCTACGGATTTACGTCGTGGAGTCGCTCTCGAATTATGCCATTCGTGCCACGATGCTGCGTCAAGGCACGGAGTATCAGAACAAGGCGTTCATCATTCGTGCGGACCCGCCTCCCAGCGATGCGGGCTATCGGCTTGCGCTAGCCGACACCTTCTATGCTCGCCGAGGGGAAGATGGAAGCCCCTCTGACGTGTTTTTGTGGAACGTGCCTGCACCCGTGGTTCATCGGCCCCGCATCGGCGAGGAATACAGGCTGGAATGGGGCTGTGTCGGGGATAAGCTCATCGGTCGGCTTGGCAAAGACTTCGTCAAAGTCGTCGCTGACACCACCATGAGAAGTGGTCAAGGTTACTTCACGGGTGGCGAACCCATCCGCGACATCGAAGTCATCAACCTCGACGGCCTGCCCGAGGCCGAGGCGCTGCGCCTGCTGGGCGTGGATGAGAAGGGGAATGATCTGCGCGGGAAGACGGGGGCGGCCTCTGCCGCAGAGCCTTGGGATCCCAAAGTCTCCCGCGCTGCCGCTGAACTGGCGCTCACCAAGGCCAACTCCATCATTATCGAGCAGAACGGCGAGACCCAAACCATTGGACACTCCAAATCGCTGCCACCGGGTGATTTTCGATTCATCGGATTCTTCATGGGGAGCTTCGCCCCACCTCAACCTTTTGATGATCTGGCGAAAGGCATTACGGCAGAGGAAATGCGGGCCATGCTCGCTCCCGCTGAAATCGAGAGAGTGAGTCTGAGATCAGTCCGCGTACTTGATGATGAGATAGCCCGCATCATCGCTTCAAAGCCCGGCCTAAAATTCGCTGGCTTCCAGCATGCCAGGATGACGGATGATCTACTACGTCATTTCAGTCAGGCGGCACAACTTGAAGACTTGGATCTATCCCAATGTTCCATGGTCACTGACGTTGGATTCGCCCATTTGTCGAATTTGCCACGTTTGCGGAAATTAGGTCTCGAAAGCACCAAGATCACGATCCCAGCCGTGGCGGCGCTAAAATCGGCGGGACAGTTGGAGGGGGTATCCATGCAATGGAATAGCAATGACGATGCAGCCCTCGTCGCCACGGCATGCCCAAGTCTCACACGACTGGGCCTCAGTGGCACCATCTCGGACGAGGGCATGAGATTTATTGCCAAACTCAAAAACTTATCCTTCTTGAGGCTCGGGAAGATCACCTGCTCCGCTGCACATACGGCAGCCTTGACAAAAATGACCTCCTTGAGCGAATTGGCGTTGGACCAGTGCGTGATTACTGATCCCATCGCCCTGGATGCCGCATTGAAGCAAATGCCAAAGCTCAAGAAGGTGACCATCAATGGCGTGGCCTGGACTCCCAACCGCCTTGCCTCATCGTCTTCCGTCGCGACCGCCACCAAGGAGGCGCTTTTCACCAACACCCTCGGCATGAAGTTTGTCCCTGTTCCCGGTTCAAAGGTTCTCTTCTGCATGCACGAGACGCGTTACCAAGACTACCAAGCCTATGCTGCGGATGCCAAGCTTTCGGGCGTCGCTTGGAAAGTCCAGACGGCAGATGGATTTACGCCTAAGGCGAGGAACGCAGAGCATCCGGTGGTCAATGTGAGTTGGCAGGAGGCCAAGAGCTTTTGTGAGTGGCTCAGCGCGAAGGAGGGCGTCTCCTATCGCCTCCCCACGGATGAGGAGTGGAGCTTGGCTGTGGGTCTTGTGCCTCCGGAAAATCCATCGGAGGGCATCACGCCCGCACTGCTAAGCGGCAAGGACAAGTCATCCTTCCCCTGGGGCGGCGACTTTCCGCCCAAGACAGCCGACAAAGCCGGCAACTATGGCGATGCCAGCAAGAAAGCCCAAGCGCCACGTTCCGATATCAATTACCTCGAAGACTATGATGATGGCTTCCCGACAACGGCTCCCGTGATGAGTTTCAAGCCAAACGCCCTCGGACTCTACGACCTTGGCGGGAATGTGTGGGAGTGGTGTGAGGACTGGATCGATGATGCCCACCAAGACCGCGTGCTGCGGGGTGGCTCGTGGCTTTACAGCGACCGCGCCCATCTACTCTCCTCCCATCGTGGCCGCCGCGCCTACAACGATCACAGTTACAATGATGGCTTCCGCGTTGTGCTCATGAAGCCGTAGATTCGACTGGCAGTCGAATCCCAGTGCCCATCGCAATCGTCTCGGCCTCTGGATTCGATTGCCAATCGAATCTACCAAAGGGGAAGCCTTTGATGTTTTCTTTCACCAACCACCCTCAGCCATCTCATGAAACCGCACCGCCGTCACTTCATCTGCTCCTGCTTCGCATCCACGATTAGTATCGTCGGCGCTCGCAGACTCCAAGCCGCTCCTGCCTCATCCACCTACGCCCGCCGCGTCCTCGAAAAGAAACCCTGCGGCTACTGGCGGCTTGGAGAGAAGGCGGGACCGGTGATCGCCGATGCGAGCGGTGGCGGTCACGAGGGCACGGCGCTGGGGCAGATCACTTTCGGCCAAAAGGGCATGCTGGACCGCGAGGCGGATACGGCGCTCGTCTTCGATGGCAAAACCGCCTGCATCGAAATCCCCAGCCATGCGGCCTTCAGCCAGCCGACGAGCGGCGCGGGCTTCAGCGTAGAGGCCTGGATGAGGCCGGATGTCCTGGAATTCACCGGCGAGGGCGAGGAAGGCTACGTCCACTGGCTGGGCAAGGGCGAGGCCGGGAAGATGGAGTGGGCCTTCCGCTTTTATCCGAAGACCTCCTCCCGCCCGAACCGCGTCTCCGCCTACATCTTCAACTCTGGCCCCGGACTCGGCTCCGGGGCCTATGTGGAGGACGACATCAAGGTGGGGAAGTGGATGCACGTCGTGGCGGTCTTTGATCCCGGCGATGCCACGAACCCGAAGGCAGGTGTGTCGATCTTCAAAGATGGCAAGCTGGCCGGAAGCCCCGCCACCTCACCGGGTGCTCTCTACAAAGCCTACGACGTGATGCCCGTGGCAGGCAGTGCGCCGCTGCGGATCGGCACACGGGATAAAAAGAGCTTCTTCACCGGCGCTCTCGACGAGGTGGCGATCTATCCGCGTGCTCTCACCGCCCGCGAGATCGCGGACAACTACCGTGCTGGCCGGGCGGGTTGAAGTAGGCGCACTCGCCAGAGTGCGAAGCGCCGCACTCGTTGTTCTGGCGTCTCCAGGTTCGCAATGGCGGAATCGTCCTACGGTTGGGGAGTCTCCGGGCGGTCAATCCAGGAACCGTCCTTCCGCACCGCAGCCTACTGACCGTCGATGGAGGAACCGTCTTTCCACATGGTAGTCTCCGAACGGTCGATCTAGGAATCGTCCTTCCGCACAGGAGTCTCGCCAATGCCAATAGAGGAATTGTCCTTCCGCATGGTAGCCTCCGAAATGCCGAACGAGGAACCGCCCTTCCGCACTTGAGTCTCTGAGCTGTTGATTGAGGAATCATCCTTCCGATCAGGAGCCTCCGGTGGGTCAGGCGGGAAAGCGTTTTGCTGTGCCAAAAGCTGCCTGGCCTCGATGGCGGAAGCGTCTTTCCGCCCCCGAGCCTCTGAGCCGTCGTTTGAGGAGCCATCCTTCCGCAGCCGAAACTCCGAGGTTGTTTTCAGCATCGTTTTTGGGCATTTTCCAGCCTTTTATGAGCGAGCCCACCGCCTTCACCGTGGTCACCACGACCATCCGCACTGTCGATGCCGATGCGGTTTTCCTGGCTCTGAGCGACCCGACCCGGCGGCAGATTCTCGTCTCGCTGTTCGATGGCAAGCCGCATGCGGTGAGCGGCATCGGCGGCTCCCTGCCGAAGCACCGCGATCTCGTCCGCAAACACTGCGAGACCTTGGTGAAGTCCGGTCTGATCTTGCGGGAACCCGATCCACAGGACGGAAGGCGGTCGTATTACAGGCTGGCTCCCGGGGTGAAGGTCTCCACCACACCGGAAGGCCGCACGCTGGACTTCGGCTGTTGCATCATCCGCTGCTGAACCATGCCGCGAAGGCTCAGACATCCTTACCCCGGAGTAAAGAGTATGATCCCAATCCGGGTCTCCCACAGATTCAGGGAGGCCCGCAGATTCCTTTTTCATTTAATCTGTGGGCCTCTCCGAATCTGTGGGAAAAAATTCAGGGTTCATTGTGATTCCATGGCAGGTTGTTCATCTCGAAGGCGGGTAAGGATGTCTGAGGCTGTTGAGCAAGAATAGCCTGCTGCGGAGAAGCTGACCGCGAAAGACGCGTATGCTCCTCATGCGCCTCTCTTCCAGCTTCTTGCCCCTCTTGACCGCGGTCTTGACCTCCTTGACCCACGGCCAGCTTCTCCCTGGCACGCAGGCGCTCACACCGAATCCCGATTTCTCCGCCACGATGGTCGCGGGGATCGATAAGATGGCGCTGCGGCTCATCGAGCAGTCGAAGACAGGTCGCAAACCGACTCGCGAGAAGCTCAAAGCCGCTCTCGGCATGGTCGATGAGCGGCTGAGCTTTGCGGCGTTGGATTTGATCGGCGATACGAACTCGCCTGCCTTGCTCCACGAGACCGAAAGCTGCCGCGTCTTCCGTGTGCGATGGCCGGTTTTCGACGGCGTGCATGGCGAGGGACTGTATGTGCAGCCGAAGGTCAAGCCGACGGCTCGCGTCATTTACCTGCCGGATGCCGCCAGCACACCGGAGAAGCTCGTGGAGGGCTTTTTGCTCCAAAGCGGCGCGGAGGTGATCATCCCGGCGTTGATCAGTCGCGACTCGGAGTTCAGCACGAATGACAAATTTGGCGTGAAGACCAACTGCTCGCACCGCGAATGGATCTACCGGCAAAGCTACGAGCTCGGTCGTCACCTCATCGGCTACGAGGTACAGAAGGCGCTCGCGGTGGTGGATTGGTTCAAGGCGCAGCCGGAGCAGGTGCCGGTGGTGGTATCAGGTGAAATCGAAGGCGGCATGATCGCACTATTTGCGGCGGCTGCGGACGAGCGAATCGATGCGGTTTCGGTTCAGGGTTGGTTTGGACCGCGTGAGAACCTGTGGACGCAACCCTTGGATCATAACGTCTTCGGTCTTTTGAAGGACTTGGGAGATGCGGAGGTAGCCTCTCTGGTTTTCCCCCGGCGGCTGGCTGTGGTTCACCAAGGCTACTTCGAACTCAAAAGCCCGGGGCCTCCCGCCAAAGGCGTGCGGGATGTGGCGGCTCCTTATCACCTTCAGGCACCCTCCTGGGAGGAAGTTCAGAGTGAGGTGAGGCGTGCTCAAGGCCTTCATCCCGGTCCTTGGATCAAAGCGTTTGATCAAGAGGCTGAGTCGAAAGATGTCGCCGCTCACCTCCTCCCCACCGGGTCGCTTCCAGTCCCTCTCGTCGCTTCGGTCCCTCTCATTCCGACAGACCCCACACGCCAAAAGCGCCTCGTGCGGGAGTTAGAGACCTTCACCCAGCGCTTACTCGTCAGCACCGAGACGGAGCGAAATGAGCAGTTTTGGAAAAAGCTGCCGCTAAAGTCTGTGACGGAGTTTGAGGCTCACACCGCGAAAGAGCGGGATCGCTTCTGGAACGAGGTCATCGGGCGTTTGCCTGATCCGAACAAGCCGATGAATGCCAAAAGCCGCTTCGTCCGTGAGACAGATAAAGTGGCCATCTACGAGGTCACACTCGATGTATGGGACGATGTCATCGCCTGGGGCTGGCTGTGTCTGCCGAAGGACATGCTTCGTAGCGGCAGGCGTGAGCATGCCGATATCGGCAAACTGACGTTTGCCGCTACGGAACGCCGCCCCGTCATCGTCTGCCAGCATGGCTTGGAAGGGCTCCCGGAGGACACCATCACCACGGATGCCACGCAGCGTGCGTTTGGCGCTTATCAGGCTTTCACGTTGCGTCTCGCGGAGCAGGGATTCGTCACGTTTGCGCCGCACAACCCGTATCGCGGCGGGCACGCCTTCCGCACGCTTCAGCGGAAGCTCAATCCGCTCGGCCTCACGCTTTACAGCGTCATCAACGGCCAGCACCAGCGCATTCTGGAGTGGCTGAAAGCGCAGCCCTTCACGCAACCGGAGAAGATCGCCTTTTACGGCCTGAGCTACGGCGGAAAATCCGCCATGCGCACACCGGCGGTGCTTAAAGACTACTGCCTGAGCATTTGCAGCGGCGACTTCAATGAGTGGGTGCGCAAGTGCGTGAGCAGCGACATGCCGATGAGCTACATCCACACGCACGAATACGAGATCTGGGAGTGGAACATGGGCCGCACCTTCAACTACGCCGAAATGGCCGCCCTCATCGCACCGAGGCCCTTCATGGTCGAACGCGGCCACAACGACGGCGTCGGCACCGATGAATGGGTGAACTACGAATTCGCCAAAGTCCGCCGCCTCTACAACAAGCTCCTCATCGGCAACCGAACGACCATCGAACACTTCGACGGCCCGCACATGATCCACGGCGTGGGGACCTATGAGTTTTTGAAGCAGAAACTGGGCTTTCCTGAGACGGGCCATTGAAGGTTTTGCCCAGCACTTCCTCGCTTGATAAGAGGATGCCGCCAGCTAGGTGGCACTTATTGTGCTGAATTAAGCCACCCCTTTTATGACCTCACAGATTCGCGCATTGCTTGAGGCGGTGGAAATGCTTCACTCTCATCAAAGGAGGGCGTTTCCAGAGAGAGTCATGCAAGCTTGCCAGCATCTCTTTCCTGAGACCTTCAATGGGTTTGAACTTTGGAGTCTGGCTGATGGCAGCTATGAAGGGGAGGTCAACGCACCGTTTGACGAAGCCACTCGTGCAGAGCGCCTACAGCGCATCGCCGAGGTGCTGCCAAAGGACAATCCCGCCTTTGCTGCCGTCGTGGCCGGGGCTCGGGAGCCGCTGCTTCTCTCGGACTTCATCACGCATCGTCAGCTTCGGCTCACGGAGTATTTTGAACTGGCTCTAAAACCACTCGATATCCGCCACCAGGTGGCCATCCCAATCCTTACAAGCACTCACGCGGGCGGCGTCGTTTTCAACAAAGGAGGGCTGCGAGACTTTACGAAGGAGGATATGGATCTCATTCGACAGTTCGGCAGGCATATCGTGCTGGCACACCAGACCGCGCAGGCTCTGGCCTCAGCGGAAATACAGAAGGCTCAGGTGAAGACGACGGACCATTTGATGCTCCGCCGGGCCGGGCTGAGCCAGCGAGAGAGCGAAGTTCTCCTTTGGATTGCCGAAGGAAAGCGAGACAAGGAAATCGCTCTCATCCTGGGTATCAGCTACCGAACAGTGACGGACCACGTTCGTGCGGTTCTCGCCAAGTTACGGGTGGAGACCCGGACCGCCGCCGTGGTCGCCGCCCGACGGCTGGAAACGAGATAATCCGAGATAATCCCGTAGTCCTACGGATGGCTGTCTTCCGGGATTCAGGCACAACTCAGTTCTCCCCGTTCATCCGGGCAGATTTCTCCATGAACGCCAGCCACCGCATTTTCGTCCTTCTCATGGTCCTTCAAGCAGGTGCTTTTGCCAGCAAGCCTGCATCATCCCTTCCGTCTCGCCCGGATACGGTGCCAGAGGGGCTGTCCAAGGCCGACTGGACGAGCATTCAAGCAGCCTATGAGGCCGGGCGTCATGCCTTTCAGCCTGTCGAGGGCGGCTGGCATGCGCGGAATCCCGGCCAGCAGTGGACCACCACCTTTGACCGCCGTGGCTTTCTGGCTCGCCCTCGCGAAGGAGACTGGACTTGGGGACTCGAACTTCAGAGCTACGGTTTCGGAGACAAGCAGCAGGCAATTCGAGGCATCCCCACCGTGAAGGCGGAAGGCCAGCGTCTCAGCTACCAATGGGACGCAAACGTGCAGGAGTGGTTCGTGAATGATCAGAAAGGGCTGGAGCATGGGTTCACGATCGCCGAACGCCCCGTTTCTGCCTCTGCTGGTCTCCCTTTCTCCGAGTCTCATAGCCTCAGTTTCACCCTTGCCACGCGCGGTAACCTGAAGCCCATCATCAGCGCCGATAGTCAAGGCGTGCTCTACCAGGATCCCACAGGTGCCACCGTGTTGAATTACACGGGGCTGAAGGTCTGGGACGCGGATGGGAAGATTTTGCCCTCGCACTTCGAGGCGGAGGGGAAAAGGCAGGTGCGCCTAGTTGTGGAGGATGCGGGCGCACAGTATCCGCTCAGCATCGATCCCGTCGCCCAGCAGGCTTACCTGAAAGCGAGCAACACCGGGGGGAGTGACAGATTCGGCTGGTCGGTGGCCTTGTCGGGTAACACGGTGGTCGTCGGCGCTTATGACGAAGGGAGCAGCTCGGGCGCGGCCTACATCTTCACGCGCGTAGGAACGACATGGGCGCAGCAGGCCTACCTCAAGGCGAGCAACACCGGGGCGAGCGACAGGTTTGGTGCCTCGGTGGCCGTGTCGGGCGACACGGTGGTAGTCGGGGCTTGGAGCGAGGGCAGCAACGCGACCGGGGTCAACGGCGACCAAGTGGACAATTCCGCTTCCGCTGCCGGCGCGGCCTACATCTTCACGCGCGTAGGAACGACATGGGAGCAGCAGGCCTATCTCAAGGCGAGCAACACCAACGCAAACGACAGGTTCGGCCATTCGGTGGCCGTGTCGGGCGAGACGGTAGTCGTCGGCGCATATGGCGAGGACAGCAACGCGACCGGGGTCAACGGCAACCAAGCGGACAACTCGGCCAGCAGTGCCGGGGCGGCCTATGTTTTCACGCGCAGCGGCACGACCTGGACGCAGCAGGCATATCTCAAGGCGAGCAATACAGGTGCGAACGACCAGTTCGGCCAGTCCGTCGCCGCGTCGGGCGACACGGTAGTTGTCGGTGCTAATGGCGAGGCCAGCAATGCGGCAGGGGTCAACGGCAACCAAGCGGACAATTCGGCCAGTAATGCCGGGTCGGTCTATGTCTTCACTCGCAGCGGGACGGCGTGGACGCAGCAGGCCTACCTCAAAGCGAGCAATACTGGGACAAACGATGGGTTCGGCTGGTCGGTGGCGGTGTCGCAAAACACAGTGGTCGTCGGGGCCTATGGCGATGACAGTAACGCGACTGGGATCAACGGTGTCGGGGCGAACAACTCGGCCAGCAACGCTGGCGCTGCCTACGTCTTCACGCGCACCGGCACTACATGGACGCAGCAGGCCTACCTTAAGGCGAGCAATACTGATGCAAACGACTTGTTCGGTTGGTCGGTGGCCGTGTCGGGCGACACGGTTTTGGTCGGAGCTTCTGAAGAGGACAGCAACGCGACGGGTGTCAACGGCAATCAGGCGAACACGACCAACGAAGCTGGGGCGGCCTACGTCTTCACTCGCAGTGGCTCGACATGGACGCAGCAGTCCTATCTCAAGGCGAGCAACACTGATGCAAACGACAGGTTTGGCACCTCGGTGGCGGTGTCGGGCGACACGATGGTGGTCGGGGCTTGGGTCGAGGCCAGCAATGCGACCGGGGTCAACGGCGACGGGTCTAGCAATTCGACTCCCTTCGCCGGGGCGGCCTATATCTTCGGTCCACTTTCCCCTGAGATCTCCATGGAGCAACCGGCGTTCACAGACCTGACCAGCGGCAGCGCAACCATCTCCTTCGGCAATGTGGTCCCCGGCAGCGGCGGCAGTGTGGCGAAGACCTTCACCATTCGAAACACCGGGATCGACCCACTGACTCTCACCAGCGTTAGCACAATCGGGGTAAACGCCGCCGACTTTGCCGTGAACACCACCGGCATGTTCAGCACGGTGCCTGCCACGAGCGGGAGCACCACCTTCAGCGTCACCTTCACGCCCGCCGCCTACGGCGGCCGCAGCACCACGCTGCGCCTCCTCAATGATGACCGCGACGAGGGAACCTTTGACATCACGCTGACTGGTGCCTCCCTCGCCTTCAACATAGACACGGACAACGACGGGCTGAATGACGCCTCGGAATTTCAGATGGCGGAGATGGTCTTTGACTGGCAAACGAACCAGCCGGGGCTGGCGACGACGTTGACGAGCAACCTGAACGGCGCGGGCTACTATACGGCGGCGCAGGTGCAGGGACTTCATGTCGGCAAGCCGCTGATCCAGCGGCATCCGACCACTGGGGTGTTCACCGTGACGCTGGGTTTGGAAAAAAGTACCACCCTGCAACCGGGAAGTTTTCAGCCCTTTCCGATGACTTTCCCCCAGACAGTGATCAACGGCGCGGGCAAGCTGGAGTTCCAGTTTACGGTGCCGGACAATGCCGCTTTCTTTCGTCTGCAAGCCCAGTAAAATGTTTGGGGTAAGGACAGATTCAGCCGCCTCAGTGCTAGCCATTCATCATGAAATCATCCCATTTGCTGCTCCTATTTCTTTGCTCATCACTGGCACACGCAGAGGTGGTCAACCTGGGTATCGGTAAAACCCGGTACTACGACCAGACAAGCCGCGCGATCACCCAGCTATATGACTTCGGCATTTCGGCCTTCATAGGAGGCTCTGGACTGGACGGAACAACGCCTTCAAGCAACAATCGTTTCAGCCCGCCCAACGGGGGGACGTTCAACCTTGGATTCCAATCTGGCTACGGGGGCTGGTATTACGAAGAGTTTTTCGCGGACCAGTCCGCTCTCAATGCCGCGCATGCCAACGGCACCTACAGCTTTCTGGTCGGCTCGTCGCCTCCGATCTCGATCTCGCTGCCCTCCAATGCTTATCCGAACGTGCCGGTGGTCGAGTCGAGCGCGGGCGGCTGGATCGGCGGCCTGCTGTGCATCGGAGCGCCATCGGCGGCCGGAGGTTTCCAGCTCACGACCAATGTCTCCAATGGCAGCGGCTTTCTTACGCTCGAAATTTTCGACGACAACAACACCCGCCTGCTGAATGAGGTGATTCAGGTCAACATCAACCATGACCAGCGCCTCGTGGTCGCGGTGCCTCCGGGCCTGATCGTACCCGGTCGGCTGTATTCCGTGGAGGTGGAGTTTGACCATGTCGTCTCCACCACTCTGCTATCGCCGAGCACCCATTCCTGGGCCTCTAGTTCGCCTGCTGGGACTGTGGCGTTTGGGCTGTTCAGTTCCCGCACCTACATGGAGATCTATGCGGTCACGAACCCCACGCAGCAGTTTGAGGTCTTCACGGCCCGCAACGAGCTTTCACCGGCCCAATCCACCACGACGGCCACCCCTTTCTCCGATGGCGTCCCGAACTTGCTCAAGTATGCCTTCAACATGAGCGGCTCTCGATCGGACGTCTCCATCCTCAAACCAAGCACCGGTGAAAGTGGCTTGCCGAGGATTGAAAGCCCCACTTCAAGTGTCTTCCGATTCGAGTTCGTCCGCCGGGTCGGCAGTGGTCTCATTTATACCCCTCAAAAAGGCAGCAACCTTCAAGCGCCTTCCTGGCTGCCTCTCACAGCCTCTCCCACAGTGACTCCGATCAATGCCGAATGGGAGCGTGTCATCTACGAGGAGCCGTACAATCCCACGCTCACGCCGCAGCTCTTTGGGCGTGTGCAGGTGAGTCTGCCATAGGCACATAATCCACGGCGTGGGAACTTATCAGTTTCTCAAAGAGAACCTCGGCTGGAAATGATGCCGACTACACCGCCGCAGGCGGAGGCTGAAGCAATCCACGACGGATCATGAACTCCTCCGCGAGCGAGCGATAGGCCACAGCGCCGCGACCGCTCGGTTCGTATTCGATAATGCTTTTGCCAAAGCTGGGCGCTTCACCGAGGCGCACGGTTCGTGGGATCACGGTGTTGTAAACGACCTCGGCAAAGTAGTTCCGCACGTCGTTGACGACCTGATTGGCGAGGTTGGCCCGGCTGTCGAACATCGTCATCACAATGCCTTCGAGCTGCAAATTGGGGTTCGCGCCGCAATCGCGGATCTGCTGGACGACATTCACGATCTTCGAGAGACCTTCGAGGCCGAAGTACTCGCACTGAATCGGCACAAGCAACTCATCGGCACAGGCCAGCGAGCTCGTCATGAGCACGCCGAGGCTGGGCGGGGTGTCGAGGATGGCGTAATCAAAGTGACCGCTCTGGCGGATGGGCTCCAGCACCTCCCGCAGGCGGGCGAGGTGGTTACCGGTCTGCGCCAGCTCGATCTCACAGCCCGCGAGCTCTTGATGGGAGCGGATGATGCTGAGGTTCGGAAGTCGCGTGCTACGGATGTATTGACGTGGGTCCGCGCCTTCCACGAGGGCAGGGTAAAGACTGCCGCGTTCTTCTTGAGCCAAGCCGAGGCCGCTGGTGGCATTCGCCTGCGGATCGAGATCGACGAGCAGCACCCGCACGCCGCGCTGGGCGAGACAGGCGGAGAGATTCACGGCGGTGGTGGTCTTTCCGACCCCGCCTTTTTGATTGGTAATGGCTACGATCCGCATGATGAGAGTGTCCCGTTCGGGAGGAAGCGGAGTTTGGCGAGAAACCTTTCCCCGCGCTAGAAAAGAAATGTGCCACAGCAAAGATCTCTCCGGGTTATTGAGGATGACAGCCGGGGGGCTGATTTGGTAAAACACCCTCTTCTTGTGAAAATCTTCCTCACCAGCCTGGCCCTGCTTGCCTGCGCCTGCCCTGCTTTCGCACAAGGGACCTCGCCCCGCTTTGTGCGGCTGGGGGATTTGAACACGTCAATAGTGAGGCCTGAACCGACGACCCAAGGGGCTGCGTTGTTGGAAAATGGCGACCTCGTCTTCTCCGGGCTCGATTCCGAAGCAGGTGAGGTGATCTTTCGTCGAAAACGCAGACGCGGAAAGTTGGGTTAGTTGTTTTGGATGGATAGTTCGAAGGCGAGCGGAGATTGGAAGCCTAGGGCGCTGTGGAGGCGCACGGGGTTGTAGAAGGTTTCGATGTAGTCGAAGACCATTGAGCGAGCTTGAGCGCGGGTGGATGGGACGCTGGAGCCAAAGCATTCGGCCTTCAGCGTGGCCCAGAAGCTTTCCATGGTGGCGTTGTCGTAGCAGTTGGCCGTGCGGCTCATGCTGGCGGTGATGCCGCGCAGTTTGAGGCGCTTGCGGAACTCGGTGCTGGTGTATTGGCAGCCACGGTCGCTATGGTGGAGCAGACCGCTCGGGTTTGCTCCACGTGCTTGCAGGGCGCGCTCCAAGGCTGCGCTGGGCAGTTCGGTGGCGAGGTCTTCTCGGGTGCTCCAGCCGAGGATGCGGCGGCTGCAGAGGTCCATCTCGGCGGCCAGATAGAGCCAGCCTTCGCGAGTGGGGAGGTAGGTGATGTCGGTGACCCAGACCTCGTTGAGGCGGTTGGGCGCGGGGCGTTGCAGCAGGTGGTTGGGGCTGTCGCCGCAGTTTTGTCAGTGACGGTGGTGCGCGGCACGAAGCGGCGCTTCTGGCGCACGCGCAGGTGCTGCTCGCGCATGAGCCGGGCGATGCGGTTGTTGCCGTGGCGGAGGCCTTTGGCGCGCAGGGCATGCACGAGGCGTGGCGAGCCGTAGGTGGCCCGGCTGGCGATGAAGGCCGCGTGGATCTCGGTGGCCAGTTGTGCGTCCTGGCGGCGGCGCGGGCGCTGCTGTTTGCGCAGGTGGGCGTGGTAGCCGCTGCGGCTGACGCCGAGGGCCCGGCAGGCTTTGGCGAGGCTCATACGCGGTTGTTCGTGGTGGAGGGTTTGGATGAGGACGAAACGGTGCCTTCTGGTTGGGCTACTATGGCCAAGGCTTTTTTAAAATGTCGTTCTGAGCACGGATGGCGTCGAGTTCGCGGCGAAGGGATGCGATCTCCACCGCGGCGGCCTGGCACTGGAGCCGCCTGCGTTCACCAGCCCGGCGCTACGCGCCTGAGGCTGGCTCACTGCGGCAGCTCCAGTGCCGTAGCGTTCCTTCCAATCGCGCAGGTTCCAGTGGGAGATGCCCAGTTCGCGGGCGAGCTGAGCAGCCTTGCGGCCGCCTTCGAGCAGCGCGACTGCGTCGCGCTTGAACTGCTCGTCATAGGTGCGTTTTTTCGTTCCTGTCGTGTTCATGCTGCTTTGGGTAGTTACCCAACTTTTGCTGTCCACGAAAACGAAGAAGGCTCAGAGGAGATATGGTTTCAGGATACCAATTCCTCCCCGGCCCGACTTCTGGTGGATTTTCGGCCTGGGGGTGCATCCAGTTCACCGCGTGAGTTTGCTCCGCTGAGTGGGGACCGATTCAGCGTGGTCGTGGATGATGGCATCACTGGGCCTGAAGTGGTGGTGCTGAACTCAGCGGGGAATCGTTTTTTGGATGAGAGTGGTCAGGACCTATGCCTTGGGAGGGATCATGCGGCGCCTCGACTGCTGGGGCGCACATCTGATTTCGCCGTTTATGTAGTGGATGATGGGGCAGATCCCTTTGGTCGGGCTGGGGAGTCAGTGTGGAGATTTTCAAGCAATGAGCCGCCGTTTTGGCTAGAGACTTTTAAAGTGGATAGCGTGCGGCAACCGCGGAATGACATCGAGGATAGTCTGTACTTTGTGGGACAGCGGTGGGGGGAGCCAGAGATCGGTCTTTTCCGCTTACTTTGGTGGAATCCGATTCATGTCGAGCGGCTCGGCGAGCTTGGTGATCCCGCTGTCGCGGAACCGCTGCCCGAGCAGGTGTATGCGGTCACGCCATGGATGGTCTGCTATCGGGGGCTCAACGGCAGCCAGCCCATGATCAGAGCCTTTCGATTTGATGATCCAGGAAACGTGCTGTCTTACCCACTCGGTCCGGTGATGGATCCATGGATTACCTCGAATGGTCATGATCGAATCTGTTACGCAGGCTATGATCCGGGCACCGGTATCGAGCCGTGGATGATCGTGGATGATTTCAGGAGTGCTCCTTTGATCCCTGAACTGCTTGTGGATTCCAATCCAAGTACTTCAACCACCGTCGCCGCGAGCCGTTTCGTCATGCAAGGTGACACTCTCTACTTCGAGACTGGGGCAAACTCCCGTTTGCTGAAGTTTGTCGATACACACGCCACGAACCATGTTGCCCACACGATTTTTGCGGATTCTGAGTTCATCTCCAAAAGGCAGCCAGTGTCTTGGAACAAGCTTGCCTTTGTCTATAAGCAAGGAAACTCCGACTATCTTCTCCTCTACGATACCACTTCAAGGACCAGCCAGTCACTGGGGCAAAATGTCAAAGTCAGAGACCTGTGGGCGCCAGATGGTGGATTGAACGCTATCATAGAAGACGATTGGCGAGACACGCTTTACAGATTGGTTAACAGCTCATGGTCTCAGGTTCGTTCATTCCCCCCTAAATCCGCCCGCCCTGTGAAAGTCAACGGGGCTGAAAACAGTTCGACGGGATGGGTGATCGGCACGGTATCGAACCTACCTCGATTGCATAAGTACCCGGTGGCTTTGAGCGGTTCGGTCAGTCTCTTATCGATGATCTACGAAGGCTATTCGACCAATGCCTCAAGCCATCCGGCTGACTTTTACGACCTCGGCGGCCATCTTTTTCTAACAGCCAACCAAAACGGCCTGCGAGTGCTGTTCCATTCGCCTGACGGGGCACAGGATTCCTTGCAGCCAGTCATGCTAGGGGAGCGGTACTTACCCACGACACCCTTTGCTGCGCTGGAACTGGTGAAACTCGGCGACCAGTTGTTCGCGCGAGCCGCAGCCAACGGGACACTTCATGTTGTTACGTCTGATGCCGCAGACGATCCCCTCTACTCCGATAAAGTGTGGGAACGCACCCCCGATCTGCAGGGGGTGCTCTGTGAGCGCCTCACCGTGGCCGCCGGTAAGGTTTTCTTTGTGCAGGTCGAAGCCACGACGGAAACGCTTCGCTATGTGAATCCCGATCTCAGCCTGGGAACCGTTCAGGTATTTCAAAAACCCTCCGAAGGGCAGGCGATCACCCAAATGACGGGCACGCCGGACCGGCTCTTTTTCACAGCTTCCACCAATCCGAACCTCAGCACGACGCGACAGGCTCTGTGGAACACGACCGGCAGCGGAATGCTGGAGCAGCGGATGTTGCCCTCCCATTACGATTCACCGAGGATTCTTGGGATCTGGGGAGGACAATGCGTGTTTTGGTCTGCCGGTGGTAACGGGAGGTTCGATATGTTTACCTGGTCGGGATTAGCAGGCGACGGTCCTCAGTATCGCGGGGACGACGATATCGAGCGTCGCCCCGAACTCAGCCGCACCCCGGGTTTTCCTTCCGGCATCGAGTTCGATGGGCGGTTCGTTTACTGCACTCGTGCGGGCCTATTGATCGTCCTTGGGACTTCAGGTGGTGTAGAAGATATATGGTGGGATTCGAGCAAGTTTGTACGGCCTGAATTCATTTCTATCTTGAATGGCAAGCCCGTCTGGAAGGCTTACGGCCAGCGGTCGTTGCCCACAGGCATGTTGGAAAGCAATTGGTTTCAATGGAGTGCGGCGACAGGGGCAACTCTCATCGATTCCATCGGAGGGGAGCCCGGTCCTCTTCGGACGTTTGCCGGCCGCGTCTGGTCCACCTCTGGTTTTGGGGAGCAAACATCTCTGACATTCTGGAATGGTCTCGAAGAGCCTCTGCAATGGCTCCCTGAGCCCGTGGATCCTTATCAGGCGGTTGGGGATGTCTCGATGGGGACTTATCGCGGCAGGCTGGTGCTTTCTTCCAAGAACCACCCCTTTGCTGACCGCGGCTATGAGCCCACTCTCCTGCTCGAAAACTCCGCTCCGGCGGCTCCCGTGCCGCTGAAACGCACCGGAGCACGTCCAGGCCAGCCCTTCGTCTTCACTTATGAGGATATTCAGACCTGGGGGATCACCGATGCGGAGGGCGATCCGTTTTCGCTTGAAGTATCGGCTCTGTTAAATGGATCGCTCAAGGTCAATGGCAGCGCGGTTTCCGTTTCGAGCCATGTCCCGCTGCATCCCGGAGATACTCTCGAGTGGACTCCACCCACGGGGCCTGTGGGAGACATCGAGGCCTTTCAAATGCACGCCGCCGACTCTTGGGACGGCCTCTACTTTCCCGTCACCATCCGCATCGAGACCCCACACGAGGAATGGACCCGCCAGCATTTCACCACCGAGCAGCTCGCCGATCCGCTCGTCAGCGGCCCGGAGGCAGATGCCGATGGCGACGGCGTGAGCAATGCGCTCGAATTTCTGTTTGGCCGTCTGCCTCATCAGAGGGAAGGGGAGCGCGGCTGGTCCCTCTCCTCCACCACGCCCGCTGCGGGGCAGCGTCGCGCCGTGTTCACCTTCAACCGCCTCGCCGTGCTGCCGCAAGGAACCACGGTGCGTATCGAACAGTCGGGGGATCTTCAATCCTGGACTTCGGTGGCTCAAAAGCTGCAAAATGCCGCCTGGACCTTCCCGGTCGCGGGCGTCAGCGTCGAAGAGGTCCCCCTGCTGGATGGTCGCATCGAGACCCGCGTGGCCGTCGAGGAAAGCGCCTCCATCAACCGCTTCCTCCGCCTCCGCCTCGTGCTCCCCTGAGCCCGCCAGGAAAGTGGCACGGTTTTTGACCAGAAGTGTTCTTGGCCATCTCCCCCAGAGCAGCCTGCCTCCCCAAAAGGTTTCCAGGCCTTGCCGCCCCGCAAGGAGAGGCGGTTTTCAACCGCCACACGCCATCCCCGGCGCTTGACCGCGCCGCCGCCATACGCCGCGCCCGTAGCACGGACTTTCCATTCCGCGTCCTCGCCACGAGTTGGAAAACTCGTGCTAGGTCCCTGCTCTCCGCGTCTCCGCCTCTCCCTGTCTCATGGTCTCCGTCCTCCCCGCCACGCCTGAAGCCTTCATCGACCACTGGACGCGGGCGGAGGCCAATGAACGCTGCCAAGGTCAAGCCTGCCTCTAGCTCTCGATCGCCACGATCTTCTGCCACATCGCCAGTCTAGGCACACCGGCATGACCGGATTCCTGCGCATCGTTGATCTCCATCACGATCCACTGACTTGGCTGACATAGCCCCATCTGCGGGGTGACATGGACCCATCTGCGGGGTGACAGATACCCTTCTGCGGGGTGACATAGCCCCATATGCGGGGTGACAGAGCCCCATATGCGGGGTGACAGAGACCCATATGCGGGGTGACATAGACCCTTATGCGGGGTGACATAGACCCTTATGCGGGGTGACATAGACCCACATGCGGGGTGACATAGACCCATATGCGGGGTGACATGGACCCTTATGCGGGGTGACATATACCCCTCTGCGGGGTGACATAGACCCTTCTGTGACCCCAAAAACCCCGGAAAACGGCTCAAATCCGGCAAAAAGCCCGCCAAAGCACCTTTTCCGCTGCCTGCCTGAGGTTGCGTGTCCATCCATTTCATTCCGGTTCGCACGTCGCCAGCGTGCTGGGTTCCTCTCCAAGTCTTCAACCAGCTGCTCCAAGCTTGGATCGGCCAGATCCGACCTCGGAAACGCAAAATCCGACCGCTTGCCATCCATGCCGTTCACCGCTTGGATGGGTGAAATGACCCGCCAAGGCACCCCACGCCTCCGAAAGTAACGCCCCCATGTTCGAACAAGCCTTCCGCAATATCGACGACATCCTGCACAAGGAGGCGGGCTGCACTACCGAGCTGGATTACACCGAGCAGTCGTCCTGGCTGCTCTTCCTGAAATACCTCGACAGCCTGGAGGCCGACAAGGCCACCGAGGCCGCGCTCGAAGGGAAGAAATACAGCTACATCCTCGATGCGCTCTACCGCTGGGAAAGCTGGGCCGCGCCGAAGGGCAAAGACGGCCAGCTCGATCACCACAAGGCACTTACTGGCGACGACCTCGTCGATTTCGTGGACCGGAAGCTCTTTCCCTACCTCCATGGCTTCACCCAGCGGGCCACCGGTCCGGCCACCATCGAGTACAAGATCGGCGAAATCTTCGGCGAGATCAAAAACAAGGTCCGCAGCGGCTACAGCCTGCGGGACATCATCGACCAGATCGACGGGCTGCGTTTCCGCTCACAGACGGAGAAGCATGAGCTGTCTCATCTGTATGAGGCCAAGATCAAAAACATGGGCAATGCCGGGCGGAATGGCGGGGAGTATTACACGCCGCGACCGCTCATCCGCGCCATGATCCAGGTTTTGCAGCCGAGGATCGGCCAGACCATCTACGACGGTGCCTGCGGCTCGGCGGGCTTCCTTTGCGAGGCCTTTGTGCATCTCTCGCAGGGGAAGCTCACCACCAAGGACCTCACCACGCTTCAGACGCGCACCTTCTACGGCAAGGAAAAGAAGTCCCTCGCCTACGTCATCGCCATCATGAACCTCATCCTGCACGGGATCGAGGCACCAAACATCGTCCACACCAACACCCTCTCCGAAAACCTCGCCGACATTCAGGAAAAGGACCGCTACGACATCGTCCTGGCGAATCCGCCCTTCGGCGGCAAGGAGCGGCCGGAGGTGCAGCAAAACTTCCCCATCCGCACCGGCGAGACGGCGTTTCTGTTCCTTCAGCACTTCATCAAAATCCTCCGTGCCGGCGGTCGCGGCGGCATCGTCATCAAGAACACCTTCCTCTCGAACACCGACAACGCCTCCGTGAGCTTGAGAAAGCTCCTGCTGGAAAGCTGCAATCTGCACACCGTGCTCGACTGCCCCGGCGGCACCTTCCAGGGCGCGGGCGTGAAGACGGTGGTGCTCTTCTTCGAGAAAGGCGCACCCACGCGGAAGGTGTGGTATTACCAGCTCGATCCCGGCCGGAACATGGGGAAGACGAACCCGCTCAATGATGCGGACCTCAGCGACTTCATTGATCTGGTGGCACATCGCGCCTCCACGGGCGAAGCCCCGGTGACGGAGAAAAGCTGGAGCGTGGATGTGGCAGCCATCGACCCGAAGACCTGGGACTTGTCCGTGAAGAACCCCCGTGCTGACTCCGAAGGAGTCGTGCACCTCAGCCCAGTGGAGATCCTCGACCAGATCGAGGTGCTCGATGGCGAAAGCGCCCAGGTGCTGGCCAACATCAGGAGGCTGCTGGCATGAAGGGGTGGGTGACAAAGAGGCTCGAAGAAGTGGCTGATTCCGATTGCTCTCTCTCCTACGGAATCGTTCAGCCCGGGGAGGAGTTTGTCGATGGGCTGCCGGTTGTGCGTCCCACGGACCTCACCATGAAGGTCATCGAACTTAGCGAGCTAAAACGGATCGATCCAACTCTAGCAGCAGGCTATCAACGAACCACTCTCCAAGGCGGGGAATTGCTCTTGTGTGTCCGAGGTAGCACCGGGACCATATCTGTTGCGTCCTCGGAGCTGAGCGGTGCGAACGTCACTAGAGGGATTGTTCCCATTCGTTTCAAGAAGACATTGGTGGATTCCAATTTCGGCTACTACCTGATGATTGCTGATCAAGTTCAGCGTCAGATTCGCGAGAAGACATACGGGGCGGCATTGATGCAGATAAACATCCGAGATCTGCGGAACATCGAAATCAGCTTCCCCCCGCTGGCCGAGCAGCAGCGGATCGTCGGCGTGCTGGACGAAGCGTTTCAGGGCCTGGCCACCGCCCGAGCCAACGCCGAAAAGAACCTCCAAAACGCCCGAGCCCTCTTCGAAAGCCACCTCCAAGCCGTCTTCACCCAGCGCGGCCCGGGGTGGGTGGAGACGACGCTGGACGATTGCTGTGACCAAATCTTTGCTGGCGGTGATGTTCCCAAAGACCGACTCTCGAAGGAGAGGACATCGCAATACAGCGTTCCGATTTACTCAAACGGTGAGAAGGACGATGGATTGTATGGCTTCACAGATGTAGCTCGTGTGACAGAGCCTAGCATCACGGTATCTGCGAGGGGTACGCTAGGCTTTACTGCAATTAGAACCGAACCATTCTTGCCAGTGGTTCGCTTGATTGTCCTTGTTCCTGACGAGAAGCAGTTAAGCCTGTCTTTCTTGTATTACGCAGTCGTCGGGATGGATTTTGGAAACACAGGCACGTCGATACCACAACTAACGGTGCCAAACTTCAAGGAGTCAAAGCTCCACGTCCCCTCACTCTTGGATCAAAGAGCTATTGTGGAAAGACTCGACGCCCTGTCCGCCGAAACCCAACGCCTCAAGAGCCTCTACGAGCGGAAGCTGGCGGCGCTGGAGGCGTTGAAGAAGGCGCTGCTGCACCAGGCCTTTGCCGGGGAGCTTTAGAATCCTATGAATCCAAGAATCAATTCCATCACCGTTGTCGGCATTGATGTTGGCGGCGACAGCAAAGGCTTTCATGCTGTCGCACTGACGGGTGGTGTTTATCGGGAGCACAAAAGTTTCAAGGACATCGCGGAACTCGTGTGTTGGAGTGTCCACGAGAGGGGAGCCCAGATGATCGCCGTAGATGCACCATGCGGCTGGAGCACTGACGGACGCGCTCGCCCAGCTGAGCGTGAATTGATGCAAAAGAAGATTTGGTGCTTCGCAACACCGAGCGAAAAAGCAGCGAAGGAACGGAAAGAACGCGCGGCTCGTGGAGAAACCACGAACCACTTTGGATGGATGCTGCGAGGGGCAGAACTTTATCGTGCGCTCAAATCGACGCACCCGGTATTGGGTCAAAGGCCCCGGCGTGGCGATTTCTGCAGTTTCGAGACCTTCCCGCACGCAATCACGTGGCATCTGCTGTGTGGTGATGCGGATGCGAAGAGAAAGCGGTCGCAGCGCAGCCATTTGCTGCGCGAAGCGGGCATCGCGTTCGATGCCAAAGTAGGCATTGACTTCATCGACGCCGCCTTGTGCGCACTGACAGCTCACAAGGCCTCCAGCGGAGAGCCGCTGGAGGATTACGGCGAATCGGAAACCGGATTGATCATCGTTCCCGCCCAACAATGACTTTCCCAACCCAACGCCTCACGAGACTATGCGAGCGGAAGCTAGCGGCGCTGGAGGCGTTGAAGAAGGCGCTGCTGCACTAGGCCTTTGCTGGAGAACTCTAAAATGAAGACAAAACGAATCCGAGAAGATGCCTGGCTGTTGCGAGTGGCGAAACGAATCACCGAGGATCTACGCCCTCATGTGGTTGGAACCTCTCTACGCGTGCGCCAGCCGCGGCGTGTGCATTCAACGGATACGGATGGCTGGCTGGCTGTGATCGGAAATGCCGGTAAGGGCATGCCTTCGCTGGAAATTTGGCTGGATCGCTTTTCCGGCTGCCCTGAGCGGAAGTTTTATGCATGCTTCTGCGGCAGGGAAGAACAGGTCATTCGGGGGCTGGCTCGCCGTTCCAAGGCCCTGTGGCCTGTGCGTGAGGTGACGGATGACGACGCCACGGCAGATGAACCCAAGCGGCTGAAGCGGAGGCTGCGCTTGAATGAGTTTAACGAACCCGTGTTGGAGAACTATGAGGAGGCGAATAACCACTTCTTTGGCTTTTTTGACAGGACCCAAGGCACGATGGCCCGGATCGAAGATCACTTCTGCCAGCAGGCAGTGGCTTTCTTTCTGGATGTGGTGCCAGCGCAGCCCAATGCACAAATGGAGGACGCTTCGAACGAGGTCTATGCGAGGTGTGAGAATCGAAAGTGGGTGCAAGCCCATCTAGGCCGAGAGCGCAGCCGCTATCTGGCCACCCAACGCAAGATGCGTGACAATTACTGCTGCCAAGTCTGTGATATGACCTTTTCGGCCGTCTATGGCAGGGCGCTGGGTGCGTCCTTTGCGGAGGCACACCACATCAAGCCACTGGGCACTCTCAACGCCAAGGTCAAGACACGCCTCGAAGACCTGATCACTGTCTGCGCCAACTGCCACCGCATGCTGCACCGGATGGACGGCAAGCCGGGTGACATCGGCAAGCTGAAGGCAATTGTCCGCAAGCATCAAAAAACCTCCAAACGATGAAGAATTACCACCGAGTCATGCTGGGCCAGAAAAGTGTTCACGCGGAGGAATGCTTCGCCGGGAACTTCATCGGGGCCGATTTTGGCATTCATCAGGACCTGAGCCAGCAACTGCCTGAAGAGTGGCGGGTGTTTAACAAGGCGTTCATCCCCGTTTACCTCGGGCTGCACCCTGAGAAGTCCAAGATCGGGGCTGGTTTGGCCTGCGGGGCGCTGTGGACGGTCTCCAAAGGCATCCAAAAAGGGGATGTGGTGCTGTGCCCCGATGGCCTGGGCAAGTATCGCGTGGGGGAGGTGAGCGACGGCTACTACTACGAGGCGGGCAAGATCCTGCCCCACCGGCGGCCGGTGATCTGGCTGAACCTGGCCATCGAACGTGCGGCGATGAGCGAAGGTCTTCGCAACTCTACGGGCTCCATCGGCACAGTCAGCAACATCAGCGTCCACCGGGAGGAATTGGAGAAATTTCTCGGCGGAGCGGCTGCCCCCAAGCTGATCTCGACGGATGCGACGGTGGAGGACGCGTCGTCCTTTGCGCTGGAGTCTCACTTGGAGGAGTTTCTGGTCAAAAACTGGCCGAACACGGACCTGGGCAAGGACTACCACATCTACGAGGAGGACGGCGAGAAGGCCCAGCAATACCAGACCGATACTGGCCCGCTCGACATCCTGGCCATCAGCAAGGACCGAAAGCGCCTGCTGGTCGTGGAACTGAAAAAAGGCCGCGCCAGCGATGCCGTAGTCGGCCAGACGCTGCGCTACATGAGCTACGTCCAAGACGAACTGGCCGAGGACGATCAAACCGTGCTGGGAGCGATCATCGCCCATGAAGACGACACCCGCATCCGCCGTGCTTTGGCTATGACGCCGAACATCTGCTTTTATCGCTACCAAGTGAGCTTCAAGCTGGTGAAGACCTGAGAAGAGCAAAAGCAGGGTTGACGGTTTTCCGATTTTCCGCTTTTCTGTAACCCATGGGGGACACCAACAGCAAACAACGTTTCGGCGAGCGCCTGCGCCGGGCACGCCTGATGCGCGGCCTGACGCTGCGTGAAGTGGCGGAAAAGCTCACCGCTCTGGGCAGCCAGCTATCGCATGCGGCGCTGCAAAAATACGAGAAGGGCCTGATGGGGCCTGACTCCTCCGTGGTGCGGGCACTGGCGCGGGTCTTTGATCTGGATGCAGGCTACTTCTTCCGCCAGAAGGCGGTGACGCTGGCCAGCATCGAGTTTCGCAAGCTGACCAAGTTTCCCGAACGGGAGGTGAACCGGGTCCGGGAGGCGGCGGCCGATTACTTTGAGCAATATCTCCAAATCGAGGAGATCCTGGAGATCAGCGGGTTGGCGCTGCCACGCGCGGACCTGAGCCACCGGCGCCCGGATGATGAGGAGGCACTCGGAACTGAGGCTGAGAAGGCGGCGAACCTGATCCGGCAGAAATGGAAGCTGGGTGAGGACGCGCTGAACAATGTGCATGAGATGCTGGAAGAACACGGCATCAAGGTGACGGAGGTGAAGGCGGATGAGAGCTTCAACGGGTTCTCCGGCTGGGCGGATGCGGACACGCCAGTGATCGTGTTGGCCGAGTGGCTGAACTCTGATCTGCCCCGCAAGCGTCTGACCGCCCTGCACGAGCTGGGGCATCTGGTGATGAAACTGCCCGAAGGCGTGAGCCACAAGCTGAAGGAAGCGCTTTGCTACCGCTTCGCCGGGGCGCTGCTGCTGCCTGCGGTGGCGCTGCGGGCCCGGGTGGGCCTGAAACGTCCCGATGGCATCAGTCTGCGTGAGCGCATCGGACTTAAAGAAGACTGGGGCATCTCCATCGCCGCGCTGATGCGCCGTGCCGCCGATCTGAAGATCATCACCCCGAGCCAGCTCAAGTCCTTCCACTTCCTGAACAGCAAGCATCGGAAAACAGAGCCGGGCATCTGGCCGGGCGCAGAGAAAGCCAATCGCTATGCGCAACTGGTGTATCGAGCGGCGGCGCAGGAACTGATCACCCGGGCAAAAGCTGCGGAGTTTCTGAATGTGAGCCTGCGTGAGTTTGACCACCTCTTTGCCTCGGAGGCAGCCTAACCCCTTGAGCATCCGACATGAGAATCGCCGTCCAGGATGCCAATGTGCTGATCGATCTCGAACTGGCCGGGTTGTTTGATCTGTGGTTCCAGCTCGGAGTGGAGACGCACACCACGGATCTCATCAAAAGCGAGCTGGAGGACGGGGGCCATGTGCAGGCTTTGGCTTACTTCAAAAGCGGGCAGGTGCGGGAACATGGACTGAGCTTTGAGGAATTGGACCAAGTCTCTGAGCTGGAACGAGAAGTGGGCAGCAAGGCGAAGTTCAATGATTGCTCCGTGCTCTTCCTAGCCATGAAGTTGGACGCCATGCTGATCTCCGGTGACAAGGCCCTGCGAAAGGCAGGCAGGGCCCGCCATGTCGAGGTGCATGGGACGCTTTGGATCATGGACCAACTGGTAGCTGGCAAGGTGATGACCGGGGAGATCGCCGCTGCCAAGCTGGAGCACCTTCTTTCGCTGGAGCGGTATCTGCCCGCCGAAGAATGCCAGATTCGCCTGAAGAAATGGAGACAATCCTGAATCAAGGCTAATCATGGCGCATGAACGAAGCCGAAACCCGCGCCGAACTGATCGACCCCGCCCTGAAGGCGGCGGGCTGGGGCGTGGTGGAGGGCAGCCGCATCCGTCGGGAAAAGAACTGCGAGATCCTCCCTGGACGCATTGAGGGCAAAGGGAAGCGTGGGAAACCGCTGATCGCAGATTACATCCTGGAATATCGAAACACGAAGCTGGCGGTGGTGGAGGCGAAGGCGGTGGGTGAAGCTGTCACTGAAGGCGTGGCGCAGGCTAAATTGTATGCCGGCAAGCTCAGGGTTCGCTTTACCTACTCGACCAACGGCAAGGGCATCTACGGCATCGACATGCAAACGGGTGAGGAGGGCGATGTGGATGCCTATCCTTCTCCTGACGAGCTGTGGGATCGGACCTTTGAGGAAACCAATGCTTGGCGTGACCGCTTCGCCGCCGTGGCCTACGAGGACAAAGGCGGCTCGCATCCCGGGCGCTACTATCAAGACACGGCCATCGAACGCGTGCTGGAGGCCATCGCGGCGGGCCGTGACCGCATCCTGCTCACGCTGGCGACGGGCACTGGAAAGACCTTCATCGCCTTCCAAATCGCGTGGAAGCTCTTCCACGCCCGCTGGAACCTGAGCCGCGAGGCGACGCGCCGCCCGCGCATCCTTTTCCTCGCTGACCGAAACATCCTCGCGAACCAGGCCTTCAATGCGTTCTCGGCCTTCGAGGATGCCACACCGGGTTCTTGCGTCCGCATCAGTCCCGATGAAATCCGCCGGTCCGGCAAGCCACCCACGAACGGCAGCCTTTTCTTCACGATCTTTCAGACCTTCATGACCGGCCCGGTCGTCGAAGGAGACCCCACGCCCTACTTTGGTCAATACCCGGCGGACTTTTTCGATTTCATCATCATCGATGAGTGCCATCGCGGCGGGGCAAATGATGAGAGCAACTGGCGTGGCATCCTCAATTACTTTGCGCCCGCCGTGCAACTCGGTCTCACGGCCACGCCGAAGCGCAAAGACAACGTGGACACCTACGCCTACTTCGGCGAGCCGGTGTTCATCTATTCGCTGAAAGAAGGCGTCAACGATGGTTTCCTGACCCCTTTCCGCGTGAAGCAGATCCAGACGACGATGGATTACTACGTTTGGACTTCGGACGACGCCGTGGTGGAGGGTGAGATCGAGGCGGGGAAGGTCTATGAGGAGAAGGACTTCAACAGGATCATCGAAATCCGCGAGCGGGAGAAGAAGCGGGTGGAAATCTTCCTGTCGCAGATCAACCCAAACGAAAAGTCCCTCGTCTTCTGCGCCAACCAAGCCCACGCGCTGCTGGTGCGGGACCTCATCAACCAGCTGAAGACGAGTAAGGACGTGAACTACTGCCACCGCGTCACAGCGAACGACGGCGACATCGGCGAGCAATGGCTGCGGGACTTTCAAGACAACGAAAAGACCATCCCCACGATCCTGACCACCTCGCAGAAGCTCTCCACCGGCGTGGACGCCCGCAACGTGCGCAACATCGTGCTGATGCGCCCGGTGAACTCGATGATCGAGTTCAAGCAGATCATCGGACGCGGCACGCGGCTCTTCGACGGGAAGGATTACTTCACGATCTATGATTTCGTGAAGGCGCACCTCAAATTCCAAGACCCGGAATGGGACGGCCCGCCGCAAGAAGAAGAGCCATGCCCCAAGTGCGGCCAGCGCCCCTGCGCCTGCGAAGTGAAGCCGCCGAAGCCCTGCGATGTCTGCGGCAAGTCGCCCTGCGATTGTCCGAAAGAGCCGTGCCCCAAATGTGGCAAACGGCCGTGCGTGTGTCGCAAGAAGGTGAAGGTGAAGCTCGCGGATGGCAAAGAACGAACCATCCAGCACATGATGATGACGACCTTCTGGCATGCCGACGGTAAGCCGATGAGTGCGCAGGAGTTCATGGAGCTGCTCTTCGGCAAGCTGCCAGATTTCTTCCAGAGCGAGGCTGAGCTGAGAGCCCTTTGGAGTGAGCCGGACACACGCAAAAAGCTGCTGGCAGCCCTCGCCGAGAAGGGATTTGGCCACGAACAGTTGTCTGAGATGCAGAAAGTGATCGATGCCACGAACAGCGACCTTTTCGACGTGTTGGCTTATGTGGCCTACACCCTGCCACCGCTCACTCGCGAGCAGCGTGCCGCCAAGGCAAAGGTGGAGATCAGCACGCACTTCAACAGCAAGCAGCAGGTCTTCCTCGACTTCGTATTGTCTCACTATGTCAGTGAGGGTGTCGAGGAGTTGAGCACGGAGAAGCTGGTCCCGCTCCTCAGGCTCAAATACGGTCCGCCAGCCAATTGGATGGTCGACCTGGGGCAACCAGAGGAGATCGGCGCGGCCTTTGCAGGCTTTCAGCGTTATCTTTACGAGGGCGTGGCGTGAGGTTCTGACACCTTCTGCGACCTTCCAACCTCTGCGGTGGACCTCTGAAGGATGGCTTCAACGCGGATGGAAGCCGGAATGGCAACGAATCACCGCGAAGGTTAAAACACTGACGTCTCACGTCTGACCAATTCCGTGTCGTCCGTGTGTTCCGTAGGCCAACCGATCGAGGACGAGTTCGAGTAGGAGGACGAAGGAACTCCAAGCCCTTCGCCCTTTGCCCTTCGCGTCTGCCTCACTTCATCGGATGCAGCTTCAGCAGTTCGTCCGTCGTGAAGAGCATCATGCGGCCTTTGTTGGCGTCGCGGATGGCTTTGACTTCGGCGGGGGTGACGGGATCGGCTTTGTTGCCGAAGTGGTTGCGGACGAAGGTGAGGACGTTGGCGAGTTCCTCGTCTTTGAGCATGCCGCCGAAGGGGGTCATGGGGACTTGGCCGTTGTATTCTTTGTCGCCGACTTTGATGGGGCCCATGAGGCCGAACATGGCGATCTTGATGAGGCGCTCCTTGTCGGAGGTGACCCAGGGGCTGTTCACGATGCTGGGGAAGGCGGGATCGAGTCCAGCACCGTTCGGCTGATGGCAGGTGACGCAGTGGCCTTCGCGGAAATAGACTTCCTGTCCGGCGGTGAACTGGCCTTTGGCGACATCGCTGAGGTAAGCGGGTGGCTTCGCGACGGTGTACTCCGGCTTCACGACTTCGACGACACCGGCGAGGCGGTCGGCGGCGGTTTTGGCGGCGTTTTTGTTCCAATCATCGAGCGGGAGCTTCGAGGCGATGGCGACGATGTTTTTCGCGGCGGGGATGTTCGGCAGCCAGGAGGCGGCGACGATGGCTTCGAGGCGGACGCGACCATTTTCATCAGCAGCGGCTTTTTCGAGCAGGGCGACGTGATCGGCCACGCGGTGGGTGTTGTAACGCAGGACGCGGACGGCGGCGGCGCGGGCATGGAAGTCGCTGGAGGCGAGCATTTCACGGAGCAGGCCTTCATCGGCGGCATTGAGGCCCCAGGTGGTCCAGAGGGCTTCGAGCTTGGCGTGGGTGTCTTTTTGCTCAGCGGCCCAGGCTTTGACGGCGGGCAGCACTTCGCTGGCGGGATGCGCACGGAGTTCGCGGCGGGTGCGGTAGCGCTGGCGCATTTCGGGGGCCTTCAGGTTTTCCAAAAGGGCAGCCACCGGCGCACCGGCGACGGGCGCGGCCTTCACCAGCGGGCGGCCGGGATAGGTGATGCGGTAGATGCGGCCATGGACGTGGTCGCGCAGGGGATCGCGGGCGTTGTGCTGCATGTGGCCGATGAGCACGTTATGCCAGTCGATGACATAGAGGCTGCCATCGGGGGCGAATTCGAGATCGACGGGGCGGAAGTTGCCATCGCTGCTCTGGAGGAGGTTGTGACGGTGGGAGGTCTTCCAGCCGGTGCCTGCGTCTTCGATTTTCACCTGCTTGATGCCGAGGAAGCCGATGGCGTTGCAGTAGATGAGGTCGCCCTGCACGTCGTCGGGGAAGTGGCGGCTGCTGACGACTTCGAGGCCGCTGGTGGGGCGCACCTTGTGCTCGTTCGGCACGAGGTCGGCGGTGGACGGCGTCTTGCTGCCAAAGGTGGGCTTCACTTCAACGGGCAGCGCCCAGTTCATGGTGGTGCCGGAGGTGTGGAGGAGGAAATCCTGGCCCCACTGGTCAAAGACGAAGCCCCAGGGATTCGGGATGCCCATCTGGATGGTGCGCTCAAGCTGGCCGCGCTGCGGGCTGTAGCGGAAGAAGCCGCCATCGACGCAGCGCACGGGGCCGTAGGGTGTTTCGACATTGGAGTGGAGGAACACGCCCTCGCACATCATGAAGGCTCCGCTGGGATCGGCGGTGAAGGCGCTGATGGCGTGGTGCGTGTCATGCGTGTCGAAGCCGCCTAGGATGATCTCCATGCTGTCGGCCTTGTCGTCGCCGTTCGTGTCGCGGATGAGCACGACATTCGGCTCCTGCGTCACATACACACCTTCCGGCGCGAATTCGAAGCCGATGGGCAGGTGCAGCTTGTCCGCGAAGACGGTTTCCTTGTCCGCTTTGCCGTCGCCATTGGTGTCCTCATAGATGAGGAGCTTGTCATTCGGCAGCGCATCACCGGGGCGGTAATGCGGATAGGTCGGCATGGTGGCGACCCAGAGGCGGCCTTTGTTGTCGAAGCTCATCTGCATCGGGTTCGCGAGATTCGGGAACTCCTTCTCGGAGGCAAACATCTCGACCTTGTAGCCTTCCGGCACGGTCAGAGTCTTCGTGGCTTCTTCGCCGTAGAGATACTTCGTGCTGCCGTTCTTCACGCTTGGCACATAGTTTGTGGGCACTTCGGCGAGCTTGTGCGTCTTGCTGTCATCGACTTTCAAATCGGTGGTCTTGCCGCTGACGACTTGGCTGACGAGCTCATCACGCAGCGCGGCCATCTCGCGAGTCTTCTTCACCTCATCGGGGTAATTCTGCGGGCCGTAGGGATTGTAGCGCTGGCCGTGCGTGTGGACGCCGTTGAGGATGTTGTAGTCGCAGTTCCAGAACCAATCCTTCTGCTTCACGGCTTCGTGCACGAGCTTTGGATCGGCCTTCGACTCGTAGCTGGCGTGGCCATACAGGCCGGTGGCGAGCATTTTGGCGACTTCGGCATAACCCGCATCGGTGGGCACAAAACCACCCGTGGTGAAGGCGTCACCGCCTTTGGCATAAATGGCCTTCGTCGGCGAAAAGAGGTCGATGTAGGTGAGGGAGTGCTTCTTCGCGACCTTCTCGATGGCGGCGGCGTAGAGGAGCAGATTGGAGTTCTCCACGTCGCCCTTCGGCAGATCGCGTTTGGCGCTCTGATCTTCATACGCGACGGGGCTGACGAGCACCACACGCGGCGCGGTCTTGCCATTGTAGGCCTTGCTCAACGTGTGCACGACCCAGGCGTCGAGTTCCGCCTCGAAGTTGCCCACCTTGCTCGCTCCATCGAAGGACTCGTTGTAGCCGAAGAAGCCGACAACCGTGTCCGCCTTCAGATGCGTGAGCCACTGGTCGGGCGTGGGGTAGAAGCCCTTGCCGTTGTGAGTCGTCTTGTCGGGGTGGAACTTCTCCGCACCGGGGAAGGCCCACTGCGAGACGCGTGCGGGATGCGGGCGGAAGCCCGGGGTGTCGCCCACATGACCCATGTTGCGGAAGAAGAGGGCTTGGTTCGGATAGCGAAGCTGCAGCTCCGTCTCGATGCGGCTGTACCAGGTGTCACGCTCGGCCAAACCATTGCCGACGAGCACGATGCGCTCGCCTTTGGTCGGTGGAGCCACGTTTTGTGTACGGGCGGAGGTTGCGGCAGGTGGTTCGGCACTCGGCGCATGCGGCGCATTGTCTGGCTGGGTGGATTTGGCGGCTTTTTTGTCGCCGGGCAGGCCCAAGGAGGGACTTTTGCCCGTGGCGAAGTCGCCGGGCTTCAGATTGCGCTCTTTATAATAGTCGCTCTTGAGCGCGGCATACATCGTGGGGCTGAATGGATCGACAAAGGCCACATCGGCCTTCGCAGGCACCTCCAGGCCCAGCAGGTGATGCGCGGCATTCACGATGAGGCGGCGCAGGTCTTCGTCGGCAAAATCGACCGAGGCACCCATCGTGGTGCAGAAGGATTTGCCCGTCGCCTTGCCATCCGGCGCGGTGTATTCAAAGAGCCAGGCCAGCGCCTGCATGGGGTCGTTCTTCGGCCCGCGAATCGGCACCGAGCGATCATGCAGCGTCTCCGTCACTGCGCCACGTAGAAGAACGGTGGCCTTGCTGAGGTCCAGGTTTTTGACGGCATAGACATCGGTGGTGCCAAAGATCTCATCCACACCGCGCAACACCGGGTGCTTCAGGTTGGCGGTCTCAAACACACTGCGCGTGCCTTCCTTCTTGTGCGCGCCGTGATGCGCCACCCACTTCTCGCCGAGAATCTTGAGCCCGAACTCGCTCCACTTGAAGTCGCCCGTCTTCGCCCCGCCGCTGAAGGCATGCGTGGCGGTGCGGAAGCCGATGACCGGCTTGCCGGCGTTCAGGAACTTCGCGAAATTCGCCAGATGATCGTCCGGGAGCTGACGGAAGCGCGTGCCGATGATCATGAGGTCCGCATCGCCGAGGAGTTCGGTGCCACGGATGTTCTTCTGGTTGTTCGGGTCGATGTAGCCCGCCTTTTCGTCCGTGGAGAACAGCACGATGCAATTGAAGCCATGCTTCTTGGCCAAAATCTTCGCCAGCATCGGCATCGACTCCTCCGTGCGATATTCCTCATCCCCGGCCACCAATACGATTTTTTTACCACCCCCGGCTCCGCCCGGATTCGCGGCGATTTCGAGGTATTCCTGCGCGGACGCGACCGAGCCGAGGAGGGCGAGGGAGAATAGAAGATGCTTCATGGTTGGGAAAACTGCGGGGCGGATATACCGCACCAAAAGCCCGAACCGGACAAGAAAATTGCCAACGGGAGCATTTTTTCAGCGGTGATCAGATGTCAAAGCTGACGCTCTCGCGCTGGCGCTCCTTTTCGATCACATCGGCCACGGTGGTTTCCGTGAACCAGCGGAGCACCTGATCTCGCAAGCTGGCGAAGACTTGGCCCAGGGCCGCATGGCCGGAGCCGGGCAGGGGATCGAAGGGGCCATCGAAGATCGCGACCACCTCTCCCAAGGTGATGCGCTGAGGTTTTGCGACGAGCTGGTAGCCGCCACCCACGCCGCGTTTGCTGCGCAGGAGGCCGCCGTTTTTCAAGGCGAGCAGGATCTGCTCCAGGAACTTCAGCGGGATGTTTTCCGAGCGGGCGAGATCTTGAATGGAGAAATTTGTCCCCTCGCGGGCACGCCCCATCGCCACGAGGGCGCGGAGGGCGTATTCGGCTTTCTTGGAGACTTTCATCGTGCGGATTCGAGGTGTCCCGCATCCTGCAAAAGAGCGGTGGCCCAGGCGGCGTCCTCGGCATGGAGCGGCTTGGGTAGCTCCAGACGGTAATTGGTCTGCCAGTAGCGGCCGGTTTTGTAGCAGCGGTCAATGAGCGGCTGGAGATCGAGGATGACATCCTTATCCGTCGGACGCAGTGGAATGGCGATGGGTTTTAGGCGTTCACGAAGGGGTGTTTCATAGACTTCACGCATTCGCGGGCGGGTATCCCGTACGACGCAAGCGAGGTAGCAAGCCCTGCTGTCAGGGATGTCGAGCGAGGAACGCCTCACAGCGATGGTGTGTCTGCCGGAAAGCAGAAGATCGATCTCCACGAGATTCACACCGGCTTGGAGATAGTTGTGCTGGCGGTCGAGATAGTCATCCCGATCCGTGCTCTTGTTGGAGGGGCTGAGGACTTCGATCACGGTCACCAGCTCTCCGCTGGAGGTGCAGATCTCCAGCCAGCGAGGCATGATTTCATCTTCCAAGACCAGTTTGGGAGAGGCGAGCAATGCGCCGCCGTGTTCTGAATCCGCTGCGGGCGTCCAGCCAGGCGCGAGGCCTTGTTTCCAGGGCTCTGTGATCGCCACATCAGGCTTGCGGCGAGAGTTTTCATGGAGGTCATCCGCGCCAATGTTGACGCCCTCCTCGGCACGCACGCGGAGGTCAGGCGGAAGAAACTCGTCGATGGCATCCGCGATGTAGCCGATGAGTTTTACATGCACGGTCTCCCAGCTCAGTTCGAGCCAGGGGTTCATGCCGGGAAAGGGATTTTCGAGCTTCATTCTGAGGCGGAGTGTAACCCCAGAGGGTGCCAAGGCAAAATCGAAGTGCAAAGCGCCAATTGCTCGGCAAGACCTGCGTGGCAGATGAGCCTATGAGCCTTTTTAACGTCGCCGACGGAGCACGGTAGCCGACAGGGCGAACATGATGAGGATGGCGCGGCTTGGCTCTGGGACACTGAGGATACTTAGGATGCCGGTCATGGGGTCTAGGACCGCGCCGAGACCGGGGGCAAGGTTGAGAGCATTGTCGTTGATGGTGAGCGTGCCAGTGATGCTGGAGCCGCTTTGGAGGTCGAAAACATGCCACTGGTCGCCCAAGGCGAAGCCGGTGAGGGCGGTGGGATTGGCGAGGAGGAGTGTGCCGCCGAGAGTAGCGTCCAGGGGGCCAAATAAACGTAGGCGGTCGATGGAGGTGGGATCGGCGGTGAGATCGCCACCGCGAGTGAAGAGGTCAAAGTGGAGCTGGCTGGCAGTGCCGAGCATGGTGGTGCCGGTGCCGCTGATTTCGAGGTCGGAGGCGACGGGAGAGCCGAGTGTGGTGTCGCCGACAATGAGGGCACCGTTGAGGTAGAGGGTGTCGCTGCCGTTTTGGATGCTGCCGGTGCCGCTGAGGGTGCTGTTGGTGGAAACGGTGAGCTGCGTGGTGGTGATGGCAGCATTGGCGACGAGGTTGCCGCTGTTTTGCACGGTGGTGGGGCCGTTGTAGTTGCTGGCAGCATTGACGACGAGCGTGGTGCCGTCCACGACGAGGTCGCTATTCGCACTGGCTCCGCTGATGCCGGTGCCGCTGACGATGACGCTGCCGCCGCCGGCAATGGTGAGCGTGGTGCCGTTTTTCACGAGGCCGCCAGTGAGGGTGAGGGTGCCGCCGCCTGCGCTGATGGTAGCATTTGTGGCAGCGGTGATCTGGCCCGCATAGCTGCTGGTGCCGGTGTTGACGAGTGCGCCGTCACCGCTGATGCCGCTGCCGTTGAGGCTGAGTGCCTCGGCGGTGGTGTAAGCGACGCCGTTGAGCTTTAAGGCAGCACCGCTGGCGACGCTGGTGCCTGCTGCGGCGGTGCCGAGGGCGTTGTTGGCATTCACTTGGAGGATGCCTTGCGAGACCGTTGTCGTGCCGGTGTAAGTGTTGCCGACGGAGAGAGTAAAAGTGCCGGTGCCAGTCTTGGTCAGTCCGCCAGCAGATCCACTGATGTCGCCTGCATAGGTCGTGGAGGTGTTGTTGCCACCGATGCTGAGGGTATTGCCGCCAATGGCGAGAGCATCCGTGCCTGTGATGGCACCGATGTGGTAGGTGTTGGTTCCAGCGACGGTGAAAGTGACCTCTCTGCTAGAGCTGCTGTTGATGCTGAGTGTGCTGTTTTGGAGGGCATTCACATTCGCGAGTGCCAGCGTGCCGCTGTTGATAAAAGTGCTGCCTGAGTGCGTGTTGGCAGCATTCAGAGTAGCGTCGTTATTGAAGACGAGGTTTCCGGTGCCTGAGAGTGTGCCGAAATGGGTGCCCTGGGTGCGGCTGCTGCCGGTGAACTCCAGCGTGCCATTATTCACGATGGCTGCGGCTGGGTTTAGGGCTCCATCGTTGATGGTCACCGCACCGCTTTGTGGATCGGTGAAGAGATAACCCACCAATATTCTGCCCCCGGAGATGGTGGTGGCACCTTGGTAGCTCTGGGTGCCTCTCAGTCTCAAATCTCCAGTGCCCGTTTTGATCAACCCGCCCGCACCTGAGATGCCAAACTCGACGAAGATGTCCGCATTGGTACCCACGACATCAAAGGTGGTGTCCGTAGCCAGGATGAGACTACCTCCTGTGGTGCGAGTGATGTTAAGCCGATCCCCCGAGCTGGAAACGGTGTGTCGGAGCAGCGGCGCAGTGCCATCAAAAGTCAGGCTGTTGCCATTCATGCGCAGTGTGTAGCCCACGGTGCCGATCACCTGATTCACCGTGACGGCGGCACTGACACTGATGGTTTTACTCGTTGCGGCACTGCCAAATGTAGCCTTGTCCACCGTGGCATTGGGGAAGGCGGTATTTGGTGACCAGTTGGTGCTGGCATTCCAGTTTCCACCACTGGAATTGGTCCAAGTATAATCTGTCGCCTCCACCATCGTTGCACATGCCATGCAGGCCAGCACCACCGCGAGGAGTATCGGTCGTGGGCAGGCGAGTGACAGAGTGGCCTTTGGCGTCGGAGGAGGCATGAAACGCTCTCGATATACCCGTGATGACCAGAGCTTGGCCAATCTAAACTGAGGCCATTGGCAGGACTGCCAATGGGGCACTCACTTTTCCGGTAGCACGAGCACGATGCGGAAGCCGTCGTGCCAGGCGTGGTGGTCGGGAGGACGGTGGGTCCGGGCGGAGGACAGCAGGCCGTTGATGTCGCTTTTGACAAAAGAGGCTCCACGTAGTGTGCGGGTGGTTTGAGTGGTGTTGAACCAATCCTCCACCCATTCAAACATGTTCCCTCCCATGTCGTAGAGACCGTATTTGTTGGGCTTGAAGCTCATCACAGGTGCGGTGGTGGCATAGCCGTCGTCATAGTCTGGGATGCCGGATGGGCCTGATTCAGGTATTTTTGCCGTCCGGGTGATGTCGGCGTAGTTGCCCGTGCGGTCTTTGGCGGTGGGGGGCCAGGGGCCATGCCAGGGATACTCCTTTGGCACCTTAGTGTGGAGCATTTCAGGGGTCGTGCCCTGGCTGCGCTTTTCTTCGCGGCCAATGCCGACGGCAAAGCTCCATTCGGCGTCGGTCGGTAAGCGGTAGGTCTGTCCTTCTTTTTTGCCCAGCCAGACACAAAACGCCTGCGCATCCACCCAGCTCATGCTGACGGCGGGGTGGTCATTCTCAGCACCGCAGGGGACACCTTTGTCGCTATTTTTTATCCAGCCTTTATGAAGACCGGGCACCTCCGCCGCATAGGCCGCGTAATCCTGCCGCCGGGTCTCATGGATGCAAAAGAGGACATCTGTGCCGGGCACGGGGACAAATTTCATGCCGAGGGAATTCACAAAGGGGGCGTCTTTGGTGGCAAAAGTAGGAGATAGAGCTCCTGCTCTCTCATTGGGCGCCGGAACAGCCGGTGCGGCTTCTGTGACTACTTTGGGAGCGGGCGTCGCAGCGGGCTGTTGGGTGGTGAGGGCGGTGCGGAGGCCTTTAACATGCAGCGCGGCTTCGAGCTGCTGGCTCTGCGTGAGCTGCACCTGGTATTGCTCCAGCGCAGTGTCGTAGCGCTGGCGTGCGGGGGTGATTTTTGCGTCACGGGCTTGCTCGAGTTTGGAGGTTTCGGCACGGAAAGTGGTGCGCAGGGGCTTGAAGGCGGCGGGGAGGGCGTCATCGCCATCGGGCGGGAGGGCTTCCTTCTTTTCCACGCGGCTCAGCTCCGCCTTGATGGCGATGACGCTGTCCAGATCGCCGCGCGTGGTGGCCTCGTCGCGGGCACGCTCGAGGGCGCGGCTGTAGCTGGCCTCGAGGGCGGTGACGGCGCTGGCATGGGCCTGGAGGACATGGGTTTCGAGGTATTGATCGTAAGCGGAGCGGAGTTCCGCCAGCCGCTGGAGCACGGCGGGCGGGAGAGGGGTGGTTTGGGCTGGTGCTGTGCCTGCGAGCAGGACGCAAACAGCGGCAGTGAGGGCGAGGTGGAGTGCCTTCATGACGGGAAGCATGTGGGAGAAGAAATGGCGCGGAATTCGGCGCGGGATGATAGTGTCACCGGTCGTGAATGATATTGGCAGGACTGCCAATGGGACCCGACAGGCGGTTTCGACGCGGGCATTTATTTCTCCGGCAGCTCCATCACCACGCGGAAGCCGCGGTCGAGGTAGCGTGCCTCGGGTGGGCGGGGATTGCGGATGGAGGAGAGGATGTGACCTTTGAGTCGGCAGCGCAGGAAGGAGCCGCCACGCAGGAGACGCTCTTTTTGCTCTCGTCATACCAGTCGAGCACCCACTCCCAGACGTTGCCGCCGAGGTCGTGGAGGCCGTGCGCATTTGGCGAAAAGCTCATCACGGGTGCCGTGGTGGCAAAGCCGTCGCTGTAGCCTTCGATGAAGGGCTCGGCGGGGAATGCCTCGTTCCAGGCGGCGTCGGCGTAGTTGCCGACGCGGTCGCGGGTGATGGGCGGATAGCGGCGGCCCCAGGGGAAGTGATTCATGTCCTTGCTGTGTAGCATAGCCGGGGTGCGGCCAGCAGGCTCGCTGAGGCCCACGGCAGTGCTCCATTCCGCATCCGTGGGCAGTCGGTAGGTGTGGCCGTCTTTCCGGCTGAGCCAGAGGCAAAAATTCTGCGCCTCATGCCAGCTCACGCTGATGACGGGATGATCGTCCTGGTGCCCGCAGGGCACACCATCATAGCGGTGATCCTGCCAAGCCGTGCTGAGGCCCTCCGTCTGGCTGGCATAGGCGGCATAGTCCTGCCGCCGCGTCTCATGGACGCAAAAAAGCACCTGCGTTCCTGGCACGGGCACGAACTTCATGCCGAGGCTGTTCACGAGCGGTTTTTCTTTCGTGGCGGAGGCCGGGGTGGTGCTCGGGAGCGACGTGGACGGCGCTTCAGCACTGTATTTTTCCCCAGGCTTCGGCAGACGCCAGAGTTGCAGGTAATACGGCCCTTTCGCGGAGTAGTAGGGCTTGATGTCGATGACGAAAAAAGTGCCGCCAGGGTCACTGCTGGCCTGTGGTCCGAAAAAATGATCCTTCCGGGCAGGCAGGTGCGTGGCGAGCAGCTCGCCGCTGCGGCGGTCCCACACGTGCAAGACACCGACCTTGGGATCGACACCGCCGGTTTTGCGCAAAATGAGGTCATTGCCAGCGAAGCGCCCACTATCGACCGTCCACCGCGAGTGCTCCAAAGAATGTGTCAGCTTGCCATCCGTGAGCTGCCAGACGTGGTGACCCTCTGCCGTCAGATTCGCCACGAGCCAGTGCCGATCCGGGCTGATGGCGCTGGTGAATCGAGCCCGAGCCAAATCACCCGGTAGAGCGGGTTTTCCCGCTGGAGCCGCCGGATTCATCAAAAAAGGCTCCCCTTCGCCCGTGGAGATAAAAAGCGTCTCATTCAGGCCATGGATGGAGTGGCCCGTGTGGCCGGCGGAGGTCCATTCGGCCACGGGAGCCGTTTTTCCCACGCTGAGAGCCACAAAGCGGCTGGAGCGATCCGCCGTCATGCCATGGCGCACCAAAATTGTCTCGCCAGCGGGCGAGATGGCGATGGGGTGGCTCACTCGGGCCGCACGGTGAAAAGGCAGCACCCAGCTCTGCATCAGCTCACCCGTGGCTGTGGCAAAAAGAGAGACCAAAGCCTGCCCGGAGGCCGTTTCGGCATTGCCAGCCGACGGACCATCTGTCGCCGCCGATTCAAAGGTGACGTAGCGTGCTGCGTCCTGGCTCATCGCGACACTCGTCGCCACCTCATGGCGGCCTTTGACCACCCAGAGCGACTTTTGAGTCTGCATGTCCATGAGCTGCGTTTGATCCTCCTGGATGAGCAGCACCCTGCGTGAGTCCGGCAGCATCTGCAGGCACCGCACCGCGCCTCCTTGCAGCAAAATCTCCCTTGCCATCCCCGGAGTGCCAGCAGGCAGCGTGAGCGGTGCCAGCGGCGGCAGGGCCACACTCTCTGCCCGCAGAGGCGAAGGTGAAAAAGGCCACCCAAACGTCCAAACAAGCCCCGCAGCGAGCAGCAGCACCGCAGCCAGCAAGCCCACACGCAGAAGCAGCCGTCGCTGTGCAGGCCACTTTTCACCCTCAGCGGCTGTTTTTGGAGTTGCCTCACTTACCTCCCGCGTCGCGATGCTGCTCACCGAAGCCCGCAGCTCGCGGATCTGCTGAAAACGCTCCTCAGGCTCCGTCTGCATGGCCCGGCGCACGATCGCATCCCATCGCTCATCGCAGTCCGAGCGCTGCGAGGGTGGCTTCCACGCCCCACGCGGGACATGGCCGGTGAGCATCTGGTAAATCATCACCCCGACGGCATAGACATCCGCCCGGTGATCCACCTCCGCCTCCGCGTCGAACTGCTCAGGCGCGGCATAGTCCGGCGTGCCCATGCGTGTGCCCGTGCGAGTGTGAAAGCTGCTTTCCGCGTCAAAGCGCTTCGCCAGACCAAAGTCCGCCACTTTGATGCTGCCCTCCGCTGTCACCAGGATGTTACTCGGCTTCACATCCCGATGAATGATGCCGTGGTCATGGGCGAACTGTAGCGCGTCACAAATCTGTGGCAGCAGAGCCAGCGCCAGCTCCTGCGTCATGCGGCGGCTGCGGATGATCTCCATGAGGTCCGCCCCCTCCACCAGCTCCATGGTGAGGTACAGGTGCTCCGGTCCGGCCTCACCAAAATCAAACACACTCACAATGTTCGGGTGGTGCAGCTTTGCCAGTGCCAGAGCCTCCAGCCGAAAGCGTGCCTCAAAGCCCGCATCCGCGCCCTGCTCCCGCCGCATGATCTTCACCGCCACCGCACGCCCCAGCCGCACCTGTGTGGCCCGATAAACCGCTCCCATGCCTCCCTGACCGATGAGAGCCTCCACCGCGTAGTCACCTTGCGGCAGTAGCGCCGCCACTTCCTCCACCGTCAGCCGCAGCAGCCCCTGATCCCCACCGCGAGTCACCGCTGCGGCATGCGTGAGATCTGGATCAGAATGAAGCGGCATCGAGCTGCATTTCGCAGGCCCCCAAGCGCCTGTCACTTAAAAATTGGAGTGGCCTCCCTTCGCGCCAGCGTCGTGGAGTGCGGTGGCTGAGATGCAAGGGGCACCTTGCATCGGCGACACCGCTGTCGAGCGCTGGAAGAAGGTGGTGAGGCCAAAGATCACCGTCCGGCTCGCCACAGCGGTGTCGCGCCAAGGCTTGCCACACGCACTCCACGACGCTGGCGCGGGATTTGGGTGTTCCATTTGTGTTTAGGCGTCGAGCACTCGTATTGGCAGTCCTGCCAATACCCGCCGCCGAACTGCGGATTGCGCCCGCAGCCGCAGCGGGCACCATGCGCCGCATGCCCGACACCCTCATTGCACCGCCGCACTTTTTGCTTTGGCAGCAACGGCGCATCCCGCTCACCCAGCCCTTCCTCATCGGGCGTGCGGCAGACAATGACGTCGTCCTCGAAAACAGCGAAACCTCCCGCCGCCACGCCATGCTCTTCGCCCAAGGCCAGGACTGGTGGATCACCGACATGGGCAGTCGCAACGGCATCCTTCTCAATGGCATCCGCCTCCACCACGCCCGCCGCCTGCACCACGCGGATGAGCTGCGCATCGGCACGGAAACCTTCGCCTTTCACTCCACTGAAAGCTCGCCGCGTGCTGCCGCCACGCTGCCCGGTGCCACCACTCTCGTGAGCCAGGAGGCGCAGACCGACGCCGCGCAAGGCCCCATCATCTGTGAACTGATCGTCGCCACAGCCGATGGCGTCATTTTGGAGGGAGATCAGGCCGCACGCTGGTTTTTTGGCAAGACACTCGAACGTTCCCAGTCTGCCGCGCACACCCTGCTCCCCGCCGCCGTGCGTCAGTGGTTGGAGCGCCAGACCGCCCACAGTCGGCCCGAAGGTGCAGCACTGGAGCTGCTCGAAGCCGACCGCCGCGTCATCGTCACCCTCTGTCGCCGTCGGGAGGGCCGCTGCTTCCTGCTCGTGCGGGAGGAGTCCGTCCAGGCCCACGCCGCCCGCCTCCAAGCTCTCGGTCTCAGTGCCCGCGAGGCCGAGGTCATGCTCTGGATCACCGAAGGCAAAACCAATCCCGAAATCGCCCTCATCCTCGCCGTCACCGTCCACACCGTGAACCGCCATGTGGAGCACATTTTCAAAAAGCTCGATGTGGACAACCGCCAGCGGGCCATCGTCACCGTGCTCGAGCGGCTGGGGAAGTAGATCGTGTCTCCTTCGGCCTTACCTGGCAAAATCGAAGTGCAAAGCGGCAAATACTCGGCAAGGCCTGCGTGGCAGATGAGTGATGACTTTTTCCAGCAGCCGACAACCGAACCGCCCCGCGCGGCGGGGGTGACGCATGCCAAGGCGGCGCCGCTGGCCTCGCGCATGCGGCCGCGCACGCTGGAGGAGTATGGCGGTCAGCAGCACATCCTGGCTGAGGGGAAGCTGCTGCGCCGTGCGGTGCAGGCGGACCGCTTTTCGTCGATCATTTTATATGGGCCGCCAGGGGTGGGAAAGACGACGCTGGCGCACATCATTTCGCAGGAGACGAAGTCGCGGTTCATCACGCTGAGCGGTGTGGAGAGCAGCGTGGCGGACATCCGCCGTGAGGCGGAGCATGCGCAGCAGCACACCCGCCTCTATGACAAGACGACGATCCTGTTTGTGGACGAAATCCACCGCTTCAACAAAGCGCAGCAGGACGTGCTGCTGCCGCACCTCGAGCGCGGCACGGTGCGCTTCATCGGGGCGACGACGCACAATCCCTTCTTTTTACGTCAACAGCCCGCTGGTGAGCCGTTCGCAGGTGTTTCAACTGGAGCCGCTCGGCATCGCCGATCTCGAAGGACTCGTCGATCGTGCGTTGAACGATTCGGAACGCGGTCTCGGCGGGCAAAACGTGCGCATTGAGGCCGATGCGCGGCTTCATCTGGCCACGGTGGCGGATGGCGATGCACGCCGCTGTCTGAATGCTTTGGAGCTGGCGGTGCTCACCACCACGCCGGATGCGCAGGGGGAGGTTGTCATCACCTTGGCGGCTGCGGAAGAGAGCATGCAGCAAAAGACCGTCGTCTATGATGGCGATGGCGATGCGCATTACGACACGATCAGCGCCTTCATCAAAAGCATGCGGGCGAGTGATCCGGATGCCACGCTGTACTGGCTGGCGAAGATGCTGCATGCCGGTGAGGAGATCCGCTTCATCGCCCGACGCATCGTGATCGCCGCGAGCGAGGATGTGGGGATGGCGGATAGCAATGCACTGCGGGTGGCGGTGGCGGCGCAGCAGGCCGTGGAGGCCATCGGCATGCCGGAGGCGCGGATCATCCTGGCTCACGCCGCTGTTTACAATGCCACCGCACCGAAGAGCAATCGCGCCTACCTGGGCATTGATAAGGCGCTCAAGGAAGTGCGTGAAGGTCGCACGCTGCCGGTGCCGAAACACCTGCGCGATGGGCATTACGCGGGAGCCAAGCAGTTCGGGAATGGCGAGGGCTATCTCTATCCGCACGACTACGAGGGTGGTTTTGTGCCGCAGCGATGCCTGGAAGGTGGCAGCATCTATTATGAACCCACCGCGAACGGTCTCGAAGCCCGCATCAAGGAGCGTCTCGATCACTGGCGAGCGCAGTGGGAGGCCGCAGCGGGCAATCAAGGGAAGTAATAGCCCGCGAGTTCCTTTTCGAGAGCCTGCATCTCGCTCTCGCTGAGAGCTTGGTTGTAGAGGCGCAGTTCGGCGATGCCACCGTAGAAGGGCACGGGGTTGTCGTTTTGGTCGCGGAAGGACCAATACCCATCACCAGCGAGGGTGATGTTGTGGAGGTTCTTGGTGGGGATGGGCTTACTGCCGGAGCCGGAGGTGATCTCACCTCGGGCGTTGCTCATGCGGATGGTGATGCGGCCGTCCTTGGCCCAAGTGGCCATCGCTAAGGTGGGCACGGTGATGTCGAGTCGATCCGGGGTGTCGAGGATTAACGAGGTGCGGTGCTCAGGCGGGGCACTGGACGGCCCACCGATAATGAAGTTGGCCTTGCCGTTGGCTTCGGTGACGAGGGCGATGGAGCCATTGCTGAAATTCACATGAGCCACCCTCTCAAAGGTTTGGGGCGGGTTGTTGTCCCGGTAGTAAACGACGACCAGCGTGACTCCCGTGACCGCTGCATCACCAAAGGGCACCCCTTCGCCCGAGGCATACCCGAGTGAGTTCATCGTGGAGACGGGTTTGGCGTCTTTTCCAAAGACGATGAAGGGCCGCGCGGTGCGCAGCGGGCGGTTTTCGGCCGTTGGTTGCAGCCATTGGAGGCGGGCACGCTTCTTGGCGTTATCCCAAGGAAGGACAGCTAAGGCGTTGTCTTTGCCGACCGGCCCGAAATCATGCCAGAAGGCCACCGCATCACCGACCTTCGCCGGTTGATCAAAGTCACGGCCATCGAAGGTGTTGATGCCGAGATCCGCTCGCAGCCAGGTGACGAGCTTTTCGTAGCCCCAGGGTTTGGTGAAGCCCGCTGGGAGCGTGGGCGCAGGCGTGCTGGCAGGTTCCACGAAACGCTGACGCCACTTGCCAAGCTCACGAAACCTATGCTGAGCGGGATCCGTCGTCGGCACGTCCACGAGCGATGTGCTGGAGCCTGCTGCGTCCTTGGGAGCTGTTTTGGAGCCGCCCATCATCGTCCACAAACCCACGACGATCACCGCTGCAGCGATGCCCCAAACCAAGGGACGTTGCCAAATGGGCCGAGCGGCGGGCTGCTGGGAAAACTGCCGCGCAGCCGGTTTCGGAGCCGCCAGCGCCGCGGCGGGCTTTCGGGGCGCAGGCGGTTTCCCGATCTGCGGGCCGACGGAAATGGGAATCGTGCTCGCGGTGGCATTTCGAGCGGGTTGGCTCACAGGCAGCATCACTGGAGAGGAGACGGGAGGCGTGGCAGGTGAAACAGATGCCGGAATCGGAACGGCGGGCGCTGCTTCACGCATGGAAAACGTTTCGCGGGCCACGCTTGCCTTTCGCGGGCGTGCCTCGGCATCCGTGATGATGAGGCTCATCACCCAGTCCGCCATCCAGCGCGGCACATGCGGAGCCACTTTGGCCAGGTCAGGCAAATCATGGCCGAGGTGTTTCACCCGCAGTTCCTTCAACGAACGCGATTGAAAGGCCGGACGACCCGCGAGGGCCTCGTAAAGCACGCAACCGAGCGAATAGATATCCGTGCGACGCCGGGCAGGGGACTTCTGCCACTGCTCCGGCGCGGCACAGCGGTAGGCCGCTATTTGATCCTCTTCCTCCGTGCTCTTGGCGGCAAAACCGATACCAAAGCCGCCGAGACGCACCTGCCATTCGGCGGGCTTTGTCCCAATGATCCGCACGCACTCCGGCGTGAGCGTGCCGTGCACGATGGCCTGATCGTGAACCACCTCCAGTGCATCCAGGAGCTGGCTGGCGAGGGTTTCAAACTCCTCCGCCGAGAGCGGGCCACGCTGCAGCATCTCCGGCAGCGTCACGCCCTCCAGTGGCGCGGGAGTGAGGATGAAGAAGCCTTTTTCATCCGCACCTGCTTCGATGATGCGGTGGAGCTGCGGGCTGTTCAGCGCCGCGAGTTGGGCGAACAAGGTTTGCAAGCCCTCGATCTCGGTCTCTTCCGTGGCTTTGAAGCGTCGCTGTATAAAAATCACTCTTCAAATGGCTGTCCCGCACGAGCTTGAGAGTGCTCGTGGTGGTTTCTTCCAAGGCTTTGAGTGTCTTGAAGCGGGCGGGCATGAGGCGGTCACTTTGCCAAGTGTGCCGAAAGCCGCAAGCGGCTTGCCACGCGGCCTGATCTCATCTTACTCTGCCCACTCATGGACGGACTCCTCCAGATCGAAAACGTCAGCAAAGCCTTCGGTGCCCATCGCGCCGTGGATGGCGTTTCGCTGGAGATTGCTCGTGGTGAGGCTTTCTCGCTGCTAGGCCCAAGTGGTTGCGGAAAAACCACGCTACTGCGCATGCTCGCTGGCTTCGAGCAGCCGGATGCCGGGCGCATCGTGCTGGATGGGAAAGACATCACGCAGCTCCCGCCGGAGCGCCGCCCGGTAAACACGGTGTTTCAAAACTACGCCCTCTTTCCGCATCTCAGCGTCGTGGAGAACATCGCGTTTGGTTTAAGGATGGCGGGCTGCGGTCGCGAAGAAATCGAGACGGAGGTGAAGGCCATGCTGGAGCTCGTCAAACTCGCCGAGCATGCCAAGAAGCGTCCCGCACAGCTCAGTGGCGGCCAGCGTCAGCGTGTGGCCATTGCCCGCGCTCTGGTGAACCGTCCGCAGGTGCTGCTGCTCGATGAACCGCTCGCCGCGCTCGATCTCAAACTGCGCCAGCACATGCTGCTGGAACTGCGGGCCATTCACGAAAAGGTCGGCACCACCTTCATCTATGTCACCCATGATCAGGGTGAGGCCATGAGCCTGAGTGATCGTATCGCCGTGATGAACGCGGGTCGCGTGGAGCAAATCGACGCCCCTTCCAAACTCTACGACACACCGCGAACCGATTTCGTGGCTGGCTTTGTGGGCGATGCGAATTTCTTCACCGGCAAGGTGCTGGAGGTGCGGCATGAAGGTTACGTCCGCGTCTTCTGCGAAGGCATCGGCAATCCCATGGTGCGCACGCATGAAGCCCTCACGATGGGCCAGGAGGTGCGGGTCATGGTGCGACCGGAGAAGCTGATGCTCACCCGGGAGCGTCCCGGTGCCTCCGAGCGGGTGAATGCCTATGGCGCCAGTGTGGCGGAAGTGGCCTACTTTGGATCCCACCTGCGCTTTGTGGTTCACGCAGGTGATTTGACCTTGCTGGTGCAGATGCCAAATAACCGCTTCGTCGCATCCGGCGGCCAGCCAAAGCGTGGTGAGCGTGTCTTTGTGAGCTTCCACCCGGAAGAGGCGCTGGTGGTGAGCATGCAAACCAGCTAGCAGCCTGTCGGACTTAGATCAACGCTGATGGCATCCCCAGCGTGGCGGGCGGTGGTGGCGGCTTTGGGTTCATCTGGACTGTGCACTGGTCCGGTCGCTCGTGGCCCGTTGGTGGGTCGTTTTTTGCTTCCGACTGCTCGTTGACGCGGTTTGTATGCCTCCCCTGTGCTTTTTAGACGCTTTGCAGCTCGGCTCCCAGGTGGAAGAGGCGCTTGAGGTTGTAGCTCAGGCTCACCAGCTTCCATTCCAGGTTCACTTTCTTGAGCCCTCTCAGGCTAAACCGCCTGAACCCCAGCGCTTCTTTGATGATGCCGAACACTGGTTCGATGGTGCTTTTGCGCAAATCGTAGGCTTTACGCCCGGCGCTGGTTTGCAAGCGCCTCTTCATTTGCTCGATGAACGGTGCCTCTGGCGGCAGTTCTGCTGGCTCTGCTTTGATCTCCAAATCAGCGATGCGTCGCGTGTGCTTGTGCCGCTCTGTGGCGGCGAGCACCTCGACTCCGCTGAGCGCTCCGCTTTCACTGCTCTCCACGCCTTTGACGGCGGCTTCGCTATAAAAACCGCTGTCGATGAGCACTTGGCTGACGCTTTCGATCACCAGATCGAGTGTGCCCAGTGTGGGGGTGAGTTCTTGCTTGTCGTTGGGTGCATCGACGACCTGCCCGGCGATGATGAGCCGACTCTCCACTTCGACACCGGCCTGCGCGTTGTAGGATTGCTCAAAGTGCTGACCACTGCCTGCTTTCATGATGCGGCTCTCGGAGTCGGTGAAGTTGAACTGGTCGCTCGGCTCAGGGCCTTCCTGCGGTGGCTTGGGCGCTTTGCCTCCTCGTGGGCGTTTGCCGCCGTTGCGCTCTTTGGCTGCTCGGATGCGCTCTTCGTGGGCACGCAGCTTGGCTGCATACTCGGCCTGCTCCGCAGCGTGGCGTTCTTTGGCCCGTTCGCGCATGACGGAGGCGGCTGCTTTGAGCTTTTCGAGCCGGTCTTGCCGACGCTCGATCTCGGCAGGAATGCTCAGGCCGTCACGCAACGGGGCGCTGTCGGTATCGGCGGCGCGTGCGATGAGCGTGGCGATCTCTTCTTCCAGCAGACGCATCTGCTCGGCAGCGTGGCCGTAGCTCACGGCGCTGTGCTTGCTGGCATTGGCGAGGATCTTGGTGCCGTCCACCGCTAGGGTGATATTGCCGACTTTGAGCAGCTTGGCGCGTGCGGCCAGCTCGAGGACTTGGTGGAAGTTCTTGGCGAGCAGGTCGCCATTTTGCACGCGGAAGGCGCAGATGGAGTCGTGATCGGGATGGGTGCTCGCGCAGAGGTAGCGCACGGGCACGCTTTCATAAGTGCTGCGCTCGATTTGACGGCTGCTGAAGGTGCCAGTGGCGTAGCTGTAGATGAGCAGCGCGAGCATGGTGGCAGGAGGGTACTGCGCGTCGCCGCTGCCGCGATGGTTGATATGCGCAGTGCTCAGATCGAGTAGGCTCACGGCGTCGAGGATGAAGTGGACGAGGTGTTTGCCATCGACCCAATCGCGCATGTCCGGGGGCATGAGCATGGGAGTGTCGCGGTCGATGTTCACAAAGCGGGCTGCCATGCGCTGCTTTTAGCATCCGCTTCGTGCCTTGGCAAAGTCCGACAGGCTGCTAGGACGTTGCCTCAATGGGAAGCACGCCGGAGCTGCTCTAGCTCACGCTTCAAAGGCTCCCAGTAGGCTTTGTCGGCCAATCGCTCAGCACGCTCTTCATCCTCGAGGGCCGTCTGCACTTGCGATTCATGGCCAAGAAGGGCTGCGGCAACCGCAGGCCGGCTGGAGACGGATTGGACCTCTTCGCGGTATTGATGAGCCAGTTCGATGAGGAGTTCAGGCGTGCGGGCCTCAGCCAGCCAAAAACGCACCTGAGATGAGGTGGGAGCATTTTGACAGGCCGCATGATCCGCTTCGATCAGCCGCCGGATCATCGGCCAGTCCTTGTCACGCTGGGTCTTCTTGGCCTGCACGAGGTCCGGCAGAGACATGAGATCATAAATGGTACCGTCAGCCCCCTCCAGTGTCGTGCGGCGTTCCCAAAGAGCATGGAAGTCAGCCACACCACGCATTCGGGCCATCACATCCACTCGCATGCCTTTGGCCTCAGGGTGCTGGCAGCGAAAATGAACGGCGTGACCATCCAGAAGGTGCTGCATGGAAAAAGGCGGCACGGCGATCACCTCCGCTTGGAGTGCATGGATCGCCGATCTCAGATGGGTGAGGTTTGTTTCATCCGCTAGGATCGCAAAATCCGTATCGCGGCTAAACTCCGCCCCGCCGTAGAACACGCAGGCCTGACCGCCCATCAACAGGGCGCGAACCTTGCAGTTCTGGAAAGTCGAAAGGACTTTGTGAATCGGGTTCGGGATCAAGGCTGCCTCCTTGGGCGAGATACTGCGCCCACAGTTTCATGCTTTCATTCCAGCGCTCGAGCGGCCCGAGTCGGAACCACTCCTGCCATTCATCATCTGGATCGTATTGCATGCCAAGATCATGCCACATCACCTTGGGAAGCCAATACCTAATTCTCCCGCCAGCACTCAGCATTTGGCATCGCACATCAAAACTTCATCTGCATGCCCACCACGAGACCGCGACCCGGCAGCGGCAGCTGGTCCTTCAAAAAGGAGGTGTGCTCGCGGGCCTGCTCGTTGGTGAGGTTCATGCCTTTGACGAACACATCGCAGGTGGTCTTGGCGACCTTGAACTCGTAGTTCAATGAGGCGTTCACGAGGAAGTAGCTATCTGTGCGCAGCTCATTCGCCGCCAAGCGATCCTGCGGCGCGGCGTAGATGCCTTCGAGACGGGCGGTGAAGCCGCCACGCTGAAAGACGAGCGCATTGGTCAGATGGAAAGGCGGGATGCGGGGCAGGGAACCGCCGCCTTCTGCGTTGCGGGCACGCACCGCATCGGCTCGCACTTCCCAGTGCAGATTGGTGCGCGGTGCATCGGCCTCCGTGCCCTCCAGCGGATGCAGCAGGTGAAACTGCGCTTCCACCTCGCCGCCGAGAAACTCCGCATCCACACTGCGGTAGCCGAATTCATTGAAGACATCGCCATCCGGCGTCACGCGGACGGCTCCGGTGGGGAAGAGTCCGATGAAGCCGTTGTAGCGGGTGTAGTAGCCGCCGATGGAGCCGGTGACCCAGCCGGTGCGCTTGCGCAGGTTCAAATCAATGCCGAGGGAGCTTTCGAGGCCGAGATTCGGATTGCCCAGTTCAAACGTGCTCGTCGCCGCATGCACGCCATTGGCGAAAAGCTCCTGAGCCGTCGGCGCACGTTCCGCATAGGTGAGCGTCAAGGCCGCGGCGTAGGTTTCATTCGGCGTGTACACCGCGCCAATGGACCCGCTGAGGTTGTCGAAGTTCCGATGGATGGCCGGGCCAAAGACATCGTTTTGCACCGAATCGACATCGATGTGGTCGTAACGTCCGCCAAACTGGAAGCGCAGTTTTTCAGTCGCGGCCAGTTCCTCAAAGAAGAAGACCGAATTCGTCTGCGTGATCGATGGCGGCATGAATGCCTCCGCACCGCTGATCAGGAAATCACTGCGGTCCGATTGAAAGCCGATCACACCTTCCAGTCCGGCGATCTTTTCATGCTTCGCCTCCACCCGCAGATCGTAGCCGTCGTTTTTGAAGACCGTGTTATCCATGCCACCCTCGAATTCCGTGTGCTCGTAGTCCGACCACGCAAAGCGGTAGCTGAGTTCCTTGATCTTCGGCAGTGGATTGTAAAACGCCCCGCGCACATCCAGGCGGGTCTGGTTCATGTCGATGAACACATCCTGCGCCACCGTGGAGCCGTAGCGGGAATGATACTCCGACCAGGAAAAGCCGATGAAGCCCTCATCCCACACATAGCTCAGGCCGCCGCTCAGCCCCTCGGCACGCAGGTAGCTATTCGGAACGATCTCACGCGGTTCCGGTGTGCCAGCAGGCAGGGGATTCGCCTCTTGAAAGGCCCTTGAGCGCAGCTCACCCGGCACGCGAAAGTCCTCCGCAGCACGCGTGAAGCCTTCGAGGTGAAAGGCCAGCCCGTGACCGAGGCCGCCTTCCAGCATGAAATTCGTCGCATAGCCCTGATCCACCGTGCTGAAACGACTGCCGAGCGAACCGCGAATCGTGCCCGCCTCCAGCTTCTCATCCACGATGCGACCGTCGATCGCATTCACCACACCGCCGATGGCATTCGAGCCGTACAGCAGCGTCGCCGGACCCCGCACGACCTCGATGGATTTCAAATTAGACACATCAAAGCTCACGCCATGGTCAGGACTCGCCGCCGAGGCATCGATCGTATTGAGGCCGTTTTGCAGCACTTTGATTCGATCGCCTTCCAGACCGCGAATGATGGGCCGACTCGCTGACGCCCCAAAGTAAGTGCTGCTCACGCCCGGCACCCGGCTCAGCGTTTGTCCCAGCGAAGCCTCGCTGCCAAGCGTCAGCGCATCGGAGGCCAAAATCGAGGCTGCCTGCGCCTGCTGATACAGTGGCCGGTCCAATGGAGCCGAGATGATGACCTCATCCAGAGGAATGACCTCGTCCTCATGGTTGTGCGCCGGATCATGACGATGCGGCTGCTGGGCCAGCAGCGTCTGGGAGGCGGTAAGTAGGATGAAAAGAATGGAGCGGCTCATGGCGGGCCGCCCATCTGGCGTCATTCAGTCAGCATTGCAATCCTTTAGCATGATCCCGCCGCCCACGCTTTGGCCCTTGGAAGGGCTGGGGAGGCTGCGGCAAAGGTGGCGATCCAACGGCGGGCTTTTTCGGGCTCCAGCCAAGGTTTGGAGGTGGGGAGCTTCGAAAACATGGCGTGACATTCTTCGCGGTAGCTGCGGCCCATTTGTTTGGCGATCCAGGCTTCATACTCGGCCAGCCAGGCGGTGAAGATGCGGCTGCTGCGGGTCAGTTCGGGGAGATTGCTGCTGTCGAACTCTTTGAAGTCATACTCGCCGGGCACGACGGGCGAGGTGCGGTGGTGGACGTAGCAGCGCTTGGCGTTGCGGATGAAAAGGAAGCCGCATTGGCCGCCCTCGCAGGGATACCATCCCGCGCAGGCGCCGTGCAGTTCGATCATGCCGTCCTCCCACGGCTTGCAGTAGCAACTGGTGCCTTGCAGGCCTTCGCTGCGGTGTTTTTCGAAGCCGTGCTTGAGGAGCAGATTGCCGTCCGTGAGCACATCGCGGCCCCAGAAGAACATTTGCTGGCCGAGACCGGTGGTGAGGTCGTTGAGGTGGCCGCGGGTGAGCGTGGCGGCGGTGGTTTTCGGACGTTGAGAAGCGCTGGCAGGAGTGCCTGCGTCACGATTGGGTTTACGCCGCCACAGCATATTCGATGACCTCCGCGTGTTGGTTGAGTTGATGGTCTTGCTCGGGCTCGACGGCGCATTGGCAGTCGGAGCAGCACTTGAGGTCATCGAGCAGGAAGCCGCGTTGTTTCCAGAGATCGAGCCCGTCGCCGATGTCGATGCCGAGACGTCCGGCGATCTCGCGGGCGATGACGCCAAAGCGGGCGCGGTATTTGTAGATGAAGCAGAAGAGCATGCCGCGATGCTGCAACGAAGGCCCGCTGTAAAAGAGGCCGGGCGTGAGCGTGGATTCGTCGGCGGCCTCGCTGAAGATGGGCGAGCCTTTTTTCCATTCCCAGAGATCACGCAGCGGTTCGATGGCGCTGCGAAAGCCAGTGCAGAGGATGGGCGGCGTGGGGCTGTGGAAAGGTTTGCCATCGCGCACGTCGAGTTCGAAGCCGCCGCGCACGGGGCGGATGGCGAGCACCTCGGCGTTTTTGTAGAAGTGGATGGTGCCGGAGGCTTCGAGCAGCGCGTTTTTGAGTCGGTCGCGCGTGCGGGGGCTGAGGGCGCGGCTGGGATCGGGATCGTCGCTGTCCCAGGGATGGCCGCGGGAGAGGAGATGCACTTTTTTGCCGAACTGCATGAGCTGGATGGCGGCGTCGATGCCGCTCTCGTAGCCGCCGATGAGCGTGAAGACATCGCCGGTGAGCGCGAGCGGCTCCCAGTCGCGCACGCGGCTGTTGTGCAGGCCGAAATCGGCTCCTTCGATGCCGCCGAGATCGGGTCGTGAGAATTCGCCGACGGCCCAGATGACGAAGCGTGCCGTGCGCAGTCCTTTGGAGGTCTGCACCTCGAATGAATTGCGCACGCGGCGCAGGCTGGTGACTCGCACGTCGGTTTCCACTTCCAGCTCGTAATGCTTCACGATGGCCTTGAGGTAGGTGGCGTAGTCTTTGCCACTGGGATGCTGCGTGTGGAGAAAATCAGCGGGCGAGGTCTCGGGCGAGATGGCGTTGAGATCGGCGAAGCCGAAGTTGTTCGAGTGAAAGGAGGGCGTGAGGAGCGTCATCTGCTCCGGCCAGGCCTCGAAGCTGGCACCGACGCCTTTTTCATCGACGATGACCACGTCCTCGACACCCGCTGCTTGCAGCGCGAGCGCACATCCGAGCCCCGCAGGACCTGCGCCGACGATGAGGACGTTGTGGGAGAGTTTCATGCGTTTGAGGAGAAAGGTGTGATCGGCGTGTCATGTCACGCACGGGCGAGGCCCGAGGCCGCGAGATCGCCCGGCGAGCTCTGTCGCGGGCTTTGTGCTATCTGCGGCATACCGGAAGGCGGCGGTGGTGGTGCGTCTGCACGACGCAGCAGCAGGTGTTTCAGTGCTGTGAGATGGGGAAACTCCACCAGCATGCCGATGACCAGCGCCGCGTAGATCAAGGGCTGCTCCGGCAGCGCCGCCATAGTGATGCCGAGCATCAGCGGCGCATTCCGGGCCGCCGTGGTCATCGTGAGCAGCGCACGCTCCGGATAAGCCAGGCGGCCCACACGCACCGCTGCCTCCGCCAGGAAGTAGGTGACGACAAAGAACACAAACACCGCCGCGAGGATCATGAGGAAGGCCAGCGCATGCTCCAGGATGACGGTGATGTTGGCCGCGAAGACACACACCACCATCAGCGCGATGATCATTGGCACCAGCCGCCCCGCCAGCCTGCGAAGCGTGGCGAACCACGCAGACGGCAGCACCAGCCGCAGCATCCCGTGCGCTGCCACCGCCCCCGCGAAAGGCACGAGGAACCATTGCCACAGCGTGCCACCCAGCGTGATGACATCTGCGCCCGTGCGGTGTCCGACCATCAGACCGAGATAAACGGGATACAGCAGCAGTTGGGAAAGCAGGTTGACCGGCAGCAGTACGGAACCCAGCGCGGTGTTTCCCCGCGACAGCCGCGTGAAGCCCAGGAACCAGTCCGTGCATGGAGCCATGAAGTAGATCAGCAGTCCCGTGAGCAGCAGCGGCTGGCCGCTGAGAAAGAGGCTGGCGATGCCCCAGCCGAGCACCGGAATGATGAGGAAATTGCACACCCAGGCCAGCAGCAGGCAACGCCAGTGCCCGCCGCCATGCCGCAGCGCCAGGAAATCCACCTCAAAGAACAAGACGGACACCAAAGCGAGGATCAGCGGATCGACATACCCGCCGAGCTGCGATCCCAAGGTGGTGGAGGACCAGCCAAGCGCGGAGCCGATGAAGATGGCCGCTATCAGCAGCAGGGTGGTGCCGAGATTCGAGAAGAGATTTTTCATGGCGGAAGAATTCATGCACCGGCCTTTTGGGTAACGCAAAATATTTGCATTTAAAACAACTGCGACCACATCTCCCCCGCATGCGCGTCACCATCCTCTGCGGCTTTCTCGGCTCCGGCAAAACCACGCTCCTGCGGCGCATGCTGCGGGAGGCCCCGGCGCAGCGACGGCTCGGCGTGCTCGTCAATGACGTGAGCGACCTCGAAGTCGATGGCGACCTCGTCCGCGAGGCCGAGCGGTTGTCTGAGGCCGAGGGCACGCTCGTCAGCCTTTACGCCGGCAGCATCAGCGGCAGCCGACGCGAGGCGTTTCGCGAGGCGCTGGCTCGTTTCGCTGCTCGCGAGGATGTGGATCATCTGATAATCGAGACCTCCGGCAGCTCGCACCCTTGGCCGTTGATCGAAGATGTGCTCCAGCATGCCTCGCTGGGGTTGCACGGCTTCATCACGCTGCTGGATGCGCGGGCGCTCGTCGCCGATCACGGCGGCGGCGCGGACCTGCTGCGCCGTTTGGTGCAAAACGAGGCCCGCGGGCTGCGCAGCGCGGAAAACCTGCTCGTGGAGCAACTGCAATTCGCCAGCACGATCGTGCTTACCAAGGCCGAACGCGTTCCCGCCGCCGATCTGGCCATCGTGCGCAAAACACTCGAAATCCTCCATCCCAAGGCCCGCGTGCTCACCGCGAGCTATGGCAAGGCGGAGGTCGATTGGCTCGACCTCGGCGGTTTCGACCTCGAACGCGCTCAAGAGCTCTCGCTGGGCCTTCCCGACACCGATTTGGGCGAAAGTGAGGCCTACGACATCGGTTACACGGTCGTGCGTGACGAGCGACCGCTGCATCCGCGACGTTTTTGGACCTGTTTTCGCGAGCATCTCGGCCTCGGCATTCATCGCAGCAAAGGCTTCATCTGGCTCGCCTCACGACCGCGCGAGGTGCTGCTGTGGAGTCAAAGCGGCGGCAGCATCGAAATGGAGCTCATGGCCTACTGGAAGGCCGAGCTCGTCAAAAACCCCGATGGCAAACTCCTCCCGCATGAGATTACCCAACTCCGCGAGTGGCTGCAAGGCACCCACCCCGTCTTTGGCGACCGCTTGAACGAACTCACCCTCATCGGCACCGAGCACGACCGCGCCATCTTCCTCCGCCACCTTCAGACCTGCTTCTGCACCGACGACGAAATCCGCCAATGGCAATCCGGCTGCCCCTTCGACGACCCCTGGCCGAAGAATCTGCGGCAGGTGCGGTGAGCGGAGCGGTGGCGGGGTGATGGAGTCGTGGAGTGTTGGAGTAGTGAATGAATGGCTGCCAATCGTCCTCGTCCTCCTACTCGGACTCGTCCTCGATCCTGACGCGTCGTTCCAAGTTCCAGGTTCCAAGTTTCAAGGCCGCCTGGAGCAACACTCCACCACTCCATCACTCCATCACTCCATCACTCCACTACTCTGCCTCCACCCGCTTCTTGGCGATCTTGAGGCCGCCCTCGATGATCTGCTCGCGGAGGAACTCCAGGCAGGCTTTCCAAGTGGCGCGGCTGATGGGGATGTAACGTTCACTGCCGTCAGGGAAGAGCTTCGTCTCGAAGATGTTGCTCGGCTGCTGGATGATCTCATCGTAGAGGCCGTGAACGAAAAACGTGCGTGCATCCGCTCCGTCCGGCCATGGGCTGGGATGCCCCACCGCCTCCTGAATGGCCGCTTCGACGGCCGAGAGGATTTCGAAGGCACTCAGCGTGATCTTGAGCGGCTTGCCGGAGTCGAGATAGTCCGCGATGACGACCTGAAGCTTTGAAACCACCGTGCCGAGCTGTCGGGTGTCTGCCGTGCTTTCTCCGGCGATCAGCTTTTTCAGCTCACGCTGCGTTTGGATGACAGCAGCAGCGGCTTCGGGCGCACCCGCCGCATGGCGGACTCGGATTTCACGAGGAGGTGTGGGCATGGTGACGGGGCGATGTTGGCAAAATGATGGATGGCAAAATGATTCTCCTCTGAAGAAACATTTCTCTCATGCAATCATTCTGCCTCAACTTGAATGTCAGGCCGCAGTTCGGCGCTGGGGAGGGCTTCGAAGGCGTTTTGGATGATCTTTTCCGGCAGGCCGACGCCGATGACGACGCCGCTGGGGATGATGCCGAGGGCACCGATCATGGGGAGGAACCAGGTTTCGCCTTCGGGGCGGACGTGTTGGAAGGAGAAGGGGATCTGCGGCAGCTCGGCGAGGCGGCAGAGGCCTTTCACGCGGAGGACTTCATCCGGCAGATGGCGCAGGACGCGTTCGAGGTCCTGTCGCTGGACGACGAAGGGCACGGGCACGCGCATGGAGGTGAAGGCGCGTTCGTCATCGTGGTGATGGTGATGCTCGTGATGATCGTGATGATCGTGAGCAGGCTCGGTGGTGGCGCTTTCGAAGAGAGCGGGTTTTGGCGATTCAGCGGGCGCGAAGCGGGCGGTGGCGGCTTGCAGGCGGAGGAAGTCGGCGAAGTCATCTACGCTGGTCTCGATGCCGCGCGGGGTGAGCATCTTCACGGCGGCGCGGATGCCAGCGAGGCGTGGATTTTTGACGCTGCCGGTGTGCGTGAGCATCCAGTGCGTGGCGGTTTTCACCTGCTCCTGCTCCAGCTTGTTGTGCTTGCGGCGTTTCTGCCAGCGCACGGTGTCGATCATGGTCACCTGCATGGGCGAGGTGAAGCGTCGGCACTCGCCACGCATGGTGATGGCGGCGATGAGGGTGATGAAATCGGACGCGCCATTCGCCTCGACGAGCAGCACGCCGCCGCGTGGCACGTCGATGGTGCCGAGGGTGAGCATGAAGTCGTTCAGCGAGGAGCAGCAGACGCAGGAGCCGTTGATGGACTGCACTTCGACATCGAGATCACGCAGACGCGCGGCATCGATCTCGGCGTTCTCGAAGTCATTGACCACAACGCTGAAGCCGACCTTGCGTTCCTTCAATGCGCCCATGAGGGCATGCAGAAAGGTGGTTTTGCCCGCGCCGAGGAATCCGGCGATGAGGACGATGGGGATGCGGCTCATAGCTTGGTCGGGTTGGGAGCGTCGCCATACACCGCCTGCGGATCGAAGACCTTGGTCTCCTCTTTCCAGATGAGGCAGCCTTCGGCGCGGGTGTAATCAGCGCCGGTGGGAATGGCGCGGTAAAAGCAGGAGCGGTAACCGACGTGGCAGTTCGCGCCGCCGGAGGTTTCGACGCGGAGCCAGACGCAGTCCTGATCGTCGTCGATGCGCAGCTCACGCACCTTTTGCACGAAGCCGGAGGTGGCGCCTTTGTGCCAGAGCACCTGACGGCTGCGGCTGAAGTAGTGCGCCTCGCCGGTGGCGATGGTCTTTTGCAGTGCTTCGGCATTCATGTAGCCCATCATGAGCAGCTCGCCGGTGTCGAAGTCGGTGGTGACAGCCGGAAGCAGGCCGCTGGCATCAAATTTCGGGGCGAGGTCGCGGCCTTCCTCGACTTGTTCGACGGTGAGGCGTGTGGCGAATGGTGAGAGTGTTGGAGTTGTCATGAGTCAGTAGATCTTTGGTTGCTTGCGTGGATCAGGCGGGAGATGGGCGGGGGCGCGGCGGGGTTTGTTTTGGCCGGTGAAGACTTCGACGGTGGCGTCGTCGAGGGCATACATGAAGTCGGCCTGATGCGCGGGATGCTGGCTGGCGAAGGTGAAGAGGCGCAGCGTGCCGGTGACGATGACGGCTTCGTTGATGAAGGGACGCTTGTCCTTGGTCCCGCCCTTTTGCTGAATGAGTGCGACCTGCGTGACGGCGGGTGGACTGCAAAAGTAACAACCGACTGAGGCGGGCAGGATCATGCAGGTGCTCATGTCATCGAGCTTCTCATACGGAGCCATGAAGCCGATGATGGCGACGCGTTTGCCATCGAGCGCTTGGATTTCGGCGGGATACTGGATGGTGGCGTCTTTTTCGCCGTCGCTGACGACGACGTCGGTTTTGTTCAAGAAGTCCCAATCGGCCAAAAAGGCTTCGGTGGGCTCGCTGGCCTGTTGGTAGGCGTTTTTGGCCTCTTTGGACTCGGTGGGCAGTTTATGCTCTTGAGCTTGAGTGAGACTGAAACTGGCGATGAAGGCGAAAAGGGCTCGTTTCATGGTTGGAGGCGTTTTTGCAGCTCAGCGCGCTTGGCTTCGGGGCCGCCGATGAGGTGGACGATGCTGGAGTTGGCTCTGCGGATGACGGTGAAGTCGGGGCGCTGGGCGGTGGAGGCTTCGTGAAATTCGGCGGCTTCGTCTTCATCGAGCCAATGCGTCTCGATGAGCAGGGTGCCGTCTTGCCAGAAGGCATAGCGATCACCGCGCCAGCCATCGGCGGCGGACATGTGCGGGCCGAGTTCGCTGTTGTTTTCGAGCCAGACGAGCAGCGCGGCCTCGCCGAGGATGCCGGTGGCGATGGGTTTGGAGTCGCGCAAGGCATCGGCAAAGGTCGATGCAACCTCGACAGGTGTGCAGTCCTGCGGGCGGCCATGGAAGATGGGATGAATGATGGCCGCAGTGGTGGTGGGCGGCTTTTTCAGCAGATCATTCAGCGCCATCGGCTCGCCATTCGGCGCGAATTGCTCGGTGAAGAACGGCCCCATCTGCCAGGGCAGTGTTTCGAGCTGAAGCAGCGCTGTTTTGGCCGCTGGATAGCCGCCGAAGTAAGCGAAGCTGGCATTCGGCGTGGGATCGCGCAGGCGATGATGCGCGGCGAAGAGTCGCGCGGTGGTCATGAGATCGCCCTGAAGCACGGAGGTGGCGGCGAGGCGGGCATCGGTGTTTGTGTCGCCATGCAAAGCGGTGTCGAGATGGCGAAGATCGAGGTTTTGACGCAGCAGGGCCTCGGCGATGACTTTGACGAGTTCGAGTCGCGTGGCGGGCTGCGTGAGCTGGAGATCGCCGTTGTAGCGGATGTGATCGCCCGCGGCATTGCTGTAGCCAATGACGCGCTGAAGAGTGAGGCCGCGCAAGACGAGGCGCAGGTCGTCTTTTTCATCGGCGAAGCCAAGCGTCTGCCACACACGCTGATGGGCGGCCCAGCCTCCGGCGGCGCGGCGTGAGTTGATGCGGACCTCGACGGCGCTTTCGAGTTCGGCGGGTGTGTAGGTGGTGAACTTGATGGGCTTTTTGATTTCAAGACCGCGCAGCTTGGCGATGACGGGCACGAGGTCCTCGGGCTTCATCGGAGGCAAAGGCTGCGGCTTTTCCGGCAGTCCGGCATCGGCTGCGGCTCGCGGATTTTCTTTCTGCCAATGGCCGGGCACGCGAGCTGGGGCGTTGGAGCCATCGTAAGGCACGACGGTGGCATCCGTGATGACATAGATCATCTCCATCTCGTGCGCGGGATCGCTGCTGCCGGGCTTCAGCAGGCGCAGCGTGCCGGTGACGAGAGACGGAGCTTCGATGAAGGGCTTCTTTGGTCTTCCATCGTGTTTTTGACGCACAAAGACGACCTGCGTGAAGCTGGGCGGCGCACAGAAAAAGCAGCCGACATAGGCGGGGAGCATCAGGCACTCGCTCATGTCCTCCAGCGACTCAAACGGGGCCATGAAGGCGACCAGTTCGACGAGGCGACCATCGAGCTCTTCCAGCGCGGACGGATACACGACCTCCATTTTTCGTGCATCGGGCTGCTTGGTTTCATCGAGCAATTTGAAGTCGATGCGCACGGGCGGGCCGGTCGGTGTCGGTGTGCTTTCGATGGCTTTGGTTTCTGCCAAAGTGGGCGGTGAGGCGGGTGGCAGTGAGGTGACGCCCGTGTTTGAACGCGTCGTGTCCTGCGGCTGCATCCACACGATGAGCATGGCGAGCAAGGCCAGCGCGGTGAGGCTGACGAAGGCGGCGGCGGACTTGGGCTGACGTGGGCTCATTCGGTAATGCCGAGATCGTGGGCGGGTGTGCGGCGGTAGCTGGAAAGGGCGGGCACGATGCCGGAGAGCAGCCCTGCGGCGGCGATGACGAGCAGCGCGGTGATTTCCGCGTGATCGATGGTCCAAGGCTCGATGAGCAGGCCGGTGCGCTCTCGCAGCAGCGGGGCCGCAGCCGCGAGCAGGCCATGGCCGAGCAGCAAACCAATGATGAGACCGCCCAGCGTGAGAAACACGGCCTCCAGCATGACCAGCGCGGCCACTTCCCAGCGCCTGCCACCGAGACAGCGGAGGATGGCGAGATCGCGCCGCCTTCTTTCCACGGCCTGATGGAGCGTGACGAGCACGGTGAAGCATGAAACGACCACAACGAGTGCGGCGACGGCGAGCAGCGTTTTTTGCACGGGCTCAAGCACGTTTTGATACAGGCGCAGGATCTCATTCACCGGGATGGCGGGCATGCCTTCGGTGTTGTTGCGGATGTCATCGGCCACCCACAGTCGCAGTCCGCGTGCCTTCAGCCGGATGAGCACGGCGGTGACTTCCAGCGGCGACTCCGCACGGCTCGCGGTGCCTTGAATGGCGGCGTGCAGCTTGTGCTCCTTGTCATGAATGATCCACACGCTGCGCAGGGTGCCAAAGATGGCGCGATCCTGCGCCGTTCCGGTGGGCGCGAGGATGCCGCACACACGATACGGAAACTCGCCATGCTCCTCGCTGCCGGGCATCTGCACGAGTCCGTGCGTGCCCGCGAAGGTGTCGCCGATCTGCAAGCCGGTGCTGGCGGCCACTTGCGAGCCGAGCACGACCTCGAAGTCGTCTTTGAACACCGCGCCTTCCGCGAAGCTGAAGAAAGCGCGGCCTTCATGCTGGAGATCAAACAGATGCGGCTCGGTGCCGACGATGCGAAAGCCGCGGAAGTTGTCGCCCAGACCGATCGGGATCGCGGTTGCGATGCGGCGGTTCTCGCGCAGTTTTTCATAGAGCGACCACGGCACATTGCCGGTGGGCATGTCGAGGTGATACACGCTGCTGAGCGTGAGCTGGAGCGGGCTGCCCTTGGCCCCGACGACGAGGTCAAACAACCCGGCTTCACGTTGAAAGGTGCGCTCGGTCTCTCGCCGCAGCGTGAGCACCGCCGCGATCAACGCTACGCCCAGCGCGATGCCCGCCAAGGTGAGCCCCGTGACCAATGGCCGCGCCGTGAGATAGCGCCAAGCGATACGCGGGAGGGTCATGCAGCCACCTCCTCGCTGCGGATGAGTGGGGTGCAGTCAAACTGGCGTGGCAGCTCACGGGCGAGCGCGAGATCATGGGTGACCATCAACCAGGTGGTGCCGTGCTCGCGGACGAGCTCGCGCATGAGGTCGAAGACCTGACGACCGGTTTTCGGATCGAGCGAGCCGGTGGGCTCATCGGCAAGCAAGAGGGCCGGACGGCCAAGCAGTGCCCGTGCGATGGCAACGCGCTGCTTTTCACCGACGGAGAGTCGGCTCACCCGCGTGTGCAGCCGATGCGAGAGGCCCACACGCTTCAGCATTTCCACGGCATCGCCTTCGCGACCGGAGAAGCGCTGGCCGATGCGCACATTCTCCAGCGCGGTGAAGGCGGGCAGCAGATGAAAGCTCTGAAACACCATGCCGCAGTGCTGGCCGCGATGCCGATCCAGCGCGGCTGTGCCTAGACTGCCCAGCTCCGTGCCGAGCACGCGAACGCTGCCACTTTGCGCTCGCGCCAATCCCGCGATAAGGCTCAGCAGTGTGCTTTTGCCACAACCGCTCGGCCCGGTGAGTGCGAGGCATTCACCTTTGCTCACGAGCAGCTCATCGAGCGCAAAATGCACGCCCGGTGCCAGCACATGTCGCAGGCTGTGGAGATGGATCGCCGCGTCAGTCATGATGCACATGCGGCTTCAGCACAAAGACCTCGCTGGAAAGACCGCCCGGAAGCGCGAGGCGTGCTTTGGCGGCAAAATCGACACCCATGAGCCATTTCGCATCTGCGCCGGTTTCGCCTGGGAAGATGAAGTAATTCGTCTGGCCCTTGCGAAGGTTGGTTTGGCCGTCTTCGCCCGCGTTTCTATCGCGATCACGAACCCGCAGCTCGATCTGGCGTTTCAAATCGGGGAAGTCGAGCTTCAGCACGCTATCGAGCGGCAGATCCAGCGCCGGGCCATCGCGACCGCCTTTGACCAGCCAGACTTCGAGATCACCCGCGTCATCGTGCAGCTTGATCTCCAGCGTGGCGGCTTGTTTGCCATCGGCGGCAAAGATAGGATGGAAGAAGCCACCGTGCGGCCCTTCGTTCGCATGAATGTGCGGCATTCCAGCCTCCGTCATCATCACCGCCACCAGCGGATGCAGCGCCAAGGTGTAGGTCTTGAGGTCGTCGTCATTCAACGGAGCCGCGGAAAGCTTCGTGAGCAGTTCCGCGAGGTCTGCGAGAGGTGATCGGAGGCCCGCTGGATTTTTCGCGTTCGCCGGAATCGTGGCCGCAGTGACTGCCGAGCCCGTTTTCAGCACATCGGGCAGCGTTTGACGCAAAGCCGCCACATCACCGACTTGTGCGAGTCCTTCGGCCTTCGCGGCGGTTTCATCGAAAGCAGTCAGTTCAGGCCAAACGACGACCTGAGCCGCCTCCGGTGCCTTTTTGCAGGCGGCGAGGCCGCACACGAGGAGGAGAATGAGAAGACGAGGGAGCATGGCGAGATCGTTTTTCAGCGTAGCCAGGGCGTGGGCGTTTCGTCTTCGAGGCCGGGGACCTCGGCGTGGATGTGGCCATGCTCGTGATGGGCATCCACGGCGGCCTCGATTTGCCAGCGGGGGAAGGGATCGGGAAGGCTCTCCCATTCGCCAGGGCCAGCCTCGAACTCCTCATCGGTGAGCAGGCAGGCATCGAGCTTCTCGGTGAGTGTGGCGACATCGAGGCCGATGCCGATGAAGACAAGCTCCTGGCGGCGGTCGCCGTAGGGCTCCACGAAGTTGTCGAGGATCTGGCGGCGATCCTCGATGCGCTGCGGCCAGCCGGACTTCGGGGCACTGATCCACCAAAAGCCTGCGCAGCGATGCGTGGCCTGACCTCCAGCCTGGCTCCAGATGCCCGCCAGTCCCATGCGCGTGGCGAGCCAGAAGTAGCCTTTGCTGCGGATGATGCCGGGCCATTCCTCATGCAGGAAGTCCCAGAAGCGCTGCGGGTGAAAGGGTTTCCGCGATTTGTAGGCCATGCTGGAGATGCCGTATTCCTCCGTCTCCGGCGTGTGCTCGCCACGCATCTCCTTCAGCCAGCCGGGGGCGCGTGAGGCCTCCTCAAAGCTGAAGCGTCCGGTGTCGAGCACCTCGCCGAGAGGCACGCGTCCCATCTCCGACTCCACGATGCGGGCGCGTGGATTGAGCTTGGTGAGTGCCTCCCGCAGTAGGGTGCGCTCGGCCTCGCTGATGAGGTCCACTTTGTTCAGCACGATGACATCGCAGAACTCGATCTGATCGATGAGAAGGTCCGTCACTGTGCGTGTGTCCTGCTCGCCGAGAGATTGACCGCGCTTTTGCAGGGAATCGGCCTCGTTGTAGTCGTGGAGGAAGTTTTTGGCATCCACCACGGTGACCATGGTATCCAGCCGGGCGATCTCGCTGAGGCTCTTTCCGTCCTCGCCTTCAAACGTGAAGGTCTCGGCCACAGGCAGCGGTTCGCTGATGCCTGTGGACTCGATGAGCAGGTAGTCAAAGCGACCTTCCTTGGCCAGTCGGTTGACCTCGATGAGCAAATCCTCGCGCAAGGTGCAGCAGATGCAGCCATTGCTCATCTCGATCATTTTTTCCTCGGTGCGCGAGAGATTCGCACCGCCATTGGCGACCAGCGAGGCGTCGATGTTCACCTCGCTCATGTCATTGACGATGACGGCCACGCGGCGGCCTTCGCGATTGTTGAGGACATGATTGAGCAGCGTGGTTTTGCCAGCGCCAAGGAAGCCGGAGAGAACGGTGACGGGAAGACGGGACATGGGAAGAGAGGATGACGAATGATGAAGGGTGAATGACGAAGGCTTGGATCAGGCGAGGGCTTCGCGGGAGGCTTGTTCATACCAGGCGATGACTTGGCGGCAGTGGGGCTCGCCGTAGGCCTTCACGAAGTCGCTTGTCGCAGGGATGGAGCTGTCCTTCAGCGCAGCGATGCGTTCCTGGCAGTAGGCGCGAGTCAGCGCCGTGCCGCAGCGCTGCGTGATGAGGTAGCAAAACTCCGCATAGGAGGTGGGAAAGCCGGTGGAGGTGTTCATGATGGGGTGGGTTGATTCAATGATGGCAGGCTCCGCCACCCGGACCGCAGCAGCCGCCGCCATCCAGCGGCGCGACGGCGAGGCTCCGCACGCCGCCGAGATAAAAACTGGCCTGCGGCACTCGGCGCACCGGGTGGCCGGTCTCGGGATCATGCGTCAGCGCGGCATCGCGCATGCTCTGCTTCAGCTCAAAACGCCGCACCGGGAGTTCCGGCGTCGGCGGCAGGGTTTCGTAAAGGTAGGTGGGCATGGGGGCATGTTGAGCCTCTTTGATTGTAATGCAAGTATGTTGCAGTAAAAGAGTCGCCGACATGATCCTCAATGACCTCCAAATCACCGAACTCGCCCGCCGTGGCATGATCCTTCCTTTTGAGCCGCAGCTCGTGCGCCAGGTCAAAGGCGGGCCGCAAGTGCTCTCCTATGGCCTGAGCAGTTTTGGTTACGATCTGCGGCTTTCATCACGCGAGTTCAAAGTCTTCCGCCACATCCCCGGCACCGTCGTGGACCCGAAACGCTTTCAGCCGCGCAATCTCGAAAAAGTGCCGCTCGAAAGCGATGAGCACGGTCGCTACTTCATCCTGCCGGCGAACAGTTACGGCCTCGGTGTGGCCGTGGAAAAGCTCAGCCTGCCAGCGGATGTCACCGCCATCTGTGTCGGCAAGAGCACCTACGCCCGCTGCGGCATCATCGCGAATGTCACCCCGGCCGAGGCAGGCTGGAGCGGCCATCTCACCCTCGAATTCTCCAACTCGTCCGCCGCCGACTGCCGCATCTACGCCGACGAAGGCATCGTGCAGATGCTCTTTTTCCAAGGTGAACCCTGCGCCACGTCGTATCGGAAACGCACCGGCAAATATCAGGGCCAAAAGCAGCGAATCACACTGCCGAAGGTGTGAGGGGCAACTGCCTTGACTACTGCGGTCATCCTCGGAACCTCCTGCCATGAACGAAACTGAATCCACGTCAAAACCCGAACGAGGCAACCCACGACTCCAGCGTTTGGTGCTGCGGGTGATCTCTGCGGTTTCATTCATCGCACTACCAGCGATCTTTGCGCCGCAACTCGCCGTGGAAAAGTTTTCGGTGCTGCTGGGTTTCGGTAAGCCACCCCATTTACCTCTGCTCATCTACATGACTTCGGGAGCCTCTTGCGTCTATCTGGCTCAGGCGGTCCTGCTCTGGCTCATATCATGTGATGTGGTTCGTTACCGTCCGCTCATCGTATTTTGCGGATGGGCTTATCTGGCCTTCAGTCCGCTGTTCCTTTGGATCGACACTCAGGCTGGAATGCCGTCATTTCAGGTCGCCGCAGATACATTGAGCTGCCTTATCGCTGGTGCCGCACTGCTTGCAGCCTGCTACTGCGGCAGAGCGACCTGACCGGTGATGCTGGGACTGCTCAATGACACAGCTCAGAACCCTTTCTATGACAGTTGATTTTTTCGGAGTCTCTGAGAAGGAAATGACAGAAATATGCCGCAACCGATCCGCCCTTGGTATTGGCCCGAACGAGGTCAGCCTGAACGCACGGAACCCTTCACTTGGATTGTGGAGGGTGTCATCGCGGCGTCGTGGTGGCCTGATCCGTATGTGTTTGAGATTTACGAGGAGCAGAACATCCGGGCGGTCGTGAATTGCTGTGAGTTCGACAACCGTCGCGATGTGCCGGAGCAGTTTGTGTATCACCACATCCACGTGCCGGACTACGGCGTGCCGACGGATGCTCAGATCGAGCAGTTTGTGAGCTTGATGGACCGGCATCATGCGGCACGCGAGGCAGTCGTGGTGCACTGTGTGGCGGGTTGTGGTCGGACGGGGCAGTTCATCGTCGCGTGGTGTGCGAAGGCGGGTTTCATCCCGGCGAAGGCTGATCCGGTGCAGTGGATACGGGCGCGGCGGAAGTGCTGCCTAGAAACCCGCGAGCAGAGCGAGTGTGCGAAGCGGTGGATGAGGTTGGCTGCCAACGGCTCGTGAACGGATTGGCGAGGTTCGGGCGTTGTTTTTGGCTGGCAAAAAGATTGAGGGCAAAAATGGGAACCCTGATTTCATCTTTTTGACATCCATTTTTTTGCCAGACTGTCTGCTCTTGGGTGCGTGGCGGTGCATGACGAAGCACAGCGCCGGGCGTGCTCAGGATGACACTCGCGCTGACTGCGGACAGACAAGAGTGCCTGTCTCACCCTTATTGCGCCGGTGCCTCAGGCTCGTTCGGCAGCCATTGCGGGAAGGGATCGCGAAGGGGGTGCCAGGCTTCGGGGCCGGTGGCGAATTCGGCCTCGGTGAGCAAAGCGGCATCGAATTTCGCGGTGAGCGCGGCTTTGTCCATGTCGCGGCCGATGAGGACGAGCTCGGTGCGGCGGTCGCCGTGCTCGCCTTGGATGTGGGAGCGGATTTCGGCCTGGCTTTGCTCGTCCTGCGGCCATTCGGATTCGCTGGCGGCGCTCCAGAAGAAGCCCATGGCGCGGGTGTCGCGCAACACACCGGCTTGCGAGAGGTAACCGGCGATTTCATTCCGCGTGGCGAGCCAGAACATGCCTTTGGCGCGGATGACGCCATCCCAGTGCAGGCCGAGCAGGTCGTGGAAGCGCTGCGGATGAAACGGACGCCGCGCCCGATAGACGAAGCTGCTGATGCCATACTCCTCGGTCTCCGGCGTGTGGCCGCCGAGGCTGTCGAGCCAGCCTTTCGATTGCTCGGCCTCGGCCATGGCGAAGAGGCCGGTGTCGAGCACGCGATCGAGCGGCACCTCGCTGCGCTGCGTGAGGTGGACCTTCGCCTTCGGGTTCAAAGCGCGGACGATGCCCTGGATCTCGTCGAGTTCGTCGGCGCTGACGGCATCGGTCTTGTTGATGAGGATGACGTTGGCGAACTCGATTTGATCGGTGAGCAGATTCGCGATGCTGCGGGCGTCTTCGCCGGTGACGCCCATTTCGCGGTCCTGGAGGTCATCGGTGCTGTGGTAGTCGTCGAGGAAGTTCCGCGCATCGACGACGGTGACCATGGTATCGAGCTGCGCGAGGTCGTTCAGGCTGCGGCCGGAGTCATCCGTGAAGGTGAAGGTCTCTGCCACGGGCATGGGCTCGGACACGCCGGTGGATTCGATCAAGATCGAGTCAAAGCGGCCTTCCTTGGCCAGCGTGGCGACTTCCTGCATCAAATCCTCGCGCAGCGTGCAGCAGATGCAGCCGTTGCTCATCTCGACCATCTTTTCCTCGGTGCGTGAGAGCTTCGCATCGCCGCTTTTGACGAGCTGGGCATCGACATTGACCTCGCTCATGTCATTGACGATCACGGCGACCTTGCGGCCTTCGCGATTGCGCAGGATGTGGTTGAGCAGCGTGGTCTTTCCAGCGCCGAGGAAGCCGGAAAGCACGGTGACGGGGAGTTTGGAGGTTTTCGTGATCATGGGGAAAAATTAAAACCGGACCTGCATGCCGACGCTGAAGCCGCGACCGGGCATGGGAGCCACGTCTTTGCGGAAGGAGGTGGCCTGGCGGGCGTCGGCGTCGAGGAGGTTGGTGGCTTGGAGGGTGAGGCTGACGTCGTAGCGTTCGTTTTTGAAGAGCTGGTAAGTGAAGTCGGCGTTGAGGAGGGTGTAGGGATCGGTGTAGCCCTCGCTGCGGAAGCCGCCGCGGAAGCGGTTTTGGTCAAAGGCGTAGCGCAGCTCGATGCCGCCACTGAAAGGGCCGTATTCGCCTTCCAAACGAGTGCCGAAATGCATGGGCGGCATGCGCGGGAGGTATTCGCGATCGTCTTCGTTCCAGCCGCGCACATAGTCGCCCATGAGCTTCAGGGTGAGGCGCTGGTGCTCGTGTTTGAGCAGATGCGCCTCGACCTCGACCTCCCAGCCGAAGAAGGTGGCACCGCGTTCGATGTAGTTCACGCTGCGCTGGAGCACGGGGCCGCGGGCCAGTTCCTGGAGGAAGATGTAGTTTTGAAAGTCGTAGTGAAAGCCGCTGAGATGCACGGCGAAGCGATCCCACTCGGCGTCGAGTGTGGCGTCGATGCTGGTGGATTGCTCGAGCTTGAGTTCCTGGCCATCGACATCGCCGCCGATGAGGAAGCGACCGAGCGCGGCGCTGTTCCAGAAGGCGTAGCGCTCTGCGGCGGTGGGGATGCGCTGCGTGCGTGACCACACGAGACCGAGCGCGAAGCGTTGCATGCTGAGAAAGTCCCGCTTCTCCCAGGTGACGGCGGCGGAATAGCTGTAGGCGCTCTCGCTGGTGCCGGTGGCGGGGCGGTTCACGCCGAGATTACGATACAGCAGCGTCTGCTCCTCCCAACGTCCGCCGAGCTGGAAATGAAAATCACCGAGCGTGAGCTTTTCGAGGCCATAGACGGCAAAGCTACGCGTTTCCGCGGCGATGCGCTGGCGCAGTTCAGGCTGAATGCGGGTCAACTGGCTGGAAGTGAAGCGCTCGCGAAAGGCGTGAACGCCGATGACGCCATCGAGGCGGTCGCCGAAGCCGCCGTGGTAGAGATTGAGGCGGCCTTCGGTGACGTCTTTGGTCAGTGCCGTGTCGGTGATGACGCGGCCCTGATCCTTGCCGGTGCCTTGGACGAATTCTTCCTGGCCGAACTGGCTGTTGGCGACGTGGGCCTGGATGGATTTGACGAAGCTGTCTTCAAAGTCATAGCCGAGTTCCCAGTCGTAGCGTTCCTGGGTGAAGTCGATGATGCTGTTGCCGAAGAAGCCATTGATATCGCCATTGAAGATGTAGGGCAGGCCGTAGCGGGCCTCATTGGCGGAAAAGGAGAAGGCCGACCACAGCGGGCTGTCCTCCGGCAGGAAGGAGAGGCCGATGGAGTAGCTCTCGGCCTGATGAAAGCTGTTTGGCAGTCGGCCGGAGGGATTCGGGACGGGCGTGATCGCGCCGGTGGCGGGATTTCGCACGCGGGGATTCGCATTCACATCATACTCCGGCGTGCGGGCGGATTGCGGGATGCGAATGTCCTCGGATTCGCGGAGGGAGCCGGTGAATTGCAGCACGAATGGGCCGCCTCGCAGGGCCAGCCAGCCGCTTTCGGCCCAGCCTTCGGCGTTGGTTTCAAAACGCGAATCCACCGCGCCGCTGATGCTGTGTGCGGGCAACTCGCGGGCGTAGTGACGTGACTTCACGTTCACTGCGCCGCCGATGGCTCCATTGCCAAACAGAAGCGAAGCGGGGCCGCGATGCACCTCGATCTCCTCGGCCAGCAGCGGTTCGATGGCCACGCCGTGATCGGGGCTGGTATCGCTGAGATCCATGGTGCTCAGTCCATCCTGCATCATGCGCACGCGGACGCCGTCAAAGCCGCGAATGACCGGCCGGCTGGCTCCCGGGCTGAAGTAGTTTGAGCTGACACCCGGTGTGCCGGCCAAGGTTTCGCCGATGGTGCCTTTAGCGCGGCGTTGCAGTTCCTTGCCGGCGATTTTTTGCACGGGTTGAATCGCGAGATCGCTCACACTGGCCGTGCGGGCGGAGCGGGTGCGGTCAGCCACGATGACGATCTCACCGAGGTTCTCGCCTTCCGCTGACGACGAGATGGTCATGGCCTCCGGCGGCACATCCGGCACGGCCTGAGGCTCGATTTCGGGCAAAACGACCACCGGAGCGATTTCGGGCCGTTGAGGGGCTTTTTTGGCCGGAGCAGGCTTCGAGGCCTTTTTCGGCGTTTCGGCCTCTAAGGCCGGTTTTTCCGGCATCTCGGGGATTTCGACCGGTTTGAGCGTGGTGACGGGTTCCTCCTTGGGTGGCGGAGGCGGGACAAAGGGCACCACCGGAACCGATGACGCGTTTTGAGCATGCAGCATGGGGCCGCAGACGAGGCCAGGAAGGGCCATCACGACAAGCGTGGCTGAAAAATGGCGTCGGCGGCTAATGCAACAAGGTTTCAAAATAGGATTGCGATACTCGCAATACGATTGCATTTGTCAAACCATGCCTCCTCGCGGTTTCATCCCAAGTCTTAGCCTGCTGCTCGCCTTCTTCGCGAGCGGCCTTAGCGCGTTGCAGGCACAGACCGCGCCCACGATTTCGGATGTGGCCAATCGCAGCACGCTCGAAGGCACCGCCACATCGTCCATTGCCATCACGATTGGCGATGCGGAGACCGCTGCAGCCTCGCTCGTGCTCACGGGGTCGTCTTCCAACACCACGCTCGTGCCGAATGCGAACCTGGTCTTTGGCGGCAGCGGCACGAGCCGCACGCTCATCGTGACACCGGCAGCAGGGCAATCCGGCACCGCCACGATCACCCTCACCGTGACCGATGGCGATCTCATGACGGCGAGCGACAGTTTTGTCCTCACGGTGAATCCGCTCTACACCCTGCCTGCCGAGCCCATCCCGGATCTCGTCATGGATGCGGACAGCAGCGGCATCACGATCAACTACCAGATGGGCAACGCGGCGTGGACGCCCGCCGTGACCCGCACGAACACCACGCTCTTTCGCAGCGTCGGCACGGCGAGCACCGACGATCTGCGCATGCAGGGCAGCGGGCAAAATCGCACGCTGCGCATTCGTCCGGCTCCAGGGCTCTACGGCGAATCCAACGTCTCCATCACCATCACGGGCGATGCCGGCGGCCCCACGACCACGACGTTCAAAGTCACCGTCAATCCCCGCGTGGTGGCGGACAATGTCCTCGCCCCGCCGGGCCGCACGAGCACCTACAACCTCACTCGCAACGACACGCTGCCCGCGCCGTCCACGTCCGTCACGATGCAAACCTTCACCCAGGGAGCGAATGGCAGCGTCGTCGCCGGTCCACTGCCGGGCACGCTGCGCTACACGCCGAACACTGGCTTCACCGGCGCGGATCAGTTCACCTACACGATGCTTTACCACACCGGCGCCTTCACTGGCACCGTGCATGTCACCGTGGGCGACTGGATCTCCGTCGATCTCGTTCACACGGATCTGCGGCTCGATTTTGAAAATGGAGCTTGGAATCATGAGGTCAGCACGGACATCCCGTTTGGCTCGCCGAACGTCGGTGGTGCCTCGAATCCGACAAATCTCGACTTTGACGAGGCGCTGCTTCGTGTGAATGCCGCCTCGGTCATCACGCTTTCGGCGTCGCTCGATCCGGTGGCCTACAGTTTCCTCGGTAAGGCACCGGGCGAGCAGCTCTGGGTGCTGCCACAGGCACAAAAGGCCGGCGTGCTTTGGCCGGGCTTCAACACCGAGGGCATCGCGAGCGGCACGCTGGCCGCCTACACGCCTTCGGGTGACTCCCGTGTGACCGCGAACGCCACCTGGGTGCGCCTCGAACTGGTGGCGGCACGCATGCCGTCCGGCGCGGTGTTTTCCCTTTATCAAAGCGGCACTGGCGGCGCTCCGCTGGTGTGGTGGGACACGAAGGACGGCATCAATGCACCCAATGAAGCAACCGAAGGCGGCAACGTGACCGACACGATGTGGATCAATACGAACACGCATGCGCACATGAACTGGACCTTCACGCATGCCGGGCGCTACGAGCTCGATGTGCGCAGCCGCGCCTTCATCAGCGACGGTGGGAACCTCGTGGAAGTCATCAGCGGCATCAACACGCTGCACCTGCTCGTCATCGACAGCAGCACCGGCCCGCTCGTCGAGTCTGCGCCCACGGCGGCGAGTGATTCCCTCACGCTTACCGAGGACTCCGGTGCGGCAAGCGTGAACGTACTCGCGAATGATCGCAGCGAGCCCGATTTGCTCGAAATGCTCGCCGTCACGGCGGTGACGAATGGTCTCGGTGGCAGCGTGAGCATCGATCCCGGTGCCGCCAGCGTCAGCTACATGCCGCTGCCGAATTTCAGCGGCAGCGACAGTTTTACCTACACCCTTACCGACGAGCACGGCGGCAGTGCAACCGCCACGGTGAATGTCACCGTGAATCCCGTCGATGACCTCGCAGTGTGGCGACAGGGTTTCTTTGGCAGTCCCAGCGGCACGGGCAATGCCGCGCCGAATGCTGATCCTGACTTCGATGGACTCTCGAACGTGCTCGAATGGGCTTTCGGCCTCTCGCCGGTTCAGGGAAGTCTCTCCAGCATCGGGGTGAGCGGCCCCACGCTGCTCTCACGCGGCACGCCGCAACTCGGAGCTGGGTTGCAAGCCATCTTCATCCGCCGTCGCTTCGCCGCCACGGAGGGACTGACCTACGCGGTGCAGTTCAGTCCGAATTTGAGCACCTGGGAGACCAGCAGCGCCACACCGGTCGTGTTGGCCCAGGACAACGATTACGAAGCCTGCGCCCTGCCATTCCCGCCTTTCGTCGCCGGCCAGCCGCCACGCTTTTTCCGCGTGCAAGTCACCACAAGCCCCTGAAGCCCATGAAACGCCTTTTTACCTTCCTTTTGGTCGCCACCGCTCCTGCCGTCGCGCAACTCACGGACATCATGACGGGTCATTTTGAGACGCATGTGGATTACGACGGCGGTTTCGAGTTCTTCACGTCCTACAACCCCACGGGTGACTTCAATAATAGCAGCGCCGATGTGCGCCTCAATGCGGCCACGACGCGCTTTGTGGCCTCGCCCGCCTGCCAGACCACGCTGCCAGCCGCCATGAGCGAGATAGGCACACCAGGATCGACGGCGTGGATCATGCCGCAAATTCCCGTCGTGGGTGCGCCTTACCTCGGCATCCGTGCCGTTTTTGCGGAGGGCGACTTCTATGATTACTTCATGGGAAGCTACTTTCCCTTCGGCAGCGGCAGCGTGCGCTATCAGGTGACGAATGTGACTGGCACCGGCCCGTCTGCCGGTGGCTACTTCGGCATGTTCATCGACAGCTTGGGTGAGTCCGGCTTCCTCGTGAACACGCACCCCACCAGCCCCGCGCCGGATGAAGTTCAGGCACTCACGGCGAATGCCCACGAGCACTTCTCGTGGGTCTTCACCAAGCCGGGTACCTACGACGTGACCGTCCGCGCCGAGGGAAAGCTCATCGCGGATGATTCCATCCAGAGCGGCACGGGCGTGTATCACTTTAGTGTGCCGTTTTCATCGCGCCTCAGCGGCTCCGATAGTATCGCACGCCTCGGTTTTGAGGCTTCGAGTAACGCGTGGCACATCCTCCTCGAAGATCCGGCGAACGCGGTGGCCTATCGCTCGAATCAAGGCTTCCTCGAAGTGCCAGGCACCGCACCACGGCAGCTCGCGCTCACCTTTTCCGCGCTTGGCAGCGGCGTGGCAAACATCGTCGGCCAGACGCCCGCGCTCGCCGCCGCAGGCATTCCGAATGCCGCGCTGCAAAGCAACAGCGCCACGCTCCGCCTCTTGGGCGTCACCGGGCCGGGCCACTTTTCGCTGCTGAACAGCTCAGGCACCGTCACGCTCATGAATTCCGCCGATGGCATCACCTCGGGCGACAGTATCAGCGTCACCCGCGCCGCCGATCTCGCCACGCTGGCCGCTTTCACCGCGAATGGTCTCTACCGCGTGGCTTTCCAGCTCTCCGGCACCACCAGCGGAGGTTCACCCGTCGCCAGCGAGCCCATCACCCTCACCTTTGGTGTCGGTCTCACGGCCGATCACAGCTACGCGCAGTGGGCGGATAGCTACGAGCGCACTCGCGGTCTGTCTGCTGGCACGCTCACCAGTCAGACCGCCGATTTTGACAACGACGGCATCGCCAACGGCCTGGAATTCCAGCTCTTCTGGCACGGCTGCGATCCCACGGTGGCAGATGTCGGCCTGCTGCCGCTGCCCGCTGTGCCCGGCGGCATGCTGGTCGCCGATTTCCTGCGTGATACCTACAAGGACCGCCAAGACGGCACCACCGCGCAACTCAGCGCACAGCTCAGCACCGATCTCACCACCTGGACCACCCGCACTCTCTCCAACCCCGGCTACCCCGATCAAATCTACGAAACTGGTGCTGAGATCGGCAATGCGCACGGCCGCATCATGCTCCGCCGCCTGCGCATTCCGAATCCAGGTACCGTGGGCAAAGCGTTCACGCGGTTCAGGTTGAACTGACTTAGAAACGCAAAAGTGTTGCATTAAATACTTGCATGAGTTCATCCTTTCGCACATTCTTCCACACCCTATGAAAACCACGCTCCCCACCCTCGCCCTTGGTCTTCTGCTCTCCGCCAGCACTGCTTCAGCAGCCGTCTATTCCCTCGGCCACGCCGATTTCGGCATCGGTTATGATGGCGGCTTTGAGCTCCACCACCACGTCCACAACGGCTCGACCGTGAACGGCAGCGCCATTGTCGGCGACGCCGAGTTCGCCCCGGGCGATCTCACCGTGCTGGTGCCCTTCATCACCGAAAATCGCCCTGCTGGTGCTCAGTATGACTTTCTCGGCGTCAGCGCTGGCATCCCAGTGTGGACGCTGCCTGAGATCGAAAACGTGAACAAACCTTTCTACGGTGTTGGCTCTGAGGAGCTTGATGCACTCGATTTCACGGGGGACCTCACCTTGCAACTCCTCAGCGTTGTCAGCGCACCTTCAGGCGGTGACTTCTCCCTCTGGCAGGACAATGGCGGCAGCCCCATCGTGCGCTTCGCCACCTCCAATGGCGTGGATGGCTCCGATTCCTTTTTGGTCACCCCCGGCGGTCATGAACACTACAATTGGAGCTTCACCAAGGCGGGCACTTACGAGCTTCAATTCAGAGTCAGCGGCGTCCACGGGGTGGACGGCTTTGATGATGACATCCAGACCTATACCTTCCAAGTGGTCCCAGAACCTTCCAAAGCCATTTTCGCGGGTTTAGGCCTCGGCTTCGTCTTCTTCCGCCGCCGTCGTCCGGCGAATAGCTGAGGTTTCTGCTCTGAAAAGTTATTCGGGCGAGCTGCTGCGCTGTATCGCTTGTCGGGCCTTGGTTTCGAGAGTGGCTTGGATTTCGGTTCGAGCCTCTTCGAAGGTCGGAAGTCGTGATGGGCGGCGCTCCATGAGCTGAATGAGATGCCAACCGAGTTCGGTAAGCACAGGTGAGCTAGTCTGTCCGGGCTTGAGCGCCTTGACCGCGGCGATGAAGTCGGGCGGCATGCGATCCGCTGAAAACCAGCCCAGGTCACCGGCGAGTTTTTTCGTCCGGTCGTCTTCGGAGAATTTGGCGGCGGCTTCGCGGAAGTTGAGCGAGCCATTGAGGATCTGGCGCTGAATGAAGCGAATCTCCGTTTCGCGGTCCGGCTTGGATTTTTCGTGCCGGGTGAGAAAAATGTGGACGGCGTGGAAGGTCTCCGGGATGCGTAGGGACTCGCGATGAGCATCAAACCAGGCTCGAACCTCCTTTTCTGTCACGTTGGGCTGGTTAGTTGTTTCGACCTCCTGCTGGCGACTGAGGGCGGTGGCAATGCGATTTTGTAGGGCTGCCTCCGTCAAACCTTGGCCGGCGAGACGCTGTTGATAGTCCGCTGGGGTCTGAAACTGCCGCTTGAGCATGGCGAGCTCCGCTTTGACCGCCGCTGGATCAGCGGAAGCCGCATTGACTGTGGTGTGCGGCGGTTCAGGGAGGTGCAGGGCATCCCAAACGATCCATGCCGCCAGGCCTGCGCCGAGCAGGAGCACCACGATGACTTCGAGACAGCCTTTCATGCGGCCATGGGAACATGCGTCCGCCGGATGTGCAACGGGGAGGTTGCGGTCTGTGGTGGTCCTTGGTAAGACGGGCCACTCATTCTCCCCCATGGCTTCACTATTTGACTGGATCGCCGCCGCCCGACCGAAAACTCTCGGGGCGGCCATTGCCCCCGTGGCGGTGGGCTGGGCGCTTGCGGCGAAGGTGGCTGGAAAGGTCGATACGAAACTGGCGCTCTACACGCTGGGTAGCTGCATGGCGCTGCAGGTGGCGACGAATTTCTTCAACGATGCGCTCGATTCACTCAAAGGTGCGGACACGAAGGCCCGCATCGGCCCGCTGCGCATCACGGCGAGTGGACGTGCCTCTCCGAGCACGGTGAAACTGGCGGCGTGGGTGATGCTCGGCATCGCCACGCTGCTGGCGATGCCGTTGTTTGAATTGCGCGGCCTGCCGATCCTCGCCATCGGGCTGCCGTCGTTGTATTTTTGCTTTGGCTACACCGGTGGACCGATGCCGCTGGCCTATCATGGGCTCGGTGAGCTGTTTGTGATCCTCTTTTTCGGCTTCGTCGCGGTGACGGGCACGGTCTTTGTGCTCATGGGCGAGTGGCTGGTGCATGGGTTGGTGGCTGGATTTCAAATCGGCTGCCTCAGCACCGTGCTCATTGCCATCAACAACCTTCGCGATGCCGCGGAAGATCGTCGAAGCGGCAAAAACACGCTCGCGGTGCGTTTTGGCACGGGCTTCGCGAAAGCGGAGATCGTGCTGCTCATCGCCCTGGCGCACGCCTGCGGCTTTTATTGGTTTAAAGAAGGATGGGAGCAGGCCTTCACGATGCCGCTGGTGACACTGCCCATCGGCCTCTTCGTGGGTTGGCGAGTGCTGGTGGAGACACCGGGGCCTGGGCACAACCGCCTTCTCGCCATCAGCGGGGCGCAGTTGCTCGCTTTTGCTGGCATGATGTGCTGGGGCATCCTGCGTTCGGCGGACGTGATGCCTCATTGAAGTAGGACACCGAGGAGGATTTCAGGAAGCGGCTCGATGCCTCACGATGGGGGACACCGTGATGGGCTTGGCTTTGGTGGTTCTTGGAGAGGTTGGCAAGGCTTGTTTTCGCGTGGGACTCCACGGGGATGGCGGGCTGGAGTGCAGTGAGTCGAGGGAGCCTGAGGCGACTGAGCGAACGTAACGCAAGCCCGCCATCCCCGTGCGGGCACCTGAGAGTGGGGCGCTCTCGGGGCGGCCTCCATGTCGTCATCCTGCTGGGCTTGGAGCTGGGCTCGTTGGCTGTAGAGCGCCCGCAGCTTGGCTTCGATGCTCGCTCTCATCGCGATGGGGTCGTGGCTGCTGAGCATGGCTTGCAGCTTCTGTCGCTGCTCTTGGCTGAGCTCTTCGCGTGCGAGCAGCCTCGCGCAGGGCGTGCTGGCTTTCTTTTCGTGGTATCTCTTCACTTTGCCATCGGGTTGACGCTCTTTGCGCAGGAGCCGGCGTTGTGCGCCATAGAGGTTGTTCCACAAGCTCCACTCGCGCAGCGCTTCGTTGAGCGGCTCCACCAGTTCGTAGTGCTCGAAGCGGTCGTCTCCCAGCAGCAGGCGCACGTGGGTGTAGTTCTTTTGTTCGATGTGGGCGTTGTCGTTCTTGCGGTATGGTCGCGAGCGGCTCAGCTCGATCTTTGGCTCTTGCGCTTTGAAGTGGGTGATGAAGTGCGCGTTTAAGAACTCGGTGCCGTTGTCGAAGTCGAGCTTGGTGATGGCGAAGGGCAGCGCGGCCTGGATTTCGCTGAGGCGTTTGCGCGTGGCGTGTGCGCCCCGGTTCCACCGGCGCGCACTTCGGTCCAACCGCTGTGGATGTCGGTGGCGTCCAGCGCCCAGACGATGGCTCCGCTGAGGCTGCCGCCGCACAGCGCGACGGTGTCTATCTCAAGGGCTCCGGGCGTGGTCTCGGCCCAGGGTTCGCAGCGCACGGCCACCTCCCGCTGCAGGGTGGCCAGGGCACTGCTGGCGATGCGGCGCTTGCGTCCGGCGATGCGATAAGGGGCCAGTTCGCGGTCGATCTGCGCGGCGCTGATCCCCTCGAGGCGCTCGCGTTGTGCTTTGCTCACCGCGCGGTGATGCTTCTGCCACGATCTTAGCCAGAGCTTGAGCATGTCGCCCGCCAGGCGCTTGCCGCAGGGCTGCCCGGCGGCCAACCAGAGGCTTTTGAGCACTTGCAGGTCGCTGCGGGTGTAGCGGCTGCCTGCACCCCGTGGCGCTCCGCTGGGCCCTCGTCGTCGCTGTCCTCGCAGGACTTTGTTGGCGTATTTGCGCTCCAGCCCGCTGGTCTGGCAATACTCGTCGAGCAGCTTCTGGCGGGCGGGTTTTCCGGTGTGCTGGGCGTAGCGCCCACGCATCACACGGGTGTAGTCTTCGAGGCTTTTTTCATCAGTCGTGGCTCCATCGGCCACGGTGTCCTCCTTTATGAGGCATCGACTCTCTCCAGCTACCCCGGTCTCTCCCCTCTCGGTGTCCTTTTCAATGAGGCACTGCGCGGATGTGATGCGCTGAAAACGGGGCATTGACCTCCGAGCACGCGGTCTGGTAGGATCGGACCATGAAAGCAAGATTTGCATTCCCTTATAGGCGGATCGTTTCCGCCAAAACACGGCGGTGGGGCAGGGGATATACCCTGATCGAACTCCTGGTGGTCATCGTCATCATCAGCGTGCTCGCTTCTCTCATCGCATCGCAAGTCATCAAAGTCCTCGACGATGGCAACCGTCTCAAAACGCGAGCCATCGTGGTCGATTTGAAAACAGGCATCAGCTCCTACCGCACGGAATACGGGCGCTTCCCGCTCGATAACCTCACCGACGAAAAAGAGTGGCTCACGGACGGATCGAACACGCTGATTGATACCCTCCTCGGCCAGCCGGTGGAAGGTGGCGCGGTGAATCTAAACCCCAAGGGCATTCGCTTTAACGAATTTCCCACGGCGAAGAACGATCGCCACGGTCTCATCAGCCAACCACGCCCTTCGCGTCTCGTGGATCTGTGGGGAAACCCCTTCCACGTGCTGCTCGATGGGGATGGCAACAACCAAGTCATGAACCCCGATGCGCAAAACAGCGATCCCCAGATCGCTCAGCCGGGTGGGAAGCCAGCGCCGGAGTTTTTGATGCTGGACATGGCCATCTTCAGCTGCGGCAAAGATGGCAAGCCATACACGAGCGACGACATCGTCTCCTGGCGGGAGCCTTGAGTGCTCCCATGGGTGCTGTTTGGCTGCATTTCGAGGTGTCAGAGCAGTGCCTTCTTTGAGGCCTGTGCCCGCACGCCTTGACCCTCCTGCCTTCCTCGCCAAAGAGACCCGCTCCACCTCCTCTCTCGTGAACTCCCAACCCAAATCCAAGATCATGTCCACCTGGCTTGTCTATGCCCTGCTCACCGTTTTGTCCTGGGGCGTCTATGGCGTCATCCTCCATGCTGCCCGCTCGAAGATGCCCATGGGGCCTGAGACCCCGCATGCCGGCCTGAAAGCCTTCCTCTTCGTGTGCATCGCTTATGCCATCATCGGCGTCGTGGCGGCTCTCGTGCTCAAACTGCGTGGCTCCAGCATGAGCTTCACGGGAGACACTGGCAGCGGCATCCCACTCAGCCTGATCGCAGGCATCGCTGGTGCCCTCGGCGCTCTAACGCTTGTCCTCGCCCTCGGTGCAGCCGCTTCGCCCATCATCAAAGGCGGTGGTGGCTTCGGCGTGGCCGCTGCAGCGGCCGTAATGCCCATCGTCTTCGCCGGTGCCCCGGTCATCAACACCATCACCGCCATGATCGTGCATCCACCGGAAGGCGGCTGGTCCAAACTCCCGCTGCCCTTCATCCTCGGCTGCATCATGGCCGCCTGCGGAGCCTTCCTCGTGGCCAAATTTGCCCCGTCGAACACCGGCACCGCCACGCATGCGCCTGCCGCGGGTGCCGCCAAACCGCACTGATCGTCGTTGCTGACCTCACGCCCTCGGCCACATGCCTAAACTCCTCCTCTTCGACATCGACGGCACGCTCATCGATAGCCATGGCGCGGGCGGCTCAGCCATCCTCGATGCGGCGGAGGAGTATTTTGGCGTTTCGCGGGCAAAATTGCCGTCGCTCCAGCTCGCTGGCTCCACCGATCCCGCCATCGCGATGGATGTCTTTGGTCATGTGGGCCGAGAGCCTGATCGCGAGGCCGTTTTTGGCTTTCTCGATCTGTATCTCACTCACCTGACTCGGCGGCTAAAGGCAGCGGATTTCAGCGGCTTCATGCTTCCGGGCGTGGTGGACCTCCTCAATGCCCTGGGTCAGGAAAAAGACGCCCATCTCGGCCTGCTCACCGGCAACGTCCGTCGTGGTGCCGCCATCAAGCTCGGCCATCACGGCATTTTCGATCGCTTCCTCGATGGCGGCTTCGGCTGTGATCATCACGATCGCAACCAGCTCGGTCCCATCGCCACCCAGCGCATGCAGGCTGCCACCGGCAGCACCTATGCGACCTCCGAAGTCATCATCATCGGTGATACACCGAAGGACATCCGCTGCGCTGCGGCCTTCGGTGCCAAATGCCTCGCCGTCGCCACGGGTGACTACTCCGCCGAGCAGCTCGCTGAGCTCAATCCCTGGCGCACCATCGAGTCCTTTGCCGATGTCCCTGCGACAGTGAAGCTACTTTTGAGCGAGGTCTGACCTCACAAATCCTCCGGTGCGGCTTGCTCCGGCTTTTTCATGGTCACGTTGCTGTATTGAATGCGCGGACCGTCTTCGGCTGGGTTGTCCGTCAGGAGGATTTCCTTCTCGGATTTGTCACTGAGCGTGGCGGGGATGCGCCATAGAGCGCTCGACCAGCCTTTGCTCTCGCTGCGGGTTGGTATGCCGTATTTTTCGGTGAGCGTCTTCTTCACCTCGGCATAGGCGCGGTCGCGTTTTCCAGGGACCAGCACCATGACACGGCCTGAGTGGAATTTGCCGTCCACGAACCACAAATTCCACCGCGCCGCCCGCCACGCACCGAAAGTGCCTCCTTCGAAATAGAGCATGGTGGTATCGCTGCTCCGTTGAATGACATCGAGGCCCTTGGAGCTCTTCATGATGGTCCTGGCTTCTTCCATCGTCGCTCCCCAGCGGATGCTGACGAAGTCATCCAGCTTCACCTCCAGCGCCTGCAGCGGAAACACCACGGACATCAGAATGACGAGGGCGAGGCGGCGATTTGGAGACGTGTTCATGGCATGGCTGGGGCAGGGGGGATGCAGAGGCTTTTCCTTCCAAACGCCGATGGCAAGGCGATCTCGCCTTTTCTGCGCATTCCAGGGCGTCCTCTCGGAATCCTCGCAGATGTCTCTACCTCCTCCTTGCCTCCGGGGCATTTCACGGGAGTGTGCGCCGCTTTTTCCCCAACCTACCACCATGCCCAAGACTCCTGCTGACACCGCCTTTCGCATCTCCGGCCCTGCCATTCGGCCGATCCGAAAATTGATGGTCGCGAACCGCTCTGAAATCGCCATCCGCGTGATGCGGGCGGCCACGGAGCTCGGGCTGAAAACGGTGGGCATTTATGCGCAGGAAGACCGCTTTTGTCCGCATCGCTTCAAGGCGGATGAGGCTTACGAGTTGAACAAGGACAAGGGGCCGCTTGGAGCCTACCTCGACATCGAGGGCATCGTGACGCTGGCCAAAGAGAAGGGCGTGGATGCGATTCACCCCGGTTACGGCTTCCTGAGCGAGAATCCGAAGTTTGCGCAGGCTTGTGCGGACGCGGGGATCATCTTTGTCGGACCTGAGGCGAAGATCCTCGACATGATGGGCGACAAGACGGCGGCACGCGAAGTGGCACGCCGAATCAAAGTGCCGATCCTCGAAGGTACGGACGAGCCGGTGAGCGATCGCAAGGAAGCCATCGCGGCGGCGAAGAAGATCGGCTTTCCGCTCATCATCAAGGCTGCCTTCGGTGGCGGTGGTCGCGGCATGCGCATCGTGCGTGAGGCCAAAGACCTCGAAAAACTGCTCGATGAGGCTCAAACCGAGGCGGAACGCGCTTTCGGCAATGGTGCGGTGTTTTTGGAAAAATTCGTCGGCAAGGCGAAGCACATCGAAGTGCAGATTTTGGCCGATAAACACGGCACGGTGCTCCATTTGCATGAGCGCGACTGCTCCGTGCAGCGTCGCCATCAGAAGGTCATCGAGCAGGCGCCGAGCTATGGCGTGAAGCAGGAGATCATCGATGGTCTTTGCGATGCGGCGGTCAAACTGGCGCGTGAAGTGAACTATACGCATGCAGGCACCGTCGAGTTCCTTGTCGATCACGAATCGGGCGAGTGGTATTTCATTGAGATGAATCCACGCATTCAGGTGGAGCACACCGTGACCGAAGAAATCACCGGCATCGACATCGTGCGCAGCCAGATTTTGATCGCTCAAGGTCATGCGATGCACGCGGAGCCTCTGGCACTGCCGGCGCAGGATAAGATCGAGAAGAGCGGTTTCGCGATTCAGTGCCGCATCACCACGGAAGACCCGGAAAACGGCTTCACACCGGACTTTGGCAAAATTTTGACCTACCGCAGCGCCGGTGGTTTCGGCATCCGACTCGACGGCGCTCTCGGTGCCACGAATGCGGTCATCACGCCGTATTACGACTCCATGCTGGTGAAGATGACCGTCTTTGCCCGCACCTACCAGCAGGCGCTCGATCGCATGGATCGCGGCCTGCGTGAGTTCCGCATCCGTGGCGTGAAGACGAACATCCCGTTCCTCATGAACGTGGTGCATCACCCCGAGTTCATGGCGGGTCAGGCCACCACGCGCTTCATTGATAACAATCCCGATTTGCTCAAGTTCGTCGCCCGCAAGGACCGTGCGTCGAAGCTACTCAGCTACCTCGCCGACACCATCGTGAACGGCAATCCCTTCGCGAAAGGGCACAAGCCGAGCGCTGCCTTCATCGTGCCGCCGATTCCGAAGAGCGATCACCGCATCGCTCCGGCGAAGGGCACAAAGGACCTGCTCACCGAGATGGGGCCGGAGAAGTTCTGCAAAGACTGGGTCGCCAAGCAGAAGCGCCTGCTCATCACCGACACGACCATGCGCGACGCGCATCAGTCGCTGCTCGCCACCCGCATGCGCAGCTTTGACATGCTCGCCGTCGCCGATGCCGTCGCACGTCGCACGCCGAACCTTTTCTCCCTCGAAATGTGGGGCGGTGCCACCTTTGACGTCACCATGCGCTTCCTCCGCGAAGATCCGTGGGAGCGCCTGCGCCAGATCCGCGCCAAGGTGCCCAACATCCTGCTCCAGATGCTCTTCCGCGGCTCGAACGCTGTCGGCTACACGAACTACCCGGACAATGTGGTGAAGGGCTTCATCAAACATGCCGCCGAGAACGGCATGGACATCTTCCGCATCTTTGACTCGCTGAATTACCTGCCCAACCTCAAGGCCGCCATGGAAGCGGTGCGTGAGGACACCACGAGCATCTGCGAAGGCACGCTCTGCTACACGGGCGACATCCTTGACCCGAAACGCGACAAGTATGACCTCCAATACTACGTCCGCCTCGCCAAGGAGCTCGAAAAGATGGGCGCTCACATGCTCTGCATCAAAGACATGGCCGGACTCGTCCGCCCCTTTGCCGCGAAGAAGCTCGTGAAGGCGCTCAAAGATGAAGTCGGCATCCCGATTCACTTCCACACGCATGACACCAGCGGCGTGAATGCCGCCAGCTACCTCGAAGCCGCCATCGCGGGCGTTGATGCCGTCGATGCGGCCATCGGCTCCATGTCCGGCGGCACCTCGCAGCCGAACTTGAACTCCATCGTCGCCGCGATGCAAAACACGCCGCGCGACACCGGACTCGATGTCGAGGCGCTGCAGGAATTCAGCGACTACTGGGCTGCCGTCCGCGCCTTTTATAAACCCTTCGACACCGCCGAACCCTACGGCACCGCCGAAGTCTATCTCCACGAGATGCCCGGCGGCCAGTACACCAATTTGAAGGAGCAAGCCATCGGCATGGGCCTCGGCCCACGCTGGCCGGAGATCGCCCACGCTTACGCCGAGGTGAACCAGCTCTGCGGCGACATCGTCAAGGTCACGCCATCGAGCAAAGTCGTCGGCGACCTCGCCATCGAGTGCGTCGCCCGCGGTGTGAAGCCTGCCGACATCATCAATCTGCAAGGCACCAAGTGGAGCAAGGACGTCACCAGCATGTTCGAAGGCTGGCTCGGCGAGCCTTTCTACGGCATGGAGGCCAACAAGGCCGCTGACAGCCGCAAGAAGTGGAACAAGCTCGCTGACGCCATCGTCGGCAAAGGCGGTAAGCGCATCAAAGGCCGCCCCGGCACCCACGCCGCGAAGATCAACCTCGCCGACGTCCGCGCCGAGCTGGAGCAGAAGCTCAAGAAGAAGCCCACCGAGGACGATGTGTGGAGCTACCTCATGTATCCCGATGTCTTCCTGAAGTTCGCCGACTTCCGCAAGGCCCACGGCGATGTCTCCGTGCTGCCCACGCCCGCCTACTACTACGGCCTGCGCGACAAGGAGGAGATCCACATCAGCCTCGAAGAGGGCAAGACGCTCTTCGTCCGCCTCCTCAACATGACCGAGCCCGACGCCGCCGGTCAGCAGACCGCCATCTTCGAGCTCAACGGCTACCCACGCCACACCACCGTCACGAATAAGGCCCTCGCCAAAAACGCCGTCACCAAAACCAAGGCCGATCCCGCCGATTCCAGCCAGGTTGGTGCCCCCATGCCCGGCATGGTCGCCAGCATCGCCGTCAGCGTCGGTCAGAAAGTGAAGGAAGGCGAAACCCTGCTCACCTTGGAGGCCATGAAAATGTTCGCCGCCGTCGCGTCACCGAGTGCCGGCACCGTCAGCGAGATCTGCGTCAAGATCAGCGAAAGCGTCGAGAGCAAGGATCTGCTGGTGAGGCTGGTGAAGTGAGTCAAAGCTTGTCATGTCATGGCTTCGAAGTCCTCCATCATGCCGGCCCGATTTTCCGTCATCAAGGACGGGAAACTGGCCCAGGCAGTGTTGGCCTTTGCTCGTGACAAGGATGTGATGACAGCGAAAAGCTGGCGGATTTCGCGAAAGCTCAAAAAGAATCCCGTCCTGATGAATCGGGCGATGGAATCTCGCGAGCTTTCCCGCCTCGCCGCAAAGAGGTGGCGGCATTACCGCGAGAGCGACACCTTTGCCCAAGACTTCACGGCTTTGAAACGGATGATTGCTCGTGATCCGCACGGGGAGTTCTGTTTCCATCTCAAGGTCACTGCCGCTTGGATGCCTGGAACACTTGCCGGAGCCATGGTCCGCAGGACATGGTGTCATCATCTCATGATCGACTTCCTTTTTGTGCATCCTGACATCTGCGGCAAACTCGTCGGCATCCGCACCATGGGCCTGCAGATTCTCCAATCCGTCTGCTACCTCGCTCAGGAGCTGGGTTGCAAGCGTGTGTGGGGCGAGGCCACGCACGATTCCGCCCCTTTCTACATTCGGCAGCTCGGACGTGAGGTGGAGGACTACTTTGCCATCGAGAAAGCAGAAATCTCCCTTCTCGCGAACCGGTTTCTTGAGCCGCCAAGCATCGCTTGAAGTCGTCCACGTCGCCGTTTATCATTTTGCCATGCAAAAGCCCCTCGCAAAAATGACCCAGGCGGAGAAAGACCGGCTCATGAAGCACATGCAAATGCTCGTCGAGCTGGAAGGCGACTTCCCCGGCTACCTTGGCAACAAAAACAGCTTCTTCATCGCCAAGCCAGCCCCCCGCCGCCGCAAAGCGGTCAAACGGGCCAAAGTGGCCGCCTGAATCCGTTGGAGCCCCTCACGCTCGAAGCCATGAAAATGTTCGCCGCTGTCGCCTCACCCACCGCCGACACCGTCAGCGAAATCTGCGTCAAAATCGGCGAAATCGGCGAAAGCGTCGAGAGCAAGGATCTGCTGGTGAAGTGAGGGTTTTCCGTTTTTCACCAACCGCAATTTTATAAGACAGTAGATTCACTGTCCGAATGTCGAGGCGGTTTCAATCATTTGGTGAATGATCATTACAGGGCACCTCTGGATAGGGGGTGCATTTTTGCAAGCGGCTCCAGGAACTGAAAAAACGGCGTTTTTACCCGCCTTTCTCCTCGTGCGATGGTGCACGAGCCATGCCTCAGCGGGCTTTTGAGTGGGGTTTGAGGCTCGTTTTGTCTTCTTTTTGCCCGTTCTACGGCGCTTCGGCGCTCTGCCCGTCTCAACGGGCCAAGCAGGCATAGCGATCCATGTTGTAAACCAGATTGCTGAGGTGGTTGTGCTGTGTGGCTCGTTTCAACCCGATGCTCCGACACCAGTCGGCCCCCATCTGCGCCATCCTCGCGAAGATGTGCTCCACCCTCGCTCGCATCCGGCTGATCGTGTGGTTGGTCTGCTGCTCTTTTCACTCAGCGCATGGCCCCCGCGTCGCTTTGCGCATGAGGAACTCCTCGGCGTTGAGCTTGATGAGATGCGCTTCGTGCTCGGCGCTGTGGTAGGCGCTGTCGGCGAGCACGGCTTGGTCTTTCTCATCGAGGAGTTCTTCAAAGACCTGGCTGTCATGCAGATGCGCAGGTGTGGTGGTGGCTTTGATGATGAGCTTGGTTTTCAAGTCGGCTTTCATGGTTCTTCCAGCCGTAGTGGGCCTCGTTGTTTTTCTTCGTCCAACGCGCTTCGCTATCCTTCTGCCGACCCACGGCTGGGTTGGTGTCGAACTCCTCGGGCCGCCCGCCCTCTTTGATGCTCTGGTTTTGCTCGCGGCTGTTTCGCTGGCGCGGGGCTTCGGTGAAGCTGGCGTCGATGATGCTGCCTTCACGGGCGATGTAGCCTTGAGCTTCGAGCTGGAGGTTGAAGGCATCGAAGAGCTTGCGACTGCCCTCGCGTCCACTTTCTTCGAGACGCTGCTTGAAGTCCCAGATCGTCTTGGCGTCGGGGATCACATCGCCGATGCGCAGGCCGAGGAAGCTTTTTAAAGCTCGTGCGGTCAAAGATTTGCTCCTCGGTGGCGTCGTCGCTGAGCCCGTGGAACTTTTGCAGCACGAGCACCTTGAGCATGAGCACGGGGTCGAAGGGTGGCTTGCCGCCTTTGCGCCAGTCGCGGGTGGCGTAGCCGGTGAGTTCTTCGAGCAGCGGGCGGAAGCTCTCCCAAGGGATAAGCTCGCGTAGCTTGAGGATGCCGGTGGTCTTGGCCGCGACGGCCTGCTCGTGTTCGATGGCGCTGAAAAGCCCTCCTCCTCGCTGGGTCTTGCGGTAGTGATTCATGCCCTTCTACATGGCTTATCAATGCGCCCGGCGAAAGCTTCTCCTGGGGAAATGAGGTTTCCAGAGGTGCCCTACATTACTTTGAGTCGCAGAATACCATCTTGCCCAATCTTGGTAGAATTCGCCTAGCTCGGTTCGCTCTTCAAATTTGTCTCCCTCTTTAAAGAATCCAAGTTTTTTGAGGATAGCCTCGGGATCTACTGAGGTTTTCGATTCCAACCTGAATGATCCAGTAAAGTAGATGCGGAACCACCAGTCAGCCACTTTGTGGCTGACTATGCCTTTCAACAGTTCGCCAATACCGATATGATCATCACTGCCATTACCAATTGCCTCATAAGTTTGTGGGCGACTTACCTTTAGGAGACACATCAGAATCACTCCGCTACTTGTGCACCAACCCAAAGGCCCTCGACTCTCCTTGTCGCCTGTGGTTACATGGCCAATGATCCTAAAGCTCTCTTGAAGCTGTCTGGGTGTCATGCGAAGTCCAACAGCCAATTCCTTGACTCGTCTTGCAAGACGTTCCGATTGAATCAGGCTATCTCGTTTGCCAACGATTTCTATGAATCGCTCCACATAGAATAAACTCAGCTTTTCATACCCTTCAGGGGTTAGTGCTGGGAGCTTGAATGTACGTTGCACAAACTTCCGAAGATATTCAGGGAAGGCCAAGTCTTGGCCGAAAAGTGATCTGGCAGATGACTGAAGGTGGTCGTAGTCGATTGAGAGCACGAAAACGAGCCCGTGGATGTCAAAGACATGCTTGATGGTCTCAAGGTAGTTGATGGCGTAGTCTGGTCTGCATCGGTCTAGCTCATCGACAAAAATAAATGCCTTTGGTGAGTCGCTGCCAAATGCTTCTTTGAGTGCCTCCTTGAGCCTGTCGTATGCTTCGCTTCGATTCTCAAACGACTTCAGAAAGTCGGCCTTCTGTTCACGATCTTGTTTCTTCTTTTTCGCATGTTCTCCTGCTTTGATGGCATCAACTCCAACTTTGGAACTGATGCTATTTGCAATCGAGATCGCAAAATTTGCAAAATCTGCCGCAGCTTCACGGACAGCGGCCAATTTCGCTGCATCAGCCTCTGGAATCGCTTTTATCAACGTCGCGAGAATGGCGAAAAGTGGGTCTTCGCAGTAGTCTAGCTCCCAAGCATTTAAGATGACCGACTCTGGAGTTTCGGGTTTGATAATGCGCCTGCGCTCCAAGTCATGCTTCCACATCCGTAAAAAGGTCGATTTTCCCGTTCCGAACGGTGATGTCAGTGCGACAACAAGGCTTCCCTCTACGAAATCGTGGTCGACAATCGCGAACTGTTCCAGCTTCTCGCAGAATGGTTTCAATGCGAGTTTGTCATGTTCAAAGGTGTTTGGTGACAGCATGTCCGACTTTATAGGCGTCATGTCTCACGTGTCTAATCGTGGTTATATACAGGCGTCCCGCTAGCCAAGCCCAACGGGCTTGCATCATGCAGCCCAGGAGTGCCGAGCGATAGCGAGCGCTCTCCTGGGACCTGCGCCCCCGCACCACCCCCGATCACGAACCCCACCGGGGTTCCGTCACCCGAACGTCCTTGCGGCACCGCATCGACGCCTGACGGGACCGCGTTGCGGTCCGGGAACGGGATGGGGGCGGTGTGGCCCGCGAAACCCAAGGGAGCCTCGCCAAGGCTCGACACCCTTGGGCTGCATGACGGAACCGCGTTTCGGTCCAATCGCCGGTCATCGTGCATCAATCTCATTGGGGCTTTGTGACCTTTCTTGACCCACTTGACCATTGACCATTGACGTCCTCCCGCCCTTTCCCCTACGCTTCACCCCATGCCGCAATCCTTGGCGAACATTCTCCTGCACGCGGTGTGGTCCACGAAGGATCGTTTTGCCTTCCTCACGGACAAACCGCTGCGTGACGAACTCCATCGCTACCTGGGCGGCATCGCGGCGCGACTCGACTGCACCACGCTCATCGTCGGCGGCGTCGCGGATCACGTTCACATCCTCCTGCGCCTCGCCCGCACGATCACGGTGGCGGATTGGGTGAAGGAAATGAAACGCGCCTCCACCGTCTGGCTCATCGACCAGGCCCATCGCGATCCGATGCTCTCCAAATTTCACTGGCAGTCCGGCTACGGCATCTTCTCCGTCAGCGAATCCAAAACCGATGACGTGCGTGCCTACATCGCCAACCAAGAGGAACACCACGCCAAACACACCTTCCAAGACGAATACCGCCGCTTCCTCCAAGCCCACCGCATCGAATGGGATGAAAAGTATGTTTGGGATTAAAGCCGCCTCACTCAGCCGAGCACCCTGCGGAAGAAATCCACCGTTATGCCGAGCATCTGGCGGGCGAGTTCGGCGTCGTAGCGGAGGCCTTCGTCGCGGAGGAAGGCGTGGGCGGCGTTCACCTCATGCCAGCTGAAGGTCACGCCAGCGGCGGTGAGGGTCTTGTAGATGAGTTCGCGGCCTTCGGCGGGCACGTGCGGATCTTGGCGACCAAACACGAGCATCAACTCGCCGCGAATCTCCGCCGCGCGGGCGAGCGAGTCGTCATTCATGCCCGCGCCGAGGCTGCGCTTGTGCAGATCCGTCGGGTAAAAGCACGCCGCAGCACCGACATCCGGCTGCAAGGCCGCGCGGTAGGTGAGATGACCGCCGATGCACGGCCCGAACGATCCAAGACGACCAGTGCAGGCCTCGTGCTGCTTCAAGAAGTCGAGAACGGCTCGATTGTCCGCATCATAGGCCGCCACGGGCTTCTCCGTCTTCAAGCGATTGCCCACATCCGAGCCCGCCTGGTCATACGCGAGCACCGTGCCCGCCGGCAGATACTCATGGTAGATCTCCGGCAACGCGACGACGAAGCCATGCCCCGCCAAAAACGCCGCGGTGCGATGAATCGGCCCAGTGATCTGAAAAATCTCCGAGTGAAACAACAACCCCGGATACCGCCCCGCCGCCGCTGGCCTCAGCACCATCGTGCGCATCGGTCCAGTGGGTGTTTCGAGTTCGACGATTTCAGGTTCGCGGAGAGTCATGAGAGGGCAGGGGAGTGGTGTTACTTCATCAACTCGGCGAGCTTTGGCGTGATGGCATCGGCCCAGATTTGGTATCCAGGGGCGGAGAGGTGGAGGAAATCCGGCATAATGGCTTTGGTGATGGAGCCGTCGGACTGGAGGAATTTGGAGCCGATGTCGAGGAAGTGGATGTTTTTGCCGTCGTCGAGTTTGGCGATGATTTCATTCACCTGCTTGAGCTTGTCGCGGCCCGTGTTGGCCTTGGCGGGCGTGCTGGCGAACTCACCACGCGGGAAGACGGCGAGGAGGAGAATTTTGGCCTGCGGCTGTTTGGCGCGGATCGTTTCGATGATGGCGGTGACACCTTTGGCGATGCCTTCGGCGGGATCACTGCCGACGTTGTTCGTGCCGATCATGAGCACGCAGACCTTGGGCTTGATGCCGTCGAGTTCGCCATTTTGGATGCGCCAGAGCACATGCTGCGTGCGATCTCCGCCGATGCCGAAATTGGCAGGCTGATAGGCGCCGAAGGCTTTGTCCCAGATCTCCTTTTTGCTGCCCCAGCCCGCCGTGATGGAGTCGCCGAGGAAGACGAGCTGCGCCTTGCCCTCCTGCGCGGTTTTAACGAAGCGCTCATGCGCGGCGACGAAGCCGGGATTCACCTTGCCATCCGGGCCGAACTTCTGCGCGGCCACATCGGGTGCCTGGGGTGGCAGTTTAACGGCGGGAGCTGTAGGTTTGGCGGTCTGAGCCAAAGCGGAGACAGCAAGGAGCAGGGTGGCGGATAGCAGCGTGATTTTCATGGGCACGCAGTCTGACCAATCGGCGACCAAAGGACAATCCTAAAAACGGGCTCAAGGCTAGATGCACCCAGACACGGGCGCTGGGTGATCGTTACTTCGAGAACTCTTTGTCGATGGCGTCGAGGTAGCGAGCGATGGGGTCTTCGCGGGGAGGTAACTCACGCTGAATGATGTTGGGAAGGTCGAGGAAATCATCGAATTTGCCGGAGAGTTGCTCGGTTTCGTTCGCTTCGTAGTAGTCGATGTAATCACGAACGGCTTTCGACTGCTGAGCGGTGAGTGTGACGTAGCCACGGAGATCTTTGAGGCGTTTGTCTAGGTCTTTGGTTTTACCCTCCTGAAGGTCGAGGACGATGGAGAGGTAGCCATTGACGACAGGGCGCATAAGAATGCTGGCCTGCTGATAGAGAGCCCGTAGGGCAATGGCATTTTTGTTGAGTATCTTGGCGCGGTCCGGGTGCTTGAGGATGTACTTGTAGTCTTCAAGATGGATCTCCACCCATTGCGAATCTGGCGGTAGAGTAGGTAGCTCATCATCGTCTTCCGTCGATGTGGCGGGCGGAGGCTTCGGAACTGGAACGGGCTTGGCGGCGGGATTGGTGGTGCGCTGGACTCCATTCGCAGGCTGCACCGGTTTGGCGGCAGGTTTCGCGTTTGGATTGGTGGTCTTGGGCGGTGTTTTGTCGGCCTCTTTAGGCTCTTCTTTTTTCTTCGTGGGTGCTGGTTTGGGCTTTTCAGGCTCAGCGGCTTTCTTGGACTTGTCTTTGTCCTCGTCTTTGCCTTCGCCTTCCTTCGTTTTTTTGCGCTTTAAGAAGTCGAGAAAGGCATAGCGAGGCTGGCCGGAACTGAAATGAGTCCACCATTCGACGAGTGGGCTGACGTGCCAGTTCACCAAGGCGATGGGTGTTGGAAGCAATCGGATCCAGAGAGCTGATTTTTCGCCTTCTGTGTCCTCGTTGGGCTTCTTTGGCTTATTCTCAGGTTTGGACTTCTCGTCTTTTTTTGGCTCCTTATCCTCGTCGGTGGGCTTTTTGCCGCTGCGGAACCAGTTCAAGGGATTGATGAGTGAACCGCCCTCGTCTTGCGGCTCTGCTTTGGCTTCGGTTTTGGGTTCGGTTTTGGACTCCGCTTTGAAACCAGCTTTTGGCTCACCCTTGGAATTGGCTTTTGGTTCGGCTTTGGATTCGACCTTGGATGGAGGATATACGGAGGTCCAATTGGACCAGTAGCGTTCCTCCTTGGACGCCTCCTTAGGTTTTGCTGTGGCCGACTTTGCGGTGTCGCGCGTGTCATTTTCCTCGGATGCAATGGCAACTCCAGCCTTGGCTGCGGATGCCTGTTTTTCCTTTTCATTGACCTTCTTTTCGGCCTCTGCCGTCGCGTCTTCTTTTTCCTTTTTGGTCAGCGCAATCTCGTCCGGACTCTTGCCTCGCTCGGCAGTATTGACTTGGTTTCGGGACATCAATCGGCTCCAGAATGAACCTGAGTCGTCTTTCTCGCCTTCATCGCCATTTGAGGCCTTTGGCGAGGGATTGGCCTTGGCTGTTGCCTTTTTATCCGATTTGTCCTTCTTCTCATCGTCGTCGCGAGACTCCGCTTCGGTGCGTTGGTCTTTGATCAGTCCGAAGGTGAGATAGCGCAGCCAAGGGCTGCCTTCCTTTTTGCTGACGGAAGCATCGTCTTCTTTGTCTTCATCGGTCTTTGAAGCTGATTTTGCCGGTTTTTTCTTCTCATCCGTGTTTCCTGCCAAGGCAGGGCCTAGATCTTCCAATGAAGGAGGCGGCTGCTTGGGCTTGGGTGGCGGGGCGGTGAAGAGGGTGGAGACGGGATCGAAGGGGCGTTTTTGAATGTCTTTGGGCGCATCCGCCTTCTTGGAGACGTAGCGGATGGTGAGAGCCTGCTCGAGAGCCTTAATGGTCTCATCGGCGGAGAGGGGATCTGCCACGCGGCGCTTGGCGAGGGAGGCGAGTTGAAGGGACCACCATTTATTCAGGCTGGAGGAAGAGGCGGCGAAGCCGGGGAAGGATTCATCGAGGAGCGTGCGCTCTGGCTTGGGATTGACCGCCAGGGTGTTGAGGAACTTGTTGAAGCGCTTTCCGCCGTCAGGCTGATCGATGAGTGCCATCAAAAGCGCCCCGCAGGAGGTGTCGTATATGGCGCGGGAGAGGCTGTCCATCTCGGTAGGAGAGGCGGTGATGATTTCCTCAATGCCGTAGATTTTGCCGCTCTTGAAAATGGCGGCAAACATGGTGGCGGGGCGTTCTGCGGAGCGGAAGTCGAGCGTTTGCAGCGTGCCGGTGAAGATCCAATCGGGCAGCAGTAGCCGTTCCTTCGGCGGGGTGGCGGTGCGATGACCGCGGAGGATGCGCTCGGCGAGCAGGATGCGCACGGTTTCACGGCGGATGTCCTTTAGTTTCAGAGCGGGCACATCGCAGATGTTCATCTGGAGATGAAAGCCTCCGCCCTCGACCTCGGTGATCTGGACGCTGACTGGTGGGGTGCCCGCGCTGGTGAGTTTGATGGCCTCGGCACCTTGGGCAAGGCGCACATTCACCGGGATGACATGCGCTTCGCCATCCTTCAATGCGGCGCGGAGTTCGTCGGAGATCTCATCAAGGTGTGAGGACATGCGGCTGCGCAGGGAGAGATCATTGCCATGAACGCGGAATTGTCCGCTCGCACTGGTGGAACTGACGATGGGAATCTTGTCCGAAGGCGTGGCAATACGCGGCGCTTCAATACCCATCTGACCACTCTTGGTGACGGCCTCCAGTGCCTGGTCCTTCGTCATGCTGACGGGGGGAGCAGGTGGCGCTGGGGGAGGTGTGGCTCGTGGAATGACGGGCGGCGTGGCCGGTGCTCCTATCACCGGCGGCAGTGGCGAATTCCGCGTGGGGGGCGGACGCAAATCGGCAGGCGGTGGGTTCAGTTTCAGTGTGCCGCCCGCATTCGGGGGGGCAACGCGGACGTCTGGCAACTTCATGCCAGCACCGGAGGGGGCGTTGGCTGGTGTGATCAGCTTACCCGTGCCTGCGGGGCGGGGGGCGGAGAGCTTTGGCACCGAGGGTGGCGCGGTGATGATGGGTGCCTGAATGGCGGCGGCTTCTGCGGCGGCCTTGTCCTTGCTCACCTGGGGTGGAGGAGGTGGTGAGGGCGCGGTGTTTTGTGCCAGCGAGAGCCTTCCGAACAAGCCGAGGCCGCCGGTGACGATCACAATGAGGGGGAGGCGCATTTTCATGTGGAGGTGAAGCGGGAATCGAGCACGAGCTTGTCCTTCGCCACGGTGATTTGGGTCATTTGAAAGAGGGCGCGGATTTCGGGATCGAGTGCATCGGCCACGACGCGGAGCGTTGGCTCCAGCGGGCGCATGAAGCCGCGCGGTAGCCCGAGATGGCCGAGAGCGCCGCCGAGCATTTCGACGTGGAAGTGATCTCCCACACGCTGGACGACGAGATCCACACTGGCCGTCCGAGGATGGCCGAGGATATTCCAGACGAGAATGATGCGAGCTTTGCCCGGCTCCAGATCCGCACGGGCATCGACGATCTTCATCCACGACTCCAGCGTGCTGCCGAGGCGGCCGGGTAGGATACTGGAGAGGTAGCGATTCAAATCGGCCTCCTTCACCTCCAAGATCCCGGCCCGCTTGATCGAGGCCTGGCGTAGGTCATCGAGGAGATCGGGCGCTTTGCCTTTTTCCACCAAGGGAGCAGCGGTTGGCAGCGGCTCAGGTCGGTGCGCCACCCAAGCAGCACCGCCGAGGGCGCTGAGAAGCACCAATCGAAGGATGAGGAAGAGGGTGCGTTTCACAGCGGCGTGGAGTGGCAGTGGGGATCAGGAAAAAGAGGGGCATCAGGGCGTGGTGGCCGCCTTCGCGGGAGCAGCGGCAGGCGCAGGCGTGCTCGGAGCTGGTGAACTGCTGCTGCTACTCGATGAACTATCGGAGTCCTTCTTCGCCGCGGCTTTGTAAGAATCACTGCGGTAATCGGTGATGTAGAAGCCGGAGCCTTTGAAGATGAAGCCGGCTCCCACGCCGATTTTGCGCTTCACGGGGCCAGCACAATTTTCCTGTGGGCAATCCGTGAGATGCGGGTCCTTCATGGACTGCCTGGCTTCGAAGTGATGGCCGCAGCTCTGGCATTCGTAATCGTAGGTGGGCATGGTTTGGAGGTTCGGTGGGGTTTTGAGCCGCCGAGGGAAAAGGCGGGGGCGCAGTATGCCGCCCCACCCTGCCGCTGCAAAAGGATTTTCCCCTTCGTGCAAGGTGCGTCAAAGCTTCGGCGGAGCGGGCTTGATCGGTGCCTGCTGTCCACTGACGACGCCTTTGGCCTTCGTGGGGCGTTTGTAGATCGCGTCGCCGCAGGCGATGAACAGCTCGCTGAGGTCTTTGCCGCCGAAGCAGACATCATGAGCTTCCTTGGGTGTCGAAATGATGAAGTTCACGCGTCCGGCCTGATCGCAGACTTGGATGCCGACTTCCGAAGCGGCATAAAGCCAGCCGTTGGTGTCCACACAAAGCCCAGTAGCGGGAAAATCTAGTGTGCAAAAATTCTGTCCGTGCTCCAGCCCGTTCGGAGTGACATTCACCACTGAGACCCATGAGTTATAGTTTCCCAACAGATAAAGCTGACTCTGGTCGGGGCTCAGGCACATGGCCGTGGCGTCTGGCAGCCAAGAAAGACTTCCCAAGCCTCGGATGTAGGTTCCCAACTCCACTTTGCCCTCCTGTAGTGGGCCAACAGAAAGCGTTCTTCGTCGCGCCAGGAAGACCTTAGAGTCATGTGTCACAGCCACCGAAGAATAGGCTGGAGCGAGCAGTAGCGGACCTGTGTGCTGCGGCAACGGCTGAATCATCTCATCCCCGTTCTCTTGAGGCCAGAGTCTCAATGTCTTTGCAGACTTAACGGGTGCCAAGCTGCCTATCCTGACTTCGAATTTCTGCTTGGTGACTTCTTCAGAGATGCCAATGAGCCAACGGGAATCACCATAGGCATAAACCACGCCCGAAGAGTCTGCTACGCACTTGTGCAACTCGTGGGTCTCCGCATCCTCCGTGATTAGTTCGTCCTTTGGCAGCGAGGGCACAGTGTAAGCTTTCTCCCACACCCCATCCCCCACCACATCATACCCCTTCCACTTCGACTCGCCTTTCGGGTTCGCTTTCACCTCGATGTTCGTCTGCCAGTCACGCCAGAGCCAGCGGAGGACGTCGGGGAAGATTTGGGAAGCGTGTTTTTGATTGTGACCGCCTTCGCCCCAGGCGTGGTTCACGTCGTAGCCGGCCCAGGTGAGGCTGCGTTCCATCGTCTGGTTGGCCATCCACCAGTCGCCGCAGTAGAGGTTGTTATCCCCGGTGCCGCTTTGGAGGAAGATGCGGAGCGGTTTTGGCTCGTATTTGCGGACGAGGACGGGCAATTGATCGGCCCCGTGGATGCCGACGTAGGTGCCCACGCCGGTGAAGACGCGGCGAAAGCGGTCCGGGCGATACCAAGCGACCATGAAAGCGCAGATGCCGCCGCTGCTGTTGCCGGAGATGGCAGCGTGATTCGGATCGGTGCTGAGTTTGAGGCCGTGCTTGGCCTCGATGGCGGGCAGGAACTCGTCGATGAGGAACTGCGAGTAGGTGGGCGTGATGCTGTCGTATTCGTAGCTGCGGTTGAAGCGCGGCAGAGCGTTGTCATTCGCTGCTGGAACGACGCCGGGCTTGATGAAGATGCCGACGAGCGGCGGGATGTCCTTCTTGGCGATGAGATTGTCGAAGACGACAGGGGCTTGGTAGATGACGCCGTCCTGGAAGACCATGAAGGCGGCGGGCTTCGACTGATCGACTCCGGCAGGCAGGTAGATTTGATACTCACGCTGCGTGCCGGGGAAGACGCTGCCTTCCATCGCGGTGTAGGTGTCCTTGATGATCGTGCCCTGCGGAATGCCGGGCTGCGGTTTGGAATCGGCGGTAAGCGGAAACTCGGGCTCGGCGGCGAAACCAAGTTGGGCGAGGAGACAGAAGGTCAGGATCAGGCGCATGCGAAACGATCCTGATCAACAAGCTGGCGAATTGCCACTCTCATTTTGCCACCGGCTTCTTATCCGCGGCTTTGGCGGCGACGGTGAGCCAGGGCTGCGTGTCAGTGGTGATGAGAAGGTCGCCACGGGGTTCGGTGAAGGGGATGAGGTAAGTAGCGGCGAAGGTTTGGGTGCCGTCACTGATTTCAATGCGGAAGGGATCTTGGCTGGCAGCGGCTTCTGGAGTGGCTTTGAGCTTCATTTTGATCTCGCCACCCTTGGCTGGGACCTCGACGGGATCGGCGGTGACTCCGAGAGGAAGGTCGAGGGCTTTGGCCTGGAGCTTGGCGGTGAAAGTACCGTTGAGTTTGACGGTGATTTTGACCTCCGCGTCTTTTCCAGCCTCGATACGATAGGCATGCGTATCGAGCGTTGCGGTCAGGGTAGGGGTGAAGGGCTTCACGCTGAGCTCGTAGGCATGCTCAGGGCTGCCGCCGTGAAAGCGATCAGCCACGACGACTTTGAAGTCACCATCCTTGGGGGCTTTCCAGCGCAGCGATGGATCGGAACTCTCGCCGTCATCGGCCTGGGTGAGCATTTTGCCTTCCGCATCATCGATGCGGAGCAAAGCATCAAAAGCACGCGAATGAACCGCGAGAGCCAGTTCATCGCTTTTTTTGGCCGTGAAGGTAAAAACGTCCTCTTCGCGTGGTTTGGTCAAAAGACCCTGAATCGTGGCTGGAAGCGTCAACACGTTCGGTTCATTCGTGGCGAGCTTGGGAGCTTCATCCGTGAGGAGGAGACGATAGACATGGCTGCTGCTTCCTTTGAGCGCCACATCCGCCGCAGGCGGGTGAGCAAAGGCGAGGACCTGTACAAACATCGTGCCATCAGTGCCCGGCGTGTAGCTTAGGCGTGGATCAAGGTTGTGGCTGTCGTGCGAAGCACTGATTTCCACGCCACGGCTATCAAGCAGGCGTAACGCGGGATCCATCGGTGAGCCCAACGCATAGCCGTGAAGCTCCAGCGTGATCGCTTTACCCTTCTGCACGCGGATGGCATGGGTATCGACATCAGCCGCCTTTTCGAGCACGCCATTGATAACGGCCTGCATCCGTGGTTCGGCACTCTTCGCCTCGGTGAAAGCATCGTTTGGCTCCTTTTCGAGATGCTCGGGAAGGTTTCCGACCTCAAAGACACGCGGCGGTGAGCTGCCATCGTCCGTGTAAAACCGCACGAGACAGGGGCCTGGCTTGGCATCCTTCGCGAGGGTGGCGATGAACTTCTTCGGCTTCTCGCCCGCGAGCAAAACAACCCCGGGACGACTGCACCAGGCCAGCAGCGAGCTGCCTTCGAGTCCTTTGCCAGCGACCGTGCATTCCACGCGAGTGCCGATCTGCCCGCCTGCGGGGAAGATGCTTTCGAAGCCGGGAGCCGCAGCGAAGGCTGAACCGCCCATCAGAATGGCCGCAGAGGGGCAGAGGAGCAAAGATCGCAGAGACTCTGCTTTAAAAAAACTTTGCGCTCTCTGCCTCTTTGCCCCTCTGCGGCAAAGCGAGCGTCCAAAACGCCAGTCCTTCATCACGCAAACAGCTCCCGGATAGGCCGGCCACCGTTGATGAGTTGGACGGGGCGTCCAGAGTTCGTGTGGAGGATCTGATGCGGATCAATGCCGAGCTTGGTGTAAAGCGTGACGGCGAAATCCTCTGGCGAGTAGATGTTGTCGCTGGCGTAGTAGCCCTTGGGATCGGTGGCACCGATGACGCCACCGCGTGGGACTCCCGCACCTGCGAAGAGGATATTCATCGCGCCCGGCCAGTGATCGCGACCACTGTCCTTGTTGATCTTCGGCGTGCGGCCGAATTCACCGAGGGCGATGACGAGCGTGCTTTCCAGCAGGCCGCGACGATCAAGATCGGTGATGAGCGCGGCCATGCCCTGGTCAAACTTTTGCATGAACTCGCTTTTGCAGGTCTTGAAGAGATCGCGGTGATGGTCCCAGCCGCCGTAGTTCACCGTCACAAAGGGCACCCCGACCTCCACCATGCGGCGGGCCAGCAGCAGACGCTGGGCAAAGTCCGTGCGACCATACAGGTCACGCGTTTTGTCATCCTCACGGCTGATATCGAAGGCTTCTTGAGCAGGCTTGGAGGCGATGAGATCGACGGCTTTGCCGTAGAAGGTATCAAAGCTTACTGCCGGGTCTTCCGCCATGGCGTCGTTCAGGCGCTTCATGCGGTCGAGCGACATGCGCAACTCACGGCGGGAGAGACCACGAGTTTCGGAAATGTCGGATGGAAGCACCACATCACGCACTTTGAATCCTTTGGCATTCGGGTCTCCGCCTGCGACGAAGGGCGCATGTTCCGCGCCGAGGAAATTCGGACCGCCACTGCGGGTGATGCTGGGCAGCGTCATGTAGCCCGGCAGACCGTTTTGCGTGCCGCGTTTGTAGCTCACGATGCTGCCGAAAGAGGGGTGAAAGGTCACGAAGGCCCCACAACCCACCGGCACCGGCGTGGGAGCACCGGTCATCATGTAGTGATTGCCGCCGCCGTGATTCGGATCCTTATGCGTCACACTGCGCAGCACGGTGAATTTATCCGCCACCTTGGCGAGGTGCGGCACGCACTCAGAGAAATGCACGCCGGGCACGCTGGTCTTGATCGGCTTGAACTCACCGCGGATATCGCTCGGTGCATCGGGCTTCGGGTCAAACATCTCATAGTGCGAGGGACCACCATCCAGCCACACGAGAATGCAATTCACCGGGCGGCCCAGAGAAGGCTGCGGAGCACTCTCGCGTGCACGCAGCAGATTCGTGAAGCCCATGCCCCCACCCGCAGCGGTGAGACCGAGCTTGAGGAAATCGCGGCGCAGATGGCCGGCACAGTTTTGGGTGACGCGTGGCATTTCAGGGGAGGAAACGGCCTTCAAACTACGGGCCGAATGCCGCCTCCTTGCAGGCCGATCTCACTTCTTCTTCCAAAACTGGAACCACTTCTTGTCTGACGGAGGTGGAGGAGGAGTGGCCACTGGGGTGGCAGGCTTGCTGGGCGTCTTTTTGGCCGCCACCACGACGGGGCGTGGCGTAGGTGCTGGACCTTCAATGATGACTGGAATGCCTTTGGTGATCATTTTGGAAAGGCGGATCACATCCCAGTTGGCGGTGCGCATGCAGCCGTGGCTGGCGCTGCGGCCGATGGTCTGCGGTTGATTGGTGCCATGAATGCCGATGCCTGCTCGATTGAGCCCAATCCACATGATGCCGACGGGGTTGTTCGGGCCGATGGGCAGCTCGTAGAAGGTAGAGGTGCGAACGCCGTAGTTCAGCACGCCGGCATCCCAGCGGAAGGTGGGCAGTTGAACGATGCCGACGATTTTCCAGGTGCCGGGCGGGGTGGCGAGGTGGCCACTGCCTGGGGTGATGGGCAGGCTGGCGAGGAGTTTTTCTCCGTCGAAAAGACCAAGCAGCTTTTCCTTCGTATCGATCTTGATGACGCGGGAGGCAAATTCAGGTACCTCGGGAAGACCCGGCACCGGCTCCAGAAGCTCGATCTGGAATGGTTCTGCCACGTTCGGCACTTTCACGCTGTCGCCAGGCTTCAGGGCACCCATCTTCATCGGGCGATTAAGATACTCGATGAGCTCGGGCGAGGTGTGAAAGCGCTCGGTGAGGAATTCGAGCAGCGAATCGTAAGGCAGGTATTTCTTTTTGCTCTGGAGTGAGGGCTTGCCTGGGACCACGCCGATGAATTTGAGATCGTCAGGCCGGATCGCGTAGGTGGTGTAAAGCTCGACATGGCCGCTCAGATCGAGCGAATGAGCATCGATCTCTGTCTCGGGCATGCCGTTGGCCTTTTGATAGCGTTTCAGCGCTTTGGTGGTGAACTCGCCGGGACGTCCATCCACCTTGCCGGGGCCGAAGAGCTTCCCATCGAGGAAGAGCTGAAGGCGCAGGATGGATTCGATCGGCTCAGGAGCCTTGGGCATCGCAGGTTCCACGACCTGGGCGATGACGCTGAGCGGCAAAGCCGCATAGAGAAGAGCTAGAAGGCTGAATTTCATTGCGAGCGAGGCTGTAACACCATCACCTCATCGCGCAACTGGTATGCCATGTTACTTAGGAAAGCGGCCAGCGTTCCGGTAGCGGCACAATCTTCCGCCTCCGTTTTTCAAAGCGCAGCGTCGTCGTATAGCCCACGCTGCGCACGAGGGCGAGCGCCTTATCGAAATCCACGCCTACATCGGTGGGCAGATGGGCATCGGAATTGATGACGATGGGCACGCTGGCGCTGAAGGCCATTTCCAGCATCTCGCGGGCCGGATAAATTTCCCGCACATCCTTGCGCAGGCCGGCGGTGCTCACTTCCAGCACGCCATCGGTATCGACGAGTGCCTGGATGACCGGTTCGTAGTAGCGGCGCAGATCCCCGGCTGGCCGGAGGCCGAAACGCTTGGCAAGGTCCGGGTGCGCATGGAAGTCGAACTGCTTCGTGCGGATCATCTGCTCGTAGAGCTTCCAATACATGCCCCACATGTGCTCGATGTCCGCGGCGCTCTGCCAGCGGGAGACATGTTTCGGATCATCCACGGCCACGCCATCGTGGATGTAGTGGACGCTGCCGATGAGGTAATCCCATTCCGCCATGCGGGCGGTTTCATCGATCCATTGGCCATAGCCTTCGAGATGATCGCATTCGAGGGCGAGGCGGATGGGGAACTCTGGCAAGGCTTCACGGGCCTCCTGAACGAGCTCAAAGTAGCGCGGCAGATCGCTCAGCGGCATGCGCCAGTTGTCATAGATCTCCGGCATCGGGTTGTGATCCGAGAGACCGATCTCGGCGAGGCCGATGGCTTGCGCATGGCGGGCGTAGTCCACCGGGTTTCCCTCGGCGTGGAGACAGAGCGGCGTGTGCGTGTGGTAATCGGTGAGCATGGGAGGAGCGGGGTGCTGAAGTGTTGGAGTACGGGAGTAATGGGCTTCTGGCAAATCGCAATCCTCCAACTCTCCGTCACTCCCTGGTTTCCTCACTCACCGTGCTGGGCCTGCCAGAACTCCCGCAGTTCGCGGAGCTGCTTTTTGTTCGGCTTGGTGATCTGCTCGTGCTCCGGTGGCGTGATGAGTTTTTTCTCGCGGCGAGCTTCCGAGGCTTTGTGAATCCACTCGATAGGCGTGAGGTTTTCGCAGAAAGCCGCCACGCCGGGCGGGCTGAGCCGCTGCGTGGGGGCTCCGAGCATTTTGAGTCGGAGACGCAGATCACCCCGCACGATTTCGATTACATCACCCGGACGCAGATCTCGCGAGGCTTTCACGGGCTGGCCGCCGAGCGTCACATTGCCTTTGGCACAGGCTTGAGTGGCGAGGGAGCGGGTTTTAAACACCCGCACATGATGCAGCCATTTATCGGCCCGCTGGGCTGTCACCGGCTGGCTCATGCTTTGGAGTAGGTCCGCTCGCCAAAGAGGGCGCTGCCCACGCGGACGATGGTGGCCCCTTCTTCGATGGCCACCTCGAAATCGTGGCTCATGCCCATTGAAAGCTTCGGCAGAGATGCTCCGCCGCGCTTTTCCAGTTCATCGCGCAGGGTGCGCAGCGTGGCAAAGTAGGGTCGAGTCTTTTCTGGCATTGGGTCAAAGGGCGGGATGCACATGAGGCCTTGGATGTACAGCCGGTCCATTTCGTATAGCGCATCGAGAGCGCCTTCACGGAGGTCGTTGGGCTTGAAGCCGTATTTCGTGCTCTCTGCGGCCAAATTGACTTCCAGATACACTTTGGGAAACAAACCCAGCTCGCCGCCGATACGCTGGATGTCGCGGGCCAGATCGAGCGAGTCCACGCTATGCACCGCGTCCACGAGCGGGAGGATTTTGCGAACCTTGTTGGACTGCAAATGGCCGATGAGATGCCAGCGCAGCTTCGAGGGGAGCGCAGGCACTTTGGCGAGGACTTCCTGCACCTTGTTTTCTCCAAATAGAAGCTGTCCGGCCTCCATCGCTTCGCGAATGGCCTCAATGGGAAAGGTCTTCGAGACGGCGAGAAGCTCCACGGAGCTTGGCTCGCGTCCAGAACGCTCGCTGGCGGTGTGGAGCCGTTCGCGAATGGCCTGGAGTCGTTCGGCGAGATCGCTCATGACGGGGCAGGGGAGGTTAGTTGGAGGCGGCGAGCACCTTCACCGCATTGCGCAGCAACGTGAGGCCGGCCTGCTGACTTTTTTCCGGGTGAAACTGCACCGCGACGAGGTTTTTCCGTGCAATGCCGCTGATGAAGCTGGTGCCGTAATCGGTGCGGCAGAGCGCTAGCGATTCAACCTGCACCTCCGGGTAGTAGGAGTGCACGAAATAAACATGCGTGGGGTTTGGCAGGCCTTCCCAGATGGCGGCGTGCTCCGGTGCCCACTGCGCCACATTCCAGCCCATGTGGGGGATTTTGAGGCCGCTGGCGGGATCAAATTTCCGCACGCTACCTTGGGCGATGGCCAAGCCTTCCACGCCGGGGCATTCCTCGCTGCTTTCAAACAGCAATTGATACCCCAGGCAGATGCCGAGGTAAGGTTTGCCTGCGGCAAGCCAGTCCTTGAGAGGCTGCCAGAGGCCGCGTTCCTTCAAAATACGCACCGAATCCCCGAAGGCACCCTGGCCGGGGAAAACCAGCACGTCGATGCCATCGAAGTCAGCGGGTGCCGTCACGAGTTCGGCGTGGGTTTCGATGGCTGCAAAAGCATTCAGCACGCTGCGCAGATTCCCCGCGCCGTAATCAAGCACTCCCAGTTTCATCGTTAGAGAACGTCCTTCGTGCTAGGGATGCCGGTGACGCGTGGATCGAGACGCGTGGCGGCGTCTAGGGCACGGGCGAGACCTTTGAAGATAGCTTCCGCCATGTGATGCGCATCGCGACCGCGGCGGATCTCCACATGCAACGTCGCCAGCAAGCTGGAGGAGAAGGCGCGGAGGAACTCCTCCACGAGCTGGTAGCTGAAGCGGTTCACGCCTCCGATGGCCTCCACGCGTTCAGGAGCGTGGTAGCTCAAAAACGAGCGTCCACTGAGGTCGAGAGCCACCTCGGCGAGCGTTTCATCCATGGGCAGCAGGAAGAAGCCGTAGCGGGTGATGCCGGCCTTATTCCCCAGCGCCTCACGGAAGCACTGTCCCAGCACGATGCCCGCATCCTCCACGGTGTGGTGGTAATCCACCGCGATGTCACCCACCGCTTTGATGTTGAGGTCAAACAGGCCGTGCTTGGTGAAAAGCGTGAGCATGTGATCGAAAAAGGGGATGCCGGTGTCGATCTGCGATTTGCCGGAGCCATCGATATTTAATTCGATGGCGATGTCCGTCTCGGCGGTCCTGCGATGGATCTTGGCGGTGCGTTCTGGGCTCATGAGCAGGCGAACAAACACTCACATCGCGCCCACGACAACCATCTTCTGCCCAGAGCCGCCCCCCCGGTTGGAGTCTCAGAACGTTCTTGGTTTGTGATGATCTTCCGGCTTGCACGCCGGCGAATCGCGTGTCATACGCGGCCCTTCACCGGAATGCGCAGGTAGCTCAGCGGTAGAGCAGTTGGCTTTTAACCAATTGGTCGAGGGTTCGATCCCCTCCCTGCGTACCACTTTCACTCACGAGACGAGGAGTGAAAATAAGTCCACTCAGCGGTCCTTTACGGCCTTGGCGATGATCGTGCGACCGACCAGCATTTCGTAGCTGTTCATGGCGCTCACGAGGGGCTCATTCGCTTCATCGAGGGTCTTGTAGCGGACGCGTTCGCGACGCATGGCGAGGAATCCAAAGAGTTTGATCAGCGGAAAGAGGAACAAGAGCTTCGGCAGTGAGGAGCGCTGAACGCGGTCAATGTGCGGACTGGCGGAAGGAAAGCCGGAATCGAGCAAGGCATGCGCCACATAGAACCACGATACCGGATTGATGTGGCCGCCGGTGGAATAGAGGGCGCTGTGCTTCACGGGCAGGGGGCCGAAGAGATTCCAGAATCCGAACCAGAGGAAACGCAGGCGCGAATTGAGGTTCAGGATATTTGGCGTGCTCAGGATGCAAACGCCGCCGGGCTTCAGCACACGGTGAATCTCACGCACCACCTGGCGGAAGTCCTCCAAATGCTCGATCACCTCCGTGGCTGTGACCACATCGAAGGTCGCATCGGGGTAGGGCAGGGGCTCGTGGTTCAGATTGGCGATGTCCACCTTCTGGCCGGGGAGCTGCATGAGGGTGTCCGTGTAGTCACAGGCGCTCGATTCGACGCCGAGCTTGGACTTCACCTTGGCGATGAGCGATCCGCGGCCCGCGCCGATGTCCAGATAGCGTGTCCACGATCCGTGGGCGGGTTCGGCGAGAAGAAGTTCGATGACTTTGTTGTGGATACCGTCAATGCTCATGCAGGCGGCGTGCTTATCTAAAGGCTGCCCCATGGGCAACCCTTTTTCTCCTCACGGATCGTTGCGTGACGGAATTCCCGGCTTGATGCGCCTCCCAACGCGGGCTTTAGCACCATGCCCGCCTTCAATAACTCTCATGGAAGATCTCTTTGGCCATCGCATCTCGTATCTACGCGTCTCCGTCACGGACCGCTGCAACGAGCGCTGTCGCTACTGCATGCCAGAGGAGGAGCAGGATTGGATCGCGAAGGATGAGACGCTGACTTACGACGAGATCGTCCGCGTGGTGCGTGTCGGCACCACGCTGGGCATCAAACGCATCCGAGTGACCGGTGGTGAGCCGCTGACGCGTCCGGGGATCGCGGAGTTTTGCGGCGAGCTGACGCAAATCCCCGGCATCGAAGGCGTTGGTATCTCCACGAACGGCACCCTGCTCGCCAAAATGGACCAGGGGCGCACGATGGCGGAAAAGCTCGCTCAGGCCGGGGTTCGCACGGCCAACATCTCCCTCGATTCGCTCGACCGGGCCGTTTACCAGCGCACCACCAGCCGTGATCTGCTCCCTCGTGTGCTGGAAGGTATCGACGCCGCCATCGACGCGGGTTTTGACTCGATCCGGCTGAACTGTGTGCTGATGAAAAATCAAACCGAGCGTGAACTGCCCGCCCTTGTCGAGTATGCGGCGAAAAAGAACGCCCTGCTGCGCTTCATTGAGCTGATGCCCGTGAGCACGCAGGAGGTGCTCAGTGAAGAGAATTTCCTACCGGTGGCCATCGCGAAGCGACTCGTGGAACAGACCACCGGCCCGCTCATCGAGGAGCCCGATTTCAAGACCAACGGCCCTGCTTTGTATCATCGCGTGTCGGCCACCGGCCAGCGCATCGGCTTCATCGGTGCGATGACGAATCTGCACTTCTGCGAGAGCTGCAACAAGCTCCGCCTCACCTCCGATGGCAAGCTGCGCCCCTGCCTGGGCAGCTACCTCGAATTCGATCTTCGTGCTGTTTTGCGTGCCGGATGCAGCGATGCGGAACTGGCGGATTTCTTCCGAAGCGTTGTCGCCCGCAAACCGAAGGAGCACGACTTCCGCCACAACTACCAGCCCAACCGGCGCATGATCGCCATTGGAGGTTAACTGCCATGCCACGCAAGCTCACCCATCTCGACAGCCAAGGCCAGGCCTCCATGGTCGATGTCTCCGCGAAGCCCGCCGTGCGTCGCGAGGCCGTCGCGACAGGTAAAATCGTGCTGCAGCCCGCCACGATCCGCCTCATCCGCGAAAACGGCCTCAAGAAGGGCGATGTGCTCTGTGTCGCCCGCATCGCGGCCATCCAGGCGGCGAAGCAGACGCAACTCCTCATCCCGCTCTGCCATCAAATCCCACTCGCCAAGGTGCAGGTGGATTTTGACGTGCAGGCCAAAGCCATTCGCATCACCGCCACCGCCATCACCACCGCGCCCACCGGTGTCGAGATGGAGGCGCTCACCGCCGTCAGCATCGCCGCACTCACCATTTACGACATGTGCAAAGCTGTGGACAAGTCGATGCGCGTCGAAGGCATCAAGCTGGTGCGGAAAACGAAGGGCGTCGCGCTCTGAGGGGAGTAATGGAGTGTTGGAGTAATGGAGGTCAAAGGCTCATCACTCCACTACTCCATCACTCCACCGCCGCCCCTCCGAGCATCTCCGCCAGCGCCAGCACATTCATGACCGCCTTTGGCACCAGCGAGGAGGTCTCCAGGTATTCCGGCAGCTTCGAGCCATCCGCGCTGCGTTCCGAGCAGTGCGCATTGCCTCCCCAAGGCCCCAAACCATCGAGTGTAGGGCCGAGTTGCCAGAGGTGATTCGCATCGCTCTAGCCGCCGCGAGGCACGGAGAGGGCCTGAAGTCCCATTTGAGCCGCTGCGACCTGCCAGTGACCAAACAAAGCCAGTACCTCATCACCGCCCGGCCAAGGTGAGGTGTGTCCGGTGAGTTCGGAAGTCAGCGTGGCCCCGTTGGCAGCCTTGCCGCTCAGGCTGGTAAAGAAGGCATCCGCTGCAGCCAGTGCGGCCGGAGTCACCGCGCGGCATTCCCATTCGGCCAACGACTCATGCGGCACTCGATTCACCACCGTGCCACCGGCGATGTGGCCGATGTTCACCGTGCGTTCCTCGGCCGCATTCGTCCACGCGGCGATGGAGGGCAGCGTCAACGCCAGCGCGTCGATCGCATTGATGCCCACTGCGTGCTGCGAGCCCGCATGCGCCGCCTTGCCCTCGACACTCAATTTCCAAGTGCTGCGACCTTTGCGCGAGGTCACGATATGCCAGCCACGTTCATCCACCGGACCGCCCTCGAAGACTAGAATGGCCTTCGCCTTCCCACCGCAGCGTGTCGCCGTCTGCTGGGCAAAATCCGCGCCGGTGATCTCCTCCGCCGCGTTCGAGGCCACCAACCAATGCGTGTGATCAAACACCTCCGGCATCTGTTCCTTCAGCAGGCGCAGGATCATCCAAATGAGAAGCGTGCCGCCTTTGTTGTCGATCACGCCGGGGCCGTAGATGCGACCTTCGGCAGGTCGCTCATCCCATCGGAAATCGTTTTTGGCCTCCTCCGCGGCGGGAAACACCGTGTCCGAGTGCGTCACCAGCACCACCGGATCACCGCCAGCGCCGCGACGGCGCAGAAACACATGATTGCCAGTGCCCTCGGTCGCACAGGGCGAGAATTCCGCCTCAAAGCCCAGCTCAGCGAAGATCTCCGCCGTCTTTTCGGCCACGAGATTAACCCCCGCCGCATTCGCAGTGAAGCTATTGATCTCCACCAGACGGCGTAGGAGGCGCAGGGCTTCAGGAAGGAGGTTTTCGGCAAAGGCGGTGAGTGAATCCATGCCGCCATCTCAGCGAAAACGGCCCGGCAGACAAGGCGCAGCTTGCGTTTCCATGCTTCCGGGACTTTTCCTTGTCGCATGTCCAGCCCCGGCAGCATCCGACTCTTCACCGCCCTCCTGCTGGGCGTCGTGGTTTGGCACTGGTGGCGTCACCCAAGTGCCCCGCTGCCCTCTCCTCCTAGCGCCGCTCCCCTCGAAGCCGCACCACTCAAGGAGAAAAGCCTCTTCCCAGACGAATGACAGGAAAGTACCTCTTCACGCCACAAGGCTTTCCCCCAACCCGCCGTTTCATTGCCATGCTCCGCGTCCCTTTTGTCCTTCTCATCCTTTCCGCACCTGCCTTCACGCAAACTGGCCCCGCCGGTAACGAAGCGGTCAAAAAGATCATGGAGACACGCCCCGGACGCGGCGTCATGCGCGATGACACCCCGCCCACCGCGCCGCAGGAGGCCGTGAAGCTTTTCAAAACACGCAGCGATGTCGCCATCGACCTCATGGCGCATGAGCCGGTCGTTGAGCAGCCGCTTTATGTGAGCTGGGACTCGAAAGGCCGCATGTGGGTCACGCAGTATCGCCAGTACCAATTTCCCGCCGGATTGAAGATCGTCAGCTACGACCAGCACCTCCGTGCGAAGTTCGACAAAGTGCCGCTGCCGCCACCTCGTGGCGAAAAAGGCGCGGACAAGATCACCGTCTTCGAAGACACCGACGGCGACGGCTTCTACGACAAGCATGAAGACGTCATCACCGGCCTGAACATCGCCAGCGCGGCGCTGCATGGCATGGGGCGCATTTGGGTGCTGAATCCGCCTTACCTCCTGAGCTATCCCGATGCCGACTTCGATGCCAAACCGGATGGCGACCCCGAGGTCGAGCTCAGCGGCTTCGGCCTCGAAGACACCCACAGCGTCGCCACCAGCCTGCAATGGGGCATGGACGGCTGGCTTTACGGTGCCAACGGCAGCACGACGACCGGCAACGTCAGCAGCGCGAACACCAAGAACGTGAAATGGGAAGGTCAGTGCATCTGGCGCTACCATCCGAAAAAGAAGACCTTCGAAATCTACGCCGAGGGTGGCGGGAACACCTTCAGCCTCGATTTCGACAGCAAAGGTCGCCTCTTTTCCGGCACCAACGGAGCCACTCGCGGCATGCACTACGAGCAAGGCAGCTACGGCATCAAAGGCTGGGGCAAACATGGCCCGCTCACCAATCCGTATGCCTTCGGCTGGTTCGAGCACATGAAGCACGAGGGCGATAATAAGCGCTTCCCCCAAGCCTTTACGGTTTATGAGGGCGGCCTGCTCGGCAGCGCCTACGAAGGCAAAATCATCGCCCCGAATGCCCTGCACAACCTCGTCTATGTCAGTGAGCGTCTTCCCGACGGCTCCACCTTCCGCACCAAGGACGAAGAGCAGCTTATCACTACCACTGACCGCTGGTTCCGCCCCGTCTGGGCCGGCGTCGGCCCCGATGGCGGCTTCTACATGGCCGACTGGTATGACACCCGCCTCAGCCACGTCAGCCCCGTCGATGACTGGCACAAAACCAGCGGACGCATCTACCGCGTGCGCCCTGCGGCTGGCGCTCCGAAGCTCAAGCCTTTTGATTTGAGCAAAGCGAGTGGCGAGGAACTGCTGGGTTACCTCAGCCATCAAAACGAGTGGTTCCGCAAGCAGGCGGTGTTGGAGATTGGGTGGCGGGGGATGAAGGACTTGGAACCAAAGTTCTTCGAAATGCTCTACAAGCCTGGGAATCCAAATGCTTTGGAGGCGCTGTGGGCTTGGGATTGGATTGACCAAATGCATCCGCAAAAAGACGGCCAAGGCGGGCCGGAAGTCATGACCGCAGCTAATCATAAAGATGTTTATGTCAGGCGCTGGGTGGCCAAGATGGTGGGTGAACTTAACAACGTCTGGTTGGCTTCCTCAACGCTGCTCATTCTAGCGAAAAGCGATGAACTCGAGGTTCGGGCTCAAGTGCTGGCCAGCGCCAAAAGACTGCCTGCGTTTGTCGCTTTGGACACACTTAAGAGAGGCGATATCGAAGACGAGAGCGGTCATCTGTCGCTTCTCGCGTGGTGGGCGCTCGAATCGAAAGTGGAAAAGGAGCGTGAAGCGGTTTTTGCCTTCTTGAAGTTGGATGCAGCCTTTTTGAACACGAAGCTCTTCCGCGAACACCTCGCCGAAAAGCTCGCGAAACGCTACGCGATGGCGGGTGGGGAAGAAAACCTCAACTCTTGTGCCGACCTTCTCGCCCTCACCCACGATGAAACCCTGCGAGGCAAATTCATCGCAGGCATCGCGTCGGCGTTTGAAGGCGCGGAGATGCCGAAACTGCCGGATTCGCTCACCAAGGCCCTCAACGACTACATGGCGAAGCAAAGCGGTGGTGATCTCACGCTCGCGTTGCGCAGTGGAAACGCGGAGGCGCTCAAAAACGCTCTCAAACTGCTTTCTGACACCAAAGCGACGAACACGGCCCGAATCGCCATCGCGAAGACTTTGGCCGAACTCGGCAAGCAAGAGGCGGTGATGCCCATGGTGGCGATTTTGAAGTCCAGCGCGGCTCCGAGCCTCAAACGCGGCATTTTGCAGGCCGCGGCCAAGTTTGACGACAAACGCCTCCCCGAGGCCCTCCTGCTCGGTTGGGAAGGTCAAATCGCCGGAGACAAAGCCCTGCGCGAGGACGCCCTGCGCGTCATGGCCGGTCGCAAGGAATGGGCGCAAATTTTGATGAGCTTCGTCAACGAGTGGAAGGTGCCCGCGAAGCATTTCACCATCGACATCGTCCGCCAGCTCAGCCTGCACAAAGATGCGGACATCGACGCCAGCATCGAAAAGCACTGGAAAGGCCTGCTCGCCACCGGTCCCACGCCCGAGAAGAAAAAGGAAGCCGAGCGCATCAAAGCCGTGATCAAAACCGGCCTCGGCGATGCCGAGAAGGGCAAGCTGCAATTCACCGCCCGCTGCGCCGTCTGCCACAAGCTCTTCGGCGAAGGCGGAGCCATCGGCCCCGAGCTCACCGGCTACGACCGCAGCAACGCTGACTTCTGGCTCGACAACATGTTCACCCCCAGCCTCGAAATCCGCGAAGGCTTTGGCACCTACAACGTGACGACCAAGGGCGGTCAGCTCCTTACCGGTCTCATGGATGCGCAGGATGGCCAAGGCATCGCCCTCAAAGACCTCGCCGGAAACAAAACCGCCATCAAACAAGCCGACATTGAGAAGCTTGAAGCCTCCCCCATCTCTCTCATGCCCGAAGGCCTCACTGCTGGCATGAGCGACGCCGACCTGAGGGACTTCTTTGCGTATCTGATGAAGCCAACACGTTGATCTCAGGCGTAGAGCACCCGGAAGGGGCGCAGCCAAGTGATGAGGACGCCGATCAGTAGGGCGAGCAGGCCTGTGATGCCTGCGTAGGGCAGCGACAGATGCGCCAAAGCCGAGATCGCGGAGTAGATTGCACCCAAGCCTGAGAACGCGGCCGCGATGGCGTAGATGTGGCGGCCCAAATGATGATCATTGGTGAATGCGGCTGCGTTCGCCACGGCCGCGAGCACAAAGGTCAGCGCCACGGAGCCAGAACGTGGCTCGTCGAAGGCATAGCCCAGTATCATGGAGGCCAAGCCGAAGAAGATCAGCCAGCCAACGACGACTCCTTCCCAGTATTCGCGCGGACGCAGGGCCTGGCGGGCGAAGCGATCCATAGTGACGAAGAAGGTGCTCAAGCCACGGGCCAGATGTGACCAGAGGGCGAGGATGAGCCAAGCACCGATCACGACATTGGCCAAGAAGGGTGACACACCTTTCAAATAGCCGCTGAGCACCTTGTAACCGATGAAGCCGCCGATCATGATGGCGTTCTGCCTGCCTTCAGTGAACTGGTTCATCCAATGGCAGAAACGGAGGTAGCTGCGGTAGAACCACGACCGGGCGCGATACGACTCGATAAGCCCCATGCGAGCGTTTTCGTTCATGGGATTGAGGCGCAGGGCCTCCAGGAAGTGCTGGTTGGCCGCCTTGTGATCCCCCTTCATCACCGCCATCCAGCCGGCGCTGGTGTGCGCGCTGTCATCCTCCGCATCGCGTTCGAGTTGGTAACGGATGAGATCCTGGTTGTCGGCGTCCTTCTTTTGGTTCAGCAGGGCGATGGACAGCACCTCAGCAGCCATGCTGTTCTCGGTATCGAGAGCTAGGGCGGCACGAGCTGCGACTTCGGCTCTCGGATAGTCGCGCAGCCGGAGATGGAGACGGGCGAGCACCGCATGGCTGAAGTCGCTGTCGGGATCAAGGGCTAAGGCTTCCTCCGCCTGCTGGAGTGCCTCCTTGATCGCCGCGGTCTGGCCGTCTTTGGCATTCGCGTTCATGGCGAGCGCCATCACGCTGCGGGCGAAAGGGTCCTCAGGTGCCAGAGCAACGGCCCGTCTGGCGGCGTCGAGCGATTGCGCCGCTGTGTCGTCTTCGTTCATCCAGCACAGTGCCAGCATGATGAAGCTAGGGGTATGGTGAGCATCGAGTTCAAGAGCCTGCTTGTAGCAGGAGATAGCGTCTGGGATGCGATGCTGGTTTTGCAGCAACTGGCCGCGGGCAAAAGCGGCTTCGGGCGAGGGATGTAAGTCGTCGGACATGCGCGCTGCAAAAAAGATTTAGCGCTTCAGGAGGCCGAGATGCTTCAACACATCATCGTAGAAGCCGCTTTGGTTGGAATACATGGCGTAGTTCTTGGCGCTCTCGAACCAGGCTTTTGTCGTCGGCTTGTGTCGGCCGGCAGCTTTGATGAGGTCCTTCGTGGTGAGCGGGATGACCTTGCCCGTTTTCATGGCGGCGTTCAAAACCTCCTCGGTCGCAAGATCGAAGACCGCTTTGAGATCGGCCCCGGAGAAGCCATCGGTCTTTTTCGCCAGCGCTCGCGGATCGAGCTCGCCGATGGGTTTCTTCTGCGCCATGACCTCAATGATCGCTGCGCGACCGCCTTCATCGGGCGGCGGAACAAAGAGCGTTCGATCAAATCGGCCAGGACGGCGAAACGCGGGATCGATATGCCAAGGGGCATTCGTCGCGCCGATGACAAGCACGCCGTCGTTGTCGGATTCCGCCCCATCCATTTCGGAGAGGAAGGCGTTGATGAGATTGCGACCGGCACTTTGGCGTAGGTCGCGGCGATCAGCGGCCAGGGCATCGACCTCGTCGAAAAACAGAATGGTCGGTGCGTTCTGGCGGGCGAGTTCGAAAACTTCGTGCATGTTTTTCTCGGAGTTGCCGATCCACATGTCGAGAATTTGGTGAAGCCCCAAGGCGATGAAGTTGGCTTTGATTTCGCCAGCGGTGGCCTTGCTGATGAGGGTTTTTCCCACGCCGGGAGGGCCGTAAAGCAGCACACCGCCTCCGATCTTCTTGTCGTAGGCTTTGAAGAGCTCTGCGTGCTGAAGCGGATAGATGATTTTCATGCGGATTTCTTCCTTCAGCGCCTCCATGCCGCCCACACCGGCAAAATTGAGCTTCGGCTTCTCAAAATCGGCCAACCCCAGATCAAAGGCGGCACCGCCTCGTGGGTGTCCATCGTCATCCGTCTCTTTCCTATCCGTGGACTCGATGTAACTGCCGCCCGAGGTGATGGCAGCGCGTTTACGGCCAGGATCTTCATCGGAGGCGGGTTTGATGCCATGAAGGTCTTTTTCGATGCCCGGATCGGCGAGCGAGCGATTCAGGGCGATACCTTTGTCATACATGGCTTTCGCCTTCGGCAGATCGTCTTCGGTGATGTGAACACGAGCAAGCAGCAGGTAGGCTGCGGCGCAGGAAGGTGTGTCCGCGATGACCTGCTCGGCTCGCACAGCCGCCTGTGAGGTTTTTCCTTGGCCCAAAGCGACACGAGCTAGACCTAGCCGTGCCTCGGCATGCCCAGGATCGTCTTTGAGAATTCGCTGAAAGCTTTGCTCTGCATCCTCCATGAGGCCGTCCTCAAGACAGCCTTCCGCATAAAGCAGAAGCAAGGGGATATTATCTGGTGAATGCTGGAGGGCGAGGCGGAGAGCGTCAAGGTTTTGAGGCATGAACTGATTTCAACGAACGACAGCATTTCAGGCAAGGATTTTCGTCCTTGATGTGCGTGCTTTTGATTTCGCGGAGAAACAGATTTCTCAGGGGCATTCCCACTCAAAGGCATCACTGCGCCCATTCTTCCTCGAAGTAACGGACGAGAGCTTGGTTGCTGAGGTGATTCGTTTCGGTGGCGAGGCGGGCCATGTCGGGGGGAAAGCGGGGGAGTTGGGCGAGGGTTTCCTCGTTGATGAAACGGAGGCCTTCAGGAAGAGCGGAGGGAAGGCTGAGAGGCTTGTGGGAGGCGAGGATGAAGCCCCATTCACCAAAGCTGGGGACGAAGGTGTGATACGGCTCGGTGTGTAAGCCGGAGGCTTGCAGGGTGGCATCGACACACCAAAAGGATTTTCGGGCGACGAAGGGCGAGGTGCTTTGCACGACGACGGCGGCCTCCGGGCTCATGCTGCGGCGAAGGCGCTGGTAAAAGGTGGTGCTGTAGAGTTTGCCGAGGGAGAAATTCGATGGATCGGGGAAGTCGATGATGACGAAGTCGAAGGGGCCACGCGGCTCGCCAAGCCAGATGAAGGCGTCGGCATTCTCGACCTTCACGCGAGGGCTGGTGAGGGCGTTTTGATTGTGCGGGGTGAGCAGTTCGTTCGTGGAAAACAGTCGCGTCATGGCGGGATCGAGGTCAACGAGCGTGATGCTCTCGATGCGCGGGTAGCGAAGCACCTCGCGGGCAGCCAGGCCATCGCCGCCGCCGAGGATGAGGACTTTTTTGGCGTTCGGGAGTCGTGACAGGCCGGGATGCACGAGGGCCTCGTGGTAGCGATATTCGTCCTTCGTGCTGAATTGCAGGTTGCTGTTGAGGTAGAGGCGCAGCTCGTGCTTCGACGCGGTGAGCACGATGCGCTGGTAAGGAGTGGATTCGGCATAGATGACCGGATCGGGAAAGGCGGCGATCTCGCCCCAGCGGGTGATTTTTTCTCCAGAGAGCATGCCGATGATCAAAATGACCGAAACGAGGCCGCCCGTGAGCCACAAGCCGTTTTTTTGAGGCAACTCATGCCTCAGCATGCGCAGCGTGAGAAGGCCGACGGCGGCATTGATGAGACCAAAAAGGAAGGCGGACCTCACGAGGCCCAGATGGGGCATCAAAACGAGTGGGAAGAGCAGCGAGGCGAGCAAGGCGCCGATGTAGTCGAAGCTGAAAACATTCGAGACGAGGTCTTTGAAGGCGAAACGGCCCTCCAGCACGCGGAGCAGTAGAGGGATCTCCAGACCTACGAGGGCTCCAATGAGGAAGACGATGCTGTAGAGTGGGATGCGGAAAGAGATGCTCCAGCCAAACAGCAGGAAGAGCAGCGCCGCTGAGCATCCTCCAAGCAGGGCGATCATGAACTCGACTCGGATGAAAGTGGCGATGAGGTTCCCGGTGAAGAATCGCGAGAACCACGAGCCGACACCCATGGCAAAGAGATACACGCCGATGACCGTGGAAAACTGCGTCACCGAATCTCCGAGCAGGTAGCTGGCCAGCGTGCCCGCGATGAGCTCATAGACCAGTCCACACGTCGCGATGGCGAAGACGGAGAGCAGGAGAAGCCAGGGCTTTGGCGGAGAAGACATGAGGGATGACGAAAGCGCGGATTCGGCATTCGTCATTCGGGTTTCGTCATTTGCTGACCTGGGGTGGCTGGCTAGTGATCTAGCCATGAGCGTTCCAGACGAGCACCTTTCCTCCCGCCGTGTTTTGAAATCGCGTGATCAAGCGTGGGCAAAGGCTTTGGCGGGCTTTTGCGTGCGTCTCGGGCTGCCGCCGAATGTCATTTCGATCTTCAGCATGGTGTTTGCTGCCGGGGCATGGTGGATTTTCATGCATGCAGGCGATCAGACCGGGCCGTGGATCATCGCCTCATGGCTCGGCGCGATTGCCTGCATGCAGATGCGTCTCATTTGCAATCTGCTCGACGGCATGGTGGCCGTGGAGGGCGGCAAAGGATCGCCCGCTGGAGTGATTTACAACGATGCGCCAGATCGGCTTGCAGATGTGCTGATCTTGGTCGGCGCAGGTTACAGCGGGGCAGGAGAGCCAGGCGTGGTGAAGCTCTTCGACATGATCCCGCTCGGCTGGTGTGCTGCCTGCACGGCCATGGGCACCGCCTATGTGCGGACGTTGGGGGCGGCGTTGACGGGAACGCATGATTTTCGTGGTCCGATGGCGAAGCAGCATCGCATGGCGGTGCTGACGGTCGGCTCGCTCATCGAACTGGGCCAGCATCTGGCTCAAATGGAACGATGGGGCATCAAGCTGGCGCTGACGGTGATTTTTCTTGGCGGCCTTCTCACCTGCTGGCGGCGGCTGGTCGTGATGAATGCCGCTTTGATGAAAAAAGACTGAAATAAAACGGCGGCGAATGCATCTTAGCGGAGCGCGAATGCGCAAAACCTACCCATGAAAAAGCTCCTCACCCTCCTCCTTGCTGCCTTGACCGCCTCCGCTCTCGCGAGCGATTTTCCGAAGGGCAGCCCGAACTTCAAAACCAGCGCCCCCGAGGCCATCGCCGCAGGCAAAGCCGAAGGTAAACCGGTCATCCTCGTCTTCTCGGCCTCCTGGTGCCCGCCCTGCCAGATGATGAAGAAGGAGGTCTATCCCAGCAAGCAGGTGAAGGGCTATCACGATCAGTTCATCTGGGCCTACCTGGACGTGGATGAGGACTCCAACAGCAAGGCGGCCACCAAGGCGGGCGTGGACGGCATCCCGCACATCCAGATCCTGAGCCCTGAGGGCAAGGAAGTGGCGAAACAGGTAGGTAGCTCCGCTCCAGAGGATTTTGCCAAGAAACTCAAAGGCGTGCTTGCCAAGACCAAGAAGGCGGAGTGATCTCCGTTTAGTGCATCGACTTCATCGTGAGGAGGTCAGGGTGGTCTCACCTTGACCTCTTTTCGTATCCACCGATCTCCACGCCCCTCTCCAATCGACCATGAAACGCCGTTCCTTCCTCGCCGCCGCCGCTTCCGCTCTTGCTGTCACGCGTCTCGATGCCCAAAACATCGCCAAAGCCGCCGCTGATCCCGCCTACAAGATCAAGAACCACGGCATCAAGCACACGCTGATGGGCTGGTGCTGGAAGCCGATGGATACGTTGGAATTGGCAAAGCACGCGAAGGAGATCGGCCTCGTCGGCATCGAGGGCATTGATTCGAAACTCTACCCGGATGTGAAAAAGCTGGGGTTGGACATCTCCCTCGTCAGCAGCCACGGTTTTGCCAAAGGTCCCTGCAATCCGGCCTTCCACGATGAGGTCGTCACGAAGCTCACCGAATCGATCAACCTTGCCGCTGATGTGGGCTGCAAGAAGGTCATCACCTTCACCGGCATGAAATTCGACGGCATGGATCGTGACAAGGCCATCGATGCCTGCCTCAGCACCTGGAAAGAAGTCCTGCCTCTGGCGGAGAAAAAGGGGGTGACCCTCGTTCTGGAACATCTGAACTCCCGCGACAGTTCCCACCCGATGAAAGGGCATCCCGGCTACTTTGGCGACGACGTCGATTTCTGCGTCGATTTGATCAAAAACATCGGCAGTCCGAACTTCAAGCTGCTCTTCGACATCTACCATGTGAGCATCATGAACGGCGACATCATCCGCCGCCTGCGTCAACACGCCGAATACATCGGTCACTTGCATACGGCGGGCAATCCGGGCCGCTGCGAGCTCGATGAACATCAGGAGATCAATTATCCCGCCGTCATGCAGGCCGTGTTGGAGATCGGTTATCATGACTTTGTCGCCCATGAATTCATCCCGACCTGGGACGATCCCATCCTTGCCCTCCGCCACGCGGCGATGGTGTGCGATGTGTGAGGCTTGATGAATATAGAACGGGTTTTCCAACCCGTTCGGCTCGGGGAATGAACAGGTTAAAAACCTGTTCCACTTTGTTTCGATCTTGAAGGTGAGCGTGATCCGTGGAGAGTCACCGCATGGACACTCTTCCCAAGATCTACGACAAGCAGCCCGTGGCCCTCGAACTCCCTGCCGGTGACCATTGGTGGTGCGCCTGCGGCCTCAGCGGGCATCAGCCGAGCTGTGATGGCTCGCACAAGGGCACCGGACTCGGCCCGAAGAAGTTCACGCTCACCGAGCCGAAGAAGGTGTGGCTGTGCAATTGCAAGCACTCGAAGAACCCGCCCTTCTGCGATGGTTCGCACAAGGCGCTTTGAGGTCAATACCATGAAGCCATCATGGTGACTTCATAGATGGCGGCACGGTCACTGAAGTGGGGGTAATCATGCGTGGCCATTGGGTGAGTGGCTGGCGAACTTTGCGTTCACAGCTTCTGGGTGGTCGTGGTGGCAGTGCGCAGGCAGATGCGCACGACTCCAGCGCCTGCACTTCACCACCGGCCTCAGAGACCACTGCTAGCCGTCCCTGCGCCACCAGCGTGCTGAATCGTCATCTTCAACGGTTTCAACGCCTCGCGAAGCAGAACATCCACCTCACCGTCACCGACGGCACCACCCGCTTCGATCCCGTCTTCGGCGCGAGGCCCCTCAAACGCGCCATCCAAAAGCACCTCCTCGATCTGCTTGTCCCTCGCCGTCCTCGAAGGCGGCTTCAAAGACGGCCATCGCATCACTGCGGGGATCAAGGGCGGGAAGCCGGTGTTTGAGAAGAGGTGATCAAACCACTGACCTACACCCTTGAGCGTTCTTCCGAATCAACCAACTGCCACTCAGAGCACCAACTATGGGCGTTCGTGTCGGGCCAGCAGCAAACACCTGTCTCATGGTATCATTATCGTGAGCGACAACAGTCGGCATGGGAGCATTTTGCCGACAAGATCCTTTCTTGGTTCTTCTTGAACGAATGTTGGGAGTAAAAACGGCCGGACCACGCTGGGTGATCCGGCCGCTGCACTGATTTTGAGTCGCATTTACGCGTTGTAGCCGCTCTCGCCGTGCTCGGCGAGGTCGAGGCCCTGGTTTTCCTCATCTGCATCCACGCGAAGGCCGATGGTGGCTCCAATGACTTTGAGCAGCACCACGCTGACCACGCCGGAAAGGATGATCGTGTAGAGCGAGGCGAGAAGCTGAGTCGTGAGCTGGCTGCCCATCGTCATGCCTTCGGCATAACCGAGGCCGCCAAAGGTGGGGGACGCAAACACGGCCACGAGGATCGTGCCGATGAAGCCACCCACGCCATGCACGCCGAAGACATCGAGCGAGTCGTCATACTTGAATTTCTGTTTCACCTTGGCGCAGAAGAACCAGCACACGAGGGCGCTGATGCTGCCGATGCAGATGGCCCCCACGGGGCCGACCTTGCCTGAGGCAGGAGTGATGGCCGCCAAGCCCGCGATGGAGCCGGTGGCGATGCCGAGGGCACTGGGTTTGCCCACTTTGATCTTCTCAATGATCGACCACACCACGCAGGCAGCACAGGCGGAGAGGTGCGTGACCACCACCGTCATCGCGGCGCTGCCGTTCGCGGCCACCTGGCTGCCGCCGTTGAAGCCAAACCAGCCCACCCACAGCATGCCGGCTCCGGCCACGGTGAAGGGAAGATTGTGCGGCATCATCTGCTGCTGGGGGAAACCTCGGCGCGGCCCCACCATGATACAGGCCACGAGAGCGGCCACACCGGCGGTGATGTGGACGACGATGCCACCGGCAAGGTCGATCACATTTTTGAGGCCGAAGAACTCCATCTTATGCCACACTCCCCAGCAGGTGGGGGCATACACCAGCAGGCTCCAGAGGATGCTGAAGACCATGATGGCGCTGAATTTCATGCGCTCGGCAAAGGCCCCGATGAAAAGCCCCGGTGTGATGAGGAAGAACATCATCTGGTAGGCGAACCACAGGTGTTCCGGGATGTTCGGATAGGCCGCGTAGGTGCTGGCAGGCGTCACGCCCTTGAGGAACATCTTGTCGAAGCCGCCGATGAAGCCGCTATCGCCCGTAAAGCTGAGCGAGTAGCCGCAGACGAGCCACACGAGGCTCAGCACGGCGGTGAGGGCAAAGCACTGCATGAAGATCGAAAGCACGTTTTTCGAACGCACAAGGCCCGCGTAAAACAACGCGAGGCCGGGGATCATCATGAAGAGCACGAGGGCGGTGGAGGTGAGCAGCCAGGCGGTGTCTCCGCTTTGGATGGTGGACGTTTCAGCAGCGTGCAACGACGTGGAGGCACAGCAAAGCGCGGCGCACGCTGCGGAAAACAGCGTGGTGCCACGCCCGCGACGCATAAGCGCAGGGTGGGTCATGGTTGATTGGTGGTTGGGTTGGTTGAGGCCAATTCGCAGATGGTTGGGCCACGAATTGACAATCTTCTCTCCAAAGCAAGGACTGTGCCAGGATGCGAGCGTTTTTTGAGTCGTAATGCCACCCGCTTCTCATCAGGGAGAAGAGTGCAGGTGACTCGCGATTCAGGGCGGTTACGATTTCTTATCCGTTCAGCTTTGGCTCAGTGTTATGGCTTCGTCTCAGGGCATGATGTCATGCGTGCCTGCCTGCACGGCGATGTCTTTCAAGGTGCTGCCGGAGATGGCATTGCCCTTCACGACCTGCTTTTCACCAGAGAGGACGATGCCGTTCTTGCCGGAGGTGCTGATCACATTGCCCGTGACGGTGTTCTTGGCTGTGCCGGAGGCGATTTGAATGGCATTGCCACGGGTCTGCTCGAACTGATTGCCGGAGATGACGTTCGTTTCATTGAGACCGGGCTGTTTGCACCAGCGCCAGAGGTGGATGCCGGTCTGGCAGGCGAGGAAATCGTTTTGCTCGACGAGGCAGGCGCTGGCGTCATTCAATTCCACGCCCACCAGGCTGCGGGCGATGTGGTTGTGCCGTGCGATGCTGCCGGTGGTGAAGTGGTCGAAGTCGATGGCCTCATCCGAGGTGTCCCGGATGGTGCAATTCTCGATGAGGGCCTCTTCGCAGGCGTAGAGGGCGATGCCGCGGCCGTGGCAGTTCTGGATGAAGCAGCGCTCGATGTGGAGATTCTTGATGAGCGGCCCGGTGGGGCCTTTTTCATAGCTGTAGGGGCCCTGGGCCAGGATGCCGCAGAGCTGCACATGGCCACGCACGGGTGGATCACCCGCCACCCGACCGCCATCGAGGGTGAGCTTGCTGATTCGCACCTCCGAGGTGGTGCCGCGGATCTCGAAGATGTTCGCCGCATCGGGGTCACGGATGAGCGTTCCGGCTGGGGCAGGGAAGTCGAGGGGCTTCACGAGATGAAGGGTGTTTCCCTCGATCTTTGACAGGGTGGCGAGGTGGTAGGGTTTTGGCTTCTGGGTGAAGTCATCCACGGCCCCGTCGGCCTCCAGGTGAAGGCGCATGCCGGGCTTGAAGGATTGGTGACGCCGCACGCGGAGGAGGATGTCACCGGCCTTGGCAGGCTCGCTGAGTTCTGCAAAGGCCAGCGGAGGCAGTTGCAGGATGGTTTGTTCAGCATCGAGCCCGGCAACGTGGAGTTTTTTGGCGTTTTGGATGACCAGTGAATGATCGAGCACATGCCTTCCGGGTGGAATGACCACCTCGGAGCCCTTCTCGGACTTGATCGCCTCGTTGATGAAGTTTTGCAGTTCATCCGCCGTGAGGGCCGAGGCACTCTGGATGGCCAGGAGGTAGAAAAAGAGGCGAAAGATCATGCGGTAGCTCCATACGCACGAAACCAGTTTTTCCGACTCCTCGTTTGCACCCGGCCCGGTTCCTGCTTGGAGAAGAGGACCCCATGCCAACCCCGCCCGCCACGTCGCTCCGCCAGCTCGGATTTCAGCTTCTTCGAGATGATCTTCAGTTCCTCATGCAGGCCTTTGCCGCCGTGTTGAAACGCATGGGGGAGCCGCAACTGGCCGCCAGCCTGCCATGGATTCATGCCGAGGCACCCACGAGCGAGGTGCAGGCCACGCGGTCGCTCGGTCAGGCCTACTCGATCGCCTTTCAGCTCCTCAACATCGTCGAGGAACGTGCCGCTTCGCAGATCCGCCGTCTGCGTGAAAAGCAATCGGGTCCCGAGGCCGAGCAGGGCCTGTGGCCGGATAACATGCGGGACATGCTGGACCTTGGCCTGAGCGGGGACGACATCCTGAACGTGCTGCGAGATGTCGCCGTGGAGCCGGTGCTCACGGCCCATCCCACGGAGGCGAAGCGCGAGACTGTGCGGGATCTACACCGCGAGATTTACGGCCTCATGGAGCGCCACGAGAACACCGCCTACACGCCGCGTGAGCAGTCTCGGCTTCACGGCCTGCTGCAAACGCAGCTCGAGAACCTCTGGCGCACCGGCGAGATCCATGTGACGCGGCCCAGCATCGAGGCGGAACTGCAAAATGCGCTTCATTACCTCCGCGAAGTGTTTCCTGAGGCGCTCTACCGCGCTCATGTGCATCTCCGTGAGGCTTGGATCGCCGCTGGGTTCCCGGCGGAGAAGATCGAGGACGTGAAACCGCTGCTGCGCTTTGGCTCATGGATCGGCGGGGACCGTGACGGCCATCCTTTCGTGACGGCGGAAGTCACCGAGCATGCCTTGAAGGCCCTGCGCTCGAATGCTCTCCGCGTGCAGCGCCGTGCCATCGAAAATCTCGCCGGTCATCTGCCGCTCAGCTCCCTCTTCCAGCGCACGCCGGAGGCACTGGAGCAGCTCATCGCCACGCTTTCTGCTTCGCTGCAAAACGAGCCGCACACCGATCTGGCCTACATCATGGACCGCAACAAGGAGGAGCCCTGGCGCTGTGCCGCTTACCTGATGCGGGCCAAGGTGTTGCTCGCCGCCGAGAAGCCCGCTTCTCCCGCGGCCTACTCGCAGGCCGCAGAATTGCTCGCGGACCTCAACACCTTCGCGGCCACGCTCACGGAGGTGGGCGCGGCGGCTCTCGTGACCGACCTCATCGTGCCGGTGCGGCAGCGCTTGCAGGCCTTCGGCTTCCACAGTGCCTCGCTGGATGTGCGGCAAAACTCCGCGTTTCACGAAAAAGCTCTCGATCAGCTTCTGCGAGCCGCTGGATTGCTCGATGAGCGCAGTTTTGTGGATTGGAGCGTGGAGGAAAAGCGGGCGCTGCTGGATCGCGAACTGCGTTCACCGCGTCCGTTCCTTTCGCCGGGCGTTTCCGCCGGACCCGAGGCGGATACCGTGCTGGCCTGCCATCGCGTGTTGGCCGCTCACATCCAGGCGCATGGCACTTCCGGCCTCGGATCGCTCATCGTCTCAATGACCCGATGCGTGGAGGATTTGCTCATCGTGTATCTTTTGGCCCGTGAAGCCGGTTTGGCGGAGTGGACGCCGAAAGGTCTGCGCTGCCCGCTGCCGGTCGTGCCCTTGTTTGAGACCATGGGCGACCTCGAAGCTGGTCCTGGCATCGTGACGGCCTTCATGAGCCATCCGGTGACGCAAAACAGCCTCTCCGCCCTTCGTGAAAAGCTCGGCAGCGATCCCAGCTTTCAGGTCATGGTGGGCTATTCGGATTCCAACAAAGATTGCGGCATCTTCGCGAGCCAGTGGGCGCTGCATCGCGCTCAGAAGGCGCTTTCGGATACCATCACCCAGCATGGGGCAAAACCGGTCTTCTTCCATGGTCGCGGCGGCACGGTGGGACGTGGCGCAGGTCCCACGCATTGGTTCATGGATGCCCTGCCGCATGGCTCGCTCAGCGGCAGCATGCGCATGACCGAGCAGGGAGAAACCATCGCGCAAAAATACGCTCACTTTGGCTCCGCCGTGTATAACGCAGAAATTCTGATGGCCTCTGCCGCCTCCGCCACCGCCCGTCATCGTCATGCGAAACCGCAAGCATCATCGGTGGAGCACATCCTTGATGATCTGGCCGCCTCCAGTCGCGATGCCTATCGCTCGCTGCTGCACACCGAAGGCTTCATGGCCTTTTACCGCACTGCCACGCCGATTGATGCGCTGGAGAATTCCCGCATCGGCTCGCGTCCCTCGCGTCGCACAGGCCAGGCCTCACTCGATGACCTCCGCGCCATTCCGTGGGTCTTCTCATGGACGCAGGCTCGCTTCTACCTGCCGGGCTGGTTTGGGGCCGGCTCCGCCTTGAAGAACCTGCGAGACGAACGTCCGGCCGATTACAAAGCCCTCGCTGCGGCTCTCCGCGAGTCCGCCTTCCTCAAATACGTCCTCACGAACATCGAAAGCTCCCTCGTCAGCGCCAATGCCGACCTCATGCGTGCCTACGCGGGCCTCGTGCCCGATGCCACGGTGCGTGAACGCTTCATGGGGCGCATCCTCGACGAGTTCGATTCCACACGAGTGATCCTCGAAGACCTCTTCCAGGGCACCTTCGCCGAACGTCGCCCGCGTCTCGCCTACACGCTCGACATCCGCGAGGCCCCGCTGCGCGTGCTGCATCTCCAGCAGATCGCCTTGCTCCGCGAATGGCGCGGCATCCTCGCCTCCGGTGATCAAGCCTCCGCCGATGCGATGCTGCCGGACATGCTCATTTCGATCAACGCCATCGCTTCGGGGCTGCGGACGACGGGGTGATAGCTTCGGTGAAATGTGCTTCACCGCTTTCCCCCCAACGCAAAAAGCGCATGGAAGCACCCCTGCTCCCATGCGCCATTTTGTTGTCTTCAACACACCGGTAACCAACCGGCAAATTCAGATCAGAAGCGGATGCACATATCGAAGGTCAGACGGTTGTTCGTCAGACCGTAAGGCCGAATGGCAGCGACTTCATAAGCGGCACCGAGATCAACGTTGTTGGTGATACGGCTGCGGAAGCCGATGCCCACCATGCCTTGAGTGACGCCGTTGGCATCGCTGGCACCGAAGTTGATCACGTCGTAGCCATTGCTGCGAAGGCCGATGTTGGTTCCATCATTGAGGTTGGTCCAAAAGTTCGCGGAGACGAAGGGGATGAACCAGCGGTTGACGTAGTAGTCCACCATGAGGCTGTAGTGAGCCATGAGGTTCTGCTCGTCGGTGGTCACCGGGATGCGGAGGCCGAGGTTGCCGCTCACATGGAGGTCGCCAAAGCCTTTCTGGAAGGAGACGAAGGGATTGAACTCACCACCCCCACGGCCTTGGAACACGTCACGCTCGCCAGTCGGAATCTGATAGGTCAGGCCGGGGGTGAGGATGAACTGGGCAGCGGGATTATCGATGAGCGCATACTTGAAGCCGACGGCGAGATCCATCCAGCCATTGGGGTTAGCGAGAGCATCGTTGTTGATGTCAAAGTAGCCGTCTTGCGTGGCGATGAGCGCAAAGCGATCCGTCACAGCGTAGCGGAGCTGCAGCGCATAGAGCTGAGCGGTGCCGCCGCCGAGGAAGTTGTTGTCGATCGTGTGATGCACGAAGATCGGGCGGATCTCGGAGCGGATGATCGCGTCTTCAAAGAAGATCGGATTGGTCACCGGGGCGATGGTGTTCGCTTTCCAGTCAGCGGCGGCCACGGGGGCTGGGTTCTTGGGAGCGGCGACCGGAGATCCGGCTTTGGCAGTGGCGATGAGAGACACGGCTGCGCAGGCGGTGAAGCCGAAACGCAACCACCGGCGTTGGGAGTGTGTTTGGTGGTCCATGCGTGTATAAAAGCATCGGTCGGTGCGCTTTGATCCACAGTGCTTGCTCGACAGTGTGCAATTCATGCGCGGGTGGGTGCGTAGTAGGTTTGTCATGACCACCACCACTCGTCGTTCCTTCCTTCAAAACACCTCGCTCGCCTCCGCCGCCGTCGCTTTTCCATCGCTCGTGCGCGGACAAAATCTAAACAGCAAACTCCAAGTGGCCTGCGTGGGGGTGAACGGCATGGGCTTCACCGATTTGAAGAACGTGGGTGCGCATGCGGCGGTGAAGTTTGTCGGCTTCTGTGATGTCGATGCGAACCGCTTCGATCAGGCGGACAAGGCGCATCCGGGCGTGAAGCACTTCAGCGACTACCGCGAGATGTTTAGCACGCTCGGCGATGGCTTTGATGCGGTCACCGTCGGCATTCCCGATCACATGCACGCACCTGTGGCCGTGGCGGCGATGCAGAAGAAGAAGCATGTCTATTGCCAGAAGCCTCTCGCTCACACGGTGTGGGAGTCTCGCCAGATGCGCCTGTGGGCGGAAAAGACCGGCGTCACGACGCAGATGGGCAATCAAATCCACTCCGCCATCGAATACCGCCTTGGCACTCGACTGATCAAGGAAGGGGCCATCGGCAAGGTGAAGGAAGTGTGGTCATGGGTGGGCGTGACGGGCAATGAACGCACGCGCCTTCTCGCTCCGCCACCTTCCGCCCAAGCGCCTGCGAACCTCAACTGGGACCTGTGGATCGGTGCCGCGCCGATGCGTGACTACGCGCCCGCTTATCATCCCTTCTCCTGGCGTGACTGGCAGGATTTCGGCGGCGGAGCGCTGGGTGATTTCGGCTGCCACATCCTCGATCCCGTCTTCACGGCGCTCGAGCTCACCGCCCCGATCAGCATCACGGCCAAGAACAGCGGCGTGAATGATCACATCTGGCCTTCACATGAAACGGTGAGCTACGTCTTCCCCGGCACGGCCTACACCGCAGGCAAGACATTGAAGGTCACCTGGATGGATGGCGGCCTGAAGCCGAGCCACAAGATCGCCCAGATGCCCGGTGACATTGATCTGCCTGCCAGCGGCAGCGTTTTCATCGGTGAAAACGGCTGCCTCGTGCAGGCGCATGTGGCCGGACCTCGGCTTTACCCGATGGATAAATTCACCGGCTTCAAATATCCCAAAGAAGAAGGTCGCAGCCACTGGCACACCTGGATTGATGCCTGCCTCGAAGGCAAAAAGACCAGCGATGGCTTCCACTACGCCGCGCCGCTCGCGGAAACGGTGCAGCTCGGCAATATCGCCACCCGCGTGTGCCGCCCCAGCTACGACAGCGTCACGGGTCGTTTGGAAGAGAGCAAGCTCGTCCTTGAATGGGATGCTGCGAACCTCCGCTTCGCCAACTCACCGGAGGCGGACAAACTGCTCACGAAGAGTTATCGCGCCGGGTTCGAGGTCGCGGCGGCTTGAGTGCCGCTGGCGGCAGTCGAGAAGGTCTTTGCTTCGCGTCATCATTCACCGCAGTTTCGCGGGATGATGGCGTGAGGTTTGAGCGGCCTGCAGTTTCCCATGCCCGACGATGCCAAAGAAGGCGGCCAGCATCAGCAGGGGCATGATGGCAAGCCTCGCGTTGGCCGCGGTCTCACGCAGGCTGGCATTGTGTTGAGTGAGCGTGCGATGAGTGACTCCGTTGGCTTCGAGCGTGACGATTTGCAGCCTTTCGGACGTGCCGCTGAATTCCGCACGATCAAAACCAATCACCACCGGCCAACCCGCCTTGCCACAGGCCTCCTCCCGACAGGGCCAGGAGGTGTGGAAGAGGCTCGCGTAAAGGTCCTTCGCCATCTGCACCGGGCGGCCGGGTGGCTGGTCGAGGTGCGCCTCCAGCCAGTTCCGATGCGGCTGCACGGAAAGCAGCCGCGCCTCACGCGTGACGACATCCCCGGCGCTCAACGGCCTGATCTCGGCCCCAAAGCCACGATACCCCATCCACCCGGCCATGATCAAAAAAGCCAGCGTGACGAAGAGCAAAATAATCCCGCCCTTGGCATCCTCGCTGGCATACCAGGGCTCCCCTTGGGAAAAGGGCCTCGCATGACCTGGCAGGGAGTCGAGTTCGTGGGACATGCCAGTACGCTAAGGACACTCTTTCGGCGGCGCAACTCGGCCTTGAGGCTTCTCTTGCACGCCTTGGCGGTCCTCGACATGCTCCGCGCCGCAAGAGGTCCGGCCTCTCTGCGTTCCCATCGCCCCTCCGACCATGCTGAATCGAAAAAAACTCCTCGCCGCCCTCGCTGTTGCCGCGCCGCTCTTGCTCATCGCCGCCAAGCCGGATAAACCCAAAAAGGAAAAAGCCCCGTTTCAGGCCGCGAAGCCCGCTTTTGCGCCGGATTACAACCAGCCGGCCTTCGATGCGGCGAACGCCAAACCGGAGCATCTGGAGCCTTCCATGTTCAAAGTGCCCGAGGGCCTCGAAATCACCGTTTGGGCCACCTCGCCTCAGCTTTTCAATCCGGCGAACATGGACATCGACGCCGCAGGCCGCGTGTGGATTACCGAGGGCGTGAACTACCGCCGTCACAGCGGCCGCAGCCGGGAAGGGGACTGTGTCCGCGTGCTTCAAGACACCGATGGCGATGGCCAATGCGATAGCAGCCATGTCTTCGTGCGTGAGAAGGAACTCGAATGCCCGCTCGGCGTCGCCGTGTTCGACAACGTGATCTTTGTCTCCAACACGCCGAACATCATCAAATACACCGATGTGAACCGCGACCTCAAATTCGACCCCGCGGTGGACAAGCGTGAGATCTTCCTCTCCGGCTTTGAGCAGCCGCAGCACGATCACAGCCTGCACAGCGTGTATGCCGGTCCCGATGGCCGTCTCTACTTCAGCAATGGAAACTGCGGCGCCGAGTTCAGCGACAAAAGCGGCACGACCTTCCGCATCGGCGGTGCCTATCTCAACAACACCTATGCCGGTGAAAAGAGCGATGACGGCCATGTCTATGTCGGCGGCTTCACCGCCAGCGTCGATCCGAGCGGTCACAAGGCGAAGATCCTTGGCTTCAACTACCGCAACAGCTTCGAGGGCGTGCGTACGAGCTTTGGCGACATGTTTCTCAATGACAACGACGATCCGCCCGCCTGTCGCGTGAGCCATCTCATCGAAGGCGGCAGCTTTGGCTTCTTCTCCGCCGATGGAAAACGCCAGTGGCGTGCGGACAAACGCCCCGGTCAGACGATTCCCGTGGCCGAGTGGCGTCAGGAAGATCCCGGCATCATCCCCGCTGGCGATGTCTATGGCGGCGGTGCTCCCACGGGCATGTGCTTCTACGAAAACGGAGCCCTCGGTGACAAGTGGAACGGCCTGCTCCTGAGCTGCGAAACCGGTCGCAATGTCGTCTTCGGCTACCTGCCGAAACCCGATGGCGCAGGCTTCAAGCTCGAGCGCTTCGACTTCTGCACCACGAACACCACCGGCGTCTTCAAAGGCAGTGATTTCGTCGGCGGAGCCAACAACCTCTCCGATGAACGCCAGACGCTGTTCCGTCCATCCGATGTCTGCGTGGGGGCCGATGGGGCCATCTACATCAGCGATTGGTATGACAAGCGCACCGGCGGCCATCAGGACACCGATGAGACCTGCAGCGGCACCATTTACCGGATCGCTCCGAAGGGCTTCAAGCCGCAGATCCCGGCCATCAACTACGACACGGTCGAAGGTCAGCTCGCTGCGCTGCAATCGCCGGTGAACAACGTGCGTCATGTGGGCTTCACGAAGCTCAAAGAGGCCGGTGAAAAGGTCCTGCCGCAGGTGTTGAAGCTGCGTGACGATGCCACTCCTTACCTCGCTTCGCGTGCCGTCTGGCTCGCGGCCCAACTCAGCGAAAAAGGTATCATCGCCACGCGGAGTTGGCTGGAGAGTGATGACGCGACGAAGCGTCTTGTGGCTCTGCGTGCCATTCGTGCCGCCACCGATGACGTGCTCGACATCCTCAACGTCATGGCCGGCGATCAATCGCCCATGGTGCGTCGCGAGGTGGCCGTGGCGCTGAGTGATGTGCCGGTGGCGCAGAGCGCTCCGCTGCTCGCCCGCATGGCTCGCCAGATCGACGGCGGTGATCGCTCGCAATTGGAGGCCTGGGGCATCGGTTGCAGCGGCAAAGAAGCCGAGGTCTGGGCCAAGCTGAAGCCCGAGGGCGATTGGAGCGAAGGGTTTGCCCATCTCACCTGGCGTCTGCACCCGCTCGCCGCCGTGCCTGAGCTTCAAACGCGTGCCGCGAATGCCAAACTCTCCGCCGAGCAGCGCAAACTGGCTCTCGACACCCTCGCCTTCATCCCAGACGCCACCGCTGCGAAAGCCGTGCTCGCGTTGGCCAAGGACAAAGCCTCGCCCATTCATGCCGAAGTCATGTGGTGGATCATCAAACGCAGCACCGATGACTGGAGCACCTTTGGCATCGCCGAGGAATTGAAGAAGGAAGGCATCTTCGATCCCGAAAGCGCCAAGCTCGTCGAGATTGTCACCCCGCCCGCCACGCCCGGCACCTATCAGGCGGCGGATGTGCTTAAGCTCACCGGCAACGCCAAAAACGGAGCGCAGCTCGTCACCCGCTGCGTCATGTGCCATCAGTTCAACGGTCAGGGCGTCGAATTCGGCCCGAACCTCGATGGCTGGGGCCGCAGCCAGCCCGCCGAGATCATTACGCAGGCCATTCTCGAACCCAGCAAGGACATCGCGCATGGTTACGACGGCCAGGAAATCAAAACGAAGGACGGTGCCACCATCCACGGCATGCTTCTGACCGAAGGCGACATCATGATCGTGCGCAGCATGGGCGGCGTGAACCAGTTCGTGCCGAAGAGCCGCGTCCAAAAGCGCGGCAAGCTCGACCGCAGCATGATGCTCAGCGCCTTCCAACTCGGCCTCACCGCCCAAGACGTCGCCGACATCGTCGCCTACATGCGCAGCGGGAAGTGATGTTTCTGCGTTGGGAACTATGCGTTTGAGAATCCAGATTCTTCGATGAGACTCCAGCCATGATTCTTCAAGTGATGCCCAGGATGACCTCCGCCGAGCTCAAGGCGGAGCTGGATGCCATGGATCGTGGTTTTGAAAAGCTCATGGCACGCCCCGACGGAGCCAGAAAGCTCCTGGAGGAGATCGGCATGCTTCGCCCGAAAAAGAAGCTCAAAGCCTCGCGCCGGTAATGATTCCCTCAGGCCTCGTCGTCGGTTATCACGGCTGTGACATCGAGGTCGCAGAGCAGGCGGCGTGCGGACTTATCAAGCTGCAACCCAGCCTCAACGCCTACGACTGGCTCGGCCATGGCATCTACGGCTGGCAGAACGATCCTCAGCGTGCTTGGGAATGGGCGCGGAAGATGGCAAAAACGAAGGGTTCCCGGATTCGTCAACCCGCGGTGATCGGACTGACGATCGACCTCGGGCATTGCTTTGTTGCTGCGATGCGGGAGCACATCGCCCTGCTCAGCCGGGCACATGAAAGGCTTTGTGAAGCCTACTCGGCCAGCGGCATTCCGATGCCAAAGAACGTGGGCAGATCATGGACCAATAGAAAACTCGACTGCGCCGTGTTTGAGATGATGCACCGCGTCCGCGACAGCGAGGGCCAACGTCCCTTCGACACGGTGCTGGCCTACTTTTCGGAGGGGAACGCCGCTTACCCGGGAGCCGCCATCCGCCAGCAGGACCACGTCCAGATCTGCGTGAGGAATTCTCGCCAGATTCTCGGTTGCTTCATCCCTTGAGGTTTTCCAGAGAACTTTTCGCCGTGACCACCTCCACCGCCATCACCACCTGCCCGGTCCTCCACGAGGACCGGCATCTCATCGTGGTGAACAAGCCTCACGGCATCCTCTCGCATCCGAATCCCAAATCGGCCAAACCGCAGCGAAGTGCTTTCGAAGGTCGTTACGATGCGGAGAGACGCTGCTTCCACACACCGGCGGGTGAGGTGTTTTTGATTCACCGACTCGATCAGGACACCTCCGGCGTGCTTTTGGCCGCGAAGGATGAAAAGACGGCCGATAAGTGCCGCGAGGCCTTCGAGGCCGAGCAGGTGCACAAAAAGTATCTCGCCCTGGGCTGCGGCGGCGGTTTGAAACCCGAGGGCGTGTGGCTCGATCACCTCATCACCGAGCATGCGCGGCATCAGGTACGCACCGCCGTGCGCCGTGGCCCGCGACCCAATGCCGAGCTGCGCTATCGCCTGCGGCATTACAGCGCCGCCCATCGCCTCTCGCTGATCGAGATCGACCTCATCACCGGCAAAACCCATCAAATCCGCGTCCAGGCCGCCTCGCGGCATCTCCCGCTCGTTGGCGATGATGTGTATGGCTCCTTCGAGCAAAACCGCGTGCTCAAAAAGACCCTCCACGCCCGCCGACTCTTCCTCCACGCCTTCCAGCTCAGTTTAAAACATCCCGCCAGCGTCCAGCCGCTGCTCATCACCGCCCCGCTGCCGGAGGATCTCGCCGCCGTGCTTGCCGCCGCGCAGATTCCTCTCCATGTTTGACCCGCCATGAAACACCTCGCCGCCCTTTTTGCCCTCCTCGCTGTTTTCGCCGTCCAAACCTTCGCCGGTGACGCCAAGCACACCTACACCGGCGACATCACCGGCGTCGTCTGCGCCGCCTGCAGCGCCCACGTCTCCGAGGCACTCACCGCCAAGCTCCCCGGCGTGGAGAAAGTCGATATCACCAAAGGCGATAAAGCCGGCGTGAACACGATCACCATCGTCTCCAAGCAGTGCGACGTCACCAAGGACACGGCCATGGCCGCCCTCGGCGACCTCGCCAAGACCTACCAGATCACCTCGCTGGCCAAGAAGCCGTAAGCCTCACGGCGGAGGCCGAGGCCCCTTGGCCTTCGTGCTTGGAATCGGAGGGCGGGATTTCATTCCCGCCCATGTTAGGTGAGTCCAACCCCCATCAGGTGAAACAGACACGCTTGTCTGTTGCCGAGGGGTACAGACAAGAGTGTCTGTATCACGGTCAATCACCAGGTTACCTCCGTGACACGGACACTCCCGGCCTCCACCACCGGAGGGCGGGATTTCATTCCCGCCCATTTTAAAGTGAGGCGGTCACTCCTGGCCGCCATTGGCGGAGGGCGGGATTTCATTCCCGCCGATATTCAATTGAAGCGGCCACTCCCAGCCACTCCCATCCGCAAAGCCATTCTCTCCTTCGGGCCATTCATCGGCACCTCCGCAGCTTCGTCGGCGGGAATACAATCCCGCCCTCCGCTCATCCCGACACGCATCGCGAAGCGGTTACCACCGGCACCTCAGGAAAAACCACGCCCGGAGCCAGCTTCATCACCAGAGACCGCGCCTCCGCGTAGCTCGCCGAGTCCCGCACATGTTCCAGCTCTCCCGTGGCATCCACGCCGTAGAGTGCCACCACCGGAGGCTCATACTCGGGATCGTGCGGATCATCCCCATACCACATCGGTTCCATCTCGGCTTCCTCAAGACGGCAACGCACCGTCTGGATGCGCCATCGCACAAACGCAGATTCCGCCACCGGATTGGGGGCCACAAGGTCCAGCGGCAAGTTGGAGCCCTCGCGATACATCAACGGCACCTTCATGCCCATCGCCACCACCGGAAGATCACCCGCCCCCAAGCCCGCCATCGCCTCCAACGGCACGCTGGCAAGGCAGGCCTCTCCAAAGCGATCCATCAGCAGATAAGGCCAAACATCTGTCAGTGCCTCAAAAGCCACATTCTCGCAGGCCCACGCCTCAAACAGCGTCCCGATGCGCATCATCTCCCGCCAGAACTCATCGATGCCATTGAACAGCTCGCTCAGATTCGCCTGCTCCTTGTCTGCCAAAGCCTCACAGGCCTCCCTCAACGACACCGCACAGGCAAACACGGCGGCAGGATCGACAGATTCTTGGGATGAATTCATGATTCCCTCGAACGGGCGGCTCGTTTAGTTTCCTGGCATGCCTGCACGAAAAAACTGGACCCGCCACGAACTGCTCATCCTGCTCAACGTGTATCACAAAATGCGCTTTGGGCAGATGCACGAGCGGAATCCGGCCATCATCACCCTCGCCAAAAGGTTCGAGCGCACGCCCGGAAGTGTGGCGATGAAACTTTGTAATCTGGCGTCGCTTGATCCAGCTCTAAAACTGCGAGGCATCAAAGGTCTCTCCGGAGCCAGCAGGCTCGATGAAACCATGTGGACCGAGTTTCATGGTCATCTGGAGGAAACGGTGCCTGCGAGCGAGGAAGCCCTTCGTGTCCTTGTGAAAGCTTCGGAGGATGCCGAAGTGCAGATCCAGCCAAAGAAAGGAATTCACCTCGTCAAAGCACCACCAAGCGGCCCCACGGATGTCATGGTGAACGTCAAGGTGCGGCGCGGACAGGAATACTTCCGCAGCGCGGTGCTGAACAATTTCGGAGGTCGCTGCGGCGTTTCGCAGCTCGGCCTGCAAGAACTACTCATCGCCTCCCACATCCTGCCTTGGGGGGCTCATGCTTCGGAGCGCCTGAACGTGCGTAACGGCCTTTGTCTCTCCCGGTTACATGATGCGGCCTTTGATCGTGGATTGATCACCTTCGATGAGGAGCTTCGTTTGGTGCTCTCGAAGCGTTTAAAAGCCGAGCTGCCGCAAAGCTGCATCGAAGACAACTTCGTGAAGCATGAATGGCAGCCTCTTTCCCTCCCGGAGGACGCTGTGCTGCCTGAGCCTTACTTCCTTGCCGAGCACCGGAAGACGGTGTTTGCCTCACATTGATAGTTTGCAGTTAATTGTACAACGCTCTCGATTCTGAAAATGGCATCGCAAAATCGTGATCAAAACCCGCGTGACACGGGCAGTGCCGCTGTTGAGATTTCTGGATGTTTCCACCCTCTAGTGTTGTCTGGCTCATCGGTTATTTCGGTTTGGTATTTGGCCTTTTTTGGATGCTTTTGGTTTTGCGCAGACGGAAGAATGAGGGGCGATTTCCGATTCCGGCTGACTTTCGCGCCATGCGTCGGCCGGGAGAGCAATTGAGTGTTGAGCTGGCGAAGCTGGATGAACGGTTCGATCTACAGGCAGCCATATTGTTAGCGTTGCCTTTGATCTGTTTCGCCCTGCCCTTCATTCTGACGAAGCCGTTCGAGCATAAAGCTGCAATTCCCGTGCTGATTGCTGGGCTGGCACTGGCCTCTGCCGGCTTTGTTTATGGAATCAACAAGCTGCGGGTCACGATTCAGAGCATTCGCAATCATCGTCTAGCCTTGTTCGGAGAACGCCTAACAGCAGATCAACTGGTATCGCTCACCAAGGACGGCTACTGCGTGTTTCATGATGTGCCCTGTGAAGGAGGTAGCGGCATGTTCAACCTTGATCATGTCGTTGTTGGCAGAGGCGCTGTGGTGGTCGTCGAAACCAAGACATATCGAAAGCGCACCGGCACCAATGGTGAAGATCATAAAGTAACCTATGACGGCCAGAAACTGATCTTTCCTCACAAGACAAGCACCGAAGAGCTGGAACAAGTCTTGGGTAATGCCGAATGGCTTCGCAAGCAGCTCCTGAAGAAGTTGAATATCGATGTTCCGGTTCGAACAGCTCTCACCTTTCCGGGATGGTTTGTGGCTGGTGCTTCGCCCCACGCTCCCGTGCTTGTTGAGAATGTTAAACGACTTCCCAAATTCATCCGAGATCGCTTCCCAGCATCAATAAACGATGCTCAAGAGGATCTAATCTGCCGCCATCTTTGCAGCCTCTGTGAAACGGTGACTTTTGATGCGATGGCCGCGTGATAGTCAAAAAAGACGATTGCATGCCCACTGTCCCATCTCCTGACGCCCCGCTGCCCCTGAACCACGTCTTCATTGATGATGAGAACGTGCCGAACCTCAACCTGTCCTCCATCGAGGGAAAGACGGTGCATGTGACCCTGCTGCTGGGACCGAAAAAGACCAAGCTGCCCGTGGAGCAGGTGCAGGTGCTGATGAAGCACGCGACCTCCACGCATCTGATCCGGCTCGAAAAGCCGGGGAAGAATGCGCTCGACTTTGCCCTCGCCTACTACTTGGGACAGGCCGTGCAGAGGCATCCGGGTGCCTGCTTCCACCTGGTGTCGAAGGATGGCGACTACGATAACTTGATCGAGCACCTTCAAAATCAGCACATTCGCATCCAAAAGCATGCCGACGCCTCGACGCTGACCTTTGATTCGCCACGAAAGCCCTCCGAAGCCCCGAAAGCCGCCGCCCCGGCCGCCCCACGGAAGCTGGACACCTTCGCGGAGATCCTGCAATACCTGCGCAAGCGGGTCGATACAGCCCCCAAGACGCGCAAGAAACTGATGAGCGACCTCAAGGCTCACCAAGGTAAGGGGGCGACGGATGCGCAGATCGAGAAGTTCGTCTCCAAGCTGGAGAAGGACCATCATGTGAGCTTCGATGAAAAAGGAAAAGCGACGTATCACCTGAAGTGAGTCCAGGAAGCGCAGGCGAGGCACTTTGCACGCCCGGTTCCTCACGCTGGCTTCACCAATGGCCTGGGATACCTCCCCGGATGCTTAAACAAGCTCGCCGCCGACCGTGGAGGTGTTAGGCAGGGAATCAGGCTCCCAAGTGTCCGAAAAAGGCATCAGTTAAACAAGTGAGGCGTTTTGTTTTCGCCTCGTGACGCTGAAAGCCTTGATGCGGCTTGCGTGGTGAGTGGCGCACCCCTCAGGATTCGAACCTGAAACCTTCTGATCCGTAGTCAGATGCTCTAATCCGTTGAGCTAGGGGTGCATGGCTTGGTGAGAAGCCGTGCGTTTCGTTGGAAACGGGCGCGGAGACTAGACTTCGGAAACGATTTGTCAAACGTCTGGAGGAATTTCTTTCGCGGGCTTTCCATCGCGCGGTTTCGCGGCATCATCGCCGCCACTTATGGCCCGCGCGGTTGATGCTTTGATGTACGCTCTCGATTTGAACCCGAATCTCGGCGAGGAGGGGCGTATCCTCTTCCTGCGGGCGCAGGAGCACCCGGCGCTGGAGCATTTCCGGACGCGGCTGACCTGTCAGCAGACCTGGAAGCCGCGGGCAGCCCAGCTGGAGGCCGCGGGCTATCGCGTGGAGCGTGAGGCGCAGGGGAAATATCCGCTCGTCATCCTGCTGCCGGACCCGCAGCGCGATCTCGCCGTGTCGGATCTGGCTCGTGGTCATGATCATCTGGCGGATGACGGCGTGCTCATGGTGGCGCAGCACAACGACTCGGGTGCGAAGAAGACCGAGCAGTATTTGAAGGAGGCCGCCGGTGAGGTGGAGACGCTTTCCAAGCATCACAGCCGTGCCTTTTGGACCGCGAAGGAGGCTGGCAAGCCGTGGAATGAGAAGGTGCTCGAAGGCTGGCGGCAGCGGGGCATGATGCGACGCGTCATGGAGGGGAAATGGTGGTCGCAGCCGGGCTTGTTCAGTTGGGATCGCGTGGATGTGGGCTCGGCGCTGCTGGTGAAGCATCTGCCGAAGGAGCTGAGCGGCCATGCGGCGGATCTCGGCTCCGGCTGGGGCTTTTTGAGCGCTCACCTACTGCGGGAGTGCCCGGAGATTCTGTCGATCGACCTTTACGATGCGGATGGCGATTCCTTTGAGCCCATCCGGCGGAATTTGGGCATCATTCCCACGCGGGTGAAGACGCGTCCGCTCTGGCGGGATGTCACGGCGGGCATCGACGTGGGGCGTTATGATGTGGTGGTCACGAATCCCCCCTTCCACGATGGCAAGACGGCCGATCCGACCATCGGTCTGCGCTTCCTTGCGGCTGCTGCGGCCGGTTTGAAGCCTCAGGGTGAGCTCTGGCTCGTGGCGAATCGCCAACTGCCGTATGAAAACTTCCTCGGCGAGACCTTCACCGAGTGGAAAACGATCGTCGAGCAGGACGGCTTCAAGGTCATGCACGCCAAGGGCCCCCGCGTTCAGGCCATCCTCAAAGAGCAGCGCGGTGGCAAACGCCGGGGACGATGAGGAAAGTGACTGATGCTCTTTTCGGGAGAGCTGGTCGGCCGCCAAGACTACCCCCGTTTGATTGAGGAGCTCTTGGCAGGCGCACCGGGCTTGTTGGAGGAAGGCAGAGCATTTCGCGTGGGCTTGCCAGCCTTCATGGCGTCGTCCTGGACTTTGAATGGATTATTGCTGACCGCGCCCTTTTTATTGAGGTCATCACGCACACTGTGGCTGCGTTGCAGGGCGGCGGGTTGTTCGCCTGGCATCGGAGGCAGCACGGAAGGAGGCGGGGTTTTCAGCGGGGGGGACGACTGGGCATAGGCTTGTACATCTTGCTGCTGCTGCTGGTCCACTGATTTGCCGACCTCTAGCCCCATGTTTTGTCCGATAGACTTCTGAATCTCCTGTGAAACCAGCTGACGCACTTTTCCCTCGGTCAGCATGGTGCGGTCCCCGTCGGCTTCGCGGGCGATTGCTGTTTTGATGTCATCCTGCAGTTTTTGCAGATTCAGCTCGGACATGGGCTGCTTGAAACCCATCTCTTCCGCCTTGCTGGCAAACATGCTCTCGAAGTTTCCCTGGTCGAAGGAAGGCGAACCTGGGGAATACGCACCCGAAATGATACGGTTGGCGGTCTGGTTGAGCTCCTGGTAATTCTTTCCTCTATTGATTAGCTCTTGCACTTTTTTAGCATCCAAGGACCGGGGCGAGTCCACATCCAACGTTTTCGCGGCAATTTCGGCAAACCCCTTGCCAAACTTCGCCTCCAGCGATTCGAGCAGCGCCTTTCGGACGGCCTGATTCTCCTCCTTTTCCTTGCTGTTGGCACCGCGTAGGCGCCGCAGCAGACTTTGGGAGGAGGAACTTACCTTGTTGTCAGACGAAATGTGGATTTTACCACTCTTTTGAGCAGCTTGTTCAAACTGATCGAGGTCGATTGGGGCTGGCATGACGGAGACGCGAGTATGAAGATTTGGTTTCTGGCAGCGGCAGGCGGGCACCTGCGCGGCACTAGACTTCATGCATTAACCCGCCGCCGTCAGTCTGTGACAAAAGGTTGTAGAATGATGCATCTCGGGGGGGCAAATGGGTTCTCGAATACACTTCCTGGCATTGAAATCCGCACCTCCGCAAGGCGAAGGAAAACGAATGATTCACGAATGACCGCCCATCGGTGACGACAGCCGTTATTTGTGATCATTCGCGATTCATTCGGCTTGGATTCATGTTGGAGGCTTTGACGGCGGATGGCTGATTTCATGGTGGACAGGGCAGGAGGTTTCCGGTTAAACCGAGACTCTCTTTTACCCCCACCATGAAACGCGTTCCTTTTACTTCCCGTCGTCGCTTCCTCACGCAATCGGCTGCTGCCATCGGCTTTCCCACCATCGTGCCGGCCAGCGTCTTTGGCGAGAATGCCCCTTCCAAGAAGGTCACCATGGCGGTGATCGGCTGGGGCATGATGGGGCCGTCGAACACAAACAAATTCCTCGGCGAGTCCGATTGCCAGATCGTGGCGGCTTGTGACATCGACAAGCGGGCGCTGCAGAAGGCGCTCGATACCGTAAATGGCGCTTACAAGAACAAGGACTGCAAGGGCTACCACGACTACCGCGAGGTGATGGCCCGCAAGGACATCGACACGGTGATGCTGGCCGTGCCAGACAACTGGCACGCCCTCACCGCCATCGAGGCGGCGAAGAATGGCAAGGACATCTACGGCGAGAAGCCGCTCGCCCGCACCATCGCCGAGCAGCAGGCCATCGTGAAGGCGGTGCAAAAGCATGGTCGCATCTGGCAGACGGGCTCCTGGCAGCGCAGCGAATCGAATTTCCGCATCGGTGCCGAGGTGGTGCGCAACGGGCTCATTGGCAAACTGCGTGAAGTGCATGTGGGCCTGCCCGCCGGGCACAACGACTTTGCCAAGACGGGTGACAAACGCAGCATCACGCCGCCACCGGCCGAGCTCGACTACGAAACGTGGATCGGGCCTGCGACGATGGAGGACTACATCGAGTGCCGCATTCACAAGAACTGGCGCTGGAATTACAACATCGGCGGCGGCCAGCTTCTCGACTGGATCGGCCACCACGGCGACATCGCGCATTGGGGTATGGATTGCGACAGCAGCGGCCCCGTTGAAGTGAGCCCCATCCAGGTGGACATGCCGCCACGCACGGACATCTGGAACACGGCGACCAAATACCGTGCCGAGGCGAAGTATGCTGGAGACATCACGATGACCATCGCCGGTGGTCATGGCGACATCCTGATGGGCACGAAGTGGATCGGCGCGGACGGTTGGGTCTATGTGAACCGCAATGGCACCTACGACTGCTCGAATGCGGCCTTCAAGAAGATCATCAAGAAGCGCAAAGACGAAAAAGATCCGAAAAGCCCCGTCGTCGAAGGTTCCACCGCGCCGAAGCTGGGCGATGATGTGATCAAGACACGCCTTTATGAGACGCCCGGCCATTGGCGGAACTTCCTCGACTGCGTGAAGAGTCGCCAGCCGACCGTCACCCCAGTGGAAACGGCGCATCACAGCGCCATCCCCGGCCATCTGGCCCTCATTGCGATGATGGTGAACCGTTCCATCAAGTGGGACCCTGCCAAGGAAGAGATCATCGGCGATGCCGAGGCCTCGAAGCTGCTCAGTCGCGAGTATCGCGGCCCGTGGAAGCTGGAGGTGTAATACTACTTTGGTAGGTTCCAGAAGGTGGTAGCCGAAAGAAACGAAAAAGGCCGAAAAAGACGGAGACATGCAGTGTCCGGCTCCTTTTTTCGGCTCCTTTCGTTTTTCTCGGCTAGCTCGTCAAAGAACTTACCGAAGTGGAAGCAAGGCCTTTCAAGCCTCCAGCCTCACGGGATTGGTCAGCGTGCCGATCTTTTCGATTTCCACGCTGACGGTGTCGCCATCCGCCAGCCACACGGGCGGTGTGCGGGCCATGCCGACGCCGTGCGGCGTGCCGGTGAGGATGACGGTGCCGGGCATGAGGGTGGTGCTGCCGCTGAGGAATTCGATGAGCGTGGGCACATCGAAGATCATGTCGTTCGTGTTCCAATCCTGCATCACCTGGCCGTTGAGCACGGTTTTGATGCTTAGGGCATTCGGATTCGGAATCTCATCGGCGGTGACGAGGACGGGGCCGAGTGGGCAAAAGGTGTCAAAAGTCTTTCCACGGCACCACTGGCCGCCTCCGGCATGTTTTTGCCAGTCACGGGCGCTCACATCATTGGCACAGGTGTAGCCCAGCACATGCTGGAGGGCGTTTTCACGCGTCACATTTCGGGCGGTCTTGCCGATGACGACGGCCAGCTCGCATTCGTAGTCCACTTTGTCGCTCTTCAGATGAGTGGGCAGCAAAATGGGATCGCCGGGATGCTGGATGACGTTGGGCAGCTTCATGAAGACGACGGGATGCTGAGGGATCGCAGCCTTGGTTTCCTCAGCGTGAAATTTGTAATTCAGGCCGATGCAGACAATCGCGAACGGCTGGAGCGGGGCGAGCGTCTTCACCACCTCGGCACGACGGTTGGTGACTTGGAAGTCGCCGAAGATATCGCCCTCGATGGCGAGAGCGTTGCCATCCGGCTGAAGAGCGGCGTGGGCGATGCGACCGGAGGAATCGGTGTGGCGGATGATTTTCATGCGCCGGATGCTTGGGCGGCATCAGCACGGCTGCCAGTTCAAATCGAGAGCGGCATGGGCGGGAGCATCATGCTGCGATTCATGCCGCCGCGCCCGGTATTGGAAAACGGAGCGCTCATCATCGCATCCCGCCGTGTGCGGTAGTAGGGATAGATGCGCGAGTAGGTGCTGCGCAGCTTTTCACGCATTGGTTCCGCCTCGCTCGTGTGTGGCAGCCGACGCACGGCAAAGATCAGATGGTTCATCGCTTGCTGAATGTTCACGCGGTGATGGCCACTTTCGAGCCGGGTGCCGCCATGATGAAGGGTGACAGGCTGGTTTACCTTGCCACGAGGCCCGAGTAATCGGCTGGCGGATACCTCCGGGCCGAAGTCGTCGTAGTGAAGCACGAGTGGCGGCGGATTGAAGCTGCGCTGCCATTGCGCCGAGGTGCAGCTCATGAGGAGAAAGGGGAGAAGCAAAAAAAGGCGGTGCATGGGGGATGCTGGCGCTTTTCTCCGCCAGTTCCATGGTCTTTCAGGGCGATTTAGGCACCTTTTGAAGCTCTGATGTGGGTTTCGATCGCGGTTGGGCCATGGTTTTGCATCTGCGAAGTGGCGCTGCGAATCTCCGCCGGGCCATTCGGTGGCGACTGAGCCTCCGACACGCATTTCGCCTGTTTGAAATGCGTGCTGGACATTTCGGCCCGTTTTCCCATAAAGTCCGCCCTCTTTTCCGGCATGCGCATCGTCTCTAAAGTCCTCTGGACCCTCGCCTTTCTCGCCGCCACCTTCATCTGGATGGTGCTCTTTGAGCATGGATTCAGCGTGAAGGGGCTCACTGAGGGCACCCAGACGGAATTGAAGACCATCAGCGCCTGGTTTTCCGGCAAGAAATAAGTCACTCACCTCTCCACGCCCACTCCCCCCGGGAACATGATCACCACGGACCTCGACCTCGACCCCAAATATCAAAACCTCTGGAAGCGCGCCCTCGTTTCCGCAGATCAGAAGAACTGGGACTACGTCATCAATCTGGTGCTGCCGATTGTGAAAGACAATGTGGGCTTCATGCAGGGCCGCATGCTTCTGCGCACCGCGGAAGGTGAAAAAGTGAATGCAGGTGGCAAGAAATTCGGCCTCGGCAGTCTCGGCCTCAGTGGCGGCGGTCTCTTCAAGTCGTCCAAAAAAGACCCCCTGGAGCAAATCGCCGAAATGGAAGAGAATGTCTTCCAGAAGGATCCCTTCAACATCGGGACCAATACCCAGCTCTACGATCTGGCGATGAAGATGCACTTTCCCGAGTTGGCCGCCTTTGCCCTTGAGACCATCCGCATGGGGCACTCGGAGAACACCAAGAACATGCACAAGCTCGCGGAGCACTACATGGCGCATGATGAGCCTCAAAAGGCCAGTGATGTGTATCGCGCCATTTTGAAAGTCGATCCTCGGGACATCGGTGCCAACAAAGGGGAGAAGGACGCCGCCGCCAAGACCTCCATCAAAACGCAGGGCTGGTCCCAGGAAGGGGACTTCCGCAGCAAGATGAAGGACAGCGGTGAGGCCGCCAAGCTCGAGAAGCTCAGCAAGCAGGGCATGACCCAGGAGGAGATGGAACTCTTCCTTGCTGAGACCATCGAACTCTACAATTCCGACCAGACGAACATCGTTGTCGTGAAGCGCATGGCCGATCTCTATGAGCGCATTGGCCAGCTCGAAAACGCCTACACCTTCTTCGAATACGCTCTCACGCTGAACCCTGGAGACGTCTCCATGCAGCGCAAGGTGGAGAACCTTCAGAACAAGATCCAGGACCTCCAGGTGGCCCAGATGGAGACGGACATCGAGTCCAATCCCGATGCGCCGGACATCGACGACAAGCGGGCGCAGATCGCGGAAATTCGCCGCCAGCGTGCCGGCAAGCTCATCGAAGAAGCCAAAGTTCGCGTGGAGCGTAATCCTACGGACAAAGCGCTCCGCTACGAACTCGGCCAGGCCCTCTTTGAAGGTGCTCTCTACACCGAGGCCATCCCCGAACTCCAGCAGGCCCGCTCCAACCCGCATATCCGCACCAAGGCCATGCTGCTGCTGGGCCGCTGCTTCGAGAAAAAGAACATGAACGACCTTGCCGAAGGCGTGCTCGCCGAAGGGGCCAAAGAACTCGTCGCCATGGACAACGTCAAAAAGGAACTCCTCTACGAACTGGCCATGGTTTACAACAAATCCGGCAAGCAGGAGCAGTATCTCGAAGCCCTCAAAGAGATCTACAACACCGACTACGGCTACCGCGATGTGGCCAAGCGAGTCGAGTCCTCCTACACCTAAGCGAGAGACCATCACCCTCTGAAACAAACGGGGCAGGCTTTTCGGCCTGCCTCGTTTTTTGCTGGTGAGATGGCTCAGGAGATCTCCGGCACCACGAAGGGCTCGCGGTAGGTGTCCTTGAGCATGGCGTTCGCCGCGTCGTGATCGATAAAGCGCTCGTCTTTGCCGTTCATCTTCAACACGGGGCCGAGGGTGAGCTTGTCCTTGCTGAGATCGACCTCGTTCTTCGCCAGATGCTCCTTCATGCGCTCGAAGGTCTCGGCGGCAAAGCGATCGCCCTTGATCGTTTCGAGGATGGCATCGGGATTCTGTGCCTGGCCGAGGCGGTGGCTGATGTTGCCGGTGTGGCAGAGGGCGCTGGAGAGATGGCCTTCGAGGATGTCGGCGTGCAAATCGTCCACACGGCGGCTGCGGCAGGCGTGGATGAAGTTTTTGAAGTGGTCCTCGGAACCGGAGAACTTTTGGATCTCCTTGCCGTCCTTGTCGAGAGCCACGGCGGCGCTGTAGCTGCTCACCACCACCCTGCCGCCTTCGCATTCGACGATGACACCGACGCCCGCGCCTTTTTATTTGTCCATGTCCTTGCCGTCCTTCACGGAGGGCAGGCCGCGCACTTCAAAGATGAGCGGAGCCTTTTCGTAGCCGTGGTAAATGATCTGTGTGTTGGCCGTTTCGCCATCGTCTTCATAGCCGAGGCGACCACCCACGCTCCAGACGACCGGGGAGAGTTCGGATTCGCCGAGGAACCAGCGGGCAATGTCCATCTGGTGGATGCCTTGGTTGCCGAGGTCGCCATTGCCGTAGTCCCAGGTCCAGTGCCAGTCGTAGTGGAGGCGCTTGCGGCTGAGCGGCTTCTTCGGGCCGGGGCCGCACCACAGATCGAACTCGACGCTGTCTGGCACTTTTTGCTCGCCCTCGGCCTTGCCGATGCTGCCGCGCTTTTTGTAGCAAAGGCCGCGAGAGAGGAGGATTTTGCCGAGGTTGCCATCCTGCACGAACTTCACTGCCGCAGCGAGGCCGGTGCGGCTGGAGCGGGCCTGCGTGCCGGTTTGGACGATCTTGGAATGCTTCCGCGCGGCTTTGACGATCTGGCGACCTTCCCACACGCAATGCGAGACGGGCTTCTCGACATACACATCCTTGCCCGCCTGGATGGCCCAGATGGAGGCGAGTGCATGCCAGTGATTCGGTGTCGCGATGCTGACGGCGTCGATGGACTTGTCATCAAACACGCGGCGCATGTCGGTGTATGGCGTGACCTTAATCTTGTCCTTGTCGAGGGCCTGGACGTGCTTGCTCATCACGTTGCTGTCCACATCACAAAGGGCTGCGAGCCTCACGCCCTCGTCTTTGAGGCCTTTGTAGCCGCTGATGTGGCTGGAACCGCGACCTCCAAAGCCGATGACGGCCATGTTGATGGTGTCGCCCGGGCTTTTTTGAGCCCAGGAGGTTTTGGCGATGTAGAAAACGCCGGTGGAGGCGGCGACGGACTGGGTGAGGAAACGGCGGCGGTTGGTCATGGCGCGGTGAATACGGGCCAGGCGATGCCGGACGTTCGGGAAATGTGGTGATCGTGCTGAACCGAGGTGGCACGCATGATCGGCAAACTGACGTTTGCCGCTACGAATGCGGATTGAGCTTCGCCGTAGCGGAATAAGTCAGTCTTCCCTGAAACTCACTTCGGTGAACTCACGCTCACGCCAAGGCACGACGGCACGCATGGACGGCAAACTGACGTTTGCCGCTACGAAGGCGGCGGGAGCCACCTCGCAGCCGGAGTCGTCAGTCTTCCCCGAAACTCATTTCGGCATTTCGACCTGCCCGTCGCCCATGAGGTAAGCGATGAGGTTGAGGACGTTTTCTTCGCCCAACGCCGCCAACAAGCCTTCGGGCATCAAACTTTGCGCCATCTGCTCTTGTTTGACGATTTGGGTGCGTTCGAGGGTGAGGCGTTCGGCGGGTGTTTGGATGGTGAGGGTGCGCTCGGTTTGCTCGGGGACGACGCCGCTGATCGTGCGGCCGTCTTTGAGGTGGAAGATGCTCACGCGGAAATCGGCGGGCACGACGGCGCTGGGGTCGAGGATGTTTTCGAGGAGGTATTTGAGGTTGCGGCGGTCGCTGCCGGTGAGTTCGGGGCCGATGGCTCCGCCTTGGCCGTACATCTTGTGGCAGGCTCCGCACACGGCGGTGAACATCAGGCGGCCTTTCGACTTGTCGGCCTTGGCGAGGGCTGCGGGCTTCAAAATGGCTTCCCACTTGGCGAACTCGGCTTTTTTGGCCTCCGGCGTGTCGCGGATCTCGCCCCAGGCTTCGGTGAGGAGTTTTGTTAATGCTTCATCGCCGAGATTGCGGATCTGGCGGGCTTGGAAGGGCGAAATGGCCGCGGCGGGCACTTTGCCGGCCTTCACGGCTTCGAGCAAAACCTTCGCGTAGGAGGCGCGGGAGGTCAGCGTGGCCACGGTGGCCGCCTGCTGCTCCTGACTGCGCTCCGGCCACGAGCCGGTGAGTTGCTTCGGGATGCTCGGATCATCGTAAGCCGCCAAAGCGCTGCGTGCGACGGTGCCGAGTACCTTGTCATTGATGAGCGTGCGGATGACGGCGAGCAATTCGGGCTTCGTGGTGCGTGTGAGGCTCTTGAAGGCGTTCAAGCGAGCGTTGGCATCGCCGTCCGCGTTTTTGACGAGGACGATGAGGTCTTCGATGGCCCGACCGCTGCCGAAAAGGGCGGAGAGAGAGTGGAGTGATGGAGTACTGGAGTTTTGGAGTGATGGGGATTCAGAAATCCATTTCTCCACCACTCCATCACTCCATCCGGCTGGCTTCTTCGCGCTGCTAAACCCATCCAACCCCGCAGCCATGCCCGCGAGCACATCGCCGCGCACGTCGGCGCGTTCGGTCATCAGCGCGACGAGCGCATCGACGGCCTCGGGCTTGTCCTCGATCATCTCGGCGATGCGGCGGGCGACGAGGCGGCGCACGGTGGGGATTTTTGCCTCGCGGATGAGCTCCACGCCCTTCATCGGCTCCGCCGCCACCGCCGGCTCGATGCCATACCAGATCATGAGCGGCTGCTGACGGTCGTTGGCGTCTTCGGCGTGCTTCGCCAACGCCGTCGCGATGGGCCAGCGGGCGGCGAGCGGGAGACGTTGAAGCGATGAGGCCGCATGAAGTCGGACGAGGCCATCTTTATATTCGAGGTCACTGAATCCGTAATTCAGTCTCTCGTTTTCAACAGTTTCACGAACAACCGCGATTCGGCGCTTCCACCAGTTGTTGTTCTTGTGCCAGATTTCTTCCTCACCGAGGGCAACTCCACCCATGCGGGCCAGATCAAACTGCCGGGCAGGCTTCGGCTCCCCATACACGATCTTGTAAATCCGTCCGCTGCTGCGATGGACGCCGTCGTTGTCGTGGCATTCGCCGCTGTCGCTCCAGTCGGCGACGAAGACGTTGCCGTCGGGGCCGGTGAGGAGGTCGATGCCGCGGAACCATTTGTCTTTGGCCTTCATGAAATCGGGCGCGTGCTTGCCGACGTAGCCGCAGCCTTCGCGGTGGAGGGTGTCCATGTTGATGCGGTTGCCGTGCAGGTTGCAGGTGAGGACGGCACCGTGGTATTTCTCCGGCCAGAGGCCGCCTTGATAGATGAGCATGCCGACGTGGGCGTGGCCGCCGCCGAGGGAGTCGGTCTTGCCGGTGACGCCGAGCTTGCGGATGTCGCTCCAGGTTTCGGCACCGGTGTCCCAGTGAAAGTGGTCGGCGGTCTGCTCGATGACCTCATAGACGTGCGGATTGAGGTGCGTGCCGAACATGCGGCGGTAGTAGGCGCCGGGAATGCCGTGCCAGAGGTGGCCGATGACGGTGTTGATCCAGAAGAGCTCGCCCTCGGCATTCCAATCGTGGCCCCAGGAGTTCGTGCCGCCGTGGCAGACGACTTCAAAGACCTTCCGCGTGGGATGGTAGCGCCAGATGCCGCAGTTGATCTTGGTGCGCTTTTCCAGCGGCGTGCCGGGTGCGCCGACAGCGGAGGTGTCGGTGATGCCGTGGCGGCCGTAAAGCCAGCCGTCGGGGCCCCAGCGCAGGCCGTTGACGATGTTGTGGCCGATGGTCTTCACGTTGAAGCCATCGAGCAGCACCTCGGGCTCGCCATCGGGTGTGTCGTCGCCGTTTTTATCGGCGATGAAACTGAGCGTGCCGTTGTGCAGCACCCACACGCCGCCGTAGCCGGTTTCCACGCTGGTGAGGTAGCTGCCGCCTTCCCAGAAGACCTTGCGACCGTCGTGTTTGCCATCGCCGTCCTTGTCTTCGAGGATGATGACGCGGTCGCGCAGCTTCGTGTCCCAGCGCATGGGATTTTCGGCAAAGGTGTAGTTTTCCGCGACCCACAGCCGCCCTTTCGCATCCCAGGCCATGCCGATGGGCTGGCGCACATCCGGCTCCGCGGCAAAGACGAGGCATTTGAAGCCCGGCGGCAGTTTCATCGTGGCCGCGGCCTCCTCAGCGGACATGGGCGCGCCTTTTTCGGTGTCGTAGATGGCGGGGAAGCTCTCAGCGAAGAGCGAAGGGCAGAGGGCGAAGAGGCAGAAGGCAGCGCGGGTTATGCTCATAAGATGATGCATCTTCTCAAACGGCCCTCGCGCGTCGTGTCCTTTCCGTCCTTTTGGTCTCTTTTGTCCCTTCGGATGCTTTGGATGCTTTGGATGCCTGCCTGCGGCCCGAAATGCCGGTTGGCAAAAAGGCCGCCACGAATACACTCCCCATCATGCAAGCCACCGATACACTACCCGAGGCAACCGCTGTGGACGAGGATCTCGCCCGTGCTCGACGCAAGAAGGCCGCCGTGCTCGAGCTGATCCGCAAGACGGGCCGGAATGGCCTGAATGCAGCGGGCATGATCAAAGACACCCCCTTGGCCAGAGAAGCATTCGCACTTGGTGAGGCTTATCGCCGGCCCCAGACTTATCCTTGAACATCTGTGTTTGTTCTTGATACCAATCACCTCAGGGAGCTGTCATTTAAAACAGCCATCGGTAGGCGTTTGGAAGACCGCATATTCAGCACAAAGGAAGCCGTCGTGACCACCGTCGTATGTGCGGAGGAAATGCAGCGCGGCTGGCTGGCACGGATTTCCTCCGCTTCAAGAGCGGCAGAGGCCGAGGAAGCCTACGAACGCTTTTCTGAAAGCGTCCACTTTCTCGCCTCCTTTGTGCTTCTGCCCTGGGATGTGCAGGCGGATGAACTACTGCAATCGTTCCGCAAAGCGGGCATTCGCATCGGCACGATGGACCTCAAAATCGCCTGCATCACCATCGAGCACGATGCCATCCTCCTGATACGAAATCGCGCTGACTTTGAAAAAGTCCCCGGCCTGCGTTTTGAGAACTGGCTGGACTGAATTTCGCTCTCCTATTTGCCCATGAAACGCCTCTTGCTGCTCCTTTCCATATCTTCCGTGTGTTTCGTGGTCAAAGCGGCTCCGAAGGCCAAATCCACCGCTGATCTCGCGGAAAGCATCGCACCGTCGCTGGTGAAGATTACGCAGCTCGGGCGTGAGGGCACGGATGGCATTGGTTCGGGCTTCATCGTGAGCGCGGACGGCTTGATCGCGACGAACCTGCATGTGATCGGCGAGGCGCGGCGGCTGCAGGTGGAGATGCATGATGGCAAAACGCATGCGGTGACCGTCGTGCATGCCACGGATGCGCATCGCGATCTCGCTTTGCTCAAGATCGACGCGAAAGGGCTCAAGCCGCTGCCGCTGGGCGACTCCAAAAAGGTGCGCCAGGGTGAAAGCGTTGTGGCGATGGGGGCACCGGAAGGCCTGGGCTTTAGCATCGTGCAGGGCGTGCTCTCCGCCACGCGTGAGATCGACGGCAATGACATGCTGCAAATCGCCATCCCGATCGAGAAGGGAAACAGCGGCGGTCCTTTGCTCGACATGCAGGGCAGGGTGCTGGGCATCCTGACGCTGAAACACATCAAGACAGACAACCTGGGTTTCGCGATGCCGGTGAATGCTTTGAAGGAGCTGATCGAGGAACCCAACCCGGTGCCGATGAATCGCTGGCTGACGATTGGCGTGCTGAATCCGAAGCTGTGGAAGCTGCACCTCGGCTCGCAATGGTCACAGCATGCGGGCGTGATCCGGGCGGATTTGCCGGGCGATGGCTTTGGTGGCCGGGCGCTGTGTCTTTCGACGCAAAAGGTGCCGGAGGAGACTTTTGAAATCGCGGCGACGGTGAAGCTGGATGACGAGAGCGGCGCGGCGGGGCTGGCCTTCTGCTCGGATGGCGGGGACAGGCATTACGGCTTCTATCCCTCCGGCGGCAAACTGCGGCTCACCCGCTTCGACGGACCGGATGTGTACTCGTGGACGATCCTCGCCGATGTGCCGAGCGAGGCTTACAAAGCAGGCGAGTGGAACACGCTGCGTGTCCGCGTGGAGCCGGAGAAGATCACCTGCTTTGTGAACGGCAAGCAGGTCATCGAGACGGAGGATAGCGGTCTGCGTGGTGGCATGGCGGGGCTTTGCAAATTCCGCGCCACGGTGGCGGACTATCGCAGCTTTCGCATCGGGGCGGATCTGACGGAGAAGCCGCTGGAGCCTGCGATGGCCTCCAAATTCCGCAGCGAGATCGAATCGAATCTCGCCGAGGCTTCCACTCGCGATCAGACTCTGAATAAACTTCTCGAAGATCCTGCCGCCGCTCGTCGCGTGATCAGTGAGCAGCGCAAGAAGCTCGAAGAAGAGGCGGGCAAACTCCGTGAGCTCGAACGCGAGCTACACCGCCGGGCGATGACGAAGGAAATCCTCGCGGAACTCGAAAAACCGGAGCCGGAAGTCAATTTGCTGCGCTGCACATTGCTGCTCTCGCGTCACGACAATCCTGAAATCGACGTGTCGGCCTATTTGAACGCATTCAAGGCGATGGTCGCGGATTTAAAGGACGATGCCAAAATCAAGAAGGGCACGATTCCGGCCGTGAAGCGGCTCAACCGCTACCTGTTTGAAGAAAACGGCTTTCACGGCAGCCGCGGCGATTACGAGAGCCGCAGCAACAGCTACATGAACGAGGTGCTCGACGACCGAGAAGGCCTCCCTATTACGCTGAGTGTGCTTTACGTCGAGTTGGCATCGAAGCTCGGCATCCAGGGTGTGTTTGGCGTGCCGCTGCCGGGGAAGTTCATGGTGGGCTATCGCGACGGACCCGAGGGCGAGCTGCAGCTCGTGGATGTGTTTGAGCGTGGCAAGGAGCTGACGGTGGAGCAGGCAGCACTGCAACTCACGGACAGCGGCGAGCTGCCAGAGCAGTTCCTGGAGCCCGCCACGAAGCGCGACATCCTGCTGCGCATGCTGCGAAACCTGCTGGGCAGTGGTTTTGAGGAGACGAGGGCTATTCGCGAGTCGCTCCCGTATCTCGATCTGGTCTTGGCGATTGATCCCAAGGCGGCGATGGAGCGTCTCACACGGGCGCAGCTTCGTCAGCGGATCGGCGAGAAGGCAGGGGCGCGGGAGGATGTGAACTGGCTGATCGAAAACTTCCCGGATGACGGCCCGCCGGAGATGGTCCAGCAGCTTGATCGCTGGCTGCAATCGCTCCGGGAGGAGTGAGCAGACATGGGGAACTGTGCCTCTCACCTAACCTCCACGGCCATTGAGTTTAGCAGCGAGGCGAAGTCAGGCGACGTTCGACTTCGATTACCAATCGAAGCTACGCCTTGCGGCGGTTGCCGTAGCTTCGACTGGCAGTCGAAGCCGCGTTGCAGGCCGGATCGCTAACTAAATGGCCGTGCACCCCAGCCCTCTCCCCGCAACTCAACCGATCTGCCGACGAAAATCACTCGCGGGGAGAGGTTAGGTGAGGGGAACATCTGACCGGCTTTCACCGCATGCGCAGCGCGAGGTAGTTTCGCAGCGCCATGGAGTGCGATTCATCGGTCGGCAGGCTGAGGTAGTCGATCTGATGCTTGCGGAAGCCTTCCTTGAGGTCCGTGGCGAATTGCTTTTGCACTTCGATGTAGCGCTGGCGCACGGTGGCGGGATCGAGGAGGAGGAAGTCCTCGTCGTTTTCGAGGTTCTCAAAGCGGGCCCAGTTGCCAAAAGGGAAGTCGATCTCGTCGCGATCCCAAAGCTGCATGGCGAGCACTTCGTGGCCTTTTTTGCGCAGGATGCCGACGGCCTTTAAAATGGCCGCTGGATCGTCAAAGAAGTCGCTGATGAGAATGACGAGGCCACGGCGCTTCAGCCGCTGGGCGAGCGATTCGATGACGGGGGCGAGGCTGGTGTCTTTGCCGGGCTCGGTCTTGATCATCGTTTCCAGCAGGACATGTAGATGCGTGATCTTGGTGTGGCAGGGAATCATGTCGCGCACCTTGCTGTCGAAGGTGATGAGGCCCACGGCGTCCTGCTGGCTCATGAGCAGGTAGGCGAGGGACGCGGCGAGCTTGCGGGCGTAGTCGAACTTGAGAATGCCCTTGCTGCCGCAGTAGTTCATGCTGCCGCTGGCATCGAGCACGATGGTGGCGCGCAGATTGGTCTCCTCGTCGTATTCGCGGATGTAAAAGCGGTCGCTGCGACCAAAAACCTTCCAGTCGAGGCGGCGAATCTCATCGCCCTGCACATAGGGCCGGTGCTGGCGAAACTCGACGCTGAACCCCTTGTGCGGCGAGGCATGTTGCCCCGTCGTGAAGCCCTCGACGACCGTGCGTGCGAAGAGCTGCAAGTTTTGCAGAGACGTGATGTCTTCGGCGTGAAGGATGTCGCTCAGGGTAGCCACGATGATGGGATGACGAATACTCGATTACGGGAAGTAGCGATAAATTTCGCGGCGGTGAAGGAATCGGGCGAGAATAAGGGTGTCAGCCTGGCTATAGAAGCCGAGTCGGTATTCACCGATGCGGATGCGATAGAACCCCGGATGACCGATCATGGGCACCACATCGGAGAGATCAGCCAGCTCTTTGGCCTTGTCGATTTCAGCTAAAGTCTCGCTCAGGCGAATTTTCAGCTTTTTGTCCCGAATGGAACGGACATCCTTCTCAAATGATCGAATGACCTGGGCCTTCACGATGCTTCAATATCGGCTTGGAGTCGCTGGCGAAACTCTTCGAGCGTCACGGTGGGCTCGTCACGGTTGCGAGCTTCGTTGAGGAGTTTTGCAAGGTTTTGATCAACCACGGCTTCTTCTTCCATGTAGTCAGCAAAAGTGGATAGATTCCTCTGAAATGCCTCATCTACAGCCTGCTGGATGAAGCTCTTCAGCTCGAGTGGGTTGAGGGCGATGGTGCTCATGGTTGGAACGTATCATGAGAGCTTTATTCGTCATTCGGAATTCTGCCTTCGTCATTGGAGCGCAACAACTCACAGCACTCTCGCCTCCGACTTCTTCGTCGTCTTGATCAGTTCGCTGATGATCTGATCCACCGTGATGCCTTCGGCTTCGGCGTGGAAGGTGGGGACGAGGCGGTGACGAAGGGCCGGGGTGGCGAGAGCTTCGATGTCGTCGAGGGTCACGTGGGTGCGGCCTTGGAGAAGGGCGCGGACTTTGCCAGCGAGGACGAGCATCTGGCTGGCACGCGGACCAGCGCCCCAACTGAGCATGCTTTTCACGTACTCGGAGGCCGTGGGCTCGTTTGGGCGGGTGGCGCGGACGAGGTCGAGCACGAAGTCGATCACATGATCCGGCACAGGCACCTTGCGGGCGAGCTGTTGGGCGGCTTGAAGGTCCTCGGCGGTGATGACAGCGTCGATGTCCTGCGAATCGGTGCCTGTGGTGCGGGCGATGATGCTGCGCTCGTCATCGCGGGTCGGGTAATCGACTTTGATGAGGAAGAGGAAGCGGTCTTTCTGGGCCTCGGGCAGGGGATAAGTGCCTTCCTGCTCGATGGGATTTTGTGTGGCGAGCACGAAGAAAGGCTTCGGAAGCTCAAAGGTCTCCTGACCAACGGTGACGTGCTTTTCCTGCATGGCTTCAAGCAGCGCAGCCTGCGTTTTCGGAGGCGTGCGGTTGATTTCATCGGCGAGGACGATCTGGCTGAAGATCGGGCCGCGTTGGAAGACAAGCTTCCGACGGCCGGTTTCGGCGTCTTCCTGGATGATTTCGGTGCCAGTGATGTCAGCAGGCATCAAATCGGGCGTGAACTGGATGCGCCGAAAGCTGAGGTGCATCGCATCGGCGAGCGATTTCACCAGCAGGGTCTTCGCGAGGCCGGGAACACCTTCGAGAAGGCTGTGACCTCCCGCGGCGATGGCGATGAAGACCTGCTCGATGACGGCCTCCTGTCCCACGATGCGCCGAGCGAGGGCGGTTTTGAGCTTTTGGAAATTAGCGACGAGGGAGGCGGCGTTGGCGGTATCGGACATGAGCGGGGGGCGAAGAGGAAGGACCTAGCTGGAGACGGGTGCTAGCGGTGGGTTCTTTCTCGCCAAAAGGTGCGTGAAGGGATGCGTGGCGGCGAGGTTGTATTGCTTGATGGCGAGTGACCAGAAGGGAGCCAGCTCATTCTCGGTAGCGCTCCAGAGCCGGTAGTGGAGGTTGGTGACCGTCTCGGTGTCGTTGATGAGGGCATTGACCTCACGCGAGGTGAGCGCCTGCGGGCCTTGCTGGATGAGCTTGTCGGCGATTTCGTCGAGATACTCACTGGAGTCCTGGGTGTTCTTGCGGCGGCGCAGGAGGGAGATGTGGAGGCCGTTGACGTAAGGATCGAGGCAGACCTGCATGAGGCCGTAGTTCCGTTCGATCTCCGGCGGCAGTTGCAGGCGGCCTTTGACCTCGGCAAGGTTCGTTTCGAGTTCGCGGAGCACGGCGGGAGGCTCGATTTCCTCTGGGCTGAGGAAAAGGCCGAGGCGCTGGCCGCTTTTTCCACTGCTGAGCCAAATGGCGAGGGGAATGGCGAGCGTGAGGGAGACAAAAATGGGGCTGAGCCAGAGGAAGAAGCTCCACGAGATCATCCAAGCGACGATGCCCCAGGCGATGCCGAGAAGGGTGACACCGCCAAAGGTGAGGATGACCTCCCGCCAGTCCACGCCATCAAGTTTGCGCTTCTGGGCCACCCATTTGACGCCTTGGCCTGTGATGATTTTAAAGACGAAGGTGGTGTGGAACCACATCATCACCGGGGACATCAGCGTGAAGATGACGGTATCGAGCATGCTGCTAAGGAGGGCGAGCATGCGGAGGTGTAGGGTCTTGAAGACGCGGCCGCTGACCATCTCATCGAGCAGGATGACGAACTTCGGCATGAAGATGAGCGTGGCGGTGAGGCCGAGGAGGAGGTGGCCAGCCCGCTCGGCGGGGCCGTCACGGATCACATCTCCCGGTGTGGCAGCCAGCCAGGTGGTGAAGACGAGCAGCAGGAACCACAGGGGCGAGCTGACGTAGCTGAGCACGCCGTGGGCGAAGTTCACGCGGCTCATGAAGTGCCAGCCACGAGCAAAGAGGAGCCAGAAGTGCTGCATGTTCCCTTGGCACCAGCGGCGGTCACGTTTCAGCGTGTCGATGAGGGTGGGCGGACCTTCCTCGTAGCTGCCACGAATGGTATTGAGCAGTCTCACGGAGTAGCCTGCCTTTCGCATGAGGGCGGCTTCGACGAAGTCATGGGATAGAATGTGCCCGCCGAAGGGCACGGTCTTCGGCAGCGGTGGAAGGGCGCAGTGCTGGATGAAGGGATCGAGGCGGATGATGGCGTTGTGCCCCCAGAAGTTCGCTTCGCCGTTCTGCCAGTAATTGAGACCAGCCATGAAAGCGGGGCCGTAAAGCGACTGCGCGAACTGCATGAGCCTGCCGATGAGCGTCTCGCTGGCGACCTGCTTTGGAAAGGTTTGGAGAATGCCGATGCCGGGATTCTTTTCCATGATGCGAGTCATGGCGACCATGAGGGCACCGGACATGAGGCTATCCGCATCGAAGACGATCATGTAGCGATACCTTTTCCCCCAGCGACGGCAAAAGTCGGAGACGTTGCCGCTCTTGCGGTTGATGGGCTTGCGGCGATGGCGGTAGAAGATCTTGCCGAAGGCTCCGAGCTGTCGCGAAAGCTCCAGCCAGGCGGTTTGCTCCTCGATCCACTTGTTGGTTTGGTCGCTATCGCTGAGGACGAAGAAGTCGAAGTTTTTGAGGTGACCGGTTTTTTGCAGCGACTCAAAAGTCACGCGCAGGCCTTCCCAGACGCGGCTGACATCTTCGTTGTAAACGGGGATGATGATGGCGGTGCTGGCATCGAGCGGGCCGTCATCGTCCTCGATGGTATTCCAAAGGTCTGTGGGGTCTTCTTTGGGCCGATTTTGGAGCCAAACGCCGATGAGAGCGGTCCAGAAGCCGGAGTTCAGTTGGTAGAACAGCGGCACAAAGCAGATCAGCAGGCCGATTTTGGCATTCCGATAGCCTTCGCTGACCTGGAGAAAGCGAATCATCAGCCAGGTGCCCAGCAAGGTGCCGAGGCATACGAGCGTGAGGAAAGTGACGCGGCGGGCGCGGGCCAGGGTGCGCGGAATGATGCCCGCCAGAGGGGATTTGGCCGGGGCATCACTCATTGGAGAAGACGGTAAACGTAGTAGAACACGAAGGTCACAAACACGGCCAGCACGGCGTAGCGCATCCACGGCTGACGGGCGAAGCCTTCAAAGGTGCCCTCCGCCACATGGGTGAAGCCGAGATCCATGTCACGCGGGGTCATTTTTGAGACCTGAAGGCTCGGACCGCTCGTGCGCACGGCCTGGCGCATGGCCTCGCTCATCTCTGGCGGCATGAAATTGGCATCCATGAAGTGCAGCGGCCATTTTTCCGGGCCATCGCTGATGTAGAAGCCCAAACGACCACCCGCCTCGATTTGCGGCTCGGTGAGGTTCATGTCGTGGTAAATGCGGCCGAGCCAGAGATGCATCATTTGCCGCGCTTCGTCGATGGCATAGCTCACCGGAGTGCGGGTGGGGTCTTTGGCATGCGCCACGGAGGCGCGGCGGAGGGATTCGAGCACCAATTGCGTGCGCCGGATGCGGTTGTGCAGACGGTAGGAACGGAAGAAGTCGGCCAGACGTGCGTAGGCCTCGTTCCACTCCTGGTCCGTGCCAGTGGCGGGTGCGAATTGGATGTTGACGGCCTCCATGGGGTAAAAAAGCCGATAAGAAACGGCCTGCGTGCCTGCTTATAGTGCAGGCCGCAGGCCAGTCAAACGAACCACGAGATTTCGCGGCTGTGGTTACATGCCACCACTTTGCGCGAGAAAATTCAGCGCGAGTGTGGCGATGGCGAGAAGGAAAACGACCCAAGCGAGGAGCATATCAGGAGAGACGGAAAAAAGTTCGAAACGAAGAGAGTGGAAGACGGAAGGTCGTCAATTAAGGAATCGAAGGGAGCTCAGTGCGTTGGAACGTGTTATCCCAAGCGCCGCTCGCGGTGCGGGACTCCCATTTCTGCTTACCGGACTCCGGCACCATGATGGGGGAGCTTTCGCCTTGCGCAGCGGTTTTCACCATGTCTGCACCGAACATCTGGACGACCAAGAGGGCGGCAGCGAGCACAAAGCAGATCGCGGAGAGGGGCATGAGGCCAGCCTCGGGGTCTTTCTCCTCATAGAACTGCTCCGAATCGGCGGCGGCGGCACGCTTCACCGGGGCGCTAGGAGGGGCTGAGATTGGTGCACGCTGCATAGCCTGGGTAGGCTGAAGCTTGACGGTCGCCTTTGGAAGTGGGGCGGTGCCGCCGCTGACCATGGGGCCAGTGCCAGGAGCTTTGGGAGCCATCGGTTTCGGCGCACCAGTGGCAATCGGCACAGTTGGGGCACCTGCTTCGACGCGTGGGGCACCTCCCGGAACGCCCGGTGCTTTGGCCAGCGGGCGAGTGGCGGCGGGAAGGGAAGCGGTAGGAGGTCCACCAGCAACTGGCGGGCGTGGGGCTCCTGGAGCTGCAGGAGGCTTCGGTGCCATCGGTGCAGTGGGGGGACCCGAAGGCGCGGAAGGAGCCACCGGTGGGCGGGCTGGAGGAGGAAGAGGGCCACCGCTGGAAGGGGCGCTCGGGGGCGGCGCGGAGACGACAGGCACAGCGGAGGTCGTCTTCTTCGAAGGAGGGGGCATCGGGGGCGAAGGAAGCTTCACCGGGGAGGTGGCGCTTTTCGCTGCAGGCGGGGGAAGGGGAGCAGAGGGGAGTTGAATCGGCGCGGTCGCCGTCTTGGCAGCCACGGGCACGGCGGAAGTTGTCGCGCTCGAAGGGGCGACACTGCCCGTCACAGGGCTCACAGGAGCGGTGGCCTCACGGGCCTGGGTGACGCCGGCACCGGGGCGGGCACGCAGCGTGATACGCACGGTTTCTTTCTTCAGCGGCACGGCAGAGGTTTTTGGCGTGGAGGAAGGATTATCGGAGTCGCTCATGTGTGGGGATGTGAATAAAGGGGAATTCCCCCTCTCTTTAGCGAATTCCGCCCTCGGGCGTCAATCGCTTTTCCTCCACGGTTGCAAATATCCAAGGGGTGCTCGTTATTTTCCGCCTTTCGTGGCCTTTTGCCCTCTTCCTTCCTCTTCATTCATGAAACGCATCCTCGTCACCGGCGGCGCCGGCTTCATCGGCTCCCACACTGTTCAGCGGCTCCTGAGCGAGGGAGCTGAGAATGTCGCCGTGCTCGATAGCTTCAACGACTACTACAACCCGGCCATCAAACGCGCCAACATCGCCGCCATGGCCGATCCGCGTCTCTCGGTCCACGAGGGAGAGCTCAATGACGCCGCCTTCGTGAGCGAAGTCTTCGAAAAGGGCCGCTTCGATGCCGTCGTCCACCTCGCCGCCCGGGCGGGCGTTCGCCCCTCCATCGAGCAGCCTGAGCTGTATATCGACACCAACATCAAAGGAACCTTCAACCTCCTCGAAGCCGCCCGTCGCACCGGCGTGAAGCAGTTCGTCTTTGCCAGCAGTTCCTCCGTCTATGGCGTGAACAAAAAAGTGCCCTTCTCTGAGGCGGATCCCATCCTTCAGACCATCAGCCCCTATGCCATGACGAAAATGGCCGGCGAGCAGATGTGCTCGAACTACAGCCACCTCTACGGTATCAAGACCGTCTGTCTGCGCTTCTTCACCGTCTATGGCCCCCGCCAGCGTCCTGATCTCGCCATCTCCAAATTCACCCGACTCATCGAGGACGGCAAACCCATCGATAAATTCGGCTCCGGCACCACCGCCCGCGATTACACCTTCGTCACCGACATCGTGGACGGCATCCTCGGCTCCGTGAACTACACCACGGGCCCCATTTGCGACATCTTCAACCTCGGCGGCTCCCAAACGGTGACGCTCAATGACCTCATCGCTGCCATCGAAGAGGCCACCGGCAAGATAGCGCAAATCAATCAGCTCCCCGATCAGCCCGGCGATGTGCCGCTGACCTCTGCCGATGTGAGCAAAGCCACGGCGCTGCTGAACTTCAAACCCACCACGCACATTCATCAGGGCATTCCGAAGTTTGTTGAATGGTTCCGCGAGATGCGCGCCAAAGGCGTCGCGGTTTGCTGAGCAGCTCACGCCAAAACAACGCTCGACAATCCCCGCTCGAATCGAAATACTCCCCGCCGTGCTTCAGTTCCTCCATCGGTTCCTCCTCCTGCTCGCCCTGCTGGGCACTCAGGTGATGGGCCTGCATCGCGGTTATATCTGCGATTGTGGCGGGGTGGAGCGTCTCACTCAGCTCGATCATTGCCACGGCCCGCATGATCACGGCTGCGAGCATGAAGAGCATGAGATGCCCGTCCATGACCGCCATGATCATGAAGAGGAAGAGCCCATCCATGAGCATCCAGCGCTCGTTGAATCACATCTCGCCGAAAAAGTTCACGCGGCCGCCTTCATGCCCGTCCAGGCTCCGCTGCTCGTTTGGCTTCCGCTGGATGGTTTGACCGTCAAAACTCTTCCCCAGGTAGATAGAGCTCGTTTTCAGCCTCCTCGGGTAAACAGCCGCGCTGGACCACCCTGGCCCTCACGGCTCTCGCACACGATTTCGCTCAGGATTTGAGCAAGGATTGATCGCCGCCATCCACGACGATGGCCTCCGCTGTGTTTGCATGGTCCTCCCATGCTGCTTTTCAGCCCATTCAATCCGGCCTCCTCATGCTCCGTTCTCTCTTTATCCTTTTTGTCTTCGTTTTCACCGCCCGCGCTGCCGAGCTTCGCCTCGAGCACATCGCCGCTCGTGTTCGCAACCATCATCCCATGCTCAAAGCTGCCCGCATGGCCGTCGAGGAAGCTCGCGGACGCCAACTCGGCAGTGGCAGGCTCGCGAATCCCACGCTCGAGACCAGTTTTCAAAACGAAAGCCGCACCAGCCCACGCACGATGCTCTTTGGCATTGATCAGTCGTTTCCTGTCACGAAGCGGCTCACGCTCGAAAAACAACTCTCCAGCCAACTCGTCACCGCCGCGGAGCTGGAGGTGCGTGATGCGGAGCGTCGCCTCATCGCCCAGGCCCGCGAGTACGCCGTGCAGCTCATCGCCCTCCAGCAGCAGCGTATCCTGCGCCAGCAGCAGCGTGAACTGGCCCTCAAGCTCTCCGAATTCGCCAAAAGCCGTGCCGCCAAAGGAGAACTCTCGCCGCTCGATGCCGCACAGGCCCAGGTGGATGCGCAGCGGCTCATTTTGGAGGCCAAAAAACTCGAAACTCAGCACACCAGTCTCCTCGGTGCCTTGAAGCCCATGCTTGGCATCGCTCCGCAGGATTCACTGGTGCTTCTCGGGGCCTTGCCAGCCCTCGTCATGCCTGGCCTCTCGCCCTGGCAGCGCCGGGCGGATTACCAACTCGCCCAAACAAAAATCACCGCCGCACAGACGGATGCCGAGCTCGCCAAATCCAAGCGCATGCAGGATGTGAGCGCAGGCTTCTTCGCCTCCCGCGAAAACCAAGGTCAACCCGATGGCCGTCGTGAAGACACCGGCTTCGTCGGCTTTCGTTTCTCCATCCCGCTGCCCTTCTGGAATCGCAACCAAGGCGAAATCGCCGAAAAAGCCGCCACCGCCGAGCGTCAGCGCCTCGAAGCCGAAGCTCTCGGAAAACAAATCGCCAGCGAGGCGGATACCGCCCGCCGTGAGATGCAGGCCAATGCTGATCTCGCCCGCGAAACCCGCGACACGCTCCTCCCACTTGTTATCGAGCAAACGCAAAAGCTCGAACAAGCCTACCAGACCGGCCAGACCGATCTCCTCATCCTCCTCCGCACCCGCGATCAGCGCCTCCAACTCGAATCTGCCGTCCTCGATGCCGCCCGCGATTTCCACCTTGCCCGCATCCGCTACGAAGCCGCCACCGGAGCCACGCCATGAAATCTCTTCTGATCCTACTCATCACCACCTCAGCCCTTCACGCCGCCGCACCCAAAGATAATCTCATCATCCTGGATGAGACCCGCGTGAAAAACCTCGGCATCCAAATGATCGAGGCAGAAGAAAGCGTGTTTGAAAAAACTCTCTTCGCCCTGGGTCACATCGAAGTGCTGCCAGGCAAAAAAGCCATCGTCAGCAGTCGCATTCCTGGCCGTGCATTTTCGGTGCTCGTCATTCCGCATCAGGGGGTCGATGTCGATGCCGAGGTGGCCTGGGTGGAGAGTCGTCAGCCTGGAGATCCGCCGCCTGTCATCAAACTTACCGCGCCCATCAGTGGCATGGTTTCAAAGGTCAACATCGCCCAAGGTCAGCCTATCTCGCCGGATCAGGAATTGATCGAAATCATGGATTTGAGCACCGTCGAGGCCGCCGCCAGTGTGCCGCAGCATCTCGCCGGGCAATTGAAGGTCGGCCTGAAGGCTCACATCCGTGTCAGTGCGCTGCCAGAAAAATTATTCGAGGCCACCCTCGCCCATATCGCGGCGGAAGCGGATGAAGATAGCGGCACCATCGAGGCTGCCTTTCATGTAGCCAATCCTGACAAGCTGCTGCGTCCCGGCATGCGTGCCGAGTTCAGTATCGCCACCAGCAAGCGTGAAAATGTCATGTCTATCCCGCGTGAAGCCATCCAGGGCGATGCCGGTGGCCGCTTCGTCTATGTGGCCGACTACGGTCTGAAAAATGCCTTTGTGAAATGCGAGGTGACGACTGGCGAGGTGAATGATAGCCGCGTCGAAATCACCAGTGACCTGCTTCCCGGTGATGAAGTGGTCATCCACGGAGCCTACATGCTTGGCTTTGCCGGCAAAGGCAGCGTCTCACTCAAAGAGGCCCTCGATGCCGCCCATGGTCATCCTCACAACGACGACGGCACGGAGATGACCAAAGAGCAGCAAGAAGCCAAAGGCCACGCGCATGATGACCATGATCATGCAGGTGCCGAAGGCTGGAGCCAGTTCACCACCTTTTTCGCTAGCACGAGTGCTCTGCTCCTCGTGCTGCTGATTGTCAGTTTCACGTTCCGCAACCGCGTCACCTCCTGAGACCATGCTGAACTCCCTCATCCGCTTTTCACTGCGCAGTCGCCCGATGGTGCTGGCGGCTTGCATGCTGTTAGTCTTCACGGGCTGGCAGGTGCTGCAGCAGCTCCCCGTGGAGGTGCTGCCGGATATGACGAAGCCCACCGTCACCATCCTCACCGAGTGTCCCGGTCTCGCTCCTGAGGAGGTTGAGGTGCTCGTCACGCAACCCATTGAGGCGACGCTGCAAGGCATCGCGGGACTAGATCGCTTGCGCTCGAATTCCGATGTCGGCCTTTCGCTCGTCTTCACCGAGTTTAATTGGGGCACGGAGATTTATCGTGCTCGGCAAATGGTGCAGGAAAGACTGCAAGCAGCTGCGGGGAACCTTCCTGAAGGCATTCAGCCGGGCATGACACCTGTGTCATCGCTTATGGGTGAAATTTTGCTCGTCGGCGTGCGCAGCAAGGATGGTAAAATCGCCCCGATGGATCTGCGCACCTTGGCGGATTGGACGATCCGCCGCCGTTTGCAAAGCATCGGCGGTGTGGCGGAGGTGCTGACCATCGGTGGTGGGGTCAAACAAGTGCATGTCCTGCCTGATCCGCAGAAAATGGTGGCACATGGCGTGTCGTTTGAGGAATTGGAAAAAAGCCGTTTCCCTCGCAGCGAACAACTCCACCAGCGGTTACCTCACCACCGGCACGCAGGAGATCATGGTGCGGAATCTCGGCATGACGACCGATTTTGCCGACATCGGCCGCACGGTCATCAAAACCACCAACCACCGTCCCATCCTCGTCAGCGATGTCGCACGGCTGGAAAACGGCATCCAGCCCATGCGCGGCGATGCCAGTGTAAATGGCACGCGCGGCGTGATCCTCAGCGTGGATAAAGCGCCCGGCTTTGACACGCTAAAGCTCACCTCGCAGATCGAAACGGCGCTGGAGGAACTCAAACCTTCCCTGCCGCCCGGTGTGGAGATCGAGATCATGTTCAGGCAGGGCGACTTCATCGGCCATGCCATTCACAACCTCAAAGAGGCCATCCGCGACGGTGCGATCATGGTCACCATCGTGCTGTTTCTCTTTCTGCTGAATTTCCGCACCACAGCCATCACGCTCACGGCCATGCCGCTGTCGTTTGCCATTACGATCCTCGTTTTCAAATGGTTCGGCGTCACCGTGAACAGCATGACCCTCGGCGGCCTCGCCGTCGCCATCGGCATGGTGGTGGATGACGCCATCGTTGATGTCGAAAACGTCTTCCGAAGGCTACGAGAAAACGCCTCACTTCCAGAGCCAAAGCCCAAACTCGAAGTTATCGCCTCGGCTTCCGGTGAAGTGCGAAACTCCATCCTCTACGCCACGGTGCTCGTCATCCTCGTCTTCGTGCCATTGCTCGCTCTGGAGGGCATCGAGGGCTGCCTGTTCCGCCCCATCGCCATCGCCACGATCACCAGCATGGCGGCGTCATTCGTCGTATCACTCACGGTCATTCCGGTGCTCTGTTCACTGCTTCTGAACCCCAAAGCGGGTCATGTGCATCGAGACGGCTTTCTCGTGCGAGCCCTGAAAGGCATCGTGCGGCATACCTTCCTGCGCCTCGCCTTTGCGCAGCCCTTTCTTGTGCTCGCGGCCACCGGGGCGCTGCTCATCGCCGCGTTCATGCTTTACCCGATGATGGGGAAGGAATTCCTGCCTACCTTCAATGAAGGCAGCGCCACCATCTCGCTCGCCAGCGCTCCGGGCACCTCGCTGGCGCAGTCGAATGATGTCGGCGATGTCGGCGTGCGGTTGCTGCAAAGCATTGAGGAAGTACATAGCGTGGGTCGCCGTGCTGGGCGTGCCGAAAAAGACGACCACGTCATGCCGGTGAGCGTGAATGAGTTCGATGTGGAGTTCAAAGAAGGTGGCCGCCCTCGCACGGAGGTCTTCCAGGAGATTCGCGAAAAGCTCGGCACCATTCCCGGGACCTTCCTCAATGTCGGCCAACCCATCAGCCATCGCCTCTCGCACATGCTCAGCGGTGTCTCGGCAAAAATCGCCGTGAAGATCTTCGGCCCGGAACTCGACGTGCTGCGAGAAAAAGGCGCTCAAATCCGCGACATCGCTAAAACGATCCCAGGCTTGGCCGATGTGAACCTCGAAGCTCAGGTGCCCATCCCGCAGATCAAGATCGAGGTGAATCGCGAACGCGCCACCGCCTACGGTGTGCAACCCGGCGCGGTGAATGCGCAACTCTCCAGCCTGATCGGCGGCAAAGTGCTCACCGAACTCCGAGAAGGCCAGCGCACCGTCGATCTGCTGCTGCGCCTGCCACCCGAGTATCGAGACTCACCAGAAAAAATCAGCGAGATGCTCATCGAAACCGGCAGCGGCCAGCGTGTGCCTTTGCGACTCGTCGCCGACGTGCGTGAGAGCAAAGGGCCGAACGTCATCAACCGTGAAAACACCCAGCGCCGCATTGTCATCGGTGCCAACACCCGCGAGCGGGATCTCGGGGCGCTCGTCACTCGATTGCAGAATGAGGTGAATGAGAAAGTCAAACTACCCACCGGCTACTTCATCAGCTTCGAGGGTGAATTTAAAGCGCAGCAGGAGGCGGCGAAGCGCATCGGGCTGTATTCCATCCTCGTCTTCATTGTCATCGCCATGCTGCTCTTTGGCTACTTCCGCAGTGCCTCACTGGCCGCCCAGGTGCTCATCAATATCCCGCTGGCTCTCATGGGTGGGCTCGCATTGACGTGGTATCTCATCAATAACATCAGCATCGCCACGCTCGTCGGTTTCATCGCCGTCGCCGGAGTCGCCGCACGGAATAGCATCATGATGCTCAGTCATTACCTACATTTGATGAAGCATGAAGGTGAAGGCTTCACTCGAGCGATGATCGAGCGCGGCACGCTGGAGCGCCTCGTGCCCGTTTTGATGACCGCCCTCAGCGCAGGCATCGCCCTTGTGCCGCTGGTGCTCGCCGCCGGTCAGCCGGGGAAGGAAATCCTTCATCCCGTGGCCGTCGTCATTGTCGGCGGACTCGTTTCCTCGACGCTACTCGATCTCGTCGTCACACCGGCCGTCTTTTATCTCTTTGGCAAAAATGCCGCCGAAAAAGCCATCCGTCTCGATGCCGCAGCATCTCAATGAATTTCCAAACGGCGGCGGCATCCAAGTCCGCCACCACAAGGCAACCTAGAAACCCACGAACCCAGAAATAAAACCATGAAAACCAAGCTCATCCTCCTCGTCACACTCATCAGCAGCCTTGCCTTCGGTCATGAAGGTGTCGAACTCGGCCCCAATGGCGGGCGCATCCTCGAATTCAGCGACAACGAAACGATGCACGGCGAGATCGCGGTCAAAGACGGCAAGTTTCACATCGCCGTGCTGGACAAGAATATGAAAGCCGTCGCGGTGAAAGCACAATCACTCACCGCGATGACTGGGGATCGTGCGAAGCCTGTGAAGCTGGAAGTGACGAAGGATGACAAGGGCTTTTCCTTGCCGCTGGTGGCCGCTGGAGAGTGGCTGATCCTCCGCTACAAAGAGACGCCAGATGCTAAAGCCGTCACGGCACGCCTCGAATACAACACGTCCACTTGCGAGGAGTGCAAAAACCAGGAGTGGCTCTGCAAGTGCAAGCCGGAGAAGGATGCCAAATAGACAACGGGTAGCTTCTTCAGCTTCATGGTTTCTCAAGCAGAGTATCCTCGTGAGAATGCTATTATACTCCTCACCATCAGGATTTGTGATTTCCCACAGATTCAGAGAACCCGCAGATTTCTTTTCCGACTCAGGCAATCTGTGGGTTCTCTGAATCTGCGGGACTAACCGGATCTTCGCAAAAGCCCATGACGCGAGGTATAAAGCTGGCTTGTTCACTCACACGACCTAGTCTGGCCTGCACATGACACGCCTTGTCGCCCCCGAAATCCTCGAAACTCTTGCTGATGACGATCCGCATGCCATTCGCAGCCGGGCGGACCTTTTGAAGGTGAACTGGATCATGGGCAATCACCGCTGGATGCTCCAGAAGCTCAAAACGGAGCGTCAACCCGGTGAACACATCTGTGAGCTCGGTGCAGGAGATGGTGCGCTGAGCCAAAAGCTGCTGCGAAACGCGGTTTGTGCTCCGCATGAGCTGCACGCCGTCGATCTGGCCGTGCAGCCTAAAAACTGGCCCGCAGGCGCGGTGTGGCATCGGGGTGATCTTTTTGCCATGCCGCTGCCGGATTGCGAAATCCTCATCGCCAACCTGTTTTTGCATCATTTCACCGACGAACAGCTTTCACGCCTCGGCGCACAGCTTTCGCCGAAAACGCGGCTCATCATCGCGGCGGAGCCCGCTCGATATTTCGCCCATAAAATCAGCGGTTGGCTCTTCTCTCGATTGGCGCGACTGAATCATGTGACGCGCTATGACATGCAGGTGAGCATTCGAGCTGGCTTTCGAGGCGACGAGTTGCCGCGATCACTGGCTCTTCAGGCTCCCTGGAGCTGGCGCAGCTACTGCACTCCGCTGGGCGCAAACCGAGTCGTCATGCGGCGCTAGAGAAATGCACCGGAGGCCATCGGATCAGAATTTGATGTTCACGCCTCCTCCTCCGCCTCGATCATCAGAAGCCAGTGATCGGTGGTCAGTGATCAGTTCCTTGTCGTCCTCGTCCTCCTACTCGAACTCGTCCTCGATCCTTCCGCAATCCGCCTCCGTCTCCGTCTCCTCCTCGATCATCAGTAGCCAGTGATCGGTGGTCAGTGATCAGTAGCCAGTAGCCAGTAGTCGGTGGTCGGTGGTCAGTTCCTTGTCGTCCTCGTCCTCCTACTCGAACTCGTCCTCGATCCTTCCGCAATCCTCCTTCGCCTCCGCCTCGATCTTCAGTAGCCAGTGATCAGTGCGTCAGTGATCGGTGGTCAGTGATCAGTGCGTCAGCTCCGCCTCCGCCTCCGCCTCCGCCTCCGCCTCCAGTCTTAGTCATCCGCGTTGCAGGCAGTGGTCATCGTGAAGTACTCAGTGACTCCGCTCGCGGCCCGGATGGCAGACATGGAGAGGAGGACATGCCCGCAGTGCTAAGCAGCAGCGATGCAGGCGGGGACCATGAGACCATGAGACCATGAGACCATGAGACCATGAGTCTCGCGGCGCAGCCGCTCTCCTAGTCTCGCAGCGAAGCTGCTCTCCTAGTCCCCAACTCTTTCCCCGCGCGGCCACTGGGTTCCCCACTTTGATTCGTTCGCGCCTCACGCTCATCTCACCCTGCGGGCTTCGCTTTGCTCAGTCTGTCTCGCCCGTCGCCTGCCCCCCCGGGGCCCCGGCCCCCCCGGGCCCCCCCGGGGGCCGCGGGGCGGGGCGCGGCGGCGCGCCCCCGGGGCGCCGGCCGGGGCGGCGGCGGCGGCCCGGGGGCGCCCCGCGGGGGGGCCGGCGGGCGCGCCCGGGCGGCGGGGGGGGGGGGGGCGCGGCCCGGGGGGCCCGGCCCCCGCCGGGGCGGGCGGGGGGGGGGGCGGGGCCGCGGGCGGCGGGGGGGGGCGCCGCGGGCCCCGCCGGGGGCGGGGGGGCGCGGGCCCGGGCGGCGCGCCGGGCCCGGCGCGGGGGCGGCGCCCGCGGGGGGGCCGGGCGGCGCGGGGGGCGCCGCGGGGGGCCCGGGGGCGGCGGGCCGGGGGGGGGGCGCGCGGCCGGGGGGGGGCCGCGGGGCGCCGGGGGGGGCCGCCGCGCGCGGGCGGCCGGGCGCGCCCGGCCGCGCGCCCGGGGGGCGGGGCGGGCGCCGCGGGCGGCGCCGGGGGGGGGGCGGGGGCCCGGCGGGGGGCGGCCGGGGCCCCCCCGGGGCGGCGGCGCGGGGGGGCGCGGCGGGGGGGCGGGGGGGGGCCGCCCGGGGGCGGGGGCCCGCCCGCGGGGGGGGCCCGGGGGCGCGGGGGGCCGGGGGGGGCGGGCGGGGCGCCGGGGGGGGGCGGGGGCCGCGCCGCGGGGCGCCCCGCCCCCCCCCCCCCCCCCCCCCCCCCCCCCCCCCCCCCCCTCCCCCGCCCACTGGGCTCGGCTCCCTGTCTCTTCTTCTCAAAGTCTCATCGTCTTCCCCGCTCAGCTCCCCAGCAGCAGCACCACGATCGCGCCGAAGCCAGCGAGGATGAAAAGGAGCAGCAACCCAATCAGCAGCAGCGCCGCCACGGCACCGGCGAAGGCCCCGAGGATCAAACCAGCCGGGATGCCGTTCGGGCCATACAGGAGATACCCTTGCCACGCCGCCAGTCCCGCACCGAGGAGCGACCCGCTGAGCATCAGCCGCACCCAGCACCGCTCCAGCCGTCGCCAAAGCCGGGTACGGGCCGCCTGCTTCGCCTCCCGCCTCGGGTCCATCGGCCACTCCCGCACCCACTCACACCGCAGCCGATAGTTCTTGAGGCGATCCGGCTTCGCCGTCGCCCGTCTCACCGGCCCATGGAAAGAGGGTCTCACGCGAGGAAGTGGTTGGATGCCACTCATGCAAGCCCGCAGGGCTTCCTCCGCCAGCGGAAATAAAGCTTTCTTCAGTCCACCGAGGACGCCGATTTCACCGAAAGTAGAACAGGATTGTATCCTGTTTGTCTCCCGGAGGGCGGGATTCCATTCCCGCCGATTTCAATCAGGCGCACCGCGAGAGTCAGGATAACCGCAAGAGCCCCAGCAAGGAATGGCCGCCAAAGATCGCAAAGACCGCAAAGAGGGAGACTTAGAGACTGGGAGAGCGGCTGCGCCGCGAGACTGGGAGACTCGGAGGGTGAAAAACGCCGAGGGCCTTGGAGGCGTTTTGGACAACCGACCAAAGGGAGATAGACTGCCGAAGGCAGCCCGAAGGGGAGCGCAGCGAATCAACCAGAATGGTTGGGGCGTTAGCCCCGACATCGCGGGGAGCGATGGAGTCAAATAGCATTCCCGCCGAATATCCGTCGTTCTTCGTTCTTCGTTCGTAGTTCTTCGTTCTTGGTTCTTGGTTCGTAGTTCGGGCTTAAGCCCGTCCTAGCCGATCCATTTCACCACCGAGTTCACCGAGGAGCACAGAGGAAGGCTTGGAGAGGTGAGTCGTCAGACGGGAGCGCGGACACTTTGTCCGCTGTTCGTAGTTCGTAGTTCTTCGTTCTTCGTTCAGTGTGAAGTAGTCCGCGACTCCGCTCGCGGCCCGGACGGGAGACTTGGAGGAAGGGCAGGAAAAGCCCCGCAAGATAGGGCGAAGGAGATGCCGAGGAATGAGGTGGCCCTTGAGGGTCACTTAGTTTCACCGTTCTTCGCGACTCTCTTCAGATCTTCATGAAGGTGCTCCAGGCATTGCATCATGGAGTCGTGGTAAAGGATGACCTTTTCCAGTTCCGCCCCGATCCGCCCGCGCCGCTCGTCGAGTTCGGCGACGACGGCTTGGCAGCCTTCGATCGTCTCTAAATCCCAAGTCAGCAGGGACAGATGGACCAACTGATTGCGCTCTTCGACCAAGGCTTTAAGTCGGCAATGCCACTCCTGGTGGTTCTCTTCGCTGGTCGTGATGACAAAGCGATGGGAGAACTTGGTGGGGTCCGCGCCATGGGCGGGATCTTCATCGCCGTCGGTCTTTTTCTGGATCACTTTCTGGAACAAATCTCCGGCGAGCCCTCCCAAGGTCCTCTTCTCCTGCTCCTTCAGGCCTAGCGGTATTTCATCGGCCAGGGACTCGACGGTGTAGGAGCCTTGATGGCAGCGGAGAAGATGCTTGAGCAGCAGTTCGAGACGCTGAAACTGAAGCACGTTCCGGCCCACGCCTTGGTCAACCAAATGCCGGGCGGAAGTGAGTTCGGGGCTAGTTGGCATCTTGTGGTGGGTTCAGTCGGCTAACGGGTCATGCAGCCACGCTCATTTCAGGAATTGTCTGCGCGGGGTGGATGTGTGCCTGATCTTGGATCCGTTCGGTGAGCGGATCACCTGTCCAATCCAAGAGGGGGACGGAGCAGTCCCGCCTTCAGGCGGCCTAAACCTGTCCACTTCTCGCGAAGCCCCACACTCTCCCATTCTCCAAAGCTAAAGTTCATGCCGTTGAGGATGAACGTGGGGAAAAGAAGTAAATGTGACACATCAGCCCCTGTTGTTGAAGCAACTAAAGCGTTCGGACTCTATTTGAAACAGATCGTCACGCGGTTCTAGCCTGACACGACGCCAGATTCCCGAACCGTCAGTGTTGAGGAGACAAAGGCACCGCCGCTTCAATGCTATAAGTGAAGTAACTGAGGGGAATCATACCACTATTACTGCAACCGAGCGAAGTCCTAGTGCGAGGATAAACCTTGTACACCTTGGTATCTTTATACTCTTGGTTCTGAGCCTTCGTCACTATCAATACCGTGACCCGGTAAATCCTGGATGAACTGGAATTGACCAACCATTGCTCGACACCACTCCAATCTCCACATTTGCCTTCTCCGACTATTGATATCTCGGCGAGCGAGAGATCATCTATGCTTTGAGCGTTCATAAATTGTGGGTTAATTTGTGCTGCCAGAGTCTCCCAAAAATATCTAATATACGAGTGACTAGGCAGCGGGCGCTCGAGGTCAAGCCATTGTCGGTGCCACCAAGGATGTCTTTTACGTATGCGCTGAAGACTCTTGAGGCGTGCCGGTTGTTGAGGGGACGATGGGTCAGGGGCGTGTCGTCTGAACTCGTTTCCCGCACCTTCTGCTCCGCTCCGCTTCTCAAAGTCCGGCGCAGCGCTTGCTCCCTTCTTTCCTTTCTGTGGCAAACAGGAAACTTCACAGCCTAGACGGTGAACCCCGCCCGTGTCCGCCAAACTGAATCAGGGCATTGGCGGCAACGGGCACGGCGACTCGGGCGTCTCCGATTTGGGAGGTGAGTTTGTTTTGAACTGAAACTGCCCCTCGTTATCGAGCACGATCTCATACCATTGATCCGCCTTGATCTCGCCCAGGCCGCCGCACTCGCCGACGCGGCATATCTTGGTCGTGCGCAGGAGATTCGGGTGTGCCAGGGCGATCAGCACCCCGTCTTTGCCCACCTTCACGAAACAGCCCGTGTCACCAATGGCGACACCTCCTGGCCCGGCCTCCACCCTGGAAGGATGAGAGTTCGAGAACCAGCCGATGCCAATGCCATGCTTCTCCGCACTGGCGTAACCACCCGCCGCGACAGCCACCCCGCAGCTTTTCGCTTTAGCGATGCCTCCTTTGGTGTGCGCGATGGCCCAGCCTTCAGCCTCCGACAGCCCCCCATTCGAGATCGCCACCCCACCGTTACCGGCAATGGCATGGCCGTATTGCGAGGCCACCGCCACCACGCCATGGGCACCGCCAGTGGGACCGCCATCGCCACCATCCTTGTACGTTGCCTTGCCGCCCACCCCAGCCACCGCCACTTGATAGACATTGGCGCGGGCCGTATCGCCGTTGCCCACCACCGTCACCTGCGTCCAGTTGGGGATATTCACCGCGTGGCCTTGGCAGTCACCCACGCAGGCCGTGGAAATCGAGTTGTCAGTGGGATCAGGCTCCATGCTGCGCCTCTACGCCCCATGCCGCGTCGGAACAAGAAAAACCCTGGGCCGATTCCAGTCCGGGAGAACCCCGTCGAACCTCCGATGTGTCACCTCGTTGCTTTCTTGCGCCTCTCCCTCCGCTCCGAGGCTCTCCATCTCAGGGGCCCAACGTCTCGCGGTTTCGCCGCTCGACAAGTCTTCGACCTTGCTTCCCGGCCTTCGGCCTTGGGTTCTAGTGGACGATTCGTCGATCGGCTATCGTCGATGCCCGCAGGGCTAGAACGCGCGGGCGAAGCAGTTGAGGCGTGCCGGGTTGTTGAGGGAATGAGTTGTCAGAGGGTTGTTGCCTGCCCCCGTTTCCATGTTCTCCCGTTTAGGGTTTATACTCTTTTAATCTGGTCTCCCAGAACAGCGTCGGCTTGCACAAGAGATTTGATCGAAATGTTCAGTTTCTGGCACAGCTCTTGTCGTATTGATTTGGGTGCGTCAAAAAGATAAAAATGATGGGCCACCAGCGATGACAACAAATGGGTGTTAAACACATCGTTCTTTAACTCATCTCGCAGTAGAAGAATCGAGCGTTTAGGTATCGATAGTGTGTCCAGTGAGATTGAAACGTTCACCAGCTTCGCTGCGGGACTATTCATCTTCTCAACCACTCTCTGATATGTGGATTCCTCCCCCTTTGCTCCCACCCCTTGCGATATTAGCTTGATCATTCCAAAAACATTAAGGCGCAAAAGCCAAAAAATGCCTTCCCTGACACGATCCATGACTTCCCGGTCTGTGACTTCAAGATCGTATTTGGCTGCTACCCGTTTTGCGATAAAATTCACAAGGTCATCCTTGCCGCTTTCCACTTCATCCATGATGAAAGAAAGGCCGCGCAATCCAAGCGAGAAAGCCTCTTCAACAACAGATAGTTTTTCATGTGCTGTCAGTGATCCTGGGAAGTTCTTCAAGACCTGTCCCAAGACTTGAATGGTTCGAATCATCGCGTCCAGCCTAGCAAATATTGTCCCTCCATCTTTCTCATCAACATCAGTTTGAACGCGGTTGGCTTCATCAAGTTTATCCAGCGTGTCGTAATGCCGATCTAAGTTCGCATCTGTCGCCCGCTCGCCATCCGGCACGACCAGTTCCACTAGATTCAATTGCCCTTTTGTGGCCGCTAGCTCACGAAGGAAACCAATATCGTTCTCTAGCGTAAGTGGTGCAGAGCTGCTAAAGAGTTGCCTTGCTTGGTTTACTAACGTATCCAAGAGAAAACGTGACTTGGAGAGATGTGCGAGAAACAACCAGATATTTGCGTTCTGCTCGACGTGGAAAGATTGACTCAACGCTCTGATCTTCTCTCTGATTGAATCTTGATCGATGTGATCGCGGAAGTATCGCGCAACGAAGAAATAGTATGCGTAGGCATACCGGAAGCGATAGTTTCCGTCATGCAGATCCAGAATTCTGGCTTCCAAAAATGATCGGACTAGCTGGTCATAAGACGGTGCTATGCCGTACTTATCGCAATAACTGCGATGAAACAATTTTAGCCCAAACTCATCAATCTCCTTTGGGTTGTCGGGGCTTTCAAAAGCCCGAAATGCTAGTTCACTCAAGAACTGATACTTGATATCCAAGTTGATTTGAGTGCCGTGTCTTGAAAGGGCGTTCGTGATGAATGCCTCGTAGTGGTAGCCGTAGGACCCAATGTTATCCATCGGTCGTGATGACTCGATGTTTTGCAAGAAGCTTAATATGAAAATTGGATACGCTGGCATGAAGCTCTTGCCCAGCAATGTGTCAATAATCCTCTCCGTCTCGAGTATTTTATCTGCTTCCAATCCCGGTCCGCTCTCACTGCCAATCGAAAACCACCTTCTAATTAGGCGGCGCCGGGCGCTTCGACCAAGTTCTCTAATCTCAAGGCGAGAAAAGTTATTCGAACATGTATTCTCAGCACCTCCAACCATCATTTCTTCAAACATCATGAGCGGGTCGCCCAAAACTATAATGAATCCAAACTTTCGCTCGAGTTCGGTCAGTAGTTGTGACCGCTGTTTGCTGTTGAGCTTGGCTGCCTCAAATCCATCAATGATTAGTGCTCTCGACTTGGAATTGCTTTGGTCAAATGCGGGGAGAGTTGGATTGTCGTATGCGTCGTAGATTGACTCTTGCCAAAGTTTTGCAGCATTCTTCAATGAAGTCGAAGTTAGCTTGCTGCCATGAATCATGATCGGCACAATGCCGCTCCGATAGAGAGTCCAGAAGACCTTTTTGCATAAGCTCGTTCGACCAGATCTCTCGCGCCCAAAGACCAATATTTTTTTCTTTTCTCTCACATAGTCATCAAATTGCTCACCTCGAAGAACGACAGGATCTCCTCTTTTCCCAAAATCTTGATCGGTCTTTAGAACGGAGAAGTCGGGTGTTATGTAGATGTCTTCAAGTCGAAGAGCTCGGCCGCTCCGGTGCACAAATTCAATCTCGGCGTCCTCGAGGTATGCGGCTTGTTTTGTTGAAAGGCGAAAACCGCTTATGATTTCTGGCGAACGGTTTCCGTATGGAACCCAATCCAGAATACTTTCCTGGAAGTGATCGCCAGAGCGGCGGTAACGGCGCGTTTGTTGCTGGCCTCGCTCAGTGTCAATCAAGACAACATTAAACTGACCAGGGCAAGTCATTGGATTCTTTTGAAACACACCACCATAAATGTAGCCCACTTGATTGCCATCGAAGTCGCTTTTGATGTATTCCTCTGGCAAATGCTCGTGGCCAAACATCACTAAGTCTGCCGAGTGATCTAGGCACAAATCAAAATCGCGTTTACGATTTGGGGTAAACCAATGCGTCGGATGGTGTAGAACTGAGATGGTTACCGAAGCACCGGTTTTGTGGTTGTGTCCATCGTAGTGCTGCTTGGGAAGCCCCATGATACCAGGAGTTTCATGTATTTGTGATACCCAAGCAGTGTTGTACATCCTGAGTCGCAGGGTCTCTTTGCCTTTTGGGAAAGAGTGCTCCAGATAAATGCAATCTTGGTTGATCAAAGGCTTGGTGAGGAGGTCCGATAAGGCAAATGACCAGAACTCTTTTTGAACGGTAACGCATTGCTCAATGATACTTGAATCAGATAGTGTTAAGTCCCCCGATGGCAGCGTTTTGATCAGTAGATCTCTTACCTGATTGCTTTCAGAGAAGTCACAATCATGATTTCCTGGAATAGCGACAAAGTGGACCTCGCAATGTGCCACTGAGGCAAGCTCAGTCCTGAGCTGGACCAGGGCCTGTCGGAGAGCTTTAAATTCGTGGGTTTTACCTGAGTAAGTGAGATCACCTGCCAGCACAATGATCACCAAATCAACACTAGGCATGGACAACTCGTTCATTACGCCTGCAATTCTAGGCAGATAGCGAACTGCCAAATCATGCTCGGATTTAATATGTATATCACTTAGCTGGAACAATGCGGTTTTCATCAGATGATAGTAATCACGTCGTCAGTTTGAATATATTGTCAAACAAGCTGAGATAATTGCGTGTTCGGCACTGCCAATAGCCTTTCTGCGTCCTATCGCTAGAGAGATGGGAAAGAAGTCGAATAGGTTTAAAAAACCTGTTCCACTTTGGGCTTCCCAAACGGCGGCCCGGTCTGCTATAACCACGGCCTTAAACCTCATGTGTCATGAAGGCGAAGGCGTCTCCCAATGGCACCCCGGCAGCGGGCCGGGTGGGGAGGGGGGAGGCTTTACTTTAAGACTTGGAGAAGAGGAGGCTTTGAGACTGGGAGGGCGGCAGGGCCGCGAGACTTTGAGAAGAGGAGCGGTGGGTTGGCGGATTCGCGAGTGGAGTCGCGGGCTACTTCACCGGGAACGGGAGGCGCACAGGATATAATCCTGTGCCACTTTCTTTTGCGGTCCTTGCGAACTTTGGCGGCCATTCCTGACTTGAACCGCGAGCGGAGCCGCGGACGACGTCAAACGGAGCGGGAGGCGAACAGGATGAAATCCTGTGCCACTTTCTTCTGACCTCTGACCTCTTGCGGTTATCCTAACTCTCGCGGTGGAGCTGCTTTGTTGGGGAGGATTACTCGATTGCTGATTGATGATTGATGATTGATGATTGTTGAAGGGGTGGGAGGGAGGCGAACAGGTTGAAAACCTGTCCACTTTGGGCTTCCCAAACGGGTGACGGGTCTGGTATAAGGGCGGCCTCAACCCACCCGTCAGATGAAGGCGAAGACGTCCTCGAAGCGGAACCGGTCGCGTGACCGGAAGGGGAGGGGTTTAACTGGAGACGTGGAATTTCCGGTGGAGGTGGAGCGGCGGGCGCTGGGCTGGGTGTTTTGGTGGCTGCGCCTGCGGCGTGGGTGGTCGGCCAAGGAGGAGGCGAAGGTAGCGAAAATCGGCGAGCAGACGGTGCGCGATGCGGAGAAGGGGATCTCGAAGGATTTGGGCTGGACCACGGCGATGCGTCTGTGCCGAGCGCTGAAACGTCCACTGCCCACCCTGGAAGTGCTGGCGCACCGGTTCATCCGTCGCGATTACCACCGGCAGAAGGTGGCGCACCACGGGGAACTTCACTGGAAGATGGTCTATGCCTGGCGCCGGTCTGATCGGCCGCTCTTTAAGAAGCACGGTATAGCGTGGTAGCCAGGCGCTGGGGCCGTGGGACAATGCGCCCATGAACGCGACTTCTCCTCGTCTCATCCACTCCCAGTCTCCAAGTCTGGACGCCGGGGCAGGGGGCCTAGAGACTTGGAGAAGAGGTGACGCGGAGACTGGGAGAAGAGAAGCCGGGGAGCCGGAAGGGGCGGAAACTTTTTCCCGGAGGATGGTTTCTTTTTCGTGGAGGATGATTTCTCAGCGGCAGAGTCTTTTGCCTGAGCGGGCGATGCATGTGCCTGGATGGGCGGGCACGTTGCCTCGGACAGCGCGGAGGGTGCCTCAATGGTCGGGGATGTTTCCTCGGGCAGCGAGGATAGTGCCTGAGCCTGAGAGGATGATGCCTCGGGCAGCGAAGACGATGCCTGAGAGAGCGGGGAGGGTGCCTCAGGGATCGAGGAGGGTGTCGCGGAGGGTGCGGAGGGTGCCTCGGGCAGCGAGGATCTTGCCGCGCGGAGCGGGGACGATGCCTCTGGCGCGGAGGAAAGGGCCTGCGACGGCGAGGCGGCGTCCATTTTCACCGGGGAGGGCCACTTGATGGCTCAGTGGAATAGCGGGGCGACGTGGTCGTCCGGTCAACTTTGGGGGCCAGCGGCCGTGCCGGTGGTTCCATTCAATGAAAACACGAAAACCAAACACACGAAGATGAAACGACAGCCATTTTACCCGAAATCACTCAGCGAACAGGCGGAGTGGCATAGCAATCTGGCGACGAAGCTCCCCGGCTACGCCGCTGCGCTGGCCCTGACGGCTGGCGAGGTGGACAGCGCCGTGGCGGATAACCTGACGCTATCCTATGCGCTGGGCGACTGGATCGTGAGTGTGCGGGACTATGCACCGTCCTGCACCTCCAGCCTGGAGACGCTTTCCAGCGGCACGGGCAGCGCGAACTACGCCTTTCCGACGCATCAGGTGCCCACGCCGCCGACGCTGCCGAGCGGGATCACGGGGGTGAAGCCGGGGCGCTGGACCGCACCTTCAAGCTGGCGCAACTGATCAAGGTGCGTCCGGGCTACACGGAGGCGATCGGTCTGGACCTGGGGATCGTGGGCAGTGTGGCGCCGGAGCCGCCGCCGAGCGCGACGCCGCGCATCAAGGTGACGGCGGAGCAGGGGCCGGACTGCGAGTGTGCGCGGGTGTCCTTTTACAAGGATGGGCACCAGGGCGTGATCGTGGAGTGTCGCCGGGGAGGCGGAGCCTGGGAGCAGATGGGGATCGTGACGAAAAGCCCCTACGAGGATGCCCGCGCCCTGCTGGTGCCGACGCAGGCGGAGATCCGCGAGTACCGCGCCCGCTTCTGGGACGACGGCAAAGGCAACGGCGACTGGTGCGACGTGGCGAAAGTGACGATCAGCCCGTGAGGGCGGGGAGGTGGAGAGGGGGGGACTTTGAGAAGAGGAGATTTTGAGACGGTGAGAAGAGGAGACTCGGAGACTTTGAGAGGGGGAGACTTTGAGACGGTGAGAAGAGGACCTGCCCGCAGTGCTTCGCGCAGCGATGCAGGCGGGTACTTTGAGACTCGGGGCGGTGCCGCTCCCCCAGGCCCCAAATCTGCCCCCTTCCAGTCTTTCCGGCACGGCGCAGCCACTCTCCAAGTCTCACCCCTCTCAGTCTCGCGGCAAAGCCGCTCTCCCAGTCTCCTGGTCTGGACTTACAGCGTCCATTTCTTGGCGTTGACGGCCATGGAGACGAGCATGCGGATGACTTGCTCGCATTCGTCTTCGAGGCGCGAGGCGGTATCGGCATCGAGATAGTGGCAGCGGTGGGCGAAGCGCAGCCAGGTTTGCGTTTCAGCGGCTTCGCCCTCCGCATCGTTGAGCTTGGCAATGAAGGCGGCCTCATAACGGCGCTTTCGCCAGGCTTCGGTGATGTTGGCGGCCACCGAGCGTGACGAGCGACGCACCTGATCGGTCAACGAATACATCTCCGCTTTGGGGAATTTTTGAGAGACCTCAAACACCTCCATTGATCTTTCGTCGAAAACGCAGACACGGAAAGTTGGGTTAGTTGTTTTGGATGGATAGTTCGAAGGCGAGCGGAGATTGGAAGCCTAGGGCGCTGTGGAGGCGCACGGGGTTGTAGAAGGTTTCGATGTAGTCGAAGACCATTGAGCGAGCTTGAGCGCGGGTGGATGGGACGCTGGAGCCAAAGCATTCGGCCTTCAGCGTGGCCCAGAAGCTTTCCATGGTGGCGTTGTCGTAGCAGTTGGCCGTGCGGCTCATGCTGGCGGTGATGCCGCGCAGTTTGAGGCGCTTGCGGAACTCGGTGCTGGTGTATTGGCAGCCACGGTCGCTATGGTGGAGCAGACCGCTCGGGTTTGCTCCACGTGCTTGCAGGGCGCGCTCCAAGGCTGCGCTGGGCAGTTCGGTGGCGAGGTCTTCTCGGGTGCTCCAGCCGAGGATGCGGCGGCTGCAGAGGTCCATCTCGGCGGCCAGATAGAGCCAGCCTTCGCGAGTGGGGAGGTAGGTGATGTCGGTGACCCAGACCTCGTTGAGGCGGTTGGGCGCGGGGCGTTGCAGCAGGTGGTTGGGGGCTGTCGCCGCAGTTTTGTCAGTGACGGTGGTGCGCGGCACGAAGCGGCGCTTCTGGCGCACGCGCAGGTGCTGCTCGCGCATGAGCCGGGCGATGCGGTTGTTGCCGTGGCGGAGGCCTTTGGCGCGCAGGGCATGCACGAGGCGTGGCGAGCCGTAGGTGGCCCGGCTGGCGATGAAGGCCGCGTGGATCTCGGTGGCCAGTTGTGCGTCCTGGCGGCGGCGCGGGCGCTGCTGTTTGCGCAGGTGGGCGTGGTAGCCGCTGCGGCTGACGCCGAGGGCCCGGCAGGCTTTGGCGAGGCTCATACGCGGTTGTTCGTGGTGGAGGGTTTGGATGAGGACGAAACGGTGCCTTCTGGTTGGGCTACTATGGCCAAGGCTTTTTTAAAATGTCGTTCTGAGCACGGATGGCGTCGAGTTCGCGGCGAAGGGATGCGATCTCCACCGCGGCGGCCACGGCACTGGAGCCGCCTGCGTTCACCAGCCCGGCGCTACGCGCCTGAGGCTGGCTCACTGCGGCAGCTCCAGTGCCGTAGCGTTCCTTCCAATCGCGCAGGTTCCAGTGGGAGATGCCCAGTTCGCGGGCGAGCTGAGCAGCCTTGCGGCCGCCTTCGAGCAGCGACTGCGTCGCGCTTGAACTGCTCGTCATAGGTGCGTTTTTCGTTCCTGTCGTGTTCATGCTGCTTTGGGTAGTTACCCAACTTTTGCTGTCCACGAAAACGAAGAAGGCTCACATGGCGGTTTCAAACGCCTTCTGAAACACCTCCAGTCGGTGACGTGTGATTTTCTCCCCATTTTACCGCTCCGCCTGTTGGAGAGGAGACTTTGGGACGCTTCCAGTCTTCCCCCCTCCAGTCTCACCCCCAGTCTGCCACTCCCTCCATCCCGCCCCTCCCGCTCCAGTCTCCCAATTTCGACCCCCATTCCCCAAAACACGCCCATCACCCCCCAGCAGTTCAACAGCCTGAAGGCGCTGGTGGATGCCTGTGCGACCAGCGTGGATCTGGCGAACGCGGTGCAAGGCACGATGCCACACATAGCGTGGGCAGCACGCATGAACCCGTCCGACTACAATCAAATCAGATGCAGATGGCGAGCTGGAGGAACTGATCAACCCACCCACCGCTCGGGAGACCTGAAAGAGGAAAACGCCGGAGGATTTGGAGGCGTTTTGGACAGCCAGGATGGCTGGGGCGGAAGCCCCGACGGCGCGGGGAGCGCTGGAGTCAAACTCGGAGATTGGGAGAAGGGGAGGGGGAACACGGGAGCGACTGCGGGCGCTTGTTTGTCGTTCGGCCTTTAGGCCGTGATTCGCTGTTCCAGAACGGGCTAAAGCCCGAACTACGAGCAGCATGGGGTTCTGGAACAGGGTGTCGAGGCATCCGTAAAAAGGGGCGGGAAGGTGGTTGAGGATGGTTTGCTAGGACGAGGGGTGGAATGAGTCAGGAGCGAACGATCTTTCCTCGGGGTGGCTTTTTCATGGGGGCCTGGGAGGCAGCGAATCTTTGCCGGCGGGCATCTGGACGCGGGTGGTCCACGAAATCGGCCGAGCCAGTGGAAGCTGGGCATCTTTGTTGGCCCAGGTTTTTCAGATGGTGCGTCTGCGGCGGAATCCCGCAGGCCCAGAATCCCGCCGAGTTTGGAATCGATCTGAGATGACCAAGCGGTTCAGGGATCGGTGGCTCGTATCGAGGGCCGGGGCGGGCAGTTCAGTGGAGAAAGGCAGCCACATGCCAGAGAACGGGTCCATCCGGCCTGATTTCACCTTTTAACTGATCATTACATGCATTGTGCATAGTTATAGATAGCCCACTCGGGGAGGCCTTTAATCGGCCAGAAGGTCCTCGAGGTCGGTTTCGGTGAGGCCTGTCATGACGGCGGCATCGTCTTCGACGGTGGCTTCAATGAGGCCGCGCTTTTTGGCCTGCAAGGCAAGGATGCGTTCCTCGACGGTGCCACGTGTGATGAGCCTGAAGGCGTGGACGATGCGCTGCTGGCCGAGACGGTGCGCTCGGTCGATGGCCTGGGATTCGACGGCGGGATTCCACCATGGGTCGGCCAGGATGACGTGGTCGGCGGCGGTGAGGTTCAGGCCGTAGCCGCCGGCTTTGAGGCTGATGAGGAAGACGCGTTTGTCCGGCTGGGTTTGGAAGGCTTTGACCTGGCCTTCGCGATCCTGGGTCTGGCCGTCGAGGTAGCAATACGGGGTTTCGGTAACGTCCAGATGGTTCCGCATGAGTTTCAGGAACTGGACGAACTGGCTGAAGATGAGGACTTTGCCGCCGGATTCGAGGATGGCATCGAGGCGTTCCTGAAGCGCGGGCCATTTGCCGGAAAAGTCGTCGGCGGATAACCCTTTGAGCGTTTCCGGTGGCAGGCCGGTGAGGCGGAGGTCGCAGCAGACCTGGCGGAGTCGCAGGAGGACGGTGAACATGGTCATGCGTGCCCCGCCCTGGCCGCTGCGCTGGCGGGCGGCCTTAATCTCATCGCGACCCTCCTCCAAAACGCGGCGGTAAACCTCGGCCTGGGCCGGGCTGGGATCGCACCAAAGGACCTGCTCGATCTTCTCTGGGAGGTCCTTCAAAACCTGCTTTTTCGTGCGGCGCAGGAACCACGGACGGATGAGTTTTCGCAGCCGGGTGACGGCCTGCTGACCGGCGGGCGACGCGAGGCTGCTGGCGATGGGCTGCTCGAAACGTTCCTTGAAATTGTCACGGCTGCCGAGATACCCCGGTAACGCAAAGTGCATGATGGACCACAAATCCCGGACGCCATTTTCTAACGGCGTGCCCGTAAGGGCGAAACGGGCCTTGGAGCGCAGTTTTTGTAGCGCTTTGGCCGCTTCGGTATCGGGATTCTTGATGGCGGAAGCTTCGTCCAAGAGAATGAGCTGGAAGTTTTGCTTCTGATGCCAGGCTAAATCCCTGTGGATCAAGGGATAGGAGGTAATTATCACGGAATCGGCGGTGATGGATTCCAGGGCCTTTTCACGGCCTGATCCTGTGACAACGACCACCTTCATGGTGGGGGCAAAACGCTCGATTTCCGAACGCCAGTTTCCGAGTAGCGACTTGGGGCAAACGATCAAGCTGGGGCCGGTTTTGAGGCTGGCGAGGAGGGCGATGGACTGGAGGGTTTTACCGAGGCCCATGTCGTCGGCGAGGATGCCCCCCCTGCCCGCCTGGGCCCGGGCCATGAGCCAACGAACGCCTTCCACTTGATACGAGCGAAGCGTTACATGGAGGGTGGTCAGGATGGCCTGAACGATGGATTCATCAGGAGACGCGATAGGCGTTACATTTTCACCTTGGAAGTAGGCGGCGTGGGCGCTGTGGATGCGGGCTCCTTCCGGGGTGAGCTGGAGGGGCACATCGCGGAGGGTTTCCTCCAGTTCCTCGACGGCCTCGGCATCGAGAATGTAACGCTTTCCGTCCCTGCCCTGGATCGACTTTTGTCCGCTGCGGATCATGCGCAGGACGTCGTTTCGCGGGAGGCGGAAGCCATCGGCAGCCTGGTAGGCGAACTCCATGCTGAGCCAGTCCTGACCCGCCCCGGCGGGCTGGCCGTGGATGACGGTCTCCGGGCGGATGCGCTGCACGCCGCGGGTGACGGTGCGCCAGCGGTCGCCCTCAATGATGGTGGCGAGATCGCGGAGGCGGGGCAGATCGGAGGCGTAGAATTTGAGGACGGCATCCCCGCCCTGCATGAGCCAGTGGCCGCGGTCGGAGGCACGGAAGCCGAGGGATTCGAGTCGGCCGACCATGCGCCGCTCGGCGGATTCATCGCGGAGGTAGAAGCAGGCGGCGTTTTGGGGATCGACGAGCGGGAAGGACGGCGCTTTGGCGGTGCTGGCGACGCCTTGAGGAAGGATGGGCCAGGTGACGTCGCCGAAACGGGCGGCGAGTCGGGCTTCGACGGCCTGGAGGGAGCCTTCGAGGCTGATTTCAAAGGTGAGCGGGACCGGCAGGACGTGGAAGCCGCTGAGGAGCTCGCCGCGGAGATCGACCTGGAAGGCGTCGTCGAGGGCCTCGCGATGCTCGACGAGCCATTTCAGCGGCTGCGGGGTGCCGAAAGCGCTCCAGAGGCCGGCCGGGGCTTTGACGCGGAAGAGCACGGTCGTTTCGCCGCAGAGCCACCAGGGGCCGAAGACCTGCCGGAAGCTGGGATTGGCCATCCGGGGGAGGATTTGGCCGTTCGGGGCGGATTCAATGACGAGCGGCATGCGCACCGGATCGGCGGCGATTTGCAATGGTTTGGCTGTGGGGCCGGGTTTTCCCCACAGGACGCGGGGGTGGCCGCCGAGCACTTCCAGAAAAGCCTCCGCCTGAGGTCCGCGGAGGGAGAGAGGGACGGTCTGGGGCTTCGTGATCCCCTGCCCGGCCAGCCAAGCGGCGAGGCGGGAGGTTTCGCTGCCGGCGGGGTCGTGCTTCACGAGCACGCCGAGGGGCTCGCGGAGGGTTTCCGGGAGGAAAATCGAATACTGGCCGGTGATGGGGAGGATTTGGGGCGCGGCGGGCGGTGTGGGGGGACCGGATTGACTGGATTGACCTGACTGACCGGATGGGCGGGGCGCGGGGGGGGCTTTTTGGAGGGTGGCGAGGGCGACGGCGAGGGAGTGCTCGCACATCATGCCGCTGCGGCGGGCCATGGGGCAGGTGCAGAGGTTGTCCACATCTGAGCGGGAGCGGATGCGGAGGCCGCTGGCGAATTTCATCTTCCCCGCCCCGGCGGTGCCGCGGATGAGGCCGCCTTCGTTTTGGCTGACCGCCACATGCCCGCCTGCCACGAGGGATCGGGCGGCCTTGATGACCTGCCATCCGCCGATTTGTGCCAGCCAGCTTTCCGTGATTTCCATGGGCGCGTTGGTTGTCGCCAAAAGGGGCGGACTTCAACCAAGGAATCGGGGCGGATGCCCGTTCGCCAGAACGAGAATGACGCCCCGCATTCTGGCGAATGCGCCTACACCATCATTGGCTCAGAGCCGCAGGACGCGGAGGCGGAGGAAGCGGTTGAGGGAGGTGCTTTCCTCGACGGCCACGCGGGGCCCAAAGCGGCCGTCCGGCAGGATGACCTCTTCGATGTTGACGTCCGCTACTTGGAAGGTCCCGGGGGAGTGTGGTAGCTTTTCAGCCATCGAGGGCCTGACTTCTGGCACCTACCCTCTCGGTGCTCTGTGGCTGTCCCGTCCCGGACCGAGATCGGAGTCGCGGAGTACTTCACGACACTCAGTTCTTCTTTTTGAACAGGCTCTTCAATCCATTGAGCAGCTCTTTGGCTTCCTGCGGATTGCTGATGAGAGTCTCGAGGGCACCGCCGCCGAGTTTCTTGATCTTGTTCACCAGTTCATGCTGGGGCTCAGGCCGGGAGAGGGAGCCGGTGAGGGTGATGTCGATGTAGGGGTTTCCTTGCTGGTCGGAGATGAGGGAGAGGATGCCGCGAGTGAGGAAATCAGGCATGCCTTTGTTGTTGATGCCGTGCACGATGGCCTCACGCACGGTGGGGCCAAAGACGAGGCGCAGCGGCATCATTTGCTGGTCTTTGACGGTGTTGATCCAGGCTCCCTGGCCGATGGTGAAGGCAAAATCAGGCAGCACCATGCGGGCGGGCTCACGGAAGGAGAGCGTCTCGCGATCGTAGCTCACGCTGGCGCGGGCATCCTCAGCCAACGTGCCGCCGAGACGCACGGGGCGGAGATCGATGCCGTGATCGAGGAGCTTGGTCATCTCATTGCCGGCGGCGTCACCGAGGGTCATGTGCCCGCCGATGGTCGATCCAGCGTCAAAGACGAGAGTGAGAAGGGCGGCGGGCTTCCAAAGCATCGTTTGCGGCTCGAGCGGGGTCACATCCCCTTCCCCATGCAGGCTGACATCGGCAAACTGCACCGGCTTCATCACGCCACCGATCTCGGCGAGGCCATTGGCCTGCACCTTGGCCTTCAAGGTGGCGTGGATGTGATTGTGTCGTTCGAGGTTGTCGGGATCGACGTCGATCCGATCGAGGATGAGATCGAGATCACGGATGTCGGCCTCGAAATGCGAGGAGACGGCTTTGTTCGTGATGTGGATGTGAGCCTTTTCGAGACGGATCTCACGCAGGGGGATACGCTCAGGTTTCTCGACCGCGACGGGTGCCTCCGCGATGACGGGCGCGGGGGCTGGAGGAACTTGCGCCGCCTCAGCGGGTGTCATCGGCACCGGTTTGGGCACTTCATTGGATGGCACTTCTGCCACGACCGGTGCTTCCGACACGGCGGGAGGTTGGAAGAGCTTTTCCAAGGCGCTGCCCGTCTGCGGGTCGAGGGTCTCACGCAGTTCGATCCCGGCAAAGCGCACCAGATTCGGCGTGATGCGGCGCTGTAAAATGTCATCGCTGAGCAGCTCGGCGTAGGCCAGCTCGATCTGCACGGGCGCATCGACGAGAGGAGGACGTTCCGACAGCGCTTTGCCGACATGCTCATCGCGTGGGGCGATCTTGATGCCGTTCAGACGCAGCGTGGGAGGCCAGGAGAAAAGGGACAGGCTGGAGGAATCGAGGTGGGCGCGGCAGTTGCAGTTCTGCTCGGTCATTTTCACCAGATACTCCGGGCTGACGTAGCTCTGCAGCCACATCGCAAAGACGAAGGGCGTGGCGAGGGCGAGGAGAAGCAGGACGCCGAGTATTTTGAGGGCGAGTTTCATGGGGGGAGATGTTGGCGGGCAGAGGCCGGATGTCGAACGCGGATTGACGAGCGAGGGCGGACGACGCGGGAGGCGTTTTCATTTTTAACGCGAATGAAAGCAAATGGGAACCGAATGGCCGCGAATCTTCCCTCTCGCCGCTATTGGTGGATATTCCGTTCCCATTCGGATCGGATTCACGTGAAGAAAGCTTCCAGCGGAATGACCTGCGCCGATGGGTTGCATTCGGGGCAAGGCCGGGCCATGAACGCGGTCCATGTCCACACTCATCGTCCAGCCCCGCTCCCGCCTTTTCCATGGTCACGTGTGGATTTACGCCCTCGAAATCCAGAAACGCCTCGGCGATCCCCAGCCGGGCGATGTCGTCCGCCTCCAGGATGTGCGTGGCAAGCCGCTCGGCAGCGCCATTTACAATCCGAAGTCCCAAATCTCCGCCCGCCTCTTCTCCTACCGCCGCCAGGATCTCGATCTCGATCTCTTCACTCGGCGCATCGAGCGAGCCATCAAGGTCCGCGAGGCCGCTGGAGTCGATTTGAATCTCTGCCGCCTCATCTGGAGCGAGAGCGATGGCCTGCCCGGCGTGGTGGTGGATCGGTATGGTGACTTTCTCGTGCTGCAAACCCTCACGCTCGGCATGGCCCAGCGACAGGACCTGATCGTGGAGGCCCTCAACAACGTGCTCAAACCTCGCGGTATCATCCAGCGCAACGAAGGAGCCGTGCGCCTCGCGGAAGGTCTGGAGCAAGTTAAAGGCGTCATCAGTGGCGAGACGCCGGAGCCTTACGTCGTGCGCTATCAAGGCAGTGCTTTCCACGCCGATCTCATCGACGGCCAAAAGACCGGCCTCTACCTCGACCAGCTCGATAACTACCAGCATGTGGCCAAGTTTGCCCGTGGTCGCCGCGTGCTGGATTGCTTCTGCAATCAGGGCGGCTTTGCTCAGGCCGCCGCCCTCGCCGGAGCCTCCGAAGTCACCGCCGTGGACATCAGCGAGAGCGCCGTGGAGCTGGCGAAAAAGAACGCCGCCATCTCCGGTGCGAAGATTGACTTCGTGGCCGAAAACTGCTTCGATTTCCTCAAGCGCCAGGAAAGCGCCGATGCCCGTTACGACCTCATCATTCTCGATCCGCCCTCTTTCACCAAATCGAAGAGCACGGTGCGGGATGCCCTTCGCGGCTACAAAGAGATCCACCTCCGCGCCATGAAGATGCTGGAGCCCGGCGGCATCTTTGCCACCTTCACCTGCTCCCATCATGTGAGTGCGGGTGAATTCCACAGCAGCATCACCGAAGCCGCCGTGGATGCGAAAAAGGTCCTCCGCCGCGTGGCCACCTTCTCCCAGCGCCCCGATCACCCCGTGCTAGCCTCCATTCCCGAGACCGAATACCTCCGAGGCTACGCCTACGAAGTCGTCGCCTCTTGGTGAGCCGTTTCAAAGCCCTGTCGCATGATTCTCCGCGCCCGCCAGCACGTCCTTGAGTTCCCGCGTCGCCCTTTGGTGATGGGCATCGTGAACATCAATGACGACTCGTTTTGTGGCGATGGCACGCTCGATCCTTCCGCCGCCCTCGCCCAGGCCGAGCAGCAGCTCCGCGATGGGGCAGACATCATCGACATCGGTGCGGAAAGCGCCCGCACCAACCGCGAGGCCATCAGCGTCGATGAAGAGATCGACCGCTTGAAGCCCTTCCTCGCCCAATGGCCGGAGCTGAAGGCGCATCACAATTCCCCGCTGCTCTCCATCAATACCTGGCGCTCCGATGTCATCGCCGAAATCCTCCCGCACGGCGGCGACCTCATCAACGACATCAGCGGCCTGCCGGATGCCTTCAATGCCAAGCTCTGCGCCGAGCATGGGGCCGCCCTGCTCATCATGCACAGCGTGGGGCAGCCGAAGGTGCCGCACACCCATGTGAGCTACGAGAGCATCATGGACACCCTGGAGCGCTTCTTTGAGCAGCGCCTCGTCATGGCCGAAAGCGTCGGCCTCAGCCGCGAGCACATCCTCCTCGATCCCGGCATCGACTTCGCCAAGCAGCGCGACGACAACCTCACCATCTACCGCGAGCTGGAGCGCCTTCATCGGTTCGAGCGCCCCCTGTTGCTGCCTGTTTCACGCAAAACCGTCATTGGGGATGTCCTCGGCGTCCCCGCCCTCGAACGCGATCCCGGCACCATCGCCTGCATCGCTGCCGGCATGCAGCGCGGAGCGCATCTTTTTCGCGTCCACCACGTCAAAGCCGCCGTGCAGGCCGTGAAGATGCTCTGGGCTGTGCAGCAGGCTCCCCTGCCCGGCTGTTCCAGAAGCCTGCCTCCTCGTAACGGAACGCGTTAGCGTTCCGAAAGCGTCGGAAGACTTACGTCTTCCGCTACCTCAGCCCGCGTTGAGTCGGTGCCCGTGAATGCTTCGGTCCAGCCACGAGGGTGAGAACTAGGCCGTGTTTGGGTAGAGAGAGCCCACTTTCTTTTCCCTCTCCCCGCCAAGAGCTTTCGGTGACTGTTACGGCATGATGCGGGGCTAGCAAAGCGAAAGGCTAGGTGAGGGGCAAAGGCGGTCCGCACGATTCCGATTCATTTTCAAACACGGCCTAGATCACCAAAGTTCTTTGTTGGCGCTGAAACGCAGGATTGAACGGTCTTTCACAGGGCGCAGAACGGCCACTTCAGGAAGGATAGACGGCAGGGGGAGTTGGCTGGAAAACATGGATTAGCTAGAAACGCCCATGCCTACTGATCATTCAGGCTGGAGGATTTTTGCGATGATGGCCTCGCGCCATTGATCTTCCGACTTGATATTCCAGATGCTGCCTGTGCGCTTCGGCGCGAGGTTGAGGTAGCCAAGGTCAACGAGGCCAAGCTTTGGATCGCCGTACTTGATGGTGAGGATGGCGTAGAGTGCCTCGTCGCGGATGCGGAATGTTGGAGGGAGAACGATGTCATCGGGTCCTTTTCGGAAGAGATCGAGTCCGATGGACCAATAGATTTCATCTCCGGTAACATGCCGGGATTCCCATTTGAGGTAGGGAAGCAGGATTGGTATCAGCTTCGGGTCTCGGCATTCCCCAAGGTCATGGATGTAGGAGGTGAGCCCAAGGAGGTCGTTATCACGAGCGAGGGCTTCTGCGGTCTTTCCCTGGAGTCTCTTCCAAGCCTGCCCGATGGTGTCAGCCAGAGCGGAACATATCTCGGGTTGATTGTGCCACTGTTTCCATACTTGAGAGAGAAGACGGAACGCCCTAGCTCGATGCGGGTGGTGTAAGCTAGTAGCGATTTTGACAAGAGGGACAAGGAGTTCGTCCTGCCAAAGGGCATCGGTGAAGAAAGCAAGGTCGTCAAAAAGTGAAGGCCAAGGATCGGGAACGTGTGTCTGGTAATAGGTCTGGAGAGCGCTGAGGTCTTCGGCCTTATCGAGATAGAGTTTGATGATTTCCCGCCTTCCGCCCCAAAGATCGTCTCGCCTTCGATCAATTGCACGAAGGAGGCGGTTCGGAGTAAGCGAGGGAAAGCCGCCTGCTCTGAGAAGGGCGATCAGGCGGTAAACTTGGGCAGATTCGCCCTCCTGTTCAGGGTGGTCCAAAAGGTCGCACAACTCCTGCTCAATTGACTGAATGCCCGCTGCGTTCGGCTTCTCCCAGCGAAACGAAAAAGGAATTCCCGTTTCAGGGGTGGAAAGGCGTGTGCCGTCAGGCAGGGTTAGATCAAAATGCAAACTGGCTCTTACTTCGAAGAGGCTGGCATCCGGGACATCAAGAAGAGCTGACGAATAGCGGCTCGGGTGTTGACTCACTGCATAAACCCCAGGCTGGACGAAGCGACGTTCGACAGGTCCTTTGGTCGCCCAACAGTGAGGAAAGAGGTCGTAGGTGCTTCCGGAGGCAAGACTTCCCGTCGAGTGTGGTTTGCCCCCGATCCAGACCGCTCGCTCAATTCGATATGATGCATCTTTGATCTCAATCTTTTCAGGTCCCGAATTGCGAAAGACAATCGAAAGCCATTCTTTATCGGCAAGGGTGGCCGTCTTCGGATAAATCCATGAGATCGAAAGATCACCATGTCGGATCACCGACACCTCTTCAGCATGAACGACAGCAAGTCGGAGGATGACAATACAGAGCAGCAAGAAGGCTTTCATGGCAGCGAATATCCTTGGGCAATCACGATCCATTTATCGCTCAAACGAACGGGATGGTAAATGCTTCTGTTAGTAGGAAGCACCTTTGTAGGCGCTCAATCGGCGGCAACCTAGACCAGACGGACTGCTGCAGAGCCGCAAAGCGAACCCCGAACGACTGTACACCGCCTCTCCGAGGCGGATTGGGGCGGGAATGGAATCCCGCCCTCCATTCAGAGGGAAGCACGGACTAGAAAGTCCAGGCTACGAGGTGGGCTCACACCTTTCGCCAGAGCAGTGCGAGGAAGAGGGGGAACTCTTTGCGGGCGCGGTTTTCGGCGCGAGCGCGGGGGCCGGGCTGGCTTTCTTTGTGGCTGTGCCATTCCTCGATGCCTCCGAGGGCGAGACCGTGAGCGAAACCATGCTTCGTGAGGCCGGCGAGGCTGCGGTGGAAGGAGACGGTGCTTTCGCTGTCGTGCTTCCCGGGATGCATGACGATGGGGATGCTCAGTTCACTGCTGTAGGCATCGAGGCGGCGGTATTGGAGCTTTCGCTCGTCTTCAAATCCCCAGGAACTCTGGCGCGGGATGCGGAAGGCGGGATGGTTCATCACCCAGAGCATGCGTCCGCCGGGCTTCAAGGCCCGAGCGGCGGCGGCGGTGACCTCGTCGAGCTTTTCCATGTTTTGCACGCAGAGGATGGCGGAGAGGGCGTCGAACTCCCCGAGGTCGCCGATGTGCGCGGCGTCGCGAGCAAGGTAACGAATCGGCGGACGCACCGGATAGGTCTTGGCCTTCTGGATGAGCGTGGGGGAGGCATCGACGCCGGTGACGTCTGCGCCCTTTTGCGCCATGGCACGGCAAAACACGCCCTGGCCGCAGCCGAGGTCGAGCACGCGGTCGCCGCGTTTTACATCGAGCAATTTGAGAGCGCCGGGGATGACGACGGCCTGATAGAGTTCGGAGCCTCGCTCGCCGATGATGCGGTCATACCAATCGGCGGATTTTTCCCAGGAGGTGCGGTGCTCGCGGAGTTCGGAGGGAGCGCCCTGCGGCGGGCCTTGGGGCGAACGCGGAGGACGTGGGGGACCTCCGGGAGGCTTCGGTGAAAAGGGGCGACGTTTGGGGAACATGGATCAATCCTCGATTTCGAGGCGGTAACGCGGGAGACTGGCATCGACCTGGGTGCTGTAGGCATCAATGCCACCATCGAGACATTTGGTTTCGCCAAAGCCATGGCCGATGAAGTAGGCGGCGGCATCCAGCGAGCGGCTGCCGGTATGGTCGTAGAGCACGACGGGCTTGGTTTTATCCCCGCTGTTGAAAATCTCCTGCACGAGCTCCTGGGTGAGCAGTCGGGCATTCGGTAGTTTCACGGCCTCATGCTCCTCACGCGTGCGGACATCGAGGATGAGCAGATCCGGCTGGGCACGGCGGAGGGCTTCAAAATCCGACGGGGAGATGCGCAGGCTGGAATCGGCCTGATGGCTGCTCTGAATGTGCGCGATGGCTTCCTCGACGGAGATGTTCTCATTGCGCTCGCAGACCTGGGCGAGCGTCTCACCCGGTTGGAAGCCGCAACTGCGACAGCCGCCGATGTGATACTGCGCGAATAGGGTTCGTTGCGCACCTGGATAGGCGGCAAGCACCTGGGACATGGTCATCTCGCCGGAGAGAGGAGGAAGGGAAGACTGCATGCGTGGGTTTAGCGGGGAATGAGAGGGCGTGCAAGCCATCGCGAAGGAATGACGAAAGCAGAATGACGAATGAGGAAGGTGGGGCATACTCGCGGCATCCTTTTCATTTTATGACTCCCCTTCATCATCTCCGCGCTGGCATCATCGGCACTGGCTTCATCGGGCCGGTACACATCGAGGCTCTGAAACGCCTCGGTATTCCTGTGAACGGCATCTGCGGCTCCAGCAAGAGCGCCCGGCAGGTCGGCGAGCTGTGGGGCATCCCGGAGGTGTATGGCGACTACGACCACGAGGCGATGTATGCCAGCCCGAACATCGACGTGGTCCACATCACCTCGCCCAACAAGGTGCATGTGGAGCAATGCCTGAGTGCGCTGGAGATGGGAAAGCATGTCATTTGCGAAAAGCCGCTCGGGATGACGGCGAAGGAGACGGCGCTCGTGGTCGAGGCGGTGAAAAAAGGAGGCAAAAAAGGGCCCGTCTTTGCGGTGAACTACATGTGCCGCTTCTTCCCGGCCATCCTTCAAATGCGGGCGATGGTGGCGCGGGGCGATCTAGGCCAGATCATTCATGTGCAGGGCCATTTCTTCCAGGACTGGCTGCTGCATGAGACGGACTACAACTGGCGCATCCAGGCCAGCGAGGGCGGAAAACTCCGCGCCGTGGGAGACATCGGCACGCACTGGATTGATGCGGTGAGCTTTGTGCTAGGAGCCAAGGCCAAGAGCGTCTTCGCGCATGTGGAAACCTTTCACAAGACCCGCAAGCGCCCGAAAGGCGAGGTGCAGACTTTTGCGAAGGTGGACCCAAAAAACATGATCGACTACAAAGTGGATACGGAGGACTTCGGCAGCGTGCTTTTGAAGTTTGGCAAAGCGGCTCACGGCCATGCCAGCGGCGTGCATGCGAACGCCAGCATCTCGCAGGTGGCGGCGGGCTGGAAGTGCAGCCTGAGCTTTGGCATCTATGGCACGAAGGGCAGCGTGCGCTGGGACCTCCAGCAGCCGAACGAAATCCTCGTGGGCCGTCGCGATGAACCAAACCAGATCCTGCAACGCGGCACGCCCGGCTTTCACGAGGACGTGCTGAACTTCACGGACTATCCCGGCGGCCATCCCGAAGGTTTCAATGATGCGCACAAGATGCACTACCGCGCCGTGTATGAGCACATTGCCAGCGGGAAGAAGACCGAGCCGCTCTTTGCCACCGCTGTGGATGGTCACCACGAGGTGAAGCTGTGCGAGGCCATCCTGCAAAGCAGCCAAGCGAAGACCTGGGTGACGGTGTGAGGCCTCACAGATTCCAAAGGCGACCGCCATTCGCGGGCGGAGCGTTCATGGAGGAGCGTGAGTTGTAGCCTTCGTAGTAGCCGCGGTCGAAATTGGTGCGTTTCCGCGGATCGTAGCGGCCCACATGGGCGGCCGGATCGGCCACACGACCGCCGACGCGGTCACGCAGGCCGTATTCGTAGCCTTGCTGATACGCGGCGTCGTTTTCCACCGGGGCGGGAGGAGGCTGCTGGAAGCCGCCGCCTTGCGGCGGATAGGCTGGTGGACGCTGGTTAAGATTGTTCAGGCTGCTGCTGATGCTGGTAAAGCCCTGACCGTAACCATCGCGGTACGCCATCTCCGTGTTCGGATCAAAGCGAGCACCGCGATGACGGTTGTAGTTCTGGCTTTGGCGATTTTGGGCATCCATCTGGCCGTCCTGCCAGCCGCGTTCAAAGGCCATCTGGTTCATCTGGCGGCCCTGCTCCCGCATGTCTGCGCGGTGTTGCTGGCCGTAGGTATCGACATACGGGTCACAGCCCATGTTGTTCATGTACGGATCGATGCAACTGGACAGCAGAGCGGCGGTGGCGGCGGTGGCGGCGAGCACGGGAAGGTATTTCATGCGCCACATCGTATCGGCGAGGCCATTCCCGCGCAAGGAAGCCTTTGCCAGCCCCGTAAATGCCCGCCACTCTGGCACCCCCAGTCTTCAAAACATGAACAACCGTCGTCACTTCATCCAATCCGCCGCCGCCTCCGTGGCCGCGCCCTTCATTCTCCCGTCCCGTGCCTGGTCGCAGTCCCCCAATGGCAAGATCCGCATGGGCTTCATCGGCCTCGGCAAGCAGATGGGCGGCCTCATCGGCAAATTCCTCCAGTATCCTGAAGTCGAAGTCGTGGCCGTCTGCGACGTGTACAGCGTGCGCCGTGACCTTTACAAGAAGCGCGTGGACGAGCACTACGCCAAGAACGGTGGCACCGGCAAGCCCTGCGAGACCACCGGCGACTTCCGCCAGATCACCGAGCGTTCGGACATCGACGCCGTGTGCATCGCTACGCCGGACCACTGGCACGCCATCATCACGAATAGCGCCCTCAGCCACGGCAAGGACGTGTATTGCGAGAAGCCACTCACGCACAACATCCACGAAGCCGTCTCCGTGGTCGAAACCGTCAAGAAGCACAACCGCGTGCTCCAAACCGGCTCCATGCAGCGCTCCAGCAAGGAATTCCGCATCGCCTCCGAGCTGGTGCGCAACGGCGTGATCGGCAAGGTCGAGCGCATCACCATTTCCATCGGCGATCCCGCCAAACCGAATGCCTATCCTGAAGAGCCGAAGCCCGAGGGCCTCGACTGGGACATGTGGTGCGGCCCCGCTCCGCTCGTGCCTTTCAACCACGAGCTCTGCCCCATCGGCGAGAGCAAGGTCTTCCCCAGCTGGCGCAAGACCCGCGAATTCGGCGGCGGCATGATCACCGACTGGGGTGCTCATCACATCGACATCGCCCAATGGGGCCTCGGCGAGGATGGCAACGGCCCGGTAGAGGTCAAAGCGCCTGCTGATTACGAAAACGCCAAGCGTGGCTGCCAGCTCATCTACGCCAGCGGTGCGGTGCTCACGCACGCAGAAGGCAGCCACGGCTGCACCTTCCACGGCACCGAAGGTGAAGTGAATGTCGGACGGGGTAAATTCGCCCTTAGCCTCGGCGGCAAAGAGATCCACGCCTTCCACGGCAAGGACCAGAGCGCTGGCACCTCCGTCGAGCGTGAATACACCCTCGCCGAGCGTGAGTTCCTCAAGGACAAGAAGGTCTCGCTCTATGAGAGCAAGGATCAGATCGCCGACTTCATCGCCTGCGTGAAGAGCCGCAAAGATCCGATCTGCCCTGCCAGCACCGGCGCTAGTAGCGCCATCGCCTGCCACCTCATGAACTTCGGCTACTGGCATGGAGCCAACCTCAAGTGGAACCCCGCCGAGCACACCTTCGTGAGCGGCGGTGATCCGAAATGGCTCACCCGCGAGTATCGCGGCGAGTGGAAGGTCTAAGCGAGCCTGAACATCATCCCGCGGGAGCCTCGAAAGGGGCTCCCGCTTTTTTGTTTTCAAAAGCGGCACGAAATGCCGCTTGGCAAATCAGGAACTTTCGCCAGCATGCCCGTCCAACGCTGCGAAACACATGCCTCTGCCTGTGTTTCCCGCGCCGAAATTCCAACCCTGGAGCAAAGCGCATGAATGAAGTGTTGACGAAAAGCAACGTGCTAGTCTTGAACCGGCATTGGCAGGCCATCGACGTGAAGACCCCCATTGAGGCCTTCAGCATGATCGCCGCTGGCAATGCCACCGCCCTCGATATCGATCCTGGAGGCGATATGCGGCCCGTGACTTGGGATGAATGGATCAAGCTCCCCGTCCGCGAGCAGGACTCCTCCATCGGCACCGTCAGCCGAGCGATTCGAGTGCCTTCCGTGCTCGTCCTGGCCCGTTATGACAAGGTGCCCAAGCGTCGCCCAAAATTCTGCGCCAAGGCCATTTGGGAGCGTGATGGCGGTGTGTGCCAATACACCGGCCGCAAGCTCCGCCCGCACGAAGGGAACATCGATCACATCGTGCCCATCTCCCGTGGCGGAGGCACGAACTGGGAAAACTGCGTGCTGGCGGATCGCCGTGTGAACAGCCGTAAAGGCAACAAGCTACCTGAGGAAGCCGGGCTCAAGCTCATGCGCCGTCCCACGGTGCCTCCTGAGCTGCCGATGACCCATCTCATCCGCAACACGCACAAAATCCGCGATTGGGAGCCGTTTTTAGCGCATGTGAATGCGGCGGCATCGTGAGCCGCTCGGAGCCACGGCGTAGATGAAAAAGAAGGTTTTGGTGCCTCAGCCTACCTATTTTGAGATTGATCGGTGCTCCGCCCTCGTTGAAGCGCGTCTCGCGTTTCCATGAATCTCATCTTTTGCCTCGTCAGCCTCCTTGGTGCCTTTCTTCTCTTCCAAGTACAGCCCGTCATCAGCAAGTTCATCCTACCATGGTTTGGTGGCAGCCCAGGAGTCTGGACAACGTGCATGCTCTTCTTTCAAGTACTGCTGTTTGGCGGCTACGGTTACGCTCATTTCCTCGCCTCAAAACGGCCACGCACCCAGGCGCTGGTGCATGGATTCACCCTGCTGTTAGCAGCTCTTTGCCTTCCCATCGAGCCTGATGCTGCTTTGCAACCCTCCGGAAACGAGGAACCCGTGGCACGCATCCTTTGGCTCCTGCTGCGCACCGTGGGCCTTCCCTACCTCGTGCTCGCGGCCACCAGTCCGCTTTTGCAGGTGTGGTTTTCTCATCAGTTCCCAAACCGCAGCCCGTGGCGCCTTTACTCACTCTCGAACATTGGTTCACTGGCTGCCCTGCTCACCTACCCTGTGCTCATCGAGACGCGATGGACCGATCAGGAGCAGACACGCATCTGGTCATGGACTTTTGTCTTGTTTGCGCTGCTCATGGGTGTCTGCGCCTGGTCCAACCGCGTGCGGCCGGAGGTCATCACGCCGGAAGGAGATGCGCATCCGCTGGCTGCTACTCATGAAGGCCAGCCAACGTGGAGACGCCGTGCGTTGTGGCTGCTGATGCCTGCCTTTGCCTCCGTGATGCTGCTCGCCACCACGAATCACCTCTGCCAAAACGTGGCGGTCATTCCCTTCCTCTGGATCGCTCCGCTGAGTCTCTACTTGGTGTCCTTCATCATCTGCTTCGATCACCCGCGGTGGTATCTACGCACGGCCTGGGCTGCTGCCACGTTGGTGCTCATCCTGCTCACGTCCGCTATCTACAATGTGGACGAAATCAGCGTGGCCTTTGTCACCGAGTTGGTGGTGCTTCTCGGAGCCATGTTTGGCATCTGCATGGTCTGCCATGGGGAGTTGGCGCGACTGAAACCCGGCACACGACATCTCACCTCCTACTATTTGCACATGTCCGCCGGAGGAGCGGTGGGCGGCCTGACGGTGAGTCTGGTGGCCCCGCTGATCTTCAATACCTTCTTTGAATGGCCGCTTTCCTTGGTGCTTGGCTTTGTGATGGTCTCGTGGGTCATCCTGCGAGCGCTGAACCTGCGCGGCGTGGTCCGCGTGGCATGGATCATCACCTGCCTCGCCCTCTGTGGGGTCCTCGTTCATTGGGAGATGAATTACGGCGAGCGATTAGTGCGTCACCGTGACTTTTACGGCCTGCTCTCCGTGGCTGAGCATGAAGACGAAGAATCGCACGAGATCGTGCGCTCCTTCATCAGCGGCACCATCCGCCACGGAAGGCAGGACATGCGTGAGGGGCACCGCCGGGATCAGCTCTCCTACTACGCGCCGGAGGCTGGCTCTGGCATCGCCTTGCGGCATGCGATGGCGCAGCCGGATGCGCGTGTGGGTGTGGTTGGCATGGGCGCGGGCTGTGTGGCTGCTTACGGTGAAAAGGGGCAGACCTTCCGCTTCTACGAACTCAATCCAGCGGCAGAAAAACTCGCGCTCAAGTGGTTTACCTTCGTCTCCGATCTCCAGGCCCGTGGCGGCAAGTATGAGATCGCCCTCGGTGATGCACGGCTGACACTGAAGCACGAGCCGCCTCAAAACTACGATCTGCTCATGCTCGATGCCTTCAGCGGAGATTCCGTGCCCATGCATCTGCTCACCATTGAGGCATTCCGCATGTATCTCACCCATTTGAAGCCTAACGGCGTCATTGTGGCAAACGTCACCAACCGTGCGGTAAACCTCGCACCAGTGCTCGGCCGGATCGCGGATGAGCTCGGCCTCCACCACGTCCGAATCGCCCATATTCCCACAGAAGACGTTTATCTCTACCCCACCGATTATGTGCTCATCTCCAGCGATGAGGCCTTCATCCGTGCGCAAAAGGCCTCCGAGCCGCCATGGGCTGTGCGCATCGAAAACCCACCCTTGTGGACAGATCATCACCATAACCTCTTCGACATCCTCATCACACGCGAAGAGTGAGCCCAGCTCGCGGACGCCACTTGCCGGGCGCATTGCCTTTCGTAACCTCCGCGCCGCATGCCTGACCTCGACATTCGTGAAATCCATATCCTCCGCGGCCCCAACATCTGGGCAAACTACCCGGTGATGGAGGCGTGGGTCGATCTCGGCAGTCTGAAGGACACTGGGTCGGACGAGGTGCCCGGCTTCAACGAGCGGCTCAAGTCGTGGCTGCCGGGCATGATCGAGCATCGGTGCAGCGTGGGCGAGCGTGGCGGCTTTTTTCAACGTCTCGACCGTGGAACCTATCCAGCGCATATCCTGGAGCATGTCACGCTGGAGCTTCAGACCATGGCCGGACATCCGCTAGGCTTTGGCAAAGCCCGCGAAACCTGCGTGGAAGGTCTCTATAAGGTGATCGTCCGTTTTGATGACGAGGTGGTCGTGCAGGAGTGCCTGCGCACGGCTCGTGAACTGCTACTCGCAGCTTACACAGGTGGCAGCTTCGATGTCGCAGCCGAGGTAAAGCGCCTTCAAGACGTGGTGGATCGCAATGCACTCGGACCTAGCACGAAGGCCATCGTCGATGCGGCCAAGGAGCGCGGCATTCCGTGGCGCAGGCTTCAGGAGGGGCGCAGCCTCATCCAGCTTGGCCAGGGGGCCAAACAGCGCCGCATCTGGACGGCGGAGACGGATCGCACGGGTGCCATCGCGGAATACATCGCACAGGACAAGGATCTCACTCGCACGTTTTTGAAACAGGCCGGTGTGCCCGTGCCGGAAGGCCAGACGGTGGGCAATGCGGACGAGGCCTGGGCAGCAGCTCAGGACATTGGACTGCCCATCGTGGTAAAGCCGACAGATGCGAACCACGGACGCGGCGTGTTCATTGATCTCACCACACAGGAACAGGTGGCGGAGGCCTACGAGCAGGCGTTGAACGAAGGCAGTGGTGTCATGGTGGAGAAATTCATCCCCGGTGTCGATCATCGGCTGCTCGTCGTGGGTAGTGACATGATCGCCGCCAGCCGTGGAGATCCCGCTATCGTCGTCGGCGATGGGAAAAGCACGGTCGTGCAGCTCATCGAAGATCAGTTGAACTCCGATCCACGACGCGGCGAACTCGAAACCTGCCCTTGGGATAAGATCAACACGGTGACCTGGGACCCGGTGATCCTCGCCGATCTGCAAAACCAAGGTCATCCGCCTGAATCCATCCCGCTCGATGGCGAACGCGTGATGGTGGCCCGCTTTGCGAACTGGGCCATCGACATCACCGACGAGGTGCATCCCAGCGTGCGAGACCACGTCATCACCGCTGCAAAGGTGGCCGGCCTCGACATCTGCGGTGTGGATGTGGTTTGCGAAGATATTTCCAAGCCGCTCGAAGCTCAGGGTGGTGCCATCGTGGAGATCAATGCCAGCCCAGGCCTGCTCATGCACCTGAAGCCGGCCATCGGCAAAGTGCGTCCGGTAGGTGAAGCCATCGTGAACATGCTCTTCCCCGAGGGCGATGGCCGCATCCCTGTCATCGGCGTGACTGGCACGCATGGCAAAACGACCACGGTGAAGCTTCTGGCTCATCTGCTAGCCTCTACAGGCAAATTCATCAGCACCAGTCACAGCGATGCTTTGCAGTTTGGTGAGCGAAAAGCCGCTTCAAAGCAAGGTGACCGCCTTTTTGGCACGCAGGGCGTTCTGCTCCATCCGTGGACGGAAATCGCCATCTGCGAAACAAGCGCCGAATCCATCATCCTCGAAGGCGTGGGCTATGATCGCTGCCAAACGGGTGTGGTTCTGAATGTCGGTTCGGATCACCTCGGGCTTGGCTACATCGACACGCTGGAGCAGATGACGAAGGTGAAACGCTGCGTCGTGGATGTGGTGCTACCCGGTGGCACTGCCGTGCTAAATGCCGATGATCCGCTCGTGGCTGGCATGGCGGAGTATTGCAAAGGCAGCGTCGTATTTTTCAGTCGAGATACTAGGAGTGAACTGATCCTCAAACATCGCGAATCAGGCGGGCGAGCCGTCTTTCTGCGCGAGGCGGCTATCTGGCTGGCGGAAGGCGGTGAGGAGAGATGTTTGTGCTCGCTGGTGTCCGTGGCGCTACCGCATGAGGGGCATTTCGTGCCGCATCTGGAGACCATTCTAGCCTCCGTGGCGGCGGCTTGGACCCATGGCGTGCCTGATGAGGCCATCGTGCAGGGCTTGTCTTCTTTCGCGTGAATTGTGACAGAGGAGAAACATAGCCGGTAAGCGAGGCGTTAGCCCCGTGTGAGAAATTTTGAAATCATTCCCAAAGCCGCTGCATGATGGAGACAGGCGTGCGCATCCTCGAGCCTGCTGAGAGCCTGCTTGGCCTTCGGATGAATTGGAACCGGCTCGGTTTGACTGACTTCATCGACCTGCAGCCCATGGCCGATGGCTTCACGCGGCTGAGCCTGACGAATGAAGCCCGCAGTTGGATGCCCGATTTTGACACGCTGAATCTCGCTCGGCAGCGTGGACTCGATGTGCATGCTAATGACGACGACATGGACCGTGAGATCTGGCTCACGCTGCTGCACAGCCCGGTGCAGGTCACGTTTCCGAGTGCGTTGGAGCTGATGTCATCCGTGCGCATCCGGCGAAACATCACCCGCAACGCCGCTCGCACGATGCTCAACTTCAACACCACGGCCATTGAGCGGCCGGAGGACTGCTGGAGCTACTCGGAGGATACCGGCTTCATTCTCAAGCCCGGCTCTGATCTGATCGAATCGCTCATCAAGGCCAGTCAGCCAGTGCCAGGAGGTATCGCCTATTCCTTCTCCTGCTACCGGGCCTCGGAGTATGTGGTGCTGCTAGCCATTGCCCAAGAAGCACGGGATGTGCATCCCGAGCTTTACGCTCGATTGCAAAAGCAGTGGCACACACACGCGGTGGCCTCACGGCGCTTTCACGATGTCTTCATGGAAGAACTCGGCACCATCGAGCAGCCGCTGCCAATGCATTACTATGTACCGGGAGACCGCGTGTGGTTCCGCAACCCGGACACCGTCTCCGATGAGGTGGAGGGCTTTGAGGGCTCGTGGGTCGTTTATCTCGGCGGTGGTCTGTTTGCGAACTTCTGGAAGCGGGAGCGGCCATTCGATGTGCTGGGCAAATGCCTCGAAATCTACCACTGGCGTCATGGGACCTATCGCGATGCCAAAGGCGAGCTGCAAATGAATGAGAGCCTCGTAGAGCGCCTCGTGGCGGAGACGCGGGCCGATCCGAAGGCCTGCACGGAGATCTTTGAGCGCATGCACCGCCTGCGTGATCCGCTCGACGTGTATGCGGAAGGCGGCTGCATGGATGCCACGCGGGAGTATCCGAAGTTCATATGCCCGCCGCACAGCGACATGATTCAGGCGCTCGATGCACTGGAGTGGTGATTCAAAGTCGCAGATAGAGCTTTCGCCGATCCATCCACACGACCACAAGCAGAAGAAAAAGCAGGCTCGGCACACCGGTCATGATCGTCTCCATCTCCGGACCGAGCCGCAGCAGGAAGCCTTTGCCCAAGTGAATCTCCAGCGTCTCCGCCAGCCAAAGGTCGAGCGTGTGGCGCATGACGTAGAAGGCCAGCGAGTTCATGCCGATGACGATAAAAAGCCATGCCCAGCGGCGATGCTGTTTCACATCCACGAGTTGAAAAAGAGCCGCCAGCACCAGTAAGCAGCAGCCACCGCTCCAGAACACCCACGAGGGCGTCCACAAGTGCTTCACGATGGGGCACACACCGCCAAAATGCATCGCGAGGCTTACCGGCAGACAGATCAATCCGGCCACGCTGAGCCGCTTTGCAGCCTTTTCGCGGTCTTTGAGCCATGAGCCAGCCACGAGGCCGAGGATCATCGTCGAGATCGTCGAGATGAAATTGATCGTCGCATAGCCGCCGAGGTAGCCCACATAAGCGCTGGGACGCGGAAAGAGATTCAGCAACCAAATGTCCAAGGCCCATCCCGCGTTGCGGTTGTGATTCCAGTGGGCGTAAAAGCCGCCGAAATCATGGCTCCAGCCCTCGGGGATGTTCCAATCACTAGGGTTGGCATGGGGCGGCATCACCGGATGCCAAACGTAGATGATCCAGTGAAGCATCAAAAAGCCCGCGAAGCAGCTCCAGCGCCATTTCGAGCCAGCGAAGGCCAGCGCAAAGACCACCATGTAACCAAGACCCGTTTGGGTGAGCGTCTCTTCAAAGGTCCAATTCGTCATTTCACGCGTCTGGCTGCGCAAACAGATGCCGAGGAAGATCAATGCGAGAGAACGCCACAGCGCATGCAACGTCATTTTGAGCTTCGAGTCACCTTTTGAGCTTCGTGACGACACGGAGAAGACCAGCGAAGCCCCTGTGAGAAAGGCGAATGACGGATGAATCAAATCATTCAATGAACAGCCCACCCACGGCACATGCGAGGAATGAAAACCGATGAACTGCCACACCGCGCTGCCCGGAAAATGCAGCGCCACCTCGTCCAACTCCAGCAGGCGCAGGCCCAGCAAAAACATGACGATGCCACGAAAAACATCGAGCGAGGCGAGACGCTGCATGATCAATAGTAGCGTTCGAGTTTTCGCCGACTTTCACGGTCGAGAGAGGCCACATCAGGGATGAGGTAGCGGGTGCCAGCCTTATCGATGATGACGAGGCGGGTGCCGCCGAGACTTTGGATGCTTTCATCCGTTTCGATACGGAAGACGGTCTGCCCGCGATCAGTCTCAACGTGCCAGTCATGACCTTCGGTAGCTCGTTTGATGGCGATGACACGGCGGATGACGGGAACGAAATCACGCCGGGCGAGTGCTGCGTCGAGTAGCGTTCGTTGTGAGGCATCGAGAGTGCTCAAATCTTCGATACAGACTGCTTCGCGGCCGTTTTCATCGACCAGAGCGACCCAATGCTGAGGATCGGTGAGAGGAAAGAGACGCACGGGGCGCAGCTTTTCATGTCGCACGCCATCGGCTTCGATCAGAGTCAAATAGGGGCCTGTGGCGAGGAGGGTCATGCGTGATTCACCTCCACCATGGCGGCGTGCAGGCGGGCGTAGGTGCCGCTGTGTTTCATGAGGCTGTCATGCGTGCCGGTTTCGCTGATGACGCCATTTTCGAGCACCACGAGGCGGTCTGCCTTCCGCAGCGTGCCAAGGCGGTGGGCGATGGCGATGGTCGTGCGACCTTTGACGAGGTGATCGAGGGCAGCCTGGATCTCCCGTTCGGTTTCGGTATCCACAGAAGACGTGGCTTCGTCGAGAATGAGGATGGCAGGATCGACCAAAAGTGCTCTCGCGATGCTGATGCGCTGCCGCTCGCCACCGCTGAGCTGCTGGCCACGTTCGCCGACCATCGAATCGTAGCCATCGGCGAGCTTCAGGATGAACTCGTGAGCTCTCGCCGCTCTCGCTGCGGCGATGATTTCCGCCCGAGTGGCACCCGGTTTGCCATAGGCGATGTTGTCCGCGATGGTGCCAAAGAAGAGATACGGCTCCTGAAGCACGAGGCCCAGATTCCGGCGGTAGTCGATGACATCAATCTCACGGAGATCATTGCCATCGACGAGGATGGAACCTTCACTGACATCGAAGAAGCGGCAAACGAGGTTGATGAGCGTGGTTTTGCCCGCGCCGCTGGGGCCGACGAGGCCGATCATCTCGCCCGGAGCGATCTTGAGGTCCAGCCCACGGATGATCTGGCGGGTGCCATGGCGGAAACGCACGTCCTTGAACTCGATCTCACCGCGCAGTCGGCCGATTTTTCGGGTGTCCTTGTTCGACGGCATGTCCGGCTTCACATCGAGGATGGCAAAGACGCGATGAGCGCTGGCCGCGGCCCGCTGCGCGGAGGCGACGAAGCGGCTCATAGCATCAAGGCGGCTGTAAAACTTCGTCACATAGAGCACAAAGCCGGTGAGCACGCCCACCGTGGTCTGCTCATGCGCCACGGCCCAGGCACCGACGGACCACACGACGAGCAACCCGAACTCGGTGAGGAAAGAGATGGTGGGCTCGAAGAAGGACCAGGTGCGGTTCACCCGGTCGTTCGTGTCAAAGATCTGCTGGTCGTGCTGGCGGAAGCGCTCGATCTCCCGCTGCTCCTGCGCGAAGGCCTTCACCACTCGCACGCCAGGGATGGTATCGGTGAGCACACTATTCAAAGCGCTCCAGGCACGGCTGGCCGCAGCGAATCCACCCCGCAGCCGCACCCGCACCCATTGCACGAGCCAGGCGACGATGGGCAATGGCCCGAGGGCGGCGAGGGCGAGCACGGGATTGATTGAAAACATGACCGCAGCGGTGAACACGATGGTGAGCACATCGCAGGCGAAGTCGATGAAGTTCACCGAGATGAAGAGGGAGATGTCATCCGTGTCGTTGCCGATGCGGGAGATGAGATCACCGGTGCGCTTTTTGCTAAAGTAGCCCAGCGAGAGGGTTTGGAGGTGCTCGTAGGTGGCACGACGCATGCGGCTGGTCACGCATTCAGCCAGGCGGGCCACCACATAGGTCGTGGCCCATTGCAGCATCCAAGTGAGCAAAGCCGCGCCCAGAAGACCTCCGGCGAATTGATACACCTTCTGCACATTGATCTCATGGGTGGCGCTTTGCAGCGGGATGAGCACGTCATCGACGAGTGACATCGTGAGCCAGGGCCCCAGCAGGCTGGCACCGGTGCTGGCAACCGTGAGTGCGAGGCCCAGCAGCATGAGGCCGAGCCACGGCCTGGAAAAGCCCATCAGGCGTAGCAGCGGCTTACCGGCAAATTTTGGTTCTGCCACGGCTTCCGGGCTGAAAAGCTCCTCGTCGTCGTCCTCGCCCAAATCTCCACCTTCGGCGGTCAGGCCACGCTGCTCCTTGAAGCGGCCGATGAAGGCCTCCACCTCCCGCAGATGGCCCGCGGTGAGCCGCCAATGCCACACGGCCTTTTCCCCCTGCATGAGGTGCAGCGCCGCCGTAGGTCCCATTTCTTCCAGAAGCAGCTCGTCGAGGTTTTGGAGCCGCCAGTCGTGAAACGCCCCCTCCTCCACATGCAGCAGGCGTTGATTCGTCAGCACGATGAGACCGGCGTGGAAGTGCAGGCTCCAGTTTAGATCCGTGGAAAGCCGCGCGGTGATGCGCTCTCCAGGCACCAGCCGGGATTCGGCGTGCTGAAGGAGCGTCTGGGCAGGATCTCGAAGGTCGGAGGGCAAAGTGAGGAGGCTTACGGAGCGGCGAAACAATCCGAAGTCAATCTGGCTGAAAGACTTCTGCGAGAATGCCGTTTGGCGGGGCGAATCCCCTCTTGACGACTGAACAGGACAGGGATTCTTCCGCGCCCTAATTCCCTCGCTTGTCCTCCGAATCCTCATCCGCCGAGCCGCGCACGACCCTCGTGCGGAAAATCAACGCCCTCCGTGGGCCAAACATCTGGGCACGGGACACCGTGCTCGAATGCCGTGTGGAGTTCCCCGAATTCACCGGCGGGGTGCCCAATTGGACGGACTGGCTCGTTTCCTGGCTTCCAGCGCTCGATTCCATCTTCAAGGAAGTCTCACAACCTGATGCGGACACGCTCGCCCGGCTGCTCCAGCACATTACGCTTCATTTGCAGAGCCGCACTGACCTTCAGGTGAGCTTTGGCAAGGTGGTGACGGCCAGTGAACCGCGGGTGCGCCGCATCATTACCCAGTTTGACGAGGAGGCGGTGGCACGCGCGGCGTTTGACCTCGCCCGTCGCCTCATCGAATCGGCCATCTTCGGCCAGACGTTCGATGTGAACGCCGCCATCGAAAACCTACGTGACCTCGCCCACGACATCTGCCTGGGCCCCAGCACGCGGGCGATGGTGGATGCGGCCAAGGTGCGCGGCATTCCCGTGCGTCGTTTGACGGAGGGAAGCCTCGTGCAGCTTGGTTGGGGTTCGAAGCAGAAGAAGATCCTCGCCGCCGCCACCAGCCAGACCAGCGCCATCGCGGAAGACATCGTGCAGGACAAGGACCTCACGCGCCGCCTTCTCAACGAAATCGGACTGCCCGTGCCGCAAGGCCGCCCCGTGCGCTCCGCCGAGGATGCGTGGGCTGCCGCGAATGAAATCGGCCTGCCGGTGGTGGTGAAGCCGCGTGATGGCAATCAAGGCCGCGGCGTGGCGTTGAATCTTTTCACCCGCGAGCAGGTCATCAAGGCCTACGAAGCCGCGAAAGAGGAAAGCGATTCCGTGCTCGTCGAGCAATTCGCCGAAGGCGAGGACTACCGCGTGCTCGTGATCGGCAAGCAGCTCATCGCCGCCTCGCGCCGCATGCCCGCGCATGTCATCGGCGATGGCGTGCAGACCATCCAGGAGCTCATCGCCGAGAAAAACCGCGATCCGCGCCGCGCCGCCGACCACGCGGCAGCCTTGAGCAAGATCCGCATCGACGTCGTCGCCATGCAGGTGCTCGCCGAGCAGGACGTAACGCCCGATTCCGTGCCTGCGAAAGGCCGCATGATCCTGATTCGCCGCAACGCGAACCTCAGCACCGGCGGCACCGCGGCCGATTGCACGCCTGAGGTGCATCCCACCATCTGCGCCGCCGCGGTCGAGGCCGCGCAAACCGTGGGCCTCGACATCTGCGGCATCGACATGATCGCGCCAGACATCTCCGCGCCGCTCAGCCCCCGCAACGGCGTCATCATCGAGCTGAACGCCCGTCCCGGCCTGCGCATGCATTTGTATCCCTCGGAGGGCGAGCCACGCTCCGTGGGCAAGGCGGTGATCGACACCATGTTCGCCGAGGGCTGCAGCGGTCGCATCCCCATCGTCGCTGTCACTGGCGTGAATGGCAAAACGACCACCACGCGCTTCGTCGCCCATCTCATGCGCACGAACGGATGGCGCACCGGCCTCACGAGCACCGACGGCGTCTTCGTCGATGAACGGAAGATCGACAGCGGTGATTGCAGCGGACCAAAAAGCGCCCGCAGCATCCTCGCCTATCCGCTTTGTGATGCCGCCGCGCTCGAAACCGCCCGCGGAGGCATCCTGCGCGAAGGTTTGGCCTTTGATCATTGCGATGTCGCCATCGTCACGAACATCGGCTGCGGTGATCACCTCGGCATCAACGACATCGACACGCCGGAGCAGCTCGCCGAGGTGAAGCAATGCATCGTGGCCGCCGTGTCGGCTCATGGCACCGCCGTGCTCAATGCCGCCGATCCGCTCGTCGTGAAAATGGCCGAGACTTATCCGCGACGGACCATCTTCTTCGCCCTCGATGCGGAAAACGCCGTTCTCGTGCGGCATCGCTTCCAAGGCGAACGCGTCATCTTCGCCCACGAGGGCCAAATCGTCCGTGCGGAAGGTCCACGCGAGGAAGTCTTTATGGCTTTGGCGGAGGTTCCGCTGACTCGTGGAGGCAAAATCGGCTTCCAAGTCGAAAACACCCTCGCCGCCATCGCCGCGATGTGGGCGCTCGGTGTGGAGAACGAGGTCATCCGCCGTGGCTGCCGCACCTTCATCCCGAGCCTCGATCAGAACGCCGGGCGCTTCAACGTGCTCGATTTGAAGGGCGTGACGGTCATTGTCGATTACGGGCACAATGTCGATGCGCTCAAGGCCTTGCTCGAAGGCCTGCGTCAGTTCGAGAACCAGCGCCGTCTCGTCGTTTACACCTCCGCCGGTGACCGCCGTGACTCCGACATCGTCGAGCAAGGCCGCCTCCTTGCGGCCGAGTTTGACGAAGCCTGGCTTTATGAGGGCGATTACGTCCGCGGTCGCGAACCTGGCGAAATCATGCGCCTCCTCGCCACTGGCCTCCAAGCCTCTCCGCGCCTCAAACGCATCGAAAGCGTCTTCGGCCACCTCAAAGCCGTCGATCTCGCCCTTGAGTCCGCCAAGCCCGGTGACCTCGTCATGATCCAGGCGGATACCGCCGAGGAAACGGTGGAGCATTTGAGGTCCGCACACGGAGCCCGGTGAGTGCCGCGGAGAAAAATCTCGCGCAAAGCCCACCAAACCGCCTATCTTTGACTCCTCCCCAGCCCCTTCCCCACCATGCTTGAGAACCTCTTTTCCCCTCTGAATACCTTTCTATACGGCCTCGGCCTCGGCGGCGTGTTTCTCGTGCTTGCCCTTTGGAGTCATTGGAAGACCAAGCGCGAGTTTAAGCGCTTCAAATCGCATCTCAGCGATAAGCTCGACCTCGATTCGAAACAAATTCAGGACATCAACAAAGAGCGCACCCGCCTCTCTCAGGAAGCCGAAAACCTCCGCATGCAAGTCGCTCGACTCAACGAGCGCCCTGACAACAAGATGCAACGCGAACTCGAAATCCTCGCTCGTGCCGAAAAGCACATGATGATCAATGCCCCCGGCTTTGCTCCGGCTTGGGAGATGGCCAAGTCACAAGCCCTTTCTCAACTCGAAACCGAAGAGCGCGGCATGTCTTTCCCCCAGAAGATTTTCCGCAAGCTGCTCGGTCCCAGTTCCAACGGTCAAAACGTGGCTCTCCCTGAATCCGCCGCCGTCGCCGCGAAGAACGGCGAAGCCGCTGCGGCCTGAAACTCAGCCCTCATTTCTCCAACGTCAGTATGACCCGGACTGAGGCCTATCTGGCGCTAAACCTCATCCCGCAGATCGGCCCTGTGCGGGTGAAAAAGCTTCTTCGGCATTTCGGTAGTCCCGAAGCCGTTTTGCAGGCAAAAAATCGAGACCTCAACGCCGTCGAAGGCATCGGTCAGGCTCAAGTAGAAGCCGTCTCCCAATGGGAATCGCTCACCGACCTCTCTGGTGAGTTACAAAAGATCGAACAGAGAAAATTGAAATTACTCACTCAGGAAGATCCCCTGTATCCGCACCTGCTGCGAGAGATTCATGACCCGCCCGTGCTTCTTTACGTTTGGGGGGAGTTGCTTCCTCGGGATCACCATGCGATAGGCGTCGTCGGCAGTCGGCACGCCACGCACTACGGCCTCAGTGCCACAAAGAAACTCTCGTTTCAGCTCGCCTACGCGGGTTACACAGTTATCAGCGGACTCGCCCGCGGGATCGATACCGCTGCGCACGAAGCGGCCCTAGCAGCTAAAGGCCGCACGATTGCCGTCATTGGTTCAGGCATCGGAAAACTCTATCCGCCTGAAAACATGGCCCTTGCTGAACGCATCGCCCAAAATGGGGCCGTGCTAAGCGAATACCCCGTGGACCGCATCGCCGACAAACAGACCTTCCCTTACCGAAATCGCATCGTCGCCGGTTGGAGCCATGGCCTTGTCGTCGTCGAGGCACCCGTTCGCAGCGGCTCGCTCATCACCGCTCAGCAGGCAGCCGATCAAGGCCGAACGGTCTACGCAGTTCCCGGCCCCATTGATAAACCGACCTCAGCTGGCTGCAATCGCCTCATCCAGCAAGGAGCCAAGCTCATCATGGATGGCGCAGATGTGCTCGATGACCTCACAAGCCTATTCCCCACCGCCCCGAACGCCCCCAAAGTGCAAGAAAGCATGCCTGCGGCCGAACTCAGCCTCGACGAGCGCATTCTCTACGACGCCATCGGCATGGATGAAGCCCACATCAACGACATTACCACCAAATCCGGCCTCACCTCCTCCACGGTAAATGCCACACTCATGCGCTTGGAGATGAAGCGTCTGGTTCGTGCCCTCCCGGGAAGGCGCTATGTGCGACTCGTATGATCGAATCCGTCGAGGTCACCTCAATCAATGGGGTTCATAGTTCACCGGTTCCTCGGTGATCACGACATCATGAGGATGGCTTTCCTTCAAACCGCCCGCCGTGATTCTAACGAAACGGGCCTTTGCACGAAGCTCATCGAGGTTGTTTGCACCCACATAGCCCATGCCGCTCCGCAGCCCACCTATCAACTGAAAGACCACATCAGCCAGCGGTCCCTTATAAGGAACGCGAGCCTCCACCCCTTCCGGAACCAGCTTGCCTGAGCTATTTTGGCCATAACGGTCACCAGATCCTTTTCGCATCGCTTTCAGGCTACCCATACCACGATACTCTTTGAAGGTGCGCCCTTGTGATTTGACCATGTTTCCGGGGCTTTCACTCGTGCCAGCAAGTAACGAACCCAGCATGACCGCATCCGCACCACCTGCTAGAGCCTTGACGATGTCTCCTGAGTAACGAATTCCACCATCAGCAATCACACAAACACCTGCTGGACGGCAAACCTCAGCCACTTCCTGAACGGCGCTAAACTGAGCCATGCCAACGCCTGAAATAATACGAGTCGTGCAGATCGACCCAGGGCCTACGCCCACTTTGACAGCGGAAACACCTGCTTTAATCAGATCACGAGCACCATCAGCCGTCACCACATTCCCAGCGACGATGGGGAGATCACCCAGAGCCTCTCGAAGACGGGCAATAACTTGCATGACACGACTCGTATGCCCCGTGGCAGCATCAATGAACACCGCATCGGCACCCGCAGCCAACACCGCACGACCGCGATCCACACAATCATCCCCCACGCCCACAGCGGCCCCAACTCGGAGCTGCCCATTGCTATCCTTTGCCGCGTTTTTGAAAGTCTGACGCTTGATGATGTCCTGCTTGGTGATTAGACCAGCCAGCCTACCTGACGAGTCAACCAGCGGCAGTTTTTCGATTCGATGCGTGTAGATGATTTTCAACGCGTCCTCAAAACTAGTTTGCGGAGTTCCTGTAGCGAGCCGCGTGCCGGGAGTCATCACTGCAGAAACGGGAGTACTCTCGTCATCAATGTACCACATGTCCCGACTCGTCACCATACCGACGAGCTTGCCGTCTTTATCCACCACTGGGAATCCACTCACACCCTTCTCAGCCATCAGTCTGTGCAATTCACCCAAACGAGCATCAGGGCTTACCGTGAGAGGACTTTGAATCACCGTGTTCTCACTCCTTTTTACCCGCGCGACCTGCTCCACCTGGAGGTCAATCGGCATATTGCGATGAACTACTCCCAGTCCGCCCTCTCGTGCCAGCGCAATAGCCAACTCCGATTCAGTAACTGTATCCATAGCTGACGAAAGCACCGGCACATTGAGACCAATAGAGGCCAGTTTTGTGCCCACATTGACCTCTCCAGGTAAGACAGCGCTATGCGCCGGAAGGAGAAGGACGTCGTCGAAACTTAAAGCAATAGAAGGAGGTTCACCCATGTCGCAGGTAAGCGGCGTTCAAGCCACTGTCATGCGGAAATTTGCCTCTTCAATATTCCCCTGGTCGGTATGTACGAATCTTGCCCGTGAAAGGGTCAATCTGGATGCAATAAAAGTTTTTCGGAAGATTCGTATCAGTCACCGACTGCCCAATCTCAGGACTCAGGGTAATGCAGGAGGTGCGCAGGGTCGGATAGGTCATGGCTGCCACGCCCGTTGTGGGATTATCAGCAAGCTTGCGGCAAGTGCCATCAGTCATGAATCGAATCGCATTGTAAGTAGCGCTTTGGACGCCCGAATAAGTGCTTGATCCATCCGGCTTAGTGTCTGCAAAACCTTTGGCATCCAAAAGCGGAGCAAGCACTTTCTCGTGTGGGATGATCACGGAATCAGGCAGACGTGTGAGAGTGCCAATCGGCACCAAAAGTTCCTTGATCTCGCCTACCCCAACTGTCGGATCATTCGTAACCTTAAATGCCTGTAAAGAGTGATAACTCTCGTATGAAGTCGTAGGTGTCTGATATTTAAAAAAGCGCACTTCAACTGGCACATTCTGTGCCATAGCGGTTTGCTGCGCTTCAGCCAACAGCCCTACAACCGTATCTCCAGCTGAAGACAAGCGACTGGCCTGCATGGTCCCGAGTAGGGATGGCCCTGTCATAGCTAAGATGAGAACGATGATCGAAACAACAACCAACGTTTCGATGAGGGTGAAAGCCGATCTAACTGAATGACGACAGATGTGATTGAGTTTCATGGTGGCACAAAAGATGAACGGATTCGTCGAGGATGCACTATTTACTCCACCGGGACTGCCGAAGTGGAATAGCGCTGGTAAATACCCTGTAGGCGAGTCTTTTTTCGATCAGGTCATCTTCGAGCGCCTTCAGATCCGTTGCGTAGCTAGCAGCACTGTTGAATCTGCTAGTAACCATCTGAGCCACCTCTGATTGAAGCTGAGTATCAAATGACAAACGCTCCCCGCCTCTTGAGTCTAGGGCCACCATGGTCACTTGTAAGAGGGGTGGCAATAGGTGCTGAGTACCCTGCGGGCCAAACTCATCATCCCCACCCCCAACTGCCCCCGTCGATGTTGAATCAAGATTATAAGAGGGAGCGATCTTGTAGGTTTCAGCTTCATTTCGTCCGACTCTTGCGAGCCGAGGAGAAATCACTAATGCCAAGATATTCTCTGCAATCGGACGCGTAAATTCACGATTAGAAGCATCCTCAGATTCTGTGTCGGTGGTTTGCTCAATTGCCGCCGAAGTGCCTCCGGTGCTGTCGGTGGCATTTCGGAACCAATCCTTTGAGTTTTCAACTGACAAACCATCATCGGAATAGCTCAGGCGATAAGCGTCACTGTAAATGGGATTTTTCTCGGCAGTCGGGCTGAATTCCATCAAGCGAAATCGTGTACGTTTGGGAACGTTCCGTGTATTAAGGAATTGGGGACGAAAGCTAGAATCATCTCCCCAAGCAACAAAATATCCTCTACCACAGAGTAGATTGACCATATTTTGAGTGTCCGCAACAGCAGTGCTCTCTCCCGCTGGCGGACTGATGAGCCCCGTAACACCTAGCGGTGCTTGGAAAAAAACACCGTGTCCAGGGTAATTTGCGGCCGTGCCTGTGGAAAACAAAGCCGTAGCACCTCCCACAGTGGGCCCACAACAAAATTGGAGTTCAGATTGCCGACGATAGGAGGTTCCTTGAAAACGTGTGCCGAGGGCATTTTTGCTAAGCTCAACCGTGCCTGCCTGCCAATATGTGTTTAGCGTTGCTTGGCTAATTGTGCGAGTCATTGCATCAAATGCGAGGCGAGCCTCTCGAAATTGGGAAATATTGGAATTAGTTCTTACCCAAGTTCGTTGGACCAAATTCACAAAGCTAGATACCACTAGCATTAGGATTACCAAAATAGACACCGAGACCATGAGTTCGACGAGAGTAAATGCTTGCCGCTTGGCGCAATACCTCCGCGAACAAAATGTTTTTTTAGAATGCGAATTCATGACAAAAGCCTAGCTGGATTTGCTGACCAGATGATAAAAGCTCGTATAGAGACCATTGGCGGGCACTGGAAAGCTGAATTGAGGGTTGGATGTGTTAGCGATACTTATGCGCAACCTTGCTAGGTATCTCTGGTCAGTGGTGTCCCCAGGAAGATAACATGGGAGATTGTATTCGATTTGGGCTACAAATGCGATGTTCGGTGAACTTGCCGTGACAGCGGTGCCCTGATAGTCGTAAAATTTCCTTTGGTCACCTGCCCCCGCTGGAGCACCGCCAGATGGAAATCCTGGATGGGCACTATAACTAGCCTTGAGAGCCTTCCAATTCCGTGCATTCTCTACATCGCGGATGATCTGGTCGAGGACGTTACTGTTAATAGCTAACAACCCTGTTTTACGCGACATTTCGATACCCTCAGGTAGCAATCCAAGGCAAGTGATGATGCCTAAAGAAGCAATGGCCACCGCGAGAGCGACCTCCACAAGGGAGAATCCGGCAGAACCTGAGCGGCGAGTGAAGCGGATGAAGTGAAGCATTTTGGTGAAAGGCCAGTTTTGGGATTATGGTGCGAATCGTTTGGACTCGATGATTCGAAAACGGTAAAAGGCATCTAGCGGTGGAAGATTACCTGCGAATGGCCCAGCGGAGCCCGCATAATCAGGAATCACCGCGCTATCACCCGCACCTCCACTGCCGTCATTAGGATCGATGTATCGCTCCAAGAGTGCTGATCCGCGATATTCGCTGATTACAGCATCCTTGACCGCATCAAAAGTGGCTGGATCCGTTGAACGAGCCTTCTTCAGAGTTTGTGTGCGCATGTGAACGCGAAACGTGTTGGTTCTGGTAGTCAAACGAGCATAAATATTTGAGTAGCTCCTCTCGCGCACGTTATCCCCTGTCACCCGATTATGGGACCAGAAGTCATTCATAGCCGCATCGAAATCCGCTTGGGAATTAGCCTTTCGTAGAGCCTGTGCATTCGCATCCGCAGTGTCAGAGCCCGTCACGTCAACCGGTACTAAATGTGTTTCACAGATTTGTGTGGCAGACCGGAATAGTCCCATCGCATTCGTGGCGGTTCCGGCCGTGTGACGGAAGCGATTGTCAAACTGACGAAGCGTAGCACGCACATCAATGGGGCGATGCCAGAATTTCGAATCCTCATTGTCGTTCCAGAAAGTATCATCCCACGCCGTTCCTCCATTTCTTGGACGATAGCCCTTGGCTCTGTTGATCTCATTAGCCGGAACAGCAGTAATATACTCCCCCTTCATGACAGCATGCAACCCTGTGGCACGGCGAATATGGGGGAAAGGCATCATCTGATAGTTCATATTCACGCGCCCCGCGATGGAAAGAGGCTCGCTGATGGCGTACGGCTCTACCACCGGCATAAAGAACATGTCTAGAAGGTAGTGATCCGCAGGATCATAAGCACCCGGGTGGTTCTGATGAGAATTAGGCTGCTGACCAGTGATCTGCGAATGCGGACGGAAGAGGAGAGTCTGCCACGGAGCGTAATCTAGTCCGCCTAAACCTGTGAGGTCCTGTGCAGATGGTAACCCTCCGGGAGTCTGCCACACACCCGTAGGCAAAGACCCAAACATCACCGCCGAGGCAATTAGGCGATTCGGTGTCATGTAGATGCCACTGCGCCAGTCTGAGGCGTCTTCCCATGACTCACGGAAATAAGCCTGACGTTCAAAGTGCGCCGTGCCATTTCGCGTCTCCGAATTCGCATAAAAGTTTCCTTCATCCGGCTTGTTGATGTAGGGGCCCTCACGAGCGCTGGAGAGACCCGAGTCAAAATCTCCGAAGGCATTCGCTGCCCTTGCCCAGTCCTCATACGGAGGAAGGTCAGGGTGGCGAGAAAGCATAGTGTCATTATTTTGCGTAAACGCCGAGTTGTTGTTCATCTGATAACCAGCGCCGCCAACTAGCTGTATTTCCTTGTTGTAGATGCTGCCGAAATTGCCAACATAATTGTCGATGACATCGTTGGGGCCAGAAGTCTGAATCGAGAAAGTTGCTCCTGGCTCGTTGTTCGCGTAATAGCCGCTAAAGCTATGAGCTTGGCGCACTTGCTCAAATCCCTGCCGCCAGAGGGGGTGAGGTTTCCACATCTCTGTTGGAACAAAACGACGCGCTGCGAGAATCCGGTAGTCACCCACCGCTGGAACAATCGTCCGAATGACGTCGCTTGTTGCATCAGGAATGATACCCACACCGGCAAAATAGTCTCCAGGAGGCAATGTCCTATCCACAATGCCCGATGTGGTGTCTAGACGACCACGCTTAACTTGAGCCACAGCATCTCCGCCGCTAGGCACAAGGTTAGGCTGTACGCTCCACATAGCTTCACCATTCGTAGTTGAATAGGCTGGATTGAATTGGCCTTGACCACGGCCAAGAACTCCGTCCCAAAGGTAGCCCCAAAAATGTGGGCCTTGTAGAGATCGTCGATGCACATTTCGCCCATTGCCGTCAATGGTGGTAAAATACTGCCCATTCATCACCCCGTTTTGAGTGTTCACGCGAGGGCCGCCAAAGTATCTCGCATCACCTTCCGGGTACCCATCAATTGGGTTCGTCGAACCCACAAGGTGCGGGACTGGCAATTCTGTAGGGAGATTCAACTGATTGAAATCAATTTGAATTTCTTGGACTGGCTGAGCACTTTCCCAACGATGCGTATCGTAAATCTTAATAACCAGTGGCTCCTGAGGGAAGGTAAATTCCATCCGATTGTTGCGATCCACTGTCACGTAGTCACTTACAAAAGTGTAGTTGTTGAGGGCTTGGTGACCAGACGTGTTGCCGTCCTCGTAGCCGGTATCAGACGGTAGCAACACGGTGCCCCCGACAGACCCATACGCCGCCGCCGGCCCCCCAGCACCTCCTCCACCTGATATCACGCGAGTTCTTCGTCCAGAAAGCAGCATCGTCGGACCAGCGTGCCCCCCCATGGGAGAAACACGCGAAGTGGAATCGTCATAAATGTTCCCGTTCGATTTGATGGGAATGTCACCCGTCGTATTGAACAAATCCTTGCCATTCAATTTCATTTGGGCCGCGCTGTCACCGGACAAAGTAATGGTAAACTCTGGATAAAATTTCGTCCATCCAACACTTGGGCAGAACGTCTCAAGCAAGAAAGTCATCTGTACTCTTTTCTCTGTTACGTCGAGAGGCGTGTTTGCTGCTAGAGAGTAGTTCCAGTTTGATGGTGAAAAGCCTGGGTGCCTTGCAGGATGCGTTGGGGAACCAGCTTGATCTGCCTTGCACCCATAAAACTCCATCATAGCCAATTCAGATCCAACGATGGGAGGAAAGTTAGAGTACCAAACCGCATATTTGATACCACTATCCTGATATTGAAGGTCATCGACAGCAAACCCTTCATAGGCGCGAGTATTTGGGATATTCACCTCCTGCACCACTGCATCATTTTCTGGGTCGTAGCGCAAGGCAGTGCCGCCCCCCCGCCCTGCCGGCGTCGGTGCAGGGAATGAATTAAGGCTCCGGCTGTCGTTCAGACCATCTGCTGTGCAGATAAACTGAAACCCAATCTCCGAAATAGTGAACATTCTTCCAAAACCTTTAAAGGTATTGCCTTTGTCCCACATGGCGGGGGATACTTGGCCGTGACCTGGCAGCACACCAGACTGCCTCGCGCGAATATTGCTGGCACCCAGTTCGGCGGTTACGTTATTCACGGTATTGGGGGACTGAACGATGCGTTGAGGGGTAAACGTGAAGTTGTCTGACCTTTGATTATCCCGGCTAGCATAACCACCAGGTTTGCCTCCTGCGTCGTTGTCGCGAGCAAGGATGCCATCATACAAATTAGTGCAGCGGATGTAGTCGAAGAACTGCACTGCGAGCTGGTAAACATTGTTCATTCCATACTTGTCATCGAAACCACCAGCACTGCCTGCCCCCGATGCCCCTGTTGCCGGCCACTCCAACTCAGACATTTGCGCGGATAAATACTCCAAAAGCTTTGTATTGCGGCTCAACGTGCTATTTCCAGTGAGGTCGAAAGTTGAACCTGACTGCCCTCCAGATCGGGAGTCACTTGGATCTGTATATGAAACTGCCCGGCGGAAATAGTAAGTGCGGTCCGGACTTCCGCTGTTCACATCATCTGTGGCCTTACGCTTAATCGTGCCACACAAGGCGATCATGTTGTCGAAAGAAGTGCGTCGGTTATTCCCGAGCGACTCGTCTGAGATCGGCCACATGCAGACCCTCGGTAGGCCATGAAGGGTAAACTCCGGTGAGCGGCTATGTGCAGTGAGGAAAAAGCGAGAGCGCTCCAACGTGTCATGGTCAAAGAGGAATCGGCCAGCAGCACCTGGCATCGCAAACCGTGCGGGAGCGCGACCAGTGGCAGTTGTGTAGCCGGTTTGGAGGAAAAGCATTTCGTCCACGCTCGCGAACAGTCGCTCTTTGAAAGACTCCGTCAAATTGATGCTATTGGCAGCCGCGCCTTCTTGGTTCTGCGCGGAAAAATCATCCTGAACAAAGGGACGAGTGCCAGCCTCAGAGCCCCCCGGCCCGATTTTTGGAATGAGGCCATAGATTTTTTCTTTCACTTCCACCACTTGAGCGCGCGAGAGTCCCCCGTTATCGCGTCCGGGCATATAGGTGTCTAACAAGTAGTTTGGGGCCAAGACGGCACTAAGCGCTGTCGTCGCCGGATGGCCTGGATATCGCTGATACTCGCCTGTCGTGGCTGGGAAATGGGCCCACTTCGCATCGCGCTGATGGTAATAAAAAGGGGTGGACATGAAGGTGGGCTCTGAGGCCGTATTGATGTTAATTTTGCACGATTCATCATCGGTCCAGAAAGCGATTCGCCCCACAATCGGATTGGTAGCGCTGGGAGTGGCGCCGCCGCTTGAACTGACAAAGCGATTGGCAGCGTTCAATGAACCCACCGTACCGTCCTCAAGAATGTACATCCACTCCACAGGCATCGGCAGTCGCAGCCGTTTAGGATCGCTCGCTGCCTTGGCAACTGTAACCACTTGGCTGGCATAACTTGTGCCAGCCTGCCCGAGCAGTGCGCTACTCTTTTCATACGAAAATCCTTCCACTTGAGTTGTTCCGGGCACTCCCGTCTCGTTGGCAGTTTGCCCACCGCTTCCGGTGTTGTAAGCTGCCCGCGGATCAATGATCGGAAAGTAAATCGCGTACCCAGCGCTTTCCTGCTGAGCGCTAGTAACGGTGCCCGGACGAACCACCGGCTCGTTCAAATCGACGAATCTTGCAGGCAATGTATCCCAGTTCGAGGGTGCTAAATTGGCCGCCGCAAGTAGATCAATCTCCTGACCGGTCACTTTCATTTGCTGGCTCGAATACAGCTTTAGCGCCGAGTTGAATGAACCATCGGCATTATACACTCGGACCATGCCGGGCTGGGTGGCATGGAAAGTGCCTTGTGTGGATATCGCCTGTCCGTTTTGAATTTGAGCCTGCACAATGGACACGGCGATGTCACCGAGCTGTTTGGCTGATTTGGCGGCGACGTAGCTTTGGGTGGCGCGGAACTCGGTCCGGGTAACGGAGAAGATGGCTACGACGAGCACCGAAATCAGGGCGATCGAGGTGACGACGATGATGAGGGCCAAGCCTCGGCGATCCTTCTTTAGGCGTGAGAGAAGCGACAGTTTCATGGGATGGGACGAAGGTTATTTTTCGCTATTTTTGGCGAGATTATGAATTTCGATTCAAAATCGCAAGGCATTTATCATGTATTTACATTGTCATGTAGATACTAAAGAGCTGTGAGTGTTCGTTTTCTCGTGAAAATGGCAGGGCCCGACCTTTGCAACTCCACAAAAAAGGAAGCCGGCTCGGGCAAGGTTTAACCAAAAACGGGTCAAGCATCCGCCTCGACCTTCGCTGACTGCCTGCCACGAACACCGGCTGGCTTCTTCGCTGCTTTCGGCTTCGGCTCACGTGGCGGGAATTCCCAGCCGAGGAGGCGTTTTTCGCCGGGGGTGCAGACGAGGAAGGAGCTGAAGGGGCGGCCGCGCTTGCTGATCATGTTCACGATAAGCGAAGTCTTGCCGTTTTCGAAGAACTCACGCGCGTTTTCTGGCGTGATGTCTTTTTTGCAGAGCACTTTGGGCAGGCGGGCATTGCACTTGCCGCTTTCGAGAGCAGCGATTTTGCAGATGTACCCATCCGGCGTGTCGTAGATGCTGCTCTCGCGCTTTTTGAGGGCGCAGACCGGGCATTTCGTGATCACAGGGCATTCATCCCAGTTGATCGCATCAGGATCATTGCCCTCGAAGACAAAGGCCACCTTCATGTCGTCCTTGATGGCCAGTCCGGCGCTGAATTCCTTGCCCTTCTTGCTGCGGAAGCCGTCCATTGGCCCCAGGAAGCGTTTCTCCATCAGCGTGCGAATCTCGTCATCGCTCATCGGGCGCGAGGCGACGGTCTTATAGACGCGCACCTTGCACTTCGGATTTTTGCAGCCGTAGAATTCTTCCGTCTGCTTGAAGCCTTCCGTGCTGCCACAAACGCCGCAGGTGGCTTTGAACTCGGGATAGACCTTCTCCTTCGCCGCTTTAGAAGCCGCACGGGTCTTTTCGACGATTTGATTCGTCAGCGAGCGGATGTCCTTCATGAAGACACCGCGGTCGAGCTGGCGGTGCTCCATCTGGCGCAGCTTGTATTCCCACTGGCCGGTCATTTCGGGCGAGGACAGCACCTCGATGCCGATTTCGCCGATCTGCTCGGTCAAAGCGAGGCCCTTCTGCGTCACATGCATGTCACGCTGAACACGCTCGATGTAGCGATCCATGATCAGGCCTTCGATGATCGCCGCACGCGTCGCGGGAGTGCCCAGACCGCGCTCGCTCATCGCCTCGGCGAGTTCTTCGTCTTCCACGAATTTGCCTGCGCCTTCCATGGTGGAAAGCAAAGTCGCTTCCGTGTAGCGGGGCGGCGGCTTGGTTTGCAGTTCGCTCACCTCGACTTCGAGTGTCTTGGCCAGATCGCCGTCGTTCGCGGCCACGAGCAGCTTCGCGGCGTCCTCGCCGCTTTCGGCGGTCTCTTCGGCGGCTTTTTTGCCGTAAACGCCCAGCCAGCCGGGGGATTTGAGCACCTTGCCATCGCTCTTGAAGGCATCGCTGCCCACGCGTGTGATGCGGGTGGTCACTTCAAACTCGGCCGCGGGGAAAAACACCGCCACAAAGCGACGAGCCACCATGTCGAAGAGCTTCTGCTCGGCTTCCGGCAGTTCCTTCGGCGGGATGAGGCCGGTGGGGATGATGGCAAAGTGATCGCTGACCTTCGAGTTGTCGAAGATGCGCTTGTTCGGCCGCACCCACTGGTTGCTGACCACCGTGGCGGCGTGCGTGCCGAGCTCATGCGGCAGCGCGTCCTGCTTGCGGCTGTCGTGGCTGGCGAAGGTCTTCATCGTGTCGATCACCGTGCCGATGTAATCCTCCGGCAGGTGGCGGGAATCCGTTCGCGGATAGGTGAGCACCTTGAACTTCTCATACAACGCCTGCGCGATTTGCAGCGTGCGACGCGCCGAGAAGCCGAAGCGATTGCTCGCCTCGCGCTGGAGGCTCGTGAGGTCGTAGAGCAACGGCGCGGCCTGGCGGGCAGGTTTGGTCTGCTGCTCGATTTTGCCCGGTTTGCCCGTGCAGCGGTCGGCGATGGCCTGCGCGGTCTTTTCATCCCAGAGGCGCTCGGCCTTCTTGTGCTCGTCGTTCTCGTCTTTCTTGAACGATTCGTCGATCCAGCGGCCCTGGTAGCGACCGCCGGGCACTTCAAACAGCGCGATGGCCTCCCAGTAGGTGCGTGGAACGAAGGCGGCGATCTCGCGCTCGCGTTTGGCCAAAATGGAAAGCGTCGGCGTCTGCACGCGGCCCACCGGGGTGAGGCGGAAGCCGCCGTGGCGGGAATTCAGCGCGGTGAGGGCGCGGGTGCTGTTGATGCCGATGAGCCAGTCGCTCTCACTGCGGCATTTCGCGGCATCGGCCAGCGGCTGCATCTCCTCGTCGCTGCGCAGCTTTTTGAAGGCATCCAAAATCGCGCCTTGGGTCATGGACTGCATCCACAGGCGCTTGATCGGCTTCTTGCAGCCCGTGGCGTCCACGATGTAGCGGAAAATCAGCTCCCCCTCGCGGCCGGCATCGCAGGCATTGATGAGGGCGTCCACGTCCTTGCGCTTCATCAGGCGGGCCAGGACCTTGTAACGGTCCTCGCTCTGCTCGATGGGGTTCAGCTCGAAGACTTCCGGCAGAATGGGCAGGCTGGTGAAGCCCCAGCCGATCTTTTTGCCGTTCACCATCGGCATCCCCAGCTCCAGCAGGTGGCCGACGGCGCTGGAAATGACGTGCGTCTCGTTCTCATACCAGTCCTTTTCCTTGGTGAAGGCTTTCATGCCGGGGGCTTTGGCCAAGGCGCGGGCAAGATCGGCGGCGACACTGGGCTTCTCGGCGATGATGAGGGTTTTGGGCATGTGGTCGGGTGTACTATATAGAGTGGGCCGGGAGAAAGGGGCCGGATTAGGGCATGAGAATGGCCGGAATGTCAAGGCGGGGGCCAAAACGCCCCGTTTCCCTGCTCAGGCGACCACCTCAAAAACCAGCAGCGAGGTGAGCAACGACGGATTCGTCTCCTGGCGCATGCGACGCATGATATCGAGCGCCCGCTTGTCGATCACGAGACGCTGCTTCTGAATGCCGCGATCAATAACCTCGCCTTCGTTCCACCGCGGTTCGTTACGGAACGCGGCTTGCGAGGGATAATAGACCGCGGTGCGGCCTACATTTTCGTCGATGAGGCTCGACTGGGCGGCACCGGTGAGATGAGAAACGCCTACGATGGCACCGAGTTCCACCGCCCTTGCAGATGCGCAGCGATCCACACGCTCCACGCCGAGGATCGTTTCGGTGGCGCTGGGCACGAGAATCACATCGACTCCCCTGCCCCGCAGTTTCACGCTGATCTCCGGGATCTCGATGTCGAGGCAGATGACGACCGCAAACCGCACGCCGCCGAATTCCCACACGCGCAAGGCCTTGCCCGGCGCAAACGCGTCCTCCCAGGGCGTGAGATGCAGCTTGTCCTGAAAACTCAAAACACCCTCCACGAGAATCGGCGCCCGGTTTCGCAGCTCGCCATGCTCCGCGTCCCAAAACGGCGCGGTGCCCAGCACAACGGCTTTTTCAGGGCGATGGAGCAGCGATTGCAGCGTGGGCATCAATTCACCCCAAAACACCTCAGCCACGCGTCGCAGCTCTTTCGGCTCCACCAGCGGCTCGAGGCCCAACCAGGTGAATTCCGGCAGCAAAACGATGTCGGCACCTTCATCCCAGGCCGTCTCGACCACCTCCGCCACCGCGGCGGCATAGGCGGCGGGGGATGAGGCGCTGATTCCGGGATCAAAGGTGCAGATTTCAAGCTTGAGCGGCATGCCTGCATGCTTGCGCAAGCTCCCGCGATGCCAAGCGGCTTCTTGCGCCCGGCGTCGCTTCTCCATAACAACCCAGCATCAAAGCCATAGCGAGCCTCTATTATGCTTCCGGCACGCTCCAGCCTAGAAACAGCGCCAATGTCCATCCAACATCCCCGCAAGCAGCACCTCTGGGTCTGGTTTCTCTGGCTCGCCGGCTTTTACAGCGTCTGGTCATGGCTGGTGTTCGGGCATGATCGCTGGAGTGATGTTACCTCGCACTGGCCCATCGCGCTGGCGATGGCCTTGGGCAGCTACGTGGCCGGTTCCACGCCGATGGGCGGCGGCACGGTGGGCTTTCCCATTCTCGTGCTGCTCTTCGGCCTCCCCGCCACGCTCGGCCGTGACTTCAGCTTCGCCGTGCAGTCCATCGGCATGACGAGCGCCAGCATTTTCATCCTCTGCCGGCGCCAGCCGCTCGCCTGGTCCATGCTGAAAGGCTCCATCGCAGGCTGCATCATCGGCCTCCCACTGGGCATCTTCTTCGTCGCGCCCTACGCACCGGAACTCTGGATCAAGCTCGTCTTCGCGGTCGTGTGGGCCAGCTTTGGCGTGCTGCACCTCTACCGCATCGGCGAGATCGCCTCTCACCATGGCATGACGGAGTTTGATGAACGCTGGGACTTTCGTGTGGGCGTGGCCTTGGGGGCCTTTTCCGCCCTCACCGTGGCCGCCGTCACCGGCGTGGGCATCGACATGGTGCTCTACGCGTTGCTCGTGCTGCTTTGCCGGGCCGATTTGAAGATCGCCATCCCGACCTCAGTCATCATCATGGCTTTCACCTCCATGTTTGGAATCGTCATCAAGAACCTCACCACCGGCCTTCAACCCGGCGTGTTTGAGAACTGGCTCGCCGCCGCGCCTGTCGTGGCTCTCGGGGCTCCGCTGGGGGCCTTCATGGTCGATCTGATCGGGCGCAAACCCACCCTCATCTTTGTGGCCTTCCTGTGTGTCGGGCAGTTTGTGTGGACCTGCTACACGGAACGTGCCGCGCTGGGCTTTGGCGGCCTGCTGCTCTCGCTCGCCGCCGTGGGGGCCTTCCTTCTCGGCTTTGAAAAACTCCGCTCCTGGGGTGCCGTGCTCGTCGGTGAACGGCAGCAGCAGCTCGCCGCTCAGCGGGAGGCAAAAGCCGATGAATGATTCGACCGGAGTCTGGAATTCGACATTCTGCATTCCGCATTCGTCATTCTTTCATGTCCGCTCCGCTTCCGATCTTCGAACTCCGCCAGACCTTCACCGCCGCACTCCTTGATGCCGCGACGCCGAATCTGCTGATCAAAGCGCCCACTGGCTCCGGCAAATCCACGCAGATCCCGCAGTTCGTGCTCGATTCCGGCGTCCTGGCCGAGGGAAAACGCTGCATCGTGCTTCAACCGCGCCGCATCGCTGCACGCATGCTCGCCCAGCGGGTCGCTCGTGAGCGAAACGCGAAGCTCGGCGGCGAAGTCGGCTATCAGGTGCGCTTTGAGAATGTGACGAGCCGCGAAACTCGCCTCACCTACGTCACTGAGGGTGTCATGCTTCGCATGCTACTCGAAGATCCGCAGCTCGACCGCGTCGGCTGCATCTGCATCGACGAATTCCACGAACGTCACCTCGATGGCGATCTAGTGCTCGCCTTTGCGCGACGCCTTCAGCGCACCCGACGCCCCGATTTGAAGATCATCGTCATGTCGGCCACGCTCGTGCCCGGACCGCTGGTCGATTTCATGCAGCCATCCAAGCTGCTCGAATCTCAAGGCCGCACCTTCCCGGTCGAGATTCGCTATCAAGCGCCCGTACCGCAAAAAAATGGCTATCCGGAGCCGATCTGGGATCAAGCCGCCCGTGCGTGCGAAGCTCTCGCCACCTCACCCGGTTTCAGCGGCGACATGCTCGTCTTCATGCCCGGCGGTCATGAAATTCGGAAAACCATCGCCGCGATTCAAGGTCGCGCCTTCGCCCGCGGTCGCCGCGTCGTGCCGCTGCATGGTGAACTCACGCCGCAGGATCAAGACGCCGCCGTCACACCCGGCGAGCAGCCCAAAATCATCGTCAGCACGAATGTGGCGGAGACTTCGCTCACCATCGAAGGCGTCAAAGCCGTCATCGACGGCGGAACCGCCCGCATCGCGAACTACGACGCCCGCCGCGGTATCAACACGCTCACCGTGCAGAAAACCAGCCGCGCCTCCGCCGAGCAACGCGCCGGTCGTGCTGGCCGTCTCGGCCCCGGCATCGCCGTGAGGCTCTGGCCGGAGCGTGAGCACCTGCATCGTGCGGAGTGCGAGCTGCCCGAGGTGCAGCGCTTGGATCTGAGTGAGGCGCTGCTGGCTCTTCGCGTGCTCTTCAGTCCGATAGGTCAGACGAGTCAGACCCGTCCGACAGACCTCGAATGGTTCGAAGCGCCAGCTCCTGCTGCTCTGGCACGCGCGGAGGGCCTTTTGCATGATCTGGGTGCCACGGATCAGGATGGCCGCATCACCGATCTCGGTCGTCAGATGGCCAAGTTCCCGCTGCATCCGCGTTTTTCGCGCATGCTGCTCGCCGCGGCGGAGTTCGGTTGTTTGCGCGAGGCCGCTTTGTGTGCGGCCATCGCCCAGGGACGCGAAATTTTGCTTGTGGGCCAAAACAACGCCTCGCACAAAAACGAGGAGTTCTGGCAAAAAGACGACCTCAGCGAGTTCCAGGCCCTGTTGCGTGCTTTCACGCGTGCGGAGGCCATGAACTTCGAACCGGATGCCTGCGCCCGTTACGGCCTGCATGCCATGGCGTCGCGTGAAGCTGCTCGAAGTGAAGAACAGTTCCTCCACCTCGCCAAACGCGCCGGTTTGACCATCAACGACGAAGTCGCCGATGGCGAAGCGCTCGCCAAAACCCTCCTCGCGGCCTTCAGCGACCATCTTGGCGTCGAAACCAGTCCCGGCAGCCGCATTTACCGACTCGCCGGCGGTTACACCGGCCATCTCGACAAAGATGCGCACATCAAAGCGCCTCGATTGCTCGTCGCCGCCGAGATCGTCGAGGTGCAGGGCAAAGCGCTCACGGTGAAGCTCAACAACGTCACCGCCATCGACGAGGCGTGGCTCAAACAGATGTTCCCCGTCGACTTCACCACCGGCCGCAGCGCCCGCTACGACAGCGTGAACCGCCGCGTCATGAGCATGGAGGAGACGCGCTTCCGCAGCCTCGTGCTCGCCAGCAAAGAACGCGGCGAGCCCGATGAGACGCAGGCCGCCTCCTTGCTCGCCGCCGAAGTCATCGCAGGCCGGTTGGAACTGCCTCTTTGGAACGAAAAAGTCGAGCAATGGATCACCCGCGTGAACTGCCTCTCCAAGTGGATGCCCGATCTCGAAATCCCGCCCATCAGCGAAGAAGACCGCCATCTCATCATCGAGCAGCTCTGCCACGGCTGTACCACCTACCGCGCCCTCAAAGACCGCGAAGTCTTCCCCGCGCTGCACCAATGGCTCAGCCACGCCCAGCGTGACATGCTCGAAAAATACGCCCCCGAGCGCTACGCCCTCCGCAACGGCAAAACCGCCCGCATCGTCTATGACGAGAAGCAGCCGCCCAGCGTCAGCGCCGTGCTCCAGCACATGTACGACATCCACGAAAACCCCAAAGTCGCCGCCGGCCGCATCAGCGTCACCGTTCACCTACTCTCACCCGCGCAAAGGCCGATCCAGACGACAGGTGATCTAGGACGTTTTTGGAGGGAAGGCTACCCCGGTGTGAAAGCACAGCTTCGAGGGAGATATCCGAAGCATGAGTGGCGCTAAGTCTAACGCATAACTTGCTTAAGAGACGGGGTACCTCCTTAATGCGTCATTCCAACGCATGCCCAGCATCTTTATCAGCTACAGTCATGATCCCAACGAACCTGGACACGGAGAAAAAGTCGCGGGCCTTGTGGCGTCGCTGCTCGATAGTGGTCTGAAGGTGTATTTTGACCAAAACCGCGGTGATGACGAAGAAGGAGTTCCCTGGCCCATCTGGATGGAAAGTAAGATCGAGGCCGCCGATTTCGTGTTGCTCGTCTGCACGAAACTCTATTTGGACAAGGTCCAGCAACGGGTTGATGCCAGCGAAGGTTTCGGAGTTCTTTGGGAGGCGAACCTCATCTACAACTACCTCTACGTTGCCAAACTGAACACGACCAAGTTCCTACCTGTGTTGTTCTCGTCAGAGGATCGGAAGTTCATCCCACGCCCGCTCGTCGGAGCGAACAGCTTTGTGGTGGTTTCAGACTCGGCCTACACTCAACTTTATGCCTTCCTGACTGGACAGCATCGCGCTAATTTTCCAGCACAAGGGCCAGCCACTGCAGTATTGCCAAAAAAGACCATCCTGCCGCTCTTCTCGATTGTTGGCCGGCAGGATTCAGCGCTGCCTATGAGGCCAGCGCCTGTAGATGTTCCCTCATTCACGGCAGCCACGTTTGTTCTCAAGGCAGACATTCCACCAAAGCCTCGCCAGGATATACGCGGCCTTGACTGGTATGAGGAGTGCGATGCGCAGCACTTCTTGGGACGTGAAGAGGATACGAACCGGCTGCTCGCGATGCTACTCTCGCAGTCAGTCATTCGTCTCATTGGCCCAAGCGGGGTGGGAAAGTCTTCGCTGATTCGCGCGGGCCTGCTGCCAAAGATTCGCGAGTTTGGCTGGCGTGCCTGCGTGTTGCGGCCTTTTGAAGACCCGGCGCGCCGCGTGCCGGAACAGCTCACCGAATTTCTGCTGGCTCCAGGTACGTCTTTTTCTACACCACTTGATCCGGTTTCTTTGAGACGCGAGCTATCCCGTGCCCTTTCAGCCGAAGGCACGAAACGGCTGGTGCTGCTGCTCGATCAGTTCGAGGATATTGTCTCCCCTTCCGCAGCACCCGATGCGATCGATTCCATGCGTCTTTGGCTACGCGAGCTTTGGGAACAGGCAGAGACCACCCCCTTCCTACGTGTTATCGTCGTTTATCGCACAGATGCAGATGCGCGTCTGGGACGGCTATGGCAGGAGATCACCGGGCGGTCGGAGGGGCTGCCCTACCTCCCGGTCGAAGGATTGTCTCAAGAAGTGGCCGAAAAGATCATCCGCCAAGCCTCCAGGGAGCGTGGTTGGCAGATCGAGACCAGCTTGCCAGAAATCACCCGCCAGCTGGCGACCGAGAGCCAGAAGCTCGGTTGTTCCGGCGATGTTTTTCCCGTTTATCTCCAAATACTGCTCAAGCAGGTTTCAGAGTCCAGTGAAGGCCGACTGACGAGAGAATTGATCGAATCTCTCGGTGGAGTCGCTGGCTTGATTGGACGGTTTCTGGAACAATCTCTAGCACGGCTGAACGCACGTGGAGGGGATTGGCAGTATTGTGGCCGCGTGTTGGAGGCGCTAAGCCGCTCTTCAGGCACGAAGTCAGCGCTCTCACTGGATGACCTGACACGGGAGTGCGGACTATCCCGAACTGGCCTGCTCCCTGAAAGTAGGACGGTTGTAAAATGTAGTTCTGGCTCCGAAACCAGGAGAACAGAACACCATGAAAAAGAGCAGACACAGTGAAGAGAAGATCAGGAGCATCCTGCGCGAGGCGCAGGGTGGGATGAAGGTCCGGGACGTGTGCGCGCGTCATAACATCAGCGAGCAGACCTACTACGGGTGGAAGCGCAAGTATGGCGGGATGCAGGTCGATGAGCTGCGTCAGGCGAGGGCGTTGGCGGAAGAAAACGGGCGGCTCAAACGCATCGTGGCGGACTTGACGGTGCAGATCGACATCTTGAAGGCCATCAACGCAAAAATGGTGAGCCCGGCCAGCAAGCGACGGGCGGCACGATACGCCATGCAAAGCGATTTGGGCGGGATCGCGCAGGTGTGTCGTGCCTTGGAGCTTGCACGGTCGGGCTACTACCGGGTGGCGAAAGTGAGCGCGGAGGCGAGGCATCGACGAGTTCGCATCGTGCGGCTGAGCCGTGAGCATCCGCGCTACGGTTACCGCCGGATCGCGGCGTTGCTGCGACGTGAGGGCGAGCGGATCAACGTGAAGTGCGTGGCGAGGTGCGCAGGGAGGAAGGACTGCAGGTGCGCAAACGCCAGCGGCGGATGCGGAGAGTGAGGCCTGGGCAGCAAGGCCGGCAGGCTGCGGCGCATCGCAATCACGTGTGGAGCTGGGACTTTGTGAGCGACCAGGTGGAGGGCGGCAGCGCCTTTCGCATCCTCACCTTGATCGACGAGCACACGCGTGAGTGCCACGCCACGCATGTGGCGTGGTCGATCCGCGCCACGGACGTGCTTGGCGTGCTGGAGTCTGCGATGCGCAAGCACGGCACGCCTGAGCACATCCGCAGCGACAACGGGCCTGAGTTCATCGCGTATGCGATCCAGGACTGGATGCAGCATCGACACATCAAGATGAGCTACATCAAGCCGGGGTCACCTTGGGAGAACGCCTACATCGAATCGTTCCACGACAAGCTACGCGACGAATGCCTCAACCGCGAGGTGTTCGGCAGCCTGGCGGAGGCCCGTGTTGTCGTCGAGCAATGGCGGCGTGAATACAATGAATACCGGCCTCACAGCTCGCTGGACTACGGCACCCCGGCACAGGCGGCGACACGCTGTCAAACTCCGCTACGGCCTCGTCTCGCTACGCTCGACGAGACCTTCGCTGCGTTTGACAGCGTGAGAGAACCAACCAACATCAAGATCAACCCAAGGACGCAGGAACTACATTTATGACCTGTCCCACCCCAGGGAGCAGGCCAGCACCACGACGACCGCAGAATGCTTGCGATCCCAATGGGCTGGGCAAACGCTTTTCCAACAGCCTCTTTTGAAAAGGAACTGTTTGATCTGCTTCGCCATCCTGCATCATCTGTTCGACTTCTCTGCATTGTATGGGTGCGAGTTTTTGCGGTGGATAGGCAAGCATTGCTACTGCGCGAGCTCGTCAAAGATGACTTCAGCGATGTGCGCAGTGAAGCCGTTAAGGCCATCGCCGACCACAAACAGGAGCAGGACCTTCCGCTGCTGCGCCAGCTCACCAAAGATGTCAGCAGCAGTGCGCGCTGCGTAGTGATTAAGACCATCGCTGGATTCAAACGGGAGCAGGACCTGGAAATGCTACGCGGACTCACCAAAGATGCCGATAGCGATGTGCGCAGTGAAGCCGTTAAGGCTATCGCCGGATTCAAACTAGAGCAAGACCTGCTGCTGCTGCGCCAAATCGCCAAAGATGCCGACAGCAATGTTCGCCGTGTAGCCGTTAAAGCCATCGTCACCTTTAAACAGGCGTTGCAGCTGCTGCGCGAGATGACCAAAGATGTCGACAGCGATGTGCGCACCGAAGCCGTGCAGGCCATTGCCGGATTCAAAGAGGAACAGGACCTACCGTTGCTGCGCGAGCTAGCCAAAGATGCCTACAGCGATGTGCGCGCCGTAGCCGTGCAGGCCATCGCCGGATTCAAACAGGAGCAGGACCTTCCGCTACTGCGCGAACTCGTCAAAGATGAAGACAGCTATGTGCGAATTAAAGCCGTGCAGGCCATCGCCAGTTTTAAACAGGATCAGGACCTACTGCTGCTGCGCGAGGCGGTCAAAGATACCTACAGCTATGATGACGAGAACGATTCGCGCCGTGAAGCCATGCAGGCCATCGCTGACTTCAAACAAGAGCAGGCCCTGCCGCTACTGCGCGAACTCGCCGAGGATACCGACAGATATGTGCGCCTCGAAGCCTTTAAGGCCATCGTCGGCTTCAAACAGGAACAGGACCTTCCGCTACTGCGCAGAATGACCAAAGAATTCTTTGGCTTTGATGACAATAACAACGTGCGCCATGAAGCCATGCAGGCCATCGCCGGCTTCAACCAGGAGCAGGACTTGCTGCTGCTGCGCGATTTCACCAAAGATGCCGACGGTGATGTGCGCTGTGAAGCTGTGCAGGCAATCGCTGGCTTCGACCAGGAGCAGGCCCTGCCGTTGCTGCTCGATCTCACCAAAGCAAACTTCAGCGATGTGCGCCGTGAGGCCATACAAGCCATCGCCGACTTCAAACAGGAGCAGAACCTGCCGCTGCTGCGAGAACTTGCCAGAGATGTAAATAGCGATGTGCGCCGTGAAGCTGTTAAGGCTATCGCTGGCTTCAAACAGGAGCAGGACCTTCCGCTGCTGCTCGAGTTCGCCAAAGATGGAGACAGCAATGTGCGGAGTGAGGCTGTGAAGGCCATTAGAAGATTTACTTCACCAGCTCGGAAACCGATTCTAGTCGAGCTAGCCTTTTCACCTGAGGATCATATCTCATTCGAAGCCGTGATGTCATTGGAATCTATGCTCTCGCCTGAGGAACTAGAAAGGTTTCTGGATGAAAACGAGCAGTCACTGAGTGCTGGAGCTCTTGCCGCTTTGGACCGAATTTTGCACATGCCGGACTGGCTTAAAAAAGGTCTTGGCTTTATTCGGCGAATGGCGGCTTCGGAGAGACGCGTCAGATTCTGAATCGGCTTCAATAAGCTGCGACTGTCACGCCAAATCGCTCAATCCCGCACCAGCGCCACTGGAACTTCATGTCGGATGACAGCATTGCGTTCCAGAAAATTGGTCATCTGAATTCGGATTGGAATTCAGCGGACAGGAAGCTTGGGAGTCGCAGACGGTATCCGAAGCACGAGTGGCGGTGAGTCAGATCACGCAAAGGCCTGAATGAAGCACACCTCAAGGGCCAGGCCCTCGTTGACGTTGGTGTGGAGGTGGCTTTCGAGTTGGCGGAGGATGCGGATGCGTTTGGAGACTTCCGCGGGGGACCATTTGGCGGCGAGGCCGGAGGTGGCTTTTTGATGGCGGAGGAGGTCGAGGTGCTCGGCTCCGGCCTGCTGACGGGCGACATCGCCAAACCAAGACAAGAGGAGGTCCATCAGGGCGCTGCGCTGCTGGATGTAATCGGCCTCGATGGCGGCTTCGACCTGCTCTTCGCGTTGCTTGAGCCAGCTTCCATCGGTGGTTTTGGCGTAGTGCTCGGTTTCGCGTTCGAACTCGGCTTCGTGGCGCTTTTTGAGGTCGTCGTGGAGTTCCTCCAAAATGGATTCGAAGTCGGTCTTGAGGGCGAGGGCTCCGGAAAGGCCGCCTTCGTTCTTGGCGGCCACTTTTTCGAGGACCATGAGGAGCTTGCTCTCGTGCTCGGTGAAGGTGCGTGCTCCGGCGGGCGGCATGAGGCCGACCTCGATGACGCGGGACTGGATGGTGGGCAGGAGCTGCTCGGGCTGGGTGGTCAGAAGGAGCAGCAGGGTGTTCGGCGGCGGCTCTTCGAGGGTTTTGAGGAAGGCGTTTTGGGCCTGCACGTTCATGCGCTCGGCATCGACGATGATGCCGAGCTTCCAGCCGTTCGGGGCGGCGGTGCGGCGGATCATTTTTTCGAGGAAGCGGATGGTGCCGGGATCATCGCCATCCTCGCCGATGGTGATGCGGCGGGATTTGCTCTGCGGTCGCAGGACGATGGCCCCCTGCCCTTCCCAGCCTTCGAGCGTGTGATGCTTTTCACCGACCATGAGATCGAGGACGCGGGCGGCGAACTGCTCATGCTGTGCCTCCTTCGGCCCGGTGATGAGGTAGGCATGGCCGAGGCGTCCGTGGTCACGGGCACGGGCGAGGAGCTGGAGGGCGTGGTCGGCTTTGAAGGGCATCGGGGGAGCAGGATGATTCCGCGTTTCCTAGCTCAAGGCAACAACGCTTCATCCCAAGGCCACAGGGGCTGCGCGACGGAGGCATCGATCCAGCCGCGAGTGGGCTCGTCGGCGGAGACGGGGACTTCGACGTAGCTCCAGCCGCCGCGTTTTTCGAGGAGGCGGAGCTGGCTGCCGGGCGGGAGGTCAAGGTTCGCCGCGGAGGTGACGGTGGCGGCAGCGTAGAGGCTGACCTCGGGCTGGGTGACGATGACGATGTCATGCACCCGCTCGGCCGGTGCGGGTCGCACGGCGGCGAAGGTGACGGAGGGAACGAGGATCAAAATGCCCCACAGAGCAGCGAGTAAAGCACCAAGGCGCTGGGTGCCATTCAGGGGTGAGGCGCGGCCGATCCACACTCGCCAAGCGAGAGCGAGCACGATGAGCCAGCCACCGGCGGCGGCGAGGATGACCCACATGTTTTTGCCGAGCATGAGGCTCCACTGCGCCAAGGGTGAGTGAGGGGCGAGGGTGAAGAAGCGGAGGCGATCATCGAGAAGGCGCATGTTTTGCCTCAGCTCGGTATTGCCGGGATCGAGGAGGGTGGCGCGTTGATACCAGAGGGCGGCGCGGCCTAAATCATCCTGCTTGAAACGGGTGTGGCCGATGAGGGTGAAGAGATCAGCACTAAGCGGGGCGTTCTTGAGCTTCAAAATGCGCTCGGCGGAGTATTGCGCCTTGGTGAATTCGCCCTTCGTGAGGGACTCGCGGGCTTGCTGGTAGAGTTTGGCAGGTTCATCGGCCTCGGCGGCATTCAGGCTGCCGGTGGTGAAGGCAAGGACGAGGAGGGCGGCGGAAGTTTGGAGGAGGCCGCGGAGCTTGGTGAGGATGCTGCGGCGCTCGGTGGTGCTCAGCGGGGAGGCGGAGGCAGCGGTGAAGTTTTGCGCTTCATAGCGTGCCATGACCTCGCGGGAGGCGTCATCGAGCGTGTCCTTGCCTTCATGGGCCCGCTGAATGAACCAAGCACAGCGTTGGAGGAAGGTGCGATCATCAAGGCCGCTTTCTTCGAGGCCGCTCCACAATTTCATGAGTTCACCGCGAAGGCCACTGACGAGGCTTTGACGACGCTTCCGCATCCACGCGGCGATGGTGGCGAAGGCGAGCACGAGGACGGGGATGACTTGGGCGGCCCAGAAGCGGCTGTTCGCGAGGATGGAGACATTGGGCTGCGTGGCGGAAATCCAGCGGGGCTGCTCGGGCACGCGAATGACGATGTCGTTGAGGTTCGGACGCGGTTGGAGCACGACGGGAGGCTTCGGTGGCTCGATGGAGGTGGTGGTGGCTCCGGTGCCGTTTTCGGCCGCAGGGGCGGCGCCGGGTTTCACATTGAGCGCCACGGGCGCGGTGTTCACCGTGACGTATTTTTTCTGCGTGGGGCTGAAGAAGGTCAGCTCGAAGGGCGGCAGCTGCGGGTGCTGCTTTTCCGGCACAAAGATCTGCGAGAAGCCAACACGACGTGGTGTGCCCGGCGGAAGAAAGGCAGCCATTTGATTGGGGTCCTGCGGGCCATCGACGTTATAACGTCGCGGCGGATACAGACGCCAGGCCTCGGGCTGGGTGAGGGCCGGAGCGTTGAGTGCATCGAAATTGCCGATGCCTTCGACGATGAGTTCAACGGCGAGCGGATCGCCCACGGCCAACTCGGTCGGCGTGGCGGAAGCCTGAATATTGAAATCGCCAACGGCGCCGGTGAAGCTGGCGGGCTTTCCTTCCGTGGGCAGCGGGATGACCTTCACTTTCACCTCCTGGCTGCGCACGTCCTGCTTTCGCGGCTCGCCCATGGCAAAAGGCATCCCAAACGGCATACCAGGCATGCGCTGGCGATCATCGATGACTTCATAGACGAGTTCCACCGAGGCGGGGCCGACCTTCAGCTCGCCTGCTTGGAGCGGTGAAAGTGTGGTGCGATAGGTGTACACGGTGTAGCCGACGCCGTTGATGACGGTCTCACTCTGATCGCCATTCTGCGGGAAGCGGGTGACCGCGAAATCGTTCTTTGAGACGTTGATGAGGCCTACGCGACGCAGCACCACACGGCGTGGAAGATAGATGCTGGCATTCAGCGCAACGACCTCGCCCTGATAAAGCTCAGTCTTGCCCACCTCGATCTGGAAGAGCGGTGTGCTGAGTTCATCGCCGGGAGGTACCGCCGGATTGGCAGGGGCTTCGGTGACGATGAATTTGACCTCGTTGGTCTTCATCACCTGCCCATCAATGAGGAGATCCTGCGGCGGGATGGTGTACTCACCCGGCTCGGTGCCCGCGATCTGCCAGGAGAGATTCAGGGAGATGGTGGTGCGGCCGCCCTGCATGTTGATGCTCTGCGATTGCTGGAGAGCGGAATTCATCCCGATCTGGGCCGGGAGCCGGAGCTGAGGCACCGTCTGGAGCTGGCCGTTCTGCACCGTGATGACGTAGTTCACGATTTGGTTCGTCTGCGCCGTGCCGGGCTGCACATAGGCACGCACGGTGGCGGCAGCAGCGGGGAGCGAGAAGCTCAGCAGGAGGGCAATGAGGAGGCGGAGAGGCATTCGGGGGAAAAGATGAAGGATAAAAGCGGTAAGGGCGGGTTTGATCTCTTCCGGCTCACCAGTCCTTTTTGTTGATCTGAGGAGGGCGTTGCGTGTTGTTAATTGGTCCGGTGATTTCATCCATGTATTGAGAGATGAAATTCTCCGCTTCGCCACGCGTGTAGCCGGTCTTGGGATTGCGGCGGTAATACTGAGGGCCTTTGCCTTTTCCGTTTGGGTCTTGGTTTTGCTTTTCTTGGTCGCCATCGCCATCGGACGCGACCTGACCCTTCTTATCGCCCTTTTTGCCTTCGCCTTCTTTTTCCTCGGCGAGGCCGCCTTCGCCCTTGGGATCTTTTTTCTCGCCGTCCTTGCCGCCAGCAGCCTGGATGCGGCCTTCGGGTAGGTTTTGCGCGTCTTTGCCGCCGATGCCGTCATCGTCGCCTTTTTTCTCCCCGGTTCGATCTTTTTGTTTGGGATCACCAGCGCCGTTCTCATCGCTGCTTTCGCCCTCACCTTCGCCCTCCTCGCCTTCTTGGCCTTCCTGTCCCTCTCCTTTTTCGCCTTTTTGACCCTTCTGTCCTTTTTGACCTTTTTGACCCTGCTGACCTTTCTGCCCCTGCTGCTGCTTTTGCATGGCTTCTAGGGCCTTGCGAAGCTCTTCAAGCATGTTGGCGACGTGCTGGCGGTTCTCACGCAGCTCCTTGTTGTTGGGATCGAGTTCCAACGCGGCATCAAAATGGGAGAGAGCATCCATCCAGCGTTGCAGGGTGATCTTGGGCTGCTTGGCAAGTCCACGCGAACCCTGATCATAGAGCGTGTGGCCGAGGCCGCGATGCGCCCGGATGCGCAGGCCTTTGTCATCGGCATGCAGCGCATCACTGAAATTTCTCACCGAGCCGTCGTAATCGGTGAGCTGATGCTCAGCGAAAGCTAGGCCATAGCGCAGCTCCGCGAGGGCGGCGGGGCTGAACTCCTCCTTTTCGAGGAGCTTGGCGTAAAGATCCCGCGCCTTCTCATAATCCTTTTGCACGAGAGCCTCGTGTGCCTGCTCCGGTGAGAGGCCACTTTGACGGAAGAAGGCGGCGAAGGAACTGGCCTCGGCGTTCACGCTACCGAGCACGAGCGTGGCGAGGACACCGGCGGCCAGCGAAGGCCGTGGCTTGCGACGCGGGAGGGAGCTGAGAATCCAGGCAATCATGAGCCAGAGTATAGCGAAGCTGAGCGGCCACGCAAAACGCTCAATGGGCTTCGAGAGGCTGCGGGTGGCGTTTTCTTGCTCGCGAAGGCGGGCGATGATGGGGGAGATGGCATCGCGGCTGAGTGGCTGGGTGCCGAGCTTGATGAAACGGCCGCCCGTGGCGCTGGCGAGCTGCTGGAGGACGCCTTTTTCGAGCTTGGAGCGGACGACGTTGTTGTTTTCATCGCGGATGTAATCGCCCGGGACATTGGGATCTGGAATGAGGGTGCCGCCTTCCGTGCCGACGCCGACGGTGATGACGGAAACCTGCGCGGCGGTGAGCTTTTGAATCCAGGTGGTGAGGCTGGCATCGGCATCGCCGCCATCGGAGAAGACGATGAGGACAAAATTGCTTTTGGGCAGCGGTTTGATGGCTCGCAGGGTGACATCGAGCAGGTCCGCCAGATTGCTACCGCCCCATTCGATGACGTTTTGGTCAAAGACTTGGAGAGACTCGAGGATGGCGTTGTGATCGGTGGTGAGCGGAGCCTGGAGGTAAGCCCGTCCGGCGAAGGCAAGAAGGCCGATGCGCTCCCCTTTGAGTTCCATGATGAGATCATGGGCAGCAAGCTTTGCCCGCGTGAGGCGATCCGGGGCGACATCGCGGGAGAGCATGGAGCGGGAGGTATCGAGGGCGATGAAGATGTTTCGGCCTTTATCCGGCCTGTCGATGGTCTCAGCCCCCCATTGCGGCCTGGCGGCGGCAATGATGAGGAAGGCGAGGGCGAGGAGGTAGAGCGTCCAGATCGTCCAGGAGAGGGCTTTGGAGATGCCGGTGACGAGGAGACTGCGCAGACGCGGCGCCGTGAAGGCCCGCACGGCTTTGGAGGACCGTGCATCGAGCCACGCTTTGAAAAGCAGCAGCAGTGGCACCAGGAGGAGGAGCCAAAGGAGCTTTTCGTGAGCAAACAGGATGTTCGGCATGCGATGAATCAGGCTGGGAGCGTCTCAGGAGCGGTTTGGAGCAAGATGACGGAGAGCAGGAGGGCGAGCAGGAGGCTGGCTCCGGCGGCGTAGAGGGGCCAATGGAAGAGCTCTTCTACCTCGGTGAATTTGCGCCGCTCAATCTTGGTTTTTTCGAGCTTGTCGATGGTGCTGAAGACTTCGGAGAGGGAGTTCAAATCCTGCGCCATGAAGAACTGGCCGTTGCCGATGGCGGCGACTTCTTCGAGGGTCTTCTCATCAAACAACTGCTGCCCCACGGGAGTGAAGGTGCCGCGGCGCGGATCGGGGATGACATGCACGCCGGGCGTGCCGAAGGCGATGGAGTAGATTTTGATGTCGAGCGTGGCACCGAGCCGCGCGGCATCCTGCGGAGAAAGGCGGCCGGAGTTGTTGGCACCATCGGTGAGCAGGATGATGACCTTGCTCTTGGTCTTCTCCTTGTTGAGGCGATTGGCAGCGGAGGCGAGACCGGAACCGATGGCGGTGCCATCGCTCACGCGTTGGGTTTGCACGCGGTCGAGATTGTTGATGAGCCAATCGCGATCGAGCGTGAGCGGGCATGGCAGATAGGTCTCGCCAGCGAAGGCGACGATGCCGATGCGGTCCGATTTGCGTCCTTTGATGAAATCAGCCACGACGCGTTTGGCAGCGGTGAGGCGGTTCACAGGCTGGCCGCCGATGTACATGTCCTCGATGAGCATGGAGAGCGACACATCGAAGGTGAGCATGATGGAGACGCCATCGGATTTCTCCTCCTCGGTGGCGAGGAGCTTCTGTGGGCGTGACAGGGCGAAGGCACCGAAGAGGATGCTGCCGAGTATGAGGCTGAACCACACCCAGCCAAAGCCAGCTCGTGCCGGTGAGGCCACGCCGCGCAGCAGAGCTACGGTGGGAAAGCTAATGGAAGGCCGCGAGGCACGTCCACCTCGCAGCGTGAGGAGAAGGGGCAGCAAAACCAGCAGCAGCAGCCACCACGGATGGGCGAACTGAAAATCAGGAATGCCGGGAATGGATAAAGCAGCGATCACAGGCGTTCCTCCTCGACTTTGGCGATGGTTTGATCGATCAAGGCGAGTGCTGCCTCCGCCGTGGCAGGCACCGGCATGAAGGAAAGGTCATCACACCATTTGGCCACGGGGGCGAAGCGCTCCTTCCACACGCCTTCGGCACGCGGAATGGGCACACCGGGCTCGAATTGACGGAGGCCGCTGAAGATTTCCGGTGTGGTGCGGGAGATGGCGGGCACGGCGTAACGCTCGCCGAGGTAGCGGCGCAGGATCTGCGAGACGCGGTGGCTCGTTTCCGCAGGCGGGACAAAGGACACACGAGCACGCAGCTCATTCAAAGCACGCAGGCAGGAGGAAATCGGCTGGCGCGGGGGGATGTGCGCGGCGGGTTTTGGACGCAGCAGCAGCCAGATGATCAGACCGAGGAAGATGAGGATGAGCAGGCCGATGGTCCACGGCACCCACCACGCAGGCGGTGAAGCGATTTCACGGGCGTCCGGCAGCTTCGGATGAGGTAAACCAGGAGCGGCGGGGAGCTGCGCGAGGGCAGCGGATGCTTGGCAAAAGATGCCGGCGATGAACCATGAGAGCCTCATCCGCGTTTCCTCCTTTTGCGGGAACGAAAATAGGCTTTTAAAGCGGGCACATAATCCTCATCGGTGCGGATTTCGATGCGCTCCACGCCGCTGCGGCGCAGCAGATGCGTGAGATACTCCTGATGCGCTTTCATGCGCTCTTGATACTGCTGACGCACGCTGGCATCGGAGGTGTTGACGAGGACTTCTTCACCCGTTTCGGGGTCTTGAAGCACCACACGGCCGACATCAGGCAATTCGAGCTCACGAGGATCCGTGACATGCGCCACGACCACATCGTGCTTTGCAGCGGCGGCGCGTAGCGTTTTCTCCCAGGCATCCGAAGGCGTGATGAGATCGGAAACCAGCACCACGAGCGCCCGATGGGCAATGCGACCCAAGGCGAGTTCCAGCGCCGGTTTGATGTCCGTGCCAGGATGAGCGGGCTGGCAGTTTAAAATGTCGCGAAGGATTCGCAGCGCATGCGAGGCCCCTTTACGGGCCGGGAGATACTCCTCGACCTGATCCGAGAAGAGCATGACACCGACTTTATCCTGATTTTGCACGGCGCTAAAAGCAAACACCGCGGCGATCTCGGCGGCGCGTTCGCGTTTCGTATCCTCGTGGCTGCCGTAGTCCCCGGAGCCGCTGACATCGACGCAGAGCATGACGGTGAGCTCACGCTCCTCGACGTATTTGCGCACGAAAGGCTCGTTCATACGGGCGGTGACGTTCCAATCAAGGAAACGCACGTCATCACCAGCCTGATACTCGCGGAAGTCATCGAACTCGATCCCCTGCCCTTTGAAGCGGGAGTGATACTGCCCACCAAGGATTTCCTTCACCATGCCACGCGTGAGCAGCTCGATGCGGCGCACACGCTTCAGGATGCGTGTGAGACGAGCGTCGTTGTCACTGGTGGCGGCGGCGGGCATGACTTGCGCCATCACGGCACCGGAATCTTGTCGAGCAGGGTTTTGATGACGTCCTCGGAGGTGACGCCTTCGGCTTCGGCTTCGTAGCTGAGGAGGATACGATGACGAAGAATGTCTGGAGCGAGGTCTTTGATGTCCTGCGGGGTGACGTAGTTGCGGCCCTGAAGAAAGGCCTGAGCCTTGGCGGCGAGGGCGAGATTGATGGTGCCACGCGGGGAGGCTCCGCAGCGGATGAGGAGCTTCAGGTGAGGAGCCACGTTCTCCGGGAAACGGGAGGCTTGGATGATGGCGACGATGTAGTCGCGGATCTTTTCATCCATGTAGAGGCCGTTGACGATCTTTCGGCTGGCCACAACATCGGTGATGTTCGTGATGGCATTCACATCAAGCTTCGGCGCGGAGGTGGCCATGGCATCGAGCACGAGACGCTCCTCAGCAGGCGTGGGATAAGTGACGCGGACTTTGAAGAGAAAGCGGTCGAGCTGGGCTTCTGGGAGTGTGTAGGTGCCCTCTTGGTCGATGGGGTTCTGGGTGGCGAGCACCATGAAGGGGTCCGCGAGCTTGTGGGTGACCTCGCCGATGGTGACCTGACGTTCCTGCATGGCTTCGAGCAGCGCAGATTGCACCTTGGCGGGGGCGCGGTTGATTTCATCCGCAAGCACGAGGTTGGAGAAAATGGGGCCGAGACGCGGGGTGAAGGTGCCGTCCTTCGGGTGATAAACCATGGTGCCGATGACATCGGCCGGGAGAAGGTCCGGCGTGAACTGGATGCGCTGAAATTTGGCATTCAATGTGCCCGCCAAGGTGCGCACGGCGAGGGTTTTGGCGAGACCAGGAACGCCTTCGAGCAGGACGTGGCCGTTTGTCAGCAGGGCGACAAGGAGGCGATCGACGAGATCAGCCTGGCCGATGAGGACGCGGGCGATCTCTTTGCGCAGCGGAGCCACCCAGGAGGCGGCTTGAGCGATGGCATCGCTGTCAGGGAGATTGGGAATGACCGGCGCAGCCGGGGCGGCGGGAATGGCGGGTGGGGTGGCGGATTCGGACATGAAGACAGGTGGTACTGGTCAACGGGGGCAGCGGGGGCGTCAACCTTAACGCCGCAGATGCCACAAGATGCTCGAAAGGATGTAAAAAAATGTGGTGCGGTCGTTTCAGCGGTTGAGCCAGAGGATGTGGGCACCGGGGTTTTGACGGTCCGGGGAGAGACGACCACCGTAACGAGTGGCAAAACCACGCAGGAGAGCGACGGCGAGGCCGGAAAGCACGGAGCGGCCCGTGGTGGCTCCCCAACCATGGATGATTTTGAGGCCGCTGTGACCGTTGAGCAGCGCTTCGTTCATGGCCTTGACGATTTTTTCGCGGGCTACATCCCACGTCTCGCCAGCGTGGGCGACATCGACCTCCAGCAGACCGCGTGAGACGGCACCGAGCACGGTTTCACCGCATTTGGGGCAGGTGCTGGCGCGGCCGGGGTCGAGTGGAAACTCACAGTGGGGGCATTCGATCATGCCAGATTCATGCCGTGGAGGCGGTCAGAGTGAAAGGGCGATCAGAGCCGCCTCTTTGACAAGGGCAGGCGGAATGACGCGACGGAAGTCATCCAGGCTCACCGGCTTGGTGAGGAAGGCGTTCATGCCAACCTCACGGCATTCTTCTTTGACGCCGACGAGAGCGTGGCCGGTCATGGCGATGATGGCGGGCTGGTTCTTGAGCTGGAAATTGCCCCGGATGGAGCGGGTGGCGTCGATGCCGCCCATAACAGGCATTTGCAGATCCATGAAGACGATGTCGAAAGGCATCTGCGAGACCATTTCGACGGCTTCCTGGCCATTGTTGGCGACCTCGATCTTGGCGTAACCAAGGCGCTGAAGGAGCATGCAGGCGATTTTTTGATTCAGCGGCTGGTCTTCGACGAGGAGGATGCGGGCGGGATGGAGGACGGCGAAGCTATCACCACCATCGGCCTTGGCGGCTTTTTGAATGGCACGATTGGTCTCGTTCGAGAGCTGTACATCGTGTCCACCCGAGGCAGCTCGTGCTCCGGGATGCTCCATGGAGGCTTCCTCCATGATCTGCGGGGCAAAGGTGGGCGCAGGCTGAGCGGAAGGCATGACGGCGAGCATGTGCGCCTGAGCTGCTGGCTGCATGGGCTGCTGCGGCATCATGGGGATCATCTGCGGCATGGCAGGCTGCATCATCCCTGGCTGCGCGTGCGGGGCCATGGATGCCGCAGGCATGGCGGGATGACCACCGGCACTGGCGATGGCAGGGTGGCCCTGTGAAGCAGCGCCGATAGGGGCGGTGATGACTCGGCGTGGCATGCGGAAGAGCTCCGCCATGCTGCGGAGTAGCTCGCGGCGTTTGATGGGCTTGGAGAGACCGATGTGGCGGCTGCCAGCGGGGGGCGCAAATTTGGCTTTATCGAGCTTGGCGCGGGTAATGGGTAGGTAAGTGATGATGGCGGCACCTTTTCCAGCAGCCACACGCATGAGCGGGGCTGCTTCCTCTGGCTTCAAGCGCATGATATCGAGCACGAAGACGGCGGTTTCTTCGAGCACATGATCGAGTTCGTCGATGGAGCGTTCTTTGAGGACGGAGACCTTCATACCCCAGCCCATGGCGCATTGATTGAGCACCTGCTGAGTCGTGGGGTGAGCGCTGTAAAAGACGATGGGGCGGTTTTTGACGATTTCGATCCAGCCGATGTCTTCTTCACGGTTTTCATCGTCGGCGGCGACGGTGAGTGGAAGCTCAAAGAAGAAGTCGGAACCTTTGCCAGCCTCGCTGACGACGGAAATCTCGCCTTTCATGAGGCGGATGATCTTTTTGGAAATGGCGAGGCCTAGCCCGGTGCCGCCGTATTTGCGTGTGGTGGAGGCATCGGCCTGGGTGAAGGCCTGGAAGAGCATGCAGATTTTTTCGGCGGGGATGCCGATGCCGGTGTCTCGCACAGAGAAGTGCAGCATGTTGCGATCTCCACCTTCACCGGGGCGGTTAATCTGGCGGACGAGGAGGAGGATCTCCCCCTTCTCAGTGAATTTGATGGCGTTGCCGACGAGGTTGACGAGGATCTGCTTAATGCGCTGGAAGTCCCCCATGAATTTGCGCGGCAGGGCGGGATCGATGTGGACGTTGAGCTCGAGGTTTTTCTCGGCTGCCTTGTGCGAGAAGACATCCATGGTCTCGGAGACGAGCTTTTCGACATCGACGGGGATGTTTTCGATCTCCATCTTCGCGGATTCGAGCTTCGAGAAGTCGAGGATGTCATTGATGACATGCAGCAAAGATTCGCCGGAGGAGCGGATCATGCGCACAAGTTCCTCCTGCTCGGCCTCCAGGCCCATTTCGATGAGCAGGGGAGGTGGTGCCGATGATGCCATTCATCGGCGTGCGGATCTCGTGGGACATATTCGCCAGGAAATCACTCTTCGCGGCCGTAGCCGTTTCGGCAGAACGACGTGCGCCTTCGAACTCAGCAAGCATGGACTGCTTTCGATGATCCTCCTCGTGGAGGTGCTCGATCATTTTGTTGAACTCACCCTGCACTTCGTCGAGGTCATCGAAGCCCTTCGCGGGGAGCCGAATGCCGAGATTGCCCGTGCGCATGGATTGAAAGGCCCTCACGAGATCACCGGTCTTCTTCGTGATGCGGCGGCCGACAAAGAAGAAGCCGATGATGGCAGGAAGTAAACCGATGCAGGCACCGAGAATGGGCACAATGAGGCGGCTAGCCTGCACGAGATGGCCGAACTGCACGAGCGGTTGTCGAGCGAGGAAGACACCACATACACGGCCATCCTTATTGTAGAGCGGGGCACCGGCGATGAGCCAGGCGGTCTTCGTTTCGATATGCGGTTCCCGGCTGACATTGGTATCCACCATGACGAGGCTGGTGCCGGCCATGACGCGATAGATGAGATTATCGAGCTGGCCGTGACCGATCTCCTCCATCACCCATTTTGCACTAGTGGGCAGGATGGCAATGGGCGGGGATTTGACGATCGGTGGCACGCCGTTGGCCTCCCGAGGAGCCACGATCTCGACTTCAAGACCGAGCTGCTGCACGGCTGGAGCCACATCGACCGTCTGGAGACGCATGCGCAGCAGGGTTTCGTTTTCCCAGGTGAGGCGCACACCACCGGAGCGCTCCGTATCACTGATGACCTGACGGTTGAGCTCCATCTGCCCCGCGATGGCGACGGCACCGAGGTAGCTACTTTGAGCATACCGCATGGTGAGATACTCCTGCCAGAGAAAGGCCACCGCCGTCGCCATGGCTGCAATAACCACGGCAAACATGCCGAGGATTGTGAAGCGGTTGGCGATCTGAAAAGTGAATTTCATGGAAAAAGTAGCCCGGAGATGGGAATGGATCAGGCCGTGGCGAAGGCGTGTGCGCCATCATACATCGGCAAATCGGCAGACTCGCCATGGTGATCCTCAGCGGGTGCATCGACGATCTTGGCGATGGCACGGCGCACGGTGGTGCAGAGCAGATCAGGCGTGTGAGGCTTGCTCAACACATCGAAGAAGCCGATGCCACGGCAAAGCTCACGGGCGTCCTCCTGGAAATACCCACTACAGGCAATCACGGGCAACTCGGGATCAATTTGGTGAAGCTGTTCAAGCACATCAAAGCCGGAAAGCCCGCCGGGCATGGTCAGATCGAGGATGCACGCGGCATAGCGCTGGCCTTGCTCGATGGCGTACATGAGGAGTTCGACGGCTTGTTCGCCGGATGAAGCGCAAGCGACCTCGAAGCCTTGTGAGGACAAAACGGCCCGGCTGACGGCTAGAACGCCCGGCTCATCATCAATGATGAGCACGCAGTGAGAGCTGAAGGTAGGCTTCATGTTTATGATGGCGGTGGGGATTTCCATGGTGGGCAATGGGTGAGGGGTTCAGATCACATGGCGGTGTAGCTAAGGCACTTGATCTCTTCGAGCGAGGTGGCGCCGTTGAGGACCTGAGCGAGACCTTCCTGATAAAGGGAGCGGAAGCCGTTTTTGAAGGCAGCGGCACGCATGGCACTCATCGGCGCGGCTTCTTCAATGAGATCCCGCAGCTCGCTGTTCATCTCGCAGAGTTCCATAAGGGCAACGCGGCCTGCGTAACCGGTGCCGTGGCACTCATCACAGCCACGTGCTTCGAAAATGGGCGTGGTCACCGGCGAGGTGATGACCTGCTGCTTGGCGAGGATTTCCTGCAACTCCTGACTGACGCCCACGGGCGTTTTGCAGTAGCTGCAAAGACGGCGTGAGAGGCGTTGAGCCTGCGAAAGAGCCAGCGAATCCGCGAGGAGATACTTCTCGACGCCCATGGCGAGCAATCGCGTGACGGCGCGGAGGGAATCGTTCGCATGCAGCGTGGTGAGCACCAAGTGACCGGTGAGTGAGGCATTCACAGCGGCGCCAGCCGTCTCGGCATCACGAGACTCACCGATGAGGATGATGTCCGGGTCAGCACGCAGAAGGGCGCGGAGACCGTTGGCGAAATCGAGGCCGCGATGGTTGTTCGTCTGCGTCTGGTTGATGCCTTCGATTTCGTATTCGATGGGATCTTCAATGGTCTGGATGTTTACACCCTCGTCATTCACACTGTTGAGCAAAGCGTAGAGCGTGGTCGTTTTGCCAGAGCCGGTGGGACCGGTGACGAGAACGAGGCCCTGATCCCGCTGCATGGTGCGGGTGAGGATGTCGATAGACCGCTGGGCGAGATTGAAATCACTGAGACGCTTCACGCCGTCCTGCTTATCGAGGAAACGCATGATGAGCTTCTGGAACTCACGACGTGTGGGCACGGCGGCGAGACGCACATCGACACGGCGACGTCCGATGGAAAGGGCGAGACGACCGTCCTGGCACTCGGCGCGGCTTTGATTGATGCCTGCCCAGTTTTTGATCAAGGCGACGAAGCGATTGTGCTGACTCTCAGGAGCCGTCATGATCGTCTTCATCGTGCCGTCCATGCGAGCACGGAAGCGGGTGAAGTTATAAAACTTCTCCAAATGCAAGTCGGAGGCTCGGCAGCGGATGGCTGTGAAGAGCGCCCATTGCACGAGCTCCTCGGCTCCATGATTGGGGTTCTGCGGATTGACGCGTGCCATGTCCTCGGGGGAGATTTCGACGACGTTGGCGTCATCGGCCACGGTCAGAGTGGCCCCATCCATCGCGGCAACGGCGCTGGGATCAAAGGTGGCACCAGCACGGTTGATGGCATCACGGATGGTGGCCAGATCCGCCAGCACGGGAATGATCTTGATGGCGGCATTTCCCATCGAGAGCCATTCGTCCTCGAACTTGTAGCAATCCCCCGTGTCGCTCAGCATGAAGCAAACATGCCGACCAATGTAGAGGGGATAGACGGAGTGGCGCTCCAGCAGCGGGATGGGGAAAAAGGTCTGGCGTTGAGCTTCCGCCGCACTGAGAGCGAGCTGCTTGCCACCGCTGACGAGGTATTGCAGCGCCACGCCCAGATTACGCTGCATGACGTTGAAGTGGGAGACCTCGAGCTTTTCCACCTTGCCCTTCTGCGCTTCGAAGAAGCCGTTGAGCTTCACCTTCTCCGAATCTTCATAGGGATAGTTTTCGATGAGCCAGTTGTAGCTGCCCTCAAGGGCGAGTTCATCAAACCGCGGAGCTTGAAGCTGCTCCATGGTATTGCTCTGCGAGATGGGCATCTGGCCGAAGCGGCTCACCAGATCCTTCCGCGTGTTTTGATACTGCTCCTGAGAGACGAGCACGCGGATGACCAGAAAGGACGGCACGCCCCAGAGGTCTCCAGCACGGGGATTGTGATGCGCCATGACCAGCAGCGGACCAAGGGTGCTCACCGGCAGCCAAGGGTCTGCCACATAAGGCACGCGGCCAAGCTTTCTCACGAGGCGCTCGGCTTCAGGCGAGCAGCTCTCACGCAGTAGGGTGAGAGGCATCATGCCGTATTGTAGCGCCAGCCCTTCAATCGAGAGAATGGCAGCCTGGCGGGTATCAATAGTCGCACTCGGCGGATTACCAGCAGCACCAAAGGATTTGGATGCTTGAGCGGTCGGGATGTTGAGGAGAGCGGCCATTCGGGCGAGTGGTTTGGGTAAGGGGGCTGCGTGAACTCAGCGCCCTGCCATTTGGAAATTCGGGGGGAAGACGAACGCGGTGGTGAAATCCGAGCCGTCGAAATTCATTTTGATGCCGGAGCCGGTCGTGCCGGGCTTGAGCAGTTCGTAGCAGCGCCCGGTCCAGCGGATGCGATGATCCTGCGTGTTGCTGCTCACTACGGGATTGTAGCGCGGATCAAGGTAGGGTGAACCGATCTTGGCACGATCAACGTCGGGATTCCGATATTGAAGGGTGCGGAGGATGACCATCTCGTCCGCTCCGCTGGTATCCATGCGGTTGAAGATCATCTCGTAATTCTGCTGGGCAAAGGTGTGCAGCCCACGATTCATCATTTCGAGGCGTTCTGCGGCCACAGCATCCTTAGAGCCACTGAGCAGATGATTAAACGAGGTGATCGAGATCGTCGCCAACACGCCTAGAATCGAGATCACGATGACCAACTCCGTCATCGAAAAGCCGCCAGCGCCGCTGAAACGGCGTTCGGATGGCTTCGAGAAACTGGAGGGGGGGCGCGTCATGAATGGAAAGGGGCGTCAGTAAAGGATCACGCTGTTGGAGGGATCTCTCAGGCTGACCTTCGTCATCGCGAGGATCGAGGTAGGGAAGGTCACGGAATAGCCCGCGGGCATGAAGGCGGTCACGGTGGACTCCGCGTAGCTCAGGTAGGGCAGCAGAAGATTGTATTTCGCCGTCGCGGAGGATGCCGCCGTCCAGTCTGCCGCAGCTTGGGTGCGTCCACGCACCTGGATAAAGCTGGCCTGCGCCAGATTGAGCGATTCAGCACGAGCGATGGCAAGGTTTCGCTCGCTGTCCGAGCGCATGCGGCTGACCGAGGGAATGGCCAGGAAGGCAATGATGCCGATGATCGACACGCAGGCCATCATCTCGACGAGGGAGAACCCGCCGAGAAAGCGACGAGCCTTCCGCGTCGGTCTGGTGAGGTTTTCAGGAGAATTCATGAGTCAAAGGTGAGGTTGGAAAAGAGCCTGCGATCATTCGCTGATGAGATCGACACGTGGGAAGTCCCCGGACTGCCAGTTGGGCAGGGAAAGGTATTGCTTGGAGTTTTCCAGCGCGGCCGTCTTCAGCTTGTCCGTGCTCGTGGTGTATTCGAGGAAGTGGTCTGCCGTCGTTTGATCGATGAAGCCAGCTCGGGCAGATGGGTCCGGCGAGGTGGGATTTGGGATCAGGAGGTTAAACCGGGCCGAAGTGGTCCCCAGTGCAATATAGCTCAACCGCACGTTTTCAAGGCTACGCACCTGCGCCGTGGTTCCCACCCGCGTTTGGGACATGACCCAGGCTGTGAGAGCACTTTGTACGGCGGCCTGCTGCTGGCGTGCCATGACGCGGTGCGCATCTCGCGAGGCATTGGAGATGGCTGCGACCACCAGCGAGGACATGATGCCGATAATGGCGATGGTGAAGATGGCTTCGACGAAACTGAAGCCCCCCCGTTGGCGTGCCAGCGGGGAGGTGAAGAAGGGGCGGAAGGGGTTCTTCATTAGGTTTAGATGTCTTTGAAATAACAATTACCATAATTATCACACGCTTTTGGAAATGCAGCAAGACCCAAATCCGGCATAAAACGCGAATTTTTGGCGATTCAGCGTTCGTCGGGCCTCGGCAGGAACTTCCCCCTTCCCTTCGAGAACACCTTGTGACAGCCTCGGGATTCCTCCCATGCACCGCCCCGCCCAGCCGATCTACATTCTCGTCTTGAGCCTGCTCACGCTCTTGAGTGCCTTTTTGCTCTTCCAAGTGCAGCCGGTGATCAGCAAATTCATCCTTCCCTGGTTCGGGGGCAGCCCAGGTGTCTGGACGACTTGCATGCTGTTTTTCCAGATTCTGCTGTTCCTGGGTTACACCTATGCCCACGCCCTTGGGAAGCTGCCTCGGAAGGTGCAGGCCCTTCTGCATGCCAGTCTGCTGCTCGCAGCGCTCTATTTCCTGCCGATCATCCCTTTGGAAAGCTGGAAGCCGATCGGCTCCGAAGACCCAAGTGGGCGCATTTTGCTCCTGCTGCTCGCCTCCGTAGGCCTGCCCTACTTCGTGCTCTCCAGCACCAGCCCGCTCGTCCAGGTTTGGTTCACTCGGGGAGCTGCCGGGGCCAATCCCTGGCGACTTTACGCCCTCTCCAACATCGGATCCCTGGCCGCCCTGCTCACATTTCCGTTCTTCTTCGAGCCTCGCTGGGATGTGGAATGGCTCGCGAAGGCCTGGTCGGTGGTGTTTGTCCTCTGCGCCGCGCTCTGCCTCGGCGTCGTTTGGTATGATCATCAGACCGCCGCCCCCGCCCAGGAGGCTCAAAGCCCCGCGATACCGGAAGACGGAGCCTCCCCTGGCCTGCTGCGCCGCCTGATGTGGGTCGTTTTGCCCGCTCTTGCCAGTGTGATCCTGCTCGCCACCACCAACCACGTCTGCCAGGATGTGGCCGTCGTCCCTTTCATGTGGGTAGTGCCGCTCAGCCTCTACTTGCTCACCTTCATCATCTGCTTCGAGCACGAACGCTGGTATGCACGGATTCCTTCTCTGTGGGCTCTCCCTGCCCTGCCCCTCTTTTTCGTCTGCGGCACCTGGGACCAGCTCGAAAAACAAACCTGGTGGCCGGATGACCTCGACCTGATGCCGAATTTCCTCTTCGAACTCGGCTGGGCCTTCGGTGCCATGTTTTTTGGCTGCATGATCTGCCATGGCGAGCTCACCCGCCTGAAGCCCAACCCGCGCTATCTCACCAGCTTCTACCTCCACATGTCCGCAGGCGGGGCGCTCGGCGGCCTCTTCGTCAGCCTTGCCGCCCCGCAGCTCTTTAAAACGCATGCCGAATGGCCCGGCAGCCTCATCGCCGCCTTCGTGCTCGCTTGCGTCGTGCTTCTCGTGTGCGCCTGGAGGCTTCGATCACGAGCACTGCGCAGTGTGTCCTTTGCCCTCACGGGCCTTCTCGGAGCCTCTGGAGCCCTCTTCATGGGCCAGCTCGGCTATAAATTCGAGGACCGCCTCGAACGCGTCCGCAACTTTTACGGCACCCTCGCCGTCACTGAGTGGTCGCCCGAAGATCCGGCCTATCACCAGCGTGAACTCAGCAATGGCGGCATCATTCACGGCCAGCAAAACCTCGCCCTCCAGTATCGGAGCGATCCCACCAGCTACTACGGTCACGATACCGGCATCGGTCTCGCCCTCGATAGCCTCAAAAATGCCAATGGCGCACGCGTCGGCGTCGTCGGCATGGGAGCAGGCACCGTCGCCTGCTACGGCAAAAGCGGTCACACCTACCGCTTCTACGACATCAACCCGGACGTGCCTCGCCTCGCCCAGAAATACTTCACCTACCTGCCCGACCTCGAAAAGCGTGGGGCGAAACTCGAGATCGTCGTCAGCGATGCCCGCCTCGCTCTGGAGCGAGAGCTTTCCACGCCGCAAAACTTCGATGTGCTCCTGCTCGATGCCTTCAGCGGCGATTCCGTGCCCGCCCACCTCCTCACCCGCGAGGCTTTCGACATCTACAAGAAGCACATGAAGCCCGATGGCATCATCGCCGTGCATTGCACCAACAGCTACCTCCGCCTCGTGCCTCTCATCGAAAAGACCGCCGCCGAGGTAGGCTACCAAACGATCCGCATCACCACCGAAAGCGATGGAGGCGACCACGACAGCACGGACTACGTCCTGCTCACCAACAACGCCACTTTCCTGGCGGCCACCACGCCCGTCCCACCCGATGAGGAGGAACTCGAACTCGAAGCCAAGATCACGCCCCGCGTCTGGACCGATCGCCATCACGACCTCTTCCAGATCCTGATGCTCGAGCTCGATTAGCCCCTTGGCTGCGCCGCCCATCCGCCGCCCCGCATCAAGATCGGCCCCGCGTTCGCTGGAAACGGGCAAACGTGACGCTTGAAACTTCGCGCTTCCCCGCGAAGGGCTGTGGTTCTCTCCCCATTCATCATGTCGAAAGCCCCCATCAAAGTCGCAGTCACCGGCGCCGCCGGTCAAATCGGTTACGCCCTCCTCTTCCGCATCGCCTCCGGAGCGATGTTTGGCCCGGATCAGCCCGTCATCCTTCAGCTCATCGAGGCCCCCTTTGAAAAGCCACTCCAGGCCCTCGCCGGGGTCGCCATGGAGCTCGATGACTGCGCCTTCCCTCTCCTCAAAGGCATCGTGCAGACCAGCGATCCCGCCATCGGTTTCAAAGATGCCAACTGGTGCCTTCTCGTCGGTGCCAAGCCACGCGGCCCCGGCATGGAGCGTGCTGATTTGCTCAAGGACAACGGCAAAATCTTCATCGGCCAAGGCCAGATCATCGACGCCGTCGCGGCCGATGACGCCCGCGTCGCCGTCGTCGGCAATCCGGCGAACACGAACTGCATGATCGCCGCCTCCCAGGCCAAGCGCCTCACGCCCGATCGCTTCACCGCCATGGTGCGCCTCGATCAAAACCGTGCCCAGACCCAGCTCGCCCAAAAAGCCGGCGTGGACCTCACCGAGGTGAAGGACATCTTCATCTACGGCAACCACAGCCCCACCATGTTCCCCTCCTTTGCCCATGCCACCATCGGCGGCAAACCCGCGGCGGAAGTCATCAACGACAAAGCCTGGCTCGAAGGCCCCTTCTGCGAAACCGTCGGCAAGCGCGGCGCTGCCATCATCGCCGCCCGTGGAGCCTCCTCCGCCGCCTCCGCCGCGAATGCGCTCGTCGATCACGTTCGCTCACTCGTCACACCCGGAGCCATTCACAGCATCGCCGTGAAGAGCGAAGGTCTGTATGGCTTTGATCCGAACGTCTGGGCCGGCATGCCCGTGCGCACCACCACGCCCGGCAGCTACGAAGTCATCACCGGCTACGAAATGGACGACTTCGCCAAGTCGAAGATCGCCGCCACGAACAAGGAGCTCGTCGATGAGCGCGGCTTCGTCGCCGAGATGCTGTAAACCGCGAAAGCACCTTCCAAGCCCCATGGGACGCCGTCTCATGGGGCTTTTGTTTTTTCACACCTCAAGGAAGGCAGAATGATGGATGGCAGAATGATTGGGATTCTGAAAATCATTCTGCCGTCCATCATTCTGCCAAAAACAGGCATACGTCGGACTGGATCGAGGCCAAGCGGCCATTCGCATGACGGAGGCCGGCGGTGTTCGCTCCAAGGCGGAGATCGTGGGGCGAATGCGAGGTCCCCGGAGCCTTCCAAGCCCCATGGGACGCCGTCTCATGGGGCTTTTGTTTTTTCACACCTCAAGGAAGGCAGAATGATGGATGGCAGAATGATTGGGAATTCTGAAAATCATTCTGCCATCCATCATTCTGCCAAAAACAGGCATACGTCGGACTGGATCGAGGCCAAGCGGCCATTCGCATGACGGAACCCCGGTGGCGGAGATCCTGGGGCGAATGCGAGGTCCCCGGAGAGCGCTCGCTGTCGTTCGGCACTGCTGGGCTGCATGACGCAAGCCCGTTGGGCTTGGGATGACCTGTCGTGTCGATCCACGCAATTCGGCTCATCGAACCGCCAAGCGGTTCCGGCTTGCAGCCCCAGGGTGCCGAGCCTCGGCGAGGCTCCCTTGGGAATGAAATGCCGCCTCCCCTGCCCGGTTTTCGGACCGCATCGCGGTCCCGTCAGCGGGCGAGTCGAAGACGTGAGGCCGTTCAGGGCGGCCTCGCAGCTTGTCTTTAGTTCTGATGGATGTCCTCACCGAGTGCGCCCGCCATGAATTTGCCATCGCTACTGGCCCCGATGCAGGTCCAGAAGCCTTGGGGAGCCTGCTCAGTCCACGTCACGCCATCGTTGTCGGACCATTGGATCTTCCCTTTTTTGCCGCCGCTACTGTAGTTCGCGGCGGCGATGGTTTTGCCATCGCTGGAGCAGGCGACCACCCAGGTGCCGGTGAAGCTCGTGGAGGTCCAAGTCCAGGTGCTGCCATTCTTCGTGCCGATGTACACTTTGCCACCTTGCGTGCCCGCCACGATGCGTGTGCCGTCCTTGTTGATCGCCACGGAGCGCCACTGGTTCTTGCCGAGATCACCCGGGTTGCCCACGCCCGACCACGAGCCGCCGGCATCCGTGGTCAGGTAGAGATTTTTCGATGTCGCCACGACCAGCGTTTTGCCGTCATCCGCCGCGTCCATCGCCAGCCACGGTGTCCACAGTTTTGGAGCGCTGGGGATGTTGCTGAGTCCTTTTTCAGTCCAGGAACTGCCTGAATCCGTCGAGACGCAGAGCTTGAGTCCATAGTAAGCCGTGAGCGTCTTGCCGTCCGCGCTGGACGAGACGAATTTCCAGTCCTTGCTGCCAAGCGAATCGACCGATGTCCACGAGTCACCGGAATCCTTGGAAAGGCGCACCTTGCCGGCAAAGCCTTGGCAGAGGATCAGCGTCTTGGTGTCGGCGCTGCCATCCACATCGGTAAGTGCCAGGGAGCTGGTTTCGTTCGCGTTCAGCCAGCTCTTTTGCGTCCATGTTGAATCCGACTTACCAGAGACAAACAGGTTTTGTTTGCTGATAACGACTCGCTTGTCGCTTGTGGAGGTCATGGCCACCCAATCACGGGCCAAGGTGTTGCCGGCAGGATTGCTGGTGGTCCAGGTGGTTTGAGCGTGGAGCATCGGAGCCACAAGCAGCAGGGCCAGCGAGGTGGAAATGGCACCGAGGAAGGAGGTGGAATGGAACATGGTATGGAGAAAGATGGAGTGAGAGGGCCACAGCGGTTGCAGCCGCCGTGCTCGAGGAGCTAAAGCCACCTTTCGCAGCGATGCAATCCCATGTGACCATGCGCCTGACGGAACCCGGTGGGTTCCCTTCAAGGCGGGGAACGTGGGGCGGATGCGGGGGCCCCGGAGAGTTGGTTGTAGTCAGAAGTTCATTTCTGACCGTTTCTCAATCAGCCGGGCGAGGATGTCTCTAAAACCAGAGACAACCCAAGTGACTTTGAGGGTTTTTCCATCCTGTCGGAGAATGAAGTGTTTCATCTCGGAGTCGACATTGAGTTCAAAAGGCTGGGAAAGAGAGATCATGCGATCTGAGCCAATGAGTGACTGGGTGAGTATCCACTCTTCGTTTAGAACCAGACGATAGGTCCAGTAGTAGATCAGGCCAACGAGAAGCAGAACCGCGCAAACGAGAATGCAAACTCCGGCAATGCGATCATCCGGATCAGGATCTTGAAGCGCGTAAACGGCAAACATGGAGAAAAAGCCCAGAGGAATCAGTGGCAAAAGCCGCGCAAACAAGGTGATGCGGCCTTCCAGGCCGTTCATGCGCTTCTCGGCCACTTTACGCACGGATTTGGTGATGAGCAGCAGCACCAAGGCGACAAGGAGATGAGTTATGAAATGGTACATTCAGTGCTTCTGATTTGCGATGTCGGGCTGATCATCAGGACAGTGCACTCACATGTGAAAGTCAGACGGGTCGGACCAGTCTGACTTGTCGGACGAGAAGATGCCACGTCATGTCTCGATGTCTCTCGTGCCTTTGCAATTCGGATAGGCGGAGCAGCCCCAGAACTGGCTGGCAGTCTTTCCAGCGGTGCGGCGGCGCATGGTTTTGCCGCAGACGGGACAGAGAGGAAGGCCAGCTTGCTCGGCTCGGGCCTGAACACGGGTGGCATGGAGGCGTTCGGTGAAGCCGCCTTTTTCTTTAAAGTCGCGGCCTTGGCTCTCAACTTGGCGTTTGAGGAGGTAGGAGGCTTGATTGACAGCGCAGAGCATGGCGTTACCAGCGAATTCGGGATCTGCCTTGGCGACGAATTCGGCGAGGCCCGCCAAGCCGGTGAGCACCACTTTGCCTTTGGGCGCGGTTGGTAGATTGGGGAAGATATCGTACTTGAGCCGTTCCCGCATGGCGAGGCACGTTTTGGAGTTTTTGGGCCAGACACGCAGGCCGCGCTGCATGAGGAAGCTTTTGTAGTCCTTCGCGAGTTCGTCGTTGAGGCTAGCACGAGCCACATTCGTGAGCTTCATCTCCATTTTCTTGGAGGTGGCGGCGGCTCCACTGCCTTCGGAGATATTTCGCACACCACTACGGGCGGCCTGGACCATCTGATCGTGAGTGCGGCTCGCTTTATCGATGAAACGATCACAGAAAACGACGGTGGCGTCATAGACCGCTTCGGCGACGGCATAGCTACGAAGGTTCTCGTAACCTCCATGCGGCATCAAAGGACTGTCGGAGTCGGGCGGCATGGCGGGGATTCGTCGGACGAGTCGGACTGGTCGGACCCGTCAGACTCGTCCGACGGGCCCGAGGCGTAAGGAGTGCATCACTGACACGCCTCGCACGTCCCGCCGTTGCGCATGGCTTCGATGGAGCAGGCCTGCACTTCCTCCGCCGTGTAGCGTTTGGCACCGATGGCTCCGTTGATGACGGTGCTGCGGATCTCCTTTTGGAATTCGGCGGTGCTCTTCTCGATGTTCGAGGCGCTGCGGGTGCGGAGGTAGTAGGTGGTTTTGAGGCCTTTGCGCCAGGCACCGCGATACATGTGGCTGAGGGTGCTCATCTCCGTGCTGCCGAAGAAGAGGTTCACGCTCTGGCTTTGATCGATCCACTTCTGACGGCGGGCGGCGGCATCGACGACCCAGGCCCAATCGATGCTGAAGGCGGTGGCGTAACGGCGCTTGAGGTCCACGGGGATTTCCTCAATGGCTTCGATCTCGCCATCCATGTACTTGAGCTTGTTCTGGATGTCGGCGGTCCACAGGCCGCGTTTTTTGAGGTCGCGGATGAGGAAGGGATTGAGGAGCATGAAGTCGCCGGAGAGATTGGCCTTCACGAGCATGTTGCTGAGCAGGGGCTCGATGCAGGGGCTGGAGCCCATGATGTTCGAGATGGTGGCCGTCGGCGCGATGGCGAGGACGTTGCTATTGCGCATGCCTTGCTTGGCGATCTTCGCACGGAGGGCGCTCCAATCCATCTTGCCGCCGCGGGGGACATCGACTTCCTGGCCGCGTTCCTTGGCGAGGAGGTCGAGGGTATCCTGCGGCATGAGGCCACGATCCCACTTGCTGCCTTTGTAGCTGGAATACTGACCACGCTCGGCGGCGAGATCACTGGAGGCTTCGTAGGCGTAGTAGGCGATGGCTTCCATCATCTCGTCGTTGAAATCGACGGCTTCCTTCGACGCGAAGGGGATGCCTTTGCGGTAGAGGGCATACTGCAAACCCATGACGCCGAGGCCGATGGGGCGGTGGCGAGTGTTGGAGGTCTTGGCGGCCTCGGTGGGGTAGAAATTGATGTCGATGACGTTGTCGAGTGCACGGACGGCGCTGCGGATGGTCTCGCGGAGCTTGGCGTGGTCGATGTTACCGGCGTCATCGAGGTGGTTGTCGATGAGGACGGAGCCGAGGTTGCAGACGGCGGTTTCGTCCGCGGAGGTATTGAGCGTGATCTCGGTGCAGAGATTGGAGCTGTGGATGACGCCGACGTGGTCCTGAGGGCTGCGGACGTTGCAGGGATCTTTGAAGGTGATCCAAGGATGGCCGGTCTCGAAGATGGCCTTGAGCATGAGCTTCCAGAGATCGACGGCCGGGATTTCTTTGGAGAAGATCTTGCCCGTCTTGGCGATGGCCTCGTATTCGGCGTAGCGCTTTTCAAAGGCGGAGCCGTAGAGATCGTGGAGATCGGAGACTTCGTTGGCGCGGAAGAGGGTCCAGTTTTCACGGGCCTCAAGGCGCTTCATGAAGAGATCGGGAATCCAGTTGGCGGTGTTGAGGTCGTGCGTGCGGCGGCGCTCGTCGCCGGTGTTGATGCGGAGCTGGAGGAAGTCCTCGATGTCGTTGTGCCAGACTTCGAGATAGGCGCAGCCAGAGCCGCGGCGCTTGCCACCCTGATTGACGGCGATGAGCTGGTCGTTGTGCAGCTTGAGGAAGGGGATGACGCCCTGGGATTCGCCATTGGTGCCTTTGATGTAGCCGCCGGTGCCGCGGACGCTGGTCCACGAGCCGCCGAGGCCGCCGGCCCACTTGGAGAGGAAGGCGTTTTCGGCGATGCCGCGGATCATGATGGACTCGATGCTGTCATCCACCTTGTAGAGGTAGCAGGAGGAGAGCTGGCTGTGCAGGGTGCCGCTGTTGAAGAGCGTGGGCGTGCTGGAGCAGAAGCGGCGGCCTTTGTAGAGCTTGTAGATGGAGATGATCTTGTCCTCGGGATTGCCATCGCGTTCGCCGACGTTGAGGCCCATGGCCACACGCATCCAGAAGAGCTGGGGCGTTTCGAGGCGCTTGGCGGGCTTGACCTTCTTATCGACGATGAGGTAGCGGTCGTAGAGGGTCTGGATGCCGAGGAAGTCGAAATCGAGATCGGCGGCGGGATCGAGGGCATCGGCGAGCTTGTCGAGGTCGAACTGAAGCAGGCGGGGATTGTAGCGGTCGATTTCGACACCACGGGCGAGGTTGCGGCGGAAGGTGCGGCGGTGGAAGTCACGCAAGGCCTCGATGCCATCGCGGACGATGTCCCAGCCGAGGACTTCTTCATAGATGTAGCTGAGCAGGATACGGGCGGCGAACTTCGCGAAGTCGGCGTCTTTTTGCATCATCGTCTTGGCATTGAGCGTGATGGTCTGCTTGAGGTGATCGAGCGTGATGTCGGAATTCAGGGAGCGGCGGAGTTCCATCTCGATCTCGGCACGGGTGAGGCACAAATCGAGGCCGAGCATGGCGAAGTCGATGCGCTTCTTCAGATCGGCCCCGTCCCAGAGGAAGGAATTGCCGTCGGCGGTCTTCACGAGGATGAGGGCCTGCTGGTCCTGGCTCTCGATTTCATTGGCCACAGCGGCCTGTTGCTCATCGTCCTCACGCATGTTGGTGCGGAGAGCACGGTACTGGATGTAAGCGCGGGCGACTTTGAAGAAGCCCTGCTTCATGAGCTCTTCCTCGACGAGGTTTTGCACGTCCTCGATGTGGATGAACTGCTTGTTTTCCTCGGCGATGGCGCGGCTCACGGTCTCGGCGACCTGGACGGCTGGGGAGGAATCAAGTTCCATGGAGAGGAAGGCCTTGCGGACGGCGATCTCGATCTTGTTGTGGTTCCACGGCACGAGCTGGCCGCTGCGACGGATGACTTTGGTATTCACGATGAGCGGCTGAGGGGTGGAATCGGCGAAGGGATCGTAGGCGGAGGCACGCTTGCGCTTTTCGGCGAGGGTGCGGGCGACGTCGTGGGCGTTGTGATGGATGAGTGCCCGCTCGATGCAGTGATAGATGTCCTTGGCGTTGAGGTTGGCCGCTTTGCCGCTCCCTTCGGCAAGCTGGGCCGTGCGCTGGTAGATCTCCTCCGTGACCGCCCGCGAGATCTTCTGCACCAGCTGCTGATTGTGCTCGGTGTAGATGTCCCCTTCCTTTTGACGGGCGAGAAAGAGATCCGCGAGGGCGCTGCCAACGGTGTCTGCGATCTCCTCGGCGTCGAAATCACGCTCGGCGCCGCCGACGTTGACCTTGATGGACGCGGGAAGAGTATCCCCAATCGAACTGGCGACAGACAAGGCACTCCACTTAAAAGCGGGCTTCTGGTCTTTCGGCGTTTGGGTGACTTTTTTGAGGACTTTGTCCTCTTGCAGCAGGGAGGCGATCATGGCGGGAGGAGGCGTGGGCTGTTGGTTTGACGTTGAGGGAGCGGGGAGGGAAATCGGGGACCGGGAGGATGCGAAACGGGTGCGTCTTACTCCAGCGAAAGTTATTCTTTCTTGTTGGTCAGGTTGTTCACAAAAAGGGGTTACAGATCATCGTCGGAGGACTGGACGAGAGCGGAGGCCTTTTGGTAATCGGTGACCTTACCTTCGAAGAAATTCTGCTCCTTGCGCACGTCCATCATCTCCGCCAGCCAGGGGAGAGGATTGGAGACGCCGGGGTTGAGGGCGGGCAGGCCGCAGCCAGCGAGGCGGCGGTCGGCGATGAATTCGATGTACTGCTCGAATTCGGCCGAGCTGAGGCCCACGGCATTCACGGGCAGGCAGTCGCGGATGAAGTTCTTTTCCAGAGCCACGGCTTCGCGCATGATGTTGACGAGCTCTTCACGGAATTCGCCGGTCCACAGGTCGGGATTCTCCTCGACGAGGTCCATGAACAGATTGCGGAAGACTTCGATGTGGTTCGACTCGTCGCGCAGGGTGTAGCGGAACATCTGGCCGATGCCGGGGAACTTGTTCTGGCGGTAGAGGGAGAGGATCATGCCGAAGAGGCCGTAGAACTGGGTGCCCTCCATGCACTGGCCGAACATGAAGATGTTCTTCGCCAGGAGCTGCTTGTTTTCGAGCTTCGTGAGGTCCAGATCGCGGCGCATGTTGTTGGAGATGCGGGTGACGAATTCGTTCTTCGCCACGATCGTCGGTATCTGCTCGAACATGGCCTCGCACTCATGCGGATTGATCCCAAGGGAGGAAATCATGTAGAGCAAGGAGTCAGCGTGGATGTTTTCCTCATGGGCATGACGGCCGAGTACGAGTTTCAGCTCCGGAGCAGTCACCAGCTCGCGGACGACGTGCTGGATGTTGTCGCCCACGATGCCTTCGGCGGCGGAGAAGTAACCGATGCCCATCATGATGATCCAGCGCTCGTTTTGGGTGATCTCGTTGGAGCGCCACTGCTCCACGTCTTTTTGCATCTGGATGTCCTCAGGCTCCCAGTGGTTGGCCTTCATGACGCGATAGAGATCATAAGCCCACTGATACTTCAGCGGGAGAAGGTTAAAGGTCATGCTTTTGCGACCATTGATGACCTTCTTGTCCGCGAAAGCCGCCTCGGCTTTATCGTGATCGAGAGGAAACTCACGATTGCCAATCTTGTATGTCTTTTCCATGACCTTAAATGCTGTGTTTGGGGGTGTGAATAAGTGGAGAAACGGGGAAAACGAGAGAGCAGGCAGCGAAGTCTATAAATACTATATGTCCGCGCCGTGACGGCCATGTTGCACAAGATGTTGTGCTTTGACCAGAAAAAAATCCCACCAATAGGGGCAAGAAATCGTTTCCCATCGCATTTCCGTGGGTTCCACGACGAAAAAATTATTTCTGCGGAAAAACCGCCTTCTTGCTAATCAAATTTGAGAGGCACCGAATTTAGACTTCCCTCCTTTATTGGGTGCACCCGGCACATACTCTGCTGCTCCTGCTAGGTTTTGGCGGCCCCAAAGTCTGGAGAAGTTTACTCGGGCAGCTTGCACAGAACGCGTTTTTGCCAGCGTAGGTTTCCGGTCATGTCTCCGCGTCTCTTTTGCCTCCTCGCTCTCTTTTCCGCCTCGGCACTGGCTCAGCAGGTCACGCTGCCGTTGCCGCGTTTGCTGACTTTGATGCCCATGGGAGGTCAGGCAGGGCAAAACGTTGAGGTGGTGATCACTGGCGAAAACATCGAAGAGGTAACCGAATTGACCTTCTCGACGCCAAAAATTACGGCCAAGCCGGTCGCGGGGGCCCCAAACAAGTTTAGCGTGAGCATCGCGGCAGATGCAGCGGTGGGCGTTTATGATGCGCGAGTGATGTCGAGGCTCGGTGTGTCGTCGGTGCGAGCCTTTTCGGTGAACAAACTGCCGGAGGTGGTACGCACGAAGGCGAACAACACGCTCGAAACGGCCCTGCCGCTCGCCATTGGCTCGATCTGCAACGCGACGATGACGAAGCGGGCGGTGGATTTCTATTCCTTCCAGGGCGTGAAGGGCCAGGCGGTGTCCATCGACTGCGCGGCGGTCGGGATCGACTCGCGGCTCACGCCCGTGCTCATCCTCGCCGATGGCAAAGGTGCGGACCTCAAGGTCAACCGCACCGGTGGCCTGATCGACTTCACGCCGCCTGCGGATGGCACGTTCGTCATCAAGGTGAGCGACCTCACCTACCAGGGCGGCGAGCGGCATTTTATCGACTCGCTCTGCAAAAAGGCCCCGCCGAGCCGCAACCGCAGACGCAAACCGTCAGCGCGATGTCCTGGCCGCCGGTGGGACTCGCGGCCACGGCTCCAGCGAAGGAAGCCGAGCCGCAAACCAAGATCACGCTGCCCTGCGACATCGCGGGGGCGTTTTTCCCGGCGGCGGATGTCGATACCTATGAGTTCGCCGCGAAGAAGGGCGAGACCTGGTGGGTCGAGGTCGCCAGCGAGCGCCTCGGCCGGAACACCGATCCCTTCGTGCTCGTGCAGCAGGTGAAGGACGGCAAATTCACCGATGTGGCCGAGCTCTACGACATCGCACCGCCGATGAAGGTCACGAGCAACGGCTATAGCTACGACGGCCCGCCTTACGATGCCGGTTCGCCGGACGTGCTCGGTAAATTCGAGGTCAAAGAAGACGGCACCTATCGTCTGCAAGTGCGTGACCTCTTCGGCGGCACTCGCAGCGATCCGCACAACGTGTATCGCCTCATCGTGCGCCAAGCGGCACCAGACTTCGCCCTCGCCGCCTGGGCCGTTCACATGACGCTGCGCAATGGCGACCGCGCTTCGCTTTCCAAGCCGATGGCACTCCGCCAAGGCGAATCGCGTGCCTTTGAAGTGGCCGTGCAGCGTCGCGATGGCTTCGATGGCGAAATCGAGATCCGCATGGAAGGCCTGCCGCCGGGAATCAGCGCCGCTGGATTGAAGATCGGCAAAGGCAAGACCTATGGTCACCTCATCCTCACCGCCGATGAAAAGGCCCCGCGTGGCTTTTCGCTCGCCAATATCACCGGCAAGGCTGTCATCGGCGGCAAAGAGGTCATTCGCCCCGTGCGTGTCGCCAGCATGGAATGGCCGGTGAAGGATGCGAAGGGCGAAATCCCTGCCCCGCGCCTCATGGCAGATGTTCCCGTGTCCGTGACCGATTCCGAACAAGCGCCACTTTCGATCACGCTGGCCGAAAACAAGGTCTTCGAAGCCAAAGCGGGCGAGACACTGAAAATCCCACTCAAACTCGCCTGGCGGAATGAATTCAACGGCAGCTCCATCAAGGTGAAAGCCTACGGCGAAGGCTTCAGCGCCATCAAGGAGTTCGACATCCCGCTGAAAGCCGCCATGCATGAGTTGGTGCTGAATCTCGCGGAATTGAAGATCACGCCGGGCGATTACACCTTCGCGCTGCAAAGCCTCGGCATCTGCAAATACCGCTACAACCCCGCCGCCGTGCCTTTGGCTGAAGCCGAGCAAAAGAAGGCCGCTCAAGAAGTCTCCGCCGCAGCGACCGACCCCGTGAAAAAGAAGCAGGCCGAGGCCGCCATGACCGCCGCCACGAACAAGATGAAGGCCGTCACTACCGCCGCGAATCCCACCGACACCGTCGAAATCCTCATCTCCCAGCCCATTCGCGTGAGCGTGAAGACGGCAGCACCGACGACAGCGGCGAAGTGAGGAGCACGCTATCCGCGCCGTTTCTTCGCCGTCTTTTTGACGGCAGGTGATGGACGACCAATGTTTGCATCCAGCCAATCGCGAACATTCTTGGGGATGATCACCTTGCCTTTCGCATCCGGGTCGAAGTAGAACGCATAGAGCTCGGCGAAAAACTCCAAGGGAGACATGGCCGCGTAGAGGCTCGGCATGTTCCGAACGAGGTCGATGGTCTCATCCGATACGATCATGAGCTGCCTGTAATAGGAGTTCACATAGAAGCGCCTGCCGCCATACCGGTGCCAGCGAGCGCAGTTTTCCCACCAGTCCTCCACCGAGGCGACGAAGGCTTTACGAGGCCCGAAGGACTTTGTCCAAACCGGGTTTCCCTGAATCTCAAAGTCACGAGTGCCGGCAAAGGATTCGGCAGGAGTATTCTTCGCGATGGCATTGATGATTTCAGATTTCTGAGCGGGCGTGGCCTTGCCCCATCCGCCCATCGCGGTCACCCAGGCATGAATACCAGCCTTTGTCACTTGGAGCGCCTTCCAGCCAAAACGTGTCTCCAGCCAGCCGTCGATAAGTTTTTGCTTCTGGTAATAGACGGCATGTCCCACCTCGTGCCGCAGTACATCCTTGAACGATTCGGTGGTGCCGGGAACATTAGCCCCAATGCCGATGAGATCGCTGGAAGGATCAAAGTAGCCGGAATCCACCCAGTCGGCATCTTTCTCCAGCCCGAGGCTATCGAGCCGCGAGTTTCCTTCCACGTTCGACTCCGGCAGCTGGCGCAGCACTTCCCAGATGGCTCTCAGATCGCTGGCGTGGTTGTTCAGCGCCCATTCATCGTCGATGTCTTTGCCAAAGCGCACCTCGATGAGCTGGTCCTGCGCCTTCTGGTCCTTCATCTTCACCGCATGATCGAAAACGATCTGCAACTGGCTCTTGGAGTCAGCCGAGAGATCCTTTCCGCGAGGGAGCTTCTGGATCATGTTTTGAAAACCTTGGTTCTCTGTGAGAACCGGTTTTCCTCCAGCCTGAATATCGGACGCAAGGGCACCCAAGGCGTTCAGCGCATCGTAGCGGGTGCTCAGCGAACGGAAATTCACCCAGAAGTCTGGAGACCCGGGAGACCTACCACCAAAGACTCGTCCAAGACCCGGTGTCACCTGCTCCACCACGGTCGATGGCATCGTCACGCGGAAACGCTCCGGTTGATTGTGATGGTAGGCGATGAACTCAAGCTGGCCTTTCCTCACTCCAGCGAGTTCCATCTGGAGACGTGGACGGTGAATGAGAAAGGGATGATCCTGAATCACGAGCACCTTGGCCAATTCCAAGGCCCGGTCATCCAGTCCCGCATCCTGGCAGACGAGCTTTTCACGCAATTCACCCAGCCCATAAACCACCCGGAGATGCCCGCTGCTTCGCGGCAGAGATCGCCCCAGCGCCTTCGCGGCTTGGAGCAATGCCTCCGAATCCGACAAATGAGTACGGCGTCCGCTTTTCGGTTTCACGAGAATGGCGGTCTGCTTTTTCAGATCGGTATAGAGAAACGTGCTCTCCACCTGCACACGACGACGACAGCCAGGGCACAGCGCCGTGTGAAAGGTGCCTCGGAGGATGGCCTCGCGGATGGCCGGAGAGCGCACGGCGTTCGCACTACGCACGAGTGGCACAGTCAAAAGCATGCCGCAGCGGCAGCGAGTCTCGGTGGGATGATAGACGGACATGGCTTGGGGATGCTGCCACGAATGCTAAGCGGGTGTCAATCATGCTTTTCCCTGCCTTCAGGTGCGGTTGCGTTCACAGGCTTCCCCTGTCATGCACCTTTGCCCTGGTCTCGGACCCCGGTGGTTCGTGTGCGCCTGGCCATATGTCGGTGCCCACGCTCTGGTCCCCGCTGGGTCAACGGCGAAGACATCCCACGAAGAGAAACTTTCGAGGCTCAATCCCACGGCTTTAGTGCTCGCTGTCAACGCTTCGTGCCAGCCTCGCGACCGACGACGCATGACTCGCTTCCGGCCGCCTGGCTCCAGGCTCTACCGCGCCGGGTTCTTACCCGCTGGGACGCATTATAAGGTTTCCATGTTCTAACTCTCATTTCACTGTTTGTCTGATTTCCTCCTTATCTGTGTTTATCTTGGCGCAATGACCCCGTTTCCCGGTGTCGCCGTTGGTTGCCACTATAATCCCTCAGTTTTTTTCACTATTTTCACAAGACATGTGTCGACTGCTCTAATGGCGGCCTCGGCTGCATGAGTTAATATCGTTTCAGCCTCATCTATCATGATCTCGTCTAGTTGGGTTTTGCGTCCTTCCTCCCACCAAAAATCGTTCTTATTCATTACATCGGAAATACGAAATGTGAACTCGCTAGCATCAAACACAGAGTCGTTTCCGCTATAGGAGCCGAAGGGACGCCTTGGGAGCTCGGGAAACCTTCCCTGAAGTGACCATCCCAGGTCGATGGTGAACCTGTTGCCGCCATGATGATCAGGTGTTGCGATTACAAAAATGAGAAGCCTTCCTGCGTGATGCCTTCTAACGAAGACAACGTCTCCTGAAAAAATATAAGGGCATCGTTCAGGGTATAATTCAAAATTTGTGAGCCTCTTGCAGAAGGTGTTTTTGAGCTTTTTTGAGAAATTTTTTTCCATATAGCTGGATCACATAAAATATAGTCTGAACCATTGAACTAGGCCACGGAAACCATGAACAAATTGAATTGAGTTAGCTGTATTTATTCCAAGAGATTCAACAACCAATGCTAACTCCGCAGCAGCTGGTTCCTTGAATGTAAATAAAACGATTTTTCCTTCTCCTACAGCAACAGCAGTTTGCATCTGGCCAACAAGTCGCTGTAAAGCTGGCCCAGCAACGCGAGGAAGGCCATATTTCACTTCTATAGTCGCAACTTGATTGCCTACCTTCGCCAGCAAATCAAGAACTCGCGGTCCACCCGGACCGACTAACCTTATTCCACTCTTAACAGTGGCACCTAGTTGCCTGAGTATCTGAGCGGCTGCATGCTCAACCGTGTTGCCCAACGCCCTGAGCGCATAGCCACCAGCAGCTTTAGAGATTGAGAAACCAATTCTAACCAATGCTAAACTTCTGGCCTGCTCCCTGGGGTGGGACAGGTCATAAATGTAGTTCCTGCGTCCTTGGGTTGATCTTGATGTTGGTTGGTTCTCTCACGCTGTCAAACGCAGCGAAGGTCTCGTCGAGCGTAGCGAGACGAGGCCGTAGCGGAGTTTGACAGCGTGTCGCCGCCTGTGCCGGGGTGCCGTAGTCCAGCGAGCTGTGAGGCCGGTATTCATTGTATTCACGCCGCCATTGCTCGACGACAACACGGGCCTCCGCCAGGCTGCCGAACACCTCGCGGTTGAGGCATTCGTCGCGTAGCTTGTCGTGGAACGATTCGATGTAGGCGTTCTCCCAAGGTGACCCCGGCTTGATGTAGCTCATCTTGATGTGTCGATGCTGCATCCAGTCCTGGATCGCATACGCGATGAACTCAGGCCCGTTGTCGCTGCGGATGTGCTCAGGCGTGCCGTGCTTGCGCATCGCAGACTCCAGCACGCCAAGCACGTCCGTGGCGCGGATCGACCACGCCACATGCGTGGCGTGGCACTCACGCGTGTGCTCGTCGATCAAGGTGAGGATGCGAAAGGCGCTGCCGCCCTCCACCTGGTCGCTCACAAAGTCCCAGCTCCACACGTGATTGCGATGCGCCGCAGCCTGCCGGCCTTGCTGCCCAAGCCTCACTCTTCGCATCCGCCGCTGGCGTTTGCGCACCTGCAGTCCTTCCTCCCGGCGCACCCTCGCCACGCACTTCACGTTGATCCGCTCGCCCTCACGTCGCAGCAACGCCGCGATCCGGCGGTAACCGTAGCGCGGATGCTCACGGCTCAGCCGCACGATGCGAACTCGTCGATGCCTCGCCTCCGCGCTCACTTTCGCCACCCGGTAGTAGCCCGACCGTGCAAGCTCCAAGGCACGACACACCTGCGCGATCCCGCCCAAATCGCTTTGCATGGCGTATCGTGCCGCCCGTCGCTTGCTGGCCGGGCTTACCATTTTTTGCGTTGATGGCCTTCAAGATGTCGATCTGCACCGTCAAGTCCGCCACGATGCGTTTGAGCCGCCCGTTTTCTTCCGCCAACGCCCTCGCCTGACGCAGCTCATCGACCTGCATCCCGCCATACTTGCGCTTCCACCCGTAGTAGGTCTGCTCGCTGATGTTATGACGCGCGCACACGTCCCGGACCTTCATCCCACCCTGCGCCTCGCGCAGGATGCTCACGATCTTCTCTTCACTGTGTCTGCTCTTTTCATGGTGTTCTGTTCGTATCCGTCAATCGCAGCCCCATAGCCCCGGCGCTTGACTTTGAGCGGCGGGTCATGCGTTGACGAGGCTGCGCTCGGTCACGGTCTTTTCCTCGGCGGCTGCTTCGACAGCGGCGCGGCGTTTGGCTGCTACGGCGTGGGGTGTCAGTTCGTGCACTGTCTTGGTGGTGGCGCTCGGCAGCCGTTCAAATAGGTCCGTTAGATACGCTTCGGCGTTGATACCCGCTCGGTAGCAGTTGGCGATGAGCGTGTAGAACGTGGCGGCTCGCTCGCCACTCTTCGCGTCGCCCATGAAGAGCCAGTTCTTCTTCCCGATGGCGCTCGGGCGGATGCTGTTCTCGACGAGGTTGTTGTCGATCTGCACGCGGCCGTCGCGGGTGAACACGCAGAGCTTCTCCCACTGCCCGAGCGCGTAGGCGATGGCTTCGCCGGTGAGGCTGCGGGGGAGGTGCACGCGGCTTGCTTGCAGGCTTTGCAGCCGGTGGTGGATGGCGACGAGGATGGGGGTGCTGTGCTCTTGTCGGGCTGTCCGTATCTCCAGCGGCCCGGCGCGGGCTTCTCTCATCCGCGCTTCGATGCGGTAGAGCGCCTGCATTTGCGCGAGCACCCAGCGGGCGTCTTCGCCTTCTTCTTGGGCTTCGTAAAATTTGCGCCGCGCATGGGCCATGCAGCCGGCGAGCGTGATGTTGCCTGCGCGTCCGGGCTGCTTGATGAAGCTGTCGTAGGCTTTGTAGCCGTCGCACTGGATGAGGCCGGTGTAGTCCTCCGGCACGATTTGCTCAAGGCATGCGGTGCCGCGTCCGGTGTGCCAGGCCATGAAGCCGATGTTGCTCACGGGGTTGTGCACGCTCCACAGATAGCCGGTGCCGCAGATGCCTTCGCGTTCGGGGTCTTGATACTTCACGGGTGTCTCGTCGATCTGCACATAGCCACCCTGAAAGACTTCTCTTTTGATCTGCTCGATGACGAGGCGGCTGGCCTGATGCGCCATGCCCATCCAGCCGCAGAGTGTCTGGCGCGGCACGGGCAGGCCCTGGCGGGCGTAGAGCTGCTCGATGCGGTAATACGGCAGGTGCATCTCGAAGCGTGAGGCGGCCACATTGGCCAGCAGTCGCGGGCTGGCGATGCAGCGCTCCTGCAGCCTCATCAGCGGGGCGATGACGGGCGGCAGGTGCCGCTGCGCGATGCGCACATATTTGCGGCGGATGATGTGCTGCTGGCGGAACTGCGCGGGCACATGGTCGAGCAGCCTGGTGGTCTCCGAGCCGATGCACACAAAGGCTGCCGGATCGGCCACGACCTCGGCGGGATCGACGATGATCTGCTCCACCGGCAGGCTCGCGACGAGCTGCGCAAAGCTGCGCTTCTTTTTGCGTGCGGGCTGCGCGTGGTCCTTCTGCTCAGCCTCCGAGCCGTCGAGGCCGACGGTGGAGGCTGCGGGCTTTGGGCAGTCCGCAGGCGGCACCTCCAGGCCTTCGAGCAGCATCTGGAGCTGCGCGGGATCGAGCTTCTCGGATGACTTGCCAAAGAGCCGCTTCACCAGCGCATCCACCTTGAGCTGGAGCACGCGGTTGTGCTGCGTGAGCTGGGCGATGATCTCTTTGAGCGATGCGACTTCCTTTTGATGCAAGGCGTCGCGTTCGTGGTCAGTCATCGTGTGTGCGTGCTGAAACGAAGGCCCGTCACGCGCTTATCACCTCATTGCATCTCGCACGAAAAAACTCTCAGCCCTTCGCCGTTTGCTCTCTGCCTTACCGCTCATACCAGCCGCGCGGACGTGCGCCGTGCATGTCGATGCCGTCGGTAAGCAGCGTGAAGGCCTCCGGCTTGAGCTCGAGCTTCACCTGGCCCTCCTGCGCCGCTTTGGGCCAGAAGAAGGTGCCTTCTTCCAAGCGCTTGGTCATCAGCCACAGGCCCGTTCCATCGAAGTGCAGCACCTTGATGAGACGACGGCGCTTGTTGGTGAAGACGAAGAGCGCCTTGTCCTTGGGGTTCTCCTTGAGCTTGTCTGCCACGAATGCGTGCAGCGTGTTCATGCCCGCACGCAGGTCGCAAGGCTCCAGCGCGATGAAGATGCGCAGTGTGGAAGGGAAACTCAGCATGCGGGCGAGGCGGTCGAGTTGAGATGGCGCAGCAGATGAGCTGCCAGCTCTGCCTGCGAGGCATCGTGCAGATGCAGCCTCGCACCCCCTGGCAGCAGCAGCTCCAAGGCGGCAGGAGCAACTGGAGTGGAGGGCGTGACAGAAGAGGATGGCAGCGCCACCTCAACAAGCTGGAGACAAGCCGTGGTCTTCCCATTGGGCTGAGCCGAGCGCAGAGGGCGCTGGAGGGCCGTCTTTGCATGGCCGCCATCTTTTGATAGTCGCCACGGGCACGACGGCGCTTTTGAATCCACGAGGCAAAGGTTTGGTAATTGACCCCGGCCATGCGGGCGAAGGGCCGCCCCTTCATGCCGCTGCGCTCGAACGCTCGCAGCATCGAGCAGAGCCTCGCGCTTGTCCCGTGTGAGCGTCACGCGCCCCAAAACGTCCTGCTTCAAGAGGGTGGTCTGATCTCGCTTCGTAGTCATAAACGTCGTAGCCATAAAGCTACGACACTTACTGACTACGACAGACCCACGGTGCTAGGTCTGACGGATACTTCTGTTCTCCTGGTTTCGGAGCCAGAACTACATTTTACAACCGTCCTACTTTCAGGGAGCAGGCCAGTGCTGCTGGTGGTGCTGAGCAGGCGGCTGTTGTCGTCGTAGGTGTAAGCGAGCGTGCCGAGCGGTGTGGCGGTGGCACTGAGGCGGTCGCTATTGTCGTAGGACCAGGTTTGCTGGTGCTGCACGTCACCGCGTAACCCGCCGCCCAAAGTCAAGCATCAGCTATGACACCCCGATTGACGGATACGGATCAACTGACCGCTCAGGAGACCGAGCGGATCACTGCTCGCTGCTGAGAAGCAGGACAAAAGTAGCGACCTTACCGATGGAATTGCAGCTCATGAGCACAGTTCGATCAGGAAAAAAACTTCTTTGCGGCTCTTCCAATAGCGTCTGCATCCCAAGTATCGAATTCAACACCAATTACCGCATCTTTGTATATCAAAGCACTAGGCTGGTGTTCGTTGTCCCAGGAACACCCAAAATCTAACACAATGAAAACAGAGTCTTCCCAAATCACGTTTGTGATTTGGGTCGCAGAATGAATAAACTCGCCACTTGGAAAAGGATATTGCGTTCGGAATTCAGCCAGATTTACCGACAGGTCAGGATACCGATTGGATTCAATTCTAATATGTCCTCGAATAGATTCTTCCAATAGAGTTGGCAGCAGTGATGATATAATTACACACCTATCTTTGAATGTATTTAAGGACTGCATTTGAATGGGCAGGATCCTTCCTTCCATATCAGTCCATATCTCAAGCCTCGCGTCACCGTCAAACGGTGTCGGATCAACATTAACAATCGGCCCCATGCGGACTCTTGTTTTCATATGGAGCTTCCAATCATTGATCCTTGGCATAGTAGTCTCCCACGGGAAAGGTATGTCCAAATCCAACCTGCGTTGAAGGTTTCCAAGTATGTCGTGTTCTATGTTTTGATAGTCCATCTTATGCGCTGTTAAGGTTTCTGCGGCGAGTATTTGCCGCTCGTGTTTTTGAAGAGCTTCCAAAACGCAACGCCACCGTAGTGGCTTATACCTGAGCTACCATGGTTCAAGTCGGATGGAACTAATTGCATGATTCCTATCACTTCATGATGGTGCCATGTTCCTTTGGTGAGCAAGTGGCTCTTCGAGCCGGCTGCTGCATCATCTCCACTTCGACTGCCTGAAAGGCCACGTCCTTTATCGACTGAATCGAAGCCTTTGTTAATAAAGGTGGACTTGGAGGAAATTGTGAATGGCGTAAATTCAGGCATGCCATTGATTTTTTGGTATACTCGGCCTTTCCACTGAGTTGATTCCAACAACGAGCCGGACGTTTTGGCAACCAAGTCACCGAAGTAGACCATTCTCTCAGCGAACTCGCGTTTATTGGTTTGATTAACCTGAGTTCGGAAGTGCTTAACCAGATCCGCATTGTATTTGCTGGACTCGATGAGGGCGACCCCTTGATTTGTCCACTGACTAAGCGAACCGGGGGCGGTTCCAGGTCTATAATCTGGGATTGCATGACTGAGCAACGATTCCCATGAAGCAGTGTAGTTCAATGCATGCCATAGCGTGCCGATACTCTTGATTGCCGGGTCAGCTCGATCTTCCAGCTTCATAATCTGTTGTGCATATTTTTGCCCCATTATCCGAATGTTATTCAGTATCTCAGCCAGACTAAAATTCCCACTCGGATCAATCATGCTTTCAGGGTCTCCGTGCGCAAAGAGATAGCCTTGCAGGCTCATCGGGTCTTCGAACATGCCTTGATACGGATCACGTGTGTGGAAGCGGCCCACGGTCGGATTGTACCATCTTGCGCGAAGGTAGATGAGGCCGAGATCGGCGTCGAAGTGCTCGCCGTTGTAGCCAAGGGATGAGTTGGGCGCCCCAACCGGCGTGACGCTCAGCGGCACACCGTGGCTGTCGTAGTCCATGGAGCTGACGACTTGGCCTGTGGCATCCACAAGGGCTCGGACGGTGCCGTGGGCGTCGAGGAGGAAGTGGTGTTCACCTTGGGTGACGGACCACTGGCTGATCGGGCCTGCTGGACCGTAGGTGTAGGTGGTTTGCGGTTCCCAGGTCGCGGTTGCCGGCTGCCATTGGAGCTCGGCGACGCATTGCGGCCAGCCGGTGGGGTTTTGGGTGTCGATCAGGTAGCCGAGTCTGGAAGATGGGAGATTGGAGATGGCAGATGGGGCGATGCGTTTTTCTACCCGTTGGCCGTTGGCGTCATAGACAAGGTCGATCACGGTGCCGTCGGACTTGATGCGACGAATCAGGCGGTCTTCGAAGTCGTAGATGTCGTTGTTGCCGCCGGAGACTGTCGTATTGCCGTTCGCGTCGTAGCTGGCGCTGTCGAGCTGGCCGTTGGCGTTGAGAGTGAAGGTCTGGTTGGGCACGCTGGGCTGGGTGCTTGCGCGCTGGGTGCGGTAGCCGTTGGCATTGTGGGTATAGTTGATCGTGCCGGCGAACGGCGCGGCGACGTTACTCATGCTTTCCTGCGTGAGTCGGCTGAGGGCATCCCGCTGGAACTGAACCACGCGGCCATTGCCTTCATCAATGCGCTCACGCTGGCCCAAGGCGTTCAAAGTGTAGTTGAAGCTCTCAATGCCTGCATTCGCGGCATCCGTCACGCCGAGAGCGGTGACGTAATCGCGGGTGTTGCGGGTGAATGAATGCTTCATGCCGTTCGCAACGGTCGCATGACTCAAAGCGCCCGCAAGCGTGTAGCTGAAGCTGTTTTGTCGTGTGGGCGCAGTGCGGTGATCCTCAATGGCGGCGATGCGGTTGGCGTTGTCGCGAGCATAGGTGAGCTGCGGGCCTTCGGCGTGCGAGGTAGCCAAACTGGCGATTTGTCCGAGGTCATCCCGTGTGTAGCCGAGGCTGCCATGCGGCGTGGTGGTGCCGATGAGCTGGCCATGGTCATCATAACTCCAACTTTGGCTGTGAACGACTCCACCGGAGGCATTGAGCACCTGCGCGGTCGCGGGCTGGCCAAACTGATTGTAGGTGTAGAGCACCTTCGCTGCGGCATGGGGCAGCGAGAGACTCGGATGGCCGGCGTCAGCACGTTTTTCGACGAGGCGATGGTCGTCATCGTAGAAATAGCTTGTGGTGTAGCCGTTGAAGTCCGTGCGAGTGAGCAACCGGCCCAAGCTATCCCAAGTCATGTTCTCCGTCTGACCACCTGGCAGCGTGCGACTGGTGCGGCGCCCGATGGTATCATGAGTATAGCTCGTGGTATTGCCCATGGCGTCCGTCCAGCTTTGCAGACGGCCAGCGCTATCATAGACCATGCTGGTGCGCTGGCCGAGCGCATCCAAAACAGCCAGCAAACGGCCCTGCGGGTCATATTCAAAGTGGGTGCTGCTGCCAGCCTCGTCGGTCCGGGTGGCGATGCGGCCTGCGGCATCATAAACGACTGCCGCAAAGGTTCCGTCCGGGTTATCGGTGCGCGTTGGTCTGCCAATCAGGTCCAAAAGGGTGCTGGTGGTGCGGTTCAGCGCGTCAGTGACGGCGGTGTTGTTACCGGCGGCATCGAGTGTGTAGGTCATCGTCTCGCCTGCGGCGTTCGTTTCGGAGACAAGCCGATCCGCGTCATCATAGGCCAAGATTGTCGTCTGGCCGAGTTCGTTGGTTTTGCTGATCTCTCGGCCTGCGGCGTCGAAGGTGCTGGTGGTGAAGGTGCCGTCCACATTGGTCTGCTTCGTCTGCCGGCCCAGCGCGTCGAACTCGTAGAGCATGACTCCGCCGCTGCGGTTCACGGTGCGGATGATGTTGTCCTCGGCGTCGTATTCGAGACGGCTTTCCGTGCCATCCGGGTAGGTGCTTCGGGTGTTGCGGCCCTGGGCATCGTATTCCTGAGTGGACACCTTTCCGAGCGGGTCGGTGTAAGTCACTTCATCGCCATTGGCATTGTAGGTCCAACTTTGGCTTTGCAGCACATTGCCAGCGGCGTCTTTGACCTGCATGGCAGTCATGTTCCCCTCGGCATTGAAGGCAAAGGCGTTTTCACGCAGCTTGGTCGCTGCCGCTACATCGGTGGCTCCGCTCGGCACGAGGTAATCGGCCTGCGAGGTGATGTCGCCGTTCGAGTTGTAGGTGAAGGTCTGGTAGGCGTTCACCTTGCCATCGGCACCGCGCACCACTTGCGAGGTTTTGTTGCCGCTGGAGTCGAGACTGAAGTCATAGGCCGTGCCACCGGGGAATTGCAGACGCGAGATACTCCCATTGCTGGTCGGCACAAAGCCCGTCGTGCGCCCCAAAGCGTCCGTGATGCTGGTCATGTTGCCTTTGCTATCATACGCAAAGCTCGTCACCCGCCCGAGCGGGTCAGTGATGGTCAGGGGCTGCTTTTTCGAGTTGTAGGTGTAGCGGGTGACGTTGCCCAGCGCGTCGGTTTCGGTGAGGACGTTCTTTTGGGCGTCGAAGGTGCGGCGGGTGGTGTGGCCGAGCGGGTCGGTGGTGGTGATTTCGTTGTCGAAGGCGTCATACGTGCGCGTGGTGACACCGCCGAGGGCATCGACGCTGCGGGTGATGTTGCCACGGAGGTCAAAGGTGTGCGTGGTGATCTCTCCGAGGCGGTCGGTGACGCGCTGCGTGCGGGCGGCGACGTTGTGGGTGAGCACGATGGCATTGCCATCCGCATCCACCTGGCGGGTCATGCGGCCTTCGGCGTCATACTCGGTGCGCACGGCCTGCGTGCCACGCGGGTCGAGGATGCCGGTGAGGTAGTAGGGGAAGGTGGCGTTTTCATACTGGAAGGTCGTCACGTTGCCCACGCGGTCCGTGACGGTGCTGAGCGTGCCGAGCGCATTGTAGCCGTAGGTGATCTGGGCACCGGCGGGGTCCGTCAGCGTGGTGATGCGGCCCTGGCCGTCGCGGGTGAAGAGCACGCGCTGGCCGTTGCTATGGGCGATCTCGCCACTGGCGATGCTGAGTTCGTTGCCGTTGCGGTCCTTCACCTTTTGCAGGCCGGGGGTGTCATCGAGGGTGTACTCAGTGGCGTCGTCATCGGTGAAGACGAAGGCGGAAGCGTCAAAGGTGCGGGTGGGGTCCGTCTCGTCGAGCAGCGTCACGCTACCGAGAACGCCGCCGGGATTGAACATGCGATTCTGACCGCCTGCGACGGCGAGGCTGCCCCGCGAGCCATTGAGCGGCCGGAAGTGAATGCGGGCGACGTTGATGGGTGTGCCGTACTGCATGTTCGGCTCCAAAGCAGGCAGGGCGACGGGACCGACGCTGATGCCCTGGTAATTGCTGGAGGCGATGGTGGCCTCGAAGATCTCACAGCGCCCATCCGGGAAGGTGATGGCGACGCGTTTCGCCCGCGTGGCCTGCATGGCGTAAATGGGTAGCGGAATGAACCCGAGCTGCACGCTGCCGACCTGCTGATGAGCCCAATCTTCGCCGAAGACGCCGCCGGATTTTTCCAGCTTCACGGTGCGCAGCCCCAACTTCCAGCCATGGCCGAAATCGCCCACGGTGGCGGTGTCACGGCTGTCGTAGCTGCGCGTGACGGAGATCGGGATCCCAGGCGCATCCAGCGTGAAGTCCTCAAAGGCCAGCGTGAACTGCCCCAGCTTCATCGCACCATCAATGACGATGGTCTTGGTGGTGGTGTAGGTCATGCCGCGCAGGTCATCGAGGGCGATGCGCAGGTCATGCAGGCCGTTTTGCAGCAAGGTGGGATCGAGTGTGCCCACAACGCCGCCGCTGATCGTCCCGGTGCCGCTGGCGAGCACTCGCCAGTCACCCGTGGCATCCTGCGGGCGCGTTTCGAGACGCCACTGCTCAAGAATGGTGGACTCGATGACGCCCGTGACCTCCACCGGCGAGGTGATGACGCTGCCATCATTTGGAGAGGTGATCGTGAGCGTGGGCGGAGCGGGATCATCGACGAACGTGGTGATCGTGATGGCCGGCAGCGTGGTGACGCGGCCCTCATCGTCCTCCGCGCTGGCGGCGATGCTGTGCGTACCCGCTGGCAGGCCCGCCGCCAGTGTGAGCGTGTAAGGTGCCAGCGAATCCACCGGCTGCGCCACGCCATCGACGAGGAAGGTCACGCCGATGATGCTGCCATCCGCGTCCGTAGCCTCCGCACTGAGTGTGATCGGACTTTCCGCGAGGAATCGCTGTTCAGCGAAGGGTTCAAGGAGCGTGACCTCAGGTGCCTGTGGCGAGTCAAACACCCGCACCGTGACCTCATCCTGCGCCGCGAGCGTGCCATCTGTGGCACTGAGCCTCAGCACATATGCACCCGCCGTATCAAAGGTGGCCGTGGTGGCTGGAGAGGCCGCATTGGCAAAGACGACCGCCGCCGGCCCGCTGACGACACTCCAGATGCTGGTGACGCTGCTACCAATAGGCAACCCATCATCCACCACGCTGCCGCTGAGGCTCAGCGCCGTCTGAATGAGGCCACCCCGATCCGCTCCCGCGTTCACCACCGGCGCGGCATTGGTCACATCAGCAAAGACAAACACCTCATCACTGCCCTCCAGCTCGCCGTCCTCCGCGATGGCACGGATGCGATACACGCCCTGCGCCGGGAAGGTGATGGACATTCCCTGCGTGCCATTTTGCATGCTGACCGGAGCCGGGCCGCTAATCTGAAGCCAGCGTGCCGCCAGGTAGCCACGCGGCAAACCATCATCACTGGCGTAGCCGGAGAAGAGGAGGCTGTCTCCTGTGGCGATGGTACGATCTGGACCGAGCGTGACGACGGGAGCGTTGTTCCCCGGATCCTGCACAGTGAGTGTCACTTCATCCGCCCTCACGAACTGACCGTCGAAGGCCGAAAGCTCCAACACATAGGTCCCTGGCAGCGGGAAGGTCACGCTGGTGACTGGGCTGGTTCGATTGTTGTAGTTGACATTCGCCGGACCAGCGAGCTGCCTCCACTGCGTCTCAAACTGGCCGTCCGCAGGCAACCCGTCGTCTGTAGCGACACCTTGCAGCAGGTAGCTGGTGGGGCTTTGCCAGGGGAGCGTCTGATCCGCGCCTGCATCCACCACCGGCTGCTGATTCGCCGTGGCGATGCCGATGAGCGTGACGTCTCGCGAAACGCTGAGCAGGCTATCACTGACAGTGACGCGGAATTGATACTGGCCAGCCACCGGCAGAGTCACAGAGGTGCTGGCATTCGCCGCGCTGCTGAGGGAGGCGGTGGCCGGGCCTGAGACCTGCGTCCACGCGTAGGTGAGCACACTGCCGGAGGGCAATCCATCGTCCTGTGCCGAGGCAATGAACTGCACTGGCTGCTGCGGGAGCGTGGAGGTGGGAGCCGTGACAGTGAGCTGAGGCGGATGGTTTACCACCGCAGGATTCGGGCATTTCCCAAAGCTGCCCGCCTGGAAGATATTCAGCGCTTCCGTAGCGGTAAGTGCACGGTTATAGAGGGAGAACTCGTCAAGGCCCACCGAAATCCCTGCGGGCGTGAAGTCGGTGACCGGATTAAATACCCAATCACCACTCGTCGAGAAGTCCGAACTTGCCGGGACGGCATCCGAGGTGGAACGGAGCGTGCCATCGAAGTAGAGGCGGAATTTTCGATCTGTATGCGAATAGCTCAGCAGGAGATGGTGCCAGCCGCCATCCCTGGGATAGCCGACGGCTCCGCCTGCACTGCCATTCGAGGCACCTGTGTAAAACACCCCAGTGGAAAGAATGCCTCCGTTCACAGGATTGGCACCCAGCACGAGGTAGCGGTTCGGATTGCCACGTGTTCTGAGAATGGAGGAGCCCTGCTCGAAGGAGCCGGGAGGCATCTTCAACCACAGGTCATACGAAAAGGAGGTGGCGGAGGTGAAGCTCCAACGGGCATCCCCGGGCAGGGCAGCGTAGTCGGCACTACCTTGCATGAGCAGCCCAGGTCCCGCTTGGCCAACCGTATAAGCAGCGGAGGCTCTCATGGCCGTGCCGTCGATGGCGCTTTGCAGGTCATTATCTAGCCTCCACCAGCCCAGCGTGCCGGAGGGGCAGACTGCCACCGCTGGCGAGCCGACACGCACACTGATCGTATCCGATGCGGTGAGCTGACCATCCGCCACGGTAGCCCGCAGGACATAAGTGCCCGTGGCATCAAAGCTCACCACATTCTCGAAAGCATTCGGGCTGCCCATGGTGACGACGCCTGGACCGGAAACCATCGTCCACGAGCACGCCAGCGGTGCGCCAGAGCCGTTGCCATCATCCGAGGCCGTGGCCTTCAATGCCAGTGGCGTGCCTGTGAGGGGAACATCCAGATCGTAGCCCGCATCAACGATTGGAGCCGAGTTCGATCCAAGCGGGCACACACCATTCGGCCCGGCCGCGTAAATCGCGGAGATCTCCGACGGCGTGAGCGGGCGTGAGTAGAGGCTGGCCTCATCGAGCTGGCCAGCCACCGTGCCGACTGGGCTGGCACTGGCCGGAGGAGCACCGATGTAAAAATCACCCGTGGTGTAGTTCGTCTGCCAGTTCCCGGCACTGTTATTCGCGAGCCTTACACCATCGCGATAGATTGAAAGGCGTCCGTTGAACTTGTCATAGTTAACACAGTAGTGATGCCAAGCCGTGTCTTGGATGAAGGAGACGCTCGCGGGCCATGGGGTAGTGCCACTGCCAGCACGGGAATGGCGTAAATCGAGGCCGCCAGCCCACATGAACACATAAACGCCGTTTTTTGTCGTGGTGTCCATCCATCCCGCTAGCCAGCCTGCATTGAACTGACTGGAGTTGTCATATTTGAACCAGAAGTCGAGTGCAAAGCCCTCCGTATTGGCTAGCACATCCCAGGACGGCTGCTTCGCGTAGCGCAGTCCGGTGGCATTGGCGGTGAAGAGCATGCTGCCGCCCACCTGACCACCCGTGTAAATGGAGGGCGCTCCATCCGCCTCGATGCCGCTGATACCCTCCACGGTCTCAAACTCACCCCGCCAGGTGGCGATCTGCCCCTGTGGTGCGATCACATCGCAGGGCAGCCCCACACGGACGGAGACATGATCCGTGTCCGTGGCAAAGCTACTTGTCGGCGCATAAGTGGAGCTTCCTTCGATGCGCAAGACATAGTGCCCCGCCGTATCAAAACTGACTTCCGTGCGGTCTGCGTTGGATGGATTGAACGTCACATTGCCCGGGCCATGCACTTTTGACCATTGCACCGCCTGCGTTGCCCCGCCCGGCATCTGGGAGAAATCGGCACGGCCATAAATCGGCATAGTTGTGTTCACTGGCGTGCTGAAGTCCGCCCCTGCGAAAACCTGGATGGTACCATCGATACTGCCACGCAGAAGCTGCGCCGAGACGCGATCGGCAATCACTTGATTGTTAGCCCCGTCTGAGCCCGCATAATGGTAGTAAGCAGGAGAGGTGGAAATCGAGCGCAGAGTGTCTTCAACAGCATCAAGACCAATCCCGACGGAGATGATGCGGATACCAGCCTGCTTCGTCAGAGTGGCCTGGGTGATGGCAGAGTTGGTTTCTGTGCCAGCGTCAGTAAGCAACACGATCACCGGACGGGCCGAACTACCACGGCCATTCGTTTGCATGTGCAGGCGTGCATCGGCGAGAGCGGTAGCCACGTTGGTCGAATCTTCAGCTTTTAGCGCATTGATCTTCTGGGTCAGCAGAACCTTATCTTGTGTGAAAGTCGTCTGAAGCGTGGTTCGGTCGGTGAAGCTCATTAATGCTGTTTTGTCCCCTTCACCTGCCAAGGCTTCTACGATCTTGAGCATAATGAGCTTCGTGTTCACCAGCTTTGCGCCCGCCATCGAGCCGGACGTATCCACCAGCAGCATCAGATCCAGCGGCACCTGCCACTCGGTGCTTCCCACCTCCACAACGAGCTCGTCCTCGCCCGTGTGCGTGCCGTCAAAGGCGGCCAGTTTCAGGCGGTAGAGGCCCGGCGTGCTGAAAAAGGCCTGCGTGGCCAGACTGCGTGGCGCATCGAAGATCACCTCGGCTGGCCCGCTGACCACCGTCCAGGCCTGCGTCACCGGAGCAATGGAGAAGGCGTCATCCGTCACCGTGCCGGTCAGCGAGAGCACATTCGTCGGCAAGGTCAGCGTGCGGTCCGTCCCGGCATTCACCACGGGTGGCACATCGCCGCTCGGCGGACTTTCCACCTGCACCAGCACGTCATCCGAGCCGCTGCGCAGCGAATCATCTCCCGTCAGCCGGAAAACATAGCTTCCCGGCGCGGTGAAGAGGACGCGCGAGCTCACCGCCGCAGGCGCGAGGATGAAAGAAGATGGCCCAGACACCTGCGACCACTGCGAGGTGACCACCGCGCCCGCAGGCTTGCCGTCATCCGTCACCACACCGGCAAAGGTGCTCTCCGGCAGCGTCACCGCGCGCAGAGAGAGATCATCAAAGTAAACATCCGTGCCCGTGCTGGAGATGCGCTCCGCCAAAAGCCGCACGCGCGCCGAACGAGCACCCGTCGGAGCCTGCGCGGTCGTCGTAACGAGCAACCAGCCCGTTTCGCTCGGCGCAGGAGCCATCGTGTGCGTGGCGAGCACATTCGTGCCCCCCGCGTCGCGGAATTCGAGCACCACCGTGGCACCGTCCGCGCGGTTCTCCGCGTCTTTGCTGCGCACGAAGCCATTGAAGACAAAGAACTGCCCCGTGGTGTCGATGGCACTCGCGTAACTGCTCAGATCCACCGTCTGCGCCAGTTCCGCACGCGCATCCTGACTCGCGAGGAAGAAGCTCGTGCCCGCGCGGGCTGGCACAGGCAGCGTCACCGGCGATGTCCACGTCGTGCCGAGCACCTCCGTCCAGCCGGCAATCTCCGTTCCCGCCAGCGCCTCGTCAGCGCTGGGATTCGTCAACAAATTCACCGAGTAGGTCAGACCATACGGCACCGTCTGATCGGCTCCCGCGTCCACGATGGGTGCCAGGTTTGCATCGGCGAAAGTCAGCGTCACCGTGTCTGCGGCCGACTCGTCTGAGTCATTCGCTGTCAGCTTAAACACGTAGCTGCCATACGCCGAAACCGTCACCACCGATGAAGCACGATCTGTGGTCGCAATCTGCGCCGTGCCGGGGCCGGACTCCAGCGTCCACGCCAGAGTCACCGGCTGATTGGCAGGCAGATCATCGTCACTCACCTGCCCGTTCAGCGAACCGGTCAACGTGTCCTCAATGGTGCGATCCGCGCCCGCATTGACCACCGGTGCCAGGTTTTCAAACATTACCTCCAGGGTCACCTCATCCTGCGCAGACAGATCCGTGTCGGAAGCGCTCAAGCGGAAGACATAAGTGCCTGCCATCGTGAAACTCACCTCGCTCGCTGCGGTTGAGGCGCTGGCAAATGTCGCCGCGGCGGGACCGCTGACCTGCGTCCACAAACTCGTCACCGCCGCGTTCTCCGGCAGGCCATCATCCGTCACCACGCCGCCCAGCCATGCATGGCGGCCGTTGATCGTCGCGTCTTGCCCGGCATTCACTACAGGCGCGGTGTTGGGCTTCGGACGGGCGATGATCGTCACCTCGTCACTCGTGCTCAAGGCACCGTCATTCGCGGCGAGGCGCAAAACATAGGTCCCCGCCTCGCGGAACACCGCCTGCGTGGCAGCCGCGCTCGGGTTCGCGAGGGAATAATTCGTCGGACCGCTCACCAGCGACCACTGCGAGGTCAGCGTGCCCGCTTGAGGCTCGCCATCATCCGTGACCACACCGGCGAGCGCGACCGGCGCATCGCGATCGACCGTTTGATCCATCCCGGCATTCACCACTGGCGCAGCGTTCGGCACCGTCACCGTCACACGCACATCATCGGCGCCCACGAGTTCTCCATCCCGGCCGAAGAGGCGCAGCACATACTCACCAGCCATCGAGAACGTCGCCGTCGTGACCGCCGAGTCCGCATTCGCAAACTGCACCGTGCCGGGTCCAGCCACGGCCTGCCATTGCGCGGTCAGTGCGACCGGTTGCGGCAGATTGTCATCGGTAACACTGCCATTCAAAGAAGCTGTTTCCGTCGTCAAAATGGCCAGATCAGGTCCGGCGAGCACTACCGGTGCCTTGTTGGGCTGCACGACGGTGATCGCGACCTGATCGCTCGTGCTCAGCTCGCCGTCCGTGGCGTTGAGTTGCAGCACGTAGAGGCCGGGCTCGGTAAATTGAGCCACATTTTCCGGCGAAGCCGCATCACCGAGCAAAGTTTGCCCCGGACCACTCACCTGCGTCCAACTCGTCACCAGCGTGGTGCCCGGATGCGCGTCATCCAAGGCCTCACCAGCCAAAATGGCCAGTTCGTCGAGCATCACGCTCTGCGTATTGCCTGCGGCGGCCAACGGCGCGTCATTCACCGGAATCACCGTGAGCGAAACCACGGCCTCCGCCGACGAAACGGCTCCATCGTTGACTTGGAAGGCAAAATCGTCCGTGCCGTGATAATTCGCCGCCGGTGTGTAAACCAGCGCCGGTGCCGTTCCGGTCAAAATGCCGTGTTGCGGCTGCCGCGTGACGGTGAAGGTCAAAACATCTCCATCCGCATCCGTGCCGGAAAGCGTCAGCGAAGCCGCCGTGTCCTCATTCAGGTCAAAAGCCGCCGCGACGGCCAGCGGAGCATCATTGGCGGGTGTGATCGTCAAAACGATCGTCGCAGGCGCGGAATCCGCGAGCCCATCGCTCGCGCGGAAGGTGAAGCTGTCCGCGCCATGATAGTCCGCCGCCGGTGTGTAGATCAGATTCGGCGCGGAGCCGCTCAACACGCCATGCGCAGGCTGCGTGAGCACTTCAAAGCTCAGCGGCTGCGCCTCCGTGTCTGTCGCTGCGAGCACGAGTGGCAGCGCGGTGTCCTCCGCCGTCGTCAAAGACTGCGCCTGTGCCACGGGGACATCATTGACCGGATTGACGGTGATGGAGACGGTGGCGGTCGAGGTGGCGGTGCCATCGCTCGCGGTGAAGGTGAAGCTGTCATCACCGTAAAAATCCGCGTCTGGCGTGTAGATCAGGTCATTCAGCGTGCCATGCGCGGGCTGGGTGGCGATGGTGTAGCTCAGCGCATCACCATCCACATCCGTGGCAGTCAAAGTGATGGTGACGGAGCCGTCTTCGGGAACGCTGATGGCTTGCGCCACCGCCACCGGCGCATCATTCACCGGCGTGATGGTCAAAGTGACCGCCGCAGGCGCGGAATCCGCCATTCCATCATTCGCACGATACGTGAAGCTATCCGTGCCGTGATAGTCCGTGTCCGGCGTGTAAGTCCAGCCGCCTGCGATGGCTGCCAGCGTGCCATGTTGAGGCGCGATGACGACTTGCAGCGTCAGCGTGTCATTCTCCGCATCGTTGACGATGGCGGTGAGGTTCGCGCTGCTGTCCTCGGCCAGCGTCACCGCCACAGGCGATGCGACTGGCGCATCATTCTCCGAACCGACTACGATGCTCACCAAGGCCGGAGCCGAGGTGGCTGCCGAATCAGCGACCGTGAAGGCAAAGCTGTCATTGCCGTTGTAATCGGCATTCGGCGAGTAGGTGAGGTTCGGCGCAGTGCCGCTCAAGCTGCCGTGTGAAGGCGGCGTGGTGATTTGATAGGTCAATACATCGCCATCCACGTCCGATCCGGCCAGCGTGATGCTCACCGCGGTGTCTTCCTGCGTCGTCACCTGCTGCGTCAGCGCCACGGGGACATCATTGACTGGATTGACGGTGATGGAGACGGTGGCAGCAGATGAAAAAGCCGTTCCATCGCTCGCGCGGAAGGTGAAGCTGTCAGCACCGCTGAAATCCGCGTCAGGGGTATAAACCAAGCCATTCAGCGTGCCATGCGCGGGCTGCGAGAGCACCTCGAAGGTCAGCGCATCGCCATCCACGTCATTGCCACTCAGCGTGATGCTCAAAACCGTGTCTTCATTGACCGTCACGGCGATGGCATTCGCTGTGGGCGCATCATTCACTGGTGTGATCGTGATCTGGACCGTCGCGATGTTGGAAACGATCTGTCCATCGTCCGCCTGGAAGCTGAAACTGTCCGCACCGTGGTAATCCGCATCCGGCGTGTAGGTCACGATGCCATTCACGAGGCTGGCCGTGCCATGTGTGGGCAAGGCGGTGAGCGTGTAGCCCAGTGTATCCTGATCCGAGTCCGTCGCAGAAAGAGGGATCAGCACGGGCGAATCCTCCGCCGTGGTAGCGAGCGCATGCTGCGCCACGGGCGCGTCATTCACCGGTGTGACGATGATCGAAACCACGGCAGCGGCAGAAACAGCCGTGCCATCGTCTGCGGTGAACGTGAAGCTGTCCGTGCCGTTGAAATCCGCGTCCGGTGTGTAAATCAGGCCATTCAGCGTGCCGTGCGCGGGCTGCGTGGCGACTTGGTAGGTCAGTGCATCGCCATCCACGTCATCGGCACTCAGAGTGACGAGCACGGTGCTGTCTTCGGCCACGGTGACTGATTGCGCAGCGGCCACGGGGACATCGTTGACCGGATTGACGGTGATGGAGACGGTGGCGACGGCGGAATCGGCCTGCCCGTCGTTCACGCGGAAGGTGAAAGTGTCCGCGCCGTGATAATCCGCCGAAGGTGTGTAAGTCAGGTTCGGCGCGGTGCCGCTCAAGCTGCCGTGCGAAGGTGAAACGACGACCGCAAAGCTCAGCGCGTCATTTTCGACATCCACGCCGCTGAGTGTGATCGCCGCGCTGCTGTCCTCCGCGAGCGTGGCGGAGGTCGGCGTGGCTGTGGGCGCATCATTCACCGGAGTGACGGTAAGGCTGACGGTGGCCGGAGCGGAGCTTTCTGTGCCGTCGTTCGCCGTGAAGGCAAAGCTGTCTGCGCCGTGGTAATCCGCATCCGGTGTGTAAGTGAAGCTGCTGCCCGTGATAGCCACCACGCCGTGCTGCGGCGCGGTTTGCAGGGCGAAGGTGAGCGTGTCGCCATCCTGGTCGTCAGCGCTCAGCGTGCCGTTCAGCGCAGTGTCCTCCGCAGTGCTTCGCGACTGCGCCGAGGCAACTGGGATATCATTGACTGGATTGATTTGAATCGAGACCGTCGCAGGCGCGGAGTCCGCGAGTCCGTCGTTCGCGCGATACGTAAAACTGTCCGCGCCGTGATAATCGGCCTCCGGCGTGTAAGTCCAGCCACCGCTCGTGGCGGTCAAAGTGCCGTGTTGAGGCGCGGAAACGACCGCGAGACTCAAAACATCGCCATCGAGGTCAAACGTGCTCGCGGTGACATTCGCGAGCGAATCTTCATCCAGCGTCACCGAGACCGCAAAAGCCTCTGGAGCATCATTTTCAGGCCCGATGGCGATGGTGAAGGTCGCAGGAGCCGAAACGGCCGTTCCATCGCTCACCGTGAAGGTGAAGCTGTCTCCACCATTGAAGTTCAACGCGGGTGTGAAGGTCAAATTCGGCGCAAGACCGCTCAAAACGCCATGAGCAGGCGGCGTGACGATTTGATAACTCAACGTGTCACCATCCACATCCGTGCCGATGAGCAAAACGGGCACCGCAGTGTCCTCCGGCGTGCTGGCGGCACCAGCGATGGCCAAAGGCGCGTCATTCACCGGCGAGATAGTGATGGGAATCTCCACCTCGGCGGATTGCGCCTGTCCATCGCTCACGCGGAAGCGGATGAGGTCTGCGCCGTGGAAGTTCGCCGCGGGCGTGAAGGTCAAATCGGGCGCGTTGCCGCTCAAAACGCCGTTTTGCGGCAGTTGCGTGATTTGGTAGGTCAGCGTGTCGCCTTCGACATCGGTGCCGACGAGTGAAACGACCACGGCGGTGTCTTCGAGTGTCGAAACCGTGCTCGCGAGCGCGACGGGAACGTCATTGACCGGATTGATCGTGATGGAGACGGTGGCGACGGCTGAATCGGCGGTGCCGTCGTTCACTTTGAAGCTGAAGCTGTCGTTTCCGGCGAAGTTTTCCGCCGGAGTGAAGGTCAGATCCGGCGCGGTGCCACTGAGCGTGCCGTGCTGCGGCTGGTTGACGATCGTGTAAGTGAGCGCATCGCCATCCACATCGCTGGCGGCGAGTGTGACGGCCACGGCGGTGTCCTCATCCGTGGTGAAGCTGGCGGCCTGCGCGAGCGGCAGATCATTCACGGGTGTCACCGCGAGCGTCACGATGGCGGGCGAAGAGGACGCCGTGCCGTCGCTAGCGGTGAAGGCAAAGCTGTCGCTGCCATGAAAATCAGCCGCGGGAGTGTAGGTCACATTCGGCGCGGTGCCGCTGAGTGTGCCGTGCTGCGGCGCTGTGGTGAGGGTGAAGCTCAGAGCGTCGCCATCGTCATCCGTGGCGGCGAGCGTGACTGCCACGCTGCCATCCTCGACCAGCGTGAGGCTTTGCGACTGCGCCAGCGGCGAATCATTCACCGGTGCGATGCTGATCGTGACTGTCGCCGTGGCCGAGGTGAGATCACCATCGCTCACGCGATAGGTGAAGGTGTCCGCGCCGTGCTGGTTCAGCGAAGGCGTGTAAGTCAGCGCTGGCGCGGTGCCGCTGAGCGTGCCGCGCTGTGGTTGCGTGAGCACCTCAAAGCTAAGCGTGCCGCCTTCCAGATCACTGCCGAGCAGCGTGACGGAAACAGGCACATCCTCATCCGTGGAAACCGCGACCGCCTGGGCCAGCGGCGCATCATTCACCGGCGTGACGGTGATGGTGACCGTGGCAGGATCGGAATCCTCCAGGCCGTCATTGGCTCGATACACAAAGCTGTCCGTGCCGTGAAAATTCGCCTCCGGCGTGTAGGTCCAGCCTTCCGCCGTGGCTGTGAGGCTGCCGTGCGCGGGCGAGGTGAGCACCGCAAAGCTCAGCGCATCGAAATCCCAGTCAAAACCATCGGCGGTGATGCTCACCGATTGATCCTCCGGCGTCGTGACAGCCACATCAGCGACATACGGGCGATCATTCATCGGCCCGATCTCGATGGAGACCGTCGCCAGCGTGGAATCCGCCGTTCCGTCATTCACTTTGAAGGTGAAAGTGTCGCTGCCCGCATAGTTCGCGGCGGGTGTGTAGGTCACAGCGGGCGCGGTGCCACTGAGCGTGCCATGCGCGGGCTGGGTGACGATTTGATACGTCAGCGTGTCGTCATCCACATCCGTGGCAGCGAGCGTGACAGCCACGGCGGTATCTTCCGGCGTGGTGATGCCCTGAGATTGGGCCAGCGGCAGGTCATTAACCGGCGTGATCGTGAAAACGACCGCCGCAGGTGCCGATGCTGTCTGCCCATCGGAGACGACGTAGCTGAAACCATCCGCGCCGTGGAAATCCGTGTTGGGCGTGTAGGTGAGAGCGGGAGCAGTGCCGCTCAGCGTGCCGTGCTGCGGCTCCGAAAGCAGCGTGTAGGTGAGCGCGTCGCCATCCACATCCGTCCCCTGCAACAGCAAAGGCAGCGCCGCGTCCTCCGAGCCGGTCAGCGTGAGCGCGACGGCCAAGGGCGCATCATTCACGGGCGAAATGACCAGGCTGATCGTCCCGGCGACCGAGACCGAGCCATCCGAGACGGTGAAACCGATGCTGTCCGTGCCCGCGAAGTTTTCCGCCGGTGTGAAGACGAGATTCGGCGCGGTGCCGCTGAGGGTGCCGTGCGCAGGCTGCGTGGTCACCGTGTAGGACAGTGCATCGCCATCCACATCGCTCGCGGAGAGGACGATGGGCGTCGCGGTGTCCTCCGGTGTGGTCACCACGTTCGAACTGACCACCGGGGCATCATTCACCGGCGTCACGGTGAGTGAAACCGCAGCCACAGGACTGGAGAGCACGCCATCAGAAGCCAGGAAGGTGAAGCTGTCCTCGCCATGAAAATCCGGGGCGGGAGTATAAACGAGAGCGGGAGCGGTGCCGCTCAGCGTGCCATGCGAGGGCGGGGTGACGATTTGATACGTCAACAGGCCACCATCGACATCCGAGGCCGAGAGAGTGACCGGCTTCGCCGTGTCTTCGACCACCGAAATCGTGGCTGGCAGCGCCAATGGCGCATCATTTTCAGGCGTGATCGTCAACGAGACGGTCGCCACGGCCGAAGTCTGGGTGCCATCGCTCACGCGATAGGTGAAGCTGTCTGTGCCATGGAAATTCGCCGCTGGCGTGTAGATGCGGTTTTCACCCGAACCGCTGAGCACGCCATTCGCCGGCTGAGTGAGGAGGATGATCTGCAGCGGGTCATTGTCCGGGTCCGTGCCGCCGAGCGTGAGCGTGGCGGAGGCATCCTCCGCCAGCGTGACATTCAACGAAGAGGCCACCGGCACGTCCTGCACGGGCGTGACGGTGAGTGAAACCGTTGCGCTGGCCGAAAAGGCCGCGCCATCGCTGACACGGAAGGTGAAGCTGTCCGGCCCATTGTAGTTCGCCTGTGGTGTGTAGGTCAGGTTTGGCAGTGTGCCGCTCAAAACGCCGCGCACCGGCGAACTGAGCAGACTGTAGGTCAGCGCGGAGCCCTCCACATCGCTGCCCGTGAGCGTGATCGGCGTCGGCGTGTCTTCCGCGAGCGAAACGGACTGCGGACTGGCCACCGGCGCGTCATTCACCGGCGTGATGGTGATGCTGACCGTCGCGGTGGCGGAGTTTTGCGTTCCGTCATTCACACGGAAGGTGAAACTGTCCGTGCCAGTGGAATTCGCCGCTGGGGTGTAGCTCAAAGCAGGCGCGGTGCCGGTCAGGGTGCCGTTCGTGGGCTGCGTGAGCACCGTGTAGGTGAGCGGCGCGTTTTCCGTATCGGTCCCACTGAGCGTGATCGCCAGCGCCGAATCTTCGGCGGTGGTGACGGTCTGCGAGAGCGCGACAGGCGGCTGGTTCGTCGTGGTCGTCTCCTCGCACAGACGCAGCAGCGATTCGCCGTTGAGGTTCAGGTAGTTGCAAATCAGGCTGCCGGTCAGGCAGGACTCGCCGTTCAGTGTCACCGTGCCGTTCGGCGCGGTCACTTTGGCAGAGAGAAAGCTTTCACCATTCAAGTTCAGCCCGCAGCGGGCGAGCCGCAGATCGAACCAGAATGGCCGGGCATGGGCACCGCTTTCGCCGTTCAGCGTCACGGACGTGTCCACCGTCACGATCACCGGCCCCACCACGCGAATCCGGCCTTCGCTATTGATCGTGAGCGACTGGAAGGAATAAACCGAGGGCGTCGTCGCGCCGGCTGTGCCGAGAATGAAGGTCGACTCCCGGTTCGCCGTGAAGTTCCCATAATTTCCGGGGGGCACTGCGTAGGCACCAGCATCCCGGTTGAGCGTCAGATTCCGGATCGTGTTCCATGAACCGATGTTCTGGCCGCATCCATTTACATTGACGCTCCGCGTACCCGTCGGTGCGGGAGGCACCGGCACGGTGGGCAGCGGCAGCGCATCCACCCGGCGCCGGAACGTCCCGATGCTGGCCCGACCGTTCATCCGCACCTGGTAATTCGAAGGCGAGGCGCTCCCAGTCCCGTTCACGATCGATCCGACGGTCGTCTTGTTGCCATTCCGCACCAGCGTCGGCGTTCCCGGCACACGAAACTCGCGGGTGATCTCCGCCTCACCATTGAGGTTCACATTCTCCGGCAGGCGCATCTGCAATGATCCCTCCACCCGCGCCGCGTTGATGTTGGGCGCATGATTGACGATGCCGAGACCTGTTCCAGTATCTGCTTCCACCGTGCAGATTGACAGAGTGAGACCAATGGACGCGAATAGAGAGGTGAGGCGCATAGCTTTGAAAAATGACTATTTTATCAAGATTGCATCTCACCGCCTCAAATCGTCAATTGCATTCTGATCATCTCCCCTAATTTCGCCAAAGATCCCCGTAGTTACACTCCTCAACTCGAGTCGTTCACAGGTGGTAAACTATCTGAGTGCTTTAAGGATCGCCCAAACCCGCACCAATCCAGCGTGCCCTGCGCCACAAGACCCGCCACTTAGCGGAAACTACGGAACGGGCCTCACAGAGACGCTCAAAGCCACAGGCATCGAGCACGAGATCACTGACAACAACGATTACGGGCACTGCGGTGGCCTGACCTCTTCGGCTTCAGCGAAGAGAAGCTGAAGAAGTGAGCCACCGCCTGTCCGTGGCTCCTCAGTTCTTGATCTCCTCGCCGTTCTGGGCGTTCGCAAGGGTGAAGTGCTCCCGGTGGAAGGAAGGATCTGTGCGGAAGGTAAGGCGAGCGCCGTATTTACGCTCCAGTGCCACGAGGTGCTCACCGTCTTCGGTCTTGAGACGCTGCATGACATCGGGATGCACGACGACGAGGATGCCGCGGTCTGCCTCCGGCATGCGACCGAGCACGGCACTGAGGCGGCGCTGAAGCTCGACGGACATGGTGATGGGCGTTTTGACCTGGCCATGGCCTTTGCAATACGGGCAGGGTTCGTAAAGCGTGGTGCCGAGCGATTCGTTAAGGCGCTGGCGGGTCATCTCCATGAGGCCGAAAGGACTGATCTGTGTGACCTGCGTCTTGGCTTTGTCACGCTTCAGGTGCTGCAGCATGGCCTTGTAAACGGCCTGCTGGTCCTTGCGGTGCTTCATGTCGATGAAATCGACGACGATGAGGCCGCCCATGTTGCGGAGGCGGAGCTGGCGGGCCACTTCGGCGGCGGCTTCGAGATTCGTTTCGGTGAGGAGCTTGTCCTGGTCCTTCTGGCCTTTGTTGCGGCCGGTGTTCACGTCGATGGCCACCAGAGCTTCCGTCTGGTCGATGACGATGTAACCGCCGCATGGGAGCCACACCTGGCGGTAGAACGCGTTGTCGATTTGCTTCTGAATGCCGTAGTGCTCGAAGAGGGCCGTCTGACCTTGGTAGAGGTTGATGCGGCGTTTGGCACGCTTGGAGATCTGGACGGCGAGCTTTTGCATGCGCTCGACGGTGGCGGGATCATCGCAGGCGACCTCGTCGATGTCTTCGGTGAGGAAGTCACGCACCGTGCGCTCGATGAGATCAGGCTCCTGGAGGCAGCAGACCGGTGCAGGCTGGTTGTCACGCACGGCGACGGTGTCATTCCATTGCTCGATGAGGATGTTGAGGTCACGGATGATGTGGCGGGCACGTTTGCCCATGGCTTCCGTGCGGAGGATGACGCCCATTCCTTCCGGAAGGTCGATATCTTCGAGTATCTTGCGGAGGCGGGCACGCTCCTTCGGATCTTCAATCTTGCGGGAAATGCCGCAGGTGTCGTTCAGCGGCATCAAAACGAGCAAGCGGCCTGCCAGCGAGATATTGGTGGTGACTCGCGGGCCTTTGTTACCGACGGGCCCTTTGGTGACCTGCACCATGATTTCTGAGCCGACGGGGTAGAGGCTGGGGATGTCCTTGCTGTCGATACGCTTCTTCTTCTTCGCACCACGGCGGTTCACCTCTTCCATGCCTTCGAGAGCGGCGGGGATGGCATCCCAGAAGTGGAGGAAAGCATTCTTATCGAGGCCGATGTCGATGAACATGGCTTTGAGGCCCTGCTCGATGTTGCGGATGCGACCTTTAAAGACGCTGTTGATGATGCTGGAGGTGCCGACGCGTTCGATGTTGTATTCCTCGACGACGCCGGAGTCGAGCAAGGCGACGCGGTTCTCGAGTTTTTCGCAGTTAATGACGAGGCGGATGCCAGTCTTGATGTCCTTTTTACCCGTGAAGAGCTCGCGGATGCGCTGAATGAAAGTGAGGGCCATGATTGGTTGGTGGGAGGGCTGTTGGAAGAAAGGAGCGGGTGAACTTCAACGATTGAAGAGCCTGCGGAAGAGGCCGCCCCCTGAAGGAGCGGGTTGAGGTTGAGATGCGCCTCCCCGGCTGAAGCTTCCAGGCCGGCTCACTGGCACGGCTTTGGGAACATTCTGGCTGGAGCTGGCGGCACCGGATCTGGAGGAACCGGATTGGCGGTTGATGTTCGGCCGGGCGCTTTTGCGCGGGGCCGGTTCATCGCTCGCCTCGCGAACAGGCGCACCCACGCCTGTATCGCCGTCGTCATCCGTGCCGGGTGCTACTGGCACCGCCGCATCGGCGTATTCGACTGAGGAAATGTGACGGAAATGGCCTTCGGCGGGCGGCATGGGCTCGACGGCGAACTGGAAGCTACCGTTATCGAGAGCGAGGCACTGCTCGAGCACACGACGAGCAACCGGTGCCGCACAGCCGCCACCTGATTTGCCATTCTGAACGAGCACCGCACAGGCAAAACGCGGATTTTCATAGGGCGCAAAACTGATGAACCAAGTGTGGTTGTCATCGACCTTCACATTGCGCTCATCGCGACGCCAATTCTGAGCGGTGCCAGTTTTTCCGGCCACTTCGATGCCTGGAATGCGGGCGGACTTGCCCGTGCCTCCAGGGTCATTGACGACCTTCCACATGCCTTTGCGGATCACTTCGATCTCGACGGGCTTCACTTTGGTGGAAAGATCGGCGCGGATACTGGGCTGGTTTTCGAGGACGGCTTTGTCGCCATCCATCACACGCTTCAAAAGATGCGGCTTCCACGATTTACCGCCATTCGCCACCGTGGCGGTGACGGAGGCCATTTGCAGCGGTGTGGCTAGCACACTGCCCTGACCGATAGAGACGTTCGCGGTGTAGCCATCGCTCCAGCGCTCGTTCGGGCTGTTGGCACGCAACCATTCGGGATTCGGCAAGATGCCGCCGCTTTCATCATCGAGCTCGATGCCGGTCTTTTCTCCCACGCCAAGCATGCGACCGATCTCCGTGATGCGGCTGATCTTGGCGTCATTGCCGTATTTGTAGAAGAAGCAGTTGCAGGACTTCATGATGGCATCGCTGAGGCGAAGCGTGCCGTGAGAACCACCGCCCTGACGCTGGATCCAGCACTGCATGCTGTTCGTGCCATAGGTGACGGAGCCGGAGCAGTTGTAGGCGTTCATCTGGATGCCTGCGAGGCAGCCGGCAAAGGAGATTGGGATCTTAAATGTAGAACCAGGGGTGAAACCGCGCACGGCACGATTCATCAGGGGATTGGTTTTGTTTTCGTTAAGCGCATCCCAATCGGCCTGGCTGATGCTGGGGATGAATTTATTGGGATCGTAGGAGGGCACGGAAGCGAGGGCAAAGACCTCACCGCTACTCACTTCGATTAGCGCCACTGCTCCGCGGCCCACTTTGGCATCGCGAAGAGCTTTTTCAGCCACCACCTGCATGCGAGCATCAAGCGTCAAATAGACGTCATTGCCTTTGTGAGGCGGTTCATAGCTCTTTTCACCTACCATGCGACCTCGGCGATCTTTTTGCATCGTGCGCACGCCGGGCTTGCCGCGGAGATGATCATCGAAACTTTTCTCCACACCGGCCACACCATACTCATCCGGCACGAAGTAGTTCCACCCTTTGCGATCTTCCGCTGAAGACCGCTGGTCATCAGGAAGGCTCACATACCCAAGGATGTGACAAGCGAGCGAACCTTTCGGATACACTCGCGAGGCACGCTCATCCACACTGACGCCAGGCAAGCCCAGATTATGCTCCGCGATCTGACTGAACTCGGCGAAGGTAAGGTTGTCACGATACACCCAAGGCACGGCGGCACCAAAGGTGCGGTAGTGAACTCGCATGCCTTCACTTTCAGCCTCGCGGTCGGCTTCAGTGGCATACTTTCGCTCGACGCCCAGACGCTGAAGATGTGGCTCGATGATCTCGCCAAAGATGGTCACGATGTCCGTCTCCTGCACCTCACGGGTGATCTTGTTGCTGTCCGGCTTCATGAACACACGCTTGGGCGTGTTGCCGCTGTTGAGGCGTTTGTACTCATCCACCACTTCCGCGAGGTTCACACGCACCTCGAACGTGGCCTTATTCGCGGCCAGGGTGATGCCATTGCGGTCCTTGATCTCGCCGCGAGGGCCGGGAATGCGGGCGCGTTCCTCTTTGGCACCCGGGATCATCTTCGCGAACTCCTCCTTCCGCATGATTTGGAGCGACCACAGACGATACGACAGCAACGCGAACCCGCCGAGCACGGCGAGCGCGAAGATATAAAGACGGAAGTGGTATTTAACGACCATCGAAGCGGTACCTCAGGCCTTCGTATTTGATTTCATAGCTCGACAGGCGGGCCAGCGAGTAGAGCAAAAGGAAAATGAGTGGTGCTGCGAGCATGGCCAGCATGGTGTCCGTGACCATCTTCGTCCATACCATGGGCTGAAACTCCAGGCGGCCACGCAGAAAAGTCATCACGATATACTGGAGCAGTAACCACGAAAAAGTCACCGCACCAACCATGAGCACAGGCAGCTCCAGACGCCCGCGTTTGAACAAAGGGCGAATGCCTTGCATCAAGGTGCCCAGCATGCCGAAGATGGCGATGGAGAGCCCAAAAGGCAGCGCCATTGAGGCGGAGAACTCCGCGCCGCTGTCCTCACCAAACACATCAAGCCCGCCGCTCATCGCCTCGCTCACGCCAGGGAGATGGCGTGCATCCCAAATGAACCCCGTGCAGAACGCAAGGATGAGCATCACGGGAAAAGGCACTGCCACCGACGCGGCAAAGAAGAAGACCGCTGGAAGGAAGAGCGTGGCAAATTGGGCGATCTCCAAGCCGGGAATGAACTCCTGAACCAGAAAGCTCAGCAGCAGCAGGATGAAGACGATTGGATGGAACAGCATGGCAGCTCAGGGCTTGGTGATGTTGACCGGAATCGCCGCAGGCACTTCGGGAGTGACCACGCTTTGCATCTCGATGACGAAGACGTGCTCGATGGTGGAGAAATCGACTGCCGGCTCGATGATCGCCTCCCCCGTGATCTCCTTGTTCTCAAAACGTTTCACGCGACCGAGCAGCAGGTCCTTTGGAAACACGCCGCCTTCACCTGTTGAGTAAGCACTGGCGCCCGCGTTGATGACCGCGTTCATGCTGAGAAACCGAAGACGCAGGTCCGGCTTGATATCGAGTGCGGCACGTTCTCCCGAGAGAATGCCTTGCTCCAACGTGCCCTCGATGCGTGCGGAGACGCGGCAGAGTTCGTCGGTGAGCAGAATCACCTTCGCCATGTGTGGAGCCAGCGTCGATGTCTTTCCCACAAGCCCCACCGAGGTGATCACTGGACTGTCCGTGCCGATGCCATCAAGTGAACCTTTATCGATGATGAGACTGTTCCACCAGGTGCTCGCATTGCGGCGGATGACCTTGGCCGCCGTCATCTTGAAAGGAGACGATTGCTTGAACTCGATCAACTGGCGAAGCTTCGAGTTCTCCTCGATGATCTGATTGTACTTCTGCTGGATAATTCGCAGACGCTCGACCTGCACACGCAGATCGTCGTTGTCGCGTTTGATCGCTTTGGGATCAATCGGTGGTGCCATCACATTCGTAGCAGCCTGCTCGATGGCCGCGCTCGAATGGATGAAGGGCGAAAAAAGGCCCAGCACCTTGCCTTGGATCTCACGCGTCGTCGGCGTGTCCAGCGTAAAGATGGACACGAGTCCTGCGATGAAGGTCAGGAGCGCGATGAGGTTGAGTTTCTTCATGGCCTAGTTGGAGTTGGCATGACGCTTCACACGTGTCTTCGCGATGCGATGACAGCAGCCGCGTCACGCGGCCTGCGGATTAAACTTCAGTCGTGCTGACCTTGCGGAGGAACTCAAGCTCATTGAGCACACGGCCAGCGCCCTCGCCGACGGCACTCAGCGGATCTTCCGCCACATGCACCGGCAGCGCCGTTTCTTCTTGAAGCAACTTATCGAGGCCGCGCAGCAAAGCACCACCACCTGCAAGCATAATGCCACGATCCACGAGATCAGCAGAAAGTTCAGGCGGGCATCGCTCAAGTGTGGTTCGCACGGCATCGATGATCGCATTGAGCGGTTCGAGCATGGCCTCACGCACTTCCTGGCTGGTGATCGTGATTGTCTTGGGAAGACCTGCCACCATATCGCGACCTTTCACTTCCATCGTCGTCTCTTTGCCAAGTGGGAATGCAGAACCGATGCGCAGTTTGATTTCTTCTGCCGTGCGTTCGCCAATCATGAGATTGTAGGCACGCTTCATGTAATTGATGATGGCTTCATCAAGCTCATCACCCGCCACGCGAACGCTGCGACTATAAACAATGCCGGAGAGCGAGATGATGGCTACCTCCGTCGTGCCACCACCGATATCGACTATCATGTTGCCAGCCGCTTCCTGCACCGGAAGACCCACACCAATCGCCGCAGCCATGGGTTCCTCGATGAGGTACACTTCGCGGGCACCGGCCTGCTCAGCGCTCTCTTTCACCGCACGTTTTTCGACTTCTGTGATGCCGGAAGGCACTGCGATGACGACACGCGGTCCACGCATCGGACGACGTCCGCCTTGGACTTTGCGAATAAAATGACGCAGCATCGCCTCCGTGACACGGAAGTCCGCAATGACCCCATCCTTGAGCGGACGGATGGCTGTGATGCCACCGGGCGTTCGGCCCAGCATGCGTTTGGCATCATCACCGACCGCTACCACTTCGTTCGTGCCAGTTTTGACTGCCACAACGGAAGGTTCGCGAAGGACGATGCCGTGATCTTTTACATAGACGAGGGTGTTTGCTGTGCCGAGATCGATACCAATATCGCTAGCTACGAATCCAAAAAGTTTGCCGAACATGAGGAGAGAGAATGAAAATGAAAGAAAAGGGGTGAGAGAAAGTCGCAGAACTGAAAAGCGGATGGTTGATGGCTCATTACAGTTTTTTTAAGAATCACAAAAAGCCAAGCCACATACGGAATTCAGGTGGACCTGAGATTAAAACCACCTGAAAAAGCGTCAAGAGGGAGTTTCCACGCCCCGCGCCTTCGTTTTGAACGGTGACAGACTGGCTCAAACCAGCCTAAAGTCCGTCAAATGAACCGCGAAACCCTCTTTTCCCGGCTAAAAGCCCAAAACGGCCCTTTTGATGTGGCCATCATTGGCGGCGGGGCCACCGGCCTCGGCGCGGCGGTGGATGCCGCCTCCCGTGGACACTCTGTGGTGCTCGTCGAGCAATCCGATTTTGCCAAAGGCACCTCCAGCCGCAGCACCAAGCTCGTCCACGGCGGCGTGCGCTATTTAAAACAAGGCAATGTCTCCCTCGTGCTCGAGGCGTTACGTGAGCGTGGCCTGCTTGTTCGCAACGCCCCTCATCTCGTGCACAGCCTGCCCTTCATCATCCCGAGCTATCATTGGTGGGAAGGTCCCTTCTATGGCATTGGATTGAAAATGTATGATGCGCTCGCCGGCCAGCTCGGCTTGCAGCCTTCGCGTTATCTCACGCGTGAGGAGATCATCGAGAGCCTGCCGACTTTAGAAACGCAGGGACTCGATGGTGGCATCGTTTATCATGATGGTCAGTTTGATGATGCACGTCTCGCCATTCATCTCGCTCGCACCGCGGTGAATCATGGGGGCATCTTGCTCAATCACACACGCTGCTCGGGTCTGATGAAGGAAAAAGGTCACGTCACCGGCCTCCTCGCCGAGTGTGTGGAAAGCGGTAGTCAGCATGAAATCCGCGCTCGCTGTGTCATCAATGCCACCGGTGTCTTCGTCGATGACGTGCGGCGCATGGATGAACCTGAATCGAGCCGCATCGTCTCACCCAGCCAGGGCATGCATCTTGTGCTGCCACGCGAGTTCATGCCATCGGACTCCGCCATCATGATTCCCAAGACAGATGATGGTCGCGTGTTGTTTGCAGTGCCGTGGCATGGACGCGTCGTCATCGGCACCACCGACACACCAGTGCATCATGCCACTCTCGAACCGCGACCGCTGCCGGATGAAATCGAGTTCCTCATGACGCATGCCGCACGCTACCTCACACGTGATCCGAGGCCCTGTGATGTGCTGAGCATGTTCGCAGGCCTCCGACCGCTGGTGGCATCGAAGGAAGCAGGAAGCACCGCCGCGCTTTCGCGAGATCACACCATCCTTGTCTCCAACTCTGGTCTCATCACCATCACCGGTGGCAAGTGGACGACCTATCGCCGCATGGCGGAGGATGTGATCGACCATGCCGAGCTCATCGGCGGCATTGGAGCAAGACGCTGCGTCACCCACGATCTGCGCATTCATGGTTCGGAAACGGTTCTCGATGCCAATGATCCGCTCGCCGTCTATGGCAGCGATGCGGCGGAGATTCGTGACCTCATCAGACGCGAGCCCGAATGGAGCGGCAAAGTGCATCCCAAGCTCGATCTCACCTGTGCGGAGGTCATTTTCCATGCTCGCCACGAAATGGCCCGCACCGTGGGCGATGTGCTCGCCAGGCGTAGCCGCAGTCTCCTGCTCGATGCTCAAGCCAGCATGTCCGCTGCACCTCGCGTGGGACATCTGCTTGCTTCGGAGCTGGGCTGGGATGAGGCAAAAACCTCCCACGAGATCGACCGCTTCCAGAAACTGGCCGCCAGCTACATCATGGAAGGTTGATCACCTCACGGGAAAAGGCCGCGCATCTGCTTGGCCTCATGCACCCGCTGGATGCCGAGGCTCAGCGCCGCGAGGCGCATGCTCACGCCGCGCTTCTTGGCAAAGTTCACCGTCTGCATGAAGGATTGCTCCAGGATGCGGTAGAGCTTGCTCATCACCTCGCCCTCATCCCAGAAGAAGCTCTGGAGATCCTGCACCCATTCGAAGTAGCTCACCACCACGCCACCGGCATTGCAGAGGATGTCCGGAATGAGAAAAATCTCCGAACGTTGGGCAATGATCGCATCCGCCTCCGGCGTCGTCGGCCCGTTCGCACCTTCGGCGAGGATGCGACATTGAATCTTCGCCGCGTTCTCCGCCGTGATCTGTCGTTCGAGCGCCGCTGGCACGAGGATATCGCAGGGCGTCAGGAGAAGCTGATCATTCGAGATCGCCTCCGCGCCGTCAAAGCCCACCACGCTGCGTGTTTTCGCCACATGCTGATCCAGCTTGTCCAGGTCGATACCCTTGGCGTTATAGACACCTCCAAACGCATCGCTCACCGCAATGATCTTGATGCCTTGGCGAGCCATCGTGCTCGCGGCGATGCTGCCTACGTTGCCATAACCTTGCACCACCGCCGTCGCGCCATTCGCGGCGAGACCGATCGTGTCCATCGCTCGTGAAACAAGATACGCCACACCACGCCCCGTCGCCTCGCGACGCCCGAGAGAGCCGCCGAGACCCACCGGCTTGCCCGTCACCACCGCCGGCACGCAGTGACCGCTTTGCAGCGAGTAGGTGTCCATCATCCAGGCCATCGTCTGCTCGTTCGTGCCCATGTCCGGCGCCGGAATGTCAATCTGCGGGCCGATGAAGGGGATCAGTTCCTGCGTGTAGCGACGCGTCACGCGCTCCAGTTCCGCCGTGGAAAGCTCACGCGGATTGCAGGTCACGCCCCCCTTCGCCCCACCATAGGGCAGGCCTGTCAGAGCACACTTCCAGCTCATCCACATCGCCAGCGCCGCCACCTCACCCAGCGTCACCTCAGGATGAAAGCGCACCCCACCCTTCGTCGGCCCCAGCGTGAGATGATGCTGCACGCGGTAGCCCATGAAAACCGACACGCTGCCATCATCCCGCCGTACCGGCATCGCCACGCTGACGCTGCGCTTGGGAAACTTCAGCCGATCCCGCGCCGAATCCGGAATATCCAATAAATCAGCCACCAGATCGAATTGCTGGCAGGCCATGCGAAAGACAGGGGAATCATAAACTTGGGGGATCGCGGTGCTCATGGTGCAAGAACATACGCGAATCCCCTGCCCTGGCGATTCACCAAATTGAGCGAGTTTTGCTCAAATCACGCCCCGGCTGCTCACGGCAGCTCCTTGAGCTGGATGTGACGGTATTCCATCACGCCGCGGTCTCCTTCCAGCCCGATGGGGCCGGTGGCGGGGAGAGCCAGCGCCGCATCCAGCACCTCGCCATTGCAGGTGCAGACCGCCACGTTGTCCTTCACCGTCACCTCGATCTGGTTCCACTCCTGCGCCTTGTATTGCTTCAGCTTGGTATAAGGACCCGCCACCAGGTAATCACGGCACTGCAGCTGCGGCTTGCGGATGAAGATGCCGCTGTCCGCATTCACCGAGGCGCGGAATTCGAGCCTCAGCACGAAGTTCTTGGGAAACTCCGCCACCGTGTAAATCTGCCCCGTCAACTTGTCCGCCTCCGTCGGGAAGGTCACGGCGATCACGCCATCCTTCACGATGTAGCGCCCCGCGTCCGCCGCCTCGGTTTTGCCATCATGCTTCGCCACGATGGCCCCGGGGTTCGGGTTCTCCTTCTTCGTCTTCTCGCGGAAGCACCAGCCCGTGAGGTCCGTGCCATTGAAGAGCGAGATAAAGCCCTCCTCCGGCTTCCAATCCTCCGCGTGAAGAGGGGCAGCGAGACAAACGGCAGTGAGAAGAGCGAGATGAAGTTTCATGGGTGGCTGCCTCAAACGTCCGCGACCGATCATTTGTTCGCCGAAGCTCAAAAATCCTCCTCTTCCACGCCCTCATTTTTAATTGGTCAAAGCATGCTCTATCCGCCTTCATGGTTGGAAGCTCCAGCGCCGCCCTTTTCCAGTTCCGATGAAACCTGCCCCAGCCTCCCCCAAGCGCACCGTCCGCTACTTCCTCTCCTACGCGCATGACGATGGCAAGCTGCCGGACAAGCTCCTCGCCGAACTCGACAAGCAACTCCGCGCCTGCAAGGACTTCACCTTCCAGCGCTGGCAAGACACCCACATCCTCCCCGGTGAAAAGTGGCATGAGGAGATTCAAAAAGCCGCCAGGGAGTGCGACTTCGGGCTGCTGCTCGTCAGTCCTGCCTTCCTAGGCAGCAAGTACATCGGCGAGCACGAACTGCCTGTCTTTGTCAGCGACGAAAAGCCCTGCGTGCCCGTCGGCCTCTGCCGCATCGACTTCGGCAATCATGACACCAAGGGCCTCAGCGAATCGCAGATCTACCTTCACGCCACGCCCAAAGGCAATGGCCGCAAATACTTCGCCGATTGCACCGGCAAACAAAGCGCCGACTTCGCCCTCAGCCTCTTCACCCAGATCAAAGCACGCCTGATCAAGCTCTTCGCCACCGCGCCCACCAGCATTCCTCCTGAACCCACCAAACCGGAGAAGACCACCAACAACCTGCCACGCCTCACCAGCTTCTTTGGCCGCAAGGCAGAACTCGAGACCATCGCCAAGGCCCTGCTGCCGCAGACACGCACCTGGGGCGTCCTCATTGACGGCCCTGGGGGCATGGGAAAGACCTCCCTCGCCATTCGTGCGGCAGAGATCGCCGCGCCACAGTTCGACCGTGTTCTCTTCGTCTCCACGAAAGTGCAGAAACTAACGCCGGAGGGGGGCGTCGCAGTTTCCAATTCCATCATCCCGGCCTACCCGGAGATGCTGAATGAGATCGCTCGCCTGCTCGGTATTCCCAAGATCGCAGAGAGGCCCGAAGAGCAGCGTCCGGCTCTGATCAAAGCCGCCGTCCAGCAAGAGAAGGTGCTGCTCATCCTCGATAACTTGGAGAACCTCGACAAGCCTCAGCAAAACCTTCTTTTCGAGTTCGTCTCCGACCTGCCACCGAGCTGCAAGGCCATCGTCACCAGCCGCCGCCGCACGGATGTGGATGCCCGCATCATCCGCTTGGAGAAGCTCGATCAAGATGCCGCACTCGAATACCTGGAGGAACTCTCCATCGGTCGTGACCTGCTACAGAAAGCCTCGCGGGAAGACCGCCTCCACCTCTATGAGGAGACCGGGGGCAATCCGCTGCTGCTGCGCTGGATCGTCGGTCAGTTAGGGCGCGGCGGTTGTCGTAATCTCGCTAGTGCGCTCGACCTCTGCCGTCAGGCCGCCAAAGAAAACGACCCTCTGGAGTTCATCTTTGGCGATCTGCTGGAGACCTTCACCCAGGCCGAGACCCAGGTCCTCGCCGCGCTCACCTACTTCAGCCAAAAGATCGAAGTGAAGTTCATCGCCGAACTCGCCGATCTCTCGAAGAGGGCCACCCAGACCGCCTTGGGGGATCTCGCCAACCGCGCTCTGGTAATCCCAGACGAGACGGAGGAAACCTTCGCCCTCGTGCCGATGGTCGCCGCCTATCTGCGCCGCAAGCGCCCCGAGGTCGTCTCAAAAACCGGCAACCGACTGGAAGATCGCGCCTACGCCCTCATCACGGATAACGGCTGGCAAAAGCACGACCGTTTCCCGGTCCTCGAAGCCGCCTGGCCCGGCATCGCCCCCGCTCTGGACCTCTTCCTCGCCGGTGAAAATGCCCGCCTCCAGACCGTGTGCAATGCGCTCTCTACCTTCCTCGAGTTCCAAGGCCGCTGGGATGAACGCCTGGCTCTCGGTGAGAAAGCAGAAGCCAAGGCCTTGGCCGCCTCCGATAACGACAACGCTGGGTGGCGTGCGTATCACGCTGGCATGATTCACTACCTGCGCCAGCAGGCTGATGCCGTGCTAGCCTGCGCAGAACGCGCCGCCGAGCATTGGATCGCCGCCAAGGCTGGTGCTCGCGAGCGAGCCTTCGCCATCGGTCTTCGGGGCATCGGTCACCAGTTGAAGAGGGATTACCCCGCCGCCATCACCGCCTATCGTGAGGCACTTGATCTGCGCCGCACTCTTGCCGCCGAAAGCGTTGATGTGGCCATCGGACTGAACGACCTCGCCGATGCCGAGCAGCTCTCCGGTGACTACGCGGCGGCCGAGGAGCATTACCGCGAGGCCCTGCGAGTGGCCCGCGCCGTTAGGGATGCCGAGGGTGTAGCCATCTACACCGGCAATCTGGCTTCGCTGGCCCTCTGCCGACAGGACTGGCCGAGCGCCGAGACCCTGGTGCGTGAGGCCCTGCAAATGTCAGAGAAGGTTGGCCGCCAAGAATTGATAGCCCTCGACAACCATCGCCTCGCCAACGCCCTCGTGCCCCAAGGCCACGCCGCCGAGGCCCTGCCCCATGCCAGGAAGGCGGTGGAGATCTACACCCGCCTCGGCTCACCCGACCTCGCCGAGGCCCAGGCCACGCTCCGCGAGTGCCGGGTGACCTTGGCGATGGAGCGGCTGAACCACGGCTGGACATACAACACCACCACACTGGAAGGAAGCACCTTGAGTCTGAGTGAGGTGGAACTGGCGCTCAAAGATCAGGCAGCCGTGATCGCCAACCGCCCTGTGGAGCATGTTGCCCAGAACCGTGCGCAGAATGAGGCGCTGAAGCTGCTGACGGACTATCTAAAGGAGGACCGTGACTTGACCTCGGAGGATTTGTTCCGCCTGCACACCAGGCTGATGCAAGGAACCACCGTGGATTACCTCCAGCCCATTGGCGGCTGGAAGGTGGAGGATAACGGCACGCCCGTGATGGTGAACGGCAAGCGCGTCTGGAATGATGCCTACGCCGCCGCTCCCCATGTCCGCGTCTTGATGGAAGAGTGGCTGCGTGAGCTCAACCGCCGCCGTTCTGGCAGCGGGGACGCCCTTGAGGATCACATCTGGCTGCACGCCTCCTTCGTGCGTATCCATCCCTTCGCCGATGGCAATGGACGCATGGCCCGCATGTTGGCGAATCTACCCTTGCTAACAAAGGGGCTGGCTCCCGTGGATATTCCCGCCACAGCCCGTGACCGCTACCTGACCGTTCTGGCCAAATGGCAGATCGCCTGCGGTCCACCGCGTCCCCATGAGCCTTTGTTTCCAAAGGCTGAATTACTCGCTGATTTCACCGAACTATGCAGGAGCAGTCGGGCATCGGACGAGCCGGAGTCCATGCCATCCTGATCGCCCCTCCCATGCCCCACGACCTTCTCGAATGCCTCTCCCGCTCCTCGCAGGGCGAGGTGTGGCGTGCGCGGGATCGGGAGACGGGGCGCATCGTGGCCGTGAAGAAGCCGGGAGGGGCAGCGCAGCTTGTTTCGATCCGGCATCCGCAGGTCGTTCGAGTGCTCGCATGCCATGCGGAGGAGATGGTGATGGAGTGGATCGAGGGCAACAACCTGGAAAAGCTCGGTCAGCTCGATGCGGCGGACTTCGACACGCTCGTCCGCCAAAGCCTCAGCGGCCTCGCGGCGATCCATGAGACCGGTTTCCTGCACCTGGACCTCAAACCGGAGAATATCTTCCTCCGAGAACCTCGGCGGACCTCGGCGGTCTCGGCGGTTGTTTCAGGTTCACCGCAGGACACCGGAACCCAAGGCGGCTTGATGGTAGGACAGAGAGTAAGTTCCCACAGATTCAGGGAGGCCCGCAGATTATTTCAGAAACCCAATCTGTGGGCCTCCCTGAATCTGTGGGAGATCTTCTGGAACTTATTCGGGAGGGCGCGGAGTTCCGCCGAGTTTGTGATCGCTGATCTGGGCAATGCGCAAGCTTTGCCTGTGGAGACCCACCAACTGCGCGGTTCCGTGCATTTCATGGCTCCCGAATGCTTCGAGGGCGGCAGACTCGATGAACGCACGGATCTCTATGCGCTCGGCTGTGTGTTCTACTTTGCCCTGACGGGTCGCCTGCCGGTTGAAGGGGAACTGGCCCCGCAGGTCATCACCGCGCATTTGCAGCATCGCGTGGAGCCGCTGGAAGGGGCGGTCGGGGAATGGATCGACGCGTTTGATGGCTCGAAAGCCCACAGATCGATCAGCCAGCGCCCGCGAGGCTCTGGCTGAGTATCTCGCGCTGTCGGCACGCTGAGAAAGTGGAACAGTCGCCGCCGCAAAAAGTCATCGCAGGTGACAAGGGCGGCGGAAGCCAGTCATCGCAGGGACACCTGTTCCTATGCTTCACATCAAAGCCATCGCGGAACTTGCACCATACTTCCTCATTGACTCGGCCACTCTGGAGGCTGCGTCGTGGTGGGCGACCGATCTGGATGATCATGCACGACGTCGGCTCGATGAAGGCTGGCATGGTGTCTTTCGTGGCAGCCTGCTCTAGCTCATGGCGGGAGGAATAGTGGTTGAATCGCCCCCGGGTGAACGTGCCTTCCGGTGAACAATCACTCGGTGAACACCCAAAACCGCTTTTGAACTCGGCATAGGTTCCTACTGCGGGAATCCCCATGAAACCGCACGGTGGATGATTTCCCCCAAGGCAACGTCTTGGTACAGACAGAGCACGGTAAACACGATCAGCAGCAGAACCGCTGAGAGGACGTGGAAAACCAGTTTCATGGGAGAGCGTGAACCACAGACCGGACAAATGGGCGCGAATGCAATCCCGCCCTCCGATCAATACCCCATCGCGGTGCCGATCTGGAAAACGCCCCCCCGGGCCCCCCCCCCCCCCCCCCCCCCCCCCCCCCCCCCCCCCCCCCGGGGGGGGGGGGGGCCCCCCTCCCCCCCCCCCCCCCCCCCCCCCCCCCCCCCCCCCCCCCCCGGGCTCTCCCCCGGGGGGGGCCGGGGCCCGGCCCCCCCCCCCCCCCCCGGGGGGGGGGGGGGGGGGGGGGGGGGGGGGGGGGGGGGGGGGGGGAAAACACCAAGGGGGGGGGGGGGCCCCCCCCCCCTCCGACCAATACCCCATCGCGGTGCCGATCTGGAAGACGAGGAGGCTCAGGACATAGGCGGTGCCGGTCATGTAGCCGAGCTGGAGCATGGCCCACTTCCAGGAGCCGGTTTCGCGTTTCACGATGGCGATGGTGCTGACGCACTGCATGGCGAAGACGTAGAAGATGAGCAGGCTGAGGCAGACGAGCGGGGAATAGACGGGCTTGCCATCGGGGCGACGCTCGGCGGCGAGCTTGTCGCGCAGTGGGTCGAGGTTTTCGTCGTCGTCGCTCTCGACGGCATAGACGACGCTCATGGTGGAATTAAAGACCTCGCGGGCGGCGAAGCTGCCGATCAAGCCGATGCCGATTTTCCAATCGTAGCCGAGGGGTTGGATGGCGGGCTCGATGAAGTGGCCTGCTTGCCCGGCGAAGCTATTGGCGAGTTGGAGCGATTTGTCCTCGGTGTCGGTCTTCGGGTAGGTGGAGGCGGCCCAGATGAGGATGGAGATGCCGAGGATGATGGTGCCGGCACGGACGAGGAAGGCCTTCGCACGCTGCCACACAAGCAGGAGGATGGATTTGAGCGCGGGCCGCTTATAGGGCGGCATTTCGAGGATCATCGGGCTGGCCTCGCCCTTCATGACGCACTTGCTGAAGATCCACGCGAAGATGAAGGCGCTGCCGGTGCCGAGCGCATAGAGCGAGAGCATGATGCCCGCCTGCGTCCACGCTCCCACCTGCCCCACGGGAAACAGGACGGCGATGAGCAGCGAATACACCGGCAGTCGTGCCGAGCAGGAGGCGAGCGGGGCGATGAGGATGGTGATGAGACGGTCCTTCGGATTGTCGATGGTCCTCGCGGCCATGACGCCGGGCACGGCGCAGGCGTAGGAGCTCAAGAACGGCAGGAAGGACTTCCCATTGAGCCCCACCTTGCTCATCAGCCAGTCCATGATGAAGGCGAGGCGGGACATGTAACCGGTATCCTCCAGGATGCCGATGAAGAAGAAGAGGATTAAAATCTGCGGCAGGAAGATGACGACGCCGCTCACACCGGGCACGACGCCATTGACGATGAGGTCACGCAGGTCGCCAGGGCCCATGAGGGTCTCCACCCAGGCGCCGAGATCGCCAAAGATGCCCTCGATCCAGCCCATCGGCCCTTCGGCGACGCGGAAGATGAGGTAGAAGAGGATGCCGAGCACGAGCAGCAGATTCACAAAGCCGAGCACGGGATGGAGGAAGATGCGATCGAGCTTGTCGGTGATCGTCACCTTCTCCTGATCGGGCCGCTTCAGCACCTCGGCGCAGAGTTTTTCGATGCTGCGGTAGCGTTCGGCCACGAGATCGTCCTCCCAGCCGGGGAAGGCGGCGTCGATGCTCTTCCGCAGTTCGTGGATGCGGTTCATCTGCGCATCGGCGAGGCCGGAGTGCGTGGGATCGTGGCCGGAGAGAAGGTAAAGCGGCTCCAGCAGCGAGGCCTTGGCATGAATCGCCCCCGTTTCGCAAAGCGGGCCACGACTTTGCTCCAAAGCGGCACGCACCCCAGCGGGGATGACGGCGCTCTGCCAATTCGTCGCGGGCACATCTTCGCGACTGAGCGCGAGTTTGAGCTCGATGATCCCCTGCCCTGTCACCGCCTGTGTTTTCACCACGGGGATGCCGAGGAGGTCGCTGAGCTTCGCGGCGTCGATGCGCCACTCCCGTTGCTCGGCCACGTCAGCCATGTTGAGCACCAAAATCGTCGGCAGGCCGAGTTCTAGCACCTGGGAGACCATGTAGAGGTTTCGCTCGATGTTCGCGGAATCGACCACGCACACCACGCGGTCCGGACGCGGGGTCTCGGGGCGTCGACCGAGTAAAACGTCCCGCAAAACGGCTTCGTCGGGCGAGCGGGCGTTCAGGCTGTAAGCGCCTGGCAGGTCGATGAGGCGCAGTTTTTTGCCGTGCTGGCTGTAGCACTCGCCGATCTTCTTTTCGACGGTGACGCCGGGGTAGTTGGCGACCTTCTGCTTGAGGCCGGTGAGCAGGTTAAAGAGCGTGGTTTTGCCCGAATTCGGGTTCCCCACGATGGCGATGAGCGGCGTCTCGGCAGCTGCGGTGCTCATGCGGCGACGGGAGCGATGGCAATGAAGGCCGCCTCGTGGTTGCGCATGGAAAGCTGGGAGCCACGCACGCTGATCTCGATCGGCTCGCCCAGCGGGGCGCGACGGGTCACACGGATGCGGGTGCCAGGAACGATGCCCATTTCCCGCAGGCGGGTCAGGCAGGACCGGCCGGTGGGCATGGCCTGAACGATGGCATCAGTGCCGATGGGGAGTTCAGCGAGGGTGGAAGGCATGGGGCAATGACGAAATCAGAATGGCGAATGACGAAACGGACCTGAAATTGAGACTCTTGTCGCACCACCAAGCCTTTCCCGGGGATCCGACAGAGTACACAAGGGGCAGAAATGAAAAGGTGGCGCAAAATGCGCCGAGTTCTGGGCCAATTGGTTAACATGGGGCCGATCTTTTCGGCCCCGACTCAGCCTCACTCCAGCCGCCAGGTCGCCTGACGAAGGACGGCGTGGGGGTGTCCTTCATCTTTTCATACCAGACGCTCAAAAGCGTGCCGTCGGTGAGCTCGACCGTGCTGGGGTAACCGAGGTCGCCGCCTGCGCCATCGCCGGAGAGGATGATGCCTTCACTCCAGGTTTGGCCGTTGTCGGTGCTGATCCGGGCTTGGTTGCCAAAGGGCGGGCGACGGTGGCCGCAGGTCATGACGAGGCGACCATCGCGAAGCTTCAACAGGTGGCTGGGCAGGCCCCAAACGCCGATGGAATGCGGCATGCTCCAGGTCTTGCCGCCGTCTTTGGACTCGGATTGCAGCGTCTCGCCTTTGTTGGCGGTGTTGTGATTGCGGATCTGGGCGATGATCGTGCCATCGGCGGCCTCGACGGCATGGAGTTCGTGCAGGCCTTTCGGCACTTCATCGCCGGGGCGGGTCGGAATCTCCGAAAGCCACTGCCACGTCAGGCCATCGTCCTTGGATTCGGCGGCACCGATCTTCTTGTCACCGGTCCAGAGCTGCTTGCCGAGGTAAAGCAGGCGGCCGTCCTTGAGCTGGATGGGGCCGTGGGGGCTATTCACGACCGTGGGAATGCGGGGCGACCATGTTTTGCCGCCGTCGCTGCTGCGGATGAGCCACTCGCCAAGCTCCGCCTGGCGTTCTTCGTCGTTGAGGCGCTCGTGTGCGGCTTTCCAGCGAGCGAATCGCTCCGGCGGCATGGCTTTGGAGACCCAGCCCTTGTCGGTGTGCTCGGCCATCATCGTGGCTTTCTTGAAACTGTCCTCGTAGGCCAGCGAGGTGAAGGTGGTGACCAACAGCGTGCCCTTGGCCGTTTCGAGCACGCCGGAGTCGCGGTCGTCTGTGGCGCTATCGAGCAGCACGCGGGGGAAGGTCCATGTTTTGCCCTCATCGCGGGAAGTCATCGCCACGACCTGACCAAACGGGCACACATGCGATTCGCGACCACCCGAACAGGAAACCCAAAGCTCGCCATTCGCCCGCCGGGCCACCGTGGGCCAGCCGTGGTAGAGGTCAGGCTGCTGGGAGATGATCTTCGTTTCGAGGATCGTGGCCTTGGGAGGCTCGGCGTGGGCCAGTAGCGGAAAAACGAGGGCGGCAGTGAGGGAAAGTCGATTCAACATGGTGCCGCAGAATACGCCTGCATTGGGTGCGGGCTTCGTCGGTAACGCTGGTTTCACCGTGAGGCCACGCCCCGGCTTGATTTTGAGGCAATCACGCCCTCTGTGCGCCGCCTTGAGCACGAACCGCCGCCGCGAATTTTTCCTCACCCTGCCTTCGCTGGCATGGATGCTGGCGTTTTCTGCGGTTCCGGCCGGTTTGGTCGTTTCGATGGCTTTTCGACCTTCCGATCTTCGCGGCGGCATCGGGGAAGGGTGGAGCCTCGACACGCTGAAAGCGGTCTGGGAGGCCAATTACCTGCCGGTGGTCTGGCAAACGGTCTGGCTGAGTGCGGCGACGGCCCTCATCTGCCTCACGCTGGCCTTGCCGATGGCGTTTCACATTGCCCGCGTCGGCGAGACATGGCGTCGGTTGCTCCTGCTGCTCGTGGTGGTGCCGTTCCTGACGAATTTCATCATCCGCATCTTTGCCTGGAAATCGCTGCTGCATCCCGAAGGCGCTCTCACGCAGTTTTTGATCCGCTGTGGCCTGGTCTCTGAGGATGCGATGCTGCTGAACAATGCAGGTGCCGTGCTGCTGGTGCTCGTTTACACCCAACTGCCCTTCGCCATCCTCCCGCTCTACGCGGCGGCGGAGAAGTTTGATTTTCAACTCCTCGATGCCGCCCGTGATCTGGGTGCCAGCCCGTGGCGGGCGTTTTGGCGGGTGTTTGTGCCGGGCGTGCGTCGTGGACTGATGTCGGCGGCGTTGATGGTCTTCGTCTGCGCCCTCGGTCAGTATGTGATCCCGCAGTTCATCGGCGGTCCGAATGATGAGATGCTCGGCAACAAGATCACCCAGCGTGCCTTTGGCGACCGCAACCTGCCGCACGCCAGCGCTCTCGCCGCCTGCCTGATGCTCGCCGTGCTCGTGCCGATGCTGCTCGCGGCGCTTTGGCGTCGTGTTTTTGGAAAGGAGACCGCGTCGTGAAAAGATCGTGGTTCCCTGCCCTCGTCACGATGGTCGTGCTGGCCTTCTTTTTCGCCCCGCTGGCCATGCTGGTGCTGAATTCCTTCAACGCCTCGCGCTTTGGCGGCGAGTGGGAGGGCTTCACCTGGCAATGGTATGAAAAGCTCCGCGAGGCCGACGAGGTCTGGGACGCCCTTTTCATCACGCTCAAGATTGCCGCCGTCTCCTCGGTCACCGCGATGGTGCTCGGCACGCTCGCGGCGCTGGCGCTGCATCGCTTCAAGTCGTGGCTGCAAAGCCTGCACTCCATGCTGGTGACGCTGCCGCTGGTGATGCCGGACATCCTGATGGGCATGTCGCTGCTCGCCTTCTTCGTCGCGCTCGGCGTGGAACTGGGCATGGCGACGATCTGGATCGCCCATGTGACCTTCAGCGTAAGTTTTGTGACCATGGTGGTGCTCGGCCGCTTGCAGGACTTCGATTTCACCCTGCTCGATGCCGCCCGCGACCTCGGTGCTTCGCCGTGGACCGCCACGCGGAAGGTCCTCGTGCCACTGCTACTGCCCGGCATCCTCGCCGGAGGCCTGCTGGCCTTCACGCTGTCCATCGACGACTACGTCATCACCTTCTTCGTCAGCGGCCCCGGCACCACGACCCTGCCACTGCGTGTCGCCAGCATGATGAAAGGCCGCAACCTGCCCATGATCAACGCCCTGAGCACCCTCATGATCGCTGGCTCCTTCCTGCTGGCCGCTCTGGCTTTCCGGCTGGAGAGGAGGAGGTGAGCATCATCTTCAAACAAAGGGTTTTGCCTGTCAGATTACTTTTGAGTGCGACCACCTTTGGATGGCTTCTTCTTTTGTAATTTTGTGCCCTGGGAGCTTTTCGGAAGCGTCTTTCTTGGACGCTTCGGCAGCCCTGGAAATGCAAGAACAGCGTTGCCCACGGTTATTCCGAGCCTGCCATCGTTTCGACGGGCAATAGTAATAGCAGTTCGTCCGTCGGGTTCTCGTATGGTGATATTGGCAGTTCCCTCAAAGATTGACAGGGATATGGCAGATCGGTCTTCTCCATACAAATCAAGGCTTGGGCCTGCCGGCGTGGCGTATGCATGAAGGCTCATGCGGAGGTTTCCCTTTGAGTCGTGAAGCTCGATTGACTCGGCGATTAACTTTTTAACTTTCATGGCTTGTTCAATTGGCAACAACCATGCCTTTTGATGGCTGGCAAGGAACTATAGGCCGGATCACATCGTAGGGTGGCCGTTGAACGTCACTTGCCTCCGTCCCTCCCCGCCCCATGATGACGGGACCAATGCCCCCGACAGAGACCCCGAAATTCGTCTTCACTGAAGAACACTTTATCAACCGCGAGCTGAGCTGGCTGGCCTTCAATTCCCGCGTGCTAGATGAGGCCGCCCGTGCCGACTTGCCCGTGCTGGAACGCGTCAAATTCATCGCCATCACCGCGTCGAACCTCGACGAGTTCTTCATGGTCCGCGTGGGCGGCCTCCAAGTGATGCGGGAGCAGGGCAAACGAGTCAAAGACAACGCGGGCCTTTCCCCGACACAGCTTTGGGAGCAGATCCAGCAGCAGGCCGGTGCCTTTGTGGCCCGCCAGTATGAGATTCTCAACGGACAGCTTTTGCCGATGCTGCGCGAGAAAGGCATCCGCCGCCTCACCGCCTCCGAACTCACCACCGGCCAGCGCACGCATCTGCACGATTATTTTGTCGAGCACATCGCCCCGGTGCTCTCGCCCGTGGCTCTGGATGCCGAGCAACCTCGGGCGAATATCCCTGCATTGCACATCGTGATCATCTGCACGGTGCAGAACGGTGAAAACGGCCACACCGAGAAGCGGAAGGTCATTTTCGTGCTGCCACAGGCCCCCACGCTGCCGCGACACATTCCCGTGCCCGATCCCGATGGCGGCGAGCACCTTTACATGAACGTCGAGGACGTCGTGAGCCTCTTTATCGGCGACTTCTTCCCCTCCGAAAAGGTCACCGCCACCGCCCGCTTCCGCGTGAGCCGGAACACCGACATCACCCTCGATGACGAAGGTGCCTTTGACCTTGCCAGCGAGATGGAAGCCATCCTGGAGAAACGTCAAAGCGGCGCGGCCATCCGCATCGAAATCGAGGCCGGTGCCCCGCGAAATCTGGTGAAGGTCATCCGTGAGCTCTGCGGCTCCAAAGGCCCGCAAATCTACGAAGTGAATGGCGAGCTCGATCTTCGTGGTTACTACGCCATTTCGAGCCTGGCGGGCTTTGAGGAGCTGAAAGTGGTGCCATGGGAAAGCCAGCCCTGCACCGCCATCCAGCCCGGTGAGAGCATCTTCGACGCCATCAAGCGTGGCGACATCCTGATGCAGCATCCGTATGAGAGCTTTGATCCCATCCTCTCCCTCGTCGAAGAAGCTGCGGAAGATCCCGATGTCATCGCCATCAAGCAGATCCTCTACCGCACCGCGAAGAATAGCCGCATCATCTCCGCCCTTATCCGTGCGGCGCAAGCCGGCAAACATGTCACCGTGCTCGTCGAGCTAAAGGCTCGTTTTGACGAGGCTCGCAATCTTGAACGTGCTGGCGACCTCATCAACGCGGGTGCCCAGATCATCTACGGCGTCGCCGGGCTCAAAACGCACGCCAAGGTCTGCCTCGTCATGCGCCGAGAATCCGGTCGCTTGATGCGCTACATGCATTTCGGCACCGGAAACTACAACGAATCCACCGCCAAGCTCTACACCGACATCAGCGTGCTCACCTGCCGCGCCGAATTCGGCAGTGATGCGTCCGCCTTCTTCAACACCGTCACCGGCCGCTCCCGCTTCGTGCACTTCGAGAAGATCTCGATGGCGCCCTTCGGCCTCCGCGAGCGCCTTGTCTCCCTCATCCGCAGCGAGGGCGAACGTGCCCGTCAGGGTGAGACCGCCGAGATCATGCTCAAGATGAACGCCCTCGAAGACCGCGAGATGATCGAGGCGCTCTATGAAGCCTCCCGCGCAGGGGTGAAGATCCGCCTCAACATCCGCGGCATCTGCTGCCTCCGCCCCGGCGTGAAGGGGCTGAGTGAAAACATCAGCGTCGTGAGCATCATCGACCGCTACCTGGAGCACGCCCGCATCTTCTGGTTCCGCCAGGGCGGCAAAAATGCCGTCTTCATCGCCAGCGCGGATTTCATGAACCGCAACCTGAGCAAGCGCGTCGAGCTACTCGTGCCCGTCGAGGACAAAGAAGCCCGCAAACGCCTCACGCACATCTTGGAGACCCACTTCAAAGACACCTCCCGTGGCCGCATCCTGCGTCCCGATGGCACCTGGGTCACACCCACAACGCCCAGCGCCAAAGTGGTGCGTTCCCAGGAAGTCTTCGCCAAAGAAGCTGCCAAGCGAGCCAAGCAAAACACCGCTGCGGACGTCCTCGTGCCACACACGCCGAAAGGCTAGTTTGGTCGTGACAAAGAACCGGCGGCCATCCTACGATGGGTGTACCGCCATGAAAACCACGCTCCTCGCCGCCTTTGCGGCCACCACGCTCGCTGCGGCTCCGGTCGCTGTTTCGCCCTCGCTCATCGAATCGCCCCAGACAGGTGGTTTGGAGTTCAAATCACTCTCCTCGATCAGTTTTGGCCCGAATGGCTTGCTGCTCGTGGCCGAACCCGGCACGGCGAGTATCGTCGCCATCCAAACGGGCGATATCGGCCCTGAAAAGAAGGTGCTCGATAAGCCGGTGGCGGACATCGGCAGCGTCATCGCCGGTGGACTCGGCGCGAAGAAGGAGGACATCACCATCAAAGACCTCGCCGCCAATCCTGCCAGCGGTCGCATCTACCTCGCCGTGCAACGCCGACCAGACAATGCCGTGCTTATCGTGACCGTCGATGCCGCAGGCAAGGTCGCTCCTTTTGATACCACGAACCTCCCGTGGGCACGCATCACGCTGCCCGGCGGCACCGCCAGCAAGGTCACCCACATCACCGATGTGGCCTTCGATGGCACACGCGTCTTCGCCACCGGCACCTGCAACGAAGAATTCGCCTCCCGCATCTTCACCATCCCCGTGCCGATCAAGCACGGCAGCACCGCCAACGTCTTCAGCGCCGAGACTTACCACGTCGCCCATCGCAAATGGGAGACGAAAGCACCGATCCAGAGCTTCATCCCCTATTCTGACAAGGGCGAGACCTTCGTCGTCGGTGCCTTTGCCTGCACGCCGGTGGCCAAATTCAAAGTCGATGACCTGCAAAGCGGTGCCCAGGTCAAAGGCGTGAGCATGGTGGAACTCGGCAGCGGCAACCGCCCGCTCGATCTCTTCAGCTACACCGACAAAAGCGGCAAGGACTGGCTCGTCGTCCACACCCAACGCTTCAAGCAGAACGCCTTCGGCCCCAGCAAGATGTGGGGTGCCCGCATCAGCATGGACTACCTCGACGCCCCGCAGACCAACGAAAACGCCGCCCGCCGCGATGAAAAACAACACGAAGGCCCGCAAGGCATCGAGATCGTCGATAGCCTCTTCGGAGCCGTCCAAGCCGACAAACTCGACAACACCCGTGCGATCATTTTGAAGGAAAACGAAGGCACGCTGAGCTTGGAAGTGGCGGCGTTGCCATGAGAACAGAAAATGACAAATTGCCTCGCCGGGCACTCGCGAACGCCCGGCGGCAATTCTCAGTTTTCAATCTGCTGATTCTTTGCGCCTTTGCGCCTTTGCGTGAGTCCTGCTTGGGAGAATCGGCCCGAACAAATTGGAAGATCGACAACGGCACTCTTGCCGTCCAATCGCCCCACACAACGGCCCCCGGTCACCTCTCGGTATTCGTCGAGGGTTCTTCACGGCCGCTGTTCGGCAGCAAATCCTCCGAAAAGGGCACCCTCTTCTTCAAGCCCTCGGCCCCCTTCGTGCGCGGACAGTCGTATCGTTTCACGATCGAGACCGGCGCTTCATCCAGCGGCGGCTATTTCTCGTTGGATCAATCCGATCCGGTGCGCCCCAGGGTCCATCTCTCTCCAAACACCAGCCTCGTTCCAGCCAACACTCTGAAGCTCTACCTCGACTTTTCGGAGCCAATGGAGCAGGGCGTTTTCTTGAAGCATCTCACGTTGCAGAAGCGAAACGGCGAAGAAGTCGCGGGAGCCTTTCGCGAGACCGAACTGTGGTCACCGGATGGCAAACGGCTCACGGTGATGCTGCATCCGGGCCGCCAAAAGACCGGCGTGAATCTCCATGTCGATGAAGGGCCGGTTTTGATCGCGGGAGAGCACTACCGCCTCGTCGCCTCCGGGCAGTGGCGGTCCACGAGCGGCGTGCCGATAAGTAAAGAAGGTGTTTTCGATCTCGAACCCATTGTCGCCGATCACGAGCAGCCTGATCCCGCCCGCTGGCAGATTCATCCGCCCAAGGCCGGAACGACCGAGCCGCTTGTGGTGATCACGAACGAACTCTTCGAGCCTCAAATCTTCGCTCGTGCCCTCCAAGTGAAACAAACGCCCGGTGATGCCGAAGCGAAGGTCATCGACCTCCAACACATCGAATGGCGTTTCACGCCCGAAGCGCCCTGGAAGCCAGGTAAACATGAAATCACCATTGATCCCGAACTCGAAGACCTCGCCGGAAACACCACGCAAAGGCCCTTCGAAGTCGATCTCAGCGCCAAACTTCCCCACCCCAATCTCCGCACCCTCTCGATTCAGATTTCGCCACCATGAAGCGTATCCATCCCGCCGCTTGACGAAGTTTTATGAACCAACCATCATCATCCCATGAAGAACCCGACCATCATCCTGACCGATCCCCGCAAAATGCGCGAAGCCATCTCGAAGCAGCCGCGCGTCTCTCGGGAGCACATGATTCACTCCATTTTGGCCCAGAACGGAAGGGTCAGCTCGCCGCCGCCCGTGAGATTGAGCTAAAGCGATTAGCATCGGAGCCAACGGCTCCGCCGCCGCCCTGTGACGAGCCCACGTTTGTTGGTGGTGAGCATATTGTGTTTGGCGACGAAACCAAGACTACCGTCTTCAAACACACCGTCCTTGGTTTTTATGGCCGGATACTGGATGAGACGGTGCTGCTCGATCCGCGCACGTTTCAAAACAAGCGAAAGCTCGCCATGCGCGGGGCCTTGCCCTCCGAATACCTCCGGCGATGGGCAGTTATCGAAGCGGTTTTTGGTCTGGAGACGCACTACAAAGGCATCGTCAATCCTGCCAGTGCCGAGCCGCAGATGGCCGTCTCGCAGCCCTATATTGACCAGCTTGTGGAAGACCCTGCCACGGAAGGTGACGTAAACGCCTTCTTCGCAGCGTTCGGATTCACTCAAGTCAGCGCCGACCTCATCGTGAACCCGGAAATCCAAAACGTGACATGGTATCGCCAAAGTGACGGCATCCTTGCCACCGACGCCCATCCGCGAAACTTCCGCAAAGACACCACCGGTGTGCTCATTCCTATCGACCTCGTCATCACGCTGGTGCCGCCGGGCATTTCGAATCTACTGCCTGAGCCGGAGAGGCCCTGGCGGCTCGAAGAAGAAGGCGAATGACGCCTGCGCTTCCGCCTCGCAAGATCACTTCCGGCGTTTCGTTGCGTTGAAGCAACGTGCGTTCTGAAAGTGCGGCGAGCGGGGAGTTGACCCCTGCTTTTCCCGCAGAACTGTGCGCTCGTCTTCCCCACCAACTGCCGCCATGTCCCTCCGATCTCCCGCTGAAGCCTTTGAGAAAGTCCCGACGACCATCTTCGCCGATTCCGCCGCTGCCGCGAAGGCGCTGGCACAGGAGGTGAAGGAGATCATCACCACGAAAAACAAAGCCGGCCAGCCTGCCGTGCTCGGCATGGCCACGGGTTCCACCCCGGTGCCGTTTTACCGCGAGTTGATCCGCCTGCACAAAGAGGAGGGGCTGAGCTTCAAGAATGTCATCACCTTCAACCTCGACGAGTACTTCGGCCTCGCTTCCGATCATCCGGAAAGCTACGCGCGGTTCATGGCGGAGCAGATCTTTGATCACATCGACATCCCGAAGGCGAACATCAACATCCCCAGCGGCACAATTTCGAGCGACCAGGTCTTCAACCACTGCCGCGACTACGAGCAGAAAATCGACAGCGTGGGCGGGATCGACCTGCAAATCCTCGGCATCGGCCGCACCGGCCATATCGGCTTCAACGAACCCGGTTCGAGCCGCGATTCGCTCACCCGCCGCATCACGCTGGATCGCGTGACGCGTCAGGACGCCGCCAGCGACTTCCGCGGCGAGCAAAACGTGCCACACTTTGCCATCACGATGGGGGTGGGCACCATTCTGCGGGCGAAAAAACTCGTGCTCATGGCTTGGGGCGAAAACAAAGGCGGCGTGGTGGCCAAAGCCGTCGAAGGACCGATGACGGAAGCCGTTTCCGCCTCCTTCCTTCAAGATCATCCCGATGCCCGCTTCTTCATCGACCAAGGTGCCTCGCGTGAGCTGACACGCATCAAACTCCCCTGGCTGGTCGGTCCCGTGTCGTGGACGCCGCGTGAGACACGCCGCGCCATGGTCTGGCAGGCCTTCAAGACGAAGCGGCCCGTGTTGAAGCTCATCGATGAGCATTACAACGAGCACGGCCTCAGCGATCTGCTCTCCGAGCAAGGCCCGGCTTATCAGCTGAACATCCGCATCTTCAACCAACTCCAGCACACCATCACCGGCTGGCCCGGCGGCAAGCCCGACGAGGATGACACCTACCGCCCCGAGCGTGCGCGGCCCTTTCCAAAGCGCTGCCTCGTGCTCTCACCGGAGCCTCAGGATGCCATCGTCGGCATGGGCGGCACCATTGATCGCCTCATTGAACAAGGCCACGATGTGCACCTCATCTCCCTCACCTCCGGCAGCCTCCGCGTGCCGGACAGCGAAGCCGATAAATTCGCCGGAACCCTCCTCGAGCTCTCCTCCAATGCCACCAAGCCCGATGAATGGAAGGCGCAGGTCGTTTATGGCAAAGAAGCACTCTCCCAGCTCGATGCGAAAGGAGAGTTCGGCGAGGACACCCCCGTCCTGCGCCAGCTCAAAGGCCTCATCCTGCGCGGTGAACTGCGTGATGCCGCCCAGGCACTCGGTTTGGATCACCAGCACGTTACCTTCCTCGATCTGCCCTTCTATGAGCAGGGCCGCTACCGCCGCTTCAAGAGCACGCAGGCGGATGTCGATGCGCTCAAGAAGCTGCTGCTGGAGCACAAGCCGCATCAAATCTTCCTCACTGGTGATGCGGCGGACCCGAGCAGCGTGTCCGGCATCACCTTCCGACTGCTCATCAGCGCCTTGCAGGCCTGCACCGGCGAGGAATTCGCCAGCGCATGCAGCCTCTGGCTCTATCGCGGCAAGGAACGCGCCCTCGAAGCCCACGAGATCGACATGGCCGTGCCGATGAGCCCGCTGCAAATCGAGCGCAAAGAAAACGCCCTCAATCGCTACAGTGCCCTCAGCAGTCTCGAAAAAGAAGCACCTGAAACGAACCGCGAAAACGCACGCAACTACGATTCCCTCGGCCTGGCCGAATATGAGGCCATCGAGGTGTTCCAGCGCTGGCGGCGGAATTAACTTACCCCACTGGTGCCTGGAAATTCAGCAGCTCGATCTCGACGGCGTGCTTCTTTTCCGGCTGCACTTCCACCACGGAGAGGGAGCCGTATTCGATGTTGAAGTGCGCCATACGCATCAGCGGCATCTCCAGCAGCAGGGCCAGCATCACGCGGATGATGCCGCCATGGCAAAACACGGCCACGCGCTGATGCGGATGCGCCTCCAGGATGCGCTGAGTGCATTCACCGACGCGTTGTTTGATCTGCGAAACCGGCTCGCCATTCGGAATGCCGCCGTTTTCGATGATTTCGAGCCAGTCAAAGGCGCTCACACCAAAAATGCTCTGCACCTCGTCCCAACGGTTGCCGGTCCAATCGCCGAAATCGACTTCGCGCAGTCCATCGAGAAACACGGGCTCCATTTCACGAGAGGTCGCGGTGGGAGCGAGCGTCTGCCGCACTCGCTGCATGGGGCTGGCGTAGATCGTATCCAGCGGCGTATCGCGCAGCCACTTGGCCACCGCTTCCGCCTGACGCAGGCCGAGCGGGGAGAGAGCCATGTCGATGCGGGAGCCGCCGAAGACCTTGTGATAACGCTCCTCCACCTCGCCGTGACGGATGAGATAGAGCTGGGTGGGATGGTTCGGGAGATGCAGTTTCACGACACAACCTCGGTCAAAGTCCTCGCGATGCGTTTCTGCGTGGCCTCGCGACCAATTAGATGCGCAATGGTCGTCACACCTGGACCGCGAGACTGTCCGCTGAGCGCAAAACGCAGCAGCGGCATCATCGCGCCGGGCTTCACATTGAGTTCCTTGGCAGCGGCCTCGACGGCGTCATGCACACTCTGCTCGCTCCATTCGGAGGCGGCGGCCAGCTTGGTGGCAGCGGCTTGCAGCATGGAGGCGTTCTCCGGCTTGGCCTTCAGCTTCGTCACCACATCCGCTTCAAAGACATACTCTTCGCGGAAGAAGTAATGCACCCACTCCGGCAGTTCGGCGAGCAGACTGACCTTCTCACGAACGCTGTGAACCGCCGCAGCGGCCATGGCGTCATCCGACCAGGCGAGACCTTTCGCGGTCAAAAATGGCCGCGCCTGCTTGAGAAGGTCGTCGGGGCTCAGTTCACGCAGATACTGCGCATTGAACCACAGGCTCTTTTTGAGATCGAACTTCGCGTTGCTGCTGTGAATGGCTTCGGGATCGAAAAGAGCCACCAGCTCGTTGCGCGAGAGTTTTTCGCTCTCGGCCTTCGGCGTCCAGCCGAGCAGGCAGAGGTAGTTGAAGACCGCCTCGGGCAGGTAGCCAGCATTCATGTAGCTGTGCTCGATGGCGCTGCCTTCGTCACGTTTGCTCATCTTGGAGCCATCAGGGTTCAGGATGAGCGGGATGTGCGCATAGGTCGGCGGCGTGGCACCGAAGGCATTGAAGAGGTCCACATGCTTCCAGGTGTTGGAAAGATGGTCCTCGCCACGAATGACGTGGGTCATGCGCATCTCGATGTCGTCCACCACATTCACAAAGTGGAAGATGTAGCTACCATCCGGGCGGCGGATGGTCATGTCCGGCTCCTCGGTGGGCGCGAAGGTCACATCCCCGCAGACGAGGTCATGCACGGTGATGGCCGTGCGACTGAATTTGAAGCGCACCGCGCCATTGTCCTCGGTGTACACACGGCCAGCGGCCTCCAGCTTGGCAAAGTAGGCGTCGTAGATGGCCTTGCGTTGGCTTTGATAATAGGGACCGCAGTCGCCACCGGCTTCGGGGCCTTCATCCCAGTCGAGACCGAGCCAGCGCAGGCCTTTGAGGATGCCGGCGGAAGCCTCCGCCGTGTTGCGGGCACCGTCGGTGTCCTCGACACGCAGGATGAAGGTGCCGCCGAGCTTGCGGGCCATCAGCCAGTTAAACAAAGCCGTGCGGGCACCTCCGACGTGGAGGTCACCGGTGGGAGAGGGAGCAAATCGAACGCGAACAGACATGGGGCGCTGCGATTACCCAGACACGGGCAGCTTGTCCAGCGATAGCTTCCCGCTCCACCCGCCGTTCTAGCGGCATGCTTTCCCCCTCCCGTCGCCAGTTTCTCCAGACCACCGCCTGCGGTTTCGGCGGCCTCGCCCTGTCCGCGATGGCCAATAACCCGCTCGCCGGAAAGCAACCGCATCACCAGCCGAAGGCCAAACGCGTCATCTTTCTCTTCATGCAGGGCGGCGTCAGCCACGTCGATTCCTACGACTACAAACCGCGTCTCTTCAAAGAGGATGGCAAGGTCATCGAGGTGCAGGACGCCCGTGCCATCGCCAAGACTGGCAAAGGCGCACCGCAACGCGTGATGAAGCCGCTGTGGGACTTTGCGCAGCATGGCGAGAGCGGTCACTGGGCCTCGAACCTCTTCCCGAACATCAACCGTCACATCGACGACCTTTGCTTCCTGCATGGCATGCACACCGAAGGCGTCGCGCATGGTCTGGCCACGCTGTTTTTGCACACCGGCACCACCAGCTTCATCCGCCCCAGCATGGGTGCCTGGGTGATGTATGGCCTGGGCACCGAAAACGAGAACCTGCCCGGCTTTGTCACCATCAGCCCCAGCCTCGGCAACGGCGGTCCGCGCAACTATGGCAATGCCTTCATCCCCGCCGTGTATCAGGGCACGCCCGTGGGCCGCAGCGGCCAGCCCGCGAAGGAGTCCTCGATCAAAAACATCACGAACACGATCTGGACGCCCGAGCAGCAGCGGAAGCAGTTCGGCCTTCTGCAATCCCTCAACGCCCATCAGGCCATGCCCGGCGATTCGGAGATCGACGCTGTCATCCGCAGCTACGAACTCGCCTGGCGCATGCAGGCCAAGGCCCCCGATGTGATGGACCTCGCCGATGAGTCCGAAGCCACCAAGAAGCTCTACGGCATCGACGAAAAGCCCACGGACAACTTTGGCCGCCAGTGCCTCATGGCCCGCCGACTCGCGGAACGTGGGGTGCGCTACATCCAGGTGAACTACGGCGACAACTCCAACAACCCCGCCTGGGACCAGCACAGCAATCTTCCCAAACACGGCGACCACGCCGCCGCCGTCGATAAACCCATCGCCGGCCTGCTCGATGATCTCAAACAACGCGGCCTCCTCGAAGACACCATTGTCTGGTGGGGCGGCGAATTCGGCCGCACACCTTACGCCGAGAAAAACGGCACCGGACGCGATCACAACCCGAACGGCTTCACCGTCTGGATGGCCGGCGGCGGCTTCAAACCGGGCTTCAGCTTCGGAGAGACCGACGACCTCGGCCATTTCGCCGTCGATGGCAAAGTCCACATGCACGATCTGCATGCCACGATCCTTCACCAGCTCGGTCTTGATCATGAAAAGCTCACCTTCCGCCATGCTGGCCGCGATTTCCGGCTCACCGATGTCCATGGACATGTGGTGAAGGAGGTCCTGGCGTAAACGGAGCGCGGACGCCCTCGTCCGCGTTTACCCTCGTTGAAACCATGACGGACGGGGGCGTCCGTGCTCCGTTCACAAAAGCCTGCCTTCAAAGCTGGCTCAGCATCTGAGCCACCGTCCCTGAAGCAGGAGACACTGGCGGCTGCACCCGGGCCGCCGGGATGAGGACGTCACGCTGGATATCCAAAGCGTGCTGATAGACACTGGTGAGCGCGTCTTCGACATTGAAGCGGAAGGAGTTCAGGCTGCCATCCAGCGGCGGGCGAAAGCTCGGCTCCATGGCGGCGAGGTCTTCGAGAAATTCATCGAGCGTGGGATGCCCGCCGCACATCTCACGCACCCGCTGAAAGGCGCGGAGGTCTTTGGAGACAAGGCCCGTCTGGCCCTCAAAACGCGAGCGATGCATTTTGCCAATCAAAATGTCCCGCAGATGCGGCACGACAATTTTCAGGCCGTGCCGTGTCTCCACATGGGCGCGTTGGAGGTAATGTGGCGTGGGTTTGAAAAGCGGCGCCGGGCAGATCTGCACGCCAAAAGCAGGGCGCAGGCTACCTGAACGTCCCACGCCAGCCTGGGCGGCGATTTCACGCAGCCTCGCATCACCACCGAGCACCATGATGTCCACATCCGCACTGGTAAAGGAGGCATCAAGGCAGAGCTGGATCGGCGCGGAGCCAAAAATCGTGAGCGGCAGGTCATACTCCGGCATCTGTTCATGCACGGCCGTAAAGAAGGCATCCAGCACACGACCGGCAAGCGTGTCCCAGCGGGGAGAAGGCGAGAGTGTGTTCATGACGCAGCGGGTATGAGCTGCCCGCGGCGAAGCCAGCCGATGGCCTGCATGACGAGCCGGTCCTCCACCCCGGGTGATTCGGCGAGCTGACGGGCCAGCGAGCGCCATTTCTCCTGCTGGCGAAGCCTCACACTCACCAGCACGCGTGCGACCATCCGTGCGAGCCGGTAATACGCATCCGCCCTGCCGCAGGCGGCCACCGCTAGCAGCCGGTCGGCCAGCAGGGGCCGGGATGAAGAGTCAGAATGCATGTCGTGAGAGTAGTCCGGCACGCCATCCCTGCAAGCACGCCAAGCAAGTGGAGCCGTGAGATGAGGCGGTGGCAATCTTGACACTGGGGAGCCAAGTCAGCATCCTCGCTTATGCCAAACACTCGTATCCAACTTCTTTTCTCCGCCTGGCTTTGCCTCGGCGGCAGTCTTTTCGCCGCCTGGCAAGCCGGTGTCGCCAAGGCAGACATCACCCCCACCGAGCCGGTCCCACTCGCTGGCTACGGCGGCAAGACGCGGATGTCGCAGCGTGTTGAGCATCCCATCTGGCTGAAGGCCATCGCCCTCCGCGACGACACCGGCAGCACCTCCGTCCTCGTCACGGCCGATCTGGTGGGCTTGAGCGACAAGATGATCGCCATCATCGCCGGAAATGCGGAGAAGAAGCACGGCATTCCCCGCGAGCGCCTCATCCTCAACACCTCGCACAACCACTCCTGCCCGGTCACCGAGGACGTGCTCTGGCTATACTATGAATTCACGCATGAAGAGGCCGCCGCCCGGGATCGCTACACCGCTTTCGTTTACGCGAAGTATGACGAAGTCATCGGTGCCGCCATCGCGGCGATTCAGCCCGCAGAGCTCGCCTTTGAGCAAGGTCTCGCGGGCGTCGCCGTGAATCGACGACGCTCAAGAGGTCCCGAAAGCCGTTCACTCGACGGTCAGGTCGATCAGGACGTGCCGGTCATCGCTGTCAAAAGTGGTCCAAACCTTCGCGCCATCCTGTTTGGCTACTCCTGCCACACCACCGCCCTCGGCGGCCTCAGCATCAATGGCGACTACGCGGGCTTTGCGCAGATCGAGCTCGAAAAAGCTCATCCCGGCAGCGTGGCGATGTTTGTGCAGAACTGCGGTGGCGATGCCAATGCCCTGCCCCGCATCCGCGGCCGCGATGCCGAAGCCACCACGCTCGCCTCCATGTATGGTCACATTCTTGCCGAAAGCGTCCAGCAAGTGCTCGCCGCGCCGATGAAGCCTCTCAGTGGCCCGCTGCGTGTCGCCATGGACCAAACCGAGCTTTTGCTGCAACCCGGCCTGCCCTTGGAAGAACTCCAACAGCGCCTTCCCAACCTCACCGGCATGCCACGACGTGAATTCGAGCACTTCATCCGCCAATACGACACCCTCGGCTCGCCGCCCGACCGCGTGCGCTATCCCATTCAAGTCTGGCGCTTCGGCCCCGAGCTCACCTACATCGCCCTCACCGGTGAAACCGTGGTGGACTACTCCCTCAACTTCAAAGCCACTCACGGCTGGAACAGCACCTGGGTCTCCGGTTACAACAACGACCTCCTCAGCTATGTCCCCAGCCTCCGCGTGCTGAAGGAAGGCGGCTACGAAGGCACCACCGGCATGTATGAATACGGCCACCGCGCCTCCTACACTGAAAACGTCGAGGAGCGCATCACCACCAAGGTGAAGGAACTCCTCGAAAAGGTCCGCTGACTTTTCATCGCATCAAACTCGGCTCCGCCCAGATCGCGTAGTTGCTCTTCGAGTCGAGTCCACGCCCGGTGAGCATGAGTTGGAGCTGCGAAACGCCGCTCACCTCGCACTCCAGCCTCTGCGCCGCATCGCTGCCGTTCAGCGTGATCGTCTTCAGCACCTTGCCATCGCCGTTGATCGTGAATTCGACGCGGCCTTTCGCGCCGAGCTCTGGATGCAAACCCGCCAGCACCGTGAAGCGACGAAACACACTCTTCGGCAGCACAAAGGTCAGCGGCTTGCCCATGCCTGCGCTGATGCCGTGGGCGAATTCCTTCTCGCCCGAATCCAGTTTAAGCCTCAGCGGCACCGCTTTCGTGCCTCCGGCGAGAATCGAGCCGATTCGCGGATGCCCCCAATACGGCGAGCTGAAAAACTGCGTCTGCGGGTAGTGCAGCTTCTCCGCCTCCAGCGGCCAAAACGTGTCGATGGACACGGCGGCGGGCATTTCAGGCACCTTTTGAGCGCCAAGGCAAAGGATCGTGTGCATCGCATCCGCCACGATCTGCGCATCCACCACCGCCGCACGCATTTGGTGCTTCGTCACGGCCTCCGCATCGTCCGCATAAAGCGCCTGCATGATCGGGATCGTCGTCGAGCGGGCATTCACGATGCCCTCATGCACGCGATGCATCAGCCGCCATGCCGCTTCATGCACGCTCGTGCCCAGCAGTCGCGGCTGATAGCCGGCGAGGCTCACCGTCAAGTCGCCATTCTCGATCGGGCCGTGCATGAGCTTGTCCTTCATGCCATCGCTCGGTGGGAGAAACTGCTGCAGCAGCGTGAATTGATTGTCCCCCGGCATCGTGTGCGAGGGGCTGCCGTAGTCCTCGATTTGATGGCACATCGTCCCCATGAACCGCGCCGCATCGCCCGTGCGTCCCTCGCGCAGTGCCGTCACCGCCCGCTCCATGAAGTAAGTCATCACTTCCAGATATTCCGTCTGCACCGTCGGCAGATGCAGCACCTGCAAATACACCTCCCCCGGCCGCGAATCCATCGCCGCATACTTCGCGTTCGCCTTGTCCGAGTAAACGTTGTCCGGGATCATGCAATGCGCATCCCCCAGCGCCTTCAGCTCGTCTCCCAACAACTCCTTCTGCCACCCCGGCAACGTCTCCAACGCCGCCCGCGTGATCGCATGATGCGGCTGCCCCCAGCCAAAGAGGAGATTGGGAAAGAACAGAAGCAGGAGAACGAGGCGCAGAGCGATCATGGTGAACACCATCACGGAACTTTCTCCGCATAAATATCAATCGGCACGATGACTCCATTCGCGGTCTGGATGTAGTTTCCTGAATGGGCGTCGAAAATCAGAATGCGATCGGCTGCTCGGAACCAGTCGTTCGTGGTTGGAAAGTCATCCACGGCCTCAAGCGGCTCAAAACCCTGCTCAAAGAGATGGCGATGAAGGTCTTCAGTCTCTGGGTGGATGCCGAAAATGGATGGCTGGGAGGTGATGACTCGCACCGCGCCCTCGGCGTCGAGCATGACCTGCTCCAATCGCATATCATCGCCAAAAGCCTCATTGCATACCTGAAGGCGCACCAAGTATTCGAGAGGAGTCGCCTCTTGATAAACTGTTTGCCCGCCGATGCGCGGATAGGCTTTACCGAAGCGGTCGGGATGGGTGAGCTTGAGCACTCGACGGTCATCGGGTCTAACCACGACCGTATGTTCATTGCCTGCCACCCAGCCGCTTACTTCAAGCAGCCCACGACACCAATCTTCGCCGCTGGAAGGCGTGGTGAGCAAGTTTTGGCTTCGTGCCCATTCGATGAGGCTGTCTCGCTGACGTAGTCGGACGAGTTCACGGTCAACGCCTGCCAGTTCCGGCGAAAGATAACCTCCTGCTCCGCCCAGGAAAGCGGCGGCTGATTCAAGCGCACTTGGCGCATCTGTTCGGCGGTGAGGACCATGCCGCGCATGGTGCCTGCCTCGATCCAAGAGTCAACCTTGCCTTGCTGTGACGATCTTCCTGCCAAAAACCGCCCTTTCACCGCGTAGGTCTCCATCATGTTTCGGAAAACCCTCCTCCTCTGCTGCATCGCCACGGCCGGTCTCGCCGCGGAGCCTTTGAGCTTCGTGCGGGACATCCAGCCTATTTTGACGAAGGCCGGCTGCAACGCGGGCGCTTGCCACGCGAAGGCGATCACCGGCCAGCGCGGCTTTCGCCTCAGCGTGCTCGGTTTCGAGCCGGAGGAGGACTACGAGGCCATCGTGAAGCAGGGCAAAGGCCGCCGAGTGTTCCCGCCGGCACCGGAAGAAAGCCTGCTCATCACCAAAGGCGCCGCCATCGTGCCGCACACGGGCGGCAAGCACCTCGAACCGGGCTCCGAGTTTTATCAGACGCTCGTGCGCTGGATCGCCGAGGGCATGCCTTACACGCAGCCGAACGAGCCCGTGCTCAACGCGATCGCCGTCGAGCCGGCACGCATCACGTTGAAGCCGAAAACCGCGCAGCAGCTCAAAGTCACCGCACGCTACTCCGACGGCAGCAGCCGCGATGTGACCAAGCTCGCGCTTTTTGAGGCCAACGATACCGCCATGGCCTCCGCGAACGACAGCGGCCTCGTGAACACGCTCGACCTGCCGGGCAACGTCGCCGTCATGGTGCGCTTTGGCGGCAAAGTCAGCGTGTGCAGCGTCTCCATCCCGCTCGGCGCACCGGTCGAGTCGCTGCCGCCGGTGAAAAACTTCATCGACCAACATGTCTTCGCCAATTTGAAGCAGATCGGCATCCCGCCCTCGCCCATCTGCGACGACAGCACCTTCCTCCGCCGCGTCTCGCTCGACATCGGCGGCCGTTTGCCGACCATGGAGGAAACGAAGGCCTTCCTCGCCGACAAAGCGCCCGACAAACGCGACCGCGCCATCGAAGCGCTCATCAACTCGCCCGACTACGCCGACTACTTCGCGAACAAATGGACCGCGCTGCTCAAAAACCAGCGCACCGAGGCCGCCGACATCACCGCGAACTTCGCCTTTCACGCCTGGATGCGCGACAACCTGCTCGCCAACACGCCTTACGATCAACTCGTCCGCCAGATCCTCGCCAGCACCGGCACCATCGTTTCCAATCCACCCGTCGCCTGGTATAAACGCGTCAAAGAACCCACCACACAGGTCGAGGACGTCGCGCAGCTCTTCCTCGGCGTGCGCATGCAGTGTGCGCAGTGCCATCACCATCCCTTCGAGCGCTGGACGCAGGCCGAGTATTATCACATGGCTGCCTTCTTTAGCCAGATCGGCCGCAAACCCACCGCCATCGCCGGTGAGGACCTGATCTTCCACAAGCGCGGCACCGCGCAGACCGAGCATCGCAAAACCCGCGTCATGCTCAAGCCCGCTGGCCTCGGCGAGCCACCGCTCGACATCGCGCCCGATGACGATCCGCGCCTCGCGCTCGCCGATTGGATGGCGCAGAAGAAGAACCCCTTCTTCGCCAAAGCGCTCGTGAACCGCTATTGGAAGCACTTTTTCAAACGCGGCCTCATCGAGCCCGAAGACGACCTCCGCGACACCAATCCGCCCACGAACCCCGAACTGCTCGACGCTTTGGCAAAACACTTCACCGACACCAACTTCGACCTCAAATCCCTCGTCCGCGTCATCGCGCAGAGCCACACCTACCAGCTCAGCGCCATGCCAAACGAGCACAACGCCATCGACCGCCAGGCCTTCTCGCACTTCTACCCGAAGCGCATGACCGCCGAGGTCCTGCTCGACAGCATCGACATGGTCACCGCGTCGAAAACCGACTTCGCCGACCTCCCGCCCGGCACCCGCGCCATCTCACTCCCCGACAACAGCTACACCCGCGCCTCGCCCTTCCTCAAAGTCTTCGGCCGACCCGACAACACCAGCGTCTGCGAATGCGAGCGTGTCTCCTCCGCAAGCCTCGCCCAAAGCCTGCACCTCATGAACGCGAGCGACGTCAAAGCCAAGCTCACCGCCAGCGGCGGCCGCGCCGAGCAACTCACCAAAGCCGAGATGCCCGAGCCCAAACGCATCCGCGAACTCTACCTCGCCGCCTTCTCCCGCGAACCCACCGCCGACGAAGTCCAAATCGCCGAAACCCACCTCCTCAAACCCCGCATTGATGCTCAAGGCAAGCCCCTCGACTCCCAACGCGCCAAACGCAACGGCTACGAAGACCTCCTCTGGGCGCTGCTGAACACGAAGGAGTTTTTGTTCAATCATTAAACGTACGTTGTTCACGCTGCGTACTCTGGCGGAATCCCCCTGACAGCGTGAACAACGCACTCCCTGTAAACCATGGACCGCTGGCATCGCTGTCTCATTCCGACGACACATCCCTTGCAGCCGGGCTTTCGCGAGCGATGAGCGATCTGCGCATGTCTTTGCCTTCCACCTCCACTCCCGCCCCTCTTTCTCTCATCCTCACGCATCCCGGCGGGTCGCATAAGGATGAGTTCCTCGCCTGCTGCCTGCTCGCCGCCGTTCACCGTGTGCCCGTCGTGCGCCGAGAACCCACCGCCGAGGATCTCGCCGATCCTTCCATCGCCGTCGTGGATGTGGGCGGCGAGCATGCGCCGGAGCGAAACAACTTCGACCACCATCAATTCCCCGCGGATCATCCCCCCGTGTGCGCCCTGAGCCTCGTCATGCAGCACCTCGGCATCTACGAGGATGCACGAAAGTTTTGCGACTGGCTGGAGCCTGCGGAGTGGTTCGATACTCGCGGTCCCAATGTCACCGCCAAGTGGCTCGGCGTGGATCGTGACACGATGAACAAGCTCAACTCGCCCATCGACGTCACCCTGCTGCGTCGTTTTGCCAAAGCCAAGCGACTGGAGCCCGGCGAGCCGCTGTGGGAGATGCTCAGCTACATCGGCGAGGATTTGCTGGCGTATTTGCGAGAGCTGCGAAGCAGGCTCGATCATCTCGCCCAGCACTCGGAGCTGTGGTCCATCGATGACCATGAGGTGCTTTTCCTCCCCCGCACCGATCCCATACCTGATGAACCTTCCGCAGGCATCGGCCGCTACCTCGAAAGCATCGGCAAAGACACTCGCGTCGCCGCTTTGATCTATCCCGACCGCCGTGGCGGAGGTTATGGCCTCTCCCGCCACAACGATCATCCGCGTTACGATTTCACCCGCATCGAATCCCAGCCCGATGTGCATTTCGCCCACGCCCGTGGCTTCGTCGCGAAAACCTCCGCCGCCGAGGTCACCCGCTTGCGAGAGCTTCTCGACCTCGCCAAAGTCCCCCAAGCATCCTCATGAGCCGTTACGCCAGTGATCAGGAAGTCGTCCAGTTCTTCGCCAGCCACGGCATCGTCGTCAGCGAGGTGCATCGTCTCGGCATGACGCGTCATTTGAAGGTCCAAGGCCAGCCCGTGATGCTGCCCATGCCCGCCAGCCCCGAGGAATGCCTGCGCATCGTGCGGGCCTGCATCGCCAGCCTGGAAGGCAAAAGATAGAACAAAGCCAGATGATAGCCTGAGCATGCGTTTTGGCATTCCAGCCATGAAACGCCTTCTTCTCGCCCTTTGTCTCCTCTCCAGCCTCCAGGCCCAAACCACTGCTCCCGCCGCCAAACCGGCACCCAAGCCGAAAATCCTGCCCACGCTCGCCAATGTGGCCTACGGCACGCATGAGCGCCAGGTGCTCGATTTTTACAAGGCCACCTCGGACAAACCCACGCCGCTTCTCTTCTTCATCCACGGCGGCGGCTGGGTGAATGGTGATAAGGCCAATCCCTCCGAGCTCGCTGCCTGCCTCGCCGCAGGCATCTCCGTCGTCTCCATCAACTACCGCTACTCCACCCTCGCGCATCAGGCCGGTGTCATGCCGCCCGTGCAATGGCCGCTGGAGGATGCCGCGAGAGCGTTGCAGTTCGTTCGCAGCAAGGCTGCGGAATGGAACATCGACAAACCTCGCATCGGAGCCAGTGGCGGCAGCGCCGGAGCTTGCAGCAGCCTCTACCTCGCCTTTCACGACGACATGGCCGATCCAAAGAGCAGCGATCCCATCGCCCGCGAATCCACCCGCCTTTGGTGCGCGGCCGTGAATGGTGCCCAGACCTCCCTCGATCCCAAACAGCTCATCGAATGGACCCCCAACAGCCGTTACGGCGGTCACGCCTTCGGCTTCATGGACCCCAATGACAAAGCCACACGTGACAAACGCTTCGCCGAGTTTTTGGAGAAGCGTGAGAGCGTCCTGAAGTGGATCAAGATGTACTCGCCCTACGAACTCGTCAGCCGAGATGATCCGCCCGTGTATCTCAAATACGGCGATACGCCCGCTCTCGGCCAACCGCAGAAAGACCCCACCCATACCGTGAACTACGGCGTGAAACTCCAGGAACACTGCAAGGCCATCGGCAGCGAATGCGAACTCAACTACCCCACCGCCCCGGAGGTGAAACACGCCAGCATCGCCGCCTTCCTCATCGCGAAGCTCAAACAGTGAGCCGTTTCGCTTCGTCAGAGGCAATGACTTTGAGTCAAAACGGTTCCAAAACTCGCGACAGCGTCGTGGAGTGCGGTGGCAGAGATGCAAGGAGCACCTTGCATCGACGACACCGCCGTCGGGCGCGGGAAGGATGTTCAAAGGCCAAAGAACGCCGTCCGGTTTGCGATAGCGGTGTCGCGCCAAGGCTTGCCACACGCACTCCACGACGCTGACGCGTGAGAAGATGACTTCACGGCCTTGTTCCCAGCAGATGGGCGTGATGTCATCCCACCCAAGGCTACCTCGCAGCGACCATTCACCTTCTCCGAGGTCCGCTTCGCGGCCCGGGCGGAGGAAGCCCGATGAAGGGTGGCTGCGCAGTCCGGTGGTATTCTACATGCTCCACGATCCGAAGGCCGCGTGTGGTCCCACGTTGTGGTTGCCCGAGTACGGCCTAGGAGCGTAAAACGACCGCCATGAAGACGAAAACCCGTGATATTCCCGTCAACGTGTCGGCTCTAAAGCGGCTGACAAACCTCTCGATCTGTGAATGATCATCCATGTTCGCCCAACCAACAGAGACACTTGTCAGTTCGATCACTCAACCCAAACCGAGTCACATGAGTAACCCCCAAGAAGGCAACCGCATCATTCTACTTGGGCTGGCTATAGCCCTTGCAATGGCATCACTATTTGTTCAGTGGGGCGTCATAACCGTTTCAGCAGATATGCTAAGGGAGAGCATGACCATCAACAGCCAGAAGGTTGGTCAGACTGGTATGGATGATATGTTTGGGAGCATGATGTCGTCGATGATGTCTGGCATGCAGATTCCAGTTTCAGGACTGAATGGGAACTTGGTTCTCGGCCCCCTAAAGATTCCCTACTGGCTGACAGTTGTTGCCGTCATCGCTGGCATTGTCTTCATTATCACGAACTCTCGGCAGGTATCGGCAGTTCCTCAGAAGCTAGTTTTCGCCTTGCTGGGTTTCGGAGTGATTACAGCAGTATGGGCATCAGTCGTAATGCTCACCAGCGGCACGATTGGCCTTGGAGCCTTTCTATTGCTTGGCGCTTCGATCATAGGATTCACACAGCAGCGAGGCACTACTACAAAGAGATGATTGTGACGACCACAGGCCAACCAAAGAAGGCGAATCGGGTGGAGGTGACAGGATTGCGCCTGTCACCCCTGCCACACCAGCTGGCATGCGGCGTTGACGGCGCTTCGCTCGCCCTTCGGGCAGCCTTCGGCTGGCTATCTCCGCTGCGCTCCGGTTCCCTTCGGTCGGATGCACCGGGCGGCTCCAATCAGACGAACGGGTAGGGTTCTCAGATTGCCGGTCGTGCAGCTTGATCGAAATCGCCGGTTTGGTATTCTCTGCGCCTTCCCGAGGAGGACATCAACCAGCCGCGCTCTCGCCATGAAGTCGCTCACGCTCATTGGGTGCCTGGAACACCACGCCGCTGGACGGTCGCCGCGCGGTGGGGCATTAGGTGGTGGCGAGGGGAAGGCACTGGCGGACACACGCTGGAAATCGCTTCTTCGGGGCAGGGCCGTCAAGGTTGCCAGAGGATTCGGACTGGGCGGCAGGGCGTGCGAGAGGGACGGAGGGCGGGATTCCATTCCCGACCTGATCCGCCTCGGAGAGGCGGGGTACGTTGTTCGGGGTTCGCTTCGCGGCTCCGCCGCAGCCCGCCCGGTGGAAAGCCGATGAAGGGTGGCGGAGCGGTCCGGGGATATTTGACATGCCCCCGTCTGCGGCCCTGCGGAAATTCCAAATGCCCAAAAAACCCCGTTTTGAGCCCTCCGTAAAATCCAAATGGACCTCAGACGCTGTCTCGAGCTCGCCTGAAAATCCAAATGGACCAAAAACGCCGTCTGGACCTCTCCTGAAAATCCGGGAGAGCTCCAAACGGCGTTTTTCGCTCTGCTTTTGAGCCGCCCGGCTCGTGGAACGCCGCGGGGGAAGCCCCAGGCTGGCCCGCACGATGGGAAAGGCGGCGGTGTCAGGCCGTGCTTGAAACCCACGCCCACGAATAGGCGAACCACAGTAGAATCCCGATCTTCCGCTGAGTGCTAATAAAACTTAACTTTAGTGTAAGCCTGTCCGAGGGCAATTAGCCGCTTGTCTGATGTGGCAACCACGTTGCCTTCACCATAAGATAAAGCCGTAGCAGGGTAAACGGCATCGGTCCACTCAATCGACTTGCAGACACCATCAATAAAAACAGAATTTGGGACCTGAAGAAAGTATGGGAGCAAATCGGAATCCCAAGATGCAATGTTCAACCAATCAGGCTGCTGTTGAATAGCCGCCTTGAGAACTTGGGGAGAGAATCGCTCCTTGACCATCTCATCCCATTTTCTCACGAGTTCGATGAGAGCTAGTGGCGGGATTACAACCTTTCCCAGAATGGCGCGATCCCGGTCGGATCTGTGGCTTTCGATGATTTTGTTGATCTCGTTAGCCGCTTGTGTTGACAGGAAAGTGTCAGTCGTGAATCTCGCTTGCCCACGACTAGCGCGGCTAGCATCAAAGTATTGCGAAAAGAAGTCACCAAGGACACACGCGTCAAGAATGATTCGAATCATGGTTACTCCTTCACTACCAGCCCATTGTAGATACTGCTTCCTGACAAACTAATTCGGTAGTTATCTCAGGGCCGACACCCGCCTTAGCGTGATTTAGCAAATGTGATTCATACAACAGGTCATCGTCAAACAATCGATCCATGTGTTGGCCAACTTCGATAACCATTAAGGCTGCGCGGCTTATATGCTGATGGAAGGAACTCCGCCCAGCCTGGAGTTGTGCTTCAAGAGCGTTCCAGTCATCTCTGCCCTGGAGACGTGCCACTGCCAACGTCATGTGGGCCGGCGAGCACACTACGTCCGTTGGAGCAGGGGCTTGGCCGGTTGGCGGGTTTGCGAGAAGTGACATGAGATCGAGTTCGTTGAGAAACTGAGCCATGGGGGGATTGTCTATTCGGTTTCGGTAAGGCTGACGCTCGCGGGTGCCAATTGATCCATAAAGGTTTGAACTTCCAACTGAGGTGCCTCGCCGCGAGCGACGGTTTCGACAAGGGTTTTGTCGATAACTTGAATTCCACTTTGAGCAGCTCGCTCTATTACTCTGTGCAGCAATTGGAGCATGTGCCCGGGTAGTCTGCCGCTCTGCTCGATCGCTGCGACAAGGGATTCACTGTTGAATGGTGAAAGGTCAGATTGTGGAGGGCGTGCACGGTAGTGATCGAGATAAACCCGAACCAACGGTTCGGCCATTCGCACATCAAGTGCAGGGAAGTCAATTCTACAGTCACGTCCTGCGGGATCGTGCAAAGGCGCAAGGCGATCGAGGCCAGCTGTGTCCCAATGGGGGGCCAGCAGTTCCTGGATGAATGGATGGATTGTTAGTAGCATCCCGTAAAACCCGCTTCGGGCACTGAAGAGATTGCCGTCAAAAAGAACTTGTCTCATACAGTCGGCAAAAGCTCTGAGTTCTGGCTGGTTCATTGGCGTGACGATCTTTTCGACTTCGTCAATCAGTAGCAGGCCGCGTGAGAATGCAGCCAAGTGAAAAATTTTTGGTAGCCATTCAAACAGGATTGTAGCTCCATCTTTTCGCCAGTTCGCACTCGATAACTCATCAAACCACCGGCTTCTAATTAGCTCTGGGGTTCCACTTGTGGAAAAAACATCCACCATCTGATGAGGTATGCCTTGTTGGCGAAGGCGATTGTCCAGCCAACGCGATGTCATTCGGCTAGGGAGGTCCCATTGACTGCACATTGCGCCTTGGTCGATCCAAGCATCGTCGTGAAGGCACACGTTAAGCTCATCCATAGTGGTAATTGAGTCGAGTTTGGCTTCCGGGATTTGACCAGACATCGCGCGTAGGCGGGCTAGAGCCAGGCTGATAATTCCATCATCGACGAGAGCTCGGGTAATTAAGCGACAAAAGTCACTGAACTTTTTGTGAGTTGAACTCGAATCCGGTGTAATCACGACCGAAAACACTACCTCCGTGTTATCGGACATTGAGGCCCCCAGATCTTCCATTACGCGTGCATTTTGTCTGTTTAAGAATGCTGACTTGCCTATCCCGCGACCGCTTCGAGACGCCAAATCCATCAAAAACACCAGTGATCTTGGCTTTGGACGATGTGGCGAGCCGATCAAACAATTACGAAATTCAGTCGCCTGCGCTTCGTGGAGCTCATCTGAATAGATTTGCCCATTTACCCGTGGGTTGTCCAAGTTTCTTGAATTGAACGACGGTTCAAAAGGGAAGGGATTGTCAGACAATCCGAGTGAATCGTATCGAGACGTTGGAAAGTCTTCTGGAAGTTCAAGCGGGCGGCGAAGGAATAAGGATGTGCTCATAATGATTTGATCGCAATTAAAGACCTCGGAATTCGGTTAACATAGACAGGTCGCTGATTTAGCCCAACATCGGATCTTTGATCTAGCCGGAGATCGCTCTCAACAGAGATCGAATCGATGCCAATATCGGGCAGCGCTCCCCGGGCGTTTTCGGTGTACAACGCTTCGAGAAAAATATCGAAGCGGTTGGCGCTTATGCGAAGACGGCGACACACTTCATCCCTAACTGCAAGTAGGGAGATGTACCGAATTTTGGCGCGTAACGAGTTGATGCGGTAAACCTCAAACAGGTCCTTGGCAAACATTGAACGAAAACTAGCCCATTGTGGGTGATGGAGGGCGAGGTGGATGCCATTTGGATTCCGTATTCCGATTGGCAGAAAACGGTCTTCGATTGACCTCAGTGTTGTGGACGGACGAAAGTTCGCACAAGGCACGATCAAACGCCCGCTAACGTCTGGATGATAGTCAGTGTAAAAGATCAGTTCTAATTCCCCAAGTCGGGGACACCAAACCTGACTGGCGCGATAACTCAATGGTGCAAATGCGAAGTCTGGCTGTAAGTCAGCCCAGCGTTCACTGAAAAGCAGTTTAATGGCGGCTTCCCGCATTGCGTGAAGAAGTCGACCGCGAACTCCATATTTCGCGGTGTGTTTGTCTTTTTGGGTGCCCCGCCGTTTTCGGAGCGTTCCGTCCGCATTTGTTTCAGCGCTGAGCATGTTCCACTCCCGTTCAACGCTGTCTAGCCACGACTTGTTATCGACGGGGAATGAGCCTGGAAGACGATTGTTAACCTCAACTATGCTCGCTGCGGTTTCATCTGAGAGATAGCTGGTCCAGTCACAGTCACTTTGCATCGCCTTTGTGGCTTTGAATCGACGGCGGGGGGCTGGAAGTACAATTTGCCCTTCCCCTTTTGGGTTAAGGGCGAAAAGCCGTTCGATGAACCATCCTGGAATGGTGTAGTATTTATGTAGTGCTTCGGTGACCCCAATGCGGAAGCGATCAGGAGCCACTTTGTTGAGCGCAAGGACTCTTCTGCCTTCATCGGTTATGCAGTGGCCCTCGCCAGTTTGTGCTTTCTGCAACCAACGGAATCTGGTGAGGAGGGTCATTAGACCAGTGGCGCTGGTCTGTGTCGCCTGTCGTATCTTGATTAACTTACGGAGGCGTGCGCCCAAACCATCATCTGGAGACATTAGTTTTTGGCTTGAGATAACTTGGGTCGATGCCGCAATCGTCAAAACCTCGGCCAGAACGTGGTGATCAACCACAGACGCGAAATCTCTGCATAGAGGCTTAGCCCAGCGGGGCTGACTGACAGCTTCAGGTTGCATAATGAATCGGTGACCGAGTTGACTTGAAAACTACCCCTTTCGCTTCCCGTCGAGCCCAGCCATCGGCTTCGATGAGGGCTTCCAGGGTGGGATGCGCGATGACGTGATGGGCGGTCATGACGCGTTCGACGGTCTGCCAGATGCCGGGAAAGGTGAGTTGGCCGTTGAGGAAGGCTTCGACGGCGACTTCGTTGGCGGCGTTGAGGACGGCGGGGAGGGTGCCGCCGATGGTGCCGGCGTGGCGGGCGAGATTCAGCGCGGGGAAGTCATCGACGCGGGGGGCTTCGAAGTGGAGGGCGGCGAGCTTGGCGAAGTCGAGTGGCCGCAAATTATTCGGGACGCGGTCGGGCCAGGTGACGGCGTATTGGATGGGGAAGCACATGTCGCTATGGCTGAGCTGGGCGATGACGCTGTTGTCGGCGAACTCGACCATGCTGTGGACGATGCTTTGCGGATGGACGACGACTTCGATTTTGTCCATGGGCACGTCGAAGAGCCATTTGGCCTCGATCATCTCCAGGCCCTTGTTGAAGAGCGTGGCGCTGTCGATGGTGATCTTCCGGCCCATGGTCCAAGTGGGATGCTTCAAGGCCTGGGCGACGGTGACCTGCGGGAGTTGATCGGCGGGCAATTGGCGGAAGGGGCCGCCGCTGGCGGTGAGCAAAATGCGGCGCACCTCGCTGTGGCGGTGGCCTTCGAGGCACTGGAAGATGGCGTTGTGCTCGCTGTCCACGGGCAGCAAATTCACGTTTTTCCGTTTCGCGGCCTCCGTGACGGCCTCGCCGGCCATGACGAGGATTTCCTTGCTGGCGACGGCGAGGTGCATGCCACGCTCGATGGCCGCGAGGGCCGGGGCAAGGCCCGCGGTGCCCACGATGGCGACGAGGACCATGTCGGCCTCGCATTCGTTGACGAGGTCGATGAGGCCCTGGGTGCCGGTGTGAAGGGTGACGCCATTCGGGAGCTGAGACTTGGCTTTGGCCGCTGCGGCGGCATCGGTGAGGGCGACGTGCTTCACGCCGGTCTCGATGGCCTGCTCAACGAGCGCATCGGCGCTGCTGTTCGCGGCGAGGCCGACGATCTGCATGCGCTCAGGGAGATCGCGGGCCACTTTGAGGGCGCTGGTGCCGATGGAACCGGTGGAGCCGAGGAGGATGACGCGTTTGGCGGGCATGAAGGGGAGGCGGAGACTGGAAGAAGGGGAGACTTTGAGAAGGGGAGAGGAGGAGACAGGGAGAGAATCGTCCTCGTCCTCCTACTCGAACTCGTCCTCGGTCACCAAGCAATCGATGCAGGACGGCAATCGAGTAGGTTCAGGTCGTTCGGAGCATTGAGAGAAGCGGAGCGGAAGAATCGAGGACGAGGAGGAGTGCGAGTTCGAGGACGACGGTTAGCGCCACACCGCACTCAGATAGAAATAGAACACGGGTGCAGTGAAGAGGAGGCTGTCAGTGAGGTCGAGGATGCCGCCGATGCCGGGGAGCTTGTGGCCGCTGTCTTTGATGGCAACGCAGCGCTTCAGCACGGACTCGGCGAGATCGCCGGTGACGGCGGTGGCGCAGAGGATGGGGGCGAGGATCATGCCGTGAAACCAGTTCAGCGGGGCGAGCTTATCAGGAATCCAGGCGAGCATGAGGGCGGCGGCCCCGAAGGAACCGAGAAAGGAGCCGAAGAAGCCTTCCCAGGATTTCGCGGGGCTGATGTGCGGGATCATTTTGTGCTTCCCGAAACACACACCGACGAGATAAGCGCCCATGTCGCTGAATTTCGTCACCATGATGAGGAAGAGCATGAGGAAGCTGCCCTTCATCGGCTCGCCGGGGTAGAAGTAGATGAGCTTCACCATGAAGCCGAAGAAGATGACGGTATAAACGACGCCGAAGACGGTGTTGAAGATGCGCTGGAGCGTGAGCACGCCCTCGAGTTGGTGGCGGTAGCAGAGGAGGAAGCTGCCATGCACGCTGGCGGTGAGTGCAGCGAGATCGAGCCACATGAGATCAGCGGCGCGATTGTGACTGAGGAAGACGCCGACGGAGACCCAGTAAACGAGGCAGATGACGCAGCCGAGGAGATTGAAGGAGCGTGCCTGCGGATCGCTACGGAGAAGGCGGTAGTATTCGAGAGCTCCGGCGATGCCGAAAAGACCTGTGATGGCGAGGACGAGCCATTCGCTCTTGTATTGAAAAGCCGTCATGATGACGCCCCAAAGCACCAAGGTGCTGATCAGCCGGGAGGCAAAGACGCGACGCCTGCTGGGAGGCGTCGGCGGCGGGGCTGCGGCGGCGGATTCGGACATGCGGGCTGGCTGGAGGAGAGAGCGGCCCATTTAGAGCGCAGGGGCGTGAGTTGGGCAATGTGATAATGAGGCGCGGCGGCGACCGTGAGGTGTGGCGCTCAGGCCCCGTGGATGCCTTTTCCGGCCTCGGTGACAAAAATTTCTCCAGATTTTTTGTCATAATCCCCGCCCGATTGGGAATGAGAGTCTGCGGGGAGTGCCCGTGCCCTATTTATGACCAAGACCTTCCTTCCACCCGATTCCGGACGTCTCCCCGAGGCTGCCTCCGTGCCTTGTCCGGGTCCCCCACCCTGCCCGAGCGTTGCCCGGCGAGGCTTTGAGGCGGTCTTAGCACGCCATCAGCGCATTTGCGCCCTTTGCCTGAGCTGCGAGCGCTGTCATGCAGATGCGAAGGCTACGTGCGATCTCTGCCGCCAGTGCCAGCGATGCCATCAGGCGGAGGTTTGAGCGTGAGGAACCGCCGTAGCGATGAGATTTCTCCCCGGGCTCATCGTGCCTTGCGGCTGCGTGGGTTCAGGTCTAAAGCCGGTGGCTTATGAAATTTGTTCTTGGAGTGATTTTGACGGCGATGGCGGTGTTTACCTGGGAGGCTCTTTCCTGGACGGCGCTGGGCTGGCACGAGAGTTCATGGCGACAGTTTCGCGATGAACGAGCGATGGCGGAAATCCTGGCTCCTTCGATGTCGAACTCGAATACGCAGGCCAGCAGCGGCGCGGGGATCTATGTGATGCCGGCAAAGCCCCGCCCCTCGAAGCACGCCACGCCCGAAGAGGCCAAAAAAGCAGCGGCAGACTATGAAAAAGCCCGCGAGAACGGCCCCTTCGTCTATGCGGTGGTGCGTCCGGGACGGCGAGAGATGAGCATGAGCGGGAATTTGCTCACCTCCTTCCTTCGCACCTTGGTTTGCGCCACGCTGATCGCTGGCATGCTGGCTCCCGCGATGCTGGCGTATCCGGCGCGAATCGTCTTTGTGGCCGCAGGGGGACTTTTTGCCGGTCTGGTGTGTGAACTGCCGATGTGGATTTGGTTCGAGCATCCAGGCCGTGATGCCATCGTGAAAGTGGCGGATCACTTTTTCGCGTGGGTGATTGGCGGTGCGGTGCTGGGGCTTTTCGTGGGCAAAGACGTGGTCATCACCAAGGACATGTGAGCAGGCCGCTTCTCCGCTGGCAAAAACAGCTTCGCGAGTGAGATTCCGCGCCATGAGTTCCCAACCCTCCTCTCCCGGCGCCGCCCTGCGGCTGGCCTTTTACTTTGCGGCGGTGGCGCTGGCCTTGATCCATGTGTTTGTGACTTTTCGGGGCCTTAGCAGCGTGGAGGGCATGCATCAGGCGCAGCTCGCCCGCCAGGTGTCGCGGACGTTTTCCTGGCAGTCAAAAGTCGTGCAGCCCTACGCCTGGGCACAGATGGAAAAAGCGGAGAAGTCCCCTTCCCCACTGGCGATGCCAGAGACCACGCAGCCGCCCCTGCAGCCTCTGGTGCTGGCAGCGGCTTTTCGCATCTTTCAGCCTCTGAGCGAATACGCCCCCTATAAAGGCGGTAGCCCGATCTATTTCTTTGATCGGCTGATCGCCGCCTTCGGTGTCGTCTGCTGGCTGCTGACGATCTACTTCACCCACGGTGCCGCGAGGCGACTCTTCGATGAAAAGGTGGCTGCCATCACAGCCATCGCCCTGCTCGTTTGCATGCCAGGCTGGGAAATGGCGGTGAGCGGCTCCTCGAAGGCGCTACTCACCTTGGAGTTTGCGCTGGCATTCCGCCTGCTAGCTGCTGCTGCCGCGAGAGCTGCGGAAGGCCAAGCGATAGGGCCCGTGCTCGCTGGGCTGGGGCTGGTGTGCGCCGCGATGGTGCTCACGCATTGGCTGGCCGTCTGGCTGGTGCTCGGCCTCATCCTTGGCATCGCCTTCTTTCTACCGGGAGGTCGTGTGGGAGCCTTTTTGGTCGCCGCGATTCCCTTCGCTGCCCTCTCCGGCTGGGGCTGGTGGCAGATGCAACTTTGCGGAGACCCACTCGGTGCCGCCAAGGCCCTCTTTCAGGCTCAGCTCGCTTCGATGAATCCTGATCTCATTCAGCGGGATCTGAGTCCCGGCATCACCAGTCTCGTGCTTGATGATCTTCTGCGCCGCGTGGGCCTGAGCTGGCAGGACCAGCTCTCCAGCCTCTTTGGCTACCTCGGCTACAGTGTGGTGGCCGTGTTTTTCTTTCCTTCCCTGATGCACCCTTTTCGCCGGGTGGATGCCGCGAGTGCTCGCTGGGCCCTGGCGCTCGTCTTTGCCTGCGTGCTCATCGGCATGGGGCTCGTCGGCCTGCCGGAGAAGCTGGTGGATGATAATGCGCTTTACATCGTGCTCATGCCTGCGATGAGCCTCTTTGGTGCGGCGATGCTCGTGGTGATGTGGAGCCGCCTTCACAATGGCCGTACCTTTTGGGCACAATGGGGTGGCGCTGCGGTGGCACTCGGCATCACTGCACTTCCGATGCTCGTGAACCTGCCGGTCTATCTCAAATTCGGTCTCACCTTGGGCAGCCGTATGCAGCCGCATTGGCCGCCCTTCATCCCGGAACGTGCAGCCATTCTGCGAGAGCTCGTCGAGGCCGATGAGTTCCTCATCTCGGATGCACCAGCCTTCGTCGCTTGGTATGCCGATGTCCCCTGCGCCGCCCTGCCAGTGCAACGCGAGGATTTTGCCACGTTCCAAAAGGCCGCCGCAGACCGTAAAGCACGTCTGGCTGGCTTCGTGATGACGCCCGTTTCCAGCAAGGGCGAGCGTTTCTCCGATGTCTTCACCGGTCCGTATGGCGAATGGCGAGATTTGATCTTCCGCGGACCGATGCTGGCCTTTGAGAAGGACTTCAGCCCGTCGCCGGAGTTTCCATTCAAGGTCATCCATCCACTCATCGCCATGCCCGTGGGCTCCAAAGAAAGCCTCACCATGCCGATGGTCTTTTACTCCGATCGCAACCGTGCTCCCGCCCCTGCCGAAGCGAAGAAGGAATAGCCTAGATCTTCGCTTGCGCCTTCGTTCTTTCAGAACTATCTGAAACCACAATGCCAACCAATCCTCCATCCGAATGGGAAGCCGCCCGCGATGACTTCGTGGCGCAGTGGGGGGCTCTCGGCAGCCACTGGGGCATCAATCGCACCATGGCGCAGATCCACGCTCTGCTCATGACGGCCCCCGAGCCGATGTACACGGATGAGATCATGGAGAAGCTCCAAATCAGCCGTGGCAATGCCAACACCAACCTTCGCGAACTCGTCGGCTGGGGCCTCATCCAGATCATCCATCGCAAAGGTGAGCGGAAAGAGTTTTTCCAAGCCGAGAAGGATGTTTGGAAGATGGTCGTGACCATCGCCCGCGAGCGTAAACGCCGTGAGATCATGCCTGCCCTCGAAGTGCTGAAATCCTGTGCCGAACGCACAAAAACCGAGTCCAGCGCTCCTGGACGTGAGTTTTACCATCAGATGAAGGAGCTACAGGAGTTCGTCGAGTTCGGCATCAAAGTCTCCGACACCATTTCCAGCATGAAGCACGCCTCCGCCCTCCAGTGGGCCATGAAACTGCTCGGCTGATCCCTTTTTTTAACCCAATGTTTCTTTATTTCCTGAAACTATAGAATAACAAGCCATGAACAATCCTCACACCAAAATCCAACGCATACAACCCGGCTCCTGGTTCATCTCCCTGCTGCGACGCGGGGGCCTCGCCTGGAAGGTGAGCCTTCCCGAAAATCTCCCACCAAGGCCCGAGCGCATCCCCCTTTCCCACCCGCGACCTGCCCGCCGACTCAGCGCCCATTTTGACCTCCTGTGAGGTCCACAACCCAAACCAAAACACCACCACGCCATGAACGAAACCGTCCTCACCTATGCCCTCTACCTCACCCTCGCGGTCAGCATGACCGTGTGGGTGGCCCGCACGCTGCACCAAAACGGCCGCGTGTTCCTCGTCGAATGCTTTCACGGCAACACCGAGCTCGCCGACAGCGTCAATCACCTCCTCGTCGTCGGCTTTTACCTCGTGAACATCGGCTTCGTCTCCCTCTACCTCAAAACCACCGAGGAGGTGCTCGGTGCGCGAGGCGTGTTTGAGCTGCTCAGCTCGAAGATGGGCATCGTGCTGCTCGCCCTCGGCGGCATGCACTTCTTCAATCTCTACCTCTTCACCCGCATGCGGAAGCGTGCCCACCTCGCCACCATGCCTCCTCCCGTGCCCCCGATGATGCGCATGCCCCGTCCTGCCAACGCCCTCGACACACTGTGAAAACGCTCACCCTCTTCTACGACGCCCGCTGCGGCCTCTGCAGCAGCGTGCGTCGATGGCTGTCAGCCCAGCCCGCTTATGTGCGGATCGAATTCATTCCTTATGACTCGCCGCAGGCCAGGCAACTCTGCCCGATGATCGATCAACTCCACGCCGATCAAGAAATCGTCATCCTCAGCGATGAAAGCCACCTCTGGCAGGGGGCGGCAGCATGGGTGATGTGCCTCTGGGCACTTCACGACTTCCGTGCATGGTCATCACGGCTCGCCAGCCCAACGATGCAGTCCATCGCCAAAAAGATCGTCCACCTCATCTCCGCCAATCGCCTCACGCTGTCCTCGCTGCTGCATTTGCGAGGTGATGAAGCGCTTCACGCCTTACCGGATGAGACGAGTTGCGAGTTCTCACCCGTGCACCGATAGCCCAACGCCGTATCGAGCGTTCCTTCGGGCGCATGAGCTCCAACCAGCCTTCCTCCCGACTTCTCTCTCTCGATGCCTTTCGAGGCTTCATCATGCTTTTGATGGCCTCGTCCGGTTTTGGCATCGTGCAGATGGCGGAAGCGAATCCGGGTTCGTTTTGGGAAACGATTCGCCCGCAGTTTGAGCACAAGGCCTGGCAGGGCTGCTCGCTCTGGGATCTCATTCAGCCTAGCTTCATGTTCATGGTCGGCATCGCCGTACCGCTCTCCTGCGCGAAGCGTCGCGAGGCCGGGCAGGGTTTTCTCGGCATGACCTGGCATGCCTTCACCCGCGCCGTGCTGCTCATCCTCCTCGCCGTCGTGCTGAGCACACGGGCGGCGGATAAACAGACGACGTGGATCTTCACCAATGTCCTCGCCCAGATCGGCCTCGGCTACGTCTTCCTCTTTCTGATCGCCCGCATGGGCTGGGAATACATGACCGCGGGAATCATCGCGATCCTCGCGGGTTACACCGCGTTCTTCGCCATGCATCCGCTGCCCACGCCCGAGCAGTTCGCCTCCATTCAAGGCATCAAGGTGCCGCCGGAAGGCATTCTCACCGGCTGGTTCGGGCACTGGAGCATTCACTTCAATGCCGCGGCACACTTCGACCGCTGGTTCCTCAACCTCCTGCCGCAGGCCCAGCCCTTCGCCTACCAGGCGGGTGGTTATCAGACGCTCAATTTCATCCCCGCCCTCGCCACCATGCTCGGCGGTGCCCTCACCGGCGATTTCCTCATGCGCAGCCCGTTGGAGGCGAAGAGCAAGGCGACGCGTCTTTTCATCGCGGGCGTCCTTTTGATCTTCCTCGGCACCGTGCTCGATCTCGTCGCGCTACCTTCCGTGAAGCGCATCTGGACACCTACCTGGGCCATTCAAAGCGGAGGCTGGGTGCTCATCATGCTCACCGGCTTTTACTCCCTCGTCGAAATTGCCGGCTGGCGGCGACTCGTCTTCCCGCTGGTCGTCGTCGGCATGAACAGCATCACGATCTATGTGCTGCACAGCCTCTGCGCCGGTTGGATCAAGGACCATCTTCACAAGCACCTCCCCGCCACCGCCTTCCCCGCCGGATGGGAACCCGTCATCGATCGCTGCGGCGTGCTTCTGGTGCTCTGGCTCATCTGCTGGTGGCTCTACAAGCAGAAAGCTTTCCTCAGGCTCTGATCCTCAATCTCTCAGCCACCCGGCATCCCGCACGATGCGTTGAAGCTGCGGACTGTCCTTCGACAAAGGATAGATGTGCGTCCCCTCACGTTCCCGCGTCCACCACGCGGAACCTTCGGTGGCAAAGCGATAGCGATAGACCAGCACGCGGACGAATTTCGGCGGCGCATCGGGAAAAGGATTTCGCTCCAGCAATCCCAATGTGCCAGGATCGTTGTGCAGCAACTTCCACAGGAAATTCGGCACCCATTCATTGCGGCCCGGCACGCGATGCCAGGGATACCACGCCGCCCAGTCGAGGCGATAATGATACGGCGTGATGATCACTGGGCGACGCATCGGATCGGTCGGCTTCGCTTTGAATTCGTAGTCCTTCCAATCCGCCATGAGGTCCGCCATCTCGCTGCTGGTGCCTTGAAAGACCAGCTCGAAGCGTTCGCGATCCACCGTGCCAAAAGCGCCGTAGGTGTTGACGAGGTGCAGGCGGTCAAAGGAGGTGTTCATGGCCTGCTCGGAGGAGATCAGGTTCTTCACCGGTCCGATGCTCAGCCATGCCACCACGCCTGCGTAGATCAGCGAGGTCACCCAATGACTCATCGGCGTCTTTTGGCCATCCGCCGCCGATTTTTCCGCCGCCCGCACGATGGCCTTCGGCAGCACCCAACGCCAAAACGCATCATCAAAGCAGGCCAGCGCGGGAATGATCGTGAGCCAGTTCAGGAAGGACAAATTTCCACTGAAGATGAGGATCACCATGAAGCTCGTCATCAGGAATCCAGCGATGTGTCGCGGCCAGCGACCGACAAACCCAAACCACGGCACAATCAACTCCACGACGTGATTCCAAGCCACACCCGCATGATGAAACCACTTCGGCATCGCATGCAGGAAAGGACTCAGCGGATTTGGCACCGGTTGCGTCTCGTAATGGTAGTAGAGTGCCGTCAGATCCCGCCAGCAGGTATCGCCACGCCATTTGATGAGTCCTGCGCCGAGCATGATGCGAAAGATCAGCCAGCGATACAGCCAGATGATCAGCACCGGTGGCGCCCTCTTGGGAAAAGGTCGCGGATCGAGCAGCGGGCACAGCATCATGCCGAGAAAGCCCGTTTCGAGAATTTGAATATCCCAGCCATACGACAGCCATTCCTGGCCGATGGGCAGCAGGGACATGTACAATGCCCACAGCACGAACATCATGATCGCATTGGCATAGCCGCAGAGCACCAGGAACGAGATCACCACGCCCGTCCACGTCACCACCTGGATCATCGTGTCGCTGCAATGAAACCAGAAGGTTGACGGGGCCTCCCAAAAGACCTCCCACGGACTGTCGAAGCGCTCCAGCACCCGCTTTATCATCAAATCCGCTGGCAGCAGCCCGTCATGCCCGATCAACGGAATGAACTGCTGCGCAGCCGAAAGGAAGGCGATGAACCACACCAGCCCGGTGAACCTCAACAGCATGAAACGAGTCAGTCGCAGTTCCTGCGACCTCGCGTCCAGCCAAAGGCCAAATCGTGAAGACCACGAAATCTTCGCGCTGGCAGGCAAATCAACGGCAACACCTTCACTCATACCTCCCATTGTTCAAAAAGTGCGTCTGCCGTCAACTATCGCGAAGTTTATCTCCGCTCCTCACGTGGCTCACCCGCGAAGGAGGCGATGACTCGCGGTTCCTCGCCAGACTTCAGCGAAAAGATTTCGCCACTTGCCGCAAAAGGCTCCTCCACATAGCGGCTGGCAAGATCCGGGCTGAACTCCTCCAACATGGCGGACTGCGCCGGGAAGATGTAAAGCGCATGGCGATCCGGCAGCGCCACCCAAAGCTCCTTACCAAGCATGGCTTCAAAGATTTTCGGCAGCGAAGGAGCCACCAGCAGCGAGGCGAACTGCTCCGACTCACCACGATACACCGCGTAAAGCACGCGTCCCTGTTCATCGCGAATGATGTCCGGCTTCAAAAGAGCTAGTCGCTTGTCTGCCGCCGCCGCCGCACGTTTGGCGAAGGTTTCTGTGCTCAGGCCCAGCGTGGCAAAATCTTCCACCGGATAGGCTTCGATGCTTCCAGGCTTACCCACCTTCTCTCGGGCAGGGGTGAGCACCGTTTGCTTGGCCCCCGCAGGCACGATGGAGAGAGAGTTTCTCAAGGCGAAAGGCTCTGGCAGCATCAGCAGCGTCTCTCGCTTTCGCGGAGTCTCCTCACCGAAAGCGAAGACGGCAAAAAGCGAAGCGAGGATGGCACGACGGCGAAGCATCAGCGGGCAGGAATCAGATTGAGAGCCGTGGTCATGTTATCGACCGAGAGCAATTCCGGCAGCAGCACCGGCTCTGGCTTACCGGGAATGTGCAGCACGTTCACTGGCACCGCACCTTTGCCGAGCGCTTCGAAGGACTTCTTAATTTCAGGCTCTTCATTGGTGAAATCGGCCCGCATGGTGACCACGTCATGCTTTTTGAAGAGCTCCTGCAAAATGGCATTGGAATACACCCGCTTGTTCACCTGGCAGGTGAGGCACCACTTCGCCGTGTAGTCGATGTACACCGGCTTCCCAGCGGCGAGTAGTTCCTTCACCTTCGCCTCGCTCCAGGGCTGCCAGTCGAGGCCAAACTCATGAATGACGCCGCCGTGACCTTGCTTCTCCATCTTCGGTGGCCAGCCGAGCACCACACCGCCTGTCATCAGCGCCAGCGAAACGATCACCGCCTTCACTCGTGTGCCAGCAGGCTTGTGCGGGAGTGACCAGCGACCATAGACCCAGCAGGCCATGGCAATAAGCACCAGCGCCAGCATCACCCAAAGCAGCGGCAGACCTTCCACCATCGCGGTGAGCACCCACAGCATGTAAACGACGGTGCCAAAGAGCAGGAAGGACATGCCTTGCTTGAAGCTTTCCATCCACGCTCCCGGACGCGGCAGTACTTTCACCAACGAGGGAAAGGCCGACAGCAACAGGAAGGGGCTTGCCAGGCCGAGGCCGATGAGACTGAAAAGCAGCATCGCCTCCGCCGCGGGCAATTTCACCGCAAAGCCAAGCGCCGTGCCGAGGAACGGCGCGGAACACGGCGTGGAAACCACGGTAGCGAGAAGGCCAGAAAAGAACGAGCCGCTGAGGCCATGCTTCGTTTGAAGGTTCTGTCCCACACCCACCGCCGAAGCGCCGATCTCAAAAACGCCTGCCATATTCAGGCCGAAGATCAGGAAGAAAGCCGCGAGACTAAAATTAAAGCCCGCCGATTGAAGCTGGAAGCCCCAGGCCTTGCCGAGAGCCACCACGAGGCCGCCGAGCACCCAAAAGGAGAACAAAATGCCCAGCGTGTAGATCAGGCCATGCATCACCACCTGCTTCCGATCCTCGCCAGCCTGCTGCACGATGCTGACCACCTTGATGCCAAGCACCGGAAACACGCAGGGCATGATGTTGAGGATCAAACCGCCGATGAAGGCCGAGATCATCAAAAACAGAAACGTCGGCGGCTCATCCGCTTCAACCTTCACAGCTTCTTTTTCGACCTGGGGAGCCTCCGCAGCCGACGAAGCAGGAAACACCTCCTTCACCGAATCGTCAGCCTGCGCCGTCGCAGCGATGGAAACACTCAGTGAGGCGTCTTTTTTGAAGGGCAGGCAGCTTTTGTCATCACACACGAGACCATCCACCTTCACCTGGAGAGTCACATTGCCTCCGACCGCGACACTGGCAGGCGGCGTGATCTTGGCGGGAAGATGCACGGTGCCTTCATAGCCATCCGCTTTCACGCCAAAGGATTCAAACGAGGTCGTCGCCGGCCATTCCATGTCCTCGGCGGTCCAGCCTTCCGGCAGGGTCCACACGAGTTTGGTCGGCTTCCCCGTCACTCCTTTAGCGATGACCTTGCCATAAGTGTGGAAGTGCGGCTCATGCACGAGCTTCACCGCCACTCGAAAGGATTGTCCAGGTGCCGCAGCCTTCACTTCGCTAACCAGCGCCACCGAGACGCTTTCCTTTTTCTCACCCGGCGCAGCCAGGCCGAAATTTTGCGCAAAGGCCGTGCCCGCGAGGGCGAGAACGAAGGAGAAGATCAGGCGAAACGAGGTCATGGAGATGGATAGGCGTAGGAGAACGCCAAAGGCGAATTATTCCTGCGAATCACTCCGGCCTTGGAGGCAATGCCTTTAGGCTCACTTCTGGATAGGGTGTGCATTTTTGCAAGCGGCTCCAAGAACTGGAAAAACGGCTTGTTCGTGTCTGGTGGCGCTGAAATGCCCTCTTCCTCGCTGGGTCGTGCGGTAGTGTTTCAGGCCCTTCTACATGGCTCATCAATGCGCCCTGCGAAAGCTTCTCCTGGGGAAATGAGGTTTCCAGAGGTGCCCTGTAACCAAACGAGGAGTTAGGGGGCTCGCAGAAACCTCTGGCTATTTTCCTCTGCTTCCCACTACAATTCACTGCGATTGAAAAATATGCTTTAAGCCTATGAATTGTGCCCGCACCCTCCTCCTCCCGGTTTTGGTCCTACTCCTCGCGAGCTGCTCCACACCACATTTCCCCATCGCGAAGACGCAGGCCCTGAAAACGGACTCCCTGGCAATGATGGACAAGGCATCCGAAGATCACGCCACACATGCGCCCGCGGTTTCCGAACTGCGAAATCGACTCGATGAGGCGAGAACGTATGAGGCTGGCATCAAAGGAAACACGGATGCCATCGCGTTGTGGGATCGAATGCTCGATCCCGCAGGCGGATTGCTCGGTGGCTTCCTCAGCCAGTGGCAGGCACGTCAGCGCGTCTCCTCTGCCTTCATTCCCGAAAAGAAAACGCAGGTCAGCAAGGCGTTCGACCAGATTCTCGATGCCACCAAACCAGCGAACTGAAGCATCAATACCTTTCACCCGCTCACGCCATGGCTTTCCTCACCACCGCAGTCAAAGCGGACATCCTCGCCCAGGCTCTCACCCTGGCAGACTCTCTCGCCATCAACGCCCCGAAAGCGGTCGAGCAAACCACCGAGGCTTTTTTGAGCCGCCACGAAAGCTCCATCACCCGCTGGCTCGCCATGGTGGCCCCCGAAGGCCAGCCGCAGGAAGGGCAGATCACACGAGAAGAATTCACCAGCCTCGTCAGAGGCCTCAAAGACCTCGAAGACATGCAGGTCCTGGCAAAGAAAGTGAAGCGCAAGAAAGCGCTCAATGCCTTTGCCGATGGTTTGATCGATACCGCCATCCATGCCGGCCTCACGGCTGCCTTCGGTCCAGGAGGTAGCCTCGCCGCCGCCGTGATCACCAACGTGATCGACGACGCCTCCCGCTAATCCCCCGCACTCCAAACCTTAGCCACACAACATCATGCCCCAGCTCGACGCCAAACTCCGCAAAGAATACGAAGGCCTTTATAAAAGCATGAAGGTCAATCCCGGCCGTGAAGCCGCCGTGAAAAAGATTGCCAATGACATCACGAAGAACCAGGCCCGCTACGAGGCCGTGGCCGCTAGCACGAAGGTCCCCTGGCAGGTCATCGCCGTCATTCACAACATGGAAGCCAGCCTTAACTTCAACAAACACCTTCATAACGGCGATCCGCTCTCCGCCCGCACCGTGCAGGTGCCCAAAGGCCGCCCGCTCACCGGGCAGCCGCCCTTTACCTGGGAGTTCAGCGCGGCGGACGCCCTGGCCTTCGACAAGCTCACCACCTGGACGGATTGGTCTATCGCCGGCACCCTCTTTAAGTTGGAGGGCTTCAACGGCTTCGGCAGTCGCAACCGCGGCATCAACACGCCTTACCTCTGGTCCTTCAGCCAGCACTACACCAAGGGAAAATTTGTGCGGGATGGTGTGTGGATCCCAATGCCGTCTCCCAGCAGTGCGGTGCGGCCTTGATCCTCAGCCAGCTCGGCTTTGCCGGCAGCAAAACCGATGACGCTCCGAAGGAACCAGCCATCGCCAAGTATCCAGGATTCGTGCTGAAAGCCGGTCTGATGGATTCACCCCATGCCTTGCAGGTGCAAAAACGCCTCAATGAACGCGGCTGTGGTCCAGTGGACGAGGACGGTGACTTCGGCACCAAAACGGCCGATGCCGTGCGCACCTTCCAGGCTCAGTCCAAGGATCTTGATGGCAATGCGCTGACCATTGATGGCGAGGTGGGAGCCATCACCTGGGCCGCCTTGTTCGGCAAAGACTCCGTCTTGGAGATCAAGCCAAAGGAAGCCGCCAACGAGCTGCTGCGCGAAGTGCTGAAAGTGGCGAAAAGCCAGCTCGGCGTGACGGAAAAACCTCCCGGCAGCAATGCCGGCCCCGAGGTGGAGGCTTATTTGAAGAGTGCCGGCGCCAGCAAGGGCGATCCATGGTGCATGGCCTTCGTCTTCTGGTGCTTCAAGCAGGCCGCCACCACGCTCAATATACCGAATCCATGCGTGAAGACCGCCGGCGTGCATGACCACTGGAACCGCGCCGCCACTGCAGGAGCCACCCGCATCTCCACGGCCACCGCCACGGCCAACCCGGCCACCGTCGCACCCGGCATGGTCTTCTGCATCAACACCGGCGGGGGTAAAGGCCACACCGGTTTCGTACTCTCCGTCACCGGCGGCACCATCGAGACCATCGAAGGGAATACGAACTCCGGCCAGGGCCGCGAGGGCATCGCCGTGATGAAGCATACCCGTAAGATCAACAGCATCAGCCTCGGCTTTGTGGACTACGCACGGTCTTAAAACCCGGGAGCCTACTGAATCCCCTCCCGCAGTTGAAAAGACCACGGGAGGGGGTTATGGCACACGCCACCATGCCCACCTACGTTTACGAAACCATCCCCCAAATTGAAGGCGAGCAGCCAAAGCGTTTTGAAGTGCGCCAGAGCATGAAGGATGCGGCGCTCACACAGCATCCCGATAGCGGCATCCCAGTCCGCCGCGTGCCGATCGGCGGCACCGGCCTCATGGGCGGCTCCAGCACTGCTCCCACGCCACGCGGTGGCTCATGCGGCAGCGGCTGTGGCTGCCATTGAACCTCAATCAGGCCACGCGGAGCGTGCGTGCCCCTTCATCAATGAGGTGCCAGAAGTTCTTCGACTTGCTCAGCGCCTCGTCTTCGCCTCCTCCAGGCAGGTTGGAACGGTAGAGGAAGTCTTGAAGGCTGTTTTTGTGCAGGATGCGGTGAATACGCACATGGCCGTCCACGATGCCAAAATAGATGCGATGATCCCCCGCTCGGCAGCGGTAGAGACGCTTCCCACCGCGCTCGAGCACACCGTAGCGCTTGCCCAAAATGGCATCATCCACGTCAGCTGGCTGGATATTGAGTGCCTCCAAAAGATGAAACTGCGTCTGCGTGGGCAGTTGGGAGAGCTCAGCAGCGCTGATGTCGTTGAAGATGATCTGGATCACGCGGAGGATGTGGCAGACAGGGGTTAGAATTTACGAATGACCGCCTTTTTGCGGAGTTCCACCATCCACTCGTCGATGGCTTTTTTGGACTTCTCTTGCTCGATCATCTTCTGAATATCACCACGCACCTTGTCCATCGGAGGAGCAGTGCCGAGCTTTTTTGCATCGCAGGCCACGATGATATAGTTGGTCTCCTTTTCGAGCACCTGGCTGATGCCACCGGTCTTCAGTCCCATGGCGGTGTTGGCGATCATCGGGTCCAGTTCGGTGCGCGGCATCCAATCCCAAGCTCCACCGAACTCCGAACGGCTATCCTGCGAATAGGTGCGGGCCGTGGCGGCAAAATCAGCTCCACCCACGACCTTCGCGCGAATCTCCTCCGCCAGCTTCCGCTGCTTCTCAGGGCTGGCACCAGCCTCCCCGGTAAATTTCGGGATCGAGATGGTCGAGATCTTCACCTGATCGCCCACACGCCACTTATCGACGTTCTTATTGTAGTAGTCCTCGACCTCTTTTGGTGTCGCTGGTGGCATGTCACCAGCCTTTTTGGCCTTCATCACACTGGCGACGATGTTTTTCTCCTGCATCTCACGGAATTTCTTGAGGCTCATGCCCCCTTTGGCCAACTCAGTGACCAGCGCATCGCGGTCCCCTTTGAAGGCCTCACGCACGATGTTGTTGATCTGGTCATCCACATACTGCGGCTTGATCACCCCGCCCACCTTGGCGAACTCGATGAGGATCAGCTCGCGGTCGATCAGCGCATCCAGGGCGTTCGCCCGAGTCTCGGCAATCTCCCTCTTCATCCGCTCGGGGTCCGTCGCCCCAAACATCCCCATGAGGATCTGCTCCTGGGCACGCACGGTGTCCCGCACCTCGGATTTGGTGATCACCTTGCCCTGGACCGCGGCAGCCGGACCATTGGAATAGCTTTGGGCCAAGGCGGAGCCGCTGGCGAGGATGAGGCAGAAAGCGAGACGGAAAAGATACATAAGACCTGTGAACTATGTAGGGCAGCAAGGCGGCGTGGCAAGGCGAAGTTACCCACGAAAGCTCGAACGGCCCTGGAGGCCGAAGCGCCCCTTGCATCCCGGCGGCCTGCCCTTACTATCGCCGCCCTTTTTCACCCCCAACCCTGAACCTGAATCCCATGAGCACCCCCAAGCACGTCGCCATCGTCGGAGCCACCGGCGCCGTCGGCGTGGAAATGATCCGCTGCCTCGAAGAACGCGCCTTCCCCGTCGCCAGCCTCACCCTCCTCGCCTCCGCCCGCAGCGCCGGTAAGAAGATGAAATTCAAAGGTCAGGACATCACCATCCAGGAGCTCACGCCAGATTCCTTCCAAGGCATCGACATCGCCCTGTTCAGCGCCGGCGGCGGCATCTCACGCGACTTTGCCCCGCATGCCGTGAAGGCCGGAGCCGTCGTGGTGGATAATTCCTCCTACTTCCGTCAGGACCCGACCACTCCGCTCGTCGTGCCAGAGATCAACGCCGCCGATGTGAAGTCTCACCAGGGCATCATCGCCAATCCGAACTGCACCACCGCCATCTCCCTGATGGCCCTTTACCCGCTGCATCAGGCCTTCGGCGTGAAGCGCATCTTTGCCTCCAGCTACCAGGCCGTCTCCGGCACCGGTGCTCAGGCCATCGAAGAGCTCGCCAATCAATCCCGCGAGTGGGCCAGCGAAAACCGGGCCTGGGACGCCGCCAAGCTCGACAGCAAGCCACACGTCTATCCGCATCAGATCGCCTTCAACGCCATCCCGCACGTCGATAGCTTCCTCGACAGCGGCTACACGAAGGAAGAGATGAAAATGGAAAACGAAGGCCGCAAGATCATGCATCACCCGGACTTCCGCGCCTCCGTCACCTGCGTGCGCATCCCCGTCTTCCGCGCCCACAGCATCGCCATCAGCGCCGAGTTTGAAAAGCCCGTCACCGTCGAAGCCGCCCGCGAAGTCCTGCTCAAGGCCCCTGGCCTCGATGTCCTCGACGATCCCTCCAGCAAGGTCTATCCCCTTGCCCTCGACATCGCCGGCCGCGACAACTGCGCCGTCGGCCGCCTCCGCAAGGACTGCGCCCTCGACAACGGCCTCTCCTTCTGGGTCGTCGGCGACCAGCTCCTCAAAGGAGCCGCGCTAAACGCCGTCCAGATCGCCGAGTGCTTGCTCTGATTTAAGCCGGAGCGCGGACGCCCTCGTCCGCCCCCATGGAGCGGTGACCACTGGTCGCCTTGCAAAGCCGACGACTCGTCGGCACTCCACATCACCTTCCCGCCGGGGCGCGGACGCCCTCGTCCGCTTATTTCGTCTTTTATCGGGTGGGGGCACCCGCGCTCCACAAAAACGCCAGCAAATCACTCATCTGCTCTTTCGAGATCGCGGCCTCCAGACCATCCGGCATCAGTGTGCGATCGAGGGACTTCATGTCTTTAATCGCGGAACGGGAGAGCGTCTCTTTGGCTCCGCCGGGCATGGCGAGGACGAGGGCGTCGGTGGTTTCGCCGTGATTACTGCTCCTATTGCCCAGGTTCATGGCGGCAGCGTCACCTGCACGCGACCAAAGCACTTGGGCGTGGTGGCATTATCATAAGGTTCCTCATAAACCACCCGCTCCCAGAACGCGTCGATGGGGATGACGGTGGGCGCATCGGTGAGGTTGTTCCAGAGGGCGGGATTCGTGATGTCCGGGCTCTTCTGCGGCGTGTAGATCAGCCCGCTGCCGATGCGGCGGACGAACTCAAAGCGGAAGATGCTATTGGCTCCATTGGGCTGCGTCGTGATACCCGGCAGACCGCTGCTTCCACCGGGAGGCATCGTTTGCACATCGGGACCGCCTCCGTTCATGTTGAAGGCAAATTTCAACAGATTAGACACACCGTCGTTGTGCGGGGTCGCCGTAGGGCCGCTGATAAGCGGATCAGCGAGCTGGGCGGGGTTGAAATGGGTGGACTGCCAGGATGCGAAGCCAGCGGACGGAGTCCAAACCACTTCATCCACCCAGCCGGCATCCGAGCCTGAAACGGCTGAACCATCCTTCATGTAACGCCAGCGCAGGGTGTGGCTGCCTGCCGCCAGCGTGTGGTTCTTCTGCAGCCAGTCCTGGGTGCCGCTGATGCGCCCAGATTGCAGCACGCCATCGATGTAAAACTCCAAATAATCGAAGCCGGACTCAGAGGATACCTTCCACCAGAAGCTCAAGTCTCCAGGACCCGTGACGGACGTTTCAAACCACGTCTCCTGATTGTGACCGATGGCCCCGCTCTGGGCGGCATCCACCGTGTCGTGGGTGGTGCTGGTCTGGCCGGACCAGTTGCCATTGCCTCCCAGAGTGTAGGTGCGCCCCAGCGTATCCAAGGCCGCAGGTAGCCCCAAGCCAAAGGAAGCGGTCACGGTCTTGTTGGCATCCATCGTGACGGTGGTCGGATTCGTGCTGCCAGTGGCCGCGCCGCTCCAGCCGAGAAACGAGTTGTCTCCAGCGGGCAAGGCGGTGAGTGTCACGACGGTTCCCGCCGCGTAGTCCGCCAGCTGCGGGCTGACATTCACAGTACCAGCACTGGCATTGACGGTCAGACTGTAGCGCACCGGGCTAAAAAGTATCTGGTCCACCCATCCGCGATCTTCACCAGTGGTCACCGTGCCGTTCTTGGTGTAGCGCCAGGTCAGGGTTCGTGCTCCAGAGGGCACAGCGTAGGTAACCAGGGCGTACGCTTGCTCACCGCTGATCTGCTGGTTGACGCTACCGTTCACGAGGAACTGAAGCGGGTCGCTGGTCGCTTGGGATGAAACTTTCCAGCGGAAGGTCAGCGTGCCCGGGCCGACGACGGTGGTGCTGAAGCTGCTGGACTGGCTGTGGGTGATGGGACCGCTGACTGCGTGATCCACCGTGTCATGGGCCAGGGCGGAAAGGCTGCCCAACCAGGGAGCCTCGCCAGCCTGTGTGAAGGTCAATTCGGGAGCGTCCACCGCATCGGCCAGCGGAAGGCTGTTCATGGCGGCTATCGTGTAATCGCCGAACATGCCGATCACATTGGGGTTGGTGGCTTCAGGTTGCAGGAGCGGGAAGTTGGCATTGCCGGTGAAGCGCCCTTCGCTGGAGCCGCTGCCGATGAAGTTGATGGTTTGTGCGATGAGGGTGGTTTCCGCACGTTTGGCCCGCGTGCCGGTCAGCAGTTCGTCCATGCGGGTGAGGTTGTAGATGTTGCCCGTGCCCACGCCGATGATCTGCTTCGCGGTCAGACCTGGCACGGTTGCAACGCTAGAAGTGGTCTGGATCACCATGCCGCCATTGCCGGTGTCTCCCAACAGCTTGAAGTTGCTGTTGAAGCTCGCATGGCTTCCCGGCGCGGCGAAGAGTTCCAGTCCCTCACCGCTGCTTGATTCGAAGGCTTCCAAAACCAGTGGATAGCTGCCTGCAGTGAGCGTGATCTGTCCAAATCTGTCGCTGACGGAATGCGTCGTGTTGTCGGTGATCACCGTAACGTCGTTGATCTTCAGGCGCAATCCGTCCGCCGCATTGGTGCCAAAGGTGTAGGTGCCATCCGCGGGGATGGTGACGCTGCCGGTGATTCTCATCACAAAATCATCCGCATAACTGCCCACACGCAGCCATCCGAGGAAGGTGTGGCCGCCCGTCGGAGTGTTGGTCAGCGTCACGGTGGTGCCGCGGTCATATTTCGGCTGGTCAGGTGCCTTGGCCGCCGTGCCGTTGTAGGGGCTGAAGGTGAGGAAGTATTTTGCCGAATTCACGTCATTCGGCAGGGTGCCGTCCGCCAGTTCCACGGCATTGGTCACGCCATCACCATCCGGGTCACTGGTGCCGTTGTGGGTGGTGCTGCCAAAGTATTGGCGCTCCCAGGCATCAGGCAGACCGTCCACGTCCTCATCCTCGGTGGCGGCATTTTTGCCGTTCATGGTCAGCACCACGTTATGATCTGAGCCGGAGTTGTTCTGCACCCGAAGGTAGTAGTTCCGGCTTACCAGCCAGGGCCAGTTGGAGTTGGTGAAGGATTGATTGAAGGTCACGTTCGCGCTGCTGCCGCTGGTCCAGTGCTGGCTTCCCGTTGTGCCGGGCAGGGTTCCCTGTTCCAGACGCATTTGCACGCTTGTGGGGTGTGTGGCAGTCCACTTCATCCGGGTCGCCTCCGGCGGCACGGGGATGCGGTAGAGCACGGAGCCGCCCGCAGGCACGCTGGTGTTGATCGTGCCGGTGTAGTAGTCCAGATCCGGCAGAGTGCCCAGCGTGCCACCGCTAGTGGCGGATGAGACGGAGAAGACCGCGTCACTCACGGCGCGGAAGCCGGCATAGTAGGTGTGGCCGGGCCGCAGCGGAGGAAGCGGGAAGCCGTAGGTGCCGGCGGCATCGTAGCCGTAGCTGGCATACGGCCCCTGATTCTTGGAGTCGCTGGAGGCAGCGCGGATGTATGAAGAAGATATGCTGTCGCTGTTTCCAGGTGGAACCGTGTCACGGACATACATTACCACGTCACCGATCTGCTGACTGAAGGTCAGGTTCCAGTTCAGCGGCGCATCTTCCGGCACGGTGAAGCGGAACATACGCCAGTCACCCGCCGCCATCGTCTGGTTGGCCACGGTGGGCTGGCTCAGGCTGAGATCGGTCACACTGCCGGTGGAGAGCTTCAGGCGGTAGCGCACGTTGGAGCTTCCCGCAGCCTTCACACCCAGGTACCAGCGCCCCGTGCGGAGTTCATGCTCGCTGCGCCCGTCGAGCGGCACCCAGTTGCCGTACTCGGTTCCGGAGCTGGTAAGGGAGCGGTGGGACAAGTAATTTCCAGTGTTGCCATTGGTGTAGTGGGTGCTTGTCGGCACACCATCCTCGCGAATGTAGAGGTCGGGATCGCCGCTGATGGCTTGCAGCTCGGTGCGCAGCAGGCCGCCATTTCCAGATGGCACCTCCACGGCATAAAAATGCCAATCTCCCTCTCCCAGATCGGTGCCCTGGTCACCCGGCAGCGGACTGCCTCCAGGGGTGAGTCCGGTGTCTCCAAAGGTCTGGTTGTATCCCACGGGCATCACCCAAGGAGCGCGTTCCGCTGCCACCACTTGGCTGCTGAGAGAGTAGGTGGTGGAGCCGGTGGCCAGCACCTCCACATGCCAGGTGGTGCCGGGCGTCAGCCAAGGCGGAACGATCACGCCCCAGCGGGGGGAAACCGTCACCATCTCCGTGTTCAAGGTGCTCGGCCAGTTTTTGAAAACCCGCATGGAGGCGCTGCCCTGCGTCACTTCCAGATTGAGCATCCAGCCCGGCAGGGGCAGCCCCTGCCAGTCTGCTGGAATCGCCACCTCGTACACCGTCCGCTCACCATCGACCACCTGGCGGCTGTCCGTGTGGCTGCCTCCACCTCCATTGCGGGCTGCATCGAAATTCAGCGGCACATGCGGCTTTTGTCTTACCAGTAGGGTGGCGGAGGCGGGGTCGGCGTCTTCGTCGTAACTGCTGGAAAAGTCGCTGCCGGCATAGACCATGAGGCTGTAGTCACCGGGAGCGGGGTTGGCGATGGAGATGAGGCCTGTGCCGGAGTCGTATAGGTCCACATCGCCATCGTCCGCACCGTAGTCGTAAATGCTGATGCCCGGCAGGCGCAGGCCGCCGTTGAGTGTCATCAAAGGCTGGCCCACGCGGTCACTGAGGCGCAGTTCGAGCTGGCTGGTCCCGGCGGGCACGCTGAAGCGGAACGCCTTGAGCTGGCCACCCACCAAGCCCACCGGACCGCCCACCCCACCTCACTGGCCGTCCCCAGATCGGTGACAACCAGCGCCCCCCGGCTTGTCAAAGTGCCGCTGACAGGGCCACTGCCTATCGTGCTGCCGCTCGGGTTCTGCCCTTCGGAGGCGACAGCAAGGTAATAATCCCCTGGCTCAAGGTAGTCCTGGCCGGAAGCAGGTAGGATGACGTGCCGCTCGACCCCCCACCTTCTGCACACGGGACTGCTGGTCGCCGTAGCTACCTTGCGTACCGTCATCAGCGCCGACGGCTGGAACATAGCCTCGCCGCACCGCCAGCATCATCTCGCCCAGGATGGGATCAAGCGTGATCTCCCAGCTCCGCATATTGGCCGGGACCGTGACTTTGAAGTAACGTGGTTCGCGCGGCTCCAGCCCGCTGATAGTGGCGCTGCTGCCTGCGGCAAAGGCCAGATCCGTGACTGGGTAAAACTGCCCCGCGCCGATGCCTCGGCTCTCCAACGTGTAGGAGGTTGATTCGGCGGGGTAGTTACCGTTGTAAACCCCAACATAATAGGTGCCCGGCTCCAGTGGACGGCCCATCGCCGCCAAGAAACGATGGTTGGCTGCATTGGTGTAGCGACCTGTCCAGTCCGTTCCCTGAATCCATTGATACCCGCTGGGCCAGGTCATTGACCTTCCGTAGTAAAAATTGGAATCGTTTGTCGAGTTCGCTGACGCGGGCAGCAGATCCCGCCTGACCACCATCTGCGGACCGCCACCACTCACATCCCGCAGCCGAACATCCCAGCCCAGCACCCCAGCAGGCACGTCAATGCGGAAATACTTCCAGGAGCCAGCGCCCTGATCGCCCACGGACGCGGTTCCCCCGTTGAAAACCACCGGCACCGGCCCCACGGCCTGCACCAGTAGGGTGGCGGAGGCGGGGTCGGCGTCTTCGTCGTAACTGCTGGAAAAGTCGCTGCCGGCATAGACCATGAGGCTGTAGTCACCGGGAGCGGGGTTGGCGATGGAGATGAGGCCTGTGCCGGAGTCGTATAGGTCCGCATCGCCATCGTCCGCACCGTAGTCGTAAATGCTGATGCCCGGCAGGCGCAGGCCGCCGTTGAGTGTCATCAAAGGCTGGCCCACGCGGTCATTGAGGCGCAGTTCGAGCTGGCTGGTCCCGGCGGGCACGCTGAAGCGGAACGCCTTGAGCTGGCCACCCACCAAGCCCACCGGCCCGCCCACCCCCACCTCACTGGCCGTCCCCAGATCGGTGACAACCAGCGCCCCCCGGCTTGTCAAAGTGCCGCTGACAGGGCCACTGCCTATCGTGCTGCCGCTCGGGTTCTGCCCTTCGGAGACGACAGCAAGGTAATAATCCCCTGGCTCAAGGTAGTCCTGGCCGGAAGCAGGTAGGATGACGTGCCGCTCGACCCCCACCTTCTGCACACGGGACTGCTGGTCGCCGTAGCTACCTTGCGTACCGTCATCAGCGCCGACGGCTGGAACATAGCCTCGCCGCACCGCCAGCATCATCTCGCCCAGGATGGGATCAAGCGTGATCTCCCAGCTCCGCATATTGGCCGGGACCGTGACTTTGAAGTAACGTGGTTCGCGCGGCTCCAGCCCGCTGATAGTGGCGCTGCTGCCTGCGGCAAAGGCCAGATCCGTGACTGGGTAAAACTGCCCCGCGCCGATGCCTCGGCTCTCCAACGTGTAGGAGGTTGATTCGGCGGGGTAGTTACCGTTGTAAACCCCAACATAATAGGTGCCCGGCTCCAGTGGACGGCCCATCGCCGCCAAGAAACGATGGTTGGCTGCATTGGTGTAGCGACCTGTCCAGTCCGTTCCCTGAATCCATTGATACCCGCTGGGCCAGGTCATTGACCTTCCGTAGTAAAAATTGGAATCGTTTGTCGAGTTCGCTGACGCGGGCAGCAGATCCCGCCTGACCACCATCTGCGGACCGCCACCACTCACATCCCGCAGCCGAACATCCCAGCCCAGCACCCCAGCAGGCACGTCAATGCGGAAATACTTCCAGGAGCCAGCGCCCTGATCGCCCACGGACGCGGTTCCCCCGTTGAAAACCACCGGCACCGGCCCCACGGCCTGCACCAGTAGGGTGGCGGAGGCGGGGTCGGCGTCTTCGTCGTAACTGCTGGAAAAGTCGCTGCCGGCATAGACCATGAGGCTGTAGTCACCGGGAGCGGGGTTGGCGATGGAGATGAGGCCTGTGCCGGAGTCGTATAGGTCCGCATCGCCATCGTCCGCACCGTAGTCGTAAATGCTGATGCCCGGCAGGCGCAGGCCGCCGTTGAGTGTCATCAAAGGCTGGCCCACGCGGTCACTGAGGCGCAGTTCGAGCTGGCTGGTCCCGGCGGGCACGCTGAAGCGGAACGCCTTGAGCTGGCCACCCACCAAGCCCACCGGCCCGCCCACCCCCACCTCACTGGCCGTCCCCAGATCGGTGACAACCAGCGCCCCCCGGCTTGTCAAAGTGCCGCTGACAGGGCCACTGCCTATCGTGCTGCCGCTCGGGTTCTGCCCTTCGGAGACGACAGCAAGGTAATAATCCCCTGGCTCAAGGTAGTCCTGGCCGGAAGCAGGTAGGATGACGTGCCGCTCGACCCCCACCTTCTGCACACGGGACTGCTGGTCGCCGTAGCTACCTTGCGTACCGTCATCAGCGCCGACGGCTGGAACATAGCCTCGCCGCACCGCCAGCATCATCTCGCCCAGGATGGGATCAAGCGTGATCTCCCAGCTCCGCATATTGGCCGGGACCGTGACTTTGAAGTAACGTGGTTCGCGCGGCTCCAGCCCGCTGATAGTGGCGCTGCTGCCTGCGGCAAAGGCCAGATCCGTGACTGGGTAAAACTGCCCCGCGCCGATGCCTCGGCTCTCCAACGTGTAGGAGGTTGATTCGGCGGGGTAGTTACCGTTGTAAACCCCAACATAATAGGTGCCCGGCTCCAGTGGACGGCCCATCGCCGCCAAGAAACGATGGTTGGCTGCATTGGTGTAGCGACCTGTCCAGTCCGTTCCCTGAATCCATTGATACCCGCTGGGCCAGGTCATTGACCTTCCGTAGTAAAAATTGGAATCGTTTGTCGAGTTCGCTGACGCGGGCAGCAGATCCCGCCTGACCACCATCTGCGGACCGCCACCACTCACATCCCGCAGCCGAACATCCCAGCCCAGCACCCCGGGGGGCACATCCACACGGAACCAGCGCCAGTCATCCGCCGTGTGCCCGCTGACTGAGGTGCTGCCACCGGCGAAGGCCACCGGCGTTTGGGAAAGATCCGTGGCTTGAAGCGTGAAAGCCCCCAGCGGGGCGGATGGCCAGTAGATGCCGACATACCAGATGTCCGCCTCGTGACCCGGAATCTGCAGCAGACCTGTGGAGCGGGAGTTGTCCACATGCGAGCCGCCTCCATACGATGTCTGTCCAAAGCCATTGTGATTGCGCCAGCGGCCTGGCACGGCATTGCGCCGGATGGCGATCTCCGTGCCGGGCACCTGGTTGGCCAGTTCCAACTGCCAGCCGAGCGAGCCGAGCTGCGAAGGAATGTCACTCACCGCGTAGTAGCGCCAGCCCGCGCGAGTGATCAGGTCATTGATCTTCGTGTCCACATAGTTCATCGGCGTGATGACGGGAATGCCATTGCGCAGGGTGAACTGATGGCTGCCTGTGCCATACACCGTGATGAACCAAGTGCCATTGGTCAGGGTGGGGGGCACCAGCGTCACGCTGTCCGTCGCTGCGCCATCATCAACCTCGGATATGGCATCATTGAACCATTCGGAGGGCACAACATCCCGGCGCACGCAGAGGTTCGGATTCCCGGAATGAGCGGTGACGGCCACATCCCAGGCGATCTGGTCAATTGGAACCTGCACTCGGTACACGCGGAAGGGCGCGGCGGTGACGTTCACATTCGCCTGGGTGGACTCGAAGGCGATGTCGGTGACGCTCTGAATGCGGGAGTCGAGATTGACGGTCTCCCCTGGATTTCCCTCGACGCTGAAGAACTGGGTGAAACCGCTGTCGATGTAATCTGGCACCATCAGCATCGCCCCGGACTGTACGTGATCGCGCGGGCCACTGCCATGAAAGGGCACAGCCCCCTGACGCACCGCCAGATCACGGTTGTCCCCATTCAACCACAGGCTCCATGCCGGAGTGCCGGAAGGTGAGGCTCCAGTGAAAAAGCGCATGCCCTCCGGCCCGATGGCCACGGTCCCGCTGCCGGAAGGCAGCACCGGCTCGCCGATGGTGTAGGCGCTGTTGCCATTCGTGTCGGTGTATTGCAGCGTGCCCATGTCCTGCACAAACACATCCCCGGAATAGAGACGCCAGGTGGCGGGGTTGGTGACATCCACCAGCACATACCAGACAGCTCCGGCTGTGAAACTATCGTTGCTCACGACCCAGCCGTCCGAGCCCGTCCGGCCTGAGGCAAGTGCGGCGGAGCCCGGCGTGGGCAGGCTGCCCTGGCTAGCATGGAGATCGGCTTCCCCCGCCGTGACTTGAAGGGCGGTGCGCCAGCCGCCGCGTAGAGTCGTCTGCGTGGTGATCTTGAAGTAGCGCCGCCCCACCGGTGTGGCACTGCCCGTCTGCGCCACGCTGCCAAGGTCGGCGCTGCCGGGGTCCCAGTTCAGGGCAGTGATGTCACTTTCCAAGATGGTGCCGACTGCGGAGTCGGTGGCGATGTTGGCATTGGCGCTGACGTTGCTCAGGTTCAGATAAAAGGTCTCATCCAGTTCGCCCTCGCTGTCATTGATGATGGGCACAGAAACCGTCCTCGTCAGCACATTGGCTGGGAAGGTCACCATGCCGCTGGTGGCGGTGTAGTCTTCCGCAGCCACCGCCGTGGCGTCCGTCGTTTCATAATTCACCGTCACCGGCGTAGAGACAGCCTGCGAGAGAGTGAGGGTGAAAACCGCCTGCCCATCCTCCTCCGTCACGACCACATCGGCCACGGAGATCTGTTGGGCGGACAGCACCGCAGGCAGCAGACTCCAGGCGGCGAAAAGAATCAGGGTGGGCAAAAGGCGGTGTTTCATGGCGTGATTATCTGTGCTTTTCGGAGAGGGATGTTACCGTCCGATGCATTTATTTTCTCAGGGGAGGCGTGCATCGTGCATTCCCCGTAACATTTCCGTGCGAATGACGCAATGATTAGGGTGAAACCCTCATTCCTGCTCCCGATGCCTGACTCCCCAGCCCGCACCTGCCCGACCTGCGCCACGGCCATCCCAGCTAGCTTCCCGGAGGGCTTCTGCCCAAAGTGCATGCTCGCCAGCGCCACCCCGGCGGCGGCGGTGGAGGCGGCGGAGGGAGACAAGACCCTCGCCGTGCCTGCGCCCACGCCTTCCCAGATGCTCCGGCCTGGTGGCGTGCCTAGTGTGGAAATGCTGCGCCGCATCTTCCCCGATCTGGAGATCCTGGACGTGCTCGGCGCAGGCGGCATGGGCGCGGTTTACAAGGCACGCCAGCCGCGCCTGAACCGCCTCGTCGCGCTGAAGATCATGGTGGCCGCGCCGGGGCATGAGGTGGACTTCGCCCTGCGCTTCGAGCGGGAGGCACAGGTGCTCGCCCGGCTCAGCCATCCGCACATTGTCATTCTCTACGACTTCGGCGAGCTGGGGACGGAGCGCACCGGGGCGGACCCGCTCTTCTACTTCCTCATGGAGTATGTGGATGGCACGGACCTGGGCCAGCTCATCAAATCCAAAGAGCTGCAGCCCACGCAGGCGCTCGCCATCGTCCCGCAGATCTGCGAGGCGCTGCAATACGCCCACGACCAGGGCATCACCCACCGCGACATCAAGCCCGCAAACATCCTCATCGACAAGCGGGGCGTCGTGAAGATCGCTGACTTCGGCCTGGCCAAGATGATCACCGGCACGGAGGAGGCGCTCATGACCGGCCTCACGCAGACCGGCACCGCCATGGGCACGCCGCACTACATGGCCCCGGAGCAGTGGGAGCACCCCCAGCAGGTGGACCACCGCGCAGACATCTACGCCCTCGGCGTCGTTTTCTATGAAATGCTCACCGGCGAGCGTCCGGCGGGCGTCTTCGAGCCTCCCTCGAAGAAAACCAAGCCCCCCGTGGACAAGAAGATCGACGGTGTGGTCATGCGGGCCATGGATAAGAACCCCGCCCGCCGCTACCAGCAGGCCGGGCAGATCGGGGACGACGTGACGCGCATCAGCGGGGCGCACAAACGCAAGCCCGCCTCCGCCCATAGCGTGCCGGAGACCAAGCGCGGCACGCTCAAGCCCCTGCTGGCCGTGGGTATCGCCGCCGCGCTGGCGGTTGGTGGCTGGATGCTTTGGCAAGGTGGGCAGGCGGGTCCGCCAGCCGCAGCCGTTCCGCCCAATGCAGCGCTCGGGGTACCAAGCGCCCTACCTGCCACGACAGTGCCCAAGCACGAATGGGCGAAGGTGGACTGGCCGGGGCAAACGATTCTTGTTGGCGGGAAGACGTCCCGCAAAGTCACCCGGGAAGAAATCGCCAAAGATGGCGGACTGAGTCTGGTCAAAGAAGAACTGTGGATCGCCAATCAGGTGCCGCGCATTGGCAAGGTGCAAAACGGCGGCATCCGGCTGCGCTGGAAGCGGCTCTCGGAGAAGGGCAACTTCAACGTCTTCATGCGCGGTACCAGCAAGGCCAAAGTCAGTCTCTGGGGCAACGGTGCCTCCATTTTCCACGGAGGTGCCAACGATGAATTCAAGCTGGGAGGGCTGCCCCACGGCGGCCTAGCCCCCGTGGGCCAGGAGATGCTCATGGAGATCGTCTGCGTGGGGCGGCTGCTCATCCTGAAGCGTGACGGCGTGATCCAAGGCACCCGGGAGCTGCCCGAGGCCGCCCCTGCCGACTTCCTGCGCTTCCAAGGCAGCTGGGTCATCGTCACCCAGGCCGAACTGATCAACCTCGACGGCCTCAGCGAGGCCGACGCCCTGAACGTGCTCGGCGTGGACAGCTCCGTGCCGACCATCGCATCCGCGATCAGTAGGGCGGCGGTTCCTCCAGCCTCCGTTCCTCCGCCTTCAACGGCTAAGCCAGCATTCCCCGCCGGACAATGGACCCCGGTGCTCACCTCCCAGGCGGAGGTAGATGCCATTGTGGGGCTGAAAGGCAAGGTCACGCTCAAGCCGGACGGTTGGCTGGATTTCACGGTGCCTAAGGATGCGCCTGGTGCCGGGCTGACGGCCTTCAGCGCCGCCAATGCGGGCGTGCGGGTGAAGCTGCGGATCTCGGACAAAGCGCCGACCCCCGTAGTCGCCACCCTGACCCTGCGGCAGACTACCTTCCCGCCTCCCCGACAGGAAGGCTATCGTCTTCAGCTAGGTGGCGGAGGCACTGCCAATCCCAGCGTTTCCCTGGCGCATTATGACGTCCTGACCCGTAAGGCGAACATCATCCAGAAGAAGCTCCTGCCCGGCGTACTCCAGGCGGCGGGGGATGAGATGATCCTGGAGTTTTACACCATCGGCAACCGCCTCATTGGGCGGCTCAATGGCGAGCTGCTACCCATCGCCGAGGATCAGCGCCTGACACGCGGTGTGATCACCCTGCAAACCGGGCACCTGCTGCGGGACATTGAAGTCATCAACCTGGACGGCCTCAGCGAGGCGGAGGCGCTGAAGCTGGCGGGGGTGAGCGAAGCGAAACATTTGGCAGTGACGGTCGCAGCCGAGCCGGGCCGACTGCGCGCCTCCGGGGTCATGATGAACGGCAAGCCGCCAGAGATCGCCAAGTTCGCCGCTTATGAAGACTTCGTGGATGTCGCGGGAGGCGCGGACCACTGGATGGCGCTGCGGGCCAATGGGGAAACGGTTTCCTCAGACGGGAAGGCGGATTTCACCGGCATCCGGAAAATCGCACACAGTTACGCGGGCTATCATTGCTTCATCGAAAAGGCGGGCGGCCTGCGCTTTCACCCGATGAGGGAGATGGCACTGCCGGGCCGTCTGAAAGGCGAGCAGATCGTGGACGCGGCCTGCGGCAGTCACCACGGCGTGGCGCTGCTGGGAGGTGGGCAGGCGGTAGTCTTTGGCAAACGCTACGAAGAGGCGATGGAGGACGTAAATCAAGCCCAGGGGCTGGGCACCCCACGCTGGCCGCAGCCTGAGGCGGCGGCGCTGCAAAACGTCAAGGGCCTAGCCGTGACCCAAACCCACGCCGCCACGCTGCATCACGACGGCACCGTTTCCGTCTGGGGCTGGGAGGGGCCGGTGAAATGGCAGCCGGAGCCGGAAATGAAGGCGGTGCGCCAGATCTCTTCTTTTCACGACTCGCTGCACCTTCTGGACGAGGCTGGGCAGGTGTGGAGCTTACCGTTACCTCGCAGTGCTCACCCCGAGCAGCCGGTGGGTTTCGACGGGCGGGTGAAGCTGCTGGGCAAGGACGCCGTGCGGCTGCGTGACCATCTGTGGCTGAATGCCAACGGTGCCTGGCGGGCGACGGACCGTGACCGGCTCACCGTGGAGACATTGGAAAGCGCTACGCTGAAGCGAGAGACGAATTTCACCCTGTTGGCCAGCAGTTCCAACGCCATCCCCTTTGGGTATGTGCTGTGGATCGAGAAACGGGAATGACACGCCATTGGCTTAATGCTTGGCCTGCCGAAAGGTTCTCGCTAACAACGTTGCCCTATGGACCCAGGAAACAGCCGCCTCAAACCCTTCCCCACCACCCAATGGAGCCTGATCATGCGGGCCGCAGCAGTTGATCCAGCGGATCGTGAAAAGGCGCTGGCGGAGATCTGTGAGCTGTATTGGCCGCCCGTATATGCCTTCATCCGGTCACGCGGAAACTCGCCCCATGATGCCGAGGATTTGACGCAGGGCCTCTTTGCCGAGCTGCTGGAGCGCAACGACTTCGCCCGTGCGGATGCAAACCACGGCAGGCTGCGCAGCTACCTGCTCACCGCCGCCAGCAATCACCTCAACAGCGCACATCGCCGGGAGAACCGTCAAAAACGTGGTGGTGGAGCCGTCCTGCTCTCCTTTGATGCCGTGGACGCGGAAGCACGTTGCCTCATCCCCGAGCCGATGGACGACCTCACGCCGGACCGCGTCTTCGAGCGGCAATGGGCCATCACGGTGATGGAAGGCGTCGTGTCCCTCCTCGCCCAACGCTACGCCGACAAAGGCCAGACGGAGCTCTTCAATGCCCTCAAGCCCTTCATCAACACCACCGAGAGCCTCTCCCCGCAAACCGAACTGGCCCAACGCCTCGGCATGACCGACGCCGCCCTGCGCGTGGCCATTCACCGGCTCCGCCAGCGCTACGGGGAAGTCCTCCGCCAGACCGTCAAGACCACTCTCGGCCACGGCGAGAACGTGGACGACGAAATCGCCTGCCTGATGGCAGCCTTTCAGTGAACGCGGAGCGCGGACGCCCTCGTCCGCTTTGTTCTTTTCAGCGGGTGGGGGCACCCGTGCTCCGCAAAAACGCCAGCAGGTCACTCATCTGCTCCTTCGAGATCGCGGCTTCGAGGCCATCCGGCATCAGGGTGCGATCCAGGCTCTTCATGTCTTTGATCGCACTCCGCGAGAGCGTTTCTTTCGCGCCGCCGGGCATGGCGAGGACGATGGCGTCGGTGGTTTCGCTTTGGATGAGGCCGGCGAGGGTGCGGCCGTCGGTGGTTTCGATCTGGTAGCCGCTCCAGCGGGCTTCGAACATGCGGTTGGGGTCCAAAATGTCGCTGAGGAGGGCTTCGGGGGGCTTCACCTTCACGTCGGAGAGCGGCGGGCCGACATCGACGCCGAGCTGGCCGTGCTTGTGGCAGGTGATGCAGATGGTGGCGAAGATTTGCTGGCCTTTTTTGGCGTCGCCGGGCTTTTTGGCGGCGTCGAGGTAGCTGGTGACGACTTTGGCGCGGTCGCTGTTGGCCTCGCCGAAAAGCTTTTTGGCGAGTTCGGCCATTTCGCCTTTGCCGCGCTGGTAGGCCCAGCGTTTTTCGACATCGACCCAGGCGGGCGGGAACTCGCCTTTTTCCATGCGCTTGAAGAGTTCGAGCGCGGTGGTGGCGTTGGCGGTGAGGATGGTCACGAGGTCGCGTTTGAGGCCGGGGCCGGCTTTGGGCAGGAGTTCGTAAATGAGCGGCGAGGTGCTGGTGGCGCTGAATTTTTTCAACAAGGCCACGGTGGCCGCGGTGAGCTCCAACGGCTGCGTGGTGGTGAGGAGGTTTTTCACCACCGGCTCGACGGCGGCCCATTTCCGCGAAGCGAGCAGCGGCAGCACGGCGAGGCGTTGATCGAGCGGTGCCTTGGCATCGGCGATGATGGTGTCGATCTTCGTTTGAAGCGCGGCGATCTCCTTGGCGGCGTCTTCGTGGCCTTTCGGGAGCTTGGCGAAACCTTGGAGCAAGGCGGGTTTCCACCAGAGGAGTTCGCCGGGTTGTTTTTGGAGAAGGGTGAGCAGCGACTTGATGTCGTCAGCATCGCCATCGGCAAGTGAACCGGCGGCGAAGGTGCGAATGGTATCGCTCTTGGTGGCGGAGAAGTGGTTGAAGAAGCCATCGCCGAGCTGGCTGAGGATGTGGCCCATGTTCTTTGCGGCGACGCTGGCGACCATTTTGGCCATCCACGGATCGTCGCCGTGTTTCGTGAGGATGGCGGCGAGTTCCTTGGTGTCGGTGATCGTTGGGATTTTGAGGAAAAGCTCTCGCTCGGGATGTTGGAGTGTAGCCTTTAGGCGATCTGTGGCTTTTCCAGAGTCGGCTAAAGCCTTGACTCCAACATACCCTTTGGGAACGACCCTCCAAATGCGCCCATGGTTTTCGCCTTGGCGCATGTCGTGGGTTTTGACGAACTCCTCGGGGAAGAAGCGGGCGTGGTCGATCCAGCGGCGGTAGATGTCGCAGATGTAGATGGCGCCGTCGGGGCCGGTGGTGAAGTTCACGGGGCGGCTCCATTCGTCGCTGCTGCGGAAGAACTCGGTGCGGTCGCCGACGCGGGTGGCTTTGAGCGAGGCACCGTTCGGCTCGATCTTGTAGCGGGTGACGAGCTGGCCGGTGGGATCGGGAACGAAGACGTTGTTTTTGAGTTCGGGCATCAAGTGGCCGCGATAGACGCCGAGGCCGCTGCAGGCGGTGTTGGTGCCGGCGTGCGCATCGGCGGTGGTGTGGGTGATTTGCAGCGGATACACGCGTGTCTCCGCGCCGGGCGTGGCGATGTCTTCATGCACCTGCGTGATGCCGGCGTGCGGATTCCGCAGCATGGCCTCGTAAGGCATGACGGTGAACATGAGTGGGTTGCGGTTCGAGCAGTAGAAGTGGTGGCCGTAGTCGTCGAAAGCGCCGCCGTATTGGCCTTTGCCGCCGGTGGGCGTGATCTCGCCGGTCTTGGGGTTCCATTTGAAATTCGAGCCGGGAATGCCGACGACCTTCGTGGGGGCATCGGCGGGATAGATTTCCTTTGCATCGAGGCCGTTGTTGAAATGCACGCAACCATCCGGACCCCAGCGCGGCGCACTGACTTGGAGCTGGCTGTGCTTCGGATTGAAGCCGCGGATGAGGGGCTTGATGAGGTCGGCCTTGTTATCGCCGTCGGTGTCTTTGAGGAAGAGAATCTGGCTGCGTGTGGTGGCGATGAGGCCGCCGTCGTAAGGGAGCAGGCCCTGCACGTTGTCCATGTGGTCGGCAAAGGTCACGGCCTTGTCCATGCGGCCGTCGCCGTTCTCGTCGGTGAGGAGTTGGATGCGGGAAAGCCAGGGATCGCCGGGATTCGGTGGGCCGAGCGGGTAGTCACGCATGTCGGCGACGAATAGGCGGCCTTTTTCATCCCAAGTGGCCTCGACGGGATCGAGCACAAGCGGTTCAGCGGCGACGAGTTGCACCTCATACGGGCCATCGAGCTGGATGCGCTTCATGCTTTCTTCGGGCGAAAGGGCCTCGCTTTGACCATCGCGCACCGCGCCGATGTCGCTACCGCCACTGGCCTGGATGGCGGACCATTTCTCTTTGAACTCGCCGAGCGGATACAGCTCGTAGCGACGCACGATCATCTCCGCGCCTTCGGTCTGGAGGAGGATTTTTCCTTCGGCGGGTTTGCAATCGAAGGCCTCATTGATGAGCGCTCCGTTGACGAAGTATTGCAGCGTGTCGCCCTTGGCGGTGACTTCGAGGCGGTTCCACTCGCCGCTGGGGCTTTCGACATCGTTTTTGCCGCGGAAGCCCACCGTGTCGCTCCAGTCTTCATCACGACCCTTCCAATTGATGCGGCCTTTGGTGACGGTCTGGCGTGGAGAGCCTGCTTTCCAGATTTTTTCCTTGTCGCGATCGAGTGCGAACTCGGCGGAGAGCGAAGTCGTGAGCTCGGTGCCATCGGCGAGCTTCGGCGAGAGCACCAAGATGTCGCCGACACCGCCTTCGATGATCTGCGCTTCAATGCTGGCCATCCAGGTGTCGCTGTAGGCACCGTGCGGTCCGTAGGCGTGGAGGAGGATGCCGTTGTCCTTCGCTTTCTTCTCGCGGGCACCCCAAGTCTTCGTGCCCCATTTGAATTCGATGACGAGATGGTAGTCGCGGTAGTTTTCCTTGGTGGCGACATAGCCGTAGCCGCGTCCGCTGATGTTGAAGGTGCCGTCCTTCGCAAAAGTCCAGATGTCCTTGGGATCATCGTGGAAATCCATCTTCGGATTCACGTGATGCTCAACGTTGCCCGATTTGATGACTTCGAGGAGATCGATCTTCTTCGTCACCGGTTGGGCAGAGATGATCGATACGACGGAGAGTGCCGAGAGGACGGAAGTGAGGAAGCGCATGGCGGACATACGAGCAATACGCACGCACCTTCCCCGATGAGGCACGAAATGGGGCGAAGAATGGTGCTTTTGTGATGGCCCGTCGGCCACCATGCTGAAAAATCAACATCCATGCTTGACGTTTCCGCCAAGGTGTTGAAAAATCAGCACGCTATGTGGAACGATGAACATTCTCAAACCCTCAGCCGCCGAGAGAGACAGGTGGTGGAGATCGTCATGAAGCACGGGCGGGTTTCCGCTCGTGAAATCGAGGAGGCCCTGCCGGATGCGCCCACCTACTCAGCGGTGCGCTCGATCCTGCGCCTGCTGGTGGAGCGTGAGGTGCTGCTCAAGACCCAGGAGGACGGGAGGGACTGGTTCTCGCTGCCTGTTTCACCCAAGAAGGCTCGCGTGAGTGCCCTCACCAGCCTCGTGAACCGCTTCTTTGAAAACTCCGCTGGCGAGGCCGCCATGGCACTGCTCGGCCAGAAGAACGTCAAACTCTCCGCCGAGGAGGCGGACAAACTCATCCAACTCATCCAGGAGGCCCGCGAATCATGATCTCATCCCTTCTTCACGAGGCCATGCGCCTCCTCGCCCGCTATGAAAACCTCGCTCTGGTGGTTTCTGCCTTGCTGGGCAGCGCGGCCATCGCGTGCGCGGCCTTTTCACTGGCCTCGATTTTGAAAAAGCGGTCGGCAAAGGCTCGCGGCATCGTCTGGCGCATGGCGGTGGTCATGCTGCTCGTGCTGGGTGCCTGGCGGCTGATGCCTGAGATGCAGCAACCAGTGGCCGTGGTGCGCTGGGAGGTGCGGGTGGAGCCAGTGGAGATCGATCTGCCCATCGAAATGCCCACCGAGCCGCTGGTGATCCCACAGCCGAGTCTTTGGAGTCGAGTCACCCGAGTCGCCGATGAGCATGTGCAGAACGTTTGGCTCGCGGTGGGAGCTTCGATGCTGCTTTGGCGGGTTTTGGCCGCGTGGGCGGGTTTGGCCTGGTTGTGGCGTCGGAGCACGAAAGCCGATGAAAAGGTGCAAAAGCTCGGTGAAGCCCTCGGTGCTCCCAAGGGCATGCGCTACCGCGTGGCGGAAAAGATCGCCTCGCCCATGCTCACGGGCTGGCGCAAGCCGGTCGTCTGGCTGCCGGTGGAAGCGAGAGAGTGGGATGAGACGCGTCTGGCCGTCGTGCTGAGGCATGAGCTGGCGCATGCGCGGCATGCGGATGTGCTCTGGCATTGGCTGGGCACGCTGGCGGTATGCCTGTGGTGGTGGCAGCCGCTCGCCTGGATGGCGCGTCGTGGCCTGCGACTGGAAAGTGAGCAGGCGGCGGATGATGCGGCGGTTTTGCAAAGCGGTGACACGCAAGCCTACGCCCGCACGCTGGTCGAGATCGCCGCCGGGCTTCCCTCGCGATTGAGGCACGCAGCAGGTGTGACGATGTTTGGCGGCGGCCAGGTCAAACAACGCGTGGAGGCTCTCCTCCGCACCAACCGCTGGCGCGGCCGCATCGGCCTCGGCGCGATGGTCCTGCTAGCCATCCTCGGCCTTGCCTTGGCCGTGCTGGTGGCGACGACGTTTGAGTTCAAGCCGAAGAAGCCAGTCTTTCGCAGCATCGCCAAGCTGGTAGCAGGCGGCCGGATGGTGGCGAATGGTGACACTCGCTGGCAAGAGCAGAATCAAGATTTCTATGGCACGATCATCGAGACCATCGAGAGCGCGGAGATGCAGCGGAAAGCCCGTGAGCGGGTGAATGCCCTGCATCCCGATCTCAGAAAGTCAGCTCATGAGGTGGAAATCCGCGTCGCTCAGACCAAGGGCAGCGCCATCTTCAATATCCTCGCGACTGGCGATGATCCGAAGTACCCCAAGATTTTCTTGGACGCCCTTCTCGATGAGTTCATCGCCTTCCGGCAAACCATCCGCGAGCAGTCGCAAGGGATAGTGCTGAGCACCTTCCTTCGGGAAGTGGTGAACAAGCAAAAGGTGATGGAGGAGAAGAACGAGGCCTATTCCAAGTGGAATGCCAAAAACAACATCCTGGCGGTCACGAACACGAATCAGGAGGCAGCTCCGTTTTTGACGCACTTAAAAGCACTGCGCGAGACTTTGCGCACCGAGTTGGCGGAGCTGGAATTGGAACAGGATAGCATCGCTTCGGCCGTGGCCGCTGCGGAGAGGGACAAAGCAGGCCGCACTTTAACGCAGGCAGAGAGAGACTACCTCCAAGCTCAAAGCGAGCTGCGAAAGCAGCTGAACGAGCAGAAGTTCCTGCTTCAGTCCCACAATGAAACGCATCCGCTAGTGGTGGAGACCAAGGCGAAGGTCGAAAAGTGCCTGCTCATGGCTGCGGAATTGGAGGTACTGTTGAAGAAGGAGAGTCAGGCCCAGCAGGAAGCGGTGACGCGGAAATTGCGGGTGATTGAGGATCAGATCGCTCAGCGGGAGAAGGACGCGCTCGCCGCTGGGGCATTGGTGGCTGAGCACTCCCGGCTGAAAGAAGAAGCAGACGTGGCCAAGGAGGCCTACCGCAAGTTGTTCGAGCAAGCAGAGACCTTCCAAAAAATGGTCACCACCCAGTCCGACTACGTCGCCATTCAAGAGCGTGCCACCACGGCGGCGGAGTATACCGAGAGCAGTCTGTTCCCCGTGTGGAAGCTGTGGACGCCGAAGAAGGCAGCTGAGAAGTAAGCGAGGCACCTGAGGTAAGTCCAAAACCTCGCGAGTTCTCGTTCTAGCGAACGAGCATACTTGGCGCAGTGTAGGCGCATTCGCCAGAATGCGGAGGTTTTGGAATCAGCTCATCTGATCGCTCCTCACTCAATCCCTTCGCAGGATTGATCCTGACCGGGAGGTGGGAAAAAGCATCTCGTGATCGCACGACGAACATGGCGCAGAACGCGGAAAACATGACCGCGAAGCACCTCGGGATGGAAGGTCTCGAAATCCAGCGTGTGGGAGAGCTGCGGGCACCATTCGGCCTTGTATCGGCAGTCTCCGGTGAGCGTGTCGTAGGTGTGGATGCCGCGTGCGGCAGCGGTTTCGAGGCTCCAGTGGACGGCCAGATTGCCAATAGAGAGGTGCTTATAATTGCTGTCCCAGCCCTGCTGGAAGAGACTGAAGCGCCCACGCTCCACCAGACCGTAGGTGGCGGCCACGACTCGATCTCCGGCCATGAGAAAGCTCAGGATGGCGCGGCCACTTTCGAGCCATTCGAGAGCCATCGGCTGGTGAAAAGCCCAGGCCTCGGGCCGGACGAAATTACTCACGCCATCGGGCCATTGCATGCGGTGCAGCCTGGCCAGATGATCGAAAGCCTCAGCATGGGGCAAATCCACGCCGGAGAGGCAGCGGCGGCCCTCGTGCTTATCGAGAAAGGTGGACCAGCGATTCCGAAGATTCCGCCGCCAGCGGGAGGAGCGGGCGGCCTCGAAGGTCTTCATGTCCGCCGGCACGGGGGTGAAGCGACAAGGCTGCACATCGGCCACGTCCGCACTGCTGCCAGCACGGTCGAGAGCCTCACGGTAATGCGGCACGCAGGGAGAATCTGAAGGCACGCACGGCAGCCAAACTGCCTGCCATTCATCCTGGAGCAGATCGAGCAGGCGCAGCAGCGGCGGAGCCATCTCCGCCTCGCGACCTGCCGGGATGATGAGATCCATTCTCTCACCGACGACACGGCCCATGCCGCCGATCCAAGTGAGGTGGCGCAGCAGAGATCGGAAAGGACGGTGGCCCGGTGTGAGCACACAGGGGGCAATGGCGAGCGGCGTCCCCTGAGCATCCCGCAGCACACCGATGGCGAGCCTTCTGCCTCGGTGGAAATGGGCCCACCAGCGCCGCACCCAGGCCCATCGAAGAAAGGGCGTGGCCACCTCCATCTGCTCGACCAGAGCGTCCCAAGCAGGCTCGAGGGCATCAAAGGCCTCTTCCGTGCGCACGACATCGAGCGTCCATCCCGCCTTTCGGGCATGCGCCTCGGCCACGTGCCCGGTGGACAGGACAGCACGCGGCTCGCTGGTCCGCAAAAGGGCCATACCAGGGTCAAAGATGGGCAAAACAGAGGTCAAACGGGCAGCTGGAGGAAGGTGGTTGGTAATTTACCTTCCTTAAACGCTGCCCTGCAAGCTTTGTTATGGATTTTCTACTCAGAACAATAGATCACATCAAACCGGAGATCACCTCGCCCTCATCCAGGCGAGGAGGTCAGCGATGTCTTGGGGCTTCAGCACCGATTCAAGGCCTGCGGGCATGAGGGATTGGGTGCCGGGGGTGCTCTTGGTGATGTCGGCACGCAGGATGACCTCGGTGACGGCGCCGAGCTTGAGGGTGAGGCTGTTGGCGGTTTCTTCAGCGAGGAGGCCGGTGTGGTCTTTGCCATCCTTCGTGCGGATGCTGTGGGTGAGATAGCGCTGCTCGACGGCTCGATTCGGATCGAGGATGGCCTCCAAAAGCTGCTCATCGGGCTTCGCCGCCACCGTGCTCAAATCGGGCCCAATCTCGTTTCCTTCGTTTTTGAGCCGGTGACAGGCGGAGCAGGCGGCCAGATAAAGCGTGTGACCTTTGGCGGGATCGCCGGTGAGCTTCGAGACGCCAGCATAGGCTTTGACGACCTTTTCGCGATCCGGGTTGTGGTTGGTGATGATTTGGAGTGCTGGAGTGTTGGAGGCTTGGGAAGGTGCTTTGAGGGCTTTTTGCCAAGTCGAGGCCTCGGGATGATTCGGAGAAGATGAGAGAGCGGCGATGAGCAGGTTTTTGTTGGAGGGATCGGCTTGGACGAGAGCGGTGAGCGTGTCGTTGGAGGTCTCGCCGAATGAGAAAGCGAGCTGCGTGCGCACGCGGAGGTCGGGATCGTTCTTCAGGCGGATGAGGTCGGCGGTCATGCCTTGGTCCTCGGCGAGGCGGATGGCGTGCTCGCGAACATGAGCGGAGGGCGATTGGAAGGCGGCGAGAAGGTGAGCTCGCTTCAGCGTGCCTAGCGTGTGCATCGTCCAAAGCTGCTGCACCGCGATGGCGGGGCTTTCGTGAAGCGTCTCGGTGCTCCACGTGGCTTTTTGCTCGATGAGGAGGCGTTGGGCGGTGTCACGCTGCCAGCCGTTGGGTGAGTCGAGAGAGATCTTTCCGATCCGACTGATCCGTCCGATCGGACTGATTCGATAAATGCGGCCTTTATCAGAGCCCGCATACAGATCCAGATGCGCCAGCATCTGCGGCGGAATCCACTCCGGATGCTCCAGAATGAGCCGATAGAAATCGACCACATACAAGCAGCCATCCGGCCCCGTGCGAGCCTGCGTGAAACGGCTCCAGTGATCCTCGCTGGCGAGGAATTCGCGATCCTGCTCATCCTCGGCACGCCGACTGGTGAAGCTGATACCCTCCGGCACGAGCACCTCGCGATGCACGAGATTGTTCGCGGGTTCGCAGATGAAAACACTGCCTTCATACGCGGAGCCGAAATGCGTGTCGCGATACGGAATGACACTGCAGCCGGAGGTCAGCGTGTTCACAGATTGCGGCTGGTTCAGGCGACGCACGGGCGTGCTGACCGGGAAGACCTTCGTGCCGCTCGGATTGAGGTTCTGCTTCAAGGTCGGCACCGCGAGTTTGGGATTTCTCGCGAGGTAGCGATCATCGAGGAAGTAATGCCAGCCGAGGTTGCTGTTGTTGCCGGAGAACCAGTTTCCAAAATCATCGCGCCAGCGGCCATACTGCGCCCTTCCGGCGAGGAGTTGGAACTCGTGCGTCTCGGGATGAAAGCGGAAATCGCGACCGCTGAGGTCGAATTCTTTGCCGCTTTTCACTTCGACGACCTTTCCCCCACTGTCGCCATTGCCACCGTAGAGCCAGCCATCGAGTCCCCAGGCAAAACCATTCACCAGATGCTGCGGATTGCCCTTGTGAAAGCCGGTGAGGATCGGCGTGCGCTTGTCGGCGCGGCCATCGCCATTCGTGTCCTCAGCAAAAAACACCTCAGGCACACTGGCGATGTAAACACCGCCTTTCCACAAGGCGAGGCCAGTGGGGTAAAGCAGATCGTCGAGGAAGGTGGTGGCCTTGTCGTAGCGTCCATCGCCATTTTCATCGGTCAGCACCTTCACGCGACCATTGCGCGTGACGCCTTGGTATTCGTGAAACGGGTAGTCCGCCATCTCGACGACCCACATGCGGCCTTTCTCATCCCAATCGACGAAGATCGGATCCTGCACGAGCGGTTCCGCGGCCACGAGTTCGATCTGAAAGCCCGGCTTGAGATGAATGGCCTTCATCGACTCCTCCGGCGACCGCGGTGCCGGAGCCGGAGGTCGCAGCAGTTCGGCATAGCTGAGGTGCTTTTTCCCAGCCACCCACATCGCTCCGTCTTTGAACTCGACCTCGTCACCCGTCGTCAGCGGCAGGGCGTTCGCATCCCCTGCCCTGCCCTCGCGCATCACATTCGTCCAGCCACGAAACCAGCCAAGGTTTTTCTTCTCCACGTCGTTGTAAATGAAGACGCCATAACGCTCGCGGTTGGAGAAAACGAGGTCGTCAAAGCCATCGCCATTCAAATCCACGAACCGCGCCCCGTTTTCCGCCGTCACGCCTTCCGGCAGCGGCACATCGGGTCTGGCGGCGTGAAGCGTGGAGATGGCGAGGAGCAAAAATAGACGGCGCATGATGCTCAGGATACTGCCGCAGAGACGCGAAGGTTTCAGCGCGAGTTGTATTGAAGGTTGCAATCGCGTCCCTCCCGTCCTGCTTCGCGGCCATGACCAGCGCCTTCCCTGCTCCGCTTCGTGACAAACTCCACCGCACCGGCGTCATCGCCGTGCTCATGATTGATCGTGTCGAGGACGCGGTGCCGCTGGCGCAAGCACTGCTCGCCGGTGGTGTGAATGGCATTGAGCTTACCCTGCGCACGGAGGCCGCCCTCGATTGCGTGCGACGCATTCGTGCCGAGGTGCCGGAGATGACGGTGGGCGTGGGCACCATCCTCACGCCGGGCCAGGCAAATGATGCGAAGGAGGCCGGGGCGAGCTTTGGCGTGGCTCCGGGCATGAATCCCCGTGTCGTGGCCGAGGCTCGAAACATCGGCCTGCCCTTCGCACCCGGTGTTTGCACGCCGACGGACATTGAGATGGCTCTTGAAGCCGATTGCCGCGTCCTGAAGTTTTTCCCCTGTGAGCCCTGCGGTGGCCTGCCGTATCTGAAAACCATCGCTGCGCCCTTCATGCACCTCGGCGTGCAGTTCATCCCGCTCGGCGGCGTGAATGCCGCGAATGCCGCCACCTATTTGAAGGAGTCCTCCGTGCTCGCTCTCGGCGGTTCCTGGCTCGCGCCGAAGGATCTCATCGCGAAAGGCGACTGGCAGACCATCACGGCGCTGGCGGCTGAAATCACCGGCATCATCCAAACTGTTCGTCCATGAGCCGCGTGGTGACTTTCGGCGAAATCATGCTGCGTCTCGCCACGCCGGGTTTTGCCCGTTTTCAGCAGGCGATGCCCGGCACCATGCAGGCGACCTTTGCAGGTGCGGAGGCCTCCATCGCGGCTTCACTGGCCTATCTCGGCATTGATGCGGCCTTCGTGACCGCTTTGCCCGAAAACGCCCTCGCCGATGCCTGCGTGGCCGATCTACGCAGCCTCGGCGTTGAGACCCAACACATCCTGCGCACGCCGGAAGGCCGTCTCGGCATCTACTTCCTCGAACACGGTGCCAATCAACGCGGCGGCCATGTCATCTACGACCGCGAGGCCTCGTCCGTCGCCATCACGCCAGCTTCTGCCTATGACTGGCAGGCTATCTTTGATGGCTGTGAATGGTTCGTGATCTCCGGCATCACACCCGCGATCTCGCGCACTGCCAGCGAGGTGGCCATGGCGGCCGTTCAGGAAGCTCAAAAGCGCGGGATCAAGGTCGTATGCGACATGAACTACCGCACCAAGCTCTGGCGCTGGGAGCCGCCGCTCGCGGCCCGCGAACTCGCCACCCGCACGATGCGAGAGTTGCTGCGTCATGTGACCCTCTTCGTCGGCGGCATCAGCGATGCCACCGCGATGCTCGGCATCGAGTTCAGCGGCGATTTGAAGACTCTCGCGAAACAAATCACCACCGAGTTTCCCCACCTCACCCACGCCGCCTTCACGCTGCGCGATGGCAGCACCTCCACCGCGCAATGTTTCAGCGGCGCTCTTTACGAGGCAGCCACCGACACGCTCCACACCGCCCCGACCTACACCATCACCCAGGTCATCGACCGCCTCGGCGCGGGCGATGCGTTCACTGCCGGTCTCGTCTTCTCATTTCTCCAGCACTCCAATCCTCCCACGACGATTTCCTTCGCCACCGCCGCTGGCTGCCTCGCTCATTCCATCGAAGGTGACTACAACTACAGCACCCGCGCCGAGATCGAAGCCCTAATTCACGGCGATGGCGGCGGACGCGTGAGCCGGTAGGGCGAAGCAAAGTAGCCCTCTCGCTCCGTCGAGAGGAGCGGGCCGCTCACGCCACCATCTGCCGGCACCGAGCTTTGCTGCCGCCTTGTGTCTGCGCCAGCCCTCAGCTCATCTTGCGGAGCAAGATGGCTACTTTGCTTGCGCGTTGCCTGCTTCCTCGTAACAAGAGGCGTATGCCCACCTCTCCTGACCGCTGGTCGCTCGAATCCTGGTTTTCCGGCTTTGGAAAGCCTGACTACGTTGACTTCAAAGCCGCGCTCGTCCGCGACATCGAGGCAATGAAAGCCCGCACGGCGGCGCTGACCTCCGACACGGCCGTGATCGCGAAAACGATCAATGACATCGAGGCGCTCAGTGACCGGCTCGGGCACCTCTCGGCCTATCTGGGATGCCTTTCGGCGGATGATGCGAACGATGAGGCGGTGAAGGCAGACGAGGCCTGGATCTCCAAGCTGGAGGCCGAGAGCACGAAGTTGATGGCCTCGCTGCGGTCCACGCTGGCGGCGCCGAGTGATGAGGCGTTTGCGACGATGCTGGCGGATGCCTCTTTGAAGGATGCGGAGCATGCGGTGAGGCGTCTGCGTTACGAGGGACAGCATCAGATGAGCGCGGAGATGGAATCGCTGGCCGCCGATCTGAATGTGAACGGCCTGCATGCCTGGGGACGGCTTTACGACACGCTGACGGGCAAGATGGAATTCCAGATGACCTTCCCGGACGGGCACAAGGAAGTCGTGCCGATGTCGCGACGCCGCGCTTTGATGTCCGAGCCGGACCGCAAGCTGCGCGAGGCGGCGTTTCACGACGGGCAGAAGCCATGGAACGATCACTCGGTGACGCTCGCGGCGGCGCTGAATGGCATCGCAGGCACGCGGCACAGTCTTTACGGTCGCCGGAGCATCCCGCACTTCCTCGACACGCCGCTGTTTGATGGCGCGATGAGTCGGAAATCGCTCGATGCGATGCTGGAGGCCATTCACACGCACATCGAACTGCCGCGTCGTGCTTTGCGCAAAGCGGCGAAACTGCAAGGCACGACCGCCTTGCACTACTTTGACCTCGAAGCGCCGCAAATCGCCGCGCCGGAGGAAAAGCCGCTCGATTGGGACGAGGCCTGCAAAACGGTCGATCAGGCCTTCAGCGCCGCTTATCCGCGACTCGGAGCCTACTTCCGCGAGATGCTGGCGAATCGCTGGATCGAGGCGCAGCCGCGTGCGGGCAAACGTCCGGGCGCTTTCTGCACCGGATCGCAGTTCAAGCACGAGGAACGGGTTTACATGACCTTCCACCAAACGGTTCACGACATGGTGACGCTGGCTCATGAGGTCGGTCATGCCTGGCATTCGTGCGTGCTGCGGCCTGCGCGGTCCTTTGCATCCAGCTACCCGATGACGCTGGCCGAGACGGCTTCCAATTTCGGCGAGATGATCCTGCTCAACGGCCTCATGAATGATCCTGGTCTCACCGAGGCCACCAAGGCCTACCTGCTCGATCAAGAGATGCTGCGGGCGCACGCCTACCTGATCAACATCCCGATGCGCTACGAGTTCGAGAAGGCCTTTTACACCGAGCGAGCCGCGGGCGAAGTGAGTGTGAGCCGCCTCAGCGAGCTCATGAGCGAGGCGCAGCGCCAGATGTATGGCGACACGCTGCTCCCGGACGGCACCGACCCCATGTTCTGGGGCTACAAGATGCACTTCTTCATCAGCGGCATCAGCTTCTACAACTTCCCCTACGTCTTCGGTTACCTGCTCAGTCAGGCGCTCTTCGCCCGCTTCAAAGTCGAAGGCGCATCCTTCCTCCCCCACTACGAGGCCTTCCTTTCCATGACCGGCCGCGCCACCTGCGAAGAGGTCGTGAAGCAAACCCTCGGCGAAGACCTGACCAACCCCGAATTCTGGGCCACGGCCCTCAAAGCCATGGAGCCTTCGCTCGCGGCCTACGAAGGCATCGCAAGTCCCCAGCCTTGATTGGCGTTTGAAAGGCATGCATCCAGTCGAGCACCAGATTCAGCAGACACGCCGCGAGTTCTTTAATACGAGCGCCAGCGGGCTGGGGGCCTTGGCTCTCGGTTCGTTGCTCACGCAGGAAGGCATTCTCAGTGCCGACACCGTGGCTGATCCGCTGCTGCCCAAGCCGGCGCATTTCCCGGCGAAGGCGAAGAACTGCATCTTCATCTTCTTTGAGGGTGGTCCGAGCCAGATGGATCTCTTCGACCCGAAGCCGAAGCTCAACGAACTCAACGGCCAGCCGCTGCCGGACAGCATGACGAAGAATGTGCGCTTTGCCTTCATCCGCAAAGAGACGGCGAAGCTCATGGGCAGCCCGCGGAAGTTCGCCAAGCACGGTCAGTGCGGCATGGATTTCAGCGATCTGCTGCCCCACATGGCGAAGCAGGCCGATGACTGGCTCATGGTGCGCAGCCTGCACACAGATCAATTCAATCACCACCCCGGCCAGCTCGTGCTGCATTGTGGCCGAGCGCAGTTTGGACTACCGACCATTGGTTCGTGGCTCAATTACGGCCTCGGCAGCATGTCTCGGAATCTGCCTGGCTACGTCGTGCTGAACAGCGGACGCGGCACCAGTGGAGGTGCCTCGCTCTGGCAAAGCGGTTTCCTGCCCAGCACCTATGCGGGCGTTTTGTTCCGCAATCAGGGCGAGCCGGTTTTGAACCTCAAAAATCCGCCAGGCATCCCGATGAACCTTCAGCGCAAGGGGCTCGATACGCTGATGGAGCTCAATCAGAGCCGCTACGATCAAATCCGCGATCCGGAGATTGCCAGCCGCATCGCCGCGTATGAACTGGCCTTTCGCATGCAGTCCTCCGCGCCGGAATTGATCGACCTCAAAGGCGAGGACGCCAAAACGCTCGAAATGTATGGCGTGGATCGGCCTGATCCGAACATCAAAGCCACCCGCGGCGGCGGCCCCGGCCAATACAAATCCTTTGCCACGAACTGCCTGCTCGCCCGCCGCCTCGTCGAACGTGGCGTGCGCTTTGTGAGCATCATGCACGCCAGCTGGGACCATCACAGCAATCTGAATGACGAACTCAGCTACAATGCCGGCATGGCCGATCAGCCCATCGCGGCTTTGATCAAGGATCTCAAACAACGTGGCATGCTCGATGATACCATGATCGTCTGGGGCAGCGAATTCGGCCGCACGCCGCTCGGAGAGAATCGCGGTGGCAATCCGAACGCCACCGGCCGCGACCACCATCCCTTTGCCTTCACCATGCTCGCCGCCGGTGGCGGCCTCAAAGGCGGTCAAATCTATGGCGAGACCGATGAAATCGGCTGGAGCATCACGCGTGATGCCGTCGATCTGCACGACTTCCATGCCACGATGCTGCACCAGTTTGGTTTCGATCATCTGCGCCTCACGCACCGCTTCCAGGGCCGCGATTTCCGGCTCACCGATGTGGCCGGCAAGGTCATCAAGCCGTGGATCGCGTGAGCAGCGGTTGTTTTGCGCCTTGAACTTTCTCAGCGAGCCGGTATCTCCACGCCGCTATGAAGCATACCCTCCGCTCCCTCCTCCTCATCGCCGCTGCGGCCGCCCTTTCGAGCTGCGCCGCCGTCAAAAAAGGCAACTACTCCACCTCGTTTGACCCGCCCGCCAAGGCCGTCAAAAACCCCGCCGCCGTGAAGGTGAAGCTGAGCACCAGCGCCCAGCGGGTGTACGTCATGGAAGGCAATGAGGTCCTCCTCGCCACGCCCTGCTCCGTCGGCACCGCCAGCAGCCCCACGCCGCACGGCACCTTCACCATCTACAGCAAGACGGCCAACCGCCGCCGCGTCAGCAGCCCCGGCGCTGGTTACCCGATGACCTTCTGGATGGAATTCAAGAGCGCCTACGGCATGCACTGGGGCTTTGTGAAGCCTTATCCCTGCACCCACGGCTGCGTGCGCCTCCCGATCGCTTCCGCGAAGAAGATCTTCGGCATGGTCCGCACCGGCACCCCGCTGATCATCGCCACCTCCCATCCTGAGGACGCCACCATCGGCAAATCGCTGCCCGTCCTTGACGACAGCACCCTGCCCGACCCTCCTGACAGCTACATGCTGAGCCCGAAGGTCTTTGAAGACGCGGCTCGCGGCAAGCTTTACAACTACTAATCGCCAACTTACCTCCCAGGGCGGCCATCACATGGCCGCCCTGTCTTTTTTTAGCCCTTTCCCTTCCATGTCCGCTCCTGCTGCCCCAGCCCGCCGTGTCAACGTCCGCACCCCGGAGGTCATGGAGCGTGTGCAGGCCCAGGTGGAGACGCACTACCGCAGCCAGATCGTCGAGCGCATCCGTGCCCGTGGCTCCGAGATCACCGTGGGAAACACCACTATCCGCCTCGCCCGTGACTTCGGCTTCTGCTACGGCGTCGAGCGTGCCATCGACCTCGCTTACGCGGCGCGGAAGGTCTTTGCCGATAAGCGAGTCTTCCTCCTCGGTGAAATCATTCACAACCAGGAGGTGAACCGTCAGCTCACGGAGATGGGCATCGTGAGCATCCCCGTCGGCCACCATGAAGAAGAGGTCGCGAAGCTCACCGCCGAGGACGTCGTCATCGTGCCCGCGTTCGGCGCGGAGACCAATTTGATGAAGCTCATCTCCAGCCGCGGCTGCATGATCGTCGATACCACCTGCGGCGACGTGATGAGCGTGTGGAAACGCGTGCGCCAGTATGCCAAGACGAGCTTCACCTCCATCATTCATGGCAAGGCTGAGCATGAGGAGACTCGCGCCACCTCCTCCCGCGCCGTCGGCGATGATGGCAGCGGCCACTTCCTCGTGATCCTGACCCTCGCAGATGTCGATTACGTCTGCGACTACATCCGCCACGGCGGTGACAAAGGAGCTTTCCTGAAGCGCTTCCCCGCTGAATCGCACTCCGACGGCTTTGATCCGGATCTTCACCTCATCCGCGTCGGCGTGGCCAACCAGACGACGATGCTCAAATCGGAAACGGAAGAGATTCAGCGCCGCTTGAAACAGGCCATCGTGGATCGCGACGGCCCCGACGCCGAAAAGCAGAACTTCCAGGTCTTTGACACCATCTGCGGCGCCACTCAGGAGCGACAGGACTCGCTCTTCGGCCTACTGAAGCATCCGCTCGATGTGCTCCTCGTCGTCGGTGGCTACAACAGCTCCAACACCACGCACCTTGTCGAAATCGGCGAGCAGCAACTCCCCACCTTCTTCATCCGCACGGCGGATTGCCTCAAGTCGTTGGAGGAGATCGTGCATTTCGATCTGCACCTCAAAGCCGAAAAGGAAAGCTACTCAACCAAGCTCGCCGGGACCGGCCCCATCACCGTCGGCATCACCGCCGGAGCTTCCTGCCCAAACAACCTCATCGAAGACACCGTCCTGCGGGTTTTCCAGCTTCGCGGCATCGACGAGGCCGAGATTCGAGCGGCGCTGGCTTGAGGAAGAGTTACCGTAACGGCCAAGCAATGATTGCATTCGGGGCGGGTTGTCGTTTAAAACGGCCCTTCGCATGAAATTCGCCCGACCAGCCGCCCTCCTTGCCCTTTGCACCTCGCTCCACGCCGCTCCGAAATGGATCGAAGCCGAATCGTTCTCGAATCCCGGCGGGTGGGTGCTCGACACGCAGTTCATTGATGTGATGGGCTCGCCCTACCTCATGGCGCATGGCATGGGCAAAGTAGTCAAAGACGCCGAAACCGAACTCGAAGTGCCCGCAGGCGAATACACGCTCTGGGCCCGCACGAAGAACTGGGTCGGCCCTTGGGATGCTCCGGGAGCACCCGGACGTTTTCAGATCGCGGTGAATGGCGAGACGCTGAAGCACGAATTCGGTGCCACGGGCAAAGATTGGCAGTGGGAGAGCGGTGGAACCGTCAAGATTGGTCAAGGCATGGTCAAGTTGACGCTCAAAGACCTCACCGGCTTTGATGGCCGCGTGGACGCCATCGTCTTGAGCGATGATGCCAGTTTCACGCCAGACATCAGCATGCGCAAAAAGATGCTCGGACTGCCGGAGAAGGCTCCTGAGACCAGCGAATACGACCTCGTCGTCGTCGGTGGCGGCTACAGCGGTATGGGCGCCGCGGTTTCTGGTGCTCGTCAGGGCCTGAAGGTGGCCTTCATCCAAAACCGACCCGTGCTCGGCGGCAATGGCTCCAGCGAGATTCAGGTCTGGGCCATGGGCGGCACGCGTCGCGGCCTGTATCCGCATCTGGGCGAGATCATCGAAGAAATGGCCGACCGCGCCAGCAACAGCCCCGCCGCGGATCCAGCCGAATACAACGACAAGCTCAAGGAAGACGTCGTGAAGGCGGAGAAGTTCCTCGACCTCTTCCTCAACACTCACGTCTATGGCGTGGAGATGGGCAAAGACGGCAAAAACATCCGCAGCGTCACCGGCCTCGACACGAAGAGCGGCAAAGAGACGCGTTTCGTCGGCAAGTACTTCGTCGATTGCACCGGCCACGGCAGCGTCGGAGCTCTCGCGGGCGCGGAGTTCATGATGGAAGAAAAAGGCCGCATGGGCATGAGCAACATGTGGGTCATGCAGAATCTCAAAAAGCCCGTCACCTGGCCCGCCACGCCTTGGGCACTGCCTTTGAAGCTCGAAGACTTCCCCGAGCCGCGTCCTCTGGCCCCCGTGGGCAAAAAGAATGCCGCCAACCAGGCCGGTTACGATCTCGGCTACACACCGGTGCCGAATCCCGAGGACTATGTACACGGCGAGTGGTTCTGGGAGAGCGGCTTCGACAAGCACCCCATCAACGACCTCGAACTCATCCGCGATCACAACTTCCGCGCCGTTTATGGTGCCGTCTCCGCTTTGAAGACCCTCAAAGCCGAGCAATACGCCCAGCACGACCTCACCTGGCTCGCCTACATCGGCGGACCTCGTGAAAGCCGCCGCATCGTCGGCGACATGGTCCTCAACGGCGACGACATGGTCAAAGGCATCATCCATCCCGACGGCTGCGTGCCCACCACCTGGGACCAAGACCTTCACTACCCGAAAGAGGAATACATGAAGAACTTCCCGGACAATCCCTTCATCAGCCGCGCCCAGTTCGGCAAGCACACCGACCGCAAAAACGGCTACCCCGTGCCCTACCGCTGCTTTTACAGCAAAGACATCGGCAACCTCTTTATGGCTGGACGCACCATCAGTGTCGAGCGTGCAGCGCTTGGCTCCACCCGCGTCATGCGCACCTGCGGCATGATGGGCGAAGTCGTCGGCAAAGCCGCCTGGATCTGCCTCCGCCACCACACCACGCCTCGCGGTGTCTATGAGCAGTATCTCGACATCCTCAAAGACCTCATGAACCAGCCCGGCGCGATGCGTCGCGACTCCCTCGAAGGCGCACTCTACCTTCCCGCCAATGCCAAAAAGCTCCCCGATACTTCCCTCTCCTCCGACAGCATCGACCCCAAGAAGCTCGACGGCATCGTCATCGACGACAAAGAAGCCGAGTTGAACGGCAAATGGGCTCACGGCGAAGGTTTGAAGCCCTACGTCGGCGAATACTACAGCTACGGCAGCGACAAGAACGCCAGCGCCCGCTTTGCTTTCAGCGTCAAAGAAACCGGCAAATACGAAGTCCGCATCTACTTCCAACCTCACGAGAACCGCGCCAAAACCGCCCCGGTCACCGTGCTGAGCAGCGAAGGCGAAAAAGTCGTCACGGTCGATCAAACCAAACCCGCCAAAGGCAAACAAGGCGCAGAATCCCTTGGTGTCTTCACCTTCACCGCAGGCGAAGAAGCCGCTGTGATCTTCCGCACCGCTGGAGCCGGTGGAAACGTGCATCTCGATGCCGTGCAGGTGCTTCCGGCGAAGTGAGCATTAGAATTTCCAAATCATCCCCAATGATAAAACGAAGGCAGAATCAAAGTTTAAAGCGGCGGTGGAGCCATTCGCGTTGAGTTCAAACTGCCGCATGAATTGGTAACGAGCAGATGTTTGAAGTGCCAGCTTTTCAGTGATCTCGTAGGAGAGTGCGAGCCCGGTGTACACCCCTGGGAGCAGTTTGGTTTGAGAAGCACTGCCTTGGCTGGTTTGGGTTCCACTTCCGGGAACGCTCACTGTGCTGGTATAACTATAGGTTCCAGAGGCGATCGCGAGTATCAGCCCACCCTCAACAGACAATTTCACCTTCGGATGCAGAGGAAACTCAAGGAACCCACCCACGCTGGAGACAGCTAAATGCACATCCAAGCTCCTAGATCCGCTGATGATCGCGTTCGTAACGCCAATGGTGCGTGTGGGAGTATCGCTGAGCAGAGAAGCCGGTCCGGTAAAGAAGCCTGGATACGGAGCAAGCGGTGGAATTGCACCTCCCAGGTCAAAGGAATCATTGATCGAGGCAATACCAGCGGAGATCGAATCACGATTTGTGGTATCGACTCGTGCATAATGAAAACCAGTACGCAGCCCCCAATTGGCATTTTTTTTGAGCACCGGAACAGTCAGGTTCCCAATGTCTAGGTAACCGAAAAATTCGAAGCCAGCGGCAGCGGCGATGTTGTCATCGGAGGCATGTCCACCATTGTTGAGGTTTGCCCCGAGCGCAGTGTAGTTGATGCTACCAGTTCCGGCTGGGTTGTACTGCGAGTTGTTGGTATAGGACCAGTTAGTCGTCAGCCCCCCAAAGTTTCCCGTTGAATCAACCAACACGGAACCATTTGTGTAAGTGTAGTTGGTTGCCGGACCAAGGGCGGGTAATGGAAAGAGATTTTGGAAGCTGCCAAAGCCAGCGAACTCTGTCCGCATGCCTATCATCGGTGCGTAGGAAGCCCCAAACCGCCAGCGAGGCCTATCCGGCTCGACCGCTAATTCATCCGCGGCAAGGATTGATGGGGATGCACAGAGCAGTGAAAAGACGACTAATGAGAAACTCTTCATAGGAACTGGGAGCGTGTTATTGAGAGGTTGGAGAAAAGAAGACACGGTAAAAATGGCCTGTCGTTGATGGCATTGTTCCGAGCCAAGCTGCTGCTGTATTGGCAGCTCTTGAACTAAAAGAGGCATCTGACCAGTTCAGTAGATCGGGGGATGATTGGATTTTGTAATACAAGCCTCGTCGGCACTCCCACTGGACCTTGACCTGATTTCCAGGTTCAAAGGAAAACATGGGAGATATAGACTCTTGGATAATGGAGGCATCCCAATACTTATTTGCCAAAATCCATGCTTGGATTCCGGTTTGTGAGCCTACGGTCCGCCCTGTGAAATCATCCTCTTGCACATGGATTCCTCCCCAGAGACGTGACTGCCCAGCTTGATCGGCGGCATCGAAGTAAGTCGCCCACTGCAAGGCCACGTTCTGGCTCGGACCTCGTTCAAAAACGAGATAGGAGTTCGCGTTAGCGGTGAACGTTCCCAGGCCTCCTGGAAAGAAAGAAGATCCAGTGATGGCTGCTAGCACCTCTGCAGCCGCACGGCTGAAAGTGCTGTGACCGGATACATAGCCCGGGAAGGCAGGTGTATTGAATGTCTTGCGCTGATAGGGCACCCAGTCTCTGGCTTTGATCCAGCGGACGTTTGATGTCTGGGTAGCTGGATTAGCTGGTTCTCCTGGCCAGGAATAAACGACAATGTCCCCCACAGAACCCACCCCGTGATGACGGCCTCCGACACTAGCCGTGGACGAGGTGATCACTTCCACCACACCTGCCTCCAACGGCAGCCCCTCTGGGTGGTATGACGGCCCAAGCGGGTCAGATGACTGCCCTTTGCTCCCCATGTAGCGAATAAGCGTGATGGGTCTTACCCCTTCATAGTAGCGCTTGAGTGACCACGCGGCACAGGCCGCATCGTGCGTCGCCGCGCTGAGAGCGAAATAGGTTTTCACGTCCCATTCCAGCGCGTCAACAACGGGGCCCACTCCTCCGATTCGCTTCACTGTTTGCGGATGGTCAGCGACTTGATTTGCCAGGGCGTGCCAGTGGCCCGGAGGAGTTTCCGAATTCGGCCCATCGGCCCAGAACTCTGCCAACACCCGGGCGAAGTCACCTGTTGGAACAAGATTTGAAGGGTATGGCAGCCCGGTGGAGGGGATTGGCCGTATGACCAGTGCCTGCATTGGTTCCCAGCGGATTATTGCCCACCGCACCGGGTGAAATGTCGATCATCGTAGGACTGTTAAGCTTGCTGCTATGGCGGAGTAGATCGAGAATCTCCGCCTTGCACACGGCATCTTGGACACCGCCTAGTAAGGTCGGCCCACCAGCGTCGATCCAGGGGGCCGCTGGGTCGCTCCGCGAATGAGCGAAAGGAGTCGTATTGAGCCAAGTCACTCCGACATATTTCTGGATCTTATCTGCCTCCAGACCGTTTTGAGTCAAAGCCACATCAAAGGCCAATGGCTGCCAGCGCAGGGGGCTCGTTCCGGCAGGGATGCCGCCCTGAACCACTCCAGCCTGGAGCACAACCATGACTGGCTGTGGGTTCGTGTAGAGCGGGTCCGTATAGCCGCCGGCTTGATTGGAGCCGTCCACATTTCCCCATCCCATGATGGTGGCGGCGATCCGGTTTCCCACCGCTGCCGGAGTGTTACCGAGGGTGGTGGTGATCGTGGTGTTGTAACCGAGTGCCGCCATGCGGCTCAGCAGCGCCGTGGTGGTGGTCGCCGCATTGGCGGAAACGGCATAGCGAGAACGCAGCAGCCGGTAGGCCGCGTAGCTGATCGCCTCCCGGCGGGCGGCAGCGATGTCGGTCGCCGTGCGACGTTCGTGGTGAATGTAGCCGATGGCCACCGTGTCATAGGCCGCCCAGGCGTCGTACATGCAGACGGCCAAATGAAACAGATTCCGCGCGTGAACCGGAGGATTCGGCGTGTCGATGCGGATGGCCGCAAGGATCTCCTCATTCCATGTCCGGGCGATGGAATGCTGCGCGTGAATACTCCCCGTGGCGATCATGAGACCGATGATCAACCGGAACAGATATAAGCTGGTGTTGGAGATTAGCACGGAGGTAGATCACGGTCTCAGTCGCTCCAAGCCCAGCCCGCCAGGGTAGCCGTAAGAATCGAAGCTGCCGAAACCGTAAACATAAATGCCCAAAGGCTGGGGGGAGGAGATGGCGTGATCTCCAGCTGTGATTGTCAGCCTAGCTGCTGAAAACTCTGTTCCAGGGACAGCGGTAAAGCTTGCTGAGGGCACCGCCACGCCGTCAAGCAGTACTGCGCCAGCCGTCACATCGTCTGTCTTGGCGACTACGTTGACGAAGTGATTGGTGATGGCGTTACCGACGGGCGTGGTAAAGATATACGACTTCAAGAATTGCCCCGCTGGTGGGATAAGCATCATGAATGGATCGCCTGTGCGGCCATCGGCAGATTGCCCACGTGAATACTGGGCGACTAGCACCGGCTTGTCACTTTCGATCAAATTGATGTTGGGTCCAAGAAACTCGTGGAATTGGCCGGCGTTCAGAGTGCGACTAATCGTGGTTCCACCCGTAACCTGAATAGCTGTGTTATCCTGATCGGCCATGACTCGGATGATGTCTCCACCAGTGCGGCTGGCGAGCGACACAGTGACGAAACTCGTGCCCCAGGTGTCTGTTGAAGGCAACTGCTCAATCATGTGGTCACAAGCCGATGTGCCCGACGGCACGTTGCCACAACTGTGTCCAGAAAACATCGCAACGGGCTTGTCTGCAACGATCAGCGTTCCGGTAAGGTCTCGGCCCGTGACATTGGTTTGGAGTTGATATGTTTGAAGCCGGTTCAAAGCGACCGTGTAAGGCGCACCAGCCGTGCGGGATCCCACGGTGACCGATGGAGTGATTGTCACCGAGGTATTATCCTGAGTGGCAACAAAGGCGAACTGGCTTGCTGTGTCCGGTCCAGAACTAAGGGCCGGGTAGCTCAGCACCCGGTATCGGCTCCCGAGTGCTTCCACAGGGATGGCGGTGTAGGCGTCCGTCGTGGCGGATTTTTGACTCAAGCCGTAGAGTTGAAACGGCCTGTCAGCCACCACCCGAATCCCTTTGTTCTCCACGCCATCAAACGCCAACAATTGCATGGTGTTGGGAATGACTTGGGTGGCTACGCCACTCGCTGGAATCTGAAAGCTAACCGAATTCGCAAAGCCCGGTCCTTCAATCGTTCCAAAGGCTGCCTCCGAGGATGTAGCGAACAGGGTTTGTATTGGACTTCCATCGTGGTTTCGTTGAAACAACACAATGAACTCATTCCCTTGGTTGGAGATGGCACCCAGGAGGATGATGCCGGCGTCGGAGATGCCGTTGGGGATAGTTTTGACGGTGCGGCTGACGGTGGGGGGGCCATTGACGACCACGTCGATGACGCCGTTGAGACCGGAGGACACGTCCGCGAGGGTGAACTTGCCGAGAGGGTCGGTTGTGGTTGTCCTTCCTTTCGCTGTCACGGTGGCTCCGACCACGGGGGTTTGGTCGGAGTAACGCACGATACCTTCCACGGTGGTGAACACGGTGGTGTCCACCTCCATCTCCAGGGAACCGGAGACCATGGAGTTCACGGCGGTGATGATGGCCTTGCCATTGCCGCGGGCGGTCACGAGACCGTCGATGCCGATATTAAGGACGGAGGGGTTGCTACTGCGATAGACCGTGTACTTGGAGCGCGGCGTAATGTCCTCCGTCGGGTTGTCCGCCAGATCCGGTGTGAGGTCCGGGAAGATGGCCGTTGTCGTCAACTGCGTCGTTTCATCGACCGTGCGAAGCAGCACCTTGGGAGCGGTCACTCGCACAAATTCAGGCTCGATGAGGGGGGTATCGGAGAAAGTGAGGTCGGAATCGGCGATGATGAAAGTTTCTCGGTTGCGAATCTGAAAGGGCTGAGACCATACATAGCGAGTTGCGCCACTCGAACTGATCTTGTAGCCAGTTAGGCGCACGAAATCGTCAGAAATGAAATCAGGGGCAGAACCCGACCCAGAAGTGCCGAAACGATCCGGCGTTGTGATGTTTGTTATCCGAAAAGTGCCGTTAGAACTCGGTTGAACTGCTTGCCCCGCTATGGACAATTTCCATTGAGAGTCCAATCGGTTCGCATGAAGCGTGATTGAAACCAAAAAACTAAGAAAAACATATAGTGTTTTCATTTTTTTAGTGAACTTGTTGATTTTTTAGACCGCAAATCATCTAGTTCGGCCTTTCGTGACTCGATTGCCTCGAGAATGTCATTAAATTTTGCCGCTGAACGGAGCTTGCTTGAATAATATTGCCCAATTTGGATAGCTTCCTCCGGTGGAATACTTCGCTTAATCACATCGACAGCGATTTCTGCTGCCTCATTCAGCGATTTGGCACTACCGGACTCGATTAAGCAGGCCGACAAATCAAATTGGGCATCATTATGTTCAGGACTGAGTTGCAATGTTCTTCGCAGTAATTCGATACGCTCTAACAACGGGCTCACTTTTGAAGAAACATATGAGATCTCTGGGCTGTTCGGGAAAAGCTGAAGCATTTCTGTTGAATAAGCTAATATTTCTTGCCGTTCCTTAGCTGAACCTGAACAACAATCTGAGTCGATAAGCATCAAATGATACCGAACATCAATTATCATGGCTCGAATTTCTGGATCTTTCGGATTGAGGAGTGAAGCCTCTACTAGAATCGATTTTGATTTCTCCAACTTGGCTCTCCTCGCAGTATCTGATGTCTCCGATTGTGAATCTGACAACAGTTGCACAGCCATTATTCTCTTCTCGACTGAAAGTTGAATAGGATTGGCATTGGAAGTTGTAAGCCCAAGCACCAAAGCAACGCAAAGAATTAGGATAAATGGGTTCATGTTGTTAGCCTCCCACATGGACATGAGTAATCGTTGGGTCATCGCATGGCACCTGCGAGCTCCTACGCTCACAAATACCACCGCTAGCCTCCCTAAGAATAGCCCACAAATCGGAAGAAGAAAGAGTTACCGAACCTATGGTAATCGACTGGTTTGCTATTGTCATATCAATAGCGTCACCAAGTTGATGATTGCTATTACAGACCCCATTAACAGCCTCATTGTATTCAGGGTTCCGCCATCCACTATTCACCCCGAGACCGTAGTTAGTGTCTGTTGGACTGCCCGTTCGTTCCTTTATGATTCGATTATAGTTAGATCGGACCGTCTCGGCCAAATTCCACGGAGTTCCTAGCACGATCGAATATGGAGTCGTGTTGAAGTCACTACCACTGAAGTGAGCGGTATTAACAGGTGTGTTAAATGCACTTCGGGCCGGAATGCCGAGTCCATGATTGGAGTACTCCTGTCGAATAACGTCTCGTTCGTCCTGAGTTATTATGCTCGTCGCAGTAACTCCCTTATACTTTGCTGTTATGCTGAGAGAAATGGCAGTGCTAGCAGCCCGACTCCCCCCCGATTGTCTGGTTCCATTGACGAGAGGCACGCAGGCATCTGCATCGAGTGCCACCGCAAATTCGAATTCTGCCCCTTTGCCCGTTGCTGGCGAAACGGAAGCTTCTCCGGGACTCAGGACCGCTACCTCCCACTCTATGTCCGGTGAAGGGCAATTGGTTTTGGCCTTGATCTTTGAAGCTTGATTCCCTAAGAACGAAAAGTTCGACCTCCACGTTGAATTACTTGGGCTTGGATTATTTACCGGGTCAGTTATCTTTAAGTCATCCACGGAAACGAGCACGCTGTCCGTGGCTTGTCCTTTTTCGCAGTAATAGTTTACAGAAACGACATGAGAACCCGCACTTTCAAATTTAGTGGTGAAACTCGATTGCGTTCCAGTGGACGGGCTACCACCTCCACTCCAATAGAATGTGCCTCCTGAAGGTGTGCCTAATGCAGAAATTGTCACGTTCTCACCCAAACAAACATTTTTGGGCTGGGACAAGATTTGGACACCACAATTGGCGCATTCACCCACCGAAGCATATGGCGGACAGTTGCATCCCCAGCCAGATGACGTTAAACCCGTGCCTGTATCTGTCTTGATAACTGAACCATCCGAAGAAACTGTCGCTGAAGCAACTACCTCAAACCGCTCAATGTCATGGTTGTAGCTTAAGAAGTTCGTGGCCGCCCCAGGAGCGAGGCCAGTCATGTTGGGATACTCGATCTCCACGGGCGGATTGAACTTCGCGCTGGGCGGTTGGAGAGTCCAAGTGAGGAGCGGCGCCACGCCATCTTGGATCGGCATGGGGATGTTGTCGGCATGGACTTGGTTGAGGCTGACGGTGACGGGCGTGCCTGGAGTGGGCTTGGTGCCATTGGAGAGGGTCATGGAACCGGCTTTGATGCGCATCTTGAGTCCGGCGATGCCCTGGATGGTCAGCTCCAAATCCTGGGTGCCATCGAAGGCGCGTTCATTGGCGGGATTGAGCGTGGGCAGATAAACCGTAACTGGCAGGGCGTTCTCGGCATTAGGCACAATGTTCACGCGATAGACGAGGCTGGGGTAACGGCCCACCTGGGTAAAGGTCTGGCCGCCGAGCTTGGTGGCGGTGCGTCCGTCGATCTGGATAAAGCCGACGCCGGGATTCACATTCGGCACGGTGAAGGTGCCGTCATCGGCGCTGATCACGGCGGGAAGTTTGATGCCATTGATGCTGAGGGTGCAGGTGGCTCCGCCGATGGCTTTGCCGGTGTTGTCCTGCACGACGGCTTTGAAAATCGTGGGTGCACCGGGGGTGCGCACCAAGGCCCTGGAAATAAACACCGCGGGCACGCCTTGATTGCCAGCATGAGTGGCCTCCACCGTGACGGGGCCGCCCGTGGGGCCAAATTTGAGGATGGCATCGATATGGCCGGAGCTGTCCGTATTGAGCGTGACACTGGGGCCACCATTGACGGTGGCATCACCACTGGTGACGGTGAAGGTGACGGGGATGTTTTCGCAGCCATTGAGATCATCACTGACCCAAGCAGTGAGGGGAAGCGGGGCGATCGCTCCCGCCTCGCCCACTTGATTGTTCCCCATGCCGACATTGATCTGGGTGGCCGGGCGGCAGAGGGCGGAGGCGCGGAACATGGCCTCGCCAGGAATGCCCGCGCTGGTGGCGGTGAGGATGTTGTTGCTCTTTCCAGCGTCCGATCCCAGCCGCCAGAACACCTGGGCCAAGCCCTGCGCATTGGTGCGGCTCTGCGCCATCATGGTTTCCTCGGTCAGGGTCATGCCCTGCGTGGCATTCACGCGACCATCGCTGCGCTTGACCTCGAAATTGACAATCTTGTCGGCGAATGGCAGGCCGTTCGTGTCCTTGACCCGGACAACGAGAGGCTGCGGAAGTTCGGTGTTCCGGACAACAGACTGGTCATTGCCAGAGATCACCTCGATCTGCGCGGTGGCGATGCGGTTGACGGTGATGAATTTGCTGACCGCCGTGCCGAGGATGTCACGGGCGGTGACGGTGATGATGTTCTCCCCCATGACCAGCGGCACGTCCTTGGCCTCGTAAGTGCCATTCGGGCCGATGCCGGCGGTGACATTGGCGGTGAGGCCATTGACCTGAACCGACATGCCGGTGAAGCCGCTCAAGGTATCCCCCACCCGCCCGGTGACGGTGACGGATGGAAGGGCCAGCGTGACGTGATCCACCGGAAAGTCGATGTGAACAAACGGAGGCATCGAGTCCTGCGTGATGGTGACAGGAACGAGCTTGCTGGGATCAGCCGTGGTGAGCCCCTCGCCACCGACGAAGAGGTAATTGATGCGGTCCGTGAGGAGGCCGACGACAATAGAGAAGTTTCCATTTTCATCGGTGAGCCCCTCATAGGTGAAGAAGCCATTGGAAATCACCACGCGGGTGCCCGGTGCGGCGGTGCCGCTGAGTGTCACGGTGCGCTGGGTGGTGCGCACCGGAGGATTCACCACGGTGGGCGGTGGAAGCTCGCCGGAGAGGATGGAGAGGTAATTGGGCTGGAAGACGGCGAGATCATCGGCATCCACATCCGTATCGCCATCCGCATCAGCGGCGGCATTGAAGTCGAGATCGACGGATGACTTGTTGTGGGTCTTGCGGAACTTGGCGGTGTCGAGGAAATCAACATCGCGGTCGCCGTCAAAGTCACCGAAGTAGCGGAAGAGCTTGGTGGACCAGGTGGTGGTCCCGGTATTGGGCACCAACTGCCCGCCTGCTCCCACCACATCGGCCGGACGGATGAAGAGGTGGTAATTGCCATTGGGAAGAGACTTTCCGGCCTCCGCCGGAAAGGTCCAGATGCCCGTCCTCGTCGGTGCGTCATAAGCGAGCACCGCCCCCGTGATGGCGGTGTTCGAGGTGAGGTTCGTGATGTTCAAATCCTCCGCCGCGAGACTGGCACCGACATCGTCCGAGAAAGTAAGGGCGATGGATGTGACCATCGAGCGCTGCGCCGAGCCACCATTGATGGAAAGAGTTTGGACGGAGGGAGGCGTCTGAGCGGCGAGCACGCCCACGCTGGCCGTCAGGGCGGCGAAGACCAACCCGGCGCGGAACCACAGGAATCGAGTGAGAAACGTCATGGTAAGAAAAAGATTGAGGGAAAAACTAAGGGACGGCTTCGACAAGGCGGTAGAAGCGTGACAAGGCCTGGGTTGGCTTGGCTTCGGTTCGCGGCGGGCCATTGTCGATCCACTGGACAGTGGTCCCATTTCCCATCACGGAAGGGAGAGCGGTCTTCCAAGTGATGAGATCGCTGGAATACTGGATGTAATAGGTGGTGCCGAGCTTGGTGGAGAACTCCAGCAGGCAGTTCCCATTGGCGAGCGCCAGACGCGGAACAATCCCCTGCGTGGTACCAGTGGGCGGTGTGATGACCGGCGGATTGATCTCCTGCACCGAATACGCCGGTGCTGGGAAGGGCTGGCGGGTGGTGGAATAAAACTCCACCTGCAAGTCCACAAACTGCCCCGGGGGCAGAGCCGGCGTATAATCAAGGTAAGGACGGTCTGCCACGAGGCCGTGCTTGTTCCAAACGGTGACCTCCGGCGGAAGGCCATCCACCCAAAGTCGAATGCCAGATGGGGTGCGCGTGGTGTTGTTGGTGATCCGAACGGTCTGGATGAACAAGCCGCTCTGACGGTCAAGATTCACCCCGGTGGAAAGGTCAATCTGGCCCGGCACATCCGCGACAGTGAGCGATGCCGAGCCGTAGGTGATGACGGGGTCAGAAACCGAAAGGTCGCCATTCACGAAGATCTGTTCAGCAGGGCCGAGCGTCTGATAAGGGAAAAGCGTGATGGTATAAGACCCCACAGGCAATCCTTGTAGGTTGAGCGTGGCAATGACTCCACCCGCGAGAGTCGGCAGGTCATCGCTGAAAAAATCTGCCGTGCCCTTCACCCCTGCGGTGCCAACGGCCGCACCGGCAAGAGCACCCGCCCCATTGGGTCCATTTTGATTGTAGGCTGCCACCGGGGTCAAGGACGCCACACCGACGATGCCATTCGATCCGGTGATCTGAACTAGGAGGCCATAGCTAAACAGCTTCGAGGCAGGCACCGGGTCAATCACCACGCTGGCGGTGAGTGTGCTATTGACCGGAACTGCATACGAGGTGCGGTCGAATTTGACGGTGAAAGCCGCAGGTGCCTGCCCATTCACATCGACGGCCAGCAAGCCCAGAAACACCAGACAAAGCGCATGCCACCATGCGGCGAACCTAGACTCCATGTGGGAAAACGACATTTTCATATCACGACGCTTGAATTGCTTAGGCAAAGGCACTTTCGATTAAAAATGCTCTCGATGGATTTCAACGGAGATGCTTCCCATTGTCAATCATGATTAGGTGACATTTTGTGGCATACTCTTTTCACAGTCATGATCTCAACCACCTAATACCTAAATACTATGTGATTCGTAACGAATTAGCATCTTCATACTTTATAGTATTCCAAACACTAGCAATAGTCTTTGATGTTCAGTATTCTGACTTCAGTCTTATTGTCATGCCTTCTACGACCAAGCACGACTGATATGCGGATCGCCCTACTAGCTCGACCCGTTGAAGTTCTAACAGTTCGAGGGTTGACTCCGCGCCAAAAGCCATGCGGCCCATCGGGAGTAACCCCGGGGTGATGCCCTATCTTTAGAGGATCAGCCATGTGCCTCCCGGATCGGACGAGAACAAGCACCGATATGATCAAGCTCCTATGAAGTTGGACTGGCATCCAACATCAAAGGGACGTCATCCAACTCGAATAGACAAGTATCGAATCATTTTCGACGTCCAACGAAGCGAACTCAACAGATGTCGTCAATGAAATGGCAGTGAGAAATCTCAGATGCACCGGATGGAGTTGAGTCCTTACCGCTCCTTGAATCAGACGAAGCGGCTACGACTTCTAGTTTCCTTCTGGGACAAAAGAGTTTGTGCGTTTTTTTGAATGGTTTTCGAGCGGGCAGGTCATATGCGACTCAACCTTGAACCGTCATGCCTACATCGGTTTCAAACGTCGAAGAACCGGCCCGATATGATGACCCGCGCCTGACGTGGGACATGCCAGGGCTATTCTGGGACGGGCCGGTGCCGGAGTCGGTTCTCAATTCAACAACCGTTATGGCTGACTCGAATACGAAACCGATGAGTCCTGCGATGTTGCAGGAGGATAAAGACGCTGTCACCGCGATTCTTGCGATGGCGGATTACACGAGTGTGAAACCGGCGTTTGAGAAGACCGCCGTATATCAAAAGGCGGCGGATGGCGTGGAGAGCGGCATCCTAGCGCGACTGGAGGCGGCGGAGGATGCGCATCTGCTGGCCCAGCAGGCCGAGGCAGAGGCACGCGATGCGAAGGTGGCGCTGCAATGGGAGCTGCACTCCTGGGTGCTGGGTGCCCGTGAGCAGATCGCCGCGAAGTTCGGCAAGAACTCCGACGAATACGCCGCCACCGGCCTGAAGAAGAAGAGCGATTACAAACGAACCGGTCGCAAAGCGGGTTCGACGGTCGCAAAGAAGGCGGGCGGAAACTGACGCGTTGCATCTCGCCAAGTCGCCGCATTCTGGCGAATGCGGCGACATCTTACTTCTTCAAAGCCTCCAAGGCGTCGCGAACGCGTGAGAGGCTGACGTTTCGCACATATCCATCGCTCGGGTTCTGTTTCACGAAGTTCTGATGGAAGTCTTCGGCCTTCCAGAACCGCTCATAGGGGACAATCTCCGTCGCGATGGGCTTGGAGAGTTCCTTCTGCACCAAGGCCTTCACCCGCTCGATCTCCGCTTTTTCCTCCGGCGTCCGGTAGAAGATCACAGGCCGATAACTCGGCCCGTAATCGGGCGCGACACCGCTTCCATCACTGGCGTCATGGGATTCCCAGAAGACACGCAGCAGCGTCTCGTAGTTCACCTTCTTCGGATCGTAGCTGAACTCGATCGTTTCGGTGTGGTTGCCGTGGTCCTGATACGTCGGATGCAACGATTGGCCGCCCGCAAAGCCAGAAACCACATCGCCGACGCCATCGATGCTTTCGTAGATGGCCTCCATGCACCAGAAGCAGCCGGCGGCGAGTGTCGCCTTTTTCAATCCCGTGGCGTCGCCTGCGCCCGAGGCAGAATCTCCGGGAGCCAAGCTGCCAATGTATTCACCCAGCCCAGCGGCAGCCAGTTCCTGCTCAGGCACAAAGTTCAACGCGGCGGAATTGATGCAGTAGCGCAGCCCGGTGGGCGCTGGTCCATCATCAAACACATGCCCCAGATGCGAATCCGCCTTCACTGAGCGAATCTCGCCCCGATTCATGCCGAAAGAATCATCTGCGGATTCTTTGACTGCCGAGGCACGGATGGGACGCGTAAAGCTTGGCCATCCAGTGCCCGAATCAAACTTGTCCCTGGAGCTAAACAGGGGTTCACCCGATACGACGCTCACGTAAATGCCTGGCTTGTGGTGATCCCAATACTCGTTCTTGAAAGGAGGCTCCGTTCCGCCTTCCACCGCCACACGATATTGCATCGCCGTGAGCCGTTCCTTCAAGGCAGGATCTTCGATCAAAGACGGCATGCGTCTGTGGAAATAGGCATAGCTAGCGACACCGGCGAGCAGGGTTAGAAGGAGTGCGAGTCTCATGAGTGGATGGGTCGTGTTCCAACCTAAGAGAGCGAAACCAAGCTCGTATTCCTGACTTCTGCCAGCTCTCACCTTGACCATTCGCTCAGCTTTGCCCTATACCGCTCACCGTTGACTGAACCAAACTTCCCATGAAGCCCACACGCCGCCAGTTCATTACCACCGCCGTCTTCGCCGCCCCCTTTGTTCAATCCCTCGCAAAGACCGCGCCCGAGTTTCATGGCTCCGTCATCGGCCATGGCGATCGACGTTATCGGGTCGATAAGCTCTGGAGCAAGGCAGACAGTGCGAAAACGCCCGTGAAGGATTGTCAAGAGATGGTGCAGGTGCCGGACGGTCGCCTCTTCTTGCTCACCAATCACAAGCAGAACAATGTACTCATCTATGATGTGAAGGGTACACTGCTCGACCAGTGGACACTCGGGATGAGCGGCGCCCATGGTTTGACCTATCACGATGGTCATCTCTACCTCTGCGATACCACGGGGCGAGTGGTAAAGGCCACGCTCGATGGTCAGATCGTGCTGGAACTACCCCACGCGGTCAAAGAAGGCATCTACAAGCCCAGTGAAGCCTATGCGCCCACCGAAAGCGCCGTCGCCCCGAATGGGGACATCTACGTCGCAGATGGCTATGGCTCGCAGTATGTGCTGCGCTTCGACAAGGAGGGGAAATTCATCTCCAAGTTTGGTGGCAAGAGCACGCAGCCGGTGAATCCGGGTAAGTTTATGCAGGCTCACGGCATCGCGCTCGATACGCGAGGCGGCGAGCCGCTGCTCGTTGTCACGGAGCGCATCCGCAATGAGTTCAACTGGTTCAAACTCGACGGCACCCATGTGCGCGGTGTGTATCTGCCCGGCGCGTATGTGAGCCGTCCGGTCATCCATGGCGAGCACCTCTATTCAGGCGTCTGCTTTGGCGCAAAGCCGAACGACTACCGCATGTGGCAGAGCCGTGGCTTTGTGACCATCCTCGATGCGGCCGGCAAAGTGATCTCGAATCCCGGCGGATGCGCTCCCGAGTATGAGAACGGCGACCTCAAGGTGCTGCTGCAAGACCAGCCGGTCTTCAACAACTGCCACGACGTGTGTGTGGACACACAGGGTGACCTCTACGTCTGCCAATGGAACAGCGGGAACGTGTATCCCTACAAACTTCGGAGGGAAGCGTGAGGAACGTTCAACATCGAACTTTCAACACTCAACATCCAATAGTGAAACCAAGGCAAAGTATGAATGCAGACAACCCCAAGAAGAACGAAGGAAAAACCTACGACCTAGAGGAGCGCTTACTGGTGTTTGCGGTCGATGTGATTCGGTTCGTCGAGAAGATGAGCAAAACGGAGGCGGGAAGACATTGCAGCGGCCAGGTCCTAAGGTCAGGGACGGCACCGATGGCTCACCATGGTGAAGCGCAAGCGGCCGAATCTAACAAAGACTTCATTCACAAGATGCGGGTAGCCCTCAAGGAACTGCGGGAGACATCTCGCTGGCTCAAAGTGAGTAGTCGTGTTCCGCTGACTCAAGACCTGCCCGAAAATTTGCGATTACTGAAGGAGACAGATGAACTTATTCGCATCTTTTACGCCAGCATCCGCACGGCTCAACGGGGAGCCAAGTAGCGCCCAATACACCAACTGCATTCACCACGGCTTTCCGCATTGAACGTTGAAAGTTGAAAGTTCGATGTTGAACGTTCCCGCAGGTCTTTTCTCAGATAAGCCACCAAGAACTCTTTGAGCCAGCGCTACTCCACGAAGATGAAGCGCTGGGTGCTGAGGGCGGCGAGGGTCATGTCCTCCCAGAGGTTCTTGTTGGCGGCGTAGGATTCGATGGTCTGAAGCATGTGCGTCTTCTCTTTGGCGGTGGGCGGACGGGAGTAGAGGCTGAGGAAAAGTACATCGATCTTCTCCTCGTTGGTGGCGGCTTTGCGGAGGTTCAGGCTGAAGGTGGACCAACCGCTGGTGATCTGGCTAAGAAGCGAGCCGTTCATGATGGTGAGGGCTTGCGGCACGGAAGCTTCATCGGAGGAGTTTTCGATCACGTCGCGGTCGCTCTGGCCGAATTCACGGAGGAAGTGGCCGCGAGGGGCGGGTGAGGGCAACTCGGCGGCGCGGCTCCAGGTTTGGTGGAGGGTCTTCTGGTAGTTTTCAAAGCTCTTGATGCTCTTCGGGTCTTTGATGCCGAGGAGGACTTCATCGGCCTTGATGCGGGTCATGAGCTTCTCATTGAGCGGCGCTTCCTTGGCATCGACGCGGGCGTTTTCCATCATGTTCATCATCGCCATCTCCATGGGGCCATCTCCGGCGCTGGCAGCGAGCTGGGCCTGGATTTCTTGGTTGTTCGACTTCTTCGCGGCCTCATAGAAGCACTTGGAAACGGTCTCGCGCAGGATGCGCTGACTTTCATTGAGGCGACGTTGGATTTCCTTGGCCTTTTCCTTGTCGTCTTTGGCGCGGGCGACATCGAGTTCCTTGCGAAGCTGGTCGAACTCCTTGTTTTGATCCTTCATCGCCGCGGCGACGAGTTTGGAGGCTTCAAAGAGGAGTGCGGGCTCGGTTTTGTCGAGCATCTTGGCGAGGTTGTGGCGGTTGTTGAGCTCGCGGCGTTCACGCTCGCGGGCGGACCAGTTGGGCTGCTCGGGATCGGCGCTGACGAGGGCCACCATGGAATCCCAGACCTGCTCGGCGGTCATGCGGCGGAAGACGGGGCCCTGGAAGTAGTAGGGCACGCCGGGAGGTGCTTCTTTCTCGCTGGCGCGGGCAAAGGCCTGCGTGTTCAGCAGCATCCGCAGGTAGGCCTTCATGTCGTATTTAAGCGCGACCATTTGTTTTTCAAGAAAGCGCATCAGTTCCGGATTCGAGGCCACGGAGGTGTCCATCATCTCATCGACCTGCTCGTAGATGCCGACGCCAAAGACGCGCTTCCACAGGCGATTGGCGATGATGGTGGTGAAGCGCGGATTTTCCGCGGAGGTGAGCCATTTGCCGAACTCGCCGATGGTGTTTGACTCCTTCGTGAGCGGGACCGTCTTGCCAAACATCACCGAGGCGGGCACAACGTCCTTCGGCTTGGCGTCTTGATACTTGTAATCATGGGGAAGGCGCAGCGTCCCTTTGTTTTGCACGACGAGCGTGTCACGCAGCGGACGGAAGACTTCCTGGAGGGCCTGGCGCATGAGTTCCTGCGTTTCTTTGTCGAGCGACTTGTCCTGGCGGATCATCTTGCTGACCTCGTCGTTGCCTTTCGAGCGGTAGCTGGAGGCGGTCATGTTGTGCGTGAAGGCCGCCATCTCGTAGAACTGCTTCTGTGTCCATTTGTCGAAGGGATGGTCGTGGCACTGGGCGCATTCCATGCGTGTGCCGAGGAAGATGCGCGTGGTGTTCGACAAGTTGTCGAGCGGCATGCCGCGGTCGCGCATGTAGTAGCCGATCGCGCCGGTGTCGAAGCAGGAACCTTCGCTGGAGACGAGTTCGCGGGCCATCTTGTCCCACGCCTTGTTTTCGCGCAGCGACTGGCGGAGGTAGTTCACATAATTCTCCGCCGTGGTGCTGCCAGCGACGCCTTGCGTCTGTGCACGCAGCACATCGGCCCAGTAGTTGAAGAAATTCTGCACGTAGCCTTCGCTGGCGAGCAGCGAGTCGATGAGCTTCGCCCGCTTGTCCTTGGCGATGCAGGCGTGGAAGGCTTTCGCCTCCTCATAAGTCGGGATGCGTCCGGCGACCGTGAGGTAGGCGCGGCGAAGGAAGGTGGCGTCATCGACGAGCGGGTTTGGCGTGACCTTGTGCTTCTGCCAGCTCTGGGCGAGCAGCGAGTCGATCTGTTGGGAGGCGGCGGAAGTGTTGTCAGCGGCCTGCAATGGCGCGATCAAGCAGGCGGTGACAGCGACGAGCGAGAGGTGCAGCGTGGCTTTCATGCGAGCGAAAACGCGGCAGTGAGCTGAGACGTGTCAGATGAAGCGCCGAATGCCAATTGCGGCACACTGGATGCCAAGCGGAGTCTTGCTAGGAGACGGCAAGAGGATTGCAGGAACCACAAAATGCGATTCCACAGCGCCTGGCTCGACTCTGATATTGTGCTTTGAGGACAGATTCGATAACTTCCTGTCCTATTCCCTCAGCGTCATGCCATCCCCCCTGCCCTGCCGCCTCTTTTTGCTCCTGCTTCCCGGCATGCTGCTTTGCTCATGCTCGGCGACGAATCATCTACTCAAGGCGAGGCCCAGCAAGCTCTCACCATTCTTTGAGCATGCGAATGACGCAGTGAACACAAAGGGCAAGCTCCCTTTCCAGAAGGTGTGGGTGACGAAAGACTCGGAAACGCTCGCGGCGGGGCGCACGGCCACCAAACTATACATCGCGCCAGTTTCCCTCGATCATCTGCGTCCGATCAAGAAGGTCATGGCACGGCAGGAAGCACGCTGGGGCACCGAGCGGCGGGAGGCCCAGATGGCCATCCGTCTCAGGGAGGAGTTCGAACGGGCCTTTCTTGAGTCCCCGGCCCCGGTGTATCAACTGACCGACAAACCGGGCAAGGACACACTCACGTTGCAGCTCGCCATCACGGATCTGAACCCGACCAGCCCGCGTGGCAATCTTGTGCTCACGGTGGCAAAGTTCGCGGTGACACCGCTGGCCGGCCTTGGCCGACTCTTTACCTCGGGCAACATGGCCATTGAGGGAAAGCTCACCGTGCCAGGGGGCCAAAACGTCTTTTTCGAGTTCGCCGACAACGAGGCTGACAAGCTCACCCTCATAAACGCCCGCGATTTACTGCCTTATGGCCATGCCGAGCATTCGATGCGAGACTGGGCGGTGCAGTTTGAGCAGATGACGCGGAAAGAAAAAGGTCTGCGGCTGAAGGATTCGAGCGCTGTCACGCTGAAGCTGCATTGAGCAGGCACGCCTGTCTCACGCGTAGAGCCGCTCGACGAGGCCACGGACTCGCTCACCAGGCAGAGCACCGGTTTCCATCTGGTTCATCACATAGGTGAAGGAGATGGCATTCTCCGGATCGGCAAAAGCAAGGCTGCCTCCGGCTCCCGGATGACCATAGGCACGCGTCGAAGGGCCGTAGAGCTGGCGGAGCTTTTGGCCCTGCGTTTCGGATTCGGGATTCCGATCGACGGGATCATGCATCACACCAGCAGCAAAAGCGATGGGGGTGAGGAGGACCACATCATCATTCTCACAGATGGTTTCTTCGAGCTGCTTCAGCACAGCCTGCGGCACGACCTCGAATCCTTTCCAGCGGCCCTGATCGGCCAGCATGGCGTAGAATTTCGCCAGCCCGCGGGCACTGCCCACGCCGCCCATGCTGGCGTAACCGCGGGCCCAGGTCTCGCTTTGATTGAAATCACTCACGGCATTGAGACCAAAGGGCGATTGGAAGGTGCGGAGCGTGAGCGAGTTCGGCGTGCTGAAGGCTTTGAGAAAGGGCTGGTCTGCGGCGGCGATGCTGATCTTGCCTGGATAGATGGGCGAGACGCGATCAAACTGCTCAGTCGGCAGGCCGATCCAAAAATCGAGTTCCATCGGACTGCCAAAAACCTCGTGGAAGTAGTGACCGAGTGAATCCGCGCCCGTGATGCGGCGCACGATCTCATCCATGAGGAATCCAAAGGTGCGGGCGTGGTAGCCCTGATGCTCGCCGGGCACCCACAGCGGCATTTGACGCTCCAGCGCCTCGACGACGGCCTCGTAGTTGAAGATGGGAACGCGTTCATCGAGTGCACAGAGACCGGCGGTATGCGTGAGGAGATGGAGAAAGCGCACGTCCGACTTTCCACCGCCGACGAATTCCGGCCAAATCTCCGCCACAGGGCAATCGAGCGGCAGCCCGGCCTCGTGCAAGGCCATGAGGCAACACACCGCAGCCGGTGCCTTCGTGGCGGACCACACTGGCACCAGCGTGTCCTGCGTCCACACACGAGTGCGGGCACGATCACAGTGCCCGTGGCCGAGGCTGAGGATCTCACGCCCCTCCTGCCAGATGGAGACGGAGGCTCCCAACTCCCCGCGAGTGCGGAAGCTTTCCTCAAACCACGCGGTCACAGCCGCGAGCTGCCGGGGCGAAACATGCGTGATCATGCGGGCGTGCCGATGTGAAGATGCTCCCGCAGAGCGGCGAGGTCTGCATCCTTCCTAGCAAAGCGGCGGAGAGATGGATCGAGGTCAAAAGCCTGCCGCAGATAGCGCAGCGCCTTGTCCACCTGCTCGAGCTTCGCGTGGTAGCAGCCCATGTTATAAAAATACTCCGGCTTCGTGCGGAGCGAGGCAGGGCCACGGCCGAGAAAGTCGAGTGCCTCAGCGGTGCGGTTCATCTCTTGCAAACAAAAGGCCGCGTGGATGAAGCCGCCTGGCTCCGAAGGCTCCTGCTGGCAGAGTTTTGCCGCCAGCGCAAAGGCCTCCTCCCAGCGCCGCTCGCCCATCAGGCACAAGAGCGTGATCTCGATCACATCCACCCGCCCGTGCGCCGCCACCGGCAACGCCGCCAACTCCTCGCGGGCCTCCGCGTGGAGGCCGAGCTCGACATAGCCCTGAGCGGCTGCGATGCGGCGATGAAGTTCAGTCATTCGGGAGTGGCTTTGATTTCGGAAAGAAGACCGATCAAACCTCAAACCATCGGAGGCGACAAGGTTTTTTCACGATCTCAAGATGCCAGCGCCGATCTCGTGCGCCCGGCGAGTGCGGTTTCGAGCAGGAGAACCGCCAAGAGGCCTATCAAAAACCACCACCAGAGATGCTGCCGCTGCTCAGAGTCCGAGGCCGTGAGGCGCTGATCGGTGGTGGAAGATTCGTTTTGAGGCTCGGAGGACGAAGAGAGCTTCAAACCATATTCGACGAGCTTTGCCGGCTCGAGCGGTAGTACACGGCCTTCCTCCGGCGAAAGGTTTACGGCGAAGATTTGGGTATTCTCGGCGCTTTGGACCTTATGAAGGCCGAGCTGGCTCGTGGTGAAGGTCTCGCCGAGCTTGAGGCTGTGCGTCTTGTTTTCGGGATCGGTAATGGTTTGGGCTTGGGCGGCATTTAGCGGCAACGAATCGCCGACGAGCAGCGTGGCAGCGGGATCGTGGCTGAAGCCTGCCGCAGCTAGCCAGCCATAGAGAAGCGGCACAAACTTCGTGCTCAGGGCCAGCTGACTGTCCGCCGGATGCCAACCAGAGGCGAGGACGATGAGCGTGCCTTTGCCAAGGCGGGCGCTGAGGATGGCGGGATGGCCGTTGTCGAAGGTGGCGAGAATTTCGAGGCCGGAGGGGCGTGCAGGAGTGCGCGCATCACGGATGATGCGATGCTTCCAGAAGCGGAGTTTGGTGAAGTCGCGGAGTTTGGGATCGGCGAAGGGTTTGAGGAGTGGATGCTCTGTTTTGACTTCGGCGAGCATGCGGTAGTCATCGCTGGTATCGGGCGTGATGGTGACATCAAATCCGAGTGATTTGAGCAAGCTGGCATCGCTCGGAGCCACGACGAGGAAACCGCCGCGTTCGAGGTAATCGCGAACGCCCTCGGCGGGAGCATTGCCGACCATGAAAAGGATGTCGGCGGGCTGAGCGGGGAGCTTTTCATCCGCGGTGAGTTGCGGGGCAAGCGTGGCGGTGGGCTGAAGCGCACGAGAGAGATAGTAAAGAGGCGCGGAAGCCTCATCACGCGTGGCTTCTTTGCCGAGAAAGTGGATGCGCACGGTGCGAGGCTGCGGCGGGGCGATGAAGACGCGATTGTCGAAGTCGTGTTTGTCGCCGCTGAGAGTGAGCGTGGTGGCATTCGTGGCGTTTGGCGGAGCGGGAAGAATCCGCGAGGCGCCCGGCGGGAGCTGCGCGGTGATGGCCTCGGCCATCGGAGCGTTTTGCCAGGCGAGGGTGAAATCGCGAAGAGCGGAGTCGCGTGTGTTGGAGAGACGAAGGCGGACGAGGGCGTCCGCTCTCCGGGCGCTTTCGTCGCTTGTGTCCCTCGCGGCGAGGGTGGCGCTCAAGTTATCCTGCACGGCCGCCTCCACCCGATGAAGGCTCAGTGTGATCTCCGCGGGCCAAGCGATGCTGCGCAGCGCATCCAGCTTCGCGCCTTCTTGAAGGTCGGAGATGAGGTGAATGCGTTTTTGCAGCGTGGCGGTGCTGGAATCAAAACTGGGCACGGCGGCGATCAGCGCCCGGTCGAGATGCGTCGCGGCCCAAGTCGGCGAAAGAGCTTCCAGGCGGCTTTTGAGGGCGGTGAGACGATTCGCAGGTGCCTGACGATCTTCATCAAAGGTCCACAAGGGCTTCAACTCACGATCAAACACGGCGAAGGCGACACGGTCGGTGATTTTGGCCTCGCGGACGAGCTTTTCGGCCTCGGCCATCGCACGTTGCCAAAGGTCCTCGCGACGCATCGAGGCGCTGCGGTCGATCAAGATCAGCGTGGCCCGACTGGCGGAGGCGGTCGCGCTTTGCTCGGATGGCCAAAACGGCCGCGAGAACATCAAGGCGAGCAAAATGAGGGCGAGGCAACGCAGCAGGAGCAGCAGCCAGTTTTCCAAGCGGCGCTTCGAGACTGGCACGGGCGTCTGCGCATCGAGAAAGAGCAGCGAGCTGAACTCCACCCGATCCTGCGGCGGCCGACGGCGCAGATGCAGCAGGATCGGCGCGAGGATCGCGGCGGCACCAGCGAGGTAGAGTGGGAAGAGCCAGGACACGGAGATTTATGATTTATGATTTATGATTTATGATTTATGATTTTTGATTTCCGGTGTTGGCGGGCGCTGAGGAAGTCGAAGAGGACTTCTTCCAAGGGCTGATCGGTGGGGCAGAAGTGGTATTCGACGTTGTGGCGGTCGGTGGCGGCTTGGATGGACTCGCGATGCGCTTTGAGGCGCTGAAGGTAACTTTCACGCGCGAGATGCGGATCGACGAATCGCTCCGTTCCGCTCTCCAAATCGCGAAAATGAGCGGATTTGTCGAAGGTGAAGTCAATCTCGGCGCGGTCCATCAAATGGAACAAAACGAGGTCGTGGCCCATCGCGCCGAGAAGGGCGAGTTGGCGCTCCAAATGCTCGATGGGGGCCAAAAGGTCGGTGATGAGGCAAATCATGCCGCGTTTGCGCAGCAGGTCGGCAAGCTGGCCGACGGAAAGCTCCAGCGAGGTGCCTGCGGCCTTGGCGGGGCGTTCCAGCTCGGTGATGAGGCGACGCAGATGACCGGGGCGATTGCGCGGCGGCATGTGTTCTTCGATGCCATCCGCAAACGTGGTCAATCCGGCCGCATCGCCCTGCTTCATCAGGAATGAGGCGAGCGTGGCTGCCAGCGTGGCGGCGTAATCGGCCTTGGTGAAGCCTTGCGAGCCAAACTTCATCGACTTGCTGTGATCGATGACGAGCTGGCAGCGCAGATTGGTCTCGTCTTCGAATTTCTTGATGTAGGTGCGGTCACTGCGGGCGAGCACTTTCCAGTCGATGTAGCGTGGGTCGTCGCCTTGCACGTAGGCGCGGTATTCGCTGAATTCGACGGAGAAGCCGTGATACGGGCTGCGGTGCATGCCTTTCCAGAGGCCCTCGACGACGACCTTCGCCCGGAGTTCGAGCGATTTGATCCGCATGAGCGCGGCAGGGTCGAGGAAGGATGGCATTCGAGGCAAACGAAGCCGTCACTGCAAATCTTCCGCGGTGGCGATCTGCTCGCGGGCGAGTTCTTTGCGGGCGATGGGGGCTGCGAAGGGGCAAAAGTGCGGATTGATCTGAAGAGCCTGCTTCAGGTGATGGCGGGCGGCGTCTTTTTCGCCGAGCTGGGCGTAGATCATGCCAGCGTGGTAGTGGATGGTGGCATCCGGAGTTTTCCACTTGAGGGCGGCTTCGATGATGCGGCGGGCTTTTTCGTGTCGGCCATTTTTGTGCAGGCACCACGCGAGGGTGTCGAGGACGTAGATGCTGTTGCTCTCGCGATGCGCGGCCTCGGCGGCGGCGAGGGCATCGGGCAACTGCCGATCGTGGTCGGCGTAGAAGCGGGCGAGCTGCGCGGGATGTGACAAATCGAGCGTGTGCATCTGAATGAGTCGCTGGAAGGTTTTTTCGGCTTCCTCAGGCTTGTTTTGGACGAGTTGGAGTTCACCAAGGGCGACGAGGGCATCGTGCGAGGGCTCGGACTTCAAAGCGCTGGTGAAGAACTCCTCCGCGGCCTTGAAATCCTGCTGCGCGGCTTTGATGCGGCCCATCGTGATCAGCATGCGCGGATGACGTGGCACGGCATTGAAGGCGAGGATGGCCTGCTGCTCCGCTTGGCCGAGATCACCAGCGTGGAGATGCATTTGGGCGAGTTCGACGCGACACCACGCGGTATGCTCCGGGCGTGTGCCGCCAGCTTTGATGGCTTTGTGCATGAGCACCTGGGCTTCATGCGGATCGCCGGTGAGCCAGAGCAAATGCGCGGCGCGGCTGTAAGTCGTGAGATTGGGGCCGAGATCGAGAGCGGTTTGGCAATGCTGGAAGGCGGCTTCGTAATCGCCGAGCTCGACAGCGGCATCGGCGAGCAGCGAGTAGGCACCTTGGAGTTTCGGATGGATGGCGAGGGCCTCACGCGCGTAGTCGCAAGCCTTCGCAAACTGATGACGCGAGCTACTGACCCACGCGAGGCCAAGAATGGCCTCCACATGCTTCGGATCGAGCGAAAGGGCGGCGCGGTATTCTTTCTCGGCGAGATCGTAGAGGCGACTGACATTGGATTCGCGCTGCAACTGCATCAAATCGTCGCCTCGGCGCACGAAATCGGCAGCGGTAGGTTCTTTCGAGTCGTTGGATGAAGTAGTGGCCGATGCTGCGGATGGCGTGACTGGCACGGCGGGCTGTTTTTGAAGCGAATACAGTCCGAAGCTGGTCGAGGCAGCGACGAGCAGCAACAGCACCCGGCCTGCACGCATGGCGAGGCTGTCGAACGGGGAACGTGGCTCGGATGATGACGTGGACATGGCGGTGCTCAGGAAAATCAGTCACGGCATGAGCGGCATGCCGTGACTGATGGTTTTCAGGTGTTTGGGGGACGAACAACTCAGGGGGCCTGACGCTGATTCACGCGGGAGCCGGCATGCGGCGTGCCGAGGTAAGGGGAAGACGCGATGATAGAGCTGGTCGTTCGCGTTCACATTGTCGCCGAGGACGGTGACGGTGCTGTAGGAAGGCCCGCTGGCCACCGCGATCAAGGCGATGTCCACCACGTCATCGCCGACGCGGCGACCATTGGGCCAACCACCGGATTTCACCCGACCCGAAGAGTCTGTGGTGGTATCGCCACCGGCGAATCCGCGACGTTCAAAGCCTGCATCGCCCGGAAGACGAACCGGAGGCGTGGTGGTGTCCACACGGATGACATCGGGGATGAAAACGAGATTCAAATCACCGCGTCCGGTGGTGGCGAGCGGTGTGAGGCCATTGCCGGTGCCGAAGACGACGACGTTGATGAGGAAGGCGAGTTCGGAGTTCGTGGCATAGGTGCCGAAGGCCGCATCGCCGGTGGGCAGGCCGCGGTTGTAGGCGTCTTTGGCCTGATGGGCGACGAGGACTTCGTTGAAGAGCGGATTGCCCTGGCGATTCACCTGGATCATCGGGCCGGAGTGCACGGGCTCGCCATCGGTGCGGCGCAGCGTGTTGCGAGGACGGCTCACCGAAGCATACACGCCCACACCATTCGCCTGAGCGACGGAGGGGAGTGGATTGCCGCTGTTACCGAGGTCAGCGAAGGCCGCGTTGAAGGGAAAGGATGGCAGCGCACTGATCGGGATCTGCACGGCATAGGTGAGGACGTTGAAGCCTTTGAAGCCATCGACGCCTGCGCCGGTGGTTTGCAGGATGCGGGGATCGAGCAGATCAAAGATGCCCGAGGTGTCGGCATAGAATCCGTCTTCACGAGGACCGGCGAAGACCACCGTGCCATCGGCCAGCGTTTGCACCGCGAGGCGCGTGTAGTCATCGAGCGCGGCAAAGGTGGCGGCACCGGAGACGGCGTTGCCATTGGCGTCGTTGTATTTCGGTGTGGTGCGGCCGCCGAGGTTCGGCGGAGGCGTTGGCACGTTCGTGGCGATCTGCACATTGTTCTTCAGCACGCTGTAGGTCTGCGTGTAGTTTTGCTGGGCGTCGCCGGTGGCCTGGATGGCACCTGCGGCTGTGCCAAGGCCGTAAGAGAGGATCGTGTTCGGATTTTTCAGGCCCGGGCCGGTCAGCGGATTGATGTCGGAGAAGCGGAAGTCGTAGCGAAGCACCTGGGCACCCGTCGTGGGGTTGGTGATGTGAATGCTGTAGAGCGCATCATCGGCGAAGCGCTCATACACTGCTCCATCTCCGGGTTCGGAGAACGGACGTACGCTCACGAGCACATTCAGCACTTTGATGTTCGGGTCATCGTATTTGGTGCCGACGAAGGCATACACGTCGGTGATGTTGGCCTGGGGATCTTGTTTGATCAGCGGCGCATCGCTGTGGCTGGAGGCCATGGCGGCGCCCTGCATGCAGACGCCAGCGGCCAGCGCCATGACAGCACGACGTGGCGCGGCACCGGTGCGGCGCTTGCGAATCATCATGAGCATGGAAAAGCCAGCCATGCACAGCACGCCGCGACTCGGCTCTGGCACGGCCGTCGCACCGGTGAAGAGATCGCCATTGATCTTCTGCGCCTCAAAGTTGGTGAAGCTGAATCCGGGCTCGCCGGTGCTTTGGAAGGAGAAGAGGCCTTTCGTCGAGCCTGCGGCGAAGAGATCCGTGTCCTCCAAAAGATCGATGATGCCGAGGCCGCTATCATAGCTCGCCATGAAGCCAAAGGGGGCGTTTGGCATGATGAAGGTGTCATTCAGCGGCCCGTTGAGGAGACTGACGCGGACGTAGTCATCTGGATCGGTGTTGGTGACGGAGACATTGTATTGAAACAAGCCGCCGCCCAAGGCGGTGGGCATAAGATTGACGACAAAAGCGGCGCTGGCCGTTTGTGCCGCCGCGACGACTGTCAGCAGCGCCAACAGCGTTCGTTTTTGCAGGAGAGGAATGGGTTTCATGAGGTGGTGAGATGGATTTCACGTCCCCGTCCGAGCTCCGCCCGATCCGTGCACTCGCGAGCGGCAGATCGGGCGAAGCCATGGCCGGTTCCTGACGAGCTACCCCGACGGTGTTTTTGGATCCCGGCTTTTTGCGATTCTTTGCCGCTCCCCAAAAAGGAGTGCATCCAAACCGATCCCTGCGGAGTTCTCCCTGTGTCATGACCAACCCTTGAAGCTCTGTGCTGGCTCATCCCGGACCCATAAACTCAGACGAATCGCATCATCAGGCCGCCCAGCTCCTCGCTGGTGTAGCGGCGGGTGAGCGTCATGCCTTCTCGCAACTCTACGATCTCTACTCCGGCCTGCTCAACGCCATCGCTCATAACCTGCTGTCCGAGACCGCCGAGGTCGAAGACGTGCTCCAAGATGTCTTCGTGAAAATCTGGCACCGCTCACATCTCTACTGCGAAAGCAAAGGAAACGCCGTTTCCTGGCTCATCGTCATCACGCGAAACACCGCTCTCAACCGCCTGCGTTCCAAAAAACGCAATCTCGCCGCCATGGAGCGTGCCGCACAGGAACCGGGTCTTTTTGAGCCGGAGGAGCCACCGACCGCCTACGACCATTCCGTGGCTGCGGAAGCCGCCAGCACCGTTCATCAGGCGCTGGAGGTCTTGCCAGGCGAGCAGCGCCAGGTCCTGCATCTCGCCTTCTTGAAAGGTTTGACTCACGAAGAGATCGCCGGGCATCTCCAGATGCCGCTGGGCTCCGTGAAGAGCCGATTGCGTCGTGGACTCGCTCGCATGCGTGATCTTATTTCCCACCAAAGCCCCTCCTTCCCATGAACCCAGAACCCGACCTGCCCCACGACCCGCTCGATGAGCAGGCGATGCTGTATGCCCTCGGTTCACTGCCGGAATCCGAGCGCCAGCAGTTTGAAACCTGCCTGGGCTGCCCCCACAGCGCCGCCAAAGCCAAACTCGCGGCCTACAGCCACCTCGTCGGCACCATCAGCGCCTCCTTGCAGCCCGCGATGCCTGCTGATCCCGCGCTCAAAGATCGCATCATGGCCGCCATCGATGCCACCGAGCCAACCGAGGCCCCAGCTGCCCCCGTAGCCAAGGCATCCGTGCCTGTCGGCATCTCCTTCCTCATGCAAAGCGAAGGTCGCTGGCACGTCACGCCCTATCCCGGCGTGAAACTCCGCGAACTCTCGGATCGCGACGCGGAAACAGCCATCTTCATGCTCCAACTCGATCCTGGAGCCACCTTCCCCGATCACGACCACCACGGCACCGAGGACATGTATCTGCTCAGCGGCGATCTCGACATCAACGGCACCCGCATGGGCCCCGGCGACTTCATGCACTCCGCGGCCTCCACCAAACACCACGACATGTACTCCGCCAGCGGCTGCCAGGCCATCGTCGTCACCTCGCGGAAAAACTACTCATCAGGCATCATGCACGCCTACAGCCGAATGGACCGGGTGAAGAGCACGGTGAAGCGGTGGCTGGGAGCGGGAGCAGGGAAATGACGAATGAGTAAATCCGAATGACGAAAGAATGACGAAGGCCAGATGACAAAATGGGAGCTACTTCGGCGGATTCTTGCGAAGTATGGCGGCGAAGATGAGGTGGAGTTCTTTGGCTTCCTGCCAGATCGTTTTGGCAGGATCGCGCATCTCAGGGGCACCTCGAACGATCATCCGACACCAGTGTTTGGTTTCGCGAGCTTCCTTCTTGCAGGTGGCGATCTTGTTGCGGAATTCCTTGTTAGAGACGGCATCGTCCGCCTCACAGTAGTTGGCCCCAACGCTGGTCCCTGACCGGACGATTTGGGTGATTAAAGGCCGGGTAATCTCATTTTTTGGCACAGCCTTCGCGAAGTCGATGACCTTCTCGCCGAAAACCGCCGTGCGCTCTTCGAGATCATAAGGTTTATCACTCTCGGCACTCATTTCGGATTTCGGCCTTCGGATTTATTTCGTCATTCGTGCTTACTCATTCGTCATTTTTGCCCCGCTAGCTCTTCACGGCTTCAAGCAACCGCTGAATCACCTTCTCCACCGTTACGCCTTCGGCTTCGGCCTTGTAGTTCACCAAAATGCGGTGACGGAGAACGGGCAGCGCCATGGCGCGGATGTCGTCGTGCGTGACGTGGGTGCGGTTGTGGAGCAGGCATCTTGTTTTCGCGCCGAGGACGAGGTTTTGGCTGGCTCTCGTGCCTGCGCCCCAACTGATCCATTGATTGACGAAGTCGGGGACGCCGTCGCGTCCGGGACGGCTGGCGGCAGAGATGCGAACGGCGTAGCGGGCGACGTCTTCGGCGATGGGGACTTTGCGGACGACTTGCTGGAAGGCGAGGAGTTGCTCGCCGGTGAAGAGGCGCTGCACGGGCTCGCCTTTTCCAGAGGTGGTGCGGGTGACGACGGCGACTTCATCGTCTTCGCTGAGGTAGTCGATGACGATGTTCAGCATGAAGCGGTCGAGCTGGGCCTCGGGGAGCGGGTAAGTGCCTTCCTGCTCGATGGGGTTCTGCGTGGCGAGCACGAAGAAGGGCTCGGGCAGCGGCATCGTTTTGCCATTCACGGTGACTTGATGCTCCTGCATGGCTTCGAGCAGCGCGGCCTGAGTTTTGGGCGGCGTGCGGTTGATTTCGTCCGCGAGGATCATGTTCGCGAAGACGGGGCCGCGGCTGAAGACGAGTTTGCGGCCTTCGGGGCTGTCTTCGAGGATTTCGGTGCCGGTGATGTCGGAGGGCATCAAATCGGGCGTGAACTGGATGCGCTGAAAGCTCAGGTGGCAGACATCGGCGACGGTTTTGATGAGCAAGGTCTTCGCGAGGCCCGGTGCGCCAGTGATGAGGCAGTGACCTCCGGCGAGCAAGGCGATGAGCATCTCATCCACGACATGCTGCTGCCCGACGATGACTTTACCGACCTCGGCAAAGAGACGCTGGCGTGCGGTGGAGAGGAGTTCGACGACCTGGCGTTCGGAGAGAGGAGCGGATTCGGACATGCTGCCTGCTAGAAGTGCAGAAGCAGGGCCGGACTTTCGGGATTTTTAGCGAAAAGATGCCGAGGAAGGATTTATCGGACAGATCTGACCGATCCGACTGATCCTGCCAGATCATCTAATTCAGAGCCCGGCGGCCTTTTGCACGTCCTGGACGAGCTTGATGAAGCGGCTGCGCTCGGGGGATTCGGCCTTGGCACGGGTGGCAAGGCTGAGGACAAGTTCGTGATTGAGGCTGCCGATCTGGGAGGTGCCGCGCATGAGCATGCCAAAGCCGACAACGGCGGACTCGAAGAGGAAATCATCGCGGGCATTGTCGAGCGTGAAGCCGCGGTCGAGCACCTGGAGCTTCGAGTCGTCGAAGGGGCCGACGGTCTTCTGGGTGAAGCGGGTGTTGGCGACGGTGACGGTGGCGATCTGGCGAGTGGCGGGCGTCTTGAGATCGGATTTGCCGTTCGGCTCGAATTCATACCAGACGACATGCGTGCCGGCCTTGTCGAGTTCAGGTGCCGGGAGGTGGCGCTCGCCGAGGAGGCGGAATTGCTTCACCGCGAGCGGGTCAAAGGCGACCTGCATGGGGAAAGCGGCCTCGGTGGTGCTGGTGACGGCGGTTTGATTGGCCGGGAGTTGGATGACGAGGCGCAGGAGGCGGTGCGAGGCATTCCACGGGCAGGTGGCGACCTCAGCCTGCCAGGAGTGGATGAGTAGTTCGGTGGCTTTGACAGGCTTCTCACCCGCTTTGGCATTCGCTGGTGAAGCAAAGGACTCACCAGTGTTCTTCGCTGGCGCTGGCCGGACAAGGGCAGGATGCAGGGTGTAGCGGCTGCTGGCTTCCTTGGAGGTGTTGTCGAAGGCGGCAAGGCTGCGCGGCATGCTGAAGCCAAGCGTGAGAGCAGGTTGCGGTGCGGCCTTGGAAGTTTCGGCCACTTTGGCGACGATGACCGGCGCAGGCTTCGGAACCTCGGCGACGACCAACGGAGCCTTTTCGACCTTCGGCGCGGCTTCTGGAGCCTTCACCACGATGACCTCCGGTTTCGGCGCGGGAGCCCGGGGGGCTTTGACGATCTCCACGGGCTTGCTTTGAGGTTTCACCGGCTCTGGAGAGGGCGGTGTGGTGGTGGTGAGCGTGCTTTCGGTGGGCTGGTGCATCTGCCAGCCGAGGAGGAAGGCTCCGCCCGTGAGCGTGATGACGGCGGCGGCTTTCAGCACACGGCCAAAGGTATTCCAAGCGACGGAGGGCTTCTTCACCGGTGCCGGACGCGGCATCATGGGCTGCACGAAGCGGGGAAGATTCGTCGGATGAAGCACAGCATGGCGTTGATCCGGCGTGAGGCGGGCATTCGGGATGGGAGCGCCGTGACGGAGAGCATCGGTGACGGCTTCGATTTGCTCCAACTCATGCGCGGCGGCGGAATTCTCGTGAAGCGAGGCATGGATCTCACGGGCCTGCGCGGCATCGAGCTCGCCGAGGGTGTAGGCTGTGAAGTGCGGGTTGTCTTGCGGGTTCATGGCAGAAAGGGGCGGTCAGTGTTGATTGTGTGGCTGGGCTGCTTCCTCGGCGAGAAGGTCTCGCAGCTTGCGGATGGCGTGGTGCATGATGAAGCCCACGTTGCCGACGGTGAGGCCGGTGATGCCTGCGATCTCCTGATAGGAGCAATCGTGGAGAAATTTGAGCCGGATGACCTCGCGTTGGTTGGGCCGGAGTTGCTCCACACAGCGCCAGATGTGCTCGTAAAGCTCACGCTGGATGGCGAGGTGGCCTGGATCGGGGTCGTGGCACGGGGCGGCTTCGAGAATTTCCTCATCGCCGAGGTCGAGCCGGTGGTCTTTGCGCAGGATGTCGAAGGCACGATTCCGGCAGACGGTGTAGAGCCAGGATTTGAGATTGTCCCGCACGCGAGCAGGATCGGTGAGGTAGAGCTTGAGGAGCGAATCCTGCACGACATCGCGGCCACGCTCGATGTCTCCACCGAGGATGCTGGCTGCGTAGGCGATGAGGTTGCTTTCATGTTGGTCGAGGGCACGCCGCACCAAGATCGAGGCTTCATCTTGGTCGGGGCGTTCTGGCATGCGTAAAGAGTGCGGGGTGGAACGAGTGGGGGCGGGTTAAATTAGGCGCTCACAGGCATTTTGCGGGTGATTTTTCCTTCGTGAAAGGCCAAAGACAACCCACATGACCGCCCCAAACACCTTCCGCGTCCGACTTTCCGCCTTTCTTGGCCTGACCGGCATCATCCTCGGCTCCATGGGGGCTCATGGAAAGGTCCACGACCTCCTCGTGGCCGCGAACGAACTGGAGCACTGGAAGACAGCCTCATTTTATCACCTGCCCCATGCAGTGCTGGCCGTGCTGCTGGCCCTGCTAGCGGGCCAAGGCCGTGCCGCCTCCTGGTCCTGGCGCTTCACCATCGCCGGGATCCTACTTTTCAGCGGCTCTCTCTACCTGCTGGCCTACACGCAGGTCAAATGGCTGGCACATGTCACGCCCTTCGGCGGTGTGAGTTTCATGCTGGGCTGGATCTGCATCAGCATCGCCAAATGGAGGGAGTGAATCCCCACTCACGCCGCCAGCGGCACGCCGTAGGGCAGCTCATCGGGAATGGGGGCGAATTCGCGGATCTTGGTCCACAGGCTGGAGTAGTCCTTGTTCACATCGCCGCTGAGGCAATCGGTGATCTCATCGCCGGCATCGGGATACTTCATGACGACCTCCTTGAACGAGAAATTGGGGTTGTAGAAGGCATAGACGAGCTTGCGCATGTTATCGATGCCTTGGCGCATGGACTCGGCGTAGTTCGCAAAACGCTGCGGAGAAAGGTCATTGGCCACGAGAGCTTCATGCACGGCATCTCCGGCTAGCACGCCACTTTTCAGCGCCAGCATGACGCCGCTGCTGAAAACGGGGTCGAGGAAGGCAAAGGCATCGCCGACGAGCAGCAGGCCGGGCGAAGCGCCATACTTCGAGTGACGTGAATACTCGCTGGTGATCCAATACTCGCCTGTGGAGGCCCCCTGGGAGAGATGATCGGCGATCCATTGGTTCTCGCTGATCTCACGCTCGAAAATCGCTTTCGGGTCCTTCACGCCGTCGCGGCTCAGATACTTGCCCTCGGCCACCACACCCACGCTGACCATGTCGTTGTGCATGGGAATGTGCCAGAACCAGCCTTTATCCGGCACGAAGGCAATCGTCGTCGCGCCTTCGTCGATGCCGCTTTCACGCTTCGAACCTTTGTAGTAGGTCCACACGGCCACTTTGTTCAGATACGGATCACCCACACGCCAGCCCTCACGCACGGAGGCAAAGGCTTCCTTGCCGGAGGCGTCGATGACGAGCTTCGCCAGCAGATGCTCCTTGCTGCCATCCTTGTTTTGGACAGCCACGCCGATGACCTTGCCGCTGTCGTCTTTGAGGAGCTGTGTGACGGTGGTTTCCTCACGCACTTCCGCTCCACGACCACGTGCGTGATGCATGAGCATCTCGTCAAATTCCGACCGCATCACCTGCCAGGTCTGGGCGATGGTCTCGCGATCATAGCGGTTGAAGAAATAAAAGGGCTGCGAGCGACGGCCATCGGGCTGCACAAAGCTCACGCTGAATTTTTTCGTGAAGTGGGATTTCTTCATCGTCGGGATCAAACCCAGCCGCTCCAGCGGACCGAAGGTGAAAGGGATCAAGGACTCGCCCACATGGTAGCGTGGGAACTTCTCCCGCTCGATGACGAGCACCTTGTGCCCATACTCCGCGAGAATCGCTGCCGTGCTGGTGCCCGCCGGGCCGCCGCCAATAATGAGAACGTCGTGGTTACTGTTCATAACAACCGCAAGCTACTCCGGCATGCGATAACCCCAATACTGTTTCAGCATCGCTCTAATGCCGGTTGGCGATCATTTGCCCTTCTTGACCTCGCCCAGCAGTTTCAGGGCGGTTTCGATGAGCTTTTCACCGCTGCCGATTTCGTTGCGGGCGCTGACGATCTCATAATTGCCCTGCGGGAAGGCTTCGCGATTCGGGACGTAGCCGATGCTGCCATTGGCAAGCTCGGCGATGAGGGTGTGTTTGAAAGGCGAGGCTTTTTTGAGGGCGAGACCCAGCTCGACAAAGATCTCCCCCGGAAGCGCCACGACGGCGAGTTCCTCGCTGAAAGCGATGACCTGCACCTCGGCCAGCAGCGGCTCGTTTTGCTTCGCCACCGTCTCTAGGATGCAGACCGTCTCGGCCATCGGCACGGTGCCAAAGTTCTTCGTGAACATGTTGGCGGCCATGTCCTTGGCTTTCGCGATCTGTTCCTCGGTGAAACAGCGGCGTTTCAGCACCACCTGCTCAGAGCGGATGCGTGGCTGGAAGGTCGTGAGTGGCTGCAAATTCCCCCAGGCCGCATCCACCGCATCCGCGAGAGCGGTGCCGAGCTCCAGCGTGCTGCGGCGTTTGCCGGTGATGTAATCGTTGTGATTGATGTTCCCGCAGCAGCCGTTGGCGAAGACGGAAATCATCTCCGCGCCGTGTCGCTCGCTGACGAGCTTGGTGAACACACCGGGATAGTCCGCCGAGATTTTCACGCCACCGCCGACGGAGGTGGGATGCATCGCGAAATTCAACAGCGAAGCCACCGGCTTGCCCGCAGCCTCAAAGACGAGCACGCCCACCTCGGGGTCGACCGGACCGGCGGGGCGATCTTTGGGCGTGAGCTTCTGCGGCTGCCAGATGGCCTCCGGCTGGCCTTCGCGAAGGATGCGTCGATTGAAGCTGATGCCTTCCGCCCGGCCGAGGGTCGAGGAAGCCGTCACCGGCATGAGTTTGGCCTTCGCCTGCTTCACCGATTCGGCGATCCAAACAGGCAGCATGCCGGTGTAGCTCACGCCTGCGGGCGAGTTCACCTTCGTGATCTCATCCATCATCGAGCCACGCGGCTGCTGCGGGCCACTGTGGGTGTGCGTGCCGGAGATCATCACATGATCTCCCTCGATGCCGCACTGCTCCTGAATGAGCTTTCGCGCCTCCGCCACAATAGGCCTCACCGTGCCGGAGAGATCCAGCACGACGATGACGGCGTGCACACCATCCTTTTCGATGACAATCGTCTTCGCGTAGAGCGGATCGAGCACGCCCGCCGAGCCGCGAAACTTGTAAAAGCCGCCCAGCGGCGTGCCATCCTTCGGCGTGATGTCCACCCGGGCCGCGCCGACACGGAATTCACCGGCGAGCGAGGCTGACGTAACGACGAGGAGACTGGCGAGAGTGCGGAGGAACATGCCAAGACTACGCTTCGCTCAACGGATTCTCTCCTTCCGGCTTGCTCAGGCCATGATAGACGCGGCTCGCTAGCCCGAAGGCAAAACGATACAACCCGTAGGCTTCCAGCACTAACATGGTGGGGACCCCCAACCAAAAAGCCAATAGCTCAGCACGTTCTGAGGTCGCCGTTGGGATATTGCCCAGATTTCCGACCACGGTGAACCAGCTGAGTGAAGCCCAAGTCAGTATTCCGACTCCATAAGCGAGTTTTCGCGGCTGACTCCGAACCACAATGACGAGCGCTATCGCTGGAACGACGCTTCTCCAGAGCCTCGACGGATTGGGCTCCCACTCGCGCCACCACCCTTGGATTCCGCTTTCGATGAGAAGACTGCCATGCAGCCATGCAACGACCATTAGATACAGCCCAAGAATAGCGATCACCCATCGCGTGGATGCTGGCATCCTCGGTTGCTGAGCCGATGCTGGCTCGGTAGCAGGTGCCTGATAGGGATTAAACTCTTCGTGATCGATCATGAAGGAGCCCGGCATTCGCTCACCACCGTGATTTCATCCACGAATAAAAGCTGTGGCCGATCTGGGCGTAGCCGAAGGGGTTGGGATGGACGCCGTTGTTGACGGGGTAGCCGTCGAGGGGATCGAGGTTCAGTTCGGTGGGGACGAGGTGGATGTTTTCGGCTTCGCGGCCGCTGAACTTCTCCAGCATGCGCTGCACGAGGCGGTGCTGGATGCGCTTCCAGCCCCAGCGGGGATACTTGTCTTTGTAGTTGGCGGTGAAGCCGGCCTGCCGGGCATTCGGTGGGGTGGTGAGGCCGATGGCGAGGAGAGATTTCGGCGCAGCCTTGCGAAACTCGGCGATGAGCTTTTCGGCGTGGGCGAGCACCTCGGTAATTTTGTCGTCGGGCGAGTCGGGCTTGGCGGCGAAGCAGTCGTTGATGCCGAGAAGGAAGGTGACGACATCGGGCGGCTGGTTGTCGCTGTTTTCGCGAAAGTATCGTGGGAGGTCGAAAACGGGCTTTTGAGCCGCATCAGGGAAAATGAAGGGGCTGGTGCTCTTTTTGGCGAGGGGACCGGCGGTGACTCCGGCGGGTTTGGGAGCGAATTTGGTGAGGAAATCCGCCCACTTCCATCCGCCGTAGCCTTCGTGGCGGACCTCGGGCAAGGTCCCGGCGGGCTTGTGGGTGCCGATCATCGTCCACTTGGGATTGCCGGGCCTGGCGAGCATCTTGGCGATCTCGTTGGGATACATGCTGGCGTTCGTGAGGCTGTCTCCGACGATGAGAAGACGCAGCGATTTGCCTTCGCCCGCCTGGCGCGGAGAGATGTGGAGGGTGAGCCGACCGCTTTCGATGATCTGACCGGCCTGATCTTTGACGGTGATCTCGACGGGATGATCACCGACGTCTTTGTCGGTGGGTTTGACGGTCCAGCGACGGGCTTCATTGGTGCCAAGCGGGCATCGAAACTCGAAGCGGTAGTTCTCCGGCTTCTCGGTGAGGACGATGTTGTCGTGGTAGATGCTCATCTCCACGTCCGGCGTGGTATAAACGACGGGCGGTAGGGTGAGCTGGAGATCACCGGCGAGGGCAGCGGTGGCGACGAAGCTGAATAGCAGGCGGGCGATCATTTCTTGATGCGGTAGAGATTGCCTTCGGTGCGAATGAGGAGATCGGAACCGATGACGGCATAGGAGGCGAGGCTGCGCTCACCGAGGTCGTTCTGCGCGAGGATTTTGAATTGCTTGCCGGGCTGCACGACGACGCCGAGGCCTTTCTCATCTTGAATGTAGAGCTTGCCATCGGCGGCGAGCAGCGAGGCGGAGACCGGGCCGGTGCAGCGCTCGGAGTAGTGGACCTGGCCGGTTTTGGCATCGGCACAACTGAGGAGGCCGTTGTCGGCGATGAAGTAGAGTTCGTCACCGATGACGACCATGCTGGGATTGTGCGGGGCGGCTTTTTCGATCTTCCAGGCGAGGTGGGTGGCGGTGACATCACCTTTGCCATCGGCCTTGATGGCGAGCACGAGGGGCTTGTCGTAGCCGGTGCTGATGAAGATCATGCCGTGGGCATAGACGGGTCGTGGGACGACGCTGTAACCTTGATCATAATCGCAGCGCCAGATCTCGGTGCCGTCTTTGGGGTTCAAAGCGTTCACGACACCGCTGCCGGGCGTGATGAGCTGCTTCTGGCCCTTCACCTCAATGAGGAGCGGCGTGCAGAAGGAGAATTTCTTTTTGGCTCCTGACTGGCGGGCAAAGGCCCAGCGCTGCTGACCGGTGGTTTTGTCGAGGGCGATGACCTTCGGATCTGTCTCGGCATCGGCGGAGAAGATGAGCAGGTCTTCAAACAACACGGGGCTGCTGCCATTGCCATGCACCGGCACATAGGCGTGTGCCTGCGTGGCCCAGACGGTCTGGCCGTTGCTGGCGTTGAGGCAAGCGGTGCCGAGATGGCCGAAGTGAACGTAGAGCTTTCCATCCTCATGAATGATGGTGGGGCTGGCGTGGCTGTTTTTGCGATGCGCCCGCGGTGAGGCAGCCTGGAAGAGCTCCACATCCCACACGGCTTTGCCGGTGGCGGCATCGAGGGCCATCGCACGCAGCGAGCGATCGGCGGTGGCTTCTTCTTTGCCGCTGAGTGAGACGGCGCTGGTCAAAAAGATGCGGTCACCGATGACGACCGGCGAGGACCAGCCCACGCCTGCGATGGGTGCCTTCCACGCGACATGCGAGGTGGCGCTCCAGATGAGCGGCAGGCTCTTAGCATCGGAGTGTCCCTGAGCTCCAGGCCCGCGAAACTCCGGCCAATCGGCGGCGAACAGGGCGGTGGAGGCAAAGACGAGCGTGGCAGGGAGAAATCGAAGGATCATAGGCGCGGGCTACAACGGCCCCTCGCCACGGTTTTTCTCCCGCGAGATGCGTTTCTCAATACTTGCCCATTTTGGCCCGCAGTAGGTGCTTGCCGAGGATCCAGGCTTTTTGCACTTTCGGCAGGCTCACACGCTGGGTGAAGATGGGATAGCGGCGGCGTTTGAGCTTCTCCAGGATGGTCGAGTAGATCTCCGACATGATCTCGGAGGCGACCATGTGTTTTCGATCTTCGGGCGGGAGGGCCTTCTGGGCGGCGCTGTAGTAGGCACGGGCGCGGCGATACTCGAAATCGAGCAGCTTATTGAGCCGCTCACTGGGAATGCCGGAGAGCAGATCGGTCTCGGTGACGCCGAACTTTTCGAGGTCTTCCTGCGGCAGGTAGATGCGACCGGTGTCACGAGCGTCCTGGCCGACATCGCGGATGATGTTGGTGAGTTGGAGAGCGTAGCCGAGCTGGATGGCATACTCACGCGTCTCTTCCTTCTCGTGGCCAAAGATCTCGATGCTGACGAGGCCCACCACGCTGGCGACCTTGTAACAGTAGCCGAGCAATTCCTCGAAGGTCTGGTAGCGGATCTTCGTGATGTCCGAGGCCACGCCCTCGATGATCTCCGCCATCCAGGCGCGGGGAAAGCCATACTTCTTCGGCAGGTCGAGCGCTTCATCGAGGATCGAGTGGCCCGGCGGGGTGCCGTCGAGCACACATTTCTTCCAATGGGAAAGCTCGCGTTCTTTGTCCGCTTCATTCACGGCGGGATCATCGGCGATGTCATCGACCACGCGGCAGAAGGCGTAGAAGGTGATCATGTCCCGCTTCCGCTCTTTAGGCAGGCAGCCAAGCGCGAAGGCGAGGTTCGATTTCGCCTTCTGTGCGATCTGGGCGGAGGAAAGCTGGCTGCTGTTCATCAAAGAAGTTGGGAGCGTGACTCAGCGTGCCGGATCGGCGGGGGAAGGACGAGGAAAACCGTGGCGCAGCATGACAAAGAAGGCCGCTAGACATAGCCAGCCTCGCAGCATGGCAAGCACCAATGCGGAAAGCACCCGCGCCACCTCCTGCCACACGGCGTTTCCCGAGGCGAGATAACCCGCCGCGAGGTCGGCGGCATAGCGCACCAGCGCCATCGCCACCACGGCGGTGAGCAAATAGCCGATCATCGCCGGAAGAGACCTCAGCAGCACCTTCAGCGCCATCGCTCCGGCCATCCAGAAACGTGCCTGACCTCCGGCCAGCGCCACGCACATAGGCAGCGCCGCAAAAAGCAGCCATAACTCCGGCAGCAGCCAAGCCGCGAGGCGGGAGTCCCCTTCCCTCCAGCTCCAGCCGAGCATCCAGAGGAGATTAAAAGCCCCCAGCAGCACCACGCTTTGCCAACGGGCGAAGGTGCTTTCGAGCGCCGTGATGGCATCGCGATCCGCCTCCGTATCCACGGGCCTTTCCCAAGCCATCACCAAGCGAGCCAGCCACACCTGCGTGCCGGCGGCGGTGAGCGCGGCAAAGACCACGCGACCCGCCAGTTTCACGGATTCGAGCCATTCGGGCAGCGTGATGCGCCAGGCGGCGATCTCCACAGCCATCCAGACAAGCCCCACCACGCTCAGGCCCACGAGCACCAGCTTTTGCTCCGGCACCGGCACCCGCTCCCCATAGCGATACGGCCAGCGCCAGACGCGAATCGTGAGCAGCAGCAGCCCCAGCGGCAAAACCAATGCCAACGGCCAGGGCGGCAGCAGTGCATGAAAAAGCTCCGTCACCTCCGTGAAGGCCCGACCGAGTAGCGACGGCCACAAACCCCGCCAATCCTCCAACTGAAGGATCGTGAAGGCCGGAGCCTGATCTCGCAAAAGCAGCAAACCCGCCACCATCAGCACCAGCGGCTGTCGCAGCCTCAAAAAATCCCACGCATCCGAAAACTCGCGCCGCAGCGGATGCCAGCGCAGATGAAGCGCCAGCCCGACTGCCGCGCCGAGCAGGGCGAGGAGGGTGATGGAAAGCATCCGCCATCGGAGCGCAGCTTTGGTGACGGCTCAAACAGAGAAATATCTTCGCACTTCCCACAACATCTGAGCAGGTTTCCCGCTTGAAGCATGGCTCTCGCTTCGTTTACAACAGGCCAACCTCATGACTCTCGCAGCCCTTCCCGATCCCAGCGCCACGGGCGACATCTTTGTCGCCTTCCTCAGCATCGTTTTCGAGGGAGCACCTTACATCCTGCTCGGCACGCTGCTTTCGGGCATGATCGATGCCTTCCTGCCTGCCCGGCTGCTGGAGCGAGTGCTACCGAAGAGCCGCGTGATCTCCACCTTTCTGGCTGGTTTTCTCGGCCTCATCTTTCCAGTGTGCGAATGCGCCATCGTTCCGGTGATTCGCCGCCTGGTTCAAAAAGGCCTGCCCGTCTCCTGCGCCGTGACCTACATGCTTTCGGCCCCGATTGTGAACCCCATCGTGGCCATCAGCACGCTCACCGCCTTCAAAGAGTTCCAAAACTGGTCCTGGGACACGCCCGGCAATGCCACGATGACCATTGCCCGCCTCTCCCTCGGCTATGTGGTGGCCGTGATCGTCGGCTTGATCTTCATCCGCTTGAAACCTTCCCAGATTCTCCGCGACAAGATCACCGCTCAAATCGACACCGCCAACGCCGCCGCGGCCGAAACGGGCCACGCAGCGCCCAAAGCCTCCTTCAATGGTAAGCTCGTCCACGCCATGCGCACCGCCATGCGTGACTTCCTTGATACCGGCATGTACTTCGCCATCGGCGTCATCATCACCTCCATCTTCAACACGCGGGTCGATCAGGCCATTCTCGACACCATCGCGCAGAGCGATGTGCTCGCCCTGCCCTGCATCATGGGCTTGGCGATGGTGCTCAGCCTTTGCAGCACCTCGGATGCCTTCATCGCCGCCCCCATGGCCTCCTTCAGCATGGCGGCAAAGCTCGCCTTCCTCGTCTTCGGCCCCATGATGGACATCAAGCTGCTCTTCATGTACTCCGGCGTCTTCAAGCGGAAGGTCGTCCTCGGCTTCCTCATCGGCCTCTTCGTCCTGATCGGCACGCTCGCCGTGCCGTGGATGAATCTCATTCAAAGCCTCGCCACCAAATAGCACCGCCACTTCTCACCTCTTCCTCGCTATGTCCGGCACCCGCACTCTCCTTCACCTGCTCAGCGTCGCCACCCTCCTGCTTTGGGGCGGCGTGATGCTCTTCTTCCACGTCACCGGCCGCATCATGGCCTACCTGCCGCCGGATGGCATCTTCCGTCCGATGGTGCTGGCCGCTGGCATCGGCCTTGGCGTGCTGGCTCTCTTCAACCTGCTCACCATGAATGCCGAGGACATCGGCTGCGAAGGTCACGATCATGCACACGATGATCATGATCACGATCACGGCCATGCGCACAAAGATGGCTGCTGCGGACATGATCACGGCCATGAACACAAACACGAGCACAGCCATAAAGAAGGCGGCTGTGGTCACGACCACTCACACGATCACGACCATTCCAAATGCGGCCACGATCACTCTCATGATCATAAGCATGCCCACGGCGACTGCGGCCACGATCACAGCCACGAGGATCAAGGTCACGCCCACGGCATTCTCGAAGAAAGCGGATGGACGGGCCGCCTGGTGGCGCTTTTCATCCTCATTGTGCCACTTACCCTCGCTGCCGTGCTCACGCCGGATCGTTACAGCCCGAACGCAGTGATGAACAAGGGCCTCTACAATCCCAACTACGCCGATACCTCCCGCGCTGAGCAGTTCTCGCTCAAAAACAAAACGCCCACCGCTCCCACCGCCAAGCGTGGCGAACCCGCCGTCACTCCCACGTCCCTGCCGCCCGCCACCATCGCTGCCGCGCCCTCCACGGATAGCAAAGCCCCACCCATTCCCGGCACCCCGCCGCCTCCCACCAAGCCCGGCGAGCCACCGAATGCCGCGAATGCCCCCAAGCCCCCCGTGGAGGCCAAGAGCTACGGCACCTTCTCTCTCGAAGACCTCAAAAAGCAGGTGCCGCAGAGCAAGGAAGGCAACTTCATCCTCGAAGTGCCCGAGCTCTACTACACCGGCGGCGACGCCGAGGTGCAGAAGGTGCTCACCGGCCAGATGGTGGAGACCGTGGCGCAGATCCTGCCGGAAAAGGTGAACAACGCGGACGGCCACCGCCTGCGCATCTTCCGCATGCTCGTCCAATGCTGCGCCGCCGATGCGCGCCCGTACTCCGTGCCCATCGACTTCGGCAAGAAAGCCCCTGAGTTCAAAGACATGACCTGGGTGAAGGTCACCGGCAAGATCAGCTACAAAAAGGAAGGTGATCAAACCGTGCCCCTCCTCGAAGTCACCAAAGTCGAAGAAACCACCGCGCCGGATAACGCGATGATTTACTGATCAACTCCCCATGAACGACCAAAACTGGGACACCACCTTCCGCTCATTCTTTGAACGCTGCGCCAAACTCCATCACGCAGGTGATACCCGTGGCGAAAAATGGTTCACGGATGCCGACAAGACTTTCCTGACCTCCATCGGCCATACGACGCAGGAATTCTTCGACTTCGTCGATGACCACTGCCGCTACGGTAATGAAGGCCCGACACTCGAAACGGCCCTGCTCGTCGCCTCGGTAAGGCGAGACTACTTCAAAGTCATGATGGCGGAAAAGTTCAGCGGTAAAATCGTCTCGCCCTCCGAGTTGCCGCCCAAGCCAGCCGCCGTCGATGGCATTCCGTGGCTTCCCCGCCTCATCGTCAAAGCTCGTGCCAAGCTCCGTGGTGAGATGGACCCCGATACCATGTTCGGCTGCGGTGGAGACCGCGCCTTCTTCCGCGAGCATCAGCTCCACGCGGCTGACTTCCTCCGAGTGACCTGGGCCGCCGGAGATGACGACCGCAAGATCATCGAGTGGGTGAAGTCGAAATCTGCCTGATCATTGACCAACAAAAAAGCGGCGGGAGATCCCGCCGCTTCTTGTTTTGAGTCTCGAAGGTCGCATCAATGATTGAAGAAGAACTCCTTGGAGTTCAGCAGCGCCCAGAAAAGGTCTTCAAAGGCGGCCTGACGGGCATCCGGGGCATTGGCGACGGCTTGCTGGACGGCGGTCCATTCTTTCTCGACGGGCATGCGGCCAAAGACGCGAAGGAAGAGATCCTCGGTGATTTCGCGATCTGATTTCTTCTCCTGGATCATCTTGGCGACGACGCGGCCCTGCTTGATGCGATCATTGACGGCGTCGCCATTCATGAGGTGGAGGGCCTGGGAGAGCGTGGGCTCCATTTTGACTTCGCAGGAGCATACGGACTCGCGTTTCGCACGGCCGAAGGTTGTGAGGAAGTAGGTGGAGGTGGCGCCATCGGCGATCTGCACGGCACGAGCACCGAGGGGTAGGCCCTGGAATTTGTTCGGTGTATCGGTGATCTGCGAGATGGCATCGAGCAGCACCTCGGCACGCACGCGGCGAACTTGGGCGTGGGAGAAATTGCGCTTATCGCCCGCGTTGGTCTCGTTGACCTTGGTGCTGCGCTGGTAGGTCTTGGAGACGCAGATGTCCCGCACGAGCTTGCGGAAGTCGTATTTGTACTCGGTGAGCTTCTGCGCCATCGAGTCAATCAACTCAGGATTGGAGGGAGGATTGGACACGCGGACGTCATCCACGGGCTCCACCACGCCGACGCCGGTGAAGTGCGACCAGATGATGTTCGAGATGTTGCTGGCAAAGTAGGGGTTGCGTGGGGAGGCTAGCCATTCGGCGAGAACTTTGCGGCGATCCTCGCCGGGTTTGATCACAGGCTCTTCACCGCCAAGGAATTTGGGCTTCATGACCGCTTGGGTAAGGAAGTGACGGGATTCGCCGCCCTTGCTGTTGTAGATGATGACTTCTTGCGGGTCATCGGTCTGCTTGCGGCCGATCTGGCTGAAGAAGGCTTTGAAGCCGTAGTAATCGCTCATGGTCCAGCGGTCGAAGGGATGGTTGTGGCACTGGGCGCACTGGATGCGCATGCCCATGAAGACCTGAGCGACGTTTTCGGTGAGCTTGAGCTGGTCGAGCTCGGTCTGGTAGAAATTCACCGGAGGATTGCTCACCGTGCCACCAGTGGAGGCGAGGAGCTCGATCACGATCTCATTGAGCGGGACATTGCGGCCGATGCGGTCGCTGAGCCAGTTGTAGTAGAGCAGCGCGTTCTTGTAGAACGGAGGCACGTTGTTGTTAATCGCGGAGCGGATCTGCAGGAGCTCGGCAAACTTCATCACCCACATTTCGGTGAACTCTTTTCGCTCAAGCAAGGAATCCACAAGGGCATCGCGCTTCGTGGGGCTGGTGTCGGCGAGGAACTTGCGTACTTCTTCGGCACTCGGGTAGATGCCGGCCACATCAATGTAGAGGCGGCGGATGAATTCCTGATCGGTGCAGACATCGGAGGGGATGATGCGAAGCTTGTGGAGCTTCTCGTTGACGTGGGTGTCGATGTAATTGGCCTCGGCAAGCACCGGGCGGGTGTATTGAAGCTTGTCAGGAATGACGAGCACCTGGGAGACCGTGCTATACACATCGAAACGAGCGAGCATGAAGGCCGCACCGCGATCCCCGGAGGTCACGAGACCGTCTTTGCTGATGGCGGCGGTGGGATCGTTATTGGACATGAACAAGGCGAGGTTCGTCACATCGCGGTCAGAGCCGTCGGAGTAGGTGGCGCGAACGGTGATCTGCTGGGTGGCGTTTTTGCCCTCCATGACGATCTGCTTCGGATAAACCTCGATGCCGGTGCATTTGGCCACGTCTGGTTTGTCATCGGGAGCACCGCTCGAAATCCACTCAAGGAGGGTCTTGTTGTAGCTGGAATCGGGCTCGAAGCACTGATTGCCAGAATGTGGTACAGCACCGACGGCTTTTTCGATGAGGGCGCTTTCCTCGGGAATGGCGAGGTTCAGGCGGCGGCCGGGCATCTCGCGGGTGATGCGGATGAAGTCACCGGCAGGGTCCATGCCGAAGAGGGAGGTGCGGAAGCCATCTTTGCCGCGAGCAGCACCATGGCAGCCACCTTGATTGCAACCACCACGCATGAACACCGGCATGCAATCGAGGCGGAACGAGACCGGGCGGTCCTGCTGGCCGCCTTTGACTTCGATTTGAGCCTTCACGGTTTGTCCGCCCAGCGTGGCGGTGAGTTCGGTGGCTCCAGCATCGGCGACAGGCTTCAAATCGAGGCCGCTGAGGGAGGCGATCTTGGCATCGGCGACTTTGAGATCACAAAAGCCGGAGACGTCCTTCGTGGTGGCATCCTGGAAGGTGGCGAAAACGATCACGCGATGGCTGTCACGCTTGGTTTCGAGGGAAAACTTCTCGGGGAGGATTTCGAGGCGCTTCAGAGTGGGCAGTTTGGCCTGGAGATCGGCGAGGGCTTTGAGCTCGTCGGGGGATTTGTAGCGCAGAGCGACTTCAGCGGGCCATTTTGCCCCTTCGGCGATCCACTGCTTGATCGTGGCGATCTCATTCGCGGCGAGCGGGCCACCTTTGGGAGGCATGATGTCGTCGTGATCCTTCGGCAGCACCAGACGCTCGACGATGAGGCTCTTGTCAGGCTGGCCGGCCACGAGGCCAGCGCCCGTTTCACCGCCTTTGAGGAGGTTCGCGGCGGTGTCCATGAGCAGCTTGCCCTTCACCTTGTTCGGGTTGTGGCATTCGAGGCATTTGGCTTCGAAAATGGGCTGCACGTCCTTCACGAAATCCACCGCGAAAGCGGAGGAGGTGAGGGCAAAGGTAAATAGAGCGGGGAGAGAAGCTCGCAGGGGGCTTTTCATGAGTTTTGGGGATGGGTTGTGGAAACTACGGGCTTCCACGCCTTTTTTTTCAATTCACGGGGTGAATTCGACAAAGGACCCTTTGGCCCCTTTTTCAACGCCGACGGCTCTTTTTGCTCGTTTTGACCACCGGGACGACGGCGCGGCGGATTTCGATCTCCGGCACTTCGGCACGGCGAACCTCTTCGACGGGTATTTCGACCTTTGTTTTGGCCACGAGCGCCCGGCGCACCTCGAACTGAGGCTCCACCACGGCCACCGCAGCCGGGATGGAGGCCAACGAGGCTGCCTGCTCAATCTCATGTCTCCGCCAAGGCAGCACGTTTTGAGCGGTCTCGATGATTTTTCGCGTGAGCAAGGGATCGCCGTTCACGGTGGCGATGGCGGTAGCAACGATCTCAGAAGTACAGCTCTCACTGATGACGAGCGCATCCTCCAGCCGCGTGGTGAGTGATCTTGGATCGTCCTGGATGGCCTTGGCGAGCGAACCACACACATCCGCGCAGCTCATGGCACGCGGGGCATTGATCTTGCTTTTGGGCTGCGCCGTCGCGGCGGCAGCGGTGATCAGCAGGACGAGAAGGGTTCGCATTCGGGAGGTTTTTTCCAAGCTAGCACAGCGGGCCCTCCAACGACCAGCGCAAAGAATACTCAACATCCTCCAACCATCACCAAAGCGGAGGTTTGTTTACAAACACCTGAATTGAGACCCGCCCAAGCGCCCGGATGATCGTCCGATTTAGAATTTTCGCACTCATGACTCTCACCGCATACCTTTCACCATGCCTTCGTGCTTTGATCATGCTTGGTATTCTTACCGGGCACGTCCAGGCCGCAGCCGATGACCATGCGTTCGCCGATCAGCTCGCTGCCGAGGCTGCCAAGCTCATGCCCGCCGCTGCCAAATCCGCCTCACAGGTGCTCGCTCCCGCAGCGCCCGGAGACAAGGCCAGCAAAGGCGAATGGACACTGCCGATTCCATGGACGCCGCACATTCCGACGACGGCGGCGGTGCTGCCGGATGGTCGGCTGCTGACGTTTTCATCGAATCAACGCACCACGTTCCCCGATGGACCGCAGTTCACCTATGCGGCGGTGTGGGACCCGGCCACCGGCCTGTTCACGGAGATGAACAACCCCTCGCATGACATGTTCTGTGGCGGTGTTTCGATGCTTCAAGACGGTCGCCTCATGGTGAATGGCGGCAACGGCATCAACGGCACCACCGCGTTGGCGAGCTTGTTTGACTGGCGCACGAATCAATGGGTGCAGGTTCAGACGATGGCGGACGGTCGCTGGTATAACACGAGCGTGGCCTTGCCGAATGGCGAGGTCTTCACCGCGAGCGGAAACGGCGGTGGCAATGCCAACGGCACGCTGGAGCAATGGAACACCAGCAGCGGCTGGCGCAGCATGAGCGGGATCCCGTGGGCTGCGGTGTCGAATCCGCCCATCGCCAATGCCATCGAGACGAACTGGCATCCCTTCTTGCTCGTGGCTCCGGATGGTCGCCTGGCGCATTTCGGACCTTTTGAGCCGATTCGCCTGCTCAACACGTCTGGCACCGGCAGCATGACGACGACCACGACGCAGATTCCGGGCACGCACTACCCGAAACAAGGCTCCTGGGCCATGTATGACGTGGGCAAGGTGGTCGTCGCCGGTGGTTATCAGGCCATCGACAACGGCACCATCGTCAAAACGGCCTACAAAGTGGATCTCAACGGCGCCTCGCCGGTCATCACCGCCACGAACGCGATGGCGAACGCACGCTCCTTTGCCAATGCGGTCGTGCTGCCGAATGGCGAGGTCATGGTCGTGGGTGGCAACACCAGCGGCCAGTTCTTCAGTGATGCAGGCACCGTCTTCACGCCGGAGGTTTGGAATCCCACCACCGAGACCTGGCGAGCGATGGCGGACATCACCGTGCCGCGAAACTACCACTCGCTCGCCCTGCTGCTCACCGATGGCCGCGTGTGGAGCGGTGGTGGCGGTCTCTCCGGCGATCCCATTACCGATCATCAGGATGCGCAGGTCTTCACCCCGCCGCAGCTTTTCAATGCGGACGACACACCGGCCGCACGCCCTGCGATCACCGCCGCGCCGGATCGCATCGGCCCCGGCGTGACCTTCACGGTGAATGCCTCGCCCGGCGTGCAGTTCTTCAGCTTCATCCGTCTGGCCTCGCTCACGCACTCGGTGACGACGGATCAGCGCTTCGTGAAGCTCGCCCACACCACACCTTCGAGCGGCGTTTACTCGCTCACCTCGCCTTCGAGCATCAACGTGCTCACGCCCGGCTACTGGATGCTCTACGCGGTGAATGCCAGCGGCGCGTGGTCTGTGTCGCGAGTCATTCAGGTGACGAATCAGACGCTGCCCATCGTCACGAATCCCGGCCAGCAGAGCGTGCTGCAAAACAGCGCCGTCTCGCTTCCAATCAACGCGAGCACCGGCACGGGCACGCTGAGCTACACCGCGAATGGTTTGCCCGGCGGTCTGAGCATCAATGCCACTTCAGGTCTCATCAGTGGCAATGTCACCGCCGCTCCGGGCACCTACCAGAGCACCGTGTTTGCCACCGCAAACGGCCAGACGAGCAGCGTGACCTTCAAATGGATCATTTTGCTTCCCAATCTCGGCTCCGGTCAAATCGCCCGCGAATGGTGGACGGAGCTCGCAGGCGTCACCGTGGCGAGTTTGACCTCCAACGCCGCTTATCCGGCCAATCCGAAGGGTCGTGATCTCATCGGCAGCTTCGAGACACCTTCCAACTGGGATGACAACATGGGCCAGCGTGTGCGCGGCTTCCTTCATGTGCCGGTCACCGGCCAGTATCGCTTTTACATCGCCAGCGATGACCAGAGTTCGCTGCGCCTGAGCACCAGCGCCAATCCGACGGCCGCCGTGGAGATCGCCTCCCAACCGGACTATACGGAGCCCCGTGCTTACACTTGGTATCCGCAGCAAACCTCCGCGCTCATCACACTGAATGCGGGCACGAAATACTACATCGAGGCCCTCATGAAGGAGGGCAATGGAGGCGACCACCTTTCCGTCGCCTGGCTGAAACCGGGTGACAGCACGCCGACGGTCATCAACGGCACCTACCTCTCGCCTTACCTGCCGGTGCAAAGCCCCGCCATCGCGTGGAGCTTTGACGAAAGCGGCTGGAACGGCACAGCCGGCGAGGTGAAGGCCGCGTCGAACAGCCTCTTCGCCTTGAACGGCACCGCCGCAGCCGGTGCCACGACTACCACGAACAATCCGGCGCTCACTGGCAATCCCGGCACCTTCCGCAGCGGCACCTTCAATGGCAGCGGACAACGCGTAAGCATCCCGTTCAATGCCGCGCTAAACCCGAATGACTTCACCATCGCTGCCTGGGTGCGTGTCAATGCACCCGCAGGCACGGCGCGATGCGTTTTGAATGCCGGCAATGGTTTTGGCCTTTGGGTAAATGCCGCGGGCCAGTGGGAACTCCGCACGACCTCGAACCTCACCGGCACGAATGCCGTGCAGGGCCAGTGGACGCATGTGGCGGCCACCTTCCGCACCACGAGCACCAGCGGCAGCACCCGCACCGGCCTGCGCCGCCTGTATGTGAATGGCCTGAAGGTCGCGGAAGGCACCGGCACCTACACGCCGAACACTTCCCTGCCCTTCGTCATCGGCGCGGCGGATGCTGCCGGGGCTTCAGCCTTCACCGGAGCCATCGACGAGGTCACGCTGCATCATGCGCCGCTTTCGCCGGAGGACCTCATCACGCTGCGTGACCTGCGTCATGCCTTCGGCGGCAATCAATCGCCTCTCGTGACGAATCCCGGCACGCAAAACTCGCTGCTCAATGCCAGTGTTTCGTTGCCGATCACGGCCAGCGATCCCGAGGCTGATCCGCTCACCTTCAGCGCCACGGGTCTTCCCACGGGTTTGACGATTTCTCAAACGTCCGGCGTCATCAGCGGCACGGTCACTGTGGCCGGGGTTTACAACGTCACCGTCAGCGCCAGCGACAACCTGAGCACGCCCGGCACCGCCACCTTCACCTGGAATGTGAGCACCGGCCTCACGCTCGGCACCTTGAGCAGCACGCCGAAACCGGTGAACACCGCCATCACGCTCACGGCCACTTCCAGCAATGGCGTGAACCCGCGTTTCAAATGGAACTTTGGTGATGGCAGCCCCGAAACCGCTTGGAGCACCAGCGCATCCACGACAAAGACCTACACCGCGCCCGGTCGCTACATCGTGACGCTCACCGCCACCGATGACACCGGCGTCATCCGAACCCGCACGCTTGCCCAGGCCGTGCATGCCACGCTGACCAGCACGCGCCCTGCTTCTTCATCGAGCATCGCGTTTGAGGATCGAGCCACGGGCAATGACCGCATCTGGTGTGTGAACCCGGACAACAACAGCGTGAGCGGTTTCGATGCCGTCACCATGACCCGCATCGCCGAGATCAATGTGGGCACCTCTCCACGTGCGCTGGCTTTTGCTCCGAATAGTCGCCTGTGGGTCGTGAACACGGAAAGCGGCACGATCAGCATCATCAATACCAGCACCTTTGCTGTCACGAGCACCGTCACACTCGCCCGCGGCAGCCGCCCATTCGGTCTCGTCTTCCACACTGGCACGGCCCGAGCATGGCTGGCGCTGGAAGGCACCAACCGCATCCTGCGACTGAGCATCACAAACGCCTCCACCAGCGCCACGATCAATCTCAACTCGCCGCCGCGGCATCTCTCGATCTCCGCGGATGGCGGCCGCTTGTATGCCTCGCGCTTCATTTCACCGCCGGTTCCCGGTGAAAACACCGCCACGCCCAATCTCACCGGCAAAGGCGGCGAGATCACCGTGATCACCACGGGCACGCTTTCAGTCGAAAAGACCATCCTGCTCGCCCCGAGTACCGCCGCTGATACCGAAACATCCTCACGCGGTCTGCCGAACTACCTCGGCGCGGCCGTCATCTCACCGGACGGTCTTTCCGCCTGGGTTCCCTCGAAGCTCGACAACATCCAGCGAGGCATTTTCCGCGACAACAAGCCGCTCAACCACGAAAACACCGTCCGCGCCATCGTCTCGCGACTCGACCTCGTGACGCAAGCCGAGCATCTGCCTTCACGCATCGACATCGACAACGCCGGCATGCCCAGCGCCGCCGCGTTTGATCCCTGGGGCATGTATGTCTTCACCGCGCTCGAAGCCAGCCGCGATGTGGCCATCCTCGATGCCTGGACCCGCACGGAGATTTTACGTTTCACAGCGGGAAGAGCCCCGCAAGGTCTCGTGACCTCGCCGGACGGCCTGCGGCTCTACGCCCACAATTTCATGGATCGCACCATCACGGTCCACAACATCTCCAGCATCATCCAGGGCGGCAACACGGCCCCGGTGACCACTGCGACACTGAATTGCATCACGACCGAAAAACTCACCGCGCAGGTGCTGCAGGGCAAAAAGCTCTTTTATGATGCCAAAGATCCGCGCCTGGCCCTCCAGGAATACATGAGCTGCGCCACCTGTCACAACGACGGTGGTCACGACGGCCGCGTGTGGGACCTCACCGGCTTTGGCGAAGGTCTGCGCAATACGATCACGCTCAAAGGCCATGGTGCGCATGGCGTTCTGCACTGGAGCGCGAACTTCGACGAGGTGCAGGACTTCGAAAATCAGATCCGCAGTCTCGCGGGCGGCACTGGCCTCATCACCACCGGCACGCCGAATCCACCGATGGGCACGCCCAATGCCGGACGCAGTGCTGATCTCGATGCACTGGCCGCCTATGTGAAGTCACTCACCACGGAATCGAACAGCCCCTCACGCACCAGCACCGGCGCTCTGAGCACCGCTGCCACCGCCGGGCAGCAGGTCTTCCGGGCGCAAAACTGCGCCGCCTGCCACAGCGGCTCGAACTTCTCCAACAACACCCTGCAAAACATCGGCACCATCAAGCCTGCGAGCGGAAAACGCCTCGGCGGCACGCTCACCGGCATCGACGTGCCCACGCTGCGCGGCGTGTGGGCCACCGGTCCGTATCTTCACGATGGCAGCGCCGCCACGCTGAGCGCCGCGATCACCGCGCATGCTGGCGTGACCTTGTCCGCCACCGATTTGAGCAACCTCACTGCCTTCGTCCAAAGCATCGACTCGCAGCCCGCGACCGCTCCCCTTCCCTTCACCGTGGCGCTGACCACGCCGGCATTGAATGTCACCGCGCCGTTCACCGTCACCGCCACCTTCAATGCCACGACAACGAATTTCATCGCTAGCGATGTCACCGTCACGAACGGCACGCTGTCGAATTTCACCGGCAGTGGCAGCACCTACACCTTCCGCATCACGCCCACCGCCGTCGGAGCCGTCACCGTGCGTGTCGCGGCGAACCAGGCGACCGACTCCACCTCGCTCGGCAATCTGGCATCGAACACGCTCAGCGTGAATTTCACCTCCACCGACACCACACCGCCCAGCGTGGCCCTCACAACACCTGCGACGGCTGTTTCCGCACCTTTTGTTGTCACCGCCACCTTCAGCGAGGTTGTCACCGGTTTGCTCGCCAACGAGTTCGTGGTCACCAACGGCAGTGTGACCGCCCTCTCGACCGCTGGAGCCGTTTGGAGCGCCACCATCACGCCTGCCGCTGCAGGTTCCGTCAGCGTTCGAATTCCCGCCAACGTGGCCCAAGATGCCGCCGGCAATAACAACACCGCCTCCAACACGCTCGCCGTCACCTACACACCACCGGCGGTGAACTACGGCGTCACCGGCACCTACTACGCCGGGAAAAACTTCGAGACGCTGCGCTTCTCCCGCGTGGACCCGCAGATTGAATTCGACTGGGCAGGCGCTCCCGATCCGCAGTTGCCCGCCGATGGTTTCAGCGTGCGCTGGACCGGGTGCATCGTGGCCACCACCAGCGGCACCTACGACATCGTCACGCGTAGCGATGATGGCGTGCGCCTGTGGCTCAACGGCACCCAGCGCATCAACAACTGGACCAATCACGGCGAGACCTGGGATTACGCCACGATCACGCTCACCGCGGGCACGCCGGTTCCCTTCGTGATGGAATTCTACGAAAACACCGGCGGCGCCATGGCGCGGCTATGGTGGCAGAGCGCCACCATTCCCTTCCAGGCCATTCCAAATGCCAATCTGCGCATCAACGAGAACGGCATGACCTTCGCGCCTTACCCGGCCACCTTTGCCGAATGGGTCGCCAGTGGCCGCGCTGGCACCGCGCAGACGAAGGACAGTGATGACATCCCGGATCTGATGGAATACGCCCTCGGCACCAGCGCCACGACCGGCATCCAAGAGGCCACGAAGGGCCTTCGCCTTGAAAAAACGGCCACCGGCACGGTCAACGCCGTCGTCGAGGTCCCCAGCACGATCACCGATCTCATCTACTCGATCGAATCGAGCACCGATCTGAAGACCTGGACGCCTTCCACCCTCATTCCGGTGGTGACTTCCGCCTCGCCGGGCCTTTCTCGCATCGCCTGGAGCTCAGCTCCCGCCATCGTCCGCCTCCGCGTCACGCACGACAGCGGTCAAACTGTGACAGGAAACGCCGTCGCGGCTCAAATCCTCCCGCTCAACGCTGGCGTGCAAACCTTCGGCCTCAATCTCACTCGTGAGCCACTCTTCATCGGCAGACCTTCTACCATCGCGGGCAACGTGCTCACCTTTGCCGAGGCCATTACGCTCAGCCCTCTCGCCATCGCTGGAGAGACCTACTATGCGGAGTTCGACACCGGCGAGCGCCTCAATGTGCAGTCTTTCGGAGTCAATAGTATCACGTTGACCTCCGCCCCTGCCGCGACGGCGGGCACTCGCGTCACCCTGAGACCTCACGCCACACTCAGCAGCACCTTCGACAAGACCTACTTCGCCGCCGGAGCCGCTCCAAATCTGGCCGACCAAGTCCTGTTCCTCGTGAATGGCTCCTTCCAGCCTTATTACCTCCTGCAGCTAGGTACATCTAAACAATGGACAGCATCCGGCGATGCCACCCTTGCCAGCCTTGACGGCAAAATCCTTCTGCCAGCCACCGGCGTCATGCTCCGATTACTGAACACCCCCACAGTGCCATTCGTCGCCACCGGGCATGTTCGGCCAAGTGGCTTTCGCCAACCCCAAACGCCTGGCTATCAGTTGTTTGCCAATCCGTGGCCGGTCACGCTCACCCCCGAATCCGCCGGACTCACGACCAGCAGTTTCTTTGCCTCGTCGAGTCAGTCTCTCGCAGACCAATTCCAACTCTGGAAAGGCGACGCCATCCCGGGAAGCAGCGGCTACACCGGCTTCTGGTTTGTGCTGCTGCCCAGCCAAGCTCCCTTCTGGACCCCCAGCGGCACCGCGAGCCTCCTCTCACAGAACCAGACCTCCCTGCTACTCCCCGGCCGTGCCACCTTCATCCAGGTGCGCCCCGCTCCCACACCACGCTCCTCATGGGTCATCCCACTTCCCTGAGTCCGTTCCCTTTAAAGTTTCTTTGAAGAAGATCCGCCGTTGGCGGGGAGCCCTCAGCCTTATTTTCCTTCTCTCCCAACAAAAAGCCTCCTGACAAACGAGGCGGTTGGAAAGCGCTGCTTCTTCTCACAGTTCTAAACTATCTCGATTGGGAGGAAAAGACCGCCTCAAAGGTGCATTTCTTCTGAATTTGTTTGGGAACCAGCAGAAATCGCCCCCCCCTGTCTGCGAAGAGAAAAGCAGCAATAATTTAGAATTTTTATAAATTATTTACAATTACCATTGCTTTCAGAACATTGTTAACTATAATACTCATAATTCGAGTTCACCGGAGTCACCTTCGGACGAGTCGAAGAAATCCAATAGCCAAAACACTAAACACACTCGCATCATGAAACTCACGAAACTCAATACCTCCCTCAAGGCTGGCTTCTCCCTCGTGGAAATGCTCGTCGTCATCGCCATCATCGGCATCATCGCCGCTATCGCGATCCCAAACATCGGTAACCTCAACGACAGCGCTCGTGAAGCCGCCGCTAAGCGCAATGCTCAGACCGTCGCTTCCGTCCTCAACGCCGCCATCGCTGCTGGCGCTTCCCACAGCTTCGGCAGCGGCACAGGCCCTGACGCCATCATCGACGCCGCAGAAGCTGGCATCAGCCCTATTGATGGTGCCTTCAAGAACAAGCTCTTCACCTCCGGCCCGATCGACGACGATGAAGAGCCCAAGACCGCCAGCTACCTCAGCTGGGACAACAACAACGGCCAGGTCAAATACAACGGCTCGTAGTCCACACGGGCTTGAAGCCCGGAACGGATCCAGCCTTAGTTAGCTGAAAACTCGTTCAATCCAGACCGCCGGGGAGGTAACTCCCCGGCGGTCCTGTTTTGCCCGACAAGCCAAAAAAAAACCGTGAGCGAATGCCCACGGCCTTTCTTGTCAGATACCAGCTCGAACTCAGCCAAGAGCCGCGAGACGTTTCGTCAGCGCATCCTTCGATTGAACACCCACCACCGAATCCTTGGCGGCACCGTCCTTGAAGAAAACGAGCATCGGAATCGAGCGAACACCAAACTTTGCGGACAGGTTAGGAGCCTCATCGACATTCACTTTCCCGATCTTCACCTTGCCCTCCTGTTCCTTGGCCATTTCATCAAGAATGGGGCCCAGCATTTTACAGGGGCCGCACCAAGGAGCCCAAAAATCCACGATCACGGGGACATTCGAAGAGGCGATTTCAGATTCAAAATTGGCTTCGGTAAGGGTGATGACTGCTTCGCTGGCCATGATGGGTAGTGGGGTGGGGTTGAGTGTCCACGCTGGCACCTTGGGCCGCTGAATCAACGAAAGTTTTTTGCGAACAATCATTCTATCTCGTCTCCGCCTAGTTGACGCATTGGTGCCCGAGCTTCACCTTTCTATCATGAAGTTCCTCAGTAGCCTTCTCGTCCTCTCCATTTCCTGCTCTCAGCTCTCCGCCGCAGTCTGGGTCGATGATTTCAGCGGTGCGACACTGGCCGCCACAAATTTCGACACGCCAACAGGCTCGGGGAATATCCAGTTCCAGGCAAACAGCGCCCAAAGTCGCGTCGAAATCGCCTCGACGGGTGCCTTGCTTGGAGCCTCGCATAATATCCGCTGGGATCATCAACAGACCGCCGCTTACGACAGTAACTGGAGCATTGCGGCTCAAGTCTTTTCCGGAGACGTCTCGGTCTTTGGCACATTTGGGGCAGGCGATATCATCGACCTCAGCCTCAATGTCGTCAGTTCGGTGGATTCCACCGACCGTGCGCAGTTCAATTTCGTGGTGGGAAACCCATTTGGCGGCGTGATTCACGGAGCACGTTTTGCCAAACGAACCAATGATACCGATTCCGACGAAGTCATCGAAGGCGGTCTCGGCACGGGGCCGCTCACTGGAACGATCTCCATGCAGTTCAATCCGGCCACAAACATCATCGCCGCCTTTTACGACTTCGGGTCCGGCTCCACGCTGCTGGGCACCACAAACATCTCCGATTGGAACATGACCTCCGGACACTTCTCCTTTTTTATTGAGGGCGCTGCCACGAACATCACTCCGCCAGATGAATTCGTCGAAGGCTCCATCTCGATTCCTGCTGGCAGTCTTTATCTCGATAGCGTGGTGGTCGCCACCCCGGAACCTAGTCGCGCAATGCTTCTCATGGTCGGCGGCTTTGCCACGCTGCTTCGCCGCCGCCGCGCCTGATCGTGACGAGCACCGGGCCAGCCGTTGACATGGCTCCTCACCCGCCTCCATGCTCGCCGGGTGTCTTCCCTGCTCAAAACTTGGCGTTTCGGCCTCGGCTACCTCGCGTTTGTCATCGCGGGCTCGCTACTGCTCCTCGCTTGGTTGCGACAACGCGAACGCGAAGAATCGAACCGCCTCTTTCAAGCCCTCGTGCAGGCAGATGCGGAATTTGTCCGCCGCATGAACCTCCCGCGTAGCGAAAAACTCGCCGGCGACCTCACCCAGCTCCTCGGCATGCACATCGATTTTCTCGAAGCGGGCCAAGGCATCGCCGCCAGCGATGACACCCTCGTCATCCGCCTCGATGACAAAAACGACATGCTCTTCACCCGCCAGCCCGTTGCCTCGCAACTCTCGCTACGAGATCCCGCCACGCGAAACGCCTTCCTCACCTTCTGGTGCGTGGCAGGCCTCGTCGGTGCGATGCTGGCCCGCGAACGCTCAAAGCGTGCTCAAACCGAGCGTCTCGCCATGCTCGGCCGCGTGGCCACTAGCCTCGCCCACGACATCAAAAACCCGCTCGCCTCCATCCAGCTTCATGCGCAGCTCATGACGCCCGCAAACGAAGAAGACACCAAGGCCGTGCAGCTCATCCAAAGCGAGTCCGAGGTCATTTCAGGCCTCGTGAACCAATGGCTCCATCTCGCCAACCCAGTCCCGCCGCGCCTTTCGCGGCTCGATGTGGCCGAAACGCTCCGAAACGTCGTCACCAGCCTCGCCGCGCAGGCACAGCATGCCAGCGTCGAGGTCGAGATGGATCTCAAAAGCCCTCTTCATGCCCATGGCGATGCCCAGCGCCTCACCCAGGCCTTTCGAAATCTCCTCATCAATGCCATCCAGGCCATGCCACGCGGAGGAAAACTCCGCCTCCGCGCCGAAAAACACGAAAGCAGCCTCACCCTGATCGTCTCCGACTCCGGACCCGGCTTCAGCGAAGCCGCGCTCGCCCATGGCACCGAGCTCTTTTTCACCGAAAAAGAAGGCGGCATGGGCGTGGGCCTCAACATCGTCGCCAACATCATCGGGGCGCATGGCGGCCGCATCTCGCTGCAAAATGATCCCAAGAGCGGCGCCGTCGTGTCCGTGACACTCCCCTCCCCCGCATGAGTCATTCCATCCTCATCATCGAAGACGAATACGCCCTCGCCGCCGCGCTTTCCACGGTGGTGCGCCGCCTCGATGCCACGCCGGTCGTTGCTGCCTCAGGTCAAAGCGGAATCGACAAGCTCGCCTCGCAAGCCTTTTCCCTCGTGCTGCTCGATGTCGGCCTGCCAGACATCAGCGGCCTGAAAGTGCTCGAGAAGATCCAAAAGCTCCCCAAGCCACCGCCCGTCATCATCATCACCGCACACGGCACGCTCGATACCGCGCTGGAAGCACGCCGACTCGGCGCTCGCGAGTATTTCCTCAAACCACTCGATCTCGCCGCCATCCAGCGAACCATTCGCGAGGTCTTCACGCCCGTAAAGGCCGTCCCTCGCATTGAGACGACCATGATCGGCACCAGCGAGCCCATGCAGCGAGCCTTTGCCGCCATCGCCCAGGCCAGCGGATGCGATACACCGGTGCTCCTGCAAGGTCCGCCCGGCAGTGGCAAAAGCCTCGCCGCCGAGGTCATCCATCGTCACAGCACCCGCGCAGCCAAACCGCTCATCATCTTCCGAGCCGACGAATGGCCAGAGGATCGTGCCGAGCCCGCGCTCGACGAAGCCATCGCCCAAGCAACCGAGGGCGTGCTCTTCCTCGATGAAATCAGCAGCTGGACCAAGCCGCTGCAGGCCGCGCTCATGCATCGACTCACCGCCGGAAAGGTCAGCGCCCGTCTTTTCAGCGCCTCCAGCCAGGACCTCGCGGCCAAAGTCACCGAAGGCAGCTTTCGCGAAGATCTCTTTTATGCCCTCGCCGTGCTTCGCGTGATTCTCCCACCGCTCCGCGAGCGCACGAGCGACATCCCTGCCCTCGCAGCCTCCAAGACAGGTGAACTCGCCCTGTCCGCCGAGGCGCTCGCAGCCCTCAAAGCCCATGCCTGGCCGGGCAACGTCCGTGAACTGCACACCGCTCTCGCGCACGCCGTCGCGGTGTGTGGTGGAAACACCATCCTCCCGCATCATCTGCCCGCCCACCTCGTCGCCAGCCAGCCTTCCAATCATCTGGAGGACGCGATGAAGCGCTCGCTGGCCGCCTGGCTCGATCAAAAGACCACTGGCGACGACGACAGCATGCCCGCTTACGACGATCTGCTCGACACCGTCGAAACCAGCATGCTCGAAACGCTTCTCCAACGCTTCGACCACAAGCCCACACGGCTTGCCGCCGCATTGAAAATGAATCGCGCCACCTTGCGACGGAAACTGAAGGAGGATTGAGGCTCGCTGGCTAATAGGACCTTCAAGTGAATCTCAGTGCCCAGTCTTTGAGCTGGATGGGATTGAAAAATGGCAAGGCGAAGGTCACGAACCGCCTGTCAGGCTCGAAAACTCAAGAGACGACTATCTCGAACGCTCTTTCCATCGGTGACGTGCCTCCGATGACTTCCCTTTTATCTCGACGTGAGCCAGACGAGCGAAGTGGTGGAAAAGTGACTGGTCATCGAACAGGCCGGCTCGTGAGAGCCGACCTGCCCGAAACCAACCTGGCCGTTCAGACGAGGACGGCCGGGGATTGTTCTTCAAGCTCCTCGATCTCCGTCAGGCGCTCCTGCTCGGTATCGAGGTCATTGACGGAATCATCAGGAGCATCCTCGTCACGATGCTTGGCTTCGAGGGCGAGCTCCTGCTGGGATTTCTTCATGATACGAGTGTCCTCGGTGGTCATGCGGACGCCGACGGGCTTGGAGACACCGAATTCCTGCATGGTGACGCCATAGATGACATCGGCGCGGCTCATGGTGCGCTTGTTGTGCGTTACGATGATGAACTGCGAGTTGTCGATGAACTTGTCCAGCATCTTGAGGAAGCGGGCGATGTTCGTTTCATCGAGCGGCGCATCAAGCTCATCGAGAACGCAGAAAGGAGAAGGTTTGACCTGGTAGATGGAGAAGAGCAGCGCGACGGCGGTCATGCTGCGCTCGCCACCGGAGAGGAGGCTGATGGTTTGTAGCTTTTTGCCGGGTGGCTTGGCGATGATCTCGATGCCTGACTCCAACGGATCGTTTTCATCGACGAGCATGAGGTCGGCCTTGGCCTGCGGGCCGAAGAGCTCGCGGAAGTTGTTTTGGAAGAAGCCGCGGACCAGATTGAAGGTCTCGCTGAACATCAGCTTGGTGGTTTCGTTGATCTTGGCAATGACGTTGAGCAGCTCTTCCTTGCCCTTCACGAGGTCGCCATGCTGCGTTTCGAGGAAGTTGTGGCGTTCTTCGAGTTCTTCGAACTCCTGGATGGCGTCGAGATTGACGGGGCCAATGCCTTCGAGCTTCTGACGAAGTTCATAGACGACTTCCATGACGAAGGCCCAATCCGGCTCAGCCTGCTCGCCGGGGATGACGACGTCTTCGATGGAGACTTCGTCGTCGTCGCGGTTGGAGATGGCGGGGATGATGGTTTCGGGTTCTTCGGCAGGCTCTTCGGAGATTTGATCGGACGGCTCGGGCTGATCAGACGGATCTTTTTCGTCTTCCGCGGCGCTGGCGGTCTTCTTGCCTCGGCTGCGATTCTTCTTCTGCTCCTCGATGGTCAGCATCAGGACGTGGTAGTCCGGCTCGAAGGCGCTGATGTGGAAGCTGTAACGCTCCTGCACCTGACCGATGAGGTTTTCGAGGCGCAAATCGACGCGGGTGAGGGCGACTTCGGCGCGGTTGCGGCTTTCGTTGAGGCCGTTGTAGCTCTGGCGGAGCTGCGTGAGCTCGGCTTCGAGGCGGCTGACTTGCTCAAACAATCCGGCGCGTTCTTCGGTCTTGGATTGCAGGTGCTCTTCGATGGCGGCGATGGCTCCTTGTTGGGATTCGATCTGCTCGGCAAAACGAGCGTTTTCAGCTTCGCTCTGCTGAATGCGCATGCGCCAGGTGGCGATCTCTTCGTCGAAGCGGCGGATGGCGGCCGCAAGCTCCTGCATGCGGGCACCGAGTGGTGTCTTCTGACGCTCGATGCTGCCGAGGGCGCTTTGTTCGAGGGCCAATGCGGTGCGGAGTTCGTTGAGCTGCTCGCTGGATTCGAGTTCGCGGCGGAGGAAGGTCTCCATCTCGAGTTCGAGCTCGTTTTCACGCACGCGGCTGCCTTCGAGCTGTTCGAGTGCGATCATCGCGGCTTCACGCATCTGATTGATGATGCCTTCGCTGCCGCCGATGCGCTCGGAGATCTGATTTTGATCCCACTCGATGCTTTCATATTTTGCGGTGGCCTGCTGCAGCGCACGTTGAACAACGGACATCTTGCCCTGGAGCGAGGAGAAACCTTCGCGAGCACGCTGGGACTGCTCGCGGAGAGAGACTTCCTCACGCTGCATGTCTTCAAGCTGAGAGCTGATGTTTTGCACGGCTTCTTCCTTTTCGAGAAACTGGAAGTCGAGGGCTTCGACCTCGGTGCGGAGTTGCTTCACCTCGGCCTCGCGGCGCAGAGTGGAGCTTTCTTCTTCCTTCGAAGCGCCGCCGTAGATGATGCCGTCGCTGCTGACGAATTCGCCCTTCATCGTAGCGATGGCGAGGTGCGGAAGCTGGCGCTTCAATTGCAGCGCAGTGTGCATGTCCTCGGTGATGACGACATTGTGCAGAAGATGGTCGATGAGGCTCTGCACGCCGTTTTTGACGCGAACCTTGTCCGTGGCCCATGCGATGGCTCCGCCGGGCAAAAGCTCACGATCGGCCTGCGAACGCAAATTGATGAAATCCTGCGGGAAAAGGGCGGCGCGGCCCATTTTGTGATCGGAGAGCCTTTGGACGATTTGTGCGGCAAGTTCGCTCTCGGTGAGCAAAACGGCTTGGAGATGATCTTTGAGCGCGGCCTCGATGGCGGGGATGAAAGCAGTGTCAGCGACCTCGATGCTCGATGCGAGCAGGCCGCGGACGCCGGTGGAGTAGATCTCGGGATTATCGAGGCCAGCGAGCACACGCTGCGTGCCGGAGGAGAGGCCTTCGCCTTTGGCGAGGAGCTGCTCGATGACTTCAAGGCGTGATTTTCGCTGGGTGAGGCTGCGCTGAAGCTCGTTGAGCTCGTTGTTCATCGCATCGCGCTGGCGGCGGCGCTCGATGATGTCACGGGCGCAGGTTTTGGCCTTCTCGTCGAGTTCGTCACGGGTCTGCTCCAGTTCGGAGATCTGGCGCTGGAGGGCGTCGTATTCGACCTGGCTGGCCTCGCGGGCATGCGCGGCAGTTTGACGATCATGAGCGAGTGCCTCGTGACGCTGACGGTCGGCGGCGATTTGGTTCGTCAACGACTGCGCTCGGGCCTCGCTGGCGGCCATCTGGCCTTCGAACTGACGAATCGATTCGCGGATGCTGCGGCGCTCGGTATCGAGGCGATTGCGCTCAGGGACGAGGTTTTGATGCTGCGAACCGTGCTCATTCACCGCGAGCTGGCGCTGGGCGATGTTTTCACGGATGGCGGCGAGTTGCTGATCCGCCGTGGTGAGGTCACGACGAGCCTGATCGAGAAGTTCCTCGTTGTTGGCCATCTGCTCCTCGTTTTGACGAATGCGGGCGAGCAAATCCTCGCTGCGCTCACGATTGAAGCCAATGCGGCCTTCGGCGCTCTGCATCTGCGAGCGGAGTTCCTGCGCCTGTTGGCGTGCCTGGCTGATCTGGCTTTCGAGGGCGTGGTAGGCTTCGCGAGTCTGCGCGGCATCGGCCTCGGCGGATTGAAGTTTGAGCTTGGTTTCTTCGAGCTGGTTGGCCAGCATGCGAACTTGCGTTTCGCTCTCGGATTTTTCGCCGGAGAACTCGGTGTATTGCTTGTGAGCAAGGTGTGTGTCGAGCAATCGGGTATCTTCGAGCAGCGCTTGATAGCGACGCGCCTTGGCCGCCTGACGCTGAAGCGTGCCCATCTGGCGTTTTACTTCCGCAATGATGTCGGCGACGCGGAGGAGATTCGCCTCGGTGTATTCAAGTTTGCGCAGGGCTTCACGCTTCTGCGATTTGAACTTCGTGATGCCGGCCGCTTCTTCGAAAACGGTACGGCGATCCTCCGGCTTCGAGCTGAGAAGCATGTCGATCTGGCCCTGCGCCATGATCGAGTAAGCCGCACGGCCAATGCCCGTGCCTGCGATGAGGTCGTGGATGTCTTTGAGGCGGCAGACGGTGTTGTTGAGGCGATACTCGCTCTTTCCATCGCGATACACACGACGTGTGATGGCGACCTCATTGAAATCGACCTTCAGCGACTGCTCGCAATCCGCCATCGTCAGCGTGACCTCGGCAAGGCCGACGGGCTTGCGCTTGTCGGTGCCGTTGAAGATGACGTCGGCCATTTCATCGCCACGCAGCGCTTTGGCGGAAGTTTCCCCGAGCACCCAGCGGATGGCATCGACGACGTTCGATTTGCCGCAGCCATTGGGACCGACAATGCCTGTGACGCCTTTGTGGAATTCAAAGTGGGTCTTGTCGGCAAAGGACTTGAAGCCGTGAAGGGTGAGGCTCTTGAGGTACATGGCGCGGTCGGGACGTGGGTGTTAAGCGGAGACAGTGTTACCCCGGAGCAAACCATGCGCGGTGGATAGGCCGCAAGGAACAAGGCCCATTTTTCCCGTATCTTGGGCTTAGTTAAGCACTCCGAAACAATATATGGGGCTTTTCGAAGCGCCGTGAACTGTGAATAATCGCCTTCTCTGTGAACAAGTTTTCGGCGTGACCTCGGGTGAAGTCCAGCAGCCGTTTCCCCACAGCCTGCCGAAAACTAATTCCGCGCCCGGTTTGCTTTCCAAAAAGTGCCCCTTACTCTCGCGGCACTTCTCTCAACCATGAATCTCAAACGTCTGTTGGCGTTACCGCGTGTGATCGGCCGTTTCGGCAGCGCGGTGCTCGGGGAATTTCACTGGAGGCCGCCGGGCTGGTCGCGCTGGCTCGTGGCGACGGCGTGGCGACGACGCCAAGCGCTCGCCATCACGGCGTGTGTGCTCGGGGCTTTGAGCTTTGGTGGTTATAAAGGCTGGCGCTGGTGGGATGAGCATCGTGCACGGCCTCGCGAGCTGACTTCGACGCGGGAGATCGAGTATCACACTCTCGCTCCAGGGCTTTCGAAGATAGTAAATGGCAAACGCGTTCCTGCGTTGCTGAGTGTAGAGTTCACAGAGTCGGCGGCACCACTGAATCTTATTGGCGAGCCGAATCCACCAGGAGTGTCATTGTCACCCGCACATCCGGGGCGTTGGCGTTGGAGGTATCCTCAAATTCTTCAATTCGAGCCCTCGCAGGACTGGCCTGCTGACACCGAATTCGCTGTGAACTTCAAACCCGAGGCCGTGGCAAAGGGAGTGGTTCTCAAGTTGACGCGATGCAGATTCACCACGCCGAAGTTCGATGTCACGCTGAAGGACGCGAATTTCTACACCGACCCGCAAGCACCGGACGTGCATCAAGTCGTCGTGCAAATCGACACCACGCATCCGGTGGCACTCGCGGAGCTCGAAAAGAGCATCCAGCTCGAAGTGCTCGGCGGTGCTCCCGTCTTCGCGTGGAAGGGACAAACGCCCGCGAAGCTCTTCCAGCTCACCGAAGGCAAAAATAATCAGCAATTCTGGATTCGCAGCACCCGCATCGCGGTGCCGGAAAAAGAGGACTTCGTCAAAGTGAATGTGAAAAGCGGCCTCGCGTCGCTCAGCGGCGGCAAAGCGCTCGCGGAGACCGAAACGGCACGCGTGCGTGTGCCGGATGTCTTCAGCGGATTCAGCATCAAAGCCGTGCGCAGCGAAATCATCCGCACGGAGGAAGGCGAGCCGGAGCAGTTCATCTTCATCGAGACCTCGGGCTTCGCCGCAGGCCCCAAATTGGCCGCGAATGTCGAAATGTGGCTCCTCCCCAAAGACATCCATGCGGTCAACAAGGTCACTCCGGCCATCCTAAACGCCTCCAAGCCCATCAAACTCACCCACGTCGAGTCCGAGGCTCCAATCACCGAAATGCACGCCTTCAAATTCCTCATCGAGGAGGAAGGCCAGCTCTACGTCCGCGTTCGCGGCGGATTGGAAGGCCTTGGCGGCTTCAAGCTCGCTGAAAACTCCAACTTCATCACCAGCGTGCCCGAGTTTCCAAAGGAGATCGACTTGCTAGGCCGCGGTGCGTTGCTGGCGCTGAATGGCGAGCGGAAGATCTCCGTGAAATCACGCGGCCACAGCCACATCCGCTACACGCTGGCTCGTGTGCCTGCCGGGCAGGTGAATCACCTCGTCACGCTGACCGAGGGCGACTTCGAATCGCAGCACTTCCGCGAGCGCTGGCTCTTTGATGAAGAAAACATCGCCCGCATCCGACGCGAGGTGCTGCCCGTCGCGAAAAAGAACGACTACCAGGCCAACTACAGCGTCTTCGACTTCTCGCCGGAGCTGGGCCGCACGGACATCTCCGATCCCGACACCTCTCGCGGCTTGTTTTTCCTCACCGCCGAAGGCGTGCGTCCGCGCACCGAGGAGGATGGCGAGCCCGACGAAGACGATGACGATCCAAAGTGGATCAACGCGGGCAATGATGAAGAAGGCGTCACACGCCGTTTCGTGCTCGTCACCGATCTCGGGCTGCTCTCGAAGCAAAACGCGGATGGCTCGCGCGATGTCTTTGTGCAGTCGATTCAAAACGGCGGGCCGGTGAATGGTGCCCGTGTGCTCGTTCTGGCGAAAAATGGCGAGTTCGTGGCCGAAACGATCACCGTGGACGGTCACGCGCATTTTGAGGACGTTTCGAAGCTGAAACGCGAAAAGCAGCCCGTGGCCATTTTGGCCCGTTTGGGCAGTGATTTGGCCTTTTTGCCGTTTGAGCGCGAAGATCGTGGTTTGAACTTTTCGCGCTTCGACACGGAAGGCGTGCTCGCTTCCGAAAAAGAGCGTCTCGATGCCTTTCTCTTCACCGAGCGCGGTGTTTATCGACCGGGCGACAAAGTCCACGTCGCCGCGATTGTGCGGCGCATGGACTGGATGGGCAATCTCGCCGGTCTGCCGGTCGAAATGGAGGTCACCGATGCGCAGGATCGCGAGATCGATTCCGAACGCCTCGCGGTGCCTCAAGATGGCTTCTTGAACTGGGACTTCACCACGAATGAAGCCGACTGCACCGGCGTGTATCGCGTCTCGCTCTATTTGATTCGCAAACAGGGCAAGGACGAGCAGCGCGAGCGCCTCGGACGCACCGTGTTTCGTGTCGAGGACTTCCAACCGGACCGCATGAAGCTCGCCACGGAGCTCAGTCGCGCTCCGGGAGCAGGCTGGGTGCAGCCGCAGGACCTCAAAACAAACGTGAACCTGCAAACGCTCTTCGGTTTCGCCGCGGAGGGCCGCCGCATCGTCGCGAAGATGGATCTCTCGCCTGCGGACTTCTTCTTCGAGGCGCATCCCGGCTTCGTCTTTCACAACCGCCTACGCGATGAGTCCAAAGACGTCACCGGCAAGACCATCGAGCTCGGCGAGCGCAAAACCGACGCGAATGGCAAGGCGGAGATCGACTTGAACCTCGAACGCTTTGGCAACGCCTGCTTCCGCATGAACCTGCTCGTCGAGGCCTTCGAAGCTGATGGCGGCCGTAGCGTGCGCGGAGGCCTTTCGGCGCTCGTTTCGCCCTTCGCGCATGTCATCGGCTACAAGCCGGATGGTGATCTCGGCTACATCGGCAAAGACAGCCCGCGCAACGTGAAGCTGCTCGCGGTGGACATGACGCTGAAGCCGCTGGCCGTGCCGCAACTCACCTGGCGTGTCGTGCGCATCCGCCATGTGTCCGTTTTGACGAAGCAGGAGAGCGGCAGCTACGCCTATGTCTCGACCGCTCGCGAGGAAACCGCGTCGGAAGGTCCGTATGAGCTTCCAGAAGCCGGTGCGGACTTCGCCTTGCCGACGAAAGACACCGGCGACTTCCGTCTGGAGCTTCGCGATGGCGAGAACCGCGTCGTTTGCGCCTGTCCGTTCAGCGTCGTCGGCAAAGGCGACACCTCACGCAGCCTCGAACGCGACGCGGAACTCGAAATGAAGCTCGCGAAGGAGCTTTGGACTGATGGCGAAAGCGTCGAAGTGAGTTTGAAGGCTCCTTACACCGGCGCGGGCCTCATCACCATCGAGCGTGAGCGTGTTCTCGGCTGGAAATGGTTCACCAGCAGCACCACGAGCAGCGTGCAGCAGATTACGTTGCCGCCGGGCATCGAAGGCACGGCGTATGTGAACGCGGCTTTTGTGCGGGCGCTGGATTCGCCGGAGGTTTTCATGAGTCCGCTGAGCTACGCGGTCGCACCGTTCACCGCAAACAAGGACCGTCGTCGCCTGCAGGTCGATCTCGATGCGCCGAAGATCGTGAAGCCAGGCGAGATGCTGCGCATCGGCCATCGCAGCGCGGAAAAGAGCCGCATCGTCGTCTTCGCGGTCGATGAGGGCATTCATCAAATCACGCGCTTCACGCTGCCGGAGCCGTTGCCGCATTTCTTCCGCAAACGGGCTCTCGAAGTCGAGACAGAGCAGCTTCTCGATCTCATTTTGCCGGAGTTCACGCTGCTCACGCGCTCCAGCGCCTTCGGTGGCGATGAGGACGAGCCACCGAAGCTTCATCTGAATCCCTTCAAACGTCGTCGCGAGCCACCAGTCGTGTTTTGGTCCGGCATCGTCGAATCCGGCCCGGAACGCGGTGAAGTCGTCTATGAGGTGCCGGACTACTTTGCGGGCAATTTGAAGATCATGGCCGTGGCCGTCGCGCCGGAGAAAATGGGCCAAAGCGAATCGTCATGCCTCGTGCGCGGTCCGTTCGTGCTGACGCCGAATGTGCCCGTCTTTGCCGCGCCGGGCGATGAATTCACCGTGAGCCTCACCGTGGCCAACAACCTCGATGCGGGCGATCAAATCGCGCTCTCGCTCACCAGTTCCGAGCAACTCGAAGTCGTCGAAAGCCTGCCCGCGACGCTGCAAGTGGCCCCAGGCCGCGAATCGACTGTGCGCATGCGTTTGCGAGCGAAAAACGTGCCCGGTGGCGCCGAGATCAGCTTCCGCGCTGAGGCGGCTGGCCATGCGATGGAGCGCCGCGCGACGCTAAGCGTGCGACCCGCGACGCCCTTCATGACGAATGTGCAGAGCGGCTGGTTCCGACTCGCGGATCACGATGTGAAGGTGGCGCGGCAGATGTATCCGCATTTTGCCAAACGTGAGGCCACGGTGTCTGTTTTGCCGCTCGGTTTGGCTCGCGGCCTCGATGCGTATCTGCGTGAGTATCCGCACGGTTGCTCGGAGCAGATCACGAGTCGCGCGATGTCGCGTCTGCTGCTCGCGGATGAGGCGGACTTTGGTTTCTCACGCGCAGAGGCGGTGGAGCAGCTCGATCATGCGTTCACGTTGCTTTCCGACCGTCAAAACAGCAGCGGCGGTTTCGGCTACTGGAGCAGCACGGCGGAGCCTTTCGACTTCCTGAGCATCTACGTGACGAGTTTCCTCACCGAAGCACGCGATGCAGGCTTCGCGGTGCCGGAGCATCTGCTCGCGGGGGCTCGCAAGCACTTGAAGAAGGTGGCGGTGGCCAAGATCGGCTCGCTTGATGAGGCATGGCTGCAAGCGGCGGCGATTTATCTGCTCACGCGGCATGGCGAGGTCACCACGCCGCAGCTTCTCAACCTGCGCGATGCCTTGGAGGAAAAATGGAAGGCCGAATGGCCGCAGCACGTCACTGCGGCCTACGTCGCCAGCACTTACTCGCTGCTGCAAAAGCCCGAGGAAGGGACGAAGATCATGCGCGGCTATCATGAAGCCGCGCGGAAGGCTCCCGAGCGCTGGCAGGGCTGGTATCACGGCGATCCGCAGGTGCGTCATGCGCTCGCTTTTGCGCTGCTGTGCCGTCATTTCCCGGAGATCGCCTCCACGCTGACCTTTGAGCAACTCTCCGTCATCACCGATCCGGTGCAGCGCGGCCAGTTCAACACGATCAGCAGCGCCTGCACCATCCTCGCGCTGAAGAACTACTCGAAACTCGCGAAGGACGGCGGTTTGAAGGTCAGCCTGCTCCAAGCGCTGCCCGGAGTCGCTGAGCCTCAATTGCTCGCGCCTGACTCTGCGGGCATCTTGAGCGCGAAATTCGCCGAGAATGCCTCTGCGCTTCGTTTTCATCTCACGAAGCCCGATGGAGCGCCAGACCTTGGTGCCTTCTACCAGGTTGTGGAGGCCGGTTTTGATCAAAAGCCGCCCGCCGAGGCCGTGCGCGATGGTTTGGAGGTGCTGCGCGATTTGATCGACCAAGACGGCAAGCCCATCACGCAACTCACCACTGGCCAGAGCGCCACCGTGCGTCTCCGCGTGCGCAACATCAGCGGTCGTGCGCTCACAAACATCGCGCTGCTCGACCTGATGCCCGGCGGCTTCGAAATCGAGCCCGACAACCTCAAACCCGGCCCGAGCGCGCTGCCCGGTGCCGATTACGTCGATCTGCGCGAGGACCGGAACACCTTCTTCCTCACGCTGCCCGACGCCAACACCCGCACCTTCGAATACCGCATCAAACCCGTCTGCGCCGGCCGCTTCGTCATCCCGCCCGCGTTTGCCGAGGACATGTATGACCGCGCGACCAAAGCGAGATCGACCAGCAGCACGGTGGAGGTGGTGCCTGCGCCGTGAAGACGAGCTCTCGACAGTCGCGAAGCGTCGTGGAGTGCGGTGGCAGAGATGCAAGGGCACCTTGCATCGACGACACCGCTTTCGAGGGCTGGAAGAATGCTATTTGGCCGTTGGATGCCGTCCGGCAGGCGACAGCGGTGTCGCGCCAAGGCTTGCCACCGCACTCCACGACGCTGGCGCGTGGAATGGATGCTCCATATGCCAGTGGTGACTCGAGAACTTGCGTGTGTGTTCGATCAGCCCCAATTATTGCCGCCCATGAAAAAGCGAGTGCAGCACCTCAAATCCACCGTTCGCACCAAACCCAAACCAACTTCTTTCCTAACCTTTGATGGCGGGAGAGTTCTCGTCTCAGCGCCCCGAATGAAGGCCACCATCTATGGGGCTATAGCGCCTGCAACTTAGAAGCTTGAGGGTCACATCCTTCTTCGAATGGATACTTTCCATGTTTGTCAGGCCATAGAAGCTGAAGAACTGGGAATTTGTGCTCAAACAGCGGTGATTCTTTGTAGATCAGAGACCGGTAGAACCAACACCCCCAGCCCAAATGATCAAAGTAGCGATCTTGAGCAACGCTTTTCGCCACAAACCGAACTTCCCCATAACCCAAGTCATGCCGGACTGTATCGCCATCATTGATGGTGTTGCCATTCTCGACATACCGAAATAGCGCGTTCATCATGTCTGCAGCCGACTCTTCGAGAGAGCCCTTAATGAAAAACTCTGGGCGACCCAAATTCAGGTTCATCCGGGAAGTTGGTGCAGTGCTCAGGTGCCGGTGAGTATGTCTTTTGACTCATGGAGGGCGTAGATGCGCAGGTGAAGGAAGGCCACATCGCGGTAGCCGTAGGCCATGCGGGTGAGGCGTCCGATTTTGTTGTTGATGCCCTCCATGATCCCGGAGCTGATTGGATAGTCGAAGTAGCTCAAGATCTGCCGTGCGTGCGTCAGCATCGTATTGGCGAGCTGCTTGAGAGGCCCGATGGCGGTGGCGTAGGCTTTGAGTATCCACTCTTGCAGATACTTCTGCGCCGCTGCCTTGCCTGGCTGGTTCCATAACTGGCGCAGCTCTTCTTTGAGGTAGTAGGCTTTGGAAAGCGGTTCGTTGTAAGCCAGCGCCTCCTCCAGTTTCGGGCGCTTGTTCTCCGGCAGGTTCTCCTTGCCGTAGAGCAGCAGATAGCGTGTGCCTTTGATGAACTTCTGCCCGGTGAGCTCCAGCGTGCGTTGCAACCCGCGCCGTATCTCGTCGATCTTTTCGTTGGCGAGCTTGATGATATGGAAGTGGTCGAAAACCAGCGCCGCATCAGGCAGGTGCTCGTTGATGGCGCTCCAGTAGGCACCGCTCATGTCGCAGGCTACCGCCTCGATTTTCGTGCGGCTTTGACGCAGCCGCTCCCAAAAGCCAACGAGCGCCTCCTTGCCTCGGCCTTTGCCCACCCACAGCACACGGCCACTTTCCAAATCGACCACTAAGGTCACATACTTGGCCTTTTTACCGAGGTAGTTTTCGTCCACGCCGATGCGCCTGACTCCCTCTAGCGGCACGTCCTCAAAGCGCCGCGCTAGATCGGCCTTCACGATGCTTTTGACCGTGTCCCAACCCAGGTGTGCCCAGCGGGCCACGTCTTGCAGACTCATGAAGCGGCTCAGCTCGCAGACGAATCGAGCCAGGGCGCGGCTGTGGTGACTGTAGGCAGGGGCAAAGGGGGGGAGTGTTCGAAGCTCTTGCCACAGCCTCGGCACTCGCATTTGGGCACCTCCACCACCAGCACGACTTGTTTCGGACCAATGGGCAGGGTGTTGATACGTCGCTGCCTTTTGCCGCGCCGCCAATACTCCTGGCTCTCACAATGCGGGCAATGGATGGACTCCTCTTTGACGGTCAGATGGAACTCCACCCGGCCCTCGACATACTTCGTGCTGCGATACTCGTAGCCTTCTCGCACGCCAAACGCGTGATATAGCAAACTCTGGCTCATCCAGCCCATTTGCCATCACTCCCCGTTTTCCGCACCAACTTCCCGGATGAACCCAAATTCAGATAGAGCCCAATCGTGTAAATGCTGTGATATGGTGGTCCTGGATCACTGTCATCATCATGAATCATCAAGATTGTGCAGCCGTCGTCCAAAATATCGCGGAAAGAACGCCGATCCTTATCGTCTTCCGGCTGCTGCCATTCGAAAGACTTCAGACGCGGGCTATTCAGCGAGTTAATGTATTTTGGTTCCTTCATGGGAAATTGCTCACGACACACTTTCACGCAAAGTTCCGAAGGCGAAACATCTAACTCGTGGTGTTGTGTCCGAAGCTATTTGGGCTTTGAATGGCTCCAAACTCGATCATGTCATGTTGATTTACAGCGATGATCAAAACCAAGAATAGTTTTATCAAACGCCTTCGTCGCTTCGCGCTTTGGACGCTGCTTGTTTTGGCGGTGGGGTGGCTTTTGCTGCCGGGGTGTGAGTTGTATCCGGAGGGCGTGACGTGGTCGCGGGTGGCGTTGGATCGGGAGGGGAAGGTGCTGCATCTCACGTTGGCGGCGGATGGGCGGTATCGTTTGAAGAGGGCGCTGGCGGAGATTGATGCGGAGTTCATCGAAGCGACGCTGCGGCATGAGGATCGATGGTTTCGCTGGCATCCGGGGGTGAATCCGGTGTCGCTGCTGCGCGGACTGGCGGGGCTGGTAGGTGGTGAAAGGCTCGGCGGTGGCTCGACGGTGACGATGCAGCTCGCGCGGTTGCGGTTTGGGCTGCAGACGCGATCGATTTGGGGGAAGGGCGTGCAGATTCTTCGCGCGTTGCAGTTGGAGCGGCATTTTTCGAAGGATGAAATTTTGGAGGCTTATCTAAACCTCGCGCCTTACGGCGGGAATGTGGAGGGTGTGGGCGCGGCGGCGATTCTTTGGTGCGGCAAGCAGGCGGATGACCTCACGCTGCGCGAGGCGGTGACGCTGAGTGTGTTGCCGCAGAGTCCGGCGCGGCGTCGTCCGCGTGCGGATGCGGACAACGCACAACTCGCCACGGCGCAGGCGCGGCTGCTGCGTGAGCTGCAAGGCGAGCGTGCGGTGCGTGGTGATCCGCTGGAGGAGTCCTTCACGCTTCGGGCACCGGAACAACCTCCGCGCGAGGCACCGCATCTGGCGCGACGGCTCTTGAAGAGCGAGACGCGAGTGCAGACGACGATTGATCCGGCGATGCAGGATGCGGTAGAGCGTTCGCTCGAGGATTACATCAGCCGGAAGCGCGAATCGGGCATCGAAAATGCCTGTGCGCTGCTCGTTCATGCGCCGACACGCGAGGTGCTCGCCTATGCGGGCTCGGCACGCTTTTTGAGCGATGGGATTCACGGTCAGGTGGACGGCGTGATGGCTCGGAGGTCGCCGGGATCGGCTTTGAAGCCGTTCATTTACGCGCTGGCGCTGGATCAGGGGCTGATTCATCCGCGCACGCTCGTGAGCGATATGCGCGCGGCCTTCGGCAGCTACAATCCGGAGAATTTTGATCGCGGATTCGCCGGACCGATCACCGCGACCGAGGCGTTGTTTCGCAGTCGGAACATTCCAGCCGTCACGCTGGCTCAGCAGGTCGGTTTGACTCGATTGCATGCGTTCTTGAAGCAATCGGGTGTGGCCTTTCCGAAGCCTGCTTCGCACTACGGGCTCGCGTTGCCGCTCGGGGGCGCGGAGGTGAGCATGGAGGAGCTGGCGTCGCTGTATGTTCTTTTGGTAAACGAAGGCGTGGGGCCGGTGAGGCTGAAGTGCTCAGTGCCCAGTGCTCAGTTGGAAGAGACGCGACAGATGCTATCGCCGGAGGCTTGTTATTTGGTTCGAGAGATGCTGCGAAACTCGGATGCAGGGTCGGGAGCAAATGATATGGCGGTGAGTTGGAAGACGGGCACGTCGCATGGTTTTCGTGATGCGTGGGCGGCGGGGATGCGGGGTGAGTATGTGCTGGTGGTGTGGATTGGAAACTTCAGCGGGAAGCCGAATCCGGCGTTTGTGGCGCGTGAGTGTGCCGCGCCGTTGTTGTTTGAGACGTTTGAGCGGCTGAAGCTGCCGTGGAAGAAACCGGCGGTGCCCGCAGGCTTGCGCGAGGTGGAGGTGTGCGCGGTTTCCGGCTGCCTGCCGACGCCGCTGTGCCAGCATCGCGTGCGCAGCGGCTTCATCCCGGGCGTTTCGCCGATCCAGCCGTGTGCGATCCATCAAGAAGTCTTCGTGGATGCTCAAAGCGGCTTGCGTGTCCCTACCGATGATGGTCGTGCCGGTTTGAAGCGCGAAGTCTTCGAATGCTGGCCGCCGGACATGCTGGCGTTGTTTCGACAGGCCGGTTTGCCGCGTCGCGAGCCGCCCGCGTATGAAACGGACACGCGTCTGGCGCTGGTGGACAGCGGCGCGGCACCAAAGATCACATCGCCGCTCGAAACGCTCGTGTACACGCTGCGTGCAGGCCAGCGCACGATCCCGCTGAGCAGCGAGGCCGCGCCCGGGGTGCGAAAGGTTTACTGGTTTGCCGATTCGCAGTTCGTCGGCGGATCGAGCCCGACCGAGCCGCTGCTGTGGAAAGCCTCGCCCGGCACCTGGACGGTACAGGTGCTCGACGACCGAGGACGCAACGCGAGCTGTCGCGTGAAGGTGGAGGCGGTGGAGTGACTCAACCGATCTTTTCAGCCCCGAAATGGCCGCGAAGGGCTTCGGGGATCAAGATGGTGCCGTCGGCCTGTTGGTAGGTTTCCACGAGAGCGACGAAAAGGCGGGCCAAAGCGGTGCCGGAGCCGTTCAAAGTGTGCGGGATGCGGTTTTTGCCGTTCTCGTCTTTGAATCGGAGATTCATGCGGCGGGCCTGGTAGTCGCCAAAGCTGGAGCAGCTCGATACTTCGAGGTAACTGCCTTGTCCGGGGGCCCAGACCTCGATGTCGTAGGTTTTGGCGGAGCCGAAGCCGATATCGCCGGTGCAGAGTTCGATGACGCGGTAGTGCAGGCCGAGGAGTTGAAGGACTTTTTCGGCGTGACCGGTAAGCGTTTCCAATTCAGCCATGCTGGTTTCGGGCGTGGTGATTTTCACGAGCTCGACCTTGTCGAACTGATGCATGCGAATGAGACCGCGCGTGCCAAGACCTGCACTGCCGGCCTCGCGACGGAAGCAAGGCGTGTAGGCGGCGTAATTGATCGGCAGCTTCTCGTGCGGCACGATTTCTTCGCGATGCAGATTCGTCACGGGCACCTCGGCCGTGGGGATGAGGTAAAGATCATCCTCAGGGCTGTGATAGACCTGATCGCCGAATTTCGGAAGCTGGCCGGTGCCGACGAGGCAGTCGGGTTTCACGAGCAGCGGCGGGCTGATCTCTTGATAGCCGTGCTGCGTGGTGTGCAGGTCGAGGAGGAAATTGATCAGCGCACGCTCCAGACGTGCTCCGGCCCCTTTGTAAACGACGAAGGCGCTGCCGGTGATTTTCACGCCGGCTTCGAAATCGATCATGCCGAGTGCTCCAGCGACGGCGGTGTGGTCCTTGGGTTCAAAGCTGAACTCGGGCTTTGTGCCCCAAACACGCACTTCAGGGTTCTCCTCGGCGCTGTGGCCGACGGGGCAGGCTTCGTGAGGCAGATTCGGGATGCTGAGAAGGAGGTCGCGCTGCTTCACATCGCTGGCGTCGGCTTCGCGGCCGATTTCATCGATGCGGCTGCCGATACCGCGAACCTCAGCCTCGATGGCACTGGTGTCCTGGCCGTTCTTTTTGGCGATGCCGATCTCCTTGCTGATGCGGTTGCGGTCGCTCTGCAGCTTCTGGCGCTCAGTTTCGGCGCTGCGGCGCTGGGTGTCGATTTCGAGCACCTGATCGACGAGGGACGCATGGTCGCCGCCACGGTTGGCGAGGCGTTGTTTGATGGAGTCAGGATTTTCGCGAAGGAGCCGGATGTCGAGCATAAGGGCCGCGATGCTAGCGGGGGTGGTGAGAGATTGCAAATCCGCGCTCTTCAGCCACGCTGGCGGCTCATGATCTACCTCGATGCCAATGCCACGACACCTGTCGATCCAGCGGTGCTGGAGGTGATGCTGCCGTTTTGGCGGGAGAATCCGGCCAATGCCTCGGCGAGCTATGCGGCCGGGAGGAAGGCTCGCAAAGCCGTCGAAGCAGCTCGCGACCAAGTGGCGGCTTTGATCGACGGAGAGGCAAGGGAGATCGTTTTCACCAGTGGAGCCACGGAGTCGATCAATGCGGTGCATGCCTCCGTGCGGCACTTGTGGCCGGAAAAGCGGCTTTTGATCACGACGAAGACCGAACATGCCGCAGGCCTGGAGTGCGCGGAGCGATGGGTGCATCGCGGTGGCGAGGTGAGCAGGCTGGGTGTGGATCAAAACGGCCTGATCGACCTCGTGGAACTCCGCGAGGCACTGCAATCGAACGACACCGCCCTCGTCTCTGTTTTGTGGGCGAACAACGAAACCGGTGTGATCCAGCCAATGGCGGAAATCGCGGCGCTGGCGCATGAGCATGGCGCTTTGGTGCATGCAGATGCGGTGCAGATGATCGGCAAGGCTCCGCTCGACGCGAAGGTCGATTTTCTCAGCCTCAGCGGGCACAAATTTCATGCGCCGAAGGGCATCGGAGCCTTGTTCGTGAGCCAGCGGGTGCGATTTGAGCCGCTGCTCATCGGCGGCGGGCAGGAAGGCGGGCGACGCAGTGGCACGGAGAATGTTCCTGGCATTGTCGGGCTGGGCAAAGCGGCGGAGTTGGCGATGACAGCGTGCTCCAGCGAGCTTCGGGATACTTTTGAAGCGCAAATCGTGAGCGAGTGGCCGGAGAGCGTGATTCATGGCGTAAATGCGCCGCGATTGCCGAATACATCTAGCCTGTGCTTTCCTGGTATCGACGCCGCAGGAATGCTCATTCTGCTCGATCAAGCGGGCATCGCCTGCTCGGCGGGATCGGCCTGTCACACGGCCTCACTTCACCCCTCCCATGTGCTGGAGGCGATGGGCTACGACGCGAGGCATGCGGCGAGCACGCTGCGCTTTTCGTTCAGCCGCATGAACACGATGACCGAGGTCACGCAAGCTGCTTCGAAGGTGCTGCAAGCAGCCCGAAAGTTACGCGATCTGTCCTGAGGAGGCTTACTTTGAGCCTTTGAGACGCTGATCGGTCGGGAACTCCTGTGGCGTGGCCCAGCCATAGACCTTATCGCCACGATAGAGCGGTTTGTAGGAAGGAGTGAGACCGCCGTAATCAGCCACGGCTCCGGCACGCTCGACATTGCCGACGCGAAGATTCGCATACACGTCCCCCTCGTCATAGAGCACATGCAGCGGGTCGTTCTCTTTGAGCATCACGCCCTTGTTCGGACGCACGATGGCGAACTTCCAGAAGTCATTGATGTGGGCGATGGAGCCGACTTCCTGGTAGGTGAGGGCTTTGGGAACGTTGGCGAGGTCCGGGTAGTTTGCCATTTGGTTCATCCGCCACGGATCGTAACGCGGGCTGGAGGGATTGGCATAGTCACCAGCGAAGTAGGGATTGTTTTCGGGACGCAGTTCAGGGCGCAGTTCCGAGGGAGACTGCATCGCCGGGTAGCCGCGGACGATGGGCTTTGGGTCCACGCGTTCGACGATCTTCGGCACGAGGTTGAAGACCTCGCTGGCACGTCCGTAGTGGCTGAACTGCCAGGAATCCACGAGCTCGGAATTCGGCACGCGGGTCTTTTTGACGGTCATGCGATGCTCGGGGCCGTTCGAGAGCAGGTTGAAGGACAGGAGGTAATCGAGGCCTTTGTCGAGAGCCGTAGCGTGGGAGCGATTCACGCCGGAATCACGCGGCGAACGGAGCACCTGGGTGCCGCTTTCGGTCTCCTCGGTCATGAGATTAAAAACCCGCACCTGACCGCGACGCAGCAACGCGGTGCTGAGGCTATCGGCGAGGGCACGACCGAGTTCAGGGCGGCGAGTGCCATCGACGGTCACATCTTCGGCAAAGATGGCCATCTTGGGCTTCTCGGCCTTCGCGACGCTTTCATCACCGTCATCGGCACGGAGGTGAGAGAAGCTCGTGAGGCTGGCAGCGAGAGCGAGGAGGGCGGCAGCGCGTGTTTTTTTCATAAGAGAGTGATCGCTGTTGGAGTCGGGGCCGAGGCTAGAGGTTCAATTTTGCTTTGGAAAGGGGAAAAACGCGATGCTTTAGAGACCTGAAACAAGTCGAAGAAGACGCCTTCCAGAGCGTTTTGCATGCCGCATGAATGTCCTTCTTCGATCCACCCTTCACGGCGGCCTTGGCCTGGGCCTCGTGAGTCTGCTGGCCTACTCAGTGTGGGCCTTTGTCCCCAAAATCGCCGGGAGTGAGGTGGGCATGTATGCACTCATCGCTTTGGTTTACCTGCTTGGTTCGGGGCTCGCCCTGAGTGGACTGCTCCAAGGCCTCCAGCGGCTCAAACGCTTCTACGCCTTGTTCCTGCCTGCGTTTGGCGGTTACGCGGTGCTGTGGAGCCTGGCGTGGTTTTTGATCCAGCACGAACAGCGAGAATGGATCGCAGCACTTGCCGGAACGCTCTTTTTTTCTTGGGTGGCGTGGATGAAGCTCGGCAAGGCTCGCGGCTTCTGGGTCGGGGCCATCGTCTTGTTTGCCCTGCACACTGCCGGCTACTTTCTCGGTGGGAAATGGATGTATGGCCTCCTTGCCCACGGCATCGAAGGCTGGGCAAAACCGCAGGTGGCCATCGTCGCCAAGCTCGGCTGGGGCTTGTTTCACGGCCTCGGCTTCGGAGCGGGCATTGGTTTCTCGCTCGGCTGGTGGCAAAGGGAGCCGAAGAGCTTCGTCGATCGTGCGGCGTAATTACCGCATCACCCAGGCACGAGGCAGGCTGCGCAAAAGATCATCGAGTAGCTCTTTTCCGCCTTGGCTTTGCTCCGCGTGCTTTTTCGTGAAGGCGGAAGAGACGGCGGCACCGTTCAGGTATCGCCCATCCAGCAACGCATGCGATCCCAGCACCCGCACAAGATGCTGCTCCACTCCTGAACCCGGTGGCAGCACCTGGGAGGCACTTTCGGTCATGCCATCCAGCGGCCCTACCCAGCGCCACTGCGCCGCCACCAGACGGCTGAGCACCTGAAATCCAAAATGCGCCTGCGGATAGCCATTGGGACCATTCGGCACCGCCACCAGACTGATGACGCGTAGATCTGGAGCGATTTCCCGCAGACTCGGAGCCGGGTCCTGCATCCACGGATCCTGGCTCACGGACCGCACGTCCTCGATCACCTTCCTTCCATGCTGATCAAACAGCCGCACATACTGCCTCGTCGTGTGGGCAAAGGGCGGCCAGCCGCGGTAGAGCCAATCAGCCACCATCGACCCACGCAGCACGCCGGCAAAGCTCACCATCAGTCGCACTTTGGCCCGTTCGCGGGCCGGCAGTTTCGCCGCCTCGTGAGAGAACCACTGCATCCAGTCCAGCCCACCCTTCGAGAAACCGGCGATCAACGCCCGGTCCACCTGGGGCAGCTCTTTTTCCATCGCCAACTGCACCCGCTGGGCGTCCTGCTGCACGGTTTCATGCGGCTTGAGGTCGATCAGCCGAGCGTGCCAGCCCTGAGCACGAAGGGATTCCACCACGTTCACGGCCACCCGCTTCGAAAGATCCGTCGCCGTGTGAAAACCGCACAAAAAGTAGATCCCTGTGCGCTGCCGTTGAGCTGGCGTCAGGCCCGCCATGGAATCCGCAAAAGCAAACTGCTTGTCCGCATTGGCCCGCAGAAGTCTCTTTTCAAGGGCCCCGCCGCCCGCATCCATCTTCTCCAAGCTCACCAGCAGGCGGTCGCGTGCTGTCTTCATCCCATCCTTCTTCCGCCACTCGCGTGCCTGCCGCACCAGATCATCCTCGGGCAGCTTCACTGGGGCCTGCTGGCAGGCAGCCAGAGACAACCCGGCAAGCACCGAGAGCACCCGGCACGCCGCAGGCCAAGAGCATCGAATGATGGGAAGAATCCGAATCATCGAACCGCGAATGCGTTGCGCGACCTGCCTCACGCCGCCGCTTTCAATACCTCGTGGGTGTGAATCGCCGGGTTCACGATGTCACGGACGAACTGGGCAGGCTCCGCACCTTCACCGAAGACGTAGATGCGAGTACGCAGCGTGAGACGAGTGATCTCAAAGCCGGGAGACGACATGCTGCGGAAGTAATTGAGGATCATTTCCTTCTCCAAATCCAGCGCCGCGCCCTTCATGCCGTATTCGAGGACGAAAGCAGCCTTTTGATGGACTGGCTGGCCGCCAATACGGGCCTCCTGGCTAATCGAATCGACGAGCACCTTGTTCACGAAAGCATCGAGAGCCGATTCCTCACCGCTGAACTCAATTTTATAGACCCGCCCTTCACGATACTTCAGAGGCAGCGGATGGGGGGCGTAGAGCAGCTTGTGGCAGTCGCTTTCGGTGTCGAATTTGCCTTGGATTTCGAAGATTTTGGTCACGAGACTCGGGGGGATGGTGGAACTCGTCCGTAGCAAGGTGCCGGGAGCGTGCAAGCCGGGGTTCGCAGGAAGAAAAAGGCCCGGCCTTACTTCGCGGCAGCTTTCAGCAACGCGAACTGCGCCCGCATTTCGGCCAATCGGGCGGCGTGAGCCGGGCTGGAGGCCAAATCGCTCTCTTCCATCGGGTCGGCCGTGAGGTCAAAGAGCTGCTCGGTGCCGTAATCAGGCCAGAGCATGTACTTCCAATCCTTCCGCACCAACGCCTCCGAGGCTGGGATGACGTCTTTGGCCTTCACCACGCCGTGCTCGTAGAAATACTCGGTGCGCCAGACAGGTGAGGCGGCCTCGGTGAGGTAGAGCGGGGCAAAATCCTGGCCCTGCATGGTCTCTGGAGCCTTCAATCCAGCGGCGGCGAGGATGGTGGGGGCGAGATCGGCATTGAGCGTGAGGCTGCCATCGGTGCTGCCATGCTTGGCAGCCGGAAGGCGGGGATCGCGAACGATCAGCGGGACGCGGATGCTTTCTTGATGCGGATACCATTTGTCCGCCAGACCGTGCTCGGCGTGAAAATAGCCATTGTCCGTGGTAAAGATCACGAGGGTGTTTTCGAGCTGCCCCTGAGCCTTGAGTTCGGCCAGCACCTTCCCGCAGGCAGCGTCCACCTCGGTGGCGAGGCGGTAGTAGTTCTTCATGTATTCCTGGTAACGCTCCGGCGTATCGAAGCGCCAGTGCCAGCGCACCCGGCTCTCGTTTTTCTCATGCGCCACAAAGGGCGGCAAACGGCGGAAATGGTCCTCCGTGGAGGTTTTCGGCACCGGAATGGTCACGTCCGTGTAGAGGCTCATGCTCTCAGGCTGGGGGAGGTATTGCTTCGGGTTCCGATCCTCGGCGTGAGTGGCAAAAAAGGCCAAAGTGAGGAGGAAAGGCTTATCCGCCGGGCGGGAGCGGAGAAATTCCAGGGCATCGACCTCGTTCTTCTTCGTGACGTGGATCTGGGAACCGTCGGGCTGCTTGATCCAGTGTGTGCCATGGTATTCGCGGCCGAAATCGAAGTTTTCCGCCGGGAATTTGCCGTTGTGCCATTTGCCGATGTGGCCGGTGAAGTAACCCGCTTCACGCAGCATGCCGGGGTAGGTCTGCCCCCAAGGGGTTTTGAAAGGCTTAAAATCGCGATTCCCATGCCGAGACATCCACTGGCCGGTGAAGAGCGTGGCCCGGCTCACTCCGCAGATGGAGGTGGTGACGCAGTTGTGGGTGAACCGCACGCCTTCCTTAGCCAGAGCATCCAGATGGGGCGTTTTCACCACCGGGTTTCCGGCACAACCGAGCGTGTCATGCCTCCAATCATCCGCGAAGAGGACAACGACATTGAGTGGCTTGGCAGAGGCTGTGACAGCGAGAAAAAGAAGACCGAGAAAACGAAGCATGGGAAAAGGCAAACGAGAGGTAATGGCTTAGCTTTCAGGGGATTTGAAGTTGTTCACAATGTAACGCTTCAAATGTTTCTTTGACCTTTGATTGGCTCGTGCTCCTGTCGCCCCCCCCTCATGCGACGCCCCTGGATCAAAATCGAAGTCTCCACCCCTGATAAACCGGAAATCTGTGCCATTGCCACCAAGCTCCGAATCGACTCCGATGCGGTCGTTGGAAAGCTCGTTCGCCTGTGGTCGTGGGCCGAGCTCAACGGAGCAAAACCAAACGATTTAAACGTTACAAAAGAATTCCTCGACAAGCTCTGCGGCCGCAAAGGTTTTACTGAAGCAGTCATTCAAGCAGGCTGGCTTCTTGAGTCCGGTAACAAGCTGGCTTTCCCAAACTTCGATCGGCACAATGGCAACGCTTCGAAAGTTAGAGGCCTCACCGCTCGCCGGGTGGAACAGCACCGCGTCCGAAAAGGCAAGACGAACGCCCCTATCGTTACAAAGAAGACGAAAAGGACGAAGCCGGAACCTGTCGAAGAAGCTTCCAACGCCCAATTTCCGAATGACGCAAATCCCGTGGTAAAGGAGGAAACAATGGTGGTCACAGTAGCCGAAACAGCCGAAACAACGCCTCCGAGCATCGCCGAAAACTTGACGAGTTCGCCGTTAGTCGAGCGTGTTGAAGCCGTGGCGACTCCACCGCCTCCTGAGGAGGGTTTAGATGTGACCGAAGCGACCGAGGAAAAGCCCAAAAAGAAGCGTAGCAAGGTCACAACCCTCGACGACGAACAGCCGATGTTGTTTTGAGCGAATCAGGCTTCTGTAACGCCTTAATCGTATCATTCAGACTTTGAATGACGATGACCGCCGCAATTCCCGGCGAGTTTTTCGATGCAATTCCACCTTCCCTGAGACAAGGAAACTGATGCCCGCCCCCTCTCCCCTACCCTCCCATCCCGCCCGCCGCCCTTGGCGTATCCTGCATTCTGAAAGTTCTCGCGGATGGGGCGGCCAGGAGCACCGGGTGATGGCGGAACTACGCGGATTTCAGGAACGGGGGCATGAGGTGTTTCTGGTGGCCCATCCTGAGTCCCAGGTCCTCCGTCGGGCACAGGACTTTGGCATGGGCGTCGTCCCCTGTTTATTTGACCGCAAACGGCTCCCTCTCGACGCCCTCCAATTGGCTTTTTGGCTCCGCCGGAACCGGATCGACATCGTCAATACCCACAGCTCACGGGACGGCTGGCTGCTCGGGATTGCCGCCCGCCTTGCCCGGACGCCGCTCCTGATCCGCAGCCGGCACATTGATGTGGAATACCCCCATCCGAGCATCAGCAAGCATGCCTTCACGACCTTCGCCGATCACGTCCTGACCACTAGTGACCGCATCACCTCCCATTTTCGGCGTATTTTCCCCATCGCAGCGGAAGACATCACCACCCTACCAACGGGCATCGACACCGATCGCTTCACCCTGGAAGGTCCCCGTGCCTCCCTACCCGTGCAGCCGGGCACGCCCGTCGTGGGCATGGTGAGCGTCCTGCGATACTGGAAGGGCCACGATACCTTCTTCCGTGCCATTCACCTGCTCCGCCAGAAGCGGGAGGCGATTCAATTTGTGGTCGTGGGAGGCGGAGATGTACCGGTGTATCAACAAATCGCCATCCGAGATGGCGCCGGACCTGCCGTGAGTTTTCTGGGGCACCGCGAGGACATCCCTGAAGTCCTGCGTGCTCTGGATGTGCTGTGCATCCCCTCCAAAGCGCACGAAGGCGTCCCCCAAATCGGACTTCAGGCCCTCGCCTGCCAAACGGCGGTCGTCGGGAGCGATTGCGGCGGTATCCCGGAGATTATTCGGGATGGCGAAACGGGGCGCATTTTCCCTGCTGGCGATCACGAAGCCTTCGCTGCCCGCATTTTGGAAACCCTCGAGGAAAAAGCTGAAACCGACCGCCTACGCCAAGCAGGCCGTCGCATGGTGGAGGAGCATCACAGCATCGACGTGATGCTCAACAAGCTGGAGGCGCTTTACCGCCGTTGCCTACCTGCATGACAAAAAAATGCCGCGCCAGCCTTTCGGCGGGCGCGGCAGCAGATGCTTCCGATTGGCCTACTTCGCGGCGAGCGCCTCTTTGATGGCAGCGACGACCTGCGGAGCGTCCGGCTTGTCACCCGGCTCGAAGCGCTTCAAAATCTTGCCGTCTTTGCCGACGAGGAATTTGCCGAAGTTCCATTTCACATCGCCTGGGAAGGGTGAGGCGGGACCGCTGAGCACCTGGTAGAGCGGATGCTGCTCAGGGCCTTTGACGACGACCTTGTCGAACATCGGGAAGGTCACTTTGTACTTCGTGGAACAGAATTCCTTAATCTCCTCATTCGTGCCCGGCTCCTGTTTTCCGAAGTCGTTGCAAGGAAAGCCAAGGACGGCGAGCCCGTCTTTCTTGAACTCCTGATTGAGCTGCTCGAGCTGCGCATACTGCGGCGTCTTCCCGCACTTCGAGGCGACGTTGACGATGAGCATGACCTTGCCCTGAAAGGCTTTGAGGGAGGTTTCTTTGCCGTCAATGTCCTTCAACGGGACATCATAGACCGACTTGGGCGCGTCTGCGGCGCTCAGGGCGACCGCAGCAAGGAGGGTGGTGGCGAGGGTAAGTAATTTCATGGGGCGGAAGGAACGCCGCCCGCTCGCCAATCCTTCATCGTCCAAGCACCAACACGCCCAGCGGCGGCAGATCGACGACAATGCTCCACGGCTGGCCTTGCCATGGCACCTCCTGAGCCTGGAAGCCTGCCCCGGCGCTCACGCCACTGCCGGCGTAGATTGGAGCGTCGGTGTTGAGCAGCTCACGATAGCTGCCTGCATCGGCGATACCGGCACGATAGCCCTTTCGAGGCACGGGGGTGGCATTCACGAGCACATAGACCTTGTCGCCATCCGGTGACGTGCGAGCGAAGGCGAAGACACTGCCCTCCGCATCGTTCGCATCGAGCCAGAAGAAACCGCCTGCCTCGTGGTCCCAGGCGTGAAGGGCTTTGCGGCTGGTGTAGAGATGGTTGAGGTCTTTCACGAGGCGCTGCAAGCCGCTGTGCTCTTCACCGAGGAAGAGATGCCAGTCGAGGCTCGCATCATGCTTCCACTCATTCCATTGGCCGAACTCACCGCCCATGAAGAGCAGCTTCTTGCCCGGATGCATCCACATCCAAGCCAAGAACATGCGCAAATTGGCAAACTTCTGCCAGCGATCGCCGGGCATCTTGTTGATGAGGCTGCCTTTGCCATGCACGACCTCGTCGTGGCTGAGGACGAGGATGAAATTCTCGTCGTAGGCATAGATCATCGAGAAGGACGCCTCACCGTGGTGATATTTGCGATGCACGGGCTCCTTCTGCATGTAGCGCAGGCTGTCATTCATCCAGCCCATGTTCCATTTGAAGCCGAAACCAAGCCCGCCGGTGCTCACTGGCCGTGAGACGCCGCCCCAGGCGGTGCTTTCCTCCGCGATGATGGTGGTGCCGGGATGATTGGCATAGCACACACTGTTCAGCTCTCGCATGAAGGCGATGGCATCTAGGTTTTCGCGGCCCCCAAGGTAGTTTGGCACCCATTCACCAGCGTTGCGTGAGTAATCGAGGTAGAGCATCGAGGCCACGGCATCCACACGGAGACCGTCGATGTGAAACTGGTCCAGCCAGTAGAGGGCATTGGCGACAAGGAAGTTCTTCACCTCGGTGCGGCCGTAGTTAAAGATGAGCGTGCCCCAGTCCATGTGCTCGCCTTGACGCGGGTCCGCATGCTCATAGAGGGCGCTACCATCAAATTTGGCTAAGCCATGATCGTCCTTCGGGAAATGGCCGGGCACCCAGTCGAGGATGACGCCGAGGCCATTTTGATGGCAGCGGTCCACGAACTCGCGGAACTCGTCCGGGTTCCCGAAACGACTCGTTGGCGCATAATAACCCGTCACCTGATAGCCCCACGAGCCATCAAAGGGATGCTCAGCGATACCCATGAGCTCAATGTGCGTGAAACCAAGGCCCTTCACATAAGGAATCAAATCGTCCGCCAGTTCACGGTAACTCAGCCACCGCCCGCCATCGTTCATGTTTCGCTTCCACGAGCCCGGATGCACCTCATAGATGCTCATGGGGGAATGGTACAGGTCTGTTTGTGTCCGGCGCTGCATCCATTCGCCATCAGACCAACGGTAGCGTTTGAGGTCAAAGGTCAGGCTCGCGGTGGCCTCTCCATGCTGACCATAAACCGCCATCGGATCGCTTTTCACGCGTAGATGCCCATGCTGGTCGTGCAGCTCGAATTTGTAGTGCGCGTTCTCCTGCACCCCGGGCACAAAAAGCTCCCAGACGCCACTTTCACCTCGCATCTGCATCGGATGCACCCGCCCGTCCCAGCCGTTCCAGTCTCCCACGACGCTGACATCCCGGGCATTCGGTGCCCAGACGGAGAAATGGCAGCCTTCCGGCGTGAGATGCGCTCCGAGCACCTCCCAAAGCCGCTGATGAGTGCCTTCACGGAAAAAGTAGATGTCTTGGTCGCTAATGGGAGACGTCATGGAACTGCACCCATGAAGCCCAGGCGTCGGAAATCAATGAAACGATCCGTGAATCCAGCGCCAACTGCCAATCGAGAGCGCCTGCCCACAGCGGCGTGATTGGCACAGCTAGGAGTCTGCTGGCTCAAATCCCGTGACGAGATTCTGACGATCCCCAAATGTCAGAATGAGGTCATTCAAGGCTAAATTCACGACTTTTAGCCTCACTATTGAGAAAAAGTGAAAATATGATAACAAAGTCCTTGCAAGCGTGATATAATTCCCATAGAATCCACTCACAATTCAAAACAGCCATGAAAACAGCCGCTCCTCACACCACCTACCTCACCCGCTCCAAGCAGGGCTTCAGCTTCTTCGAAATGATGATGTTTGTAGCCATCCTCGGCATCATCGTAGCCATCCTGGTTCCAATGTGGGGTAACAACGACGCCTTTTATGCTGCTCGTGACCGCCGCAACGCTCAGGAACTTGTCTCGATTAACACCATGGCCTCGGCCGCTGGTTTGAACTTTGTCATGGATGACAAGGGCCACGCTCGTGAAAACCTTCTGGAAATCCTCCATGACATCAGCCAAGGCGACTCCGTGAAGCGTGGCGCTCTGAAAGGCCGCCATTATTCCGTTCCCGGCCTCAGCAATGAAGACATCGCCGGTGCCGCCAACTACATCACCATCGAAAACGGTGATCTGCGCTACTCTTTCCAGCGGAAGCCCGTCACCCAGGGAGGTGGTAGCCTCTAACGCCTTTCGCCGCCCCGCTTTGGAGTTCTTCTGGCTGTTGGCTCCAGGGCGGGGATTGGCGAATTCTCCCCTTCTCTTCCCAAAACGCCCGGATCACCTGATCCGGGCGTTTTGTTTTTCCAAGATCAGACAGGCACACCAACATCGGATTCGCGGTTGATGCTTCGTTTGCCTCCCGCTAGTCTCGCCGCCGCCATGCCCAAACCACTGCAAATTCTCATCTGGATCGCCATCTCCGCCCTTGGAGCCGGTTCGGTCGCATTTTCGGCTCTTCACAAAGGAGAGACCATCAACGCCCTCTGGATCGTGGTAGCCGGGATATGCTCCTTTGCCGTGGCGTATCGCTTTTACAGCAAGTGGCTCATCACGAAGGTGCTCGTGCTCGACAAGCACCGTGCTCCGCCCTCGGTGACGCACAAGGACGGCAAGGACTTTGTGCCGACGAACAAGTGGGTGGTCTTCGGCCATCACTTTGCCGCCATCGCGGGGCCTGGACCGCTCGTGGGGCCGGTGCTGGCGGCACAGTTTGGCTACCTACCGGGCATGCTATGGATTTTGATCGGTGCGACGCTCGGCGGCGGCGTGCATGACGCCATCGTGATGTTTGCCTCCATCCGCCGCGGCGGCAAATCGGTGGGCCAGATGCTCAAAGAAGAGGTGAATCCCCTCGTCGGCTTCGTGGCGATGATTTCCGTGCTGGCGATCATGACGATCCTGCTCGCCGTGCTCGGCCTGGTGGTGGTCAAAGCGCTCGCGGAAAGCCCCTGGGGCCTCTTCACCATCGCGATGACGATCCCGCTGGCCTTCATCATGGGCTTTGGTCACACGATCTTCGGCGTCAGTGTGCGAAACATCACGATCTTCGGCATCGTGGGCCTCATCGTCAGCGTGTGGGCCGGCAGTAATCTCAAGGAATGGGGCATCGAGCACTTCTTCGACTACCAGGGCGAGACCATCGCGTGGTCGATCATGATCTACGGCTTCGCGGCCTCCGTGCTGCCAGTATGGATGCTTTTGGCTCCACGTGACTATTTGAGCACCTTCATGAAGATCGGCACGGTGGCCGTTTTGGCCGTGGTGGTCATCTGGGTGGCTCCTGAGTTGCAAATGCCGAAGCTCACGAAGTTCGTCGATGGCACGGGGCTCGTCTTCCTCGGCTCGGTGTTTCCGTTTGTCTTCATCACCATCGCCTGCGGGGCTATTTCAGGCTTCCACGCGCTCATTTCCTCCGGCACGACGCCGAAGCTGCTCGATAACGAAGCCGACATCCGCAGCGTCGCTTACGGCGCGATGGTCACCGAGATGCTCGTGGCCCTCATGGCTCTCGTGGCCGCCTGTGCGCTGCAACCCGGCGAATACTTCGCCATCAATGCCGGCATCAACAAGACCATGGCTCCGACCGAGGTCGTCGGCGTAATCTCCACCGCCGGATTCCCAGTCACCGTGGCCGGAATGGACAAACTGGCTGCCGACATCGGCGAGAAGACCATGTTTGGCCGCGTGGGCGGTGCGCCGACCTTTGCCGTCGGCATGGCGCAGATGTTCGCTCGTGCCTTTGGTCCGGCCTGGATGTCGTTCTGGTATCACTTCGCCATCATGTTTGAGGCCTTGTTCATCCTCACAACCATCGACGCGGGCACACGGGTGGGACGCTTCATTCTCCAGGACTTCCTCGGCGGCATCTGGAAGCCGCTGGGCAACACCCGCAGCCTTCCGGCGAACGTTTTCGCCAGCGCCGTGCTCGTCGCCGCCTGGGGTTACTTCCTCTATCAAGGCGTTGTCGATCCGCTCGGCGGCATCAACACGCTGTGGCCGCTCTTTGGCATTGCGAATCAGCTCCTCGCCGTGATCGCTTTCTGCCTTGGCACCACGATCCTCATCAAGATGGGCAAGGCCCGCTACCTGCTCGTCACCGTCATCCCGCTGCTCTTCCTGATGAGCGCCACCTTCACCGCTGGCTACATCAAGCTCTTCGACAAAGATCCCCGCATGGGCTTCATCTCCGGTGCCAAGTTCTACGGCGACAAAATGGCCGCCGGAGGCACCCCAGCAGAAATGAAAGTCTGGGGCGCCCAGCAGTTCAATTTCACCGTGGACACCTTTGTGACCGCCTTCTTCCTCCTCGCCGTCGCTATCATCTTCCTCGGCTGCCTGCGTGAGTGGATCAAACTCCTCAGCGGCTCGAAGAAGATTGTGCTCAACGAAGAAGCCTATGTGGCGCTGCCGGAAGGAGCGTAATCCCTCTCGTAGCGGAAAACGTCAGTTTTCCGAAACCGAGCGTCTCAAGAGTGGTCCCCATCACTCTTCGGCGTGCTGACGCCCGCCGCTACACGCTCCTGCTTCAAAAGAAATGCCCCCTCCCCGCCCCTCCACCAGCGCCATCCTCGGCGCGGTGATGGCCTTTGGCCTGTGGGGCGTGCTGCCGGTGTATTGGAAGCAGATCGGCCATCTCGGCAGTGATGTAGCGCTGGCGCAGCGGGTGGTGTGGACGATGGCCACGGTGCTGCCGCTGCTCCTACTGCGCGGCGAATGGACAGGCTTCCTGCAATCACTCCGCAGCCTCACGCTGATCAAAGCCCACGCGTGGTCCGCTTTCCTTCTCGCGATCAACTGGGGCGTCTTCGTGTGGGCGGCGCAGCATGGGCGCATCCTCGATTGCAGCCTCGGCTACTTCATCAATCCGCTGCTCAATGTGCTCATCGGCAGCTTTTGGCTCGGCGAAAGCCTTTCACGCCTGCAAAAGCTCAGCATCGCCTTCGCCGCCGCAGGCGTCACGATGCAGCTCGTGCTCGTGGGTCGCTTTCCCTGGATTGGATTGCTGCTGGCGGGCAGTTTTGCCCTCTACGGTCTCGCTAGGCGTCGCTCGACGCTCGGATCGCTGCCGGGTCTCGCCATGGAAACCATCATCGGCATCCCCATCGCCATCGTGTATCTCCTTTGGAGCCAACAAAGCGGCGCTTCCATCTGGGGCACGGCCTCCACTCGCGATCTACTGCTCATCTTGGGCCTCGGCATCATCACCACGATCCCTCTCCTAGGCTTTGCCCGAGGTGCCCGCGAACTGCCCTTTGCTCTTCTCGGCCTGCTTCAATTCCTCGCGCCTACCGGCCAGTTCCTCGTGGGCGCTTTCATCTATGGCGAGCCGGTCAATGCCGCCTCGCTCATGTCCTTCGGCCTCATCTGGACCGGCGTGGCCTTGTTCTGCGGCAATCTGTTTCTCCACGCCCGGCGTAGTCAGGTGAAAGCCTGATCATGCCCTCCACCTTCCGTGCCAGCCCCCGCCTCGCCGCCAGCGCCGAGGTCATGTTCGCCTTTCACAGCGATCCGCGAAACATCGTCCACGTCATGCCACCGACGCTGAAGCTCGTCAGCCTGCAAACCGACGGCCCAGCGCAGGAAGGCCGCTTGCTCGAACTTCGTTGCCGCGATTGGGGCATCATCCCCATGCGCTGGAAATGCCGCTGGAAGACGGTGCAACCTCCCACCGTGCTCGTGGACGAGATGCTCGAAGGTCCCTTCGCTCAATTCGTGCACGAACACCGCTTCGAACCGCTCCCGGATGGCGGCTGCCTTATGCACGACACCATCACCTACACCTTCGGCCGTTCCTGGTGGGGCAAAGTCATCTCCGAGACCGCTGTGCGGCTCTACCTGATGCTTCTCTTCGCTTACCGCCACCACCGCACACGGCTGTGGGCCAGCCGCTGAACGAGATTTCCCGCGACCAAATCGCGATTCTCCGATTACAATCGGCCTGCATCCTGCGTTTACAGCAGGCCCAGGCGGCACCCACGAGCTTCCCATGATCGCACGCACCATCCTCGACGCCCGCATCGCTGAAGTCCGTGAAGCGCTGCGCAAGGCGCGACTCCTCCGGCACATGGCGTGGGCCTTTCTCATCGGCCTCGTTGTGCGCGGCAGCTTCCTGCTCGCCACCTGGCAAGGCATCAAACTGCCGAAGCAACTCGATCGCTGGTCGATGCTCGGCCTCATCGTCCTGGCGCTCATTGCCTACTTCAAAGGCCGCCGGAACATCTGGAGTGATCGCGAGATCGCCCGGCTCATCGAACAAAAGCATCCTACGCTCGATTCGCTGCTCCTCACCGCCCTTGAGCACGAACCGCAGGCCCACGAACCCGCCGGTTACCTCCACGAGCGCCTCGTCGATCACGCTCTCGCCCGCTCCGCCACACAAAACTGGCCCGTCACCGTCGCCGACAAACCTTACCGCCGCGCCCTCGCCGCGGCTTGGATCGCCGTGCTCGCCTTCCTCGCCACCGACATCGCTTTGAGGCTCAACGCCCCAAATCATAAGTCAAAAATCATAAATCATAAATCCGAGGCTCCTGCCACACCCACCGCCTTCACCGCCACCCTCACGCCCGGCGACGTCGAGGTGGAGCGAAACTCCCGCGTCATCATTGAGGCCCGCTTCACTGGCCCCGTGCCCGCCGATGCCACGCTCGTCACGACGGACCTCGATGGCACGGAACGTGACCGCCAGCCCATGCGCCTCACCGTGGATGGCCAGGTCTTCGGCGGCATGATTGCGAAGGCGGACCGCCACACGCGTTACCACGTCGAGTTCGCGGGAGAAAAGTCAGCGCCGCATACGCTCACCGTCTTCGACTATCCCGCCTTGGTTCGCAGCGATGTCATCGTCACACCTCCGGACTACACCAAGCTCCCCACGAAAGAGACCAAGAATACTCAGAAGGTCACCGCCCTCGAAGGCGCCAAAATCGTCTGGAAGATCAAAGTCAACAAACCGCTCCTCCCATCCACTGATGCGGGCACTCCTGCCCGCACCGGAAACCCCTTCGACGCCGCGCCTCTCGCAAAAACATCCACCACTCCATCTCTCCAGCACTCCAGCACCGCTTCCCCCTTCGAGCCGCACCTCACCGCCGCCGAACTCTTCGGCGAAGACAAGACCGTCATCCCGCTCACACCTTCCGCCGAGGATCCCACGCTGCTTGAAGCCGTCCTCACCGCCACCACCTCGCAGAAGTATCGACTGCACCTCGTCGATGAAGCGGATCGCGGAAACAAAAACCCGCCGTGGTTCACCGTCACCGTGCAGAGCAATCAGCTCGCGAAGATCGAGGTTGTCTTTCCGAAGCGCGACATCCAGGTGTCGAGCCTGCAAGAGCTTCCCGTTGAAGCCAAAATCTCCGATGACCTCAGCGTGGTAAAATCGGGCGCGGTCTTCAGCATCAACGGCAACGAGAAAGAAGTCGCCTTCACCCATGCCGCCACCGAGCCGCGGAAGAAGCATGATGTGCGTGCCGAGTTGCTCCTCGAAAAAGAAGGAGCCCAGCCACGCCAGCTCGTCAGCTACTACATCTGGGCGGAGGACACCGGACCCAAAGGCGAGGTGCGTCGCAGCATGAGCGACATGTTCTTTGCCGAGGTGCGGCACTTTGAAGACATCTTCCGCGAGGCCGAGGCTCCACCGCCCGAGCCCGGCCAGCCCAAACCCAAAGCCCAGAAGCTCATCGAACTGCAAAAACAGGTCGTGAACGCCACCTGGAAACTCATTCGCGAGGCGAATGGAGGTCGCCCGATGGAAAGCCTCGCGCCCGATGCCGGTGTCGTGCATCAGAGCCAGGGCATCGCCATGGAGCAGACGAAGGAAGCCATGGAAGAAGTCGAAGATGCCGAGGTGAAGAAGTATCTCACCGAGGCGTGGAAGAGCATGAAGGACGCCACCGTCCCGCTCGGCCAGGCTGTGGAGGAGAAGAAGCGCTCGCCCTTGAATCAAGCGCTCACCTTTGAGCAGAGCGCTCTCGAATGGCTGCATCGGGCGCAGAGCCGCGAGCATCAGGTGATGCGCCAAAACAGCCCGCCCATGGCCGGTGCGCCGCAGGAGGCGAACAAGAACCAGATCATGGACCTCGAGCTGAAGCAGAAAGAGCAGCGCTACGAGGAAGAAAAGGCCGCCAGCGAGGAGCAGACCGCTGAACAGCAGGAGAACCTTCAAGTTTTGAACCGACTCAAAGAGCTCGCCCGCCGTCAGGAGGCCCTCGCGGAAAAGATGAAGGAACTGCAAAACCAGCTCGCCCAGGCCAAAAGCGAATCGGAGAAGCAGGAACTCGAAAACCAGCTTAAACGCCTTCAGGCTGAGCAGGAGCAATTGCTGCGTGATCTCGATGATTTGAAGGACCGCATGGAAAAGCCCGAAAACGCCCAGCAGATGGCCGAGGCGAAGGATCAGCTCGAAAAGACCCGCGAGCAGGTCAGCGATGCGGTGGATCAATTGAAGCAGGAGAAGCTCACCGATGCCACCAACGCGGCCACACGGGCTCAACGTGAGCTCGAGCAGATGCAGGAGGACTTCCGCCAGAAGACGAGCAAGAAGTTCGCCGAGGAGATGAAGCAGATCCGCCAGCAGGCGCAGCAGGCCGCCGAGGCGCAGAAGAAGATCAGCGAGAACCTCGAGAACCAAAAACCCGCTGACAGCGACCTCTCGCAAAGCCTGCAAAACCAGGCCCAGGCCCGCCAGATGGCCGAGCAGCAGGAAAACGTCGAAAAGCTCCTCAACAACATGCGCCAGCTCAGCGAGCAGGCCGAGCAGAGCGAGCCTCTCCTCCACAAGAACCTCTACGACGCCGTCCGCAAAGCCCAGACCAACGGCCTCGAAGAAAATCTTCAGGAGGCTCGCGATCAACTCCGCTACGGCAGCGCCGCCGAAGCCAAGGACGCCGAACGCAAAGCCGCCAACGCCATCGACGAACTCCAAAAAGGCGTCGAGAAAGCCGCCGAAAGCGTCCTCGGCAGCGAAAGCGAAGCCCTCCGCGTGGCCAAGAACGAGCTCGATAAGCTCATCAAAGAAGCGGAAGCGCAGGCTGCCGGTCAATCCGGTCAAAAAGGTCAATCCGGTCAAGAAAGCCAAGAAGCCCCTAAACCGTCCGACAAAACCGCCGAAAACACCAACAAGCCCGGCCAATCTCCCAACGGCCAAGGAGAGCCCCAAAACCCCAAAGCCGCCCAAAACGGAGCCAAACCCGGCGAAGGCCAAAAACCCGGTGAACAAGATCAAGGTAAAGGCCAGGGCCAAGAACCCCAAATGGCCGAAAACATCCCACAGCCCGGCCAAGGTCAGGCCAAAGGCGAAGCCAAAGACTCTCCCTCTCCCCGCCCAGGAGAAGGACAACAGCCCGGCACCCAACGGGGAGAGGGCCGGGGTGAGGGGCAGCCCCAAACCGCCAATAACACAACCGATCCGTCAGATCGGTCCGATCCGTCCGATCCCAGCCAAAGCGGACGAGGACGTCCGCGCTCCACTCCAAACAACGTTCCCAACGGCCCCACCACCGACCGCGATTCCGACAAAGACCGCACCCGCCCTCAAATATCCGGCGGCGCGGTTCCCGAGTCTCTCTTCTTCGACGACAGCAAAGAGCAGCCCGACAACAGCGTCTTCACCGGAGCCGGTTACGAGCGCTGGAGCGACCGCCTGCGCAATGTGGAGGAACTTCTCAACAACCCCGAGCTTCGCAACGACGCCGCGAAGATCCTCGACCGTGCCCGCGAACTCCGCGTGAACCTCAAACGCAGCAACGAAGCCCCGCAGGTGTCCTTTTTGAACCAGCGCATCACCGCCCCGCTCATCGAGCTGCGTGACCGCGTGGTGGAAGAACTCTCGAAGAAGGACAGCGGCAAAAACCTAGCTCCCGTGGACCGCGACCCCGTGCCCGCGGAGTTCCGCGACCTCGTGAAGCGCTACTACAAGGAACTCGGCGCTGGAAAGTGAGCGAGACCTCGCGTTTCGTCCCTGCATGCCCGATTTCCTGACGCTGCACACCGAGGAGGCTGCTCACTCCTTTCCCTGCCCACCGCAGGCCGTGCTCGTGCTCGGCAGCAGCGAGGCATGCGATCTCGCCTTCGATGGCGATGACATCGCCCCGCGCCACATGGAGATCCGGCGGCTTGAAGACTCACGTTTTCAGCTTCGCAGCCTTTCGACGGCCCACCGGCTGAATGTGAACGGCGTCACCGCCAGCGAGATGGAGGTCGAGACGCCCTTCCGGCTTCGTCTCGGCGGTGACTTGCTTGATTTCGCCCTCGTCGCGGAACAGCCAAAGCCCTCTCCAGCCTCCAGCGGCAATCGCCGTCGCGATTACATGCTCGGCAGTGCCCGCGTGCGACAGCGCCCGTCCACGCCTGTGCCCGAGCCTGAACCAGCGCCATCTCCAATGGCGACTCCATTGGTCGTGCCACCGCCCTTCCCTTCACCGCCTCCGCCGCCCGTGAATCATGTGCAGGTGCTACGCCCGGTGAATGATCCCTGGAAGGAGGCTCCCATCACGACACCGGAATCCGGCGATGGCTGGTGGGTCGCCGCCGTCATCGGCGGCTTGCTGGCCCCTGCGGCCATCTACTTTGGTTATCAATTCCTCCTTCCGCAGCCCACCGCAGCGATTCCCGAAACGCCCAAGCCCCAGGTCATCGAGACCCCCGCTCCGAAGCCACTGGCCAAACCAACGCCTCCGCCTGCTCCCGCAGCCCCCACGGACACTGACCGCGAAGAGGCGCTCGCCGCCGCGAAGGCTTATATGGATTCGTGGAGTGAAAACGATGCCTCCGGTGTCCTGCGCTTCGTGAGCCCGGCTCCGGCAAACTACTTCGAGATGCCGAATCCAGCCTCCGAGGCCGTTTTGCGACTCGAAGAGGCCTTCCGCGATCACTGGCCGCAGCGCACCCTCCGCGCCGAGGGTACGCCCACCGCCTCGCGAGCCGGTGAAAGCCGTTTCGAGATCACCCAGCGCTATCTCTTCGATCTCCACGGCCTCAACAAACGCCACGCCACCGGCTCCGGCACCCTCTTCGTCACCCTCGAACGCGTCGCGCCGAAGACCTGGCTCGTTACCCGCGCAGCCGACAAGATCGAACTCAAAACGACCGAGCCATCACGCGATGCCTTCTCGCCCGCCGTATCCCTTCGCGACCTCAAACCGGTGCTCAGCGAGGACGAACTCAAGCTCAAGGCCAAGGACGATCTCGCCATGCTCGTGAAGGCCGGCAATGCCAAAGCCACGCTCACCGCCATCCTCGAAAACGCCGCGAAGCACCCCAACGAGACCTACTGGCGCTTCGCCACCGACCAAACCTGCGATGCGCTCTCCCGCGCCCTCTTTGCCCATGGCGAATGGCCTGATCCCACCTGCCTCGTCGAGGTGCAAAAGCTCTCCGATCTCGGCGTGCCCACCGCCATGCTGCTCCACGGGCATCTGCTGCGCGGCGGTTATCTCCTCCTACGAAACACCGCCGAGGGCGAGGTGCTCTACCGCAAGGCTTACGAGACCACGAAAAGCCGCGAAGCCCGCTTTTACTATGCCGAGTCCCTTTTCATCGGCGGCGAGCACCAACGCGCCTCCGCCATCGCCCTCGCCACGATGGTCAGCTCCAAGCATCCGCTGGAGGCTTACCTCGCCGCTCATCTGCTTTGGAAAAAGGCCGAGCTGGATCCCACCCTCTGGCAGCAGGTCTATGAAACCGCCGCCCGTGCCGCCACCCAGCATCCACCCGCCAAAAACCTCGCTGGCCTCGTCCTTCTCAAACACGGCCAGACCACCAAAGAACGCCAGGCTGGCTTTACCCTCATCCAAAAGGCCGCCGAAGAAGGCGTCACCGAAGCCATGAAGAACCTCAGCGCCTGCTACGAGTATGGCGACGGCTGCACCCGCAATCCCGCCGAAGCCGCCACTTGGAAAACCAATTCCGAAACCACGCCGCCACCGCCCAAAAAGCACTTCAGCGAGTTTGAGCCGCTTTGAGTCGGCTCATCCAGTCGGCTGCTGGCGTTGAAGAAAGTGGCACAGGTTTGCAACCTGTGCGGTCGAAGGGTGAAGCGACCAAAGACCAATGCTCCCTGTCTTGGCACCCGGAGATGCAGGCCGTCACACTGCCTTCCGTGGCTTGTTCACGCAGCGCTCCGAGGTGCACAGGTTGCAAACCCTGTGCCACTTTCTCTGCAGCCCCAAGCTCTTGCCTCAACCTTTGGTTTCCTGCTGCCACTCGCGGTAGGCGAGGAAGCCGGTCACGATGATGGCGACGGCAAAAGCCGCGTTGAAAGACCAGCCCACCGAGCCGTCCCATTGCAGCATTGCCTCGCCCTGCTCGTTCTTCCACTGCGCGGCGATGGCGATGCCCAGCGCGTTCGCGGCCATCCAGCCTGCCAGCGTCCATTGGAACCATCGCCGGAAGCGCAACGTCGGACTCTGCGTCATCATCACCACAAACACAGCGGCGATGATGCCGATCACGATCCGCGCCGTCGTGTTCTCCCAGTGTAGGAGCAACAGCGCAAGGCCACCAGTGCCAAGTGCGCTCCCAGCCGAGATCGCCGGCCAGCTCTTCCACCATACTTCGGGGGCTTCCTTGGGAAGCTGAAGAGAGCGATGCATTTGATCGTGTCCAAACGTGAAGAAATCTCTTTGAGAGGAAAGCTTTGCCCGCTCCTCATCGCGGACCTCGCGCTCGGTCACGCCGTTCAGTGCTGCGGCGACGTTCACCGTCACCAGTTTGCCGCTCACCTTCACTTTGTGCTCGGCCGTGCCCTCTCCTTCGAGCAGCAGCAGCGTCGCGTATTCCACATACGCCTCCTCTTGCCCCGGCACCGGCACCCATTCCTCCACCCCGAGATGGTCGCTGAACGACCGGTGGATGTCCCCCAGCGTGGCGCGCAGCACGGCGAGAAATTCCCGCCGCTGTTTCGCGCTGCCGCCGCGTATTTTGAGATCAAGCCGCGCGGATTCCGGCTCGCTCCGTGCCAGCGCCTCGCAGGAGCCGTCGTGGAATTTCGCCCCCGTGCGCCACAGGTTGTGCTGCGCGATCTTGCTGTGCAGGCGCACCATCAGCCGCCCCATCACGCTGCCCGGCAGCACTTGGTAGGTGTAGCGCAGCGCCAGGGCAGTGCTCCAGTCGCCCGTGTCCACCTCGTCCTTGTGCAGCAGGTCGGGCAGCAGCCAGCGGTCCCGCTCACCATCAAACTGAAAGCAGATCTCAAAGCGCCGCATCATGGCGATGAGGAAATCCTCCTTGTCCGCCGGGTAGCGCTGGCGTCCCTGCGGCAGTGCCGCCAGCGAGGCGCGCATCGCCGCGCGGTCCATCACGCCACCGGCGCGGATCAGTGCCGCGTCGTTGAGCAGTTTGTAGATACCGTCCGTAACCCAGCGTGGGTCCAGCACGTTGAGTTCCTCCATCTGCGCGGACAGGTTGTTCGTCTGTCGGTCTTGGGCAAAGATCGCGTGCTCGCTGAAGTGCAGCATCGAACCCAGTTGATGTAGCAGCGTCAGCAGCAACTCGCGGTCACGCTGCTGCTTGATGCCGCGCTTGTCCGCCAGCGCGTGGTACTCTGGCAGCGTCATGAAGTCGCGCTCGTCCCGCTCCAGCTCATCCTTCAGGTTTAGCCAGGATGTCAGCATCTCGCGGCCTACTTCCTCCGCATCACGCTCCACGGCGGCGGAGATCTGCTGCTTCAGCTCCGCGATCCCCTTGCGCCGGTCCACGCCATTGTGGTGGTAGCAGCACACCTCCTTCGCATAGCTCATGATCTGCGGGTAATCGCGTTGCAGGCCGGTCCAGTTCAGTTGCATCACCTGCTGGTCAGACTTGTTGCACACCACGATCACAGGGGAACGCCCGCCGTAGGAGGCGATCAGGCGCAGCCAGTAGTCGATCCGGCTCTGCCGCTCGTTTTGCCGGCTGTCCAGCACCAGCACATACACGCTGCGGTGGGTCAGGAAGAACTGATGGGTGGCGTGCATGATGTCCTGCCCGCCAAAGTCCCACACATTCAGCCGCACCTCCCCCAGCCCGCCGCAGCGCATCTTCATCTGGTGGCGCTCGATGCCGTGCGTCTTGTCCTCCAGCGGATTGTATGCACGCCCCAGCAGTTGGCGAATGAGCGAGGTCTTGCCCACCTCACTCTCCCCCACCACCAGCACCTTCACCTCATTCAGAGGCCGCCGGTTCCCGGCCACTTGGGCGAAATAATAACCCAGAATCCAGTGCGGCGAGGCGGGGTTGGCACTCTCGGTTACAACATCCTGCCAGGTCGGGCCGAGCACCTCAGCAGGCAGGTCTAGGCCGGGATTGCCGTGGAGGTAGAGCTCCGTCAGCGCCGTGAGCTGCAATACCTTCAGCGGCAGTGCGGTGAGCTGGTTGTTGTCGAGGAAAAGCCCTGTTAGAGCCGTGAGCTGGCCTAGCTCCGGCGGCAGCGCGGTGAGCTGGTTGCCGCTGAGATTAAGAACCGTCAGTTCCAGCTGGCCTAGCTCCGGCGGCAGCGCGGTGAGCTGGTTGCCGCTGAGATTAAGAACCGTTAGCTCCAGCTGGCCTAGCTCCGGCGGCAGCGCGGTGAGCTGGTTGTCACTGAGATTAAGAACCGTCAGCTCCGTGAGCTGGCCTAGCTCCGGCGGCAGTGTGGTGAGCCGGTTGCTGTGGATGTAAAGATCCGTCAGCTCCGTGAGCTGGAATAGCTCCGGCGGCAGCGCGGTGAGGCCAAGGTAAGACAGGTCAAGTACCGTCTCATTCTCCGCCCTGCATTGCGCGATCTTTTCCCGCGCCTCCTCGTAGGCGGCCTGGGCTTTGGGGGTCATGGGCGGCGGCGGAGGCATGTTGGTGGAGGATGAATGGCAAATGCGGAATGTCGAGCCGAGAGCGTTAGGAAGCCTTGGGGCCTGCCGAACAACGTCACGCGGCCTTCTTTTTCAAACGCCCAGCCTTCGCGCCTTCTTCGTCACGCTCCACTAGGCCGTCACGCAGGCGGATGATGCGGGTGCAGCGTTCGACCATGCGTTCGTCATGGGTCACAAAGACGAGGGTCTTGCCCTGCTGATTGAGATCGTCGAAGAGGCCGAGGATTTCCTGGCCGGATTTGCTGTCGAGATTTCCGGTGGCTTCGTCGGCGAGGATGACGAGGGGATTGTTGGAGAGTGCCCGGGCGATGGCCACGCGCTGCTGCTGGCCGCCGGAGAGTTCCGTGGGCTTGTGATAGAGGCGATGCTCCAGCCCGACCTGCGTGGCGAGTCGCGTGCCGGTCTCGATCATGTCCACGTCCTTGGCGCCGCCGTAATACATCGGCACGGCGATGTTTTCGATCACACTCAATTGCTGAATGAGATTGTAGCTCTGGAAGATGAAACCGAGATTCCGATTCCGTGCGGCGGAAAGGTCGTCATCATTGAGGTGAGCCACGTTTTGCCCGCCGAGGAAATAATCCCCGGTGGTGGGCTGGTCGAGGCAGCCAAGCACATTCAAAAGCGTGGATTTCCCGCAGCCGGAAGGTCCCATGATGCAAACGTACTCGCCCGGATAGATCGAGAGAGAGACCCCCTGGAGCACATGCTGAGTGAGGTCTCCCATCTGATAGCTTTTACAGATATCGACGAGTTGGATGATGGGCTCGGGGGAAGGCATTTCTTGGAGGGGCAAGATAACGCGGCGAGCGGTGTGAATTTCTCGACGAGTTGAGGAGCCTCTTGCACAAGCTCCGCATTCTGGCGAATGCGCCGACAACGCGCCTCGTAGGCTCATTCGCCAGAACGAGAAAGACGTGGGTTACGCAAGAAGCTCGATGGATGAGCCATCGATTTTGGATGGTCGAAGGCAGAGCGGTTTCTCTTCCGAGGATCAGCGCTTGCCTCCCTTGCCCTTCCACGAGTGTTTGGGACGTTTGGGCCGCTTGAAGGCCTTTTCCGGCCTCCTCTCATCTCTCCCCTGAGGCTTCTCACTTTTCACCTGAGAACCTTTGGTGAGGGCAAAATCGACCTGCTTCTTGTAACGATCCACGGAGCGCACCTGCACCTCCACGCGATCACCGAGCTGGATGACGCGGCCCGTGCGGCGGCCATGCATTTTGCCGCTGCCGGGATCGAAGACGTAAAAGTCGTCCGTCATGGCCGAGAACGGCACCACGCCGCTGAGGCCGAGATCCGAGACATCGACGAAGAAGCCGAAATTTCGCACATCGGTGACCAGCGCCGCGTAGGGCTGAAAACGCTTCGATTTGATCTGCGCCTCCAAAAAGGAGTAGAGCTTCACGTCCTTGCTGTCACGCTCGGCATCGGAGCTGTTCCGCTCCGTGGCGGTGATGTGATCGGCGATTTGGCGGGCCTCGCCGGGCGTGGGTGGCTTTTCAAACAAGGCGCGATGCACCACGAGGTCCGCGTAGCGTCGAATAGGTGAGGTGAAGTGCGTGTACTTCGTCTTCGCGAGGCCGTAATGCCCGAGAGGCTCCACGGCATAGCGTGCCCGCATGAGCGAGCGGAGGAAGCCGATCTTCAACGCCGGGCCGATGGGCAGTTCGTGAAGGTGAGCGAGAAGTTTTTGTACTTCCGGGCGGTGCATGAGGTTTCCGCAGGGTACATGATGACTCAGCACGTCATCGCGGAAGTCTTTGAGCCGCTTTTCCTTCGGCGATTCATGCACGCGATACACGGCGGGAGTATCGAGCTGCATCAAACGGCCTGCCACGGCCTCATTCGCAAGCAGCATGTACTCCTCGATGAGCTGGTGGCTCTCGTCGTTTTCGATGCGCTCGATGCGCAGCACGCGGCCTTGTTCGTCGAGGCGGATTTTGTTCTCGGGAAAGTCGAGATCGAGCGAGCCATTGCGGAAGCGGTGCGCCCGGATGCGCTGCGCCATCTGGTGCGCCTCATGCAGCATCTGCTCGATGTCGCCCTGCGGCGGGCGGCCGATGACCTCAAAGGCCTGCTTGTAGGTGAAGCGGCGCTTGGAGCGGATGACGGCGGCGTAGAATTTCGAACTCACCACCTTGCCGTCCTTGGCCAGCACGAACTCCACACATTTCGTCAGACGGTCCACGTCCGGCTTCAACGAGCACAGCTCATTGCTCAGCGCCTCTGGCAGCATCGGGATGACGCGATCGACGAGGTAGGTGGAGTTCCCCCGCTTGCCGGCCTCGATGTCGAGATGGCTGCCGGGCTTCACATAGTGCGAGACATCGGCAATGTGAACCCACAGCCGCCACTGATCGGCCCCGTGGCGCTGGATGCAGATGGCATCGTCAAAGTCCTTCGCGTCATCCGGGTCGATGGTGATGACATTGTGCGGGCGGCAATCGACGCGGCCTTTGCACTCTTCGGGGCTGGGCTGATTGTCCGGCCGCGAGCGAGCGATGGTGGTGGCCTCATGCAGGACGTTCTTGGGAAAGTGCAGCGGCAGATCGTAGTGCCGGAGCACGCTGAGCATATCCACACCTTCCTCATCCGGCGGACCGAGCACCTCGATCACCTCGCCCTCAGGCGGTGTACTGGCAGATTCCCAGGCGGTGAGCTCGACGACGACCTTGTCACCCGCATTCGCCTTCCTGCCCACATCCTTCGGCGGCGGCACCATGACGGCAGCGGGCAGCCGCGGATCATCCGGCTTCACAAAAAGCGCCTGTTTGGACACCACGAGTGTGCCCACAAACTGCGAGCGCTTCCTTTCGAGAATGCGCACGATCTTGCCGGTGTTCTCTTCGGGAGAGCTGGGCTTGCGAAGGCCCTGCGGCCTCACATCAAGGCGCACGAGCACGCGGTCGCCATGCATCGCCGTGTCCGTGTTTCGCTCGGCCACGGTGATTTCGCCCAGGCCGGGTTCATCAGGCTGAACGAAGCCTTTTCCGGCTCGGTTGATCGAAATGACGCCCGGCACGAGGTCCGCCTCAGCGGCCTGGATGTAGCGGTTACCTTTGGTGCGCAGGATGAGGCCCTTCGTGACGAGGTCCTTGAGCACGGCTTGTAGTTCTTGTTGCTGGCCTGCGCGTAAATGCAGGGCCTTGACGAGCTGCGGGACGTTCGATGGCGTGTAAGCCGGGTCGCCGAGCAGCTTCAATAGTCGGTTTTCCATCCGCCATGGTCGCACAGGATGAAGCGCCGCGCCTCAATTATTCTCTCGTCGCTCCTGGTGCGCAGTGCCTCATTGAAAAGGACACCGAGAGGGGAGAGACCGGGGTAGCTGGAGAGAGTCGATGCCTCATAAAGGAGGACACCGTGGCCGATGGAGCCACGACTGATGAAAAAAGCCTCGAAGACTACACCCGTGTGATGCGTGGGCGCTACGCCCAGCACACCGGAAAACCCGCCCGCCAGAAGCTGCTCGACGAGTATTGCCAGACCAGCGGGCTGGAGCGCAAATACGCCAACAAAGTCCTGCGAGGACAGCGACGACGAGGGCCCAGCGGAGCGCCACGGGGTGCAGGCAGCCGCTACACCCGCAGCGACCTGCAAGTGCTCAAAAGCCTCTGGTTGGCCGCCGGGCAGCCCTGCGGCAAGCGCCTGGCGGGCGACATGCTCAAGCTCTGGCTAAGATCGTGGCAGAAGCATCACCGCGCGGTGAGCAAAGCACAACGCGAGCGCCTCGAGGGGATCAGCGCCGCGCAGATCGACCGCGAACTGGCCCCTTATCGCATCGCCGGACGCAAGCGCCGCATCGCCAGCAGTGCCCTGGCCACCCTGCAGCGGGAGGTGGCCGTGCGCTGCGAACCCTGGGCCGAGACCACGCCCGGAGCCCTTGAGATAGACACCGTCGCGCTGTGCGGCGGCAGCCTCAGCGGAGCCATCGTCTGGGCGCTGGACGCCACCGACATCCACAGCGGTTGGACCGAAGTGCGCGCCGTGTGGAACCGGGGCGCACACGCCACGCGCAAACGCCTCAGCGAAATCCAGGCCGCGCTGCCCTTCGCCATCACCAAGCTCGACTTCGACAACGGCACCGAGTTCTTAAACGCGCACTTCATCACCCACTTCAAAGCGCAAGAGCCAAAGATCGAGCTGAGCCGCTCGCGACCATACCGCAAGAACGACAACGCCCACATCGAACAAAAGAACTACACCCACGTGCGCCTGCTGCTGGGAGACGACCGCTTCGAGCACTACGAACTGGTGGAGCCGCTCAACGAAGCGCTGCGCGAGTGGAGCTTGTGGAACAACCTCTATGGCGCACAACGCCGGCTCCTGCGCAAAGAGCGTCAACCCGATGGCAAAGTGAAGAGATACCACGAAAAGAAAGCCAGCACGCCCTGCGCGAGGCTGCTCGCACGCGAAGAGCTCAGCCAAGAGCAGCGACAGAAGCTGCAAGCCATGCTCAGCAGCCACGACCCCATCGCGATGAGAGCGAGCATCGAAGCCAAGCTGCGGGCGCTCTACAGCCAACGAGCCCAGCTCCAAGCCCAGCAGGATGACGACATGGAGGCCGCCCCCGAGAGCGCCCCACTCTCAAGCGTGCCCGCACGGGGATGGCGGGCTTGCGTTACGTTCGCTCAGTCGCCTCAGGCTCCCTCGACTCACTGCACTCCAGCCCGCCATCCCCGTGCGGAGTCCCACGCGAAAACAAGCCTTGCCAACCTCTCCAAGAACCACCAAAGCCAAGCCCATCACGGTGTCCCCCATCGTGAGGCATCGAGCCGCTTCCTGAAATCCTCCTCGGTGTCCTACTTCAATGAGGCATCACGGGTGGTGGCAAAAACTCGCGGGCGAGCCTCAACCGCAGCTCCCGCATGGCCTGCTAGAGCTGCTGACGTGTCTCAGCCAGCTCAGGTTCCAGCTCCACCTTCACCGGCGTGGAGGTGATGCGTTCAAACTGCTCCTGCAAGGCCGCGCCATCCTCACGATAGCCACATTGAGCCAGCAGCTCGCGGACACGCTCCACCTGGAAACGGGTACTCGCGATCATCGCCAGCGCATCGCCCTCGCTGATCTCTCCAGCGCTCAGACGTGTGAGCTGCTGGCAGTGAAACTTCCGACAGCGCACGGGTCGGCTCTCATAAACCGTGCAGCACAGCCGCTTCAGCGCCGCACAGGGCTGCTCCATCCAGTCTTCCCCACCACGATGCCGCATCCGCAGGCCTAGTTCAGTCAGCTTGGCAGGTGAGTCCTCCGGCTGCATGCGGACGATTTGAAACATCGTGCCATCACAGCACATCCCACACGCCAAACAAAGGCGCGAGGCCGCAGCAGCATGGGCTTCCGAGATCATGACGCCAGCTCTAGAACGCGGATGGTGTTTCGCACGTTCGTTTCGAGATCGATCGGCTCGGCGGTGGGAACGGGACGGCCCTGATGAGTCCGCCAATGATTGATGCATGCCCAGCGTGGCCATGTCACGCGGATCATCGAGCACATGACCATTCACTCCGGGCGCGATCCATTCGGCAGCCCCATTCATCGCCGTGGTGATCGCCGGGAGGCCTGAAGCAAGCGCCTCACTCACCACATTGGAGCAGGGTTCGTAAATGGGCAGGAAGGTGAGGAGATCGCCTGCGGCATAGGCACTTTCCACATCCGACAGCGGACCAGTCAGAATGACATTCGACGGCACGCTGCCGCGAATCCGATCACGCGTGGTCACGAGGAGTTTGAGGCTAGGGTCGTGCCGCTGACCTTCCATGTAGCGCAGCAGCCACGGTAGGCCTTTTCTCTCCCAGCCGGAGCCGACGAAGACGAGCACGAAATCCTCCTCGCTGAGGCCAAAGCGTGCTCTCGCCGCTTTCCGATCCGCGTTTTGAAAGCGAGCCACCTCCACGCCATTGCGCACGAGATGGATGCGATCCAGTGGAAAGGCCGGGAAATGCCGAGCGATCTCGCCACGCACCATTTCGGAGTTCACGATGAGGCGTTGAGTATTCGCCGGATTGAAGGTTTGCTCCTCCAGCTCCATCATGCGGCGATGAAAGGCCCCGCGCCCGATAAGGGGCCGCTTCCACCACGGGGCAAACTGCCTCCGACGCTCCAGCCACACTCGATGCAGGCCATCGCCCGCTCGATACACATCCTGGTTCAGCGTTCGCTCCAAACTGAGCACGCGATCAAAGCTCTCCGCCTCCAGCAGGCTCTTCACCGCCTCGGCAAAATGCCACGCACGATCTGCCCGACTGCCTCCAGCCTGGACAGCATGAAACTTCACGCCTTCCGCCTGCCCTTGCCAGCTCTCCGCAAAGAGATGCACCTCATGCCCAGCTGCCACGAGAGCCTTCAGCAGTCGCTGCAAATAGAGCTCGGCGCCTCCGGTGGCAGAGAATTGGCGGCGGATGAGAGCGAGGCGCATGGCGAAGGATTCTCAGTCAGCATTCGCGAGACGCCACGTCTCAAACTGCGCCTTCGTGGCGCGAAACACAGCGGCACAGCGCGGGCAGGTGACCTGCGCGACACCGTCTTCAAAGATGTGATCGAGATCCTCCTTCGGCAGCCGATTGATGATGGGAAGCAGGCGGTCCATGCTGCAACCGCACTCAAACTGATAGCCCCGTGTCTCCAGCAGGCTGAGCGTTTCGTTTTGATCGATTTCGAGCACGTTTTCGAGCTGGATCTCACTGAGCCAGATCTCATCGCAATCCGGCTCCGCCGAGATCTGTACATACTCCTCATCCGGCAGGCGAAAGAAGCGCGTGAGACGCTGCTCGCTGGTCGTATAAAACTCCTCCACGCCCTTGAGCACATCCGAGCCATGAAACTCGATCATGCTCTGACGCGTGGGATGATTGAGACGGTTGATCTGGGCGATGAAAAGGGCCTCGCCCTCCTTCTTCACATCCTGGGTGAAGACACGGCCGGTGACACGCCCCGGATGGGTGCTGCCAGTGACAAACAGATTGGCACGCTGCGGCTCTTTCATATGGATTGTCCAGGCCACCGTCTCGTCATGCGGCCGGGAACAAAGGTGCAGCGCCAGCGCCGCGAGCGTGTCCTTGAGCATGTCATCGAGCTTTTCATTCTGCTGGATGCCGTGCTGCATGAGATGCAGGTAATAGTCCAAATAGATCGGCTGGAACGAGCCGCGCACGAGAAGCGCATTCCGTCCTCTCACAAAGTAAGAGCGGAGTGGGATGGGAGAGGGTTCAGGAGGCGGGAGTGCGGACATGGGACAGAAGTTAGGAGCAAAGCCCACCATGCGGCGCAAGCGCTTCGCACACAATCGCTAGTTGATTTTTGAGCATCCAACCGTTCCTCTAAGCCATGCGTTTCCCCGCCCTCTGCCTCTTGCTTTCCATGCTTTCCTTGAGCGTCGCCTCAGGTCAGGACACTGGCCCGGCAAAGGATGATCCCTCCGTGCCGAAGGATCGCGACACCATCCTGCGCATCCAGATTTTCCTCGACAAAAACCTCTTCGGCCCAGGCAAGCTCGATGGAGCCCTCGGCGAGTTCACCTACAAAGCCGTGGTGAACTACAACTTCGCCCATGGGCATCGTGATCTCTACGACTGGACACCCGTGCAAAGCGCGGCTGAGAAGGAGGTGCCGGTGATCTTCGCCGCCTTCAAAGTGCGGGCTGACCTCATGAAGTTCATCAACAAGAACCTTCCCGAAGATCCCGCGAAGCAGGCTGAGTTTCCCTACATGGCCTACCGCAGCCTCTCCGAGCTCGTGGCAGAGCGTTTTCACACCGACGAGACCTTCCTCGCCAAGATGAACCCTGGCAAAAACATCGACGCAATGAAAACGGGCGACGTGATCGTGGTGCCAAACGTGCGTTCCTTCCGCGTCGAGGAGGTAAAGCCCATGCAGTCCTTCAAAGAGGACAAGACGCTCAGCTCACATACCATCGTCGTCGATACCACGGAGCGCATGGCGGCAGTTTACACCTCCGATGAGATGATGGTGGCCGCCTTTCCCATCACACCGGGAAAGCCCCAATTCATCCCGGTAGGCACCTGGAAAGTGCAGAGCATGATGACGACGCCCAGCTTTCGCTATGACAAGCAGTTCCTCGAAGAAGGCGTGCGTGGTGAAGAGGCTTTTCAGCTCCCGCCAGGGCCGAACAGCCCCATCGGCATCATCTGGTGTGGCCTGAGCAAAAGCGGCATCGGCCTGCACGGCACCGCACTCCCGCGCACCATCGGCCGCACCCGCAGCGCAGGCTGCGTGCGACTGGCCAACTGGGATGCCATCCGGCTTCCGACACTGATCCGGCCAGGAACGAAGGTTATCGTGCGTTAATCTCCTGCCATGCCACGCATCCTCATTGCCGGACTCTTCCACGAGACGCATACCTTTCTCGATGGCCTCACCAGTCTCGAAGATTTCCAAATCCGGCGTGGCGAAGAAATGCTGGCCTGCCGTGGCGATGCCTCGCCTCTCGGCGGCGTGCTGGAGTTTGCCGCCGCGAATCATTGGCACGTGATGCCATCAGTGGATTACCGGGCGCAGCCCTCGGCCACCGTGACCGACGAGGTGATCCAGCAGTTTTGGGAAGAACTGAAGCCATTCATCCGCAAAGACCATTTCGATGCCATCTACCTCGTCTTGCATGGCGCGATGACCTCCCAGACGATCCTTGATGTGGAAGGCGAAATCCTCCAGCGCATCCGTGCCATCACCCAGGTGCCCATTTTCGGTGTCTTTGACCTTCACGCCAATTTCTCTGCTAAAATGGCCGCACTCACCGATTGCCTCGTCGGCTACCGCGAGAATCCTCACACGGATGCTCGCGAGGCGGCCGTGGATGCGGCGCGATTGCTCCAGCGCTACTTCACGACTGGTAAACGCCCTCACATGCAGCTCCGGCAGCCCGGCCTCATCTGGCCCCCTACCGGCACTGGAACCGTCAATGACCCCATGAAAAGCCTCGAAGCCCTCGCGAGGCAGTTGGAAGCCGAGGACGAATCCCTTTGGGCGATGAACATCGTGGCTGGCTTCAGCTTTGCGGATACGCCGGACACCGGCGTGAGCCTACTCGCCTGCACCACAGCCCAGGCCGAAGCCCAGCTCGATCAGCTCGAAAAGAAAGCTCACGAGCTTCACCCCCTCGGCCTCGTCACCGATCCACCGGCGGATGAGGTGCTCGTGAAGCTTTCTCCCCTTCCCCACGGTCTCACCGTGCTCGTCGAGCCTTCTGACAACATCGGCGGCGGCGCTCCCGGCGATGGCACCGGCCTTCTGCGTGCTCTTCTGCGCCACCGCATCGAAAATGCCGCCATCTGCCTCGCTGATGCCGAGGCCGTACGTGCCTTGGAAGCTGGAGAACGCCACATCCACCTCGGAGGCAAGGGTTCGCGACTCGATCAAGGTCCCGTGGAACTCGACGTCGAGTTGATCGCACTCAACGACGGCCGTTTTGAGCTTGAGGACAAGAACAGCCACCTCGCCAGCATGTGCGGCGACACCTTTGACATGGGCCGCTGTGCTGTCGTGAAGCACGCGGGCCTCACCATCCTCATCACCAGCGTCAAAACGCCACCCTTTGACCTCGGCCAGTGGCACAGCCAGGGCATCGAGATCGAGAAGATGAGCGTCGTCGCCGTCAAAGCCGCCGTGGCTCACCGCCGCGCCTACGACAAGATCGCCGCCCGCATGCTCTGGGTCGATACCCCCGGCCCGTGCAGCAGCAATCTGGCCTCGCTACCTTACAAGCACGCAAAACTCATCCGATGATTTCTAGCCCAATCAAACGGCTAGCGCCTTGTAAAGCGCCAGCGTCTTCCGGGCGATCGACTTCCAACTGAAATGATCCACCGCACGCTGACGACCAGCGAGAGCCATGGCTTGGCGTTTGGCTTCATCACGCATGAGCTCATTGATGCCATGGGCGAGATCTTGAGCATACTTTTCCGGATGAAGCGCTTCGAAGGGGCTTTCCGTTTGCTGCTCTAGCGGAATCAAAAGACCGGTCTCGCCGTGAACGACGACTTCTTTGATGCCACCGACAGCACTGGCGACGACGGCGGTCTCGCAGGCCATGGCTTCGAGATTGATGATGCCAAAGGGTTCGTAGATCGACGGGCAGCAGAAGACGGCGGCGTGCGAGTACATGGCGATCTTTTCCTGCACCGGGAGCATGGCCTGAATCCAGACGATACCCGGACGCTTCGCACTGACGGCAGCCACCGCCGCCTCCATCTCCGCTTTGATCTCGGGCGTATCCGGTGCCCCGGCGCAAAGCACGACCTGAATCTCGGGATCGAGGTGCTCAATGGCACGCACGAGGTGAATGATGCCTTTTTGACGCGTGATGCGTCCCACGAAGAGCACAAACGGCTTCGCCGGATCGACGCCGTGCTTTTGCAGCACCTCGGGAGCGTTCACGCGGTGGTATTCATCGAGGTCGATGCCGTTGTGGATGACGTGAATTTTGTGCGGATCGAGATCAAAGAGGCGCAGCAGGTCCACCTTGGTCTCCTCGCTCACGGCGATAACAGCATCGGCCATTTTCAGAGCCGTGGCCTCAAGCCAGACGGTGAAATCGTAGCCGCCGCCGAGCTGCTCCCGTTTCCATGGGCGCAGAGGCTCCAAAGAATGCACGGTGAGCACCATGGGCACGCCGTAGTTCAGCTTCGCGAGGATGCCGCCAAAATGCGAATACCAAGTGTGCAGATGCACCAGCGAGGCGTCGATGTTCTTCGTGTTGAAATCGAGGCAACGCTGCAAAGCGCCAAAGACTGATTTCAAGTGAGCGGGTGCCGTCCAATCGGCATTCTCGATCTGCGTGCCCATCACGCGAAGATTTGGCTGCGTATCGTCTTGATCACCAAAACAGCGCACCTCGATCTCCATGAGCTTGGCCAGCTCTTTCGAGAGGTATTCCACATGCACACCCGCACCGCCGTAAATGTGCGGTGGGTATTCGTTGGTCAAAATCAGGGCTTTCATTGAGGAGAGCCACAGCATGTGGCGAGTGCCGCCCGCTCTTCAATGCACTTCTTTGCTCACTTTTTGGATTCTTCCGCCACCACCAGCCAAATCTCCGCCGCTTGCGAGGGTTTGGTTGGTCGTTCAGTATCAAATTGAAGCTAACCTTGCCTAATCGTTCTGATGTAGTTTTTCGAGCCTGAGTGCGTGTAGAAAGTGCGGCATGAACGCTGCAGACGGCGCAAAACGGCTTCAAGCTGAGCCTTACTCCAAGGACGTGTCCCAAGCGCCAGAGCACATGCCTGCCACATGTGTTCGTGCAGGAGTGAATGTCCTTTGCCATCTGGGAGGCGTGCGAGGTTTGAATAGACGCCTTTCATTTCGTCATCAGTCGGATCACCAAAGATCTCCGCATAGACCAAAACCTGCTCCTCAATGGTGGCGAAAAGCGGAATATACGCCTTGGGGTACTTTTCGAGACTGGGTGCTAAAGCATCCCCTCGGCAAAGCGAGGCCAGGGATTCCACCCGCCATTTGACGGATGTATCACCGACGATGAAAACCACTTCGTGACGATCTTGCATATCATCGATGATCTCATCGTCAGTCTCATGAACGGCCATCTTCAAAGCCCACATCCGCCGCAGATCCAAGGCTTTATCGCCAATGGCGGTCTTCAACGAAGGTGCAAATAGGGCGGGATCGAAAAAGGCGGTTTCTGAACTAAGGGCGGGGGTGAGCATGGTCTTGATGTGATGGGATACTGGCGAGTAGAACTGTGTCACTGAAACTTCACCTCGACCTTGGGCAGCAGGGCTTTGATTTGGGTCTTGGTTTCGGGCGGGTAGCCTTTGGGGCGGTTGATGAGCTTCAATTCCTTGAGGTGGGCGAAGGCGGCGAGTTGCGGGATGCGTTCGTCAGGGATGAGTAGGCCACCGATTTCGAGTTGGTCGAGTTGGGTGAGCGTGGCGGCGAGTTTGAGGCCGTTGTCGTCGAGTTTTTCGCAATGTGTGAGGGTGAGCCGTTTGAGGGAAGTGATCGCTTTGCATGCGGCGATGCCTTCAGGAGCATCGAGACCGTCGCCAAGCTGCAAATACTCGAGCGGGAGGCTGGCGAGGTGCTTGAGGCAGGCGGGCGTGGCGTTTTTGGTGCCGATTTCGAGGCCTTTGAGCTTGGTGAGCTTGGCCAGATGCGCCGCACCAGCGTCGGTGAATTTGGCGTGGGCGAGGCTGATGCTTTCGAGGCTCGGCAGGTGTTCGCAGAGTTGTTTGAGGCCTTCGTCGTCGATGCTGCTGCCGCGATGGCTGACTTTGGTGACTTTGCTCCAATTCGTGCATTTGGCGTAGGCTTGACCGGTGATGGCGGTGCCGACGAAGGCGAAGGATTCGAGGTTTTTGAGCCCGGCGAAGGTCGCCATGCCAGCATCGGTGAGTTTGCCGTTGTTGGTGAAGCGCAGCGTTTTGAGGTTCGTGAGCTTGCCGAGCGGTGCGATCCATTCGTCGTTGGCCTTGGTGGAGATGACGTTGAGGGATTCGAGCTTGGGGATGTGGCTGAGGTGCTCAAAGAAGGCGGCGTCATACGGATCGTCTTTGCGGTGATCGTGCGGACCTGCGTTTGGCACCGCGAGATCGACCGACTTGAGGCTCTGGCCGTCTGCGGTCTTTTCGACCTTGCCTTTAGCTGCCTCGACGATGCGGGTGACGGCCTCCACATGCGGATCAAGGGCGAAGGCGGTGGTGGTGAGCAGGGCCAAGTAAATTGGCAGAAGAATGGCGGCAGAAGAATGGTTCATAGATTTTTATGGGAGGTTTACGCGTGTTGAGGCAATGGTTTCAGAATCTCCTCACACCGGCAGCTCATAGCCCTTGCGATAGGTCTTTCGGATCAAGGTATCGGCTTCGGGAGCATTCGTGGCCTTCATGGCGGCGCTATCCCATTCGATGCGTTTGCCTAGGCGGATGGGGAGCACGCCGGTGAGCAACGCTTCGGTGTAGGGCGCGGCGTAGGCGAAGTTGGCTTTCGCGTCGTCTGGCTTGCCAGCAAGGCAGGCAGCCACCCACTCCTCGCGATGGCCGGGACTGCGGGCGAGGCTATGCGGAGGACGGGCAAAGGACTGCATCTGGCTCTCCGGCACGATGCGCGGCGTGCCACACCAACCGGGCGCGATGATGGAACCGCTTTCGCCGAGGAAGAGGATGCCGTTGTCGCCGATTTTGCGTGCGGGGTCGAATCCGGGTGGCGGGGCGGGCAATTTGCCGCCGTCATACCAGGTGAGCTTGATGGGGCCTCGACTGCCCTTCGCGGCGAAGTGCCACGTCACGATGCTCCAGAGCGGGAACGAGTCCGCATTTGTTTCCGACGTTTGAGCCTCGACCGAGGTGGGTGCGCCGAGATCGAGCGCATACCAAGCGGGATCGGCATTGTGCACCATCATGTCGCCCAGCGCCCCGCAGCCATAGTCGAACCAGCCGCGCCATTTTCGTGGCACATAGAGCGGATGGTAATCATGAGCGGGTGCTCCGCCCTGCCATCGATCCCAATCGAGTGTCGAGGGCACGGCGATCTTTTCCGTGGGTCGCGGCAGCCCCTGTGAGTCCCAAAACTTGCCGGGACGGTCCGACCACACATGCACTTCCTTCACCGCACCGATGGCACCGGCGTCGATCCATTCCTTCGTCAAACGCAGGCCCTCGCTGGCGTGGCCGGTGTTGCCCATTTGCGTCACCACCTTCGTCTCCGCCGCCACGCGGGCCATGATGCGCGTCTCCTCAATGCTGTGCGCCAGCGGCTTCTCGCAATACACATGTTTGCCCAGTCGCATCGCCGCCAGGGAGATGGGCGCATGCCAATGATCCGGCGTGCCGACCATCACCGCGTCGATGCCTTTTTCCGTCGCCAGCATCTCGCGGTAGTCTTTGTAAAACGGCCTACCGGGATAGGCCTTCGCCATCGTAACCTCGTGCTTCTGTTCCACGTCACAAAGCGCCGCGATGTGCACATTCGCAAAGCTCGCGAGATCCCGCGTCACCCCGCCGCCCTGTCCGCCGATGCCGACGCAGCCGATGTTCAGCTTCTCCGAAGGCGCAGGCACACCGGGCGCACCGAGCACATGACGCGGGATGATATTGAAGCCGAAAACCGCCGCCCCGGTGGCGATGAAGTCTCGGCGAGTGGGTGTGGGCTTGAGGTGCTTTTTCATGGGGTGTGGAGTGTGTGAGACAAGAGACGCTGCACACTGAACGTGTCGCGGTGAGGCTTTGTGCATTTCCCGTCAGTTCAGATGAGTCCAGAGGACTCAACCACACCCCTAGCGCAGCCAACCGACAGACCACGGTTGAAATTGGCCAGTGATTGCATTGCCATCCGCACGATGGAGTAGTGCAGCCCTAGAAAGTCGAAGTTGTTGTGCTGGATGACACATCACGGAGTCCTTCCATCATCAGCGGTGAGCTTTTGGAAGAGTCGAGGCATGGCATCGCCAAAAACGGCCTCCAACTGCATGTGAGGGACATTCTGCACACGCTCGATCCATAAGTCGCGAGGCACGATGGGCTGCCAGAAGTCTCTCCAACCAAAAGCCGCCTCGGCACTGCCTCGGCGTAGCAGCATGGCTTCGCCGTTTTTGCCGCAAAAGTGGGTGGTGAGTATGAGCGTGCGTTCGTCAGCAGGCGGATGCAGGAGCGAGATACCTGGCATGCCTTGCCACAGCGAGTGATCCGCGCCAAGCGCATCGAGAAGCGTGGGCAGCAGATCGAGGTGAGAGGCTTTGGCCACCTGCGGCCCCCTGCCCTGCGGCGCGGCTTTGGGCCATTTGATGAGGATGGGCACGCGAGTCTGCGGTTCATTCAGCATGGTGCCGTGGAACCAGCTACCCTGCTCTTTGAACTCCTCGCCATGATCGCCGGTGATGATGATGATGGCCTCGTCGTAGCGACCTTGTGCCTTGAGCCAGTTGGTGAACTCGGCGAGCTGTGCATCAACCCAGGCGACGGAATTCCAGAAGCGATTGGTGATGCGGCGAACCTCGTCGGGATTTGGCCGCATGGGAAAGATGGGGTTCTCTTCGTAGTCGGAGAAGGGTGGGTTGAAGGCGGTGCCCCACTTGTAGTTGTAGTGCGTGGCATCCATGCCGGTGATGGCCAGCAAACCACCTGGCGTGCGGCTTTGCACCGACTCCTTCAGCCGACGCAGCATGCGCACCTCACGTTCGGGCACCTTGAAGAAATTCTCCGGGCTCTCGCGGTCCACATGCTCCATCACATCCGCTTCGGTGGGCTGGCCAAAATTCGTCTGCACCATCTCCATGTAGCTGAAGTCGTTCACCATCCGCGTCTCGACACGATAGCCGGAAGCCTTCAAAATCGCCGGAAGAGCGAGCATCTTCTTCGCCTCACGACCTTCTTTGAAAAAGAGCGGCAGCCGCCCGCTAAGGATCGAGAACCACGACTGATGCGTCACATTCGATGCCGCCCAGGTCTCACCGAGCGGTTGGCATTCCTGATCGCGAAAGCGGGTCAAAAACGGCGCAATCTGAGGCGTCAGGGTATCCGCCCGGAGCGATTCGACCATGAAGAGAAACACATCCGGCTTCGTGCGAAGTGGCAGCGGTTGGACGGGCACGGTGGGATTGTGAAATGTGGCCTCATAGCCTCGTAACCCAGGCTGTGGCTCGATCCAGGTCATGCGGCGCGGGTAGGTCTTGCGCTCCCACCAGAGCCAGCCGCGCTCCTTGAGCATGGCACCGGCAAGTTGATCGATTTGCAGCACCAGCCACGCAGTCAGGCAAAGCCGCACGAGCCTTCTTGGACTCACCTGCCAGCCTCGCGATTTCGAAATCTGGGCGCACAAATTCACCAAGGCCGCCACCACCAGCACCACGCCAATCGCTAACGAGGCCGTTCCCGCATTCCATTCCACGCCGCCTGCGGCCCAAGCACGCTCCAGTTCGAAGCGTCCGCCCACCTCCAGCTCGCCAAACATCTCGATCAGCCCCTTGCCCCACCACAGTTGCAGCCAGGTGTTTACCAAGCGCAGCACTGGGACGGCAGCCACCACGCTCCAGGCCAGCCAGCGCCCTGGCGGGGGCACGAGATGGCGATGCACGGCAAGCAGCGCCCACACGCCCGCAGCCATGATGAGATGCGTCAAAAACCGCGCCGCGAGACAATCGACCGCTTCCCATATTCCCGACGGAGCCTCGCGGAGCAGCGCGGCATCACAACTCGTGCCGATGAGCACCCAGAGAAGGCAAAACGCCGCATTCCAAGCCTCGTGGCGGCTCCAAAAATCGCGGAGGACTTTCCCAAACGCCCCCAGCTGCCCGAACAAGACGACAACAGCCCAGATCATCGAAAAAGCCATCCAGCTCCAAAACCAAGCCGCAGGCATCCATGAGGTCCAGGCTCCCAAACCGGCTGCAAACATGATCACGCTGCCGATGTGCCGGCCCCGAATGACGAGACTTCCCCACAGGCCTCCAAGCAGGCTGCCGATCAGCGCCGCTTTCACCGCCTCTAGGGCCTCGATGAGCACATGACCGGGCTTGGTGCGCAGATCCATGCCGACCAGCGGCACCGTCCAATCCTGCCAAAACGCCGCCAGCAAGCCCGCCACAGCACCGGCCCAGGCCAGCAGCCGCCAGACAAGGCTCACGCGATGGGCTGAAAAGACGCGGCTCATGCGATTTCCATCCCATCGGGTACATCCTGCTTCACGATCACTCCCTCTCCGATCACCACATGGGCACCAAGGCGAATGCCCTGCCGCACTACGGCCCCGGCACCAATCAACGTTCTCTCGCCCACCTGCACGCCTCCGCCGAGCACCACACCGCTTCCAATGAGGCTATGCGCCCCAATGACCACGTCATGCTCCACGATAGCCCCGGTGTTGACCAGCACATGACCGCCGAGCCGAGCCCCGGTATTCACCACCGCACGGGCCATGATCTGGCAGCCCGCCGCCATTTCTGACTGGTGAGAGACGAACGCTTGCGGATGCACCACACCCAGTGGCTCCAACCCCACTTTCCGGGCGGCCACATACAGCTCCGCTCGCGAGCGACAGGGCTGGGAACTACCCACGCCGATCACGAAATGGGTAAAATGAAGGTCCTTGAGCCTCGGCAGCATTTCATCCCCACCTAGGACAGGCAGATCCGCCACCTGCTTCAAACCTCGCCGGGAATCCAAAATGCCCACAACCACCCCCGGACGCTGCTGCTCAAGGGTTTCGAGCAACACCCGCCCGTGACCGCCGCCGCCGATGAGGATGCATTTCATGTGAAAATCGAGGTGGGGTGGGTTTCGCGGGGGCTGTGTAACACGCACCGGACCCGCGTTCCAAGGGGTTTTCCCACCGTGATACGCATTTCTAGTGATTCAAAGCCAGACAGCGCAATACTATGATAATTATATTGCAGATTGTTATTCTATTCAGTAGAGTTAACAACTGATGCTCTCCGCCCTCCGATCCACCCTTCCCCTCTTCTTCGCCGTTCACGGCTGGAAACGGGCGGTGTTGGTCGTGGTCTTGGGCATGCTTAACCTGCTCCCTGCTGAACTCCGCGCTGGCTCAATCAATTTCTACAACACGCCAGGAAACACCCTCCTAATGCAAGATGGTGTCACGGCCCTCGACACCAACTTCGTTTTCGAGTTCGGCACCTTTGAGGCGGGATTCACCCCCACTGGCAACAACATCACCAACTGGATCGACAACTGGAAGCCTTTTGCCCGTGCCGAGGCCCCCTCCATCAACGGCTGGAACTCTTCGATCTCCTATTTCAACAAGAGCGGCATCCTCCAACTCAGCGGCCAGTCTGACCAAGGCCTTTCTGCCGATGTCTTCGCCGCCGGAGAGCTGGCTTACCTCTGGGTTTACAACGATTTTAGCATCACGGATGGCAGCCAGTGGGCACTCGTCACTAACGACAGTAGCGACTTGAACCCAACCAACGACTGGCTCCTTCCCAGCCCGAGTGAGGCCCTGCCTTGGGAATACCCTCTCTCCAATGCCCTCAACCCCGTCTGGGGCGGCCTGCACAACGTACAAGGAGGCGGCGACTTCACCGCCCCCCTCACCGCCTTCACCCTTCAAACTCACGCGGTGCCTGAACCCGGCAGCGTGATGCTTGTTCTCCTCGCAGGACTCGCATGGCGCATTCAGAGAGCACGCCGGTCATAAAGAAATCCGAGTGGAAATAGGCAAAGGATGGTGATGCCTCACTCGAAGACATCTTCGAGCACATCAACGATCGGAACGATGGTCTTAGGCGCTTTGCGAGCCTTGGCTGGCTTCTCGGTTTTCTCGGCTTTTTCAGCTTTGGGAGCTTCATCCGCTTTTTTAGCCAGGGCAGGTTCCCCCTGCACTCCGAGGAAGATCATGCCATCGCTGTATTCGATGACATAACCTTCAGTGGCGAGCCAGCGGATGTCTTTCAGGACTTCCATCTGCTGCTGCGTGAGCTTGGGGGCTTCACCTTCAACGGGAGGTGGCGCATCATCATCCTTAGGAGGAGAGGGCGCGATGGATTCGACAAGCGTGTGCAGGTGCATGCCGCCGGAGTTCTGCTTGAGCAGCTCGACGATTTTGGCGAGAGGCGCGGAGAAGACGACGGAAGGATCGACGGCACGCGGACGCACGCGGCTGACGAACATTTTGCCGCTACGACGCTTAAACATCTTCAAGCCACGGCGCTCAAGACCAGCGGCAAGTTTCTGAGAGATGTCGAAGAGATGCTTGCGAGCGTTTTCGACGGCATTGCGCAGCATGATAAAGAGTACATGCGTCAGCTTGGCCTTATCGATGTTACCTGTGACGTTCACATCACGCAGTTCGATGACGGAATCGGCGGCGTGAATGCGGCGGAAGTGCGCCTCGACTTCCGCGCGAGTCGGAAAGGCTTGTGGTTCGGCTCCTTCGGCGACCTCACCTTTGAGATACACCCAGCGGCGTCCTTTGCTGGCCTGCTCCTTCCACTTCTCGATGGTCTCAGGCGTGCTGTCCGATCTCACACGGCGTTTGAAATCCTCAAACGACATGTTGGCAAAGCGGTCACGATGGAGACGGATGAGCTTCGTTTGGTAACTGTGATGGCTGGCAGGACCAAGGATCTCACCGCTCATGCCACAAACGGCCACCGATTTAAAATCACCCTTCGGCACTTCGAGCTCGATGTCTTCAACTCGGTAGTATTCGTCGATAACGGGGCCGTTGAGGATATGAGCGACGGCCTCCTCACGCGTGAGGAAGAGCCCGCCATCGGCTGTGGTTTTGAAAAGCGGTGCGGGACGCGTGTCAGCACATTGAAAGCGGACATTGAAGCGCTCCCCACCCGCGAGGACGATGCGTGCGGCATCGAACATGCTGAAAGCGTGACCTGTGTTGCGCACATGTTGAGCAAGCGTGTCGAGCGTCTCGTCTTGCGGGTAAATGGTGACCTGAATGTCCTGCGGAATGGGCACCCACTCGCGTTGCGGCCGATTGTCTCCACCTTCGCGGTTGCGGTCCCGATCACCGAAACGACGCGGTCCTCCCGGACCATCACGACGATCTCCACGCGGCGGCCCTCCCGGGCCATCGCGACGAGGTGGGCCGCCAGGACCATCACGACGAGGGCCTGCGCCGCCACCACCACCGCCAAAACGACGTTCACCGGGACCACCACCACCTGCTCCACGGCGATCTCCGCCAAATCCACCGCCACCACGGCGGTCACTACGATCACCACGCTGTGGGCGATCTTCACGATCACCAAAGCGCTCAATGATTTTCTCCTCCTTGCCGAAATCCGCGACCCACGCAGGGATCAGGCGCAGGCTAGACAGATCGAGAGAATCGGTCTGGGGCTGTTGAGGAGTACTGGATTCGGCTTCGGACATAAGATCAGGTGCTTGGGCGGGAAAGGGCCGCGATGATGAGCAGGACACGGCACTTGTCTCCTACTTTATTATGGCATGGCAGACACTGAAAACATGCGGCGAATGAAGAATCTCTCGGACCACTTTGAGCTCGTTCTCCGATCACCTGAGTCTGTGGCAGGGTAGCCGTGAAAAACGCTTCGCGGATACAGGATGCGAGCCAGCATTCGTCTAGGGACTTTCATCGAAAGCCATCGACTCAAGGACTGGAGGAAGTCGCGAGTGCCATCCCGTGATTTCTCACGAGCGGGTAAATTTCGGCCAAGAGTAGAAAAACGTTGAATTTACAACAGTAAATATTTAATCTAGCTTAATTAACTCAGTTGAAGCCCCTCACTCGTTTTATAATTTCTAGATTTTTCAAGCCCCTTTGCTACCTTTGTGGTGTCGAACTGGGCTGTTTAGGCTGGCGATGACCCCTTCCCTCCAAGCACTGTCTCAACGTCGTTCCGGCACTGATGCCACGGAACGAGCGATGATTCAGGCTGAGGCGGAAGCGGGTCTCCTCCCTGCAGCACAGTCATTTTCACCCTAATCCCGCCCCGTCATGCAAGCTACCATGGCACAGCCTCCCGCCTCGCCGTTTCAAATGGCAGGTTCTCCCTTGTTTCGCGCCAGCGCTGGGGAGGCCATTGAAGCGCCACCCATCAACGCCCCGAGCGGCTTTTCCCCGTTTGGCATGGCCTCTGCGGCCCCCACGAACATGCCATTGACCGTCGGCGATGTGATTCAGTTTCTTCCCCCGGAACTCGTTCGAGCAGGCGCTGTGCCGCCAGAGCAGCCACTAACGCTGCAACCCGCTCTCTTGGAAAACGCCCTCCGCAGTGGGCAGCCAGCCGTGCCGGTTTTTGAAATTTATCGAGTTTGCCCGGCCCTTTTTCAGGGACCCGTCTCTCCGCAGGATCCACGCACGGTGGCATTGCCAGTGGGCAAGCTGTCCGCGTTGATCGCTGGCGCTCGCACCTCCGCTCCGGCAATTCCCGCTGTGGCTCAAGCCTCCCCTTTTGCTGCTGCCGAAGCATCGAGAGCTCCTTCTGCACCTCCCTCATCGGCCTTCCCAATGAGTCCGTTTGCAGCGGCCATGCCCTCAAGTCCCCTCGCGGGTGGAGCCTCTCCGTTTGGCCAAGCATCAGCACCAGCTACCCCCTTCGCCGCGTCTAGTCCACCACCGCTCCCAACCTCAAGTTCGCCATTTGCCCAAGCCAACGCGGCACCGCCCCCAGCGTCACCTTTCGCTGCCGCTTCGCCAGCACCCGCCGCCTCGCCCTTCGGTACGGCAGCCTCAAACCCAGCCCAAGCGTCCCCTTTCGCTGCCGCTTCGCCAGCACCCGCCGCCTCGCCCTTCGGTACGGCAGCCTCAAACCCAGCCCCTGCGTCACCCTTCGCTGCCGCTTCACCAGCACCCGCCGCCTCGCCCTTCGGTGCGGCAGCCTCAAACCCAGCCCCAGCGTCACCCTTCGCTGCCGCTTCGCCAGCACCCGCCGCCTCTTCGTTCGCCGTCGGAGCATCGCCCCAAGCGTCCCCATTCGGCGCCATGGCACCTTCCGCCGAACCAGCTCCGGGATTTAGCGCAGCAGCCTCACCTTTTGGCTCTAGCACTCCCGCACCATTCGCATCACCAACTCCAGTTGAAGCTCCCGCACCATCGGTGGAGCCTGCTAAACCTGGGACAACAGGGCTAGATCGAGCGATGGCCAGCCTGTTCGCTGCAAAACCGGCTGAACCACCTGCCGCAGCCCCGAGCAGCCCCCCCTTGCCTGCTCCAGGCCTGACGATGCCTTTGGCTCAGCCACAGCTTCCAAAACCAGCCGCCGCGCCGATGATGGTTCAACCAGCGGAAGGAGCTTCCCCTGCCTTCTCAGGCACTGCTGGCTCCGCTGGAGGTAAAGCCCGCTTCACCCTCGCCACCCTGCTTCAAGGATGTAGCGCCGATGATCTCGGCTTCAACCCTGCCACCGTTCCCGCGTGGCTTTCCACCAGCGTGGAAGCCAGTCTCCTCAACGAACAGGCTTCTACCGGGGCCTATGCCCTCAGCCTTGGCACCTTGCTCGATGGCGTGGCTGATCTGGGCTTCCGCAACATGCTTTCTGGAGCCAAACGTGACGTTCAGGTCCAACTCCCGGCCAACGAGGTTTTTCACGCCCTCACTGCCTCTCAAGACAGCGGAGCCTCCGCTCCAGCCCCCGCCCTTGCCGCCATCGCCGCTCCTGCACCAGCGGTGACGATGCCAAAGATGCTGGTCTCTCCACCAAATGGTAGCCCTCCACCTGAAGTGGCCGCCCCGCCGCCAGCGGCAGCCAGCCCCATGTTTGCGCCATCGGCGGCCCCTGCCCCAACTCAGGCAGCGCCAATCACTTTCACGCCCTTTGGCAATCCCGGCTCCATAAACACGGGCATCCTAACGCCCACTCCAGCTGCACCCGCTAGCCCTGCCTTTGCATCTTCCCCGGCTCCGGCTCCAACACCTGCCGCAGCCCCTACTTCATCGCCAGCCTCGGGAAATAGCTTTTTCGCCAACCTGCCGCCGCAGCCCGCCGAACCGGCCCAAACTTTGCCCTCAGCACCTGCGCCATCCCCCTTCCCCATGGCCCCCGAGGCACCGAAGAGCCCATTCCCCGCTCTCTCCCCTTCGGTCCAGCCACTCGCTGGAGCCTTCAATGCCTTTGGAGCGCCTCCTCCAGAAGCCGTTGCCGCACCAAGTCGGCCGATCCAGCCCGCTGTGAAGGCCTTCGATCCCTTCGCCCCATCGGCTGCAAGTGGCCTGAACAGCGAGCAATTGCTCGGCGTGGCACCGTCGGCTCCCGTCAGCGCCGCCACAGGCTCCCTCTTCCGCCCCGCCCAGCCCTCACAGCCTCTGATCGACCCTTTTGCCAGCCAGAAAGAGGTTAAACCTTCGCCAGCCGAATCCGTCGTTCCCTTGATCAGTGCCGAGCCAAAACCCTCCTCCTTCTTCGGAGCATCCATAGGCACACCCAGCGAAAACGCTCCCACTCGGCCCATGCTGGCACCAGCCATGACACCCGCCCCGGGCCCCATCAGCAATCCCTTTACCACTCCTCAAGAAGCACCCCCTGCGCCCTCGCTGAAATTGCCCCCCGCACCTGCGCCAGCCCCGGCTACTGCACCAGTACCCTCTCCAGCGCCTGCCACGTCCTTCTCTCCCCAGCCTAAAGCCGTCGCATCGAGCAAAGCCTCCTTCCTCGGCCTCTCTGCCTTGGATACAGATACCGATCAGCTTCTTCTCCGCGCCCTCCTCGGCGTGGAGGACACTCTCGATGCCTCCCGCGTCGTCCAGCTCCTCGCCACGCTGCCCGGCCTTAGCGCCTGCATCTGCCTCAATGGCTCCAGCGTTCTCAGCCACGCCGATCCCTCCGCCCCTGAGGCCAGCACCTTCCAGCAGCAGGCCCCAGACATCGCCCGCCAACTTCGAGGCCTCGCCCCGCTCATCGGCATCGAAGGGGCTGAAACCTTCACGCTCAATGCGGGTGGTCGCCTTCTCACCTTCTGCTTCCCCGGCGAAGTCACCGTCGGCGTCCTCCATCAGGGCGAACCCGGCACCGGCCTCCGCGACAAGATCACCCTCGTCGCCCGTGAGCTCGCCCGACTCCTTCGCTGAACCCAAAATCGGATTTCCCCACGACTGCCATGCCCAGCATCAACCACGACGAACGCACCATCAGTTTTAAGATCGTGTATTGCGGCACCCCGCTGTGCGGAAAGACCACCAACATTCAACAAATTCACGCCAAGCTCGATCCTCGCGGCCGCAGCGATCTCATTTCCCTCTCCACCGCACAGGATCGCACACTCTTCTTCGATTTCCTCAGTATCGAAGCCGATGCCATTCCGGGATACAAAACCACCTTCCATCTCTACACCGTCCCCGGCCAAGTCACCTACAACGCCACCCTCCAGCTCGTCCTGCGTCAGGCCGATGGCGTCGTCTTCGTCGCCGATTCCCAGATGGACCGCCAGCGGGATAATTTGCAGGCCCTCCAGAGCCTTGAGGCCAATCTCCGCCTCAATGACAGCTCCATCGACCGCCTCCCCATCGTCCTGCAATACAACAAGCGGGATCTACCCAACGCCGCCCCCGTTGATTACCTCGAATACCTCTTCAACAGCCGCCCTGTCCCCTTCCTCAGCTTTGAAGCCGATGCCCGCGGAGGTCGCAATGTCCTCGCCACACTCAACGCCGTCTCGCAGACCATCATCCACCAGTTTCGTCAAGCGCACGCCCCGGTGAATCCCTCACCCACTTCGCAGGCAGTCATGCCTCGTGAAATGACCAGCGGCCATGCCCCCGCCCTCGCCGCCGCCTGATCGAACCACTCTCAAAAAAATCAGCCCACCACATGCTTTCCTCCCTCCTCCAGCACCCAGGCGTCCTCTCCGCCTTCGTCACCGATGACGGCGGCCATCTCATCACCGCCGCTGGCGAGGCCATGCCACCCTCGGCAGGCGTGCTCGTCCTAGCCCACGCCACGCTCAGTGCCGCCTCCGAATTCGGCCGCCGCAGTGGTTCCGGCGATTGTATTGAGCTCGTTCAGCATCACGAAGGCGGCTTGGTTCTCCTCCGCGGCCTCCCACACCGTCACGCCCTCATCGTCCGTTGCGAAGCTGGAGCAAATATGGACTCTGTTCGCAGCCACGCGGCCACCTTCCAGCTCTCCCCCGCTGCCCCCACCCAGCCCCGGCGAGCCTCCGCCTCTGCCTTCAATCTGGGGGATGCCCTCCACGCCATGCCAGCCTGGTAAGGACCGGCAGATCCGCGATTTACAAGTTTCCCGTTTCGGCCTAACTCTTGCTCTTTCCTCGTCTTATTCGCAGCCATGATTGACCTTAGCATCACCACCGGACCGCTGGAGCTCGTCTCCAAAGGTGGCCCCCTCGTGTGGTTGCTCCTCGGTTGCCTCTGCCTATCCGGTGCCATCTTTCTCGAGCGTCTGGCCTACTTTCACCGCGCCAGCATGAACATCGGCGAATTCCTCGCCGGCCTCACCACCCTCATCAGCCGCCGAAACTTCGCCGAAGCACTTCAGGAATGCGTCGCCACCCGAGTGCCTGCTGGCCGCGTCATCCACTCCGCCCTCCTCCGCCATCACGCCCCTCGAGAACAGCTCAAAGAAATCGTCCAAGAAGCAGGCCAGCTTGAAGTTCCCCGCTTGGAACGATTTCTCAGTCTCCTGAATGCCATCGCTCACATCGGCCCCCTCATTGGCCTCCTTGGCACCCTCATCGGCCTTCTCGATGCCTTTACCCGCATCTCCTCCTCCAACGGCCTCACCACCCCGGCGGATGTCGCCCAAGGCGTCTATCAAAGCCTCATCACCGCCGCCCTCGGCCTCGTCGTCGCCATTCCCGCCTACTTGGGCTACGCCTTCCTCACCGCCCGCTCACGCTCCCTCATGCACGACCTCGAGCGGGCCGGCATTGAAATCGTCAATCTCATCGAAGACAGTAAGACGACCTCCAACATCGTCGAGTTTCACCAAGTCAGTGAAACCTCTTCCGTCATCCCGATGACAAAAAGCCGCACACGCGGCCTCAAAGCCTGATACAAGTTGTGGTTCGGCGATGAAACGAGCTCTTGAAGCCCCTCAGCGCACGGCTTCTTCATCTCAGCGCGAAGGACCGCCTAGGTGACGACTCCCCCGATTTTGTTGCCATTCGCGGCCCTGTTCGTCGTTCAGAGTTCGCTTCGCGGCTCCGCAGCAGCCCGGGAGGTGACGACGCCCCCCTCACCGCCTCAATGCGCTGATCACCTCCTCCAGCTTATACGCCCCCATCTGCATCTGATTCTGGTTATGGTCTGGCGAGTCCCAAAGTGGCGCTTGAAGCATCGTCAATCAACTGCCGCCACCAGTATCGGTTCTTCGCGCCATGCGAATCCTGCAATAGCCACCGCTGAACATTTGCCAGAGCTTTGGTCAAAAGGATTGGCCCACGCTCAAACATGTCTGCCAGATAACACGAGTAAGCGTACTCCGCCTTGTCACCAGTGTCGTCGTGTTCGTGCATGAGGCGGATTTTAACGGACCAAGCGCCTTCTGCCAGGCACCGGTTCGGATACTCGCGATCAACGATCTCCAGATTGCACCCAAATAAGCAAGTAGGTGAACCCGTGGCCGAATCCTTTTTGCAGGAGGCAGGTATCGTAATCGTTGCTGTCCGCATGTCCGGCGGCGAAGCGACGCAAATAAGCACTGCATCCCCCAAATTTCCCAAGCGTGCTCGTGGGAGCCGTGTGGTGCGCTGGCGGGTTCTCCAACACATGCAGAGCGGCGTCGATGGAGTCGGCGCAGCGAAGCATCTCGTCACTCAGCGGCTTGCTGAGTGCAAAAGTGCCGCCATCACGCACAGCACTGGCCCGACGTTGCTTCTCATACTCAGGAAGAAATGCCCTGACATCAGTCCAAGCCTTAGCCAGCACGTTGACGGCTGGCTGATAGCCAGAATCGAGGCCAGCTCCTTTAATCCCGGCAGCTAGTGAAGGCGTTTGCAATGTCCTGCCTGCCCTCACCATAGCCGGGTCGGGAATCCCATTCATACTGGCAACGAAACCACTGAAATCCTCATGTCCGTAGGCATCAGTGGCGATGGTTTGCAGATTCGTGCCTTTCGTAACAAGAACCATCGCACTTGCTGGACCTGGCACATCTTCCAATCTAACTGTGGGCAACGGCGGCACCACAACGACAGGTTTCCTGCCACAGCCAACCACTGTGATCAGAGCGATAAAGGTGATAACATGAAGTCTCACCCGATGATCTCCTTGATCGGATGCTGCCTCTCCACGCCCGTCAGCCGTGCATCGAGGCCTTGGAACTTGTAGCTGAGGCGCTCGTGGTCGATGCCGCACTGGTTGAGGATCGTGGCGTTGATGTCGTTCAGGTGCGCGGGGTCGGTGGCGATGTTGTAGCTGAAGTCATCGCTCTCGCCGTAGCTGGTGCCGCCTTTGATGCCGCCGCCGGCCATCCACATGCAGAAGTTTCGCGGATGGTGGTCGCGACCGTAGTTCGTCTGCGAGAGACCGCCCTGCGAATAGACCGTGCGGCCAAATTCACCGCCCCAGATGACGAGCGTGCTGTCGAGCAGGCCGCGTTGTTTGAGGTCGGTCAAAAGAGCGCCGATGGGCTGGTCGGTGTCGCGGCATTGGAGGCGGATGTCGGCGGGCAAATTGCCGTGCTGGTCCCAGCCGCGATGCAGCACCTGCACCACGCGGGTGCCGCGTTCGATGAGGCGACGCGCCAGGATGGCGCTGGCGGCAAAGCTGCCCGGTTTGAGCACTTCGGGGCCATACAGGTCGAGCGTGGCCTGGCTTTCCTGTTTCAGATCGACCAGCTCCGGCACGCTCGTCTGCATGCGGAAGGCCATCTCATACTGCGAGATGCGCGTCTGGATCTCTGGGTCGCCGAACTTCTCAAAGCTGTGCGCATTCATCTCCGCCAGCGTATCCAGCATCGCGCGGCGGTTCGCGGGCGAAACGCCATCCGGGTTCTTCATGTAGAGCACGGGATCCCCCACGGCACGCAGCGCCACGCCGCTGAATTTGCTCGGCAAAAAGCCGCTGTTCCACATGCGGGTGAAAAGCGCCTGCGCCATCGCCTTCGCACTCCACGTCGGCGTCAGCACCACAAAGGCCGGCAAATCATTGCTCTCGCTGCCGAGACCGTAGGCCAGCCACGAGCCGAGGCTCGCAAAGCCCGGCACCTCGCGTCCGGTCATCACAAAGGTGCACGCCGGGTCGTGGTTGATCGCGTTCGTGTGCACCGTCTTGATCAAAGCGATGTCATCGACGTGCTTCGCCGTGTGCGGCAGCAACTCGCTCACCCAGCGCCCGCACTGCCCATGCTGCGCGAACTTAAAAAGGCTCGGCGCCACTGGAAACCGCGCCTGCTTGCTCGTCATGCCCGTCAGCCGCTGTCCGCCCTGCACGCTCGGCGGCAAATCCTTGTCATACCACTGCTGAAGCCCCGGTTTGTAATCCCAAGTATCGAGCTGCGACGGCCCACCGTTCATGTGCAGATAAATGACGGCCTTCGCCTTCGCCGCAAAGTGCGGCAACCCCGGCAACGGCTCATGCACCTGTGTTTTGGATGCAGCGAAAGCATCGTTGCCCATCGCATACGTCAAACCGAGCCCACCGAGGCGCAGGCCGCTGTGCCCGAAAAACTGACGGCGGGTTTGGAGGAGATTGGATTCGAAGAGGGGGGGCATGGTTTCAGGTTTCTGGTTTCAGGTTTCAAGTGGAGCACCCGAATTGGCGAGAGCCTCGGATTCGTAGTCGGCAAGTTCTTCTGATTGGATCGACCAAGTGTCCTCGCTGGCTGGTTCAAGGCTTTCCCGAACAACGGAGGAGTATTTGGTGCCTCGATACTCGGTGCGGCGAAGGTAGGTCATCAATCCGGCTATGAGGCGACTAATCGAGAAAGCCAAGCTTCGCAGTTGGTTTGCCTCCTGACGATCCAGATAACCCTGGTCCTCGGCGAGATAGAGCTGTGAACGAACTTCACCGCAGGAGCCTTTGGCAATCGAAAGGAACTGAATGAATTCCTGTCGCCCATCTCGCTCAAAGCCTTCGGCAATATTGGAAGTGATCGAAATCACGGCCCTGCGAATCTGATCCCTCAATGCAAAGTCCTTCGAAAATGCCGAGCGGTGAGTCAGATCATAAACCTGACGGGCGAGTTCGCGGCCTTGCTGCCAAGATTTCAACTCTTCAAATTGGGTGACGGTTTGTTTCATGGGAGGGGAGTGGGTTTCGAGTTTCAGGTTCCAAGTTCCGAGTTTCTGGGGCTTGAAACTTGAAACCAGAAACTTGAAACGGCTTCTGTCAGTTCCGAGTCACCGTTTCATCGAGGTTCAGCACCAAATTCGCGATCAGCGTCCACGCGGCGGTTTCAGCAGGTGCAGCGATCTTCTTCGGCGTCGATTCGCCGACTGAAATCGCCTTCTCGGCGGCTTTGGGGTCTTTTTGATACAACTTGCGTTGTTTGGCCAAAGCGGCGGTGAGCATCGAAAACTCCTTCGCGTCCGGTTTACGGCTCAAAACGGTGCGGAAGAGCCAATTCAGCTTCGCGGAGTCATCTTGGCCGCCTTCGGCGATGACGCGTTCGGCGAGCGCTCTGGCGGCTTCGAAGTGCTGGACGTCGTTGAGGAGCTGGAGGGCCTGCATCGGCGTGTTGCTGCGTTCGCGGCGGGTGCAGCTTTGCTCGCGGTTGGGCGCGTCGAAGTTGCTCATGAAGGGCGGCGGGGCGGTGCGCTTGAGGAAGCTGTAAAGGCTGCGGCGATAGAGCGACGGGCCGTGGTCTTGCAGGTAGTAGCGCGTATTGCTGTCGCCGTAGCCGACGGGTTCCCAGATGTTCGGCGGCTGGTAGGTGCGCACGCCGCGACCGCCCATCTCCAAGTTGATGAGGCCGCTGACAAAGAGCGCGTTGTCGCGGATCTGCTCGGCATCGAGACGGATGCGTGGACCGCGAGCAAGCAATCGATTGTCTGGATCGAGGCTGAGGAGGTTCGATTCGACGGGCGAGGCTTGTTTGAAGGCTTTGGTCATCAAAAACTGCTTGAGGAGCTGCTTCACATTCCAGCCGCTCTTTTGAAAACGCACCGCCAGATCATCGAGCAGCTCCGGATGGCTCGGAGGCTCGCCCTGGGAGCCGAAGTCGTGGCTCGTCTTCACCAAACCGATGCCGAAAACCTGCTGCCAGAAGCGATTCACCGTAACGCGGGCCGTCATCGGGTTTTCGGGAGCCACGAGCCAGTTCGCGAGATCGAGTCGCGTGGCGCGAGCACCAGATTTTTTCAGCGGATGAAAGGCAGCGGGCGTGGTGGGCTCGACTTTGTCGCCGAGTTTATTGTAGGCTCCGCGCATGGCGATGAAGGTGTCGCGCGGCTTTTCGGCATCGCGGAAGACGAAGGTGCCCGGAATCGCCGAATCAGCCGCAGCGCGGAGGGTTTTCGCTGTTTCCCACGCGATGCGACGTTTTGCGATCTCGTCATTCACAGGCTGGGCGACACGGGCGAGGTAGAAGCGCAGCAAAGCCTCGCGCTGCTTCGCATCGGTGACTTTGTCCGGCGCGGTCATGAGCGTTTTCAGCTCGGCGGCGGGCACATCCGGCGGATTTTTCTTCGAGCTGCTCACCTGCTTCCACCAGGTGGCAAAGGAGGTCAGCGCATGCTTGTCCGCCATGGCTTTGCCACTCACTTCGAGGCGATCCCAGACCACCGCACCGCCAACCTGCTGGAGACTGATCGTGTTGAGGCGCGTGCCCGGCTTCAAACCGAGCACCGCCACCGGATCGACGCGGAGTTGCGTCCACACACCGGGCTTCGGCAGTTCGCCAACTGGGATCGCATTCTCCTGAAAGTAAGTGAGCCCTTCAAAGGCCTTCGCATCGCCCCACAGCAGTCGGCGACCATTGATCGAGAGACAAAGCACACGCGGCGGGCTCAGCGGATCGATGCGTGCCCACACGCTGACGCGGGGCGACTCCACGAGCACCACCGGCGTGAGCGGCGGCGTGACGTTTTCCTCGCTGAACTGCCCGTTCGCGATGCGCAGCACTCGCTGGCCGGACTTCGCGCCGAATTCCGGCTTCAGGAGCCACACACTGGGGTTTCGCGTCGTGTTTTTCGTTTCTAGGCCGGGAGCGAAAACATCATCGAATAGCACCTGCGTGATGCTTTGGGCCTCAGCGGCCTTTTTCTCGCTGTAGGCGACTTTTTGCACGGAATCATCGAGAGCCTTCAGCGCGGCATTTTCGGCGGCGATGGCGTCATCGAGCGCTTTTTGCTGCGCAGCCGTCGGCAGGCGCAAAAAGGGCTCCGTGGAGGAGATATTCTTGTCCATCGGCGGATCGGCGCTGCTGTAAAAGAAGGCGTAGAGCGAATAAAACTCCGCCGTGGTCAGCGGATCGTATTTGTGATCGTGACACTGCGCACAACCGCCCGTCAGGCCCAGCCATGCCGTGGTGAGCGTCGCCGCACGGTCCACCGCGTAAAGATGGCGATACTCCTCATCGATCGCGCCGCCTTCACTCGTCGTGACATTGCAGCGCGAGAAGCCCGTGGCCGTGATTTGATCCGGCGTGGCATTCGGGAGCTGATCCCCCGCGATCTGCCACACGGTGAATTGATCGAAGGGCAGGTTCTCATTGAAGGCCCGCACCACCCAGTCGCGGTAGGCCCACATGCTGCGCTCGTTGTCGAGATGCAGGCCGTGCGTGTCCGCATAACGCGCCACATCCAGCCAATGCCGCGCCATCTCCTCGCCAAAGCGAGGCGACTTCATGTAGCGGTCCACCATCGCCTCGTAGTTGCCGTCTTTTAAATAGGCATCCACCTCCGCCAGCGTCGGCGGCAGCCCGGTGAGCGTGAACGACACACGGCGGATGAGCGTCTCTTTGTCCGCTTCATCCGCGAAGGTCAGTTTGTCCTTGGCGAGACGATCCGCGAGCAGCACGTCGATCTCCGACAAGGAACGGCGGTTTTCAACCGCCGAGGGCGCTTGCAAAGCGCCCATCCTTGGGAGCTCAAACGCCCAATGCTTCTGATACCCCGCGCCCTGCTCGATCCAGAGCTTCAGCGTGTCCTTCTGCTTCTGCGTGAGCTTCTTGTGCGACTTCGGCGGCGGCATGAGGTCGTCCTCGTCCGTCGTGATGATGCGCTGCCAGACCTCGCTCTTCGCCAGATCGCCCGGCTTGATCGGAAACGCGCCGTCCTTGGCCGTGTAGGCGCCTTCCGGCGTATCGAGCCGCAACTCGGCCTCACGCTTCTTCGAATCAAAGCCGTGACAGGCAAAGCAGTTCTCCGAGAGGATCGGGCGGATGTCGCGGTTGAAGCTCAGCGGCTCCGCCGCAAGGGCGGAAGAGGCGGCAAAAGCGATGAGGAGAGCAGCGGGACGAATCATGCGTGGCATACATACGCCACACACGATGGGGATTCAGTCTTTGCGTTGGCAAAATCCCGCTTCTGACGAGGATTCGAATCAGGGCACCACTTCGCCGGAACCGGTGTACACCCATTTGTCCACCTTGCCGTTCTTGATGCGTGCCTGGGCCTCGGTCTCAAACTTACCAAACATGGTCTGGGTCTCGTATTTCACGTTGATGGTCCAGAAGTCCGTGCCGTCGATCTTCTCTTGGTTCACATCGCCCCAGGATTTGACGTTGTCCGGCTTCACCTCGGTGACCTCGCCGGCCTTCATGCTCGCGATGAGAATGGGATACTTCCCGTCGGCGTCTTTTTCAGGCTTGGCATTGGCACCGCCACCCGCGCCACCTTTGGCAGCGGCGGCAGGGGCGTTCTTGGCACGGTCTGCCGCTGCCAGCTGATATTCGTGGGCTTTGCGGGCCTGCTCGACACGCACGACCTTAATCTGCTCATAGGCGGCGGTGAAGACATCTTTGAAATCGGTGTCATCCATGGCCACCTCGCCACGCATCGGGGAGCCTGGCGCGGAACCGATGATGAGGTTCCCACCGTTCTGGCCCATGACGAAGACCTTACCACCCGTTTTGAACGAGGCTTTCGAGGTGCCCGCACCAATCTTCATCGTGATATCGAGGTCCTTTTTCATCGTGACCTGCTTCGGCTGCGTGAAAAAGCTCGCCGGAATCACGGCCCAGTTTTGAGTGAGCTGGTCCACGGGCGGGAAGGTGGGCGGCACTAAGCCCGTCGGTTCAGGCGCTGGTTCGCTGGGCATGGCCACCTTGGGCATCTCGGGGGCAGGCTCCGGCTTGGGCTCGGGTTTCATCTCCGGCACCGGCTCCGGCTTGGGCTCAGGCTTCGGCTCCACAGGCTTCGGCTTGGGCGCCTCCACGACGAGCACTTCCTTCTTCGGCTCTTCCTTGGGCACATGCTTGGTGAATTTCATCGCCTCGGCGATCGGCGGGTAGGCGAATTCATAGGCCACATAACCGATGGCGGCGGCAAGGATAAGGACGAAGAGAGCTTTCATGGCGGGCAGATTGTAGGAGAGCAGCGGGTGATTTCAACCCTGCGCATGCTTCTGGCGTGTGAAACGGCAAAGTGCGGCTTTTTCTTGGGGTGGGACGCCCAGAGCTTGAAGTTTGAAGCTGCCACCAGCAACAATGGCCGCATGGACTTCATCCGCGTGCGGGGCGCACGGCAGCACAACCTCAAAAACATCGACGTGGACATCCCACGGCATCAATTGGTCGTGCTCACGGGCGTCAGCGGCAGCGGAAAGTCCTCGCTGGCCTTTGATACCCTCTACGCAGAGGGCCAGCGCCGCTATGTGCAGAGCCTCTCGGCCTATGCGCGGCAGTTCCTCGACCAGATGGAGAAGCCGGACGTCGATTTCATCGAGGGCCTCTCCCCAGCCGTCGCCATCGAGCAAATCAACGCCACGCCGAATCCGCGCAGCACCATCGCCACCGTCACGGAGATCTACGACTACCTCCGCGTGCTCTACGCCGTGGCCGGGCAGCCCCACGACCCGAAAACCGGCGAAAAGCTCCTGCGCAGCACGCCCGCCGAGATCGGCGAGAAGATGCTCGCCCTCGGCGAAGGCACGCGATTGATCGTCCTCTCGCCCCAACCAGCCGCGAAAGCGGACACGCTAAAGTTCTTCTTCGAAAAACTGCGCTGCCAAGGTTTCATCCGCGTGCGTCTGGATGGTCAGATCATCGAACTCGACACCGATCCGCCCCTTTCCAAGAGCGAGAAGCATCAACTCGACATCGTCATCGACCGCCTCGTCGTGCGACCCGATGCCCGCCCACGACTGATGGAGGCCATCGAGGCGGCGCTGCATTGGAATGAGCGGGAGGTGCAGTTTTTGGCGGAGACGAGGAGTGAGACGTTAGAAGTGAGAAGTGAGAAGTCGTCATCAGCAGCCACTTCTGACCTCTCACCTCTCACTTCTAACCTGCTTTCCTTCACGACGGCCTACACCAACCCCAAAACCGGCTACTCGCTCGAAAAACTCACGCCGCAGCATTTCTCGTTCAACACCCACCTCGGTGCTTGCCCGGCCTGCGAAGGCGTGGGGAGCATTCTCCGGCCTGATTCGGCTCTCATCGTGCCGGATGAATCGAAATCGCTGGCCGAGGGAGCGATCAAGTCATGGTGGGCGAAGATCCCGAAGCTCAAAATCATCTTCAATCGCGGTATCGAAGCCCTCGCGAAGCACTACCAGATCGACGAGAAGGCCCCCTTCTCTTCCCTGCCCGCCGGATTCAAAGATTCCCTCTTTAACGGCACCGGCGAGATCGCCATCGACACCGGCTGGCAGAAGACGCCGAACAAAAAGAGCCTCGCTAAGCCCTTCGAAGGTCTCCTGGCCGAAATCGCCCGCCTGCATCGAAATGCCGAAAGCGAGATGCTGAAGGCCAATCTGACGCGTTTGATGGCTCCGCATCCGTGCGCGGCGTGTGAGGGGAAGAGGCTGCGCAAGGAGAGCTTGGCGGTGTACCTAAGTTCAAAGTTTCAAGTTTCAGGTTTCAAGTTCGCTGACGCGGAGGCTCGAAGCTCCAACTTGAAACTTGAAACCTTAAACTTGAAACCCTCAGGCCTGAATATTCACGAGTTCACCTCACTCGACATCGCGGCGGCTTTGAACTGGATGCGTGAACTTGATGTCACCGCGCAGCAGCAGGCCTATGTGGGTGAGTTACAGCGAGAGATTTTGAAACGGCTCGAATTCCTCGAGCAGGTCGGCTTGGGCTATCTGGCGTTGAATCGACAGAGCGGCACGCTTTCCGGTGGAGAGACGCAGCGCATTCGATTGGCCACGCAGATCGGCGCGGGACTCTCGGGAGTGCTTTATGTGCTCGACGAACCCAGCATCGGCCTGCACCCGACGGACAACGAGCGCCTCATCCGCACGCTGCATCGTCTGCGAGACCTCGGGAACAGCGTCCTCGTCGTCGAGCACGACGAATCCATGATGCGTGCGGCCGATCACCTCATCGAACTCGGTCCTGCCGCAGGCGTGCATGGCGGTCACTTGATCGCTCAAGGCAGCGTGACGGAGGTCATTGCGAATGAGGAGTCACTGACGGGGCAGTTTTTGAGCGGAAAGAGGCGAATCGAGGCGGGTAAGAAGTTAGATGTGAGAAGTGAGAAGTCGGAGCTGCCACTTCTCACGTCTAACCTCTCACATCTCACCATTCACGGCGCGACAGCCCACAACCTCAAAAACCTCACGGTGCGCTTTCCGCTCGGTCTTTTCACCTGCGTCACCGGCCCCAGCGGCAGCGGGAAATCGACGCTGGTGGATGACATCCTCATGCGGGCGCTTCAGCGGCATTTTTACAACGCCAAGGAGACTCCTGCGGCGCATGAGCGCATCACCGGGCTCGATTTGATCGACAAAGTCATCGTCATCGACCAATCGCCCATCGGTCGCAGCCCGCGCAGCAATCCCGCCACCTACTGCGGTGTCTTCACGCCCATTCGCGAGTTGTTCGCGAAGCTGCCGCTGGCAAGGCAGCGTGGCTTTGATGCCGGTCGTTTCTCCTTCAACACACCCGGCGGACGTTGCGAAAAATGCCAGGGCGATGGTCAGATCAAGATCGACATGCACTTCCTCGCCGACGTGCATGTGACCTGCGAGGCCTGCGGAGGTCGCCGCTACGGTCAGGAGACGCTGGAGATCACCTTCAAAGGCAAATCCATCGCCGACGTGCTCGACATGACCGTGAGCGAGGCGCATCGCTTCTTCGCGAATGATCGCCACATCGCCCCGAAGCTCGCCTCGCTCGAAGAATGCGGCCTCGGCTATATTAAGCTCGGCCAAAGCGGTGCCGCTCTCTCCGGCGGCGAGGCTCAGCGAGTCAAACTCGCCACCGAACTCGCCAAACGCAGCACCGGCAAGACGCTCTACCTGCTCGACGAGCCCACCACCGGCCTCCACAGCGCCGACATCCAGACCTTGCTAAATGTGCTCCTGCGCCTCCGCGAAGCCGGAAACACCCTCATCGTCATCGAGCACCACCTCGATGTCATCCGCAACGCCGACCACCTCATCGACCTCGGCCCCACTGGCGGGCCTGAAGGTGGTTACTTGCTCGCCGAGGGCACACCAACCGAGGTGGCCAAGAATGCAAAGAGCATCACGGGACGGTTTCTTTAGGCTTCGTAAATGGGTGCGACGCTCACACGCCATCAGCACGCAGGCGGCGGCGGAGTTCAATGCGCTTGAGGGAATTCATCGCCAGAACTTCCACCGTGGCACGCCCTAGCGGCGTGCAGCCGATGATTTCAAGTCCGACGGCGCTGAAATGTACCTCCCAAACGTCCTGTCGCGGATGGAAGAGCCTTGTCATCAAACCTGTCACCGGGTCGATACCGGAGAGATTTGGCCCCTTGTGCAGATTGCAGTGCTGACAGCAGAGGCAGAGATTCTCAAATGAATCGCCGCCCTTGTGCTGGCGGGCCACAATGTGCTCCACATGAAAGCGTGACCAGCCCGCCTCCCGCTGGCTGATGCCGCAGTACTCGCAGCAGTAACCCGCCCGTTCGCTGACCAGCCTTCGCACTTCCGCATTCATGCGGCCAGCAGATGACGTGCCCTAGCCTGGAGGCCGCTGATGTAATCTCCCACCCAGACAAACATCTCATACTCCGCCCGTTCATCGGGCGTGAGGGTGCCTTCATTGCACTTTTCCGCCAGCTCGTCGATACGACTTTGCGCCTCCTCGTTCGCCTTCAGACCGACAATACGGGCTGCTGACTGAGGCGTTAGACATTCCTCCATCGGGTGCAGCGAATGCTCGAGAAGTGAAAAAGCGACCTGGGACATGTTGGGGATTATCAGTCGAATTTCTTCGTGAGCAAGTTTCAAAGCATGCCCAGCGAGCACTCGAACACTGCGTGGCCTGGGTACATGCGAGGAGTCTTCTGCAACCACCTCCTCATCGCCGTTCGACACTGTCGGTAAGCCATGCTAGCGCCTGAAGATGCTTCACGATGCTTCCTCCACCCGCGCCATGCGCCTCTCGCTCGCCGTGGGGTTTCTCATGGTCGTGCTCAAGGTGGGCGCGTATGTGCTCACGGGATCGGCGTCGATTCTCGGAGATGCGGCGGAATCGGTGGTGCATGCGGCGGCGGTCATGTTCGCGTCCTTTAGCCTCGGGCTGCTGCAAAAACCGGCGGATGACGATCATCCCTACGGCCACAGCAAGATCGCGTTTTTCTCCGCAGGCATTGAGGGCGGCCTGATCATCCTCGCCGCGCTTTTCATCATCTACGAAGCGGTGGACCGCTGGATCAAGCACCTGCCGCCGACGAATCTCGATCAAGGCCTCATCCTTACCACGCTCACCATCCTCATCAACGCAGCGCTTGGATGGCATTTGATCCGCACCGGAAAAAAAGCCGGATCACTCATCCTCGAATCGAATGGCAAGCATGTGCTCACCGATGTATGGACGAGTCTCGGTGTCATCCTCGGCCTCAGCCTCGTAGCGATCACCGGATGGCATGGCTGGGACTCCGTCTGCGGCATTGCCATGGCTGGGAACATCATCTGGACGGGCTACGGCCTCATGCGCCAGAGCATCGGCGGCCTCATGGACACCGCCGATCCAGCTTTGAATGCCGCGCTGGATGCCGCACTACGCCGTGAGACCGAAAAGCACGGTCTGCGCTTTCACGCCCTGCGTCATCGGGATGCGGGTGAGATGCACTACGTCGAGGTCCACCTGCTTTTCGACGATGAGATCATGCTTCGCGATGCCCACCGCATCGCCACGGAAATCGAGCATGCCGTGCAGGCCAGCGTGGAGCATCCGGTGCTCATCACCACCCATCTCGAATGCCAAGGCGATCACGATGAACTCCATCAGCATGGCGAGGCGAGCGACCCGAACTCCAAACGCGCATGATGCTGAACGTCGTGCCCGGCGCTTGAGGATTCCCAATACACCGCAGTAGCCCGGGTATCTCTCACCTCCCCACGCTCTTCCGCCCATGACTCTGTTCAACGACCGATCAAGCTCAGCGACCGCCGCCGGAAACGCCCGTTCGGCTGCAACAGTCGCGGCCAGAATACCTGAACTGTCCGACTGCCCAGCGGGGCGGCGGTTCGCTCCAGCGGTCTGGGTTCGCTCTTGGGGTAGTCTTTGTGGATGTTCATTGGGGTGTCTGCTGTTGCCTCATGCTCACGAGGCTCCATAGGACGGAAAACAGAAACACCGTCCAGCAACACCAAAACAAGGGCGTCCGTTCGATCTCATGCTGGGGTATCGGAAGAAGTATGGCCAGTGGCAATAGAAGGCCACTCACGACTCGCGCCAGGGACCTGCACCACGGAATGCCCAGCAAGTAGCCAAAGAATGGAGCAGCCAGCAACAACTCAACAACCAACCATGCAATCATGAAAGGAGCCGAGGATCTGCCTACCTCGACGATGAACAGCATCACACCATGAACGACAATGATGCAGCCGAGCAGCCATGCGGAAGCTATGGACTATCTGTCTCGTCGATCTGCTATCATGAAAGGAGCCGGACTAGTTCTTTGAGCAACGACTCGGATCAGGCGACGGCGAGCGCAAGACGTTGCTGACACGACAGATAGCCTTCGAGCCTGCATCCGTTTTGTTCGGCCTTGGTTGTGGTGTGGTCGTGCTCATGGTCTAGACGAGGTTGGAGTCTGGAAATGGCTTCGCAACCAGCGAAACGTGCTGCAATCTGGATAGTAGTCACTCTGCTCTAAAAATGAGCAAAGCCTCACGGCATCTTCTCGGCTCATGTCCTCAAGCTGAATAACTGGTATGCGGCCTGTAACTGGAGTGAAGTAGCCATGGTCGAGGAAATATAGCCAATTCGACTCGTCCTGAAGCACGGCGAGAGGAATGCCGCAGGCGAGCAGCTCGTCTTGGTGCTTGCGCAACCACTGCTGCCATTTCAGTGCCTTGCTGGTGTTGCGGCGGAATGACATTGGATGGCTCGTTGAATTGGACGAACGTCAAAGCTGACCCAGACCTGACCTGGAGGCGAGCGTTGATTCCGGATTAATGTTTCGAATGGTCATGGCGCTTTCGCCTCTCAGCGGGTCAGGTTTTGGTGTCCAGCGTCTTGTTCGCTCTTGCCTATTCACGCATGAACTCATGGAACATCGACTTGGTGAAAATGGCGCCAAGATCACGGCCATCGAGGAACTTCTGTAACGCAGGCGTCAGGGACTTCTCTTCGTCGAGTCGAGTGCCTTCGATGAGTCCCCTCAATTCGCCAATCGTGATCTGACGACCCTCTGCGATGGAATAGTACTCTCTTACGCACCTCCAAACGTGTCGGAAAGGCCGAAGCCATTCTCTCGTCTTCGATTCCAATGAGATGTTCAAAAGGTTGGCGTTCCCGTCTATGATCCAGTGAAATCTCGCCGAAGGATGAATAGACTCGATCGCGTCAAACTCTCGCTCCCCCCGAAATCTGACCTGCCAAATCTTCGGGAAATCATCTCCCGAAGGCACTGTCATGTCATCGTATCGAAAGATAATCGGGTAGACCAGCGGATCCATTTTCTTTGGGCGAACGTCTCGGATCAGGCGACGGCGAGCGCAAGACGTTGCTGACACGACAGATAGCCTTCGAGCCGTTGCCTGCATCCGTTTTGTTGAACAAAGCCGCTGCGCGGCAAGGTCGTTCGGAGGTGGTTTGAGGTGAAGGATGCGTGAGCATTTATCGAGGGCTTTAGGGGAGGTGTTTTAGCAGGTTGAGGTCCTATGTTCAATCCTCATCTCTCTCGCCGTCGGTTGGGTGCAGCCAAGCATTCGACCACATCATCATCGTCTTCACCTAGCGTTCAGGCCACGCCGCCGCGTTCGCCCAAGTCGCTGCCGCTGCGCAGTGGCAAGGACTATGCGGACCCGCTGTCCTACACGCACCCGTGGCCTTCCATGGAGCAGTTCGCTCGCGTGCTGGCGCTGCGTTATGATTCGGTGCGCACGCGGCACAGTTACTACCGGCAATTACGACTACTCAGTGAGCACTTTGAGGCTGATCCGGCGCTACTCACCGAGGAGCTGCTGCGTGACTACCTGCTGCATGTGAAGACCCTGCGCCACTGGCAGCCCAAGACGATCCGTCAGGCACTGGCGATGGCGCAGGTGTTCTTCATCGAGCAACTGGGCCATCCGCGTTGGCGGCTCTTTGACCAAGTGAAGGCGAAGGATCACGACACGCTGCCGCCCGTGCTGACGCGTGAGCAAGTGCGGGCGCTGCTTTGCCACATCCGCCTGCGGCGTTACCGCACGCCGCTGAAGCTCATCTACTGCTGTGGGTTGCGGCTCTCGGAATGCTTGAAGCTCACCGTGCGCGACATCATCGGCAGTGAGAACAAGCTGCGCATCCGCGCCGGCAAGGGCAACAAAGACCGCACCATCCCGCTGCCTGCGCACATGCTTGAGGATTTGCGTGACTACTGGAGCTTCCACCGCCATCCGCTGCTCCTCTTCCCCAATGCAGGCCGTGGCGACAACACGCCCGAGGCTCTGGCCAAGCGCATGCGCACCGCGAAGAGCACGATGCCGCACAACTCCCTCCAGCGCCTCCTTGTTCTCGCCCGCAAAGAACTCCGACCTGCCGGAGGCCACACCACACACCTTGCGTCATTCCTTCGCCACGCATCTGCTCGAAGGCGGTGCCAGCCTGCACACGTTGCAGCACTTGCTCGGCCACGCTTACCTGAACACGACGGAGATCTACCTGCACCTCACCCATCAGAGCGAGCAGCAGGCACTGAAGCTGATGGAAGGACTCTGCGAAGGCCTGCCGCGCTAGCTTCGCCTCATCCCTGATCACCCAAGAGGATGCCCACGGTCATCGACGCCCTGCGCCGGTTCCTGCCCACCTATCTGAGCACCAAGCCGGTGCTCAGTGGCGTGCAGCGCCGTGCCGTGTGGGCACTGCAAAACTGCCGCACCGCCGTCATGGGCGGGCATGTGCATGAATGCCCGACCTGTCCTGGTCAGCGGGAATACGGCTTCAACAGCTGCCATCACAAAAGCTGCCCACAGTGCGGACGCACCGCCACCGCCGAGTGGGTGCGGCGTGAGCAGGGCAAGCTCATCCCCGCGCCTTATTTTATGGTCACCTTCACGCTGCCATCCGAGTTGCGTGACCTGTTCTTCGGTAAAGAAGCCAAAGCCGCCTATGACGCGTTCTTCCACGCCAGCGCCGCCACTTTGAGTCAAACACTCGCCGAGAAAAAGTGGCTCGGTGCCGACACCAGCGGGTTCACCATGGTGCTACACACCTGGAACCAAAAAATGCTCTTCCATCCGCATTTGCACTGCATCGTCCCCGGAGCTGGATTGGACACGCAAGGCAATTACGTCGTCGTGAAGAATGCCGACTACCTCATGCCAGCCGATGCCTTGAAGAAGGTGCTCCGCCATCACTTCGGCCAGCAAATGAAAGCCCACGGCCTGAGCTGTGATCCCGCCGTCTGGCGCAAAAAGTGGGGCGTCAACGTGCAGGCCTTCGGCAGCGGCGAGAACGCCGTCAAATACCTCGGGCGCTACATCTTCCGCAGCGTCATCAGCGACAGCCGCATCCTGTCCATCACCGACACCCACGTCACCTTTCGTTACCTCGACCGCAGTGATCGTAACAACCCACGAGCACGCACGATGACCCTCAGCGGCATCGAGTTCGTCCGGCGACACCTCCGCCATGTGCAGCCTGCCAAACTCCGCGCCGTGCGCTACTACGGCTACCACCACCCCGCCGCCAAAAAGACCCGGCAGCGCGTGCAACAAGGCAGCGGAGCTGCGACCATTACCGCCACGCCGAGCGCATCGGCAGAAGAGGCAGCTCAGAACGAAGAAGCAGGAACTGCGAAGCGAAAACACCTGTGTCCGTGCTGCCAGCAGCCGATGCAAATGATCGCGCGGATCATGCCATCATGGACAAACGGAGCGCTGTGGGTGCCCGTGCAAAGCCGCGCCCCACCAAGAGAAAAAGGAGCGCAACGAGCATGAAACGCCCACCGCAACAGCATACGGAACACCGCGCTGGAGGCAGTCCACGCACACAGATCGCCCCAGCGCCCGAAAAGAGCCATCGGAGCGCCGAAAACGATGACAACCAAATCATGGCGAGAACGTCACGCGAAGATCAAGAGTCATCGCGCTGCTCAAAACCATCGTCCAAGAGCCAATCGGATATCAACCGCGCAACACAAAGCGCATAAGGCCACGAAGAAGCTAGAGTCGGGCTTGTTCAACTACAGGGGCATTTGCTGGCTCGCTGAGGCTCGCAGCAATGCACCCTTTAATGTTCGCCTCCGTTTCGTTCGTTGTGATTCATTTCTGGGCTTTAGTGGGGCGTTGTTTGGTATAGCGCTCCAGAATAGATTTCAGAGCAGTGTAGCAATCCGAACCGAGATCACAATACAACTGGTAGCCTGGACCATAAAGCTTCGCCTCATGACAGCCGAAGCAAAGGTGCAACTCATGATCCGCTCCATCGGCGGACGACCACCGAATCAGCCAATCCGGATGGTAACCGCCGCAAAGTTTCATACCTCCCCACTCATGAAAGCCAGTGGCGGTGGTCGAAAGGTTGCGGAGTGAGGTTGTATCGTCCGCAGAGGGCTCGATCTCCGCACGATAGAAATGGTGTCCGTGGCTCTTGAAGGTTTCCTTCGAGTTGAGCTCCGACTCAAGAAGATCACGCTCCCCAGACTGATGTGGCAGTCCCTCATAGAGTCGAACTCTTGAGGCACCTCTGACGGCCGTGGAGAATGGCGTATAAGCTGCCATATCGATGCTCTCGAACGGTGGAATAATGCGGCCCTTGGAGTCCGGTCGAAACCGAATCCACAATAGCCCGACCGCAATAACGAGAAGCAAAGCGATCGCCGCGACAATCTTGAGGGCTATTTTCAGGGGCTTCCTCATGGAACTCTGCTGTTAGGCGAACATTGAAGATCATTCACAGATCGTGAGGTTTGTCAGCAGCTTTATATCCGACAGATTGGTGGGAAAAGTACGCGGCGTGTCGCTCATAGGGGTGGTTTTACACTCCTATGTTGGAATCAGGCAACAAAAACATGGATTTACTCCAACATAGGAGGGTAAAATTCATGTGTGAATATTCCAAACTCTGAGCCCAGTCTCGAAGAGAAACTGCGCGGCGTGCTCCGCCTGAAGCAGTACTCCCGGCAGACGGAGGAGACGTATGTACAGTGGTACAAGCGTTATGTGCGCTTCCAGGCTCAGGTGTGCGGGAAGATGCGGCACCCGCAGGAAATGGGTGCGGAGGAGATCACAGCCTTTTTGACCAACCTTGCGGTGAACAAAAACTTGTCGGCGTCATCCCAGAATCAGGCGATCAACGCCCTCGTTTTCCTCTACAAAGAAGTGCTGAAGCTGCCTGTCGAAGGGATCGCGGCAACGAGAGCCAAGAAGACCAAGCGCCTGCCAGTGGTTTTGACGCAAGATGAGGTGAAGGCCCTGCTGACAGGTGCGAAAGGCGATGCCGGTCTGGCGGTGAAACTGCTGTATGGGTGCGGGTTGCGTGTCGCGGAGGTTTTGGCGCTGCGAATCAAGGATGTGGATGTGGGCGGCGGGAAGATTGAAGTGCGGGGTGGCAAGGGCGACAAGGACCGCGTGATCACGCTGCCGAAAAGCTTGTTGCACCCCATTGAGGAGCATTTGAAACAGGTGCGGGCGGTGTTTGATGCCGACCGCCGAGACGGCGTGCCCGGCGTGGCGATGCCGAAGGCCTATGACGTCAAGAGTCCGAAAGCGGCGGAGAGCTGGCCGTGGTTTTGATGAAAGCTGCCCACTTGCAGCTTTCACCCCTTCGGGGCACGTCGCTTCGCTCCTGTCCAAAACGCCTCCGGCCCTCAGCGTTTTTGGTTCTTACCATCCGCCAAGGTGTGGGAGGATCTCGAGCGGGATGGAAGCCCGCGTTCTGGCGAACGCTCCTACGGGCGCGGGCGGCATCATCTGCATGAGATCGCCATCACGCGGGAGCTGGAGCGGGCGGCGAAGCTTGCAGGACTCAGCAAGCGAGTAACGGCGCATGTGCTGCGCCATTCCTTTGCCACCCATCTCGTGCTTCGGGGGATCGACATTCGTTCCGTGCAGCAGCTCCTCGGCCACTCAGATGTGCGCACGACGGAGATTTACACCCAACTCGCCAAAGCAATGCGCGGAGAGATCACCAGCCCGCTGGATGATCTGTGAGGTGTGTTTTGACCGCAGCTATCAAGGGAGGAAAAACCGGCGGCGGATATGCAGGCAGCCCAGCGCCCCCCACAGGGCGGGAGGCCGGGCCGCTTCACAGGCAGGTCACACCACGGATCAATCACTCAAAGGCCGGTCCACCGGCAGGAGGAAGGCTTTGCGGATGGCTTCGACACCGTTTTGACGCCAGGGCCAGGCCTGATCGGCGGCGAGTTGGATTTCCTTGCGGTGGGTGGCGAGGGTTTCGACTTTGGCGGTGATTTGCTCGAGCGTGGCGCTGGATTTGTTTTGCTGAGTGGTGCGGGCGCTGGAGGTGGCAACGCGTTTGGCGAGGGCTTGGGCTAGGGTGTCGATGGTGCCGCCGGGGCCGGGTTTGATGCCGGGGAGGGTATCGGCAGGCGGGGCGTTGTTTTCACCGGGGCTGAGGCGTTTCAAGACGCCGGTGGCGAAGGTGGCGGATGCGCCCATTCTTAGGCGAAATAATTCAGTGCCCATCTGGGCTGTAAAGATTTTAACCTGCGGCATTTTATTCTGTCTTCCAGCTATCTGTGCTCCAACGTGGCGGCTGAACGCTTTCTCATGCTCCCGCTTGTCGCCGCCACTTTGCATCTTCCTTCCCTTCCCTGGCACGTCACCGTGCTCGATGAAGTCACTTCGACGAGTGACTGGCTAAAGCAGAATGCCACGAGTGCGCCCATCGGCACGGTGGTGTTTGCCGAATCCCAAACGGCCGGGCGAGGTCGGCGTGAGAATCGCTGGATCGCCTCGCGGGGCAAAGACCTGATGTTTTCGATGCTTTTGAAGCCGGTGGCCTCGCTCGACAAGTGGCCACGCCTCACCACGCTGGCTGCGCTGGGCATCTGCAAGGCCATCGAGGCCGAGCTACCGCTCTCGCCACGCATCAAGTGGCCGAATGACATCTACCTCGACGGCCTCAAAGCAAGCGGGCTGCTGGCGGAGACCATCTCAGGCCGCGACGGCATGGTTTTGGTGCTCGGCATCGGTTTGAATGTGAACACGCTCGATTTCCCACCGGAGTTGAGTGCCACTTCGCTGCTGCAAAAGTTGGACTCTCCGGTCTTGCGGGAGATCGATCGAAATGCGCTGGCCCATCGGCTGCTGGGTTGCCTTCACGCGGAGTTTCAGCGTTTGGACGATGGCTACGGCGAAGCCATCGCTGAGGTGCGAGAGCGGAGCTGGCTGCTACATCGCCAAATCCGTGCTCAAATACCGCAGGGGGAGGTCTTTGGTCGCGTGCTTGATCTGGATGAAGAAGGTCATCTACTACTAGAAACTGCCGATGGAGCCGTGCAGACGCTGGCGAGCGCCGATCATGTGCGAGCGGTGCGCTGAAGGTTCACTTTGTCGTGCCTTTGGCCTGCTCGGCGGACCATGCCTCAATGGCGGGAATGTCGAGTAGGCGGAAGCGGCGCTGGATGCGCTGTTCCAGGGCGATCTGCGCATGTTTGGCGACTTCGAGCGATTCATCCTCTTTGATGGCGGTGATGAGTTTGGCATTCGTTTCGGGCGAATCGCTGCTTTTGAGCAGGATGGCGGCACGCACACGGACCTCCCAGGGCTGCTTCGCATCGGCGAGGAGTTTGAAGAGATGCGGTGGCTTCAAATCAGCTTCGTATTGGAGGTTCTCCCCTTTGAAGAGGTCCGTGACCGGAAGCCGAAAGCCGGGGTCTTCACGCTGATAAAACTGGATCATGCGCACCACGCGGAGGTACTCGGCCTGGGCGGCATCCCGCAGATGTTCCGAGCCGGAGCCGCGGATATACTCGACGAGGGTTTCGAGCGGCTTGCGGCTGCCGGTGGCGATGGCTTCATCGGCGTAGGCGGTGATGCGGTTACGCTCTTTGAGCTGGATGAATTCCGCCTGCGTGGGGGTGATATTGGAGACCATCTCCGCCATGCGCTCGACGCCGGGCTGGCCCTGACCATCGAGCAGACTACCAGCCGGTGCAGCAGGCGAGGCAGGAGCGGCCGCGGCATTCGTGCGAGCAGCGGCGACACGTTCGATGGTTTCGCGGAGTTCTTTCTGCGTGCTCAATTGATCCCGCCGCCAGGCATCGAGTTGTTTTTGCATGGCCGCGAGCTGCTCCTCGATCTGCGTGGACTTTCCAGCGTCCTCTTTTGGAGACGCGGGAGCCGCCGCTGGAGCCATGGGAAGGCTGCCAAGGCGCTCATCGAGCGTTTTCACCATCATCTGCCAGACCACGAGGGCGGCGATGACGGTGATCACGAGCGAGGCGATGAAAAAACGCGGTGCGGTGTCCAGACCACGGGCGTTAGCGACGGGGCTGGCTTCCCCGCTGTTTTTTCTCTGGTGTTGATCATCCCGCACCACATCGATGACGTCCGTGGCAGGTGGTTTGGAGGAAGACTCGGCGTCTTTGGATGGCTTGGATTTGGAGGGGGTGGCCATACGGGAGTGTGAAGAAATGGTTGGCGGATGAATCTTGCCAGCTTCGGGGTTCCGGGCAAGCATCCGAATCCCCTCTGACACATGCCAGCCGATTCGTCCAGCCCCGCGCCTGCCGCCACGCCCAAACCTGACTCCAGCCTTCTCTGGAAGGCGTCCGTGGGCGTGATGGGGCTCGGCTTTATCCTACTTTTCGTGGTGTGGCCCTATCAGGAGTGGGAATTCGGCTACCGCATGAGCGTGCTACATGGCTGGTACCTGTGGGTCACGAAGTATGCGGATTGGATGTTCTGCCTGTTCGTGCCGGTCATTACGGGCGGACTCGTGTGGATGCGCCGCTCGAACCTGCGTGGCCTTCCCTGGCGTGGACACTGGCTGGGCGTGCTGCCTCTAGCCCTCGGCCTGTTTCTTTACTGGGTCGGATTCAAAGCGAACACGGGTTACCCGGCCTTCCTCTCGATTCAGCTCGTGCTCGCGGGCTTCATTTTGCTCCTCGGCGGGCGTGAGTGGATGCGGGCGCTGTTTTTCCCCTGGCTGTTTTTGTTCTTCACCTGGCCGATGCAGCCGCTGGAGGACTCCGTGGCCTCGCCGCTGCGTCCTCGCACCGCCGCGATGACGGCGAAGATGCTCAGCCTGCTGGGTGTGCCCGCCATCAATGAAGGCAGCGCCCTGCAATCTGCGCCGGATACAGCCCGTGGCATCGAAACGGGCGCGGCTTTCAGCCTCGATGTGGATGCGAAGTGCAGCGGCATCAATTCGCTCTTCGTGCTGATGATGATCTCTGCCCTGCTCGGCTATCTGGCACTGAAGGCTCCACGTTCACGACTCATCCTCTTCATCTGTGCCGTGCCACTCGCGGTGGCAGGGAATGTGGCGCGACTCCTGATGCTGGCCTTCGGCAGCATGTGGTTTGGCTCGGATTTCGCCATCGGTAAGCGCATCGGCGAGCATCAAGAGATGTCATTCTTCCATACCATGGCCGGCTTCGCCGTCTTCGGCGTGGCCCTGGCAGGCATGTTTGCCATTTGCTATGTGCTGGAAGGCCGTGAGATGAAAAAGAATCTCGCACGCCATCAAAGCCCGCGTGCAGGTGGCAGCGCCTGGGTGGTTATTCCCCTGCCCCGCCGCACGCTGGCGCAGCTCATCTCCGTTTTTATGCTGCTCGCCGCGACGCTCGGCATCTGCGCTGGCACGGACATCCGTTACCTCGTCTCACGCGCTGGCGTGACGCTCGACCTGCCGCTCTCCGTGGACGATTACCAAGGGCGCATGGTCGGCGTCACAGCCGAAGAGAAAAAGGGCCTCGATGAGGGCGTGAAGCTGGAACGTTGCAGCTACCTAAATCAGAAAAACCGCCTCGTCACCGCCTCCGTCGTCCTCAGCGGGCATTTGAAACGCTCCCTTCACCGTCCGGAGGTCTGCCTTCCCAGCCAAGGATGGAGCATCGTGGAAAGCGTGCCCGTCACGATTAACAAGCCGGATGGCACCTCGTTTGCGGCCACCTACCTCCGTCTCGCCATCGACCGCATGGATGAAAATGGCCGCCGCCTCCGCCAGCGCGGCGTGAACATTTACTGGTATGTCGGCTCGGATGACACCACCTGCGCCTCGCACTACGAGCATGTGGCCGCCACCTACGTCGATGCCATCTTCCGCAATCTGAACCACCGCTGGGCCATGGTCTCCGTCTTCATGCCCATCCCGCCGAGCGAATTGGAAGGCTCGGAAGGCATGTTCGCCGAATTCACCGCCCTGGAAGATACTCGTGAGTTTGCTGGCAAACTCCAGCCGCTCATCACTGCGCCGGACAAGCTCGCCACCAGCGAGTAAGCAGAAACCTTCTCCATCATGACGCGCCACCTCCTCTTCTCCTTCGTCGCTCTCATCACGGCTGCCTCCGGCCAGACGGTCGCGTTCCAATCGGAAACGCACATCGCCGTCGCCAATCTCGCGGACGCCAAGCCCAAGGCACGCAAGCTCGTCGAAGGCGCGGATCCCTCCATCTCACCGGACGGCACCAAGATCGCCTACACGAAATCCGATGCGGAAGGCAACCGCCGCATCGCGATCTACGATCTTGCTACGGGCAAATCCAACCTGGTGAAGGGGATCGAAGGCCAAAACGAGTTCGGTGCCATCTGGAGCAGCGATGGGAAGAAACTGCTCTTCAACCATTTTGCCGAATCCGATTGGTCCCTGGCCTCCGTGAGCGCCACCGGCGGTGGTTTTCAGATCGTGATCGACAAGGGCGTACGGCAGGCCGCCGGCTTTGCCCAGATCCCCGGCACTTCAGACTGGCTCTGCCATGACCTGGAAGGCTTCTACCTCGCCAAAGTCGATGACTCTGGCGCAGCGAACTTGACCGATCTGCCCAAGGACAAGCCCATCGAAGGTCTCTCGATGCCCGCCCACCTCAGCATCTCGCCCGATGGCAAAACCGCGCTCTTTGACAAGTCCGTGGACGAGGAAACCAAGCCCGATGACGAAGGCCCGCCTTCCGCCGTCTTCCAAATCGAGATCGCCACCGGCAAAATCACCCGGGTCACCCCAAAGGGCCTCCACGCCGATGGCCCCAGTTGGCTACCCGGCGGCAAAGAATTTCTCTTTGGCAGTTTCGATGGCAAAACGCAAACCGAGACCGTTCACCGCATGGCCATCGAGCCCGGTTCCAAACCCGTGCAGGTCCTCAAAAAAGCTCGCAATCCCAGCGTCGCCTCAAGCGAGCCTGTGCTCACGAAATAGACCGTCACCGATGGCAGTGCCGGCTCCGGATTCCTTACGGTGGCGATGCTGGCGATTGGTCGCGACCCACTTGAAGTGATCCATGAGGAGTTTGGAGAACCTGTTCCGCTAGCGGGATGCGAGTTGGCATCAAAACCACATCTTGCAGACCAGCGGCGCTGGTTTAGGCGTGGTGCCCCCCATGAGCGATCCCACCTCTGAAACGCCCCCGGCTGCCCCGGATACTCCCGACGACGAAAAGCCAAAAAAGCCCGCTTCCGCCGAGGAGATCAGCCAGAAGCTCGAAGACTTCATCAAGAACACGCTCGGAGGTCAGGTGCTATTTACCCGCATCGATGGTCCCATGCCACGCGGCAAAGGGGAGACGGAATCCAAAGAGGGTGACGATGAGCCCGAGAAGGACACCAGCATTGCTTTTGCCTTCAATTTCAAACCGGCGGATATCAAGGCACACCTCGACCGCTTCGTCATCCGCCAGGACGAGGCAAAGAAGGTGCTGGCCACGGCGGTGTGCGATCATTACCACCATGCCCGCATGCTGAGAGAAGATCGGGAGCAGCACCCGGACGCCACGCCGCTCGAATTTTCGAAACAGAACGTCATCATCAGCGGCCCCACGGGCGTGGGGAAGACCTACCTCGTCAAACGCATCGCGGATCTCATCGGCGTACCGTTCGTGAAAGCGGATGCCACGAAATTCAGCGAGACCGGCTATGTGGGGGCAGATGTGGATGACATGGTGCGTGACCTTGTCTCAAAGGCGGATGGCGATATCGACCTCGCGGAGCACGGCATCATTTACATCGATGAAATCGATAAGCTGAGCAGCGGCGCGGAGCGCCTCGGCAGGGATGTGAGCGGACGCGGCGTGCAGACGGCGCTGCTCAAGCTGATGGAGGAGACGGAGGTGCCACTCTATTCTCAAAACGACATCCGCAGCCAGATGCAGATGATGTTTGATACCCGCAAGGGCCGCACGGGCCGCGAGGTGATCAACACGCGGAACATTCTCTTCATCGTCAGCGGGGCTTTTTCGGGCCTGGAGAAGATCATCGAGAAGCGCACGAACCGGAAGGCCATCGGCTTTGTCTCTGCGGGCGATCCCGAGCGCACGCCTGCCGAGCATCTCTTCCGCGATGCGGTGACGAAGGATTTTATTGATTACGGCTTCGAGTCGGAGTTCATCGGCCGCCTGCCAGTGCGGGTGGTGTGTGATCCGCTGAGCGCGGATGATCTCTTCGCCATCATGAAGACGAGTGAAGGCAGCCTCATCCGCCAGTATGAGCGTGAGTTTGCGGCCTACGGCATCAAGTCCATCTTCCATGATGAGGCGCTGCGCGAGATCGCCTCGCGTGCGGCGGAGGAAAAGACGGGCGCACGCGGTCTGGTAACCGCCTGGGAGAAGGTGCTGCGTGATTTCAAATTCGAGATGCCCAGCCTCGGCCTGCCGGAGCTGAGCATTGATGCGGAGCTGGTGCGGCACCCGGCGGCCACGCTGGAGCGTCTTCGCGGGCAGGCCAAGCCCTTGCAAAGCCAGATCGATGAAGCTCATGCGCATGATCTCATGCTGTGGGCCGATGAGTTTTTCAATCAACACGGCTTTGACCTTCAGTTTGAGCCTCCAGCGATGGCGTCAATCGCGGCGCGGGCGCAGCGTGAAGGGCTCCAAATCGCCGCGCTCTGCTCGAAGCTGTTCAAAGACTACCCCTTTGGCCTGAAGCTCGTTTCGAGAAGCACGAATACGACGAAGTTCACCATCCCGCCGGAGGCGGTGGAGCAGCCTGATCCCTGGCTGAGTGAACTCGTCGTGCAAGCCTGCCGCCCTCCTGGCGAAGAAGCGGGCACCCCTGTTACCAGCGAATGATGGCTCAGCGGCCGGTGAGCTTGTTCCAGAAGCTCCGGGGCTTCGGTTTGGCCTGACCTGGCTTGGGTGCCTCACCACCGGATCGCTGCGGTCCTGCTTCGGATGAGCGGGGGCGCTGCTCGGGGCGGCGGTTTTGATCCTGATGACGACGCTGCGGCTGCTGGCGCTGTTGAGGCTGGTGACGACGCTCGGGCCGTTCAGGTTCCAAGGACTGCGGGGCGGCTTTGTAATCGAAGTTTTCCGCCCGCTTCCGCGTGATGCCACGACCGATGAAGCGCTCCAAACGGCGGAGGTCATCCAGTTCATCGGAGGAGACAAAGCTGATGGCATCGCCAATGGCCTGCGCACGGCCGGTGCGGCCGATGCGATGCACATAATCTTCGACGACGTGTGGGAAGTCGAAATTGATGACGTGGGAGATGCCGTCCACATCAATGCCGCGAGCGGCAATATCGGTGGCGACGAGGACGCGGACACGGCCGGCCTTGAAATCATCGAGGGCCTTCAGACGCTGGTTTTGCGAGCGGTTGGCATGCAGCGTGGCGCAGCGCACACCGCCCTGCTCAAGCTTGCGGGCGATTTTATCCGCGCCGTGCTTGGTGCGGCTGAAGACGAGCACCATTTGCAGTTTTTCGTCCTGAAGCAGATGGGTGAGCAGATTGAGCTTCAGATGCTTCGGCAGCTCATAGATGTGCTGCGTGACGGTCTCGGCGGGATTGGAGCGTTTACCGATCTGCACGGTCTTCGGCGCATGCTGGAACTCGTGGGTGAGGGATTCGATTTCCTTCGAAAGCGTGGCGGAGAAGAGTAGCGTCTGGCGCTTGCGCGGGAGCTGCTGCACGACGCGGCGGATGTCCGGGAGGAAGCCCATGTCGAGCATGCGATCGGCCTCATCGAGCACGAGGTACTCGAGCTTGGAGAAATCGGCGCAGCGCTGGCCCATGAGGTCGAGAAGCCGACCCGGACAGGCGATGACGATGTCACTCCCGGCACGCAGAGCGTCTTTTTGAGGTTTTTCGCCCACGCCGCCATACACCTTGGCGATTTTGAGTGGGAGATGCTTGGCATAGGCGAGCACGTTTTCCTCGATTTGAGCCACCAATTCTCGTGTGGGGGCAATGACAAGCACACGAGTGTGGCGTCGCTGCCCCTCGGGTTGCGGGTTGGCGGTGAGCTTAGTCAAAATGGGCAGCGTGAAAGCGGCGGTCTTGCCGGTGCCGGTTTGGGCGATGCCAATGAGATCTCCACCGTTGATGATGGCCGGAATGGCAGCCGCCTGAATCGGTGTGGGTTCCGTGTAACCGGCTTCTTGGATGGCAGTGAGGATTTGCGGCGCGAGTCCGAGGCTTTGAAAGGGCATTTATGCCCATAAGCGTATCGAGCACAGATGCGAGCGTTTATCTGGGGGGGATGGGCGGAGTGATGGGTGAGTGAAATAAGGGCGAGGCACGAGCTTGAAACCCTTTCTCCAACACTCCAATACTCCACTGCCCCAGCCGCTACGCGATGATGTCCTTGACCACATTCCCAGCGAGATCGGTGAGCTTGTAATCCCGGCCCGCGTAGCGATAGGTGAGCTTTTCGTGGTTCATGCCGAGAAGGTGCAGGATCGTGGCATGCAGGTCGTGGATGTGGACTTTGTTCTCGGTGGCGTAGTAGCCGTAGTCATCGGTGGCACCGTAAGCCATGCCGCCTTTCACACCGCCGCCAGCCATCCACATGGTGAAGCCGTGCGGATTGTGATCGCGACCATCGGTGCCCTGTGCCACGGGGGTGCGGCCAAACTCTCCGCCCCAAAGCACGAGTGTGTCATCCAGCAGGCCGCGGGCCTTCAAATCACGCAGCAGGCCTGAGATGGGCTTATCCACCTCGGCTGCATTTTCGGTGTGGCCTTTGAGCAAATCGCTGTGCTGATCCCACTGCACAAAGCCATCGCTATGCGTGACCTGGATGAAGCGCACACCGCGTTCGGCAAAGCGTCGTGCCATGAGACACTGGCGGCCAAAGTTCTCCGTCACCGGATCATCGAGGCCGTAGAGTTTCTTGGTGGCCTCCGTCTCGCCCGCGATGCCCTGGATCTCCGGCATGGAGGCCTGCATGCGAAAGGCCAGCTCGTAAGACTCGATGCGAGCTTCGAGAGCGGCGTTTTTTCCAGCGGCCTCCAGATGATGGTGATTCAAATCGGAAGCGAGATCGAGCTGCATGCGCTGCAGCGAGGTGGGCGTGCGGGTGTTCTTGATGTGACGCACCACGGCATGGTCGGCAGTGACACTGGCATTGCCGAGAGGCGTGCCCTGGCACCACGCGGGGAGGAAGGCGCTGCCCCAATTATTCACGCCGCCATGAGCGAGGGTAGGGCAGATGGTGAGAAAGGCTGGCAGATCCGTGTTTTCCGTACCGAGGCCATAACTCACCCAGGCACCCATGCTGGGACGTACAAAGGTATCACTGCCAGTGTGGAGCTTCAGCAAGGCGCCCCCGTGAGCGGGGTTTGTGCCGTGCATGGAGCGGATGACGCAGAGATCATCCACACACTGCGCCACATTTGGAAAGAGATCACTCACCGGCAGGCCGCTTTGTCCATACTGACGGAATTTCCACGGCGAACGGAGCAGATTGCCCGTCTTGGCAAAGGTCACGCGTGGCAGCGCAAAGGGCGGCGGCTTGCCGTGATCGCGGTCGAGTAGCGGTTTCGGATCAAACGTATCCACCTGAGAAGGTCCGCCCTTCATCAACAGGAAGATGATGCGCTTCGCACGCGGCGCGAAGTGGGGTTGCTTGGCTGCCAATGGATTGAGCGAAGCCGCCGAGGCATTCGAAGCCATCATGCCCTGCAACGCGAGCATGCCAAAACCGGCACACGAGTGGCGGAGCATCTCGCGACGGCTAAATGGGATCGCAGGGCTAGCATTCATGATGCCAAGACATACGGGGCGACTGTATCCTCTTCTATCGCAAGGGCCATTCATGCCTATTCGATGGAATGAACGCGTTACAAATCTTGGGTCAGCAAATCCAGTGCCACGAATGACATATACTTGGATGTTCCCAATCTGTTCACAAGTCATCCACACACCCATTCACGGTGACGCGCCAGTTCTTTTAAAATGTTTCATCACTTGAGAGAAATAATTTCAAATTTTTCGGCAGGAAATGGTTGTCTCGCTAAGTGGTCTCGACATACAAAGCGGCCCATTTAAAAACTTCCGTCTGTGCTTCAACCGCACGCGATGTGAAGCCTCTCATCTTCCTTTCCCTCAATCACTCACTCACTGACCCTCCACGCGCCGGAGAACACCCAACAACAACATGGAGATCCCGAATGAAAGCCATCCTCAAGACCAGCAGCCTGCCGAAGCCATCTCCGCGCCCGATCTCTTCACTTTGACGCCCACCTTGTGGGATCGCGTTTGCGAGGTGCTCCTCGAACGCCTCGGTGGAGACAATTTTCAGCGCTGCTTCAGCGGTGCCAGCGGCCGGATGGCTGATGGCGGTCGCTTCGTGGTGACGGTGCCCAATCCGATTCATCAACTGTGGATCGAGAGCAATTACCTCGGGGCCGTGACGGATGCCGTCGCGCAAGTGACTGGCGAGCCTGCTCTCATTGAGTTTGCGATCGCCTCCGAGCCTTCCTCCCCTTCCCCGGCGCTCTCGATGCCTTACATCAAGGCCGCCCGTGTCGCCTCGCCCGAACCTTCTCCTATCCGCACCTTCGCCGAAGCCGGGTTGAACGCGAAATTCAACTTCGATAGCTATGTGAGCGGCACGAACACGAGCTACTCCGTCGCCGTGGCACGCGCCGTGGCCGAAAAGCCAGGTCGCATCTACAACCCACTCTTTTTCCACGGTGCCACCGGACTCGGAAAAACGCATCTCCTTCAGGCCATCGGCCAGGAAGTGCTGGCACGGAAGCGCAACGCCATCGTGCGCTATGTGACGAGCGAGCAGTTCACGAACGAGTTCGTCGATTCGATCAAGCGACAGACCTTTTCGCAGTTTCGCCAGAAGTATCGCAAGCTCGATGTGCTGCTCATCGACGACGTCCATTTCTTCGAAGGCAAGGACAGCACGCAGGAAGAGTTCTTCCACACTTTCAACGAACTCTTCAACAACGCCCGCCAGATCGTGTTGGCGAGCGACCGGCCGCCAAGCGAGATCAAAAACCTCGAAAGCCGCCTCGTGTCCCGCTTTGAATGGGGTCTCACCACGCAGATCCAGGTGCCGGATTTTGAGACGCGCATGGCCATCCTCCGCCGCAAGCAAAGCGACTTCAATGTCACGCTCGACGGATGGCTCCTCGAATTCATGGCGCAGCGCATTCGCTCGAATGTACGCAAGCTTGAGGGTGCCCTCATGCGTGTGGCTGCCCACGTCTCGCTCGAAGGCCCCGTGCAGACGGAGTCCGCTCTCGCCGCCCTCCTTCACGATGTGATGGAGGACGATGCGGCCAAGCAAGTGACCGTGGACCGCATCCAGCGCGTCGTCGCCACCTCCTACGACCTCAGAGTGAGTGATCTCACCGGACCACGTCGTCCGAAAAACATCGCCGAGGGCCGCCAAGTGGCCATGTACCTCACCCGCACCATGACCAAGCTGCCGCTGATCCAGATTGGCGAGGAATTCGGCGGTCGTGATCACGGCACCGTCATCCATGCCTGCAAGGTGGTGACCAATCAGATTCAAAACTCGCAGGACTTCCGCCGCATGGTGGACAGTCTTGCCGCAAAGGTTCGGGAAAGCTGATCCACGGCCCTCTTGCGGCTCCAGGCAGCCGCTGGAGTGTGTCGTTTTACTGGCTCATGCCGTTCTTCATGAACTGAATTCTCATTGCACGTGTGATGAGCCGATATCGAAAATCACATGGGGCGGCCCCATGGCTCCCGTCCGCACGAAACAATACCCGAGGTCCATCTCCCAGCAGCGAGCCGTCTTGGTCACGGGGAAAGGGGGGACGAGGTGGTAGAGAAGGAGGAGGCCGTCCTGCGGGTTCTCGGAGGTTATTCGGGTTCCTTTTGAGCTTCACGATGGACAAAAACGACTGTTTCGCCTACTCGGCAGGGATGAAACACCTTCTCTTGGCCGCACTCGGTCTCTTTGTCGTCTCGTTCTCCTTCGCTGCTGATTCCAAAGGCACGCCGGGGGAGGTGGCGCAGGCGTTTATGGACAGCTACATTGAGGACGCCAATCGCGCCGGGAAGTCCGATCCCGAGAAACTCATCCAAAACTCGCCTCACGTCACCGACGGGCTGAAAAAAGCTCACGCGAAGGTGTTCAAGCAGGAACTCGTGGATGCCGACCCGATCCTCAATGCGCAGGATTTTCCGGACAAGGGCTTCAAGGTCACGAAGGTGAAGATCGAAGGCGAAAAGGCCCAGGTCACCTACGCAGCGCGTGAGGAAGGCTGGGATCAAACGATCAAGGCCCAGATGGTGCTGGTGAAGGGCAAGTGGCTCATCGCCCACATCGGCTCGCTTTGAGGCCCGCTGGGCGATTTGGGTGGTCTATGAGCGTTGCAATTGCCCTTCATCCGGCCTCTACTCGCGGCCCATGACCCAGATCGGCAAGCGTAACTCTCTCAAGGTGCTCTACAGCACGCCGCATGGCGTGTATCTCGATGCGGGGGATCTCGGCGAGATCCTGCTGCCGAACCGCTACATCCCGCATGGCACAGACATCGACCAATCGCTGGATGTTTTTATCTACCGCGACTCCGAGGACCGACTGGTGGCGACGACGGAGTGCCCCTTCGCGATGGTGGGCGAGTTTGCCACGCTCGAAGTGGTGAGCGTGAACCGGAACATCGGAGCCTTTCTGAACTGGGGCTTGGCGAAGGATCTGCTGCTGCCCTTTCGCGAGCAGGGCGAGCAACGCGTCATGCCGGGCGAAAAGGTGGTCGTGTATGTGATGCTGGATGATAAGACGGATCGCATCATCGCCACGATGCGGCTGAACCGGCACCTGAGCAAAGAACGCCCGCCCTTTAAACTGAAGCAGGAGGTGCGGCTGCTCATCGCCGCCCGAACGCCGCTGGGTTACAACGCGATCATTGAGGGCACGCATGTGGGGCTGCTGTATCACACGAATGTGGGCGCTCCGCTCCAGATCGGGCAGCAGGTGAAGGGCTATGTGATGATGATCCATCCCGGCGGGAAGATCGATCTCAGCCTCGATGCCTCCGGCTACCAACGCGTGGCCTCGCTGACAGACAAAATCCTCGACGCCCTGAAGCAAAACGGCGGCCGACTGCCTTTCGATGATGACAGCTCACCGGAGCAAATCCGCGCTGCCTTCGAGGCGAGCAAAAAGGCCTTCAAGCAGGCCGTGGGGGCGCTTTATCGCCAAAGGCGCATCGAGTTCACGAACCCAGGCATCACCCTTGTGAACCCCGCTGAAGCCAAAGTGGGCGATTGGAAGCCCGGCGCTCCGAGACCTGCCTGAAGATTTCGCGTCCAATCCGAACCCGCAGCCTCCTTTTCCCTGCTCCATGAACCGCCGCCACTTCCTCCAGTCCTCGCTCCTTGCCGCCATCTCCGCTTCTGCTGCGGAAGGGAAAACCCCTCGCGTGCTGCTCCGCTCGTCGTGGCAGACGGTGAATATCGGCGACATCGCCCACACGCCCGGCGTGCTGGCGCTGCTGGAAAAGCATCTGCCTCATGCGGAGATCCGCCTGTGGCCTTCGAAAGTGGACAATGGCGTGGCCGAGATGCTTCAGGCGAGGTTTCCGAAGGTCCAGATCGTGAACGGCGAAGCAGTGAAGAAGGCTTTTGAGGAGTGTGACTTCCTCCTGCATGGCAGCGGCCCGTCTCTGGTGGCGCAAAACGATGTCGAGAAGTGGGCGAAGGCCACGGGCAAGCCTTACGGCATCTACGGCATCACTTTCAGCTCCCAAGGCTCCACCTCCACCAAGCCCGAAGCGGAGGCCTCCCTCGCCAAAACGATCGCCATTCTCAGCGGAGCCAAGTTTGCTTACTTCCGCGATTCCGTCTCGCTCGAGCTCGCGAAGCAAAAAGGCTGCACCTGCCCGCAGATGGACTTCGGACCCGATGGAGCCTTCGCGGTCGATCTGGCCGATGATGCCAAGGCAGAAGCCTTCCTGAAGGCCAACGGCCTCGAACAGGGCAAATTCCTCTGCTGCATCCCGCGCCTGCGTTTCACGCCTTACTGGACCATCCCAGAAAAGAAGGCCAAGCCCGATCCCGTGAAGCAAGCCCGCAACGATGCGATGCGAGACCACGATGGCAAGCCGCTGCTCGATGCCATCGTGAAGGTCATCGAAAACACCGATCTCAAAATCCTTCTGTGCCCCGAAGACAAGACGCAGATGCTCGTGGGCAAGGAGATGCTCTACGACAAGCTACCGGAGGCCGTGAAAGCCCGTGTCGTCTGGCGTGAGACCTACTGGCTCACCAATGAAGCCATCAGCACCTACCGCCGCAGCGCGGGGCTCTTCGGCCATGAGATGCACAGCCCCATCATGTGCATCGGCAATGGCATCCCCGCCATCGTCTGCCGCTGGGCGGAGCAGACCAGCAAAGGCCTCATGTGGCGCGACATCGGTCTCGGCGACTGGCTTTTCGATCTCGACAAGGAGGACGAACTGGCCCGCGTGGCCGATGCCGTGCTCGCCATGGCGAAAGATCCCGCTGGCTCAAAAGCCAAGGCCGCAAAGGCTCGTGAATTCGTGATGAATCGCTTTGCGACGAGCATGGGTGTGCTCGCTGGCCATCTGGGGTAGTCCCTTCGGCATCGAAACAGCGAAGCAAAGTAGGCCTCTCGCTCCGCGAGAGGCACATGGCGCATCGCGAGCTCAACGGTCATCCAACGACAAGCACGCTGGGAGAAGCGTGAGCGCTTGGCTCATCTTGCGGAGCAAGATGGCTACTGTGCTGACGCATGACTCGCTCCTTCAGCGAGAAAGACTCAGCTCCAGATGCCTGCGGCACGAAGCAGCGTCTCATGCACGGCGATGTCATGCGCGGCATTCCAGGCGAGTTTTTTCTCGCCACGGGCAATCTTGGCGAGGTCGATGAATTCGCGGTCATAGCGGCCTTTCGGCACATCGAGTTGGATGGTCTGCGTGCCCTTCTTGTAACTGCCGCGAGCTTGGGTGAGAGAAAGGTTCACCTTGCCACTTTCGAGCGGGACGATCTCCATCGTGCCCTCGGTGCCGGTCACATTGAAACGACGACGCGGCCCGCCAAAGGGGTCCGCGTGATTGCAGCGGATGATGGCCGTGGCTTTTGAATACTGGAGGACGGCCATCTGATTGTCCTTCACGCCATCCTTCCCGACGGGTGTGGCGAAGGCAGAGACGGCGGCGGGCTTGCCTAGAATGGTCAGCGCCGCATCGATCACATGGCAGCCAAGCTCGAAGAGGCCACCACCGGCTAGTTCGCCGATCTTTTGGCGTGTGCCAGGATCAGCCAGCTTGCCCATGGCGGCATCAATTTCGGTGATCTCGCCGAGCCAGCCATCGCGCACGGCCTGGAAGAGCAGTTCAAAGGCAGGATTGTAGCGCAGCATGTAGCCCATCTGCACCGTGAGGCCTTTTTGTTCTGCCGCGAGACGCATGGCTTTGAATTCCGCGTGATCCACCGCACCCGGTTTGTCGAGATGCACATGCATTCCAGCTTCGATGCAACGCCGAGCCATCGGGCAAGAGGCTTCCAAGGTCGTTTCCACGGCCACGGCCTTCAAATCGGGCACGGCGAGCAGTTCCTCCACGGTCATGGATTTCAATCCTTGGTAGCCTTCCGGCCCAGTCACGCCCACGACCTCCCAAAGATCGGTGAGCGATCTCATCGCGGTCATCTTGCCACCCGCATGCGCATGCTCGGTGCCGATCTGGCCGATGCGCAGCTTCGGCGGGGAAGCGTTGGCAAGGGCCGTGGTGGCGCAGGCGGCGGAGAGGAAGGTACGGCGGGTCATATCTTCTGAAAGTAGGTCATTGCCCCGTGAAGGACCGATAGGCCATCCAGGGAAGCTGCACAGGCAGCGTCACCAGATCGAGCAGAGCTGCCCCGCCAAGGCCGCCGGTGGGTGGCATTTCATTGGGGTCAGAACTCGCCGCTTTCTCCATAGCCCGCATGCTGAAGCAACTGGTGAGGCAAAGGCATCCAAAGAGGGCGGCAAAGGTACGAAGGTGATTTTTCATGGCGGCGTCGATGATGAGACATCTCGCCGCTTTTTGCCACTGCCAATCCGCTTTGGGCACATTTTCGCCCGGGTTGCGCCCGGCGTCTGAAATACGGTCTTGCCATGCTGCGGACTCATTTTGTAAAACCACCAAAAATGAATCGCTTCCGCATCCTTCGATTTACCGTCTGGTTCGTCGCCGTCTTCACTTTTCCAGTCATCGCGGAAACGATCCGCTTTCCCGACGGCCTCCACGTGGCGATCATCAAATCTGAGTGCGCGGCGAGCATGGACTATGAGAAACCCTTGGCGGGAGATTCAGAAGGAAAATGGATGAGGCGGCGGCATTCATACTCTGCAGAGACGACCCACTACCAAGCGTCCATCCATATGAAGGACACGAAGACGGCAACCGTCTTCCACAAAGCGACTTGGGCCACGAAAGCAAAGGTTCCAGCCTTGATGCTCTTGGTCAAAGCGACGCTTCCCGATGGCCGCACACCCCTTCATGACTCGTTTCACTTGCATGGCGAAACGAGCGAGGTCAAACGCAAGGACGGGACCGTCAAGGAACTCGGCAACCATCAAAACGCATACTGGAAGCCCGAAGAGCAACCTCTGCATTTCCAAGTCACAGATGGTGCGAACGGCTGGAGGGATATGGACGGCCCGGTCGTCTTTGACCAAGAGGATGGCCATGGCATGGTATCCACCCATGTGTTTCCGAGGCTACTACCCGAACTTCGGTTTCGAGTTCTTCGAAAAGGGCAACCCGCTCAATTTCTCACCATCAAGAACCCAGCTTACAGAACGGACATCCCAGCACTCAAGCCATCAGCTCGCCCCTACAAGATCACGATGGAGGATGGCACCTACACCTTAACAAGCTATGGAATGCGCCAAAGTCAGGCAGGGCGGAGTTTCCGCCCGGTTGTTAGCTTCGACAGGTCCGTCAAGCCCGCGTCAGGAATAGCTAACTCGACCGTGAAAACCGAAACAGCGGTTTATGACGCCCAAGGCAACTATTACCCAGCGGGCCGCTTTAGGGACCGGATCTGGCCGCTACCGGATGAGCATCTCTTTAGGCAGGTGATGAGAGTAGTCAGAATGCCGGAACTCTACCCGTGGAAGAAAACCCATACCACGATCATTGCCGAAGGTCGTGCCGGGAACGCGGCGAGTGAGCTCCCATCCGCGAAGATCAATGCAGAAGGCAAGAAGTTGGGATTCGAGACAGTTCGTTTCAAAATCTCGGAGGAAGACGGGGAGAAGGATAACTGCCATCGGTTGCCCTGGAGTTTTGCTTTTGTCCTGGAGGGGGAGAACCGTTCACACGATGAGTTTAGGGAGACGGTCTTCTGCCTCTTCCCGAAAGCTGGCGGGGTCCAAAAAGAGATTCATGGCCCGATGTGCGGAGGCTCTAGTCTCAATCTGCCTTTGGGATTCAAGACGATTCAGCGTTTCGATCTAGAGTGCGACTGGCTTGGTGATTTGGCCCCTGGTGAGGAGTTCGAGATCGGGCTGATCAATGAGCCGTTTGAAGAGGCTGAATTCATCATTGATCTGAATGCTCCAGGAAAGTTCGACATCGAATAGCCTCGCCCTTAGTTCCTATTTCCTCTTCCCCCGCTTCGGTTTGTCATACCGCACTTCCTGACGTGGCGGGAGATCGCCAGATGAGCCTTCCACTCGCTTTTTGAGCTCGCGGATCTGGTCTCGGAGCAGGGCGGCACGTTCGTATTCGAGCTTCATGGCGGCTTCGGCCATTTCTTGTTCGAGTTCGCGGAGGGTTTCGGTGACGGCGAAATCGCCGCCGCCTTCGCGGACGATACTTTCTTCGACTTCGCGGGCTTTGCCGAGGATGTGAAGGCTTTCCTGCACCGCACGGCGCACGGTTTGTGGCGTGATGCCGTGCTTCTCGTTGTGATCCATCTGCACCTGACGGCGGTGGGCGCTGATATTGATCAGGGCCTGGATGCTCTGCGTTTGAATATCGGCAAAGAGCACCACCTCACCGGCCACATGACGGGCGGCACGGCCGGAAGTTTGAATGAGGGAGGTCTCGCTGCGGAGAAAGCCTTCTTTATCGGCATCGAGGATGCAAACGAGGCTCACCTCTGGCAGATCGAGGCCTTCGCGGAGGAGATTGATGCCGATGAGCACATCGCAATCGCCTGCTCGCAGGCTGCGGAGGATTTCGACCCGCTCGATGGCATCGATGTCGCTGTGCAGGTAGCGGACTTTGAAGTTCAGATTGCGCAGGTAGTCCGTGAGATCTTCGGCAGTGCGTTTGGTGAGCGTGGTGACGAGCACTCGTTCGCCTTTTTCAATGCGCTGACGGCACAGCTCCATGGTTTCATCGATCTGGCCTTTGAGCGGCTTGATGGTGATGATGGGATCGAGCAGGCCAGTGGGACGAATGATCTGCTCGACGACGAGGGCGCGGCCCTTGGTGGTCACATCGAAGGCCTCGGGGCTTTGCGCATTGCCGCTGACGCGGATGGATTTACCCGGCAAAGCAGCGGGAATGCCTTCATCGCGTTTTTTATTCGGGATGTAGCCCGTGTTCCCCACCACGCTGTTTTCCATCTCAAAGCGAGCGGGCGTGGCGCTGACGTAAACGAGCTGGCCCACCTTGCCCATGAACTCCTCGAAGCGCAGCGGGCGATTATCGAGGGCGCTGGGCAGGCGGAAGCCATGCTCCACGAGCACGGTTTTGCGTGATTTATCGCCCTCATACATGCCGCCGATCTGCGGGATGGTGGCGTGGCTTTCATCGACGAAGACGATCGGCGGCTCCGGGAAGAAATCGAGCAGCGTGCCGGGCGTGGCACCGGGTGCGCGGCCGGTGAGATGGCGGCTGTAGTTCTCGATGCCCTGACAAAAGCCCATTTCCTGCATCATCTCGATGTCATACTGCGTGCGCATCTTGATGCGCTGGGCTTCGAGCAGTTTCCCTTCCTTCTCGAACCACGCCACACGCTCCTCCATCTCCTCGCGGATTTTGACGATGGCCTTGCGCAGTTTATCGCCGGGCGTGACGAACTGCTTCGCGGGAAAAAGCGTGTAGCTGGGCATCTTGAGCGTCACGGTGCCAGTGAGCACGTCCACGGCGCTGATGCGCTCTATTTCATCGCCGAAGAACTCGATGCGGATGGCCTCGTTTTCGAGATAGGCAGGCACCACCTCGATCACATCACCCCGGGCACGGAATTTTCCCCGCTGGAGCTGGTAGTCATTCCGCTCGTAGAGCATATCGACGAGCTTGGTGAGCAGTTCCTCACGCGACATCTGCTTCCCGGTGTGCAGCGGCACCATCATGCCTTCGTAATCCTCCGGCGAACCGAGGCCATAAATGCAGCTCACACTGGCGACGACGATGGTATCCTTTCGCGTGAGCAGGGTGCCCATGCTGGAAAGGCGGAGACGCTCGATCTCATCATTCACCGCCGAGTCTTTTTCGATGTAGGTATCCGTGCGGGCGATGTAGGCCTCCGGCTGGTAGTAATCGAAGTAGCTCACGAAATACTCGACCGCATTGTTGGGGAAGAAGTTCTTAAACTCCGAGTAAAGCTGCGCGGCGAGCGTCTTGTTGTGCGAAAAGACCAGCGAAGGCTTTCCGATTTGCTCGATGACATTCGCCATGGTGAAGGTCTTGCCGCTGCCAGTGACGCCGAGCAGCGTCTGATGCCGATTCCCTGCGCTGACGGACTTCACCAGTTTGGCGATGGCCTGCGCCTGATCGCCACGCGGATGAAATTCGGGATTGAGCTGGAAGACGGACATATTCTCTCGCTTCGCCGTCATGGCTTCGCTGTCAAGGGATGGTCAAGAGGTAGTTTCCAGGTGTCTTTTGACCTTCCGCGTCAGGTGGGTGAAAGGAGTCTGCTTTCCTTCACGATTTTGCCAGCCCCAATCATGCGCTTGTTTCTCCTTTTCCCGGTGTTTATCTCTAACCTGCTGGTCGCCGCGCCAGTGGAATCAGACTTCTACAAGATCACCACCTTTGAGACACCGAAGGAAACCGCCCTCGAAGTCGGCTCCATCGACCTGCTGCCAAATGGCAAACTGGCCCTCGGCACGCGACGCGGCGAGATCTGGATCGTCAGCGGCGCTGGCAGCAGTGATCCGTCCGCAGTGAGCTACCAGCTTTTCGCCAGTGGCCTGCACGAGGTGCTGGGCATGGCCTACAATCCAAAGGACAAAAACCTCTACGCGACGACCCGCTACGAGATCACCCGCCTGAAGGACACCGATCAGGATGGCCGCGCGGATGAGTTTGAGAATGTGAACGATGGCTGGGGTGTCTCCGGCGATTACCACGAGTATGCCATCGGCAGCCGCTTTGACAAAAAAGGCGATCTTTGGGTGACGCTGTGCCTCACCGGCTCGTTCAGCAGTCAGGTGCCTTTTCGGGGCTGGGCATTGCGCATCACGCCGGAGGGCAAAATGATCCCCACCTGCTCCGGCATCCGCAGCCCCGGTGGCATCGATTTCGATGCCGATGGCGAGGCCTACTACTGCGACAACCAAGGGCCGTGGCATGGCTCCTGCACCTTGCAGCACCTCGTGCCCGGCAGCTTCCAGGGACATCCCGGCGGCAATATCTGGTATGATCAGGCCCCCAACATGGGACCGCGCCCCATCGATCCGATCCCCGAGGCCTTCCAAGGTGATCGCGGCCGTAAAGAAGCCCGTCCCGGCGGTGATCCCGGCCGCATGGTGAAGGAACGCGAGCGCATCAAGGAACTGCTGCCGCCCGCTGTGTATCTCGTGCATGGCAAAATCGGCAACTCGGCCTCGGCGATCATTTGCGACACCAGCGGTGGAAAGTTCGGTCCCTTTGCGAAACAGCTCTTCATCGCCGATCAGAGCCACAGCAACCTCAGCCGCGTGTTCTTGGAAACGGTCAACGGCATCAAGCAAGGTGTCGTGATTCCCTTCCGCAGCGGTTTCACCAGTGGCCTCATCGGCGGGCGCATGGATGAGGAAGGCCGCGTCTTCACTGGCGGCAGCGATCGCGGCTGGGGGGCTCGCGGCGGCAAACCGTTCTGCTTTGAGAAGTGCGAGTGGACTGGCAAAACGCCCTTCGAGGTGCATGAGATGCGGGCAAAGCCGGATGGCTTTGAGCTCACCTTCACCCAACCGGTCGATCCGGCGACCGCGGCGAATGTGAAGAGCTACTCGATGCGCGAATTCACCTACGCCTACCGCGAGCAATACGGCGGCGATGAGATCGACGAGATCCTGCCAAAGATCACCGCGGCCAAAGTCGCCGCCGATGGCAAGTCCGTCCGCCTCACGATTTCGCCGCTGACGAAAGGCCACATCCACGAGTTGCATCTCGACGGCGTGAAAAACACCGAGGGCCAGCCGCTGCTGCATGCGGTCGGCTATTACACGCTCAACGAGATCCCGGCCAAGTAGCTCGTGGCAGATTTTTTTCGAAAATCGAGCCCGGCTCGACTTTCGGAGAAAGTCGGCCACTTCGTCCCTCACTCCACCGGCCACTCTTCGAGCAAGGAGTAGCCGATGCCGCGATGCGTCACAATGGGGTCGATCCCGCCCTTCACAGCCCGCATGCGGGCACGCAGCGTCTTCACATGCGTGTCGATCGTGCGCTCCATGCTCGCATCCGGCTCCTCGCTACTGGCTTCCATCAACTGCTCACGCGTAAACACCCGCCCGGGATGTGAGGCAAAGGCTTTGAGCATTCGAAACTCATACCGCGAGAGCACCAGCGCCGTGCCGAAGTAAACGGCCTGGCAGCGGATGTCATCGATCACGAGCGGCAGCACCGCACCCGCCTTCCCCGGCGGCAGCGGAACCGTGGATACACGCCGCAGGATCGCCCGCACGCGGGCGGCGAGCTCGCGGGGGCTGAAAGGCTTCACCACATAGTCATCGCCACCAATTTCGAGTCCCACGACGCGATCCACTTCCGATGAACGAGCCGTCAGGAAGAGGATCGGCAGGGTTTTGGTCAGCCGCAGCGTCTTGCAGACCTCAAAGCCGCTCATATCCGGCAACCCCACATCGAGAATGATGAGCTGAAACTCTTCGGCAGCGGCTTTTTCGAGCGCCTCGCGGCCGGTGGTCACCGCGGTGACAGCAAAACCATCTGTCTCCAGCGCATACACGATGTTTTCAGCGATGGAGGGCTCGTCTTCGACGATGAGGATTTTCGGGGACATGGCGGAAGAGAATGACGATGGCATTCAATGATCAGAGGACATCAAGCAACTGCTCGATGGACACACCGGCCTGACGCAAAATGCTTTTCAGCGTTCCGATGCGCACCGGTGAATGAAACGGCACGGTGACATGCCGGCCAGCGTTGGAGAGCTGCACATGGCTGCCTGTTTGACGCTGAACCACAAAACCCAGCCGGGACAAAGCGGTGATGATTTCCCTGCCATCGAGATCTCTCGGGAATTTCATGCGGCCATGAGGGCCATTTCGCCCGTGAATTTCAACGTGATCCGTCGCGGACGGGATTGTTCTCCAAAATGACAGAGGACAGCATCCGTGATGTTGGCCTCAAGTTCGGAGAGCGTGGCACCATTCGTGGTGATCCCACCTCCGGCGGGATCATCCCACGAGGCATAATAGCCCTCGCCGTCTTCTTCCTCGGCAACCGTGAAGGTGATTTTTTCGAGCGTCGTCATGTGATTATTCTAAAAGGTCACCACGGCCCTGCCAAGGAAGAATCTCGGCGGAGGGAGAACTGAAAAAGGATCACGCGAGTTTCGGCGAGAGGCCGCCCAAACGCTCGCTCCAGTCCACTTTCGCGGTCAGGGCCATGAGCACGGCGAGGGTGGAAATGCCGCCAAGCGTCAGCGTGAGACCGGTGAGGCCTTTGAAGAAGAAGCTGGCGCTGAAGAGCACCATGTAGGCAAACTGCGCCGGGAGGGCGATGCGGAACATGAACTCGCCCGCGGCGGCACGAAGGTAGCCGCAGACCAGCGCCAGTGAGACGACGGCGGCGATGGCAAAGCTGGCATACACCGGGAACACATCGAGCATGTAGCTGAAGAGCAGCGGGAAGGCGAAGAAGCCGCCGGCGAGGAAGACGTAGTTCACCGGATGCAGGCGGATGCCTCGCACGATGACGGTGATGACGAGCACGCCAAAGAAGAGCAGCAGCGAAAGCGGCGCCCAGAATGCGATCTGCGCGGCGACGGGTCCGGCGTTCAATTCCCGCGGCATGTCGATGGCGATGCCGGGAGCTGAGATGGCGTCGTCATACTTCCAGATGAACTTCATCCCCTTCCCTGCGAGGTCGCGATCGGTCGGCGAGCTGACGGGGAAGTTCACATCGGTGAAATCGGTGGTCAGCGTGAGTTGGAAATCGCGGATGCGGCTGGCATCGGCAAAGGCGTAACGCCACGCATCGGTGCCGCGGCATTCGTAGCTGATCTTTACCGGCACCGACTGGCCGGGCGCGAGCTCCACGCTCTCGGTCATGATGCCCTGTTCCGGCGTGACGAGCGATTTGCGGGCTTTGTCGCCTTCGCCAATCACAAAGCTGACCTTGTCGAGCATGCTTTTGGTCGTCGGCAGTTCGAGATCAATGTGCAGCGTCTGCGTGATGGTGGTGTCATTCTTGAAGGTGTAACCGCCTTCAAAGGTCGTGCCGTAGGTGCGCTGCCAAAACAGGCCCATTTTCACCGGCTGGTAGTTCAGCGATACTTTCACGTCGCTCGTCGCTGGCTGGAGCAGGACGCGATCTCCATCGCTGGCCTTGTAACTGGCCGTGGGATGCTTCTGCACGAGATTCGGCCCCCAGCGATCATGCACGCCATCGCTCGTGGCTTCGCGAACGTGAGCGGTGCGCATGGTGATCGTGCCGCCGAGGAACCACCAGGCGAAGGAGGTGACGACGAAGATGATGGCGATGGTGATGAGGTGACTGGTTTTCATGGAGTGATGGAGGTGTGGAGTGGTGGTGATTAGTTGGTGCGTTTGCGGTAGCTGATGCGGGCTTGGGGTTGTTGATCGCGGCAGAGAGATTTGCGGAGGTGGAGGCCGGGCCTGGCTTCGGCGGCGGGTGGGAGGGTTTCGATGTTGCCGAGGGCGGTGGTGTCGAAGCCGGCGGGGAGCTGCACCTGCCAGTCGATCTGCTTCGCAAAGAGCGGTGTCTGCGGCAGGGCGAGGTTGAGTTCGCCTTCGGTGGCTTGCAGCGCGGGCAAGGTGCTCGTGAAGGACAACTCGATCTTCGATTCGCCGCCGTCGGTGGCGGGATCATCGAGCGGGATCTCCAATCGCGTGCCGCTTTGGATGGCAGGACGGATCAGCGCGTCATTCACGCGGCATTGCAGAAGCTGCGAGGACTCCGGAAGCGTGACCACGATGCGCAGCGGTGGATCATGGCGCACCAGCAGCGTGCCCTCGGTGAGCACCGAACCATCGCGAACGACCTGCGTGGCATAGGTGGCGGAGGTGAGGATGGCTTCATCAGCGAGCGGTGCAGGCTCCTTCTTTGCATCCTCCAAAGTCAGCGTGACCTCGCCACCGGCCGCCGGCAGCGCATGGCGACCGTTTTGCCGGATGATCGTGCCGCTCGAAAGACGCAAAACATGGTTCTCAGGCAACGAAGCCACTTCGAGGGCCGCGACGGCACTCGGGGCCAGATGAAGCGTTTGCGGCCAGACGGTCGGAAAGGTCAGTTTGAGGCTTGTGAGGCCGGTTTGATCCGTGAGGAGGCAAAGTTGGTCGTTTTGCACCACCACGCGGGCATCGGCGGGATCAATGCTCACGGCTCCGGTGGAGGCTCCGGCCAGCGGAATGGCCTGCCAACCTTCCGCGAAGCTCTGCGCCTGCATCTCGGCGATGATCTCGCCCGTTTTCGCATCCAGCCGATACACGGCGGAAAGCAGCGCGGCAGGCACGAGCGGGGGCGCTTTGACTTTCACCTCCGCAGCGGGTTGGGTGGCGGCGAGGAGGCGTTTGAGTTCGGCGTAGCTGATGCGGACTTCGCTGTCGTCGAGTTTGTTTTGAGCCGTGGCGGCGGTGGAGGCCAGCACGGCTCCCAGCAGGGAGAGGAGGATGATTTTCATCGCCCCCATGCTGCCGGGACGCCGTGAAACCTTGATGAACCGGGCATGAAATGACGATGGAAAGGCATTTCACACGGCGAGACGGTTTCGTGGCTGAAATGACGCACTTTTTTGGTGCGTTACGAGAAGCAGCCGCTAGCCTCGCGGCCTCATTTCTCAACCCACCTACTACTCATGAGCAAATACGCACCCAAACTTCACAACGCAATGTGGCCAGGACTCGTCGGCAAAGGCGACGGCGAAGGCCAGGAACCCGCCATCAGCCTCGAGCGCATGCTCGACCTCACCGCCGCCGCGAATGTGAACGGCCAGAAGTTTGAAGGCATCGACTACTTCCTTTTCCTCCCTCACACCGACCCGAACGCCAGCGACGACGAGATCAAGAAGATCGCCGACCAGATCGCCAGCCGCGGCTTCACCGTCGGCTCCCTTGTGGCCCCCGTGTGGCCCGGCACCGTGGGTGACAGCGCCATGGGCGATGACGCCCAGCAGGCGAAGTTCCTCGACGCCGTGAAGATGGCCTGCCGCATCGCGAAGGTCTTCAACAGCACCGGCATCCGCAAATACGGCTGCATCCGCATCGACTCCGCCGAGTTCGGCATCGCCAAGTGGAAGGAAAATCCGCAGGCCAACACCGCCCGCATCATCGACACCTTCAAGAAGGCCGCCGCCATCGCCAAGGACCACGGCGAACGCCTCGCCGCCGAAGGCGAGATCTGCTGGGCCGGCATGCACTCCTGGAAGGACATGCTCGACGTCCTCGAAGGCGTGGGCCAGCCGGACGCGCTTGGTTTCCAGGCCGACCTCGCCCATACCTACCTCTACACTCTCGGCTACAACGCCCCTGAGCATGCCCTCGTCAAAGAAGGCTACTCCGACGCCGAATTCTGGGCCGCCTACGAGAAGATGACCGATGCCCTCCGCCCCTGGACCATCGACTTCCACGTCGCCCAGAACGACGGCACCGTCCACGGCGCCGGCAGCCACGACAAGACCGGCAAGCACTGCCGCGCTGACGATCCAAACGGCAAGCTCGACATCGTGAAGGCCTCCGGCTACTGGCTCAAGGACGCCCAGGCCCGCGGCATCCAGCACATTTGCTGGGATGGCTGCATGTTCCCGAACGCCGTGCTCGAAACGCCCGGCACCTGGAACACCATCCTCGACACGATGATGAAGGTCCGTGACGCGCACGGCTGGTGATCGTCGCATCCAGTTTGAATGCAAAAACGCCGCAGAGTTTCCTCTGCGGCGTTTTATTTTGGCTGCTTACGCGACCTGCTTGCTCAGGAAGTATTCGATGCCATCCACGAGGGCCTTCCAGCTCGCGTCGATGATGTTGCAGCTCACGCCGACGGTGCTCCAGGTGGCATTGCCATCGGTGCTGGTGATGAGCACGCGGGTCTTGGCGGCGGTGCCGCTGCCGCCGTCGATGATGCGCACCTTGTAATCAGCGAGGCGCATGATCTGGATGGCGGGATAGGACGGGAGAAGGGCCTTGCGCAGAGCATTGTCGAGGGCATTCACGGGGCCATCACCTTCATCGACGGTGTAAACGGGCGTGCCGTTGACGTCGATCTTGATGGTGGCCTCGCAGGTCTCAAAACCATGCTCGCCACCACGGAAACGATGGGTGCTGTGGTATTCGATGAGGGTGAAGGAGGGCGTATAGAGGCCGAGTTGCTTGCGGATGAGCATCTCAAAGGAGGCTTCGGCCGCTTCAAACTCACAGCCTTCGCTTTCGAGGCGCTTCACCTCGGCGAGAATGCTCTGCACTTTGGGATCTCCCTTGGCAAATTTGAAGCCCATGCCCTCTGCCTTCACGAGGACGTTCGACTGGCCGGACATGTCGGAGATGGTGATGATGCGCTCATTGCCAACGAGGGTGGGATCGACGTGCTCATAAGTGCGAGCGAGCTTTTGCACAGCATGAACGTGCAGGCCGCCTTTGTGCGTGAAGGCGGCGAGGCCGACGTAAGGCGCACGGATGTCGTGCGGCACATTGGCGAGTTCATCGACGAAGTGGGCGAGTTCGCGGAGGTGCATCAGATCAATGCCAAGCGGGATGCCCATCTTGATCTGGAGGTTCGGCATGATGGTGACGAGGTTGCAATTCCCGACGCGTTCACCGTAGCCATTGATGGTGCCCTGCACCTGGCAGGCTCCCGCACGCACAGCAGCAAGCGCATTGGCCACGCCGACACCGCCGTCGTTGTGGGTATGAATGCCCACCGGCTTGCCGAGATGAGCGATGGCCTTCTTCGTGACCTCCTCGACGAACTCCGGCAAAGCACCGCCGTTCGTCTCGCAAAGCACGACGAGGTCCGCGCCGGCATCGGAGGCGGCTTTGATGGTCTTCAGCGAGTATTCCGGGTCTTCGCGGAAGCTGTCGAAGAAGTGCTCCGCATCATACAGCACCTCGCGGCCATGCTTTTTGAGGTAGGCGACCGTGTCGGCGATCATCGCGAGGTTTTCCTCCAAAGTGACCTGGAAGACCTCGGTGACATGCAGCGGCCAGGTTTTGCCGACGATGGTCACGGCGGGCGTTTTGGCATCGAGGAGCATTTTGACCTGCGGATCGTCTTCAACCTTCATTTTACCACGACGGGTCATGCCAAAGGCCGTGATTCGGGCGGTCTTCCAAGTGCGCTTCGCAGCTTCTTCAAAGAAAGCAGCGTCCTTGGGGTTCGAGCCTGGCCAGCCGCCCTCGATGTAGTGAACGCCGAATTCATCGAGCTTTTCGGCCACGCGGATCTTGTCGAGCGTGCTGAAGGAGATGCCTGTGCCCTGGGTGCCGTCGCGGAGGGTGGTGTCGTAGATGGTAACGGGTGTCATTTGAGTCAAAAAAGGAAGGAATGGCCGATGGCCCTGGCGAAATGGAAAGTGCAACGCCCCTAGTGCATCATCCGGCCATCGTGCGGAAAGGTCACCAGATCAAAACGAAACGGACTCTCTCGGCTGCGTTACGCGCTGAGGAGTCCGCTGATAATTCGGATAATCTGGAGGCTGGTGGACGGCATTTCCATGAACGGCCGCGATTTTAGGCACCGTTCAAGCCGATGGCAAAGAGAAGTTTCCTGCCAATAACCGGCATGGCGACAAATTGTCGGCGTCCTATTTTGAACCTTTCAGGTCAGAGATCGGAATCGCGACACCATTGGGCTTGTTTTGAAGCTTATCCGGGTCTTCAGCCTTCTTTTTGGCGTCTTCGACCTTCGAGACAGCCTGGGCTGGCTGATTCGACGCAGGAGCGACGCCATTGAAGCCATTCAGCATGACGGCCACGAGGGCGATCACGGCGGCGGCGGCAGCCAAGCCGCATTTGGGATTGAGGAAGGCCTCAAACTTATCACCGAGCATCTGCATGAAGCGCTCCAGACCGGACTGCTGCTGGGCAACGTCACGCTGGCGGCGGTGAAACTCTTTGATGAAGCTATCCGTGAAGCCCTCACCGGGCGTTTCATGGCGCTTGAGGCGCATCAGCTTGCGAATGTCTTCGAACTCTTCGTCGTTCATGGCGTGGGTATCGTTGGTTATCGCGGGAGATAGGTTATTTAATGAAGTCTTCGAGGTAGGCTTGCAACTGGCGGTGAGCGTAAAACAAGCGGGAGCGGACGGTGCCTTCGGAGACTCCTAGCATCCTGCTGATTTCGGCATGCTGGTGACCCTGAATGTCATACAGAGTCACCACCGTGCGGTGATCCTCAGACAGCTTCATCATGGCTTCGTTCAGTCTTTTTTGCAGCTCATGGATGTTTACTTCGCGGCCCACACCGGTCTTTGCCGTGGTCACCGCAATGAAGTCTGGATCGTTCTCTATCCCTGTATCTACATCGTCAAGACTCACCTTCATGTGACGACCGCGCTTTTTGATGTGATTAAGCGTCATGTTTACTGCGATGGAATAAATCCATGTGTAAAACGAGGATTTCCCCATGAACCGCCCCAGCGAGCGATACGCTTTGGCAAAAACCTCCTGAAGTAGGTCCGCCGTGTCCTCGCGATTCGAGGTCATGTTATAGACGAGGCCGTAGAGCTTGTTGGTGTACTTACGGATGAGATCGTCAAAGGCGCGGGTATCGCCATTTTGAGCACGAGCCACGAGGTCACGATCCTCGGCAGCGCTGCTTCCCGGGGCGGGCTCGGATGGAATGACGGGCAGGGCGACTGCGGGGGCACTGAGGGTGGATTCTTCCATGGGGATAATCGAAGCAAAACAGGTTTACTCGGCGACGACAAGGTTTTCTTGCCTCGGCGGGCGTCAGGCCTTCTGCCGGGCCTGCCAGAGATGATCAATGCAAATTTGGGACCAAGTTTCCAGTCGGTCGCGGCTCTCGTGGAGATCCTCCAGCGTTTCAAAGCGCAGATCCTGAATGGCGTCCTCGTTCGATTTCACGTCGTCATTAGAGAGTTCAAAAAGATGCACGACGCCGAGATGCACGCTGCCCACCTCGGTCGAGTCATCATTGATGAGGCCGATCACACGCTGGGTGTGCGTGCCACCGAGAACGAGCTCTTCAGCGATCTCTCTTTCGACGCCGTTGTAGTACATCGTTTCGCCGAGGCTGTCTTGGGCAGCGTCGATGGGATTGATGTGGCCGCCTATGCCGATGGAGCGCTTCGCGACGAGACGCTTCTCACCGGAACTTCCGCCGCGAGTGTAGGTAAGGAAACGGCCCGCATGATGAAACACGGCATACGGGATGAGTTGCTTGTGCGAGGGATCGTTCTCCGCGGCGGGACGCTCCATGAAATGGTTCGCGCCGGAGGCGAGCATGGCATGCAGATAACGATCCGCGTCCGGCTGGAAGCCCTGAAAGCTGCCGAGTTGATCCAAAAGAGCGCGGGTGATGACGAGGACGTGTTCCATGATGAGGGCGGCGAGCATGGAGCGGCCCCAAAGTGGCGCAACTGTTTCAATCCAGCCGCCACACGGTGCCGCAGGCACCGGCCGTGATCGTTTCGCCAGCCTCCAGCCTCAGCAGGGCATCGGCGCGGGCCAACGCATGCAGCGCGTGGCTTTGCTGCATGCCACTGGATTCGAAGCGGCCCTTCACCAGTCGGCCGCGGATGTAGTGAGGACGATCTCCGTCATTGCTCATCGGCTCCGCGAGCGGCACTTGGAGCATCAGCGGCTCAATTTCAGCCTCGCAGGCTCCCATCAGGCGCAGCATGGCGGGGCGCACGAAGAGCAAAAAAGTCACGAAGGACGAGACAGGATTTCCAGGCAGTCCGAAGACGAAGGCTCGCGAGCTTTTGGCAAAGAGGAAGGGCTTTCCGGGCTTCACTTTCACCCGCCACAGCTCCGGCTCGATGCCGAGACACTTCAACGCGGGCTTCACCTGATCGTGATCACCCACCGAGACGCCGCCGCTGAGGATCACCGCATCGTGAGTCGCCGTCAGACGCTCCAGGCAAGTCGTCGTGGCCTGCAAATCATCGGCGCAATGCTCCGTCGTGATCTCGATGATGCCCAGACGCCGAAGAAGACCCGCCAGCATGGTGGCGTTCGAGTTGTAAATCTGCCCCGCCGCCAGCGGACCACTGCCAGGGGCGATCAATTCATCGCCCGTGCTTAAAACGGCCACCTTGGGCTTGCGTGTCACTTCGACCTCCACAAGTCCCTGCGAGGCCAAAAGGCCCAGCCGAGCCGGGGTCAGCCTTTCGCCGCGTCGAAGCACGATTTGACCCGCACAGACATCGGCACCTGCCCGACGCACATTTTCGCCTTTCTCCACGCTGTCGAGGCATCGAATGGTCCCGCCCTCCCGGCGCACATCTTCCTGCATGATCACCGCATCCGCTCCTGCAGGCAGCGGAGCCCCGGTGAAGATGCGAATGCAACTTCCAGGCTCGCAAACGAGTCCCAAATCTCGCCCCGCAGGCTGCTCGCCGATCACCGGCAGCGATTCGAGAGACGCCTCCGCCGCACGCAGCGCATAGCCATCCATGGACGACTGCTCAAAGCCAGGAATCGGCACGCTGGCGATCAGGTCGCGGCCAGCGAAGGCATCGAGCGCCTCCGACAGGGACATCGTTTGTCGCTCCATGGGCTTCATCGCCGCCAGCACGCGTTGCAAAGCCTCGTGTTCGGAAATCATCGGATCTCGGGAAGTAGGGGGGCTGGCTCCAGCGGCTTGGGCAGCGGAAGGTCACCGCTGGTGGATGGCGCAGGAGATGGAGAGGAAGAGGCAGGCTTGGAAGGAAACTGGATCTCCGGGATGGGGGGCGGACGCTCACCAGGCATCTCAAACGCCGGCGCCGCCGACGCGGGCTGCGTGGTGGCTTCAACGGCCGGGGCCTCCTTGGGCGGAGTTGGCAGCGTATCGGACTCGCGGATCTTTTGCAGCGCCAGGCTGCCGACGGAGGGCATGCCTTCCTGGATGTCCGCCGTGAGATAGTTCCCCTTTCGCTCCGGCGTGACGACGAGCTTCGATTTCTGCCCGTTCGCATCGAGACCGATCAAAACCGTGCCCTCATCCAGCGTGGGCCTAGTTTCACAATTGATCAGCACATAGTTCTGCTCCGGGTTCACCATCTCGATCACGCCGATGAGCCGCGCCTGGCCGGTGCGGTTATCTTTCGGCGGTGGCGTTTTCTTTTTCAGCAGGCCACAGCCCGTGAAGGGCAGCAGCAGGCAGAGGAATAAAATCAATCGCATGCGCCGATGGAAGCGCACCCGCCGCCGGATGTCCAGCGTAGCACGCAGGCCACCGCCAGTTGGAAAACCACTTTCGCAACGCCCGGCCTCCGCCATACTTCACGCCCCCATGACCTCCGCAGCCCCCCAGCGCATCGTTTTGAAGTTCGGTTCCGGCATCCTCACCAAAGTGAGCACGCCAGAGCCCGATCCGGTGCAACTGCGCAAGCTCGTCGAGGCCGTGGCCCTGCTCAAACAGGCCGGCCACGCCGTGGTCGTCGTCAGCAGTGGTGCCGTCGCCTCCGGGTTGAAGCCGCTGGAGTTTTCTCAGCGCCCCACGGACGTCACCACGCTCCAGGCACTCGCCGCCGTCGGCCAGACGCACCTCATGCACGCTTACGAGAGCCTGCTCCGCGATCACGGCCTGCATGTGGCGCAGCTTCTTGTCACCCATGAGGACTTTGAAAATGCCGACCGCTCTCCACGGGTGAAGGCCGTGCTCGACAAGTTGCTTGAGTTCCCCCAGGTCGTCCCCGTCATCAATGAGAACGACTCCGTCGCTGTCGAGGAACTGCGCTATGGCGACAACGACAAGCTCTCCTCCCGTGTGGCGCAGTTCTGGGGAGCCACCACCCTCATGCTCCTCACCAGCGCCCCTGGCCTGCTGCGTGACATGAAAAAGCCCGAGGAAGGTCCCATCCCCGTCGTCACCAATATCGACGACGTGCTCCACCATGCCGAGCAGGCGAAATCCACGCTCGGCACCGGCGGCATGATCTCCAAGCTCCAAGCCGTGCAGGACGCCGTCAATGCCGGCATCACCTGCATCATCGCCAGCGGTCGCCACGCCGAGCAGCTCCCCGCCGTCATCGCCGGTGGCGGCGTTTGCACCCGCTTTCCGGGTCGGAAGCTCTGATTCAAGGCTTCGCCACAGGCGCAGGCGGGATCACCACCTTCGAGGAAGCCGCCGCGTGCATCGTCATGCGGTAGCAGAGGATCTTTTGGCGGGGGGAAAGAGCGCGGCTATCGAGCAGGTGGTCGTAAAAGGCCAGCATGTGAGGCAGCTGCTTGTTGTTCACGCCCTTCTTCAGAGCGTTCATCACCCGCGAGAGCTCCTCGTAGCTGAGACCCGTTTCATCTTTGCGGAAGGCCACCAGCTCCTCCGGGGTCAGCACAAAGGGATCTTTCTCCGCATTCATCTCACGCACCACCAAGTTCAGCGTCTCATCCACCTCCTGCACGGGTGGGGTGTAGCCTTTTGGCGCCAGCCGGATGATGGCACTGCGCACATCCACTCGGAGCTGACTCACCACCACCTCAGGCACCTCGGCCAGGGCACAAAAAGGCAGCAGAAAAAGAAACAGGGCGGTGAAGGCTGGAAAACGCATGGTGGCAGATCGTAGCGGCTCACGGCCCCTTCTCAAGCCCATCAATGGCTTCATCCTCAAAAGGCACATGGGGAGGTCAGCCAGGCATCGCCCACGGTTCAGGCTATCATGCTGCCTTTTCTCACCGCTCAGGCGAGCGATCTTTGTCAGCTCTTGACCAACCTCGTCTTACCCAAGGCTTGACCTCCGGCGACTTAGTCGCTCCAATCGGCACATTCATCGAAAATCCTTTCGTTTCGTGAACGCCCCCCAACTTCAACCCGGTTATTCCACAGAAAATTGTGGGCTAATCTGATTCGCCCACAGTTTATTGTGACTAAACAATGTTCGGCCAAGAACCCAGGCCTGGGTAACTGTGAAAACTATTGAGCTATGTCGGCTTCGATTTCTCCCTCATCGCCTTCCAGATCACGCTTCGTGACTGGCCTTATTACTGGATTGTTCTTTGGGGCCGTCAGCGCACTTCTTGCCGCATGGAGTTTGGATTTACTTGGTTCGACTTATCACTCAGTCGAGGAAGCGAAGATCTGTTATTCAGCACTGACGGATTCAGATCACCCTCTCCAGCCCCAGACACGAGAGTTCCTGAAGGGACGATTATACTGGAACGCAGCTAGATGGATTTCACCCTCTTGGCTCGAAGACTGGCACATTGATTTTGGGCCGGTTGAAACTGCCAAGCTCGAAGGTCTTCCGTTTGCGAAAGACGCTGTATCCGCTGACGAGGTCTATCGCTCCGCGCTCGCCAAGCATCCGAAAGCAGCCACAAATTTATACACATGGTAGCCGCGACGAGGATTCCATCACATATTCTGTCCACGGATGTTTCGTTCCTCAGCCGCATGAACCTCAACACCACACCCAAGGCCGAACGGATGCAGGCAACGGCTCGTGGCAGTCTGTCGTGCCAGCAACGTCCACTCATCGACATCGCCTGATCCGGCGCGTACGGCCAAATAGCAAAATCACTCGCCATGCACTTCGAAGACCTCGCCTTGTGCTACTACCATTCAGGGCCGTGCGATGCCAATTCATGGAGTTCGCCACTTCTGAGTGTCGGCTGGCTTGAACATCCCCACGAGTATTCGACTGGCGTGACGCCACCGGCACTACTTGATCGACTGGAGGATTTGATTGCCCGGTCTTGGGATCATTATCCATCTTTTGCCTTCCGAGGATCCCATCAGTGCAGTTTGTGTGCTCACGGATCGCCAGTTGGTAGCAGGGCGACGCGCTCACATGAGAACCTCTGGATTCCCGGTGATGGCGTTATCTACCTTACGCCCGGCATGATCACGCACTACATTGGCGACCACTCATACTCGCCGCCCGAAAGCTTTATTCATGCTGTCTTGGACTGTCCTGACTATGGTTCGCACGCCTACTGCTCCGCCCTTCGAGCCTCAAACGCGAATCAGCCACCACCATTGTTAACCAACCAGGAAGTTGACGAAAAGTGGTCCAGAGAGCGTGACCAATTTCTCGCCAGACGCAGACCGCCGACATCGGCATGAATAGCCGACATGCACGAACAAAGCCTAATCTGATGGAGATAACGGGATTGCGCCAGTCACCCCTCCCACGCCATCCGGCATGCGGCTCCGCACCGGGCGGTTCCAATCAGACGAACGGATCGGCTTCACTGCTTCTCCGTCGTGCAGCTTGATCCAGGTTCGTTCAAGGAGGTGAGGCTCAAGCGGAGATCGAACGTGGAAGGTCGATCTCCTTGGCGACGTGAGGGACGCTCGTCCACCGACCGAAGCGGTTCATGAGAGCCTCTGGCCTCAAAAAATACTTCTTCCCAAAAAATCGCCGGGTTGGTATTCTCCGCGCATTCCTGAGGCGGACCTTCAACCAGCCGCACTCTCGCCATGAAGTCGCTCACGCTCTTTTTGTGCCTGGAACACGACGCCGCTGGACGGTCGCCGCGCGGGTGGGGTGTTGGGTGGTGGCAGGGGATGGAACAGGCGGAGACACGCTGGAAAACGCTTCTTCAGGGCACGTCCGCATCGGACACACGCTGGAAAACGCTTCTCCAGGGCACGTCCGCATCTGACGCACGCTGGAAAACGCTTTTCCAGGGCACGTCCGCATCAGACGCACGCTGGAAAACGCTTCTCCAGGGCACGTCGCCATCGGACGCACGCTGGAAAACGCTTTTCCAGGGCACGTCTGCATCAGACACACGCTGGAAATCGCTTTTCCAGGGCATGGCCGCATCGGAGGCACGCCGGAAAACGCTTTTCCAGGGCACGTCCGCGACGGATGGGGCGGGCAAAACGGAACCCTTTTCACCAGGAGGCGGGAGGCATGCGCTATGAAGCCGATCACCTGGGATTCCACTTTTCGCTGGGATGATCCCAACCTGCGTTGGGGCAACCCTTCCTACATACTGGAGCCGGGAGATCCAGGTTATGTAGGCCATCCACCCGCTCCCATCTCTGCACCGGAATGAAAACGAACCATGAGCAACAACCCAATCCCTAAAAACCTAAAGGTGGTCCTGGCGATGGCCGAGGACTGCCACGACGGCTGTGTGGACCATCAGGACAGCGTGGGCCTCAAGCAGACCCGCGCCCCCGATCTCTCCGCCTTGATTGTGAGCCTAAAGGGCAATGCGCCCACCAGCCCCGTGCCGCCCGGCGCCCCGCCGCCGCCTCCTCCACCACCGCCCTCGCCGGGCCTCATCTACCTCTACGACGAGTCCAAGGTGGCCACGGATGCCGCCCTGACCGCCATGCAGGCCAAGGACGAGGAGGTGCGCCAGTTCCTTACCCAGGCCCGCACCGTGCTGAGCCATCCGCTCGGCAAAAGCTGGTCGGCAGAGTGGGTGCTGGCCGGATTCACCGAGACAGGCTCCACCGCCGTGCCCAACACCCAGGACGAGCGCTTTGCCAGCATCAACACCATCGCCATCTACCTCACCCAGCACCCGCAGCACGAGGTCCCCGGCGGCGGCCCCATGCCAGAGGTCACCGCCAGCCGGGCGCAGTCCCTGCACATGCAGCTCAGTGATGCCCGCACCGCCGTGAACGATGCCACCAATGCCCAGAAGGCCGCCAAGGCCGCCCGGGATGACGCCGGAGCCGTTCTGCGCAAGCGCCTCATCGCCTTCGTGGACGAGCTCACCCTGCTGCTGGGGTCGGATGACCCGCGCTGGGAACTCTTCGGCCTGAACATCCCCTCCAGCCCCCGCGCCCCGGACCCCGCCACCGACCTCGTCCTCACCGCCGTGAGCCCCGGCCGCATCCTCGCGGAATGGAGCCGCGGCACCCGCAGCAACAACCACCGCGTCCTCATCCAGCTCCTCGGCACCGATCCCGACTACCGCGAGTATGCCAGGAGCGGCGACAGCCTCGAAAAGCTCATCAGCGACCAGCCCACTGGTGCCACGCTGAAGGTGAAAATCATCGCCCTCAACGGCAGCCTCGAAGCCCCTGACGGCCCCGAAGCCCAAATCACCGTGCCCTAAGCTCTCCCCACCGTCGTCTTGCTCCCACGCCTCACCGCCCCGGAGCAAGACGGCGGCCTCCCAGTCTCCACCTCACCATCCCCATGTCCACCACCTCCCCACCTCCCTCCCCCACGCCTGCACGGGGGGATTTCACGCCGCACAACCACCTAGAGGCGCAGATGAAGCGCCTGCTCACGGATAAGCACACGCCATTGTGGGATTTCTACACCCCGCTGGCCGCCGCCACGCTCTGGAACATCGTCCCCGCCTCCGCCGATCCGGAGAAAACCGGACGCCCGCCGCCCTTCTGCCTCTTTGATACCCCAAACAGCGCCGGGCAGCCCACACGCTACATCACCGCCTATACCTCGCGGGACCGTGCGGAGCAGGCGCTCACGCTGTGGGCGTATCCCGAGCCAATGATCGTCGTGGGTGCCAAGGGGCACCCGCTGCTGCATCTGCTCAGGGCGCAGGACGTGGACGAACTGTGGCTGAATTTCGGCCTGCCGGAATGCCAGTGCTTTCTCGACCCAGACATGATCGACATCCTGCTGGAGCGCCCCGAGCCGCCCGATCCGCCGCCCGCCCGCCGGCTGCCTGATCCCGAGGGGGATCCCACCCGCTACCTCCAACCGGTCAAAGAGCTGCTGGCCCGCGATCCCGCCGTGTGTGCCGCCTGGATTTTCACCGCCCGCCCCGGCAGCATGCTGCCACGCGGCGAATCCAGCTACGAGCTGGCCCTGCTCATGAAAGACCCGGACGACGAGCATCTCCTACGCCAAGTCGAGGCCATGGCCAAGGCACTCACCCCGTGCAGATGGAATGGGCCGCCACCCTCCTGCGCGGCGAGCCCCAGGCCTTCCGCCAGCTCGCCGACCTGCACCCGCCCTTCTACACGAAGAAGGGCTTTCTGGACGGCTGAGCGCCCGCCTTTCACACGCCCAGTTCCTCTCGCTCCGCGAGAGGACAACGTTGCTTCGCAAGTTCACTCCCGTTGAACCCTTCAAACACAGCGTCCCTCATGTCATGGCGCGTGCCTCGGAATAGTCCCCCATGGGTTTTGCGCTCCGATACCGTTGCAAAGCCACCTTTTTGTTGCCCAGCAACGGCATAGGAGGGTAAAACGACACCTATGAGCGCCACAGCCCGTGATAGTCCCATCAATCCGTCGGATATAAAGCGGCTGACAAACCTCACGATCTGTGAATGATCTTCAATGTTAGGCTGGCGATATTGCCTGCTGAGTCTTGGCAGGGTTGGCTCGATGGGAGAACGCCGACGGCAGTCTCTTACTGATTGAAGATGAACTGCTGGGTGTTGATCAGGGCGTAGATAAGGTCCTCCACGGTGCTGAGGCCCTTGTCCTGGGCCTGAAGGCAAAGGGCCTTTTCCCTGGCGGTGGGCTTGCGGGAAAGCACGGCCATATAAGCGGCGTCGATTTTTTCGTCGGCAGACTGGGCCTTGCCCACGGTCAGCATGAGCTGGCTGTAGCGATGAACGATCTGCGGCAGGAGCTCTCCATTCATCAATGCCAGAGCCTGGGGAACGGAGGCATCACTGTTGCTGTTCTCAATGATTTCCCGGTCGCTCTGGCCAAATTCGCGCAGGTAATGACCCCGTGGGGCGGGGCTTTCGATTTCCGCAGCGCGCAACCACTTCTGGGACTGCTGTGCCCGCGAACGGAAGTAGTCCCCCCACTGCTTGCGGGGAATGGCATAGTACTTGGCTTCTTCGCTCCAGGCCTTGATCTCAGCTTCGGCGACCTCCGCCTTGGTCGGCTTGATCTTGCCTTCTCCAGCAGCGGCCATCGTGCGACCGTCGTTGGCAGCGACGGCCATCTGCATGTCGGCACTGGGAGCGGCTTGAGCTGGAACCTGACGATTGGGTCCATAAGCAATGGTCTCCCAAGGCTTGCCGGTGACCTTCTCGAACAGCTTTTTTTGGCCGGGAATGATCACTTCCGCCATGACGGTGCGGCGGGCATTGCTGTACAGGGCCGTGATCTCACGGCTGATGGATTTGATTTTCGCATGGCACTCAGCAGCGCGGGTGCTGGCAGCCTTTTTTTCGGGTCCGGTGACGTTGGCAGCAATGGATTGGCATTTTTTGGCCTCATCGCGGGCCTCCGCCAACAGCTTCTGCATGGCCTCCACACCTTCCGGCTGCGCCTGGTACTTCTTGGCGGCCACTTGAATGCTCTTGAACGCCTCAGCCGGATCGGCGACCTTTTCCACAGCCAGCCTGCGCTGCTCCAAGTATTCGTGGGTGGTCATGTTTAACATGTCGGGATTCGGATTGATCAGCGTCACAAAGCTGTCCCACAGTTGCTCGGCTGTCATGCGGCGCAGCACTGGGCCCGTGAAGTGGTAGGCAGTCCCGTGTGCCACCTCCTCGTGGGAGGCCTGGCGCTGATAGGTGCTCGTGTTGAAAAGGATGCGCAGATACGCCTTCATATCGTAATTCAGGCTCACCATCAGCTTTTCAAGATGGCTCAACAGTTCAGGATTCATCGCCACGGTCGTGTCCGTGAGATCGTCGAGTGGCTCGATCAGGGCGAGGCCGAAGGCCTTTTTCCACAGGCGATTGACCACGACCTTGTTGAAGCGGTCGTTATCGGGATTCGCCAGCCAGCGTGCATAGGCCTGGACCCGTGTTTCCCCAGGCAGAGGAGTACAGGCCTTGCCCATTATGGCAGCCGCTTCGACGACGGATTTGGGCTTTGCATCGTCATACTGGTAATCCGGTGGCAGAGTGACCTTGCGCCTCTCGTCAAAGGTCACCTTGAGATAGTGCGGGTTGCCACGATACAGGGACTGATTGTAGAAACGCTCAGCCTGGTGCAAGGCCTCCTCAGCCTCCCGGCGTGCCCGCCCCACTTTCTCCACCTCCGCCCAGTAAGCGAGGCGGTCGGCCTCGTTGGTCGGGTTTTTGGGCCATTCAGGCTGCTTGAACGTGGTGCGAATGGCCATGCCTTGTTCACGCACAAGGTCGCTGATGCCGCCCGCGACACCGCCGCCGAAGTCTCTGATCTCCGCGCCAAAGGTGAAGGCCGCCATCTCGTAGAACTGCTTCTGTGTCCACTTGTCAAAGGGGTGATTGTGGCACTGGGCGCATTCAATGCGGGTGCCCAGGAAGATGCGCACCGTGCTCGCCATATTGTCCAAAGGCATGCCACGATCACGTCTGTAGTAGCCAATCGCACCATGGGACCAGGCCTTGCCCTCTCCGGCGATCATCTCCCGCACGAACACGTCATACGGCTTGTTGCTGCGCAGCGCATCCTTGACGAAATGAACATACGCGGGGCCTGTTTGCTGGTCCTTGGATTGCACCCGCAGGACATCCGCCCAGTAATGGAAGTAGTTCTGCACATAGCCCTCGGAAGCGAGGAGCTTGTCGATCAGTGCCGCACGCCTTCCTTCTTCTCTGGAAGCCAGAAACTCCTCAGCCTCACGCGAGGTGGGAATGCGGCCCACCACATCCAGATAGATGCGGCGCACGAAAACACTGTCATCCGCCGGGGCATTGGGCGTCAAGTTGTTAGCCGCCCAGTCCCTCGCCAGAAGCGCGTCAATTGCATCGGCGGCGGCGTAAACTTTTGGATCGGCCCGGGCGATCGTCCCAAGCCAAAACGTGACGATGATTGAACACGCCAGGAGGCTTTTCATGCAGGGTGAAACGCAGGATCAAGCCCTGGTGTTGCAGACGGTTGCGTCGGCCCACACAAGAACGGGTCGGGGAACAAATCGTGACGAAAGTATGGTTATTCAGACTTTGCCAAACGAAGACAAGAGAGGCAGGCTGCGGCAGGAATCCGTGAATCTAAATGACCAGAAGATTTTGATTTTTGATCCCCGACTCCTTTCTCCACGGCGCCTAATCGGGTGGAGGTGACAGGATTGCGCCTGTCACCCCTCCCACACCACCCGGCATGCGGCTCCGCATCAGGCGGTTCCATTCAGACGAACGGGTCGGCTTCACCGCTTCTCCGTCGTGCAGTTTAATCCAGAGCAGCCAGGGAGTGTCTTCGGTTCCGCTGCGCGGTTCACCGTCACTGGCCCGGCGTGGCTGCCCTTGGGTCGTTCACTCACGAGGCCATATTTCCACTTCGATAAGTTCTCTGACGAGCTAGCCGAAAAGAACGAAAGAATCCGAAAAAGAGAGCCAGACACTGGGTGCCTCCATCTTTTTCGGCCTTTTTCGTTTCTTTCGGCTACCACCTTCTGGAACTTACCAAATTAGAAATACGATTCCACGTGAGAGCTGCTCCGCCTCACGACATGAGAAGCAATCGTTGGCTCATTTCATGTGTCTGGCAGGTGGCAGTGCTCTCCGAAATGCGGCATATTCGCGACCGTCATGCCTGAAGAAGAATCCCGCGCTACCCCTTTGAATCCCATCGCCGAGAAGCTCGCCCGGAGTGGTGATCCGGCGCACCATGCGACGGCGAAAATCCTGGCTCGTTACCTCGATGAGGTGCTGCGCATCCCGGGCACGAACATCCGCTTCGGTCTCGATCCGGTGCTGGCGCTGTTTCCTGGCGTGGGGGACTTGCTCGTCTCGGGCGCGGGCGGTGTGATCCTGCTGGAGGCGCTGCGAAGCGGCGTGAGCATCACCGTCTTTCTCCGCATGGCGGCCAATATGGGCCTGAATTTCCTCCTCGGCCTCATCCCCGGCGCGGGAGCATTCTTCACCGCCTTCTACAAATCGAACTCGCGAAACCTCGCCATCCTCACCACCTGGCAGGCGGGCCATCACGGCCAGGTGAAGCAAAGCACGCTACGCTTCTTTTTGGGCCTGCTCATGCTGCTGGCGATGCTCGTGGGCTTCGTCTGCATCATCTACCTCGTTTACGGCCTGATCTTCTACGCGGCGCTGAAAGCCATTCTGCCAGCGGGATGGCTTTGAGATAAGGACCAGATGCTGACAGCCTGTTTGGAAGCTAGGTAGCAAGGTCTCCCCTGCCCTCAGCGTTCCCAGCGACCATGTTTCGTTTTCTCTTCCTCGCGATCCTCACCGGCTTCACGACCTCCATCGAGGCCGCGGCCAAGCCCAACGTCATCCTCATGCTCGCCGATGACCTAGGCCGCCAGGATCTGGGCTGCTACGGCAGCACCTTTTACGAGACTCCGAACCTCGACCGCCTCTCCAAAGAAGGTGCCTTGTTCACCAATGGCTACGCCGCCTGCCCCGTCTGCTCGCCCACCCGCGCCGCTTTCCAAACGGGCCGCTGGCCGCAGCGCACGGGCATCACGGATTACATCGGCTCGCCGTTGAAGCCGGAGCTTTGGAAACGAAACACCCAACTGCTGCCTGCGCCGTATCAGGATCGTCTCGCGCATGAAGAAGTGTCCCTCGCCGAGATGATGAAGACCGCCGGTTACGCCACTTTCTTCGCCGGGAAATGGCATCTCGGCATGGAAGGTTGGTATCCCGAGGACCAAGGCTACGACATCAACCAAGGCGGCATCGAAAAAGGCGGCCCCTACGGCCCCGGCAAATACTTCACGCCTTACAACAACCCACGCCTCCCCGACGGCCCGCCCGGCGAACACCTCGCGGATCGACTCGCCGCCGAGACCTGCCAGTTCATCGAGGCTCACAAGGACAAGCCCTTCTTTGCCTGCTACGCCTTTTATGATGTCCACACGCCGCTGAACGCCAAAAAGGACCTCGAAGCCAAGTATGAGGCCAAACGGCAAAAACTCGGTCTCAGTGCCAAATTTGGCCGCGAGGAGCCTCGCGATGTGCGCCTCGTGCAAGAGCACGTCACCTACGCGGCCATGGTGGAGGCCATGGATACTGCGGTGGGCACCACCTTGAAGAAACTCGATCAACTCGGCCTCGCGGAGAACACGATCGTGATCTTCACCTCCGACAACGGCGGCCTCAGCACAAGCGAAGGCTCGCCCACGAGCAATCTCCCGCTCCGCGGCGGCAAAGGCTGGCTCTACGAAGGCGGCGTGCGTGAGCCGCTGCTCATGCGCTGGCCTGCCGTGCTGAAGGCGGGTCGCGTCATCGACACACCCGTGTGCAGCATCGACTACTTCGCCACGCTCCGCGATGTCTGCGGCGCTCAGTCCACCTCGAAGATCGACGGCACCAGCCTCCGCCCGCTGCTCGAAGGCAGCGGCGAGCTACCCGAGCGTGCCCTCATGTGGCATTACCCGCACTACGGCAATCAAGGCGGTGCCCCCGGAGCCGCCATCCGTCGTGGGGATTGGAAACTCATCCACTGGTTCGAAGGGGATCGCCAGGAGCTCTACAACCTCCGCAGCGATCTCTCCGAGCAAACCAACCTCGCCAAGCAGGAGCCCGAACGAGTCAAAACCATGCTCGCCGAGCTTCAGGCCTGGCAAAAAGACGTGGGTGCCCTCATGCCCACGAAAAACCCGGCCTTCGATCCCTCGAAGCCGGATGGCCGCAGCGCCGGCTCACCTGCCAAAGGTGGCAAGAAGAAGGCCAAATAGAACGCGGGCTACTTCTGCAGCGCCTCACGCACATTCTTCGCGGCTGCTTCCACGGCACCCGCAGCCTGCGAGGCTTTTTCAGCAGCTTTGTCCTTCAGTTCGCCAGCTTTTTCCTTCAGCTCGGCGGCTTTCTTCTCCGCTGCCTCTTTGAGTTCAGCCGCTTTTTTCGCGGCGGCTTCCTTCGCGGCTTCCGCCTCCACCTTCGCCGCATCCATGCCGGACTTCGCCGCTTCCTTCACCGCCTCACCGGCCTTCTTGGCATCATCAGCGGCTTTCTGAGTTTCAGGCGATTTTTCACAGGCGGCCAGAGCGAGGATCGAAACGAGAAGGAGAGAGGAAAAGCGAAGTTTCATAGAATGGGAAGGTGCAGGTGGTTTTATGGCAGCCGGGAGGAAAAATGTCTCGCAAAATCCGGCGAAGCGATGGAAACCAGTTTGTTTCAGATGGTTCAATTGGCTGCCATGAAAACCCTTCTCTTCCTTCTCACCGCCGCCTCACTCACCTCCTGCTGGGTGGCCCCACGACGCCGTCCGCTGAGCCCCGGCGGCCCTGCCATCACGCCGATGGAACGCCATGACCGCAGCGTCCTCAGCCCTGGCGGTCGTGCCATCACCCCGCGTGAGCGTTACCACCGCCGCCATTGATCTTGCCCAACACAACTCTGCCCATGGCCGACGACGAAACGCATCTCTTCCGCACTTCCTGGAGCCTCTACGACGCACTCTCCGAGAAGAACTACATGTTCCACCGTGAGATCTACGCCCTCATCGCCAGCCTGCTCCAGCAGCGGCGTGAACGAGGTGGCTATTCGATGATTGATCTCGGCTGCGGCAACACACGCTTCCTCGCCCCTTGCCTCAAAGCCGCCCCGCCCGTCCGCTATGACGGCGTGGATCTCTCGTCCACGGCCCTCGACGAGGCTCGCAGTCATTTGAGCGGCTTGGAAAACATCACGCTCCGCTGTCAGGATATGCTCCACGCTCTGCATGAGCGTGAGGAAGCCTCTCTCGATACGATTTTCTCCAGCTTTGCCGTCCATCACCTCGATGGGGCGGAGAAGCAGCAGCTCTTTCATGCATGTGCCCGTGCGCTTTCTCCCGGCGGCGTCTTCATCCTTGTCGATATCGCCCGCGAAGAAGGCCAAACACGCCAGCAATACCTCGATACCTATCTCCACACCATGCGCAGCCAATGGACAGCGGTGCGCCCTGAGGACCTCGACGCCGCCTGCGCCCACGTGGCCGCTTACGACTTTCCCGAAACCGTCGCCGATCTCCAGCAGATGGCGGCGAATGCCGCGTTTGGGGAGTCCACGCTCGTGGATCGCTTTGCCCAGCATCATGTGCTGGCCTTCCACCGCTAAAAAACTCATTCACCTCGGCGGTGGAGGCGGCGGACCAAAGCCGGGGCCGCCTCGGCGTCCGCGAGGTGGTGGGCCAAAGCCGGGTGGACCTCCTGGCGGGCCAAAACCAAAGCCACCGGGACCACGCGGAGGGCCACGACGCTCGAAGCTGGCGTCTGGCTTGCCGACAAATTGGCGTGGAATGTAGGGGAACTGCTCCGTGAGCACATAGTAGTAGGTGCCCTGCGGAAATTCAGGCGTGACGCCCTGGCGGCCATTGCTCGCATCGAGGTCTCCGAGGCCCTCCACCCATTCGTAATCCTGCACAAAGGAGCCGTCATGGTTTCCACCGGGGGCGGCATCTGCGGGACGAGGACCTTGCTTGATCTGGTAGCCAGATTTCATCGTCTTTAAGGGGCTTTGGGCATCCTTGGCCTCCGCGTGGGCCAGCGGGCCGTAGATGGGAAAGCCATCCGCTGCCCAACCGAGCAAGGTCATGCGCTTCTCACCGCTGGATAGACGCTTGAGCAGACCATGGGGGATGCCGTGGTAATGATAGGCACCATTGGGCTGCACATGCGCATTGTGTTCATCGAGACCCAGATCAATCGCGCCGCTTTGAGGTTCGTATTGCCAGCCGCTGGAAGAATCTCCGCGCCACCATTCCGCCGCAAAGGGATCAAACACCACGCCATTCACCGCGACGCCAAAAGGCTGCATTCGAAAGGGCGATGGCTTCTCCTGCGGCTCCGGCTTGATGGGCACGGTGTAGTGATAGTCCTGCGGGCGAATGCTGTTCGGGTTGTGCGCATTGGGGAAACGACCCGTCGCATGATCCGGGATGCCATTGGAGCGGATGTGCCGCAGGCCGTCCTCCTCGGTGATGCGCACCTCGTTTTGGGACGAAGGAGCTTGGCTGAGAGCTGGCAGGGCCAGCATGGAAAAGAGGAGCGGGAGACGCATAGCCACGTTAAAACCCAACGAGGGACAGATGTTACAGCCTTTTAGGACACCATGATGCCGCCCAGCTTTCGCAGGCGGGTGGGATGACGCAGCTTGCGGAGGGCTTTGGCCTCGATCTGGCGAATGCGCTCTCGGGTGACGTTGAACTGCTTACCCACCTCTTCGAGCGTGCGGCCCTGGCCGCCGTCACTGAGGCCGAAGCGTTGATCGAGCACCTCACGCTCGCGTGGATTGAGGCTGTGAAGGACATCTCGCAGCTTATCGCGGAGCAGATGCATGGAGGTGAGTTCCATCGGATCTCGTGCCTCTTTGTCCTCAATGAAGTCACCGAACTCCACATCGCCCTCACCGCCATCACCGCCCACTTTGGCCTGCATGGAGATGGTGGGCTGGGACATGCGCAGCACGGCGTTCACACGCTCGACGGGAATTTGAATCTCCTCGGCGATCTCCTCCGGTGTGGGCTCGCGACCCAGCTCTTGATTAAGCTGGCGGAAGACCCGCATGAGCTTGTTGATCGTCTCGATCATGTGCACCGGGATGCGGATGGTGCGGGCCTGATCGGCAATGCTGCGCGTCATGGCCTGCCGGATCCACCAGGTGGCGTAGGTGCTGAATTTGTAACCGCGGCGGTATTCGAATTTCTCCACGGCCCGCATGAGGCCCATGTTTCCTTCCTGGATGAGATCGAGGAAGCTCAGGCCACGGTTCGTGTACTTTTTGGCGATGGAAATGACGAGGCGCAGATTGGATTCAATCATCTCCGTCTTGGCCCTGGTGGACTCCGTGACCAGCTTCACCGCGCTCTTCGCCTCATCGCGAAAGCTGGCGGCACTCATCCAGACGCCATTTTCGAAATCACGCACCGCGTGCTGCTCGGCATGGCGGCGGGGATGCTCGTTGAGAGCCTTTTCGAGCTTATCGAGCTCCGCGAGGCGCTGCTGGGTGAGGGACATGAAGTCCTCCATCACCTTCTGCTTGAAGTGAAACTTGTCGCACAGCTTGAAAAGGGTTCCGCGTAGAGTCTCGAACTCCGCCTTCAGGCTTTCCTTCTTACGCGGGCCAGCTTCGGCGAGCGAGGCGTAGAGGGCCGAGCACTTTTCGAACTGCTCACGGGCTTGTGGGAGACGGGTGCGCAGCTTTTTGAAGTAGCTATCACGCTCAGCGGCCTTGTGATCGGAGACGAGCTTATCAAAGCGCTCCGCGCCGCTTTCGAGGTTCCCGGCATGCTGGATGTAGGCCTCAGCCACAAAGCCGAGCTGGTGCATGCAGTGGCGGAGGCCGTTATCGGCGCGTTCGATGCGCTTTGAGATTTCGATCTCCTGCTCACGAGTGAGCAGCGGCACCTGCCCCATTTGGCGCAGATACATGCGCACCGGATCATCCAGTGAATCGAGCTTCGCGGATTCGGCATCGCGTTCACGCGCCGTTTCGCGGCGTGCCTGCTCCACCTCACCATCATCGAGCACGCGGATCTCCATCGCCCGCAGGCGGGTCATGAGCTCATCCATCAGATCCGCCGTCACAAAACCGGACGGCAGCGTGTCATTGAGGTCATCCCAGGAGAGATGCCCCTGCTCACGGGCGAGACGGATGAGCATGCGGAGGCGGCTTTGCACCTCGCTGGAATTGATATCTGAATGAGTGACGGAAGGTCCGGCGGCACGCTGGCTTTGGAGATACTTGGGCGGACGGCCGCGGCCACGCTTCACCGGCAAGCCATCCGCAGAGACGGGTGGAGCCAACTTTTCCTTCGGAGGATGAATCCGCGGACGACCACGTCCACGCTTCACGGGGATCTCAGAGGACGAGCCAGCCGGATGCGTGTTGGAGGAGGGAGCGTGGGTACCTGGATGTTTCGATTTAGATGCAGCCATACGCGCCGCTGGGGGTTCTCTCCGGAAGAATTACTTCTGGCTGGAAGCGGGCGGACTATTCGGAGGCCCCCGCAAACGGTCAAGGCTTTCTTTCAGCCTCGAATTAAGCTCCATGACCCGATGTTGGATGACCTCCATTTCCTGCGCGGAGAGTCCTGGGTGCCGCAATTGCCCCTTGGTGCGCTGAATGAGATTCTGTAACCGCGTCACATCGAGAGCGTCCATGGTCTGTCGGGCATCCAACATGCCACCCGGAGGTCGTTTGCGCCCCAGGAGCATGCTAAAGGCCGCCTCCAGATGCCTCTCCAGGCCCGCCATGAAGGCCGTGCGGGCAAATTCATCCAGTGGATCGTAGCGGCTGCGCCAAAGGATGGCGAGCAGCTCTGTCCCTGGCACTTCGCTGAGGATTTCCTCACAGTCCGTCTCCCGCAGCCAGAAGAGCACTTCCGCATCGGCGAGAGCGAGTTGGCTCAAAAGCATGGCGTTGGGGTTTTGGGCCGCCACGAGCTTCTTTGCGCTTTCATCGGGCTTCGCGGCAGGTTCAGCGCCACCGGCGGACTTTGGAGCGTCCTTTTTGTCCTTCGCGGCGCGGGCCACCATGCGGTTGAGTTCTTCTTCGGGCACTTCGAGCAGCTTCGCCACCTTGTTCACGGCCGCCACCCGCTGAGCCACACCGCTGAAAATCGCGATGGCTGAGGCCACCTGCTCCGCCATGCGCACTCGCTCCACCATGCCCTCGCCCTTCGTGCTGGCCCGCAGATGCATGATTTGATGCTCCAGAAACTCCGGTGCCTCCGCCACGATGGCTCGCAGTGCATCGGCACCTTGCTTGCGAATCAGCGAATCAGGATCCTCACCTTGCGGCAGGGCAGCGACGCGGACGGAAAGGCCATGCGGTGAGAGAATCTCAAACGCACGCTCCGCTGCTTTGCGACCCGCTGCATCGCTGTCGTAGCAGAGGATGACCTCGTTGCAGAGGCGCTTGAGCATCTTGGCATGCTGCTCGGTGAAAGCGGTGCCCTGCCCTGCCACGACGTTTTGCAATCCGGCTTCGTAAACCATGATCATGTCGATCTGACCTTCGCAGATGATCGCCTGGCCTGCCTTGGCGATGTGGCGCTTCGATTTGTCGAAGCCAAAGAGCACACGGCTCTTGCTGAAAAGCGGCGTCTCAGGCGAGTTCACATACTTTCCGCCTTTTTGATCTTTATCGAGGATGCGCCCGCTGAAGGCGATCACATCCCCGTTGTCATTGCGAATCGGAAACATCAGCCGGTGACGCCAGCGCGGATACGAACGCCCGCCGCGTCCCTGCTCATCCTGATCCGCCACGCTGAAAATGCCCGCCTCCACCATCACCTGATCATTGAGCTTATGCTGCGCCATCCACTCGCGGTAGAACTGTCGATTGTCCGGCGAGTAGCCCATCTGCCAGCGCTTCGCCATCTCCCCATTGATGCCGCGAGCCTTCAAATATTCACGAGCGGGTGCGGCGGCTTGGTGCTTCATCAGCAGCAGGTGAAACCACTCCGCCGCCTCCTTGTTCGCCCGCGTGAGCAGTGACCGCTGCTTGGCCTCCGCCTCCGCGTTCGCGTCCCACACTTCTTCTTCGATTCGAATGCCTGCCGCATCTCCGAGACGCTTCACCGCTTCCACAAAGGACAGGGCATCATGCTCCATCACAAAGCGGATCGCCGAGCCACCCGCGCCACAGCCAAAGCAGTGATAGGTGCCGCGTGTGGGACTCACATTGAAAGAGGGCGACTTCTCATTGTGAAAGGGGCACAGGCCCAGCCAGTTCGTCCCGGCACGCCGCAGCTTCACCGAACGCCCGATCAGCGCCACAATATCTGTGGCGGCGAGCACTTGGTTGACGGTTTCCTCCGGTATGCGACCCATGGGTTCGACAGTGTCACGCATGCTGCCCGGCGCAAGGCATGGAGGCTCATTTCATAGGCAGCCTCTGAAACTTCGTGCTACTTTCTCGCCATGAATGAAGCTGACCTTCCCCATGTCGTGATCGGGGCCTGCATGAACGTCCACCGCCAGCTTGGCCCCGGCCTGGCCCGCGAGGCCTACGAAGAATGCATCGCGATTGAACTTCGTGACCTCGAAATGGACTTCCGACGCGGTGACATGCTGTCTTTTGACTACCGTGGAAAGACAATCAAGGGCGGGGCAAGGCTGGACTTTATCGTGCAGGACAAGCTCCTGCTCCTCGTGCGAGCCCAGGAGGAGCTCACGCCTCTGGACAAGCTGCAGTTTGAATCCCATCTGCGCCTCAGCGGCATCCGTGCAGGTCTGCTGGTGAACTTCAATGTCACCGTGCTGCGAACCGGCATTCACCGCGCCACATTGAAGCGCAAAGAGGGCTGAGACGATCATTCTACCCAGCGCCGAAGCCAGGGCAGCACGAGCACGCTCAGCATGATGATGCCGGCACCCAGATAAAAGCCAGCACTCATGAATTCAGAGCGACCAAAAATGAGCATCGCCAGCAGGATGCCATACACCGGCTCCAAATTGTAGATCACATTCATCGAGAAGACGCTCATCGTGCGTAGCGCCTTCATGAAGCCCGCGTAAGCGGCCACGGTGCAGATGAGCACGAGAAAGGAGAGACCCGCAGCGGAGGCTGCATCGGGCATCGTTGGGATGAGTTTACCCTCCAAGAAAGGTCGGCAGGCCCATGAGGCGGCAAACGCACCCGCCATCTGAAACATGCCGATGACGCTCCAATGCCGGTGGCTGACCTGCTGCTTCGTGAGCGTGGCAAAAACGGCCGCGAGCATGGCAGCGGCGATGGCGACGGTGAATCCCTGCCAGTAGCTAAACTCCACCTGGTAGATCAGCCACACCGCGCCGACCATCGTGAGCCCCACGAGCAGTTCCAGCGGCCGCCAGCGGCGGGTACCGTCGATGAGCGGCTCGATGAGCGATGCCCACAGCATGCCGGTGGGCATCGCCGCGAGGCACACGGAGGCGGTGGAAAGCCGGGCGGACCAGAAAAACAGTACCCAATGCACTCCGAGCACCGCACCCACGGCGATGAGTGGCCAGGCCTCGCTGGCCCGCACCTGCCATCCGCCATGTCGGCGGGCCAGCAGGGCAAAAACGAAGGTCGCCAGGCCGGTGCGCCAGATGGTGACATCGACGGGCGGAAGCGTGACCCATTTGCCCAGGATGGCGGTGAAGCCCCACGCCGCCACGACGGCATGCATGAGGAGGTAATCGCGAAAGGTCGTGGAAGTCGGCTGACTCATGTGGGCTCCTCGACCATGCCCAGAAAGATGTCCTCCAGTCGCTGGCCTTTGGTCTCATGGCGTTGTTTGAGTTCGGCGAGGGTGCCCAGCTCCACAAGGCGGCCACGATGCAGGATGCCGATGCGATCCGCCAGCTCCTCGGCCACATTCAAAAGGTGAGTACTCATCAGGACGGTCATACCAGCCTGGCTGCGTTCTTTGAGTTCACGCTTCACCGTGCGGGAGTGGATGGGATCAAGGCCCACCATGGGCTCATCAATGATGAAGACCTTCGGATCATGCAGCAGGGCGCTGGCAATGCCGAGGCGCTGGCGAGTGCCGTGACTGAGGTTTTCGATGCGGTTCCCCGCATGCTCATGAAGGGCAAACTTGGTGAAGAGCTCGTCCGTCTTGGCCGCCGCCTTTTTGCGATCCATCTCGAAGAGATCGGAAATGAAGCGCATGAACTCGATGGGCGTGAGTTTCTCATAAAACACCGCCACGTCCGGCACATAACCGAGCACGGCCTTGGCCTGAAGCGGTGCCACGGCCATGTCATGCCCGCAGATGGCCACGCGACCTCGCAGAGGCTTCATGAGGCCGGTGAGCAGTTTGATGGCGGTGGTCTTTCCGGCTCCATTCGGGCCGAGGAAGGCAAAAAGTTCTCCCGCGGGAATGTGCAAGGTGAGGCCATCGAGGGCTTTCAAGCCGCCGTAGTGCATGGTGAGGTCTTCGATCTCGATCATTGGGCTGGGGAAGAGGTTTCGAGCGGTGGGATCATGCCGTGGATGAGCGGTTCGATCAGGCGGTAATCCTGTGGGAGTTCGATCCGGGCCAGTTCGCCGGTTTCGGCAAAGATCATCCGCACCTGTTGGCCACCCGGCAGCGGCGCGGTGACGAGGAAACACCGCCGCTCACGCCCCGCCAGCGTGATGCCGCCTTCCCGCGCCGTAAAATGGAAGGCACCAGTTTCAGGCGAGCCGCCTTTCAGGGGAGCCAGCACCTCAGCCCATGCCCCGCCTTGCATGCCAGCGAGGCCCAGAGCCATCAAAACGCCGGCATTTTGCGTATCGACGACCGCTTTTCCATCCTGCATCACCTTCACAGAGGGGAATTTTTCGCCCTCCAGCCACACCACCTTGATTGAGGCCTGCTGCTTCGGCAGCGCCACAGCGATTTCCATGTGAAGCCAATCCCCCTTCACATCGCTCATGCCATTGACCTCCCAGGTGGCATCGAGGCGCTCCCCCTTGGCCTGCAAACGCTCCACCACTCCCCGTGCGAGCCAATGGTAGCGGGCACTATCACCTGCTGCTCGGCTGGAGCCGATCGTCAGATTGGCGTGCCCGATCTTTTCCCGCCCGTGATAGAGGTGCAGCGTGTTGGCATTCACCTCCGCCTGCTTGAGAAAGCGGTCCAGCACCAGCCCAGGCGGCACCGCGGCGAAGCGGGATTCATCCGGGAAATACACATCACGAATGAGCAGGCCGGTCATTACCGCCCAAAAAAACACCGCGAATGCTGCCGCTGCCCGCCAGATCATCGCTCGATCATGGAACACCCTGCCAAGGAACGCCAGCGGGGATTCCGAAGGTGCCGCCACCTCGATAGAGACGTCCGCCGCTACTTCGATGCCAATTAGCAACCACCGCAAATGTCATGAAAAATACTGCATGCAGGAAATTCGCCATCGGCTATAGAGTGGCTATTACCGCCACAACATTAAACCCAACCTTTTGTAATGCCCACCGCCACGGCCAAAACCCCACGACCTCTGATTCCACTCATGTCGAAAGGTTTCATCGCAGCTTTCTCTCTGCTCACCTCATTCCAGGCCAGTTCCTCCGGCCAAGACGCTGGCCGGTTGATCCCGCAGATCGATTCGCTGCTCGGCAGCCCCTCGGTCCTCGTGCAGGGGAACCCAATGCTCGGCACGGGCGCAGCTCCTTTGCAGCCACCCGCTGTCCAGCCTGCCAAATCCGCTCCCTATGAATCTTCAGTCGGCCCCTGGGGCAAGCTCGTGGGGGATTACATCTATCTAGAGGCACCTATGGCGCTCTTGGAAGGCTTTGCCTTGCCCAGCACGCAGACGCGATGGACCTTCCCATCCGCCAACGAAGCAGCCATTCCCAAGATCTTTGCCGATGCCGGACTGACCGAGGACCAGATCAAGCCACTCATCGCCAGCCTCGTTCGTGACGGCGAAGTCGTTCACACCCTGCCCCCCCTCGATTTTGTCCTCGGTCTGCCCACCAGCATCCGCACCGCGATTTACACGGAATTGGCCAAAGTTCCCACCAACGAGTACCATGTGGATCCCGTGCTGATCTTTGGCTCCTCCGTCGAGGAATGGTACCGGACGAGCAAGCTCCGCCCCGAGCTCATCCAGAAGATCAATCAGCTCAGCTATGTGCGTGGAGAGACCATCGCCTTCAGCGACATCCCGGCTCTGCTGAACTTTGCCCAGTCGGACTCGGAGGCACGCCTGATCTTCAAAGCCTGCACACGAACGCGATCTCTGATGATCCGCCTCCTGCTCGATAAAAACACCGACGTCCAGGAACTGCTCGCCTACTGGTCATTCGGCGTCGGTATCCGCCGCAAGGACATCGAGCCCATCATCCAGTCCATCATTGAATCAGACACGCTGAGAGATCTCGGCCTCTCGCACATCCTGCCAGCCCAGCCTCGTAAGCTGCTCTTTACTTATCCAGGTCTCGATATGGCCAAGCACGGCCTCCTCCCAGACTGCCACTGGACCAGCCTCAACTTCTACAACTTCGATCCTCATCAGTACCTTCTCGATTCCCGGCTTGCCACGAGCAAGGTGCTTGAAAATTGTGTACCTGTCGAAGCTCCCTACCAATTTGGGGACATCCTGTTCTTCCTCGATAATGCCACGGGAGACGCTTTCCACTCCTGCGTGCTTTTGGCCGACACCTTGGTTTACACCAAAAACGGCCGCAACATTCTTTCCCCCTGGGTGATCATGACGATCGATGATGTAAAGAAGATCTACCTCTTCCGCGGCAATGGTCGCGTGCAGGGCTTCCGCCGCAAAGACATCCAAGAGGCACGCCAAAACACGACCGCTGGTGCTTCCAAGTAACCTTGCCGTCATACAGCCCAAGATCGGGTAGGAGGCGGGGTTGCCCCCGCCGTCCTCCCACACCACCGGACGTGCGGTTCCGCATCCGGCGGTTGAGTTAAGAGTTTGTTTTCAGGCTCTTCTGATAACGTTGGATGCGCTCGCCGATGAAGATGAGTCGGCGCTGGCGGAACCAGCCCAAGGGCAGGGCTTCGTTCATGTGCGAGGCCCCAGCATTCCACCAGGGGCCTCGTCCATTCCTGGCGCTTTCTGCGGCTCGGGCTTCGGCTATTCCATGCCTCATCAATTCCGTCTTTCGTGTGCGCGGGCGTTTCCATTGCCGCCATTGCTGGCTGCGGATTCGCCGTCGCACCCAGCCGTCGATCTCTTCAAAGACTCCTTTGACTTCCGATAACCGGTAGTAGTCCGCCCAGCCTCGCAGCTTGGCGTTGAGGTCTTCTTGGATGAAGCGCTCAAGGTCGCGCCCGCGGCCTTGTCGGCTGAGTTCGCGCACGTTGCTCTTGAGTTTGTCCACGCTGGCTTTGGCTGGTTTGAGCTTGGGCCGGTGGTTGGATGTCATGCTGTAGCCTAAGAACTTGCGGTTCCAGGGGCGGTCCACGGCGCTTTTGGCGGCGTTGATTTTCAGCTTGAGCCGCTTCTCCACGAAGCTCGTCACGCTTGCCAGGACTCGCTCTCCGGCGGCTTTTGACTTCACATAGATGTTACAGTCGTCTGCATACCGGGCGAACTTGTGTCCGCGGCGCTCCAGCTCTTTATCCAGGTCATCCAGGAGGATGTTGGAGAGCAGGGGCGATAGGGGGCCGCCCTGGGGCGTGCCTTCGCTTCGGGCTTCGACGATGCCGTTTTGCATCATCCCGGCCTCCAAATAGCGCCTTATCAGCCGCAGCAGGGTTTTATCCCTGACTCGGCGGGCGATGCGGGCCATCAGGATGTCGTGGTTCACCTTGTCGAAGAACTTCTCCAAGTCGATGTCCACGACCCATCGGTGCCCCTGGGCCACATACGCTCGGGCGGCTTTTACCGCGTCGTGCGTGCTGCGCCTGGGTCTGAAGCCGTGGCTGTGGGACGAGAACTCACGCTCCCATATCGGGCTTAGCACCTGATGGATGGCTTGCTGGATGAGACGGTCGCACACGGTCGGAATGCCGAGGGTGCGAATGCCGCCGCCGGGCTTGGGGATGTCCACGCGCTTCACAGGTTGTGGTTCATACCGGCCCTCCAGCAAGCTGGCCTTCATCTGCTCCCAGTGGTTCCTCACCCAGTCGCCCAATGCTTCCACGCTCATCTCATCGACTCCTGCGGCTCCGGCATTGCGCTTCACGGCTTGGTAGGCTGCGAGCATGTTCTCGCGCGAGAGGATGCAGGGCATCCGCTCGGCGGGGTCGTTATCTTTATATCTGCTTCCTGTAGGCTCACCATGCTCCATCGCGACCGTGGCCTTTGACGCGGCCTGCTCTTCTTCTCGTGCGTTCCGCGCACTACCTTCATGAGGGGCTGGGGTCATCGCAGACCTCGTTGCTGCGTCTCCAGTGTCCATCGACGCGACGGCGGTGTCCTTCTCCGTTCTCTTCGGGCCTTCGCAGCGTGGAGTGGCTGCTACTATGCCTTCTGCTGACTGCTGTGTCCCCTGCCCTTTGTCTTTTGACTCAGGTTGCCCCTTGCGAAGCGGGTTCACAGCCCTCCCCGGGTATCGCGCAATCACTTCCCCATTTATCACCGCCACATCTACATCACGACTCTCCGGACAAGTATCGGACTTCGACGAATATGGCCGTCTCATCTCCATCGTGCTGCCTTGTATGTAGTTCTTGTTCATCGGTGCAATGTTTTGCCTTCGCCTTCCTTCAGACTCCGCCTCGCGGCGGACGCCCTTGGCGTTCGGCTAACGCTTCCCCTTGCCGGGTGCGTGGTGGACTTGAACCACCAAGTGTTTGCGCCCTGCCGGGCGCACCACGAAAAAGGGCCGAACATTCTGTCCGGCCCTTCCCACACACAAAAGGACGACTTCTACGACCGCGTGACTTCGGTAATCAGTTCCACCAGTCGCGGACAAAGCACCGAATGCGAAAACTCGGCTCCGAGAGCCTTCGCGGCGGCATTTGGCGGTTGTGGACCTCGTGCAGCGGCAGATCGGATCTCAGTCACAACGCGATCCACTTCCCCATGCTGGGCTAAGCGGGCGTAAGCAGGATCAGCCAATCGGCGCACGATGTCTCCACCGTGGCTTTGCTCCGGCCCAACGAACAACAGCGGAATGCCGAGCGTGAGGATGTTGTAGATTTTGCAGGGATGCACGATGCCCACAAAGGGATCGCCCATCACGACGAGATGCAGGTCCGCACTGGAAAGCGATCCTGAAAGCTCCTCCATCGGCTGATAAGGCAGCGAGGTGATATTCGGCAGCGCCTTGTCCTTCTGAAACGCCTGCACCTTTTTGAATTCACTGCCCCCACCGACAAAGAGGAAGTGGATGTGATCCTCGCTTTTCAGAGCCTCCGCAGCCGCCAGCACCGTATCGAGCGGATGGCAAGGGCTGTGATTACCCGAGTACATGACGATGAACTTGCCGGTGAGTCCGTGCTTGGCCCGGAAGACATCGCGGGCAGGTGGATCGAAGCGCACCGCCTGATCGTGAGACCACGGGGCATCCGTGTGGATGACCTGCGGATGCACGCCTTTGGCGATCAAGCGATCCGCCATGAAGCGATCCAGCGCGATGATGCGTGCCGCCTGCCGGAAGCTCCAGTTTTGGATGAAGGTCAGCGTGCGCTCGACGATGCCGCCCGCCTTGAGCCAGCCAGCCGCCACGGCTTCATCAGGATTGAGGTCCATCACCCATGGCACCACGGCTCCGCCTTTGAGTTTCGCCGCCACCGTGCCCAGCGTGGAGATCAGCGGCGGTGAGGTGAGGCAGACAGTGACGTCATGCCTCGGCATGAAAAGGAGGATGCGGGCTGCATTCAGCCAAAAGACGCCAAAATCCACCAAACGACGCCATTTGGCCTTCTTGCCGAGTCCGGGCGTCCAGATGCGATGGATGTCGATGCCATTCCACGTCTCCCGCACCGGGAACCGCCGCGTCGGATCATCATAACCTCGACTGGAGGCCACGGCGGTCACGTGATGGCCTGCCTGCGCGAGACCCACCGCGAGATCCGTGAGGTGCTGGGCCGTGGACACAGGATCGGGGTGGAAGCACTGATTGATGAGGAGGACTCGCATGGCGATGGGGAGGCGGCGTATTGAAACAAAACGGGCCGGAGGTCAATCTCCGGCCCGTGACATTGCCCAAGAAGGGTAAACTGGCTTAGCGGGACTTCGCTCCGGCTTTGATCTCGTCATAGATCCACTTGTAGGTCAGCTCCAGGCCGTCGCGGAGGCGGGTGGAGGGTTCCCAGTTGAAGACGGACTTGATCAGCGTGTTGTCACTGCTGCGACCATTGACGCCTTTGGGGGCTCCGAGGTTGTAGCTGCGCTTCAATTTCACGCCAGCGATGTCCTCGGCGATATCGACGAGCTGATTGATGCTCACCATCTCGGCACTGCCGATGTTGATGGGTTCCACGAAGTCGCTGTTGAGCAGCATCTGCGTGCCAAGGACGCAATCCGTGATGTACATGAAGCTGCGGGTTTGATCCCCCGTGCCCCAGATTTCGATCTCGTGCTTACCGGAGATCTGAGCGAGGGCCACCTTCCGGCAAACGGCAGCAGGAGCCTTTTCACGTCCGCCGTCCCAGGTGCCGTGCGGGCCATAGACGTTGTGAAAGCGCGCGATGCGGGTCTTGAGGCCAAAGTCCTCTCGGAAGTGGCGGCACATACGCTCGGAGAAGAGTTTCTCCCAGCCATAACCATCTTCGGGGAGCGCAGGATAAGCATCTGCTTCCTTGAGAGCGGGGATGTTGTATTCCTTCTGCTTGTCGCCGTTGTAAACGCAGGCGGAGGAGGCGTAAAAGAGGCGTTCGACGCCCGCGTCCTTGGCGGCCATGCACATGTGCGTGTTGATGAGCACGGTGATCATGCAGAGGGCCTTGTTGTTTTCGATGAAGCCCATGCCACCCATGTCGGCAGCGAGGTTGTAGATTGTCTGAGCGCCATTGGCAGCCACTCGGCAGTTTTCGAGAAGTGAAAGGTCCAGCACATGGTTTTCGACGTCGTCGAACTTCTGATACCATTCATCGAACGGCTTGATATCGATGGCACGAATGCGTGTGTGCCCTTTGGCACGGAGATCGGCGACGAGGGCGCCTCCAATGAAGCCGCCAGCTCCGGCGACGGTGATCAGATTGTCTTTGTTCATGTGGTTGGTAGGTCGATTGCGATTTAGGAGGGTGTCTTTTTGGGCAATTCAGAGAGTTTTGCCAATCTTTTTCTCCAGCAGGCGGAGCGAAAGCATGATCTCAGCAAGAGTGCGCTGAAAGGCGTAAAACCAGCCGTGCGGCCCGTCGAGGACCGTACGGCGTGCCAGGAGGGTGTAGAGGAAGACGACGATGGGGCCAAGAACCATCGTGCGACGAATCCGATCCTGAAGGCTGAGCTGCGTAAGGGCGGTGAGCTTTTCGGCCTCGAGTTTGGCGTATTTGTCCTGGGAGGAAAACCAGCGACTGAGCGGCTTGCGATCATCGTGGTCGATTTTCGTCGTGAGATGAGCGGTGGTGCCGGGGATGCTCAAAATCTGCGTGTGCCCATCCGGCACATAACGGCAGCGGTCTTTGCGAAAAAGCACGGCCCGCGGCGGGTAAAGGCAGGCGCGAAGGGGCTTTCCGAAGATCAAATAGCGAAACGAGGCGAAAAAGGCATCGCAGGCGTTTTCATCTAGCTTCGAGAGTTCTTCCTCGAAGCCGGAGCAGAGGACGTAGTCGCAATCAAGGGAGAGGAGCCAATTGGTCGTGCTGGCATCGACGCCGAAATTCCACTGCGTGGTGTGGTCATCGAAGGGGCGAACGAGGAAGCGCACATTCGGAAACCCGGCGGCGATCTCGGCGGTAGCATCGGTGCTGCCGCTATCTAGAATGATGACCTATTTGGCCCAGCGCAAACGGTCCAGGCAGCGCCGGAGATTCGGTTCTTCGTTCCAGGTGAGGACGAGCGGGGTGATGGAATCGAGTTTCACGCTAGTTCTTCACGATTTCGCGATAAAGGTGGTGCAGCGCTTTGCCCATCGCAGGCAAAGAGTAATCGCAGCGGGCGAGGATACGGGCTGACTGGCCGAGGAGATGTCGCTGCTCAGGTGAATCGAGCAGTTCCTCGAGCTTCGCAGCGATGGCGGCAGGCTCGCGGGCGGTGAGGAGCACGGCTTTATTCCGCACGGCATCGGCGGCGAGAGCTACCTGATCGGTTGAGAGACATGGAAGGCCTGCAGCCATAGCTTCGAGGAGGGCGATACCGAAATTCTCTGAGTGTGAGGGCAGAACAAACAGCTCGGCGGTCGAAAAAGCAGCCAAGCGAAGCTCACCCGTGACCTGCCCGGCCCAAGTGATGCGTTCGGCGATGCCGAACGAAGCGGCTTGAGCTTGCAGTTTTTCGACGAGAGCGGAATCACCGCCGCCGCAGATGACGAGGCGGATTTCCGGGCGATTCGGGGCGATGCGGGCAAAGGCGGCGATGAGGAGATCGATGCCTTTCTTCTCGTCGATGCGGGAGAGGAAGAGCAGGTTCCGCGTGGCGGCCGTTTCGGGAAAACGGGCGCTGAAGACCTCGCGAGGAGGCATTGCATCGAAGTGCCTGAGATCCATACCAATAGGAATGACTCGCTGGAGGTTCTTGAGGCTGAAACGGGCAGCGTCCTCCATTTCCATGCGGCTGGTGTAATGCATGGCGGCGGCCTTGCGGAGCATTGGCAGATCGAAAAAGCGGAAGGAGAGTGCTTTGACGAGCCTGCGGCGGTTTTCCATACCCCAGCGGTTGAGCACGCCGAGTGGTCTCACGATGTAAGGGACCCCGGCGGAGGCCGCAGCACGTCCGGCGGCTAGGCTGGCAAAGGAAAACACAGCGTGTATATGAACGGCATCAAACTCGCCCGCATGGTCCCGCAGCCAGCTGCGCAGCGGCAGGCTGCATTTGTAAAATTCGGTCTGCTTGCGGAAAAAGATGGCGTCCCAGCCGTCCTGCGGGCTGACTTTGCCTTGGGTAATGCCGGAAAGATGTTTTCCAGGTCCGTCATCATCCGTCGCTGCAGCGGTGACATGGACGTCGAAGCTGGAAAGTGCCTTGGCCATGGCCGGAAGGGCAAAACTCGGCCCGCCAGAGCTTGGCGAGAGCGAGGGAATAACGTGAAGGACACGCATCAAGCAGAGGGTGACAATCCGCGCTGTTCAAACCAGCGATCGAGCATAAAGACGGTCCACGATTGATACCAAGTGGGATTTTTGACAGGGATGCGAGAGACTGTCTCCTCAAACATAGGCCCCCAAGTGGACGAGGCCCACTTCTGATAAGGGAAGACAAATCCGCGCTTCGGCTGATTCACGACCCATTCGGGGATCTCGGGTAAGGCTTCGAGCAGGAGTTTCTTCCCTTGCCGCAGGCGGCTGGCGGCCGGAATGCGGGCAACGGTTTCATAGAGCGTACGATCCACAAATAGCACGCGGAGTTCGAGTCCTTGGGACATGCTCATCACATCGCTGTCCTTGAGGAGCTGGTTACGCATGTAGAGCGAGAGTTCGCAGAGGCTCACCTCATCCTGTGGTGTGGGAGCCGAAGCAAAGGGAGCCTCATCACAAGAGGATCGGATAAACTCTGATAGCGTCACGCCAGCATAGCGTGCTGCGAGGAGGCGAGCGGCGCGACGGGAGAAAATGCCGCGGAAAGCGCGGTAGGCATTACGCACGGTGTTGGCGGATTGAAGAAACGCTCCCACACGGCGCAGACGGTGGGAATCCGCATGGCACTCAAACTTCATGCCGATGTGGTGGCGTATGCCTGGAATGAGATCGAGCATACTCGCCATCTTCACCATTCGGGGCACCTGAGTGAAGCTGGGATAGCCGGCGAACATCTCATCCCCGCCAAGGCCACTGAGGACGACCTTGATTCCTTTTTCGCGGGCAAAGGAGGAGACGGTGAAGGTGTTGAATCCGTCAATGCTGGGCTGATCGATGTGCTGGATGTATTCCCCAAAACGCTGCTTTCCGTCTTCCTCACCGAGGCGTAGCTCGTGGTGATCCGTGCCGAAGTGCGCAGCGGTTCGACGAGCCGCACTGCTTTCATCCAGCGCGGGATCGTCCACGCCGATCGAGAAGGTGGAGATGTCCTTGATGCCGATCTCACGTGCGAGCGCTACGAGGGCCGTGCTATCCACCCCGCCGCTAAGGAAGATGCCCACCGGCACATCACTGACGAAATGCCTACGGGTGCTTTCGAGCAGCGCCTCGCGAAGTGTGGTGGAGGGCTTCTCTGAAGAGGAAGTCTCCACGGGAAACTGGATGCGCCACCAGGAGTTGTTTTCGACGATGCCGTTACGCCATTCGAGACAGTGCCCGGCCCCTAGGCTGCGGATGCCATGAACCAGCGTGCGAGGCTCGGCCACGCTGCCGCTCTCAAAGTAAGAGAGAAGCGCCTGTGCATCGACCTCGGCGCTGCCAAAGCCAGCTTCTTGAAGGGCACGGAGCTCCGAGGCAAAGGCAAAGACACCACCTCGGTTCGAGTAGTAGAGCGGCTTGATGCCAAAGGGATCGCGGGCCAAAAAACAGGTCTGCTCCAGCTCGTCCCAAATCGCGAAGGCGAACATGCCGCGAAGTTTATCGAGCATGCCTTGGCCGTATCTTTCATAGAGGCGCAGCAAAACCTCCGTATCCGTGCCCGTCTGAAAGAGCACACCGCCTTGCTCGAATTCGGCCCGAAGCTCGCGGAAGTTGTAGATCTCCCCGTTGAATGTGATGGTGAAGCGACCGTCCGGCAGTCCCATTGGCTGGTGCCCCGCCGCAGAGAGATCAAGAATCGAAAGACGGGTGTGTGCGAGGTGCGCTATGCCGGAGGGTGAGGACCAAGCACCGCGATCATCTGGCCCACGATGTTTCAGAGCTACCTGAAGCGCGGCGATACGCCTGTCGGTATCCGACAGGGAGTGGTTAGGGTCAAGAATGCCAGCGATGCCGCACATTAGATCTGGCCTAGGTAAATTGTAAAATGCTTCACCATGTGATAGAGTTTTGATTCACCTTGGAGCAGGAAAGATGCCTTGGGAAGGTCAGAGCGGAGATTTCCATGTCGAAACTACCTCACAGGAGGTGCGAATGAAGTTTATCGCCCCCTGTTCGACCCCTTGCATGCGGACAGAGTTCGAAGCTGCCTGCTGCATGGCCGAAAAAGACTCCGCAGGAAGGCTCAAAGCCTGCCGCATGACCATGGCTAGGCTATCAGCATGACCCGCTTCCACCAGCCAGCCATTGTGCCCCGGTGCGATGAGGTCGATGGCGGCCCCGGTTTGATCCGTGGCGATGGAAGGCAGGCCTGAGGCCAGCGCCTCGACCAAAGCAAGCCCCCAGCCGTCGTAACGCGAGGGAAAGCAAAAGATGTCCCCCTTGGCGTAAAAGCGAGGCAGTTCCTCCCAAGGCCGAAAGCCGCACCATTCCACACGATCCTCCACTGGCGTGAGGATCTCCCGCACCTTCGTTTCCAACGGGCCGCTACCCACCAGAACGAGCCGCGCCTTCGGGTATTCGGCCGCCACCTGAACGAAGGCACGGGCAAGCACGTCTGACCCTTTGCGCTCTGAGAGACTGCCTGAATAAACAAAAGTCCGCTCACCGGATGGTGAGGTGGTTCGGGGAAGATGGAAGCGGCCGAGCTCCGAATAGTAGGGCATGTTGTGATAGCTCCGTTTTTTGCCAAACTCGACACGATAGCCCTCAATGCCAAACTGCCCCACCCCCCAAATCGGCGCGAGATGGCGGTGCAAAGGCTTCAAAGCCAGCCAACGAAACCAAGTGCCGGTGGCTCCTAGTTGCAGAAAGCCGGGGCGCTCTCCCCAGAACACCCAGGGATGTCCTGCAGCGGCTCGTGCACGGATGGCCCGCCAGGCAAAGCGACTCGTGTAGTAATTAAAGACCGCCAGATCGGCATTCAGGAGCGAGTCGATAGCGTTGCGGGCTAGATGCGGCGTTTCGGAGAGGATGATGTGAGAGTGTGCGATGTCTGGCGCAGCCCACTGGCGGTTTTTGTCACGGTGAGTCAGGTAAACAACCTCCAGATGACAATCCCCCACGGCAGCCACACGGTTAAAAAATTCCACCTGATAGGGCGAATTCAACTGAGTGAGCACGGCAATGCGGGGCTTCCGCCCCGCCGCCGCCCGGGGGATGCTCTGCGGCGGTCGTTGGGGTACGCTTATGAGCGCCGTGGACTTTTTTTCTGGTTCGACCAGAGGCCGCACCTCTTCGATGAGCTGGCGTTTGAAGGACTCAAAACCAAAACGCTCCTTCACCGCAGCCGAAAGCGCTGCAGGATCATTCAGCAAGGCATTGCCCGTCGTTTTTTGCAGCACTGAGAGGATGGTATCCGCGATACCCGCCGGGTGATGTGGATCAATGAGCATGCCCAGCCTGCCTCCATCCAGCGCATCGTAGGAGCCATCGAGAAAGCCGCCAATGACCGGCTTGCCACAGGCAGCAGCCTCCAGGAAGACGATACCAAAACCTTCCTTTGTGCTGGGCATCACAAAGGCATCGCACAGGCGGTAGTGATCCGGCAAATCTTCGGTGGAAACAAAGCCAGGAAACGTCACCTGCTTCTCTAACCCCAGCATCCGAACCCCAGCCCGCAGGTGGGAGAGCTCATCTCCCGTGCCTACGACAAGATAATGCGCATTCGGAATCTGCTGAAGGATGCGTTTGAGGGCGATTAGCACCTGCCAGTGCCCTTTATAACGCTCCGAAAGTGCCAGACGGCTCACCGTGAGGAGCACCGGTTGGTCTGGCCGAAGGCCATACTTTTCCAGCAGATGAACAGGTTTAGGCCCCGGCTCAAAACGAGCCGCATCGAAGGTATTCGGAAACACCGAGATGCGCTCTGGACACACGCCACTCTCACGCACCACATGATCCCGCGTGAACTGGCTCACCGCGAGGAGCTTATCTGCCTCCTGCATGCCACGCAGGCGCATCCTGGAGCGGATGCGCCAGGCTTCGATGCCATGCAGCACCCCACCATATGGCACTCCACTGAGTCCACGCATCACTCGCATCGCAGGGAAAAAGTGCAGATGCGTGGAGAGTAAACACGCGGGCCGCTCCCGCAGCGCATGGAAAGAAGCCTGGGCAGCCAGCGCCATCGAACGCACTTTGGAGGGAAGCTTTTCGAAGGAATGGAGATCCAGTCCCTGCGCTAGAAGCGTGTCTCCAGGTGCCAGTGTCTCATTCCGCACAAAGACACGCATTGGCCGGTCAGGTAACCCTCGCGCAGGGCCTTCACATAGCAGCGCGAGAAGGCCTGCATGCCGCCGGTGTCAGCCCGGATGCCGGGAGCCCACACGTGAATGGGTTTCAATGAACCGCTCATCGTGATTTTTGACCGTCCGCACTTATCGTCCCGCCTTCAGCCTCGCCAGATCCGCATCCACCATCAGGTGAACCATCTCCTCGAATGGCGTGGCAGCCTTCCAGCCCACCTCGCGCTCGATTTTCTCCGCGCAGCCACAAAGTGGGATGCCTTCCTCCGGTCGGTAAAAGGCCGGATTCGTCTCCACATGCGCCTTCCAGTCCAGGCCTACATGGGAAAAGGCCGCCTCACACAGGTCTGCCACGCTGTGCAGCACCCGGTGGCCACGACGAAGTCCTCGGGCTTGTCATGATTGAGGATGGCGTGCATGGCCCGCACATAGTCGGGTGCATAGCCCCAGTCCCGCCGTGCCTCCAGATTGCCGAGCTGGATTGTCCCTGCCATCCAGGAATGCGAGCGGCGGCCATGGTGATCTTCCGCGTCACGAACTCCGGTCGGCGGCGCGGACTCTCGTGGTTGTAAAGGATGCCCACGCCGCAAAACATGCCGTGAGACTCGCGGTAGTTCCGCACGAGGTGATAACCGGCCAGCTTGCTGATGCCGTAGGCGCTTCGTGGCATGAAAGGCACCTCCTCCGTCTGAGGGGCCACGTTCGGCCGCCCAAACATCTCGCTCGTGCCGGCAAAATAGAACCGGCAGCCGGGATGGAACTCCTGAATGGCCGCCAGCAGGTAGTGCGTGCTGGCGATGTTGTTCTGGATCGTCTGGTAGCCGTCCGCCAGCCTCTCGCCCACAAAGCTGGAGGCAGCGAGGTGGTAGCACTCGTCAAACGGGGTGCGGGAAATCAGGCGGTAGAGACCGGGGAAGTTGTCCAGGTTCACCGCGTGGAGATGGCAGCGCTGGTAAAGCTCCGGCGGCACATCCTGGAGCAGGTTGCTCTTGATGTGCTCCAGCCCCGTCTGCCGTGCGAGCCCATGAACCTCGTAGCCGAGGCCGAGGAGGTACTCCGCCAAGTAGAATCCATCCTGGCCGGTGATGCCGGTGATGAGCGCTTTTTTCATACGTTTGGCTTCATGCCAGTCTGGGGATTCCTCATGGTTTGACTAGCCTTGACTGGGTTTGACTGCCCTCAGGCTTTTTTCGCCTCAATCAGCAGCGTATGGGGTGATTCCGGCGAGCTTTCCCATTCGTGAGACATCACCTGGCTGTCATAAATCGCCGGATGACCGGTCTCGGTGATCGGCTGCACGACGCGGATGTCCTTGAAACCCGCCTCCGTGGCGATCTCCTCCAAAAAGCTCGGGGTGAGGATGGTGAGATGCTCCTGACGGCAAAAGACGAAGTTTTCAAAGCGCCCGCCGATGGAGCTGCGGGAATCCGGGAAGTCGGAAAACCACGCCGCATTGCCCGCCACATACTCGCGCATCGCCGCATCACCATTCGGTCCGCCCACGCGGATCACGCCACCGGGCTTCAGCACCCGGTGCAGCTCACGGAAGTGCGTCGGCAAGTCCGGTAGATGCTCGATCACATGGTGGGAGTAGATCGCGTCGATGGAGTCATCGCGGAAAGGCAGGTTTTTGGAGATGTCAGACCACACATCGCACTTCGCGGTGAACATGTTCGCGTCCACATTGATCCAGCCGTCCAGGTAGTGGCGCTGGCCAGGGCCGAGCTGCACGCGGATCGTGCCCGGATTCCGGGACGCAGGCGAGCGGAAGGCTTTGTAAAAGACGCCGTTGAGCCGCATGAGCGGCCCGGCGACACGATAGAAGAGGTCTTTGGCCTGTCGGGTAAGCATGACGAAAGCAGGTTAAACAGGATCACACCAAGCCGCCGCGCCCCAAAGGGGACCGCGATTCTCGCCAAAGGTGCCGTTGATGTCGTTGATCTGGTAGCCGAAGTCGGTTTTCAGTCTTTGCAGAGCTTCCCACTCCGGCGCGGCGGTGCTGGAGGCATGCACCTCCATGTAAATCATCGGGCGGTGGGTGCGCAGCGTGTGCTCCGCGCCTTTGAGCACCTCGGCTCCGGCCCCTTCCACGTCGATCTTGATCAGGTCAGGCTTGGGCAGGCCGGTTGAGACGAGGTGGTCCAGCGTGTCACACTGCACCTCGAACTGGTTCGTCCACTTCTCCAGCTTGGCGATCTTATCAGCAAAGGTACCCATCGTGTGCCCCTGGGTGTCGTAGCAGAACTGGCGAGGCTGGTTATCCGCAGCCAGAGCCAGCTTGAAAGGCTTCACATTGGCAGCGGAAGGGTTGAGGCCGAGGTTCCTCTCCAGCAGCGCAAAGTTATCGGGAGCAGGCTCGAAGGAAAAGACCTTGCCGGTAGGCCCCACGAGGCGGGAGAAATACAGCGCCATCTGGCCGCGGTTCGCCCCGATGTCATACACCACGCTGCCTGGCTTCACCTTCTCCACGAGAAAGCTCTGGTTCATCGCATCCACGCCCCAAGCATAGGTGGCCCCCATGCCGGGCGAGACCACAAAGCGGACGCCGGAGATCGGGCCGCGGCGCACGGTGCGCACGGAGCCATGAGGGTAGATGAGGCGGATCAGTTTGTGTTTCAGGGACATACAGGTGGGGAGGAAGCGAGAGGGGAAAGGGGCCGGGGCCGCAGGCGGAGAACGAACCAGCTCACCAAGGCACGGTAGGAGACGCGGGCAACTTCACTGCGATGGGCAACAAGGTGGCTGGGAATCATTTGAATGCCAGTCCAGACACCGTGGGGCCAGCCGGAGCTGATCACATAGATCACCCGTCGCAGGACCTGCCAGAAACCCGCCGACCACATTAGTAACGGATAGCGCAGATAGGGCAGCAGGGCCATGTTCGCGATCACCGTGGCATTCAGGTGAGCGCTCACTTCCACGGGCGGCGGCTTGTCATGCTTCACATGCAGGTCCGGCGCATGAACGATCACCCCGCCGAGGGCGTGCAGTTGCAGGCTGATGTCCGTCTCCTCCATGCCGTAGGCGATGGGCAGCGGCACAAAACCACGCGTCCTGGCATGCCAGCTCTTGCGGAAGATGCAGCCGCAGCCGGAACTCACCGCGATGGCATGCGCTCCGGGCATCGCCTTCTCAAAGTCCTGGCTCGCCGCACTGTACATCGCCGCTTCTGGGAACTCCTGCGAGAGCCGCATCACGCGGGCGAAGTAGTCCGACTGGTCCGGGAAGGAATCGTCATCAAAATTCGCCACCAGTTCATGACTCGCCGCAGAGATGAGACGGTTCCTCGCCCCGCCAGGGCCGACCAAATGATCACTCGTCAGAACACGGATCTCCGGGTGATGCCGCCGCATCGCCTCAAGGATGGCCGGGCGACCACCGTCGGCATGCACCAGGATTTCCTCTGGGGCCGGCTCACAGCTTTGAATGATTGAAATCGTCTTGAGCAGCGCCTCGACACGCTCAAAGGCAGGCACGATGGCCGAGATGGGACATGAGGACCGGACGACGGACAAAGGAGATGGGGAAGCGTTCAACACCGGAGCAAGTCGGGCGGGCCTAGCAGGTCAATTCGTGCCAGGTGACAGTTTCGGTGCATGCACCGGGACGGCCTGCGGGCGGTTGTAGCGACGCTTCACTAGGGGCTCCAGCAGCATCGAAAAGGCCAGACCGTTCACTGCGAACAACAGGATGTTGGCCGTGTGATTGTAAATCACTCCCATCAGCATGTAGGGCGTGCTGACCATCGCCGCCATCAGCAGAAGCGGGCTGTAAACCGGATCGCGGCACTGGAAGAACACCTTCCACACGCTGAACAAAAGAATGAGTCGTATGGCATACCAAGCCATGGCAGAGATAGGACCTACCTCCACGATGATCTGGCCCACTTCTTGGTCATACACAGGGGCCTTCTTCCGCGGAGCTGGAATCTTCAAGGCCCGCCGCATCCCTTCCGAGGCTGGGTGAGCCATCCCGATTCCGAAACCCATGATCCCGCCATCCTTCACCGATTGCTGGATCGACCAGAGAGGATGCTCAATCGCCCGAAACGCGATGTTATCATTCGACACCTTGGCTCGGGTCGAGAACATGGAATAGGCCTCGAAGAAAAAGTAGGCCCCGCCAGCCACACAAGCCGCCACCCCGGCACTCAGCACCCAGGTGAAATTTTTGGACGCCACCAGCCTCCCAGACATTGAGGCGAGCAGGAAGGCGATTACGATCAGGCCGATGGTGTACATGGAGGATCGCGATCCATTCATCAGGGCATTCGATGCCAGAAGCGGCAGCGCAACGAAAGTGAGCACCCATTTGAAGCGCGTTTGCGGAATGGCGAGCAGAGCGATACACAGCGTGGAAAAGAAGATCACAAAGGTACTGTGGCCGGTGATGTAGGAAAAGGTGCCGGTGATGCGCACCTTTTCACCGAAGCCGAAACCGCTGATCCCTTCCGCCGAGGACTGAGCATACACATTCAGCGGGCTGGCCGCACCAGCTCGGAACTGCAAGACTCCAAGGATGCAAATCGGAATCGCCAGCATCGCAAACCAGGTCAATTGCCGTACCATCTCGTCCTTGTTCCGGAAGAGGTAGGGCATCATGAAGACCAGCGGCACATAGTAGAGGTAAATTTTCACTCCGTAGAACGCGAGCAGGAGCGAGCCGATGTTCGTGTTTAGCGCGGGTGGAAATAGCAGCGCCCCCAGAACGCAGAGCAACATCACCGGCAGGTTCAGCTTGTAGGAGCGCACGTCCAAATCCGGCGAAATCATGAACTTCAGGTAGGCTCCAAAGAGGAAGATGTCTTTGAGGAAGTAGGCAAGTTCCTGCGCTCCCGGCATCAGCCACTTGCGGATGGCACCTTCAAACAGCGCGATGATCAGAGCGATCTTCACCGCCGCCCGCCAGTTGGAGTAGGACCACAAGGTCACGACGGACGCACCGAGGAGACCGTACGTGGCCAGCTCCATAGCAGACATTTTGGCGGCAAGTAATAAGCTCATGGGCGGTTGGGGTAGTTGGGGCCGGGGATCTGGCAGCAAAGTGCCTCGTTAATGACTGATGGCAAGGTGTTCACCGGGAAGCTTCTGGCTGGAGCCCGGCAGTCTTTAGGACTTCCCGGATTCGCCCCGCATAAGCATCGAGAGAAAACTCTTCCTGGCGCACGGCCGTAAGCCGGGTGCAGGCCTCCAAATGGTTTTCGGTGAACATCCACTGGATCTGCCGGGCCAAATCAGCCGCATCGTAACGCTTGAAGCAACAGCCAGCGTCCCCGATGGCCTCCACCATGGCCCCCTGATCGGAGGCGATGACTGGCAGTCCGCAGGTGAGCGCTTCGGCAATGACCAGTGGATTGCCCTCGGTATGCGTCGAGGATGGGACGACCAGCACGCGGGCCTTCCGATAAGCTTGAATCAGCGAGTCCCGATCCAGCCGACCAAGCAGTTCGATGGGAACCCGTCGCTGTGCCGCCTGCTCGATGAGCTGCTCCCGATGCTCACCTTCACCCGCAAAAGCCACACGCAGCGTCAAACGGTCGCGGAGCATCTCAAGAGCTTCCAGAAGATGAAAGATGCCTTTTCCGTCAATCAGCCTTCCCGCGAAGAGAAGGTCAAACGCCTTCTCCGCAGGTGCGGATGCATCGACGAGATGCAAAAGCTCCGCGTCGATCGGATTGGGCACAGCGAGGCACTTTTTTCCCGGCAAGAGCTTCTCAAGCCGACCTTGGGCAAAGCGGCTGACGGTCACATGCAGCGTCGCTCGCGCTGCCAGGAAGGATCGAACCCACGCTCCCAAGCCACGATCATTCTCACGCACGAACAAATCGGAAGATTGGTAGATCGGCGCATAACGCTTCCTCGAAAGCAGTGCTGGAAAACACACTTTGACCGAAATGCCGCCGTTCATGAGCACGAGGTCCGCTTTGAGCACCTCACGAACGATCTGCGCCTGGCTTCGGGTGCGGATCACTCGGAAGGAAAAGTCACGGCTGTCCTGTTCCAGTGTCTCGGTCGCCAGGGTGACGGAGTGCCCCCATTCGGTCAGCAACCGGCAGAGGGTGAAGGTGTTCCGCTCCAACCCTCCCATGACGGGGAAGAAGGTGCGGGTATAGACGAGGATGCGGCTCATGCCTGCGGTTTGGTGCAGATGGCGGCGATGTTATCGCTGAACCAACGGCCTTTGAGGAATGGCAGCACAGCCTGCCATTTGACGTTCGGTGCCTTCGGGATGCCACCGATGTCGGAGAACTCAAACGCCACCGGCCCAAACCCGGCCTCCTTGGCGATGCGCTCAAAGTCTTTGCGGACGAGCGCGGTGATGTGAGCGGGATAGCAGTTGTCCGAAAAATAGGCAAAGTGCCCTGCCAGTAGCAGCGCCGCGAGCGAGCGAATGCTCTCCTGGTTTGGCGTGGTCACGATGAGCAGTCCGCCGGGCTTCAGCAGGCGGAAAAGGTCGCGATACATCGCCCGGGGGTTCTCCAGATGCTCGATGACTTCCGAGGAGACGATCACATCAAACGAGGCATCAGGAGATGGCAGGGCGTTGTTCAGATCGCCCTGAATCCAGCCGATTTCCGGCTTCAGCTCGGCTGGACGTGGCAGGATGTCCGCCGCCCACATCTCCGCCTCGGGAAACGCCGCGTGAAGGATACCCGGCAGCGTGCCAATGCCCGAGCCATAATCGAGCACCTTCCCGTGAAGCCCGCGCTCGCGACAGATTCGTAGCACAAGGTTATAAACGGGCTCGGCGCTGGTACCTCGGGTAACCTCAGCGGCTTTCATGCGGTACTCTTCAAGGTCTTTGTTCATGGAGAGGGGAATACGTTAATTCAGCAGCGAGCTGTAAAGGCCACGAATGTTCCGGCGATACGTCTCCGGGCCAAATTGAGCCGCGAAACCTTCGGCCACCGCCGCATGCTCAGCGACCAGCGCCCGGTTTTCGGCATACATCAGGATGCGGGCGGCCAGGGCCTCCGGGTCCATCGGCGGCACCCGCCAAGAGGGATCAGGCACCGGCGCACCGCAGTTTTCGGTCACGATGGCTGGCAGGCCGCAAGCCATCGCCTCCAGCGAGACGAAGCCAAAGGAGTCCGCCACGGAGGGCAGCACAAACACATCATGCCGCGCATAGGTCTGGCGCAGTTCGGCCTTGGTCTGCGGGCCGAGAAGCTCAATCGAATCGCCGGCCTCCCGCAGCAGCGGCTCGCATTCCGGGTTTCGCGGGCCAAGCAAGGTCAGCTTCACGGCTTTGCCGCACTTCTTGAGCGCCTCAAACAAGAAAGGGATGCCTTTGCGCAGGTTGATCGAGCCGACAAACAGTAGGCGCAGCGGTTGCGAGGCATCGGTGAGCCGCACCGGCTCATCGCGATGCCACAGCGCGGGATCGACCCACAGCGGACATTGAAACAGTCGTTCCTCAGAAAAGCCGCCCCGGAGAAAACTGCGACGATGCACATCCGAGTAAATGAGGAGCTTTTCCGCCAGCTCATACTCGCGGTTTTTGCGCTCAGCCATAGCAGGCAGGTCGGGGGAAAACTTCACCGCCATGCCCGCTCGTTCGCCAGCCTCCTTGAGGACTTCTTCAAGAAAGATCGGGTGAAGCTGTGGGCAGTCATGCACGCGAATCACACCGAGGCGTTTGGCCGTTTCCAGCAGATGCAGATCACAGGTCTCGCCCCCCACTGCCACATTCGGCGGGTTCTTCTCCAGGCGGCGAGCCGCCCAGCGATCAAAGGCATCGTTCACCGTCAGCCAGTCATTGGCACGGCGCGGGTTCAGCTTGTCCCGCAGGCCCTTCATCAGCAGCGGCCAGGGGTATTCCACAGCCTTCTCAGGAGGAAAGCCCTCCACCTTGCGGCTCGCCAGCGCCTTCTGGCCGATCACACGGCCGAGGTGGTGCCCCCACTTGCCCGGCGCGTTGTAGATCGAGCAGTAGAAAGCCTGCAAAACGCCTTCCTCATGCGCCGCAAGAGCAAGCTGATAGGCCTGATGCACCCCGCTGTAGGCCACGCAGAGGCCGCTTCGTTCATGGGCTTTCATCACTACTCTCGAATAAGATTCCGCTGCCCCATCCAAAACCTCAGAAAAGCTCCCGCAGATTCAGGGAGGCCAACAGATTGGTTTCTGAGTGAATCTGCGGGCCTCCCTGAATCTGTGGGAAATTGACTCTTCGTCCCATCAACACGCCGCCTTAGTTTCAGTACTGAGCAATGTCAGAGTTCACCCGTTTGCCAGCCCGGCATTCGGCCCACTCTTCGGCAGGCAGAGCAGCCAGATTTGATCCGGACGCACTTCCTGGGAGGCCAGTTCGCGTTCGCGATCCGACGCGAGGAAGCTCAAATCCACCTCCGGCGTGCGGCGGCTACCTTCCATGCCTACCGTTTGGACGATGTGCGTTTTCTCGAAGGCCTTGCGAAGACGTTCGCACACACCGGGGACCGAGCAGTCGTGAGTTTCCACGATCAGGGTGGCCGTCGTCAGTTTGGCGATGACTTCATCACTGAAGAGAACGCCCTCGAAGCCCTCGCAATCGCTGATGATGAAGGCTCCCTCGCGGGTGTTTTGTGCCAGCCAGCCGGGCGTGCAGAAGCCTTCCACCTTCACGTTAGGCGTCTGATTGGCCGCTGCCATCTCCCGCACCGCTTTGCGTGCCCACCAATCGGTATCAAACGCGACCACCTCGGCCTGCGGATACTTCCGGGCCAGCCCCACCGCGTAGAATCCGAACTTCGCGCCGATGTCGATGATCTGACTGTAGCTGCCTCGGCAGACCGTGGCCCAGGCAGCATCGAGCTCGCTTTCATACACACCGAGCAGATAAGGCCCAATCTGCTCCGCATGAGTCATCGGCGTGAGGATCACGTCTTTGAACGGTCCGGCCATGACAGCGGTGCCAAAGCGCCCGATCAGTTTTTCATGCACCGGGCCGCAGCCCCACTCCCTCACGACCCAATGCGAATGTGCCCGCGCTTTGGCGGAAAGCAGCGCCGTGGTCCACTCAGGAGCCACGCTTTCGAGAACTCGTTTGATGAGCTTTTTCATAGTTTGATCCAAATCACTCGGTTTTATCGATGCAGGTCCGGGAGCTGTTTGGTTGCCTCGCGGAGCCCCGCCAGCACCTCGTCAAAGCCCCACTGGGAGATGATCTCCAGGCTTTGGCGCCCCGCTCGCTCACGAGCGGCCTCGTCGCCGCACCAGCGGTCGAGGATTTGCGTGAGGCCTGCCACATCGCCCGCAGGGAAGATGCTGCCGTTCTCCCCTTCCCTGACCAAATCCGGCCCGCTCCCCACCTGATCGCTCACGACCACAGTTCTGCCCGCATTCATGACCTCATTCACGACCAGCCCCCAAGGCTCAAAGCCTGAGGGAAGAACAAACACATCGCACAGATCGTAGAGCGCAGGCAGTTCGGATTGATTGCGGAAGCCCAGGAACTTCACCCGACCCGGCGCGACCTCTTGAGCGAGCTTTTCCAAAGAAGACCGAAGCTCGCCATCGCCCACCACCCCCGCATGGCACTGTGCCTGCTTTTGCATGCCACCGACAGCTCGGATCAAGACCTCCGGGGACTTCCACGTCGATCAGCTTGGCACAAAACAAGATCACCGGGCGACCCGGCTCGAGCCCCAGCTCCGCACGCAGCTTCTCGCGATTCGGCGCGGCTTCCTGGCAGCGCTTTCGGAAGAAGGCATTGTCCACGACATACGGGGCACGAAACACGCGGCGGGATTCGACGCCGTAAGCACGGTAAAGTTCCGCATTCAACTTACCCACCGCGAGGAAGGCCGAGACCTCGCGAAACTTGCGGCTGAAGATGAGCTTGTGAGCGAGCCGCCGCAGTTTCCCCGCCGCGCACGCAGCCGAGGAAGGTCTCCCCACGAAGCAGGAGGGGATCTTGCGGCTACGGGCCTGTCGCCAAGCCGCCTGAGTGAAGGGATGCGCCCAGCCATGCACCCACACCGCGTCGAAGTGCTTTTTGATTCAGTAGCGCCGAAATCTGCCGCTCAAAGTGAGCGACCTGCTCTTTGGATGAGCCCTTCGGGTCCTCCGCATTCAGCACGGTGCTGGGATAACCCTCCAGCAGCGGCACATCCCAGGCGAGTTGCTGGCCGAAGCCTTTGTCAAAGTAGGCTCGCGCCGTGGCGTCATTGCCATAGATGACATGCACATCCACGCCACCTGCCCTCAGATGCCGGATCAGCGGCGACTGGTATTGGATGGGATGCGTGAGGAAGTAAGCGATGCGCATCAAGTTAAAGAAGCACTAAGCAGCACCGCAGAGACTGGAACGCCGCAGAGCACCGGAACCCAAGGCGGTTTGATTGTGGGACTGGGAGTAACTTCAGCCATCAATTCTCGGAGTTCAGCAGTCGGCGGTTTTGAAGGACTGTTGGCAGGCGGAAACGGGAATGACGACTACCGATTTCTGATTGCTGATTTTTGAAGTGCGCTGAAGCGATAACTGGGCGGAAACGATGAAGTTAGTCAGGTGAGAAAAACCTGATTCAAAACCCGGCCCGTATCACCCCAGCAACTGCTTGGCCGTGATTTGAAGTCCAGGGACGGACTGGCAGGTGAGGCTATCCTCAGCAGCCAGCATCTGACAGTTCTGATAGCCTTCTTCTGATGGGCTTGTGAAGACGTGGAGGCAACCCGCTTTCACATCCACCACCCAGTATTCGGGAATGCCAGCTCTGGCGTAGAGGAGGGATTTGACCTTCATGTCAAACTCCACACTGGTATCCGCCACTTCGATGATGAGCAGCACGTCCTCTGGCATCGGATGCGCTTTCCGATAGCCATCCTCGCGCTCCTTCACGACCGCTGGATCGGGTTGAGGCTCGGAGTGGTCTGGAATCGTGACAGGCTCGTTCATGCGCAGCCAAACCCCGGCAGGCAGCTTGAAAGGAACCGTGTTGGTGATCCGCGTGGTGTGGTAAGAATGCTCGGGGCCGATGGGGGGCATGATAGTGAGCTCTCCTTCGATCAATTCGATGCGATCAGCCCGTGTGAAATGGCCGGAGGATACCAACTGATGGTAGTCCCTTACGGTGAAGGCATAGCGCCCACGGGTTTCAGCGGGAGAAAGAGTAAAACTCGGTTTCACAGCAACTATCATGGCCAAAAGTGGTGCTCGAAATGAATTTTGGCAACCTCAAGCTCCTAGCAGCAGCTTCGCAAAGGCGGCGGCGGTTTGCTCGCGGTTGTGGGGGCGATACCACTGCTGCCCGGCGGCGGAGATGGCATCCACATCCGGCTGACCCGCTTCTAAGTCCTGCACGGCCACCACATGAACGCCACGCTCCAGCCCTTCCGATAGCGGGAGGTGGCCATCCACGAGCAACGGCACCACGCCATGCCCCATGAAGGCGGCCAGCAGGCTCGACTTGCCGAGGTACTCGGGATTGTAGGCGACGAGCCCCCAGCGGGCAGTACGCAGGATGGTGGAAACTTCCTCGGCACCGAGGTAGCCGGTGCGAGTCACGGCAATGTCGCCAAACACCTCCGCTGGAATTTCCGCGGAGCGGCCGAGGATGGTAATGCGTGCCGGCTTTAAGGCCTCGATCACGCGCCGCAGCCCGGTGAAGCCGGCATCCCAAAGCTCGGCCTGATAGCCAAAGAACACTAGATGCGCCTCCCGCTGCGAGGGTGGCGGAGCATCGAGAGCCTCGCCCAAATTAGAAAACACGGGCGAGGCATGAATGCGCCCGCGATGAGCTGGGATGCGATTTTCCAGCCAGCGGGCGGACCCGGTGCGGTTGGTGATCACCTGATGCGAATCCCTCGCGATGCTCAAGGCCACCCAACGCTGCACCGGTGAAAGCCAGAAGGAACTGCTCGTCGGCGGTCCATAGGCAAACAGTTCGTGAAACATGGTCACGAGCCGGATTTCCGATCGATCGCGTCGCATGCGGCGGATTTGCCGCGCAAGGCCCACGGGGGCACCACGCTTGGCATAGCCATAGCCGGAGTATTGCAGCATCAGCACTTTTGTTCCCGGCGGTGGGCTGCCGGTCCAGCACTGGCTGCGAGGCATGGCAGGTGCTTTTTCAGCCTCCCACTGCGGGCTTGCCACGAGCACGCCTCCCTCGATCCCCTGCCGCTCGCGGAGCTGGCCCAGCAAAAACTGCGTCTGCTCGCCGATGCCGCAATTCTGCGGAGCAAACCGGGCGGTCAGCACCCACAGAGAGATTCCAGGCGGCACATCCATGTTTGATTCGCAGAAGCAGACGATCCCCGAAAAGCCTCAGCGTGCCTTCTCAGCAGGGTACACGATGAAATTGTCCCCATTGTGAGCGGAACTGAGATCAGGCTCCTTCTCGAAAAGATAGCCACGGGCCTTCAGCCAAGCGATGGCAGCCTGCGATGACTTGTTGTACTCCTGCGAAAGCTCAATGTAGAACACCGGGCGGAAGCGCTCGACGATCTTCTCCGCCCCCGCTAGCACCTGATCTTCAAAGCCCTCGGTGTCTATCTTGAGGAAATCCAGTCGCGTGAGGCGATCTAGCAGCACCGCGTCAAGCGAGTCGATCTTGATCTGCAACTCACGGACACTGCCGGTGAGTTCCACGCCATCCCGTTTGATGGTGGCATTGCCGGAGGAGACCGGCACCATGAGCGTCTCCGTGCGAGCTTCCGTGCCGCAGCCGAGGTTCAGACATTCCACGCGATCTTTGAGCCCGTTCTTCTCGATGACCTCCACGAGGCGCGGATAGATGATAGGCGAAGGTTCAAAGGCGATGACCCGTCCCTCGGGGCCGATGAGATTGGAAAACACGAGGGCGGTGAAGCCGGTATTCGCGCCCACATCCACCACGCTGCCACCTTTGGGCAGCCACTTCTTCACGACCTCAGTCTCGGCCGCCAACCACTCCGCCCCATGCATCTGATAGTAGATCTCCTGCTGATCGCCATCGCCGTGATAGGGCAGCCAGGCACCGTTGTGCTGGGACCACACCGTTCCGCCTGCGGCACGGTAGCGGGCATCCAGCGCCAGCTTGGTGCGCTTGATGCGGAGACGGTTCAAAGCGCCGCGTAGGGTCTGGCGGGGATGCGCGAGTCGTCGGAGCAGGGTGTTCATGCGTAAGGAGGTGGGATGATCTCAGTCCAGGAGCCGGCGGTAAGAGCGGGCAAGGTTTTCAGCGGATAGACGCCAGGTGTGAGTGGCCGCTTTTTCACGAGCAGCTTGCCCGTGTTTCCAGGCGAGTTCGGGCGAAGCTTCGTAGCGGTTCAACGCCTCCAAAATAGCCGACGTGCTGCCGACCGGGATGAGCGTGCCGTTCCTCTCATGATCGATGAAGTCGAGCATGCCGCAGGTGGCGGTGGTAACGATAGCCATGGCAAAGGCTGCTGCCTCGATGAGCACGAGCGGCTGCCCCTCATGAAAGGACGGCAGGATGAGCGTGCCATGAGAGGAATAGATTCGGGCGAGTTCCTCGTCCGATTCGATCTTCGAGCGCACGGTGATGCGGGGCAACAGATCCGCGGGGAAGGCGCGAATCACTTCTTCCTCAGGGATCATGCAGCCTGCGGCGGTGAAGCGGCGATGCGGATGGGCACGAAGGAATTGAACGATGGCGGGCACCATGTCGAGCGTACCTTTCCGCTCGATCCACAGGCCCATGAACAGCACATCCCCACGCGGGCCGGAAACGCTTTGACCACTCGCCAGCACATGATCATCCACGCCGCTGTGATGCACGGTGACTTGATCCGGGCGGAAGGTCCCGCGTCCCACGAGATACTGCGCGTCCTCGCTGTTCGAAGTGACGATGTGATCGCACCACGGCAGGCCGGTGTAGCTGATTTTGGCCTGCAGCATCGCCAGCAAACGGCTCTTCAACCGCGTCTTGATGCCGTGGGAGGCACCGTAATCCAGCATGATGCGGCGGCCGCGATCTTCGATGCCGTAGGAGAAGGCGATGAGCTTGTGCTGATGGCGTGGCTTCCTCAGCCGCAGGCCAAAACCCACCGCCAAAGGTTCGTGCACTTCGATGAGATCATACGGCCCGTGTTGAGCGATGTGCCGGGCAGCGGCATCCGCCGCCTCCGTGGAACCGGTGAACCGGCGCATGCGTTTGGACACGTACGAAGGAATGTCTTCCTCATAGAGCGAATCGACCTCGAAACCCATCTCTCGAAGATGGTTCGTCGTGAGGATCATGGTGCGAGTCATCCCTCCCCGGTAGGTGCCGGGAACGAGAGCCACACGAAGGAGGCGGATTTTGCGCTCAGTACTCATCAGGCGTTGCGGCGGATCACATTCAAACTACGCACCGTTTCCAGATGGGTGAACTCCGGGTCATTGGCGATGACTTCCTCAAAGAAGCGGATGGAGCCTTCCGAATGCACCATGGCCTCTGGAGCACGCCCCGTATCATGAAACGCGGCGATGCCGCCGGGCTTGAGCAACTACTTCACGATCTTCCAATCGGCCGCGAGGCCTTCATAACTGTGATCCCCATCCACAAAGAAGAAATCGACCTGTGCAGAGAGGCTCGCCACGGCCCCGGCACTGTCTGCACGCACGAAGCGCACCTTGGGAGCGGCTCCGGCACGGACGATCTGCCGCAGGGCGATCTGCTGCAAGGGCTCGCCACCACCAGGGTATGGGTCCACACAATACAGTATGGCATCGGCAGGTAACGCACGGGCCAGTTCAGCGGCCGTGAGGCCCATGAAGGTGCCGATTTCGACGGCGGACTTCGCTTTGGCGATGTGGCGACACAGACAGGCACGCTCCTCGGGATGCGTTTGGCTGTAGGCATTCACCACGCCGAGGGCGTGGAGCCGATTGTAAACGCGCGGGCGCTGGGTGATGCGGGAAAGCAGGCTCATAGGGGTTTGACCATGATGCGGCAGGTGTAATCAACTCGATTCAGAAGGCCACGAATGCCGTGCTTCTCAAAATACTCGTCCACCGCCTGTCTGGCTCCGCGCCAGTGACCGTAGTCGGCGATGATCAAGACGCCGCCGGGCTTCAAACGCGGATAAAGATGCACCAGTTCGTGCAGCGTGGATTCATACCAATCCGTATCGAGGCGCAGCAGGGCGATCTCATTCGGAATCGTGGCTGGAATAGTATCCTCCACCTTACCTTTGACCAGATGCACCTTGCCCATGGAGTAACCGGTCTCCTTCATGACCTGGGTCACATCTTCAATGCCGGCCTCGCACCACACTCCGGTGCCTTTCTGCTCCGAAGCCAGCAGCAGTGCTGCCGAGGTGCCGCCGTAGTCCGCATCATGCTCGGTCGGCTCGGACATGCCTTCAAAGGTGTCATAGAGATAAAGATCACGGCTTGTGTCTCCGAGCAGTTGAAGCGTCCGCGAAGCCACGGCCATGTTTCCGCCGCGCCACACGCCGCACTCAACAAGCGAGCCTTGAATGCCATTTTTCACCACATAACGCACCGCATCCTGGGTGGAAGCCAAGCGATGCAGTGAGGTCAACGTGTAGGGACGCGCCTGCTGGACAATTTTGAGCATCTCAGGCGGCAGATCCGTCGGCTGGGCCTCCGACTGCGGATACCTGATCAACTCGATACCGAGCGGACGGGAGATACTGCGGGCAATGGAAAAGATCGTTTTAAGCATGATGAGAATTACCTGAGTTATTTCCGCTTGAGCCACACCTCGCCATATTCGGTGAGCGGTGACGACTGGCCGGTGAGAGGCACGATTTCAAAGCCATTGGCCTCCACAAATCTCGTGAAGTCCGCCGCCGTGTAGCCCGCGCTCTCCCACGCATAAGGATGCATTTCGACGCAGATGGTGAGTGCCGGATCTTGCACCACCTCCGTGGCTCCACGCAGCACCTGGAGTTCCCAGCCCTCGACGTCGATCTTCAAAATCGTCGGCTTCAACTGCCGCTGGCGGCAGAAACCATCCACAGTGATCGCTTTGACTTTCACCGGCGTCAGTTTCACCGGATCGACCGTGGTGGGAGCCAGCGTGTTACTCGGATGCGTGCCCGCCATGTAAAAGGTCACCTCACCTTCTTCCGGCCCCACCGCGGCCTGCACGATCTCCACGCGATCGGTCATGCCATTGTTCGTTAAATGGCGGCGGAGCACCGCCACCGTTTCGGGGGAGGGTTCAAAGGCAAAGACGCGGCCCTCCGCACCGATGTGACGTGCCGCCAGCATCGAGTATAGGCCAAACTGAGCTCCCACATCGAGGATGATACTGCCCGGCACGGTGCGCTGTTTGAGCCAATTCCACACATCCGGCTCGTAGCTAGAAGACAGGAAGCGGCACATGGGCACAAGACGAATCTCCGGCTCGCCATTGATCGCCCGCGGAATGCCGCGTCCGAACGTAATGAACTCCAGAAACGCGGTGTAGAGCTTGCTTTGCAGCGAGAGGTTAGACCGCGACTCGCGGATGCCCAAGACGCGGCGAAGGCTTCGCAGCAGTTTTTCAATCGGATGGGTAGTCATGCAAAAAGATAGAGCGCGGGGAATGCCTCACTCCGCGGAAGGTTCAGGTTTCATCAAGGCGATCTCGCGGCGCAAGCAAATCCACGCATAACCCACCGCCCAAAGCAGTGGTGGCAACAGGGCGACGCCAGACATGATGAGCACGCCTGCCACGCTGCGCAGATCGGCCACCAAGACGCCGAGCACATAGCCGGCGAGCGTTAGCGGGATGTTCAGCCACGAAAGGCGCACCCAGCCGCGCACCTGCATGAAGGTCCATATCACGCTGTTCATCACGCCGATTCCCTGTGCCGCAAAGGCCAGCGGAAGTTCGGTCCCCAAATGCGAGGCCGAACCAACCAGAATGCACAAAAACGGGCCGGGGAAACAGCCACGAGGCCCCAATCACAAGCAGCACGGCTCCAAACGTGCCGGAGATGGACACGATGAACTTGGTGCGCACCAACACTGGGCATTTGGTGGAGGCGACATTGGGCAGCACCATGTAATGGAACATGGCCCCGAAGATGGAGAAGAAGACCGTGAGTCTCGAAAGCGCCCCGATGTCGGCGATCTCGGTCACCCCGGAGGAAAAGGAGATGATCCACGTCGCGATCTGTCCCTGAACGCAAAAGAATATATGGTTCGCGTAAAGCGCCCGCACAAAGCCCCACACCTCCGCCCGCTGGCCGTCCGTGCCAGGTGCTACGCCTGCCACGCGACTCACCCCCCGGCGTGCCAGCCACGCATGCAAGCCGATGGAAGCCACCGTGGCAAGGAAGGCGGGATACACCTGTCGCCAGCCGATCACGAGCACGATGGCCGTCAGCCCGCAGCGCAGGAGTGCACCGCTGAGTTCCATGATCTGCGTGCTTTTGAGGTGACCGGCGATGCGCAGCGTCACCGGCAGGAACTTGGAACTCGTCACCGGCCACAGCATGACGGCTGCGGATCCCACCACCAGCGCCGCCATGCTGGGGGACATCTCCGTGCGTGTGAAGAGAATGTAGAAGGGGGGCAGCGTGAGCACCAGCGAGAGCAGTGCCAGCCGATTGCGCACTGAAAGGCTGGCATCCGCGACTTGGGCGAGCGCGTTTCTGTCTCCCACCACCCGACCCGACATCGAGGTGATGGCCGTGGCAATGCCCCCATCCGCCAGAAGGCCGATGGTGGCGAGCAGCGAGCCGCAGATCGTCAGCCAGGCATACTCGTCCTTCGGCATCCAGCGCACCAGCATGAGCCCGGTAACCGCGCCGATGCCCTGCACTCCCACCTGCGTGAACAGCACACCACTGGCCTGCACCGCCCAGTGTTGAATTTTGTGTCGCAAACTCACGATTCGCTTTCAAGCAGGTCCTGCTTTCTCAAGGTTTCCTCCAAATGGAAGTCTCCGTCATCACATTGCGGCTCTGATGGACGAGCGGCCAATCCTTGGGCACATGCACATGCGGCGGGTCCTTCCAATCGGTGTTGTCGATGAGGAGGATGCCGCCGGGTTTGAGCTTGGGCAGTGCCGCACGCGTGCAAACGGGGCGATACCAGCCATCGACGACCACGAAATCGAGCGATTCATCCGGCACGGTCTGGATGACGGCGGCATTGGCAGGAAGCACGGGGTAATCAAACGCGTAAGTCTCCGCATCAGGATGCTCCAGCGGCACGAGCCGGAGGTCCACGTTCGAGAGTCCCGAAACCATGCCTCTGACCTGCTCGAACCAAGCGGCATCGCTCTCGATGCTGGTGATGCTTTGGAGGCGCCTAGCAAACCACAGGGTGCTGCGACCACTGCCCCATTCCCAGCCACGCATGTCCGGCCGCAGGTGCTGCTCCAGCCAGGTGATCGCCTGAGGGGCCAACCAAGGATGATCGGGGTGCCTCCGCTCATAGAGCCAATTCTGAATGCGGCCCGCAAGGTAGAGCGGGCGGAAGAGATTGCGCAGCCTCATGCCAGCGCCGGCCTCCCATTATGACACGCTGCCGCCCTAGGTCGTCCCTGTGCGCAGGGGACCCATCGAAGAATTCTGCACGATGGGTTGGTCGGCACAGGTCGGAAAAGGAGGCGCGAGAGTACCGGTTTGCCCTTGGAAGCCAAGGGAATTGTCAGGAACAGTTTTGGAGCGATTTTTTGCATGCGCGGGTCTTCCATCAGGCACCTTGCCCGCGCCAGGACACCAGCCAGTGCGCATCGCTGAGCAGCACCGCTACCCCGGCCTGCTTCGCGGCCTCTGCTTGATCCGGTGGAAAGATGACCACGTCGAGCTTCAGCCGCGTTTTGAGCTCCGCCAAAGGCACCGTCTCCGGCAGTGGATGCGCCACAGGGACGAGGCCGAGGCGGCGGAGGTCGTAGTAGTGGCAGAAGTGGGGATCGAAGACGCGGTCGCCGGGTTTGAGGTGCTTCGAGAGTTCCTCAACGGAGGCGCTGGGCGTGGCGTCGGCCTTGAGGGTGCGCTGAAGCGCGGTGACGGAGTAGCCCAGCACGAGGGTGATAGCAAAAGAGGCCAGTCCGGCCTGGCGAAGACGCAGGCCGAGCGTTTGCCAGAAGAACCACACGAGCGCCACCATCAGCGGGAAGGCGAAAAGGCGGTTGAAGTGATGCAGATGCGTCGCGGTGACGACGAGACCGGCGAGCGTGACGAGACCAACACCGAGCCACCAAGCCAGTGGAATGCGCAAACGAGCGGATTTGGAACTCAGAAGCCAAACGCCGAGGATCAGCGGCGTGAGCCAGCGGAGGTTCAAATAAGGCGGCAGCAGGCTGGCGAGCGAGCGGAAGGCCTGCACGGCCCGCTGAACGAGGCTCATCTCGCCGAAGGGTTGATGCGCAAACAGCGCGGTATCCGCCAAACCGGTCATCGAAGGCCCGACGAACAGCAAGGCCCCAATCGCCATGCCCGTGACGAGCGTGAGCAGCGCCGGGGCCCGGCGTTCCTTGTCCACGAAGGCCAACAACACGACCGGCCAGGTGATGACGGCGCGAATCCACACGAAGAACGACGCGGAAAGCAGCACGCCAGCCAGCAGCAAGCGCCAGCCCCCTGCCCTGCCCTGCGCCAGAAGCAGCGAGGCCATCACAAACGCCACGGCCAAGCCATCGACGCGTGCTCCTCGATAGCTGTCGAGGAAGGTGGACTCCAAAAACCAGGTGCCGCAGAGCGTGAGCGCGGCCCAAACTTCCATCGAGGAGGTGGCGTGACCGCACAGCCAGACCGCGAAAAGCACCACGCCGAGCAGGCTGCCGAGCGTGGCCACCCAGCGAGGCCCAAGCGGAGAGCCGGTGGCACGCCAGGCGAGCTCTTGAATGACGCAGCCGATCCACGCGGCCGGCTTCACCGGACGATCCGCCTCCAGATTGTAGGTTACCGCCAAGTTTGTCGTTCGGGCTTCAGCCCGTTCCCCTATCTCCTCGAAGCCCAAGCCCTCATCGAGCATCACGCGGCCGTAATCGACGATCATGACCTCGTCGATCCACACCGGTGGCGAAGTACGCATGGAGGGCGTGTAGGTTCCGAGCACGGCGAGGATGAAAACAAGGCTGGCGACGAGGTGCGTGCGCGTGACAGGCGGGCTCATGCGAAGGCCTTCACGGCAGCGATGACCTCGCTTTGCTGCGCATCGGTCATGGAATTGAAGAACGGCAGGCGGAGCAGCCTGTCGCTGAGGTCTTCGGTGACGGGGCAGTCGCCGGGGCGGCCGCCGAAGCGGGAGCCATATTCGGAGAGGTGCAGCGGCAGGTAGTGGAAGACGGCGTAGATGTTCCGCGCCTTGAGATGGGCAATCAGGGCCTGACGCTTCTCCAAACTCGGCAGCAACAGGTAGTACATGTGCCAGGCTTGCTCGCAGTGCTCGGGGACCACGGGCTGGCGGATGCCATTGGCAACGCACCAATCGGCCAACTCAGCCTGATAGCGCTCCCAGAGCTGCTGGCGGCGCTTCTGAATGACCTGCCAGACATCGAGCTGGGCATAGAGGAAGGCGGCGAGGACATCGCTCATCACATAACTGCTGCCCACATCGACCCACGAATACTTGTCCACCTGGCCTCGGAAGAAACGGGCGCGGTTGGTGCCCTTTTCGCGGATGATCTCGGCCCGCTCGGCATATTTCGAGTCGTTGATCAAAAGGGCACCGCCTTCACCGCAGGTGATGTTTTTGGTCTCGTGAAAGCTCTGCGTGGCCATGCAGCCGAGCGTGCCGAGCCAGCGGCCTTTGTATTTGCCGAAGAGACCGTGCGCGTTGTCCTCCACGACGGGCACGCCATGCTTCGCGGCGATGGCGAGGATGGCATCCATCTCGCAGGCGACTCCGGCGTAATGCACCGGCACGATGGCTTTGGTGCGTGGCGTGATGAGGGCTTCGAGCTTCGACTCGTCGAGGTTCAGCGTGTCGGACCGCACATCGCAGAAGACCGGCTTCGCGCCGCGCATGACGAAGGCATTGGGCGTGGAGACAAAGGTAAAGGACGGCACGATGACCTCATCGCCCGCCTCGATGCCGAGGAGGATGGCGGACATTTCGAGGGCGTGCGTGCAGGAAGTGGTCACGAGGGCCTTTTTCACGCCGAGCGTCGATTCGAGGAGCTGGTGGCACTTGCGCGAAAAGGTCTGGTCACCGGCAATCTGGCCGATGGTGATCGTTTGGAAGATGTACTCCAGCTCACGCCCCTGCAGCGAGGAGCGGTTGAACGGGATGAAATCGGCGGGCGGTGGATTCATGAGGCCGAAAGGCGGGCACGGAGGAGTTTTTGCAGCTGCGGGGCCTCTTCCCGCATGTGGGCCTCGTTGCGATGCTGCACGAAGACGATGCCAAATTTGTGCGTGAGCGGATCGGTGACCTTATCACCTTCTTTGGCCCAGATGAGGCGGTTCATGATGCGGGAAGCCACGGTTTCGTCGAAATCAAAACCTTCAAAGGTGCCGGTGTGGTCCGCCATGAGGCAATGACGCGTCACACAGCGGGCGGAGGGCGTGTAGAAGACATCGCTCAAATCCAGCCCGGCAGCAGCGCGAACGATCCACTCGGCATACGGAGCCCCCGTGGCATGGCGCACGAGTTCGATGTAAAGGTCACCCGGTGCCCGGCGGCAGATTTCGATGATGACGGGCTTTCCATCTTCATGCTGGATGAACTGCACATGGAAGATGCCGTCCACGAGATCGAGCAGGCCCGCGATGCGCTCGCTGTGCTCGATGAGCGATTCAATCGAGGACTGTGGGCAGGAGGTAGGCGTGCAGGCGGCGGAGACGAGGTAAGGACTGAGATGATACATCTCGTCATCGGCGAAGTGGAAGGCCACGCGACCATCCCGCAGGATGCAGGTGAAGCCATGTCGCGTGCCGGTGATGAACTCCTCCACCACGATGCGCTTGGCTTTCGAGATGGCAAAAGCAGCCTCGGCGGCCTTCAGTGTGTCTTCCGCGGTGTCGGCACGCAAAATGCCTTTGCCACCGGTGAGGTCCACCGGCTTCACGATGAGCGGCAGGCGCAGCTTCGGGATGGCGGCTTTGACTTCTTCCATATTGGAGCAGCCGATGGCCTGCGGGCTGGGGATGTCGTGCTCGTGCGCAAAGGCCCGCCACTGGTCTTTGTGATGGATGATCTCGGCGGTCTTCGGATCATCGTGACCAGGAAGGCCGAGTTCCTTCGCCGCGAAAGCGCAGGAAAGCGCGGAGAAGTCATTGCAGCAGGCGCAGAGAGCTTCCGCGCCGATTTTCCTCGCCAAAGCGAGCACCGCCTGCGGATCGGAGTAGTCGCACGGCTCGAAGGCGTCCGAGTGGGCGTGACCGAGATCCTGCGAACGATTGCCGCTGGTGGTGACGTGGTAGCCGAGCCGTTTCGCCGCCTGGATAAGCGGGATGTCAGCATGACTACCACCGGCAATGAGGAGCTTTTTCATTTCTTTGGCATGAAGTACATCACGGTCTCGGTGACGCCCTCAGTGTAGTGGCGGAGGTAGATGGTGTAGTCGTCACGGATCGAAAAGACCTCCTGCGGAATGCGCCAGAGATCACTGGCCAGATGATAGACGCAGATGGCAAGAGGTGGGTGGCAGCGACGGATTGTTTCTCGTGCTCCGGCGAGAGCACCGAACTCTGCCCCCTCGATGTCCATCTTCAAAAAAGAAAGGGATTCGATGCCGAAGCTATCGAGCCGCTCGATTTCGATTTCGAGGTCGCCATCGTCGGTGATTGCCGAGGTGGAGCCGGAGCTGGAGAAGCGCACGGTCTTCTTCTCATCCCCCAGGCCCACGGGATGGCAGTGAACCTTCCCCTGCCCTTCAAACTTCGCCCGGATGACGGCGAAGTTGTTCGGATCAGGCTCGAAGATATGAACCGCCTTGAATTGCGGACAGCGCTCAATGAAATGAGCACTCGTGCGGCCATCGAAGCAGCCGATGTCGGCAAAGGATTCGCCCTCCGCCTGCAAATCGAGGAAGGGCTCAAAGTATTGATTCGCTTGGTTCTCGCGGAAGGACTCGATACAGGCCGGATTGGCGCTAAGGCGAAGGTTCACGATCCCGTCGAAGACCTCCCGGGAGGCTTCATCGGCCAGACGCTCACGCACCCATTGCAACTCGGCAGCATGCTCGCGGGCGTCTTCGCCGAAACCGGTCCAGAAACGGGCGTAAGGCAGCTCTAAGCCGCAGTGACGATGAAACGTGAAGTAATCGCACTGCGCTAGACCGGCCTTGAGAAGATGCTGACGAGCCGTGTGAGGCCTCCCAAGCGTCGTCGTGACAACCAACGCATCTTTCGGTGCATCCACCGTGCGAATGATCGGCACGCCATGGAAGTCCGTCGCCTTCGAAAAGTCATCAATCACGCCCTGCACCGGCATCGTGCACATGATGCCCGCCGCATACGGCGTGGCCCCCAGCAGGTAACGCCTCGAAGGATTCGCGAGGAAGTCGCCAAGCACGGCGAGGGATTGAGAGTCAGGCTGCATTCAATGAGCAATCGCCGAGGCTGCGGGCGGCGTGGTCTTGGCGCATGGCTTTCACGATGCCGCGGAGGCCGAGCGTGGCGGGGCCGAGGTCGTCTTTGATGAGCTTGCGGAGGCGTGGGAGATGGTAGCAAGGCACGCCGGGATACATGTGATGCTCGACGTGGTAGTTCATGTTCCAGTAGAAGAACGCGAGCACGGGATTCAGCAGCACCGTGCGGCTGTTTTCGCGGTAATCGAGCGTGTCGATCTTCATCCCGCAGTGCTGCGCGGAGGCCAGCAGGTTCGGCAGCCCGTTTCCGATGAAGGCGGCGAGGTCCACGAGCAAAATGAACTGCCAGAGGCCGGTGAGCGCAAAAATCATCGCGAGAGCACATCAAAGGTGGAGGTCACGAGCACATGGAAGAAGGCGATGCACTTCGTGGTGGGCACTTCGGTGTCGATCTCAGGATCGAGCGTGCTGCGGTGGTGGATGGTGTGCGTGCGGAAGAAGTAGGCGTGGTTTCCCCAGACGAGGAAGGAGAAGAGGCGGAGGAAGAAGATGTTTGGCACCTTCCTTTTGAAAACGGTGTGGTGCGAGAACTCATGGCTGGCACCGGCATAACCCAGGAAGGAGAAGATGGTGCCGTGAAGCAGCAGCACAAATGGAGCAGCGATCCACCAGCCGTTTTCCGTGCAGAAAAAGAACAACCAGCCAGTGCCAACGAGTGAACCGAGATGTCCGAGCACGCGAAGCACTGCCGCCACATCGCTGCGCTGGTGCAGGCGGCGGAGTTGCTCGGTGTCGAGCTTGCAACGGTAGTACTTTTCGCCGGAGGTCATTGTCTGTAGGCGCATTCGCCAGAATGCGGGAAGCGTGTCGCGTTCTGGCGAACGCGCCTACGGGATTACGCATCAATCAACGACGCAAACTTCCCCTGGAAGCACACGCACAGCATCGTGCTGCCGATGCCGATGAGCTTTTTCTCGACGGCGAGGTCGCGGAGATAGACTTCGACCTCGGTGTGGATCTTGGAGAGGTAGTCGTGCCAGATGATGACGCTGTCAGGCTTGGCCATTTGGAAGGCTTTGAGGGTGTCGTTCTTGATCGTCTCGTAGTCGTGACCGCCATCGATGAAAACGACATCTTGCGTGCCGACGAGTCCACGGGCGACGGGATCGAAGGTGAGGCTGTTTTCGTTCAACAGGCGCACTTTGGAGCGGATGGCGGGCGAGGCACGGTTCACATAGAAGGCGCCCTGCGTTTTGAAGATCTGGCGGAGGAACTGATCGTTCTGATTCGCGTCGGCGAGATCGAGTTTCGACTCGTCGTGCATTTCGATGTCTTTGGGTGGAAGGTCGAGCGTGGTGACGACGGCGTCGGCAGGCGTGTTATTGGCAATTAAGAGAGCCGTGTTGCCATTGTAGGTGCCGATTTCGAAGATGTTCTTCGCCTCGGTGATCTTCAGCAAGGCGACGAGCAGCGAGCTTTCGAGCGTGAGCAGGCTGCCGATGGCGCTCGGCGGCATGGTGAGCGTGATCTCGACGTTCTGATCGGGGAACTTGTCCTCGACGAGCTTGAAGATCTGACGCGGACGGATGGAGGGAATCGGGTTTTCCATGAAATCAGGCGGTGACCGGCTGCCAGGAGCGGGTGCGGGCGGAGCGGGCGATGGCTTCCATCATGCGGAGGCCTTCCTCGGCGATCTCGACGCCAGCGACCATCGGGTGAGGCTGGCGGTCGCCGCTGCGATGACGGATGAGCCAGTCGGCGAGGTCGGCGTAGTAATTGGCGAAGGCTTCCATGAAGCCGGCGGGGTGCCCCGCTTTGAAACGGGTGTAGCGCTCTTGATTGCAGATTTTCAGATCGTTCGCGGCACGCGTGATGAGAGACGTGTGGCCGCGATTGTCATGCAGCGTGAGGTATTCGGGATTCATCTGCACCCACTCGGCGGAGGCCTCGGTGCCGAAGACGCGGATGCGCAGGCCGTTGGCATGCCCGAGCGCTGTTTTGCCATACCAAAGCTGCACGGGAAGATCGCCGGTGTAGCGGGCGAGGCATTGGACGTTGTCGATGATGCCGTCGAAGTGCCCCTGCTGCTGCTCCATGGCGCAGACTTCGATGGGCGAGGCCTGCGTGAGGAAATGAATGAGGTGATGCACATGCACGCCGAGATCGAGCGAGACGGTGGGGATGAAATCATCCTTCAAACGCCAGGCCTGCGGCTGCGGTTTGCTGTCCTGAGCACCCACCAGACGCAAGAAGCCCTCCTGCGGCATCTCGGCAGCCACATGGGTGATCTGGCCGAGTTTGCCATTTTCGATCATGTGACGCAGCTCGCGGATGATTGGGTAGCCGGTGTAGTTGTAGGTCACGGCGACGAAGCCGTTGTGTTGATCACGAGCCGCTCGAATACCGGCTGCCTCGGCTGATGAAACGGAGAGTGCTTTCTCGGAAATGAGGTAAAAAGCCAGCGGCGAGTGCTTCAGCGGCCATTTCGGCATGCATCGGCGTAGGCGTAAGCAGAAGAACGGCATCGAGCTTGCCCTGCTCCGATTTCAAGAAGGTGCGCCAATCGCTGTAGAGGCGCTCGGCAGGCACATCGAGCAGCGCGGCGGTGTCTTCGTTCACCTTTGATATGAGGCTGAAGCATCCCGCGACGATGCGGAAGCGTCCGTCCATTTGCGAGGCGATGTGATGCGAGCGGCCGATGGCGGAGTCGAGGGCGCCGCCGATGATGCCGAGCTTGAGCGTGTTTTCAGGCATGGATACGAGTCGTGGTGGTGGCCGCGATCATCGGAGGCTGAGGCACCTGAGGATCGTTGAGGCTGTGTTGCACAAAGTAGAGCGGACGGAGCTTCACCTCATCGAAGACCTTACCGAGGTAGAGGCCGACGATCCCGAGATTCGCGAAGCCAAGGCCTCCAAGCAAGCTGATGAGCACAGCGAGCGTTGTCCACCCTTCCACCGCCACATTCTGGGTGAAGTATCGGATGAGAATGAAGGTGCCGTAAAGCAGAGAAAGGAAGGCAAGGAAGAAGCCGAAGCGGATCGAGAGGCGCAGCGGCTTGTTTGAGCGAGCCACGACGCATTGAACGGCAAAATCGAGCAGCTTCACGAAGTTATAGCTGCTCTTGCCGACGAAGCGTGCCGCATGCTCGACGTCCACCGTGGTGCGGCGGAAACCCACTTCGAGAATGAAGACGGGGAAGCTGCGATTCCGCTCGCGAAAGCTTGATACGCTCTCGATGACGCGGCGGGAGGAGATGGAGAAATTGGCGATGCTGTTGTCGAAGTCGATGTCGCCGAGCCAGTTGTAGATGAGGCGGAAGCCGTTCGAGACGAGCTTGCGGTAGAGCGAGTCGTTTCGCTCGCAGCGGCGGGCAAAGACCACGTCATGACCTTCCTGAGCTTTTGCGTAAAGCTTGGCGATCTCCTCGGGCCTGTCCTGCAAGTCGCAGTCCATGACTATGATCCACTCGCCCCGCGCATGATCGAGTCCCGCGGTGATGGCGAAGTGCTGACCGTAGTTCCGGCTGAGCTGTAAGCCGCGGACTCGAGAATCTTTGGCGCAGATGCCTGAGATGATTTCCCAGTCATTTTGCGGGCTACGATCATCGACAAAGATGATCTCATAGTGCGGCGTGATCTGCGAAAGCACCAATGTGAGTCGGCGGTGCATCTCGGCGATGCATTCGGCGCATTTATAGGCCGGTGTGACGACTGAAATGTGAATACTTGAACTCATCCGCGTGAAACCAAAACGACTCCTGAAACGACCAACGCGAGCCCGAGCATGCCTGGAACCGTCACTTTCTCCGAAAACACCAGGATTGAGGCGAGCGTGGCGAACAAAAACACGAGCGACAACTGCAACGGATACGCCACGGACATGCGCTGCGTGGCGAGGATAAAGAGCCACAGCACATTCGCCCCCACGAAGGCCGCCGCACCGAGCCACACGAGCGGATAGCGCAGCAGCCCAAAGGCATCCGTGAAGAGCGTGAGCACGCTGCCCTTCCATGCGATGCGGCCATGCAGCGCTTGCTTGAGCAAGGCATTGGCGATCACCGCGAGTGCCGCGCAGCTTAGATTGATGAAAATGCCTTTAAACATCACGTGAGAGGTTTTCGAGCGCAGAAAAGCAGGCTGGAACCCGTGGTGGGTGAGCGGCGACGGCGGAGGCGGTCGAGCTCCCAGGCATGCATGAGGTTCACCGTGCCTCCAAGAAGGCCAGGAAGGGTGTGATCACGCTTGGCGGAGTCGAGCGTGGGCTTTGGCGGCGTGCCACGAAGACGGAACGGAAGCGAGCGAAGTAGAAAAACTGGCAGAACGAGCCACGAGAAGAAATAGGCCACGAACTCGACCTCGAAGCCTGCTTCGCGAAGCCTCGCTGAAATGCCATTTTGATCATGACGGCGAAAATGCCCTGCGTGGACATCTTCCTCCGACCAAAGCACCTGCAAGGCTGGCACGGTGCCGTAAAAGCGGCCACCGGGCTTGAGGAAGCGCTGAATCGTTCGCAGGAAGGAAACATCGTCGTCGAGGTGCTCGACCACATCGAAGGCACCTGCGGCAGGAAGACTCCCCTCCGCGAAGCCGGTATCCTCCAGCGCCGCATGGATGACACGGCTGACACCGCGTCGAGAGGCATTGAGAGCGCCATTTCCCGGTTCGACGAGCACTGAATCGATACCCGCGTTTTGGAGTGCCAGACTGACGTAGCCATTGCCGCCGCCGATGTCATACACTTCGCCACCCGGCGGGAACAGCGAGAGGAGCGTGCGAATGCACTCATTGCGGTGCGCGAACCAATAACTGCCCTCCTCAATCTGAAAGCAGGTATCATTTCCATCCTCAGGATAGCTAACCGTGGAAATCTGCGCCGGACGCCAGATGCCGTCCTGCTGCCGCAGCGTCATGGATGGTGGTGTCCAGGGTGTCATAGTGTCTCGCCTGCGGCAAGCAGCGTCTTAGTCTCCAAATCGCGAGAGACAAACATCCCGTGCTGTTTCAGCGAAACCAAGAGAGGCTTCATCCGCTCGATTAAGTTCCGGCGTTTGGCCCGAAGCAGCAATCCCAAGGTTCCCATGCAACGAAAGCCCTGATGTTGCGCCAGCAAGCGACCGCGAAAATCATCCATCAGCAAAAGAGCCTCAGGATGTCTTGCCGCCAAAGCAAGGGCCGCAGCCTCACCGGCATCCACCTGCGTCTGAAATGCCGCTTGAAGCGCGGCATCCACAGGGCGCACACATTGGCTAAACAACTTCATCAACATGGGAATCTCAGGCTGCGAGCCGCTTTTTCGGGTGATCTCAGCCCAAACCACCTCAGGAATCCAAATCTCTTCCGCGAGCTTGAAGAGTAAATCCGCATGTCCGATCTTTGCCAGCAGGATGAGCGGGCTGGCATCGCAAATCACCAGAGGCTCATGCTGCGGCGAGGTCATCTTCAAGCATGTCCAAATTCATGTTGATCACCGAGACGCCTAGACGGGAGATGGACTCCATGAACTGCCAGACCGGCTGACCCGCCACCTCCGCCGCCTGACCGAGTGTGAGGCGGCCAGACTCAAAAAGCTTCGCGGCTAGAAACTCACGAAGCTCTTCAGCCAATTCGGCAACGGACAATCCCGCCCGCAACAGCCAGCGTTCATCCACAGGTATCTGTAAAGTTGTCATGTCTTAGAGTAGCCTTCGCGGGTCAGGTGCCAAGCCTCAAGTTTACCTCCCCAAGACTACCGAAACCCAGTCTTGATGTTCCAGATACCACTTCACGGTTTCGCGAATGCCAGTCTCAAAGGTGTGAGCGGGACGCCAGCCGAGTTCGCGGTCGATTTTCGAGGCGTCGATGGCGTAGCGGCGATCGTGGCCGGGGCGGTCCGTGACGAAGGTGATGAGGCTGCGGGAGTTGCCGCCGAGCTCGGGTTTGAACTCATCAATGAGATCACACATGAGCTGCACGAGGTGAAGGTTCGCCTTCTCGTTGTGGCCACCGATGTTGTAGGTCTCACCGAGTTTGCCAGAGGTAAGAACGGTCCAGAGAGCCTCGCCATGATCGCCGACATAGAGCCAGTCGCGGACGTTCATGCCATCGCCATAGACGGGGATGGCTTTGCGGGCCTGGATGCTTTGGATGACGACGGGGATGAGCTTTTCAGGGAATTGATACGGGCCGTAGTTGTTCGAGCAATTCGTGATGACCGTGGGCAAACCGTAGGTGTGGTGGTAAGCACGCACGAGCAGGTCGCTGGAGGCCTTGGAGGCCGAGTAAGGCGAATTGGGAGCGTAGGGCGTCGTTTCGGTGAAGAAGCCACTTTCACCGAGGGAGCCGAAGACCTCGTCGGTGCTGACGTGCAGAAATTTATGATTTATGATTTCTGATTTACGATTTCTGAAGGCCTCCAGGAGGTTGAAGGTGCCGTTGATGTTTGTCGTGATGAAATCGCCAGGACCAGAGATGCTGCGATCGACATGGCTTTCAGCGGCGAGATGCATGATGTGGGTGATATCATGCTCGCGGACGACGCGGTGGACGGCGTCTTTGTCGCGCAGATCGACTTGCTCGAAGGTGTAGCGCGGATGCGTGCCGTGAATGCCAGCGAGGTTTTCCAGATGCCCGGCGTAGGTGAGGCAGTCGAGGTTGACGAGCTTCACGACTTCCGGCTTGTCGATGACATGCCGGATGAGATTCGAGCCGATGAAACCGGCGCCGCCGGTGATGAGGAGGTTCATCAGAGTGTGCTTCTATTGCTTGTTACCTCAGCCATGTGCCGCATTTCGAATCTACTAGTCAGCGTCAGAAGCCTCATAGTTCCAATTTAAAAACTGCTCAACAACCTCAGGTGGGTTCAATCTGGAGAGACAGTGATTGAACACTTCTTGAGGAAGATGACCGACAAACATCAGCGTCAGTCTTGAGCGTATCGGCCCTGTGCCGAAAAAACCTTCCAAATCAAGCCTTCGAAAGGCACTCAAGGCAGCACCCCACAGTAACTGGATTTGCTGCATAGATTCTTCCTCCCCAATCTGGCTCTTGATTCTCCAGTCGAATTGGGATGCTAAAGTACGATTGATCTCATCGAAATGCCCGCCGCCAACATCAGGAAAGAATTTCCAATCTCCGTAAGACCACCTCATCCCAGCCTGAGTTGAAGTGCATCCATATTCAGGATCAACGGTCTCTTTGTAACGTCGCACTGTAGCCGCCAGCCCTTCTTCAGTGTTTGCGGCAGGATGCAAAAACTGAAGCGAGTCATCGGTAAAAAGTGCAAATGTATAAAACGACTGATCTGAGTTTGACGCCCGAATGCCTGAGAATGCTGTTTTCAGAGCTTGATACACCTCATCTGAAAATCGCTCGGGATTAATGAGGTTCATTTTTTGACGGCGGTGTACTCGCTGAACCAGCCGAGGACGGGTTTGCGGGCCACGTTTTCGAAACCGGCGGCTTGAAGCGCAGCGAGGACGTCTTCGGGCCGCACGCAGGCGTCCATGGTTTCCCAAAAATAGACCATCATTTCTTCCGCTTTCTGGCTGCGAGTGAAGAGACGGACGAAGAAAGGATAGATGCGTCCAAAGTAGATTTTGAAGAGCCAGGAGCCGAACTTGCTGGCAGGACGGGTGGCTTCGAGGATGAGGACTTTGCCGCCGGGTTTGAGGACGCGGTGGAACTCTCGGAAAGTGGCTTCGAGGTCGGCAAAATGGCGCAGGGCATAGCCGACGGTGAGGAAATCGAAGGCAGCCTCCGGCAGCGGCATGCTTTCCGCGCCGCTTTGAATGAAGGTGGCGTTGAGCTTGGTCCGGGCGACGGCGAGCATGCCATCGCTGGGCTCCACGCAGGTGATGGTCTCATCGCCGCCGAGGACTTCCTTCGCGGCGACGGCCATCAAACCGGTGCCGCAAGCCACATCGAGCAACTGCATACCAGGCTTGAGGCCATGGCGGCGCTGCGCGTCCTTGCGGTAGAGATTTCCCGTGCCCCAAAAGCCCCAGCCCACCACGGGATCGTAGTGCTCCGCACCTTCATCGAACAGATTTTTGACATAACCGGGCCGCTCTTCGGGAGCCGTGTAGCGGTTGGGGAGGACGGGATGAGGAACCATGTAATCAATTAAGCAGCGCCAATGCCAAGGCGACGCACTTCAACAGCCACGCCGCTCAGGTAGTCGCGATACTCGCACTTTGGCATGGCGGCGACCACGCTTTCAAATTCATCAATGCTGAGGAAGCCGCGATGGAGCGACGCCTCCTCAGGACAGCCGAGCTTGATGCCCTGGCGTTTTTCAATCGTCTGCACATACGCAGAGGCATCGTGCAGGCTGGTGCTGGTGCCCGCATCGAGCCAAGCCGTGCCGCGGCTGAGACGCTGGACGTGCAAGGTGCCACGGCGGAGGTACTCGCGATTGATGTCGGTGATCTCCAGTTCGCCACGCGGCGAGGGTTTCATCGCACGGGCGATGGCGAGAACGTCGTTGTCGTAAATGTACACACCGGGCACGGCGTAGTTGCTGCGCGGATGCTCGGGCTTCTCCTCGATGGAAAGCGCTTTGCCATCGAGACCAAACTCGACCACGCCGTAACGCTCAGGATCGGTGACGTGGTAGGCGAAGACGGTGGCACCTGATTTGAAGTCAGCAAAGGCACGCGGGAAGGCATCGCCGCCGAAGAAGATGTTATCGCCGAGGATCAAGGTGACGGGATCTTGGCCGATGAAGGATTCCGCGATCAAAAACGCCTGCGCGATGCCTTCGGGCTTGGCCTGCTCGCGATACTCGATGGTGATGCCCCAGCGCTTTCCATCGCCGAGAAGCTGCTCGAAACGCGGGATGTCCTGCGGCGTGGAGATGAGGCAGAACTCACGAATGCCCGAGGCGATGAGCACCGTGAGCGGGTAATACACCATCGGCTTGTCATAGACCGGCTGGAGCTGCTTTGAAGCAACCTGCGTCAGCGGATAAAGGCGGGAACCTGCGCCGCCGGCTAGAATGATACCTTTCATTATCGAGTTACAATCCAATCATTGAGCACCAGCACGTCCATTTTGGTGCGGAGGAAGCAGTCGAGGGCTTCTTGAGGTTTGCAGACGACAGGTTCGTTTTCGTTGAAGCTGGTGTTCAGGACGATGGGGACACCGGTGATGGCGCGGTAGCTGTCGATGAGGCGATGGTAGCGGGGGTTGGTCTCTTTGTGGACCGTTTGAAGGCGACCGGAACCATCTACGTGGGTGGTGGCGGGCACTTGGGCGCGTTTGTCGGCTTTGACCTGAAAGACCTCCATCATGAAGGGCACATCGTCATCTTGCTCGAACCATTCGGTGACGTATTCACGCATGATGGACGGGGCGAAGGGGCGGAAGGACTCGCGGCGCTTGATCTTGAGGTTGAGGATGTCCTTCATGTCGGCACGGCGCGGGTCGCCGAGGATGCTGCGGTTGCCGAGAGCACGCGGGCCCCATTCCATGCGACCTTGGAACCAGCCGATGACTTTGCCTTCGGTGATGGCGGTGGCGGTGGCTTTGCAGAGTTCGCCTTCATCGTCGTAACGGCGGACGGTGCAGTTTTCGGCCTGGATGTCGGCGGCGCGGGAGTCGAGCAGCGTTTTGATCTCGTCGTCGGTGGAGCGGGGACCGACGTAGGCGTGGTCCATGACGAAGGCCCTGGGATTTTGCTGCTGGCTAACGACGAAAGCGGCTCCGATGGCCCCGCCAGCATCGCCCGCAGAGGCGGGGAGATACATGCGCTTGAAGGGGGAGTTGAGGTACACCTTGCCGTTGGCGACGGAGTTCATGGCGCAGCCGCCGGCAAAGGCGAGGTCGTCGCACTTGTACTTGGCGTGGAGGCTTTGCAGCATGGCGAAGAAGGCCTCTTCATACATGGCCTGGGCGCTGCGGGCGAGATCGCGATGTTTTTGCTCCAAAGCGGCTCCTTTTTCGCGTTGGGGGCCGAAGAGAGCCTCCATCGGCTCCTTCTTATAGAGTGTGCCAACCTCGGGAATGCAATTGTCCCAAGTGTAATGCACGTCCTCGTCGTGGTGGCGGTAGTATTTGAGGTTGAGCTTGAAGGTGCCGTCCGGCTGGATGTGGACGAGTTCACGCATTTCCTTGAGGTACTTGGGCTCGCCATAGGGAGCGAGGCCCATGACCTTGTATTCATCGCCGAAGTAGGGGAAGCCGATGAACTGGGTGATGACGCTGTAAAAGATGCCCAGCGAGTGCGGGAAATAGACGCGACCATCGATCTGGATGTCATTCCCCTGCCCCATGCCCCAGGTGGAGCTGGCGAAATCGCCAAAGCCATCAATAGAAAGGCAGACGGCTTCATCAAAGTCCGAAACGAGGAAGGCGGAGGCGAGGTGGGCCAGATGATGCTCCACATGGTGCACCTTGGCCCGGAGCGTCTCGCCTTGAAAAGCAGCCTGAACGTTTTCTTCAAAGGTGGCAGCGCGTTTCATGTTCGCGAGGCGCTTGAAGATCAGGCTCAGACTCGGACGGCGGCGCAGGACATAGAGCGCACGGCGGAGGTTGTTGACCTTCGGGTTCCGATTGATGGCGATGTGGTCCACATCGCTGAGTTTGAGCCCCGCATCCGCGAGGCACCATTTCATGGCCTCCGTGGGCAGGCCAGACCAGTGTTTGATGCGGCGGAAGCGCTCCTCTTCGGCGGCAGCGATGAGTTTGCCATCTTTAACAAGAGCGGCGGAGGAATCGCCATGGAAAGCATTGAGACCGAGGACAATCATGAATTAAATCGAGGTACGCTGCCGCCCTTGGTCAGGGTCAAGAATGACGGACCAATGGGCTGCTCTTGCCGGGGTTGTGGATGGCGAATTTCCAGAAAAAGAGGGCGGAGTGTACCACGTTGCCCCCGAGCGCAAAGAACAAAGTTCAGGGCAAAATTGCTCCGAAAAACCGGTTGAGCCTAACGTGAGCGAAATTCTTGCTGACCAAGCTGCCCATACCGACTAAATAACCACTTCCATGCTTGTGAATTCACCCTACTCACGCCTGACTTTGGCCGCCATTGGCGGCCTGATGCTCACAACTGCCCTGCCAGCCCAAGAAACGGCATCCCCCGCCAAGCCCGACCTCATGCAAGGCGGCCGCAAAAGCACCCTGGGCATGCGCTTTGTTCCCATACCTGGCACCACGGTACTCTTCTCCACCTACGAGACCCGAGTGAGTGAGTGGAACGAGTTCCTGAAAGCGAAAAAATTCCCCTGGTCCTTCCAGCCACACTTCAAACAGGAAGATAATCACCCCGTCGTCGGCGTGAACCTCCAGGACGCCATCACCTTCTGCAACTGGCTCACGGAAAAGGAGCGTGAAGAAAGCCTCATCAACAATGCCCAGTCCTACCGCCTACCCACGCCGGAGGAATGGGACGCCGCCGCCGGGCTGGCGGCCGCCCGTAAAGGCAAGGCATTCACAGCGGAAGACAAGCTGGCCGATAGTCAGACCTTTCTTTGGGGGCTGATCTGGCCCCCGCCCGCGAAAGCGGCAAACTATGCCGAGCACGAGATCGACGGCTATTCAGATGGCTACGAGTTCACCGCTCCAGTAGGGCAGTTTAGCGCCACCGCTGAGGGCCTTTATGACCTCGCTGGAAATGCCTGGGAATGGACAGACAAGCCCGATGTGCGATCCACCCCCACGGGGATCCTTCGCGGCGGCTCCTGGGCCTACTTTCGTCGTGAATGCCTCGTTAGCAGCTACCGCTACACCGTACCAGCAGACATGCGCATGCCTACCGTGGGCTTTCGCTGCGTCTTTGAGGACAAACAGCGCACCGCCATGGTCCTGGCCGAAAACGCCGCTGCCAACAAACAGAGCGTGGATGACCAAATCAAGCGCATGCGAGATGCGGACGGCACGGACAAAGCTGCCATCGATGCCCTCCGCCTGAAAATGGCAGGCGGCAGCACAGGCTCCGACCTTCCTGATCCCTCAAAACTCTCTCCCGCCATCACCGGAGGCACCTACACAAACACCCTCGGCATTCGTTTCGTCCCACTGGAGGGGGGAGCCAAAGTCCTCATCGCCACCACGGAGACACGCGTCCGGGATTACGAGGCCTGGCTGAAGGCCACCAATGGCACCTGGGTCAAAAAGCCGCCATTTCTCCTCGGGGATACCCATCCTGCTGCTGGCATCTCCTGGGATGACGCCAAGACCTTCTGCAAGTGGCTCACCGAAAACGAGATCAAGACTCAACTCATCCCCGCTGGTGCCGCCTACCGCCTCCCCACGGACCTCGAGTGGAGCCTCGCCGCCGGGCTGAAAGGCGAAACCGGGAAAGACCCCGCCGAGCGCCATCTGGCCGATAAACTGCACTTCCCCTGGCCCACTCGCAGCACCGAAGAGTGGAAGCCGCCCATCATGAGCGTCAATCTCGATGCCACCCGCGTCCCCGGTTTTAGCGATAGCTATTCCTACACGGCCCCCACGGACAAATCGACGCCCAACTCCCTCGGTCTCCATGAGATCGGAGGCAACGTCTCCGAATGGATCGAGGACGCCTGGCCCGCCGCGGCAGATGAACGCGTCATCCGAGGCGGAAGCTGGCTCATGTTTGAGCATGACCGCCTCCTCACCTCCTCCCGCGAACACGCCGCGAAGACCAGCACCCGTGCCGATTTGGGCTTCCGCCTCGTCCTCGAGCTCAAATAATCCCCGCCTCCTCGAAGAGCCAGTCACACACCCCGGTCGATGAGTACGTCTCCAGATAGCCCCCCGCCACGACGCCCCGTTTTGTCCGAAGATGACATCGCCGAGGAGACTTCCAGCCGCCTGCTGCTCTGGTCCATCATCGGACTCGTCCTGTTCGCCGGCCTCTGGTGGATGTATTTCGAGACCATCGCCACCGGGGTGAAGGGCTGGTGGGGCCGCCGCTACATCCCCGAAATCAGGCGCTTCATGGCCGCCGAGGATTGGGCCAATGCCGCCCGCACCCTTAATGATGCCAACCGCTGGGCTCCGCAGGATTCCGACGTGCTGCGCACCGCCGTCGATTTTGTCGATAAGACCGGCTCCGAGCCTCGCACCATGATCCGCTTCCTCTCGCAGCTCGACGAAAAAGGAGAGCTTTTGCCAGAGGAGATCTCCAAGCTCGGCCGAGCCTATGTGAACCTGCCTGACATCAAAAAGGCCCACGATACCTACGATCGCTTCACCAAAGACCAGCTCCCCAAACGCCCTGCCCTCGAGCTCCTCTCCGCCATCCAAAAGGCCGAAGGCCTCGCCGCCCGCGCCTTCCTTACCCAGCGCCAGGCTCTCCTCGCCGACTCAGAAAATCCGCAAAGCGTCCTCGACCTCGCCCTCCTCGATGCCCGCAGTGGCGATCCGTCCCTCAGCGGCCCCGCCCGCGAGCGCCTCTGGCCCATCGCCCGTGGCGGCGGAGATCAGGCCGTCCCTGCCATCGAATTCCTCGCCCAGCACCGCCAGCTCACCGCCCAGGATGCCATCGATCTCATGGTCCTCGTCGAAAGCATCAAAGACAAGCCCAAGGCCGAATCCTGCCGCTTCAAAGTCCTCTCCGCCAACGTCCGCCTCCATCCCCACGAACGAGAGCAGATCGTCAATGAAGAGCTGCGCCGGTGGAATGGCCGTGCCGCAGCCCACCTCCCGCCCCTTCTCGTTTGGCTGGCGGAGGAAAAAGAGTATGAGCGCATCCTTCGCATGGTGTCGGACAAAACCGCCGCCTCCTACAGCGCCATCCTCCCTCACTACGTCACCGCCCTTCGCGGCCTCGGCCAGTGGGGAAAGGTCAAAGTCTTCCTTTCCGGCCGCCTTGATCCCTCCTTTCCAGGCGTCCAAGCACGCATCTGGCTCGCCGAGGCAGAAAGCCACCTCAGCGACGATCCCAGCACCCCGCGCCACCTTCTCAACACCGTCTTTGACGAGACCGGTCGCGGCGAAAGCATGGCCGCCGCCCTCAAATCCGCCGAAATGGCCGAATTCCTCGGCTACTGGGATCTCTCGCGCCGCTTCTACGAAGGCGTCGCCAAGAAACACGCCGGTGCCACCCAGAGCATGCTGCTCAAAGTCTATGAGATGGCCCAAAAAGAGACCAACGGACTCGCCATGCTTCGCTCCAGCGAAGAACTCCTCCGCCTCAAGCCCACCGATGTCGTCTATCTCGACCGCGCCAACTACCTCCGCCTCATCCTCGGCACCGATATTGAAGTCGCCGTCCAGGCCCTCGATGCCACCCGTGACATCCCCGCCCATCACATCACTCCGGACCGCCACGTTGCCCTCGCCTTCCTCCGCGCCCTCTCCGCCTACCGTCAGGCTCGCTACGCTGACATCGCAGCCGAGCTCGCCCGCGTCAAATCCTACGACACCTTCCCCCCCGGTGCCCGCGCCGTTTATGCCGGCCTCCTCGCCATCTCGGGAGACACCTCCGGTGCATTCCAGATCGCCGAAAAAAGTCCCCCTCACCCTGCTCCTCCCCGAAGAGCGCCGCTTCCTCGCCCGAGCATTGTGATGCCACGGCCGTAAAGGCAGCTCGACTGTGGTTCAGCCGAGGGATTCCCCTCTTCGCCAGCGTATTCTTGGCACCTCCACCATGCCGCGCTGCCTTCTCATCTTGTCCTTGCTCATCGCCTCGGTGCTTCATGCGGCCACGCCAGACAAAACGCGCCAGTTCCTCACCGAGGCCAAAGAGCCCGTGCGCATCGTCTGCATCGGCGACAGCATCACGGGCGTGTATTACCACAGCGGCGGCATGCGGGCGTATCCGGAGATGCTTCAAATCGCGCTGCAAAAGCTCCATCCGAAGGCCAAAGTCACCGTGCGCAATGCAGGCATCAGCGGCGACACGAGCAAAGGCGGCCTTGCACGACTGGAGCGCGATGTTTTGGCCCACAAGCCGCATCTGGTGACGATCATGTTCGGCATGAACGACCTCGTGCGCGTGCCGGTGGCCGACTTTGTCGCGAACACGAAGCAAATCATCCAGCGCTGCCGCGATGCAGGCGCGGAAGTCGTGCTGTGCACGCAAAACAGCATCTTGAACTCGCCGTCGCGGCCCGTGGCGAAGCTCGCCGAGTATTCGCAGGCCATCCGCGACCTCGCGAAAGCCGAATCGCTCGGCCTTGCCGACTGCCACGCGGCTTTCGAGGCCCTGCATGCGAAGGACGTGGTCGCTTGGAACTTCCTGCTCAGCGACGCCATCCATCCGAACATGGATGGCCACAAACTCTTCGCCGAAACCATCGCGAAGACCATCACGGGTCAGGAAGTCACGCTGCGCGATGAACCACCACCGCCAAATCCACTCGCGCACACCTTCAAGCTGCTCGGCGAGGGCAAACCGCTCACCGTGCTCGCCATGCCGCCTTACGATCAGCAGATCGAGCCTGCTTTGAAGAAACAGCATCCCAAGGCGCAGATCGCCGTGAAGCCCTGGCCCACGGCGGGCAAAACACTCGCCGAACTCGAAACAGCCGCCAAAGCCGTGCGTGCGATGAAGCCGAATCTCGTGCTCATCGCCGTGCCCGGTCATCTCACCGAAAAAACACCACAGGCCTTTCACCAGCGCTACGCGTGGATCATGAACTGGTCCCTCAGCTTTGGGCCGCAGGAGTGGGATGTCGTCGTCGCCTTGCCACCGGATGCCGGAGACCTCGCCAGTCGCCTCGTGAAGGCGCAAGACCTCAGCGTCATCGCGCCGCCGGATTCGCTCGAAAAGTGGCTTTGGGCTCAAAAAGTCGCGAATCCGCAGGACATCGTCTTTCGCGCTCAACTCGACCAAACCGAGCAACGCTATGTCGAGCGCCTCCCGCCCGGTTTTGAGCCGGAAAAGCCTCACGACGTGCTCATCGCGCTCCACGGTCATGGTTCGGATCGCTGGCAGTTCATCAACGATCTGCGTGGCGAGTGTCGCGGCCTGCGCGATGTCGCCGCGAAGCACGGTTTGATCTTCATTTCGCCCGATTACCGAGCCAAAACGTCGTGGATGGGGCCCGCAGCCGAGGCGGACACACTTCAAATCATCGAGGATGTGAAGAAGCGGCATCGCGTGAACCGCGTCTTCATCGCCGGTGGCTCCATGGGCGGCACCTCAGCGCTCATTTTCGCCACCCTGCATCCCGAGCTCATCGCAGGCGTCTGCGCCCTGAATCCCACCGCCAACCTTGTCGAGTATGCCGGCTTCAAAGACGCCATCGACACCTCCTACGGCAGCGCTGACGAACGCGAGAAGCGCAGCCCCGAACTCCACGCCGACCGCCTCACCATGCCCGTCGCTCTCACCACCGGCGGCCAAGACACCGTCGTGCCACCCGCGAGCACGTTGCGCCTCGCGAAGAAGCTCTCACGCGTGCTGTCGATTCACCACGAGGCCGTCGCGCACTCAACGAGCTACGACGACACCGTGAAGGCGATGGAGTTTGTGCTGAGGGAAGCCGCCAAGCCTTAAAGGTCTTGTTTTTTGCCACTCAGTCGAGTATTATTCGACATAGTGGCAATATTTGCGACAAATATAGACCTCCCGCACGACCAGCCCTTCGACTACCAGCTCGCGATGGACCGGTTGCGGGACTACCGCGCACCGAGGGACCGGTTGGGGCTGCTTTGTGAAAACGGAGAGGTCATTCGCGTGCGAAAGGGCCTGTATGTGCCTGGCGTCCGTCGTGGCGAGGAGCCGCCCGTGGACCCGCTGGTGCTTTCGGGGCTCGTTTATGGGCCAGCGTATGTGAGTCTGGAAACGGCGCTCGTGCATCATGGCTTGATCCCGGAGCGCGTGGAGGAGATCACCTGCATCACGTCAAAGCGTGCCAAGCTCTTCGAGACTCCCGTGGGGCGTTTTCGCTACGAGCCGGTGAACGAACGCGTCTTCGGCATCGGCATTCGATTGGAGCCGGCTCGCGGTGGTTCCTATTTTTTGGCGGAGCCGGAAAAAGCGCTGTGTGACCGGTTGGCGATGATCTCCGGCCTTTCGGCGGCCAGGGACATGCTGACGACTCTGGAAGACGATCTGCGTGTCGATGTGGACACCGTTGTCAGCACCTTTCGCCTGCCGCTCGTGGAGGAAATCGCAGACGCCTATCGCAAGAGAAGCGTGTCTGCCTTCCATCGCTGGCTTGCGAAGCAACAAAAGAAGACTTCCACATGAATGCCGCGCTCCAAACTCTCATCGACCGCTATCAGCCTGTGACCTCGCAGGACTGGGAAAACGCCCTGCGCGAGATCGTGCAGGAGCTCGCCTTGCTCGGCCTGTGGCGCTCGAAGTTCTTCGAGCACGCCGCTTTCTACGGTGGCACGGCGCTGCGGATTTTCCACGGCCTGCCGCGCTTCTCGGAGGACATGGATTTCTCGTTGCTGCGGCCTGATGCGGACTTCCAGCTCGCCCCTTATCTGGAGGCCATCCGCGCGGAACTCAGTGCCCTCGGCTTCACCTTCGAGGTGGATCGCAAAACCAAGCAAACAACCACCGCCATCGACTCCGCCTTCATCAAAGGCAGCACACGCATCAATCTCCTCGAGATCGGCGCACCGTCTGGCCTGTCAGCCCGTTTTGCGCCCACCCAGCGGCTCAAAATCAAGCTGGAGGTGGACACCGATCCGCCCGCCGGAGCGCATGACGAAGTGCGCACGCTGCTCATCCCCATCCCTTTTCAAACACGCCTCTACAAGCTGCCCAGCCTCTTCGCGGGCAAGCTGCATGCCATCCTTTGCCGCAACTGGAAAACTCGGGTGAAGGGCCGCGACTTTTTCGACTTCATCTGGTATCTCGGCAAAGGCGTTCCCTGCCACCTCGCGCATCTCCAGAGCCGCATGGAGCAAACCGGCCACTGGACTGCCGGCGCGACGCTCGATGAAACCGCGTTGAAGCACCGTCTCATCCAGCGTTTCAACGAAGTGGACTTCGACCAAGCCCGCGACGACGTGCGCCCCTTCGTGCGCGATGCCGATGCCCTCACTCTGTGGAGCCGCGACTTCTTTTTGAGCTTGGTGGATCAAGTGAAGGGAAACTGAGCGTATCCACCCCATGTCCCCCATCGAGCAATACATCACTCAAACGCGCCGCGATTTCCTCGCGACGAGTTCGTGCGGGCTGGGGACGCTGGCTTTGGCGTCGTTGTTGAAGCAGGACGGGCTGCTGGCGGAGGAGGCGAGCATCCCAGCGAATCCGCTCGCCACTCGCGTATCGCATTTCGCGCCGAAGGCGGAACGCTGCATCTTCATCTTCCTCGAAGGCGGGCCGTCGCAGATGGATCTCTTTGATCCCAAGCCGTTGCTCAACAAATACGACGGCCAGCCGTTGCCGGACTCGATCGTGGGCGATGCGAAGTTTGCGTTCTTGCAGAAGGAATCGGCCACGGTGATGGGCACGAGCCGCGTCTTCAAAAAGCACGGGCAGTGCGGCATGGACATCAGCGATCTGCTGCCGCACATCGCCACCTGCGCGGACGACATCGCGCTGGTGCGGTCGATGCACACGAACCAGTTCAATCACCTGCCCGGACAGCTCATGCTGAATTGCGGCGCGGCCTTACTCGGGCGTCCAAGTGTGGGCTCGTGGGTCACGTATGGCCTCGGCAATGCCTCGCAGGAGCTGCCGTCGTATGTCGTGATGGTCAGCAAGGGCCGCGGCCTGCCCGGCGGCAGCTCCACGTGGTCGAGCGGCTTTTTGCCGTCGTCGTATGCGGGCGTGATGTTTCGAAATGGGGCCGCGCCGGTGTTGAACCTGAACAATCCCGACGGCATCACGCCGGAGATGCAATCCGCCAGCATCCGGGCACTGAACGACCTCAACAAACTCCAGCACAAGCACATCGGCGATCCCGAGATCGCGGCCCGCATCAACAGCTACGAACTCGCCTTTCGCATGCAAAGCGCGGCGCCCGAGCTGGTCGATCTCGCGGGCGAATCGCAGGCCACGCTCGATGCTTATGGCGTGAATCGCATCGAGCCGCCGATCAAGAGCAACCTCGGTGGCATCGGCAATTTCCAGACGTTCTCGCGCCACTGCCTGCAGGCGCGACGCATGGTCGAGCGCGGCGTGCGCTTCGTGAACATCATCCACGCCTCGTGGGATCATCACAGCGCGCTCGATCCTCAGCTCGCGCACAATTGCCAGATGGTCGATCAGCCCATCGCTGCGCTGTTGAAGGACCTCAAACAGCGCGGCCTGCTCGACACCACGCTCGTCGTGTGGGGTAGCGAATTCGGCCGCACCGCGCTCGGCGAGAACCGCAAGGGCTTCAAGAAGGTCACCGGCCGCGATCATCATCCGTATGCCTTCAGCCTGTGGATGGCTGGTGGCGGCATCAAAGGCGGCCAGGTCTATGGCGAAACCGATGACTTCGCCTGGCACGTCGCCCGCGACCCTGTGTCCATTCACGACTTCCACGCCACGATCCTGCACCTCTTCGGCCTCGACCACCACAAACTCAGCTACCGCTTCCAAGGCCTCGACTTCCGCCTCACCGGCGTGAACCCGGCGAAGGTGGTGAAGGGGCTGATTGCGTAGCTTCGACTGGCAGTCGAATCCTTGCTTCTTGACCAATTCACGGAATCAAGGGAGAATCCGTGCATGACCTACGCTTCCACGCTCACCTCCAAAAACCAGACCACATTGCCCATGGCTATCGCCGTTTTGCTGGGCGTGAAGCCCCAGTCCAAGCTATCGTATGAGGTCACCGATGATGGCAAAGTGCTTCTCAGCGCCAAATCCGCGACGTTCAAAGACATCGCTGGCAGTTTTCCAAAGAAGAAGCCGCTCAAGCCAGTCGCGGTTGGAGACATGCGCAAAGCGATCGCCGCAGGAGCCGCCAAGCGATTCAAGAAATCCGCCAAATGACCGGCATCGACACCAACGTGCTCGTCCGCTACCTCGCGCAAGACGACGAGGTCCAGTTGCGTGCCGTTCTCGCGATGCTGTTGAAGAAGAACGCGACCTTCTTCGTGCCGGATCTGGTGCTCGTGGAAGTGGATTGGGTGCTCAGCACGCTCTACGACTGGACTCCCGATGAGGTGACCGAGGCGTTTGGCCGCCTGCTGACGGTTCACAACCTCATCTTCGAGGACGAAGGCCGCATTCGTGGTGCATTGCGAGCTTTGCGACAAGGTGCCGACCTCTCCGACGAACTCATCGTGGATCGCTGCCGCGACATGGGCTGCAAAACGCTGGCTTCTTTCGACAAAGCCATGCTCAAGCGGCATCGCGGCTTTGTGATGAGTCCGGCGTGAAGGCGGCGTGCACGAGTGGTGGCATCGGAAACGTTTGAGACCCATGCGCATTCTGTGTTTCGCCCTGCTCCTCACCCACCTCCAAGCCGCCGAACCACTCCGCCTCGCGGTCTTCAACGCAGATGCGACGCCGGAGGTCGGGATGCCGGTAGCGTATGTGAAGGCGCGGTCGATTACGGACCCGTTGAGTGCGCGGGGCGTGGTGTTGATGGGGGAAGGCAAGCCGGTGGTGCTTTGTGCGGTGGACTGGATCGGCATCGGCAATGGCGGGCATGACGAGTGGCGGCGCGGGCTGGCGGAGGCGGCGGGGACCACGATGGACCGCGTGACGGTGCACACGCTGCATCAGCACGACGGCGTGCGTTGCGATCTCACGGCGGAGGAGCTTCTGGCGAAGCATGGACTCGGCGGCACGCGCATGGACGCGGCGTTTTGTCGAAAAGTGATCGCCAGCACCGCGACGGCGGTTCGTGAGGCGATGAAGCAGGCGAAGCCCGTGACGCATCTCGGCCTCGGCGAGGCAAAAGTCGAGAAAGTGGCCTCGAATCGACGCATCCTCGGCCCGAACGGTCGCGTGCTGTTTGGCCGCATGAGCGCCTCGCGCGATCCGAAGGCCAAAGAGGCCGACGAAGGCACCATCGACCCGATTTTGAAGCTCGTGAGTTTCTGGGACGGCGAAACACCGCTCGCCTGCCTCACCTACTACGCCACGCACCCGCAGAGCTTCTACGGCAAGGGCGATGTCACCGCCGAGTTCGTCGGACTCGCACGTGCGCAGCGTGAAACGGCGCTCAACATCCCGCACATCCACTTCAACGGCGCGAGCGGCAACGTCGCCGCTGGCAAATACAACGACGGCACGCCCGAAGCCCGCGTGCAGCTCACGCAACGCATGGCCGAGGGCATGAAACGCGCTTGGGAGGTCACGAAGAAGTCACCGATCACCGCCAACGATCTCGACTGGCGCATCGAGCGCGTGAAACTGCCTCTCGCGGCCAATTTGAACCGCGAAGCGCTCGAAAAGACGCTCGCCGATGACAAAGCCGACGCGCGAGATCGCCTGAATGCCTCCACGAAGCTCGCGCTGCTTAATCGCACGGAAGCCGGGCATGAGTTTGAGCTCACACGCCTGCGCCTCGGCAGCGTGAACGTGCTCCACATGCCCGGCGAGCTCTTCGTCGAGTATCAACTCGCTGCGCAGCAGATGAAGCCGGACGCCACCGTGTGCATGGCCGCGTATGGCGACTACGCGACCGGCTACATCGGCACTGAGATTGCCTACACGCAGGGCGGCTACGAAGTGCAAACCAGCAGCTCCAACACCGCGCCGCAGGTCGAAAAGGTGCTCATGGAGGCGATGCGGCGGTTGCTAGCGGAATGACCTTCGATATTTAATCCGACGGAGTGGAGCCGAGACGCTTGCCACACGCCACATTCCGGCCATAGGAGGCGGCCCGCCATGTCCATCTGGAATTTCGCCAACACCCAGCTCAAAGATCTCGTCGCTTACGAACCCGGAAAGCCCATTGAGGATGTCGCCCGCGAGCGCGGCCTGAAGCCGGAGGACATCATCAAGCTGGCCTCCAACGAAAATCCACTCGGACCTTCCCCAAAAGCGGTCGAGGCCATGAAAAAGGCGGTGGAAGAAGTTCACATCTACCCGGACGGCGCATCATGGAAGCTGCGAAATGCGCTCGCCGAGAAGTTTGACCTCGAAATGGGCAATTTCATCATGGGATGCGGCTCGAACGAGGTCATCGAATTCATCGGCCATGCCTTCCTGAAGCCCGGTGACAACATCATCACCGCCGAGCACGCCTTCCTCGTCTATAAACTCATGGCGAAGGTCTTTGGTGCGGACACCATCGAGGTGCCAGACCCCGGTTATGTGCATGATCTCGACGCCATGGCGGAGGCGATCACACCGCAGACCAAGGAAGTCTTCATCGCCAATCCAAACAACCCCACCGGCACGCTCGTCACGCAGGAGCAGATCGACCGTTTCATGGCCAAAGTGCCCGATCATGTCGTCGTCGTGTTCGACGAGGCCTATTACGAGTTCCTCGACAACCCACCGGACACCCTCAAATACGTCCGCCAAGGCCGCAACGTTGTCGTTCTCCGCACCTTCTCAAAGATTCAGGGTCTTGCTGGCACCCGTGTGGGTTATGGCATCGCCAACAAAGAGCTTATCGATGTGCTCCAGCGCACGCGACAGCCCTTCAACCTCAATTCCATCGCCCAGGCGGGTGCTCTCGCCGGTTTACTCGACGAGGAGCATCAGGCAAAAACCAAGCGCATCACCGATGAAGGCCGCGACTATCTCCAGGCGCAGTTCGGTGAGATGGGCCTCGAATACATCCCCAGCTACGCGAACTTCGTGCTCGTGAAGGTGGGTGATGGCAACGCCGTCTTCAAAGCCATGATGGACCTGGGCGTTATTGTCCGTGCCATGGCTGCCTATAAGCTTCCCGACTGGGTGCGCATTTCCATCGGCACCATGCCGCAGAATGAGCGCTGCATCGAGGTGCTGAAGCAGGTGCTCGGCAAGTAAGCTGCAACGCCTGCTTGTGCTCGCGGCGTTTGCGCCTTGTATGACCGCATGGTCGTGAAAATCCCCTCCTTGCTCCGGCTTTGCCCACTCCTCATGCTCGCCTCCGCGAGTGCCCAGGACGTCACTGCTCCGCCGCCGCCCGCCACCGTCGAGCCCGGACTGGAGCAGGCCGTGAAATGGAAATGGCAGATCGAGCCGGGTGATGCTGGTGCCTGGGCCATGGCCGCCGCCACTCCGGCCCCGGCGGCGCCAACCACCGATCCAAAGGCTCCCGAAGCGCCCAAGCCTCCCGTGCGCACGGCTCCTGAAAAAGCCCTCGATCACACCGTGGCCCGTGGTGAAACCCTCACCGTCATCGCCAGACGATACGTCGTCACCGTCGAGCACATCAAGACCTTCAACTCGCTCAAAAACGATGTCATCCGCATCGGCCAAACCCTTCGCATTCCTGGCATTGAGGACATCAAGGCCATGCTTCCGCCTCCGCCGCCGAAGGACGACAAGGGAAACGCTAGTTCCAGCCCCAAGCCAGCCGCATCGGCCCCGCCACCCGTGTTGATCGCTACCAAGCCCAAGCGTGCCCTGCCACCGGCAGCCTGGGGCGCGGCGGCCCTCGTCCAGACGCAGGTCTTTCTCGACCGGCAGGGCTTCACCATCGGCCCCATCGACGGCACCACGGGCCCTGTCTATGAAGCGGCCTTCAAGACATTCGAGAAAGCCCGCCCGGGTCAGCTATTCACGCCCGACGGCCAGCCCTCGGAGCAAATGAAAGCCATTGGCGGAGCCTACACCGAGTATGAACTGCGACCGGACGATCTCCGCTGGATCGCCCCGATGGCGGAGGAGCCAAGCCGCAAAAAAGGAGCTCCACCTCCCGTGGTGACGTTGAGTGATCTCACCTCACAGGGCTTCCTCGCCTACCGCAGCGGCTGGGAATTCGTCTCCGAGCGCTTTCACGCCTCCGAGGCCTTTTTACGCCGCATCAATCCCCACATCAAATCCCCCAACGCACCCGGCACCACCTTCCTCGTGCCCAATGTGATCCCCTTTGAGATTGAAAACGCTCTCGCAGCCCCAGTGCAGCCTGCCGCGGATCCCTCCGCCCCTATTAAAGCCACAATCGTTGAGTTAAAGCGCCTCATCATTCGCCGTGGCGAGGAAGTCATCGCCAGCATGCCCATCTTTGTCGCCCGGCCAGGACTGCGAGGACGTGGCACCTGGAAGGTGCTCGATGTCATCCCGCATCCTCGTTTCACCAGCACCGGTGATCCCACCATGCCTACGCCAGCGCCAATCGTGCTCGCGCCCGGACCGAACAACCCCGCCGGCATCGCCTGGATCAATCTCGCCAAAGCCACCGATCCCAAACCCCTGCCCTACGGCCTCCACGGCACCAGCATTCCAGGCTACATGATGCGGCAAGAAAGCATCGGTGGCTTCCGCCTCACGAATTGGGACCTCGCCCGCGTCATTCGCCTCCTCCCTGCTGGCAGCGATCTAACGTGGGAGTGATCGTGGCGAGCCGCTGAATGCGGGTGAAACAGAGACTGAACTCGAACTGCTCCGCACCGTGGCCTCCGGTCTCGGCGTCGTTTGGGGCCAGGATGAACTCGGAGCTTGGGCCGCGGTACCCAACGAGCCCCGCTCCGCCTGAGCCACCGCACCGATATCTGCGATCGAACTCCCACGCGCCCTCTACCGCGAAGACGACAACGGCGCTCGTTTCCTCATCGCCTGCTACGCCACCCAAGCCGAAGCAGAGGCCAAAGCCGCTGAACTGGCGCGGGGCGGGCACAAGCAGCACTATTTTGTTCAGCCGCTCGGATAGAATGATGGCGGTTGCTCTTGCGAAAGGGTCACCTAGATCAGTTTAAATAATCCTATAACCGCAAGAGGCAAAATAACCTGCGGCGTCTTTGGCTGTGATTTTTGAGAACGCCCGGCTGATAGCTTGGTCGAGTTCCTCAGGAGTGCGGGCCTCTGTGCTTCGCAGAGAGGCTTTGATTTTGCTCCACTTTTTCTCAATCGGATTGAGGTCCGGCGAGTAGGCCGGCAGGAACCTCACTTCGACTCCCACCGCTTCAACCAAGGCCGCCACTTGCGGGCTTTTGTGCACAGCGAGGTTGTCCATCACCACGATGTCACCTCTGCGAAGCGTGGGGCAGAGCAACTCGCTGAGATAGGTCACGAAGGCTGCCGTGTCGGCCGCTCCTGGCAGGTGCATGCAGGCGGTGGTGCCATCGAGCCGGATGGACTAGATCATCGTCGTGCTCTGCCAGCGCCCGGAGGGCGCCGCGGTGTGCAGTCGCTTGCCTCGTGGCACCCGCCCTCGCAGCCGGGTCATGTTGGTTTTGGCTCCGCTCTCGTCGAGGAACACCAGCCGCCAGGGCTCTAGCCCGCCTTGCTTGCGCTTCCACCCCCGCCGCGCTTTGGCGACGTCTTCGCGGTCTTGCTCGGCAGCGCGGAGCGTCTTTTTTTATATGTCAGCCCCATGTCCACGAGCACATAGTGGATGGCAGGCAGTGTGCACTCCAGTCCGAGCGCGTCGCGTAGCTCGGCCAAGGTCATGTCAGGCTTGCGCTGGAGTTGTTTGCGAATCGCGATGCGATGCTCGGCCACGATCTTCTTCTTGCGGCCGGCGAGGTGATGTCGAGGCTTGATGCAGCCGGTCTTGCGCCGCTGCTGGAGCAGCTTTTTGACCATGCCGTAAGAGACGCCAAAGCGCCGGGCGACCTGTTCTTGCGTGCCTTCACCGCGGTCGCAGGTGCTGATGATGCGTTGACGAAGATCGAGAGAGAGTGTGGCCATGCCTTCCCTTAGCACCAGCCCCCTACTATTCCACGTTAATATTTAAAACGCTCTAGCTGGCAGCACAATTCCTCGAAGGCGTTTTCAACACTCCCACACCGAGGGGCGATCTTTTCAAAGTCAATTTCGGCCATGGGATGATGTTCAAATATGGAGCGTGGCGTGCATGTTCGCGACGGCGACCTTGCAGTTCAGTGTGCAGGTCTCGGGAGAGGCGCGGCGGAACTCTCCTTGCCTCGGCGGGTTCTCCTGTGTGTTCTTCAGCTTTGAAGATGCGCTTTGCGCAGGACAGTCACCGAGTTGGTTGGATGACATGCAGCCATTGGCGAGAACGAAGTCGGCCATCAAGGAATCAGTTATCCAAATTCCCAATCCAAGAGAATGCGCCTCGAAGCCGATGGTTGCGGTGCGGGGGGCGCCGGAATCGGGCTTGTGGCAAGACTGGGAGAGCGGTAGGGGCACCAGACTTGGAGACCATGAGACTGGCAGACAGGGAGACTTTGAGGCTCTGGGGATGAGGAAGCCGAGCGGGACAAGGAGCGGCGCTTTTCAAGCACCGGGGGTGGCGTGAGGCGGTTGGAAACCGCCTTTCCTTGCGAGATGGGAACGCCTGGAAATCTTTGGAGAAGGCCGGGGGCCCTTGGGGAAAGGGACGGGAACATTTCCATTTTGCACGGTAACTTTTCGATTTTGTTCCGGTGCTTTGGAAGAATGTTTTCATTCTTTTTGGCTCGGCGAGGCCAAGCGGCCTGTTCACCGGATCAGTGAAGCGGGGTTTTGAGGGCCGTTTGGGCCTGAATGTCGCCGTTTCGAGGGGATTTTGGCAGCTGGAACGCGGCCGCTGAGTTCAAACACTGCGTGGCTCGACCTCAAAGAACGGTGTGTTTGAGGTCAAAGAGGGGGCTCTTTGGGGCAACCAGAGGTCTCGCCCGGAGAGGGATCGCGCAAGGCAGGGAGCCCAGATGAGGAGAGTCCCCTCCAAGTGTGTTTTCGAGCGGCTCGCTTGCGATTTGGTGAATTTTACATTATTTTTATAATTACCATGCAAATCAACCTTCCCGCTCTGCTGCTCTTGGCGTGCCTTGTCTCCTCGGCGACGGCCGAAATGGCGTCTCCAAAGCCCGGCGATCCCGAAGCGGTGTTTACGACCCAGGATGTGCGCAAGGGCATCGCGGACATCGTGTCGGACGGAGAGGGCAGAATCTGGGCTTATCTGACGCGTTGGGGCGCTGAGCTTCAGGTGCTGGAAAAGGGGCGCTGGAGGTCGGTGAGACCGCAGGGGTTTGCCAAGCCCGATCGCGTGGAGCCGAAGGCCCTCACGCGGTTGAAGGACGGCTCGATCGCCTGCCTGTGGCAGGACCGCAGCGCCAAGAAGCTCTTCCATGTGACCTGGCATGCGGCCAAAGAGGACGTGCCGCCGGTGACACTGGCGGTGGACCTGAGCCGCCCGATCCTTTTGCCGCTGGAGGATGGCGGGCTGCTCATCACGCACGAGGGCCGCGAGGTGCTGCGCCTCCGCAAAGGCCGTGCCGACAGCCAGACGACGCTCCTGCCGGAGAGCCTGTGGGTGCCGCCGGAGGCCCGCTCGGACGGATCGAGCAGCTCCGGGCATGCGAAGGTCCATGCGGTGGAGCATGCGGGGGCGCTCTGGCTTTGGAATCCCGCCCTGCGGGAGCCTGTCCACCTCTGGAGACTTCGCGGGCTGGTGAAGATGACGGGCACGGCGCTGAATCAGGTCGATCTGAAGATGCCGGACAAATACCGCGCCATCTCGGTGGTGACACCGCGGGACGGAAAACTGACCATCGCCGTGGCTGGGCTGCTGGTGATGGACTACGTCGAAGGACTGGCTAAGCAAACCGGGTTCAGCGGTCACGAGGACCTGAACTACATCGAGCAATTCTTCAAAGCGGGCGGTACCTGGAACATGGTGGGCACTCCAAAGCCGGACCTCGTGGAGTTCACCCCATCCACGGGCATCAACAGCCAGGTCATGGTGAATACCAAGCGCTACTTCGATCCTGAGGAACGCGGGACGGTGCTGGTGGCCATGTCCACCGCCGAGCAAAACAACCTTAAAATGCATCGCCGAACACCGAAGCTGGACACCGAGCCGCTGTTTGGCTGGTGGGACAGGCCGGTGCTGGAGACCGAGGAGGGTTTCTGGTGCGGCTCGCAGGACGGGGCGCTGTTTTTTCCCTCCGATTCCAAGAAGAAGCCGCTCGTGATGGGCGCACGGCAGGTGGTGGGCCTGCAGAAGGCGGATGCCAAGAACATGCTGGTCCTCTTCCAGAATGGAGAGGCCGTGCTCAAGCCGCTGAAGCCCGAGAAGGAAGAGACGGAGGGCAAACCCGCCATCGCACGCATCGAGCGGATGAAGACGGGATCCTATTTGGTCGATGATGGCGCTGGCAGCGTGATGGGTCGCTCGCCGAATGGACTCTTTTGCCGCTGGGATCAGGAGGGAAACCGGCAGCCGCTGGAGGTGCCGGAAAGCGTGCTGGCGATGCGCACGCACATGCTGGCTGCCGATGGCACCGGCCAGGCATGGCTTTGGCCGAAGCAAGACGGTCCCGCCGCCGTGCTCGACCTACCGAGCGGCCAGTGGGAGGTCTTCCCAGACCCGAAGAAAGCACTGGAGGCACGCCTGCGTGCGGGATCAAAGCTGCTCCTCCATGATTGGCCCGGCTACGCCCCTTTCGCCGCGGTCTCCAGGCCCAAGCAAATCGCCTTCATGCGCATGGATGGCACCCTGCACTTCTTCGATGGCGGCCAGTGGCAGAGCTGGCAGCCACCTCAGATCGGCGGTGAGGGAGCGAGAGCCACTGGCGCCCCGTTCTTTGACTCCAGCGGCCTGTTGACCATCCCCCTCGAATTCACAGACCATCAGCTCATCGACGGAAAACGATGGCAAGAGGCCGGGGTGAGCGACATCGAAAACAACACGATCAACAACACCCGCAGTCCCACCCCGCCAGAGGGATGCCCGGTGGAGCCACACCGGGTCACCTGCACCGCCTACGACCGGCACGGCGTGTGCTGGATGAGAGACTATGACATGCGGCTGTGGAAATGCTTTCATGGGGCCGCCGCCATCTTCATGGAGCATGGTAGCAAGGATGACCCACTCCACGGCGATAGTTGCAAAATCTACGAGGCCCATGTCACCGACTCCGGCCACGCCTTCCTGCGCATCGCCCTCAGTGCGGATGATGAACAGGACTACCTTCACGTGCGTCCGCGCCATCCCGTGCCGGTGAGCGAGGCAAAGCTCGATCAGGTGAGCGGCGACACGGCCAAGCTACGGCTGGGAAAAGCCGAATGGCATGTCTGGCGTGTGGACGGCGGCAAGTGGTCCGCCGCCACCAAAGAACGCGAAGCGGTGGTGACTGGCCTGGAGCCCGGCGGGCATGAAATCGAGGTGCTCGCCCTGAACGCCGAGATCACCCCCGCCATCAAGACCGCCAAGCTAACTTGCCACATCACCGAGAGCAGCTCGAAGGGGTCGAAAAAAGTCAGCCTGCGGTGAGCATACGGCATTGGCTCCCAAGAAATGCCGGGCAGCGGCGTGTGAAGTTTACAGAACATTGACTGGCCGGCAGCACGTCGGGCCATCAAACTTCATTCGTCATGAAAACTCGACTACTCCTCAGCCTCGTCTCCATGCTGGCCGCCGGTCACGCGGAGGTCTCCCTCACGATCTACAACCAAAACTTCGGCGTCGTGCGGGACACGGTGCCTCTCGATTTGAAGGAGGGCATCAATCAAATCCGTTTCGCGGACACCACCGCCCACCTGGAGCCGGATTCGGTCATCCTGCGTGATCCGAAGTCGGGAGTGAAACTGAGCATCCTAGAGCAAAACTACCGCGCGGACCCGGTTTCGTCCGGTTTGCTGCTCAGCCTGAATGAGGGCAAGGAGATCGACTTCTTCGTGAAGGAGCCCAACAAGCCCGACCGCATCGTGCGAGGCAAAGTCATCCGAAGCGGCTACCAGGCTCACAACCAGGCCGCAATGCAGCGGTATGGTCAGCGTTACTCGATGAACCAAGGCTCCATGGCCTACGGAAACGGCGGCACCGCCCAGCCGGTGATCGAGGTGGATGGCCAGTTGCAGTTTTCATTACCCGGAGAGCCTCGCTTCCCTGCCCTGGCGGATGACACCATCCTGAAACCCACGCTCGACTGGCGCATTCATGCCGACAAACCATCCAAGCTGGATGCCGAGCTATGTTACGTCACAGGCGGCATGAGCTGGGAATCCGATTACAACGTCGTCGCCCCGGAAAAAGGCGATGTGATGGACCTCACCGGCTGGGTGACCATCGACAACCAGTGCGGCAAGACTTTCAAGGAGGCGAAAATCCAGCTCATGGCAGGCGATGTGGCGAAGGTGCAGAACGGCAATCTGTATGGTGACGAAGGTTTTTCCTTGGCCGCAGCGGCACCCATGGGGCGCAAAGCTGATCTTGTCGTCACCGAAAAAGCCTTCGACGAGTATCACCTCTACTCGCTGCCGCTCGCCACGACCGTGCATGACCGCGAGACGAAGCAGGTGGAGTTTGTGCGGGCTTCCGGCGTGAAGTCGGAGCGACTCTACATCTATGACGGCGTCTCCATCGACCAGAACCGTTACCGCGGATGGAACTACGAGAACATCCGCCAGGATCAAAACTACGGCACGCAGAGCAATCCGAAGGTCTGGGTGATGCGCGAGATCAAAAACAGCGAGGCCAACAAGCTCGGCATGCCGCTTCCAAAGGGCAAAGTGCGCTTCTACCGCCAGGATGACGAAGGCCGCCTTCAATTCACCGGCGAGGACGTGATCGATCACACTGCCCGCGATGAAACGCTGCGCCTCTACACCGGCAATGCCTTTGACCTCGCCGGCGAGCGCAAGCGCACGAACTACCGCATGGACAGCGGCAATCACTGGATGGACGAGTCCTTCGAGATCAAAGTGCGCAACCACAAGAAGGACGAGGCCGTCGAGATCCGCGTGGTCGAGCATCTCTATCGCTGGACGAACTGGGACATCAAGGAGAGTAGCAACACGCATCTGAAGACGGATGCCCAGACCATCGAGTTCCGCATCCCGCTGAAGCCGGACGAGGAACGCGTCATCACTTACACAGTGCACTATTCGTGGTGAAAGCCTAGCTGACGAGGCTTCGAAGGCGGTTTCGGCAACGGAGTGGTGCCCACTGGCCCCTCTCACGCCAGCCCACAGCCGCGCATGGCCGCCAGGGTCCAATCGTATTCTTTGACGAGTTGATCCACGACATCGCCGCTGCGCATGTCCTGCGGGAGGACTTCCCAGGTGTAGGTTTCCATCTCGATGTGCTGGCACTTCGTCGGATTCTTGGCCAGCCACTGCATGGCGCCGTCGAGATGATCGCGGGTACTGTCGAAGCCATCGGCGGGCTGGGCATGGATGGGGATGTGGAAATGCACGCGCCACTCGCGACCGAGAGCGCTCGGGTTGGTCTCGGCAAAGGCGAGCGCATCCGGGAGGTCTTTGAAGCGGCGCAGCGGCTCGTCCGGGCCGTAGCTGGCGATCACCTGATGGAAATAGACTGGTTCGTCATAGCTGCGGAGGCGGGCGATGTTCTCGGCGGTGGGCTGGAGCTTCAAGGCCGAGCTGAAGTGCAGCTTGCTAAGTCGAATGCCCGCGCCGGTGATGCGATTGAGGGCCTCGGCAGCTTCTTCGAACTCGATGGCGAGGTGGCAGGTGTCGTAGTTCAAGCCGATGAACTTGAAGAAATCGCGATCCTGTGGGTTTCGATCAAAATAGAGGCCGAAAAACTTCAGCGTCTCGCCACTGGTCTCGAAGAGGCCGAGCGGTTCAGGCTCCAAACCAAGGTGCAAATCATGTCCGCTGGCTTCGGCGACCTTTTCGATGTGCTCGCGGCAGAGGCGCAAATTCGTGAAAATGGCCGATAACTCGTCAGAGCCGACCTGGAAGGTCTTGTGCGAGCCTGGAAGCGTGCTCACGCTGCCACTCACACCTTCAGGGAGAAGTTTGGCGAGGAGATCGAAGAGCAGGTTCGTGTAGTCGAGCCGCCCCTTTGTGGACCAATCCGGCTTGAAGACCTGCTCCTTCACCCGCGTGCCGTGGAAGGAGCCGTAGGGGAAGCCATTGATGGTGAAGACGTAGCAGCCGTTTTGATCGAGCCAGCGGCGGAACTCATCGAGCTTGCCCGGTTGATTGAGTTCGTTCGCCGCCTGGGCGCTGAGACGCAGGCCGATGCCGTAGGGCTTGCCGCCGCTGACGCGGTCTTTGACTCGGAGCGTGTGATCCTTGAGCCCACGCCACGTTTGCTCCCACGATTCGCCGCGATGGATGTTGGTGCAGTAGCCGAGATGGATGTGGTGGTTGAGGCGCATGGAGCGTGAAAATGAATCGTGAAAGGTGAGCAGAATCTTCCTCCGACTCCTACTCCGCCTCTGACTCGACCGGTTTGAGTCGGAGTAGGAGGCAGAGACGGAGTCGGATTGAAATCACTTCGTCGGAGCCGCCTTCCATTCCCATTTCTCGCCGAAGAAACCGGCATCGGCGATGCCGCCGGGGGCTTGGGAGGTCTTGGGCTTGCTGAGGTCGATCACGGCCCAATCGGGCAGTTTGGGGATCTGGCGGGCGTTGTTGAGGTAATCGTATTCGCGGTAGGTGAAGCTGCTGTTGATCACGACATACTTCGCGGGGTTCAGCGGGTTCGGGAAGATCAGCACCGGGGCGTGGCTGGTAGCGTCGTAGTCCTTGCCGTTGACGGTGAGTTTGCCCTGCGACCACTGGATGGGCAGTTTGTCGGCGATTTTGGCGAGGACGGCATTGCTGGAGGGATCGCCCCAAAGGACGAGGTTGTTCGCGGCGATGTCGGCCTCGCTGATGGCGGTGTCGTCCTTCACCGGCGCATCACCGCGGAACTGGCGACGCCATTCAAACTGAGCCCGTTCGAGTTCGGCCTTGCTCCAGGCATCCACTTTTTCATTCCACGCGGCCTGGGTGGGCTTCACGAAGAGGAATTTGTCCATGAAGGCATCGTCGATGGGGCCGCTGAGGCCGTGTTTTTTCACGAGCTTGCCCTGGTCCTCCATCTCGGGGCTGAGGGCCTGCCGCCAGCGTTTGTCCACGAGGCGGAAATGCACGCGCCAGGAGCGATCTGAGCGAGGCCGGGAAACGGTCAGCGCCTGACCTTCGACGGTGACATTGACCTTATCGAGCGGCCAGAGCGTCGAGTGACCAGCAGGCACATCGAGGGTGAAGGCGCTGATGTTTTGCAGACGCACTGCAACCTGCGTGGGGTTCATCACGCGAACATGAATGCGACCGCGCACCCAGTGCTCCTCCAGGGCATCAACAACGACCCAGTGCATGCGGTTGTAGCGCAGATGCCAGGTGGAGAGATGCACGTCCTGCGGATTGCGATCGCGGCCGATGGCGCAGATGTCGGCGAGGCGCTTTTCGATCTCGATGAGTGAATCGGGATGGATCTTGTGTCCCGTCTGCGGGCCGATGATGTGCATCAAATCGACCTGCTCACCACGCAACGCCCGCTCCATGACATCGGCGGCCTGTTTCTGCTTATCGATTTCACCGCTGTAAGCCACGGTTGGGCACATTTCGAGGTTCAGGGCATTGTCCGTGGCATCATACCAATGCCAGAGCTTCTTCTGAAACCATGAGGCGTTCGTCACATCCTCGCTTTGGAAGCCGCCGAGAAACTCCGCCGTCTCGGCAAAGCCCGCGCCGGGATTCGCCGCGCACCATTTGTCCGCGTAATGCACCGCGAACTGCCAGGCCGCCGCACCGCCCATGCTGAAGCCACGCATCACGATGCGCTCCTCGTCGATGGCGTAGAATTTCTGGGCGTGCTCCAGCGCTTCGAGGAGATCCACTTCACCGGCGAATTTGTTGGCGCAGCAGTAACGGCCATACGGATGCAGCACGATGGCACCCTTTGGCTGCACATTGCCGACCTGCTTGCTGCGTTGGTCGATGAAGGCCAGCTCACTGAGCGTCTCGCCGCGACCGTGGCACCAGATGTCCGTGCGAACCGGAGCACCGATATACGACTCGGGAATCACCAAACCATAAGGCTGCACACTGCCATCAATCTTGGAGCGATAGGCACGCACGACGAGTCCCTTCTGCTGCGTCCACGGCGACTTTCCTTCCTTCAATGCGGCGGCACGCTTCAAACCTTCCGCGAGGGCTTCATCGGCCGATTTCACCTCGGGCAGTTTATGGACCTCGTTGTAGCGCAGCGCCCAATCGACGGCCTTGTGGTAAATCTCCACATCGGGGAGGAGATCGGCGAGCATGGGGTTTTTCGCCTGCGCCTTGGCCGCTTCGTCGATGGCAGCGCGAAGCTTGATGAGGCCTTCAGTCAGCCGAGCTTTGTCCGCCTCTGGAACCGCCACGCCGGGAGGTGGAACGGGACGCACATTTTCGGCGGTGTTGTCCTTGGGGCCGTCCGCAAGGGCGGTGACGGCGAAAAGCAGGGCGAGGAGAGCGTGGTTGGGCTTCATGCGGGCGGCCAAGTGGTCAAGCCAGCCCGCGAGGTCAAGAGGAGAGGTTTTTTAGAAGCATCTCTCGCACACCTCGCGCAGCGCAGCGCGGGTGGTGCAGCGGCGCATGTTATGGAGAAAGGTCTCCGCGTCTCTCAAACCGGGACCAAAGAAGCTGAGATGCTTCTTCACACGGTTCACCTGATCGATTTCACGCGTGGCTGGGACGGTGACGCATTCGTAAAGCTCCTCCACATAGGCCAGCCGCTGCTCAGGCGAAGGCTGATGGACCTCCTCGCCGCGGAAATGCTGGCGGATTTGTTCAAAGAGCCAGGGATTGCGAATGGCCCCGCGTCCGAGCATGAGACCGCGAACGCCGGTTTGGCTGGTGACAGCCTCCGCATCCTGATGAGAGCCGATGTTTCCATTGGCGAGCACGGGGCAAGGCAGCCTCTCGCGGGCCGAGCCGATCAAATCGTAGCGCACACCTTCTCGATACATCTGCGTGACGGTGCGGCCATGAATGGTCACGAGATCGACGCCGTGTTTGGCAAACAACGGCACCAAGGCGTCGATGGTCTCCGTGTCATCGAAACCGAGGCGAGTCTTCACGGTGAACTTCACCTGAACGGCCTCCCGCAAAGCTCCGAGAATGCCTTCGATGCGCGGCACATCCCGCAGCAGACCGCCGCCCGCGCATTTGCGATACACGATGGGCGCAGGGCAGCCGAGATTCAGATCAATGGCGGCCACGGCATGCTGCTGGAGTTCTTTGGCTCCACGGACGAGCGAGGGAATGTCATTGCCGATCATCTGCGCCACGACGGGGCGTCCGGTGGGATTTTCGGTGATGGATTCGAGGATCCACTTTTCAAGATGGGAGTCCGGATGGACGCGGAAATACTCCGTGTAATACACATCGGCACCGCCGTAGCGGCTGATGAGTTCCCAGAATGCACGGTCCGTGACATCCTGCATCGGTGCCAGCGCCAGCAGCGGCTCCGGCCGGGCCAAAAGATGCTCAAAATGCGCCAGCGGTGTCATGCCACTACTTCGCCGGCTCCCGGCTGAGCTGATCGCGGAGGCCAGAGGCTCCTGCCGGGAGGGAAAGGGACATGCCGGGGCCTTTTGAAGGCGTTTCAACCGGTGGCGTGAGCGGCACGTCATCCGGCACCGGAAGGGCTTTGGGCGGAGTGGGAGCCTGTTTGGGCACGGCGATGGCTGCGGGGACGTTTTTGATCTCGGCTTGTTTTTTAAGCCAGAGAGCTTTGCCGGAAAGGTGGGCGCAGAAAGCGCCGAGAATCATCGAGCCACCGATGAAGACCGCCGTTTTCAGCCATTGCGGCACGTCATCAGCCGGCAGCAAATGCTCCGGCAGTGTCGGCGGGGCTCCAGCAGCTGCTTTGGCCCAGTCCGGTGAATCCGGCGGCGCGGGCTCTCCACCACCGCTGCGGAAAAGCAGTTCGGCAAAGCCGATCGAATTCGTCTCCGGGGAGGCGACGATGCTGCCGCTCGTCAAGGCACCGGCAACAGGCGGTGCGGCATCCCGATTGAGTGGCGCGGAAACACTGCGTGTGCCGCTTTTGGAAGCTGAAACGGTTTTACCCCGGGGTTTTGGCTGAATGCGATCCACATCCGCTGTGACGAGCGGTTCGGTGGATGGCTTCACTAAATCATGATGTTGAATCACACGGGCATAGCGGGCGAGGAAATCTCCCCGCGTGCTTGGCTTGCCATCGAAGACCTTGGCGATCTCCTCATCGAGAAGCTTGGCGACGGTGTCCCGCTCGCGTGCCGTGCCGGAAGGCTCCGCCTGCACGCCCACAGGGGATTCGAGGCCGACGAGCAGCTTCGTGAGCGCCGCAAGCCAGGCCCCATGCCAGAGGGTGTCCGACTTGGTGGGCAGTTGCGGCAGCAGAACCGCCGGATCGGTGCCGCGGCCCGCCATCGAGGCGAGGGAAGGATGCGCCCGGACGACCAGATTGAAGGCCGGCCATTCGTTGAGCTTCGAGACGAGCAGTTTCGCGCAGCGGGCATCTTCGCGAGGCAGGCCGGTGAGCAGAAAAATGTCCTCCAGACGAAGTTTGCCGATGGTGAGGTTTGCCGCATCGAGCTGTGTGAGGGCGGTATCGAGACCGGCGAGCAAGAGGTAGGCCTCCTGCACCTCCATCGAGCGGCGTTCTTTGAGCAAATCCGCCAAGCTGATGCCTTCGGCCACTTCCTCGACGAGGCAGGTGGTCCCCTCGGCCTCGTTCACCAGCGCCACGGTGATGAGCGCGGTGTTTTCCCGCTTCTTCGTGACCTTCAGCGCGGCCTGATCGGCGGAAAGCACCTGCGGGCAGCACACACGAGAGGGTGGCACCTGCTCGATGAGCACGGCCCGGCCAGCCTTGGTGAGCGTGCCGCGCATGCTGTAAGGATTCGCCATGTCGAGACGCTGGCTTTGGATGCGCACCAGATTCACCACGCCACGCGCCACATCCTGGTAGCTCGCTAGCAGCGGAGCCAGCAGCGCCCGAGGCTTCTGAGCGGTCGGAATTTCACCGGAGAGATGCTCCGGGGAGAGCTTCAGAAGCTGGTTCTTTAGATCACGCATCGCCACCGTCACGCCGGGGCCCGCATTGGTGAGACAGGCCCCGAGCAGCTCCATGAACTCCGGCGCGGGCACCGGATGATCCGGCAGCGTCACATTGCCGCCTGCCTGCTCGAGAAGGAAGGCCTTCAAGAACTTCGCCTGCTTCTCAAAGCCGCTTTTGAGCGCCCGCTTTTTCGCCGTGCCATTGTCGAGCACGCGAAAATCTGCCGCCAGCACCTGCACCGTCTGCGGTCCGGTTTGCACGACGCGGAAATTTTCCAAGGGCTGATCCGTGAGGAAATCACCACGCTCCGCCACGGCCACTGCCGTCTCCAAAGAGCGACAGGCCAGCATGACCGCCAGCCAGCAAGGCATGTCCGTGAGCCGCGTGAGGTAGGTGCGCAGTGATTCACCGTCGATATTGGAGGTGATGTAAAAGGGGTTCCCCTCGTCCTCCCCATACTCGATCATCCTCGCCATGGCAGGATGGCCGCCGCGCTGCAATTTCCGGCAGGTATCCTCAAAGGCTCCGCGATTTGCCAGCGGCTCCAGCAGCACATGGCAGTGGACATATTCGAGCCGCTGCGTGTCAAACGAGAGCACCGCCACCTGCTCGGCATTGCGCACGAGCTCGACGTTGTTGCCGTCGGCGTCCTGGACGATCTGGTAGTGCCTGAATTGGCTCGGGTCCGGCATGAGTGACTGTTAAAAAAGAGAGTGGGGGAGAAACGACGCGCCGATTATTCCCCACGCCCCCGCATCTTCAAGGGCGGGTTTCCTCGATCACCCATCGTGCATAACTCTCGGCCACCTGCTCCGGGCGCAGCGCTACGATCTCCGGCACGTCGTAAGGATGCAGCTCCTTCAGCTTCACCTCAAATACCGACCACGCTTCCGCCGTCGTCTTGAACACCGCCAGCACCTCCCCTGCCCTTTCCACCGCGCCTTGCCACCGGTAGATCGATTCGATGCCCGGCAGCAGATTCACACACGCCGCGAGCTGGGCCTCGATGAGAGCCGTGCCGACTTCGCGGGCTTTTTCGACATCTGGAAAGGTGCATAAAACGACGAGAACCGGGTGCATGACGGGTATGGTAGATCGTTCCACCGCCATCGCCAGCCTCGAATCGGCTTCGCGATGCGTTTGATTTCACGCCGGGCTTGAAACGAGGCCCGCAGACCTGTTTAGGAAGGCGGATGACTTGGGATTCGCTTTTGGACAACCTGCGCGGAAAACGCCTGTGGCTTTGGCTGGGCGGCATCGTGCTCGTGCGGCTGATCATGCTGCTGGCGGTGGTAAACGGGGCGGATCTCGCCGGTGACGAGGCCTATTACTGGGACTGGGGCCGCCAGCCGGACTGGGGTTATTATTCGAAGCCGCCGATGATCGGCTGGATGATGGGCGTGATCGGCTGGCTCACAGGCAATGCCGAGTGGGGCATCCGTCTTTCCGCCCTGCTTCTGGGCATGGTGACCTTGCTCCTCACCTGGCGCATGGCTCGTGACCTCCTCGGCGAGCGAGTGGCGCCCCTCGCGGCCTTGTTGATGGTCCTCACGCCGGGAAACGCCGGCCTGTGCCTGCTGCTGACGATAGATGCGCCTCTATTGTTGGCCTGGACGGCGGCGCTGTGGCTCTTTTGGCGGGCGGTGGAGGCTCCGGGCAAATTTTCGCACTGGCTACTTCTGGGGCTAGTGATCGGTTTTGGCTGCCTGAGCAAGCAGATGATGCTCGTCTTTCCGGTGCTCATGATCGTCTTCGCGGCCGTTTCGCCGGAAGATCGAGGTTTGCTCAAGCGAGCGGGCTTTTGGACCTCTGCCGTGCTCGGCCTGCTCTTCATCCTTCCGGTGCTGTGGTGGAACGAGCAGCATGGCTGGATCACGCTGGAGCATACGAAGCATCACTTCGACGCCTCCTCGACGCCGACCTTCAGCAAGTGGCTGGGCCGCACCGCGGAAAACATCGGCCTTCAAGCGCTGGTCTATACACCCGTGCTCTTCGTGGCGATGGTGGCGGCGCTTTGGCAGACCTTTCGTGGGCTGCGCGGGCTTTCCAGGCCGCAGCGTTACCTCTGGGTATGCGCAGGCCCCGCACTCGCCTGTTTTGCCATTCTCGCCCTGCGCCAGCGCATCAATCCGAACTGGCCCGCCGCCTTCTTCGTGCCTGCGATCATCCTCGCGGCGGCCTGGCTGCTAGAAAACGGACGCGAAGGCTGGCGACGCTGGTCGCTGCGCATCGCGGGCGGTTTGGCGGTGGTGATTCACCTCGCGGTGATCGTGTTCATGCTCACGGACCTGAAGTCGATCAAGAAACTGGGCGGACTTCGCGGCTGGCGTGAAGCAGGTCTCGCGGCGGACACATGGCTGCAAAAGATGCCGGAGCGTGACAACACCTTCGTCATGGCTTTGGGCCATCGTTACCACGCCGCCTGGATGGCTTTTTACATGCCGAGCCATCCGCGTGTCTATCGCTGGGAGCCGACTGCCTTTCCTCAATCTCAGTATGAAATCTGGCCGGGGCCGGAAGAGCGGATCGGCCAGGATGCGATGATCCTCGTGCCCGGCGCGGATGAAAGCATGGTGCTGCTGCCTGACTTTGCGAAGTGCTTCGAACGCGTGGAGCCGCTCGGCACCATCTCCATCCCGCTCGGTGCTGAGACACGGCAGTTCGGCGTGTTTCGCGGTGTGAAACTGAAAACCTGGAAAGCCATCCGCCCCTCATGAATCACGCCTGGGACCTCGAATTGCTCCGCCTCATCAATCAAACGTGGTCCGCTGGCTGGCTGGATTACGCCATGCCAGCCATCTCCGCCATCGAGGCCTGGATGCCGCCTCTCGTGATCATGGCCCTCGTGCTCGTGATGCGCGGCGGGAGAAAGGCACGGATCATGTTTCTCTGCGCCGCCCTCGCCATCGGCATCGGCGATGCCTTGGTCTCAAACACCCTCAAAAAGCTCGTCGGTCGCGTGCGTCCCCGCGATGCGATCGAAGGCGTCATCGTGCGAGACCTCGCTCCAGCCACGCCTGCGGTGATGCGACTGTTTGCACCGCCCACGAAAGAAATCAGCCACCCGCGTGGCGAGCTGCGCGGCAAGTCCTTCCCTTCCAGCCACACGGTGAACATGTTCGCCGTGGCCACCGTTGTGGCGTGCTTTTACCGCCGCATCGGCCTGGGCATCTACCTTCTTGCCGCCGCCGTGGCCTGGTCCCGCATCTACTGCGGTGCTCACTGGCCCTCCGACATCCCGCCGAGCATGGCCCTAGGCGTGCTCACTGGCTTGGCGGTCGTATTTTTCATCCGACGGATGGCCCCGGAGAAGGCAGCTTGAAATTTCCGCACCATTCACCCGCCATGCCGATCTACGAGTTCTACTGCCCGGATAACAACAAGCTCTATTCCTTCCTCGCCCGCTCGCTGGCGATGAAGGACAAGCTGCCGAAATGCCCCGACGGCCCGGATTTGCGCATGGAGCGGCGAGTATCACGCTTCGCCGTCATCGGCAAGGCGAAGGAGGAATCCGCCGATGATCCCTTTGACGGCCTCGACGAGTCCAAAATGGATGCCTTCATGGCGGAGATGGAGCGGGATATGAGTGGTCTCGACGAGAATAACCCCGACCCCAAGCAGCTCGGCCATTTCATGCGCAAAATGACCTCGGTGATGGGCGACAAAGCGCCGCCGGAGTTGCGTGAGATGGTCCGCCGCCTCGAAGCGGGCGAAGACCCGGAAAAGCTGGAGGAGCAGTTCGGCGGCCTCGATGAAGGCGGAGCAGGCGATGCGCTCTTTTCGCAGATGCTCAGCCGCGTCAAAGCGGCCCGGAAAGAGCCGGTCCGCGACCCAAAGCTCTACGACATGCGGGATTATCTTGCTGATTGATCCTCCGCCCGCCTTGCCAACTCGAAATCCAGCTCCGTGAGGCCCTGGGCGCTGTGGGTAGTCACATGGAAGTTCACCCGCCGCCAGGAAATCGTCAGATCGGGGTGGTGGTCCATGCTTTCCGCCGCCTCGGCCACACGGGTGGCAAAACGCACGCCATCGAGGTAACTGGCAAAGCGGAACTCTTTGACCAAAAGGCCGTTTTCGAGCCGCCAGCCGCCGAAAACGGACAGTGAGTCCATTTCGACGTCGATTTGAGGTTCCGTGAGTTTTTCGCGTTTCATGCCGGAGCCAGCCTAAACGGCCCGGTGCATCCTGCATTGCATTCCCGACGGCTCTCGCCTAGATACGCGCCCCCTCCCGCCAGCCCCTTTCGAATGTCCATCGCCAACACCCGCAATTTCTCCATCATCGCGCACATCGACCACGGGAAGACCACGCTCTCCGACCGGCTTCTCGAGTTCACCCACACCATCACCGTGCGCCAGCAGCAGGACCAGCTCCTCGATAGCATGGACCTCGAACGCGAGCGTGGCATCACCATCAAGGCGCACCCGGTGTGCATGAACTACAAGGCCCGCGACGGCCAGATGTACAAGCTCAACCTGCTCGACACCCCCGGCCACGTCGATTTCAGCTACGAGGTGAGCCGCTCCCTCGCCGCCTGCGAAGGTGCTCTCCTGCTCATCGATGCCTCCCAAGGCGTGGAGGCCCAGACCGTGGCCAATTTGAACCTCGCCTTGCAGCAAAACCTGCACGTCATCCCCGTTATCAATAAAGTCGATCTCCCCAGCGCCGACATCGACAAATGCAAACGCCAGCTTGAGGACATCCTCCAGCTCTCCGCCGATGAAGCCGTGCCCGCCAGCGCCAAGATGGGCATCGGCATCCAGGACATCTTGGAAGCCGTCGTCGCCCACATCCCTGCGCCGACCGACCCCGGCGACGGCTACCTCCGCGCCTCCGTCTTTGACTCCATCTTTGACGCCTACCGAGGCGTCGTCAGCTACGTCCGCGTCATCTCCGGCACCATCATTCGCGGCCAAAAGGTGCGCATGATGTCCACCGGCCTCGATTACGAAATCAAAGACGTCGGCATCTTCCGCCCGAAGATGGTTAGCTGTGAAAAGCTCGAGCCCGGTGACGTGGGCTACCTCATCGCCAACGTGAAAACCACCGCCGACGTGAAAATCGGCGACACGCTCACCGAGACACGCCGCCCAGCACCTGAGCCGCTTCCGGGCTTCAAAGAAATCCACCCGCTCGTCTTCAGCGGCATTTACCCCGTCAGCACCGACGATTTCGAATCGCTCAAAGCCGCCGTCGGCAAGCTTCAGATCAACGACGCCGCCTTCACCTTCATGAGCGAAAGCTCCGCCGCCCTCGGTTTCGGGTTCCGCTGCGGCTTCCTCGGCCTCCTGCACATGGAGATCGTCCAGGAACGCCTCCGCCGGGAGTTCAATATGGACGTCATCTCGACGTATCCTTCCGTCATCTACCAAGTCCGCAAAACCAATGGTGAAGAACTCCAGGTGGATAATCCCTGCTTCCTCCCCAGCGCCCAGGAGATCGACGAAATCCGCGAGCCCATCGTCAAGGTCAACATCATGATCCCCAACGAGCACATCGGCGATATGATGCAGCTCGTCATGGACAAGCGTGGCCAGGTGAACAACACCGAAACCCTCGACGACCGTCGCGTGCTCCTGCACACCGTTTTGCCGCTGAACGAGATCCTCGTGGACTTCAACGACAAGCTCAAGTCCATCACCCGTGGTTACGGCAGCATGGACTACGAACACGCTGGCTACGAAGCCGCCGAACTCGTCAAAATGGACATCCTCATCGCTGGCGATCCCGTGGACGCCTTCTCCTGCATCGTCCATCGCGGCAAAGCCGAGTTCCGTGGCCGCCAGCTTTGCGCCAAGCTCAAAGAAGTCATCCCGCAGCAGCTCTTCGTCGTCGCCATCCAGGCCGCCATCGGTGGCAAGGTCATCGCTCGTGAAAGCATCAGCGCCCTGCGCAAAGACGTGACCGCCAAATGCTACGGCGGTGACATCAGCCGTAAACGCAAGCTCCTCGACAAGCAGAAGGAAGGTAAAAAGAAGATGAAAGCCATCGGCAAGGTCAACATCCCTCAGGAAGCCTTCATCGAGGTGCTGAAGAACAACTAGAAAAAGACAGAGGAATGTGGACAGAGGAATCCAATGCATCATTCCTTTGTCCACATTCCTCTGTCTATCCGGCTTGGGGAACCCTCAAGTTACTCCCTGCTCAACATCTAGGCCACTGAGCACTTCACGGCACGGTGCAAAGGTGTGAGCGGCGAGCTCCCGGCATCAAGCCGTCGAGCAAGAAGCCTGTCCGCGCCCTACCCGCCCTCCACCGCGCCCCTCACCCGCTCCTCAATCTCCTTTTTTGGCACCTTCATGGCCAGCAAGAGACTGATGTAGTTGTGTATGGCTCCTTTAGAGTGCGGATGGTTGATACCAAAGCTGCGCACGAAGATGCCTAAGGCACGACGCATCAGCGGCTCGGCGTCTTCGACCAGGTTCGTGGCCCAAAGCAAATGTGCTAGCGTATTGAGGTCACGGGCTACATCGGGATGGTCGGGGCCATAGCTGGTTTCATCAATGTTTAAGGCACGCCATGTCAATGGTTCGGCCTCCGCTAGCCGGTTTGTGACTCGCAACAATTCAGCGAGGTTGTTGAGGTCACGGGCGACGCTGGGATGGTCCGGTCCATAGTCGGCCTCATCGATGACCAAGGCACGCCGCATCAGCGGTTCGGCCTCTGTGAGGCGGTTCGTGGCCTGGAGCAACAAAGCGAGGCTGTTGAGGCGGATGGCGACCTTGGGATGGTCCGGCCCGTAGCTGGCCTCATCGATACCCAAGGCACGCCGCATGAGCGGCTCAGCCTCCGCAAGCCGGTTCGTGGCCTGGAGCAACCGCGCGAGGTTGTTGAGGCGGATGGCGACCTTGGGATGGTCCGGCCCGTAGCTGGCCTCATTGATGCCCAAGGCACGCCGTATGAGCGGCTCAGCCTCCGCAAGCCGGTTCGTGTCATGAAGCAACCCAGCGAGGTTGTTGACGGCGATGGCAACTTTGGGATGCCCCTCTCCCAAGCTGGTTTCTAAGATGCCCAAGGCACGCCACATCAGCGGCTCGGCCTCCGTCAGCCGGTTCGTGACGCGCAACAATTCAGCAAGGTTGTTGAGGCGGGTGCCGACTTCGGGATGGTCCTTGCCGAAGCTGGCCTCATCGATGGCCAAGGCGCGGCGCATCAGCGGCTCGGCCTGGATGTGCAGGGCTTTGGTATAACAGAGTTCGCCCAGTTCATTCAGAATCCAGCTCAAGCGCTCCAGCGCAGGCTCATTGGGGGCGTGGGTGACGAGGAAGAAGGCGTGGGGCTGGAGCGGGGTCCATTTTTTCCAGGTGCGTACATCCAGCGGACTGCCGAGGTCATTTTCGGCCAAGAGTTGGATGCCCATGGCAAGGGCGGTGGTGCGCTCGGCATCTGGGGCGGTGAGGCGGAGGATGTGCTGGACGAGGCGGTGGAGCTTGAAGCGGGGCTGGTTGGGGTCGCGGGTGAGGAGGCTGTAGGTTTCGGCCTGGGCGATGGCCTTCTTGGCGGTGCGGTGACGGGTTTTGACTTCGTCTGCGGCGTCGGGGGGTGAGTCGAGCAGGAACTCGGGGATGGGGTCGGGGGCGAAGTGGGCGAAGACGAGCAGCCAGAAGCGGGTGTCGGCGTCGAGTTTGTCGAAGCTGGTCTTCCAGGTGATGAGGACGGGCCGGGGGCCGAGCTCCTCGGGTCCGGCGTAGGGGATGAGGTGCTTTTTGAACCAGCCGAGGAGGCCAGCGGCCTCCTGCTCGTAAATGGCGAGGTAACCAGCGAGGGTGAGGCGCTGCTCCCGAATATAACCGGCGGCCTGATGCAGTGCGAGGGGCAGACCCTCCAGCAGATCGGCCAGCAGGCGGGCCTGGGCGGCATCGTCGGCAGTTTTGCGGCGCTGTTTGTCGGTTAGCTGAAGCAGGAGCTCCGTGGCGGCGTCGGGACTGAGCACGCTGAGGTCAAGGGACTCGACCTGATCGGCCCAGTCATGCAGGCGGGAGGTGATGAGGACGTGGCCGGTGCTGAGGCGCTCCAGCAGGCCGGTGAGGGCGGCGGCGGCCTCCTCGGTATCGACATTATCGACGATGAGCAGCCAGCCGCGATGGCTGGCCAGCCAATCCACGGCAGCGGTGACCCGCGTGGCCTCGTCCGGTGGCAGCGCTCCCCCAGCATCGAGATGCAGCACGCCGCAGAGCGCGGCGAGGCTGGCGCGGAGCTTTTCCGGCGATTCGCCACTGACAAAGAGCAGCGCGGCGTAGTCTCCGCGATGCCGATTCGCATACTCCACCGCCGCATGCGTCTTCCCGATGCCGCCGAGCCCTGAGATTCCCGTGGCGGCTGGTGCCTGCGTGATGGCAGTGGCGTGCGTTTGCCTCAGGAGCGAGACGCGAAGCTGGTCGAGAAAATCCTCCCGCCCGAGGAAGAGCCGACCGATGTAGCCGCCTGGGAGATTGGAAGGGATGGGCGATGACGAAGGCGGAGCGCCGGTGGGGACAGTGCCGCCGAGCCATCGGATGATGTTGGAGATGTCGCGAGGGGCGAGAAAGCGGTGGTAGCCTTTGAGCTTGAAGGAAATGTGCGCGGCGTCGCTGTCGTCGAAGAGCACGACGCGGATGTTTTCGTTCTTGTTGGCACCGTCGTATAGGCGCTGGCGGAGGTCATCGGCCTCGCAAGCCGCTCCGAGACCCGTGCCGGGCGACTGCGTGCCATCGAAGCACTGAAACCATGCCTCGGTGCCGATGATGATAACGTGGTCGGTGCGAATGGCGTGATCGCTGCTCCACTTCGGCCATTTTTCGGGGGGACCGCCGGGATGGGCGTCGAGATAAAACTGATCCAAGACGACCTCGATGCCAGAGTAGCGAAGCTGCTCGGCGAAAAGGCGCACGCGCTGGCGTTCGGCGTCGTGGATCTGGCGGTAGCTGATGAAGACTTTCGGCATGGAGACGATGCAAGGAGGTCCGCGGACGAGGCAGCGCCTTCCAAAGACGATGCAAGGCTCTCTACCACCCACCGAGCAGCAAAGCACGCGGTTTGAACGTGGCATGCTTTGGGTGGCCGTAGAGAGCCTTTTCCGGCCCTTTTTTCGGTTTGTGGAAAGGCAATCCTGCCTTCGGGATTTTCGTGTCCCGGCGGAGCCAACAAAAGTGGTGAAAGTTAGATGACTTTTTGGCCCCTAGAATGCTCTTGCACGGTTTCTGCCCATCGGCTAAATGCCGCCCCCTTTCCCGTCCAACCCACATGCGGCGGCGGGTAGGGAATATCGCCTCTTTTCCCTCCAGCCCCACCAATGAACAACCCCGGTCTCCCCCCCGCTCAAGGTCTCTACGATCCGCGCAATGAGCATGACGCCTGCGGCGTCGGCTTTGTCTGTCACATGAAGGGGAAGAAATCGCACTCCATCGTCGCCAATGCCCTTCAGATTCTGGAGAATCTCGACCACCGTGGTGCCTGCGTGGAAGAAAACACCGGTGACGGCGCGGGTATCCTGCTTCAGGTGCCACATGCCTTTCTCGTGAAGAAAGCCAAGGAAGCCGGTTTCGAACTGCCGGCCCAGGGCCAGTATGGCGTGGCCAATATCTTCACCGCCCGCGGTGGCGATTCCTGGACGAAGGTGAAGGAAATCTTTGAAAGGGTCGCTGCGGCGGAAGGCATGCCAGTGATCGGCTGGCGTGAGCTGCCGGTGGATAATTCCACGCTCGGCAAATCTGCGAAGGCCAGCGAGCCGCTGGTGCGTCAGGTCTTTGTGAAGCGTCATGCGACAGCGCTGGATGATCTTTCCTTTGAGCGGAAACTCTACGTGCTGCGCAAGGTGGCCAACAACGAGATCCGCGTGAAGAAGGTGGACCCCGTGTGGTATGCGCCGAGCTTTTCCTGCCGCACACTGGTCTATAAAGGCATGCTCACGCCGCATCAGGTCGGCGCTTATTTCCAGGACCTTCGCGATCCAGACATGGAATCGGCACTGGCGCTGGTTCACAGCCGTTTCTCGACCAATACCTTCCCGAACTGGGAGCGCTCGCACCCTTACCGCTACATCGCTCACAATGGTGAAATCAATACGCTGCGCGGAAACATCAGTTGGATGCTGGCTCGCCAGTCGATCATCGCCTCGGACCTCTTTGGAGACGACATCCATAAGATCAAGCCGGTCATCAATGTGGATGGCTCGGACTCGACGATCTTTGACAATGCGTTGGAACTGCTCGTGCTGAGCGGTCGCAGCCTGCCACATGCGATGATGATGATGATTCCTGAGCCGTGGAGCGGCCATGAGTCGATGAGCGAGGCGAAAAAGGCCTTCTACGAGTATCATTCCTGCCTCATGGAGCCCTGGGACGGCCCTGCCTCCGTGGCCTTCACCGATGGCACGATGATGGGTGCCACGCTGGACCGCAATGGTCTGCGTCCTTCCCGTTATTATGTGACGCATGACGATCTCGTCATCATGGGCTCGGAAGCGGGCGTTTTGCCGGTCGATCCAGCGAATGTGAAGCTCAAAGGCCGCCTGCAGCCGGGCAAGATGTTCATCGTGAACATGGAAGAAGGCCGCATCGTGCCGGACGACGAAATCAAAGAGAAAATCGCCACGGAGAAGCCCTACCGTGAGTGGCTCGACAAGAATCTCGTCAAACTGGCGGACATCGCCGACGGTGAGCCAGCTCCGCTGCCGGATCATGAGACGATGCTGAAGCGCCAGCAGGCCTTTGGTTATACTTGGGAAGACCTCCGCATGCTGATGACGCCGATGGCCCGCGATGGCGTGGAGGCGATTGGCTCGATGGGCACGGACATCCCCATCGCCGTGCTCTCGAACAAGGCCAAACTGCTTTACGACTACTTCAAGCAGCTCTTCGCGCAGGTCACGAATCCGCCGATTGACTGCATCCGCGAGGAAATCGTCACGTCGCCGATCACGACCATCGGTCGTGAGGGCAACCTGCTCGATCCGAAGCCGGAAAGCTGCCATTTGATCGAGCTGAAGACGCCGATCCTCAGCAATGAGGAACTCGCAAAGCTCAAAGGCATCGCCAGTGGCGAATTTGCCTCCGCGACGCTCGAAATCACCTTTGACCCGAAACAGGGCGCGAAGGGCCTCGAAGCCGCGATGGACGCACTTTGCGCTCAAGCGGACGATTTGATCAAACAGGGCCGCAACATCCTCATTTTGACCGATCGCGGCGTTTCGGCCACGAAGGCTCCGATCCCGGCTTTGCTGGCCGTGGGCGGCCTGCACCATCATTTGATCCGCAAGGGCACCCGCACGCAGTGCGACATCGTGCTCGAGTCCGGCGAACCGCGTGAAGTGCATCACTTCTGCACGCTGATCGGCTTCGGCTGCGGCGCGATCAATCCTTACCTCGCCTTTGAAACGCTCGACGACATGATCCGCCAGGGTCTGCTCGTGAACGTGGACCACAAGAAGGCGGTTTATAACTTCATCAAGGCCGCCACGAAGGGCGTCATCAAAGTGGCGTCGAAGATCGGCATCTCCACGATGCAGAGCTATCGCGGTGCGCAGATCTTTGAAGCCGTGGGCCTCAGCAAGAGCGTGGTGGACAAGTATTTCACCTGGACTGCCACTCGCGTGGAAGGCAGCGACATCAAGGTGATCGCCGAAGAAGCCATCCAGCGCCACATGCGCGGCTTCCCGGATCGCGACTCGCAGGTGCATGCGCTCGACGTGGGCGGTGACTACCAGTGGCGCAAGGAAGGTGAAGCTCACCTCTTCAACCCGCTGACGATCCACACGCTGCAAAAGGCGGTGCGCACGGGCAACTACGAGACCTTCAAGCAATACACCGCGCTGGTGAACACGCAGGTGAAGCAGTTCTACACGCTGCGTGGCCTGCTGGACTTCAAGGCGCAGACTCCAGTGCCGATCGAAGAGGTTGAAAGCGTCGAAAGCATCATGAAGCGCTTCAAAACGGGCGCGATGAGCTACGGCTCCATCTCCAGCGAGGCGCATGAGGCGCTCGCCATCGCCATGAACCGCGTGGGCGGCAAATCGAACACCGGTGAAGGTGGCGAAGACCCCGAGCGCTACACTTGGACCAATGAGAAGGGCGATTCGAAGAACTCCGCCATCAAACAGGTCGCCAGCGGCCGCTTTGGTGTGACGAGCCTCTATTTGAGCCAGGCACGCGAAATCCAGATCAAGATGGCCCAGGGCGCGAAGCCCGGTGAAGGCGGCCAGCTTCCTGGATCGAAGGTCTATCCCTGGATCGCCAAGGTGCGCGGCTCCACGCCGGGCGTCGGCCTCATCTCGCCGCCTCCGCATCATGACATTTACTCCATCGAGGACCTTGCCCAGCTCATCCACGACCTGAAGAACGCGAACCGCGCCGCACGCATCAGCGTGAAGCTCGTTTCCGAAGTCGGCGTCGGCACCATCGCCGCCGGTGTGGCGAAGGCGCACTCCGATGTCGTGCTCATCTCCGGTTACGATGGCGGCACCGGTGCCTCGCCACAGACCTCCGTGAAGCACGCCGGTCTGCCCTGGGAACTCGGTCTCGCGGAAACGCACCAGACTTTGCTCCTCAACAACTTGCGCTCCAAGATCGTCGTCGAGGCCGATGGCCAGATGAAGACCGGTCGCGACATCGTCGTCGCCGCGCTGCTCGGTGCTGAGGAGTTCGGCTTTGCCACCGCTCCGCTCGTCACCATGGGCTGCATCATGATGCGCGTCTGCCATCTGAATACCTGCCCTGTCGGTGTCGCCACGCAGAACCCCGAGCTTCGTGCGAAATTCAACGGCGATCCTGAATACGCCGTGAACTTCATGAAGTTCATCGCTCAGGAAGTGCGTGAACTCATGGCCCAGCTCGGCTTCCGCAAGCTGGAGGACATGGTGGGCCGCGTCGATGTGCTCGAGCCGCGTCAGGCTGTCGATCACTGGAAAGCTCGCGGCATTGACCTCAGCAATCTGCTTTACCGTCCGAACGTCGGCCCTGAAGTCGGCACCTTCTGCACCGAGGCGCAGGACCACGGCATCGAGAAGAGCATGGACATCACCACGCTCCTCCCGCTGTGCAAAGACGCCATCGAGAAGGGCGAAAAAGTCACCGCCACGCTGCCGATCCGCAACGTCAACCGCACCGTCGGCACCATCCTCGGCAACGAGATCACCAAGAAGCATTGGTATGGCCTGCCAGACGACACCGTGCACCTCAAGTTCAACGGCAGCGCGGGTCAGAGCTTCGGTGCCTTCATTCCGAAGGGCGTCACGCTCGAAATCTCGGGCGATGCGAATGACTACGTCGGCAAGGGCATGAGCGGTGGTCGCATCATCGTCTATCCGCCGGAAGGCAGCACCTTTGCCGCCGAGGAAAACATCATCGCAGGCAACACCGCGCTCTACGGCGCCACCGCTGGCCAGCTCTTCCTCCGCGGCGTCGCGGGCGAACGCTTCGCCGTGCGCAACAGCGGCGTCGATGCCGTCGTCGAAGGCGTGGGTGACCACGGCTGCGAATACATGACTGGCGGACGCGTCGTCGTGCTCGGCACCACGGGCCGTAACTTCGCCGCAGGCATGTCCGGCGGCATTGCCTACGTGCTCGATGAGAAGGGCGACTTCAAAACGCGCTGCAACACCAGCATGAGCGACCTCTTCGCCCTCGAAGACCAGGCCGAAATCGACGCGCTCGAAAGCCTCATCAAACAGCACGCCGAAGTCACTAAGAGCCAGAAGGCCTTCAAGGTCCTCGCCCTCTGGGAGCAAAGCGTGAAGCAGTTCGTCAAAGTCCTGCCCCGCGACTACGCCCGCGTGCTCAAAGCCCTCGACAAAGCCAAAGCCGACGGCCTCACCGGCGACGACGCCCTCATCGCCGCCTTTGAAAGCAACTCGAAGGACGCTTCCCGCGTCGGTGGAGGTTAATTCCCGGTCTGAAAACGCCCACCCGAGACAGACTCACGCATCACTCCTCACGCATCATTTTTTAGACCATGGGAAAACCAACCGGCTTCATCGAATTCACCCGCGAACTCCCCGCTGACCGCGATCCGCTCGAGCGTATCAAGGACTGGAAGGAATTTCATCTTCACCTCCCCGAAGAAGGCCTCAAAAAGCAGGGCGCCCGCTGCATGGACTGCGGCATCCCCTTCTGCCACAGCGGCACGCTCATCAGCGGCATGGCCTCCGGCTGCCCGATCAACAACATCATCCCCGAGTGGAATGATCTCGTCTATCGCGGACTTTGGAAGGAAGCGCTCGACCGCCTCCACAAGACCAACAACTTCCCCGAGTTCACCGGCCGCGTCTGCCCAGCCCCGTGCGAAGGCTCCTGCGTGCTCGGCATCAATGATCCGCCCGTCACGATCAAGAACATCGAAGTCAGCATCATCGACAAAGGCTGGGACGAAGGCTGGGTGAAGCCCGAGCCGCCTGAAAAGCGCACCGGCAAAAAAGTCGCCGTCATTGGCTCCGGCCCCGCCGGTCTCAGCGCCGCCGCGCAGCTCAACAAAGCTGGCCACACCGTCACCGTCTTTGAGCGTGCCGACCGTCCCGGCGGCCTCCTCATGTATGGCATCCCCAACATGAAGCTCGACAAGAAGGAAGTCGTCCTCCGCCGCGTGAAGCTGCTCGAAGACGAAGGCGTCACCTTCAAGTGCAACGTCAACGTCGGCACCGACATCACCGCCGAGCAACTCCGCAAAGACTTCGACGCCATCATCGTCGCCACTGGCGCTACCAAGCCCCGTGATTTGCCGATTCCCGGCCGTGAATTGAAAGGCATCCACTTCGCCATGGACTTCCTCACGGCGAACACGAAGGCCGTGCTCGATCCGGGCAAGGAATACATCACCGCCGACAAAAAAGACGTCGTCATCATCGGTGGCGGCGACACCGGCACCGACTGCGTCGGCACCAGCCTGCGTCACGGCTGCACGACGGTCACCCAGCTCGAAATCATGGCCAAACCGCCCATGACCCGCGCAGCGAACAATCCGTGGCCCGAATGGCCCAAGACCTACAAGATGGACTACGGCCAGGAAGAAGCCGCCGCCAAGTTCGGCGACGATCCCCGCGTCTATCTCACCACCGCCACCCACTTCGAAGGCGATGCCGATGGCAACGTGAAGGCCGTCCACGTCGTCGATGTCGAGTGGAAGAAGGACGACAAGGGCAACTTCGGCCCGCAGAAGGTCGCCGGCACCGAAAAAGTCCTCCCCGCTCAGCTCGTCCTGCTCGCCATGGGCTTCCTCGGCCCTGAGCAGCCCCTCATCGAGGCGCTCAAGCTCGAAACCGACCCCCGTAGCAACATCAAAGCCGAGCACGAGAAATACACGACCAGCCTCCCCGGCGTCTTCGCCTGCGGCGACTGCCGCCGCGGCCAATCCCTCGTCGTCTGGGCCTTCAACGAAGGCCGCGGCGCCGCGAGAGAGTGCGACCGCTTCCTGATGGGCGCGACGAGCCTGCCGTGATCCGCTGAAAAAAGCTGCCATCACATTCCAAGGCCCAGGATTCGCCAGAATCCTGGGCTTTTTGTTTTCTTAGTCTTTGTGAAAGCGCCGAAGGAAATACCAAGTGATGAAAGCGGAAAGGAACAAGGAGGCTGAGATGCCGGCAGCCCAGAGAAAGGTCTCCCACTGGCCACGACCATGGTAAACGATCGTCGGGTAATACTGCATACCAACGAGCACCAAAAGCATGGTTCCAGCCCAACAAAGGGGTTTGAACATGGATATACCCGCAGAGCGAGTCCGCCGAAAAACCAGAAGTAGCCATCCGATGAGCAAGAGAGCGGCATAGAGCACATTGCCCCAAAACCAGATCATGATTTCGAGAAGGCCGGTGAAGTCTGAAGCAAGAATAGGTATCATAGGGGATTGGTTAGGCTCATTTGTTTAACCCTAGGATTCACCAGAATCCTCGGCTTTGCGCTTTCTCGGCCTTGTGTCCACAATTCGCGCAAAACGCCGCCTTCGGCGTCCGCAGCAAATGGCCGCATTTCGGGCACTCTGGGCCGTAAATCGACAGTCGATGATGCCACAGGGCATTCGGGTTTGTTTCTCTCACGCCCGTTAGCTCGAAGTACTTTTGGCAAGCGGCATTCCCCCAGGTTTTCGCCGCCTCGGCACGTTTTTGTTTAGTGAGCAAAGTATCGCGCACCGGCGCATGCCCCTCCTCCATCAGTTTGTAAACAACGGCCCACTCTTTTTCAGTGAGCATTGGCTTTGGGCATTGGCAGCGCCAGCAGTGGTAGGTCTTGGGCACGTCAGAGAGGATTGTTGATTCCCAAAAGCTCAAAGTCGGATGGAATACCAACCACTTGGTTTTCCTGATCGATTAGCCAACCACCAAAATAGACTTTGCCGTTGGCCGCCTCGGCTTGAAAAAGCACACAGCGCTCTTGTGAACCTGATTCGTGATCAACATAGTAAGCAAACTGAGGCAGCATTATGTCAACGGGTGTGCCGATCCGGTTTCCTGCTTCATCTTGAAGGAGGAATGACGCCCGATTGGCATTCGTATCCTCCTTCGTGGCAAGACGACCCGAAGTGGCTGAAAACTCGGTTAACCGATGCCAATCAGAATTCATGGCGACGTCAGACACTAACGAATCTTGGATCAACGTTCCAGACCAACTTTCCTGTTTTGCCACAAAGCCCGATGTGTTAGCCTCTGCCATGACTTTGACCTTGCCGGATGAACCAGCCCTCGCCGCGTTTCGCGAGGATCAACTGCGGCTGGAGCTTGCGTGTGCGCTGTATTCGACCCGTGGCATTTCACGTGGCCTTGCCGGCAAACTGGCTGGTATGGATGTGGATGCGTTTGAAGCCGAGTTGCATGCTCGCAGCATCTCCAACGGCCTCAAGCCGTCCGATCTCGATGCGGATCTCGCTGTCTTCGACAAACTGCTCAAGGCGTGATCGTCGTCGCTGACACTTCAGTTCTCTTGAATCTGGCTTTTCTAGGCTTGGATCGGCTTTTGGTTGAGCTATTCGGTGAGGTGCATGTGCCGCAGATGGTGGTAACCGAGTTCACGCGTTTAGCAGCCACCTCGGGACGATTTGCGGGCTTGGCGTTCCCTTCCACCTGTCAGATAACGACAGTAACGGGCATTCCAGCCGCCATTTCCTCCGATCCGCGACTGGACGCGGGCGAATCCGAAGCTCTCGCGCTGGCCCTTTCGATCCAAGCCGATGCGGTGCTGCTGGATGAGACGGCGGCACGAGACTGCGCTGCCACGCTCGGCCTATCGGTGATCGGCACTTTGGGACTCTTGGTTCGTGCCAAGCAACAGGGTCACCTCACAGAGATTGCCCCGTATCTGCGCCGGCTTTTGGTCGAAGGATGCTTTCGAGCTTCACCAGCCATGGTTCGGGCCACACTCGAACGAGCAGGCGAAATGCCCTGACCCTGTCTTGCCGTGATGAGCAGAAAAGCCTGCAACACCTTCCAAAGCCCATGATTCGACCGAATCCTGGGCTTTTCGCTTCCTCGGCCTTGTGGCCCGAATTTAAAAATCACCGCACAATCAGCCTCATGAAGACGCGGGGCATCGTTCCAGGGCTGAAAACGACACGGCGCATCGCGACGATGGGCGTGAGGGTGGAAAGCACACTGCCTTCGGCGAGGTCGTTCCAGTGCTGGAGATCGGTGGACCATTGAGGGACGAGCGACAGACCGGTGACGGTGCTGCGCTGGCGATAGTCGAAATGCAAATCGCCAGCACGAGTGAGGACGGGACGCCACGCGGCATCGGGGGTGAGCGGATCAGTGCCGTGGAGGAGTTCGAAGGCGTTGGTCAGGCCATCTTGATCGGCGTCGTCGCTGGCGCTGCTGAGGCTGCCGGAGGGCCAAGGGATGGTCGATGACCACGAAGCATAGGTGACGAGAGGTGGCGTGAGATTCAGGCCGATGAGCACGGGATCGTGATCGGCGGCACGAAGGGCGCTGGGAGTGAAAAGGGCCTGTTGAGCGGCGGTTTTGCCGATCTGGGTGTAATCGAGGACGACGGGTTCATCGGCGTTGATATGCCAGCTCGCGGCTCCGGTGACCTGACTGCTCAGCGAGGGCGTGGCAAAGGCATGATCGAGGTGGCTCTGCGCACCATCGAAGACATACGAGTAGGAGCCGGGATCGTGAAGGGCCTGTTGGTCGAGGTAGCCAGCAGCTCTCAGCAGGTCGATGGGGTCTTCCTGCGAGCTGGCGTTCAGATCCCCCAAGGCGAGCACGGCATCCACACCCGTGCTGCTGCGCAGGTTGGCAAGGAAGGTAATCAAACGGGCGGCCTGCTGCTTGCGGCGGTCGTTGTAGGCACCTTGACCATCGTTTTGATCCAAATCGGCTCCGCTGGCACCGGTGGAGCTTTTCGATTTGAAGTGATTCACGCAGGCGATGAAGCGGGCATCGGTGCTGAGCTCGGTGAAGCCGACCGCAAGAGGCCAGCGATTCCAAACGGCATCGCTATCGGTGTGGCTGATGGCATCGGGGCGCACGGTGGCAGGCTTGTAGATCATCGCCACGCGGATGAGATCGCCTCCCGTGCCAGCGGGCTCGGGCACGCGGGCATACACGGGACTGCCGAGAGCTGCATTGAGCGCGGTGAGCAGGTTATCGAGGGCCACGGTGCCATTGTTTTCGATCTCCATGAGGCCGACGACATCCGCATCGAGGCCGATGATCTGAGCGACGAGCTTTTGCTGCTGCCGCGTGAATTCGCCACTGAGGACCGCACCGCGTGAACCGAGCGTGGTGAAGTAGTTCAGGCAGTTCATGCCGGCAATTTTCAACCGTCCACCGACCGTAGGAGGCACGGCAGGACGTGGATTGGCATCGGTGAAGGTGACGGGCTCGGCAGGCTGGATCTTGTTCACGCCATTCGCGTAGCTGAAGAAGCCGGTGACGCTGCCGGTGGTGTCGCCACGACGCCGCGTCTGCTGGGCATTCACATAAGGCATGGGCGCGGGATTGCTCAAAAGGCTACCGTCATCCAACACGAGCTGACGACGTGCGTTGAGGCTCTCTTGAGCCGAGATGGCTGCCACGTTGCTTGTCCCGCTGCTGCTGGTGCCGCTGGCAGGTGAGTCATTCGGATCCAGACTCTCGGTGGGGCTTTCGATGGGGCCGCCGGAGGAAAGCACCAACTGCCCCGCCGTGCCGAGCTGCCGGTTATCCGTCACGGTGAGGGTTTGGGTAAACTGCACCAGCATGCCTTCATGTCGTTCAAAGCCGGAGGTGCTGCCCGGCGGCATGGTGAGACTCACCGGCGCTGGCAGCGAGGCCGAGCCAGTCTTCACCATGAAGGAGGGATTGATGAGCGAGGTCACGGCACTGACCTCCGCCACGCTGCCGGTGACTCGCACCACCTCCCCCAGCGAGACATCGTAGCTGCCGTCATCGCTCACGAAGATGCCTTCGGAGGTGGCGGCATCGGCATCTTGGTCCGCCGCACGTTCTTGAAGGTAAAAGCCGCTCAACGCGTTCGAGCCTTGGAAGTCGCCCGTGACGACGGCTTCGATGGTCACCACGGCACCGACCATCGGACTCGTCACCACATTGCTCTGGATGGCGTGAATGCGGGTGATGGTGGGCGGCGTGCCAGCTTCTGCAGAGAAAGAGAAGTCATCCACGGCCAGCGCATCGTCGCTGCCAGCATCATCCACATCGGACCAACGCAGCACGAGAGTCTGCCCCGGCCCCCACGGCACCTCGGTGACGGTGGCGGAGATGGTCACGCGGTTCGCTGCGGCGTTGCCATCGAGCGCCGAAGCCGTGGCACTGGTGATCGGCGAAGTGAAACTCAAAGCGCTCACGGTTTTGAAGCTGCCACTGGTGATGCTCGTGCTGCCGATGGCATAGGCAAAGGTCAGTGTGTTCGCCACGCCACCGCCGACACGCCATTGCTCGCCGGTGTAGCTGAGCGTGAAGCGGGTGAGTGGGCCACCCGTGTTGTTCACCAGCACGAGCCCAGCACGTCCGACATAGCCTGAGCTGGCCAGCATGCCGAGCGCCCGATCCGACTGCGTGCCGGTGCCATTCGAGAGATGCGAGGCGGTCGAACTGGTTCCCGCATCGGCGCGGATTTTTGCCGCCGTGGTGCTGCTCACCGGCGCGATGCTCCACCCACTCATGCCCGAGGCATTCAATGGCGAGGCGGTGAGCTCCGCCGCCCCATTGCTGGGATAGGTGAAGGAACCCGATGTGGGCAAAGTATCAAAATTTTGCCCCAACGTGCCTCCGGTGTAGCTCAACTGTGCCCACGCGGAAATCGCGCCGAGGAGGCAAAAGGCTGAACTCAGGAGGAAAAGACGCACGGTAATCCTGAGACCATGACAGGCCGGGCTCGTTCGGGCAATGATTTCCCCGAATGGGGCTCCACCGCTGGAATGCATGGGACATTCCCACATGAGCGGAAAAGGTCACCTTCAAGGCCCGTAGTCTCTTCCATGCCCATCCACCTCAGTTCCCGACGCCACTTTCTAGGACAACTCGGAAGCGCGGCCATTTTGACGCAGGTGGCAGCCTCACCAACGGCCGAGGTCGATGATGGCTTGATCGCCGTTTTGAATGACACGCACATCGGAGCCCAGCAATCGCCCACCGCAGCGATCCAGATGAACCTGGGAAAGACCATCGACTGGTTGCTCGCCCTGCCGAAGAGACCGGCAGCAGTCATCATCAATGGCGATCTCGCCCTGAAGGACGGCCAACGCGGGGATTACGAACGCTTCGCCACCCTCATTGCCCCTTTGCAGCGGGCGGGTGTGCCCCTGCACCTGACGATGGGCAATCATGACAACCGCGCCATGTTTGATGACGTGCTCAAAGCGGATGCCTCCGCCGTGAACTCGAAGCATCTCAGCCTCGTGGAACTGCCCGGGGTGAACTTGTTTCTACTCGACTCGCTCAAGGCCACCATGATCACTCAGGGACTACTCGGTGGGGAACAACTCGAGTGGCTGACGAAGCTGCTCGATCAGCATGCCGATAAACCTGCGCTCCTCTTTGCCCATCACAATCCCCGACTCGGGGGTGATCCGATTCACTTCCCCGGCGGCCTCGAGGACTCCGAAGAGCTCTGGCAGATCCTCGCCGCCCGAAAACATGTCAAAGCCTACCTTCACGGCCACATTCATCATCGAGACTTCTTCCAGCACGAGGACATTCATATCCTCAACACGCCTGCGACCTCCTACGTGGCCGACAAGAAAACCTCCACCACGGGCTGGACCATGCTACGACTCACTTCCGGTGGAGCCGAGGCGACCACACACACGCATCAGCCTGATCACGCCTGGAACGGCCTCAAGGTGGAACTGAAGTGGGCCCCTCATAAAGAGGCCTGAGTGCTTCACAGGCCTCAACCGATCTCGATCGGCTTCGCCAGCGAGAAGCGCTTCTGGAGCCAGACGAGGCCGAAGAAGAACTTTAACCTCCACCAGGTGCCAAACGTCATCTCAGGACGCCCAGCAAGCACGCAGTTGATCGCGCAGACCACGCGGAAGCGATTCACCGGCTGGAAGAAGAGTTGCGCGAAGTGCTTCGTGTAGAACTTCTCGATGAACTGCCAGAAGCGCCCCACATGCTTGTTCGTGGCCTTTTCATAGCGCTTCATCGCTGCCGTCATCGTGCGACCTGCCGCAAGAGCCTCATGCACCGCTTGGGCACCTTTTTGGGCACTGTGCATGGCCAGCATCACCCCGCTGGAGAAGATGGGATCAATGAAACCGGCGGCATCCCCCACACGCACCACGCGGTCGGAGACGAGTTTTTTGTTCGTGTAGGAAAAGTCGCTCAGCACATGGCCCTGCGTGATCGCCTTGGCATTCATCATGCGATCACGCAGGACCGCCGTGGAGGCCACGGCATCGTCAAAGACGGCCAGCGGCTCCTGCTTCAGCTCTTTGAAGTCATTCAAGTCGAGCACGAGGCCCACGCTGACCTTGTCGTCGGCCAGCGGGATCATCCAGAACCACGAGTTCTTGCGACGAACGATGAGGATGTCCCCCTTTTCCTCGCCCTCGGTCATCTGCACGCCGCTGTAGTGACCGAAGATGGCGATCTTTTTGTGGCCGGGGTAGTACTCGCGCAATTTCTCGCGGTTGGCGGTGAAGTTGTTCAAGCCGCTCGCATCCACGAGGAAGGAAGCCGTGACCTCCTGCTCGCTGCCGTCCTTGGCTTTCACACGGAGGGTGACGCGGTCTTTTTCCACTTCGTGGCCCGTGACGAGCGTTTCTTCACGCACCTCGGCACCGAGTTCCTCGGCGTGACGGAGGAGGATGTCGTCAAATTTGGCCCTCTCGACCTGAATAGCCTCGGGAAACTCGGTGAATGAGCCACGGGAGAAATTCAGCCGCGTGTGCATCGAGCCATCTCCCATCCAGAACTGGGCTCCGCGCTTCGTCATGAACCCGGCGGCCTGGATCTTTTCCCAGACGCCGAGTTCGTCAAAAATGGGGCGGTTGTAGGGCAGGAGCGATTCGCCGATGTGAAAGCGCGGAAACTTCTCTTTTTCGAGCACGAGCACCTTTCGTCCGGCCTGGCGCAGCGTCATGGCCGCCGTGGCTCCGGCGGGGCCGCCGCCAATGATGATGGCATCGTAATCGTTTTGCATAAGGGATGGGATGAGATGCTCTTTTTTGCCTGCCGGAGCAAGCATGGAAATGCGAAGTGCTGCGCTTGGTTTGCTATTTGATGACAGCAAAGCTACGTCCGAATGATGTCCCTGGATTTCTCCTCTCGCGTCGCCGGCATGCTGCACGGCAGTTTCATCGCTGAAGCCCTCTCTCTGGGAGTTCACTGGATCTACGATCCCGAGGTGATCGTGCGCCGCCATGGCCGCGTCACGGGATACCATGCACCCGGAGCCGAGTCGTATCATCCTCGTAAGCAGGCAGGTGCTCAAGGCCATGCCGGGGATCAGGCACTGCGCCTGCTGGCCTTTCTGCATCGCGAACGCCGCTGGGAAGCCGCCGCCTTCCTCGCCGATTGGCAGGCGATGTGGCCCGACTACGACGACTATGTGGACAAGGCTACCAAGGGCACGCTGGCTCATCTTCAGGCGGGTGCCACGCCCGCCACGAGCGGCACGGCCTCGGATGAGCTCGCGGGGCCGGCCCGCATCGCCCCGCTCATGGCGTTTTTGGCTGAAAGGCCTGAATCAGATGCCGTCGCCGCGGCCATCGAGCAGACGGTGCTCACGCATCGTTCGCCAGAGACGATCGAATGTGCGGCATTCCTCGCCCGGGCCACCCACCGGCTTTTGCATGGGGCCACGCTTTCCGAGGTGATCGCTCAAACCGCTCCCAAATGGGCCCTCGAAGCCGCTGAGACGGCCAAAGGACCCGATGGCATCGGCAAGCTCGGGCTTGCCTGTCCCATTCCGCAGGCTCTTCCGGCTGTTTTGTGGCTCGTGCAGCATCACGGACACGATTTCGAGCTCGCCAGCATCGAGAACGCCATGGCTGGCGGTGATAACTGCGCCCGCGCCCTGGTGCTCGGGATGCTGCTGGGAGCCGCACATGGCCTCGACGCCATTCCCCTCGCGTGGCGTGAAGGTTTGCTGGCACGAAAGGAGCTTCAAGGCCTTCTCGCCGGCCAATGAACTGGCAAGACACCGCCCGCCACGTCGTTACCATTTCACCATGAGTTCCTCACGCACCTCACGCCGCCAGTTCCTCGCCAGCGGAGCCGCCGCAACGGCCAGCCTGGGTTTTCCGGCCATCACCCGCTCTCGTTCGCCGAATGCGAAGCTCAATCTCGTTTTCATCGGCGTGGGCGGTCGCGGCGGCGGCAATCTCTCCAGCATCAGCGGCATCCCCATGGCCCTGCCAAAGAAAAAAGACGGGGCCGACCCGAAGTCACCGTCACCGCCCCCTGCCCTGCCCTCCGCCGCCGATGCGGCTGAAAACATCGTCGCCCTGTGCGATGTGAATGCGCAGAACCTCGACTTCGCCGCCAAATTCCATCCCGGAGCCCAAACCTTCCGCGACTTCCGCAAGCTCTACGACACGCTGAAGCCCAGCGAGATCGACGGCGTCGTCGTCAGCACCACCGAGCACACGCACGCCTATGCCACGCTGCCCGCGTTGCTCATGAAGAAGCCGGTCTATTGTGAAAAGCCGCTCTCACACAATGTGGCCGAGGCCCGCCTCATCACCCAAGCCGCCGCCGAGGCGGGCGTGGCCACGCAGATGGGCACGCAGATTCATTCCAGCGCCAACTACCGCCGCGTGGTCGAGCTGATCCAAAGTGGCGCCATCGGTAAGGTCACCGAGGCGCATGTCTGCGTGTCGCGTGCCTGGGGACTGCAAACCAAGGAGGAAGCGGAGAAGAACAAGGACATCATCTTCGTCGATGAACGCCCGAAGGAGGCTCAGGAGCCGCCGCCCTACCTCGACTGGGACCTGTGGATCGGCCCCGCGCCGATGCGGCCTTACAACGAGGTCTATTTCCCCGGCCCCAAATGGTATCGCTGGTGGGATTTCGGCAATGGCACCATGAGCGACCTCGGCAGCCACTGGAACGACCTGCCCTTCTGGGCTCTCAAACTCGACGCGCCGATCAGCATTGAGGCCTTTGGCCCCAAAGCACATCCCGAGATCGCCCCGGCCAACATGCATGCCGTGTATGAATACGGCCCGCGTGGCGACATGCCCGCCTGCAAGGTCCACTGGCATCAAGGCTCTAGCAAGCCGGAGGCATGGACCAACGATCCCATCATCAGCCAATGGAGCAGCGGCGTCCTCTTCATCGGCGACAAAGGCATGCTCCTCTCCGACTACGGCAAGCACCTCCTTCTGCCGGAGAATCAGTTCAAGGACTTCGTCCGTCCCGCACCCTTCATCCCCGATTCACCAGGCCACCACGCCGAGTGGCTCAATGCCATCAAGAACGGCACGCTCACCGGCAGTCCCTTCAGCTACGCCGGACCGCTCACCGAGGCCAACCACCTCGGCAATGTGGCCCACCGCGCCAGCGGCAAAATCCTCTGGGACGCCAAAGCCATGCGCATCACCAACATGGAAACGGCAAACCAGTTCCTCTCTCGTGAACCACGAGCGGGCTGGAAGCTTTGAAGTTAAGCCCTGAATTTCATGAAGCCTTTCATTCAGCCTCCCGTTGTTACTCCAAAAGGAGAACAGCTACTGAGTGTGAGTTTTGGGGATTCCGCCGACGCAGAACACTTGGATTCTTGGCACGACGCTATTTCATCAGCAGGCTCGGTCAACGCACGAGATTCGATTGAGTTCGCAAGCTTAGCCGGTAAACGTTGGAGATATTACGCAGGACGCTCAGAGAACGTGGGGGCTCTTGATGAGTTCGTGATTCGATCAGCGAAGAGCCACGACGAGCTTGGATTCCTGCTGGTGGCAAAACTCCCAAGCTGTCCCGACATCATAGGCGTGGCGTGGTGTCGCCGCACTTGGTGCAATCACTTGGTACTGGATTTTCTCGCCTCTCATCCGCTCTACGACAAAAACAATGGATACCGGAGGATCGGTGCCTCCATGCTCCTTGCGCTTGGCTATATCACCCGTCGCGCGAAAATTCCGCTAATCTGGGGTGAAGCCACCCTTGCCTCGGCCGGGTTTTACAAGGCAGCAGCGCTCCAGGAGAACAAGAGAAAGGTGCAGGATCACTTTTTCATCCGCGGGAGAAACCTTGCTAACCTCCGAAGAGATGCGACTCCTTTCGCCGTAACAAAACGATGGTTCTTCGCGGGTTTTGATGGATGCTGAAGGTGGGGTAAGAAGGTGAATGCCCAACGATCAAAGCCTGCGAGCGCACTATCATTTACTCCTCGGACTCGACAAGGACTGGGAGGTTGAGGAAGTGAAGCTGAGCATGGAGGCGCGTGCGGTGCATATCAGGCTGCGGCACACGGGCACGTCAGCAGTCATCTGTCCGGGATGTCAGAGCCGTTGCAGCATCTTCGATCACGCGCCGGAGAGGAAGTGGCGGTGGCCTGCTCCCTGAAAGTAGGACGGTTGTAAAATGTAGTTCTGGCTCCGAAACCAGGAGAACAGAACACCATGAAAAAGAGCAGACACAGTGAAGAGAAGATCGTGAGCATCCTGCGCGAGGCGCAGGGTGGGATGAAGGTCCGGGACGTGCGCGCGTCATAACATCAGCGAGCAGACCTACTACGGGTGGAAGCGCAAGTATGGCGGGATGCAGGTCGATGAGCTGCGTCAGGCGAGGGCGTTGGCGGAAGAAAACGGGCGGCTTAAGCGCATCGTGGCGGACTTGACGGTGCAGATCGACATCTTGAAGGCCATCAACGCAAAAAAAGGTAAGCCCGGCCAGCAAGCGACGGGCGGCACGATACGCCATGCAAAGCGATTTGGGCGGGATCGCGCAGGTGTGTCGTGCCTTGGAGCTTGCACGGTCGGGCTACTACCGGGTGGCGAAAGTGAGCGCGGAGGCGAGGCATCGACGAGTTCGCATCGTGCGGCTGAGCCGTGAGCATCCGCGCTACGGTTACCGCCGGATCGCGGCGTTGCTGCGACGTGAGGGCGAGCGGATCAACGTGAAGTGCGTGGCGAGGGTGCGCCGGGAGGAAGGACTGCAGGTGCGCAAACGCCAGCGGCGGATGCGAAGAGTGAGGCTTGGGCAGCAAGGCCGGCAGGCTGCGGCGCATCGCAATCACGTGTGGAGCTGGGACTTTGTGAGCGACCAGGTGGAGGGCGGCAGCGCCTTTCGCATCCTCACCTTGATCGACGAGCACACGCGTGAGTGCCACGCCACGCATGTGGCGTGGTCGATCCGCGCCACGGACGTGCTTGGCGTGCTGGAGTCTGCGATGCGCAAGCACGGCACGCCTGAGCACATCCGCAGCGACAACGGGCCTGAGTTCATCGCGTATGCGATCCAGGACTGGATGCAGCATCGACACATCAAGATGAGCTACATCAAGCCGGGGTCACCTTGGGAGAACGCCTACATCGAATCGTTCCACGACAAGCTACGCGACGAATGCCTCAACCGCGAGGTGTTCGGCAGCCTGGCGGAGGCCCGTGTTGTCGTCGAGCAATGGCGGCGTGAATACAATGAATACCGGCCTCACAGCTCGCTGGACTACGGCACCCCGGCACAGGCGGCGACACGCTGTCAAACTCCGCTACGGCCTCGTCTCGCTACGCTCGACGAGACCTTCGCTGCGTTTGACAGCGTGAGAGAACCAACCAACATCAAGATCAACCCAAGGACGCAGGAACTACATTTATGACCTGTCCCACCCCAGGGAGCAGGCCAATGGCAGCGCCACCTCAACAAGCTGGAGACAAGCCGTGGTCTTCCCATTGGGCTGAGCCGAGCGCAGAGGGCGCTGGAGGGCCGTCTTTTGCATGGCCGCCATCTTTTGATAGTCGCCACGGGCACGACGGCGCTTTTGAATCCACGAGGCAAAGGTTTGGTAATTGACCCCGGCCATGCGGGCGAAGGGCCGCCCCTTCATGCCGCTGCGCTCGAACTCATCGAGCAGAGCCTCGCGCTTGTCCCGTGTGAGCGTCACGCGCCCCAAAACGTCCTGCTTCAAGAGGGTGGTCTGATCTCGCTTCGTAGTCATAAACGTCGTAGCCATAAAGCTACGACACTTACTGACTACGACAGACCCACGGTGCTAGGTCTGACGGATACGTCGTAGGTGTAGGAGACGTTGGCGGAGCCGGGGAGAACAGGTTGCAAACCTGTTCCACTTTCAGTGACGGTGAGGAGCTTGCCGGCGTTGTCGTAGGTGTAGGAGCGGGAAGTGGGCGGGAATGCAATCCCGCCCTCCGTGCCGCTGGTGGCGACGGTGAGGAGGCGGTCGCGAGCGTCGTAAGTGTAGGCTGTGGTGATGCCGCGGGGGGGAAATCTGCGCGATTTTCTGCACCGCATTGTAACCATGCGTCCAGGTGTCGCCATTGGCGAAGGTCTGGCGGATGAGGCGGTTGAGGCCGTCGTAGGCGAAGGTGGTTTCCTGGTTGAGGCCGTCTTTGACGAGGGTGCGATTGCCAGCGGCATCGTAGTCGAACTCGTTGAGGATGCCTTCGGCATCGAGGGTGCTGGTGAGGCGACCATGGATGTCGTAGGTGTTGGTGATGGTCTGGCCGAGGGGATTGGTGACGGTCACGGGCAGGCCGCCGGGGTCGAAATAGGTGAGCGTCGTGGGCCGGACGGTGGCGGGAGGTGAGACGTTAGAAGTGAGAAGTGCCGGAGCCTCGACTTTCCATTTTCTTCCGGCGGGGTCGTAGTGGTTCGTGGTGGTGGCGCCGGTGTGATCGGTGACGCTGAGGGGCTGGCCGAGGGCGTCGTAGGTGGTCTCGGCGTAGGGCCGCACGAACTGCCCGCTGACGGCATCCCACATGGTGGGCGCATACACATGGGTGGGGCGGTTCCGCTCGTCATAGACCGTCTCCACGACGCGACCGAGGGGATCGGTGACGGCGATGACGTTGCCGGCAGCGTCGTATTCCGTGGTGGTGATGGCGCGGAGGGAAGAGGAACTTCCAACGTTCAACGTCGAACCTTCAACATTCAACTCAGGCCCTTGAACCTCGACGGGGCGACCGAGGGCGTCGTAGCGGGTGATCGTCTCATTCCCCATCTGGTCAATGACCTTCCACGGCTTCCCATGATGCGTGTAGAAGCTCTGAACGGTGGGATTGTCCGAGGTGTCGGTGGTGAGATCGGGCTCGGTGACCTGGATGAGATTGCCGAGGTCGTCGTATTCGTTTAGGGTGACGCGGCCAAGCGGATCGGTGACTTTGGTGGGTTTGCCGCTGAGGTCGTATTCGGTGAGGGTGACGGCGGTGAACATGGGGCCGCCTTCAAGGCCGGGATCGCTCACGGTGCTGGAGACAGGGCGGTAGAGGCTGTCATAGACGACGGTGGTGACGACACCCCGCGGATCGACGGTGCGGTTCGGCTTGATGGCCGAGGTGTCGAAGATGGAGCCGCCGTTGTTGAGGCCGTCGTAGGTGAAGGTGGTCTCGAGGCCGTTCTTCATGGTGCGGATCAGTCGGCCGGCGTCGTCGTATTCGTTGGTGCTGTGACTGCCGCGGGGGTCAGTTTGAGAGGTGACTTGATTGCGGTTGTTGTAGGTGGTCGTGGTGACGAGGTCGCCGTCGTAGAACGGCGGGCTGGTAGCGGTGCCACGCGTGCTGCCGGTGAGGGTGTAACTGTGATCACCGGTGCCGTAGTCCGCCGCATCCCAATCCGGCAGGCCATTGGCATTGAGATCGAGGGCCGTCTTGATGCGGCGATTCAGCGCATCGTAGCGGTGAAAGGTAGTGCGAATGGGAGTGAAGGTAGCGCTTTGGAGGGTGGTGCCAGTGAATGTGCCATCGGATTCAGACGTGAGGTTGCCATGGGCATCATAGCCCAACGCTTTGGCCGAGCCGTCCGGGTGATAGACACGGGTGAGGCGACCAGCCCCGTCATAATCAAAAAAGGTCATCAAACCTCGTGGATCGACGACGGAACGCTTCCGACCGGCGAAGTCGGCAGCAGAATACGTCGAGCTAAAGGCAGAGGGTGAAGAGGTATCGAGTCCGCCTGCGTCGGTGGCGGGGCCGGTGGTGGTGGTGACCTCACGCCACCAGCCAGGGTTGGTGTCGGTGCCACCGTCATGAGGATCGCCGAGGGTGGTGAGGGTGACACTGCTGGGCAAGACGTCCTCATTTGGAGAAATGGTCCATTGTTTGGTGACAAGCCCGGCAAACTTGGGGTGATCGTAGCTGTAGCGGGTTTCACGGAGGAGTGTGTTGCCTTTGAACACCTTTTCGGCGGTTTTGAGGCCCTGGACAGTGAAGGGAAGGTCGCCCGTGCCATCACCGTCGCTGTCGAGAAGGATATCTTTGGTTTCGATGCTGTACTCCGTCCTAACGCCCATGGGGTCCGTCATGCTGGTCATGATCCGGGTGGCGTCGTCGTAAGTGAAGCGTTTGGTGACGGGGATGGCCGGGCCGGTCGTCTGCTGGAGGTAGCTTGTCTCGGTGAGTGGGTCGTCGTAGCCGTCGGTGCCGTAGGTGAATGTGGTGGTGTTTCCACTCAGATCCGTGGCGGAAGCGAGGGCCATGGAGGCGTCTGAATTGAAGGCATAAGACTCAGAGCTGAGTAACTCAGCGTCTTTGTGCAGCTCAATGACGAGTGCGCAGTAACTGATGGTCTGAGTGATGTTGTGAGAGGAGCGGGAGTTCAGTCCCAAGCCTGGCAAAGGTTGATAGCCCGGTGCGATGGCAACTGCATGATCACTACCACTATGGACATGGGGATCACTGAATGTGTAAGTGCTCACCGAGCCGTCGAGAGCCTTAAAGGTATTCACAACCTTCGCCGTGCCGGATGACTTCGCCGCGAGCGCAAGAGCTTTGAGTTCATCAAATGGGAGGCGTCCCGCCTGCGCAGCCCAGTCTAACTGCTGGAGTTGTTGCTGCTGGCTTCTGATTTTGGTCGTACCCAATGGGGACGTCACGGCAATAACGACCCGAGGCTTTTTCATGGATACCTCATACTCTGTGCCAGATGATACAGTTCCGCCGCCAAAGCCACCCAAACCGCTATACCCTCCTGGTGAAATATATGAGGCAAATGCTCCCCCAGTCATGCCATTGAACTGATTGATCATCTCCTGCCGGCCCTGAACCTGCCCTCCCTGAAAACTTGGAAAAACACCCTTGAGTGCTAGCTCTTCGGCCTGGGAGAAGGGCTTTTCAGGGTCCTGATCCGCATAGGCTCTGTGAAAGATATACTGCCGCCCCAGTTCGTCTGTGATGCCACGCAAGTTAATGTGATTTTCGATGTCAATTCGCTTGGCGGCTTTCATTCCCCTAGGATCACCGAGCTCGTATTGGCTCATGGCCTTCATGGCTTCATTATAGGAATTGATATCGAGCCTGCTTTCCTGCTCATAATCATAAAGGACCGAAGCAGATTCAGGCTGACCTGGGGGCACTTTGCGGAAGACTTTTTTCAAGCAACTTCCGTCATATTCGTAGCAGATGGTAGTGCCATCTGGACCTCGAAGTTGTATGACGCGTCCTCCTTGTTGAACCAATTGAATGCTGTGTCCAGGGCGATCTGGATCATAAATTAAATCGGGTATCAGGGTGTTAGAAAACGGGTAGTGGTAGATCAAGCGGTTTCCATGACGGTCATGCACCTCTTTCAGCCGCGCATAGTTGACGATATTGGGCGACTTCTTGGGTTCGTTCGTCTGCTCAACATAGGGGTTCGGTGTCGCTATCTCACCCAGCACTTGGCTGATGCCCGTGGGTTCATAATAGCACGTCGTGCCATATTTTTTGATTAACACGTTGCCAGTGAAAACGTTCTTCGACGTTTTGGCGTCAGAAACCTCTTCTGTCGAGTGAATCCACCCTCCTGCGCTGGGTAGATACTTTTGAGAACTGCCCATTTCATCAACCACCGTAGCCGTGGTCACGCGGTCGAAAGAATTAAGTCCACCGTTTATCGCCATATCAATTTGGGCCTCAGGAGAGACATCTTCGATGGGAACGCTGAGAGTAACTCCCATGTGGTTGGTGATTTCCACCGAATTGTCCCTGTCCACACACTCGGTATCAAAGCGGATGTAGGAACAGATGTTCGAGCTCCAGGCAGCTCCAAAGGGTAGGTATGGCCGCGTTTCTGGAGACTCAAAGGACTGGGCTGTCCACATCTCACTGGAAGCATCCCGTCGAACCATGAGGGGCAACTGAGAGCCTTCTGCATGGACATAGACGTCGGAAACAGAGTGTCTCAACTGCCTTGTAAACGCATCAATGTAGGTTTCCTCCTCACTTTCACCCGATTCATCCTGAACTTGAGGCTTCGAGTCAGGTATGGGCAAGCCATTCAATCCTACCTTCCTGTAACGTGGTCCTGCTGCATCACTGATTGAAAGGGTGCGCTTCAGTTTCTCACGGTAGGGTATCTCTGGTGGCGGGTCAGCAGGCGGACTCACCTCTGGAATTTTGGGGCAATCGGGGTCATTTCCCAAACAATAGCATGTCGAGTCGCCACAACTACAATGGTTGTCTTCACCGGTGCCACTGCACCATATACAGCTTCCGTCTGAACAGTCGGGACAGTCTCTGCTCTGGCAAGATTCTGAGCAGCTACGACTTTGTTCGCCCTTACCTTTGCAGGTTGGACATTGTTCGTTCTCCCATTTGTCACATTCCTCTGGTCCAGGGCATGGTGCGATTACACATTCATCATCACTGCATGAATACTGCTTCAAATTTTGGCAGCCCTCTTCTTGGCAGGTTATAGGGACCGGGTTCGAAGGGTCATCTACGTAACAGCTACTATCAGGGTCACTATCATGCTCATGGTCAGCAAAGCCGCATTTCTTGACCTGCCGATCACATACTCCCGGCGTGTGGCTATGACCTGCTTGGCCGCAAGACCAGTTGCCTTCCCCATCCTGGCTGCATTCTGAATCTTCATGAGAATGCTCCAACTCTTCACAAGCATCACCCTCGCAGGCAGGTTTATGCTCATGCTCAGAGCAGTCGAATTTACGCCCAGGCTTGTAACCGTGTTTTCCATCACAGGGACCCGAATGAGTACTACTGCATCGGCGTTTGCCATGCCCCAGGCAAGGCCCCCGGACCTCAGTTGGACAAGACGTGGTATGCCCTCCCGCACAAGGCAAGGTGCCTGAACCTCCACAACCATAGCAATAACCGTTCCCCTCGCAGGCTTCGCAGTCTTTGCGTCCGCATGGGCATTGTGGAATTGGGTTTCCGTTGTCTGGGACATTGCTTGGATCATCGGGCCATTCCCACGCCGCAAAAGCTGCAAAGCTGAATTCCTTGAATACATTTTGAGGTGCCGCAGACTCCGCCGCGATCTGCGCCCGGTAGCGGTTCATGAGGCCGCCTGCGGTGCTGGCGTTCAGCGGTTTGCCGGTGGCATAGAGGCGGGAGCGGTCGTGGGTGTTGCTCTCGCTCTTCGGGATGCGGGGATGGGATAGGAAGCGGTATTCGGTGAGGTTGCTGAGGGTATCCTTGTCAGGATCGCGGATGGCATCGCGGGCATCACGGAGATCGAGGCGGTGGCGGTGCTCCCAGTGATCCGGCATGCCATCGCCATCGGTGTCATCATCGAGCGTCGTGGCGGAGGAGCCGGGGTTCAGGCAGGCTTTCCAGCCGAGGCTCCAGGTGGTGTTGGCGTAAGTGAGGTCTGGCGTGCCGTGGGTGGTGGCAGAAAGTGGATCGAGACCGAGGCGGATTTCCTCCATGTTGAGAAGGCCGTCATGATCGGCATCCTGGGTGGCATCATCGGGATCATAGGGATTAAAGCCCCAGTAGGACTCACGAGCATCCGTGATGCCATCCCGGTCTTGATCGTAGGAGGTGAAGGAGACGTTGAAGGCCCAGCCAGCGAGGTAGGCATCCAGATCCGAGTGGCCGTCAACATCGAGATCGGAGGCGGCATCCGCATCGCTGGAGGGATCGCGACCATACCAAGCTTCAACGAGATCAGGGATGCCGTCGAGATCGGTATCTACGAGGTTGACCTGATAATAATCGATCTGCTGCTGGCCGGGAAGAGAACGGGAGAGGAGTGGGTTCTTCTGGTAGATGAAGATTTCCTCGTGGTCGGTGAGGCCATCGGCATCCGTATCCACGAGAAGCGGATTGGTCTGAGCGGTGCGCTCCTCGCTATCGGAGAGACCATCGCCATCGCTATCGTGAAAATAGGGGTTTGTGCCGGCGGTGTATTCATCGGCATCGGTGACACCATCCCCATCAGCATCAGGAGGCTCCGCGGAGTCGTTGATGCTGTTTCGGTTCCAGTCTTCCCAGAGGGAGGGATTGGTGGGATCGCTGTCATTCGCGTCCATGGCGCTATCTCCATCGCTATTTGTATAATAGGGATCCGGAGGAGAAGTTGGATCGGTTGGATTGGTCGGCGGGATCTCCTGACTGTCATTGGTGCCATTCCAGTTCCAGTCTTCCCAGAGGCTGGGATCGTAGGGATGGCTGTCTGAAGTGTCGAAATGAGTGTCACCATCGCTGTCGGAAGGGGGCGGCGGCTCCTGGCTGTCATTGGTGCCGTTGTAGTTCCAGTCCTCCCAGAGGTAATTGAGGGAAGGATGGCTGTCGGAGGAGTCATAATGAGTGTCTCCATCGCTGTCCGTGGTGGTCGGATCCGGCGGCGTGCCGGTGCCACTGCCAGGATCAGCGGGTGGCGAGCTGACACTGCTATCCGTCGGGGCGTAGTCCCAAAGATTGTAGGTGCCGTCTCCGTCGAGGTCGCGGTAATAGTCCGGCGGAAGAGGGCTGGGCGGTGTCTGGCCGTAGTAGCTGACATTTAACGTCAGCCCGGATTGCCAAGCCCAGTATTCATCGTGATCGGAATGGCCATTGGCATTGCTATCCCAATTCCAGGGATCGGTGGTGATGGCTCCCCCGAGCATGGCAGGGGTGATGTCTCGCTCATCGGTATCGGTGAGGCCGTCGTGGTCACTATCCCGGTTGTAGGGATCGGACAGGAAGGCCACTTCCTGTGCATTCGTCATGCCATCGCTATCGCTGTCATCGTCCCACCAGGAATCGCCCACAGGCGGGTTCTCGATCTCCACCTTGGCGTTGGTGGCGGTATTCCAAGTCCAGTAGGAGCGCACGGTGGGCACGGGCCAGAGGATCATGCTGGCGAGCAGATAACCGTGGAGAAGCCAAGCACGACGGGTGAAGCGACGGAAGGTGTTCATGGTGAGGACCGAATGATTTTCCTGAATTTCCGCGCTGGTATAACCCGGACCACCGGGGTGCTGGCAAGTACCGTTTGTGAATAAAAGTTTTGATGGGCGAAAATAAATAATTCTTTAGTTCGGGGGCGCGATTTGGTAATCTCACGTCCGAATTTCCCCATGAAGTCATGCCTGCGAAACGCTTGCCTTCCTCCGCCGGGCACCTGCCGGGCACGGGGAAGAAGCAGGCCAACGAGGTGAAGCAGACGGAGGACAGCGCGGGGGCGGAAGCGGCGGAGGAGGAGGTGCTGGAGGTCCGGCGCTGGGAGGGAGAGATCGACGCGGAGGCGCTCAACGACGAGATGCTGAAGCTGATCCGCACCGTGGATGCCAAGGAGGGTACCAGCGAGGCGAAGCAGGCGCGCCGCTGCCCAAAAAGGACTGGCCGCTGTGGCGGGCGGTTTCGCTGCCGTCGAGGTGAAGGGTGCGGTGGGTGCGGGTGAAGGGCTGCGGCAGGGTGGGGCGGCGTTTTCCCTCGGGGGAACGGGGCGCTGTGGGCACGGGACGCGATTCCCCGGGAAAACCAGGCGTGGTCGCGGCAAATGTTGTCGTGGTTTTCCCAAAACCATGCGTGGACGCGGCAAATGTTGTCATGGTTTTCCCAAAACCATGCGTGGTCGCGGCAAATGTTGTCATGGTTTTCCCAAAACCATGCGTGGTCGTGGCAAATGTTGTCGTGGTTTTCCCAAAACCATGCGTGGTCGTGGCAAATGTTGTCGTGGTTTTCCCAAAACCATGCGTGGTCGCGGCAAATGTTGTCATGGTTTTCCCAAAACCATGCGTGGTCGCAGCAAATGTTGTCATGGTTTTGACGAAACCAAGCGTGGTCACGGCGAAACCACGCATGAATTTGGCGGGGGAACGATGGGGGTTCTGGAGGTTCTGCGAGGGAACGCCGTGGAGACGCGGGATGGTGGCGGCGGGAGGCGTGGTGGCGGGGCGGTCAAGCGTGGTTTTCGCATCAAGAAATGATGATGCGATGAAGTGAAAAATGGGCTGAAAAATATTGAATGGCGCAGTGACGAGAATGTCACACGGCGCATGGCACCCGTGCTCCCGGCGCGGTGCCACCAACCTACGGAGGACACCTGCATGCGATATGACGACCCCAACGCGTTTTACGATGCGCCGGACGCCTTTTATGACCAGCCGGAGGACTCCGCCACCAATAGAAAGAAGCATCCTATGGCTAAACCGAAACTGAGCCTGCACACCAAGAGCCCCTTGGAGAAGGTGCAGAAGACGGAGGACATCGTGACCGCCCTGACGGGCAATGCGAGCTTCTCCACCCCCATCCCGTCACTGGCGACACTGACGGCGAAAGCGGACGCCTTATCCGCCAAAGTGAGTGCCCGTGAAGCGGCGAAGATGGCGCTGGATGAGGCGCTGAGCGGCCTGAACACCGCCGAAGCGGAACTCGACGCGGACCTGATGTCCCTGATGGCGTATGTGGAAAGCGCCAGCGGCGGAGATGAGGCGAAGATCCTGAGCGCGGGCTTTGAGATCAAGGGCAAGGCAGCGCCTATCGGCGCGATGCCGCAGGTGGACGGCCTGGATTCGATCATCGGCGATATGCAGGGCCGCGTGGTGCTGCGCTGGAAGGCGGTGAAGGGCGCGAAGACCTACGAAATCCAAACCTGCCCGGACCCGATCACCGCCGCAGGCTGGACCGCCGCCGGTCTCTCCACGAAAGCGAGCCTCGTGGTGGACGGCCTGCCCACCGGGGGCCGCTGCTGGTTCCGCGTGCGTGCCATCGGCAGCGCTGGTGCTGGCCCCTGGAGTGATCCGTGTGTGAAGACGGTGCCGTAGTCCGATCCAGACAAGGAGAGGCACTTGCCAAGTGCCGGGTGGGAACGTGGCATAGGTTTCCAACCTGTGCGCCTGACGGGAAATGAACAGGATGCAATCCTGTTTCACTTTCTTCCACCCGGACTTGGCAAGTCCGGCTCCTTGGATGGCTCCGCACCGCACTCCACACGCCTTTTCGAGGACGAGTTCGAGTAGGAGGACGAGGACGATGAAACAGCGGACAAAAGTGTCCGCGCTCCCTTCTTTGACCGCCTAAAGGCGGGACTACAGAACCCCAAGCGCAGGCTACTGCGAAGCCGCGAAGCTAACGACGAACCAAGAACCACGTACACCGCCTCTCCGAGGCGGACATGCGGCGGCAATGCAATGCCGCCCTCCGAAGCCCCGAACGACGAACCAAAAACGAAGAACCAAGAACCAGAAACAGGTTAGAAAACCTGTTCTACGTTCTCTCGCGGTTATCGTTCCTCTCGCGGTGGGGCTGCGTTGGGAAGTCGGCGCGAATGCAACCGCGCCCTCCGGGTCAGCGGTGGGCCTTGTTCTTGGAACACGAATGCCATGCCGAATGAAGACGAATGGGCACAAATGGAATCCATTCCGTGCCTTCCGTTTGTTCCGTAGGCCTATCCATTGAGGACGAAGGGGGCGCGATCAAAGACCCGCGGCCACCTTGCCCTCGCTGTTCACGATTTGGCCGGCGAGGTCGGCTTGGCAGTCGGCTTTGAGTTCGTCGCGGAATTTGCGGACGAAACTCTGCGTGGGCCAAGCGGAGGCTTCGCCGAAGGCGCAGATGGTGCGGCCGTCGATTTGCACGGCGACCTGTTCGAGCGTGTCCACGTCGTCGGGGCTGGCGTTGCCGGAGACGCGAAGGAGGTCCTTCCTGGCTTCACTCAAAACTTGGTGGCACATTGTCCTCCCAAGTTGCCGGATCGCCATCGGGCCCGGCGGAGAAGATGGCGAGGCGCTGTTTGAGTTTGGGGACAGCACCAAGATTCGGTGGTGTGGTCAGCGTCTCGGGGTTGGGGATCAGGCCGTCGTTGTTGAAGTCGCAGACGAGGTAGAAAAGGGAGCCCCAAGCATCCTTGTTGGGTGTAGCGAGACTCATCGAGGTATCAAACCCCTCAGCCATCTTCCAATCGGTGCGTAGCAGCACTTTTTCATCCCGAGAAGCAGCCTTACCGAGATGGGAGGCGATGATCTCGGGTGTTAGATTTTCATTCAGAAAGCCTAAGGCACCCTGTGTGTTGAACCACCGTGGATGGAAAATCTGGTTCTTGATGTTCGTCGAAACCACAAACCAAGCCGCCAAAACGGCAATGACCAACACGACCATCCACCGGCGGAAACTGGAAAGCTTGGCGTTGGCTTGATTCATGGCTTCCTAGTATAGCCGGGAGGCTGATTATCCTCCCAAGTCGCCGGGTCTCCATCAGGTCCGGCTGAGAAGATGGCGATGCGTGTGTGGAGTTCCTTTTGGGTTGCTCCTGGTTTGGGAGGAACCGTCAGCAGCTCGGGATTGGGGACTTTGCCGTCGTTGTTGAAGTCGCAGATGATGTACCAGAGCGAGCCCCAGCCGTCTTTGTTGGGCGTGGCTGGGTTTCTTGGCATGTCGATCTTTTGCACCATGACTTTGTCGAACTCCCAATCGGCTCGCAGCAGCACCTCATCACGCGGACTTGCCGGTCCGATCTTGGAAGCCACGTATTCCGGGGTGATAAATTCGTGCATTCTCGACAACATGAAATTGGTGCCATTCCACGGCCCATATTCGATGGATCTTTTTTGCTGGTGTAGGCGACAAACCACCAAGCCAGCGCGGCGATGACCAACACGACCATCCACCGGCGAAAACTGGAGAGCTTGTGGCTAGCAGAAGTCATGGTTACCAGTTTTTGATGTTGTCCTGCCAAGTCGCTGGATCACCATCGGGACCGGCGGAGAAGATGGCGGTGCGGCGCTTCAGAAAGAGCTGTTTAGCGTCTGGATCGGGATTGGGCACCAAGTCGTCGTTGTTGAAGTCGAAAATCCCATAGTAGCGGTTTCCCCAGCCATCACGACTTTCTTTGGCTTCTGAGTTCTCGCGAACCTTCACCAGGTTTGCCATCGCAGCGTCCCAATCCCAGTCGAGCATCAAGAATGTCTCTTCTTGCAATTTTTTTCCGAGGCGGGTGGCAATTCGGTCGGGTTTGATCACTTCGTTGAGGCGACACACAACCATTTGGGTCGTGATCAAACGCGGATAGTTGTACTGGTTCCTTAAGTTCGTCGAAACGACATACCACACAGCAAGACAGGCGATGACCAGCACGATCAAACGCCGGATAAAACTGGAACGCTTGTCGCTAGCAGAAGTCATGGTTACCAATTCTTAATGTTGTCCTCCCAAGTCACAGGATCACCATCGGGACCGGCGGAGAAGATGGCGGTGCGGCGCTTGAGCGTGGCGGGAGTTCCTGGATGCGGATGCGTTGTCAGAGTCTCGGGATTGGGGACGTGGCCATCGTTATTGAAGTCAAAAATGCCGTAGTATCGATGTCCCCACGAATCACGACTATTGCTCGGGATGCTTTCAAGTCGTTCGAGTTTCGAGCTAATGATGAAGAAGCTGAGGTCACAGTCCAACTTCAGAATGACTTCTTCTGGGTGATGTTGGTCGAATCCGAAGTGTTTAGCTGCAGCTTCAGGCGAGAGATTGGAGCCGATGTGTTTCACTCGACCGGCCTCGACACTCGACATAAACCAGACGCCATGGTTCGATGAAGCTCTTCGGTTTACCAACCACCCAATGATGGAAAGACAGCCGACGAAGAACAACCACTTCAGGAAATTCTTCGTGGAGGTTTTCATCGCGGATGGATTTTGAAATCACGCCACGCCCGTCGCCGCCACCTTGCCTTCGCTGTTGACGATTTGTCCGGCGAGGTCGGCTTGGCAGTCGGCTTTGAGTTCGTCGCGGAATTTGCGGACGAAACTCTGCGTAGGCCAGGCGCTGGCTTCACCGAAGGCGCAGATGGTGCGGCCGTCGATTTGCACGGCGACTTGCTCCAGCGTGTCCACGTCGTCGGGGCTGGCGTTGCCGGAGACGATGCGGTCGCTGATCTTTTTCATCCACAGGCTGCCTTCGCGGCAGGGGGTGCATTGGCCGCAGCTTTCGTGGGCGTAGAAGTTGTTCAGGTTGTTGATGACCCAGCTCATGCTGCGGCTGTCGTCCATGATGATGACGCCGCCGGAGCCGGCCATGGTGCCGCAGGCGGCCATGGTGTCGAAGTCCATGGGGATGTCCATGATGGTGAGTTCGCGGCCATCCTTCATTTTGAAGGTTTCGTCGGCACGCAGCACTTTGGCGGAGGAGCCGCCAGGGATGATGGCTTTGAGTTTGCGGCCGGGCTTGAGGCCGCCGCAGAGATCTTCAATCACTTCGCCCATGGTGAGCTTGCCGACCTGGATCTCGTAGTAGCCGGGCTTTTGCACGTCGCCGGAGACGCAGAGGATGCGGGTGCCGGTGTTGTTGGGGGTGCCGAGCTTGGCGTATTCCGCGCCGCCCAGCTGCAGGATGTGTTTCACATGGCAGAGGGACTCGACGTTGTTCACGATGGTCGGGCTCATGTAGAGGCCGAGGGCAGCGGGGAAGTAGGGCGGCTTGATGCGCGGGTAGGGTCGCTTGCCTTCGAGGGACTCGATGAGGCCGGTTTCTTCGCCGCAGATGTAGGCTCCGGCACCGCGGTGGACGTAGATTTCGCAGTCAAAGCCGCTGCCCTGGATGTTTTTGCCGAGGAAACCTTTCTCGTGGGCCTCCGCGATGGCTTTTTCGACGATGATGGCGGCCTGGGGGAATTCCTCGCGGATGTAGATGTAGGCGAGCTTGGCACCGACGGCGAAGCAGGCGATGGTCATGCCCTCAATGAGCTGATGCGGGTCTTGATGGAGGATGTAGCGGTCTTTGAAGGTGCCGGGCTCGGATTCGTCGGCGTTGCAGATGAGATAGACGGGCTTGGTGTTCGTGGGCGGGATGAAGCCCCACTTCACGCCGGTGGGGAAGCCTGCACCGCCACGGCCACGGAGGCCGCTGGCCTTCACTTCGTTGGTGATGGCGCTGCGCTCCATCTTGAGGGCCTTTTTGAGCATCTCGTAACCGCCGTCGGCGATGGCGCAGTCGATGGAGGTGTTCCAGCCGACGCGATCGACGTTTTTGAAGATGAGGCGGTGTTCGCGTGGATGAGGTTCTTTTCCGGGGAGGTACGAAATGGAGGACATGAGGGCGGGGCGAGTATGAAAACGTGAGGCGATGGGGCAAGAGGATTGTTCCCGGTTTACGCGGCAAATTCACGCGGCGGATGCGGGTTTGCATTGTCCGCCAAGCTGGCCGATAGGAACCGCCCTATTCCTCCCGCCCTGATTGTGACCACCCCACGCCGCCCCGACCACGCTCCGAAGAAACCCTCCCTGTTCAGCCGATTGAAATCGGGCCTGAAGAAGGTGCTGCGACTGAAAAAACCCGTTGTGAAGGAGCTGGCCAAGGAAGCACATGTGCCACACCCCGACCATCCGGCGACGATTCATGCTCACAAGCGTCCTGCGCATGAAACGCCCAGGGAAGGTCATCGCGAAGGCGGCAAGCCTCGTGGCGACCGTCCACCACGTGACCGGGGTCCGCGTGGCGACCGCCCTGAGCGTGGCCCTCGCAGTGATCGCCCTGAACGCGGTCCGCGTGGTGACAGGCCTGAGCGTGGCCGTGCGCCGCGTGAAGCCAAGCCCGAGCGTGAAAACCACGCCCCGGTGCCGCCACCTCCGCCGCCACCCGTGCCGGAAGGCCCCTACCCTTTTAACTGGGAAGTGCTGGGCCTTTCCCCTGCCGTCCTCGCGGCGGTGCGTGAAACAGGCTACGACAAGCCCACCACCATCCAGGAGAAGTCCATTCCGATCATTTTGACCGGCAAAGACCTCGTCGGTGCCTCCCAAACCGGCACCGGCAAGACCGCCGCCTTCGCGTTGCCCGCTTTGCATCGCCTGGGTGCCCCCGGAACCTTCCGCTGCCTCGTGCTGGAGCCCGTTCGCGAGCTGGCAGCGCAGGTTGTGGAGCAGTTTGAGAAATACGGCAAGCATACCGGTCTTCGCGTCCTGCTCGTGCATGGCGGTGTGGGCTATGAAAAGCAGCGCAAAGGCCTGTAAGAGGGCGTGGACGTCGTTGTCGTCACTCCAGGGCGTTTGCTCGATTTCATGCAGGAAGGCATCGCCGACCTGCGCGGCGTGGAAATCCTCATCCTCGATGAAGTGGACCGCATGCTCGACATGGGTTTCCTCCCCGACGTGCGCCGGATCGTCGAAAAGACGCCCGCCACCCGCCAGACGCTGTTTTTCAGCGCCACCATGCCACCGCAGATCAAGAGCCTGGCGGACTTTGCGCTGAAGGAGCCCGAAAGCGTCGAAGTGGGCATCCGCTTCTCCGCCGCGGAGACGGTTAGCCATTACATGTATCCAGTGGCCAGCGATCAGCGCCAGGAGCTGCTACTCGCCATTTTGAAGCAGACGCATTTCGAGAGCATGATGATCTTCACCCGCACGAAAGCGCAGGCGGATCAGCTTTACTCGGCCATCGAACGCACCGGCGAATACAAAGCCGCCGTGATGCACAGCGACATCGGCCAGAAGGATCGCGAGAAGGCGCTGAAAGGCTTCCGCGAGGGTGAATTCGAGATCATCGTCGCCACCGACCTCGCTGCCCGCGGCCTGGACATCAGTGGCGTGACGCACGTCATCAACTACATGGTCCCCGAGCACAGCGAAGATTACGTGCATCGCATCGGCCGCACGGGCCGCGCCCAAAAAGAGGGCGATGCCTTCACGCTCTTCGCCGCCGATGAAATCATGAACGTGGCCTCGATTGAGCGCCTCATCAGCCAGAAGATTCCCCGCCGGAAGCTGGAAGGTTTCAGCTACAAGTACACCACGGTGCTCGACGAGGAAGACAAGGCTCGCGGCATCATGACGGGACGGAAGAAGAAGCGCCGGTAAGGGGTTTGGGTTTTCAAACTGCCAATCAACCCAAGGGCTGTTTGTAGTTCCGGCTTCAGCCCGTCAAAGAGCGCCCAATCACGGCCTGAAGGCCGAACTACAAACCATCGTCGCTCCCGCACGCGCTCCGACCGGTGAGAAAAACGGGTTAGTTGCCAACGGAGACGGCACCCAGAGCGGGCACCATGATCTCATCGCCCGCGTTCAGCTTGGTGGTGGACTGGAGGTGGTTCATTTCGCGGATGCGGGCGGGCGTGGTGCTGAACTGGTTGGCGATGCTTTCGATGCTGTCGGTGTTATCGACGCGGTAGGCGAGCACGCCGCGATGGGAGTCGGCGGGCGGCGCAGAGGGTTTTTTGGTCACCGCCATCGAGTTGGAGGGCAGCGGGACGCTCGGAGGCGGCGGCATGCCATCGGGGAGGCCGACACCCGGCATGGGAACGGTGTCGCTAGAAGCTTGGGCGGAAGGTTTGGAGATGGGTTTGGGCTTCGAGGAGGCCACGGAGCGGTTGGAGGAGACGGCTTTGCCACCGGGCAACACGAGGCGCTGGCCGACGACGAGCTTGTTTGCGTCCTTGATGCCGTTGATCGAAGCGAGATTCGCGGTGCTGGTGCCATGGCGGATGGCGATGGCCTTGAGGCTATCTCCTGGCTTCACGGTGTAACTGCCGCTGCTGGAACTGCCGGGGCTACCGCTCGAAACGGGCACTTGGGAGGAGACACGAGTCCCCTTCCCCGGAATGATCACCCGAGAGCCTGGAATCAGGCCACCACCAAAATCGACCCGCGGATTGGCATCCATGAGCGACTGACGGCTGACGCCGTATTTTTTGGCGATGGTGCTGGAGCTGTCTCCGGGGCGCACATCGTGGTAGTAGGGCTTGTAGGTCGTCTGCGTGGTGGAACTGCTGGAACTGCCATGAGGTCCCGGAATGAGAAGCTGCTGACCGAGGACGACAGTGTCCGTCTTCATGCGGTTGAGCTGGATGATCTCGCCAGGGCTCACGCGATGGCGGCTGGCAATAGCCCAGAGGCTGTCGCCAGGCTTCACGGTGTAAGTGGTGTGCGAGCGGAGGCTGGCGGAGGCGGTGTCGGTGCTGACGAGGCGGGTGGTGCCACCTTTGATTCCGGCCACATCTTTTTCGAGGCGACGGAGACGAGAGTCATGATCCTGCACCGTGGAGTTCAAGCGGGCCATCTGCATCGAGGAGTCGCTGGGAAGAGGCCCATAGACGGGGGTGGAAGCCGGTGCCTGACGACGTGGGGCCGCGGTGCTAGGCTTCGGGGTCGTCGTTTTCGGCGGAGCGCCGGCATAGGTGCCATAGCCAGGAGGCGGCGGCTGCATGTAGGTGTAGCCAGTGGGCAAAGAAGACGCCGGTTGGGCGGCAGCAGCGAGGCAAAGGCCCAGAGAGAGGGCGCAGCCGATTGGGAGAAAGTGCGGCAGTGGCTTCATAATATGATGATTTTAGTTTTTCATGTTGTTAAATCAATAAAATATTTTAGACATCCAAATAAATTTTTGAAATTCCCACGTCCAGTTCTGCTCATCTGCCAAACCCTCGCCTCCGTCGCGGCGCTGGGAGGAACGATCGCTTCGCTAGCCTGGCTCGAACACCGGGTGGCGATGCTGGAAAAGCCGCGAATCGGTCCTTGGGACGCGGAAACTCAAAAAATCCCGCTCGTGCTCGTCGATGCCGGTCATGGCGGCCATGACGGCGGTGCCGTAGCCAATGGCGGCATCGAAAAGCACCTCACGCTAGCCATTGCGAAGCGTCTGCGGGACGATCTGATCGCCGCCGGCCTCCGGGTAGTCATGACGCGGGAGACGGATGCCTTCCTCCCCCTCGAAGAACGGGCGGCACTGACCAAGAAGCACGGGGCGGAGGCTTTTGTGAGCGTTCACATCAACACGGATGGCTCCGGCTCCTCAGCGACCGGCATCGAGACCTACTTCTCCGGCAAGCCTTCCCTCGCCGCCATGCGCAAAACGGGAAAAACCGGCGAAAACGGCACCACCAGCGAAAAACTGGCAGCCACCGTGCAGCGCTGTGTGTGTGAGGAAACCCGGGCGGAAAACCGCGGCACGAAGGACCGGGACTACGTCGTCATCGAAGAAGCCACCTGCCCCGCCGTGCTCGTCGAATGCGGCTTCCTCACGAACAGCGAAGAGGCCACGCGGCTGAAGGATGCGAAGCATCAGGAAAAGATCGCCCGCGGCATTGCCTCCGGTGTGAAACTCTTCCTCCAAGCCAAACCCGCCGTGGCGGCGGTGCTGGCGGAGAAGTGAAGGTCTGAGTTCGACAAGGGCTGGCCGCCCTTCAGTTCTCAAAGCACGAGCCTTGTTTGTAGTTCGGCCTTTAGGCCGTGATTGGATGCTTCTAGACGGGCTAAAGCCCGAACTACGAACAACAGACTCACGGCAACCACTCGTAACGAACGCTCAGCGGACCCGTTTTGGCCTCGACGACGAGATTTGAACCGGCCAGCCGTGCTCCGGCACAGCTCACCCGAAGCTTCGTGCCCGCTTCCTCGACGACGAAGGCTTCACCTTGAGCCGTGACCTTGCCGGTGGCGAGGCGATACCAGGCATTCGCGGGCAACTTGCCACTGATCTGCACTGTCCGGAGGAGGGCGGGAGTGCCATCGGCTTTGTTGCCATCGCCGGAACCGGTGAAGCTCTCCGTGACCTCGGCCTCATTCCACGTGTAGCGAAAAGTCGGGCGGCGCTTCGCATCAAGCGAGTAGCCTTTCCACTGAAAGCCCTCATAGCGCTTCACCTTATCCCAAACCGGCCATGCCGAGGCTGGATCCGCCGTGATATGAAGCGCAGGGGTAACCTCGCTGGTAGGTCGGCAGGCCGCGTAGCCGAGCGGCGGCTGATGACCACCTCCACGAGAGTTCCAGTGCCGACCTGCGTCGATGAAAGCCCCGCGCCAAAGCACGGCGAGATTCATGCTTTCCGCGCTCCAGGCGATGTTCACGCCGCCGGGATAGCCGACGCCGATGGCACGGTTGCCTGCGCCTTGGATGAAGTTGCGGTAGATGACCGGCTCGTCCTTCACCACGAGCGGGATGGGATCGAACTCCTTCTCCTTTTTGGCCCCGCCTTTCCAGTTCGGATGCAGCCACTTCGAGAGCGGCGTGATCTGGGAGGCCGCGGATTTGTAGGCGGCGTAGAGCTCGATGTTTCCGGCGGCCTGGAAGTATTCGAGGCGGAATTCATGCTCCCCCTTCTCCAGCACGATCGAGCCTTCCTTGATGCTGCTGGCGGGATGGATGCCATCGCTCTCGACGACCATTTTCCCATCAATGAGGATGCGAGCGCCGTCATCGCTCGCCAGATAAAAGCGGTGCGGGCTTTTCTTCACGGCCTGGAGCTTCCCGGTGAAGACCACGCCGAACTCGTTTTTGTAGTCGTCGAGCTTCACGCCAATCAAATTGTCCTCCACCTTGCCGGAGCGATGCGGCGTGAGCTTGGAGAACTCAGGCAGTTGCTTCCAATTCCCGAGGTAGAGGGCGAATTGCAGGTCTTTGAGGCCTTCCGCCTGCGCCGCCACCTTCAACTCGCCGCGCATCGTCATCGCATGGCCGGGAAAGGTGCAGACGTAGGGATAGGTTCCGGGCTTTTCCGGCGCGGTGAAGGTGAGTTCCTGCTTCTCGTGCGGATTGAGCAGCTTTGAATGCGCCCAGATGCGTAGATCATCCGGCAGCCAGTTCCGCTTCAGCGCCTCGTCCGGCTTTTCCATCTGCTTCAGGGCCATCGCGGCCGTGTCGGTGCCCGGCTGGCAAAAGACGAGGTTGTGCGGCAGGTCATCGCCATTCTCGAAGACGATCTTCACCGGCTGGGATGGTGCCACGAGCAGTTCGGTCGTGTCATACTTCATCTGCGCCGTCATCGTTTTGATTTTGAAGACGGCCGTTTCGGCCGCCGAAGCGGGAAAAGCAGCGAGAAAGCAAAGGGCAAAGGTGGGTCGAATCATCGGGGGCGTGACCAAACGGGCCTCAGGCAGAGAATTTTGCGTGTTTCCGTTTCTCCGCTTGGCAGTTGGCGGCGTGGAAATACCTTCGGCCATGAGCGCACGCACTTGGTTTCTCCTCAAAGCCTCCGACAAAGAAGTCTTTGGCCCCACTGATCTCGCCACCCTGAAGAGCTGGGCCTCCGAGGCCAAGATCTCTCCCCTCGACAAGATCTCCTCCGACGACCGCCAGAGCTGGAACCGAGCGCCGATGATCGCCGATCTGCAAATGGACCTCCTCGTGCAGATGCCCGATAATTACCTCTACGGCCCCACGAACGTCGCCACCATCCAGGAATTCCTCGCCACGGGCGAGATTGATGAAAACGTCTCCATCATCAACTGCCTCGACAACACCGAGTCTCGCCTCGGCGACCTCGGTTGGTTCAGCGCCAGCCCGCATCAAAGCCGCAGCGCCTCCACCACCTTCCAGGGCACCGGTTACGACCGCTCCCCGGTCACCGATGACGCCGCCCAGCGCCGCATCGCTGCCTTGGAACGGCAGACGATGGAGCTTCAGCGTGCCGTGGATGAATGGCAGCAGGCCTATCTGCGACTCCAGCAGCAGTTCGTCGAATCCGTGGGCCGTGACCCGCTTTGAATGATCCCTCTCAAGACCATGGAAACCATCCGCAGCGCCACCATCGCCCTGCCGCCGAAGCGGCAGGTGATGCAAACGCGCCCGCTGCCCAAGCAGGAGCCGCCCTGGCATGTCATCCTGCTCAATGACGACCACCACACCTTCCGTTACGTCGTCGAGATGCTGGAGGACATCTTCGGGCACTCCGTCGAAGTGGGTTTCCAAATGGCCTCCGAGGTCCACGAGGCAGGCCGCGTCATCGTCGCCACCGTCCACAAAGAACTCGCGGAACTGCGTCAGGAGCAAATCCATGAGTACCAGCCGCGGCAGCCCTATCCAGACTGCCAAGGCCAGATGAAATCCGTCATCGAGCAGTCCGAGTGAAAGGCGAGCGGACGCTTTGAACCTTGAACATGGAACTCTGAACGGTAAACCCCATCCATGCGCTCCGCCTTCATCGACAAGCTCATCAAACGCATGGACCGCCTCGAACCCGGCGAGGTGCAGAGCATCGTGCTGGAGTTGCTGCGTGAGAAAGGCCTCCTGGAAAAGGTTTTCGAAGCCCTTCAGGAAGGCGTCATCCTCCTCGATCCCGAAGGTCAGGTGACCTATGTGAACCGCGCCGCCTGCCAGTTCTTTGGCATGAAAAAGGATGCCGTCATCGGCCAGCGCCTCGCCCAAGGCGTGCGCGGCCTGGACTGGGATGGCATGATGACACCCGGCACCGTCATCAGCCGCGACATGGAGGTTTTTTACCCGGAGAACCGCTTCCTCAACTTCTACATCACCTCCATCGAAGACAAGGATACTTCCATGGGCTTCGTGATGCTCATCCGTGATGTCACCGAGACGCGAAAACGCACGGAGGAACAGCTCGAAAGCGAGCGCTTGAATGCCTTCACCATGCTCGCCGCGGGCGTGGCCCACGAACTGGGCAATCCACTCAATTCCCTCACCATCCACCTCCAACTGCTGGAGCGTCGTTTGAAGAAAATGGGCACCAAGGGCGAACCCCTACGCGAACACCTCGATGTGGCTTCCAGTGAGATCAAGCGGCTCGATGGCATCATCAGCCAATTCCTCGCCGCCATCCGGCCCACGCAACCGCAGGTCCAGCAGGTGCAGATCCGCGATCTGCTCGATGAATGCCTCCGCGTGCTCAAGCCCGAAATCGAGCAGGCCAAGGTGACGGTGAAGCTTGACCTTCGAGCGGATCTACCCGCGATGCCGCTCGATGCCGCGCAGATCAAACAGGCCTTCCACAACCTCATCCGCAATGCCTGCCAGGCCATGCCACAAGGCGGCCTCCTCACCATCGGCGGCACCTTCACGGATTACGAGGTGCGCCTGAGCTTTGAAGACTCAGGCAAAGGCATCAACGCCGACCAGATGGGCAAGCTCTTCCAGCCATTTTCCACCACCCGCAGCACCGGCACCGGTCTCGGCCTCCTCATCGTCCGCCGCATCATCCGTGAGCACGGCGGCGAGATCGATATCGAATCCCGCGAAGGCCATGGCACCTGCATCACCCTCTGGATCCCCTTGGTGGAGAAAAAAATCCGACTCCTCCCACAGCCCGGCGAATAGACCCCACCGGTCACTCCACTTACTCCTGCTGGTTGCACCATTTGCCAATAAGCTTCCCCAGCTTCCCTCTGAATGAAAAATTGTATACTTGGAGCTATTACCCTCTTGCTGGCGTGCTGCCAGTCCTACACCGAGTCTACAGTCTGCGTCACTGTAATCGAAGATAAGAAAATTTTAGATGTTGAGCGGCGCGACTCGAAGGGTCGTTACGTAGCCAGTTTGCAGATGTATTTGGATGCTAGTGGGAAGAGTGTGCTCCACGGTGATTGCTATTTTTGGGACAAGCCCTATTCAAAGTCATTTTCTCGTGGGAGACGATGCACATACAGAGATGGAAAACTGATTGATGAAGGATTTGGTTTTCGCACACGCAACTTGATCGAAGAATGATGCACCATTTACCAGTCAGCTTCCCTTTGAATGAAATCTCTATGATTGGCCAAGCGGCAGTCGTTTCAGCCATCAATCTGGGGTTTGGACCAATAGTCACTCCATCTGATTCCTGGCGTATTTGATCCTCTCCACTTCGATTTTTGGCATCCCATCAGCGTTGGGCGCTTTGGTTGCAAAGTGGTTACGGAATAAGTCTGCTTAGAAGACTTGGCCCGACAAGTGGACGGTGCCATGAGCACACGATCCCCGGCACATCGTCACCGAAGCTGCCCGTTCCTCTATCTGGCCTTACAATTTCCCGCCCGTTTCCTTCAAGGCTTCAATCGTGGGACGAACGGTCAACTGCACGAGGGCCGTGGCCACCAACTCGGCGCGGCGGGCACCATCTTGGTCACCTTTCGCGGCGCGGTCTTTGGCGAGTTGGAGGATGGAGGCCTGCTGAGATTGCAGCAGTTGCTTGCCAGCGGCTTCGGCCTTGCTGGTGATGGCGCTCATCTGCGTGTCGTAGGTCTGGCGGAGCTGTTTCAGCACAGCAGGCCACGTGTCGTCGGCTTCACGCAGCGGCTGGTTGTTCGCGACGTTTGAGATCTCGCTCAAAATCGGATCACGCTGGGCGGGGGGCGTGGTGGCGAGCGTCTTTTGCAAATACGGGATGTACTTCGAAGCCAGTTCCTTCTTGGCTGGGCCGGGATTGGCATCGGGGTTCGCATCCCATGAAGCCGTGATGCCGACGATGATCTGCGTGAGCTCGGGATCAGCGCTTTCGAGCTTCGCGAGCAACTCCGCCGAGGTCATCACAGGCACCGGCGCTGGTGTTGGCATGGGAGGTGCGGGCGCAGGCGCAGGCGCTGGCTTCACGGCGACCATGGCTGGCGCAGGCTTCACCTCGGGCACGACGACCTTTTTCGGTTCCTCGACCTTTTTGGGCTCCTCGACCTTCTTTTCAGGTTTCGCAGGTTTTTCCGGCGGTGGAGCTTCGGCGACCTTTTCGACCTTCGGCGCGGGTTTTTCGACCTCGACGGGCTTGGGCGCCTCGTCGGCAGGTTTCATGAACACGATCAACACCACGCACAACACGGCGACGACAGCAAAAGCGATCTTCGGCCATGGCAAAACCTTCGCGACAGGCTTCGGTTCGGCTCTCTCGGGCTCTTTCGAGATCGGCTTCGTCTCCGTGACGACCAACGGCGAGGCGCTGGTGCCGAGCGTCAGGGCGGCAGCCATGTGGGCGCGGAATTCGAGCGCATCCGGGTAGCGCTTATCAGGATCAGGATCGGTGGCCTTGGCGATGATCTCGTCCCAGCGCTTGTTCACTGGGCAGTATTCCGTGACGGAACGGCGCGGCGTGGCAGGCACGCGACCAGTGAGCAGTTCGTAAAGCACGACACCCGCCGCAAAGATGTCCGCCCGCTGATCCACGCCGCGTTTGTCCATGATCTCCGGCGCGGCGTAATCGGGCGTGCCGAAGGGATTCTCCTCTGCCTCGCCAGTCATCGGTCGAGCGAGGCCGAAGTCCGCCACCTTCACGCGGTCCTCGTCGTTCACCATGATGTTACCGGGCTTCACATCGCGGTGAATGATCTTGTGGCTGTGGGCGAAGTGCAGCGCATCACAGAGCTGCATGACGTAGTTCGCCACCTTGCGCAGCGGGATACTGCCCTTTTGCACGAGCTCATGCAGCGTGTGGCCTTCCACCCATTCCATGACGAGGTAAAAATGCCCTTCCCGTGAGATGCCGAAGTCATACACCGTCACGATGTTCGTGTGGTTGAGCTTCGCCATGGCGCGGGCTTCCGTCTTGAAGCGATCCGCGAACTCCGCTTCCTTGCCAAAGGCTGGCGGCAGGATCTTCACCGCCACCGGACGATCCAGGCTGGCCTGCTGTGCGCGATACACCGCGCCCATGCCGCCAAAAGCCGCCAGCTTGCGAAACTCATACTGCGGCAGCAGCGCGTTCATCTCCTCGACGGTTGGAACGTCGAAGGGCAAAGGATGAGCGTGCGGGGTTTCGTCAGACATGAGGGCGGGAGGGGATCAAACGGCGCGTGGCGTGAAATCTCACGGCCTCGCGGCCAGAGACAACTCAATGATGCGGGCGCAAAGCTGCGGAAACTCAATGCCCACGGCCTTCGCGGCTTTTGGCAAAAGCGAGCTACTGGTCATGCCGGGGATGGTGTTGATCTCCAGCACGAAGGGCGCTTGATCGCTATCGCGCAGCATCACATCCACGCGGCCATACACTTCGGTGCCACAACTGCGGAAGGCGGCCAAGGCCGCGTCCTGGATTTGCTTTGTCACCGCTTCACTGAAGGGCGCGGGGCAATGGTAGAGCGTCTTGCCCTTGCCGGTCATCCAGGGGTACTTGTTGTTGATGTCGTAGAAGCCATCCACCGGCTCGATGTGGATCACGGGCAGCACTTGATCGCCCAAAACACCGACGGTGAGTTCTTTGCCCGCCACATAGTCTTCGATCAGCGTGTCCTTGCCGAACTTCTTCGCGTCCTCGCTGGCCGCGTCGAACTCGCTTTGATGATGGCAGATATGCACGCCGACGCTGGAGCCTTCGCACGGTGGCTTCACCACGAGCGGAAAGCCGATCTCCAGCTTCGCGCTGCCATCGAGCGGATAAATCTGCGAGCGCGGTGTGGGCACGCCAGCGGCGACGAAGCGCTCTTTGCTCAACTTCTTATCGAAAGCAATGCGGCTCGTCTCCACCCCGGCACCGGTGTAGCGGATGCCTTTGGCTTCGAGGATGGCCTGGATTTGCCCGTCCTCGCCGAAGGTGCCGTGGATCAAATTCATCGCGATGAAGACATCCGCAGGCACCTCGAAATCCGGCCCCGTGACATCCACCTCGATGACCTGCGCCCCGAGCGAGGCGAGCGCCTCCACCACGCTTTCGGCGGTCTTGAGAGACACCTTGCGTTCCGAGCCGGGGCCGCCCTTCAGGACGGCAATTTTCTTGTCTTTGAGGTCAATCATGAGGTGGCTAGCCATGCCAAGCCGGTTCTCGCTTGGCAAGCCTTTCCTTCCAGAGCACCATCGCGGCCATGCTCCGGCTTTTTCTCCTGCTTTTTGCCCTCTCCGCCCAGGCGGCGGATTTCGATCTGATCATCGAAAATGCCCAAATCACCGATGGCACCGGCTCCCCGCTTCAAAAAGGCCGCATCGGCATCAAGGACGGCCGCATCGCCGCGCTCGGCGACTTCACCGGCACGGCGGCGGATACCCTGGACGCCCGCGGACTCGTGGCCGCGCCGGGCTTCATTGATGTCCACACCCACTCGGAGGACATCTGCGGGAATCCCGTGGCGGAAAACTTCCTCCGCATGGGCGTGACGACCATCATCACCGGCAATTGCGGCAACTCCCGCACCGATGTGGCCAAGTTCTTCAGGGAGATCGAAGCCGCCAAGCCCGCGCTGAATGTGGGCACGCTCATCGGCCATGGTTCCGTGCGCAAAGAAGGCATGGGTGGCAGCTTCATCCGTGCTCCGAATGCCGAGCAGCTCGCGACGATGAGCCAGATCGTCGATCAGGCGATGAAGGACGGCGCGGTGGGCCTGAGCACCGGCCTGATCTATGTGCCGGGCAGCTTTGCCAAGACGGATGAGATCATCGCGCTCGCCGAGGTCGTGTCGCAGCACGATGGCATCTACGTCAGCCACATGCGGGCCGAGACGGTGAAGATCTTCGACGCCCTCGACGAGCTCATCCGCATCGCCAAGGAAAGCGGTTGCCGCGCCGAGGTCTCCCACATCAAGCTCAGCGGCCCCACCGCCTGGGGAAAGGCCGCCGAGGTTCTCGCCGTGCTCGACCAAGCGCGGGCGGATGGTTTGAAGATCACCCACGATCAATACGCCTACACCGCCAGCAGCACCGGCCTTCGACAAACCATCCCCGATGCCGCGCTGGAAGGCACGCGGGAGGATTTTGTGAAGCGTCTCGCCGATCCCGCTGAGAAAACGAAAATCCTCGAAGGCATGGCGAAGATGCGTGAGCGTCAGGGACGCCAGGACTACGCCTATGCGGTGATTGCCCGAACCGCGATGAATCCCGAGTTGAATGGCAAAAACATCCCCGAGGCCGCGAAAATCCTGCGTGGCAAGGACACGCTCGAAGACCAGATCGAGACCATCCTCGATCTCGAAGCCCGTGGCGGCGCCAGCGCCATCTTCCACGGCATGAACGAGGACGATTTGCAGGCCTTTTTGAAGCATCCATTCACCATGATCGCCAGCGATGGCGGCCCGCGCCTCCTCGGTGAGGACGTGCCGCACCCTCGCAGCTATGGCAACAACGCCCGCGTGCTCGGCCGCTACGTTCGCGACCTGAAATTGCTCACTCTCGAAGACGCCATCCGCCGCATGACCAGCCTGCCAGCCGCCACCTTCCAGCTCCAAGATCGCGGCCAGCTCAAAACCGGCTTCATCGCCGACATCGTCCTCCTCGATCCTGCCAAGGTCACCGATCCCAGCACCTTCGCCGACCCACACCACCACGCCGAAGGCATCCCCCACGTCCTTGTGAACGGTCGCCTTGTCCTCCGCGATGCCAAGCTCACCGATGAACGCCCCGGCCAAATCGTGCGCAAGAACGTGAAATGATCTCGCGGCATCTATCGACGATTCACCCGCAGCCGCAAATGTCAGTTTGCCCATGGCATTGGCCTGCCCCCTTCATCGGCATCGACTGCCACGCCGAGCAGCAGCGTGGCAGACAGTCGCGAGAGTGAGCGGGAGCGAAACCACCAAGGCAGCGTCTCAGCGCAGCACATTCAGCAGTTCGACGCGGAAGATCAGATCGGCAAAGGGAGGAATCTTCGGTGGTGAGCCACTGCTGCCGTAGGCGAGGTTAAAGGGCACCTGAATGAGCCATTGATCGCCAGGCTTCATCATCTGGAGCGCCTGAGTCCAGCCTGGGATGACCTGGCTGACGCCAAAGCTGGCTGGCTGACCGCGATCGTAGGAGCTGTCGAAGACGGTGCCGTCCACGAGCGTGCCGCGATAATGCACCACGACGGTGTCATTGATCGTGGGGCGCTGTCCGCCAGCGGGCCCGGAGGACAGCACTTTATAGCGCAGGCCACTGGCCGTGCTCACAAAGCCGGAGGCATCTGCCGAGGCCGTGGCTGGCTGGGAAGCCTTCGGTGTGGTGGCGGCAGCAGCCGTTTCTTTCTTGGGAGAGTTCTGGCAGCTCGTGAGGAGCAGCAGCGTGGAGGCGGCGAGGGCGGTGTATTTCATGGAAGGTGGACGCGTGCCTAAACCGCAATCCAGACGCGGATTCAATGACCAAACGCGGCCAACTCCTTGCCGTTCGTGCCATCCCAAACGCGGAGGAAGCTGTCCTCACCGCCTGCGATGAGCATGGCTCCATTCGGCGTGCTGGCAGCCGCCTGCATGTAATCGGGCAGGTTGGCGATGCTGCGCACCTCGCCACCATCATCGGTGACGATTCGCACCTTGTTGTCACCGGAGGCGATGACGAGCTGGCGGGTGGCCCCGATGAATTGCAGGGAGGTGACCTCCTTCGTCCACCCTTCGATCTTCTTCTTCCGCTCGCCGATGATCATGTCCCAGGTGGACACGGTGCCCTCGGCACCCGCGGTGGCGAGCACGCGACCATCCGAGCGGAAGGCCACGCTCATCACATGATGTGTGTGGCCTTCAAAGAGGTTCACCTGCTTGCCGGAGGCGATGTCCGTCACCCGCGTGATTTTATCTGCCGCTCCCGAAGCAAGGAGTTTCCCATCGGGTGAGAAATCGAGGCACAGGACGGTGTCGCTGTGTTTTTCCTTCCAGGTGCGGACGACCTTGCCGGAAGCCACCTCGAAGAAGGTGATGTCGCCCGTGCGGGAAAGCTCGCCACCGCCAGCAGCCAGTGTTTTGCCATCGGGGCTGAATCGCACGGCATTCACGCGGTCCGCGAAGAGGCCTTTTTCATTCAGGGTGCGCTCCAAGGCCCACGCCGCAGCACCACGGGTGTTGAGCGTGAGAGCTTTGACCGCCGTGAAGGAGCCATCCGGCCCGCTGGTGATCGTGGTGGTGCCTGCGCTGCTACCGCTGCTCTCTTCGATGACCAGTCCGGTGGCCGCAGCCCACACGCGTAGCACGCCGTCCTCGAACAGCGCCGCCACACGGCCTGCATCGGCGGAAAAACCAACCGCGAGAGGCTTCGTGGTGGCTTTGGCGAGCATTTGCTTCAAGGCGGCAAGCTCGGCGCTGGCCTTGTCCTGCGCCGCTTTGGCCGTGGTGATGGCCGCGTTCGCCGTCGCGATGCTTTTGGCATTCTTCGCCTTCGATTCGGTGATGCGTTTCACGTCATCTTCGGCGTCCTTCACATTGCTCTCGGCGGCGGACACCGCAGCGAGGGCGGAAACCTCTGTCATCTTCGCGGTGATGAGCTTCTCCTGCGCCGCTTTCAGCTCGCGATCGAGCGTGGCATCCGGCTTGCCACCGGGCGCGGCTTTGATTTTGCCGTTCACGCCATCCACCGCCTTTTGCGCCTCGTTTTTCGCCGTGGTGGTCGCGGGTACGGCTTTTTGTTTTTCCGGCAGCACCTTCTTCATCGAGGTGATGGCCTCATTGGCCTTCTTGAGCAGTTCATCGAGCGCTTTGTCCTGCGCCTGCATGCGGGTGATCTCGGCTTGCTGGAAGGCCTGCTCAAGCTGGCTGGTCGCAATGGTCCAATCATGCTCCACCGACTTCTTGGCGGCTGCCAGCGTGCCACGCAGCTCGATCACCGCTTTGGCGGAGGCCGCGTCCCAAAGCCGCACGGAACCATCGGCACAGGCGGTGGCGACCGTTTTGCCATCGGTGGAGGCGGCGCTGGCCAAAACCGCCAGTTTGGAGCTATCGGCGATCTTTTTGACCAAGGCCGCGTCCACCGGTTTCGAGGCCACCGGAGCCGCAGCGGCCTTCGCGGGCTGCACCTGCCAGATTTTCACCTCGCGGAAGCTCCCGCTGGCCAGCCGGGTGCCATCCGGGCTGAAGGTCAGGGATTGCACGAGGGCACGATGCGCATCCGGGATCTGGGCCGCGATCCGCCGAGTGGCCAGATCGTAGATGAAGATGTCATTCGACCGACCGCAGGCGGCGTAGCGACCATCCTTCGTCATCGCCACGGCGTAAATCGGATCAATGCTGGCCGCAAAGGCCTTCAAGGCCACGCTGCGTTCGACCTGCGTGGAGCTTTTCGCCCCGAGATCGATCCACTGCTTCAGCAGGGCGATCTCCGCCGGCGTGAGGTTCACCGCACCAGATTTGTTCTTCGGCGGTGGCATCTCCATGTCTTCCTTATGGAGAGACGCGGTCACGATGAGGCTCTCGGCGCTTTTACCCGGAACGATCGAGGGGCCGGAATCACCGCCTTGGATCATCAACTCGGGCGTTTCCATGTTCAGCCCGGCCTTGGTAGTCGTCTTGTTGTGGCAGGAGACGCAGTTCGCCTTCAAAAACGGGAACACATCGCGGTAGAAGTCCGGCTCCGCGAGGGCGGCAACCGGAAGGGCGAGGACACAAAGGGGCTTCAGGAGCAGTTTCATGCAGTGAAACCTACGCTCTCGAAGCCCCCGAGCATGCAGCCGCCTTACTTCTTCTTCACCCAGGCCGCGATGGGCGTGTGGGTGTGAGCCGGAGCGGCCTCAGCGGTGGTGAAGGTGATGCACAGGCTGACTTCTCCTTTGGCATCGGGAACCGTGGCCTGGAGGATTTTTACCCCCTCCCCCTTGCCGTCCTTGTCTTTGCCGACGGTGCGCATCTGCTCATTGGCCGGTTCGGGAGGATCACCTGCGCTGAAGGTGGCTCCTTTGGGAGAGACGATGGTGGCGAGGAGTTTTTTGCCACCGAGGGTGAGCACCGCACTGGCTCCATCCGGGGCGATTTCAGCCTTCGTCATCATGCTCCAGACGAGGTTTTTGGAATTCTTCACGCTCAGATCATCCTGGATGACGAGATAAGGCGCGGTGCCACGCATCACCATGACGCCACGATGCACATCCTTGGCCACCTTGTCGTAAGCCTTGGTCATATCGACGACAGCCAGGCCCTGCTCCGGCGTGGACTGGCCGAGCAGCACGCCTGCACGAGCATCCATCTCCTGGTTGTCGCCAAAGCTGATTGTGTTCTGTCCGGCGGTGCCTTCGACAAAGAGTTCGTAACGCTTGGTGCGATCCGCGCCGGGTTTCACTTCAAAGCCGGGCGCACGATCACTCTCCGCACCCAGTTCGAGGCCCCAGCGGACGCCGCCCGCTTCGAGGACGAAGCTGCCAATGTCGAGCTGGCCATGGAGATCGCGGTTATCGCCGCCTTTGACGGCCACATAGAGGGCATCCTTCGCCCAGCCGCTGCGGACCGCCGCCGCAATGCCGCCCGGCATGGCGAACTCCATGGCGTCTGGCGTGCCATCTCCGGCAGCGTGCGGATTGTAATACATGAAGTGACCGGTCTGGCCGAAGTAAGACGAAGCCACCGGCATCTTGGCACCCGCAGCCACGGCAGGGATGCCGGGGTTGCCATGCAGACCACAGAGCCAAGTGGCCACCCACGGACGTGAACCGGCATTTTCAGCGCTATCGCCGTAGTTGAAGGGCTTGCCGGTCGGACCGTAGAGGTGGAGGCGGGCCACCCCGAACTGCGGAATGCCTTCCAGCACGCTCAAACCAAGATCTTTACCCGACGCACTGCGCAGAGACTGGATGACCATCGAGGCGTAATCCATCACGGCATCTCCTGCCGCCATGCCTTCCGGCCAGACACCGCCTGGGGCAAAACGCTGGATGCCTTCACCAAAGAACTTGGCTCCTTCATTGGCGCACTTCTTGGCCATGTCCGGCGCTTCATCGGCAAAACCAATCGCGGTGAGGAGCAAGGCGGAGGCGATGGCCATTTGCTCGGAGTTCACGGGAGCTTCCTCGGCCTTGTCCGGCTTGCCTTTTGCCTTCTTCGGATCGGCTTTCTTCTTGGCGGTCTCGCTGGCTCCGGGAGCGGTGCCAAAGGCGGTGGGCGGCGGCGGCTCCTCGTTCAGATGCGCGATGAGGGCATCGACGCCCTTCTGCTCCAAGAAGGTGCGGATTTCCGTGGCCTGCGGGGCCGTCAATCCATCGCGGAACCAGTCGTAGCCCAGCGTCACCGCGATGACCATGTCCGCAACGGCCTGCGCCTCCACGGGGTGCCAGTCACGGAAGTTCGTCTTGTCACACAGCAGCAGCAATTCCCGCACGGCGCGGTCCTTCCACTTCAAATCCCCATCGCCATAATGCAGCGCAGCGAGAAGGCCCATGCGATAAATGGCACGAGAGCCCTCGCTCACGGTGCCGCGGATTTCGCCGTTGATGCGATTGAGTTCGGGGTCTTTGAGTAACTCCTCACCGGAGGCCTTCAGCACATCCAGCAGCTTCGTGAGCGCGGGATCAGCAGCGATCTGACCTTTGATCGCGGCCCAGCCCGCGGCGTTTTGGATCAATCGGGGGCGCACCTTCTGAATACCGCTGAGGTAATCATTCGCCGCCGGAGCTTTGAACTTGGCGATGGGATTGATCACAAAGGCTGGACGCGGCGGCGCGGGCTTCTTCGGAGCGGCGGGGGCGGCTTTGCCCTTCGGTGCCGCAGGTGCGGGAGTGGTGGGCGTGGCAGCCGTGGCCGGGGCAGCTGGAGTTGCCGGTGCTGCGGCGGGCATCGCGACAGGAGCGGCAGCGGGTGGCGCAGCCTTCATCGCGGCGTAGCGGGTCTTGGCGTATTCAAAATCCGCCGCGCTGAGGGTGCTGATGCCCACATCAAACTCGCGGCCGTCCTTCGTCTTAATTTTGAGCGTCTTCGCCACGGCATCCACCGAGATCAAAGTGGCCTCCACCGTTCTGCCGGAGGTATTTGTCCAGGTATGATACTCCTCCGCGAGCTGACCTTTCACAGACGAAAAGGCGAGGAAGAGTGCGAGGGGACAGGCAAGACGTGCGGTCGGCTTCATGGAAAAAAGTGGTTGGCTCAAAACGAACGCTCAAAGCAGCCCTTTCCAAGCGATGGGTCAAGCTCGAAGTGCCGTTAGAGACATCACCTTGCCGATCTTCCCAGCTCCGCTATCGAGACAACGCATGCCCGCCACCCCTGCCCTCCCCTTCCCCCTCTTCCAACCCGGCTCCGAACCCGGCTGGGAGATCGTCAGCAGCGAGCGGAAGTTCGAGAACCCGCACGTCAGCGTCGATTTGAACCGCTACCTCACACCCGGACGCCGCGAAAAGCCTCAGCCATGGATGGTCGTCGGGCGAAAAGCGGCCGTCGCCATCGCCCCGAGGCTGGCGGATGGGCGTTTCGTGCTCATTTCCCAGGAGCGGCTGCCGGTGCGGCAGACGATGTGGGAGTTCCCCGCCGGCCAGATCGATACCGAAACGACCTGCGAGAGCATCGCCGCCACCGCTTTGAATGAAATGCGCGAGGAGGCCGGGCTGGCCCTCGATCCTGAAAACGGCCAACTCACCCCGATGGGCTGGTTTTTCCCTTCGCAAGGTTTCACCGATGAGTGCGTTTACCTATTCCACGCGGAACCCGTGTGCGTCGTGAGCCAGCCGGAACCGGAAGGCAGCGAGCACATCAGCGCCGTGCGTTTCGCCAGTGCAGGAGAGCTGCGGGGGATGATCGCGGAAAACGAGATCACCAACGCCCTGTCATTGGCGCTTTTCGCGCGGATGGCGGCCAAGGGTTTGCTTTGATTCGATTCATCGCTAGCTCTCCGTCCCCAATTTCTCCCCCATGTGGCAAGGTATCCTCAAAAAAGTCTTTTCCGTTCGTGACAAGGTCGCGCTGAACCTCAGCGGCGAAGGCGATGCCGAGAAGCCCTTCATCGAGCATCTCGAAGACCTGCGCACGATGTTTGTGCGGATCGCGCTGACCCTGCTCATCGCGACCTTCGGCACCTTCTTCTTCTACCAGGAGCTGTTTCGAGCGATTCAGATGCCGATCATTTTTGCGGGCCTCGCCAAGGACGAGGCGGGAGCAAGCCAGCTTTTGCAAAATATCGACGTCGCTGGCCCCTTCATGATGGCGATCAATGTCTCACTGATTGCCGCCGTCATCATCTCCTTCCCCCTGCTGCTTATCTTCCTGCTCCAGTTCATCCTTCCCGGCCTGAAAGACACGGAGAAAAAGCTCCTGTGGCCAGCCATCGGCATCGGCACCGGTCTCTTCCTCACCGGAGCCGCTTTTGCCTACTGGAGTGTGCTCCCCGCGCCCTCGCCTTCTTTGACGAATTTGCCAAATCCGTCGGCTCACGTCAGGATTGGACGCTTTCGAATTACGTCACGTTCTCCACTCGCTTCGTGCTCGTGTTTGGTATCGCTTTCGAGCTGCCGGTGATCGTCATGGCCCTCGTGAAGCTCGATATTTTGAATTTCACCATCATGAAGAACACCTGGCGCCATGCGCTGGTGGCCATCACGCTCTTCGCGGCCATCATCACGCCCACGCCGGATGTGCTCACGCTCATGCTCATGAGCGGCCCGCTCTATGTCCTCTATGGCATCTGCGTTGTTCTGGCATGGCGCATGGAAAAGAAGGACAAGGCGGAATACCCCGAATACTACGCCCAGCTCGAAAAAGATGAGAAAGAGCTCGAAAAGGCCAATAGCGACGATTGGGACAACGACAGCTACAACCCATGGTCCACCGCGGGAGACGAGGACGAAGACTTGAAGGACGAGTATCAAAAGCCTGCCGCCACGCCTTCCGCACCTCCGCCCGAGGTCGAAAAACCCGCCACCGGCACCACGGAACCCGCCGCCGTCGATTACGACCATCTCGATGCCGGTGAGGACCAAAGCTCCGTCATGCCCGACGACGAGCCTCCGGCCCCGGATCGCGAAAAAACCACCGAAGACCTCGCCCGCGAGGATGAGGAACGTTCACGCGGCGAGAAGTGATGCATGCGGGAGCTTGTCACCGCTCCCCGCCGTGCCAGATTTCCGCCCCCGCATGAATTTCCCCCTTACTCTCTCCTTCAAGTTCTTCGCTCTCAGTCCGCAGATCTTCGTCAACGACGCGGCCGGAGGTCCGGTCTGCTATGTGAAGCAAAAACTCTTCCGCCTCCGCGAGAAGATCGAGCTCTTCCGTGACTCCAGCCAGTCCCAGCAGGTCGCCACGATCGAGGCGGACCGCATCATCGACTGGTCCGCTAAGTACACCTTCAAAGATGCCCAAGGCAATGTGCTCGGCTCCGTGGGCCGCCGTGGCATGAAATCCATCTGGCGGGCCCATTACGAGATCTTTCCGCCCAACGGTGGCCCCGCCGCCTTCACCATCCGCGAGGAAAATCCGATGGCGAAGATCCTCGATTCATTCCTCGGCGAGATTCCCATCGTCGGCATGTTCACCGGCTACTTCATCCATCCCAAATACCTCGCTACGCGTGCCGATGGCACCCCGGTGATGCGATTGACGAAGCAAGCCTCCTTCCTCGAACGCCGCTTCACCATCGAGCAGCTCGCCCCCGCCGATGAAGGCGAGCAAGCCGCCCTCATGATGTCCTACCTCATGATGATCCTGCTGGAGCGGGCGAGAGGCTGAGGACGTATTTCAGTCCATCTTAAGCATCCGAATAAAGCGCCAGCACGGTAGCTATCTCGCTCCGCGAGATGAGCAAAGCGCTTTCGCCGAAAGGTAAGATGCCCGTGAATCGTGAGCCGTCACTCCTGCCGAGCGTCCAGCTCATCTCGCGGAGCGAGATGGCCACTTTGCTTCGCCTGACCGGCCACCGCTGGTTCGACGTTCACTTCGCCGCTGGCTCAAAGCGCTTCCGTAGCTCATTGAAGTAGCGACGCACCTGCTCGCGACGCGCCGGAGGTAACGCCGCTTCATCGAGAGCGGCTTCTTCCGCTTGAATCGCCTCCAGCGTGGTCTGCGTGGCGGAGCGGGTGGATTGCTCCTTGCGGGCACCACCTTCCACACTGCGCATGGTGGACTGCCCTTCGGCATTCTGCTGAGCCTGCACCACATCGCTGTTCGCGGTTTCTTGTTTTGAAGTGGGCGTGTTGTTCAGATCCGCTTTGCCCACGCCGGGTTTTTCACCGCTGGCCGGAGCTGGCGTGATAATGCCGGGCTGATTCGGATCATCCGGTGCCTCGCCGGGCACGATGACCATTTTATCCTTGGAAGCATCCGGCGGAGGCTGTCCTGGCACCGGTGCGATGAGCATTGGCTGGCCGGGCTGCTGTCCCTGCCCTGGCTGACCTTGCTGCTGCCCCGGCTGCCCCATCATCATCTGCTGTTGTTGCTGCTGGCCCTGTCCCTGCCCGCCCTGCGGCGGCTGCTGCATCTGATTCTGCTGTTGCTGCTGACCGATGCCTGGAGGCGCGAGCATCTGCTGCTGTTGCTGCCCACCTTGCTGCTGACCTACCTGCGGGGCATTTTGCTGGCCTTGCTCGCCCTGCCCTTGTTGACCGTTTTGCCCGAGCTGCTGCATCGCACCGGTTTGGTTCTCACCCGTGATGCCGCTGCCCGCCTGACGGAGCTGCTCGGCGAGCTGTTGAAGCTGTTTTTGGGCTTCCTCACGCAAAGCCATGTCCCGCATCTTTTCGGCGAGCTTTTCAAATTCAGCTCCGGCGGCCTTCGCATCGCCTTGTTGCATCTGGTCCCCTGCCCCGAGCACATGCTGGCCCACCATGCGTTTGCGATCCGCCTCTTCGGCTTTCTCTTCCACCTCTTTGAGCGTGCTGCCCAGGCGTTGTTTCGTCTCGGCCGCCAGCTGCGGGCTTTTGAGTTCCTGGCCCAGCTTTTCCGCCGCTTTCGCCGCCGCAGGAGAATTCTTCGCGGCCACGGCATCGCCGAGATCTGCCGTATCCGCATGCTGGCGAAGCTCTTCGACGAGTTTATCGCTGGCCCAATCGTCTTTTCCCTTCGCCAGATCCTCGGCCAGCTTTTCGGCATCACGAGCGCGGCGCTCCAACTCGGCCAACACCTGCTTCGCATCCTTGCCCGCCGCATCCGCCAGCTCCGCCGCCGTTTGATCGAGCTTCGCCTTCAAATCCTCGATCTGCTTCTGCTCCTCCGCGTTGAGGCCTTTGAGCTTCTTTTTCTCCACATCCAGCTTCGACATCTCCTTCGCCGCTTCCGCCGCCTTTGCCGCCATGGCCTCATCGAGAATCAAGACCTCCTCCTTCGGCGTGCGCACCGCACTGATGAGGCTGCCCAGCATCACCAGCCCCAGCGGCACCAGCAAAGCACGCCCCGGACGCAGCGGCAGATCCTGCTTCAAGCGACCCATCGCCGGTTCCAACACCGCCTTTTGCGCCTCCACATGCCTTCTCGCCGATTCCGAAGCCTCGTTGCGATCTTCAAACCACCATGCACTCGCAAACGCCTCGCGACGTCCCGCTGCCGAATCCCACAGCGCCAGCGCACTGAACGCCCCCGGCCTCCGCAGCCACGCCACCACCAACCCGCCGACCTTCCACAGCGCCCAAGTCATCCAAAGCGCCGCCACGATGCTCAGGCCGCCGCGAATGGCCCACAGCATCATCAACGTCAGCACAATGCTCACCGGCCACACCGTGTGCTGCAGCCACGACAACCACCGCCGCATCATCACACGCCCTTGCACCTTCCGCGCCACCGGCGCGAAGACACTGGCAGGATTGGCAAGCTCGCTCATGCCGCGCATTTCAGCGCAATTCGCCGCGAAGGCCAAGCATTTCTCCATCTCGGTCAAACCACCGAAGCCACCCGCCACGGGCGCACCGGCTCGGAGATGCCTTTGAGCTGCATCGGCGGCATCGGCTCGGCGTGGACGATGGTGCGGCCTTCGGCGTAGGTTTCGTCGTCCATGACGATCTCACCGGCGAGGGCGATGCTGCACAGGCGGGAGGCAAGATTCACGCGATGACCGATGACGGTGTAGCTGAGGCGTTGATCACTGCCCATGCAACCGGCCACGACGCTGCCAGTGGCGATGCCGATGCCCATTTCGAGGGAGTGCTTGGAGGTTTGATTCAGCTCGCGGCGACGCTGGAGCATGGCCTGGGCGCATTGCACGGCCTGGAGGCCATCGGAGCCGGTGCTGCGCGGGGCACCAAAAAGCACCATGATGAGATCGCCGACGAATTTATCGACGATGCCGCCGTGCTCGTAGGCGAGCTCGGTGAGAGCGGTCATGTGCTCGTTGAGCATGTCGATGACTTCGCCCGGTGGCATGCCCTCGGTGATGGAGGTGAAGCCGCGGATGTCGCAGAAGAGCATGCTCACATGCCGAAGTTCCCCGCCGAGGCGGCCCGTCTGCTCGATGAGCTGCTGCGCCACCGTGCGGTCGGCGACGGCATTGAGCACGCTGCGGTATTTATCCTGGAGGGCGAGACCGGCGGCCATTTGATTGAACGAGGCGGCGAGCGCTCCCAGTTCATCCCGCTGCCGCACGGGCACCCGCACGGCAAAGTTTCCCTGCTCGATCTGCTTGGTGGCGGCGGAGAGTTCACTCACGGGGCCGGAGAGCGTGCGTGAGATAAACAACACGACGAGTAGAGCCGCGGCGAGGGCGAGGATGCCGAGGCCGACGACATTGCGCCGCAGTTCGCCGATCTCCGCATCGAGTGCGGCGAGCGAGTAAAGATTCACCTGGGCCGCCAGAGGGAAAGGCGAGCCGGGATTCAGCACCCGATAAAAGACCTGATGGCGCACGCCTTCGATCATCACCATGAGTTCACGCTGGGTTTTGTGGCCGTCTTTGAAGACGTCCTGCATGAGCGTGGTCACCTCCTCGCGTTTTCCCTGAGGGATGGTGGAGGTGACGAGCTGGTCCTCCACCCAGATACCGCTCATGATTTCGCCATGCTCGCTGCGCTTCGTCTGCTCGTAGAGCGCTCGCTCGGTGACGGAGGTCAGCGGAAGCCCGAAGACAAAGGCTCCGACAAATTTCTGATCCTTCGGATCTCGCAGCGGGGTGATGAAAACCTCCCGCACCTGCTCGGTGGGCCGTCCGTCCTGGCGGTCCTCCAGCTCGACGTGGAGGTAACCCACCTCCTGCTCTTTGAGCACCTCCTCCAGCTTGCGATCACCGAGCCAGGGGAGCTTGCCGCCTTTTCGCCGCACCTCGCCATTCTCTTTGAACTCGGTGGCGGTCGCCATCGGGAGGCCAAGACCCGCCGAGGTGCGCGGTTGAGGGGCACCCATGAAATTTCCTTTGGCATCAATGAAGTCCACATAAGGCCGCTGCCCGGCCGGAAAGCGCAGCTCGCGACCTTTGAACCCGCCGCCTCGATCATTCGGCGGGGAGAGCTTTCCGGAACCGCCCAGCATCCCACGTCCGCCTTCCCCTTGCCGTAGGACGGGAAACTCCATCTGCAGCCGCTCCTCGGCCAGGGACTCCAACTGAGGCCGCAAGAGCTGGGCTAGTTCCTTGAAGTCCTTGCCCTGAATCGCCTCCACCACCTTGGGTTGGGCGGCCATGGTTTGCAGGATGGTGGAGAGCGCCTCGAAGCGCTTTTTCTTGGCGGCGGTGAGCAGTCCCACCTGCTCCTCGAACTGCTCATCGAAAAGCCGCCGGTAGGTGCCGCTGAATTTCCGCTCGGCCATGAGCAGCGTGACCATCGTCACCACGGCCACCACAGGGAAAAGGGTGAGGATGAGCTTGGCGCGGAAGGTGGTGATCCAGTGCATGCGGTCGGTATGTTGGAACGGGCGGGGCGGGAAGTCAGCCGGGGAGTTCAACTCAAGTCTGGAATTCCAGTTTCGCTTTGTCTGCGGGGAGATTTTTCACCTCTCCGAATCAATCTCTCATAAAAAACATTTCTCATCTGGCATGGCACATGCTCTTCTCCACACCTGCTGAAAGGAACGGGGTCGTTTCCCTGCCCGAAAAGCACCCACACACGCTACCACCTCAACCATGGCCAAATACAAACTCGAATACATCTGGTTGGACGGCTACGAGCCCGTCCGCAATCTCCGCAGCAAGACCCAGCTCAAGGACTTCGACAGCTTTCCGAAGCTCGAGCAACTGCCCGACTGGGGCTTCGACGGCTCCTCCACCCAGCAGGCCCCCGGCGGGTCCTCCGACTGCGTGCTGAAGCCCGTGGCCGTGTTCCCGGACAGCACCCGCATCAATGGCGCTCTCGTCATGTGCGAAGTGTATAGCGCCGATGGCACCCCTCACGCCTCCAACGACCGCGCCACCATCCTCGACGATGCAGACGCCTGGTTCGGCTTTGAACAGGAATACTTCCTCTATCAGGACGGCCGCCCCCTCGGTTTCCCCGAGAACGGCTATCCCGCTCCTCAGGGCCCTTACTACACGGGCGTGGGCTACAAGAACGTGGGCGACATCGCCCGTCAGATCGTCGAAGAGCATCTCGACATCTGCCTTGCCGCCGGCATCAACCACGAAGGCATCAACGCCGAAGTGGCCAAGGGTCAGTGGGAATTCCAGATCTTCGGCAAAGGCTCCAAGACCTGCGCTGACCAGGTCTGGGTGGCTCGCTACATCCTGAACCGCCTCTGCGAAAAGTATGCGGTGGACGTCGAATACCACTGCAAACCCCTCGGTGCCACCGACTGGAACGGCTCCGGTATGCACGCCAACTTCTCCACCAAGTTCCTTCGTGAAACCGGTGGTGAGTCCTACTTCCTCGCCCTCATGGCCGCCTTCGATAAATACAAAGAAGAGCACATCGCCGTCTATGGTCCGGACAATCACATGCGCCTCACCGGCCTGCATGAGACCCAGAGCATCGACAAGTTCTCCTGGGGCATCGCCGACCGTGGAGCCTCCATCCGCGTGCCGCACAGCTTCAAGAACAACGGCTGGAAGGGTTACCTCGAAGACCGTCGCCCGAACAGCCAAGGCAATCCTTACCAGATCGCTAGCCGTATTCTCAAGACGATCGCCACCGTGCCAACGAAGTAATTCGAGCACCAAGTCACTCACGAAAACGCCGCCCGGAAACAGGCGGCGTTTTTTTGTTTCAAGACAGCAGCCGCAGATGCTCGGTGATTGGCCGAAATCGGCTCTTGCACCGCCCTTCGCTTCGTTCCATCTCCCGCGAACCTTCTTCCCTATCGCCGTGGCATCCACCGACTCCGCTCGCACCCTCGTCGCCATCCCCGCTCGCTGGGGTTCCACCCGCTTCCCCGGCAAGCCGCTGCACCTCATCGCCGGCAAACCGCTCGTCCAGCACGTCTGGGAGCGCTGCCAGGAGTGCAAACAAATCGACGATGTCATCATCGCCACCGATGACGCCAGCATCGCCGAGGCAGCCGCTTCCTTCGGAGCCAAAACGGTCCTCACCGATCCCGATCATCCCAGCGGCACGGATCGCATCGCCGAAGCCGCCAAGTCCTTCCCCGATCACCGTGTCGTCATCAACGTGCAGGGCGATGAACCGCTCATCTCGCCCGCTTTGATCGACGAACTCGCCCGCACGCTGCGCGATGATCCTGCCGTCAAAATGATCACCGCCGCCGCCCCCATTCAGGACGCCGCGCAGATCAGCGATCCAAACATCGTCAAAGTCATCTTCGATACCCACGGCGACGCGCTTTACTTTAGCCGCAGCCCCCTGCCCTACCAGCGCAATCCCGATGCCTGGCCCCGCAGCTACCGCCACCTCGGCATCTACGGCTTCCAACGCAGCTTCCTGTTTCAGTTCGTCTCCTGGCCGCCCAGCCGCCTCGAACAAACCGAAAGCCTCGAACAACTCCGCGCCCTCGAAAACGGCACCCGCATCCGCGTCGTCCTCACCGATGAGCTCAGCCCCGGCGTGGACACCCCCGAGCAAGCCGCGGCGATTGAGAAGCATCTGACCGGGAAGTGAGCCTATTCCCTTCTTGTGCGAAGGCTGCTCGTTTGGGAGAATCCTTGTCATGAATCGCTTTCTGCAAGTTCTGGCCGTCTGGACTTTGATTTGTCAGCCCTTGGCTGCCGAAGACTATATCCCGCAGGAGGGCGACATTCTGTTCCAATCCCTGCCGCACAATCCGGTGATCGACGCCATCGAGGGCTGCACTGGCTCGCCGTATTCGCATTGCGGCATCGTGGTAAGAAACAAACGTGGCTGGTGGGTGCTGGAAGCGATTGGCCCCGTGCAGGAAGGACCGCTCACCCGATGGATCGCGCAAGGTCGGGATCGCCAGTTCGCGGTCTATCGTCTCAAGGCCGAGCATCAGCCCCAGGTGTCCGCGATGATCGAGGCGGCCCGCAAGTTTCTCGGGCGGCCTTATGACATCCAATACGAGCTGGACGATGCCAAAATCTACTGCTCCGAACTCATCTACAAAGCCTGGCTCGCCACCACGGGCGAAAAGATGGGCAAGACCGTGAAACTCGGTGACCTCAACTGGAAGCCTCACGAGCCGGTCATCCGCACCATCACCAACGGCCTACCACTTGAACGCGTGATGATCACGCCCCGCGATCTCGCCACGGCCAAGCAGTTGAAGCCTGTCCTTCCTCTCGGCATTTATGAGATGGGTCCGACCGTGAAGAAGCTCAAATAACACCTCTCTCAGAAACAGATCATCTGCTCCAGCAGGATCACCGTGTCTCCCGGCAGCAGCCGGACGGTGAAAAACAAATATCTCGCAGAGAAGTGAACAAGACCAATCAGACTACCCGCCGAAGAGCATGCTCTTCACCCATTTGATGACGGCCCCGACAACAAACAAACCACCCGCAGCAAGCACCAGACATCCGAGACAACTCGCAAAATCCTGCCACCCGCTCCTTTTTTGACGCGCCGCAAGCAACTCGGCGGACTCAGTCGGATCAATCCCATCGGAAACCAAGTCCGCTGCTTTGTCCCGCACATAGTCCACCAACCAGAAATCGAAAGGCCGTGTCTCGCAGGAGTCACCTTCGTCCAGCCGACCAAATGGAGCAGAATCAACCGGTGCGCCTTCTTCCCTGAGATTCATGGCATAAACAATCCCTCCGGAGTTCCGACCAATCGCGAAGAAATCCGAAGACCATGAATCAGCGCCGTCGCTCTTTGGTTCTCGCAACTCAAGGTTCAGTTGAATGAGAGCCTCGGCGTCATCCCATAACTCATGCTCGGAATTCCCTCGCAAAACAGCGAAAGGAAAACGCTTCATGTGGCTTCGATAGATTCGCGGCAGAGACACATTGAGTGCCGCCTCGATTCGCTGGAGGTCTTCTTCGATCATCGTCAAAACTAGACTGCTATTACCCCTGACGGCAAGCGTGAGCGCCAGCCTCTCCGTTTTTCAAAGCACGGCGTTCTCTGCCCGTCTGCGGCGAAACCGAGGTGCCTCGCAACTCACTCAAACCGATACCCCGCGCCGCGCACCGTGGCGATGATCTTCGGGTTCGCGGGATCAGCTTCGATTTTGCGGCGGAGCTGGGAGATGTGAGTATCGCTCAAGCCTGCCTTGCACACCGCAAGGGGTCATGACAAACTGAAGCCATGAGCACTCTTACAGCCACTTTGCCCGCCGACCCGGCCCAACTGCGCCCCATGGTCTATGCCGAGGTGGACAAGCTCGGCGCACAAAGCCTTCTCCTGCTCCACCGTGTGGCTCTCCAGCTCGAGTTGGAAGAAGTGACCGACCGGCTCAACACAGGTTTTGACGCGGACCGCGCCAAAGGCCGCCTGGAGCGTTTGCCGGAAATCATCCGCGAGGCGCGAGCAGCCCTTCATGCCCGGCAGGCCTCATGACCGTCGTGCTCGACACGAATGCGCTGATCCAGATTTTCGGACACGCATCTACATTGGCCCCGATCCAGGATGCCTTGCTCCAGGGTCGGCTGCATCTGGCCGTCTCCACGCCTGTCCTCCTTGAGTATGAGGAAGTCACTGTTCGCTACGCAGGCACTCAGCGATGGCATGACGTGTGGGCTTTTCTGACCCTCATCAGTCGCCTTCACGGCAGCATCCACCGCATCGGTCCACGCTACCGCTTTCATACGATCACGGGTGACCCCGATGATGATGCTTTTGCGGACTGCGCCATCGTTTCTGGAGCGGATTACCTCATCACTTCCGACCATCATTTCGATGCTCTCATCGGCTCGGGTTACAAACCGCAGCCCATCACGCCAGAGGAGTTCATCCGCAGACACTTGGGCAGGCCTTGATTCAACTCACTCAAACCGATACCCCGCGCCTCGCACCGTCGTGATGATCTTCGGATTCGCGGGATCGGCTTCGATTCTGCGGCGGAGCTGGGAGATGTGCATGTCGAGGGCGCGGCTGCTGGGGAAGAAGTCGAGACCCCAGGCTTCATCGCAGAGGGTGTTTCGGTCGAGGACCTGGCCGGGGCGCTCGTGGAAGATGCGCAGCATGCGCACATCGCGGGACATGAGCTTGATGGCCTTGTCGCCCCGGTAGGCGCGGAGTTCGGCGGGCACGATGCGCAGATCCCCCATGACGAAGGGCTGTGAGTTCGAGGGCGACTCATTCAGCCAGCCACAACGCCGCACGATGGCGGCGATGCGGGCGAGCAGTTCGGGCACGCCGAAGGGTTTGCTGAGGAAATCATCCGCACCGAGTTCGAGGCCGAGCACGCGGTCCACCTCCTCCGATTTGGCGCTGAGAAAGAGCACCGGCACACGCTTGTCGGCACGGCGGATGGCTTTGCACACGTCATAGCCGCTCATCTTCGGCATCATGATGTCGAGGCAGACGATGTCGGGACCTTCTTCGTTGAAGAGCTGCACGGCGGCCTCGCCATCCGCGGCGGCGATCACGCGATGGCCGGCACGCACGAGCGCGAGGCGCAGACCTTCGCGAGTGCGGGCATCATCTTCGGCAATGAGGATGTTCATGAGGTGACGAGAGGAAGTTGAAGCTGGAAACAAGCACCGCGCTGGCTTTCCACGAGTCGCAACGAGCCGTTTTGCGCCTCGGCGAGAGCACGAGCGATGCTCAGGCCGAGCCCGGTGCCGCTCACGCCTTCAGTCAGATCATTGCGGGAGCGGTAAAAGGCCTCAAACACACGCTCCGCATCCTTCGCGGCAATGCCGGGGCCATCATCACACACTTCCACGCGGCCATCTGCCTTCACCGTGATGACGACTTTTCCACCTGCGGCATACTTTTCGACGTTGGAGAGCAGGTTGCCCAGAATCTGCTCAACGGCGTCCGCATCGAAAACAGCCTTCACAGGCTTCTCGGCCTCCAAAAGCACCTTCAGCCCGCTTTTCTCCAAAACCGGCCGCCAGAGCTCGACGACGCGTTTCACACTCTCGGCGAGGTCAGCAGGCATCGGATGCAGTTCGAGCGTCTTCTTCTCCTGTCGAGCAAAAGTCAGCACGTTGTGAATCATGCGGCTGAGACGGCTCGTCTCCTCCTCGACGACACTCAAAAGACCGCCGGACTCGGTCGGAGGCGCATCGCGAGCCAGATCGACATAGAGGCGGATGTTCGTGAGCGGCGTTTTCAGCTCGTGCGAGACCTGATTGACGAAACTCACCCGCTGCGCCGCTTCGCGGACATCGCGGCGATAGGCAAAAAACATCCCGAAACCTGCCACAGCCACGACAGCGGCGACTGCTGCAAAGCCAATGACATAGCGCCACACGCCCGGTGGCGGCACAAAGCCCGTGGCAGGCATGAACTCCCAATGCCAGTGCGACATCGGCTCCGCGCACGGCAGGCTCGCAAGCACTTCACCGGCCTCGCCGCTGCTTTGAAACAAGGTCTCGCCCGAGGCCGAGCGCAGCCGCACGCAGCCATCCGCTTCATCCAATCGGAGCTGCCCCACCAGCCGGGCCAGAAAAGCAATGCGCTCGATCTCAAAGCCCGCCTGCGAGCCATCCGGCAGGCGATGCCATCGCAGCCAATGCGGCCCGTCCTCGTGATACCAGACATGCCAGCCACGCAGCTCGATCTGCGGCGGCTCCAGTTCCTCCACTTGCTGCACGCCCAGCGCATGCCGCCGCTGCCAGATGAGAGCGGTGCGAGACAGAAACGCGCGATCTTGATCGGAATGCAGCGCTGGCGTTTTCGGATCAGGCAGGGCCAGCTCACCATCCGGTCGCCGGAGGAAGGCTCCGCGGATCAGCGGATGACTCGATGCGGCTTGTAACAAAGCGGGATCGTTCCCCGCCTTCGACAACGACGCATCCATCGCGCTGGCGATGGATGCGATGAGCGAATCGAGCTCCGCCTGACGTGTCTCCAGCCTTTGCAGCGCCATCGCCTGACGCTCGGATTGCCAGTTCGAGAGACCTCGCTGCCAGAAGAGCCATCCCAACCAGCCCGTCAGCGCCAGCGGCAGCACCACCAGCACGACGAGCAGGATGGAAAGGCGGATGCGCATGTTACCTGGAGGCTGGCGGCGTGATTTTGACAGCCCCCGGAACGGTCAGCGTGCTGCCTTGTGGGACAACGAGGCGCAATGGATCGCCAGGGCGCGGCGCTGGCATATTGAGCAGGCTTCCAGAACCGGGCACCAGGACGGCCTGGCCGTTGTTGAGCAGCATGGTATTGGACATCGCGTTAGAATTCGATGCGCCATTTTGTGTCATGAGATTGTTTGACGTCACTTGAGCCGCATTGCGATACGTTTGCCAGGTAGCACCCCGGGCATTGTTGCCATTATTGAGCGTGATGTTGGCATTGCCCTGGATGTAAAGATCCGGCGCTTTCCAAAGCTGCGCCTGCTCACGAAGCGTGCGGGCATTGTCGAGGAAGATCTTCTCCGCCTCCTTCACCTTGCCCTCATCACTCAGCTTCACGGCGATCATCTGTCTCTCGACACCGATCTGCTTGGCCACCTCGACGAGAATGGGCGCGACGGCGTTTTTTTCGACCTCGGCATCGTTCGCGGCACGCGTAGCGGTGCTGCGGGAGGCGATGAGGCGCGGCGCGGTGTCGTTGTTCTCGCGATAGCTGACCTCGATGTCGCCGATGAGTTGGTCGGCGGTGCCTGCGGGAGCCTCGATCTCGAGCAGCGCATACTTTTCCTGCCCCGCCCGGAGCTGGTTCATCATCACTTCGACCACCGCTCCGCGAATGCTGGCCTCGCGACCCAGCACGCGCACGGGGCGCACGCCTTCCGGACAGGTGACTTTCACCTTCAGCTCCTGCGCCACGACCGAGAGAATGTCGCCAAACTCCTCGGTGAAGACCGCGGCGAGTTCGGAGGGCTCTTTGATGAAGGCGTGATTGCCATCGCTGTGCTGGGCGAGCTGCGCCATGAGCTGCTCGTTGTAACCAAGGCCGAGACCGATGGTGGTCACGGAGATGCCTTCCTTGCCCAGCGAGAGGCCATAGCGCCCCAACTCGTCCGCTGACTGCGGCCCCACATTCGCCTGACCATCGGAAAGCAGCACGATGCGGCTGACCATTTGGGGCGATTTGAACTTCCGCAGCTCCTCCGCGCCCTTGCTCACACCGGCGAAGAGAGCCGTGCTGCCACCGACCTCGATCTTGCGGATGGCGGCGATGATTTCCTCGCGTGAAGAGAGCTTCGTGGCCGGCACCACAGTCGTCACCGCTGTGTCGAAGGCGATCACCGAGACGATGTCATCGCCGCCGAGCCGTTCGATGGCCGCGACGGCTGCCTCGCGAGCCTGCACGATCTTTTCACCTCCCATCGACCCCGAGCGGTCGAGCACGATGGCGACATTGGCGGGCGGACGGTTCGGTTTGGCGTCTTTGGGTGCTTCCAGGCCGGTGAGGCCCACTTTGAGGTAGGTGGTGTGCTTTTTATCTGAAGGCAGCTTCGGATGGGCGAGATCGACACGCACCTGCACACGCCCGCTATCCGCCGCGGAAGCGGCTGCGAGCATGCCCAGGCACAGATGGAAGGCGAAGAGGATCGTTTTCATGGTGTGGCAGTGTTGGTTTGAGTTTGTCCAGATCGGACGCACCCAGCCTCGCCGCCTGCCGCTAGTATGAGTCAACGCACCGTGACGTGTCCGTAAAGGTTCGGTAACGATTTTTACGGGCTTCGAGGGCTTGTGCTGACCGTGCGCACGGCAGCGACGCTATGACCCGCAGCCATCGTATCGGCGATGAACTGAAGAAAGCCACCCGCCGGACGGCAAGGGATAACATCAAAAGGAATCAGCGTGTCCTCAAAACGGACGAGGTTTTTCGCGTGGGCATCGAAGACGCCGAGATTGTCCTCGGCACGATAGTAACCACAGGGCGTGACCTTCTGGAATCCCTGCGCAGCAAACCAAGCATCAATTTCCGCCAGCGTGACGGGCACGATGTCAAACCGGGGCTGGGAGGTGACGATGGCGAGGTCGTCGCCTTGATCGATGACGCCTTCGAGACGGTTCAGCCCAGGAACGAGCTCGTTTTGCAGCAGGAGACGCTCCAGATACTCGATGGGCGTGGCCTCCCAGAGCTGAAAACGCCGCGCGTCCATGTCCGATGACACGAGGGCGAGATCCATGCCGGGGGCTAGGCCGAAAATGCCATCCCGGGTGACTTTGAAAACCCGATCGCCTTCACGGAACCAATCGTGCTCCTGCCCGCCGCGTTCCAATCGCGAAACAAGGCCCGAGGCATTTAGCAGCAGACCCAGACCTCGCGCCCATTCACGAAGGCTTTCCTTCTGCCGGGTGAGGGTGGGCGTCCCAAGTGTGCCGACACCTGCTGGCGAAATTCCTCGGAGGTGATCGAGCGCCGCGAGGATAAGATCTGCTCCATCTGCTCGGGAGTGAGCAGGGGCTTCACGGGCGGCTGGAGGTGGCTCTGGGACATCGGCGGGCATGCGAAGAATAGGCGCAAAGGGAAAAAGGGCAAACCATCAGGCGATTTGGAGTCCTCGCGGTGGATAAGCCCTTCTCGTCTGGCGGTCAATTTGCCTTCCGAACTTGACCCCAACGCGAACCCGGAACAGAGAAGACCATGAAGTACATTTTTGTCACAGGAGGAGTCGTCAGTTCACTCGGAAAAGGTCTCGCCGCGTCGGCACTGGGCACCCTGCTCGAACTTCGCGGACTGAAGGTCATCATGCAGAAGTTTGACCCGTATCTGAACATTGATCCGGGCACCATGAACCCCTACGAACACGGCGAGGTGTATGTGCTGGACGACGGCGCAGAGACTGACCTCGATCTCGGTCACTACGAGCGCTTCACGCATACGAACCTCTCCAAGCTCAACAACCTTACCTCCGGCCAGGTTTACCAGAGCGTGCTCGACAAAGAGCGTGCCGGCAAATACCAGGGCCGCACCGTGCAGGTCATCCCACACGTCACGAACGAGATCAAGGCCCGCATCCACGACGTGACGGAGAAAATGACCGGCGATGTCATCATCACCGAGATCGGCGGCACCGTGGGGGACATCGAGGGTCTGCCCTTCCTCGAAGCGATCCGCCAGTTCGGCCACGAGGTGGGCAAAGGAAACGTTCTTTTCATCCATGTGAGCCTCGTGCCCTATGTGAAGGCCGCCCAGGAACTGAAAACCAAGCCCACGCAGCAGTCGATCGCCAAACTGCGCGAGATCGGTATCGCCCCGCACATCATCCTCTGCCGCACGGAACATGCGCTCGACCTCGATGTGCGTGAAAAGATCAGCCTCTTCGGTAACGTGCCCATCGAGGCCGTCGGTGAGGTTCGTGACGTCAAGAACACCATCTACGAAGTGCCGTTGAAGCTGCACGAGGAACGCCTCGACAGTCTCGTGTGCAAGCTGCTCGAACTCCAGACGCCCGAGCCGGACCTCACCCGCTGGCGCAGCTTTGTGCAGCGCGTCGTTCACCCCACGCACCATGTCCGCATCGGGGTCGTCGGCAAATACATCGAGCTTCAAGACGCCTACAAATCCATCTACGAAGCCCTCACGCACTCCGGTGCAGCGCACGACTGCAAGGTCGAGATCGTCCGCGTGGATGCCGAAAGCATCGAGAAGGCTGGCGCGGAGCTCTATTTGACCGGCCTCCAGGGCATCCTCATCCCCGGCGGCTTTGGTGATCGCGGCACGGAAGGCAAGATCGCCGCCGCCAAGTATGCCCGTGAGAGCGGCGTGCCCTACTTCGGCATCTGCCTCGGCATGCAGATCGCCGTCATCGAATTCGCCCGCAACGTGTGCGGCCTCAAAGGCGCAACCAGCACCGAGTTTGACAAAGCCACCGCCCATCCCGTCATCAGCCTCATGGAGGAGCAGAAGAAGGTGAAGCAACTCGGCGGCACCATGCGCCTCGGCTCCTGGGTCACGGATCTCGTTCCCGGCAGCAAGGCCTACGAACTCTACCACAGCGCCACCATCACTGAGCGCCACCGCCACCGCTTTGAGTTCAACAGCGACTACAAAGTCATGATGGAGGAGAAAGGCATGCTCATTTCCGGCAACAGCCCCAAAGGCGACCTCGCCGAGATCATCGAACTGCCCGCGCATCCGTATTTCGTCGCCTGCCAGTTCCATCCCGAGTTCCTCAGCAAGCCAAATCATCCGCATCCGCTCTTCCACGGCTTTGTGAAAGCCGCGATGAATCATCACGCGGTGCTGGAGCCGAGATGCGCCTGAGTTCGTGGCTGATTTTCCCCGAAGATCGAGCCTTGGGCAGCTTGGTGAAAGCTATGCGCTGAATGAGGCTTCGAGGGCTCGATTTTCGGAGAAAATCGGCCACTTCATCACTGCGCCTCCACCTTGAGGCGGAAGTAGCGCATCGGGCCGTCGATAGGCGCGGTGAGGGTGCGGGTGCTGCCGGAGGCGCTTGGCGTGCCGTTATTGCCGGAAATGCCCCACAACATCCAAGTCGTGAGATTGGTGTTCCTGCGCTGCAGGCGAGCGAGCTTCCACTCGCACGACCGGGTGTGCCAGTGCGATGGAAATTTCGCGTTTCAAAGTAGCACACACGGCACGGCAGATGATCGTTGCAATTTCATTGGGACTTGGGTTACAACACGGCATCTGCACAAAGGACCACCGATTTCGCTTTGTCGTTGGGGTTTCCGCTCACCACCTCATGCCCGACTGCTATGAAATTCTTCAGGCTCTCCTCTCTGGTCATCTTTCTGCCAATGCTCCAAGTGAAAGCTGCCGCGCCATCTGGCACGAACAAGTCCTTGTCGGTCTTCCCAAGCAGCACCACCACGCTGGCCCAGGCAGACTGGGGCTTTTCAGACTCCGACTTCCCTCCGGATGCATTTTCTGCGGTCAAACTCACCACCTTGCCGATCTCGGGCACCTTGAAAGTGGATGGTGAAAACGCCACGCCAGGCCAGACCGTTCCGTTATCGGGTGCTGCCGGGGAGAGTTGGACGCCTCGATCCTCGGTCGGCAGCCGATCATGGTTTGCCATCGCGTCATCTGCAGACGGCCATAAGCTGGCCGTGGTGGATCATTCCGGGTATATTTACACTTCGACCAATGCAGGCGCTGATTGGACCCCACGTGGATACCAGCTTCTTTGGAGTTCGATCGCCTCCTCCGCCGATGGCAGCAAGCTCGCTGCCACAGTCGTTTCTGGACAAATCTACACCTCGACTGACTCCGGAGTCACCTGGATCGCCAGGGATTCGAACCGGCTCTGGTTTCACATCACCTCTTCGGCAGACGGCAGCAAGCTCGCCGCCGTGGTTGATGGCGGCCAGATCTACACCTCCACCGACTCTGGTGTGAGCTGGACGGCCCGGGAATCGAACCGCGACTGGAAATGCATCACGTCCTCAGCGGATGGGAGCAAGCTCGCCGCCGTGGTCGATGGTGGCCAGATCTACACCTCCACCGACTCTGGCGTGAGCTGGACGGCCCGGGAGTCAATTCGCGGCTGGAGATGCATCACCTCCTCGGCGGACGGCAGCAAGCTCGCCGCCGTGGACTACGGAGGAAGCCAAATCTACACCTCCGCGGATTCCGGGGTGACTTGGACGCCCCGCGGTTCTTACCGCGGCATTTCGATCACCTCTTCAGCGGACGGCAGCCGCCTCGCGATCTCGGACTACCTTGGGCGTATCCATACCTCGAAAAACTCGGGGCAGAACTGGACCGCACGGGAGTCGGATCGTTCCTGGTATTCCATCGCTTCTTCAGCCGATGGCAGCCAGCTCGCGGCGGTGGTTTATGGCGGTTCGATCTATACTTCTGTCGCCACGGAGCAGACCACCATCACCTACACCGCTTCTTCCAGCGGCACGAGTAGCGATAGCTTCACCTTCCAAGTGCAGGACTCCGCCGCCACGGACAACCTCGACCTCACTCCGAACACCCTCACGTTCGACTACGGTGCGCAGGCGCCCTCAGGCACGGACAAGACCATTTCCGTTTTTGACACCAGCACCACCACACTGACGGAGGCAGACTGGGGATTCACCGATCCTGATTTCCCAGCAGACATATTCTCGGCCATCAAACTCACCAGCCTTCCCACGGCCGGCATTCTTCAGGTGAATGGCGTGAACGCCACCACAGGCCAGACCGTCTCCATCCCGATTCCTGTGGGTGCTATTTTGGACTCCGCAGACGGCTGCGGGCATCCACAACTGGACATCCATCACCTCCTCGGCCGATGGCAGCATGCTGGCGGCGCTGGGCGACGGCCAAATCTACACCTCTGCCGACGCCGGAGTCACTTGGACCGCTCAGACGAGTGCGGGCCTCCGTTCCTGGAGCGCCATCACGTCCTCGGCCGATGGCAGCATGCTGGCGACCGTAGCCATGGATGATCAAATCTACACCTCCACGGACTCAGGCGTCACCTGGACAGCTCGTGCGTCCGTCCGCGTCTGGACGTCCATCACGTCCTCGGCAGATGGCACCAAGCTCGCGGCGACCGCGATGTTTGACGATCAAATCTACACTTCCGCTGACTCGGGTGTCACCTGGACAGCTCGTGCTTCAGCTAGGAATTGGAATTCCATCACATCCTCCGCGGATGGCACCAAGCTCGCCGCCGTGGCCGATCAAATTTACACCTCCACTGACTCGGGTGTCACCTGGACCGTCAGGGACTCTTTTCGCAACTGGCGTTCCATCACCTCTTCTGCGGATGGCACCAAGCTCGCCGCTGTGGCCGATCACATCTACACCTCCACTGACTCGGGTGTCACCTGGACCGTCAGGGACTCGTTCCGCAACTGGCGTTCGATCATCTCTTCTGCGGATGGGAGCACACTGGCAGCAGTGGACGAAGGCCCGGGAACAGGTGGCCAAATCTACATCTCGACAGACTCAGGAGTGACTTGGACGCCTCGGGAATCGAATCGAATGTGGAGAGCCATCACCTCCTCCGCAGACGGGAGCAAGCTGGCTGCTGCCGTGAACGGTGGTCAGATTTATACCTCCACTGTGGTCACCACGACGCCACCTGCTGTCATCACCTACACGGCACCCGCAGGAACCGGCAGCGCCACTTTGACCTTCCAGGTGCAAGACTCCGGCCTCTCAAACAACCTCGACCTCACTCCCAACACGATCACCTTCAACTACTCTCCCACCCCCACTCCACCGGCGGGCACCGACAAATCCCTCTTCGTGCTCGCTGGCTCCACCACCACGCTGAATCTGACTGACTGGGGTTTCTCGGATGCGGACTCGCCGAGCCAGGTTTTCACAGCGGTCAAGCTTTCCACCCTGCCCACAGCCGGCACGCTAAGGCTGAATGGCACCGATGCCGCTGCAGGACAGACTTTCTTGGTCCAACTAGGGCCAGCAGGAGCCACTTGGGCACCGCTGGAATCCTCAGGCGACCGCTCCTGGAGAGCCATGGCAGCCTCCGCAGACGGGACCAAGCTCGCCGCCGTGGCCTATGGCGGACAAATTTACACCTCCACTGACTCAGGGGCGAACTGGACGGCACGGGAGTCGGATCGCTCGTGGGAAGACATCACCTGCGCGGCGGATGGCAGCAAGCTCGCTGCTGTCGTCTTCGGAGGCCAGATCTATACTTCATCGAACTATGGTGTGAGCTGGACGCCGCGGGAATCGACCCGCATTTGGTCATCAATAACTTCCTCTTCTGATGGCAGCAAGCTCGCTGCGTGCAGTCTCAACGGAGATGGCCTTTTCACTTCCACCGACTCAGGCGTCACCTGGACTCCCCGTGGCGATCTTGGGACCCAGGTCACGTCCTCCGTCGATGGAACCAAGCTCGCCGTCATCAATGGAGGCACCATCAATACCTCCAGCGATTCAGGCGTCACATGGACATCATGGCTGATGATCGATTTCGGCCCGCATTTTACGGCCATCACATCCTCCGCGGATGGCAGCCAGCTCGCAGCCGTCGTTTACGGCGGTCCAATATACACCTCAAGCGACTTTGGAGTGAGCTGGATGACTCGCGAATCGCACCGCCTGTGGCATTCAATCAAATCGTCGTCTGATGGGAGCAGGTTGATCGCCTCCACGGCATCGGGTCACAACTACTCATCCTCAGATTTTGGCGCTCATTGGAATCTTTTAGGCATGGGACCCACTCCCAAGGCATCCTCAGCCGATGGCAGCAGGCTGTACTCATGGATCGGAAACGGACCCATCCAAGCTTCCGTGGGAGAACCTGCCTCCACCCTCACCTATGTCGCCTCCACGGGCACAGGCAGCACTGGCTTTACCTTCCAAGTGCAGGACTCCGCTGCGGTCAATAACCTCGATCTCAGCCCCAACACGATCACCATCCATGTCGTCACACCGATGGAGTTCTGGCGTCAGACCTACTTCAGCAGCGTCCTCAACAGCGGCAACGGGGCCGACACGGCTGACTTTGACGGCGATGGCATCGCAAACTTGCTGGAGTTTGCTTTCGGCACGCATCCGGGATCGTCGGGCAATGGCCCGACGAGCTTGAACTGGAGCGGAACCTTTGCTTCGGCCAGCTTTGGAAGCACCGGGCAGCCAGTCATCGCGCTCGAGGGCAGCATGGAGTATCGAGCGCTCTTCACTCGGCGCTCGGACTACATGGCGGCGGGGCTCAGTTACACGGTGCAATTCAGCAGCGATCTCAGCAGTTGGACCGATAGCACGGCGACGCCAGCCATCCTAAGCAGCAGCGGTGGCCATGATCTGGTCAGTGTGCCGTATCTTCCAGGCATGAATTTCTTCCGCGTGCGTGTGAGCGTGACTCCGTGACGGCGAAAACCCAAACTGAAACCACTTTGGCTTCTATCACTGCTCCTCAACCTTGAGGCGGAAGTAACGCATCGGGCCGTCGATGGGGGCGGTGAGGGTGCGGATGCTGCCGGAGGCGCTTGGAGTGCCGTTGTTGCCGGGAATGTCCCACAAGGTCCAGTTCGTGAGGTTAGTGCTGGTTTCCACCCAGGTGCGGCGGCCGAGAAGGTTCGGGAATTGAATGCTGAGGTTCGTGCTGCCGGTGTTGAAGAGTGGCTGAAGCGTTGAGTTGCCGCTCAAAGGCAGCGTTTGGCCGAGGAATTCGTTCATATTGCTCACACCATCGCCATCGGCGTCGAATGCGGGATCACCAGCGGGACTCGATGAGCTGCCAAACTGCGCGAAACGCCATTCGGCATAGGTTTGGCGACTGGCCATGCTGTTGATCCAGTCCATGACGACTTGCGTGCCTTCGGGATCGATCACGGCGGTGGCGAGCGGAGGCATGCGGGTGTAGCCGCCGCTGGCGCTGAGGCGGTTCCAGATGACGGATTTGTCGTTGAAGCCACGCACGAGGGCTTTGTGGTCGCCTGCTTGCACATTGCCGACGTGGGCGTCGATCATGGTGGTTTGCGTCAAAGAGAGCTCGGGACGCATGTCGAAGGCGCCGATGCCGGTGCCGCCGGTTTGGTGGCAATACGAGCAATTCACCGCAAGCCAGCTCCGGGCACGTGTTTCGAGCGTGGCGCTGGTGTCGGTGGGCGTGTGATACTTCGGCAGCGTGTGGAATTGCGTCGGCGCATTGCTGAAGTAGCCGGCGTTGGCCATGAGTTCGAGGTAGTTGCCGGTTTGACCGCCGAGCGTGCCGGTGCGGTTGAGCTGTCGCGTTTCAAAGCTGAGTCCGTGACCGCCCTGCGGCGTGTGGCAGGCGAGGCACTCGCTGCGGCTGGGGATGCGCCAGTGGACGTTTGTCGGCGTGCCGCTGATGACGACATTCATGTCGAAATCCTCGCCACCATCGGCCACGAGGAAGGCTTCCGTGCCCGTTTCATTCCAGCGATAGCTGACGCCGTAGCTGCCAGTGGCGTTGATCATGAGCAGACGCGTCTCCAGACGCTTTTTCGTGGCCGGATTGCCGCGAGTGAGCTCGTAGTCGAAGTGTTTGATGAAAAGCGCACCTTGCGGCAGCGACCAGTTGCCATCCTGCACGAAGCCAAAGGTATCAGAGCCGTTCGGCAGCATGAACCAGCGGCTCTTGATCGCGTAATCGCTCCAAAACGGCAGATTGATGTCGTAGCGCTCGATGCCGGGATTGAAGCTCAAATCGCTGATGTCGGCAAAAAGACCGGTGTCGCTCAATTTGGCCGGGAAAGTCGTATCGACGGTCTGCGACACGAGACGACGCACTTTGCCGTCGCCGTAGTCGAGCATCAAAATGTCGCCATTCGCCGGATCGGGGTCGAGCATGAAGGCCACGACGCCCGCCTCGCCTGTGATGCGCTCGACGGTGGGCGGATTGACTCCATTGCGCGTGAGCGACCAGATGTGACCGCTGACGAAGTCGCCAAAGATGTACTTCCCGGCCAGCGCCGGATATTTGCTGCCGCGATACACGAAGCCGCCCGTGACGCTGCGGCCTTCGAGAGCTCCTCCGCCGTGGAAGTAGGTCCAAAGAGGTGCGATGGGGCTGAAACCGACGGGCGGATTCGTGCGCGTGCAGTTCGCAGTGCCTTCGAGGTAGCTCCAGCCGAAGTTTCCACCCGGCGTGATGACATCGACCTCTTCCCACGAGTCGAGCCCGACATCCGCCGCCCACATCTCACCGTTTTGCGTGTCCCAGGAGAACTGCCACGGATTGCGGAAACCGATGGCGTAGATCTCCGTGCGCAGCGTGCCGGTCAAAGCGACGCCATTGAACGAAGTGGCACCGATGAAGGGATTGTCCGCGGGAACTTTGAAGAAGGCGTTCGCGCCATTCATCACGATGCCGCTGTGCGCATTCGGCTCCAAGTTGGCAGGCAGACGATCCACATCGATGCGGAAGATGCCGCCCCAGAAGTCCTTGTCGATGCGCTGGGCATTGTTGTTGCCGTCGTTGAGGCCGCCGGCATCGCCAGCGGCCCAGTAGAAGTAGCCATCGGGTCCAAAGCGGCAGGAGTCGATGTTGTGGATGCTCGACGGATTCGGGATCGAGATGAAGGGCTGCTCGCTGGCGAGATCGCCGACATCTGTATTTCCAACCGTGGTAAATCGCGAAACGCGGGCGAAGTCGGCATTCGAATCACGAAGATTGTAGGTGACGAAGAACTGGCGATTCGTGGCGAACTGCGGATGCAGCGCGAGGCCCTTGAGACCAAGTTCATTGCCGTCATCATACACAGGCAGCGTCATGAAAAGCGTCTTCGTCGGTGCGATGGCATGAATGTCGTCGATGAGCCAGATTTTGCCGTTTCGCTCACCGACGAGCACTTTGTTCGTGCTGCCGGGCACATGCGTCATGCAGCTCGGCGCGGTGAAATTGAGACCTGGAGTCGAATCGACCACCGCGAGGCCCGTGGCAGGCGGCGTGAGCGGCACGATGCTCGTCGTGTTCGCGAGACGCAGCGCGGAGGTGAAGGTGTAAGTCACCGTCGTCGGCGCGGACTCGCCATTCGTGCCGACGAGCTTGTAAGTCAGTGAATCGCTCGCCGGTGTGCCGGTGGTGTGCTCATAAAAAATGCGTCCGCTGCTGTCCACGCTGGCCGTGCCACTGCTCGGCGGTGTCACGATGACCACGCTGCCGACACCGGCATCGTTTTGGCGCACATCGAGCAGCGCCTTCTTGTTGTGACGCATCGTGATGGCATCCGGGACGGCTGTGGGCGGCCCGAGAGCGCTCTGCAACGCCCGCCAGCTCGTGGTGACGGCGAGATTGTCCCAATGCGTGTCGCCATCCGCGCTGGAGGCGAGACGCACGCCGGTGATCCAGTTCGTGCCGGTGTAGGCTCGCTCGGCAGCGATCGTGTTGGCGCTTTCCGGCTGCGAGAGGTCGGGATTCACCCACAGCACGGCTTTGTTCGCCACAAAGTCGAGTTTCGCGACAATCGTGTAGTCCGTGCCCGCGACCGGAGCCGTGCCGGAGTAAGTGTGACCGGTGGCGAGATCATGAATCGCGAACTCGCGCACGTTCGACGCCGGATTCTCGGCAAACGGCACGCCGAAAAGGAAACGCTCCGTGCCGAAATCGTAGAGGCTCAGGCCACCCCAGCTCACACCGGCATCGCGACGCATGTCCACACGCACATACACGGCCTTCGCGGCCGAGGTGTCGGCGTCGTTGATGGCTCCATCGGCCTCCACGCCATTGAAGGTGCGCAGCGCGCCCGCGTTCCAGGTGCGCAGCGTGTTGTTGAAGATGTAGGGCGAGTTGTATTGATGACTCCACGCGCTGGGATCATTCGAATCGACCGGACCAAAGGTGTTTTGGAAATCCCAACCCGTGCCGCCTTGCTGCAACGCGATGGGTCCGCCGCTGTAAGTGAACGTATCCGTGCCGATGACCAAATCCGCGCCGCTGAGTGCCGCCGGAGCCGGATACGTCGGCGTCACGACAGCGTTCCAACTCGTGCCGACGATCAGCTTGTCCCAATACGTCGGCGAATCGCCACCGGAGCCGAAACGCAGCGCCGAGTGCGCATTCGTGAAGGCCAGCGTGGCATTCGGCGAGCCCGGTTCGCCGCCCGTGAGGCTCGGATTCACATACAGCGACGCAAAACCGGTCGTGTAATCGACTTTGGCGATGATCTGATACTTCGTGCCCGCCACCGGCTCGATGCCCGTGTAGTTCCACTGATTCGCGCCGAGATTGTGAATGCCAAGCTCGCGACGGTTGTTCGCCGGATTCTGCGCAAACGGCACGCCGAACATGAGACGCTCGTTGTTGCCATCGTAGAGGCTCAAACCGCTCCACGAGACGTTGTCCGCGCTGCGCTGCATCTCGAAGCGGTAATAGACGACCTTGTATTCTGAGGTCGCGACGTTGCTGATGACTCCATTGACTTCATTGACGTTGTATTCGCGTTTCGCGGAACTGTTCCATGTGGAGAGGCGTTTGGAGAAAATGTAGGGTAAGCCTTCGACGTTGTCCCAATTGCTCGGCGTCTGCGTGCGACCGATGAAGGCGTTGTTCGTGGTGCTGTTGTCGAAGTCCCAGCCGAATCCGCTGCTCTGCCCGACCACGTTGCCGTTGTCATAATCGAAGTCCTCGCGGGCAATGATCACATCCGCGCCGGTCACTGGCGTGCTGACCGGATACGCCGCCTGGATCGCACCCCAACTCGTGCCGACGGCGAGATCGTCCCAAGTCGTCGCGCCCGTGCCACCGCTGCCGAGACGCACTGCGGTGTTCCAGTTGTCGCTTTGCCAAGGCCGCGTCGCATCCGGCGTGCCCTCGGGCTGGGTGAGATCGGGATCGACCCACAGGCTGAGCTTGTCGTTCTCGTAGTCGATCTTGGCGACGATGATGTAGTCCGTGGCATCGACAGCGGGCTTGCTGGTATAAGTCACGCCGCCCTGACCGATGGCAAAGTGACGCGGCCCTGCGACGACCGGCGGATTGAAGTCCACGCCGAAAAAGATGCGCTCGTTGTTGAAGTCATACATGCTCACACCGCCCCAGGTGGCTCCTGCGGCGCGAGTCATCTTCACGCGGTAATAAACCTGCTTGTAGCGAATGCCGCCCGTCTCGCTCACCGCGCCATCGCCTTCATTCGGAAAGCCAAACTCGCGTTTCGCGGCGGAATCGGCCGTCGTGAGCTTGTTCGCGGCAATGGTGGCCGAACCAAACACCGTGTCCCAATTCGAAAGCCCCTCGCGACGCAGCCCGACGAAGCCATCGCCGTCCTGATTGTCGAAATCCCAGTTCACGCCGCCATTCCGGCCTGCGATGCTGCCATTGGCATACGTGAAGTCATCGCTGCCGATGAGGATGTTTTGCCCCAAAGCGGCCACCGGGTTCGGATCAGGCAAAGTGGCGAGCTGAATGCGAAAGCGATCCAAGGCCACACCGTCCTCTCGGGCGACGATTCGCAGCGTGTAGATGCCGCTGCTCAGAAAGGTAAAGTTCATCGGATTCTGGGCCGGAGAACCGTTATTCGCGCCCACTTCTCCGGTCCCATCCCAGCCCTGCTGGGGAAAATTCGAGGTCACATGACCGCCATCTTGATACCAAGTGGAGGGCGTGATGCCGCTCCCGCCTGTAAAGCCCGCGTAAATGGAGTCTGAGGCGGTGTCATAGCCATCCCAAGTCAGGAAAAGCTGGTAGGTGCCCGGGCCAGGAATGTTGATGTAATAATCAATGAAGGGTCCATCGGCATAGTTCACCGCATTGGTTCCGTTGACGTTCGGGACCTGCATGGCAAGGCCGCCGGAAGGGTTGTCAAAGGTCACTCCGGCAGGCACGACGGCCTGGGTGGGAATTTCTCGCCAGCCTTGATCAGCTGCTGAGGGACTTTTGGCGTGGTAGTTCTCCGCTTCGCCAGTCACAAAACCACCCGTGAAAGTGTAAGGCTGATTGGAGGGAAGCAGCCCCGCGAGGAGGTTGCTGGACAGAAACACGAAAAACAGGGTGCGAACAGAAAGCATGACAGAGCCTTGGTATGACAACTCGGGATTGGATAATTCTCAATCGGCACGGTGGCGCACACGATCACGGCGTCGCCTAGATGAATGAACAAAGGCCGCATACGTTTGCGACGCGTTGAGCGGATGTTGCGCTACCATTTGGTTTCCACTTTCAGTTCGTCTAGGTCACTGTGCTCGGCGGGAGAGCGGAACTCCGAAACCACGGCCCAAGTCGGCCTGATGTGCCGTCTCTTAGGCTCAGATCCCGAGCCCCGCCCCAAAAGCACGTCTTTTCACGCGGAGAGCCTTTCCGGCTCCGCTCTCGATACCCGGCCATTTCCTCTCTTATCGCTATAAGATATGGATTTTATCATTTATGGCATCAATGAGACTCTAAAGGCCATCTCTCTCAGAGTTTGCCCTGCCCAACTCTGTATTTAGCGCTTTTCACCGGGCTATCAGCGTTTTTCCATAGCTTCTAAAGAGCATCCCCCTCCCCTTCACCGGGCTTCACATCGCTCTCCCTCTCTCGTTTAGCCCTCTCCTCGGCCCATTCTGGCCCATTCTGGCCCATTTTCAGGTCCTTTTATTCTCACTTTTACAATTTTATCATATTTTTGTGAGATTACCGTTGCAACGATTCTCATTGTGGTTATAATTTCCACAACATAAGAAATCGCCATGAACGCCCTCCGCAACACCTTCCTCGCCGCCGCCGCCCTCCTCGCCGTCGCTTTCGTTGCTCCCGCTTCCGCTCAACAAGGCTACTACGCCGCCGGTTACTACGCCGCCCCTCAGGCCCAGCAGGCCGCCGCTTACGCTCAGAACCAAGCCGCTTGGGCCGCTTACCACCGCCAGCAGCAGGCCAACGCCCAAGCCTGGGCCGCCTACCACGCCCAGCAGGCCGCCGCTGCCCGCACCGCTCCTCGTGCCACCCCTGTCGCCGCTCCCCGCGCTGCCGCTCCTGCCGCCACCGGCAACGCCCAGATCCGTTTCGACGGCCGCTTCGCCTCCGTCGGCTCCAACGCCCCTGCCCAGCTTCAGCACGCCGTTTACGCTGCTAACAAGCTCCAAAACAAGCCCTACGTCCGCGGTGGTGGCCACGCCCACGTCGAAGACAACGCCTACGACTGCTCCGGCAGCGTTTCTTATGTCCTCATCAAGGCTGGCCTTCTTCGTGCCCCTCTCTCGCCAGCGGTGCCTTCGCCAGCTATGGCGAAGCCGGCCCTGGCCGCTTCATCACCATCTGGGTCAAGCCTGGCGAACATGTTTTCATGACCATCTGCGGTCTTCGCATGGACACCTCTGGCCAGATCACTGGCGAAGGCCCCCGCTGGCGCACCAAGAGCCGCAGCATGGCTGGCTTCATTGCCCGTCATCCTGCTGGCTTTTAATTCTCATTTTTGTGACGCGATTCTCACTCTCGAAAACAAGCCATCCGACAAACCTGCGAATCAAACCCTCTCAAAGCCCCCAAATCACCCCAAACCTCTCATCCCCGATAATCCCATGAACGCCTTCACCCCTTCCTCCGCCTCCACCGCCGCCAACGAAACCTCCCTCGGCTGGAACCACATGCCCGCCTACGGTGAGGTCATGAGCGAACTCAAAGGCATCGAGTTCACGGGAATCCCCTCCATGCAGGCTCCCGCCAGCAAGACGAACCTCTTCATGGAATCCTTCTGGTACAGCGTGCGTGGACAATTCCTCGCCCTCGCTGCATGAAACGAGGCACTGGAGAAATGGAGTGCTGGAGTGGTGTTCGCCAGTCATCCATCACTCCACCTATCCTGATTTGCTAACGCCGACAGGGAGCGTCTTTACGCCTTCGCCAGCCAAAGAATGCCGGTGGCGCTGACCTGGATGTTTTTCTTCACTGGGGTGAGTTTCGTCGATTCCAACGCTAAACTGGCCGGATCATACTGATCGCGGATCTTTTGCGTTTCATCGGCCAATTGCTTCTCCATCTCGGCCATTTCGGCTTGGAGAGCCTCCAATTCAGTTTCGGCGGCGGCGGCTTCCCGGCGTTCCTTCATGACTCGGCTGGCTCCGGCGATGCTGCTGCTGGCAGCAGTAATACCGCTTTTGCGACCAAAGATGGCTCCCAAGATGCCGCCGCCGATGGAGACGACGGTGCTCATGGTGGCGCTGCTGGCCTGGGCTTTTTGGGTTTCCACCTTGGCCGCGGCCTTGTCTGCTTTGGCCTCCAAAGCTTTCACGGCCTTGGCGGTTTTGGCGCGGAGTTCTTCGATGGCGGCATCGCGTTGCTCGCGGGCGGTTTGCGTCACACGGGCTTTGAACTCGTCCTGTTTCTCGCCGGGGTTGGAGTAGGCCTCCAAAAGCGGGCTGTAGAAGACTTCGAGCGTGTGATTGGCATACACCCAATCAGTGAAGTCTTTTTTAATGCTGGTGTAGGTGCTGGATTTCAGCGCCGGGCCTGGAAGGTCGGCATAAGCAGCGTTTTCCTTCGGCTCGCTTTCGAACTTGGAAAGGTCGTCGTCCTTCGGGATGTCCACGAACTTGTCCCAAAGTACTTTTTGCTTCTCGATGTCGATCAGGTTCACCAGCGTGACGATGCTTTTGCCGCTGATTTTGCGCTTGGCGTCATCAAAGACCACCGTGGCGCTGCGCAGCATGCACGGCGTGTAGGTGAGGCGTTCGCCGTCTTCGTCGCTGGACTGGAAAAGCTCGGTGGTGTCCTCCGGCAACTTCGGACGCGTGGTGTTGCGATCGGCGGTGGAGGTGCTGGCTCCAGGCGGGGCGAAACCATCGTCCTCGGCAGCGGCTTTTTCCTCTTTCGCCGGACGAATCGGGTCCATCAGGGCTTTGATCTGGTTCCGAGCGAGCGGGCCGCTGAGGTAGCTCAAAATCCAGCGCACATGGAAAACGACCGGCGCATCCTCATGCACGTTGTTCATGAGGAACACACGAGCACCGAGCCCGGCGAGCGTTTGCTCCATGAGTTGGCGGTCAAATTTGCCACCCGCGGTGTTCGCCGCGCCTTCGAGGCCGTCGAGCACGCGCTGCTTGTCGCGATCGGTCTGCAAGCGGCCGAGCCACCAGGTGCCGATGTTTGCCAGCGCCTTGTAATCGAGGTCGGCGGGGTTCTGCGTGGCCAGCAGGATGCCGAGACCGAAGGCACGAGCCTGTTTGAGCAGGATCATCATCGGCTTCTTCGACGGCGGCATGGCCGTGGGCGGCAGGTAGCCAAAGATTTCATCCATGTAGAAAAGGGCACGCAGGGAGGTGGTGCCCTGCTGCGTGCGCATCCAGCCGAGAAGCTGATTTAAGAGCAGCGAGACGAAGAACATGCGCTCCGTGTCGCTGAGGTGGGCGATGCAGAAGATGGTGACGCGAGGCTTGCCTTCCTTCGTGTAATACATGCGCTGGATGTCCAGCGGCTCGCCTTCGAGCCAGGTGCTGAAGCCGGGGCTGGCCAGGAGGTTGTTCAGTTTCATGGCCAGCGGCGTGCGCTTGGCCTCCGGCATGAAGCTTTCGAGATCAACGACACCGATCTTCCGAATCGGCGGCTGCTGGATGTGGCGCACGAGGTTTTCCAGCGAGAGGTTTTGCCCTTTCTTCCAGCAATGAGCGACGATGTTGCTCAGCAGAATGTGCTCCGGCGACTGAATCGGGTCCGCCTCGATGTCCATCAGGCCGAGCATCGACGAAACGGTGCTCTCGATGCGGTCCGCGAGTGCCTCGGCGTCGTCCGTGACCTCCGCAGGCGGGCAATTGAGCGAACTGAGAATCGAAACGGGCAGACCCGCGTTGCTGCCGGGCGTGTAGATCGCCATATCGACGGTCTCACGAAGCTTTTTGATGCGGTCGGCGCTTTGCCCCCAGTCGCCAAGGCCTTTCTGCCAGGTCGCGGCCTGCGAGGCAGCGTATTCATCCGGCGACTGACCTTTGCGACGTGCTTCGTCCTCGTTGATCCACGGGCGAAACTCCTTCGCGTCGAGGTTGGGGAAGGTCAGCAGCGCATTGCCCAGATCGCCCTTCGGATCGATGGCGATCAGAGGCACGCCGTCGATGGCGGCTTCTTCGAGTAAAGCGAGGCAGAGACCCGTTTTGCCACTGCCCGTCATGCCGAGCACGACGCCGTGCGTCACCAGATCCTTGGAATCATAGAGCACGAGGTCGTCTTTGATCTGTTTGGATTCGAGATCGTATTCACGGCCGAGGTAGAAGCTGCCGAGCTTTTCGTATTGATCAGGTGTGATGGGCATGGCTGTTGGGGAAAAAGGTGTGGCAGGATGGCTGAGAGATGAGGAAATGGGAATTGGAAAAGTGATCAACGGAGCTTTCCAGTTTTCGATACACCAGTTTGCGGCATGGTACCTTCTTTCCCATCACGCAAGCCATGCCCGAAACCCCCGTTCCCGCTCCTGCTGCCGTCGAGTCACCGCGTCGCGGGGGGGGCTGTTGGAAGTGGGGCTGCCTTTCGCTCATCGTCTCCATCCTGGCTGGCGGGGTGCTCGTCTGGCGGATGGTGGATCGCGGGTTCGATTTTGCGAGCTATGGCCTGCACTGGCTGGCGGAGCTGCCCGGCAGGCTCAGCCACCAGCACATCACCGAAACCTTCCGCCAGGAGGTCACGCGGGTCGTTTCCACCGAGGGCGATGTGCTGGAACTGGCCACCATGGAAACCAGTGAGACCGTGACCAAGGCGGACTCGCTCACGGTCTTCAACGATCTCGTTTACCTCGGCACCACCGAGAGCGAGATCCGGGTGCCGGTGGTGTATCGCTTTCACTTAAAACTCTCCGACGACTGGCGTCTCAACGTCAAAGACGGCCGCTGCATTGTCATCGCCCCGGCGATCCGGCCTTCCCTGCCCCCGGCGATCCGCACCGATGGCATGGAAAAGAAAACCGAAGCCGGCTGGCTGCGCTTCAATGCCACGGAGAACCTCGACAAACTCGAAAGAGACCTCACGCCCATGCTGGAGAAGCGGGCTGGCACCCACACCCATATCCCCAGCGTGCGTGACAACTGCCGCCGATCCGTGGCCAAATTTGTCCGCACCTGGCTGCTACGTGAATCCGGCTCCGATGGTTCGATCAAGGACATCGTCGTCATCTTTCCCGACGAGCCCGAAGTGAAGGAGGCCGAGGCGGCCGCCGCCAAGCTGCCCGCGCATCCCGTCATCGAAAGTCCGGCTCATTGACGAACGGCCTCACTTTGCGCTTGGCACGCCGCCGCGAGTCTTTAAGACATGCGGCCCATGACTTCCACCACCGCTCTCCTTGCCAGCGCCGCCTGCGGCTACCTGTGCGGCTCGCTGCCGTTTGGTTATTGGGCAGGCAGACTGCGCGGGATCGACATCCGCCAGCATGGCAGCGGCAACATCGGTGCCACCAATGTCATCCGCGTGCTCGGCAAACCCATCGGCATCCCCGTTTTCCTGCTCGATATGCTCAAAGGCTGGCTGCCCGTCTTTCTCGCCGCGCATTGGATGAGCGGCAGCGGGGCGGCGGACGAGATGATCTCCACCGCCAAGGTCGTCGGCGGCTTTTCGGCCGTACTCGGACACATGTACACCTTCTGGCTCTCCTTTAAGGGCGGCAAAGGCATCGCCACCACGGCGGGTGTGCTCCTGAGTTTGTCGCTCGCCGGTTTCGCCGGTGCTGTGGCCGTGTGGGTGGTGGTGTTTTTTGCCACCAAATATGTCTCGCTAGCCTCCATCACCGCCGCTCCCGCCGTGCCCGCCGTGATGGCGTTCATGATGTGGCGTCAGGGCAAATGGGACGCGGTCATGCTCACGTTTGGCCTCGTCGTCATGGTGCTGGCCATTTGGAAGCACCGCTCGAACATCCAGCGCCTGCTCGCTGGCACAGAAAACCGCGCCGGAGCCAAAAAAACACCCGCCTCATGAATTCCCCTCCTGCCATGCAAAGCGCCGCCGTGATCGGCGCAGGGAGCTGGGGCACCGCCCAGGCCGCCATGCTCGCCTGGCGTGGCATGCAGGTCCAGTTTTGGGGTCGCGATGCCAGCCTCATGGCGGAAATCGCCGCCACGCGGAAAAACCCGCGTTACCTCCCTAATCTGAGCCTTCCCGCCAATGTCGAGGTCGTGGCCAACGTCGCCGATTTGAAGCCGGTGGACATGCTCGTCTTCGTGGTGCCATCCAAAGGCCTTCGCGAGACCGCTTTGCTCATCGCCTCGTCTCCCGCGGAGCAGAGCCGAGTGGTCGTTTCCTGCGCCAAAGGCATCGAAATGAACACCGGCCGCCGCATGAGCGAGATTTTGGCCGAATCCCTCCCACAAAGCACCCTCGCCGTGCTCACCGGCCCCAATCATGCCGAGGAAGCCGCCGCCCAGCTCGCAACCGCTGCCGTCGTCGCCTGCCAAAACGACGACATCGCCAAAGCGGTGCAGAGTTGCTACACCCTGCCCTTTTTCCGCTGCTACACCACCGATGACATCTCCGGTGCCGAGTGGGCCGGAGCCATGAAAAACCCCTACGCCATCGCCGCTGGCATCGCTTTGGGCCTTCAACTCGGCGATAACGCCATCGCGGCCCTCGTCACCCGTGCCCTCGCCGAGATGGTGCGCCTCGGTGTGGCCATGGGCGGGCGCATGGAGACCTTTTACGGCCTCAGCGGCGTCGGCGATTTGATGGCCACCTGCTACTCCGAGCACAGCCGGAACCACCGTGTCGGCCTGCTGCTCGGCCAGGGCCAGCCGCTCGAGCAAATCCTCTCCAGCACCCGCATGGTGGCAGAAGGCGTCTTGAACACCGCCAGCCTTCACCAGGCCGCCCGGGCACGCGGCGTCCGCACGCCGTTGCTCGATGAAATCCACGCCGTGCTCCACGAAGGCAAATCCGCTCGTGAAGGCATGAAAGCGCTGCTTTCTCGTGATCCACGCCCCGAGGCCGATTGAGGCCTTGGAGCTCTCTCGCCCCTCTCGGCGACGCCACGACGAAAACGATTTCGCGCCATCATTTGACGCACCTCCCAGACCATGCAAGATGCCGCGCTTTCCGGCCAAAGTGGAACAGGTTTTTAACCTGTTCGTCCCTTCCCAGGCCCTCGAAAGCGCCCCAACTGAACGCTTTCCCCAAAAAATCCCTGATCGCTCCCCGCTGATCCCCTTTTCCCACCTCCCCCATGCCCAAAGACACCTCCATCAAACGCATCCTCGTCATCGGTTCCGGCCCCATCGTCATCGGCCAGGGCTGTGAGTTCGACTACTCCGGCGTCCAGGCCTGCAAGGCCCTGCGTGAGGAAGGCTACCAGGTGGTGCTCATCAATTCCAATCCGGCCACGATCATGACGGACCCGGAGTTCGCGTTCCGCACTTACATCGAGCCGATCAATCCCGAGATCGTCGAGAAGATCATCATGATCGAGAAGCCGGACGCACTGCTGCCCACGCTCGGCGGTCAGACCGCGCTGAATTGCGCCATGTCGCTGTGGAATGCCGGCACGCTGACGAAGCACGGCGTGCGCATGATCGGCGCGAATGCGGAGGCCATCGAGAAAGGCGAGGACCGACTCAAGTTCAAGAACGCCATGCTCAAGATCGGTCTCGATCTGCCGCAGTCTGGCGTGGCGCACACGATTGAGGAGGCGCGCACCATCGCCGAGCAGATCGGCACTATGCCGCTCATCATTCGTCCGGCCTACACGCTCGGCGGCACCGGCGGCGGCATCGCTTACAACAAGGAAGAATTTGAAACCATCACGGCCAGCGGACTCGATCTCTCGCCGGTCACCGAAGTGCTCATCGAGGAATCGTTGCTCGGCTGGAAGGAGTTCGAGATGGAGGTCATCCGCGACAAGGCGGACAACTGCGTCATCATCTGCTCCATCGAGAATCTCGACCCCATGGGCGTGCACACCGGCGACTCGATCACCGTCGCGCCGATCCAGACGCTCACCGATCGCGAATACCAAATCATGCGCGACTTCTCCTTCGCGTGCATCCGCGAGATCGGCGTGGAGACCGGCGGATCAAACATCCAGTTCGCTGTGCATCCCGACACGGGCCGCATGATCGTCATCGAGATGAATCCGCGCGTCAGCCGCAGCTCCGCGCTCGCGTCGAAGGCCACCGGCTTCCCCATCGCGAAGATCGCCGCGAAGCTCGCCGTCGGCTACACGCTCGATGAGCTGAAAAACGACATCACGCGCCACACGCCCGCTGCGTTCGAGCCCACCATCGACTACGTCGTCACCAAGATCCCGCGCTTCACCTTCGAGAAATTCCCCGGAGCCAACGAAACGCTCACCACGCAGATGAAATCCGTCGGCGAGGCCATGGCCATCGGCCGCACCTTCAAAGAGAGCCTGCAAAAGGCCCTGCGCAGCCTGGAGATCAAACGCTTCGGCCTCATCGGCGATGGTGCCGACAAGGAAGTCGATGACGAGACCCTCACCACCAAGCTCACCGTGCCCAACGCCGAGCGCATCTTCTTCCTCGGCCAGGCCTTCGCGAAGGGCTGGGATGTGGAGAAAGTGTTTTCGCTGACCAAGATTGATCGCTGGTTCTTGAGGCAGATTGAGGAGATTGTCCAAACGCAGAACTCACTTCAAAACGACTTCACTGGCGACATTGGCAGTGTGCGCGAGCTGCCGAAAGATTTGGGCACGATTTCCAATGAAGAGTATCGCAATGAAAGCGCTGCTACTTTGCGCAAGATCAAGAAGCTTGGCTTCTCTGACATTCAAATCGCCAAAGCTTGGGACACAACTCCCGGCAAGGTGCGCAACGCACGGAAGGAAACGGGAGTCATCCCCACCTACCGCCTCGTGGACACCTGCGCCGCCGAGTTCGAGGCCTTCACGCCTTACTACTACTCCACCTACGGCATCGAGGACGAAGTGCGCGACAACGACCGCAAGAAAGTCATGATCCTCGGTGGCGGCCCGAACCGCATCGGCCAGGGCATCGAGTTCGACTACTGCTGCGTCCATGCCAGCTTCGCCCTGCGCGAGCTCGGCTACGAGACCATCATGGTCAATTCCAACCCCGAGACCGTCTCCACCGATTACGACACCAGCGACAAGCTCTACTTTGAGCCCCTCACCCTCGAAGACGTGCTCAACATCTACGAGCGCGAAAACGTCAACGACCAGGTGCTCGGCGTCATCGTCCAGTTCGGCGGCCAGACGCCGCTGAACCTCGCCAAAGGCCTCGAAGAAAACGGCGTCCGCATCATCGGCACCTCGCCGAAGAACATCGAACTCGCCGAAGACCGCAAGATGTTCGCCAAGCTGCTCGACGATCTCGGTTTGCACCAGGCCCCCAGCGGCACCGCCACCTCGCTGGAGGAGGCTTTGGCCATCACCGCCCAGATCGGCTACCCCAGCCTCGTGCGCCCCAGCTTCGTGCTCGGCGGCCGCGCCATGCAGATCGTCTATAGCGACGCCGAACTCACCCACTACATGAAGAACGCCGTCGAGGCCACGCCCGACCGCCCCGTGCTCGTGGACCGCTTCCTCGAAGACGCCACCGAGGTCGATGTCGATTGCATCAGCGACGGCGAAACGACCGTCATCGGTGCCATCATGGAGCACATCGAAGAGGCCGGCATCCACTCCGGCGACAGCGCCTGCGTCATCCCGCCCTTCAGCCTCACGCCAGCGATGCAGGACCGCATCCGCGACGCCGCCAAAAAGCTCGCCAAGGCCCTCAACGTCCGCGGCTTGATGAACATGCAGCTCGCCGTCAAAGGCGACGACCTCTACGTCATCGAGGTCAACCCCCGCGCCTCCCGCACCGCGCCCTTCGTCAGCAAGGCCATCGGCGTCCCGCTGCCCAAGCTCGCCGCCAAGATCATGGCCGGCAAGACCTTGAAGGAACTCGGCTTCACCGAGGAAGTCATTCCGAAGCATCACAGCGTCAAAGAAGCCGTCTTCCCCTTCAGCAAGTTCACCGGCGTGGACATCATCCTCGGCCCCGAGATGAAGAGCACCGGCGAAGTCATGGGCATCGACTACGACCTCGGCATGGCCTTCGCCAAGAGCCAGATGGCCGCCGGCGGCACCCTGCCCACGAAAGGCAACGTCTTCATCAGCGTCAAAGAAACCGACCGCCCCAACGTCGTCCGCATCGCCAAAGGATACGCCGACCTCGGCTTCACCCTCTACGCCACCAGCGGCACCGGCAGCGTCATCACTGAGGCCGGCATCCCCGTCAACATCCTCCCCAAACTCGCCAGCGGCCAGCGCCCCAACGTCATCGACCTGATGAAAAACAAGGACATGGCTTTGGTCATCAACACGCCCAGCGGCAAAAACCCCCGCGAGGATGAAGTGAAGATCCGCACCGCCGCCATGCAGAACCGCATTCCGATCATGACGACGCTGCGTGGTGCTGATGCGGCGTTGAAGGCGATCAAGTCACTGCAAGGCAGCGAGGTGCAGGTGCGGGCGCTGCAGGAGTATCATAAGTAGCTTCGAGTGGCACTCGGAGCATCTTCCACCATGCCCAAAGTCGCGCCTATCATCCCGATCACGTTCGCCGTTTCACACAACGACGAGCCTCGGAATGTCATCCTCGACTTTGGAGATAATCGTGACGTGATGTCCGCCACTCGCTGGCGGGTCCCGCGTGAACTCGAAGATGACGAGTCCATGCAGGCGCGGGCAGCCGATGCCCGCGAGTATGCCCTGCTTGCCGCCAAGCGCTGGAAGCACTACCGCGACACCAAAACCGCCGCGTTTAGTCTCGATCAGCTCTAGCAGTTGATCGCCGCCTCGGAAGAGGGCGAGTTTTGCTTCTACCTCAAAGTCACCGCTGACTGGTTCCCCGCCAGTCTCGGTGGTGCAATGGTGCGACGGACATGGTGCAACCACCTCATGATCGACTTTCTCTTTGTGCATCCCAGTATCTCGGGCAAGGCCGTCAATGTCAGAAATATCGGCACGCGCATGTTGGAGTCCATCTGCCTGATTGCCAGAGCGCTTGGATGCCGCCTCGTGTGGGGCGAGGCCACTCAAGATTCAGCCACCTTTTATGCCCGACAACTCGGTCAGCAGCCCGTCCGGGATCGGTTCGACATTGAGGAAGCTACCATCCATGCCTTCGCTGATCGACTTGAGGACGCCCGTGAAAGTGATTGAAACAAGCCAGCCCATCAGCCAACCTTCGACCATGAGAAAGCCACTGCATTTGATGACCCCGGAAGAGAAGGCAGCCTTAGCCGCTCAATTGAAGAAGGAAGCCGAGCTTGAGGGCGACCTGCCCGTCTTCATCGGCAACCCCAAGTCCCTCTTCGCAGCTTACCGAGTCGAAAGCGGCAAACGTCCTGCCCGCCAACGCACCAAGGTTCTCGCCACCAGGCGGCAAAAGGCCACAGCCTGAACTCACATCCTCCCCAAACTCGCCAGCGGCCAGCGCCCCAACGTCATCGACCTGATGAAGAACAAGGACATGGCCCTCGTCATCAACACACCGAGCGGCAAGAACCCCCGCGAGGACGAAGTGAAGATCCGCACCGCCGCCATGCAGAATCGCATTCCGATCATGACCACGCTCCGTGGCGCCGATGCGGCCTTGAGAGCGATCAAGTCACTGCAAGGCAGCGAAGTGCAGGTGAGGGCGTTGCAGGAGTATCATGCGTGAGTAGCAATTGAAGCGATTATCACCATCAACACTCTTATGCCAATCCCAACCGAAGATTTAGAATCGCGCATCAACGTCTACAAGCAGACGCAAATTGATTGGCAGTGGTGGCATTATTTGATCTTTGTTGTGTCTGGTGCCGCTACGCTCCTTGTGGTTGTGTTTTTTGGATTGGTTGGGGGAGTCATTGCGTTCGTGCCATTTCAGATTGAAAACGTGGGGCTGATATTGTTCGCCTCTCTGCTTTACGGTGTTCCAGCTTTTCTGCCAATTTTAGCTCTTCTCTACTGGAGACATTCTAAACGATCTAAAGTGGCGGGTCTCACTTGTGATGATTGCGGAGCGAATTTCTATACGCGGGAGGGAAAGAGCAAAATATTGAACGGGCGCTGTCCCCGTTGCTCAGTTGCCATTGTTACTCGGTCATCGAACGCATTAGATGAACTTTGGCGCATGCGCTTACTCGAGCCAGCAGAGCCTCAAACGCTCATGGACAAAATCAGTGCTTTTACGCCACTTGTTCTCGCGCTTGGGATTATGTATGAGGTTTTCACGGCGGATTCATCGGTAGCACCCGATGTCAAGCATGACATCCGAATGCACCCGATTCTATATTTTACCACCGCACTAGCGCTAATTGCCGTTTTCTTGAATTCTTATCCTTGGGCCGAGAAACCTCCCCATCTTGGAGGGAGCACAGGAGATCGTATCAAGGTTTCATTTTGGCGGGTGTGGCGCATGTTTTGGCGAGGATTTTGGGAGGCTTGCGGAGACTCATTTGCTAGCTTGTGCGGTAAGCTCATTAGCTGGGTGTTTAAGCATCCTGTGCTGTTTGTGATCGCTCTTTTCTTTCTCCACCGGTATTTGCGAATGAATGGCATAATTAAGTAGCGGTAAGCGAATGCAGGCTGCACTCGTTTGACAAACTACTATTGCGCCAAATCCAAACCGACTGGACCCGTCCATCCATCGAAATTCCCGCAACGCGGAAGCATCTGAGAATCCCTCGGCAGTCCCAAGCTGAGGCCAGGAGACGGGGGCAGTGTGCAAAAAATCAAATTGCGATCTGAGAGGTGGTCACAAACTGTGACTGGCTCCGACCGAGGTTTTTCGTGCGTGATCTTGATAGTTTAAGTGCGAACCAGGGTAGCCGCAGATTGCGACCACCTTCTCCGGGGTTGAATGCGCGGACGATGAATGGACTGAGAGGAGCGCGGACACTCCTGTCCGCCTCTTCTCTTCGCGGCTTCGCCGCCATTTCAAAAAGCGGGCAAGAGTGCCCGCGCTCCTCTCGATTAGCCGAGGGTTACGAAGTTCTTCGATCCGCGAGGGGACATCAAAAAGACGGCCCACAAGCTGCCGCATTGGCAGCAGGGCGAGGTGGCCATCTTCATCACCTTCCGCCTCGCCGATTCACTGCCGCGTGAACACCTCGATGACTGGCTTCGCGCCCGCGAGGCCTTCCTCGCCGCCAATCCGCCGCCGTGGGACGACGTCACCGAAGCCTGCTACCACGGCCAGTTCTCCGACAAGCTCGACGAGCACCTCGACGCCGCGCACGGCTCCTGTGCCTTGCGTGATCCACGCCTCGCCCAGATCGTCGCCGACCGCCTCCATCACTTCGACGGCCAGCGCTACGACCTCTGGAGCGACGTCATCATGCCCAATCACGTCCACGTCCTCTTCACCCTCCGCGACGGCGAATCCCTCCCTGACACGCTCCAAGGCTGGAAAGGCGTTTCGAGCCGTCTCATCCAGCAAACCGGCCTCAGCACCCTACTTACACCGGCAGATCCTGATAGAGCTTCGGAAAGTAGGATTCGAGGACATTGGCATCGAAGACCACACGCAGCGCTCCTTTGGGGGATGGGGTGCTGAGAAGGCCGGCTTCGAGGGCTTTGCGGATGAGCTTGGTGCCCGTGGCAGAGCTGACTCCGGCGACGCGAGTGGCGGTGGTGCGGTCGATCTCACCGTCGATCAAGGCGGCTTTCAGAATGCGGCCTATTTGTTCACGTTCCTTCAAGCTCCATAGAGGATAAGTGACGTGCAGATGGTTCTCCATCCTGGCTGCGAGCGTTTTGAGATCGAGCAGCGAGGCCATGAAGTCGATTTGATCTAGCATGGATCGCATGAAGAACAGGCAGAACTCCGCCAAACCTTTGTCGGAGAGATTACCGCGTCCGTCGAAGTCATTGAGCCTCCTCTGATCTGCCGCGCTCAGATGGGCGTAGTATTCGCTCTTCTGCCGCGCCAGGCCTCGTGAGATGGTCCAGAGGCCTGCACCGTCTGCCTTGCAGCGGATCAGCCATGCCTGGGAGTGCAGTCGAGCTACGCGGCCATTGCCATCGCCGAAGGGATGGATCCAAGCCAAACGATGATGGGCTGCTGCGAGGGCGATCAACTGGTTGGTGGCCAGAATGCGGCCACTGCCATAGAACTCATCGAACCTCTGCATGAAATCCGGCAAAGAACCATGATGGGGCGGTTGGTGGCGTCCAATATCCACCTCAAAATCACGCAGCTTGCCGATGTCGATTTTGTATTTCGAGCCGTCGTGCCTTTCCCCATACTGAAGCTCTTCCGGCAGACGGCTGTAGAACTCGTAGTGAAGCCAGCCGATGAAATCGGCACTTTGAATGCGGAGTTCCGGCTCTTGTTCCAGCCGTGCGCGCATCATCTGCTCCACAGCGATATGCGCACTGGCCAGATATTGGTTGGCGCGATTGATATCATTAACAGAAAAATCGTTCCGAAGTGCCCGCTCAATCTCTCGTGGGAAGGTTTTGTGTCCCTCAATCAAGTTGGAGTAGTAACTGTTCATTTCATGCACCAGCGCTGCAATGCGCTGACGTGAAATGGGGGAAGGAATCATTTGGGTGAGCGCTTGAGAACGCCCGATGACTTCCATGGTTAAATCTGCCAATTCAGACCGCGAGGTGCCCGGTAAAAGGGGCTCCATTGAGGTAGTTTGGGTGTATAATTCAGCCTCGTTCAAAGCAGTTTTAACAATAATATTATTGATGTGTTACTAGCTCCAATATCACTCATATCCTCTGTCTGGCGTCGCCAGACAGAGGATATGAGTGATATTGGAGCGTGTCAAGATGCATATTTATATCAATAAAATAGCTTGGAATATGCGAGGGAACAAGCCCAACACAGGTGGAACGAAAGATTGCCGCCTGTGCATTGATTTGGCGGAGAACGGCATCCGAGATGAGGAAATCCAATAACGGACAACCTCGTGGCTCGCAGCCCCAAGGCTATGTCTCACTGTGGCGAAACCCACTCACGCCAGCGCCTCTTGGCAATACTGCACGCACTTCGCCACTTCCTTCACGGCGTCGGAGCCTTCGGGGATCTTGTATTCCAGTTCGATCTCGGCGGGGAAGGTCCACTTCTCCTTTTTCATCAATTGCAGCACTTCTTTGATCGGAGTCTGGCCCTGGCCCCAAGGAACGTTGCCGCCGTCGGCGGTGCGGTCCTTCAGGTGCAGGTTCGTGATGCGTGCGTGATACTTCTCCAGCACGGGGATCGGTGACTTGCCCTTCGTGCCGGCGACGTAGTGGCCGATGTCGAGGTTGAAGCCGATGTATTGGCCGAGATCCAGGATGGAGTCGAACGTGTCCATCTCCGGCAGGTTGTTCGTGTGGTTGTGGAAGCCGACCCAGATTTTGTGCTTGTCCGCAAACGGCGCGACACGCGCAGCGAGGACGGCATTGCGCTCCGTGGTCACGGCCGTGCAGCCGAGCGCTTTGGCCACGAGGAAATTGAACTCGATCTCCTCATTCGACTGACCGAAGCCCATCTTGTGGATGTGAATGTTCACGCCCGCGTCGTTGAACATCTTCCGCATCTCCACGCACTTGGCGATCTGCTGCTCCCGCTCCGCATCGGTGATCTTGCCGCCTTTGATGCCTGCGAAAAGCTGCGTCGGTCCGCCCATGAGCTCCGTTTCGCTGATGCCGCAGTCAACCAGCGCCTTCAGCGTCTCCTCCGCCGTCTTCGTCATGCTGCGATAGCTATACGTGATGCACCCGACCCGCACGCCACCAAAGACCGAGTTCGGCTTCTCCGCCGCCGAAGCGAAGCGTGGAAGAGAAAGGCCAGTGGCGGTGGCGAGAGCGGTGCCAAGGAAACTGCGACGAGAGAGCGATTGAGTGGTCATGCGCAGGTGGAACGCGGCAGCGAGGCGTCTTTTGCCTCAATTCGCCGAACTTTATGGTCGTGGGGGAAAGAAGGTAGCGTACGCTCTCAAAGGCCATTTTGAGCTTGAACCACGAATGGCTCCCGACACGATTTCGCGTCCCAATTACCACCACCATGGCCACCTACGTTTACGAAACCATCCCCGCGAATCCAGACGAGCAACCGCGCCGCTTCGAAGTGCAGCAGAAGATGAGCGATCCGGCTTTGACGACCGATCCGCAGACCGGCGAACCGGTCCGCCGCATCATCACCGGCGGCTGCGGCCTCGTCACCCATGGTGCGAGCATCCTTTCGATGAAAACGCGCGGTCGGTAGGTCCGCCCTGAGGCGAAACTCGTGAACGGATACGTGCACAAACCATCAACGGGCGATTTCAGCGGTGGTCTCAGACGGTGACGGCCTCTGACTGAGGTTTTCGAGAGTGGCCTTAATCGTCCAAGTGCGACCCAAGTGGGTATGCATCGACGATGAAAGGACAAGGAAGACTAGCTTAGGCTTCCAACATCAATGGGCCTGCAGCCAGTTTGCCCCGGTGCCCGCTTCGACCTCGGCGGGGACGCCGTGGGGGAGATGGATGGCGTTCTTCATGGCGTCGAGGATGATCGTGCGGGCTTGATCGGCTTCGCTGGCGGGCATTTCGAAGAGGAGTTCGTCATGCACCTGGAGGAGCATGCGGGTTTGCAGGCCGGCCTTGGTGAGGGCGGCATCGACATGGATCATGGCGAGCTTGATCATATCGGCGGCGGTGCCCTGAATGGGGGTGTTCATGGCGACTCGCTCGGCCTGGCCGCGGACGGTGGCATTGGCGCTGGTGATGTCGCGAATGCTGCGGCGGCGTTTGGTGAGGGTTTCGACATAGCCGTGAACACGGGTGTCAGCGACGATCTGATCCATGAAGCGTTTGATGCCGGGGAATTGCTGGAAGTAGTTTTCGATGATGGTAGCGGCTTCGGCGCGAGGAATGCCAAGACGCTGGCTCAAGCCGAAGGCGCTGATGCCGTAGATGATGCCGAAATTGACCATCTTCGCGGTGCGGCGCATCTCCGGGAGCACGCCGTCAAGAGGCACGCCATAGACGCGGGCGGCGGTGGCTTGATGAATGTCGTGCCCCTGAGCAAAGGCCTCGATCATCGCGGCATCGCCGCTGAGGGCGGCCATGACGCGGAGTTCGATTTGGGAATAGTCAGCGCTCATCAATATCCAGCCTTCTTCGCCAGGGACGAAGGCTTTGCGGATCTCGCGGCCTAAATCGCTGCGGATGGGGATGTTTTGCAGGTTCGGATTGCTGCTGGCCATGCGGCCGGTGGCGGCCATGAGCTGATGGAAGGTTGTGTGAACGCGACCGGTGACTTTTGAAACGGCATGCGGCAGCGCTTCGACATAAGTGCTGTTGAGTTTCGTGACCTCGCGGTAGTCGAGGATGTCCTGAATGATTGGGTGGAGGCCCATGAGGGACTGCAGGACCTGCTCATTCGTCTGATACTGGCCGGTGGCGGTCTTTTTGGGCTTGTCGATGAGCTTGAGGCGGTCGAAAAGCACTTCGCCGAGCTGTTTGGGGCTGTTGAGGTTGAAGGGCCCGCCCGCATTCTCCTGGATGCGTTTTTGGAGTTCCTGGGCCTTCTTTTCGAGTTCGATGCCGTATTCGCGAAGCGCCTGCACGTCGATCTTTACGCCGAAGTTTTCCATCTTCGTGAGCACCGGCAGAAGGGGCGATTCGATGGATTCGAAGACGTATTGCTGCCCTTTCAGCTCAGGACGCATTTTGGCGGCAAGCTGCCAGGTGACATCAGCATCCTCGGCGGCGTAGTCGGCGACCTTTCGTGCATCCTGCGCGGCGACATCGGCCATGGTGGCCTGGCTGAAGAGATCATCCTTCTCGGTGCCGATGAGGCTGGTGATCGGCACGGGCGTGTAGTGCAGATAGGTCTCCGAGAGGTAATCCATGCCGTGACGCTGATCGGGGTCGATCAAGGAGTGCGCGAGCATGGTATCGAAGAACGGCCCGCGGACCTCGATGCCATGTGCGAGGAGCACACTGAGGTCGAACTTGAGGTTGTGGCCGATTTTCTCCGGGCCCTCGCGAGTTAGGACATCGCGAAATTCTTCGAGCACGGCCTTGGCGGCGGCTTTTTCACGCGGGAAATGCACGAACCAGCCTTCATGGGCCTTCCATGAGAAGGCGATGCCGACGATCTGCGTATCGCGAGGATCGAGGCCAGTCGTTTCGAGGTCGAAGCAGTAGCTCGATTGGTCGGCGAGCAACTGGAGCAGCTTTTGACGTTCCTCGGCAGTTTGGACGAGGTGATACTCGTGCGGCGTATCGGCGATCGTTGTTAGCTTGGCCTCCACGGGTTTCGTGACCTCCTCCATCGCGAAAAGCTCGCCTGAAGGCGCTTCTGCGGCCGTTTTCCGGCCGCGACCAGCTTTAAAGTCATCGCCGAAGAGGCGGCGCCCGAGGGCGTTGAACTCGAACTCGGTCAAGAAGGCCTTCAGCGCCTCGTCGTCGTGCGGTTTGACGACGAGATCGGCGAGTTCCATCTCGAACGGCATGTCGGTGAAGATGGTGGCGAGCTTTTTGGAGAGAATGGCGTCGTCGCGGCTAGCTTCGAGCTTCTCCTTCTGCTTGCCTTTGAGTTGGTCGAGGTTCGCGAGGAGGTTTTCGACGCTGCCGAACTGCTGGATGAGGGCGGTGGCGGTCTTTTCGCCGAAGCCTTTGACGCCGGGGATGTTATCGACGGCATCGCCCATGAGCGCGAGGATGTCGATGACCTGCGAGGGGCGCTCAATGCCCCAACGCCCACAGATTTCCTTCACGCCGAGGATTTCCGTATCCGCTCCCTGGCGACCGGGTTTGTAGATTTTGACGTGCTCGGTGACGAGCTGGCCGAAGTCCTTGTCTGGCGTGACCATGAAGGTTTCGAGACCCGCTTTGTCCGCTCGGGCGGCCATGATGCCGATGATGTCGTCCGCCTCGTAGCCATCGCGGATGAGCAGCGGCACGTTCATAGCCTGGAGGAGGCGTTTCACCTGCGGGATGGCCATGGCGATGTCCTCGGGAATCTCCTCCCGCTGCGCTTTGTAGGCCGGGAACATCTCATGGCGCGGTGTGGGCGCGGAGGTGTCGATGGCGACGCCGAGGTGGGTGGGTTTTTGATTGTGCAGGATGTCCAGCAGCGTGTTGGCAAAGCCGTAAAGCGCCGAGGTGTTCACGCCGTCGCTCGTGCGGATGGGGGTTTTGATGAAGGCGAAGTGGGCGCGGTAGATGAGCGCCATCGCATCGAGGAGGAAAAGCCGGTCGGACATGTGTGGGAGCCTGTAGGCAGGCGAGAGGCTGGCGCAAACCGCATGGTGGAAGCCGGAAAACTCCCCTTCTCTGCCGATCTGAATATCCAGACTGGCTCTATTGAAGTGCCCAAATTGAAATTTTAGAAAAAGTTTGCGAAAACCATGAAGTTGATAGAATAATTAACGTATCCGAAATATTAACTTCTCCCGGTTTGCCATGAAAAGACCTCTTCTCGTCTCCGTCGCAGCATTTGCAGCCAGTGCTGCTCTTGCCACTGCTCAATATGGCCCGCCTCCAGCCGGCTACGGCACCATGGGAATGGCCCCTCCTCCCACATCGGCTCCGCCGCCGAGCGTGCCTGCCTATCCGAATTCCATGCAGCCGCCAATGGTCAGCAGCGCGGTGACTCCTCCACCGGTGGGATACACCGATCCCTACGCCGCCCCTCCACCTCCGGGGGGCATGGCAGCGATGCCGCCACAAGGAACCTCGCCCTACGGAGCTCCACCACCTGCCCCTGGCACTTATGGTGGACCAGCCGATATGGGTTACGGCGGTGCCGTGGGCCCGAACATGGTGAATTACAATTACCTCGAACTGAACTACCGCTATATTCAACCCAAGAGCAAAGGGCTCGACGGTGCCAATACCATCGGCGGCACACTCAGTGTAGCCTTGTTTGAACCCCTCTTCCTGAAGTTCGGTGCTTTTTGGGGAAGTGGCAAAGGGGCTGGCACCGCTGGAGCAACCAACAGCGACTACGACTTCGCCGCGATTCAGGCCTCGGTGGGTTTCCACACTCAACTACTTGATCAACGGCTGCAATTCACCGGCGAGGCTGGCTTGCAGTATGCCAATCTGAAATCGACGAATACCTCAGCCAGTTTCAGCGATGGAGCCATCTTTGTGCGCCCTGCGCTCCGCTTTGCTGCCACAGATGCCATCGAATTGCAGGCTGGTGTGACCGTCAGCAGCGCGGATAAGTATGACAGCAAGGTTATGGATCTCAGCGGTTACTTCCGTGTGATGCCAAAAGTCGATATCGGCGTGGGTGCTGACTTTGGCGACACCACCCGCGGCTTCCGCGGCAATGTGCGCTTCCGCTGGTAATACAACGCGCTTCCCTTCTCCCTGACCAACGTCTCAACCAAGACCCAACAAAAAAAGCCAGCTGGAAAACCGGCTGGCTTTTTTTGATGAAATTCAAATCAGAAGGATCACTCAGCGTGATCTTCGACGTAGCGGACGACATCGCCCACGGACTGAAGCTTTTCAGCCTCCTCATCAGGAACGTCGATGCCAAATTCTTCTTCGAACGCCATGACGAGTTCGACGGTGTCGAGGGAGTCGGCACCGAGGTCTTCGATGAACTTGGCTTCCTGAGTGACCTGTTCGGGATTCACGCCGAGCTGCTCAACGATGATGTCTTTGACCTTGTCTTGGATGTTGTCTGCCATGTGTTTAGGGGGTGGTAAGTGCGGCGGAGCTTTAGAGGTTGGATATGCTTTGGCAAGAGAAAAAATCACGCCTTTTCAGGCTGAGATTCAGCCTTCACCGAGGGACGTTTCCTGAGTGTTTTCCGAAGTGGCCGCCACAGGCTCCGGTTCTGCCACTTTTTCGATCAACTCGCCATTGAAGCGCCCCAGCAGCCTAGTGAGCACTTGGTCGGCCCCTGCATACATCAGATCGTCGATGGTTGCTTTCTTCTCCCGACCTTCTCCCCCGGGCTTATACCAGACGTAAGCAAGCCCTTGCTTATCCCATTTGCGCTTGTCCACGCGAAAGACTTCCGCGAAGGCCACTTTCAAGCCGTTGGGCGTCACGAAATGATCCGCCTCACCACGCAAGACCGTATTTTTTCGAAGCAGGACGATCACGCCTACAGCTAGCGCAGCCGCCAGGCAGCCATAGCCAAAGTAAAACTGCTCCGCGATCTCTCTCTCCGTGTAGTGATGTGGCTCCTCCTTCCAGCCATTCGCGGCGGCGTAGGTCACCCACTTCGGCGGTTCTCCATCGGTGCCGGTGGGCATCCCCTTGGCCTTTTGCTCAGCGATCCATAGATCGAGCGAGCCCGCTTTTTTGGCCGCGTCAAAGGTGGCCAGGAACTCGCTGTTAAACCACTCCTTCTTCTTCGCGATCTCCACTTCCTTCGGATAGCCGACAGAGCCATCGTAGAGGAAATAGGCACCGAAGAAGGCAAACATGGCCGCCATCATGGCACGGCGCTTGAAATACCAAGCCGTGACGCGGCAGACGATGGGGGCGGAGGGATCGGAGGCTGGGGAATCCATGCGCGGGATCAAAGCGCCCGCTTCAACGCCACGCAACCAACGTTTTGTATGGGGAAAAATGGAGGCGGATTGCAACCGCCGGGGGCTTTTCATCGCATGAAACACGTCTATCTGATCCGCGTCACAAACCACCCCCAAAAAACATGATCCACTTCGATCCCCTCTACCTCCTCATCATGCTCGGCACCACCGCGCTGGCCATGTGGGCCTCCTGGCGTGTCAAAGCGGCCTACAACCGCTACTCGCAAGTGCCTGCCACGTCCGGCCTGAGCGGTGCCCAGATCGCCCGGCGCATTCTCGACCTCAACAACATCCACGACGTCGAGGTCATGCCCACTCACGGACTGCTCAGCGACCACTACGACCCGCAGAACAAGAAACTCGTGCTGTGCGAAGAGAACTTCTACGGCACCAATGTGGCCGCGCTGGGCGTCGCCGCCCACGAGGCTGGGCATGCCATCCAGCACAAGCAGCTCTACGCTCCGCTCCAGTGGCGAATGGCGGCCGTCGGCATCACCACGATGGCTGGACAGGCCATTCCATTCATTGGCTTTGGTCTCTTTTACCTCGCACCAAAAATCGCCATCCCTGCCCTCGCGATCTGCTTTGGCATCGTGATGGTCTTCCAGCTCATCACCCTGCCCGTAGAATTTGATGCCACCGCCCGGGCCAAGCGCATCCTGGCCCACACGGGAGCCGTGACCCCCGGCCAGGAAACCGAATCCATGGGCAAGGTGCTCGATGCTGCTGCCCTGACCTACGTCGCGGCCTTCATCAGCTCCCTCGCCACCTTCCTTTACTACATCCTCCAGATGATGGGCGGACGCCGGGACGAAGAATAACAAAAACAGCCTGCTCACAACATCGACCTTCGAAACGGCGTATGGGAAACCATGCGCCGTTTATTTTTCGCCCTCGTTTTACCGCTCGCTGCCTTCGCGGACGAACTTCCACCTCTGAGAGGGCTAAGCCGCTCCAATCTACTTCAAATCGATGCTTCCGGTCAGCATGCCAAAACATCCGAAGAGTGGCAACAACGCCGCACCGAGGCTCTCGAAGGCTTCCAAGCCATCGCCGGCCGTTTGCCAGGAAAAGAGCTGCGGTGTGATCTGAAGCCTCAAATCATCGTAGAAACCGACTGTGGCTCGTATGTGCGGAGACTTGTCACTTACACCTCGCAGCCAGGTGGAAATGTGCCTGCTTACCTTTGCATCCCCAAAAAGGCACTCGCAGGTGAAAAGGCCCCGGCGGTGCTCTGCTTGCATCCCACGGAGAACAAGATCGGCTACAAAGTCGTCGTCGGTCTCGGTGGCAAACCGCACCGGCAGTATGCGGCGGAACTCGCCGAGCGTGGATTCGTCACGCTAGCACCCAGCTATCCGCTGTTGGCGGACTACCAGCCTGATTTGAAAGCCCTCAACATGCCCAGCGGCACCATGAAAGCCATCTGGGACAACATCCGTGGCCTCGACTACCTCGAAACACTGCCCTTCGTCGATACCTCGAGGGGCTTTGCCACGATCGGACACTCGCTCGGCGGGCACAATTCGATCTACACCGCCAGCTTTGAGCCGCGCATCAAGGTGGTCGTTTCGAGCTGCGGCTTTGATTCGCTGCTCGATTACTACGGCGGAAATATCAAAGGCTACGTCCAGGAACGCTACATGCTGAAAATGGCGGATTACCTCGGCCATCCGCAGGACGCACCTTGGGACTACTACGAACTCATCGCAGCTCTCGCTCCACGCCATGTCTTTGTGAATGCCCCGCTGAAGGATGCAAACTTCCGCCACGACAGCGTGGACCGCATCGCCTCTGCCGCCGAGCCAGTCTTCCAGCTCCACGGAGCGGGTGGGCACCTCATGGTGCGCCACCCAGACTCCGATCACGACTTCCCGGATGCGGAACGCTTCGAGGCATACGACCTCATTGAAAAAGTCCTCGGAAGCCGCTGAGCTTACTCCTTCAGCTTCTTCACGAGATACTCCGTCGCTGTTTTCGCCACGCCTTCCACGCCGGGATAAAAAAGCTCACAGGCCACGCCACTGGCTTTGCAGTGCTCTTGAAGCTTCACGCCGAAGTTTGCGGTATGCGTGGGGTCTTTTTCATCCTTGCCCATGTTTGGCACGGCATTGAAGCTCATGTAAATGGCCGGATCATCGCTGCTGACGAGGGCGTAGGGCGAGTACTCGGCGATCCACGGCAGGATCTTCTCACGAGCAGCCAGGAAGGCATCAAAGGTCGGACGCTCCTTGCCAACGAGGAACGCATGGCCGCCGTATTTGCTGTTCGGCGTCCATTCCTTCATCTGCTGCGGGTCCAGCGTCGTCTGTGCACCCATCACCGCCGCGCACCACAGGCGGGTGGACTCACGAGCAATCGGATCGCTGCTCTTCGGATCGGCCAGGTCCGGGTGAAAAGCCAGCCACAGGCTGCTGCACGCGCCCGCGCTGCCGCCGCTGGCGCCGATGCGAGCTTTGTCGATGTTCCACTCCGCCGCTTTGCTGCGCACCGTTTGCAAAGCCAGCGCCGCATCATGCAGCGGAGCCTTCACCGGCGGCACCACCTCCTGCGCCTGCGAGATGTAGCGGTAATTGATCGAAACAACGCTGATGCCCTCTTTCAAATACGGCTCCACGGCGATCCCCGCCTTGTCCCCGCCCATCCAACCACCGCCGTGGATGAAAAACAGCACCGGCGTCGGCTTGTCCGACTTCGCCTGCCAGAAATCGAGCACATTCCGCTCATGCGGGCCATACTTCAGGTTCGCCACAGTTGGCGCAGGGTTCTTCGGATAGACTTTTTTAGCCGGAGCCTTCTTCGCGGGTGCTTCGGCTTTCTTTTTTGCAGGCGCATCTGCCGCGATGGCGACCGCTGCGAGCATGAGGAGGGAGAGGATGAGTTTCATGTGGCCCCCTGAAACGCACAGACAGACCTCATTCTGGCACCAAGGCCAGCTAGCCCAAATTCAAAGGTTTCCTCCACCAATGAGCAAAAGACGGATCAAGACGCAAAAATAGAGCAGCGCTCCCATCTATCACCACCCACCCTCCGACTTCGAAAAGCCACGCACCTGCCTCCACAAGATGCTCAACAGCGCTTCCTGATACTCAAATCACTCGTAAACCATCCTATTTCCTTCGTTTCGAGACATCCACCCCATCGAAGTTGAAGAGAAGGTCAAAAACACCTTGCACGCTTCTCGTGCCGTGCTCCTATCCGCCCTCCGAAAATTCGGAAATGGCTCGGTAGCTCAGTCGGTAGAGCAGGGGATTGAAAATCCCCGTGTCGGCGGTTCGATTCCGTCCCGAGCCACCTCTGGAACCCTTGATTTTACGAGGTTCCAGCGGTTTTGAGGCACATTTGTGAGCCGCGGATCAATGACCGAAATCATGCGTCCTATTGGCTTCTCAGTTGAAACCATGCTTGGAAACAAACCGTCACCGCAATGTTTCCTGAATAATGCCCTCTGGAATTGGAGTGCGGTTCGCGATCAACCTCGCCAAAACGCCTCTGATCTCCTTTGAGCAGCCCCACCCATTGTCATGGTGCCCCAAAAAAGAAAAACCCCAAGTCTCCGGACAGGAAACTTGGGGCTGATCGGAAGTGACCTCTTGGATGAGATCAGGCGTCGGCTGTTTCAGCGCCCTTGTGGCCAAGCTGTTTGACAGCAAGGTTGAGTTGATCGTATTCGATGGGCTTCTTGATCACCGTCACCGGGCCATGGGAAAGGATGCGACTCAGGATTTCGCTATCCGGGTAACCTGTGATGACCACGATGGGCAGATCCGGGTAGAGTGCTTTCAACTGGGAATACACTTCATCTCCTGGCACGTCCGGCAGCTTGAGATCGAGGAAAACAAAGTCGAACTTCTGTTTCTTGGCCATCGCAATCGCTTCAGAGCCAGTGCCGACCACAAGGCGGCCGAAGCCAGCCTTTTTGAGGAACTGTTTAAAAAGCGCCTGAAGGGCGGGGTCATCGTCCACCACAAGCACGGTAGGCTGACCGCCTTCCTCTTCTTTGCGAAGCACGTCACGATCCAGCAAGCTGCGCTTGATGCGCCAGCGACCGCCGATTTGCACGGCAGGGAGCTGTCCCCGCTGGACGAGGTAATAGACGGTAGGAAGTGGAATGCGGAGATATTCCGCAGTCTCTTTAACCGTCATAAGTTCGGGCGGTGCTGTATCGGCCATAAGGGGTGGGTGGTGTGTCTTGGCTGGGGTTATTGGAAAATGGCCAGAGAATCGTATCTGAGGATAATTGAAGCTACGATATGATAATTATAGACTCAAATGATTTCTGGAAGGAGGTGACGACATCGTTATCGGGAATAATTGGTAGATTTGCGAATTATTGTCAAAAGTGCAACAGCAAACTGCCACTTGCAGCAAATCTTCGGAATTCGTGAAGACTTTCATACAAAACGACTCCGCTCAGAACGAAGCAAATCAATAGAGCCAGTCCAGAGATCCGAACGCTAGACTCTAGCTAACAGATCTAATATAAGCTCAATACGCAAAGGCAACCATACCGTCTGGTGGTTTCCATTTATGACAGCAGCTCGGGTACTTCTCGAACTCCCCTGCCCTTCGAGAAATGGCCTTTCTGATTAAGCTGCATCCTAGCCGCTCGCGCTTCTTGATTGGCGGAATATTACCGTCATAAGATCACCGGATGCTCACCCGCTTTTCCGCTCTGCTTTTCCTGTGCCTCAGCAGCCTGCTGCTCTGCCAGTGCTCGTCTGGTCCCAGCAACTGGGAATACGATTTCGTCCCCGGCAAGACGGCCATCATCATCAATGACAAGGCCGTACCCCCGGCCGATGCCCCCGCACCTGTCCTACGGGCTATTTCTGCCGGGAATCGCATCTGCTCCAAGCCCTACCGCCGTGGTGGCGGTCACGGTCACTTTGAAGACAGCGCCTATGATTGCTCCGGCACGGTTTCCTATATCCTCCATGCTGCCGGAAAGCTTGACGAGCCCTCCGTCTCCGGTGCCTTCCGGAAATTCGGCGATCGCGGCCACGGCAAATGGATCACCGTTTATGCACGCAATGGTCACGTCTTCTGTGAGATCGCCGGCCTCCGGCTCGACACCGGCTACAATGATGACGACAGCCGTGGCCCCCGCTGGACGGATCGCAAGCGGCCCATCAAAGGCTACACCATCCGTCACCCGGAAGGCCTTTGAGGCGCAATGACAGGCCTCGAAGGGCCGTTTGATGCACGCCATGCTGCGCCTTCTCCTCCCGCTCTTCCTTGCCACCTCCGCCTTCACTCAAACGGTAGAGCCACAACCGCTCGTCGAAAAAGCCCTCACCGCCGTCGGGGGGAAGGAAAAGCTGCTCCATAGCTTCCGCATCAGAGAAATCTTCCATTTCGGCAGCACCCCGGAGCCTGCCGAGGGCAAAAAGCGCTCCACTCGCGAGTCCATCCTCTCCCAGCCGGACAAATGGTGGATCAACAAAAAGGAACGCGGTGCCGAACCTGCCAAGGACGATGTCCGCGCCTGGACGCTCGATCTTCTCGTCGATCCCAAATCAAAGATCGAGGTCATCCCTGATCTCACCGACGAGGGTAAAACCTGCTTTGGCCTGCAAGTCAGCGGCAGCGTCGATCCAGCGATGAAATTCTACTTCGACAAGGAAACGAGCCTCCTTCATCGCCTCGACTGGCGCGGAGATTTCTATCGCTTCAGCGACTGGAAGGAGCACGACGGCCTCAAATTCGCCGCCAAGACGATCATCTTCAAAGTGAAGGACTCCAAACCCTGGTTCTTCCACGAGGTCACCGAACTCGAACGCCTCGCCCAACTTCCCGAAGGCCTCGCCAAGCCATGACGCTTCGCCCGTTCATCGCTTCCGTCCTTTTTGTCCCATCCGTCCTTGCTTCGGAAATCCTCATTCAGTCGCCGGACGAGCTCGTGGCCGCTTTGCGCGATCCGAAAAACGGCACCACGCTCAAAATCGCCCCCGGTAACTATCCCGGCGGTCATTCCGTCAGTGGCGTCGAAAAGCTCACCATCGAGGCCCTTGATCCAAAGCAGCCGCCCCATTTCCGAGGCGGGGCGAATGCTTGGCACTTCTCCCGCTGCAAGGACCTCACCCTGCGAAACCTGCGCCTCAGCGGCCAGACCGGCAACGGCCTCAATCTTGATGACGGCGGTAATCTGGCGAATCCCACCACCGGCATCACCATCGAGCACGTCCAGATCAGCGACATCGGCCCCAAGGGCAATCACGACGGCATCAAGTGCTCCGGCCTCGATCAACTGACGGTCCGCGCCTGCACCATTACCGGCTGGGGCGGCCAGGGCATCGACTTCGTCGGCTGCCATCACAGTTTGATCACTGGCTGTCGCTTTACCGGCAAAGAAGGCTTCACGGCCAGCGCCGCAGTTCAGCTCAAAGGCGGCACGAGCGATGTGATCGTCGAAAAATGCCATTTCACGAAGGCGGGCGAGCGTCCCATCAACCTCGGAGGTTCCACCGGCCTGCCCTACTTCCGACCGCAGGGCGCGACATACGAAGCCGCCCGCCTCATCGTGCGGGACAATCTCATCGAAGGCAGCCCATGTGCCGCCGCCTTCGTCGGCGTGGATGACGCGGAGTTTAGTGGCAACACCATCCGCTTCCCCACGAAGTGGATCTTCCGCATCCTCCAGGAGACTCGTGAGCCGGGTTTCGTGCCCTGTCGCCAGGTCCTCATCAAAGACAACCAGATCACCTTCCGCCGTTCCGAGGTGCAAACGGACCTCAACATCGGCGACGGTACTGCCCCTGAAACCTTCCGCTTTGAAAACAACATCTGGTTTGCGGAAGACCGCCCGGATCGGTCGAGACCGAAGCTGCCGGTGGAGGAGAAGAACGGTGGTTACGGGGTGAAACCACGCTAGCCAGGGCCTACGCATGTCGTTTGGAGCCTCACCATGATGCTCCGCCTTCTTTTCCCCTTACTTCTCGTCTCATCGGCTCTCGCTCAAACCAAGCTCCAAAAGGCCGACGTCACCCTCACACCGCCGAAGAATCTCAAAACGAAGCTCGCTCCCGGCTACACAATTCCCATCGTGGACATCAGCGGCGAGACGCAGCGGCAAATCATCGTCGATCGCGAAAAAGGCCAGTATCTCGGCCATCCGACGACGGTTTTGCTCGAAGACAACATGACCATGCTCACCGTCTATCCGAAGGGCCACGGTCGCGGTGCCATCGTTTCCAAGCGCAGCAACGACACCGGGCTCACCTGGAGCGATCGTTTGCCGACGCCGAAGAACTGGGAGACCTCGCTCGAAGTGCCCACGCTGCATCGCGTGGTCGATGCGGGCGGCAAGAAGCGCCTCATCATGTTCAGCGGCCTCTATCCGATCCGCATGGCTGTCAGCGAAGACGATGGCGCGACTTGGAGCGAGCTGAAAGCCATCGGCGACTTCGGTGGCGTGGTGACGATGAGCACGGTGATCGATTTGAAGACGCCAGGGCACTACCTTGCGTTTTTCCATGACGACGGCCGCTTCATTCGCGGCGGCGACGTGGAGAAATACCGCATCAAAAGCCCCCACGCGCCGGATTACTCGTCCTCCACCGCCAAACCGTGGCGCTTCTGGGTTTACACGACGTTGAGCAAAGACGGCGGCCTCACTTGGAGCGTGCCCGTGCCCATCGCGATGCTTCCCGACGCCAATCTCTGCGAACCCGGCGCACTCCGCTCGCCGGATGGAAAACAGATCGCTGTGCTGCTCCGCGAAAACAGTCGGAAGTACAATTCCTTCGTCATTTTTTCCAACGACGAAGGCCTGAGCTGGAGCGAGCCCAAAGAACTCCCCGCCGCGCTTACGGGGGACCGCCACGTCGCGAAGTATGCACCCGATGGCCGCCTCTTCATCAGCTTCCGCGACACCACGCACGTCAGCGCCACCAAAGGCGACTGGGTGGGCTGGGTCGGTAAATACGACGACATCGTGAACGGCACCGAAGGCCAGTATCGCATCCGCATCATGGACAACAAAAAAGGCCAAGACACGACCTATCCCGGCGTCGAGCTTCTGCCCGACGGCACCTTCGTCACCACCACCTACGGCCACTGGACCGAAGGCGAGGAGGCTTATGTCGTCAGTGTGCGTTTCAAACTGGAAGAGCTGGACGCAAAGCTGGGCAAGTAACAAGGAGAGGTACTTGCCAAGTGCCGGGGCATTCGCGGGACTTGGCTTCGTCCAAGGTTTCGACCGCTGGGACGTTTCAAAAGCCCAATGCAGTTCCTCCGCCCCCTTGTCACCTCCGCGCTATGCATGGCGCTCGGCGCAGGTGTGGGTGCGTCGGTAAAAAGGGATGATCCCCTTCCCCCATTGCAGCCTGAATCGGTGAAGAAGGCTCCCGCGGTTCCCCATGTCACCCAGTTGCTCCCCAAGCCCCCACCCTTCACCAGCGTCACCGCCTCGATGGACTGGGTGCGGAAAGAAATGCGCCAAGGCAACACCAGCGCAGCCGAGTTGCTCTTTCGCAGCGAGGCCGGACTCACGCTGGAGCAGCAACTCGCGTTGGCGAAGGAGCTCGTGCGCGATTTTCGCCGACACGACCCACGCACTCTTGCACGCATCGTGCTCGGATTGCCGCGCTGCCAGGAGGCGGACCACTTGCTATGGAGTCTCATCTCCACCTGGAGCGGCGAGGATGCGGAGGGTGCGCTGCGCTTCATCGAAGCGCTCCCTGCGGATCGGCTAAATACCGTGGGCGTGCTGCAAAACGCCTCCTGGGGGCTGTGCAGGCTGCCGGCGGAGCGTGTGCTGGCTTTCGCAGCCCAATTGACCGACAAAGGCCGCTCATGCCTAGCGGAAGGCCTCACCGCTTTCGCCAATCAGGCGGGCTCTTGGCGCAATTCCTCGGCCATTCTGGCCAAGCTGAACGCGAAACCGCATGAGGATGTTTATTCAGCCGAGAGGCACATGGGGCAGCATCTCGCTGAGATCGATCCGCAGGCCATGGAGAGCCTGATCGCAGCGGAAACCGACGTCACCAAGCGGGATGAGATGCTCAAAGGCTACGCATGGGTGATCGGACTGAATGACCCGGTTCGCGGGATTGAGCTGAACGGCCAAATCGTCGATCAGAGGGACCGTCACGAGCAAATCGAGCATCATGTCGAGCAGTGGCTCACCAGCGACCGCACCGCCGCTCTTTCCTGGCTGCAAGGCGATGTGCCAGAGACGCTCCTGAGCACCGCAGAGCGTGTGAAGCTGCTGAAAAGCTATGGATTGGAGGCAGATCGATGAAACTCATGCTCCAGATGCTTTTGCATGCGCTGTGCCTTTTCGTGGGCTTCTGGCTCGCGAGCGAAAAGACCTTCGAACCATCGGAAAAGGCCGCCGTAGCGACCCAGCAGCCGAAATCAAAAATCTCCATCGAGGTGCAGGCATTCCAGCCGCCGCCCAAAGCCTCTTCGGAGGCGGGACTCGCCCTGCTGACCTATGAGAACTGGGCGGAAGCGATTCTTCCCATCTCGCAGATGCGTCTGGAGGAACTGCCCGCGATGCTGCGCGGCCTTTTGCGCAATCCTTTCCCCGAGGTTCGGCGGCGCTTGCTGCGCTGCCTTTTCGAACGCTGGGCCGCTTTGGACCTCAACGGCGCACTCATAGCTCTGCGTGGCCTTTCTTCACCTCTGCTCAAGGAGCGTGCTCTGTGGGCAGTTCTCGATCTCTGGACAAAATCAGACACGGAGGCCGCTTGGAAGTGGGTCAATGCCCTCGAAGACGACAGCGTGCTTCAAGAAACCGGCATCGAGCACTTGCTGTCCCTCGCCGCAGACAAAGACCCGCTCGCTAGCGCCGCTTGGGCGGATCAAATCGATGATGTCTTCCTGCGAGAGAAGGCTCTCATCCAGATCGCTCACAGTTGGATGAGCAACGATGCCAACGGAGCTCTCGCCGCCCTCACGAACGTCGAGCCGAAGCGGCTGAGGGACTATTTGTTGTCCAAAGTTTGCCATCGCGACGGCGTGGATCACGCTGCCGGGCTGGAAATCGTGTCCCAACTGCCGACCCAAGCCGAGCGCAGCAAGCTCAGCGAGGAGTGGCTCAGCGCCTATGTGAATGATCATCCGCAGGATGCCATTCAATGGCTCCTCGATCACTCTAACCGCCCGGAGCTGCAAAAGTCAGCCGACGCCGTCGGCGGTTATCTCGGCGCGACGATGAAAAACTTCGCCCAACTGCAATCCTACGCCCAGCAACTCCCCTCAGGCCCCATCCGCGATGCCTTCGCCGCCCGCGCCGCCAACGAGTGGGCCTCTGCAGGCCGATCTCTCGCGGAAGCCGAGCAATTACTGGCCCTCTGCGGCCCTTGCCTGGAGCGTGATAGGGCTCGGAGCACCATCGAAAGCAAACGCTCGCCCAAATAATTTACGCACAAAGCCGTGCACGAAGCGGCGTTGTCCCATAGATTTTCAAACTTCAACCACCCCGCCACCATGCTTCGCCGCACTCTGACCTCCTTCACCATCCTCTTTCTTGCCCTGGGCAGTCACGCGGCCGAGCCGAAGCCCGAACCCAAACCGCAGCCCAAGCCAGCGCCCTCGAAACCGGAGCCAAAACCCGATCCCGCGAAGCCGGAACCCAAACCCGAGCCAAAGCCACAACCTCCGCAGCCTGAGCCCAAACCTCAGCCAGCTCCAACACCCACCAAAGACGAGCTTCCCAAGCCAGCCGCCCCCACAACCTCCAAACCCGCCGAGGACAGCAAGCCCAAGAAAAAGTCCGTGGCGGACTTCACGAAGGATTTCAAACGCATCGACGGCCTCTTCCGCATGTACCTGGACATGGAAAAAGGCGCTCCATGGCTCTACATCGCCAAATCGCAGCTCGGGCCTGAGTTCATCTACTTCAATCACAGCGTCGATGGCCCCGTCGGCGTCGGGCACAACCGCGGCCGCTATGGCGAGGAGACCATCGTCGTGCTGCGGAAGATCTTCGACCGCGTCGAGTTCGTCGAGAGCAACACCTCCATCCACTTCGACCCGCAGAGTCCCCTCGCCCGCGCCCGGAACGCGAACATCAGCCCCGCCGTGCTCGCCAGTGAAAGCATCGCCGCCGAGGATGCCGATGGCGTGCTCATCGCCGCCACGAATCTCTTCCTGCGTGAATCACTCACGATGGTGAAGTTTGGCGAGAAATCCGTCCTCGGCCGGCTCTCCGAGCCGAAGACAAAGGTCATGCGCATCAACGGCTACCCGAAGAACACCGCCATCATCGCCGAGTACGTTTACGAGAACCAAAATCCTCCCCACGAGCATGACGAGGACATCACCGATGGCCGCTACATCAGCGTGCAGGTACAGCACACGCTCATCGCCATGCCGGAGGCTGATTTCAAACCTCGCCTCGACGATCCACGCATCGGCTACTTCACTCACCAGATCACCGACATGACCAGCCTCGATGCCGCGCCCTACCGCGATGTCATCCACCGCTGGAATCTCGTGAAACAAAAGCCCGGCACCGCCCTCAGCGAGCCCGTGGAGCCCATCGTTTTCTGGATCGAAAACACCACCCCAGTCGAATTCCGCGACACCATCCGCGCCGCCGTGCTGAAATGGAATGAAGCCTTCGAGACCGCCGGCTACAAAGACGCCGTCGTCGTCAAACAACAACCCGATGACGCCAAGTGGGACGCCGGCGATATCGAGCACAACGTGCTCCGCTGGACCAGCAGCGTGAACCCACCCTTCGGCGGTTACGGCCCCAGCTTTGCCAATCCCCGCACCGGCCAGATCCTCGGAGCGGACATCATGCTCGAATACAGCTACATCACGAAGCGCCTGCTCACGAAAAAGCTCTTCGACGATCTCGGCCTCGCCACCGAGCAGACCACCGAAGGAGCCAGCAAGGCCAACCCGCACGCCTGCCTCGCCTGCAACTGCGCCCGCCAGGGCATCCAGTTTGGCCAGACCATGCTCCGCATGCAAAAAAGCGACCGCGTCGAGGTGGACCGCCTCGTCAAAGAATCGCTCTACTACCTCGCCCTGCACGAGGTCGGGCACACCCTCGGCTTGAACCACAACTTCCGCTCCAGCTACCTCCACAGCCCCGAAAACATCCACAACGCCGAGATCACCGAAAAAACTGGTCTCACCGGTTCCGTGATGGATTACCCGCCTGTGAACCTCGCACCGAAAGGCGTTAAACAAGGCCAGTACTTCACCACCAAGCCCGGTCCCTATGACCACTGGGCCATCAACTTCGGCTACAGTGAGGCTTTGGAAGATCCCATCGAGGAGGTGAAGCGCCTCGAAGCCATCGCCAGCCAGTCGCACAAGCCCGAGCTGGCCTTTGCCAACGACGCCGACGACATGCGAGCCACCGGCAAGGCCATCGATCCACGTGCGATGCTCTTCGACATGAGCAGCGATCCCATCGCCTATGGCGAGCAGCGTTGTGACATGGCCAAGGGCGAACTCAAAAACGTCCTCAAAGACCTCGCCGAGCCCGGCAAGAGCTGGCAGGAAGTCTCGCAGGCCTACATGTCGCTCACCAAAGAGGCTGGCAATGCCCTCACGGCCATCTCACGCTATGTCGGCGGCGTGTATGTCGAACGTGCCGTGCAAGGCCAGGCGGAAGGCGTGAAGCCCTTCAAGCCCGTCGAGGCGGAAAAACAACGCCGCGCTCTCGCCGCACTCGCGAAGCACGCCTTTGCTCCTGAGGCTTTTGCCGCCCCGCCGGAGCTCTACGCCCATCTCCAGCAGCAGCGCCGCGGCTTTGACCATGGTGACGAAAACGAGGATCCCAAGCTCCATGATGTGATCTTCCGCCTCCAGACTTCCCTGCTCTCTCACCTCCTGCATCCATCCACCCTCCAGCGACTTCAGGACAGCACGCTCTATGGCAACGAAGTCAGCGTCGATGAAGTGCTCACCTCCCTCACCACCGCCATCTGCACCGGCGATGATCCCGCGAAGCCCATCAGCACCATGCGGCAGAACCTCCAGCTCGATTACCTCACCCGCCTGCTCAGCCTCGCCCACAGCGGCAGCTTCTACCACGCCACTCAAAGCAGCGCCCTGCTTCAAATCGAACGCATCAAGGCCCTCAACTTCGCCAACACCCCCGCCCACCAACTCGCGATCAAATATCGCATCCGCCGGGCGCTGGATGAGAAGTGAAGCGGCGTTCACACCTCACTTGCCTCGAGCATCGCAGGACCTTCACACCACGCTTTTCCGGTGGAGGTCGATCAACTCGGTGATCTTGGCCTTTTCGAGGCGCTCCATGAGAGCATCCGCGCCCTGCTTCAATTTGAAGGCCATCTCGGCAGCCGTCAGTGGCAGGAGGGCGTGAAAGTGGATCGTTCTCAGTGGAGGCACGAGCAACTCATGAAACTCAACGCTCGTGGTGAGCGGCGGAACGAGCATGAAACCTGCAAAATCGGTGTTATCCGCGAGAGGCTCGGGCGGCTCGCCATTCGGGATGGTGTGGGCCACGCTGAGCCAGGTTTCATACTCGTGCGGAAAGCGGGCGAGCGTCTTCAGCCAGCGCACGGGCCAGTAGTTTCGCTCATCTTTGAAGGCCTCCGTCGTCAGCGGCCAGTCGGGCGGCAGGCACAGCATCAGCTCGGCAAACTTCCAGTCCTCCGCACCCTCGGGGGCGTTCATTGGCAGGTCGCTCATGCCGCTGGTGACCAGCGTGTAGTAGGGCCGCTCAGGACGCGGCGGCACGACATGCACGTCGATATGCACGATGTCGGAGACGATCTCATGCCAGACGTTTTCGATCTTGCCAATGTGCTCGGCCACATGGTCGTCGATGGCCTGGAGATTCGACTCGCTCATGTCCGGCGGCGCAAACGTGGGCGCGGCACGAGGCTTGTGCCGGTAAATGGTGCTGCCACCATCCGTCACCTCGCTTGCTCGTTCCTCGTGAGAAGGCTGATGGGTGCGGCGGAGCCAGAAAAGCTCCCCATCGAACATTTCGCCGGATGAGATGATGGTGAGTGTCGTCTGTCTGGCATCATCACCACCCCAGCGCACCGTCAAAACGCCGTCTTCAATCGTGAACCAGCCTTCCTGCTCCGCATCAAAGGACGGAGCCTCCCCAATCGGCTCGCCATTGTTCATCGGCTGCATGGTCAAAACGAGCGTGCAACGCCCGTCCGCCTCGAAATGCCATTCCTGACGCGTCATCAAAGTGGGCAGCGACGCACCGTGCTCGCCAGGAATCTCTCGCTCGAACTCACCCGCCCAGTCACCCGCAATCGACTCCGGCGTGGCATCCGTCCAAGGCGCAGGCGGGCCATCTCGCTCAATCACTTCGAGCCAGGCCTTTTGCTGCGCGAGGCGTTCTTCCGAGAATCCACGGCGCACCACACGCTCCTTCACGCGTTGCTGCCAGGGGATGAGAAGGTCGGAGGGCCAGTAGCTGGCCGGGATGATGAGCACGTCATGCACCTTGCCCGCAAGCACGAGCAGCGGCACAAGGCGGCCTCCGAGCGCCTCATCCGGCAAATGCGCCCGATGCGCCCAAAAGCTCGACACATGACACTCCAAGCTCCGCCTCATCGAGTGAGGCACCGCAAGCCCAAAAGCGCGATCTGTCTCCTGCCGCAGGTGCTCGACCATGCCACGCTGATCCTCCGGAAAATCCGAAAGCTCTTTCTCCGCCACTTTGGCCTCAAACAAGGCCTTCGCGACCTGTGGCAGCTTTTCCAGCGCGTCCTCATCCGTGGCGGAAAGCGAGTAAACCACATCCCCGGGCAGGTCATTCTTGCCGGGCAGGTAGAGCGCCTCGTTCGCCATCACGATAAAGCCCCACACGATCCTCCCACCACGCCAGATGTCCTTTTGCCGAAGCAAGGTGTCGAGCATCGGCTCGTCGTTTGGCGTGAGCCCGCGAAGGCTTGCCGGAATCGGGAACAGGCGGTCCCCCCATCCAAAGCCCATGAATCCGATGCGGCGGGGCTCTGTGCCCAGTTTCTGGCGGATGTGATCGAGTGCGGAGGTCATCTTGATGGAATTCAAACTGCTAAATCAAGTCTGGCAAAGCCGCTAACTGCTTTTAAAATGGCCGCATGCCTGCCGTCCTAGATGCTCCCCGCCGCCGTGTCGCCGCTGTGTCAGCGGTTCCCGCCAAGCACGCCGTGAAGGCTGTGCCTGCGAGTGACCAGCTCTCGGTCATCTGGGATGCCACCTGGCGGATGTACCTCCAGATCGACGCCCGCGTCACCGGCACCCGCACCCGTGCCTCCTTCCTCCGCGGCTGCCTTGAGCTTATGACACTGAGCATCGACCACGAACGCATCAAAAACACCCTGCATGACCTCATCGTCTGCCACTGCCAGGACGAGGACATCGACTACACGTCCCAGGGCGCGGCCACGCTGCGCATCCCGAGTGATCGCGGCAAGGAACCGGATGACAGTTTCATTTTCGGCAGCCTGAAAAAGGATCGCCCCGACATGGTGCTCGAAGTCGTCCTCACCAGTGGGGCCATCGACAAGCTGGAGTTTTACGCGCCTTTCCGCATCCCCGAGGTGTGGATTTGGGAAAGCTCCGGGCTGAGCCTCTTTGTCCTCGATGGAGGACGCTACAAAAAAGCTCGGAAGAGCCGCTTGCTGCCGAAATTTGACGCGGCGTTAGCCGGATCGCTCGCCACCTGCCAGAGCACCTCGCAGGCTGTGCGTGAGTTTCGCAAGGGACGCTGACTTCAGTCCCTCAAAACCTCCGTCGGACACTCCGGCAAGGAAGCGAGGAAGGCGCGGCCGTAGGGCTTGGTGAGGATGCGATTGTCGAGGATGGCGCAGATGCCGGTGTCGTTCGCGTTGCGGATGAGGCGGCCAACACCTTGGCGCAGTTTGAGGATGGCCTCGGGCACGCTGTATTCGGAGAAGGCATTCATGCCCTGCGCCTCCAGATGCTCGATGCGGGACGCGGTGAGCGGATGATCGGGCACGGCAAAGGGCAGACGCGTGATGATGACATTGCTGAGCGATTCGCCGGGCACGTCCACACCAGTCCAGAAGCTGTCGGTGCCGCACAAAACGCTGTGCGTGTCGTTCTTGAACTCGGCGAGCATTTGATGCCGCGGCATGCCACGGCCTTGCACCAGCAATCGCCAGCCTTGCTTCGAGCAGTGAGACTCCAGCTTGTCCGAGAGCGAGGTCATCTGGCTGTAGCTGGTGAAGAGCACGAAGGCGCGGCCTTTGCTCAAATCGAGGAAGTGGCAGATCCAATGCAGCAGGCGGTCGAGGTAACCGGGATCACTCGGCTGCGGCATTTTTTGCAGCAGGTAGAGCGTCATCTGCCGCTTGAAGTCGAACGGGCTCTCGATGCAGGCGGCACGGGCCTCGTCAGCACCCACGCGGTTGCGGAAGTAGCGCAATTCCTCGTCGTGACCGATGCCGAGCGTGGCGCTGGTGAAGACACAGGCCTTGCGACTGGCGAAAAAGATCTGCCGTAGCTTTGGCGAGACATCGACCGGCGCGGTGTGGAGCGAGATGATGTTCTTTTCCGGGCCGGTGCGCTCCACCCAGTGGACGTGGTCCTCTTGCTCCTGGTCCAAAAACATCTTCAACCCGGCTCCGACAGCCCGCAGGCGCTTCGCGAGATCGTGCAACTCCAGCTTGGTGTGCTCCTTGTGCGCGGCATCGCCGGCTTTGTCGGCTCGTTTGGCGAGTCGTTCGAGCGGCAAGGCGAGTGTGTTCTCAACCAACTCGGGCTCGCGAACGCGGAACTCGCGGCCGAGGGCATTGAATTTGCACGCGGCCTCGACGCTGCGGAAAAAGCTGTTCACGAGGTCGATGGTGCTCAAAACCTCGCGGATGCCGTCTTTGTCCCCCACGAGTTGGAAGAAGCCTTTTCGCGTCTTCGGGTTGTGCAGTCGGCCGAGGTCGAATTTGAGGTTCGACTCGCTGATGTGCAGTCCAAAGGCCTTCGCGGCCACGTTTTCGATGGTGTGCGCCTCGTCGATGATGACGAAGTCACGCGGGAAGAGGAAATTCGCATCCTCCGTGGTGGTCTCATCGGCGGAGGCGAGCAGCGTGAAGAAGAGCGTGTGATTCAACACGATCACATCCGCCTTTTCCATGCGGCGGCGGGTATCCTGATACCAGCAGCGGCTCCCCGGCGGACAACGACGCGGCGTGCAGGCATGCGGCTCACTGCACACGAGCGACCACACACGGGCACCCGGCGTGAAATCGAGATCGCTCAGCGTGCCATCCTCCGTCGTCGCGGCCCAGTCGGCAATCATGCCGAGCTCGGAAGCCTCGGAGGAGGAGAAGAGATCGCCACTCTCGCTCATGGCCCGCTGGAGTCGTGTGGGGCAAAGATAATTGCCACGGCCCTTCAAAATCTCAGCGTGGAAGGTGCCGACGATCTTTTGCACCAGCGGGATGTCTTTGCTGATGAGCTGCTCCTGCAGATTGATGGTGTGCGTGCAGATGATGGCCTTCCGTTTCTGCTCCAGCGCAAAGGTCACCGCCGGCACGAGGTAAGCGAGCGACTTCCCGACGCCGGTGGCGGCCTCGCAAACCAACGCGTGGCTCTCATCCAGCGCCTCGCTCACCAGCTCCGCCATCTGCTGCTGCTGCGGTCGATACTCAAACTGCGGTGACTCTGACAGCTTTCCATCCTCCGAGAAGGCAATGCGCATGCGCGGCGCCAATGGCGGCCTGTTCGGCATCGCAAATGGCCTGCCCTCCTCGTGATCTTCAGCGACGTAAAACATGCGGGCGCAATCAGCGAAGGAGCGTGCGGATCAAGGTGAAGCGAATCAAGAAGTGCGGGAAGATAAAACGTGGGATCAGGCCTTGGCAGAACGCTTGCGGGCCACTCGGGGGGCGGCTTTGGGCTTCGCGACCTTGTTGAGTTCGAGCTTTGGCAGGCCCGTGAGTTCCAGCACCTCGGCCTCCGACATGCCGCGTGCCAGCAAGGCGCGGGCAATATCCATGCGGCCTTCCATGCGGCCTTCATTACGGCCTTGGTCGAAGCCCTGGTTGAGAGCATACAGAATCATGTTCTTCTGATCGTGACGGTAAAGCTGGCGGCGTGTCATGATATGGGCTTCGGAGGTGGAGAGGTTATCCTGCCGGGCGAGACGCAGGGCCTCGCGGACGGCGGTGTTGGTGACTTTACGCGGCATGGTGTGCCATTGCGTGGCGTTTTTCAAGAACTCAAGCCAGTCATGCAGCGGCTCGGAGGCGGGCATTTCGTCGAGTTTGATCTTCGGAAGCTCGATGAAGACGATTTCGATGCCGCTGACCGGCCATGCGGTATTCCGGCGCTTTTCCCGCATGGTGTAGTGATTCAGCCAGGCGTCCGTCTCCGGCAGCAAAACACAATCCGCCACGGTGATGACCGTCACCGGCCGGATGCGGGTGTAATTCATGCCTCGCCCCAACTGCGACGAGATGCACTTCGCGCCATTGTAGAGCACCCGCTCGCAAAAACCGGCCACCGGCAGCATTTGCATCTCGATGAGCACCTCGCTGCCATCCTGGAGCGTGGCCCGCACATCGACGGCGGAGTCTTTGAGGTTCTTGATCTGCGATGGCAGGTAAGGATCGAGGATATGAACCTTTTCGATGACTGGCCTGCCGTGATGCAAAAGGTCGTTCAAGAAGCCGATGAGCACCGGAGCGCTTTCCCGAGAGCCAAAGATGCGTTTGAAGGCCCAGTCGTTGCAGGGATCGAGAAAGGTCATGGCGTGGAAAAAATCAGCGGAGCACCTTCAGCTCACCAGTGGCTCCGGCGGGCCAGCGGGCACCTTCCTTGACCCACTTCTTGAGGATCGCATACTCGTCGTCCGTGAGACGCTCGCCCACGGCGGGCATGACGCTCATCTTCGAATGGGCGCTGTGTACATTGGAGATGAGCAGGCTGTTCTCAGGGCTGCCAGGCACGATGAAGGTGCCGAGAGCACCGGAGCGCATGGCCTCGCTGCGGTTTTCGAGGCTCATGTGGCCGGGCAAGGCCTGGCGATTGTGGCACATGACGCATTTCGCCTCCAAAACGGGCTTCACCTGCGTGAGGAAGTCAACCGGACCATGCTTCGCGGCATGGATCTGCTCCTTCGAGAGCACGTTTTCACCGAGGGGCTTGGTTTCGGAGTCCACGGGCGCGGTGCAGGCGGCAAGCAGCAGGACAAAGGCGAGTCGTTTCATGGCTCCTGTATAAACGCGGCCCCCGTCGCCGTGCAATCGGCGTGATGCGGCATTTGCACGAGGGCGCTCCCAGCTTCATAGCTCCCGCCCCATGTCCCGCCAGCCTGCCTACGACCTGCTCTCCCTCGGTGAAGTCCTCCTGCGCCTCGATCCCGGCGAGGGACGCGTGCGCACCTCGCGACAGTTCACCGCCTGGGAAGGCGGCGGCGAATACAACGTCGCCCGTGGCCTGCGCCGTTGCTTTGGGCAGCGCACTGGCATTTTGACCGCGTTTGCCGACAATGAGATCGGCCGCCTCACCGAGGATCTCATCCTTCAAGGCGGTGTGGACACCTCGCTCATCCAATGGGTGCCCTACGACGGCATGGGCAAACGCGTGCGCAATCCGATCAACTTCACCGAGCGTGGCTTCGGCGTGCGTGGTGCCAAAGGCAGTGTCGATCGCGGCAACAGCGCCGCCTCGCAGATCAAACCGGGTGACTACGACTTCGACCACCTCTTCGGCACGCTCGGCTGCCGCTGGCTGCACACGGGCGGCATCTTTGCCGGTCTCAGCGAAAGCACCGCGCAGGTCACCATCGAGGCCTGCGAGGCCGCGAAGCGCCACGGCGTGACCGTTTCGTATGATCTGAACTACCGCCCCTCGCTCTGGCAGGAACGCGGCGGTTTCCCAGCGGCCCAGGCACTCAACCGCCGCCTCGCCCCCTTCATTGATGTGATGATCGGCGTGCTCAGCGACGAGCCCCCCACGGCCGGAGCGGTCAAAACCGGCACCGATGACATCTTCGCCGCCGAGGACGCCGCGCTGCGTCCGCAGATTGAGCGGCTCGTGGCCGAGTTTCCAAATCTGAGCACCATCGCCGCCACCCTGCGCCGCGTGCACACGGCCTCCGTGAATGACTGGGGCGCTCTCTGCTGGCATCGCGGCAGTTACTTCCGGAGCCGCAACTACCCACGCTTCGACATCCTCGACCGCATCGGCGCGGGCGATAGCTTCGTCGCCGGCCTCGTGCATGGTCTGCTGGTCGCCAACGACCCGCAAAAGGCCGTCGATCTCGGCGCGGCGCATGGTGCTCTCGCCATGACCACCCCTGGCGACACCAGCATGGCCACGCTCCCCGAGGTGGAAAAGCTCGCCTCCGGCGGCGATGCCAAGGTGCAGCGCTGATTTTTCGAGCCGGATGGCGTGGCAAATTGCACTCGCTCCTTGCGCGGCGAGATCATCGCACTACTATCAGACCGGCTCAGCCACTACCCCGTGGTGTAATGGTAACACAGGAGATTTTGATTCTCTCGTTCAAGGTTCGAATCCTTGCGGGGTAACCACCGTTGGCGAAGCACGATTCTCGCCATGAAGCTGACCGCCGCACTCACCCTCGCCGCAGCCTACCTGCTGGCCTCCTGCGCCGCCCCCGAGCCGCCGAAACCACGCCCGCCGCAGCCCTTGCTCACCGCCGCCGATCACGACAAGACCGTGAACCTCATCATCGGCGAAACGGTGGACCTCCATCTCGAATCCAATCCCACCACCGGCTACTCCTGGAACAGCCTGCAACTGCCGGATGGCAAGATCGTGAAGCAGACCCATCACGCCTACCAAGGCCCTGCCGAATCCGGGCAAACGCACCTGCTCGTCGGCGCGGGAGGCGTGGAGCATTGGAAATTCCTCGCCGTGGCCGAAGGGAAAACGGCACTCGACCTGATCTATCGTCGCGGCTGGGAGGAACCGCAGGAGACCGATCAAAAGCTCAGCATCCGCTTTGTGGTGACGAAGGAAGCGCCGAAGGAGGAGTGAAGAGCACGCCGGACCTATCCGGGGTATGTTCTTCCTTTCATTTGGCAGCCTGCCATGGCGGCTCTACGATGCGCCGTGCGCTGTCCCGCCTGCCAGAATCCCGTGATCGAAAATGACGCCGTGTGCCGCCACTGCGGCTTCACGCTGGAGGCAGCAGACCGGCACTTCGGCATCGCGCCGGCGACGACCAAACCGGTCACCGACCTCGCCCAGGCGCTCTCCGGCTCCGAAAAACGCAAGCTCGAACGTGCCTCGCTGCGTCTGCTCAATCGCTTTCCGCAGCTCGACGTCGCCGTCGTGCTCGTCGCGGTGCCACCGGAGATTCCGCTAAGTGTGTATCTCTTTTGGATCTTCAACCGCGGGCAATTCTCCAGCGCCTCCGAAAGCGGTGGAGCCAACCACCTCGTGCTGTTTGTCATCGACACCCAATGCCACCGCGCCGCTGCGATGGCCGGCTACGGCCTCGAACCCTTCCTGCCCGAGGCACCGCTCCAGATTTGCCTGAATGTCTATGCGCAGACCAGCGCTCAAAATGGCCTCGCTACCGGGATCACGGCCTTTTGGAAGGAACTGGATGCGCAGCTCACCAAGGTTCATTTGCAGATTCCGCGCCTCTTTGGCCTCAAAACGAGCGCAGACGAAGCTGAAGGCAGTTTTTGATTCCCATCTCCCGCATGAACCGCCGCCACTGGCTCCATACCCTCCTAGCCACCTCGCTCGCTGGAGCCGCCGAGCATCTGCCACAAAAGCGCAGCTTTCTCGGTGTGGACCGCTTTCAGCGCCTCGTGGCTCTCGCCCTCGTAGGAAACTGGCGTGCACAGCCCATCGGCCAGCGGGTGGCCCTCTTTGGCCAAGCCATGCTCGGCACGAAATATGTCGGCTGGACACTCGAAATCGACGACCAAATCGAATCGCCCTCGGTGAACTTCCTCGGCCTCGATTGCTGGACCTTCTTCGAGACCGCTCTCGGACTCGCCCGCATGATTTCGAGGTCCAAAGCAGCTTACACACCTTCCGATCTTCTCCGCGAGATCGAGATCACGCGTTATCGCGGCGGCGTGTGCCATGGAAACTACCTCGACCGCATTCACTACCTCGATGAATGGTTCACCGACAACGCCGCCCGCGGCCAGGTGCGCTACCTCACCTCCAAAATCGGCCCCGTCGTCCGCCTGCAAGGTCGCGCCAACGACGAGATGTCGCTCAACCCGAAGCTCTACCGCTACCTGAAGGCCAATCCGGCTCTCGTACCCGCCTTGAATCAAATCGAGCGCCGACTCGAACGCGTGCCCTTTGACTACATCCCGAAGGCTCAAGTGGCCGCCTGCGAGCCACGCCTGCAAAACGGCGACATCATCGGCATCGTCACGCATCGGGATCATGTCTTCTGCTCGCATGTCGGCCTCGCCATCCAAATGGCGGACGGCCGCTGCCACTTCATGCACGCTTCCTTGACCGGCAAAAAGGTGCTCATCGATAAACCCGTGCACGACTACCTCGCCAGCATCAAATCGCATGCTGGCATCGTCGTGGCCCGGCCCGTCTAAAACGCCATGGAACTCTACCAGCTCGGCTACTTCATCGAAATCGCCCGCCAGCGACACTTCACGCGGGCGGCGGAGCGTCTGCATATGGCCCAGCCTGCGCTGAGCCAGCAGATGAAGAACCTCGAGGCCGAGCTCGGCACGCCTCTCTTCATCCGTGGCAAAAAAGAAACCCAGCTCACTGCCGCAGGAAAAGCCCTGCTCCCCCGAGCCGAGGCCCTCCTCGCCCAGGCCGAGGCCGCGAGAGCCGCCGTCTCCGATGTGGCGCAGGTGCGTGGTGGAAAATTGATCGTCGCGGCCATCCCCAGCGTGTGTGCCGGCCTGCTGCCAGATCTATTGCATGCCTTTGGCCGCAAACATCCCGGCGTGAAACTCCAGCTCATCGAAGACAGCTCCGACCGCGTCGCCGCCAGCGTGGAGTCCGGCCATGCGGACCTCGGCTTTCTCCAACTTCCCGCCAGCAAGGCCGCCTTTGAGAGCCGCGTACTCATCACCGAGCCCTTTGTGGCGCTCGTGGCGGCCTCGCATGCTCTCGCGAACGAAAAAGAGATCCCGCTCAAGCAGCTCGCAGGTGAATCCTTCATCTTCTACAAAGGCCGGGCGAGGGACTCCGCTCTCGAAGCCTGTCGAAAGGCCGGTTTCGAACCTCACATCGCCTGTGAAAGCGGCGAACTCGAAACCATCCGCGCCCTCGTCGCGGCGCGAGTTGGCATCGCCATCGTCCCCGAGCTCGCGACCACCCTTTTGCCGAAAAACACCCGCGCCGTGCCGCTCAAGCAACCCGGGCTTCAGCGCCAGATTGCCGCTGTCTGGAAAAAAGGCGGCGGCCTCTCGCCAGCCGCCAGCTTGCTCCTTGAGCTCGCGGTGAACCGCGACTGAAAACCACTTGCCGCCGCTCCCGCCGCGTGCGAATCCATCGCCCCGCGACGCGCCCGTAGTTCAACGGATAGAATGGTGGTCTCCGAAGCCGCATATCCAGGTTCGATTCCTGGCGGGCGCACCAGCCGGAAAACCGGCTTAGCCCCTTGTTTATCAAGGGTTACACAAAGCACTCCTGCCAGAACGAGCAATAGGTGCCATCCAGATTTCAAAAGTGAAACCGTATCCGATTTCATGGTATCACTTTTAATCCCTCGGCATCTGCTGCCTGCCGCTGACGTTTATCGAGGCTGAGAAAGTCGGAAGCCCTCATTTCGAGAGCCGAGGCAATGTGAATCAAATCGAGGCTTCGAGTGCCAAGCGTAGCCGTGTGCTTTTGCGTGAGTGTCAGCGTACGGGCCAGAACAGCGGCATGATCGATGGCGATGACCTCGAAGCGTCCTGCGGCAATGTCGCCTGTGAAATCCTGCCAAAGGTGGGCGGCTTGAGCGGCTGTGATACGACCATTTCTCACAGCACGTTGAAAGGCATTGGCGATCTCCACGCGATGCCAGTCCGTCAGTTGTAAGGGCGGAGGCACCGAAGCACAGGCATCATCGGCACGGGAGGAATCTACCTCTGCCAAATACAAAGCCACAATGAGGCTGCTATCGGCGGTGGCACTCATGCGCCGCGATCTTCATTCACCAGCATCGCTGCGGTGCCGGCTGGAAGGACCTTATCTCCGAACACAGCACGGCGGCGCGCGGCGAAATCCGGCCAGTGCGCGGGCGCTGCTTCGGCACTTTTTTCAAGGTTTGTCTCCGGCGGCAGAAGTCGAGCCACGACACGTCCGGCCTTTGTGATGACGATGCTCTCTCCACGCTGGACGCGGGCCATCCATGAAGACAGGTCTTGGCCGAATTGTTGAAGAGTGGCGACGCTCATGAGGTCAAAGTATCCGGTCTGGATAGGCGAGGCAAGCGCCGGTTTGGCGGGATGAATGGCTTCTGACGAGGACTCCGAAGCCGAAACCTCCCATCACACGCCTACCGCCGCTCGGGCCACCTTTTCGCAGCCTTGCACATCAAGCTTGCCGGAGGCCAGCACGGGGATTTCGGCGATGCGGATCATCTTTTTGGGAATCCAAAGCGGCGGCACGCCTTTGTCGAGCAGGCGGTAGCGGAGGTCGAGGATCTCCTGATGCTCGGGGCCGCCGGGCAGTGCGGTGAGCAGGATGAGGGCCTCACCCCGATCGGCATCCGGCACGCCCACGATGGCGATCTTGCGGCTGGTCTCATTCTCCAGGCCCATGCATTTCACCATGGCTTCTTCGACGGTTTCATGCGGTACCATCTCGCCCGCGATTTTGGAGAAGCGGCTGAGACGGCCTTCGATGTAGAGGAATCCATCCAAATCGAGACGACCGATGTCTCCGGTGCGGAACCAGCCATCTTGAATGACATCGGCCGTGCGTTTCGGATCGTTCAGATAGCCATCAAAGACGTTCGGACCTTTGAACCAGATCATGCCGCTCTGATGCAAGGACTGCCGAGCACCGCTGTCAGGACTCGTGATGCGCAGCGCCAGGCCGTGCAAAAGCTGACCGACGCTGCCCTGACGATGGCTGGGCAGCCAGACGAAACCTTTGTCCTCGTCACCGATGGGCGCGGGGTCCGGCAGATTCAAATTGGATACCGGGGAGGTCTCGGTAAGGCCGTAACCTTCGAGCACGCGTTTGCCGAATTTGGTCTCGAAAGCTTCCGAAACCGTCGCAGGGAGTTTTTCTGCGCCAGTGACCACTAGCTTGATGGAGGCGAGTTGCTCGCGGTTCACGCCACGCAGGTAGCCGCGGAGGAAAGTGGGCGTGGCAATGAGGAGGCTCACGCGATGCTTCTCGATGAGTTCCGCCAGTTTTTTGGTCTCCAGCGGCGTGGGATAGGTCACCAGATGCAGGCCATAGATGATCGGATACCAAAGCGTCACCGTGCAGCCAAAGCTGTGAAACAGCGGCAGGCTGCCGAGGATGCTATCAGAGCGCTCCAGACCTAGCCGGTTGCCGAACTGCGTCACGTTCGCCATCAGATTGCGATGCGTGAGCGCCACGCCCTTCGGCTCGCCGGAGCTGCCGCTGGTGAAAAGCAGTGTCGCCTCATTGCGACCGCCTTTTTTGGGAATGCCAGCCACCAGAGCGAGCAAGGCGGAGGGCAGCAGCTTGCTGAGCACCAGCCAGAGGGCGATGGACACCTTCATCTTCGGCATGATGCGCTCAATGAGGATGAGCTGCTTGCTCGGCGGCCACGGAAAGCTCTGCATCTTCCGCACAAAGATGTCCGCCGTAAGGAAACGGTCGATCTCGCCTCGCCGGATGGCGCTGTCGATGGCGGCACGGCCTGCGGTGAAATTCAAATTCACCGGCACCTTGCCCGCGAAGAGCACCGCCAGATTGCAAATCAACCCGCCAATGCCCGGCGGCAGAATCACGGCCACGCGAGACTTCGTCGTCTCACGCCGCACCACTCGCGAGAGGGCCAGAGCGGCACCGAGAATCTTGTCGTAGCGCAGGGTCTTCTCGTCCTTGCCATCGACGACGTAATTGCCCGTGCCGTGCTTCTTCAAGCCAAGCAGCACCGCGTAGGCCAGGTGCATGTTCAGGCCCTCACTGGCACCAAAAGCCTGCTCGGAGAGCTCCAGCATGCGCTCTTGATAGGTGGGAAGGTTCACGTCCTCGCCTTGCAACAGCGTGCCAAAGGCAAAAATCGTCTCGTCATCGCGGTAAGGACGCTCGATCGGCATCGCCGCCTCCTGACGCTGCATCACCTGGAGCGGCAGCACGGGCACATCGGCTTTCAGGAGGAATTCCAGCCGGTTTCCCGGCACCGAGGTGATCGGAGCGCACACGCTCGCCGCCACAGCGGGCAGGTAAATGATCACCGCGCCGCCTTTCAGCGCCTCACGCACGGCGGAGCGATAGGCCGCAGGCTCCGTGGCATGCGGCACGATGGCCATGGCATGCACGCTGTCTTTTTCCAAATGCGCTTTCAGCTCGGGATCATGCGCCGCGCCCTGCTCGATGAGATACACCACCTCCCGGCCAGCCAGCAGCACCTCCAGGCGCATCAGATCAAAGTAACAGAGCCGGGCGGGCAAAACCATGAAGCCTCCACCAGTGGGAAGATGCTCTTTGCCGAGAACGGTGAGATTTTTCAGTGAAACGGGAGATGCCTGGGCCATGACGGAAATACGGGGAGGACGTGAACTAAGCGGCCCCTGCCCTTCTTTGCAAGGAGCATGGCCCCTCCGACTCAGATTGCCCTTGCGCAACCCGCCGCCGCCATGCAAACCGCACGCCGCATGACCACCTCCGATCTCCTCGCCGCCCTCGAATGGCGCTACGCCACGAAAGTCTTTGATCCCGCCAAGAAAATCCCTGCCGACACCTGGGCCGCGCTCGAAAAGAGCCTCGTGCTCACGCCTTCCAGCTTCGGTCTTCAGCCTTGGAAATTCCTCGTCATCACCGATCCCGCCCTCCGCGAGCAATTGGTGCCTCACGCCTGGAATCAGCGCCAGGTGGCCGATGCCTCCCACCTCGTCGTCATGACCGTGAAAAAGTCCCTCAGCGAGGCGGATATCGACGCCTTCATGGCCAGCATCGTCGAAGTGCGTGGCGGCACCGCCGATGCCCTCGCCGGTTACCGCCAGATGATCATGGGCTCTCACTCGCAAGGTTACATGTCCACCGAATGGGCCAAGAAGCAGGCCTACATCGCCCTCGGCCAATTGATGACCGCCTGCGCCCTGCTCGAAATCGACACCTGCCCGATGGAAGGCTTCGTCGGGGCTAAATTCGATGAAATCCTCGGTCTCGAAGCCCAAGGCCTCACCTGCGCCGTGCTCTGCCCCGTCGGCTACCGCAGCGCCGATGACCGCTACGCCTCGCTGCCGAAGGTGCGCTACCCGCTCGACGCGATGATCGAGCACCGATAATTAACGTCCAACGCTCAACATCGAACGTTCAACTTCCAACTGGGAGGCTGTTCCTCGCGTCATGGCTGATTTTGAATGTTGAACGTTCAAAGTTGAGCGTTGAACGTTCCACCTCCGCTCATGTGTGGCTTTCTCGGCTGGTTTCGCTCCTCTCGCACGCCTTGGCGTGAGGACGAGCGTGCCCGCCAATCCGCCGCGCTGAAAAGCATCACGCATCGCGGACCGGATGACGGCTCGGAGGTGCTCGACGATGGCTGGTGGATGGGCTTCCGACGCCTTTCGATCCTCGATCTGAGCAACCACGGCCGCCAGCCGATGCGCTTTGGCGGCGGTCGCTACACGCTGACCTTCAACGGCGAGATCTACAACTTCCGCGAGCTGCGCCGCGAGCTCGGCGAGGCGCAGCTCGAGTCCACCGGCGATACCGTCGTGCTCGGCACCCTCATCGCTCGCGATGGCATCGACGCGGTACTGCCAAGGCTTCGCGGCATGTTTGCCATCGCCTGGCGAGATGAGCAAAGTGGCATACTCACCCTGGCTCGCGATCACTTTGGCATCAAACCGCTCTACTGGTCCACCGGCGACCATGGCGACCTATGCTACGGCTCGGAGCTTCGCGGCGTGAAACATCTCAGCGGCTCCAATCAACTCTCGCCGGAGGCTTTGGCCGAATTTTTGCGCTGGGGAGCCGTGCAGGCACCGCACACGATGCTCGAAGGCCTTCACTGCCTGCCGCCGGGACATCTCCTCGAATGGCGTGAAGGCCGGGTGGAGGTGCGCCGATGGTTTGAGCCTCGCTGGCCGGGCCGTGAATCCTGGATCAGCGATCCGAATGAGCAGCAGCGCCGCGTCCGCGATGGTGTGATGAGCAGCGTGCAGGCTCATCTCGTCGCGGATGTGCCGGTGGGCGTGTTTTTGAGCGGCGGACTCGATTCGACGCTGCTGGCCGCCTGCATGCGAAAGAGCGGCCAGGAGGTCGTGAAGGCCTTTTCCATCGGTTACGAAGACGACGCCGGTGTGCCGGATGAGACCGACGCCGCCGAACGCACCGCGAAGCACCTCGGCTGCTCGTTCTTCCGCGAGCGACTCAGCGCCGCCTCGCTCGAATCCAAGCTGGATGCCTACTTCGATGCCATGGACCAGCCCACCGGCGATGCGCTGAACACCTGGCTCGTGTCGCAAGTCGCCGCCCGCGAGGTCAAAGTGGCCCTCAGCGGCCTCGGAGCCGATGAATGGTGGGCGGGCTACAACTACCATCGCCTCGCTGCCGTCGCGGCGAAGTCGCCACTGAAGCTCGCTGGCCCGCTGATGCGTGAATTGAATCGGATCTTGCCTGCCTCGCTGAAGGGCAAACCAAGCTGGAAGGCTCTGTTTTACGGGCTTGGAGGCGCAGGAAGCGATCCGCATACCTGGCAGGCCCATGGTCGCAGCATTTTGCCTCCCGAAGAGGTGGCACGGCTTCTGCGCCAGTCAGTTCCAATGCCAGCCACGCCCCGATTTGATGTTCACGCCCCGGATTCGTGGCTGCATGAGCTGTTGCTCCGGGAGACGCAAACCTACCTCGCGAACACCCTCCTGCGTGACAACGACTGGACGAGCATGTCCCACAGCCTCGAACTCCGCGTGCCGCTCGTCGATGCCGAGGTCTTCGCTCTCGCTGGCCTCATTCCACCCGAGGCAAAACTCACGCCCGGAGGTGGCAAACGCATCCTGCGCGAGGCTTTCCGCGAGCTGCTCCCACCGTGGATCTACGATGACCGCCACAAGAAGACCTTCACGCTGCCTTTGATGAAGTGGATGCGCCTGCCGAAGTGGCAGCAGCGCATTCGAGATACCCTCGAAAGCCGTCGCTGCCGCGAGCGTGGCCTTTTCGATCCGGCGCTGACCTCGCGGATGTGTGACGACTACTTCTCCAGCACGCTCGAATCAAAGGCCGCCTGGCCGCTGAGCCAGCGGGTGTGGATGATGTATGTCTTTGAAGAATGGGCACGCAGGCACCTCGACCCCGCATGAGCACGCCCATCCTCCAGGTCTTCAACAAATACCTCTTCCCCGGCGGCGAGGAGAAGAGCGTCGATCGCATCTTCAATCATCTGTCGGAGACGCATCCGATGCATCGCTGCTTCTTCGACAGCGCCACGTGGAAACGCGAGGACGCTCCGAACGCCCTTGGCCAGGTGAAGCGCTTGTTTTACAATCGCGAGAGCCGAGCCGCCTTCGAGCAAGCACTCGATGCCACCGGCGCGAAGGCCGCGCTGTTTCACAACATCTACCCCGTCGGCTCGCCCTCGCTTTACCATGCCGCCTTGCAGCGTCGCCTGCCCGTCATCCAGTACCTGCACAACTTCCGCCCCTTCTCCGTCGGTGGCACGCTCTTCGTGAATGGCAAAGTGTGCCCGGATGGACTCTACGGACGCGATTTCGCCGAGGTGCGTGCCGGAGCCTGGCAAAGCTCCGTGCTCAAAAGCGCCGTGTTTGCCACCATGCTGCGCTTTCTCCGCCGCAGCGGTTGGCTGAAGAGCGTGAAGGCCTGGATCGCCATCTCCGACTTCATGCGAGACCGCCTCGTGCAGGCCGGCCAGATCGATCCGGCGAAGATTCACACGCTGCGCCACTCATGGGATGCCATGCCCAGTGCGCCGCGCACGGAAGACGCGGGCTACTACCTCTTCCTCGGCCGTCTCGTGCCGGAAAAAGGCATCGCCGTGCTGCTCGATGCCTGGGATGCGCTGCGTGCCCAGCTCGGCAATAAGACCCCACAACTCCTCATCGCCGGCGAAGGCCCGCTCGAATCCCTCGTGCAGCAGCGACTGCGCATGAACCCCTTCATCGGCCACCTCGGCCAGATCAGCGGCGAGACCAAGCACGAGACCCTGCGCAAATGCCGCGCCCTTCTCGCGCCTTCTGTGTGGTGGGAACCGCTTGGCCTCGTGGCCTACGAAGCCTACGACTACGCCAAGCCCGTGCTCGCCGCCCGCTCCGGCGGTCTCGCCGAAACCGTCCAGCACGAAGTCACCGGCCTCCTCCACGAACCCGGCCACGCCGAAAGCCTCATGCGCGATGTCTTGACCATGGAAAACCTCCCCATGCCCATCCGCGTCGAATGCGGTGCCGAAGGTCGCCGCTGGCTCTTGCGTGAAACCAGCGCCACCGCCTGGAAACAACGCTTCGACGAGATTTTGGCCACCACCGAGCCTTCGTAACCCTCACGCCCCCAAGAAAGTGGAACAGGTTTTTTACCTGTTCGGCTCCGCCTCAGACCGGAACCCACAGGTAAAAAACCTGTGCCACTTTCCTACAGCCCCAGCAGCTTCGTCAGGCTCCCCAGCGTCTCCGCGATGTTGCCCGTGAAGTCCTTCACATACTTCGACGCCTCCAGAAGGCCTTCGGATGAGACTGAATACCACGCCCGGTTCGGCTTCGTGCTCGTCACGGCCTTGGTGAGCAGTTCCAGATTCCCCGCCGTCTCCTCCCGCTTCTCCTCCGGCAGCTTCGGCAGCAGCAGCGACTTCAGCTCTCCTGCTCCTGAGAGAAGAAGTCCCGAAATGGCTTGTCTTCAAACGAGGGACGTTGCACCGCATCACGCAGACTGGCAGTGTAAGAATCCAGTCCTGCCCGCAAGGGCCGCCTACGAGGCACTTGATGTTGCATGAATGCCCTGCGGCGATCCTTCACCATCTCATCATCATTCAGATCCAGCAATCTCAGGGTGATCTCGGCACGTTCTTGATCCGTCTTGTCATTGGCGACCACACTCATAGTGCCATCACGGTGATAGCGAAAGTAGCGGCTAAAGCTGTAGCCTAGCTCATCAGGACGCAGTGCCTTTTTGTTGTAGCGGGTGCCTTTGCGTTGGCAGTAGGTACAGCACAGGTAGAGATTGCTCCACACATAGACCAGACAGGGGAAGCGGCTCTTTGGAAGGAAGTGATCGATTGTTTTCGGGCCAGTGTAGTCCATCAAGTTGTCACAGTAGTTGCAATGCCGCCCGGTATGCTCAGCAAGCAGCTTTTGCAGCGTCATCAGCTCTCCCGTCGCATTTCGTACCTTAGGCCACTTACAGCGCGGCGTCTTGCCTGTGGCCCGTCGCTTCTTCACAAACGCTCGCGTCAGCGCGGCACGCTGAGTGCGCAGTTCTGCGGGTTCCTGAGGACGGTTCCACGGGTGCATGGCGTGCTACGACAGCTTGATGTTCCGTTTCGGCTCGGTGGCGGGTACCTTTTTCTGACTGGCGGCAGTGCGGTCAAACTGCGCCACGAGTCCTGCCACCAGATTCGTCACCTCTTGGCTTCGCTTGGACAGTTGATCGGCCATTTGGCGCATCACATCCACGCTACTTCCGTTGTTGGTGTAGGCCTTGTCGAGTGCTGTCTCAAAGTCGGCGATCTCTTTCTCTGTTTCTGGGTCAAACCACTCCGTCAGATCCAGAATCTCCTGCACCGCCGTCATGTAGCTGTCACCACGGCTGGCTTTCTTGGGTGCTTCGATCTTCACCACGCCTTTGGCATCACGAGTGAACTTATGAATCCATCCCGCGTTCAGCGAGCTGACCACAAAAGGCGAGTGCGTCACCACAAACATCTGCGCTCTCGGGAAGAGCTTTTGCAAGGCCGGTAGCACCCGCCGCTGCCACGCCGGATGCAGATGGTTCTCCGGCTCATCAAGGATCAGCGTCACGGCCTGACTCAGCGGCTCGGCACTTTCCTCGAAGTGCTCCGACTGCAGCACCACCCACCCTGCCAGCCAGTTTAGCAATGAGCGCAAGCCACCCGGCAGTTCGGAGAAAAACAAACGCTGCCCGTCCCATTGCGCGATGAGCTTATCCTGTCGTCCTTGCTGCACTTGCAGCGCAAATTCGCGTTCCGTGATGTCACGGATCGCCTGCTCCAGTTTTTGCAGGCATGCCGTCAGTCTCCCCGCCTCCTTTGCGTTCGGCGATGCATCACGCTCCAGCGCCACGCCCATGCGCAGCTTCATCAGGCGCTGAATGATGCCTGCTCCGCCCACAGCACCACTCAGTGTCAGGCATTCGTGCGCACGGGCGGGTTTCAGTTCAGGTGCAGCCCCGTTCGGGGTTTCTTCAAGCAGTGCGATGCCTGATCCACCCATGGCAAACATATCGTCGATGAGTTCCATTCCAATGGGCAGGCTTGGCGTTTGGGGGTCCTCAGCGCCATCTCGGAACCGCCATAAGCCTTTCCAATCGGCACACACCTCAATCTCCGCACCCGAGTCCTGCCTTACGCGATCTTGCAGCGGCCCCACGTTCCCTAGTGCCCCCATCAGAGCGGCCAGCACACGCGTTTTGCCCGTGCCGTTCTCGCCTGTGAGCAGATGCACCTCCGCCAGGGCTTCGGTTCCTTCCACCGCAGGGAATTCCATCTCCCCGTCGGAAAACGGGGCAAATTTTTTCATCGTGATCTTCGTCAGGCGCATGGTCGATTGTGACTTTCAGGCCGCTGCTTTGCAAGCCGCGATTCTCACTGAGCCGCAACCATGCAGTCGGGTTCATAAGAGCGCGGCATCGCCCCCTCCATCAATCCACAGCACCTCTCCTTGCCGCCACTTCGGCGATCATCTCCCGCAGGGCCTTCTGCACTTGGTTCCAGCCGTTCACACTCGGGTTGAAGCTCGTCAGCGGGCGCAGTTGCCCGTTTTGGCTCGGCACCGTTTGCAGCTTACTTAACCATTTCTGCTGGGCAAAGGCCTCACTCGGTTCCAGCAGCACGGGCAGGATCTCCGCCACGCCGCTTTGCTGGCGGCGGCGGGCTTCCTGCAGCTCAACGCCCTTGATGTACTTGGAGGCAAAGAAAGCCGTGCTCAGCAGCAGGATCACGATGTCCGCTTCCTTCATCTCTTTGCGGATGGCGTCATCCCATTCGCTGCCGGGACGGATCTTGCCATCATACCACCAAGACACCAGACGCTCGTTTTTGAGCACATCCAGATGCGGCTTCAGCTTGTCCCAGACCTTGTAATTGGTGTGCGCATAGCTCACGAAGACCTTCAGCTTCGGCGCGCTCTTTCGCCGCGCCTTCGCGGGCTGCACCTGCTCCAGTTCCGGCGTCACCGGCAGGTTCTGCGCACCGGTGCGCGTCATGATCTGCACCGGCATGTTTTGTGTCTCCAGTTGCTCCAGCTTCTCCACGCTTTCGTATTGCTCACCCGGCACACTCAGGTCCAGTTCCTCTTGTCCTTTCAATCCATCTGGCAGACCGCGATGGATCTCATCCATGTTCGCCCGCACCACGCCGGCCAGTTCCTGTCGCTCTGCCGCACTGCCGCCAACGACAAAAACATCCACCCGCGGATTCCGCCGACGCTCTGCCATCACAAGTGCACGTGCATGGCCCCAACCCAGCACCGCCCCGCGCTGCCAGCGGTAGTAGTCATCACTCAGCGGATGAGTGCGCACGATGAAGCGGCTCATCACCCCAGCGGGCAGCAGCTCATAAAGGTAGCGAAAGCGCAGTTGCGCCTGCTCCATGTGCGCCGCTACGTCATAGTCCTTCGGCTCCGGCTCATCCAGCGTCAGAAGGCCCGGCAGCAGGTACAGCGGCTCGTTTTGATGCTCTCCAGCCAGGAAGCCCAGCTCGCGGTCCTGCATCAGCTCCAGCAGAAATTCATGCACTCGCACGCCATCCCGCTCCGCCGGATAGTCCTCGATGGTGGCCCCGCGCTCCTGGTTCATGCCCTCCATGCCCTCCGCCAGCACCGCCGAGAACTCTCCCTGCCAGAGCTGCCCCGGTTTCTTATCGAAAGGCTTGCGGTGAACGCCCCGCACCAGCCCGTAGAGGCCATTCGCCGCCCAGTTCGGGTTCAACACGCGGGTATCACGCAGCCGTTCGTCATCGCCATAGTACAATGCCACGCCCAGCGCATTCAGGTTCTCGGCAAGACTCATTTGCGCCCCCTGGTCTGTGACCCCGCAGTCCACACAGACTTGGCGGTAGGCCTCCCAATTTAGAAAATGCCGGCGCTTCGTCGCATCCTTGTGCGACACCAGTTCATCCAGCTTTTGCCGCACCTGGAAGTACGTCAGCGGCCACGCCTGCCGCACCGCTGGCATCTGCTCCAGCACCGCGCAGATCGTTTCCCGCAGGGTATCGATGCCGTGGCCCGTCTTCTCACCCTTTTTCGGCAGGCAGTCCGTCTCCACAAAGGCGCGGATGTTTGGGTGCTCGCGTTGCAGGCGGCGTTTCTCCACATCGTATGGGCCGGGGCTGCGCCACTTGTTCAGCACCACGATCACCGGCGAGTGCTCCACCTTGTCCCCGTCCTTCCGGCTGCCATAGCGCTCCACATGACTCAGCCAATACTCCGCCTCCTCCATCTGCTGGCCACCGCGCCCATCCAATACCACCACATAGAGGCTGCGCTCGGTGAGGAAGAAGCGGTGCGTCTCATGCGTGATCTCCTGGCCCGCAAAGTCCCACACATGCACCTTCACCGGCTCCCCACCGGGACAAGCCAGCACCCAGGGCCGGATCTCGATCCCCGGCGTCTCCTCCTGCTCCTTCTGAAACACCTCCCCGCGCAGAGCCCGTGAAACCGAGGTCTTCCCAGCCTCCCCACGCCCCACCAGCAGCAGCTTCACCTCATTCAGTGGTCGTGTGCCCTTTTGCTGCGCGAAGTAATAATCCAGGATCGCCTGCGGCTTCGCGGGCGGATTGTCCACGTTTGAAGCGCGAAAACGCGGCCCCAGCACCTCCGCCGGTAGCCCCAGGGCCGTATTCCCATGCAGCGTTAGTTCTTTCAACTTCGTTAGTCCCTGTAGGCTTTCAGGCAGGTATCCCAGCGAGTTACCCTCTAGGGTCAACAGCATCAACTCCCGCAAATTACCTTGCTCCGACGGCAGACTCGTGAGCTGGTTGTTGGAGAGTTGAAGCAGTATCAACGATGTAAGGTGGCCGATCTCCTGTGGCAGACTCGTGAGCTGGTTGTTGTTGAGATCAAGCCGTGTGAGGGCGGTGAGCTGGCCGATCTCCGGCGGTAGGCTGGTTAGCTGGTTGTCGTTAATGAAAAGCTCCGTCAGTGCGCGGAGCTGGCCAATCTCCGGCGGCAGGCTCGTGAGCTGGTTGTCGTTAATGAAAAGTTCCGTCAGTGCGCTGAGCTGGCCAATCTCCGGCGGCAGGCTCGTGAGCTGGTTGTCGTTAATGAAAAGTTCCGTCAGTGCGCTGAGCTGGCCAATCTCCGGCGGCAGGCTCGCGAGCTGATTGTTGTCGAGGGAAAGCACCGTCAGCGCTTTGAGCTGGCCGATCTCCGGCGGCAGGCTCGCGAGCTGATTGTGGAGGAGGTTAAGCTCCGTCAGTGCGCGGAGCTGGCCGATCTCCGGCGGCAGACTCGTGAGCTGGTTGTTGTCGAGACGAAGCTCCGTCAGCGCGGAGAGCTGGCCGATCTCCGGAGGCAGGCTTGTGAGCTGATTGTTGTCGAGGGAAAGCACCGTCAGCGCTTTGAGCTGGCCGATCTCCGGCGGCAGGCTCGCGAGCTGATTGTGGAGGAGGTTAAGCTCCGTCAGTGCGCGGAGCTGGCCGATCTCCGGCGGCAGACTCGTGAGCTGGTTGTTGTCGAGACGAAGCTCCGTCAGCGCGGAGAGCTGGCCGATCTCCGGAGGCAGGCTTGTGAGTCGGTTGTTATGGAGTGCAATTGTAGTGAGTGCAGAAAGCTTCCCGATTTGAGGTGGCAGGCTCGTGAATTGGTTATCAGAGAGGTTAAGATCTGTCAGCGCGGAGAGCTGGCCGATCTCCGGCGGCAGGCTGGTGAGCTGGTTGCTAAAGAGCGCAAAATGAGTCAGCGAAGAGAGCTGGCCTATCTCCGGGGGCACTTGTGTAAGGCCTAAGCCGCTGAGATTTAGTCCGATCCCGATCTGCCCCATATGGCGGCAGAGTTTGATTCTCCTCAGCGCCTCCTCATAGGCATCCTGGGCTTCCTTGGTCATGGGCGGGGTCGGCATGAGGCCGAGTCTGGAATGCCGCAGGCCAAATGTCGAATCCGTTCTCCCGGATCACCTCTTCGGGCGACCCGAAAACCAGTAAAGCTCCCGCGAGATTCAGGGAGGCCAGCAGATGGGCTTCTGAAAAGGCCAAGGCAGAAATGGCCGCAAACCCGCCCGCAACGCTTCGCGTAGCGATGCGGGCGGGGGAACGCAAAGATCGCAAAGCACCTGAACTCAAGGCGCTTGATTGTGGGACGATGAGTACCGTCCAAGTGGCAGACAGGCTGACAAAAAGATTGGCGTCAAAAAGATGGAATCAGGGTGCTTATTTTTTGCCACACATCTTTTTGCCAGCCAAAAAGGCTAAGTTATTCGAGAGAAAGAAAGTGAGTCGAGTCCCTCCTTCAAGGCTTTGGTTTTGCGCTCCTTGCGTTCTTTTGCGGCTATTCATTCCCACCTCTAGGTTCACCGCGTTCCAATGCATGGCAGTGAAAAAGAAGCCCCCACGGCCGTAAGCCTCACCTCACCGCCACGCGCTGAAACACCTTCGGCATCTCCAGCGCGGTCTTTTTTGGCTTCGGTGCCGGTTTGGGATCGAGATTGGCTTGGAGTTCTTCGTCGCTGACCTTTGATTCGATGCCGCCAGCTGGCACTTCGACCTTTGTGACCCACGCGAGAGCATTCAGCACGGCTTTGCGCACGTTGTCATTGCCCCAGTTGGCATGGAAATGGCCGCCGGTGAAGCCGAAGCCGCGACCGCCATCGGCTCGCTCGATAGCCCACATCATCGTTTCAGGCTGGCCCTTCTCGGCCTGGATGTGCGGATACGGTCCTTTCGGATACACATAGGGGCCGTCACGCGTGGCATCGGTCGGTATGGCGGTAAGGATGGGCGCAAATTTGGCTGCGCCGTCGTCCGCCGTGACAAGGCCATCCTTGAAGGCCGGACGGAAGCGCATGTTGAAGTACCACTCGTCCTCGGTGGTGAAAGGCTGCACGCCGCGGGTGATCGCATGCTCGGGCAGCTTGGTGTAGTTCGCCGACCAGATGGGATTGCAGGAAAAGGAGTTCTCATAGTGCCCGCCGAGCCACTCCTGGAATTCCTTCCCGGCCTCGTTCGCCACCACTTCCACGCCGTAGTGCATGCAGCCAAAGCCCACGCCCTTCGCGATGAGCTGGCGCAGCGTCTCCAGATGTCCGTCCACCACGGCGGGATGCTTGCCACCGCCGTCGGCATAGATCACCACGGCATCGGCATCGGCAAAGGTGGCCTCGTCCTTCACCCAGCCCATCTCGTGACGATCTACGACGAGGTTCGGCACCCTCTTGAGGCAGTTTTCCAGCAGGATCGTGCCCGCGCGGAACTCATGCATGCCCGGCGGATGCGAGGGCTTCCCGGCGATCAGCACGAGCTTGTGTTTTCCATCCGGCGTGACGGCCAAGACGGCCGGTGCGAGCAAGGCGAGGGAGCAGAGCAAAAGGAGCGGTTTCATGCGGGCCGCGATTCAATGACACGCGCCCCTTTCCCGCAACCGCAAACTCACTCCGCCAGCAACTCGCGCATCCGCTCCTTTGAGATCGCCCCGACATCCCGGGCCGTCTCCTTGCCGTTTTTGAAGACGATGAAGGCCGGAATGCCGCGCACCCCGTGCTGCTGCCCGAGCCGAGGGTCCTCATCCACATTCACGCGGATCACCCGAGCCCTCGCGGCCACTTCTTTGGCAAACTCTTCCACCTTCGGCCCTACGATTTTGCAAGGCCCGCACCAGTCCGCATAAAACTCCACCATCACTGGCTTCGCCGAGGTGGACTGCGCAATGGCCGCGCCCACGGTTCCCGGTGCCGCCGAGCCATGCGATGACTTCACGGGCTGCGACATGTCGAACACCATGAAGATCATCCCGGCGAGCAACACCGCGACGGCGATCATGGGCAGTTGAGAGGGTTTCATGCGTAAAAGCTCCCGCCTTGCGCCTCCGCCGTCAAATTTCCAATTTCTCTTTTCGCGAACCGCCGCCAACATGGGCGCATGCATCGCCTTGCCATCTTCGGAGGCAGTTTTAATCCACCCGGCCATCATCACGCGCAAATCGCCCGCGTGATGACGCAGCATTTCGATGAGGTGCGTGTCATCCCCTGCGGCCCACGACCGGATAAGCCGATCACCGATAGCGTGCCGCCCGTTTACCGCGCCACGCTGGCAGACATCGTCTTCGGCGGCATCCCGGGCGTCGTCGTCGATCTCAGCGATTTCGAGCGGGAGACCTTTTCACGGAATTTTGAGCTTCAAGAACGCTTCGAGAAGGAGCATGAGCTGTGGCACGTCGTCGGCGCGGATCTCATCGCCGGCGGCGCATGCGGTGAATCGGCCATCCAGCGCACCTGGGCGCATGGCGCGGAGCTTTGGCAGCGGGCAAACTTCGCCGTGATGAAGCGTCCTGGCTTCGAATTCGATGAGAAGGATCTTCCGCCGCATGCGCAGATCATCGAAATCCTCGTCGAAGGGGCCAGCACCACCATCCGCGACCGTTTGAGCCGTGGTGAAAATGTGGAGCACCTGCTGCATCCCCGCGCCCTTGCCTACATCGAGCGTTACGGCCTTTACCGTGCGCCCATCCCCGGCACCTGGGCTCGCGGCACGTTGGAGGGAGCGAAGTTTTTCCTCCAGGCCGATGGCCGGAACCCCAAAGCACGCGAGCTGGCCGCTCCGCTCGAAAAACAGCATGTCGAAGCCTGCGACGCGGACTTCATCACCGTCGTCGGCGGCGATGGAGCCATGCTTCGCAGCATCCGTGAGCACTGGCGGGCACGTTTGCCCTTCTTCGGCATCAATGCCGGCCACCTCGGCTTCCTGCTCAATGGCCCCGATCAAGTGGCTGAGCATGCCTTCCCGCCGCGTGATGTGATCTTCCGACAGCTTCCGATGCTCTTCCTCGAGTTTGAAGATCGCGAAGGCAAGACACACACCGCGCACGGCTTCAACGATGCCTGGATCGAGCGTTCCACTAGCCAGTCGGCCTGGCTCGAAGTCATCGTGAACGATGTCCCGCGCATCCCGAAGCTCGTCAGCGATGGTGCCCTCGTGGCCACGGCAGCCGGAAGCACGGCCTACGCTCGCAGCATGGGGGCCGCGCCCTTGCTCGCCGATACGCCCGCGTGGCTGCTCGTCGGCTCGAACGTGCTGGAGCCCGCTCACTGGCGCAGCGCCCTGCTTTCGCCGGACACGACGGTGGAGATTCGCAGCCTCGATCCGCAGCATCGGCCTGTGGAGGCGTTCGTCGATGGTCAAAGCATAGGCGAGGTCGTCAGCATGCGTGCCCGGCTTTCGCGTGCCGCCGCCGCGGAGCTCGTCTTCTGCGCCAGCCACGACATGGCGGAAAAGATCGCCGCCATTCAATTCGGAGCCTGATGAAACTCCTGCCGCAGCATCACGCCCACGACATCCGCGAGGTCCTGCGCCGCTGGAAGGCGCTGCAAAAAACCGCCGGACTGCACGCCACCACGCTCACCACCGTCGAAGGCCATCCTGTGATCGCTTTGGAAACGAAAGCCGCGAAAGCGGGCGCACCTGCCTTCTACCTTTCCACCGGCGTGCATGGTGATGAACCCGCCTCAATGTGGGGCCTGCTCCTCTGGGCGGAGAAAAACATCGCCAGGCTCGAGCGCGATTCGTTCCTGCTCCTGCCGCTGCTCAATCCCATCGGCATGAGCCTCAACACGCGACTGGATCATCGCGGCCTCGACATCAACCGCCGTTTTCACATGACCGATGATCCGCTGAGCGCCGCCTGGCAAAAGTGGATCGCTGAACGTTCGATGATCGCAGGGCTCTGCCTGCATGAGGACTACGACGCCCAGGGCTGCTACGTATATGAACTCGGCCATCGCCGTCAGACGATGGGACGCGAGATTCTCGCCCGTTGCGCCAAACCCATCGCCACCGATCCGCGGCGCCGTGTGGACGGCCAGCGAGCGAATGGAGGTCTCATCCGCCGCAAAAAGATGCCCACGCATCTTCCCGGCATGCCAGAGGCCATTGAGCTGCATCTTCGCGGCTGTCCGCTAACCTTCACGTTTGAGACGCCGTCGGAATTCTCGCTCGATGATCGTGTGGCCACGCAGATGCGCTTCATCCGCACCGCTTTGGAGGTCATCGGATCATGAGGTGGCTCGTTCTCATGGCCTGTGCGCTGCTTGTTGCGTGCGCCAGCCAGTCGAAAAAAGACACGGAGGTGCTCTGTGCCACCGATTGGATCAGCTTCGATGGCAAAACGATGCCGTGGAAGTCCTGGAATGTACCGCAGGGCCAGAAGCCCCATGCCGTCGTCATCGCCATCCACGGACTCAGTGGAGCTACATCGGACTTCTGGCCGCTCGGCGAGCATTTGTCGAAGCATGGCATCGCCGTTTATGCCTACGAACTTCGAGGCCAGGGCCATGATCCCGATGTCGCGGCCCGCGGCGACATCGAAAGCGCCCGCCTTTGGCAAAAAGACCTCACCACCTTTCACAAGCTCATCAAGCGACGCCATCCCCGCGTGCCCATCATCTGGTATGGCGAGAGCCTTGGCAGCCTCATCGCCGCCCACACCGCCGCCAATCGTCCCCGCTGGGGCGATCCCGATGGCCTCATCCTCGCCTCGCCCGTCGCCGGACTGCGCATGACCATCAATGGTTTCCAGCGTTGGCTGCTCGAAGCAGCCGCCGCTGTCGCTCCTCGCACCCGCTACTCCCTCGGCGACCTCGCCGGCGTGGATGAAAAAAACATCCAGGTCACCTCCAACACCACGCATGGCAGTCAGATGGCCAAAACTACGCACCACATCAGCGCCTTCAGCCTGCGCCTCCTCACCGAGATCGGCAATATGATGGACGCCAATCCCGACGTGGCGAAACGCCTCAAGATGCCCGTTTTGTTCCTCGCCTCCCCGCACGACATCCTCGCCTCCGCCGACCAGATCCAGGGCTGGTTCTCCCAGATTCGTGGCGAGCCAAAAAAGCTCCTCTGGTATTCACGCTCCTACCACCTGCTCCTTCACGATGTGCAGCGGCCGGAAGTGCTGAAGGACGTCGAGTCCTGGCTGAACAAGCTCAATTCACGAAGCTAAAACTGTCCGCCGTCAATACCGTCAACACGGTCATCAAGGTCATCCGCCCCACCTCACCTCTGCGGCGCATACGGATACCAGCGCCCCTGATACCATTGTCCCTGCGGCTGCGGTTGCTGCTGCGCGGGATAAGGATACGCTTGTTGCTGTGGATAAGGCGGCGCATAGCCCGGTGGCGGATACGCAGCCTGCTGAGGATACGGCTGCTGATAATAATACCCCTGCTGCTGCGGCGGATAAGCCGGCGCTTGTTGCTGAGGCGGTGCTTGCTGCGGCACCGGTTTGCCATCGCGCCCCATCGCTCGCACGCCCGCGACAGCCACACCACCCGTCGCCTTTACCGTCGCCGTCGCCAAACCTCCAGCCACGCCCAACGGCGTCGTCACCAACGAACAAGCATTCAGGCACAAAGCCGCGCCCAAGATCAAAAAGCATCGAAAAAGCATCACTCGCCCCTACCATGCTCCCCTTCCCTCTGCCACACGCAACTTTCATGTCGCTCGAAGCGTGCTAAAACCAAGCAACCAGGAACAAAGAACCAAGAACCGAAGATGAACCTCCCCATCCGCCCGCGCCGCAACCGCCAGTCGCCTTCCATCCGTGATCTCGTGCGCGAGACCGATCTCAATCCCGGCCACCTCATCTACCCGCTCTTTTTCCAAGAAGGCACCGAGAACACGCCCATTGCCTCCATGCCCGGTTGCACGCGTTGGAGCCTCGACGGCCTCGTGAAGGAAGCGGGTGAAGCCCATGCCCTCGGCGTGCCTGCCGTCGTTCTTTTCCCACGTATCCCTGATGAACTCAAAACTCGCGATGCCGCCGCATGCGCCGGCGATGACGGTCTCGTGCCACGAGCCATCCGGGCGTTGAAGAAGGCCCACCCGAGCCTCACCGTCATCACCGATGTCGCCCTCGATCCCTACAACAGCGACGGCCACGACGGCCTCGTCTCCGATGACGGTCGCATCTTGAATGATGAAACCGTTGCCGTGCTCCAGCAGCAGGCCCTTTGCCATGCTCGTGCCGGTGCTGACATCGTCGCGCCGAGCGACATGATGGACGGCCGCGTCGCCGCCATCCGCAGTGCTCTCGACGGAGCCGGTTTCGAGGCCGTTTCCATCATGAGTTACACCGCGAAGTATGCCAGCGCCTACTACGGCCCCTTCCGCGGCGCTCTCGATTCCGCCCCGCGTGCGGGCGACAAGAAAACCTACCAGATGGACCCTGCGAACGCCCGCGAAGCCCTCCGCGAAGCCGCTCTCGATGAGGCCGAAGGTGCCGACATCCTCATGGTGAAGCCCGCCGGACCTTACCTCGACATCATCACCCGCCTTCGCGACGCCACTCCCCTGCCCATCGCCGCCTACCAGGTCAGCGGCGAGTATCTCATGATCAAATCCGCCGTCGCCGCCGGCTGGCTCGACGAGGCGAAAATCGTCCACGAATCCCTCATCGGCATCCGCCGCGCCGGGGCGAACATGATCCTCACCTACTTCGCGAAGCAGTGGTCCGCCTCTTACCGAGAGAAGTAAGCATGGCCGAACACTCCCTCTCCCCCGCCCATGCTTCACCTGCACAGTTCCAGTTTACTCCGGGGGAGAGGGTTGGGGTGAGGGGCACCACCAAGCCTCCTTGCTGGCACCGATAGATTTCCAAATCCAGAAACGTTTCTGGATTTGGAAATGATCAAAGAAGCAGCCATCCCCCTCACCGACGACACCCTCGCGCCCGGCACCGAACGCACGCTGGCCATCCTCGAACTCCTCGGTCGCCATCGCGCCGGGCTGAGCCTCACCGAGATCGCCCGCGAGCTCGACCTGCCGGTAAACTCGGTTTTCCGCATCACCGGCACCCTGCACAGCCGCGGCTACCTCCAGCGCCGCGAGGACGACAAGCGTTTCGTGCTCACGAACAAGCTCTTCGACCTCTCCCGCCCTCAAGTGCGCGAAAAGAGCCTCGTCGTCTGCGCTTTGGAATCCCTCAAATGGCTGCGCGATGCATCTGGCGAAACCACGCAGCTTCTCACCAGCGTGAACCACAAGATGACCGTGCTGGAGCAGTGCATCTCCTCCCAGCCCATCAAGGTCAGCAGCACCGTCGGCCTCCAGGTGCCCATGTATTCCTGCGCCCCCGGCAAAGCCGTCCTCGCGCATCTGCCCGCCGCCGAACTAGACGCCTTCTTCGCGAACGTGAAGCTCAAGCAATACACACCGACCACGCTCGCCACCCGCAGCGCCCTCGAAGCGGACCTCACCAAAACCCGCAAACGCGGCTACGCCACCGACCTCGCCGAAGGCCTCGAGGGCATCCACTGCGCCGCCGCCGCCGTGCTCGACGAGTATCGTTACCCCGTCGCCGCCGTCACCGTCATGGCCCCGAGCTTCCGCGTGAAACGCGACCAATTCGAAAAACTCGGCCACCTCTGCATCCAAGCCGCCGAAACCATCACCCGGAGGCTCCTGGCATGAAAAAGCTCTTCTTCATCTCTGCGCTCCTTGCCCCTCTGCCCCTCTGCGGCAAATCCGAGTCCCCACCAACACCTCAACAACTCGACTTCTTCGAGTCTCGCATCCGCCCCATCCTCGCGCAGGAGTGCTACGAATGCCACAGCACCGCCACCAAGCAAAAAGGCGGCCTCGTCCTCGACTCCCGCCCCGGCTGGCAAGCCGGCGGCGACTCCGGCGATGCCATCAAACCCGGCGACCCGCAAAACTCCCTCCTCCTCCAAACCCTCCGCCACGAGCACGAAGACCTCAAAATGCCCAAAAACGGCGCCAAGCTCGACGCCAAGGCCCTCGCCGACTTCGAGCAATGGATCCTCGAAGGTGCTCCCGATCCCCGCGATGCCCCACCGAGCAAAGAACAGATCGAAAAAGAAACCGCCTGGTCCGCCACGCTCGCACGCCGGAAGAATGAGTGGTGGGCGTTTCAACCGATCCGAGTTTCAAGTTCCAAGTCTCAAGTTTCAGGTTCAGCCCAACATGAAACTTCAAACCTGAAACCTGAAACGGCTTCCATCGACGACTTCATCGACGCCGAACTGAAGAAACAAAACATCCCCGCCGCGCCACCCGCAGATGCCGCCACGCTCGCTCGCCGCATCAGCTACATCCTCACCGGCCTACCTCCGAGACAATCAGACAAGGAGACAATCAGACAGGGAGACCGGGAGAATTCCATCTCATTGTCTCCCCATCTCCCGGTCTCATTGTCTTCTCTCGAAAACACAGTTGATGCCCTTCTCGCCAGCCCCGCCTACGGCGAAAAATGGGCCCGCCACTTCATGGACTGGGTCCGCTACGCCGAGTCCTACGGTTCCGAAGGCGATCCCGCCATCCCTTACGCCTACCGTTACCGCGACTACCTCATCCGCGCCTTCAACGACGACGTTCCCTATCCCCAGCTCGTCAAAGAAGCCATTGCCGGAGACTTGCTTCCAAAGCCACGTCTCAAGAACGGCCTCAACGAAAGCGCCATCGGCATCGCGCAGCTTCGCATGGTGCTGCATGGCTTCTCGCCGGTCGATTCGCTCGATGAAATGGTCACCTTCACCGACAACCAAATCGACACCGTCACGAAGGCCTTCCAGGCCCTCACCGTGAGCTGCGCCCGCTGCCACAACCACAAGTTCGACGCCATCAGCCAGACCGACTTCTACGCCCTCTACGGCATCTTCACCAGCACCCACCCCGCCGTCATCGACGCCAACGCCCCCGGCACCGGCGATGCCATCCGCGCCGAACTCCAAAAACTCAAAACCGAGATCAAAGCCACTCTCATCACCACCTGGCTCTCCCAGTTCCCGTCAACAAGGTCAACACCGTCAATCCAGTCCCCCTCAAAGCCCGCCTTCACCTTCCACGGCCTCCCCCATAGCCCAGCCGGCACCTTCACCCTCACCGAAAAAGGCATCCGCATCCACCCCAGCGGCTACCTCTCCAGCCCCCTCACTCAAAAAGACCGCGCCGTCCTCTTCTCCGACCGCTTCAAGTGCGAAGGCGGCACACTCTGGTTCCGCGTCGCTGGAAACGGCGGAGTGAAGGCCAAATACGTCGTGCAGAACTACCCACGCACCGGCACCATTCACAAGGCAATCGAGCTCAAAGACCCCAAAGACGAAAAACTCGGCTGGCGCAGCCTCGACCTCGAATTCTGGAAAGGAGACGAAATCTTCCTCCAGCTCACCACCGCTGCCGACATGCCCGCAGAATACAAAGCGGACTCCCCCTCCTGGTTCATCCTCAACGACGCCGTCATCACCAAAGACGCGAAGCCACCAGGAGCGCGGACGCCCTCGTCCGCATCCCCATCTCAGCTCATCACCGCCTGGCAATCCAACACCCTCACCGATGCCGACGCCGAGTCCCTCGACGCCCTCATCCAATCCAAACAGCTCTCCCTCGACTCCATCACGCCACTCCTCCGCCGCTACTCTGACCTCGAAGCCAAGCTCCCCCTGCCCACCCGCGTCCCTGGCGTCATCGAGGCCGATGCCAAAGACGCCCCGCTCTTCGTCCGCGGCGACCACAAACAGCCCGCCGAGCTCGTCTCGCGTCGTTTCCTCGAAGCGCTAGATCCAAAACCCTTCACCACGAAACAAAGCGGCCGTCTTGAACTCGCCGAACGCATGGCGGACATGAAGAACAACCCGCTCACCGCTCGCGTCATCGTGAACCGCCTCTGGCATCACGTCTTCGGCCGCGGCATCGTCGCCAGCGTCGATAACTTCGGCAAACTTGGCGACATCCCGACGCATCCCGAGTTGCTCGACTTCCTCGCCCAGCGCTTCATCGACTCCGGCGGCAGCATCAAGAGCCTCCTTCGCGACATGTTGATGTCGAAGACCTTCCAACGAGCCTCCGGCAGCAACGCCAGCGATCCCGAAAACAAGCTCCTCAGCCACTGGAGCACCCGCCGCCTCGAAGCCGAGGCCATCCGCGACTCCATCGTCACCCTCTCCGGAAAACTCGATTCCACCCTCTACGGCGAATCCGTCGGCAGCGGCGATGAGCGACGCAGCATCTACGTCAAAGTCATCCGCAACGCCCTCGCTCCGCTCCTCACCACCTTCGACACACCCGTTCCCTTCGCCACTCGCGGCAAACGCGACTCCACCAACGTCCCCGCCCAATCGCTGACCTTGCTCAACGATCCCAACGTCATCAACTGGGCACGCAGTTGGGCCCTGCGCACCCTCAACGACGACAAAAATCGCCCCGACGACCTCCGCATCCGCCAGATGTTCCGCGAGGCTTTTTCCCGCGAAGCCACCGACGACGAGATCAACCAAAGCCGGGCCTACCTGACCTCCCTCCAAGCCGAAAGCGCCCAAGAAGCCCAAAAGCTCACCCAGCAAGAAAACCAGCTCGCCACTCTCAATCGCCAGATCACCGCCATCCTTGAGCCCGCCCGCCAAAAACTCCTCAAAGACCTCCCTTCCGTCGCTTCGGTCTCTTCCGTCCCTTCCCCACTCGCCGAATGGACCTTTGATGACCTCAACGACACCCGTGGCAAACTCCCGCTCAAGCTCACCGGCAATGCCCGTCTCGAAAACGGAGCCCTCGTCGTCGATGGCCAGTCCATGGCCGAAAGCGGTTCGTTGCCAAAAACTCTCACCGCCAAGACTCTCGAAGCCTGGGTGCAGCTCGATGACCTCAAACAGCAAGGCGGCGGCGTCATCACCGTGCAGCACAAGGATGGCGGCTTGTTCGATTCACTCGTCTTTGCCGAAAAAACACCCGCGCATTGGGTCGCCGGCAGCAACTTCTTCGAGCGCAGCGAACTCTTCGAAGGCCCCGCCGAGACCGAAGCCGCCACACGTCCCGTGCATGTCGCCGTCGTCTATCAAGCCGACGGCACCATCCGCGGCTACCGCGATGGCCAACCCTACGGCCGCACCTACCGCAAAGCCCCCGGTGCCACCTTCGAATCCAACGAGAGCCAGATCCTCCTCGGCTGTCGCCACGCCAAACCCAGCGGCAACCACGGCCTCCACGGCCGCATCTACCGCGCCCGCCTCTACGACCGCGCCCTCACACCCGACGAGATCGCCAAAACCGCCACCATCGAAGCCAATACGATTCGCGAATCCGACATCCTCGCCGCTCTCACGGAGCCTCAGCGCCAGCAACTCACAACACTGCAATCCCAACGCGATGCAATCAATTCAGCCCTCGAAGCCGCTCGCACGGCGACAAGCACTGACGATCCGAAAGTGCAAGCATGGACCAGCCTCGCGCAGTCGCTGATCAACCTCAAAGAGTTCATCTATCTTCGATGAAAGCACTCCCAACCATCGCGCCAGCTACTTGGACTGCGGCAGCCTGCTGCCGCTTTCGGATGTGGCAGCCCTGCTGCCGGGTGGACGGCATCGCTATCGGAATGACCTCCTTCTTTGGGAGTAATACTCTGCTGATGGCGAACACCGCTCGGCCTTCAGCGCCAGCAGGGCTGGCTTACGAAAAGCGGCAGTCCCGCATGCGGGACCGCAGTCCAAAGGCTACCGCCATCTCACCACTCAAACTTCACCGGAAAGTCCGGGCAGAGCTTCGAGGTCGTCGCCTCTGGAACATCATGCTGGTAGAAGGTCATGTTGCCGTCTTCATCGCAAAACCAGACCTCCTCGGCACCACGAGCAAAGTAGAGCTGCATCTTGCCCATCATCTCAACGACGCTGTTGGAGTAGGAACGCACCTCCACACAGATTTCCGGTGCGATGGGCATCGAAGCAGAACGGCGATGCGGGCGAAGCCGGTCATCAGAAATCCAAGCCACATCGGGCACCTTTACGCCGTCCGAGGTTTCGACCGCACATTCGGTGATCACACGACCACCCTTGAGCTTCTCACGAAGAATGGCTCCGATTTCAGACTGAAAGCCTCCGTGCCAGTTGGATGCAGGACTCATGACGATTTGGTTAAAACGATTCGTTTCGATCTTGTAGGGCAGGTCCTGCAAGGTCGGATCTTCGCAAATTTCTTTCCAGGTGCGCATACCCCAAGGATGCCAGCACCAAAGGATTCCCGCAACTTTCAATTCTCCCTCTCATGAAAGCTTCAGCCACTTCTCGTAGATTCGACTGGCAGTCGAATCCCAATCACCCAGCGGCTTTGATTGCCAATCGAAGCTACAGCCGCCGCGCCCTCCTCTCCCGCGCCTCCACGGGCTTCGGCATGGCCGCTCTTGCTGGCTTGATGCAAGAAGAGTCCCAAGCAGCGCTCGTGCATCGCGCGAAGCGTTTCGCGCCGAAGGCCCGCAGCGTCATCTTCCTCTACATGAGCGGCGGCGTATCCCACGTCGATTCCTTCGATCACAAGCCGATGCTCAAGAAATTCGAAGGCAAGCCGATGCCGGTGGCGGTGAAAAAGACGCAGTTCAACAACAACGGCACCGTCCAGCCCTCGCATTGGGACTTCAAACCCTACGGCCAGTCCGGCATCGAGGTGAGCGACCTCTTCCCGCAGATCGGCGGCGTGATCGACGACATCTGCCAGCTCCGCAGCATGACCGCGAAGTTCAGCGAGCATGCGCAGGGAAATTTCTTCATGCACTCCGGCTTTCCCTTTCTCGGCTTCCCCAGCGCCGGAGCTTGGACCAGCTACGGCCTCGGCAGTGAATCTCGCGATCTGCCCGGCTACGTCGTGCTGCAAAGCGGTGGCGCGGCCACGCCACACGGCGGCGTGGGCCTTTTCAGCAATGGCTTCCTGCCCGCGCAGCATCAGGCCAGCATCGTGAAGGCCGACGAGGCCGAAGCCGTCGCCAACATTCGCCCGCGTCAGCCGCACGACCTCCAGCGCCGCCAGCTCGACTTCATCGGCTCGATGGACCAGCGCTTTGCCAGCGCCTCGCAGCACGACATGCACGTTGAGGCCGCCATTTCGAACTATGAGATGGCTTGGCGCATGCAGGCCGCCGTGCCCGACCTTTGCGACATCTCCGGCGAGACCGAGGCAACGCAAAAACTCTACGGCCTCGACGATCCCGAGCCGAAAAAAGCCGCCTACGCCCGCCAGTGCCTGCTCGCGCGGCGACTCGTCGAACGCGGCGTGCGATTCATCGAACTCAGCACACTGGCCTACAACCTCGGCGGCGGCAATGCGGCCAATCCTTGGGACCATCACGGCGCGATCAAAGAAGGCCACGGCAAGATGGCGAACCAGATCGACCAGCCCATCGCCGCGCTCATCAAGGACCTCAAAGCCCGCGGCCTGCTCGACAGCACCCTCATCGTCTGGGCCGGTGAGTTCGGTCGCACACCCTTCGCCCAAGGCACCAACGGCCGCGACCACAATCCCTATGGCTTCACCGTTTGGATGGCCGGTGGCGGCGTCAAAGGCGGCCACATCTACGGCGCGACCGATGAGTTCGGCTACAACGCCACTGAGAACGTCTGCACCGTCTATGACATGTGGGCCACCGTGCTCCATCAAATGGGCATCGACCACGAACAACTCACCTACCGCTTCGGCGGCCGCGATCTGCGGCTTACCGACGTGCATGGCAACATCCTGCGCGACATCATTGCCTGATGCAGCCACACCTTTCACGCCGCGATCTGCTCGCCCAAGCCTCCACGGGCTTTGGGATGGCGGCGTTGGCGGGTTTGATACAGGCGGAGACGCCGATGGTGCATCGGGCGAAGCGTTTTGCACCGAAGGCACGCAGCGTGATCTTTTGCTACATGAGCGGCGGCGTTTCGCACCTCGACTCCTTCGATCCGAAGCCGCTGCTCGAAAAATACGCGGGCAAGCCGATGCCCGGCGAGGTGAAAAAGACGCAGTTCAACAACAATGGCACCGTCCAGCCCGCGCATTGGGCCTACAAGCGCCACGGCCAGTGCGGCATGCCGGTGAGCGACCTCTTTCCGCACATGGCCACGGTGGCGGATGAGTTGTGCGTGATCCGCAGCATGACGGCAAAGTTCAGCGAGCATGCGCAGGGTAATTTCTTCATGCACAGCGGCTTTCCCTTCGTCGGCTACCCCAGTGCCGGAGCGTGGGCCAGCTACGGCCTCGGCACCGAGTCGCGTGATCTTCCGGGCTACATCGTGCTGCAAAGTGGCGGTGCCAGCGTGCCGCATGGCGGCGTCGGCTTGTTCAGCAGCGGATACCTTCCCGCCCAGCATCAGGCCTCCATCATCAAGGTCGATGAAGCCGAAGCGGTGAAAAACATCCGCCCGCAGGAGCCATTCGCCACTCAACGCAAGCGACTCGACTTTATCAACGCGATGGACCGAAGCTTTGCCGCCACCACGCAGCACGACACGCATGTGGAAGCCGCCATCGCGAACTACGAACTCGCCTGGCGCATGCAATACGCCGTCCCCGAGCTCTGCGACCTCTCCGGCGAATCCGCCGCGACTCAAAAGCTCTACGGCATCGACCAAACCGGCACCACCACCGCAGCCTACGGCCAGCAGTGCCTGCTTGCGCGTCGTTTGGTCGAACGAGGCGTGCGTTTCATCGAGTTGAGCTGCCTGCCGCAGAAGATCGGAGCCGGACAAGGCCCCAATCCGTGGGATCAGCACGGCGAAATCAAAAAAGGCCACGGGAACATGGCCCGACAGGTCGATCAGCCCATCGCTGCGCTCATCAAAGACCTCAAATCACGCGGCCTTCTCGACAGCACCCTCGTCGTTTGGGCAGGCGAGTTTGGCCGCACGCCCTTCGCCCAAGGCACCGATGGTCGCGATCACAATCCCTACGGTTTCACCATTTGGATGGCCGGCGGCGGCATCAAACCCGGCCACATCTACGGTGCCACGGATGACTTCGGTTACCACGCCATCGAAAACGCCTGCACCGTCTATGACATGTGGGCGACCGTGCTTCACCTCATGGGCATCGACCACGAACAGCTCACCTACCGCTTCAGTGGTCGCGATCTGCGGCTCACCGATGTGCATGGGAATGTGCTGAGGGACATCATCGCGTAGCTTCGACTCCCAGATGCTTCACGAGGAATGCCCACTCATCGGCGGTCTTCTCGATCATCTTGTTCAAAGCCGTGCCCGCACCATGACCGGCGCTGGTTTCGATGCGAATGAGCACCGGCGGACCATCCTTGGCCTGACTCTCCTGAAGACGGGAGCCGAATTTGAAGCTGTGGGCAGGCACGACGCGGTCGTCGTGATCGCCGGTGAGCACAAGCGTGGCCGGGTAGCGGGTGCCGGTCTTCAGGTTGTGATAGGGTGAGTAGCTGAGCAGGGCTTTGAACTCCGCGCCGTTTTCCACACTGCCGTAATCACTGCGCCAGCCCCAGCCGATGGTAAACTTCTCAAAGCGCAGCATATCGAGCACGCCCACCGCAGGCAAGGCAGCGGCATAGAGTTCAGGTCGTTGAGTCATGCAGGCTCCGACGAGCAGTCCGCCGTTGCTACCGCCCTGAATCGCGAGCTTGGCGCTACTGGTGTACTTATTCGCGATGAGCCATTCGGCGGAGGCGATGAAGTCATCGAAGACGTTTTGCTTGCCCAGCTTCACCCCGGCGAGATGCCAGTCGCGGCCGTATTCGCCGCCGCCGCGCAGATTCGGCATGGCAAAGACACCGCCCATCTCCAGCCACACGGCTCGTGAGACGGAAAACGACGGCGTGAGGCTGATGCTGAAGCCGCCGTAGCCGTAAAGCAGCGTCGGATTCGAACCATCAAGCTTCAGCCCCTTCTTGTGAACGATGAACATCGGCACCTTCGTGCCATCCTTGCTGGTCACAAAGACCTGCTTCGTCTCAAAGGCCGCCCCATCGAATTTCACCTCAGGCTTCCGCCAAAGCGTGCTCACACCGCTTTCGAGGTCCATGCGGTAGATCGCTCCCGGCTCCGTGAAGCTGGTGAAGGTGTAAAACGTGCTTTTGTCCATGCGATGACCTCCAAAGCCACCCGCCGAGCCGATACCGGGCAACTTCACCTCGCGGATGAGCTTTCCATCCATGTCGAAGCACTTCACCTCCGTCTTCGCATCGCGGAGATACTGGCAGAACATTTTGCCGCCGACGGTGCTCACGTTCTCCAGCAGCACTTTCGGCACCTCCGGTACGATCACGCGCCAGTTACCACGCTGCGGCTTGCGGATGTCGATGGCAATGACCTGGTAGCAGGTGGCATTCAGGTCCGTGTGGAAGTAGAAAATGGGACCGACGTTGTCGATGAACTCATAACGGGCGTCGTAGTCATTCAGCAGCTCCACCACTGGTGCCTCGGGAGCGATCTTTTTGTAGAAGAGACGGTTCTTCGGCTCCGTGCCGAGCCACACGGGAATGATGAGATATTCGCCATCCTCAGTGACATGACCGCCAAAGCCCCACTTCGGCTCATCTTGGCGTTCATAGACCAAAAGATCGTCTTTCTGGCTCGTGCCGAGCTTGTGGAAGTAGAGCTTATGAAACTCGTTTTTGGCCGTCAAAGCCGCTCCAGCCTTCGGTTCATCGTAACGGGCATAAAAGAAGCCGCTGCCATCTTTAAGCCATGAAATGCCACTGAACTTCACCCAGCGGACCACATCATCAAGGTCCTTGCCACTGGCGATGTCGCGCAGGCGAATCGTGTTCCAATCGCTTCCCGCTTCCGAAACGCCGTAGGCGATGAGTTTGCCATCCTCGCTGGCTTCGTAGTCGCTGAGTGAGGTCGTGCCACCCTTCGACATCGCATTCGGATCGAGCAGCAGCGCCGCTTTCGCCTCCAGCGAGTCGCCTGTCATCAACACAGACTGATTCTGCAAACCGCTGTTATACGAGTGAAACCACCGACCGCCCCGCTCGAAGGGCATGCCGACGCGTTCGTAGTTCCACAGATCTTTGAGCCTCGACTGGATCTCCGCCCGACGCGGCAGCTTCTCCAAATAACCGAACGTGACCTCATTTTGCGCCTTCACCCACTTCTTGGTCTCCTCCGAGTTGTCATCCTCCAGCCAGCGGTAGGGATCAGCGATCTTCACGCCGTGCAGCGTGTCCACGACCTCCTCCTTCCGGGTGGTTGGATAGGTCAAAGAGTCAGCGGCAAGGGTGGAGACGGTCATGGTGAGCAAGACGAGCGAGCGCATAAGCTGAAAGTCTCCGCCACTGGCGGGGACTTATCAACTCAGCGAATCCACTCGGGGCCAAAATCAGGCTTCAGGAGCCGCAGGCTCATCCGATGCCACCTCAGCCGAAGCTTCGGGAGCAGCTTCCACCGGGCTTTCACCCTCGGCAGCAGCAGGTGCTTCCTCCTCTTCAGAGATCACGGTGGCCACGTCCTGGATGGTTTCGCCCTCGTTCAGCGTCATGAGCTTCACGCCCTGGGCGTTGCGGCCGGTTTCGCGGATCTGGCTGACCTTGATGCGCACGCTCTGACCTTTGCTGGTCATGAGCATGAGTTCATCGGTTTCCTTCACGGCAAGGGCGGCAACGACTTTACCGGTCTTTTCGGTGACGTTCATGGTGATGACGCCTTTGCCGCCACGGTTGATCATGCGGTATTCTTCAAACGAGGTGCGCTTGCCGAGACCGTTTTCGCTCACGACGAGCACCATGGTTTCGGCTTCGTTGGTAAGGCAGCTGACGAGGAAGTCGTCGGCATCGAGCATCACACCGCGCACACCAGCCGTGTTGCGGCCAATCGGACGCAGGTTCGGCGAGGCAGGATCCTCGCCGGTTTCGTGGAAGCGGACGCACATGCCCTCATGCGTGACGAGGCAGACTTCCTTCGTGCCGTCGGTGAGCACGACATCAACGAGGTCATTGCCTTCATCGAGCTTGATGGCGATGATGCCGTCCTTGCGGTAGTTTTTGAACTCTTCGAGGGCGGTTTTCTTGATGGTGCCGTCCTTCGTTGCGAAGAGCACGTAGCGATCCGCGGCCCACATGGCCTCGTCTTCGGCTCCTTGGGCCTTCAAGATGAGCACGCTGGCGATTTTTTCCTCCGTGCGAAGGTTGAGCACGTTTTTGATGCTGCGGCCTTTGCCGGTGCGGGTGGCCTGCGGGATCTGATACACGCGCTCGACATACATGCGGCCCGTGTTCGTGAAGAAGAGCAGGAAGTCGTGCAGCTGCGCGCTGAAGAGATGCTCGACGAAGTCGTCGGCGTCCTCCTCGCTCTGCGCCTCGCGCGTTTCCATGCCTTTGAGGCCTTTGCCGCCGCGGCCTTGCAGACGGTATTCGGCGGTGGGCGTGCGTTTGATGCTGCCCATGTGCGTCATCGTGACGATGGCGGCTTCGTTCGGAATGAGATCGACGCTGTCGATGTCGCCGGAGACGGCCTCGATGCGGGTGAGGCGCGGCGTGGCGTGCTTGGCCTTGATGACGTTCAGCTCGTCTTTGATGATGGTGAGCACGCGTTGCTCGCTGCCGAGGATGTCGAGCAGATCCTTGATGGTGGCGAGGATGGCGTCGTATTCGGCCTTCACCTTGTCACGCTCCATGCCGGTCAGCTGATAGAGGCGGAGTTCGAGGATGTCATCGACCTGCTTGTCGGTGAAAACGTATCGACCGTCCTGGATGCTCGGCTGGCCGCGAATAAGCAGGCCGAGCTGCTCGGCGGTGGCGACCGGGAAGGTGTAGGCCTTCAATCCGGCGCGGGCTTCGTCGCGATTGCGACTGTCGCGGATGATCTTGATGAAATCATCGAGGCGGCTGAGCGCGAGGAGGAAGGCTTCGAGCTTTTCCGCCTGCACCTCGGCTTTGGCGAGGAGGAACTTCGTGCGGCGGATGATGACCTCGCGGCGGTGCTCGATGTAGCAGCCGATGGCGTCCTTGATGCCAAAGACACGCGGCCTGTTGCCGTCGATGGCGAGCATGTGGACGCTGAAGGAGGCCTCCAGCTCGGTGTGCTTATACAGATTGTTCAGCACGACCTGCGCACGCGCATCCTTCTTCAAATCGACGACGAGGCGGGAGTTCTCATCGGACTCATTTCGCACGCCGCTGATCTCGGGGATGATTTTTTCGTTCGCGAGCTCGGCGATCTTCTTTTCGAGCTCCGCGCGGTTCACGTTGTAGGGGATCTCCGTGATAATGATCTGCTCGCGGTTGCCGTTTTCAACGATTTCGGCCTGTCCACGGATGCGCACGCTGCCGTGGCCGGTTTCCATGTAATCGCGGATGCCCATCGTGCCCATGATGGTGCAGCCCGTGGGGAAATCCGGCCCTTTGACATGCGCCATCAGCTCCGGGGTGGTGATCGCGGGATTATCAATCTGCGCACAAACCGCATCGACGACCTCGCCGAGGTTATGCGGCGGCATATTCGTCGCCATGCCGACCGCGATGCCCGTGCCGCCATTGACGAGGAGGTTCGGAAACGCTGCCGGGAACACGGTGGGCTCGGTGAGACGTTCGTCATAGTTCGGGACGAAATCGACCGTGTCCTTGTCCATGTCCTGCATCAAAGCGCCGCCGAGGTGCGTCATGCGGGCCTCCGTATATCGCATGGCCGCCGGAGGATCGCCTTCCACGCTGCCGAAGTTCCCCTGCGGATCGATTAAAGTCTCACGCATGGCCCATTCCTGCCCCATGTGGACGAGGGTCGGGTAAATGACCGCCTCACCATGCGGATGGTAGTTACCGGACGTGTCACCCGCGATCTTCGCGCACTTCACATGCTTCTTCGGCGGATAGAGCGACAGCTCATGCATTGCGTAAAGAATGCGCCGCTGGGAGGGCTTGAGGCCGTCTCGGACATCCGGCAGAGCGCGGGAGATGATCACAGACATGGAGTAGTCCAAGAACGAGTTCTTGACCTCGTCAGCGACGGAGATGGGGCGTGTGTTAGAGTCTTGCATGAAACAGAAAGTGGGTCAGGGAGTGGTCAAAAGGTGGCAAAGCCACCATCAAGGGGTCAAGAATGGGCTTTATGAGCGTCGAACGAGGCTAGAAAATCCTCCAGCGGCGGCAGTTCGGTGATTGCATCAGGTGAGTCTTCACGAACGACATTGGCGGAAGATCGTCCGAGCGAGTGAATGTAATTGTCGAGCTGTCGGCGGAGAGCTTCGAGACGGAGAGCAAGATCATCAGCAGCGCCTGGATTCAGAAGTTGGCGGCTCATTGCTTTTTCGAGCCAAGTCTGCGTCTCACGAAGCGAGCCTCTGGCGTAGTAGCAGAACTTGGCGTTCTCTTTGAAGGAGTAGCGCCCATAACCCTCCGAGATATTTGCGGCGATGGAGTCAGCGGAACGAATCCATTGCAAGCCAATCGTCTGCCTTGCCAGCCATTCCCAGCCCACGGTGATCGACCACACGTCTTCCCCAACTCGCATCGCGAGCTGATAGACTCTCAATTCATGTAGATCGACCGTTCCCATAACAACTCTTTGACGATTCTTGACAGCTTCTTGACCCTTTGACGGCCTTTACACGTCGAGGTTTCGGACATTCAGCGCATTCTCTTCGATGAAGTGCTTTCGAGGCTCGACGACGTCACCCATGAGGATGGTGAAGATGCGTTCGGCTTCGTGGGCGTTGGTTTCGTCGAGTTGGATGCGGAGCAGGGTGCGCTTGTTCGGGTCCATGGTGGTCTCGAAGAGCTGTTTGGCGTTCATTTCACCGAGACCTTTGAAGCGCTTGATCTCCATGCCGCGTTTGCCGATCTCCATGACCTTATCGAGGATGCCGGGGATGCTGAACACAGGGTGGACTTTGGCGTTGTCGCCATCGCCTTCGATGACTTCAAAGAGCGGCTTGTCCTGGCTGCTGAAGTGATCGACGTGCAATCCTAGCTCATCGAGCTGCTTGAAACGGGCTTTCATGCCGTGGGCCTCGTGGACCTCAATCAGGCGAGCGCGGCGAGTTTGCTTCGGCGCGGCGGTGCCGTTGGCGGGATCGACCTCCGGTTTGCCAAAGAGGTGCAGATCGTGGTTATCGCGGGCGAAATTGGCCAGCGCATCGCGATCGAGCAGGTATTGGACGTGAACCTCGTTACCTTCGCGGATGATGACGAGGTAATGCGGCAGTTCGGCAGTTTCCGTGTTGCGATGCTGGAGGTAAGTCTCGAAGTCCGCGCCGTGGCGGCGGATAATGTCGGCGAATTTGGCCACAGGCACCAGCAGACCGAGTATCTGCTTGAGGCGGTCGGCTTCGACTTTGGTGCCGTCGGAGATGTTGCGCAGGCTGATCTCGCCGGAGCCGAGTTCGAGCAGGATGGCGTCCATTTCGGCATCGCTTTGCACATACTCCTCGCGTTTTTTGCGGGTGACTTGGTAGAGCGGCGGCTGGGCGACATAAATGTGGCCGCGCTTCACCAACTCCGGCATCTGGCGGAAAAAGAACGTCAGCAGCAGCGTGCGGATGTGGCTGCCATCCACGTCAGCATCAGTCATGATGATGATTTTGTGGTAGCGGAGCTTTTCGAGATTGAAGCTGCCCTCCACCTCGCTGTCACCACCGATACCGGTGCCAATGGCGGTGATCATGGTTTGGATTTCCTTGTTCGCGAGGACCTTCTCCAACCGAGCCTTTTCGGTGTTGATGAGCTTTCCACGCAGCGGCAGAATGGCCTGATTGTGACGATTGCGGCCCATTTTGGCGGAGCCACCGGCGGAGTCACCCTCGACAATGAACAGCTCGGTCTTCGACGCATCACGCTCGGAGCAGTCGGCGAGCTTGCCGGGCAGGCCGCCGCTGCTCATCGCGTCCTTGCGGATGGCCTCACGCGCCTTGCGGGCGGCTTCGCGGGATTTCGCGGCGATGATGATGTTCTTGATGACCTCGACCGCAGTGTCGGGATTCTCGTCAAAGAAGCGCAGCAGGCCCTCATAGACGACGGAGTTCACCACGCCTTCGACCTCGCCGTTCACGAGCTTCACCTTCGTCTGCGAATTGAAGCGCGGATGCGGGTGTTTGACGCTCAACACGCAAATCATACCCTCGCGGCAGTCATCGCCCTCGATCTCCGGCATCTTCTCTTTGAAGGATTTCGGGTTGGAGGCGATGTACTGCTTCACCGCCTTCGTGAGTGCGGTTTTGAGGCCCGAATAATGCGTGCCGAAGTCCGGGTTGGGGATCGCATTGGCAAAGCAGAGCGTCTGCTCGCTGAGACCTTTGTTGTACTGGATGACGCAATCGACGAGGATGAACTTTTTCTTGTCCTCCAGCATCACCTCGCGGCGCCCCGCGATCACGATCGGCTCGGGATGTACCTTGTCTTTGCCCTCGCCGAGTTCGTTCACGAACTGCTTCACGCCTTCCGCATAGATCAACGTCTCGCTGCGGGGAGTCTCACCGCGTTCATCGGTGATCTGGATGGTGATGCCGGGGTTCAGGAAGGCCAGCTCGCGGAGACGAGTACGCAGGCGATCAAAAACAAACGTCGTGGTGATCGTGAAGATCGTCACATCCGGGAAGAAGGTGATCTTCGTGCCGGTGCGCTTCGGATCATCGAGGTCGCCCAGCACTTTGAGCGGCTCGGTGGTAATGCCGCGCTCAAAGCCGATGGCGTAGATCTTGCCATCGCGATAGACCTCGCACTTGAACCAATCCGAGAGCGCATTCACGCACTTTGCACCGACGCCGTGCAGACCACCGGAGAATTCATACGCACCATCACCGAACTTGCCGCCCGCATGCAGGTTCGTGAGCACCAACTCGACCGTCGGCATGCCTTTGGAGTGCATCTCGACTGGAATGCCGCGTCCATCGTCCTCGATGCTGATGGAGCCGTCCGTGTGGATGGTGATCCAGACGTTTTTGCAATTCCCTGCGAGATGCTCGTCGATCGAGTTGTCCACCACTTCGAACACGCAGTGGTGCAGACCGCGTTCATCCGTTTCACCGATGTACATGCCAGGCCGCATGCGCACGGCTCGGAGGCCTTCCAGGTGCTGGATTTGTTCGGCACCGTAGGCCTGATCAGCAGCTACGGCGGTGGAGTTTGATCCAATGGAATCAATGATTTCGTCTGGCATAAAAAAGTCTGAGAAACCCCCACCGAAATCCGTCCAAGATGTCCCTTCGGAAAATGTGCTCGGTTGAGGTGGTTTCAGACTAGCAAGATGCCCCCTGCGGCAAAGGCTTTTTTACCCGGAAACGAGCCTTTTTTGCCCTCGTTCCGGTGGGCCGGAAAAGCAGGCGAAATCACGATTCGGGTTTCTGCATCTGCCGCACCAGTTTCAGGCAGTAAAGGAGCGGGATCGCGCCGAAGAGACCGAAGGAGCAATCGATCAGCCTCCAGGCGAGCGGGATGCCTCGAATCTCGCCACAGATCAGGGCTAGCGGAAACACCGCCGCACAGCAGACGAGGCCCGTCCGCAGGACCCAGGCATTGGCGATGGGATCACGCCAGGCACCGACGAAAAAGAAGGCGATCATGATGTGCCCAAAGGCCAGCCAGTCCGTCCCGTAGGCGATGAACGGGAAGTTTTGATCCGTGACCTCCAACCCGTGCCAAACATGGCCGATCCACCAAGCGAGGCCGCTGTGCCCGGAAAGGTTCGCGTGGTCCTGAATCCCCAGCCACGAACCCAGCAGCCTCAGCTCATGCAGCAGCGGGAAGGCCGTAATGCCGCTCAGCAGCAAGCAGACGATGAAAAGGCCCAAAACGAGCCGGTAGTGGCGCTGGAGAGGATTCATGGTCACAGGAAACTCACTTCACCGGCACCCATTGCACGCCATCGGCCACGACAAAGCCATCGGTGGCCTCGGTGCTGACGAGGACGGTGGCATCCTGGCCGAATTCGAAGGTGCCCAAAGACACACCTGTGGCGCCGGGAGGCGTGGGCTTTTTCTCGTTCACGACGGCGTTGTGACGGCCGGAGGCGTGGATGACAGTCACGGGCACGTTCGAGGCACGATTGCTGTTCGGCGTGTAGGCAAAGAAGACCTCGTATTTGCCTGCGGCGGGCAGTTTGCCGGTGAAGAGGAGGCTCTTCTGGCCTTTGTCGGCGTTGCCATCGTGTGAATAGCCATCGCCGATGAATTTGGTGGCGGCGTGGCCTTCACTCCAATCGCCCGTTTTAGCGGCCTGGGCGTCATCGACGACCACGCCGTTCATCTTTTTCGGGTCGAGGCCGCGAGAGGTCTTCGGGCCGTCGTAGTGCAAAATCTGGCCGTCCTGAAGAAGGCGGTCGCGGAGCTTCGGATAGGCCACCTGCTGCACGGGGAGCTTGTCCTCGAGGGCGAAAATGGCTGCGGTGGCGGCGGTCTGGCCGAGGATCATGAAAACGGGCTCCATGCGGATCGAACCATAAGCGATGTGGCTGGCGGACATGGCCACGGGGACGAGCAGGTTGCTGCCCTGGCCTTTCTTCGGCACGAGCGAGCCGTAGGCGATCTCATACGGACCGTTGGTGCTCACGCCGATGTCGCCCTCGTTTTGCACGTAGCCCTCGGGCGTGATGTAGCGCTGCACGTTGTGGCTGTCGATGGTGTAGCTGCCCATGCCGATGGAGGAAGGCGTGGGCTTCTTTTTGCGCAGCTCGTTTTCCGTCATGACGTAGTCGCCGATCATGCGGCGGGCCTCACGGATGTAGAGCTGGTGGCTCCAATTGCCGTTGTCGGTGAACTCATCCTTCGGCAGGCCCCACTCGCGGAGTTCCTCCTGCACCTTCTTCGGCACGCGGGGATCATTCGCCACGAACCACAGCAGGCCCTGCTGGTAGCGGCGATGCTCGGCGATGATCTCGCGGCGCTTCTCGTAGCTCGCCTCCGGGTAATCGTAATTCATGCCGATGTTGTCGAAGCTGAAGGGACCGTGGTTGTTCGTGTCCGTTTTGAAATTCGGGATGGGATCGAATTTCTCAAAGAACTCGCCCCAGCCCGTGTTGAGCACGCGGAGGAGGATTTCGTATTGCGAGGCATCGTAGCCGTCCGGCTTCGGAAACGGGATGCGGTTCTCCGGCACGTTCGTGTAGCAGGAGCGGAAGCAGTAGGCCTGCACCCGCTTGTCGCCCTCGCCAAATTTGCCCACGTCTTCCGTGCTCACGCGGGGCAGCACGCCGCTCTTGGGATCGCCTGGCACCTTGTAGGGGCTGATTTTGTCCTTCACGGCACCGAAGTGATGGCGGTGATGCAGCACGCCGACCTGAATGCCGTTGTGCTCCTCGCCATAGACACTGTTCGCCTCGCGGCCCACATGGTAATCGCAGCCCGCGGCGGCCATGAGGTCGCCTTCATAGCTCGTATCGAGAAACATGCTGCCTTCGTAGGTTTTGCCGCTGAGCGTGGTGATGCTCACGATGCGGTCGCCGTCCTTTTTGACGCCCTTCGCACGATCCAGCCATTCATCACGCACCACCTCGATGCCGAATTCCTTGATGTAATCCTCGAAGACCTTCTCCGCCGCACTGGGCTCGAAGATCCACATCGTGCGGTTCTCGCCGTCCATGGCGGGCGTGCCCTGGCCCTGGTTGCCGTATTCGGACTGCTTCTGCTGCTTCCACGAATCCGGCTTCTGGTAGTGCAGATAGATGCGATGGTAAAAATCCCGCGCCAGGCCGCCGATGACCGCCTTGTTGCCCGTGTCGGTAAAGCCCAGACCGCCACTGCTCAGGCCGCCGAGGTGTTTATCAGGACTCACGATGATGACGGACTTGCCCATCTTTTTGACCTGCACCGCCGCCGTCACCGCCGCGCAGGTGCCACCGTAGATGACGACATCGTGGGCGGCTCGGACTTGGGGCAGGCAAAGGGCAAGCAGGGACGCGGAGAGGAGACTTTTCTTCATGGCAGGTGGGACCGCTCTTTTCGCTGCCTGCGGACGCTCGGCAATCGGAATGTGCTCGCCCGCCTGCCCTCTTGCCGTGCCTGAGCTTTTCGGCATAGATGGCCGTCCCAGCCCCATGCTCCACCACCACCATTCCGCCACCTGTCGTCACCACGACAAGAAGTCCGCCCAGAAGATGCTGGAGGCCGCATTGGCGAAAACTCGCGAAGGCGGCCTGCGCCGCACCCGCGCCCTCGAAAACGTGCTGGAGATCCTCATCCGCTCCCACGAGCCCCTCAGCCTCGCCGATATCGCCGAATCGAAGGAACTCAAAACCGGGGCTGACCGTGCCACCGTCTTCCGCCTGCTCGTGAAGCTCGAAGAGCGCAGCATCATCCGCCGTCTCGGCCTGCACGACCGCAGCACCTACTACACCATCATCGAGGAAGGCCACCACGACGACTACCTTGTCTGCACCAAATGCGGCCGCATCCAGCGCCTCGACATCTCCTGCCCCGTCGAAGCCCTCGAACGCGACATCGAAAAATCCAGCGGCTTCACCAAGCTCTACCACGAGCTCGAATTCTACGGCCTCTGCCCGAAGTGCGCTTGAGGGGAAACGCCAAGGGTATAGAGCGAAGGGCATAGAGCCACGCACAGGCCTGCCACACTCTTCGGCCAAGTGGTCACTCTTCGCCCTTTGCCCTACGCTCTTCACTTGATTCCCCGCTTGCCCGTACGCCCCCGAGGTGCTCCCTTCGCGCCCCCTTGCCGGTGACAATCCAGTCATTCGGCATTCCTCATTCATCATTCGTCATTCCACGTTCATGTCCTCCGACCCCAAAGCATCCCAAGCGCAAATGGAGAAAATCGTCTCCCTCTGCAAGCGCCGCGGCTTCATCTATCAAAGCAGCGAAATCTACGGCGGCTGCGGTGGCGTGTGGGACTACGGTCCGCTCGGCGCGGAGTTGAAGCGCAACTTGCGCACCGCCTGGTGGAACACCATGACCCGCGAACGCGAGGACGTGCTCGGCCTGGACGCGAGCATTTTGATGAATCCCGCCATCTGGAAGGCCAGCGGCCACGTCGATACCTTCGCCGACCTCATGCGCGAGTGCTCGCTGACGAACAAACGCGTCCGCGCCGACCACGTCGAGCCGCAGGACGGCGTCGTCATGAAATACAGCGGCGCGAAGGCCCCGAACGGCTGGCGCTGGGACCGCGCCATCTCCGCCTTGCTGAAAAATGGCGAGCACATCGAGAGCTTCCGCAAACGCATCCGTGCCCTCATCGCGCAAAACGCCGGTGAAGCCGCCGGCAAGCCCGAGGAGATCGAATTGCTCGGCGAAGAGAAAATCGACGCCGTGAATGGCAGCGTCGATTTCCATCCCGAAACCGGCGGCATGCTCGGCGAGGCACGCCCCTTCAATCTCATGCTCAAGACCTACCTCGGCCCCACCGCGACCGAGGACGACGTGACCTACCTGCGTCCGGAAACCGCGCAGGCCATCTTTGCGCAGTTCAAGAACGTCTTCGACTCCAGTCGCGTGAAGGTGCCCTTCGGCATCGGCCAGATCGGCAAGGCCTTCCGCAACGAGGTCACGCCAAAGAATTTCACCTTCCGCAGCCGCGAGTTTGAGCAGATGGAACTCGAGTTCTTCATCAAGCCCGACGAAGCCGTCGAAATCATCAGCGGCGAAGTCGCGAAGTGGCATGAAGGCGCCGATTTGAGCGAACCGCAGCCGAATTGGGGCTGGGAGCTGTGGCACCGCTACTGGGTCGATCAGCGCACGAAGTTCTACCAAGGCATCGGCCTCGGCGACGTGCTCGAATATTACTGGCAGACGCCCGCCGACCTCGCCCACTACGCCCGCGCCTGCGTGGACATCCTGTGCGAATTCCCCTTCGGCACCGAGGAGCTGGAAGGCATCGCCGCGCGTGGCGACTTCGATTTGTCCGCGCACCAGACCGCCAGCACGAAGTCGCAGGAGATCTTCGACGAAGAACTCAAAACCGCCGCCGCCAAGCTCACCGACGAGCAGAAGGAAGCCCTCATCCAGAAACGCCTCGCCGCCGAAGCCGCGAAGACCAAGGGCGAGCCGATGCCCGAAGCCGCCGTGCGTGCGTGGTTCGAGCGTCTTTTCAAAGGCAGCTACGTCCCCCACGTCATCGAACCCTCCGCCGGTCTCGACCGCATGGCGCTCGCCGTCATTGCCAAGGCCTTCAGCGAGACCGAAAAGGTCGATGAAAAGGGCAAGAAGGAGGTCATCACCGTCCTGCGCCTGCATCCGCGTGTCGCCCCGATCAAAGTCGGCGTCTTCCCGCTGCTCAAGAACAAGCCCGAACTCGTCGCCAAGGCCCGCGAGGTCTATGCGCTGCTCAAGAAGCATCTGAACTGCTTCTACGACGAAACCGCCAGCATCGGCCGCCGCTACGCCCGCCAGGACGAAGTCGGCACGCCCTTCGGCGTCACCATCGACTTCGAAACCTGCGGCGAAAAAGGCCCCGAACTCGCCGACACCGTCACCCTCCGCCACCGCGACAGCGGCGAGCAGGAACGCGTGAAGATCAGTGAGTTGCTTGGGAAGCTATTGCCACTCGTTTCCTGATCACGGCCTTGTAGCGGAACGCGTCAGCGTTCCGAGAACGGCGGAAGACCCACGTCTTCCGCTACGCTGCTCACGCCACCTCCGAGCCGGAGGCTCGAACGAAATTAGCCGGTGGTGCAACCACCGGACTAACGCGCATATCCCACCGCCTTCCTGCGTCGCGCCCTGGAGGGGCGCGAGAAGCGAACGCATCTCCATTCGCCCTCGCTTTCGCGGCCTCCGGCTCGGAAATTGGCTTCGGCATCACCGCATCACCAACCAAGCAACCTTTCCCAATCCCGACATCCCCGGATGAATAAGGTATAAGGAGTGTCTTTATGATCGATTGATTCATCCACTCCTTCATCAATTCTGATGCCGCGCTGTCGTAGCTTTCGAATAAGCTCGAGCCTGCGTGTTTCGTTGGCAGCCACGCGTGGAAAGATGCCGTCCAGCCTTTCAAACTCGGTTTTCCAATCTTGAACGATGGACTCTGAAGTGAATGCCCGAAGAGCCGTTTGCCCGAGAAATGGCGCAAACCAGAAGAGCAGGGCCAACGCAAACAGCACGCCAATGCCACGAAGGAGGACCTTTGCGACTCGATTGAGGCTCATGTTTGTCATGCTTTAAGAATACCGTCCACATGGCATCTAGCAAGGCAGGTGAAAACGCCTGCTCCCCAGCGCCAAAGGCGCGCCCCATCCCAGCCTGGGCCAACGGCCCAGGTGTGGGCGAAAAAACCAGATGAAGGGCTGAAAGCCCGCCCCATGCTCCGGCCGCCATGCCGCAGTCCCTGAGCCTCGTCATCGTCCATCTCGTGTTCAGCACCAAGGACCGTCTCCCACGCTTCGATGCCCCGCTACGTCCGCATCTGCACGCCTACCTGGCCGAGGTGGCGCGAAACGCGGGTTGTGAAGCCTACCGCGTCGGCGGCGTGGCCGATCATGTGCATCTCGCCATCCGTCTCTCTCGCACCCTGACCATTGCCGACCTGGTCGAAACCTTGAAGACCTCGTCCTCCAAATGGTTGAAGACTCAATCCGCCGCCTTGAGCGACTTTGCTTGGCAGCGCGGCTACGGCTGCTTCTCCGTCGCTCCGGCGGACCTGATGGCCGTCACGACCTACATCGACAACCAAGAGGAACATCACCGCACCCGCACGTTTCAGGAGGAGTATCGGGCGTTCTTGAACAAATACGAGGTGACCTATGACGAGGCCTATGTGTGGGATTGAGACGCGTTGAGCATGAGTCGGGCTTTCAGCCCTCGGCGTTGGGTATTGCCAGGTTCCTGGGCCGTTGGTCCAGGCTGGGATGGAACGCGCCTTTTGCGCTCCAGACACCGAGACACCATCGCCTTCTGACGCTATGGGGTCATCTCTCCCCAGCGCCAAAGGCGCGACCGATACCAGCCTGGGCCATCGGCCCAGGGGGAAAGCCGCCGAGTACAGGGGAAGGGCTGAAAGCCCGTCCCATGCTCGCACCGCGTCGGGTTGGCGATCCGGGCGTGGGGAAGAGACGTGGGGCGTGCATGGCTCGGGCTTTCAGCCCTCGACTGGGTTGTTCGTGGTTGGCTACGCGTTCCTGGGCCGTTGGCCCAGGCTGGGATGGGACGCGCCTTTGGCGCTATATTGGTGGCTTCATTATGAAACTACCCCTCAAGAGCAACGCGACGGTCACTTTATTCTCTTTTGAGCCTCCGGCTCGGGGATGACGACTTCAGAGGCGTCTTGGATCGGTAGAGTTTTTCGAGCTTAAAGTTCTTCAAATCTTCGTCCTTTGGAAAGGTCGTTTGGGCCAGATGAAAGAAATTTTCTTCGAGTTCTGGAGACATCCCCAACCTAGAAACATGAGGCATCGGATGAGTTTTAGTTGGGCGCCGGACGATGTGAATGTCATGGCACTTGAAACAGCAAATCACGATAAATTCGGGTTCGTCATCTCCGATGAAGATGGCAATTCCTGGCTCAAAACTGCAGATGGTTGAGTCCCCGTAATTGTCGAAGTCTCCAAGATGCTTCAAAAGCGGTGAAAACTGGGTCTTCGTGAGTTCAATAGAGCGAAAGCCCAAACTCATCTGCACGACTGGTATTTTGCTCTCGAAATCCCAATAGTCGGTGTCAGGGGTAAATCGCACCATTCTCACACGCTTCGCGGCAGGGAGAATCTTTGTGATAGCCACATGATCAAAAACTTCTTCAAGGTTCTGTTGATACTGATCAGGATAGGTGCCCAAGGCCTGCCACTCTTTAATTGAGTGAAATCCCCCCTCGTCTTCGACAGCGAATGCGCCAGCTACAAAACTAAACAGCGCCAACGACATGAATGTTGTCTGCTTCATCATGAGGAATAGCTCGACTTTCGTGTCAAATGTTCAAGGCGATTTAGAGTTCATGAGGTTCTCAAAAGCGTCATCACCTCATCACATGATTCTGGGAGAGAGCTACGACGCTCATCATCCAGGCCGCGCAGTCCCGATACGTTGCAAATGGACCAATTCGGTTTTTCACCCCCGCACCAAACAATACCCGAAGTCCATCTCCCAGCCGCGTTCCGTCTTCGTCGCGGGGATGGCGGGGGCGAGGTGGTAGAGGAGGCGGCGGCCGTCCTGCGGGTTCTCGGCGGTGACAACTAGGCCCGCGCCGCGCAGGGCGACGAGGTGCTTCAGCGTGGCGTCGAGCCGCTTGCCGACGTTCCCGGCCAGAATCGTTGCCGTGCGCCCCTGGCCATCCGCGAGGATCTGAAGAAGGCGACGGCGGGTGGGATCGCCCAGCGCGGCATAGACGGTATCCGCCGGAATGACCTGCGGCGGCGGCGCGGGGATCGTGGGAGGCGCAGCGGGCGTGCTCATGCCTCATTTTGCCCAACTCACCGTCTCCTGACAAGCGTGCAGACTCCGCAAACCGGGCATCGGAAACGCCAAACACGCCGGACGACTCCGCTATCGGGCTGCTGCAGACGTCCTCCGAGCTAAAGTCTCGCAAGACATGACCCAGTGACGCAACCACCGGACCTCGCACACGACGCTAACCTTCCGAATCGCCCCCTAAATGAGCGCGAGAAGCGAACGGGCCTCCTTTAACCTCATCGCCCCCTTCTCGCGATTCTCCGGGTCGCCACGCACCCGGTGAAGGAGTCCATCATTTCTAATCGGGGGCAGTCGTGGCGAAGTCTAAGCCCTCCGAATGAGGCTTGCCTTGCCCTTTCGGGCCCTTAGCCAAAGCCATCTCTGTATTCATCAAGTTTTTGCCTCCAATCGCGTCCAAGCCATCTAACAGCCAATGCTCTCTCGACCTGAATGGAACCCGCAAAACCTCGCCCACAGAGACGAAGTGATTCGATCGAAGCGCCGGCTGCGTCAGACATCTCACGCTCAACAAGCCTCCGCAAGGCGAATGACCCGCTGCGACTAACGATCAACTCCAAAACCTGCTCACGAAAATGTTCGCGGTTGAATGTTCAACGTTCGGGGTTCTAAGTCATCCTACCCTCATGCCAGATTCCTCCGCCCTCAGTGACGCTCTGCAACAGTCGCCGAACAACCTTTCGCTCCTGCTCCTGCACGGCCGCGCCTGCTTGGAGCAGATGAAGCTCGATGAGGCCAGGGCTGCCTTTGGTCGAGTGCTCGAACTCGACCCCGATCACACGGATGCCCACCTCGCCCTCGCCAAGGTGCTTTTTTTGGAGGGGGACACCTCGGGAGCAGCCGTCCGGTCCGAGCGAGTTCTGTTCATGGAGCCTGACAATCCCCAGGCACATCTGCTCCTTTCCCGTGTTTACCTAGCCGAAGGAGACAAAAAGAAGGCCGTCGAGCACTTTGACCATGCTGCTCAGATCGATGGCACCGTGAGCGATCCCACGCTCGAACGCGAACTGGGCCGCACCGTGCGTGACGCTCGCAAAGCATCGCCAGCTCCTGCTCCAGATTCAACCACCCCCGACAATAACTCCGGTTCCGACACGGAAGACTTTGCTGACGAAGCCTTCATCGATGCTCAGAGTGACTGGCGGCCTGAGACCTTCTTCAGCCCGGATGATCCAAACCGCAGCACGCTGAACTTTGACGACGTGGGCGGCATGGAAGAGCTGAAGGAAGAGATCCGCCTCAAGATCACCTACCCGCTCCAGTTTCCTGATCTCTACAAGGCCTACGGCCGCAAAACCGGCGGCGGAATCCTCGTCTATGGACCTCCCGGTTGCGGCAAAACGCTCATCCTCCGCGCCGTCGCTGGCGAAGTGGCCTGCAACTACCTCGTTGTCGGCCTGCACGAGGTCTTTGATCCCTACTACGGCAACCCCGAGCGCAACCTCCACCAATTCTTCGAGATCGCCCGGGCCAATGCCCCCTGCGTCATGATCTTCGACGATCTCGACAGCCTTGCGCAGGATCGCCGCCAGATCCGCGAAAGCCAGATGCGCAGTCTCGTAAACCAGTTCCTCCATGAGATGGATGGCATTCGCAGTGAAAATCAACGCGTGCTCGTCATCGGTGCCACGAACCAGCCTTGGGCACTCGACCCGGCCTTCCGCCGTCCCGGCCGCTTTGATCAGGCCATCTTCGTCCCGCCGCCTGATGCCCCAGCCCGTGCGCAGATCATAGATCTGCTCGCCAAGGACAAACCCATGGCCGACTTCAATACCGCGTCACTCGTCGAAGCCACCGAAGGCTTCACCGGTGCCGATCTGAAGTGGGTCTTTGACCGCGCCGCCGAGCTCGCACTCTCCGCCGCCATCCATAGTGGCAAGCCCGTGCCGATCAGCCTCGATCTTCTCCTTACCGTCGCTCACAAGCACACACCGAGCACCGAAGGCTGGTTTGAAGGTGCTCAAACCCATGCGAACGAGCATCCCGCTCCAGACGGCTTCTTCAATGAAGTTCGCAAATTCATGGCAGCGCCTTCCAGCTCCAAGAAGGAGCGTTGAGCGAATCGCATTTGATAAGTGGTACCGGCGGTCGGACTCGAACCGACACTCCCGAAGGAACAAGATTTTGAGTCTAGCGCGTCTACCAATTTCACCACGCCGGCACATCAAAATGCGATGACTGCCGTTTTAGCTGCTCGCCATGCGAATGCAAGGTTTTTGACTTTCGAATCAATCCTTCGAGAACCAGCCCTTCACCTTTGAGAAAAAGCCCGGCTTGTTCTGATCGAGGTTGCGAGCAGCCGGATCGGGGGTCGTCGCCGGAATGGGCGCAGGCTCTTTTTGGTCCCAGCCTCCGCCGATGGCCTTGATGAGGCCTACGGTGGCGATCAGGCGCTGTCCGGCGATCTGAGCTGTGGCTCGCTGCGTGGTCAACGTGGTGCGATTCGCATCAATCACATCAAGGTAAGGGCTCGTTCCGGCCTCGTAGCGGGTTTTGGCCAGTTGAGCGGCCTTTTCGGCGCTGGCGCGGGCACGCCCTTGGGCATCGGCCTGGATACCGAGATTGCGGATGGAGGACAGGCTCGATTCCACATCGGCCAAAGCACCGAGAAAGGCCTGACGGTAGCTGGCGAGAGCCTCATCGTGGATGGCTTTGGACTTGGTGAGGTTCCAGCGGTTCTTATTCCCGGAAAAGAGCGGCACGCTGATGCTCGGCCCGAGGCTCCACATGAGGGAGGTGGGTTCAAAAAGGATGTCGATGTCACCACTCTGAAAGCCTCCACGGCCCATCAGCTTGATGCTCGGGAAAAACTGCGCCTTGGCCACGCCGATGCGGGCCGTGGCGGCTTCGAGAGCACGTTCAGCCTGCGAGATGTCTGGGCGGCGTTCGAGAAGGTCACTCGGCATGCCGGTGGGAATGCCGGGTGGTGATGAGATCGTGCCCGTGGCGGCGGAAACATGAAAACTCGACGCATTCGTGCCGATGAGGATAGCCAGCACGTTTTCGAGCTGGTCACGCTGAGCTTGAAGCGCCGAAATCTCCGCCTCCGCCGTCGCCACTTCCGTTTCAGCCTGTGCCTGTTCCAATTCGCTTCCCGCTCCGGCCTGCACGCGAGCGCTGGCGATTTTCAGCGCCTCATTTCGCCAGCCGACGGCTTCGCGCACAATGCGCATCTCGTTGTCGAGCGTGCGCAGCTTGAAGTAATTCATTGCCACCTCGGCCTGGATGCCGAGCAGGATGTTGTGAACGGCATCCGCCGCCATCGCGGCATCGGCGCGGGCACCTTCATTTTGGCGGCGAATCTTCCCCCACAGGTCAAGCTCCCAACTGAAGTCGAGCGGCGCATTGTAAGCCGGGCCATCATAGCGCAGGCCATTGAGCGGAAACGGCGATGGCATGTTCTCCGAGGTCTGCTGCGTCTCCGCCGTCAGCGGCAGGCTCAGCGATGGGAAGAAGTCCCCACGAGCCATGCGAGCCGCCGCACGAGCCTGATCGAAGCGTGCGATAGCGGCCTTGAGCTGCTGATTGTTCGCCGTGGCGGCGGAGACGAGCGAATTGAGCTTCGAATCGCGAAACACGGTCCACCAAGAGCCTTTCGGCAGATGCGCCGAAGGCGTGGCCGCACGCCAGGTAACGCCTTTGAACTTCGGAGGCGAAGCTGTCGCCGGACGTTCGTAATTCGGGCCGACCTGAGCGAACGCCGAGGCGGTGAGTGCGAGGAGGATGAGGGAGCGCATGGTGGAAAAATCAGTTGTTGGCAGGAACAAGGCTTTTGGGCATCTTGAAGACATGAAATTTGAAATCGAGCTGCCTGATGTGACCGAAGATCAGCCCTATGTGCCGCAAGGCGGCACTAAGAAGCTGCTCGTGGAGCTGGCATGTCGGCTTTTTGAAAAAGATGTCATCACCTTTGGGCAGGGCTGTGAGATGAGCAGCCTGGGGTTTTTCGAGTTCCAAGCTGCTTTGGCGGAACGTGAAATTTCCCGCTACACGCACGAGATGCTTGAGGAGGACATGAAATATGTTCGTGGTCAGTGACACCTCGGTGATCAGCAATCTCGCGATCATCGGCCTGCTTGGCATTCTGAAGAACCAGTTCGAGTTGGTCACGGTGCCGATTGCAGTCAAAAACGAACTAGTCGCGCTGGATCGGGTTGAAGCAAGAACACAGATTGAGACGGCTTTTGCCGAAGGATGGCTTCGAGTCGTTGCCCTTGATGAAGCTGAGCTGGCCCTAGCGGGCACCTTCAAGCTGCACAAGGGCGAGGCGGAAGCCATCTCGCTCGCCAGATCGCGTAATGCGGTCTTGCTCTGCATGGATGAGCGACGGGGTAGAGCCAAAGCCATAGAACTGGGAATCCGAATTGTCGGCATCCTTGGGCTGTTGCTGCGCGAGAAAGATGACGGCAGACTCGAAAGCATCCGCCAACACCTTGAGGCGCTGTCGAAGGACTCAAAATTCTTCATGTCGCGGGTGTTGATAGATGAGGTGTTGACATCGGCTGGGGAGTGATGATCTCTGCCGCCACTCATACAGCCTCCTTGGCTTGAGCGGCCTTCCGCTTGTGACCGAGCATCACGAGCACATAAAACACCGGCGTGAGGAACAAACCGAGGAAGGTCACGCCGATCATGCCACTGAACACCGCTGTGCCCATGGCTCGGCGCATTTCCGCGCCGGCTCCGGTGGAGACGACGAGGGGATAGACACCCGCAATGAAGGCGATGGAGGTCATCAAAATGGGACGCAGGCGCAGGCGGCAGGCATCGAGAGCGGATTCGAGCGGCGTTTTGCCGTGGTCGTAGTTCTCTTTGGCGAACTCGACGATCAAGATGGCGTTTTTGCAGGCGAGGCCGATCAGCACGATGAAACCGATCTGCGTGAAGATGTTGTTGTCGCCGCCCATGTAATGCACGCCGATGAGGGCGAAGAGCAGGCACAGCGGCACGATCAAGATGATCGCCAGCGGCAATCGCAGGCTCTCATACTGCGCCGCGAGCACCATGAAGACGAGCAGGATGCACAGAGGGTAAATGTACACCGCTGTATTGCCGGCGATGATCTTTTGGTAAGTGAGTTCAGTCCACTCGAACTCGAATCCGGGCGGCATGGCTTCTTTAACGATGCTGGTGATCAAATCCTCACCCTGGCCGGAGCTGAGCGGAGGCAGTGGCGAACCGCTGATGTCGGCAGCGAGATAGCCATTGTAATGGAAGACGCGGTCCGGGCCAAAACTCTCGTTCACCTTTACCAGCGAGCCGATGGACACCATCTCTCCGGCCAAGTTGCGCGTTTTGAGCTTCGTGATGTCGCCCATATCGTCGCGGAACTGCTGCTCAGCCTGTGCCACGACTTGGTATGTGCGACCAAAGCGGTTGAAGTCGTTCACATAAAGGCTGCCGAGGTTGATTTGCAGCGTGTCGTAGAGATTGGCGAGCGGGACACCTTGGGATTTCGCTTTTTCACGATCCACATCCGCTTCGAGCTGCGGGACGTTCACGGTGTAGCCAGGAGGATACATTCCAAACTTCTGCGACGCCGAAGCCGCGCCAAACAGCGCCATCGTGGTTTTGTACATCTCCGTGTAGCCACGATTGCCGCGATCTTCGATCATCATCTTAAAGCCTCCTGCATTACCGATGCCATTCACGGGCGGCGGAGGTATAACCATCACAAAAGCATCCTGAATGCTCATGAACTGGCCATTAAGCGCTCCAGCTATACCGGCGCTGCTCAATGCAGGTTCAGTGTGCGGTGGCACTCCATCATCGGAAAAGAAGTATTTCAGTTTTGTGAGCAGGCTGACTTGAGGAATCGGGCGTTTTTCAAAGTCATCCAAACCGACGAAAACGATGCCACTGTTCGGGCTGGCGCTGAATCCGTGAATGCTCAAACCCGGGAAAGCGATCGCGTCCTTCACACCGGGCTGCTTCATCGCGATTTCAGACATGCGGCGCATCACGGCGTCGGTTCGATCTAGCGAGGAACCTTCTGGAAGCTGGGCAAAGCCGATCAGGTAGGCTTTATCCTGCGCGGGCACGAAACCTTCCGGCACGATCTGGAAGCCCTTCATCGTGGCCCAGACGAGTCCGCCGTAAATCATGAGCGCAATGATGCTGAAGCGGATCGTGCGCTTCACGATGCCGACATAGACATTCGACGACCATTCAAAGAAGCGATTGAAGGGCCGGAAGAACCAACCGAGCAGCAGATCCATCGCCTTCGTGATGAGGTCTTTTTTGTCGTGATGGCCCTTCAGCAGCAAAGCGGACAGCGCGGGTGAGAGCGTGAGCGAATTGATGGCCGAAATGACCGTCGAGATGGCAATCGTGACCGCGAACTGCTTATAAAACTGACCGCTGAGACCGCTGATGAAAGCCGTGGGGATGAAAACCGCGCAAAGCACGAGCGCGGTGGCAATGATCGGCCCCGTGACCTCCTTCATGGCCAGCCGCGTGGCTTCGACGGGCTTCAAGCCGTTGCGGATGTTTCGTTCGACGTTTTCGACGACGACGATGGCGTCATCCACCACGATGCCGATGGCCAACACGAGGCCGAAAAGGCTCAAATTGTTGATCGAGAAACCCAGCGCATGCATCACGGCAAACGTGCCCACCAGCGACACCGGAACCGCCGCGAGCGGAATGATCGAGGCACGCCACGTTTGCAGGAAAATGACCACCACGAGCACCACGAGCAAAATCGCCTCGATGAGCGTGTGAATGACCGCGTCGATGGATTTATCGACAAAGACCGTCGGATCATAAGCGATGGCATAATCGACGCCTTCGGGCATTTTTTGCTTCAACTCGGCCATGCGAGCCCGCACGGCCTGCGAAACGGCGAGCGCATTCGAGCCCGGAAGCTGGAACACTCCCATTCCGACGGCTTTTTTGTTATTCAGCAAACTGCGCAGCGCATACTCGCCGCTGCCCATCTCCGCGCGGGCCACATCGCGCAGACGCAGCTTTTCACCATGCGGGCCGGTTTTGACAATGATCTGCTCAAACTCCTCTTCCGTGATCAAACGGCCTTTGGCGTTCACCGTGAGCTCAAACGCGACATCGTTGGTTGGTTGTTGCCCGATGGTGCCGGCGGCGACCTGGATGTTTTGCTCGCGAATGGCATTCACGATGTCGCTAGCGGTCAAACCGCGTGAAGCGGCCTTGTCGGGATCGATCCAGATGCGCATCGCATACTCGCCACCACCGAAAATCTGGACCTGGCCCACGCCGGTGAGGCGGGAGAGCTCATCCTTCACATTGAGCGTGGCGTAGTTTCGCAGGTAGATCTCGTCGTAGCGATCATTCGGCGAAAGCAGATGTACCACGAGCGTCATGTCCGGCGAGGACTTCACGGTGGTCACGCCAAAGCGTCGAACTTCCTCGGGAAGCTTCGGCAGCACCTGCGAAACGCGATTTTGGACCTGCACCTGAGCCAGATCGAGGTCCGTGCCGATCTTGAAGGTCACCGTCAAAATCATCACGCCATTCGCCGTGCTCTGCGACGACATGTAGAGCATGTTTTCGAGCCCGTTGATTGTCTGCTCCAACGGCGAAGCCACCGTTTCGGCAATCGTCTTCGGATTCGCACCCGGATAGTTCGCCGTCACGATCACCGTCGGCGGCACGACCTCCGGATACTCGGAAATCGGCAGTTGGAAGAGCGAGATCGCGCCGAGGATGAAGGTCAGCAGCGACAAGACGCCCGCGAAGATGGGGCGAGTGATGAAGAACGAAGAGAAGTTCACGAGAAATGACGAATGGTTAGAGGGCAGCGGCTTCGAGTGGCTCGATGGCTTCGATCAGCAGGCGTTCACCGACGAGTGAGAGAGTGTCTAAAGTGGGAGGCTGAGTGGCGAGGAGGCCGTTGGCGCAGGTATGACGGGCTTCATCGAGGTCACTTTCGCTTTTCAGCAGCGCACGCAGGCCGGTGCCAGCCTGGCGGGAAAGCTCACGCCACTCGCTGGGGAAGCAGCTTTGGAGTGCATGGCCCCATGACGCTGACCATGGCCTAAAATCATAAAGGGCTGAAAGTAGGGCGATGGCGAGCACGCGACCGAGGTCTTTGTTGCTTCGCTTGATCATTTTCCCGGCGAAGGCACCACTCATGCGTTCGGGTTTGATTTGCGGGTGTTCGAGCAGGTTGGCGAGTGCCATCATCTCCGCCCTAGCGTGTCGAATGCCGAGATCACCTGCCCAGAGTGGATCAAAGGCGGTGATCGAAAGGAACCGAAAAGTAGGCAGTCCAAAATGTCCCTCCGCCAAGGGCAATCGCGTCCAGGCACGACCGCTCACTGAGGCCGACTCCGGGACGGTGAGCAATTCGATGAACCACGAGTCCTCGCCAGCCGGATCGCTGCCCGGCGGGTAAAGACGCACGGCTGGGAGTTGATCGGTTGGCGTGTCGTTGGTGCCCGGCTGTTGATTTTCACCGAGGAGTCGGCGCTGCCAACCGGCATCGAGAAGCTGTCTCGCGATGCTTTGCCCCGCACCGACCGCGGCATGAAAAGGCTCCAGCACACAGTCGATATCTTTTGTTCGCACAGCCTTCGAAGGATCATCGCCAAAGAACTGATAGCCTGCGGCGAGACTGCCAATGATGACGATGTTTTCACGGCAAGCGGCTGGAACAGCGCCGGTCACTTCGGCGAGGACTTTGGATGGAGAAAGCTGGCTCATGGCATTGCTTTGGATTGGAGGTGATCGAGGAACTCCAGGGCCTGCTGCTCCAGCCTCATGTCATGAAGATCGAGCAGGCACTCCACTTCGTCAGCCCAAGGCAGACCGTCCCCCGGTGTGAAGTAGCTCAGGGGACGAAACAGTGTGTGAACGACGACCTGCGGCAGTTCGCCGCGCTCGGCAGGTTTCAAAGCCGGGTCCAACTTTCGAAGAAACTCAGTCGAAGCCCCTTTTCCCGGTGAATGCAGCACGAGATCAAGCCGCGGAGTGCCGATCAGATCGAGTCCTGGCAAGTAATGCCTCGCGCCCAACACACCGCCGACGGCGATGTCTTCACGCTTTAACTCACGCAAGCGCCCCAGCAGCGCCTCGATGGGTCTCGGCCTGCCGGAACGATCAACGTATGCCTGACGATGCCGCACTTTATCAGTCTTTGCGACGAGCCTGAACCAAGCATCGCGTGGGAAAGAACGTAGCTCGAAGCGCCGATCCGAGTGCCGTTTTAGATGCGGCTCCAGTTCATTCAAGGCCGCAGCAAGGGTCGGGTAGCTGAAACCTGTCTCACGACCAAAATCATTCGCCTTCAGCGGCCCCGATCTGCGAATCCAGTGGATAAGCAACACCCGCAGGATATCGAAAATGGCCTCTGCTGACCGAATCGGGCGTTGTGAGGTCACATGACCACGTTCCCGCTCGACCGTCTTTATAATGAACTCCACCATCCGAGTTGGCGGTGGGTTGGGAAAGCCCACGATCCCATCGTCGAAAAGGTGACAGATGGTCAACCGCTCTAGAATATCCTCGCGAAACACGGCGGAGAGGCTTTCCCACTCCTGCTTCAGTCTGGGCAGGGTCAGTCCCATGTCCGCCAAGACGAGGTAACCGTGAAAACCGGGTCTGCTCCCCAGTAGCAAGGCCAGCTTCAATAGCGTGGCATCCAAAGTGCGGAGCGAGCGGACTCCAAACTTCACCTCGATGAGGGCATCATCCAAAACAGCATCCACTTCGTGCTGCCGGACGCTTTTGGGTCGATGTGAGGTCTCTTTCATTAATTAAAGTGCCACTTTAACATTAAAGTGGCAACTTAATGTTTAGTTGCCGCTTTGATTCGTCATTCGCCATTCTGGTTTCGTCATTTCGCGCCAGAGGCCGACGCTTGTTTCGCTGCCTCGCCCGGCACCGGCGCGACCGGCATCCCGGGCATCGGCAGGCGGGCTTGACCGTTGATGATGATTTTGTCGCCAGCCGTGAGGCCGGTGCGGACGATGCGTTTCCCGTCGATCGCTGGGCCGATGGTGACGGGTTTATAAACGGAAACGGCGGGCTGTTTCGATTCGTCGATGCCGAGCACGTATTTGTTCGCCTGATCGGTGAGGATGCTTTTTTCATCGACGAGCAGCGCCTTGTATTTCGCGGTCATCGGCAGGCGGATGCGGGCAAAGAGGCCTGGCGTGAGCGATCCATCTTTATTATCAAACTCAGCGCGGAGCACCATGCTGCCGGTGCCGGCATCGAGGCGGTTGTCAAAGGACTCGACGTGGCCGTGATGCGGGAAATCCTTCTCATTGGAGAGTTGGAGTTCCACCGGCATGCGACCGTCGCCATTGGTGAAGGTGGTTTTATCGCGCTGCAGCGCCTGGAGCTTGAGCAGGCTGTTTTCATCGATGTCGGCATACACATGCACGGGATCGACGGTGACGATGGTGGTGAGCAGCGTCGTCCCAGCCGTGACGTAGTTGCCCGTCGTCGTCATCGTGCGACTGATGCGGCCGGAGATCGGCGCCTCGACGGTGGTGTGCTCGAATTCGATCTCCGCGCTGTGCTCCGCGGCCTTCGCAGATTCCAAAGCGGCCTCGCCTTGCTTGTACATCGACTCGCGGGCCTCCGCCTGCTCCGGGGCGATGGCTTTGGCTGCCAAAAGGGACGAGACGCGATCAAACTCGCGCTTCATGGCCTGCGCATTCGCCTCGGCACGCTGCACCTCGGCTTTCGCGGCGCGACGCTTCGTTTCAAACGCTCGCTGATCGATGGTGAAGAGCACGTCGCCCTTTTTCACGAGCGCTCCGGCCTGGAAATGGACCTGCGTAATGTAGCCGGACACGCGTGGACGCAGCTCGACGGTCTCCACCGCCTCGACGCGCCCCGTGAACTCCTCCCACTCGACGAGTTCTTTCTGCTCGACCGGTGCGAGGGTCACCGGTGCCGGCGGCATCTGGCCGCCCGGAGGGCCACCAGTGGGCGGTTTACCGCAGGCTGCGAGGAGCAGCACGAGGGGGAGGAGGTTTGGGAGCTTCACGGGGCGCGTTGGTTTTGGGGTGGGAAAGTTGACCAGTTGGTTTGTTTTGATCACAAAAAAAGACTACTCCTCGTCTTTGACGCCGAGGATGCGGCGGGCTCCGGCCTCCATCTCATTGAGGTGGCCAAGGTCGTTCCAAATGCGGGCGTGCAGCAGCAGGCCTTCGCCATAAGCAAACAGGATGCGTGCCAAAGCTGGCGCGTCAGGCGCCTCGATCACGCCTTGAAAATGCGCATCGCGCAGGGCGCTCTCGTAGTAGCGGATGAACTGGGCCAGAATCTCCTGGAGCTTGTCGCGCAGTTTGTCGTCCGTGGTGCTCACTTCGGCACCCAAAGAATGAATCGGACAACCGAGCACACGACCGTGTTTTGCCTGCATCGCCTCCTGTTCCTCGCGGAATTCCCGGAAGCATCTCCAGATCCTCTCCAGCGGCGGAATGACCGGCGAGAAAGTCTGGTCGAGCTTCTTGCGATGCTCCGTCCAGCCGTGGTCGATCGCGGTGAGGGCGAGGCCTGTTTTGGACTCGAAGAAATGGTAAAAGCTGCCCTTCTTCACGCCGGCTTTCTCACAGATGTGGTCCACGGAGGTCGTGCCATAGCTCCCCGTCCAGATGAGCTCGCTCATCGCTTCCATCAGGCGTTCTTTGGCGTCAGAGGTTCTTCCCATGACGGCCTTAAAGCGTTAACTAGACGTTCAGTCAACAATTATCTAACCCGGCGACCTTGGGGGCAAATTGTTGATCCATCAATTTGTCCTATCGGCAGCTTCGGGGTGGCCGCGCGGGGCGAATGCATCTTTCCTCGCTCTCACTCGCAACTTCGCCGCAGTGCCAGCGTTGTTACGCAGCCCCTTCCCTGCCTCCTGATTTCCCGCATGTCCGCCGCCACCCTCCTTCTCCCCGCTTCCGACAACGCCTGGCGTGTATGGAAACCGCGTGCGAGATCCAGCAGCGAAACCGTGGATACCCCGGCGGAGGCTTTGCACCTGGCAAAACCCCTGCTCATCGGTCTTCCCGCCACCGCCTGCCGCACGATCGGACTCCTGGTGCCTCAGGCCGATGAGGAAACGCTCGTGCAACTGATCATCACGAACCTCGAACGCCGCGGCCTGAAGCTCGACCAGTCCGCCGCAGGCAAAAACTTCCGCTGGCATCACCTCGGCCACAACGGCGGCCAGGCCATCATCAGCGTGGATGTGCTCGCCGAGCCCTTCCCCGAAAAACTTGCCGCAAATCACGCCAGTGACTACACCTCGGCACTGCGCCTCGCGGAACTGCCAGCGGATCAAATCATCCTTCTGGAGGAGCAGGGCGATCTCATCCTTGCCGCCAGCCATCGCGGCAAGCTCTACCACAGCCATCTTTTTGCCCAGGCACCCGCCGCCGACGATGCACTGGCATTGGAGATCACCCTCTCTCGATTAGCCATCGAGGCGGAACTCGGCGAAGGCAGTCTCACCGGTGTATCGCTCGTCGGCTCTAGTTTCGACAGCGGTTTGGCCAAACGCCTCAGTGACGCGATCGGGCTTCCGGTGCGGAATGTCGCCGATCTGGCCCCCAAGGCGGACGCCGATTCCAAATCGTGGACCAAGCTGCTGCCTCTCGCCGTGCGCCATGCCCAGCAGACCGCCACCTCCCGCGCCAAGCTGGTCCGCTGGTCCATCCTCGGTTGCGGACTGGCTGCATCGCTGGTTTTTCTCGCCTACGCCTACCTCATCTCCCTCGAACGCCGTGCCGCCGATCTCGAACAGCAAGCGGAGCTCATCCGCGAGCCCGCTGAGGCCGTGCGAGAGACGTCGGACAAATGGAAATCGTATGGCCAGGCCGTCGATTCGCAGCGTTACCCCATGTTTTTGCTCGCCGAGATCTCACGGCTCATGCCCGGAAGCGGCATCGTGATCCGCGATTTTGAAGTGAAGGGCAACGACATCGAAATCCGTGGCGAGGCCCGCGATGCGCAGCTCGCCTTCCAGTTCATCGAGGACTTCAAGAAGAACAAAGCTCTCTCCCGCTACACCTGGACGAATCCCCGCCCGGAAGTCAAAGGCACCACCGCCACCTTCCGCGCCCAGGGCAAGCTGCAGTAACCTTCGATTTCCGAAACCTTCCCCATGGCACTCGCACTCACCCCTCGCGAAAAAAAGCTTCTACTCGGCTGCATTGGCTCGCTGGTGCTCGTGGGCGGCATGCTGGCCGCGAATGAGTTCCTCAACCGCCGTCGTGAAGCGCTGGAACGCATCACCACGCTGGAAAACGACCTCGTCGAATTGAAGATGCTCTTTGAAGACCGCGAGTTTTGGAACAAGCGGGCCAAATGGCTTCGCGAGACCATGCCCGCCACCGAAAGCCTCGGTCAGGCGCAGGCCAAGCTGCTCGAAGACGTCCAAAACGACGCCCTCGATCTCACTTTGAAAGTGGAGCAGCAGCGGCTTCTCGAACCCGTGAGCAATGAAAACTACCGCGAGGTGGCCGTCGAAGTGCGCCTGCGTGGTGATCAGATGACCCTGCTCGAATGGCTGGCCGGCTTGCAAAGCCCGGAACGCTTTCAGGCCGTCAAAGCCCTCGAATTTCAGATCGACTCCAAAGCCAAAGAAAAGACCCCTCAGGCCATCTGCGAGATCACGCTCTCCCGTTGGTTCAAGCCCGAAGCCGGACTGTAAAACCTTCGCAGTTGAATCCCGTCCATGCAGCAGCGACGAGCAGCGCCATGAATCGCCTGACGCCCTGGCTCCAGCTCGCCCGCATTTCCAATCTCCCCACAGTGTGGACGAATGTCACCGCCGCCTGGTTGCTCGCCGGAGGCCAGCTCGCAGACACCCGACTCTATTGGTTCATCCTTGCCGGTTCCCTACTCTACACCGGCGGCATGATCCTCAATGACGCCGCTGATGCCAAATTCGACCACGAGCACCGCCGCGAGCGGCCCATCCCGAGCGGGCGGGTGAAACTCACGACCGTGTGGAGTGTGGCCCTGGTGCTTTTGCTCGCTGGAGCCACTCTCGCCACCGGCTTCGGTGCCGCCCCTCGAATCACCGCGTTTTTGGTCGCTGCCATCGTCTTTTACGACCTCTATCATAAGCAATGGAGCGGCTCCGTCATCATCATGGGAGCTTGCCGAGCGCTGCTTTACCTCACCGTGGCCTCCGCCGTGACTCTCGACATCGACAAGATCTTCCTCCCTGCCCTCGCCCTCGGTGCCTACATCGTCGGCATCACCCTCGCCGCACGCCTGGAGCATCGAAACGGCGCTCTGCCGCCCATGTCTGCCCTGCTGGCTTTTGGTTGCCTTTATCTGCCCGCCATCATCAGCGCCCGCGGCTTTGCCTCTGGACACGCCAGCACCGCACAGCTCATCATCCTCGGCGCCTTCGCCATGCTCGTGGCCTATGCCACCCACGCGATGCGAAAAGGCGGCCCCGCCATCGGAAAATCCGTCGGCCTGCTGCTCGCGGGGATTCCGCTGGTCGATGCGCTCACTATCTCCAACATCTCCGCCCCTTTGGCCTTCGCCTTTCTCGCCCTCGTCCCCTTCCTGCGACTCTGGCAGCGCTGGGTGGCCGCGACGTGATCCCCATCTCAGGATACCATGCTCCGCATCATCCTCCTCGCCATCTTCCTCCTGCCGGCGTTGGCTCACGCCGAGCGCCTGAGCTTCCTCCAGAACGACCGCATCAAGCTCGGTGTGGACCTCGATCTAGGCGGGGCGATCACCTTTCTCGCCTCGGTGAAGGACGACGCGAATGTGATCAACAACTTCGACCTCGGCCGGCAGGTGCAGCTTTCCTTCTACTCGGGGCCGGTGCCCTTCGAGGCCAAGGGGCAGAAGCCGGCGGAGCATTGGAGACAGCTTGGCTGGAATCCCATCCAGACGGGCGATGATTTCAAGAATGCCTCCAAAGTCCTGTCGCATGAAAACAACGGTCGTGAGATCCATCTCACCTGCCAGCCAATGCAGTGGCCGCTCAACAACGTGCCGGGTGATTGCACCTTTGAAGCTTGGCTCACACTGGAAGGACCGGTCGTGAAAGCCCGCGCAAGACTCAACAACGCCCGCGAGGATCACACCCAATACACTGCCCGCCTCCAGGAACTGCCCGCCGTGTATGCGAACGCCTCGTTTCATCGCGTGATGAGCTACCAAGGCCCCCGCCCATTCACGGGCGATGCCATTTCCGCAGCCCCGGCGCCAAATGGAAAGCATCCCTGGTCCCTCTGGACGGGCACAGAAAGCTGGGCCGCCTTGCTGGATGAATCAAACCACGGCCTCGGTCTCATCACACCGGGTCGCGTTCACTTCACCGGAGGCTTCGCGGGGAAACCCGGCACCAATGACACGCATGGAAACAGCACTGGCTACCTCGGCGGCCAAGGGCAGGAGATTCTCGATCACGACATCGTGTATGAGTTTCGTTACGAGCTGCTGCTCGGTTCCCTCGATGAAATCCGACAACGTGCCACTCTCCACCAACCCAAGGACCTTCCCGCTTGGACTTTCACTCATGACCGTCAGGGCTGGCATCACCAAAATGCCCGCGACACCGGCTGGCCGATCCAAGAGCATCTGCACGTCCTCTTCGAAAAGGACGACCCCTACCTCATCAGCCCACAGACCTTCTGGCAGGCGGAGGAAGCCCCCGTGCTTATCGTTGAAGCCGCCTTCAAGACCTCACAAAAGCAAGGCGTCATCATGTGGCAGGCACTTGGCGAGCCTTCCTTTGGCTCCAAAAGCCTCCTCACCTTCCCGCTCGTCGCCGATGGCGAGTTTCATCGCCACGTCATCCGCCTCGCCGACCATCCCGCGTACCGCGGCGGCCTGATCCGACTTCGCCTCGATCCCATTGGCCAAGCGGAACCCGATGCTTGGATGAAGGTGAAAAGCATCCGCCTCGCGAGGGAGTAGTCTGGATCAAGAAAGTGGAACAGGATTGCATCCTGTTCAGTTCTGCTTCAATCCCGCGACCCCGGCGTGATCTTCAACTCCACGCTTTTGCCATCACGCTGCACGGTGATGGTGGTCTCTTTGCCGATCTTCAAATCGCCCATCACATAGGTGTAGTCGTAGATGTTCGCGATGTCCTTGCCGCCGAGCTTGATGATGATGTCGCCGGCTTTCACGCCCGCTTTCGCCGCAGGGCCGATCGGTGACACGCCGCTGAGTTTCACGCCTTTCGTGTCTCCCTGCGCGTAGTCGGGAATCGTGCCCAAATACGCACGCAGGCCGGTACGCACGCCGGAGTTCTTCGGTGCCTCCATGGCGATGTAATCCGGCGCGGCGTCCGCCGTGGCGATGCCGCGCGCGATGAGGCCCATGAGCTTCGTGATCTTCGCGGCACTCACATAGTCAATCTTGTCAGCAGTGTCGCTTGGCATGTGATAGTCGGCGTGCGAGCCGGTGAAGGCGTTCAGCGTGGGGATACCCTTCAAATAGAATGCGGTGCTGTCGGTGGGCAGATGAGCGTCGGTTTGCGTGGTGATCGGCAACCCAATGGGCGCGTTGCGTTTTTCGATCTCCTTCGCCCACAGCGAGCTGCTGCCGAGGCCCTGGAGCACGAGCGCCTTCTGGAAACGGCCGATCATGTCCATGTTCAGGCACGCGGCGAACATGCCGGTGAGCTTCGCGTTGGCATCGCCCTTGATCATCTTCGCGTAGGCTTCGACGAAGTGATTGCTGCCGAGCAATCCGAGTTCCTCGCCGCTCCACGCGGCGAAGATGATGTCGCGTTTCAGCGTGAGCTTGCCCTGCTTCTTCAAATCGGCCAGCCACTGAGCGATTTCGAGCACGCCGCCGACCCCGCTGGCATTGTCATCGGCTCCGTGATGGATTTTGTTCACTTCATCGCCCTTCGCGCGTGAGTTCGAGCCGCCACTGCTGCCGAGGTGGTCGATATGGGCCCCGACAATGAGCGGCGCGACGTGTGGATCAGGCTGCGAGCCGTAGGGCAGCACGGCGAGCACGTTGCGGCCCTTTTTCTTCTCCTGCTGGATTACGATGTTCGCCGCGAGCGTGCCTTGGCAGTCGATGCCGCCCATCAAGTCGCCCGTGTCGAGCTTGTCCTGGAGTTCCTTGAGCGTCTTGCCGGTGCCCGTGAGCAATTTATCACCCACCGCATCGGTCACGCTGATCGCCGCGATGCCGCTGGAGGCCAGTGAGGCATCAAAGGTCATCGGCGCGAGCTGCTGCACAACCTTTGAATTCGGTCCGCTGACCACGATGAAGCCGCGTGCGCCCTTTTGGCGTGCCGTGAGCGCCTTGTAGCGCAGGCTGGAGTAGCGGCTGAGTTCATTCCGCCGCTCCTGCGTGATGCCTTCCGGCAGATAGCGGAACACGAGCACCCATTTGTCCTTCACGTCGAGATGCGCGTAACTCGAATAGGTCTCGATGGAGGCCGATTCGGGTGTTTCGATGCCGTAACCAGCGAAGACGATATTGGCGGGCTTTACCTCGCCGTTTTGGGAGAAGGAGAGCGGTTTCCAGTCTTGGTCAGCGGTCAAGGATTGGTCAAGGAGGGTCAAGGTGTTGCCTTCGCCGAGGGCGACGCCGGCGGTGAAGTCGAAGTTGTCGAAGTAGGTCTCATCATCGCCAAACGGCGCGAGGCCGATCTGCTTCGCCACATCGGCGAAATACTGCGTGGCAAGCTTTTCGCCTTCTGTGCCGGTGAGACGGCCGCCGAGTTCGTCGGAGGCCAAATATGAGATGTGGGCTTTGAGATCGGTTTCGGTGATTTCTGCGCTGGTGGGGGGTGTTTTGACCGAATTGACAGGGGTGACAGCATTGACGGGGTGGGATAGTCCGAGAGCGACGCGGGCATGATCGTGATCCCAATCCGCGATGAAAATCTGGCTTTGGCCGCCGCTGGCGCGTCCGCTGGTCCACGAGAGCTTTTTGCCATCGGGTGAAAAGACCGGCAGGCCATCGAAGCCATCCGTGGTGGTCACGCGGACTGGCGCATGCTTGCCGGCGGCATCGACGAGGTAGAGCTCGAAGTTGGCGAAGCCGTTGAGGTTGGTGGTGAAGATCAAATACTCGCCGCTGGGGTGGAAATACGGGGCCCAGCTCATCGCGCCGAGCTTGGTGAGCGGCTTTTGATCGCTGCCATCGACGTTCATGGTCCACACCTCGGCCACATCGCCTTTCGGCGTGAAGCGACGCCAGCAGATGCGCTGGCCATCGGCGCTGAAGAACGGTCCGCCGTCGTAGCCGGGCACGTTGGTCAGACGTTTCACGTTCGAGCCATCGGCGTCGGCCGTGTAGATCTCCATGAAGTGCTGTTTGTCGATCTTCAGGCGCTCTTCGTCTTCCTTGCTCAGCTTAGTTTCGTAAGCCTGGCGATTGCTGGCAAAGACCATCTTCTTGCCATCGGGCGACCAACCGCCTTCGGCGTCGTAACCACGAGCGTTGGTGAGATTTTTGAGCTTCTTGTCGGCGAGCGTGTATTCCCAGATCTCGTAATGCTCATCGTAGTCCCAGGAGTATTTGCGGACTTTGGAGGTCTTCCGCTCTTCATACTCGGCCTCTTGAAGCTTCTTCGAGTTCGCATCGGTATGCGTGCTGGCGAAGAGCACGCGTTTGCCGTCCGGATGAATCCACGCGCAGGTCGTCTTGCCCATGCCGGGTGAAATGCGCTCTTGGTCACCCGTTTCGAGGTCCATCAGGTAGATCTGATAAAACGGATTCCCCTCCTCGCGCTCGGACTGGAAGATCATCTTCGTCCCATCGGCATTGAAGTAGCCTTCTCCGGCCCGGCGGCCCTCAAAGGTGAGCTGGCGCGGGTTCGTGATGAAATCCGCCTCAGTCTGGGCGAAGGCAGGAAGGACAAAAAGGACGGAAGCGACGAAAAGGACAGGGCGCATGGTTTCAGGGAAGGTTATACGCCTGCAAACGCCGCCCGCGTGCGGAAAGTTGGTTTCAATAGCCTGTCCGGCTGTGAATTGAACTCACGGTTTCTGAATCAGCTCAAAGCGATACCAGCGGGAGCCGGTCTGGCCGTCCGGAATGATGATGGAGAACTCTTCGCCAGCCATGGCAGTGCGGATTTCATCGCGTTTTTCGATGCCGGTGGCATCGCGGGTCATGCCGACCATACGGAGGTTGAAGGTGATCTTCGCGGGATCGATGCCATCAAGGCTTTTGGTGGCGGTGCGGTCCACGCCGCGGTCCTGCCGGGAGTTTTTCCAGTTCGGACGCCAGGACTTGCCGTTGACGTAAGTGGGCTCCTCCTGGCCTTCGTGGCGTCCGGGCTTGGCGTTTTCGCCGTTGATCCAGTAGATGCCGTCTTTCTTCACGCGAAGCTCGGAAGGCCCGTCGATGAGGACCTCGATCATGAACTTTTTCGGCTCAGCCGGATCGGCGGCGGAGGTGAGGCTCATGCTGGTCACGGCCAGCATGAGGAGGAGGCAGAGAGAGCGTGTCTTCATGGTGTTGTGGATGGGTTGAAACGGGAGATATCTCAGCTAGCCGGGGCATCTGGAGGCGGCGTTCCAGCTTTCTCCAAGGCCTCGCTGAGGCGGTATTCGAGTTCGGCGATCTTGTAACCGTCTTCGCGAATCTTTTTGCGGGCTTCGGCTTCCATCTGGGCGATTTTTTCTTCGAGGTCGCGGACGCGTTTATCGGGATTGGAGGAGGCAGGCGCGGCGGCGGCCGGGGCGGTGCCGACGGCGGTCATGAACTCCTTTTGGACCATGGCGAGGCGGGCTTCGGAGGCGGAGAGGCTTTTTTGGAGTTGGGCGATTTTTGCCTCGGCCTGACGAGTGGCTTCCTGGGCTTTTTTGACTTCGTTTTCCATGCCACCATCCGCCGCGAGGGCTTCAGCCTCGGCTTTGAGGCGGCGAAGTTCGAGTTCCTTGGCATCGACCTCCTCTTTCATCTTCAATCCGAAGGCCTGGGCGTCGGCGAGCCGTTTTTCGAGGTCGGCAGCACGAGAATTGTGGGCTTCGACGGCTTTTTCGAGGGCACTGAGGCGACCATGCTCGGCGGCGAGGGCGGTTTCGAGGTCCTTGATGCGGGCCTGGGTGGGCGGGAGCTGGGCGGCGACCTCGCGGGTGGCGCCGAGATCGCTTTCGAGGCGGGCGATCTGCTGGGAGGCATCGTTCAGGCGGCGGTCGGCGACTTCGCGGTGGGTGGCGTAGCGTTGCTCGACATCGGCGAGCTTGGCGGAGGTGGTATCGAGCCGGTTCTGGACCTCGCCGAGGGTGGCGGTGGCGCGGGCTTTTTCGGCCAGCAGGACGGACTCGGCCTCGGTTTTGAGTTTTTCCTGGGCTTCGGCTGCGGCGGCGGCGTGAGCGGCGAGCTTGGATTTGAGCAGGGCGAACGCGGCGACAGCGGTGGCTAGGACGCCGACCAGCGCCCCGGAAGCAGCGTCCCCAAGGCCGGGAATGAAGGCGAGAATCATGCGGCCCATTCAACCCGCCGCCCTGCGATCTGTCCAGCACGCAATCGCTCCTTGAGCACGGAAGAAAGGACGCTAGTCTGCGCCCCCTTTTCCCCCAACCATCATGTCCAAGTTCAACATCCTCATCGCCGGCAACAACGACCCCATTTCGAGCAAAGGCATCGACCTGCTCAAAGCGGAGCCGTCTTTCAATGTGACGGTGGACATGGACCTGAAGGCCGAGGACAAAATGATCGAAGCCTCCCGCGACGCCCACGCCATCATCGTGCGCAGCGGAGCCAAAGTGACCGCCAAAGTCATCGACGCCGCGCCGAACCTCAAAGTCGTGGGCCGTGCCGGTGTGGGCGTGGATAACATCGACGTGCCAGTGGCCTCGAAGCGCGGCGTGGTGGTGATGAACACCCCCGGCGGCAACACCATCTCGACCGCCGAGCAGGCCTTCACCCTCATGATGGCACTCAGCCGCAAAACCGCCCAGGCAAACGCCTCCATCGTGGCGGGCAAATGGGACCGCAAAAGCTTCCAGGGCACCGAAGTGTATGGCAAAACACTCGTCGTGCTCGGCATGGGCCGCATCGGCGCGGAGTTCGCCAAGCGCGCGAAGGCCTTCGGCATGAGCGTCGTCGCTTATGACCCATATTTGAGCAAAAACCGCGCGGAAAGCCTCGGCGTGACCCTTTGCGAGGATCTCGACGCCGCCATCGTGCAGGCCGATTACATCACGATGCACATGCCGCTCACGCCGGAGACGAAGCACATGATCAATGCGAAGCGTCTCGCCAGCCTGAAGAAATCCTGCCGCATCATCAACTGCGCCCGTGGCGGTCTCATCGATGATGCCGCACTCGCCGAGGCACTCACCGCAGGCACCATCGCCGGTGCGGCGCTGGATGTTTTCGAGGTCGAGCCGCCTCCTGCAGATTACCCGCTGCTGAAGGCTCCCAATACCGTCTTCACGCCTCACCTCGGTGCTTCCACCGAGGAAGCCCAGGAAAACGTCGGCATCGAAATCGCCGAAGTGATCAAGGCGCACCTTCTGCAAGGCACCGTCGTGAACGCGGTGAACATGCCGAACGTCGATCCGAAAGTCCTCGCCGAGATCGGACCGTTCTTGAAGTTCGGTGAACTCCTCGGCCGCCTCGTTTCGCAATTTGCCCCGACCCGCAGCAACGTCGTGCGCATCAACTACAGCGGCAAAGTGGGCAGTGGTGACACCACACTCATCTCCCGCGCTGTTTTGAAAGGTTTCCTGGAGCGCCCCGTCGGCGCCGAGCAGGTGAACTACATCAACGCCAACGGCGTGGCTGAAAACCTGGGCATCCGCTTCACCGAAAGCCGCCTCACGGACCCGAGCGAGTTCGCCGACCTCATCGAAGTCGTCGCCAAAAACGACGCGGGCGAGGCTGCGAGCATCGCAGGCACCTTCTTCGCCGGTTCGCCGCGCATCGTGAAGGTCAACGGCCGCCGCATCGAGGCGAATCCGGAAGGCACGCTGCTCTTCATCGAAAACATCGACCGCCCCGGCATGATCGCCAGCTACAGCGCCATCCTCGGTAAGAACCAGGTGAACATCGCCGACATGTCCCTTAGCCGTGACAAAGAAAGCGGCAAGGCTTTGACCATCCTCACGCTCGACACCACGCCGAGCGCCGAGGTGATCGGCGAGCTCGAAAAGATCAGCGGCATCAGCAAGGTGCATTGCGTGGCCGTTTGAGCCATTTCCCATGCGTCTCCATCCCCTCATGCGCCCGGCGCTTTTGCTCACCGCCGGGATGCTGACGGGATGCCGAAGCATGCCGGAGGGCATGGATGAGTTTTGGAGGAATCACGATCCGGTGGGGCATCGGCGCTACCACCGGGATGCCTACTATCCGAACGAGCGCCGCACGGGACTCAGGCTACCAAAAGACTACTGAGCGAAGGAGATTTGAGCATCGGCGCATGTAACAATTGCCGAGGAGGGGGCTTGTGAGGTAATACGACGTTTCCAATATCCCCTCCCGCATGGCAATTTCCATTGATGACATCCTCCAGGCCGCCGAAGACCATCAGGCGAGCGACGTTTTCCTCCAGGAGGGCGAGGTGCCCCGCATGAAGATCAATGAGCAGCTCATGATCTTCGGGGATGAAAACCTCATGCTCCCCGCCATGGCCGGCCTGTGGCAGTCCTGCGGAGGTGACACGCTCAAGGATCTCGATGTGGACACCGGCATGGTCTCCCGCAGCGGCACCCGCTTCCGCGTGAATCTTCACAAAGTGATGGGCCGCCTCGCCGCCACGCTGCGTCGCGTGCGCACGGACATGCCGCAGCTCTCGAAGCTCGGTGCGCCGGAATGGCTGCTCACCCGCTGGGCCATGCAGGAGCACGGCATGGTCCTCGTCACCGGCTCCACCGGCCAGGGGAAATCCACCACGCTCGCTGGCATGCTGCACTGGATGAACACGAATGTGGCTCGGCACATCGTGACCATCGAGGACCCGGTCGAATACATCTTCACGAACAATCGCAGCATGTTCACCCAGCGTGAAGTAGGCCGTGACACGCCCAGCTTTACTCGCGGTCTGCGTGCCGCCATGCGTCAGGCACCGGATGTGATCTTCGTGGGAGAAATCCGTGATTACGATACCGCCTTCACGGCGCTGCAAGCTTGCGAGACGGGCCACCTCGTGATCGCCTCCATGCACAGTGCGACGGTGGCGGATACGATGGACCGCTTTGTGAATCTTTTCCCCGCTGATCAGGTGGGCATCGGCCTTCATCTGCTCTCCCACCAGCTCGTGGGCGTGCTTTGCCAGAAGCTCGTGCCTTGTAAAGACGGCCATCTCACCCTGCTCGTCGAGCATCTGCAAAACGGCGGCGCGGTGCGTGATTGGATCGCCCGTCGTGCCACCAGCGATATCAGCGAGTACATGACGCGGGCAAATGATCCGAACTGCCGAACCTTCCTCCAGTCCATCGTCGCCGCTTATGAGTCTGGCTTGATCGACGAGCCCACCGCCATCGCCGCTGCTGGCAATGAGGCCGAATTCCGCCGGGCCGCCCGAGGCATTTCGTGAGGAAATGACGAATCACGAAAACCGAATGACGAATGAAGTCCGAAGCGAAAACCTCGAAAACTCCTCCCAAACATCGTGAAGCCCCGCCTCGTCGTTGAGGCATTCGTCATTCCTTCGTCATTCGGATTTATTCATTCGTCATTCTCCCTCTTATGCGCACCCACGACCTCATCGAATATCTTTACATGGTCATCGAACGCGGTGGCTCGGACTTGCACCTCGCGGCCGGTTCTCCACCGATGGGTCGCATCAATGGCGTGCTCGAACCCGTCACCGATGAGGAGTTTGATCTCGCCGATCTCCGCGAGCTGATCCTCGGCGTGTTAAAAGAAAACCAGCGGGCCAAGCTCGAAAAAGAGTGGGAGTTGGACTTTGCCATCCAGGTGGAAAATCTCGGGCGCTTCCGTGGCAATGCCTGCTACGTCCTCGGTCGCATCGAAGCCTCCTTTCGCTACATCCCGAGCTCGATCCCCGAGCTGCGTGATCTCGGCCATGGCCCCACCGTGGAAGGTTTCGCCCATTTGCGTGATGGCCTCATCCTCGTCACCGGCACCAGCAATTCAGGCAAGACCACCACGCTCTCCTCCCTCACCCAGCACATCTCCCGAGTGCGAAAAGCCACCATCGTGAGCATTGAGGATCCCATCGAATACCTCTTCGCCCACGGCCAAAGCGTCATCCGCCAGCGTCAGGTGGGCGCAGATACACACAGCTTTGCCGCCGCCATCAAAAGCGCCCTGCGCCAGGACGCCGATGTCATCATCGTCAGTGAGCTGCGTGACATGGAAACGATGCGCACCGCTCTCACCGCCGCCGAAACGGGGCACCTCGTCGTGAGCACGCTGCACACCCACGACGCCCCCAGCACCATCCTGCGCATCATGGATGCCTTTCCAGAAGAGCAGCAGGAGTTTGTGGCCTCGCAGCTCGCGAGTTCACTGCGTGGCGTCATTTGCCAGTCCCTCATCGTGCGGCGTGATCAGCCTGGCCGCGTCATGGCCTCTGAGATCATGGTGGGAAGTTCTGCCATCGCCTCCACCATCCGCTCTCGCCGCCTCACTCAGCTCCCGAATCTCATCCAGCTCGGTTCGGTCAATGGCATGCATACCATTGATGACAGCCTCCTCCACCTCGCCAATCACGGCTTTATCACCCTTGATGATGCCCTCGTCCGCGCCCGCGATGCCGATTTCGTCCAGATGAATCACCGCGCCTTCCTCCGCGAGAACCGGTGAAGCCTCACCGCATCGCACCCATGGCCGGCTTCGGCGGCGTGAGGCCACCGAGTTGATTGCGAAACTCATACACATCACTGCGGTAAAGCGTCTCCTCATGCCAGAGTGCTCTGCCATCCGCCAGATAGCCCGTGGCAGTGACTTGCAGGCAGGCGGCACCTGCTCGCAGATCAAGATGAACCGCGTGGACCTTGCTGGCATTCACCGCACGGATCACCTCAGCGGCTCCCGCGATGCTCAGACGGCACTTTTGAGTCCAAAACGCATACAGCGAGCCTTTCGCCGCTGGTTTCGTCAAACCCGGGCAAAGAGCCGTCACGATGTGGCGACGCTCAAAAATCACCGGTTGATCATCCGCCAGCCTCACCCGCTCCAACAGCCATAGCGGCTCCTCCGGCTTCAAATTCATCTTCACCGCCATTTCCGGCACAGTGGTCTTTTCGAGGCGGATAACCTTCGTGCCAGGCGTTCGCCCCGCTGCCACGGCCTTTTCTGTGAAGCTCACGAGACGCTGCAAATCATAGTCCAGCACGCCCTCCCTCACAAAAGTGCCCGCGCCTTGGCGGATCTCCAGCAGCCCAGCGGAAACGAGGCTGCTGAGGGCCTTGTTCGCTGTGGGACGACTGGTGTGATAGCGCTCTGCAATCTCCCGCTCCGTCAAAAAACGAGCACCTGCCGCAAACGACCTCCCGCGCAGCAGTCTGCGCAGTTTCTCGACGAGCTGCTGGTGCAAGGAGGTCATACCGGTGGCGATTTTGTCCGCAAACAGACCTTTGACAAGTGGCTTAGCCAATTTTAAAAACTGGCTAAGCCAATCCTATCACCATGAAATACAGCTACTCCGACCTCGCCAAAATGATCGACCACAGCCTCCTGCATCCAACCATGACGGATGCGGACCTGGAAGCAGGCTGCCAACTGGCCGCCAAGTATCAGGCGGCCTCCGTCTGCATCAAACCGTATGCCGTGAAGCAGGCCGTGGCATGGCTGAGCGGCTCTGGCGTCCTCGTCGGCTGCGTGATCGGCTTTCCGCATGGCAATAGCACCACAGAATCCAAGCGCTACGAGACCCAGCTCGCCTGCCAGGACGGCGCAAACGAGATCGACATGGTCATCAACATTGGCAAAGCCCTCGGCGGTGATTGGGACTACGTCGAAGCGGATGTGAAAGCCGTGTGTGACGAGGCTCACCGCCACGGAGCCAAGGTAAAGGTCATCTTTGAAAACGACTACCTCACCAACGGTGGCGCAGGTTTGAGCAGCGATGACTTCAAACGCAAGCTCTGCGAAATCTGCGAACGTGCCGGAGCCGATTGGGTGAAGACCAGCACGGGTTACGGGTTCGTCAAACAGGCCGACGGCAGCTACAACTACAAGGGAGCCACCGAGCACGACCTTGCGCTCATGCGGGACAGTTGCTCGCCCAAAGTGCAGGTGAAGGCCGCAGGCGGCGTGCGTGATCTCGATGGTCTGATCAAGGTGCGCGACCTTGGCGGTAGTCGCTGCGGAGCCACCGCCACCGCAGCCATGATGGACGAGTATCGCCGACGCGAAGCTGCCGGAGAAAGCGGCGACTCCTCCGGCAAGATCGGCTCGGGAGGCTACTGAGCCTCGGAGACAAGGCCTGCGGTATTCACCGTGCGAATGCGATACACGTGCTTTTTGCCAGCCTCCGGCTTCGCATCGGTGAAGGTCATCTTCACCAGCGGCATCGCGGGCGTGTCGCTGTATTGCAGGCCTTGGAAGATGGGGCGACCAAAGGGGTTTTTGGCCTGATCCGGCACGGTGGCGATCTTTTGGCCGTCCCGCTCGATGATGAAATGGGCGATGCCGCTATCGAGATCGGCTTCGGCATCCCAGGTGAGCTCGCTGCCGTTCACACGGAGGTTCGAGGGAGCAGGTGGCGGTGTGGTATCCGGCACCAGCGTGTCTTTCACATAGTGCATCCAAAGCTTCGCCACGACCTCGTTCGGCAGCCAGACGGCTTTCGCATGGTCACCAGCATATTGTTTCGCAGAAACGGCCTCAGTGGTGAGCAGCCTGGAAAGCCAGGCACCCTCTTCCGGCATGGTGCGGAGAGGTTCGCCGAGCTTTTCAGGCAAGCGAAGCGCCAGACAGGCATCGAGCCACGCGATGGCCATGTAGCGTTGATTGCCGCACTCATGGCTGGTGAGCGGATCGACGGCCACGCCGATGAGCCCGCCCTTGCCACGCACGGCGCTGAAGAAGGCTTCATTCGCCGGCCACACACCGGCGAAGCGACCTTCCTTGACGCTCACGCCTTCTTTCGTGCCCGGATTGCACATCATCGGCACCTTCAGCGCGGCCTCTGAAAGGGTGTGTGGCTTGATGGTGCTGCGTTTTTCATCGCTGCTGAGCAGTGGCACACCGGAGCGTAGCCACGTGGCGGCCACGCGTTCAGGATGCAGCAAGGTCATGCCACCCGCCCAATGCCCGCCGCCGCTGTGCCCCCATAGCGCCCACGGCACTTTCGAGAGTTCAGGATGACCGCTCTTCGCACCGAGATCGGCCAGGCATTTCTGGAAGGCCTCATCGCTGCCATTGCGCGGATCGCACCACATCTGGCAATCGGCCTTGTCAGGCTGCTCGTAGCTCGGAGCCAGCAGGGCGCAGCCGTGTTTCTTGGCCAGCGCCTGCCAATGAAGGTCAAAAGCACCCGTGAGACCCGATTTGCATGATCCTTCCCCACAGCCGTGCTGATGCACGATCACGCCCCGAATCTCCTTCACGCCCGGAGGCAGCCAAAGAGTGTAATTCACCGGAAAGATCAGCTTCGAGGCCTCATAGCGGACGCGGTAGTAAGGCGGATCGGCATCAGGAAAGATATCATAAGGAGCCACTTGGGCATGAAGAGCCGTGGCGGTGAGACATAGGAAGGCGAGGAGGCGCATGGGGCTTTGAAAAACGCTGACCACAGCCTCACTCCATCGACCAACGTGAAATCTCCCGCGATGGATGACGTTCCCCTCTCATGCGCCTCCTTTCCTGTCTCCTCGCCCTCGCTTCCAGCCTCGCTGCGGCCACGCAGCCAAACATCGTGATCATCTTCATGGACGACATGGGCTACGCCGATGTGGGCTGCTTTGGTGCCCAGGGTTATCAAACGCCGAACATCGACAAGCTGGCCGCTGAAGGACGCAAGTTCACCAATTTCCATGTGGCCCAGCCGGTTTGCAGCGCCTCACGCACCGCCCTGCTCACGGGCTGCTACCCGAACCGCCTCGGCATGCACGGCGCTCTCGGGCCTTCGGCGAAGCATGGCATTCATGCGGATGAAATGACCATCGCTGAGCTGGTGAAGCAAAAGAACTACGCCACTGCGGCGGTGGGAAAATGGCACCTCGGTTCTCTGCCCCCGTTTTTGCCGGTGAAGCATGGTTTCGATCAATACTATGGGATCCCCTACTCGAACGACATGTGGCCTTACCATCCGCAGGCGAAGAAGGGCAGTTACCCGAAGCTGCCGATGATCGAAAACGACCGCATCATAGATGAAGAAATCACGCCAGAGAATCAGACCCATCTCACCACGGACTACACGACGCGTGGAGTGAACTTCATCGAGAAGAACAAGGACAAGCCCTTTTTCCTCTACTTGGCGCACAGCATGGTTCATGTGCCGCTGTTTGTGAGCGAGAAGTTCAAAGGCAAGTCCGGCAAGGGCCTGTTTGGGGATGTGATGATGGAGGTGGATTGGTCCGTGGGCCAGATCATGGACACGCTGAAGAAAAACGGCCTCGAAGAGAACACCTGGGTCATCTTCACCTCCGACAATGGCCCATGGCTCAGCTACGGCGACCACGCTGGCAGCGCCGGACCTCTCCGCGAGGGCAAAGGAAGCTGCTGGGAAGGTGGCACGCGTGTCTCCGGCATCATGAAATGGCCTGCCAAGATTCCCGCCGGCACCACCACGGACGCGATGATGATGACCATCGATATCCTACCGACCATCGCCCATGTCATTGATGCCAAACTGCCCGATCACAAGATCGACGGCCTCAACTGCTGGCCCATCGTCGCCGGTGAAAAAGGCGCGTTGAACCCGCATGACTTCTACGCCTTCTATTATGAGCAAAACCAACTCCAAGCCATCACCAGCGGGGACGGGCGGTGGAAACTCCAGCTCCCTCACAAGTATCGCAGCATCGCTGGCGTGACCGAAAAGGCGCAGGACGGCATTCCGGTGCTCTACAAACAGCAGAGCATCGAGCAGCCGGAGCTATACGATCTTTACACCGATCTCAGCGAATCGAAGAACGTGGCTTCAGAGCATCCCGATGAGGTGGCGAAGCTTCAAAAGCATGCGCAAACCATGCGCACGGAGTTGGGCGATAGCCTCATGAAGCAACCCACCGGCAGCGGCACTCGCGAGCCGGGTCGGGTGAAGGAGTGAGTCAGCTGCTGGCGAGGTGCTGCTCCAGCTTCGATACTTTTTCACGTAGATCCGCGTCTCCAGGCATCTGGCGACTCGCCTCGCGGAGATGGGTGAGCGATTCCCGGAGCCTGCCCTGCTCGGCGCGAATGATGCCGAGCAGGCGATGCGTGAAAGCATTGGCGGGGTCTCTTTGGAGCACCTCGGCGAGAATCTCGGCGGCCTCACTTGTTTTACCGGTTTTGAAAAAGCCCAGCGCCTTGGTGTAGAGCATGGCTGGAGCCGCCGCCGATACGGGGCTGTGCTCATTCAGTCGGTCGATCTCGCTGATGGCCTCCTGGGGGCGGCCCAGACGAAGAAGGGAGTTCGCGAGATTGAGCACGCCATTGGAGAAGGCTGGCTCGATCTCGACGGACTTGCGAAAGCACTTGGCAGCCTCTTTTTCGCGACCTTGGCCGGTGAGTGCCACGCCAAGATTGCTCCACACGCGATATTTGCCGGGGCTTTTGCTCGAGGCATCCGCCCACAGAGTCTCTGCGCTGCTCCAGACCATATTGCGCAGCACGGTCGTCGTGCCCAGAGCGAGCACCAGTCCCGCGGCGATCACCTGGAAGACTTGTGGCCTCTCAGCCAGCTTTGCACGCAGCAGATCGAAAAGACAGGCGAGCATGATGAAGATGCCCGCCGAGGGTAGATAGCTGCGATGCTCGGCCACCATATCCGGCAGCGGCACGAGGCCGGAGGAGATGCAGATGCCGAGGTAAAACCACAGCACGGCAGCCAGCCCCAACCGCGCACGGCCATCCATCTGCCGCCAGCGTCGAAAGGCGAGCATAGCGAGGAGGATGAGGGCGAGGTGCAAAAAGAGCGAGCCCGCCACCGGCCAGCTCAGCAGCGTGCTGTGCGTGTCCCAGGCAGGATCAATGTTCTGGCCGGAGGGCCAGAGCATGAGCCGCAGGTAGTGGGCGATGACGGTGAACTGCGTGAGCAGATATTGAAGATGCGTCACCGGCTCATCGCGTGAGTTGACGATGTTCAGGCCGGCACTGAGATCGAGGCTGCCGCCATTCAATACGGCGGAGGACATCAAAACAAGCAACGGGATCACCGGCAGAGTGACGAGCAGCGGCCATGCACGACGGAAGGACGTTTTCCATTCAGCCTGGCCCACGAGCACATCAAGCAGCACGATAAGCAGTGGTGTGACGACGGCGCATTCCTTCGTGAGCATGCCCAGAAGCATCACCACGGCTGCGGAGACTCGAAAACGAATGACAGGTGCTTTTTCGAGCCCCTCCTCCGTGGAGCGAAAATACAACCACGCCGCCAGCAGGCTCCAAAAGGCCGCCAACGAAGTGAAACGCTGCACGATGTAGGTGACGGACTCCACCGCGAGTGGATGCGCAGCAAAGAGAAGGGCTGCCGCAGCGGGGATGAAGGCCGTGGAGGCTTCGGTGAGCTTGCCCGCCTTCATCAATCGGCTCATCAGCAGCCTCAGCACAGCCCAGAGCAGCAGACTGTTCGCCGAATGCACGAGCACATTCACCAAACGGAAGCCCGAGGGGTTCCAAACGCCCAAAGCGTGATTCAAATAGAAGGTGGCATACGAAACCGGCCGGGTGACGAAATTTACCGCGAGATCGGGATCGAGGCCCATCTTCTGCGGTGCGCTCACAAACTCCTGGAAGCGAAACGGATACCCAAAGCTATCCGCACGGAAAAAGGGGTTGTTCAGCAGGTAAGTATCATCGTCGAACACCATCGGAAAAGGCAGCGTCCAGCCGTAAAGCACCGCACAAAGCAACACGATGGCCGCGGGCACCTTCCAGGCCCTCGGTGTGGCGAGAGACAGTGGGGCTGGAGGGGCTTTGACGGGACGTTTACGGGCTTTTTTTGCCATGCCAGCACTCTGCCGCGAGGCGGGGGCATCAGGCAAAAGACAAGCCTTGTCAGGTCCCACGCCACAATGGCTTCACGCACCATTGTCACGCACCCATTGACCGGCACGCAGATACAGTTCGGCAGCGCTGCGAAGCTGGAGCTTGTCTTTGATTCGGGCACGGTAGGTCTCGACGGTGGATTCGCCGAGGTTGAGCGCCGTGGCGATGTCTTTCGTGCTCTTGCCACGGCCGAGCATTTGAAAGACTTCCAGTTCGCGATCCGCCAGGGTATCCACGCCGGCGAGAGTGCTGGGCGTGCGCTTCTGGCTCATGCGCTGTAGCAGGCGGGCGGTGACGCGGTGGCTGGCATAAATCTCGCCCTCCAAGACGCAGCGGATGGCTTTGACGACCTCGGAAGAGGCTTCGTTTTTCGTAATGTAGCCACGGGCACCGGCGCGGAGGGCACGCTCGGCATACAGATCCTCGTCATGCATGGAGAGCACGAGCACATGCACCTCCAGGCCGAGGGCTTTGATGTCTTTGAGCAGTTCCAGGCCGCTGGAGCCGCCACGCAGGGTGAGATCGACGATGGCGATGTCTGGCTTTTCTTTTTCGAGGAGAATCATGGCATCGCGGTTGTTATCCGCCTCACCACAGATCGTCACACCGAGCTCGCGGGTGATGAGCTGGATGAGATGCTCGCGGAACATGGGATGATCCTCGACGATGAGGACACGGGCAGGCTTGGGCTTGGCGGAATTGGGCATGATGGGAAGGAGCGGTGGGTTGAAATTACTCGTGATGAAGAGGCACGACGCATCGCAGCGTGGCGCCACGAGGGTCCGGCGCAGACATGACAAGACTGGCTCCGATCATTTGGGCGCGGTAACGCATCGTGCGCATCCCCATGCCGCCGTCTTTACGCGGAAGAATGGGGAAGCCCTTGCCGTCATCCACCACGGTCAGCGTGATGTTTTGCTCATCGCCTTCGATCTTAATGTGAACGTTTTGCGCCCCGCCATGGCGCACGGCATTGGCCACGGCCTCCTGGGCGATGCGGTAGAGATGCATCGCCGCTTCAGGTGGCGAAATTTGCACATCCCCCACCTCCTCCACCTCGATCTGCACGCCCGTGAGACGTGAAGTGGACCGAGCCAGTTCGCTGAGAGCCACGGCGAGACCGTGGCGGTCCACATGCACCGGAAAAATGCCGCGGGCGAGGCCGCGAGCCTCCGTCACCGCCTGCTGGATGGATTGCTGGATGAGCTCGGCATCCTGCGCGGACTCATTCTTTTGTCCCTGAAGATCATCGGCCAGCGAACGGGCAGCCAGACCGATGGCGGCGAGGTGCTGGCAAAGGCCGTCGTGAAGGTCCTGGCCGATGCGCTGCTGCTCGTGCTCGCTCACCGCCACGAGATCGGCCTCGAGCTGGCGGCGTTCTTCCAGTGCTTCGATGCGGGCGGCGTCGGCCTCCTGCCGGTTGCGCACGGCGGTGACGGCATAGGCCACCACGCTGAAGAAAATAACACGGCTCATCGTGGCCCACACATAACCCAGCGTCGTCTCGTAGGGATGCGTGTCGTAGTTCGATGCCCACCAAAATACCCCGCAGATCACCGCCATGCCATAGCCAGCGCGGTTGCCCGCCCACCAAACCGCCATCAAGATGGGAGCGGCGTAGAAAACGAACAAGCTCAGCTCCCATGTCGTCGTGCGGTCGATCCAGGCCATGCCACTCGCCAGCAGCAGTGGAACGAGCAGCGCCACAATCTCAGGCTGGCGGCGCATCAACTGCGTGAGCCGTGCCCATGGGCTGATGGGCATAACGCTGGCCTGTGAGGGGAGAATGGAAACTTCAGAGGTCATGGTGCTATCTCCCGCATGATGCGCACAAATTCGTGATAATCGCGTATATAATCCGCTGGATCGTAGGCATGTGAGGCCAGCACGAGCAAGACGGAATCCGCGCTGTGACCGCTGGCCTCTGCCCACACCATCGGCGGCACCAGCACGCCGATCTCCGGCCGATCGAGCAAGATCTCCTCCTGCCGCGTGCCGTCATCCATGCGCAGGCGGCAGGTGCCGTGGGCGCTGACGAGGAACTGGCTGCACTCGCGGTGCGCATGCTCACCCCGCACCTGCTGGCCAGGGATGGCATAGGTCCAAAAACAACGCGCTGGCTTGAAAGGCAGCACCTCGGCAAACTCGATCACCGCCAGGTCTCCCCTCACGGCATCCCGCGCATGGCGCAGTTCCACCACCTTCACCCCGCGCACGGCGGATTCACGCATGGTCATCGGAGCGATCATGCGGGCACCTCCTGGTTCGTGAAAACCTCTCGCACGAGCGACTGCGGCCTGCCCGCCACCGTCAGAAACGCACGGCCCACATACTCGCCGATGATGCCAAGCATGAGCAACTGCGCCCCACTAAAGATTGCCAAGGCACCCATCAGCGAAGGCCAGCCCGCCTGCCGGGCCTCGACAAACAACAGCTCCGCCGCCACCGCACCCAGCAGCAGCACACCACCGGCGCAAAGCACCACGCCCAGGACGGAGGCGATGCGCAGCGGCATCACGCTAAAGCCAAACAACAGCCCACAGGCCAGCCGCACCAGCTTTCTCAGCGTGTAGCCGCTTTCCCCACCGGCCCGTGGATCGTGCGCCACCTTGAGGCGGGTAAAACGGTTCGTCGCACCCAGGATTAGCCCGTCGAGATACGGAAACGGGCTGCGATGCGTGGCCACACGTTCGATCAATTCACGCCTCACCGCCCGGAAGCTCGACAGATACAGCTCACGCGGCTTGCCGAGCAAAAACGTGGCGCAGGCATTCGCCACTCGACTGCCCGCATTTCGCCACCAGGCATGCTTTTTCTCCTCGTAGAAGGTATAGGCCACTTCGGCATCCGATGCCCGCAGATGCACCAACAGACGTCGGGCCTCAGAGACGGGGTTTTGCAGGTCATCATCCAGATTCACCACGAAGCGACCCGTCGAACGTCGCCAGCCTTCGAGCACCGCCGCATGCTCACCATAGTTCCGGGCCAGTTCCACGAGCACCACCGGCGCTGGAAAATCCGCCACGAGTCTCCGGGCCTCTGCAAAGGTGCCATCCGTGCTGCCATCATCCACCAGCACCAGCTCCCACGTCTCGCGCAGCGTCATCGCCTCCGCCCGAAAGGCTCCCAGCAGCGGACGCAGCATTTCACCCGTGTTGTGAAGGGGGATGACAAAGCTGAACTCGGGTACGGCGTGATGCATGCGGGGCACCACGATTGGAGCACGACGCCTCGAAGCATGCACATGACACACGATGTGGCGCATGCCGCCACTCGGATGTCATGGCGCGTCCTTTTTCCCCAGCGAAGGCAGCAGCCACTCATCGCGTGGGAAGAGATCTGTATTTGTCTCCTGCTCTAGTTCATCTTCGAGGCGCAGGATCACCGCGCCCGGCCCCAGCAGTGGTTTGAGCAAGGCATGTGCATCCATGCCCGCAGAGCGGAAGTGAGACCAAACCACCACCTCGTCCATGCGGGCCTGGATCTGCAGCCAGTCCACTCTCAGCGGCTCCACCGTGCCGATGCCGATCACACCGCCAAAAACCAGCACATGGGGGAATACTTTGCGCATCGTCGCAGCCACACGCGGCGTGGGCAGCCACGTCACCGCCATGCCGCCGGGGCGCAGGCGGGCCTTCATCAAGGCGAAATACTCCTCCGAGTAGAGCGTGCCCGAGTGCGCACTCGTCGGGCGCAGTGCATCCGCCTCGATCACATCAAACTTCTCGCCATCGCGCAGGATCATCATGCGCCCGTCCCCAGCCACCTGATGCACGCGAGCATCCGCCAGCACCGTCTTCACCGCTTCCGCGCCCGGTTCATCCTGCACCGCCTCCAGCGTGCGCATCTGCCCGGCCACGATCTCCGCGCACCACACCTCACGCGTCTCCTTTCTCGCCAGCATCGCATGCAGCGTATCGCCCGAGCCGAGGCCGATCAAAGCCACGCGCTCCGGCTTCTCATGCAGTAGCACCGGCAGCGCCCCCAGCAGCGTATGCACACCCCCATACGGAATCCAGCTTTGGCCGATGCAATTGATGAAGACGGAGATCTTGCCCGGCTCCACCTCATCTTGTTTCAGCACCGAAAGGCCCGTGGCATCCTCCGCCAGCCACAGGCGATCACGCATCGTTCCATGCACCGCCGCCCACAGGCCCTTTTGATCCGGCAGCATCCAAAAAACCGCCACGCCCATCACCAGCGCTGCCACACGCCATACCCGCCGCATACCTGCCGCTAGCAAAAGCGTCCCCACCACGGCCAGCAGCATGAAAACACCCGCGCTACCCCAGCCAGGCAGCAGCACCGCCGTCACCCCCGCCGCACCGGCCATGCTACCGAGGATGTTCGCCCCTTGCAGAGCACCCGTGCGCCAGCCCACATGGCTCGCGTCCGTCTGCGCCGCCTTTTGCATCAGCGGAAAACCCGCGCCCATCAGAAAAGTGGCCGGAAACATCACCGCCAAAGGCACCACCGCATGCAGCAGCGGATACGTCCACACATGCGCCGCATCCTCCGGCTTCAAATCCCCACGCCACCAGCCCATCAGCAGCCGCAGCGCCGTATCCGCATCCACCGGTTCATAGCTAGCGAGGTAGGTGGAGAGAGAAGAAGACACCAGCAGATGCAGCGCCAGCGCCACCCCGCAGGCTGCGTAGAGCACCGCGAGACCTTGCAGCCTCAAAAACAGCCGCCACGCATCCTCAAAGCACCTCGCCACGAACGAACCCGCCATCGCACCACAGCCCAATCCACCCAGGTACACCGCCAGCAGCGTGCCCATCGTATGCGCTGAAGATTTCGCCATCGCACCGAGCACTCTCAGCCACACCATCTCCGCCGCCAAAGCCGTGAAGCCTGTCACGAAAAACACCCCCAGACAGACCACTAAGCGATGAGGAGACTGCTTCGATGCCACCGGGTCATTTTCATTTTCCACGTCCTTCATTCGCCAAACGCCCATGATCATCAAAACCGCGCACAAGCCATTGCCGAGTGCCGCCCAGCGCAGCGCCCCTTCCACACCACTCGTCGGCAGCAGCACCCACGTCGCCAAAAACGCCCCCAGCGCCGCTCCCAGCGTGTTCGCGGCATACAGCATGCCGATACGACCCGCCGCATCCGGTGCCTGCCGCGTCACCACGCGTGCCAGCACCGGCAGCGAAAGCCCCATCAGCAGCGTCGGCGGCAGTAAACACCCAAACAACACCAGCGCCGACATCACCCGCGACTCCACCAGCATCACCAGCCGCTCGTAAAGCACATCATGAAACAACCATGCGCTGCACAGCCCAAACAACCCGATGCCGATTTCCGCCTGGATAAAGACCACCACATTCGCCCGCGTCGAAAGCCGGTCCGCCAGCCGCCCACCGATCAAGCTGCCAATACCAAGCCCCGCCATGAAAGCCGTCACGATGATCGTCACCGCCACCACATCCCCGCCGGCAAACAGCACCAGCAGCCTTTGCCACGCCATCTGATCCACCAGCGCCGACATCCCCGAGATCAAAAACACCCCGTACACCCACGGGCCGAGTGCCGCTCTCATGGCTGCGCTGGAGCACCCTCCAGCGAGGCGAGCAGACGCGTCACATCGGGATCCCCTGGCACTGCCATATCCGCCCTCGTGAGATAGAGGCGTGCCCGGCGCGGATGCTGATAATGGTGATGCAGCAGCCCCAGCATCTTGTTGGCAAGGAAGTGATCTGGCCGTTCATGCAGGATGCCCTCCATCACCCGCATGCTCTCGCTGTGGCGGCCCATGCCCACGAGCGCCAAACCGGCGGCGTAGATGATCTCCGGGTCCTGCCGTGCCCTCTCACTCTTGCTCAGCAAGTCCATCGTCACCTCGTGGCAATACTCCCACCTGCGCAACCGGGCCAGCGTGCTGGATAGATTGCGACTCGCAAAGTAACAATACGGCTCGATCTCCAGCGCCCTACGGAAAGCCTTTTCCGCCAAATCAAAGCGGTCCGCCTCAAAGTAAGCGCTGCCTAGGTTATTCCACGCACCAATCTGCGCCGGGCTCTTTGCCACCGTATCCTCCCACAGCGAGATATCCGTGCGCCACACCTCATTGCGCAGGCAAGTGGCCAGTGAGAGGACAAACACCACCGCCCCCACCACCACCGGCCCAGGGACAATGCCTGGCACCTGCCGCAGCCGATCCACCACACACACCAGCGCCACCAGCACGCCGATGGATGGCAGGTAGCTGCGGTGCTCTGCCATCATGTCTGGCAGCGGAACCAGCCCGGAGGACACCGAGATCGTCCCGAAGAACCACAACACAAAGGCAAACGCCAGCCTTCCCTGCCCTCCCATCCACCGGCGGCCACGCAGCCAACCCACCACACCCAACACTCCCGCCAGCAGCGCCGCCGCACGCAGCACCGGCCCCTCCGTCACCGATTGATACACCGGCCACTGAGGATACAAATTCTGCCCCGAGGGCCACACGATCATCCGCAGGTATTCCACGATCACCGTCCACTGGGTGATCACATACTGCCAGTGCCCCCATGGCTCGTCCCGCAGGTTCACAATGTGCAGCGCCCGCCCCAAGCTCCACTCACCGCCATTTTGCGCCGCCGAGACCGCCATCACCATCACAGGCACCAGCGGCAGCAGCAGCAGCAGAGGCAGGGAGCGCCGCAGCGCCGCAGCGCAGCCGCGTGCCCACCACCAGCCAGTCCAGCCCCACCGCCAGCAGCGGCACCACCACCACATCCTCCTTCGTCAGCATCCCCAGCAGCGCCGCCGCCACAGCCCCCGCCTTCAGCCCTTGCCGCCGCCACCCATCCACCTCCACCGCTTGGAAATGCAGCACCAAACACAGCAGCACAAAGAACGCCCCCATCGAGGTGAAGCGCTGCACGATGTAGGTCACCGATTCCACCGCCAGCGGATGCGCCAGAAACACCAGCGCCGAACTCACCGCGATGAATCGCACCGAAGCCGCACTCATCAGCCCGCGTCCTTCCAACGCCCGGCCCAACTTCATCAGCAGCACCAGGATCAGCCAGCCATTCGCCGCATGCACCGCCATGTTCACCACGCGAAACCACCGCGGCTCGAATCCATCCAGACCATGGTTCCAATGAAACGTCGCATATGCCACCGGCCGCAGTAGCATGTTCGCCGTCAGATCCGGGTCCGTGCCCAGCTTTAGCGGCCACTCCGCAAAGCCCCGAAAATCCGCCAGATAAGCAAACGCCGATGTCTGCGCGAAAAACGGATTGTCCGTCATGTAGTAACAGTCATCGAAGGTCATCGGAAAATCCGCCGTCCAGCCGTAAAGCCCCGCGCAGAGGATCACGCAGGCCAGCGCCATCCAGCGCACGAGTTGGGAATCCGTGAACCCCGCGCGAATCGGCGGCACAGACGTTTCAACCGTCGAGGAACCCGTTTTTCGAAGCATGTGTTTTTTCGTCATAACACCGCCAGACTGCCACGAAACCGCCCCCGCCATCAAAAGACAGCCCCCGTCCGCCACCACGCCACCCGCCGCCCGCCACGCCCCCACCTCCCGTCCCTCATCCTTCCACCCCGCCTTCAAGCCCACCGCTACAAAGACCGTCGCGGCTAGCGTGCACTGCCCATCCGAGGCGGCTCATCCCCAAAGCTTGAGACACGGACTGGAAAGTCCGTGCTACGGCAAGAAGGCCATCCACGAGGCTTTCGCCCCTCAATAAGGCTCTCCATTTCAGTCTCTAATCGCCGCGAACGGAGTCACGGACGACAGCAGCACCCACGAGGGCAATCGTGGCTTGCATGCGGGATGCATCTCCCGAGTATCCGCGCCCTGTTTTGAAGCGCTTCTCGTTTCCTCCCAACTCGCTCTCCGACGGTCTCCACCTGAATGGAAGGTGCGGGCCGGTGCCTTAGCGGCTTGACGCTTCATTTCTCGCATCGGCCCTTTTTCGGGCGGTGCCTGCGGCTCTCCCCGGCACACGGGCGGCGGAGAGCCTTTTCATCTTCCGTGATAGCTCGTCTTCATGTTCTCCACCCAAAATCTCTCTCAAGAATGGTTCTCCAACATCCGCGCTGATCTGCTGGCCGGAACGGTCGTCGCTCTGGCCCTCATCCCGGAGGCCATCGCTTTCTCCATCATCGCAGGCGTGGACCCGAAGGTGGGGCTGTATGCGTCGTTTTGCATCGCGGTGGTCACGGCTTTCTTCGGCGGCAGGCCCGGCATGATCTCCGCTGCCACGGGCGCGATGGCGCTGCTGATGGTGACACTGGTGAAGGAGCACGGGCTGCACTACCTGCTCGTCGCCACGCTGCTGACGGGCGTGTTTCAGATCATCGCGGGGCTGGCGCGCATCGGCGATGTGATGCGCTTTGTGTCGAAGTCGGTGATGACCGGCTTCGTCAATGCGCTGGCGATTTTGATCTTCATGGCGCAGCTCCCGGAGTTCAAAGGCGCTGGACTGCCGATGTATGCCATGGTCGCCGCTTCACTCGCCATCATTTACCTGCTGCCACGGCTGACCAAAGCCGTGCCCTCACCGCTGGTGGCGATCATCGTGATGACCCTCATCGCCATCGTCTTCAAGCTGGATGTGCGCCGCGTGGGAGATCTGGGTGAACTGCCGGATTCCCTGCCCATCTTCCTCTGGCCGCAGGTGCCGTGGACGCTGGAGACGCTGTGGATCGTGCTGCCTTACTCGGCAGGTCTCGCGGCCGTGGGGCTGCTGGAGTCCCTGATGACGGCGCAGATCGTCGATGAGATGACAGACACGCCGAGCGATAAGAACCGCGAGTGTAGCGGCCAGGGCATCGCGAACATCGTCGCCGGCCTTTTCGGCGGCATGGCGGGCTGCGCGATGATCGGCCAATCGGTCATCAATGTGAAGTCCGGTGGGCGTGGGCGGCTTTCCACCCTCGTGGCAGGTGTGTTCCTGCTCATCCTGCTGGTGGTGCTGAATCCGTGGGTGAAGCAGATCCCCATGCCGGCTCTCGTCGCCGTGATGATCATGGTCTCCATCGGCACCTTCTCGTGGGCTTCCTTTAATAACATGCGCCTGCACCCTCGCACCTCCAGCATCGTGATGCTGAGCACCGTGGCCGTCGTCGTCTTCACGCACAATCTGGCCCTCGGCGTCGGCGTGGGTGTATTGCTCAGCGCCCTGTCCTTCGCGCGAAAAGTCGCCCAAATCATGCGGGTGACCAGCACCCTCGACGGAGGGTGCCGCACCTACACGGTACACGGCCAGATCTTCTTTGCCTCGGCGGATGCCTTTGTGCGGCAGTTCGATTTCAAGGAGATGCTGAGCAAGGTCATCATCGACGTCACTCATGCCCACTGCTGGGACCTGACCTCCGTCTCGGCGCTGGACAAAGTGGTGCTGAAATTCCGCCGACAAGGAGCCGAGGTCGAAGTGCTCGGCCTGAACCAGGCCAGTGCCACGCTCGTGGATCGCCTCGGTGTGCATGACAAGGACGACGTGCTGGAGGAAATGCTGGCTCATTGAGTCTCGAACTCTGACCCAGCGTGATGCCAACCACCACGGCTCAGGTGCGGATGTTCCAGTGAAACCGTACACCACCTCTCCGAGGCGGCTCATCACCAGCTTGAGACACGAAATGGAAACTCCGTGCCACGAATCACGCATCCTTCGCAGCCACTCTCACTGCCCGGTCTGCGCCATCAGCGCAGGCAGATCGGGGTCGTTCACATTCAATTCGACGGCGCGTTGGAGGTAAACGCGGGCTTTGTCCGTCTGACGGAGATCGATGAAGCAGGCACCGAGGACCTTGTGCGCATAGAAATGATCCGGGCTGGCCTCCAGCACGCGCTCGAGGGCCTGCCGCCCTTCATCGACGCGGCCCATGCCGGCGAGCGAAAGACCTTTGTAATAGAGCATCTGCACCTCCAGCGGATGCTCCACCGCAGCCTCACCGAGCGCGGCGTCCACGACCTCCAGGCAATCGGTCCACTGACGCAGAAAGACGAGGGAATCGGCGAGGTTATAATATCCCATGAGCACGCGCGGACGGATCTCGACGGCCTGGCGAAAGGCCTTCACGGCCTTCGAGCGATCTCCATAGCGCACCTCGGCCGTGCCGAGATTTACCCAGGCGACGTAGCATCGGGGGCTTTTTGTGGTGGTATCCTGCCAAAGCGTGATGGCGGAGCGCCAGACCTCGTTTCGAGCACAGGTGGCCCATGAAAGGCTGGCGAGCGCCACGGCGGCAAAGCTGCAAACACTGACGCCAAGCCCACGCGATGGCCGCCAGGTGCGCAGCACATCCAACACGCAGGCGAGCATCACAAAGATGCCCACGGAGGGAAGGTAGGCGCGGTGCTCTGCCATGAGATTGGGCAGCGGCACGAGGCCGGAGGAGATGAAGACGGTGACGAGATACCAGGCGAAAAACACCGCCACGAGCCGCCCATGCCCTTTCCCCGAATGGCGCCAACACCACACGCTGCCTGCGATGAGCAGACCGAGCACGGCGACGGCTCCGAGCACGGGGCCATCGAGCAGGGAATCGTAGGAGGGCGGTCTCCAGCACAGGTTTTGCCCAGTGGGCCAGACCATGAGGCGCAGATACTCGACCATCACGGGCAGTTCGCTCACCAAATACTGCCAGCTCCCCCAGGGCGAGTCCTGACGATTCACGAGATGAAAGGCCTCGCCGAGATGCCAGGAATCCTCCGCGAGCGAGTGGCTGCATATCAGCGTGAGCACGGGCACGAACGGCAGGCAGAGCAGCAGCGGCAGCGCCCGCCAGAGCGCGATGCGGAAACGGGTGCGAAGCAGCAGCCAGTCGATCCCGACGGCGAGCAGCGGCACGGTGGCGATGTCCTCTTTAACGAGCATGCCGGTGAGGGCGCACAGCACCGCGCCGAGGCGCAGAAGCACCCGATGATTCCTTCGCGTGGCATCCACCGAGGCAAAATAGAGCACGAGGCAGCCCAGCAACAGCGCCGTCCCCATCGAGGTGAAGCGCTGGATGATGTAGGTGACGGATTCCGTGGCCAGCGGATGCACGGTGAAGGCCAAGGCGGCCACCACCGCTACAAAAAGGGCGGAATCCGGTCGCGTGAGCACTTTGCCCGCCACACGCCGCACGAGCAAAAACATCAGCCAGCCGTTCAAGGCATGGATGAGGATGTTCACCACGCGGAAACCTCGCGGATCAAACCCACCGAGCAGGTGATTCCATTGCAGCGTGAGGTAGGCGATGGGGCGCATGACGATGTTCACCGCCAGATCAGGATCGTCCACCGCCTCCAACGGTTGGCGCACGAACGACCGAATGTCCGCCCAATGGGCAAAAGGCTGGCCGGCCTTGAACCAGGGATTGTCGATCATGTAGCAGTAGTCGTCATACTCGAAGGGAAAGTCCGCCGTCCAGGCATACAGGCCCGCACAAAGGGCGGCGATGAGCAGGGCCATCACGCTGGTGGACCAGGAGCGACGCGGCGATGGCGACAAAGGCTCCAGAGCCTCCGGCTGGATCACCGAGGGATTTGCACGCGGTTTCTTGGGCTTGGTTTTCTTTGCCATGGCTACTCACAGCCTCGCATGGCGAGCTGTCGGCCCGCAAAAGACAGCGCCTGTCCACCGAAGGGGCCGCATGGAGGCCATCGCCTCCGCCACCGAGCCGTCACGCACGACACGAACGCGCCACGACCATCAAAGAGCTGCCCAGCGGTATCCGCGTGTGGCGGCAAAGCGCGGCATCGAGCCTCCCACCGGCCGTGAGCAGGGCATTCAACCACTTCGGTGGCAACGCCAGATCTCCCTCCGCACATTGTGAAAACCAACGGCGCAGCAGCAGCGGCAGGAAGAGCCAGGCATTCCAGTAATGCGCCTCCACGACTTCAAAGCCGTGCGAACGGAGCAATCGATTCAGTCTGTCACGGCGGTAGCGGCGCACGCCATCGACCGCCACATCATGCGCACCACGCAGGCAGTCAAAGGCCGGCACATTCAGAATGAGCAGGCCGCCACGCTTCAGCACGCGTCGCAGCTCCGAGAGCGCCAGATGCTCGTCCACCCGCGCATGATACAGCACATCGAGACTCAGCACCGCCTCGAAGGATTCATCCGCATACGGCATAGCATGCACACTCGAAACCACCACGCGCACCAGCCCACGTGCCCGGCACTGCTCCACCGCCTCCGCCGCGATGTCGCAACCATGCGTCTGCCATTCGTTCAGCAGACAAAGCATGCCGCCGGTGCCGCAGCCGGCATCGAGCAGGCTTTGTCCCGGCGGCACAGCACTTCTCAAGACTCGAAGCACCTGCTCGTGAAGCACGCGATACCACCAGTGATCGTCCTCCACCTGCCGCATGAGTTCATGCTGCCCGGCTTTCATGGGTGAAACTCCTCCACGGCGGCGCAGACGGCTTCGATGGCCAGTTCACTCAGATAGGGATGCAGCGGCAACGAAAGCACTTCACGCACCGCTTTCTCCGCCACCGGAAAGCTCTCCACACAGGCAAATGCTGGCTGCTGATGCAGCGCCGCCGGATACAGCACCGCGGAAGGCACGCCGCGATGCTTCAAATGCGCCTGCAAACCATCCCGATGCTCGGACCGAATGACAAACTGATGAAACGCATGCTCGCAGCCTTCCCGCACCACCGGCAGCCGCAGGCCGCGAAGTCGTGAAAGGTAACGCGAAGCCAGTTCGCGACGTTTAGCGATCTGCGCTGACAGTGAAGGCAGTTTCACCCGCAGCATGGCTGCCTGCATCTCATCGAGTCGGCTGTTGATGCCGGGAAGCTCGCTGAGGTGCCGCTGCCGCCAGCCATATTCACGCAGGCAGCGTAGCTTTTCCGCCAGACCCGCCTCCGAGGTCCAAACCACTCCGGCATCGCCCAAAGCGCCCAGATTCTTCGTGGGATAAAAACTCCACACTGAGGCCTTGCCGAGCGTTCCGACGGCTTTTTGCTCGAAACGAGACCCGTGAGCCTGGGAGGCATCTTCGATCAAAAGCACGCCGTGACCTTCACAAACCTCCTCGAGCGCCTTCCAATCACAGGGATGCCCATAAAGATGCACCGCGAGCACCGCTTTGATGCCTCGCTGCCTCTTGAGCACCTCTCGAAGCGACTGCGGGCACAGCGTGAGTATCTCGTCCTCCACATCGCCAAGCACCACGCGTGCTCCCGCCCGCCTCACCGCCGCCGCCACCGCCGAAGGAGCCAGTGCCGGAACGACCACACCATCCCCTGCCCCGATTTCCTTGGCTCGCAGCAGCAGCTCGATAGCATCCGTGCCACTCGCCACGCCGACGGCATGGCCACCGCCGAGAAACGACGCGAACTCCGCCTCAAAGGCTTTCACCTCCTCACCCAGGATGAAGCGTCCACTTTGCAGCACCCGCTGCACGGCTAGCATCAGCGCCTCATGATGGTGCCGCTGGTCCTCGGCGGGAAATTCAGGATACAGTGCCATGCAGGCCACTTCCACCCTCGCTCGCACCTGCCGCAACAGTCAGCACTTGTAGCGGAAGCGTTCACATCCGCGTCATTCTCGTCGCACTGCGGATTGCATCCCCGGCGATTCATCGTAAAAACTGCCCCTCATGTCCGATTCGCCCCCAGCCACCCCCATTTTGACCTCCGCCTCTGGTGTGATGGCGAAAGGCCCTGGCGATACCGTGGAACTCGATCCCGTCTGGGACGAGCGCACCCAGCGCCTCCGCGTCCTCATCGACGACAATCTCCCCACCGAGCTCCACAAGCTGGCCGCCGATCTCATGAGCTCCCTGCGCCACAACGCCGGCGTGGCGGAGCGCTTCGATGCCTTTTGCGTCCAGGCCTTTTCCAAGCCGGACTGGGCCGTGCCCGCCAGCGCCTTCATCGGTGAGCTCTTCGAGGACAATGAAGACCGCCTCGCCGAACTCGTCCGCGTGCCGGATCTCGTCATCGAGCTGGGATGCGGCCAGGCTGCCGTCGCCTGCACCGTCGCCTCCAAATGGGCCACCCGGGGGGAGACCCACCGCCTTTCCCGCCTCGCGGAATCCATCATCGCCGCCCAGGGCACGATGAAGAACCCCGCCGCTGTCGAGGTCATGCTCGCCCTCTCGGCCACGCTCGCCATCACACGCCCCTCGCGTGCCGAGCAGCTCCTCAATGCCGCCGTGCCAATCGCCTCCGAAGAGCACGCCGAATCCCTCGCCGATGCGAAACGCTGGATCGCCGCTGGCCGCAGTCTCGCCAGTTGCCCGCAGGACATCCGCGATCTCTGGGATACCCGCCTCCGCCGCCCGCGTGTGGCCTGGAAATGGGAATCCACCGAAGAGCGAAAGGCCCTCACAGCGCTCGCCGAAAACCTCAGCCCCAATTCGGTGCTCGCCCCCCTTGTTCAAAAGATTGTCCCGGCCTGCTGGTGGGATGCCCTCCTTCAAAAAGACACCGTGGAGCAGGCTCTTCTAGCCCGGCTCGCCAACTTACCGCCCTCTGCCCCCCACCCTGCAATCGATACCCCAGATTCGCAGGGAGACTCCCCCTCCCTCTCCACTCGGAAGCCCCATCGCGAATGGTCGGATGATGGCGATGCACCTCTCGGCGTAAGGCCACATGCCAGTTCGTCCGCACGCTTCTTCCTCGGCTGGGCCTTCGGCGTCTTCGCGATGTGCCTCAACTTCTTCCTCGCGCCTGATGCCATGCATCACTTCTTCAAAGCCGCACGCCAAGCCCTGAACCTCTCGCCCCCAGAATCCACCCAGCCGATCACCACCAAGCTTTCTTCATCCGAGTCAGCGGCCAAGCAGACTCCGACAGTGGCAACAAAAGACTCCACCCCTGTCCCGCCCGCACCGCCCGTGCCCGAACTCAGTGGCAAAGCTTGGCGCGAGACCCAGGCCCAGAAGTTTGCCCGTCACAACACCGCCATTGTCCATCTCTTTGAGCAGGTGAAACAAAGTAAATGGAACGACAACCAGCTCATCCTCTCCGGCCACAATCCCGAGTTGCCCTTCTCTGACGAAAAATACCTCCAGCTCCTCGTCTGGCTCCATCTCGATCCCCCGCCCGATGCCGAGACCTGCCAGCACCTGCCGCGCCTCCTCCTCGAACGCGCCGATTCCAGTGTGCTCGCCGTTTGGGAAGGCATCACTTACCCCGGCTCTCCGAATGCCGAGGACATCCGCCGCACTGCCCGCGAGGTCTATCCGGACAAACTCAACACCTGGAGCCGCGAAGATGCCGAGCGTCTCCGCCTCATCGCCCAAGACCCCTAGCTGACGGCGCTGAATGAACCATTCCTCATTTGCTCATGCGTGAGCGACCTTCTAGCGTAGTGAACGCATGAGCCCACTTCCCCCATCTGACCGACTTGAGACTTCGTTTGCCCCGTTCCGTGACAAAATGCAGGCCGAGGGCCTGAGTGAATCGGCCATCCGGGCGTTTCGTGGGAGTTACGCGGCCTTGCTGGCGGGTGAGACGGGCATGATTCCCGAAGACTCGATCCAAGCGGCGCGGGATTTGCCGAAAGCAGACGCACTTACGGCTCCCGAGGCAAATCGAGCATCGGAACTGCTGAAGCAAACAGTGCTCATCAAGCTCAACGGCGGCCTCGGCACGGGCATGGGACTGGAGAAGGCGAAATCGCTGCTGCCGGTGCGGGGTGAGGATACCTTCCTCGATTTGATCGCCCGGCAGATTCTTCGACTGCGTGCGCAGACGGGCGGCGAGGTGCCGGTTTTCATGCTGATGAATAGCTTCAGCACATCGGCCGATACCGCCGAGCATTTGGAGGCTCGCTTTCCGCAGCTCGGCGGTCGCGAGGTGTGGGAGTTGATGCAGAACAAGGTGCCCAAGGTGCTCGCGAGCACGCTGGAGCCTGCGCTTTGGCCAGCGAATCCTGAGCAAGAGTGGTGCCCGCCGGGTCATGGCGATATTTACGCCTGCCTCGCTGGTTCAGGCTGGCTGGAGCGACTGCTCGCCAGCGGCGTGCGCTACGCCTTTGTGTCGAACTCCGACAACCTCGGTGCCACGCTCGATCCCGCCATCCTCGCGTGGTTCGCAGACAGTGGCATGCCTTTCGCCATGGAGGTCACGCGGCGCACGGAGTCGGATAAAAAAGGCGGCCACCTCGCCGTGCGGTTGCGCGATGGGCGCTTCCTGCTGCGTGAATCGGCGCAATGCCCGAAGGACGACGAGAAGCACTTCCAGGACATCGAGCGCCATCGCTACTTCAACACGAACAACCTCTGGATCGACCTCCAGGCGCTGAAAGCCGCGCTCGCTGCCAATGACGGCCTCATCCCGCTGCCGCCGATCATGAACAAGAAGACCGTCGATCCCCGCGATGCCAGCTCCGCCGCCGTCATCCAGCTCGAAACGGCCATGGGCGCCGCCATCGAGTGCTTCGCCGGTGCAGGTGCCATCGAGGTCTCACGCATCCGCTTTGCCCCGGTAAAAACGACCAGCGACCTGCTCGCCGTGCGTTCCGATGCCTACGAGCTCACGGAGGACTTCTGCCTGCGCCTCCACCCCAGCCGCCAGGGCCAGCCGCCGCATCTCCACCTCGATCAAAAGCTCTGCAAACTCGTGGACGGCCTCGAAAAGAACTTCCCCCACACCCCCAGCCTCCTCCACTGCCGCAGCCTCCTCGTCCACGGCCCGGTCGAATGCGGTGAAGGCGTCGTGTTCAAAGGTGATGCGGTCATCCACAATCACACGTCATCGCCTGTGAGGCTCAAAGCCGGCACGCATGAGGGGACGATGAGCGTGGGCGGATGAGTAGCATAGGCTTTCTAGCCTGTGCGAATGCGGAAGAAGCCCGGACTAGAAAGTCCAGGCTACGAAAACCCAATTTTTGCGTCCAAAACCAGCCCGGCAGCTCCTTATATAGGGTGAAATGAACCGGCTCCGACTTTTTCCTTCTCTCGTTCTGCTTTCTGGCTTCGTGGCGCTGCCTGCTTTGGCGGCGGATGATGATGCGCAGCGGGCGGCGATGACGTTTTTTGAGAAGGAGGTGCGGCCGATTTTGGTGAACCGCTGCTACGAGTGCCACAGCAATACAAAGCAGAAGGGCGGGCTGCGGGTGGATCACATTGGTTACCTGAAGACGGGCGGTGACACCGGACCGGCGGTGGTGCCGGGGGAGCCGTCGAAGTCGCCGCTGATGGAGGCGGTTCGCTGGACGAATGAGGATTTCCAAATGCCGCCGAAGAACAATGGCGGGAAGATGCCGGACGCGGAGATCGCGATCCTGGAGAAGTGGATCAAGATCGGTGCACCGTGGCCGGAGGATGGCTCCAAGAAGATGGTGGTGACGGAAGGCGGCTTCACCGAGGAGCAGCGGAATTATTGGTTCTTCCAGCCGGTGAAAAAGGTATCGCCACCGGATGCGGGAGGCAAGTGGGTGCGCAACGACGTGGACCGCTTCATTGCGGCGAAGCAGGCGGAGCTGAAGCTGAAGCCCGCGCCGGAGGCCGACCGGCATGAACTGGTGCGCCGCGTGTATTTTGACCTTCACGGCCTGCCGCCGACGAAGGAGGAGATCGACGCCTTTGTGCACGACAAGGACCCGAAGGCCTATGAGAAGCTCGTCGATGAGCTGCTGGCCTCGCCACGCTATGGCGAGCGCTGGGCGCAGCACTGGCTGGACCTCGTGCGCTATGCGGAGAGCGATGGTTACAACGCGGACGAGTATCGCCCGTCGGTGTGGCCGTATCGCGACTACGTCATCAAGTCGCTCAATGACGACAAGCCCTACAACCAGTTCGTCAAAGAGCAGCTCGCGGGCGATGAGATCGCGCCGAATGATCCGAACGTGCTCATCGCCACCGCCTTCCTGCGCCATCCGGTGTATGAATGGAACCAGCGCGATGCCCGCGGCCAGTGGGACATCATCCTCACCGACATGACGGACACCACGGGCGAGTTGTTCCTCGGCCTGAGCATGGGTTGTGCGCACTGTCACAACCACAAGTTCGATCCCATCCTGCAAAAGGACTACTACCGCCTGCGGGCCTTCCTGGCTCCCGTGCAGTGGCGTGATGACATGACGCTGGCGACGACGGCGGAGCAGAAAGCCCACGCCGAGCAGCAGGCAAAGTGGGAAGCCGCCACGGCGGAGATTCGCGCCAAAATGGAGGCGCTGACCGGCAAGGCGCTGGCATCCAAAGTGGAGGGAGCGCTGACGAAATTCACCGACGAACTCCAGGTGATGGCTCGCAAGCCCTTCGAAAAGCGTGATGCCCTGGAAAGACAGCTCGCGGGCCTCATCGAGCGACAGATGGACTATGAAAAAGTGCGCTTTGAACCGATGAAGAGCCTCAAAACCGATGAGGCGAAGGCGGAATACAAGGCGCTGGAGGCCGAGCTGAAGAAGTTCGATGCCCTCAAGCCCAAGCCACTCATGGAAGCCTTTGTGGCGACGGATGCGAGCCCGGTGGCACCGCCCGTGGCGATCAAGACACGCAAGGGCGAGCAGCAGATCGAGCCGGGTTTCCTTTCGATCATCGACACCAGCCTGCCGAAGATCAAAGCCACAAAGACCTCCACCGGCCGCCGCACCGCGCTGGCAGAGTGGATTACCCGACCAGACAACCAGCTCTCCACCCGCGTCATCGTGAACCGCGTGTGGCAGTATCACTTCGGTCGCGGCATCGTGGCGACGGCGAGCGATTTCGGCAAGCTGGGCGAGCCTCCGACGCATCCCGAATTGCTCGATTACCTCACGACGAAGTTTGTGAAGGGCGGCTGGCATTTGAAGCCGTTGCACCGCGAGATCATGCTCTCCGCCGCTTATCGTCAAACGGCCCGCCAGGAGCCGGACGAGGTCGCGTCGAAGGTCGATCCGTCGAATCGCTACCTGTGGCGCTTCAATCCACGCCGTCTTGATGCCGAGCAGGTGCGTGATGCCCTGCTCGCGGTGAGCGGTGAACTCGACGCTGCGGCTGGCGGACCTGCGGGCGATGGCAATGCCACGCGTCGCTCGGTTTACACGATGAAGAAGCGCAACAACCCGAACGAGCTTCTTCGTGCGCTCGACATGCCAGCGGGCTTTGCGAGCACCGCCGAGCGTCAGAGCACCACGACACCGACGCAGGCGCTGCAATTGCTCAATGGCGACTGGTTGCTGGCCCGTGCCCGCAAGCTCGCCTCACGCGTGGAAGGCATCGACGATGCCTGGTTGGCCGTTTTGGGCCGTCCGCCGACGCCGAAGGAAAAAGCCACGGCGGAGGCCTTTTTGAAGAAACGGGCCGGAACGACGACATCGAAGGTTTCCGAGGCCGCGAATCAAAACGATGTCGCGGATGATTTCAAAGAGAACAGCCCACACGAGCGGCTGCTGATCAATGCGAGCGAGAAGGAAGGCGATGAGTTCAGTGTCGAAGCCGTCGCCAGCCTCAACAGCGTCGATGTGAATGCCGCCGTGCGCACCATCGCCTCCCGCTGGAATGGTGGGAAGGACAGTCAGGAAGCCTTTGGCTGGAGTCTCGGCGTCACCGGTGAAAAGTCGCGCTACACGCCACGCAATGTGATCGTGCAGGTCGTCGGCGAGGACGAAAACTCGAACATCGGTTACCAGGTCGTGCCTTCCAACATCCACATCGAGCTGGGCCGTCGCTATCACATCGCGGCGCGTGTTTCCTGCCCTGCCAAGAACATCACCTTCACCGTGCGTGATCTCGACACGCCAGGAGCCGCCGTGCAATCCGCCGTGGTGCCGATGGACATCCGCTCGAAGCTCAGCCTCGGCTCCTCGCAGCTCGTCATTGGCGGCCTGAACAAACGCTCCCCCGCGCATCAATGGGACGGCAGCATCGAGGCCGTGCGCATCGCCACCGGTTACCTCGCTGATAAAGCTTTGAGCGCCGATCCGGAGAAGTGGAGCGCGGGTTTCGTCGTCTGGCGATCCGCGGATCCGCTGAACTCCCAATTCGCCTGGAACGGCAGCGACACGAAGAGCGTCGAGGAGGCCGATCCTTTCCGCCAGGCCATGAACGACCTCTGCCAGGTGCTGCTGAACACGAACGAGTTTTTCTACCTACATTGAGCCGGGAAACCGGCCCTTGGGCATGAGATTGAAGGATTGACCTGCATTCGGCGGAAAGTATCATTCGCCCATGAGCATCGCCGAAATCGCTGACATCCCTGCTGACCTTGCTGAGGAGGCCGCCCGGGTCCCCGGAATCGGCGTGCGCCTCGTCTCCTTCCTGCGGGCGGAGATTGCGCAAAACCAAAAGCGCCTCCGCCGCCACAGCCAGGAGGCTCGCGAACTGGTGGAGCAGGCCAAAGCTGAGGCAGAAAAGCTCAAGGCGGAGGGAATCACACGAGAGCAGGTCATGGAGAGCTTTGAGAAGAACTATTTCGACATCCTCAAACAGCTCTGAGCAGCCATGAAGAGAGCTGTTCTCGACACCAACGTGATGCTGGCATCACAGAAGACAGCCAGCCCACAAAGCCCGAATGCTGAAATCGTGCGTCGTTGGAAGGCCGGTGAGTTCACCCTCATCATCACCGATGATCTGCTCCAGGAGTATGCTGAAAAGCTCATCGAAACGGGGATTCCTCTGGCAAACAGACGGGCGCTGTTGCGGGATTTGATGCTTCTCGGTGATCAGATTCCCATCACGTTCTTCCACCTGCGCCACTATCCGGTCGATCCAGACGACACGCCCTTCCTGCTTGCCGCACTCAACGGGAATGCTACGCACCTCGTCACCTATGACCAGCATCTGGAGGATGTGGGCGTCTTCTACCCCGAGTTCATCACCTGCAAACCGTTGGTGTTTCTGCAAGACCTGCGTCTCGCCGTTCAACCATGACCCGGCTCTACCTGCCGGTGACCATGCTGGTTTGCATTTTTCGTGTCAAAAAACAGCCAGCAGTGGCCTTTAGGTGAGGAAGAGAGCATTCGTTCCCCGTTTTAAACCCACCACTATCATGCGCTGCCATCGTTACGACCATCCCACGTCGCGTCGCGACTTCTTGCAAACGGCCGGCTGCGGCTTTGGCTCGGTCGCTTTGGCCGCGCTGATGGGCCAGGAGCAGGCCAGCGCGGCACCGCTGCGTGTCGCGCATCGCCCGGCGAAGGCGAAGAGCGTCATCTTCCTCTTCATGGAAGGCGGCCCGAGCCATCTCGACACCTTTGATTACAAGCCACTGCTGAACAAACTCGCCGGTCAGTCGCTGCCCGCGAGCTTCAAGGCACCGATCACGGCGATGGGCGAGACGAAATCGCCGTTGCTCGAATGCAAACGCACCTGGAAACAGCACGGTCAGGGCGGTTTGTGGATCTCGGATTGGTTCACGCATGTGGCGCAGCATGCCGATGACCTCGCGGTAATTCATTCCTGCGCCTCCAGCGGCATCAATCATGCCGGCGGCGTGTGCTCGATGAACACCGGCTCCGTCTTCGGCGGTCGTCCTTCGCTTGGTGCGTGGGCGCAGTATGGTCTCGGCACCTCGAATCAAAATTTGCCCGGCTTTGTCGTCATCAAAGACAGCGAGGCCACGGTGGTTAACGGCGCACGCAACTGGGGCAATGGCTTCATGCCCGCCGTGTATCAGGGCGTCGAGTTCAGTTCCGAAGGCACGCCGATCAAGTTCCTCGACAACCCGAAAGGCGTCGATCGCGTGCGTCAGCGCGAGAAGCTCGACCTGCTTGGGGCTTTGAACCGCGACTATAACGCTACTCGCATGAGCAACACCGAGCTCGACGCCCGCATCAAAGGTTACGAACTCGCCTTCCAGATGCAGGCCGAGGCACCGGATGCCGTCGATCTCAGCAAAGAAAGCGAGACCACCAAGAAGCTCTACGGCATGGACAACGAAGCGACGGCTGTTTTTGGCCGCAACTGCCTCCTGGCGCGTCGCCTTGTCGAAAACGGCGTTCGCTTTGTGCAGCTCTACAGTGGTGCCGGCAGCAAGTGGGATGCTCACAAGGGCATTGAGGTGAATCACGGCAAATACTGCAACTCCGTCGATAAACCCATCGCCGGTCTGCTCACCGACTTGAAGGCCCGCGGCCTGCTCGATGAGACCCTCGTCATCTGGGGCGGCGAATTCGGCCGCACGCCGATGTCCGAGCAAGGCGACGGCCGCGACCACAATCCCACCGGCTTCACCATGTGGATGGCCGGCGGCGGCGTCAAAGGCGGCCAAACCTACGGCGCGACCGACGACCTCGGCCTGTATGCCGTCGAGGACCGCCTGCATGTCCATTCGATCCACGCCACGATCCTTTACCTGCTCGGCATCGATCACACCAAGCTCACTTACAACCACAAAGGCCTGCCCGAACGCATCGACCAGAACGAAGGGCATCCTTTGACGCGGTTGGTGGGGTGATGCGGAGCCGTTCTGTCACGGCGGCATCCCTCGCTAGGTGACGAAAGTGACCCACGGCATTCTTCGCATTCGTTTTGCGTGGCGGCATATCGCGGCATGGTCAAACAAGCCACCCGCCCGCTCGTCAAAGCTGCCCACGACATGCTTTTCAAGCACGTCCACGGTAACAATCTCATCTACAATTGCGCTTGGGAGGACCCACGCCTCGACCGCGAGATGCTGCGGCTCGATTCGAGTTCCAAGGTCGTCATGATCACCAGCGCGGGCTGCAATGCGCTCGACTATCTCCTCGACGATCCGGCCGAAATTCATGCCATCGACATGAATTACCGCCAAAACTCCCTTTTGGAGCTCAAGAAGGCCTTCATCGCCCGCGACCACTTTGACGACCTTTTCGAGATGTTCGGCATCGGCAGCCATCCTGGCTACAAAACGCTCTACAGTGAAGTTCGCGGCACGTTGAGCGAACCCGCGCAGAAATTCTGGGATCGCCGCATCGGTTTCTTTGACCCAAAGAGCATGAAGAAGTCCTTCTACTACCACGGCACCTCCGGCATCGCCGCCTGGGTCATGGGAAATGCGCTTTTCAGACTCAAACCGAACATTCGGAACTTCGCCCTCGCTTTGCTCGACGCCACCACGCTCGACGAGCAGCGCATGGCTTGGGAAATGATCGAGCGGGAGGTGTGGACCGGCTTCATCGACTGGCTCGTGCGCCAGCCCGCGCTTATGACGCTGCTCGGTGTGCCACGTCCGCAGATCAAACTCATTCAAGACAGTTACCCCGGCGGCCTCAGCGGCTATGTGAAGGACAAACTGCGCCACGTCTTCACCGAGTTGCCCATGGCGGACAATTACTTCTGGCGGGCCTACATCACCGGCAGCTACACACTCGCCTGCTGCCCGAACTACCTCCGCCGCAATCATCAGGATCAGCTTCGCCAGCGTCTCCATCGCCTGCGGCCCTGCACCACCACCATCTCGAACTTCCTTCGCGAACATCCCGGTCAATACAGCCACTTCATCCTCCTCGATCATCAGGACTGGCTCGCCGCGCATGACCTCGCCGCGCTGCGGGAGGAATGGGAGCTCATCTTCGCCAACAGCCGACCCGGCACGAAGATCCTCATGCGCAGCGCCGGACTGGAGGTCGATTTCATCCCGGCGGACATCCGCGCACGCCTCCGCTTTCAGCCGGAACTCACCACGCGGCTGCACACACTCGACCGCGTCGGCACCTACGGCAGCACCCACTTCGCTGAAGTCCTCCCATGACCTCCACCGCTCCTCAAGCCGCCCTGCAAAGCTACTACGCGTTGCATTCCCGCATCTACGACGCCACGCGTTGGAGCTTCCTCTTCGGTCGTGAAGCCATCATCCGCCGTGCCGCTGGCTTCATCAATCCGCGCCGCATTCTCGAAGTCGGCTGCGGCACGGGACGTAACCTCCGCAGCCTCCAGCGCTACTTTCCCGAGGCGGAGATCACCGGCCTCGACCTCAGCGCCGACATGCTGCGCATCGCCAAAACCAAGACGAGTGGTGTGAAGCTCATTCAATGTGCTTACGACGCTCCCGCTGGTGGCTTCGATCTCATCCTCTGCTCCTACGCCCTCAGCATGTTCAATCCGGGCTGGGACCTCGCTATCCAGACCGCTGCGGCTGATTTAAATCCGAATGGCATTATCGCCGTCGTCGATTTTTACCACACCGAGGTCCAGTGGTTCGAGCGTTGGATGCGCCACAACCACGTTCGCATGCAGGGCCATCTCTGGCCGCTCCTCCGGCAGTCATTCACACCGCTCAGTGACACACGTCACAGTGCCTATGGAGGTCTCTGGCACTACGGGTTTTTCATCGGGCGGAAGGTATAAATCACCGAAACACCACGTCCACGCCCATCGCGCTTTCTTTGGCGAAGCCGGGGATCCAGTGGGGGCGTTTCCAGGCGATGAGGCGGTAGATCATCGACAGCAGGTGCAGCGTGAGCAGGCGGTCGATGATGCGGTAGCCGCGGCGACGGCGCAGGACGAGCTCCAGCGCCCAGCCGAGGTAGCGGCGCTTCAGCCAGAAGGGTTTGAAGTCCAGCTTCACGCGGTAGCGGGCATGCAGGCCGCGTTTCGGCCACCGCGCTTTGTAGTCGCGTTTGGCTTCGCGCAGCTTGGCTTCCAGTTCGGGAGTGAAGTCGGTGAAGTAGTATTCACGGGCCAGTGCCAGCAGCCGGAAGGTGTCCCGCATGAATTGAATGTCCGCCACCGGCACACCGGCCTGCGGAGCGAGCACCAGCATTTGGTCGAGACGATCCAGGCAACGCGCGGCGGCTCGCAAAGCGCCTTCCGGCTCCTTCACGAAGTGCGTGAGCAGCTTCTTGATGCTGTGATTGATGAAAATATTTCCCCAATACACCTGGAGTTGCGGCGGAATGCGCACACGGCGGAAAAAGAGCTTCTGCCGCGCAAACTCCTCCGTGTAGAGCAGTTCGCGCACGACTTCATCGCTCAGGCGCAATAGTTCCAGGAGCGCACCGGCATCCGGCAGGCCGCGTTCTTTGGCAAAAGCACGCACGGCGCTCTCGACGAGACTTCCGCGCATCACTTGGATGGTCACGAAGGTGTTCAGGTCGATCCACAGCGCCTCGGCATCGAGAAAAGCGAGCCTGCGAAATGGCACCCAGCCGCCGGTCTGGCACCACACCATGCAGCCGATCACATCCGGTGATTGACGCAGCTCTCGCACATACTTCTCATACTCCCATCCAACAAAGCTCGGGTATTCGCCGCAGCCCTCGTATTCGCGCCGCGTTTGTAGCTCGACGATCTTCTTCACCTTCGTGCGGAAGAAATTCTTGTTCAGCGGCAGGTAGCGGAAGAAATCGCTCTCGCCGTATTTCATCGACACGACGAGTGAATCGCTCTCCAGGCCACCAAACACCCGCTCAAAGGTTCCGCGATGCCACATCAGATCGCCGATGCGATACGCACCGACCGTCCAGGTGCGAAAGACGAGCGTGCGCTGACGCTTCTCAAACACCGGAAGCAATGATTTGAGCAGTTCACGAGCCTGCGAAGGCGTTTTGACCATCAATTCGCTGCGAAACTCATCGTGAACGCCTTTACCGTCCGCCTCACCAATTCTCGCGATCACGCCCGAAATCTGCGGAAAGTCCGCGAGGAACGAATCGAGCATTTGAGCGAGAAAAGCCACCTTATCGGCCTTTTCGGCTTCAAGCCGTGATTTGAGCGCTGGCGTCAAACTCATCACATCCATCGTCACGAACACCTGGAGGCCAAACTCCGCGCAAATCGCGAAACAGGCCGCAAACTCGCGTCGAAACGCCTTCACGCGTTCACGCAGCTCCGGCTCCAGCCATTCGTGATCCGCGAGATGAGCCACATCATCGAGCGACACCGCGTTGAAGCCCCACGCCGCGGCCTTTTCACAGATCACCCGCAGTTCCGCCCTCACTCCAGTCCACCACGCGCCATCGTCGGCAGGCACGAGATGCCATGGGATCTTCGACCAGTTGATCGTGCGTGCATCATGCCCGCGAAAAAACGGCCCGATGGCGTCGATGAGATGAAGTTGGGTCACGCGTTGGATGTGACGAGTCTGTTTCTCATTTCTCAGTCTTCAAGCATGTGTCGAAAAGTTCACGCGGCTCGAATCAGGCTCTCTGCGTAGTGTATCGAGGTAGCCATGATGAATGTGCCAACTTCGTGGCTTGTTGAAAAGCCAAAGTGCCGGACAAGCCGGGAATGCGATCACTCTCGCTCTGCATCAGCTTTCTGGTTTCGCTCCTCGCCTGCGCCTTCGTGCAGGCGCACGGCACTTACCATGATCTGATCGATGATTTGAATGCGAAGCTGGCAGAGAAGCCGAATGATCCGGTTTTGATCACCCGACGAGCCTGCATCCATCTGGAGCACGAGGATTGGAAGACCGCACTGGTCGATCTGGAGCGTGCGCTGCGGCACGGAGCGGACGAGAGCGAACTGGGCTATCTGCGAGGCCGGGCGCTTGCTTGCGGTGGCTTGCACGAGGCGGCGCGGGAGGAGTTGGATCGCTACATCGCCAATCATACGGACGCGGGCATGGCGCGGCTGGAGCGTGCGCGAGTGCTGGGCAAGCTGGGGATGCATAAGGCCTCGCTGAACGACTACCGAGCGTTTTTGAAGGCGGCGACGCAGGCGGAGCCTGAGTTCGTCATCGAGACGGCGGAGGCGATGGCCGCGCAGGGCCTGCATGACGAGGCAATCAGTGTCCTCGCTGCGGGCATCACGCGGATCGGAAATGTGCCGCAGCTCGTGCTGAAGGCGTTGGAGTTCGAGCTCACCGCCGGTCGCTTCGATGCGGCCTTGGAACGTGTGGAAGCCATCCAGAAGCTGATGCCGCGTCCCGAGCCCTGGATGGCCAAACGGGCTGCCATTTTCACTCAAGCGGGCCGCCTAGACGCTGCCAAAGCGGCATGGACCGCGCTGCGTGATCACCTTCTCGCCCTGCCAAATCTCGAACGTGGCTCGCATGCCATGAGCCGCCTGCTCGAAGAAGCCCAGCAGGCGCTGAAACCCCCTTCCTCAACAAACCATCACCATCATTTCCAAGCCATGAAGCGCCTCATTCTCTCCGCTCTGCTCGCCCTGCCTCTCACCGGAGCGGCTCAGGTCAGCTACACTGGCGGCGTCTATGTTCAGAATTTCAACACGCTGCAAGGCACGACGAACAACGCCACCGGAGTCACTTGGACGGACAACAGCACGCTGCCAGGCTGGTATTCGAGCCACACGACCTATGGCGTGACCAATGGCACCATGGGAGGCACTGCGGCGACGTTTGATGGCACCTCGGTGGCCAACAATGTCGGCCTGTTCAGCTTTGGCGCGGCGGCGGGCACGGATCGTGCCCTCGGATCGCGGGCGACCTCGGCTGTCGCGGGCATGACAAACATCCATTACGGCGTGCGGCTGAAGAATGACACCGCGCAGACGATCACCTCCTTCAGCGTGATGTTTACCGGCGAGCAATGGCACAAAAATGGTGGGACGACGGCGCACACACTGCCGCTGCAGTATCAGCTCGGTGCCACCTCGATCGCAGCGGGCACGTGGACCGCGGTGACGACGTTTTCATCTCCCGTGAACACAGCGACCATCGCCAGCCTCGATGGAAACGCGGCGGCGAATCGTCGTGGTGTCGGTGCCAAGATCAGCGGCATCTCCTGGGCTCCGGGTGCCGAGCTCTGGATCCGCGTGGCGGATGGCAATGAGTCCGGCAACGAACAAGCGATGGGCATTGATGACTTTCATTTCATCGCGGATGACGAATCGGGAGTCTTTCTCAATGGCCACAGCAGCTACATTTCGATGGGTTTCGGCGCGACGACGTCTTCCTTGAACACGAGCAGCTTCACGGTCGAGTGTCGCTTCATCCGCACGGGCCCGGGAGTGACCGCCTCCACCGGCACAGGCGGTATCACGACAGCGCTGCCGCTGGTGGCAAAGGGCGTGGGAGAAGGCGATGGCTCCAATCTGGATGCGAACTACTTCCTCGGGATCGACAATGTCACGGGCAAGCTGGTGGCCGATTTTGAGCAGCAGAATGCGACGAACAACGGCACGGCATACGCTGCGGGGCAGAACTTCCCAGTCTATGGCTCCACGGTGCTGCAAAACGGTGTGCCTTATCACGTCGCGGCCACTTACGACACAGCGACGGCGGTGTGGAAGCTCTATGTGAACGGCGTGGCTGAAACGACGACGCAGACGATTCCTACCTTTGTGGGTGTCGCACCGCGGAATGACAACATTCAGGGCCTCGGCATCGGCACGACGGTGAACTCCACCGGACTACGCGCCGGCTTTTTCCATGGGTTGATCGACGAGGCTCGCATCTGGAACTATGCCCGCTCTGAGTCGGAGATCGCCGCGAACATGGACGTGGAGATCGCCTCGGCGACGGGTCTGCTCGGTCGCTACGGCTTTGAGGAAGGAACGGGCACCTCCGCCGCAGGAACGAATGCCGCAGGTGCTGCGGCACCCGTCGGAACGCTCGCAGGCACGGTGCTTCCCGCGTGGGTGAATGCCAAAGCGCTCGTGGTGAACAATGCACCGACCGTTTCCATCACCGCACCCGCGAACAATGCGTCGTTCATGGCTCCGGCCACGGTCAGCATCGCTGCGACGGCGAGTGATACAGATGGCTCGATCTCCAAAGTGGAGTTCTTCAATGGGGTGACGAAGATCGGTGACGATACGACGGCACCTTATCAATTCGACTGGAGCCGCACGAATGCGGACACCGGCACCTTTTCACTCACCGCGAAGGCCACGGACAATGGCGGCGCGGTGGCGACCTCGGCCGCGGTGAGCATCACCATCACGCCCAACTCGAATCAACCCACCGTCGTCACGCTCAGCAGCCCGGCGGACAATGCGACGAATGTCGGCGCGGTAACGACGCTTTCACTCGGCCTCGCCGACCCCGAGGGCGATGCGACCACCGTGACGTTTTATGGCCGCAAAACGACGCCGGTGACTCCAGGGCCGGATTTCACGATCGGCACACTGGATGAGATCCGCGCCCACGCCAGCAAGCAGCCGCCGCAGGCACCCGCATGGAAGTTCACCACCGACCGACACGGCTGGATCTATGAAAACGCCAGCGATGCCGGCTGGCCGATCCAGAACGGCCTCAAGATCACGCACAAGGCCACTCCTCGCGGCGCGATGATTTCCGATGTGATCCATTGGCAGGCCGCAGACGCGCCCATCCTGGAGATCGAGGCCGCTTTTACCTCTGTCACTCCCACCACGCAGGTGGACGTGGAGATCCAGCCCTTTGAACCCGCCGACCGCACCGATATTCCCGCGTGGGAAGTGGCGAGCCCACCCATCATCGAAGCGACCGCTCGAAAGCGAAAAGCCTTCCCCTCCGCGCCGCCGATCCTCATCCCGCTCATCGTGCCGGGCGATGGTCAACTGCGCACCCACACCCTCAATCTCGCCGACAACCCCGCCTACCGAGGAGCCATGAAACAACTCCGCCTGCGCCTCCCCTCCACCGACGGCACCGCCGATGTGCGCCGCATCGAACTGCGTCAGTGAAAGAGCACTCCAGACCCATTTCCCACCACCAGGATCACGCCATGAAAACAAGCCCCACCACACGCGCATCCACTCACACCAGTCGTGACTTCAGGGCGCGGGCCACGGCTGCGGCGCGGCTGCGGACATGGAGCTTCACAAAGAGGCGGCGCAGATGCGTGTCGGTGGTGTGGGGGCTGATGTCGAGGCGATGGCTGATTTCCTTGTTGGTCAGTCCTTCCACGAGGAGCTTGAGCAGTTCGGTTTCCCGTGGACTGAGGTCGGTGGGAGCTGCTGGCTTGGTGAGGCGCGCGAGCAGTTCAAAGACCCGGCGCGCGATGCGTGGCGAGATGGGTGAGCCGCCTTCATGGCAGTCGTGGATGGCGGCGATGATTTGCTCCGGCGTGGAGCCTTTGAGCAGGTAGCCGCTGGCTCCGGCGTTGATGGCGCGGGCGATCTTGTCTTCTTCTTCAAAGACGGTGAGCACTAGGATGCGGGTGTGGGGCGCGAGCTGACCCATCTCCTCCAGAATGTCGAGGCCGCTGCGACCCGGCAGGCCGACATCGAGCAGCAGCACGTCAGGGTGGGCGGATTCCAGCTTGAGCGTCTCCAGCAGTAGTTCGGCACGGGGAAAGCCCCGACCGTCACCAAGGCCAGGGGTGTCCGTGCAGAGCAGGCCGAGCTGCTGGCGCAGCCGAGCGTTGTCTTCGAGAATCCAGACGCGGATGTCAGCAGGGGACATAGAGGGTGACACGGGTTCCTTGTTGGGGCTGGGAGCCGACGCTGAGATCGGCATGGATGCGAAGGGCGCGAGCGTGCAGATTAGCCAGCCCGTGGCCTGCAGTGGTGGCGGCGCTGTCGAAACCCGTGCCATCATCAGTGATCGTCATGGTCAGGCCGCCGGGAGCTGCCTGCACGCTGATTTGGACGCGGCAGGGGCCGGCGTGGCGGGCGATATTGTGCAGCGCCTCTTTGCAAAGGAGGTAGATGTCCTTGCGGTGCTGGATGCTGGTGGCAGGCAGTTTTTCGGCGACCTGAAGGTCGATCTCATGCGCGGGCAGGAGGCGGCTGCCGAGGGTCGTGAGCATTTCACGCCAATCTAGGTTGTCATGGATCGTCTGGTCCTTGAGCAGGTGAACCATGTCTCGCAGGGAGTGGATGGTGTCCTGCACGGTCCGCTCCAGTTGCGCCAGTTCCCCCTGCACTGTTGAGTCGGCGCCGGCGCGACGCCGGGCCGAGCCTGCCATGAGGGCGATGCTGCCAAGATCAGAGCCGATGTCGTCATGCAGGTCGCGAGCGAAGTGCTGGCGCATCATTTCATGCTCCCGCTGGCTGCGGCGTCTCTGCCCCAGCAGGATGAACGCGGTGATGGCGGCGATGAGCAGGGCGAACGTGGTGATGATGCGGATGACCGTCGTCTCCGCACTGGCAAGCTGGATGCCGCGCAGGCGGACCAGACCGGTCTGCTCATGCAGGAGCAGCGCGCGTTTATTGATGAGCCGTAACCACTCTGGCAGCTCGATCAGCCGCTGACCCACCGCATAGCCGTCGGTGAGAGCTTCGATGCTCCAGCCAGCTTCTGGTGTGAGGTCACTGGCAGAGGCTTTGGCACCACGGGCGATGTTCTTGTCCCCCGAGTAGGCCTGAATTTCTGCCAGGGCAAAGCGGAAGTGCCTCACATGGGGCCACAGTATTTCCGTGTTAAGACGGAGGTAACGGGCAGAACGGCCATCGCCTGCGAAAGACATCACATTTCGACCGGGAGGCCCCAGCAGCCCTGTCCGGGCGATGCTGCGCGCGTCGCTGAAGTCCGGCTGCATCGCGGCCTCAAGGCGGAAGCTCTGCGGAAAGCCGTAGTTCACATAGCTGGACATGCCCTCACGGCTGACGGGGATGAGCCGCACCTCATCGAGTGCGGCGGGTGCGGAGAACTCGATGGTGATACTTTTGGGCGCATCAGTGGCTAGCTCCTCACGACTCTGATAGCCGAGGCTGGCCCCAGCATCGGGGACGCCAGGCAGGCCGAGCGGCGTGCTCATGTCCACGAGATTCTTGCGCCGCACCTCGCGCGCAGCGTCGTGGTGAGTGCTGACTTCCACTTTGGCGTGGAGGGCGGCGTTGCGATTGCCCGCGAGCAGCATCAACTCCGAGAGTGCGAGCACGGACACCCCGTCTGCCTCCCAAGGCACGGTGGCCTGGAGCCGCAGCCGCCGGATGCGCCGTGGCGGGCTGAGGCGATGCAGCACGGGATAGAATCCAGAACTGGGAAAGTCCGCCGCCGTTTGATCCATCAATCTCCAGACCGGGCTACCCTCGCCTTCATCCGCCTCAATGAAGAAACGTCTGGGAAAACCAAAGCCCTCCACGACACCCGCCGAGGCGGTAATCACCGCCGGAATCAACACCACGGTGTCGATCATCGCTGCCTGGGGCAGCGTGATTTGGAGCCAGTGAGGCTCGCTCCCCGGCAGCGCCGGATTCGTCGAAAAGCAGCTTCGGTCCGGGTTGGGGATGCCAGGCGGCACCGGCAGGAGCGGCAACTCGGCGGCGATCTCCGCAAGCCGCCGTTCCGTCTGCCCCAGCTCGGGATGCAGGAAGTGCGTGAACGGCTCCAGCCACGGCCTCTCCACACCCCGCACAGGCAGGGCGGGCAAGAGCAGGCCGAAGCCAAGAAACAGAACGCGCATCCTCTGACTGTTAACTATTTCCAGCCCAGACGCCACCCCTGACGTGAGGACTGCGTATGGCGTGTTTACGGGACTGGTGGCGATTTTGGGATGGGTAGAAGATGTAAACTGGAACTCAATCTTCAAAACCACGCCATGAAAACAAGCCCCACCACACGCCGCGAGGCCTTCACCACCGCCGGACTCGCCGTGCTCGGCGCATCACTCGCCCCATCCACCCTCGCAGCCGATGCAGCCGATGGCAAGCCAGGACTGCCCTACGGCATCGCCGCAAAGCCTTATTAGATCAATCCCCCCTGAATCCCCCACGCATGAGAAAAATCTGCCTTCTCTTTCTTTTCTCCACCACCATTCTCCACGCTGCCTATCCTGATTTTGGTGCGTTCACGCCCAAGGGACTCCAACGCGGCACGGACACGAAAGTCACTGTGCATGGCGCGCGTCTCGCGGACTTCGAGGGACTCATTTTTTACTCTTCCGGCTTCACCGTGAAGAGCATCGAGAAGAAGGAGGCCGCTGCGGTGGTGCTTACCCTGGCGGTGGCACCGGAAGTTCCGCTCGGGTTGCACTCGCTGAGGGTGCGCACGGCCTCCGGCATTTCTCATCTCCGCCAAATCACGGTTGGGCCGTATCCCACTGTCAATGAAGCAGAGCCGAACAGCGACTTCGCCTCACCCCAGGTGATCGGATTGAATCAAACCATCGAAGGTGTGGTGACGAATGAAGATGTGGATCACTACCGCGTGACGATGAAGAAGGGGCAGACTCTCACCGTCGAGCTGGAAGGCCAGAGGCTCGGCTATACGCCGTTTGATCCGTTTGTCTCCATCATGAATACACAGCGCTTTGATCTGGCCACCTGTGATGACACGCCGCTACTGGGCAAAGATCCGTATGCCTCGATCATCGTGCCGCAGGATGGCGACTACATCATCCAAGTGCGCGAGGCTTCGTATGTGGGGAACGACAGCTCAGTGTATCGGCTGCACGTCGGTGAGTTCCGTCGTCCCGCTGTTGTCTTTCCTGCCGGGGGAAAAGTGGGCAGCACTTTCAAAGCACGCTTCCTCAGCATTACGGGAGAGGCCTTTGAGGAAGATGTCACCCTGCCTGCACAATCCGCGTGGCCCTTCATCCTTCAGCCAAAGCAGCAGCCGGCACCTTCGGGCATTCCTTTCCGTCTCGTGGATTTCGACAACGTCATGGAGGTCGAGCCGAATGATGAACCCGCCAAAGCGACGCCGACATCTCTCCCGCTATCAGTGGCCTTCAATGGAATCATCGAGAAACCAGGCGATATGGATTTCTTCAAGCTCACGCTGAAAAAGGACCAGCAACTTGAATTCATCGCGTATGCGCAAGCCATCGGCTCACCGCTCGATCCCATCCTGCTGCTCGTGAACGCGCAAGGCGCAGGCATTGTTGAGAACGACGACGCGGGCGATACACCGCGACTCGACAGCCGGTTCAAGGTCACCGTGCCTGCTGATGGCGACTACATCCTGCGTGTGATGGATCAGTTGGAGCGTGGCGGCCCGGCGTTTGTCTATCGCATCGAAGTCACCGGCACTCGGCCAGAGGTCATCCTGTCATCCCCGAACTACGAGATCAACGATACGCAGAGCCGCCAGTTCATCCCCGTGCCGAGAGGCGGTCGCTTTGCGCAGCTCATCAACATCACGCGCTCCGGCACCGGCGGTGATGCCAGCTTTGTCTGCGAAGGACTGCCTGCGGGTGTGCGGCTCGTCGATGCAGGCGTGCCGGGTGGTTTCGGCAGCGTGCTAGCCTTGTTTGAAGCCGCGCCTGATGCGCCGCTCAGCGGAGGTGCGATGACGATGACGCTCAAGCACAATGATCCGGCCAATGGCATTATCGGCCGTCTGCGCCAGGTCTTTGATCTCGTGCGTGAAGGCAACAATCTGCCGCTGCATCGTAGCATCGAGTCACAGATGCCCATCGCCGTGGTTGAGGAAGCACCGTTCGCGCTGGAGATCGCGAAGCCCGTCGTGCCGCTCGTGCAGGCAGGTGTGATCGAGATGAAAGTCAGCGCGAAACGCAAGGACGGGTTCAAAGCACCGATCCTCGTGCGCCTGCTGTGGAAACCGCCCGGCATCAATGCGCTCGGCGAACAAACCATCCCCGAAGGCCAGAGCGAATGCACCTTCGTGCTCGATGCCAATGGCGACGCGCCCGCAGGCATCTGGAAGCTCGCCGTGCTCGGCCAGGCCGATGCCGGTAATGGCACCACCTACAATGCCTCGCCATTCACCGACCTCGTCACCGCGCCGATGATGATCGCCAGCGCCACGCCCGCGCTCACCGTCGTGGAGCAGGGCCAGAGCACCGGCTATCTTTGCAAATTAGAACAGCGCGTGCCTTTTGAGGGCGAGGCCACCGCCACGCTCTATGGCCTGCCTGACACTCTTCCTGTCGCACCGGTCAAGTTCACCAAAGTCACCGCCGATCTGGTGTTCCAGATTCCAACCAAGCCCGACTCAGCGGTGACGAAGCACGCCAATCTCTTTGTTCAAACAGTGGTGCCCACACCGACCGGTCCGCTTCTGCAACGCTTCGCCTTTGGCGGCACTCTGCGTGTCGATGCTCCACCGAAGATGGCCCCGCCACCTCCCGCGCCGCCGCCAGCAGCTCCAGTTGTTGCCGCCGTCGTGCCGCCACCTCCCGCCGCACCCCCACCACCGAAGCTGCTCACACGCCTGGAACAGCTCCGCGAGAAGCTGGCAAAGACGAAGTGATGCCAGGCGAGGCATCCGGTGACTTGAGTCATCCCGTCCTCACCTGCTCCGACCTTTATTCACCACCCGTTATCGCTCGCTGATGAAGTGAAAAGGCAGCGAGCAGTGACATCAAAACACCCCACCCCCTCATTGACATGCCTTCCGGGCCAATAACAGCAAGCTGGCAACCACCCTCTCTGGAGAGGCTGGGGGCTCTGCTCCCCCAGTTTGAGTTTTTGGAAGTGCTCGGCGTGGGCGGCATGGGTGCGGTTTATCGCGCGCGGCAGACCGCGCTGGACCGCTTGGTGGCCGTGAAGATTCTGCCGCCGAATGTCGAAGACACCGACATCGACTACGCGGAGCGCTTCAAGATCGAGGCGCGCGCGATGGCAAAACTCGCGCACCCAGGCATCGTCGGCGTTTACGATTTCGGCCAGACGGAGGAAGCGCACCTCTACATCGTCATGGAGCATGTGGACGGCACCGATGTGGCCCGTATGATCCGAAAATCCGGCCGCCTGCCTCCGGCTCAGGCGCTGGCGATCACCGCCCATGTTTGCGACGCCCTGGCCTATGCCCACTGCCACGGCATCGTCCACCGTGACATCAAGCCGGCCAACATCCTCATCGCCCGCAACGGCCAGATCAAGGTGGCCGACTTCGGCCTGGCCAGGCTGGGGGAGCAGCACGATCCCAGTGTCACCGGAGACAATGTCGCCTTGGGCACGCCAGTCTTCGTGTCGCCGGAAACACTGATAACTGGTGTCTCGGTCGATGGTCGCGCGGACCTGTATGCTCTCGGCGTCATGCTCTACAACATGCTCACCGGCGAGCTGCCCGGTGCTGCCAGCGCCCCGGCGAGCACCCTTCTGGCAGGGGAGGTGGACATTCGTGTGGATGCCATCATCACCCGTGCCATGCAGGCCGACCCAGCCCTGCGCCACGCTTCGGCAATGGAGTTTCGCGCTGAGCTGGACCGCGTCGCACTCACTCCGGCGACCACGCGTCCGGTGAACTGGCACCTCATCGGCAGCATGGCCGCTGGCGTGGCGATTCTTGCCGCCGGCTATTTTATCTTTGTGCCGCGTGAAGCACCACTTCCGCCGCCCGCCGCCGCATCAGCCGTGACGGAGAAAGTCGTGCCGGAGAAAACGCCCGCGCCCAGCACAGCACCGGACCTCAGGCACCGTGCCACCGCTCCGTTGGGAGATCTGCGCCGCGAGAGCACGCGCTATCGCTTTGTGCCCGGTCAGTTTGACCGCGCTGCCGCCGTGGCAAAGGCCGCCGAACTCGGCGGTCATCTGGCTCGCGCCGAGTCCCAGGAGGAACTCGACTGGCTTTGGGACAAGATCGTGGATCAAGCGCTTTACGTCGGCCAGCGCGTCTGGGTGGATGGTGTGGCACAGGAAAAGGGCGACTGGCGCTGGAGCGATGGCACCCCCGGCGGTGATAAGCTCATCTGGCGCACCGGCCAGCCCAAAGCCACTGCCTTTCCCGCCTACCTGGAGTTTTACCGCAACGATGGCGAACGCGGGCTCTCGGATTTCAGCGACCAAAACCCTCAATGGCAGAAGGAAACCGTGGGACTCATCATCGAGTGGCCCGGCAAAGACACTCCGCCCGTGATGGCCGCCGCCCCGACCACCGAGCCACCGCCTCCAACGCCTGCTCCTGCTCCTGCTCCTGCTCCTGCTCCTGCTCCTGCTCCTGCTCCTGCTCCCGCGCCCGTTCCTGCGCCTACTCCTGCACCCGCCGTCGCCATGCCCGCCGCACCCGCGCCGCCCAAGGTGCTCAGTGCCGTCGAGCAACGTCTCGCCCAGCTCGACATCTCCTTCCAAGCCGCCCAAGAGCGCGAAGGCGGCAAGGCATTCGACACCGCCGTGCAGACGCTCAACCAAGGCTACCTCGGTGCGCTCGCCCGCGCCCGCACCGCCGCGTCGGCCCGGGGCAGCCTCGACGAAGTCACCGTCTGCGACGCTGAAAGGGCGCTCATCGAACAAGGCCAAAGCCCCCCGCCCGCCGACCTGCCCAGCACACCAGCCAGCCTCATCACCCTGCGCCAGACCTATCGCGCCGCCCTGGCCCAACACCGTGCCGAGCGCGACCGCAAGACCCAGCCCCTCTACCAGATCTATCTCGAAACCCTCCGTAGCTACGAGGCCGAACTCACCCGCGCCGAGCAGCTCGACCAGGCTCGCCTTGTGCGGGAGGCCATTGAAAAAATCGCCGCCGTCATGCCGCAGCGCGAGCCCCTCCAGACCGCCCGCGCCAGCACGGCGGAGGAGGAACCCAAGAAGCCAGCCGCATCCGAAGACCACGCTGGCAGCAGCTCCTGGCGGCAGCTCGCCACCTGGGTCATCAGTCTCGGCGGCGCGGTGGAACTCACCCGCGACGGCCAGAGCCAGCGCTTTGCTGACCTCGCCACCTTGCCCACCCGCAAATCCGAAGTCACCGGCATATACCTGGAAGAAGGCAAGGCCGCCAACGCCACAGACAAAGACTTCACCCTCCTCCTCACCGCCAGAAACCTGCGCGAGATCGTCCTCTCCGGCACCCCGCTCACCAGCCTCGAAGCCCTGCACGGCCTGCCCAAGCTCGCCCTCGTCACCCTCCACAACTGCCCCGCCTTGGGTGACACCCAGCTCGCCCACCTCGGCAGCCTCCCCGCCCTCAGCGATCTCCATCTCTCGCATCTCAAGTTCACCGGCGTCTGTCTCAAGCCAATCGCCGCCAGCCCAAAGCTCGCCCGCCTCACCCTCACCGAGTGCTCCGTCGGCGACGACGGGATCGCCCACCTCGCCACCTCAAAATCCCTCATCGAACTGCGGCTGCATCTCCTGCGTCAGGTCAGTGACGAAGGCATCAGCCACCTCGGAGCCAGCAGCGCCGTGCAGGATCTCGTCATCGAAGGCGGACACTTCACCTGCGAAGGCTGGGAGAGCTTCTGCGGCCCCGGCAGACTGCGCACCCTCGTGCTCACCAACGCCCGCCCTACGCCCAAAGGCCTGGCTGCCCTCGCCCGCCTCAGTTCCCTGCGCCGTCTGGAGCTGGAAGGCTGCGCCATCACGGATGACCAGCTCGACCCCTTCGCCGCCTGGACCCAGCTCGAAGTCCTCAGCCTCGAAAACAATCCCATCACCGGCACCGGACTCGAAGCCTTCGCCGCCTGCAAAAAACTGCACACACTCGACCTCACCGGCACCACCGCCCTCACCGATGAAGGACTCGCCGCCGCCACCACCCAGTTCCCGCAGTTGGAGAGCCTCGCCCTCGGCGCAGGCACCTACACCACCGCCTCGCTCAGCGCGCTGAAGCCGCTCAAGACCCTGCGCACCCTGATCATCGGCTCCAGCCCCGCCATTGATGACAGCGCCCTGCCTGTCTTGAAGGAGCTTAAGCGCCTCACCGGCCTCTACCTCCGCGGCTGCACCATCAGCGAAACCGCTGTCGCCCAGCTCCGCCAAGCCCTCCCCGGTGTGGCAATCGGCCCCTGAGACGCTGATCGCCATCGCCGATGAAACACCCTCTTGTCACGTGAGCACTCGTTAAACTTTCGCATCTGGCGGCTTATCCATTCTCGACTGCAATGAACTCCATTCTTACCATCACCCTGATTGGCATCGCCACGGCAAGCGTCGTGGCGCAGGAGGTGGTATTCAGTCCGGAGCAGATCGCGTTCTTTGAGAAGAGTGTGCGGCCTGTGCTCGCGGAGCATTGTTACTCCTGTCATGGCGCGGAGAAGGCGAAGAGCGGACTGAGGCTGGATTCGCGGGAGGCGGTGCTGCGTGGCACGGATGCGGGGAAGGTCGTCATCGCGGGTGATCCTGAAGGGAGTTCCTTGATCAAGTCTGTGCGCCATGCGCCGGGTGTGGAGCCGATGCCGGTGAAGAAGCCGCAACTCGCGGCGGCGCAGATCGAGGCGCTGGTGCAATGGGTGAAAATGGGGCTGCCATGGCCGAAGGAGACGGCGGTGGCCCAGAGCAAACCGAAGTGGCAGGAGCATTGGGCCTTCAAGCCCGTCGCCAAACCCGCAGCACCGAGTTCGGTGGATGCGCTGGTCGGTGAGAAGCTGACCAAGGCGGGCCTGGACTTTGCGCCTCCAGCAGATGCGGCGGTGCTGTGCCGGAGGTTGCATTTGAGCCTCACGGGGCTGCCGCCGAGTTATGAAGAGGTAGAGCAGTTCAAACAAGCGGCAGCGGGAGGCCTGCCGAATGCGGCGGCGGCATTGATCGACAAGCTGCTGGCTTCGCCGCGCTATGGCGAGCGCGTCGGACGCATGTGGCTGGATGTGGCTCGCTATGCGGATACCTCGGGTTACGCTTTTTCTGGCCAGGACAGTCGTTTTCACAACGCGCACACGTATCGCGACTGGGTGGTAAAGGCTCTCAACGATGATTTGCCTTATGACCAGTTCATAACCGAGCAGATCGCGGCGGATCATTTGCAAGCTCCCGGCAAGCCTGTGGGTGCGCTGGCAGCACTTGGCTTTCTTACGGTCAATGACTGGTTCATGGGCGATGCGCACTTGCAGATCGACGACCGCATTGATGTCATCTCACGCGGCTTGATGGGCCTCACCGTGTCCTGCGCACGCTGCCATGATCACAAATATGATCCGGTGCCGACAGCGGACTACTATGCGCTCTACAGCGTGATGAACAGTTGCATCGTGCCACCGGAGTTTCCGGTCATCGGCGAGGCACCGGATGCTGCGGCAGCGGCGGCGTTCAAGCAGAAGGTGGCGGCGGTGGAGGGCAAGAAGAAGGCTTTCCGCGAGGAGGTGTTCACTGGGCTGCGCAAGCCAGACAAACTGCGCGACTACCTTCTCTTTGCGCAGCGTGCGACAGCCATGACGCCGGACGCATTCAAGGCCACTGCTGCCACGGAGATGTTCCGCGAGAGTGTGGCGAAGAAGTGGCGCGACTTCCTCACGACCTACGCGCTCGTGCCGCAACCGCACCCTGTGATGCTTGCGTGGACAGAGTTTGCGAAGCTCAAGGAAGCTGAATTCGCAGCGAAAGCACCGGAACTGGCCCAACGACTCGCCAAGCCAGAGAGCGGTGTCAATGAAGTGCTGCGCAATGAGTTCGCCAAGCGGCCCCCCCTGAAAAATTTCGGAGAGTTGGCCTCACTCTATCAAGAGGTGTTCCTCGCCTGCTTCAGCGGCCTCGTGCCGGATAACCCGCCGTGGCTGGAAATGCGCGGGCTGCTGCAAAATCCCATGTCACCGATGTCGGTGCCGGCGGAGGGCATCGACCAGTTTTTCACGGTGAAGGACAGCCTGCGCATGCAGGAGTTTGAGAATGAACTCAAGAAGCTCGTGATCGAAGACCCCGGCGCACCGCTCCGTGCCATGACCATGCAGGATCGGCCGCAGCCTGCGGATGTGAATGTTTTCATCCGAGGCAATCCGTCGCGACTGGGAGCACTCGCACCCCGCGGCTTCCTGACGATGTTTGGCGGGCGGAAGTTCACGAAAGGCAGCGGCAGGCTCGAGCTGGCCCAGAGCATCGCCAGCAAGGAAAATCCGCTCACCGCCCGTGTGATGGTGAACCGCGTGTGGTTGCTGCACTTTGGCAAACCTTTGGTGAGTCAACCGAGCGACTTCGGCATGCAAACACCGAGGCCCGAGCAGGCAGAACTGCTCGATTACCTCGCCGCCACCTTCATGGAGGAAGGTTGGAGCTTAAAGAAGCTGCAACGCCTCATCCTGATCTCGCGCACCTATCAGCAGAGCTGCGCGAGCACGCCGGACAAGGAGGTGAAAGACGCGGACAACGCCCTGCTCTCCCGCTTCAACCGCCTGCGGCTCGACTACGAGCAGATGCGTGACTCCACCCTCGCCGCCTGCGGCTCGCTGAATGTCGCGAAGGCTGGTGGACGCGCCACGCCGCTCGCCGCGCCGGACGTGGACACCCGCCGCAGCCTTTATCTCTTCATTGACCGTGAAGTGCAGGCCAGCGTGCCCGCCATGTTCGACTTTGCGAATCCTGACATTCACAGCCCTCAGCGCTCCGTCACCACCGTGCCGCAGCAGGCCCTGTTCCTCATCAACTCGCCCTTCATCCAGACGCAGTCCAACAAGCTCGCCGCCACGCTGCAAGCCAGCACCGGAGGAGTGGTGGATGCCCGCACCATTGAGGCGCTTTATCACCGTGTGCTGCTGCGCGGCCCAAAACCGGACGAAGCCGAGATGGCGCTGCGCTTCGTGAATAGCGCCCCGCCCACGCCAGCTCCCGCACCGCAGACCCCGCTCGCCCAGCTCGCGCAGGTGCTGCTCATCGGCAATGAGTTCCAGTTTGCCGACTAACCTTCATCGCCACCTCGCGCTCTTATGTTGTCACCTTCTTCCCTTACCCGCCGCGACTTGCTGGCCCGCATCGGCATGGGCTTTGGTGCCCTCGGTCTGGGCGATCTGCTCGCGGAAACCTCTTCCATCTCGCTCAATCCGCTCGCGGTGCGCCAGCCGCCGATGCCTGCCAAGGCGAAGCGTGTGGTGCATCTGTTCATGAACGGCGGGCCATCGCATGTGGACACCTTTGATCCGAAGCCTTCGCTCGATAAGTATGACGGAAAGCCGATTCCCTCGCAGTTGAAGACGGAGCGTCCGACAGGCGCTGGTTTGAAGTCGCCGTATGCGTTTCAAAAATACGGCCAAAGCGGCATCGAGATCAGCGAGCTGTTCGCCAAGACCGCTCAGCATGCGGACGATCTCTGCATCATCCGCTCGATGCACACGGATCTGCCAAACCACGAGCCATCACTCGGTTTGCTCAACTGTGGCGAGGCGCGGCTCAATCGTCCCAGCCTCGGCTCATGGATCACCTACGGCCTCGGCTCCATGAATCAAAACCTGCCCGGCTACATCGCCATGTGCCCGGGTGGCATGCCCATCCGCCGCACGAAGAACTGGCAGGCCGGCTTTCTCCCCAGCGCCTTTCAAGGAGCCTACGTCAACACCGATCATGAGAGCGTGGACAAGCTCGTCGAGTTCATCCACAACGGTGCGCTCGATAGCAAACGCCAACGCGAGCAGCTCGACTTGTTGCTTGCCTTTAATCAGCGCCACCTCGCCGAGCGCCAGAAGGACACCCAGCTCGAAGCCCGCATTCAGAGCTTCGAGCTGGCCTACCGCATGCAGATGGAGGCCAGTGATGCCTTTGACATCATGAAGGAGCCAGACGCAGTTCGTCAGATGTATGGCGTGAAACCCGGCCCCGAGGGCTCCTTCGCCCGCCAGTGCCTCATCGCACGTCGCTTGCTTGAACGCGGTGTCCGCTTTCTCCAGCTTTGGACCGGCGATGGTCAGCCCTGGGACAACCACGACGAAGTGCTCGACCACAAACCGCTCGCTGCAAAGGTGGACCAGCCAATCGCCGCCCTGCTCACCGATTTGAAGCAACGTGGCCTCTTTGATGAAACGCTGGTCATCTGGGGCGGTGAGTTTGGCCGAACCCCGGTCGTCGAGCTGCCCACGCCGGGCCTCAACGCAGGCAAGCAGCGTGGTCGCGACCACAACCCCTACGGCTTCACCACCTGGCTCGCCGGAGGCGGTGTGAAACGTGGTCACATCCACGGTGCCACAGATGAGTTCGGTTTCGCCGCCGCCGAAAAGCCCCTCCACATCCGCGATCTCCACGCCACCATCCTGCACCTGCTCGGCTTCGATCACCACAAGTTCACCTACCGCTACGCCGGCCTCGACTACCGTCTCACTGGTGTCGAAGAAGGCCCGAAGGTCATCTCGGAGCTGTTGGCGTAGCTGCGCAGAAGGTTTGGTAGTGTGGTTGAGTCCTCTGGACTCATGTCTGACGCAGCCGGGACGGCTGCACCACATTTAAACGGCCTCGCTGTTCTTCTCCAGCACGACGGCGAGCCAGCCGCGGGCGGTGTAGCCATCGGCTGATCCGCCGAAGGCGGTGGTGGAGACGATCCACCAGCCTTCGGCGAGTTCGGCCTTCAGATGCTCTTCGACTTTGCCATGCTTGGCGGCGTGGCCTTTGAACATGGTGGAGCCTTCGTAGGCCATGTTGTCGAGATAGATGGTGACGAGCTTTTGCATGGCTGGAGGCTTATTCAAAGACGATGCGGTAAAACTTCCCGTCCAAGGTGATCGTGAGGGTGTAGTCGATGCGCTGGTAATCGCCTTCATCGGTGATGACGGAGGCGGTTTCCCAGCCGGGGACGGTGGTCCAGCTTGAGAGGTTGCTGGAGACTTCGATGCGGGCCTGCTCGGTGATGCCTTTGGGGCGGCGGAAGGTGAGGGTGAGGTTGTTTCCGGTGCGGGCGGCGGCGAGAGGTTCGTCGGTGCCGGCGTTGGGATTGCCGCCGAGGAGGTATTCAGCGTAGTTGCTGCGGCCATCGCCATCGGCATCGCCGTTGGCGCCGGTGAGGGTGCTGTTTTGGAGCTGGGAGAAGTTGAAGTTCTCCACCTGCCATTTGTTGAAGGACTGGGTGGTGCTGTTGAGGAAGAGGGCATCGGCGAACTGCGGGAAGTCGATGAAGGGATTGCGATTGCCCTGGCCGCGGGTGATGCCGCTGATGCTCACGCCGGAGTAGATGAGGTTGTTGCGGTTGCGCTCGTAATCGGTGGGCGGATGCGCCTTGTGCCAGGCGAGCAGGGTGCTGAGCACGCCGTGCGTGCCGGTGGCTCCGGTGCTGTCGGAGAGCATCAGGTCGGTGGTGAGCACATCGCTGCCGTCGTAGCGCACCATCATGTAAAGCAGGGCGCGGGCGACGACGCCTTTGTCGCGATCATGCGGCTCCCAGGAGTCGCCATCCTTGAAGGACTCGGGCGCGAAGGGATCGCTGTCGAGATTGGCGCTTTCGTCGAAGACGAGGTTGGAGCGCAGGCTGTTCACGGTGTCCTTGGCGGGGAAGAGGTGGTGAATGTCGCTGTAGTCGGCTCCTTCATCGCCCACGCCATCGCTGCGCGGCCAGACGTGCTCGCGGTTCCAGCTCGTGGAGGTTTTGGGCAGGTTCGCGATGCTGTAGAGCAGGCGCACGGAGCTGGAATCACCGCTGGCCTCATCAATGACGCGCATCACGTCATCGACGGTGTTGTAATCAATGATGACATGATCGTCGATGATGTTGTGAAGGGCGGTTTGCAGCGCGGTGCCGGTCAATCCGGCGGCGGGGGCGTAGTAGTTCGCGAGATTCGTGCTCGGCGGCAGCGTGACGCCGTTGAGCGTGAGATTGACGAAGACCAAATGATGATCGGAGGCGGTGATCGCGCCGCTCATCGGATCGCCAGCGCCGGGCCAGAAGACGCCGCCAGTCGGCGCATCGAAGCCGAAGATGCTCGGGAGCGCGTAGTCCACACGCACGCCACCGCTGAAGCCAGCGGTGTCATCCGGCTGCGGGCCTGCGCCGCCGCCAGGAACGAAGGCTCCATTGAAGAGCACGTTGTTGATCACGCTGAGGATCGCGGGCGGTGTGCTGTCGCCTTCGTCCTGATCGGCGTTTTGATCGCCCACGAGCACGAAGCGCGAGTTCGGCGCGAGACCACCACCGGGCGTGGAGGAGGTTTCCGTGTCATCGTAGATGTAGGCGCTGCTCGCGGGCGTGACGTAGTCGCTCCAGAAGCGGATCTCATCGCTGTTGCGGCGGCCATTGTGATCGACTCCCGCTTTCCAGGGCAGACCTGCTCCCGGCGCATCAAACACCGGCGGCGTGGGATGGCTGGCGAGGATGTGAACGGGCGTGCCATTCACGAGCACAGGCACGTCGGCGTGATTCTTCGAGGAGAGGCGATACACATTCAGCTCGGCGGGTGAATACCAGTCGCCCGTGCCCGCGATGTCAGGATCATCCGGCAGCAGGGCGCCGGGCATGTCTTTCCAGAGGAATTTTTGGAAGGTGCGGATGTTCGCGGTGTCGATGGGATGCTTCGACAGCACCACGAAAGCATACTGACCGGGAAAGGTGCCGAAGCCGAGTGCATCCTCGCCATAGCCTGCCGCGCCGGGCGTGGTGACGACGGAGCCGTTATTGTCGAGATCGAAACCGGAGGCGATGCCGGTGTTGGAAGGGGCGATGAAGGCATACGGGTAATAAACGGGTGCCTCGCCGCTCTGGCCGACTTCGAGGTAGTTCTCCTGGAAGCGTTTCAGCGCCTCGCCCTTCGCGTCGTAGTCGAATTCATTGAGCAGGAGCACGTCCGCGTTGTTGCGCTGGATGACGCGGGCGATGTTCTGGCTCTGCGTGGCATTCACGGTGGCCAGATCGGTGATCAAAGCGCCCGCGGTGGCCCGGTAGTGGCTGATGTTGTAGGTGGCGACCTTGAAGCTGTTCGAGGTGGCGACGCTGGTGTTCGTGATGTTCACCGTGACCTGGCTGAGCGTGTGATTCGTGCCGTCAAAGGCCTGCAAGCGCAGCTCATGCGAGGGCTGCGAGGCCATGTCGATGGCATCCACATTTGCGATGGTGATGATCCCGGTGTTCGGGTTCACCTTGAAGGCACCTTTCTCGATGCCTTTTTCGAGGAAGCAGAGCTGGCCGCCTTCATAGAGCTGCTTGGTGGAGATGAGGCCGTTGTTCACGCTGTGCGCCTGAAGGTCGAAAAGGAACAACTCGCCGGGAGCCTCGCCGAAGAGCGAGGACACATCGATGATGCCGGAGGATTCCCAATTGCCGACATCACCCGGATTCGTGTCCGTGGAACCGAGAGGCAGCACGGTGCTGCGATCCGTCTGTGTGATGCGCACCGCCGCGCCGGTGGTGGCGTTCAGTTTCCAGATGGAGGTCTCAAAACCGGCCGCGCCGAAGCTGCCCGTCTGATTGGCCTGATCTTCCTGCACGTAGATGAAGCCGTCGTCGGCCCAGTCGAGATTGTCCGGGCAGCGCAGACCTTCTTCAGGACTCATGAACTGGCCGCCGCCCGCGTCATCACCGTCGTAAAGGATGCGGATGTTGCCTGCGGTGGGCACGGCGCTGCCATTGAAGTCGATGTCGAGGATGTAGGTGTCGCCCCAGTTATCCAGCGGATACACACTGCCACGACCGGTGGAGGTGAAGGCGACGATGCTACCATCCGTGGGGCTGGTGCTGAGATCTTCCGGACGCGAGAAAAGGAAGCAGCCAAGGCTGGAAGCCTCCGTGCCGAGTGTCGTGTCGTTCTTATAACCCTGCGCATCGTGCCCAGCGGTGCCGGCATTGGCGATGTTCCGCGCATTCACCGCGACCCAAGTGCCGGTGCGTGTGGCGTTGGTGCCGTTGAACTGCTGCGGCGTGGTGTTTCCATTCGTGGTCTTCCAAACATAGAGCTGCCCGCCTTTGAGGCCGTTGCGCTCGACGAAGTTCGCGCCTGGAGCGGTGCTCTTCTCGCCGACGTAGAGATACAAAGGCCGCGCCGGGGCATCGTCGCCCAACAGGAAGGCCACATGCGTCGTGGTGCCGGTATCGACCAGCGCCGCATTTTCCCAGGAACCACGGCCAAAGTCCGGCAGAGCCCAAAGATCGCCATTCGAGGTGTCGAGCGCCCAGTAGGTGCCGCCATGCGGATGACCAAAGGCTGTCGAGGTCTCCTCACCCATGATGTAAGTGCGATCCACGAGGCCGCGGCCCGCGCCCCAGAGATTCGGCTCAAACAAAGCGGAGGAGCAGGTGCGGTCGAGGCCGCCGAGTTCGAGCTGGGCGGTGCTCGTCACCACCGTGCCGGTGCGGTCATACATGCGAGCGATGGCCAAGCCGCCATCGACGACACGGCGCGTCGTTTTATCAATGTCCCAGTAGCTGATGCGAGCGCCGCCTTTCGTGATCACCGTTCCATTCGCCAGCGTGTAAGGATAGCCAGCGGAGCCGGTGTTGGGGATTTCGATCTCATGATTGCTGAAGACGCGCACCGTGTTCGCATTCAGCGAGAAGGCACCGAGGCCGTCGAGCGTGCCCACGGGCGAAAAAGCGCCTGCGGAGGTCGGATTCAGCGCTCCGGTGGATGCGTTGATCGTGTCGCCGATGGTGAAGATCGGATTCACGACGTAGCCACTGCCCGGAACGGCCTTCATCATCGCCGTGGAGCCGCTGCCGCCGAGCATGGCATACTTGATGCCTTCCTTGCCATTGATGTTCGAGTTGAGCTGCGCCACCACCGTGCCCGCCGGTGCATTCTGCGAGGCGCTGAACGGCCCCAGGTTCGTGATCGGCGGCTGCGCGGTGCTGAAGTTCCACGTCGTCGTGTCGGCGATGCCGGTGAAATCATTGCCCGAGGTGTCTTCGATGGCTCCTGCGGTGATTTGCACATAATAACTGCCTGCGGACTCCAGCGAGGCCGCTGGATCAATCGTCACCGTGCCGAGATTCACCGTCACCTGAGTGCTGGTGACTGGAATGGCCTCAAACACCGAATTATCGCTGCTGCGGAAAATCGTGATCGTGCCTTCGGTGCCCTTTTGGACGATTTCATTGAAGTTGATACGCAAGTTCGACGAAATCGGCAAACCGCCACTGCCATCCGCTGGCGTGAAAAAGGCCACGGCTGGCGCGGTGGTGTCCACGCCGGTCGTTTCGTTCACCGTGAGTTTCAAAGACGGATCGCCGGGATCAAAGGTATTGCCTTTGCCCGAGTAGGTGACGGCCGCCATCGGCGTGGTGGCCGCGATGATGATGCTGAAGTCCTCGCCCGTGTTCAGACGCGAAACCAGCGCCGGACCGGCGGCGGCGAGATCCAGCGTGAAGACATCCGTCTGACCACCCGCCTTGGGCGTGTAGGGAAATTTACCGAGAGAGATCGGCGCAAAGGTGAACTGCGAGTTGTTGATGCCGTTGACCTGCGCCGCATCGAAGGTTTTGCCCGTGGCGGCATCCGTGGTGAAGAAAAACTCGACTTCCGTGCCCTGCGTGAAGGTGCGGTCGTTGTGCGTGAGCGTGAATTCGGCGCTCTGCACGCTGGTGATCGTCGAAGAACCGCTGAGGCCGAAGTCGAGCTTCGTCATATTGAAGATACCGAGGTCGAAGCGGGCGAAGGCGCCCTGGCCGTTGCCTTCCGCGTAGTAGTCCGTCACGGTGCTCGATCCGGTGGGCAGCACACGCCAGCCGGTGGTGAAGGTTTCCGTGGCGCTCGGCAGCACGGAGGCCGCGATGGTGATGAAATTCCACGCCGTCGCGCCGCTGATGCCGGCGTAATCATTGCCCGCGATGTCCTCGATCGCTGCCGCTGGAATCTCGATGTAGTAGCCCGTGGAGTTCGCAAAGTTCGCCGAAGGCGTGATGGTCACTGCCGCGCCCGTCACCGTGACCTGCGAGGTCGTCACGTCGATGCTCTCAAAGGTCGAGTTGTCGCTGCTGCGCTTGATGAGGATGCTGCCGGTGCCTTTTTTGACATTTTCATTGAAGGTGATCGTCGGTGTCGAGGTCACGGGCACGCTCGCGGCATTGTCCAGCGGCGCAAAGGCCGTGGCCAGCGGCGGGATCGAGTCACTGGCTGAGACTACGATGTCATCAATGCCCACCCACTCGTCATTGCCGACGGCATTGGTGGTGATGATGCGCACCTCTACCAGCGCATTGCCGACGACGGCTCCTGGCAGCGTCACATTCATGTTGGTCTCCAGGGTGGCAAGACTGGGGCCTGAGGTGGCATCAGCAACGTAACCGGCTGTCACATCCGTGAAATTGCCACTGCTGCCGATGCGGTATTGCAGCGCCACCTGCTGCTGGGAATTGTCCGTGCTGCCGTCGATGTCGCGAAGTTTGTAGGAGACAGTCACCGCAGGAACACCCGTCGTGTTGAGGAAGATGGAAAGGTAAGGCGCGTCCGCCGTGCCCGAGCCCTGAAGGGCGATGGTCGGGTTCGCAATCGCAAACTCAGCGACAGCGCCGCTGTTGTTGGTGTTGGGAGTCGTCTGATTCGCGACGACGTCAACGACTGCACTGGGAGCCACGACCGTCTGTGGATTAACGCCTGTCGAAGTCGTCAAGTCATCTCCACGATAGCCGGTGATGCTCGGCACACCACTCCAGTTGTCGTCAGCGGTGATCAGGGCTGCGTTGCTCCAGTTCTGGGAGAAGGAGCCGCCTGATAAGACATGAGGTGTCGTGTCAGCAAGAGCACCAGAGGCGGTCATGAGCACGGTGAGGAGGGAAAGAAGGGGGCGTTTCATGAGGGCGGAAGAATTCGCACCTTCTCATTCATCACATCGGCACCCGCTTCACCGCCTCCTGCGTGAATCCTTCGACACTGCCATTTTGTTCACGCGAAAGAGTGTAACAGATGCACGCGATGAGCATCACGAGTGTGATGCCATGGCTTTGGCATGCAAAGAGATGGGCAACGCCTGCGAAGATCTCATTCCTGACAAAATGTTTTGGCGAGCTGAAGCCCCGGACGACCTTCAGGCAGCCAGCGCTTGCAGCAGGGACTCCTTGCAGGCCTCGACGCCGATCAAGCGCCTCAATTTCACGCGGGTGCGATGAGCGGCGACTCGCATCGCCGGTGTGCTCCGGGCTTCGGAGTCGCTCAAACCGGCTTCAAAGGCCATCCACGCATCCGGCTTCGAAGTTTGGTGCAGGTGGGAGAGGCAGCGCTCCAGCACGGTGACGGCCCATTGACGGTCATACTCCCCCGCCGGCGTGCCGACGGCCGGGAACTCCCTTCCCTCCTCCGTGAGCAGATCCAATGACTCCAGCGCACTGCCACCACCACGACGCAGGCGCGTCCTCCGGCGGTGCAGATTGATGAGCATCCAGCGCAGCGTGCGCAGCAGCCAGGTGCGCTGCATTTCCTCCGTGCGGGAGGAAAGCGGCAGCACCATGCCGAGGCGGAAGACGCGCAGGAAGAGCTCCTGCACCACATCCCACGCCTCATGCTCGTCGCAGCCGCGCAGGCGGGCGAAATTCACCAGGCTGACCTGATGGCGGCGATACAGGTGATCACAGGCGTGATCGACCGGACTGCCAGCTGCTCGGGCGACGGACATGAGTGGTGGCGGGCTTTGCTTGGATTACTCGACGCGAAGCTGGAAGAACTTCGCATTGATCGGATTGAGGATGCGGTAACGCACCTCGACTTCGCCGCCGCTGACGGCCTGGCTGACGATTTCGAAATCGACGCCCTGCACGGCGTTTTGCCAGGTGAGAAGGTCCGTGGAGTAGCGCAGAGTGCCGGTGAGCGTTCCATTTTGCAGGCGGGTGAAGCGGAATTCCAGGTCACCACCTTCTCGCACCACGCTGGGCAAGTGCGCACGATCGGCGGGGTTGTTCGGACTGGTGTTGAAGAAGTATTCGAGTGTATCGCTCACCCCATCGTTATCGCTATCGCCACCGGGCGAGCCGGTGAAGCCGTTGTCGAGCAACCAAGCAAGGAATGCGGCAGGGCCATCGAGCACGGTGTCGGTGCGGACGGCGGTGCTTTGGATGCGGGTGTCGAGCGCGGGGGCGGTCTCGGCGAGGTCATAGGCACTCGGCGCAGTGGCGTAGCGGGCCTGGAGATGGCTGGAGAGCGCGGCCTGCTCGCCGAGGATGTTCACCGGCACGACACCAGCAGCGGTGAAGTTCAGCGACTCGTCGATGGCAGCGGAGAGACCACCGCCGTTGAGCAGGAAGCGGAAATTGTCCGCATTCGCTTTGAAGGGATAACCGTCGCCGCCATTCGCGAGGAAGTTCAGCGTGACGAGCGTGATCGTGGCCGGCGCGGTGGGCAGCACGGCTCCGCCGGAAACAATGCGGCCCGTGATGGCACCGCTGTCGTCGATGGTGACGATGCTTTGGATGCGCGAGCCTGCGGTGCCGCTCGGATTGAAGCTGAAACGGATGCCGCCGATCTGCGGGAAGCGGCCCTGATTGCCCACAAGAGCCACGCCGTGCTCCAGGATGGCCTTCAGGCCTGCCGGAGTGGTGTCGCAGAGCATGAGGCCGTTGTTGAAGCGCATCGAGTTTTCGATGTCGAGCAGCGAAATGGCTCCAGCGGGCTTGCCAGCGGCCGGATTGGCCAGCGGAGGCAGTTTGGCACCGGTGGCGACCTCGACGGCTCCGATGGCGGCGCGGATGCCACCACCATTTTTCAGCGCAGCGACGTGTGTGGCGGCCGGGAGGGCCGTTTTGCCCACGGTGATCATCGAGTCGGCGCTGATGTTGCCGAGATTGGTCTCCTGATTGCGCACAAAGCTGCGCTCACCTTCGAGATAGACGCTGGTGAAGCCACGCACATCGCCATCCTTCGTGGTGATGACGCCTTGCACCGCATCGGTGATCTGTTTGACCAGGGCACCCTTTGTTCCAGAGGCAAAGGCGGTGGTGGGCAGGTCCACTTCGGCCACGCCCCAGGCGGCGGCCACATTGGAGGCGGTGGCGGCGTAGGCTCCGTTCACGGTGGTGTTCGCGAGGAGGTTTGGCACGATGAGAAGGCCATCCGCGTCGAAATCAGCCACCAAGCGTCCGAGGTAGGTGAACTCGTTGTCCGTGTTCACGACGACGGTCGGCTTGCCATCGGCACCGGCGGTGTAGATGGGATAATTGCCCGCGAAGTTGGCCGCATGGCCGGTGAAGGCCACGGCGACATCGTTGGCATCGCCAAGACGGGTGTTGGAACCGGCGGCGAGGATGATGTCCACATCCGTGAGCATCGGCGCGAGCATCAGCTCATTCGCGATCTGCTGCAGGTGGGCCATGAGGATGATCTTGTTCACGCCCTGGCTCTTCAGCTCATTGATCACAGGCTGCACCTGGCTGGCGAGCAGCACCATGTTGTCCATTTCGCTGCCATCACCGACGAAGCCCTTCACCTCGACACCGCCCGTGGAGGAGATGCCTTCGAGGATCTGCGTGGTGACGCCGACGAGGCCGATCTTCTCCGCGCCCTTCGTGACGACGCAGCTCGGCACGATCTTGTTCTTCACACTGCTGGCTTCTTCGAGGCCACCGACGCCGACCGTCTCCTGATAGCGGGCGGAGATGCCGGAATCACCGGAGAAGTCGAGGTTGGAGCTCAGATAGGGGAAGTTTGTGTCCCCGATGGCATCGGAGAAGGCATTCGTGCCGAAGTCGAACTCATGATTGCCAATGGTGGAGGCTTCCACGCCGAGGCGGTTGTGGATTTCGATGTCGGCGGCGAAGGGATTGTTGCCTTTATTATGGGTGGCGGCCACGAGCGCATCCGTTCCAGCGGCGGCGAAGGGTCCCGGGATGTAGTTGTCACCACCGGCAAGGATCAGCGTGTTCGCGTAAGTGCCGTCAAAGGCATCCACGAGAGCGGCGAGGTTTGGCGCGGTCTGCGAGGCGAGCAATCCAGCCTCGGCATCGGCGAGGTGGAGGAGCTGCATGGTGAAGGCGGTCGCAGGAGTGAGCTCGAAAATGCTCAGCGTGTTGCTGTCCTCGTTCGTCACGAGCACGAGCGGGCGGCCGCTGGGGCTGTCGCTCTCGGAGACGACCACGATGCCTTCGGGATTGAAATCGCCGCTGCGGACCAATGAAGTGACATAAGTCGGCGCGAGCGGGTTGGTGACATCAAACACGAGCGTGAGGTGCGAACGCTCCAGGCCGACGAAGGCGAAGGTGCGGGCACCAAGCGTCGCCACGGCCACGCCTTCGGGTTCAGGGCCTTTGTTGTCACTGCGACCATCGTCGAAGTTGCTGTTGTGCAGCGAGGCGACGATCATTTCGATCATGTCGCCGCTGTCGAAGACAATGGCACCGGTGGAATCGAGGATGGAGAAGCTGCGAGCGCCATACATGAGGATCTCGTCGATATCGCCGTCGTTGTCCGTGTCGCCACGGAGGCCGGGGAGATTCGAGACGGTGAGCTTGCCGAGGTTGGCGTTGAGCTTCAGATCGGCCTCGTTCGGGAAGACGCTGTTGTCGAGGTCGTAACCGGCGTTGCTGACGGTGGTGGTCTCGTTCGGAGCGATGAAGTCGTTGCGGTCATCGCCTTCATTCGCGGTGACGTAGTAGGTTTGACCACTGGAGGAGAAGGAAGCGATGGCATCCGGCATGTAGAGGCCAAACACTGGCTGGCCGGTGCGCGGGTTTTTCATGCCATCGGCATCGCTGAAGTCGGCGCGGAGGGCGCTGAAGTTCTTTTTGCCGAGCGGAGCCACGCTGGTGAAGGTGGCGCTGGCGATATCGAGCACGGCGACAGCATTGGCCTCCTGGAGCGTGACCATGGCCTTTGTGCCATCGGGCGAGATGGCGAGGTATTCCGGCTCAAAGTCGGTGGAAGGCACGCCGTCGTCAAAGAGGCGCACGCCAGCCGTTTTGAGAGCGGCGGTCTGCGCATCGAAAGCATTGAAATCGGCGGTTTGCACGGTTCCAGCCACACCAGCGGCATCGACAGCGATGATGCTCACCGTGCCCTGAGCGGCATCCGGCACGGCGGCCTCGATGGTGACTTCGGGCGTGGAAAGCTCGCCTTCATTGCAGACGAGGAGCTTCAAGCCATCCGGCGTGAAGGCGATGTGATCGGGCACCACACCGACGGTGGCGTGACTGATCAGCGCACCCGTGGCGGCATTGAGGAAGACCACATGACCAGCGCTAGTCTTCGGGTTGTTGATGATGGCGGCGGCGAGCACGCTGGGGTTGCTACCGCTGCCTTTGCGCACGGTCACGGAGGAGATGTCATCGCTGGTGATGGCAGGAACGCCGAGTGTGGAAGGTGTGATGGTGCTGATGAAGACCGGAGCCGCAGGATTTGCGAGGTTCACGACCTGAATGCCGGTGCCGGAGGAGGCAAAGGCGCGGTCGGAAAGAGGATCAAAGGCCGGAATCTCCGCACCAGCGAGCGCGATGCTGCCTTTGACCGTGGAGCTGAGGGAATTGCTGGCCGGGAAGACCACGGGCGTGGTGTCATCATTGCTGATCGTGCCTGTGCCGGTCGCATCCGTGATGGTGGCGGTGCCGGCGGTGTTCACCACGTTCGAAAGCGTGACGATGAAGGTTTCATTCGCCTCGACCGCGGTGTCGCCGGTGATGGAAACACTCACATTCTGCGTCGTGGAGCCGCCCGCGGTGAAAGTGAGCGTGCCGGAGGCGGCGGTGTAGTCGCTGCCAGCCGTCGCGGTGCCGTTCGAGGTGGCGAAATCGACGGTGAAGGCTCCGTTGCGGTCGCTGCGGGTGACGGTGAAGCTCAGCGTGCTGCTGCCGCTGTTGCCTTCGCTGAGGCTGGCATCGCTGATGACGATCGTGGTGTCATTTTGCGCGGCGGAAACCGTCGTGCCGGGCGAGCCGATCTCATCCGCATCGGTGAGGGCGACGAAGGCACCATTCGTGCCGACGGCGCTCAGCGTGGCGAGGCTCACGTTGTCCGCGCCGACGGAGTTGTCGAAGGTGGCGAACGGCGTGGCGGCCGGAGAAGCACCAAAGAAGACCTTGGCCTGACGGACGTTGTTGGTGTCGTAGAGCACCACGGCGTCACCGCCCGTGCTCAAACCGGCGGCGGAACCGGTGTAGCTGCCGATTTGCAATGCGGGCGGCGGTGTCGTGCTGAACCAAGTGCTGCGGAAGGTGGCGATGGTCGTCACGGGCGTGGCTGTTTCGAGGAAGATGACGGATTCACCTGGCGCGATGCTGGTGACGCCGGTCAGCGAAAGTGCTCCGGCGGGTGATTCGGAGCTGTCATCGAATTTCCAGCCGCTGATGTCCACCGCACGAGCGCCGGTGTTGGTCACTTCAAACCAGTCGGCAAGGTAATTGCCATTGCCGCTGCCCCAGGCCGCGACTTCAGTGATGCGCAGCACGCCAGGAGCCGCAAAACCGGGCGATCCGACCTCCGCGGCGTTGCTGGAGGCAATCGCGCCGTTTGTGCCGACGAGGCTCAACTGCGAGATCGTGGTCGCGTTGAGGCCGCGGGTGTTGTCAAAGGTCTGGAAAGGCGAAACGGCATCCGAAGCACCGAAGGACACGCTGGCCATCAAAGTGCCTGCGGCGTTGAAAATGTTCACGCCATCGCTCGTGGAGCTCAAACCGAGGCTGGAGCCGGTGTAGGAGCCGATTTGCAGTCCGGCGGGCGGATTCGCGCCAAACCAGGTGCTGCGGAAAAGTGTGTCTTTGGCCGGTAGATCGGCCGTTTCGATGAAGATGGCGCTTTCACCGGGAGCGAGCGTGGTCACGCCATTGAGCGTCGCGGCGCTGCCGAAGGCGGCGGAGCCGTCGTCGATCTTCCAGCCGGTGATGTCGATGGTGTTGGAGGTGACGTTGGTGATCTCAAACCAGTCGGCGGCCACCGCGGAGTTGCTGCTGGCCCAAGGTGCCACTTCCGAGATGATGATGACCGGTGCGGGCGGAGCCTCAGGCTCCACATCGCTGATCGTGAGCGTGAAATTCACGCTGGCATCCGGCGTGGTGCCGACCGTGCTGTCATCGGCATTCACCGTGACGGCGTAGCTGCTCTTCGTCTCGAAATCGAGGCTGACTCCGGCTTTGAGGAAGAACTCCGTGCCGGTGAGCTCAAAGGAGGCCGCGTCGGCTCCGCTGAGGCTCAGCGTGTTCGTGCCGAGGCCGTCATCTGTCACGAAGATGTCTCCCAGCTTCACGCGGGAGGCGGTGCTGCTGTTTTCCGGCAGCGTGGTGGTGGCGTTATCGACGATCACAGCCGTCGGTGCCGCATTCGGCAGCGAGGACGGCGCATAAACCCAGAGCTGCGGGTAGTCGATGCTGCCACCGCCGTTTTCATTCACGACGTAAAGGATGCCCGCGCGATCCATCGTGACGCCTTCATGCTGCTGGCCATTGGGTGTGAGCGGATTGCCCGGATCAGAGCCGATGTTCAGCGTGCTGGTGATGACGCCGCTGCGGTCCACATTGACGATGCGTGCATCTTCCTGGCCGAGCACGAGCAGATTGCCCGCCTGCGGCTGGCCGCTCATGGAAGGCAGATTCGAAAGGGCAAAGACATCCGCTGTGTCCGTCATCCCGAGCAGCGCTGGATCGAAGAGGTTCGTGGAGTTCACCGTGGTGGGCGAGCCGTTCGTGGCGGTGCCGGCGACGAAGTCCACGCCGGTCTGGAAGATGCCGATGGGCGAAAGCTCCTTCAGGCAGATGAAGCCGCTCGTCTGCGGATCCCAAGAGAGACCTTCCGTGCCGGTGTTATCGACGAAGGTGCCGATTTTCACCGTTTGAGCACCGCTGCGGCTCAACGTGGTGCCAGCGGCGTAGGTGAACTTCACGAGCTGGCGATCACGCTCCTCGCTCATGACAAACTGGCCGCCGCCGATGTAGGTAAGTCCTTCGGGATCATAGAAATCGGTGCCCTGCGGGCTGCTGCCGAGCGCGAGCGTCATCGTGTCGATGAGCTGACCGGTTTTGGAAACCTGCGTGATGGCGCGGCCACCGTCGCCCGTGACGAAGAGCGTGTCGGTGTCCCAATTGTAAGTCACCGCCGAGGCTTCCTGGCAGAGGAAATTGTGAACCGGCGTGCCGGGAGGCAGCGCGGTGCGTGTCGGCTCCGGCAGATTGATGCGGGCGATGCGCACATAGTTCGCCAGATTGACCTCTGTGGGGCCGGTGGTGACGGTGACGACGGCGGTGCTGCTGTCCGCGGGTCCGCCGACATTCGTCGCACGCACCCAGTAGCTCGTCGTGGTGGTGAGAGCCGGCGTGGTGAAGCTGCTGCTGTTCGTGCCGACCGGCGTGGAGGTGTCGCCGCTGTTGCCCTGATACCATTGGAAGGAAGGCGCGGGGAAGCCGGCGGCGGTCACGCTGAGCGTGGCGGTGTAGCCAGTGGCGATGGTGACGCTCGCAGGATGCGTGGTGATGCTCGCAGGCACGATGTCATCATTGAGGATCGTGCCGGTGCCTGCGGCAGTCTGGATCACCGTGGCTCCGGTGGTGTTCACGACGTTCGAAAGCGTGACAATCACGGTTTCATCGGCCTCGGAGGTCGTGTCGCCATTCACCGTGATGTCGATGTTTTGCGAAGCGGCGCCGCCATTCGTGAAAGTGAGCGTGCCGGAGGCCAGCGTGGCGAAATCCGTGCCGCTGGTGGCCGTGCCGCCGGTGATGGCGTAATCGACCGTGAAGGCCGTGGCGGTGTCAGAACGCGTGACGGGCAAGGAAAGCACCGTGGTGCCGCTGTTGCCTTCATTGATGGAGGCATTCGCGAGGCTCACCGTCGGGATGATGGCACCTTGATTGCCCGGCGAGCCGGTATCGGTGGCCGGAGAGACTGCGGTGAAGCTGCCGTGATTGCCGGGGATGCCCGTGGCGGCGGTGTAGCGCGGAGTCGCGGTGCCGGAGGCCGGAACCCAGATCAGCGCCTGCGAATCGGCCGAACCACCACCCGAAGGTCCCGCATGACCGCCGGTGGAAGGAGAACCATCTTCCTTCGTGAAGCCTGCGATGCCGTAGCTGAAGAAGAAGAGTTCATTTTGACCCGCATCGAAGAAGGAGACGCCATCGCTCGAGCCAAGCCCTGGAGCACCTGTGCTCGTGAAGACCTGCACCGTCGGCGCGAGGCCCCACCAAGCGCGGAAATCGGCGGCTGGTGTTGCAGTAAAGATCACGGACTCGCCTGCGGCGATGCTGGTGCCCGGAGGAAGCTTGTAAGCCTGCGCCGCCGCACCCGAGCGACCGCTGTCATGCCAGGAGTAGCCGCTGATGTCTTTCGTCACGCCGCTGATGTTCGTCAGCTCCCAGTAGTCATTCGCTGTCGTGGGCTTCGTGGCGGATTGATTCGACTGCACCTCGGTGAGCATGAAGCTGGTGTCGAGCACGTCGCCGTCGTCTGTCACGGTGAGATCCGAGGTCGGCGTGGTGGCATCTGCGGCGCTCGCGGTGATCGTCACCGTCTTGCTGCCATCCGGGAAGGTGTCGTTCACGGCGGTGACATCGAAATTCGCGCTCGTTTGATTCGCCAGGATGGTCACCGTGGCAGGCACCGTCGCCTCCGTGGTGTCGCTGGAGCTCAACGTGACCACGAGATCGCTCGTGCCGCTCGTCGCACGACTCACCGTGCCGACGGAGGCCGGATTCGTGGCGCTTTCCGAGAAAGAAGAAGCCGTGAAGCTCAGCGAAAGCGTGATCGAAGGTCCGCCGCCAAAGCTGAGACCGGAAGTGCCCGGCGTTCCATTCACCGCCATGAAGCGGCGGCCCGCGCCGAAACCAAACGCCGGATCAATCACCGCCGACTGCGTGGCCGCGCCACCGGCTGAAGCACCTGCATGACCACCGATGGAAGACGAGCCGCTGCTCAAGGTGAAACCGCCTGCCACATACGAAAAGCTCGTCACCGTGGCACCAGAGGTATTGAAGAGATGAACCTGATCATTTTGACCGAAACCTGGCCCCGTGGGGCTGGCGATGATCTGTACCGTCGGAGCGATGCTCCAAAGCGTGCGGAAAGCCGCCGCATCCGCCGCCGTGGTCAGCACGATCGACTCACCCGGAGCGATCATCGTTCCCGCCGGGATCGTCACCGCCGCCGCATCATTCGGATTCGCGCTGTCATCGTCCCACTTCCAGTTTCCGATGTCCTGCGTCGTCACACCGACATTCGTCAGCTCCCAAAAGTCACCGCCCGCGGCGTTCGAATTGATTTCCGTCACGATGAGCTGCGGAGTCTCCACCGGAGCGAAAGCCACACCGCGGAAGGCGGTGTTCGCAGCCGCTGTGGCCAGCAACGTCGGCGTGGCCGTGATCGTGGCGTTGTAGCCGGTGCTATCGACGATGGAGGCCAGCTCATTGCCTTTGCGTGCCGCGTAAAGCGTCACAGTGCCCGCATTCACCACGCCGGTGAGACCGCGATACGCATCTGAATGAACACCCGCGATGCCATTCGCCGTCCAAGTGCCGCCGACGAGCGAAAACTTCCGCACACCACCGGTTCCCGCCGTGTTTGTGTCATCCGCGATGTAAACGGTGTCCAAACCCGCCACACCGACATCGAGATCCGCGAAGAAGAATGCATAAGGCGAACCCGTTGTCGGAATGCCCGTCAGATTTGTGATCGTCTGCCCGGTCGTCTCCGGCAAGCCCGTGCCCACCGTGCCGATCCGCACCGCCGAGCCGCTGCCCGTGGAGACATAAAGCTGTCCGCCCGTGATGCCGAGCTGGCGCAGATTCGTCACTGTCGTGCTCACATCGGAGGAAGTCGTCGCGCCCAGCGTGGTAAAGCGCACACCACCCGTGCCGCCTGCCATCCAGAGCTTCGTGCCATCAGTTGAAACCGCGCTGCGTGGATTGTTGCCGCTCGCGTAATCCGCCAGCGCCGTGCTCGTATCCACCGTGCCTGCCGCGTTCACGCGACCGATCACCCGATTCACCGCGGCCCCCGTCGCGCTGGAAAGCGATCCCGTGTGCGGCGGCGTCACATCATAACCCGTGAGAATCAAATACTGCCCGTCCGTGCTGCGCGTGAGCAAACCTTCCGAAGTGGCCGTGCCGCTGCTCACAAGACGTTTGTTCGCCCCGCTCACCGTCGTCGGCAGCGCGATGGACTGCACGAGCGTTCCCGCGGTGTTGTATTCATCCAGGAAAACCGGATTGCCCGTGTTCACGAGGCTTCCCGTTCCTGAGCCAACACGATAAACAACCACATTACCAGCCGTGAACTGCGCCGCCTGCAGAGCAGCGCCTGGATGAATCATGCAGGCCATGCTGAGCACGGCTGCGAGAGTTGAAGAGAGTTTGAATCGCGTTTTCATAAGCAGTGGGTGGCTTGAAGCGCGCGATTTATGGAGGCGCTTTGGATTCGCGCTCGTGATTGCGTGTGACCTTTTCGTCGGAGTCCACGCGCTTGTGACGAGGCTGTTTCGCAGCGCGATTTTCGCTTCACGATGAATGCGTCAGGCGCGTCACATGATAGCACCGAAACTCAAGGCTACTTGGTTGTGGAGCAGAAAGTAACGTCGTTGATTTTGTGGTCACACAAGGCGCGAAGACACATCGATGGTGTTGCTTTGTGCCTTGGTGCCTTGGTGTGAGCCGTTCTCTAATCAAGTCAGTCGGGAGACTGAAGTTCATTTAGCCTCTGTGGCAATGATGTGACGTGGCACCATTTGAGTCGGTTGAACTCATGCAAAAGAGTGAGCTATGATTTCTCCCGATTTCGCCTCCCAAGGCCTGTTTAGCAGGCGGGACCCATCGTTTTGGCAATTTCTCCTTTTGATCGTGGTGATTGGAGCCTCCGCATGGCTGATCTCTCATATGCGTGAGGTGATGAATCCCTCACCCGAGCCTGAAACACGCAAGAAGAGTCAGGCTGCTGCCGCGAAGGCGAGTGATGATGAAATGCCCAAGCCGAAAGCCCGTCCGTTTGTGGGATTTGATGAATCCAAAGAAGGCACACCAGATCTGGCCCGTGAATCATTTCAAAAGGCCTGCATGGTGCTTCGCCGCGCCATCAACTCGAGTTCAACGTCTCTGCTGAGCGATAGCGTTCGTCATCCTGATCTCACGATGCCGCGGGTGCGCTCACTGCCAGGGTCCAGGCAGGTTGTACCGTCGCTTCCTTTGACCATCGGGCCAGAATTCGGCATCCAGGGTGATTTGCTGCTGACCACCGTGCGATTGGTGGATGGAAGTGACCGGCCCGTGGTGCTGGAGAAAACCTCCGAAGGTTACAAACTCGACTGGGAGAGCTTCACCGGATGGTGTGAGACGGACTTTGACGGGTTGCAGACTCACGTCGGCATGAAAGTGCATCCGAGGCTGATGCGAGTGCGCTGCCAGCGCACGAGTGCTCGCTCTCCTTTTGCCGATGAGAAAGGCATCTCTCTGGTGATTTCACACCCGGCGGAAAAGGAGACACTAAGCACCTTCGTGCCTGATGCCGTGCTCCAGAGCAGTCCTGCTGGTGAAGAACTACGAAATTCCAGCGGAGGCCCCTTTGTGCTTCTCATCAAGCCAGATCGCGAGACCATTCAGCATGGCTGGGTGAGTGTCGAGGAAGTCATCTGCTCTGGCTGGGTAACGGATCGCTGAGGTCATGTGTGACAGAATCGTTGTCGAACCACGACGGGCATGCGTGGCATAAATGCCATGTGGCGATCAAGTCACGCAGCAAGCATTGCGGGCCTTTGGATCCATCGCGAGATGCATCCCCATGGCCCTGTTTTTTCCCTCCACTACTCCTACACGTCGCAAACGCTGGCAGATGCCCTGGGCGGCGATGGCAGGCATCATCTCCGCCGCGCTTTCCGTGTGGATGATCTCCCAAGTGTATGTGCTGCATAAGCAACGCCATGAAAAGAAGCTGGAGGAAATGTTTGCTCCTCAACGTGAGCAGCGCCAGCCAACGCCTTCGCGTGCCAATGAATCCCCCAGGCTGACGCTTGCCGTGCCTGGGCGTGCTGAGCGGTGACGAAAACGTTCATTTCAAGAGATTGGGGGCCGTCGGTTATGTGGCACAAGATGTGGTGGCGATTACGCCATGCATGAAAACCAAGCTCCGAATCAAGACGCTCATCATGTCCGACATCCACCTCGGCATGGCAGATTCCAAGGCGGTGCAGGCCGCGCACTTTCTCCGCCATTGCGTCTGCGATCAAATCATCCTCAATGGCGACATCATCGACGCCTGGGCTTTGAAGACCTCCGGCAGATGGCGCACGGAGCACACGCACTTTGTGCGCACACTGCTCAAAAAGATGGAGAAGGAGAACGTCGAGGTCATCTACATCCGCGGCAATCATGACGATATCCTCGACCGTTTCCTGCCCTTCAAACTCGCCGGGCTAAGCATCGTCAACGAGCATCTCCACGAGTCTCCCGCCGGTCGCTACCTCGTGGTGCATGGTGACGGCTTTGATCACATCAGCACCAATCACGCCTGGATCGCCAAGGTGGGTTCGATTGGCTATGATCTGCTGCTGCGCCTGAACCGCTTTTACAATCAATGGCGGCGCTGGCGGGGCAAAGAAGGCTTCTCCCTCAGCCGACTGGTCAAATCGAAGGTGAAGCAGGCCGTGGGCTTTGTGGGCCGCTACGAAGAGCAGCTCCAAAATCTGGCCCGCTGGAAAAACTGCGATGGCATCATCTGCGGCCACATCCACACGCCAGCGGATAAGCTAATCGACGACATTCATTATCTGAATTCCGGCGACTGGGTCGAGAGCATGACGGCGATCATTGAGCACCACGACCATCAATTCGAAGTACTCAGCTACCACGACTTCTGCACCCGCACCGGCCGCCAGCCGAAAGGCAGCGAGCCGAGCCACCCACTGGAAGAGACACGCCTTCGCCCAATGGCCCTGCCGATGCCCGTGGCGACGCCCGAGCTGATGGCAGCGTGAGCGGCGGCGCAAGCCGGAGAACCAAGGGGAACCTCGTCGCCTTGCCTGAAATTCTCGCTGCGGATGGCAGTGGCGAAGGGTGAGCGGCTGGCTATGAATCAGCGCATGCGTCAATGTCCACAGCAAGCCCACACTGGCTCGCCTGCCACATGGCTTCCTGCCCCCTCCGCTCCGCATGGCCTATTCAAGGGCCTGTTGTTCGCGGCCATGACGCTCGCCGTGAGTGCCGCCACGGAACCACCTGAGGCCCCCACCCAGCCGGATGCGGCACCTGCGAAGGCGCTACCGGTTGAAGAGGAAACCGAATCAGACACGCCTCCCGCCAAGCCACCACTTCGGACGCCTCTGACGACCTTTGGTGGCCTGAACTGGGTAAACAAGCAGATCCAACGTAACCTCAAAGGGGCAGCCCAAACGGGATTCAATTTCCCCGTCACCGATGTTCCGGGACTGGGAGCACGTGTGAGTGGTCGGTATGAGCTACAAAGGCTGGGCGCACACTTTCGGCGGTCCGATCAGATCACCTGGACACTGAGCTACGGTGCGGGCTTCAACCCCGCCGGCATGGCTTTGAATGTCGCCAGTGTCAGCGTGCCGCTTTCAGTATCTGCCGGTGTGTCTCGCACGCATTCCTGCGTCTTCATGCGGCAGTCACCGGACTACTGGGAGATGGCGCTAGATGGTGTTTACCTTCCCACCTCCATTCCACGATCCAGCGCAGGCCTGGATACCTTGGATGTCGGCACGATGCTCAGCATCCCGGTGCAGACCTCGTTTGGCCCCGGCATCGGCATGGAGAAGGTTTTGCCGCTCTTTGGCAAGGCACTTGGCGATCAGGCGATCATTGCCCGAGCGGGCGCTTCGGGCAGCTTGCAGGTGAGTGGTTCGTTTGACGTGCATTTGTACCGCCGAAGTGAAAACGCCGTGGGGCTGATCATTCAATCTAGTTCCAGCGATGGCTACTCCGCAGGGATCGATGTGCGGATCGGCACCGAATACCTCAATGAGATCACCGAAGGGCAATACCGCATCGCCACCAAGCGAGTGGAGAGGAAGCTCCGTTTCGCGCCGCTCTCCGCCACGCTGGCCGCAGGCTCTCGAAACAGCGGGGCGACGCTTTACCATGAGTTTGATCTCACGAGAGAGGATCATCGTCAGGCCTTCGATAACCTGTGGGGTCCGCTTTCGGGTGTCATTCCGATGATCACGACCGGAAACGATCTGCGCAATGCGCGAGACGCCGCGTGGCATCAGTTCAAAGGCGGCGCGGATTCCATGGGCGCAGTGCATACCAAGCGGGTGGCCTCTCTGCATGGCACGCCGACGACGCTCGTGAGGGCGGTCACCCATGCGGGCAGTTCGTTCAGCCGCAGCGTCGGGGCCAATCTGCCACTGGCGGCGAAGGTGGATGCGCACATTCAGCGCCGCTTTGTGAAGTACAGCCTTCATGAAGGCAGCCAGAGCAGTCTCTTCGCGGCGCAGGCCGAATCACAGAGCGGGCATGGTACCCGCTGGCTGATGGGCTTCGCTGGCGAGGGCGAGGTGCTGGAGCGGTCCCTCGTGCGCAGTGTTTCCTCCGATCCGGCCAGTTCCACCAAGGATGGGATCACAGAGATCGGGCGTGAGCATCGCCTCTCCGTGAACAGCGTGGATTCCGACGATGCCATGCGCATCATGGCAGAACTCGCCATCAAGCTCGGGCCGGTCATGTTTGACAGCGTCGCACCGCAGATCCTGCATTCGTTGAGCACGGCGGTGAAAAGTGACGGCGTGGTGGCCCTCGAACTCACCGCAGGCCTCACGGAGAAAGGCACGGCGGCGCTTTTTGAAGTCCTTTCCCGCCACCTTCACCTGGAGCCCAAAGAGGGCGAACTCATTCTCGCCTCCCTGCTTCGCAGCAAGTTCGACCAGTATCTGGCCGCTCTCGATGAGATCCGCCTCATGGATCCGGAGCAGACCGCCCTCGCAGAGTTTCAGCGTCAGGGAAAAACCCTCCAACAACGGCTTCTCGGCACGGGGGATCGCGAGCAGGACTCGATCAAGATCCTCTCGGCGTTTTTGAACGCGATGTATCGCACCTGGGCGGAGGCCTCGGAAGGCGAACGCGAGGAGATGATGTGCGAGTTCGCCGCGCTTCTGCAGACCGATCCCGTGCTGAAGCAGGTGGGCATCGGCTACCTCGCCTTCATCGTGGCGGGTGAGCAAGGCACGAAGCCCTCCGAGCTCTACCGCCTCACGCTGCGAGACGGCACGCTCGATAAGGACAACCAGATCGATGAAGGTGCCTACAATGTGGCCCACCGCATTGACGATGCCGCGCAGCTCTCGCAGCGCGGCCATCAGTCCGCTTTGGATCTCTTCCTCCGCTGGGCACCCCGCGCCCAACCTGTGCTGGAAGACACCCGCCCGGTTTTTGAGGTTACACGCCCGGCAGGACCTTCATCCTCGATCAGCATCGAGCCAGTGCCTCTCGCACCGCCTGCACGCCCCTAGGCCCCGTCCTCTCACGAGTCCATTCTTGCATTCACAGACCGCTCCGGCGTAGTCTCTCGTTTCATGCCGCTTCTGCCGAACTCGTTTGATCCAGGTATCTTGTCTTGTGGTGCCGCATTGCTCGCCCTTTTGGCTCTTTGCTGGCTCCTGGGCCTCGTGCTCGTGCCTGCGAGGATGGCTTCGGAAGATGGCCTGGAGCGGCTCGCCCTGCGCGGTGCGAGCGGCATGCTTTGTTTATCGGGTGTGGCAGCCTGCTTCGTTTTGCAGCGTGCCTCTTATGTGGCGCTGATACCTGCCTCCCAGGGCCTGATGGCGATGTGGGCCTGGCGAATGGAGAAACAAAAACCTGGAGCCGTGCGGGCCGTAGGGTCCACCCACGGGCGTTGGCTGGTCCTTGCCGTGATCGCGGGTGGGGCGGCCTTTGAGTGGTGGAATACAGGCTGGGTGGGCTGGGATGGCCGCTTGAGTATCCTGCATATCGACCATGGGCATTTTACCAATCAAGCCCGCGGCATGCTGGAATCCCACATGGCAGATAGCTGGAGCGCGACGATGGCGCATCATGCCGCCGCCGTACCTTCCAGCCGTGACGTTTGGTATCACTGGGGACCGATGTGGATCGCAGGGATGCTCACCTCTCTCACCGGCATGATGCCGCTCGCCTCGCTGATGCATGTCACGGGGGCCCTGATGGATATCATCTTGGTTTTGTGCGCGGGAGCCATCGTGAGGCGTCTCACCCGCCTGACGCAAGGATGGGCGCTGCTCGTGGGTGCGGCGTCTCTTCTCACGGTGCAGCTTCCACGAAGCCTGGGGCAGGATTGGTTCGGCCTCAGCGCGGCTACGGAGACGCTGCATCTGGTGCGTATGAACTTAGCCTACCTATTCAGTTACAAGCTGGAAGCGGTGGCGGTGTTTGCGACGCTGCTGCTCTGGCTGCGAGGAGAGCGTGCTTTTGCCCTGGGGATGCTAGCCTGTGCGGCCATCGCCTCCCCCCACATCGTGGCGGTGGGTGGTGTGATGGCCGGCATGCTTGCCATTAGTGGACTGCTGCGGCGTGATTTCGCCATGGTATGGACCGGAGCGGCGATCATCGCGGTGCTACTCATCACTTGGGGCGTGCTGCATTTCGGCTGTGGGGCCGCTTTACCGAGGGCCGAGGGGCAGCCACTCATCGATTGGAACTTCACGCACCTCCTTGGCACGGTGCGCAGCGGACTCAGTGACAGCGCTGTGGCCCTCGTGATCGGCGTACTGTCCCTGCCTGGTATCCTGCTGCTGATGTTCTCGGCGGAGGTCATGAAGAAACGGCTCGGCTGGCTGGCTCTCAGTGCGCTCTTGGGGGCTTTCCTGGGCTACCGATTGCTCGAGGACATGGCGGAGAATCAATTGCACTTCATCGTCATGGCGCATGCGCTTCTGATCATGCCAGCGGGCGTTTGGGGACTCGCCATGCGGTTCACCCAGGCGGGAGCGAAAACGTGGCAGAAGGTGGGCGCGGCTTTCCTCATCCTCCTAGGAACGGGCATGGGCGTGGCAGACCTCATCCAGCACCGTGAGGCGTATCAGCGCCCATGGACGATCGAGCAATTGGAGCCGATCAAAAAAGCTCTCGCCGGGCGAGCCTTCGGCTACTACGCCCGGATGGATAGCGGCTGGTGGATTCCCGTTCACGGCCCACTCGCGGCGATGCTGGAGGCACGTTGTGTGCGCCTCGCGCCGCTCAAATCGGAGCTGCCGGGAGGCTGGGAGGTCTCGCGCAGTCAGAGCAAGGCACGTCCGTTCGAGCTGGTGCCGCCGGGGGCGAATGAATCGATGGAGGATTGGTCGTTGCGTTTTGCCGAGCACCTTGGAGTGACCTGCCTCGTCGAGTGTGCCGGGGATCGCCTGCCACCTTCCGTGAAGGCTCGCGTACGCGAGATCGCTCGGATTCCAGGCTTTGTTCTCTATGAGCTGCTGCCGATAACGCCTTGAATGGAGCCTTCGGCAGGTCGCCCGCCCATGGTTTCGGTCTTCCGGCTCCGCTGCTCCGCACCACCACCGCCCAATTGAAGTGGGCCGGAATGCAATCCGACCCTCCAAGGATGCCATCGAGAGACTGCAAGGGAACTTGGGGGCGGAATGAAGCACTCCAGTTGTTTTCACCATTTTTCTTCCCCGCAGCCTCCACCATCAACTGTCAATTTTTTGCACCCTACCCCCGTTTCCTGACCCCGCCCCCCCCCCGAGCACAGCCGCCGCGGGTAGACACCAGCCCGTCCGTTGAGGTCACGCGGCAAATTGGACCGTCGGACGGCCCCCACACGACGCCCGTGCCGCTGAATCTTATTCCACTAGTGCCGCCTGCGCGGACTTGAGTGGGCAAGTGAATGGCTGAGGTTTGTCAGAGAGTTGCACACTGACGTTGTTTTCCGTATTCAGTGCCCCCGTTTTCCGTTTCCCGGTTCATTCTCCTCTACCGAATACCCTGACAGGATCAGTGGCCTTCTCGATTTTAACGTATGTGATTCCATAGTCATCGAGGATCTCAATGATTGGAACGCCACCCCACCCTTCAGGCAGCCAAAGAAGAGGAGAAGCCAATTTTACTTTTGTTGGCTCTGTCGTTTTGAACGGCGGAAACCATTCAAACGTCTCGACGATTTGTTTTATGCATAAGCGTCCTTCGTTAATTGACCAAGAACTTTCAAAAGACAGATATGCACGACCAGCCAAGTAATCTTTGTCATCGCGAAATATCTCCTGTAGGAACCTGCCCCCATCTTCCAATACCCATAGCTCAATTCTGCCTGATGGGAGTTTGCCAGCATATTTCCCAACAACCTTTTCCTTGGTCACGGTTGTTTGACTATCGCCACATGACGTGAGAGCAATGAAAAGAACCAAAGATATTAGAAATCGAGCCAGAAACGGGAGCAGGGTGCAACTGGCTGACAAAAGGTTCGCATTCATGAGTTCGTAGCATCGGCTTCCTCCAGAAAGTGTTTCAGTTCTTCCAGCACTTTCTCGATCGCCGACTTCCCGTCAAGACGCCTCAACTACAGGCTTACCTTCGCAAAAGGAGTCAGCGGGCAAACGACGTCGTGACAGTTTAGCTGCACAATGAGTTCGCCTGCAGCCTCGCAAGCCCCGCACCGGAACGAAGCATTTACAGCAGCGCCTCATGCGCTCGTCCGCCTTTGTTTTCGTAGTAGAGGATGAAGCTGTTGTTCACGACGGCGTAGCCGCCGGGGGTGGGGTAGTCGCCGCTGAAGTACCAGTCGCCGTATTCGGCACCGAGGGCGTTGTGGAGGCCGGGGATGGTCTGGTAGATGACTTTGACCTCGCCGTGCCAGGGGGTCTCCTCGGGGGAGATCATCTCGGCGACCTTGGCGGAGATTTCTTCATCGGTGAAGGGGGCGTAGATGGCCTTGACGGCATTGCGCATCTCTTCCTTGGGCTTTTTGAGCTCGGCTTTGCAGGCGAGGTAGGTCTCGCGGATGACGTGGGCCATGCCACGCTCGCGGAGGAGGGCGGCGGCGGCCTGGAAGGCGATGAATTTGCCGAGCTCGGCCATATCAATGCCGTAGCAATCGGGGTAGCGGATCTGCGGGGCGGTGGAGCAGACGATGATCCGCTTGGGATTGGTGCGGGCGAGGATGCGCAGGAGGCTCTTCTTTAAGGTGGTTCCACGGACGATGGAGTCGTCGATGACGACGAGATTGTCCTGCGGGGTGACGACGCCGTAGGTGATGTCGTAACTGCCGGAGACAAGGGCATCACGACCAGACTCTTGGGCGATGAAGGTGCGGACCTTGATGTCTTTGAGGGCGATCTTTTCAGCGCGGGGCCAGTTGCGCAGGACGAGGTCGTCGAGGCGGGCCTGATCGGCTTCATCGAAGGTGCCGTCTTTGAGCATTTCGGCGAGGGCTTCGCGCACGACGACGCGGCGGGCTTTTCTAAGGCCGTCGAGGAAGCCGAAATAGGCGGTCTCGGCGGTGTTGGGGACAAAGCTGAGGACGGTATGCTCGAAGTCGTTGTCGATGGCTTTGACGACCTGGGGGACGAGCTCTTCGCCGAGGGCTTTGCGCTGGCGGTAGATGGCGCTGTCGTTGCCGCGGGAGAAGTAGATGCACTCGAAGGAGCAGGGCTTGAAGTCACCGATGGGCCGGTAGGGCTTCAAGGAGGTCTGGCCATCGGCTTTGACGATGAGGACGTGGGCGGGAGGCAGTTCGAGGATATGGTTTTCTTCCAAACCGAAGACGGACATGAGGGCGACGCGCTCGGAGGCCATGACGAGCATCTCGTCGTTCTCGTAGTAGAAGCAGGGGCGGATGCCATTGGGATCACGCATGGCAAAGAGGTCGCCATTGCCAATGACGCCGACGATGGCGTAGCCACCGTCCCAACGGCCTGCGGAACGCTCGATGACCTTCTGCACATCGAGCTGGCGACTGATCTGGGCGGGGATTTCCTCACCCTGCACACCGGCATCACGGATGGTGTGGTAGAGCTGGGTGTGGGCCTCATCGAGCTGGAAGCCGATCTCTTCGAGCACGCTTTGAGTATCGGTGCCGAAGACGGGGTGCTGGCCCCGCTTCATCATGATCTGGTTGAGCTCGTGGGTGTTGGTGAGGTTGAAATTACCCATCACCATGAGGGTGCGGGTGGGCCAGGTGGTGCGGCGCATGTAGGGATGGAGGGCTCCCTTGCCGAAATCTCCGCAGGTGCCGTAGCGGAGGTGGCCGACGTAGATCTCACCGGCCATTTCGAACTCGCGTTTGATGGCCTCGGGATCGTCTTCAAAGGCGACGAACTCTTTGCCTTCCTGATGACGCTCTTCTTTGCGCTGGTCATTGATGCGGCGGGCGATGCGCTTCATGTCTTTGCGCAGGCCTTCAAAGACCTGGCCGATGCGCTCGACGCTCTCGGTGCTGCGTTCGCGGAACATGTAGGGAAGCCCGGGTGGCATGTCGAGCTTGCAGCAGCCGATGCCGAAGCCGTCCTGGCCGCGATTGCGCACTTTTTGCATCAACGCCTGGAGGGCGTCGAAGCCGTAGAGGGCGTTGCCATATTTGGTGTGATAGTAGCCGAGCGGCTTTTTAAGCCGCACGACGGCAATGCCGCACTCATGCCGAATCGGGTCACTCATTGGTAGGAAGAAAGGCGGCAATCCTTGGCAAGTGCCCCGAGGAGTGCAACACGCGGCTGCGATCATCTTTTCAGGTGAGAACGAAAAAGCGATTGCATGCCCGCCACGCCTCTTTCAGGAAGCGAGCCATTTGCATGGCCAAGATCCGCATCAAGAACATCGGCAAGATCCTTGCCTGGCTCATGCGCGGCATCGGGATGACGCTGCGCTGGGAGGTCCGCGATGAGGCGGGGGTGTTTGATGCGAATCGCCGTGGCTGGATCTGGTCGTTCTGGCATAACCGCATGTTTTTGATCCCCTGGCTGCATCACGAGTGGTTTGCGCATGTGCCGGGCACGATTTTGACCAGCCCCAGCGGGGACGGGCAAATCATCGCGGATGTTTGCGGGGCCTTTGGCATCGAAGCGGAGCGTGGATCGAGCTCGAAGCCGGAGAAAGGCATGAGCGCCCTGATCGCCCTGGCAGCCAAGGCACGCGAGGGCTTTGAGATCGGCATCACGCCGGACGGTCCCCGAGGGCCACTGCACCGGGTGCAGCCCGGCATCGTGAAACTGGCTCAACTGACCGGTGTGCCGATCATTCCCGTTCACCTCCACTACAGCCGGGCGATCCAATTCAAGACCTGGGACGAGTTTTTGCTCCCCCTGCCCTTCTCAAAGGTCACGATCGTGTTCGACAAGCCCCACCTCGTGCCGCGGCGGCTGACGGAGGAGGAGTTTGAGGGGAAAAGGCAGGCGCTGGAGGAGGTGATGCGGGCGGGAACGAGCCTCGAAAACCTCCAGCGAAGGGGGTGAGGGTAGGCCGGGGCTAGGATTAACAATTTGATAATATTGATAATTGTTATAATTTAAGGGTGATGGACCTTCATTCCCTATCCCCTTCCAGTCCTTGGGCTTGGCTCGTTTTGACCACGGCGATGCTTTCCGCTGTAGCCTGCCTGCTTGGCATTGGCTGGCTTTTGGTGCCTGCTCGTAGCCTTCAGGGCCAGAAGCTGCTCCTCCTCGCCGTGCGGCTGGCTAGCGGCATGGTCTTTGCCACCGGGCTTTCGGCCCTGTTTTGTCTGCGGCATCTCAACTACATGACTTGGCTGGCTATCGGCCAGGCGGCGGTGGCGGTGTGGCTCTGGCGGAAGCCTGTGCCCCTTGTGTCTTCCGATGCTTTCGAGCGATCCGAGACTGCTTGGACGTGGAAAGAGGTCGGCTGGCTGGCCCTCGTTGGCGCGGCTTTGCTTCCCATTTTCCAACTTCCTTATCACTACGCGACCGCGGAAGGCCAGGTGCTGGAGATCCACGCGGATCTGGGCTACTTCGTGGATAGCGTGGTAGCACTGCCGGAAGCCCAAACGGCCAATGGTTGGACTATTTTTATGGGCAAAGATGCGGAAGCAGCCTGCGGGGACGGTGATGTCTGGTATCACTGGGGATCGCTCATGCTCGCGGTGGGTATCCGGGCCATCTCCGGCCTGCCAGCCGCAGCTGTGCTGCTGGTGGTGGTGAACATGCTGCTCAATGTGATGCTCATTTTGGCTGCCGGGGCGCTCGCCCGAAGTGTGGTGCGGCTCACGATCCTCCAATCCGTGCTGACGGGTGCCGCGGCGATCACGTGTGTGCATCTGCTGCGGCTACCTCAAATCTTTGAGTTGCTGGCCCTGTGGCTGCCGTATGACATTTTTCACCACGCCCGCGTGCCGCTGGCGCTGATCTTTCCTTATAAATTTGAAGGCGTGCTCGTGCTCTCGACGTTGGCTCTTTGGCAGTCAGGGCATGGCAGGGCTGCTCTCGGCATGCTCTATCTCGCCGCATGCAGCGCCCCACACACCGTGGCGGCTTGCGGAGCCGCCGCAGGGACGCTCGCCGGGCTGGGGCTGCTCCGCCGAGACCGCGAAATGCTACGCACAGGAGTGTGGATGACGTTGGTCCTGCTGGGGGGATGGGCATCCGTGTCGTTTCTATTCGGCTCGAGCCTTCCTGCGCCGAAATCTGACTCCATCGTGGGCTTCATCGGTTTCGAGAAGCTGTGGAAGTCTTTTCAATATGGAATTCTCGATGCGGTCGTCACTCTTTTGATGTCCGTGCTCTTGCTCGCCGGAGCGGCATTTCTCATCGTGCGGGGGCGGCGTGAGGGCCGCACGGAGCAGGCACTACTCGGCTGGCTCTGCTTCGCTGGCATTGTTGGCACCTCGATAGCTCTTCATGGAATGCGCAGTGCGGATCGCTTCCATGTGGTGGTGATGGCGCATGCGGTTCTCATCATGCCTGTGTGTGCCTGCGGGCTCGTGGCCATGCTGCGCAGTTTGGGCGGCCCCCGCCGCTTGGTGGCTTTAGGGCTATTCTCCGCTGTTACTGTGATGGGAACGCATACTCTGGTCATGCCGGCGGTCTCGCGGAAGCAAGAAGCTTGGAATTTACAAAGTCTCGCAGAAGTGCGGGAACTGACGCAGGGGCGCCCCGTGGGTTACTTCGCCAAGGAAGACCGTAACTGGTGGATATCCAAACACAGCCTACTCGGCGGGTTGCTCGAATCCCGTATCATGCGTCTCAATCCCATCGACGAGCGGCAAACCTCCCACTTCTCCGAAGCCGCCTATAAGATCCCCTTTGAGTGGCTGCCCCCAAGCAAAGATGAAGGCACTTCCGCATGGGCACTCCGCCTTGCTAAAAAGCTGGGGATCCGTCACATTGTGGAAACTTGGGAGGATAAGCTGCCCCGTCGGGTGCGGGAACAATGCAGGCCAGTGTGGGCTGGACCGGGGCTAATGCTCTATGAACTTCCTTCGGAGGAAGAAGCGGCCTCAAAGGTGAGTGCGACCGACAGCGGGACATTTTGAAACAAAATTCACATGGTTTTTACAAAATTCATAAATTCTATTTGCCATAACTCACATAACTATTACAATTACAATAATTCGAGAATGAACGATGCACGCATCGCTCGCGACCGAAGAAATCCAATAGCCAAAACACTAAACACACTCGCATCATGAAACTCACGAAACTCAATACCTCCCTCAAGGCCGGCTTCTCCCTCGTGGAAATGCTCGTCGTCATCGCCATCATCGGCATCATCGCCGCTATCGCGATCCCGAACATCGGTAACCTCAACGACAGCGCTCGTGAAGCCGCCGCTAAGCGCAATGCTCAGACCGTCGCTTCCGTCCTCAACGCCGCCATCGCTGCTGGCGCTTCCCACAGCTTCAGCGGTTCCACCACCCCTGCTCAAATCATCACGGCTGCCGAAGCTGGCATCAGCCCCACCGACGGTGCCTTCAAAGGCAAGACCTTCACCTCCGGCCCAATCGACAACGACGAAGAGGCCAAGACCTCCAGCTACCTCAGCTGGGACAATGCTAACGGCCAGGTCAAATACAACGGCTCGTAGTCCACACGGGCTTGAAGCCCGGAACGGATCCAGCCTTAGTTAGCTGAAAACTCGTTCAATCCAGAACGCCGGGGAGGTAACTCCCCGGCGGTCCTGTTTTTGTTGAGGTTGATGACGGAACGCAGCCTTCCCCTGCCCCCATTCGAGCTTCAAAGCCGCTCGTGCACGCTCAGGTGATCCGGTGGTGGGTGCTCGGCATCCACATCGTGGACCTCGATGACCTTCCCATCGTCCATGCTAGCGATGCGATTGGCATGGTGAAAAATACGATTGTCGTGAGTCACGATTAAAACCGCGCGGTCCTGGCCACGGGCGACGTTTTCGAAGAGCTCCATGATCACATGGCCATTTTTGGCATCGAGCGCCGCAGTGGGTTCATCGCAGATGATGAGCTTCGGCTCATGGACGAGGGCTCGGGCGATGGCGACGCGCTGCTGCTGGCCGCCGGAGAGCTGCGAGGGCCGGTGATGGATGCGCTCCTTCAACCCGACCTGCTCCAGCACCTCGCGGGCTCGCTTTTCAGCCTTCGAGGCGGAGATGCCCTGGATGAGCAGCGGGACGCTGACGTTTTCCTCGCAGGTGAGGGTGGGAATCAAATTGAAGGCCTGGAAGATGAAACCGATGTGGCGGGCACGGAAGCGGGTGATCTGCGAGGCCTTCATGCGGCGCAAATCGTGGCCGAAGACATTCAATTCGCCTTCATCGGCGGCCAAAGTGCCAGCGATGATGCTGATGAGCGTTGTTTTGCCGCAGCCGGAGGGGCCGACGAGCATGGTGATGTCTCCCGAGCGCACATCGAGGTCGATGCCTTTGAGCACCTGGATGCGTGATTCGCCATCGCCGAAGCTTTTAGAGATGCCGCGAAGGCGAGCAGCGATTTTGGGATCGTCTTTTGTGCTCATCGGCTAGCTGCGGAAGACCATGGCGGGTTCGAGGCGGCTCACACGCCAGATGCCGAGCAAGGCCGCGAGCGTGCAGATGCCAAGGACGACGGCGAGAACGGCAAACGGGACGAACTCAGGCATGTAAAAGGGTGGCTGCTCGTTCTTTAGCGCCCCGAAGGCAAAGCCAGCGGTGCCGAGAAGGCCGATGCCATAGCCGATGATGCCCACGGTGAAGGCCTGGGTGATGAGCATGAGGCAGAGCGTGCCATTCGAGGTGCCCATGGCTTTGAGCGCACCGAGGTGACGCATGTTTTCGAGCACGAAGGAATAAAACGTCTGGCAGCTCACGGCGATGCCGACCATGAGGCCGACGATGACGGTGATGCCGAAGGAAATGGGGATGCCGGTGTTTTTGACATACCACCACACCGTGGAGGCATTGAAGTTCGTGGTGGGCTCGTCCCGCATCTGGCTGAGGAAATCGCCCAAGCCAGCCTCGCGATTCGCGAAGGCCTTGAGGCCCGTTTCGCGGCGAATATCGGCGATGGCCTGATCGAGGCTCACGCCCTCGCGAGGCGCACAAATGACGGCCTGGAGCAGTTTGCGCTGCGAGGGCACATATTGGAGGGCACGCTCATACGTCGTCCACACATAGGGACCGCCGGTGAAGGAGGTGACGGCATCGGCGATGCCGACCACCCGAGCTTCTTGATCGTTGATTTCGAAGACGTCGTTGAGTTTCACCTTGTCGCCCCGCCTGCGGGCGAGGCGCTGGACGCCGAGATCGTCGATGATGACGGAATGCGGCAGGCGCAGCTTCATGAGATCCCCGGCGAGCATCTTGGCGGGAGCACCAGCGAGGGTGTTCGCATCAATACCGATGAGTTGGATGACTTTGAAGCTGCCGTTCTCCAGCCGCACCCGCTGAATGCCGCTGTAGATGGGCGAGGCCCAAGCCACGCTGCTCACGCTACGCACACGCGCCACATCGGTATCGAGCAGCGGATTGGTCTCATTCACCTGGTCCACCCGTTCCTCGACGACCCAGATGGGCGCGGGGACGTTTTTGAGGGTGGATTTCGTCCAGCTCATGAGACCACAAAAGACGGCGGTCTGCTGCGCCATGAGAAAGGTCGCCACAGCAATGCCGGCCACGAGCATGAGATACTTCGCGGAATCGCCAAAGAGCATTTTGAGGGCAAGACGGAGCATGCGGAGAGGTTACGCGTCCCTTCTCGCGGTGGATGAGGAGCGGGTCAAAAAGAAAGGCGTGCGCATGACTGAGTAGGCTGACGGGAGCAGAACGATGAACGAACGGGCAGAATTCGGAGTCTAGGAATGCTCATGCGCCACTTTCCTTCGCCGCTGTTTCGGTTTCTTCGAGCGTTCACCTGGCTCTTTCCGCTGCTGCCACTGATGGCGGTGAATCGTGCGGGTGCGCAGGTTGTGCCTGAACGAGTGTTTTTTGATGTGCCGGCGGAGATGGCCGTGAATCCGCAGCCGCTGCCCACGGCCCAGCTCGCAGCCGTGCCGGGTTATCCGGCCGAGGTGGATCGCATGACACTCCTCGCGCTGCTTTACCGGCCTAATGCCCTCACTCACGGTCCCGGCCCGTATCCTGTGGTCATCGTGCTACACGGATCTGGAGGCATGTGGCCGTCAGATACGATCTCGGCGACGGCGAAGACGCCGCTGGAGCGTTGGGGACAGCGGCTGGCGGACCGGGGCTTTCTTTGCCTCATGCCAGATAGCTTCAACCCGCGCGGGATTGCTGGCAGTTTCTCCAATAAACGCCCGCATCACGATCCGGGCCTTGATGATGCCGTGTGCTCCCCCAACTATGAGCGGCCCAAGGACGTCATCGCGGCACTGACTTATCTCAATGATCGCACGGATGTGGATCGCGAGCACATCGGGCTGCTGGCCTTCTCCCATGGTTCGCAAACAGGCCTCAATGCGGTGCTCGATGCCTCAGTGGACCTCGGAAACTACACGGTGGATTATGTGAATGCTCAAAACGTGACGGTGGATCTCGCCGCACCCGCGCCCGTGCGTGTGCCCAGCACGCTGCCTTTTCCGCGTGTGGGCATCTTTTACTACCCTGGCTGCGGGCACTTCGGCTACCACGGCTCCCCGAGCAGCACCGCCGCAGGGCGCTATATGCCGGACCGCCGCATGGAGGTGGTGATGTTTCACGGCACCAGTGATTCGCTGATGGGTGTGAACGATCCCAACGCGAGTCCGAAGACGGGAAACCTCTACCCGATCAAGTTCACCTTGGCGTCAGCAACTCAGGCAGCAGTGCAAGGCGTGCCGAATCCTTTTGTGCGGCATCACCTTTTCCACCTGGTGAATCACTCCTTCGACGAAACAACGATCGAGACGCAGGCGAACTGGAACACGATGCTAGAAAGCGCTGATGAGAAAGCCAACCGGCTGGCGCATGATGAAACCCTCAAGTGGCTCGAATACCGGCTACGCCGCCACACGCTGGCAGCTGAGCCCGATCCGAACATCCCCGGAGCCCTGCAAGTGCGTTGGGAAGGCCGTGCCCAGCTCCGCTACAAACATCAAACGAGCACGAATCTCACGGCATGGAGCCAGGCAGGTGGCGATATCATCGGCCAGGGAACCACGATCACGCTGCCAGTGGTGCTGCCTTTGGAGCAGCGCAGCTTTCACCAGCTTCTGATCGATCCTGTGCCTGCTCCAGTGAATGATTTGAACTACAGCGACTTCTTTTTGGAGTACGCCGATTTCAGTTATTGAGCGGCGCGGAAGCCGCAGAAACAGGGCGGGAATGAAATCCAGCCCTCCGAGAAGGCGGAAAAAAAGGCGGGACTCGCGTCCCGCCTTTCGTGAATGCTTAGAAGCTCAAATCAGGCCTTCGGAGTCTCAGGCGTGCTTTCGGGCAGTTTGGGGGCCTTGATGTATTCGGCGTCCGGGGTGCCTTTGAGTGCCTTGAGGAAGGTGACGATGGAGGAGACTTCTTCATCGGTGAGCTGTTTGCCGAGCTGATACTCGGCCATCATCTTGACCATCTCTTCGATGCTCTTCACGCTGCCGTCGTGGAGGTAAGGACCAGTCTCGGTGATGTTGCGCAGGCTGGGGACTTTGAAGAAGGATTTTTCACCTTCGTTCTTGGTCACATCGCTGCGGCCGTTGTCCTTCAGGCCGGGCCAATCTTTGACGAGGCCGAGCTTCTGATACATGTGACCACCGACGCCCGCGCCGTTGTGGCAGGTGACGCAGCCGGTCTTGGCGAAGGTCGCGAAACCTTTCTTTTCCTCAGCGGTGAGGGCTTCCTTGTTGCCTTTGAGGAACTCGTCCCACTTGCCAGGGGTGAGCAGCTTGCGCTCGAAGGCACCGACGGCTTTGCCGAAGTTGTCATAGGTGATGGGATCGGCCTCGCCGGGGAAGGCGGCCTTGAAGCCTTCGACGTAGCCGGGCATGGACTTGAGCACCTTCACAACGAAATCAGCGCTGGGCATGCCCATTTCGACGGGGTTGAGCACCGGGCCTTTGGCTTGGGCTTCGACCGTGGGCTCGCGACCATCCCAGAACTGGGCGATGTGCAGCGCGGCATTGTAGGTGGATGGGGAGCTACGGCCGCCGAGCTTGCCTTCATGGCCGGGGGAGAAGGGCAGATTGTCCTGGCCGAAGGCGTCAAGCTTGTGGCAGGAATTGCAGGAGAGCTTTTCGCCCTTGGAGATGCGGTTTTCAAAGTAGAGCTGGCGGCCGAGATTGATCTTGGCGTCGGTCAGCTCGTTGTCAGGAGCAGGCACTTCGGAAGGGAGGGCCTTGAACATGGGAAGGAAGGCTTCCGAGAGATCGGCCTGGGCCATGGCGGAAGTGGCGCTGAGGCCAGCGACGAGGGCGAGGGTGCGTGCGAGGTGTTTTTTCATGGTTGAAGGGAGATTAAAGCGCTGGGCGATACGTCGGCAGGAAGGTGGTGGTTTCAAGCGTTTGCCTCAGCGTGACGGAAAAGACGCACGGCGACGTGGTCGGTCTGCGGAAGGATGCGTTTGCGGAGGGTGATCTCGACGGCAGGGGCATGAAACTCGCTCAAAACACAAGCTGCCAGATCGGCGGCGAGTGTCTCGATAAGACGACGGGGCTTTTCTGCGGCGATTTGCTCCAATCGAGACGCGACGGCGGCGTAGTCGATGGTCTGCGTGATGTCATCGAGCATCGCCTCAAAGGCCACGCGGCTGTGAATGATGACATCGGCATGGAGGAGCTGGGGGGCAGCGCGTTCCTCATCGGGCACGCCGATGTGGCAGCGGAGCTGGAGGGCGGCGAGGTGGATCTGGTCAGGCATGGGCAGGCCGGAGGTTTCGGGTTTCAAGTTTCAGGTTTCAAGTTTTCTGCGTTCCTTCTCCGCCTCCGTCTCCTACTCCGACTCCAAAGGTCAGAGCAGGCGACGGCGAACACATTCGTCAATGAGCACACGGGTGGGGATGTTCAGGTCGAGCTTCAGAGCTTCGGCGAGGGGGAGCCATTGGAAGGCTTGGGCTTCTTCGTTAAGTACGACCGGCGGATTTTCATCGGCGGTGCGGGCGAGGTAGTTCAGGAGCAAAAAATGGGCGGAACGCTGGAACTCGGGTGGCTCGATGCAGTCCTGCACCATGACGAATTGGATGTCGCGGAGACGCAGACCGGTTTCTTCGTCGATTTCGCGGATGAGGGCAGCTTCGCAGGTCTCGCCGCGTTTGATTTTGCCGCCCGGAATGCCCCAGCGGTGGCTCCATTTATGGGTGCGGATGAGGAGGAGTTCCGCGCGGGCATTGAGGATGAGTGCGCCGACGGTGGAGACGGGGATTTCCGTGCGGGAGATGCTGCGCAGGCCGAGGAGGACGGGCAGACGGCTCAAATCGGGCACGAGCAAGTCCGGTGCGGAGGTCATGAGCTGCGCGGCGGTCTCGTAACCGGTGCAGGTGGCGATGGTGAGCACGCCAGCAGCTTTGCCCGCATCGATGTCGTGCCGCATATCGCCGATGAAGGCGGTTTCCTCCGGGCGCATGTCGAGGGATTCGAGCAGAGCGTGGATTTCGAGGCGCTTATCGATGACGCCGCAGCGCATGACCTCAAAGTAATCCCGCACGCCGAGGGCGATGGCTTGGGGCACGACATGCGGCTCCGGGGCGCTGCTGAGCACGACAAGGCGAATGCCCGCTGCGGCGGCCTCGCGGAGCATTTCGGCGGCATGCGGGATGAGGGTGACGCCCTCATGCACATGAGGAAAGTGCTCCAGGTAGAGCTGATGCAGACGCTCCAGCGGCGTGCCGGGCAGCATCTCATCGAAAAACTCGGTGTAAGGCAGGCGAAAGCGGGCGCGGAAGGTCTCGCGATCGAGCGGGGTTTTGCCCTCGGCACGCAACATGCCGTTCACGGCTTGGAGGACGTTCGGGAGGTCATCCGCGATCGTGCCGGACCAGTCGAAGAGAAGGTTGCGAATCATGCGCGGCCCGCTGTAGCGGCATCGCGGGTGCTTTGCAAACCACGCGGCCTATTTCCGGCGGCGGCGCAGGCAGAGGAAGGACGCCACGCCGAGCAGAAGGGCGCTTCCCGGCTCAGGCACGGGCGTGACCACAAAATCGATGCAGTATTGGTTCACTAAATTCGAGCCTTCCTGAACCAAGAAGGTGTAATCGCCGGCCTGGAGATTCCCAGTGAAACCGATGCCACCGAAGGCGGGGCCAGACTGGAGGATGGCGAGGAGGTTGGTGTTCGTATTTCCCAAGCCATCCAGCTCTTCTCTCCAAAGACCATTGCTAAGGTGGTTCACGCTCTGAGCTGTATCAATGGTGTTTCCGCTGGCGAGGGCCATGAAATGCCCTGCTGGAGCGACTGGATTGGGGCCGTTGTAGGTCACCAGATTGATCGCACTTACCTCAAAGCCAGCGGCAATGGTAAACGTCCAGATGTCCGCGTCGAGCGTCGAGCCATTCCAGCCCATGCTGCCTTCGACGATGTTGTTTCCGGCACCGAAAGTGAGGAAAGTGGGAGCATTGCCGGAATTAGACAAATCGAGAAGGCTGCCGGGAAGTGCGGCATTGTTGAATTTGTCAGTCACCGCCTGCGCCGAGGCCGTCGAGGTCCCGAAGAACGCGAGCGCAAAGCAGATCAAGATATAGCGGAGGTAAATCATTCCGTAATTATAGTAATTCTATAAATTATTGTCAATAGAACAGGATACTTTTTCAAAAAGAAGCCTCTTCTGAGCTATTTTTTGCTCGCCGTCGTCCTCGCCGATGGCTCATCCTGCCTCGTCATGTCCCCTGCCCTGCTCCGTCTGGCTTTGCTGCCTACCGTCCTTTGTCTCTCGTCCTGCCTCTACCTGCGCACCACCAGCCAGAGCTTTGAAACCTCCACCCCAGCCCCCGAGGTGGGCGGGGCCAAATTCCGGGCGGAATTCATCCCGCGAGGGTCCGAGGCTGGGGTGACCGTCAGCGCCATGGTCGTCGGAGGGGCGATGATCACCGAAAACGGGCCTTACCAGCTCCGGCTGCATGCATTTGGAAAAAAAGGCGAGCAGAGCTGGTTCCGCGTCACCCGCTTCGTGCTGACCGTGCCAGGCCGCCTGGAGGCACCGATGGAAAAACGGGCCTTCGAAGGTTCCGCGCCCTTTGAAAATACCTCCACCGCCGGCTCCACGCGTGCCAGCCTGCTCTTCGGCACGAAGATTCACATCAACACCAAGGACCACCGCGACAAAGAAATCTTCGTCGAAGCCGATGTGGAGGTCATGCGCCACGGCAGACTCGTCCGCGGCACGATCCGCCTGCCGATGCAGCGCACGAAAGCCGCCCGAGGCCAGAGCTACTTCATCCCGACGGAGATCGCGAAGTCCTTCCGCAAGGAAACGCCCGCGAGCATTCCCTCCGCACTACCACCACCGCCGGAAGCTCCGTAAACTGAAAGCTGGACAGTTCGCCAGCGCTCGTCTCAAATGCGCCCGCTTTGCCTCCACGCGGGCAAATTTTTCTCTCCCTAATCCAACAACCACACTCACATCCCATGGGCAAAATCCAATTCGGCTCCGAAGTCTATACCTGGTTCATGCAGGGCACCGGCAAGGGCTACGACAACAAACTCGACCACATGATCAAGGTCGCCTCCGAGGCAGGCTTCACCGGCATCGAGCCGATGGTGCTCGAAATCTCCGCCAGCGCCCTCGGCTGCTCCAAATACTGGCTCGGGCCGCAGATCGACCCGATCCTCATGAAGGACACGCTTCAAAAGTACAACATGAAGCTCTGCGGATTGGCCCTCGTCTGCGCCTGGGATGGTGAAACCGAGGCTCCGAACGAAAAAGAAGCGGCTGATTTCACCATCAACTATTTGAAGCACTTCCCCGGTGCCATGCTTGGCACCGTCACCCTGCCCTCCGGCCGCACCAACGACCTTCAAAAGCGCCGCCTCAACGTCGCCAAGAACGTCAACGCCGTTTCCCAGCGTGCCCATGATGCCGGTCTCGTTTGTTCCTACCATCCGAATTCCCCACCCGCCTCCCTCGTCCGCACGCAAGAGGACTATGATGTCGTTCTCAGCAGCCTCGATCCGAAAGTCACCGGCTGGACGCCCGATGTGGGTCACATCATCCGCGGCGGCATGGATGTGATCGCCACACTCAACAAGTGGCAGCACCTCGTGAACCACATCCATTACAAAGACTTCTCCGGCAACGGTGCCGAGCCCTGGGCCCAAATGGGCACCGGCAAGCTCGACTTCCACAAGATCACCGAGTGGCTCGTGGCCCGCAATTACTCCGGCTGGATCATCTGCGAAGATGAAGCCCACGGCGCGGTCGATGACCCGGATGGCATCACCAAGCAGAACGGCGAATGGTGCAAATCCAACCTGTACCCGATCGCTGGCCTGTCCTGATCCCGTCGCCTCGTTTTGAAGCCGCCCTCTTCCTTCCGGGAGTGGGCGGCTTTTCATTTTCGGAAGAACGTCATCTGCCTGTAGCATTCTCGCGTGCGGTGCGTTTAGCCTTCACGCATGCCCCGAATCGTCTGGCAAAATCTCAACCTCACCTGGCTGGCCACCGGGGTGGTGATTTTGGTGCTGGGGTTGCTCGTCGTCGGTTACTGGCGCTCGCCGGTGCGTGGCTGGCGGCGGCTGGCGGCCCTGCTTTGCAAAACGGGTGCCCTCGTACTGCTGGCGCTGTGTTTGCTCGATCCGCTGTGGACACGATCGATGCCGAAGAAGGGCGAAAACGAGGTCGTGGTGCTCGTCGATGCCAGTGCCTCGCTCGATCTGGCGGAATCGACAGGCAGTGAGACAAGGGCTGCGCAGGTGCAAAAGGCGCTGGTGGCTGGAAACGATGACGCGGCGTGGATTCGGGCCCTCGGCGAAGATTTCCGGCTGCGGCTGATGACGGCCGGATCGCAAACCGTGAGCGTGCCGCACTTTCGCGGACTGAAGTTCGATGGCACGCGCTCGGACTTTGCCCGCACCCTGATGACCCTGCGCTCTGGCGGCACGAACCTCGCCGCGGTGATCGTGGTGAGCGATGGCCAGGCGACGGATGCCTCGGCGTGGAAGGCGGAGGCAAAAGGTGCGCCGGTCTTTACCGTGCTGGCGGGCGAAAAGGCTCCGAAGCCCGATTTGAGCATCGAGGAAGCCACCGTGGCCACGAGTCCGTTTGAAGATGCACCGGTGACGATCACCGCACGGGTCAGCGGCAGCGGCAAAGCCACCCTGCAAGTGCTCGGCGAGGACAAAAAGATCGTGGCGACGGAGAAAGTGACGCTGAATGGCAACGCGGCGCAGACCGTGCGGCTGCGCGTGCCGGTGGCGAAGCCGGGCGTGTCATTTTACCGCCTCGAACTCAAGGGCGAAGGTGCCAAAGAAGCCACGTTGGCGAACAACACGCGACTGCTCGCGGCGGATCGCGGTGCGGGGCCGTATCGCGTGCTGTATGTGACCGGCAGGCCGAACTGGGAGTACAAATTCCTGCGTCGGGCCATCGCAGGGGATGACGACATTCAAATGCCAGCGCTGGTGCGCATCGCGAAGCGGGAGCCAAAGTTTGAATGGCGCGGACGTGCTGGTGAGAGCGTGAATCCGCTGTTTCGTGGCTTTGGAGCCAAAGAAGGCGAGGAGGCGCAGCGCTACGACCAGCCGGTGATCATCCGTTTGGGCACCAAGGATGCCAAAGAGCTCAGCGATGGCTTTCCCAAGGCCGCGGAGGACTTCTTCGCGGAGTTTCGCGCCATCATTCTCGATGACATCGAGGCGCAGTTTTTCACGCAGGAGCAGATGAACCTTATCGAACGCTTCGTGAGCGAACGCGGTGGCGCGTTGCTGATGCTCGGCGGCCAGGAAAGCTTCCGGGCGGGTGGCTACGACAACCCGCCGATTGGTCGCATGCTGCCGGTGTATCTCGATCAGACGGAAAGCGGTCCGGCGATTGGTGATGCGAGGTTCAATCTCACGCGGGAAGGCTGGCTGGAGTCGTGGATGCGGCTGCGTTCGGATCGCGAGGAGAATGAGAAGCGCCTCGCGAGCATGGCGGCCTTTCAATCGGTGAATCCGGCCTTCTCGATCAAACCCGGTGCGAGCATCCTGGCGACGGTCTCCGATGCGCAGAACAGCTACCCGGCCATCGTGGTGCAGCGTTTTGGCGAGGGACGCGTCGGCGGCATGCTCATCGGCGATCTGTGGCGCTGGGGCCTGCATGATGACGATTCGCACAAGGACATGGACCGCCTGTGGCGTCAGCTCATGCGCTGGCTCGTCGTCGATGTGGCGGATGCGGTGGGCTTCACGGCCGAGATCGATGCCGCGGATCGCGAACGCGTGAAGCTGGCCGTGCGGGTCAAAGATCGCGCCTTCAAGGCGAACAGCGATGCCATCGTGAAGATCGAGGTCACGCAGCCGGATGGAACCAAGTCACAGCTCTTTGCCGAGCCGAGCCTGAAGGAGCCCGGCTTGTTCGAGACGGATTTTTTTGCCAGCAAGCCCGGTAACTACCGCGCCACCGCGATGGTCGAGGAGGCCGAAAAACGCACGCCACTGGGCACGAAGGCCGTCGGCTGGACGCATGATCCGCTCGCGGTCGAGTTTGCGAAGCTGGAGCCGAATCGCGACTTGATGAAACGCCTCGCCGAGGACACCGGCGGCAAGATGATCGCTTTGCCAGACATCGAAACGCTGCCGGAGATGCTCAAAAACATCCGCGTGCCCGTCGAGGTCACGCTCGCCACGCCGCTGTGGCACACGCCGTGGGTCTTCGCGGCCATTTTGCTCCTCCTCCTCGGCGAGTGGGCGCTGCGACGGAAAGGAGGGATGGCGTGATGACCTGGTTTCCTCGTAGCGGCGGGCGTCAGCACGCCGGAAAACTTACGTTTTCCGCTACAGTGGGATTTTTGCTCCTGCTCGTGAGCTCATTGGCGGCACGAAACCTCGATGTCGTCATCGTTCGTGGTGCGGATGGCGAGGAGGAGTTTGGCACGAAGTTCACGACGCAGGTGGAGGCCTGGAAGGCGGCCTGCGCGAAGGGTGAGGTTCCCATCGAATTGATCTCAGGTGCCGAAACGACCGCGAAACTTGAAAAACGACTCGCGAACTCGAAAGCGGATCGCTCGATGTGGCTGGTGTTGATCGGTCACGGCACGTTTGATGGTCGCGAGGCGATGTTCAATGCCGAAGGACCCGATTTTGATGCCAAACAGCTCGCCGGGTGGTTGGCACCGCTGAAGCAGGAAATCGCCGTCATTCACACCGCCTCATCGAGCGGCGGCTTTCTGCGGCCGCTGGCAGGAAAAGGTCGAATCCTCATCACCTCGACGAAAAGTCCCGATGAGGTGTTTTATGCCCGTTTCGGCGAGTACTTCGCCGAAGCCATCGGTGGACTACCTGAGGCCGATTTCGATCAGGACAAGCAGGTGTCGCTTCTGGAGGCCTTCCGCCATGCGAGCAAGGCGGCGGCGACCTTTTACGAACTCGACGAACGCCTCGCCACCGAGCACGCCCTGCTCGAAGACAACGGTGATGGCGTGCCCACCCGTCGCGAAACCCTCGAAGCACCGCCCGCCGATGCCAAGCTCGACGGCGAGCGTGCCGCGCAACTTGTCCTCGTGCTCAGCGACGAGGAGAAGAAGCTCACCGATGAGCAGCGCACCAAGCGCGATGCGCTCGAAGGCCAAATCAAGAAGCTCCGCGAGAAACAGGCAGCACTCGGCGACGAGGCCTATTACTCGCAGCTCGAAAAACTGCTGCGTGATCTAGCCGCGGTGTATTCCGGATCATGATCGTAGGCCGGATGTGTTCGGCGAGGCGGACTCCGCCAACAGACCAAACCCCATCGCCGAACTATCCGGCTGGCTGGGGAGCTGCCGTGAGCTTCACGAGCCGGATAGTTGGGCGATGTTCACGATGAGAACCACATCGTCGTCTTCGCCCAACACATCCGGCCTACCTTTTTCGGCCTCGTCTGCCGCGTGCTGAAAAAATTTCAGTTCGCACAAAATTTCTGCGAATCGTCACACAGGTTGGCCCGCAGGCTGCTCATTCAAGAACTCGGTTGAGGCGAGAGCTTCAAAACTTTCCGGGTTCGCTCGGAAGACAAAACAACGAGCTAGTGAGTCACTTCATGGTTGGGGGCTCACTGGTCACCTAAAGGCCCGGTGGAATTTTGGTTGGGTTCCACCGGGCCGAGGTGTTTTTAGACGGGACGCGGCTTGATGGAGTGATGGAATACGGGAGTGATGGAGTATTGGCTTGTCCGATCCCTCCAACACTCCACTACTCCCACACTCCACCCACCCTGCTCCTGCCCGATGCCGCTGAATTTCATTCGCTTCAAACACGCCCGCTTCTCCGCCCGCTTCCCGGACACCTTCCGCTACTCGCGGTCGCACTACTGGATGGCTCCGGTGGAGGGGGAGCCCGGCCTGTGGCGTGTGGGCTTCACGAAATTCGCCACGCGCATGCTGGGCGAGTTAGTTGATTGCGAATGGAAACCTACCGAAGGCGGCCCCGTGGCTCCCGGCGACAACATCGGCTGGGTGGAGGGCTTCAAGGCGGCCTCGGATGTTTATTGCGTGATGAGCGGTGCCTTTGCCGGCGGCAATCCGCTCCTCAAGCAAGATGCCTGCATCGTGCGCAGCGATCCTTATGAGCAGGGCTGGCTGTATTCCATTCGCGGTGAACCCGAGCCGGAGAGTCTCGACGTGCAGGGCTACATCGACCTGCTCAGCGCCACCATCCACCGCATGGCCGAAGAAGGCCACGGCGAGGAGGAAGGGGATAACGCTGAACATTGAACCTCCAACTTCCAACGCCCAAGCGGTTGAACGTTGAGCGTTCAACGTTGAATGTTGAACGTTCATGAGCCTCCCCTCCCACATCTGGATCAATGGAACCGTCTTCCCGACGGCGGAAGCCCGCATCTCCCCCTTCGATCATGGTTTCCTCGTCGGGGATGGTGTTTTCGAAACCTTGGTGGCTCGACACGGCAAGCCCTTCACGGCCATTCGGCATTGGAAACGGCTCGTGGCCTCCTGCGATGCGATGGGCTTTGCTGCGCCGCGCTTTGAGCTGTTCATCGCCGCCATTCAGGATGTGATGGAGGCGAATGACATGCGCGATGCCCGCATCCGCGTGACCGTCACGAGCGGTGATGGCCCGCTGGGCTCGGATCGCGGTCATGATACGCCGACGATGACGGTGGTGGCTTCCATGCTCAAACCTTGGCCGCCGACTGAAACGGCGGTGACCGTGCCCTGGACTCGAAATGAGCGTGGTGCCCTCGCTGGCATCAAATCGACTTCTTACGGCGAAAACGCCCGCGCCTTGGCCGATGCCAAATCACGCGGCGCCGGCGAGGCCATCTTGGCGAACACGCGTGGCGAGCTTTGCGAAGGCACCGGCACGAATCTCTTCGTGGTGCATGACAACGTCGTAAAGACGCCGCCACTGGAGAGTGGATGCCTCGCAGGTGTCACGCGTGCCCTCGTGATTGAGGCCTGTCAGCATGCGGGGATTGTGATTCGTGAAGAGACGATGCCGCTTTCGATTCTCGAATGCTGCCAGGAGGCTTTTTTGACTTCCAGCACCCGCGATGTGCATCCGCTGGCCGCCATCGACGGCCGCAGACTGCCCGGCGAATCGGCCGCGATGACCCAACGCGTGGCCCAGGCCTTTCGCGACTTCATCGCGGGCAAGGACGATCCGTGATTCAGATCAACTCCGGCATCGGTAGATGCGAATCGACGAGGTACTGCGGCCTGCCGGCGTGGTCGTGAAGCGTGACCTTGGTCACATCGATCCCGAGCTGACGATACAGCGTGGCAAAGACTTCACCGAAGGCCACGGGGCGGTCGGTGGGCTCGGCGGCGATCTTGTCGGTGGCACCGATGACCTGGCCATGGCGCATGCCGCCACAGGCGAGCAGAGCGCTATTCACTCGCGGCCAGTGATCGCGGCCTGCTTTGGGATTGATGGTGGGCGTGCGGCCAAACTCGCCCCAGCAGATGACGGACACGTCCTGATCCATGCCACGCTCGTGAAGATCGGTGATGAGCGCGGAGAGTCCCGCATCGAGCAGCGGCAGATCCTCGCGGAGCTGGCCGAAGTTGTTCGAGTGGTAATCCCAGCGGCTGAAAGCGAGCGTGACGACCCTTGCGCCCGCTTCCACCAGTCGGCGAGCGGCGAGGAAGTGGCTTGTGAGTCGTGGGCCGCCGTCATCGCGGTTGCGGTTCTCGCCTTTGCCATAGCGTTCGACGAGTCGCGGGTCCTCGCGGCTCAAATCGAGGGCCTGCACGAGTTTGGGGCTCGTGAGCACATTGAGCGCCTGCTCGTGAAACACATCCACGCCGCTCATGAGGCCACTGGCGTCGATGTCGCGGCGCATGGAGTCAAAGCTGGCGAGGAGCGCCTTGCGGTCGTGGAGACGGTCGAGCGAGATGCCCTTCAATTCCATGTCGCCGGTTCCCGCCTCGCGATTGGGCTGAAACGGCGCATTGGCGATGCCGAGAAAGCCAGGCACGCCATTGTCTGCCCAGGGCATGTGGCCCATCTTCGGAGCGAGCCCGACAAAAGGCGGCATCGAGGGCGTGACGGAGCTTTGAAGACGTGAAACGCAGGAACCAAGCGAAGGCCAACCACCGGGCGGCTGGCCTTTGGTGGGCCGGCCGGTCATGCATTGGAAGGCATCGTGACGGCCCTCCGAGTCCGCGATGGAGCGGATGAGCGTGCATTTGTCCATCATTTTGGCCAGTCGCGGCAGATGCTCGCAGAGCTGAATGCCATCGACGTTCGTGTGGATCGGTTTGAACTCGCCACGCACTTCGCTGGGCGCATCGGGCTTCATGTCCCACATATCCTGCTGCGGCGGGCCGCCAGGCAGGAAGACCATGATGACGGCCTTGTGGCGGCCGGGAGATTTTTGCGCTGCCTCCGCCCGCAACACGTCATTTAAAGAGAGGCCGCCCATGGCGAGGCCGCCGATGCGGAGGAAGTTGCGGCGCGAGACACCATCGCAGAAGCCGCGTTGAGGTTGGGAATAAATGGAAAGCACGCGGAACCTACGGGCCGGCATCCACGGCTCTTGCCGGGGCGTTTGAGGGCTTGCCATTTGAGGCAAGACAGCCTAGAAAGGCGCGGAATTTTTCCTTCCCCACCTGCATGAGCACCCTCTCCACTCCGCAACTGCCCGCTCAGGGCATCCTCGAACCTCTCGGCGATGAAGATCGCGACATCCTCAGCGGCTACGGCGAGTTCCTCCCCGTGCAGCCCGGTCAGCATCTGATCGAGGAAGGCATGCAGCAGAGCAGCCTGTTCTTCGTCGTCTCCGGGAAATTCCACGCCACCGCCATGCGCGGCGGTCACAAGGTACTCCTCGGCCCCGTGCAGAAGGGTGAGACCCTCGGCGAAATCAATCTCCTCGACCCCAACGTGGCCTCGGCCACCGTCACCGCCGTGGAATTCTCCCAGGTCTGGCGCATCGACGGCGGCAACCTCGAAGGCTACATCAATGAGTATCCCCGCTCCGCAGCCTGGCTGCTCATCGGTATCGGTCGCACCATCGCCCATCGCCTCCGCACGGTGAACGAGAAGATCGCCTCCTTCTACAGCGCCTGATCCATCCGCCGCCGCATTACGCATGGATGGCCTTCTGCCATTTCCCGCGCACGACTGGGCCACGGCTGTGCAAATCTTCTTCCTGCTCGCCATCGGGCATGCGTTGATGGATTACCCTTTGCAGGGCGAATTCCTCGCTTCGTGCAAAAATCGCCAGTTCCTCATCCAGCGTGCCGATCCCGCTCGCCCGCCGAGCATCTGGATCATTTGCATGACCTCCCATTGCCTGCTGCACGCTGCGGCCGTGTGGTTCATCACCGGCTGCGTGATCCTCGCCTGCATCGAATTCGTGCTGCACTTCCTCATCGACGTGGTGAAGTGCGAGGGCTACACCAGCTTCAATCAGGACCAGCTCCTGCATTTCGGCTGCAAGGCGTCCTATGTGGCCGCTGCGGCCTTTTGGTGAGTTTCAGGTATCAAGTCGCAGGTTCCGAGGCACTTGAAACATGAAACCCGAAACTTGAAACTGCCTCCCGATGCAACGCACCGCCATCCTGAACGTCGTCGGCCTCACCAGCAGGCTCATCGGCGAGTACACGCCCGCGATTCGGGCCTTTCTGGAGCGGAACCGCATCGCCACCATCGAGCCCGTGGTGCCCGCCGTGACCTGCACGGCACAGGCCACCTATCTCACGGGCAAAATGCCGCGTGACCACGGCGCGGTCGCCAATGGCTGGTATGATCGCGAATATGCCGAGCACCGCTTCTGGAAGCAGCCCGAGCAGCTCATGCATGGCGAAAAGCTTTGGGAGTCTCTCCGCCGCATCGAGCCGGAGTTCACCTGCGCCAAGCTCTTCTGGTGGTACAACATGCATTCCACCGCGGACATCGCCATCACACCGCGACCCCTTTACCCGGCGGATGGTCGAAAGGTCTTCGATATCCACACCCAGCCGATGCCGCTGCGTGAACGCATCAAAAAAGATCTCGGCACCTTCCCTTTCCGCAGCTTCTGGGGCCCCGGCAGCGACATCAAATCCTCCATCTGGATCGCCGAGAGCGCCAAATGGATCGAAGAGAAGCACTGGCCCAGCCTCAGCCTCGTTTACCTGCCGCACCTCGATTACAACCTGCAACGCGTGGGCCTCGACATGGAGAAAATCCGTTTCGACCTCCGGCAGATCGACAACGTCGTCGGTGATCTCATCCGCTTTTACGAGAAGCGAAACATCAAGGTCGTCCTGCTCTCCGAGTATGGCATCACGAACGTCGAGCAGCCCGTGCATCTCAACCGCGTCTTCCGCGAAAAAGGCTGGCTCTCCATCAAAGACGAGCTCGGCCTCGAAACACTCGATCTCGGCGGCTCGAAGGCCTTTGCCATCGCCGATCACCAGCTCGCCCATGTGTATGTGAACGATCCGGACATTCTCCCACAAGTCCGCAGCGTGCTCGAAGCCACGCCCGGCGTCGCTCAGGTGCTCGGCAAGATGGAAAAACACCTCGCCGGCCTCAATCACCCGCGCAGCGGCGATCTCGTGGCCGTTTCCGATGCGAAAAGCTGGTTCACCTACTACTACTGGATGGACGACGCCAAGGCACCCGACTTCGCCCGCTGCGTGGACATCCATCGCAAGTGCGGCTACGACCCCGCCGAGCTCTTCATCGATCCCACGATCAAGTATCCGAAGCTCAAGATCGCCTGGAAGCTCCTGCAAAAGTCCCTCGGCCTCCGCATGCTCATGGATGTCATCCCCATCGATGCCAGCCTCGTCAAAGGCAGCCACGGCCGCATTCCCGAAGACACCGGCGACTGGCCCGTGCTCATCGGGGACTTCGATGCCTTCCCGAAATCCGGCACCATCGCCGCTCACGAAGTCTGTTCCCACCTCCACCGCATCTGCTCTCGCGGTCAGGGCTATGGCAGCGTCGGGCTATGAGCGACCGCTGAACTTTGATATTGCTCTTTGGAAAATTTCCTGAGAGCATCCGCGCCGTTCAACGTTCAATTGCCATGAAATTCCCGTCCATGCTGATGTCGGTGGTCGTCGCGGGCTTCGCAGCCCTCCCTCTGACCGTTTCCTGTCGTGCCGAAGAGGCGAAAGTCCGCTTTGCTCAAGGCGCCAAGATTGAAGTGCAAATCGCCCGGCCATCCAAAGTGGACCGCAATCAAGGCGGTGATTTCGACAACAAGACCCAGATCATCGAACCGAAGATCAAAATCACCAACACCACCCCCCAGCAAGGTTACATCGGCTACAAGGCCCTCTTCCTTCTTTTAATCGACAGCGTGGCGGAACGTGGCACCTCAAAGGTGGTGCTCGAGCACAAATTTGACATCACCCTGCCACCCAAGCAATTCATGGAGACGGAGGCCGGCAGCGCCCGCGCAACTTACGACGAAAACGGCATCAAATGGGGCTGGAAGTATGGCACCTGGGTCATTCAAGTGACCGATCCGAAAGGCGAGGTCGTCCTGACGAAGTCCACCGCCGCTTCCTTGGAGAAGCAAGCCGACCTCATCAAGACGCTGAAGCTCGATCAATGCTACAACCGCCAGTGGAAGCCCTGCCCTGAGCCACGCAACTGACGCCAAGACATTTTCCCATTTGCACGCCGCCTCCGCCGCTAACCACCGACTCAACCCAATCAAACGACCATGAAAACGCATGCTCTTCTACACCGCGCTTTGAACGGCCTCGCTCTGGCCGTCGCTTTCACCACTGCATCTTTCGCCGAAGAGGCAAAAATCCCCTTTGTGAAAGGCGTGAAGCCGGAGGTGCAGATCGCCCGGCCTTCCCGCGTGAAAGGCGGGGACTTTGACGACAAGACCCAAGTCGTCACCCCAAAGATCAAGCTCACGAATACGACCACCCAGCAGGCCTACATGGGCTACAAGGCCACTTTCTGGATGTTTAATGAGCACACCAACATGCGCGGCACCTATCAGATCGCCCTGATTCATGATTTTGACATCACACTCCCACCACGGCAGATGATGGAATCCGAAGGTGCCAGTCTCACCCAGCAGTACGATGACACCGGGTATAAGTTCGGCTTCAAATACGATGGTTGGGCACTTCAAATCACGGATCCCAAGGGAGAAATCGTGCTCACCAAGTCCACCTTGCCAACCCTTGAAAAAATGGCGGCGGAACTGAAAACCGCCCTCAAGCTCAATCAATGCTACGACCGCAAGTGGAAGCCCTGTCCTGAGCCTCGCTTCTAAGCCAAGCCCTTTCCCATTTGCACGCCGCCGATGCCTCGCCAGAGCCATCGGCGGCTTTGTTTGCGCCCCCTGCCCTTCATGACTCTTTCCAATCCCTGGTTCCTCGCCGCCCTGCTCGCCATCCTCGGCGTCTTCCACCTCGATCTCATCGCCACGCTGCTGAATCTCTCGCGATACGGTCTGCCCCTGCCGGAAAGGCTGAAAGGCGTATTTGATGAGGAAACCATCAAAAAGGCCGCCGAGTATGCCGGAAGGTCGGCACGCGTCGATTTGATCCGCGATGCCTTTTTTCTCGCGCTGCTCATCGCCGTGTGGTGGAGCGGCGGCTTCGCCTGGATCGACGCCAAGCTCGCCGAGCAAGGCTGGAGCACGCTTTGGACAAACGTCGCCGCCATCGGCGTGGTCGTGCTGGTGAAAACCCTGCTCGCCCTGCCCTTCGAGGCCTGGGACACCTTCGGCGTCGAGGCGGAGTTTGGCTTCAATCGCACTACTCCCGGCACGTTCATCATGGATCGAGTCAAAGGCATGCTCCTCACGCTCGTTCTTGGCGTGCCGCTGCTGGCCTTGATCCTTTGGTTCTTCCAAACACAACCTCTCGCCGCCCTGTGGGCATGGCTTTGTGTCTCGGGCTTCAGTCTGTTGATGGCCTGGCTGGCTCCACGACTGCTCATGCCGATGTTTATGAAGTTCACGCCGCTCGGTGAAGGCTCGCTGCGCACCGCCATCCTGGGTCTTGCCGAGCGTTTGAAGTTCCCGGTGGCCGATGTCTCCGTCGTGGATGGCTCCCGCCGCTCCTCGAAAGCGAATGCCTTCTTCGCTGGCTTTGGCAAAACCAAGCGCATCGCCCTGTTCGACACCTTGATCGACAAGCACAACGAAGAAGAACTCCTCGCCGTGCTGGCCCATGAGATCGGCCATTGCAAACTGCGCCATGTCCCCGTGCAGATCGCCATCGGGCTCGCCGAATCGGCTTTGATGTTCTGGCTGCTACACCTCGCCTTGAAGTCACCGGCCTTCTTTGCGGCTTTTGGCGTTCAAGGCCAGCCCATCGGCCTCGGACTGCTGTTCTTCAGCCTGCTGTATCAACCTCTCGGCATGCTCCTCGGCCTGGTTTCCAGCGCCATGAGCCGGAAACATGAGTTTGAAGCCGATGCCTTTGCCGCCAAAGCCTGCACCGCGGCTCCCCTGATGACAGCCTTGAAAAAACTCTCCACCGAGAACCTCGCCCATCCGCAGCCACATCCTCTCACCGTGACCCTGCACTACTCGCATCCGCCACTCGGCCAGCGTCTCGCGGCCTTGGAAGCCATTTGATCCAGCTCACTCTTTCTTTCGCGGGATGCTCACATCCACCTGCATGCCCACATAGAGCTGCGGCGCCTCTTTGTCAGTGGGTAAAACGATCTCGTAAATCACCTGAAGCACCCGCGTGTCCACCCGCTCCGTGCTGGCCCCGGTGAGCGAAACCTTCGGAATCACATAAGGCTCCACGCGGATGAATTTCGCTTCGAACTTCCGCGCCGAGTCGCCCTTCAAGGAAACCCGTGCTTTGCCGCCCACTTCCACGCTCACGGCATTTTGTTCATCCACATCCGCCCGCACCCGGAGCGCCGCAATGTCGCCGAGAACCAGCGCAGGCTGGCGATTCTGCGGCGAGGCATACTCACCAGCTCGAATGTTCACCTGAAGGATCGTGCCATCTCGCGGGGCCAGCACGGTAAGACGCTGCACGAGCAACTCCGTCTGCTCCACCTCCGCTTTCGCCGCCGTGAGTTGGGCCTCCGCTGCCAGCATCTGCGCTTTCGCCACCAGCACATCGTTCGAACGATTCCGCAGATCGTCTTGGCTGATCGCCCGCTGATCCGGCACCGATTTGAGGCGGTCCAGCATGTCTTGAACCTTCGCGAGCTGCGCCTGCGCCACAGTCAAATTCGCTGCGGCGACCGCCACGGCGGCCTTTTGCCTCAGCAGGGAGGCCTGAAGCTCACGATCATCCAGTCGCAGCAAAGCATCGCCTTTCTTCACCGCCTGATTCACCACCACTTTCACCTCCTGGACCAATCCAGGCCCCGGCACGCCGATGGCCACGTTTTCATCGCGAGCTTCGAGAATGCCCGTCGCGCCGATATCCGTCTCAGACTGCTTTTCTGGCGGACTAATCGGTGGAGGTGGAATGGGCTTCTCCTGGCCGTGGAGCGTCTTCATCACCTGTCCCATCATGAAGACACCCGCAATCGCGAGGGCAAAGGTCAGGTAGCGGAGCAAACGTGAGAAGAGGTTCATGGGCTGGGGCGATTAGAGCCTTCAAAAAGCCTTCCCGCAAGCCACGCTACTGCCAGCTTCATGCCAAAAGCGCCCAAATCGCCTCATGCACCGCCTCCGGAGAGGCTCCCGCATCCACCACCTTGATCCGGCCCGGCTCCGCCGCCGCGAGTTGCAGGTAGCCTTGCCGCACCTTCTCAAAAAACTCCGGAGGCTGGCTTTCCATGCGATCCAGTTCCCGGCCCGTGGCGTGGATGCGCTGCCAAGCCGTCGGCGTATCGAGATCCAGCAGGATCGTGAGCTGGGGCAGCGTGCCGCCAATGGCGAAGCGATTGATCGCATTCACACTCTCCAGCGGCAGCCCACGGGCGTGTCCTTGATAAACCGTCGTCGAGTCCAAGAAGCGGTCGAGGATCACAAAGGCCCCGCTTTCGATCAGCGGCCTGATTTTCTCCCGCACGATCTGCGCCCGGCTGGCAGCGAAAAGCAGCAGTTCCGTCTCCATCGTCATCGCGTGACCTTCCTTCGCATGCTGGAGCAGATGCCGGATGCTCTCGCCGATCTCCGTGCCGCCCGGCTCACGCAGCACGACGACCTCGCGACCCGCTTTTTCGAGTCGCTCCTTCAAAAGGCGGATCTGCGTGGATTTGCCGCAGCCTTCAGAGCCTTCAAACGAGAGCAAAAAACCGGTGGGAGTGGGAGCAGGCACGAGCAGGGAGGACAAAGGTGGAATCCGCCGATAACCAGACGCGCCGTGCAAGCCAAGAGGAATTTATCGCCGCTCACATCATCACCAGCAGCGCCTCACGAATCTGCGCCTGCCATTTCGCCAGATAGGCCAGCGTGGCCTGAGCGACCTGGAGCAACTCAAGCTCCTCCGGCAGGGCGGAGAGAATCACTTCGCGTTTGGCCTCGATTTCGGTTCCCAGCGCCTCCAGCGCCTCCCGCAGGCTCATTTCCTCATTCGCCAGCAGCGCCTTCGCGAGCGCCGAGGAAGCCTGCTGCTTCTTTTTGGCCAAGGCAGAGGCCTTTTGCAGCAGCGGACCGATCTGGGAAAAGAGCGACATCATCTCCGCCGAGATCGGAATCGTGCGCCAGGGCACCGCATGGAGATCGAGCAGATGTTTCAGCCGCTTTTCCGGCGCGAGGAGCGCCTCGTAGGCCGCATTGATCTCCGCCGCGAGCGTGGCGCTGCCGCCTGGATGGTCCGGGTGAGCGGCACGGCTCTTCTCATGCCAGGCAGCCTGGAGCAGGGATTCATCGAGGGAGGCGGAGCGTGGGAGCCCGAGCAGGGCAAAGCAATCAGTCATGGTCTCAAGCGTGGCAGCCACAGTGAATCCCCCGCCCTTCCCCGCAAGACATGAATTTTCCTGCAATCTCAGCCCTGCGCCCGCGTTTCAGGCCGCGACCCCACCCCCAAAAGACCACACCCCATGAGCACCGACCTCTCCCGTCGCCACTTTATCACCACGGCCGCGAGCACTTTCCTCGGCGTCACCGCCTCCCGCGTGATCGCCGCACCCGGCCTCGGCACCTCCCCCCTGAAGCAGGCCGCCACCGCTCGCAATGTGATCTACCTCTACATGACCGGCGGCATGTCCCACCTCGACACCTGGGACCCCAAGCCGGACAACAAAGACGTGATGGGCCTCACCAAAACCATCAACACCAACGTCGATGGCATCCGCCTCAGCGAAAACCTCCCGCTCATGGCCCGTCAGGCCGATAAAATCGCCATCCTTCGCGGGATGAACTCCACTCAGGGTGCCCACGAGCAGGGTCAGTATTACCAGCGCACCAGCTACACCATGCGCAGCAGCATCAAGCACCCCAGCATGGGGGCCTGGCTCGAAAAATTCCAAGGCCGCGGCAATCCCACCCTGCCCGGCTCCGTCATGATCGGCAATGACAGCCGCCATCCCGGTGCGGGCTTCTTTGAGGCCAAATTCGCCCCCCTCATGATCAATGATCCCGAGACCGGCATCGCCAATGTCCGCACCAATTCCTGGTTCACCGAAGGCCGCATGCTCGACCGCCTCCAAGTGGCCAAGCAGCTCGACGCCCAATTCGCCGCCACCTACAACGTCAAAAACGTCCGCGCCTACAGCGACATGTATGACGACGCCATCAAGATGATGAAGAGCGAGGAGCTGAAGGCCTTCGACCTCGACGCCGAGGACAACAAACTCCGCGAAAAGTATGGCCGCGACCGCTTCGGCCAGGGCTGCCTCCTCGCCCGCCGCCTCGTCGAGCATGGCGTGCGCCATGTCGAGGTCACGTTTGGCTCCTGGGACACGCACAATGCGAACTTCACCCGCGTGCCCGAGCTCGCCGATGAGCTCGATGCCGCTTTGAGCACCCTTTTGCAGGATCTCGAATCCCGCGGCCTCCTCCAGGAAACGCTCGTCGTGCTCGCCACCGAGTTTGGTCGCACCCCCGAGATCAATGCCAACGATGGCCGCGATCATCACGCCCCCGGCTTTAGCTGCGTCCTCGCCGGCGGCGGCGTGCGTGGTGGCCAGGTTTGGGGTGCCACCGATGAAAACGGTCACAAAGTCGCCGATGGAGCCGTCAGCGTGCCTGATTTCAACGCCACCATCGCCTACGCTCTCGGCCTACCGATGGACACCGTCCTCTACAGCCCCTCGAAGCGCCCCTTCACCGTCGTGGACAAGGGCAAGCCGGTGACACAGATCTTCGGCTGATCCCAAAAACCTCATCTCTCAAAGCGGCAGGCCCCAAAAGCCTGCCGCTTTTCTTTGGCCTCACGCCAGTTTGTTCTCCTCACCGCCGTTCCACCATCATGAAACTGCCCTCCATCGTCGCTTCCGTCCTTTTTGTCCTTTCAGTCCCTCCCGTCCGCTCCGCAGACATCACCGCCGAAAAATCCGGTTCTGTCGTCCGCTTTGCCATCAGCGGCAAAACCGTCTGTGATTACCAAATGCAGCCCGGCAAGCTGCCGGAAGGAGTGGCGGAGCATTTCGCTCATGGCGCCCATCTGCACCCGATCTTCTCGCCGAGCGGCAAACTCGTCACGGGCAATCATCAGCCGGATCATCCGTGGCAGCGCGGCGTGTGGATCGGATGGACGAAGACGGAGTTTGGCGACTCGCATCCCGATTTCTGGAACATGGGCAAGGATGGCAAGATCACGGCCGAGGTGCGCTTTGAGAAGCTGGAGAAGGTCTGGAATGGCCCTGCGGGCGGTTTCGTGAGCCGGCATGTGTTTCTCGATCACAGCCACACACCGGATGAAAAAGTGCTGAACGAGACCTGGGAGGTGCAGGTGTCGCAAAAGACGCTCGATGGCACGCTCGCGAACGTCATCGACCTCACGAGCACGCAGACCTGCGCGGGCGAAAAGGCGCTCAAACTGCCCAAATACCACTACGGCGGTCTCGGCGTGCGTGGGAACCCGCTTTGGAACGCCATCGATGACGTCACCATGCTCACGAGCGAAGGTCACGACCGCAAAGCGGGCGACAACAGCAAAGCGAAATGGGTTCACCTCGGCGGCGAGGTCGATGGCATGCCCACCGGCATCACGGTGCTCATTCATCCGTCGAATTTCCACTTCCCGCAGCCGCTACGGTTGAATCCGAAGAACCCGCAGCTCTGCGTGGCACCTTCGCAGGATGGTGATTGGGCCATCGAGCCTGAAAAGCCGTATGTGTCCAAATACCGCCTTCTTGTTTTCGATGGCAAACCAGATGCGAAGTGGCTCGAAGCGCAGTGGAAGAGCTATGCGAAGTGACTGCCTACGGAATACACGGAACAAACGGAAAACTGATTTTATGACTCCCAATCCTCTTCTTCACCCTCTCTGGCTTCTGATCCTTTCCGTGTATTCCGTGTGTTCCGTAGGCCACCCCAACTCGTTATGAGCAAACTCATCTACCCCGACGAATCCTACCGCATCCGCGGTGCTTGCTTTGAGGTCTATAAGCTCAAAGGCTGCGGCTTCACCGAACCCATCTATCAGGAGTGTCTGGAGGCCGAACTCGAGCTGCTAGGCATCCCTTTTGATGCCCAAAGCCAATTTCCGCTGCTCTACAAAGGTCGGCGGCTGAAGCATACCTTCATCCCGGATATCGTCTGTTTCGGCAAGATCATCCTCGAACTCAAAGCCGTCTCCCATCTCACGGATGAACATCGAGCGCAGATCATCAATTACCTGCAAGCCACTGGCATGCAGCTTGGCCTGCTCATCAACTTCGGTCACCATCCCAAAATCCAAATCGAGCGATTTGTGAATCTCGACGGCTATTGCGGTCCGGCTTGATGGCCTACGGAATACACGGAACACTCGGAAAACTGATTTTATGACTCCCAATCCTCTTCTTCGCCCTCTCTGGCTTCTGATCCTTTCCGTGTATTCCGTGTGTTCCGTAGGCCCACTCAATGCTGCGGACCTCTTCGACAAACAAAACCTCGCCGCGTGGTGCATCGTCCCCTTTGATGCAGCGAAACGCTCACCGGAGGCCCGCGCGGAGATGGTCGCGAAGATGGGCATCAAAAAAATCGCCTACGATTGGCGGCAGGAGCATGTGGCGGAGTTTGAGCGGGAGATCCTCGCCTATCAAAAACACGGCATCGAGATGTTCGCCTTCTGGGGGGCGCATGACGAGGCGTTCCGTTTGTTCGAGAAATACAAGCTCCATCCGCAGCTCTGGATCATGATGAAGGGTTCGGGCGAAACGCAGGAAGCTCAGGTCAAATCTGCCGCAGAAGGTCTGCTGCCCATTTTGGCCAAAGCCAAGGTCATCGGCAGCCAGGTGGGCATCTACAATCACGGCGGCTGGGGCGGTGAGCCGGAGAACATGGTCGCGGTGTGCGAGTACCTCAAAAAGAACCACGCCACCGACAACATCGGCATCATTTACAACCTGCACCACGGCCACAGCCACCTCGACCGCCTACCGAAGGCCATCGAAGCGATGAAGCCACATCTGCTCTGCCTCAACCTCAACGGCATGGACATCGCGGGTGATACGAAGGGCCGCAAAATCCTCCCGCTTGGCGTCGGCACACAGGATGTGAAAGTGCTGCGCCAGATCCGCGCCAGTGGCTACAGCGGCCCGATTGGGATTCTGAATCACACCGAAGAGGACGCCGAAGGCCGCTTGCTCGACAACCTCGACGGCTTGAGGTGGCTCGTGCCGCAGCTCGATGATGCGAAGCCGGGTGAGAAGCCGAAGTATCGGACGTGGCGTGAGAAGTCAGAGGTCAGAAGTCAGAAGTCAGAGGTCAGCAAAGCGGAGACCGTGGCCTCCTTGAGCGAGGAGTTTGGAAAGGCGCTGAAGGGTGGCTGGGTGGTCGATGGCGATGCGGAGTATGCGAAGCTGCCGTTCACGGTGGAGTGTCGCGCGAAGCTGGATGGCAAAAAGGGCTACAACATCCTCGTCGCGTCCGAGATGAAGTCCTCGGCCACGCATTGGGAACTCTACACGCACGCGGGTCGCGGCACGCTGGCGCTCTACATGCCCGGACGCGGCGGCGACTACGATTCGAAGGTCGATGTGTGCGACGGGAAGTGGCACGACTTGCTCGCGAGCGTCGATGAGAAGGGCGTCGTGCTGTGGGTGGATGGGAAGCAGGTCGCCACCGTAGAACGGACTTTCCAGTCCGTTCCCAATCCGAATCGGACTGGAAAGTCCGATCTACGTCTGGCCTTCGGCCGGCTCGTCGAGGGCGGCATCGGCTGCGATGGCATTCTCGATGATGTGCGCCTCTCACGCGGCGTGATGAAGCCGCGCAAAGGCAACTCGCCGCGACTGCGCATGGATAACACGCTTGGCTTGTGGGACTTCGACAACCTTAGCGATCTCCTCCCGCCACCCGCGCCGAAAGCCGCCGAGTTCACCCCCGACCTTCCACCGCTCAACAAAGCCGACAACCAGCACTGGCAGGAGTTCGTGAATCGCGAGCGCGTCTTCGACTTCTACGGCAAGCAGGCGCTGCACTTCATGAAGCAGAAGCCTCTCCCCGCGCTCATCCCGCCCTTCCCCGGCATGGACGGCGGCCAGCAAGGCCACTGGGGCAATCAAAACGACCAGGTGACGTGGAAGGATGGCCGCTGGGCCGCGAGTGATCTGGGGAGTGTGTTCAGCGGGGTTTTCAAAGGAGCAGGTTTGACGATTCCGAAGGCGGTCTGCGTGCGCTTTGAGGACAAAGCGGCTGTTTTTGATCCTGAACGCATGGCGTGGCGTTTGGAATGGTCGGGAGGCTTCATCAAGCTCAACGATAACCGCCACGGCTTCATGGCCGGTGCGCCGATGAATGGCAAAGTAACCTCGAAAGACGAAAAGAAGCTCACCGGCACCTACCGTGGCTTTTTCCGTCGCCTCAATGAGGTCAATATTGTCACCACCGAAACGCCGCTACCCGCACCAGGCCCCGCCCAATGGCCCCGATGGATCGAAACCAAAGGCGAACTTGGCACGCAAGCGCCCTTTGCCACAGATCGCATCACGATCCCGTTCGAGAATCCGCATGGCACGCTGTTCTTCATCACGGCGCATGATTTCTTCAGCGATGGCACCGCTGCTGTCGCCACGATGACGGGCGAGGTTTGGCTGGTGAGGGGCATCGACGAGAAGCTGGAGAAGCTGCGTTGGAAACGTTTCGCTACGGGGCTGCATCAGCCGCTGGGGATGAAGATCGTGAAGGACAAGCTCTACGTGCTCGGTCGCGATCAGATCACCTGCTTGCATGACCTCAATGGCGATGACGAAGCGGACTTTTATGAGTGCGTGACGAATGAAATGCAGACCTCGCCGGGCGGTCATGATTTCATCGTGGGGCTGGAAGCGGACAAAGAAGGACGATGGTATTTCGCATCGGGGAATCAGGGTGTTTGCCGGATTGAAGTGGGGCGGGCACTCTTGCCCGCCGAAAGCGCTTCATTGCGGGCAGGAGTGCCCGCATCACTTCAAGTCCTCGCCACTGGCTTCCGCAATCCGAATGGCCTCGGTCTCTCGCCCGATGGCCGATTTGTCACGACGAGCGTGCAAGAAGGCGATTGGACACCTGCGACGTCGATTTGCCAGATCGAGCTCGATCAGAATCTCGGCGCTCACTTTGGCGCGGGTGGGCCGAAGGAGGGGAAGCCGCCGGAGCCGGTGCTGATGTATCTGCCGCGTGGTGAGGATAACTCGGCGAGCTCGCAGGTCTTTATTCCAGACGCAGTCGGGACGACTGCACCACACTCTTGGGCCGCGCTGAAGGGCGACAACAACTTGATCCACCTCTCCTCGGGCGGTGGCAGTGCTTGGTTGGTCATGCGGCAGCAGGTGAAAGGTCGCTGGCAGGCGGCGGCGGTCAAAATCAGCGGGAATTTCGACTCGGGGCCGCAGTGTGCTCGATTCAATCCGAAGGACGGACATCTTTATGTGAATGGCATGCAGGGCTGGGGCACTTACACGCCGAAGGACGGCTGCTTCCAACGCGTGCGCTTCACCGGCGGCGACAAACCGGTGCCGGTGGCGTTTGAGGCTCGCGACAACGGCGTGCTCCTCCGCTTCAACCAACCGGTGAAGGACGCGGATGCCGCGACGTGCTTCGCGCAATGCTGGAACTACAAATACGGGCCGCAATACGGCTCGCCGGAGTATTCCGTGAAGTATGCCGACACGCCCGGCCACGATCCGTTGGAGGTGCGCAGCGTGCAAAAGCTCGATGGCGGCAAGGCGCTCTTCCTCGAAATCCCGCAGATCGTCACCGCCAGCCAGATTCACGTCCGCGTGAGCACTGGGCACGACGTTTTCATGACCGCGCATGCTTTGGCCGAGCCGTTCACCGATTTCCCCGGCTACACAAAGATCGCCAAAACGAACCACGCGGCCCAAATCGGCCTCGAAGCCCCCAAACCGGCCAAACCGAACCCGTGGGCCCAAGGCGAGCCTGGACGCGAAATCGTCGTCGAAGCCGCTTTGGGCCTGCAATTCGTCCAAAAGCAACTTTTGGCCAAAGCAGGCGAAAAACTCACCATTCGCTTCGAGAACCCCGATGTCGTGCCGCACAACTGGCTGCTCGCGAAGCCCGGCTCGCTGCAAAAACTCGGCGAGAAGTGCAATCTCATGATCACCGACCCGCAAGGCATGCAAAAGCACTACGTCCCCGACAGCGACGACGTCATCGCCTACACCGACATGACGAATCCGAAGGGCGAGTTCGTCATCCACATCACCGCACCGAAGGAAAAAGGCGAGTATCCCTATCTGTGCACCTTCCCCGGCCACTGGATGGTCATGAATGGGGCGATGAAGGTAGAGTGAGGATTTCAGAGCCGCCCAAACCTATGAGATCACTTCTCTTCTTCGCTTTCGCCTCTTCAGCACTCGCAGTCACCTGGCCACTGGATGGCGTCACCGATTCATTGATCGTTCGCGGCACTGCCAAATCGGCCGCTGGAGCCTCAGCGCGGAGTTTGGTGCTCGATGGAGGCTCATTAATCGAGCTGAAAGACAGTGCGAAGCTCGCCACGGGTTCGTTCACGGTCTCGCTTTGGTTTAATCCGTATGCGCTGGAGGGCGGGCAGCAGATGTTGATCGGCAAAAATCGCTATTCGCGCGGCGAACGGGAGTGGAGCCTGCTCATCGAGCCGGACGGGCATTTGAAGGCTTATTTGCAGCAAGGCGGCTGGAGCACGATTTCGTGTGCGGAGCCGCTGAAGGCCGGTTCGTGGCATTTTGCGGCTTTGGTGGTCGATTCGGCGAAAGCGACGCTCTATCTGAATGGAAGGCTCGTGGGCGAAACGAAGCTCAAGAAGCCGATTCCGGCCACGGAGGCTCCGATCACGCTCGGTGGCATTTTTGACGATGGAAGAGTTCGACAGACTTTCCTCGGGGCACTCGATGAGGTGCGAATTGAGCCGCAAGCGCTACATGATCTTCCATACCAGCCCGTCGCGGCCACGCATGATCTGCCAAAGGCGAAAACGGCCGATTTTCCGCTTTGGGATGCCTCAAAGAAGCTCGCTGAGGACAAAGACTTGCCCGTGCTCGATGGCGTCGAGTTTCACGTCATCAAGAAGTGGGACAAGGCAGCGGATGGATACACTTTTCTGCACGGCGTGGGCCTTTGCTGGCACAAGGGCAGGCTCTACGCCTCCATCGGCCACAACAAGGGCGCGGAGAACACGGTGACGGAGGAGGCGCAGTATCGCGTGAGCGAGGATGGCGGCAAAATGTGGGGCGAGCTGCGTGTGATCGACGCGGGATTGGAAGAAAATCTCGCGGTGAGTCATGGTGTCTTCGTCTCGCATGGCGGCAAGCTTTGGGCCTTCCACGGAGCCTACTACAACCACATGGAGCGCATCCACACGCGGGCTTACTCGCTTGATGAAGCGACGGGCGAATGGATCAAGCATGGCGTGGTGCTCGAAAACGGCTTTTGGGCGCTGAATCAGCCGGTGAAGATGAGCGATGGGAATTGGATCATGGCAGGCATCAGCGCGGGGCCTTACTCGAACACCGGCGTCTTTCCCGCGGCGGTCGCGATCAGCCATGGGGATGATTTCACGAAGTGGGACTTCGTCGGCATTCCGGTGCACGAAGGCATCAAAATGTGGGGCGAGTCGTCGATCATCGTGGACGGCCCAAACGTGCTCAACATCGCCCGCTATGGCGGCAAGCCGCTCGCTTTGATCTCGAAGAGCACCGATTATGGCCGCACCTGGACCACGATGGGCGAAAGCAACCTGCCCATGACCACCAGCAAGCCCACAGCGGGCCTACTCAGCAATGGACGCCGCTACCTCGTGTGCACGAATGCCGCGAACAACGGCGGCAAACGCTTCCCGCTCACCATCGCGATCAGCGAACCGGGCAACGAAGTCTTCAGCAAGGTCTTCGTCATCCGCCATGCCGAGCACAGCGGTTCTGGCGAATCGAATCCGAAAGCCGCTCTCAGCTATCCCTGCGCCACCGAGCACGAGGGCAGGCTTTACATCGGCTTTTCCAACAATGGCGGCCGGGGCGGCAATCACAATAGCGCCGAGATGGCGGTGATCCCGATTGAGAAGCTGAAGTGACGCCCTTCATGCACGCTTCGGAGCGGCCGCAGGCGCGAGGGTGCCGCCGTGCACGAACTCGGCGGGCGTGAGGGTTTGGGTGAAGTCGGCTTTGCCGCGGCTGATGTTGGCGGCCCAGCTTACGATGCGGCGGATGACGGGGCGCATGTCCCAGCGCATGCAGGCGGCGGGGGGATCGCAGTGGGAGAGCGCGACGTCGTCGTCGGTGCAGATGAGGGAGACATCGGCGGGCACGCGGAGGCCGTGGAGGAGGAGAAACTGCATGGTGGCGACGAAGTAGGTGACTTCATCGACGATGAGCGCGGTGGGCGGCGTGGCTTTGAAAAGGGAGCGCAGACATTCGTGAAAGCCGGCGTTGGTTTCCTCCCAGTCGGGCAGATTGAACTCGCTGGGCTGCAATCCGTGCTCGCGCAGGGTTTCGAGGTAGGCGGCGAGGCCGGCGGTGGGTTGCGGGAGGCGCACGGCGCGTCGGGTGAGCAGGACGATGCGTCGATGACCGAGCGAAATGAGGTGTCGCGTGGCTTCGGCGATGACGGGCGGCTTATTGGGCGAGACGGAGGGGATTTTGACGCCGACGCGGTTGCCGAAGACGGCGAAGGCGGGCACCGGCTGGCTGGCGAACCACTCCAAAACGCCTCGTGAGCCCGCGAGGATGATCCAGGCGTCCGCTTCGGTCTTGCGCACGAGCTGGGCGACGAGTTTGGGATCAAAACGCAAACTGGCGAGCGACTTGGGTGGCGTGACGAGGGTGTGTCCGGCCGCATCAAGGGCGTGTCGGATCTCCATGACGATTTTGGTCTTTTCGTCGATTTCGTGGTCGTTGAGCAGCAGGGCGATGCGGAGGGTGCGTGAGGTGCTGCGACGGCGCGTGTTGATGAGCCGCTTGCGGCCCGCGCCTTGGGCGAGGAGCAGGCCGGTCTTTTCGAGCTGCCGGAGGGCGCCTTCGACGGTTTTGTTGTTCACGCCGAGCTCGGCGGCGAGCTGGTGCTTTCCGGGCAGCGCTCCACTCCAGCGTCCGCGCAGGATTTCGCTGCGAAGATGCTCGGTGACCTGGTCGGCGAGGGTGAGGAAGCTCGGTGTGCTCACGGGGCCAACTTGGCCGTTTGGTGGCCAGGGGGCAAATGGAGAATGGATTGCCGGGAAGGGGCGAAATTCAGAGAATGAAGGCACCCCAACCATGAAATTGCTATCCTTTCTCGCTTTCCTCATCGCGGCCTGCTCGGCGGGCGCGGTGTCGATTGATGCGATCTATTTTGGCCAGACGCACCTGCACAAGCCGGACAATCCGTATTTCGGCACGGTGGCGGATCGGGATGTGTTTATCAAAGCGCATGTGACGGACCCGGCGGCGATTGCGTCGCCTTCGGTGTTCGCGACGCTGAGTTTGAATGGCAATTTCCTCACGGTGGCGCTCACGGGGCCGGCGAATCTGCCGACTTCGATCCCGGATGGTCTGGGCGTGGTGCAGCACAGCACGGCGAACACGTTCACCGGCGTGCTGCCTGCGGCGTGGATCAAAAAGGGGCTCCAAGTGACGGTCAACGCGGGCAGTGTGGTCTCGACGGTGACGGACATGAAGATCAATGCGCCGACGAAGGTGATCATGACGATGACGGACGTGCATTACTTTGCACGGACGCCGAGCGATTACACGGCGGGCACGTTTGCAGAGCTGGAGCAGAAGTGGCCGGTGACGGATCTGGAGGTGCGGCGGCTGAACAACGTGGTGTTTCGCGAGCTGGTGATCCCGCCGCGTTCAGACGTGAGTGCGCAAGGCGTGCGCATCCGGTCGAAGGCGGAGTATCAGGGGCAGACGGGCCTGGCCTTTGATGGCGAGCAGGCGGCGGCTTTGCAGTGGAATGGAGCGCTGAAGGCTGCGGCGGGTCGCTCCGGGCGCTGGAGTTTGTATTACCTGAATGTGTATGGGGCTTTTGCGGGCGGTCAGGCGGGTGGTTACGCGGGTGTGGGCAATGGCAACAGCATCGGCATCTTGAATCATGAGCTGGGTCATGCGTTGTCGCTGCCGCACTGGGGTGACAATGCCGGGTATCCCTACAAAGGCGCGATGCATGGCATCTCCGCGCCGTCGAACTACAACGGCACGCACGCCGGACCTGCGTGGGCGATTGATCAGCGCACCAACACCTTCATCCCATGCACCGTGGTGGCCGGAAACGTCGGCGGCAAGCCGGTGGGCACTTACACGGTGGACCCGATGCAGGGCGGCGGCGAGGGCTGGCAGCCAGCGGGCTTTTTGATGAATCACTTCTCCGATTACTCGGTGAATCAGATGCGCAACTACATGAACAGCCATGTGGTGGTGTGGAATCCGGCGCTGAGCGGTGGAGCGGGCAGTTGGGCGCAGTGGAATGCGACCACGGGCGACTACACGACGGTGGTGACGAACAACGGGGTGCAATTCCCGCAGCAGCGTGATGTGCAGGTCATCAGCATCCTCGCCACGATGTCGGGTGCCAAACCGGCCATCAACATGGTGTATCCGCCGATCGGGCCTTACACGTCGGGTTTGATTCGCTTGTTTGATCCCACCGTGGCGGCGGATCGCACGGCGGCGAACACGCTCTTCAATCTGGCGAACAACTGCGACTACTGCGTGAGAGTGGTGCAGGGCGGTGTGACGAAGACCTACATCATGCCTGCGTCCGCGCTGACCTCGCCCTCGCTCACCGATTTGGCGAGCATCGAAACGGAGGCGGTGAATCTGCCTGCGGCCGATGGTGCGGTGACGAAGATCGAGCTGCTCGCCACGCCGAATGTGGAGGACGTGGGCCTGCCGGCGAATCCGGCCGTTTTCTACACCTGGGGCCCGCTGATGCCTGCGGTGTCCACCTTTGAGCTGACACCGGAGACCAATGGACCGACTGCCGTCACGATGACCGCGGAGATGGGCGAGGTGGAATATGGCTACACGGGTGGCACCGTGGAATATCAGTTCACCGAGACCTCCGGCAATCCTGGCGCGACCTCGAGCGCGTGGCAGACCTCGCGCACCTACACAGACACCGGTTTGCAGCCAGGCACGACCTACACTTACACGGTGTCGATGCGTGCGGGCACGCTCACGAACGCGACTTCCGCGCCTGTGACCGTCACGACGACACCGACCACGCTCGCGGGCACGATCACGGTGAATGCCACGCAGCAGTTCGCACTCGCGAGCGGCAGCGGCTACAAAGCGGTGACGGGTCTCGGTTCCTTCAATGCGGCCACCGCGGACAAGCTCGTCGTCGTCATCGCCATGGAGAACGCGAACAACGATCCCTGCATGACCTACGGCGTGCGCTACAACGGCATCCAGATGATCGAGGCCGTGCAGCAGACCGGTGGCAATGCAGACGGCACGATCGCGATTTACTACCTCGACAGTCCGGGGGCGGTCGGCACCGGCATCACGGTTTCTGGTTACAATCCGAACGGCGGCCTCGGTGTGGCGTATGCGCTCTCCGGCACCGCGCCGGGCTTTGGCGCCATCAACGGCAGACGAGGCAATGGCATCACGCAGGTGCCGCTCACGACCTCCGCGAGCAACTCACTCGTCATCGCTGGATTGCAAAACTCCGGCAACGGCAACAGCGCAGGCACACCCACCGCGAATGCGCCTCTCACTCAGGCCGCGAGTGGCAATTGGGGCAGTCAATGGGGCAGTTTGGCCGTCAGGCATATCCAAGTCGCCACGCCTGGTGCGGTGACGCCCACCTTCACTACCAGCACCGGTGGCAGCTACAGCATCAATGCGGCCTCCATCGAGGTTTTGGCGGAAACGCAGCCTCTCAGCACGTGGACGCAGACCGCAGGCGGTGCGCAGAGTTGGAACACCGCATCGAATTGGATCGCCAACACCGTGCCCACACCGCTCGCGGGCGACACGATCGATTTCAGCACCGTGGACATCGCGGCGAACACCACGCTCACGCTTGAGGCGGATCGCACCGGAGGCTTGTGGAAGTTTGGCGACACCACCGGCACCGAAACATGGACCGTGAACGCCGGAAACACGCTCACACTCGCCGGAACCACGCCCACCATCGACGTCGCGCAAAACACCGCGACCCTCAATGGCGTCGTCGCAGGCACCGCAGGCCTCACGAAGACCGGCGCAGGCATTTTGGCCCTCGGCGGCACCAATACCTACACCGGCGGCACTCTTTTGAGCAACGGCACGCTCCTTCTCAACACAACCACCGCGCTCGGCAGCGGCACGCTCACGTTTGGCAGCAACACGACCAACCCCTACCTCAACAACGCCAGCGGCAGCACGATCAACTTCGCTGACAACATGGTCTGGGCGGGCAACTACCGCCTCGGTGGGAACTGGAATGTCACCGGCAATGTCTCGCTCAGCGTGAATGCCACCCAGGAGATCTACGGCACCGTCACCGTCGGCGGCATCGTCAGCGGAGCCACCGGCCTCAATAAAAACGGCACCGGCAATCTCGTGCTCAACGGCCTCAATACCTTTACCGGCCAGACCAACATGCGCCAAGGCACCCTCACCATCAACACCCTGAAAAACTACGGCGTCGCCAGCTCGCTCGGCGCCCCCGCGACGAGCAGCATCGTCATCGCCTCCACCAACTCGGCCAGCCTCGTTTACACCGGCACGGGCGACACCACCAACCGTCCCATCCAGGTCGGCGGAGTGGCCACCGGAGCCACCAACGCCACCGTGTCCAACAACGGCACCGGCGTCATCATCTTCACCGCTGCCGCGTTTAACAGCCCGGTCGCGATGACCGGCGGTGCTGCACGCACGCTCGTGCTCGGCGGCAGTTTTGGCACCACCACCACGCCCAACGAAGTGCAGGGCGTCATCGCCGACAACACGCTCAACGGAGCCACCGCAGGCGCTCAAGTGGTGAACCTCACCAAAAGCGGCAGCAACGCCTGGAAGCTCTCCGGAGCCAATACCTACACCGGCAACACCTCCCTCAGCGGCGGCACCTTCGTCCTCGGTGCCAGCAACGTGCTGCCCGACGCCTCGAACGTCATCATCGGCAATGCCACCCTCGATGCGAACACCCGCACCGACACCGCAGGCACGCTCGATGTCACCCATGCCGCTTCCACCATCAGACTCGGCACCGGAGCCGCCCTCGCCTTTGCCGATAGCAGCGCCATCGACTGGACCGGCGGCACGCTCACGATCACCGGCACCTTCGTCAGCGGCAGTTCGCTACGCTTTGGCACCACCGCCACCGCGCTCACTGCCACGCAACTCAGCAAAATCGTCTCCGCAGGCATCACCAGCTTCTCACTAAACAGCAGCGGTTACCTCATCGGCACCACACCGCCCAGCTACACCACCTGGCAGACCGCCAACAGCAGCGCAGGCACCTTCACCGCCGACCACGATGGCGACGGCGTCGCCAACGGCATCGAATACTTCGTCGGCGGCAACAGCAACACCACTGGCACCACACCGCTCCCCGGCGTCACCAACACGGGCGGCACGCTGAGCATCACCTGGACCAAAGCGAGCACCTACCCCGGCGTGTATGGCACGAACTTCTGGATCGAATCGAGCGACACCCTCACCGGCACATGGACCACCGAAACCGTGGGCGGCACCGTCACCGTGAACGGCAACAACATCACCTACACCTTCCCCACCAGCACGCGGCGCTTCGTGCGACTGAAGGTGGTGGGGCCGTGATGGGCATTGGACAAGGGAATGGGGTAACTCTTGTCATGCATTCCGCTGAGCAATCATTCCTCTAGATCATTTTAAATAATGCTATAATCGCAAGAGGCAAAATAACCTGCGGCGTCTTTGGCTGTGATTTTTGAGAACGCCCGGCTGATAGCTTGGTCGAGTTCCTCAGGAGTGCGGGCCCCTGTGCTTCGCAGAGAGGCTTTGATTTTGCTCCACATTTTCTCAATCGGATTGAGGTCCGGCGAGTAGGCCGACAGGAACCTCACTTCGGCTCCCACCGCTTCAACCAAGGCCGCCACTTGCGGGCTTTTGTGCACAGTGAGGTGATCCATCACCACAAGATCACCCCGGCTCAGCGTCGGGCAGAACACTTCGGCAAGGTAGGTCACAAAGGCTGCCGTGTCGGCCGCTCCTAGCAGGTGCATGCAGGCGGTGGTGAAATCGCCGCGATGATGGGCTGATTTTACACAAGGAAGGCACCCGCATACAAGACAGGAGTCCGCGGCCTGTCGTATGGGTGACTGCACAATCCGACACATCTTTTGCCGAAAGTGCCATGACTTTGCCGGTAAAGATTCCCAATTGCAGCCGTAGGCACAATAGTATCCCCCAAGGCCATCTGAATACCATGCAAGCCTCCTTTCCCCTGCCCTTGCGCCGTGAGCGGCTCCAGCGCCTCGTCGCCCGTCTCGAACGGGGTGACCAAACCGTGCTCCCGCATCTGGATGCGCCGCTGAGCGATGCGGAATTGATCGCTTCGTTTGATGACGCGGAACTGAAGGACCTGATTTTGGTCGTGAAGCATCATCGGCCGGATCTGGCGCTGGTGCTGCTCACGCACGTGAAGACGCCGAAGGAGCGCCAGAGCCTCGGAAACTGCCTCGCGGCGCTTTGGAGCCGCATCGACATCAATGCGGCCTGGCGGGCCATTTCGGCCAGCAGCCTGCCGGAGGCCGAGCGGCTGGCGCTGCGCAGCGCGATGGTCTGATGCCAACTCCGGCAGCAAAAACAGCCAATTTTGCCGCAAAACCCTCCCCCCAGCCCCCGTAAGCACATTCATACCGGCCCCCAGCACTTTCATACCATGCTCAAAACGCTCTCCATCGCCCTCATCGTTCCCGCCGCTGCCTTCGCGGGCGTCGAGTTCAACAAGGACATCCGCCCCATCCTCGCGGACGCGTGTTTCCACTGCCACGGACCCGATCCGGGCACTCGCAAGGCCGGGTTGCGGCTCGACACGGAGGCTGGTTTCTTCACCGCAAAGAAGGGCGAGGAGCCCACAGTCATCAAAGGCCAGCCGGACAAGAGCAGCCTCTACCAGCGTCTCATTTCGACGGATGAAGACGAAATCATGCCGCCGCCGGAGTCGCACAAGGAGCTGAAGCCGGCGCAGATCGCGATGATCAAGCAGTGGATCACCGAGGGTGCTCCTTGGCAGCCGCATTGGAGCTTCATCCCGCCGCAAAAGGCCGCGCTGCCTGCGGTGAAGAATGAAGCGTGGGTCAAGACGCCCATCGACCGCTTTGTGCTAGCCGAGCTGGAGAAAAAAGGGCTCGCCCCCGCTCCTGAGGCCGATGCACGCACGCTCGTGCGCCGCATCGCGCTCGACATCACGGGGCTGCCGCCTTCTCCGGAGTTGCTGGCCAAATATGGATCCGGGCTGACCGATCAGTCCGTGAGTGACTTGATCGACGAACTCATGAAATCCCCGGCCTACGGCGAGCACCGCGCCCGCTACTGGCTGGACGCCGCGCGCTACGGCGACACGCACGGCCTGCATTTCGACAACTACCGCGAGATGTGGCCCTACCGCGACTGGGTGGTGCGTGCTTTCAATGCGAACCAGCCCTTTGATCAGTTCACCGTCGAGCAGATCGCGGGTGATCTCCTGCCGAATCCGACGGAAGAGCAGCTCATCGCCACCGGCTTCCAGCGTTGCAACATCACCACCAACGAAGGCGGCACCATCGACGAGGAAAACCTCGCGAACTACGCCGTCGATCGCGTGCAGACGATGGGTTGGGTTTACATGGGCCTCACGGCGAATTGCAGCCAGTGCCACGATCACAAATTCGATCCCATCACGCAGCGCGACTACTACTCGCTGGCCGCCTTCTTCCGCAACACCACGCAGGGTGCCAAAGATGGCAACGTGAAGGACGGCCGTGGCCCTGTGCTCGTCATTCCGAGCGCTGAGGACAAGCCACGCTGGACGAAACTGCCCGCCGAGATCGCGGAGGCCACCAAGCAGCGCGACGAACGCCGCAAGGCCGCTGGCAAAGATTTCAACGAATGGCTCGCCTCCGCGAAGCCGGAGCATCTCGATCAGGATGTGCCGACGAAGGGCCTGCAGGTGCATCTGCCGCTCAATGAAGGCGTGGGCAATGATGTGGCGAATGTTTGCGGCTCCCCCGCCAAAGCGAAAGCGCTCGGCCAGATCGCGTGGACACCCGGTGGCAAGCTGGGGCCTGCGCCGGTGATCAAAGCGGGCAGCACGTTTGAAGTGAGTGACGCAGGTGATTTCGAGCTGAACCAGAAGTTCAGCTATGGCGCATGGATCAAAGCGGGCCGCAACGGCGTCTTCGGAGCCATCATGGCCCGCATGGACGAAAAGAACGGCTACCGCGGCTGGGACCTCTGGCAGAACAATCGCGGGCTTTCCGTGCACCTGGTCGATAAGTGGGAGGAAAACGCCATCAAGGTGAGCACACGCGAACCCGTGCTCAAACCGGGCGAGTGGCAGCATGTCTTCGTCACTTACAATGGCAGTGGCAAGGCGGCGGGCGTGCAGATTTACGTCAATGGCGTGCCGCAAAAGCGCATGACCGTCGAGAAAAACACGATCAAGCCCAAGGCCAGCATCCGTACCACCGTGCCGCTGAAAATCGGCCAGCGCAGCGATGGCGCGGTCTTTGCCGATGGCAGCGTGCAGGACGCCCGCGTGTATGATCGCATGCTCAGCGAGGCCGAGATCAAAACGCTCGCCGATGTCGGTCCGCTGCGTGCCGTGCTAGCCGCCGCGAGCGACAAACGCACGCCGCAGCAGCGGAATGCGCTCTTTGCCCACTACCTCGCCACCCGCGACGCCGAGTGGCAGAAGCATGATGGAGCCATGAAGAAGCTCGAAGGCGAGAAAGAGGCCATCAAGGCCCGCAGCCCCATCACGCACGTGCAGGAGGAAGTGAAAAATGTCGTGCCCATGGCGAATGTGCTCATGCGCGGTGCCTACGACAAACCCGGGGACAAAGTCACCGCCGAGGTCCCCGCGGCTCTCGGTAAACTGGACGAAAAAGCCCCGCGCAATCGCCTCGGGCTCGCCCAATGGATCGTGGACGCGAAAAACCCGCTGACGGCCCGTGTGACGGTGAATCGCCTGTGGCAGGAACTTTTCGGCCAAGGCATCGTGAAGACGCCGGATGACTTCGGCATCATGGGCGCGGCTCCCAGCCATCCGGAGTTGCTCGACTACCTCGCCGTCGAATTCCGCGAGGGAGGCTGGGATGTGAAGAAATTCATCAAACTGATGCTCACCAGCGCCACCTATCGTCAAAGCGCCGCCACCACACCCGCAAAGCTCGAAAAAGACCGCGACAACAGCCTCCTCAGCCGCGGCCCGCGCTTCCGCATGGACGCCGAAATGGTGCGCGACTACGCCCTCGCCGCCAGCGGCACCTTGTCGCCGAAAATGGGTGGCCCCAGCACCAAACCCTATCAACCCGAAGGCATCTGGGACGTCGTCGGCCTGCCCGGCGGCGACACACGCAACTACGTGCAGGACAAAGGCGAAAACCTCTACCGCCGCACGCTCTACAACTTCTGGAAGCGCATGGCCCCGCCGCCGAACATGGAAGTCTTCAACGCCCCAAGCCGCGAGGCCAGTTGCGTCCGCCGCGAGCGCACCAACACGCCTCTGCAAGCTCTCGTCACCATGAACGACCCCCAATTCGTCGAAGCTGCCCGCAAGCTCGCCGAAAAGGCCCTGGCCTCGAAAACCCCGCTCGATTTCATCGCCGAACGCATCCTCTGCCGCCCGCTCACCGCCAAAGAAAAGCCCCTCGTCGAAGCCAGCCTCGCCGATCTCCGCAACCACTACACCGCGAACGCCGCCGATGCCGAAGCGCTCCTCAAAGTCGGCGAATCGCCGGTGGATGCGAAGCTGCCGAAGCCCGAGCTCGCCGCGTGGACAATGCTCGCAAACCAGCTCTTCAATTTGGACGAAGTTCTGAACAAATGATGCCAACCATGCCAGCCAGCACCCATCAGGCGAAGCAAAGTAGCCATCTCGCTCCGCGAGATGAGCCTGGCGCATGGCAATCACACCGAACCCCTCAATTCGTGCACCGCTTGTGTTAGCGAAAGCCCTCCGCTCATCTCGACGGAGCGAGATGGCTACTTTGCTGACGCGAAACACGACTGCCCTCGACTTTAAACCAGAAACTTGCCCCCTATGAACCCCTTCACCCGCCGTCAATTCTTCACCAATGGCTCTCACCTGCTCGGTGGGGCCGCTTTGACCTCGCTGCTCGGCCAGACGCTCGCGAATGCGTCGCACAAGGCCGGAGGGCCGCATTTCGCGCCGAAGGCCAAGCGTGTTATTTACCTGCACATGGTCGGTGGGCCGTCGCAGATCGATCTTCTCGACTACAAGCCAGAGATGATGAAGTGGTATGACAAGGACCTGCCGGACAGCGTGCGGCAGGGGCAGCGGCTCACCACGATGACCAGCGGGCAGGCGCGATTCCCCATCGCGCCGTCGAAGTTTGATTTCAGCGCGGCGGGACAGTGCGGCATGATGATGAATACCGAGTTGCTGCCGAATTTGGCCAAGAAGGCCGATGAAATCTGCTGGATGCGCTCGCTGCACACGGAAGCGATCAATCACGAACCGGCCATCGCGGCGATGCAGACGGGAAATCAGATCGGCGGGCGTCCCTGCCTCGGTTCGTGGGCTTCGTATGGCCTGGGATCGACGAATGAAAACCTGCCGACCTTTGTCGTGCTCGTGGCGACGCCTTCGAATCGCGAGCAGGAGCAGGCGATCTCTTCGCGACTCTGGAGCAGCGGCTATCTGCCGGGCGAGCACGCGGGCGTGAGCTTCCGAAGCAAAGGCGATCCCATTCTCTTCATCAACAACCCGCCCGGCGTGCCGGACAGCGTGCGCAAGCGCACCATCGAAGGCCTCAATTCGCTCAACGAACTCAATTACCAGCAACTCGGCGATCCCGAAACGCAGACGCGTATCTCGCAGTATGAGATGGCCTTTCGCATGCAGGCCAGCGTGCCAGAGCTGACCGATCTGAGCAAAGAGTCCGAGGCCACGATGAAGCTCTACGGCGACGATGTGCGGAAGCCCGGCAGCTTTGCCAACAGCGTGCTCATGGCCCGCAGGCTCGCGGAGCGCGGCGTGCGCTTCATCCAGCTCTATCACAACAACTGGGACCACCACAGCAACGTCGGCGGTCGCATGCCCAGCCAGTGCAAAGACGTGGACCAGCCCTGCTATGCGCTGCTGGAGGATTTGAAGCAACGCGGCATGCTGGATGACACGCTCGTCATCTGGGGCGGTGAATTCGGACGCACGATTTACTCCCAAGGCGGTCTCTCGAAGGAAAACTACGGTCGTGACCACCACCCGCGCTGCTTCAGCATGTGGATGGCCGGTGGCGGTGCCAAAGGCGGCGCGATCTACGGCGAGACGGACGATTTCAGCTACAACATCGTCAAAGACCCGCTCCACATCAGCGACTTCCACGCGACGGTGCTGCATTTGCTCGGCTTCCACGCGGATCGCTTCAGCTTCAAGACCCAGGGCCTCGATGGAAAGCTCATCGGCATCAATCCGGCGAAGCCGGTGAAGGCGCTGATGGCGTGATCTGACTCGTGCGCTAGTTTTTGACTTCCCTGTTTTGAAAAGCGTGGCGTAGGGTACAGGCACCTGCCCTTACCTGCCCGCTTTTTATGCCGCCGAAGCTCCATCTCCGCGCCAACTGGCACACGCTCGCGATGATCGCGATGCTGGCGGCGATGTGGTATGCGGCGGAGGCGCAGTCGAATGGGGCGGCGTATCTACTGGCCTTGCTGGCGGGGCTTTTGACGCTGGTTTCGATGCTGCACGCGAGGGCGAATCTGCGTGGGCTGCGGCTGCGTGTGAGATCAGTGGGCGCGGCGAAGGAGGGCGTGAGTTCGCGGGTGAGGCTGGAGGTGCGCAATGAGGGGCCGAAGGAAGCCTGCGGAGTGGAAATCCAGGTGGTGGATGGCGGGAGCAGCGTTTTTGTGGATCGGCTGCAGGCAGAGCAGTCTCGCGTGGTGGAACTGCTGGCCCCGGCGGCGGGTACGCTGCGTTTTTTGGCGCGGAGTGTGTATCCACTGGGCCTCTACAATGTGGAGATGGTGGTGGAGACGAGTGCTCCAAGGCGGGTGCACGCAAAAGCGGTGGGCAACCTGCCTTTGCCCGCTGCGCAGCCGCTGGCGGCGGAATCGCGGCAGCAGGCGGCCTCGCGTGGCCATGCAGCGGGGGCTGGTCGAGGCGGGGATGATTTCGCGGGGACGCGGGAGTTTCAGCCGGGCGATTCCCCGAGGCACATTGATTGGCGGGCAGTCGCGCGGGGTCGGCCGTTGGTGGTCAAAACCTGGGCCTCGGACGCGAGCGAGACGGTGGTGCTCGATTGGGCGGCCCTGGAGCTGCCGAGCGAGGCGAAAGCGGGTCAATTGGCCCGCTGGATGGAGGTGTGTGAGCAGGATGAGCGGCTCTACGAACTCCGCCTGCCTGCGAAGACGATTCCGGCGGGTCGCGGCGAGTCTCATCATCGGCACTGCCTGGATGCGTTGGCAGATTTGACCTCCTCGCTGGACGCGGAGGCCGCGGGCAAGGGCCGTGCGGCGCTGCGGCAAGGCAAAGGGAAAGTGCGTTCGAGCTTTGAGAGTTCCTCTCACCTGCCACAAGGGCCGCTGATCGCCCTGGGGCTGGTGCTGGTGGCGAGTTTTTTGCCGTTGATCGACGTGATCACGGTCCCGTGCCTGGTGCTGGCTCTGCTGTGTTTTGCCTGGCGGCTGGTGCTGCGACGTGAGGCTCCGCCGCTGATGGTGCGGCTGCTCATGCTGGCGGCTGGGGTGGGGGCGACATGGATCGGTTACAGCGGGCAGGCGAGCATGGAGGCGGGGATTGCCCTGCTGGCGGCTTTGGCGGGTGTGAAGCTGCTGGAAAGCCGTGCTCCTCGTGAATTTCAGGTGCTGGCGCTGATTGGGTGGTTCCTGTGCCTTTGCGGCATTGTGATGGATAATTCCCTGCCCCGCATGCTGTGGTGCCTGGGGGTGTTTTTGCTGATCGCGGGCTGCATGACGCGTTTCCGCCTGAGCGTGCCCGGCGTGTGGCGTCCGCTGAAAACCACGGGGCTGATGTTTGCGCAGGCGCTGCCGCTGGTGGTGGTGCTCTTCTTGGTAATGCCACGCGGGCTGCTGAATTTGCAGGCGACCTTTGGCGGGCGGTTCATGGAGAGCGGGATCGCCTCGGAACTGGACCCTGGTAGCATCACGAAGGTGGCGCTGCGCATGGAACGTGCTTTCCGGGCGGAGTTTCCCGAGGGCGGGGTGCCGCCGAATGACCTGCGCTACTGGCGCTGCCTGACTTTGGCGGAATGTGATGGCCTGAGTTGGCGGCGGGGAGAGCGATTCGGGCTGAAGCAGAATCCTGCGAGACCCGCGGTGGGCGAGGCGGTGCGGCAGGAACTGCAAATCGAGCCACATGGCCAGCGATGGCTGCCTGCGCTGGATGTGCCGCTTCTGGTGTTGAGCGGCGGGGCGGCGCTGACGCCGGAGTTTGATGACACGCTCATTTCCCCCTTCCCGATCCGCGGGGTGGCGAAGGTGACGATGTTTTCGAGGCTCCAGCAGCGGCCCGCAGAGCCGCTGCCAGCTCACCACCGCAGCATTTATCTGGATCACCCGGAGAATCTGCCGGCGGAGGTTTTTAATCTGGCCGCCAGCTGGGAAGCTGCGGCGGAGAATGACCTGCAAATCGTGCAGCTCGGCATCCGGCATCTGCAAATGAATGGTTTTCAATACACGCTGACACCGGACGAATATGGCTCCGGGCCGGATGGACTGACGGATTTCCTGTTCCGAGGTAAAAATGGCTTCTGCGAGCATTTCGCGGCCAGTTTTGCCACGCTGATGCGCCTCGCCGGGGTGCCCTCGCGGGTGGTGATCGGTTTCCTCGGCGGTGAATACAGTGACCGCACGGGGCAGATGATCGTCCGCCAGAGTGATGCGCATGCCTGGGTGGAGGTGTGGCTGAACGGCACGGGCTGGACTCGCGTGGACCCCACGGCGGCGCTGGCACCCGGACGGGTGGGGACGGATATGCGGCAGTATCTTTCGAGCAGCGGCGCGGCGCTGGATCGCGAGCGGCTGGGCTGGTGGGGGCTGATGGCGTTCGAGACGCGGCTTTTTTGGGACCGGGTGAATTACGCCTGGCAGGATGCGGTGGTAGAGTACAACCAGGAGTTTCAGCGTTCCTGGCTGGCCAGCCTGGGTTGGGAATCCGGCACCTGGTGGCAGCTTTTGCTCCTCAGCGTGGGCCTGCTCTTGACCGGACTAGCCACGATCAGCCTGCTCCTGCGCCGGCGCGGCAGGGAGAGTGATCCCTGGCGGCATACCTGGAGGCAGTTTTGCCAAAAACTAGCTCGTGCCGGTCACCCGCCCTGCCGCCCCGCCGAAGGGCCGCTGAGCTACATAAAGCGTATCTCCCCGGAAAACGGTTCACTCCTGGCGATGGCTCATATGTACGCCGATGGTCGTTATGGTACTGCGGATAGACCGGAAGACTTACTGAGTGCTTTTCGCTCACAGGCAAAAAAGTGGCGGAGAGATTCTCATTGACGCTGAACAACCTTTTCCGGTAAAATCAGTTTCAAATTCAGAACGAGTTTTTTCGCGAAGCCACCAACCCCAAGCACGGCTGAAACGAAGAGCTTTCCAAGTTTCTTACTCTCACCACCATGAAAAATCGTTTCGCCTCGCGTCACGTCTCCGGCCTCCTAGCTGCTGTTCTTGTCGGAATGTCCTCCCTGCAGGCATCCACGGATAATTATTCCGCCGGACCCGGCCAGGCACCTGGCGACGGCATGTGTGACATCTGGCAGGCCATTTACAACGCCTGGGGACTCTCGCCAACGGCCGATACGGACAGCGATGGCTGCACCAACCTCGTCGAATCCATCGCCGGCACCGATCCTCGCAAGCCGGGTGACTGTCTCAAAGTGGGCAACACCATCGTTTCTGCCTCCACGGTGACCTTCTACTTCGATTCCGAGGGTTGGAAAAAGTATCGCGTGAAGAGCGACACCACTCTGAATGGCCCATTTAGCACGATCGTCACGCTCACGGGCATCAATGGCATCGCTCCGGCACCTGGCACCACGGAATATGTCCCGCCCGCTGACAGTCCCCCCGGCACCCCGCACTATGTGACGGTGACTCGCAGCCCCGGAAACATGCGTTTTTATAAGCTCGAAGTCTCCGATGTGGATGGTGATGCCGACGGTGTTTCGAGCTGGGCGGAAAACCGCACCGGGCTGGACCCCGCGCTGGCGGACAGCGATGGAGACGGCACGAATGACGGCTTGGAACTGAATGCAGAAGTGGCCATCCCAGATGTGGTGAGCATCGTGAGCACCGCCACGCAGGCCTCGGAAGACGGCCCGCTGGCAGGCACCTTCACGGTGAGCCGCACCCGCACCCTGATCCCCTCCAGCGTCAACTTCACCCTGTCTGGCACGGCCTCGAATCCGGGAGATTTTGCCGCCTCGCCCTCTACCGGCGTTACCTTTGCCCCTGGGCAAAACAGCCAGCAGATCATCGTGAACCCTTCACCAGATAGCAGTGTCGAGGGCAGTGAGTCTGTGACGGCGACTCTTGCCACCAGTAGCGCTGGCGACTACACCCTCGACCCGACCAAGACATCTGCCACCGTCATCATCGCCAATTCCACCACGGCCACCGGCACGGGTCTGATGGCACGATATTATGACCACAGCAGCGGCATCTATGCGCACGCGGCGAATTTTGGTGATTCGGCGAATTATCAGTATGTGCGCACCGGATCGACGCCGAATTTCACCGGCTTGGCGGTGATCACACCCACAGGCGTGTCTCCGGCACGGCTGGCCACGCTGCTGGGGGCGCTGACGCCAAACACGACGATGGTGAAGTTCTCCTTCAACGGCGGAAACCTGAACACGGCGGTGTACAACCACCAAAACTTCCTCGTGACGGCGAAGACGGCGGCCACTTTCACCATCGCGCTGCCTCCCGGAGCAGGTTTGCCGGGGAACAGCACGAGCACCTGCTTTTTCAGCATCCAGCCGATCCATCCGGGCTTGATCGAGCGCACGGAGGCGGTGGACAACAACTGGGTCTATGGCACGCCGAATGCGACGACGATTTCGCACCTGAACTCGCCGGACAATTACTCCGAGACGTTTGAGACTTATCTCCACCCGACGACGGCTGGCAGTTACCGCTTCCAGCTCGACGCGGATGACCGGGCGCGGGTGCTGATTGACCTGAACCGCGATGGTGATTTTGACCTGCCGGAGGAGCAGGTCGTGGAGCATGGCTGGGATACCTCCGCGACGGTTTCCCCCGTGGACGGCAAGGCGGATGACGAGGTGGTTGGCACCTTCAAATCGGGCTTCTCGATCGCCGGAGCCTCCACCACGATCGGCAGTGCGGTGATCACGGTGCCTTCGACGGACGGTCTGGTGGTCGGTCTGGCGGTGACGGGCACGGGACTGCCGGCGAATGAGTTCATCACGGCTGTCGGGGCCGGCCAGATCACGGTGACCACGGGCACGGGCGTGACGACGCAGGCGAGCACGACGCTTACCTTCACCCCGGTGCTCGCACTGGCGGTGCCCGCGAATCCCTCGGAACGCTACAAGATGCGTGTGGAGCATGTGGACGCCACGGGTGACGCTCGCTGCCGCCTGCAGTGGAGCATCAATGGCGGAGGCTTCGCTAACATTCCGCAGGCGAACCAGTTCACTCACACTCAGGCGATGAGCTGGAGCTACACAGCTGGAAACCTCGTGGTGACGCCCACGGGCGGTCATTCCCGCACGGTGGGTGAAAATGTGGACCTTTCCTTCTCCTCCGGAGCGCTTTTCCGCCCCGGTGCCACCTCCACACACAATGGCACGCTGCAAATCTCCGCCGTGAACGGCACCACGAGCTTTACGGTGCCCATCACGCCCAATTCCACGGTCACAGTGCCTGGTGCCACCACGGTGGCAAACAGCGCCACGGTTACGGTCCCCTCGGTTGCGGGACTGATCCCAGGCATGGCGGTCTCAGGCACGGGCATCCCGGCGAATGCCTACATCGTCGCAGTCGGCACCACGACCATCACCCTCGCGACGGGAACAGGCGTCACCGCGCAGGCATCCACGACGCTGACCTGCATCCAGGCTGCGCTGCCTATTACGGTGACTGGCGTGTCCACCACCGCCGGCAGCCAGACGGTGCTGGTGCCGTCCGTGGACGGGCTGACTGTTGGAATGTTCGTCACAGGTGTGGGGCTGCCGACGAATGCGACGATCTCCGCGATCAATCCCGGTGCGATCTTGCTGAGCACGGCCACAGGCACGACCACGCAGGCCAGTACGACGCTGACGGCCTTCCTGCACCCGACGAGCAATGTCACGGGGAATGGGTTCATCGTGAACCACAGCGGCAGCACTACGACCGGTGTTTACAACCTGATCTACAACAACACGACCTTCTCCGGCTCTCCCGCCCGCACCGGCACTTTCCAGCATGTGACCGAGCAAAACAATGGTGTCTGGGGCAGTGGCACGCCGGATGTGGCGCTTATCAATCCGGACACCTTCTCCGTGCGCTGGAGCGGCCAAGTGCAGCCGCAGTTCACGGAGGAGTACACCTTTGTCTTCCAGGCGGATGACGGCTGCCTCTTCCGCTTCAACGGCCAGACGCATGACATGCGCCCGGTGCCCGGGACGAGCAGCGGCGGCACTTATTTCTACGACGCCACCACTGGCGGCACCATCGTGAACTACGTGAACACGACCATCAAGCCCGGCAGCTATGTCCTCGGCGAGACGGTGCGTCTGGACCCCACGAGTGGAAATCTCAGCCATCCCAACGTCGCCACCACCTACACCTACACGGCCTCCACCGGCGGGGCGGTCATTGATTACAGCCTGCTCACGGCCATCACGCCCGGCAGCATCACGGCGGGGCAGTTCATCGAGCTCGATCCCACGGCTGGCACGGCCGCGGCTCTTGGCACGACTCGCTATGAGGTGCTGGCTGCCCCGGCGCCGACGGCGACGACCTTTGCGGTTCAGTGGGTGGCGGGTGCCTTCGCTGATCAAGCCACCGGGGCCGCGATCACCGTCGCTGACACGCGTGATGCGACGATCACGGCTGTCTATCCCGCTGGAAATGCCAGCTACGCCTACACCAGCGGCACCGGAAACGTGGTGGTGGACTATTCGACCTCTGGTTTTGCGCCAAACACCTTCACGACGGGCATGAGCCTGCTTTTGGACCCCACGAGTAATGCGCTAACGACTGCCAACACGGCCGGCGATGGCTTTGGTAACAACGTTTACAAGACAATCTCCGCGGCGACCGCGACCACCTTCACGGTGAGCTACGCCACGGGCCTGGGCGGCACCTCGACCGGCTCCATCACCTTGGTGGCCCCGGCCCTGGCAGGCCAGCCAGCCACACAGATGTTCGCCTTCGCCGTCAACTTGGAAGCCGGGCGCTTTGCGAACGCCAGCGCAGGCAATGTGAACATCGAAACGGTGAACAAGACACTCAAAGACTGGGCTTCGATGGGCAATGAGCGTTATTTCCGCGTTCCAGTCGTCGCGGGCACGCGTTACGACATCGAAGTCGATTACTATGAGAACACCGGCAACGCGCGGGCCCAGCTCTACTGGTACAGCCCCAGCCAGCCGAAGCAGATCATCCCGGCGGAGCGTCTCTATCCCTCCACCGGCGTGCCGCAGGCCCCGGCGGCGCACTTGAGCGACATCGCGGCCACCGCGCTGGTCGGCGGACCTTTCTCCCACACGATCTTGGGCAGCAATGGTGGTGTCATCTCCATCAGCGGCGCTCCGGCCTGGCTGACGCTCAACGGCAATGTGCTCTCTGGCACGCCGCCGACCGGCTCAGGCGGCGATTATCAGATCCTCATCACCATCACGAATGGCGCGGGCACCTCCACCTCGGTGTTGAACCTTCACGTTGATGCCACCGGAGGAAATGTGGCACGCGAATTGTGGACCGGCATCACCGGCACGGCCATTCCGAGCATCCCGCTGGGCACCGCGCCGAACAGCACGGCCAATTTGACGTCTTTGGAGGCTCCCACGAGCGCTGCGGAGGATTTTGGTGCCCGCATCCGTGGCTACATCACGGCACCGGTGACCGGGAACTACTACTTCTGGCTCTCTGCGAGCGATTCGGCCGAATTCTGGCTCTCGAATGACCATGAAGTTGTGAATGCCTTCAAACGCGCCTCTGTGACCGGTGGCGGCACCACGCCTCAAAACTGGGCCACCGCCGCGAAATCGCCCTGGATGGCCCTCGAGGCCGGAAAACGCTACTATTTCGAGATTCTGCACAAATCCGGCACGGGGGACGATCACCTCGCTCTCGGCTGGTCGAAGCCCGGTGAGGCCACGACGGCTCCTAGCGCCGTGGTGCCTGGTTATGTGATTTCTCCATGGGTGGCCCCCGCGCCGGGCTCCAGCAACGGCACGCTCTACATCGCCACCATGCTCTCCCAGGGCGGTGCGATCACCAATGGCGTCGGCTCCGCGACCTTCCGCCTCAGTGAAGACGAAAATTCCGCCATCGTCACCTACACCTACGGCGGCCTCACCGGCGTGCTGACGGACTGGCATGTGCACAATGACGCGTTCCTTACCCATGCATCTAGCATCATGTATGACCCGAACATGCCGCCCTCCGGCAGCGGCCCGCTCCCGGATAACAATCCGCCGGGCTTCACCAGTCACAAGTGGGTGATCCCGCCGATGGTGGGCACGATGACGAAGGCGGAGGTCGTTGAACTCATCAAACAAGGCAAGGCCTACATCAACCTGCACACCGCTGCTTACCCCAACGGCGAAATCCGTGGCAACCTGACCCTCGCGAATGGTTCCAAGACCTTCACGCCGCCGCCTGCGCCGCCAGCGTGGACGGATGACAGCAATACAGACACGGGAGCGCTGCGTTTCCTCGCCCAGGCCAGCTACGGGGCCAGCATCGCCGATGTGACCGCTTTGAAGGCACTTACGCCGACGGGTGGCGGCACAGGTTATCCCGCCAGCCGTTATGAAGCCTGGATCAATGCTCAGTTCGCCCTCCCGGCCACGGATGCTCTCCAAGAAGTGCTCCGCACCCGCCGTGCGGATGCCCAGGGCGGCTCGCAGCTCGATGAGACGCTCTTCTTCAACTCCTGGTGGCGCAACAGCATCACCGGCGCTGACCAGCTCCGCCAGCGCCTGGCCTTTGCCCTCAGCCAGATCCACGTCATCTCCGGCCAGGGACCTCTCGACAACCGTGGCGAGGCCCTCGCTTACTTCTACAACAAGCTCGCCGAGGGTGCGTTCGACAATTTCCGCGAGATCCTCGAGACCACCACGCTCACCCCGGCGATGGGACGCTACCTCGACATGAAGAACAACGACAAGCCGGACCCCGCCGTCGGTCGCATCCCGAACGAAAACTATGCCCGCGAGATCAAGCAGCTCTTCGCTGTCGGCCTTTACCGCCAGTGGCCGGACGGCACGCTGATGCTCACCTCCGATGACCGCCCCATCGATACCTACACGCAGCGGGAAATCGTCGGTTTTGCCCATGTCTTCACCGGCTGGACGGACGGTTACGATGGCGTGGACCGCACCGGCCTCAACGCGCCGGCCAATTGGCTGCGCCAGATGCGCGTCGTCCCTGCCCGTCACTACACCGGGCCGAAGCGCGTGCTGAACAACGAGGTCTTCCCCGGAATCGCCGAACTCGGCGGCGTGCCGCTCGACCCGCTCGCCACGCACAATTCCACCCACTTCAACAATCCTGTTTACCAGGCGCTGCCCACGCAGGAGCTGGAGGCCTCCCACCAGCAGCTCTTTGATCACCCGAATGTCGGCCCCTTCATCTGCCGCCAGCTCATCCAGCGCATGGTCACCAGCCATCCTTCGCGCGATTACCTCTACCGCGTGGTGCAGAAGTTCAACGACCGCGGCGATGGCGTGCGCGGAGACATGCAGGCCGTGATCAAGGCCATCCTGCTCGATTACGAAGCACGCAATCCCGGACAGGTGGCCATCCCGGCCTTCGGCAAGCAGCGGGAGCCGCTCCTGCGCGTCGCCGCTGCCGGGCGTGCCTTCCGTCCCGCCACCTACTCCGGCACCTATAGCCAGAGCGGCACACGGACCATCACCGTTAATACGGGCACGCCACACAAGCTTGCCAACGGCAACAATGTTCTGCTCGAGTTCACCGCCAGCCCGGCGGATGTCACCGCAGTCATTCCCGCGCCTTGGACTGGAACTTACAGCGCCACCGTCACCGGCACCACGACCTTTACCATCCAGGCCACAAACTACGCCACCGGCACCTACAGCATCCCGGCGAATTCCAATATCTGCACGCTCACTTGGGGCAATCACTGGCTGCAAGTGGGCAATCAGTTCTTCATCGACTTCACCAGCGGCACGGCCGACGGCGAGGTGGGACTCGATCAAGCCGTTTATACCGTCGCCACGAATCCCAGCCCCGCCAACAACGGCGACAATGGAAACTCCCTCACCTTCACGATTCCTGCCGGTGAAGTCATCACCACGGCCCGTAGCGGCAATTTCATGAGCCCTCGCTTCCGTCCTGGCAGCATGCAGATCGCCGCTTCCGGACTCCCTGCGCCAAACGACCGCCGCGTCACCATGCGCACGGAGGAGGATCACCATCTCAAGGTGGGTGATCAGGTGCAGCTCAATGTCTATGGCTCCCAGGCCACTCCTCAGCCCATCGATGTCGTCGTCACGGTCGATTCTGTCATCGACCTGAAGGGCTACACCTTCCTCATTTCCAGCGCTACCACCGGCTGGAGCAATGGTCAGGGCAACAACAGCGTTTACCAGTTCCCGCTGCTCTCCCAGCCCCTCACGCGCAGCGGCACCATCAACTCACGCTCCAGCTCCTTCCAGATCGGTAGCACGGATGGCACGCTCGATCAGTCTCCGGTCAATGCGGATACGGTCTTCAACTACTTCCTGCCCGAGTTCAAATTCCCGGGTTCCCTCGCTTCTCAGGGCATTACCACGCCGGAATTCCAACTCACCGCCGAGACCGGTGTCATCCGCCAGGCCAATTACATTTACGACGGCGTCTTCAACAGCGGCACGACCAATGGCTTCTCCAGCTTCTCCTCCGGCAACGGTGCCCTCACCCTCGATTACGCGCCTTGGCTCGTCGATGACGCCACCAACCTCAGCCTCGGGGGAGCGCCCACCAACACCACGGTGCCCTGGACGCATAATCAGAACATCGCCGCTCTCATCGACCGGCTCAGCCTCTTGCTCACCGCCGACCAGATGCCCACGGCGGCCAAGACAGCCATCCGCGATCTCGTCGCCCTGCCCATCTCCTCGATTTCCACCGGCAATCCCTGCACCGTCACCACGACTCGGCCGCACGGTTACACCACAGGCCAGAGCGTCTGCATCAGCGGCGTGACTAATGGCACCTTCAGCAACACGGTGAACAGCACCAGCACGGCACGTGTGATCACCGTGACGGGCACCAACACCTTCACCTTCCTGTCAAACTGCACCGCGGCACCGACCGCGGGCGGCCTCACCAATGCCCACGCCTCCCAGATCATCTACAATCAGGGCAGCACCACTCCCTCCGCCACGGAGCGCCGTGATCGCATGCGTGCCATCCTTCATCTCATCCTCACCAGCCCGGACTTTACCATCCAGCGTTGATTCGAACCGCCTCCACAGTCCCGCACCACGCTGACCACCCCATTCACCGCCATGAACACGCCCAACATCATCACCCGCCGCAGCTTCCTCCGCCGCTCCGCCCTTTTCGCCGGAGCTGGTGCCGCCGCCGGCACCCTGCGGGACATGAAGCTCATCAACAGCCTCATGGCCGCCGACCCGCCCAGCGATTACAAGGCCCTCGTCTGCGTCTTCCTCGCTGGTGGCAATGACGCCAACAACTGGATCGTCCCCACCGACAACACCACCTACGCTCAATACGCCGCCGGCCGTGGAAACCTCGTCCTCCCCTCCGGCTCGCTGCTCCCCCTCCGCACCGGACCGCTCGGCACCGACCCGCTCTACAACTACCAGGGCCGCACCTACGGCTTCCATCCCTCCTGCTCCCGCCTTCAGACCCTCTGGGGCGAGAAAAAGCTCTCCATCGTCCAAAACGTCGGCACCCTCGTCCGCCCCACCACCAAGGCCAACTACACCTCCGGCCTTGCCGCCTACCGTCCGCCGCAACTCTTCTCCCACAGCGATCAGGTCACCCAGTGGCAGACCTCCATCCCGGATCAACCTCCCGCCACCGGCTGGGGCGGTCGCATTGCCGACATCTACAACTCCGTCGCCAATCCCGCGGGCAACATCTCCATGTCCGTCTCCCTCAATGGAGCCAACACCCTGCAAATCGGCAACCTCGTCTCCCAATACCACGTCTCCACCGCTGGTGCCGTCGTCATGAATGCCACGGGCAGCGGCGGTGGGCTCATGGGGGCCGCCGGCGTCCGCCAAAAGGCCATTCAGTCGATTCTCGACCTGAATCACTCCAATCTTCAGCGCCAGGCCTACGCCGGCGTCCTCGACAGCGCCATCTACACCGGCGACCTCCTCAACAACAGCACCGCCACCACCCGTGACCCCACGGACAGCCCCCTCGGTGGTTACACGAATGCCCAGCAGGTCACTGCATTTAACGGCACCGGAGGAACACCTCAAACCTTCAAGTGGAACACCGGCCTCACCGGCATCTACAATCCTGCCCTCGGCGGAGCCTTCGCCGACGGCCTCGGCGGCTTCCCGAACACCACCCTCGGCACCCAGCTCAAGATGATCGCCCGCCTCATCGCCGCCCGCGGGCCCACGGCGTTCAACATGAACCGCCAGATCTTCTTCGCCTCCACCGGTGGTTTTGACACCCATACCGCCCAGGTGGACGGCGCGGGCTTCACCAACCAGCCCACCAACACCGGCGGCACCCACTACGGTCTCCTCCGCCAGGTCAGCGAGGCCATGTTCGCCTTCCATCGCGCCATGGAGCAGCTCGGCATCTCCGAAAAAGTCGTCGCCTTCACCGCGTCCGACTTCTCCCGCACCTTCCCCTCGAACAGCCAGGGCTCCGACCACGGCTGGGGCAGTCACCACATCGTCGTCGGTGGTCAGACCGCCGTCGATGGCGGCAAAATGTTCGGCACCCTGCCAAACTTCGCCGTCAACGGCCCCGACGACACCGGCACTGGCCGCTGGCTCCCCACCCTCTCCGTTGATGAGCACACCGCCACGCTGGCGAAATGGTATGGGCTCGGCCAGAGCGACGTCTCAGCCGTCCTTCCAAATCTGGGCCGCTTCAACACCTCCCACTCCAGCGGCTACATCGGCTTCATGAAGCCCGCCTAAAGTGGAACAGGTTTTTAACCTGTTCATGCCCTCGCAGCAGGCTCGTCATTCGGGAATTCGTCATTCGTCATTTGAAAAAGCTCCTCGGCCTACTCCTCATCCCCCTCGCCACCGCAGCTATCTGGTGGCTCGCGCGTCCACAGTCCGAAGCGCCCGATTCAAAGCCTCCAGCGCCCTCCAACACCACCGCCAAGGCGCAAAAGCCTGCCGTTCCCGCCCTCATCACCTCGCCCGTGCAGGTCAGCGTCGTCACCGCCACACCCGCCCCGCCCACGGCACCGATGCGCATCGAGGCACCGCCCATGAAGCCCGTCGCCATCCCTGCCGACTACCTTCAAAGCATCCAAAGCACCCCCGAGCGTCAGCAGGCCGAGGAAATCGCCCTCAATCTGCGCAACTACGGCCAGCGCTTCGGCGGCAATCCCACCGGCACCAATGCCGAAATCGTCGCCGCCCTTCGTGGAGCCAATCCCGCCCGCGCCAACTACCTCCCGCAAAACGCACGCCTCAACGAAAACGGCGAAGTCCTCGACCCCTGGGGCACCCCGTGGTCCTTCCACTCCAATTCCGCCTTCGACACCGAAGTCCGCTCCGCCGGCCCCGACATGAAGCTCCACACGCCCGACGACATCGTCACGAAGTAGCGTTCAGAATCGTCCTCGTCCTCCTACTCGAACTCGTCCTCGATTCTACCGCGCCTTTCGAGTTTAAGGTTCGCCATTCGCCATTCGTCATTCTGGTTTCCTCATTCCGCCTTCCAGTCCGCCATCCGTCAGCGTCTTCAAAAACGCGATCACGCAGCGCTTCTCCTCCGCCGTCAGCTTCAGGCCGCCATCCGGATGCTTCGCCAGATTCGGGTCCAGCGTCTCCGTGCGCTGCACACCCTCGCTGTAGTGATCCAGCACCTGCTCCAGCGTCGTGAATCGACCGTCGTGCATGTAAGGAGCCGTCAGCGCGATGTTCCGCAGGCTCGGCGTCGCAAACGCGCCCTTGTCCAGCGCCGCGCCCGTCACACGATGCCGTCCCGTGTCCTCACCGATGGCCAAACCGTTGTTTCGGAACGCATGATCCGTGAAAAGCGCCCCGCCGTGGCAGTGAAAGCAATCCGCGCCCATTTGCCCCAGTCGCGGCTCACGCTCCATCATGAAAAGCTCAAAGCCGCGCTGCTCATCTGCGCTCAGCTTCACCTCACCGCGCTGTGAGCGGTCAAACTTCGAATCATGCGACGTCAGCGTCATCAAAAACGCCTCCAGCGCCAACCCGATGCGCTCCGCCGTCACCCCAGGCGATCCAAACGCCTCCGCGAACTCCTTTTCGAGGTCACGCAGCTTCGTCACCACATTCTCCAGGCTCTCATCCATCTCGCGATGGTCCACGATCGGCATCAGCGCCTGCTGCCGCAGACTCGCCGCACGTCCATCCCAGAAAAACGAGTCCTTCCACGCCAGATTGAAAAGCGGCATCGCATTCCGATCCCCGATTCGCCCCTCCACACCCACGCTGAACCTCCGCGCATCACTCAGGCCCGCGTTCGCCTGATGACACGAAGCACAAGACACCGTCCCATCGCGTGAAAGCCGCCCATCCGCAAAAAGCCGTCTTCCCAGCTCCACGCGGCTTTTCGTCAAAATCACATCCGCAGCCAGTTTAGGCTGCGGAAAGCCCTTTCCGATGCTCAGCGGCATTTTCTCGCCCAAAACCATCTTCGGCTCCGAAACCGCCTTTCCGGCCTTCACCGCCTTCAAAGCGAACGCACGACTCAAATTTGCCTTCAGGTTCAGCGCCAGCGCATCGCCCTCACGAGCATGCGTCGCCGTGCCATCCTTTGCAAAGCTCACGCCCTTCAAAATCTGCGCCACATCCATCGCCACACGCACCTCTGTGGCCTTCTCCACCTTCACCGCGCCCTCCAGCACGATCTCCGTGCGAAACGGCACACGCCCGAGGTGATACGCATAGCCGCTCATCTTGCCCGACGCATCACTCCACATGCCCTCCAGCGCCAAAAAGATGTATCCGCCCTGCCAGCTCCAGTGCAGACCATTCAGGCGAGGATTCAGCGGATGCTCCGGCCCGCGTGAAGCCGGATCACGACCATTCTCCATCTCATCCAGCCCCACAAAAAAACGCAACGCCGTGTACTCACCCTCCGGCACCTCCGAAAACACCGCCGCCTCCCGTTTCGTCGCTGCATTCATCCACGCCACCGATTCCGGCACCTCCGACCACGTTCCATCCTTCGTCTTCAAAGCCACGCCGCTCACCAGATAGCTCAGCCTCGTCACCGACCACGTCTCGCCCGCCTCGTTCGTCTGCTTCGACTCATTCTGCCGCAGCCCACCATCCTCCATCACCAGCCGCAGCTCCGCCGCCCCGCACCACGAGGTCGCCAGCATCAAAAGCATTCGAAGAAACCAGTTCACACGCGCAAACTCCACACATTATCATCTATTGTCCATTGTCTATTCCCCTCCGCATGACACGCCAGCTCTTTGCCCTACTTCTCGCCTCCACGGCCCTCCTCGCAGATGTCGCCGTGCCGCCGCGCATGCTGGAGCCCGCCACGGCTGAGGAAGCGTGGAATGTCATCCGCCTCGCCACCGCGAATGTGGAGCGCCTCATCGACGAAAAACGCCCGCTCGAAGTCACGCCGCAGATTTCCCTGCTCAGCCCCGCCTTGCGTGCGCTAGCCCGCCAGTCCTTCAAGCCAGGCACGGAAGCCCTCGTCGAGCGACAGAGCACGCAGGCCTTTCAACTCGTCAATCTCATCGCCCAGAACAGTCTCTCGGAAAACATCGACGCCCTGCCACCCGCCTTTGAAAAGCTCCGCACCGCCCTCGACGACATCGCCAGCGGCTTCGAGCCAGCCGTCGTCAAAGCCGAGCTCCATCACTGCCTCACCCACAGCGAAGTGCTCGGCAAACCCGGCGACAAGTGCCCGCAATGCCAGCAGCCACTCCTCCCCCGCCGCATCCCCTACAGCTTCGTTCACGCCCGAACTGAAAAGCCCACCATCCGCCTCAGCATCAGCCCCCAATCACCTGCCGAAGCCGGCAAACAAGTCACCCTCACCGCCAAACTCGAAACCCTCGATGGCAAGCCAGTCCTCGAATCCAGCCTCTGGCTCATGCACACCCAAACCGTTCAACTCCTCATCACCGGCCCACGCTTGGAGGACTTCCATCATCTCACCGCCAAGCCTGCCGAATCTCCCGGCAGCTACACCGCCAGTTTCATCCCGGCACTCAGCGGCACCTATCGCATTCGAGCTGGACTCACGCCCGCCAGCACCGGCATACCCGAGTATCCCGCCACCGATCTCCAGGTCGCGGGCCATGTCACCGAAGTGGCTCAGTCATCCCCGCCCGGCATGAGCAGCCAGGCCGGAGGCTTTCACTTTAAGCTCAGCATCGCCGGTGACAAAGGTTTGCTCCTACGCAGCGGCCAGCTCCAAATGCTCCAACTCACCGTCACGGACGACGCAGGACAGCCCGTCACCCGCTTGGAGCCCTTCTTGCAGGCCTTCGCTCACCTCCACGCCTTTTACGAAGGTTCTGAGACTCTCCTCCAGCTCCACCCCGCTGGCGGAGACATCCTGCGTGACGACCTTCGTGGCGGCCCCACCCTCTCCTTCAAAATTTACTCCCCCCAGCCCGGCCCCCTCCGCCTCTACGCCCACCTCCGCATTGACGGAAAACGCCTCAAAGTTCCGTTCACTCTCCAGATCCGTCCTTGAGCCCCGCCGCACCATGCGCCGTCCGAAATCCATCCTCGTCCTCATCGCGCTCGCTCTCGCTGCTGTCATCGTTTTCTGGCCAGCACGCCTACCGGAACCAAAAAAAGCCACCACGCCCCCTGCCCCACCGCCCGCCCCCCAGCTCAGCGATCTCGGCAAACCAGCGGACCTTTTTTACACGCCTCCTCAGGCCGATCAGAAGCCAGAAATCGACGCCGCTAACCACCACAAAGCCAGCCTGCTCAATTCTCCCGGCCAATCGATCCAGGAAGACCTCCAGATCGTGGCCGAGTTCGTCGATCTCATCCACAAGGCGGGCATCAATGCCTCCTTCGGCGACAATGCCGACATCACCGCCGCTCTCACCGGCACGCAATACGCCGGGCAGAAGGGCCACCTCTTCCCCCGCCAGCACAATGCCCTCCGCGGAGGCCAGCTCGTCGATCGGTGGGGCACCCCATTCTGGTTTCATGCCAACGGTCCCGGAAAGCTCGAGATCCGCTCCGCCGGGCCCGACAAACAGCTCTTCACCACCGACGACATCTCCCACAACCCCAGCCCACCCGGCCTCGGTGTCACGCCCGAGCAGCCTTGAGTTCGTCACTTGTAGTTCCCCACCTGCATCGCTGAGCAAAGCACTGCGGGCATTTTGGGCTTTAGCCCGTTCAGGCGGCCCGGGGCAGGCTAAGTCAAAGAGCACTCGATACCAGCATTCTCAGAACCCCGATCGCCACTCCCACGAGGTTCAGACTTACCAAAGCCAGAATCACAATGGCCCAGGTGCGACGGTAGCCCAGCCCAATGACAGCGATACCGAGCAAGACGGCACCCACGGCAGCGATTGACTGCCCAATCATCGTGTAGAGCAGCACCTCGCCGATATGCCCACTCAGCGCCCCCACATCGGAAGCGCCAGTTTTTCCGAGCTCGGAAAAGGCCCCCTTCATGCCCACGACCGTGCCGACAAAGCCAATCAACAAGGCTGTCTGCATCCAGGCACCCATGATAGCGAGTGTCCGCCCCCGAGGATTTGGTGTGATTGATCCCATCACGCGATGCTGCCCGGCCCGAGCAACCTTTCAACCCTTCATCGACCTCGCCAATGGCATCATACAGTCGATGCATTGGCCGGAAAAAGAGGCGCAGAGATAGGTCGTGCCGCCATGCACACCACCACTTCCCCTTCCCCGCTCATCCCTCGCTGGATCAAACTCGCCTACACCGCCTTCATGGCGGTTCTCATCCCAGTTTACTGGTCACAATACGGCCCGACAAATTTTCTCTTCTTCTGCGATGTGGCGCTGATTTTGACCCTCATCGGCCTGTGGACGGAAAAGCCCGTCTTCATCTCCCTCGCCGCCGTTGGCATCCTGCTGCCCCAGGCGCTCTGGTGCGTCGATTTCGTCTTCGGCATCTTCGGCCACCAGCTCACCGGCATGACGACCTACATGTTCGATGATGCCCGCCCGCTGTTTCTGCGAGGTCTCTCGCTCTTCCATCTGTGGCTGCCATTCCTGCTGTTCTGGCTGGTGACACGTCTCGGCTATGATCATCGGGCTCTGAAAGGCTGGTCCGCCACGGCCACCCTGCTCTGCGTGGTGTCGTTCCTCTTCCTCCCCGCCCCCGGCTCCGCCGAGGTGCTCTCCGATCCGAAGCTGCCCTACAACGTCAACTACGTCTTCGGCATGAGTGAGACAGAGCCTCAGCGATGGATGAGTCCGGAAGCCTACCTTCTGGCTTGGATCGGCGGCTTGATCACACTGGTTTATCTGCCGACACATGCCATGCTCCGCCGCCTCTGCCCCGCCCCACACGAAATCCAACGCTAATCCCCGATGACCTCGAACGAATCCCAAGCTCCCGCCAACTGGCAACGCGGCTTTTGGTGCCTCATGGGCACTCAATTCCAGGGAGCCTTCTCCGATAGCGTGCTGCGCTGGCTGGTCATCTACCTCGTCATCGCCAAAAAACTGCCCAAGGAAGAGCTCGATGCGCTGGTCTCTGATTCGGGCATGTATTTCGCCATCCCCTTTCTGCTGCTCTCGATGCTCGGCGGTTGGATGGCGGACCGCTTCAGCAAGCGCCGCGTGATGATCGGCGTGAAGATGATGGAGGTGGGCATCATGGTCTTCGCCGCCTTTGCTCTCGGCTCCGGCAAAACACCGCTGCAACTCGCCGCAATCTGCCTCATGGGCGTTCACAGCGCCTTTTTCGCCGCGTCAAAGTATGGCTCGCTGCCGGAGGTGGTTCCAACGACCAAGCTCTCATGGGCCAACGGCATCATCGAGATGCTCACCTTCCTCGCGACGATCTTTGGCACGCTGGCAGCCGCCTGGATGGCGCGGACCTTTGCTCATCAGCCCTCCATTGGCGGCTTCATCTTGCTTGGACTGGCCATTCTCGGCTGGATGCTGAGCCTCGGCATCACCCGCATGCCGGCGGCGAATCCCACCAAACCCCTCAACCTTAATTTCATCGGCGAGCTTTGGCATGAATTCCGATGGATGAAACAGGACCGCGATCTCTGGCGGGCCAACTTGGGCAATACCGGCTTCTTTTTCATCGCCGCTCTGCTCCAGATGAACATCGTGCTCTACGCCGAGCAGGTGTTTCACCTCGGCGAGACGGAAAACAGCGCCCTCCAGGTGGCACTCGCCATCGGCATGGCCGTTGGCAGCATCCTTGCTGGCAAGCTCAGCGGTGATCATGTTGAATACGGCCTCATTCCCCTCGGAGCCATCGGCATGGCCTCGATGGGCTTCATCCTTGGCATTCCCGGGATTGAGCGGGCTTGGTTCACCGTGGCTCTCGCACTTCTCGGCATTGGTGGCGGTCTTTTCATCGTGCCCATCGCCGCCGTGCTCCAGCATCGGCCACCGGCCGATCGCAAAGGCAGCGTGCAAGGTGCCGCCTCATGGCTGTCCTGGGTCGGCATTGCCGGTGCCGCCCTCGTGCAAAAAGAGCTCAACATGCGCCTCGGCTGGTCGCCCGGCCAAGTCTTCTGGTTCTGCTCCGCCTGCGCCACCATCGCCGGCATCTATGTGGCCAAAACAAGGCCCGCCGCGCTGCCGAGCATGCTCGCACGCTGGATGGGCCGGACACCTTAGCCGCAGCTCTGAGCCATTGAATCGTGCCAACGATGTTCACGCCCGGCGACGACACCAAAGTCTAAAGCCCCTGATCAACTCGACCCGGAAACTGACCGCAAATGGGACAAAAAAGAATGGCCATTTTCTGTCCCCATTGGCTGTCAGCCTGAATGGTCGTCAGTGACTGCCTTTTCCACCATCCACGCTATCGGAGTTCGATTGCACCTGACTAGTTTCCCAATTCAAGGTGGCGTTTTGGACGTTCGATTTTGCCGCAAAGGTGCCGAGGAGTAGAGGGCGCAGAGCTCTGAGAGTTTTGAATTCCCTGCCCCTCTGCCTCTTTGCCCACTGCGGCCCATTCGAGCTTCTCTGAGAGGGCTGCACGGATGTTACTTCCAGCCCCACACCTAGCGCCGTGGAACTTCGTGGCTCCCCACAAACTACCCCGTTTGTCAGCATGAGGTCGCTGTTGAGTTTGGTAGAAAAATTAAGGGTAGAAAAAGTGATTCTGAAAATCTTTCGCCGAGTAGAGCCAGCGGTTGCCCGCTGGCTCCCTCACAGACCCGGACGTGCGGGACTACCGCATCCGGTTCTTCCGGTGGAGGGGTTTGCTACGCGGGTCGTGATCGTAGATGGATTTTGGGGGCGGGCCAGTGGAAGGTTTCCTTCAACCATTGACTGTATCTCTCCCAGGTCAGCGGCTTTTGACCGCCTCGCCGGTTGAGCCATTTGAACCATTCTCTCTGGGCTTGATGGCTGTAGCGCGAGAGTCCTCGGCTGTTGCCGGGCATGCCAAAATAGGCGGCGTGCCCCCTCACTTTGCTCATCAGCTTGCGCCATTGCTCTCTCACCGGGTCGTGCCGGTGGTGGCGCATCCAGTCGCGCAGCGCTTTGAGCGATCGGGTCAGCCGATTGCTCGCGGTTCTGCGTTTGATGATCGGCTTGCCTTTGCGGCTATGGCCCCAGATGTGCGTGAAGCCGAGGAAGCCGAAGCTTCTGGTTTCGCGCTTGGGGCCTTGGGCCGGTGGTTCTTGGTCTTGGTCGTTGTTGTCTTCGTTTGGCTTCCGGGACCGTTCTGCGGGTGGTTTGAACGCCACCAACCGGGTCTTTTCGGGGTGCAGGGTCAGGCCGTAGCGCTCAAAGCGTTTGGGCAGGACTTGCTGCACCCGCCGGGCGTCTTCTTCGCACTCGAAGCCGATGACGAAGTCGTCGGCGTAGCGCACGAGGAAGGCGCGGCCACGCATCCTGGCTGCACTTCGCACTCGAACCATTCGTCGAGCACTTCATGCAGGTAGATGTTGCTCAGCAGTGGACTTATCACCCCGCCCTGGGGTGTGCCTGCGTCTTGATAACTGAGGTTCCCTTTTTCCATCACGCCGGCTTTCAACCATTTGTCGATGAGCCGTCGGATCACTCCGTCGCGTATCCGTTTGTCGAGCATTTGCCGCAGGTGCGGGTGGTGGAGTGTGTCGAAGTAGGACTTGATGTCCACGTCGAGCACCCACCGCACCGGGCGCTCATGCCATGCTCCCATGCTTTGTTGCCAAAGCGCCTCCAGGGCGTCATGGGCGGATTTTCCGGGCCTAAATCCATAGCTACAGCTTTTGAAGTCTGCTTCATAGACTGGCTCCAGCGCCATGACGATGGCTCGTTGTAGCACCTTGTCTTCGAGTGTCGGGATGCCGATGGGCCGTGTGCTCTTTCCATCTCCTTTGGGGATGTGGACTCGGCGCACGGGCGGCGCTTTGTAGCGTCCGCTTTTGGCGCGGTCGAGCAGGTCGGCGAGGTTCCCGTGAAGGTTCTCCGCATACTGCTTGGCGCTTTGCCCATCGACGCCGACGGCTCCGTCCTTGCGGGTCCGCCGCCAGGCTTCCAGGAGCCATGCCCCGTCGATGTGGTGACTCAACGATGTGAGCGCCTTGCCGCGCATTTGCTCGGCAAGTTTTGCTATCCGTTGCTGCTTGGTTGACACGTCTGCCGCTCTTGGTGTCGCGGCTGTGTTTCCCCTCAACGGTTCCTCCTTTTTCCGGGTGTGCTCCTTTCCTACTGGCTGGCTCCCGTCGGTTCCGGTTCGCCACTCTTCAAACGGTACTACGGGCACACTACGACTGCTCCGGCCCCTCACCTCGGCTTGCTTTGAAGACTCGCTCCGGCTTACTGCTGCGGCATCTTCGGCTTTGTTCATGCGCGTGGGTGATGCTCCCTCGTTCATGCCAGGACGTTGTTACGCCGGTGTCGTCCACCTCCGGCTGGGTTGTCGGCAGCAGAGGCTCTTGGTTGTGGAGCTCTCTCAGGTTCACAGGCACCCCCTGTCATGCACCTCTGCCCGGGTCTCGGACCCCGGTGGCTCGCCCATCGCTGGCCCTTTGACGCGATGTGCGCACGGGTCCCCGCCAGGGTAACGGCGAAGACAGTCCACGATATTGATCTTTCGAGGCTCAATCCCACGGCTTTGGTGCTCGCTGTCAACGCTTCGAGCCAGCCTCACGACTGACGACGCATGACTCGCTTGCGGCTGCCTGGCTCCAGGCTCTACCGCGCGGGGTTCTTACCCGCTGGGTTGCTCTATAAGGTTTCCATGTTCTAACTCCCATTTTACTGCTTGTCTGATTTCCTCCTTATCTGTGTTTGTCCTGACGCAATACCCCGAATCTTTCTACCAAACCTGCATCCGATTCGCCGCCAACGTCATTGGACCAGTTATTCCCTGCTCGACACCCTGCCCCCGGCGTTCGGCTGCACCCGAGTAAATTGACCCGGAAACTGACAGCAAATGGGGACAAAAACGGATGGCAATTTTTTGCCCCCATTGGCTGTCAGCCTGATTGGTCGTCAGTGACTACCTTTTTCCGTGCTACCAGCAGCCGATGCAAATGATCGAGCGGATCATGCCATCATGGGCAAGCGGAGCGCTGTGGATGCCCGTGCAAAGCCGCGCCCCACCAAGCAAAAAGGAGCGCAACGAGCATGAAACGCCCACCGCAACAGCATACGGAACACCGCGCTGGAGGCAGTCCACGCACACAGATCGTCCCAGTGCCCGCAAAGAGCCATCGCAGCGCCGAAAACGATGACAACCAAATCATGGCGGGCACCTCACGCGACGATCAAGAGTCATCGCGCCGCTCAAAACCATCGTCCAAGAACCAATCGGACATCCACCGCGCAACACAAAGCGCATAAGGCCGCGAAGAAGCTAGAGTCGGGCTTGTTCAACGACAGGGGCATTTGCTGGCTCGCTTAGGCTCGCAGCAATGCACCCTTTAATGTTCGCCCTTGGTTGGCTCGTGAATGTGCTGCTTCGGAGCCATAGTCAGTCAAGAGTCTTCTCTCCGGCAATGCTCCAAGCTCGGGCAATCCTGTCTCCGCGAACCTCGTAAATCATGATGAGTCGAAGACTACCAGAACCCTCAGGAAAGGTGCGAAACACCTCCTCGTAGTCAATGACGGTCTGCCCCATGACGGTCCGACTCAACAGGCGAGCATAAAGATTCGGTTCTTTCAGGCGGGCAGTGAACCGCTCTCGCAAGGCCGCTGCTCCACGAGCGAGTAATGTTGAGGGATGCTCGAAAACCTCGGCATCATCGGCATAAGTAGCGAGCAACGCCTCAATGTCCCGGCAGTTGTAGGCATCGAGCTGTCTCTGCACAATGGCTGCGGAATCCGCTTCGATAGGCATGGCGAGTGGTGTTGGAGTTAGCCATATCAACGCCTCGGATCAGGCGACGGCGAGCGCAAGACGTTGCTGACACGACAGACAGCCTTCGAGCCGTTGCCTGCATCCGTTTTGTTGAACAAAGCCGCTGCGCGGCAAGGTCGTTCGGAGGTGGTTTGAGGTGAAGGATGCGTGAGCATTTATCGAGGGCTTTAGGGGAGGTGTTTTAGCAGGTTGAGGTCCTATGTTCAATCCTCATCTCTCTCGCCGTCGGTTGGGTGCAGCCAAGCATTCGACCACATCATCATCGTCTTCACCTAGCGTTCAGGCCACGCCGCCGCGTTCGCCCAAGTCGCTGCCGCTGCGCAGTGGCAAGGACTATGCGGACCCGTTGTCCTACACGCACCCGTGGCCTTCCATGGAGCAGTTCGCTCGCGTGCTGGCGCTGCGTTATGATTCGGTGCGCACGCGGCACAGTTACTACCGGCAATTACGACTACTCAGTGAGCACTTTGAGGCTGATCCGGCGCTACTCACCGAGGAGCTGCTGCGTGACTACCTGCTGCATGTGAAGACCCTGCGCCACTGGCAGCCCAAGACGATCCGTCAGGCACTGGCGATGGCGCAGGTGTTCTTCATCGAGCAACTGGGCCATCCGCGTTGGCGGCTCTTTGACCAAGTGAAGGCGAAGGATCACGACACGCTGCCGCCCGTGCTGACGCGTGAGCAAGTGCGGGCGCTGCTTTGCCACATCCGCCTGCGGCGTTACCGCACGCCGCTGAAGCTCATCTACTGCTGTGGGTTGCGGCTCTCGGAATGCTTGAAGCTCACCGTGCGCGACATCATCGGCAGTGAGAACAAGCTGCGCATCCGTGCGGGCAAGGGCAACAAAGACCGCACCATCCCGCTGCCTGCGCACATGCTTGAGGATTTGCGTGACTACTGGAGCTTCCACCGCCATCCGCTGCTCCTCTTCCCCAATGCAGGCCGTGGCGACAACACGCCCGAGGCTCTGGCCAAGCGCATGCGCACCGCGAAGAGCACGATGCCGCACAACTCCCTCCAGCGCCTCCTTGTTCTCGCCCGCAAAGAACTCGACCTGCCGGAGGCCACACCACACACCTTGCGTCATTCCTTCGCCACGCATCTGCTCGAAGGCGGTGCCAGCCTGCACACGTTGCAGCACTTGCTCGGCCACGCTTACCTGAACACGACGGAGATCTACCTGCACCTCACCCATCAGAGCGAGCAGCAGGCGCTGAAGCTCATGGAAGGACTCTGCGAAGGCCTACCGCGCTAGCGGTCCGCATCCTCATCTTTGCCAAAAAGGATGCCCACGGTCATCGACGCCCTGCGCCGGTTCCTGCCCACCTATCTGAGCACCAAGCCGGTGCTCAGTGGCGTGCAGCGCCGTGCCGTGTGGGCACTGCAAAACTGCCGCACCGCCGTCATGGGCGGGCATGTGCATGAATGCCCGACCTGTCCTGGTCAGCGGGAATACGGCTTCAACAGCTGCCATCACAAAAGCTGCCCACAGTGCGGACGCACCGCCACCGCCGAGTGGGTGCGGCGTGAGCAGGGCAAGCTCATCCCCGCGCCTTATTTTATGGTCACCTTCACGCTGCCATCCGAGTTGCGTGACCTGTTCTTCGGTAAAGAAGCCAAAGCCGCCTATGACGCGTTCTTCCACGCCAGCGCCGCCACTTTGAGTCAAACACTCGCCGAGAAAAAGTGGCTCGGTGCCGACACCAGCGGGTTCACCATGGTGCTACACACCTGGAACCAAAAAATGCTCTTCCATCCGCATTTGCACTGCATCGTCCCCGGAGCTGGATTGGACACGCAAGGCAATTACGTCGTCGTGAAGAATGCCGACTACCTCATGCCAGCCGATGCCTTGAAGAAGGTGCTCCGCCATCACTTCGGCCAGCAAATGAAAGCCCACGGCCTGAGCTGTGATCCCGCCGTCTGGCGCAAAAAGTGGGGCGTCAACGTGCAGGCCTTCGGCAGCGGCGAGAACGCCGTCAAATACCTCGGGCGCTACATCTTCCGCAGCGTCATCAGCGACAGCCGCATCCTGTCCATCACCGACACCCACGTCACCTTTCGTTACCTCGACCGCAGTGATCGTAACAACCCACGAGCACGCACGATGACCCTCAGCGGCATCGAGTTCGTCCGGCGACACCTCCGCCATGTGCAGCCTGCCAAACTCCGCGCCGTGCGCTACTACGGCTACCACCACCCCGCCGCCAAAAGACCCGGCAGCGCGTGCAACAAGGCAGCGGAGCTGCGACCATTACCGCCACGCCGAGCGCATCGGCAGAAGAGGCAGCTCAGAACGAAGAAGCAGGAACTGCGAAGCGAAAACACCTGTGTCCGTGCTGCCAGCAGCCGATGCAAATGATCGCGCGGATCATGCCATCATGGACAAACGGAGCGCTGTGGGTGCCCGTGCAAAGCCGCGCCCCACCAAGAGAAAAAGGAGCGCAACGAGCATGAAACGCCCACCGCAACAGCATACGGAACACCGCGCTGGAGGCAGTCCACGCACACAGATCGCCCCAGCGCCCGAAAAGAGCCATCGGAGCGCCGAAAACGATGACAACCAAATCATGGCGAGAACGTCACGCGAAGATCAAGAGTCATCGCGCTGCTCAAAACCATCGTCCAAGAGCCAATCGGATATCAACCGCGCAACACAAAGCGCATAAGGCCACGAAGAAGCTAGAGTCGGGCTTGTTCAACTACAGGGGCATTTGCTGGCTCGCTGAGGCTCGCAGCAATGCACCCTTTAATGTTCGCCCTTTGTATGGCCAATTCGCACGGCGGAAGGATGCATAGAGACACTCAATCAGTATGGAACCCAGAGTTCACTTGGTTCACAGCGTTGAAGGGAGAAAACTCCACTAATCGGCTGCGGCTTGGCTCTGTCATCATAGTAGTCCACATCCTCCGTAAATGCCTCCAGCTCCACGGTAATCCTGTCGCCCTCGATACTAATAATCCGCCAAGAGATCGACACCTGCTCAGCGTGAAATCCGAAATACGCACCTGCGTTCGGGGTGGCGTCACAATCGTAGCCCATTCCCCCTTTCGCCCCGAACACCTGACCGACAGCCAGTGGGTTCGTAACAGGGTGCCCAAAAGAAGCAAGCGATGCACAGTTGGGGTGCTTCTCCCAGTCCTCCTCAGATGCTGCTTCTGCCTCAATTGAGATACCAAAGCCTCGATCCTCATAAAAATATCCTCCCTTCTTCAAGGGTAGAACAATGTCTCCATCTTGGTGGGCAATCTTGATCTGATTCTCCATAGACTGTGTGGCGCTGGAAGTTGGCCGAACAGTGTGGATGGTTAACGGATCGTGAGGTTTGTCAGCAGCTTTATAGCCGACACTTTGACGGGAATATCACGGGCTTTTGTCTTCATGGTGTCGTTTTAGCCGCCTATGCCGTGCTCGGGCAACAAAAAGTAGAATATCACTCACATACTGGATAGTGGAACTGTTCTATGAGCAACAAACCGGAAGCCAAACTGGAGGACAAGCTGCGTGGCGTGCTCCGCCTCAAACAATACTCGCCCCGGACAGAGGAGACGTACATTCAGTGGTACAAACGCTATGTGCTCTTCCAAGCGCAGGCATCGGGGAGGATGCGGCACCCGGCGGAGATGGGGACGGAAGAGGTGGCGGCCTTTTTGACCAATCTGGCCGTGAACAAGAACCTGACAGCCTCTTCCCAAAATCAAGCGTTGACTCGCACGCCTCCTCCGGCGTGTCTCGCCCTGCGGGCTGCCTAGCGGCAGTCTATCTCGCGGCTACCTCCGCCGCTCGGTTCAACGCGCTGGTGTTTTTATACCGGGAGGTGCTCAAAATGGAACTGGAGGGGCTTGATGCGGTGCGGGCAAAACGGTCGAAGTATCTGCCAGTGGTTTTGACGCAAGAAGAAGTAAAGACACTGCTGGCAGGCGTGAAGGGTGCGGCAGGACTGGCGGTCAAGCTGCTGTACGGTTGCGGGTTGCGAGTCGCCGAGGTCTTGGCACTGCGGATCAAAGATGTGGATGTGAGCGGCGGGAAGATCGAGGTGCGGGGAGGCAAGGGCGACAAGGATTGCCTCAGTCGCCTCCTCCGGCTCCTTCGCCCTGCGGGCTTCGCTTCGCTCAGGCTGTCTCGCGCCTAGCCCCCGGCGCTCGGCTGAGTCATCACATTGCCGAAAAGCCTGCTGCACCCCATCGAAGAGCACTTGAAACAAGTACGGGCCCTCTTCGATGCTGACCGGAGAGACGGGGTGCCGGGCGTGGCGATGCCGAAGGCCTATGACATGAAGAACCCGAAAGCCGCAGAGAGCTGGCCGTGGTTTTGATGAAAGCTGCCCACTTGCAGCTTTCACCCCTTCGGGGCACGTCGCTTCGCTCCTGTCCAAAACGCCTCCGGCCCTCAGCGTTTTTGGTTCTTACCTTCGGCAAAGGTGTGGGAAGACTTGGAGCGGGACGGCAGCCCACGCACGGGGAGACGTGCTTACGGACGCGGGCGGAATCACCTGCATGAGATCGCCATCACGCGCGAACTAGAGCGGGCGGCGAAACTGGCGGGATTAACCAGGCGGGTGACGGCGCATGCACTGCGGCATTCCTTTGCAACGCATCTTGTGCTGCGAGGCATCGACATCCGCAGCGTGCAGCAGCTCCTCGGGCACTCGGATGTGCGAACGACGGAGATTTACACGCATCTCGCCAAGGCGATGCGCGGAGAGATCACCAGCCCGCTGGATGATCTGTGAGCGGGCGCACCCAAGGAGCGGGACTTGCCAAGTCCCGGCATGAGGCACTTGGCAAGTGCCTCTCCTTGGGCGGGGCCGTGGACGACTCCAACCGGATCACATGCCCTTCGAGGCGGCCATGGCACCCGCAGCGACGATTCCAACGACGAAGAGCATATAGATGCCAATCATCACGATCACGACGATGCCGGTGAACTTCCAGAAGCGGCGCTGCTCATGCAGCGCGGCGTTTAGATCGGCGAGACTGAGGCTGTTCTTGAGCTTGGCGATGCGGCTGCCGTAGGACCAGAGCTTGAGGGCGGGATACACATAAAACAGTGCCATCAGCAGGTACAGGGCTCCCACCCCGAGCATGAATCCTTTGCCCGCCATCGGATTGTTTGGCTGCGTTTTGGCGATCACATCGGCCATGAATGAGCCTGCGGTCATCATCCCGATGCCGCCGAGAATCATGAAACCGACGCTGATCCACAGCAGGATGGACATGAACTGCACCCAGCCCTTCGTCCCGGCCAGCGGGGCGATGGTTTCGGCGGCGACGCTGCCTTCCATGCTGAGAGGATTCGAGCCGTAGGGGTTGGCGGAGGGCGTGGCGTAAGGATTGGATGGTTCCATGAGGGTGGCGGGTAAAATTTCGCCGGGAGGCTAGCGGATCAAATCATGCCTTGTCAAAACTTTCTGCCCCCGCTTGAGTAGCGCACCGAAAAAACATGGCTGCAGCTCGTCTGGACACTCTTCAACCTGTGGAACTCGCGGATGGCGTCGAGATCCAACTCCGTGTGGCCGGCCCGGCAGTGCGCAGCACGGCCTGGCTACTCGATCTGCTAGTGTTTCTCGTGGCGCAGTTTCTGATTATTATCGCCCTCCTCCTGACGACCTCGGATATTATCGGCCCAGAGATGACGCAGGGACTGATGATGTTGGTGACGTTTGTGATGAACTGGTTTTACAACGTGATCTTTGAGGCCAGCTCGCGAGGCTGCACGCCGGGTCAAAAGTGGATGAAGCTGCGTGTCGTGAGCGTGACCGGCGGTCCTGTGACGGTTTCACAGGCCATCCTGCGGAACTTCCTCCGCGTGATCGACTTCATGCCCTTCCTCTACCTCACGGGCTTTTTGAGCTGCCTCTTCACGAAGCGCTTCCAGCGCCTCGGTGATCTCGTGGCAGGCACGGTGATGGTTTACACCGATCCGCCGCCGGTGACGCTGCCCAAGACGACGGTGAATGCCGAGCGTCGTGCTCCGCCGAGACCTTTGAGCCGCGAGGAGCAGGCCGCCTTGCAGCAATTCCTCGAACGAGCCCCGAACTGGTCCGACGAGCGCCGCCTGGAGCTCTCCGGCATCCTGCAACCGCTCACCGAAGCCGTGGGCATGGAAGGCCTTCGTCGTCTAGTTGGCATGGCGATGTGGATTCAAGAGCCGGAAGCTCCCAAATCATCAGTCATAAATCGTAAATCATAAATCCAGTGACTCCCGCTCAATTCGAGAAACAAATCGAGCCGCGCTGGCAAAAGCTGGAGCGCCTCATGAATGACGCCGAGTCGTCGAACCCGAAGGCGGATGTCGTGGAGCTTCCTGCCACCTTCCGGCAGGTGTGCCATGACCTCAGCGTCGCGCAGCATCGCATGAGCCCGCAGCGTCTCACGCAGAAGCTCAACGACATGGCCATCCGCGGCTACCGCATCCTCGAGCGACGCACCGCGGGCGGCGTGGAGGCCTTCCTGAACATGATGCTCGTCACCTTCCCGCAGCTCGTGCGGAAGGAGTGGCGGCTGTTCTGGTGGTGCAGCGCCATCTTTTATGTGCCGCTCACGGTGCTCATCACGATCACACCGCACTACCCCGAGTGGTCGATGGCACTGCTCGGTGCCGATGGCATGGCGCAGGCGGAGGAGATGTATGGCCACGGCTCCGATCTGGTGGAGACGCTGCGCGGGAAGTTCGGTTCGGACTTCGCGATGTTCTGCTTCTACATCTGGAACAATGTGGGCATCGACTTCAAAACCTTCGCCGGTGGTCTCGCGGGCGGTGTGGGCTCGCTCTTCGTGCTGCTGTTCAACGGGCTGCACATTGGTGCCCTCGCCGGTTACATCCGCTATGCCGGTGATCCCGAGAGCCTGCTGCTGTGGGTGAGCGGTCACTCGGCGCTGGAGCTCACCGGCATGGTCATCTCCGCGATGGCCGGTTTTCGCCTTGGCCTCACGGTTTTAAAGCCCGGACGCATGCTGCGTAAAGATGCGCTGGTGCTCGCCGGCCGTCAGGCGCTGCCGCTGATGCTCGGGGCGGCGATGATGACCTCCTTCGCCGCGGTGATTGAGGGCTTCTGGTCGCCGAAGCAGTTCGCTCCAGTCATCAAATACAGCTTTGGCATCGTGCAGTGGCTGCTGGTGGCCTCGTTTTTGATCTTCTCAGGCCGGAGGAGGACGCATGCGGCTTGAGGATGTGACCATCGCGCTGCGTCCACGGCTTCCCTGGGAGGCGGTGGACCTCGGCTGTGCCATGGTGCGGCGTGATCTCGGCCGTGTGCTGGCGCTTTGGTGCGCCACCGTCTTCCCTGTTTGGGCCCTGATCATACTCCTGCTGCCCAATGATCCCACCTGGGCCTCGCTGATCATCTGGTGGCTGAAACCGCTCTACGACCGCGTGCCGCTCTACCACCTGAGCCGACGTGCCTTCGGTGTGGAGCCCAAATTTGGCGAAACGCTCAAGCAATGGCCGAAACTGTGGTTCACGAACTTTTTGCCTGCGCTGCTGTGGCGTCGCCTGTCCTTCATTCGCAGCTTTGCCATGCCCGCGCAGATGCTGGAAGGTCTGCGAGGCTCCGCGGTGCGGAAACGCGTCAAAACGCTCGCCGTGGATGGTGGCGGCAGCGGCATGATGGTGACCTACGCCTTCCTCAAACTGGAGATCGTGCTGCTCTTCGGCCTGCTCTTCACCACCTACGGCTTTCTGCCGGAATCGTGGGAGCCGGACTGGAGTGCTCTCCTCGAAGCGCCTGATGCCATCGGCCTCGACCGCACGCCTTTCGTCTGGTGGTATGTGAGCTGTTACATGCTCGCGATGACCGTGGTGGAGCCGTTTTACGTCGGCGCAGGCTTTGGCCTGTATTTGAACTGCCGCACACGCATCGAGGGCTGGGACGTGGAACTGGCCTTCCGCAAGCTCGCCGCACGCCTCACCACGCCAATGATGGCGCTGCTGGCCTTTGGCTTCCTTTTCACCAGCACCGTCATGGCAGAGGATGTGGGCAAAGTGACCGAGGAAGTGCTGAAGAGCCCTGACTTCGAGGTTCACAAGGTAAAGACCTGGGAATTCGTGCCGGACAAGATCAGCATTGACGATGGTCCGAGGGGCGATTTCAGCTTCATTGCCGCCATCGGCCAGGTGCTCTTCTGGGCCGTCATCATCGCCGCGGTGGTCGCGTTGGTCATTTATCTCGTGAAGAACCTCCAGGTCTTCGCCTTCCGGGCCAAGGACGAGGTCCAATTTGAAGCGCCGAAGGTCGTCATGGGCATGCAGATCACGCGGGAGAGCCTGCCGGACGACATCCTCGCCGCCGCGATGGCCGCGTGGGATGCCGGAAACGCCCGTGAAGCGCTCAGCCTGCTCTATCGAGGCTCGCTCTCCTGGCTCGTCACCCAGCGCCGCGTGCCCATCCGCGATAGCGACACCGAGGAGGACTGCCTCTCGCACGTCGCCAGGCATGCGCAGCAGCCTGAAGCGGCCTTCTTCCATCAGCTCACCGGGGCTTGGATCCAAACCGCCTACGCCACCCTGCCCGTCACTCGCGATGAAGTGATGCACCTCTGCGCCCGCTGGCCCTTCGCGGGGAAAGGAGGCGCGGCATGAGCACGGCAAAGCCAATCCTCCTCCGCCTCCGACTCCTCCTCCGTCTCGACGGACGTGCTGCAATCTCTCCAACCTCGAGTCGGAGTAAGAGGCGGAGACGGAGTCAGATGATGCTGCGCTTCCTTTGCTGCCTGATTGCCTTCCTCCTCTGCTCCTGCGAAGGCCACTGGGAAGAAGTCGAAAAGATCACCGGCTACCGCGGCAAAGCCCGCGTGAATCCTTTCCTCGCGGCTGAGCGTGTGCTCGACGAACTCGGGCACGACGCAGAGCGGAAATTGTATCTCTCGAAGATGCCCGACTACGACGCCGTCATGTTCCTCTCGGCCGAAGGCGGGCTTTCGGAAGGTCGCACGAAGCAGGTGCTCGACTGGGTCGAGGGCGGCGGGCATCTCATCTACTGCCTCGGCGGCACTCGCAGCTACAACGACCACGCCACCGGCCTCGAACTCGGCATGCGGGTGCTCAACGAGGTCCTCGTCGAAGAAGGCGATCCCCTGCTCCGCGACCTCGGCATCAAAATGGAGAAGTGGGACCCCGAAAACATTCAGCAGGCCCTCAAAAAGATCGGAAAGCACTTCGAGATCGAAAATGACTCCAAAGACAAAAAGAACGACAAAGACACCCAAACGCCTTCCAAAGCCGAAGAAGAGCTCAAGACGATCACCATTGATGGGAAAGACGTCAGCGAGACCATGAAGAAGGTCGGCAGCCTCATCGAGCAGGTCGTGGACGACCAGATGGCGGAGTTCAACCTGCGCTGGCGGGGCCAGCAGTATCATTTGAAGCTCGCGGGCTTCCTTTCGATGGAGCTCGACCGCAAACTCAAGCGCGATGAATTCGTCGTCGGCACCACGAAGACCGCCGCGGCGCTGCACCTCATCCGCGGCGGAGGTCGCATCACCGTGCTCACGCATGCCCGGCCCTTCCGCAACCGCTGGCTGGGTGAGCACGACCACGCCCGCTGGCTCTCCGCCCTCGTCGGCGAGGACGTGCATCAGGTGCAATTCGTCGCCGCAGCCACGGCGAGCTTCTGGTCCCTGCTCTGGGACCACGGCTGGATGGCCATCCTTACTCTCGCCGCCTGCATCGCCTTCTGGTTGTGGCGGCACATGCCCCGCTTCGGCCCGCTGGAAAAAGTCGAGCTCGGCGAGACGCGACACTTTGCCAGCCACATCGCCGCGCTGGGCCAGTTCTTCTGGCGCATGCGTCGGCCCGATGTGCTCGTGCATGCCGCCCGCGAGGCCGTGTGGGAAAAACTACGCCAGCATCACAGCGGCCTCGAAGTCCACACCCGCCAGCTCAGCGACACCCTCGCCGCCAGCATCGCCGAACGCTGCGAAATCCCCCTCCAACGCGTGCAGGATGCCTTCCACATGCCCGCCCCGCATCAGGCCCACAATTTCATTCCCCTGATGCGTGACCTTCAAACCATGCGCCGCCAGCTTTGAGCCCTCCCTTTCTCCAACACTCCATCACTCCACTCCGATGAACGATCCCGCCTTCCCGCCTCCCCCTCCCTCCACGGTGCCACCGCCCTACTCACCGCCCGCACCGAGCTACGCACCTCCAGTTCAAAGCTACGCACCACCTCCCGCACAGCCCGTGTATGTGCCGCCACCCGCCAGCTACGCACCACCGACCGTGCCCACCAGCACCTCCACGATGCACGCCATCCGCCAGGCAGTCGGTCAGGTGTTTGTCGGACAGGACGAGGTCGTGCATCAAGTGCTCGCCGCCTTGCTCGCCGGAGGTCATGTGCTGCTCGAAGGCAAGCCCGGCCTTGGCAAAACCCATCTCGTCCTCGCTTTGGCCCGCACCTTTGGTGGCAACTTCCGCCGCATCCAGTTCACGCCGGACCTGATGCCCTCCGATGTCACCGGCCACACGCTCTTCGACCTCGGCAGCCAGACCTTCCGCGTGCGTCGCGGCCCCGTGTTTGCGAATCTGCTGCTCGCCGATGAAATCAATCGTGCTCCGGCGAAGACGCAGTCCGCCTTGCTCGAAGTCATGCAGGAAGCGCAAGTCACCATCGACGGTGAAAGCCATGCCTTGCAGCCGCCTTTCATGACCTTCGCCACACAGAACCCCATCGAGCAGGAGGGCACCTATCCCCTTCCCGAGGCCCAGCTCGACCGCTTTCTGCTCAAAGTGCTCATCGACTATCCCGAGAGCCAGCACGAGGCCTGGATCGTCAAAGCCGTGGCCTCCAAAGCCGGTGGCAGCGGTCTTTCCGCAGGTGACGTGCAGCAAGTCTGCACGCCCGAGGACATCCTCAACGCTCAGGCCGAAGCCGCCGCCGTGCAGGCCGTGGAGCCAGTGGTCGATTACGCCGTGAACCTCGTCCGCGCCACGCGACAGCACAGCGCCATCAGCCTCGGTGCCGGCACCCGCGGAGCCATCAGCCTCGTCCGCGTCGCCAAATCCTACGCCCTGCTCGAAGGCCGCGGCTACATCACCCCCGGCGATGTGAAACGCGCCGTCCTGCCCGTCCTCCGCCATCGTGTGCAGCTTTCTCCTGAGATCGCCATCACGGGACAAACCGTCGATGACATGCTCAATGCCGTCGTGCGCACGGTGGAGGCACCGCGTGGGTAAGCGTTTTGGCTTTGAACAACCGAACGCCTCGGTGCTGAGTGTGGCTTGATGCGCCACCTTGGGCAAACTGACGTTTGCCGCTACGAAATCAGTGGAAGCGAGCTCGTCGTGGAAGTCGTCAGACTTCACCGCGACACACCAAGTTCGTCCATGATTCCTTAGCGGCAATCTCTCACGCCATCGCTTCGGCCACCGACTTGAACATGTAGTAGCCCCAGCCGTGATCGGCATCACCCTTCCAATCGGGATCGTAGTGCTGGCCACGGAAGAGGAAGCGCTCGGGATGCGGCATGAGGCCAAAGACGCGGCCGGTATCGTCTTGAAGACCGGCGATGCCCTGGGTGGAGCCGTTGACGTTGGTCGAGTAAAGCAGCGCGGCGTGGCCGGACTTCACATACTTCACGGCGTCATCACCTTCGGTGACGAGGCGGCCTTCGGCATGGGCGATGGGCAGCTCAAACTGCTCGGGAAGCTTGGAGAGATAGGGGCTTGGCTTGGCACTGGTCTTCTTCAAGCCCACCCACTGGCACATGAAGCGGCCGCTGGTGTTGTGGATGAGGCTGCCTTTGGGCAAAAGCTCGAGCTGGGTGAGGATCTGGAAGCCGTTGCAGATGCCCATGGCATAGCCGCCGTCGGCGACGAAGGATTTTAATTTGTCGCCAAGCTTCGACTTCGTGATGAGCTGGGCGATGCGGCCGGACATGACATAGTCCCCATAGCTGAAGCCTCCGGAAAAGACGACCATCTGGGCCTGATCGAGCGAGCCAGCCTCCAGCAGCGCTACGGGGAGCACCTCGGTGGTAAACCCGGCGGCCTCAAGGGCGCGGGAGGTTTCGGCGTCGCAGTTCGTTCCGGGAAATTTGATCAGCAGGGCGTGGGGCATGGGAAAGGGCGGGCTTCCTTTATGGCGATGCTGGCGGGAGGGTCAAGGCGGGGGTGAACATTGAACAGCGAACGCTGAACATCGAACATTCAAAATGTGGGCCTTCAAATCAGGCGACCTCGAACAAAGCCATCCAGACAAACCAAAAACCCCGCCGCGAGGTTCGCGGACGGGGTTTTGGAAAAAGAGGGAGATCGTGAGGCCGATCTGACTCGGAATTATTCCTCGCCAGCGACCTTGCTGATGACCTGACGGCCACGGTAGTAACCGCAGGACGGGCAGGCGACGTGTCCGGGGACGGTGCTGCCGCACTCAGGGCAAGATTTGAGGGTGGGCGCTTTCCAGCGGCTCGCGCCTTGACGCTTGCGTTGGCGGCTCTTGGATTGTCTGCGCTTCGGATTGGCCATGAGAGAGGTTTCGGAGGTTTAATTGAGTTTGTTCAGAGCATCCCAGACACCGCGGCCCGCGTTTTCAGTCTCCACCGCGACTGTTTCAGGCGCGGGTTCAAACTTTCCTTCGGCGGGGCACTGGCGGGGACGGACGTTTCCGTCCTCGCAGCGGGGGTAGCTCGGAAGGGCGACGAGAGTATCTTCCCGGATGGTATCCGTCAAGTTGATCATTCCATTCGTCTCAACAGGAATCTCGGCGAGGTAGTTTTCCATCACCAGACGGAACTCGAAGGGCTCCAGGCAGCAGCCGCACTCCAGCCGGAAGAGGGCCTCCAGGCGGCCGGTGATGATAATATCCTCCGCGTCCTTCTCCAGATGGAGCTGATAGGTGAGGGGCGAGAGGGGCTGGACGGTGTCTTCGGGCGAAAGGTCGAAAAACGAGGGCTGCTCGGAGCCGGAGATGTCCTTGCCTTCCGCAGAGAGGTTTCGCAGGTCGATGTGAAACGGATGGTGCATGGCGGAATGATAGCGCGGGAGCAGCCCGGCTGGCAATCACGGATCAGCGATCCACGACGATGTCGTTGTGAAAATTGGCGTTGGCCAGCGTCTTGAAATCCCGGTCGATCACCGAGGGGGCCGTAAAGGCCAGGGCGGCCTGAGCGTGCTTTTCATTGCCATCCGGCGTGCAGTCCACATGCTGGATGACGCCTGCGGCATCCAGGACGATGAAAATGTAGCCGTATTCACGGGCCCCATCACGATAGTTCGTGCCTTGGTAGTAGGAAAGGCGCACCTCCGGCGTGGTCTGCTCGAATTTGCCCTGCGCCCGCAGATTCACCTCCCACTCCAGCTTTTGCATAACGTAGAGGCGGTCGTCACTCCCAGAGGCGGCCTCTTTGCCGAGGGTAATCATGACGGCCTTCGCTCCATTGAGGTCACGCTTCACCTCGCGGCTCTGGAGGGTGATGTTGTAGGCGATATCGATGGTGCGGTAACCGCCGTCTGCAGCTCCGCGGCTGCTTTTGGCGCTGCGGATGCTGCTGGTGAGGGAAAACTTCGGCCCACCGGTCACGGGTGCGGCAGGTGCGGGGGCCGCCGGTGCCTGAACAGCCATCTCGGGGTGTGCGGCGGCCCAGAAGTCGATGTAGTTTTGGTCTTCTTTGCAAAGCGTGGCTCGGGGCACGTTGAGCATGCTGGCATCATCTTTTTTGCGCAGAGCCACGATGGGACCGTTCACCGCGATGAGTTCCGCCTCCAACAATGTGCCTGCGGTGCTCACAAAGAAACGCGTCTCCGCCCGGCCAACGGCGGCCAGCAGGAAGAACGTGAGCAATGGAACAAAACGAAAACGCATGATCAAACTACGCCATGAGCAGGCGGCTGTTGCAAGCCTTCATCATGCCTCCCGCAGTAGAATGGCGTCCACATTCACGCCATCGTAAAGGGCATCGCTGAGGATCACGAGGGGATCGCCTGGCTTGATGAAGTTATCCCGGCGGAGGATATCGAGGGCCTCGCGGATGCTCTTTTCGGGGTTCCCCTCTTCAAAGGAGAGCACGAAGGGATGCACGCCACGGGCGGTCACCAGAGTGCGGGAGACGTGCAAATTCGGCGTGAAGGCAAAAATCGGCGCAAACTCCGGCCGCTGATGCGCCAGCAGATGCGCCATGACACCGCGAAGGGTGAAAACAAGCAGCTTGGAGCCTTCGATGCTATTGGCGAGGGCGATGGCGGCCTTGACGGTCTTGTGCTTGTTGGTCTTCAGCGGGGCATCACTGGCGAAGCGCCCCGAGGGATACTTTTTCTCGATGCGGCTGATCACCGTGTGGAGCACCTCCACGCACTTCGTGGCATAGCGTCCCACGCTCGTCTCGCCGCTGAGCATCACGCAGTCCACCTGCTCGATGACCGCATTGAAAATATCCGTCACCTCGGCGCGAGTGGGCACCGGGTTCTCGATCATGCTTTCGAGCATCTGCGTGGCCACGATGACCTTCCTTCCATGGTAAGAGCAGCGCTCCACGATCTGGCGCTGGATCAAAGGCAAGTCCTCGATGGGCATCTCACTGCCCAGATCACCACGGGCGATCATGATGCCGCCACTGGATTCCACCAGGGCGTCGATGTTGTCGAGCGCCTGCTTGTTTTCGATCTTGGCGATGACGCGGGCCTTGCTGCGCTTCTGCTCGATGAGCAACTGAAGGTGCTGAATGTGCCCCGGCTCGCGGGCAAAGCTCAGCGCGAAGTAGTCCACCCCCAGCTCCACGCCGAGATCAAGGTCCGCGTAATCTTTCTGCGTGAGCGGCGGCAGGCGCACCGGGATGCCGGGCAGATTGATATGGCGGCGGGATTTCATCTCCCCTTTTGTCAGCACCGTGCCGGTCACATGCTTCTGCGTCACCTCCGTGGCCTTGATCTGGATCATGCCGCCATCGACCATGATGACATCACCGGCCTTCAAATCCTTGCCGAGATCCGGGTAGTTCACCGTCACGGAATACGGCGTGCTCGGCGAGGCTTCGGGACGGCAGCGAAACTCCACCACATCTCCCACCTGAAGTTGCCAGGGCTGTTCCACATCGCCAGTGCGAATACTGGGGCCGGTGAGATCCATCAGCACGGCGATTTCACGCTTCGTGGCCGCCGCCGCCTCCCGCACTCGGGCATACACCATCCGCACCCAATCGTGCGAGGCATGGCTCATGTTCAGGCGCATCACATCCGCTCCCTTGGCGATCAATTCCGCGATGACTTCAGGGCTTTCTGTGGCGGGACCGAGGGTACAAAGGATTTTGGTTTTGCGCATGGGGTGGGGTTGGAGGTGCTGCCAAGCGCTTGAAGCATGGAGCGGGCCGGTTCAAGCACCCAAATCGTCAAAAAGCCGCCGGTAATTCCCTGCCACCACCTTTTTAGCCTCCTCGCGGGTGATCCCGTGCTGCGCCACGATGAGATCGTAGCTCACGCTGAGATTAAACGGATGGTTCACGTCCCCGGATGGCAGCGGATGCGGATTCACCTCCGGCGGCGGCCACATGTCGGGCGCATCGGTCTCTGCCAGCAGCCGATCCAGTGGGATTTTGGCAAAGGTGGCAAGCTGAGCGGCCTTTCGCGGATGGGCAAAGTAGGGACTCACCGAAAAGTACCCTCCCAACCGCACCAAGCCCGGCACCATCTCCGCCGGGCCACCATACGAATGCAGCAGAAAACCTCGCCTCGGCAGAATCATCGACCTCAAAACCTCCTCCAGCAGCCCAAACGCCCGCAAACAATGAATCGTGATCGACCGGTCCAATTCGACCGCGAGAGCCACCTGAGCACGAAAACAAGCCACCTGAGCCTCCACGTCGGGATTTTCGATCCAGCGATCCAGCCCCGTCTCGCCCACCACCGCCTGAGGATGCGCCACGAGATGCTCGCGAAGCTTTTCGAGCCACTCCGGGCCGCGTTCCTTCACATACCAGGGATGCAAACCAAACGCCGGCCGCACCCAGGCATGCTTGTTCGCCAACTCCGCCACCTGCGGCCAATCGTCCTCACAGGAGCCATTCACGATCATCTCGACAATACCCGAGTCGGCCATCCCGGCCACAATCTCCGCCCGCCACGGATCAAGCCGCTCGTCCTGAAGATGATTGTGAGCGTCAAAAAGCATTACGTCACCTCCACCACCACCGCGCTCGAATTGTCACGACCCGATTCGGCCACGGCATGCTCGACGAAGGCCTTCGCATCGCCTCCAGCGAGCAGCATGTCTTCCAAAGCATGGTCCCAGATGCCGTCGATGACGCCATCGGTGCAGAAAAGAAAGCGGTCGCCGCTCTCGCAGCCGACAGAGCCTGTCTGCGGCTCCAGGAACTGCTGATTCGCACCGAGCACCTGGCTGAGGATGCTTTTGCGAGGATGCATGCGAGCCTCTCGCTCATTGATCTGCCCCTGACGACGCAGCCAGCCGACGTGGGAGTGATCCTCGGTGAGTTGGCGCAGCTTGCCGCCTTTGGGCAGCCAGTAAATGCGGCTGTCACCGATGTGGGCAAAGTGCATCCAGCCCGGCGTGAACCAGCCCAAACTGAGCGTGGCCCCCATGCCTCGGCACTCATCATAGTAGCGGCCGAGTTTCAGGAGTTCCTCATGGATGCGGTGGATCAATTCGATGAGCACATCACCACGACCAGCCTCCATTTGATTCGCGGTCTGTTTAAAACTCTGCGGCAGCAGCCGCGTGATTTTTTCCGCCGCGATCTTGCTGGCGAACTCGCCCGATTTGGCCCCGCCCATGCCATCACTCACTGCGAAGACGAAATCGCCCGCGTCCAGCGTGCTCTCGCCGATCTTGCCGAGGTAGCGCAGCTCGCGGGAGTCAAAGTTGAGGCATAGAAAGGTGTCCTCGTTGTTGGCACGGACCTTCCCCGGATGCGTCATGCCTGACCATCGAAGGTGGTTGGGTGGCTGGGGCGGGTTGGGTTCGCTCATGAAACGGGTTTTGCGGGCTGGTCGAGGATGGTGGCGAGTTCGAAATCAATGATGCAAAATCTCCCGTCGCTAGCTCGGTAGGTGATGTTTCGGTCAAAGGGATCATCGTGGCGGATGCCGAACTCTTTCTCCAGTTCATCAAAGAGCGACTTTACCTTCCCCTCGCTGATCCGCTCGACACGAGCCCCGCAGTTCGTCGTGATGAGGTAAAGCTGGTCTTCATGCGCCTCGATCACACGCGGCACATAGTCGCACTGGCGTTCCTCCAGCACCTTGAGGACGCGGACTTCGTTGTCGAAACGCTCCGCCGCATTCGGACCACGAAAATGCTTATGCACCCGTCCGTCGTAACCGATTCGGACCAGAGCGCGTTGGGTGTTTTTGGCTTCGTGCATGGGGGTGACGCGAACTTCCCGAGCACAGGCACTCCGCGCAAGGCAGGAGATGTGGCGGATTTTGCCGGGCGATGCTATGCAGGGCGTCATGAACCACGGTTTCCCTCTCGAAAACTGCCGCGCCCTCATCACCGGAGCCTCCTCCGGCCTCGGCGCGGAGTTTGCACGTCAACTCGCCCCGCAGGCCGCGGAGCTCATCCTCGTGGCTCGTCGTGGCGACGTGCTCGAAGAGGTCAAAACAAGCCTCGCCGGTCAAAAAGCCCATGTCACCTGCTTCGCCGCCGATCTCGGCAGCGATACCGGAAGAACCTCGCTAATAGCTTATCTCGATCAAAACGGCCTTAAGCCCAATTTGCTCATCAACAACGCCGGCCTCGGTGATTACGGCCCCTTCGCCTCCTCGCCCACCGACAAAACGCGACTGCAAATTGACCTCAATATCACGGCGCTCACGATGCTCACCCATGCCCTGCTGCCGAAAATGGAAGGTCGTGGTGGCGTGTTGAATGTCAGCTCGCTCGCCAGCACGCTGCCGATGCCGGAACTGGCTGTCTATGCCGCCTCGAAAAGCTACGTCACCAGCTTTTCTGAAGCTCTCGCCATCGAGCTGGCACCACGCGGCATCACCGTCACCTGCGTCTGCCCCGGCCCCACGCCCACCAACTTCAGCCAGACCGCCAAACGCAACGATGGCACCGATACCAATCGCGATGGCCAGGCCCTCCTGCGCATTCTGCCTTCTCAAGTCGTCAGCGAAGCGCTGACTGCGTTACAAAGCGGTCAATCATGCGTGTTTCCCGGCATGGGCGTGAAGGTGGCTGGCAGTCTCTTCCGCCTCATGCCGCGTTTCCTCATGCGCTGGATCCTGCGGAGAAGGTTGGGAAATCAGCAAAAAGGTGGTCACTGAGCCGAATGCAGCTCATGCAGCATTTTGGTGGCGCAACAATGGCGTCATTCTGCTGCGTGTCGGCATGACGGGCGTCGATCCTGCCGTTCTGGCTCTCAGCTCGACCTCGCAAATGCTCATTTCCTTTGGGACCTGAATCTCGAACTAGGCGATTACCTTCTTCACAAAGCAAGCCTTCAGCCCGATGAGGACGCCATCCATTTTGCAGGAGATCTCGTGGTCGCCATCCTGAAGGCGGATGGGTTTGGACTTGGTGCCTACTTTGAGCACGTCAGAGGAGCCCTTGAGTTTGATGTCCTTGATCATGGCCACGATGTCGCCATCGACGAGGACGTTGCCGTAAGCGTCTTTTACCACACGCTCGGCGTCGGGGGCATCCGGCTCAGCTTCTTTGGCCCACTCGTGACCGCAGGTCATGCATTCAAAACGTTCGGCGTGCTCGAGAACGTCGGTCATCTCGCACATGGGGCAGGCAGGTTGGCTCATAGGAAGCGAGCAGACACCGCCCGATGCGTGCAATCAAGGTTTACTGTGCAGCGATATTTGCGCGGCCACGGCCAGCGATGACCATTTGCCACGAGAAGCACGCCGTTCACACTCGCACCAAACATGGAGCGCATGCGGCACATACTGGTTTCGGCATCGGCGGGGTCTGGAAAGACTTACCAGCTGGTGCGTCGGCATGTGCATCTGCTTTCGCTGGGGCAGCGGCCGGAGGAGATCGCGGCGATGACCTTCACGCGGAAGGCGGCGGGGGAGTTTTTTCAGCGCATCCTGCGTCAGCTCTCGTCGATGGCGCAGGCGGGGGATGCGCAGGGCTATTTCGATGGCCTGCGCCCGGCTCCGCCGACCAAGGTGGCCTTCAATGAATTGCTGCGCTCGGTGACGCGGCGGCTGCACAAGCTGCGGTTGGGGACAATGGACAGCTTCTTCGCGAATATTGCAGCATGCTTTCCGCTGGAGCTTGGGCTGCCGCTCGGTGCTCGCGTGATGGCAGAGGATGAAACCCTTCAGGCACGGCGCGAGGCGCTGGATGCCTTGTTGGAGCGGGTGCATGCGGAGCAGGATGGCAAAACCGCTCGTGCCCTGCTCGAAGGCTATAAACAGGCCACCTTTGGCCATGAAGAACGCGGCGCAGCGGAAAGCCTCGAAAGCTGGATCAAGGCGCATCACGATACCTGGCTGCAAAGCGACTCGGTCGAGCGCTGGGGTCGCGTGCCAGGCCTCGTGGCAGGCGAGCCCAGCCTGGCGGAGGCCATGAAGGCTTTGCGACGTGTTTTTCAGCCGGAGAACGATGAGGGCATCAAATTCCTCGACGAGCTGGAGAGCGATTTGAGCACTTGGGAGCCGGGGACGAGCTTTGGGAAGCGCTTGAAGTTCTTTGTGGAAAAAACGGGCGAAGCATGGCCGGATCTCGAAAAGGGTTCCTCGGTCGTGAATTGGGCGCGGAAGAAGGTGAAGCTTGATGGCATGCTGCGTGAGGTTTGGATGCAGCTCGCTCGCACGATCCTGCATCGCGAGCTGGCCTGTCGGGCCCAACGCACGACGGGCATGGCGTCGCTGATGGAGCTTTATGAGGGCGAGTATGCGCGGCGGGTGCGGGGTCGCGGGCGATTGTCCTTCGCGGATGTGCAGCGGCTGCTGGCGCAGGCGGCGGGAACGTCGGACTGGTTGCAGAACGAGGACGCGGACTTGTGGTTCCGGCTCGATTCACGTTACGAGCACTGGCTTTTCGATGAGTTTCAGGACACCAGCCGCGTGCAGTGGGGCGTGGTGAAGGGCCTCGTCGATGAAGTGATGCAGGATGATGGCGGACGACGCAGCTTTTATGCGGTGGGTGATCCGAAGCAGTCGATCTACCTCTGGCGTCAGGCGGAGCCGGGATTGTTTGATGATGTGCTGGCGACGTGGCCGCATCGTGAAGGCAGCGAGGAGGGACTTCGCCGCGAGAGCCTGAGTTGTTCCTATCGCAGTGCGCCGGCCGTTTTGGATGCGGTGAACGCGGTGTTTGGCGAGCCGCAGGGCATGGAAAGCCTCGTGGCGGGCTGCACGAAGGGTTTTGAGTTTCAGATGCATCGGGCGGCGGAGCAAAACAAAGACCTCGCCGGGCATGCGGCACTGCTTTGCGCCGAAAAAGATGAGGAGCCCGCGATGGTGGTGGCGGCGCTATTGAAGCATTTGCAACCGTTGGAGCGTGGCCTGAGCTGCGCGGTGCTGGTGCGAGGCAACAGCGATGCGAATGAGATGGCGGAGACGCTGCGGGCGGAGACGGGCATGGAGATCGTCTGCGAATCCCAGCAGCATCCCGCCACGGACAATGCGGTCACGCTTGCCCTGATCTCGCTGCTGCAAGGTGCCGCGCATCCCGATGACACGATGGCCCGCGAGCATCTGCGCATGACGCCACTGCGTGAAAAGATCGAGCCTGAACTCGAAACGATGGCGGCGGTGAGATCGCTGGTGTTTGAAAATGGCTTCGTGGGCTTCACGGAGGTGTGGTCGCGGCATCTGCGGGAGGTTTTGCCAGCGATGGATGCCTTTCACGAGCGTCGGCTGCGGCAGTTTGGTGAAATCGCGGCGGAGTTTGATTCGCATGGCTCGCGGGACATCGACGCCTTCATCCAGCATGCCCGCGAGACGCCGATGAGCAGCGGCGGCGCGGCACAGGCCGTGCAGGTGATGACGGTTCACAAGTCGAAGGGCCTCGAATTCGACGTGGTGATCCTCCCCGGTGTGAGCGGCGATGCGATGAACCTCGTGCGCTCCCGCTCGCTGGTGGTGAATCGCCATGAGGACGGCATTGATTGGGTCCTTCAAGAGCCGCCGCGTGTCCTTCTGCCGATGCACGCGGAGCTGCGGGCCGAGTTTGAGGCCGCGAAGCAGCGGGCGGGCTTCGAATCACTCTGCCGACTCTATGTGGCGATGACGCGGGCGAAGCGCGGCCTTTACCTCGTGGCCAAAACGCCCCCGAAAACCTCCACCTCGGTCAACGAGGCGCAATTCCTCCGCGGCATGCTGCGGAGCGGCACGGCGGTGGAGCGTGATGGATTCCAAATCGAATGGGAAACCGGCGATGCGACGTGGTTTAAAGGCATCGAAGAGAAGGTGAAAACGGAGCCTTCTACCCTTCCTGAAACTCGCGAGCCACTCGGCGAACTTTTGCGCCGTCATCAGGCGATGCCGCGTCGTGTGACGCCCTCGGGCGAGGAAGATTTCCAAGTCAAAGGCAGTGTGCTCTTCAGCGAGGGCCGCGAGCCTGGGCGTCGGCTTGGCACGCTGGTGCATGAGTTGCTGGCGCTGGTGGAATGGGATCGCGATTTGAGCGTGTTGGAGCCGCTTTGGCAGAAAAGCGGCCTGCTGCGCGGCGAACCGGTCGAGGACATCGCTTTGAAGATGGCTCGTGAGGTTTTGGCCTCGCCGGATGTGGCGGCGGCCTTCACCCGGCCATCGCCGGAGGCGCAGGTATGGCGTGAGCGGTCCTTCGACATGATTCATGATGGCCACTGGATCAGCGGCACCTTCGACCGCGTGATCGTGTGCCGAGAATCGGCGCGGTTGATCGACTTTAAAACGGATGACATCTCCGCCGAGGGCGCTTTGGAGGACAAACTGAAGGGTTACGCCCCGCAGATCGCCCTTTACCGGCAGGCCATTGCCCGGCTCACAGGGTTGTCGATGGACCAAGTGAGCTGCGAACTGCTGTTCACCCGCCAGTGCCGACTCGTGGTCGTGAACACGATTTGAGTGAATCCGAAGCGGGTTTTCGCACGCAAAAACTTGTGTGATCTCACAAGCACTGGCATGGAACCAGCCCCCCCTTTCCGCTCCGCGTCGTCGAATCTCCCCAAAACGAGAGTCGATCGAGACGGGGCGGACCCGAAACCCCATGAGTCCGAACGAAATCACCGAGGAAGAGCTGCTCCAGCGTGTCGCACGCGGAGACTCGCGTGCCTTTGATGAGCTGTATGACCGCCTCTCACCGCGTCTCTACGGCCTGCTGAGGCAGATGCTGCATGATGAACGGGATGCCCAAGATGTGCTGCAAGATGGTTTTGTGCAGCTCTGGGATCACGCCGCCAGCTACGATCCCTCCCGGGCAAAGGCCTTCACGTGGGCCGTGATGATTTTCCGCAACAAGGCCATCGACCGCATGCGGGCGCTCGGCCGCCGCACGCGTCTCGTGGAGGCTGCCTCGCTCGAACATGCCACGCTGGGTGATGGCGATTCCCTTCCCGGTGCCGATGAGGATGTGCAAGCTCGCGAGCGAGCTGAAATCGTCCGCAGCGCCCTCCAGCAGCTTCCTGCGGAGCAGCGGAAGCTCGTCGAGCTGGCCTTTTTGAAGGGGCTGACCCATCACACCATCTCCGAGACGCTCGACATGCCACTGGGCACGGTGAAGACAAACATTCGCCGTGGTCTCATGCGCCTGCGTGAGCTGCTGAAAGGAGGCCGAGATGGAGGAGCGATTTGAAGAACTAGCCGCTCTGAGTGCCTTCGGCATGCTTGAAGGCGATGAGAAGCGCACGCTCGACGGGGTGATCATTCGTGATCGTGCCCTGAAGGAGCTGTGCGCCGAATTGGAGGACACCGCCGCGCTCCTCGCGGGCGCTGTCAGTCCCATCACTCCCCCTGCCAATCTCAAAGGCCGTATCCGCAGTAAAATCCGCTCGCGTCGCAGCGGCGGAGCCACCTACTCCAGCGGCGGCAGCAGCTTTTGGACCTTCACCGGCTGGGCTGCCGCAGCCGCTTTTGCCGCCTCCTCCGCCTGGCTGTGGATGGAGCGTGAAAAGCTGCAAACCAACCTCCAAGCCTCCACCGCCGAAATCTCCGTTGAAGTCGAAAAAGCTCAAAAAGCCGCCTCCGAGCAACGCGAAGGCCTTGAGAAGCAAATCGCCGCTTTGAACGGCGAAATCGCGTCGCTGCAAAAACGCGATGCGTTGGCTCAAATGCGCATCGCCACGCTGCAAACCACGGTCGAAGGCTACAAGCAAGGTGTGGCCGTCGTGGTGTGGGATAGCGAGAAGCATCAAGGCGTGCTCAAACTCGAAAAAATGCCCCCGGTGCAGGTCGGCAAAGATTACCAACTCTGGGTCGTCGATCCAAAGCAACCCGTGCCCGTCGATGCTGGTATCGTTCGCGTGGACAGCACCGGCTTTGCGAAAGTGGACTTCAAGCCCGTCACCGAGGTGACTGATGCCTCGAAGTTCGCCTTGAGCGTCGAGAAAGAGGGCGGCGTGCCGAAAGGCGAGGGCCCGATCGTGCTGATCGGCCCCTAGGTGAAGCTCACTTCACTCGCTTCATTGTGTAGCTCCCGCGATCCATCGCGCACTCGTAGCAGGCGCTGAACTCATCGCCCTTCACGGTGCCTTCGTAATGGTATTTGCCGCCAGCCCAGTCGGGCATCTGGTGATCGCCTTTGAAGACGAGAGTGCTGCCTTTCTTCTCGACGTGCTGCACGGCCTTGTAGCTGCCGCTGAGGATCTTCTTCCAGGTGGCGCGGTAGAAGAATTCGTGCTCGCCGCTTTTTGGCGACGCAGTGACCACACACCTCAGCGTGCCGGTGTGGCCATTCACCGCGCTGAGCCAGGTGCCTTCCCATTTGCCCGCCACGCCTTCGGAGGCCGGAGCGTTCTTCCAGGCCTTTCGAAACGCCGTCCCACAGGAGGGCAGGCAAACGAGAGCAAAGACCAGAAGACCGAGTCGAAGGTAAAAAGGGTGTTTCATGGCGGGGTAGAATGGGCCTATCCAAACGTGACCAAAGCACGAACCATTTCGCCTTCATTCGCGGCCTAGGCTTTCGGGCATCCACGATTGCGATGCCCAGCGCTTCACGCTATGACACGCCCATGCGTCGGCCTCAACTCCCCTGCCTCCTGCTCGCCACACTTATCCTCGTCTCCTGTGGCGAGCGTGCGGCGGATGTGGTGAATCCAAAGAAGTATGAGAAGGAAGGTGTCGTCTTCCTCCATCCGGGAAACTGGACGATTGAGAATGAAAGCCATGAGGCGGGCTTTCATCATGTGACGGTGGAGTCCCCCGGCGATGCGCTCGTCGTTGTGCAGGCATTCGAACAAACGGCTGCGGTATCTTTGAAAGAGTATGCGGAGGGTTTTTCAGCGGCGACGGCCAAACAACTCCCGATGGGCAAGATGGATGGTCATCAATTTGCCGAGCTGCCGGATCAAGGCGGTTGGCAGCGCCTTCAAGAGACGCTGACGATGCATCTCGTGGGCACTAAAATCCCCCACACGCGATTTTATTATGCCCGCGATTTTGGTGAGAATCGCTGCTTCGTGCTATGCCAAGTTTCCACTGAGGATCTCTCTCGTGTACAGGAAGGCTTTGCGCAGATCGTCAAAAGCACCCTGGTGAAGTAGCTACTTCTTCGGCAGGTGCTCCGCAATCACCGCGGCGACTTTCTCCGCGAGATAACGGCTGCCTTCAGGTGAGTAGTGGACGTTCGCCGGGAGCTGAGCCTCCGGCTTGGCGAGGGCGTGAGCACGCAGATCATTCGTGGGAATGCCTGCGGCGGTCATGACACGGGCAGCGGCCTCGTTGTATTTCACTTCATCGCCTTCGATGCGCCCTTCGCTGCCTGCCGGGACGTGGGTGGTGGCACACCAGATGAGCTTGGCTCCAGTGGCCTGCATGGTTTTGACGAGTGAGGCGAGGTTCTTTTCGTAATCGGCGAGCGCCACCTGTAGATGGGAGCCAGCCGCCTTCGGATCGGCCCGCTTGGAGGGATCATCCTGGATGTATTTGAGGTCGTGAAGGCCCCAGTTGAAGTGGATGACATCCCACTTCGAGTCGCCGAGCCAAGCCTGGATGTTTTTGAGACCGTTGGTGGTCGGGCCACCATTGGTCGGGATGCGGTGGACGTTGGCTTTACCTTTCAGCAGCTCACGCACATCGAGCGTGTAGCCGATGGAGATCGAGTCACCAATGAGGAGCACACGCGGAAGGCCGGGCACATCCTCGATCTTTGCCATGGCGGGGTTTGGTTTGCGTTCCTTTTTCACCGGGGCTTTCGGAGCCTGGGCGAGGGCAGCAGAGGTCAGGGCGGCGAGGCAGAGTAGGGCAATGGTCTTCATGGCGGCTCTTCCAAACGCGGCAAGAGTCGCGGACTATCCTGCATTTCCAGCCCATCCGTGCAGCATCCGTCAAAGAGGCCCGGCGAGGCTCCAGGTCATCTCAAGGCCTAAGCCAAGAGGAAGCGGCGTGATGGGGCCGGCCGGCGTTTCCAAGATCGCCGATTGCGAAGGCTTTTTGACCATCTGGAACTGCCGCTTTGAGGCGGGAAAGCCATAGAATCTCGGGCCATTGAGGCAGAGAAACCGCTCGAAGGATGCCCTGCCCTGCTCGGTGGCCAGGTCCGTGCCGGCTTCCTCAAAAGCCATGGCATACAACTGAGGTGCGCAGCCGCCCGTGAAACATCCGGCCGCGCAACCGCAGGCGGTGGCCTTCGTGGTGTGGGGAGCACTGTCTGTGCCCGCGAAGAACTTGGTCTGGCCTGCGGTGGTCACGGCCTGGCGCAGCGCGGCACGATCGTCCTGGAATTTCACCACGGGTAGGCAGTAGAGATGGTATTTCAGCCCCTGAATGAGATGCCCGAGGGTATAAAGAAGGTGCTGCGGCGTGATGGTGGCACCCACATGCTCCGGCGCAGCGGCCACAAACTCCGCCGCCGTGCGGGTGGTGATGTGCTCACACACGATGCGGAGTCGGGGATGCGCGGCCAGCAGTCGAGGCATGCGTTCCGTGTAAAACCTCGTCTCGGCGTTCTGATGGGAGTCGATGTAGTCTGAGCCGCTCAACCCATGCTGCTCACCGTGGATGCAGAGCACGATGCCGCACTCCTCCATTGCCCGCAGCACTTCGCCGCCGATCAAATCATCCATCGGCAGGCCATACTCCGCATTGGTGGTGCCATGGGGCGGGTAGTATTTGCAGGCCCGTAGCAGGCCGGAAGCCGAGCCTTCGTGAATCATCGCCGCCGTCGTCTGGCGAGTCAGGTAAAGCGGCACGATGAGCTGCTCAAAGGCAGCCGCGCCCGCTTGGCGAAGCTCCGCCGAGTAGCTCTCGATGGACCAACCGTCCGCCCGAGCAGCTCCGGAGATGTGGGAGACCGGCGGCTGGGTGTTTGGCATGGCCAGAGCACCCGCGCAGCCCATGTCGAGATGCGATTGGACATAAGAAGCCATCGCCGGGCCTTGGCGGAAGTGCGTGTGGAGATCAAACCACTGAGGAAGCGTCAGAGTCATGCCCCTCTGTTAGCGTGGACACCCGCAGGCGGCAAGCTCACGAGGCATCCTTGCCGAAGAACATGAGGTGCTGCCAGGGCAGGCCATCGAACTCACGCTTCATGACGAAGCCGTTGGCGTTCATCTCCTTGTGAATCTGCGCTTTGCTCATCTTGTGCTCGGGCTTGATCGGCACGGTCTCGTCCTCGGCTCGGAATTCGACGAGCACGAGCTGACCATCCGGCTTCAACGCCTTCCGCATGGCGGCGAGCATCTGCACGGGATGGGAAAACTCATGATAGACATCGACGAGCAAAATCAGGTCGCAGGAGTTGGGAGGCAGTTTCGGATCGTGATAGGCCCCGACGATGGGAACGACGTTTTTGATGCCTTTGACATCGAGATTCTGCCTCAGCATTTCGATCATCTCCGGCTGCACATCGACGGCGTAGATCTTTCCAGCTTCGCCGACGGCCTTGGCGAGCGGCATCGTGTGAAAACCATTGCCGCAGCCCATGTCACAGATGTTCATGCCCGGCTTCACCTGGAGCTCACGACGCATCATCGTGGGGGATTCCTCCTTTTCGCGCACGCGGCGCATGAGCCACTCGGCCCCCTTCCAGTGCATCGTCATGGCGATTTGCCGCCCGAGGTATTCGGTGAGGCCAGGCGGTGGCTCTTCAGCGGTCAAAGACGGCGTGGTGAGCAAAAGGAGACAAAGGAGTGAACGGAACATGCCTCCACTAAACGCTGTGCAGCGGTCACTTGTCACGTTTTTCGCCCGACTAGGCTCATCGAACCGGCCGGGCCTGTGGGGCTGTCATGAGCTTATCGATCTCTGTGGCACTGCCTGGACGGTCCTGCATGTCTTTCGGCAGTTCGATGGAATCCGCCGGGTTCTCGATGAGAAAATTCGATTCATCCGGGCGGATGCAGCCGCGGAGCACCGCCATGCAAAGCAGCACGACGCCGCCGATCCAAAATAGTCCTTTGAGGGGATTGACGGAAGCTGTGGACTTCAAACGCCGATGCCAAGGCCACACACGAAAGCCGCCATGCCTGCCGATGGCCTCCAATGCCAAACGATAACGCTGCGCGGAGGCTTCTTCGTCCAGCTTGGAACTGAGACGTCCATGCACCAGGGCGAGACGCTGACGCTCTTCCTGAAAAACACGCTTTGCCTCAGGTGCGGGCAATCCAAGCGCCCGCAGCACGCTGCGGGAAAGCTCCATGGCCCAAGTGAATTCCGCATGCGCCTCGCTCTCACCCGTGATGCGGGCCATGGCGGCAGATGATTCGGAGGTGCGACCTTCCAGCGCATGCCCAAAAGCAGCCGCGGAGGCATTCCAATCCCACGCGACGTCTTTTAGATTTCGCTCCAGGACTGTAGCTGCCACCCGCGTGGCCTCTGGATAGCGCTGCTGATGCCAGAGGGCGCTCACCTGATTCGCCGCGATCCATCCTTTCATATCCTCCCGCCGCTCGCAGCCCTCGAGCCACGCCGCCGTCTCCACCTGCATGCCAGAGTTTGCCAAGGCATAGCCGCATTTACCATAGGTGGCGGAGTGCTTCTGCATCCAGTCCCCATGGGCGGCGATGAGTTCCGGCACGATGCCTGCCGCCTCACGCAGATCACCGATGAGGTCCAAAAAGACCGCCACGGGCTCCGCAGCGGCCTCACCGTTTTTTTCGATCCAGCGGGCGAAATGACGCCGCACTTCCCACTGCTTGCGATGGCAGGCACGGCGGGTAAAAAGCGCCGCGAAGCTCATGCCGATCGTCTCGTCCGCCACGGCGGCCTCCAGCACGGTATCGAGCAGGCGCAGGAGCTTGAGCGAGGCCATTTCACGCTCGAAAAGCATGATAAAATCCGCTGAAAGCAGCCCGCCACGCACCACGCGGGTCAGAGCAGCTTCCATATCCGCTCGATCTTCATTCCTCGCCTGCACGAGGACTTGCCAGGCAGCCTTCATCGTCTCAGCACGGCCTTCGGCGGGCAGTTGCAAGGCGATTTCCAGCCCAGCGCGATCGTTTTGCCGCCAAAGCTCGCGGCAGAGCATATCGAGCAGCCACGCATCACCGGGCTGCTCGCGAAAACAACGCTCCAGATAGGCGGCGAGCGTCGTGCTCTCCTTCCACTGCACATGCGAGGCGGCCTCACGCTCACGCCCCGCTTCGAGCAGGCGCTTCACTTCGGAGAATGTAGCATCGTCAGGCATTCAATTCATCGAGCGCAGGGATTCACGGATGATTTTATCCGCACTGGAGGCCGGATCAAAGCCGGGCTGCTTGGTGATCTCGTTGACCGCCTTTTGCGCTTCACTCTGCTTGTAGCCGAGGGAGATGAGACCTAGCACCGCATCACTCTGCGCCTCGCGGACAGGATCGTGGGAGGTCTTTGCACTGCGGCTGGCTTGCCAGGCATCCACGACGCCCACTTTGTCCTTCAGCTCCAAAACGATGCGCTCGGCCGTTTTGCCACCCACGCCCTTGATGCGGGCCAGCGCCTTCACATCGCCTTGAATCACGGCGTCTTTAAAAGCGGCCACGGGCATGCCACTGAGCACTGAGAGCGCCATTTTCGGCCCCACGCCGGAAACGCGGTCCATGAGCAGGCGGAAGAGATCCCGCTCATCCTCGGTGAGGAAGCCGAAGAGCTTGTGATCCTGCTCGGTGACGTGGTAATGCGTGAGCAGCTTCACCTCCGCGCCAGTCTGCGGCAGCCGATCAAAGGTCGTCAGCGGGATGTGCGTGAGATAGCCCACACCGTGGACGTCCACGGTGGCTTGATGCGGCAGGGCCTCGGCCAGAATTCCTTTCAAATAGGCGATCATGCGCACCATGAAGCCAAGTCACGAGGCCTGCGCAAGCCTCCGTTTGCAAAGGAAGCGTCCCACGGCTCCTATCGCGCATGCAAAATCCGCCTCAAAGCGTCGTCGAGCTCCTCCAGGCCCTCGTGCGTATCCCCTCGGTGAATCCCGATGGCGATCCCGGCACCCCTCACACCGGCGAGGAGGCCTGCGCCCGCTACATCGCCGCTTTTTTGGAGCACTCTGGCGCGGAAACTTTTCTGGATGAAGTCGAACCGGGCCGCCCAAACGTCATCGGTCACTACCCCACGAATGGCGGCGGCAAGCCACGCATCCTCTTTGCCCCGCACACGGATACCGTGAGCGTGGGTGGCATGACCATTGATCCTTTCGGCGGTGAACTCCGCGATGGCAAAATCTGGGGCCGAGGTGCCTCCGACACCAAAGGCTCCGCCGCCGCGATGCTGTGGGCGCTTCACGAACTCCGCGACGAACTCCCCTCGCTGCCCGTCGAGGTGCATTTTGTCGGCTTCATGTCCGAAGAGAGTGCCCAGCTCGGCTCGCAGCACTTTGCGAAGCATCACAGCCGTTACGACCTCGCGCTGATTGGCGAGCCCACCTCGCTGAAGACGGTGTTTCGACACAAAGGCTGCCTTTGGGCCGATGTGCACACCACTGGCGTCGCCGTGCATGGTGCCACACCCGAACTGGGCGTGAATGCCATCGTGAAGATGAGCAAACTCGTGCAGCACCTCGACACCGAATTTCGCGACATCCTCGCCGAGGCCGGTGGTGAAGACGAATGGCTCGGCGTGAACACCATCAATCTCGGCATGATCCACGGCGGCACCCGTAGCAACATCGTCGCCGATGCCTGCAAGCTCCGCGTGGACATCCGCACCACGCCCGGCCTCGCGAAGGCTGGCGGCGCGATGAAGCTGCTGAGCGACTTCATCGCCCGTCATGACGAAACGGCGCACGTCACCACCGCCAGCGAGGCCTTTTGCCTCGACACCGATCCCGCGAATCCCTTCATCCAGAAACTCATCGCCGCTGGCGGCAGCCTCACCGGGGCACCGTGGTTCTGCGATGCCGCCTTCCTCGCCGTCGCCGGCACTCCCGCCATTGCCATCGGCCCCGGCAGCATCGCCCAAGCACATACGAAGGATGAATTCATCGCCGTGAAGGACCTCGAAGACGGCGTGGCGTTTTTTAAGCGCTTTCTGAGGAGCCTTGCGGCGTAAAAACAACAAAGCCGCGTCCGAGGACGCGGCTTTGTGAGAATGAATGAGATGGAAACTTACTCGGCAGCTTGATCGCCGGCGTCTTCGCCTTCGGCAGCCTTGTCACCGGAGGCGGTGACGGTGAGTTTGATCTCGGCGGTGATGTCGTAGCCGAGTTTGATCTCGATGTCGAAAGCGCCGGTGTTCTTGATCGGACGCTCGAGGACGATGTTGTGACGATCGATTTCGAGACCTGCCTGATCCTTGATGCCCTTGGCGATGTCCATCGTGGTGATCGCACCGAAGGACTTGCCGCCTTGGCCCGTGGCGAGGGTGAGCTTGAGCTTCACCTTCTTGAGCTTGGCGGCGAGCTTCGTGGACTCGGCCATTTCAGCGGCCTCACGCTCAGCGCGGACGGCTTTCAGGCGTTCAGTGTGGCGGAGATTGCTCTTGGTAGCCTCGTAGGCTTTGCCTTCGGGCAGGAGGAAGTTACGTGCGAAACCGCGCTTCACTTTGACCACATCGGCTTCAGCGCCGAGGCCTTTGATGCGTTCTTTGAGGATGACTTGGGTAGTTGCCATAAATGGATGCCCTCTGGGGGGAAAAAGGGGCGCGATAGTAATCGCCTCCCCCCCGCTGTCAAATGCCGGGATGAACCTTATTTCCGGGTCCCGCAGGCCAGCGCCATCAGGCCGAGGACGCTCACGCTGTCCCGGATGCGGCCGTCTTTGGCCATTTCGATGGCTTCGACGAGCGGGAGGCGCAGGACTTCGAGCTGCTCCGTCTCCTCGGGATCCGCCTGGGCAAAGGTCAGCCCGGTAGCGATAAAAAGGTCACAAAGCTCGTTCGAGGTCGAATTCGAGAGCTGGATACCAATCAAGAGAGGCTCGATTTGGGCCGCCACGATGCCGGTTTCCTCCAAAAGCTCCCGCCGGGCCGCCTCGACCGGGGATTCACCCGCCGGGCAACCGCCTTTGGGGATTTCCCATTCGTAACGATCATGGCAATAGCGCCACTGGCCCACCAGCCAGGTGAAGCCCTCCTCATCCACAGGAATCACGCCGGCGCCCCGGTTCTTATATTCCACCACGCCGTAGATCCCCTGCCCTCCCGAAGGATTGATCACCTGATCCTCGCGAACGCGAATCCACGGATTCGAGTAGGTCTCCCGCGTGGAGAGGGTTTTCCAGGAATTGGGGTGCTCAGGGAGTGGGGTGCTCATTTCACCACCTCCAGCAGAATGCCATCCGCCACCACTTTGGCCGAGGTGATCGCCTTTAAAACAGGCCCGATGACCGGATGGCTCTGATAGGGCCCTAGATAGCCATACATCTGCATGCCCTTCACCATCTCAGCGGGCACCGTTTTGCCCGGCACCCGCACGGCGGCCACTTTGGCATCAGGGCCGAGCTCGGTTTGCTCGACCTTGAAGTCGATCTCACCCACGAGGTAGCGCTTCGTGCCTTCCCAGAATTTCGCCGTGTTCATCGGCAGGCTCGCATCGGTCACGAGGAGACCGTTGGCGGCATCGAGAGCCTTCACGCGGAGCATGTCCTTGTAGCTGCCATTCCCGCCATCAGGGGCGAGGACGAGCAGCGCATTCAAATCGGCCACGGAAACCTTCATCGTGGCTTTTGAGCCAGTTTTCACCGCCGCCGCGAAATCGGCGAGCCGCTTCTCCAGATCGGGCACTGGGCTGATCGCGGGCAAAGTCGCCGGTTGAGCCTGCGCCACGGCTCCGATCTCGCGATCCATCGTCGTCAGCGAATACCAGCCCCACCACAGGATGAAGCCAAACATCGCCGCCGCGAGCGCCATGATCACGCAGCCGTAGCCGGAATGGAACTCGCCCGTGGGTACTTTTTCGATCTTTGCCATGCGTCCTTGTGCCGCGATGGCTGCAAAGATCAAGCCGCCGCTCTCCCGAGCCCAAAACAAATGCCATCCCCGCGAGGGGATGGCATTCGTGAATACTTGTGAAGGCGAATTACTGGTTTGCAGGAGCTGGGGCAGCTTCAGGAGCCGCAGCGGGCTGCTGAGCCTGCTGCTGCGCTTCCTGAATCAGCTTCTGCATTTCAGGATTGGAGACCATATCCGCCGCCATTTTACCCTGGACCGCCATCATACCAACGGTGCAGACCGTCCAGGCGATCATCGTGCCACGCAGACCGAGGGAGCCACTCTTGACCCAGCCCCAGATGAAGGCAAACAGAGAGCAGATGATGCCCAGGATGCCGAGGCCAACGCCAGCATTTTTGAAGAGGGCGATGAGCACCTTGATCCAGCAGATCAAGCTGACAACAATGAATAGGCCGATGAGGGCGATGTTAACTCCAGAGGGAGCGAGGGATGCAGCTTGTTCAGGACTCATAAGAGGATGGTATTCGAGGTGGTTGGTTGGCTTCCCGGTAAATCGCAGACCTCTGAAAAGGGGCGGACGGCTCGAGAATTAGAGGTTGATACCAAAATCCAAGCAGTCGCAGCAAGCCAAAACATGCAAAAAGCAGCAGGATCAGGGCAGGAAGCCTCGTCCGCCTCTCAAATACCTCCACTTTGGCCGCTACCCGCCCCGCCATATCCAGCGGCATCAGTGCCGCCAAACCGCAAAAGCCACCCGTGAGCGCAAAAAACGGCGCAAACGGGTGCAGCCGCATCACCAGCCCCCAATCTCCGCGCAGCATCGCCAGCATGGACCGCGTCATCCCGCAGCCCGGACACGGCAGCCCCGTCAGCTCCGCAAAAGGACACGGCCAAAGGCTCCACCCCACCCGCGAGCCTGCAAAAAGCACCAGCACCGTCAGCAGCGTCCACCGGCAAAGCGCCCGCTGCCGCATCAGGGGTGCCATCCAGGGCTTCAGCAGCAGGTTTACGATCATCCGCCTTTCATAAAGCACTCTCAGGCAACTTCAAACACATGACTTTGCATGGCAGGAGAGGTGCTTGCGTCGAGTCGCTATTCCCGCCGGTCTTATAGAAACAATCCTGCTTGTCAGATGGCTAGCTTTTTGCTGTGATCCCAGCTTATCGAGTTCGGAAAATCCTTCCCCACTCACTCAACGCACACCCCACACTCCTCAATGCTCACCCATCTGCTTCCCATGCTGCAAGAATCCAGCGCAGCCTCGCTCGAATACTCCGCCAAGGGGGAACTCGGAACAGGAGGAACGCTCGCCGTGCTTGCCGTTATCATCGTGATGATCGCCGCCGTCTGGAAAGTCTTTACCAAGGCTGGCCAACCCGGCTGGGCCGTTTTCATCCCCATTTACAATGCCATCGTCTGGCTCCGCGTCTGCGGAAAGCCCGGCTGGTGGATCATCCTTCTCATCATCCCACTCGTGAACATCATCATTTCGCTGCTCGCCAGCCTCGGCATGGCGAAGAACTTCGGTAAAGGCACCGGCTTTGGCATCGGCCTCTGGCTCCTCGGCCCCATCTTCCTCCTCATCCTCGCCTTCGGTGACTCGAAGTATCAGGGCCAGCAGGGCTAATTGATCGAAAAAAGCATTCCACGAGGCGCATGTCCAGCAACGGGCATGCGCCTCTTCGTTGACGCCCGCCACGCCCTGCCGAAACATGCGCCGATGAAGATTCTCGCGGCAATGTCGGGCGGCGTGGACAGCAGCGTGGCCGCTGCGGTCCTCGTTCGTGACGGGCATGAGGTTCATGGCGTGTACATGAAGAACTGGATCAACGAGGAGAACATCATCGGCCACTGCCCGTGGGAGGAAGACATCGAAGACGCCCGTGTCGTGGCTGAACAGCTCGGCATTCCGTTTCGAGTCGTCAATCTCATGACCGAATACCGCGAGAAGGTCGTGAAATATCTCCTCGAAGGCTACCAGTCCGGCATCACGCCGAATCCCGACGTGATGTGCAATCGCGAGATGAAATTCGGCGTCCTCTGGGACTGGGCGCGTGACAACGGCTTCGAAGGCATCGCCACCGGCCACTACGCACGCAAACAAGGCAGCCACATCCTCCGCGGCGCGGACCCGAACAAAGACCAGACCTACTTCCTCGCCATGATGCGGCCGGAGCAGGTGCAAATCGCGCATTTCCCCATCGGTCATCTGTTGAAACCGGAGTTGCGGGATCTCGCTCGCGAGCTGGGACTGAAAACGGCGGAGAAAAAAGACAGCCAGGGCATCTGCTTCATCGGTCAGGTGAAGATGGAGGACTTCCTGCGCACCTTTGTGCCGGACAAGCCGGGCCCCATCGTCGATCTCGAAGGCAAAGTGCGTGGCGAGCATCGCGGGCTGCATTTATACACGCTCGGTCAGCGCAAGGGCCACGGCGTCGCCAGCCCGATCCACAAACAGGCCTACGTCGTCGTCGCCAAACGCCACGAGACGAACGAACTCGTCGTCGCCATCGAAAATGCCGACACGCCACTTCTCTGGGCACGCAAAGCCGTGCTGCACTCCATCTCGACCACCGGCGAGCCACTTGAAGTCGCTCGCGTGCTGAACGCTCAACCCCGCTATCGCTGTCCCGCTGGCCTCGCCGACTTCCAACCGCTCGGCGATGGCCGCGCCGAGCTCGAATACCACGAACCTCAGCGGGCGCTGACCCCCGGCCAGATCTGTGCGCTTTACGATGGGGACCGGCTGCTCGGCGGTACGGTTTTTGAGAGCATCGAGCACGAGCGGTGATCGTCTTTTTTCCTTCAGTAGGTAAAAGCGGTCGAAATTGTGCTCAGGGGTAGTATTCGAGGCTCCTCCGCCCAACTCATCGATTTATGCTAAGCCGTCGCTCAGTCCCTCTTTTTGTCGTGTTGATTGCTTTGGCAGTCTTTTTGATCGCTCTCGTAGATTGGCGCACGTTCAGCGGCGGAGGCAGCAATCAGCCTGAAGCCGCCCGAGAGGTGAAAAACTTCAAACAGGCCGTGGCGGCGGCGCTGACCGGGCCGGAACACGAAAACTTCGACCGGCGCATCGACGGAAAGGAGCCGGGGAAGCTGTCGGCACAGCAGCGGGAGGCCGTCGAGGCTTTGCGCAAGGAAGTGCCGGATGTGCAGGTGGAGTTTGATGTGATCAAGGGTTCGCCTCGGTCCGTGATGTCGAACTCGCGGTTTTTGACGCAAAACGAGCCGATGCCGAGGGCGTTGAGCCACGAGCAGGCGATGGCGAAGGTGAAAGCCTATGTGAATGCGCACCGCAGCCTATTCCTGCACGGTGGGGAGCTTTTGGATGTGGCGAAGGTGACGCGAAAGGACACCACGGCAGCCACGGGGCTGCAAACGCTGATCTGGGAACAGCAAGCGGCGGGGCTGCCGGTATTCGATTCCTCCTTGAAGGCAAACGTAAGCAAATCCGGCGAGATCATGACGGTGGCGAGCGAACTGATGCGGGATGCGGAAGCTGCCGCGGCGGATTATTTGGCGGCGCATCCTGTCACGGGCAAAGACACGGGCATCACGATCGAGAAGGCGCTTTCGATTGCGGCGGAGGGCATTGGCGCGGCGGTGGATACGGCGCAGATCACACCGCGAGCGAGTCCGAACCCCAAGCTGGCTTACCAGTTCTTCCAAGTGCCGGGATTGAATCAAGCTTTCGCACAAAAAGTCTGGTTACCCATGAACGAGAAGGCGGTGCGACTGGCCTGGGAAGTGAATGTGAAGGGGGCATCCACCGACCTGTTCCGTGTGGTGGTGGATGCCGCATCCGGTGAGGCCTTGCTGCGGCATTCCCTCACCTCGGCGGCGGTGGTGCCGCAATACCGCGTTTACACGGGTGACAGCCCCACGCCGATGTCTCCGGGCTATTCGAAATGGGTCGATGCGACCATTCAACCGCCCGAGGTATCGAGACAACTGGTGCAGATCCAAAACCTGGTGCCGGTGGCGTCACCGAATGGCTGGATCAATGACGGCGGCACGACGACGACAGGCAACAATGTGGATGCCTACACCGATCGGGACAATGACGGCCAGCCTGATGCCGGTTCAAGACCAGTAGGCACCGGCCCGGAATCGCGCACCTTCGATTTCCCCGTCAATCTCACGCAGTCGCCAACCACCTATCAGTCGGCCTCACTCACGCAGCTTTTTTACACCTGCAACATGGTGCATGACCGGCTGTATCAGCTCGGATTCACCGAGACATCAGGAAATTTTCAAACCAACAACTTCGGCCGCAACGGTGCGCCGACCACGGATCAGGGCGACAATGACGCCGTCTTGGCAGAGGGGCATGACAGCATCAACGTCCCGGTGGCAGCGAATGGCAGCAATCGAAACAATGCGAACATGAACACCCCGCCGGACGGCATCAGCCCGACGATGCAGATGTACTTTTTCGATGGGCCGACGCCGAATCGTGATGGGTGCCTGGACCAAGAGGTCATCGTGCATGAATATACGCATGGTCTGAGCAATCGGCTCGTTGGCAGCGGCCAAGCACCCTTGCTCAATCGACAAGCCAAAGGGATGGGAGAGGGATGGAGTGACTTTTATGCGCTGTCGCTTTTGAGCGAGCCACAAGACGACCCGCACGCCGCTTATCCATTCGCGGCCTACGTCACCTACAAAAAGGGTGATCCCTCTTTCATAAGGAACTACTTCTATGGCATCCGGCGCTACCCCAAATCGACGGATATGACCAAGAATCCGCTGACTTTTAAAGACATCGATCCCACGCAGCGGGACCCGCACCTCAGCGTGGCCAAGAATCCCACCGCAAGTGACGTCGCAGATGGCTCTCACCCGCTGGGAGAGGTCTGGTCCTCGATGCTATGGGAGATTCGTGCGAAGATGGTGGATCGTTACGGCTGGGCCGTCGGCAATGAGACCACGATGCAGCTCGTGACGGATGGCATGAAAAGCACCCCCAATGAACCGAATTTCATTCAGGCGCGTGATGCCATCCTGGCGGTGGACTTCAACACCGGCGGCTTTTACCGCGACATCTTGTGGAATGCTTTTGCGAAGCGCGGCCTGGGATCAGGCGCCACCTCTCCGAACAGCGCCTTTACGGAAGGGCTGGTGGAAAGCTACGCGGTGCCAGTCGGTGTGGATACCACGCCGCCCGTGGTGACTTTTTCTCCACTGGTGAATCAGCAGTCATTTTTTGAGTTCTCCTCGACCGGCCCGCAGGCATTGGGTGGCACGATCAATCAAAGCGCCAGGGTGATTTTTCTCATCGAAGAATACAACACGGATGTCAGCACCAACCGCTATTGGAATGGCACGACGTGGATCACCGATCGCAACTCTCCGGCTGTGTGGCTGGCGACGAACCAGACAGCCGGCACTCCCTGGACGTGGACACCTGCCCCGCATGTGGCGCTGCCGCTGAGCGCTGATCTGCGCAATGGCCTGTACCATGTGAGTCTGCGTGTCACGGACAACGGCGGCAATGTGACGCAGACCAAAATCGTGCTGAACCGCACGGTGAATGCGGAATTCACCCCGCCTGTGGCCGCGATCACCACGCCAGCGCACAATGCCACCATCGCAGGCTTCCATGCCCTCTCCGGCACCGCGAGTGACACCGTGGGAGGCTCCGGCCTCACGGGCGCGGTGACATTGACCATCACCCAAGGCGGCGACTACTGGAACGGCGCCGCCTGGCAGAGCACCACCGCGACGGTGGGTGCGAATGTGCTGCCGAATGGCACCTGGAACTGCACCCTGCTGCCTGCGGGGCCCAACTTCCGCACGGGTGTGTTTAATGTCACCGCGCAGGCTTTTGATTGGGCGGGAAACAGCTCGGCCATCCAAAGCGGGGTCAATAGCATCACGTTCACCGTGGATACCTCTCTCGATACCACCGCACCGACGGTGCAGATCACTTCGCCATCGCCCTCTGGTAGCGTGCGTGCGAGCACGAACGAAATCATCGGCACCGCAGCGGATGCGGGCGGGGCGGGACTGCTGCGTCTCGTGGCGCTGACGATTCAACAAGGAGCGGACTACTGGGACGGTAGCGCCTGGTCGCCCAGTTCCTTCACGCATCTGGTGACGGTGGCGGAGAATGGTGCGTGGGTCTTTGAGCAGATGCCCACGGGTGCCTCCGTGCGCCCCGCACTGCATACCGTGACGGCCGTGGTGTATGATTTCGGTGGGAATACCTCCGTGACACAGGCTGGCATGAATCAGGTCACCTACACACTCGATACCACACCGCCGACCGGCACGGTGACTCATCCTGTCGATCAGGCACACTATGCGACCTTCCCCGCCTTCAGTGGCACGGCGCAGGATGCCAGCGGCATCCAGACGGTGCTCCTCTACATCCGCCGAGCGAGAGATTCCGCCTACTGGACCGGCTCAGGCTGGGATGAGAATCCACGTGCACTCACCTCGAACTACAACCCGGGCAGCCAAACCTTCACGCATACCTTCACGTTGCCTTCGGTGGGTGTGAATGCCATCGGAGGCACTTATTATTACGATGCCATCGCGGTGGATGCGGGCGGGCTGTACACGCAGTTCGGAGCCACGGTGATCATCGACTACACCGCCATCTTTACCTGGACGGGAGCGGCCTTCTCTGGGGACAATCTATGGGCGAATCCTGCGAACTGGAGCAGTTCGACACTGGGTTTTGTGCCTGGTGAAGGTGACATCGCGATCATCAACTCGGGCACGCCTTCCACCTTTGTGGGTGAAAACATCAGCGTGCGCGAACTGCGGCTCAATGGCGGCACGTTGACGGCTGGCTCGATTCATGTGGGCACAGCGCTTCAAATGGCCGGTGGCACCTACAACGGCACGTTGACCTTGGAAACAGCCTCCACCTCGACTTGGAGCGGCGGGAGGTTTATCGGCACGATGAACATCGCTAGCGGGGCCGCACTGAACATGCCCCCGGGTGGCAATCCCAAGTATCTGGGCACCAACGGTGCTTCAGGGACCATTCACAATGCCGGGACCATGGTCTGGGCAGGCAGTTATCCGATCAGCGGCCGTGGCGATGTGGGTGCGACCATTAACAACCTCGCGACTGGCCTCTTTGACATCGCCCGCGATGGCGATCCCCTCGATTACGAGGCCGGCACCTCGTTGCTGGCCTTCAACAACGCCGGACGAATCGTCAAAAGTGCCGGGAATGGCACCAGCGCTCTGTTTAACTACTGGGCCCTCACCAACGAGCCGGGAGCCATCATTCATAATAACATCGCCAACACCCGCCTTCAGCGTGGATCAAGCTCCCCGACGCTGTGGAAAGCGGGCAGCATCTTCCGTGGGCCAGGGATCATCGGCCTCGATGGCGGCATCATCACGGCGGCATCTGGATCATGGACCATCGAATCCTCTGCGGTGTGGGATCTCGCCGGTGCCACGCTGGTTTGTCCGCAGGTGGGCACGCTTTCGCTTTCACCTGTTAGCGGAGGATCGCTGCAATGGAATGGCGGGCGCATTCACGGCAGCTTCACGATTCCATCAGGCGTCACGCTCAACATGCCCCCGGGTGGCAATCCCAAGTATCTGGGTGCCAGCGGTGCTTCAGGGACCATTCACAATGCCGGGACCATGGTCTGGGCAGGCAGTTATCCGATCAGCGGCCGTGGCGATGTGGGTGCGACCATTAACAACCTCGCGACTGGCCTCTTTGACATCGCCCGCGATGGCGATCCCCTCGATTACGAGGCCGGCACCTCGTTGCTGGCCTTCAACAACGCCGGAAGAATCGTCAAAAGTGCCGGGAATGGCACCAGCGCTCTGTTTAACTACTGGACCTTCACCAACGAGCCGGGAGCCATCATTCACAACAACATGAACGGTACCCGACTCCAACGCACATCCAGCTTAGCGACGCTGTGGAAAGCGGGCAGCATCTTCCGTGGGCCAGGGATCATCGGCCTCGATGGCGGCATCATCACGGCGGCATCTGGATCATGGACCATCGAATCCTCTGCGGTGTGGGATCTCGCCGGTGCCACGCTGGTTTGTCCGCAGGTGGGCACGCTTTCGCTTTCACCTGTTAGCGGAGGATCGCTGCAATGGAATGGCGGGCGCATTCACGGCAGCCTCACGATTCCATCAGGCGTCACGCTGAGCATGCCTACAGGTGGCAATCCCAAGTATCTGGGCACCAACGGTGCTTCAGGCACCATTCACAATGCCGGGACCATGGTCTGGGCAGGCAGTTATCCGATCAGCGGCCGTGGCGATGTGGGTGCGACCATTAACAACCTCGCGACTGGCCTCTTTGACATCGCCCGCGATGGCGATCCCCTCGATTACGAGGCCGGCACCTCGTTGCTGGCCTTCAACAACGCCGGAAGAATCGTCAAAAGTGCCGGAAACGGCACCAGCGCTCTGTTTAACTACTGGGCCCTCACCAACGAGCCGGGAGCCATCATTCACAACAACATGAACGGTACCCGCCTTCAGCGTGGATCAAGCTCCCCGACTTTTTGGAAGGCTGGCAGCATCTTCCGTGGACCTGGGATCATCGATTTGAACGGTGGCGTCATCACCGCTGAGTCTGGAGCGTGGACGATCGAACAAAACGCCGTGTGGGATCTCAGCGGAGCGACGCTTGTGTGTCCGCCATCAGACACGCTGACCCTTTCGCCAGCCAGCGGCAGCTCGCTGCAATGGAATGGCGGACGCATTCAAGGCAATCTCACGATTCCGTCAGGCAGCACGCTGAGCATGCCAGCGACTGGAAGTCCCAAATACCTCGGAGCCAGTGACGCGACTGGCACCCTCTTCATTGCCGGCACGCTCCGCTGGCTAGGCACCTATCCCATCAACGGCCATGGCGGCCCACTCACCGGAGCCAGCATCCACATTCAATCGGCTGGTATCTTTGACATCGCCGCCGATGGCAATCCGCTCGACTACAGCGCCAGCACCACGAATTTGCACCTCCACAACAGCGGCAGCATCCGCAAAACCGCCGGCACGGGGGTGAGCTACCTCAACCCATACTGGACGCTCAACAATGGCGGCCAATTGAATGCCAGCAGCGGCTTCCTCGACCTCACCGGCACCGCACACCTCAATCCCGGCAGCAGCTTCCACACCCTGAGCACGGGGCAGTGCCGGATCTCAGGCGGCTCGGTGAGCGTCAACGCCAACGTCTCCCTCGCAGGCACCAGCCCTCTCGTTTTCTCCAGCGGCACGCTCACGGGCACTGCCAACGGCCTCAGCATCTTCACGAGCGGCGTCTTCGAATGGACGGGCGGCACCGTCGCCGGCACACTGGGCTTTGGCCCAAGCTCACAGGTGAACCTCACCGGCTTCGGCACCAAGTACCTCGACTCCAATGCCACGCTCAGCAATGCAGGCACGATGAACTGGACCGCAGGCTTGCTGATGGGTTCCGGCAGCTCGACGATCCTCAACATGGCTGGCGGTATCCTCAATGCCCCCGATGGCGGCTACCTCGACTACGCCAGTGGCGGCAACGTCTTCACCAATGCCGGAACGATGAACATCGGAGACTCCCCGGGCACCCTCACCTTTTCCTCGCTCTGGTCCTTCACGCAAAGCAGCACCGGAATCCTCAACATCGAACTCGGCGGCACCAGCACGAGCCAGTTTGATCGCCTGCTCGCCAACGGCCCAGTCACTCTCGGTGGCACGCTGAACGTCACCGCAATCAACAGCTTCGTTCCCGCCTCTGGCAACAGCTTCAACATCATGACCTTCGCTTCCCGCACCGGCACTTTTTCCGCCGTGAATAGCGGCAGCATGCTCTTCACCAAAACCTACGACAGCAGCAGTTTCACCCTCGCCACCGCTGCCGAACCCACCAACTACACCGAATGGAAAGATCTCTACTTTGGTCCCGGTTCCCCCGACGCTGGTGACACACTCGACCCCGATAACGACGGCATCTCCAACCTCATGGAATACGCCATCGGTAGCAGCCCCTCGGCTCCAGGCACAACCAGCACGAGCGTCACCACGCCCGATGCAGGCTCCTTCGACTTCATCTACAGCCGCAAGGCATCCGTCGTGGGCGAGCTCACCTTCCAGGTTCAATGGAAGGACACGCTGGAAGGCGGCACCTGGAGCAGTGCTGGCATCAGCGAGACCATCCTGAGCACCACCAATGGCATCCAGCAGGTCAAAGCGACCATCCCGCAAGGCACTTCAGGCCACCGCTTCGTTCACTTGCTCGTCACCAAGCCTTGAGATTCCGCCCAGCCTCTGAGCTGGCCGATCTGACATAATTCTTGTCCGTTGGAGCCGGATTCGGTTAGCGTTGGTTTTTCCAGCCATGAACAACCGTCGCTCCTTCCTTCAATCGGTGCTCACTACGGGCATCGCGCCGTACTTTGTGCCTGCCAGCGTGCTGCGCTCGCAGACGGCACCGTCGAACAAGATGACGCTCGGCGTCATCGGCTGTGGGGCACAGGGCACGCATGATATGCGGGCGTTTTTGACGAATGAAAGCGTCCGCGTGACCACGCTGTGCGACGTGAACCAGGAGCGCCTCAAGACCGCCAAGTGGCACATCAAGGAAGCCTACGGCAGCGACGACGTGAAAGTGCTGAGCGACTTCCGTGAGCTGAATCGTGATCCCTCCATCGACGCTGTCCTGATGGCGCTGCCGGTGCACTGGCACAGCATCCCGTCCACGGATGCGGTGCTGAACAAAAAGCACATCTACCACGAAAAGCCGATGGGCATGTCCGTGGCCGAGGCGAAGCACGTGCGAGCAGCAGTGCGCCAAACGGGTGTCGTTTTCCAATTCGGCACGCAGCAGCGCAGCGACCTCAAATTCCGCTGGGCCTGCGAACTCGCCCGCAATGGCCGTCTGGGCAAACTGAAGGAAATCCAAGTCGCCGTGCCTGGAGGCATCACCTCTCCGCTTTTCGCGGATCAAACGGCACCTGAAACCATCGACTGGGAACGCTGGGTAGGTCCCGCGCCGTTCACGCCCTACAACGTCGAGAAGACGAAGCGCCACTTTCACGAAAACATCTCGAACTTCTCCCTCGGCATGCTGTCTTGCTGGGGCATACACCATCTCGACATCGCCCAGTGGGGCAATGGCACGGACGACACCGGACCGGTCAAAGTGAGCTTTGAAGCCGCCGAATGGCCTGCGAGCGGCACCTGCGACAACGTGCTCGGTTGGCGCATGCGTTTCGACTACGCCAGCGCCGCGCCCATTGTCTTCGTGAACGAAAAACGCGATGACATCGGCCACGGCATCCGCTTCATCGGCGAAAAGGGCTGGGTGCATGTCCTGCGCGGCAGCATCAAAGCCAGCGACGACGCCATCCTCCGCGATCCCGCGAACAAAGAAGGCAGCATGCCGATCAAACTGCCCGCCAGCCTCGAACACACCCGGAACTTCATCGACTCCATCAAAGCCGGCTCCAAAGCCATCTGCGACATCGAAACCGCCGTGCGCAGCGACGCCCTCTGCCAGCTCGCCGCCATCGCCGTGAAGGCCAAACGCCCTCTCCATTGGGACCCAGCTACCGAGACCTTCCAAAACGATGCGGAGGCCAACAAACTCCTCGAAGCCCGCCCCTTCCGTAGGGATTGGAAACTGCCGGAGATTTGACCCAAGAAGGTAAAAGCCGCCAAACGCCGCCCACCCGCTGCTTTGTGTGCGGGCAAAATTTCTCTGCACAGTCGCTTTGCAGGGCTGAAAATTGATCCAAGATTTTCCGCGTCAGCACGTCACACGGCGCGTATCACGTCCAGTGACGCACTGAAATCCCTCCACCCCCACCATGAAACACACCGCTCCAATCGTAACCGCCATCACGCTGGCGCTCAGCCTGGCCCGTGCCGAGCAGATCGACTCCAACGCCTTCAACTCGAAGCTTACCAAGGATGCTGCACCGCTGCCCAACGGCGGGCAGATCCAAATGAGCTACGCCAATGTGGCCGAGAAGATCCTCCCCAGCGTCGTCACCATCTTTTCCTCCGCTCCGATCAAAGCGCCGACGGCCGATAAAATTCCGCCACAGCTCCGCCCCTTCTTTTATCGCTTCTTCGGCGTGCCTGATGAAGATTTCGGCATGGATGAGAACGACGAGCCTCAAGCTCCCCGTGGCCGGGGGCGCGGACAGCCCATGCCGGATGAAATGCCCGAGCATCAGAACCGTGGTGTCGGCTCCGGTGTCATCATCACCTCCGACGGCTACATCCTCACCAACAACCACGTCATTGAGGACGCCAAAAAAATCGAGGTAGCCGTGCCCGATGGTGAAAACACCAAAAACTACACGGCTGAGATCATCGGCAACGATCCGCTCACCGATGTGGCCTTGATCAAAATCGAAGCCAAAGGCCTCAAACCCGCCACGATCGGCGATAGCAATATGCTCCGCGTCGGTGATGTGGTGCTCGCCGCTGGTGCCCCGATGGAACTGCCCCGCTCCATCACACAGGGCATCGTCAGTGCCCTCGGCCGCAGCAATGAAGGCATCGTGCGCAAAGGCCGCATGTCCGGCTACGAGGATTTCATCCAGACGGACGCTTCGATCAATCCCGGCAACTCCGGCGGCCCTCTTGTCGATGCTCTCGGCCGTGTCATCGGCATCAACACCGCCATCCTCTCCAAGTCGGGCATGAATGCCGGCATCGGCTTTGCCATCCCGGTGAACATGGTCATGCGCATCGCCGAGGATCTCCTCGATGATGGCTCCGTGCAGCGCGGCTACCTCGGTGTGCAGATCACCGATGTGACGCCCCAGTTTGCCAAGCAATACAACATTGGCGACCAAACCGGTGCCCTCGTGACTCAGGTGGGCGCGGAGTCACCTGCGGAAAAGGCCGGTCTCCAGGTCGAAGACATCGTCATCGGCATCAACGGCCAGAAAGTAGATGGCAGCAGCCGCCTGCGCCTCATCGTCAGCAGCCTGAAGCCAGGCTCCAGCGTGCCGATGGAGATCCTCCGCAACGGCCAGAAGATGACCGTCAATGCCACGCTCGAAGCGCTGCCCGAAGAAGCCCTCGCTGAGGTTGGCCCCGGCCGTTCCATCCCTCGTGGTGGTACTGGCAAAGGTGCCGCGAATGCCGTGGTGGAACTAGTCAGTGGCGTTGACGTTCAGAACCTCTCTCAAGCCCTTCGTGATCGCTACGACATCCCCAAAGAAATCCAGGGCGTGATCGTCACGAAGGTCAATCCAGACAGTCGTGCCGCTGCCATGGGCCTAGAGGAAGGCGATGTAATTACCCACATTAACCGTCAGGTCGTTCCCAGCGCCACCGAGGCCCGCACCCTAGCCAAAGCCAGCGAGCAGAGCGTCCTCCTCCGCCTCTACCGCAAGGGAGACACCATGCTCCTCATGATCGGCAATCAATAAGCCGTCCGCCAATCTCACGCCCGCGCATGCCTCCCGGTGTGCGCGGGCTTTTTTGTTGATGGAGCATTGGAGTAAAGAAGTGCTGGAAATTGCATTCCTCCATCACTCCATTCCTCCATTCCTCCATCACTCCATTCCTCCATCACTCCATTCCTCCATCACTCCATTCCTCCATCACTCCATTCCTCCATCACTCCATTCCTCCATCACTCCATTCCTCCATCACTCCATCACTCCATTCCTCCATCACTCCATTCCTCCATCACTCCATTCCTCCATCACTCCATTCCTCCATCACTCCATTCCTCCATCACTCCATTCCTCCATCACTCCATTCCTCCATCACTCCATTCCTCCATCACTCCATTCCTCCATCACTCCATCACTCCATTCCTCCATCACTCCATCACCTCATCCGCCACGGCCTGCATCGCCTCCTTCGGCTCGCGGCCGGTGCGTTGGCAAAAGTCGTCGTAATGGATCACTTCGAAGCGTCCGTCGAGGTGCTCGATGATGGCGGTCATCGACTCCACCCAGTCGCCTGAGTTTAGGTAATGAATGTCTCCCAGCATCTTATCCGTGGGTGTGTGGATGTGCCCGCAGATGAGGCCGGTGCATTGACGCCAGCGGGCGAGCTCCACCACCTGCTCCTCCCATCGGCCCATCGGGCTCACTTTGGCTTTCACCTTCGCTTTGGCCCATTTAGCGAGTGAAAAGGGCTCCTTGCCCATCATCTGGCGAGCCCAGTCGATCACGCGATTGAGGCGCAAAAGGGCGTTGTAGCCATAGCCACCCAGCTTGGCGAGCCAAGCATGGTTTGTCGTCACCGCATCAAAGCCATCACCATGCACGAGAAGGTAATCCCCGCGTGCGGTGGGATGCACATGCTCCTCGGTGAGGAGCAGATTATCCAACTCGATGGGGATGAAGCGATCGAGCACGTCATCGTGATTGCCGCGGAGGTAGATCACCCGCGTGTTTTCCTTCTCCATCTTCTTGAGCACGGTGCGGATGAAGCCCGTGTGGCTGGAGTTCCAGCCCCCGAGACGCTTCAAGTGCCATGCGTCGATGATATCGCCATTCAGGATGAGCTTCTCACACAACGTGTGCCGCAGGAAATGCGAGGCCTGCAGCGCCTTGCTGTCCTTCATGCCGAGATGCACATCGGAGACAATCACCGTCTTGCAGCGGAGCTTTGTCTTTTCGCGGATGGGATCGAGATCACTCATGGCTGGCACACGGTGGCGAGTTCGGATTCAAATTGCTCGATGACACGCCCCCAGCCGTAATCGCCGGAAGCCTGGCGAGCCGCCTCACGCAGCGCAGCATCGTTCCACCGGCTGGCGATCTGCCCCGCCTGCTTCAAAAAGACATCTTCATCACCAAACGGAGCCAGCCAGCCATTCACCCCATCGCGGATCACCAATTTAGGGGCCGCATAATCAAACGCCAGCACACCCAGACCGCTCGCCATCGCCTCCAGCACCACATTTCCAAAGGTCTCGCTAATGCTGGGAAACAAAAAAACATCCCCGCTCGCATAGTGCGCCGCTAAATCTGTCCCGATGCGGGCCCCCGCAAAGACCGCGTGCGGGTGATCCGCCTTCATCGCTTCCATCCGCGGCCCATCCCCCACGAAAACCATCTTCGCCTGCGGCTGTGTCTCGCGAAAGGCCTCAAACGCCCGCATCGCCAAAGGCAGATTCTTCTCAGGAGCCATGCGCCCCACATAGATCGCCACTGGCGTGCGCTCATCCGCGCCCCAGGAACGGCGGAGCTCTTGGCTTCGATGCGCCGGATTGAAGCGCTCCATATCCACCCCGCGCCCCAGCACGCCCACATTTTGAATGCCCCACCGTGTGAGCATCGCCGCCGTATCCTGTGAGGGCGTCAGAGTGCGTTTCGTGGCGTTGTGAATGCTGCGAAGGATGCCGGAAGCCACCGCCTCCATGCCAGGCAGATTGTAGTCTTCGAGATAAGATTGGAAATTCGTGTGAAAACCGCTCACCACCGGGATCTGGCGCTTCCCTGCCGACCGGATGGCCGCGATGCCAAGCGGCGTCTCCGTGGCCACATAAAGCACGTCAGGCCTGAAACCATCAAACACGCCTGTCACCTGCCTTCCTGAGGCGAAACCGATGCGCAGCCCCGAATAGCCCGGCAGCGGCATCGAGGGCATCACATGCCGTGGCAGCGATGGCTCCGCCGTGGAGGCCTCCAGCGTCGTCACCACTTCCACCGCATGGCCACGCCCCGCGAGACCTTCCGCCAGAGTTTGCAACGATCTCGCCACGCCGTTGATGTCCGGCGGGTAGGTGTCGGTCACGATCAGGATGCGCATTTGTGGAGAAAACAACACGCCACGCTGCTTTCCAAGCGGCTTGTGTGACGAAAACGACTCGCCAGGCCCTCACCCACCTCAGAAAGCCCCGCTTTCGAAGCCGTGAACCTTGACCCGCCCCCAGTCCGCAACGACTTCGTCACGAAACACCCTTTGCCGCATGATCCCTTCCGCCGCATTCGCTCAACACATGAGCAAGATCATGATAGTCGAAGACGAGGCGGACATCGCCGAGATGATTTCCATGCATCTCGCCCGAGAGGGCCATGAAAGTGTGACCATCTCCAATGGCCTCCAGGTCATGCCCGCCGCCATCGAGCAGCATCCGGACATCATCATCCTCGATTTGATGCTCCCCGGCCTCGATGGCCTCAGCGTCTTCAAGCGCCTCCGCGCCGATACCCGCACTGCCAGCATCCCCGTCATCATCCTCACCGCCAAATCCCAGGTCACCGATAAAATCGCCGGGCTGGAAAGCGGCGCGGATGATTACCTCACCAAGCCCTTTTCTCCCCGCGAGCTCTTCCTGCGCATCAGCGCCATCCTGCGCCGCACGAAAAAAGTCGTACTCATCTCCGAAATGCGCCGTGGGCCCTTCTCCCTCGACCGCCGGAATTTGAAGCTCTTCCTCCACGGCCAGCCGCTCGATCTCACCACCACCGAGTTCAAGCTGCTCACCACCCTGATGGAAAACGATGATGCCGTCCACACCCGCGCCGATCTTCTCCGCGAGGTTTGGGGCTACAACGGGGATGTGGCCACCCGCACGCTCGACACCCATGTAAAGCGCCTCCGCGAAAAACTCGGCGAAGACGGCAAAGCCATCATCACCGTCCGCGGCACCGGCTTTCAATTCAAGATTGATGGCGAGGAGACTCCAGTCGAGACATCGGCCACCTGATCTCAGATGTCCGGCTTCAGCCTCCTTCTACTCCTTACCCTCATTCTCACCTGGTTCGCCTGGTGGAGGCAGCGCCACCGCCATGAAAAATGGCTCGCCGATGTCGTCGCCGCCATCGGCATCAAGCACACCGAGGCCCACCGCCTCGTCCAGGAGGTCACCGCCGCTCGCATCGCCGCCGATCAGCTCCCCAGAGAGCGTGGCCTGCATGAGTTCTTCGAAGCCATCCTCAACGAAATCCGCCAGGGCGTCGTCATCGTCGATGCCGAGATGCGCATCCGCTTTGCGAATCAGCCGCTCGCCGCCATGCTCCAGCGCCCCGCTGTCCAGACCGGCCGCAGTTTGATCGAAGAGCTACGTGACCACCAGCTCACCGCCCTCGTCCAGCAGGCCATCCAGGAGCAGCGGCGGATCACCCGGCAGGTCCAGATGTTCTCCAGCAAAACCGCCACTGCGGCCAATCTCAGCGGCCGCTACTTCCTCATCGAAGCCGCCCCCATCTCGAATGCCCGCGTCGGTGCCGCCTGGCTCATGGTGCAGGATGTCACCGAGACCGCCCTCACCGAGCAGATCCGCCGGGACTTCATCGCCAATGCCTCCCACGAGCTGCGCACCCCGCTCACCATCATCAATGGCTACATCGAGACCCTACGGGATGCCCCCGCCCTGCTCCCCCGCTGCCTCGATACCATGGAAAAGCACGGCAAACGCCTCGCCCGCCTCACCGAGGACATGCTCTGCATCTCCCGCCTCGAAGACGCCACCACACCCCTGAATGCTGAGCCCTTCGAGGTCCGCCAGTGCGTCCAGGACGCCATCGATCACCTCGCCCCCATGCATGAAAAGCGGGACACCCGTTTCGTGCTCGATTTCCCCAAGAAAAACGGCCTCCTCAAAGGCGACCGCTTCTACTGGGACCAGATCTTCACCAACCTCATCGAGAACGCCCTCAAAGAGAACCAGCAGCCCGGCCTCGTCATCACTCTCTCCGGCCAGTGGAGCGACACCGAATGCGTCCTCAAAGTCAGCGACAACGGCACCGGCATCCCCGCCCACGACCTACCGTTCATCTTCAAGCGCTTCTTCCGTGGGGATAAGCATCACAGCAGCGCCGTCAAAGGCACCGGCCTTGGCCTCAGCATCGTCAAACGCGCCGTCGAAGCCCACCAAGGCACCATCAACGCTACCAGCCAGCCCGGCCTCGCCACCACCTTCACCATGACCGTGCCCCTCTGAGGTGAGCCCCTTGGTTTGAATTGCCTCTAGTAGAATGCGCAGCCCTCCATCTCAAGGCGAAGCCCTGCGGGCGGATTTTGGTGGGAGGGCCGGATGTTCACTTCATCTCGTCATACGGGATAGCCCTTGGAATCTGGTTCATGCGCGGGCTGCTGAATTCGAGGGCCTCTTCGTAAAGGTTTGATCGGCCTTGCTCGATGCGGTTGGGGCCTTCGGGGCCGTCGGTATCTTTGATGATGTGTGGTTGAATGAAGATAAGCAGTTCTTCGCGGGTGCTTTCCTTCTGGGTAGTGCCGAAGAGGTGTTTGATGACTGGGATACGGCGGAGGAAGATGCCACCGCGGGCGCTATCGTTGATGCGTTCGGTGATGAGACCGCCGAGCACGACTGCGGCACCGTTTTTTACAGAGACCTCGGTGACGAGTTCCTGGGTGCCAATGGTGGGGACGGTGTTGCCCGAGATGTTTTGGGTGCCGACGATGTTATCGTTGATCTGAGCAATTTTGAGCGTGACCTCGTCATCGGAATTGATGAGCGGGATGACTTCGAGCTTCAAAAGCACATCGCGATACTCGACGCTGACGCTGTTGCTGGCCACGCCGCCTGCGAAGGCACCGTTGCTGAGGATCTGCGCTGGCACGGCGATCTTCTGACCACTCTGAATGATGGCCTTGGACGCGTTTTTGGCGTACACGCTAGGCGTGGCGAGCACTTTGAAGTTTCGGTTCCCATCCACGAGTTTGATGTAATTGCCGAGTGAGCCGACCTGGCCGTAGAAGTTGAGCTTGTTAAAGGCGAACTCTTTGAAATTGGCCGGAAAGGCGATGGTGTTTGTTGCGGCTGCGGCACCACCTGCGGCTGCGGCCGCAGCATCGCGGATGCTGAAATCATCGAGTAGCTTGAGGAAATCGAAGCCGTAGTTGAACTCGGTGCCGAGATTGAGCTGGCCAATGATGGCAGAGATGTAGATCTGCTGTGGGCGCATATCCATTTCCGTGAGAAGCTGCTCGATGCGCTGGATGTGCTCTGGCGAGCCGGAGACGATGAGGCTGTTCGACTGTGGATCGGCGATGAGAAGGGTTTTGCCCACGATGATGGATTCGGGCGCACCCATGATGTCTGGATCGTCGAGAAGGCTTCGATTGGCATTGCCATTGCCGAGGCCGCCACCAAAACCACCGGTGCCAAAGCCACCGTTGGAGTTGTTGAAGCCGTTGCTGCCAGTGTTGTTGCTGGCCGTGTTGCGTGAGGCATCGGTGCTATTGCCATCGCGGCCCACGCTTTGATTGCTTCGTCCACCACGGCGCCCCCCCCCTCCGGAGCTGGCACCGCCGCTGTCACTTTGAATGTCCGTGTCACGAGCAAGGGTATCGCGGGCGGAAGCGAGGAAATCACGCACATCGAGATGGCGGAGACGGAATTTACGGAAGGTGTCGCCATCGTCCTGCTTATCCAGCTTTTCCACGAGGCTGCGGATGTAGGCGATGTCCACCGGGCGGGCAAAAACAATGAGTTCATTGGTGCGGCGATAGGGGATGACCTTGGGCTTGCCGGAACCTCGGTTCGTCCCGCCAGTGTTGGAGGCAGTGCTGATCGGGGTGGCCGTGCCCGCTGGCAATCCAGGACGTGCGCCCGCCGGAGCGGCAGGCACGGCGGCGGCAGGAGCAGGCTGAGTGGCATCGGCACCTTCTTCGTCCTTTTCAAAGATCTCATTGATGATGTCAGCGACGATCTCCACATCAGCCCGCTGGAGCTTGATGGTCTCGTTGGCGGTTTGCATGGGCGGCACGTCGATGATCTGTGCGATGCGCACGATACTGCGAATGGTGGAGCTGTTTTCAGTGATGAGGAGGGCGGTATCGTTAGCCACGGGCATCATGGCTCCATAGGTGTGGGGCTTGATGACCTCCGTGAAGGCTTTGGAGGCATCGTTGGCAGTCACATACTGGAGTGGCAGCACGAAATGGCAGATCTCCTCCGTCTCTGGCAGTTCATTGACGGAATTATAGACTGGCAGGCCGGAGGCGGGCACGTTGGCATTCGCCGCGTGATTGATGAGCTTGGAGGTGGTGGCGTCCATGTGGATGAACGCATAGCCATTGAGCAGCAGAGTGGATTCGATGTAAGCGATGGCATCCCGGCGGGTGAGGAGGTGCGGCGAGACGATGCGCAGCGGATTGCCTGCGAGGTTGGAGTCGAGGATGAGCTTCCTTCCCGTCAACTCCTGGTAAAAGGGGATGATGGCCTGGATGGGGGCGCTGGGGAAGTTCACCTTCACGCTAGCCCCTTCACCGATGGGCTGATAGGCACTGGCGACAGCTTCGGTTGGCGGCGGGACGGCTCCCTGGAGCACGGGGGCTTGGCTTCGAGCATGGCGAATGCAAAACACGAACACGGTCAGGATGCAGGCCATTCGGAGTCGGGCGACAAGACTGGAAGGAGAAGTCGGCATAATAAAATATTATGGTAATTATCACCCATTTAACTAATTTGACAACATTTTTGCTTCGTTTTTATTAAATTTCAATAAAACACTAATTACCACAAGCCTTCCTTCGCATTGTTTTCGGTCTTCAAACCTTCCAGAAAGCCCAACACGAAGCGCTTGCCCACCCTCACCTCGACGATTTGGGATTGGACAAAAGATGCTTCGCCTTGTAAAAAATCGCCGATTCCGGTCCCATGGGGATATAGCTCAGTTGGTAGAGCGTCTCGTTCGCAATGAGAAGGTCAGGGGTTCGAATCCCCTTATCTCCACCATTGGAATCTTAGCAGGTATCACGCGATTTTTCGTGACGCGATGGGCTGAAATGTGCTTTGAAGCATCGTCTATGAAATCCCGCCTGCTGTGCCTTTTCGCCCTCGCCACCTTGTCTTCCTGCGTGCCTTTGACCCAGCCCGCCACGAAAACCGGTTCTCTAACCCTACCACAGGAGGAAAAACGCCAATGCAAGGCTGCCCGAGTGATCTTTCCAGCAGGGGTTTACACCCCGGAAGTCGCCTCCGAACGCGGCACCTACTATCTGGCCCCAGCTCCCATGCGCACCGAGGGTGTGCTGCTCGGTAAGGGCTATCGTGGAGGAATATTCGTGGCCAATGATGGGCGTCATGCCGCTTGGTTTGGCGATGCCCGCGATGATGCCGACGAGCGTGCCGGCACCCTCTTCGGAGCCATCGGCGCCAGCGCACCCAAGCTCTGGCTCGTCTCTCCCAACCTTCCTTTGCAGCCAGCTCCTGCTCGATAAACCGAGACCAGTAGCCACTGGAAAATCACCCACCAACCATGAAAAACGCTCTCCTGTGCCTTCTGACCGGCACCATTCTCTCCTCCTGTGCCTCCAAGACTCTCATCTCTGCACCTGATTCCGGCACCCTAGGCATCATCCTGCCATCGGAGCAGGTCGCTGAGCACAAGTGGGGGAAAGTCACCTTTCCCGCAGGCCATTACCTGCCGGAGGCAAAATCCGAAACGGGCATCTACTATGCCGCGCCAGAACGCGTCAATACAGAGGGCCTCCTGCGAGGAGGGCGAGAGCATGGCGGGCTCTTCATCCAAAACGGCACTGGCTATCAGTACCTCTGGATCGGGCAGCCCGGCTACCAGCTCCAGCAGGCCCCCAGCACCATCATGGGACAGTGGGGGGTCGAGACACCGCTCCTCTTCACTCTGAAAGAACGGGTCAAAATCGCCCCAGCCGGACGGCAATAACGCGATTCGGCCCCGAGAGGCATGACCGCGAAGTAAGACTTTGGTAAGGCGGAGATTTTGAATTGCAAAATTCCATATTTTCTATAATTTCGTCGCCGATGTCTTCTCGCGTTCTCACCTTCTCGATCCTCGCCGCCGTGCTTCTTGCCGGCAGCTTGGTGGCACTGAAGGAGGGCTGGCTCAACGGCTGGAGAATGCGCCTCACGGAGCTCGTCACTCAGTCCGGCCCACCTTACACCGAGGCACGCTTCCGAATCGACCTGGTGGACCAAATCAATTACGCCCGGACCGCCGAAAAGATGACGGCTCTGCGCGTCGATCCCGAAATGGAAACGTGGCTCGCCTCGAAATTCGAGACTCTCGACCTGACCGATCTCAACAAAGTCACCAGCCAGGTGCAGGAAGGTATGCCGCGTTACTTCCGCGTCTCCATCTGCTCCGCCAGCAGCCCCAGCCTGAAAGAGCTGCTGCATCGCTTTCATGAATACGTCCACCGCGACCAGCCGGAAATGACGCACCTCGCCGTCGCCGTCCGCTCTCGTGCCGCCGGCCTCATGCACGAGGCTTTGGTCGTCGTCGGCCAGCGGCTCAACGACTTCACCCCTGAGGCCCTCACTCACGCCAAGGAAAACACCCCTTTCTACAGCGTCTGCGTTCACTGCAAGCAGCCGCACTTCATGAACCTCTCGAACCAGCAGCGCAGCATGGCTCTCGAATGTCCTAAATGCCGCAAGAAGTATGCGGTCATCGCCGCTGACTCCAAAAGCCGTTTCCGCTATGTGAATGAATTCCTCACCGGCTATGCCCCTCCCGCCGTTTTCCCGAAAAACGAGTCTCGTGTGCAGCAGCTCTTCACCATCTGGTCTGCCGTCCATGCGAACTGCCGCTACACCAACGACCCTGGCATCAAAAAAAGCGAGAGCATGTATGCCAAGAAAGAGCAGCTCGACTCCTGGCAGTTCGCCGATGAAACCCAGCGCCTCCTCCGCGGTGATTGCGAAGACTCCTCCATCTACCTCGCCGATTGGCTCATGTCTCGCGGCTTCCAAGTCCGCGTCGCCCTCGGCCGCTATGGCGATATGGGCGGGCACGCCTGGTGCGTCGTCAAAATCGAAGACCGCGAATACCTCATCGAATCCACCGAAGGCAAACCCGATCCCTCCAATCCCCCGCTCGCCAGTCAAGTCGGCAGCCGTTATGTGCCGGAGGTCCTCTTTGACCGCTACGCCATCTACGTCCCCGCCTCCAGCAACCGCGTCTGGAAGGGCGATTACTGGTCCACCAAGAGCTGGGTGCGCATTGAGCCCCGCACGGAACTCGGCCATGATCCCCTGCTCTCCCGAGGCACCGAAGAAGAAAAGAGCAAAGCCAAGAGCCTCGTGCAGGCCGCCAACTCCGCCCAAGCCTCCCGCGTCGGCCGTGCCACCGATGCCGCGACCGCCGTCCCCACCGCCATCAGCCTCGGTCTCGGAGACATCCCCCGCGGAGCCAAAGAATGGCGCATCTCCCGCGTTCCCGAGCACGAGTAAGCCTTCATCCAAAGGTCAGCCCCTGAAACCCTCAGGAAGCCATTGACCTCAGTTGGCGTGGAATGTGGAAAAGCGATTCACTGAAGCCCAATCCGGCTGACAGAAAATGGGGACAGAAAATTCCCTCCGTTTTTCTGCCCCCATTTGCTGTCAGTTTCCGGGTCAAGTTCGTCAGAAGATTCACACGATTTCATTGCTCAAGCATGTCATCCACGCGAACAGCACGCATCCCATGCCCCACGTCCTCATCATTCACGAAGTCGCCGACTATCCAGCTTGGAAAAAGGTCTTCGATCACGCCGCAGGCATCCGCCAAGAAGCCGGCGAACGAACCTATCAGGTCCTCAAATACGAGTCCGACGCGAACAAGATCGTCCACTTCTCCAGCTGGACCTCGCATGCCGACGCCAGAGCCTTCTTCGAGTCCCCAAGACTCGTCAAAATCCGCGAAGAAGCCGGCGTGAAGGCGCCTGATTTCATCTACCTTGATGAATTGGAAGCTGGAACCCTTTAAATCAAATCCCAGGCCCGCTCCGCTACGGGATCACGGCCTTCATCATACTCGATGTGGTCGATGATCGTCGCCACGGTCTTGTCTGTGATGCCGCTATCGAGGATACGCTCCGGCAGCAGATGGGAGCGCTCATCACGCCAGCCCAGCTTCGCGATGAAGCGGTTCCACATGTGGCATTCCTCATCCGTTCGCGGCGTGCCGCGTTCATGCACCCAGGTCAGGATCTCCTCATCCGAGTCGCCTTGCAGCGTCCGCTCGCGGATCTCCGCATACGGAACTCCAAGGAATCGGCAGCAGCGACCGTCCAACGTGTAAAACTGCGAATCCCCCAACAGCACCACATACTCCTCCGGCAGCTTCCGTTCCGCATGCAGGCGGATTTTATCCAGCATGCGGCCGAAGTAGATGAAACGACCGACTTTCGCGTAGCAACTGCGGAGACCTGGGATGTGAGGCATGGGGGCAGTCTATGGCAGCCCACATGACTTTTGGCAATCGCTGGGTAGGTGCCTTCGCCAGAATGCGGTGTGTTGGGCTCAAGCGCTTTTGTTCGTGACAGCAGTCCCGCCTTTCGAGTAATCTCGCAGGTGAGAATATGTGGGCCACCTACCGCCAGCATCCGATTCGCTACTCATTGGAGTCTCGATTGACTACCGATGGCGGGAAAACTGTCTCATGTGCGCAGGATGAAGCGCCTCGAACGCTGAATCGCCCTCATCGAAGCGCCAATGGCCGTCATCGGACTTCGAATCGAAGCCAGAGACGCGGGAATCGTGGTCATCGAAACGCGAATAACCAGCATCGAACGGCCAATCCCCTCCAGAAAATCGCGAACGGTCATCATCGAACCGCGAATGGGCTCCAGAGAATCGGGAATGCTCATCCGCAAAACGTGAACCGAGGCCAGAGAATCGCCAATATGCGCCAGTTTGGCTCAAGGAGACCTCATTTCCGCCAAAATACCCCTCCGAGGCCTTCTTGCACCTCTGCTCCCGCCAACAGCTCACTGGCGAATTCCGCTTTCCGTGCCTTCCGAGTGTTCCGTAGGCCACCCCTTCCCACAAAGCCGCAGGATCGAGGACAAGTTCGAGTAGGAGCACGAGGACGATCCGCCTCCGCCAGTAGCCTCTGACTCTACGCCCTCTGCCCTTCGCCCGACGCTCATTCACCCAACCCAACTACCACCATGCCAGACGCACCCACACCACCCGCCACCGAGTCCACCAACGGCAAAGCCAAACGCGCCAAAGCCGGATTCATCAGCCAGAGCCTCGTCGATGCCATCGACCTCGCCGACACCTGCCACCAGGAAGCCGCTAAGCCCGATGTCGCCGCCAAACTCGCCGAGCGTGATTGGTCTGCCGCCGATCAGGCCAGCCTCGGCACCCAGCTCGACCAAGCTGAGTCCCTGCAAACCCAGATCGCCGCCGCCCGCGCGGGCAAAGGCACCCGCACCCAGGAGGAGAGCGACGCCCGCGAAAAACTCCTCACCGCCCTCGACCCCATCCTCAAAGGGGCCCGCCGCACCTTCGCCGGCGACGACGCCCAACGCGCCGCCTTCGGCATCGGCCAAAACCTCAGCAACGCCGTCACTGGCGAGCTCATCCGCGTCGCCAAATACGCCCGCGACCAACTCACCGGCACCCCGCCGAAAATCGTCCTCAAAGGCGTCATCCAGGCCGAAATCAACGCCATCGCCACCCAAGCCGACGCCTACGACCAAGCCAACTGGGCCCAATCCCAAGCCCAACAAACCGCCAGCGCCCTCCTCCAAGACCTCCGCACGCTCGTCGAAACCCAAATCAACCCGCTCCGCCGCGAACTCCAACTCACCGCCGACATGGCCTACCCCCACCGCATCGAAACCAACGCCGCCCAACGCAAAGCCTTCGGCTTGCAGCCGGATCGTCCGCTGGCGTAAGCGGGGTCGTTGGACGTGACTCTATCTTTACCTTCCCTTCAGTAGTTGACGTATAGAACAAAACTCTGTCTTCCGCCCGTGCAGTCACTTTGAATCGCAGATATCCCGGTTCAAATGGATGTGCCGGCTCCCTTGTTATTTGGCTTTTCGGAACTGCTGGTAGGAACCCGTAGCACATTTTCACCCCACTTTCCTCAATTATGGTCCCGACATTTAGCATCATTCGCAAAGCTTACACGGCTCTTCGGTTTGGAACTCGCGAAGAACGTCTGAAGCTAGTGATGGCCGCCATACTTCCGATTATTATCTCTGGCTCAAAGTATCTGCCCGATGACCTAACCGATATCATCAGACTCAATGAATTGCACACCGCAGCGCCGTGGCTATCGGCAGCATGTTGGATTGGTTTCGGATTGGCTACACTTTTTCTCTTCGCGACATGGTGGCGCAGGTTGGAGCTACCACCTCGGCCGCCACCGCCACCCGCTTTGCCTCTGCTCGGCCCGCGCCCATTCACCCTGGCGCAAGGTGACCTTTTCCAGTTACTGGAGCGGCGAAACGAGATCGATCAATTGATCAATGCCGTGCAGGACTCGACGGTCGCATTGGTCGCGGTGCGAGGTGAATCGGGCGCTGGCAAAACCTCTCTCCTACGCAGCGGTTTCGCTTGGCAACTGCAAAACCTTGGTGCGCCGTGCATTTATGTGGAGATGCGGGCAACTGGCTGCGTTAGTCGGTTGGTGAGCGCAATCCAGTCCAGCTGGAATCAGAACCGGGCGGGCGGCCAAACGGAAACCCCGCCCGTTTCCTTCGCTCAACTTCTCGCGTTTCCGGGCAATCCGGTGACGCCTCCGGTGCTCGGAGAGGAACCCGTTCCATCTCGTGTCCTGCGACGGATAATCATTCTCGATCAATTTGAGCAATTCCCAAGTTCAGGACCTGAGCGCGAGAGTATTCTCGCGTTTCTTCGGAGCGTGGCCGCTGGAAATCCGCCACACCATTTCATTATCATCGTCAGTTTCCGGAGGGAGTATCTGGCAGATTGGCAGGATATAGTCGATAAAGAGTTCTCTTCTATGCCGCCCTCGGCCTTCGTGGCGTTGCCGGTCTACTACTTTACAAAGGTTCAGGCAAAATCCATTTTGGCACAACTCTGTGCCACTGCTTCCCTTGATGTGGACGACGCTCTCGCAGTCGCTTACATTGATCAGGTGGTCCGCAGCAACACTGAGCGTTGCATAGCTCCAGTCGACCTCGCCATCTTTACCTTGAGTCTCGTGGACCGACAGGTGCGCACGGGTCGCACCCGTATCGGAATTAAAGATTTCCGTTTGTCAGGTGGTGCTGCCGGAATGCTGGAAGATTTTTTAAAGGCCAAAGTTCAGGATAGAGTCCAGCAGCCGGCTGCGGAAGCGGAAGTCTATCAGGCGCTGATTTCCTTGGTTGAGAAGGGAGGGAAGGGTCGTGTGATGGAGGGGGTGACAGTCGCGCAAATGGCGAAGAATCTGCGTGTTCTTACCCCTGAAACCCTGCTTCCCGTGGTTCAACACTTGGAAGGGCCTGCCGCTAGACTTTTGGAAATCGTGAGTCCTGACCCGGAAAAGCCCGCCTCGGAAAACGCGAGCCAGGATGCGGAGCCATCGGCCGTGGAAACCAAACAGGATATCCGATACCGCCTGACACATGACCGTCTAGTGGAAGCTGTTAATAGGCTGGGTAAACAGCGTGTCGCCGAAGAAATGCAAGCTCAAGCGCTACTGGAAGATGCATATCGCGGTTCACTCCAGTTCGGTGAAAGAGTATTCTTAAATGCACTGGAACTGCGCTTGATCGAGAAATCCATGTCACGATTCAATCTGGGTGCAGACGCGGATGCTAAACTCAACTTTTTTTTGCGCTCTAAGCGCAGACGCTTCCGGCGCGCAACCATCCTTTCGGTTTGTGGGCTAATACTCGCTGCGGCAATTCTCTGGAGCTTCTTCTATCTTCACGCCAGAGATCAGCGGGCGGAGCTTCGAAGAATGGGGTTACCCGGAGATTTATACGATTATCAGCAGCAGCTTTCGAAATTAGAACTCACACATAGGGATATTGACTCTTTGTCCTGGATTTCAGGACACTTGGAGAGCATCTCTGTCATCGGCAACGTGAGAAACCCTCGTGGTATTGGCAAACTACCAAGGTCTTTATGTGAGCTAGACATGACAGGCAACCCAATAGGAGACTGGTCTTGGCTCAAGGAAATTCGTCACAATGTGACTTCACTTTCAGTCCCGCTTCCGAATCGTCCAAGTGGTTTAGAAGAATACGTCTACCCCGAGTTTACCGACTTGCCAAAATCAATCTCCGTATTGGAACTCATGAAAGGAGTGGCAGATTACGAATCCCATGATGACAAGGTGCTGAGAGACTTTCGCCAGGTACCACTTTCAGTTAAGCGTTTCAAGCTGCATGTCGACGACTTGTCCGAGGTCTCCCGCACTAAGCTGCCTCTAGGTGTTGAATTCCTGGAGGTATTTTGTGAGCATAGTACAATGCCTGACTGGAGCCAGTGGCCCAAAACGAAGACATTGGTGCATTTAGGCAACGGCAGTTCTAACAGTGGCGAACTGGTTTCTGATTATCCCTGGATTTCGATCGTCGATAGTCCTCGCGAGTATGGGCATCCTGGAAGTTCCGACGTTCAAACATCGGCACAAGAATTGTCACTCACCGAGCATCGCCTAGTTATTGCAGGCACATTCGAGTCTGAATCTGAAGCGTTGAAGAACCTCCCTCCGCGAATCACCGAATTGCAACTCGGTGAGCCCACCGAGTGGGCAATTAACGCGGAACTGGCTACCGAAGAATACGAGGCTCTGGTTCAAGTTCCCAAGACTGTGAAGTTGCTCGTGATACACCGAAGAATCAAAGAAAATGCCACGCTGCTTAATAAGCTGCCGACGACCATTGAGGAAATCGAGTTAGGGGGAGATGAAGCGATTCTAAAAGAACTTTCCCCAGTCGTTCTTGCCAAAGTTGTCAAACTCGACGGTGTGGGCCATGACGAGCTTGCAGACGTAAAAGTGCTCGTGTCGATGATGCCAAAGCTCAGGGACCTATCTATGAACTTGCAACCCGGTTTCGGTGACTTGCGCTTTTTGTCGTCGCTCACGCAACTGACCGATCTCAATATCTCGACCGGCTACCAGCGATTCGACGGGTCCGATTCTCTTGAAGGCCTGCCCGCTGGCGTGCGGCATATGGACATCACCACGAACGCGGGCCCCTAACAAGGAACGTCTCCTAGCGCTTTTGAGCGCCCAGCGGCCTGCGGACTGTCTCGGAAGTAGGAAGCCGGTTATGACCTCGCCAACCCCAGATACGCCTTCGCATTGGCGTAGCAGATGTTTTTAACCATCTGGCCCACGAGGGCTTCGTCGTTCGGGATGAGGCCTGCCTCAATGTCGGCACCAAGCAGATTGCACAGCGTCCGGCGGAAGTATTCGTGGCGGGGGAAGCTCATGAAGCTGCGGCTGTCGGTGAGCATGCCGATGAAGCGGCTGAGGAGGCCGAGGTTGCTGAGGGCGTTGATCTGCCACTCCACTGGCATTCCCAAAGGTGAAGGATGAGCTGTTGGCATAACTGCATTTCTGTCTGCCTTCTCAAACTGGCAGGGTCTTCAGGAAAGCGAGCGTCTTGCGCTGCGCGTCGTGCATTTTAATGGCAGCTAAATGGTCGGCCAGTTTTTGGACGCGTGGGCGAAGTCCTGCTGCGTGTGAGGATTCGCGCAGCAGGGCGGCGCGTGCCAGGAAGGTGTCGAAATTGAATTTGTCCGAGTGCGAAAGTTCGGTGATAAAATCATAATCCTTGTCACGACCCGCCATGAGCTTGCTCGCGGCGGTATCGTGGATTTCGAGTGCCAACCAGCTCGTTTTCCCTTCTTCGTTCACGATCTGGACGAGTCGCTCCTCCCAACCTCTCGGTAGGGTGACAATGCCAGCTCCGAGCGGGTCGGCATAGACCCCATGTTTTGCGTAAAAGTCGGACTCCGGCCCGCATTCGTCGTCGATGACGGAGAGGCGGCCAAAGCCGGGCAGCAGGAAGTCTGCCTCGACGGAACGGATGACAGGAGCGGGCAGCCACCCGAGTTGTCCATGGGCGGATTGGCTGCCTACGATCACGAGTCGGTCGAGACCCGTGATGGAGGCCACTTTGGCAGCCAGCATGTCCAATGCTTCACGCCGCATGTCTCGACCACTCCTGGATGAGCCGTTCGCGAAGGATGCGGTAGGCGGGTTTGGGAATGATGCCGGTGAAGGGGCTGGATTGGCGCATTCGGGTGGCATTCTGCGACGGGGAGGTGAGTGCTTCGATCAGCTCGTCTCTTCGCGTTGCCTCAAGTAGAGGCAGCCATTCACTCACAGAATAGGATTCACCTGCGTCGTAGTTGCCGCTGGTGAGCCAGCGTTCTGCATTCGTTCGTGCTGTCTCGATGATGCCCGGATCTGTCGCGAGCATTTCCGCTACGGTGCGGTGACGTGCGAGCGACAACGCATCAATAAACTCCTGGGACCACAACATCGCGGTCTGGCTAGGGACAAGGTCGTTGGTGACGTTCAACATGGCGGCTCAAGATAGCACATCCTTGATCTTCACCCAGCCGTTTTAAGACCTCGCCAGCCCCAGATACGCCTTCGCGTTGGCGTAGCAGATGTTTTTGACCATCTGGCCCACTAGCGCTTCGTCGTTCGGCACGAGGCCGGATTCGACGTCGGCTCCGAGGAGGTTGCAGAGGGTGCGGCGGAAGTATTCGTGGCGGGGGAAGCTCATGAAGCTGCGGCTGTCGGTGAGCATGCCGATGAAGCGGCTGAGGAGGCCGAGATTGCTGAGGGCGTTGATCTGCCACTCCATGCCTTCTTTTTGATCGACGAACCACCAACCGGAGCCGAACTGCACTTTGCCGGGCGTGGTGCCGTCGGCGTAGTTGCCGGCCATGGTGCCGAAGACGTAGTTGGCGGCGGGATTGACGTTGTAGAGGACGGTTTTGGGCAGGTGGTCCTCGGTTTCGAGGCGGTCGAGGAAGCGCGAGAGGGTCTCGGCCTGCGGCCAGTCGCCGATGCTGTCGCAGCCGACGTCGGCACCGATCTGGCGGGCGAGGCGGCTGTTGTTGTTGCGCACGGGGCCGAGGTGGAGCTGCATGGTCCAGCCTTTGGCGGCATTCAGTCGGCCGACGTGGAGCATGATGTTGCTGGCGAACTGATCCTGCTCAGAAGCGGTGGCGGCAGTGCCGCTGCGGGCTTTTTGGAAGATGCGCTCAGCCTCGGCATCGCTGACGAAGTTGGCGTGGCAGTAGTTCAAACCGTGATCGCTGAGGCGACCGCCGACGCTGTGGAAGAAGTCGTGACGCTTCGTGAGCGCTTCGAGCAGCGTGGCGTAGTTTTTCACGTCGAGGCCGCTGGCGGCGCTGAGTTTGTCACACCAGGCGTTCCAGGCCTCAGGTGAATGCACGGCGAGGGCTTTGTCGGGACGGAAGGTGGGATAGACGCCGACTTCAAAGCCATCGGCGGCGCACTTCTGATGATGCGCGAGGTCGTCGATGGGGTCGTCGGTGGTGCAGAGGGCGCGGACCTGGAATTTTTTGAGGATGCCGCGGGCGCTCATGTCCTTCTGCGCGAGCATGGCCTCGGTCTTTTCCCAGATGGCGGGCGCGGTCTGCTCGTTGAGCAGGTCGTCGATGCCGAAGTAGCGCTTCAGCTCGATGTGGGTCCAGTGGTAGAGCGGGTTGCGCAGCGTCTGCGGCACGGTTTTGGCCCAGGCGAGGAATTTATCGCGAGGGGAGGCGCTGCCGGTGATGTGGCTCTCCGGGATGCCGTTGCAGCGCATGGCACGCCATTTGTAGTGGTCGCCCTCGAGCCAGATTTCGAAGAGATTGGCGAACTGGCGGTCCTTGGCGATGTCCTGTGGCGGGAGATGATTGTGGTAGTCGATCATCGGCTCGTTCTCAGCGAACGAGTGGTAGATGTGGCGGGCGGTCTTGGTCGAAAGCAGGAAATCGTCGTGGATGAAGGGCATGGCAGGGCGGCCAGATTGGCGGGAACGATCCGGGACGCAAATCGTTCGTGGACGAATCCGGCACGGCCTCACTTCGCCGCCTCGACGACGCCTTCGAGCTGGTTCGGCACGTCTTTGATGGTGGCACCATGCTTTTCGACGGCGCGGCGGATGCTGGCGAGAATGTCAGGATGCTGGTCAGCGAGGTTGCGGACCTCGGAAGGATCTTCTTCGACGTTGTAGAGTTCGGGAACCTCATGCGCCACCGGCTTGTCGGGGCCGTAAGAACTGCGGGTGATGAAGTGAGCCTTCCACGGGCCGACTCGCGCGGCGTAGAGCTGTTGACCGCGATAGTAGCAGAAGACCTCGCGCTCGACTTTGCCCTCGCCGAAGAACAGTGGCGCGATGTCCACGCCATCGATGGCTCGATCGGATGGGACTTCTGCGCCAGCGAGCTTCGCGGCGGTGGTGAAGAGGTCCATCGTGCAGGCCACTTCGCGGCAGACGGCTGGCTTCACCTTGCCCGGCCACCACGCGATGCCTGGAACACGCATGCCACCTTCCCAGGTGCTGCCTTTGCCCTCACGCAAAAGCCCGGCGCTGCCACCGGTCTCGCCCATGAGCGTCCACGGACCGTTGTCGCTGCTGAAGACGACGAGCGTATTCTCCGCGAGGCCGCTCTCGCGCAGCGTATCGAGCACGCGGCCCACGCTCCAGTCCAGCTCCTCGACGACATCGCCATACAGCCCCCGGCGGCTTTTGTCTTTGAACGCGGGTGATGCAAACAACGGCGTGTGTGGGAAGGTATGCGGGAAGTAGAGGAAGAAGGGCTTCGCCTTGTTCACCGTGATGAATTTCATGGCTTCCTCGGTGTAGCGGCGGGTCAGCGTGGTTTGATCCGCAGGTCGCTCAACGAGTTCCAGGCCGCGATAGAGCGGTGCGTTCCAGTATTCGGCCTTTTGATCGGCGAGGGCGTTCGCGAGCTTCGGATTGCCTGCGTTGGGGTCCATGTCGTTCGAATGCGGCAGGCCAAAGTGGAAGTCGAACCCGTGATTTTGAGGATGATGCTTCGGATCATTCGACCACACGCCGAGGTGCCATTTGCCGACGAGGCCGGTCGTGTAGCCTTTACCCTTCAAAAGCTCGGCGAGGGTGATTTCATCATGCGGAAGCCCGCCGCTCGAAAAGCGCCTCAGCACACGCACCTGATCATGGCACATGCCATTGCGAATCGGGTAACGCCCCGTCATCAGAGCCGCGCGGCTCGGTGTGCAGACTTCCGCCGCCGAATAAAACTGTGTGAACCTCACGCCCTCCGCCGCCATGCGGTCTAGATGCGGTGTGCGGATGGTGGGATGCCCGTAGCAGCCCAGATCGCCATAGCCGAGATCATCGGCGTAGATGATGACGATGTTCGGTGCGGCGTGAAGAGAGGCTCCGAGAAGGCAAAGAAGGAGGAGGAATCGCATGTGATGGATGAAACGAGAGCCGTGACACGCTCCTTGCCTGACATAGCGACACCAATCCGTGCAAGTGATTTTGAATCTTGCAAAATGGGGAAGTTAGCCGAGGCCTCCGCGCGCATGAAAGCATCCGTTCTAATTACTTTTACCGCCTCGCTTTTCGTCGCGGTGTCCGCCTTTGCCCAAAAGGACACCGCACATCACCGTGAGGTTTTTAATGCCATCAACAAAGCCGAGGCCTCGATGCAGAAGGTCATGGCTAGCCACAAGGAAGAGCCCACTGAGTTCGCCCTCACCGGTTACCTCCAGGGTGGCGAGGTGAAGAAGATCGTCTCCTTGTGCAGCGACGATGGCAGTGGCCCGGTAGAGTATTATCTGGAGGGTGAGCAGCCTCTCTTCGTTTACACCACCTGGTATAAAATGACGGAGGACGGCAAACGCGGTGCCAAGGTCGAGGAGCGCCTCTACTACAAGGATGGCGAGATCTTTAAATGGCTCACCACAGAGAAGCCCGCACCGGTTTTTCATGGCGAGGACTATCAAGCCACCACGGAGATGCACACCGCCAACTGCGCCGCGTTTGTCGCCGCGCTGAAAAAAGCCGCCAGCAAGTCCTCCGGCAAGGCGCAGGCCGCCGGCAAAGTGGTCGAAGGCACCTTCACCGGCATCGAACAAGGTGATTACTTTCACTGGAACATGACCACGAAATCCGGCGAAGAAGTCTCCTACTTCATCATGCGCCCGGACGACTCCGTGGAGAAAGTGACCGAGAACCCGGAGAAGTACATCGGCAAAAAATGCCGAGTGACTTGGAAGAAGAGCACAGAGAACATCCCCGAAGCTGGCGGCAAGATGGAGATCGAGCAGATCCTTTCCGTCGAATGGCTCGGTAAAAAATAACCCACGCACACGATGCGCAGTCAGAAGCAAACCAACCGTAGCCCACGTCCTCTCAAGACCAAGCATGATCGCTGGTCAGGCAATTCATCTGGTGGAGGATTCATCCCCCCGCCGAAGTTTCCTCAACCGGCCAAGAAGAAGCCCGACGAGAAGTGAGCGTGCATGAGGCATGCCGCGCGTGGCGTTTGTCATCGGGCATGCCCGCTCCCCTGCCCTCCCGCCGTCGTTTTCTCATTCAATCTGCCGCCACCGCCTTGCTCGGAGCCTCTGCTCAGGCAGCCGGTGGCAAAGGAAAGCTCATCGCCTATGTGGGCACCTACACCTCGCCGCTGAAAAACATGCGGCCCACGCAGGTGGACCTGCCTCCAGGCAATGGACGCGGCATTCACCTCTTCGAAGTGGATCGTGCAACAGGCGCGATGAAGCCCTGCGGACTCGTCGAGATGGGCAATAGCCCCAGTTGCCTCGCGCTGAATCCATCACACACCCATCTTTACTCGGGAAACGAGACGGAACGCCTCGGCGACGATGAATCCGGCACGGTGAGCGCTTTCGCCATCGATCCAAAAACAGGCGATCTGAAGCTCGTGAACTCCGTTCGTTCCGGCGGCAAAGGTCCGGCGCATCTCGCTGTGCATCCGAATGGAAAGCATGTACTCGTGGCGAATTACTTTGGCGGTTCCGTAGCCGTTTTGCCGATTCTACCGGATGGCAGCCTCGGCGAGGCCACCGACGTCAAGAAGGATGCTGGCAACGTCGGACCTACCAAAGCGACAAACGCCGCGCCAGGCAGTTTTGCCTTCAGCGGCCATGACCAGACGCACGCCCACATGATCGAGGCCGATCCCTCCGGGAAATGGGTGCTGCATGTCGATCTCGGGCTCGATCAGATCCTCGTGTGGAAGTTTGATGCGGAGCACGGCAAGCTCACACCTGCCGAAACACCCTTCGTGAGCCTGCCGCCGGGCGATGGACCGCGTCACTTCGCGTTTCATCCGAGCGGTCGCTGGCTTTACTCGATCCAGGAGGAAGGCTCGACGGTGGCGCTGTTTGATTTTGATCCGCAAACCGGCCGCCTCACTTCGCGTCAGACGATCTCCAGCCTGCCGCCCGGTTATGCGGGCAGCAATTTCTGCTCCGAGATCCTTGTCTCCGCCGACGGGCGCTTCGTCTATGCCGGAAACCGCCTGCACGACAGCATCGGCCTCTTCGCCATCGGCTCGGATGGCACGCTCAGCTATGTGACCGAGGAATGGACGCGGGGCGATTACCCGCGCAGCTTCACCTTCGATCCCACTGGCTCGCTTTTGACCTGCTGCAATCAGCGGGCCGATCACCTCGCCGTGTTCCGCGTGGACAAGGCCAGCGGCAAACTGGCCTTCACCGGTCACTATGTGCCGGTGGGCAATCCCTCGCAGATCGTGTTTCACGAGCTGTGAGTTCACCGAAAGGTTTTTGACGCGAGGCCCGCCGCGTGCTTGCTCGCCATGGCATGCACGACGCGCACTTCTTTCTCTCTGCTTTCATCTACCTGGCCACCGCCGTGCTCATGGTGCCACTGGCGCATCGGTTGGGGCTTGGCAGTGTGCTGGGCTATCTCATTGGCGGCGCGGTGATCGGTCCGTTTGCGCTGGGATGGGTCGGTGGCACTCAAGGCGAGGAGGCGATGCACTTCGCGGAGTTTGGCGTGGTGATCATGCTGTTCATGATCGGGCTCGAACTGGAGCCCGCGAGGCTCTGGCGCATGCGCGGGCCGATTTTTGGCCTCGGCGGCCTTCAGGTCAGCGGCACCGCTTTGGCCGTGATGGGCACGGCAATGGCCTTCGGGCTCGATTTCAAACCGGCACTGGCTGCGGGGATGATTCTGGCACTTTCATCGACGGCGATTGTGATCCAAACGCTCCAAGAAAAAGCCCTGCTGCGTAGCGACGCGGGCAGCGACACCTTTGCGGTGCTGCTGTTTCAGGACATTTCGGTCATCCCGATGCTAGCCGTGTTTCCCCTGCTCGCCAGCGGTGCGACCACCGGTGAGGAGCATGGATGGCTGAAGGAACTGCCGAACTGGGCGCAGCCGCTCGTCACGCTCGGCGCGGTGGCGCTCATCGTGCTCGCCGGGCAGTTTGTGGTGCCGCGAGGCTTTGCCATTCTCGCGAAAACAGGCCTGCGGGAGCTTCTCACTGCCGCGGCCTTGCTGCTCATTGTCGGCGTGGCCTTGCTCATGACGGAGGTGGGCCTCTCTCCAGCTCTCGGAGCCTTCGTGGCAGGTGTGGTGCTGGCGGGAAGTCACTATCGCCATGAGTTGGAGAGCAATTTGGAGCCTTTCAAAGGCCTGCTGCTGGGACTGTTCTTCCTCGCCGTGGGTGCCTCGCTCGACTTCAGCGTCATCGCGGGACGACCAGTGCTCATCGCGGTGCTGGTGATCGGATTGATCGTGACGAAAGCAGCCGTCATGTATGCCGTGGCGACCGTGCTGCGGCTTCGCGGCAGTCATCGCTGGTTGCTGGCGCTGGCCTTGGCACAGGGCGGCGAGTTCGCCTTCGCGTTGCTGTCGATGGCGATCCAGCAGCGAATTCTCGACGCGGAAACCTCGAAGCTACTCGTCGCCGTCGTGGCGCTGTCGATGGCCATCACGCCGCTGTTGTTTGTGATCTATGAAAAAGTCATCGCGCCCCGCTACATGGCCGTCAGTGCTCCCGCACGCGAGGCGGATGCCATCGACGAGCATGACGCGCCGGTGATCATGGCGGGCTTCGGCCGCTTCGGGAACTTCGTCGGCCGCTTCATGATGTCGCAGGGCGTCAAAGTGACCGTGCTGGAGAGCGATCCCGATCATGTGGACATGCTACGCAGCTTTGGCTTCAAGGTCTTCTACGGCGACGCCACACGCCTCGACCTCCTGCACGCCGCGGGCATCGCTCAGGCCCGCATGCTCATCATCAGCCTCGCGGATCGCACCAAGGTGGCGCAGCTCGTCACCGAGGTGCGGGAACGCTTTCCGAACGTGCGCATCCTCGCCCGGGCGCATGACTACGATCAAAGGTATGAGTTCATCAGCCTCGGTTTGAAGTCGGAGGACGTCGTGCACGAGCAGATGCACAGCGCCCTCGAACTCGGCGTGAAGGCCCTCCGCGTGCTCGGCAAGCCCGCCGAGGCCATGGAGGCCGCCGCGAAGCGCTGGAAAGGCTTCGACGAGGAGACCTTCCACCTCCTCCTGCCTGTGCAGGACGATATGGACGCCTACGCCAGCATCGTCCGCGAGCGCCGCATCCAGCTCACCCAGCTTTTCGAACGCGACCGGACGAACACGAGCGAGGGGTAAAGCCCTGCCTTGCCATGCCCTCATCCCGTGCCATCTAGCCCGCCGCCCATGCCCCGTCTTTCCACCTCGAAGCCCGTCCTCACCGTCCCGCCCTCCAACGCCAGCGTCATCACGTTGCCGAACGGCCTCGAAGTCCTCGTGCGGGAAGACGCCGCGCATCCGCTGGTCAGCGTGCAGGTGTGGATCAAGGCGGGCTCGTTGCAGGAAGAACAGCACACCGGCGCCGGCATCGCGCATTGCGTGGAGCACATGCTTTTCAAAGGCACGGAGAAGCGTGAGGCGGCGCAGATCTCGCAGGGCATCCAGGCGCTCGGCGGCTATGTGAATGCCTACACGACCTTCAACCGCACCGTGTACTGGATCGACGGCCTCGCCGAGCACACCGAGGGCTACCTCGACATCCTTGCCGACATGGTGCGCCACTCGAAACTCGATGGCGACGAGCTCACCCGCGAGATGGATGTCATCCGCCGTGAGATGGCGATGGGCCACGACGATCCCGGCGACACCACGCAGCACCTGCTGATGGGCACCGTTTTCCGCCAGCATCCGCTGCGTCACCCCATCATCGGTCATCGTGAGGTCTTCGATCAAATCACCCGCGCTGATGTGGCCGGCTTTGTGCAGCGTCACTATGTGCCGAACAACGCCTTCGTCGTCATCGCAGGCGATGTGAAGACCGACGAGGTCCTCGAGGCCGTGAAAAAGCATTTCGGCACCTGGAAACGCCGCGCCTTTGATCCGGCGCTGCTGCCGCAGGAACCTCGCCAGCAAGGTAACCGCTATGCCGCGAAGAACTTCACCACCGATCTCACCCGCGTGGCCTTTGGCTGGCAGATCCCCGGCGAGAGCCATGCAGACAAAGCCGCGCTCGACGTGCTCGCCTTCCTGTTGGGCAGTGGTCGCAGCTCGCGTTTGTATCAGGAACTGCGCGAGAAAAAAGCCCTCGCGCATTGGGTCTGGGCCGGGGCGTGGTGCGCCGCCGAGTGCGGTCTCTTCACTGTCGAGGCGGAGTGCAATCCAGCCGATACCGCGAAGCTCCGCGAGAGCATGACACAGGTCGTCGAGCAGATGCGCCGCACCGGCCCCGGCCGTCCGGAACTCGACAAAGCCGTCCGTGCCACGCTCAGCAGCCAGATCCGCACCCTCACCACGGTGAAAGGCCAGGCCAGCTCACTTGGCCATGGTTGGTTGCTCGCCGGATCGCTCGATTTCCAGCGCCAGTATCTCGCCGCCCTCAGCTCGCTCACGCCCGATACCATCCGCGAGGTCGCGCGACGTTATTTGCTACCCGAAGCGATCTCCACCGTCCTCGTTGGCCCCGAGGTCGAGAGCACCAAAACCATTCAAAGCAGCTCCGAAGGCTCCCACGCCGAGATTCAGGCCTTCACACTCAAGAACGGCCTCAAACTCGTCGTCGGCGAAAACCCACGACTGCCGCTCGTCAGCATCCGCGCGAACTTTTTGGCCGGCGTGCCCGCCGAGACCGACCTCACCGCCGGTGTCACGCAAATCTCCGCTCACATGCTGCTCAAAGGCACCAAGAAGCGCAGTGCCGCCGCCATCGCCGCTGAGTTGGAGAATCGCGGCGGCTCGCTCACCTGCAATGCAGACGCGCATCGCTTCATTATCGGTGCCGATGTCATGCTCGGCGATGAGGGCGACGCGCTCGACCTACTCTCCGATCTCATTTTGAATCCCGCGCTGCCCGCTGCCAGCCTCGCCGATGTAAAGAAGCGCCAGCAGGCCAGCATCCTCGAAGAGAAAGAGGACCCGCTCACCGTCGCGCTGCGCAAGGCACGCCGCGAGATCTTCGCCGGCCAGCCCTTTCACCGCACCGCCCTCGGCAATGAGCAGACCGTCGCCAGCCTCAAGCTCACCGACTGCCGCGACCTGATCCGCGCCAGCTTTGCCACGCACAACGGCGTCATCTCCGTCTTTGGTGATGTGAAGGCCGCCGAGGTCAAAAAGCAGGTCGAGAAGGCCTTCGTGAAGCTACCCAAAGGCCCTCGCCACAGCACCCACAGCCGCACCTACCACGCCAGCGCCAAACCCGCTGCGTGGACCGAGCATCTCGAAAAGGAGCAGGCCGTGCTCGTTGTCGGCTTCCGCACCGTCGGCCTCGAAGATCGCGATGTACATGCCCTCAGCCTCATTGATGAAGCCTGCAGCGACATGGGCAGCCGCCTCTTCAACCGCATCCGCGAGGAGCTGGGCCTCGCCTACTATATCGGAGCGCAAAACTTTGCCGCCATGGGCGCTGGAGCCTTCTACTTCTACGTCGGCACCGATCCAAAGAAGGTCAAACTCGCCGAGAAGGAACTCATGGCGCAGATCAACGACCTCGCCGCCAACGGCCTCCACACCGACGAGATCGACCGCGCCCGCGTCACCTGGCGCAGCTCCTGGCTGCGAGCCCAGCAGGGCAATCCCGGCATGGCCGATGCCCTTGCCTGGAACGAGCTCAACGGCCGCGGCTGGGATTACCTCCAAAAACTCCCCGGCATCATGGCCGACATCAGCTCCAAAGAAATCCAACGCGTCGCCGCCAAATACTTCGGCGAGAAAAAAGCCTTCATCGTCCGCGTGCTGCCGAAGTAGATTCGAGTGTCACTCGAATCCTCGGCTCCAGCCACCTCAGCTCTGCCGCGCCCGAATATCCAAGAGCTGCTTCATCACATGGCTGAGCTTCCCGCTCCATTCTGCCATGCCGAAGGCGTCATGAACGTCACGATAAAGCGCATACAGCTCACGATAAACGGCCACGTTTTCGGGGATGGGGTAATACACCTTCTCGCGGATGGCGGTAACCTTGGACTGAAGCTCCTGCCAGGTGCCGGCTCCGGCGGCGGCGGCTCCGAAGATGGCGGCACCGAGGGCGCAGGTCTGCTCGCTCTGGCTGACTTTCATCGGCTTGCCGATGATGTCGGCGTAGATCTGCATGAGCGTGGCATTCTTGATGGAGAGACCGCCGGTGTTGATGACCTCCTCGATCTTCACGCCGTATTCCTCGACACGTTTGATGATGGTCAGCGCCCCAAACGCAGTCGCCTCGATGTAGGCGCGATAGATCTCATGCGCCTCGGTGTGCAGTGTCTGGCCGAGCAGCAGGCCGGTGAGACGCACATCGACGAGGATGGTGCGGTTGCCGTTGTTCCAATCGAGCGCGAGCAGGCCCGTGGCACCGGGTTTCTGACCTTCCATGGCCTTTTCCATCGCGACAAACTTCTCACCCACGGTTTTGCCGTAGCTGTCGGGCACGAGGTGATTCACCAGCCACAGAAACAGATCGCCCACGGCGCTCTGACCGGCCTCGATGCCGTAGTAGCCGGGCAAGACGCTGCCATTCACGATGCCGCACACGCCGGGGATGTCCGCGAGCGGTTTGCTGGTGGGTGAAATCATCAGATCGCAGGTGCTGGTGCCGAGAATTTTCACCAGCGTGCCTTCTTTGATGCCTGCGCCGACCGCGCCGGTGTGCGCATCGAAGGCACCGACACAGATCGCCGTGCCTTCCTTCAATCCGAGACGCTTCGCCCACTCGGCGCAGAGACCGCCCACCTTGGTATCGGCGGTGTGCGCTTCGGAATAGAGGCGATCACGCAGATCGGCGAGCTTCGGGTCGAGCTTGGAGAGGAATTCCTTATCTGGCAGACCGCCCCATTCGCTGCTGAACATGGCCTTGTGGCCCGCCGCGCACACGCTGCGCTTTAAAGTGAGCGGATCCGTGTTTCCGGTCAAAACGGCCGGAATCCAATCGCAATGCTCGACGAAGCTGAAAGCGGCTTCGAAGACCTTTTCGTCCACGCGGCGCAGACGCAGGATTTTGCTCCAAAACCACTCGCTGGAGTAAATGCCACCGCACTTCGCCATGATCTGCGGCCGGATCTCGTTGCCGAGTTTGGTGATCTCCGCCGCTTCGGCATGGCCGGTGTGATCTTTCCACAGCCACACCATCGCGTTGAGGTTGTGTTTGAATTCCGGCAGCAAACCGAGCGGTGTGCCGTCCTGATCCACGGGAATGGGCGTCGAGCCTGTCGTGTCGATGCCGATGCCGACGACCTGCGCGGCCTCAAAGCCAGCGATCTTTGACTTCGCCTGCTCCAACGCGCCTTTCACGACGCTTTCGAGGCCGTCGAGGTAGTCCTGCGGATTCTGTCGCGCCACATGCGGGTCCTTCGGATCGAGCAGGATGCCCATTTCGCCGCTGGGGTAGTTGAAAACCGTCGATCCGGCCTCCGCACCGTTGTCGAGGTCGATGAGAAGGGAGCGGCAGGAGTTCGTGCCGTAGTCGATGCCGAGGGCGTAGCGTTTCATGCGGTGGTTGGGATGAGCAGGCGATGTTGTAGCCCGTTCATCCCGCCGCGAAAGCCAAAACCGGACGGCTTTTGTGACCTGCCCCTGACGTTTTTTGACCGCCATCAGCCGAACAAGGCCGCCACAGGCTTCCCACCATCGGTGATCGGCACCGGGCGTGAGCCGTCCATGAGCTCGTGCGCGGGATCGATCCCCATCGCGGCGTGGATGGTGGCGTGGAAATCGACGAGCGGCACGGGGTTCTCGACGGGCTTCTTCGCGAGGTCATCCGTGACGCCGTAGGCTCCGCAGTGCTTCAGGCCACCACCGGCCAGCACCATGGAGAAAGCGGTGCCCTGATGTCCGCGACCACCGCGACCATCAAACTCCGGCGGGCGACCGAACTCGGTGCCGACGACGATGAGTGTCTTGTCGAGGAGCTTCTTGTCCTTCAGATCGCGGATCAGCGCGGCCAAAGCGGTGTCTAGCTCCTGGATGAGGAGATGCTGGTTTTTGAAACCTTCGTTGTGAATGTCCCAACCGGTGCCGTTCATGAAATTGAGGTTGTGGGAGACCTCGATGAAGCGCACGCCCGCCTGCACCAGACGACGCGAAAGCAGGCAACGCTGGCCGAATTCGCCACCGTAGTCGTTGCGCAGAGCGGCAGGTTCTTCCTTGAGATTGAAATGCTTCATGAAGCCCGGTCCAGCGAGACGCAGCGCCTCTTCCTGAGCCATCTGGTAGTCCGCAGCGGCGCTGTTTTTCAACGCACGAGCCATGAGCGGCTTCAGCAACTCCTGGCGCACCTTGGCGCGGTCGTTATCGACGAAATCAGGACGCGTGAAGCCAGCAGGGCCGGTTTCGGTGTCGGTGAGATAGACGTAGCCCGCCTTCGCTCCGAGGAAGCCAGGACCGCGGCTGACATTCGGATACCCGATCAAAATATAGGCCGGCACATTCTTATCCGCCGCCCCGCGCTGATGCGCGATGATGCTACCAACACTGGGGTAGGTCACATTGCCGGAGATCATGCGGCCGGTGTGCACGATGTTCGTGGCAAAGGCATGTTCGTCGATGACGTGATGATTCACGGTGCGCATGGCGGTGACATGCTCCATGACCTTCGCCGTCTTGCTGAGGTGCTCGCTCACCCGCACGCCGGGCACGCTCGTTTCGACCGATTTGTAGAGCGAACCGGGCTTCGACGGCTTGCTGAGGTTATCGCCGAGGTCCTTCGGGTCAAAGGTGTCGATCTGCCCCATGCCACCGCCGAGCCAGATGAAGATGCAATGCTCCGCCTTGCCCTTCGGCGTGTGGACAGGCGTGTTGTTCGCAAACAACGGCGAAGCGCCGAGCGCAGCGGCGGAGGTGAGGAAGGAGCGGCGTTTCATGGTCGGATGAGTTTCGAGTTTCAGGTTCAAAGTTTCAAGGTGGCACTCTCAGGGCGCTAAACGGCGGAACAGGACCGTGTCTCCTATCAAACGCCGCCCGAAGGGCTTTTTCACGCCGCAGGGCACCTCACTTTCGTGGGGTGGTCAGTTCGCAGGGGTATCTTCGTCGATTCGTTCCTTCCAGTAGTCGGGGTGGACATTGAGAACGATGACGGACGGAAAAACCGCTAACACGACGCTCATAGGACGCTGATGTCAGAGGTTTTGGATTAGCGTCTGATTAGCGTCCAATCAGCGGTTCAAAGTCCCAAACCACACGCTTCCCCTCGGTAGATCCGCTGAATGCATGCGAAAGCTAAACACAGTGTTTGGCTCTTAGCTCGTCCAACGCCTCAAAGGCGTCGCGGCACTCGACTCGACCGGAAACGATCTCCTCCCAGCGCCGGTCCAAGGCTTCGGTCAACCCCTCGGGTAAATCAGAGAGAGCGGCCTTGTCGCCATCCGCAAGCGGGGGCGTTTGATGAAGCTGGGTTGCAGGCTTGACACTCATGGTCAGAAAGAGTCGTGAATGGGTTTGGTAGGCAACAAAAGAGTTCACACCCACAACATCAGGCGCTCTTGAACCGCGCCACGGCCACCTGCCAGTCCACCTCGCGGGTACCATCGGGCAGGGTGCGCAGGGTGCCGGGCGGCAGTTGATGGAATTGCTGGCGGCCATCGGAGCCGGGCGGGCGCACGCGTTCGATTACCCGTGCCTCACGCAGCACGCGCAGGTGCTTGGAGATCAGGTCCGGGTCTCGGTCCAGCCGCGTCGCCAGCATCTGCACATTCAGCGCCTTCCCCGCCGCCAGCTCCCGCACGATCCCCAGCCTCACGCCGTCCCCCAGCGCCGCATGCAGCCCCACCGCCTCCGGCGCAAAGGCCGAGATCACGACATTCGACTCCGGGGAAGCAGTTGGATCACTCATGGCATCAAAAAGGGTGAAAAGGCCCGTCGCGACCGCTTTTCGGAGCGCTGCAACGGACAATTGCCGGAACGCAATCGCCGCTATCTCTCTTGCAATGGCCTAATACCGGAATGCAATCGCAGGTAACACGCTCGCAATGCTCGATTACCGGAATGCAATCGAGGGTAATTCGCTCGCAATGCCCGATTGCTGGAACGCAATTGCAGGTAACCGGCTCGCAATGCCTGATTAGCGGAAGGCAATGGCGGGCAACTGGTTCGCAACGACCCATTGCCGGAATGCAATGGCCGACAATTCACGAGAAATAGCCTCAAAAGTCCTCCAAATGCCTGTTTGGGGCCTCATTTGGGCCCAAAACGGGGAATTGGGCAAAGGATGAGCGATATGCTCCCCAGCGAGAGAAGCCACTGTCAGAGAAATGATTCTGGCCACTGAAGTCGTAGTGATTACGATTGGCGATCCCTGATCTATTCCTCTACGTCACCCAATCATGAGCCTCCAATGGTATCCTCCCGGACAGACTGTGCAGTTTGAAGACCTCAAGCTGCGCGGCGGCATGTTTTACTCGACTCCGAAAGCCTTGAATGGCGCTGGCGAACCGTCGGCGATTGTGGCGGCGGCGGCCGTTTCAAAACATGCGGATGCTCCGTCGAGTGACCTTGGCTACTATCCTGCCTATCAAAACTTGCCGCCGTCTCAGCGGCGGACGTATTTGGAGTGGCTTGCGGCTGGTCGGCGTGACCAGCGGCCAGAAGAGCGAGCGCTGGGCTATTTGTTTTTATTCTTCTATGGGATCGAGCGTCGGATCATCCTCGACAAAGATCGTGATCCGGCCCTCATCGAAGAGCTGCTTGCGCTCCTCGGCCACTACATGCCGCACCACAAATCTCGCTCATTCAGTGGTTACTTCCTTTCCCTCGCTCATTACGGCAGTCGGCTCATGGGAACGGATCAATACCGCCACTTTTGGCCGCGTTTCTTCGAGATTGATGAGGGCAAGACAGGTGAAGAGGTCATGAAGCTGGTGTTGGCCAATCTCTGCGAACTCGGTGAGCCGATGCACTGGTCGATTGCATATCGGTTGGCTCTGGCGAGTCCTGGAAGCCGCAAAAGCGTCGTGGTAAGCCGTGCTCAGCAGGAGTTCTGGACGTTGTTTCAGACACGCTATGAAAACGACTTCTCAGGTGGGATGAATCTGAAAGCCGCCAAACAGGAGGCGGTTTTTCGTTATCAACCTGCGAGCATGGCTCTTTTGTGGCAGACGCACTCTGGCAGGACTTGGCCTTATGAACTCAAAGTCGCGAATGCTGCGGGCCTGCATTCCCAGTTTTCGAAAGTGACGGAGATTTGGAATTCCTGTGTCGATGACCTTTCTGGCTACACCCGTGCTGTGTCGTCGAAAAAGCAGACGGATGCCGCTGGGCTCAAGGCGTGGATGGAGCTACCAGCCGAACTGAAGGAGAAGAAGACCAGCCCGATGCAGCCATTCTGGGATTGGATGACAGCCAACGCACCCAGAGAGCAGGAGTTTCACTTCGTTACTGCCGGAACGCTCGCTCCGTGGTTCGGTATTGCTGAGCGCAAGAAGCTCACACGGACGCAGGCAAACGAGATGGTTTATGGAGCGGCCGCTATGGGCTGGACGATTGCGCCACATCCGGATCATGTCGATCAAGCCTTCGCCTGGGATCAGGAGATTGCTGTTTATAGACGCACCACAGATGAACCTCTTGAACCGCAGATTCCTGGCTTGGTGCGGTTGCTTTACCTGCTGATGCCCGTGGCTGCAGCAGACGGCACAGTCGAGCAATCGGAGATCAATGCCTTTCATAAGCTGGTCGGCCATGAAGTCACCAAAGACGGCGACTTGCAGTATCTTGAAGCCGTCCTCTTGGCTTTGTTGCGGGATACAGAAGTAGCGGTGAAGGCGCTGCCTTCGATGACGAAGCACATCACGGCTCGCACACGAGATGCGGTGTTCCATCTCCTGGTACATATCGCAGCAGCAGACGGCGAAGTCGCACCTGAAGAGTTCAAGGTGCTGCGCAAGATAGCCCGTGCACTGGAGCTGGATGCCGACGCTGCTGAGCGAATCCTCCGGGATGACGTTGCCTTCCGAGAAGTGACGGTGGCGGAGGCCAAACCCGCCCAGCGCAAAGGCGAGAAGATTCCAGAAAAAGAAGCCGCTCGCCCAGCCGGGCTGCAACTCGACATGGACCGCATCGCTGCGCTGACAAAAGAAACTCACGAAGTCGTCTCAATGCTGTCTGCGGTGATGACAGAAGAAGATCCGGCTGCCCCCTCTCCCGAATCAGCGCCTGCGGCTGTTGAAAGCTCCACGGTGCCTGATTGGGCGGCATCCATCGCTGCTCGCTATCAATTGGCGCTCATTTATCTGGTTCAGCACGACGAACTGGATAACGAGAGCTTTGAATCGTTGGCCTCCAAACATCACTTGATGCCAGATGATCTCTTCAACTCCATCAACTCATGGGCGGATGAAAATCTCGGCGACTTCTTACTGGAGCGCTCTGACCCGATCCGCATCTACCGCGACCTCGTTTCTTCCAATCTCACCAACTAAACTATGATCCCCATCAAACGCCGCGAACGTGATGCCGTATTGCAAGCTCTCCAGGCTGGTCTGGTGCCGAAACAAGGCCTGCACCTGATCCAAGTTGGCCGCAAAGCTGAGGTTTCATCCATTCTTCAAGACATTGAGCGAATCGCTGATGATGGCTCCTCATTCCGCATCGTGGTGGGGCGCTTTGGGAGCGGTAAAAGCTTCTTTCTCACGCTGATCCGCACTTTGGCGCTGCAAAAAAAGCTGGTCGTGGCACAGGCAGACTTTTCCATGGAGCGCCGACTTTGGGCCAGCAATGGCGACGCTCGTGCGCTCTACACAGAACTGATGCGAAACCTCGCAACGAAGTCGCAGCCGGAAGGTGGAGCCTTGAACGGCATTCTCGCGGAATGGGTTTCCAAAGTGCAGCATGAGGTTTTGAGCGCAGGAGGAAAACCCGAGGATGTCGAAGCTCGAATCGGCTCCGACTTGCGCGATCTACAAAACTTCGTCGGCGGCTTCGAGTTCGCAGAGGTAGTGCGTGCTTGGTATAGAGGGCAGATTGAGAAGAACGATGCGCTTCAAGCCTCAGCTCTGCGTTGGCTGCGAGCGGAATTCACGACCAAAACCGAAGCGAGACAGGAACTCGGAGTGCGCCGTATCATTGACGACGATTCCATCTACGAGTCGCTCAAACTCATGGCAGCCTTTGTTCGCAAGGCTGGCTATGGCGGACTGCTGGTAGGCTTGGATGAAATGGTCGTGCTGTCGCATCGGCTGCCGCATTCACGAGCAAGGCAGGCCAACTATGAAGCGCTGCTCACGATCTTGAATGATTGCGTGCAAGGCTCGGCTCGCGGGCTCGGTTTCCTGCTGGCAGGCACAGACGAATGTCTCGAAGACAAACGTCGTGGCCTGTTCAGCTATGAAGCACTCCGCAGTCGGTTAGCTGAAAATGCTTTGGCAAAGCAGCAGGGACTCGTTGATCTCAGCGGCCCAGTCATCCGCCTCCAACCGCTCACGCCGGAGGACTTGTTCGTGCTTTTGAAGAATGTCGCGCTCGTTCATGCAGGTGGCGATCCGGGAAAAGTCGTAGCTGGCGATGAGGCGGTGGCTTCCACGCTGCATCGTGCCAATGAAACCCTCGGCGCAGAGTTCTTCCGCACGCCCCGAGATGTCGTTCGCGCCTTTGTCGGTTTACTGAACCTCCTCGATCAAAATCCAGGCAAAACCTGGCAGGATCTTCTCGGCGCTGGCTTGCTCAAGAAGGCCGAGGCACCGATGTCCGAGGAGGAGGCTCTCGCGACCGGCGCTCATCAAGCCTCCGACGATGATGATGACGATCTGGCGACCATGAAGCTCTAAACGCCTGCGACATGAAGGCGTTTGACCAACTTCACCCAGCCATTCGGGAAGCTATTTGGCGTCAGAGCTGGAAGGAGCTTCGTCCGCTTCAGGTCGATGCCATCGAGGCTGTGCTGGGATCAAAGGCTCACCTCATTCTGTCCGCTGCCACTGCCTCTGGGAAGACTGAGGCTGCCTTTCTTCCGATTCTATCGTCCTTTGCTGACGCGCCTTCGGGCGGCGTCAAAGCACTCTACATCAGCCCACTCAAAGCGCTGATTAACGACCAATTTCAGCGTCTGAGGGATTTTTGCGAAGCTGCACAAATTCCCGTGCATCGCTGGCATGGAGACGTGAGCGCCACGGACAAGCGTAAGCTGCGTGATGATCCCGGTGGCGTGCTGCTCATCACGCCCGAGTCACTGGAAAGTCACTGCATTAACCACGGACCCACACTTCACCGCATCTATCATGGTTTGGAGTTCATCGTGATCGACGAGCTTCATGCCTTCTTGGAGGATGTGCGTGGCGTTCACCTCCGCAGCCTGATTGCACGAATTTGTCATGCCGCAGGATGTTCTCCCCGCTTGTTGGGTTTGTCCGCCACTCTTGGGGACTTTGCTCCAGCGCAGAGGTTTCTCTGTGCTGAAAAGCCAGCAGACGTTCGAGTGCTCAAAGAAGAAGGCGGAGATCGAGAGATACGAGTCGGCGTCAAAACCTACATCCGGCCTGCTAAGGTTGAGGGCGTTACCCTCGACGAACTCACCGCTGAGCGGGCCGTGGCCACTGACATAGCGACTCGTTTCCGAAAAGCCACGAACCTGATTTTCTTTAACAGTCGTGGCCTCACGGAAGAGATCGCCGATTTGCTGAATGAGCGCTGCAAGAGCGAATCATGGCCTGTGAACCCCTTCCGCGTGCATCATGGCTCACTGAGCAAAGATTTACGCGAGGCCACCGAAGCTGAGTTGAAGTCGAATCAGCCGATTACAGCGCTCTGCACACGAACGCTTGAGATGGGAATCGACATCGGCGCGGTTCAATGTGTGGGCCAGGTTGGCGCTCCGTGGACCGTCGCTTCGCTTATCCAACGAGTCGGCAGATCGGGCAGACGGGAGGGGGAGGCTCAAATGCTTCGGTTCTATGTGATCGACGCCGCTTTGACCGATGCCAGCACCTTTTCCGAGCGGCTATTCCCCGAAACACTTCGTGCCATCGCGATGGTGGAATTGCTGCTGCAAAAATGGGTGGAGACACCCAAAATTGGACGGAAGCACTACAGCACCTTCATTCATCAGATTCTCAGCATTCTGCGGCAAACTGGAGGAGCCCGTGCGGATGCTCTCCACCACATTCTTTGTCAGCGCGGTGCCTTTGACTCCATCACAACAGCCGAGTGCGCCGCCGTGCTGCGAAGTTTGGCTGGGCATTCCATCATTCAACAGATGGAAACGGGCGAAATCATCCTCGCTCCAGATGGAGAGCAAATAGTAGAGTCTCGTGACTTCTACGCTGCCTTCGCGTCTTCCACGGATTACTCCATTGAGCACGATTCCGACAAAATCGGGGTGATGCCGCGAGATCAGTTGCCACCTGTTGGCGAGCATCTGCTACTTGGCGGAAGGCGTTGGTGTGTCATCGACATCAATGACAGTGCGAAGAGAGCGAGCGTCATCCCGGCAAGAGGGAAGCGTGTGCCGCTTTTCCTTGGCGGAGCTGGCTCTCTTGACCGCCGTGTGATGCAGAAAATGAAAGAGCTGCTCACCTCGTCCGAAATGCCCGCCTATCTTCATTCAGACGCCGCCGCAACCCTCAAATCTGCTCGTGGCCATTACGAACAAATGCCGGACTCAGGCCCAGCGGTCTTTGAAACGCATAACGGGGTCTGCTTCCTGCCATGGGAAGGAACCGCCATCCACAAAACACTCGTTTCCCTTGCTAAAGCAGACGGGCTTGAAGCGGCGCTATCTCGCGACGGCCTCATGATCACCTATGGCGGCTGCACGCTCTCGGTGGCGAAAGCTCATTGGCAAAGGGTGTCGAAGGGCGCTTTCAAATCAAACGACCTCGTTTCGTCCATCGGTGATCCCACGAGTGAGCGCTTCGATGACTTGGTGCCGCCGGATTTGCTGGCTAATGCCTATATCTCCGAGTTTTTGGACGTTTCTGGAGCGAGAGACGCTACCGAAAACCTTCGCACTACGGACTAAACGCCCACTCAGGCGCGTTCAGCATGGCCCAGAGGATGTCTTCGAGGCGTTGGCGCCAATTGGGGTCGAGTTTTTCGGTGGCGGGATCGCCTTTGCGGGCGGCGGCTTCTTGGGCCATGCGGACGGTGGTGGCTTCGCCGTCGAGGTGGTTGCTCCATGAGACGTATTTTTCGCGGGTGCGGGTGCTCTGAGGTTTCGAGTTTAAGGTTTCAAGTTTCGAGATCCGCGTGTTGTAACCGGCGCTGAGGTGCTGGGTGTAGAGTTCTTTTTCTTCGGCACTCGGGCGGCGGGTGAGGAGCTGCAAATAGAGCTTTTCGATGAGTTGATTGAGCGGCTGCTTTTGCAGGGCGAGCTGGGTGATGCCGTGGTCGTCGCTGAGGCGGGTGAGCCAGACGCCGACGGTGCCGTTGCTGATGATGGCGGGCTGCAAAACGTTCGGGGCCTGATCGCGAATGCTCGTGGGGTCCTGGCGGGCACCGCGCCAGCCGAAGGCGCTGAGCACGTCGCCGACGGCCTGGATGCGGGGGAGGCTGAGGCTCGGGCGGTCGCGTTCGTTGCTGGTACTGGTGAGCATCCAGCTACGGCGAGGTTTGCCCATGTGGATGGCGTTTTTGAGGTCGCGGGTGTTGTCGATGTCGAGGCAGACTTCTTCGGTTTTGAAGGGCTTGCCAGTGGCGGCGAAGAGGCTGTCCACGATCTGCTCGGCCATGAGGCGACGCGGCGCGGGGGCGGCAAAAACGGGGCTGGTTTCCTTCAGTTCGCTGTCGGTGGCACGTTGGTAGGCGTGGGAGGTCATGATGAGGCGGGCGAGGTGTTTCATGTCGTAACCGCCACGCACGAACTCGCGTCCGAGATACGTCAGCAACTCGGGGTGCGAAGGCTTGCCCTTTTCCCAATCGGCGACGGGCTCGACGATGCCACGGCCCATGAAGCGTGCCCAAATGCGATTGGCCATGACCTGGGCGAAGCGCTCATTTTGCGGCGCGGTGATGAGCGCCGCGAGTTGCTCGCGGGTGTTGGCGGGATCTTCGGCCAGCTTGGCGGCGGATTCGTCGCAGAATTCGCTGAACGACCACTTCGGCGGCACTTTGGTGCCAACTTTGAGCGTGATGTTGATGAGAGGCTTGCGTCCTGTTGCTTTGAAGCGGTCAAGGCTAACGCTGCTCGTCAGAGGCACTTCGAGTTCCTTGGAGTTCAGCATCGCGGCCATTTTGAAAAGGTCCTCCTGCGTGCTCTTGGCGGCGGGGGCGTCGTGGCAGCGAGCACACTTCATTTCCACGCCAAGGAAGGCCGCACCGATGATGGTGCCCTTCGCCGCCATGGGCACATCGTTCTGCGACGCGGTGGCAAAGCCAGCTGGGCCGCCAAGTCGCTCACTACCCTTCATTTGCAGCAGTTCGGTGACGAAAAAATCCATGGGCTTGTTGTCACGCAGCGACTCGTAGAGCCACCAACGGAAGGGGCCGGTGTTGTTCAGCGTGGGGTTGAGAATGTTCGGATTTTCCGCGAGCACATCCTGCCAGTAACCCATCCAATGATCGGCCCAGCGTGGGTCGGCGAGGAGTTTGTCGATGACGGCTTTGCGGTCGGGGTTATTTTCAAAGGCGGCGATCTCGGCAAGCGATGGCGTTACGCCCACGGTGTCCAAATAGGCACGGCGGAGGAAAGTGAGGTCGTCTGTTAATGAGGTGACTTCGAGGCGGTCGGCGCGGAGTTCAGGCCAGGAGGCCCCTTCTTTGATCCAAGTCGTGAGCGCTTCGACCTCGGCAGCGGTGAGTTTGGCACCTTTGGGTGGCATGACCTCGTCTTCGTCGGTGGAGACGACACGCTTCAAGATGGCGCTGTGGTCCGGTTTGCCCGGCGTGATGGCCGCGCCGTCGTTTTCGCCGCCTTGGATGGCGGCGGCGAGCGTGTCGAGTTGCAGATCGCCCTTGGCCTTGCCGCCGCGATGGCATTCGAGGCACTTCGTTTCGAGAATGGGCTGCACTTGCTTGAAGAAGTCCACGCTGCCTTGGTGCGAGGCCTGCGACTTCACCTTGGCGATGGTGGCTCCGATGAAGTTGTCGATGTCGTTGAGGCGAGGAAGGCCTGCGGGCAGTTCGGGCACCTTCACATCGCCAGCTGTGGCCAGCCATTGCTGTGCGGCATCGCGGCGTGTCTTCCAGTAAGGATCGGACTTTGCACGTAGTTCGGCGCGGCGTTTGTCATTCACGACTTCGTAGTGCGCGGTGCGCTCCGTTTCATACGCGGCCCATCCGGCGTCGTTGTAAGGCACGCTGCGTTTGCCGGCAGAGATGAGCTGCCAGGTCTGCGTGCCTTCTTTCGACCACGCGACGATAGTTTCGCCGAGTTCCGGCCTGCGGATGGATTTGCCGACGTAGCTACCCACGAGCGTCTCCAGCACGATGAACTGCGGTTTGCCGGTGCCTTCGAATTCGCACCACGACTCGCGATTGCCCGGTGGCACGAAGCGGAAGTCGGGACCGAGGTCGAGGTAGTCTTTTTGATCGGCGACGAGGTGATGGCCGTCGCTGTCCTTTGGCGGAAAAGGTGTCTTCAGCATGCTTTTGCCGTCGATGTAGAGATTCGTGGCTCCACGGGCACGCAGCAGCAGGCGATGCTTTCCTTTTGGGAAGCTCACGCTCGCCGCGGCACGCAAAAGGAACGGCACATGGCGATCACCGCGCACGCCGGTCTCCACATACTTCTGCGGCACGTCGAAGAAGCCGAAAACGTCCTCGGTGTAGGTCTCGCCGACTTTCGGCGGCTCGCTGGGCCAGGCGTTCGCGTCCGGCATGCCTTCCTCGGCGAGTTGCACAAGCACGCGACCTGCGGGCACGTCTTTTTTCGCCACGGGCGGAGGCGGCGGGATGAATTGATACTTCGCCTTCAGCGCCGCGGTGTCGATGGGGCCGCGATAGATGGCCACATCATCGAGCCAGCCTTCAAACGCGTGCGATTCGGCCATCGTTGAGCCATTGCCGATCACCACGGCGTCGCCATCCGTCACCGGCGCACGATCCGTCGCGCCGCCCATGTCCCAGGTGCCGTCGGTCTCATTGCCATCGATGAAGCCCTTGATGCTCTTCGGCTTCCCGTAGGTGTACGTCACCGCCACATGATGCCAGCCCGCCGTGGGGACGGTGTCCTTCGACCACCAGCGATGCCAGTCGCCCTTCTTGTCCGGCACATCGGCGCTGCGAAAGAGAAAGCCGATCTGCGAGCCCGCTTTGCCATGCTGAAGCCGGAAGGCGTAGTTTTGATTGTTCGCGCCGAACTCCTTCGTGCCCAGGCGGCCCTTTCCGATGATGTAAGGCGTGCCCGAGGCATCCGCGACCTTCACCCAGGCCTCCAGCGTGATCGTTTCATTCAGGCCAAAGCGCAGTTCCGGGCTGTCAGCCACCTTGATCGGTGATTTCGCATCAAACTTCCGTGCCTTGTTTGTCTCGGAGAAGCACGGATACGTCGGCGAGCGTGGTCCCGGCTCCGCGCCATCATCAAAACGCCACTGCATCACCGGCGCGGAAGCGGGCTTGTCAGAGGCGTCATTGCCGCCCGCATCGTTTTGAGCGAGGGCGGAAGAGACGCAAAGGACTGAAAGGACGAAAGGGACTTTGAAGGAAGCCATGCGTTATGAACGCGATTTGAGGCCCGTTTTCAGCATTCCGGGCACCCCACTTTCGTGAGGGGCCCCGCCAGGAGGCTCTCAGACCTCTACAGGTGCAAAACAGACAGTCAGAGCCGCGCCGCACTCACGTTTCACCTCCATGCGCTTCGTTCTGTTCTTGCTGCTTTCGTCATTCGCCATTCCTCACTCGTCATTCTCGGCGCAGCCGAACATCGTCCTCATCCTCGCCGATGACCTCGGCTATGGCGATGTGGGGTGTTACGGGGCGACGAAGGTGAAGACGCCGAACATCGACAAGCTCGCGAGCGAGGGGCGGCGGTTCACGGATGCACATTCGGCTTCGGCGGTGTGCACGCCGTCGCGGTATGCACTGCTCACGGGCGAGTATCCGTTTCGCAAAGACCTCTGGGGGCCGGTCATGAATCCGAGCCCGCTCGTCGTCGATGTGTCCAAGCCGACGCTGCCGGGCCTGCTGAGGCGTCAGGGCTATGCCACGGCTTGTTTTGGCAAGTGGCACCTCGGTTTCGGCAACAAGCCGAGGCCGAACTGGAACGCTGATTTGAAGCCCGGGCCGCTTGAGTGCGGCTTTGATCACTACTTCGGCATTCCCGTCGTGAACAGCCATCCGCCTTTTGTGTGGGTGGAGGATCATCGCGTCGTCGGGCTCGATCCGGCCGATCCGCTCAAGTATGGCGGCAAGGCGCAAACACGCCCGTTCCCCGAAAAAATGCCCGCGCCGGCCATGTCCGGTGCCAAGGCCGCGCACGCGCTCTACAACGAGGAAGAGCACGGCACCACACTCACGGAGAAAGCGGTGAACTGGATGCGCGGTCACACGGGCGGGCCGTTCTTCGTCTATTTCGCCACGCCTCACATCCATCATCCTTTCACGCCGGGCGCGAAGTTCCAAGGCAGCAGCGAGGCCGGACGGTATGGCGATTTCATCCAGGAGTTCGACTGGATGGTCGGCGAAGTGATGCGCACGCTCGATGAATTGAAGCTGCGCGAGGACACGCTCGTCATACTCACCAGCGACAACGGCGGCATGCTCAATCGAGGCGGCCAGGAGGCCTGGAAAGCCGGTCACCGGCTCAATGGCGACTTGCTCGGCTTCAAGTTCGACGCCTGGGAAGGCGGCCACCGCGTGCCCTTCATCGCCCGCTGGCCGGGTAAGATCGAGCCCGGCAGCGTTTCCGATCAACTCATCTGCCAAATCGACCTCCTCAGCACCTTCGCGGCGCTCACCGGCTCCGACACGCGAGGGCCGGACAGCATCAACGTGGCACCTGCCTTGCTCGGCAATCCTGAGAAGCCCCCGCGCACCGAACTCGTGCTCGCCCCGCACAAAAAGACCCACCTCGCCCTCCGCGACGGCCCCTGGCTCTACATCGGCGCACGCGGCGGCGGCGGTTTCAACGCCGTCAAACCCGGCGAACACGGCCTCGGCGGCGGCGGTGCCCTCCATTTCACCGGCGAGACGAACAGCGACTTCCTCAACGGCCACCTCAAGCCCGACGCCCCCGAGCAGCAGCTCTACCATCTCGCTGATGATCCTCGCCAGACGAAGAATGTGATCCGCGAGCATCCCGAGGTCGCGAAACGCATGGTTGAGCGCCTCGCCGCACTCCAATCCAGGAAAGGCGGTTTGTAACCGCCCCGAGGCGCTTGCAAATCGAGCGTCCTGGTTCGCATCACTTCACCACCGGGATCGCCATGGCGGGCCGGGTGCGGTCCTGCTGCTGGCGTCGATAAGCCAGCGGCGTGCAGCCGGTGAAGCGTTTGAAGCGCTTCACAAAGGAACTCGGATCGTAGAAGCCGCAGTCGATGGCGATCTCGGCCACGCTGGCGGCGGTGCGGCGCAGGGCGTCGATGGCGTGAAACATGCGCACCTGCTCGACGAAGGCATACGGCGTCATTTTCATGCGCTGCTTGAAGACACGCATGAAGTGCGTCTCCGAAAAGGCACAGCGCCGCGCGAGGTCGGCGATGGTGATGCGACCGGCGTAGTGCTGCCGCACATGGTCGGTGGCCGGGAGCAGGCGGTTCAGCTCGTGATCGTGGCCGGCGACGTCGTTGTATTTCTCGTTGATGGTGATGAGGCCGATGACTTTGCCCTTCGGGTCGTGCAGCGGATACTTGCTCGACCAGGCCCAGCTCGACGGATGATCAAAGAAGCTCGTGGCGTGGATTTCCTTGATCAGCGGCTGGTTGTTCTCAAAGACGAGCAGATCATTCTGGCGGTAGCTTTCGGCGATGATGCGCGGGAAGAGGTCAAAGTCGGATTTTCCCACCACATCGAAGTCGGGAGCCAGATGAATGGCCTCCTTCAGCGCCCGGCTCATGAAGACATAGCGCGAATCGAGGTTCTTGATCATGAACATCGCTCCGGGGAGCTGATCGAGCGCCTCCAGCATCTGCCGCGAATCGGCGAGACTGGCGAAGAAATGGCGTTGGACCGGCTTGAGGGCGTTCATGGCAGGATATTACTATTTTTTGATGGCAATGCCACACAGAGGCCAGGTGGCTCGCCGCGTTGGTTTGGACGTGAACAACCTTCCTATCATCGCCACGACTGCTTTCCTGCTTTTTGCGGGTGCGGCAGCTCATGGTGCGGATGATCTGTTCTCATCGAAAATCGAGCCGCTGCTCAAACAGCGCTGCTTTGAATGCCACTCGCATGAGCAAAAGATCAAAGGTGGTCTCGCGCTGGACTCGAAGAGCGGCTGGGAAAAGGGCGGCGAGAGCGGTCCGGCGATCGTTCCGGGCAAACCGGAGGCGAGTTTGCTCATCCAGGCGGTGAGTCATGTGGAGAAGGACCTCAAGATGCCGCCAAAGAAGATGCTGCCTGCCTCGGAGATCGCGCTGCTCACCGAGTGGGTGCGTCAGGGAGCACCTGATCCGCGCGTGGCGGCTCAATCGACCGCGCTCGCTGTCGATGATGCCTGGGAGGTGGAGTTTCAGAAGCGTCTCGACTGGTGGAGCCTCAAACCGATGCGTCCCGCCACCACCGGCAGCGTGGACGGCTTCATCCAAGCTGCTCAAAAGGCTGCCGGACTCGAAATGACTCCGCAGGCCCCGCCGGAGGTGCTGCGTCGTCGGTTGAGCTTCGTGCTCACGGGGCTGCCTCCTTCAATCAATAGGTCGGATACATCCTATGAGTTCAATGTTGATGAACTGCTCAACAGCCCGCACTTCGGCGAACACTTCGCCCGACACTGGATGGATGTCGTGCGCTACACGGACACCTACGGCTACGAATGGGACAATCCCGCCAAAGGCTCCCACGAATACCGCGACTACCTCATCCGCGCCTTCAACGACGACATCGGCTTTGATCAATTGCTCCGCGAGCACCTCGCGGGCGATTTGCTGCCGAAGCCTCGCCTTCACTCGGAGGCGCAGACGAACGAAAGCCTCATCGGGCCGATGTTTTATCACCTTGGCGAGCATAGGCACGGCAGCAGCCTGATGTTCAACGGCATCCATCAGGAGATGGTGAACAACAAGATCGACGCCTTCTCGAAGGCCTTCCTCGCCACCACCGTCGCCTGTGCGCGTTGCCACGATCACAAGCTCGAAGCCGTTTCGCAGCGCGACTACTACGCGCTCGCCGCCATGTTCACCACGCCGCGCTGGACCTCGCGTGTCATTGATGCGCCGGGCAAGAACGACGCCGCCATCGCGCAGCTCAAACAACTGCGCCAAAGCATCCGCGATGAACTCGCTACGCTCTGGACAAGGAAGGGCGCATTTCAAGTGCCCACACTCAAAGCATGGGCGGTTGCAAACCGCCCCTCCTTGGAAAACGCGAAGCCGGAGGACATCGCGTATCCGCTCGCACGGCTGCTGAATGACACGCTGTGGCTCACACCGCAGAATCTCCGTGCCACGGCGAAGCAGACGACCTTCATCATCGACAAGGATCACTCCATCCTCGCCACAGGCCCCACGCCGGACAAAGACAGCTACACGGTGAGCTTCACCACCGAGCCCGGCGCGGTCAGCGAGATGCGACTCGAAGCGCTCACGCATCCCTCCTTGCCCGTGCGCGGGCCTGGACGCACGAATCGCGGCAATTTCGTGCTCAATGACCTCCGCATCGAGGTGAAGCCTCGCCTTGCCGACGGCAGCACCGGAGCGACGAAGCAGCTCAAGCTCGCCACCGCACGCGCCAGCTATGCGCAGCCCGGTTACGCAGTGGAGTCGCTATTGCAGCCTGCCGCAGGCCGTCGCGGTTGGGCGGTCGGCCTCGCACCAGCGAGCATGGATCACACCGCGCGTTTCACCTTCACCGAGACCGTTAATCTGCCGCATGGCGGCGACTGGACGATCACGCTGGACCACTCGTATGGCACCGATCACCTGCTTGGCCGATTTCGCATCTCCATGGGCCGCGAAGTGGCTGCGAGCACCGATGCGGCTCAATCCGCTCGCTGGAATGAACTGACCGCCGAATGGCAAAAAGCCCGCGAAGCGGCGAAAACAAGGAACGGCGCTTTTCAAGCGACCTGGGCGGTTGCAAACCGCCCTTCCTTGGGTTGGGTCTTCGAGGGTGATGGCTTCATCCATGGCCAAACCGACGACGGCACGCCTCTCATCGCTCTCGAAGGCGAAAACGTCGTCGCAGGCTTGTTGCCGCGTGGATGGCATTCGCACGCCTTGAGCTCGAAACTGCCCGGAAGCCTGCGCATGCCGCCGCAGCATCTCGTTCCAGGCAAGTTCGTGAGCCTCAACCTCGCTGGTGGCGAGTTCGCCGGCCATCTCGTCGTCGATGACCACGCCTTCCAAAACGAAACCATCGTGCTCTACACGAACCCCAAGCCGCAGTGGCGATCCTTCACCGATGCCGAGCTGAAAAATGGAGCGCAGCAGGTCACCATCGAGTTTTGCACCTCCTCGCTGAATCCGAACTTCCCACCACGCACCGGTTTGGCCAAGGGCCTCAAGAACAATGACTTCGGCTATGACAAACGCAGTTGGCTGAGCATCACCGGCATCGTCACGCATGACGCCGCTGGCACGCCGCAGGATGAACTCGATGTGTTCGCCAATTTGTATCCCAATAAGGCCGCCACTCCTTGGGAAAGCATCGCTGCGTGGTTCAATGCCGCCGTGAGCCGCTGGTGCGAAAACAAACCGCGTCCAGGCGACCGCGAGGTGCTCGACTGGCTGCTCGCCAACGCTTTGCTGCCTAACAAAGCCGATCCAGGCTCCCAACTCGCCCAACTCATCGCCGACTATCGACGCATCGAATCCGGCATCGCCTTCCCGCGCACGGTGAACAGCATGGACGAGCGCGATGTGATGCCCGTGAAGTATCCGCTCAACGTCCGTGGCAACGTGGACACCACGGGCGAACTCATCGAGCCCGCCTCGCTGAAAATGCTGCATGGCGAAGGCATCACCAACCGACTCGCCCTCGCCGAATCGCTGCTGCATCCCGAGCATCCGCTCACCGCCCGTGTGTATGTGAACCGCGTGTGGCAGTGGATCTTTGGCACCGGCCTCGTCGCCACGCCCGATGACTTCGGCCGCCTCGGCGACAAACCCTCGCACCCCGAACTGCTCGATTGGCTCGCCCGCGAGTTCATCCGCGAAGGCTGGTCCACGAAGCAACTCGTGCGCAAACTCGTGCTCAGCCAAACCTTCCGCCAAGGATCCGGGAACAGCCCAAGGAAGGGCGCTTTTCAAGCGCCCACGGCGGTTACAAACCGCCGCTCCTTGGATGTCGATCCCTACAACCGCCTGCTCACCTTCTACCCCACGCGTCGTCTCGAAGCCGAGTCCATCCGCGATTCCCTTCTCGCCGTGTCCGGCCGACTCGATCCCCAACTCTACGGCCGCCCCATCCTGCCAATGCGCCCCGTCGAAGACGGCGCCAAACGCCTCTTCACCGGCCCGCTCGATGGCCACGGCCGCCGCTCGATCTACCTGCAGATGTCCATCATGGACCCACCGAAGTTTTTGACCGGCTTCAACCTTCCCGACCTCAAACTCCCCACCGGCAAACGCGACGTCACGAATGTGCCGACGCAAGCCCTCATCCTCCTCAATGATCCGTTTGTGAACGCGATGGCGAAGGCATGGGCGGAGAAATTGGTGAAGATCGAAGGCAGCGAGGAAGAAGTCATTCGCCTCATGTTCCACCAAGCCTACGCCCGGCAACCCAACGACGTCGAGCTGCAACGCTGGCTCAAGGAGGGGCGGTTTTTAACCGCCCAGCCCCAAGGAAGGGCGGTTTCCAACCGCCCCGAGGCTGTTAAAAACCGCCTTTCCTTGGAAGCCCTGCAGGCCCTCGCCCACGCCATCTTCAACACCAAAGAGTTCATCTATTATCGTTAATCAAGGAGGGGCGCTTTTTAAGCGCCCACAGGCGGTTAGAAACCGCCTCTCCTTGTTCATCACCATGTCCCCCAAGTTCTTCAACCCCTGGCGCGAGATTGATCGCACGCACAACCACCTGCCGCATTGGCAGCAGGAAGGTGCGTCGTATTTCGTGACATGGCGCTTGGCGGACTCGTTGCCAAAAGAACGGCTCGATCAGCACTACCATGAACGCGAGCAGTGGATTCGTTCGCATCCAGAGCCGTGGGATGAATCGACGGAGAAGGCGTATCACCAAGTCTTCTCCACACGCATGGATGCGTGGCTGGATGAAGGACATGGCTCCTGCGTTCTACGCACACCCGCACACGCAAAGGTCGTGGCGGGCGCTTTGCATCACTTCGAAAGTGAACGCGTGGCCTTGATCAGCTTTGTCGTGATGCCCAACCATGTGCATGTGCTTTTCACGCTGAACGCCGACTGGAAGCTGGAGGAGATGATTCACTCATGGAAACGCCACTCCGCCAGCGAGATCAATCGCCACCGTGGCGAAACCGGACCGCTCTGGATGAAGGATTACTTTGACCGCCTGATCCGTGATCCCGCGCACCTAAACAACTGCGTCCGCTACATCCGAAACAACCCGACCAAGGCCCGACTTCCTGTCGGGAAATACTGTCTTTATGAATCTCCTTTTGCCCAAAGCATTCTCTAATCAAGGGGGGGCGGTTTGTAACCGCCCATCACAAGCAAAAGCGCTTTTTAAGCGCCCAGGGCGGTTGCAAACCGCCCCTCCTTGTTGCTCACGACGCCAAGTTTTGGCCTCCGCCTCCGCAGGCTTCGGCATGCTCGCCCTCCGCGCGATGGCCGGGATGCCGCTGCACAATCGCGCACGAGCGAAGAACATCATCTTCTGCTTCATGGACGGCGGGCCGAGCCATGTGGACACCTTTGATCCGAAGCCGATGCTCAAAAAGCACGAGGGCAAACCCATCGGCGAAAGCGCGGTGACGAAGCGCTCGCAATCGAATGCAGGTCGTGTGTGGTTCGGCAGTCCGTGGGAGTTCCGGCAGCGCGGACAAAGCGGCCTGTGGGTGAGCGATCTGCTCCCGCACATCGCCCAAGTCGCGGACAAGCTCTGTGTCGTGCACTCCATGGTCGGCGAACTGCCGTTGCATGGTCAGCAGAACCTTTTGCTGCACACCGGACGCATCCTCGGCCAGGCACCGAGCCTCGGCGCATGGGTGTCGTATGGACTCGGCACGGAAAACGCGAACCTCCCCGGCTACGTCGTGCTCAACAACGACTGGGTGCCCAATGGCGGCCTCGAAAACTTCGGCAGCTCGTTTTTGCCCGCCAGTCATCAGGCCACGATGGTGCGAGCCAAAGGCGTGCCCGTGGACAACATCGCGCCACAGGACGCCGCGACCATTCAGCGCCGCAAACTCGCTCTGCTGGCCGAACAAGACGCCGAGTTCGCCGCCATCACCTCCGACGCACGAGCCATCGAAGGTGCCATCGCAAACTACGAGACCGCTTTTCGCATGCAAAGCGCCGTCCCGGCCATCGCCGACATCGCCAATGAACCCGCGCACATCCGCCAGCTATACGGCGTCGATTCCACCGACGAGCACCAGCGCTTCTACGCCACGCAGGCCCTGCGAGCACGGCGATTGGTCGAAGCCGGCGTGCGCTTCGTCGAGATCACCTGCCCCAGCTTTGACGGCAACAACTCCCCCTGGGACCAGCACGGCCTCCTGAAGCAAAACCACGAAAAAAACGCCCGCATCACCGATCAAAGCGTCGCCGCGCTCATCACCGATCTCGACCAGCGAGGCCTGCTCGATGAAACCATCGTCCTCTGGGCCGGCGAGATGGGCCGCACGCCGCACACCCCGAAAATCAGCGACACCGCGGGCCGCGATCACCACGTGAACGGCTACAGCCTCTTTATGGCCGGTGGCGGCTTCAAAGGCGGCATGACCTTCGGCGAAACCGATGAATTCGGCAACGCCGTCGCCAGCAACCCCGTCAGCATCCACGACATCCACGCCACCCTCCTCCACCAAATGGGCATCGACCACGAACGCCTCACCTTTCGCCATGGCGGCCGCGATCAGCGCCTCACCGATGTGCACGGGCGTGTGCTCAGCGAGTTGCTGGTGTGAATTCGGACGCGTTGTGCTGGTGTAACCGGGCGATTCCCTCGCCCGGTAGTGGAGACAGGAATGCCCCGCTTACTTCGCGTGCAGCACCCCGCGCATGATGATGCCGTGGCCGGGGAAACTGCAGACGAAGGGATAGTCGCCAGCGGCGGGGAGGGTGAACTCCAGCACTTCCTCTTTGCTCATGTCGAGGAGCTTGGTGTGGTGGAGGACGTCGTCGCTGGCGGGGATGAAGCCTTTTTCGAAGCCGGCGGCACCCATGACGATGGCGGCGTTGATGACGGCGTCGGCTTTGCCGGGCTTGGTGACGAGGAGGTTGTGCGGCATCACATCGGTGTTGGCGAAGGTGAGCTTGATCTTCTTGCCGGCCTTCACGTTGAGTTCCTTCACGTCATACATGAGGCGCTCGCGGATGGTGCCGATGCGGATGGTGGTCAGCTCGGGTGTGTCGCTGAGGATGCCGGACTTCTGCGCCTTCTCTTCGGCTTCGCCGGCGATGACGCCGCCTTTGGTGCTGGCTTCGACGTTGAACCAAAGCTGCTGCACGACGTTGGCGGCGTTGCGGGCATGGAGTTCGGGGCTGGTTTGTAGTTTGGCGAGCAGCGCGGTGTCGCGGACGTTGTGCTGCTGGTGGAGCCAGAGGGCTTCGAGCAAGTGGTGCGCGTCTTCTTTCTTCGCGGCGTCGAACTGCTGCATCCATTCCTTCGTGGCGGCAATGACTTCGGCGGTGGGGCGTTCGCTGAGTTCGACGCGGGTGCGATGACGCACGCCATCGGCGGGGTGCTTGAGGTTTTCGAGCAGCGCTGGGATGGGCTGACCGTCGATGGTGACAGGCTTTTGCAACTCACGGCCTTTGGCGGTCATGCGGTAGATGCGGCCGTGTTTGTGGTCGCGGTTCGGGTCGCGCACGTTGTGCTGCATGTGGCCGATGATGACGTTGTGCCAGTCGGCGATGTAAAGCGCACCATCTTCGCCGAAGACAGCATCGCTGGGACGGAAATTCTTGTCACCGCTCATGAGCAGGCCGCGGGATTTGTCCTCGGTGACGGTGCCGTCGGCTTGCGTGACCTTCACGGTGAGTTCCGCACCGGCAGGCTCGCCCCAGACCGATCCGGCCTCGGCATTGCGGGCGAGGTCGTAGTGCTTGATGCCGAGGAAGCCGATGACGTTGCAGATGAGGAAGTCGCCCTGCATGTCTTCGGGGAAGTGGGTGCTGCTGACGACTTCGCTGGCGGTGACGGGGCGCACTTCCTTCTTCAAAAGCTCATGCATTTTGAAGCCGTTGCCTTCGGGGCGGACTTGATAGGCGCGACCGCCGGTGCCGTCGGTGGCATAAAGATAACCCCAGGTGTCAAAGGCGATGCCGTGCGGGTTCGGCGAGTTGTCAGCGTGCTTGGCGATGGTGAAACGGCGCGGATCAAAGCGATACATGGCGCTGGTGCCGGTCTGCAACGACGGGCCCCATGGGTGCTCGTGGTTGTGCACCATGAAGACACCGCTCTGCCAGTAGATGCCGCCATCGGGGCCCATGACGAGGTTGTTCGCGCCGTGATGCGTGTCGGCGAAATCGACGCCTTGCAGCATGATGGTGCGCACGTCGGCCACGTCGTCGCCATCGGTGTCTTTGAGGAAGATGATGTCCGGGGCGCAGGTGACGATGACGCCGCCATTCCAGAACTCAAAGCCGAGCGGATTCTGCACGCGGGCGAACTCGGTGATGCGATCTGCTTTGCCGTCTTTGTTGTCGTCGTGGCAGATGACGAGGGCGTCCTTCATCTCCTTCAGCGGCTCCCACATCGGGTAGGTGTGCCACACAGCGGCCCACAGGCGGCCCTTGGTATCGACCTGCATCTGCACGGGATTCACGAGCTGCGGGAACTGCGCTTCATCGGCGAAGAGGCTCACTTCAAAGCGCGGATCAAAGGCCATGTGCTTGATGGCTTCCTGGCCGCTGATGTATTCCGTGCGGCCTTCTTTTTGGGCGCTGGATGACTTCGACTTGCCACCGACATTCGAGACCACCGGCACAGGCGCGGGCACGTTGCTGTCATCGACTTTGAGATCGCCGCCTTTGGATCGCGCCCACACTTTGGCATCGCGATTACCGGTCATGACGTCGAGCATCGTCAACTCATGCTGAAGCACCACGGCGTTGGTCTGGCCATCGGTGAAGGAAAGCGTCGAGCGGCCACCCCACACGTCATTGCCATCGCGGGCACGGTAGCGGGCATTCCAATGCACATCCTTCTCCATCACGGCCTCGCGCAGTTCTTCGAGCGAGGCGGAGGCGGTCACTTCCTTGCCGAGCAGCGCCTTCGCGATGACTTCCGCGAGTTGGCGGTTGCCCTCGGCGCTGAGATGCACGCCATTGATCGTCAGCGGCTCCTTCGCGGCTTTGAAAAGATCGAGCGAGGGGTGGAAGAGATCGACAAAGCCCACGCCCGCCTCCTTCGCGGCAGCTTCGGTGGCCTTCGTGTAGGCTTCGAGCTGCGGATTGTGCTCCGCGCCGTTCGGCACGTTCGGGTTCTTTGTATCCTCATGCGCGATGGGGCTGAAGAGCACGATACGCGGGAAGGACTTCCCGTTCGGCTTCGTGCCGCGCACATACTTCACGAAATCGACGAGCTGCTTTTTGAAGTCGTCCGGCTTGCTCTCGAAGGACTCGTTGTAGCCAAAGAAGGCGAACACGACATCCGGCTTCACATGACGCAGGTAATCCGTCATGTGCATGTGTCCGCCACTGCGCGGGAAGGAGTTCGGGCGGTCACCGCTGGCGCTCATGTTGCGGAAGCGCACGTTTTGCTCCGGCAGGGCGCTTTGCAGCACGGTCTCCATCCAGCCATCGTGCTGCATGCGGTCAGGAAGGCCGTTGCCGAGGATCGCCACGGTGTCGCCTTTGCTGAAAGCGAAGGGCAGCGTGTCTTTGTAGTCCGCAGGCACATCGACGAGCGCAGGCTCTTTCGCGGCCGGAGGGGCGGAACGACCGCCACCGCCCTTCGCGGCTGGTTTACCGGGTTTGCCGTCAAAGTCCAGGTAAGTGAGCTTGCCACCGCCTTTGACATCCATCGTGAGCGATTCACCCGCAGCGACGTTTTTGACCTCAAACACTGCTTTGCGCGAATCATCGAGCAAACTCAGCGTGAAGCCGCCGAGACGCTCCGGGAAGCCCTCGCGGCTCCACAGACTGATCGAGTCAATCGCCTGCACCGAGCCCAAATCGACTTCCCACCACGGATTCGGCTTGTTTTCGATCGTGTGCGTCATGCCCTTGCCGTAGTTGCGCGATTTGTCGCCATCCATCGCACGACTCGCGTCGCCGCCATGTCCGGTGGTCGATTGCGTGGCCTTGCCGCCCTTCGCGATGTTTTTGCCACCGCTCATGATTTCGATCTCGGCGATCTGGATGCACTGCCGCTCACCAGGAATCTCGATGCGGACAAAACGGGCGGGTTTGCCCTGAGCAGCAACAGCCAGAGCGACAAGGGAGAGGATGAGAAGAGACTTCATGCGATTGGGAGGCTTCTAAGTCGCCTCTTCGCCGCGTGTTTTTGCGATAAAAGAGACGTTTCGGAAACTCCATCCCGCACTGGAGACTGAAACCGGACAAAACTCGTGCCTACTTTTCTGCCGAGCCAGCTTCCCAGCGCACGAGGCGCAGGCCTTCCACCACCTCAAAGTGGGCATCACGAGACGCCAGCGTCAGCTCATGCACCAAACAGGTTGCCGCGATCCAGAGGTCGTTCTCAGGAATCATCGAACCCAGTTCCGCCAGCCTCGCCTTGACCTTGCCATAGCGTTCCGCGATCTCGTCATCGTGATGCACCGTCTGCACCAGCGGGAGAAAAGACCGGACGCGAGCGAGCTGCTTGTCCCGGTGCTCCGTGTGATAGGCCCCGTAGTAAAGCTCGCCCAGAACCGTCACGGGCAGGTAGAGCCGGGTGTTCGCCTTGATTTGAGCACCCACTGCCGCATCGCCACGCAGGTGCGCACTGACGATGTTGGTATCCAGAGCAAACCCACTCATGGCTCAATGCTGCGTTCACAGCCTTCCTCGATCACACGATCAAAAGCATCCGCCTCGTCTTTCGTCATGCAGCCGAACGAGGCATCAAAGGCTGCCTGCCGGTCCGCCGTGGCACGCTGGCGCATCTGATGCACAAAGTCAGCCACGCTCTGAAGCGCGGTCGCAGGCAGAGATTCCAAATCGGCCATGATGGTTTGCTGGGCAGTCATACTCATGGCTGATTGTTGTCACGATCCCGCCTGCTTTTCAACCCCAGCATTCACAGGACACGACTCGCGTCACCGCCATGTCCGGTCGTCAATAGCGTGGCCTTGCCACACTTCGCGATGTTTTGCAGGGCGGCTCTCACTTTTTTGCTTTTGCAGGTTTCTTCGGGAGGACGGGTTTCTTGACTGTCTTAGGTTTGCCGGATGGCGATACTAGAGCCGCCCCTACTTCTGTTTTCTTTACATTGCCCTCTTCGATCATTACCCGAACTGGCAAGACATCTTGTTTCTTTCGTTTGGTGAGCCGTGCTTTTTGGCGCTGCTGGTCCTCGAACCTGTGCCAGGCTTTCTCTCCATCTAGGGCGATCATGAGATTCTTTAATATATGCCGTAGCACACGGGCTTTATCGCGCTTTTGCCAGGACCACTTTCTCGCCCAAAGAGAATTAGGTGCTGGGCGGGGATCTTCTCCTTTTTCAACGGGATGCTCTTCGAAGGTGATGTCAGTTGAGAGTCTGACATCGTTAGAGCAGATCACGAGTTTTCCATCGTCTGAAAATTGTAACAGCAGAGGTATTGAGCGTATCTTCTTCGAGCATCACGAGTGGCACTGTGACATAGCCGTTCTGGCAATGTGCGGAGCACTTCTTTTTCATTTCGGCATTTTTGACGATCCAAACTCCCTCTTTGAATTTTTTTGTGTAATCAATCGGGGCGCTTCCTGGAACTGAATCAAAGACCTCGCTTGCACGCCTCCACGGTGCATCTTTACGAAGCTCTTCGGCCGTTTTTGATGGATTGGCATTTAGCAGCGCAGAGATCATGTCTTTAAGCCAGACACGCGCCGCTTCCGTGGCTTCCACAAGGTTGTTCGTCCGCACATAAATGTCTGCGTCGTGGTCTAGCACGCGACTCAACAGACGAAGAGCATAGGTTTGTATGTAAGCTAGAGCATCAGGAATATCGTGACATGCCGAAAGCAGTTCCCATTGAGTCGCTGGCTTCCAAGGTTCGCCAATACCCTCTTCAAAAACGCTGGGTTGTGCAGGTATAAACAAGTATTCAGTCAACCAATAGCTGCCCGGCTGGCGAACACGCTCAATGAATTCCGCTCCCCAAGTGTGCATATCAAGGTGCCCAATTCCAGGCAGACTCGATGCTACAATCTCACCCTTAATGGCAACAGCACTGTTGAGAATCGACTCCACGGACCTTTTACCGTGTTGGAATCGACTCACCGTGAGAAATGCCTCAACAACGTCATCACTAATCTTGGCTCTTTTGCCATCCAGCCAACCTCGGTATTCCATCATGCCGCGGAGAGTAAGCGCTCTGTTACCATAAGGTGTGACGCGCTCACTGGGGCTGTCAGGGTTTCCGATGTCTTTTTGATTGAGGCTACCCACATCAATAAATCCACGTAGGCGACTCACAAAATCGGGAAACTTTCTTACCTTGGCTTGGTGACGTTCCTCAACACTTCCGGCCCCCGCTGCGCGGTCTTGAAATTCCTTGAAACTCTCGTGAATCCCGCCGGCGAAAACCATGATAACATCACCCAAGCTAAGAGCACCACCTGGATGCTGGTAAGTACCATCCTGCATCGGCTCCAAGAAGTAGCTGAGCCACATGAATTCCGTGCCATTGGGGCCAGGGCAATCAAATTCATCAAAGAATACCATGGGCGGCTTGGAGCCCTTTTTTCTGCGTGCCAAGCGGTCACTGATTTTTAGGAAAGCCGCATCCAAATCTGACTTACCGCAGAACTGAGAAATATTGAAGGTTAAATCACCGGATGACTCTTTGGATGAAATGCCCAATTCCTCTGCTATGTGCTTAACACCGAAGGATTTGCCGCTGCCAGGCCCACCAAAGACAGCGATACTAAGAGGTTTGATGTTCTTTATGCCGTCTGACTCTGCCGACTGTCTAATGTGATTGGACAACAAGTTCCTAATGTTCGTGTACATTTCCACGTCATGTTGACCAATGACGATCAGTTTTCCAAAAGTAGCGACGGGAGCGCTGATTGGATACCAAACAGCGAAATACTGCATTAAGCGATAAGCGAGTGCTGCATCACTGATGCCTTCTCCACGGAGATGAGCGTTCAAGAACTGAAGAGGAACCTCCCAATCATTTCCAATAAGTGAATCATGCAGCTTAGACTTAACTTTATTTTGTTCAGGAGTCTCTATAGGCGTGTTTGTCGCTTGCTTCTTGATTAGAACTTCTTTATCAAAAGCTCTCATGGCATCAGCTCGATCCTTAATTTTAGTTAGTGGACCGCTGAACATCGCAAAAGCTGGATTGCTTTGTATTATCAAATCGTATACACCGACAAGGCCATCAAATTCTTTGTTTGCTTTTTCGTTGGCTGCATCGCGCTCAAGTTGGTAATCGATAATTTGTTTATCAAATTCTATGTAAGGATCATGGAATTGGCCGCTACTCTTGCCAATCCTAGCAAGGGCATCACCGTAAAGACTGTGGTGCCGCTCAGAGTTAAGTGCAGATTCCAGCCCCTTCTGCACAATCATCATAGCTAGCCAGAGGCGACGTTGATTACCTAGATAAGAAATGCGACGCTCCCACATTCTAGCTTTGTCTTCTTGAGCACACGATAGCGTCTCAGGGATTCCCATGCGGAGCGCATTTCGCAGAATGCCCCATTCGAGCGCTGATCCATCCAGAGGTGCATGGATATGTGCAATGAACAGACTTCTTTGTGGCAGCCTTTGTTGCAGCAGTACTTTTGGTTCTTGTTGAGCGCCGTCCAAAGCAGCTTTTCCATAGACACTTGAATAGTAAGACTCCGTCGTGAAAGCGGAAACATATTCCGGTTTGTAGCCAAATCCGTTGTCATAAAGTGCCTGGAGCATGCAAACCGCATCCTTGATGCCGCGAACAATGTGGTGGCGGGCAGCGATACTTTTTTTAACCCCTTTCCAAATTTGATTTTGCTGACGCCCATGAGCCAGCCTTGCCAAGACGCATGCTACTAGAGCTGAGCGTGATCCAAGAATATTTCCTTGATCCTCTGGGGCGCGAAACCAAATACGCTGTGCTTGAGGGTCATAGATGAGCAGTGTCTCTGTTTTTTCTACAGTGCGCTTGGCATCTCCATTCTTATCGACTTGATAAGGGGTGTGGTGATAGATCGCTCCTGTTACGCCAATCCGCACGATGAGATGCTCATATTTGCACAGTTCCCTTAGCTCCAAACAGTGTTCTTTTTCACGATTGAAGTCTTCTAGGATTCTATCCCAAGACTGATCATAAGCTAAATCAGCGCCAGCCATTCTTAGCATATCGATCCCGACAACAATCATGGTTCTGGCTTTTGCAGAGTCACCAGATTTATCCAGTGATTTCCAGAACTGGTCATAGCAGTCTTTTTCCAAGTCGCCCTTTCTGCTAGATTTGAGAGGCAGTGAACTGCCTAGCATAAGCACTCTCGCAGGATAGGCGTCATCCATTCCTGCTATCGCTTTCTTGTTATCATCTTTGATGGTGGCTGCGGCCCAAGAGAACTGATGCCGGAAGCTAATATCATAGTCCCCAATCACATGTATCGATCCATCTTTAGTTAACCCTCCAAGGAAATTCGGACCATTCAGCTCCAACTTTGGGCGCATTGGAGTGATTCCCTTGGCTCGTAGAACCGTTTTATCATCAGTCGGCTTTACCTTCGGACACTGCCTGACATCCCAGGCATACTTCGCTAAACCGGACTTGAACTCATATGGGTAACTGTTCTCTTCCGCAGAGAAGAGTTCCCCTTTTGGGAAATACCCACTTTCGACACTCTGGGCTGAAATTGGTGTTAGCAGTCGTTTCGGGAATGCGCCGCAGATTGCCTCACTCGGGAAGTTAAGGTGAAAAATGGGATTGTGTTTTGCAGGTGCTCGTCTGCGTCGCAATTCCCCTTCGGCGATGCTGCTGTCGGCTAGCTGATTTTCTAGCTTTTCATTCCAACCCGCCCAAGCGTGGCTGATACCCATCATCATCTTTTGCAAAGTCCAACTTCCACCAGGAATACTCCGCACCAATTCATCATCCTTAGCAGAGGCGGACCACAGTGCGGGGTCTTTGGTGGAAAGTGGTATCGAAGCATTGCTAGGAACTAGGATATCCTCCACGAAATCTCCATTCAGAACGATTTCAAGGGGTGGGGGCATTGAGTCAAGCAGCCTGGACGAATCCTCCGTTTTTTTTGATGTCATTTCTTTGCTTATGGAAGTGATTTTCGCGATAGTTGTTTTTGAAACACTCTAGTTTCCGGGTGCCTGAGGCGGACTCGGAACTACAGTTTTCTCCACCCCATAACCCCCGCCGACATCCACGATGATGCGGGCGCGTTTCCAGGCTTCCATGAAGCGGTGGCCGGTGGGGGTGGTGTCGAACTGGAGGACGAGGTCGTCCATGTCGTTCACGAACTCGACGAGGGCGGCGGTGTCGGTTTCGACTTCTTTGAGCAGGGCGCTGCGGTTCACGATCTGGCCGCGTGGGGCGTTCATCACGGTGGCAGAAGGGGTGGCTATCCGATACATGGCGAGGCAGGACGTTTGGGGAGCTAGGAGTTGCTTTCGACGATCAGGACGGTGGCATTTGGGGGCGAAACGAGGTGGCCTGCGGCTTTCAGAGCGCTGACTTGCTGGATGACCTCAGTCGTGGTGGCAGTTCTTTGCTGGCGCTCGGCGGTGTAGTCGCCTGCGCCTTGGCTGAACTGCTGCTGGTAGCGGGTGTAGTCCACCGGACCGAGCGTAGTGAGAAGCGCTTGCCGGGCTTTTTGGTTGATCTCGTGCAGGGTGGTCATGGCGCGGAAGATGCGGGATAATCGAAGGGATTCAAGATTTTCACCCGAAGGGCGGGACCGGCACGGGTGCTGCGGCGAATCAGGCGGTCGTCTGTGGTCAAAAGGTAGTCGCACTGCGCGGCCTCCGCTGCGGCGATGTGCAGGGCATCGTAGCCCTGGATGTGCCAGGCGGCGAAGGTTTGTGCCCGTGTGTCGATGGAGTGATGCTGCGGCACATGGAGGGTGGCGGGATCAAGCAGGGCAAGCACATCTGCACGGCGGACGGGATCCGTGATCTGCTGGATCTCTGCGAGCAGGTAGTCACTGCTGACGATTGCCTCACGGCCACGACGAGCGGCATCCATTATGTAAATGACGGCCTCGGCTTCCAAGTGAATGCGCACCTGGGATTGGTCATCCCAAGGGCGGTTCAGGCTGCATGTGTCGAGGTAGAGACGCATCTTCAGGTGCCGTGATCACTTCGGCTGTTCCGGCGTAGGCGGTGGAGTTGGCTTCTCTTCACCTCCACCATTACTCCCACCGACATCCACGATGATGCGGGCGCGTTTCCAGGCTTCCATGAAGCGATGGCCGGTGGGGGTCGTGTCGAACTGGAGGACGAGGTCGTCCATGTCGTTCACGAACTCGACAAGGGCGGCGGTGTCGGTTTCGACTTCTTTGAGCAGAGCGCTGCGATTCACGATCTGGCCGCGTGGGGCATTCATCACCTTAGTGTAGGCGGCGATAGCGGCGCTGAGAGTGGCGATGCGGGCCTGGGTGATGCCGCGTTTGACGGCATCCGTCTCGGCGACGGCTCCCTGGGCAATGTCACGGATGGCGGTGGTTTGAGTGACGAGTTCCTGGGTGCGGAGTTTCACGATCTCGCTCTTCGTGTAGTCCACCTTGCCGTGGCGGTCGAGGTCGCCGGACTTCTTGAAATGGTTCGCCAAAGCGCGGGCGAGGGTGTGGGCGATGTTTTCGAGGGTGGCCTCTGCGACGGCTTTTTCATCCGCCGCACCGCCGGTTGCGGCCTCCGCCTGCGCGGCTTTCAGGCTGACAGCGGCGTGGTCCGCCGCGAGCTTAGCGATGTCGGTGGCGAAGTCCGCAGGCTCCTGGCCTTCCCAGACGGGTTTGTATTCGGGGCTTTGAGCGACAGTGATGCACGTGCCGATCATATTCAGATGATTTTGGAGTCGTGAGGTCATAGCGACCGCGAGGCTAGGGATTCCCCGAGTAAATGGGAAGTACAAAATCGGGTATTTTGAGCGGGCCGCAGCATTATCCTACCTCCCCCAAGGCTCTGTGATCCTCGGTGCTCTCCGTGGTGTATCCTCTATGGCTACCACCGAGGTCACGGAGGGACACAGACGCCCAGAAGGAGGGCAGGAACCTATTTCCCTGGGGAAACCTGGGCTAAACTCGCCGCAGGAGGGATTTCCCGGCTGTTACCGGTGTTCGCGTTCCTGTAATTCTCCATGTCGAGAGAGTCAGGGCCTTTCGCTCGGCTGTCAGGGGCGTTTTCAGCTCCGCAGTCTCAATAGACGGGCCGGTCGGCTCAATAGCACGGCTGTTAGTCGCAATAGAAGAGTTGTCAGTCTCAATAGCACGACTGTCAGCACTAATTTCCTGGCTGTCAGTGGCGATTTCTTGAGTGTTAGCGTCAATCGCTTCGGAGCCTCGCCCTCTTACTTCACTGCCACGCGAGTTTTCGTCGCAGGTGCCTTCCGCACCCGTCGCCGGGGCAGAACGACGGCATGGCGATTGCCGAGCACGCCTGTGAAAAATTCTTCCGCGGCGAATTGTTCCTTCATGCGGGCGACGAGTTCGGCTTTTTCTGCGGGGGTGAGCAGGTGCAAGGGCTTGTTCATGGGCGAAGATACGAGTCTGGTGTGGCTGCTTCAAGGGGTTTTCCGTTCGGCTTCAATCTCAGCGGCGAACCTGACAATCTCATCCGGCTGGATGGAGAATTGATCGCCCACTTCACGATGCAAGTGGCGCTCATAAAACGGCGCGGAGTCCTGGGTGGCCTCGCCCCAGACCAAGGAGCAGCCGAGGTCCTTTGCGATGCCGCATAAAGCCTGGAGAATTCGTATCCCAACGCCCTTCACATTCAATACGCGGCCTGATATGCGCGGATGAACGAACAGGAAGTCGATCATTAGATTGTGACGCCAGGTGCGCCGCACCATGGCACCGCCAAGGCTGCCGGGAAACCAGTCGGCGGACAACTTGAGGTGAAAGCAGAATTCACCCGTGGGGTTGCTCGAAATCAGGCGCTTTAACTCGCCAAGCGTGAGTGCGACGGAAGAAGTGTCGCGATAGTGACGCCAGCGCTTGGCTGCGAGGAGGGCGAACTCACAGGCATCCGCCGCCCTTGCTCGCATCAATGAATCGTCCTCCAACTCCGAGGGGACACGCCACCGTGTCGCAGACATGATGTCGGCATTGCCTGCAAACTCCAGTGTGGCGATGGCAGGCTCGTCATCGCGAAAGATGGCGAACGAAATCGGGACTGGTAGCGGCTTGGCGGGCATCGTTGAGAATGTGACTGTTTAACATTCCGCCTCGGGGCCGTCATCACTTCTTCGGCTTCTCAGGCTTCTTCGTGTTGTTGTTCGCGGGGATCGGGCTTTCAAAGCCGGCATACATCTCCGGCTTGATGCCGCGTGCATACGCGCCGCCGCCGAAGGTGTTCGGCTTCGCGGCACCGACGAAGGCGATGTTCAGGTCAGCCGTGATCTTGTCTTCCAAGCCGACGGCCCAGAACATGCCATTCACCATGAGCCGACGGTAGCCTTCGTTCGTGATGTCTTCGGAGGTGCCGTAGAGCGAGGTAAAAACGCGTCCTTCCTTGCCCGACGCGGACTTATAAGTGCGCGTCCATTCGCTGGGCATCGGTGGCTTCGTGGTGTCGGCAGGTGAATCGGGCGTCATGCCGTTGAGAGGCTGCGCCATGGTCAAAATATTGCCGCTGGTGGGCTTGCCGACATAACCGCCTGCCTGCACCCAAACGTCCTTCACGCCGCGCAGGATCGGATGCTGCTTCAGCGCATCCACGATGGCAATGCGCGTGCTCTGCTTGTGATTCGTGCCGTAGTGACCGACCCAGGTCTGGCCCAGCACCTGATGGCCGAAGCCGAGTTCGTAGTCGCTGCCTTTGTAATCAAAGGAGTACTTCGCGAACGGCGCGTCCTTCGGCATTTTGAAGCCGTGCGTCGCCGTGCGCATCCCGACCACCGGCCCGCCGCGTTTGAGGTAGTCATCGAAGTGCTTCATCTGCTCCGCAGGGAAGTTTTGGAAGCGCAGGAACACGACCGCGAGGTCCGCGGTGTCCAGCGCTTCGATGCCCGGCATGTTCGACGCATCGCCCGCGACGATTTCGCCCGAGTCTTTGTCGATCCCAAAGAGCACGGTGCACTTGAAGCCCTGATGCTTCGCCAAGATGCGAGCCAACTGCGGCAGCGACTCCTCGGAGCGATACTCATGGTCATCCGCCATGAAGACAATGTGCTTGCCTTTGCCCGGCCCTTCGGTGCCTTCGTAAACAAGAGGAGCAGCCGTCGCGAAGGTGACGAGCGAGAGCAGAGTGAGGAGGGTGTGTTTCATGCGGTTGAGAGGACTTCTAAGTCGTCGCTTTGCCGGGTGTTTTTGCGACAAAAGAGACGATTCGGAGACTCCATCCCGCACGAGCGGCTGAAACCGGACGGAAATTGGGGGAGGGAGTTTGACCGTAGTGACCTGATTGACGTCAATGACATCAACAAGGTCAATGCGGTCATCTTCCCGCGCTCACAGGCTCTTCAAATACGCCACGATGTCAGCGATGCTTTGCTCCGTGAGGCCGAGCATGGAGGGCTCGAACATCAAACTGCGGCCTTTGAGCTTCTTGAGGCTCTGGATGCGCTTTTTGGGCACGGTTTGCACGACGCCGCCCATGCATTTGATGAGGACGGGGTCGCCGCTGGTCAAAACGATGCCGGTGACGCTCAGGCCGTCGGTGGTGGTGATTTCGCTGCCTTCAAAGCCGTGGGAGATGCCTTTGCTGGGCTCGGCGATGGCCTGGATGAGGACGTCGGCGGTTTGTTGTTTGGCGAAGGTGGTCAGATCGGGGCCGTAGTCGATGCCGTTGCTGCCAAAGCGGTGGCAGGTGTAGCAGGCGGCGATGGCGGTGGCACCGCGTTTGGGATCGCCTTGGAGTTTGGCGATGGCTTTGAGGTCGAGGGCCTTCGCGTTCGCGGGGAGTGGCGGCAACGGGCTGGCGGTGAGCTGCACTTTGTCGGGATCGTAGATGCCGAGCGCTTTGAGGCTCTGCTCGACGTCGTAGGCCTTCCAATCGTTGTTTTTGCGGTTCATGAGCCACCACTTGGCCATGTCTTGGAGAGGAAAATCCTTCTTCTGGGCGAGTTCGATCATCGCACCGGCCGCCTCAGCGCTTTTGGTGAAGGCGAGTGCGGTGAGCATGAGCTGGCGCTGGTCTTTGCTGAGCTTGTCGTTGAGCGCACGGGCTTTGAAATCGTTCACGGCCTCCGGTGGATGCAAACGCCACGCGATGCGTGCGAAGGCATCGCTCCAAGTGGCGCTGTCTTCGGAGGCAAGCGGCTGGAAAGTCTTCCAGCCAGGCGCATGCCCCGTGGTCAGGACTTGGTAGAGTTCGCTCTCCTTGCCTTCGCTGCCGAGGCCGAGGGCTTCGAGGTAGGCCCGATCCTTGCCGTCGAACGCATGAGCGACTTCCACAAGAACGGGCCCGCAATGACTTGCGGGCATGTCGCGCACCGTCAGTGCCACTTCGCGACGCACGGCGGCATCGCTGTCGGTCGCCATCTTATGCGCCATCAACTCCACCTCGTGATTCGCACGACGCAGCGCCCGATACGCGACAAGACGCTGCGTGGCGTCTTTGGACTCCAGCCAAGGTTTCACCTTCGCGATGCCTTCCTCGCCCATCTGCACGAGCAACCAAACCGCACGTGCCGCGATGAATGAATCGCTGTCATCAAGCAAAGCGGCCACGGCAGGCACGGCCTTCGCGCCTTGAGCCTTCAGGCGGTTGAAGCCGCTGTGGCGCACGTTCACGGCGGGGCTCTTCAGTGCGGCGATTTGGCCTTCCACGCTGTTCAGATCGAGTTTCGGCACCACGCTCTTGAAGCCCTTCGGCGCGATGCGGTAGATGGCTCCGGTGAAGCCATCATCACGCGTGCCGTGACCACCGACGCGCGCGTCAAACCAGTCGGCGACATACAAGGCGCCATCGGGGCCCACGCACACATCGCTGGGGCGAAATTTGGTTTTGAGCTCGTTGGTTTCCTTGCCGCCGAGGAAGTCGCTGCCGGCCCACTGCTTCTCCTTGTTCGACGTCATGAAGTCCATGCGCTCGAGTTTGAAGCCCGCGCCGTCGGGTTGCGGCTGGTAGCCGAAAATCACGTTCTTGCCCGCCTCGCACGCGAGCAGCAGGCCGCGCCATTTTTCACCGAGAGCGCCATTTTCATAGAATGCCACGCCGGTGGGCGAGCCGCCGCCATAGACATCGCCCGCGGGCATCGTGCCGGGGTCTTCCTGTCGCCACTCGGCGGTCGGCGTGTCCTGGCCGGGGCGTTTGTCCGCGCCCCAACTGCGCTGACCATCGGCGCTGGCGAATCCGGCATTGCCGCCCTCCAGCACATGCGTCACGCGGCAAGCGGGCGGGTCATCGTTGTCGCTTTGGAAAAGATCGCCGTAGCTGGTGAGCGCCTGCTCGTAGCTGTTGCGGTAGTTGTGCCCGATGATGTTCACGTGCGTGCCATCGGGATTCATGCGCACGCTGAAGCCGCCGATCCACACATGGCCGTCGTCGCTCTTCATGCCGGCGATGTTTTGGAGCTGATACGGGCTGCCCATGCGGAAGGTCTTGCCGCTGCGGTCGGTGAACTCCGCGCCGGTGTTACCTTGATTGAAATACCACTGCCCGTCCGGTCCGGCGGTGACGCTGTGCAGACTGTGATCGTGCTGGCGACCATTGAAACCCGTGAGCAGCACCTCGCGCTTCTCCGGCTTCAAATCGCCATCGACATCCGAATACACGAGCAGGTCCGGCGGCTGCGACACGACGACCTTGCCATCGATCACCGCGACACCGAGTGGCGACGCGAGCGCGGGCTCCTGCACGAAAACGCTGCTCTTGTCCGCCTTGCCATCGTGATCGGTGTCTTCGAGCACGACAATGCGGTCGCCTTCTTTGCGGCGGCCGCCTTTGCCGCGATAATTCACGCCTTCCGCGACATACAAGCGACCCTGCGCGTCGAAGTCGATGTTCGTCGGATTGAAAAGCATCGGCGAGGTGGCCCACAGCGTCACTTCGAGGCCCTCCGGCACCGTGAAAAGCTCCGCGGGCACCTGCGGCGGGCCTTCGTTGAAGTTCGGCGGATTCGCCGCGGCCTTCGCCTCCGGCGTGGCAGGCAGCGCGGTGTAAACTTGGAACTTCACCTTCGCATCGCTCGGCTTTCCCGCCGCGCATCATGCCGCCGTCGTCGATGGCCACCTTCGCGGTGAAGCGTGCCACGCCCGCAGGCAAATCATACGCGATGGCCGAGGGCGCATGCGTGCCGATGCCGTTCGTGTAGGTCTGCTTGTCCACGAGCATCGGCTTGCCGGTGTGATTGCTGCCGAGGCGTGTGCGGCCAAAGCCCGCGTCATCGCCCTTCCACTTCAGCGTGGTGAGATCCTTCACCGATCCATCGGCCATGATGAGCCGCGGCTCGATCCAGTTTGACCAATCGCAGCTCTTTGAGCCTTCATCGGAAACGACGAGATACAGCTCCTTCGCGTCCTTCAGCGGCACGTCGATGGCAACGAGCCGCGGCGTGCTCGTGGAGGTCAACGACGGTGTTTCAAAGACCGGTTTCGCCGTGCCCGCAGGCTTTGCGACCTTCGGACCGTGCGCCTCGGCCATCAGCGCATCGAGCTCGGCCTGCGTCGGTGTTTTCGACGCGATGCCGCCCGCTGGAATCTCCAAACCGCTCACCCACGCCACGCCATTCAGCATCGTCGTGCGGAAGCTGTCGTTCGTCATGTTCGCAAAGAAGTGGAAGCCCGTGAAACCGAAGCCGCGACCGCCTTTCGGCCGATCAAACGCCCACGCGAGATGCTGCGGCTTGCCCGCTTTCACATCGGCAAATGCGTGCGGATTGCCGCCATGCGGACTCGGCTTGTCGCCCTCTTTGAACTTCACCGTGTTCAGCGGCGCGATGGCGCTGAGCACCGGCGTCACGCCCTTCATATCCGGCACGAAGCGCATGTGGTAATACCATTCATCCTTCGCCGAGAAGGCCTTCACGCCATTCGCCACCGGATGCTGGCCCGGCTGCACGCTCGCCTCCCACGTCGGGTTCACCGAGTAAAACGTCTCAAAGAAGCCGCCCATCCAGTCGAGGTAGTTTTTGCCCTGCGAGCCGATCTTCGCCTCCACGCCATAATGAATCGCCGCGAAGCCCGCGCCGCGATCGCAGGCCGCTTTGATGTTCGCATCCTCCGCCGCCCTGCCGCCGTGATTCAGCAGCACGATGATCGCATCCGCCTTCGTGAGATCCTTCGGCCAGTTGCTGTCCGGATACACCACCGCAAACGCCTGCGGAAACGTCTCATTGATCCGCCGCGCCAGATACGCCGCCCCCGCGAGGAACTCATGCTGCCCCCCGCCCCCATGCGTCCCCTTCGCCGCGATGAACACCAGCCGCTTCGTGCCCGCCGGTGCGTTGTTTTGGCCAGTGTAGTCAAAAATGTCACGCAGTTGGGCGAAAGTGGCCGTGGTGAGGAATGCGAGAGCAAGGAGGGATTTCATGCGGGGGGCGAGTAAGTCGTGTGATAGCCTCGTGTTTTTGCGAGGAAAGGTATGATTCGGTGTTTGACCTTGATGACGTTGTTGACCGGATTGACGGTCAATAAGGTCATCAAGGTCAATCCCGTCACACTTTCCCATGCCTCAACAACTCTTCGACAAACACGGTGGCTTTCGGAGGCTGCATTCGTTCACGCTGGCCACCATCGTGCAGCTCGAGACGCTGCGCTTCTGCCGCCGCTTTCTGACGCATGACCACCGCGAGGCCGACGACAAATTCTACGACCCGAAAGGCCGCCAATACGACCAGATGACCCAAGCTGCGCGGAGCGGTCGCCAGAACATCATCGAAGGCTCGGAGCGCTCCTCGACCTCGAAGGACACGGAGATGAAACTCACCGACGTGGCTCGTGCGAGCCTCAGCGAGCTGCGCGGGGACTACGAGATGTTCATTCTGGATCGCGGCGAGCTGCCGTGGTCGGTTCATTCAGCCGAGGCGAAGGCGGTAAACGCCATCTCCTTGGACGCGGCAGCGTTTTCCGACGACATGGTGCATGAGTCCGCGAAGCACGCGCTGGAGCAGCGGCGCAAATACGCCCGCTGGCTGGATGCCGCCGACCCCGTGGTGGTGGCGAACGCGATGCTGATCATCCTCGGGCGGGCGCTGAACATGCTCAAAAGCCAGATCGCCGCGCAAGGCGAGGCCTTTGAGCAAACCGGCGGCTTCAGCGAACGCCTGACGGCGAGAAGGCTGGAGGTGCGTGAGGAGCAGCGGAATGCGGAGCCCGCTCCGAGCTGCCCGCAGTGCGAAAAGCCGATGCGGAGAAGGAAATCCGCGAAAGGAGATTTCTGGGGCTGCTCAGCGTATCCAGACTGCAAGGGGCTGCGGCCGATTTGACGTCATTGACCGGATTGACGTCAATGACGTCATCAAAGTCAGTGAGGTCATCACTTCGTCATCGCCTTGATCTCCACCTCGCTCAGCACACGATCCCACAGCGCAAACTCATCCATCGTGCCGCTGAGGTGGCGGATGGCGACGCCGGTGCTGCGGCGGTCGTTCCAGTTGCCGAGTTCGGCGATGCCGGGTTTGAGCGGCGACGGGTCTTTGAGGGCGATTTTGGCCAAAAGTGAGCCGTTGGCGTAATGACGCACTTCCTTGCTCTGCGGATCGAAAACGACGGCGAGATGCATCCAGCGGCCGAAGCGCTCGGGGGTGAAAAAGACTTCGGTGTCGCAGTCCTGATGATGCTGGCCCGGACCTCCGGCGATGCCGAGGCGGATGCGGCCATCGCGCACGATCTGCCAGTGGATGCGGCGTTCGCCCCAGCTTTCGGACATGAAGAGCGAGTTGAAGTAGCGGTCGAGGCCGTTGATGCGCACCCACATCGCCATGGTGAGCGCTTTGACCTCGTTCGGAGCGCTGAGGCGCACGCGGTCGCTCACATTGCGGAACTCCAGCGCACCTTTGCCCGGCCAGCGGCCGGTGGTCCACGAGGCGCCGACGATGCTGCCGTCCTCGCCGTGCGAGGCGTGATTGCGCAGCGAGCGCGAGCTGTCGTCGTCCTGGAAGTTGAAATGCAGCTTTAGGGCCGGATCGGCATTGAGCTGGTCGCTCGCGGCACGCCAGCGGTCGAGCTGCGTGCGATCCGACACCGCGGTGCGCGAATCGAGATCGCTGAGCGAGGCGAAGTTCGACAGATTGGCCGGGAGCATCTGCGACTCGGCGGCGAAGGCCATGGCCTGGCCTTCTTTGAGCGACTTCATCGACTCGGCAGCCTGATGCAGCTCGACCTCGCCTTTGAAGACGTGGACCTCGGCGCTCGCATCGCTGACATCGAGGCCGAACTCGGTGCCGAGATCGACGATGGTGCCTTTCGGCGTGTTGATGCGGAAACCTTTGGCCTGCGGCGGCACGTTCGCGCTGAGCTTGCCACGCGTGCAGGTGGCCTCGCCGCTGGAGATGAGCTGGAGCTCGGCGGGACCTTCGATCAAGACGCGGGCACCTTGATAAAACTCGATCTGCGCGATGCCGGACTTCAGTTTCAGCAATCCCGGTGAAAGCGGTGTGCCCGGCGCGATGGCGGCGGATTCCCATTCCAGATTCACGCCGCGTGTGAGCACCGCGACGGAGGCCGTGGTGTCTTCCTCGTCGTTTTGCAGCCACGACATGGCCAGCCACGCGCCCATGAGCGTGATGCTGGCCGCCATCGCCGCCACGGTGGTGACGGTGGCGAAGGTGAAACGGCGTCGCGGCACCAACGCGGGCTGGATGACCTTTCCGGGCACGGCGAGCGGCCTCGTGGCGCGGAGCATCGCGTCCATTTCGAAGTGCTGGAGCAGCCGCGAGCCGAGTTGCGGCTCGTTTTGCAACAGCATGTGCAATTCCTCCGCCTCGGCATCGGTGAGCGTGCCTTCGAGGTAGTGCTGGATGAGCGTGTCGGCGTCAGGCATGGGCGTGGCCTCCTTGGTTGAGGTTTTGTTTGATGCACTCGCGCAGCTTTTCCCGCACGCGGGAGAGGGCGCGGCAGACGGTGTCGGCCTTCATCTGGATCTGCTCGGCGATCTGCGGCGTGCCGACATCGTCGTAATAATAGAGCTCCACGAGCTCGCGGCTCTTCTGCGGCAGCTTTTGCAGACAGGTGCGCAGCACGCGGACCTCGTCCTCGTAGCGCGGCGGCGTCTCACGCTCCTCGGCGAGAAGGCGGATGTGATCGGCGAGCTTTTGCACCACGTCCGGCTGCTGCCGCGTGCGCTCCCGCCACAACCGCATGGCAATGTGACGCGTCATCGTGGCCAAAAGCGGCCGCGCATCGCTGCTGAGGTCCCATTTCGACTCCTTCGCCATGAACTCCAAAAACACCTGCTGCGTGATGTCCTCCATCAACCCCGGCCAGGGAGCATACTTGAGCGCCACGCCCTTCACAAAGTCGTGATGGGCGAGGAAAACCTGCGCGGCGTGGGTTTCGGCGATGTTCATGCGGGTCCGACTATCTCGCACGAGGCGGACAAACCGGACACTGTTTTTCAACGCGTCACCCGCAGTCGCACAAACCGCCTGCCACTGCCCCCAGCGGGCATGGTGGCTTTGATTTGCTGGATGGTGCCGTTGTCGCTCAAAACAGCGCTGGAGACGCCCACAGTGCTCCAAGTAGTGAAATCATCGCTCCACTCGACGGTGAAGGTCACGTCGGTGGCGGATTTGTTTTTCGTGTAGGTGTAGTCGAGCACGCTGCCGACTTTTTCGGCGCTCATGGGCACCGGATCGCCAGTGACGGGATTCATCGCGGTGGCGTATTCGAGGAGGTTGGTGCTGCCATCGCCGTCCGTGTCGGCGGTGTCGAGTCCGTTGCCGGAGTTCACATGATTGCCGAAACTGTTTTGCCGCCAGATCTCGATGGGCGTCATGGCGCTGCCGGTGACGGTCACGCTGAGGGTGCGGCTGGATTCGCCGTGGGTGTTGGTGGCGGAAAGTCGCAACACATACGAGCCGGGGGCGCTGAATTTGAGGGTGGTGGGATTGATGAGCCAAATCGGACCGGGACCGCTGATGAGGCTCCACGTGGATGACAGAGCGTTGGTGGTCGAGCTGGTGAGCGGGATGTCAGAGCCGACGGTGGCGGCGGGAGCGGTGCCGGGATTCACCGCGGGCAGCATCGCGTGCGTGAAGTTGATCGTGAGCAGCGGGCGGCGGGCGAGCGTGGCGCTGTCATCGCTGGAGAACCGCGTGAAGTTGTTCGCGGCTCCGGCCTCGGTGAGCGGTGAGAGGATCGTGAGGTTCAAGGGCGTGCCGCTGGTGATGGCGGTGGTCACGGCATCGATCAGCGCGGGGCTGCTGGCGAAGGTTTGCTGTGTGTTGATCGTCGTGGCGGCATTGAAGCCGGGCACGCTGGCGAGCACGGTGCTGCTGAAATCGCCACCCGCTGTGCTCCAGGCTGTGGTGCCATCATGCGTGGCCCAATCGGCCCCGGTGCCGACGCCGTTCGTGGCCACGCTGCCGTTCCCGGTGCCTTCGATGAAGCTGCGAGTCAGCGAACGAAGTTCCAGCGTCTGCACCGCGCCGGTGGCGGCGAAATCGGTCCACACATCGAGCTGGGCACCGCTGATCGTGTAGATCGAGGGCACGCTGCTCAGGCTAAAGCTCAGCAGGGCACGAAACGCCGAACTGGTCTTCCCGACGAGCATCTGGTCGCGTGCACCGCTGTTCCAAGTCGTCGTATCCGCACGGATGAATGTGGCGTCGTGGCTGTAGCCGTTCACGCCTTGGCGCAAGCTGATGCTCGAAGGCGGCGCGACATCCACCGTGATGTCTTGCGTCACGCTGCCGAGGGCATTCGACGCCGTCGCGCGGATCACATAGCGACCCGCGAGGCTGAAGCTCACACTAGTGTCGCTGGTGCTCGAATTGGCAAACGTGGCCGTGCCAGGACCGCTGACGAGTGACCAGGTGATCGCGGCATTGCCTCCCACGCTGGCCGTGAGGCGCAGCGAGGTCGCGACATCGGGCAGAGCGACCGTTGTGACCATCGGCGAGGTGATGTTGACCGTCGGATCGTCGATCACGGGGAAGCCGGGGATCGGTGTCCAAACGAGATTCACCGCCGTGGCCGTGTGTTGCAGCGTGAAGGTGCCATAAGTCGCCACCGGATTGCCCGCGCTGTCGTTGGTGACGGTGCCGAGCGCAAACGTGCCGCTGCGGGAGGTCATCGTCATGAGCGGGATCGTTCGTGCCGTGCGCCAGTAGCTCGCGGCGAGATTCGCGGTGCCCGTGTTGAGGACGACATCCACTTTGGCACCACTTGTCACCGTGACGGCTCCCGCACTGATGGTGCCGATGCTGGTGCCGTTGTTGGCGGTGAAGCTTGCCTGGAGTTTGCTCGTGCTGCCATGCGAGAGCGTTCCGGTGAAGGTCAGCGGCGAGGCGATGAGCGTGCCGACGATGCTCGCATTTTTTGCACTCGTTCCGCTGCCTCTCAGCGTGCCGTTGGCGGTGACGCTGAGTGTGCCGCCGCTGGCGAGACTGCCGGTGAGATTCAAAGAGCCGGCTTCCACCGTGGCACTGCCGGTGAAGGTGTGATCGCCACCGAGCGTCAGCATACCCGAGCCGCGTTTGCGCAGGCCACCGGTGCCGCTGATGACCTTGTCAAAAGTCACCGTATCATCACGACCAAAGCCAATCTCCGCGCCGCCGCTCACGCTCACACTCGGCGCATCGAAGCTCCCGCTCGTGCCGCTGCCGATGAAGAGCCTGCCGCCATTCACTGACAGCGTGCCTTTGGTGCTGTTCGTGCCCGTGAGCACCCAGGTGCCTGCGTTCGCTTTGTTGACCGTCAGCGTCACCGGCGTGGTCACGCTGTCATAGGTCACGCTCACGCCCGCATCGCTGATTTGGCCTGCGAAGGTGTTGTCGTTCGTATTGGTGCCACCCAGCGTGAGAAAAGCATTCGCCGAGGGCTTGCGACCTGGATCGCTCGTCTTCGGCGTGATGACGACATCGCCCGTCATGGTCAAAGCGCCGCTGCCAGAGGCCTCGATGATGCCATCCGCCGAGTAACCGGTGAAGGCCACAGGCCTGCTAGTGCTGCCTGCAGGCCCGGTGTAGATCAAGCGCGGCCGATACGTCTCGCTGTGACGCGTATTCGGACGAAACACGAGCGGTTCCGTGCTCGACGTGCCGAGAGCGCTCAGATTCGCAATGCTCATGCCACCGCGAGCGATGGCTGTCTTGCCGCTGTGCTGGCTGTTCGCCGGCAAAACGAAGGTCGCATCGCCTGCCTTCGTCACATCGCGAATGCCGGTGCCAATGGCCTGACCGAGCACGATCTGCCCGAGCGTCGTCGCACCGATGCCCGGCATCGCGGTGATGAACTCCACGTCCTGCGTGCCGCTGCCGGTGATCAGGCCATTCAGCGTGAGCACGCCGCCGGCCTTGCGGCTCAGATTGGCAAACTGCAGCGATTTCAACGCGACAATGGGCACGCTGAAGCTGTGATTCACCGTCACCTCGCTGTTTAAGAGAATGCCACCATGCGTGACCGTCGTATCGCCCGCCGCAGCCTCGCCAAGTCGCAACGCACCGCTGCCGCCGAAGCTATAAGCCGGAGTCGTGGCTCCATCGAAGCTCAGCGTCTGCAAACTCTGATCCACCGGCACGGTGACGCTCGTGTTCGTGCTCGGCATGTTAAACACCGCCGCCCTGCCACCACTCGGAAGGCCCTCCGCGCCCCAGTTTTCCACTTTGGACCAATCGTCATCCACCGAGCCAATCCAGCCCGGTTTCTGATAATAGCGTGCATAGTCCCAGGTCGCCTCGCTGGCATCCAGCTCCACATTTTTCGTCAACCAGTCCACCACCTTCGTGCTGATGATCATCGCGGAAGGCAGAATGCTCTCGACATCATTCATGCCGCTCGGTGGCGCGGTGTATTTCTTCACGCCGTTAATATAGACGACTTGCGAGTTGTCCGTGCGCCATTCGAGACCGATCACGACGTAGTTTGCCATGTTGCCGATGGTGCTGTTGTTCGCCGTGTAGTCCCAGGTGCGGCCCGGCGCATGCCCCGAGTCGCGAGTGGGCGCAAAGTGATCCCACACACCAAAGCCGAAGTTGTTCGATGAGCCGTCGGTGTCCTTGTTGAAGAACTCCGGCGTGTCGATCTCATAGCTGTGCAGGTAACCATCCATCGCCGCAGGCCAAAACGCCGTGTCCACACCGATGGCCGGCACCTGCGGAATGCGCAGCCGCACCTCGTAGTAGCCAAACTTCTGACTGCTCTTCGACACGATGCCGCCCTCCTCCCAGTTCGCCTCATTTTGCAGTTCCACATTCGTCGCCGAACCCAGCGGCGTGCTGCCAATCCACGTCGGCTTTAGGCGCAGATGCCCATCGCTCACCGAAAACCATCGCCGGTCGAGAAACTGCCCCCACTTCGTCGAATCGAGCGTGGTTCCATCAAAGTCCTCCTCCACCGCCGCGAGCGTATAATCCCGCGCCAGGTCCCCATCCGGTGCCCACGGCGCGATGCGCGGCACCACCTGCACGCCATCCGCGACTACATTGCCATTCGCGCCGTTGTTGCGGATCACCACCGACATCGTCGCGCCCACCTCACACGGCACCGTCGCGATCCGGTTCCACTGCCCGCCATTGATCTCCTGATTCACCGTCAGCGTCCGCGTTTCATCCGCCAAAACGAGATCAATCGGCGTGTTCGTCGCGCGATTCGGATCCGCCGTCCACCGCAGATACACATCATACAGTCCGCGAACCGGAATCGTCGGCGTGAACGTGTAAGTCGCCGTCGGCGTGCCTCCACTCACCTGCCCCGCAAAGAGCGACGCATTCCCAAACGCCCCCGCGACCCCTGACGCCGCCCAAGTCCCCGTGAAACTCACGCCAGCACTCGTATTCCCCGCCGTCGCATTGTCCAAGATCACCGAAGGCGAAGCCCACACACCCCGCGCCGTCGATTCCACCGCGCCATTCAACGCCGTGACCGTGTAGTAGTATCGCGTGCCTGCCGCGGCTGTGGAGTCGGTGATCGAAAGTAAGGCCGTGTTGCTCGCGAGCGTCGTTGAGGTGCCCGTGAGGGATTCAGCACGCTTGACGTTGTATCCCGTCGCTCCTGCAACTGCGGGCCACGAGAGCATCACGTGATTGCTCGCCGCCGGAGCATCCACACTCACACTCGCCACCTGAGCCTGAAGCGTCGAAACAATCATCAAAAGTGCGGCAGCACCCGGACTGCGGCAGCCTGCTGCCGCTCGCCGGAGCCAGCCCTGCTGGCGGAAAGGCCGCAAAACATGTTTCAAAGCCCCAAGGCTCCGCCCACGCGGTAGCGCCACGGCTTTGCAGGCCGTGGAGTCCTGCCCGGCAGCAGGGCTGCCTTTCACAAGCGGCAGCAGGCTGCCGCAGTCCGGGTCTTCGACTTTACTCATCGCCGTCCTCCTTCGCGATCAGGTCGTATTTGAAGCTCATGAGGGTTTTAAGCCACGCGGGAGTGACTTCGCGTTTGAAGGCCTCGGCACTGCACCATCGCCATTGGGATGCCAGCGGCACCAAACCATGATGCTTGGGGTTTTGATGCACGTAGTTCAAACGGGCGAGATAGCCTTCCTGCGTTGTGAGATGCTTTTCGAAGTAGTTTTGCCACAGACGCGATCTTCCCGACATGCCGTCCTCCTGATTCAGTCGCTTCGTTGCTAAACTGTGAAGCTTTTGAAGCATCGGAGAAAGCGTCACCGCTTCGCCCGAAGGGCTGTGAGCCACCAAATGGTAGTGATTCGACAACACCGCCCATGCTTCGAGCTTCCAGCCCCGCTCCTCCGTGACATCAAAAAGCATCTGCATGAACCAATCGCGACGCTCTGGCGTATGCAGCCAGTGCTTTTGCTCGTGAGCACGAGCTGTGACGAAATACACGCCTGCCTCCGTCAGCCGATGCGGCGGCGCATCCGGCCAGGAGCGAGTGCCTCTGGCTCCGTCTTCATCAGTAGGAAGTGAGATCGAATCGCTCATGGGATCAAAAGTTGGGCAGCGAAGCCCGGACTGCGGCAGCCTGCTGCCGCTCGCCGGAGCCAGCCCTGCTGGCGGGAAGGCCGAGTAAGGTTATTCGAAGCCTGGAGACATGCCCGGCAGCAGGGCTGCCTGTCACAAGCGGCAGCAGGCTGCCGCAGTCCGGGTTGGTTGGCTCGTCGATCATGGTCTTGTTACTTTGAGATGCACAAACCGCCGGTTCACACCCGCAGGAATAGTCGCTTTGATTTGCTGGGTGGTGCCGTTGTCGGTCAAAATGCTGCTGGTGACGCCCAAACTGCTCCAAGTGCTCAAATCGTCGCTCCACTCGACGGTGAAAAGCAGGCCATCGGTGACGGCGGCTTGGCTGCGGGTGTAGGTGTATTCGAGCGTGGCTCCGTTTTGCACGAGCGCTGGCGCGATGCGCGTGGTGGCGTGTGGGTTTTGGGCGGTGGCAAACTCGATGAGGTTCGTTTCGCCGTCGCTGTTGCCGTCGGAAAGATCAGCGGCGTTGCCGGTGTCGGCAGTGGTGCTGAAGTGCGTTTGCCGCCAGTTTTGCTGCTGCGTGACCACCTGAAGCGGGACGGTGGCAGTCGTGGTGAGACCGCTGAAGGTGGCGACACTCTGGCTGGCGAGGCTGGCGATTTCCGTGGCACTCATGGCACCGCGAAAGAGCGCGGCGTCGTCGAGCCAGCCGTTGAAGTAGCGGGAAGTCACGGCGCCGCTGGTGCTGGCGATGCCGCCGAGGACGATGGCAAGGTCCTGCCGCAGCGCCCAGGTGACGGTGGTGGGCGCTCCGACTTGTGTGCCGTTGAGGTAAAGGCGCACGGTGCCGGTGTTGTCGGCAGTTTTCTCGAAGGTGATGGCGGCATGGTGCCAGACGTTTTGCACGGCGGTGCCGGGCGAAATGAGCGTGAGGTCGCCCGTGTTGGCGGCATTGTAATGTTCGAGGCGCAGTGTGTCGGCGTTCCCGCCGCAGCGCAGTTGCAGTTCGTCGCCGTTGCCGCTGAAGCCGTCGCCTGCGCCGATGTAGAGGAGGAAGTCGTCCGTGGTGCGGCTCGCGCGTTTGAACCACGTCGCAAAGGTCCAGCTTCCATTGCTCATTTCGAGGTTCGAGCGCGTGACGATGCGGGTGAGCTTGGCGGCGTTCGGGCTGGATTCCGTGAGACGCAGGCTTTGCGTGCTGTTCGCTGCGAGCGGGGCGGGTGTGTCGCTTTGCAAGGCAGCACTGCCGGTGCCGACGAGCGTCTGTGTGGCATGGCGGTCATGGCCGCTGGCGTCGTGTGTGGCGCTGGTCTCAAAATCGTAGTGCCACACGACGCCGCGATGCAGGCCTCGGTCGCTCGTGGCGAAGTCAAACGTCGCCGTGCCACTGCTGCCTGCGTTCGGCGTGAAGCGGGCGGTCTTGCCATCGGCGAGCAGCGACACGGTGCCGCCGGTGGCGTTGCTCACGGTGAATCGCAGAATCGCATCCGCCGTTTCACCATCGGCGATGCGTGCGGCGAGGTCCACATCCACGGGCGACGCGGCCACGGCGGCGATGGGGGCATTGCCCGTGACGACAGGCCGCGTGTTGATGCTCTGCGTCCACGAATGGTAGTTGTTCGTCACCGTGCGATTCGCGCCGAGGAGGTGCAGATGCCCGTTTTGCGCCTGAACCATCCTCGGGTCTTCGAGCATCGGCCAGCTTTGGTAATCCACGGTCACGCCGTTGATTTTTCCGGCGAGGCCCCAGGTGAGTTCCAGCACATCACCGCCGCGGTTCGTGTAGATGAGCTTTGGCGCGGCGTCGTTGATGCCCGTTTTGTCGGTCACGGTGTTCGCGAGAATGTCGCTGCGGAAAGCGGCGAGCCGGTCGGCGGCGGTCGCCTGTGGATACTCGGAAGGCAATGCCGTCTCCACGATGACGCCCTGTTTGTTGCAGGTGTATTGAAAGCCGGGGCTGCCGGAGAAGTTCCCAAACGTATCGGTGAGCTGGATGGACACGAGCACGCTGTCGTAGTGCAGAAAAATCCGCCCGAGCGCGTCGCTCTGGTCGATGTAGGCGAGGTATCCATTCGGGATGTCTCCCTTGATGTATTCGTTCGCAAAGTTGCCGTTGTTGCCCGTGCTGCCTCCGCCACCGGTCGGCATGTTATACACGGCGATGACGGTGCCCTCGTGCTGCAGGGTGTCCTCCCAAACCGAAATGCCGCTCGTCGTGCCGCTGTAGGTCGTCGGTGTGGTGATGGTCATCATCGAGTCATTGCCCGGCGGCGAATCCCACGCCAGGCCCCAGCGATTGCCCTGGTAGCCGTCTTGAATGCCCGTCGTGTTCACGTCGAGCAGGTTCATGCTGCCGTCGGCATGGTAAGTCACATCGCCCTCGACCTGGCTAAACAGCGTGTAGCCCGGCGTGACCCAGCTTTGCTTGAAATACGCGACATCGCCGCCGCTGAGATACCGCTGGGCGAGCGAGCGCCGCCCGTAGCTCTGCGTCCGCTGCTGGCCTGCGGCCAGAACTTCTGCATGCACCGCCGGAAACTGCGGCATGAGAAAGGGCGCGGTCGCAAACGAGTCGAAGTAAGACGTGGGCGCAGGACCGCCGAAGAGCAGATACCATGTCCAGTCGGTGTTGCCGTAGGCGTTCTGCTGGTCCGAGGGCCGCCCGCGTGTCGATGACACGGCCCAGCGTCCGTTGTGCATGTAACCCGCCGCTTCCGCGCACGACCACGTCACCACCATCCGCGCCTTGTCACGCACCTCGGCATCTTGTGCGAACTGAGCCAGCGTCTCGATGGCCGAAAGCGTGTAGGTCAGGTAGTGGTGTGAGTTGTGCTCCTCATGGTTGTCGAACGGCGTCTTGTTGAGGATGTGCAGAATGAAATCCTTCCCGCTCGCACCGCCGATGCCGTTCGACGCGCTGGCGGTGGAGTTCACCGTCGTCCCCCACACGCCATTGGCCAGATACGACGCCACCGCGAGCATGAAGCGCTGATTTGGCGTCGAGCCATTGTCGTAGGCGTCCGCACCGACGTAAATCTGCTGGTAGCGGTCCTTCAGCGACTGCGGAAAAAGATGATTCCAGCGCATGTAGGCATCCATGCCCGGCCACATGGAGAAGCCCGCGTTCGCGCCCTCCGCGTTCGCATCCTCGACGGCGGTGGTGATGTAGGAAATCCCCGTCGCCGTGTCGCCGCGCAGCATCCGCCCCGCCGCGCACCAGAATCCCACGCGCCCTATGCGATGCGGCCCCGCGCCGGACTGCCCGAGGTTTGGCACCTCCGTCGAAAGATAGTCGAGCATCGCGTCCTGCCGCGCGGCGAAACTCGTGCCGGTCTGGAAGGGTGCGGAGTAGGTCAGGTCGCCCAACGTGCCAGCGCCGTCGAACGCCTGCACCGCATAGGTGTGAGCCGTGTAGCCGCTCACGGTTTCGGTGAAAGTGGTCGCGCCCGCGGCCAGCGTCGCCGCCAGTTCCAGCGAGCCATCCGCGAGCACGCGATAAACGCGGTAGCCGGTTTCCGTCGCCGCATTATCCACCCACGAAAACGAAAGCTGCACCACCGCCGTGCCCGTCGCGCCGACAATGCTCAGGCTCGGCCCGCTCGGCGATGGGTCATCAATCCGCTGAAGCGCCACATCATTTCCAGCGCCGCCGACCGCGAAACCGCTGCCGCCAAAGTCCGACGTGAAACTCACACGCCACCACTTCCCGCCGATGTCGAGCTTCCCGCCATCGCCCACGCCGCTGAGTGTGCCGCTGCTCGTGCCAGCGCCGTCATTGCGCACGAGAAAAACCGTGTCGCCAATCGCCGCCGTGTATCCAAGCGACGCCGCGAGCATGCCCGCGAGCGAGACATTGCCGCCCGTGACGACGACCGAGTCGTAGCTGGCCGCGCTGCTCAGCGCGACATCCAGCGTCGCCCCAGCACCCAGCGTGAATCCATTCGAAATCGTCAGCGTGCCCGCCGGAGAAATCGTCGCGCCGCCCGCCGCCGTCAGCTTTCCTGTCACCGCGCCGCTGCCGGAAAACGTCTTCCCACTGCCCACCGTGAATCCCGCCGCGATCGCGCTCACATCGAAGATCGCTCCACCCGCCACATCCAACGAAGGTGTGCCGCTCAGCACACCACTCGCGCCGAGCTTCAGGGTGCCGGAGGAGATCGTCGTCGTGCCCGTGAACGTGTTGTTGCCGTTCAGCGTCAAGATGCCCGTGCCCGCGTAGTTCAGCTTCGTCGCACCGCGGATGCGCCCGCTGAACGTCGTCACAGCGCTGCCCGTGATGGTCAGCCCAGTCGTGCCCGTCGCGTAGATTTCACTGCTCGCATTTCCGCCTGCCAGGCCCGCGATGCTGTGTGAATTCGTCGAAGTAATCGTCGCCGCCACGCCACTGGCATTCGTGAACGTGATGACACCCGCGACCGGCAGATTCTCCGTGTCCGTGCCCGCATTCCAGGTGCCCTCCGCCATGTTCAGCCCGCCCGTGAACGACACCAGCGATCCGCTGCCGGAAAACTGCACCGTCCCCGCGCCCGTCTTCGTCAGCGTGCGCGTGCCGTTCTGCGAGATGAACGAGTTGGAAAGCGAAAGCGTCCTTCCCGCCGCCACGAACAACTCGCCATTCGTGCGGAGCTGGAAGTTAACCTTGTTCGCCGACACCAGCGCCGGGGCGTTTGTCGTGATCTGAAGGAGCGGACCCGTGTTCGCCGCATTCACGCTCGCACCGTAAAGATTCGTCACCAGCGGCGTCGCGCCGCCGTAGTTCAGAAACGTCGCATTCACCGCCCCATCGATCGTCAGCGTCCCGCAACTCGCGCCTGACTGCGCCGCAATCTGCGGCACCGGATTCGCGACCGAGTTGTCCAGCACCACCGCATCGCTGGAGGTCGGCACCCCGTCCGCATTCCAATTCGCGGCCGTGGACCAGTTCCCGTTCCCCCCGCCGCCATCCCAGGTCTTCGTCGCCGCGCCCGCGGAAACCACCGCGATCATGAACACGAAGAAAGCAAGCGCCGGGGCCTCATTTAAGGCAAAAATATGAACGGACTGAAATATGGAAGGCCTCCGATTCAGCACATCTTTTTGCCCGTTCATGTTCTTGCCTTCTAAAATCATGGTCTCGTCACTTTAAGTCTCACAAATCGTCTCACCACCCCAGCAGGCACCAATGCCTTGATTTGCTGGGTCGTAGCTCCGTCGGTCAAAATGCTACTGGTGACGCCTGCGGTGCTCCAGGTGCTGAAGTCATCGCTCCATTCGACGGTGAAGGTCACGTCGGTGGCGGCTTTGTTTTTGGTGTAGGTGTATTCGAGGTTGGAGCCGGTTTTGACGGCAGATTGCGGCACCGTGTCGCTCGCGTTGCCGTTCATCTTCGTGGCATACTCCATGAGGTTGGCCACGCCATCGCCGTCGGTGTCGGCGGTGATGGCGGCGTCTTTACCAGGGGTGCCGTCAAGGCCGCTGGCGAGGGCCCAGGCGTCGTAGGCGGGTTGTGGGGCGGTGATGTTGAGGAGACCGGAGCCGGTGATGAGGGAGGTTTTGTTCGTGGCGCTGCTCGTGAGGCTGCCCCAGGTGCCGGGGGCTTGGGCGAGGCCGTTGAGGCGCAGTGTGGTGATGTGGTTGGTGCCGGTGAAATTGAGGTTCAATACAGAGCCCGTGCTGAGGTTCGCGGCGCTGGTGGCGGCGAGGCTGGCGGTCGCGAGCGAAAGGGTGCCGCCGGTGACGGTGGTGTCGCCGGTGTAGGTATTGGCGGTGGGCAGCGTGAGTGTGCCGGTGCCGACTTTCGTGAGCGCCACCTTGCCTGCGCCGTCTTCGATGAGGCCATTGAAGGTGCCGCTGGCATTGCCATTGCCGACGGCGAGCGTGCTCGTGGTGGTCGCAGCGCTATTGGTGATGCGGCGGGTGCTGGCGGCGGACGGCGTGGTGCCAGTGCCTTGCGTGCCGATGAGCGCGTTGATGGTTTGATTGAAGCCTGCGAGGTCGAGCGTGCCTTTGTCTGCTCCGTTGCTGGTGGAGTTGGTGCCGAGCGTGACGTTGCGGTTGGTGGGCAGGGCATCGTTCACGCCGAGTTTGACCACGGGACCGTTTGGGCTGCCCGCGCCAAAGAAGATCGTCGTGCCGCCGAGGTCGGTGCTGCTCGCATTGAGCAGGACGGTGCCGCCGCCGGTGACATTGAACGTCGAGCCGTTCGTGTCGATCGGCTGGGCGATGATCACCATCGAGCCCGTCGCGGGAGCGAGCATGAGCGGGCCGACATCGCTGCCGCTGCGTGTGATGCTGCCATTGAACTGCAAGATGCCTGCCGCAGGCCCGAGACGGACCTGGCCGGTGCCGACGAGTGTGATGCTGCCGTTGAGCGTGTTTGTGCCGCTGATGTTGTCGATGGCTCGCAGGAAGCTGCCGGCCTCGGTGGTGCCGGTGATGGTGATGTTTTCATCCAAAGCAATGTCCCCGCTGAGCCGCAATTGGCCGCCCGTGCTGCTGCTGCCGGTGGCGGCGATGCTGGTGATGCCGGCCGCATGCCCGAGCGCGGTGCCGCTGGAGATGGCCAGCACGCCGACGTTCACATTCGTATCGCCGCTGTAGCTGCTCGCACCGCTGAGAGTCAGCGAGCCCGTGCCTGCCTTTGTGATGCCAAAGGGGCCGCTGATGCTGCTGGCGACATTCAAGACAGCAGCGCCCGTGTTGCTGGTGATGCTCCATGTTTGATCCGCGGCTAGCACGAGATGGCTTTCCGAGATCGTGTGCGTTCGTGCGGTTGTCGTGGGCAGCGTCATCGTGATGCCATCGGCTCCGAGCGTGAGCGAGCCGGGGCCGTCGTTGATGCTGAAGGCGGCGTCACGATTGAAAACAAGGCCGCGGAGGCTCGTGAACGCATCCACGACGGCGGTGGAGCCCGCGCTGCCGAAGATGGCGATCTCGCCGCCGCTCGTGAGATCGGGCGTGGCATCTCCGAGCCAGTTCGTGCTGGTGCTGATGCCCGTGCTCGCTCCAGCACCCGCATCCCAGGTGAGGGATGCCGCGGTGGTGAAGCTCTGCCCATCACTCCACGATGAACCGCCCGCATGGCTGGCAAAGTAGCGCACATGATAGGTGGTGCCTGGGTTGAGTCCCGCGATGGGATGACGAACCACGGAGATGACATCTCCCGGCGCAGCGGTGCCCATCTCGGCCACGTTTTCCCACGCGGCGGCATTGGTCCCGCCATCCACGGTGCCGTAATATACACGAACGGTGGTGGCGCTGGTCGGGTCCATCGACACACGCACGCCTTGCAGCACTGCGGTGCGGGCACCGATGCCAGCAGGCACATCCGCCTTGATGGCCTCCCAGCCATTCACGCCGGGCTGCCATGCCACCACGCCGCGCTCGTAGGCACCGCTGTCCGGCTTGCCATCGGGCACCCAGGCATTGACTCCGGCGGCGCTTTGTCCCTGGCCAAAAGATTCGCGGTAAAAGAACGACAGCGCGGGCACACGCATCGCCAGTGTGATGTAAGGATTGGCGAGGGAGGTGTTCCCGGCTGCCTTGACCCACTCGACGGAGTTGGCGCTGGCGGCCGGATTCACGGCGGCCGTGGTGCCGGAGCGCTTGTCGGTGAAGCTGTAGGCTGCCTTGGGGCGGAAATCCCTCGCCGCATAGTTTTCAAACGCGGCGCCCGTGCTCGCGGCGGGCACGTTCATGTTGTTCCGCGCGATGAAATCGAGGCCGTGGGTCAGATCGGTGAAGGTGAGGCCGCCGTAGGTGGGGCTGGTCGTTTCGTAGTTCGACCAGGTGTTGTCGTTGTAGCTTCCAGTGCCGATGATCGTGTTGTGATGCAGTTGGTGGCCGAAGGCCGGCGAGTTCAGCCGCATGGCGGCATCGCTGCAGTTCCAGGTGACGTTATGATCGACGTCGAAGTTCCGGCAGCCGTTGTCGAGGTAGATGGCTTTGCTGAGCGAGTCGCCGGGATCACCGCGATCATGCGCCCAGTTGTAGGCGATGCGCGTGCGCTTGCCGTTCGCGGCCTCGCCTTCCGCCGCATAGGTGTAGATGCAGGCGGTGTCATGCGCCAGACGGCCCGCTTTCGAGATGTCATTGAACATCAGTGTCTGTCCGCTGCCAGTGGGTCGCACGCCATCGCGACCGGTGTCATGGATGCTGTTGAAGGTGAGCACATCATGATCGCCATCCATCGAGACGGGCGAGGCATAGGTGCCGGTATAGTCGATGTTAAAAATCTCGTTCCGGGTGATGAGATGCCCGCTGCCGGAGGTGAGCACGCCGCAGCCGGCCGTGTCGTGGATCGTGCAGCCGCGCACGGTGTTGCCCGTGCCGCTGAGGATGATGCCGCCGCCCTCCGCGCGACCGCCATTGCCGGAGCTGCCATTGGTCCAGAGCATATAGTGGCTGAGGTGGGCCGCATCAGCATCCTCCAGTGCATTGCCGGTGCCATTGAGCCGGATCGCACCCGCACGCGTGTCGATGCCGCGCACGGTGACATGATTGAAGCCGTTCACATCCACGCACCAGTTCCGCCGCTTCATCTCCACCAGATGGGTCGAAGGGTCCGCGCCGCTCGTGATGCGCAGGTGCAGCGTGTGTGGAGCGCTGGCATTCGTCTGCACATGCCACTCGCCATCGGCATCCAGCAGACCCAGCAGGCCATAGACAAAGCCGGTGCCGGTGTCGCTGGTGTTGGTGGTGCTGACATAGTCCGGCCACCACCAGACTGACTTGGTGGCGGGATCGACCGTAAGAAGATTGCCGGAACTCGAGGTCACCACCGCCGTCTGCCACGACCACTTTTGCCCCACACCGCCGCAGAATCTCGCTCCGGCGAAAAAGTTCGCGGGCTGGCCGCCAAAGCTCGTGCTGGAGATCGTGTTTGGATTCGTTGTTGCGCTGGCATTCGTGACCGTGACGCTGGCGAGGGATGGGCTGAGCAGATCGCTGCTGCCATGATTCGGATGCCGCGCCTGATGCTGCATGACGCCATCGACAAAAACCTGGTTGTAGCCATTTCCAAGATCGACAGGCACATCGGCGGTGTGGATGCCATTCGTCGTCGGCGTCCACGGACCTGGCACCACATCGCAACCGTCGATTTTTACCGTCTCTCCCGGATAAGCGGAAATCGTGATCCGGTTCGTAGGCGTGCCGGAGCGGTTCACCGTGAGCGTCTCGCGATATGTCCCCGCACGCAGCCAGAGCGTGTCACCCGCCACCACCGACTGCATCGCGCGGGCCAGCGTCTGAAACGGTGCCGCGAGGCTGCCGTCGTTTGTGTCCAGGCCGCCGGGTGACACATACCACTCCCGGTTACCATCCGCCACGCTCAGGCTCACCTCGTCGATCCAGAGCGTGATCGGCTGGTTGTTCATCGCCACATCGAGCCGGAGGAACTCATTCGCGGGTGCGCTGAGATTCAACGTGAACGATTGCCAGGCCGTCGTCACCGCGCAGTTCATGGTCGCCCGCACCGTGAAGGGCGATGCACTTTGCCGGAGGCGAAACGTCACCGTGCCGGTCTGCGAGGCCTTCAGCCAGATCGTGGCCGAGTAGCTGCGCCCCGCCACCGCAGGCACGACCTGATACATCTGAAACGCCGCCCCGCTCGTCTGTCCGCTCTGCACCGCCGCGGTGACCTTCAACGCCGAGCCGCTGATCGTCGCCGAAGTTTCCTCCGCATACACCGTGTCCGTGTGCGAGCCGGTAAAGGTCGAATTGTCCTGCCATCCTGCCGGTCTCATGCCCGTGACGGTGCCGTTCGCATTGCTCACGCTCACTGCCGAGTAAGGCGGCTCCAGCGAGCCATTCGTCAAAACATCCACCGGAGCCGCCACCGCATTCATCGCGATGAACATCAAAGCCAGCAACTTGACGCCCGGACTGCGGCAGCCCGCTGCCGCTCGTCGAAGCCAGCCCTGCTGGCGGGAAGGGCAACGCCCCCGGACTGCGGCAGCCTGCTGCCGCTCGTCTGAGCCAGCCTGCTGGCGGGAAGGCCGATGGACATCAATCGAAGCGTCACAGCTACGCCCACGCGGGAGCGCCTCGGCTTCGCAAAATCTGGAGACGCGCCCGGCAGCAGGGCTGCCTCTCTCAAGCGGCAGCAGGCTGCCGCAGTCCAGGAGCTTCGCTCGTTCATTCATCATGGCCGTGTGACTTTGAGATGCACAAAGCGCCTGCCGTTCGCCCCGGCAGGCATCGTGGCTTTCCATTGCTGGGTCACGCCATTGTCAGAGCCGGGGACGAGGGACTGCGTGACACCGGCGGTGCTCCAGGTGGTGAAATCATCGCTCCATTCGACGGTGAAGGTCACGTCGGTGGCGGATTTGTTTTTGGTGTAGGTGTATTCGAGGTTCGAGCCGTTCTTCGTCGCGCTTTGCGGGACGACGTCGTTGGCGGTGGCGTTCATTTTCGTCGCGTATTCGAGGAGGTTGGTGCTGCCATCGCTGTCGATGTCGGCGGTGTCGAGGGCGGTGCCGGTATTGAGGACGCTGCCGTAGTTGGCGAAGCGCCATTGCTCGATGGGCGTGGTGATCAGCGTGAGGACGACGTCGTTGCCGGTGCCGCCGGTGTAGGTGATTTGGAAGGTGTAGCCGTCGTCGGTGAAGGTGCTGTTGTTCGCGCGGCCGGTGAAAGTGCCGGCGATGGCTCCGGTGCTGGTTTTGTTCAGGATGGTGAAGGTGCTGCCGGGGGCCAAATGGGGACCGCAGACGAGGTCGAGGGCACCATTGAGGCTGACGGTGGTGCCGCTGACGGTGAGTTGATCGTAGCCGGTTCCGACGGTGCTGCTGTTGAGACGGATTTGGAACGTTGCGGTGGATGCCTGGGTGAGATTCGCAGTGGTGCTGGGGGTGCCTTGCGGGGCAAAAATCGCGGCGTTGGTGGTGAGATTGCTTGTGAGGCTGCCTGCGAGTGCGAGGCGACCTGCGTTGATGGTGGTGGCGCCGTGCGTGTTTGCACCATGGAGCGTGAGCGTGCCTGCGCCGACTTTGGTGAGGGTGAAGGCTCCCGAAATGCCGGGATGGATGCTCAAATCGCCCGAACCGCCGAGGCTGCTGTTCGCGCCGAGGATCACTGACGACATATTTGCCGTCGCGGTGGTTCCCGTGCCGCTGCTGAAGGTCACGCTCGGGGCGCTGGTGTAGCCGCTGCCGGGATTCGTGACCTGGATGCCTGCGACGATAAAGTTCGTCGCGTTGCCGTTGCCGGTGGGATTGGTGCCAGTGGTGGTGACGGTGCCGCCGCTGAAGACAATCGTCGGAGCCGATGTGTAGCCGGTGCCAGCATTCGTGATCGTGATGCCAGTGACCGTGCCGGTCGATCCGCCGGACAAAACAGCCGTCGCGGTGGCTCCGGTGCCTTCACCGCCGGTGATCGTGACCGTGGGCGCGGCGGAATATTGCGTCGTGCCGCCTGCGATGGTGAAACTGGCCGCACTGAGGCCCAAAGTGGCGACGGCGGTGGCGTTTCCGCTGAGAATGACATCGGGCACGGTGTTGTGGACGCCGCCTGCGGTGGTGGAGATGCTGTGGATGCCGTTGGAGATGCTGGCGGCCGTGGCGCTGTTGTTGATCAAAGCACCGACACTGCCCACGCCAGTGCCACTCAGAGTTATGGCTTCATTGATACCTTGCTGCCCGTTCAGATCGAGAGTGGCTACAGTGCTGATGATGGTGTTGTTCGCTGCAGCGCCAAAAGTCATTCCACCGCTGCCGAGCGCGTTCGGATGGGAAATGACGAGCGTGCCAGATGTCACGTTTGTCGTGCCGCTGTGCGAATTGTTCCCTGCGAGCGTCCAGATGCCGGAACCTTGCTTTTTCACGCTCAAAAGGACATTCAAGCCGCTGCCATTGCTGATGACGCTGGTGACAGTCCCGGAGCCTGCGCCATCAAGCAGCAGATTTCGGCCCGTGGCGATGGGCGCGATGCTGCCTGCAAGCGTGAGCGTGCCACCAGTGACGAGGATCTTCGTGTCACCACCGCCGCCAGTGAGATTGATGCTGCCGAGGATGGTGTTGTCGCCCGCTTCATTGATGATGGCCCCGGTGGCGCTGCTGGTGTTGTAGCTGATGGTCGCGGGGAGTTCGATGGGATCGCTGCTGCCGTCGAGATTGAGATGCGGAGCGCCAGCGGTGCCGTTGCTGAGCGAGACGGTCTTGGTGCCGTCGCCGAGCGCGGTGCTGTTCGTGATGCGCAAGGTGCCGCCGCTGACATTCACGCCGCCGTCGAAGGTGTTCGTGCCGCTGAAGACGACGGTGCCCGCATTGATCGGACAATCAATCTGCAAGCCGCCGGTGCCAGTGATGGCATTCGGCACGGTGAGCGTGCCGGTGCGGTCAAAGCGCAGGGTGCCGTTGTTGATCACATTGCCCGTGCCGAGACTGCCGGTGGTACCGTCGTTGCCGATTTGCAGCGTGCCAGCGTTGATCGTGGTGTCGCCGGTGTAGCTGTTCGTGCCTGCGAGCACGAGTTTGCTGCTGGTGCTGATGCGAATGATGCCGCCGGAGCCGCTGACATCGCCATTGAAGATGAAAGTGCCGTTGTTGGTGCCGTTGAAGGTCGTGTCCGCGCCGAGCACGACGGGCGTGTTGATGTGGTAGGTGAGAATGTTCGATCCCGAGCCGGAGGTGCCGGTGAGATTTACCGTGGGCAAGGTGGTGCCGTTGTTGAGGAGCTGGAAGGTGCCACCGCTGATCGTGGCGGTGGTCGCGCCCGTGCCGTTCGTGCCTGCGAGCGTGAGATTGTTCATCTGGCAGACGCCCGCGATGTCATTCGTGGCCGTGGCGGTGACTCCAGCGAGCGTTTGGCCCGTGTAGAACTGCACGGAAGCGCCGCGTGAGCCCGTGGGCGCGGCTCCGCTCTGCCAGTTCGTGCCGGTGGACCAGTTTCCGCTCGTGGTGCTTGTCCAGACGTAGTTCACCGAAGCGGCGGAGAGTGAAATCGTCGCCGTGGTGCTCAGGCCGCCAAAATGGCGCGCGGTGGTGCCACTCGCGAGCGAAGCAATCTGCGTGGCATCGAGCACGGCCTTGCTCACCATCAAATCATCGAGCCCGCCATCGAACCAACGTTGCGGCGCGAAGGTCGTGCTCGCATGACCGCCGAAGACGAGCGGGCTGGTTTGATTCAATGCGAGCGCGAAGGCCGAATCGGTGCCCGCGAGCGTGCCATCGATATAAAGACTGATCGAGGTGCCGCTGCGCACGACGGCGAAGTGATGCCAGCCACCGGCGGTGATGCCCGTTTTCGCGATGTCCACATCGAGCGCGGCTCCGGCACCATTGAAGTGCTGCAAACGCACCGTGGTGGCTCCAGCGGGGCAGTTCAGATACAGCTCGTCATTGCTGCCAAAACCATCGCCATCGCTGATGTGCCACACGATGTCGTCATTCGTCGTGTCGCGACGCTTGAACCAGCCAGCGACGCTCCAGTTCGCGACATTCCAATCGAGTTCCGCTGCGGTGAAGACACGCTGCACGCGCGTGCCATTCGTGCCGTCTTCGACGACGTCGATGGATCTCGCGCCCTGTTGCGCCAGCGCGGCCGGTTTGTCGGTGACGAGACTGTAAGTGCCTGCGGCGGCGAAGTCGATCGTGCCATCGCGACCTTTGCCGGAGGCATCCACGGCCACATTCGTCGCGGTGCCGTCTGGCAGGTCGAAATCCCACACCAGCATCGTGTCGGCATTTCCGCCGGCATCGGTGGCGATGAAGGTGAAGCTCGGCACGCCGGTGTAGCCCGGTGTGGGCGTGAAGCGTGCCGTGTAGCCATCCGCGAGCAGCGTGACGGTGCCGTTTTGCGGATTCGCCACGGTGAAAAGCATCTGCGCACTCGGCGTGGAGTCGTCGGTGATGTAGCTGCGCAAATCGATGTCCACCGGGTTCTCGCCATTGCTCGTGGCGACACCATTCACGGCCACCGGCGCATCATTGGTGGCGGCGATGTTCCAGGTGTTGAGCGCGGTGATCGTCGGCAGCGTCGTCGGGATGGGATCCGCCGTTTGCAAAGGCACGAACCACACCGCGAGCGTCGTGTTCGTGACGTTGGTGAGATTGATGGCGAGCTTCTTGTGGCCGGTGTTCGCGTTCTGCGCCGGAGTCGTCACCGGATTCGCCGAACCGGGCAAAGGCACTGCATCCATGATTTGGAAAGTGCCGCCGCCGCTCACGATTTTGCACCACAGACGCTCCGCGCCCTGTGTGAGCATCGCGCTCGTGCCATCGGGATCGATCACCACGCTCGTGGTCGGATGCGTGTAATGCGCGAACCACCACACCGTCTTGCCAGTCGCCGCTTGGATTTCATCCTGCACGAGCACCTCATCACGAGCGCCCATGAGCCGCACGCCGCGCCAGACCTTGCTCATGCCGCTGTAAACGGGCGTGAGATCATGGATCGAGAATGAACTGCTGCCACCGGGCTCGCTTTGATACGCGGTGAGCGGCGCGACGGCATTCAGCACCATGCCTGCGGTGCCATCGGGATTGATGGCAAGCGTGTTCTGCCCCTCCGGCCTCATTCGATAGTAGTCCCAGCGATCGACGCCAGAGGCGTTCGAGGGGAAGCTGAAGTAGTTGGTCAGCGCATAGTTGTCGCCGCCGAGATCGTGAAACCAGCGCTTGCCGAGCGCATCGAGCACAAAGGTGCCCGCGTCGAGATTGCCATGGTCCGCGCCCATTTGGCCGCCTTTCGTGCCGACGAAGGTCGCACGGCTATCGGCCCACTTGCCGCGCATCGTCACCATTTCCTGCGCCTCGAAAGCGGTGCCTGCATCACCATGAAAGGCCATGTCAGGCGCGGAGCCATTGTTCGCCACGGTGATGCCCGCGTGATCATTCCACCACAGCGCACTCAGCGCACTGCCGCTGCCCGTGTTTTCCCAGCCATCGTAGGCCGCGATGCCGTAACGCCGTGCCATCCACTGAAACTGCGCCCCGCGAGTGCCGCCGCCAGCGCCTGCATCGGCGTAGTTAAAAATGACATTCGAGGTGCCGAGCGAGTTCATCGGTCCATAGCCCGCCTCGGAGACATGTTGCGTGTTGCTGATGCCGAAATCACTGCCCAGCACCCATTCCAAACCCGCCAACATGCGCATGCCATACTCCGTCGTGTAGCCCCAGTAGCCCGGGCCTTCATACCACGCGCCGTTGTCGGTGGTGAAATGCTTCCAGCATGGCCGCGTGGAGTTGATGGAGCGATTGAGGATGTTCTCCACCAGCGTCTCGCTTTCCGTGCCGACGACCAAGGCGCCCATGCTGAGGCCACCGGTGCAGACTTGGTTCCAGTTGTTGCCATCGCTTTGCGACCAGCCTGCGTTCGACGTGAACTGCGAGAGGCCCGGAGTGAGCCCTTTGTTGATGATCGCCGTGCGGATCGTCGTGCGCCGCGAGGCGTCCCAGTAGTGGTAAAACCAGTCGTAGCCGATGGCGCAGGCGTGCGTCATCTCCGCGGTGTCGAGAAAGTGGCTGGGGTTCCAGTTCGGGAAAAGAGTGTTGTCCGCCACGGTGTTCAGCTCCGTCCACGCACGCTCCGCATACTGCGCATCGCCCGTGAGTTGCCACGCGAGGCCGAGCTTATACATGCGGTCCACCACCTTGCGGGAGTCGTTCAAGATGACGCTGCGCACATCCGGCGCATAGACCACGGGGGCCTGCGTGAGGATCGAGTTCGCCGAGTTGATCGCGTTTTGTGCCCAAGTCTTCGCCTGCGATGCCGTGGGGCTCAGGTAAGCCGCTTTCAGCTTCGCAAAACGCTCCGCCGTGGCAAACAAGCGCGGGTGATCCTGCGCCATCGTGTTGAGCAGATTCGTCTCCGTCGGCTGCGCCGTCGTCGTGCCCGGTTGCGCCAGCGCCGAGCCCGGAATCACCGAAAACACGGCATCGCCCGGCTTTTTCCAGCCCACCGACCAATGATCCGTGCCCGTGTTTTCCTTGTGCAGCAGTTCCACATAATACCGCACACCCTGCGTCAACGTCCGCGCACTCGAAGGCGTGCCCCAGGCACGAAACGCCGTGGCGCTGCTCACACTCGCCGCGAGTGACTTGTTCGCGCTCGTCGCATCCGTGCTCACATACAGCTCCACCACCTCATCGCCACTCACCGCGAAGGTGTAACTCCCCGTCACCGGCGGCACGATGAAACCCGTGACCCGCGTGCCATACGAATCCGCCCAATCCTGCGCCAGACACTCGAACGACGTGATGAACTCGCGACCGCCCGGCTTGTTCGGGTAGTTCGCGTTCGACGTGACCGACGAGATCGCCCCGCCCGCGATGCCGCTCCAATGCTCCCGCAACACCGAGCCGCCCAGCTTGTCCACGCGAGACGGATACAGCCGCGACGTCGGAATCACCTCCCGCGCCCGCGATGCGCACGACCACTCCAGCTTCACCGAAGCGCCACCGGTGTGCTCGATGTATTCCAGCCGGATGTTCACCCGTTTGCCCGCCGTGAGCTGCACCTGACCGCGCATTTCCGTCGGCGTGGTGAAAAACGTGCGACTCGCGATCATCTGGTCATTCACCCAAAGCCGCGCCCCATCATCCGCCGACACATAAAACGTGTAGAGCCCCGAAAACTCAGGCTCGATCTGCCCCGACCACGCGATGGAAAACGTGTCCGCATTCGTGATCGCCGTCCCCGCCGGAATCCCCGAGCTGAAATTGAAATTCACCGCCGTATCCGTGCGCGTCGTCTTCAGCGTGGTGAAGGTCGCGGTGTCATAATACTGGCCTGTGAGGCCCGTTCCCTGCGAAAAGGCAGAAACGGCGGCGGCAAAGAGAAAAAGAAGCGTGAGGCGGAGCATGCGGTTGGACCCGGAGTCCTGCTGTGCCACTCCGGGTGGCCGTTTTATCGAAAAAGCTTCTGAATTGGAAGAGGAAAACTCACTTCATGCGCGGCCATGAAAGCCCTGCGCCCAACCCAAACGCCACGGTGCCAACCCAAGCGGGCACCAGGTGCTCCGCGTCGAGGTAGCCGATGGGGTAATGCACGCCGACAGCGAGCAAAAAGCCAATACCGCCCGCAACGAGGAGCGCCTGCCAAACATGCCTCGAAGGCGGCGCTTTCCAAACCACGCACAGAACGAGTAATCCCGTGGTGAACACCCCACCGCCGAAACCCGCTCGATCATGAGCGATCAGTGGCACGAGGCGCGGATTGATGGCTTCCAGCTGAGCCAGTGTGTAGCCGATGAACTCCAGATCACTCGGCACAAACACTTCTGTCATGCCCACGAACATGATTGTGGCACCCGCAGCCACCATGCCCGCGCCCCAAGCCAGCCAGAGCAGCCAGCCCATGGCCGCCCGCGAGAGCCACACGGACGGCCACCAGCTTGGCGACCAAGAAAACGGCCTCAAACATAACCTTCGGGTGAGGCACAGCCCCAGAACGGTCACCGGCAGCAGCAGCAGCGTGGACCACGCGTGCCAACTGTCGAGGTAGCCATAGCCGAGGTAGGTGAGGAATGAGCCGAAACCCGTCGCATTCGTCAGCACCAGCGTCCACCACGCCCAGCTCTCGCCTTCGCGCAGCGGAAACATCGCCAGCCAGGTGTAGAGCACTGCGATAGCCAGCAGCACGCCACCGAAGGACGCACGGTCATGAATCATGAAATGCACGATGCGGCACTGGTTCAGACCACAAAGCGCGGCCGGCTGGATGCCGAGGAACTCCACATCATGCGGCAAAAAATGCCCCGTTACCGACAGGAAGATCGCGCCGCCACCCGCAAAGGCCAAAGCCACCGCCGTCAGTAAAATGAGCGACCTCCCATCACCAAGGAGAGCCACAAAAAAGGATCGGGAGTCGCGGGAAGTCATCGCCACAGGATGATGGGCTTGATTCCTTGATCTGCAAAGTATGGATCAAGCCGACGTGCCAGTTCCGACCAGCGGTGATGCGGCACCTGCGGGTAAAGATGATGCTCCAAGTGATACAGGTGCTCCCAGCTCAACCAAGCGACGACACGCCCGCGGAAAAGTCGTGTCTGCCGCAGCGGATCATCCGTGCTCGCATCATGCGGCATGTAGCTGGTCATGAGCGGATAAACCCAGCTACCGGCCACGGTGACCAACAGGTAGGCTGTCCCGACAGGTGTGGAAAAGCATATCGCAGACCAGAGGAGCACGCCGAAGCCCTCGCCGATGATCCAACGTCGTTGGCCGTCACGACTATGGCGAAGTGCCCAGAACCATAGACGCGGCTGAGCCGTCAAGCCATCCAGCAAGGCTCCAAACCACGTCATCCGAGCAGCGGCACCTTCCAGATCTTCCGCACTGGGAAAAGTCTGATGGTGGTGCAAATGGGTCACACGGAAAGCATGTCCGGAGCGGAAGGACAGGCCCTCGATCAAGCACAGCAACGACTCATTGAGCCATAGCGGCAATTTCAGGGTGCGATGCACCAGATCATGCGAGGTCGAGGCATAGGTGAAAAAGCTCTGCAGCGCCGCACAAGCCAGCGCGGCAGCCCACCAGCCCTTCTCTCCCGCCACGAAGAATCCAAGGCAGGTTAAGAATGGCAGCGTCAAGCAGCGCACACGCTCCCAGGTGGTGGTGAGTAGTAAATCCGTGCCCAAAGAGGCTAGTGATGGCTTTGTCATAGCATAGGAACCTCCGAAGGAGCAAAGCGATGAGTTTGCCAATGTGACGAGAGGCAGCCCAGAGCAACATGAGTCACATTCGTCGCCGCCGCTGGAACTGCCAGAGCAAGGCAGGCTATTCGTTGGTTCCTCGACTTCGACTGCCAATTGAAGAAGTTCTATCGGTTGCGACCGGCTTTTTGAGGAAGTTTTTCACATTGCTTGGGAGCATTAAGAAGGTTGGACTTTGAGCCCCCAGGAGCCGTGAGTGAGCAGGTTTTTCATGTGCAGTTCGGCGTCGCAGCGGGCACTCGTCTGTCACATCTTCCACATGATCTTCAGCCATCGTTGACCGAGGCTGCGCAAGGCCTGGGCGTGGCTTTTGCCGCGTTTGCGCAGCTCGTCGTAGTAGATGCTGGCCCAGGTGCATTTCTCCCGGCTTTTGTCAGCAAGCATGTGCATGGTGTGGCGCAGGTTGCGGTTACAGCTGCGACGCATCTGCACCTTGGCGATCTTGCCGGATTGGTAACTCACTGGCGCGGTGCCGGCAATGCATTGCAGGCCTTGGGCATCATCATACAGGCTGCGGTCGCTGCCGATCTCGCTGAGCAGCCGCGGGGCGAGTTTCGGTCCTGCGCCGGGTAGGGAGCCGAACATGCCGCTGTCGGCATGACTGGCAAAGAGCGCCTCAATGCGGCGGAGGTATTCGTCGAGCTGTGCGTCGAGCGTGCACAGTTGTTTGATCTTCGCCACGGCGTAGAGACTCTTGGCTTTGACGATGCTGCTGCTCAGCGTCCACTCTCCAGCTTTAAAACAGCAGCGCCATGCGCCGCCGCAAAGTTATTCTCCGCGGCAAAAGGGAGGTGGCGGGAAGACGGGCTGCATGCTTGAGTTCCGAGATGTCAGCGCAGATGAGCAATGCAGTCAGTGTTTTCGGCCTCGGTTACGTGGGGACAGTTACGGCGGCGTGCCTCGCCGGCCGGGGGATGGCCGTGATCGGAGTGGATGCGAAGGCGGAGAAGGTGGATGCGGTGAACACGGGCCATTCTCCCCTCGTGGAGCCGGGATTGGAGGATCTGGTGCGCCAAGGGCATTCCAGCGGCCTGCTGCGGGCGACTTTGGATGCGTCGGAAGCCGTGCGTGGTTCGAGCACGAGCCTCGTTTGCGTGGGCACGCCCTCGCTGAGCAATGGTCGCGTGCAGATGGATCATGTGCGGGCGGTGGCAGCGCAGATCGCGGCGGCGCTGCGTGAGTCTCCGAAGCCCCACACGGTGGTTTTTCGCAGCACAATGCCTCCCGGCAGCACGCGGGCGCTGGTGGCGGAGTTCTTCACGGGGAGGGCGGCTCGGGTGCTGTATGTGCCGGAGTTTCTTCGCGAAGGCTCGGCAGTGCATGATTTCCTCGAACCGAGTCTGAGTGTCTTGGGCACGGAAAACGGCGAAAGCCCTGTGGAGGCGTTGGAAGGCCTGGGCCGCTTTGACGAGGTGCTGCGCTGGGAGGAGGCGGAGATGCTCAAATATGCCTGCAATGCCTTCCATGCCCTCAAAGCCGGTTTTGCGAATGAGATGGGCCGCGTGGGGAAATTTCTCGGCCTGGATGCCCGCCGGGTGATGGCCGCGCTGGGTCGCGATGAGAGGCTGAACATCTCCCGCGCCTACCTGAAGCCCGGAAATCCGATTGGCGGCTCCTGCCTGCCGAAGGACGTGGGCGTGCTCGCCGCTTTGGCGAGATCGGAAGGGCTGAAACTGCCGCTGATCGAGCAGATGATGGATTCGAATCAGGCCCACCTGGAACATCTCACCCGCCTTGTGGAGGCCACGGGAGCGCAACGAATCGGTCTTATTGGTCTCGCCTTCAAAGCAGGCACGGATGACCTGCGCGGCAGCCCCATGGTATCACTGGCGGAGACGCTGCTGGGCCGCGGGCACTCGCTACGCATCTTTGATCCAAGTGTGAATCTCACCCGCCTCATCGGGGCCAACGAAGCGGAGATCCAGCGTCGCATGCCCCATCTGGCCCGGCTGATGAGCGACTCAGCAGCCCAAGTCGTGCAAGAAAGCGAGGTCATCGTGGCCGCTCAAGCCTGTGCCGATCTCGACGAGCTACGCGACTGCGTGCGACCCGAGCAGCACGTCATTGATGTGAATGGCTGGCCGGAACTGCAAGCGCTGTCGTGGAAGTATGAAGGACTCTGCTGGTAGCAGAGGGAGTCCCCCCATCATGAGAGGCTCTCGCCCTTTGTCTCCGGGGCGAACCAGATGAGCACCATGCCGACGAGGTAGATCGAGCAGAGCGCAGAATAGGCATTGGCGGAGGTACCGAAGGCGTGGACGAGATTCGCAATTTGAAGTCCGCCAATGGCGGCGATGATGCGTCCCACATTGAAGCAGAAGCCCTGGCCGGTGGCTCGCACGCTGGTGGGGAAAAGCTCGGGCAGGTAGAGCGGGAAGAAGCCGTAAAAGCTCGCGGTGATACCTCCCATGATGAAGGCGGTCGCGAAGAACCAGCCGTTGATGACCGCATTCGTTTGGTAGAACAACAGCGCCGAGGCCAAGGCGAGGATGCACATGAAAAAGTAGGTCACCCGGCGGTTCAGCAGGTTCGAGATGACGGGAGCGATGAAGGCAAACAAGCACGCCCCCACCGAAGTCGCGATCTGGGTGTATTGCGCCACATTGGTGAAACCATTCGCATTCAAATCAGCCGAGGTGGACCACTTGGCGCTCTGCTGGGCTGCGCCCCAGGTGCCTAGCAGGGCGATGCCCGCGAGGGTTGCCCCCATGATCAAATTTTTGCGCACACGGATGCGGCTGCCCTCGGTGATGCTGCCAGCGGCTTCAGCCCGACCCAGGTAACGGCGCACGGGTAACAAATAACCCCAAACAACGGCTCCAAAGCCCACCACGGTGATGATGACGGCCATCAGCGGTGTAACACCACTTTCGATACCGGAGGGAGACCACGACCAGATGATAAACATCGCCACGATAGCACCGATGAGCACGCCTTTGAGGTCCATCGTGCTCCAGTGACTGGTTTTGCCTGCTGCTTTTTCCTCCTCCCACTTGTCCGATTCAGGCACAAAGATTCGAATCAGGAAGATGATGATCGCCGGCAGCGCACCGATGAGCATGAGGAAGCGCCAAGCCTGATGATCGAGCAGCCATCCGGCCAGTTCTTCACTGCCACCGAGAGCCAGCGTCCAGGTGCGCATCGTTTCGATGAAGGTATTCATGCCGAGGCTCAGGCCAGCGACGAGGAGGTAGCCGATATTGGCCGCCGCGCCGATGGCTCCGGCCACGAAGGCGCGATTGCCATGCGTCCACAGTTCATTCACCAGCGCCACGCCCAGCGCCCACTCGCCCCCCATGCCGAGGGAGGCCACGAAACGAAGAATGGCGATGTGCCAGGCCTCCGTGGCAAAGCCGCACAAGCCGGTGAAAATGGCGTAGGTGAAGATGGAGAAGGACATGGCTTTGACCCGGCCGATCCGGTCTCCCAACCAGCCAAAGAACACACCGCCCGTGGCAGCTCCGACGAGGAAGGTGGCGATGATGACGCTGAACCAGCGATCCAGCGTGGCACTGAGCGCCTCGGGAGCCGCGGTGCTTGCGAGAAGATCCTGCAACGCCGGTTTCCCGATCAGCGGGAAGAGTCCCATTTCGAACCCATCAAACATCCAGCCTAGGAAAGCGGCGATGAGCGCCATGTTACGACCGGTGGAGGAGGGAGCGGAGGGAGAAGACATACGTGAGTCGGGAAGGGAGCGTGGAGGATGGCAACAAACGGACTCCCGGCGAAGGAATTTCGAGTCTGAAGGTGAAATCACTCTCTGCCCTCAGCCCACAATGGCTCGCGGCACACGGCCATGCACATCGGTGAGTCGGTAATCGCGGCCGGCGTAGCGGTAGGTGAGCTTTTCGTGGTCGATGCCGAGGAGGTGCAGGATGGTGGCGTGGATGTCGTGGATGTGCATTTTGTCCACGGCGGCCTTGAAGCCGAATTCGTCGCTCTGGCCATAGGCGGTGCCGCCGCGTGCTCCACCGCCAGCGAAGAACATGCAGAAGCCGTGCGGGTTGTGGTCGCGGCCATTGCCGTTCTCACTGACGGGCGTGCGACCGAACTCGCCGCCCCAGACGATGAGCGTGTCGTCGAGCATGCCACGCTGCTTGAGATCGGCGATGAGGGCGGCGATGGGCCGGTCGATGTCGGCGGCGAGTTTTCGCGTGGCGGTTTCGTGGTTGGAATGGGTGTCCCAGGGCTGGCCGTTGCCGTAATAGACCTGCACGAAGCGCACGCCACGCTCGACGAGCCTGCGGGCCATCAAGCAGCCGTTGGAGAAATGGCTCGTGCCATACATCTCGCGAACTTTGGGCGACTCGAGATTCACGTCGAAGGCATCGGTGGCCGCCGACTGCATGCGGAAGGCGGTTTCCATGGCCTGGATGCGGCCGTTGAGCATGACATCGGCTCCACCACGAGCCGCGAGGTGCTCGGCATTGAGCGTCTGCATGAGATCGAGCTGGCGGCGTTGGTCGCTGGATGCCAGGCGGCTGTTGGTCAGCCACGGGATCATCTGCTTCGGATCGAGATTGGAGTGATTGATGTAAACACCCTGATGCTGCGCAGGTAGGAAGGCACTGCTCCACAGGATCGAGAAGCGCACGGGCTTGCCGGGGCACAGCACAACGAAGGAGGGCAGGTTGGCGTTTTCATTGCCGAGGCCGTAGCTGAGCCACGAACCCATGCTGGGCACGCGCTCGGTCATCGTGCCATTGTTCATGAGCAGCAACGCGGGGCCGTGATTGGGATTGTCGGTGTGGCAGGAACGCAGCACGCAAAGGTCATCGGCATGCCGGGCGAGGTTCGGGAGCAATTCGCTGATCTCCAAGCCGCTTTGGCCGTGCTTCGAATAGGCATACGGCGAGGCGAGCAAGCCGCCGGTGGGCCGTTCGGTGCGGAGATCCGCGCCTTCGGGCTTCTGACCGGCATATTTGGTCAGCGCGGGCTTCGGGTCGAAGTAGTCAGGACCGAAAGGACCGCCATTCATGAAGAGATGAATGATGCGTTTGGCCTTCGGGATGAAATTCGTGCGCGGCAGGCCGCCTGCGGCTTCAAGACTGGAAACAAGCCCCAACGAGCCCAAACCACCTCCCAGACGGGCGAGGAGGTCGCGACGTGAAAATGAATCGAGAGAAGGCATGAAGCTTCTACGGCTCTCGAAGCATCGGCTTTGCCTCGAAGGCTCAAAAAGCATTCCGTTGGAAAGAACGCATGCAAAGCGCCCGGAATGAAGTCATTCAACATGGTGACTCGGAAATCGGAAACTGGCAGAACCACAGGACAAGCAGCAGCGGCCTTGCTGGGCCTCCTCGTGCTCACGGGATGCAATCTGGCCCCATCGTTCCTGAAGCCCGCGGTTCCCCTGCCCTCCTCTTTTAAGCGCAGCGGCCCCTGGCGCACGGCAACGCCGCGTGACGAGGCGAAACGCGGCTCGTGGTGGAGTTCGTTTGGTGATGCGAGGCTCTCCACCCTGATGAAGCAGGCGGAGGCAAACAATCCCACGCTCGAACTGGCGATGCATCGCGTGACGGAAGCGCAGGCGCTGGCACGAGCGGATCGGGCGAACCTGTTTCCTTTTCTCACACTGAATAGCTCGGCGCAGCGCAGTCGCGGATCGAGCAATTTGAAGTTTCAATTCGCAGGAGGTCGCACTCGCACGATCCTGGGCACCGGTTTGGATTTGAGCTACGAACTCGATTTCTGGGGTCGCCTGCGAAATCAAAGCCTAGCCGGAAACGAGCGTGCCGAAGCCGCGGAGGCGAATCTCCAAACCGCGTTGCTGAGCCTGCAAAGCGAGCTGGCGATGAATTACCTGGCGCTGCGCACGCAGGATGCGCAAATTGCTTTGCTTCGTCGCACGGTCGAGCTGCGGCGCAAGACGGTGAGCCTTGCCCGCACCCGCTTTGAGCAGGGCGACATCGCCCAGGTGGATGTGGCACAGGCGGAGACCGATTTGAATGCCACCGAGGCGGAGGCGATCGGGCTGGAACGCACGCGCATGGAACTGGAGCATGCCATGGCACTGCTGCTAGGCACCACGCCTTCCCAATTCAATCAACCCGAGCATGCGATCAGCGGTCAGCCGCCCTCGGTGCCTAAATCGGTGCCGAGTGATCTGCTCGAACGACGCCCGGACATCGCGAGTGCGGAACGCCAGATGGCGGCGCTGAATGCGGAGATCGGTGTGGCTCGTGCCGCGATGTTTCCGAGCGTGACGATCGGCTTAACCGGCGGCACGCAGACGAGCTATCCGTGGAAGATCGCGGATGCGGCCAGCCGCGTGTGGGGTCTCGGTCCCGCCGGTGTGGAATGGCCATTGCTGCGTGGTGGCGGCGTGAAGGCAGGTATTGCGGCCAGTCAGGCCCGCTACGATCAAGCGGCGGCGACTTACAAAAGCACGGTGCTCACCGCCGTGCGTGAAGTGGAGGATGCACTGGCTGGCATCGAGGTGCTGAAACGCCAGTCTGCCGCTCAAGATGCCACGGTGGCAGCCGCCAGTCAGGCATTGGCCTTTTCCCAAAAGCGCTACGACTCCGGCCTGGTGGCCTACTACGAGGTGCTGGATGGCCAGCGCACGCTGCTGCGTGCCGAGCAGGAATCCACCCGCATTCAGGGCGAGCGCTTTTTAGCCACGGTGATGCTGATCAAGGCACTCGGCGGCGGTTGGTGAGTCGCGATCAATCCTTCAACCACCAGCAAAACCCACCGCTGGGCACTGGCAGGACATTTTCAGCACCGCGCAATTGCATCTCGCCTTGCTCGAAATGTCCACCACGAGATCCAAATGCCTGCAGCAGCAGATGGTGCAGTGAGATGGGCGTGAGCTCAGGCGTGTGGCAGGAAAGCAGCACACCGAGCGGCTCGTCCGAGGTGAGTTTCGCGAGCAGAGAAAGCAGCTTGGGCAGATCGTTTTCGATCTTGAAGACCTCTCCCTTGGCTCCGCGGCCATAGCTCGGCGGATCGAGGATGATCAAATCGTAGCGGCGCTCACGGCGGAGTTCACGTTCGAGGAATTTGGTCACGTCATCGACGATCCAGCGCACCGGACGATCTTGAAGCTGATTGATCGCCGCGTTTTGACGTGCCCATTCTACCATGCCTTTGGAGGCATCTACATGGCAGACCTCCGCCCCCGCATGCGCCGCGGCAAGCGTGCTCCCGCCAGAGTAGGCGAAGAGATTCAGCACACGGGCAGCCCGCTGATGCTTGGTCTGATACGCGGCGCAGACTTCGCGAATGCGCCGCCATTGATCCCGCTGCTCGGGGAAGATGCCCAGATGGCCGAAGTCAGTTGAACTGAGCTGAAAGCGCGTGCCATCGACATGGATCGTCCATGATTCCGGCAGACGGTCTCGGCCCCGCCATTGATTGCCGCCATCACGAAAGAACGTCGCTGTAGCATTTTGCCATTCATGCTTGGGCAGCGTGGGGTGCCACACGGCCTGTGCACAAGGCCTGGAGAGCACCACGGTGCCAAAACGCTCCAGCTTTTGAAAACCGCCGCTATCGAGCAGGGCATAGTCAGAGCTGGAAGACGCGGCGGACACGGTGAGATGCCGGTTTAGGGCCAAAGATCCTTGATCGGGCGCGGCGTGAGGTCCTCGACGCCTTTCGGGAACATGCGCTTGCGATAGGTGAGGATCTCAGGCTCCTGCGGCGTGATGAGCACGACATGCTCGTAGTGGCTGCTGGGCTTGCGATCCGTGGCGATGACGGTCCACTTGTCCTCAAGAATGCGTGTCTTCTCGGTGCCCATGTTGATCATGGGCTCGATGGCGAGGGTCATACCGGCCTTGAGTCGCGGACGCTCGCCTTTTTTGCCAAAATTGGGCACCTGCGGATCTTCGTGCAGTTTACGGCCCACACCATGACCGACGAATTCGCGGACGACGCTGAATCCATACTTGGTGACATGGTTTTCGACGCTGTGGCAGAGGTCGCCGAGCATCCATCCATCACGGGCGTGATTGATGGCAATGTGGAGGGATTCCTCCGTGGCGGCCATGAGCTTGAGCGTCTCCTTATCCACATTACCGACGGGAACGGTGAGAGCATTGTCACCCACCCAGCCATCGCGGTAGATGCCAATGTCGATTTTCACGATGTCGCCATCCTGGATGACGCGTGAGCCGCCAATGCCGTGAACGACTTCCTCGTTGATGGAGATGCAGATGTTACCGGGGAACTGGCGATAGCCGAGGAAGGCACTCGTGCAGCCACTAGCCTTCATGGTGGCAGCGGCAAAGCGGTCGATCTCACCCGTGGTGATACCGGCATGGACCTCGGCGGCAGTCTTCAACAGGATGTCCCGGGCGAGCTGCCCGGCTTTGCGGATACAGTCCTGCTGCTGACCGTGACGGATGGGGATGTTCCCCGATTTGGCAAGACCCATGAGCCAGGAAAGGATGCTCACTTGTTGAGGAGATAACTCACGAGGGCGACCAGCACGATGAGCGCGATGCCGACCCAAAGCCACACGAGTGTGGTCGAATCCATCACCTTACCACCGGTCTGCTGGAGGCGGTCGAAACGACCACGGATGCGTCCCTTCTTCAGAAAGCCGTCATAGTGACTCTGAAGGAGGTGCGTTTCCACTTGGCGCATCACGTCGAGCACGACGCCGACCAAGATGAGAAGGCTGGTGCCACCAAGGAACTGCGCTGCGGAGGCAGAAATGCCAAGCGCAGAGCTGGTGATGCCCGGAAGAATGTAGAGGGCGGTGAGGAAGATGGCACCGGCGAAGGTGAGACGACTCATCGTGAAGTCGAGGAAGTCAGCCGTAGGTTTGCCCGGACGAATGCCCGCGATATAACCACCGGACTTTTTGAGGTCCTCGCTGATCTGCTGCGGCTGGAACATGGTGGCGACCCAGAAGTAGCTGAAGAAGAAGATGAGCAGGGCGGAGATGGTGTAATACCAGAACCCGGTGCTGAGCGTCATGGAGAGGCTCTGAATCCAGCCGACATCGCTGAAGAAGGAGGCGAGGATCTGTGTGGGGAACAGCAGGATGGCCTGAGCGAAAATGATGGGCATCACGCCGGAATAATTGATCTTCAAAGGCAGATACTGCGTCTGGCCACCATACACTTTGCGACCCACCACACGTTTGGCGTAAGTGATGGCGATGCGACGAGTAGCCTGAGTGAGGGCGATAACGCCCGCAATCACCAAGATCATGAATCCGAGAAGGATGACGAGCTTTGCCGCGCTGGTAGGATCTGCATCCGCACCACCCACGTAGGTCTTCCACACTTGAATGAAAGCACCCGGAAGGTCGGATACGATGTTCACGCAGATGAGGATGGAAGTGCCATTGCCGATGCCACGCTCCGTGATCTGCTCGCCGAGCCACATCATGAACATGGTGCCAGCGGTGATGGTAATGACGGCAGGCAGGATGAAGGTCCAGAAGCCAAAATTCGGCACGAGTGGACGTCCCATGGTTTCAATCGTCTGACCGAGCCCCTGCATGAGGTAGTTCTGCTTCGGATCGGCGAGCGATTGCACTAGCATGAAGGCCTGAAAGACGCAAAGCACGATGGTGGCCCAGCGGGTGTATTGGGTGATCTTTTGACGCCCCCCTTCTTCACGGGCGAGTTTCGTCAGAGGCGGCCACACGGCTGTCAGCAACTGCAGCATGATGCTGGCGCTGATGTAAGGCATGATTCCGAGGGCGAAGATGGCGCAGTTTTGAAGGCCCCCACCAGAGAAGATATTGAGCAAAGCAGCCACCTGGGCACCGGCAGAGGTGCTGTTCTCGGCTTTGTCGGTGATCCACTGGCTGAGGACGGTGGGATCAATGCCAGGAAGGGTGATCTGAGTGCCGATGCGCACGATCACGATCATGGCGAGCGTGAAAAGAATGCGGGAGCGGAGTTCCGGGACCTTGAAGCTGTTGGCGAATGCGGAAATCATTGGCGGAGTGTTGGCTTAGATGCGGCGATGGGCCTGTTTCCGAGAGCGGTGGTCGAATACCGCGGAAACCGGCCCATCACGAGAGTGGTTGGGAATGATGAGAAACTACGCGGCGATGCTGCCGCCTGCCTTCTCGATCTTCTCACGGGCCGCGGCGCTGACTTTCGCGCCCTGGATGGTGAGTTTGCGAGTCAGTTCGCCGGTGCCGAGAACCTTTATCGAATCGCAATTGCGCGACACCAGACCGACGGTGCGGAGGGATGCCTCATCGACGGTGGCTCCGTCCTCGAAGGCATTGTTGAGTTCACCCACGTTAACGACCTCAATGGCGTCCTGGAACGCGGCGTTGTTGAAACCCTTCTTCGGAAGACGACGATGCATCGGCATCTGGCCACCTTCAAAACCGGGGCGGATACCGCGACCGGAACGGGCCATCTGGCCCTTGTTGCCTTTGCAGGAGGTTTTACCATGGCCGGAGCTTTCTCCGCAGCCGATGCGCTTGCGACGCTTACGGGCGCCGGGGCGATTTTGTGTGTCTTGGAGCTGCATGTGTTTTGAAATTTAAGTGTTTGAGATGCAAAAGGCTTAGAGAGCCTTGGGCTTCCGCTCGCGGCCGCGAGCGCGGAGGATTTCATCAGGGAGGCGAAGCGTGCTCAGAGCATGCAAGGTGGCTTTGACGATGTTCGCGTGATTCGAGGAGCCAAGGGACTTGCCGATGACGTCTTTCACTCCGACGCACTCTAGAACGGCACGGGCTGCACCACCGGCAATAATACCAGTACCAGGGGAAGCAGGTTTCAGCATGAGATAGCCGCCGCCATGATCACCGATGGTCTCATGAGGGATGGTGCCATTGGTGATGTTATAGGTCGCCATGTTTTTCTTGGAGCTTTCGGTGGCCTTTTTAATGGCATCAGCCACTTCGTTGGCCTTACCGAATCCCCAGCCGACTTTACCCTGCTGGTCGCCGACGACGACCAAGGCGCTGAAACTGAAGCGACGACCGCCTTTGACGACCTTGGCGCAACGGTTGATGTGAACCACCTTCTCGATGGTATCACCAGAGCTACGAGAATCGCGGGATTCACGCTGCTGAGGAGCGGCGATGACCTGGGCGATGATCTCCTCGATGGGGGCTTCGAGTTCTTCGGTGACGGGGGCTGCTATTTCAGTGGCCATACAGTGCGTTTGGGAAAGGTACGAGGTGACGAGGATTAGAACTGAAGGCCTTTTTCACGGGCGGCATCGGCGAGAGCCTTGACCTTGCCATGAAAGGTGAAACCGGCGCGGTCAAAGACGACAGCGGAAATACTCTTGGCAGCAGCACGTTCGGCAATGGCAGCACCAACCTTAGCGGCGTGTTCCGAGTTGGCCTTACCTGTACCATAGCCCTTTTCCTTCGTGGAGGCGGAAACGATAGTTTTACCTGCCTCATCGTCGATGATCTGGGCATAGACGTTGGCATTGGAGAAATAAACGGCGAGGCGGGGGCGTTGCGCGGTACCGCTAAGTTTGCGGCGAATACGCGCATGAATGCGTGCGCGGATGGCTTTGCGATTTTGAGTGGCCATGATGGTCTGCGTGCGAAAATGAAAGGGTTACTTGACGGACTTGCCGGCTTTGCGGCGGATGTATTCGCCGACATAGCGGACGCCCTTGGCCTTGTAGGGCTCTGGCGGGTAGTAGGCGCGGATGTCAGCGGCGAGCTGGCCAACAACTTGCTTGTCGATGCCTTCGATGCTGATTTTGGTGTTCTCGGTCACTGTCACCTTCACACCATTCGGAATGGGATGAAGGCGATCATGGCTCTGGCCCAACTGGAGATCAATGTTCGAACCCTTGACGGCGGCACGGAAGCCCACGCCATGGATTTCGAGGTTACGTGTGTAACCTTGGGACACACCGACGATCATGTTGGTGATTAGGCGCTGCGTGGTGCCATGAAGGGCACGCACAGTGCGCTCTTCTGATTCACGGGTGACGCTCAGAGTTTTGGCATCGCCAGTGACAGTCACGCCACGAGGAAGAACCCAGTTGAGTTCGCCCTTGGGGCCTTTGACGTTAACTTTGCGATCATCACCGACTTTGACGGTGACTTTTTCAGGAAGACTAATGGGGAGTTTGCCGACGCGGGACATGGTAAAAGGGGCTCCAAGTTCGAGGTTTACCAGACAAAGGCGAGGAGTTCGCCGCCGAGCTTCGATTTGCGAGCACGGGAACCAGTCATAACGCCTTTCGAGGTCGAAAGGATAGCGATACCGAGACCACCGAGGACACGTGGAATCTCATCACAAGAGACATACTTACGGAGACCAGGCTTCGAGACCCGCTGAAGCTTGCGAATCACAGGAGTGGTGTCGTCCGTGTACTTCAGCTTGAGCTTGAGGCGGGGATGGGCGGCACTGGTGTCCACCTCATAGGCCCAGATGTAGCCCTCCTCCTTGAGAATACGGGCGAGTTCGGCCTTCATTTTCGAGAAGGGCGCGAGGATCTGCTCCTGACCGGCGGATAGGCCGTTGCGGATGCGGGTGAGAAAATCAGAAATCGGATCAGTCATGACGTGGCGGTGGGTCCGTGGTGTTTAAAGTTCAGGATCAGGCTGCCTGTGCACCTTCGGCGGCGGCATCATCGCTCTTTTTCTTACCCATCGAGCGAAAGGGCATTCCAAGTGCACGAAGCATTTCGCGTGCATGATCGTCATTGGTGGTGCTAGTGACGAAGGTGATGTCGAAACCAAGGGTGCGCTTGATTTTGTCGAGCTCGATTTCGGGAAAGATGGACTGATCGCTGATGCCGAGGGTGTAGTTGCCACGACCATCAAAAGCACGAGGGGCAACGCCACGGAAGTCACGCACGCGGGGGACAGCGGTGCGGACGAGGCGCATCATGAAGTCGTACATCTTGTTACCACGCAGGGTGACCTTGACGCCTACGTTTTCACCTTCACGGAGCTTAAAGTTGGCGATTGCCTTTTTCGACTTGGTGATGATAGGCTTCTGGCCGGTGATGAGCTGTACTTCGTTCACAGCATCTTCGATGGCCTGCTTGCGCTCTCCCTGGCTGCCAACAGAGCAGTTTAGGACGATTTTTTCGAGCTTTGGCACTTCGTGAACGTTTTCAAGACCAAGTTGGCTCTTCAGTTCACTGACTTTTTGTTTATAGAGGGTTTTGAGGGCGGGTTCCATGGATCAGTTTCGGGCTGTGCGTCCTTTCCATCGTGGTCTGCTCATTGGAGCAGAGCTTGGTGCGAGGGGGGAGGCAAAAATGGGGGCGTAAGAATGGCGTCTTACTTCTTTTTAGCAACTGCCTTTTTCTTTGCAGGGGCCTTCTTTTCTTTTTTCGGTGCGTCTGCCAGCTTTACATTGGAGATCGCGATGGGCGCTTCCTTTTCAACATGACCACCAGCTTGATTTTGCTGAGTAGGTTTGATGGCTTTCTTCATCATATTCACGCCCTCTACGAGGACACGACCTTTGGCGGGAAGAACCTGGAGCACAGTGCCCTGCTTGCCTTTGCTGGCGCCGGAGATGACAGTGACGGTATCGCCTTTTTTGACGTGGGTTTTCATGTGTTTAAATCAAAGCACTTCAGGTGCGAGGGAAACGATCTTCATGAAGTTCTTGTCGCGCAGCTCACGAGCTACTGGGCCGAAGATGCGGGTGCCCTTGGGATTGTTGTCCTTGTCAATCACAACGATGGCGTTCTTGTCGAAGCGGAGGATGGAGCCGTCGTTGCGGCGGATCGGATGCGCAGTGCGCACGACGACAGCACGAATCACTTCGCCTTTTTTCACAGCGGCAGTCGGAGTCGACTCACGGACGTGGGCCGTTATAATATCGCCAACGTAAGCGAAACGGGTGTTTTTCTTGCCGAGCACGCCGATCATTTCGGCCATGCGAGCGCCGGTGTTGTCGGCGATCGGGATTTCGGATTCCATTTGAAGCATAAGTCGGTTCCTCCGTGGGTCTGGGGTTCGTGAAAAAAGAAATGATTAGTGCTTGAGGACCTCAGTGAGATTCCAGCGCTTGAGCTTGGAGAGAGGGCGGGTCTCGGCGATGAGCACCTTGTCACCTTCCTTAGCCTCGCCCTTTTCATCGTGAGCATAGAACTTCGAGGTCTTGCGGACGATTTTCTTGAAACGTGGATGTGGCACGCGCCGCTCGACTTCGACGACGATCGTCTTGGTCATCTTGGCGGAAGTGACGACTCCGACGCGTGTCTTTTGCACGGTCTTCTTATCTGTAGGGGCGGATGTGGTGGCGGCCTCGCTCATGTGTAACGTTTTTGAAAGGGTTGTTGCGGAGGATTAGGCAGCCTTCTTAACGACGGCGGCGCGGGAACGCTCAGTGATGATTGTCTCAATGCGCGCGATTTCCTTGCGGATCAAGGTAATGCGGGCAGGATTTTCAAGTTGGCCGCTCTGCTGCGAAATTCGCAGGTTGAGGGCTTCTTGTTTCAGCTCGCGGCGGCGGGCGGAAAGCTCTTCGACACTGGATTCACGGAGTTCTTTGATCTTCATGGGGCGGTTCTCGGTTCGCGGTTCTAGGTTCTCCGAAGGTTATTTGTGCAAGGACTCACGAGTGACAAAGCGGCTGCGGATACCAATCTTGTTGGCGGCCAAGCGGCAGGCTTCGCGGGCAGTGGCTTCGTTGACGCCGGAGATTTCAAACATCATGTGGCCAGGGAGCACGACGGCGACCCAAAATTCGGGAGCACCCTTACCCTTACCCATTCGCACTTCTGGCGGACGCTGAGTGACAGGTTTATGCGGAAAGATACGAATAAACACCTTACCTTTACGCTTGAGGAACCGCGTGAGAGCCACGCGGCAGGCTTCGATCTGGTTGTTCTTGATCCAGCCGCGGTCGAGGAGCTGAAGGCCGAAGTCACCAAAATCGAGCTTGTTTCCACTGGTGGCATTGCCACTGCGATTACCACGCTGCTGCTTGCGGTATTTGGTTCTGCTGGGGAGAAGTGCCATGACTGTCTATTTTGAAATTTGAACTTGGATAGTTGGAATCAAGCAACGGCTGGGGCTTCGGCAGGAGCGGCAGCAGGGGCACCTTCACCCATAGGGCGACGGGCACGACCACCACGAGGGGCAGCGCCACCAGGGCCACCGCCATCATTGCGATCGCGACGAGGACGACGCTCGTCTCGGGGACGAGTGTTTTCAGGGGCGTTGCCACGGTTCATCCAGACTTTGCAGCCAATGATACCATACACGGTGCGTGCTTCGGCGAACCCATAATCAATCGGGATGCGCAGAGTTTGAAGAGGGACTTTACCTTGGCGATACCATTCAGCACGAGCGATGTCCGCACCACCGAGACGACCAGCAACGCGAATACGAATGCCTTCAGCACCCATGTCCATGGCGGTCTGCACGGCGCGTTTCATCGCGCGGCGGAAAGAGATACGTCGCTCCAGCTGAACGGTAACAGCTTCGGCTACTAGTTGAGCGTCAAGTTCAGGCTGCTTGATTTCAAAGATGTCGATCTTCACCTGACGACCACCGCACATTTCGGAAATCTTCTGACTCATCACCTCGATCTCCTGCCCCTTACGACCAATAACAAGCCCTGGACGAGCGGTGTGAAGGGTGACGCGAACCTGGTTCCAAGCACGCTCGATCACAATTTTCGCCAAGGCAGCCTGCATGAGCTTCTCCTTGAGGTAGGTGCGGATAGCTATGTCACTGTGTAGGGAATCGGCGAACTCCTTCTTCGGAGCATACCACTTGGAGCGCCAGTCTTTGGAGACGGCGAGGCGGAAACCGATTGGATTGACTTTCTGGCCCATAAGGTGCGGATCGAGTTGTTAAGTGACGAAAAGGGTTATTCAGCAGATTTTTTGGCGGCCTTCTTCTTGGCAGACTTGGCAGCCTTCTCGGGCTTAGCTTCTTCTTCAGGCTTGGCACCGATGATAACGGTAATATGAGACATTCGCTTTTTGATTGCGGCACCTGAACCACGAGCACGTGGCATGAAGCGGGAAAGAGCAGGGCCAGGAGTGGCGACAGCACTGGTGACAACCATCTCTGAAGCATCGAGTTCGTGGTTGTTCTCGGCGTTTGCGACAGCGCTACGCAAAACTTTGCCGACGAGGAAGGCACCCTTCTTCGGAGTGAAATCGAGGACGCTGAGGGCTTGGCTCACGGGCATACCTGTGATGGCGCGAGTGACCTGACGGGCCTTCTGCGGGGAGATCCGGGCATACTTATATGTGGAGCGGACGGTGGGGACTGACATAACTTTGAGAGGCTTCTTCGTGTGCAGGGTGGATTTTTAGAAAGGGGAGGCGGTGGTCTCGGCTCGGCCACGATCTCCAACGCGGACGGGATCCGTATTGTCAGCGAGTTCCTGGACGATGGCACCGCAGACAGACTGACGGACTTCGGTGATGAGCACCTTAGCGATAGGCTTGTCTTCGCGAAAAATTTCGAATGGCATGCCTGGCTTTACACCGTCTTTGCGACCAAGGCTGAGAACGGCGATGCCAAGTTCTGACTTCAATGAGACGACACGAGCGTTTTGGAGGTCAGCGGCCTGAGAATTTTCAACTGGAGAGGTATTTCCAACCTTACTGAGAAGCCCGTCAGCAGCAGTGAGCGTCTTGTTCAGGGTATCCGCAGCAGATGGATCGGCATTCGGAGCGCTACGGGCGAGGTTCACACTCGCCTCCGCAACCTCCATGAGCGAATGAGCAAGCTCATCACGTTGCTGTTTGACGATTCGAAGATCACTCAAGGCGGCAAGAAGACGCTCCTGCGCCTGATCCTTGGATGTTTCGAGAGCCGAGATGCCAAGACCTTCAAGCAAACCACGAAGCTTTTCATAGCGATCCCTCAATTCACCCGTCTCACTGTTCGCTGCAGCGGCAGATTGAGCGAGTGCATCGCACTTGTCCTTTGAAGAAGCGGCTTCAGCCTCCAGCTTTTGGATTTTCTGCGCAGCCACCGCGAGTGTGGTGTGTAATTCGCGAAGTTCAAGATTCACATCACTCTGTGCACGCACGACACCACCCACTGCCAGAAGCAGAGCGAAAGTGTAACATGCGGTAGTTGAGAGAGACATGAACAAAAAGATCAGAAACAGGATTACTTAGCAGCTTTGACGGTGACAGCACCGTGGGATTTGAACAGACGCGTCAGGGCGAATTCGCCCAGACGATGACCGACCATGTTTTCAGTCGCATAGACGGACACAAAGTCCTTGCCGTTGTGCACAAGGAAGGTGTGACCGACGAGATCGGGGGTGATCATCGAAGAGCGAGCCCAGGTCTTGATGGGGCGCTTGCCGCCTTTCGACTCATTCATCTTGTCCACCTTGTCGAGGAGGGCCTGCTGAATGAAGGGGCCTTTTTTCAGGGAACGTGCCATAAGAAAATTTGGTTAGTCAAAAGTGGGTTACTTGCCTTTACGATGCTGGACGATGAGCTTGCCGGTGGCCTTCTTCTTGTTGCGGGTTTTCTCACCCTTAGCGTGCCCCCAGGGGCTGAGGAGATGCTGGCGACCACCGCCAGACTTAGAACGACCTTCACCACCACCGTTCGGATGATCAATGGGGTTCATGCACATACCACGCACTGTCGGGCGGACGCCCTGCCAGCGTGTTCGGCCTGCCTTGCCAGAGACCACATTCATGTGCTCAATATTACCAACCTGACCGATCGTGGCGTAGCAGACGGCGAGTATCTTGCGGATTTCACCGGAGGGCATACGCACAAGGGCATACTCACCTTCACGGTTATTTAAAACGGCCGCCTGACCTGCTGCGCGAGCAGCAACACCACCGCGTCCTGGGACGAGCTCGATGTTGTGGATGCTCATACCAAGAGGGATCTTGGCCAAAGGAAGCGCATTACCCACATCAGGAGCGGCATTTTCACCAGCCATGACACTTGAACCGACATTGAGCTGAGCAGGAGCGAGAATGTAAGCACGCTCACCATCCTTGTATTCCACAAGGGCGATACGAGCCGAACGATTCGGGTCGTACTCGATGCCGATCACTTTGGCGGCTTCGTTACGCCGAAGACGCTTGAAGTCGATGAGACGGTAACGCTTGTCATGACCACCACCGATGTGACGGCAGGTGATGCGCCCCGTGTTGTTACGGCCACCACTACGGCGGAGAGCGACGGTGAGGCTTTTCTCCGGCGTATCCTTGGTGATCTCGTCGAATGAGTTCCACTCCTTGTAGCGGTTGGAAGGGGTTTGGGGCTTGAATGTTTTCAGCGCCATGGTCGTGTAAGGGTAAAGGGTTGCCTAGAAGGGGCGGGGGATCATGCGAGGTCGAGCTTCTCGCCGGCTTGGAGACGGACGATGGCTTTTTTCCAATGGTTGGTGCGGCCATAATCGGCGCGGCGTTCGCGCTTGGCCTTGCCTGAAACATTCAGGGTGCGGACCCCATCGACTTTCTTGCCGAAAAGTTTTTCCACAGCCTGCTTGATGTCAATCTTCGTAGCCTGGGGGTCGACACGGAAGACATACTCATTGTTGTTCTCGCCGAGGAGGGTTGCTTTCTCGGTAAGGCGGATGGTCTGAATCACTTTGTGAAGGTCTCTCATATCAAGCGGTCCTCAAGGCAAGGGTTTGGAGGGCATCACCAGCCACAACAATGGCCTGGTAGCGAAGAAGGTTCTCGGCGTTCACATCACTGGCAGCCATGAGCTGGACATTTTGAACGTTGCGAGCGGCGCGGAAGGTGACTTCGTCAAACTTGTTGCCGAGCACGAGCACATTCTTGGCCGTGGAAATTTTGCCGACAGCGGAGACAAAACTCTTTGTCTTGCCATCAGCAATGGCGAAGTCACCCACAGTTAGCACAGCGCCGTCATTGATGCGGGCGGTCAAGGCGGCACGAAGAGCCAGCTTTTTGACATTCTTAAGGGTCTTCTTGGAGTAGTCACGAGGACGTGGGCCGAAAACGACGCCACCACCACTCCAGATCGGAGAACGCTTGGAACCCATACGAGCATTGCCAGTGCCCTTTTGATTCCAGAGCTTCTTGCCGGAGCCGGAGACTTCGGAGCGGTTTTTCGTGCAAGCTGTGCCTTGACGACGGTTCGCACGATAGGCGACCACGGTTTCGTGCAGGGCTTGGGAGCCTTGATGACCTTCGGTGAGGTTGATTTGGGCCGCTTTTGCGGCATCTGCTGTTAGAACTTGGGCGGACATGATGCAGTTCCTCGGTGAAATTATTTAGCCTTCTTACCGGGGCGCACCACGACGATGCTGCCTTTATTGCCGGGGACGGAGCCTTTGATGAACAGAAGTCCCTCTTCAGGACGGCTCTGCACGACGACGAGATTCTGAGTTGTGCGGCGGTCAACGCCATCATGGCCTGGCATCTTTTGATTTTTCCAGACGAGACCTGGGGTAAGTCGGCAACCGATAGAACCCGGACGGCGATGCATCATGGAACCGTGAGACTGCGGCTGACCAGCAAAGTTCCAGCGCTTCACAACGCCTTGAAAGCCCTTACCCTTGGTAGTACCGATGACATCAACGATCTGGCCGCTGGTGAAGAGGCTGGCGTCATACTTGGCATCAGCAGCGGGGAGCTTGTCATCACCCGTGAGGCGGAATTCCTTCACGATCTTCTTGGCGGTCGAGCCGTGCTTTTTGAAGTGACCCATAAGGGGCTTCGTGACGCGAAATTCCTTTTGTTCACCGTAGCCAACCTGCACGGCGGTGTAGCCATCCTTGCCATCGCTACGCTTGACCTGGATGATTTGGTTGCCGCTGACGTCCACAACGGTCACAGCGACAGCTTCGCCTTTGTCCGTGTATACTTTCGTCATGCCGAGTTTTTTGCCGATTAGTCCGAGACTCATAGGGTTATCTCCGTGGGGATGATTTTTTGGGGGGTTCTCGAGGTGAAATTAGATACGAATCGTGATGTCCACACCGGAAGGAAGATTGAGCTTCTTCAGCTCATCGACTGTGCGAGCGGTTGGATCAACGATGTCAAGAAGGCGCTTGTGAGTGCGCAGTTCGAACTGGTCCATCGACTTCTTGTCCACGTGCGGTGAGCGGTTCACGGTGAACTTCTCAATGCGGGTTGGCAACGGGATGGGACCCGCGACACGGGCGCCAGTGCGCTTGGCGGTTTCGACGATGTCCGCGGTGCTCTTGTCGAGCGTGCGGTAGTCGTAGGCGCGGAGTCGGATGCGGATGCGCTGGTTACTCATGACAGTTCTACTTGGTTAAAAGGGTTTCAGTGAAGGATGACGATCAGGATTTACCACCACCGCGCTGCTCGACGATCTGATCGACGATTTGCTGCGGCACCTGCTCGAAGTGGGAAGGCTGCATGCTGTAGCTAGCACGACCGGAGGAAAGGGTGCGGATGGCGGTGGAGTAGCCGAACATTTCGGCCAGCGGCACTTCGGCCCGCAGGACGGCGGTGGCACCGCGCATGTCCATGCCCTGAATCTTGCCGCGGCGGCGGTTAAGGTCACCGAGGATGTCGCCTTGATAATCTTCTGGCGTGGAGGCCTCCACAGCCATGATTGGCTCAAGCAGGATGCACTTGGCTTTCTTTAGGGCATCCTTCACTGCAAAGATCCCGGCCATCTTGAAGGCGTTTTCGTTGGAATCGACATCATGGCTGGAACCATCGACGAGGTCGATGTGAAGGTCGATCACAGGATAGCCCGCGATGACGCCATTGAGAGCAGCTTCGATGCAACCCGCTTTGGCAGGATTGATGAACTCTTTCGGAATGGTACCACCAACAACCTTGTTTTCGACAACGACTCCGGAGCCCTTTTCACCAGGACGCACCTTGATGACAACGTGACCATATTGACCACGACCACCGGACTGCTTGACGAGTTTTCCTTCGCCATCGGCTTCCTTGGTGAGCGTTTCACGATAAGCGATCTGCGGCTTGCCGGTGTTAGTTTCCACCTTGTGCTCGCGCTTGAGACGGTCGCAGAGAATTTCGAGGTGCAACTCGCCCATGCCAGCGATGATGACCTGACCTGTCTCTTCGTCGGTCTTGACGAAGAAGGTAGGATCTTCTTCGGAAAGGCGCTGAAGGGCATTGCCCATCTTTTCTTGATCGCCTTTGGTCTTCGGCTCGACAGCCATCGAGATAACGGGTTCCGGGAAGGTCGGTGGCTCAAGCTGAACGTCGAGGTCTTCGGAGCAGAAGGTGTCGCCTGTGCGGACATCTTTCACACCCACGAGGGCGGCAATATCACCGGAGTAACAGCAATCGATGTCTTTATGAACGCTAGCCTGAATCTGGATAAGGCGGCCAACACGTTCTGATTTGCGGGTGCGAGGGTTGTAGATGGTGTCACCCTTCTTGACGCAGCCGGAATAGACGCGGAAGAAAACGAGACGACCAAATTTGTCAGACCAGAGCTTGAAGCCGAGGGCGATGAACTTGCCATTGTCATCTGGCTTGGCCTCAATGACGTTTTCAGGCTCGTCCACGACAGTGCCCTTCTGGGGTTCGATGTCGAGAGGGCCAGGAAGATAGTCGATCACGGCGTCAATCAGATACTGAACACCTTTGTTTTTGAAGGCGGAGCCACCAGCCATCGGGATAATCTTGTTAGCAATCACCGCACGGCGCAGGCCAGCTTTGAGTTCGACCGGACCGATGGGCTGCTCTTCGAGGAACATCATGCCCAACTCATCGTCGGCGCTGCAAACAGCATCCAAGAGCTCGTTGTAAGCTGCCTTGCCTTTGGCGACTTCATCACCTTGGAGGTCGCGAACAGTGTACTTCGAGCCAAACTTCTCGTCATCGGAGTAAATGATGGCTTTTTGGTTCACCACGTCGATCTGACCGATGAGGTTGTCCTCAGCGCCGATGGGGATCAGAATGGGATAAGCAGGCGCACCAAGTTTCTTGCGGACATCTTCGACCACATTGTCAAAGTTGGCACCTGTGCGGTCCATCTTGTTCACAAAGGCGATGCGGGGAACGCGATACTTTTCCGCCTGACGATACACGGTCTCAGACTGCGGCTGCACACCAGCAACACCGCAAAGCACGAAGATGGCACCGTCAAGCACACGAAGGGAGCGCTCCACCTCGGCGGTGAAGTCCACATGGCCCGGCGTGTCGATGATGTTCACGCGGATGTCTTCCATCTCGCGGGACTTATAAATGCCTTCTTCCTTGAGCTGCTTCCAACGAGCCGTCACCGCAGCCGACGTAATCGTGATGCCGCGCTCCTTTTCCTGCTCCATCCAGTCCGTCGTGGCGGCACCATCATGCACCTCGCCGATCTTGTGGATCATGCCGGTGTAGAAAAGAATACGCTCGGTCAGCGTGGTCTTGCCTGCGTCGATGTGAGCGCAGATACCGATGTTACGGGTTCTTTCGAGCGGATATTCGCGATTGGGGGAATTGACGGACATGGGAAACGAAAATCAGATAGCTGGAAATTAGAAGCGGAAGTGGGCAAAGGCGCGATTGGCCTGAGCCTGCTTGTGGACATCGTCACGCTTGCGGACGGAGTTCCCCTGCCCTTGCGCGGCATCCTTCAATTCATTCGCGAGCGCATTGAACATGGGCTGACCTTTACGACCACGAGCATATCCAATGATCCAGCGCATGGCCAAAGCCACCTGGCGAGCCGGGGAAACCTCAAGAGGCACTTGGTAGGTAGCACCACCCACGCGGCGAGCTTTCACCTCAACGCGAGGCTTAGCATTCTCGATAGCACGATTGAAAAGTTCCAATGGGTGAACGCTGTCGCTCTTCTCATTGAGGATATCGATCGCACGATACACGGTACGCTCAGCGAGGGCCTTCTTGCCGCTCTGCATGACGCGAACGATGAGACTAGAGACGAGTTCGCTGTCATAGCGGCTGTCTTTGTGGACTTCCTTGTTATAAACGCGCTTTCTGCGGGCCATGGTCGTGAGGAGGAAAAGGGTGAAACGGAGAGGGTGACGAAAATTACTTCTTCTTCGCGGCAGCGGCGGCAGCACCGGCTTTCGGGCGCTTAGCACCGTATTTCGAACGACCACGACGGCGGGCATCCACACCAAGGCAGTCAAGAGTACCACGAACGATATGGTAGCGAACACCAGGCAAGTCCTTCACACGGCCGCCACGAACGAGCACGATGGAGTGCTCCTGGAGATTGTGACCTTCACCACCAATGTAAGCGATGACTTCATACCCGTTTGTCAGACGCACCTTGGCAACCTTACGCAGAGCCGAGTTCGGCTTCTTGGGCGTGCGGGTCATCACCTGGAGGCACACGCCACGGCGCTGCGGGCACTTAGCGAGCGCGGGCGACTTGGACTTCACCGCTTTATCTTTGCGGCCGTGTCTGACGAGTTGATTGATTGTGGGCATGGTGGTTAAAAAAGAGCTGCTTTCGAAGCGATAACCGGTTCTGGTTCCGAAAGACAGCACCACCGCCCATTTAAGGGTCTGCGGCACAGATTTTTCCGGTTCTGGCTCCGATAATCGCGTGATTCACCGAGGTGAATCATTGCCAGTCTCTGGGGGAGAGGGTCTGGCTTGGGAGCGCGGATCTTGGCGAGTCCCTGAAGATGCGCAAGCCATTAATTCAGGTTTTTGAGTGATTTGTATCTGCAGGCCGAGCCCGCTCGGAAGCGGAGCACCTTTCTCGACGTCTCCTCACGGCATTTCCCTCGCTCAGTAGAGCTCTCGCGTCGGTGGAATCGTTGCCTCGGAGTTCTTTAGCCTCATTTTCCAAGCAATTAACCAACTCACTCGCTTGACCCAACTGACGCCGACAGAGGATCTCTACACAGCGATGAAACTAGATTTCGGGCTCTCATTCTGATCAGCGCGATAGCGTTTTGAAGTCCCCTCTATCTCTCTGGAGCTTTCCGAAAACGTGGAGACAATTGGAGACACCAAGGTCCCCTGCCCTCCAACACGCCACCGCGACTGATTCACCCGCCACCTGACGTTCCATGCGCTCGTTTATGAAGAAAATCCTCCTGCTCCTCCTTCCCGCGCTCGCTTTCGCCGAGCCCGTCCGCCTCGTGCACGAGCCTGCGCTTTCGCCGGATGGCAAAACGGTCGCGTTCGAGTGGCAGGGAGATCTTTGGACGGCTCCGACCGATGGTGGACGCGCCACGCGGCTCACGACGCATCCGGCGCTCGACTTTGGCCCGGCCTTCTCGCCGGATGGCAAACAGATCGCCTTCAATAGCGAGCGCGAGGGCTTCAAACTGCTCTACTCGATGCCTGCGAGCGGTGGCGAGCCGAAGCAGCTCACCTTTCACACTGACGGCAGCGATCTGCGCGAGTGGACGCCGGATGGCAAAGGCCTGCTGGTCACACTGGCGCGGGATTGGTCGTGGTTGCGCGAGTCGCGCGCGGCGCGGCATGCGATTATCGACGCGAATGAGCGCAAAGCGGAGAGCGTGCTCTTTGATGACTATGGATTCGACGGCGTGCTGTCGCCGGATGGGCAGAAACTGCTCTTCATGCGTGAGGGTTCGGAGTCGTGGTGGCGGCAGGGATTTAAAGGATCGCGTGCAGGCCAGATCTGGCTCTTCAATCGCGCGGATGGCAGCTTCAAGCAGGTCATCAGCGATGAAAACGAGAACCGCTGGCCGCTTTGGAAGCCGGACGGCAAAGGATTCTATTTCGTCCGCAACGGCAACCTCTGGCAGCACGATCTCGCCAGCAGCAAGCACACCGCGATCACCAATTTCAAAGATGACCTCGTCGTCTTCCCCGCGATCTCGCGCGATGGCAAGACGCTTGTCTTCCGCGTGCGCTTCGATCTCTACCGCTGGCATCCCGGCGACAAAGAACCGGCCAAAATCGCCATCGAAGCCGTCACCGATGCCACGCCGGACATCACGCGCGTCGTTCTCGAAAAAGCCACCGACATTCATTTCACGCCCGATGGCCTCCAAATGGCCTTCATCAGCGGTGGCGATGTTTGGGTGATGGATACCGAGCTCAAAGAGCCGCGCCGCGTGACGCAAACGGCCGAGGAGGAGCGCGGCGTGCGTTTTGCGCCGGATGCGAAGTCGCTCGTGTTTGTGAGTGATGCGGGCGGACAGACGGATTTGTGGAAAGCGGTGCCTGCGGATGAGAAAAAGGCCTGGTTTGAGAGCGCGGACTTTACGCTGACGAAGCTGACGAATGATCCGGAGGCCGATTCGAGCCCACGCTTCACGCAGGATGGCAAAAAGCTCGCGTGGCTGCGTGAGCGGGGCGATTTGATGCTCGCGGATGCCGATGGCAAGAACGCGAAACGGCTCATCGAGTCGTGGAGCGAGCCGGCGTTTGAGTTTTCGCCGGATGGAACGTGGCTGGCGTATTCGAAGGAGGATGAATGGTTCAATGACGACATCTGGTTGATGCCCGTGGATGGCTCGAAACCGGCCTTCAACGTCTCGCAGCATCCCGATGACGACACGTGGCCGCATTGGTCGCCGGATGGGAAAATGATCGCGTGGACCGGCACGCGGGAGATCGACGAGCAGGATGTGTTTTACGTGCATCTGCTCGCCGAAGAGGATGAAAAGACCAAACGCGAGCGCACGCTGGTCAAAGCGCGTGAAAAGATCACCAAGGCCAAAAAGCCCGAACCTAAGAAAGAGGAGCCGAAGGCCGAAAAGCCCGCTGAACCGGCTCCGAAGCCCGAAGAGGCCAAAAAAGCCGAAGAACCGAAAAAGGCTGAAGAGCCCAAAAAGGAGGAGAAGAAGCCGGAACCGCTGAAAATCGATTTCGACGGGCTGCATGAGCGTGTTCAGCGTGTGAAACTGCCGAACTCCGCGGAGTATTCGCTCGTGTGGTCGCATGATTCGAAGAAGCTGGTGTTTCAATCGAAGTATGAGGAGTCGAAGCGGACGATGAGCATCGAGTTTCCCGATGAATTGAAGCCGAAGACCTTCAGCGCTGCGGTTTTGACGAACGCCGTGTGGCTCAAAGAAGGTGATCAGCTCCTGGGCCTGCTCGATGGCAGACCGGCGATGCTTTCCGGCAAAGGTGGCGATCCAAAGACCTACGCGTTCAAAGCGCAGCAGAGCTACTCGCGGGCGGAAAAGCAGCGTGCGGTGTTTGATCAATGCTGGCAGGTGATGCGCGATCATTTTTATGACGAGAAGCTCGGCAATCGCGATTGGAACACGGTGCGCACAAAGTATCGCGACATGGCCGCCGAGGCGCCGGACATGAAGGGCGCGGCGGAGTGTGTTTCGCTCATGCTGGGCGAGCTGAATGGCTCGCACCTCGGCTTCATGATCGGCTCGGCAACCAGCACGAGCGGTTGGACGGAAGAAACGGCCCATCTAGGCCTGCGATTTGACGCGAGCTTTGCCGGACCGGGTTGGAAGGTGCGTGATGTGATCCCGAAATCGCCCGCGAGCCGCAAGGAGAGCCGCGTGGAGGCTGGAGAGATCGTTTTGAAGGTGGATGGCAAGGACGTGCAGCCTGCGATGGATGTCAGCAAGGTGCTGAACGGCCCGATGGAGCGCGACATCGTGCTCACCGTGCAAAACGGCGACAAAACCCGCAGCGTGACGCTGCGCCCGATCAGCTACATCACGGCGCGGCGTTTGCTTTACGATGACTGGATCGCGGAGAATCGCAAAGCGGTCGAGAAGGCCTCCGGCGGCACGCTGGGCTACCTGCACATCAGTGCGATGGACGACGCGAGCTTCCAAAAGTTCCAGGAGGAGCTTTATCACGCCGGAGCGGGCAAAGACGGGCTCATCATCGACGTGCGCGAGAACGGCGGTGGCTCGACGACGGATCACTTGCTCACCGCGCTCACGCAGCCGCGTCACGCGATCACTTTGCCCCGCGGCGGCAAGGTGCCCGGCTATCCGCAGGATCGCATGATTTACGCCACCTGGCACAAACCGGTCGTCGTGATGTGCAATCAGAACAGCTACAGCAACGCGGAGATCTTCTCCCACGCCATCAAGACGCTGAAGCGCGGCAAAGTCGTCGGCGTGACGACCGCGGGCGGCGTCATCAGCACCGGCGCGGCCTCCATCATGGACGTCGGCACGCTGCGCCTGCCCTTCCGGGGCTGGTATGGCCTCGAAAACGGCCAGGACATGGAACTCAACGGCGCGAAGCCCGATTTCATCGTCTGGCCGCAACCGGGAGACAAAGCGGATCGTCAGCTCGACAAAGCAGTCGAAGTGCTCAAAGCGGATGTGGAGACGTGGAGGAAGCGTCCGCAGCCAAAGCTGATCAAAGCGACGGAGAGAAAACCATGAAACATCTTCTATTATTGCTCTTCGCACTCACCTCGCTCTGCGCCGAAGATTTGTGCCAACAACCTTCACCTGAGGAGATGGCGAAGGCTGCCGGAGTCACGCTGCCGCCGCTGCCGTGGCATGTGGCGAATGTGTGGTGGGACTTTGAGAAGCCGGTGGAGCACTTCACGTCGCTGGAAGTCGATGTGACGATCGACCGGGATGTGCCGAGCGATTACAACCTCTACATCTCGCCCTGCGGCATCGCGAAGATCAACGGCTTGCAGTTCTACGGAGGCATCCAGACCAACATCAACGGCTGGGCAACCAAAGAGAGCCGCGAGCGCGTACATCGCGGCAAAGGGGGCATTTTCTCCCGTTGGTCGAGCGACAAGACGACGCCCGTCGGACTCGATCATGTGCGCACGGCGGCCGAGGACTGTCTGGTGGAAAGCGCGGGCTACGAAGGCGAGTTTGCGAGCGTGCGGAGGCCGTTTGCGTGGACGAAGGGGACTTATATGTGGTGCATCACGAAAGGGGCGAGCGAAGGCGGCAGCACTTGGTTCACCTGCACGATTCGCGATGCGAAAGGCACCGTGCATGAGGTGGGCAGTTTGCGGTTTGAGGGCACGGACTTCACGTTTTGGGAGAGGCATTCGGCTTTCGTGGAGGTTTACAGCACGTCGAAGATTCCGAAGTCGGGCATTCCGAAGGTGAAGGTGACGTTTGGTTGGCCTCGGCTAAACGGGAAGAAGGTGCCGCTGAAAAAAGCGCATGCTTATTATCCCGACAAAGGTGGCCCGGATTCGCCGGACTGCGCGTGGGTGAAGGCGGAGGGCGAGAATTGCGTGGTGGAGGTCGGCCCGATCTTCAAACGGGATGAAGCGAAGCGGCGGCATGATTTGAAGGTGGCCGATTCTCTCCGAGAATCGAGCCGTGGGAGGTGAGGGCTCGATTTTTGGAAAAAATCGGCCACTTTAATGCCACGCGTCGGGGCGATGGTGCGTGTATTCGCCGGGAGTGAGGCGGGCTTTGGCCGGATTGTCGGCGATGTAAGCTTGGATGCGTCGAAGGGAGGCTTCGTGGCGGATGATGTGGTCAAAGCTCTCGGGCTGCCAGAATTCGCCGTGCCTTCCGAGGTGCCGCTGAATGGCTCCTGCGCTGAATCGTTTCCATGAGAAGCAGGTCTTCTGAATATCTTCGCCGTCATTCAGGGTGACGAGCACATGGACGTGGTTTGGCATGAGGACGAAGTCGCCGAGGTCGTAGCGTTGTCCGTCGAAGTGACGGAGAGCTGATTCAACATGGGCGCGGAGGTCGGCTCGACGGAGCGGGCATTCACCGTGGCAGTCGTCGAGGTGGTCCTGCCAGCGGCGGGAAAAGAGTTCGTGGTAGTCGCGGCGTTGCTCAGAGGGCAAGGTGTCGAGGTCAGCAACGGTGATGCCATGCTGGTGCAGCCAGGCGTCCCGCTCGGCCTGCCATTGTCTCCAGAGTTGAAGAGGGATCGAATCGGCGGTGCGCCAGGTGATGAAGTAGGTGCGGCCCTTCTGCTGCCAATGTGGGAGGAGGCTGTGAGTGACTTCCACGCGTTCGTCTGGATTGAAGGGGACGAAGTTCATCGGGGACGATTTTTTCCAAAGATGAAGTTCGGGGCAAGGGGAGAGTGAGGGGCTCGATTTTCGGAGAAAATCGGCCACTTTAATGCACCGGCAGATGCTCGTGCAGCCAGGAGGTCATGAGCTCGTAAAGATGGCGGCTGGTGCCTTTGCCGGTGTTGATGGAGTGGTCGCGATTCGGGTAAGGCATGACGGTGAAGCGCTTGTTGTGTGCGATGAGTTCGTTGATGAGCTTTTCGACGCCTTGGTAGTGCACGTTGTCGTCGCCGGTGCCGTGGACGATGAGGAGATCGCCTTTCAGTGATTTGGCGTGGGTGATGGGCGAGCCGTCGGTGTAGCCTTTCGCGTTGTCCTTGGGCAGGCCCATGTAGCGTTCTTCATAAATGGAGTCGTAGAGACGGCGATCCGGCACGGGGGCAACGGCCATGGCGGTGCGGTAGAGATCGGGATAACGAAACAACGCATCGAGGCTGCTGCCACCGCCGCCGCTCCAGCCCCAGATGCCGACGCGTTGCGGATCAAGGAAGGTGAATCGCTTGAGCAAGGAACGCACGCCTTCCGCTTCCTCGCGGGAACTCAGGATGCTGAGCTGACGATGCACGGCCTTGCGCCAGTCGCGGCCTTTCGGTGCCGGTGTGCCGCGCGTGTCCACGCTGGCGACGACGTAGCCCTGCTGCGCAAGCATGGCGTGCCAGAGCAGCTTCTGACCACCCCATGAATCCTTCACGGTCTGGCTCGCAGGCTCGCCATAGGCGTGAATGAGCAGCGGATGCTTCTTCGACATGTCTAGATCGGCCGCGTGCATGCACCAAGCATCGGCCTGGATGCCGCCGCCGATGTCCACCTTGAGGAATTCGATCTTGGGCATCGCTACTTGGGCGATTTTTTCGCGCAGCTTGTTCTGAGACTTCAAAATGCGGACGCTGGCGTGCTCTGGTAGCGAAACGAGGTCCACCACGGGGGGCGTGGTCATGCTGGAATGCGTGTGAATGGCCCACTGAGCGTCTTCGGAGATGTTGTAGGAGTGTGTGCCGGGCTTGTCGGCAAGGCGCTGCGGTTCACCGCCATCAAGGCTCACGCGGTAGAGATAGCGCTGCGTGGCGTTCTCTGGGGAGGCGTAGAAGTAGAGAGAGCCGTTTTTGACATCATTGACCTTGGCGACTTCAATGACGTCGAAGGAGCCGGTGGTGATCGGGGTGAGCTTGCCGGAAAGAGTGGCGCGGTAGGCATGACGCCAGCCGCTGCGTTCGCTGAGCCAGAGGAAGTCGTCGCCGATCCAGCGGAAGGAGTTGTTGTTCTCGATCCAGGCTTGGTCGGTCTCGGTGAGGATGAGCTTCGTTTCGCCGGTGGTGGGATCGGCACGCATCACGTGCAGCGTGTTTTGCAGGCGGTTGAACTGCTGCAGGAGCACAGATTGGCCATCGGGTGTCCATTCGGCATGCGGCAGATAGTGCTCGCGAGGATCACCGGGCACTTTGAGCCAGGTGACGGCTCCGCCGCTGGCGGAAACGATGCCCAGGCGTGTGGCGGAGTTCTTTTCACCGGCTTTCGGATAGGGAAAGGTGGTGAAGCGCTGGTAAGTGCCGTCGGTTTGATTGACGAGCCAGAAGCGTTTCACGTCCTTCGTGTCGAACTGCCAGAAGAGCAGCTTTTGGCCGTCGGGGCTCCAGCGGTAGCAATCGCGCAATGAGAGCTCTTCTTCGTTCACCCAGTCGGAAGTGCCGTTGATGAGCGTGTCGGAGCCATCGGTGGTGACGGCGGTGATTTTGAGGTCGGCGAGGTTTTGGACGTAAACGTTGTTTTTGCGGACAAAAGCCACGCGGGAGCCATCGGGTGAGAATTTGGCGAACATCAGCGTCGAGGCCACGGCATCGCCGCCGAGTTTGGTGAGCTTCTTGGAAGCGAGGTCAAGCAGCCAGTAGTCGCCGCGGGAGTTTTTGCGCCAGACCTTCTTCGTGTTGGTGAAAACCAGCACCTTTGACTCGTCGGGCGAGAATTCGAAGCTGTCCACGCTGAGCGGTTTCTTCTCGTTCTTCGGTGTGAGGTCCTGTGCGGTGGCGATGACGGTCTTTTGGCCCGATTTGGCATCGTGACGAACGAGATCCTTGCCGTCCTTTCCGTCCTTGCCTTCAGCGGGTTTTTCGAGGGTGAAGTAAGACGCGGATTCCTTGCTCCAGGTTAGCGACGGCATTTTCTCTTCCTCGAACTCCTTGTCCGTGAAGATGCTTGCTAGCGTGAGTTGGGCTGGCTCGGCGTGCAGCGTGGCGAGAGTCAATAGAAGGACGAGCAGTAGCTTCATGGGGAAGAGTTCCGAGGTGGAGAGAGGTGTCTTGAACGAATTTGGCATGGATAGGCCAAGTTTGTCCGAAAGTCGCGACGGGCTCGATTTTCGGAGAAAACCGGCCACGATGGTTCTGATATGCGTTTGATTGCTCTTCTTGTCCTTGGGTGCCTCACGGCTCATGCCGTGGAGCCGCTTGCATCGTATCGAGGTGATGCGGAGCTGAGCTCACGCGATGGCTTGGTGACCTCGTGGGGCAATCTCACGCGGATTCATGGTGCACCGCGGGTGTGGAAGGTGAAGACGCCGGGCGGCGTGAAGGAGGTGGTGCGCTTCGATGGTGGCTCGGCGGTGTGGCAGGCGGTGAATGCGTGGGGGCGTGTGGAGGGGTCGAGGACGATCGTGGCCTTCGCGAGGATCGGCGGTGAGGGCGTGCTGTGTGATGGCTCGACGCGTTCGGGTGCGGATGCGATTCGCTTGAAGGGCGATGGCTCGAAGTGGGAGGTTTTGAAGTTCACGCGGGCGAGCGGGACACTCGGCGGATTCATCGTGGGGGCGGACGTGGCGACGAAAAACGGGCTGAAGTGCGATGTGGCGGAGATTAGCGTGTTCCGCGGCACGTTGAGTGAGAAGGAGTTCGCGAACGTGGAATCGAGTTTGCGGCAAAAATGGGGCGAGCCGGTCGATTTGCCCGATGTGGAGCAGATTCAGCCCTGGGTGCCTTTTGCGGGCCTAACGACGAAAATGCTGCGCAAGAATGGCGACGATGGCGTGAACACGTATCGCATTCCTGGCCTGGCGACTTCGAAGAAGGGCACGCTGCTGGCGGTGTTTGACCTGCGACATGAAAGTGGCGGTGATCTACCGGGAAACATCGACGTGGGTCTCACGCGAAGCACGGATGACGGCGAGACGTGGAGTGCGACGCAGCGTGTGATGGACTACGAGGGCAGTGGCGTGGGTGACCCGAGCATCCTGGTGGATCGCGAGACGGGGCGCATCTTTGTGGCGGCGCTTTGGTCAAAGGGGAATCGTGCGTGGCATGGCAGCGGGCCGGGGATGACGCCGGAGGAGACGGGGCAGTTTGTGATTTCGCACAGCGATGACGATGGCGTGACGTGGTCGCAGCCGGTGAGCATCACCTCGCAGATCAAGCAGCCGGAGTGGAGGCTGTGTTTCGATGGACCGGGCTGCGGGATGCAGCGCCGCGATGGCACGCTGGTGTTTCCGGCGCAGTTTCGTGATCCGAAAGGCACGCCGCACTCGTGTTTCATCGCGAGCAAAGATCATGGTGTGACGTGGACGATGTCGCCACCATGCGAGGGGCCGACGAGCGAGGCGCAGATCGCCGAAACGAAGGACGGCATGCTGATTTCGATGCGGGATGAGTCACGCAGCGGCCAGCGGAAGTGGCAGCGCTGGGATGGCAAAGCATGGAGCAAGGCGTGGCTGCGGCTGCCTGATCCCGTTTGTCAGGCGAGCCTGATCCGTCATCCCAATGGTAGGCTGCTTTTCAGCAATCCAGCGGATGCGAAAAGCCGCGTGCGACTGACCGTGCGCGAGAGCCGCGACGATGGCGAGACTTGGAGCGAGGGGCGTGTCCTTGATCCGCGTGGCAGCATGTATTCCTGCATGAGCTTGATGCGCGACGGACGAGTCGCGATGGTGTATGAAGGCGTGGGCGGATTGTGGTTCGCAGCTTTTACTTTGGAGGAACGATGATCATGCCTGCATGGATCGAATACTTCGCTGTCGCTGTCTGCGCCATCACCGCCGTGCTCGCGGCGGAGGGAAAGCGCATTGATTTGTTTGGCGTGATGGTGCTGGCGCTGGTGACGGCGGTGGGTGGTGGGACGATTCGCGATTTGTGCCTCGGTGTGCGGCCCGTTTTCTGGATCGAACAGCCGCAGGTGGTGTGGACGGCGCTGATTGCCGCGGCGGTGACGTTTGTGATCGTGCGGTTCACACATCTGCCCTCGCGGCTGCTGGATGTGGCAGATGCTTTCGGGCTGGCGTTGTTTGGCATCGCGGGAACGGAGAAAGCGCTGGCGTATGGCGCACCGGGCATCGTGGCGGTGCTGCTGGGCATCGTCACCGGTGTGGCGGGCGGCATTTTGCGTGACGTGCTGCGGCGCGAGATCCCGTGGGTGTTTCAGGCGGAGGTGGATTTGTACGCAACGGCCGTTTTTGCCGGGGCGGTGGTGTTTGTGCTGCTGCGGGAGTATCTCCCGCCCTCCGAAACGCATCGCTACATCGGCATGGCGGTGATCCTCGTCATGCGCCTCGTGGCGATGAAGTGGAAGCTGCGGTTGCCGACTTATCGGACGCGGGCAACGGATGATTAGAGCAGTCTGGCGGCGGCTTCGGCGAGCGGACTGCGCTCGCCTTTGACCAGCGGGACATGGGCGGCAAAGACTTGTCCACGCATGCGCTGGCGGGTGTAAACGAGGCCGTTGCTGCGGGCATCGACGTAGGGGTTGTCGATCTGTGCCGGATCGCCGACGAGGACTAGCTTCGAGCCACGGGACATGCGGGTGACGATGGTCTTGGCCTCGAGCGGCGTGAGTTGCTGCGCCTCATCGAGCACGAAGAAGCGATCAGGAATGCTGCGGCCGCGGATGTAGCAGAGGGCCTCCACTTCGATGACGCCCGACTGTATGAGGTGGTCGTAGGGAGCGGCGGGTGTTTGCATCTTGGCGGGATCGGGCATGAAGCGGTTCTGCTTCTTGCGAGCGGGTCCCTGGGTGTTTTCGACCGGGCGCATGAGGAGATCGAGCGCATCGTAAACGGGCTGCAACCAAGGGCGCATCTTTTCCTGAAGCGACCCGGGCAGGAAACCAACGGTTTGCCCCATGGCGACGATGGGGCGGCTGACGGTGAGGCCTTGATAGGTGCGATCAAAGACCTGCTGGAGGCCGGCGGCCACGGCGAGGAGTGTCTTTCCCGTTCCGGCCTGGCCGTAGCAGGTGACGAGGCTGATCTCAGGATCGAGCAAGGCATCCAGGAGGCAGACTTGGCCGAGGTTCATCGGCTTGATGGAGCGGCCCTGACCTACTTTGATGCACTCAGGTGCTCTCAAGCGCACGAATTCACCCTGAGCGTTGAAGCGGGCGGGGATGGTGGCTTTTTCACCGGCTGAGAGCAGGGCAAAGTCATTCACCGCGAGCGCGGCCACACGGGCATCCGAGATGGAGAGGCGGCCGCTGCTGGCATAGCGCTGCAATTCGTGACCAGTGACCTCGATGCGGGCGATCTCAAAGTTCGAGACCTCACGCGGAGCGACCTTATCGTGGAGATAATCCTCGCACTCGATGCCCACGGCGCGGGCTTTGAGCTGCATGTTCAAGTCTTTGCTCACGAGGATGACGGGCATCTTCAAGGTATCGCGAAGGAGCAGTGTGCAGGCGATGATGCGGTGATCGGCCTTGTCGAGATCATGAAAAATGCCCTCGAAGGCGGCGATGCTTGGGTGCTTTCGTGCTTCGCCGGGATCATAGACGGCGATGCGAATGCCGCCTCCTCCGGGCGTGGCCACTCCGTGGGTGACATCCGCTCCGGCGGGAAACATCTGCATCAGCGCCCGATGTACCTCGCGGGCATTCGCCCCACGTTCCGTCATCTCATTTTTAAAGCGGTCCAGCTCGCTGAGGACATCTACGGGGATGCAGATGTGATGCTCCTCGAAGCGGTGGATGCACGCGGGGTCGTGGAGGAGGACGTTGGTATCGAGAACGAAGGTCTTGGTGCCGACAACGATTTCGGGAGGAGGGGCGGGACGCTTTCGGCGGGAGGAGGCGGGTTTGGTAGGCAAGGGGGGCGAAGGGGGCTGTGAACCGGAATTGGCAGGGCGGGATTCGATGAGGGTCGAACTGACTACGTTGGAATGGTCGTCGCGGTCCATGTTGGGTTGGATGGTGGTTGGGCCATCGGTGTTCGATGACGGTTTGGGTCGGTAGCCTTGTGGCGCAGTGACTGTGCCAAGCGTGCCGTTCCAGTGCTGTGATTATTGGGATGAATCACGGTAATTGCCGGAGACTGTCAGAGAGTGAATATCGCGGCAAGGGTTTATTCACATTGTGGATGTTTATTCACACGCAAAAAAAAACGGGAGCGATCCGAAGACCGCTCCCGTGGGAGAAAATGATAACACCAGCGATTACTTCGTGGCAGAAGCACGGCCACCGGAACCCATGCTATAGGAATCCATGACAGGCGTCTGAGGAGCCGGGCCTTTCCAGCTAGAACCGGGAAGGGCGTATTTACGAGGATACTGCTCCTGCACGCTGCCCACCATCCAAGGCTTTGTCTCAGCGAGGAAGAGTGTGCCGTAACGAGCACGGGAGCGCTTCACGAAATCCGCGTTAGGGTCGTCGGAGTTTTTGAGACTACCGAAGACAGTGCCGCCATTGCCGACATTATCCTCGCCATTGTAAGGAGCAAATGCATCAGCCCCATTGGCCTGACGACCACCGATGGTCGTATTCGGCGAAAATTGGGCGCAAGAGGAAAGAAGAGCCGCGAGGGCGAGCGTGAAAATCAATTTCATAGGAGGAGATGATTTTGACGGGAGACTGCCCTATTTGTCAAAGTTTTTTCCTTCCGAGGCGGCTCCTGAAGCGCAAATCATCCATGAGATCGTGAAAGAGCCCAAGGCTGGCATCGTTTTCGCGCCGCCAACACCTCCAAAACCTCCGTTCACCCCATGAAAATCCCCCTTTTCAGCTTCGTGGCTATTTTTGCCCTTTCCGGCCTCTCCAGCGCCGTGCCCGATTTGAAGGCCACTGCGGCCAAAATCGATGAATTGATCCTCGCGAAGCTCGCGAAAGAGAAAATCCAGCCCAATGCCCAGGCCAGCGACGAGGTTTTCGTGCGTCGAGTGTACCTCGATGTCACCGGCCGCATTCCCTCAATTAAGGAGACCACGGATTTCCTCGCCGATCAGGCCGCCGACAAGAGGGCGAAGCTCATCGACGAGCTGCTGGCCTCCGATGGCTACACGCAAAACTACTTCAACTACTGGTCGGACATCCTGCGCCTCCGTTCACAGCTAGCCCAAGGCAACAGCCAGCCCGCTGGGGCCGCCTACGCCACCTGGCTGCGGCAGGCACTCGACAAAAACATGCCCTACGACCAGATGGTGCGTGAGATGGTCACCGCCGATGGCAAGACCTATGAAAATGGCGCGGTAGGCTTTTACCTCCGCGATTACAACATGCCGCTCGATAACATGGCGGTCACCACGCAGGTCTTCCTCGGCACCAGCATGGTCTGCGCCCAGTGCCACAATCATCCCTTCGATAAGTGGACCCAGATGGACTACTACCAAATGGCCGCCCACACCTACGGCATGACCGGCACAAACGGCCTCAGCAATCCTCTGCTCGCAGGTGTCTTCGGCGGCGGTTATGGTGACAAAGGAGCGAAAACCAAGGGCAAAAAGGCCAAACCTTCGTCCGAACTCACCGCCCTCATTCCGCAAGGCATCGAGCGCAAGGACATGAGCAAGGCCATGAGCGAGATCCTCCGCCCGCTGCGCTACAACACCGTCCTTGACCACTCGGACAAAAAAGCGCTTCCCCTGCCCCACGATTATCAATACACCGACGCCAAGCCGAAGTCCGTCGTCACCCCTTTTATCCCTGCCGCCTTCTCCAAAGATGGCAAGATCGTCAAAGGCGATGAAAAGCCGGTCGATTCCTACGCAGGCTGGATGACCTCAAGGGACAATCCCCGCTTCACCCTCGTCATCGCCAACCGTCTTTGGAAAAAGGCGATGGGCATGGGCCTCATCGAGCCTGTGGATGAGATCACCGATTCCACCGTGCCGAGCAATCCCGCCCTCATGTCCTTCCTCGAACAGACCATGAAGGACCTGAACTACGACATGAAAGCCTTCCTGCGTGTGATCTATAACAGCGCCGCCTACCAGCGTGCTGCCTACACCAAGGATGTCGAGCTCGGCGAGCCCTACCACTTCCCTGGCCCGCTCCTCCGCCGCATGAGCGCCGAGCAGATCTGGGACAGCATGGTCACACTCTACAAACCCAATGCCGACACGCCCAGCATTCAGTCCAAGATCGACCGCGACTCCACCATCCGCAAAATCGAGTGGCTCGACCGCTCCCTCAATGCGCTGACACCTCAAGAGCTCACCAAGGCCACTGCCGCCGTCGCCTTGAAGCAGAAACAGCTCGCCGCAGATGTGCGCAAAGCCCAGGAGCAACTCACCGAGGCCAGCAAAAACAAAGATGAAGACGCTATCCGCGCCGCCAAGAAGGTCGTGAGCAACCAGCGCAAGGCCATCGACGAGGCCGCCGAGGAGATCGTTTATAGCACTGGCTTCAAAAAATTCGCCGAACTAGCCCGCGAAGGAAAACTCGACGAGCAGGTGAAGGACGAAGAATTCGCCAAGGAGATCGCCGCCGCCATTAAGGGCAAAGATGGCAAGGACCTCTCGCTCGACGAAGCCCTGGCGATCTACAACAAAGGCCTCCGCACCCGCCTCACCGAGCAGCAAAAGACCCGCCTAAAGCGTGATGCCGAGAACCTCAAAGCCGATACCAAGGAAGAACTCGCCTCCCTCAAAGCATGGGAAAACTACCGCGACGCCTACATGATTCGTTCTGCCGATCTCCGCAGTCCTGCACCGAATGGCCACTTCCTCCGCGAATTCGGCCAGAGCGACCGCGAACTCGTCGAAAACGCCAGCGATGACGCCACCGTCGGCCAGGCACTCATGCTGCTGAATGGCAAGACCTTCACCAATCTAATGAATCCCTACACGATGATCTCCCGCGCCATCCGCAAAGCGGAAACAGCGGAGCAAACCATCGACACCATCTACCTCGCCCTCTTTAGTCGCAAAGCCACGGCCGAGGAGCAGGAGCTGCTCAAAGGCATCGTGGACAAAAACACCGTCACGAACAAAGGCGATGTTCTCTGGGCCGTGCTAAACACCCGCCAGTTTTACTTCATCCAGTAAAGCTGCCAATTCAGGCTTTGTACTCGGGATAGAACGGATTGTGCGCCTTCTCCTCACCCACGGTGGTGAGAGGGCCATGACCTGGGCAAATCACCGTTTCATCGGCCAACGAGAAGATCTCCTTCCGGTTCGTCGCGAGAGCTTCGGCAAAGGAAACCATGCCACCGCCCATGCTGGAGGCAAAAAGCGCATCACCGACGATGGCGACCGTTCTAGCCAGTCCGCTGACGACATAGGTGATACCGCCTTTGGAATGCCCCCAAGTGCTACGAGGCTCGATTTGGAGGCTGCCGACCTTCCATGCAGGTTTTTCGTCGAGCGAGAAGGTCTTCGCCCCAGCACAGGACTCTTTCACATGCACATGAGCAGGCACCAATCCGTCGCCGGAGAGATTGGCGAGGTCGAGGATATGATCGGGATGCGTGTGGGTGATGAAGATCTGCGTCAGAGTGAGGCCGTTCTCCTTGATGAAGTCGATCATCGGCTGCGCATCCGCGCCCGTGTCGAAAGCGACAGCATTTTTCGTCTGCTCATCCCACATGAGGTAAGCATTCACCGTCATGTCATGGTAGGTCGTGTTGAATTGAGCCAATCCAGGCAAGTTCACGGCATCTGGCATCCAGCCGTTGTGAGCCATTGTGATGAGCGAAGCGCCATCCAGCCCCAAAACCGGGGCAATCTTTGCCAGGACGACATCATCCACGGCACCGCCTTTGGCTGCGGCGATAGCTTCGGCGCTCACACCGGCCTTCGCGGCCACTTCAGCCTCGCTGAGGCTGAGGCCGCGCATGGATTTACCGATGACATCATTGAAAAGATCTTCGAGGGGGAGGGACATGGCGGGCGATACAATGCGGGGTGGCATGCGTGGCAAACAAAAATGCCGGACGGGTTTCCCCATCCGGCATCGTGAAACGTTACGAGGCTCGTGTTACTCGGAAACCTTGGCTGTTTTGATCAGCACCGGCTCGGCAGGCACATTTTGATGCATGCCAGCGTTCGTGGTCTGCACGGCGGCGATGGCGTCGAGCACATCGAGGCCTTTCGAGATCTTGCCAAACACGCAGTAGCCCCAGCCGTCCTGGCCAGGATAATCAAGAAAGTTGCTGTCCTGATGAACCAGGAAGAACTGGCTGGTGGCGCTTTGCGGATTGCTCGTGCGGGCCATGGAGATGGCTCCGCGGACGTTCTTGAGGCCGTTTTTGGCTTCGTTTTCGACCGGGGCATCGGTGGACTTCTGCTGCATGTCCGGGGTGAAGCCGCCGCCCTGGATCATGAAGCCGGGGATCACGCGGTGGAAGATGGTGCCGTCGTAGTGGCCCTTCTTCACATAGCTGACAAAGTTGGCGACAGTCTTCGGTGCCTTGGCGGCATCGAGTTCGAGTTCGATGGAGCCTTTGCTGGTTTCCATCACGATTTTTACGGGTTTGGCGTCACTCACGGTTTTTTCCTGGGCTGAGGTTGGACCGGCCAAGCCAGCGAAAGCGAGGGCGATGGCGGCGAGAGTCGGTGCGATTGATTTCATAGGTCGGTTTGCGGGTTGAGGCGGGCGAATAGGGCGTGTCGTGCTTGTTTTGCAACGGGCATTTGGCGGCGGATTAATGCTTCAAGAGCCACTCGGTCGTGCGGGGATTGAAATCGCCCAGGCACTCCCAGTGGAAGGCGTGGCCGGCATTGTCGTAGAGGTGCAAATCCGCGCCGGGAATGGCAGCGGCCACCTCCTCACTCATCCAGCGGGGCGTGAAGGTATCGTTTTTGCCGCCGATGACGAGCGTGGGGCATTTCACGTTCTTAAGCTCGTTGAGCGTGTTGTGGCTGATGGCGGCGGCGCTTTGGGCCTCCGTGGCATGCAGCGGCTGCGGGGCGGGATTGGTGGCCGCGTCCTTAAGGCCCTGCTGCATGTTGTTCCAGCAGTCATCGTTATCGAACCACGGCTTGGTAAAGATCAGCATCTGAATCCACTGCATGAAGTCTTCGGGGCGCATGTCCGCCTTCGCCTTCATGAGATGCTGCCAGGTGTAAAGACCGAAGCGATCCTGCCGCGCCCAGGTACACATCAAAATCATGCTCTTCACCTTCTCCGGGTGCCGCAAGGCAAGCTGCTGGGCAATCACCGAGCCGAGCGAGCAGCCCACCACGCGAGCCTGTTTGATGCCGAGCTTGTCCATCAGACCAGCATAGTCATCGGCCATCATCGCGGTGGTGTAAGGGCCTTCTGGCTTGTCCGTCTCGCCGACGCCGCGGTTGTCTCCGAGGATGCAGCGGAAGTTCTTCTCCCACGCCTGCGCATGCGCATCCCACACACCGCCGGGGGCGGTCACACCCATGATGCAGACGAGCGGATCACCGCTGCCGCGTTCTTGGTAAAACATCTTGATTCCATTGGTTTCGACGTGGGGCATGAGAAGAGAGAGGGTTCAGGGTTGAGAGCGCGGATTGGAACAAAGATGTGGCGGCACGACAAGCGAAAACCTCCTTCCCTGCACTCAAATTGCCCTCACGCTCGCCCCCTCGATCCATTTCGGCGGAATCATGATCTGACGAGGCACCGCAGGCACGCCGTGCTCGTGCTGCGAGAGCTGCGTGACGACCAAATCGACTGCGGCAGCGGCCAAGTGATCGCGCTGCTGATAAATGCCGGCGAAACCGGGCATCTTGGGCGTCCAGTCGTGCACGACGAAGCCGATGTCTTGTGGCACACGCAGGCCGAGACGCTTCAGCCAGCCGGGCACGTGCGTGTCGAAGGTGATCAACGCGTCCGGTCGGTGCTCGCGCATCCATTTGGAGAAGGCGTCGAAGCCTTGGCTGATGTCGTTGCTCGGAAAAAGCAGCAGCGGCACGCGATCGGCCTCCGGCAAGCCGTGCTGCCAGTGAAACAAGCCGCCGCTGTAGCCGAACTGCGAGCGATTCACGATCCACTTCGTCACCGCGACGCCGATGCGCTGGTAGCCGCGTGCCGCGAGCTGCTCCGCGGCCATGTGAATGCCCAGCGTCATGTTTCCGGCGCACATGTGCAGCGCAGGCGAGCTCATCGCATTTCCAAATGTCACCGCCGCGAAAGGTGAGTAGTCGAGCCTGCTGCATGGCAACTGCATGCTCTGCGGCGACACGATCACGCCCTCGATGCCGCGTGCGTGCAGGATCTTTTGCAGCTTTTTCGGCGTGAGGCCGTCCTTACCGAGATAAAACTCCTCCACGGCATAACCATGCCCGTGCGCTCGGCGCCGGATGTCCTCGATGGGCACATATTGATACGAGGGGCCGAGCAAACCGTCCTGCGGCACATGCTCGCGGATCACGGCGATCACCGCACGCAGCCGCTTCTCCTTCTTTCCGCGCACCACCTGCATCATGCGCATCAAATGCGGGTCCGGTTGGTAATCGAGCCGCTTCGCTTCCTTCAAAACGAGTTCCCGCTTCTCCGCCGCGACCTTCGGCGCTCCGCGTAACACCCGCGACACGGTCATGATCGACACCCCCGTGGCAAGGGCGATGTCGTTGAGGGTCGGGGTGGAAGTCGTGGGCATGATTCAAAAGGTGGTGTCAGCGTCGCACGAGGAGGCTGGCTGGTCCAACTGTGCCGCCGGGCACGAACTCGGCGGGGGTCAATGTTTGAGTGAAGTCGGCTTTGCCTCGGCTGACGTTGGCGGCCCAGCTCACGATGCGGCGGACGACGGGACGGAAGTCCCAGCGGATGCAGGCGACGGGTGGATCGCAGCGGGAGAGCGCGATGTCATCGTCCGTGCTGATGATGGAGACGTCGTCGGGCACGCTGAGGTGGTGCTTCAGCAAAAACTGCATGGTGGCGATGAAGTAGGTGGCTTCATCGACGATGAGCGCGGTGGGCGGTGTGGCTTTGAAGAGCGAACGGAGGCATTCGTGGAAGCCGGCGTTGGTTTCCTCCCAGTCGGGCAGGTTGAACTCGCTGGGCTGGAGGCCGTGCTGGCGCAGGGTGTCGAGGTAGGTGGAGATGCCTGGCGCGGGATTTGGCAGACGAACGGCCCTTCGTGTCAGCAGTGTGATGCGCCGGTGTCCGAGTGCGATGAGATGCTGCGTGGCCTCGGCCATGATGGGGGCTTTGGAAGGGCCGACGGAGGGGATTTTCAGGCCGACGCGGTTGCCGAAGAGGGAAAAGGCGGGCAGCGGCTGGCTGGCGAACCATTCCAGGACGGCACGCGAGCCCGCGCCGATGATCCAGGCATCCGCCTTGGTCTGGCGCACGAATGCGGCGACGCGTGTGGGATCAAAACGCAGGTCGGTGAGTGAATGCGGGAGCGAGACGATGGTGTGACCGGCTTCTTCGAGGGCGTGCCGGTAGTCGAGGTAGAACTTGTCTCTCTCGTCCACCGACTTGTCGTTCACCAGCAGGGCGATGCGCAGGCTGCGTGTGTGCCGGCGATGACCGTGCGGCAGGTTGATGAGGCGGCAGCGCCCGGCTCCCTGGGGCAGCAGGAGGCCGCTTTGCTCGAGCTGGCGCATGGCTGCCTGGATGGTCTTGTTGTTCACACCCAGTTCGGCGGCGAGCAGGTGCTTGCCCGGCAGTGCGCCACTCCAGCGCCCGCGCAGGATTTCACTGCGTAGATGCCCAGCGACCTGATCGGTGATGGAGATGAATGGCGGGGTGCTCACGTGATGCCATACTGGATCCTTTCTGGCCAGGTAGCCAATGCCAAAAACATTGAGTTGAGACGCTCCAAACCTCATTATCGAGTCAAAATTCAGCCATGAGCCATCCTTCCTCATTCACCATTCAGAGAACCTTGCGGCTTCTCGCGTGCCTTCTTTTGGGCGCTTCATCGACGGCGCAGGCCGCGACGCTGACATGGAGTGGCGCGGGGGCGGATGACAACTGGTCCACTTCGGCGAACTGGGGCGGCTCGGCTCCCGTGGCGGGGGATGTGCTGACGTTTGGCGGCATGACGCGGCTTTCGCCGGTGAATGATCTGACGGCGGGCACGGAGATCGGCGGACTGCTTTTTCCAAACAACTACGCGGTGGGGGCGACGGGAGCGTTTTCGATCTCGGGTGCCAGTTTCATCCTGGGAGGAAACATCACCTCCACGGCGACGGCGGTGACGGGTGGGCCGTTCACGATTCTGGACACGATCGCGAATGACATCACGCTGAATGGCATACGCACCGTGACCACGGCCACGGCTGGCTCCAATGCCACGCTGATGTCGCACCATCTGACGATCAGCGGCGTGATCAGTGAGTCGGGTGGTTCGTTTGGGCTGGTCAAGGGAGGTGCGGGCAGCTTGACGCTCAGCGGGCTGAATACCTTCACGGGCTACGTGCAGGTCACCAACGCGAACAGCACACTGGTGGCGAACACGCTGGCACCGAGTGGCAGCCCCAGCAGCATCGGTGCGGGATCGCAGGTGAACCTTTCGTCGAACTCGGCGACGCTGAGCTACACGGGCAGCGCGAATGTGGCCTTCAACCGCCAGATCACGCTCACGCCAGGCGCTTCGGGCGGCACCTTTGCAAACAATGGCACCGGAGTGATCACTTACACCGGCACGTTTGGCGCGGCGGCGAGCAGCACGACGAGCAAGACCTTAACGCTGAGCGGATCGAACACCGGGGCGAATGATTTTCAGTCCGTGATCGCGAATGCGTCGAGTGGAACGGCACCGAACGTGTCCGTGACGAAGGCTGGCGATGGTGCGTGGACACTCAGCGGCCTGAATACCTACACCGGCAGCACGATCCTGAATCGCGGCGCGCTGAACGTGAGCGTGCTGGCGGCCAATGGATCGCCCAGCAACATCGGCGCGGGCACCACGATCGCGTTTCAGAACTCCGCAGCGGTGCTGAACTACACCGGCAGCGCGGATGTGACGCTGAATCGCAACATCAACCTGAATACGGGCACGGGCGGCATTTTGGCCAACCTTGGCACTGGCGTGATCACCTGCACCGGCGTGTTCACGAATGTGGAGACCGCGAGTAACAAGAGCTTTACTCTCCGCGGCACCAACAGCGGCGAGAACACCTTCCAGTCGGTCATTGCGGACAACGCGAGCGGCACGGGCAATTTCACCACGCGATTCACGAAAACCGGTGTGGGCACTTGGATCCTCACCGGGCTGAATACTTACACCGGCACCACCACGATCGAAATGGGTCGCCTACAGGTGGGCGTGGCTGGAGTTGGCACCACGGGCACGGGCGCGGTCACTTTGGAAACAGGGGCCACGCTGAACGGCACCGGCATCGTGAAAGGGAGCGCCTTCACCGCTCAGACCGGCACCACGATCTACGCGGGTGACGGCACGGCCGCAGGCACGCTCGGAACGCTGTCGTTTGATTCCGCCTCGGGCGCCGGGAGCTTCAATTTCCAATCCGGCAGCACGGTGCAGCTCGATCTCACGGCGAGCGGCACTTCGGACATGCTCAGCTTCACTGGCACGGGCGGCCAGAGCTTGCTCTTCAATGGCAATCTCACCGTGGGACCGGCCACGCTGACACCGACCGCCGCTCGGGTTTATCAACTCCTGAGCTGGACAGGCCTAGCCACCACCACCTTTGCCACTCGCTACGATTTCACGGTCTATCTGGATGGCGATGGCGATGAACCCGCTGGCCTGGACCTGCCAGACGTCTCCGCGAGCATCTACACCTGGGACATCAGCAATCTCGAAAACGATGGCAGCATCGCCCTCATCGTGCGCCCGACTGCGGTGAATAGCATCACGCACGCCACCGCCGCACCGGCGGTGAATGGTTTCGATGTCGCCAATCTCGTCCCCCGCGCTGGCACCGACAAATGGTGGGCGGAGACAGGCACGGAGGCTGGCAAGGCCAAGGGCCAGACCTTCCGCATCGGCAATGTGCCGCTGTGGCTGCGAGCCATCACCTATCGCATCGCCCCGAGCACCGAGGCGGACCCCACAAAGACCTACGTTGTCCGTGTGGGCAAAGTCACGGGCAGCACCTTCACCGCCCTTCATTCCGAGACCTTCACGCAGACCGTGACGTTGACCGGTCAACGCTATGTCACCTGGCGTTTTGCCAATCCCGTCTTGCTCACCGGCGATGCCACCTACGGCATCGACATCGGCATGACGAGCACCACCGTCCCCTTTACCACCGGCATTCCTTATCTCGAATACAGCGATGCCAACTACGCCGATGGCGAATACTACAGCTGCGGCGGCACCAGCGGACCTGGCGTGGGAAGCAACAGCCTCACCTACTTCCCCACGCGTGACCGCGTCTTCCATCTCGACATTGAGGCACCGAATGGAAGCACGCTCGCCTTCATCGGCGGCAATCCAGCGGACAACAGCACCAACAACCTCATCCGCACTCATTTGATCGGAGCCTTCAATCAAAACCTCACCAAAGGCACCACGGGCAATATCCGCATCCGCGACATCACCAACACCGCCGCCATCACCACCGTGGATGTGCCCATCACCGACCCACGCATCACCCTCCAGGCAAACAACCTCTATATCGCCACCGCCGGACTCATTGATTGGAACAAGAAATACGCCATCCAGGTGCAAAGCGGCGCACTCCTCGGCACTGGCGGCACGCCATTCACCGGCTGGATCAATGATACGACGTGGAACTTCAACACCGCCGCCAGCGATCCATTGCTCACCGCCATCGCCGCACTGAAAAATCATCTCAACGGCACCGCCGTGCTCACCGCTGCGGAGATCACCACCCACAGCCAGACTTTGGCAGGCAATTATCCGCGCTTCAACGAAAGCGCCACCATCATCACCGCCCTGTTTGACCTCATCACCACGCATGAGACCGAAGTCGGCGCACTCTTTGTCGTCGGTGGCACGTCTCTCGATCGTGACCTCGAGACCAATGACATCCCGTGGACCATCTACCGCACCATGGAGGCCATCATGGATCGCATCTACACGCCCGCCATGCTCGCCCAGTATGAATCCACGTTGAACGGCTACAAGTTCGCCACCTCTTCACGGTTCCCCGGTGCCTGCGCCGTCCCACCTGCTGGCCAGACCAATACTGTCTCCATCAATGCCAGCTTCCCCGACACCTTTGGCCGTGCCACGCAGATGTGGACCAATCCCGCCCGCAAGGCCACCGGCAGCTACCTCGCCCCCGGCACTATTGCCACCGTCACCGTGCCCACCGCGCTTGTGAATAAAGGTTATCAGGTGCGTGTCGGCTGCCACTCCTTGGATAACTCCAACCGCGCTCTCGTGAGACGTATCGACCGCTGCACGCTCGCTTACGACATCACCTCCACCGTCACCAAGATCGCCAGCCCGCTCGGTGGCGGCATCTACATTGACGTTCCCCTCAATGCCAATGCCGGTGTCGTCTCCATCACCATCGTCGGAGCCGCCCGCTCGCCCTTTTTCTCGTCACTGCCGCATCGCATGACCACGCTCTCCGAATGGCGGAACACCGAGCGCACCCTGCCCGGCCCCTGGGCCGATTTTCAAACCGAAAAAGTCCTCATCCAGGTCCCACGCAGTTGGATCTACGCCTACTCCGACCCCATCACCAACATGGCCAGTTGGGACCAGGCCGTCGATGCCATGAACGACCTCATGGGCTTCCCGCGCATCCGTGGCAAAGAAACCCTCTATGACCAGGTGGACCTCCAGTTCGACGCCTCCGTCTATTCCCCCGGTTACCCCACGGTGAACAACACCTACAGCCCCACCACCACCTACAACGGCAATCACAACCACTACCTCCTCACCGGCGCCCGCAACTCCCCCGCCTTTCATTTCCATGAGCCCGGCCACGCCTATTTCTTCCCCAAGCACGACGGCGAAGTCGAAGCCAGCGTGAACCTCCCCCATGTCGCCGTGATGACTCAGAAGTTCGGCGTCTCCTTCGATGCAGCCCACGGCGACTCCATCACCGGCTTCAACTCCTTCTGCACCCTGCCGAATACCGCCGTGATCTGGATGACCAGCTTCAACTTCTCACCCCGCAAAAACCCCATGGCCGACTACGAGAAGGCTTACCAGCCCCAGGGCCATGCGAAGTTCACCGACCTCGCCCGGCTCTTCGGCTGGCAGGGCATCAACGACTTCTTCTACTACTACAACGACCGCGAAGACCGCGGCCTCACCAGCCCCGAGGACGACGACAGCCTCACCCTCCAACTCTGCAAATCCTACGGCAAAGACATCCTCCCCATGTTTCACTTTTGGGGCATGCATCCCGTCAATGCCACCACCCTGGGCAACAACATCGCTGCCCTGAAACTCAAACGCCCCGTCGAGATCTACGACCGGATCATGGAATACAAGGCCCAAATCCCCGCCGACAACGCCGCCTTCCGCACCTTCATGACCAGTTGGTATGGCGGACAGCCCAGCCTCAGCGGCTTCACCGTCGAACGCGAGCACGCCGAGCAATGGAGCACCACCCAAGGCACCGAATACACCGGCACCGTCGCCACCCGAGTCCACGCCCGCGTGCAGGAAATCCTCAACCTCTACTACCCCGCTGGACGCCCTACTGACTACCAAGCGTGGGACGCCAACTTCCCCGGCATCGACCTCCCAGCCACCGCCGATGCCGATGGCGACGGCATGAGCAACGACACCGAGCGCCTCTTCGGCCTCAATCCCACCCGCAGCTCATCCAATCCTGTCAGCAGCACCGACTCGCTCAAAGCCGCCGGCACCCTCACCTACACCCGCCGCACCCCCAGCCTCAGCGGCGCCACCTACACCATCTGGACCAGCACCGACCTCACCACCTGGACCCAAGACACCGGTGCCACCCAAACCGTCACCACCACCGCCGACAACGTGCAAACCATCACCGTCACACTCAGCCCCTCGCTGCTCAGCAGTGGCAGAAGATTCGTCCGCGTGCAGGCCGCGGTGCCGTAGCGTGAATACGCGGGCTACCACCGCCTTCTCCTGCGCACTTGCAGGTAGCCGAGTGCCAACAAAACCGCTGCCAGCAGCACCCAGCCCACGATGCTGCCCAAGCTGCTTTTCGGCTCATCTGACTTTGGAGCCTCCACAGGCTTCGTCACCTCTTTGGCAGGCTCCTCATTGCGAACCAGCTCTTCCACATAGCCAGTCACATACGTGTGCTCCGGCTTTTGAAGGCTGAACGGCACCTCCAGCACCCGACCATCCTGCTCGTAACGTCCGCTGATCGTGTGCAGCCGCCCCGCCTGCTCAAAAATCTCGAACCGAATCCCAAAAGCCTCCAAAAGCGCCTTCTGCGGCAAAACGAACGTCACATCCAGATTTCGCCCGGCATGCTCCTCCTCACCCAAGGGCGGTGTCGCCGCGAATCTGGGCCACAAATAGTGAAACTCGGCCTGCTCTCCCCATGACGCCGACTTTTGATTCACCTCCAACTTGATGTGCTCGTTCAGATACCGCGTGAAAGCCGGCTCCGCTGCCTTCAATTCGTCCACGCTGATCATTCCATCCCCATCCGCGTCCACCCGCACACATTTTGTCACCGTCAGCAGATTGAACGTAAACCTCACCTCCAGCGCATGCGGCGCAGGTTTGACCAGCATCGCACACTGATCCTCCGGATGCGCACAAGCCATTGCAGTCGCCAGCAACAACGTCTTGAACAGGATGATGCACTCGCGGTTCATACGGACTGCCGTGAATTCCCCGTCCAAAAAAAAGCCAATCCGCCCGGAAGCCCGAGGGCGAGCGATTGGCAGGACAGGATCATCATTCCCACTTAATCCACATCGGCGTTCCCCAGGCAAGCTCGAACCCGGGCTGCCAAAGTTTCCGTGACAGCACGCGAGAGTCTGGTGTGAACTTGGTGTTAGCATACCACGCCACGACGGCATTCAAGACGCGAAATACCTCCTCAATGCCCGTTTTCTCGAATCATGTCTCTTCGATCCCTTTCCTGCTTTCTCGCGATCTCGTGCAGCGCCTTCGTCCATGCCGAGGATGTGCCCACCTTTGCAGGGCCCACGCCGGCCACCTTGCGCACGATTTCCATCCCGACCGCAGACATCTCTGCCGATGCGGCGCGGCATGTCGTCATCGCCCGTGGCACGGAAAAGGAATACCAAGGACATTGCGACACGGTGCTCATGGCGGATGGCAGGACGATGTTCACGGCATGGTGCATGAATCACGCGGGACACCTCGGCCCGCTCGCCCGCAGCGATGACAGCGGCCTCACCTGGACTTCGCCTTTGTCCACGCCGCCGGACTGGCAGGTCGTGAAAAAGACCACGCCTGTGCTCCATCGCCTCACCGATCCGCAGGGCGTCGAGCGCCTCTTCATCTTCGGTGGCTGTGATTTCCCGGGCAATCTGCGCAGTTCGTTCTCCACGGACCTTGGCAAAACGTGGTCTGTAATGAAGGAACTCGGCCTCGTTGGCGAAGTCGCCCCGAAGAGCATCTTGTCCTTCGATGGCGGCAAGCGACTCATCATGTGGTCCGACCGTCGCGACCCAACGAACGCCAAGGATCTGCATCCCGTCGTGTGGCAGAGCGAATCGCTCGATGGTGGTCTCACTTGGAGCAAAGAGCGCGTCATTCTCATCGTCCCGGGTCAATGGGCGCAGCCGAGCGTGACACGGTCCGATGATGGCAAACAGCTCGTCATGCTCCTGCGCGAAAACACGCGCCAGCATCACTCGCTCTTTTCCGTCAGCACAGACGACGCACGCACCTGGAGCCAGCCCAAAGAACTCCCCGCCGCGCTCACCGGGGATCGCCATGTCATCAAACACGCGCCCGATGGCCGCCTCGTCATCGCCTTCCGCGACATGGCAAAAACGAGCGCCACCTACGGACACTACGTCGCCTGGGTCGGCACCTTGGATGACATCGTGAACCGCCGCGAAGGCCAGTATCGCATCAAACTCCTCCACAACACGAAGCGCAGCCCCACTGACAAGCCCGGCACAGGCAACACCGACTGTGGCTACTCCGATCTCGAACTCCTCGGCGACGGCACCCTCATTGCGACCACCTACATCCAATATGCCGCCGGTCCGGAAAAGAGCAGCGTCGTCAGCACCCGCTTCAAACTCAGCGAGACGGATGCTTTGGCAAAGAAATCCACAGTCTCCACCGGAAATCTACTCCCCACCAATTGGGACCCCGCGCTCGCGGGGGACATCGTCATGCAGCGACTCGTCCGCGTCTCGGCACAGCAGGTGAAAGGGGCGCATGATGCGGAGTTCGTCTGCGTCGGCGAGCGAGCCTACATCGTCGAGCATGACAACGACGTGTCACCCGGCCACGGCGCGGGCGCGGCGATGTATTGCGTGCTGACGGTGGTGAACTTGAAGACGCTCCAGGTCGAAAAGACGCACCTGCTTGCCAAAGCGGGCCAGGCATTCGCCAATGTCACGCTGCCGGAGGCGCAGGTCTTCGTGCCGCGCATCATCCGCAAGGATGAGCACACGCTGCGCACCTACTTTTGCAGCCAGTCGGCCAAAGAACAGGCCGTGACCTGGTATCGTGACTTTGACCTGCGCACCCAGACCTTCGAGGGCAGCATTCAGAAGGCCAAGCTCAAGACCGCAGCCGGCACCTTCGACATGGAGCCGCGCCACTTTCATGCTGACGCGGCCGCTTTGGGCTTCAAAAGGCCCGCCGTGAATCACGGCCTCTACATCTTCGATTCGTTCAAGGAGTTCGGCGGCAGGCGCTACGTCGCGCTCAACAACTTCCCCGGCAAACAAAACGCCCTCGCCGTGCTGCACGATGACTTCACCACCTTCGAGGTCATCGGCCACTACAACGAGCCGCAGTCGCAACAACTCAGCGAATCCGCCGTGAACCGCCTCCCCGACGGCACCTGGATGGCCATCGTGCGCAACGACGGCGGCAACTACCACTTCACCACCAGCCAGGACGGCAAAACATGGACCGTCGCCGAGCCGAAGCCCTTCGTGCCCAACGGCCTTAACTCGAAACCGACCTTCGATAAGTTCAACGGCATCTATTACCTCGGCTGGCAGGAGAACACCAAGATCCAGAACTGCAATCGCAGCGTTTTCAACGTGGACATCTCCCACGACGGCAAAACCTGGCAGCGCAAATACCGCTTCGAGTCCCCGCACTCGTTTCAATATCCCACCTTCCACGAACACGAAGGCACACTCTGGCTCACCGTCAGCCAAAGCGACCACGGCGGCTCGACCGACCGCATCATGTTCGGCAAACTGGAAGCCGTGGGCGACTTCGAATCGCAAAAAAGCCAAAAACGCATCGAATGGCCCGCACCGCCGCCACCCGCGCCCGCCGTCATGAAACGCGGCGTGAAGCTTTTCGATGATCGCGACTACGTCATCGACGAAATGCCCGACGCGGTCAAAGACCTGCCGTTTCATCGCACCAGCATCGAAAAGCTCGACGTGACCATCACCAAGCCCGGCACCCTTTTCGCGCTCACACCGACCATTCGCCCCAAAGCCGCGAGTCAGGAGGAAGCGCTGCAAAAAGCAGGTTTCACCAAGGTCGATGTGCCTGAAACGCAGCTCTTCCCCGGCGAGATCAATCGCGTGAGCCTCTACCGCAAGGCGGTGAAAGCTGGTGAGCGGCAGCAGTTCAAGAAGCTTGTGCTGCTAGTGCTCGGTGAGGGCATGGCCATTTCCCCCATCGAATAGCGGATCACTGAAGCATCAAGACTGTTTCTCACCAGAATCCGGCAGTGCCTTGGGCATCCGGTCCAAGTCTGACTCAAATAACTTTTCATAGGTCACGGTGAATCGCGTTTCGCCACGGCCCAATTCTTGTAGCTCGAGCTTGGCTCCGTTGGCGCGGGCGAGTTCGAAGGCGATGTTGAGGCCGAGGCCGAAGCCTTCACCGCGGCGGGAGGTTTCGGCTCGGTAGAAGCGGTCGAAAAGGCGCTGTTTGACGTCGGTGGGGATTTCCGCGCTGGTGTTGGTGATCTGGAAGATGACGGCTGTTTCGAGGTCGCGCAGTTCGACGTGCACGCTGCCGTTGGGTTGGTTGTGCTTCACGGCGTTGCTGACGAGGTTTTGAAAAACTTGGTGCATGAGGGCACGGTCTGCCTTGATGAAGACGCCGGGCTGGATGTGCTTTTCGAAGGTGAGTCCGGCGGTTTCACAGAGGGACTCGGCGTCTTCCATGAGGCCTTCGAGGTCGCTGGAGAGGTCGTAGGGCTCGCGGTGGATCGGGAGTTCACCCGCATCGGCCTGCGAGAGCAAAAGCAGGCTGTGGGTGATGTGTTTGAGCCGCGAGACCTGATGGAGCACCACGCTGAGGCGTTCGTGCGACTCTTCGTCCAGCGACTCGGATCGCAAGATGTCATTCAGCGTGGTCTGGATGACGGCGAGAGGCGTTTTGAGCTCGTGCGAGGCATCGGCCGTGAAGCGAGCTGATTGTTCGAAGCTCAGCCCCAGTCTTGCGGTCATGTTGTTTAGGGCGCTGATGAGCTGGGTAAACTCTCGGTCATCGCCACTGCCCAGAGGGATGCGCTCGCCGAGGCTTCCGGCGCTCATGCGATCCGCGAGGGCGACGATGCGGTCGAGAGGTCGGATGGCTCGGCCGGAGGACCACCAAGCGCCGAGTCCAGCGATCAAGAGAGCCAGCACACCGCCTCCCGCGAACCAAAGCGCGATGCCACGTGCCTCGCCTTGCAAGTCGGTGTGGGAAAGGCCGACAAAGAGGGTGTAGTGCGGATTGCTGAAGGCCCCGAAGCGCCATTCGCCCGAGACATCGGTGATGGTGAAAAAATCGGGCGTGCGGATTTCTGGCATCAAAGGACGGCGTTGGATGCCGACGCTGGCGATCTCGGGAGAAAGGGCACGCGCCTGACGCTGCTCACCCCCGGAATCGGCCGGGCGAGTCACCACGGCAGGCCCTTGCGGCAGGTGTTTGACGAAGCTGTCGCGGTTCGCTGGGTTCACGGCAGGTCCGGCGAGGGTCGTGGAGGGATTTCCTTCCGTGTGCCAAAGCACACTCACGGCCACCGCGTCTTCACTGCGGCCAAAAATCTTCTGCACGGCCTGCGCGAAGTCTTCCTCGCGATGCCTCGGCGTGAGTTGCGTCCAGAGCCTGCGAGCTTCCTGGGCGATGCGCAGGTCATGATTCCGCGCCTGTTGCTCCAGGGCAAACCACCAGGCGCCCGCTCCGAACCCCGCCACCACGATGCCGGCGACGAGCATCGTTTGCAGCGCCAGCCGGAGTCGGAAAGACGATGGGTGCGGGGTGATCATCGCGGCTCTCCCAACGCATAGCCGGCACCACGAACGGTGCGCAGCAGTTTCACCTCCTGATCTTTGTCGATCTTGGCGCGGAGGCGCTGCACATAGACTTCGACGAGATTGCTCTCCAAATCCATTCCATAGCCCCAGACGTGTTCGTAGATCTGCACGCGGCTAAAAACACGCTCGGGTGATCGCATGAGAAACTCCAGCAGCGCAAACTCCCGCACGGAGAGTTCCATGCCCTGGCCGCCGCGGGAGACCTGTCGCGTGACGAGGTCCATGTGCAGGTCGGCCACCTTCAGCAGGTGCATCGGCGCACCCGAATGACGGCGCACCACCGTGCGCAGGCGTGCGGCGAGTTCCTCGACGTAGAATGGTTTCGTCAAATAGTCGTCGGCACCGAGGTTCAGGCCTTCCACTCGTTCCGGTAGAGTAGAGCGTGCGGTGAGCAGGATCACCGGTGTGGCCTTCTTTTTCTCCCGCAGCACACGCAGGATGCTCAGACCATCACGACCTGGCACCATGATGTCGAGCACCACAGCATCGTAAGGATGGGTCAAAGCCTGCTCCAGCGCCAGATCGCCATCTTCGACCGCATCCACGGCGAAACCCATCTCCTCCAGCCCTTTTTGGGTGGAGGCGCGGAGACGGTCTTGATCTTCGAGCAGCAGGATTCGCATGGCAGGTGCAATCTAACGGCTCGACCCGACAAAACCCGAAAATAAAACCAAATTTATCCAGCAGTGCATGGTCCTGTTAAAGCGCTGAGGTTCTATGAGGTAGAACCATGAAAACCCTGCCTTCTCTCGTCACCGCATTGCTCTTTGCATTTAGCTCTCAAACACAGGCCCAGCAGCGCAATGTGCTCTTGATCATCGCCGATGATTTCGGCACGGACAGTCACTCGCTCTACAATAGCTCACCCGGTGCGGTGCTGCCGCCGACGCCGAACATCAATGCGCTGAAGACCACCGGCGTGCAGTTTCGAAATGCCTATGCGCAGCCCACGTGCTCGCCGACCCGCGCTTCCATCCTCACAGGCCGGCAGCCGTTCCGTCATGGTGTGACCACGGCGGTCACCGCGAATGACGGCCAGCTCATGGCGTCGGAGTTCACGCTGCCGAGAGCCTTCGCGGCGAATGGCGGCCTCGGCTACTCGCTGGCGCATTTTGGCAAATGGCACGTCACGGTGGGCCAAAACATCGCGAATGATCCGGCGAACATCGCGGGCTGGCCGCACTACGCCGGCTGCCTCACCGGATCACTCGTCGGCGGCAGTGGCGGCACTGGCACCTACACCTCCTGGACGAAAACCATCAATGGCGTCACCGGCACAGCGAACGGCACCACCACCTATGCCACCACGGATGTGACGAACGATGCCCTGGCATGGATCGGCGCACGCGGCAACAATCCGTGGTTCGCCTGGGTGGCCTACAACGCTCCTCACACCCCTTTCCATAAGCCGCCGAATGACCTCCACACCTACGACACGACCATCGGCAACTGGGCCACGCTGCCGATCAACAACACCGCTGCCAATCAGCGCACCCATCACAACGCCGCCGTGCAGGCCATGGACACGGAGATCGGCCGACTGCTGGCTGGCATGAGCCCGGCGGTGCGGGCAAACACGTGGATCATCTTCGTCGGTGACAATGGCACCACGAATCAGGTGATCCAGACGCCTTTCAGCAACGGCCACTCGAAGGACTCGCTTTATGAAGGCGGCGTGCGTGTGCCGCTGCTCATCAGTGGTCCAGGTGTGGTGGCTCCGAATCGCGAAAGCACCGAGCTGGTCCATGCGGTGGATCTTTACAGCACCGTCCTCGAGATGACCGGCATCAATGTGACCACCACGCAGCCCGCGGTGAAGCCCATCGACAGCCGCAGCCTCATGCCTCTCCTGCTCAATCAAAGCGAACCCGCCCGTGCCGCCTACGCCGAAGAGTCAGGAGCGGCCATCGCAGCAGCAGATAGCGGACGCACGGTGCGCATGGGCGATTTCAAGCTCATCCGCTTCAATGATAACACCGAGCGCCTTCATCAAATCACCACCGATCCCGATGAGCAGACCAATTTGCTGGCCACCACGCTCAACTCGACCGCGCAGGCGGCCTATGACCAACTCAACGCGCAACTCGCCACCTATGTCTCGCCTGCGAATGTCTTGAATGCCCCGGTGGAGACCGCCTGGCAAACCACCACCGGCGCGGAATACGCCCGCATTTACCGCACTCAAAATCGTGCTCTCAATGGCCTCTCCGACACCACTTGGGCACCTGAGGGTGCCGTGCGCAATGGCACCCAGGCCACTCCTGCCTACGCCGGGATCGACAGCATCCGCGTCAGCGCAAACTGGGTCTATGTGAAAGGCTCCTCCATGCCGCACTACACGATGGGCCCGTGGTATTTCGATACAGCAAAGACGCAGCTCTTTGTGAACTATCCGAATCAGTGGGACATGCTCGCCCGCATTCCGCGCCAGCCCGTGCCCGCCGCCACCAAGGCGAACACCAACTTCGGTCCCATCGCCATCTGGGTGAACACCACCATCATTCACAATCAGCTCGATGCCTTCTACTGGGACGGCACGGCGGACATCGATGACAATGCCCGCGGCACCGAATACTGGACTCGCAATGCCCGCCTCGCCGAGGGCTTGACCTTTGATCCCGCTGGCTCGCATCAGCCCTTCACCGGTGAAAGCCATCATCACATCAGCCCCTTTGCGCTGCGTTATGAAATGGGCGATCACATGAACTACAATCCCGCCACGCATACTTACAGCGAGGCCTCCACACCACCGAATCACTCGCCAATCCTCGGCTGGAGCTTTGATGGCTATCCGATCTACGGCCCCTACGGCTACAGCACAGCCACGAATGCCGGCAGCGGCATCCGTCGCATGATCAGCGGTTACGTCCCTCGTGATGGCAGCTTCGGCACCACGAACCTGAACACCGCCGGACGCACCAGCCTCCCAGCCTGGGCCGTCCGCTCTGGACATGGCACCAGCACGACGACGAGCGCTGCCACCGGCCCCAATGTGAGCGCCGCATTCCCCATGGGCTGGTATCTGCAGGACTACGACTACCTTGGCGATCTCGGTTACACCCAGGGCACCCACTTTGATCTCGATGACTCGAATGGTCGCTGGTGCGTCACCCCCGAGTTTCCCTCCGGCACCTACGCCTACTTCGTCACGCTCGATGCCTCGTTCCAGCCTGCCTATCCCTACATCATCGGCCGCCAATACTACGGCGTGAAACAAGGTGGAAACTACGCCGCAGCAAGCACCGTCGGCTTCAGCGCCGTCGAATCACCCCACGTCACCACCTACACAGGCGGCGCCAATGCTGGGCTCAAGATGAACTCCCACACCGTGAGCGGCGGCAACGTCACGCTGACCTGGGACAGCGCCGAGGGCGGCCTCTACACCATCGAAAGCAGCACCAACCTCACCGACTGGACCACCGTCCCACCCGTGCCAGCCACCGGCACCGCGTTTCAAACCCAGCGCACCGTGCCCGCTGCCAGCGCCACTCGCAGCTTCCACCGCGTCCGCCGCGATGGTGTGGCCACCTACGATGTGATCGACACGCCCTGATTTCATTCTTCACCTGCCAGGGAATAGCACAATGGCGGAGAAGCCTGCGGCAGTTCCTGCCGCGCCTGACACCCATATTCCCCCACTCCATGCGCTTCACGCCTTTCAAAACCGCTTGGTAGGCTGTCTGCCGAGACGCTTGCAGGAACTCCGGGAAGCGATGGGTTTGAGCAACGTCCACCCTGGCTCGTGAGCGCGGCATCAGCCGGGAATCCATCAGCAGGATCAAAGCATTTCCGCTTCCCACTTGGGAAGCAAGGATTTGGCTTCTCGATAGAAAGCAGACTGGGGCGGGGCGCTTTCGATGACTTTAATAAGCCATGCTCTCGCTTCAGCAGGGTCATGCGCTGTGCCCTCGCCGTTTCGGCAAAAATGCGCAAGCGCCAGCCTTGCACGGTCTCGGCTTCCGCCGTTGGCCTCGGCAACACGGCGATACCAGCGCACAGCTTGTTCCGCATCATACAGGGGAGACTTCCGGTCCTCGTAGAGGAACGCCAGCTCCAGGTGGCTCTCAGTCTGCCCGGCTTCGGCAGCACGCAAAAACCAGCGCATCGCCTCTTCGGGGCAATTAAGATGCCGCGAATACATGCGGCCCGCATGAATCATCGAATGGCTGTCACCAGCTTCCACGGCTTTGATGAACCAATCGGCCGCCTTCTCGTTGTCACAGGCCACGCCTGTTCCCTCACGGTAGGCAAAGCCCAAGAAGACCATGCCACTGGCATCCCCAAGTTCAGCGGCACGCCTGAAGAGGGCAACCGCCTCGGTTGGCTCTCCATCTGGCGCGGGTCGGTTCAGCAAGTTGCCGAGACGGACCATAGACCTCGTGTGTCCCGCATCCGCAGCTTGTCGAAACCACCTCCGAGCTTGCCCCCTTTCCTCCTTGGTTCCCCATCCTCGGGAGTAGGCATCTCCCAGAGCGAACCATACTGCCGGGTCAGATGAGTCCGCGTCTGCACGCAATCGGGCAAAGATAGCCTCACACTCAATTTGATACTCCCTGCTCTGCCGGATGCGCTCATGCACATCCTCAACGGCCTGCAGCTCCAGGTAGCGGCGGCACGCCCGTTGATAGGCGGCTAAGGTTGTTTCGGAGTTCATGGCTAGGCATTCAAAAGGCACTCAGCACTCCCGCGCCACCACCGTATCGTAAAGCCCGTAGTGAGTCATCCCACGGTCACCGGCACCAGCGTCATTGTGTCGTTGCCGAAGATGTCGATCACCTTCACGGCAATGGTGTAGCGTCCCGCCTTCTCGTAGGTGTGCTTGGCGGTGGTGAGTTCTAAATCGCGGTCTTGGCGGGTGCGGAAGCTCTGCCATTCGTTTTCGAAGATGTAGGCACCAGTCCAGCGTTCTTCGAACTCCAGCAGTTCCTCGCCTGCGGTCACCATGCCGGGCAATGCGCCTTCCACGCCCATGCTCTTGGCCATCTTGATGATTTCCTTGCGGCTCTCGTAGTGGAAATCGACGGCCCAGTAGTCCACCAGTCCGTCCACTTCTTGGTCAGCACTTCGCGTTTGACGACGCCTTCTTTGTCCTTGGTGAACTTCACCAGTTGGCCCGCATCACATGCCACTTCGCTTTTCCCTGCCTTCATCTCAGCGGTGATGCTGTCCACAAAGCCTTGGGAGTAATGAACAGAGAAATCGGTCAGCTTGATGGCGAGCGTCAGTTTGTTCTTCTTGTCATAGCTGGGCGTGGCCTCCACGTAGGCGATGTCGGCAAAGCGCACCTGGCCCTTCTCCACAGCGCGTTTGTCGAAGACCTCCGGCGGGATGGTTTTTGGGGCGATGTCGATGCCCTTCTGCTTCGCCTCCTCCAGCACAGCGGGGAAGAGGCCCATCTCAAACTCAAAGGCCAGCACGTCCACGCGGGAGGCCCCGCGCTTCCGGCACTCGGTGATGACCTCCTCTACAAACAAGCGGCCCACGGGCAGGTTGATGGGGCCAACGATAACGAGACGGCTGCCGTTCTTGCCGTGGAAAAAGGCGCGGTCAGGCAGGGCCTCGGCGCGGTAGGCTTTCAGAATGAGATCGCGGAACTCCTGTTCTTTGCGGGCGAGGGCTTGCTCCTTTTTTTTACCGGTGAGCCGCCCGGTGACGTTGAGATAGGCCTGGCGCTCATAGCGGCCGAGGTTGAGCACCTCAAAAGCGCGGAAGGGTTGGCCGCCGGCCTTCAACTCACGCTGAACCTGGATAAGGCGCTTGCGCGTGGTGTGGATGCCGAACTTGCCGAGGTCGGTGGCGATCCATTTGCGGCCGAGCTTTTCGGCCACGGCGGCAGTCGTGCCGCTCCCGCAGAAAAAGTCCGCCACCAAATCGCCTTCGTTGCTGTGTCCTTTGATGATTCGTTGAATCAAGCCTTCCGGTTTTTGTGTTGGATATTTCAGGTTTTCGTAAGCAGTGGGGCTCAAGATTTTTGCACTTCTTTGCCAGTCCACCAATCATCCAGTGTCGCCCTTCCTCGGGCAACTCGAATCGGTCTCCTTTAAGAGCCGTAAGGCCACGCTCCAGTGTGCCTTCGGTGTAAGGACGGAACTGTTTGTTGAAAGTCCACTCATCTTTGCTCTTGGAATACCAAAAAAGATTGTCGTGCTTCCGGTGATAGTAGCCTTTTGGTGCGCTTCCACCTCCGTAGCACCAAACAACTTGGTTTCGTTGGCAATCGCGGCCAAATTTCATCCATTGCCAGCCGAATGAAAGAGTTAACCCGCCAGTCACAATGCACATAGATGCTGCCGTCGCTGTGCATCAAATCGTGCATGAGAATGAGCCGCTCGTAGATCATCGCGATGAACGAGTCGGCGCCGCGGCCCCAAGTGTCCCGGTAGGCGATTTGTTCGAGGAGATTCGGTTCTTTGTGGAAGGTCTCGCCGCCAATCTCGATGTCCATGCTGAAGTCCGCGCCGACGTCGAAGGGCGGGTCGATGTAGATGAGCTTCAGGCCGCCGGCGTCCTCGATCTGGCGGCGGAGCGCGCCGCTCTTGAGGGAGGAGAGGATGAGCTTGTTGTCGCCCCAGATGAGTTTGTTGGTCCAGCCCTTGACCTGCCGCCCGCCGGTGTCGAGGCCGAGTTCCTCGTCGTCGCGCTTTTCCTTCCGGGGCTCGTCGATATGTTCGAGGGTCTGGAAGGGGAGGATGGCGGTGCAGACTTCGCGGGACTTGCCGTTCCAGACGAGTTCGACCTCGCGTTTGTCGGCGAAGAGGAGGAAGCGGTATTTCTCCGGCAGCGGTTTGCCCTGCTCAATGAGCTTAATGAGGTCGCGCTTCTCAGTCTCTGAGAGATCGTAGTGTTCAGCAGTGGGGCGGGCCATGATGGATCAGGATTGGTATTCGGTGAAGCTGGTGGTGAGGGCGGCAAAAGTGGCGGGCGTGTGTGCCTCAAACGCCTTCTGATCCACATAAACAAAGCGGTAAGAGATGCCGGTGTCTCCGGCACTCGCTGCGGTGGCATCCTCTGACCATTGCCTGAGCCGCGCCATTTTCTGCGGCAGATCGAGCTCCTCGCGTCCTTTGGTCTCCACGATCCAGACAATTTTGTCCGCCGTGCGGACGATGAAGTCGGGAACGTAGTTGGAGAGATCACCGTCGGCTTTCACATAGTCGAGCTTAAAACCCACGGCGAAGTAATTCTTGGCAAAGGCCTGCACATCAGGCGCGGCTTCGAGGAAAGCGGCAAACGATAGCTCAAAGCCGCCGGAGTTCGCTTCGCCAACGGTCTTGTTAAACAGGCACTTCTTCGCCGCGAGATACGGGCGGTGGTCTGTGCGGAAGGGGCGCGTCTGGCTCAGTCGGATGTAATCCTCAATACGAGTGCTGCCGCTGTCGCTAATGGTCAGCGCATTGATCGCGGCCTTGAACGAATCATACAGCACTTTGCCCACTTCCGGTTCGGACAGATTGCGCAGCACGACAGAATCTTCGAGATCTACGGGTGCTCCATCGAAGAGATGCTCGCGCATGAAATCGCGCACTCTGGGGTAAAGCAGATCGTAGCCGCCGACGAGACGGAGATCCTTTAGCAACTGCCGGGCGAAGAATGCCACGACGGAGCGGTAATCGGCCGGGCCGGAGCCATCGAGATGGATGGTATGGTGAATCTCCGCGTCGAGCATGGTCTTGAACACGATCTCCCGCGTTTCTTCAGGGGTGAATGGCTTCAAAGGCAGACGCTTGTTCCCCAGCGTGGCAGGATCGAGCTCGCCCAGGTCTTTAAAGTCACGCTGGAATCGTCGGCTGAGCTTGGGCAGCGGGATGTCGAGTGCGTCAAGGTTCTTATCCTTGTTCTCCGCATCGACTTCCACAATGATTGGGTTCTTGCGTTTTGCGCCATCGCCCATCGGCACATGCTCGAAGCTGACACCTTCGGTTTGGATGGACTCGACGAACTCCACGAACGCAGGCGTTCCCATGACGGACACCGTCTCCTGCTGATCGCTGCCGAAATACATGCGGCGCAGTCCTCGTCCGATGGTTTGCTCGGGCAGGATGTTGCTCCGCAGCGGCAAAGGCGCGTAGGCCGACCACGGCGGTAACGTTCCGCACATCCCAGCCTTCTTTGAGCATGAGCACGGAGACAATGGCTTTGTAGGGAGACTTCCAGGAGTCGATCTCGTTGGACTGTTTGCGAAGCAGGTCAAGTTCCTCCTTGTTCTTGCCAGAGGCAGCTTCGGAGATGTCCCCGTTGTTCTTCGTGTGAATCACGAGCACGCCATTTTGTAGTTCGGGACAGATCTTTTGCAGATGTTCACCGACTTCATCGCAGTTCTTGGTGTCGTCCACCATGACAAACAGGACGGCCTTTTTACCCATTGGCTCGTGCTCGGCGTAACTCTTGCGCCACTCCTCGACGCCGAGCTGGAGGTAGTCCGCATACTTCTCCGAGAAAATGGCGCTCTTGCGGTCATGCAATTTGGCACGGCTGGCGGCATCAGGCAGCACGGGATGCTTCACCACGTTCTGGTGGATGGCTTCGACCAGTGGGTAGTCGGACACCGTTTGCACAAAGATCGCTCCGTTGTCGTGGCGTGGCGTGGCGGTCACATCCACCTGCAACGTGAGTCGGCAATCTTTCTGCAACATCTTGTGATGAATGTCCTGAATGGATTTGAACCATGCCATGCGCGGATTGTGAATGTGATGAGCCTCGTCATTGAAGACGGCCAGTTCGTCGATTTCGCGGACAATCTCGCCGAGGTCGGTCTTGCTGTCGGTGGTCTTGCCCGTGGGCTTGGCACCAAAAGCGTCAGAGAGGAAGTAGTCGCTCAGGTCGTCGTCATCCAAAGTGGGATCGGGGACATCGCCCAGAAAGACGCGATGGATATTCGTGAGGAAGATGTTTCCCGTATCCCGAATGACGCGGACATCGTCCTGAATGTGCAGCGTAAGTTGGAAGTCATCGCGCCAGTTCTGTCCCTCGTGCCCATTGTCCGGCAGCACGGGATCATTGAAGAAGATTTTCAACCCGTCGAAATCGGTCCGCAGGCGGTCGAGCACGATGATGTTGGGTGCGATGACGAGGAAGTTCCGCGAGAGGGTGGAATCGGCCTCATAGAGCTTGTGGAAGAAGCTCCAAGCGATCAGCAGTGAGAGCACTTTGGTTTTGCCGGAGCCGGTGGCCATCTTCAGCACATAGCGGGGCCAATCTTCGCTGAACATACCGGATGACACTGAACCCGAAGCATCAAAGCGGAGTAGGTCAAACTTGTCGCGGGCATGTTTCACATCATGCAGCCAGATTACCGTCTCCACCGCCTCGCGCTGGGCGAAGTAATACTGAAACGGGGATAGCGATCCATCTGCGTTTTCCAGAAGGTGATCGGTCTCAAACCACCACCGCAGCAGAGCTACCGATGTGGGCGATGCCCCAGGGTAGCCTTTGTTCCTCCAAGCAAACACAGCCTGCCGAACATTCGCAACTAACGGCGGCAGCAGCTTGTCATACGATGTCGCACGAAGGGCTTCATCCGCCGGAAACCAGCGCTGCTCAGGAATCAGCGGCGCATAAGGTGATGTGGGGAAAGCGGGATGAAGTGACATAGGCAAAAGGGAAAACCAGCTTTGTGAATAGAGGATGGCTTCGGGAAGACCCACGTTGAAGCATGTCTGCGCCGCTGTCGCCATTTTTAACGTCACAAAACGGCTGGCAGTTCATTGCTGGCATTTGGAACCGCTAAACGCCTCCCGTTTGGTCCTGCCGCCGTGTCGGCGGAGCTAAACGGCTCTCATCTGTGATAGCCGGAGCGTCGGCTGGCCTAGACGCGTCCCGTTTGAGGCAGCCGACGCGTCGGCTGGACTGGACGGCTCCCGTTTGGAGCAGCCGAGGCTCCGGCAGGGCCAAACGCGTCCCGTTTGGGGCAGCCGAGCCCTCGGCAGGGCTAAACCGCTCTCATCTGTGAGAGCCGAGGCGTCGGCAGGCCCAAGCAAACGCGTCCGTTTAACGCTGCCTTTTCGGCGGTTTTGGCCTTGGGAGAGTGCTGAGACTAGCAGACTATCAGACTATCAGACTTGAGACTGACAGACTCCCCGTCTCCCTGTCTCCTCGTCTCCCAGTCTCCCAGTCTCCCCATCTCCAAGTCTGAAAGTCTCCCAGTTGACGGCGCAATCACTTGGCCTCTTTTGCCCAGTTCGTCCTTTATTACATCGGACTGGTTGTCCGGCGGAGGAAGAACCCACCAACCAGCGGCAACCCTTCACACACGAAATACGTGGCTAGATTCGGACAAGCATTCTTCGGCGACGGCTCACGCTTCGGGGCGCAGGACCCTCCGCGACCAACTAGAACTAAAAATATGGCTTCAACGCCCTACCAGATAAACGCGACCGCCTTTTCGCACTCGGCGATGATATGTGCGACGGTGCCCATACCCACGAAGTGGCTATCGGGCTCAAACAAAACACGGAAGCCGTGGTCCGCCCGGCTCTGGAAGCCGCCAAAGCGGCGGAATCCACCTTCGGTGCCTGCCAGGTGCTGAGAAAAACCGCGAACGCCGCCCACAACACGGCGGACAATGCGGCGAAGGTCTTTATCACCAACGCGAAAAAGCGCCTCTCGAAGTTCTTCGGCGAAGCCTACTCCACCGAATGGGGTGCGGCGGGCTGGCCGAACAACTCCACGGGAATGCCAAGCACCCAGGCGGAGCGTTTCAGCCTGATCAACAGCCTGAAACTCCACTTCACCGCCAATCCGGCCCATGAAAGTGTGGACATGGAGGTGACAGCGGCTCTCGCGGCCACGCTGCATACCACGATCAGCAATGCACGCGCGACGCTGGACCAAAAAGTGACGGAGAGCGGGCAGGCGAAAGCCGCCCGTGATGCTGCCGAAACCAATCTGCGCAAGCGCCTCCGTGGCATGATCACGGAGCTGGAGACGCTCTTGGGTGCGGAAGACCCGCTCTGGCACGCCTTTGGCCTCAGTCGTCCTGCGGATGAAGAGACGCCCGAAGCGCCGAGCTTCACCACGGCGACTCCGGGCGGTGCTGGCATCACCCATGGGACTGGGATGATGCGCTGCGTGCGGATCACTACCGCGTGTGGATTCTCATCGTGGGCACGGACAATGATTTCCGTGCGGTGGAAACCGTGACCGATAGCGATGCGACCCTGAGCGGCCTGCCGAGCGGCAGCACAGTGAAGATCAAGTCACCTCCGTGAACGGTGCGGGCGAAAGCGGCGCGGGACCGATCGCGCAAATCGTTGTTCCGTGAGTTGAAGACGGGGAGACTATCAGACTATCAGACTGGGAGACGATGAGACTATGAAGACGAAGATTGTTCGGCATACGGATTTGAAGTGTATCGGCGTGCGTTTGCGGCGGCGATGCAGGTGTTCAATTGAGCAAGGCGTTCCCGAAAGAGGAACGTTACTCGCTCACCGATCAGGCTCGCCGCGCTTCCCGGTCTGTCGCCGCCAACATCTCTGAAGGATGGCGCAAACGGCGTTACGCGGCCTCGTTCGTCAGCAAGCTCAACGATGCTGAAGGCGAGGCCGCAGAAACGCAAACGTGGCTGCAATTCGCCGTGGAGTGTGACTACCTCAAACCCGAGGACACCCGTGCTTTATATGCCGAATACGACCAACTCATCGCCATGCTCGTGACGATGCAAAACCAACCAAGTTTGGAAACTTTGAGACTGGCAGCAGTCTCCCCGTCTGAAAGTCTCCAAGTCTGACAGTCTCAAAGTCTCAAAGTCTTCCCAGTTATGCCTTTCGACCCAGCATGGCCCCAAAACGGCCAAAACATCGACGCTGACCGTTTTCGTGGTCAGTTCGCCGGAATCATCGACCTCATCGGCAGCGGCTCCGGCATCAATGCCGCGCAAGTGGACAACACGAACACGTTGCCGCCGAGCACTCCGGCGAATGCGAGCGTGAGTGTGGTGGGAACACGCTGCACTTCACCTTTGAAATCCGCAGGGTCAGGAAGGCCCGATGGGCCAGCAGGGGGGCCGCCCTTTTCGCAGGCGGTGGTGGATGCGGTGAACACCGTGAACCCTGGCGATCCTGCTGCCGTGGGCGTGAGCTTCGATGGAACGAACGTGCGCTTCACCTTTGACATCCCACGCGGGAACGACGGCAGCCAAAGGGCAGCAAGGCAATGATGGCGGGGGCAGGGTCCGCCCGGCAATGACGGCGCACGGGGACCGCCCTTCGCCCAAGCCATCGTGGACAGCGTCACCGCGCTGGACCCCGGCAATCCTGCGACGGTGGGCGTGAGCTTCGACGGCAGCAACGTGCGCTTCACCTTCGGCATCCCACGCGGCAACGATGGCGGCAATGGAAGACGGCTCCCAAGGGCCCGCCCGGCGAAATCAATAAGCCCAACTCGACAGCGCATCAGTGGCACGAGTGCGAGCACGAACAGTGTGAGCACGATGGACAGCCCTTTGCCGATCCCGACATGGAGGCGCTGCGGCAGAAGTTGAATGAGATGATCCTCAATGGGCGGAGGTAGAGGGAGCTTATGGCAGCCTTGACTTGTCCTGTTATCCTCGGACCTCGATCCGCCCGTCCGGCCCTCACTTTTCTGGATGTGCATTCAAGAAACTGAGGTCGGGGATGCTTCCTGCTTTCCTGGAGCCAAACAACGTTAGGTGAATTCACAAAACTCGCGTGAAACCGACTTACATTCTTTATTTGTGTGTGTGGCTGTGGAGTCATGCATTCGCAGCAGAGACTTCCGTGGAGCGCGACCTCACAGCTGAGTTTGGTTCCTATTCCGGCGCATTCGCGCTTTATGACGAGGCGCAGCAGCGTTGGCTGCGTTACCAACCCGAACAATGCCGCATCCGCACATCCCCGTGCTCGACCTTCAAGGTTCTCAACTCCCTGATTGCCTTGAGACCGGCGTGGCCAGCGGCGCTGATTTCACCTGCCTTGGGATGGCACTCGCCGCTCCATCGCATCCTGGAATCAAAACCAGACTTTGCGGGCGCTTTTTCCCTCGTCCTGCGTTTGGTATTATCAGGCTTTGGCGACGCGCATCAGCTTGGAGCGATACCATCAGATCATTCCAAAGTCGGCTGCGGCAACAATGACCTGAAGGGCGGCGTGACCCAATTCTGGCTTCAGAGTTCTCTGACAATTTCGCCTGACGAGCAGGTGGATTTTCTGCGCCGCCTTCACGCCCGCAAGTTACCCTTTGCCGCCAAGAGTGTGGATACAGTGCTCGACATCATGACGCTCTCGCAAGCTGGGCAGACCGTTTTCCGAGGCAAGACCGGAAGTGCCTTCGACGCGAAAAAGGAACGTCCCGAAACTTGGTTGGTTCATCGGTAGCGTGTCCACACCGTCAGGTCTTTATCTTTTGCCACCCGCATCACCGGCGGCGAAAACCCTTCCGGCATTACCGCCCGCAAGATGCCGAGTCCATACTTTCCACGCTCAACATTCTTCCCAAATGAACCGTCATTTAACAGCGCAATCAGCGGCACGAGTGCGAACACGAACAGCGTGAGCACGCTGGACACCGGCTTTGCCGATCCCGACATGGAGGCTCTGCGCCAGCAGTTGAACGAGATGATCCTGAATGGGCGGAGGTAATGTGACTGCCATTCTCCTCAAGGCTTGACTTGGCTTGTCATGCTTCGTTACTCCGTTTGTCCTGTCTGACCTTCGTTTGGTTTGACTGGCATCCAAGCAAACGGTGGGCGAATCAACTGCGCCCACCATTTATTTTGGATAAACACCGTTCTGGCAAAAAAATGAAACTTCCATCCATCACCTTACCGCTAAGCGTCTTCTTCCTCATTAGTAGCGCTGTTATGTCCCAACTATCGGGACAAACCTCGCAAAATGTCAGGCCCCTCACGTCAGCAGCGGGCGAGAACTGGTGATCCGGTGGAATCGCTCAGATGACTTCAATGCCAGAGAGGTCGATTGGCGGAAATGGCAGAAGAGCCCCGAGCAGTTCAGTGGCTGGAGATGGGACAATGAGCGAAACGTCACGGCCCAAGATGGGCTGCTGAAGATCACACTCCGCAACGACTCCCCGGCGATGAAAGGAAAGAACGAGAAGGACAGGGAGGGCAGAGCCTACACCTCTGGGATGCTGAAGTCGTATGCGAAGGGAACCAATGGCTACTACGAGGCCCGAATCAAGGGGGCTCCGATGTTTCCAGGAGCAAGCCCCGCCTTCTGGCTTTACAGCACGATCGACGACACAATCACTCAGGCTGGAGAGGCGCGATACAGTGAAATTGACATCGTTGAAATGACGCAGAGGCAATCGCAGAAGGAAGAGGAATGAACGCATCACCGACCATAACCTCCACGCTATCTTATCAAACGGAAAGCCGGGGGTGCCGGGACGCGAGTGGCATCGGCCAAACGATGAACGTTTCCGCGAGGCTCAAGCAAACGAATACCGCACGGCGTTCGACCCGAGGACGGATTTTCACCTACGGATGTAGGGTCGCAAACCGACATGATCATTTGGTATGTCGATGGTGTGGAAGTGGGACGGAAGCCCAATAAATTCTGGCATCGACCCATGTCTGTTGCGCTTTCGCTTGGTCTGCGCGCACCCCTATTTGAAGTGGAAAGACAACAGACTGGTTTTGGATGGGGAGGTTGGTGCCGGCGAATTCCCAACTGAGATGCTCGTGGATTATGTGAGAGTTTGGGAACTCGATGGCAAGTCGGAATAGCAGCAGTCATATGTGCGCATGGTTCAAGCACAGAAGGCCAGAACAAAGGCTCTGCTGGACACTGGCTTTGCCGATCCCGACATGGAGGCCCTGCGGCAGAAGGTGAATGAGATGATTCTGAACGGGCGGCGGTAGGGGAAAGACGTCACACTTTCCGAGCACAATTTGAGCACTTCACGGCGCGTGCCTCATCCGCCAAGCTCGCCTGCCTGCAGCGTCCACATAAACCTAAATTTATCCATGCCACACGCCCCTTTTCATCCTGCTGAGGTTGAATGGTGGGTATGAAGACTTCATCGACGCTTGCTCTCCTGAGCACCAGCACGCTCCTCGCCACCACCGCGATGGCGGACGACCATGCGTTCTTCGAATCGAAGATCCGCCCAGTGCTCGCTGACAAATGCTACGGCTGTCACTCCATCGAGTCTGGCAAGTCCAAGGGCGGTTTGCTGCTCGATTCACGTGCCGGCATCCGAACCGGCGGCGATACCGGACCTGCCGTGGTGCCTGGCGATTTGGAAAAAAGCCTCCTGATTGCTGCCATTCGCTGGCATGATCCAGATACCGGCATGCCACCGGAGAACAAAGGCGGCAAACTGTCGGATGCGATCATCGCCGACTTCGAGACCTGGGTGCGCAGCGGCGCGGCCGATCCACGCGAAGGCAAAGTCACCGCCAAAAAGTATGATGGCATGACTGCGAAGGATTGGTGGGCCTACCAGCCCATCACTCAACCCAAGGTGCCCCTTACCAAGACAACCGGCTGGGCAAAGACCGACATCGATCACTTCATCCTCGCCAAACACGAAGCCGAAGGCCTCGAACCTGTCGGGCGCGCCGACAACGCCACGCTGGTGCGCCGTTTGTATCTCGATCTCACCGGGCTGCCGCCGCCCGAGGAGGTGTCCACCGATGGCTTGCTCGATAAGCTGCTCGACAGCCGCGAGTTCGCCGAACGTTGGGCGCGTCACTGGCTCGATGTCGCCCGCTATGCAGAGACCACGGGCGGCGATGTCAATGTGACGCTCCCTGAGGCATGGCGGTATCGCGATTACGTCATCGACTCGATTCACGAAGACAAACCCTTTGATCAGTTCATCCGCGAGCAGATCGCCGGTGACCTGCTACCGGACAAGAGCGATGCTGAACGTGCGAAAACCTCATCGCCACCGGCTTTCTCGCCATCGGCACGAAATCTCTCAATGGCACTGATCCGCGCCAGTTCGCCGTGGATCTCGCTGATGAGCAAATCGACACCGTCTCGCAAGCCTTTCTCGGTGTCACGGTTTCCTGTGCTCGTTGCCATGATCACAAGTTCGATCCCATCTCGCAACGCGACTACACTGCCATGGCTGGCATTTTCCTCAGCACGGAGACACGGTTCGGCACCGCTGGCGGCGTGCGAGCTCGCAATGCCTCCACACTCATCGAGGTGCCCACATCCGCCGGACTCGCCACGGTGGATCGTTCACTCGATCCGCAGGTCTGGCAGCGCAAAAACGCGCAGTATGAGTCCCTAATCGCCCAGCGTGATCAGGCACTCGCCTCGCGCGGCCCAGGTTCTCGCGGCGGAGCCAGCAGCGGCTCGCAAATGACCGGCTTCGAGGTCGTGCGGCTCATCACCGAAGCCAAAAAGATCGAGATGGAGATCAAGGCCTTCAACTCCGACGGCTCTCTGAAGCCCAAGATCATCGGCGTGCTCGACCGCCCCGTCACCGCGCCACCCATCGATCGCCGCGCTCCACGCATGGGCGGCCCAAACGCCAGCCAGCGCACCAGCAGCGGCTTCGAAATCATCGCTGACAGCCCGCTTTTCATCCGTGGCAGCATCGACAACGAATCCGATGCCGTGCCGCGTGGATTGCCGGAAATCCTCGCTCATGGTCAGCAACTCGACATTCCCAAAGGCAACAGCGGAAGGCTCGAACTCGCTGATTGGATCGCCTCGCCCGACAACACGCTCACCGCACGCGTCATCGTGAATCGCGTCTGGCACTGGCTCTTCGGCAGAGGCCTCGTCGAGACCGTGGACAACTTCGGCGCCAGCGGCGCAGCCCCATCGCATCCTGAGCTGCTCGATCATCTGGCCCGGCAGTTCATCGCCGATGGTCGGAGCCTCAAAAAGCTCATCAAGCGCATCCTCAGCAGCAGCGTCTATCAACTCGACACCCGCCACAACGAAGCGAATCACCTCGCCGATCCCGACAACAAGCTGCTCTGGCGCGTGAACGCACGCAGGCTCGATGCCGAGTCCATCCGCGACTCCATGCTTTTCATCAGTGGCAAGCTCGACCTCACGCCGCCACTCGGTTCAATCATCGCACGAGCCGGTGACGGCCCCATCGGCGGCGAACGCTTCCGCGTGCTGGAGGAAAGCGAGATCGAGACCGCCAACGGCAAGCATCGCAGCCTCTACCTGCCCGTCGCTCGCACCGTTCAGTCGGAGACGCTGGCCCTCTTCGACTTCAGCGATCCCAGCATCGTTCGTGGCGCACGCGAAACCACCATCGTGCCTCCGCAGGCTCTCTACCTCATGAACAACGCCTTCGTCACCGAGATGGCCACCGCCATGGCCGAGCGTGTCATGAAGAAATCCGGCTTCGATCCACGCTTCCAGCTCGCCTGCCGCCTCGCCTACGGACGCGCCCCCTCGCTGGAAGAGACCGCCGCCGCTCGCAAGCTCGGCGATGATCGCAACGCCTGGACCCGCATCTGCCGCGCTCTTTTCGCCAGCGCCGACTTCCTTTTCATCAACTGAACCTGTCACCGCGTCATGAACCGTCGCCATTTTCTGCAAACCTCGTCGCTCGGCTTCGGCTGGCTCGGCCTCTCCGCCCTCGCTTCCAGTGCAGCCGCCAAATCACCCAAGCGTGTCATCTTCCTCTGCATGCGCGGTGCGCCCTCGCATGTGGACACCTTTGACTACAAACCGAAACTCAATGCCGACACTGGCAAGCCCGGCCCGCGTCCAGGCAGTCAGTTGCTCGGCTCGCGCTGGAAGTTCTCGCAGCACGGCCAGAGCGGCCACTGGATGTCCGAGTTGTTTCCGCAACTCGCGAACTGCGCTGATGATCTCTGTTTCCTCCACGGCATGCAGACCGACGTCCCCGCGCACCCGCAGGCCTATCTGCGCATGCACACCGGCAGCTCGCAGTTTGTCCGTCCCTCCCTCGGAGCCTGGACGCAATATGGCCTCGGCTCGCTGAATGAAAACCTCCCCGGCTTTGTCACCCTCACGCCCACCAGCGGACTCGGTGGTGCACAAAACTACGGCAGCGCCTTCCTGCCCGCGCAGTATCAAGGCACCCGCATCGGCGTCGAAAAGCGTCCCATCATCAACGCACAGATCGCCAACCTCAAATCCACTCAATCAGCCACCGCGCAACGTGCCGAGCTCGATCTCGTGCAATCGCTCAATCAATCCAAACTCCGCCGCGAGCAACACGACCCGCAAGTCGAAGGCCTCATCGAGTCCTTCGAACTCGCCTACCGCATGCAAAGCGAGATGCCCGGCGTGATGGACCTCGAAAAAGAAACCCAAGCCACTCAGCAGCTCTACGGAATCGGCGAACCCACCACCGACGACTTTGGCCGCAAATGCCTGCTCGCACGCCGCATGATCGAGGCTGGTGTCCGCTTTGTCGAAATCAATCACGGGGACTGGGATCATCATTTCAATCTCGGCGAGGCCCTGCCCGCGAGCTGTGCTGCCGTGGACCGCCCACTGCGCGGTCTTCTCACCGATTTGAAATCACGCGGTCTTCTCAAAGACACGCTCGTCATCTGGGGCGGCGAGTTTGGCCGCACCCCTCACGCCGAAGGCCAGGACGGACGTGACCACAACGTCAAAGCCTTCACCCTATGGATGGCTGGCGGCGGCGTCAAAGCCGGCTCCCGCCACGGCCTCACCGATGACTACGGCTACGAAGCCATCGCCGGCCAGGTCAGCATCCACGACTGGCACGCCACCATCCTCCACCTCCTCGGCCTCGATCACGAAAAGCTCACCTACCGCCACGCCGGCCGCGATTTCCGACTGACCGACGTGCATGGCCGAGTCGTGACGGAGATCATCGGGTGAGCCTTGGTGCTTCCGCCCACTCCGAACGACTATAAGGGGTAGCTGTGACTGCTTCACTACGCGGCAGCGTTACCATAACACCGGCTTTACCAGTTTCGGGCGCGAGGAGCGGGCTTGGCGGGCGTTTGTGACTTCATGCGTGCTCCGCTCCTAGCTCTCTCCTTTCTCTTTGGCCTCCTCGCCGCTCCTCTGGCTGCGGATGAATCGGCAGTGATGAAACGCGGCGTGAAGCTCTTCACCGACCGCGACTACGTCATCGATGAAATGCCCGATGCGGTCAAAGACCTGCCGTTTCATCGCACGAGCATCGAAAAGACCCACGTGACGGTCACGAAGCCCGGCACGCTGTTTGCGCTAACTCCGACGACTCGACCGAAAGCGTCCAGTCAGGAGGAGCCGCTGCGAGAAGCGGGCTTCGCGAAGGTCGATGGGCCGGAAGTGCAGTTTTTTCCAGGGGAGGTCAATCGCGTGAGCCTCTACCGCAAAGCCGTGAAGGCTGGTGAACGGCTTCAATTCAAGAAGATGGTGCTGCTGGTGCTCGCGGATGGCGCGGAGCTTCGGGATGAAGATGGATTGACGCCTTCCGTCATCATGAATCCCGGTGCGGAGTTTCAAGACGACGCACGGAGCGGCGCGATGATCATTGGGATGGATCGCACGGCGAAGGGACGCATCTGGGGCTGCTGGACGGGGACGGGGGACAAGCCGGATGGCTACTTCCTGCTCGCGACGAGTGATGACGATGGCGCGACATGGTCGAAGCCACGCGTGGCGGTCGGGGCGCGGATCGAGGCGGCACAGAAGGTCAGCGGGGCGCTGGTGGGGAATCTGTGGACGGATCCGAAGGGGCGTTTGTGGCTATTTTTTGATCAACAGCTCGGCGATCCGCAGAAGCGCATCACGAACTGGTTCATGCGTTGCGATGATCCCGATGCGGCGGAGCCGATGTGGAGCACGCCGGTGATGTTTGCGGAAGGTTGCACGCTGAACAAGCCGACGGTGCTCAAGGACGGCACGTGGCTGCTGCCGGTCTCGGACTGGCACAAGAAAACGTGCCGCGTGTTTTCTTCGACCGATGAAGGCGCGTCGTGGAAGGAGCGCGGCCATTTGCAGTTCCCAGATTGGGAGTTCGACGAGCATATGACGATCGAACTGAAGGATGGTCGCCTCTGGATGCTCGCTCGCACAAAAGGCCAGCCACACGAGAGTTTCTCCAGCGATGGTGGCAAAACGTGGAGCGAGCCGAAACAGGCTGCGACGGTGCAGAATGTGAATGCGCGCTTCTTCCTGCGTCGGCTCAAATCGGGTCGCATTCTGCTGGTGAAGAATGGTTCGCCAGCGGAGCGCTTGCCGAAGCGCACGCACATGAGCGCGTGGCTTTCCGAAGATGAAGGCCAGACGTGGAAGGGCGGCCTGCTGCTCGATGAACGCAACGCGGTGTCGTATCCCGATGGCTTTGAGTCGCCGGACGGGCTCATCCACATTCTCTATGATTGGAATCGGCACACCGACGCGGAGATCCTCATGGCGAAGTTTCGCGAGGAGGACGTGCTCGCGGGCAAAATCGTGTCGAAGGACGCGAAGCTGCTCATGCTCGCGAACAAGGCCACCGGCCCGAAGCCCGAAAAGCTCTACAACGGCATCGAACTTCCCGACCAATGGCCGCCGCGCTACCGCGAGCCGAGCGATGCGGTCATGGAAGTGCCGTATTTGAACAAGAAGCCGAAAGTCATCCCCATCGACCTCGGCAGGCAGCTTTTCGTCGATGACTTCCTCATCGAGAAAACCACGCTCAAGCGCACGTTCCATCAGGCGAAGAAGTTTGAGGGCAATCCGGTCTTCAAAGCCGAAACGGAACGCGAACTCGGCAAATCCACGCAAGGCGAGAAGGGCGAGGAGGCCACGACCTTCACCGGTCAGGGCGGCGTGTTTTACGATCCATCGGAAAAGGTCTTCAAGATGTTCTACGTGGCCGGTTGGCGTGGGCCGTTGTCGCTTGCGACGAGTCCGGATATGAAGACGTGGACGCGCAAAGGCCAGCTTTTGCCCGAAGGCTTGCGCTGGACCGGACCGAAGCTCGCCACCGGCGGCTCCGACAACTGCGTGTGGCTTGATTTGAACGCGAAGACTGCCGCCGAGCGCCTGAAATACATCACCTGCTGGCTGCATGTGCCGAAGGAACAGCGGCCGCAGGGCTTCATGCACTCGCTGCATGTCTCCGATGGCAAAACGTTCTCCGATGCGGTGACGACGAGCATCGCGGCGGATGATTACTGCTCCTTCTTCTTCAATCCCTTCCGCGAGAAATGGGTCTTCAGCATCAAGATGGGCACCTCACGCGGTCGCAGCCGCTACTACTATGAGAGCGATGATTTCCTCGCCGGTGCTGACTGGAAGAAGAGCGTGTTTTGGACCTGCACGGACAAACTCGACCTGCCTGAGCCTGCGGATCGCTATCCCGGCGGTGGCGAGCCCGCGCAGCTCTACAGTCTGAATGCGGTGGCGTATGAGAGCCTCATGATCGGCATGCATTACATCCATCGCGGCCCGAACAACGGCGTCTGCGAGAAAGGCAAGTTTCCGAAACTGCTCGATCTCGAACTCGGCTTCAGTCGCGATGGCTTTCATTGGGATCGTCCGGATCGACGCGGCTTCATCGTCGGTTCACGCACGGAGGGCTCGTGGGATCGAGCGTATCTGCACAGCACGGCGGGTGTGTTTGTCGTGCTCGATGACCAACTCGTCTTTCCCTACATGGGCACCAGCGGCATCGCGCCAAGCGGTCATCGCGGCATGTATACCGGCGGTAGCATCGGGCTCGCCACACTGCGTCGCGATGGTTTTGCCAGCATGGATGGCTCGGGCGAGCTGACGACGCGTCCGGTGAAGTTCAAAGGCAAACATCTCTTCGTAAACGTGAACGGCGAGTTGCGCGTGGAAGTGCTCGATGAGGCTGGAAAGGTGCTGCGAAGCTCCAAGCCGGCGGCGGGTGACCAAACGAAGCTCAAGATCGAATGGACCGAAGGCACTGACCTTGATGACCTAATTGGGAAAGCGGTGAGATTCCGCTTCCATCAGGCGAAGGGCTCGTTGTATGCCTTTTGGGTCACGCCGGACGAAAAAGGCAGCAGCAACGGCTACGTCGGCGCAGGCGGGCCGGACTTCGGGGGCGTGAGAGACCTTTCCAAATGACCTCATGAAACGCTTCTTCGACTGGTTCAACAATCTCTACCCCGTGTGGCTCGTCACGCTGGCGGTCATCGCGTTCTTCAAACCGCAGACGATGCTGTGGTTCGACAAGCCGTGGATCTTTTGGTCGCTGGCGGCGTCGATGCTCGGCATGGGACTCACCTTGAGCCTGGGCGACTTCAAAGCCATCGGCCGCATGCCGGGGAGTGTCGCGCTGGGATTCATCACGCAATACACGATCATGCCGCTCTCAGGCTGGATGGTCGCGACAGCGCTGAAACTGGAGCCCGGCCTTGCCGTGGGCATCATTCTGGTGGCGAGCTGCCCCGGCGGCATGGCGTCGAACATGATCAGCTACCTCGCGAAAGCGAACGTGGCACTGTCCGTGGTGCTCACGATGGCCTCGACGATGCTGGCGTTCTTTTTCACGCCGATGTGGACGAGTCTGCTGGCGGGCAAATATGTGCCCGTGGATGCGTGGGGGCTCTGTGTGTCCGCCTTTCAGCTCACCATCGCGCCCGTGGTGCTTGGCGTGCTCATCCGATGGAAATTGCCGCGCACCGCGGATCAAATCGGAGCCTGCGGCCCCACCGTGGCCGTGCTGGCCTTCACGCTCGTCAGTGGTGGCATCGTGGCGGCCAGCGCGGACGCCATCGCGGCGAATTTTGGCAAGCTGGCGCTCGCAGCCTTCGCGCTGCATGTGCTCGGTTTTGGCGTGGGCTATGCCATATCAAAAGTGCTGCGCTATCCTGAATCCGTCGCCCGCACGGTCAGCATCGAAGTCGGCATGCAAAACGGCGGCATGGCAGCCTCACTCGCCCGCGAGCACTTTGCGGCGATGCCACTGGCTGCTGCAGCCGGTGTTTTCAGCGGCGTGCTGCAAAACATCATCGGCGGCCTGCTGGCGTCATGGTGGAAACGACGCACGCCTGACGCATGAGCCGCCGCGACATCTATTATTGGAAATGCGACCGCCCAGCGGCCTTTCATGGCACCCAGTCGCGTGGTGAAGCGGATGCGAATTTGGCTGTGCAGCTCGAAAAGGAGCTTTGCAGGCACTTTGACACGAAAAACGTCGTTTTGAGCCCGGGAGCCGGTCAGGGCAATCATCTCACCTGGAATGCCGATGTGGATGGAAAGCCGCTTTTCATCCGCGTGGAAAATGGACCCGAAAAAGACGCGCATCTGGCTGTGGAGTCAGCTTTGCTCGATCGCGTTCGTGCGGCGGGTGTGTCCACGCCGCGTGTGTTTGGCTGCGATGCGACGCGAAGCCGCGTTTCATTCGCGTGGCAGGCTTTGGAGCGGATTGAGGCACCGGATTTGAATCAGTGGTTCAAGCAAGGGACGCTGGAGGTGCCGAAGATCGCGTTCGAGATCGGCGTGGCGGTGGCGAAGTGGCAAGCGATCACGTTCGAAGGCTTTGGCATTTTAGAGTGGTCCGCACAGTCCCCTGTGCGGCTCGAAGGCCGAGCGACGCTCGAACCGCACAGAGGACTGTGCGGACCACATTCAGCCTATGCCGACTACTTTCACCTTCGTTTGGATGAGCATCTGCGCTTTTTGACGGAGCGCGGCTTTTTGGCGAATGCCGATGAGATTCGGGAGGAGATCGAAAATCATCGTGCGCTGCTGGAATTGCCGCAGGGCTGCCTCGTTCACAAAGATCTCGCGCTTTGGAACATTCTTGGCACCGAGCGGGAGATTGATGACTTCATTGACTTCGATGACAGCATTGCGGGTGATTCGTTGGACGATCTGTCGCTGCTGGCGTGTTTTCACGATACGGCGTTTTTGCGAAGAGCCTTCGAGGGGTATGAAAGTGTCCGCTCCTTGCCGGAGCATCACTTGCGCCGCTTTTGGCTGCACCTGCTGCGAAACATGATCGTGAAAGCGGTCATCCGCGTCGGCGCGGGTTACTTTGATCGCGATGACGGCTTCTTCCTCATCGGCAGCGGCTCCTCGGGAGCTAGTTTGCGTGAAACAACGCTTTCAAAGCTCTCCACGGCCTTGCGTGGCTTGCGGGAAGGCAGCGGCCTCGACATTCTCTCCCCATGAAAACTCACATTGGCACCTTTCTCTCCATCGGATCACCTGCGGTCACCGAACTCGCTGCGGAGTGCGGCTACGACTGGGTGCTCATCGACTTGGAGCACGGCTGCGAATCGGAAGCCGCGCTGCCAAATCAGCTCCGCGCCCTTCGTGGCAGCCCGACGCTTGCCGTTGTGCGAGTGAGTGCGCCGCATGCGGATCTGATCGGTCGAGTGCTCGATTGGGGCGCGGATGGCATCATGGTGCCGCATGTCGATACCGTGGCGCAGGCAGAGCACTGCGTGAAAGCGGCGACTTATCCGCCGAAGGGCACGCGTGGAGTTTCCCGCACCGTGCGAGCCTACGGCTACGGCATGAGGCTCCCCAGCGATGAAATGCCCAAACCGATCATCCTCGCGCAGATCGAGACAGCCGAAGGAGTCTCCAATGCCGATCAAATCGCCGCGGTGGAGGGCATTGATGCGCTTTTCATCGGCCCGGCTGATTTGAGCTACGATTTGAAGGCGCGGAACTCACCACACAGCTACGACGAATGCCTGAATGCCGTCGTGAAGGCCGCGAAGGACCACGGCAAAGGCTGCGGCATCCTCGTGCGGCATGCGGACGACAAGGAGAAGCTCAAAGCGCTCGGCCTCACCTGGATCGCGATGGATTCGGACCTCTCGCTCGTGCGCGAGGGCTTCAAACGGAACCTCGACGTGGCGCGGGGATGGTGAAGTCTATTTCGATAGCTCGGCTACCTTGGCGGCGAGCGCTTCGAAGGAGAGCCTGTCACCATTGTTCTTGCCGACATAGCGGAAGACTTCCTTGCCATCGGGGCTGATCAGCACCGTCGCAGGATAATGCACGGTCTGGCCGTGGAACTTGTAGCCATCGGGAATGTCGAAGGATTTGGCCAGCTTCGCATACGGATCGCGATAGATGGGATTCTTCGCCAGATCCTCGGCGGGCAGTTTCGAGGCCCAGGATTCGATTTCCTTGTCGGAGTCGGGTTTGAGGAAGACCTGGACGACATTCGGGAGCGTGGGCGCTTTGGTGAAGTAGTCGCGGGTATGCCTGAGGCAGACCGGGCACTCGGTTTTGAGCAGGAAATGAATGGCCACGAATTTACCCTGCGCTTCTTTGAGCGTGAAACTGCCTTTTCCGGCGGCGGCTCTGACCGTGAAGTCCTCCGGCGTGGCGGCGGTGGAGATGGCGGTGACGAGGAGGAAAGCAAAGAAGAGGTGTTTCATGCGGTCGCGGATGAGAGCGGCGGGCGGGGCAAATATTCCGACTTTTTTCTGTCAAAACGCGGTTTTGGCCTACTCTCGCGGCCCCATGACCGCCTCCCCCCATCTCCAATCCAAAATCATCGAGCTCTGCGAAGCCCTTGTGGCCGATGGTGACGTGAAAAACGCCCGCCAGCAGGCTGAGACCTTCCTCGCCGATGAGTCCGCCATGTCGCTCTATCGCGAGATGGCCACGCTTGGTCGTGCTTTGCACCAAAAGCAGCACCATGGCGAAGAGCCGGAAGCAGATGAGATCACTCGCTTCAATGGGCTGCAGGATCGCTGCGAGGCAAATCCGGTCATCACCTCCTTCCTGAATGCGCAAGAAGTGCTCAGCGGCGTCGCCGAAGCAGTGAATGCCTTCGTCGGTAAGAGCCTCGAAAGTGGTCGCGTGCCGTCGCCGGAAGAGATGGTGAAAAAGGGTGGCTGTGGCGAAGGCTGCGGCTGCCACTGAAGCCGCCGAATGGATCTTTTGAAGCCAAGCGGGCCGTTGACCTCAACGGCCCGCTTTTCGTTTTACGCAAAGAGGTGCGTAAGCGGCTGGCCTTTATCAGCGACGGTGAAGGGGCGCTTGCTAGGGGAGTAGATGACCTGATCGAGCGGAAGGCCAAGCGCGTAGCCGATGGTGGCGTTGAGATCGGGCGGGCCGACTTTATCCGCGGCAATGCCAGCACCATCGGGTGTGGTGGCACCGTAAGTGACGCCGCCTTTGATGCCGCCGCCGAAGATGACGGAGCTGAAGATCGGGTAGTGATCGCGGCCTTGGTTCTGATTGATCTTTGGGGTGCGGCCGAATTCGGAGCTGACGACGATCATGGTGCTGTCGAGCATGCCACGTTGTTCGAGATCGGTGACGAGGGCGGTGAGAGCGGTGTCGAGCGTGTCGCAAAGGCGCGGCGTGTTGATGAAATTCGCCGTGTGCGTGTCCCAACTGCCAAAGCTGACTTCAATAAAGCGAACGCCATGCTCCACAAGACGACGGGCGAGCAAGCAACCTTGGCCGAAGGTGTCTTTGCCATAGGATTTACGAAGCTCTTCAGGCTCCTTGGTGAGATCGAAAGCCACGAGATCCTCGCTCTTCATGAGGCGAACGGCGTCGTCATACATGTCGGCATAGGCTTTGACGCCGCGGGTGTCCCATTTGGCTTGAAAATCGGCATCGAGAGCCCCGGCGAGCTCGCGGCGCATGGCGAAGCGCTCATCGGTGACGCCTTTTTGCGGGCGCACGTTTTGCAGGCCGGCCTCGGGATTGTTGACCATGAGCGGGCCGTGTTTCTTGGCGAAGAAACCGGCACCGGGATGGCGGCTGTCGTTGCCGATGTAAACAGACGGCGGCAAGGCGGGATTGCCGGGGCCTTGGTAGAAGCTGAGCCATGCACCCATGCCGGGATGCTTGATGGTGCTGCGCAGACCGAAACTGGTGTGCATGAAGTAGTTCGCCTGCTCATGCGCAGCGGTGTTCGTGGCCATCGAGTTGATGACGGTGGCGTGGTGCATCTTCTTGGCGATGCGTGGGAGGTATTCACTGACGCGCACGCCATCGGCGCTGGTCTTGATGGCTTTCACCGGACCGGCGACCTCTTTGTTGTCGGGCTTCGGGTCCCAGGTGTCGAGGTGGCTCTGACCGCCAGTCATGTAGAGGAAGATGACGTTGCGGGCGGTGGCGGCCTGTTTGGCCGTGGCAGCGCCTTCACCAGCGGCGAAGGCTTTGCTGCTAAAGAGATGCTCCATGGAGGGAAGCATGCCGACGCCGAGGCAAGTTTGCGCCATGCGGGTCATCACGGAGCGGCGGGAGAGGTCGGAGCGAGGAGTTTTCATGGTTTTAGTGGGTTTTGAGTGAAACTCGGCGAGTGAGGCCAGCGCCTCGTGCAGGGTGGAAAACGTGATGAGGCTAGCCACGTGTCAGATGGTGCCTGTTTTGCCAAACCAGACCCTGCCAATGCCAAAATCGGAACAGCGGCAACGGCTCACGCCGTCCCGGCGGCAATCTTTGGCGTGAAGGCGCATCTCTTTGGAACATTCTGTTTTGAATGCGAGAAACTGGCCACCGCGACGACTCTGTTTCGTTTAAGATCCCCTTCCCCGCCCCCATGAACGACGCCGCTCTTCACACCACCCGTCGATACTTTCTCGGCCAATGCACCGGCGTCTCTGTCGGCGCGATGGCTCTGAACTCGATGGCGCAGCAAGACGTGCTCGGGTTACCCTCGCTACCGCATTTTGCGCCGAAGGCGAAGCGGGTCATCTTTCTCACTCAATCGGGTGGGCCATCACAGATCGAGCTTTTTGATCACAAGCCGGGTTTGATGCAATGGGCGGGCAAGGAGCTGCCGGAAAGCGTGCGCCAGGGGCAGCGGCTCACGACAATGACGGCGAACCAGAAGCAGCTCATCCTGCCGGGCATCACGAAATTCAGCCGCTGCGGCCAGAGCGGCGCGACGATCAGTGAGTGGCTGCCGCATTTGCAAGGCGTGGCGGATGACCTGTGCTTCATCAAGTCGATGACGACGGATCAAATCAATCACGCACCCGCCATGACGCAGTTTTTGACTGGCCACCAGCTTCCGGGCCGTCCGAGCATGGGCGCGTGGATCAGCTACGGCCTCGGCAGCGTGAACCGCAATCTGCCGGACTACCTCGTGCTCCTCTCGAAGATGCAGCGCCCGAGCGATCAGCCGCTCTACGATCACTACTGGGGCAGCGGCTTTCTGCCGAGCCGTTATCAAGGCGTGAAGCTGCGCAACTCGAAGGACCCCGTTTTGTATCTGACCGATCCCGAGGGACTGCCGCGTCATTTGCGTCGTGGCATGCTCGACGGGCTCGCGGAGCTCAATCAGATGCGTTTTGAGCAGACGCAGGACCCGGAGATCACCACGCGCATCCGCCAGTATGAGATGGCCTACCGCATGCAGGCCAGCGTGCCTGAGCTGACGGACCTCGGTGACGAGCCGGATCATGTGTTTGAGATGTATGGGCCGGATTCGCGTCGTGCGGGCAGTTACGCGGCGAATTGCATCCTCGCACGACGGCTCGCGGAGCGTGGCGTGAGGTTCATTCAGCTCTTCCATCCCGATTGGGATCATCACAGCCGGTTGCCGAGCTGGTGCACCGCGCGTTGTCGCGACACGGATCAGCCGAGCGCGGCTTTGATCAAAGATTTGAAACAACGCGGCCTGCTCGACGAGACGCTCGTGCTCTGGGGCGGTGAGTTTGGGCGCGGCGTCGCCGGACAAGGCAAATGGGACAGCCCCGAGGCCGGTCGCGATCATCATCCGCGCTGTTTCACCATGTGGATGGCCGGTGGCGGCATTAAGCCGGGCATGACTTACGGGGCGACGGATGACTTCAGCTACAACGTGGCGGAGAATCCCGTCCACGTGCGTGATCTGCACGCCACGGTGATGCATCAGCTCGGCATCGACCATGAGCGTTTCACCTTCCGTGCCCAAGGGCTGGACTTCAAACTCACGGGCGTAGAGCCAACGAAGGTGGTGAAGGGCGTGTTGGCTTGAGTGCCGGGGGACGTTCGTCAGAAAACTGACGTTTTCTGCTCCGAGGTAAGCGGCTTCACAAGTTCGCGGCTTTGACGACGGCTTCCGCCACTTCGGTGGGGGTGACCTTTGTCATGCAGTCGTAGTGGCCGAAGGGGCACTGGCGCTCGAAGCAGGGGGCGCAGGGCACTTTGTGCTGGATGACGATGTGTCGATCACCCAGCGGCCCGGTGGCGATGGGACAGGTGGAGCCGAAAACGCTCACGGTGGGCACGCCGAGCGCGGCGGCGAGGTGCATGGTGCCGGTGTCGTTGGTGAGGAGAAGCGTGCAGGCACGCAGTTTGGCGATGAGTTCGGTGAGGCGGGTTTTGCCGACGAGATTTTCGTGCGGAGCTTGCAGCATGGCGGAAAGCTTTTCGCCCATTTCTTTCTCGCCCGGCGCACCAAAGAGCTGCCAGTGAACCTTGGCGTGCTTCAATGAAATCGAGTTCACGACTTCGGCGAATCGTTCCATCGGCCAGCGCTTGGCCGGACCATACTCGGCACCGGCGCAGACGCCGATGCGAATGACTCCATCGTCAGGCAGTTCGGGCGGCGGCGCATCCCAAAGGCCTTCTTGATTCACGTCGGCTCCCATGTGCGCAGCGAGGCGCATGTAACGTCGGGCATGATGCTCAATCGGGCCACCAGGCGCTGGCTCGGGGACGAGCTGATGGAGCATCTTCGAACGCAATGAGCCGCGGAATCCAACGAGTCGCGGAATGCCCGCGAGCCAGAGCTCGAGCGTGCTGCGGGTGGAGTTGGTGCAGAGCACCGCAGCATCAAAATGAATGCCGGTGGCCTTGATGCGCCGGGCGACGGCGAAGACACCTTCCTTGGCCGGTTTGGCGATGTAGCGGCTGACCTCGGGCATGGCCATCCAGAGCTCTTCGAGTTTGTCGGGGCCGATGATAGTGATTTGTAGATCGGGGCGGCCGCGTTTGATGGCACGCACCATGGGAAAGGCCATGCAGGCATCACCGAGCCAGTTCGGGCTGCGGATGAGCATGTGGAAAGGCTTCAATTGTTCGACGGTCATGCCTTCCGGCAGCACGACACCGCGTTTGTAGGCGGAGATGAGGATGCCGGGCTTGGCGGTCTTCCATCGGGCATGCACCCAAAACCAGCTCGCGGGTTGGCGGCGGATCAATTGCTCGACGGAGGCATTGATGGCGTTCGTGAGTGCTTCGGCTCCTTCTTGAGCGGAGATCACCGCAGGAGCGGCCACGAGCTTCCACCGTGCCGGACCGTCATCATAGATCATCATCGGGACGACGGCGGAGTCCGTGCGCATGGCCATCAAGGCCGCGATGGGGGTGGTGGAAGCCAGGCGGCCAAAGAAGGGGCACCACAGGCCGTGATCGCCCGCATGCTGATCGACGAGCACGCCGACCTGCCCTCCTTCGCGGATGAATTTCATCGGGCCGTTGAAGCCTTTGGTGCGATCAAAGAGCACAAAGTTGAGCTTCTGCCGCCGACGGAGCACGAGGTCGTTGAGAAAGGGATTTCTGATCGGCTGGTAGATGGCACCGGGTTTATGACCGCGGACGTAGGTGGTGGGCACTTGGGTGAGCAGTTCCCAGCAGCTCGCGTGAAGCACGAGATTCACGATAGGGCGTTTCTCGCGTTCGATGAAGGCTTCGAGCTCGGCGATGCCCTCGCAGCTCACATGCTTCAAAAGATTCTTTTCGCCCATCAGCGGCATTTTGAGGCCGCAGAAGAAATTGGCGAAGAGGCTCTTGAAGTGCTCGCGGGCGATGGCACGGCGCTCGGCCTCGCTTTTCTCGCCTTCAAAGGCAATGCGCAGGTTGTTGAGGGCGAGTTTGCGGTAACTCCCGGCGATGGGATATACCAGCGTGCCGATGAGGCGGCCGAGATACCAGACGACGACGAGCGGCAGGATCGAAAGTACGGCTTCCACACACCGAAACAGGGCGTAAACCAACCACTGCCCGGTGCGTGTCAGCAAACGGGTTGGTTTCTGCTCGCGGCCCATGGCCTTCTTTATGGCGCGATGCCTTCCACGGTGCAACCAATGATGCGAGATCATCCCCTTCCCTCACGTTTTCCCAGCCCGACCATGCTCAAAACACTCGCCCTCGCCGTCCTCGTCCCCAGCCTCGTTTTTGCCGCTCCGCGTGCGGAGCATGTCTTCATCGTGAGCATCGACGGAGCGAAGCCGGCGGTGGTGGCCGAGAGTGAGATGCCCACGCTGAAAAAGATAGCTGCCGAAGGCGCGGTGACGTGGCAGGCGAGCACGATTTTTCCTTCCATCACGCTGCCATCGCACACCTCCATGCTCACGGGCGTAGGCCCGGACAAGCACAAAGTGCTTTGGAACGGCTGGACGCCGATCAAGGGGCCGGTGAAGGTGCCGACGGTCTTTTCCTTGCTGCGTGCCGCAGAGCCAAAAGCGGTGACGGGAATGTTTGTGGGCAAGGTGAAATTCCGTCACCTGTGGCTGGAGAATACGCTGGATGTGTTCGACTTCGGCGGCCCGCAGACGCCTGCTCCCGTGGCGGGCACCCCGGAGATCGAGAAGGACAAAAAGCCCTCGCAGATGGTGGCGAAGAACGCAGCGGCCTGGATTAAGGCGAATAAGCCTAGGCTGGCTTTCGTGCATTTTGCCGATCCAGATACCGCCGGTCACAAAAGCGGTTGGGGTTCGCCGGAGCAAAAGGAAGCCTTCAAAGTGACGGATCAGGCTCTGTGGCAGGTGTGGCAGGCGATCAAGGAGGCAGGCATCGCGGATTCCAGCGTGCTGATCGTGAGTGCTGACCATGGCGGGCATGACAAGACGCACGGACTGAACATCCCCGAGGACATGACGATCCCGTGGGTGGCCTGGGGCAAGGGCGTGAAGAAGAACACCACGATCACCGCTCCCGTGACCACCTATGACACGGCTGCCACAGCACTTTGGCTCCTCGATGTGTCGCTGCCAGCGGAGTTTGACGGCAAACCAGTCACCAGTGCTTTCGAATGAGGATTTGCTTCGCTGCTGCTCTTTTCGCTTTGGCGTCGCTGGCTCACGCCGCGCCGAATTTCGTCTTCATCATCGCGGATGACCTCGGCTGGGCGGATGTGGCCTTTCATGGCGGTTCGGCTCCGACACCGAACCTCGACAAGCTGGCGCGAGAAGGCGTCGAGCTCACGCAGCACTATGTGGCCCCGGTTTGCAGTCCCACTCGCACCGGCCTGATGACGGGCAGGTGCTGGAGTCGCTTCAATGTGACCACGCCGCAGAATCCAAGAGCCCTACGCTGGGATACGGTGACGCTGCCACGGGCGCTGAAGAGCGTAGGCTACGACACCTGCCTCACCGGGAAGTGGCATCTCGGCTCGCTGTCCGAATGGGGACCGAACCACTTTGGCTTTGATCACAGCTACGGCTCGCTCGCTGGCGGCGTGGGACCTTGCGACCATCAATACAAAAGGGGCGAGTTTCAGCCGACCTGGCATCGGAACGAGAAACTGCTCAGCGAAAGCGGTCATGTGACCGATTTGATCACGAACGAAGCTTGCGACTGGCTTTTGAAGCGCAGCGAGAAGCCTTTCTTCCTCTATGTACCCTTCACGGCGGTGCATCTTCCGATCAAAGAACCCGCTGAATGGCTGGCCAAAGTGCCTGCGAGCATCACTGGCGAGGTGGCGCGGCATTATGCGGCCTGCGTGATGCATCTCGATGACAGTGTGGGCCGCCTCGTGGCCACGCTGGAAAAGACGGGCAAACGCAGCGAGACGCTGATCATCTTCACCAGCGACAACGGCGGCAGCACGGCGGAAAACAATGGGCAAACCTACCCGGCCGATGATTACCCTGCCGGCCCTCTTCCGGGGAACAACAAGCCGCTGCGCAATGAAAAGGGCAGCGTGTATGAAGGTGGCACCCGCGTGCCCTGCATCGTCAACTGGCCCGGCAAGCTCCAACCGGGCAAGCACACGGCTCCGGTGCAGATCGTCGATTGGATGCCGACGTTTTGTGCTCTCGCAGGCTATCAACCAGGTCGCGATTTGAAATGGGATGGAGCCAATCTTTGGCCGCAACTGGCTGAAGGAGCTGCTCCGGCGGCTCATCCAATCTACACCGTGGCTCCGGGCTTCAAATCACGCTCGTTTCGTGTCGGAGATCACAAGCTGGTGCTGACCAACAAGGCCGCCATCGAGCTATACGACATTGCAAACGATCCAAACGAGAAGAATGATCTCGCCGCGAAAAATCCCGAAAAGGTGACCGAACTTCAAAAGGCCCTCGAAGCCTATGCGAAGGCGGACAAAGACGCCGTGGCGGATGATTGAGACTTACTTCAGCTCCTCGATGGTGATCGTGAAGCGATGCGGACTGCCGTGGGTGCCGAAGATGACTTCGTTTTCGCCGGTTTTGAGCATGGCGCTGATCTTACCGGCATCGACGGAGATTTGCTCGCCATTGACGAAGCTGCCGAGCTTGCTGCCGCGATCACGAAGAACAAAGGAGCCGTTGTCGAAATCGATTTCGCAGTGGTTGCGGGAGAGCTGGTAGGGGGCGCTGTCCTCAATGGAGAATTCGTTGCGAGCGAGGGCATTGACGCTGGTGTCGAAGTAGCTGCGACCGATGCGGAAGGGCAGCTTGGTGATGGTGGAGCCGCTCTTCGGATCAGCACCTAAAGCGGTGATGCGCACGCGGAAGACGGGTTCCTTGCTGGAGGAGCGGGCGGGCGGTGCGGGCGTGGGCTGGCCGGAGACCTGGAGGAGCAGATCGGTCTTGCGAATGCGCTCAAACAGCGTGGCGAGGTAAACGTGAAGACGGCTCGGGTTCTGGAGGAAGTAGGATTCGAAATCCGCCTCCGTGATGCTTTCGACGAGCGTGGCCTCCATGGCCGTGGCAGTGGCGGAACGGGGGCGATCCATGATCATGCCCATCTCGCCAAAGACCTCACCGGGGCTGATTTTGCCGAGCACTTGCTTCCCGTGCGGCGTGGTGACGCTGATCTCCACCGCACCGTGGACGAGGTAGTAGGCGTCGTGGGACTTTTCGCCTTCTTTGAAGATGAGTTGGCCGGGATTGAAGTGTTCGGAGGGCATGCGAGCGGCGATGGTATGAGGCGGCGGCGAAACGGTCAAGCCTTCCGTTTCATCTTCAACCTTCCCGCACAACGATTCGCCGGATGCGAGCGGTGGTGAAGTAGCTGGCAAAGCCGAGCGGCAGGCATTTGGAGATCTCGCCATACCGGAGACCGGTCTGTCGTCCTTTGAGGCTCACATTCACAAACGGTCGCTCGTCGATGGTGATGGTGAGGTTTTCATCCCGCAGCTCGATACGCACGCGATACCAGCGGTTGTTTTCGAAGGCGAGGTTCCCACGCGTCATGTTCTCGCTGGCATCGAGGCCGTCGATGCTAGAGACGCCGGTGAGTCCGCCGCCCCAGCCGCCCATGATGAAGGTCAGGCCGGAATCCCGCACGGGAAAGGTGATGCTGCCGAAGAAGTCGCCGCCTTCCGCCCGCATGGCCTCGTATTCGATGACGTAGCGATCTCGCGGGACACCGAGGCTTTCCCAGGCGGTGAATGTGATGCCCGTCATCGGCGCACCGATGCGGGTGGTGATCTCGCCATCCTTCACGAAGGCCTTCCCCTGCTCTTCCATGCCGGAAGAACGCCACGAGGCCGCATGCGGGGCATCGAGGAGGTGCCACTCGCGTTTCGGCTCCGCTTGGCGACCACACTGAGCCAGGGCGAGCACGAGGCAGGCACAGAAAAAAGGGCGGGAGTGAAATCCCGCCCTCCTGAGATCCTTCAATATGCGATGCATCAGCCTTTGATTTCGTAGCAGGAGATGAATTCCTGGTCGCGGAGGTAGAGCTTGCCGCCACTGACGACGGGATGGACCCAGATCTTGCCCTTGGGATTGCGCTGGGAGGATTTGGCTTCGAGTTCGAAGCTGCTCACCTCTTCCCAGCCTTTATCGCTGACCTTCACGAGAGCCACGGTGCCCTTGTCCTCGGAGAAGCAGATCAAATGGCCATCGGCGGAGGTCACGGAGCCTTTGCCGATCCCTTTGTCCTGCCAGACGATCTCGCCGGTCTTGAAGTCCTGGCAGGTCCAGCCGCCTTTATCGCTGTGGCCGTAGAGTTTGCCATCAATGAGGATCACGCCGCCGTGGTGGTTCACCATGTTGGTGTTGGCATACATATCGACCGAGTTGCCACCGTCGATCTTGATGGACTTGCAGCCCACGCCGTAGCCCGCAGCCACATAGATCTGTCCATTGCTGTGGATGGAGGTCGGGATGACGGCGGTCTTGCCGGGGAACTCGCTCTTCCACAGCACTTTGCCCTCTTTGGAAACGCCGAGGATGGTGTTCATGAGAAGCTGCACATACTGGCGCTGGCCGCTGATCTCGGCGGGGATGATGGAGGAATACTGAGCGTTCTCGGTCACATCGGTGGTCTGCCATTTCACGGCACCGTTCTTCACGTCGAGCGCGGCGATGGCTCCTTTTGAGCCACCAGGCGTCACGAGGACGAGATCTCCATCCACGAGCGGGGATTCGGTGTAGCCCCAGCTTTGCAATTTGCCGCCGAGATCCTTCTGAAGGCTCACGCTCCATTCTTTTTTGCCGCTGGCCGCATCCGCGCAGACGAGGTCACCCTGCCCGGCGATGGCGAAGACTTTGCCACCGGCCACCGTGGGCGTGCTGCGGGGGCCATCACCCCAGCCATTCGTGTAAATCGGGCCGACGGTGAGGTCCCAGAGCTTCTTGCCGGTGGCAGCGTCAAAGCAGAGGAGCTTCTCCTCGGCATCGAAAAGGCCCATCGTGTAGAGTTTGCCGCCCACGACGGCAAAGCCCGCGTAGCCGAGACCGCCTTCTTCATTCACCCAGGCACGTTTGGGGCCGCCGGAAGGCCATTTTTTGAGCAAACCGGTTTCGGGAGAGACGTCGTCGCGATTCGGGCCGCGCCATTGGGGCCAATCACCCGCCGCCGCACTGCCTCCGCTGCTGCCACCCACGCCGAGGACGGCTTGATCTTCTTTGCTGAGGCTGGTCACGGGGAGCGAGATGGTGGTGCCGTTTTCTCGCTTCAGGGTGACTTTGCCGTTCTGCACACTGACGAGTTCGGCTTTGATTTCGTGGGCCCCGGAGGCGTCTTTCCAGGTGCGGATTTCAGCACGGGCGATGCCGGCGGCGGTAAGGAGGGCGAGGAGAAGGAGACTGGCTTTCATAGGGTGAGAGTGTGGCGCGGGAAAAACGCTCGCTGAAAGGGTGTTCTTAGAGCGACAAGGCCGGAAGGTATCAAACTTCGACGGTTTCGCGCAATCCCAATCCTCGCGGCCCCATCATGAAAGCGTGAAATTTCACCGGTCGCCGCCCGTTGCACGCTGCTCACCATGACTTTTACCCGCCGACTCCTTCTCAAGATCGCTCCGTTTCTCTTTGTGCGCGGCTCAGCAAGCGCCGTGGACGCGCCGCAGCCGTTTGGAGCGGAGTTTCCGAATCTCGAATCGCTCACGACGGGCGAGTGGTGGACGAAGGCTGCCGCTGCGGCGGCGCAGAACGAGAAAAAGAAGGCGAAGGGCAAAGGCAAGGCTGGTGGTGGTGCCACGCCGCCGCCGTCGATGGATGTGCCGCGTGATGAAGTGGTGTGCTTTGCCTACTACACGCAGCAAAACGGCGTGCTGAAGGTGAGTGCGCAGCTTTTTCCGCTGAAGCCGGGCGAGGAGCGTGTGGCGCGGCTCGAACTCAAGCAGGAGAACGGCGAGTGGAAGGAAGTCGCGAAGGGCGAGGTGCATTATCCGGGCTGGGACGCGCATTTCCGCGTGGAGGGCTGGGATGGCTCGAAGAACGTGGCCTACCGCGTGCGCCACGGTGAGAAGGCGATGTTTGAAGGCCTCATCCGTCGCGATCCGGTGGAGAAGAACCAGATCATAATCGCCAACATGAGCTGCAACTCCAGCCGCACCATCGGGCCGCGCACGGAGATCATCGAGAACCTGCGGGCGCAAGATCCGGACGTGCTGTTCTTTGGCGGTGACCAGACCTATCGCCACACAGAGCACACGGCGGGCTGGATCGAGTTCGGCCTGCAATTCCGCGACATCATCCGCGACCGCCCAACGGTCTGCATTCCCGATGACCACGATGTGGGTCATGGCAATCTCTGGGGCGAGGCGGGTGGCCAGTCTCACATCGATGGCGATGCGGACGGCGGCTATCGTTATCCGGTGGCCTATGTGAACCAGGTGCAGCGGCAGCAAAGCTGGCACCTGCCGGATGGCTGGGACCCGAAGCCGGTGGATCGCGATATCAGCGTGTATTTCACGCGGATGATCGTCGGCGGTATCGACTTCGCGATCCTCGAGGACCGGAAGTTCAAAACCGGTCCCGCTGGCACGATCCCGCAAATGGGACCGCGTCCAGATCATATCAACGATCCCTCGTATGACCCGAAAAGCATCGATCTGCCCGGTTTGGAGCTGTTGGGAAAACGACAGGAAAAATTCCTCCACGACTGGTCGCAGGACTACAGCGGCGGCGCGGAGCTCAAATGCGTGCTCTCGGCCACCGCCTTCTGCGGAGCGGTTCACATGCACGGCGGCCGCGATCAGCGTCTGCTCGCCGATCTCGATTGCAATGGATGGCCACAAGCAGGCCGAAATCGGGCGCTGGTGGAGATTCGCCGCGCCTGGGCTCCGCATCTCTGCGGTGATCAGCATCTTGCCGTCGTCGTGAAGCATGGCATCGACGAATTTGGCGACGCGCCTTACAGTTTCACCAGTCCGGCGCTGGTGAACACGATCTACGGTCGCTGGTGGCATCCGCTGGATGAAAAGCCCGGCCCAAATCCCGTGCCAAACAGCCCGCTGCCCTGGACCGGCGACTTCAAGGACGGCCTCGGCAACCCGATCAGCATGCTCGCCTACGCAAACCCCGAGGACATCCAGGACGAGAAACAACGCGCCGATGGCTACGGTCTCATCCGCTTCGACAAAACGACGCGCAAAATCACCTTCGAATGCTGGCCGCGCTTCTCAAAGGTCGCCGATGGCGATAAAGCGCAGTTTCCCGGTTGGCCGATCACCATCGATCAAGACGCCAACGACGGCCGCAAGGTCCACGCGTATCTGCCGCAGCAGAATTTCGAAGGTGTGCCGAATGCCGTCGTGCAGGTCATTGCAGAGGCAACTGGCGAAATTTTGTACACCGTGCGCACCCAAGGCCCGAGCTTCAAACCGCGCGTGTATGCGCCGGGCAGGTACACCATCAAGATGGGCAGCGAAAAGCCGGACGCGGTGATCGCGAGCGGCATCCAAGTGTAGTTAACGAGCGCCACACACTGCACAGTCCGCCCGCTTTGGCAGGCGGACTTTGCGGAATTGCATGGTGTCGAGGTTCATCGAGAGCAGTTCGCCTTGCAGCGTGGTGCCGATGCCGGTGATGAGCTTGATGACCTCCATCGCGCCGATGCAGGCGGCGGTGCCGGAGACGGCGCCGAAAACGGGGAACTGGCGTTTCCACGTCGGCGGCACTTCGGGGATGTAGCAGGCGAGACAGCCGGTTTTACCTGGCACGAAGGTGGTGACGCTGGCCTCCAGGGTGTGCATCGCGCATTCGACCATCGGTTTGCCTGCACGAAAGGCCGCAGCGTTCAAGGCGAGACGTTCCTGAAACATCGGCGCGGCATCGACGACGATGTCGGCTTGAGCCACGAGGGCATTGGCATTGGCTTCGCTGGCGTTTTCAGGCACACCGATGATCTCACAACGTGGATTGATGTCCTTCAAACGGCGCACGATGGAGTCGATGCGGAGTTTGCCGAGGTGATCGTGGGTTTGCAGGAGCTGGCGGTTGAGGTCGGAGGGCTGCAAAACACCGCCGTGGGCAAGCACGAGCTTGCCGATACCGGCGGCGGCGAGTTCGAGTGCCACGAGTCCGCCGAGGCCACCGACACGCGAGACAAGCACACTGGCGTTCTTGAGCTTGAGCTGGCCTTCCTCGCCCATGCCGGGCACCCACATCTGCCATTCGTAGATGGCGCGTTCTTCAGCGGTGAGGGACATCAGCGTTTCAAGGTGTGCAGGATGTTCGTCATGAGACCGCCGGGCCTTTCATCGGGCGGCGGGCTCTTTTGCATCGCCGTGGTGATGATGCGCTCGGCATGAGTCACGGGCAGCGAATAGTGCCCATCATGCTCGGAGAGATGGGCGGTGGCATGCGGGATGAGGGAGGCAAGACGCTGGGTGTAGGTCCAGTCGATGTTCCGGTCTTGTTTGCCATGCCAAAAGTGAATCGGCACGGTGATTCGGCTGACCTCGAAACCCCATTCACTGAGATAGATGTCCGCGTCGGCGATGACATCGGCAGCTGGGCGTTCGAGAGCACCGAGCGTGGCCTCGCAGACGACCTTGAAGACCTTCGGATCACTCAAAACCCGGCGATCTTCCGCACCGAGCATTTTGAGCAAAAGCCGATGCATCAGGCAGCCGGGCTTCATCCTGGCGATGACAGCGCCGAGCTTCAAAATCCCAGCGAGCACGGTGGGTAGCAGTTTGCGGAGCTGGATAAGCAGGCGGTAGATCCAGAACATCTCGCGATCTCCAAGGAACTTCAGCGGCGGTGCTCCGCAGATGATGGAGGCGGAAAGAAGGCGTTTCGGCATCAGCAATGCCGTAGCGAGCACATACGGTCCTCCGCCGGACCAGGCGATGACGTGCCAGTTATCCGCGCCGACATGCGCGGCGAGCTCGGTGAGCGTCTGCTGCCAGTCCTCCAAGGTGCGTCCGGGCTGTGGATCAGACAAACCGATGCCGGGACGATCCGGACAGATAAGGCGCATGCCATGTTTCTTCGCCAGATCATCAAAGAGGCTTCCTTGAAGACGCGACGAAGGCCAGCCGTGGAAGTAAAACGCCACCTCGCCACGCGGGTCCCCATACTCGGCATAGCCGAGCCGAAGACCGTTGGAGAGCGTGATGACATGATCCATGCGCGTGAGCCGGGAGAAAGGAGCCGCAGAGGCGCTTGTCAACGCTGCGGCGCGGCCAGATCACGCTCGCCGAGCAGTTTGGAGCCATGCGGCACACCGCGAGCCAGACGCAGGCCGAATTGCTTCACCGCGTGCTCTTGCAGGTGAGCCATGGCTTCATCGATGGAATCCGTCCATTTGATCAAATCGAGGTCCTCGGGGCTGATGGTGCCGCCGGCGAGCATCGCATCGATGAACTTCCGCATCTCTCCCCAGAACTCGGAGCCCATGACGACGATCGGGAAGTTCCGGATCTTCTTCGTCTGGATGAGTGTGAGCGCCTCAAACATCTCGTCCAGCGTGCCAAAGCCGCCGGGCATGATGATGAAGCCGTAGCTGTATTTGATGAGCAGCGTCTTGCGGACGAAAAAGTAGTCTAACGTGACCGAGCGGTCGAGGTAGGGGTTGTGATGCTGCTCGAAGGGAAGCTTGATATTGAGCCCCACGCTGCGGCCTTGCACATCCTTCGCGCCGCGGTTGGCGGCCTCCATGATGCCCGGACCGCCGCCGGTGAGCACGGTGAAGCCCATCTTGGAGATGGCCGCTCCCACCTCGCGGGCGAGGCGGTAGTATTTGTGATTCTCATCGAAACGGGCGGAACCGAAAACGGTGACGCAAGGGCCGACGAAATGCAGAGTGCGAAAGCCTTTCAGGAAGTCGCGAACGACGCCCATGAGCAGCGAGAACTCACGGCGGCGTGGGTTTGGCCCGCGCAGCAGCACGCGGTCCACGAGCTGTGAGGTAAAGGCTTCGTCATCATGCACTTCCTTGGGAGTGGCCGGAGTCACAGTGGTGCCGGTGAGCGAGGTGGATGGCTCTTCCTCGCGGTCGCGTAAGTCGGGAGATTTCATGGTCGGGGAGTTTCACCTGCTCTGATTGCGAGCGCAGGTGATTTGTTCATGGGAAAAGATCCCGAGTCTCACAGCAGCGTGCCCTTATCCACCTCGCCTGCCTTGTAGCGATCCTGATAGTTGTGCCAACGAAAGGGCATGGCGAGCTGGGCGAGGAAGGTCTTCGGCATGGCGGATTTGATGCCGATGATGTCGGGACGATGCCGCGTGGGATCGTTGTAAAAGGAGCGAAAGATGAGGTCCCAGAGCATGAGGTTCTCGCCGTAGTTTTTATCGCCCTCGCGGAGGTCGGTGCTGTGATGCCAGCGATGAAGCTCGGGCGTGTTGAAGACATAGTTCAGCCAGCCGAATTTCATCTGGATGTTGCAGTGCGTGAGGAAGCCGATGTAGGCCGTGATAGCCCCGAAATACTGCACGACATCATTCGGCGTGCCAGCCAGCCAGAGCAGCGGTCCGCTAAAGATCATGCTCTTGAGCGTGTCGATGATGTGAAAGCGTCCGGTGTTGAAAAACCAGAGCTTTTTGACACTGTGATGCACGGCATGAAAATGCCACAGCGGCATCCAGGTGTGTGCCACACGATGCGCCCAGTAGAGACCGAACTCGGCGATCACCAATGCCAGCACGACCTGCCCCCACATGGGCCAGTGATTCGGCCAGAAACCCTTCCCCTGATCTCCACCCACCGTGCTGACCAGGCCATAATAAGCCAGCATCATGATGACAAGCTGCACGAAGGTTTTGGTAAAGACCGTGTGCGCCAAGTCAGGCACCATCTGGCCGTCATTCTTTAACCACTCACGCTCATGTGGACGGACACGCTCGAGAATGAAAAGTACAGCCGCAAAGCTGAAGTAGGTGAGATTGAAGGCCAGCTTGCCCTGCCCTGCGCTAATGCCAATGCTGGTGGGAATCAGCGCCGCGATGATGAGCAGGGGCCAGAGAAGGTAATCGAGGATCGTGTTGAGCGTGCGCATGTGGGAGGCGGCCCATCTGTGGCGAGAATCCGGCGCGTGACAAAACCTTGGCCGGAAAATATTTGCCCTCAGCCCTGCGATTCTTGCGCTCAGCGTGCTCGCGGCATCTCTCGCAGCAGCCATTCCGAGAGCGTAGCAAAAAGCGGAAAGTCCGTCGTGAAGATGGTGGCATGGCCTGCGCCTGGCACAGGCACCCAGCGACGGCTTTTGGCTGCGGTCAGAGCTTCGTGAAGCCGCTGACCGCACTCCGGTGGAATGAAGGAATCAGCCGTGCCATGGGCGATGAGCACCGGACAGCTCACCTGAGGTGCCAAAAGCTTCGAATTGGCTGCGGAAGGCATTTGGCCAGTTTCGAGGGCGAAGCGTGTTTCGGCTCCGAAAGCCAGCAACGGCCCGAAAACCGGTCCCGCGAGCCTTTCAGCCTGCGTCTCGACCACCGAGGCGAGGTCATCGAAGGTGCAAAGAAGCACGAGTGCCTTCCACGGCGCATCCGGTAGCGTGGCCGCACGCATGGCGATGGCTCCGCCCATTGAAATGCCGAGCAGCGAGGCGTTTTCGAGGCTGAAGCCAAACTTCGCCGCTGCCTCACGGGCGACCTTAGCAGGCAGCGAACTCTCCGTGATGCCATAACCAGCCACTTCGGCCGGATGATCGCCATGGCCGGGAAGATCAGGAATGATGCAGCGAAAACCGGCCGCACAGAATCGCTCCGCCACGAAGAGCATGTCTTCCTTTCGCATGCGGCGTCCATGCACGAGCACCAGCACGCGATCACAGTCGCCCAGCCCTGGCAAAGGTGCCCGACGAGCGGCGAGTTGCGCCCGCACGAGACGACCTCGCTTTCCCGGTGTGCCTGAAGGCTCGCAAACCACCACCGGCGTGCCATCGGAGGCAATGAACGGCTTCAATCGCATGCCATATGCCTCCGGTTGAGCGAGCACCTCCCGATGATGCGCTTGGAGAGATCGCCTCGCTGGCCGGATGACTTCGCCGCCCAGCCACATGCCGGTTCCCGTGGTGCCGAGAAGAATAAGCAGCGTGAGTATCGAGAGCCAGCGACGGAGGCGTTTCATGCCGCCAAGCTGCTTGAGAAGCCCCGCGAGGCCAGAAACGAAGAGTGAATTGGCGGTGAAGAAAAGGTGAAGGCAGTCGCCCGGCTTGACGACGGACATCAAAAGGGCAACATGTCCGACATGGCCGCCAGTTCCACCGCCCCCGATTTTACCGTTCGTGACCTGAACCGCCAGCTCGCCCGCGTTCTGGAGGCTTGTGACCGCCTGGGCATCATTCGTATCCGCAGCCGAAAAGGGCGCACCTATGAACTCAGGCCGCAGCCGGACCCAAAGGACGAAAAGCCGGGATACCCTGACTTTGCCGCCCGAAGGAAAGCGATGGGCATGCCCAAGATGACGCGGCTGCAGAGTGAAATGCTTGATAAACTCATCGCTGGCGAATGAACATCTACGCGGACACCAATTTCATCACCCGGCTCTATCTTGAGCGTCCGGAAACCAACGTGGCAGAAAACCGGATGCGTGATGAGCAGCCTTGCCTGCCGGTCACCTGGCTCCTGCGGCTTGAAACCATCAATTCGTTCGAACAGGCGGTGCTCACCGGCTTCGGAGAATCACAAAATCGCATCTGTGCGAATCTGACCGCCTCCTGCCAGCAGCAGTTCCGAGACGATCTACGCCATGGCATCGTCATGAAACGTGTGGAGGTAAGGCAAACCGAGCTTGAGCGCCTATTTGAAGAAATCTCTCTGCGTTACACCGCGAAGCACGGCTTCCGCACTTATGACATTCTGCATGTGGCCTCGGCTTTGCTGCTCAAATGCAGGTCGTTTTGGAGCTTTGATAAGCGGGCCTGCAAGCTGGCAAAGCTGGAAGGATTGAAACTCATTTGAGGCTTGCCCTCCCGTTGCATGTCGCCACTCTCGCCGCCGCATGTCCGCCCCCGCTTTTGTTTCTGACGTTGGAAAGGTCCTCATCGATTTTGATTTCGCGCCTGCCGCCCGGCGGTTGGCGAAGAAGTGCCCGCATCCGGCGGAGACGGTGCTGACCTTGTTTGACGGCATCAAAGGCCCTTATGAAGACGGTCGCATCGACGATGAGGAGTTCGTGCGTGAGGGCATCCGGCTCACGGGTTTCACCGGCACGACGGAGGAGTTCATCACCATCTGGTGCGAGATTTTCACGGAGAACCTGCCGATGAAGGCCTCGCTGGGCACGCTCGCAGGCAAGGTGCCGATGTACCTGCTCTCCAACACGAGCGGACTGCACAAAGACTACTTCTGGCGCACCTATGGCATCTTTGAGCCGTTCGCGGACGGCGTGTATTCGCACGAGGCGAAGTGCTCGAAGCCCGGTGAGGCCATTTTCCAGCACACGATCGAGAAATTCGGCCTCGAACCGGCCCGGACGTTCTACGTCGATGACCTTCTGCCTAACATCGAAACGGCCGCTCGGCTGGGTTTTCGGACATTTCACTACAGCTTTGCGAAGCACCCGGAATTCGAGGCGGCTTTGACGGAATGGCGGACGGAACAGGGCATTGGTTGACGCCTCCCCTTCCCCGTCCTAACGGTCCTTCAAACCCATGAAATGCGACGTTTGCGAAGCGGAGGCCACAGTGTTCCTCACCCAGATCATCAACGGTCAAATGACCACGGTGAACCTGTGCGAAGGCTGCTCGAAGGCCAAAGGTGTGACGGAAGAAACCGGCTTCGGGCTGGCAGAGGCCTTTGTGGGCGCGGCTCCGCGTGCCGTGGAGACCTCGCCGGATCTCGCCTGCGCTTCCTGCGGCTTCACGGCGGCCCAGTTGAAAAAAATCGGCCGTATGGGCTGCCCGGAATGCTACGACACCTTCCGTGATGGCATTGAAGGCCTGCTCCGTGGCATGCACAAAGGCACGCGTCATGTGGGAAAGCGCCCCAGCGCCATCATCAGCACCGCGCCACCGCCCAAACCACGCCGCAGCAGTGTCCCGGCACCGGCACCCGCCCCGGTGACCACCTCCACGATCACCACCCCGGCCATCGCCCTCAAAGAGGACACGCCCGCTCCTTTGCCGCCGGACATCAATAAACTCCGCGCCGAGCTGGACTTGGCCGTGAAAGAAGAGCGCTACGAAGACGCCGCCACCATCAAGGCGGAGATCGACCGCCAGACCAAAGACACGGCGGCGAAATAACCGCCCCCTTCCCCGCTCCACATCATGATGCGTTTTTCCACCCTCATCAAAAACCCTGCCGACTGGATGAAGGGCAGCGGCCCGCACTCGGAGATCGTGATGACCTCCCGCGTGCGCCTCGCCCGTAATCTTCGAGGATTCCCCTTTCCCGGCTTTTCGCAGGAACATCAACGCATCGAGCTGCTGAAGGCGGCGCGTCCCGTCGTCGAGGAGCTGCCGGAGATGCGGGATGGATACAGCGTCGATTACACGGAGCTGAGCAAGGTTCGCAAACAGGTGCTCGTCGAGCGTCACCTCGTCAGCCGTGAGCACGCGGCCCGCACCACGGGCTGCGCAGTGGTGATTGACCGGCGGCAAAGCATCTCCGTCATGATCAATGAGGAGGATCATTTTCGTCTTCAGGGCATCCGCCCCGGCCTGAACCTCCGCGGAGCCTACGAACTCGTCGATCGCATCGATACGGAGATGGACGCGGCCCTTCCGTATGCCTTTGATGGCAAGCTCGGCTACCTCACCGCCTGCCCCACGAATCTCGGCACCGGCATGCGTGCCTCCGTGATGCTTCACCTGCCCGGCCTCGTGCTGCTGGATCAAATCAACCCGGTGATCAAAGCCGTGGGCAAGATCGGCCTCGCTGTGCGCGGCCTTTATGGCGAAGGCACCGAGGCTCTCGGCAATCTCTTCCAGATCTCCAACCAGCACACGCTGGGCGAAGGAGAGCCGGAGATCATCACGCAGATCGAAAAAGTCATCGAAGGCGTCATCCGCAGTGAGCAGACCGCTCGTGCGAAGCTCCTCGAAGACCACCACACCATGCTCAGTGATCAGGTGGGCCGTGCCTATGCCATCCTGCGCTTTGCCCATGTGCTCACCTCCAAAGAGGCGCTGAATTTGCTCTCCATGCTGCGCCTCGGGGCGGATCTCGACATCATCACGAACTGCGACCGCAGCCTGCTCGACCTGCTTCTCCTCGAAATCCAGCCTGCTCACCTTCAACTGGGTGCCGAGCGTGAATTGTCTCCCGAGGAGCGTGATGTGGCGCGTGCTGAAATCACTCGTTCGCGACTCCTGGGCATCCAGGGGCCGCTCGATGCCCCCGCCTCGCCTTCCGCGAATTAAGTCATGAGACCGCTCGCTCTCTGCCTCGTGCTGCTCGTCGGCGCTTACGCGGCGGAGGACGAGGCAGCTTTGAAAACCATCACCAAGGCCATCCGCGACGGTGATCAGGAATTGCTCGTCGGTTTGCAGCAGCAGCATGGGCCCAAGGCCGCGCAACTCGTGCTCGATGCTGTTTCGAGCAAACGAGTCGGCGGCGGCATCAAGGCTCGACTCGCTGAAATCGTGCTCGGTTGGCCCAACGACGCTCTCGGCAGGCAGGAACTCGTCTCCTGGCTCGCCAAGCATCCGAACTGCGAAGACGACGCGATGCTCTTTTTCGCCGAAATCCATCCACCGGAGGCTCGAGGTTGGTTTTGGAGCCAACTCGAAGCCGCGAAGGGCGATCCCGCCAAGCTGCGACATCCCCACCGAGTCGCGATGGCGGTTCGAGGCCTCGGTTTTTTCGAGGACAATCCAGAGATCGTCGTCACCCGCATCGGCTCCATGCTCACGAGCGAGTATCCTCATGTCATTCGTGCCTGCGCCGCCGATGCGCTGGGCGGCATGAAGCATGCCAGAGCCATCGAGGCGCTGATTTTGCACGCTGAAGATGCCGCAATCGGCTCACGAGTCGTTCGCAGCCTCTACCGTCTCACCGGGCAGCACTTTGAAAAGGAGCCCGCGACCCGCTGGCAGGAATGGTGGGCATCGAACAAGGCCAGCCTCGCCTTTAAAATGCACACCGTCGCAGACTTCGATGAGTTCCTGAAGCTCCAAGCCCTCGTCAAACCCGTGGACGACACCATGATCGACATGGAGACTTTCTACGGCGTGAAGGTCGAGGGAAACGGCCTGCTCTTCATCCTCGATGTCAGCGGTAGCATGACCATCGGCGGCCGCATCAACAAGCTGCGAGCACAGATGGGAAACATCCTCCTCGTGCTCGAAGGCCGCCCGACACGCCTCCGCCATGGCATCCTCACCTTCAGCGACGGCGTCGAGTCCTGTTACCCGCGAGGCATTGCCACCAACGAGCCGGAAAACCGGCAAAAAGCAGCGAAGTTCATCGACCGCCTCGATGCCGATGGCGGCACCTCCATGGTCTCCGCGTTGCGCCATGCGGCGGAAAAGGTGTTGCCGGATGCGAACCTCGACACCCTCTACCTCCTCAGCGACGGCTCACCCACCGATGGCAGCGATCAAATGGTGCTCGATGCCGCCCGCCTCATTCATCAGCGTCATCAATGCCGCATCCACACCATCGCCATCGGCGAGGACGAACCGGCGGCTTTCGGAGAAAAAACGCTCATGGAAAAAGTCGCCCACCTCACCGGCGGCTCCTTTGCCCGCGTGCGGGATGTCGAAGACGGGAATTGATTCTCCTCCCCCCACAAAACAAGGCAGGAAGCCGGAACACGAGGTTCACGAGCTTCCTGCCGGGGTTTTTCTCAGAGGACGTGGCTGAGAATGGGAGGGATGAATCAGGCCGCAACTTTCGCGCGGCTCTTGCGGGCGGGTTTGGCGGTCTTTGGCATGATCGTCGGGCGGAAGGCATCGCCAAAGAGGTAACTGCGGGCGCTGTCCACCTGGCCCATGACGCGGCGGTGCCATTTGGTGAATTCCTTGCCCAGGCGTTCCTCGGCATCGGAAGATTGGAGAGCGTCGTCGAGGGACATGCGCTCCATGCTCAGTTCCAAGTGGAAGGTAATTTCCGGGATGTGAAGCTCCACGGCCTCAAACATGTCCATCACGCGGGCGGCGTAGCTGGTGTCCCAGATCTTGTCGTCCTCGTCGTAGCTGCTCGTCACGAGATGAGCGATGAGGTACTCCGCATTGTCGGAGTAGATTTCAGCAGCCTGAGTCACGGAGTCGAAGCTCTCGCGGTCGGCGGTCACGGGCAGGACGACGGTCATCGCCACACCGGTCTCACTCAAGATGTTCTCAAAGTCGTGCTGCTGGTAGAAGGAATTGAAGAACTCTCCCAAACCGGTGCCGACTTCGAGAATCGTGATCGGCGAGGCATCCACATGCGCCATGAAAGCGCGGGGTGTGAGCGAATCCGGGTCGAGAACGACGCTGCCCGGCGAGGCCGAGGCACCTTCTTCGACGAGGGAAAGCAGGCGGTGGTCCACACCATACTGCTCGAGGTGACGGGTGAGGCAGAGGGAGAGCGTGCTCTTACCGGTGCCGGGATAGTCGTTCTGGATGAGGATGAGCTTCTTCATGTGATTTATTGCTTAATTGCACGGCCATTATGCAAATTATGGAATTCATTGCAACCATAAATATTTAATTTTTGCGTAATTTTTAGAAAAGTAGGCTTTAAAGGGATTTTCAGTGCCCGTTCTACTGCCTCGTGAAATCGCCGTGAAGCACAAAAACGACGTTTCCAGCCTCCCGGCGGCTCTGGTAGCCTCCGCCTCGCCATGAAGACTCGCTTTCTCTTTGTCCTTCTGCTCGTGCTCCTGTCCATCACCTCGCCGGGCCGGGCGCAGTTCCCGAAACTGCTCGATGACTGGCAAAGCTGGGTGCTGTGGGACGAGACGAAGCATGGCGGCAAGCCCACGGCCTTCAACGACAAGGCCAAGCTGATGCCACAGTGGTATTCGACGGTGGAGATCAAAGCGGACGCGGGAGGTGGGAGCTTTCGCTTTGCCGTGGACTCGCGTTCGCATGAGTGGCTGCCGCTTCCAGGCGATGCGCAAGGCTGGCCGCAGGAGGTGAAAATCGACGGCGAAGCCGTGCCGGTGCTGAATCGCGAAGGCGTGCCCTGCGTGGAATTGAACACCGATTTCAAAGGCGTGATCGAGGGCACCTTCCGCTGGAGCACGATGCCACAGTCCGTGCGCATCCCGCCGCAGATCGGCGTGCTCAGCTTGCAGCTCAATGGCCAGCCGGTGGAGTTGCCCGTGTGGGATGCGGAAGGCCGACTTTGGCTGCAACGCACCGGCACGGAGCCTGCGGACAAGGATTTCCTCGCGGTGAAAGTCTATCGACTCATCAGCGATGGCTCGCCGCAGTGGCTGCACACGCAGGTGGAGCTCAGTGTGGCGGGCAAAAGCCGCGAGGAAGCGCTCGGTCACCTCCTGCCGGAGGGCTGGCGGCTTTCCTCCGTCGAAACACCGGTGCCCTGCGCCGTCGATGACGCGGGCAAACTCAAGGCACAGGTCCGCGCGGGCAAATGGACGCTCAAGTTCGCCGCCTACCGCACCAGTCCCGCGACGACGATTGCGTATGCGAAAGACGCCAAACCGCTCGCCGAGGAGGAACTCGTCGGATTGCAGCACAATCCGGGCTTCCGCCTGGTCGAGATCAGCGGCATTCCGGCGGTCGATGTGGCACAGACGACCTATCCGGAGGCGTGGCGACAGCATCCTGTGCATCAATGGAATCCCGCGCAGGCCTTTCAGCTCGATGAAAAAATGCGCGGCATGGGCGCGAGGAAGCCGCAGGGCGTCACGATCCGCCGCAGCTTCTGGCTCGATGAGGACGGGAAGAACATGACCTATCAAGACGACCTCAGCGGCAGCGGCCAGCAGACATGGCGGCTCGATGCCGCGGAGGGGCACAAACTTGGTGCGGTGAAAATCGGCGGCGCAGGCCAGCTCATCACGAAAAACCCCGCGAACGGTGCCGAAGGCATCGAGGTGCGTGATCGCAATCTCAACCTGCAAGCCGTCGGCCGCCTTGAACGCGGCTCACGCCTCGCCGCCACCGGCTGGCAGCACGATGCGGAATCCCTGGAGTCACGCATGAACCTCCCACCCGGCTGGCGCTTGCTCGCTGTCTTCGGAGCCGATTGGAGCCGTGGCGACTGGCTCACCTCGTGGTCGCTCTTTGATGTGTTCTTGCTGCTCATCGTCACGCTGGCGGTTTGGAAGGCCTGGGGCTGGAAAACCGCGCTCATTGGCCTGCTCGGTCTCCTGCTCGCCTATCATGAGACGGGAGCACCGCGATACACTTGGATCGTCCTCGTGGCCGTCTTTGCAGCCGCGAAATGGGTGCCGGAGAATGCCCCGCCGCTCGTGCAGCGCCTCGTGAACGGCTTGAAGATCGTGGTGCTCGTTCTCTTTGCGTTGAATGCCGTGCCTTTCGTTACGCAGCAGATCCAGCAGGCGATTTATCCGCAGTTGGAGCCGTATCGGACGACGTGGGAGGACAATGCAGGCTGGGCGAATGCCCCCGCATCCCCAGCACCCGTTGCGCAAGAAGCCGATGGCATTCGTGAACGCGTCGCCGGAGCCATGAACAGCATCGACATCTCCAGCAATCGCTACGAGCAGAAGCCTTCGAAGTTCGACCTCAAATCCAGCCTCTTCTACGACACCAAAGCGAAGATCCAAACCGGCCCTGCGGTGCCGCAGTGGAAGTGGCGCGAGGTGAGTTTTGGCTGGCGTGGCCCCGTTTCAGCCGAGGAAAAAATCTCCTTGTGGCTCATTCCGTGCACCTGGGAGCGTGTCATCACCCTGCTGCGCCTCGCGTTCATGCTCGGCCTCGTTTGGTTGCTGCTCGGCAAAGGCAAGGAACTGCCGAAATGGCCTCGCATGAGCTTCGCCACGCCCTCCGCAGCTTCGCTGATCCTTTTGGCCTTTTTGTTCTCCAACACGGCGAACGCCCAAATCCCTTCACCGGAGATGCTTCAGCAACTCCGCGAACGCGTGCTCTCACTGCGCCCGCAGGACCCGCAGCGAGCTGAAATCCCTCAAGTGCGCCTGAAGCTGCAAGGGCATCGCCTGGAGATGGAAATCGAGATTCACGCCAGCGAGATCGTCGCCGTGCCGCTGCCGGGCAAACTGCCCTCGTGGAGCCCGCTGAGCGTTGGCGATGCGGTCACGCTGCGACATGAAGGCTATCTTTGGGTGCTCGCCACGCCCGGCGTGCAAACCATCCAGATCACCGGACTCATCCCACCCGGCGCGGAATGGCAGTGGAGCTTCCTTTTGAAGCCGCGACAGGTCCAAATCGATGCCGCAGGCTGGACCGTGACCGGCATGAAGCCCAACGGTGTGCCGGAGGATCAGGTCTTCTTTGTCGAACAAAACCGCAGCGCCAGCGCCGAGGCCGCTTACGACCAAAAAGACTTCTTTCCCGTCGTGCGCATCGAGCGTGAACTGGAACTCGGTCTCATCTGGCAGGTGCGCACGAAAGTGCAGCGCCTCTCGCCCACCGGCAAAGCCATCTCGCTCAGCGTGCCATTGCTCGCTGCTGAACGGGTGATGAGCGCCGGCATAAACGCCAGCCAGGGCCGCATCGAGGTGCGCTTCGGCGCTGGCGATGAGGAAGTCACTTGGGAAAGCGAACTCGCCCCCGTGCCTGATCTCACATTGAAAGCCGAGGCCAGCGAGAGCTGGGTCGAGCGCTGGACACTCACCGCCTCGCCGGTTTGGAATGTGCATCACGAAGGCCTCGCACCGGTGTATGAAAGGTCTCAAGCCCAACTCGTGCCCGTTTGGACCCCATGGCCCGGCGAAAGTGTGAAACTCACCGTTTCACGCCCCGAGGCCGTTCAAGGTGCCACCACCACCATCCATCAAGCTCGCCAAATCACGCGACTCGGTGATCGCCAGCACAGCACACAACTCACGATGCAGGTGCAGGCCAGCCTGGGTGAAGATTTCCGACTCGAACTTCCCGCGGAAGCCTCCATCAGTTCACTCCGCGTGCGCGGCCAGGAACTCCCAGTGCGTCGCGAAGGCAATTCCGTGATCCTTCCCGTGCGTCCCGGCGATCAAGAAGTCTTCATCGACTGGAAAACGCCCGGTGCGCTCGCTTTCAAGATGCCCACCGATGCCATCAAGCTGCCGGTGATGGCCTCCAACATCACCACCACCGTCCACATGCCCGCCTCCCGCTGGCTGCTGTGGGCCAGCGGACCCATGCGCGGCCCGGCGGTGCGATTCTGGGGCCTGTCCCTGGCCGCCCTGCTGCTCGGCTTCATTCTCGCCAGGATCAAACTCTCGCCGCTGAAAGGTTACGAATGGGCGCTGCTCATGCTCGGCTTCATGCAATTGCCCCTCTTCATCGGCGCGGCCGTCGTGCTGTGGTTCTTCGTCATCGCCTGGCGTGGCACCTCGCCCTCCGCCATCCAACCCATTGGCATTTTCAATGTGGTGCAGATCATCCTCGCCGGAGCCTCCCTCATCGCGCTGCTTTGCATGCTCGCCGTGGTGCATCAGGGTTTGCTCGGCAAGCCGGAGATGTTCGTCACCGGCTACGGCTCCACCACCGACATGCTGCAATGGTTCCAAGACCGCACCGCCGATGGTTCCCTGCCCCGCCCCGTCGTCGTCTCCGTCTCCATCTGGGTCTATCGCGCCCTGATGCTCGCCTGGGCGCTCTGGCTGGCCTCTCGAGTGCTCCGCTGGCTGCCCTGGGCTGCCAAGCAGCTCAGCGCCGGCCAAATCTGGAAGCGTGGCGATTCAAAGCCTCAAACAGGAACACCACCTCCGCTGCCGCAGTGAGCCATCACGGCACCACCACCATCACCCGGTAAAACTGCCGCTCACCCGGCATCATCGTGATCGTGTGCGTCGTCGTCGTGCTCGTCGCGGTGGTTTCAGAGCCGCTGACGTTGTTCCAGGTGCTCAGATCGCTGCTCGATTGCACACGGTAGGTCTTTCCGGCCACGCTCGACCAGCTCAGCGTGACCTGATTGCCCGTCGTTTGCACGCTGCCGACCGTGAAACGCGAGGTCGCATTGAAAGGATCGGTGCCCGCGACGGCTTCATCGGCTTCCGTCATGCCGTCCCCGTCATCGTCATCGGTGGTCACATTGCGCAGCACGAGCGTGAGATCACGCGTGCCAGTATTGCCACCGCCGTCCGTCCACCGGACACGCAGCGTTTTCACGAAATCGGTCTCGTAGTCCAGCACGCGTGCAGCGGTCAGATGGGTGCCGCTGATCGAAAAATCGGCTCCATCGCCAAAAGCCTCGATTTGGTAATCACACGCCACGCCGCTCTCGATGCCACCACCGCTGATTTCGGCCAAGACGGTACCTGTAGCGGCATTTTCGTCCACTTCGGTCAAACTGAGCCCCACCGGCCGCGCTTCCTCCTCCGCGAGCAAACTCAGCGTATCGCGCACGCTGACGATGTTGAGCTCATTTTGCCGCGAAGCGGCCTCCGCGACGAGATCGAGATAAAACGTGCGCCGACGGTTCATCTCCGACTCCGCGAGCAAACCGGCCTTCGCGGCTGAGTTGTAGGGCCTCGGGCGATTCGCGGGCGTGTAGATGTAAGTCCAGGCCGATTGGTTCGCGAAGAGGTCGTTGTCGTGCAGTTTGATGCCCACAAAGTAAGGCGAGATCACATTCGCCGCCGAATGCGCGAGCGAGAGTGCATCGGTGAGCGTGCTGGTGGCTCCCGCATCGCCGCGCAGGTACTCGATGAGAATCCAGTCGTAGCTCTCGGGCCTCAAATACATGCCATTGCGTGTCTCACCGAGGTTGATCGCCGAACTGCGATGCTCCACCACCATCGCCGCGCCCGCGCCGTCGAAGTAGGCATGCACCAGCGAGCCCGTGGTGGCGCTCGCATTCGCCCCGACGATGCGCGGCGCGTAGGCCATGAGGTTCGTGAGCTTCAAATAGCCGCCCGCGTTGCTCGTCGGCAGGCCTGTGTTGAGGTCGAGGCCGTGTTCCTCGTAGTCTTGGATGTCGCTCGCGGTGATCGCGCGGCCCATGAGCGTCGTGTACCAGTTCGTGCTGCCGTAGATGCTCGCATACGGCTTCGGTGCGCGGACGTGGTAGCCCATCGTCACTTGTGAGGAGCTTTGCAGTCGGCCGATGAGCTCCGGGGCCTGCGTTTCGATCACATCCGTCTGCCAGGTGGTGAAAAACACATCCACCGGCACGCCCGCGGCCTCGTGCGCATTGAGTAGGGTGCGCAGTTCCACAGCGCTGATCTCAGGATACGAGAGGTCCTGCCAGTTCAGTGAAAAGCCCACATTGTCTTCGCTGCGACGGTAGAGACTGCTCGTTCCATTCCACGCGGCATGCACGCTAGCATATTGCGCCACCGTTAGGCGTCCCGCATCACGCCAGCGGCGGATGGTGTCGAGCTTGGCAGGCATGATGCTGGTGAGAAAATCCGGCTGTACCATGTCGCGATGATTGAAGACATGGCTCAGCGTCCACAGCTTGCCGGAGTGCGGGATGATGCCGTCCTCCAGCTTGCGGAGGAACTGGTCATTCGCGTGCAAATCCTGGTCCCAATGCCCGATGGCGGCGATCTGTCCCGCCGGATCATGCGTGAAGTATTGCTCCTTGCTGGCTGTCGTCGTGCCTGTCGTGTGACTCGGCCGCCAGAGACCGCTGCTGTGCGGATCATCCGCATGACTCGCCGTGCCGCCGCCCATCATCACCACCGGCTTCCAGCGATAGCCCGTGGCACTGTATTTCTCACACAGCAGCCCCAGCGGGTCCTCGACGAATTTCGGCCACTCTTGATATCCCGTGCCAGTATAAACATGTCCGCCGACCACGCCCGTTGGCGTCACGCCGAGCTGCGTGAGCAGCCAGGCCACATCGGCGTAGTTGTAGCCGCTGTTCTCGTGCGAGTGCGGATCGAGCGTGACACCGAGGTTCTCATTCAAGTACCGCGCGACGTTCTTGCCCGCGGTGTTCGTCATCAAGCTCGCATCATAGGCCGCGCCGGTCGGCGTTTCATAGCGGCGCACGCCTTCGAGGAAGTTCCAGTCGCTCTGAAAGCTCCACGGCAGGTTCCTCGTCGCGCAAAGCTGCGCAAAGGTCAGGATCGCATCCCGCCACTGCACATAGGTCACTTTCGACACCGTGCTGAAATTCGGCGTTGGCGGCACCGTCGCGCTGCCGATGCCGGGTTCCTCCGAATGCACGGCGATGGAAAAATAGACCTGAGGTCCCTGTGCCATCGCAGACAAGGCGGCCAGAATGAAGGAGAGGGTGACAAGAATCGTTTTCATGGGGGATGAGTGGTGGTTTCATCCCCAAGTGGCCGGTTTCGCGGCGGCGATTACAGGCGGTGCGAAATATTTTTTCGCACCCTGTATCTCTGGCAACTTTCCCGGGTTAAAAAGCGAGAACTCATGCCCCACACGAACGGCCACATGCCTGCCCTTGCCTTTCCCGCCACGCGCTGGAGCCGTGTGGCGCGGGCGCGGGAGGTGGAGGCAGATTCACGTGCGCTGGAGGAGCTGTGTGGTGAATACTGGCAGCCAGTGGCGGGCTATGTGAGGGCGCTGGGATGCGTGGACGAGGCGGAGGACATCGCGCAGGATTTCTTTGCGCTGTTTTTGAAGCGGGAAGGCTTTCAGCGGGCGCAGCAGGAGCGGGGCACGCTGCGCTCGTATTTGAAATCGGCCATCCGGCATCACGTGTGGCATTGGCGGCGGGATCGAAGCACGCAGAAGCGAGGCTCGGGCGCAGAGGCGGTCGAATTGGATGAAAGCCTGCCCGCCGAAGATGGCGAGGCAGATCTGGCTTATGATCAAGAGTGGGCGTTGGTCGTGCTTGAGAAGGCTCTCAGTGAGTTACGGGCCGGTTATGAGCGACGCGGGCGCGTGGAGCTTTATGAGCAACTGAAGCCCACGCTGCTCGCTGAAACGACTGATTTGGAGGCGCTGGCCTCGCGACTCGGCATCACGCGGAATGCTTTGGCCGTCGAACAACATCGCGCGCGGCGTCGGCTCGCCGATCTGCTGCGACAAAGCGTGCTCGAAACCACGAACGACGCCGCCGAGGCGGAAGAAGAGCTCGTTCACCTGCTGCGGGTGCTTTCACGAACATGAACACGAACCTCTGCAACACCTGCGGCAGCCCGCTTCGTGCGGTGGACGGCCTGTGCCCGACCTGTGTGGCACGTGCGATCACCTCGTTTATGAAGAAACCGGCGCTGGCGGATGATGTGCCAGAGGTGGCGGGTTATGAAATACTCGGCGTGATCGGTCGCGGAGGCATGGGCGTGGTGTTTCGCGCCCTTCGACTCGATGACGAGCTGGAGGTGGCGCTCAAAATCGGCAGCGCGGAGCTGTTTGAGCGCCTTCAACGTGAGGCGGACACCCTGCGGCAGCTCGATCACCCGCACATCCTGCGCATGCTCGACTCCGGCCTCACGCCGGATGGTCGATGCTTCATCGTCACGCCTTGGATGCGGGGTGGTGATCTCGCGAAAAGGCTTCAGCAAGGCCCGCTACCCGAAAAAGAGGCTTTGCGGCTCTTTCGTCAGGTCTTGGATGCCGTGGCTTATGCGCACGCCAAGGGCGTGGTGCATCGTGACATCAAACCGGCGAACCTTTTGCTCAACGAGGCCGGCCACATCGTCGTGGCCGATTTCTCTCTCGCGAAGCCCGGTGAGCCTGAAATCGCTCTCACGCAGACGACGGATGTGTTTGGCACGCCATACTACATCGCGCCAGAGGTGCGGCGAGGCTCAGCAAAGGTCGATCATCGGGCGGACATCTTTTCGCTCGGCGTGCTGCTGCATGAAATGCTCACCGGGAAGCTGCCCATCGGCCAGTATGAGCCTTCGCGATACGATCGCGTGGTGTCGCGATGCCTTCAGGAGAATCCAGCCAAACGTCCATCGAGCATCGCCGAGGTTGCGAAGGCTTTGAAGCCTCGTCTGCCGTTTTGGTGGCCGTGGAGTTTTCTCTTGTTGGTGGCACTCGTCGCACTCGCGGATTTGCCTTGGCCTTGGAATCCGAATTTGCAGCCAAGACCGAACAAATATGAGAACAGCCTCGGCATGACCTTCGTGACGCTTCCGGGCAGCAAGCTCCGCGTTTGCACGCACGAAACACGCATCCGTGACTTTGATGCCTATTCGCAGGCGGTGAAACTGCCGATCACCGGGCCGGAGACACGCTGGCGGCATCCGCCGCCGGGGATGATCGCCACGCCGGAACATCCGGTGACGCCTGTGAGCAAGATCATGGCCGACCGCTTCTGCGAATGGCTGACGAAGCATGAACAAATGCTCGGCCGCATCAGCAAGAAGGCCCGCTACCGTCTGCCGACGAATGAGGAGTGGTCGCAGTTCGCCAAAGACCTGCTGCTTCGTCGTGTCGCGAGCTTTACCGAGCCCGCGGCCAGGCACACGGCGAATGCCTTGGGCCTCTTTGACCTCGAAGGCAATGTTTCCGAATGGACCGCGACCTTGGCAAACACCACCCGCGACGGCGATTTCATCGTGCGCGGTGCCTCCTACAGGGATGATGCCACCCAGCAGAAAGCCCGCGCCATCGTTCAAGCGGACGGCACGGGCTTTCGAGTTGTGCTGGAGATAGATACCTCTTTATAAGACAAGACCGAAACGACCTGCGATGATCTTTAGCAAGGCAAAGAGGAGGATCGTGAGCACTGCGGAGCCACCCAGGGCGCCATAAAAGCCCCACCAGCGCTGCATGGTGGGAAAAAGCAGGAACATCGGCAGCGTGGGCAGCACATACCAAAAGATGTACCACATGTGATCCGCTGTCTTTTGCCCCCTCACGGCAGGATCACTCTCGAAATGCACCCACAGGAGCGTGATGATCGAAACAAAAGGCAGCGCGGCAAGAAGCGCACCGGCCCGATCACTGCGTTTCACCATTTCACTGACGAGGGTGATAATGCCAGCGCTGAGCAGGTACTTAATGAGAAGTTTCGAGGTCATTCTTGGAACGGAGGAATTCCATCTAACGGCTCTGTGTCAATGCATGACCAAGCAATCCCCGATCCAAGAAACCCCAGTTCAAGGAGCTACGGCCGCCGCCTGAGGTTTGCGAATCTTCTGACCAGACGGATCAATCACGTCCACGGTGACGAAGATGACGACGTTCTTGGTTTCAGTTTGCTTGGCGTGAGTTCGAAAAAGGCGGCCTACAAACGGTAGGTCCCCGAGAACTGGAACCTTATCGTCAATGATGCTGATGTCCTGACGCTTGAGCCCCCCCAGCATGATGGTTGAGCCATCCCACACACGGACTGAGGTGGAGGTTTTGGTAGTCTTGAAGATCGGCTGTAGAATTTGATTGGGCGTAATCAACTGGTCTGGCTGGTTCAAGAAGCCAATGGTTCTGCTATTGATGGTAATCGGGAACACTCCACTGCCGCTACGACTGATCGGTGAGCCATAGTTCACAAACCCCTCAAAGTCCGTCAGTTCAGGCGTCAGATTCAATTCAACCGAGCCATCTTCTCCGATCACTGGCTCGACCTCCAGCACGACACCTGTTTTCCGCATTTCAAAAGCCGTGGGCGTAGTGGGAGTGGCGATGGGAGGAAGTGTGGGGAGGATGAATCCTGAAGCGCTGCCCGTGTTATTTGCCTGAGGCAACTGGGGTGGATCGAACTCAGTAGGGTAGATGACCTCCCTTTGCATCTCCACGGTGGCTTTCTGGCCATTCTTGGTCGTCACGCTGGGAGTTGCCTGAATATCCACGCCTTTTTTTTGTGAAACGCCGCGCAGTATCGTCTGAAATTGAGGGTCAGTGAACACTCCGGCCACAGACAAAATACCAGGCGCTGGCAACTGATTGGGTAGGGCAGTTCCTGTGTTGAGAAGGTTATCCAGCCGCCCATTCCCACTCTGACCAGATCGGAGACCGGCGGTGAGGGGATTTACCCCGGTTGAAGTCACCGCGGTGGTATTGGGCAGTCCGGAAAAAGAGGGAACAGTGGCCGCATTGACAAACGGAGAACCAGCCCTCAAATCAGTTCGAGCCGAATTGCCGACTGTGCCGCCACCAAAGTCCACCTTGGGATTGCTACCACCGCCTCCCATCAACCAGTCGAATCCGAGTTCATCCAGATTGTTTTGAGCTACCTCCAGGATACGCACTGTCACGGTCACCATTTTGGGGGCGGACTTCATGGCTTCTTCGACCAAGCTCTCAACCAGTTCGACATTCGGGATGGTATTCCGCACCACGAGGGTGCTGGTGCTTGAGGAGAAACTGGCGCTGGAACCTTCGGGAAACAGAATACCACGTCCTTCGAGGAATTCTTTGGCCCCCATCCGCCGGATGGAAAGCCCCCCGCCAGGAGTGGCCGCACCAGCCTGGGCAAATGGGTCCGCACCTGGAGCGGGAGCAGCGGCATTGGTGGCGCTGTTCTGAATAAAATCCGGTGGCACGCGGTAGCTGCGAGTGACCATGGCAGAGTTTTTCTCGCCGAGAGAGGTCAGCACCACCGCACGTGGCTCGACGCGATAACTCACACTCGCCGCCTCGGTGACATAGCGGAGGACTTCCTCCATCGGGATGTCTTTGAGAGAAAGGCTGATCTGAGCGGATTTCAGGTCATCCGGAATATTGAGGACGAAGTCGATGCCTCGTCCCTCGGGATCGAGATCACGGCTGCGCAGGCGAAGCAGTTCGATGACCTCAGGGACTGTTGCCCCTTGGAATTCGATACTGGGCATGCGGTAGGTGCGGAGCTTGTCGAGAATGCTCTCCCGTCCTTCGAGGGAGGCGGCCGAGGCACGCTCGCGAGCACCAAAGAGAGCATTCAAATCGGTGCTGGAAGGCGGCACGGCGTCTTCCCATAGACGGTCAACCTTGGCAAGCATGGAGGCACGAGTTTGGTCGTAGCCGGATTGGAAGTACCTTCTTTTGAGCTGCTCCACTCTCTCCATACCGCGACGGGCGGCATTGTTATACTTATCGATGCGCAACACGTCCTGATAGAGGCGGATGGAGAGATCGTAATCGCCGATTTCGAGGGCCGAGTTGGCCTTGAGTAGCAGTGCCTCGACCTTCCTAACGTTGTCCACATGCTCGGAAGTCAGCGCAGGAGGATAGCGATCTGGATCGGCAAAACGAGCGCGGCAGGAGAGCACCTGCTTGTCATTCGGAGAGGCGGCGAGGAGCTTGGCGATGAGTTCATCGGCCTCAGGGCGCTTGCCGATGGCCATCAATTCCTCAGCACGGATGCAGCCAGCAGAGATGTAACCTGCACGGGCGGCCACTTTGAGTTCGTGCGTCAGCGGAGCCTCGGGAAGCGAGGTGTAGGTGGATTCGAGCAAGCTCAGTGCCTCCTCGGTCTTGCCCTCGGCCATCAAATCGGAGGCGCGTTGAAGATCGGTTCCAGCGGAATCGACACGCATCTGGCGCTTGGCGGCTTCACGATCAGCGAGGCGGACGGCGCTATCAGCCGCAAGAGTCGGTTGGAGAGCCAACAGACTCATCACCCCGATGCAAAACCAGGGGGCGGGAGTGTGTTGGAGGTGAAATTTCAATGGCATGCGGGAAAAGCGTCGCGAAATGGGAGCAGGAAACGATTTGCATAACAGACCGCCCCGGTTTTCCCAAGCATTTTCTTCCACCCCGCCTGACATTTCAGCTAGCCCTTCCCGGATGCCCGCCGCCTTCCTCGCCATTGATCTTTCCACCTCCCAAGGCAGCCTCGCGGTGGTCTGCGGCGAGGAAGTGAGGTTTGAGGCCTCGTTTCAGTCCGAGAGATCGCACAATGCCCGCGTCTTTGCCCCTCTACGGAATGCCTTGGAGGCGGCCGGGGCTGACCTCACGGGCGTGGTGATCGGAAACGGCCCCGGCTCCTACACGGGCGTCCGAATTGCCATCGCGGCAGCGCAGGGCATCGCCCTGTCGCGGGGCGTCTGGTGTGCCGGTTGGTCCTCGCTGGCGGCCCCGGACATCCAAACGGGTCCAAACTACCGCGTCATCGGCGATGCTCGACGGCAGAGCTTTTACCTCGCCGAGGTGCAAAATGGCCGTCTCATGCCTGAAATCGAAACCGTCTCCCCCGAGGTCGCTCGCGAGCGTTGTGCCGATGGTTCCCCATGGCTGACTTTTGACCCGCAGGTGCCGCTCGGCCTTTCGCAGGTGCTTCAGGCACGCCCTCATGCCGCCCACCTCGGTCAAATCGTTGCCGCCTTGCCGGAGGCCGAGCTCCGCGACCTCATCGCCCGCCCCTTGATCCCGCATTACCTCGCCGAGGCCTTCATCACGAAGCCGAAACGCCCGCCCGGCACGGTTTGACACCTAGGTGCCATGGAACGGTCCTTGCACGCGGCTTTGCCCGCTCCATGTTCCGCGCCCTTTTCCCTTTCCCCCGACCTCATGTTCAATTGGCTCATCAAGAAAATTCTCGGCTCAAAGAACCAGCGCACCGTGCGCAAGCTCCAGCCCACCGTCACCGAGATCAATCGCATCGAAGAACAGCTCCAGCAGCAGGATGAGCAGGCTCTGCGGGACCGAGTGGTGAAATGGCAGCAGCAGTTCCGCGCCTTCCACACCCCGCCCTTCCTCGGGGGCGTGGCTTTGCGCATCGCCGATGAGCAACAGGTCAATGCCAGCCTGGAAGGCATCGCCCCTTACTTTGAGGCTTTGAAGGCTCATTTCCCGTCTCTCGATGCCGAGGAGGTCAAAACCTCCGCCTGGGCTTCCGCGTCCTTGGAAGATAAAAAAGCCCGCATCGACCGTGCCCGCGATGCCTGGAACGAGATCCAGCCCAAGTTCACCGACATCGAGCAGCAGATGCTCAGCGACATCCTCCCCGAGGCCTACGCCGTCGTCAAAAACGCCGCCCGCCGCCTCTCCGGCAGCGACATCATGGTCTGCGACACCCCTCTGAAGTGGAACATGGTCCATTTCGACGTGCAGCTCATCGGCGGCATCGCCTTGCATCGCGGCATGATCGCCGAAATGGCCACCGGTGAAGGTAAAACGCTTGTCGGCACGCTCCCCGTCTTCCTCAATGCCCTCACCGGCCGTGGCGTCCACGTCATCACCGTGAATGATTACCTCGCCCGACGCGACAGCGAGTGGATGGGCCACCTTTACAAATCCCTCGGCCTCACCGTCGGCGTTATCCAGAACGACCAGCCCAGCCACATCCGTGCTGAGCAATACCGCTGCGACATCACCTACGGCACGAACAGCGAATTCGGCTTCGACTACCTCCGTGACAACGGCATGGCCTCCAGCAAGGACCAGCAGGTCCAGCGCGGCCATTACTTCGCCATCGTGGACGAAGTGGACTCCGTCCTCATCGACGAGGCTCGCACGCCATTGATCATCAGCGGCCCGGTCGCCGTCGCTGAGTCCGCCCATCACTACGAGCGTTACAAGCCACTCGTCGAGCAGCTCGTCCGCCGCCAGACCACGCTTTGCACCAAGATCATCACCGAGGCCAAAGAACACGCCACCAAGGGCGAGCACGACCTTGCAGGTAAAAAACTCTTCCAAGTCCACCTCGGCCAGCCCAAGAACCGCGCCCTCCTGCGCTGCATGGAAGACCCCGAGCTGCGCCGCGACATGGAAAAGGCCGAGCTCGCCCTCTACCAAGACACGCAGAAGGTCGAATACTTCAAACTCAAGGAAGAGCTCTACTACTCCATCGAGGAAAAAAGCCACGACGCCGACCTCAGCGAAATGGGCCGCACCTTCCTGAACCCCGATGAGCCGGAGGCTTTCGTGCTCCCGGACATCGCCACCATCTATTCCGAGATCGACGGCGATACCTCGCTCACCGAGCAGCAGCGGATTCAGAAGAAAAACGAGACCCAGGACCGCCTCTCCCATCAAGGCCAGCGCATCCACCAGATCGGCCAGCTCCTGCGTGCCTACACGCTGTATGAAAAGGACGTCGAATACGTCGTCGAAGACAACAAGGTCATGATCGTCGATGCGCAAACGGGCCGCAAAATGCCCGGCCGCCGCTGGAGCGATGGTTTGCATCAAGCCGTCGAAGCCAAGGAAGGCGTCCACATCGACGCCGAGACGCAGACGCTCGCCACCATCACCATTCAGAACTACTTCCGCCTCTATCAAAAGCTCGGCGGCATGACTGGCACCGCTGAAACCGACGCCGCGGAGTTCAACGATATCTACGGCCTCGACGTGCTCACCATCCCGACGAACCGCCCGGTCAAGCGCCTCGATCAAAACGACAGCATCTACAAGACCCGCCGCGAGAAATTCACCGCCGTCATCGAGCTCATCAAGCAGCTCCACCTCAAAGGCCAGCCCGTCCTGGTCGGTACCGCCAGCGTCGAGGCCTCTGAGATGGTCTCACGCATGCTGAAGCTGCAAAAGATCGTCCACAACGTCCTCAATGCGAAATACCACCGCCAGGAGGCCGAGATCGTCGCACGTGCCGGACATCGCGGAGCCGTCACCATCTCCACCAACATGGCCGGTCGTGGCACGGACATCAAACTCGGCGAAGGCGTCTCCGAGCTCGGCGGCCTCTTCGTACTCGCCACCGAGCGTCACGAGTCCCGTCGCGTGGACCGCCAGCTTCGCGGACGTTCCGCCCGTCAGGGCGACCCGGGTGAGAGCAAATTCTTCCTCAGCTTTGAAGACGACCTCATGCGCAACTTTGGCGCCGCCGAGCGCATGACGAAGATGATGGAACGCTTCGGCATGAAGGAGGGTGAGGAATTGCAGCACCCCTGGCTCAATCGCAGCGTCGAAACCGCCCAGAAGCGGGTCGAGCAGCGGAACTACGTCTGGCGTAAACGCGTCCTCGAATACGACGACGTCATGAATCAGCAGCGCGAAGTCGTCTATGAATGGCGCAACGACGTGCTCAACAGCAACGATACCCGCCTTCTCATCAACGACGCCGTCGAAAAAGGCATCCGTGATCGCCTCGCTGAATTCATCCCGCAGGAGAAGTCCAACGACACCCCCGATTACGAAGGCCTCATCCACTGGATCAACACCACCTTCCCCATCGGCCTCAAAGCCGAGGAAGCCGAATTCGCCGGTCGCGACTTTGAAGGCAACGTGCAGTTCATCAAGGACCGCATCCTCCACGCCTACGATGTGAAGGTGCAGGGAGGAAACCCCACCGCCCTTCAGGAGATCGAAAAGATGATCCTCCTCAACGCCATCGACCGCCTCTGGCAGGAGCATCTCTACGCCCTCGATGCCCTCAAAGAAGGCGTCAGCCTCCGCACCCACGGTCAAAAGGACCCGCTCATCGAATTCAAGCAGGAAGCCTTCTCCGCCTTCTCCAGCCTGATGACCAACATCAATGGCGAAGTCGTCGGAAATCTATTCCGCAGCACCCAGCAGCTCGCCGCCTTCGAGGCCTTCCTCGCTCAGATGGCCCAGCAGGCCTCCACCACGGGTGGCGGAGCCGAAGAGAGTGCCCCAACTCGCCGTGAACGACAGGTCGAAGAGGAGCCCGAAGCCCCTGCCGATCCCGCTCGCGATGGCCCCCGGCTCATCATCCCGCAGCGCACCCCCGCCGCGAAACTATCCAAATTCCAAAACGTCGGTCGCAATGACGCCTGCCCCTGTGGCAGCGGCAAAAAGTACAAGCAGTGCTGCGGCCGCACCGCGTGATCCCCTCACGCCGAATGACTTCCTCGTCCGTTGCCCGGATGCTAGACTTGGAGAAGAGGAGCCGATGAGATGAGGAGAGGAGCGCGGACACTCCTGTCCGCAGTTCTTCGTTCGTAGTTCGGGCTTTAGCCCGTTCTACCGCAAACAGGTCCACCGCAAGAGTTCGGATAACCGCAGAGGTTTGAACTTCAGGGCTCAGCCGCACGTTGTTCACGCTTCAGCGTGCCTCCGCCTCCGTCTCCTACTCCGCCTTCATCTTGGTCATCAGCAGCTCAAGGCAGGACCACCACAGAGGCCACGGAGGAGCACAGAGACCAAGGCAGGGATCGCCGCAAGGGATCGCAAGGAACGCAGAAGTCAGAGGTTCTTCGTTCATCTGCCTCCGCCTCCGTCTCCTCCTCCGCCTCGAATTCAGGTTGAAGTAGTCCGCGACTCCGCTCGCGGTTCAGGAAGGCCAAGGGACAGCGGCCATGGTCACGGATCGGAGTGGTAATGCCCAATCAGGATGCCGTCGTTGAGCATGGCCTCACCTCGAAACATCACGTTTGGGCTTCCGCTTGCACCCTCAGTCCAAATCAGGGTGAACTGGGTCGTCGGGTCGGCGGGTGCGGATTTGGCTGCGATCGTGAGTGTGGCCATCACAGCTTCCGGGACTTCGCCAGGCTCAAACCAAGTGCTGATGTAGGTGCCTGCGAAGGACGTCCTGTCTGAGTTGGGGATGTTGTCGCCGCGGAAAGCGCACTCCGGCCGTGCCCGTGGGGTACCTGGGTTGGAATACTCGCCGAGGAGATGACCTGCCGTGGTCAGTTTAAAGTAGAAGGTTCCGTGGGTTCTTGGCATAGCACCTGAGAGTGGCAGATCGCCGGACAGAAAGAAAGTGGAACAGGATTGCATCCTGTTCATTCCCGCTCACCGCGACCCCGCCCGCGGTCTGGATGCCAGACTTGGAGAAGAGGAGCCGATGAGAAGAGGAGTCTCGCGGCTTCGCCGCTCTCCCAGTCTTCCCCGCCCGTCGCCACCGGGCTTGGCTCCCAGTCTCACCACTCCGAGTCTTCCCCCCACTCCGAGTCTCTCCATCTCATGGTCTCCCAGTCTCGCGCCGGAGCCGCACCGGGTTGTTCTGAAATGTGAGAGGGGTCAATGCCGGCCTTCGAGGCATGGGCTCGCCTATGCGTTTTTACCGACTCCATTCTTCGAATGCCAATGGTAGCTCATTCAGCTCAGAGCGAGCCTCGCGCCAAGTCGGATAGTGTTTGTCCAGGAGGGCTACGAATCGTTCGCTGTGAGTCGGTTCCAAAAGGTGGACCATTTCGTGGACGATGACGTATTCGAGCAGGTCCTTCGGCTTCTTCACCAGTTCGGTGTTGAGGCGGATGTGCTTGTCGCGGTGATTGCAGCTTCCCCACTTGGTTTTCATGCGTTGGAGGAAGTAGCTCGCTACATGCACCTTGAGCTTCGGCTGCCATTTTTGGATGATCGTCGGCACAACTTCGTGCAGCAGGGACTTGTGCCACGCATGGACCACCTCAGCACGTTTCTTGTCATCAGCTCCCGGGCGGACGGTCAGGGTAATGCGCTTGTGGTCGATTCTAACGTTGGGCTTGGCATCGGCATGTTTGACGGCCATCAGATGGCGGCGGCCCCAGATTTGGTGACTTTCACGCTCGATGAACTTGCGTGGGCTTTCACGGGCTTGGTTCCGCAGCTTTTCTTGCTGGGCGCGAATCCACCCGAGTTTGGAAATGGCGTAGGCACGGGCAACATCGAGCCGGGTTGCAGTCGGTGCCACGAGCGTGACGCGTCCCTCGGGCGGATGGACGGAGAGATGGACGTTCTTGATGGCCTTGCGGGTCACTTGAATCGAAATCTCCCCGATCTGGATGGCTTCAGTCATCAGTAGCCGGGTTGGTTCTTGATGATCTCAAAGATCGCCTGTGTCGCTTTGCGATCCCGCGACATGATTGGGAAAAGCGCGTTCAGCACCTGCTTCTCTCGCGTGTCATCGCCCTTCCATCCTGCGGGAGCCTTCTCGCGCATCGTTTGGTCGATCCGCAGGGCTAGATCTGCCCGCGCCTCTTTTTCCAGGGGGCTTTCCTCACGCATCACGGACGTATCGCCCTCAAGTATGTCATACAGGTTGGAATAGATCACTGTGGCCTCCGGTTTGCCGTGCAGAACGGCAGGCACGCCCGACACATGGTCCTTCCTCGCCATGCGCTTCACCAGCTCTTCGGCCTTCTTGAGGAATTTCTCATACTCGGCGGCATCCGTGCGGCTTTGCTTGATGAGGTCATCCAGCAACTTCGACATCTCCGCGTAGAAGCGTGGATCGGTCAGTTGATCGCGGATGATCGTTTTGCGGACGTTGTTGATGATGCCCTCGGCGATGGCGTTCCTCGAGAGCTTGCCTTTCTCGTTCAGCTTGCGGGCGATGGCGTCATGGATGCCGGTCTCGATGATCAACTCCGTGAGCGAGAGTGAGTTGAGGTTGCCCACGTCCTTCGCTGGATCGGCTTGGACGTAGGTGTTGAGCAGCTTCCGCATGTCGGCCTCGTAGGGCTTGATGTCCAGCTCCTCGCCGGAGTGCTTCTTGATGGCTGAGCGGACTTCGCTGTAGAAATCGACCTCCTTCTGCAAGGCTGCCGCGTCAGCATCGGAGTAGCCTGCTTCGGTGAGGTCCTGGGCGATGTCTGCGTAGGCACGCACAAAGCTCGCCACGGCTTTGTAGAAGGTGATGCGCAGTGGCTCGGTTTCCGTGAGTGCCAGCGGGTTGGCCGCGTCTCCGCAGAAGTAGAGGAGGAACTGCTCCATCTCACGCGGCAGCTTCACCGGTTCGCACAGGTAGCGGAGCGCCTCGCGGGCGGCATCCAGCACCTTCTTGCCTTCGACCAGCCACTGCTTGAGGTCCACGTTGTTGCTGCCGCCGCTTCCTTGATCAATGTCCAGCTCGTCTGAGCTATAGACCGCGATGGCTTCCTGCACGTCGTCGAAGAGCTTCTTGAAGTCCACGATGTGGCCGTAGTCCTTGTCGTCACCATCGAGCCGGTTGGTGCGGCAAATGGCTTGGAAGAGGTTGTGATCGTGCAGCTCGTTGTCGAGGTAGATGTAGGAGCAGCTTGGCGCATCAAAGCCGGTCAGCAGCTTGCTCACCACGATCAGGAGCTTCATGTTCGCCGGTTCTTCGATGAACCGGCGCTTCGCCTCGTCCTCGTAGGCTTTGGTGCTCTGGCCGTTCTTGAGAACGTGCTTGGTGTAGGTGTCAAACTTGTAGCGCTCGTCGCTGTTGGCGGGTTCGCGGGAGATGGCGTTGTGATTCGGCTCGAAGGAGGTGATGACACCGCAAAACTCACCAAAGGGCTTGTTCAGGAAGATTCGGTAGTAGTGGCAGGCGTCGTAGATGCTCGCGGCCACGAGGATGGCGGTGCCCCGGTCGTCGTTGAGGCGTGGCTTGGTGTCGAAATCGTGGATGATGCTCGCCGCGATGCGGGCCTTGCGTTCCTCGGCACTCATCAGTTCCTCCATCGTGGCCCAGCGTTTGCGAATGATGGCTTTCTGGAAGTTGTTCAGCGCCTTGGTCTTCCGGGCAAAGTAGTCTTCGATGTCCTTGGGCGAGGTGAGGCGCTGCGGCACATCGCGGGCTTCGTATTTCAAATCCAGCACCACCTTGTCAGCCACGGCCTCGTGGAACTTGTAGGTGTGGATGTAGGTGCCGAAAATGTCCTGCGTCCGCAGCTTCGCCGCGTCCTTCTTGAGCAGCGGTGTTCCTGTGAAGCCGATGAAAATGGCGTCCGCCAGCCAGCGCTTCATCTGCTTGTTCATGTCGCCGCCCTGGGTGCGGTGGCATTCGTCCACAAAGACGTAGAAACGGCCATGCACCGGCGGTGGCGTGCCTGCAAGGTCGGAGGAGTCAAACTTGTGCAGCAGGGCGCACAGCAGCCGAGGGGCGGCAGCACCGAGCTTGGCGACAAACTCCGCCCGGTTCAGGATGCGGGGCGAGGGCGAATTCTCGCCGATAACCCCGGCGTTCTTCATCACGCCCTCGATCTGCTTGTCCAGCTCGTCGCGGTCGGTGATGATCAGGATGCGGGCATCGGGATCATGCTCCAGCAACCACTTCGCCAGCAGCACCATCAGGATGCTCTTGCCGCTACCCTGCGTGTGCCAAATGACACCGCCCTCGCGTTTCCGCACGCGTTCCTGCGCGGCCTTCACCCCGGCGAACTGATGCGGTCGCGGCACCTTCTTGATGCCGTTGTCAAAGATGATGAAGTTGCGGATAACGTCCAGCAGCCGGGACTTCTCGCACATCTCGACCAGCGGACGGTCCAGCAAGGCTCCGGCGGTGAGTTCAGCCGTGTTCGCCGCCTTCCAGTCCACAAAGAACTCCTCCTTGGTCGTCACCGTGCCGTAGCGCAGGCCTTGCGAGTCACTGCCAGCGAAGACCAACTGCACGGTGGCAAAGAAGCCCTTGTTGAAGATTTCTTCCTGGTTGGTGATGAGCTGGCGCACGCCATCCCCGATCTCCACCGAGCTGCGTTTCAGCTCTATGACGCCGACGGCGATGCCGTTGAGGTAAATCACCAGATCGGGACGCCGCTCATAGCCTCCGCGCAAGGTCACTTCCTCGGCGATGGCGAAGTCGTCCTTTTCGGGATGTTCCCAATCCACCAGATGCACCTGTTCGTTCGGCTTTCCGGCAGCGATCTGCACCGAGACGCCGTAGCGCAACAGTTGGTAGGTGCGGAGGTTGGCTTGGTAAAGGGTGATGCCCGTGGCGTCCGCAGCAGCCATCAGCTTTTGCAGGGCGGCGGAAATGTGCGCCTCGGAGTAGCCGCGCTTGAGTAAGTTCGCTCGCAGGTATTCCACCTCGATGCAGCGGTTGTTCTCCCGCTTGTTCCACTCGCCGAGGTAGTCGTAGCCCAGACCACCCGGCCCGGTGAAGAGCTGGATGACGCGGTTCTGCGTCTTGCGTTCGGAGCGGGGGATTTCAGGCATGGGGGCGGCAGAGTTAGGCAATCTTGTCCAGCACGGCACGCTTGAACCACGCCGGAATTTGATCCGTCTTCAATTCCAGCGTCCGGCCCTCGGTGATCTCTGCCAGCCAAGTATGTGTGCGGTCGGCGTTATCCGTTGAGTTGTCGAAGATGTAGGCACGGTTGGAGTGCCGGATGGCTGAGATAAGGAGATCGAGAGAGCGGTAGTAGCGTTTCTCCACGAGGTCGGGCGGCACGTGATGCCCCTTCAGCTTCACTCGGTTCTCCACGCGGGATATATTGATAGCCGGGTCATCCGTGGCCACATAGTAAAGATACGTCCGGTAGCCTGCCGCTTGAGCTTGTGTGAGCAGCTCCACCTTGCTGGGATGAGACATGACCGTCTCAAAGGTGAACGTGCGCCGTGCCGCCAGCAGCTTCTGCCTCATGAAATCGGCTGCCACGGAGGCGAAGTAGCTGTTGATCACCCCTGTTGGAAAGCACAGCCGTCCATCAGCAAAGCTCAGCCTACTGGCCGCTTCCGCGAGCCCATGTGTGGCCAGAAACCCGGAGCTGGTAAACACCGGCAGCACCTCCGCTGCCATTGTCTCGATCCCAAGGCACTGGATGTCCACATAACCCAACTCCCTCACCCCTTTTTCGATCTCGTCCGCGTTCAGATACACGCCCAGCAGAGGCTCCGGCAGGTAGGCCTTCAGCACGCTCTTCCCGGAGCCGTTTGGCCCGGCAAACATGCGCAGCCTGGGCGTCTCAGGGATCATCGGAGGGTGTAGATCGTGCCGGATTTCACGCGGATCGGCGGCTCGATGGGTTTCACCACGTCCTTGCGGCCGTCAGGATACACCCGGACCACAAACCCACCCTCGGACTGCAAGACACTTTGTCCCGAGGCCAGCACCTGCTGACGCGCGGCGGCAAACGCCTGCCCAGAAACGGCGGGAAACTGACTTTCGAGGGCTTGGATATCTGTGTCAGACATGGCGCGAGTTTAGTGGGCTTCTCTGGCTAGATCAACCGCGTCCTCCCGGTGAGGAGTTCCTGCATCATGGCCTGCTTCAGGGCGCGGGTCTTCTCCCGCCGCTGCTCCAGCTTCCCCAGCTCCCCGTCCATCTCACTCAGCACCGCCGCGATGGCGGTTTGTTCGGCTTTGGGTGGAGCTTGAAACGGAAAGCGTCTCAGCTCGACGAGTGAAATGCCTTTCACAGTGCTTCCACTTCCTAGCTCATCTATCAGGTGGCCGAAATGCTCAAACCAGTATGTGAGGTAAGCGACACTCGCTTCTGGCTTCAGGAACAGTGCTTTCAAGTCTTGGTTGATGGCTACATCGACCGCATAGACGACAGCTTTGCCAAGCGCCATTCGGGTGGAAGTGATGAGCGTGCCCGATGGAATCAAATTCGAGGCGCTGTTACGCAAACCTAGGCGCGTGATGCTCTCTTGTGAGTGCTGTGGATTGAAAGTGGCGAAATCCTTGACGGTAACCCACGGGATCTCGTTTCCCCAAAAAACAGTATTCGTTCGGCTTGGTGTTCCTCCTCCGACGATCTTCTCAACAATGTCACCAAGCGTCTTCACCTCCCACTCGCCGTGGAAGCCGGGGAGGCGGGTTTGGCCGGTGAGGAGTTGCTGCATGGCGGCCTGTTTGAGGTCGCGCTTCTTGGCGATGAGCCGGTCCAGCCCGCCCAGCAGCCCATCCACATCGCTCAACGCCGCCGCGATGGCGCGTTGTTCGGCGAGGGGTGGAAGCGGTAGGTCCACTTTGACAAGGTCCGACTTCTTGACGTGAACGAATGAGGCTTTGAATCCATGCGCCTGCTTTGCGATGTCTTCTTCAACTCTCGCAAAGACTAGCAACGAGAATGGCAGCGTGATCTGCTGCTCATCCATGAGCACTTTGAAGATGTGCTGGTTCAGGACGCCCGAGGGGCCATTCCAAACGCGAGCACCGAAAGACGAGCCAAGTGTGCCAGACCAAGCAAAGAGTAAATCACCTGCCTCAATGCGGTTTCGTTCAGGCACCGGTGCCTGCGAGTAATTGAACTCAGCAGAAGGATCATTCAGGTTTTGGATGCGAATGATCGGTGTGCCGCTTGGTTTCCAATCGTCCGGCTTGAAGGCGCAACCGTTGATGAGGCGAAACATCTCACCAATCGTTCGGACCTCCCACTCCTCCGGGATGACGCCGACTTCGGTCGGTTTGTAGCCGGGTTTCACTTCCATACGGCTCCCATCTTTTGGAGGTGTTGATCCACTTTCGCGGCCAAGGCGGCCACCTCATCGGTGAGTTGCGGCAGCGGGGTGGCGTAGCGTTCGGCGAGCTGGCGGATGCGGCCGGTGAGGGTTTGCGAGACGCGGTCCAGCTCGCCCTGCACGGCGGCGGCGAGGGTGGCGAGCCATTTGTCGTCCACGACGAGGGTCTGGATGTCGGTCTCGGTAAGCGTGGGGTATTGGGCCTCGAGCTTGGCCTCCAGGTCGTCCTGCGCGGTCTTGAGCCGGGTCTTGGTGTCGGCCTGCTGGTCGAGCAGCGTGGCGTATGGCGTAGGCTTCGAGGGCCTGGCGTTCTTCGGCGTCGTCCTTGTTCTTGCCGATGTCCTTGAGGCGGGCCTTGAGGGCTTTGGCGGTGATTTTCTGCTTCTCGCCCTCGCCTTCGATGACTTCGGCCAGCAGCCCGTCCTCGCCGCTGTGCTCCTCCCGCATCTCATCAAGCTGCTGCTCGATGCTGGCGAGTTCGGCCTCCAGGGCGGCGATGGCATCCCGCTCGGCAGCAAAATAGCGGGCGATGAGCAGGGCGGCGGGGATGAGGTCGGACTTGAAGCGGCGTTTGCCCTTCTTGAAGTCTTCCTTCTCGGGCCAGACGAGCTTATTCTCCTTGTTCTTCACCTGAACGATTTCACGCGGCCTGGCCCCGGCGATCCATCCGGCATCGGCGATGAGGTAGCAGTCGTCCTGCATGGTCTCGGCCCAGTAGTCCATGAGGTGCTGATAGACATCGTAGGCGTCCAGCAGCGGCGCGGTCTTGAAGGTGGCGAGCAGGTCCTCGGCGATGGTTTCGATGAGCGGCTTCGGGTGGCCGCCCTTGGCGAGGCCTTTGAGCAGCGGGACGCTGGCGGTCTGCCATTTCGTGAAGAGCTTCTTCGCCTTGGTGGTGAAGGCGGTGAACTCGGGGTGGGCGAAGATGGTGGGTTTTACCTCGGCGATGGGGATGGTGAGATCGCTGTAGCCCAAGCGCCCCTGAGCCTTCTTCGTTTTCGTGGACAGCAAAAGTTGGGTAACTACCCAAAGCAGCATGAACACGACAGGAACGAAAAAACGCACCTATGACGAGCAGTTCAAGCGCGACGCAGTCGCGCTGCTCGAAGGCGGCCGCAAGGCTGCTCAGCTCGCCCGCGAACTGGGCATCTCCCACTGGAACCTGCGCGATTGGAAGGAACGCTACGGCACTGGAGCTGCCGCAGTGAGCCAGCCTCAGGCGCGTAGCGCCGGGCTGGTGAACGCAGGCGGCTCCAGTGCCGTGGCCGCCGCGGTGGAGATCGCATCCCTTCGCCGCGAACTCGACGCCATCCGTGCTCAGAACGACATTTTAAAAAAAAGCCTTGGCCATAGTAGCCCAACCAGAAGGCACCGTTTCGTCCTCATCCAAACCCTCCACCACGAACAACCGCGTAGAGCCTCGCCAAAGCCTGCCGGGCCCTCGGTGTCAGCCGCAGCGGCTACCACGCCCACCTGCGCAAACAGCAGCGCCCGCGCCGCCGCCAGGACGCACAACTGGCCACCGAGATCCACGCGGCCTTCATCGCCAGCCGGGCCACCTACGGCTCGCCACGCCTCGTGCATGCCCTGCGCGCCAAAGGCCTCCGCCACGGCAACAACCGCATCGCCCGGCTCATGCGCGAGCAGCACCTGCGCGTGCGCCAGAAGCGCCGCTTCGTGCCGCGCACCACCGTCACTGACAAAACTGCGGCGACAGCCCCAACCACCTGCTGCAACGCCCCGCGCCCAACCGCCTCAACGAGGTCTGGGTCACCGACATCACCTACCTCCCCACTCGCGAAGGCTGGCTCTATCTGGCCGCCGAGATGGACCTCTGCAGCCGCCGCATCCTCGGCTGGAGCACCCGAGAAGACCTCGCCACCGAACTGCCCAGCGCAGCCTTGGAGCGCGCCCTGCAAGCACGTGGAGCAAACCCGAGCGGTCTGCTCCACCATAGCGACCGTGGCTGCCAATACACCAGCACCGAGTTCCGCAAGCGCCTCAAACTGCGCGGCATCACCGCCAGCATGAGCCGCACGGCCAACTGCTACGACAACGCCACCATGGAAAGCTTCTGGGCCACGCTGAAGGCCGAATGCTTTGGCTCCAGCGTCCCATCCACCCGCGCTCAAGCTCGCTCAATGGTCTTCGACTACATCGAAACCTTCTACAACCCCGTGCGCCTCCACAGCGCCCTAGGCTTCCAATCTCCGCTCGCCTTCGAACTATCCATCCAAAACAACTAACCCAACTTTCCGTGTCTGCGTTTTCGACGAAAGATCACCCTCACCCCGGCCCTCTCCCCGCAAGCGGGGCGAGGGAGAAAAGAGGGCGGAGCGCACGCCGGGCATGATCTTCCAGTAGTGGCCGAGGGCATCCAGATCGCGCTCGGGGATGCCGCCGCGCAGGTGGGCGTCGATGTCCTGGAGGTCCTCGGGCTCGGTGCTGTCGATGTAGCGCGGGAGGTTGAGGTTGTAGTCGTTCTTCGGGTCGGCGATCTCGCTGACGGGCACCATGCGGGCGTAGCGGGGATCGCTTTCATCCTGGCGGGTGAAGGTATCGACGATCTTGTGCAGGTCCTGCTCGCGGAGGCGGTTCTTGGGGCCGTCTTTTTTGAAGCCCTTGCTGGCATCCATCATGAAGATGCCTTTGCGGGCCTGGGCGTTCTCTTTGTCCAGCACGAGGATGCAGGCGGGGATGCCGGTGCCGTAAAAGAGATTCGCCGGCAGGCCGATGATGGCCTTCAAGTAACCGGAGCGGACAAGCTGCTGGCGGATGACGGCCTCGGCATTGCCCCGGAAGAGCACGCCATGGGGGAGAATGCAGGCGGCCTTGCCGGTGCTCTTCAGGCTGCGGATGATGTGCAGGAGGTAGGCGTAGTCGCCCTGCTTCGCTGGTGGCACGCCCCAGGTGAAGCGCTGGAATTTGTCCCCACCGCCGCCATCGCCAAGGGTGAGGCCGGTGGACCAGGCTTTGTCCGAGAAGGGCGGATTCGCGACGACGTAGTCGTAGGTGCGGAGCGCCTCGCCGTCCTTGAACTTGGGATCGAAGAGCGTGTTTCCCGAGAGCACATTGGCGGTCGGGAAATCGTGCAGGATCATGTTCATGCGGGCGAGACCGGCGGTGGTCACGTCCTTTTCCTGGCCCTCCAGCGTGATGTGTTTCCCTGCCTCGGCTGCGACCTTCAGCAGCAGCGAACCCGAGCCGCAGGTGGGGTCATAGGCGGTGGTGGCGGCGATGGAATTGGCCGGGGAGATGCCAATCACCTTTGCCATGATGCGGCTGATCTCGGACGGGGTGTAGAACTGGCCTTTGCTCTTCCCGCTCTCGGTGGCGAAGTGCCGCATGAGATACTCATAGGCATCGCCGAGGATGTCGTCGTTCTCGGCGCGGTTCTGGGAGAAATCGAGCGCGGGATTTTCGAAGATGGCGATCAGGTTGCCGAGCTTTTCGACCTTCTGCGCCCCATCGCCGAGTTTGTTCGAGTCGTTGAAGTCCGGGAAGTCGCTGCGAGCGAGGCGGGAGTTGGCGTCGATGAGCGGCTGGATGACCTGGGTGTTGATCTTATCGCCGATGTCAGCCTTGCCTTTGAGGCCGACCATGTCCTTGAAACTGGCTCCTTTTGGAATGACCACCGGCGGGGCGAAGTCATCGCTGTCGCCGTATTTATCGGAGACGTATTTGATGAAGAGCATGAACAGGACGTAGTCCTTATACTGGCTGGCATCCATGCCGCCCCGGAGTTCATCGCACGAGGCCCAGAGGGAGGAATAGAGGTCGGATTTTTTGATCGCCATGAAGGGGCTATCATCCAAGCAGGGAACGGGGAGGATGGCAAGACGGGTAGTCTGAAAGGCGACGAGACTGGGAGAAGAGGAGTGTGATCTTTCGTCGAAAACGCAGACACGGAAAGTTGGGTTAGTTGTTTTGGATGGATAGTTCGAAGGCGAGCGGAGATTGGAAGCCTAGGGCGCTGTGGAGGCGCACGGGGTTGTAGAAGGTTTCGATGTAGTCGAAGACCATTGAGCGAGCTTGAGCGCGGGTGGATGGGACGCTGGAGCCAAAGCATTCGGCCTTCAGCGTGGCCCAGAAGCTTTCCATGGTGGCGTTGTCGTAGCAGTTGGCCGTGCGGCTCATGCTGGCGGTGATGCCGCGCAGTTTGAGGCGCTTGCGGAACTCGGTGCTGGTGTATTGGCAGCCACGGTCGCTATGGTGGAGCAGACCGCTCGGGTTTGCTCCACGTGCTTGCAGGGCGCGCTCCAAGGCTGCGCTGGGCAGTTCGGTGGCGAGGTCTTCTCGGGTGCTCCAGCCGAGGATGCGGCGGCTGCAGAGGTCCATCTCGGCGGCCAGATAGAGCCAGCCTTCGCGAGTGGGGAGGTAGGTGATGTCGGTGACCCAGACCTCGTTGAGGCGGTTGGGCGCGGGGCGTTGCAGCAGGTGGTTGGGGGCTGTCGCCGCAGTTTTGTCAGTGACGGTGGTGCGCGGCACGAAGCGGCGCTTCTGGCGCACGCGCAGGTGCTGCTCGCGCATGAGCCGGGCGATGCGGTTGTTGCCGTGGCGGAGGCCTTTGGCGCGCAGGGCATGCACGAGGCGTGGCGAGCCGTAGGTGGCCCGGCTGGCGATGAAGGCCGCGTGGATCTCGGTGGCCAGTTGTGCGTCCTGGCGGCGGCGCGGGCGCTGCTGTTTGCGCAGGTGGGCGTGGTAGCCGCTGCGGCTGACGCCGAGGGCCCGGCAGGCTTTGGCGAGGCTCATACGCGGTTGTTCGTGGTGGAGGGTTTGGATGAGGACGAAACGGTGCCTTCTGGTTGGGCTACTATGGCCAAGGCTTTTTTTAAAATGTCGTTCTGAGCACGGATGGCGTCGAGTTCGCGGCGAAGGGATGCGATCTCCACCGCGGCGGCCACGGCACTGGAGCCGCCTGCGTTCACCAGCCCGGCGCTACGCGCCTGAGGCTGGCTCACTGCGGCAGCTCCAGTGCCGTAGCGTTCCTTCCAATCGCGCAGGTTCCAGTGGGAGATGCCCAGTTCGCGGGCGAGCTGAGCAGCCTTGCGGCCGCCTTCGAGCAGCGCGACTGCGTCGCGCTTGAACTGCTCGTCATAGGTGCGTTTTTTCGTTCCTGTCGTGTTCATGCTGCTTTGGGTAGTTACCCAACTTTTGCTGTCCACGAAAACGAAGAAGGCTCAAGTGCGCAGCGATCAGGCCGCGCTGGCATTCTCCAGGGCGGCCCAGCGTTGCATCCAGCCCTTCGTGAGTTTTTCGACCATGCGCTCGACTTGCTCGATCTCGCGGACGTGGATGCGGAGGAGGGGGAGGCCGGTGGAGGCGAAGAGGGCATTGACGAACATGTCGCGCTCTTGGCGGTCTTTCCGCAGGTGGCTGTCGTCATCCAGCTCGATGCCGAGCATGGGCATCCAGTCGTCATTGCGGCAGATGAGGAAGTCCACGTGCTTCTGGGACACCTTGGCGAAGGCGGAGCGGTCGTGTTTCTGGTGCTGGAAGACATCGGCAAGCCGGGGCTTCACCTGGATGCGGCAGCGATGCTGGGAAACCTGCTCCAGGCAGGCATGAAGACGAGCCTCGGTGGGCGTGAGCAGGGCCTTGGGGGTGTAGTCATGCTCAAAGGCGATGCGAGTTTCAGCGGGAGGCGCGACGAGGTTCATGCGGCGAGGGATTTGATTACGGTATTTACAATTCATTCTCTTTCCTCTGGAAAGCGGCCTTTTGTCGGTGGTTTTGGGGCGTTTTAGGGGGTCTGGAAGGCCGTTTTCGGGGTCACAGAGGCCCTTATGTCACCCCGCAGAAGGGTCTATGTCAGCCAACAGAAGGGGCGATGTCACCCGGCAGAAGGGTCTCTGTTGGCTAGCAGAAGGGTCGATGCCACCCCGCAGAAGGGTGTCTGTCGGCCAGCAGAAGGGTCGATGTCACCCCGCAGTGGGGTGTCTGTCGGCCAGCAGAAGGGCCGGTGTCAGCCAACAGAGGGGTGTCTGTGACGGAGCATCGTCGGGCGGGCTGGCAAGAGGGGGGCCAAATTAGGCTTGATTCCATGGGGGCTGCGACAGGCCGGGCGGTTGGGAATCGCCTTTCCTTGGGCCGGACACGGACTGGAGAATCCGTGCGACGGTTTGTCGGCGGCAATTCAATGCCGCCCTCCGGGAGCCGACAGGTGGATAAGCCGAGCCCTGCGGGCATAGACGATAGCCAATAGACCGATAGACAATAGCGCTGATTCCTGAGGCTCTGATCACGGACGCTCTGGACTCTTCGCCCTTCGCCCTTCGCCCTTCGCCCTTCGCCCTTCGCCCTTCGCCCTGCGCTGCCGGATCGAGGACGAGGACGAACGGCTGACCTTTGCCGCTCTGACCTCTTGCGGTTATCCTTCCTCTTGCGGTGGTCCTCAGGGATCTCGGCGGCAATTCAATGCCGCCCTCCGGGAGCCGACAGGTTGAAAACCTGTGCCACTTTCTCTCTGACTACTGACCACTGACTTCTGAAGATCGAGGACGAACGGCTGACCTCCCCCGCTCTGACCTCTTGCGGTTATCCTTCCTCTTGCGGTGGTCCTCAGGGATCTCGGCGGCAATTCAATGCCGCCCTCCGGGAGCCGACAGGTTGAAAACCTGTGCCACTTTCTCTCTGACTACTGACCACTGACTTCTGAAGCTCGAGGACGAACGGCTGACCTCCCCGCTCTGACCTCTTGCGGTTATCCTTCCTCTTGCGGTGGTCCTCAGGGATCTCGGCGGCAATTCAATGCCGCCCTCCGGGAGCCGACAGGTTGAAAACCTGTGCCACTTTCTCTCTGACTACTGACCACTGACTTCTGAAGATCGAGGACGAACGGCTGACCTTTGCCGCTCTGACCTCTTGCGGTTATCCTTCCTCTTGCGGTGGTCCTCCGAGATCTCGGCGGCAATTCAATGCCGCCCTCCGGGAGCCGACAGGTTGAAAACCTGTGCCACTTTCTCTCTGACTACTGACCACTGACTTCTGAAGCTCTGATTTGTGCTCTTTGCGATCCCCGCCTGCAACGCTGCTGCGTAGCACTGCGGGCAGGCTTTGCGGCGATTCCTGCTTTGAAGCGCGAGCGGAGTCGCGGACTACGTCACCCGGATCACTGACTTCGAGGCGGCGGGCGAGCTGGAGGCGCTGGCCGCCGATTTCCAAGCGCCAGCGCCAGCCATCGACCTCGCTATGATCCACCACCGGCCGGACCAGTGCGGCGGTGGGTCGGCAGGAGAGACGCGGGGGATGATCACATGCCAGGAATCCTCCCGTTGCTCCATCCTTCGGAGAAAGCTGGCCACTGTCGTCAGCCCACCTGATCGGCGATTTCCTCCGCCGGGTAGGTCCAGATCTCGCTGAGCGTCGGGTGATAGTGCGGGATCGTCATGAATTGCCGTGCCGTGGCTCGGAAATGCATGGCGATGGTGACTTCGTGGATCAGCTCCGTCGCTTTCGGTCCTACCACGCAGGCACCGAGGATCTCACCGGTCTCGGCATGGCCAAGCATCTTCACGAAGCCATCCGTCTCACCCATCACCAAGGACATGCCGTGATCGTTGAAAGGATAGCTCGCCTCCACAAACGGCGTCCCCGCCGCTCGCAGCTTTTCCGTCGTCGCCCCCACCACCGCCACCTGGGGATGGGAAAACACACCAAAGAGCAGCAGCCGATAATCCATCACCTCGTCCGCTGACTCGCCACGCAGAAGCCGCGCTGCATTTCTCGCGGCGATCTCGCCCTGCTGGATCGCCACATGCACCACATCGAGCGGGCTGCACACATCACCTGCGGCAAAGATATGCGGCTGCGAGGTCTGCATGCGGTCATTGACGATGACTTTGCCTTTGTGGGCTGAAACAGCCGCCTTTTCGAGGTTGAGACCCTTGGTCGCAGGTTGGCGGCCCATCGCCAAAAGCACCTCATCCACGAGGACGGTATGCGTTTGACCTACCTGGGTGAATTCGATGCGCTTTTGACCTTCCGAAGCCGAAATCGAGTTCAAATGCGTGCCACAATGCACCTGGATTCCGCGTCGCTCATACGCCGTGCGCACCACATCGCTGCATTCGCGGTCCAGGCCGGTCAAAAGCTGTCCGCTGCGTTGGATCAGCGTCACCTCGCATCCCATCGCCTCCAGGTAATGCGCCATTTCGAGGGCGATGGCACCACCGCCGAGCACCGCCACCTTCTGCGGAAGAGTCTCCGCATCCAGCACCTCGTCACTCGTCCAAAAACCCGTCTCAACGAGTCCCGGCACCGGAGGCACAGAAACCTCCGAACCCGTCGTGATCATGAAACTCCTCGCCCGCACCGCAAAGACTGCGCTGCCATCCCGAGGCTGCACCTCCACCGTGTGGGCATCCACGAAGCTCGCCCGTCCGCGATGCAGCACAAAGCGCCCGTCTTCGAGCTGCCCCTGCCGATAGCCTGCGAAATCCGCAATCAGCGTTCGCTTCCGATCCCGGATCTGCCGCACATCCACGCCCTGCGTGGTGGCCTTCAGCCCAAACTCCGCCGCATGCCGCACCACGAGCTGACGGTTCGCCGATTCGATCAGCGTCTTGCTCGGCATGCAGCCGCGCAAGATGCACAGGCCGCCGAGCTCCTCCGCACCATCGATCACACAAACCTTCAGGCCTTCGCCATGCGCCGTCCGAGCCGCCGCATAGCCGCCGCTGCCGCCACCGATCACCACGAGGTCAAAATCAAAATGTTCCATACTCCGAGGCTGCCGCTGAGTGCTCTGAATTCAATCAGCTCTTTGCCTATTCACCGGATCTTTGCATCCGGCAGCTCGCTCTTCACTCCTTCATCGAGGGGCATCTTGTCCGTTTGGGCATCGAGACCGGTGGCGAGCATGAGTTTGGCGAGTTCAGCTTTCAGCTCGGTGATGGTAGAGGCGAGTTGGGGATCGGCGATGAGGTTCTTGGTCTCGCCCGGATCGGCTTGGAGGTCGTACAGCTCAGAGAGATGCTTGTCGGCGCTGCCATCGCCATGCGGGTAATGGATGTACTTCCAGCGATCGGTGCGAAGGGCGCGGACGTTCGGCGTGTAGGGGAACTGCTTCTCGTAGTTGTAGTGGTAGAACCAGCTCGTGCGCCAGGCGGGATCGCCGCTTTGCACGAGCTTCGCCCAGGATTTGCCGTGCGATTTCGGCAAAGCGGGTGCTGCGCACAGTTCCAACAAGCTCGGAGCCATATCAACGGTGAGCGCCTGCTGCTCGATGACCTTGCCAGCGCCAAGGGCTGGATAGCGAACGACGAGCGGAATGCGCAGGCTGGGCTCGTGGGCCGTGCGTTTATCGACCATGCCGTGCTCGCCTTCGAGCAGACCATTGTCGCCCATGAAGACGATGATGGTGTTATCGAGCTGCTTCGTCTCCTCCAGCCAGGCACGCACGCGAGCCACGCTGTCATCCACGCTCAAAACGGTGCCCCAATAGCCGTGGACCATGTTCTCAAAATCCTTCACGGCTTCCGGGCGATCATCGGGGAATTTCTTTCTCCACTCAAACAGCGGCCCGTAAATGCCGTGCCAGGTGTGGAGGCGTTGTTTGAGCCACGCGGGCTTGTCATCAAGCTGAAAAGCGGTGGCAGGATAGGGCACGCGCACGTCATCAAAGGCATGCGCATACTTCTCCTCCGGCGTGTAGAAGCTGTGCGGGGCTTTTTGGCCAATGAAGGCACACCAGGGCTTCTCCGTGCTTTGCTGCTTCAGCCAGTCCAAAGCCAAATCGGTCACGACGGTGGTGTAGTAGCCCTTGATGACCTTCCGTTCCTTGCCGTTGAGATTCCACTCCGTGTCGAAGTAGCTCCCCTGCCCTTTGTGAGTGATGAACATGTCAAAACCGGGTCTCGGGTCGTCGTTGTTCTCCCCCATGTGATACTTGCCAAAGTAGGCGGTGGCATAACCTGCCTCGTGAAGCAGGCCGGGAAAGCTCGGCATCGAATCGGGATACTCGGTGAAGTTGTTCGTCACCCCATGCGTGTGCGCATAAAGCCCGCTCAAGATGCTCGCCCGGCTCGGCGAGCACAGGGAGGTGGTGCAGAAGGTGTTCGCGAAGCGCACGCCCTCGCTCGCCAGTCGGTCGATGTTTGGCGTTTTGACATGCTTTGAGCCGTAGCAGCCCAGCGCATCGGGGCGCAGGTCATCGCAAAGGATGAAGAGCACATTCGGCTTCGAGGCGGCGTGCAGGGTGAGAGCGGTGAGGAGGAAAAAGAGCGTGCGCATGGTCGATCTAAGAACTGCAACGAGAGCTCCTTTCTCTCAAGCCCGTATTCGGGATCCCTCGCGAAAAGAATCCGGTTCACCCGTGAACAATGTCCTCTACCAGGCGACGTTCGACTTCGATTACCAATCGAAGCTACGCCTCGCGGCGGTTGCCGTAGCTTCGACTGGCAGTCGAAGCAGCGTTGCAGGCCCGACCGCTAACTCAATGGCAGCCCCCCCTTCATCGCCAAACTCGGCAAGCGCTACGACCTCCTCAAGGCAGGTGGCTGCACCTTCCGCATCGTCATCGACAAAGCGAAGGAGTGAGGATCTTTACTTCGCGTGCTTCGAGATGAAATCAATGATCGGCGTCGAATCATCCAATCCATGCGGATGATGCCCCACGCCGGGTTTGCGGATCATCTTGATGCTGCCGCCGAGGGCTTTGTAGCGGGATTCGATGAGGCCGGTGTTTTCATCCCATGGCACGACGTCATCTGCATCGCCAAAGACATGCAGCAACGGCACGCCGGCCTTCGCCAGTGGGGCGAGACGATCGACGGGATTGCCTTGGTAGGCCAGCGCGGCGGCTTCGTCTTTGAAACCCCACAGCTTCAAGACGAAGCCCCAGTTCTTCGGATCGCCCTTTCCTTTGCCTTTGCCACCGGGCCAGCTCTTGAAGTCGCACACCGGCGCATCGCCGTAGATGCACGAAACCTTGTCGGGGTTCGCCGTGGCCCAGTTGTAGCAGTACAAACCACCGCGACTGAGCCCAACGAGGGCCGGTTTCTGGCTCAAGGCATAGCTGGAGGTCAGTTCGGCATGGCATTGGTTCCAAAGCTTCACCGCCTCAGGGCTGCCGAGCATGTCGTTGATCTTCATATAAACGATGTGGAAGCCCTTGCCGAGCAGCGCGATGTCCGGCGCCGGCTTGTGGCCGAAGAACTCGCCATGCCACACCCACGGGCGACCTGCGGCGACGGTTTTTGGTGCGACGACGGTCACGGCCTGGCCTGCGATGGTCAGTTCGTGCTTCGCGTAGCCGTTCCACTCGCCTTTTTGATTTGGGAAGACGATCTCTTTGGATGTCGCGAGCTTGCGAGCCTCCTCGTCAAGCTCGTCCGCCTTCTTCAAAGCCTCCTCAATCGGCAGACCGGCCGCATTGCCGGGACGCTTGTGGCCCACATGGCTCAGCCAGGCTGGACGCAGAATGGCGTGCTTCTTTTTGATCACGGCGAGGATGGCCGCGCCATTCGGATGATCCGGCGTGCCATCCTCCTTCACTTGGAGGCCCCAGGCATCGAGAACGGCACGCGCCATGAGCAGATGCCCCTCCGGGCCGGGATGCACGCCGTCTTTGGAAAAAGTGAACTGCGGATCGGTTTTCCGCTTCTCGGCGATGGCGGCATTCATCGGGCCGTGGATGTCGTAAACCGTCCACTTCTCCTGATCTCGCATGTCGAGCAGCCAGTTCGCATAGAAGTCGAGCACCTCGTTGTAGCCTTTGAAAGGGTGCGAGCCGTCCACTTTGTCCGCCGGAGCCACTTTCTGAGCGATGGGCACCGGATCAAACACCGGCGGCGTCAGGTGAATGATGCGAGCACCGGCGGCGATGACCTTCTCGTGCAGCTTCTTCATGCCGTTTTGGAAGGCCTTGGTGCGTTCCGCGCCGAGAGGCAGGTAAATGCCGTCATTCATGCCGTAGCAGGCGAAAACGAGGTCCGGCTTCACTTTGTCGAGAGCTCGGTCGAGACGCTCATGAAGGTCAGGACGCGGGAATTTGCCTCCCGCATGGCCTTCCTCGCTCAAACCGCTCACCGTCTCACTGCTGAGACCATGCGGGATGATCTCGATCTCCGACTCGGGATGCTGCGCCTTCAAAGCCGCATCAATGATCTCGATGTAGCCACCGCCCTGCGTGATCGAATCGCCGAGGAAGAGGACGCGTTTTTCTTTCGGCAGTTCTCCGGCAGACAAACCGGTGGCGAGAAGGAGGGAGAGGAAAAGAGAGCGCATGAGGGGAACACACTACGATGAAAAACCTCCGTTTGTTCATGGGGCTCAGAGGTTGTGAGAAGGATTCACGCAAGACGTCCTCCAATAGCTCGTTCACGGCGGGCCATGATGCGTCACCTTGCTTTACTCCTTCTCCTCACCTGCTGCGCCGCGGCTGAATCACGGCCGGATGTGCTCTTCATCGCCGTCGATGATTTGAACGACTGGACGAGTTACCTGGGCGGGCATCCACAGACCAAAACGCCGAACATTGACCGCCTCGTGGCACGCGGCACGGCCTTCACGAATTCGCACTGCGCCGCTCCAGCCTGCAATCCCTCCCGTGCCGCCTTGATGAGCGGTCTGCGCCCTTGGCAGACCGGCATCTACACCAATGGCGATCCAGCGGGTGGTGTACTCAAGGACGTGATGACCATCAACCGCCACTTCCTGGCCAATGGCTACAACACCCGTGGAGCAGGCAAGATTTACCATGGCTATGGCAGCGAAGGCCGTGAGGATGGCTGGACGGAATGGGCGGGCCTTTTCCCCAGCATCAACGATCACGATGCCAATCTGAATGGCCTCGACCGCGGCCACTTCGACTGGGGCGCGGTGAAAGCGACTACCGCGGACATGGGCGACACCAAAGCCACCGACTGGGCCATCAACCATCTCAAGACGGCCCCCTCCGATAAGCCGCTCTTTCTCGCCCTCGGCTATGTGAAACCCCACCTGCCTTGGTATGTTCCCCAGATGTATTTCGACCGCTTCCCGCTCGCTGAGATCCAGCTTCCCGTGACCAAGGATGGTGATCTGGACGATGTACCTACCGCCGGCAAAAAGATGGCTGGTCCTGAAGGCGATCACGCCGCCGTTTTGAAGGGAGACCAATGGAAACAAGGCGTGCAGGCCTATCTGGCGACGATTTCCTATCTCGACGATCAGGTCGGTCGCCTGCTCGACGGACTCGACGCCAGCCCACGGAAGGACAAAACGATCATTGTCTGGTGGACTGACCATGGCTGGCATCTCGGGGAGAAGGAGCACTGGCGTAAATTTGCGCTTTGGGAGAAGGCCACCCGCACTTCCATGGCCATCGTGGCACCGGGCATTTCCAAGCCGGGCAGCCTTTGCAAAGCGCCAGTCGATTACACGAACATCTACTCCACTCTTTGCGATCTGACCGGCCTGCCGGTGCCTGAGCATGTGAAAGGCGCATCCTTGATGCCGCTGCTGAAGGATCCCTTGGCAAAATGGGATGACGTGGCCATTTGCACCCATGGCAAGGGCAACCACGCTGTGCGTGATGCCCAGTGGCGCTATATCCGCTATGCAGATGGCAGCGAGGAACTCTACGATCACTCCAAGGACCCCTATGAATGGACGAATCTCGCTGGCGAAGCAGGCTTGAGCGAGGTCAGGACTCGGCTCGCCACCGTTTTGCCAAAAGAAGAGATCGCATCCACCTCCGGCGGCAAAGGCAAAAAAGGATCGAAGGAGAATCCGAAGAAGAAGAACAAAGAGAAGAAGTGAGACCACTTCACCACGTCGTGCCGAGAACCCGCGTCTCTAGCCTCGTCTCGAGGCGAGGCGTGGTCGTCACCAAGATGCGACGTTCCACTTTGCGCACGCCATCGATTTCATAATAGCGTTCGCTGATGACTTTTCCGGAGTCTGCGTTGGTCAGATAGCGTTCCGAAGGCTGGTGGGCACATTGGGAGAGACAGGTGGCGCAAAAGGCCAGGACAAGAGCTTTGGTGATCATGGTTCGGTTTGGGTTGGGTTGGTCTGCCTTCGACCCACGACATGCATCGCACGTTCGCTTTTATGGCCTCCATAAAAGCATTCGCAGAAGCACTGAGGATGCGTAGCATCCGCCCGCCGATGTCAGCCCCCGCATTTCTCCGAGAATTCGTCCGCAACTGGAAAACAGTGGGGGCCGTCGCGCCTTCGAGTCCTGCTTTGGCAGAGATGATGATGGAGGCATCACGCTGCGCAGAGGCACGTCACATTCTGGAACTCGGCCCCGGCACGGGTGCCTTCACCCAGGCCATCGCCCGGGTCATGCCGGATCAGGCCAAGTATGTCGGCCTCGAACTCAATGAGGCCTTCGTTCACCGGCTGCATGAGGAGTTTCCCGGTATGCGCTTCGAGTGCTGCTGTGCGCAGAAATTTGACCTCACACAGCCAGATTTCAGCGAAGGCTTTGATGTGATCATCAGCGGCCTGCCTTGGACGGCGTTTCCAGAGTCACTCCAGAAGGCGATCCTCGGCAATGTACTTCCGCATCTGGCACCCGGCGGCTGTTTTGTGACCTTCGCTTACTTTGGCTTTCATCTGCTCCCAGCGGGCCAGCACTTCCGCGAGCTCCTCGGCTCTCTGCTGCCCAATGTCACCACCACCGAAGTCGTGTGGGCGAACCTGCCGCCTGCCTTTGTGTATGTGGCACGGCGCGAAGCCTGACCGGGCGAGGTGTTCGTTGACGCTGCGGCACCGCCGTCCATGCTGATCACCGCATGAGCGAATCCAACATCCAGCTTCCGCCCGTCGTGGGCATCATCATGGGCTCCAGTTCCGACTGGCCCACCATGCAAAACGCCGCGCAGGTGCTCGCCGATTTCGGAATTCCCTTTGAAAAGAAGGTCGTCAGCGCCCATCGCACGCCTGGATTGCTCTACGACTATGCCACGACCGCTTCCCAACGCGGCCTGAAGTGCATCATCGCCGGGGCTGGCGGTGCTGCCCACCTTCCCGGCATGACGGCGAGCATGACCACGATTCCCGTTCTCGGTGTGCCGGTGCAAAGTCGGGCGCTGAGCGGCATGGATAGCCTTTATTCGATCGTGCAAATGCCTGGTGGCATTCCTGTGGCCACCTTTGCCATCGGCAATGCTGGAGCACTCAATGCCGGTCTTTTTGCCGTCTCCATGCTCGCCAATGAGGACCGTGCGCTTGCCAAGAAGCTGCAAGCCTTCCGCGAGCGCCAAACGCAGAAGGTGCTCGAAAGCCAGAGCGAGCTCGAAAAGTCTGTCTGAGCCTCATTTGGCCCCGACAGGCATCTGGAAGGTCGAAGCCGGAATGCCGGCTCCGTTCACCAGCGCTGCCGAGGTCGCGTCTTTCCAGGCGTAACGCACTTTCATGGCCGAGGCCGTGCCTTCACCGGTCAAAACAACCGTCTCACCTTCGAGGCGAGCCTCGGCTGTTTTGAAAACATGGTCCGCACCGGCCACTTCGAATTCGTTCAGCGCTGCATTGGCCTTCAAACCGGCCGCGTGATCGAACTGAACAACCAGCGATGCCCCCTCACGCGTCACCTTTTTCACCAGCGGCCCACTGGTGGCGGCCACGGGTTTGTCGTACACCTTGCCCAGAGCCCAAAGCGCGAGACGACGGCCCACCTCCTGTTTGTTTGTCGGATGGATGTCCTTCAACTCCCCGACATCGAGCGTGATGGCCATGCCGCTGTTTGGGATAGTCGCCAAAGCTTGGCGCATCTCGTCACGCACGAGCGGCCAACCAGTGCCGGGGCGGGTGAAGTTCGGCAATTGCACCCAGGCGAAGGGAAACTCATCCCCCCATCGCTGCCGCCATTCCTTGGCCAACAGGGTGAGCTGCTCTTGATAGTAGAGAGCCTTGTCATCGGCACTGTTCGCCTCTCCCTGATACCAGATGGCTCCACGCAGGGTGTAGGGGATCAGCGGAGCGATCTTGCCATTGAAGAGCCCGCCCACGTTACCTTTGCGTTTGTGGGTTTCGATGGGATCACGCGGCTTTTGCGGCAGTGGCCGCTTCGCCGCTTTGGCGACCTTCACGGCCTCCTTCCATTTCTCCACCTGCGCCTCGTAGGCAGCCTTCACCTTGGCTTCGTCAAATTTCGCATTGGCCGCCGCCATCGCTTCAAAGAAGCCTTTCAGCTCCGGTTGCGCCCGCTGCGCGGCGGCGTCGATCCAGCTTTCAATCGGCGTGCCGCCCACCGCCGAAACGATCAGGCCCGCCGGCACCTTCAGTTCCTCATGCAGTGAACGGCCAAAGAAATACGCCGTGGCCGAAAAGCGCTCCACCGTCTCCGGGGAGCACACGATCCAGCTCCCTTTTCCCATGCTCTGCGCCGTTTCCGCCGCCGCGCTGCCTTCGGTAAAGACGCGGATTTGCGGCAGCTTCGCGGCGGCTTTGCTCGCTTCGAGATCCTTCGCGCCCTTCACCTGCATCGCCATGTTGGATTGCCCGGAGCCGAGCCATACCTCGCCCACGAGCACGTCCTGAATGGTGAGCGTGTTGATTTTGAGCACCTGCGGCTCCGGCGAGGCCTTCAGCGGATCGAGCTTCACGCTCCACGCACCGTCCTGACCGGCCGTGACAGACTTCTCCTGGGCTCCGAAGCCCACGGTGACCTTTTCACCGGCCGCCGCCGTGCCCCAGACCGCCACGGGCTTGCCCGCCTGGAGCACCATGTGATCCGAAAAGAGCGCCGGCACCTTCACGGCAGCCAGCAGGGGCAGTGGCAGCATCAAAACGGCAGTGAGCAGGGCAAATCGTGACTTCATGAGGCCGCTCGAAACGCCCACCCCTCCTCACACCTTCCAAAAAAGAACCGGGGTGGATCACTCGATCCGCCCCGGTATTCATTCGGTAGTACCAACAGCCAAGAAGGACCACACTGAAAAAGCTACGACATGTCAGCCTTGCGGCTGTTCTCATTGTCTGATAGTATTTTCGCACAGCTTTGAGAGCATGTGTCAGACCGATGTAAGAGCTTCGCAAGGCTCTTGTAAAATCACTGAAAAGCGCCCCTGAATGCGCCTCGATTCTGCGAACCGAGCATCAAGCCCCCTCTAGCCCTCGGGAATCGGACTGCAACTTTGGCGCTGCTTCACGGTTAGAACCGCGAACTTCCTCCTCACGACCATGAAGGCCTTTACCCTCTCGATTTCCTTGATCGCCCTCACGCGTCTGCCTGCCGCTGACACGGCTGAAAATGCCCATGCGGGCATTGCGCCCGATCAACTCGCCTTCTTCGAGAAAAACATCCGCCCCGTGCTCGTCGAGCATTGCTACAAATGCCACAGCAGCGAGTCCGAAAAGGTCAAAGGCGGCCTCACCCTCGACACCAAGCAAGCCACCCTGCTCGGCGGCGAGAGCGGGCACCCCGGCATCACACCCGGCAGCATCAGCGAGAGCACCGTGTATCAGGCGATGACCTGGAAAAACGACGACATGGAGATGCCACCGAAGCAAAAGCTGCCAGACGAGGTCATCGCCAATTTCAAAAAGTGGATCGAGATGGGCGCTCCCGATCCCCGTGAGCAAAAGGTGGCCAACGCCACCGGCGGCAAGCGTGTGATCGACATGGATGCCGGTCGCCAGCACTGGGCTTTCCAAAAACCGGTGAAGCAAACGCCTCCCACTGTCAAAACCGAAGGCTGGGCCAAAACGGACATCGACCACTTCATCCTCGCCGACATCGAAAAAGCCGGCCTGCATCCCGTGCGTGATGCGGACCGCCCCACGCTCATCCGCCGCATTGCCTTCGATCTGACCGGCCTGCCTCCCACGCCCGATGAGGTGAAGACGTTCCTCGCCGATACCTCACCCGATGCCGTGAAACGCGTCATCGACATGTATCTCGACTCCTCCCACTACGGCGAGAAGTGGGCGCGTCACTGGCTTGATGTGGCCCGCTACGGCGAGAGCAGCGGCAAAGAGGTCAATGTGCTCTACCCGCATGCCTGGCGTTACCGCGACTACGTCATCGAGAGCTTCCGAAAGGACAAACCCTATGACCAGTTCCTCAAAGAGCAGATCGCGGGCGATTTGATGAAGTTCTCGACCAAGCACGAACAGGCCGAAAAGATCATCGCCACCGGCTTCCTCGCCATCGGTTCCAAAGGCCACAACCAGCGGGACAAACGCCAGTTCCAGATGGACCTCGTCGATGAGCAAATCGACGCCATGTCCCAGGCCATGCTCGGCGTCACCCTCGCCTGCGCCCGCTGCCACGATCACAAGTTTGATCCCTTCACCCAGCGTGACTACTACGCCCTCGCCGGCATCTTCACGAGCAGCGAGACGCTCTTCGGCACCTATAGCCAGCTTCAAAACGCCAATCCCGGCACCCTCATCGAGCTCGACCGCGAATCCGATCAGGTCGCGGCGCTGGCCAAGATCTCGCCTTCCGAAGTCGCCACGCTCAAGAAGCGCTACGACGAAGCCATCACCACCGCCAACACGCTTCGCGAGCAAGTGCGCACCCAAAGCGCCCAGCAGCGTGAATCCAACAACGCTCAAAACTTCCTCCGCGTGCGCAGCTCCTTTGACCGAGCGGACGGCATGAAGGCCGACGTGGATCTCTTTTACGAAGACGGCACGCCAAGGACCCTCGCCATGGGCGTGCTCGACCGTCCCGCCCCGGCCAACAGCCCCATCCTCGTCCGCGGAGACATCAAGCAAGCTGGTGAAATGGTCCCACGCGGCCTCGTCGAGGTGCTTTGCGCCAAAGGCGAGCCGCTTAACATCTCGCAAGGCAGCGGCCGACTCGATCTCGCCTTCTGGATCGCCTCCAAGGACAATCCCCTCACCGCCCGCGTCATGGCGAATCGTGTCTGGCTCAAACTCATGGGCGCAGGTCTCGTCACCACGCCGGATAATTTTGGCACCATGGGCCAAAAGCCCTCGCATCCCGAGCTGCTCGATCATCTCGCCGTCAGCTTCATGGAAAGCGGCTGGTCCGTGAAAAAACTCATCCGCGAGATCATGCTTAGCCGCGTTTACCAGATGAGCAGCACGCACGATGCCGCCAACTACGCCGTCGATCCCGACAACAAACACCGCTGGCGCATGAACCAGCGCCGCCTCGATGCCGAGGAGATTCGCGATGCCATGCTCAGCATCGCCGGCGTCATCAATTACTACCCCGTCGATGGCTCGCCCGTCGCCCGGGCTGGCGAAGGCCGTGAAGGCATCATCAATCTCCTCCGCGAGGTCAATTCCAAGCCGCAGCTCTTCCGCAGCGTCTATCTGCCACTCATCCGCGATCAGATCCCCGAGTTCCTCGGCGTCTTCGACTTCCCCGATGCCAGCCTCGTCAATGGCGACCGCGAAACCACCAACGTCCCCTCCCAAAGCCTCTTCCTCATGAACAACGTCCAGGCCCAAGGACTCGCCGATGCCTTCGCCCAGCGCATCGGCAAGATGGATGGCACCCCTGAGCAGCGCCTCTCCCAGGCCTACCTGCTCACCTTTGGCCGCGAACCCACCCAAAAGGAGCGTGATGCCCTCTTCGCCTTCTGGACCCAATTCCCCAAGGAAGCCGCCAAAAACAAAGCCATCCCCAAAGACAGCCTCAAAGGCCTCACCCTCGCCTCCTTCTGCCAGGCCCTCTTCGCCAGCGCCGAATTCCGCTACCTGAACTGACCCGCCTCACGCCCCATACTTTCAGACCCTGAAGCTGACAGAAAAATGGGGGCAGCAAATGCAGAGCGGCTCATTTTTCTGCCCCCATTTGCTGTCAGTTGGTTTGGAATCTTGCCACCCACCATGATCGTCGCCACGAGGGGCCATTCACCAAAAATGAGATCATCCGGTTGGAAGACGCAGAGTTGCAATCCGGTTAGCCTGCTTCAAAAGTCACAGAAATGCACCAAGAACCAAAAACGCTTTGGGACGTCTCGGCCCAGCTTGCCTTTAATGAAGCCTTGCAGGATGCCGACGACCCTCTCTACGTAGATACCAGTCCTGCACGAGAGCTTGGCTACAGTGCTTTGTATCGCGATTTGGGCGTTGATCTGGCCAATCGGAAAATCGCTCAGAGCCATGCGAGCAAGTATGTGCTCTTTTGCGGTCACCGAGGAACGGGAAAAAGCACCGAGCTTCGGCGCATCCGGCAGCAGCTCAACCAGCCCGGTCTGTTCAAAGTGATACTTGTCGATGCTGGGCAGGATGTCGGCCTTGATCTCAATAACTTGGAGTATCCAGACGTGTGTCTGGCCCTCGCCCGCGCTCTCTGTGAGGAACTCAAGGAGGCCGAAGGCATCATCATTGACCAAGTATTCGTCACGCCGCTGGAGCAGTGGTTTACAGACCGCGTGCTAGTCACGGAAGCATTCAAAGAATGGACAGGAGACGTCACCACGGGCGCGGATGGCAAGTGGGGCATCCCGTTTCTGAGCGAGTTCTTTGTCAAACTCTCCACGGCCTTCAAGACTGGCACCAAACGCAAGGAGGAAGCCCGGACCATTCTCAAATCCTCCTTCGGGGAATTCGCCGCGGCATTCAACAAACTCATCGCTCATGTGGAGGAGCGCATGGCGACGTCTTGGAAGGCCAACAGGTTGCTTTTCATCGTGGATGGCACGGACCGCCTCACGGGCGAGGACAGCAACCGCTTCTTTATCGAGGATGTTCACCAGCTCCGGCAGTTACGCAGCTTGTTCATCTACTGCGCACCGATCCACCTTGTTCATGCCTCCAGCGCTGTGCGAAATGCCTACGACCATATTTGCAAGGTGCCGGCCTTGAAGCTGGCGGACAAGTTTGATCCCCGCTTTCCTGAAAAGCGCTTGGAGCATCAGGCGGCGCTCAATGTGATGCGCAGCTTGATCCTCAAACGCGCCCCGGCCCGCTTCTTCCAGCCGAATCCTGAAGCGAGCGGAGACTGGTCCACCGTCGATTATTTCATCCGCGTCTCCGGCGGGCATCTGCGAGATTTAATCCGGTTGCTTGGTTATGCATTTCAAAGCACCACCACCGAGTTGTTTGATCCTTCCAGCGCCCAAGCGGCGGAAAAGAAACTCGCAACAGATTACCGCCACATACTCAAGTCTGCCGACTATGAGCGTCTAGCACAGATCGATACCACGGCGGCAGATTCAAACGCAACCGACCAGGAGACTCGTGATTTGCTCTACAATCTGGCGCTGCTGGAGTACAACAGCTTTTGGTGGCAGTCGCATCCGGCGGTGCGCACGCTGCCCTCGTATCAGGATGCCCTGAAAAAGCTTCCGGCCCAATGAAGCCCGAACTGACGCCAGCTCTGCCAAACACGCGTCGCTGGGAACTGCACCCGGCGCACACCTCTGACCTGTTGGGGCTTCAGCGAGCACTAGAGGCCGCCCAAGGAAAAGGGTTTCGCCTGCTCTTTGCAGAGTGGAACCAAATCCAGGAACGTGAAGGCTTGATTCGGCATCTGGCGGAAAATCACCCTGGCAGCACGCTACTCACGCTCACACAGGACTGGCCGTCCGACTACTCGGCATTGTTGGAGCAGCTCGAGATCCTCGGGCGGGACCATTCACTGGTCCAGGTGGTGGGTTTTGAAAACTGGCGTAGTTCGCGCCCGGAGGCATTCAAGCGGCTCAATCATCGACGTGAAGAAATCGCCGCCCGCTGCCCTGTTAGCCTGCTATGGTGGCTTATCCCGGATGACTTGCAAGCCATCGCGCTCCAGGCACCGGACTTCTGGGCCTGGCGCACGGCGGTTCTCGATTTTACTCACGCCGCCGAATTGCCACCCATCGCCAAAAAGTGGCTCGACCTGTTCCAAGGCCCGACGCAGATGCAGCGGGAGGTGCGGCTCTCTGAGATCGAAAGCTATCTCTCCACGGAAAAAGACCTTTCAGCCCGTGCTGCGGGTGAGTTGCACCGTGAGGCAGGAGACATTTTGGAGTCCTTGGGACGCTGGGAGGATGCCACGCAGCATCTCCTAGCCGCCGAGCAGCACTCCCGCGCGGCGAACGATCTTCATTCCGCCGTGCACGCACTACGCCGTTTGGCGGACATAGATATGAAGCGCGGTCAGGTGGATGCAGCCCTAGAACGCCTTGAAATGCAAGTGCTGCCCATCTTCACAAAGCTCAGGGATGATCGTTCGCGTGCCATCACGCTGGGGCAAATCGCACGGATTCGCGCCGACAAGGGCGAGGTGGATGCGGCGCTGGCCCTGCACCAGGAGAGGCTGGACGTTTACGAGGGCTTGGGTGACAACCGCGAGCGAGCGGTGACCTTGGGCGACGTCGCGCGGATTCGCGCCGCCAAGGGCGAGGTAGATGCGGCGCTGACCTTGCACCAGGAGATGCTGGGCATCTTCGAGGGCTTAGGCGACAAGCGCTCGCGAGCAGTGACCTTGGGCGACATCGCGCGGATTCGCTCCGCCAAGGGCGAGGTGGACGCGGCGCTGGCCTTGCACCAGGAAGAGATGGCGGTCTATGAGGGGTTGGGCGACAAGCGCTCGCGAGCAGTGACCTTGGGCGACATCGCGCGGATTCGCTCCGCCAAGGGCGAGGTGGACGCGGCGCTGGCCTTGCACCAGGAGAGACTGGGCATTTTCGAGGGCTTGGGCGACAAAGATGGCGAGGGGAATGCCCTCTGGTCGATCGCGAAGATCGAACTCGAAAAGCAGGCATGGTCGGCCGCTTTCGAGCACCTGGCGGCCTCCTATGCCATCAACCTCCAACTCGGCCGTCTGGATGGCATCTGCTTCGTGGGTTTGGACCTCGGCCGGTTTCTCTGCGCCGCCGGGAAGCGTGCGGAAGGGCTGACGGTGCTGCAGCGCTCCCTCGCAGGCTTTCAGAAGCTCGGCTGGGCGCGGGAGATCGCGCAGACGGAGACGATTCTTAAAGAGTGGCAGGCTTGAGGTGGTGGGCGGCAGCTCATCATGGCTGATGCCTTTCTGTGTATTCGGTGTTTTCCGTGGATGGCTTTCTTGGAACGCTAATGAAGGCAGTAATGACAACGAATGGCCACGAATCCGTCCAAACTTCAGCACAGAGCACCTCAGTCCACAGAGGCTCAGAATTCAAACTCGGTGCTCCTCGGTGAACTCGGTGGTGAAGCACTTCGCTCTTGTGCTGCACTCAGCAAGGCTTTGGACTGGCCGAGTTTCACCGTTTTAGGCCAGTTTTAGAACACAGAGTCCCAAGCAAGCTGACAGAAAAATGGGGGCAGAAAATAGGATCACTCCCATTTTTCTGCCCCCATTTGCTGTCAGTTGATTGGGAATCTCACCCCGCCCGGTTCACCGCACTCAGCACAGCTTTGATCGACGCGAGTTCGATGTTCGTATCGACGCCAGCACCCCAGACGAGTTTGCCGGTGGCGGTTTTGATCTGGATGAAGGCGAGGGCGGCGGCTTCGGTGCCGCTGGAGAGGCTTTGCTCGCGGTAGGTGGTGACTTCGAAGCTCGGGGCACCGGCATCGGTGATCAAAGCATCGGCGAAGGCGGCGATGGGGCCGTTGCCTTGGCCGGTGAATGGTTTCCAGCTAAGGTTGACAGTTGAGCAGTCAGTAAGCGATACGCTCACAAATTCTGCCATTCTTTTATTTTCTTCAGTTGGAAGTCCTGGAAAAACAACCTCTGGCCTGTGACAGACTTTGCCTGTGCATCTAAACGAATGAATACCGCAAGTTTCCATATGGAAGCTATCATCCGCCAGGGACCAAGGGCGATCGCGCTCAATGTATTCCTTCCAGAACATGTCCTTCAATTCGGTGCCGCTGACTTCGCGGCCGAGCTTATCGACAATGTCATTGGCGATGGGGCCGAACTCGCGCTGCATGTCCTTCGGCAGTTCGATGCCGAATTCGCTTTCGAGAAGATACGCGACGCCGCCTTTGCCACTCTGGGAGTTCACGCGAATGACCTCGCGGTATTCGCGGCTGATATCGTTCGGGTCGATGGTGAGGTAGGGCACGTCCCAGATGGTTTTGTGCTGCTCGTAGCCGCTGAGGCCTTTTTTGATCGCGTCCTGATGGCTGCCGCTGAAGGCGGTGAAGACGAGTTCGCCGCTGTAAGGATGGCGCGGAGCCACGGTCATGCCGGTGGTGCGCTCATACATGTGGATGAGGCTGCTCATGTCACTGAAATCGAGCTGCGGGTCGATGCCATGCATGTACAAATTCATGGCGACTTGCACAATGTCGAGATTGCCGGTGCGCTCGCCATTACCAAACAGAGTGCCTTCGACGCGATCCGCGCCCGCGAGCAAACCAAGCTCCGTGGCGGCGGTGCCGGTACCGCGGTCATTGTGCGTGTGCAGGCTGATGATGACGCTTTCGCGGTTTTTGAGGTTCGTGCAGATCCACTCGATCTGGTCGGCATACACATTCGGCATGCAGACCTCGACGGTGTCCGGCAGGTTGAGGATCATCTTGTGCTGCGGAGTGGGCTGCCACACGTCCATGACGGCCTCGCTGATCTCCTTGGCGAACTCGACCTCCGTGGCGCTGAAGCTCTCCGGCGAGTATTGCAGCGTCACCTGCGTGCCGCCGGCGGTGAGGCGATGCAGGCGGTCCTTGATCATCTGCGCTCCTTTGACGGCCACGGCGATGATTTCCTCCTTCGACTTGCCAAACACATACTTCCGCTGCGCGGGCGAGGTGGAGTTGTACATATGGATGACGACCTTTTTGGCCCCGATGAGGCTTTCGACGGTTTTTTCGATCAAATCCTCCCGCGCCTGCACCAGGCACTGGATGGTGACATCATCGGGGATGCGCTTTTCCTCGATGAGACGGCGGTTGAAGGCGAATTCGGTATTCGAGGCGGATGGAAAGCCGACTTCGATCTCCTTGAAGCCGCATTTCACCAGCGCATCAAACATGTCGAGCTTCTGGGAGACATTCATCGGCACGGCGAGGGCCTGATTGCCATCGCGGAGATCGACGGAGCACCAGATGGGTGCTTGGGAGATGGTTTGGGAGGGCCAGCGACGGTTCGGCAAGGAGACGGGATCGAAGCGCTGGTATTTGGAGGACGGACTTTTCAACATAACGAAAGGGAGGAAACAGAGGTGGTAGGACCAAAAAGGTGCCTGGGATCAAAAGACTGCCGTGACGTGACGGCAAGGGGGGCATGACGAGGAAACGCGGGCCGCCTACCCTTGCGTAAGTCGCAGGGAAAGGAGAAGCAGAGCCGTGGCAGGCGAGGTCATGGTGGCGCGGATGGTAGGAGGATGCGCGGAAAGGTCAAGGCTGCTGTGCCTGTTGTGCTATCCGGGTAGTCGCTTGAAGGTCCGCCCTGCCCGCCTGTGACTCGCCTATGATCCGCCCCGCCCAACAAGATGAAGCCCTGCTCGCCGACCTCGCCGCTGCCGATGGTGGGCCGGAGGTGCTGCACGTCTGGTGGCTGGGCCAAAGCGGTTTTTTGGTGCAGTGGAACGGCCAGCGAATGCTCTTCGATCCCTACCTCTCCGATTTGCTGACCAAGAAATATGCCACGACGGACAAACCTCACGTCCGCATGACAGAGCGCTGCATCGAACCAGCCCAACTGACCGGCATCACCCGCGTGACGGCCAGCCATGTCCACACGGATCATCTGGATGCCGAGACCTTGCAGCCGCTGGCCACCGGGAGTCCCGGCTTTCGGCTGTATCACCCAGTTCCCATTCTCGCCGAGGTGAAAAAACGCACCGCAGGAGCCGAGATCGAGCTTCACGGCCTAGGCGAGGCCTCCCCTTCCCTCGAAGGCGAATGGGAAATCCACGCGACGACAGCCAAGCACAACGAGGTGGTGCGGGATGACCAAGGAAACAGCGCCTACATCGGCTTTCTGGTGCGCTGCGGCCCTTTTCGCCTTTTTCACAGCGGAGACACGCTTTGGCATGATGAGCTCGTGAAGCAATGCCAGGCCTTCGGGTCCGTCGATGTGGCGTTTTTGCCGATTAACGGCAACAAGCCGGAGCGTCGAGTGGCCGGGAATCTTGATGGCCCCGAGGCGGCGGCATTGGCGAAGGCCATCGGTGCCCGGGTGGTCATCCCCTGCCACTACGAGATGTTTGAGTTCAACACGGCCTCCCCGGAGACATTCATCGCCGCCTGTGAGGAACTGGGACAAGCTTACCGAGTGATGCGCTGTGGTGAGCGGCTCGATTTGAAGCGCTGAGGCTGATTGGAAGACCTTCTTCGCATTCTGGCGAATGCACCGGCACGAACGCAGCCCAAAAAAAGACCGGGCTGGCATCGCTGCCAGCCCGGTGTTGGGTCGAGAGTTAGAGAGCTAACCTTGAATTAGTGTTCGTAGCCAGCCTCGCCGTGTTCGCCGAGGTCGAGGCCGATGCTTTCCGTCTCGGCGTCTGGGCGGAGACCAACCACTACCTTCACGATCAAAGTGATGACAAGGGTGGCCACCACGCTCCACACGATGGTCAGAGCGACCGCCTTGAGCTGGTTACCCAGAAGGCCTTCCTTGAGCCCGCCGACGATGGAATTGGCCTTCTCGTCAGCAAACACGCCTGTCAGAATGGCTCCCAAGGTGCCACCGACGCCGTGGACGCCGAAGGTATCAAGCGCATCATCATAGCCAAGGATGCCCTTCAGGTAGGCGACAGCTAGGAAGGGAATGACGCCAGCAAGCACACCGATAATGACCGAGGATGTGGCGGTGACAAATCCAGCTCCCGGGGTGATGACGACGAGGCCAGCAACGATGCCGGAGCAGAAACCAAGCACGGAAGGCTTGCCACGAAGAACCCACTCGAGGAGTGCCCACACAAAGCCAGCAGTAGCGGCGGCCAGCGTGGTAGTCATGAAGGCATTAGCAGCGATGCCATCCGCACCGAGGGCAGAGCCGGCGTTGAATCCATACCAACCGACCCAGAGCATTCCGGTGCCGATGGCGCAGAGAACCATGCTGTGCGGTGCCATCTTCTCCTTACCGAAACCTTTACGCTTCCCGACGAGCAGGCAAAGAATGAGAGCGCTCCAGCCCGAGGTCATGTGAACGACCGTGCCGCCTGCAAAGTCGATCGCTTTGATGCTGGCGTCTGGGTTAAGCGGTCCGCACATGAAGCCTGTCGTGCTCCACACCATATGGGCGAAGGGGAAATAGACTGCGAACATCCACAGGGCGACGAAGACAAGCACGGCGCTGAATTTCATGCGCTCAGCGATAGCGCCCACGATAAGAGCCGGGGTGATGATGGCAAAGCTCAGCTGAAACATAGCCCACATGGCATCGCTGATCCACCAGTAGCCTGCTCCAGAGGCATATGGGGACACATCCTTGAGAAGTGCGTAACTTAGGTCCCCAATAAATGGCTTGGTCGCTCCGTCACCTGCTCCAAAGGAGAGGCTGTAGCCGCAAGCCCACCAGAGGATGGTGACAAGGCCCGCGATGCCCATGCACTGGGCAATCACGCTGAGCACATTTTTTCCACGAACAAGGCCGCCGTAGAACAAAGCGAGGCCGGGAAGGGTCATGAAGATCACCAGCGCTGTGCTGACCATCTGCCACGCATTATGACCCGGGCCAGGACCTGCGATGTTCGAAGTCCAGGTTTTGTCACCATCTTTTCCAGGCTGCACGTTCTGGACATACTTTTCCAAGTCGAAGATGCGCTGTTCCAGCGTGGGGCCGGCAGGTGGAGCCTCAGCTGCGGGAGCAGGTGCAGCCGGGGCTGGCGCAGAGGGGGTAGAAACTGCAGCAGCGGCCGACGCAGGTGCTGAGGCATCCTGGGCCTGGATAAGACTGCCGTGAAGCACGGAGATGGCGAGAAAACCGCACGCGAGCGTGCGCCAAGATTGCAGATGACGATTCATTTCGATGGTTGGTGGAATGAGGCACTTTGGAGCCGGAACAGAAGTTCCGAACTTTTTTCCAAAGTTGGCATGAGTGTAAGCAATGACCATGCCAACATTCAGAATCATTTTTTCCACAAACCGTGTTACTAAACAAAATGAGGCCGCCCACTGGGGCGGCCTCACTGAACAACCTAACTGTCAAAGATAATTCGATTAGCTCAATTCCGTGGCGTCCGAACCGAAATGATAAGCCGGAGCACCATGTTCCTCGACATCGAGTCCCTTCATTTCCTCTTCCTCGCTGACGCGGATACCCAAGGTGAACTTCAGAACCAACATGAGCACGAGAGAAACGACGAACGCGGTGGCTGCCACAGCACCCGCACCGAGCAGCTGGGTGCCGATGCTGAACTCACCCATACCCCAGATGCCCACAGCAGCCGTTCCCCAAACCCCGCAGATACCATGAACCGAGATGGCTCCCACGGGATCGTCCAGCTTAATCTTGTCGAAGAAGAGCACAGAGAAGACCACGAGCACACCAGCAATAAGACCAACGAGAACGGCAGGCCAAACAGGAATCACATCAGCACCGGCAGTGATGCCAACGAGGCCTGCAAGAATACCGTTGAGACCCATCGAGAGATCGGGCTTCTTCAAAACGATCCACGAGGTGAAGATCGCACCCATGCCGCCTGCACAACCAGCAAGGGTGGTGGTAACGAACACCATGGAAACTGCGGCAGGCGTGGCACTGAGAACCGAACCACCATTGAAGCCGAACCATCCAAGGAACAGGAGGAACACGCCGATAGTGGCGAGCGGAGTGCTGTGAGGAAGAATAGGCTTGATGCGACCATCAGCCAAATACTTGCCCTTCCGTGCACCGAGCACCATCACGGCTGCGAGCGCCGCAAAACCACCAAAGGCATGCACAAGGGTGGAACCAGCAAAGTCTTTGAATCCCTTATCTGCCAGCCAACCCATACCCCACTGCCACGAGCCTGTGAGAGGGTAAACAAACGTGACGAGCAGCGTAGCGTAGATCATGAAACTGCCCAGCTTCACACGCTCCGCAACCGCACCGGAGACGATGGTGGCTGCCGTGGCCGCAAACATGGCTTGGAAAAGGAAATCCGTAAACTTGGTGTAGCAGAACAATGTGCCGCCATAGCCATAGGTCAGGTCCTTCCCTTCATACTGGGAGATAGGCCCTCCCATCGCGAAGATATCCCCAATGCTCCAAGCATCTCCGGGATACATCGCATTGAAGCCCCACATCGCATAGGTTAGAACCCCCATGCAAACGATAAAGACATTCTTGAACAGAATGTTGTTGGTGTTCTTCGACTGGCAGAGGCCGCTTTCCACTGTGGCGAAACCAAGATGCATGATGAAGACCAGCGCGGCGGCAATGAGCACCCACAAATTCGAAATCGTGAAGAATTCGAGAGCATCACCATTGTCTGCCCTCAAGGCCTTCAGCGCATCATCAGCGCCCACACTGGGCTTTTCCTCAGCCGCAGGAGCGGCAGCCGCAGCAGGCGCTGGAGCATCAGCCGGGGTTGGCGTTGCGGGTGCGGCAGCAGCGGGAGCCGACGCTGGCGCAGGTGTGGGAGCAGCATCCTGGGCGCGAAGATCACCGAGGTTAAGTGCGAGGGAGGAGAAGGCGGCCAGAGCCATCATGGCAAGGCCGCTCCAAGGGCGGGATGTGGGATGTTTGAGCATAGCGGTGGTTGTCAAAGGATGACGACAACATGCCAAGCATCGGGTGTGCCAACTCGTGAAACGTTTTTTTGGACCCGCTCTCATGATCAAGGTTTTAATACCAAAATTAATGACAGCATGCCTGCATCCTGCGACCATCTGCCATGGCCCAATATTCCGTCCAACCTGGTGACAATCCCTCCAAGATCGCAAAAGCCTTTGGCATGACCTTGGCGCAATTTCAAAAGCTCAACCCGAGCCTCATCGAATATGGCACGGGCAAATGGAAGGTGCTCTTCCCCGGCCAGATCGTGAATGTGAATGGAGTCGTCACCGGTTTGCCGCCTGAAACCACGGCGACCGCTCCCACCAGCTTTGCTGCACCACCGCCGTGGATGCAGATCGCCATCATGGAGCAAGGCGTGCAGGAATGGGCTCAGGGGGACAATCCGCGCATCGTCGAGTATCTCAAAAGCTGCGGCCTGCCCGCGAACCTGCTCAAAGACGAGACGGCTTGGTGTGCCGCGTTTGTGAACTGGTGCATCCTTCGCTCCGGCTACAAGCCCCAAGGCAGTGCCCGCGTCTCCGATTGGTGGGGCTGGGGCCGCGCGGTGGCACCCACCTATGGCTCCATCGTCATCACGCAGCCTTTGACGGTGGATCAGGCTGGCAGCGGTCACATCGGCTTCCTCCATGCGATGGATGCCACCAATGTGTGGATGCTCAGCGGCAACTCGAAGAATCAGGTGCGCATCGCCGCCTATCCAAGGAGCAAGCTGATCCACAACGCGCCTTACCGCTGGCCTTATTGAGTCGCGTAAACCGTCGGGTCAGCGAGTCCCGCCAATGCAAAGGCCTCAATACGCTCGACGCAGGTCCCACATTTGCCGCAGTGAAGGTCGTGACCTTTGTAGCAGGACCACGTTTGGGCGTAATCGACCTCCAGTGAAGCACCGAGTTTCGCGATGCCCGCCTTGTCGAGATGGATGAAGGGGCGCAGCAACTCCACGCGAGCATAGGTGCCCTCACGCATCGCACCTGCCATGCTCTGCATGAAGCTCTCGCGACAGTCTGGGTAAATGGCGTGATCGCCCGCATGAGCCGCGATGACGAGGCCCTCTGCCTCACGGCTTTCCGCAATGCCACAGGCAATAGCGAGCATGATACCATTTCGAAAGGGCACGACGGTCTTTTTCATGTTTTCATCGGCGTAATGCCCTTCTGGGACCTCTCCGCCGCTTTGAAGCAGATCAGAGGTAAAGAGCTGATTGATGAAATCGAGGCTGATCACGTCGTGCGGCACGCCGAGCTGCTCGCAGTGCCATTTGGCATACGGCAGCTCCTTGGGACTGTGCTTCGAGCCGTAGTCAAAACTCACCGCCCCGGCCACCTCGTGCTCCTTTCGAGCCCAATGCAGTGCCGTCACGGAATCCATCCCGCCGGAAAGCAGCACGAGCGTCTTCATTCCGGCAAGCGCAGAGGTTCTTCGAGGTCTGGAAAGCGGGCTTCGCAGGTGAGCTGGATGCCACCACGAGCACCGAACTTCCCACGCACCACCGCCTGCTTCGGTGCGCAGGCTTTGATGAGATCATCGAGCACACGATTCACGATGGCTTCATTGAAAGCGGCATGGTTGCGGTAGCTGGCTAGGTAGAATTTGAGCGACTTCGTCTCCACGCACCTCTCGGCGGGAATGTAGAAAATCTCCAGGTGCGCCGAGTCCGGCTGCCCGGTGACGGGGCAGATGGAGCTGAACTCCGGCGCACTGAGGTGGATACGGTAGTTCCGCCCTGGCGTGCGGTTCGGGAAGGTCTCCAGCGCCGCCTGATCCGGCGAAGCGGGAAGTCGGTGCTCGGAGCGTCCGAGCAATTTAAGGTCATTTTCCTGGCTCATGGGCAGCCAGCATGCCGCTGACAGTTCGTTTTGCAATCGCGTGGCTTGGTTTGGCCGTCGCAGACCACCTGAACTCAAGGCGACTTGATTGTGGGACGGGGAGTAACCTCCAAGAGAAATTCAGGCTGACAAAAAGATGGGCGTCAAAAAGATGAAAGCGGGCTGCCCATTTTTTGCCGCGCATCTTTTTCCACATCTTTTTTCGCGGCAGCGCATGTTCGACCTGGTTTATGAATGATGCGTTTCATGGCTACCTCCAAATCTGCCACCATCGTCTGCTCCGTCTCGAAGAGGGCGGCGTGACCCCAAACTGCTTCGTGAAGAACTCACTTTCAGCGATCAAGGCATCGTAGCTGTCGTCGTCAAACGGCCCAATGGGACCACTGCAATTGTAAGCCGTCTTCGCAGCGAGTTCGGCGATGCAGATGAACGCGTGCTCGGCAGTCAGAGGTGCGTTGCGAAAGCAAGCTCTCTCGGACGGAAGTGTAATCTGAAAACGAATGTCATCAAAAACGTCGTGTGCCTCACGCCACCGTTCTGGTGTCTCCAAAATTGCCACAAGTCTGTCGTAAAGCCGATGTGGTCTAACGAAAGGCAAACGGTCACGAACGATCTCAAGAGCACGAGCGGCATGCTCAGCGGAGTAAGTAATCTCAATGTCGTTACTCATAGCAAGCGTATCTGTTTCTTGGCCGACAGGCTTGAGGCGAGTAAATAAGTGGGGGCGTTCACGAAACGATTTTCAACGAATGCACCGATGGAAGCGAAAACTTCTCCCAAGGTCAAGACTTGGGTTTGGCGGGTCGTCGAGGCAGCGGGTGTTTTCAGGTCAGCGAACGAGGAAGGGGATAGCCGTTGGGCACAAGGAGCGGGACATGCGAAGTCCCACCCTGAGGCACTTGGCAAGTGCCTCTCCTTGCTCGCGGCACTCGCCGATCCGGCGACCGACGAACATGGTGGAACAGAAAAGGGAGGAATGGCTCGGAGGCTTGTGCCATTTGCCATTTTCCGTTCCTCCCTTCTCAGTTCTGCCATCGGGTCTTGAGGTAGGCGGGACACGGACTGGGAAGTCCGTGCTACGGCTAAGGTTACGGGGCGGCGCTTTTCGGGGCGTTTTTGCCGGGTGGGAAGAATTCGAGGGTGACGCCTTCTTTGCGAAGCGCCTTTTTCACTTCTTCAGCGAGCTGGGTGAAGCTGCGTTCGCGGAGGAGATGTTTTTTGATGGCGTTCTCACTTTCGGCATCGGTTTTGGCGTTTTCGACCTCGCGGAGGAAGGCGATCATGTTGGCGGCATCGCCTTTGCCATCGAGGTGGTAGAAGAAGTAGGTCATTAGGCCGGCGGAGCCGTAATTCTCCAGCGCCATGCCATCTCTGCCGAGCGCTTCAGACCAGCGGCGGCCGTCGAGGCCCATGAGTTCCTCCAAATCGATCATCGTGAAGGTTTTACCACCTCGGCTCATGTTTTCCGCATAGGCTTTCACCTGACGATTGAGGCCGATGAGGCTGAATTTCCCGTTGCTGTTGTATTCGAGCATCTCGACGTATTCGGCGCTGCCTTCGATGAACCAAGTGGGCAGCACGGGCAGCCAGTGATTCATCATCTGATGGGTGATCTCATGGATGAGCGTGCCGTTGTCCTGAGCGTTCGGATTCTGCTCCAAAGTCACGCGGGTGCCGACGAGGCGCACGCCGAGGCTGCTGAGCGGCACCATAAGGGCTTTTTTGCCGCTCATGTAAACGCCAGCGGAACCCTCGATGGCCCCGGCGACCATGTAATCGGATTTGTTGGTGAAGAGACGCGCCTGGAAGATCTCGCGCAGGCGCTCGGGGGTGGGTTTCAAATCGAGCGGAAGCTGGCAGTTGAGCTCGTAGGTGGCCTCGAACATGCGCCCGAACTCTCGAACGACATTCGAGCCAAGCTTCGAATCGCAGACGAACTCATAGTGCGGGCTGCGATAGACGAATTCCTTCTTCGCCTCGTCCTCACGCACGATAACCACCTCCGGCTTGTCGGCGAGGCTGATGGTGCGTGGCCATTCTCTCAGGGCTGAGCTGGTGCTGCTCGTGGCTGCCGCCTGAGCTTTGACGAAGGCCTGATCTTCCGCACTGAGGCGTGCGAGGGGCACCTCGACGGCACTGCCATTGGCGAGGCGAATTTTGACGGCCTCAGGAGTGTTGCTGATGAAGGCGGCCTCGATCTTGCGCCCGTCGGTGCTCGTCCACGTGCGGGAGGCGCTTTGGGCGAGCCCCAGGGTGGCGGAGAGCAGGACAAGAAGAGGGATTTTCATGGTCAGAAGGCGTGGATGCTAACGAATCGCCTTCGAACTGGCGAGCAACTTTACGCTCGGGTGGTGGTTTGCTGGTCCCATGATGCCTCAAGAACGCTCGCACCTTGCTAATCGCAGCCCACATGGAAAAATGCCCGCCATGCGTGCTCTGGCCGTTCTTTTCACTTTTTGCCTCTCTGCGGCTGCCCAACCCGGAGACACACCCCCACCGCCGAAGAATGGCGAGCGTCGCGGCCCGCCGGGCATGAGTGGCGGTATCCGGCCTCCAGGCGGCTTTGAGAAGCTCACCGAAGAGGAACGCAAGCTCATGCGAGATGCCTTTGAGAAGGCGTGGAAAGATCCCAAAGTCATCGAGGCTCGCGATCAGGCACTGCGAGCCAATGAAAACGTCCGCCGCGTGCTGCACGAGGCGATGAGCAAGGGGGACGCGAAGGTGACGGCACTGCTGGAGAAGATGAAGCCTCCCTTTGAAACTGATGACCGTGGCTTTCCCATCCTGCCGAGCCCAGATTCGCCTAATTTTGTGAACGTGGCGGTGGCCCGCCTCAGCGCGGAGATGATGTCTGTGGCGAAACCGGGGAAGCAAGAGGACAGCCACCGTCTGCATGAGCGCATCGTGCAGCACCCCCGGATGAAAGATGCCCTCGCGACGCTCATCCAAACGCCGTCCGGCGAACGTCTCGAATACCTGCGCAAGGTGCGTGACCTCTACAAGCAGCTCGTGGGCGAGGAGTTCGCTCGTTTCCGCAAAGCACGCGAGGAAGGCGGACCTCCACCGCCGAAGCCTGAGACGAAGTGATCGTTCTTAGGCCTGCGCGGGCGGGGCGGTCTCATCCCGCTTGTTTTTCATGAAGCGGATGTCCTCGGCACGCTCAATGAAGACGGTGTCTTCGCAGATGTTCTTGGCGTGATCACCCACACGTTCGAGGAAGCGGGCGATGAAGATGAGGTGGATGTAGCCCTCCAACTCGGTGCCACGAGTCTCCATGACGGCGATCATGTCGCGGTCGAGGGACTTCTCGGCGTTGTCGAGTTCCTTATCGAGCAGGCGAGCGGCGGCGGCGGCCTCGGAATCGCCGGCGATGAAGGCCTGGATGCTGGCCTCCAAATTACGGGCGCAAAGGTCATACACAGGCTGCATGAGCTTCACCTCCGACATCTCGGGCAGGTTGTTGATGAGGCGGGCCCGTTTGGCGATGCTGCTGGCCTGATCGGCGATGCGTTCGAGGTTGTTTGCCACGCGGATGGTGCCCATGACGGCGCGTAAGTCATGGGCGGTGGGCTGGAATTTCACGAGGACCTGCATGCCGAGCTTATCCACGGCCTTTTCGAGGTCATTCACATCCTGATCGGCGGCGATGGCGCTGTTACAAAGATCCGTGTCACGCTCCAAAAGGCCACGCATGGCGCAGGCGAGGTTTTTTTGAGCCATGCTGGCCATGGCAAGCACGTCCTGACGGAGGCGATCAAGGGATAGATTGAAGGTGGAGAGGATGTGCTCGTGCATCGGAAATGTGACCTGTAGGCCGGATGTGAACCTCATCATGTGACGTTTTCGTGCCAATTTCGAGAAAATCTTGCCCAGTCACCTCTTGGCGTTCTGGTGAACACATGAACTAGCGGTGGCGCAAGGCCGGACTTGTTCAAATCCCTTAACGCGGCTACTTTTCGTCCCCACTCCCCTTCTCCACCCCATGTTTGAATCCATCCGCAGGGCCAGATTGCAACGCCAGGGGCTTTCCTGCGGTAAAACGCGGCGGAAGCACCAGGAGGGTGACCTCTTTGATGAGATGCGGACACATCCCTCGGCCAGCGTGGTCGTTTATGTGCTGTTTTTCATCGGTCTGGCCATCCTGCTCAGGCTGGGCGCCAGCGTGGCGGAGGGCGTGCCACCGCCCGATTTCCTCGATTGGCTGAGCGTAGGCGCGGTGGGCACCGCCTTGGTGGTGCATCAGCGGGTAGCGCTGCGCGGCGAGATGGAGGAAAACTCCACGCTGCTCCTTGTGCTGGGCACCCTGCTGCTCCACCTCGTGCTCGGGGTGCTGGTGCTCGATTTCGGTGGAAGCCAAGGCTGGCCGCCTGCGCTGATGACGATGGCGGTGCCGCATGTCTTTGCCCCCCTGGTGCTCTCCGTGATGCTGGGGCGGAAGATCGGTCTCTTCGGGGCCATTTACTCGACTCTTCTCGGCTCGATGGTCTTCAGCGGCGTGCTGAACCCGATCACCTACCTGGCTACCTCCTCGCTGCTAGGTTTCCTGGCCGTGGTTTTCACGAACCGCGTGCGGAAGCGCAATCGCCTCTTCAGCGCGGGCCTCTATGCCGGGGTGGCCGCCGCCGTTTTCTCCTTCATGCTGCACGAAGCCTCGGGCTTGATGGAATCGGTGAAGATCACGCGCATGATCGGCGTGCCGTTTGTGATCGGTGTGCTCACCGGCATGGTGGTGGGTGGTTTCCTGCCCGTTTTGGAACAACTCTTCGGCGTGACCACGGAGGTGAGCTGGCTGGAACTGGCGGATTTGAACCACCCGCTGATGCGCCGTCTTTCCATCGAAGCACCCGGCACCTACCATCACAGCCTCGTCGTCGCGAATTTGGCCGAAGCCGCTGCCGAGAACATCGGTGCCAGCGCCACGATGTGCCGCGTGTCCTCGTACTTCCACGACATCGGCAAGCTCTCGAAGCCGGAATACTTCATCGAGAACATGGACCCGGCGGTGAATCCGCATGAGGATCTCACCGCTCGCATGAGCGCCCTCGTGATCATCGCTCATGTGAAAGACGGCGTCGATCTTGCCATCAAGCACAACCTCAACTCGCGCATCATTGATGTCATCGAGCAGCACCACGGCACCTCGCTGGCGTGGTATTTCTACCGCCAGGCCCTCGATCAGAAGGCGCAGATGCTTCGCCTCGTGGAGCAGGACAAGGCGAAGGAGGACGATGTGCCACAGGTGAGCGAGGAGGTCTTCCGCTATCCCGGACCGAGGCCGCAGTTCAAGGAAGCCGCCATCATCTCCCTGGCCGATGCCGTGGAGAGCGCCTCCCGCACCTTGGAAAAGCCGAACGCCTCCCGCATCGAAACGATGGTGAGTGAGATCGTTCAGGCCCGCATGCTCGACGGCCAACTCGATGAGTGTGATCTCACCATCGCCGAGCTCGCCAAGGTCAAAGCCAGCTTCTGCAAGACGCTGCTCAGCATGATGCACGGCCGCATCAAGTATCAAAAAGCCGTCGAAGCCGCTCCCACGACCATGATTGCCCGGGACGAACCACGGCTCCTGACCACCGGCCCGACCGAGCCGCCCACCACCGCAACGATGAAGATTGTCGAAGCCTCCTTTGCCGGTCCGGAAGCTGAGGCCCAGGCGAAAAAGCAGCGTTCCCGCCGGAAAACGCCGCCTGCCTCCGCCGCGTGATGTCAGCCAAACGCTCCTCGATGCCGAAGGTCAGCCTTTTCAATCGTCAGAAGGCCCATCCCATTCCCCTGCCCTGGCTGCGCCGCATCGCCAAAGCTGCGCTCCCGGCCTGCCTCGCCGCATCAAAGCCCCGTGAGGATGCCGTGCTCGCCACGCTGGAAGAAGTCGAAGTGAGTTATGTCTCCGATGCGGAGATCGCCCGCGTGCATGGCGAGTTTCTGGACGATCCCACGCCCACCGATGTGATCACCTTCCACCATGGTGAAATCCTCATCAGCGCCGAAACAGCCGCCCGGCAAGCTCTGGAGCATGAGCAGACCTTGGAGCACGAACTGGCGCTGTATCTCGTTCACGGCCTTCTCCATCTTGCCGGCTGGCACGATGAGGAGGAAGCGGAAGCCGCTGAAATGGCCAGCCAGCAAGAAAGCATTCTTCAGCAGGCCATTTCGACGGTGAACGCCTCCTGAGGCGCCGTCACTCGTGACGCAGCGCTTCCACGGGATTCATGCGGGCCGCCCGACTGGCCGGGTAAATGCCAAAGGCCACGCCCGTGAGCACCGAAATCGAAAACGCCAGGATCGGCGACCACATCTTGATCACCGTCGTCACGCCCGCGAAGTGCTGCACCGCCATCGGAATGGCCAGGCCAAGCACCACGCCCAAAACACCGCCCACACCGGCAAGCAGCACCGTTTCGATGAGGAACTGCACCACGATATCCGCCTGCCGGGCACCGAGAGCACGGCGAATGCCGATCTCCCGTGTGCGCTCCGTGACGCTCGCCAGCATGATGTTCATGATGCCGATGCCGCCCACGAGCAGCGAGATGGCCGCGATGCTGCCCAGCACGATGCTAAAGATCTGCTTCGTGCGCTCCGCCTGCTTCAGCAGTTCCACTGGCACGATGATGCGCCAGTCATCCTTCTTGTGATTCGTCCTCATCAGATGCCGCAGCGCCTCCGCACGGCTTTCCACCTGGGTCACATCTTCCACCCGGAGCACCGCCTCATGAAATTCGACCTTCTCCGCCTCGAACGAACCCGTGCGGTAACGGAAAAACGTCTCGCCATACTGATCCATCAGCGTGTCAAAAGGGATCATCACCTGCGCCAGCGAGCTGCCCGAAGGATTCGCGGCGTCCGTGCCCACCATCTGCCCCTCGTCCTGGATCACGCCCACGATTTTGTAGTAGTAGCCCTTCACGCGGACGGATTTCCCCACCGGCGTCGAAAGCGGGAAGAGCTTCGCCACGACCGATTGATTCAGCACACACACCGGCATGCGTTCCTTCATTTCCAGATCGGAGAAGAAGCGGCCCTGCACGATCTCGCGGTTGCGCATCTGCGGATACACCGGCAGCACACCCATCACCTGCCCGTCGATGCTGCGATCGAGGTTCCAGATGTTTTCCGAGATGAAGCGACTCGGCACCACGATGGAAATGCCCGGCACCGTCTGCTGGATCTGCGTGACGTCACGCCGGGTGATGCCGTATTCGCTGATGAGGCTGCGGCTTTCCGCATTCGAACCCTGCCCATCCGGCGGCTTCACGCTTTGCAGGATAATGTTTTGGCTGCCCAGCTTGCGGATCTGCTCCTGCGCCTCGTGGCTGGCTCCTTCGCCGATCGCCAGCATCGCCACCACGGAAGCCACGCCAAAAACCACGCCCAACGCCGTCAAAAACGAGCGCAGCTTGTGCAGCCAGATCGTTTTCAAGCCCAGCGAAAGCGTTCGCCACAAATGCTGTGGCGACGCCACGAGTCTCAGAATCGGGTGCCGGGCTAAAAAGGACATGTCTTGGGGGGCTGAAACAACGCCTCTCCCTTCGCAAAACTTGCCCTTGATTCACCCCTCGCGCATGATCGCCCTTCGCATGCGCCTTTTGCCGCTCATCCTGCCATTCTTCGTCCTCGGGTGTGAACCCGCGCCGAAGACGGTGCCCGAATTCGAACCTCCAGCGGTCGTCCTCCCTGCCAGCGTCAAAGAACTCACGCCCGACGAAGCCGAGCGCTTCCTCGCCGAGCATGCGGAAGCCCAGCTCATCGACGCCCGAACCGAGGCGGAACGCAAAGAGCATGGCCACATCCTCCGCGCCGAGTTCTTCGACTACCTCCACGGCCAGCCCACCCTCGACCGCCTCCAAAACACCGCCGACAAGTCCAAACCCCGCCTCGTCTATTGCGCCCTCGGCGGTCGGGCCAAGCTGCTCGCCGTCGAAATGACCCGAATGGGCTTTACCGAGGTGCGACTGCTTCAAGGAGGCTTCAACGCCTGGGTCGCCGCAGGCAAGGCCGTGGCTCGATAAACCCCAACTTGAAGCTTGGAAGCTGAAACTTTAAACCTAACATGCCGCCCATGTCCAAGAACCGCCTCTTGATCGTCCTCCCCCTCCTTTTGATCGCCGCCGCGGCGCTCTTCCGCTACCTCAAGCTCTCCCAGCTCGTGCATGTGCCCGCCTTGGAAAACTTCGCTCCCTGGATGGCGCTCGCCTTCACCGGCACGCTCGTCATCTCCCACCGCATTCCGTTCTTCGTACTGCCGCTCCTGCTGGCCCTCATCGACCTCGTCGCCAAAGGCCCGAAGGAAGTCATGCACTGGGAAGCGCTCGGCGTGTATGGTGCCTTCGCCCTCGCCGCCTGGATCGCCAGCCGTTCACGCGGCAAATTGGGCCTTCTGGGCAGTCTCGCGGCCGTCATCACCGCCTCCATCGGCTTCTATCTGCTCACCAACACCATGTCCTGGTTCGTGGATCCCGGCTACGCCAAGACCCTCGCCGGCTGGACGCAGGCCATGACCACTGGCCTGCCCGGTCTGCCGCCCACCCTCTGGTTCCTGCGGAATTCGGTCCTGAGCGATCTCGCCTTCTCCTGCCTGCTGCTGGCCGCCTACAACACGGAAGCCTCTTTCCGCCGTCAGGACACCATTCCACTGCTTCGCGTCACCGCAGCATGAAACGGCTCACGAGCTGCCTCTGCCTCTTGATTGCCTCCTTGGCATCGGCGGACACCCTGCATCTCTATACTTGGGCCGATTACATCAGCCCCGAGGTCGTCGAAAAGTTCGAAAAGCAGCATGGCTGCGAGGTCGTGATCGATACATTCGATTCGAACGAGAGCATGTACGCAAAGCTCAAGGCCGGAGCCACCGGCTACGACCTCGTCTTCCCCACCGCCTACATGATCCAGGTCATGCACGCCGAAGGCCTGCTGCAAAACCTCGATCACGCCAAGCTCCCCAACCTGCCGAACATCGACACCGCCGTGCTCGCGAAGGTGATCGATACCAAGATGGAGCACAGCGTGCCCTACACCTTCGCCTACGCCGCCCTCGCCATCCGAAAGGACAAAATCAAGGATGCCGAGCCCAGCTACGCCCTGTTTGATCGAGCCAGCCTCGCCGGACGCGTCACCCTCCTCGATGACATGCGTGAGAGCATTGGCGCCGCCCTCAAATCCCTCGGCCACAGCCTCAACACGCGTGACGAAGCCCAGCTCGCCGCCGCCCAGGAGGTGCTCATCCGCTGGAAGAAGCATCTCGCCCGCTTTGACAACGAAGGCTACAAAGCCGGCATCGACTCCGCTGAGTTTCACCTCGTCCACGGCTACAGCGGCGATCTCTTCCAGGTGCAGATGGAGAACCCCAAGGTCGAAATCATCATCCCGCGTGAAGGCGTCACCATCGGCTGCGATGAAATGGTCATCCCCAAGACCGCCAAGCAGCCCGCCCTGGCCCACGCCCTCATCAATTTCCTCCTCGATCCCGCCATCGCCGCCGAAAACATGGAGTGGATGGGCTACTACTGCCCCAACACCCCCGCCAAGGCCCGCCTCAGCGCCGACTTCCTCGAAAATCCCGCCATCACCATCCCCGCCGACCTCGCCGCCAAATGCGAAGTCATCCAAGACCTCGGCCCCGATCTCGCCAAATACTCCAAAGTCTGGGATGCGGTGAAGGCCGCGAAGTAAATCGGCCCATCACAACGCCGCCCGATACAGCTCCACCGGGTTTGCGATTCTGGTCCCGCTGCCAATTGCTCAGGAAGGTTGTAGCGCGTGGTCAGCGTCGGGATGATCCAGCCTCCGGCGGCGAATCTGGCAGTAGAGCGGGTAATGATAGACGCGGCACAGCCCATCCAGCGCGGCATCATCGGCTCTGAAGCCGTGCCACCAGCGTACATTCCATGGCGGGCATGCGGCCATTGGACGCGGATGATTCTGGGGAATCATCCTTCATCTCTTTTCTACCCCCGCCGCCTTCAGCGCTTCCGCCTCGCTCAGGCCGTCGAGATTGATGAACTCGATGTCCCGGTAGCTCATCTGCATAGATGCCGCTTCAAAGGAACCCTGCTCCAGCACGCCGTCGGAGGTGGCTTGAAAGGCCTGACCATTGACCCGGCCATGGAGGGTGCCGTCGATAGCAAACGCCTCCACCAGCACTTCATCACCTGCCGTCAGCTTGACGGGCGCAGGCTCTCCCTGCGGGGTGAAGTTCACGGCTGCTCCTGCCCCGTTCGCCTGGGTGCGGCGGAAGCCCGTGCTCTTTGCGTCCACTCGCAGCTCGTAGGCTGCCACATTGTTCGCTGCTGCTGTGCCACCGCGCCGTAGCACCAGGGTGGCCGTGCCGTGCTCTGCCCAGCGGTAGCGGGCCCGCACACCCCAGTTCTTCCCACTGCCGTTGGGCGCTGCCAGGGTGATGCTCTGGTTCGTGCCCGAGCCCGGGGTGATCCAACCGTCGTCCCAGGTGGTGCCTGCTTTCGTCCAGTTGTCATGAATGTCGGAGAATTGTGCAAAGGGCTTCACCCACTGGCCGGGCGGGAATGCGGGCGCAGGAGACTTGGAGACAGAGAGACTTGGTTCTGGCGCAATGCCCGCCAGCTTCAGCGCCTCTGTCTCGCTCAGGCCATCGAGGTTGATGGCTTCGATGTCGCGGAAGGGCTGCTGATTCAAGCCGTAAATCAGCACGCCGCCTTGGCGTTGGGGCTGCTCATTGGCGGGGAGTTCCAGGCTCACGATCTCCCCATTGAGCTTGGCGTGAAGGGTCTGGCCGATGGCGATGAACTCCAGCAGGCAATCCTGACCGGGCGCAGGCATCTTCAAAGGGGTTCTCTTCAGTTCCACATCTGGCTTCTTGTCACCGTCCACTCGGCTGATGACGACCGCTCCGTTCAGCACCCGGACCTTGTAGGCCGCGTGCTCCAGATGCCTCAATTGCAAGTGCGGTGATTTGAACGTGCCCGAGGTCTGACCTCGGAGCCATACGCGGATGCCCCAGTTCCGTCCCTGCGCACCGGGCGGATTGGCGACAGCGGTGGAGGCGGTCAAGGTTGCCCAACCTTCAGAGATAATTCCCACATCAGGAATGTCCTCCAAGCTCTTCCAGGGCTTCACCCACTGGCCGGGAGGGAATGAAGAAGACTTGGAGACTGGGGGATTGAGCGAACCACTTTGCGCCGCCGCCAGTCCCATCCCCTTGATCTTCACATCCGGGCGGCGTTTCTGGAAGTCAGCGATGCCTTCCCGCGTCATGCGGTGCTTCAGGGTGTCGATATTGAGGGTCTTCAGGGAGGCCACGCCTTCCAGGCTCAGCAGCGCGGCGTCATCAAACTGATTGACGCCCGTGGGGTTTCCCAGCGTTACCTCCACCAGCTTGGGCAATGACGCCAGTTCACTGAGTGGTGCGCTGCCCGTAAGTGGCTGGTCCAGCGTGAGAAGAAGCGTGGTGAGACCCTTCAGCGACTTGGCAATCTGGCTGATGACCGCTGGGTCCAGCTTCCCTGGTGTATTGATGGTCAGCCTCTCCAGCAGGCGCACCGCAGCGAGGCTTTCCACGATCCCAACCGTGATCCCTTCAGCAAGTCCCACACGCTTAAGCTTCGGGAAGCCGGAGAAATCGAGCCGCCCGCCACCCTGCGGCATGGTGAGCCGCAGCTCCAGCAGCGCGGGCAGTTGGCGGAGCTGCTCCAGCGTTGCTGCATCCATAGGCGTGCCTCCCACGGCTAGAATTTCGAGCTTCCTGAGTTGCAGGGGCCGGAAGTCTGCGGCGCGCAGCGGGAAGTCCAGCAAGTCCAGTTTAGTTAGCTCCGTCAGGTGCGAGACGTGCTCTAGCACGGCTGGGGTAAACATCTCAGGATGCCAGAGGGAGAATTCTTCCAGCAGCGGACATTGGCGGAGCAGCGTCAGATCACTGTCCTTGAGCGCCGTGTTCCAGTCGAGACGCAGAGACCGCAGGCTTGGCAGAGTCGTCACCACCTGGAGTCCTTTCCCGGTGACGCTCGTCTCCCTCAGCCTCACGCTCGTCAGCTTTGGCAGGCCGGCCAGGGCTGCCATGGCCGCGTCATCAAAGGCTTTGGCTTGCGGCCCTGTCTCCACCTCCTCCACGACAAAGGCCTCCGCTGGCAGCGCTGCGGCCGCGGTCACCTTCTGCGCGGCACCCACCGCCGTGCGGATCGTCACGCTGGCCCCCTTCGCCAGCACCTTGAGCGCGGCATCGCGGTCGGAGAGGCGTGCAGACTGGGAAACAGGGGGACTGAGCGGACCACTCTGCGCCGCTGCCAGTCCCGTCCCCTCGATCTTCACATCGGGCCTCAGCTTCTGGAAGGCGGCGATGCCCTGGGCTGTCACGCGATGGGATTGGTTTCCCATCTGGAAGCCCTTCAGCGTGGTCACCTTGGCCAGACTGAGCAGCGCGGCATCATCAAACTGGTTAATGCCGCTGAACATGCCCAAGTTCACTTTCTCCAGCTTTGGCAGGGCGGCCAGGGCAGCCAGCGGCTCACCGGGGGGCAGCGGCTGATCCAGAGTGAGGGTCAGGCTCTTGAGGTTTTTGAGCGTGCTGGCGATCTCCGTGAAGATGGCGGCCTCCAGTCTGCCCGGCTCATTGATGTTCAAGGTCTCTAGCTTGGTGGCGGTGGCCAGGCTCTTGACGGCATCACTCGTCAGCGCATCCCCAACCGCAATCTTGGTCAGGCTGGGGAACGAGGCGAAACTCATCGGCCGCTCCAATTGCGCCAACGACACGATGATAGCCTGGAGCCCAGGCAAGGCCTGAAGCTGCTCCAGATCCCCGGCCCTGAGGGGTATTCCGGACACACTTAGACTTCGCAAATTCGTGAGGCGAAGGAGATGCTTCACCTCCGCGCTGCCTATCGCTAGTTCCCCGATCTCCAGTTTGGTCAGTTGCCTCAGCGCGGACAGATGCTCCATCACGCCCGCCGTGAACATTTCTGGATGGTGAAGGGTGACGGCTTCCAGCAAGGGGCACCCGCTGAGGTGCTTGAGATCGTCGTCACGCAGGGCCTTGTTCCGATCGAGCGCCACTTCCTTGAGCGCAGGGAGAGACTTCAGCACGGCCAAGGCGGCCCCCGTGATCTGAGTTTCCGATAAAACGATCCTCCGCAGCTTGGGCAGACCGGTGAACAAGGCCATGTCAGCATCCATGAACCTACTCTTGCTGCCGCTCTTGATATGCAACACCACCTGCTCCAGCGTGAACGTGCCCTCTGGCAAGGCGGTGGAGTCCGTGACGTTCTGCGTAGCTCCAGCACGGGTGCTGATCATGACCGTGCCGCCCCTCTCCAATACGCGCAGCGCGGCGGCGCGGTCAGGGGCAGAGGTTGGAGACGGGGAGACTGGAAGACTAGGAGACTGGGAGGCTTGGGGACTGGGGGAGGAGATGCCTTCGGCTTCCGACGGCTCATTCAAGAACAACCAGGCTATCGTGCCGATGATCAAGGTGGCCGCCACGCCGAGGAGGAGCGGCTTGCGGCTCCTCGTTCGTCGTTCGGGTTTCAGACCGTCAGGAAGCACACTACCAGACGGGCTAAAGCCCGAACTACCAACGAGGGACGGGCTGAAGCCGGAACTACCCACGCGCTCCACATCCGTCTTCATCTCCAGCGCGGTGCTGTAGCGCTTCTCGCGGTCCGTCTGCATGGCTTTGTCCACGATCGCATCGAAACCCTTATCCATTTGGGGGATCACGCCGCTGGGTAGCTCGAAGCGGCTGCGTGGGATATGGCCCGTAAGCATCTGGTAGAGCATCACCCCCACCGCGTAGATGTCCGCCCGCTGGTCCACCTTCATCCCTCGGATCAGCGCCTCGGGCGCGATGAAGTCTGGCGTGCCCATGGCCATGTGGGTGCCGGTGAGCAGCGCGGTTTCCACATTGACCGTTTTCGCCAGGCCGAAGTCCGCTACTTTCACTCGGCCCCTCCTATCGAGCATGATGTTGGAGGGCTTGATGTCGCGGTGGATGATCCCTTCCTCATGGGCAAAGGCTAGAGCCTCGCAGACGGCGGTGGTGATCTGGATGGCCCGCCGCGGCTCGATGATCCCCTCGCTGGCGATGAGCTGGGCCACGTCTGTGCCCTCAATGTATTCCATGACGAAATAGAGCAGGCCACCTGGTGCTTCTCCCGCATCAAAGACCGCCACGATGTTCGGGTGGGAGAGCTGGGCCATGGCCTGCGCCTCGTGCTTGAAGCGGGCGGCGAACTGCAAATCCCCATCCTCCAAATCCGGTGGCAGCACCTTGATGGCCACCGGGCGCTTGAGCGTTTTTTGAGCACCTTTGTACACGGCCCCCATCCCTCCCCGGGCGATGAAAGCACTGATTTCATACTGCGGGAGCATGTGCTGGAGCTCCTCCAGCGTCGGCGGCTGCCAACCGCGTGCTCCACCAGCCGTGCTGCTGCCTGTGCGGGGAGTGGGAGCCGTGACCAGGATCGTCGCATCCGGGTCCACGTCATCGTCGAGGCCAATCCGCAGCAGCGGGGCGATATCGTCTTCGGGGGGCTGGGAGTCGGACATGGGAGCAGGGGAAAAGACTGGCCAGACCTCCAAAGAGCATGGCGTGAGCCATGAATCATGTCCTCACGCACTCGTCACTCAGAAATCGGCAATTCTATCTACCCCACTCACGGAAAAGCATTTCAGTGGTTGCGCATTCTTCCAAAGCTTCTTAAAGCACCGCCCGCATGCCCGCCCCTGCTCGCCCGCGTTCATTTCCGACTACTCAGTGGTCCCTGGTCATGCGGCTGAAGAGTGCGGATGCCTCCGATGCACAGCAGGCCGTGCATGACATTTTCACCGCCTACCGCTACCCGCTTTACGGCTACCTGCGCAGCAGCAGCCTGGGCCACGAGGATGCGGAGGACGTGCTCCAAGGCTTTTTCGAGAAAATGCTGCGCACCGATTCCCTCGGCACGGCCGACCCAGCACGGGGAAAACTTCGCACCTTCCTGCTCACAGCGCTCTCTCGCTTTAAACTCAACTTTCAGCGCGGTGAGCAGCGCCGCCACCAACGTGTCCGGGCTGAGGCCGATCTGTGGGATGCTGATGAGGCCCGCTGGCAGCGTGAGCAGCACGCCACACAGGAGACACCGGAGCACGCCTACGACCGCCGTTGGGCCGTCGAACTCATCGAGCAGGTGCGTCACCGCCTGCGGCAGCATTTTGAGCAACTTGGTAAACTGGAGCTGTACCTCGCCCTAGCCCCCCTACTCAGCAGCGAACAGCCTGAGACGGAAACCTTTGCCCAAACAGCCGCGAGGCTTTCCATGACCGAAAACGCCCTGCGCGTGGCCCTCAGCCGCCTCCGCCAGGATTTTCGGGATGCCCTGCTCAAGGAGGTCAAACGCACGCTCGACGAAGGCGATGACGCCCGTGCCGAGATCCAGCACCTGCTCGGATCGGTTCAGGGGTAGTGAGGAGGCCCAGAACCTGAAGACTGCCGATTTTCAAGAGGGCCTCATTTATTGTGTAATGCGCTGAATCGGTCGGGGTAGAGCAGGGGGAAACACTCCTATGCTCACATGAAAACTCGCCAACCTTTTCGTCAGCCTCCTGCCGCTAGAGCCGCACTCTGCGTAGCCCTGCTTCGCAGGCGTGGTCTAGCAGACTCCAAGACGCCCATGTCTGGCGGACGCAGCTACCTCACCTTCCACTCCACGGAGGTCGAGAAGCACGCCACCCTGATCAAGACCATGATCGAGGACACCTTGAATCGCTAGCCCGAAGCCGACGACTCCATTGTGGACGGCATCAGCCGCTTCCTGGCCGCCTATCCCCTCCCCGTCTGGAACGCCGCGTATGAGCGGGCGCGGGCGGCCTGAACCCTTTTCCCATCCGCACTCATGCGGGTGTGAGGAACCCAAACACACATAACAAACCACACAAACATATGTCAGGCACAATACGCTTCATGGAAGGCAAGAACGGCACCCAGAATCGAAAAGGTGAATGCTCGGATGCCGCTGGTACCCGAATCAAGTTCTCCGACAACGATGAATTTACGAACGATGACGCCCGTTCCGTGATTCTTCTCAACGTCCGCGAGGGGGCCGTGATCCGCATCTATGACAATACCGATGGCAAGACCTCGGACGATTACATGGTGATCAAGGTCAAGAAGCTGGTGCAACAATACATCGTCGGCACCTTCGAAGAGAACATTGATGATGATGTCGTCACCGCCACCTACTACCCCAACAACGGACTGAACGGCAAGGTATCCCGTGTGGAGGTGGATTGAACAGAGGACGACCCCTTGTTGGGAGTGCCTCGACAACAAGGGCTCCCAGCAAAAGCGGGTCATGTGATACCGCCCCCCGAGTCAACTCAGCCACCAATATGCCAGCATCCCCATCATCTCCCAAACTCACCCCAGTCCTCGCCGTCGTTGAGACGGCGAAGGCCGTCTTCCGCAGCAAGCTCCAAAGTGTCGCCGAGATCGGCGGGATGACGCGAGAGATGTATCTGCGCTACCTTTCCTTTCAATATCACCTGACCAAAGGCGTCCAGCGTCACTTCTTGAAAGTGGCCGGGCATCCCCGGCTGGCGCGGAAAAACCTTCTGCGCGAGTTCTTGTTCAAATTCGGCTTGGAGGAGGAGCCTCACTACAAAGTGGCGGAGGTGGACCTTCAGCGCATGGGCGAGGCGCCGCGGCCCTGCCCGTTGGATGTGAGCCTGTGGTGGTCCTACTTTGACCAGATCGTGGAGCAGCGCCCGTTTGTCCGCCTCGGAGCCACCTGTGTGCTGGAAAACCTGGGCGGTGGCGCGGCGGCGCTCGGCCATCACCTGCTGGACTCGGCACCGTTCCTCAACAAGTCGAACACACGGTTCATCACCATTCATTTTCATGAAATCCTGCCTCATGGGGATCAAATTTTGAATGCGTTGGAAAGCGCCGCATTGGACGCGGAGGACATTCAAGAGCTCGTCGAAGGTGCCAACATCGGCTCCATCATGTACCTGCGCCTGGCCATGTGGGCAATGGGCCAGGATGAGCTCACATCCACCCTGTTCAACTCGTCCTCATCTCTGAAACGCATGGATGAGGCGGACGATTACACCAACCTCGAAGAACTCGTGGCCTATTGATCGCGGCTCGAAAACGCTGCCCGCATTCAGCAGACGATCACAACCATCATTATGAACCTAATGGCTCTCAGGATGCTCTTTGGCGCGCCTAAACGAGCTTTTTCCATGCTTTTCGGCATGGCCTTCGCGTCGTTCCTGATGGCGCAGCAGAGCGCGATTTTCTGGGGCGTGATGACATGGACCTATGCCCCGATGAAAGTGCTGCGAGCGGACATCTGGGTGGCCGCGCCGCAAGTGGAGCAGATCAATGATTATGACCCGCTGCGCCTCATCGAGGTACAGCGCGTGCGTAGCGTGCCTGGGGTGGCATGGGCCTCTCCCGTCTTCTCCAGCCCCACCTACGCCCGGATGAGCGATGGCAGCCACAAACCGATCCATCTGATGGGCGTGGATGACCACACGCTGGCGGGCGCTCCCTGGCAGGAGGTGGCCGGCGGCATCGAAACCCTGCGCCAGCCAGACGCCGTGTGGATCGACGAATACGGCCTGGACCGCCTGAAACCCAAAGGCGGGGAGCAGCTCAAGCCTGGTGATGTTTTTGAGATCAATGAACGCCGCGCCGTGATCGCAGGTGTTTTTCAAACACGCCGCGCTTTCAGTGGAGCGCCGTTTCTAGTGACGACATTTCAGCGGGCTGCCGACTACAGCCTGCCGCAGCGCCGGCTGGCCACCTTCATCATCGCGGCGGCGCAGCCAGGGTTGTCCCCTGCCGCATTGGCAGGCCGGATCGAGGCGGAAACGGGTCTGAAGGCCTTTAGCGAGGACTCCCTGATCGACTCCACGCTGGACTGGTGGATGAAGAACACCGGGGTGCCTGGCTCATTCCTCACCACGATCATCGTCAGTCTGATTTTTGGCCTGATCGTGGCAGCCATGACTTTCTCCGGCTATGTGGCCCAGCAACGGCAGGTCTATGCCGCTCTGAGGGCCATGGGTGCCTCCTCCGGGCAGTTGATGTCCATGCTCGTCGTGCAGTCCCTCAGTCTCAGCCTGCTGAGTTTCGCCGTAGGGCTGGCAGGAGCCTATGCCTTTGGCGCGTCAGTGGGGAAAAGCGGCGTGCCTCCCTTTTTGATGACCTGGCAGATCATTTCCGGCGTCTTTGGCGCCCAGCTCTTGGTGGGACTCATCGGCCCGCTGCGCTGCTGCTGGGAGATGCACCGCATCCAGCCCGCCGATGTCTTTCGCAGCTAAACACCATGGAAATCCGCATTGCACAGACACCCGAGGAAAAAGAGGTCATCTACCGGCTGCGCTACGATTGCTATGTGGATGAGCTGGGCTGGCAATACGACTCAGCAGATAGCAGCGCCAAATCACTGCGTGATGACCAGGATGACACGGGCCTGCTTTACTATGCCATAGATCGCTCTGGTGTTATCGGCGCGGCCTACCGGGTGGACTACAGCACTGATTTCGAGATTCCTGAAAAGTGGCACAAGCACTATGGCCTGGCGGACTTCAGCGGTTTTTCTGACGCTGTTTTGTGTTTCAGCAGCCGCCTGGTGGCACTGCCTGCCTGGCGTGGCAATTCGGCGGTGCCCCGCATGCTGATGAAAGCCTATGACGAAAGCTGCCGCCGTGGCACCCGCTTTAGCTTTTGCTACTGCCGCCCGCGCTTGATCGAGCTGTATGAGCGCCTAGGCTTCATGCGCTACAAGGATAACATCATCGAAAGCAGCCAGGGCTACATGTGCCCGATGGTGATGCTGAACGAGGACGCCGATCACCTGCGTCGTGTAGAGTCGCCTTTCCAGCGCATCTGCCTGGCTCACGGACCCTCAACGGAGACATCCGAATGGTTTGACAATGCCTTTCCAGGCATCCGCGAGCAGGCGGCACGCCCGATCAGCACCCCCGAGGCATTCTGGCAGGAATGGTCGGCCACGATGGACTGCCACACCGTGGCCGTGCTGCATGGTATGACGGAAGATCACATGCGTGCCCTCCTCCAGGCCGGCACCGTGCTGGAATGCAAGGCGGGTGACACGCTGCTGCGTGAAGGAGAAGCCGGGCATGAGATGTTTCTCATCCTGGAAGGCATGGCACGCTTCACCCGAAGGAAGGAGAACGGCTCCGAATGGCAGGCTGGAATGGCTGGCAAGGGCGATGTGTTTGGTGAAGTCTCCTTTATCAGCCGAAGCAAGCGGACCATGACCGTGGAAGCAGTCACGCAGCTCAAAGTGCTCGTAATCTCCAAAGAATTCCTCCAACGGGCGATGAAAGCGCTGCCAGAAATCGCCACGCGTCTCCTTTACAACCTCGGTGGTGTGCTTTCGCAAAAGCTGACGGACACGACCAACCGCCTCCAGCAAACCTTGGCTGAAAACTCCAGGCTGGCAGTCCTGGCCTCCAAACAGCAAGGCAGCAGCAGTCAGCCAGAGGGCCGTCTTTCGAGTGATGGCCTCACCATTAAGGTGTTTAAAAAAGACGCCGCTCTGCCATCAATCCATTCGAGCTCGGCACCCAGGGCTACATCGGCTACGAATTCGCACCCACTGGCGGCGGCCCCAGCTACTTCGCCGTCATGAGAATCACCCTCGCCAATGATGGCGTGAGCGCCACGATCTACGACTGGAGCTATGAAAACACCCCAGGAATGGCCATTGCCGCGCCGGAACCGTCTCGTGTTGCGCTACTGCTAGGAGGATTACTCGTGACTTTTTTTAAACGTAGCAGGCCACGGCCTTGATTGATCACAACGCTGCCCGATACAGCTCCACAAAGTCCTCCACGCTCGGCAGGCACGGATTGAACTGGGCAGTCCACTGTTTGGCGGCCATTTCGGCGAGGTCGCGGAGGCTTTCTTCCTTCACGCCGTGCTCGGAGATGGTGCGGGGCATTTGGGCTTCCCAGAGGAGTTCGCTCACGCGGTCGGCAAGGTCGCCATCGAAGTAGCTTTCGTAGATGGCGGCGATTTCGGGTTGCTGGGCGTTGAATCGGATGACGTGCGGCAGCATGACGCCGACGGCGTCGCCGTGGGTGACGTGGAAGAGGGCGGTGAGAGGGTTCGCACACGAGTGAGCGGCTCCCAGCATGCTGTTTTCGATGGCGATGCCTGCGTAGGCGGCGCCGAGGAGCATCATGCCGCGTGCCTCGATGTCTTTCGGATCACGCAGCACCCGCGAGAAGCCTGCATGGCACAGGCGGAAGCCTTCACGCGAGTAAAGCATGCTGAGCGCATTGCGTTTCTTCGTGACGGCCGTTTCCAGCGCATGCGAGATCGCATCAATGCCGGTGCAAACGGTCACGCGACGCGGCTGCGACACGGTGAGCTCGGGATCGAGGATGGCGGCCTTTGCGGCGGCCTTGGGGTCGCCACAGGCCATTTTGACATGCGTTTCGGCATCGGAGATGAGCGCGTAGCTCTGGCATTCGCTGCCGGTGCCTGCCGTCGTCGGGATGGCGATGAGGGGCAGCATGGGCTTCGTGGCCTTGCCGGTGCCCCAGTAGTCGTGCATGCGACCGCCGTTGGTGAGGATGAAGTTGCAGCCCTTCGCCGTGTCCATGCTGCTGCCGCCGCCAAGGCCGATGATGAAGTCCGCGCCAAAATCCCGCGCCACTTTCACACAAGCATCCACATCCTCCGTGCTCGGATTCTCCCGCACCTCGCCAAAAACCTCGACCGCGATGCCTGCCTCCTTCAAAAAGCCCGAAGCACGCTCCGTGTAGCCCGCCTTCACGATCCCCGGATCACTCACCACCAGCACCCGAGTGCCGCCATACTCACGCACGAGCTCGCCGACGCGTGAAAGCGTGCCATTGCCAAAAACAAGGCGCGTGCGCGGCTGATGATCGAAGGGGATGAGGGCAGACATCAGAGCTTGAGCGCCGCGAAGACATCCGCTGCCTTGATTTGGAATTCGGGGAATGCTGGTGAAGCGGTGCAGATGTCGTCTCCGTGCATGATCTCGCCTTCGCCAAGTGCGGTGTAGATGACAACCATTTCCAAGCGTGGATTTACATGCCAGACGACCTCGACACCCGCCTTGAAGTAGTCAATGAGCTTCTGATCGTGGTATTGGCTGGTGTCATGGGCTGAGACCACCTCGATCATGAATTTGGGAATAGGAAAGCCTCCTTGATCTGCCTCGACCATCTGTTGCATCGTGAGCACGCAGAAGTCGGGTTTCCGCATCAGGTTCTCTTTCAGCCAGATTTCCACCTCGGGGAACATCTCGGCCCCACCCTGCTGACTGGAGGCAAACGCCTGGGGCAAATACTTCATGTATTTGATTTCATTCAGTCTCATACGTTCTTCGCCTGCCTCGGCGTAGCCATTGTTGAACTCGAACTTCCAGGTGCAGGCGAGTTCGCCTTCGTTCCAATCACGCGACTCGAAATCCTCTTTGGTCATGGCCTTCCTGAGGGCACTCCAGGGAGCGGGTTCAGGCCAGCGAATGATTTTCACCTCATCGGCTGGGAACTCCAGGACGGGGCGTTTGGATTCGAGGGTGGCTGGTGGCGGCGGCATGGGTGGATGCTAGGCGATTTTAACTCACGCGCAATCAATCGAGCGGCGCTTGTAGAGGAACTCGAACATGTTCCCTTCGTGCGGCTGATCCCAGCTGATCTTCATGGTGCTGATCGGCCCGATGTTGAGGCGGTCGATGTCGCCGCATTCGAGCAGGTCGTTGATGAAGGCTTCGTCCTGCGTGATGGCGGTGACGATGAGGCTGTAACCAATGCGGCTGAGCACTTCGCCCTGGGGCACTTCCAGCACGCTGGCGTAGGGGCAGAGGAATTCGCGGTTGGCGAGCGGGTGTTTATTATCGGAGCACCAAATGATCGTCGGGCGCAGGAAGGTGCCGCCTTGGAATTCGGTTTTGCGTGGGCCATTGCGGAACTGGGCGGTCACATCTTCAGCGCCGGGCGTCTTGAGGTCGTTGTCGATGGCGCCGTCGATGTAGTCGGCCATTTTCACGTTCGCGAAGCCAGCGAGGCGGGCGTTTTCGTCGTCGGAGGTGGTTGGCATCACGGGACCGAGGCGCTCTGCGAGTGCGGTGGCGATTTCTTTGCCGTATTTTGGCACGATGACGGCGCTGGCATTGATGCAGGAACGTCCGCCGTTGTCGCTGATGGAGGCGACCATGACATCGAGGTAGTCCTTCCAGTTTTCGATCTTGTCCTCGCCAATGATGATCTTGCTCCAGCCTGGGCCGTGGACCTGCACGCTCGGATTGCCCTCATACATCTTCGCCATGGCCACATCGCCGAAGACGAGGTTGCGTCCGCTGAGTTTGACGACTTCGCCACTGCCTTCGTGATCGGTCGGGTAGAAGCCAAAGGCCTCCGGCGGTGCGCCAGCGGCGATGAAGGCCTGAATGAGGCGATACGGCGTCCAAGGCTCTTCACGGCCCGGTTTGATGACCACCGGGATCTTCAAAGCGATGGCGGGGAGCCACAGCGAGTTCACCGCCGGTGAGTTCGAGGGCATGACGAGGCCCAGGGACTTCGTGGTGGGGAAATAGGACACTGGGCAGCCAGACTGCGTGCCAAAACCACGATCGATGACGCTCATGTCGAGCCCGCGAGTGAGGCCGTTGAGGATCATCTTCATGTTGGTCAGCGCAAAGTGCAGCTTGGCCATGTTTCGCTTCACCATCACATGCGGCAAGCCGCTGGTGCGGGAAAGCGTGGCGATGTACTCCTGCGGCGACTGCGTGTGGCCTTTGTCGCCGAGAGGCAGCGTGCCATTGAGGAAAAGCTCGCCCGCCTTCGCGGTGATCTCGATGAGTTGCTCCACCGTGAACTTCTTCAGCGCCGCCCGCGCCTCGCCGATCTTTGCGAGGTCCTTGCGCACGATGCCGGCATTCACCTGGCTGATTTCAGCGCAAACCTCGCCAGATTTGTGATCTTTGACCTGAGCCTTATCGAGCGACTCATACGGACGACCTTTGCGGAGAGCGGGGAGATGGGGGATGGACATGGGGTTTGATTGGGGAAAATAGAACGTCTCAGGGGTAGCCAGCCTGTCGGGCAAGTTCAAGCACTCGCACTCGGGCTTTTTCAAAAGCATCGCGGTATTCCTGTTCGTCAGGAATCACCGCCTCATTCATGGCCTGGGTGATCACCGCAAGGCTGATTTTGTCATGATGCAGCATGAACTCAATATCCTGCATGTCCCACTCGTCGTTTCCACGCATCATCTTGGTCAAAATGAGATCAATGGTGGCGGGACGAAATAGGTCGAGTTGCCTGGTTACCGGTTTTGCCAACGGCACGATGTGGGCCAGCCAGTCAGGCCTCAGGAAGACCTGATTCTCCTGAAAAAGATGCGTGATGTACATGTCCTCGCCCTTGAACTGCTCGTTGACCGCGTCCCGCGAGTCCCAGAACTGCTCGTCGTTCACCAGTTCGTCGAGTTGGGACATTCGAATGATGGCATCCACGTCTTTGGTGGCACCGACTGCGGGAGGCGGATCGTCGAAGCCGAGCCAGACAGCAGACCGACCATACAGAACCAAATTCACCCGGTGATCCAGCAAGGCATCAAGAGCAAGGAGGAGGCGCTCAGGATTGGACAAGGCGGCCTCAGGCACTGGCAGAACCTCCCCAGGGGCGAATCCATCGCATTTGAGTGCCCACACGACCGCGATCAATGCCTGTCATTTCCACGAACCGGGAGAGATGCGGCATGTCCTCTGGAACGTAGCTGGCATCCAGCAGCGCCTCCGAGAGTCTGTGCCAGAAAGGATTCTGAGCCTCCACCTTGCGACCACAATCGGCGATGTAGTGAACCACGTCGGCACAGCCTTCCGTCCTGCACATTTCAATGATTTCGGCGGGACTATTGGAGGGACAGCCAAGCATGGCCGCCCCCATGCGGACTCGGAGCAGATTGCGATGCTGGCTGAGCAAAAGCGCGACAGCGAGTTCTTCGTTGGACAGGCCCGAGGCTGCTGATGCAGCACCGTTCACGACAGGCTTCTCCATGACGCGGTTGGAGATGTCATAGTAATCGCAACCACGCTCGATGGCCAGCCTCTCAAGGTCCTCAGGACACGCCAGACCTTGCTGGCGTGCTTTCGCAAGTAACCTTGAGTCGTGCTGACGGCTCGTCTGCATGGCCGGAGATTAGCGTTAATACACGCCCTCAACAATCGTCTTCTCCATCGCGCCGAATGGGCGAACGTCGGCGACGCCGTCCCAGGCGTAAGGGGCACGGGGCTTGCGGCGCATGGCTTCATCGCGCTCAAGGAAGCGCGGCATGAAGAACTCCTTCGTGAGCGTGGTGAGCTCCACGCGGCCCCAGGCGTCGTAATCGACGGTTTCGTTGGTGGCGTTCGGGTTCACGATGCGCAGCACGGCACGTGGCTGCGGTGCGTAGTAGGTGATGGAGAAATTGTCCTCCGGCGTCAGCGGCACGCTGGCGGCGAGGCCCATCAAGGTGTTGCCGTAGGTCGGGTAGAAGCCGATTTTGCCTTCGAGGACTTCTTCCACGATGAAGCGCACATACTGCGGCGTCATGGTGGTGCCACCGACGAAGCAGCCGCGAATGCCGACGCCATAGAGATCAACTTTTTCAGCGAGGGCTTCGAGCAGCTTCGGAGTCGTGAAGATGGCGCTGATGCGGCGATTCTTCAGCAGCAGCACGGCCTGATCGACCGCGTGGTCCATGTATTGGCGAGCCACGTCGAACTGCTTGTTCGAAATGACCTTCTTCACAAAGCGAGGATCGAGATCGACGAAGTAGCAGGAGCTACCGCGATAGTTCGCGAGATGCTCCACCGCGAGGCGCAGGCGACGCGGGCCAGTCGGGCCGACCATGATCCAGCTCTTGCCCTTCGGGAAATGCTCATCAGCCAGTTTGTGGCTGAACTCTTCATAATCGACGCGGAAGTCATTCCAGCCGATGCGCTGCTTTGGCATGCCGGTCGTGCCGCCGGTTTCGAAAATGTTGAAGGGCTTGCCTTCGAAGGCTTTTGGCACCCAAACTTCGGGCTGGAGGTCGCGGAGATACTCGTCCTGGAAGTGATCAAACTTCGCGATGATGTCCTCGTAGCTGTTCACCACGCCACGCGGGTCGAAATTCTTCTTCGCCCAGTCGAGCCAGAAGGGGCAGCCGGTTTCCGGGGAAAAGTGCCAGTTGATGATTTCGCGGACCTGGTTGTCGAGCTGGGCTTTGGCTTCTTCGGGCGTCATGGTGGTGGTTTTTTGAATGGGAGGCGGACTGTAGAGGGGGCGGACAAAACGAAAGCGGAAATCCGGGCCTTTCTGCCAATCGGCAGGCCCGTTTTCCGCTCTAACACAGCTTTTGGATTCAGTCAGGCCCGTCACGGAGGCGGCATGCCCGGCTCCACATGGCCATGAGCTGGCGCAACAGGTGCAGCCGGAACTGGCGTGACGACATTAGAGATCGTGTTGTTCGCCAGGCCTACGGTGACGCCCGGATTTTGCAGCACCATGCCGCCATTGAGCAGATCCCCATGGGAAATGAGCTGCTGCTGCATCTGCACGGCATTTTGGATCTGCTGCTGGTTCGGTTGAGCGGGATCATTGGCACTGATGAGTCGTGAGCTTTGCAAAAGCCGGGCGAGGTCGATGTTTTGAGGGTCGGGAATGGTGGCTGCGCCGTCCTGCATGGTGATCATCTGCCCGGCGCGGAGAGTTTGGAATTCACTTCGGTCACGGTTCAAGGTCAGCACGCACTCGCCCTCGATGACGATGAGCTTCACCACGCCTCCGGGATGATACTCGATGAGCACCGTGGTGCCCGTGACCGCTGCGGTGACGCCTGCGGTGCGGATGTGTGCCCCGCCCTGTTTCTTGGGCACCTGCACCATCATCACGCCACGATCGAGATCGAGGGTGCGGGATTCTCCACGCAGGGTGAAGCGAGAGTTCGCCCCGAGACGCGTGAGCGTCTGGTCAGGAAAGCGCAGTTCGGCACGGGCCTCAGAGCCGGTGGAGATGGAGGTGACGGGCTTGATCTGGAGTCCTTCAGTGGCAGCACGAGGCGTGGCATTGGCTTTGAGCACTTTCACCTCGCGATGCACCTTGGTGATCTCCGCCAAATCGAAATCAGCAGCGGTCAGCGCCGTGGGCAGAACGGCGAGCAGAGGCAGAAAAAGGAGTCGTTGAATGGTTTTCATGGCTTGGAGGAGTTAAAAACGAATCTTGCCTGCGATGCTGAGGCCACCGAGCTGCGTCTGGTAATCAAAGTAGCTGTTGTTGCTGCTGTTGACGGCAAAGTAGTAGCCGAGGCTGATCTCGAAGTTGTCCGTCGGCAGGTAGTTGAGCGAGACGCCCAGGTTCTGATACCAGTCCTCACGGCCTTGGAAGTTGATGTAGTCAAAGTAGGCCAGCCGATAGCTCGTGGAGAGATGCCACTTGGAGGCGAGCTTGAGGTTGTAGGCCAGTTGCAGCGCATGCTCATGGCGCTGGAGCAACTGCGGAGAGGTGCCAGCGGCAAAGGTGCTGGCAATGGCCACGGCCACGCTGTTTCGATGATCGATCAAAAAGGTCTTCTGAAGGCCGAGGCGAATCAAATGAGCTTCGTAGAGTTCTTCGTTGTCGATGCCATCAGTGATGCGCTGGTAGCCGTAATGGAGGGAGAGCACGGCATTTCGCAGTTCTGGCATCACGGCGAGCACGCCAAACCTCACCTCGCCCATGTCATAGTTCAGCCGGGTATCCGTCTCGTAGCGATACCAGTGCTGGCCGAGGTAAGCATCCGCGTAGAAGCGCCCGCCGAGCGGCTTTTGCCAGGAGATATTCACGCCACCGACATAGAACCAGTCCTCCGTCTTCACGCCGCCGATATTGAAGGCATTGTCCGTCCAGTAGAGGCTGCTATCGAGCCAAGCGGTGAAGGCCGTGGTCTTTTCACTATTGGAAAGGATCACCTGATCGCCGAGGTCATCATCACCGGGGGATTCGGGAGCGGTGGAGACATCCGTGGACGGGCTGGCGAGAGCGGCACCGATGCTCTGCCGCGTGGCATCGGCGGCCCGCGAGGGATCGAGCACTGTTTGAGCAGTGGCAGCGCCTGCCAGAGCGAGGCTCAGAACCAGCAGGATGAATTTCAAAGGTTGAGGGGTATTCATAAGAGGTTGGTCTCGAAGGCAGCGAATCATCCTCCTTCAACAAAGCAACACTCATTACCCCTCCGATCTTGTGCTCCCTGCCTGGAAGCGCAAAGCCGGGGCAGCAACTGCCACGTTTGGCATATCAGGCGGCCCGCAGCCGAGTTATGTAAGGTCACAACCGATGCGCCCCGCCCAGACCCATGTCCTTGGTTCGATCATCTCGTTCTTCCAACTGACGGCGGGCATCCTGGTACATGCACTCACGCATTTGGACGCTTTGCGCCGTCGCCCGGTGATGGAGGTGACGTTCAAGCAAATCTACTTCACCGGCATTCAGGCCCTGCTGCCCGCTTCCTTTGCCGCTGTAGCCATCGGGCTCACGATGGAGACGCAATTACGAGCGCTCCTCGGCAGTGGCATCGAGCTGAATGTGAAAATGCTAAAGCTCGTGGTGCTGCGTGAGTTTGCGCCGCTTTTCACCGCCTTCATCGTGCTGGGGCGCAGCGGTGCAGCCATCGCCAGCGAGCTGGCAGCGATGAAGGTGCAGGGCGAGATCCGCGGCCTCTATCTCATGGGCATCGATCCAGGTGAATACCTTCTCGTGCCGCGTGTGGTCGGCTGCGCGGTGGCGGTGCCGGTGCTCATTTTCTATTTTCAGGCCATCGTGGCAGGGATGGGGCCCGCACTGGCCTCGATGATCGTCGAGATCGACCTCGGCCCCTACTATCAAGCACTTTTCAGTTCGTTCACCGTGCAGGAGTTGCTGCTCTCCGTGACCAAGAACACCTGCTTCGGCCTGGTCATCGCTGCCACGGCATGTTCCAGCGGCATCTATGTGCCGCCCAGCCGCATCTGGATTCCGCAGGCGGCGGAGCTGGCAGTGATGCGCGGCTTTATCCTGCTGCTCACCACGGATGTCCTCTTTGCCCTGCTCACTCTTTAAATCGCATGACTGAAACACTCGCCAGCATGAGCCGCGTGCGCACCACCGCCTTCCAAGGTGCCGAGCTGCGCCTTGAGGCGGGCTCTCTTGGCGTCGTCACCGTCACCAGCATGGAACAAGGCCGTGCTTTTGTGGATGCGCTGATGGGACTGGCTCCACCGGAGGAAGGCGAGGTGCGGCTGCTCGGCCAAAGCATCTACGACTGGCCTGAGAGCAGACGTCTCGCGCTGCTCGCCGAGGTGGGACATGCGGGCGGCGGCCTCGTGAGCAATCTTAAGGTGTGGGAAAACCTCTGCCTGCCCGCCTTGTTTCACCAGAGTGCCACGCCCGATGAGGTGGAGCAGCGTCTCAGCGAGGCTCTCAACCGCCTGCCCAACCAAGATGAGTGGATGCAAAAGCGACTCTTTGCCCTGCCAGACACGCTGAGCAGTTATGCCGTGCGCATGGGCAGCCTCATTCGCTGCGCTGTTTTACGTCCACGGCTCCTCATAACGGAGTTTTTGCTCGATGACCTCGATGGCGAGGCCTTGGAGCGTCTGCTGGCGATGCTGGAATGGATGCGCATACAGCAGCCCAAGCTGGCCGTGCTGCTGGTGCATCGCGGCGCAATCGAGAGCGGAGATTCGACATTGCCGCGTCTCCGTCCCGACTGGATGATTCACTTGGAGGACCCCACACCATGAAGTTCCTGCACAACACCGACCCTCGATTTCACCTCGTCGAGACTCGTGCCCGTTTTTTCATCTTCGTCGCCGTGGCAGGCTTTCTCAGCCTCGTGGGCTTCGTCATCTGGAAGCAGGAGATTTTCCGCTCCTCACGGCACATCGATCTCATCGCCGCCAGCAGTCAGGGCGTGCATAAAGGCATGGCGGCGCGGCTCAGCGGCTTTCGCATCGGAAAAGTGGAAAACGTCGAGTTGGAGGGTGAAAACCGCGTGCGGGTCACTTTGGAGGTTTTCAGCGAATACGCCCACTTCCTGCGAGCGGACTCGAAGGCCGCCATCGCCAGTGAGAGCCTCATTGGAGATCGTTTTATCGACGTGACAGCCGGCACGCCTTCCACGCCGGAATTGAAGGAAGGAGACACGCTGCCTCTCAGCCCGGAGAAATCCATCAGCACGCTCGTGGAGAGCCTCAAGGATGAGATCCGGCCTGCGGTCATCGAGACCCGCGAGATCATCTCCTTCCTCAACGATCCCAAAGGCGACTTCAAAGTCATGCTCTCCGGCCTCCGCGTCACGGCGGATGCCTTGAAAACCGACATGCCGCAAATCATGAAGGACATTCATCAGGCCACTCAGCAGGGCACGAGCCTGTTCACCCAGCTCAACAAACCCGACGCCGAGCTTTGGAAATCTCTCAGCCACTTCGAGAAGCTCACGCGGACGCTGAACCAAGACATCCCACCCCTCGTCACCGAGATGGGTGAAGGCGTCACCACGCTCCAAAGCGCCGTGGGCAAGCTCGATCAAGCCATCAGCGCATCCAGCCCTGAAATCCCCAAGCTCATTCGCAAAGGCACCGAAACGCTGCGCAATGCCGATGAGGTCCTCAATTCCATCAAAGGCCTCTGGCCGGTGAGTCAGGGCGTGCCCAAAAAGAAAGAAAACCTCCTTCGCCTGCCCAATGAGCCCTGATCGCCTTTTTCAGCTCCGCGTGATGCTCCTGGCCCTGCCGCTGATCGGAGGGCTCTCATGCTATTCACCGGCGAAAACATTGCCCCCAGCCCAGGCGGAGGCTTTGACATGGTCGCAAGAAGCGGAGACGGCCTTTCGAGCCGGTCAGCACTCCGCCGCCATGCAGGGATACAAAGCCGCGCTCGATCTGCATGTCTCCGCCGGTCACACGCCAGGCATTATTCGCAACCTCGTCAATCTGGCCGTCGTGCAACACACCGCCGGTCAGAACGCCGCCGCACGCCAAAGCCTCGCCGCGCTCGATCGTCATCTCGGCAGCATAAGCCCCAGCACCATCGATCGCGAGACTCGCAGTCTGCTCGCCGAGGCAGGCTGGTTGAAGGCGCACATGCTTCTCGATGAGAATCGTTTGAGTGAGGCTCTCGATCTCGTGGAGCGCCAAGACATCTCCGCTGGCGGCTCCCGCCTGATGAACCTTCGAGCCCGACTGCTCCTCGCCAAAGGCTCTCCTTCCGAGGCCGCCAGCTTTGCCAGCAAGGCCTGGCGAGCCGCGAAAGGTGATGTCATGGAGCAGGCGGACGCCGCCCGCTATCAGGCCCGTGCCGCTGAATTGCTCGGCGAGCACTTGGAGGCCGCACGCTGGTATGAAAAAGCCATCCCACTCGATCAAGCCGCCGCACGCCAGCATCTCGTGGCCGATGACTGGCTCGGTCTCGCTCGTGCATCGCGGCACATCGGCCGTGACGATCAGATACAACGCTATGCGCAGCTCGCCTTGGAAGCCGCCAAGCAAGCTGGTGATGCCCTGCGACAGCGTGAAGCCCTCAAGATGCTGCGTCGTCTTTGACACCCGTTATCCAAAGCATGAGCAGCCATGGCACATCGAATGAGGCAGCGAAGGTCTCGCGTTCCGAGGCCTTCGAGGCAAAGCTGGTGCCGCTTCTCATCTTCGCCGGATTGATCCTCCTCGGCGGGCTTTATGCATGGCCTGCCACACGCAGCGTGCTGCTGCGTCGCGAGCGCATCACGCTGGACGGCTTTCATCAGGCTGGAGCCAAAACGCCAACGAACCCCGACATCCTCGTGCTCGGCATTGATGACGCCAGCCTCACGCTGGAATCCGCCTGGCCAGAGGACATCGCCGCCTCCCCTGCCCTGCAAGCCATGCAGAAGCAATGGCCCTGGCCTCGCCGCGTGTGGGCACAGGTGCTGGACAAGCTTTTTGAGGCGGGCGCACGACAGGTCTTTCTCGACATCACCTTCAAAAGCCCTTCCGAAGATCCCGAGAACGACCGCCTGCTGCGTGAGGCCCTCGAACGGCATCGCGGCAAAGTCGTACTCGGCATGAAATTCGAAGACTCGCAGGTCGGACAGGCCATCGTCACGCAGCGAGTGCTTCCGACGCCCTCCCTCACCGGACCACAGCCCGATACGGCAAACACCGGTGTGCTCACCCTGTGGCCCGATGCGGACGAGCGCATCCGCACCTTTCACTGGCAGATCACCGCATCCGAGGCCGAGGCACTGCAAAGCGGCCGCGAAGTGATCGGTGAAGCCGGAGAGCATTCCCTGCCATCCGCCGCCTATGTGATGGCCCGAAACATGCAGCCGAAAGCCCTGCTCGATTTGCCCCACCGCTCCCGCATCCGCTTTGCTGATCCTGGCTCCTACACGCCGATCTCCCTCTTCCAGCTCTTCGTCCCTGAGCTTTGGAAGGCAAATCTCGCCCAAGGCGAAATCTTCCGAGGCAAGACGATCCTCATCGGTGCCATAGCCAGCGATTTGCAGGACCTTCAGGACACGCCGCTCGGTCACCTGCCCGGCGTGCAAATCCACGCTCATGCTCTCACCGCCCTCCTGGGAAATTCGTTCATCCATCCGATGCCTGAAACTTGGCGCTGGGGATCGCTTTTGGCCGCGGCTGCCTTGGCTTGGCTTCTAGTCCATTTCATCCGCCAGCCCGTGTGGTGTGTCGGGAGCTTGATCGTGACCAGCCTTCTCGCCCAAGGGCTTTCTCGTTGGCTGTTTGATCTCGCCAGCATCGAAACTGCCGCGCAGCCTTTCCTGCTCGGCATCGGTCTTTGTGGCGGCTTTGGCCTAACTGGCGTGTGGGTGCAGCAACTCCGCGAAAAGAGCAAGCTGCGCCACTTTCTCGCCCGCTACACCTCACCTGAGCTCGTGCGTGAAATGATGGCCGATCACGAGGGCCTTTACACCACGCTCGGCGGCGTCGAGCGACGTGTGACCATGTTCTTCTCCGATATTCGTGGCTTCACCAGCATCTCGGAAAAGCTTTCGCCTTCGGAGGTCGTCAAACTGCTCAATGAATACCTCACCGGCATGGTCGCCTGCGTTTTCCAGCATCGCGGGCTGGTGGATAAATTCATCGGCGACGCCGTCATGGCCCTCTGGGGCAGCACGCGGGCTCAGCCGAGCGAGGAAGGCTGCCGCCAAGATGCCATCGCCGCCGTCGAAACAGCCCTCCACATGCGGCAGGTGCTCGCCGAACAAAACATCGGCTGGCAAGCCCGTGGAATGACTAGCCTGCGCATCGGCATGGGCATTCATCAGGGCAATGTCGTTGTCGGCAACATCGGCTCCGCCGGGCTCTACGAAAAGATGGACCTCACCGTCATCGGCGACTCGGTAAACCTCGCTTCCCGTCTCGAAGGCGTCACCAAGCAATACGAGATCGACCTCCTCATCAGCGAGACCGTGCATCCGCATGTGAAGGACCTCTTTCTCTGCCGCCGCGTCGATTTGATCGCCGTGAAGGGCAAGGCCAAGCCCATCGAGATCTTCACCGTGCTCGGCCCTGCCGACATGCCGGCGCCTCCTGGACTCCTCCCGTATGATGCAGGCATGACGCATTACCGCGCCGGACGCTTCACCGAGGCCACGACCGCCTTCCAACGAGCCTGCGACCTTGGTTTGAATGACAAACTCACGCAGGTCTTCCTCACACGATGCACGCAACTCGCCTCCAGCCCGCCTGCGGAATGGAACGGCGTCTTCGTCATGACGACAAAGTAGAGGGTTGAGCCCTCCAAAAGGCGGCCTAAGCTCGCCGCCGGATGAAACCACGCGCCTTCCTCTCCTTACTCCTCTTCGTTGCCACCTCCTTGCGGGCGGAGATCGCCACGACCGCCGTCGAATACACCACCGGCGGCGTCACCTGCGAAGGTCTGCACGTCGTGGAAAGCACCAAAACCGGCAAACTGCCCTCCGTGCTCATCATTCACCAGTGGACCGGCGTGAGCGAGAACGAGAAAATGCGGGCCAAGATGCTCGCGGAGCTCGGTTACAATGTCTTCGTGGCGGACATCTACGGCAAAGGCATCCGTCCGCAGCCGCCGGAGTCCGGCAAAGAGGCCGGGAAATACAAAACCGACCGCAAACTCTACCGCGAGCGACTCCTCGCCGGGCTGGAGCAGCTCCGCAAAACCCCGCAGGCTGATCCCACCCAGATCGCCGCCATCGGTTACTGCTTCGGCGGCACCGGCGTCATCGAACTGGCCCGCAGCGGAGCCATGGTGAAGGGCGTCGTCAGCTTCCACGGCGGCCTCGATTCCCCTGCCCCGGCGGATGGCAAGAACATCAAAGGCAAGGTCCTCGCCCTTCACGGGGCGGATGATCCTTTTGTGCCAGCCAAAGACCTCGCCGCCTTCGAGCAGGAGATGAAGGACGCCGGCGTCGATTTCAAACTCGTCCAGTATCCCGGTGCCGTTCATGCCTTCACTCAAAAAGCTGCGGGCAATGACAATAGCAAAGGGGCCGCCTACAACGAATCCGCCGACAAAGCCTCGTGGGAAGAGATGAAGCAGTTCTTCGAGCGGCTCTTCAAATAAGCCACATGAAGCTCACCGCCTTCTTTCTCCTCCTGCTGCTGCCCCTCGGCATCGCGAAAGCTGGCACCGACTACGTCCGCTTCGTCGAGGATGATGAAGGTGACAGCCTCGAAACAGCCATCGTGCGCTTTGAGTCGCCTCAAAAGGTCATCGTCGATCTCGTCGGTGCCATTCACATCGCGGATAAAAGCTACTACGACGCGCTTAACGTCCGCTTCCGCAGCTACGACGCCGTGCTTTATGAACTCGTCGGCCCGCCGATGCATGAACGCAAAAAGGAGCAGATGAAGCCCGGCGGAGGCAGCGGCAGCCTGCAATGGGTGGGCACGATACAGACCTTCATGCGGGACACCTTGAAGCTCCACGGCCAGCTCGAAGGCATCGACTACGCGGCAAAGAACTTTGTGCATGCCGACATGACATCCTCGCAGTTTCATGACACCCGCGAGAAGAAGCAGGAGAGCTTCCTCAAGCTCTACCTGAAGCTCTGGCAGGCTCAGCAGGCCGCCGCCGAGGGTGACGATGCGGAGGCGGATTCCGAGGCCGCGGCGCTTGCCACGCTCTTCCGCATCCTGATGAGTAAGGACGGCTCACTCGAACTGAAACGCGGCATGGCCTCGCAGTTCGACGAAGTGGAGAAACTCATGAGCGGCGTGGAGGAAGGCGAAGGCACCGTCATCGTCGGCGAGCGCAACCGCGTGGCCTTTGAAGTCCTTGATAAACAGCTCGCCGCCGGCAAAAAACGCCTCGCCATCTTCTACGGAGCCGCCCACCTCACCGATATGGAACAGCGCCTCCTCAAACGCGGCTTCAAACGCACCACCACCGAATGGCTCAAAGCCTGGTGGATGCCGTATGAGTGAGTTTTGGAGTTCTAAAATGAACTCTTCAAACTCCAGCTTGCACCTCCTCCATGCTCGCTAGCCTCCGCGCCCCGCATGTCCATCAAGCTCCGTCTCAACACCGCCACTGCCACCAAGGCCGTCCTCGCCAAAATCGGCAATCCTCTGCGTGAGGAGCCGCTGCAAACCTCCAAGGAGGTCTTTGAGATTGCGGAGAAGGATCAGGAGGCGCTGACGGCCTTGTTTGTGAAGCCGTTCAAGAACCTCATCGGGCATCGCTTCACCCATCATGCCTCCCTGGAGCAGCATGAGGTGAACACCTGCGTCAAAGCCATCTTCGCGGGCGAGGCGAATCTGCTCGAACGCGGCATCGAGATCGCCAAACGGCTCTACGCGAAGTCGAACCATCCGAACATCAAGGCGGGCGATCTCTGCATAGCGCTGTTGAAGGAAATTCACATCGAGGGCGAACTGGTGAACGGTCTCTGCATTCTGAAATCGGACAGCGTCACTCCTTTCCTCACCATCACCGCTCGCAATGGCGACCTGCGCCTCTCCACCGAGCAGGGCATCAATCCCGACAAGATCGACAAAGGCTGCCTGATCCTCGATTACTGGTCGGAGAAGGGTTACTACATCCTCACCTTTGATCGTGGCGGCGCGGACACACGGTTCTGGGTGCGTGAATTCCTCGGTGTCGAGGCCGTGCCGGATGCCGCCTTCCTCACGAATGCCTACGCGAAGATGGCTGTGTCCTTCCTGGAGGAGAAAAAGCCCACCGAAAGCGAGGAGGACGACACGCCGCCCTGGGAAGCGGCCACCGCAGCGAAGGACGCGCTCGATTACTTCGAGCAGCGCGAGACTTTTCAGCTCGATGAATTCGAGCGTGAGGTGCTGAAAGACCCGGAAACCATTAGCCGCTTCGGCGAACACAAAGCCCGCATCGAAGAGGAGCAAGGCCAGGCACTGGAGACGAGCTTTGAGATTTCCAAGAAGGATGTCACCAAGGCCAAGAAGCGCATCGCTGCCGTGCTGAAGCTCGACACGGGCGTCGAAATCCACGTCAAACCCGCTGCCACGGATGACCAGCCTGTGATCGAACGCGGCTACGACGAGAAGAAGGGCATGAAGTTCGTGAAGGTCTTTTATAACAAAGACCTCAGCGCTTCTTGAGGCGTTTATTTGGCCGCTGGCTGCGTGCTGAGCACCATCGGCTGAGCTTGGGCAGGCTTCTTCTCGAGCATTTCCAGGATCGACGGAATCACGAAAGGGGGTGTTTCACCGCCGATCTTGCCGCCTTGGGCGATGAAGCGATTGAGATCGGCCATGGCTTCATCGGCGCGAGGGTCGTTGGTTTGAAGGAACGCATTCGCCCGAAGAACGAGGGCACGTGGATGCCAGGGGTAGGGCAAGCCAAGGCTCTTCACGGCGGAAAGCCGGGCCTCGATGGGCAGATGCATCGCCATTTCGATGCGGGCTGCGTGGCGTACACCGAGAGCTATATCGACCGGATACTTTTCCCCAAGAGTGACAAAGAGTTTTGCCAAGGCCTGCTCGGTGACGCCATAGCGTGCCTTGGTGACGATGGGCAGCGATTTGAGTGATCTGGCGACGAGATCGATTTGGCACCAAGGTGACTTTTGCAGCATTTCGAATCCCTTTTGGAGGTGCGTCACATATTCGACAGCATGGCGTCGTTCGTCCGCGGTGATGGCGCGAAGGAATTGGGCTTCGAGCGGCATGACCGACTCGATTTGAGCGATGGCGGTCTCCGCGTCGGCAGCGCCGGTTTGAGATTTGGCGAGTGCAGTGCGCCAGTGATCAGCCCAAACGGAGACGGCGGGTGGTGGAGCCTTCAAATAGGTGGCGAAATCGTTCTTTTGGTAGGCTTTGAGCACGTCGAGGCGGTCCGTGATCTGGGCGGGCGTGTTTCCAGGCAAAACGCTGCTGGTGGCTGATTTCCAGAGACGCAAGGGCAGGTGCAGGCGCTCGGCGTCGTAGCGCAACGAATCGATTTGCCCATCGACTTTGGGCATCTGACAAGCGACGGCGGTGGCGGCCTTGGTGAGGTCGTAGGGGCAGTTGGTGTCCTTTGCTACACTGAGGGCAAAGCTGAACTCAAGACGATTCATGTCATCGGAATTCACCGGCAGCTCTGAGTTTAAGGCCAGAGCGGCGCAGTAATCGGAATTGGCGAGGCAACTGGCGAGGAAGCCCTCGGCGCTATCCGTTTCCCAGAAGCGGTTGAGCGCTTCCTTCATGGGGTTCATCTGGATGCGCTGGCGGATGGAGGCGAGCGGCCAGGGCTTGTCTTCCTTGGCGCAGACCAGCAGCATATCGGTGGACTGAGTGGACCACACTTCGACCTTGGGGAAAACGGAGTGCAGCGTGGCGATGACGGTGCTGATGGTGTCTGGATCGACCTCGTAACCTTGCAGCCACTGGCAGAAAATGCCGTCGTGAGTGAGGCGCTGGCTGGCGTTTTCGTAGAACTCGCGGGTGTAGAGGTTTGCCACGCCAGCACGGCATGGATTGGAGGGTTCGGAGACGATGAGATCGTAGTTTTCACCCTTGGTGAGGAGGAACTCACGAGCATCGCCAGTGATGTTGTTCACGCGGGGATGCTTCATCGCGTTGCGAGTGACCGGCTCGAAGTATTGAGCCACTTTGCGGATCTCTTCTTCGAGTTCCAACGTGTCCACACGCTGCATGCCGGGTACGTCCGCCAGCCAGCCAGAGGTCGTTCCCGTGCCGAGGCCGACGACGCAGGCGTTGCGTGGATTTGGATGCAAAATAGCACCGACGATGCCGAGCATGACCTGCGTGCCCGCATCACTCACGGCAGACCCGTCGCTCTTGCCGTTGGTCAAAAAGCAATACTGCGTGCCGCCGACCACGGCGACGGTGGTTTCACGGCCATCATAGGCGGAGACGATGCTGCGGCGTGTCTCACGCTGCCATGTTTCGAGGCCGAGGGCCGTGGTGACATTGTCCTTCACGCGGCCGTAGCCGATGGGTGAGTGCTGCCACACGGCGGTGGGGCCTTGAGCGAGTAGCGCAAAGGCTAGGCAAGCGGCGAGCCCGGCGGTGGCGAGCTTGCTCTGGCCGAGCAGCGTCCAAACCGATTGCTGGGAAGCTCTGACGCCACCGCTTTGAATCCACAGCGACGCGGCGGACATCATGGCGATGAGCAAGCCGATCACGAGCCAGCAATTCACCAGCCCCATGAGCGGCACGAGCACGAATCCACCGAGCAACGAGCCGGAGATGGAGCCAAACGTATTCCAAAGATAGGCCCGCCCGAGCTGGCGACCGACGCCGACATTGCCGCGACCGAGCAAGGACACGAGCAGCGGAAACTGAATGCCACTGAGCAGCGAGGGCAGGAAGGCCAGCAGCCCCATCACCACCGCCCAACCAGCGGCCATCTCGACGAGGCCGAGAGCGCGGAGACTGTTGTTCATCACCAGAGCAAGGTGCGCGATGCGATCACCCAGCGCCCACGGCAGGAGCACCGCGAAGGCTTGCAGGGCCGAAACCAAGGTGAATCCCGCGATGCTCGGCTCGGCCTTTTTCAAGATCATCGAGTAAAGCAGACCACCGAGGCCCATGCCCGCGAGCACCACGCACAGCACGAGGCCAAAGCCATACACCGAGCCACCGAGCAACGGCGTGGACATGCGATACCACACCAACTCGACGACGAAAAACGTGAAACCACTCATGAAGGCCGCCGCGAGCACAAAGGGCGTGGGAGCCTTCGCGCTGACGATTTCTTCCTCGATTTCGACCACGGGTGCGGTCTCACGCGGCTCTTTTTCCTCCCGCATCGAGATCAGACCGGCCACGAGGGCGATGACGAGATTTGCCAGCACGGCGATGATGAGCGTGCTGCGATTTCCCACGCTCGGCAGAAGCCAAAAAGTGCTCAGCAGCGCTCCGCTGACGGCTCCGGCGATGTTGATGCCGTAAAAGAAGGCGGTGATCGAGCGGCGTGGATCATCGTCACGCTGGGCAAATTTCATCGCGGCAGGCAGCGTGCCGCCCATGAGGAAGCAAGGAAGGCCGAGCACGAGGGCGGTCATGAGCAGTTGCAGGCAGGTGGCGGCTCCGAGGCCCATGCCCGCCGTGCCGCCGGTCTTTAAATAGAGCGTCCGGGCCAGCCCCAGCATCACGGGCGAGGCCATCGCGGCCAGGGCGATACCGATTTCGAGGCGTGCGTAGAAGCGAAACGGCCTGCCGACCTTCTCCACCCAGCCGCCAAAAAATTTTCCGCCGAAGCCGAGCCCCGCCATGAACACCGCCACGACCGCCGCTGCCGCCGGAGCCGCTCCGCCAAAAACGAGGCGGAATTCCCGGAGCCAGACCGTCTGGTAAACCAGGGAGCAGAAGCCTGAGAGCAGCAAAATGGCGGCGAGAGCTGCCTGAGTGGCTTTGGGGGAGGAGAGGAGGGATGGCTTGGAGTTCATCAGAAGCTGAAAGTTAACCTAATTTGATAATTACCATATTAAGTGAACTGAGTGCAAGGTAAAACTTTGGCACGCCACCTTCCTTCCTGAAATTTCTCGGCCCTCTTTTCCCCTGCCAGCCTCAGCGGCTCACCCGAACCAGCGGCGTGGGGAGGTGCTCACTGGTGAGCCAGAGGGTGCGGCCATCGGCATCGTAGGTGATGGCTTCGAGCTGCCGGAGGAGATCTGGGACGAGCCGCAGGGGCTTGGCCGCGAGCGCTTCGGCGGTGGGCTTGCCCGCCGGGAGCTGCCATTCATAGAGGCTGCTGTAAGTGCTGGCAGCGAGGCGGGAGCCATCAGGCGAAAAGGCCGCGCCGGTGCAGAGGCGATCATCCGTTGGCCGCTTTCCCACTCGCTCGTAGCCCGGAAAGCTCACCGCGCCCACTTTTTCGAGGAGGACGGGCTTGTGCTTGTTTTCAGCGCCTTGATCCGCCTCGGCGAGAGGTTCCACACCAGCGGGAAAGGCGTAGAGCACGGAGCGGCCATCCTCCGCCTTGCTCAGCACATGGAGGCGGCGTGTTTTCGGATGCACGAGGAGGCCCTCGGCATTTCGCGGGCCGCCGGGATAGGTCAGATGCCAGTGCATGGAGGGGCCGCTGATGGTCTCCGGGACGATTTCTCCAGCAGCGGCGATGGCTGGCTCGGGGATGCGGTAAACCTGCACGGTGGGGCGGATGTGGAGGTTGTCGCCGATGTCGCCGATGTAGAGCACGGGCTGATTTTGCTCGTCGAGACCGCTGGCGAGATCTTCCCAGTCGAAATTGGCCGCGTCCTGAATGCGCACCTTGGCCCGCGTGCGGCCCTGGAGGTCGATGGCGAAGACGCAGGGCTCGCCGCCGGAGTCGTTCATCGTCCAAAAGATGCCTTCATGACGCTGGCTACGAGCGAGGCCGGAACTTTCTTTGATCCGAGTATCCGCCAGCGTGGCGACCCGTTCGCTTTTCGAAGCTGTGATGCCGTCCTGCGCCGGGAGGAGAAGGGAAAAGATCAAAGATGAAAGATGAAAGATCAAAAAGGGAGAGAAGGTGGGGCGAGGCTTCATCTTTGATCTTTTAGCTTTTAGCTTTCAGATTTTCTTCCTCAGCCAAGAGGTGTCGCAGGCCCTGGAAGCATGCGGTTGTAGTGCATCTGCACCCGGCCGAGGAACCACTGCCAGGTGGGACCGGGGCGGCCGCGATCCATCAGGAAGTGTGGGCAGTCCTTGTTCGGGACGCTGAGACCTTTGCGCGGCCAGTGGTAATGGCCCTTCACATGGCTCAGCGGGATATTGTAGGCCCGCATCAGATAAGCGGCGAGCCGGGCCGTGCGATCAATGGTGAGGCCGATGTCATTGCCGTGATGCTCACACATCTCAATGCCGATACTGTAGTTGTTTCCAGGGCCGTCGAAGTCCGCGTGCTCGCCCTGCTCACGACAAGGGAGGTGCTGCACGGCCACATCCTGCTGCACCGTGAAATGCCAGGTGAGGAAACCGATGCGATTGCCGCCGGGACGCTTCGTGGCCCGCAGAGCTCCGCGTTTCAGAGCGAGAGCATGGTTATAGGCATTGCCCGTGTAGTTCTGCGTGCTGTGGATGGTGATGTAACGCACATCCATGGGCCGGTAGTAACGCCGCCCCACCGTGCCCGCCGGAATGAGATCCAGCTTCACACGAGCCTCAGCCAGCAATTGATCCGGCGTCACCGGCCCGAGAGCACTGTCATTGTAGCGCGACTCCCAGCGACGGATGCGATTCGCGTCATGCGGCGTGGTACAAGCCACCACGACAAGACCGATCGCAAGCAAGGCAGGCAGCAAGAGAGTGACGTGACGACGCATGACGTGTGTATTACGATTCCCCCGACAAGGGTCAAGGCTCAAGACGTGCGGCGAGAGAGGTTGTTTGGATGACGGCCAGATTATTTTCTCTGTCCATTCAGGCAGCGACCGCCAAGCCCACCTCCGTGAGCGACACGCGGCGCTGCCCGGCGGGGATGCCCTCTGGGAAATCCACGGGGATTTCTTCCGCGATGCCATCCACGGTGAGGGTGATGCTGCCGCTGGCTGGTCCCTGCGTTTGATGCAAGGCTTGCTTGAGGATGATGAAATCCGGCCCCATCTGTGCCAGCGGCACATCCTGCCCACCAAGGTGCAGAACCATGCGAACCTGAGCAGAATGCGGTGTGCGTGAAGTGAACATCGAATCGAAGTGACTATGAACGAAGATGAATCCGAGATGGCCGAAGCGTATGCCATGCTGCGCGGCTTTGAGCTCACGGGAGAACTCGGTGCCGGACTCAATGGTAGGGTCTGGAAAGTTCGTGGCAACAGTAAACGCGCCTGGGCACTGAAAATCCAAGATGCCCATGGCTTTCGCTTGGAGCGGGACTGCTACGAGCGGCTGGGAGAACTGGGGGTGACGGAGGTCGCGGGATTCAACGTCCCGGTGCTGATTCATGCGGACGATCACTGGCGAGCCATCGAGATGAGCATCGTGGATCGTCCCTTCATCGTCGATTTTGCTCAAGCCTACCTAGATTCACCGCCGGATTTCTCAGCGGAGGTTTGGGAGGAACGCATGAAAACGTGGCAGAGCCGATATGAGGAGGATTGGCCGCAGGTGCAACGGGCGCTGCGGGAACTGGAGGGCCTGGGTATTTACTATCTTGATGTACATCGGGGAAACATCGCCCTGTAGCCACCCACCCACTCTCACCGAGGCAGTGACCTCTGACCTACTTCTTCTCGATCTTATACAGTGCCCCGATGGTGCGGATGAACAAAGCACCCTCCGCCACGACCGGCGAGGAGGTGATCATCTCGGGCATCACGTTGGTGCCCAGCACTTCAAACTTCTCCGGGCTGGCTTTCACGAGGTAGCACTGGCCGGGATCGTTGCAGATGAGCAGCTTGTCACCGAGGACGATGGGGCTGGGGAGGAAGCGACCCTGGAGGCGGTCGTCCCAGAGGTCCTTGCCGGTTTTCGCATCGGTGGCGGAAAGAATGCCGCCACGGGTGATCTGGTAGTAGGTGCCGTCGAGCAGCACGGGGCAGGCTTCGCTGGCGTTGCGCTTGTCCTTGTCCCACACGGTGTGGCTCTCCGTGATGTAGCCGGACATTTTGGCGTCGATGCGGAGGCCGACGGTGTGGGCTCGCTCGGAGCCGGTGTTGAGAATGAGCAGATCGCCCAGACGCACCGGCGGAATGGCGGCGTTGAAACCACCGTGACGCACCGTCCAGAGTTCCTTGCCGGTTTTGGCTTCGTAACCAAAAGCAGCTCGGGAACCGACGGAAACGAGGACTTCGGTGCCGTTCAAATCGAAGACGGCGGGCGTGTGGTAGGCCTTGCGCATGTCGCCGTCGCGGGTGGGCTTACCTTCCTTGTCGAGGTCGCCGTAGTCGGTGGTACGGGGGGTGGTCCAGACGGTCTCGCCGGTCTTTTTGTTCAGAGCGGTCACGAACTGCTTGTCGATGCCGTCAAAGGTCAAAACCAGCAGGTCACCATGCACGAGCGGCGAGGAGCCGGGACCGCGAAAGTGGCGGGCATTGATGTCGCGACGCTGCCACACGGTCTTGCCCGTGGCGGGATCGAGGCGGGCGGTGCCGTAGGTGCCGAAGTGGACATACAACGCGTCCTCTTCGAGCACGGGCGAAGGCGCGGCGTAGTTGTTGAGCGGGTTGCCGAGCTCTTCGGGAGCCTCGTTTTCAAACTGGAGGATGTGATGCAGGATCTTCCCGCTCTGGCGGTCGATGCCATACACGAACATCTTCTTTCCATCCGCCGTGGCCGCGGTGAACCAGATCACCTCCCCACCGATCACCGGCGTGCTGTGGCCGCTGCCTTCCAGCGGCGTGCGCCAGGCGATGTTCTTATTCGTGGCCCCATCCCATTCGAGCGGCAGCTTCGCCACATCCGCCGAAGGCACGATGCCATCGCGGGTGGGGCCAGCCTTCACTGGCCAAAAAACAGGCGTGGTAGCTGGCTGGGCAGCGGCAGGCAAAGCGAGGGCAAAAAGAGCGGCGAGGGTGGGGCGGAGAGACATGCGGGCGAAAGGGACGAAGACGCAACGGACATTCTTTCCATGGGCCAAGCGACCGCAAGGCATGAAACGGAAGTTTCTGGATAAAAGGCTGGTTTTTCCGCCCGAACTGTCCCAGCATCGCCGCCCCTGCCCGGTGCCCAACCAGCCCGCGGTAACTGCCTCGAACCCCACCCCATGAACGAACTCCTGCTTTGGTGCGCCGCCGGAATCGGCGCGAATGTGATTTTTGCCTCCTTCTTTGAATGGTCGATCCACAAGTTTGTGATGCATCGCCCCGTCGGCAGCTTTCGCTATGCCTTCCAAGCCCACGCCGTGGTGCATCATCAGGTCTTCAAGGCCGATCACACCTACCATCTCGTCCAAGAGAAGGACAAAGAGACCATCCCCATGGCCTGGTGGAACGGCCCCGTGATCATTCTCATCGGCCTGCTGCCTTCCCTCGCCATCGCGTGGCTCACCGGGCATTTCGCCTTCCTCCTCGGTGCCTTCATCGCCATCGCCGGCTACTACGGCACCTATGAGTACATCCATTGGTGCATGCACCTGCCCAAGCAGCGCCGCGTGGAAAAGCCCTGGATCTTCCGCCGACTCAACGGCCACCACCTGCTGCATCACCGTTACATGCACAAAAACTTCAACGTGGTCTTCCCCCTCGCCGATCTGTGCCTCGGCACCCTCATGGTGCGGTCCAAGACCCGCTTTGCCCAGGCCACCGGACCTTCCGTGCCATGCGTGCAGCCGATTGAGGCGTGAAGGGTGATGGCGGCTCGGACTGAAAACTGAGAATTGGTAACTGAAAACGGCAAATTGGGCGCTGACGCGTCCTTTGGGGACAATAGCTTCCAAGATCGCGTCAGCGCCCAATTTTCATTTTTCAGTTCTCAGTTTCCAATTTGCAGTCCACAGACATCGCTCACTCCCCCAGCGCCGAATGCGCCACCAGCTCGCGGTAATACCCGTTTTGCGCCTGGAGCTGCTCATGCGTGCCGCTGGCAATGATCCGCCCATGCTGCATCACATGGATCACATCCGCCTTCGTGATCGTCGCCAGCCGGTGCGCAATGATGAAGCACGTCCGATCCTGCCGCAGCGTGTCCAAAGCCTGCTGGATCAGATGCTCTGATTTCGCATCCACCGCCGAAGTCGCCTCATCCAGCAGCAAAACCGGCGCATCCTTCAAAAAGGCCCGCGCCATCGCCAGCCGTTGCCGTTCCCCACCGCTCAGCAGCACCCCACGCTCCCCCACCTCCGCATCCAGACCGCCCGGCATCGCCCGCACAAACTCTTCCGCGCAGGCCAAATGTAACGCACGCCACATCTCTTCGTCTGAGGCATCTTCCCTCCCGATCCGCAGATTCTCCCGCACCGTCCCAGCAAACAGGAACGCCTCTTGCGTGACATATCCCACCGCTCTCCGTAGCGAAGCCTTGCTCACTTCCTTCAACGGCACCCCATCCAGCGTAATGACACCCTTCTGCGGCTCGTAGAACCGCGTCAGCAGTTGAAACAGCGTGCTCTTGCCGCTCCCCGTCGCCCCCACAAAGGCCACCGTCTGCCTGGGTAACGCTTCAAACGCAATCCCATGCAGGATCTCCCGGTCCTCCCGGTAACCAAAACTCACCTCGCGGAACGCCACCTCTCCCCGCACCTCCCGCAGCTCGCCACCCCTCTCCAGGTCCTCCACGTCCTTCTCCTCTAGGATCGCAAACACCCGCTTCGCCGCCGCCAGACCATTCATGAGCGTCTGGTTCACCCCATGCAGCCGGGCGATCGGTTCATACAAAAAGCCGACCAGCAGGATGAACTGCATCAGTTGCCCTGGCGACATCTCCCCCCGGATGCACCATCCCGCCCCGGCCATCAGCAGCAGGATCAGGCCCGCATTCCCCAGCAGCGTCATCGACGGCGCATAAAACGCCCAGGCCGCCATCAGATGCGTCTGCCGCCGCTTCAGATCCTCGCTCGCCACCGTGAACTGCGCCTGCCGCGCCTCCTCCGCCGTGAAGCTCTTCACCTGCCGGATCCCCGTGATCGTATCATGCAGCGTGTCATTCAGCCGACTCGTCGCCTCCCGGGCCGCCGTGCTCCGCGGGGACACCCAGCGGCTATAAATCCACCCACCCGCCGCGATCAGCGGTGTCGGAGCCATCACGATCAAAGCCAGCCGCGCATCCACCACCAGCATCACCACCGCCGTCAGCACGATTTGCAGCACCGCCGTCGCCCCCTGCTCGATCCCCTCCAGGATCACCCGCTGCGTCGCCGGCACATCATCCGCCAGCCGCGTCATCACATCCCCCGTCGTCTGATGATCAAACCAGCGCAGCGGCAGATGCGCCATTTTGCGGTGCAGTTGACCCCGCAGATCCGTGATCATCGCCTGCTCAAAAGCGCAGCTCAGCCGCGTCCGCACATAAAACAGCGCCTCCCGCACCGTAAAGGCCCCCAGCGCCAGCAGCCCCGCCTGCCAGATCCCGTCCACGTTCTTCGACGGGATGATCTCATCCATGAACCATCGCACCACCCCCGGAAACACCAGGATGAGCAGCGTCCCCGCCACCGCCAGCCCCATCTGCCCCGCCGCCATCCGCCAATGCCCCCGCGCAAACCCCAGCAGCCGACGCAGCGCGTCGTTGTTCGTCATCGAAGCCGTGGGAGAAGTCACCTTGCCAGTTTGCACGGCTCATGGATGCCGCGCAGGCATTTTTATTCAGCGCCGAAGGAGAAAAGCGGTGAGCGGAAGAGTTCTTCGTTCTTGGTTCGTCGTTCTTGGTTCATCCGCCACCTACTCCGCCTCCCTCTCCTACTCCGCCTCCGCCTCGATCTTCAGTAGCCAGTGATCGGTGGTCAGTGATCAGTGCGTCAGCTCCAATCCGCCTCCATCTCCGCCTCCAGTCTTAGTCATCCGCGTTGCAGGCACTGGTCAGTGTGACGTAGTCCGCGACTCCGCTCGCGGCCCGGATGGCAGACTTGGAGAAGAGGACCTGTCCGCAATGCTTCGCTCAGCGATGCAGGCGGGGACCGATGAGACCATGAGCCTCGCGGCTTCGCCGCTCTCCCAGTTTGATTCGTTCGCGCCTCACGCCATTTGACACAAAAGCTCCCCGCTTTTTCGAGGCTATGCCTCAGCCGTTGGCTGTCTCAAACGAGTCCAAACCTTCCTCGTTTGTCACCCTTCGGGCTTCGCTTTGCTCAGTCTGTCTCGCCCGTCGCCACCGGGCTCGGCTCAAAGTCTCAAAGTCTCCCAGTCTCAAAGTCTCCCAGTCTCAAAGTCTCGCGGCTTCGCCGCTCCCCCTCCCTCCCGATTCACGGCCTTTGCGCTTTCGGCGTCGGCAGTCCTTGCCAATAGCAGGGTCTCTTTGACCTCACATCGACCTCTCTTCTTCCTCACTCCTGGGCTGCTGCTGGCCCTCTTGTGGCTGACATGCACCCTTCTCTCGTCCCAGGTATGGCTAAGACAGGGAGACCAGGAGACGGTGAGACCGCCAGCGAGGAGCCAAGGGCCAGCGCGAAGCTCCTATCGTCTAGGCCTAGGCGCTCAGCGCCTTCAGCCCTGCTTCTTCAGCCAGGCACGGCCCTTGTCACTGATTTCCCAGAGGCCGGTGGGGCTGGTGTTTTTGAGGCGACCGTCATCGACCATGGCTTGCCGTGCCCAGCGCGTGTTGTTCTGCCAGCGGAGTTCTTTGGTGCGGGTGGCGGTCTTCTCGTAGTCCTTGGGTTTGAGGATGGTCTTCATCTTCTCGCCCACTTTGACGATCACGTCCTTGGTCTTGCCGCTGCCGCCCATCTCGATGAGCACGCGGAGGATCGGGGCGCAGTAGTCATCCTGCGAAGTGATGTCTCCGCGCTTGCTGCGGCCGAAGAAGCGCTTGCTGACGATCTCCTGCACGGCAGGCGTGGCTTTGTCGCGCAGGTCTTCGAGGTCGTCCCACTCCTTCTCCAAACCGGCCACCTTCTTCTGAAAGGCCAGCAGGCGCTTGGCAAAGTCGATCACCGCCGTGGCGGTGTCGTAGTCACCCTCGTTCATGGCCTTGGAGCCTTCACCACGAATGCGCTTCTCCTCCTCTTCGAGGGATTCGGCCAGCAGACGGAGGGCGGCGGAGACGTCGTCGTTGTCTGGAGACACTGGGGCTGTTGCTGTTCTGTTGGTTTTCATCACAAGGCGCAATCAGGGTTGCATGCCCCAGGTTTCCCAATGAGTCAGCCATGCATCAAAGCGCGGGCATTTGGCCCTTGCTGCATCTAGGTCGGCTTCGGCGAGAACAAAATAGGCATTAGAAGCCTTTAGATCCTCATACCCGGCCACCGCAGCCGCCAAGCGAGCAGCCGGATGGGTCGTAGGACCATGATTGATATCTTCGGCATTGGCGAAAGCAGCAATGTCTGACCGCAACTGCTGAAGACCGGGTTTGTGTCGATGGAAGACACGCTCCAAAGCATCCATGTCGGCCAAGAGAAGCGCCTCTAACTCATGCCTTTGGAGATAGGCTTTGAATCTCGGTTCAGTGAACACGCCTTCGATAGCCTGCTCGACAGCTTCGATGTCAGTGACTGTCGTCACGGGCGCAGTAAATCCGGCAAGCTGAAGGACCTTCTTCGGCATGGCGTAGGCATCCAGCAATGTGGTGAAACGCAGATTGGGGTCTGGGTCGGAAGCAAACTCCTGCATCAAGTCGAACTCGATCGCATCCCAGTTCACAAAACCTCCGCGCTGGCCGTATGGATCAAACGAAGTGGCCGCGAGAATGGGGCGCTCCACCTTGATGCCATAATTTACCAGGTGGTTGCGCAACACGCGCTCGACGATCATCTCCTCCGTCTGACCTTCACAATAGATGACCAGACGTTTCATCAGGGACGCCCTCCTATGATGTTCTTGCTCCAGATCTGGCTCAGTGTGTAGCGCTCCAGCCATAGTTTGAGTTCTTCCTGGCTGTGTGGCGTGAAGGTGCTTTCTCCGTTCTCGTTCTCCACCACGATCACGTCATCGGCGGAGAAATGATCGATAAAGCTGGCGGACTGAGTGGAAAGGATCACCTGACATGAGCGGGACACACTCTTGATCAAACCCGCGATCACCTGCTCGGCGGCTGGATGCAGACCGAGTTCCGGCTCATCCAAAATAATAACGTCTGGGAGGCGCTCGGGAGGCATCAGCAGGAGAGTGACCAGTGCCATGATGCGTAGCGAGCCATCGGACAATTGGCCTGGCCCAAAAAGATAATCGCCACGTCCCGCCATGCGCCAGCGCAGCAGCACACCTTTGCGCCCTTCCACTTCGAGCACGAAATCCTCAAACCAAGGCAGCACCGCCTTGAGTGTGCGGACAATCCCGGCGTAGTCCTCTGTGGACTCGTTCCTCAAGTCCAGCAAGACAGCGGAAAGGTTTCCTCCATCCGCATACAGGTAGCGTCCTTGGTCAGTGAACGAATAGTCCCTCAGGTGGGAGGTCAGGCTCGTATCGTGAAACTGGTAAACCCGGCAGCGTTGCAGGAAACCTTTGGCAAAGCGGGCCGTGGGATCATTCTCTGCCCATAGCTCACACAGTCCGCTGTTGTCACTCGGATGCTGGATCAGCGGCACCGGCGCAGCGGCTCGTTCAATGTCCCGCCGTTTCAATTGCACCTCCTCCTTGGTGAAGGTCAGTCGGTCATTTGCACTGTCCGCCAACGTGAAGCGGTAATAGTTGGTTCCGGCGTTCGTCTCGAAGGCGAGTTCGGCACGGATCACTCCTGTGACTTTGGGACCAAAATGCAGAACCGCGGAAGCTGGGCCTCGCTCCAGCAGGTAAGGCTCCTGAAAACCACGGGTAAGCGCGTAGTTCAACATGCGGAAGAAGTCGATCAGGTTGGACTTCCCGGCACCATTGGCACCGATGAGCACGTTCAGGGCACGCAAAGGGATGTCCGCTTTCTTGATGGAGCGGAAGCCTTCGATGTGAAGCTGGGTGAGCTGTTTCATGTGGGAGGATACACGGGCCTTGGCTCATGCCAAGACACCACGTTGCAGGAGGCGGGTGTAGGTTTGGGAGGTCTCGGACTTCACGGACTCAGGGACGAGGGGGAAGGTGCTGAGGATGTGGGTGAATTCGTCCTCGGTCAGGTCGTAGAGCTGGGCCACGAGGGCGTCGATCTCGGCGCGGGCGGTCTGGCGGGCGGCGGGGTCCGTCAGGCCGTGGGTCGCGTGCGTGGCACGCTTGCCAAAGACTTCCTTCATCAACTCGTCATAGGCCGCGCTCGTGCCCACCAGCCTCGCCGCTCGCTCCACCAGCGGGCGGAAGGCGGCGTCTTTTGCGGTCAGGCGCGGGATCGGTAGCTGCTGCATGTAGAAGAAGTTGCAGTGGGCTGTGACCTTCTGACGAACCACCCAATCGACAGTGAATGAGTTGAACAGAGCACAGAGAAACAAGAGCCTCTGTGCGTCATCCGTTTCGGAAACGAGAGACAAGGTGTTACCGCAGAACTTCCCGATGAGAATCGACGCGATCAAAGTCCGTGTGTCTGTATTGCGAGCAATGTCTCGAAAAGCCAGTCGAGGAATCTGATACCCAAGTTTTTGACCTTCATCTTTTGCATCACCAAGAACGTCTTTTCGGCCTTTTGATTCTTTGATCCAGTATCGAGGCTTCGCGAATTCGCTGTCGAACTGATGAACCATTTTGCCTTCCCAGAGTGGGATCGAACTTGGGGGTTCCTTGGTTTCAAACAGCCCGATGTCATCAGTCATGTGAAACTCACGTCTGAAACTGACGGACCAAGGCAACTCTGCATTGTCACCAAGCAGCGGGAATCGCATCAGCTTCTTGGCAACGACCACATCTGTAGCTGATCCAAACTCTGGCAGGGACAAAGAATCAGGCGCGAGCTTCTTAACCAAGTCGATTTCCATGCTCAGTGCTCCCTCCCCAGGGAAAGAAGCCAGCTCGCCGACATCATGGCGCATGAAGCGGGCGGGGAAGCGGTCGGTGTGGCCGCTGTTTTCGTAGCTGAGGACCACGAACTTAAAGCGGGAGTCCACCCCTTCAAAGATCTTGCGGCGGTTCTCGAAGCAGAAGAGGCCGGTGATGCGGGTGCTCTCAAACAACATGCGGCGGAGCTGGGTGGCACCGAGGTCGGTGTAGATGCCGCTCGGTATCACGATGCCGCAGTAGCCGTCCTGGCGCAGGAGGTGGCGGGTCTGCTCGGTGAAGAGTTTGTAGAGGTTGAGGTCGGTGGTGGCCTTCCGCCCGTTGATGATGGCGGTCTGGTTGATGTATTGCGGCGCGTTGCGGAACCAGAGGTTCACATGCGGGAAGCCGGAGAGGTAGGCCAGCCATTCGTCCCGCAGCTCGGGGCTCTTTTTGATGAGGTCGGCCTTGGCCTCCTCGAAGTCCTCCAGGCGCATGGCGTTCTTGGTGACGACTTCGCTGTGCTTCTGGAAGAACTCCTTGGCATCGGGCTTGAAGTTTTCCCATGGCGGATTGGTGATGATGGCATCAAAGCCGCCACGGTTGGCGATGACTTCATCGAACTCGTAGGCCCAGTGGAAGGGGGTGAGGGCTTCGAGGTCTTTGAGCGTGATCTTGCGCTTCTCGGGCTTGCCCTCGGTGCCCTTCTTGGCATCCCAGGTGGCGGCGTGGAACTCGATGCCGAGCTGATGGAACTCGGCGAGGAGGAGGCGGTTCAGCACCTCGCGGGCCTCGTTTTTGATCTGCTCGATGCCGCGCTTCACGGAGACGAGGTCCTCCATCCACTCGGTGGCGGCTTTATAGAGGGCGATGCGGCGGTTCTTCTCCGCCAGCAGCTCGCCGTATTTCTTGCTGTGGATGTTGGCGAGGAATTCGGCCTCTTTTTCCTTCTGCGAGGGCTTGATGGAGATCTCCACGTCAAAGCCGAGCTCGGCTCCCTGGCCGCCTTTGAGCTTCAAGTGGGCCTGCTTCCCGGCGGGGAGGTGCTGCTTGTCAAAGGCGGCGGAGTCCACCTTGATGAGGCCGATGAGGGAGTTCCCGGAGAGGATGTTGAACTCGATGTTGGGCAGCGGCTCCAACTGGTCCCGTGACTCGGCACTGGCGACGAGGGCGAGGAAGAGGCGGAGCTTCGCGATCTCGGTGGCCTCCTCCATGATGTCCACCCCGTAGATGTTTTCGGTGATGATCTTCTTTTTCAGCCAGTAGGCCACGGGGGCCTTGTGCTTCTGCTTTTCGAAGTCGATCCACTGAAGCACGGGCTTGTGATTCAGCGCCTCACAACGGCCCACAAGGGCGGTGACGATGCCGAGCAGCGTCTTCATGGCAGCGACGAGGAAGGCCCCGGAGCCGCAGGCGGGATCGAGCAGGGAGAGGCGCGGGATCACGTCCTGCAGGAGCTTTCCGCAGAGGTTGCCATCGGCATGGAGAAGGATGTCGTCCATGCTCTCGAAGCGGCGGGGTGCGGGGAATTTCTTCGGCGCGGTGAGGTGCATCTTTTGCTTCACGTCGAAGCCGTCGTTCGCAGCATCCAGCAGGAGGCGGTGGATGGTCTGGTCACAAAGGTATTCGGTGATCTCCGGGCAGGTGTAATAAGCGCCGAATTCCTTCTGGTTGATGTATTTCTCGAAGATGTAGCCGAGCACGTCGGGATTGATCTCGCGGTCGTCACCGCCGGGCGTGTCATCGAGGCTCCAGGAGTAGGAGCGAAAGAGATCGAAGAGGCCCTGGAAGAAGCTGTCGGCGATCTTGATGCGGCGGTAGGGGCCGGTGAGCAGTTCATCGCCCTCGATGCGGCTTTCGATGCCATGCGGGAGGAAGAGGCCGCCATTGAGGTAAGGCACGTCACCGAGCGGGAGCTTGCCGCAGGGTTTTCTTTTCGACTCGGGCTTGGCGAAGCCCTCGAAGAAGAGATCGCGCAGGAAGTGGGAGTAGAACTGGTTTTTCGCGGAGCCGGTGGAGGCATCCAGCTTCGCCTGAAGGTAGGCCACGCTGCCGCCATCCAGGAAGCGCTTCATCTGGAGGAACCAGATAAACATGAGGCGGTTCAGCAGCACGGAGGCATACCAGCGCTTTTCACGCGGGTCGCGGATGCCTTCGATGGCATCGAGCAGCTTGGCGTGCTCTGCCTGGAAGTCTTTGAAGAAGGCCTTGGTGACGGCCTCGACATCCAGCCCGGCGCGGACGCGGTTGGCGGTCTCGGTGATGGGCAGATTGCCGTGGTCATCCAGCTCCGCGATGTCCACGACGAGGGCGGAGAGTTTGGAAAGGAAGAGATCGCCGGGCTGGCCTTTGAGGAAGGTGTGGCGGCGGGGGACGTGGCGCTTTTCCTCCCGCTTCATCCACAGCCAGAGGGACTGGGTGCGGCGGGCATCGAGGAAGATGAGGATGTTTTCCACGCTTTCGAGCGTGATGCGCTTCCAGATGGCCTGCTGGGTCTTCGCATCCGGCAGCGGCGTGGCGGCATCCGCCGGGGTGATCTCAAACACACGGAAGCCGGAGAGCTGGGCGATCTCCTGTGCCTTCCACGCTGTGCCCTCATTCTCCACCGGGATAGCCTTGCGCGAGGCCGGCTGATTCCAGCCGAGGTCCTCAATGAAGAGGTCGGCGAAGCGGAAGCTCTGGAGCTTGGCGCGGGCTTCGGTGGGGTTGAGACGGGGGGCGGGCATCGGAGAATGACGAAATCAGAATGAGGAATGGCGAAGACTTAGGACCGGGACAGAAACGAACGATTATCAGGAATGGAGGCTGCGGAGGGTTTCCAAATCTTGGGCAAACGCTTCCTCGGTGAAGTGGGAAATGCGGCGGGCATACAGAGCCTTGTCAAAATTCAACCGGCTGACACCAGCCACATCCGCCGCAGACTGGCGGGAGAGATGGCCCCCAGCATAGGCACCACAGGCGAGATCTAGGCGGATGTCCGCTTCGCTCATGGCGGTAAGTGCGGGATCGTCTGGAAGGCTGATGGTCATGGCAGGAGGATACCGTCATTGGCTGCGGCGGCAATCTGACAGGAGGCCAGCCCCAGTGAGCAGAGGATTCTTGGCTCCTTGAGGCTGGCGTCATGGAGGTTCACGACCACAAGGCGGTCATCGCGATGGAAATTGGTCACCATCTCAGCGAGGGCATCCAGGCTGATGTCTGTGCGAAGCTGGCGGTTCAATTTATCGACGGCTTCCGTGGTGAGTGGGTGGTCATAGATGGCCTGCACGGCGGCGCGGAGAGAATCGCTAAGGAACAGGTCTCCCTGCCGATGACGCAGGTAGTCCTGCAGCAGTTCGTAAGTGCGGTAGCGGGCACCTCGGCGCGGCCCCAAACGACCAGACTGCGCCTGATGAGTGCGCTCCTCCTGCACGGTCTCGACGGCCTTCTTCACCAGCTCATGGTGGCCGGGCTGACGTGGCAGTGCCGGGGTCTCTGGCGCACAAGCAGCCGCACGCAAGACGCGGACGGGCGATTCGGTGACGAGTTTGCCCGATTCATCAAACCACAGCAGAGCATCGCTTTCCTGCTGGGTGCGGATGTAAGAGAGAACACCGGGCGGAGTGAGCTGGACATGCTCCGGGTCCGGGGTGTGCGGCTTGGTGGAATAGACCACGTCCGGCAGTGCCTCGATGATCTTCCGCAGCCCCGGATCATTCTTGGTGGCCTGGGACCAGATTTCATAGGCCTCGGAGGTGAGGTCCACCTCGTCGTCCTCCGGTTCGTCGAGGATGCCGTTTTGCTCGTCGTAGAGATTCCGCAGGCCTTCTTCATCAGTGGCGGCCTGTTGCTCGAAAAAGGATTCATCGGAGCCGACGACTTCTTCGTTTTCACGCAAGCGCTGGGTGAGGCGTTTGCGGAGTTTGATGATTTTCTCGACGCCCTCAGCGGGCAGGAAGGAGTAGCAGAAGATGTCCTCCGCCTTTTGGCCGATACGGTCCACGCGGCCCGCACGCTGGATGAGGCGGATCAAGGCCCAGGGAAGGTCGTAATTGATGACACAGAACGAGTCCTGGAGGTTCTGGCCTTCGGAGAGCACGTCGGTGGCGATCAATACGCGGGTTTGCTTCGTGGGCGGGTAATCCTTCAGCTTGCCATTCGACTCCGGTGAGAAGCGCCAAGCATGGGCGGCGGGATTTTCAGACTGGCCGGTGACGCAGTCCACGCCGGGAACGAGCGCGGCATCGAGTTGCTCTTTGAGATACAGCGCGGTGTCCGCGAACTGGGTGAAGAGGAGGAACTTCCGATCCGGATGGTCATTCCGGGTGAGCTGGATGAGTGCCTGGAGCTTGTAGTCGCTGGCGGCATTGATCTCGGTCGTCTCCCTCAAGATGCCGCACAGAGAGGCGGAGTCGTTGCGAAGATCAGCGGCCAACGAGGGCTTGAACACCGCAGGAGAGAGCCAGCGGAAGGCTTTCGACTTGGTGGAGGCAATCAGTTGATACAAGTCGGCGGCAACAGCGCGGAAGTGGGATTCATCCCACGCGCCGATGGCTGGCAGGTCGAGTTCCTCTTCATCGAGATCGAGTTCTCCATCGCCGGAATCGGCGAAGCGTGTGTCGAGCAACTCGGCTCCTTGCTGGCCAATGGGGATGGACAGCTTGTGTTCTAGAGCATGCAGGAAGAGGTAATTACGCAGCACATGGCGATGAACTGAAAGCTGAAAGGCAGCGGCGGAGCTTTCGAGGCGCTTGAAGAGATTGGTGCGGCAGAAGCCTTTGAGCCGCTTGCCAGCACGCGTGAGGTCATCCGTGAGCTTGGCTGTGCCTGGGGGCAGGTCAGCCGGGAGCGCCTTCTTCAAATACAAGGCGAGGCCGTAACGAGGAAGCTCCAGCCCGTCGATGACATTGACCGTCTCATCCCGGAACAGGCGCGCACAAGGATCGGCAGGATCTTCGGCATCCGAGCGAAACTTCACCGACTTCGGATGACGCACGGGGAAGTACGCCCGTGTTCCGTCCTGCAGCGTGATGAAGAAGCGCGGCGGGGAGGTGCGGTCGTCCTTCTCGGCGTAGTTCCGAATGATGAAGCTGCGTGTGCGACGCACCATGAAGAGCCGCATGATCTCCCGCCAGTCATCGGGATGCTCGCTGCACTCAAAGGCGGCTAGAGAGGCGGGCGGAGTGTTGGGATGCTTGAGGCTGAACTGCGCCTCACCCATCTCGCGAAGCAGGTTCTCCGGTCGAATGCCAATGTCTTGCTGCTCAGGCAGGAAAAGGCGGAGCTGGCTGGAGAGGTCGAGGTAGGTCTTGTTGTAAGGCGTGGCGGTCAGTAGAACGACTTTGCTGTCATTCTTCTCCACATAAGAACGGATGGCCTGATAGGTGCGGCCTTCCCGGTTCCGAAAGTTGTGGGACTCGTCGATGATCACGAGCCGGTAGCGGGGGAAGTTGTCGTTGAGATCACGAATCACTTCACTGTGCGATAGAATGCGATGCGCCCGGAACTGGAATCGGTGGGCGTAATCCTCCCACATCTTTTTGAGGTTCTTCGGGCAAAGGATGAGCGTCTCCAGCATGTGGTCATCCCCCATCACGCGTGCAATGGCGGAAGCTATTCGTGTTTTACCAAGACCGACCACATCCCCTACCAGCACGCCACCACGTTTGTTGAGGTGGCGGCAGGCAAGCTGCACGGCCTTGATCTGGAAAGCTTGCAAGTCAGCCGCCACATCTGCGGGGAGGCGGAACTCTTTGATCCCATCCCGTGCATCGCGGGACAGGTGCCACGCGATCTTGAGGTAGATATGATGAGGTGGGATGAGCGTTTCACTGGCCCAGCTTTCCTCAATGATGGCGATGAGTTCCTGAGTGATGTCGAGGCACCAGTTTTCCTTCCAGCGATCTTCAAACCATTGGGTGAGCTTAACAGCGGCATCTTTGTCGAGGACATCGACATTCAGTTCACCTTGCTTCCGCAGGCCGGCAAACGTGAGGTTGCTGGAGCCGAGGTAAGCGATGGTGGGATTAATCGTGTCCTGGCGGTGAGCGAGGTAGAGCTTGGCATGAAGCTGATGCTTCAAGAAGAGCTTCACCTGAAGTCGGCTATCCCTGAGCTGTCGCGCTAATCGGCGAAGCCCCGCTTCGTCGGCATCATTGGGAATGCCCAATGTGAGCTGGCGGCGAAACTCGGCTGCCATGCGGTTTTTCAGCTTCACCACTGTCGCATTGTCGAGGCGTGTGTGGTCGGAGCCAGAAGCCAGGAGAAGGCGCAGTTCCTCATCCGGTGAAATGGTCATCCCTACCAGCAGCCGACAAGGTGGAGAATCGGCCTGCGGCCAGTTTTCCACGACATCGTCAATCGAGCGCCAGCCTCGGAGATTGAAGTAGCCGACGCAGAAATCGCCACGAAGGGCGAGTTTCAGAGCATCACGAAGACCATTGCCCTGGTCGTTCTCCAGGAAGGGAGTCGTGATGTTGTCGAAAATGGTCGGCATGAAGGGGAATTCTTATCCAAGCAGGGAACGTGGAGGATGGCAAGACTGGGAGACCATGAGACTGGGAGACCATGAGACTGGGAGACGGGGAGACGATGGGACTGGGACCTGCCCGCAGTGCTTCGCTCAGCGATGCAGGCGGGGACTGGGGAGAAGAGGAGGTGAGCAGAACGCCGGGACTTAAAAACTGGTCATCAAAACAGTGATTTTGGCCACTCAAGCCCTCATCGGGGTGGTTTTGGGGCGTTTTCAGGGGCTTTAGGGGTCTGGAAGGCCGTTTTCGGGGTCACAGAGGCCCTTATGTCACCCCGCAGAAGGGTCGATGTCAGCCAACAGAAGGGTCTATGTCACCCCGCAGAAAGGTGTCTGTTGGCTAACAGAACGGGCGATGTCACCCCGCAGAAGGGTCGATGTCAGCCAACAGAAGGGTCTATGTCACCCCGCAGAAGGGTCGATGTCACCCCGCAGAAGGGTCGATGTCAGCCAACAGAAGGGTCGATGTCACCCCGCAGAAGGGTCTCTGTTGGCTGACAGAGGGGTCCATGTCACCCGGCAGATGGCGGCGATTTTGAGATCGTTGGGACCGATGATCTCGCCTCGGACCTCCAGATGATGGCGGATGTCCGCGTAGTGATGCGCCGCCGAATCATCGAAGGGCAGTGACTCATACGGGCTGAGTCAGAACTCGATGACCTCGCGGCGTCGGGCTGCATTTTCGTATTTGTGCGCTCCGTGCCAGAGCTCGGCTTTGACGATGGAGCAGGTGGCGATGTCACCATGATCACCAGTCCTCGCGTTTTTCCGAAACACCCTGCTCAGGACGTTCCAAATCAGACCCGTCCAGTTCCGAGGGCATTTCGAGGCAGCGGGCGACATGCGCTTCATGCGCCTGAACGTCTGCCAGACGGCTTGTAGGCGCTGCGGGCTCGAAATCGACCACTTGCAGCACATCCCAGACAAGCCGCTCCACCGAAGCCGCCTTCGCAGGCGGCAGCGATTTCAGCTTTTGATCCAAACGCTGGGCGATCACGGACATGCGTGCTATTTACCTTACCGCCTGATTTCTGGTAACACACGAGTTGCCAGCCTTCCTTGAGAGCCCGAGCCCGCAAAGGCAGGCGGTTCCTATGGCTCAGGCAGCCGCCTTCTCCAGGAACAGGGTAAACTCGTGCCGGTTGTAGGTGAGGTGAGTCTGCGCAAACAACCGCAGGCCCGCTGATCGGGCCATGGCGACGATTTCGCGAAACAAGGCACACGGGCCTGCCACGTCCTCGATGCGCGGCACCTTGAGCGTGAAGACCACCAGCCCGCCCGGCTTCAAGTAGCGCGAAAGACGAATGACATGCGCCATGGACTCCTCCGGCGGCCCGTTCATGTCGTTGAGCATCGCGTCGTACAACGTGCCCGGCCTCGGCTCGAAGGTGCCCACGTCCGCGAGGAAAAATTTCAAACTGGGACGGCCGTCGAGTCGCCGGTCCAGCGGGGCACGGTCGATGGCGGTCACGCGCTGGTCACGGGCGAGCAATTCGGAGGTCATGCCACCCGGACAGGCACCGAGTTCGATCCAATGGCTGCCAGTGGCGAGCGGTGGACGGTGCAGCAGCAGGTAGTGCAATGCCTCGGCGATTTTGGCTCCCGCGCGACTGATCACATCCGGCGCGTCCTGATCGATGTACTTGCTGCCGCCGGGATACAGACCGTTGCAGGCACGCGGCGATTGCATGCCGCAAAACAAGCCCTCTTTGCCGACGAGGCAGAACAGCGTCTCGCGCTCCGGCTGCTGCTCCTCGACGGTGCTGGCAGGCAGTTTCGGAAAGACCTGCAGCACACGCCCGCGCAGGTTCGACGCCAGCCCTTTGTAATACTTGTCCGGCGACGTGGGATGCAGCAGGCCGATGAAAAGGCCCTGCGGCTGACGGGTGCCAAATTTCTTCAGCAGCGTCTGCGCGGCCTTCTCGATGAAGCCGTCCATCTTCTGCGGGTTGCAGGGCCAGGAATGCTCCAGCGGCAGGTTCCAACGCGCGAACTTCGCCGCCTCGGAATCCTGGATGAGCCTCGGCGTGGTCGTTTTGATCGAATAGAAGTCCTGTCCCAGTCGCGTGCAGCTCTGAGCGCCAAATCCCCGCAAAATGTCCTCGGCGATGCCTTCAAAGATCTCCGGGATGCGCACCAGCCAAGGCTGCGGCGTCGTGGGAAGCGGGAGGGGAGAATCAGTGTCGGAGTGCAAGAGCCTGACTATCTGCATCAAGATCAAGCATTCGCCACCTTTGTCATCAAGCTGGACTCGGACAGGAAATGACGTCAGACGGCAACTGGGTCGTGTTTGAAAACCTGTCGGCGCCGATCAGGCGAAGCAAAGTAGCCATCTCGCTCCGCGAGATGAGCGGGACGCATGGCAAACTCAACGGCTCACGGTCTCCATGTATCCTTCCTATTGGCGAAAGCCTTTTGCTCATCTCGACGGAGCGAGATGGCTACTCTGCTGGCGCGGCATTCGGGCCTCTAGATGGTTTTCAAACACGGTCTAGCTGCCCCTTTCTACCGATCCAGTCGCAAAACCTCCCAAACTCTCGTTCTGGCGAACGATCCTACCGAGCCCGTCGTAGGCGCATTCGCCAGAATGCGGAGGTCTTGCAAGTGGCTCGACCTTCCCATCGCTTCCAGATTGCCTCCGAAGCCCGAGACTCGAAGAGGCCGCGACACAACCTCGAAAAGACCACAAGAAAGTCCGTGTGATGTCGTTGTCCCAAATCTACGACTGGTCCTTTCAACATCACGAACCCACCCACGATGAAATCCACGTTCTTGCTCCCGCTTCTCCTTCTGACGCTCACTCTCACCCCAGCGCGGGCGGACACTTTTGATTCCCGCGCCGTGCTGGGCATGACCGCTGGCGTGAGTGTGGACGCAGCCATCAAACGCGGGAAGGCGGACAAGAAGCGCGTGCTGGTATTCGTGCTCGACGAGAAGAAGACCAGCAACGCCTCGCACATCAAGGGCATGCTGGAGTTCGACGAAACGAAGAAGCTGGTGCAGGACCATTTCCTGATTGTCGTGACCGATTTCAAAAACAAGGGCGTACGCGACATCGTGGGCAAAGACCCCACCGACCGGCCCGTCTATGTGCTCTTCAACACCGACGGCACCGTCGTCCAGAAAGGCGTGACCGCCATGGGCGGCTCCGCGGGAAACAAGCTGGTCAAAGAGTGGACCGGGAAATGACGTGGGCCTAAAGCCACACGCCAGATTTTTCTCGACACGCGGAAGGCGTTGCCAAAGAATCGAAGCCATGAAGCTTCCTTCCTTCCTCGCTATCGTGTGTCTGGCCTTGTCCTTGAGCTGCCTTTCAGGGCAAGAGGCGGCAGTGGCCATCAAAGAACCGCTGGCGGTGCTGGAGGGCCTGTCACGGGAGGTGCTGAAGGATCTGCGACCCGGCTCCAACAAGATGCGCGAGGCAGCGGGTGAGGCCTCCAAGAAGGCCGCAGAGTCCGAGGGCAAGCAGGCGACCTTTAAAATCGTGATCGGCAACGTCGATCCCTTTCAGGCGGCGGAGGCTCCCACCGTGACCCGCTACAAGATCGGTGCCCGCGTGGAGACGGAGCGTGTCTCGGGCGTCCCGATCAGCGTTCACATCCTGGCGGTGCTGGACATTGAGCAGCATCCGAAGGTGGCCAAGCTCAAGAAGGGCGACAAGATCACCATCACCGGCCGGATCGGGAATGCGGAGGTGCTGGGGCGGACGCAGGCCGAGCTACATCTGGATATCAAAGACGTGAAGCTACCCTGAGAAGCGACGGAGGTCTGAGCTCGGATTGACGCTTCCTTTTTTGCCCTCTCAGCCGATGCGGGTGCTCATTTCGTGCTCGTGGCTTTAGCGTTCACCGCAGTAGGAGATGGAGCGGGCGGGGCGAAGTAGCGTTGCAGGACGCTCTCGGCTTCGGAGTCGCCTTTAACCTCGGTTCGGTGGAGGGTAGTGGCCCCCGCTGCATTGCCGGAAACGCCGTAAATGGCACGGTCATAAAGCATCACGCCTCGAATGCCGATGCAGAGATTCCGCAGGCTTGGCAGGTCCTCACGAGTGATGGCGAGCCCGGTGCGCCAGGCTGCCTCGGCGATGAAGTCCTTGGCATCCGGGGCGAACTTTCTCAGGTCCGGCACATGCACCATGAACACACAACTTTCCGGCGTGAGGTGGCAGTAGGTGAGAAACTCTCCGCCGGTGAGCGTGACGATGGCGGGGGATTTCCGGCTCTCGACGCCCATTTTCCGAGCCTCCTTCAACGTCTGGGAAAACACCTCGGCAAGCACCTTGGCCTCCGGTGTGTTGCCATGAGCGATGCCCTTGCTCTTGCCCATCAGTAGCAGGTTGGCGGAGTGAAACGCGGAATTCCCGGGCTGTTTTGACTGCCCCATCTTCTTCCACTGGTCCTTGGCCACGGTGTAGAGCAACGGAATGCCGATCATGAGCACGAGCGCCCAGACGAAGCCTTTGCTAGGACCGGTGGTGGGGAGCGGCGGAGGTCCTGGCTGGGCCGCCCGCTGGTCAGCCTTCATGTAATGACGCCACCGCAACCATCCGGTAAGGGCACCGAGAGCACAGGCCACGATGAGAGCATACGTTGGAAGGTTCTCCTTTGCCACGCCCAGGTCCGGCAGCACAAAAAGGCGGGCCAGCCCATTGGCGACGAGTGCCGTAAACGCCGCCACGATGAGGACACCAAAGAGGCGCTGGATGAGGATGAACATCGAGTACGCTATGGGCCGGCCTTTTCACGGTCAACCGACGGTTGAGCATTCTTCTCGCAAAAGGCTCCTCCGCGCTCAAACCGAGCCTCAATCTCTTCCTCAAGCCGCAGACTGAGCGAGTGGCTTCACTTCGGCCGCTTGGACTTGTCCTTGCCCTGATGAAGGTTGGCGATGGCGGCGTTGATCTTCTGTTCCATCTTGGGCTTGTTACCGGCTTTGAGTTCCTTGATGGCTTCGTCGATCTTGTCGAGCACGTCTTCCTTATCGCCGCCCTTGTTTCCCTTGTTGGCCTTGGCGATGCGGTTCCTGGCGGACTCGAGCAAAGGCATGGGATCATCGGCTTTTTTGGCCGCCTGGAGTTCATCGAGGGCTTTGCGCTGCTGCGGCAGGTCGGCAAGGGCCATCGAGGCGGTAATGCCCAGCAGGAGCATGAAGAAAGGAGCTTGGAGCAGGAGGCGGAGGCGTTGTTTCATGGCGTTGGGGTGAGTGATCCGGCCGGTGCACGAGTGATAAACCAGACGACCTGCGGAGGAGCCACAGACGCTGGTCCGGTGCCGAAAACGAGACCGGGGTGAATGATCTATCGCCCCGTCGAGGGTTGCCAAGGAAGGATGAGGCGGTCATGATTGCCTGCATGAGCCATTCATTCAGCGCCTGTCCTTCAATTGTCTCACCGATGCCCATGGGCGAGGGTGGGAGTGTGCTAAGATCACGCCGTTCGCTGCTTCGTTCTGCCCTGCCCTTGCTGGGACTGGCACCGCTTTCCGCCCGTGGAGAGGAGACGAAGCATCTGCGCCTGTTCCCTCACAACCAGCGCACGAAGTTCTTCCACTTCTACTACATGAAGGAGACTCCACTGGTACAGGAGATGATGCGCTTCGCGGATGCCTTTGTGCGGATCATTCATCGGCAGTTCTTCACGGCAGATTATGCCTATCCGATCCAGATGCTGGTGTTGGAGAATCGGGAGCGGCTCGAGGTCTATCTGCGCAAAGAATTCAAGATGAAGGGCCCCGTGCCGGAATTCACGATGATGTTCATTCCAGAGCTGAACTGCTTCATCACCGAAGAAGGCACCGGGCTGGGGACGATCACGCACAATCTCGCCCATCCCCTGTTGGAGACAAACCTGCCCCTGCATCCCGTTTGGGCCACCCAAGGCGTTTCGAGCTTCTTCGAGAAGTTTTACGGCTACTGGAAGGGCGAAGAATTGGTGCTCGAATTTGGCTTTCAGAATCCCTGGCGACTCCAGGCCATCGGGGACGAACTCCCGAACCTCAATCTGCGGCAGATTCTCGGCTACAAAGAGCCGCTGGGCCGCTTCAGCGGGAGTGAGCAGCGGCTCGTCGCCATGTTCATGTGGCGGCAGGGGAAATTGAAACCCATGCTCAAGCTGATCGAGAAAGGCATTCCGCCGGAGGGTTACCAGACGTGGTTTGAGGCGGCCATGGGCAAGCAAGTGGCGGACATCATTCCCATGTGGAAGACCTATCTGGCCGAGGTAGCGGCAGATCGGGACAACGTCACCCTGCCAAATAGCTGCGTGCTGCCAGATGAGGCCACCTATCGCCAATACGCCAGCCTCCACAAACTGGACCGCCGCCAGGAGCTTCCCTTGCCGCCGGAGAAGCAAGGATAAGCCTGACCACCGTGCCTCCAACTCTCTCGCGGTCACGCCGCAGGAAGTTGAATTCGTCATTGCCGCGCCGTGGAGTCTCACGATAGGCTGCGAATTGCATGACCCCGTTTCTCATCGACGCTCTCGTCCTTCTTGCCTACTTCGGCCTCATCATGGGCATCGGCCTTTCGCAGCGCAGCAAAAGCGGCAGCGTGGAAAACTTTACGCTGGGGGATCGCCAGATCGCCTGGTGGGCCGTGCTGGCCTCCATTTTGGCAGCGGAGATCAGCGCGGGCACCTTTTTCGGGGCACCGGGCGAAGGCTATGCGCTGCGCAATTACACCTACATCCAGCTCATGGCGGGCTACCTGCTGGCACGCCTGGTGGTGAGCGCTTTCTTCATCCCGGCCTACTACCGCTACAATGTGGTGAGCGTGTATGAGTTTCTTGAGATCCGCTTTGGCCCACGCACGCGGCGAATCTCCTCAGCGGTGTTTTTGGTCACCCGACTGCTGGCGAGCGGTTCCCGCCTATGGGTGCCCACCGTGCTCTTGGTGCTGGGCTGGAAGGTGTTCGTCGATCCGGCGACGACGCCGATGCAGGAATTCTGGCTCTACGCCGTGGCGCTCGTCGGCATCACGGTGCTCACCTCGCTTTACACGGCGGTGGGAGGCATTCGGGCGGTGATCTGGACGGATGTGATTCAGGTGGTGATCCTCTTTTCGGCGCTCGGATTCAGCCTGTGGCATCTGCTTTCGCAGACGGGTGGCTGGGACGCCCTGCGCGGCGTGATGCAGGAGCCTGCGGTGATCGACTGGGGCGCTCCAGCGAAGGGTGAAACGGGAGCCTGGGCCTGGATCAAGGGCATCCTGGAGACCGAGTACACGATGTGGGCGGCCTTTCTCGGCTCTACCTTTGTCACCCTGGCCACGCACGGCACGGATCAGGACATGGTGCAGCGCATGCTAACCGCGAAAAACAAGAGTCAGAGCGCCCGTGCCACCATCCTCTCCGGTGTGGCGGACATCCCGGTGAATTTCATGGTGCTGAGCATCGGCATCCTGCTCTTCGTCTTTTACCAGCAGCACCCGGAGCTTTCCCTGCCGAAGAACGCCAAAGGCGCGGCGGATAGCAGCCAGGTTTTCCCCTTCTTCATCCTCACCTCGATGCCCATGGGCCTGCGCGGTCTCGTGGTGGCTGGCGTGCTCGCCACGGCGATGGGTTCCCTCAGCACAGCGCTCAATTCACTGGCCACCAGCTACGTGCGTGACTTCCACTTCCGCTGGTTTGGCGAGCCCGCCACGGATGCGGGCAAGGTCCGTGTGCTGCGCCTCGGCACGGTGCTGTTTGCCTTTCTCCTCATCTCCGTGGCCCTCGGCACGGCCTGGGTCAAAGCGCACAATCCTTCGCTTCGCATCATTCCCATCATTCTCGGCATTTTTGGCTACACCTACGGCTCCCTGCTCGGCGTCTTCATGGTCGGCCTGTTCACAAAAAACCGGGGCAATGATCGCGGCAATGCCCTCGCCATGCTCGCCGGCTTTCTCGTCGTCGGTTACCTCAGCGGGCTGGACATTGATCTGGCGAAAACGCTGGGCTTTGGCAGCGAACAGAAGGGATTTGGCATGACTCGGCCATCCTGGATGCCGGTGATCGAGTTTCCCTGGCGCATTCTTTTCGGCACCGTGGTCACGTTTTCCATCGCGGTACTTTTCCGCACCTCGGCCGCCAAGATCGCCGAGGCACGGGACGCTCCTTAACGTCCCAGCATCCCGCCCCGGCTGGCGATCTCCGTGAAAGCCAGGGAGAGCGCCTCGTTCAGCTCCGAAAGCGTCGCCTGTTCGAGGTGGGGATCAATGCCCGCTGGAGGCAGGGAGGCCAAAACCACGCTCGTCAGCTTCGGCGGAGCCTGCATGATCTCCATTGCTGGCGGATGAAGAGGTGGGAGGGCAGGCTGTGGCGCGGGAACACCGTGGATGGCCTTCAGCAGGCCGCTGGCCCGGGCGATTTGGGCGTCCATCTGGCCCACCACCGCCTCCCGCGTCCGCCGCAACTCCTCCAGCATGCCCTCCAACTGCGAGGCCAGATCAGGAGTCGCAGGAGCTAAAGGAGGTGGATAGGCGGGAAAGGCAGACATGGGCCAAAAGGGGCGTGAGAGGGATGAGTTAGGCGGAAAAGATACAGAAATTCTAAAAATTATCAATTCATCACAACCTTTTAGATCGGCTTTTTCTCAAAATTCTCAGCAAAAACCATGCGCTGCCCCCTTCAAGACAACGTCCCAGACCTGCTTCACCTAGAATTCTCACCGTCGTCTTTGCCGCTGAGGGGCAACGGGTGCCGAGCTGTCCCGCTGTTTTCAACTCTGCGCCCTCTGCTCCTCGGCCACTTTGCGGCAGACACCTTGGAAGGTGTAGCGTCCTATGGGCGAGAAATGCGGGCTACAGTCTCACCAGCCCGTGCCGATTGGCCTCCGCCGTGGCGTGGGCACGGGCATTGACCTTCACCTTCATGAGAATGCGGATGTGCTGCTCCACTGTGTGATTGGATGTCATCACGCCATGAAGCCGATGGGCGGGGAGGAACTGCCCGGCGAGTAAAAGTTCCCGAGGTTTGGCAAAACGAGCGGGAGATCCGTCGGCGAGACGCCGAGCCAGAGGGCGAGTTCGGCGAAGAATTGGTCGCAGCTCGTCGTGGGGATGAGACGCCCGCTGCCGAGGTCGAGCGGGTTTTGCTCGGGGCCGCTCTGGGGATTGAGCGCGAGGCTGGGATACTGGCCATAGATCTTTCTGCCGTTCACCCGACCGCCAACCACCAGCTGATTGCCACCCCAGGCATGGTCGCTGCCCTGGCCATTGCTGGTCAGCGTGCGGCCAAAGTCGGACGCGGTGAAGAGCGTGACGTTGTTCTGCATGCCCATGGCGGTGAGAGCGCTGAAGAAGGCCCCGATGGCGGCACTGACCTGCGGGAGCATCTGGCTCTGGTAGCCGAGCACGCCGCTGTGATGGTCCCAGCCGCCCCAGTTGATGAAAAAGGTCTGCCTCACCGCTCCGAGGGAGGCATGCGCGTGACCTTGAATGGCTTTGGCGATCATTTGCAGGCGTGAGCCGATGTAGCTCGATGGAAAGGTGACGCCGCCGGGCAGCGCGGCGGAGGTGGCGGTCGTGAAAGCATCATAGGCATCCATCGCGGCTTTTTTCCGCGTGTTGAAGGTCTGCATGAGCACGTTCGAGTATTGCAGCGCGAGCTGGCTGTCCACGCCCTGGCTGAAGGCCTGACTGCCGGTGTCATACTGCTGCCAGCCGAATTTGTAGTTCTGCAAGGCGACCGCCCCGCTGGTGGTGATGGCATACTCCGCCACGTCATCGCCCGTTTGCCACACGTTGCTGCCATCCAGCGAGATGTTCATGGGCACCTTCTGATTGGCATTGAGGCCCTGAAGCAGATCGGCCGTGCGTCCAGCCCAGCCGATACCGGAACGCTGGTGCGGCAGGCTCGTCTGCCACTGCTCGATTTGGTCCGAGTGCGAGTAAAGGCCGAGCGGGAGCAGCTTCGCGAGTGTGTTGACCTGCGTGCGGTTTTGCACGGGTTCGATGAGCGTGCCCACATTCGCCACGAAGGCCGCGTTTCCAGCCTCAAACAAGCTGGCGACCTCCGGCATGCCCGAATGCACGGCAAAATCAGGCTGGCCGGTGGGATGGATGTCGATGAGCGAACCGGGCGCGAGGGCGAGATTCGAGCGGGTGGCCTGATACTGCGCATAGGCGGAGGCCTCACGCGGCACGAGCATGTTGAAGCTGTCGTTGCCGCCGGAGAGGAAAAGGCACACGAGGGCGCGGTACTCGCCATTCGCTGGTGAGGTGACGGCAGAGATCTTTTCCGCAAAGGAGAGATTCAGGAGCGTGTTGAGCACCGGGACGGAACTCACGGCGGCACAACTGGCGTGTCCGAGAAACTGGCGGCGGTCTTGAGAGAAGGTGATCATGGCGTCGAGGGGCAAAGGGTTAGCGCATCACATTGAACTCTGCGGAGGTGACGATGGCATTGATGAGCTGGCGGAGGCGCTCGCGGTGCCACTGCCAGCCGTAATCGGGCGGTTTGATGCGATCCACGGACTCGCGGACGCATTGAAAGAGCTGCGGGCTCATCGTGCCGCCCATGAGCGTGAGATCGTAGCGGCGGATGAGCGTATCGAGATCCATCAGGCCCGTCACGCTCGGCACGTCCTCGTTGATGTTGGCGGCGGGCACGATGAGTGAGAGTTCGGGATCGAGGTTGAGGCGCACGTTGTAGGCGGCGGTGCCGCTGCCCCAGCGATGCAGCGAGTTGCCGCCGATGGCCTGGAGGAAGTAATTCGCGCCAGTGATGGCGCTGCTGGCGTTCAGGAGCTGGAATTCGGGTGCCACGAGGCCCATTTCCGTGACCGGGCCGGGCGGGCTGTGGCCCGGCAGGAAGAAATTGAACACGCTCGGCGAGTTTTGCGGGTCCTGCAGGTGATCGAGATTGAACTGATCCAGTGGGTAATGACCGGAGGTGGAGGCCGCATTGAAGGCGCGGGCCAGATTCACCACGCGCAGGAAAGGCTCGCGCAGTTTACCAAAGGTGGGCGAATCCATCATCACCGGATCGCGGGCCTCGGGGTCCATGAGGATCTGCTTGATCACGGCCTTCATGTCGCCACGCACGTTGCTGCCGTTGTTGTTAAACTTTGCCGCCACACGGCCGATGTAGTCGTGGCTGGGGTTTGACGTCACAAAGCGCTGAATCAGGCGCAGCGCCAAGAACGGGCCGACGTTGGGGTGATTGAAAAGGTTCGTCACTGCCGCGTCGATGTCGAGTGTCCCCGCCGTGCCGGTATTGCCCGGACTGGCTGTGCGTGCGGGCAGCGTCAGGCCGCCGAGCAATGTCTTCGCCTCGCAGTCGTGGTAGGCGTCCCAAATCTTCATCGGATGCAGGCGGTCGCCGTTGGTCAGATTGCTCGGATTGAAGCCGATGCTGTCATACCAGGTCAGGCCGGTGAAGACGCGGGCTAGCTCGGTGATGTCGGCGTTGCTGTAGGTCGGGATGAACTGCCCGGCGTAGGGATGACCCACGGGATAGGTCTTGCGCACGCCGTTCGTCTCCAGCTCCCACAGCCCGATGGTGAAGAGCTGCATGATCTCACGGGCGAAGTTTTCGTCGGGATGCAGGTTCAGTGCAGGATTCGCTTTTTGATTGCCCAGATGGCTCAAATACACGCCCATCACCGGGTGCATGGCCACCGCCTTCAGCACATCGAGATAGTTCCCCAGGCCGTGCTCGACAAAGATGTCGTAGTAGTTCGCCATGCCCTCGTAATCGACCGCCAGCGTCTCCGGCCGGTCGGAGGTCACTAGGATCTCGCTCAGGGCAAAGGCTACCCGCTGCCGCAGCGGATCGGGGAGTTGGTCCGTGGGCGAATCCGGCCGCAGCTTGGGCGAACCCATCGCTCGGCGCCACCAGGCGTGCTGCTTGTAGTTGCCGAAAAGGTCGATGCCGTTGCCATATTGCAGCGCCCAGTTCGTGTAGGGCTGGATGTAGCCTTTCGGTCTCGTGAACTGATCGTCGATCCATGCCTCCATGCCCATCGCCATCACTTCCTCCACGTTTTCAGGCACGCCATCGCCGTCACCACCATCCTGATCCGGGCCAAAGGCCGCCTGGATGAGAAAACGAGCCGCCTCCTTCGCCGAAGGCAGCGGTGAAGCATCGCCCAGCGTCGCGGTGGCGTTCGTCACCGCACCGAGCGTGTAGCCGCTGCCGCTCGTGACCGTCACCACGATGTCCTCGCCCCCTTCCAAGACGGCGTCATTCACGGGCGAGAGCTCGATCCATGTCTCCCGAGCCCCGAAAGGCAGCGTCACCTGCGTGGCAGGAATGCTGGCGATGTAGTCCGTGTTTCGCGTGGCGCTGCCGGTGAAGGTCACGTTGATCGTGAGCGGCTTCAGCCCACCGCTCCGGCGGATAGCGATCACCCCTTTGTCCGGCCAGTCTTCACGCATCTCGCCATCGATCAGGCCCACGCTGATCGTGCTCGTGGCGTTCAGCGTGCTCTGTACCCGAGTGAGGTCCGCCGTGTCGTGACGGTCGCTGTGATTGAGCAGCGGATTGAAGCCGATTTGATGCTCCTCCCAGTCGCTGAGACCATCGGAATCACTGTCCTGATCATCGGCAGCCAGTTTAAAGAACCAGCGGCTTTGCGACGCCGTGCTGAGCGCTTCGAGCATCGCGGCCCCATCACCCGTGAAGGTGCCCAACACGATGAAATTCGCCGGATTGAGATCTGGGCTGCCAAAGATCTGATAGCGCTTCCCCGCCTGACTTGGCCACGAAAGCTGAATTTGGCCTGGAATGCCCGGCGTGAGCCCGGACCTCGGAAAATCGGCTCCATCGAGCGGATTCGTGCCAGCGAGGCTTTCGATGGCATTGCTAAAACCATCGCCATCCGCATCCGCCGTCGGCGCCAGGCCGGAAACGCCATACGCGATCTCCCAGATGTCGCTTTGCTGGTTGGAGTTGGCGTCGTAGGCATGGGCCAGACGAGCGACCAAGAAAAAGAGGAGGGTGAACCGCTTCATGTCAGGGGTGAGGGAAAAGAGGGTGTTTCGAGAAGGAAATCGTCAGGATGGTCAAAGCCGCTGAGCAGTGTGTGTAACGGGCTTGCGAGGCTTCGGAACGGCCCCGGCATGGGCCTCAAACCCGAGGCGCAGCGTGACGGAAAGCACGAGCAAGGCGAGAATCAGACGCGGCAGTTGCAGGCGCAGCGGAAAGACCCCGCCGAGCAGCACCTGCACGCGGCGCAGCAGGCTGCCGCTGTTCGCGCCGACCGCGAAGCGAGCGCTGCTCGTGCACGACTCGGCCAGATGGCCCAGAGCATGGGCTAGGCCCGGGCGGTCATCGATCTGGCGCACGGCGAGCTCATCGGCACACAATTCACGTTCGTGCCGGATGCAGCGTGACATCCAAAGCACCGCCGGATGCCAAAAGAGAAAGGTCTCAATCAGGCACTGCATAGCGTTCCACCACGGATCGCGGCGGATGAGATGGGCCATTTCATGCGCGAGGAGCATGCGCCGCTCCTTCAACGGCAAGGAAGACTCAAAATCGGCCGGGACGACAATCATCGGCCGACGCACCCCGGCGACGACCGGGGCGCTCACCGCGTCGCTTTGTCGGCAGTCCACGGGATGCAGCCAGCCCATGGTGGAACAGAGCGCGGTGAGCATCTCACGCGTTTCCAGCGTGGCGGGCTGGGCCTTTTCGAGCCGGCGTAGCAGCAGCGACCACCCCCGGCGGAAACGCCACAGCAAAACGCCCCCACCGATCATCCACAGCCCCGCGAGCACCGGATACACCCGCAGGGCCACTCTTGTCTGCTCTGACGTCAGAACGACGGTCACTCGCAAAGAGGGCACCAGCGCACGCGGCCGCAGCATCATGTGCACACCGGGTGTCAACGACTCCGAGGGAACATCCTCAGCGGCCTGCACGATGCCTCTTACGTTGTCAAAACTCGTCAGAAAGCGTGTGGCGATGATCACTGGCAGAGCCGTGCATACCAGCAGCGCCAGCCAGGCGCACACATGCCGACTGCGTGCAGAGGCACGGCGCAGGAGACAGTTCGCCCCCCACAACACGGCGGCGACCATGCTGGCCTGCCACACCAGATGCACCACGACCCAGCCGAGCGTATGCAGCAGCGGATGATGCACCCAGGCATTCATTTTCCACCTCCTTGGCGATCCTTTTTAGCCAGCAGCTCCTTGATCTGCCTCAACTCGTCCGGGCGCACCTTAGCCGCCCCGAGGGCGCTCAGCACCAGTTCGTCCGCCGAGCCGCCAAAGACGCGGTCGATCAATTGTTTCACCACGCTCTGGCGCGTCCTCTCCCGTTCAATGGCAGCGCTGAAACGGTGGGACCGCTCCGAGTCATCCCGCGTGACCAAGCCCTTCTCATGCATGACCTGCATCACTTTCAGTGTCGTCGTGTAAGCCGTGCCGCGAGGTTCGCTCACGATCTCATGCACTTCTCGTACCGTTGACGGGCCATTCTCCCAGAGAATCTGAAGAATCTCCATCTCGGCCTCGGTAGGCATTTTGGATGAGCGAACAGGCATCGTGCCTCTACATACGAAACAAATCGTAGTTTGTCAATCCAACATCAAGCCGCCTTGATCTCAGGGGGGCAGGCGCATTGACTCCAGAAGGCGATTCACACCAAACGACACACACTAAAACTCGAAGTTAGACGCTCACCAGCCCGCGCCGAATCGCCTCGGCGGTGGCCTGAGCACGGTCGTTGACCTTCAGTTTCATGAGGATGCGGCTGACGTGCTGCTTCACGGTGTCCTCGGAGATGCCGAGAGTGGCGGCGATTTCTTTGTTGGCGTTGCCTCGGGTGACGAGGGTGAGGATCTCGCGTTCGCGAGGGGTGATCTCGGGCTCGGAAAGGCGGTCTTGGAGGCGCTTTTCGATGTCGGCGGGAAGGCTGCGCTCGCCTTTGGCGACGGTGCGGATGGCGGCGAGCAGGGCGTCGCGGGAGGAGGACTTTTGCAGGTAGCCGAGGGCACCGGCTTTCAGCGCGGTGTGGATTTCGTCGTCGCGGGCGAAGGTGGAGAAAATGAGCACACGAGCGGCGGGATGCTCGCGAAGCAGCGCGGCGGTGGCGTCGATGCCGCTGATTCCGGGCAGTTGGATGTCCATGAGCACGACATCGGGCTTCGTTTCGGCAAAGAGCCGCGAAGCGTCCTCGCCCCGATCCGCCTCGCCGACGACTTTCAGGTCGTCCTCAAGCTCCAGCGAGGCCACGAGGCCGCTGCGGACGACAAAGTGGTCGTCGATGAGGAGGAGGGTGATCATGGGGAAGGCGAAAAGTGCTCAGTAGTCAGCACCGAATCGCCGGTGTGCTGGAGTGTGGAACAGGGAGCAACTTTCTCTGGTAAAAGATAGGGGGTAAAAAATCAGAAGACAGCGGTTCCAATCTTTTACCCACCATCTTTTACCAGCCAAGTCATACTCGCCATTGTCCTGATCTTAACCGCTAATAAGACGGTAGAGTAGAGAGGGGACGGCAGTGATGCCGTCGCCCTCCCCCTCGTCAAACCGGACGTGCGGATTTCCCGCATCCGGCTTTTGCTCTCCATGTCTCCATGGAGCGGCTTGCGCCGACAGACGACTTTTCCGCAAAGCTTTCATAGTTGGATCAGTCCCATCCGATTGAGATGTGCATAGGCGCTCTGGTCGCCCCATGGCTTCCAGGCTCTTTGGCTCCGACTCTGGAGATGCCAGGTGAGTTTCTTCCTCACGTAGCTGTTGAGGTCCCGTTTGGCTTTCCGCGGATGCCCTAGCTCAAAGTAGTTCGCCCAGCCGCGTAGTGTCGCGTTGAGCCTTTCGATGAGTTCAGGCAGTGGCGTGTGGCTTTGGTTCCTCCCGAGTATCTTTGCGACTTTCTCCCGCGCCCGCTTTTGCGCTTTGACGCTGGGTTCTACTCTGAGATACTTCTTCCCCTTTACCCCATACTGGTCGTGCGCATGCCTCAGACTGTAGCCGAGGCTCCGAGCGGAGCGAGGTAGCCAGCCGCAGGCTGCCCCGTAGCGCAGCGCAGGGGTGAGGGCCGTGGGGCGGCCCGAAGCAACTCGAGCTTTTCTCCGTCGGCTCTCAGGTCTTGGATCACTCGGGTTTTATCCCGGTTGATTTTCAGTCCGAGGCGGACTTCGATTTTCTCTTCCACCCAGCGCTCGATCCTCTCGCCCACATGGCGGGCGAGGATCACGAAGTCGTCGGCATACCTGATCAACCGGGCGTTGGCCCATTTTGCAGGTCCTCCCCTGCCGTTGAAGGCGCGGTCGAACCAGTGCAGGTGGATGTTGGCCAGCAGGGGACTCAGGACGCCGCCTTGCGGCGTGCCTTGAGTGCGTCGTGTCATCCGTGACGTGCTTCCTTTGCCGTTCTTGTCGTCGGGCGGTGTCGGCTCTATCACGGGTGCGTCCAACCATTGCCGGATCAGGGCGAGCACTCGACCATCGGTGACTCGCTGCCGTATTCCGGCGATGAGCTTGTCGTGTGGGATGGTGTCAAAGTAACTCGCCAGGTCGGCGTCGTAGATCGCTTGGCGGCCTTCCTGGAGGCTGCGCTGGACGCTTTGGATGGCGTCGTGCGCACTGCGCCCGGGCCGGAAGCCGTGGGAGCAGTCCTCAAAGTCGGCCTCGAAGATGGGCTCTAGGATGAGCTTCACTGCGGCTTGCACCACGCGATCTGCCAAGGTTGGTATGCCAAGTGGCCGCTGCTTTCCGTCCGCCTTCGGGATATAGACTCGCCGCACGGGCTGCGCACGGTAGGTCTTCTCCTTGAGGCTTCGCTGGATCGCCTCGACCCATGCCGCTTCGCCTTCCGGCGTCGCGGTGATTTGCTCGATGCTCACTGCGTCCACACCCGGCGCTCCGCCATTGCGCCGCACGGTCTCCCCATGCGGCCCACAGCGTGTCAGTGCGCAAAATGTGATCGTAGAGACTGTAGAAGCGGTAGCGCTTCTCTTCTTTGGCTTTGCGGCCCAGCTTCGCTCTCAACTCCTGGAGTTTCGGCCACTTGTCCAGCGGCACCGTTTTGCGGCACTCGGCGGCTTGCATGGCTTGTTCTGTCATAGGTCGATGGTTCATCTCCCAATCAGCTCCCTGAGGTTCTGAGTCAGCTTGTCTGTAGCCAAGGCCCCTTCGCTCCACCAGCTTTCACCGGCTTCATCACTACTATGGGCCTCTCCGACTTCCCCACGGCGGCCTGCCAGCTTATGGTTTCGCTGGCTGGCCCTCTGCGGACGGCTGACACCGCCCGCGCCGTGTGGAGTATCCCAAGTTCCCAACACCACTTTCCTGCCGCGCTGCCCCTCTCTACCCCGGAGAACCCATCGCCGCCTTGCGGTTGCTTGCGGCGATGATGCTGGCTTCATGCAATCAGAGACACTGGCCGTTCTCAAGTTAGCGTTTCGAGGCTTCAAATGAGGATTTGCTCGCGCTGCGGCTCGGCAGTTCGCCTCGACAGGCTTCGACGCAAGAGATCGCTCCCCTGCGCCGCTGTCTCGGCTACATGGCTTCAACCTTTTTCCATGACTGATTCCTTTCATTCAGTGAGTTGTGTTGGACTGTGCTTGGCGCACCTGATTTGACGCTCATCCCAAACCTCTAATATCAGCGTCTGGTTAGCGTCCTATCAGCGGTTCAATCCGTCTGTCTCTCACGGTTTGAGATTTCAGTCACTGCCATTGCATGACTGATGGTTGCTGCCTTGACGGGCCACTTGCTGGCGCGAGTATGGACGCTGAAGTCATCGAAGAACCTCTCCACGGCACTTCAGGAGCCCGGTCCGCCCGCACCGACATTCAGCAGAGATTCAACCCCACCCTCATCCAAGATGGAAAAAGTAACTGGCATTGGAGGCTTCTTCTTCCGCGTGAAGAACGCTGACGCGCTCAATGCGTGGTATGAGCAGCATTTGGGCATCCGGCAGGTCGCGGAGAGAGACGAAGATGGATCGTGGTGGCAGGAGGCGGGACCGACGGTCTTTGCTTCGGAATCGGCATCGGATCAGGCAGGTGGACCCGACTACGCCTGGCGAATCAATTTCCGAGTCCGGGATCTGGAGGCGATGGTGGCCCAGCTTCGAGCCGCAGGTGCCGCCGTCGAGGTGGATGACACGATCTACCCGAATGGGCGGTTTGCGCATCTGCGTGACCCGGAAGGCAACCGAATCGAACTCTGGGAACCGGCTGGAGCTGACTTGGTGAGACCACCCGACTAACGGGCCCAAACAAGCTGGCAGAAAGATGGGTGGCAAAAAATGATTTTTTCTGACCTCCATTTTTTTGCCAGCCGGATTGGGCATCCGTTACTCTTCATTCCACCATTCAGCGCAGCGGCGTTCGGTTGCTGCTCAACACTTCTCCTGCAAACGGGAAGATCATGGCAGCAGAATGGGGGCAGCAGAATGTTGAGATTCAAACCCATTCTGTTGCCTTCATTCTGTTGCCATTAAAATGGGCGGACTGGGAGCCAAGGTCTGCTTTCACCGAGGTGATGACGCGAGGCGTCGTCTCCAAACTCCCGCAGCCTCGACGACCCGCCTCAGCCAAGGCTTGACCTCTCGCGGCTTTTTCGCTTCCATCGCTGCATGGAATCTGAAACCTTTTTTTGGTGAACTTCTACCCCACTTACCCAACTCATTGGCTTCGGCCAAATAAAAACTGTGGGCAAATCTGATTCGACGACAATTTTCTGTCGCCAAACAACATTAGATAAAAAGATGGAACATTCTTTCAATTCAGTCGAGTTCCTCAAGGACCTAGCACGCGAGCTAGTCGACCATTTTTCTCGCGCAGGGAAAGCCACGACTCCCGGCCTTGTTGGCTCAGCGCGGGAAACAGCTGTTAGGAAAAAGCTTGAACTGATTCTCCCGCCAGCTGCAGCTATCGGAAGCGGGTGTGTTATCGATAGCTATGGTGGGACAAGCAAGCAGCAAGATGTCGTTGCCTACGAGAAGGCCAATTGTCCTGTATTCTCAATTAACGACGATCCTGAAACTACGTTCTATCCTTGCGAGTCGGTGATCGCAGTCGGAGAAATCAAAAGCACTCTTGGCAAAACTGAGCTCGAAGATAGCTTTCAGAAGATCAGATCAGTCAAACAGCTCCAGCGATTTTCGCCAGAACCTGAGAGCTTTCGAATGTATGGCTCTACCTTGGCAATAATGGGTGCTCGGGAAGAACAGTTCGATCAAAAAGCGAAATTTGGTGATCAGATTTACGGGTTTATCCTCTGTGGAAAGTTCGGCGTTAAGCCTGAGACAATTTTGAATCATTACCGCACTCTGGTTTCCGAAACGGATCCGTGGGAACGCCCGAACCTTCTTGTTTCACTGGAAGACGGCTGCATCGTATATTTATCAGCCGGGAAATGGGTGGTAAGTATGGATGCCAGTTCTGGAACTGGCGTCGCACACACCTCTATTCGAGACGGAAATTTTCAATACCTTGTCACGCGTTTGGATTGGATTGTTAAACATGGCAGGACTTCGCAGATATTGCCGTTTCAAAGATATGTATTGGAGGGTGATGGAAGAATGCAAATCCTGAGCTACCTCGAATACGAATCGAAGACCTAAAAAAATTCATGTCTGGGTGTCCACTAGCCCGTCTATTTTTTGCAATGATTTCCGCTCATTCAAAACTCACTCACTCCAGCGATGCTAGTGTTCGTCATTGGGGAATTCAGATTTCCTCATCTCCCCAGCGGCAGCTCGACACACACCGCCGTTCCTTTCCCCGCCTCGCTTTCCCATTTCACCTCGGCGCCGACTTTCCGCGCTCGTTCGCGGATGCCGATGCAGCCGAAGTGGCCGGGTTGGCCGTGGGTTTGGGCGGTGGGGTCGAAGCCGTGGCCGTCATCGGTGATGCGGAGGGATAGGACGGATGGAGTGGTGGAGTGTTGGAGTGTTGAGGAGGCTGGCGTGGCGGAGAGGTGGAGGGTGATGTGGGTGGGGTGGGCGTGTTTGAGGGCGTTGGTGATGGCTTCCTGGGCGATCATGCGGAGGTGATGCGTGACGGGCGGCGGGATGGCGGGGATGGGACTGAGGTCGAGGGTGATGGCGATGCCTTCGGGGGAGCGGTTGGCGAGGAGTTGCAGGGCCTCGGGCAGGGTGGTGGCGTGGGCGGTGTCGTCGCGGAGGTCGGAGACGAGGTTGCGGGCTTCGCTTTGAATGCGGGAGACGAGGCTGCGGCTGGTTTCGAGCAGGGTGCGGGCTTTTTCCTCCAGCGGTCGGGTGCTGGCAGCATCGAGCCGCAGAGAGAGGCCGGTGAGCTCCTGCTCCAAGGTGTCGTGGAATTCGCGGGCGATGCGCTGGCGCTCGTCGAGCGCGGCCTGGTGGGTGATTTTGCTCTCCAGGCGGGTTATCTGTCGGCGCTGGAGGGTGAGCAAAATGAGGGTGAGCAGCACGAGCCCGCCGAGCAGGGCGATGGCGAAGACGAGTCGGCGGGCATTCCAAAAGGGCGCGGTGCTGAGCACCTGCACGTCATCGAGCGAGCGGAGAAGGAGCGAGGCGCGGTCGGGCTCGGAGCGGAAGCCTTTGTCGGTGGTGGCGGACTCGACGAGGCAGATGCCGGTGAGCTGGCAGGCGGAGCCGAGTTCGAGCCTAGGCGTGTTTTTTTCCAAAAGGAAGGCGCGGATGGAGGTGCCGCCGGAGGTGAGGCGCAGCTCGTAGCCGTCGGGGGTGCGGAAGAAGTCGTTCAACACGGCGGGCGTGGTGAGCTGGACGAGATCGGCATCGTGCGAGCCGTTTTGAAACTCACGCAGGGTGACGCGGGCGGCGGTGGGCGGCTCGGCGGCCTGGCGGCTGAGCACCTGCGCATCGGCCAGCGAGGCGCTGAAGCCTGCCATGACGGGAAAGCCGGTGATCTCGGCGAGATCGCCCGCGAGGAGGGATGGCGTGGTGGAGAGATGGACGGCGATGGCAGGGGAGAGTGGTGCCTTGGGTGGCTCGTCGTCTTTGACCTCACGCGGCGGCGGTGGCGGGGTGACATCGCGCAGGAAGACGCGGCCATCCTCAAACGCGGCCAAGACGGTGCCGCGAATGCGGGCGCGGTGATGCGGCTCGTCCGCCGCGCCAAAGCGCAGCAGCGAGGCGACGGAGATGACGGGCAGTGACTCGGGCGCGGCGGCGCTTTGCGTGAGGGCGACATCGCTCCAGTCCGTGACGCGGAGGTAGGGAAACACGAGCTGGCGGCGGTCATTGATGCCACCGGCGGCGAGAGCGGTGATGCGCAGTCGGGCGTCGATGAGCTGCGGCGCGGCCTCCAGCGGCGCATCGACCCGCACCTCGATGACACGACTGCCCATGGCGAGGCGCAGGAGCGAGCGATTTTCGTCCAGCGGCGTCAAGGTGCGGCCCAGGCCCTCGACGAGCACTCTCTGATAATGAAAGCGCCCGGTGGCGAGGTCGTCGTAGATCGCCGAAACGGCCGCCGGGGGCGATTCGTGGCTCAAAACGGTGATTTCGGTCACTTCGACGCCTGGAAGGTAAAGTCCGGCCATGGTGACGCCTGTCACCCGCACGCGATCCCCGACGCGGAGGTCGTTGCGGGCCGGTTTGAAGTGCAAATGCGTGCCCGCAGTGTCGTCCTGCACGAAAACCGTCCCGCCGCTCTCGACGAAGCCGACGGTGGCCGTGAGCTCGACGGGAAGTTTTTCCAAACTGCGCTCGTAGGGCAGCGTGCGGATGTCGAGAGCCGTCGTGAGCTGTGCGTGGGTGCCCGTTTGAAAAAGCCCGACGAGGCAAAGGACATGAAGAAGCTGTTTCATGCCGCGAAATCAGTCTTCGGTGGGATCGACGCCGCTTTGGAGTTTGCGGACGAGTTCCTTCACCTCGTGGGCGCGGCGGAGATCGCGGAACTGGACTTCGATGCCGGCGTTGGCAGCGGTGGAGAAGTCGATGGTGCCGAGGCCGAGCATGCCTTTGAGGCCGCTTTCATAGACGTCGATGCTGCGGATGTCGCAGATGCGGGCTTCTTTGGAACTGCGTCCGAGAATGCCCCAGAGCAGCTCAACGCGTTGCGGCGTGACGATGTAGTCATGCGTCACCCGAGCGACGAAGACGCCGAAGAGCACGATGATGGACGCGACGAGGGCGATGATGGCATAGGTGGGTTCAAACAGGAACAGCAGCCCGGCGGCGATGGCGAGGAGCACGGCGAGAAACAGTGTCTTGGCATAGGCAAGCCACGAAGGATGCGAGTGATGCAGGATGGGCTCGCCGCTGGAGGTGTAGTTGTAGCGCTCGTCTTCGATTTCCTCTTCTTCGGGCTCCTCCTCGATCTCCTCGGGCGGGCCTTCGAAGTCGGGCGTGATCTCGCGGAAGGCAGGACGTGCCATGGGAGCCTGGCGTGGTGGGCGCATGCCACCGATGACCTCGCCGACGGTGTGCGTGGCACCCGTTTCATCACTCACGACCATCTCCCCGCGTGCCAGGGAACCCCGGGCGACGAGGGTGTAGAGATCTTCTTTGGAGAGAGGATCGCTGAAGGCCGGGTGGTTCTGGAGGGCGTAGCGGGCGGGCATGCCGGAAAGTGACAGCTACTCTGCCTCGGGAGCGAGCGGGAGCAAATGGTCTGACTGCTGGTCAGAAGCTTGGGGGAAGCTCGATTTTTGCCGCGGAGTAGCAAAGAGGCAGAGGTCACGGAGGATGAATGTTTGAGAAAGATCTGCGCTCTTTGCTCCTCTGCCCCTCTGCGGCAAACCGAGCATAGTGGCACCCACCTTACTCTTCGTCCGTCTCGGGAGCGGGCGGGAGCAAATCCTCCCGCAGCATCAAATCGGCTACTTTGAGGAGGAGAAGCTCGCCTTTGGGCGTGCGGATGATTTCTCCAAGGAAGGGCGTGAGGCGGTCCATCTCGGCGATGGCGCTGTGGACGAGGCTGGCGATGATGCGCTGGTCGTAACGATGCGGCGGAAAGACGTTCGTGGCACGGAAAAGCACGGTGCCAGTTTCCCAGTCGAGCTCGAAATTGCCGATGTTGAGCTCGCGGTTGGTGCGCATGAGCAGTTCGCAGATGGGCAGGCGATGCGTGGAAGGCACTTGGAGAGTGCAGGTGGCCACGGCGCTGGCGATGTGCGTCTCGCCAAAGACCTGAACGTGCAGCGGGAGCTTCGTGTGATGCGCCTCGAAATCTGCCTCGATCACGGCGTGCTCGGGAACCTCGCGGTAGTGCCAGCCCATTTCTTTGAACGTGCTGAGGACGGCGGCGTAAAGGGCGGACATCAGAGGATTTGAAATTTCAAATCTGAAATTTGAGATTGAAGTGGTCGGGACGGCGAGATTCGAACTCACGACTTCTTGCTCCCAAAGCAAGCGCTCTACCAGGCTGAGCTACGTCCCGAAAACTGATTTCCCCCGGCCGGTCTGGCGAGGGGCGGCGATAGTCGCCGTGAAATGCGCATGCGCAAGGAGAAAGGCAAGCTGTCACCAACCTCGGAAGAAACTCAGGGCCGTCCGCGAGGTGTCGGCAGCCAGTTCCTCCGCCGAAATGCCTCGTAAAGCCGCCACGGCACGGCCGGTATCCGCCACATAGGCGGGCTCACATCTTTTTCCGCGATGCGGCACCGGGGAAAGGTAGGGCGCATCCGTTTCGAGCATGAAATGGCCTGCGGGCACATCGCGAGCGGTTTCGGCGATGACGCCGGCATTCTTGAAGGTGACGATCCCGGTGAAGGAAATGAGGTGACCGGCTTCGAGAAGTGGCCGTGCCTGCTCCAAACTGCCGGTGAAGCAATGAAACACGCCGCGAAGTCTGCCACTGAAGGGCATCACCTGCGTCACGAGATCGTCCCAGCTCTCGCGATTGTGCAAAATGACGTTCAGACCGAGTTCCGCCGCGATTTCGAGCTGCACACGCAGCACCGCAGCCTGATGCGAGCGCCACGTTTCCTGCGTCCAGCCTTCCGGCGGTGCATGGAAATAATCGAGGCCGATCTCGCCAATGGCGCAGACCTTGGGATGCTGCGCCAGCTCACGCAGTTCATCCTGCCAAGCGGTGCCGCTGACCGTATCGACATCGCAGGGATGAATGCCCACCGCGACACGCACATCCGGCTCCTTTTCCGCGATGGCGAGCAGCTTGCTGGCATTTTCGAGATCGACGGCCGGAGCCACCATGCGGCTCACGCCCGCCTCACGGGCACTCTGGAGCACCGCAGGCAGATCCGTGTCGAATTTCTGGCTGCCGAGATGCGTGTGGGTATCGAAGAACATGCGCCTCCGCATGGCGTGGACGCCTGGGAGTGTCAAGCAAGGTGCCTGATCAATGCGTGCCGGAGTTTTTACTCGCCAAGCTGGCTCGCCTCCGGCTAAGAATCAACCGCATGGCTTCTCAAGATCCCGCCTCACCCTCCATCGCATTTCCGCCCACAATGTGGAGTCGGGTGCGACTCGCCGTGGCGGAGGCAGAACCGGGGGCTGATCAGGCGCTCGATGAGCTTTGCCGCCTCTATGAAAGGCCGATCCATGTTTTCATTCTCCGCAAAGGGTATTCGCCGGATGCGGCGGCGGATCTGAAACAGGCTTTCTTTGAGCATCTGCTCTCGAAAAACGCCTTCGCGGACGCCTCCGGCCTCAACGTGAAGCTGCGAGCTTTTTTGATCACCAAGCTGCAATCCTTCCTCATCGACCGCCACCGCCACGAAATGGCCGCGAAGCGTGGAGCAGGCAAAGTCGCGGCGATGGCTGATCTCAGCGAGACGCAGGCTCTTCTAGCCGAACCGGTGGATGACCGCACACCCATCGTCGCTTTCCAACGGCAGTGGATGGAAACCATCGCGGCGAATGCCATGAAGGATCTGCGCGAGGATTATGCCAAGCGAGGCCAAGCGGCACTTTTCGCCGCGCTGGCTCCTTTCATCACCGGGAAAGGAGATGCCAGCCTCGCTGAGCTCTCTTCCAAGCTCGACCGCCCCGAAGGCACGCTGAAGAGCGACATCTCACGCCTCCGCGCCCGCTGCCAAAACCTCATCCGTGAGCAGGTGGCGGCCACGCTGGATGACCCCACGCCTGAAAATATCACCGCCGAGCTCAAAGAGCTGATGTCGGCCCGCATGCATTGACCACCATGGCATCTGGAAACCCATCTCCCGGCTTCGATCCTTCCCAGTGGCAGCCGCCGACGCCACAGGAACTGGAACTCATGCTGCCGAAGTATCATCTGGCTTCGCTCGTTGGCCGCGGCGGCATGGGAGCGGTTTATCTGGGCCGTCAGGCTGCGCTCGATCGCCCAGTGGCCATCAAAATCCTGCCGCCGGGGCTGGAGCAGGTCGATCCGGCTTATGGCGCACGCTTTCGGCAGGAGGCCATGTCTCTCGCGAAACTGAACCACCCCGGCATCGTGGCGGTGTATGACTTTGGCCGCACGGAGCAGGGGCTTTTGTACATCGTGATGGAGTATGTCGAAGGCACGGACGTTGCCCGGATGATGGAGCAGCAAGGCCGCGTGAGATCCAAAGACGCCATGGCCATCACCGCGCATGTTTGTGATGCGCTGGCCTATGCGCACGCACGCGGCATCATTCACCGTGACATCAAGCCCGCGAACATTCTCATCGGCACCAACGGCGTGGTGAAGGTGGCGGATTTCGGCCTGGCAAAAGCCTGGCTGTCCGGTGCCACGAGCCTGACCATGAGCGGCCATGCCATGGGCACGCCGGACTACATCGCTCCCGAGGCGCTGCTGGCCGATGGCTCAGTGGATGCCCGTGCGGATGTGTATGCCGTCGGCGTCATGCTCTACCACATGCTCACCGGAGTGCTGCCACGCGGCGTTTTCGAGCCCGCCTCGAAAAAGATCGAGGGTCTCGATCCACGCTTCGATGCGATCATCGCTCAATCGCTGAAGTATGAGCCCGCCCAGCGCTATCCCGGCGTCGATGCCATGCGGCGTGACCTCGATGCCATTCTCACCACGCCGGTGGTGAAGGTCGATCCGGCTGCTGCCAGTGCTCCCGCCGCCCTGAACACCGTGCCCCAACCTCGGCGGCAAGCGCCCCCCGCGCCGCGTCAGCCTTCTCGCCGTCCACCGCCTCGACAAGACTTCGACTGGGGCTTCTGGCTGCCAGTGGGATCCGTGGTGATCGGTTTGGCGGCGTTTTTCCTGTGGATGAAATGGCCGAATGCGATGCGCCAGAAGCTCTCGCAGATCGAAGGTGAAAACCTCCCGGTGATCGAGGCCAGCGGGGGCGAGGCAAAAGCCCGTGATGACATAAAGGACTTCCGTCAGGCGCTGTGGAGCGGTGGTGCGCATCTCTGGTGGATGAAGGGCAAAAAGGGTGACCGCCTCCGCCTAAAGCTACCGGTGGACGAGGCTGGTAAGCAGCGACTCCGCCTGCAACTGCCCGTGGCACCCGATGCTGGCATCGTGGACATCTCCCTGGATGGACGAAAGCTTCCCGGCAGTCCCTTTGACCTGCGGGCGGAGAAAATCACCCTCGCTGGCATGACCGATGGTGGCGTTTGGGAGCTCGAAAAAGGAGACCACGAGCTGGCGCTGGAGATTATTGGCACTCGTGGAGTGGCAGGGCCTTTCGGCGATGCCTGCGCGGGGATCGATCGGGTGCTGCTAGAGCCGCCGGATCTCTCACCACCCGTCGAAGAGCCCGGCACAAACCTTGCCACCGCCGCCCGGCCCAGCGCCTCCCACTGCTGGAGCGGCGATGATGTGCGCCACCTCAACACCAGCCCAGTTTACTCCGACCGCCATTCAAATGACGTGACCAAGCCGCGTTTCACCTGGCATGATCTCAAGGGCGGCCTGGAGTGGGTGCAGTATGAATGGGATGCGCCGAGGCTCATCGGCGAAAGCCGGGTATTTTGGTATGATGATCGTGGCGAGCGTGGAGGCCAGTGCGGGCTTCCGGAATACTGGCGGCTGCTTTACCGCGAGGAATCCACCAGTGCCTGGGTGCCTGTAGAGACGCTGTTTCCGCCTGCCAGACGCTCTGAATGGTCCGTCGTCACCTTCCCTGCCGTTCGCACCAGGGCGCTGCGGATCGCGGTGCAATGCACCGAAGGCTGGAGTGCAGGTATCTGCCATTGGCAGGTCTTTGCCCCGGCCACTCTGCCGATTTCGCCCCCAGCCAAAAAGCTGCCACCGCTCTTCCTGGGCGATCTATCCCCCACAGATGTCATTGGCGGCTGGGGACGCTACCGTGCCAATCACTACGGCGGCACGGATGCCCGCGATGGCCGCGGCGTCTTCGTTGGAGGCAAACCCTGCTTCCAATACCTCTGGGCGCATGCCAACACACGGCTCGATTTCACCCTCCCCGAAGGTTACACCCGCTTCACCGCCACCGGCATCGGCCCCTCGGATATGACGACCGGCCTCCCGGTGATGAATTCTGGTAGCTGGACCTATCAGGCGCTCCTCGATGGCCAAGAAGTCTTCCTGAGCAAGCGACTCGACACCGTTCCCAGTCGGGAAATCCCCCTCGCCATCACCATCCCTCCGGGCACACGACGCCTCACCCTCATCACCGATGTTTGCGGCAGCGGATACGGCGATCATGCTTTCTGGGCCTATCCCACCCTTCATGCCGATGCCCAGGCCAAGTCACTCCCCACTGGCCAGGCACCGCCGCTCGACACCACGCATGATTTGCCCAAAGCCACCCGCATCCACCTTTCGGAGAGCACCTCACAATACCTCCTCATGGAGCAGCCCGACCGCCTCGTGCAAAGCAGCACAGATGCCACCCGCTTCGATGTGGTGCCCGGCCTAGCCGATCCCACGCTCGTCTCCTTGCGAGTCTGGGGCAGACAAGGCATGTATCTACGGCATTACCGAGGCGTCATCTACGTCGGCCAGCGGAAAACGAGCGCCACAGACCCGCTCTTCGAAAAAGACGCCACCTGGCGGATCATCCGGCAAAGCGGCGGCGGTGTCCGTTTCGAGTCCCTAAACTACCCTGGCGAATTCATCACCGCCAAGACCGACGGCACCTTCATCAAGCAAGCCAGCCCCGCCGCTGCCCAATCCACCTTCAAACTCGAGCCGTGAGGCCACCGGCCTTCAAGAGCCGCAAACAACGCGTGAGAGTCCAAGACAAAAGCATGCCGGTTAAAATCATCGGGAGCTTGAAACCCCTCCCTGACCTTTATCACTTTTTATTCCCCTCGCTTGCAACCCCTCGCGCCGCCTTCCGAATCTACCCATGCCCCTCGTTGAACGTTCGAAGTTGAATGTTCGATGTTGAACGTTCTCAGCCTGCCATCTCACCATGTCTCCCACCTCCTCCGACCCTCTTTTCGGCAACGCCGCCAGCGATCTTCTTCGCGAAGCCGCCGGCACGGAGGGAAAGCCGCCCTCTGATCCGCGCTACTGGCAGCCACCCACGCCCGAGGAGCTTCAGTCGCGGCTCACAGGCTATGTGATTGAGGCCTTTCTCGCTCGTGGCGGCATGGGAGCGGTGTATCGCGGCATGCAGACCTCACTGGAACGTGCAGTAGCCATCAAAATCCTGCCGCCACAGCTTAGCGAGCATGACGCCTCGTTCGCGCAGCGGTTCAAACAAGAGGCCCGCGCCATGGCGCAGCTCAACCATCCCGGCATCGTGAAGGTCTTCGACTTCGGCGAGATGAGCGATGGCACGCTCTACTTCATCATGGAGTTCATCGACGGCACCGATGTGGGCCAGATGGTGGCACGCCAGGGCCGTCTCTCCTCCGCTCACGCTCTGGCCGTCACCGCGCATGTCTGCGATGCACTGCAATACGCCCACGAGCTGGGCATCGTTCATCGCGACATCAAGCCAGCGAACATCATGGTCGGCATCGACGGCCAGGTGAAGGTGGCGGACTTCGGCCTCGCCAAATCCTTCCAAAGCGGCCACACCAGCCTCACCGTCACCGGTCACGTCATGGGCACCGTGCATTTCTTGGCCCCGGAGGCACTCACCCTCGGCAGCAGCGTGGATCATCGGGCAGACATTTACGCCATGGGCGTCATGCTCTACCAGATGCTCACTGGCCGCCTGCCGCAGGGCATTTTTGAGATGCCCAGCCTGCTTGTGAAGGGCCTCGATCCCCGCTATGATCTCATCGTGGCCTCCGCCATGCGGGAGGATCGAAACGCACGCTACCAAAGCATCCGCGAGATGCGCCGGGCACTCGATGGCATCCTCACGCAGCCCATCTATGTCCCCGCCAAGCCTACGCCCGCCTCTCCGGCTCTCGCCACCATCCCTGCCGGTCCTCCGAACAAGCCGCCGACATCCCCGCGCCGCATGCAGACGCCGCCTGCGAAGGCCTCCTCCAGCGCTGGCACCTGGTGGCTCGCCTTTGCCACCCTTTTGTTCATCGGCGGCATTGCGTGGCTAAAGCTCAATAGCCAGCCTTGGTCGCCGGATGATTCCTTGGCTGCGAAAACTTCTTCTTCGTCCGTTCCGGTCACGCCGCCGAAAATGGACGACTCGATCCGCCTCCCCCTGATCTCCAGCGGCGGCATGAGCCGCATGGGCGGCTATCGCCCTCAAAGCACGAAAACCTCATCCACCGCGCCCGCCTTGATTCGGAAGGCTCCCACCGGCCTTTCCCAAGCCGAGTACGGCAGCATCAAACTAGGGCCAGCCTCCTCGCAACGTGAGCACGCCTTCATCATCGACCAGCCAGACAGTCTCAAACCCCGCCTCTTTGTGGATAGCAACGCCGATGGCGATCTCACCAACGATCCGCCCGCCAAGTGGGAACGCCGCACTTATAAAAAGGATGGCGGCAAAGAAGAATTCTCCGCGAATGGCTCCTTCTCGATTGAACTCGCCATGCCGGGTGAAGCGCCCCTCACCGTGCAGCTCTCCGCCTACCGCTTCGGCACCGGTATGGCGAACCGCCCACAAAAAGTCCTCCTCTACTACTCTGACTACGTCCGTGCTGGCACCATCACTCTCGCGGGCAAATCCATCCCAGCCCTGCTTTGCGATGACGAGAGCAAAGGAGACTTCAGCGCGGCCTCTAGCAGCCTCCGCCTCGATCTGAATGGCGACAAACGCTATGACTGGGGTGGCGAGACCTTCAAGGTGAAGGACGCCTTCAACATCGGCGGCACCAATTATGAACTCGCCGATCTCACCCCGAGCGGTGCTGCGTTCCGCATCATTCCCTCCACACGCACCGCTCCCGAGTCGAAGCCGCTGCCGGTGCTCGAAACCGGCAAGCAATCACTCCCCTTCGATGCCACCACGCTCGACGGAAGCAAGATCGCCATGCCCTCGACCTACAAGGGCAAGGTGCTCCTCCTCGACTTCTGGGCCACTTGGTGCCCGCCCTGCGTCACTGAGGTCCCGCATGTGGTCGCCGCCTATCAGAAGCATCGCAGCGCCGGTTTTGAAATCCTCGGCATCAGCCTGGATGAGGATAAAAACAAGCTCACCACCTTCCTGAAGGAGAAAAACATCACCTGGCCGCAGGTCTTCGACGGCCAGGGATGGAAGACAACCATCGCCAAGCTCTACAACGTCCAGTCCATCCCCGCCACCTACCTCATTGATGGCGATACCGGCCGCATCCTCGCCATCGGCGCACGCGGCACGGGTCTCGATGCTGCCATCGCCAAAGCCCTCGCGGAAAAAAAACGCTGAGCAGGTGCAACCAACCGCCACGGCTTCCGAATCATCTTTTGTAACCCGCACTCTCCGCCCCCATGAACACCTGGTTTTACTCCGACACCCAACAGACCTACGGCCCCATCACCACGGAGCAGCTCATCGCCATGATTCAGGCGGGGCAGCTTGTGGCCGGTCACTTCATCATGCCGTATGGTGCCCAGGAATGGCAGGCATTGGGTGCCTCGCCCTTTGCGGGTTACCTGCCACCAGCGGCACCGCCGGTGGCAGCACCAGCAGCCCGTCCTGGCCCGCCCGCTCAGCGTCCTGCGCAGCCACGCTCCGCGTCGGCACACCATGCCCCCATGCCCGTGAAAAAGAAATCGCCATGGGTGGCCATCGCAGCGGTGCTGGCATTGGCGGCAGCGGGTGGTGGGTACTTCTGGACATCAACCCCACCGTCTTGGCCGGCCGAAGTGAAACTCAGCCTTGTAAATCTTGATGCGCACTCCGTGGATGACAACGCTCGCTTCGGCATTGAGTTGCTGCACTCATCTGAATTTATTATCAGTAGCAATAGACCAGTATCGGTGAAAAAGATTCCCACAGGAGTCATTGCTCCATTTTACGCTGAGTTAAAAAATGGCCCTCCTGAGAGTCAGCGCACTCATTGCCTACTTATCGACGGCGTCGGCACACCCAATCCAAAAGGATACTTGGATAGCAACGCCAACGACGATCTGACCGATGATCCCGTTTGCCTCTGTAAAATCGCGCCTGATTATCGAAAAGATGGTTCTCAGGACATAAGAATTTACGCTCTCCTGGAATTGAAAAGCATGGGAACGGAGTTTCAGGCACAAATTGGATGCCTTGTCCCGTGCAAGAAGGGCGGTGCACCTGAGAATCTCTACTTGAATGGCTGGTATGCGAGGACTGGCAGTGTGCGCATCCAGGATAAGGAGATTGGTGCTCTGATGTTGGATGATCGCTGCACAGGTGACTTCAGCCACCCAACATGTAATTTTGGTCTTGATCTTAATGGAGATGGAAAGTTCCGATATCAAGACGGTGAGGTCATTTTCGTTGGCGATCATTTCAACGTGAATGGCACGATCTACGAACTATCGGGCCTGACCCCCAGTGGTGACTCATTTCGACTCACTCAGATCGAAACTCTCATTGGTGAACTTGCTCCTTCTTTTGAAGCGAACACTTTATCTGGAGAGAAAATTTCTATGCCAAGCAGTTATAGGGGTAAAATTGTGCTTGTTCATTTTTGGGGATTTGAAGGGACTCGTGCTCATCAAGATTTATCCGTCATCAAACTCGTGTATGAAAAGCATCACACTGCTGGGCTTGAGGTCCTGGGTGAATGCTGGAGCCACGAAAGGCGTGATAAACGCATAGCTTTCTTACAGGAGCGGCAGATGCCGTGGCCTCAGGCCGAGGAGGATGATGGCATTCTAAAGCTCTTCCGAATCAATTCGGTGACCAATGTCCTCATCGACGGCGATTCCGGCAAGATTCTCGCCATCGGTTTTCATGGTTCTGGGATCGAACCAGCCGTAGCCAAGGCGCTGGCCGAAAAGAAACGCTGATCGACTGCAACGTGCGCTCCGGCTTTGCGAATCATCTTCTATAACCCGCACTCTCCTCCCCATGAACACCTGGTTCTACTCCGACACGCAACAGACCTACGGCCCCATCACCACGGAGCAGCTCATCGCCATGATTCAGGGCGGGCAGCTTGTCGCCGGGCACTTCATCATGGCGAATGGTGCCCAGGAGTGGCAGGCGCTGGGAACCTCGCCCTTTTCGGGTTACCTGCCGCCAGCAGCACCGCCTGTGGCAGCTCCCGCAGCCCGTCCTGGTCCACCCGTTCAGCGTCCTGCACAGCCGCGCCCCGCATCGGCTCACCGTGCTCTCGTGCCCGCGAAAAAGAATTCGCCTTGGCTGGCTATCGCGGCAGTGCTGGTATTAGCGGCGGCGAGTGGTGGCTACTTCTGGCTTCAGCGCACCGCCGCACCAGCCTTTCCCACCGCGACGAAGGAGCAGCCCTTCATCAACAGCCTCGGCATGCAGTTTGTACCGGTTCCAGGGACGGATGTGCTGATGTGCGTGCATGAGACGCGAAACCAGGACTTTTCGGCGTTTGCGGCTGAGAACCCGAACACTCAATCCTTTTGGAAGCTCCCAAATTATCAAAATGCGCCAATTAAACAGGAGGGTGCAGTAGTGCATGTTAGTTGGTTCGATGCTGGCGCTTTTTGCGACTGGCTCAGCAAGAAAGAGGGACGTCACTACAGACTGCCGACCAATACAGAATGGTGCTTGGCAGCTGGTATTTCGACTGATCCTAATGCAAAAAATCCAATCAACAGGGAAGAGTATCCTAGTGATGCTAAAGGAGTGATAATGACCGCGCCGAATCACCAAGGATTCTCAGGGATAGCAACCAGGGACGAGTGGCTGGGGGAGAGAATGCATAACCGTCGCTATATGGCCATTCGCAGACTCGGAGACGGTTTTGAACAGTCTGGCGATGGTTCGCACAACCATCGCGGTGGGACGGGCTTTCGGTGCGTGCTGGCAGCGAGTGAGAAACCACCGACTACGTTGTTGTCAAATCCGCCCTCACGCCTTGAGGCCACTGTCACTTACAATCCTGCGGATTTGATAGTGGTCGAGCAGGGCGCTGCTGGGTGGCTGCTCACGGACGGGAAAGTTCGCCTTCAGCTTTTTGACACCCAGGAAGACGCAGAGCTCGCACTCGCTATGGCCGTAGAACACACCGAGAGGCACATCATCGCATATGGAGACAGCATGTATTCATTCGAGTACTGGAGCGGCAATTCTGGGATCAAAGGCGGAAAGAAAACCTCGGATGTGTTGTCCTACAGACCTGAGGATTTGTTCATCGAGCAAGTAGAAGCTCCAGACGATGATAAATTGAGGGTTTGGGCCATCTGCCGCCGGGTTAATGGTCGTGTTGAAGCTCTTAAGCACCTGGATTCCGAAGGGCACGCCATTGCAGGTTTGGAAATCGCCAAGAAATGCACACGCCGTTGCATCATCGGCCCATCATACGGCAAGCGCCTCATGCCAGATCGGACTTATCAGATGATCTACTGGGAATGATTTCATTCCCAGATTTGAACGCAAAAACATGGGCAGGCAAAAATATAAGCCCAGCCGTCAGCGCCTCCGAAGCACTCACCACATTTTTTTGCCTGCCCATATTTTTGCCTTTCTTTCCCTGATCGACTGCAACCGCTGCTCCCGCTTTCCGAATTTCCTCTTGTCACCCACTCCCTCTCCTCCCATGAAAACAGCACTCCACCGCCTCCTCCTGCTCCTCAGCTTCGTCTTTCTCGCCTCCCCGGCCTCCGCCGCGCTGGAAGAAATCATTGGCACCTGGAAGCGGGCGGATGGCTCCATCGTCGAGTTCCGCCCGGATGGCACCATCTTCACCAAAGACGCTCAAGTGGGCACCTGGCAAAAGCTGCGGGAATCACGCCAGTATGTCGTGCGCATGAATGGGGCCGTGGGCTACTACTTCCAGACCACCCTCGGCAGTTACCAGCGGAAGCTCACCATGCGGCACAGCGGCAATGGCAATGGGGTCACCATCGACCGCATCGACAACGGCCCCGTGCAGAACCCTGATGTGCCGGACGAGCGTGCCGCCCAGGAGCTGGAGTTCACGGACCTCGAAAACCGCATCGAGTCGCTCAGCGCCCGCGTCGGCCAGCTCTACGCGGAAGCAGCGGAGGCGCGGCAGAAGCACGAAATCGCCCGTGCCTTGGGTAAAATCAGCGGCTGGATCCCCGTGGCGCAAAAGAAGGAGCAGGAAGCCAAAGCCGCTGAGGCCGGCCTCAATGCGGCGAAGAGCCGCCTCGCCGCGCTGGAAAAAGTGCTCGGCAAAACCTCCCGCATCAGCCAGGCCAGTCCCGCCTCGCAACCCGGCGTGCCCCAGGTCCCCGTGGGCATGCCCGGTGCCGGCGGCTTCCCACCCGGCATGGTGCCTCCTGGCGTGTTTCCTCCTGGTTACTACCCTCCCGGCTTCGTCCCTGGCCGTCCCTTCAATCGCAACACTCGCCAGTGAAGCCATCGGCAAAGAGCTAAGCGTCTCCTTCAAAGTTCAAAGTTCAAAGTTCAAAGTTCAATGTTCGATGTTGAACGTTCCCCCCCTCCTCCCGATGAACTCCTGGTACTACTCTCACAGCGCACAGACTTTCGGCCCCGTCACCAAAGAGCAGCTTATCGCCATGATCCAGGCGGGGCAGCTCATGGGGGAGCACTTCATCATGCGGGAAGGCGCGGACGAATGGCTCGCCGTCAATGCCTCGCCCTTCTCCGGTTACTTGCCGCCGAAGGCCACCATGGCGATGCCCGCGCCTTTCGCCGGTGCCTCCGCCACTCCGCAGGCAGCTCCAGCGGCCCAACCCATCGCCAAACCTGCCGCACGGCCCGCCGGACCACCGCAGGCACGACCTGCCGCGCCGCGCTCAAATGCGCCTGCGGCCAAAATGGCCTCGAAAGGCGCGAAAACCCCGCGGGCACTCGTTTTCGGCACCCTGGGAGTGCTGGTCGCCGCGCTTGGCTGGCACTTCCTCGTGCCGAAGACGAACCCTGGGCGGAAGATGACCAAACGCCTCGAAGGCGAGGTCTTGAAGGTCATCAAAGTCACCGGTGGAGATGTGGAGCCTCAAGGGATGAAACAAACCAACGCCCTGTGGAGCGGTGATGCGCATCTCTTTTGGCGCGGCGGCGCAGCAGGCTACAGCCTGGATCTGGAATTCAAGGTGGAAGAAGATCAGGGCGGCAAACAGCGCCTTAAAGCCGCCTTCACCTCGTCCTACGACTACGGCACCATCGAGGTCAGCCTGGATGGCAAAAAGCTCAAAGGCAGCATCTTCGACCTCCAGGCTAATGGGGCTGTCATCTCTGGGGCACGCGACCTCGGCCTCCACGATCTCGCCGCCGGGCCGCATGTGCTGCGCATCGGCATCCTCGACACCAGCGTGATCAACATGGACAAGCGTGACGCCTACGGCGTCGGCCTCGATTATCTTCAGCTCGAGCCGCCTGTGAGTGATGCCGTCCCAGCAACGGCTGGAACAAACATCGCTGCCAAAGCACAGCCTAGCGCCTCCTTTTGCGGTGGTGGAGACCATGTCCTGAATATGAAAACGGGCGAGGAACGCCCTGACCGAAAATCCGAGGACCAAAGCCTCTCTCGCTTCACCTGGCACGCCCACAAGGGCAGCGCCGAGTGGGCGCAGTATGAATGGGAAAGCCCGCAGGCCATCGGCGAGTGCCGCGTCTTTTGGTATGCCGACAACACGGTTCCCGGTGGCGGCTGCGCCCTGCCAAACTTCTGGCGTTTGCTTTATCGTGAGGAGTCCACTGATGCCTGGGTGCCCGTGGATGCCACCATCCCGGCGGCCACGCGTGACACCTGGAACAGCGTGAAATTCACTCCGGTGAAGACCACCGCGCTGCGAATCGCCGTGCAGTGCCAAGAAAATTTCTCCGCAGGCATCATCCACTGGCAGGCCCTCGCCGCTGATCCTGCGGCTGTGCCGGATGCCAAGTCCCGCGAGCACCCCGATCTCTTCCTCGGTGATCTCTCGCCGCTGCATGCGCAGGTGGGGTACATCCCCTTTCAGATCAACACCGTCGTGGAATGGGAGAGAAGGAACAACAACGCCTCGGTCATGGTGGGGCGCATGCCATGCTCACAGTTCCTGTGGGCGCATGCGAACAGCCGCCTCGACTTCGCCATCCCGGAGGGCTACACCCGTTTTACCGCATTCGGCGTGGGCTACAGCGATGTTCGGACGGGTGAGCTTTTGGCCCATGGCGATTGGAAGCACCAGGTGCTCGTTGATGGCAAGGTCATGGAATTCTCCAATCCGCTTTCCAGCTACAAATCCCACGAGTTCCCCATCGACATCACCTTCCCCGCAGGTTCGAAAGTGCTCACGCTCCTCACCGACAACCTTGGTGACGGCAACTACGACCACGCCCACTGGGCCTATCCGACCTTTCTCACCGCCTCCAGCCAGAAACGCCCAGCCACGCCTACGATGACGGACAAGTGGCCAAAGCTCACGGCCTCTGCACATGTCTCCGCTGTCGCTCCGTCGTCATCCGTCGCGTCATCTCGCCAAACCGCACCGCAATCATCACCACCCGCTCGCGACATCGAACTCCGTCCCTCACGCGATGGCGGTGATCCTTGTGACATCCGCATCACCAACAAGCTCTCCGAGGAGGTAAAAATCCAGCTCGTCGGAGAGAATGGGAAGCCCGGCTATGCGTCGAGCCTCAAAGCCGGGAAAACAATCAGCCACGGCACCTACATTGGTCATGTTCGACTCATCACGGAAAAGAACGGTGGCCGCCTCGGCCTTGTCGAATCCAAGGCTGACAAAACCACCGTCACCATCGACGCCCAAGGCGTGCATGTGCAGGAGGAAGCGCCGCCTACCCGCGAGTCCCAGCAGTTGATCTCCATGGTTCAGCTCACCGAGAGCAGCATTGGGGACGCCGTGGCTCTACTGCGCCAGCGTGCGACCGAAGCCAAACTCAATGTACAGATTGAGCTGGCCCCAGGCGTCGATGCGAAAGCAGGCAGCATCAGCCTCGATGCCCGGGAAGGGCCGCTGGAAGACATCCTCGGCACGAGTGCTCATCAAGCCGGGCTGCGTTACCAGCAGCAAGGCAGCACCTACACCCTCACCCCACGCTAAAAACGAACTCTCTCGTTCTGGCAAGCCACGCCGTAAGCGCATTCGCCAGAATGCGGATAATCTGCAAACACCCCACCACATCCCCTTTCACCCAAACTCATGAAAACTCACCTCACACTCCTCCTCAGCCTCCTCCTCCCCCTTTCCACTGCCTCAGCGGACGGCGGCCCGAAGCAAGTGCAGTTCAACACCAAGATCGTCAGCGTGCCGTTGGACCCTGCCGCGCTGCGAGACGCTGGCCTCACGCTCGACAGCCCGGATGCGATGTCGAACCTGGGCGTCCTCACCGCTGAAAAAGCCGCCGCCGTGCTCTTGAAACTCGAAAAAATGCCCGGTCACAGCCTGCTCCTCGCCCCCAGCTTTGCCACCAAGGGCGGCGTCCGTGCCACCAGCGAGAGCACCCGCGAATTCATCTATCCCACGGAATTCACACCGCCGAAGCTCTCCACCGAATCGAGTGACAAAGCCGTGCAGCTCACCCCCGGCCAAGTCATCGCCGCCACGCCTACCACACCCAGGAACTTCGAGATGCGCATGACCGGGTTCAAGCTGGAGATCGAGCCGACCGTCGGTCCAGACGGCAAGACGATAGAACTCAATCTCTCGCCCGAACTCGTGACCTTTGAAGGCTTCATGAATTTCAGCAGCCCCATCAAAGCCGTCGCTGCTGACAAAGACGGCAAGCTCAGCGAGGCCGTGCTCACCGAAAATCAAGTCTTCCAGCCCGTCTTTAGCACCATGAAGACCACCACCGGTGTCACCGTGATGAGTGGAAATGTGCTCGTGCTCGGTCACGGCGGCTCCGGCCAGCTCCCCTCCGCCACCACCAAACCCGACCTCACCAAACTGGCCGACCCCGCCGCCAAACCCACCCACGCCGTCTTCTTCTTCATCCAGGCGAAGATTATCGGGCCGTGAACCCAAGGAACGGCACTTGCCAAGTGCCCGTCTTTTTCAGATTAATCATGGGACTTGGCAAGTCCCTCTCCTTGTCACTCGATCCTGCTTTCTCGCCATGAAATACCTTCTAGTCATCCTCTGCCTCTTCTTCTCATGCCAGGCCACCCTTTTTGCCGGTCCGCTTGACGGCTCTTGGATCAATCGAAACGAAAAAACGCCCTCCATCTTTAAAGTGGAGATTCGAGGCAATCAGTTCTCTTGGTGGGCGGCCGGAAGCGATGAAATCAACGGGCCTTACGAGCTCACCCTGCTCGGCAGTTCTGTCAGCGACAAAACACCTGATGAATATGCCATGGTGGTCACGCAGGTGGGATTTGGCACGATGACCTTCGTCATAAGGTGGTTGGAGAACCAGATCGTGATCGAAACTCTCACCGTCTTCAAGAGCGATGATAAGTTCAAGCGCAGCAACTACTTCAGCTCCGACGTTCTCAACCTTCAAAAGTGACCTGCCCATGAAACCCATCCTCCCTCTCATCAGTTTCTTTCTCCTTGTTTCTCTCCACGCCGAGGACATCACCCTCGCCAGCGGCAAAACCCTTCTCAAAGTCGAATTCATCACCGATGAGGCGGATCGGGTGAAACTCAGCCACGATGGCGGTGTGGGCTGGTTCTCGAAGACGGACGTGCCGCGTGACTTCCTCGCCAAATATGGCGTCAGTGTGCCTGCGGCGGTCATGACGGAGGCTGCGGCGGCGGATCAGCAGGCGCAGCAGCTCGCCGCCCTACGTGCCGCCTTTCCCACCTTCCGGGATCGCAATGGCAAAACGCATGACAGCGCTCACGTCACCGCCATCGAGCCCACGGGCATCAAGCTCGTCAAAGATGGTGCGGTGCTGCGTCTGCCCTTTGACCGGCTGCCGCCCGCTGTCGCCACGCAGCTCGGGCTGAATGCGGATGCCGTGGCAAAGGCCGCCGAGACACAGCAACAACAGATGGCCGATGCCAAAGGCTATCAAAACCGCCGCCTCACCGCCCAGTCCATCCTCGAGCGGCAAAAACACTACGTCGAGCTGCGCATCGCCCAGTGGGAGGACGGGGCCATCATTGGCATGGCCAAGATCGTGAACAAAAAAGAGGCCGATGTGGCGGTGAATCCACGCTACAGCAAGCTAACTGGCGAAACCAAGGTCGATACCCAGCGAGTCGAATACATCGAGCATGAGCGTGACATCGGCCGCCTCAAGGTCTTTGGCCTGCCGCAGAGCCTCGTCGGTCAAAAGACCTGGACCGGAGTGCTCTGGATCGGTGGGGAGAGACTGGTCAAAACAGCCCAAGGCGAAGAGGTTTGGCTGCGCGATGCCTTCACCGCTCTGCAAAGCGGCATCGATTACCTCGCCAAAAACGGGCTCGGTGAATTCACCGAAGACTTAGCCGCCAGCCGCTCCGTAGAGAAACACGAGCCGCCACCCGGCTCCGTGCCGCCCCAGATCATCCGAGGCACCGGTGCTCCCATGCCCGGCCAGCTCATGCCAGGAATCCCCTTTCCCGGCCAAGTGCCCCCCGGCCCACCCATCCCCGGCTTCTTCATCGACCGCACTCCCGGAAGCCCCAGCGGCGGTCAAGGCGGCAGCGGACCGCCGAGGTGATGGAGAAACCATTGCCAGCTCGAAGCTGGAATGCTAGCCTCTCCACCATGAGTATGACGATCACCATGAATGAAGCCGGACGCCTGACCTTGCCGGAATCCGTTCGGGTGATGTTTGGTCTTGCTGGAGGCCAGCGTATCGAACTCGATGTGCAAGACGATGGCGTGAAGCTCCGCTTTGAGCACCCAGCCGCCGCCGAAGCGCCACTGGGACGAATCGAGACGCGCCATGGCCGTCGTGTCATCGTGCCGCCTGTCGCGGTGACTTCACAGGACATCGTCAAAGCCATCAAAGCAGATCGTAACGAGCGGACTGACAAGATTGCACATCGGCCCCGAGCCAGCCTATGAAAGTGGCTGTGGATAGTTCCCTGCTCATTGCCGCACTGATCACAACGGAGGACGGGCATGATGAGTGCCATCAGGTGCTCGAAACGAATGAATGCTCTGCCCATATCCACGCCCTGGCCGAGGTCTTCAACACTCTGACTGGCAGCCGCCTTGGATTTCGCGTGCCCGCCAATGAGGCAACGGTGATGATTCGGGACGAGTTGCTTCCACACCTCACCTGCTTCGAGCTGAATGCAGAGGAGGTCATCGCCGCCTTTGAAGAGGCCGAGCGGCGCGGCATCCGTGGCGGAGCCGTGTTTGACTACCTACATCTTGCCGCCGCCAAAAAAGCCCTCGCCTCAAAGCTTTACACCCTGGATGCGCAGGACTTTCGTCATTTCCACCGGCCCGGCGATCCTGACATCGTTCAGCCGTAAATCTCACGGTGTAAAAAAACTTCAGCCAATCGTGCAACCGCCCGCCACGTTTCACGAATCTCCTCTCGCTCCCCCATTCAATGTTCAACGTTCAAAGTTGAATGTTCGATGTTCAACTCCCTCTCCTCCCGATGAACTCCGAAACGCCGCCCTCCTCCGACCCGCTCTTTGGCAACAACCCCAGCGATCTCATGCGCGAGGCCATGGATCCTGCCACCCGCATTCCCACGGGTGATCCGTATGCGTGGCAGCCACCCACTCCGGAGGATTTGCAGGCGAGGCTCGGCGGCGCGTATCTGGTGCAGGCGTTTCTAGCTCGTGGCGGCATGGGCGCGGTGTATCGCGGCATCCAGGCCTCGCTGGAGCGGCCTGTGGCCATCAAAATCCTCCCGCCGCAGCTTCGCGATGCCGATCCCAGCTTTGCCCAGCGCTTCAAGCAGGAGGCCAAGGCCATGGCGCAGCTCAACCACCCCAGCATCGTCAGCGTCTATGACTTTGGCGAGATGCCAGATGGCACGCTCTACTTCATCATGGAGTTCGTGGATGGGACGGACGTGGCCCAAATGGTGACCCGCCAGGGACGACTCTCCTCCGCACATGCCATGGCCATCACCGCGCACGTTTGTGATGCCCTGCAATACGCCCACGAGCACGGCGTGGTGCATCGCGACATCAAGCCGGCCAACATCATGGTCGGTAACGACGGCCGCGTGAAGGTTGCGGACTTCGGCCTCGCCAAATCCAGCCGCGTCACCGCCACCAGCCTCACCATGACCGGCCATGTCATGGGCACACCGCACTTCCTCGCCCCGGAAGCTCTCACCCTCGGAAGCAGCGTCGATCACCGGGCGGACATCTACGCCGTCGGCGTCATGCTCTACCAGATGCTCACAGGCAGGCTCCCGAAGGGCATTTTTGAGATGCCCAGCCTGCTCGTCCCCGGCCTTGATCCCCGTTACGATGCCATCATCACCGCCGCCATGCGGGAAGACCGCACCGCCCGCTATCAGGCCATCCTCGACATGCGCCGCGCCCTGGATGCCATCCTCACCAAACCCGTCGCCAAATCCGCAGCCACCCCGCAGCAGCCAGCTGCCGCCGCTCCCCCCGCCCAAGCCGCCGCCCCCAAACCCCAACCCGGCCAGCACTACTACCGCCCGCCGCAGGCCGCCGCACCACCGCCCCGAAACAAAGAGAAAACGAGTGCTGGCATGTGGCTACTCGTTGCCGCCGTCGTTTTGAGCCTCGGAGGCATTTTTTGGATGAAAATGGGAAACTCGGCATCGTCCGCCACGACTCCATCCGTTGCCGAATCCACCGTATCAGCGCCTGAATCAGCCAAACCGAGCCAGATGGGTCCTCTCGGTGATTTGGTCTTCCCCACGGTGCAGTTTGAGAATGCCACCATCTCCGAGTGCATCGAGTATTTTCAGATCAAGAGCCGTGATCTCGATCCAGCGAAGAAAGGCATCACTTTTCTCGTCGATGAAGCGACTCGGAAGTCCACCGCAAGTGTTGGCCTCGACCTCAAAGAAATCCGTGTGGTTGATTTCATCGAGTGCTTTGCCCGTTATGCGCGGCTGGAGGTCAGCTACGTGGGTGAGGCGATTCAGTTGAAGACATCCCCCTCAGTGAAGCCACCCTTCCCCATCGGAGCGCCTTCGTCGAAGTTCCAGCAGTTAGGCGAAACCATCTTTCCAAAAGTCTCATTTGAAAATGCGACCCTTGAGGAAGCCTGCGAGTATTTGCGCCTTAAAAGCAGGGACCTCTCAGGTCAGCATTTCAACCTCATCATCGACCCTGAACTCACCCAGAGGAAACATGAAATCAGTCTGGATCTTACCCAGGTTCCCCTCTCCGATGCGCTAGCCTACATCACCGCGCTGAGTGACGCCGAGGTGACTTACCTTGCGGCTGCCATCTACATCCAGCCAAAGTCGTCCTCCGCTGCAAAGTTGCCGCTCATAATCGGAACGTCCACGCCAAAGCTCCAGCAGGTAGGCGAGACCATCATTCCCTACATGGATTTTCAGAAAGCTAGCATTCAGGAAGCCTGTGAATATTTGCGCATCAAAGGAAGAGAAATTTCAGGACAGCCTGTCAATCTCATCATCGATCCCACGCTCGCCCAGCGGAAACATGAGATCAGTCTTTGGGTGCCCCGCGTTTCCCTTTCCGCCGCTCTCAGCTACATCGCTGACCTGTGTGATGCGGAGGTGGCCTATTTGCGTGAAGCCTTTTATCTACAGCCCAGATCAACCAAGCCTGTGCAGGTCGATCCCTATGCCAATCAGCCTTGGGGTGAGGTGGGCAAGATCGTCCTCCCCACCGTTCGCTTTCAAAACGCCACTGTCGGAGAAGCGGTGGAGTATCTGAGGTTCAAAAGCCGTGATCTTGATCCAGAGAAGAAGGGGATGGTGATCATCCTGGATGATGCAGCTAGCCGTGCGGCGGGCACAATCACCCTCGACAGCAAAGATATCACGGTTGCCAATGCCTTAGCTCAGATTGCTACCGTGGCAGGTCTTGAAATTTATCGTTTAGGCGAAGCCGCACGCCTGAGAGCACCTGCGACGGCTAGGACAACACCTGCGGCAGCGCCAAAACCCGAACCACCTCGAACCTCTGTCTCAGCCCCACCAGCCCCACCAAAGCCTGAACCCGAGTTCCGCACCTTCACCGACAGCCGAGGTCGCCAAATCCAAGCCTCACTCATCCGCGTGCAAAAAGACGATGTGACACTCAAAACCGAAGACGGCAAGGAACACACCTTTAAAGCAGCCACACTCAGCGCCGCCGACATCGAGTATCTCAAAACCAAAGGCCTTGTGACGCCCCAAACACCCGCCGTTGCTCAAGATCAGGTAATCAATCTCTTCAACGGTCGTGATCTGAGCGGGTGGACCGTCCGCACGGGCAAGGCCGACTTCCGTGTGAAGGATGGCTGCATCGTGGGCAAAAACACAACAAGTCAGCAGAAAGGCTTCATCCACACCTTCCTCACCACGAATGCCGAGTTCGGCGACTTCATTCTGACTTTTGAATACAAGGCAGACGCCGATGTGAACTCAGGTGTGCAATTCCGCAGCCAATTTCATAACGTCGAAACACGAGCGGTCACCCAGACTGGCAGGACAGTTATTCGCCCGCCAGATCGCGTGTATGGCTACCAATTTGAGATCGACTCGGCTGGTAAACGAAACTCAGGTGCGATCTACGACGAAGGTCGCCGGGGAGTCTTTCTCGATGACCTGGGCAGTAATCCAGCCGCTCAAGCTGCTGTGCGCATAGGGGATTGGAATCAGGCCCGCATTGAATGCCGTGGTGACTCTATCAAGACCTTCCTCAACGGTATTCCTGCTGCCAGCATCACGGACGAAGTGACGCCCAAAGGCGTCATCGCTCTTCAGGTTCATGGCAGCACCAAACCAAGCGCTGAAGTCCGCTGGCGGAACATCAAACTCCTGCCTCTAACCACCAATCAAACATCTGCGACAACCACCGTGACGACGGTGATTCCAGCAGCACCCAAACCGCCCGCACCAGTCGTCGAGCCGCCGAAGCCCGCTGCCGTTCCAGCACCCAGTGCCCCCACGACGTATGGCGGCATGGAGTTCTCCCCGAACTGGCTGCCGCAGACGCTCTCCGCGCGGCGTGAGCTACTCGAGAGCTATGATTTCTACTGCAAAGCCGTCGTCGGCAATGCCCCGAAAGGACAGGAACCCGTGCCTGACACCATCGTCGGGGCCATTCGCTGGCGCATGCCCATCGACGAGGCCATCCGCACTCTGCCAAAGGGTTTCAACAAGCTCTCCGAACGGCCCATGGTCCACTCCTGCCTGCCAAACAACTCGCTCATCAACTGCGGCTTTCAGTACAGGAGCTTTCAGGATCGCGGCCAGTCCTTTTATGAGATGTTTATGCTCATCGACAAACAACGTCGCGTGGTCTCGGTGATGTTTCGGGACAACGGCAAGGACATCCAATGGTTCCCCAAGCCGGACGGTATCCGCGAACCTTACTACAACATGTTCAGCGAACTCACTTACAACGGCAGCACGACCCAGGAGGTGCCTTATCAGATTCTTGGCGCGGGCAACGGCGTCACCTGCATCAAAACGGCGCTACGGAAAAAAATCATCACCCTTCCCAACATGCCGAACATGCCGCAGATGGCCCCCTCTGGCGGCGGCACCAAGGAAAACGTCCACTGGTACCTCCCTGCCCCCTTTGCCCGCTCCATCCTCGACATCGTGGAAGTGTATCGGGCTCGGGGCGTCATCAAGTGAGGCACGAAGCTGATCCTCAGCCGCCCATCTTCGAGCGGTGCTCGCTGGGGCGCCAGCCGATCCATTTTTTGAAGGTGTTGCTGAAGACGAAGGGGTTCATGTAGCCGACTTCGTGGGAGATGGTTTCGATCTTCAAATTCGTCGTGGAGAGCAGCTCAGCGGCTTTGCGCATGCGCAGCCAGGTGACGTGGTGCATGGGCGTGCGGCCCAAGGCTTTGCGACAGAGGCGACGGAGGTGCTCGGTGCTCACATGAGCCTGACGAGCGAGTTCATCGAGCGTCCAATCGAAGCCCACATTGGCCGCCACGCGTTCCCAGATGCGGTGGAGGCGATCATCCACCTGCCAGGGCTGGGCAAAGCGCTCCACATAGTGCTGCACCAGCTCCACCCAATGAAACATGGCGGCAGGCTTGGCATCCCGGCCAGACTCCTCGATAAGGCCTTCGATGGCGTTCCAGAGTGCTTTGCCATCAAACGGGGCCATGAGGGGCGAGCTGCTGCTGAGGATGGGCTTTTGCTCCGGCTGCTGCTCATAGCGCACCCAGCAGCAGCGCCAGGATTTGCCGGGCACGGCTTGAAAGGCATTCACCATGAAGGGGGGCAGTGCCACAGCCATGCCTGCGCTGCATTTTTTCCAGGCACCATCCACCAGCACCCGCCCCTCGCCTTCGAGGCAGGCGAGGAAATAAAGGCCACCCTGATGCATGCGCACAATGCGATACGGTGCCCGTGCCGTCATCACCCCCGCATGGGCGATGCGATGCTGGGCCAGCGATCCGCACACCGGTGAGCCACGCAGCCACGTCCGGGTGTCCTTGTCCGTGGCACGCACCACGCGGTAATCGGTGTCCGGGCCGTGCGTGTGCGTTTCGGATAGCTCTTGGATGGCAGATCGGGCGTGCATGGCGAATTGATGTATGATTTATGACTTACGATTTATGATTTCGAAGAGGCCAGCAGGCCAAATCATAAATCAAAAATCGTAAATCATAAATCCTTCTCACCATGCCCAACCCTTGGACCGGAATCGGTAATCCCTACTCGAAGCAGGAAGTCGTCGATCGTCTCAAAGCCACTCTGGCCAAGGGCGAGCCCATCATTGCCGCCGGAGCTGGCACAGGCATCAGCGCCAAATTCATCGAAAAAGGCGGCGCGGACCTGATCATCATCTACAACAGCGGCCGCTTCCGCATGATGGGCCACGGCTCCACCTGCGGCCTGATGGCTTATGGCGATGCGAACGCCATCGCCATGGAGATCGGCGAGTATGAGGTGCTCCCGGTGGTCAAAGAAATCCCCGTCGTCTGCGGCGTGCATGCCACGGACCCTCGACGCCGCATGTGGCACTGGCTGCAGCAGGTGAAGAATATGGGCTTCTCCGGCGTGAACAACTTCCCCACGCACTGCATTGTCGATGGTCACTTCCGTGGCGTGCTGGAAGAGACCGGCATGAGCGTGCAGAAAGAGTTCGAAATGGTCGGTCTGGCTACCAAGATGGACATGTTCAGCATTGTCTATGTCGCCACGCCGGACGAGGCCGTGGAGATGGTCAAAAACGGCGCGGATGCCGTCATTGCCCACGTCGGCACTACTGTCGGTGGCAGCATCGGCGTCGTGAACGCGGTGGTGGACTGGTATTTCACCGTGAAACGCACCCAGGAGATCATTGATGCCGCCCGCAGCGTGAAGAAGGACGTTTTCACCCTCACCCACGGTGGCCCGGTGAACACGCCGAAAGACGTCGAGTTCATCCTCGGTAAAACCACCGCGGATGGCTTTGTCGGAGCCTCCAGCCTAGAGCGCATGGGCGTGGAAGATTCGCTCACCAGCCTCACCCGTGAGTTCAAGGCCGTGCGGCGCTGAGCCGACCAAAGCCAACCAAGCCTTTCTCAAGCCTTACGGTCTGTTTAGCAGGTCGTAAGGCTTTTGGCAGGTCGGTGGCTCACTCCCTTTTTGCAAAAAAATGACGGGCGTTTATCATCCGGCACGCGTATGGGCGCGAATTACCCCCTGAACCATGTCTGACGATTTTTTTGGCAACCGCAATGACGGCCCCAACCGCCGCCAGGATCCTCAATTTAACTGGAGGGGCTTCCTGCTCTTCGTATTGGCCGTTTTCCTTTTGGTAGCTGGCGTGTGGGCCAGCAACAAAACCAATGGCTCGAAGCTTGATTATCGGGGCTTTAAGCAGCTCGTGAAGGAGAAGCGCATCGATACCAGCCGCCCGCTGCTGCTCATCAACGCCGATGCTACCACGAAGCAGACCATTGAGGGCTTTTACTTCGACAAACCTCGAGCCGCCGCTCCCGTTGCCGAAGCCCCTGCTGCGACGCCTGTGGAAGCCCCGAAAACCGAAGAGCCAGCCTCCGGCCCTGTGATTACGCCAGCCACCGGTTTGAAGCCCGTGGGTGCCTCCAAACCCTTCTCGGTGGAAGTGAATATCGACTTCCAAAAGGAAGAGCTGCAAAAACTGCTCGCCGAAGCTGGTCTCGACCTCGTCCCATCGTATGCAGGCAATGAGTGGGCGATGGTGAGCTTCCTGCTGCCGCTGGCCCTGGTGCTGGCCTTGTTCTATTTCCTCGTGCGTCAGCAGATCCGCAGCGCAGGCCGTGGGGCGATGAGCTTTGGCAAGAGCAAGGCCAAGATGCTCTCCCAAGACCGCAACAAGGTCACCTTCAAGGATGTGGCAGGTGTGGAAGAGGCCAAGGAAGAGGTGCAAGAGATCGTGGAGTTCCTCAAGGACCCGAAGAAGTTCCAGCGCCTCGGCGGCAAGATCCCCAAAGGCGTGCTCATGGTGGGCCCTCCCGGCACCGGCAAGACCCTGCTGGCCAAAGCCATCGCCGGCGAGGCCGATGTGCCTTTCTTCAGCATCAGTGGCAGTGATTTCGTGGAAATGTTCGTCGGCGTGGGTGCCAGCCGCGTGCGCGACATGTTTGAGCAGGGCCGCAAGAACGCTCCCTGCCTCATCTTCATCGACGAAATCGACGCTGTGGGCCGTCACCGTGGTCACGGCCTTGGCGGTGGTCACGATGAACGCGAGCAGACGCTCAATGCCATGCTTGTCGAGATGGATGGCTTTGATACGCAGGAAGGCATCATCATCATCGCGGCCACGAACCGCCCCGATGTGCTCGATCCTGCCCTGCTGCGCCCCGGTCGCTTTGACCGCCAAGTCACCGTCAGCCTGCCGGATGTGAAGGGCCGCGAGGAAATCCTCCGCGTGCATGCCAAGAAGGTGAAGCTCTCCGACAGCGCCGACCTCTCGAAGATCGCCCGTGGGACGCCCGGCTTCTCCGGTGCCGAACTGGCAAACCTCCTCAACGAGGCCGCCCTGCTCGCCGCCCGCAACAATTTGAAGTCCATCAGCAATCCCGAGCTCGAAGAGGCTCGCGACAAGGTTCGCTGGGGCCGCGAACGCCGCAGCATGGCGATGAGCGAAAAGGAAAAGCAGTCCACCGCCTGGCACGAGGCCGGCCACGCCATCATCAGCGTGCTTTTGGAGCACACCGATCCTCTTCACAAGGTGACCATCATCCCCCGCGGTCATGCGCTCGGCGTGACGATGTCCCTTCCCGAGGGCGATCAGCATTCCTTCCATCTCAAGGAAGCCCTCGACCGCATCGCGATGACCGCCGCAGGCCGTATCGCTGAAGAGCTTTTTACCAACGATCTCTCCACCGGTGCCTCCGGCGACATCAAGCAGATGACCGGCCTCGCCCGCCGCATGGTCTGCGAATGGGGCATGAGCGAAAAACTCGGCATGGTGGGCTACGGAGCCAACGAAGATCAGGTCTTCCTCGGCCGCGATATCAACCGCTCCCGTGACTACAGCGAGGCCACCGCCCAGGAGATCGACCGCGAAGTGCGCCGCCTCGTGGATGAAGGCTACGACCGCGCCAAGAAGCTCATCATCGAGCATCGCGACAAGGTCGAGATCATCGCCAACGCCCTCCTCGAATATGAAACGCTCGACGGGGACCAAGTGAAGGACATCGTCCTCACCGGCAAGATGAGCAATCCGCCCGAAACCCGCAGCAAGCCACCTCCCCCACCGCCCCTTCCGAAGGCGCAGGGTCCGCGTCCCGCCAAAGTCGAGGACGAAGACGAAGGCGGCCTCGCTCCGAATCTCGCCGGAGCCGCAGCGTAAGCATTTTCATCCAGTTCTGATTTGGCGTGGTGTTCACATACCACGCCAAATTTGTTTTTGGGCTTCGAGTTGGTCTCTCAGCCGACGTTTTGCCCTGTGCCATGAGACTCGCCGCCCTCTATCTGCTGCCGTTTTGCCTTCTCCCCACCCTCCACGCGGTGGAATGGCCGCTCCAAGCATCGGACACAAACCTCACGATTCACGGCCAAGCTCGTCCGCTGGATGGCTGTCTGGTCCTCGATGGCAGCTCGGTCATTGAATTGAAAGACAGCGCAAGTCTCAACGGCAGCTTCACGGTGTCAGTGTGGTTCAATCCGTATGTGCTCGAAGGCTCACAGCAGATGCTCATCGGCAAAAATCGTTACTCGCTCGGCGAACGGCAGTGGGGCATCACCATTGAGCCGGATGGCAAAATGAAGGCGCATTTGCATCAAGACGGCTGGAGTGAGATTACCTGCGCTGAGCCGCTGAAGGCGGGTCATTGGCATCTCGCGACGCTCACGGTCGATATGAACAAAGCAGCGCTTTTTTTGAATGGAAAGCCCGTGGGTGAGGTGAAGCTCAAAAAGCCGATTCCGGCCACGAAGGCATCCATCACACTCGGCGGCATCCTGGACGATGGCAGGCCGCGTCAGCCGTTCCATGGCGCTCTCGATGATGTGAGATTCGAACCGCGTGTGATGAGCGCGAAGGAGATCACCGCGAGTTATCGGCCCATCACAGCCACGCACGAGCTGCCGAAGCCCAAAACGGCTGAATTCCCGTTGTGGGACGATTCGCAGAAGCTCGCCGAGGCGAAGGACTTGCCCGTGCTCGATGGGGTGGAGTTTCACGTCATCAAGAAGTGGGACAAGGCGGCGGATGGTTACACCTTTCTCCACGGCGTCGGCCTTTGCTGGCACAAGGGGAAGCTCTACGCCTCCATCGGCCACAACAAGGGCGATGAGAACACGGTGACCGAAGAAGCGCAGTATCGCGTGAGCGAGGATGGCGGGAGGACGTGGAGCGAGCTTCGCACCATCGACGCGGGTGAAGAAAAAGACCTCGCGGTGAGTCATGGCGTGTTCCTTTCCCAGGCCGGGAAGCTGTGGGCCTTCCACGGAGCTGATTACAACAAGATGGAGCGCATCCACACGCGTGCTTACTCGCTCGATGAAGCTTCCGGCCAATGGGTGAAGCACGGCGTCGTGCTCGAAAAGGGCTTCTGGGCGCTGAATCAGCCGGTGAAGATGAGCGATGGAAACTGGATCATGCCCGGCATCAGTGCGGGACCTTATTCCAACACCGGCACCTTCCCCGCTGCCGTCGCCATCAGCCATGGCGATGACTTTACGAAGTGGGATTTCGTCCGCATCCCCGCTCACGAAGGCCTGAAGATGTGGGGCGAGTCGAGCCTCATCGTGGACAGCCCCAACGTGCTCAACATCGCCCGCTACGGAGCCAAACCACTCGCCTTGATTTCCAAGAGCACCGACTTCGGACGCACCTGGACCACGATGGGTGAAAGCAACCTACCCATGACCACTTCGAAGCCCGCTGCTGGCCTGCTGAGCAACGGCCAGCGTTACCTCGTCTGCACCAATGCTGCAAACAACGGCGGCAAACGCTTCCCGCTCACCCTCGCCGTCAGCAAGCCTGGCTCGCCATTACTCAGCCAAGTCTTCGTCATCCGCCACGCCGAGCACAGCGGCCCCGGTGAATCGAATCCGAAGGCCTCCCTCAGCTACCCCTGCGCCACCGAGCACGAAGGCAAACTCTACATCGGCTTCTCCAACAACGGCGGCCGCAAAAGCAACCTCAACAGCGCCGAGATGGCGGTGATTCCGATGGAGCGGCTGAAGTAGATTCGATTGGCAATCGAATCGGTTTGGGACATTCGGCTTCGATTGCCAATCGAAGCTACATCGCCGCCAGCGTCGCGGTGAGCAGCTTCCAGAACTTCTGCACGGAGGAGATGCTGGCGCACTCTTTCTCGGAATGCGCTTCGTGGATGTTCGGGCCGAAGGAGATCATGTCGAGGTCGGGGTAGGCGATGGAGATGACGCCGCATTCGAGGCCGGCGTGGCAGGCGCTGACTTTCACGTCGTGGCCGAAAAGTTCGCGGTAGAGCGCTTTCATCTTCTCCAGGATGGGTGATTCGGCGCTGGGGCTCCAGCCGGGGTAACCGGCGTCTTGGACGACCTTCGCGCCGATCATCTCAAATGGCGCGGCGAAGGCACGGGCGACATCCACCTTGCTCGAATCCACCGAACTGCGCTGAAGACCGCTCCATTCCGCGTGACCTTCGCCGAGCGAGATGAGCGAGAGATTCGATGACGCCTCGACCAAATCGGGAACGACGGGACTCATGCGATAAACACCATTCACCACGGCCAGGAAGGCCAAAACGAAGGACTTTTGCATGTCGTCGGCCATGGTTGAGATGTGGCCGTGTTCGGGCTTCACCGGCTGCGTGGTGATGCTCAGATGCGGTTCGATGAGACGGAACTCCTCGCGGATGCCAGCGACCTCCTTGGCGAAGATTTCATCAAAGCGCGGCTGATCGAGAATGACGACCTGCGCGGTGCATTGCGCTGGAATCGCGTTCCGGGCACTGCCGCCGCGCATCGTGGCCAGAGCGACGACTTTCTCACCGCAGGCGCAAAGGATGCGGGACATGAGCTTGATGGCATTCGCGCGGCCTTCGTGGATTTGCAGGCCAGAATGGCCGCCGCGCAGGCCGGTGATGTGAATAGCGAGGTAAGGCGCTTCGGGGCCGTGCGCTGCTTCGGTGTAGTCGAGGCTCACCAGCGTATCCACGCCGCCTGCGCAGCCGATGGTGAAGTTATCGTCCTCTTCGGAGTCGAGGTTGAGCATCGTTTTGCCCGTGAGCAGGCCGGGTTGCAGCCCGAGGGCACCGCCCATGCCCTGCTCTTCATCGAGGGTGAAAAGGGCCTCGATGGGCGGATGCGAGAGGTCTTTGGAGGCCAGCATGGCGAGGATCGCGGCGACGCCGAGACCATTGTCCGCGCCGAGCGTGGTGCCGCGTGCTCGCACCCAATCGCCATCCACCCACATCTCGATGCCTTGCGTGTCGAAGTCGAATTTCAGCCCATCGGCGGCCTTGTGGACCATGTCGAGGTGTGCTTGCATGATCACCGGAGGCCTGCCCAAACGATCTGGCGTCGCTGGCTTCGTCACGATGACATTGCCAGCGCTATCGAGCACCGAGGTCAGACCATGTTGTTTCGCAAAAGCGCACACAAAGGCCACCACGCGGTCTTCCCGCTTCGAAGGCCGGGGAACGGCGTTCAGATCGGCAAAGCAGTTCCAAAGAGAGCGAGGTTCGAGGGCGCGGAGGTCAGGCATGGGTCGGGTAGGCTGGGACGGATCGAGCAGGCTTCAAGGGCATTCACCAGAGTGGTGGTGACCTGCCGCCAATCGTGAGGAGGGAAGATACCCGCCCTAGATAGTTCGGATCAAAAATATAAATATTTATTGCATGTATGGTTTTTATAATTTATTTTAGCCTTGCTGATAACTCACCCACCCGATCATGAACTGGAAACGCTCCACCATCCTCCTCTCCACACTCGCCCTGCCGTTCACCGCACGGGGAGACGTCATCACGGAATGGAATCAACTGATGCGAGAGACCTTTGCGGCTGAGGCCAGCTCTGCCACCCCCCCGATGAACTCTCGCACCATGGGCATGCTGGGTGGCTCCATGTTTGACGCGGTGAACTCCGTGAACCGCAACTACCAAGCCTATAACGGTTATTTTGACCCGACCACCGCAGGTATCGGCATCGATACGACCGCCGCGGCCGCGACCGCCGCCTACAACACGCTGACCTCCATCTACACGGATCGTTACGGAGCAGGAAATCCCTACCTGGCGAGCTTTAGCAACCTCTACAACACGCAGATGTCCAACATCGCGGGGGGCGACGCCAAGACACGCGGCATGGAAGTGGGCACCGCCGCCGCCACGGCCATGACTACGAGCCGTGCCAGCGACGGCTGGAATGCCGCAGCGACCTACAGCCCGCAGCCGTTTGGCACCGTGGGCCGCTGGCAGCCCGGCACCAACCCCGGTGCTTGGGGAGCCAACAGCGGCACTTTCCTTCTCTCGCAGTGGCAAAACGTCACGCCTTTCACGATGACTAGCGGCAGCCAATTCCGCCCCGGCGGACCTGCCGGCCTCACCGGCACGACGGCCACGGAATACGAGAACTGGGTGAAAAGCAGCGCGTACACGGCTGAGTTTAACCAAGTGAAAAGCCTCGGCAGCAGCACCAGCTCCACCCGCACGGCCGATCAGACCGTCATCGCCTATTTCTGGGTGGACGGCCCCGGCACGTCCTCACCTCCCGGTCACTGGAACCGCATCGCCCAAAGCATCTCCGCCGCCGCTGGCCTGAATGTGGAGCAAAACGCCCGCCTTTTTGCCCTGCTCAACCTCGCCGAGGCAGATACCGGCATCGCGAGCTGGGATGCCAAAGTCTATTTCGACAACTGGCGCCCCATGCTCGCCATCAACACCGCTGATACCGATGGCAATCCAGATACCCTCGTGGATGCCGCCTGGACGCCGCTCATCCCCACGCCCTCCTTTGGATCCTACACCAGCGGGCACAGCGCCTTCTCCATGGCCGGAGCCACCGTGCTCGCGGATTTCTTCGGCACGGACAACATCTCCTTCACCGTCGATTCCGAGTCCCCCTTCCTGCCAGTAGGTTACACCCGCTCATTCAACAGCTTCAGTGAAGCGGCTGCTGAGGCCGGCATCAGTCGTATCTACGGAGGCATCCACTGGCAGTCCGATAACAGCGACGGAGCCACCCTCGGAGCCGCTGTGGCCAACCGAGTCTCGGAAAATTTCCTTCTTCCGGTGCCTGAACCTGCCGGAGCCCTTTTGATCGGCTCCGCAGGCTTCCTGATGCTGCTGCGCCGCCGCCTCGTTTCGTTTAAAACCTTTCCCAAGACGGAAAAGCCGCCGCGAGCATGCTCGCGGCGGCTTTTTCATGAATGAGGCCGGTTCAGGCATGACGACCTTTGAAGGTCAGCTCAGCGATGCCGCTCTTGTCGAGGCCGCCGAGGCCGAGGGAGACCATTTTGTCGTATTGGGCCTTCGTGGCGGCATTCAGCGGAAGATTCAGCCCAACGCTCTCAGCGACTCCAGCGGCGATGCCGCTATCCTTCGCCGCATGCTCGGCGGAGAACCAGCAATCGTGCTCGCGGGCCACCATGTCGCCGGCATCGGTTTCGAGCACGCGGGAGTTCGCTCGGTCTGGCTGAAGACCTCGCGGATGAGGCTCAAATCATGACCGAGGGCTGCGGCGAGGCCGAGACCTTCCGCGAGACCGGCGGTGTTGATGTTCATTACCATGTTCACGAGGGCTTTGACCTCAGCGGCGCTGCCGGGGCCACCGATGAAGCGGCGGTTCACGCTCATCTGCTCAATCATGGCCTTCACCTGCTCATACACGGCTTCGTCACCGCCGAGCATGAGGTAGAGCTTGCCCTCGCGGGCATGGCTGATGCTGGAGGCCATGCAGGCTTCGAGGCTATCGGCCTCGGCTTGCTTCGCGGCGTCATACACCTCGCGGAACATGGCGGGAGAAAGGGTGGCGCAGTTGATGAAGATCTTGCCGGTGGCTTCGGTGAGGAGGTTATCCCCTGCCCCGAAGTAGATGGAACGCATGGCAGCATCATTGGTGATGACGGTGAAAATGACATCGGCAGCGGCGGTGACCTCGGCCAGCTTCGTGCAGGCCTTGCAACCCAGCTCGGCGGCGAGTTCTGCGGCAGCTGGAGCATTCACATCGAGAACGGCGGTGACGCTGTATCCGCATTCTTTAAGGCGACGGGCCATATTGGCCCCCATTTTTCCGACTCCGACAAAGGCAACTGTTTGAGACATGGTGGTAGGTTGGGTGGGTGATGAATGAGCAAATACGGATCACGCGGCAGCTTCTTCGACGCTGATGCAGGAGCAGATGAGGTGGCGATCACCGTGGACGTTGTCGATGCGGGAGACGGGGGCCAGTATTTGGAGTCTTTGACCCAGGCGAGCGGGAAGGCGGCATGCTCGCGGGTGTAGGCGTGGGTCCAGTCACTGGTCACGACGGCCTCCGCGGTGTGCGGAGCGTGCTTCAAAGCATTGTCGGAGGCATCGAGACGACCGTCCTCAATGGCGGCGATCTCGGCATAAATGGATTCGAGAGCCTCGCAGAAGCGGTCGAGCTCGGCTTTGCTCTCGCTTTCCGTGGGCTCAATCATGAGCGTGCCGCCGACGGGCCAGCTCATGGTGGGAGCGTGGTAGCCGAAGTCCATCAAACGCTTCGCCACGTCCTCGACGGTGACTTTTTTGAAATGGCGAAGGTCGATGATGCACTCGTGCGCCACGAAGCCTTCGCGGCCTTTGTAGAGCGTGGGGAAGCTCGATTGCAGTTTCTTGGCGACGTAGTTGGCGTTGAGGATGGCGAGCTTCGTTGCCTCGACGACACGCGGGCCCATCATCGCAAGGTATATCCATGAAATCGTGCAGATGCTGGCACTGCCCCACGGCGCGGAGCAAACGGCCCCCCTTCGAGAAATCGGCCCAGGTATGATGACCGGGCAAATGCGGGCGCAGATGCGCACCGACGCCGATGGGACCCACGCCGGGACCACCGCCGCCATGCGGGATGCAGAAGGTCTTGTGCAGATTCAGATGACAGACATCGGCCCCGATGCGGCCGGGCGAGGTGAGGCCGACCTGGGCGTTCATGTTCGCTCCATCCATGTACACCTGACCGCCCGCATCGTGCGTGAGGCGGCAGATTTCGATGATGGACTCCTCGAACACACCATGCGTGGAAGGATAGGTAACCATCAAAGCGGCCACCTTGCCTTCATTCGCGGCGATTTTGGCCTTCAGGTCCTCGACGGAGATATTGCCCTGGTCGTCGCAAGTGACCGCAACAACCTTGAAGCCGCACATGACGGCGCTGGCGGATTTGTGCCATGCGCAGAGGTGGGAATGAGGCACACATCGCGGTGATGATCGCCATGCGCCTCGTGGAAGCGCTTGATGGCGAGAAGGCCGGCGTATTCGCCCTGCGAGCCCGCATTCGGTTGGAGCGAGACGGCGTCAAAGCCGGTGCACTCGGCGAGCCAGGCCTCCAGCTCGGCAAACATGGTGCGGTAGCCCTCGGTCTGATCGGCGGGAGCGTAAGGATGGAGGTTGTTCACCTCCGGCCAGCTCAGCGGCATCATTTCGGCGGCGGCGTTGAGCTTCATCGTGCAGGAGCCGAGCGGGATCATGCTGCGATTCAGCGCCACATCCTTCGCTTCAAGGCGGTGCAGGTAGCGCATCATCTCGGTCTCGGAGTGATACGAATTGAAAACGGGATGCGTGAGGATGGCTCCGGCACGGTGGTGCAGTGCGGAACAGTTCAGCGCATGCTGGTCATCGAGCACCGGGGACTGTTTGGGCTTCGAGATGCCGAAGGCGGTGAGGATGTGCAGCAGATCTTCTTCACGGACACGCTCATCGAGAGCCACGCTGACCGTGCGAGCGTCGATTTTGCGGAGGTTGATGCCGAAAAGAAGGGCGCTCTTCAGCACGTCATCGGCATTGCGCAGGCGGACGGTGATCGTGTCAAAGAAGTCATCACTCACGACATCAAAGCCGCCTTGCATGAGCTCGCCGGCGAGCCACACGGCGGCACCGTGAACACGCTGCGCGATCTTTTGAGCCCTCGGGGCCGTGATAAACGGCATACATCGAGGCCATGATCGCCAGCAAAACCTGCGCGGTGCAGATGTTGCTGGTGGCTTTTTCCCGGCGGCTGTGTTGTTCGCGGGTTTGCAGGCTCAAACGATACGCAGGACGGCCTGCGGTATCTTTGACACGCCGACAAGCCTGCCGGGCATTTTGCGCTTGAGGGCATCTTTGACGGCCATGAAGGCCGCGTGAGGTCCGCCAAAGCCGAGCGGCACGCCAAAGCGCTGGCTGTTCCCCACGCAGATGTCGGCCCCGAATTCGCCCGGCGGGCGCAGCACGGTGAGAGCGAGCAAATCGGCACTGACGACAAACAACGCGCCTGCCTCGTGCGTCTCGCGAGCGAGATCCGCGTAGTCGTGAAGCACGCCGGTTGTGTCTGGATACTGAGCGAGCACGGCGGCGAGGCCTTTAGAACCATCGTGCTTCCACGCGAGCACATCCGCGACCTCGACACGGATGCCGAGCGCCTCCATGCGGGTCTTCACGACCTCAATGGCATGCGGGTGGCATTTGTCCGAGACAATCACTCGCGATGCTCCAGCCACATGCGCCACGGCCATGCCGAGCGCCTCGGCACAGGCGGTGCCTTCATCGAGCAGCGAAGCATTCGAGACATCGAGACCGGTAAGGTCACAGATCATCGTCTGGAAGTTCAGCAGGGCCTCGAGACGGCCCTGGGCGATCTCCGCCTGATAAGGCGTGTAGGCCGTGTACCAGCCGGGATTCTCGAAGATGTTCCGCTGGATGACCGGCGGGGTGAAGGTGTCGTGAAAGCCGAGGCCGATGAAGCTGCGCACGACCTTGTTGCGACCCATGACCTGCTTCAGGCGGCGCAGGGCCTGCTCCTCACTGAGCGGAGGCGGCAGATTCAGCTCCTCGCGGCTTCGAATGCCCTCCGGCACCACTTTCCCACCAGTTCATCGAGCGAGGCGCATCCGAGCGATCGCAGCATGGCCTGCGTTTCTGCGGGCGAGGGACCGATGTGACGGCGGGAGAAGTTGGTGGGCATCTTTGAGGTTATGAATTCGTTTTTTCTTCGAGGGCGGCGAGTTTCCGTTCGAGTTCACGGACACGTTCGATGAGATCGGGGATCTTGGCAGGCAGAGCGAGCATGCGGCGCCCTTCCAGAAGCGGCTTGGCAGGAAATCCGGTGTAGGCTCCCGGCTCCGTGAGACTTTTGGTCACGCCTGATTTTGACGAGCTCGTAGCCAAAGCCATCCGCACCAATCACGCAGCCGCTGTGAACAATGACACGGTTTCCGAGCAAGCAACGCTCGTGGATGGTGACGTTCGGATGTAGCACGCAGTCCACACCGATCTGCGCACCATGCCCCACAAAAGCTCCGGCATGGATGACAGTGCCATCACCGATACGGACATCATCCTCGATGACAGCACATGGGCCGATGCAGACCTTCTGCGCATCGAAAACGGCTTTAGAAGAGACTGAAGCAGATGCATCGACGCCGCGCATACCTTCACGCAGCGGTGGCCCGAAATGCCTGATGACACTGGAAAAAGCCAGCGTGGGATTTTCCACTCCGGATGAGTGCCAGCGTCTCTGGAATCTCCGCCAAAACGCTCGAATCGAGCGCGATGAGCGCCGCCGAGGCTTGAGTCGTCTTCAAAGAAGGCAAGTAGCGAGGGTTCCCCAAAAAGGTAATCTCACCTGGCTGCGCCTGATTGATCGAATTGAGACCTGAGATAACCAACGAAGGCTCACCATGGACGATCTGTCCGCCGACGAGGTCGCTGAGGTGCTGAAGGGTGGTGCTCATGAAGGTGATCGAAGACGGCAACAGGTTTAAAAAGAACGAGGCACGCCGCAGGGTATGCAGGCGTGCCTCGGAAAACGACGCCCGTAGGACGGGCAGGAAATTATTTTTTCGCGTCGCTGGCGGCAGGAGTGGCGGCATCGGCAGGCTTGGCGGCCGGAGCAGCTCCAGCAGCAGGAGCGTTCTTGTTTAGCTCGACGACCACTTGGCTGGTGATGTCCGTTGCGGCTGTTTCTTTGACAAAGATGAGGATCGGCACGGTGGAGAGGGAGACACCGGTCTTGTCGAAGACCATGTCGTAACCGTTCTTCAGAGCGTGGTCACGAACGACGGTGGAAATTTCTTCATAGAGCGTCTGGCGGATCTTCATGTCCTCCTGCTTGAGCTGGCCGATGCGGCGCTCAGCGAACTCCTGCATCTCGGCCTCGAGAGCGCGGGCTTCCTTCATCTTCTCATTCAGTTCGGCCACAGCCTTCTGGCGCTGATCGGGCGTGAGGATGGTATCACGCGCCTTTTGTCGAGCTGCTGCATGTCGCTGGTTAGCTTCTTGTAGGCATCCTGGCGCTCACGCATCTCACCGGCGGCTTTGTTGTAGTTTCCTTATAGGTCTCGGCAGCTTTGAGTCTTGTGGAAGTCCTCAAAGCCTTCTTCATATCAATGACGGCCATTTTGAGATCAGCGGCGGAAGAAAGGCCGTGGAAAGGACGAGGGCGAGGGCAACTAGCGTGCGACGGTTCATGAGGTGGGGAATGGAAGCGGCGATGTGAGGGATATGGGCTGTGAAGGCAAGTAAAACGTTCGTGACAACCCGAGAGCGGGTTTAGAACTTGTAACCCATGTTGAACTGGAAGCGGCCAGAGTCGCCGGTGAAGCTATCCCCCTGCTGAGGAATAGCGTAGTCGATGCGGATCGGCCCCATCGGGAGGAAAAGGCGAACGCCGATACCGTAGTCCGAAAAGACATCCCCACCGACATCGAAGGCACTGGCACTCACAGACCCCACGTCGTAGAAGGCCGCGATGCGGAACTTCTCGATCACAGGGAAGCTGACCTCAGCCGAGCCGAAGATGGAAGTTTTGCCACCAAGAGGCTCGCCCGTGTTGTCTTTCGGACCCGCCTGGCGGAAATTGAAGCCGCGCAGATTGTTGGCACCGCCGAGGAAGAGGCGCTCATAAATCGGCACAGTGCTACCGCCCCAGTTTTCCACTGTGGAGAAGGCTCCTTCAAAGGAAAGGATCGTGTCCCCAGGCAGGTTGAAATACTGCTGACCTGCGGCGTTGATACCATAAATTTGGGCGTCACCACCGAGACCTGAAATAAGGCCGCCAAGTTCGATCTTGTGACCGCCACGCGTGATATAGATGCTGTCTCGGGTGTCCTGCACCCAGCGCCCATCAATCTTGCTTTGCACAAATGAGCCTGCTTCTGCGCGAATCTGTGCCGAGGCTAAACTGTCGAGATTGTCGATGGAGATTTGCTGCAAAGTGTAGGTGCCTTCCCAGTAGGCGTGCTCACCAATGCGTTTACGCAAACCAACAGAGGCTCCAACATTGGTCTGGTCAAAGCGATCAGAGATAAAGAACATGTTGCGGTAGAAGAGATCCACGGTGAGAGCCAGCGGCTGGTCACGAAACCACGGCTCGGTCCAAGTAAGGCTGAAGTCACGGCGAAGGAGACCCACGCGAGCATTGGCATTGAAGCGCTGACCAGCACCACGGAAGTCACTCCAGTCACTAATATCGAAATTTGTCTGAGTCACGCCAACAAAGGCGGAAAGACTGTCAATCGAGCTGAAGCCCGCACCAAAGTTCACCGTGCCAGTGGATTGCTCGGTGACGTTGATATCGACGTCTTTACGATCTGGCATCGAAGTCGGGTTCGTGCGCACGTCCACCGAACTGAAGTAGTTGGAGCTGCTCAAGGCGGGTGCGGCTCGTGTTAAGCTTCACCGTGTTGAGTTCCTCGCCAGGAGCCACGATGATTTCGCGACGGATCACTTTGTCCTCGGTGGCATTGTTGCCAGCGATGTTGATACGGTTGACGAAGAATTTGGTGCCTTCGGTGACGCCATAAACGACTTTCACACGACCTGGGCCAGCATTGAGGGATGGTGGTATCCACACGGGCATCAGCATAGCCACGGGAACCGTAATACTCCTGAATCATCTTTCATCGGCACGCACATCACTGCCAGAATAGGGGAAGTTTGGCTCCACACTGATGCCGGGGATGAGTTCCTCCGTGGTGAAGACCGTGTTTCCCTGCACCTGAACTGAATCCACATCGTATTTTTCGCCTTCAACACAGACGAAGATGATATCCACCGACTTGCTACCTACCGGCTCGCGGCGCACTTCGACGACTTTGGCATACACGTGCCCCCTGTCCTGCATGGCCTGCTCCACGGTGCGCACATCTTCCTGAAGCTCCTGATTGTTGAGCTTGCCAGCCTTGCCCCAAATGCGCCAGAAGGTCTTCTCTTTGGATTTCAGCTTGGCTTTAACGGTGCGTTCCTTCACGCAGGTGAGGCCTTCAAAACGGATGTCGTGGATGAGGCCGCGGGCACCTTCGTCCACCTTGAAAACCACGGCGGTGAAACCCTCGCGGCTCGACGGAGTGCTCTCATAGCTCACGGCTACATCCGCGTAGCCCTTCTTCTCATACATTTCGCGGATGTCACTCTGAGCAGAGGCCAGTTTGATTTCATCCACGGGGTCACCCACTTTCACCTTGATCTCACGGCGAAGCTTATCGGCATCGAACACCGTGTTTCCCATGAAATGGATGTCACCGATAGCACCGCGGCCTGTGATCGATACCACGACACGGACACCACCAGCCACATTCTGAGCTTGGATGTCGAGATTCTCGACAGCTCCGGTGGCATACAGGGTGCGAATGTCACGCTCCACCGTTTCATCGAGGAAGGGCTGGCCCACACGGGTCGCCATCTGGCTCTTAACACGAGCCTCATCCATCGTCGCTGCACCTTTGAAAACTACCTGCACATCACGCACGATCGGTGCGTTCGCCGGGTTTTGACGGATCCCCAGATCCTGAGCGGCCACTTGACTGATGGAGACGGTAGAGAGACCGGCCACAAGCAAACACCCGATGGCAAGACAAGGACGGCGGAAGAGCGAATTAAGCATGACAGAGGACAAAAGTTCGGGAGAAGAAAAAACGGGAGGCCGAGCCCAAAACGGGGAGAGCAGGACATCCAGTAATGCTTTCCCGCCCCCTTCGCGTCAAGATGTAAGTTCATCGTCAGGATGAACCGCAAGGGATGGTGGCTGAACCGCCTCAGGTGCAGTCCAATCCATCCAACTCCGCTCAGTTCACCAAATGCACCTGCGGGAATGGCACCACGAACTGGCCGCCGCGGGCAAGGAAGTCTTTTTCACGCGTCTTGAACTCCGGCATGAAGTGCCAGGGCAGGACGAGGTAGTAGTCCGGCTTTGCGGCGCGTGATTCGTCCTCGGAGATGATCTTCACGCGGCTGCCGATGGTAAAGCTTCCCCACTTGCGCGGGTTGCGGTCGGCGATGGCTGGAAGGATGTCGCCATTGATACCGCAGTATTGGAGGGTGGTATTTCCCTTCGTGGAGGCACCGTAGCCGTGGACGAGCTTGCCCTCGGCTTTCGCCTTCTTGAGGAAGGCCTGAAGCTCGTTTTTGATGCGGCGGATGTTGGCGCGGAATTCGGCGTAGGGCGTGTCGGTGTCGAGGGCGAGCTCGAACTCACTCACCCGCAGTTCCTGCACGCGAATGGCGGCCTCGCGGGAGGGTCTGACGCGGCCCTGATGCGCCACGCAGAGGCGGAAGCTGCCGCCATTCACGTCATTGAGATGCACATCGACGACTTCGAGGCCGCATTCGCCGAACAGACGCTCCAAAACGGCGAGCGAATAGTATTCGAGATGCTCGTGGCAGATGGTGTCAAAGCTGTTCACCGCCAGCATGGAGGGCAGGTAGCTCTGCTCGAGGATCCAGATGCCGTCATCCGCGAGCATACTGGCGATGTCCTGCACGAAGGAGCGCGGGCTTTCGAGGTCGTAGAACATCGAGATGCTCGTCACGACGCGGGCTTTCTCCTGCGGATGCACGCGGCGGAAGGCGTCGGCGGAGAAGAAGTCGTTCACGACCTCGAAACCACGCTCGCGGGCCTTGAGGGCCACGTCCGAAGGGTCGATGCCGATGTGACGAAGACCCTGCGTCTGGTAGCTGGCAAGCAGCGTCCCGTCGTTGCAACCAATGTCGAGCACGATGTCCCCTTTATTCAGTTTCACCGTCTCCTCGGCGAGGGCGGAGATGCCAGCGAGGTTGTCTCGCATGGATTGGTTGATGCCGGATTCGTAATAGTAGCGGTGGTAGAGCACCTTCGGCGGCACGCTGTGACGCATCTGCACGAGGCCGCAGGCGTTTTCATCGAGAGCAGGATCGCAGCGCACGAGGTCGAGTGGGATCTGGCGCTTGATGGTGCCACTGCCGTCTTCACTGACGATGAGGCCGCCGATGTATTGATCCCCGAGGGCGATCACATCGGTGAAACTGCGGCAGCCGCAGATGCGGCAGGTGGTACGGGTGGTCAGGAGCGGTCGGTAAGCAGGCGAGGCCATCCTTTGAAATGGCATCCCGTGCATGCCTTGTCCAGCCAGAAGGCAGGATTAAGCATCCTCAAGCACCACTTGGGCCATGGCATGCTCCTTCGTGTGCGAGAGGGAAAGATGCGCCCGGAGGCCAGAGGTCAACTTTGCGGCGTTTTGATGAAAAATGAGGCTGGGGCGGCCGGATTCGGCACGGGTGACCTCGATGTCCGTCCAGTTCACGCCGGCCTCGGACCACAAACCGGTGCCGAGAGCCTTCGCGGCGGCTTCTTTGGCGGCAAAACGAGCGGCGTAATGCATCGCCGGATCGGCACAGGCATCGCAGTAGGCGATTTCACCGGCGGTGAAGGTGCGCTGCTTGAAGCGCTCGGCATGGCGCTCCAGCAGCTCGCGAATGCGAGCCACTTCGACGAGGTCGATGCCGGTGCCGGTGATCATTTCGCGGGGTAGGTGGCCATGACGGCGAGCATTTCCTTCACGGCGGCTTCGAGGCCGATGAAAATCGCCCGCGAAACGATATGATGACCAATGTTCAGCTCTGCGAGATGCGGCACGGGCCAGAGATCAGGCAGGTTCGAGGTAGTCAAACCGTGGCCGGCATTGATTTGAAGGCCGAGGGATTTGCCAAGCGCCGCCGCCGCCTGGAGACGAGCCACTTCGGAAGCACGCTCGGCACCGATGTGGTTCGCAAAGGTGCCGGTATGCAGCTCGATCATGCTGGCACCGATCTCTGCACTCGCCCGCACCTGGGCCGGATCGGGATCGATGAACATGCTCACGCGGGTGCCATGGGCTTCGAGGGCCTGCACCGTGGCCTTGAGGGCTTCTCGCTGCCCTGCCACATCCAGCCCGCCCTCGGTGGTGACCTCTTCGCGGTTCTCCGGCACCATGCAGACGAAGTCCGGCTTTGCCTTCAAGGCGATGGCGAGGATCTCGGCGGTGTTGCCCATTTCGAGGTTCAGCTTCGTTTTGATCTCCTGGCGGAGCAGAAACACATCGGCATCTTGAATGTGACGGCGATCCGCTCGCAGGTGGATCGTGATCGAGTGCGCCCCGGCCTGCTCCGCGAGCAAAGCAGCGGCGAGCACGGAGGGCGCCGCGTTCGGCGAATCGAGCATCTGACGGTAGCGGGCCTGACGCAGGGTGACGACGTGATCGACATTCACGCCCAAAAGAAGGTTGGATGGCATGGGAAAGGCTCTTTTTAGCGCATCGTGTCGAAGTTGACGGAAAATTTTCAGGCAAAATGTAACGTTCGCCCCAAGAACCCGATTGCAATCAACGTCCTCGCGTCACAGCGTGCTCTCGATCCCCACATCCGAAACCTCCCGATCATGAAATCCCTCTTCATCACCCTCCTCGTCCTCGGCGGAGCCTTTGCAGCCTACGATTATTTCCTCGCCCCCCCCGGTTCAAAGATCATCTTCACCGAGCTAAATCCGCCACCGAAGCCCAAAACGGTCGTCGAAGCGGCTCCCGAGCCTGAAAAGCCCGCCGAGGCTCCACCACCCGCCCCTGAGCCAGAGGCCCCGAAGCCCGTCGAGGCTCCCAAAATGGTCGAAACGGCTCCAGCCGCCCCTGCCGCACCGAAAGCAGGTTCCATTGAGGCTTTGACGAATAACTGGACGAACATCCCTCCCACCGCCTTCCCCCGCGAAGTCACTCTTTTGAAGGACGCCGAGTTCAAAATGGCCGTCGGCGGCTCCAAAGTCACCGCTGGGCGCAAGGTCCAGGCCATCGCCTTCAAGCAAGGCATGCTCGCCCTCATACCCGCAGCGGGCTCCCCCGCCAAAGCCATCGTGTCCATCGACGATACCGATCTCAAGCAGGTGCTCACCGGCATCTATGAGAAGTGGAAAGTGGCCCGCGCCGAATATCTCAGCAAAAACGCGGCACAGCGGCAGCAAGTCGCCTCCGCTGTCCGTGCCGAGAGCAGCACCGCCAACAGCAACCGTGCCGAGGCCGATGAAACGGGCAAACCCATCCGTGGCGATGATCGCAGCTACCCGCTCCTGCTTACCAGCATCCGCCGCGGCCAGGTCACGGACATCAAGCCGGACAAAATCATCTCCTGGGGCGATCCAAATCCCACCAAGGTCCAAGGCAAGGACGGGTGGGCCATCAAGGTCGAGTATCAGGCAGAGACGATCTTCGGCCTCCAAGCCGTCGAAGCGCAGGCTCTTGTCGTCAACGGTCGTGTGCAAGGCTGGTTCTACACCGGCAGCGGTGAAGAGGTGCCTTAACACCTCGCTCAGAGTGAGAGCGTGGGCGCATCAATGAGCGAATAGACCTCGACGGGGTCCGGCTGGCCCTTGACGGGGTGGATGCCCGCGTTTTGAAAGAGGCTGAGGCCATCGGGCCAGCCTTCGAGGAAGGGGGCACCCGCGAGCACCGGGACTTGGAGCTTTCGAGTGAGACTCTCAATGCGGAAGGTCACGTTCACCGCCTCTCCGACGGCGGTGGTCATGCCTCGGCCCATGGCACCGAGAGCCACATCACCGATGTGTAGGCCGATGTGGCAAAAAACTTCGAGATTCATGTTTTCCTTCAGCCACTTGCGCTTGGGCGAGTCTGCGGCCTCGGCGGCACTCAGGATTTTGGCGGCTTCGGTGGCCTTGGCCCGGATGTCAGGCGTATCGCCATGCCAGTAGGCAAAGACGCCATCGCCGATGAATTTGTCGATCACGGCCCCGCGGCTTTTGAGCACGAGTTCGCACTGCCCATACCATTCGCGCAGCATGGCAGCCACCTCCTCAGCGCTGAGCTGGGCGGAGATGGCCGTGAAGTTTCTCAAATCACCCACCAAAAGCGTGGCTTTCACGGTCTTAACCGGCAGGGCAATGGTGTGCAGCGCCTGCGTCGAGGAAGCCCCCGTGTTGCCGCTGCCGCCCTCTTCGTCGTTATCAAAGACAAAGCTACTGGTGCCAAACTGCACGCGATCACCATGGCGCAGAGCACGGGCGGTACTCACCGCCACATCGTTCACAAAGCTTCCATTGGCGCTGCCAAGATCCGAAATCCAGAACAGCGAGCCATCCCGGCGGATCGTGGCATGCTGGCGTGACACGCCTCCGTCCAGCAGCCGGATGGTCGAATCCGGGCTGCGTCCGATCATGTTGAAGTCCTCGAGAGTGATCTCGAGTTCCTTCTCCAGTGATTTTAGCTTCGCAGGCATGGGTGGGATGAATTACGCGGTATTCTTCAAGCAACTCGCACGCCGGAAGTCAAGCCCCCTCCCGCTGATTTTGGAGAACAGCCTCGAAACAAAGCCGAAATTGCACCCTTGCATCTCCCACGGCAGGGTCAGTCAATGCCTCTGCGCCTCATTTTTGCCCTCTTCACCCTTTCCGGCCTGCTGCACGCCCACAACGTGCCCAGCATGACCATCGAATCCCGTTTCAAAGAAAACGGAAACTTCGATCTCACGATCAATTTCGATCCCCGCGCCTGCTTGGCCGCCGATCCACGCACGCTCCCACCCGTGGCTGGCTCGTGGTTTTCCGATCAATCCCCCGAGCAAGCCGCCGCCACACTCGAAAAGGCCCGCGACTACCTCCGCCAGTCCGTGGGCCTGATTTTCAATGGTCGTCCCATCCCCTTGCCAGAACTCACCCTCCAGCCCATCGACGGCGCGGACAACACCCCGCTCAAGCCGGACACGCAAGAACTCCACCTCCTCGCCAAATGCGCCGCCCCCGTGCCGGATGGAGCCACCGAATTCCAAATCACCTTCGCCAAAACCGCCGCCATCGACCTCATCCTGCTCAACGCCCTCGAAGGCACCACCGAACGTCGTCCCCAGGTCCTCTTCCCCGGCGAAACCAGTCGCCCCTTCGTCTTCCGCACCTCCCCGCCACCTCCGCCCGTGGCCGCCGCCGCTCCTGAACGCTCGACGATCTCCATCATCCTCTTCTTCATCACCGCCACCGCTGTCTTCATCGGTTGGCGATTGCTCAGTAAATACCGCCACTTTCACCGAGGCCATAAAAAGCCAGGCGATCGAAAACCCGAGTGAAGATGCCGGTTTGACACCTCGTCACCCGGAAGGCATCATGGGCGGCATGCCCGCTACCAAGACCACCTCCACGCCGCCCTCGAGTGGCTCCGGCGAATGGACGCCGGAGAAGATCATTTCCTGGATGGGCAAAGTGAAGCGTCAGGACGAGGCCAGTGCTCGGATTCGCCGTTCACTCGGCCAGATCGTGACGGAGCCAGATCACTGGAGGCGTTCGCACGTCAAAACGGTGCAATCTTCGATGATGAATGGCTGAACTCGCTCGTTCCCCGCAAAGGCGGACATGAACACGAGACATACTCTGATTCCTCGGCACCCGGATGGCGCATTAAAGTCACCGGGCCGAATTTAACTCTGCTAAGTGGGCGTGGACGCATACCAACTTTGCTGGTGAAGCGCTATCTCGAAGGCTGCCACCTCGCGAACCTCATCTTTGGCGATCAAATCGAGTTCCTCGGCGTCATTCCCACCGAGGAAGGTCCGCGCCTTGTCATCCGCCAGCCGGAAGTCGAAGCCGCTGATCCTGACAATCCGCATCCGATGAAGCCCGCCATCAATCGCTGGCTCCGCAGCGCCGGTTTTGAATACGATGAAGGTGCTTGGACACGCGAAAGCGATCTGGTGGTCGTCTCCGATGAGCATGAGGGCAATTTTATCCTCGCTGAGCAAGGCATTCGCCCCATCGACCTCCATCTCAGCCGCCTCGCCTGGGCCACAGGCGAAGTCATTCCATGGGAGCAAAATCCAGCCAATCCGCACCGGGCTTCCGCCTTGTGAAAACTCCCGCTATCGCTCCCCGCCGGACTCGCTAAAACTGGCGGGCCCTTCCCCTCATGTCTTCTTCCTTCGTCCATCTCCATCTGCACTCCGAATACTCGCTGCTCGACGGCGCGGTGCGGATCGAGCAGTTGATGAAGCAGGCGCAGAAGTTTGGCATGCCAGCCGTCGGCCTCACCGATCACGGCAATCTCTTCGGAGCCATCGACTTCTACATGGCGGCGGGCAAAACGAAGCCCAAGCTCAAAAAGGGCGAGGAAGCCACGCCCGAGCAACTCGCGAAAATCGTGAAGCCCATCCTCGGCTGCGAGATCTACCTCGCGCCCGGTTCCATGCACGAGAAGCAGGAGGTCCCCGGCCGCAAACGAGCTTCCCACCTCACGCTGCTGGCCGCCACGAACGAGGGTTTCGACAACCTCTCCAAACTCGTCACCAAAGGCCACCTCGATGGCCAATGGTACAAGCCACGTGTCGATAAAGACGTGCTCCGCGAGCACTCGAAGGGCATCATCTGCCTCAGCGGCTGCATCAATGGCGAAATCAATGAGTTCCTCCTCTCCGACCGCAAGGACGAGGCGGAGAAGAGCCTCCAGGACTTCCGTGACATCTACGGACCGGAGAATTTCTTCCTCGAAATTCAAGATCACAACACCGAGGCCCAGCGCAAGAGCGCCCGCCAGATGATCGAATGGGGCAAGCAATATGGCCTGCGCACCGTCGCCACCAATGACGTCCACTTTTTGAACCGCGAGGACCATGAGTCGCACGACATCATGATCTGCATCGGCACCGGAGCCAGCATCTACGACCAGAGTCGCATGACCTACTCCCCGGAGGTCTATTTCAAAAGTGCGGAAGAGATGCGGGCACTCTTCGCCGAGGTGCCGGATGCCTGCGATGCCACGCTCGACATCGCCGAGCGCTGCGAGGTGAAGATCCACCTCGATTCCACCTCCATCGATCGCTACCCACAGTATCCCATGCCCGATGGCGGCGATCGTGCCGAGTACCTGCGCAAACTGACCATGGAAGGCCTGGAGCGCCGCTACGGCCGCAGCCGCGCCTTGAATGACGAGGTTCTCCATCAGCGCATGGAGGTCGAACTGGCCCTGCTGAACGAAAAGAACTTCACCAGCTACTTCCTCATCGTCTGGGACTTCATCAACTGGGCACGCGAGCACGACATCCCCGTCGGCCCCGGTCGTGGATCTGCCGCCGGATCACTCGTCGCCTTCTGCCTCGGCATCACAGACATTGATCCGCTGCGCTTTGAGCTCGTGTTCGAGCGATTCCTCAATCCCGAGCGTGTGTCGCCGCCTGATATCGACATCGACTTCTGCCAGACACGCCGCCCGGAGGTCATCCAATACGTCCGCGAAAAATACGGCGACCTCAGCGTCTGCCACATCATCACCTTTGGCACCATGGGTGCCAAATCCGTCATTCGTGACGTCGGTCGCGTGCTCGGCTGGAGCTATGGCGATAGCGATGCGCTATCGAAGATGATCCCAAACGAGCTGAACATCGACCTCGAAGAGTCGGTGAAGAAAAACCCCGATCTCGCAGCCAAGCTGGAGAACGACGGCAATGCGCAGGAGCTTTGGAGGCATGCCACCTTCCTCGAAGGCCTCACACGCGGCACCGGCGTGCATGCCGCCGGCGTCGTCATCGGCGATCGCCCGCTTGATAACTTCATCGCCCTCACGCGAGACAAGGAAGAGGCCGTGCTCTCGCAATACGCGATGAAGCCGCTCACCGAGCTCGGCATGCTCAAGATGGACTTCCTCGGCCTCAAAACGCTGACGGTGATCCACGAGGCTGAGTACTGGATCAGCAAACGCATCGCCAACTTCAAAGTGTCCGAAGCGCCGCTCGACGACCTCAAGACCTTCGAACTCATCAAGCGTGGCGAAACAGTCGCCGTGTTCCAGATGGAATCTGGCGGGATGGTGAACACCTGCAAACAGCTCGGTCCTGACACCATCGAGGAAATCATCGCTATTCTGGCCCTGTATCGTCCGGGGCCGATGCAGTTCATTCCCGACTACATCAAACGCAAAAAGGGCGAAGAGAAGGTCGAATACCCGCACCCGCTGCTCGAAAAGATCGCCAAGGAGACCTACGGCATTCTAGTTTACCAGGAGCAGGTCATGCAGGCCGCGAACGTGCTCGCCGGCTTCTCCCTCGGCGGCGCTGACATGCTGCGCCGCGCCATGGGTAAAAAGGACGCCGCCGAAATGGCCCGCCAGCGACTCATCTTCGTCGAGGGCTGCCTCAAAACGAACGGCATCGCCGAAAAGCAGGCCAACGCCGTCTTCGACTTGCTCGAAAAGTTCGCCCAATACGGCTTCAACAAATCCCACTCCGCCGCCTACGGGATCGTCACCTACCGCACGGCCTATTTGAAGGCCAATTTCCCCGTCGAATTCATGGCGGGCGTGCTCAGCTACGAAATCAGCAATCCCGACAAGATCGCCAATTTCGTCAGCGAGTGCTTCGAGATGGGCATCAAGGTCCTGCCGCCCGACATCAACAAATCCGCGCTGAAGTTCGCCCCTGAACGTTTCGAAACCGAAAGCATCCATCCCAACGCCATTCGTTACGGCCTCAGCGCCGTCAAAAACGTCGGTGAAGGAGCGATGGAAGCCGCGATCGCCGAACGCGAGAAAAACGGCCCCTTCACCAGCCTCGAAGATTTTGCCGCACGACTCGACAACCGTGCCGTGAACAAAAAGCTCATGGAAGCACTGGTGAAAGCGGGAGCCTTCGATTTCACCGGCGAGCTTCGCGCCGTCATGTTTGCCAAATTGGAGCAGGTGCTCGCCTCGGCGGCCTCCATGCAAAAAGACAAGAAGGCCGGCCAGGGCGGTCTCTTTGATGATTTCGACCTCGCCAAGCCCAAGAAGAAGAAAAACGAGGCCGAGGTGGCCTCCCTTGTCTGGACCACCGATGAGGTTCTCGCCTTTGAAAAGGAGCTTTTGGGCTTCTACGTCAGCGGTCACCCGCTCGACAGCTATCGCGGCCATTTCGACAGCGTCAAGCTCACCAAGATCGCCGCCATCGAGGAGATCGACACGAAGGAGAAAGCCTCCACGATCACCATCGCCGGCATTTTGAGCCAGCTCGAGGTGCGCTACTCCAAAAAAGACAACCGCCCCTTTGCTACCTTCAAGGTGGAAGACTTCACCGGCGTGCAGGAAATGATGTGCTGGAGCGACGACTACGAAAAGCTCAAGGAAGTGCTCGCCAACGGTGCCGTGATGGCCTTCCGCGTCCGCGTCAGCAAAGATCAAAAGACCGATGGCAACCGCGTCACCTGCAACAACGCCTCCATCCTCAAACCCAAAGCCGCCAAACCCCGCCACGCGGGCGATCCCGATCCTTCTCTACCGCCTCCACCCAAGCCCCCTGCCCCGCCCAAGCCTATCGTCCTGCGCCTCAACACCCGCCAGCACGACGAAACCGACCTCGAACGCATCCAGGAGGTTCTCGCCCAGTTCCCCGGCACCCTGCCCGTCTTCCTCGAAATCTCCCAAAACGGCCACAAAGCCCGTTTGGAACTCGATCCATCTTTCCACGTCACCCCCGGCCCCGATTTACGCCGTGCGCTGACTGTTTGGACCTAATCTCGACGCCATGAAACCGATCCTCGCCGCCCTCCTTGCCTTCACGTTCATTGCTTCCGCTCGGGAGAAGACGCTCGATATCTATTGGATCGATTCCGAAGGCGGTGGCTCGACGCTGATGGTCACGCCAGCGGGTGAATCGGTGCTCGTGGATACCGGCAATCCGGGCGGGCGTGATCCGCAACGCATTCATCGGGTGGCCACGGAGATGGCGGGATTGAAGCGCATCGACCATGTCGTCATCACGCACTTTCATGGCGATCACTTTGGCGGCCTCGCGGAACTCGCCGCGCTGCTGCCCATCGGAGCGATCTATGACAAAGGCGTGCCAGAAGGCAGCCCCGATGGCAAGCCACAGGATGCCCGCTGGGCTTTGATGCGCCGACCTTACCTTGATGCCAAGGCTGACCGCCGCGTGACGCTGGCCGCAGGCGATGAAGTGCCGCTCAAACAGGCCGAAGGCAGTCCGAAGATCGTTTTGCGCTGCCTCGGGGCGAATCAGAAATTCATCACGCCACCCGCTGGCGCTCCCGTGAACCCATTGAACGGTTCCGTGCCGCCCAAAGCACCTGATCCCACCGACAACGCCAACAGCGTCGTGCTGCTGCTGGAGTTCGGTGACTTCCGTTTCTTCGATGGCGGGGATTTAAGCTGGAATGTGGAGGAGAAGCTCGTCTCGCCAGTCAATCTCGTCGGCACGGTGGATCTGTATCAAGTGAACCACCATGGCCTCGACGTGAGCAACAACCCCATCCTCATCCGCAGCCTTCAGCCGACGGTCTCCGTCATGAACAACGGACCGAAAAAAGGCACCAGCAAATCGGCCATGGACGCGCTGAAATCGACGCCGACGGTCCAAGCCATGTATCAGGTGCATGAAAACATCCGCGAGGACGCCGAGAACACCGCCGACAAGACGATGATCGCCAATCACAGCGACCTCGGCGAGGCCTGTGCCGCGCATCCCGTTCATTGCCTTGTCTCTGCCGATGCGAAGAGCTACACGATCGAAGTCCCTTCGCAGAAGCATTCGCGCACGTTTCAGACGCGGGTGAGATAGTCGGCGGCCTGCGGGCGTTATTTGCGCCGCATGAAACGCCTTCTTCTCAGCCTGCTCCTCACCACCTCCGCCTGGTCACAAAATGCCGCTTTGAAGGCCGGAGCGGCCGCGGTGGACATCACGCCGCAAGTTTTCCCGCTGAACATGCCCGGCGGCTTCAGCGCCAACCTGGCAGAGAAAGCTCACGATCCACTCCACTCGCGGGCGCTGGTGCTTTCGGATGGTCAAACGACTCTCGCCATGGTCGTGGTGGATAATTTGGGCGCAGGGCCCGATGTGCTCGACGAGGTCAAAAGCCTCGCCGCGAGCAAAACGGGCATTCCGACCGAAAAGATGCTCATTTGCTCCACACACACGCACAGCGGCTCCAGCCTCAACACCCGCACGGAGGCCGCTGCGGCCTACCGGAAGCTCTTTGTCGAAGGCGTGGCGGATTCCATCGTGCAAGCTCATGCCGCGCTGAAGCCCGCCAGCATCGGCTCAGCGGCCCATCCGCTACCGGACGAGGTTTTCAACCGCCGCTGGTATCTGAAGCCGGGCCAGATGCCGCTGAATCCGTTTGGAAAGCTCGACGCCGTGAAAATGAACCCCGGCACCAGCCCCGACGTGCTCGACCATCCCGCTGGTCCCACCGATCCAGACATCACCGTGATCTCCGTGCAGGATACGAAGCGCATGCAGATGGCCATCTTCGCCAATTACTCCCTGCACTACGTCGGCGGTGCGCCCTCAGGCGAAATTTCGGCGGATTACTACGGCGAGTATGCCCGGCTGATGCCCTCGCGCTTGCGAAGCAACAGCAAGGTGGTCGCCATGATGTCGAACGGCACCTCGGGTGACATCAACAACATCCCCTTCACCGTCACCCGCCCTCCCCGCGAGCCCTTTGAGCAGATCCGCATCGTCGCGCAAAAGGCCGCCGACGCGACGTGGTTCGCCATGAAGAAGATCGACAAGCATCGCGCCGATGCGCCGCTCGGCATGTTGCAGCGGGAGGTGACGCTGAAGTATCGCCGCCCCTCCGAGGAGGAGGTGCAGGCCGCTAAGGCCGTGCGTGCGGTGAAGGACAAGGCGGAGATCGAGAAGCTGCCACGGCTGGCACAAAACTACGCCGGCAGCGTCATCAGCGCCGCCGAGCGACCGGAGGAAAGCATCACCGTGAAGATCCAGGCCATCCGCATCGGCGACCTCGCCGTGTGCGCCATCCCCTTCGAGACCTTTGTCGAGATCGGCCTCGATCTGAAAAAGCGCAGCCCCTTGCCGCAGACCATGGTCATCGGCCTCGCCAACGGTCGCCACGGCTACCTCCCCACGCCCGAGCAACACCGCCTCGGCGGCTACGAAACCTGGATCGGCACCAATGTGGTTCAAGAAGACGCCAGCGTGATCCTCACCACGCAGTTCCTGGAAATGCTGGGGGAATTGAAGAAGGCCCCGTGAGGCTTGACGGGCTGCTTTCCTGCCCGTAACCAGCGCCATGACCGACGCTGAAATCCAGTCTGCCATTCTCGATATGGGCCGCCGCGCCCGCGCTGCCTCGCGGGCGCTTGTGAACCTCACGAGCGACCAGAAAAACGCCATCCTGCATGCGATGGCGGACGAGATCATGGCTCGCCAGGACAGCATCCTCGTGGCCAATGCGCTCGATCTGGGCCGAGCGGCGCAAAACGGGCTCTCGAAGGCCATGATCGACCGCCTCACGCTCGATCCGAAGCGCCTCAAGGCCGTCGCCGATGCCGTGCGCGAGGTGGCGGCGCTGCCAGATCCCGTCGGTGAGCTTTTGACCGAATGGACACGGCCAAACGGCCTGCACATTCGCAAGCTGCGTGTGCCCATCGGCGTCATCGGCATCATTTTCGAGTCACGGCCGAATGTGACCACGGATGCGGCCTCGCTGTGCTTCAAGACGAGCAATGCCACGATCCTGCGCGGCGGTTCGGAAGCCATTGACAGCAACCGCGCCCTCGCTGCCGCCCTCCAGGCCGGTGGCGAGCGTGCCGGACTGCCTGCCGACAGCATCCAGCTCATCCCGTTCACCGATCGCAGCAGCGTGGAGCACATGGCGAAGATGGATCAATTCATCGACCTCATCATCCCACGCGGCGGCAAAGGCCTCATCGAGAAGGTAGTCTCCACCGCCCGCATGCCGGTGATCAAGCACTACGACGGCGTCTGCCACGTCTATGTGCATGCCGATGCCGATTTCGACATGGCGGCGAACATCATCGTGAACTCGAAGTGCCAGAAGCCCGGCGTGTGCAATGCGCTGGAGACAATCCTCGTGCATCGTGATGCCGCAGCGACCTTCTATCCCCTCGTCGGCAAACGTCTCGCTGAGGCGAAGGTGGAAGTGCGAGGTGACGAAGAAGCGCTCAAACATCTTGGCGTGCCTGCCCAAGCGGCCACCGAGGAGGATTGGAGCACCGAGTATCTCGATCTCATCCTCTCCGCGAAGACCGTTTCCGGCCTCGACGAGGCCATCGCGCACATCAATCACTACGGCAGCCATCACACGGACAGCATCATCACCCGCGATGCCGCCACCGCCGCCCGCTTCCAGCACGAGGTGGACAGCGCCGTCGTGCTCCACAACGCCAGTACCCGCTTCAACGACGGTGGCGAGTTCGGTTTCGGCGCCGAGATCGGCATCTCCACGGATAAACTCCACGCTCGCGGCCCCATGGGCCTCGCTGAGCTTTGCAGCTACAAATATCTCATCGCCGGAAACGGGCAGGTGAGAGGCTGATACCTCTCCAATTCAGGCACCATGAGGGGAAATGATTCGGATCATCTGCTTCCCGTGACGCCGATAAACCAAGAAATCCGAGTCAATGGTGACAACGGGAATTCGTGAGTGAATCTCACTGAGTCTGACGAGACAGGCATCCGCCAGGGACATCGGTACATTCTCGTAGCGGTCCATGAGTGTGCGGACTTCAATGGCCTCATCCTCGAGATGGAATCGAAGATCAAACACACCATCAGCCAGCATGGCTTGCAGCCGACGCAGATGTTTGGGTGAATGGCGAAGGAGGAACCATGCTTCACTGATGACCGCCTCGCAGGTAATGACCGCTCCGTCGAACTTCTTGAACTGGGCCGTGGCCCAGTCGTGGTGCTACTCGTCTGAGGCGAGATATGCTACCAACGGCCCCGAATCGAGAATGATGCCCGTTTTACTCCCGGCCATATGCAGCGAGGTGGCTGGGATTGGAGGCCAGATCTGAGATACCCGTCGCACCTGCGTCCTGATAACGGCTCAACCGAGCATGAATGGATTGAGAGCCGGACCGAGCAGGCTTTTTCCCGATGGCCTTGAGCAGGGTGTTTCGCACCAGCGCTGACTTCGATAGCCGCTGGATGCCCGCCATACTCTCTAGACGGGCATTCAGATGTTCGGGCACATGGACGGTGAAGGATTTCATGGTGAGTCAGAATAGTTTCCGACCTCTTGAATGGCAATCTCGAAGAAGGGGGTGCCAGAATCACCTCAGCGCAGCTTACCCCGCCGGGAGCAACCTCGCCGCGATGCCGCGAGCGGTGTCGGTGAGGCGGTTTTTCTCCTCGGCGCTGAATTCGTAGGGGGTGAGCTTGCCGATGCCGAGCGTGCCGCAAAGGCGGGCACCGTCGTCGAGGACGGGCACGGCGAGCGAGCCTTGCACCTGCGTCTGTTTGGCGCCGGGCTTGGCCACGCCGGACGTGTCGGTTTGCAGATTGCACAATTCGACGGGCTCCTTCCGCTGCGCGGCCGCTCCAGCGATCCCTTTGCCCACGGGAATGCTCTGGATCACCGGCATGAGAGCCTCAGGAATGCCACGATGGGCGACGAGCTTCAGATGGCCGTCAGCAGGATCGAGACGGTGTAGGGTGCCGGTGGAGCAGCCGAAAGACGCGATCGTTTGATCGAGAAAATCGCTCCATGACAATGGAGAGGCTTGGTTAATGGACATGGCGCGCGTTATTTGAAGGTAAGTTTTTTCGTTGAGGCAGGAATACGGGACCTGTATCCTAGCCTATACTGCCTCATGAAAACAAATTCCTGCTCCGCCATTTTTGCGGTTCTCTTGCTTGCTGCTGCCACCGCCAACGCCGCCAATCCGCCGCCCACCCGGCCTGGCATCATCGCAAAGTCCCACTACCACGATGACAAGTCCCACACCGAAAGCGTGCATGACATGAACGTCCGCGAGCTGGAGGAGAAGACCTTCGATGCGAACGGCGTGCTCACCATGCGCAAACACTACCTGGTGAATGAAATGGGCCAGCCCACGCAGGGCAATCTCTACGATGGCAAAAACAACCTCGTGGCCCGCTCCATGATGATCTTCGATTCCTACAATCGGGTGAAGGAGATGCGCACCGCGAACCTCCAGGGCGAAGTCTTCCAGCAGGTGATCTACGAGTATGACGCCTCTGGCAAGCAATTGAAGCCCAAGGTGATCAACTTTGAAACCAAGGCCCCCACCTTCAAAGCAGCCACGATTGATTTCACCAAGACCATGCCCGCCCCGGATCAGCCGCAGGCCGTCCCACAAGGTGGCGCGGTGCAGCAGGGTGCTCCGATTTACGCTCCTGGCACCGCCCCAAAAGGCACGCCAGAAGAAGCGCCCAAGAAAAAATCCTTCTGGAAGCGTCTCTTCGGCGGCAAGGACAAGCAGGAGTAACACCTCTCACTCCATCCAGAGCACATTCAGCTTGAGCCTTGCGGCCACCGCACGGCCTTTTTCCGGCCCAAGGACGAGTAAAGCAGTGGCATAGCCATCCGCGAGAGCGGCGGAAGCATGTTTCACGCTCACCGAGCGCAGCGCATGGGCCACCGGCCTGCCGGTGCGCGGATCGAGCACGTGAGGATAGCTTTTCCCTTCATGCTCAAAGTGCTGCCGATAGGTGCCGCTGGTCGCGAGGCTGGCATTTTCGAGCCGCAAGGCCTGCATCGGCTCATGCGTGGACGACTCCGGCATCTGCACGGCAACGAGCCACGGCATGCCATCGGGACCGCGACCTCTTGCCAGCACCTCGCCGCCGAATTCGAGCAGGAAGTCTTGCACCTGAGCCGCTGCCAAGCGCTTCGCGAGTTGATCCAGCGCCAAGCCTTCAGCCACGGCGGAGAGATTGATGCGGACTTCCATCCGGCGTTTTCGAAGTGCTGGAGGCTGGTCTCGTATCTCCAGTAGATGCCAGCCACACTGCTGGCGAGCCTTTTCGATCTCCGCATCGGTCGGCGGTGCCTGGCGTGATCCTTGTGCTCCAAAGCCCCAAAGGTCGATCAAAGGAGCGAGCGTGATATCGAGAGCGCCATCGGTGTCATCGGCGATGCGTTTGGCGAGCTGGACGAGCTCGATGACCTCCGACGGCATGCTTTGCCAGTCGGTGCTCGTGGACGCATTGAATCGCGACACGGCCGAATCAGCCCGCCAGTGCGAGATCAGGCTCTCCGAGCGGTCGAGATCGGTTTGCAGTGCCTTTTGAAAAACTTCGGCGGCGGAGGCTTTCAGCGTCCAGGAGGTGCCAAAAGCCTTCCCAGAGGTTTCTCGCGATTTTTCACAACTCGTGAGCAGCAGCGTCCCGCACAAAAAAAGGGCGTGGATCATTGAGGCAGACTGCATGAAGGCCAGTCTAGGCCACGTTCCAGCCGCCTCCATGAAAAACTCCGCCCCGCTGTCTCGTCGCCGTGCTCTGAAGACGTTGTTTTGCTCCAGCGCCGCCCTCGCTCTGAATGTGCGCACTCAGGCTGCTGCCGCACCGGCTGGTGGAGAACTGAATTTCCTTTGCATTGGTGATTTCGGCACTGGCGGCGCAGATCAAAAGCAGGTTGCCGCCGCGATGCAGGCCTTCGTTTCCAAGTCTGGCATCAAGCCCGATGCACTCTGGATGCTGGGCGATAACTTCTACAGCAAGGACAAGTCGCCCGAGGGCTTCACCACCAACTCACCGCGTTGGAAAAACGAGATCGAGGACATGTATCCCGCCGCCGTCTTCCCCGGCCCGATGCATGCCGTGCTCGGTAATCATGACTACCACGACAACGCGGGCGGCCAGGACGTGCAGCTCGCCTATGCGAAGAAGCCCGGCGTGCGCTGGCACCTGCCCTCGAAATGGTATCGCCTCGATGCCGGCCCTGTCACGTTTCTTTGCCTCGACAGCAATCTACCCGCTGTCAGCGGGGCGAAGGATAAAAAGAGCGGCAAACCTCGCGCTTCGCTGAGCTCGGCGGAAGAGGCGGAGCAACTCGCCTGGTTCAAAGCGGAACTCGCCAAACCTCGAGGAGCCTTCACCATCGTCGTCGCGCATCATCCGCTCTACTCGAACGGCGATCACGGCGATACCAAGGCGCTTATTGAGCAGTTGGACGGTCTGTTTCAGCAACATCAGGTGCATGCCTACATCTGCGGTCACGATCACGACCTCCAGCACCTGGAGTTTGAAGGCCGTTTCACCTCTCACATCCTCTCCGGCGGCGGTGGCGCCAAAACCCGCCCGCCCGAGACCGACCGCAAAACGCCCTTCTTTAAGCAAACCCACGGCTTCACCCACCTCGCAGCGTCCGTCAGCGAACTGCGCTTCACCCATTACGATGCCGATGGCGCTCAGCTCCACACCTTCACGAAGAAGCCGGATGGCAGCGTGAAGATCGGGTGAGCGAGGGAAACTCGTTTCAAGTTTGAGGTTCCATGACAAGGCCTGAACTGTGCCTTTAGCGATCTTCAACACCGGGTGGCTGTGAGCCTGATCATATATCGCCTCAAGCATCTGGTGCCCTGTCCAACGTAGGAAGTGCGGCGATTATGTGAACAGTCACCTGCCATCTTTGACCTCTGCTTACTGCGGAAAACGAACCTTCACTTGATCCGCTTGTCCTGTTTCTCCTCGGGCCAGACGACTCCCTCCCTCTTGAAGTCCTCCCGCATTCTTTTGAACATATTGGAGTAGTCCTGCAAATCAAACTGACGCTGCTCGAAGGGCATGCTCACATGCATGTATTCTTCAACAAGGAACCAGCCAGGCTGCTGTTCTGCGAGTTTTGACCGTGCGATGAGCATCACTTCTTCTCTTGATAGGCTCGCACTCCTACAATCACGAAAACAATAACCCAGCGACCGAATCAATGAATCGGCAACCTCATTATTCTTTGCGAGTATCGACGTTTCGCATGCTGCGAAAAGAAGCTTGAACATCAACGGGTCTTTTTGCACAGCCAGGAAGTACCCCAATTCTTGATGACCGACTTTTTCAATTGGCCTGCATTCCAAGCAGAGCTGCAATGTGGCATAGTCTTTGTCCGCGGCAGCTTTCCGCATCAGGTGCGAGAGGACATCGATAGCAAAATATTCTTCCATTTTGGCCAGTAACGGCAACACACCCCTCATTTCCTGCCGACTCCAATCGGAGAAAAATGATTCAAACAGGGGTGCGACAACCTTACTATGACTGTCTTTCCCAGGATTCGTCACGGCATCAAGTGATCGCCTCCAGTTCAGATGGAGAGATTCGATGGATTCGGATGCCGTCACATCAGACACAGCAACCAACACGAAGAGTATGACGTTGAATCTCATGGTTAATGAAGAGGGGCATTCAAAAAAAGATTTTTCCAGACGAACTTTTCACCTCTTCCTAAGCAGCACGATCCGCGTCGAGCCATACGAACGGTCCGTGAGCAGCTCCCAGACCGCCACGTCGAAAACGGGCGGTTCGGGCGTGGCGAGAGATTCGAGCAAAAGATGGCCGCCGGAGGGAAGAAGATGCGGAAGGGCTTCGATGGCCATAAGCGAAGCGATGAGGTCTTTGTCGCCTGGCTGATGCGCATAGGGCGGATCGGCAAAGATGAGGTCGAAGGCAGGTTCAGGGGCTTGGAGCGCCTCGACGGTGCGAAACACATCCCCCACACGCACCGTGGCGCCTTCGAGACGAGTCTTGGCGATGTTTCGACGAATCACGTCACAGGCCCGGCGATCCTGATCGACGAGCATGGCCGAGGCTGCGCCACGGCTGAGGCATTCGAGGCCGAAGGCTCCTGAACCGGCAAAGAGATCGAGCACCTTCGCCTCTGGCACCACTTCGCCGAGCATGGAAAAAATGGCCTGTCGCACGCGGTCTTGCGTGGGGCGGGTGACGGTTTTGGGGACTTCGAGCGGGATGCCGCCTGCGGTGCCGGAGATCAGACGCATGGTGAGGAGAGTGAAATAGAGCTCAGGGTAGGCCGGGTCAATCCCTCGCCTTGAGCACGGCGATCATATCGAGCTTCCGCAGCATGCGGCTCACGACGATGAAGGAGGCGGTGGCGGCGGCGAGCACGACGAGAACGGCCAGCGAGTAGGTGAAGAGGCTGATTTTGAGCGGCAGGCGCACCGTTTCCGTGCGGAGCTGGGTGATGATGAAAGTGGCAAGGCCTCGGCCAAAGAGCAGGCCGACGGGCAGCGCCGAAAGCACGAGCAGCGTGAGCTCACCGAGCAGCACGCCAGCCACCTCACGCTGAGTGAAGCCTACCACTCGCAGCGTGGCGAGGTCGCGACCGCGTTCGCTGAGGGCGATGCGGGCACTGTTATACACCACGCCAAAGGCCACGATGATGGCGAGGGTGAGATAAAGCTTCCGAATGATGCCAATGCTCTGCCCGGTGGTGCTGCGGAAGGCTTCGAGCTGGTCCTCCTTCACCAACGTGATGGCGATGCGCGGGGTGTCTTTTACCTCTCGCATGAATTCGCTCCAGTATTTCATATCCACCGCCAGATAGGCACCGCTCACCGTCTCGCCCTCATGCATGAGGCGACGCAGCGCGTCGATGTCCATATAGGCCGCCACACCGGCGAAGTCTTCGAGGAAACCACGCACCGGCACCTCGCGAGTGGCTCGCTGGCCTTCGAGTGCCTGCACCTGGATCACCTCGCCAATGCGCACGCCGAGAATCTCACCGAGCTGTTTGGACATCACGATGCCTTCCTCCGGCATGACAATGCGCCGGCCTTGATCGTCGATCATGCGATTGAGCTCCGCATCACGCGGCATGCCGGTGATGGCGAGTTTTCGCGAGTGATGGCCGTGCCTCACGCGGGCCTGCACGGCACGAATCGGCTCCGCCCGCTGCACACCGGGCAAATGCTCCAGATCGTGAAGGGCGCTGCCACTTCCCGGTTCCGCCAGAAACACCACCGCATCCTGCCGCTGCACGTCATTCCATTGATAAGTCAGCAAATAGTCGATGCTGTCCGCCATCGAACCCGGCAGCACCATCAGCCCCGTGGCCAGTGAAAGCCCTGCCACCGTGAAAATGGCCTGCAACGGCCTACGCTCAATGTTTCTCAAGGCCATGCGAAGCCCCACGCCGAAGAATTTCGTCAATCCAATGCGCTCCAGCAGCGAAGGCTTGAAATCGGCCGGTGGCTCCGGTCGCATCGCCTCCGCGGGTGGTAGCTTCACCGCCATCCAGACCACACTGAGCACGCCCACCACGCTCGCCGCCGCACTGATGACCAAAGCCATTCCCCAAGCGCTATAATCCATGATGAAATCCAGCGCCGGGAAGCGAAAGAAGAGATCGTAGATGCCCAGCAGCTTTCCGCCAAACCACCGGCCCACCAAGCCGCCTGTGACGGTGCCGATCACCACGATCACCAGCGCATAGCTGAGGTAGTGACGCCCCACCTGCCATGACGAATACCCTAGCGCCTTGAGCTGCGCGATCTGCTCGCGTTGCAGCCGCACCAGCCGGGCGAGCACCGCATTCACCATGAAGGCCGCCACGCTCAGGAACACGACCGGATACGCATACGACAGCGCCCGCACCACCTTCAGCTCATCATCGAGCCGCTTCGCACTCGCATGATCCGCCCGCGTGTAGGCCCCTTGAGCGCCATAATCCGCCAGCAGGCGATCAAGCTCCGCCATCACCGGCCCGGCGATCACACCGGGAGCCAGGTCGATGCAGAAGTCGTTGAAGGCCCCATCCATGTTGTAAGGCACGGCGATGGACCGCTCGTTCATCCAGAAGACGCCGTAGCGCTTGTTGTCCGGCAGCGTCTCGCCCGGTCGGGCCTCGAAAACGAACTCTGGCGACAAACCGATGCCGCAAACGCTGATCTCATCGCGCCGGCCATTGATGATCGCCACCAGCCGATCACCGAGGCGGAGCTTGTTCGCCTCCGCGAAGGATTCGCTTACCACCGCCTCATTCCGTGCATCCGACCTCGGCATGCTGCCGGAGCGCAAAAAGACCTCGTTGAGGATTTGTGGTCGGTCATCGGGCAAAGACACCAAATGCGCCGTGGCAGGTTCGTCGATGCCTTCCAGGTCCAGCGTGGCATTCACGACCACTCGCGTCTCCACCGCGGCCACGCCAGGCAGAGCGGCCATGCGGTCCGCGAGCGATTTCGGCGCTCGTTTCAGGCTGCCAAACACATCCGCCAGCCTTTGACGCTGATAGTAAGCATCCCGGGTGCGTTCCAGCGTGAGGATGATGCTGCGCGTCATGATCATCATCGCCAGTCCGCAGGCCATCACCAGGCTCACCGCCACGATCTGCCCCTTCATGCGACCGAGGTCGCGGAAGAGCTTCAAATCGAGAGGCGTGAGCATGGCGGAGAGGTGTGTGCGCAGGCATCCGCGCAAAGCGCCTGAGGTTCAAGCGAATGGCAGCTAAAAGCACCTTGGCTTCACGACTACGGAGTCAAAAAAAGGCACAATTTTGTCAGGCAGTTGCACACTGACGCGAATGGCACTGAATTAAGGCTGTTTTTGGACGAGAACTGTCGGCGAAACCGATCCCAAATGGAGCTTAACTCAGTGCCATTCCACATTGACGTCATTTTCCCTGACGCCATTTTCCCGGTGCTGCCCAAAAATGCGCTCCACGAACTCTTTGCCACCAATGACCAGCCCAGCGCTGAAGTAGCGCACCCGCAGTTGCACCAGTTCTGCTACCGTGAGCTTCCCCTTCGCCTCCAGCTCCGCTTTGGACTCCTCCGCACTCACGCCGCGTCTCATCACCTCGCTCCTATCCGCACTGCGCACCTCCAACGTGGAAGTGATTGCTCATCACACAGTGGGTCACCACCTTCACCCCGCAGAACTCGCTCATCTTCCACAGCAGCCTGCGAAGTGCCTCTTTTTCAACATCATCAAAATGCACGTCCCCACCGCAAGTGCGTGACATGGCATGATAGCAGTAGGATTCAAAAGGCCCCTTCGCCACGATCCGCCGCCTGCCACCGGACCACGACCGAACGGCAGGATAAGGTCCTGTTGTCGCATCGCTCACCCAATCTCATTTACCAGCCTTCTGGGTTCATCACCTGTCAGAAGCGAACGGTGAAGCCTGCACTGAGATAGTGAAACAAAGCAGAGGAGTAGGTGGTATCGCTGTCCACTCCGCCTTCGAGGACGCGGTAGCCGAGGCGAAGGGCAAGTTTTTCGGTGGGATGATACTGGATGGCGGCGAGGACGTCTTCGGCGCGGCCGCTAGGCCCCACGAGGGCATCGCCCTCAAAGAGGAAGCTGAACTTGGGAGCGAAACGCCAGTTGAGGCGGAAATTGATAAGCGGGACAAAGCCGAGATTCGAATCGCGGGCGAAGAGGCCGCCTTGATCGACCTGGATGGAGGCATCGCGGAGTTTGCCGGTGATGCCGAGGCCGAAGGTGAGGTCATCACGAGTGATGAAATTGTAGCGATAGGTGAGGCGATAAGAATCGAAGCGGTAGCGTGCCGTGGTAGGTGCACCGGCGGCGAAGGTGGTGCCGGCGAAGTTCACCGGTGTGGCGAAGGCACCATCCGCCTCGGTGCGCAGCGGCGCGAAGAGGAAGGAGATGTCGTGATGGAGGCCAAGATGATAGGTGGCACGCGTGCGGAAGAAGGCGGTGGGATCTGATTTGAGATCATCGGACAGAGAGAAGAGCGTGCCGGTATCCGCTGGGATGCGGATGTCATTGGCACCGGTCCAGACGGCACCGGATTCAAAGTCCACACTGTAATCAGCACGGGCAGCGAGTGTGAAACAGAGCAGTAGAGAGGCGATGAAGAGGGATTTGATCATGACGGCTTCAGCAAGACGCCGCCCAACGATCTATGGATTCACCCAGGCCTCGATTTGCCTGCCCCTGGCAGAGCGCTAAGGAAGAAGTAGCGTGGGGAACGCAAAACGTCCCCGACCTCACGGATGGCCATGCAAAAGAGGAGCTCGCCGAGGCGCTGGTGAGCCTGGGGATGGCGCTGGAGGTGACGTTCCAAAAAGGCACGCAGGCGGCGGTTGGCCGCGAATTCGATCATGACGGTACCGAGATTGAGGAAGACGAGGAGGCTGAAAACAGCGGCGAGCACGAGGATGGCCACGCGGGGCACGAAAACACGTCCGATCATGAGTCCGATGAGCGCCATCGCGACGGCCACCGGAATGTAGCGGCACATGCGGATGATGCTTTGCCGCCATTTGAGTTCAGCGAGGCCTTCCGCCGTAGTATGCAGGGCATGAGCGGCCTCGTGCAAAGCGGCAGCCCAGGCGCTGAGGGTGGTGCCCTGGGCTGTGCTGTGGCGTAAGAACAAGCGACGGCGCACGGGATCGAAGTAATCGGTGACGACGCCGTTGTGCTCGACGATCTGCACATCCATCACGCCTTCGCTTTCGAGGAATACCAGGGCGATCTCGCCTCCCGTGTGTGCCGTGGGGCTGGTGACCTGCGATCCTTTGGCCATCATCGAGGCATATCGACCGAGTGCCCATTGGCTGATGCCGAAGGCGAGCACGGCGAGGATGAGAAGGACGATGAAGACCATGGCTTCATCCTTGGCGCGATGCCCCATCTGCCGCAACCGCGTTCATTGGAGCGATCAATCCGCCTTTCGATAGGCGACGATGCCCTGGGCGATGCCTTCGGCGATGCGGGCGCGGAATTCGCCCGTCATCATGCGGGCACGCTCGGAGGGATTGCTGACGAAACCGCACTCGACGAGCACGGCGGGATTTTTCGTGGTGGAGCGGATGACGTGGAAGCTAGCGCTTTTGACACCGCGGTGCGTCATTTTTGTGCGCTGGACGAGATAGGCCTGGATGTAGGCCGCGAGGGTGTAGCTGGAGGAGAAGTGGTAGTAGGTCTCCACGCCGGCACCGCTGCCGCCACGGTTGTAGTTGTAGTGAATGCTGACGAAGATGGCATTGCCGACGCGGTTGCCGGTGGCAGATCGGTCTTGAAGCGGGATGAAGACATCTCGACTACGAGTCATGACGACCTTGAGCCCCTGTTTTTTGAGGAGTTGCTCGACGCGGCGGGCAGTATCGAGGGCGAGATGCTTTTCATACACATAGCCGATGGCAGCTCCGCGATCATGGGCACCATGGCCGGGATCGAGGATGACGGTGTCAAAGGCTGCGGCGGAGCCAGTGAGCAGTGCCATGACGAGGCAACCCAACAACGGCCAACGAATTGCGGCGAGGAAAGGAGCGGAGAAGCGGGAAAGCGAAGCGCGTGAGGGAGACATGAGGCGTGAGAGAGCGAGCCTGGCGGGATCGCGCACGATCACCGCCAACTCAGTAAGCGATGCGGAGGGGAAAGGGTCAAGGTGGATTTACCCTTTGCTCCGGCGTTCCAAAAAAAATCCGCCGGATGCAAACGAGCATCCGGCGGATCAAGAAAAAGGTGGGGATCAATTAATTACCAAGAGGCGAAGGAGCGGCACCTGGAAGCGGAGCGCCAAGAGGAGCGCCGCCGGGAGCCTGACCTGGAAGCGGCGCACCGAGGCCGCCACCAAGAGGGCTGCCGAGAGGACCACCGAGGGGGCTACCAAGCTGACCACCGAGGGGATTGTTGGGGTCCATGACTCCTGGGGTCGAACCACTAGAAGGACCGCCTGAAACTTGGGCATTCAGCACCTGCTGCACTTGGCCTGGAGTGGCCTGGGTGAACAAATCCATGCCGCCGGCCATTTGCTTGACGGTGACCATGCCGATTTTGCCATTGAGGTCCACGACCTCAGCACCACCGTCATTGCGGCCAATGATGACCTGACCACCAGGCCAGGTGCGGCCTGGACGGATCTGGCCGGCCACGTTGGCATTCCACTGGGGAGGCCAGGAGAGGGCGGCCACGTTTTCATAGACGAGCGGGACGTTTCCAGCGCTGGTGTCCGTGAGGCCTTGGGTGAGTGCCCAGTGGTTCTCGTTGTTGCCGAGAGCCATGCCGTAGTTCGGCGGGGTGCCGATGTTGCTGTCTGGATTGTAACCGGCAGGGCAGCCAAAGATGCGCTCATCGGTGACGACCTGCTCCTGGATCATGAAGCGGAAGGCATCATTGGCATTCATGGCGGTGCCGCCTGTGTAGGGGTTCGGCACCGAGTCAGGGTACTGGCTGTTGTAGCGGGTGGCGAACTGCTTCATCGAGACGACGACCTGCTTGCAGTTGCTGACGCCCTTCATCTGGTTGCCCTGTCGCTGGACGGAGTTGAAGGCGGGGACGGCGAGGCTGGCGAGAATGGCGATGATGGTGATCACCACCAGCAGCTCGATCAGCGTGAAGCCGCGATTGTTTGGTTTTTTCATGTGTATGGGTACGGTATGTTTTATGGGTTGGACGATGCTCTGGGCGGGGTTGGCCGCCGTGGAGCGAATTGGATTAGAACAAAACGCCCCCCGCTTGGCGAGATAAATTTTGCAGCATTTGCTGCCTGCCCCCCCCCCCCCCCCCCCCCCCCCCCCCCCCCCCCCCCCCCCCCCCCCCCCCCCCCCCCCCCCCCCCCCCCCCCCCCCCCCCCCCCCCCCCCCCCCCCCCCCCCCCCCCCCCCCCCCCCCCCCCCCCCCCCCCCCCCCCCCCCCCCCCCCCCCCCCCCCCCCTCCCCCCTGAAGTGGATGCCCGGCGGCCTTCGCGGCGATTGACAAGGGTTTCCTCCCCGCCTTTGTAGGCGGCCCTTTCCGCCCCCTCGCGATTACACCGAGTCTCCCCACCGCCATGATCTACAATAACATCGTCGAAACCATCGGCCGCACGCCGCTCGTGAAACTGAACAAGGTCACTGCGGGCCTGAACGCCACCATCGCCCTCAAATGCGAGTTTTTTAATCCCCTCGGCTCCGTGAAGGACCGCATCGGCATGGCGATGATCGAGGACGCGGAGAAAAAAGGCATCCTGAAGCCAGACACAATCATCGTCGAGCCTACCAGCGGCAACACCGGCATCGCCCTGGCCTTTGTGGCCGCCGCCAAGGGCTACAAACTCATCCTCACCATGCCAGAGACGATGTCCCTGGAACGTCGCACCCTCCTGGCGCTGCTCGGAGCCGATTTGGTGCTCACCGAAGGGCCGAAGGGCATGAAAGGTGCGATCGCCAAAGCCGAAGAAATCGTCAAATCCACGCCAAACGCCTGGATGCCGCAGCAGTTTGAAAACGCCGCGAATCCCGCCGTCCACATGCGCACGACGGCCGAGGAGCTTTGGAGCGATACCGATGGTAAGATCGACATTCTCGTGGCCGCGGTGGGAACAGGTGGCACCATCACCGGATGCACGGAGGTCCTCAAACCTCGCAAGCCTTCCTTCCAGGCTATCGCCGTCGAGCCAGAGGCCTCGCCCGTGATCAACCAAACGCTCGCCGGCCAGCCCGTGCAGCCCGGACCGCATAAAATCCAGGGCACCGGTGCCGGCTTCGTGCCTGCGAACCTCCATCTCAAAGACAGCGCCGGAAACGCCCAGATCACCGAGTGCATCAAGGTCAGCAACGACGACGCCTTTGCCATGGCCCGCCGTCTGGCGAAGGAAGAAGGCATCCTCGTCGGCATCAGCACCGGCGCGAATGTTTGCGCGGCCATCCAGGTGGCCCAGCGTCCAGAAAATGCGGGCAAGCTGATCGTCACCATCGCCTGCTCCACGGGAGAGCGTTACCTCTCCACCGCACTGGCTGATGAAGCCCGTGCAAAAGTCGGCGCCTAAGCCCGGAATAGCGAATCGAGAACCGAGAATACCTTTGTGAGCAACGAACCCTCCAACAATCCCGCCGCCTTTGAACCCTCCGCCCAGGAGCAGGCTCTCAACGGCCAGTTTAAAAAAATCCTCCTGCTGTTCGGGGTGATCGTCGCTGGCCTCGCTGCCTACGGCGTCATCCAGCATAATGCCCGCACGGCTGCTGAAGCCGCTGCCGAAGCATTCACGGGCGCGAAGACCGTGGATGACTGCGATCTGGTGGTAAAAAAGCATCCCGGCACACCCGCCGCCGCGAATGCGTTGCTACTCAAGGCCACGCTGCATTGGGAAAAGAACGAGAAAAGCTCTTCCGTGGAGGCTTTGAAGGCCTACCTGGCCGGGCACAAGGACCACGCTTTTTATAAGGAAACGCTCCTCACACTCGCCACCCGCCTCGAAGCGATGGGCGAAAAGAGCGAAGCCAAAGCCGCCTACGAGCGTGTCATCTCCGAGTTGGCTGGCTCCGAGCTCGCCCAGCTCTCCCAACTCCGCCTCGGCGATATGCTGTGGGCCGATGGCAAGGAAGAGGAAGCCAAAAAAGCCTACGAAGAGGCTGGCAGCAAATACCCCGGCGTGACCGCCTTTGAAGGTGAAAGCAAAACGCGGCTCGAATGGATCGCGGCGAACCTTCCGACCAAAGAAGTCGATCCTCCGCCCGCACCAAAACCTGATCCCAAAGCGGCTCCAGCCTCCCCTGCCCTGCCGAACATCAAACTGAACTCCGTCGAAGGCGGCATCAGCCCCACGATTAAGCTCGGGGATGCTCCAGCCATGCTCCAGCCCCCTGCTGGCGTGCCCACCTCACCCACGGCTCCCGCTCCCATCTCGGCACCGCCAGCAGCCACACCGTCGACTCCAAAACCTGCTGCTCCCGCTCTAGAACCTGCAAAACCCGCTTCCGCCGCTCCAAAGCTCGAAGTGCCCAAATCGGCCACTTCTCCCGCCGTTCAAGTGCCTGCCACGCTTCCGGCACCGGTTCCTGCAGCGCCTACTCCGAAGCCTTGAAGCCTATCGAAAGCTTGGATTGATCGGGGCGGACTTTCTGCTTGAACAATCGGGGCGCGTCGTGGTCTGCTAGTGCCACCATGCAAAAGTCCTTCCTGTTTCTTCTGTCCGCCAGTGCACTGCTCCTCTCGAGTTGCGTTTCGAACTCGCCCCAGGCTCGCATTGAGCGCAATCCGCAGCTCTACACCCAGCTCAGTGCTAAAGACCGCGAACTCGTCACCCAAGGCACCATTCGTGAAGGCATGACGCGTGATGCCGTCTTCCTCGCCTGGGGAGCGCCGGACCAAACCACCGCCGGGCGCAAAAGCGGCCGCGAGATCGAGCAGTGGACTTATCTCGGCCAACGCCCTGTGCGCACGATATCGATGAATGTCGGATTTGGCTATGGTTACGGCTACGGCGGCCGCTGTGGTCCATGGGGCTATGGCCCAGGGGCGTGGGGTGGATGGGGCGGCCCCGGCTTCGGCACCGATGTGATTTATGTGCCCTACACTGCTGGCACCGTCAGCTTTCGCAGTGGCCGCGTGAGCGAGTGGCAGGCCGCTCGGAACTGAGAAAGGAGATTGCTGTCCGCGTAGGCGCATTCGCCAGATTGCGAAGCATCGTTCTCGTTCTGGTGAACGAGACCACGATCCTTCTTCGCCACTGCCGAGTGCATGGTTGCGGCTAACCCGCATTTCTGACACCCACCACGCTGTCTCTGACACTTTGTTTGCCGCAGAGAAGCAGAGAGATAGCGGGCGCAGAGGTTGAAACACATGGGAAACTCTGCGTTCTCCGCCCCTTTGCGCCTCTGCGGCGAAAACGAGTGTGAGAAATGCAGGCTCAGTCCCTTTAGGCGGTCAAGGTTCGTAGTTCGGGCTTCAGCCCGTTCTTCAAGGCTTCGACAAAACCCAGAACGGCCTAAAGGCCGAACTACAAACTCAGAGCAGGCTAACGCCGACTGTTAACGCCCGTCCGCCTTGCCGGGCACTCGGGGATCGTGGGCGGGGTAAAAGAGCTGCTTTTCGCGGTCGAAGTAGATCGCCTGACAGGCACCAAAGCCAGCACTCGGGGCGAGCTTGTGGCCGAGTTTTTCGACGCGTTGAAGTGTCTCTTCCCCAAAAGCTTTTTCGATTTTAAGCTCGTCGGGGTTCCATTGGTGATGAAAACGCGGCTCGGCCAGCGCGGCGGCGGGGAGTTGGCCGTCGTCGATGATGTGCGTGAGAAGCAAAAGGGCCTGAGTGATGATGGTGGGACCACCAGCGGCACCCGTGACAATAAGGGGCTGGCCGTCTTTGAGCACGATGGTGGGGCTCATGCTCGACAAAGGCCGTTTGCCAGGGGCGACGGCGTTTGCTTCGGCTCCGACGAGTTTGAAGGCGTTCGGAATGCCGGGCTGCACGGCGAAGTCGTCCATCTCATCATTCAAAAGCACGCCAGTGCCAGGAATGACGACCTTGCTGCCGAAGGCCGTGTTGATCGTCTGGTTCAGCGCCACCCAGTTTCCTTCCGCATCGGCGGTGCAGAGGAAGGTCGTGTGCTTGCCGAAGATGTCGCCTTCCCAATGCGGCGGCATGCCGTGACCGGAAACCGGTGTCGCGTGATCGAGGTCGATCTTTTTGGCAAGCTCGGCCGCGTAATCAGGATCGACGAGACCTCGCGGCACCTTGGCAAAGTCGGGATCGCCGAGCCAGTGGGCACGATCGGCAAAGGCGAGCTTCATCGCTTCCGTGATGACATGCACGCGACTGCTCGCCCGGAAGTGCCGAATCGGAAAATGCTCCAGGATGTTCAGGATCTGCGCCACATGCACCCCACCGGAGCTGGGCGGCGGCATGGTGATCAGGTCGTAACCGCGATACTTCGAGCGAATGGCTTCGCGCTCGGGTGCCTTGTAGGCGGCGTAGTCTGCGGCGGTGGTGATGCCGCCGTTTGCTTTCATCCATGCCTCGGTCTTTTGGGCAAATTCACCTTCGTAGAACCACTCGATGCCGTTTTTCGCGACCGCTCGATAAGTGGCAGCAAGGTCGGTCTGCACGAGCGGCTGGCCTTTTTCAATGGGTTTGCCGTCTTGGAGGAAGATGGCGGCGGAGGCGGGGAATTTCGCCAGTTTCGCGGCGGTAGCGGCGAGCTTGCGGGCATAGACTTCATCGAGCGGAAAGCCCTTCTCCGCGATGTCGGCGGCAGGCAGCAGCACATCCGCGAGCTTGAGCTTGCCGTGCTTCGATTGCGCAGCGGCGCAGGCCTTGAGGTAGCCGGGCACGCCACTCGCGAGAGCACCGGTCTTGCTGGCCTCGTCGTCGAGTTTGCCGTTGATCACATACATGTCGCGATGTGCCTTGGCGGGAGCCATTTCACGACCGTCGATGCAGGTCACGGTGCCATCCGCCGCTCGGACGACGAAAAAACAGCCGCCCCCGATGCCGGAATTGTGCCCATCCACGACGCCGAGCGTCAAACCCGCCGCGATGGCCGCGTCGATGGCATTTCCACCTTTCGCGAAGGCGTCCATGCCCGCCTGCGTGGCCAGCGGATGCACCGTGGCGATGGCTTGCTTCGGGAAAGAAAGGTCCGCCGCTGGCAAAAAGCCGACAACGAGCATCGAAAGGGCAAAAAGGGCTTTCATGAGGCTCACAGCCTAACCACCGCTCTCGCCTTCGTCGATGAGAAAACCCTCACCTGAACAGGCGAGGCGGCCTGAGTGGAGCTTTAGCCAAAAATCACCCGGAAACTTGTAACTCATCTCTCCGAATCGGTGCATGCACTGGTAGCATCACCATGATCCGACACCTTTTTCTCTTTTTGCTGGCTCTTTTTGCCGTCGCCTCGGCGCAGGCGGTGGCGACGATCAACAGCGTCACGCATGTCAATTACACGGGCTACGTCATCGCGGCGGATGCCTTGATGGGAGCACCGGGCACGAACCGGGATGCGATCATCGTGGAGGCGGAGGTGGGCTTTGGCGTGGGTGGAAGCTACCGCCTTGAATGGTCGCTGCTTGATCCAGCGGGCACGGTGATGGCCTCGGCGACCACGCCGGCGGCGTTCCACAGTTTCGTGGACACGATCCAGGCCAGCCTCACCCCTTCCGCGGTGAATCGGCTCGTCCCTGGCACGAATTACCGCGTGAAAGTCGATGTCATCCGCGATGCCACAAATGTGACTGAGGACACCGCGACGGAGCCGGTGGGCAAAAAATACATCCACTTCATCGGCACGACGTCATCCTCGGGTGATCTCAATGTCGTCAGCGAGGTCACGGCGGTCACGATCAATCGCTCTTATCTCCTGGAAGCAAACGCTGGCCTCCAAACCATCCCGGTGCGGGTGGATTACACGGTTCATCGCTTCGATGACTGGGCGGGCTCAAACACACCGAAGAGCGTGAATTTGACCTTCGGCGGGCAGTGGTTGCGGCATTCGGATGGGGCGGCGCAGAGCGTGACGGTGTCGGCAAACACGAAGACGGAGGCCTCGGTGCCGAGTTTTGACGCCAGCGGCTTCCCCATCGCTCCAGCGGTGGTCACAGGGTTCAAAATCATCCAGGTGGATCCGGCAGCCATCCTTTCGCCGATCAGCTATCGAGCGTCGGTGACCATCGAGCATGAGGAAAACACCACGCTGAGCACGACCTACACGGGAAACACGATGGACAGCGCTGCAGCGCAGTTTTTCCACTTCTCGGGGGTGCTCACCTTTGGCTCCTCGCCAGTGCTCCCCACGCACTTCACAGCTCTCGATGTCACCCCGGTGCTGACCTACACCATTCCGCCCTCGGGCATCGCGGTGACGTGCCAGATCACACCGACGGCGGGCACGGGCACGGTGGATGGCGTGAGCGGTTACACCTATGGTGGCAGCGTTCTTGAGGTCTCTTTACATGGCACCACGGGCGATGCGGCGATCTCCGGCACCTTGCCTGGCTCGACGAATCTGGTGCCTGCGACTGTCGCGGACCGGAATGGCGTGCTCAATGGCGTGGACTTCAAGCGCACAGGCACGGCCACGCTGGATGCCAGCGGGGCGCACAGTGCCATCCTCGCCACGTTGCCTGCTGGTATCGGCTGGGCGACGGACAAGGTGACGGGGCTGCTGGATTCGACCGTGGATTTCGGCACGCGAGATCTCGACGCGGCGCTGAAGCCCTCCGGCACGCTGACGATCACACCGGGCGCGGGGGCGTTTCACCTCTGCGAGGAAACGAAGCCGGTGTACATCGAGGCGGCGGTGTTCTCGTGGGTGACGACGACGGGAGAGTTTCAGTGTGGTGCTGCCTCTGGAGCGCACTCGATCCGCAAGCCGCTGATGGATTACCTCCAGAGCTTCACCTACGCGGACCCGGAGATGCTGGTGAAGCGCTCGAACGACCATTCCTACAATTTCGTCAGCGCCGCAGCGAACATCACCGTGAAGAAAGGCCTGAGCGGCGGCGCGGAAATGAGCGGCGATCTGACTTTCAACGGCGGTGCCTTCCTCTCCCACTTCCCGCACAACACGCCGGTGGTCTGGACGGCGGCGAGCGTGATGCACCTGGCGAATGATCTGGTGAATCCCGTGGGCAGCCAGCTCAACACACCCGGCGTGCTGCTTAACGTGTACAACCAGCACTGCCCGGACGAGGCGGACTGCACCGGCACGCAGATCGAGACCGTTTCGCTCACGCCATCGACGACCTATCTGAATTTCACCGGTGACGGCGGCGTGTATGCGGCGGGCACGGTCACGCAGACCATCGAGTGGGGCTACAATGGTTCCACCTTCACGCATCAGGTGCTCACCTCCTTCACCGATGCGCATTTCCTCATGGCGGGCACGTTCCTGCGTGGTGATCAAAACCTGCTCAGCGATGAGGACGGCCCCGCGAACATTCTTCTCAGCGGTTTTGACCCGGCCAACCTCACCGTGGCCGAGCGTCCGCAGACAGCGGCCTACACCGCTGGTCTCGGCGATTATGCGGGCATGAATTTCCGCTGCTCGGCCTTCACCAGCCCGCTGGCGACGGCTTCGAGCCGCCTGCAAGGCACCGTCGTCGGTCCGTATGATCTGACGACGCGGAGCAAATACTACACGCGACGCTCCGGCGTGACGGGCATCCATGAATCGCCCACCGGGCCGGGCAATCTGACGCTGGCAGGTTATCTCTTCGATCTCGACACCTTCGGCTTCTCCTTCCTCTCGAATGAAATGGAGGACAGCCGCACCAGCGGGGTGCTGGACATCATCACGCCGAACAACTTCACCCTCGATTTCAACGAACTGCGCTTCACCTGCCTCGGCTCGCTGGAGTCCTTCGAGCTCGGCAGCGGCTCCACGGGCACGGACAGCAAAGAGTTCGACCTCTGGAACGGCCTCTTCACGCCGCTGGCGGTGTCCTTCCACGACAGCAGCGCCTGCGTGCCTGCGAGCACTCCTGGCAGTGTGACGATGATCCTGGGCTTCTCCGCGCATGCCTCGCACTTTGCGGAGCCGTTTGAGGGTTCGCTCGGCATTGAGTACACCGGCCACTTTGCCAAATACAGCGCCCACACGGACCTCGCGGTGCCCACGCGTCTCACGCTGCCCTCGGCTTTGACGATGACGGGAGCCAGTGGCGAAGAATACGCCTTCTTCCCGGCGGAGGGCGCTTACTTCAATGATAACCCGGCTGGCGATGGCGAAGGTTTCTGGAATCTCTTTGGCACACTGGATGTGCCGTTCTTTGAGGACATGCGGGTGCATTTGCAGGCTCGTGCGGGTTTCACCAGCACGGGCAGCACCGCGCCAGAGGTCACCTCGCCGCTTTACATGACCGGCGGCTGGACGGACGGCGGCGGCGACACGGCGTTTGATGTCGCCTACTTCGATGGCACGCACTTTGGCCGCCCCGCCGTGGCACTGGCTACTTATCGCGATCAAACGGCCACCACCTACCTGCCGCATGCGGAGAAGCTCTGGCTAGGTGTCGTCGATCTGGACTACCCGGTCGTGTGGTCGAGCACGAGCTTTGATTTTCGCGGCTTTGAGGCCCAGACGAAGGACCTGCTGGTGATCAACACCGAGCATCAGCTCGACTTTATGGACGAGGAGAATGCCGAGATCAGCTTTGGCGTGCAATACAGCGGCCTGCCGGAGATCAATCTCACGAACATGGCCTTCAACGCCATCGACGAGGCCACCGGCGTCTCCTCTGCTTTCGTCTCCGCGGCGGGCAATGACATCTTCAACTCGCTCACCGGCGGCGTGGACAGCTTCACGGACATGCTCAGTGACAAGGCGGAGGACATGATCGGTGATCTCCTCGATCAGGCGCTCGAGCCCGTGCTCGCGAGCTTCCTCAACGATGTGAAGACGAACACGCCTTCGGGAGGGAAAATCGACCCGCTGGTGCTCTCCGGGCTCGTCGATACCTATTTCCGCAATCCATCGAGCCAGGCCGTGAACGCCCTCAAGAGCGTCTCCAGCGCCACCGCGCTCACGAAGCGCATGATTGCCGATTTCGACGCCAAACTCGCCCAAATCGAGGAGGCCATCGACGCCGTCACCACCGGGCTGAACACAGATGGAGACCCCGAAATCGACTCCTACGGCCTGCTGGCGAAATATGTGCCTGCGGGCGAAAGCGAGGCGCAGCGTGAGATTTTCATCACTCTGGCCTCCGCGCTCATCGACACGCTCGGCACCGCCATTTCCTCCAGCGAGGTGGGCGATAAAATCCGCGACGTGCTCGCCGAGATCGAGCCGCAGCTCGATGCGGCGCAGGAAGTGCTCGTGCAGATCAAAACGGCCATCGGTGAGGTGCGCACGGCTCTCGGCACCACGGGTGAGCTCACCAATGAGCTGAATGCCATCGTTTCCGCCGCCACCGCGCAGATCGAAGCTGCCAGCGATGCCGCAGGCGACTACGCGGAGGACCTCGTGCTCGCGATGACCGTGGAAGACCAGCCTGACATCGACGCCATCATTGAAGAGTGGAAGGCACAGATCGCGCAGAAGATCACCGATGAGATCTTCGAGAGCCAGTTCGTGGCGGACATTCAAGAAGCCATCAAAGAGCGTGTGTATGACCTGCAGGGTGCCTTCAACCAGGCTGTGGACACCGCCTTTGCCGCGCTGAACTCCCTCATCCGCCAAGCGATGAGCGAAGCGCTCGCTGGCATCGACGAGGCCATCAATGACAACTTCCTCGGCGATGTGCAGGCCTACCTCGGCAGCGGTTCGCTGGTGGGTTACGCGCACATCAATGGTGACAGCCTCGACGAGCTGCGCATCGACGCGACCTTCAAAATGGAGGTGCCGGATGCGATGGAACTCGCCGCCTATCTGCAAATCAAGGAGCTGGACTCCGACGGCGCGGAGAATGCAGCCTGCTGTGGCGGTGCGTCCGGTGCGAACGTCACGGAAGTCACCATCGGAGCCCTCGATGTGGGCCTCGGATGGACCGGTGTGAGTGGTGAGGAGCTGCGAGCCGATCTCGGCGTGAAGTTTGCGCTCGACGGAAGCGGCGCTCCCATCGGCCTCGGCGGTTCGTTTGAGATGACGAGTGGTGAAATCAGCTTCGAGACCTTCAAAATCACCGAACTGGGTGCCAGTGTGATGTTTGGAGCCACGGAGAACTACCTCGCGGCGAAGATCGGCGTGGAGTTCGGCGAGTATCAGATGGCTGGCGGCATCTTCTTCGGCCACGCGTGCAATCTGGAGCCGCTGGAGATGGTCGATCCGCTCGTGGCGAGTGTGCTGACGATGGATAGCTTCACCGGCGTCTATTGCTACGGCGAGGCCACCTTCCCGGTGTATGGCACGGGCACCTGCATCTTCAACATCAGCGCCAAGGCCGGTGCGGGCGTCTTCTACTTCACCGCAGGGCCGACGTATGCCGGCCGCCTCACGATCGGCGTGTATGGCGAGGCTCTCTGCGCGGTCGAAATCGGCGGCGAGGTCTCCCTCGTCGGTCTGAAGAGCGGCGATGAATACGCCTTTGCCGGCAGCGGCCGCCTCTACGGCAAAGTCGGCGTCTGCAAATTCTGCCTCGAAGCCGACCTCCGCGCCCAGTTCGAGTACACCGACCAGGGCGGCTGGGAAGTGGACTATTGATGCTCTTTCCTCCCTTCACCTTCCCCCACCTCAACAATCAACAATCGAATGCTCATCAATCGTCAATCCGAACGTCTCCCGGCTCTCGACAGCCGATGGATTGACGATTGTCGATCAACTGATTGCTGATTTCAGATTTCTAAACCGTCACCTTCATGAACGCTTTCAAACTCGCCTTGCTCCTGGCCTTCCTTATCACGAATGCCCTCCTCGCCCAAAGCGGCACCGGAAACTCCCTCATCGTCGCGGGCACGACGACCACGAACGGCACGGGCAGCTACGCATGGCTCTCGCTCCAGCCGACGGACCCTTCGGTGGTGATGGGGAAGCAAATCGCGGTGTATCGGAAGAATGGCGGGCCGGCCTCGCCGAATCCGTTTTCACGCGTGGCGATCCTGGAGCCTGCGGGGGATGTGCGCATCATCGGCTCGCTGCTCACACGGGCGAATGCGCTGGGTGAAAACATCGTGGAGCTGAATTCGGTGCTCTCGGAGCTGTTGGAAGATGCCAGCGCGGCGGGAACGATCAGCGTCGAGCAAAAGATGTCGGCACTGATCACCGGAGCATGGGGTGATGAGAAGAAAATGCGCCGCGTGATGCTCATCGCCCGCCAACGGCCTTCCGTGGCGCTTTGCGCGGGTCTTGCTCACATGGAGAAGGTGCCCGCTGCCGGTGCGCTGACGTATGAACTGCGTGATTTTGATACCACCACGAGCACGGACCTCGGTGTCGTGGGTCGCGTGACGGTCGATCCCGCTGCGCCGATGGTGCTGCCAGCCCCTGGAAAGCCCGTGGAACTGCCAGACCTCACTTCAAAGGGCAATTTGAACGTCTCCCTGCGCTGGGCCACGCCGATCGCTCTGCGCGATCTCTCGCCGCTGCACCATGGTTTCGATGTCTATCGCGTGCCCAAGGCCGCTGCCATCGCGAAGGGCTGGGACACGACTCCACCGGCCACGACGGCCGATTTTGCCAGCGAGCCCACGGCGAGAAAAATCAATCTGCTGGCCATTTTGCCGCCGGTGATGCTCACTCCACCCGAAGCGGCAAATTTGACCAACGACACCGTTTTTGTGAATGACGACAATGGTCGTTTCAAGACCGCTGGCACACCGTTTGCCGATGGAGCCGAGTTTTACTACTTCGCCGTCGCCCGTGATCTGCTGGGAAATGGCGGCACGCCTTCCGTGGGCACGCTGGTGCAGATTTGCGACCGCCTGCCGCCGCCGCTACCGAAGAAGGTGAAGGTGCGCAACGTGGCGAGCTTTGTGGCGGGCACGCACGATCAGCGGCTCGAAGTGTCCTGGGAAGCGCCCGCTGTGACCGCCCCGGAGTCGATCAGCGGCTACCGCATCTACCGCTGGCGCTCGCCGCGTGAGATTCCGGCGAAAGAGAAGGACATGAACCGCAATCTCATCGGCATCGTGTCCGCGACGACACTCAGCTTCATCGACGATGGCAATCCGCCGCCGCCCGGAACAGCGGTGAATGATTACAGCACGCCCACCTGGCCTGCGGACAATGGCAAAACCTTCTTCTACACCGTGCGCACCATCGACGGCAGTGTGTGTGGGAACGTGAGCGGCAATTCACCGCCCGTTTTCGGTGTGCTGCGTGATCGCGAAGGCCCCGCCGGGGCCAAGGGCGATCTCACGCTGAAGTGCTTCGACCCGCTCGTCACCTTCACCAGCATGCAGATGCAGAATAAAGCCGGTCTCAGCGGCGACACGGGCCATCTGGTCTTCATCTGCACCAGCGGGATCAGCAAGGGCCTGGCCTGGGCGGAGTTCAAACACAGTCTCGGCAGCACCGATCACTACCTCGGCCGCACCGCCTTTTTCAAAGACGGCGGGGGCAATCTCCGCGCCGCGCTGCCCCGCACGTTGCCTGCCTTTACCGGCAATGGGTCCTTCGCGTGCCGCGTCGGCACGCCGGACGGCCGAGTCTCTCCGTGGGTGGCCTCGCCCTCCGGTGACAACAACGGGCCGCAGGCGGGCAAATACCTCGAAGTGAAATGGAATGCCATGCTGAACACGCTCGCCATGCCCGGCATCGACTGCGGCTGGCGTCACCAAAGCACCGATCCACTCACCGGTGACACGGTGAAGCCCACCGGCACCTTCACGCCCACCACCGGCTCGCGTGAATGGAAAATCTACCGCCGTGTCGATAGCAGCCCGCAGACGCTCATCGCTCAAGGGGAGATCCCCGCTGGCAGCACCACGCCCATCGTTTGGACAGACACCGATCCACCCAGCGGCAACTGCATCGTGTGCTACTTCCTCGAACTCACCGACGAGCATGGAAATCCCGGCCCGCTCACCCAGCAGGGCGAGTGTACCACCTTCGTCGATACCACCACGATGCCTGTTCCCATGCTGGAGCCCGTCACCTCCGTCGCGCCCTTCATCGGTGGCCGGATGAAGGTCACCTGGATGTGCGCCTCGGCTGGAGTGGAGCGCTTTGAGCTGTGGATCAGCCGCGCCTCGGGTGAACTGCCCACCAGCACCGGCAGCGGCGTCTCGGAAGACCTCGCCTCGCATCCGAACATGGTCGATGGCAAGGACTTCGCCGTCTTTCAGACCGCGCTGGCACGTCATCTGAGTTCCACCGGCATGCCGGAGTACAGCGTGGACCTTCCGGCCTCCACCAGCGACGCCTACACCATCATGGTCCGCGCCGTCGGTGCCGGAGATACCTCCACGCGTGCCGCCGGAGCCTTCAGCAATGTGGAGACCTTCCGCTACACCGTGCGTGACTTCACCCCGACCGTCAGTGTGCCCTGGCCGGACCGCCCGCTGCCTCCACAGGGGGATTTTCACCTCGGGATCGAGGCCGCGCATCTCGCGCTCGCCAAGCTCAGCCCCTGGAAGGGCAACGCGGTGCGCATCGGCGAATACGAAGATCCCGCTTTCAATGGTGGCACCACCATCACTCACGTCGAGCAGGGCGGTAACGGCGGCATCGGCAACTCCTCAGTCGGCATTTACTTCAACAAGAGCGGCACGATCGACCTGGAGCAGTCGCTTTACACGAACGACCTCGTCGGCAATGCCGAGTCGGACGAGCCCATCCCCGGCCTCATCCTTCCCGTCGCGCTGTATCGCGTGCAGGTGCCGAACACGAACTTCGCCACCGTCTCCGGTGACATTGTGCAGGTCTCCCCGATGATGGAAAAGATCGCCCAAGTCGTCTCCGGCCCGAACAAGGTTATCACCGATCCCTTCATCGCCATCCTCCATCAGAGCGACAGCCCCCTCACCGGCACCGCTGCGCACTACGACCACGACATCTTCCTCCTCGACCGCCAGCCCGTCATCAAAGGTGCCACCTACAAATACCTCCTCGTCCGCTTCGGCCCCACCAAGGAGATCGAACGCGTGATCGTGACGAACACCGTCGATGTGCCGCTGTGAGCCTGATGTCCGAATTTCAAACCTTCTCCATTATGAACGCTTTCAATTCATCCGCGAAGAAAACGCTGAAACGCTCGCTATTGCCACAGAGAGGCAAAGAGGCAGAGGGCGCAGAGTTGTTTCAAATCTCTGCCTTCTCCGCTCCTCTGCTCCTCTGCGGCCAAATCGCGTGCCTGACGGCTCTCTTCATCACCACGAGCCTTTTCGCCACCGCGCCGAGTTACGAGACAGAACGCGAGTTCACCGCGTCCGGTGATTTCAACGGGGATGGCAATGCGGATGTGCTCATCGTGGATAAAACGACGGGCTTGTATCGCATCGGCTACGGCACGGGGCTGATGACGGCACCGAGCTTTGCGACGTCGCGGGCCACAGGCGTCACGCAGGCGTCCAGCATCGCGGTGGGGAAGCTTTTTGGCACCACGGCGGATTCTTTCGCCATCACGGCTCCAGCGCAGAATCGCGTTCAAATCCTCTCGCCGAGCGGGATGGGCTACACGGAACCAAAAACCGTGCTCAGCGTCGGCTTGGCTCCAGAAACGCTTTGCGCCATCGACATCACCACCGGTGCCGCTCCGACGCCTGAAGACGATTTGGCGGCCATCATCGGCGGGCATCCGACTTTCGGCTATGCGCTGAATGAGATTCGCTCGAATGCAGGCACCTGGAACATCATCGACACCGGAGATTGCCCCGAAGGACCGCTGGGCGTGAGCAATCCGTTCCACACCGCCGTCGGTGGCACGACCTTGGTGGGCGTGATGCGTGATCTCGGGGCGACAAACACCTTCGAGGCCTACAATCCCACCGGTGTGGGCTTCACCACCGAACTGAGCCTGGCAGGCCTGCCGGACAATGCGGGCTTCATCGCCGTGCCGTTTCAGGTGCCGAACATGGACATGATCTTTTATGTGCCCGGTGCCTCGGCCGTGATGGTGCGCCGCATCGTCACGAGTGGCCCCGGCTGGACCTTCTCCGCGCCTTTCAATCACACGTTTGGGGCTCCCGTGGCGCAAATCGTGCCTGTGGCCGATCCGGCAGGCGCCAAGATGCTCGTGCGCTTCTCCAGCGGCCTGCTGGCGATCTATGGTTACACCAGCGGCGTCGGTTTTTCGGCTCCAGTCACACTTTCGCCCAGCGGTGGCAGCGGCGTGATCAGCGGCGTGGTGCCATCGAATGGAGCCTCGCAGTTTCAGGTGCTCTATGCGCCCGCACCCGGCCAGCCCTCCACCACGGCCATCTCCTTTGCCAACAACGGCAGCGGCTGGACGCAGACAGCCACCACCACGCTGCCGGTCGTCAATGTGTATGCCAGCTATGCCAACGTGCTGCTGCTGAGCGACATGCCCTTCCGCTCCGACAACGTCTCGCTGCTGCACAGCTACAAAGCGGGCGACTGGAGCAGCAGCGTGAGCATCGGCGGAGGTCCGTTCAATGTGCTGGCGCAGATCGCGAGCTTCATCAGCAGCACGCAGGGCATCGGTGCAGCCTCGCCGCAGAATGTGGGCACCGCCGCCAGCGCCACGCCGGGCACGGCGATCAATCAGCAGCACATGCAATTCTCCATCGTGAACTTTGACAGCACGCTCGGCTCCAGCGTCGAGGACATCAGCATTTCGCCCGCGGCGGGCAGTTACAGCACTGGCATCCAGCTCACCTTCAGCGGCTACAGCGGCGGCACGACCGTTTACTACCGTCTCGGCTCCAGCGGCAGCTTCACGGCTTACAATCCCGCCTCGCCGCCCTGGGCCTTCACCGATGGAACGGTCTATTATTATGCCGACAAGCCCGGCACCGGCCCCTCGCCGACGAAAACCGCCGCTTACACCTTCACCACGCCTCCAGCCCTCCAAGATCGCGATGGTGATGGCGTGCCTGATTTCGTCGAAGTGGACCGCGGCCTCGATCCCGATGGCGGTAGCGACTCCGATGGCGACGGCTTCAGCGATGCCGATGAAATCGCCGCCAACAGCAATCCCAAAAACCCGCTCAGCAAGCCCGCGAATGATGCACCCTCGCTCAGCACGCTGCTCGTCGATGTCAGCGTGCGGCGCATGGATGCCACCGGTGCCGCCACCACGGGAAATGCGGCCAATGGCACCGTCATCACAATCACCGACCCGCTCGGAAACCGCGTCGGCCAGGGCGAAATCGGCCTCGGCACCACCACGACCTACTTTGGCCGCATCACCGTGCTGAATGCCACGGGCGACAAAGGTTACCTCATCGCTCACACGCCGGATAATTTCGACAGCACACCCATCGTGACCACGCATCCGGGCCGCGCCATGGCCGCCATCGTGCCGCTGCCCGAAGAGGACGGCTGGAGCTTTGGTGCCACTCAAGGCGCTCTCGTCGCCACGGGAACGACGTGGAGCTTTGGCGGCACCAACTGGCAAAACACCACCACCAACTGGAACACCGCCGGTTACGACGACAACTGGAGCAGCTCGCAGCAGGCCTTCACCTTTGCCATGAACGCCGCAGGTTCCGCCGCGCCCACTTGGCTCGCCCAAAACTTCGCCGCCGCCAATCGCGGCGGACAGCCTTACGCCCAGGTCACGATGAGTTCCGAGACCACGCTCGCCGCGCTCATGCTGCGTGAGATGGTGAGCGATCTCTTCGCCGCACGCGGCATCACCGTCACCGGAGACAAAACGACCGTCGATCAAAGCCCGCATGCTTTGCGCAGCCGCTCCACCACCGCGCCCACGGCTCCCATCGTGCGCATGAGCGCTCTCGTGAGCTATCTCGACGCCGCTTTGGACCACGCCGACAGCGCCGCGCTGCTCGAAGTCGCCCGTGATGTCTATACCCGCCACGAAGCCCTCGCCGATGACGCTCTGGCCACGATGACACCGCCGATGACCGCTTTGCACGCATTCATCACCACGGGAAATCTGCCCACCGAGTATCAAACCGGTGCTCACTTCACCAGCGGCGAATACGCCACCGCGAAAGCCCGCCGTGATGCCATCCTCAGCGGCTATCCCACACGCACCAGCGGCACCTACACGCTCTTCACCCGCAGCACGCCCTCGCCCGCAGGCCTCACGCTCGCGCAGGACAGCGGCGCCACGGACTTTGCCATGGTCGATGGGCACTACATCGCCTTCCAGCTCCCCAGCGATGTCACCCTGCCCACCGGCACTCCCATGACCGTCACCGCCTACACCGACCTCCCCGCCATCGGCGGCTATCCCGTGCTCGAAGTCATCTCCCTCACCATCGACACCCTCCCCACCCCCATCGACGCCGACACCGACGGCGACCTCCTCGCCGATAGCTGGGAGCGCCGCCACTTCGGCACGCTCGGCTTTGGCACGCATGATCGCCTCGACACGAGTCCCTACTCGCTCGCCGAAGAATACTTCCGCAGCACCGATCCCCGCAGCGCCGCCAGCTCGCCCGCCGCACCTCCCGCTCGACTTGAGCTTCACCACCTCCGCGTCGATTTCACCGGTGCCCCCGTCCTCCGCGTGGACTGGCCCGCCGATTACACCGCCTTCATCGACGTGAGCTTCGAAGCCAGCGACGACCTCACCACCTGGACCACCCCCTCCGAACTCACCGCCACCCTCACCGATGCCGATACCTTCTCCAAAGCGCTCACCATCGATCGCTCGAAGCGCTTCTTTCGCTCCGTGGCGAGCTTGAAGAGGTAAAAGCCTCGAAAAAGGCTATCACGCGGCGGTTAGAGGCGGAGCATTCTTCCTCCCTCGCACGAAAAAGCTCTTGCCAGAGCGCCGGGCCTCCCGCACACTCCGCGCCGTTCACGGGACTCAGGACTGAGTTGTGGACACTGGTGTCACTCCGGCAAGTCTGCCGCTGTTTTCATGGCCGTAGCGTCATAAAAACCTCCTGCGCATCCCCATGCGTGCGGGCATTCCTATCGGAGCCATCGCGGCGAGGCCGCTTTTTCTTTTCCCCTCATACCAACCCCGCACGGTATGCCAGCCCTCATGGGCGCATTACTGATTGCTTCCGATAACCGACATCGTCTCCCCTCATGGCCGGCCACAATAAATGGTCCAAGATCAAGCGCACCAAGGCAGTCATTGATGCCAAGCGCGGCAATGCCTTCTCCAAGCTCGCCAAGGAGCTCACCCTCGCCGCGAAAGCAGGCGGCGGCAGCCCGGATACCAACGCACGCCTCCGCAGCGCCATCACCGCCGCCAAGGCCGCCAACGTCCCCAACGACAACATCGACCGCGCCATCAAAAAAGGCACCGGCGAGCTCGCCAGCGCCGCTCTCGAAGAGGTCCTCTACGAGGCCTACGCCCCCGGCGGCGTCGCCATGATGATCGAAATCGTCACCGATAACCGCAACCGCAGCGCCAACGACGTCCGCGTCCTCCTTTCCAAAAACAGCGGCACCTTCGCCGATAGCGGCAGCGTGGCATACATGTTCCAGCGCCGCGGTGAAATCCGTCTCGACAAAGCCGCCGCTTCCGAGGACCAGCTCATGGAGGCTGCCCTCGATGCCGGTGCGGACGACATCGCCGACGAAGGCGATGACTGGGTCGTTTACACCCCCACGGACAAGCTTTTCCAGGTCTCCAATGCCCTGCGGGATAAAAACATCACCTCCCGCAGCCAGCAGCTCATCTACCAGCCGCAGACCACCGTCACCATCAGCGATGTGGCCACCGCGAAGTCCCTCATCAAGCTCTACGACATCCTCGACGACTACGACGATACCCAGCACGTCCACGCCAATTTTGAAATCGACGACGCCATCGCCGACCAGCTCGATTAATCCCCCTTTCCCCCACCATCATGCCCGATAACGAACTTCCTGCTGACGAGGCCGCCGAAACCAAACCCAAGCGCAAGCCCGCCGCCAAGAAAGCAGCCGCCAAAAAGGTCGCCGTGAAGAAGCCTGCGGCCAAAAAAGCGGCTCCAGCCGCCAAAAAGGTCGCTGCGGTAAAGGCACCTGCCGAGGTCAAAAAGGCCGCCGAGGTGAAAGCACCCGTCGAGGTCAAAAAAACCACGGAGATCAAAAAGCCCGCCGCCAAAAAAGCCGCGAAGCGCAAGACTAAGGCCGAGATCGCGGAGGAAAGCACGCCCGAGCTGCCACTCGCTGAAGCCCCGGCACCTGCGCCGGCTCCCGTCATCGAGGCTCCCGCGCCTGTCATTGAGACACCCGCTCCCGTTGTCATCGTCACTCCCGAGCCATCCGCCCCAGCGGACACATCCGTCCCCTCGGCACCGCCCGCGCCCGTTCCCCCGTCGAATCAGCCAGCAGGAATCCCCAATCAGGAATCCCCCCGGCCTCAAAACGCCCACGAACGCCGCAAATCCAAGTTTGAGCGTTGGAAGGAAAAGCAGCGCCAGCGTGCGCTTGAGCGTCAGCAGGCCCGGCAGAATGGTCAAGGCGGTCAGGGCGGCCAATACGCTCAAAACAACGGCTCCCAGCCATCCCACGGCCATCAGCAGGGCCATCAGCACGCCGCCGCTGAGCCTCTGCCAGTCAAAGAAATCGAACTCGGCCCGCCCGAGCCCGCCAATGGCGTCCTCGAGCTGAACCTGAAAGGCTTTGGCAGTCTCCGCCAAAAGGACCGCGCCTATGCGCAGCATCCAAATGATTGCTGGGTCAGCCAGGACACCATCCGCCAGTATGGCCTGCGTGAAGGCATGCACATCAGCGGCGTGCAGCGCAAAGGTGCCCGTGGCCCGCAGCTCACCGAAGTCACCGAGATCAATGCCCGCGCCCCCGAGGTCGTGCGTGATCTCCCGCTCTTCGAAGAACTCAAAGCCATCAATCCCAACAAGCGCATCCAGCTTGAGACCCACAAGGACCGCCTCACCACCCGCGTGATCGATATGTTCACGCCCGTCGGCCGCGGTCAGCGTGGTCTCATCGTTGCCCCGCCGCGTTCGGGCAAGACCACCATCCTCCAGCACGTCGCCGAGGCCGTCACCACGAACCACCCCGGCACGCACCTCATGATTTTGCTCGTCGATGAGCGTCCCGAAGAAGTCACCGAGTTCAAACGCGCCCTTCCAAACGCCGAAATCTACGCCAGCAGCAACGATCAGGACGTCAAATGCCACACCCGCATTTCCCAGTTCGCCATCGAGCGGGCAAAGCGCCTCGTCGAATGCGGCGAGCATGTCTTCATGCTGATTGATTCCATCACCCGCATGGCCCGCGCCTTCAACAACAGCGCCAAAAACAGCGCCACCATGAGCGGTGGTGTCGGCGTCGGTGCCCTGGAGATTCCACGCCGCCTGTTCGCCGCCGCGCGAAACACCCGCACCGCCGGCAGCCTCACCATCCTCGCCACCGCCCTCATCGAGACTGGCAGCAAGATGGACGACCTCATCTTCCTGGAGTTCAAAGGCACCGGAAACATGGAGCTCGTGCTCGACCGCAAAATCGCCGAGCAGTTTTATTATCCGGCCGTGAACATCTTCAAATCCGGCACCCGCCGCGAGGAACTCCTCCTCCAGGCCTTCCAGCTCGATAAAATCCACATGCTCCGCCGCGGCCTCGCCGGTGGCAAGCCCATCGACGCCATCCAGCGCGTCCTCACCCTCCTCGAACGCTACCCGAGCAACGCCCAGATGCTCGTCGATCTGCCCAGCAAAGCCAGCTGAGCCAGTTCACCTCCTTCACACTCACCGGGCCTGATTTGCAGTGCTCGTGAGTGAGCGGCGGACGTCTCGGATCAGGCGACGGCGAGCGCAAGACGTTGCTGACACGACAGATAGCCTTCGAGCCGTTGCCTGCATCCGTTTTGTTCGGCCTCTTGTTTAGCGTGGCGTTCATAGTTCGAGAGACTATCTGATACTAGTGATCGTGAAATACAGACTGAACGTGGCCTCCAGCATCCAAGAATACATCAACCATGCACCATCTATCCTGCTTTCGGTATGCGAGCATGGTCGATCCATCGGTCTGTAGTAGAGTCGAACTCGGGGTCCCCACCAATCGTATGACCTCGGCCTTTGTCATTCCAGTCTTCAAACCACTGAGCTGATCATGTGAAATCGTATGCCGTGAGAAGTAGAACACTCCGAGTGCAACTAACGCCACAATGCCAGTGCCCCAAATGAATGGACCACGGCTGCAACCTCGAACTTTTTGGTTCTGAACTTTGCCTATCATGGGGAACTTATTTCTTGGCCGAACGTTGTTTATCCACACTTAATTGTGGGCGAATCAGATTCGCCCACAGTTTTTTTCTGGTTTTTCAGGCGTGGCTTGGGGTAAAAGGAGCTTCATACACAAAAACGAGGTTTTTGACGAATGCGCCGATGGAAGCGAAAAAGTCTCCCGAGGTCAAGACTTGGGTGCGGCGGGTCGTCGAGGCTGCGAGTGCTTTCAGGCCAGCGAACGGGGAGAAAGATGATTGTTAGGAACAAGGAACGGGACTTGCCAAGCCCCGGCATGAGGCACTTGGCAAGTGCCTCTCCTTGATCGCGGCGCTCGCTGATGATGCAGCCGGCGAGCATGGTGGAACTGAAAAGGGAGGAATGGGTCAGAATGGAGGAATGGCGCTGAGACTCGTGCCATTTGCCATTTTCAGTTCCTCCATTCTCAGTTCCACCATCCCGCCTCAAGCGCCTCACACCAGCCTGCGCCACGGCAGACCTTCCAGCACCTCGCCAAAGCCGAGGCCTCCGCCGCTGCGATCTGCTTCGAGATAGCCGCCATGGGAGGTCACCCGTTCGAAGAAGGCGTCCTTCGCAAAAAGATGCTCGGTGCAGAGCCCGCAGTAGTCGAGCTGGTATCCAGTCGCCGCCGCGGTGGCCGCTTCATAAGCGGCGAACATCTGGCCGAGCGCATGATCCATGGCCGAGGTCATCACGAGGCGCTTCTCAGGATGCATGTCGGCCACCACACGCCAGTCACGACGTGCGGGCTTCACCACCACGGCATCAAAGCCATGCGTGCCCGTCTTCCAGCCTTTATCCAGCGCCAGCGCCACGCCCCAGCGCCGCCGGATGGCTTCCCAGGCCTCCGCCTCATACGGAAACGGGTCCTCCACAAAATCGAGTGCCCGGTAAATGCGCAGCGGCATGAACTCGACGAACTTCTCAAAGGTCATCCGATCCAGCACGCCGTTGAAATCCACGCGAAGCCGCACGCCCTGCGATTCGAAGCGCTTCGCGCAGCCTTCCAGAAAGCGGATCGTCTCGCCGTAGTTCGCGAACCCCTTCGCCTTGATCGCTCCCCAGCCTTCCTCCATCACCCGCTGCATTTGAGGCTCCGTCTCGGCGGCAAAACTCCATGAGTAATGGCTGCGCGGAATGCTCAAGCCATCGAACAAACTCACCCCTGCCCTTCTCGCCGCGCCGTCGATCTCGGCACAGCGCAGCGCCATCTCCGTCACCGGCGTGGTGATGCCCTCGGCGAGCAGCCGAAGCTGCTCCTCCACCGGCGCATCGCCAAACTCCGGCCACGGATGCACGCAACCGTAGCCGCCATCCACACACAACAGCGCTCCCGCAAACACCCGCCGCTGCGACACGGCATTGAGAGCCGTGCCGCTCTTCAGCAGGTAGTCATGCACATAGATCGGGGACGCCTCACTCATTCGATCAAGCCTTCGCGAGTGCCTGATCGAGATCAGCGAGGATGTCGTCGATGTGCTCAATGCCGATGCTGAGGCGCACGAGGTCGGGCGTGATGCCGCCGGCGGCCTGGGCTTCCTCGCTGAGCTGGCTGTGCGTGGTGCTGGCGCTGTGAATGGCGAGCGATTTGGCGTCGCCGACGTTCGCGAGGTGGCTGAAGAGCTTCAAGTTGTCGATGAACTTGCTGCCAGCGTCTTTGCCGCCCTTGATGCCAAAGACGACAATGCTGCCGCCTTTGCCGCGCAGGTATTTTTGGTTCGCTTTGAACTGCGGCTCGCCTTCCAGGCCGGGGAAGCGCACCCAGCTCACGCCGAGGTGTTTTTGCAGATGCTTGGCGACCGCGAGGGCGTTCTCGCAGTGTTTTTCCATGCGCAGCGGCAGCGTCTCGATGCCTTGCAGCAGGAACCACGAATTATCCGGCGCAATGCACGCGCCGAGATTGCGCAGCGGCACGGTGCGCATGCGCAAAATGTAGGCGAGCGGCAGCAACGGCGCGGGCAGATCGATGCCCCAGCGCAGGCCGTGGTAGCTGTTGTCTGGCGTGGTGAAGAGCGGATGCTTGCCAGCGGCCCAGTTGAACTTACCGCTGTCGATCACGATGCCGCCGATGCCTGCGCCGTGGCCGCCGAACCATTTGGTGAGCGAGTGAACGACGATGTCGGCTCCGTGTTCGAGCGGCTTGGTGAGGTAAGGCGTGCTGAAGGTGCTATCGACGATGAGCGGCAGGCCGTTGTCGTGCGCCACTTTGGAGATGGCGTCGAGGTCGGCGATTTCGAGGGCAGGATTGGAGACCGTTTCGCAGAACAGAGCACGCGTTTTGCCGTCGATGGCTTGGCGGAAGTTTTCGGGGTCGTTGCTATCGACAAATTTCACCGTGATGCCGAGCGCCGGGAGGATGTCGTTGAACTGCGTGTAGGTGCCGCCGTAGAGATTGCGGGCGGAGACGATGTTGTCGCCGGCCTGGGCGAGATTGATGATCGCGTAAAACACGGCGCTGGTGCCGCTGGCGAGGCCGAGTCCGGCCATTTCGTGAGCGCCTTCCAGCAAAGCGACGCGCTTTTCGAGCACGTCGGTCGTGGGGTTCATGAGGCGGGTGTAGATGTTTCCCAGTTCCTTCAACGCGAAGAGGTTCGCTGCGTGCTCGGTGTTTTTAAAGACGTAGCTGGCCGTGCGGTAGATCGGGACGGCGCGGGAGCCGGTGGTGGGATCAGGCACTTGGCCGCCGTGGAGGCAGAGTGTTTCGAGTTTCATGGTGTGGAGCGTGGTTGGTGGAGGAGCGCGATGCTAGCTGCCTGACTCAAGGCGTCAATGAGACGAGAGAGCCACGTCACAAAAGCGGCAGACAAGGTTAACAAGACACTTCCCCTGTAGCCGCCGTATCACCTACGCAAAGTCTGTCGCCTTCGCGTCTCAAACTACAGAAGGAATGCTGGGTGACAGCAGCTAGGATGGTGTGGAGATTTTGGGATGGTTCTTCTCGCCACCCCCTTCCCTAATCCGCTCGAGCAGGTAAACACTACGCTATGGGCGTTCGTTCCATTCCTGCTGGCTATTGCGGCTGTGATCCTGATTCTCACCTACATTCGCTTCCGCTGGCTGCCGAAGTGGAAGGGCGGTCTCGGCGAATGGGCTGTGAACCGAGCACTCCTCGATCAACTCGATCCACGTCATTATCATGTGCTGGCCGATTTACTTCTGCCGGACGGTCATGGCGAACTGACTCAGATCGACCATGTCGTGGTGTCTCCGTTTGGCGTCTTCGTCATCGAAACGAAGAACTGGGACTGTTGGATTTTTGGCACCGAAAAGGATCGGCAGTGGACGCTCAAATACCGGCGAGGCAGAAAGGTCTCGACTCAGAACCCACTTCATCAGAACGCCAAACACGTTCGGGTAATCTGTGAAATGCTTCGGATCAACCCGGAGCACTGCCACAATCTCATTTTCATCAATCCTGTCTCCACGCTCAAGACCGGCCCTGTGGCGGGTGTCTTTCTTCGAGGTATGCCAGGACACATTCTGTCCTTCAATGTGCCCGTGTTTCATCCTGATTGGCCCGCCCAGGCTCGTGATGTCCTGAAGGCCGCCTCGAAGTCCAATGACAAGGCTGCTAGGGCCGGGCATCTGGAGTATGTGAAGTCTATTCAGCAACAACGCCATGCTTAAACGCAACCAAAAGGCCGAGCATCAAGCCAAGCTGGATGAATGGATCGCAGACAAAGGATATGGATGGCTTCGATGGGGCGAAAAACGGATTTTCGTTCACCGGCGGGACATGGAACCTCGTCATCACCGTCCGAAAGCCGGTGACGTAGTCGATTTTGTGCTTGGCAAAGACGCTCAGGGGCGCTTCTGCGCCAAAAATGCGATGAACCTCAATGCCACACGTCACGGAGGGATACTCCCCTTGCTTTTCATACCCATTTTGCTGGCCCTGCCGGTTTACGCCCTTCACCAAGCTGGGGTGAAGCATTGGATCATCGCGGCTGGCTTCTCGCTGCTCTCTTTCATCACCTACTGTGCTTATAAGAGTGATAAGCGATGTGCTCGCACAGGTGCCTGGCGAACCTCGGAAGCCCATCTTCATCTACTCGAGCTTCTCGGTGGCTGGCCTGGAGCTTGGTTTGCGCAGGAACGTCTGCGGCACAAATGCTCAAAAACCAGCTTTCAGATCATCTTCTGGTTCATTATCGCACTCTATCAATTCGTCGCCGCGGATTGGCTGCAGCAGGGTAAATGGTCAAAACGGATCATCGGCGAGGTCCGAGTCATTTTGAAAGATTCACGTCACTGAACCATGATGCTGGGTCGTCCGTCAAAAACCACGACTTGTGGAAGCCGTGCGTATTCGACCGAATCAATCCGCCTTACGCGATGAGTCCGAGCTGCTTCAGCGTGGCGGCGAGTTCGTCCACCTTGGCTTTTTCCATGCCCACGAGCGGCAGGCGCAGCTCGTCGGAGCAGTGACCGGCCAGCGCCATCGCGGTTTTGATCGGGATGGGATTGGTGGCGAGCTTCAGGAAGGCGGCGAAGAGCGGATAATACTTCGCGTGGATCGTGTAGGCGGAGGCGTAATCGCCTTGGAGGGCCAGCTTCACGAGATCACTCATCTGTTTCGGAATGAGGTTCCCGGCCACGCTGACGATGCCGCAACCGCCCACGGACATGAAGGGCAGCGTGAGACCGTCATCGCCGGAGAGGATTTCGAAATCAGCGGGCAAAAGCTGCTTCATCTGACTGACCCGCTCGGCATTGCCGCCAGCCTCTTTGATCGAACGAATGTTCGGGCAGCTCTCGGCGAGGCGCACGAGCACATCGAGACCGATCTCGATGCCGCAGCGTCCGGGGATGCTGTAAAGCATGATCGGCAGCTTGGTGTTGTCCGCGATGGCTTTGAAATGCTGATACAGGCCCTCGGGTGTGGGCTTGTTGTAGTAAGGAGCCACTTGGAGAGAAGCGGTCGCGCCAGCGGCCTCGGCTTCCTGGGTCAACTCGATGGCCTCACGGGTGGAATTCGATCCTGTGCCCGCCATCACGATGCCACGGCCCTTGGCAAACTCCACAGCCAGCTTCACGACCTGCTCGTGCTCCTCGTGATCGAGCGTGGGCGATTCCCCAGTCGTGCCGCAGGGCACGATACCCGTCACGCCATTGTCGAACTGGAAATCGACGAGACGTTTGAGCGCGGCCTCATCGATTTGGCCGTTCTTAAAAGGGGTGACAATGGCGGTGTGGGTTCCTGCGAACATAAAAGGATGGAGGGCGGGAGGAAGTCTTTGGGACTGAAAACTGAGAATTGGAAACTGAAAATTGGAAATTGTCGCTCAGCGGTGGACGCGTTTGACCGGGGCGTTCGCTTTCGCGGTGACGATGGATGCCCCGATGATGTTCATGAGCTCGCTGCACTCCTCGATGAGAGGATTGAGCCGCGTCTTCTTCATCGAAGCCGTTTTACCGGTCAATTTCAGCCAGATGCGGGTTTCACGCAGTTCCTTCAGCACGATGCCCAGCTTATGAGTAAAGTCGTTCCGACTCTCCGCTGCACAGGCTTCCGCATAATTGGGCGCGGGCGAGGTGCCGCAGCGGATCATCTGCCCGGCGATGTGCCTGCCGGTCTTGGTATCCGGCAGCGCCTCCACCAACGAACAAATTCGAGCCGCGAACTCCAGAAAACGCTCCTCCATGGCCTCCGCCAGCTCCAGCGATGACTTCGTGGCATTCATACCAATTTTCAGTTTTCAGTTCTCAGTTTCCAATTTTCAGTCCTGGAAAGCCTCCGCTCAAATCGAGACGCTCCCCGTAAACACAAAATCCGCCGGACCAAACAGCGTCACATTCGTGTACTCGCTCTTCTTCGGCTCTTCGAATCCGACTTTCAACGTGTCGCCGCCCTTCACGAGGACGCTCACGGGGCTGGAAGCACCCGTCAGTTCGTGGTGAATCAAGGCACAGGCTACCATGCCGGTGCCGCAGGCCAGGGTTTCATCCTCCACGCCGCGCTCATAGGTGCGGATGGCGATGCTGCCAGGAGCGAGCACCTTGGCGAAATTGGCATTGGTGCCCTTCGGCTTGAAGGCCTCGTGGTAGCGCAGACCTGCGCCCCATTCGCGGACGGGCACAGTTTGGAGATCTTCGACGAAAACGACCGCGTGAGGCACGCCCGTGTTCACGCTGTGGACGGTGAGATCGGTGCCGGCCACTGGCAGCGTCTGAGACAGCTTCAGACTGTGCGGAGCACTCATGTTGATGCGCACCTGCCCTGCCTCGAATTCGGCGCTGATCATGCCCGCGAGCGTTTCAAAGCGGATCTTCGTGAGCGAGTCACCGTGGAGATGGTTCACGAAGCGGCCAAAGCAGCGGGCCCCATTGCCGCACATCTCCGCCTCGCCGCCGTCGGCGTTGTAGTAGCGCATTTTGAAGTCGCCGCCCTCGGTGGCAGGCTCCACGCAGAGCAAGCCATCCGCCCCGATGCCGCGATGGCGGTCACACAGCTTTTCGATCTGCTCTTTGGAGAGAGCGAGCTTCAGGTCGCGATTGTCCAGCATGACGAAGTCATTGCCAGCGCCGTTCATTTTGGTGAATTGGAGGGTCATGGAAGGGGTGGCATAGAGGTGATTTTGCCCGGGAAGTCAATCGCAGGCCTTCGAGGTGTTGCGCCAAGGCCGACGCGAGGCATGGGATGCGCCTCCAGCCATGCCTGCCACTGCCTCACGCCTCTCGCACTTCACGGAATCGGTCATCCGCGCCATGACGCGGCTTTCGAACCAGCACGGAGCCATCAATCTCTCCCAGGGCTTTCCCGATTTCGATCCGCCGGAGCCCGTGCTCGCCGCGCTGGAAAAGGCCACGCGAGGCCCCTTTCACCAATACGCCGTCACTTGGGGTGCCCCGCGCTTTCGCCAGGCGCTGGCGGCGAAGATCACCCGCTGCTCCGGCCTCCCCGTCGATCCCGATCAAAACCTCGTCGTCACCTGCGGCAGCACGGAGGCCATGATGTGCGCCATGATGACCTGCTGCAATCCGGGCGATAAAGTCATCATCTTCTCCCCCTTCTACGAAAACTACGGCGCAGACGCCATCCTCAGCGGTGCCGAGCCCATTTATGTGCCGCTGCGTCCGCCTCAATTCAGCTTTGATCCTGATGAACTCGCCCGCGCCTTTGCCAGCGGAGCCAAAGCCATCATCGTCTGCAATCCCTCCAATCCCACCGGCAAGGTTTTCACGCGTGCAGAACTCCAGTTCATCCTCGACCTCGCCGAGAAGCACGACGCCTTCGTCATCACCGATGAACCTTACGAGCACATCGTGTATGCGCCGCATGAGCACGTCTATATGAACTCCCTCCCCGGGGCCGCCGACCGCGTCATCGTGTGCAATTCGCTCTCCAAAACCTACTCCATCACCGGCTGGCGGCTCGGCTACGTTCACGCCGCGCCGCACATCATCGCTCAGGCACGGAAGGTGCATGACTTTCTCACTGTGGGAGCCGCCGCGCCGCTTCAAGAGGCCGCCATCGCCGGTCTCGAACTGCCCCCCAGCTACTACGCCGGCCTCCAGGCCACCTACACCGCGAAGCGGGATGTCTTTCTCACGCACCTCCGCCGCACCGGCCTGCCCTTCACCGAGCCGCAGGGCGCCTACTATGTGCTCCTCGATATTTCCTCCCTCGGTTTTCCCACCGATACCGAAGCCGCCGAGTGGTTCATCCGCGAGATCGGCGTGGCGGGCGTCCCTGGCAGCAGCTTCTTCCGAGAGCCCGAGCACCGCTTCATCCGATTCCATTTCGCCAAGAAGGAGGAGACGCTGCATGCGGCTGGTGAAAAGCTCGCAGCGCTAGCCACTCATCCACGCCGGCCTTGAGCCGCACTCAAATGAGCCTTCGCGCATTTCGCAGGCCGTCCGCCGTCATCACCGCCTGATGACGGGAGGCGACCATGAAGTCGAGGTAGTTCTGCCACTGCATGGGGCGCAGTGAGGCTAGGCCGAGAGCACGGCGACTGTAGCCGTAATCAGCGATCTCCCAGCCAAACTCCGAATGGCGGTTCCGATACTCCTGACGGTGTATCCAAGCGCCAAACTCATCCTTCCGCCACACCTCGGGATCATTGCCGGGCACGGTCTGCGCCAGCGCCCACACGCTGCGCACGATATCGGCATCGTAGCCTTCGATGATGTCCTCGTCGGACCTCATTTGCCCAAGGCCTGGCTTTTCTCCGTGGAGGCACGCACCGCCTGGATGAGTGCGTTGCGAAGGCCGTGCTTTTCGAGTTGTTCCAAAGCGGCGATCGTGGTGCCGCCTGGGCTGGTGACCTCATCACGCAGCACGGCGGGATGCTTGCCCGTTTGCAAAACCATCTGCGCCGCACCGGTCACCGTTTGGGCGGCAAGGCGCAGTGCAGCAGCACGGGGCAGCCCCATCAGCACACCGCCATCGGCGAGGGCTTCGATCACCGTATAAATATAGGCCGGGCCACTGCCGCTGAGGCCCGTGACGGCATCGAGGAGCTTCTCCGACACCTCATCGGCCGTGCCGACGGCTCCGAGCAGCTTCGAGGTCAGCTCTGCATCGTCGGCAGTGGCATGAAGCCCACGCGAAAATCCAGCCGCACCGGCTCCCACAAGCGCAGGTGTGTTTGGCATGGTCCGAATGACACGCTGACCTTCACCGAGCCAGCTTTCGAGTTTCGCGATAGCGATGCCCGCTGCGATGCTGAGATACAGCGGACGGTTTTTGGCCTTCCCGAGGCTCACACACAGTTTTTCCATATCCCCCGGTTTCACCGCGAGAATGACCACATCGGAGCCTTCAGCCACTTTGAGTGCTGTCTCGGCCTTGGTCCGGCATTTGAGGCCCTCTTGCAGGGCTTTCACGGCAGCAGGCACCGCATCGCAAAGCGCCACGCTCACGTTTTTCGATCCGAGGGACGATTCAATGCCGCGCAGCAGTGCTCCGCCCATTTTTCCGCATCCGATGAGTCCAATTTTCAACATAGGACGGAGATTGTGCGAGCGGGAGAGGCTTAGCGCAAGCCTGCATTCTCAATCGCCGCGTTCACTTTGGCCGCATCCACGCCGCCATCGCTCAGGAGGCTCTCAAACAAACCAAAATCCTCCCTCAGCACGCACAGCGCATAGGCCCGCGTCTCCGGCGTCGGCGAGTTCAACGCATCCCGAAACAGCGGTCGCACCACACGTCCGCTCTGATCTTGAAGCAGGGCGGCGTAAGCGTCCTTGATGCTCCACGGCAGATCCGAACTCCAATCCGTCACCACCGCGCGAATGATGCACTCGTTTAGATGATCCCGCAGACCTTCGAGGATCTCGAACTCACCGATTTGAATGGCCGCGCGAATGGTCTCGATGACCTCTGTCTCATCGATCGGCGGTTTTTCAGATGCTTTCGGGGCCGTAGGTCTAGCTGGTGGCGATACGGCGGGCTTGCGTGCCCAGATCTCCTCCGGTGTAAAGACCTTGCCGCGTCGCTTCTCCTCGGCGGCCAGCCATTGCAGCCACTCGCAGCCACAGATTTTCAGATGCTCGGCGTGTCGTGGCTCTGCGGTTGCTTGCAGCGTGAACGAACCGCCGATGCCGCTTGCGGAACCCCATTGCTCGCCCATCGAAATGGGATGCGCGGGAGAGTCGAGGTGCAGATGCACATCATACAAGGTGTTCTCACCCGCCTTTCCCGGCGGATGACCGTGTCCAAGAGCAATCGCGGCAGGCATCAGAGTGTGGCTTTGAAGCGTTCCTTGCTCAGATGCAAGCCTCTCAACGCAGGCTGGCAATCCCGCGCGGCAGTTCGTGGAGGGCTGCCACTTCCTCATCGCTGAGGGCACGGCGAAACACCGCGAGGTCATCGATGCGGCCGACATACGATGCCCCAAGCACCAGCGCCACCTGCGCCGGGTCCCACGCGAAGGTGAGGTCCCAGTTCTCGATGCGGCCATGCAGCTTGCCATTGATAAAAAGACTGCCGCGAGGCTTGGGGGCCTTCGCGTTCACGTTTTCGACGGTGAAGACCACCTGCGTCCAGACCTCGCGATGAAACGGTGCCTTCGACACCTGCACCATCGGGCGTTTTTCAAAGGGAATATCCGCCCACTGCACGTTCGTGGGATTCCAGATGTGAGCGAGCGGACGAATGGCGTAGCGAAAGAAGCGCGGCGTCTCGTCCTTCGACCATTCGAGGAAGATAAAGCCCTTCTTCCCGTCATCGCCCACGATTTGCACCGGATCGCAGTAGCCCGGCTCCAGGTCCTCATCCGGCGAGAGCCTCAACCAGGCCGAAACCGTGGTGCTCCAGCTTTTGTCGTTGTAGCCGAGAACGTTTACGCCGCTGAACTGCGGCCGGGTAACTCCCTTTTTCGGAAAATGCAGGCAGCCGCCGAATTTGCCGCCGACGACATCGAGGTTCACCTCGTCATTGAAAGTAGCTGGCACAGTCTCCTTGCCCTTTTTGATCAGACAGGCCTTCGAACCGGTGCTGAAGTCCGCGTCGAGAGCGGTATCAAACGAGGCATGGAAGACGAGGGCGGACTTCAGCGCCTCCTGCGCCGGGAGCGAGGCCGTGATCAGAAGGGCAAGCAAGGTGGGGCGAATGAGTTTCATGGTGTGGCCGAGCCAAACGAGCGACTTACGGCCTTTTTTACCATCCCAGCCGCCGCGTGGGAAGGATGTGTTTGCGAGGAAAGCCGCATGAAGCTAACAGTCAACGTCATGAAACGATTCCTGCTCGCCACCGCCGCTTCTCTCCTCTGCACGCTTTCCATCTTCGCAGGCCCTCCTGCTGCCACGCCGACCATCGCTTCTTCGATCAATCCATGGGATCGCCATGCGGTGGATTTTGAGACCGGCATGCTGTGGAAGGTCGGCGGCGACACGCCACTGAATTACCGCATCGTGCCCTTCATGGTCTCCTGGCGTTCCCCTCGGGTCATCGGCCATGATTTTGACAACGGTGCCGCTCTCATCGTGCGCAACCGCCTCACCTTCATGGCGAACTGGTTCGAAACCGGCGCGGAAAACCGTTACCTCGGCATCGCCGGCGCTCCCTCCATCGAACTGTGGTCGCCTTGCAAATGCTGGGCGCTGTTTGGCTCCATCGGTGGCGGCATCGGCCTGGTGGATTCACAGGGCGTGGTCGGCGGCCAGGGCCGTGATCTGACCTTGAACTGGTTCGGCCAGCTCGGCGTGGAGCATCGCCTCAATGACAACCTCTCGCTTCGCGTGAGCAGCTATTTCCAGCATCACTCCAATGGTGGTGCCACGAATCCGAATCCCGGCCTGAACTCCCTCGGTGCCCTCGTGGGCCTCGGCTGGACGTTCTGAGGTGCGAGGGCGCCGATGGTAAGAAGTGAGAAGTAAGAGGTTAGAAGTGCCTTGTTCGACCTCTGACGTCTCACTTTTTACTTCTCACCTCTTACTCAAACAGCTCCATCTGCCCGCTGGGATCTCGCGGACGCCGAAAATGCTCCGTGGTGGGATCAGGTCGGCGATGGAGCATGCCAGCACGGCGGAGGCTGGTCTTAAATAGGGCAGCGATCTGCTGGCTCCAGATACCTTCGCCTTTCAACCGCGTGCCGAAGTCACCATGCGACATGGTTTTGCCCTGTGTCTCGGCGATGCGTCCGAGGATCTTGTCCTTGGAACCAGGAAAGTGCTCATCGAGCCACGCGGCAAAGATGTCCTTCACGGCAAAGGGCAGCCGCACGACGGTGTAACCGGCGAATTGCGCTCCAGCATTGTGTGCAGCCTCGATGATCTTCGGAATCTCGCTGTCGTTGAGGCCGGGAATGATCGGCGCCGAGCTCACGCCGACGGGAATGCCGGCCGCAGCGAGCGTGCGGATGGCCTCCAGGCGCATCGCGGGGCTGGAGGCGCGGGGTTCCAGCTTGCGAGCCAGCTCGGGATCGAGCGTGGTGATGGAGATGTAGGCCGCAGTGGCTTGGTACTTGGCCAGTTCACTCAGTAGATCGACATCGCGGGTGATCAGATGGTTCTTCGTAATGAGCACCACCGGGTGACGCGCCTCGGCGAGGACTTCGAGGCAGCTTCGGGTGATGCGCAGACGCTTCTCCGCCGGCTGATACGGATCGGTCACGCCGCTGAGGGAGAGCGTGCAGGGTTTGTAGCCGGGTTTCAAAAGCTCCACCCTCAGCAGGGCAGCAGCGTTTTCCTTCACCATGATGCGGCTTTCAAAGTCGATGCCGGAGGAGAAGCCGAGGTATTCATGCGTGGGCCGGGCATAGCAGTAGGCGCAGCCATGCTCGCAGCCTCGGTAGGGATTCAAACTGGCCTCAAAGGGCAGATCGGGACTGCTGTGACGCGAGATGATGGTGCTGGAGTGATCGATGAAGAACTTCGTCAGCACCCGCTCCGGGGCCTCGCCCGGATCATACTCGACATGCATCTGCGCGAAACGCTGGTCCGGGTTCACGGCAGCGCCGCGACCTCGGGGAGCAGTTGTTTTCGCATCGGGCATGCCACCGACAGGACATCGGAAAGCGAGCCTGAAAACGACAAATCAGGCTCTTTTCACATCGCCGCATGGCAGCAGCTCGGCACCTCGGTGCTGCCGAAGTCGAGCGTGTCACGCAGCCGCCAGGCGAGGATGATGGCGGTGACCAAAGCAAGACCACGCTGGAGTTTCCGCATCGTGGCAGGCTGGAGACGTCCACCGAGCCAGTGAAGCTGGGTTTGCGCCAGCCACAGCAGCGGCAGCGTGCCGAGACCGAAGGCCATCGCGAACTCCGCGCCGCGTGAGGCACTGCCATTGGCCATCGCGAGAGCAAACATCATGTAAAGCGGTCCACACGGAAGCAGCGGCGTGGCAAAACCGAGCAAGGCAGCACGCAGCGAGCTTTTGAGTTTGAAGGCCGCGCTTTGCACGCGTCGCAGTCCCGAGCTCAAGAAAGCGGGCTTTGGCAGCCACACATCCAATCCCATGCCCACGATGGCAAAGGCCAGCACCAGCAACCACGGCAGCACGATCCCTGCCCCATGCTGAAAGAAGGAAAGCGGCATCGTGCCGATGGTGCCCGCCAGCGCCCCGACGAGTCCGTAGGCCAGCAAACGGCCTCCATGATACAGCGCCGTGCTCCGCATGAAGCCCCCGTCTTTGGCGGAAATAGCCCAGGAGCACGAGAGCGGACCGCACATGCCCACGCAGTGGACGCTGGTCACGATCCCAGCGAGGAAAGCGGCGGCGCTGGTATCGATCTGCATCATGGTTTGATCAGCTCCAGGTGCTTCAGCGGCACCGTTTCCGGCTGGTTGTTCATCGCGATGTAAAACAAGACGCTCCACGCGGAGAAGAGCATCACAAAGGCAGCGACGACGAAAAGCCAAGGGCGGCGGCCAAGGAAGCCGACCGAAGGGGCCACGTCATGGCTTGAGGTACTGTTTGGGGTCGAGGTAGTCATTGGATTTGGAGCGTGGGTCAGGCCCGGCGAATTCGAAGGGCTTGGTGGTGTAGGTTTTGCCGTCTTTCGTATCGGTAAGGCGGACGCTGATTTTGAAGGGTTCCTTGAAGTTGCCCTCCGGCATCGTGATCATGAGAGGCTTCAATTCCTCGCCCTGGGCCGGGATGGTGATCGGCAGGTCCGCACCGGCGGCGGTGAGGCCGGGAGGCAGCTCGCCCTCCATGTGGAAGGTGAAGGTGCGTGGCTCGCTGCGCTTGTTGATCAGGCGCATGAGGAACTGGTTCCGCAGCTCACCATTCGCCACATAGTAGGGAGAGCCCTGCATGCGCAGCACGTTGGCACGCATCGGCTCAATGCGGCTCGCCGCAAAGGCAAAGGCCGCCACGCCGGCCAGCAGCAGGAAGCTGTAGAAAAGGATGCGGGGCCGGATGAACTTCGTTTTGCCACCCTCAAAAGCCACGAGCGAGTCGTAGCGCACGAGCCCCGGCTTGCGGCCGAGTTTTGTCATGATCGTATCGCAGGCATCCACACACGCGGAACAACCGATGCATTCAAGCTGGAGGCCGTTGCGGATGTCGATGCCCGTGGGGCACACCTGCACGCAGCGGGTGCAGTTCACACAATCCCCTGCCCCGGTCGTGCCTGCCTTGCCACGAGGTTCGCCACGCTTCTTGTCATACCCGATGATGACGGTGTGATCATCACTGAGCGCCGACTGCATGCGGCCATACGGACACATGATCACGCAGAACTGCTCGCGGAACCAACTGAAGGCCCCGTAAAGCCCCGCAGTGAGAAACATCACCACACCAAAGGCCACGGTATGCGCCGTGGGAGAGTGATGCATCATCTCATACAGTCCTTTGATCGAAACGAAGTAGCTGAGGAAAATGTGGGCGATCACCAGCGAGGTAAAAACATACGCGCCGTGCTTCAAAACACGCTTCGTGACCTTCGCTGCCGTCCACGGTGCCGCGTCCAACTTCCGCCGTGCGGTCGCATCCCCATCGATCAGCCGCTCAATGCGGCGGTAGATGTGCTCAAGGAAGATCGTGTAAGGGCAGGTCCAGCCGCACCACACGCGGCCAAACAAGGCCGTCACATAAAACAGCGAGAACCCGAGCCCGGTGACCAGGAAGAAGCCCACCCAAAGATCCTGCACGGCCAGCGTCAGGCCCATGAAATGGAAGCGACGGTTCAGCACATCGAGAAACACCGCCGGAAAGCCGTTCACCGGAATCCAAGGCAGCGCCACATAGACGATCAGTAGCAGCAGAGCGAACCAGCGCCGCCCCCGCGTGAATTTTCCCGACACATCGGACGGGTGCAGTGTTCTTTTGCTCCCATCTTGGTTGATGGAGCCGAGGGAAATCAAATTGGGCGCGTTCATTCCTACCCTCACCATGGCGAGCTACTCACGCCCTTCTCACCTCCCCTTGCGCATGCCTCACAGGATATTGCGGCCTGCAGCGCTGTAGAGCGGTCTCATCATCCGCGGAACTCAGCCACCTTGCACAGATGGATCGGTATAACGCTCCAGCAGGATGGCCGTGGCCAGTTTCGCCTTCTCGGCATCGGCGATGCGCCCCAAAAGTCGATGGTGGCTATAGAGCACCTTAAAAAGATGCCCAGAGGCGATCCAGTCGCCATTCGGGTTCGTAGATGGATTCCACCTCGCGTTCCAGTGCTGGGTATTCACCGCATCAGACCAGAAGCTGCCATTCATCACCCTCTCCAAGGCCACCTGATGGGCCGTGTTGGAGGCCTTTTGTGGCACAACGGGAACCGCAGCGCTGAGATGGACACGGTGGCCGAGATGCCCCTCACGGGCGAGGTCGGCAAAACCCATCTGCTCCAGATTCATGAGCGCCTCCGTGTGGGTGATCATGTGGGTGAAATTTGGCCGTCGTATCTCGGGATGGCCCAACAGCGGTTGAAAACGCACCAGGTTATCAAAGGCCGTCTCAATCATCGTCTGGGTATCCGTGTAACCTTTTGCATCGGCAGCAGGCCTTTGAGGTTTGAGCTTGGCAATTTGCCGACTGATCCCACACAACGGCTCGATGATCTCTGCTCGGGCCATCTGCGGGGCATCGCGCAAGGCTCGCGTCGCCAGGGAAGCAAAGATCACCGCATGTCCATGAGCTCGCAGGCCGCCCCGCATCGCTGGCCGCAGCGCGTCCGTCACCTCCGCGAGGCGGTTGGCGACCACCGGCCCTTCCTTCATCGGGCTGAACTGCTCCGCACGCACCTCCATCACCGCATTCATCTCTCGCTGGATACCCGCCACGGTGGCGGCATCCAGCGGGTGATCCCGGCAGAGATAATATCCAGCCAATACCCCCGCCCCCCAATGGGCATCAAACCAAGTCTGCGCCCGTGCCATCGCCGTGAGCCCATGAGCAAGGTAATCCGCACTCAAAGGCTCTGCCTTGGCGGAAGCCTTCGTCGTGATGACACCGGGAATGCCCAGGCCGGCCAAAATGCCCGTCGTGAGTCTGAGAAACTCGTTCCGGCTCAATCTACTGTCCGAGGGAGATTTCATGAGATGATGCAAAGCATAGCCCGCCATCCGTTTCGGTTGCAAGCGGGCATTCTAAAGCACCCTCCGCAAACAGCGGATGCACGACCTTCTCATTCGCGTTCGCAAATCACGCCCGCAGTCCTAGCATGCCCGCCCCCCTTCATGCCCATCTCCACCGCGCTCCCCATCTGGAAAATCCACGCTGACATCCTGCGCACACTGCGTGGTGGCAATCGCCTGGTGCTCGTGGCGCCGACAGGTTCTGGAAAGACCACGCAGGTGCCGCAGATGCTGCTGGATGCGGGGATCGCGGGGGAAAAGATGATCGTGGTGCTGCAACCTCGACGCGTCGCGGCTCGCACAGTGGCCACGCGGGTGGCTTGGGAGCGTGAGAGTCGGCTTGGGGCGGAAGTCGGCTATCAGATTCGCTTTGATGACCATACGAGCGTCGGCACTCGCATTTGTTTTGTCACGGAGGGCATACTGCTGCGCTGGCTTCAGGATGATCGATCGTTGTCAAAGATCGGCGCGGTGGTCTTTGATGAGTTTCATGAGCGAAACCTGCTCAGCGATGTGGCGCTGGCCTTGGTGAAGCACCTTCAGCAGACCCAGCGGCCGGATTTGGCCATGGTGGTGATGTCCGCGACGCTCGATGCCGAGCCGGTGGCAGCGTATTTGGACTCATGCCCGATCCTCATCTCCGAAGGGCAAAGTTTTCCCGTGGAGGTCGGATATCTCTCGATGCCGGATCAGCGTCCGATCACCGTGCAGGCGGCGGAGGCGGTGGAGCGCATCCTGCACGACGAAGACCCCGGCGACATCCTCGTCTTCATGCCGGGGCGAGGCGAGATCCAGGGCACGCTCGATGCCCTGCGCGGCCTGAGAACGCGGGAGCGGGTGGCGTGCATCCCGCTGCATGGCGAACTCGAACCGCAGGAGCAAGATCGCGCCTTTGCGCCGAACTCGCTGCGCAAAGTCATCGTCGCCACCAACGTCGCGGAGACCAGCATCACCATCGACGGCATCCGCCATGTCGTGGACAGCGGCATCGCCCGCGTGGCTCGTTACGATGCGGAGCGCGGCATCGGCACGCTCTTGCTGGAGCCCATCAGCCGCGCCAGTGCGGATCAGCGCAAAGGCCGCGCCGGACGCACCGCACCGGGCACTTGTCATCGTTTGTGGACCGTGTTCGGCCACAAGGACCGCGACGAGCGCAACACGCCGGAAATTCAGCGCAGCGACCTCGCGGAGGTCGTGCTGCTGCTGCACTCGCTCGGCATCCGCGAGGCCGCCAGCTTTGACTGGCTCGACAAACCCGATCCGCAGGCCGTGCAGCGAGCCGAGCGCCTCCTCACCATGCTCGGTGCGTTGCTCGATGCCGATCTGACGCCCATCGGACACCAAATGCGGCGACTGCCCATGCATCCGCGTTACTCACGCATGCTCATCGAGGCCAGCCAACGCGGCTGCGTGGCCGATGCCGCCCTCTGCGCTGCTTTGGTGAGCGGCCGCGACCTCCTCGCCCGACTCGACCGCGATGACGTCAGCACCCAAGCCGCCCGCGAGATGTTCGAGGAGAGCGCGGACTCCGATTTCATCACGCTCATGCGAGCCTACGACTTCGCCAAAGCGAACGCCTTCAGCTTCGACCGCTGCCGCAGCTACGGCATCAATGCCCAAGTCGCCCGCCAGGTGGAGCAGACCTTCCAGCAGATCATGCACGCCGCGCAGCAGCAGCGTCTCGATGCGCCTGCCACGCAAACTTCCAGCGACGCCCTCCTGCGCTGCCTCATGGCCGGTTTCGTCGATCAACTCGCCAAACGCCGCGTCCCCGGCAAACCCGAGTGCGATCTCACCGATCAACGCAGCGGCCAGCTCGTGCGCGAAAGCGTGGTCACCGCCGCCGCCTACTTCGTCGCGGCCAATCTACGCGAAACACCGTCCCGCCAGACTCTCCTCAGCCTCGCCACCGCCGTGCAGCCCGCGTGGATCGCCGAGATGTTCCCGCAGCATCTCAGCACCACCATCGAGCACCTCTTCGATGCCCAAAACAAGCGAGTCGCCGCCATGCGGCTCGTGCGCTACCGCGATCTCGTCATCGAGCAAAAAGCCCAGCAGCGCGACCTCGATCCCGTCGCCAGCGGCCGCTGCCTCGCCGAAGCCCACCGCGCCGGCGCCTTCGATCTGCCGCTCATGGATCACCGGCTGAAACAGTTCATCGCCCGCGTGAACCTCGTCCACGCTACCCTGCCCGAGCTCGAGTTCGCCCCCTTCGACGAAGCCGCCATCACCACCAGCCTCGCCCGCGCCTTCACCGGCCTCACCCTTGTTAAAGAAGCCCAAGCCGCGCCCCTTTTGCCCGCCTTCCATCAGCATCTCGACAAAGGCCAAGTCAGTTGGCTCGATGAGTTGGTGCCCCTCACCCTCCCCTGGCCCAGCGGCGGCCCCATCAAGCTCAGCTACGTCAACGACACCCCCGAAGCCCAAGTGAAGCTCCAAGACTGCTTCACCCTCACCGCCCACCCCACGCTCTGCGAAGGCCGCCTCCCCGTCACCCTCAGCCTCCACACCCCCGACGGCAAACGCCTCGCGAGCACCACGGACTGGCCCAAGTTTCAGGAACGCGAATGGCCCAAGCATCGCCAAGCCGTGGCGAAGAAGTTTTCGGGCGTGTTGTGGCGGTAAAAAGTGGCTTCGGCTTTAGCCGAATGATCCCGACAGATGCGGCCACAGCCGCAACCACTTTGACAAACTGCCCTCCGCCAAGCAAAGTCCACATCATTGAACTCTACCTCGACAGCCCCCATGCCCTCGAAAAAGCCCATGAACGCTACGGCGGTTCTCAAGGGCTTCTCCGATGCGCGGCGCAGAGCGTTGCAGACGCAGGGCGTGGTGACAATGGAACAGGTTCGCGCGAATCAGGCGACGATGAAGTCCGTGCCTTAAAGCAATTTGCTTCCGAAGCTGGTTTGTGGATGCACGCTTCAGCGGTGAAGGAGCTACTGGAAGCGAATCTGATGCGCGGTGGCAAAGAGCACCGTGTCGCTTACCTCCAGGCTGAAGGCCGGGTCCTCAAGGTCGCTGACGTTCACGCGCTCGCTACCGAGTCGCTCTACGACTACCTGACGGACTTGCTGCTCTGCAATCGCTTCTTCGACGATGATCTTCAGATGCTCGGCTGCTACGAGGAGGGCGGGCGGCTGAACCTCGTCATCTCGCAGCCCTATGTGAACGGCACGCACCCCGATTGGACGGACCTCAAGGCCGGTCTGGCAACGCAAGGCTTGCGTGATCCGCATCCTCGCGCCCAAGGCGGCAACTTCATCATCGACCACGAAGCTCTTGGTGAAGTCGATGTCTTCGATCTGCACGTCAACAACGTCATCCGCGATGCCACAGGCTGGCTGCATCCGATTGATGCTCACTTCTACTTCGACGATCGCGACGCTAGAGTCGCTGCGCTTCAGAAACTTGGACTGGATCGAGTGACAGGACCGACGGCTCTCGCTGCATCAGGGCTGCCAAGGGCCAAGGATGAGCAATGATCAATCAGAGCGAGTTCACAAGCCTGCAAAACAAAGAAGCCCAAGTGAAGCTCCAAGACTGGTTCGCGCTCACAGAGCATCCCACGATGACCTGCCCTTCCTTGGCAAGCTTGCGGATACCGTCCTTGTCCCGACTGAGCGCCAACCGCTCATAAAGGCAGGAGGCCTTCTGGCGCTTCAGTTCCGGAAAGTACAATCCAGCATTCGTGGCCTCGATCTCGTAGAAGCTGCGTTCGTCGGGATCTTTGATCGTCAGGAGCAGCACATAGTGGGTCCAGCTGAGGGTGAAGGGGCCGCGAGATTTTCCAGACGGTGATTGGAAAATCTGGTTGGCTGCCAATTTTTCAGCAGGCTGCTGAAGAATTGCCAATGGGTCAGTCGCTGACTGACCAATTGGGAGTGGCACCAATTTTCCAGCAGCCTGGTGGGAAATCTCAGGGCTGGCCAATTTCCCAATAGGCTGTTGGGAAATTTGAACTCGGCTTTGCCAGATGAGGAAAAACTTCCGCATGTATTCGAGATTCGACCGCGAGAAGCCTCTCCCAAACTCCTCCGTCAGCCTCGCGGAAAGCTCCTTGAGCAGTTCGGAGCCATACGCCGCACGCTTCGCGCCTTTTTGCTCGTGCTCGACGATGCGGCGGCCGATTTCGAAATTGGTCATCACCTGGAAGGTGTCCACGACGGTGGCGACGCCGCGCCGGGCGCTCTGGATGAGCTGGCGGACCTCCGTGAGCAGGCCTTTGAGGCTGTCCGGTTTGGATTGGGCCGTGGTGGTGGCTTTCTGGATAGCGGGCTTCTTTTTCATCACACAGTGCAGACTACGCCGGAAGGCGGGAAGTTGGCAAGGTGCGGATTGAAGGTGGCGGGCTCGATCCATCTCGCCTTCGGCCATTCTGCCCCAAGGCCGTATTCCTCCCGCCAGATCAAGCTTGTTGCGGCGTCCACTTAAGTCCAAAGGGAAGGGGATGAATGCATTCTTCAATGATCTGGGCCGCCAGGTGCTCGCGCAGTGGAAACAGGTGAACTTCTCCCTGGAGAAATTCCCCGCCATCGCACGCAAGGCACTCGAAGCCCGCCCGCCGAGCAAGCATGTCGCGCTGCCGGATCTGATGCGGGAGTATCTCTTGAATGACGAGCAGCCGCTGCAGTCCATGTCCGGCTTTGGGCAGCCGGAGCTCATCGCTTACGAGCACCCGCGTTTTTATATCCAACTGCTCTTCTGGCTCGATGGCACCACAGACATTCATCAGCACGAGTTCTCCGGCGCGTTTCACGTCATGCACGGGTCGAGCATCCACGCTCACTACACCTTTGAAAATGCCCGTAGCGTCACTCCACATCTTCGCGTGGGAGATGTGCGCATGGAACAGATCGAGCTGCTCGAAACCGGCCGCACTGTGCCCATCGTGTCCGGGCCCGGCTGCATTCATTCTCTGTTCCATCTCGACAGCCCCTCCGTCACCGTCGTCGTGCGCACGCACAACGACCCCGGCACCGGCCCGCAGTTCAATTATCTCCCGCCGCATGTCGCCGTGGACCCCATGCACGCCGACACGCTCACGATGCGCCGGAAGCAGCTGCTCGACGTCATGGAGCAGAGCGAAGACCCCGCCTATGCCGAGATCGTGATGGAAATGCTCGGCACGCTCGATTTCGAGCGCGGCTTTTTCATCCTTCAGCACAGCATGGCCGCGCTGCGAGATCGCGGCGAGTGGGCTGCGGCTTTGAAACTCTTCCGCAAGCGTCATGGCGTGCTCGCCCGTGGCGTGCCGCTCACCCTTGAGGAGGGCCTGCGTCGGGATCTCATCAAAAACATGCGCAGCACCATCGCCGCGCCGGAGCATCGTTTCTTCCTCGCCCTGCTCATGAATGCGCCCACGCGGGAGCATCTACTTATGCTGGTGAAGCGCCGCTACCCGAAGCCCGCGCCGGTGGAAACCGTCATGCGATGGGCTCAAGAACTCGCCGTGCTCACCGAGGACGGCTTGGAGCTCCTCGACGCCGTTTTCCCCGCCACGCTCGATGCCAACCTCGACGACCAGCCTGCGATCTTCCTCAGCGCCCTGCGCCACTTCCTCACCGGCAGCAAAAACCTACCCCCTGCCCTCCGCGGCCAGCCCCCCGCCGTCATCGACGAACTCCGCCACGCCTTTACGGCCTCCACCCTGCGGATGCTGGTCGTTTGAGACCTTCAAAGCCGTCTCGTGTCATCGGATGGCAGTTGGGTAGAAAAATTGGGGGTAGGAAGATTTCAGCAGCTCGGCGATTCGGATTGGGAAAATGTTTCGCCGAGTAGAGCCAGCGGTTGCCCGCTGGCTCCCTCACAGACCCGGACGTGCGGGACTACCGCATCCGGTTCTTCCGGTGGAGGGGTTTGCTACGCGGGTCGTGATCGTAGATGGATTTTGGGGGCGGGCCAGTGGAAGGTTTCCTTCAACCATTGACTGTATCTCTCCCAGGTCAGCGGCTTTTGACCGCCTCGCCGGTTGAGCCATTTGAACCATTCTCTCTGGGCTTGATGGCTGTAGCGCGAGAGTCCTCGGCTGTTGCCGGGCATGCCAAAATAGGCGGCGTGCCCCCTCACTTTGCTCATCAGCTTGCGCCATTGCTCTCTCACCGGGTCGTGCCGGTGGTGGCGCATCCAGTCGCGCAGCGCTTTGAGCGATCGGGTCAGCCGATTGCTCGCGGTTCTGCGTTTGATGATCGGCTTGCCTTTGCGGCTATGGCCCCAGATGTGCGTGAAGCCGAGGAAGCCGAAGCTTCTGGTTTCGCGCTTGGGGCCTTGGGCCGGTGGTTCTTGGTCTTGGTCGTTGTTGTCTTCGTTTGGCTTCCGGGACCGTTCTGCGGGTGGTTTGAACGCCACCAACCGGGTCTTTTCGGGGTGCAGGGTCAGGCCGTAGCGCTCAAAGCGTTTGGGCAGGACTTGCTGCACCCGCCGGGCGTCTTCTTCGCACTCGAAGCCGATGACGAAGTCGTCGGCGTAGCGCACGAGGAAGGCGCGGCCACGCATCCTTGGCTGCACTTCGCACTCGAACCATTCGTCGAGCACTTCATGCAGGTAGATGTTGCTCAGCAGTGGACTTATCACCCCGCCCTGGGGTGTGCCTGCGTCTTGATAACTGAGGTTCCCTTTTTCCATCACGCCGGCTTTCAACCATTTGTCGATGAGCCGTCGGATCACTCCGTCGCGTATCCGTTTGTCGAGCATTTGCCGCAGGTGCGGGTGGTGGAGTGTGTCGAAGTAGGACTTGATGTCCACGTCGAGCACCCACCGCACCGGGCGCTCATGCCATGCTCCCATGCTTTGTTGCCAAAGCGCCTCCAGGGCGTCATGGGCGGATTTTCCGGGCCTAAATCCATAGCTACAGCTTTTGAAGTCTGCTTCATAGACTGGCTCCAGCGCCATGACGATGGCTCGTTGTAGCACCTTGTCTTCGAGTGTCGGGATGCCGATGGGCCGTGTGCTCTTTCCATCTCCTTTGGGGATGTGGACTCGGCGCACGGGCGGCGCTTTGTAGCGTCCGCTTTTGGCGCGGTCGAGCAGGTCGGCGAGGTTCCCGTGAAGGTTCTCCGCATACTGCTTGGCGCTTTGCCCATCGACGCCGACGGCTCCGTCCTTGCGGGTCCGCCGCCAGGCTTCCAGGAGCCATGCCCCGTCGATGTGGTGACTCAACGATGTGAGCGCCTTGCCGCGCATTTGCTCGGCAAGTTTTGCTATCCGTTGCTGCTTGGTTGACACGTCTGCCGCTCTTGGTGTCGCGGCTGTGTTTCCCCTCAACGGTTCCTCCTTTTTCCGGGTGTGCTCCTTTCCTACTGGCTGGCTCCCGTCGGTTCCGGTTCGCCACTCTTCAAACGGTACTACGGGCACACTACGACTGCTCCGGCCCCTCACCTCGGCTTGCTTTGAAGACTCGCTCCGGCTTACTGCTGCGGCATCTTCGGCTTTGCTCATGCGCGTGGGTGATGCTCCCTCGTTCATGCCAGGACGTTGTTACGCCGGTGTCGTCCACCTCCGGCTGGGTTGTCGGCAGCAGAGGCTCTTGGTTGTGGAGCTCTCTCAGGTTCACAGGCACCCCCTGTCATGCACCTCTGCCCGGGTCTCGGACCCCGGTGGCTCGCCCATCGCTGGCCCTTTGACGCGATGTGCGCACGGGTCCCCGCCAGGGTAACGGCGAAGACAGTCCACGATATTGATCTTTCGAGGCTCAATCCCACGGCTTTGGTGCTCGCTGTCAACGCTTCGAGCCAGCCTCACGACTGACGACGCATGACTCGCTTGCGGCTGCCTGGCTCCAGGCTCTACCGCGCGGGGTTCTTACCCGCTGGGTTGCTCTATAAGGTTTCCATGTTCTAACTCCCATTTTACTGCTTGTCTGATTTCCTCCTTATCTGTGTTTGTCCTGACGCAATACCCGCAATCTTTCTACCAGATGCCTTGGCTTGTTTCGTTGCCGGATGAAAAGCGCTAATGGGATGCTGATTGGACGCTGATGTCAGAGGGTTGGGATTAGCGTTTCATCAGCGTCTTGTCAGCGGTTCACAACGTCTGGCCTTGCGTGCCGAGGAGTCGCTGGGGCTCAGATCGGCCTTACTGGCAGGAGAATGAAGGCAGGAGAATGGCTCTGAATGGAAATATTCTCCTGCCTTCATTCTTCTGCCCATTTTCAGGTGTTTCAGGACAGCGGGCGGGCTGCGGTGGATCATCCTAAACGCAGATGACGGCCTACGGAAGACGCGGAAGGCACGGAAACTCAATCCAAACCGCCGCAGGCTCCACTCACCTTTGGAATGCCCCCCCTTTCACTGCCGTTTTCCGTCTGTTCCGCGTCTTCCGTAGGCCCTCCATTCCCGGATTTAGGATCATCGTCGGGCCTCGCGTCCGAGGAGCCGCCGGGACGCCCAGGAAACGGCTGGAGGGGGCTTTCGGGGCTCGATTCAGGCTCCGCTGCCTCGCGGGAGTGGAGACGAGAGATGTTATGCGTTTGTCAAAATTTCGCAACCTGCCCCCGTTTTCACGTCCACTGCCACCGTATCCTACACGGAGAAAATGTCTTTTTGATCGACTGTGGACTTGGTCAATAACCTTCGCCTCTTCGAACGAACGATCATGGCAGCTGTTGCAACAACTGCGCCCACATCGTCCAGCGGTCCCACAATTGGAATGTTGTCAGGGATTAGATCAACAGGTGACAGCACCCACAAAATCGTGATAGCAAGCACAACAGCAAACTTGGGCACCTGGGCAACTCGCGCAAACACATCATTTTGTTCATGATCCATCAGAGATTGCAGCGGGACTAAAGCCTTGCGACCCGAGTCGCTGATGACAACACACAGCCCATCTTCGTGCACGAGTTGGTCAACGACTCTGGTAGCACAAACAAGAACATCAGAGTCATCGTGAGCTTTTGCCAATCCTTGGCGAACGAGAGAAAGGCATCGTCGTTCCGTCAAAGGGAGTCGTCGTTCGACGATTTCCTTCAAAAGAATTCGTTTGAGCTCAAGATCGCCACGAATATGCGACGTTCCTACATCCCATGCACGATGAACTACTGACCAATAGTGCCGGTGTTCGGGCGGGGAATACTGCAGCCGCAGCGCGAAGCCAACGCATGCCAGTCCAGCCACAACCCATTTCACATCCGGGCCGCCTGAAATCAGTTCGGTGCCCAAAGCGATGCTGCCCATGAAAATCAAGAGCGCTGCAGCCCAGGCTCGATTTAACGCGAGCGCCACACATACACCAAGGAAGGTCAACATGGTCACTGGTGACGTTAACATCTCAAAAAGTGGCTGGGGTATAAAACCCAGGAGTTGGTTTGCCCAATCAAACACACTTGTGATGGCTCCAAGGATTGTCCATTGCTTGGGGCCGACTTCCCCCTTCAGACGGATAAGGAGGCAATAGCAGCCAATCATCATCAGAATGTGAATTGCCAAGTTGGCGGGGATACTGGGTTTTCCAAAGACCTTCCATTCCCATGCTAAAGTGCTCACAACAACAAAGGACACTCCTAGGGCGAACAAAGTCTGCGCTGGCTGAAACTTGGCTCCATCGCCTACTTCTAGGAACATGAGTGAACCGACAATCAGCAATGATACCTTCAGCCAAAAGCTCCAATGAAGGAAGCCGGCCAAATCTGACGGCAAGGTCCAAGATCGAATTGGTGTTGGGGTGGTCATAAAAGAGTCTTGGCTGAGTCAAGGCGGCGAGTGCTGTGGGTTCTTTCCGTCCACAGCAATATCAATTTCTTTTTCGTAGTACCCCCTTGAACCAATCTTGATGGTTTCCAACCACATCGCCCCGCAATAGGAGTTCAGCGTTGCCCAAAAACCTCGTCTTGTGCTCCGCCATTCCTCTGGATCGCTGTCGTTTGGGGTAAATTTCTCCCAGAGAACGTGATGAATGTCACTCCACTTTTTCTGTAGATCGGTGTCATCTTGATCGAAGCTCAACTGTGGTTGCCAACCATTCCCCGACGCCCCTTTCGGAATCCACAACTCCACCAGTGTGGTTGTAGCATAAACCCACTCCAGTCTTCGTCGCGATGCTTCATCCATGGACGCAGGCCGCAGGTCCAGACAACTTTGTCGCAGCGCATGAAGTGCATCTGTTGAGATGTTTTCCTGGCGGATGCCGCCTCCGCCACTCTGCCAATCCACGATGGGAGTAACTGCTTGAAAGCACTCAAAATACAGCCGCGCGACCATTGCAGGCAGCGCAAGTTGAGGGTGAAGCTCCTGAAACTTGTTGCGAGCTTTTCCAGCAAGAGGCGAGTCATCGGCCTCCAACCACGAAGAATCGGCTTTGCGTTGCGCCAAGAGTTCGAATGCGCAGCCAAGGATGGCGGTTGGAAAACCTTTTGGGTCAGTGTTTTTTTGCTCCAGAGCTTTCGTCAATTCATCTCGCAGCCGCTTGAAATCGCCTGACGAGATTGACTCATTAATCGATCCCTCAAATTGACGATATTGAATCGGCAAATCCGAGACCGGATGAATGACAAAAGATTCGTTTTTTGCCACGCCTGCTGCTGAAATGGCACGCCAGCTTTTAACAAAGATAAAGCAGAGTCCAAGCGCCAGGGCTACGACAGCGAGGACAAGATCGCGCATGCAAACCTGCCGCGTCTTTGCTTCGGATACAAAAGGGGCCAATTCGGACGTCTCTCCGAAGAATACGTTTGCAGAGGTCTTTTCGGCCAATCGAAGCACTGGGTCAGCCTCAGAATAGGCAGCAAGGACTTGTGTCACACGTTGCAATGCCAACTCGGACCGACCGCCGGAGGAACTCGAATCCGAGTTGGATAATTGAAAGTCGGTAGACATGGCGATCGAGCAGCAAAACGATGAGTCGACTTTTACGTCTCAAACCGTTGTTGTTGTCACGCTTTCGCGTAAACCTCCGCACCCGCTTCCACGAACTCCTTCGACTTCTCCGCCATCCCGCGCTGAAGCGCTTCTTCCTCGGAGATGGCCTGTTCGGCAGCGTATTTGCGGACGTCTTCGGTGATCTTCATGGAGCAGAAGTGGGGGCCGCACATGGAGCAGAAGTGGGCGCTCTTGGCTCCGTCCTGCGGAAGCGTCTCGTCGTGGTATTCGCGGGCGGTGACGGGGTCGAGGGAGAGATTGAACTGGTCTTCCCAGCGGAACTCGAAGCGGGCTTTGGAGAGGGCGTTGTCGCGGTATTGGGCACCGGGGTGGCCTTTGGCGAGGTCGGCGGCGTGGGCGGCGAGTTTGTAGGTGATGACGCCGGCTTTGACGTCTTCCTTGTTCGGGAGGCCGAGGTGTTCCTTGGGAGTGACGTAGCAGAGCATGGCGCAGCCATACCAGCCGATCATGGCGGCGCCGATGCCGCTGGTGATGTGGTCGTAGCCGGGGGCGATGTCGGTGGTGAGGGGGCCGAGGGTGTAGAAGGGGGCCTCGTGGCACCACTCGAGCTGTTTGGCCATGTTTTCCTCGATCATGTGCATGGGGACGTGGCCGGGGCCTTCGTTCATGACCTGCACGCCTTTGGCCCAGGCGCGTTTGGTGAGCTCGCCCTGCACTTCGAGTTCGCCGAACTGGGCTTTGTCATTGGCGTCGGCGATGGAGCCGGGGCGCAGACCATCGCCGATGGAGAAGGAGACGTCGTAGGCGGCCATGATGTCGCAGATGTCGTCCCAGTGGGTGTAGAGGAAGTTTTCTTTGTGGTGGGCGAGGCACCACTTGGCCATGATGCTGCCGCCGCGGCTGACGATGCCGGTCATGCGGGAGGCGGTCATGGGGACGAAGCGGAGGAGGACGCCGGCGTGGATGGTGAAGTAATCGACGCCCTGCTCGGCCTGCTCGATGAGGGTGTCGCGGAAGAGTTCCCAGGTGAGGTCTTCGGCTTTGCCATTCACTTTTTCGAGTGCCTGATAAATGGGCACGGTGCCGATGGGCACGGGCGAATTGCGGAGGATCCATTCACGGGTGGCGTGGATGTTCTTGCCGGTAGAGAGGTCCATGACGGTGTCCGCGCCCCACTTGGTGGCCCAGCGCATTTTTTCGACCTCTTCCTCGATGCTGGAGGCGACGGCGCTGTTGCCGATGTTGGCGTTGATTTTGACGAGGAAGTTCCGGCCGATGATCATCGGCTCAAGCTCGGGGTGATTGATGTTGGCGGGGATGATGGCGCGGCCGGCGGCGACTTCGCTGCGGACGAACTCGGGGGTGATTTCGTTCGGGATGCGCTGGGGGAAGCGCTTGAAGATGCCGGGGGTGTAGTCGGGTTGATTGACCGGATTGACCTGATTGACGATTTGGGCGGAGCCGATGTGTTGCTTGTCGAGGTCGTTGCGAACGATGTCGTCTTTGTGATCGGCGATCTTGGAGCGATACATGTTTTCGCGAATGGCGATGAACTCCATCTCGGGGGTGATGATGCCGGCGCGGGCGTAGGCGAGCTGGGTGACGACTTTGCCGGGCTTGGCCTTCAAAGGCTGGCGCTGGGCGTTGATGGGGGCTTTGAGAGGGCTGAGGAGGCCTTCGCGCTTGGCGGCGGCATATTCGGCGTGGTTGGCGGTGAGGTAGCCGTTGTCGCGGGGCTCGATGGCGCGGCCTTCGTAGGCTTTGACGTCGTTGCGGGCTTCGATCCAGGCTTGGCGGAGGGCGGGGAGGCCGGTCTCGACGGTGCCTTTGTAATTCGGGTCGCCCCAGGGGCCGGAGCAGTCATAGACGCGGACGGGGGCGTTTTCCTCGATGCGGCCGTTGAAGGCTTTCGTTGGCGAGAGGGTGATCTCACGCATGGGGACGCGGACATCCTTGTGGATCTGCCCCTCGACATAGACGCGGGTGGAGGCGGGGAGTTGCTCGGAGGAATGGGGCTCGAAGGAGGTTTTGGGATCGGCGATCATGTCGGGGAAAGTTCTTGGTTCGTGGTTCTTCGTTCTTGGTTGGGGCGGCCTGTGGCCGTGAACTGAGATACCTCCGAGCGAACTCCCTTCGGCGGCATGACCCGCATCAGGTTCGGAGGGTTCGAATAGGAAAATCCGTCTCAGTCCCTGCGGTGGGACGCCCCTGTCGTGACGGCGGATAGTCGGGGCGGGAGGCGGTTCGTCAACGGGGTTTTCGGGAGGGAACCGGGATTCAACGCGAATGAAAACGAATGAGGAAGAATGACCGCGAATGCCTCTGGCTAGCTCTTTGAGGTCATTCGGTTCCCATTCGGCTTGGATTCGTGTTCAAAAGAGATCTCGCAAGGCTCCAGGCGGGACAAATGCAACGCGAATGAAAACGAATGTAAAAGAATGGCCGCGAATGTCGCTGGTCCTCATTCGCGGTCATTCGGTTCCCATTTGGCTTGGATTCGTGTTCCAAAAACATGAATGCTCGGGGCCGGGGCATTCGGATTCAACGCGAATGAAAACGAATGGAAACGAATGGCCGCAAATGTCTCTGCCCCCCCTTCGTGGCCATTTGGTTCCCATTCGGCTTGGATTCGTGTTCCAAATCCAGAAAACAAAACCGCCCGCCGTGGGTGACACGGCGGGCGGTGGAGGTCTGGGGAGATGGATCAGGCGAGTTCGCTGATTTTGACGGGGCGGCCGCCTTGCTCGGCGCTCTTGTCGGCGGCGAAGATGACTTCGAAGGACTTTTGGGATTCCTCGAAGCTGGTGAGGGGCATGGGCTTGCCAGCATCGAGGGCATCGAAGAAGGCCTGGAATTGGCTCTGGTAGGGGTGATCGCTCACGTCGCCGGAGTCGAGCATCTTCATGGAGAGCTTGCTCCAGGCGTGCTTGTCGGTGTGGAGCTTCATCGAGTGGAATTTGTCGTCGAGGAGGCTGCCCTGGCTGCCGCAGAGGTGGGTGTGGAAGTAGTAGGGTTGCAGGCAGTCCACGATGGCGGCGGATTTGCCGACAGCGCCGTTTTTGAAGCGGATGATGGTGGTGCTGCTGGTGTCGTATTCGTAGGGCTTGAAGATCTCGCTGCTGCTGCGGGTGGAGAAGGAGGAGACGCTCTCGACTTCGCTGCCCATCATCATGAGGAGGGCATCGAGGGCATGGCAGCCGGCGGTGAGGAGGGCGCTGCCGCCGTCTTTCTTGCCGGTGTTCCAGCGGAACTGGCCATACCAAGGCCCGATGCCGTGGTAATAATCGACTTCGCCGTAATGCAGGCTGCCGAGCAGGCCTTCATTAATGAGGGCCTTGGTGACGGTGAACTGGTTCGAGAAGCGGCACTCGAAGCAGACGCAGCCCTGCACGCCATTGGACTTCGCGGCGGCGGTGATTTCACGCACTTCCTGGAGGCTGTTCGCCATCGGCTTTTCGAGGATGATGTGCTTTTTGGCGTTCGCGGCGGCGATGGCCTGATCGCGGTGCTGGCTGGGGTAGCTGGTGATGTCCACAACATGGATGGACGGATCGGCGAGCATGGCATCGATGCTCTGGTAGCTCTTGATCTGGCCGCCGTGCTTGGCGCTGAGCTCGGCATCGTCGAGCTTCCGCGAGGAATAGATGGCCGTGACCTGGCCCTGGGTGGTTTTATTGATCGCTTCGATATGGGCGGTGGCCGCCCAGCCGTATCCGATGATGCCGACGTTGTATTTTTTCATGGTGGAGAGTGCTGCATTCCAGCGGTGGGCCGGAAACGTGTCAACCTCATACCCGGCGAGCGGGGAAGATGTTTCAAAGAGTGGCGCGTGACGGTGATTCGAGTTAAAAAAACCGCGATGCGATCCATCCTCCTCGCGCTGCTTTTTCTCACGCCTCGTCTGCACGCGGCGGAGAGTCGCTGCTGGCGGCTGGGCGGCGCGGCGCAGCCGAAATCACTCCGTCAAAGCGGATTTCTCCTGCTGCTGAGCACGGCGGAGCATGCGAATGGCCTGCTGAAACTGCGGGTGGGCCTGCAAAACCAGACGATGGAGCCGGTGGCGCTGCCAGCCCCGATGGAGGCGAGCCTGATTCATCTGCGGAAGGCGACGGGTGGAGGAAACGTGGCCTGCGCAGAGGCGGGCGCGGGATGGCGGGAAAGCGCCGCGGCCATGCTGTTTCCACAGGAGGCGGTCTTTACCGTGCTGAGCTTTCCCTGGTCGGAGGAGGATCTGGATGAGATCACGGTACTGGATGTGGAGACGCATGCGCCGCTGAAATTTCTGCTGAATGACCAGATGGCTTTTACCCCGCCGGATCTCTCGCTGGCAGAGGGCAAGACGATGGACCTCGGCGCGGCGCTGGAGCCGCTGAATGCGGGCAATCAAAACGTGGGCCTGCGCCTCGGCCAGATGCGCTGCGCCGATGGATCGCTGATGCTGGAGATGGTCTTCAGCAACATCGCCCGCTACGCCATCCAGCTCGATCGTTGCCCGAAAGGCGATGAGGCGCGTCTGCTAGGTAGCGACGGGCAAAAGCTGGCGGTGCTCGAGGTGCGCGGCGGCATTGTGGACCGCATCGCGCCGCCGGGTGTGTGGCCGCCGGGCGTGGAGAATCGCGGCATCCTGCGCTTTGCCATGCCGCATCCGCATGCAGCCTCGCGACTGTGGTTCTGGTTTCCCGGCTATCCGAAACTGCCGCTGCTCTTTGATGCCAAAGAAGGCCTGTGGAAGGTGGATCATGCGAACAAGCAAACGCCCACCTTCACCGCCGCTCGCATGCACTCGCTGGCGGAGCAGAAGCTCTTTGACCATGTGACGACCTTTTGGGCGGGCGTATCCAAATCCCTCACCGAGGGCCGCCTCGACGAGGCGCGGAAGCTTTTCGAGGTGGAGAAGGAGCCGGAGCTATTTCAGAACCTCGGCCGCATGGCCTTTGAGAGCGTGGACATCCGGCCGTTTGATTCGCAAAGCATGGACCTCGAAAACGGCGAGCTGCGTGTGGTGAGTCTGCGCATGAATTACCGGCTCAAAGGTCATCGCGGCACGAATGCCTTCTACATCCCGATGTATGCCCGCATGCAGGCCACCGGCGAGGGAAGCTGGAAGGTCAAGGCGCTCACCTTTCCGCATGGGCCGCCCTTTTGGAGCCGTGGTTACGACCGCGTACATGCCAGCCATCGCATCCTCGTGGTGCACAAGGACACAGCGCAGGATGCGCGGCAGGCGCAGGTGATGTCCGCCCAGCTCGAGGAGGCCTACGATCATCTGCTCGCGGCGGGTCTGCCGATGAGTGCCACCTATGTGGCCTTTCATTGCTCCGATGAAGGTGATTTTCAAATCCTCAGCGGGGCTGATCCCGGCATGGCGGCGGGTGCGGCACCCGGTGTGACGATCGTCGAGAACGGCAAGCTGCAGACTTACAACCTCGCCATGTATGCAAACAACGCCGGGGTGAAGAGCCATCAGGCCTTTGCCGATCGCGGAAACCAGCAGCAGATCACGATGGAGCATGAACTCACGCATTTGGCGCTCGGCGAGTGGTCACGTCCGTGGACGCCGGGATGGCTCGTGGAAGGTGCGGCGGTCTATTTTTCCTCCGAACGCTTCACGGAACGGCCGGATCTGCTGCGAGATGCGATGGCTCGTGGCACCAGCCTCGTGGAGCTGACTCGGCATGGCACGCTGCGTCGCGAGAAAGATGACCCTCTCACCTTGCATAGCCGCTACATGCTCAGTGCTTACGCTGTCGGCTGGATCGCGAAGGTGTTTGGCGAGAAGCGGCTGCTGGAACTCTACCGCGCCTTCAGCGAGGAGTTTCCCGCGGAATGGAAACGGGAGGACGGTGCCGTGGATTATGATGAAGAGGATGGCGTGGCCAAACAAGAGGCAAGGGCAAGGCTCACCCGGCTCCTGCTGCAAAAACACCTCGGCGCGGATGTCACTGCCATGGAGCAGCAGATCATTCAGATGCTGCGGAGGTAGGTTGGGGCGCTTCCAGTCGGCAAACTGACGTTTGCCGCTACGGGGGGAGCGAGAGATGGATTGGCTCAGGCCAGCCCGAGTTCCTTCTTCACGATCTCCACACCAGCGCACATGCTGGCGAGTTTCTTCTTCGCGGCCCAGCGGGCGGTTTGGGAGAGACCGCAATCGGGGGCAAAGACGAGTTTTTCGGCAGGCGCATGCTTCAAGCAGGCGCGCACCGCATCGGCGATCTGCTCAGGCGTTTCGATGTGGTAGCTCTTCACATCAATGATGCCGACGGCGACGTCGTAGCGCTCGGACATCGGTTTGATGACATCGAGCTCGGCGTATTCGCGATTCGCCATCTCGACGTGGACTTCATCGCAGTGGAGATCGAGGAAGGCGGGAAAGAGCGGCGCGTATTTGCGCCAGCCGACGGGATGGCCTTTGAAATTGCCAAAGCAGAGGTGCGTGCAGATGCGGGCCTTGCCGTAACCGCTGGCGACGGTGCGATTGAAGATGTCCACGAAGCGTTTCGTGTCCTCGCGGTAGCCGTAGCAGCTCATGCTAGGCTCATCGACGCAGATTTCCTCTGCGCCCGCGGCGACGAGGTCGGCGATCTCTTTGTTCACGATGGGCAGCAAGGCCTCGGTGATGGCGTAGCGGTCTTTGTAGCGCTCATTTGGCGAAAGTCGGCCGCTGAGCGTGTAAGGGCCGGGCACGGACACTTTGAGGCGTTTGCCGGTGTGGCCTGCGAGACGCTGCAAACGCTGAAATTCCTCCACCGCGCCGAGTCCACGCGGCGCACGCAGTTCGCCGACGATCTCGTGTTTGCCACGTTGATCGTGCGCCGGCGGCCCAAAGCGTCGCGGGCTGGCCGGTTCGAGCGCGATGCCTTCGATGAAGCCGTAAAAGCTCAAGTTGAAGTCAAAACGCGTCTGCTCGCCATCCGTGATGACATCGAGCCCGGCGGCAATTTGATCCTGAATCGCCACCTGCGCCGCATCGTCCTGCATTTCGGCGATGTCGGCCGTGCCGAAGCTGCTGAGATGCTGCGCGGAGAATTCAAGCCAGCCCGGAAACGGATAACTGCCGATGACGGAGGTGCGAAGCGGTTGGGATTTCATGATGCGGCCATGAAACGACAGACGAGGCCGTCATGCCACGCGTGAACCGCAAACGACAACCGATGCGGCAGAGTCGGACAAGTCGGACCCGTCTGACATGTCAGACGCCGAGACCCGCGTAGTAGCGTGAAATCCGCCGCGCGTGCTCATCATACGCGGCTTCAAACAGCTCCGTGGCTTTCTCGGCTCCCACAACAGCTCCAGCGGTCAGCACCTTCGGAGGTTGGCCGGCTTTGGTGAGACGATCCGCCACTTCGGCTTTGATGGCGTTCACGAGGAGGCAGCCACCGACGGTGCTGCCGGGTGCCACGGGTGTTTCGAGGCCTTCGATCTTCACCATGGCATCACCAACAGGGGCGCCGGTGTCGAGGACGATGTCGGAGAAGTCCTGGAGCTTCTTGCCGTCGCGGTGGCGGCTGGTGCTGGCTTCGCTGTGCGTGGTGCTGATGATGGCGGCGACCTTGACGCCGCGCTTTTGAAACTCCTCCGCCATCTCGACGGGGACGACGTTGCAGCCACCACTGGAGATGACGAGGGCGCTGTCGCCGGGCTGGAGGTCGAAATTGCGGAGGATGCGGTTGGCGAAGCCGCTGACGTTTTCGAGGAACATGGCCTGACGCTGGCCATTGGCTCCGACGACGAGGTTGTGGAAGGTCAGCGAGAGCTCGACGATAGGATTGAAGCCCGGAAACGAGCCGTAACGCGGCCACATCTCCTCGACGAGGATGCGACTGTGGCCGGAGCCGAAGACATGGACCATTTGGCCAGCGAGGATCGTCTTGGCGAACATGTCGGCGGTCTGTTGGATGAGCGGAAGTTGGTCGCGGACGCGGTTGAGGAGGCCTTGAGATGCTTCGAGGTATTGGAGTGCTGGAGTCATGGAGAAATGGGGTTCTGAACCTAGCCGTTAAGGAGATTGAAAACGGAACCGAGGCATCCGGCGCTGTCACCGAGCATCGCTGGAGCTAGGCGGGCTTGGTGGCCGCCGGGACGCCATTCAAAGTCGTCGAGGGCTTGTTGGAGCGGCTTGAAGAGAAGGTCTTTCGCACCGGTGGCGATGCCGCCGCCGAGGATGATGAGTTCGGGATCGAGGACGTTGATCAAGGACGCGATGGCAGCGGCGAGATGGCGGACGGAGGTAAGCCAGACTTTTTGGGCGTGTGCATCGCCCGCGGCATAGGCATCGAGCAGCGCGTGGGTGGTAGCGTAGCGGCCTTCGCCGCGAAGGCCGATGGTTTGATTGCCGATGGCGTCTTCGAGGCTGCCGGGCGTGTTGAAGTCATCGCGTGGAGCGTTCGTGTCGATGCTGATGTGGCCGAGGTGGCCGGCTCGGCCGATTTTACCTTGGAGAAGCCTTCCGCCAGTCCAGATCGCTCCGCCCACGCCGGTGCCGAGGGTGAGCATGAAGGCGTCTCGCGTATTCTTGGCAGCTCCGGCCCAGACTTCGCCGAGAAGAGCCGCGTGGGCGTCGTTGAGCACGCGGCAGTCGCGTTCGAGGAAGGCGGACCAGTTGAACTTTTCGAGTCCGTGCATGCGTCCGGGCATCCATTCGATGCAACTGCCATCTGGATTGGCTAAACCGGGCGCGGAAAGGCCAACGGCGAGTTGGGAGCCTGCCTGCGCTTCGAACTCATGAACGATCTCACGCACGGTGAGGGCGAAGCGTGGGCTGTTGTTTTCGAACTCGCTATCACGAGTGGGTTTGGAGAGCGTGGCGAGCGTTTTCGCGGATTGGGTGTCCACGAGTGCGGCTTTGATGTTCGTGCCGCCGAGGTCGATGCCGATGGCGAGGTTCAAAGTTGTGAGTTCTGGGTTCAAAGTTGAGGTCGCAAGAAAGGTGAGAAGTTAGAAGTTAGAAGTTAGAAGTCAGATGTGAGACGTGGGAAGCAGCACTTCTGACATCTCACATCTTACTTCTCACGAATGGATCTGCCCTTCACTCACGCTCCACCCGCCATCGACGGCGAGGACTTGGCCGGTGATGAATTTGGAATCGGGGGAGAGGAGTAGCAGCGCGGCGGCATCGCAGTCTTCGGGATGGCCGATGCGGCCGCCGTCGAGGGGTTGCTTGGTTTTGATGAAGGTCATGATGTCGTCGTTGGTGGCGGCACGTTTCGACATGGGCGTCTCGACGAGAGCGGGGGCGATGACGTTCACACGGATGTTTTGCGGGGCGTAGTAGGCGGCGATGGATTTACTGAAGCCGATGATGCCCGCTTTTGCCGCAGCGTAGGCGTGCGAAGCGAAAAATTTGGGCGAGGGCGAGTAACCGAGCACGCTGGCCATGTTGAGGATGACGCCGCCGGTGCCTTGCTGGATGAATTTCCGCACGGCGGCGCGATTCGAGAGCACGACGGACTTCAAATTGAGGTCGAGCGTGTAATCGAGGCCTTCGTCGGTGAGTTCGTGAAGCGGGCCGTCGCCTTTTGCGCGTCCGCTGCCGCCGGCGACATGGTAGAGGGCGTCGAGTCGATCAAACATGGCCACCGCACGCTCGGCGGCCTCCGGCGTGGCGGCATCGGCGGCGAAGCCTCGGGCATTCGGCCCCAGTTCGGCCAAGGCGGCATCCACATTGGCCTGCGTGCGGCTGGTGACGACGACGTTCACTCCGGCGGCGACGAGTTTTTTCGCGGCGGAAAGGCCTAGACCCGTCGTGCCGCCCATGATGACGATGTTTTGGCCGGAAATGGAATGCATTATGAGTGAAGGAGTCGAGCGCACGGTGGCGTTCAAGCTGCCTCTCATGAACACACGTCGCGCTTTTCTTGGCAACCTCTCCGCTTTGGCTTTTACCGCTCCGTTGTTGGCGGAAACGCCGAAAGTGAAAAACAAGATCTGCTTCTTCACGAAGCATCTCATCGGCCTCGGCTATGACGACATCGCCAGCCTGGGTGCGGAGATGGGCGTGGATGGCATCGAGGCACCGATTCGTCCGAAGTCAGGTCACATCACGCCGGAGCAGGTGGTGGATGAATTGCCGAAATTTGTCGAGGCGCTTAAAAAGCAGAATCTTGAAATGATGATCATGACCTCCGGCATCAACGAGGTGAGCGCGGAGCAGCGCACGGAGGAGGTGCTGCGCACGGCGGCGAAGCTGGGCGTGAAGCGCTTCCGCATGAACTACTTCAAGTATGACCTCAAGCAGCCGATCTGGGAGCAGCTCCAGGCCATCCGTCCGAAGATCAAAGACCTCGTGGCGCTGTGCAAGGAGATCGGCATCCAGCCGATGTTTCAGAATCACAGCGGGCAGGATTACTTCGGGGCACCGGTGTGGGACATCTTCTCCATCATGCGGGAGTATCCCGCGGCGGAGTTCAGCTTCGCCTTCGACATCCTGCACGCTACCTGCGAGGGCGGGAAGTCCTGGCCGCTGGAGTTCAACCTCGTCAAAGACCACATCGGCGCGGCTTATTTCAAAGACTACACGTGGGAGGGTCGCAAGCTCGTCACCGTGCCGCTCGGTGAAGGCCAGGTGGACCCGGCGTACGGCAAGATGCTCATGAAGACCGGCTACAGCGGCCCGATCTCCCTCCACGTCGAGTATCTCGAAGGCAATCCGAAGGATCCCGCCGTGCTGAAGACCTTCCGTGAGGCCCATCTGCGGGATATGAAGACGCTGCACAGCTGGATCACCGCGTGATCTGCCTTCCGAGATGCATTTTCATCGTGCGAAAAAGCGCGACTGGACCATTTTGTGACGCATGCCCCCCTCAAAGAAACCTTCTTCCGATCCTTCGCCGCTCGCTGGCACGCTGCTGCTGGCCTCGCCCGTGATGGATGATCCGAACTTTGCTCGCACAGTGATCTTCATGGCCGCGCACAATCAGAAGGACGGTGCCTTTGGCTACATCCTGAACCGCCCGCTGGAGCAGCAGGTGGGGGATCTGCTGCCGGATCAAGACCTGGGTCCACTGGGTGAAGTTCCTGTCTTCATGGGCGGGCCAGTGGCCACGGACAAGCTGGCCTTTGCCGCACTGCACTGGAACAAGCGCAAAAGCACCCTGCGCTGCCAGACGCATCTCTCCGTGCCCGATGCGCTGAAGGCGCTGAAGCTCGGCCACGAGGTGCGTGGCTTTGTGGGCTACTCCGGCTGGACCGGCGGCCAGCTCGAGAATGAAATCCAACGCCGCTCCTGGATCACCGCGAAGGCCCGCCCGCTCGTCCTCACCCTCGCCACGCCTGAGGATCTCTGGGGAGCCATCCTTCATGACATGGGGCCCACCTTCGGACTCATGGCTGGCGTGCCAGAGAAGGTTCGGTGGAATTAAAACGAGCGGTCAAAAAGGTCAGCTAGGTCAATCAGGTCAAACCCAAGCCTTTCCACCTCTCGCCCCGCCCTCAATGTATCGCTGACGCGATGATCAGGCAGATGCCAAGGGCCGCCGATCCCACGACGATGGCGAGGGCGATGTTCTTTTCCTCGACGAGCTGCTTCCAGAGGTCGTAGGGCGTGAGCTTGTCCACGATGATGAAGCTGGTGATGAAGATCACCACGCCGAGGAGGGCGTAGATGAGGGAGTTGAGGAGGATGGCGGTGTCCATGGATTGATTCCTGAGTTTAGATTTCTGATTTCTGATTCGAGGAGCGGTCATTTATGAAAGCCGCCACCACCGGAGAACCAGCCGCCAGAACTGCCGCTGCTGGTGTTGATGGCGGGGCGATAGCGATAGCTCGTGCTGGAGAAGGCGCTGCGATTGGCGCTGGAGGTGAAGTAGTTCCATCCACGCAAGTTCGCGAGACCGAGGTAGAGGCATGAGCCGATGGCAAAGACGGTGTAGAAGGGATGTTTCATGCGTGGCGAGGTGGTTCAGTCGTCGTCATCATCGTTGGAGCTGGCGTAGGGGCTGAAGTCGCTCTCCATCCAGCGTTGTTTTTCAAAATTGGAAGAGCGCATCAGCACCCAAAGAGGCCACAGACAGATGGCGATGAGGCCCATCCAGAAATTCGACCAGAAGAGGCCGCCGCGCTCCACGCTGAGACGGACCGGTGCCTGGGCTATGGTGGAGGAGGCGTCCGGCTCCAGGCGAAAGTAATACTCGCCGGCCGGCACCGCCGGCAGCGTGACATCACTGCGCTGCTCCTCGGCGACGGATTGGTAGTTGGTCATCGGCAGCAGCACGGGCGTGGCGTGCTGGTCTTTGGCGTTCACGAGGCTGCCCTTCAGCGCCAGATAGCCGCCGAGCGGCAAGGCGCTGGTTTCGGTGTGGACGTGAAGCGGCGCAGAGCCGCCGCTGACGGTGAAGGGCTTGGTGACGATGGTTTTCTCCAGCGGATTGCCGGTCGAGACGACGCCGCTCAGGTCATACACCTTGGTCTGCGTGGCAAAGCCGAGGCAGAGCAATTGAATCAGGATGTAAGCCCCCAGCACCAGAAAGAAGGTCACGCGCATGCCACGCCAGCGCTCGCGATGCGGATTCGGCTCGTTGAGATAGCGACCCTGCGGCGACGGCAGGCGGGTGCCATCGGTCAAAAAGGCTCGCTGCACCTCCAGGTGGTCGATGTACTCGCCGCCGGACCAGGTGACCTCGTTGAGTTCCTTGCTGAACTCCGCCGAAAGCACGCGTGGAGGCGAGATGTAGTCCGTGAGCTGCACTTTCTCCCCGGAGCGCACTCGCCAGTAGAATTCGCCGAGCACATTCATCGTGGTGACTTCCTCACGGGCAAAGAGAGCGAAGCGTTCTTCATTCCACCGATCATGCGTGTGATGGCCGGGAAGGAGGCGAACGAAGGACCAATGGCCGCGGAAGGTCACGAGGAAGCGAAAGCCGAGCCAGGGATTGAAGAGCAGAAATTCATCCCACGAGCACCACTGATCTTTCCGCCGCATGAAGCCGATGACCTCCCACATCTCGCCCTTCAGCACGCCACGAGCGCCGATGGGCAGCACCGGCTTGATTTGCAGCGTGGTCTTCATCACCTGGCCCACGGCGGCAAGGCCGGGCTTCGAGGTATCGAGAATGGTGGCGCAGGAACCGCACACGGCGGACATCGACAGGCCCTCGGCACGGATGTGAACCGGCGCGGCGCAGTTCGGGCAGTTCTCGGCCTGGCTTTGATGCCGCGTGATCTCCGCGTGCTGATCCCAGCCTGGCACTTTGCGCAGCTCGGTGAAGTTCAGCTCTTCAAACTGGGCGTAATGGCCCGCGTAAAAGGTGCGCTGATCACCACTAATTTCGACGGTGCCAAAGCCACCATCCGGCCCGGTGAGATCAATGCCGGTGCGCAGAGCATCTGGAGCCACGGCAAAGGGCAGCTCGCCCTCGACCGCGATGCAGCAAGCCTTTTTGACATCGTTCACCAGCCAACTCTGCCCCGCGAGCGTGAGGCGGGCACCGGCATTCACATTCAAATCGACCTTCGCCACCTCCGGCGCGGTCTGCTCAAAGCTCACCATGTAAAAGCCCATCGCCTCCGCGATCCAGCCAATGGTGCCGCCGCCGAAATCGGCGCACCATTCCGTCCAGCTCCCATCGCCCCAGTGCAGGCGCAGTCGGCCGATGAGCGTGAAGCCGCGTCCTGCGTAATGCCCTTTGGTGCCGACTTGCAGCGGTGAAAGGTCCGGCGGCAGTTCGGCCATCGTGCCGAAGGTCTCCACATTAAAATCCTTTCGCACCACCGACGAGCGGCAGTGCTCGCACACGGCGAAAATGGCAATCGACGATCGAAACGGCACCGGTGCTCCACACTGTGGGCAGTCGTAACGGCGTGAATCGACAGATGGAAGCGGCTCGGGCAAGGTGCGCCGATTGAAACGGGAGTTCAGTGTTTTGGAAACTGAAAATTGGTCCCGGAATCGGAATATCGACGCCACTTCATCGGAAAAGGGGGCGGGGCGAAGAGATGGAGAAGTGGAGAAGTGGAGAAGTGGAGTAATGGTGTGGTGATGGAGCCAGCACTCCAGCACTCCAGCACTCCAGCACTCCAGCACTCCAGCACTCCAGCACTCCAGCACTCCAGCACTCCAGCGCCCCGAACCCGTTTGGGGCCCATGCGTGTGACTCTCACCCCAACGCCCGCTTCAGCAGATTCGCCGTGATGCGCTGCACTCGCTTGTCGGTGCCATGAGGTCGTGAGTAGTGGCTCCACACGGGCATGTGGCCGGGTGGTTTGCTCAATCCTTGCGCCCACCAGATGGTGGAGGCGTTGAAGATGAAATTGCCCTTCGGGCCGTCAAAAATGACTGACTGCCATTGCTGCGGGTTGCGACCACCTTGAAAGGCGGTGCCTGCGGCGAGGACTTCAAGGCCTGGAAGGTCTTTGGGCGGATCACCATGATATTCCCAACCTATCATGCCGGGGATGGAATCCCCCGCCTTCATGCCGGTGCCCTCGAAAATCCAATGCTCCGACTTCACGCAGGTCCAATCGCCACCGCCGTTGACCGGGTCGATGTTTCGCACGCCCATCAGATAGCCCTCATCCGGGCCGCGATGCGGGTAGGGGCCATGCTCCTTCTCGCGATCCACCGCGTATTTGTAGTCACCTCCATACGGCCCGCCACGGAAGATGCGGCGGTTTTGCACGCCGGAGGCGTTTGGGGAGAAAGGCGTGACCCAGCACACCGAATTGCCGGAGAGGAAGAGCAGGTTCACGCCGGCATCGCGCATCTTTTCCACGCTCTGATACTGACGGATGTCCCAATACTCATCGTGGCCCACGCTGATGAAGGCCTTGCAGTTCAAGCCGCGCTCCTCGGAGATCATATCCGCATTCGAGCAATAGCTCACGTCGTAGCCTTGCTCCTCCAGCCAGTAGGCGAGCGGGAATTCGAAGCACAACCACTCGCCGCTGCCGACCGACTGCGGGTTCTCATAGATCTGCGCATACTTCGCGTAAGGCCGGTCAAAGCTCACATCGCTCGTTGAGCCTTGGTTGCCCTTCGGGTCGGTGTAGAGGGAGTAGTTGTCCGGCCATTTGTTGTAGGCCTGCCAGGTGTTATCACTGCATTGAAGAAGGATGTCCGCCTTCCGATCATCGGTGACGATGAAAACGAGGTAGCTCTGCCAGTAGGGCTCGTTCAATGAGCTAGGTATCGTCGTCAAACGTCCCAGATAGACGCCGCTGACCCAATCCGCGGGAATCGTGATCGAGGTGGATTTTTTCCACTGGCATTCGCGGAGACGTTTCTCGCCGATGCCGGGCGTGGGTTGCTCTTTACCTTCAAAAGGCCCCAACTCGGCCAGTTTGCGGGCTCCGCGACCTCCGTAGAATCCCGTGCGGAAGATCTCAATCTTGAATTTCGCCGCGGGTTGAGTGCTCACGAAGACATCGAGCACCTCGCCGGCCTTCACCGACTGCCGCGAGCAGTAGCCCTCAATCACCGGCGAACGATAGCCGCTGCCATCCAGCCGCATCCGCGTGAGCTGCCAGTCATTCGAGCCTGCGCGGGCGTTCTCTTGTTGGATCACATTCATGGGACGGAGAATAAGCCGTGGGAAGCGCTGACCTTTCCAGTCTCGCCAATGAGATGAAGCAACCCGCCTCCAGATGCCGTTGATGGGCCAATGCGTGTTCTCATTGTCCTGACTCTTGCCGTGACGAGCCTCCTGGCCTCGCCACCGAATGTCGTGCTCATCATCAGCGATGATCAGGGCTATCCCGATCTCGGCTGCATCGGCTCGAAGCCACTGATCACGCCGAACCTCGACAAACTGGCCGCTGAGGGCGTGCGGGCGACGAGCTTTTATGTGACGTGGCCGGCCTGCACGCCGTCGCGAGGCAGCGTGCTCACCGGACGCTATCCGCAGCGCAACGGGCTCTACGACATGGTGCGCAATGACATGGTCAATTTTGGCCACCAGTTCTCAGCCGAAGAGTATGCGGTATCACCGGAGATGACGCTGGGACTCGATGTGCGCGAGGTGACGATTGGCGACATGCTCAAGAAGGCCGGTTACGCGACCGGTTGCGTGGGCAAGTGGGACATGGGGCAGGCGAGGCGCTATCTGCCGCTGCAGCGCGGCTTTGATTTCTTCTACGGCCACGGGAACAACGGCATCGATTACTACATGCACGAGCGCTACGGCGTGCCGTCGATGTTTCGTGGCAATGATCGCACGCAGGAAGACAAGGGAACCTACGCCACCGAGGTCTTTCGTCGTGAAGCGCTGCGATTCATTGGCGAGCATGCGGGGAAGCGTCCGTTCTTCCTCTACCTGCCCTTAAATGCTCCACACAGCGCTTCGACCTTTGGCGAAGGCACAAAGGAAGGTGAAAAGAAGAAGGGCGAAGGTGTGCAGGCACCGGAAAAATACGTCGCCATGTATCACGGGAAGGTCGAGGACGAGAAACTGGCAAGGTATGGCGGGGCCTTGACCTGCATGGACGAGGCCATCGGTGCCGTGATGCAGGCGGTGGAGAAGGCGGGGCTCACGCAGGACACGATCTTCCTCTTCTTCTCCGACAACGGCGGCAGCGGGAATGGCGGCAACGCCCCGCTGAAAGGCAGCAAGAGCACGATGTGGGAGGGCGGGCTGCGGGTGCCCTTCATCCTGCGCTGGCCGGGCAAGGTGCCGGCAGGAAAAGTGACGGATGAATTCCTCACCTCGCTGGAACTGATGCCTACACTGCTCGCCGCCACGGGTGCCCAAGCTCCCGATGGTGTGAAGCTCGATGGTCATGACATGCTGCCGGTGCTGCGCGGCGAATCGAAATCACCGCGTCGCGAGATGTTCTGGCAGCGTCGAGCGGATAAAGCCGCTCGCTTTGAAAACTGGAAGTGGGTCGAATCCGGCAAAGGTGGCGGCCTGTATGATTTGAGCACCGATTTGGGCGAAAAGAAGGATTTGAGCCGCGAGAAGCCCGACGTGGCAAAAAGCATGCGCGAGCGTTTTGAAGCTTGGCGAACCGAGATGGATGCAAGCGAACCTCGCGGGCCGTTTCGGGACTATTGATCGGTAGTTTCGGAAAGGCACACCTCGAAGGCAGAGGTGGTCACTTCTTCAACCGCTGCCGCACGCACTCAAACAGGCACACGCCGGTGGCGACGGAGACGTTCAGGCACTCGACTTTGCCGCCCATGGGAATCTTCACGAGGAAATCGCAGTGCTCGCCCGTGAGGCGACGCATGCCCGGGCCTTCGGCGCCCATGACGATGCCGATGCCGCCTTTCAGATCGATGTCATAGAGGCTCTGCGTGGCCTCATCTGCCGTGCCCACGAGCCAGACTCCAAGCTCTTTGAGCTTTTCCATCGCACGCACGAGGTTCGTGACACGCACGAGTGGCACATTCTCCGCCCCGCCGCAGGCCACACGAATCACCGTGTCACTGATGGGGGAGGATTTGTCCTTGGGCATCATCACCATCGAGACGCCAGCGGCATCGGCGGTTCGCAGGCAGGCACCGAGGTTGTGCGGGTCCTGCACGCAGTCGAGGATCAGCACGAGCGGGTCCTTTTTATCCTCCAGCAGGCTGGCGATATCTGTCTCGTCGTAGGTGTGGACGTGATTGTCACTCCGCGAATGGCGGTTTTGACGAGCGGTGGGATTGTCTGATCGGTTCGGGCGCATGCGTGGATGGGCGGACATAGGCCGCTGAAGCGCATTTGGCAAAAATCTTCGCGTCGGCAATGCCGGAAGACTCACGTCTTCCGCTACGAAGCAGCCTTTTTCTCTCACGGCACGGCGGACCACACAACGCGGTAGAATTTACAGCCGGGATCGGGGCTCGTGTCGGTCCAGGTGCCGGTGGTGGTGTAGGTTTGGGTGGCGATGGTGGCGTCGGTCCAGGTGATGAGGTCGGTGGAGTACTGGACCTTTTGATACATGCCGCGCACGGCGGTCCAGCTCAGCGTGGCGCTGCCGGAGCCGAGGGTGACAGCGGGTGAAAGGCTCTGGCTGAAGATGCTGCCGCTCCAATACTTCTCCGCGAGGGTGAAGGCGCTCTGACCGGCCTGCGAGCCGACGTGGCGGCCGTGGAAGTCATCCTCGCTGGGATGGATGCCGCCGTAGCGTCGCGATTGGCCGGCCTGATCCGCGGCGTCGAAATACGAGCACCATTGCAGATCGACGGCGGCGCTGGGGCCTTTGTCGATCTGCATCGAATTGGCGGCATAGGTGTGATGGTGAAAGCCGCCGGGGAAGTAGGGACTGCCAGTGATGCTGGCCAGCACCTCGGCCGCGGCACGGCTGAAGCTGCTGTGACCGCTGATGTAACCGGGAAAGGCGGGCGTGTTGAAGGTCTTGCGCTGAAACGGCAGCCAGTCCTTCGCGAGCATCCAGGTGACGAGGCTTTGATTCGTAGCAATCGACGGCGCGGGGAGGTTGTTGTTATGCTCACCGGGCCAGGATTTCACGGCGATCTGCCCGATGAAGTTCGTGCCGAGCTGGGTGAAGCCGGTGTTGAGGTTGAAGATGTTCCGATGCTTGCCTCCGACATCTGCGGTGACGCTGGTGATGACCTCGCACACGTCCGTCAGGAGCGGCAGGCCTTCCACGTGATACGATGGGCCGGAAGGATTCGATGACTGGCCTTTGCTCGCCATGTAGCGGATCATGGTGATGGGTCGCGGGCCGGAGTAGTAGCGCTTCAAAGCCCACGCGGCACAGGCGGCATCATGCGTGGCGGCGGAGAGGGCGAAATAAACCTTCACATCCCATTCGAGGTCGTTCACCACCGGGCCAGTGCCGCGAAGGCGTTTCACGGTGGCAGGATTGTCAGCCACCTGATTCGCCAGCACATGCCAGTGGCCGGGTGGCGTTTCGGAGTTCGGCCCATCGGCCCAGAATTCGGCGAGCACGCGGGTGTAGTCGCCACGCTTCACGTTGTTCGCGGTGTAGGTGCCGCCGGTCACCGGATTGGTGGTGAAGCCGGTACCGCTGTCGCTGCCGAGTGGATTGTTGCCGATGGCACCGGGGGAGATGTTCACGAGCGTGTTGTCATTGAGCTGGCTGCTGGCGATGAGCACGCCGAGGGCCTGCTGCTTGTATTCATTGTCCGTGGCACTGGTGACGCCGCCGTAGCTGAGCCGAGAGGGACCGCCAAAAGGATCGAGCCAGGGCTTCGTGGCATCGCTGCGTGTGAGACTGAAGGGCGTGGTGGCGAGGCTTTGCACGCCGAGGAAAGACTGCGCCCCGCCGGGGATGGGGATGCCGTTTTGCGTCACGCTCGTGGCGAGATCGAGCGGCTGCCAGTAGTTCGGATGCGTGCCGGTGGGAATGCCAAAGCCGAGCGGGCGGTTCGAGATGAAGCTGGCATTCGTGCCGAGCACCGGGAGCACGAGGGTGGACGCCAGGTTGGGATTCACGCTTGTTGTGTAGGCCTGCGGATAGCCCGTCTGGTCAAAGCCATCGTTCACCGACCAATTCAGCACCGCCTGGCCGAGGCGTTTGCCGAGCTCAGCGGGTGTCGTGGAGGTGGTGATGCTCCCCTGCCCCGTGGCTGGCGAATAGCCAAGCGACGTCAGCTTCGCATCAAAGGCATTCCGCAGCGTGGTGGTGGTAAAACGTTCCCGCAGCACGCGATAGGCCGCGTAGCTGATGGCCTCATGCCTCGCTGCCTCGATGTCCGGAGGCAGGGGCGAGATCTTTTCGTTTTGCAGGTAGCCGATGGCCGTGGCGTCGTAGGCGGCCCAGGCATTGTACATGGCCGTGGCCATGTGGAAAAGATTCCGCGCATGCTGCGGCGGATTTGGAATGGTCTGCCGAATGGCGCTGAGGAGTTGCTCATTCCATTCGCGTGCGGCGCTGAGTGCCTGCAAACCGCCCGCCGATACCAAAAAGGCCAGCACGAGCAGGTGGGAGGCACGGAGTCGGTTTTTCATGAACTGGAGGAAGGTTTACCAGAAAGCCCTGAGGCTTGTCTGCATCGAAATCTCCCGGTTCATCAGGCAAAGTTACCGCTGGACGAAGATTTCACGCGGGGCATGCGTTCTGACCCGACCATGAAAATCGCTTCGCTGCTCGCCACCACCCTTGTTTTCAGTTTTCAGGCACTCGCCGCCGAATTCACCGTCACGGAGACGCCCACGGGCGGCGCGGTGGTGAAGGTGGACGGGCAGGCCTTTGCTGAATACGTCGTCGATCAGGCCAACAAGCCTTACCTCTGGCCGATCTACGGCCCCACGGGTAAATCCATGACGCGGGCTTATCCGATGCAGAATGTCCCTGGCGAGAAGCAGGACCATCCGCATCATCGCGGGCTGAACTTTGGCCATCAAAGCATCGGCGGATCGAACACCTGGGCGGAGAAGGCCACCTATGGCGAAAAGGCCAAGCCCGAGTCCTTGGCGCTGCTTGGCAGCATCAAGCACTCCCGCTTTGGCACGCTGAGAGGCGGCTCCACGGCGGTCATCGAGGCCTACGCGGATTATGTGACCTCTGAGGGCAAGAAGACGGTCTCCGAGAAACGCGTGATGACCTTCATGGTCGAGGGCGATACGCGAATCATCGATGTGGACATCGACCTCATCGCCTCCAACGGAGACATTGAGGTGGGTGATGAAAAAGACGCCGGGCTGAGCATCCGCGTGCCGCACAGCATGAGCGTGGACGCCAAAGAGGGCGGCAAGATCATCAACGCGAATGGTGACAAGGACGCCGATGCCTGGGGCAAGCGGGCAACGTGGTGCGATTTCAACGGTCCCGTCGATGGCGAGCAGCACGGCATCGCGATGCTGAATCATCCTTCCAGCTTCCGCCACCCCACGCCCTGGCATGCCCGCACCTACGGTCTCTTCACGGCGAATCCGTTTGGCCTCGCCTCGCTCAAAGTGCAGCCGGAGAGCGGCGCGGTGACCTTGAAGCAGGACGAGCGCATCAAGCTGCGCCACCGTTTCATCTTCCACAAAGGTGACGAGAAGGCTGGCAAGATCGCCGAGGCCTTCGAGAAGTATGCGAAGGAGGCGAAGTAAGCCCTCTCCGTCCGCCGACAGCCAACCACGCGCTTCCAAAGATCACGACGGATGATACGAATGCATGCCAGAGCAGCCTTGTGGTGCTTCCGCGGCCTTTTTTTCCTGCTGCTCTCGTTTCCTCTCATGGCTGAAAATCTGCGCATTGGCATCATCGGGCTGGATACCTCGCACGCGGAGCAGTTCACGCTGCGGCTGAACGACACCGCGAATCCCAATCATGTGCCGGGAGGTCGCGTGGTGGCGGCTTTTGCCGCGCCAAGCGCCGACATCGAGGAAAGCCGCAGCCGCGTGGATGGCTTCACGGCCATCGTGCGGGATAAATTTGGCGTGCGCATCGCCAGCGGCATCGAGGACGTGTGCAAAAACGTGGATGCCATCCTGCTGCTGACGCTGGATGGCCGTCCGCGGCTGGAGCAGATGAAGCAGATCCTGTCCTTCGGCAAACCGGTGTTCATGGACAAGCCCGTGGCCGCCTCATTGAAGGACGCGGTGGAGATTTACAAGCTCGCCGAGGCCGCGAAGGTGCCCGTTTTCAGCGCCTCGGCCATTCGCTGGTATCCCGGCGTGCTCGAAGTGGCCAATGTGGAGAAAGACCCGGCTCACGGTGCCCTCTCGTATGGTCCAGCGCATATCCTGGCGCATCACCCCGATCTCTTCTTTTACGGCATTCATCCCACGGAGGCGCTTTTCACCATCATGGGCACCGGCTGCCTGTCGGTGAGTCGCGTGACCACGCCTTCTTCATCGGTCGTCACCGGCCTGTGGCAGGGCAGTCGTGCGGGCACCCTGCACGCGATTCATGAAGGCGCGAAGGCTTATAAAGTCATTCGCTTTGGCAAAACAGCCGTCACCGAGCAAAAGAGCGAAGGCGATTACACGCCGATGCTTCGCGAGATCATCAAGTTCTTCCAAACCAAGCAGTCGCCTATCTCCGCGAAGGACACACTGGAGATTTACGCCTTCATGGAAGCCGCCGAGGAGAGCAAACGCCGTGGCGGCAAGTCGATCTCCCTCCGCGAAGTGCTCAGCAAAGCCGGTGCCCCCGATGCCTGGCTGACCGCCGATCCGAAAGCCGCTCCCGCACCTCCCACAAAGCCCACCGAGAAGAAAAATCTCCCGCAGCCGGGCAGCGAATGAGGTCACCTCGTGCGGCGAATCTTCAGGCACATCAGAGAGGCCACGAAGAAGATGAAGCGTGAAGGCTCGGGCACGGCGGAGGCAGATAAGATGAGGGCGGGGCGGTTGGTGGCGGTGCCAAAGTTTCGTGCGTTCACCACCATGCTCACGCCAGCATCACCAGCAGCGAGACGGAAGCTGGCGGTGCTACCGTTTTGAAGATCATTCGTGAGCCCAGAGCCTGCCGTGAGCGATGCCAAGATCGTGCCGGTGTTGGCTCCGTTGTAGCTCACGCTGCCGAGAGATTCGTTTCCAGAACCGACGACGGCAGGCATGCCGTTCCAAGTGATGGCGTTTTCAAGCCAGGTGTCGTCGGCGAGCCATTCGATGAGCACGAGGCCGGCAGCGTTGGCATTGAAAGTGAGATTGTTCGGCGTGGCGGCGGTGAGCTGGAGTTGAAGGCTATCGAGCGTCCAGCCGCCCACGCCGTAGGCGGCATCAAACGTGGTCTTGGCGGTGGCGAGATCGAATTTCAGCAGCGAGGCAAACGGGCCGTTGGTATTCGCCACGCCCGAACCGGACACCACCAAAGCACCCGAAGCGCCGAAATTCGATGCGGCGGCTGCGGCGCGGAGGTAGGCATCGCCAGAGTTTGGCGTCGTGGAGGACGGCTGGAGCGTCACGACCGTGGCAGCGGAGGCAACTGAGGCGAGACAGAAGAACCAAAGACCACGAGTCATGGCACCCGCGTGATTTTGAGCCGGATGAAGGTTTTTCCTCCTGTGATCGGACCGGAGGCGGTGACGAGACGAATGGGCTCCTCACCGCTGATTTCGACATCGCTCACGAAAGCCGGTCCGGAAGGTGTGCCGCCCGCCGTGCTGGTGACGATGGTATCCCACTGGACGAGGTCGTCGCTGGCTTGCAGTTCGTAGAGGAGATCAGTCGCACGCGGATCACGGCGGAAGGTCCCGGTGGCACCCGTGCCGCCTCCAGTCGGGGCGAACGTGAGACCCGCCGTGCTGTTGCGGGTGGTGGGATCAAAGCCGTAAGCGTATTCAATGATGTTGCCGATGCCATCACCATCGCCATCACCATCCGGCTGGATGTAGCCGCCGGTGGGGATGCCGGGGAAGTAGAGCGGCGCCCAGCGATCATACTGCGGACTGGCGCTGGCGGGCAGCACGGCGTGGTAGAGGGTGAGCAAGGGACGCTGGGTGGAGTTCAGCTCATCACGGGTGGCAAAACGCCGTGCGGTGCCGGTGGTGCCTTCAGAAATGCGCAGCACCCAGCCATGATTGGTTTCGGGAAGGTCATGCCACAACTGCAAATCCCGTGCGAGGTAGGGCGAGGACCAGGTGAAGTCCCCGATGGACACCATGTTGCCGAGCGAGGCGGATGAGAAGGCGGAAAAATCCCCTCCGCTGCTGTCCCAGGTGGTGCCGTCGTAGCTGGCATGACTCCAGGTGGCATCTCCGGCACCGGTGACCGCGGGCACTCCCTGCCCATCGCCGCTCTGGACCGTGCCGGCATCGCTCAGCCCTTCTCCCCAGGTGCGGAGCATGCGGTGCAGCGTGCCGATGCCTGTGGCGAGGCCGTTTTGCGGGACTTTATTGACGGTGAGCCGGAGCGTGGCCGCGGCGATGCTGGTGCCTTCCGGCAGACCGCTGACATCAAAGCCGAGCAACGCACGCCGCAGGTGGCCGCCACCACCGGAGATGAGCCTGCCGGCGAAAAGCCCCGCGCCGAGGGAATTGCTGTGCGTGGTGAACTCCTCAAAGAGGGATGTGTCACGCGAGGTGGTCATGGTGGTCGTCTCGGCAGCGCCGGAGACGGGAACGATTTTGTAAAGGCTGCCCGCAGGCAGGCCATTGGCCAGTTCCAGCACGCCACCGGTGGTCTTCATGCCGACGTAAAGCTCGCCAGCCTGGTCCTCCCCCATGCACAGGATGCGCTGCCCGAGGATCGGATTTAGTCCCACGATCGGCAGGGCATTGGTGAGGGTAAAGACGCCACTGCCGGGACTCGTCTCCTCGAGTCCCATGATGCGGCCATTGGTGTTTCCAGAGGTGGCACCATAGTCGCCAAACACATACTTCCCCTGCAGGGCCGGGATGGCACTGCCACGATAAACATAACCGCCAGTGACGCTGAGTCCGAGCTGCGGCATGGTGGTGCCGGTGAGGGCCGAGGTCACCGTCACTCCGGGGTGCGCATATTCCGCGATGGGAGCGATCAGCGTCCCGCCTGGATGAGGCAGCGTGGAGGAAAAGCTCGGACGCTCCGTGCCCTCCATGTAGCGCCAGCCGAAGTTTCCACCGCTGACGATGAGATTCACCTCCTCGATGCGCCCCTGGCCGACATCGGCGCAAAAGCAGCGGTTGGTGCCTCCGGGGCGTTTATCAAAGCTGAATCGCCACGGATTCCGCAGGCCGTAGGCGTAGATCTCCTTCTTCAGTCCCGGCGTGGCGGAGCCAAAGAAGGGATTGTCCGCCGGGATCGTGTAGGTGAGCGGTCCCGCGCCATCGGGATCGAGAGGATCGACGCGGAAGATCTTTCCCAGGTAGTTCGTGAGATCGAGCGAGTTCCCGAGAGCATTCGAAGGCCGGGCAGCGCTGCCACCGGTGTGGCCCGCGTTGTTGTCATTGCTGCTGCCGCCATCACCCGTGCCCAGATACAGCATGCCATCCGGTCCAAACTCGAGCTGGCCCCCGTTGTGATTGCTTTGAGGCTGTCCGAACGTGAGCATCACGCGTTCCGTGGATGTGTCGGCCACATTTCCATCGGCCACGGAAGCCTGGAACTCCGCCAGCACGCTCACATTATCCTGCGGCGTGCTCGGATTCGCCGTCGGTGTGGAAGCCGGAGCACTGTAATACACATAGAATCGGCGGTAACCCGGCGAGCCTGAGTTTGCATACCCAGGATGAAACGCCATGCCAAGCAGTCCACGCTCGGAATAGCCGGTATTGACCGCGATCACACGCCCGAGGCCTGTTGACGACAAGTCCAGAAACGGAGTGGGCAGGAGCATGCCCCCTTGGAAGATGAAAATCTTTCCCATTTGGTCGCAGACGAACATGCGTCCGCTGCCATCTGGCGAGTATGTAATGTTCGTCGGGGAGTGAAGCTGCTCCGTGCAGACGGGCTTTAAATACAGCGTGGGAAATGCCGCCTGAAGGGCGGAATGTGCCGAAAGAGCAAACAAAGCAGCGTGGAGCAGTTTCATCGAGGCGCGTGGGTTGAGCCTCGATTACACCAGACCGCTCCGAATCAGGCAAGACCTGATTTCGAATGCCGCACGCATCTTAGCCTCGTCATTCTGCATTCCGCCGCAGGCGGCGGTCAATGCATCTCGACCTCGCAGTGGCCGAGGCCGCCGCGGAAGTAGTTGAACTGCACGTTTTGGTGATCGGCCAGCAGGGACATCGGCACGGCGCTGTCCGCGAGGCGTTTCGAAATCATGAGAGCGGTCAGGCGCTGGCCGAGCGGATTGTCATGCATGCCGGCATGCCAGATGCTGACCTTCTCCGCCATCCACGTTTCCTTCGGGCCGACGGTGATGGCCATTTGGGGGACCATCGTGATATTGCCCCCTCCAGAGGTGCGGGCGTTTTGCATGAGCGTCGCCGGATGCAGGTCCACGATGCGGGTGCTGAGCTTGCGATACTCCGCAGGTGGCGGCGGCTCGTTCTTCCACTTGCCGGTGCGCTTGGGGGGATCGTTGAAGGCCCAGTGCTTGATGTCACCCTGGCCGCCCTGCATGAGCACGCAGCGCACACCGCTTTGCCAGCTCTTCACATACTCAGTCACATCGGCCTTCGGGAAATGCAGGTGCGTATCCGGCATGCAGAGCTTCTTCTGCATGCGGTCAAAGCACAACTCGCGGTCCGCCCGCTCAAAGGAGAGGGGATGCTCCATGCTGACCTCCTTCTTGGTGGCCTCGTCATACCACTCGTCCATGCCCCAGAAGTGGCCGTCCTTGATGGAAATACCCAGGTCATTGATGAGGCGGGCTACCAATGGAAGCTGCTCCGTGGGGCCGATGGGGCCGCAGATGCCGGTGGGATTGTCCGGCGTGGCCTGTTTCCAGGCGTGGATGTATTCGAGAGCCTCGGCGAGGTAAAAATCCTCCAGCGTGTCATACATCACGACCTTGAAGCCTGGCCGGGAGAGCTGACGCAGATCGCGCTCGGTGAGCCGGGCGGCATCGTTGATGAGATCGTAGTCCAGGGTGGTGTAGTCCCACCAGTCTGGGGCGATATGGCTGATTTTGCGCGGCATGGCTGAAATGAAGGTTGAGAGGTGACTCTCATGGAGAACGCTCCGTTTGCCAAGACCTCATCCTGCGAGGCGGAAAAAAATCACCCGGAGGTCACCCATCGCCTCGCTTGACCACATCCTGACCTCCATTTATCGACGCTTTTCCACTATCCCATCCACCGCATCTCATGTCACTCCCCGCAGTTCTCCTCTTCGCTGGTCAAGGCGCTCAAAAAGTCGGCATGGGCAAGGACCTCGCCGAGGCCTTCCCCGAAGTCCGCAGCCTGCTCGACCAGGCGGATGCCGCGCTCGGCTTCTCGCTGACTCAGGTGATGTTTGAAGGCCCGATGGAAGATCTGACGAAGACCAGCCGCTGCCAGCCCGCGCTCTATGCGCACGGCCTCGCCCTCCTTGAAGTGCTCAAAGCGAAGGTGCCGCAGCTCGAAATCACCGCCACGGCCGGCCTTTCTCTCGGCGAATTCACCGCTCATGCGGCGGCGGGCACCTTTGACTTCGCCACCGGCCTGAAGCTCGTGTTTCAACGCGGGAGCTTCATGGAAGAAGCCTGCGATAACACCAAAGGAGCCATGCTGGCCATGCTGGGCGGCGAAGAATCCGCCATTCGCGAGCTCGCCGCCGAGTGTGAGGTGGATGTGGCGAACCTGAACGCTCCCGGCCAGATCGTGCTCAGCGGCAGCGCCGCAGGCATCGAGGCTGCCGCGGCAAAAGCGAAGGACAAAGGCATCAAGCGTGCCATTCCCCTGCCCGTCGCCGGGGCCTATCACAGCCGCCTCATGCAGACGGCTCAGGACAAGCTGGCCGCTGTGCTGGCCGAAACCGCCCTCGCCACGCCCCGCTGCACCGTCGTGAGTAATTTTGCCGCGAAGGCCGTCTCCACCGCCGAAGACATCCGCGAGACATTGACGAAGCAGGTCACCGGCAGCGTCCGCTGGGTCGAATGCATGCAAAGCCTTATCGCCGCCGGTCACACGCGTTTCATCGAACTCGGCCCCGATGGCACTCTTGGCGGGTCTCATGGGCAAAATCGACAAATCGGTGCAGGTGATCACCATCAAGGATGTGCCGAGCCTAGAGGCAGCTATCGCCACGCTGACCGCCTGAGGTTCGTAGTTCGGGCTTCAGCCCGTTTTGGAGCGTAAACTCACGGGCTGAAGCCCGAACTGCGAACAAAGCCTTCAGTGGCTCAGGTCACCACACCCGCTCCAGCACCTTGTCAAAGAAGCCACGAGTAGCACCGGGGCGGAAACGCTTCTTCGCACCTTCTCCCGAGAGGCTCGCCATGGGGCCTTTTTGATCCACCACACGGATGGAATCCACCTCGATGCGTGCCACCGGGCAGTCATTGCTATCCACGGGCATTTTTGAAATATGCTGGAGCACATCAAGGCCGCTCACCACCTGCCCGAAGACGGTGTACTTGCCTTCGAGAGCACTGTAATTGCCGAGCGAGATGTAAAACTGCGAGCCGTTCGATTTGCGGGAAGGGTTCACGTTGTCACTGCGGCGGGCCATGGCCACGGAACCGACCCGATGTGGGCGGCGGATCTCCGCCGTGATGCTGCGGTCCTCCCCGCCAGTGCCCCACTGATCCCGCTTGTCTTCATCCGCCGTCAAAGGATCGCCCGTCTGCACGAGGAAGTTCTCGATGGCGCGGTGGAAGGCCAGCCCATCGAAAAATTTGCTCTCACAGAGGTCGATGAAATTCGCCACCGTCTGCGGTGCCGATTCAGGATACAAGGCGATGACCACCACCTCCTTCGTCGCGCCGAAGGAGATATCCATGATGGCCAGTTGGTGAACGGAATCCGGTGCCCACTGGGCAGGATCATCCGCACGCGGCGTGAGCACTGGCGGTGGGGTGAAATTGCTGCTCTGGCGTCCACCACGTGTGGTGATACGCGCACCCGGAGCCATTCCGCCGCTGGGAATCTGCGTGACACCATTGATCGTGGTCATCGGCAAACCCGCTCCTGCGGAACTGCCAGCATTGCCGGGCTTGTCGGCAGCCTGAAAAACAGATTTTTGAGCCTGCTCCGCGAGCTTATCGAGTTCCGCCTGAGAGAGCGTCGGGGCCGCAGTGGGCAACGCCGTCGGTGCAGCCTGCTGAGACTGGACGCTCGAAGGTGCCGGCAGCGTCTGCCCCATGGCGGGTGCAGCGAGAGCGGCCAAACAGGCCAGGAGTCGGATCGGGAGCGGGGTCTTCACAGGCGTTCAGAAAGGAGCGTTCAGGTTCAAGCAGCTTCCGCGCCGTCTCAGCGAAGGTTCGCAGGCACGTTCACCGAGGGCTGGGCAGGAGCGGCAGCAGGAGCTGGTGCCTGGACAGGGGCAGCAGCGGCTGGGGCCTGGGCCGGTGCAGCAGCTTCTGAATTGCCATAACCAGCCGCCGCGGCAGCCGAAGAATTGGATTGGAAGAACTGCTTCGGACCGCCGCGAGCCTTGCGCTTTGGCAGGCCCCATTGCACATCCATCTCGTCAGCCTGGGCTACTGAGGGGTACTTCAGATCGGCATTGTGACCGCAGGAAATCAAAGCGCAGGAGGCGATCAGGACGAGGGCGAGGCGGACAATTGTCATGGTAGGAAAGGGTGAAAATCTTCTGGCTGGGGAGGCGGCGATAGTAGGCTGCCGGATTTCCGCTGGCAACTGCGAATCCTCCCCCTCTTGACTCGCAGCACGACCCCTGCCATCTCACCGTGTTCAAATCTTCAAACAAAAGTCATAAGTCACACATTTCCCATGGCCGCCCCCGCCCACAACTACACCGAAGACAGCATCAAGTCCCTCGACTGGCGTGAGCACATCCGCCTCCGCCCCGGCATGTACATTGGCAAGCTGGGCGATGGCTCCCTCCCCGAGGACGGCATCTACGTTCTACTCAAAGAAGTCGTCGATAACTGCATCGACGAACACGTCATGGGCTTTGGCAACACCATCGAGATCGAGATCGACGATGCGCAAACCGTCACCGTCCGCGATTACGGCCGCGGCGTGCCACTGGGCAAGCTCATGGAATGCGCCGCGCAGATCAACACGGGTGCGAAATACGATTCCGAGGCCTTCAAACGCTCCGTGGGCCTTAACGGCGTCGGCATCAAAGCCGTGAACGCTTTGAGCGAGTTCTTCGAGATCCAGGCCATCCGCGAAAACCAGACCCGCAGCATCGAATTCAGCCAAGGACTCGTGCAATACGACATGGGCAAGCCCAAGCCCTGCACCGAGCCAAACGGCACGCGCATCGTCTTCCGGGCCGACGCGGAGTCCTTCGCCGATGACACGCACTACCGCGTCGATTTCGTCCGCGAGATGCTGCGCTTCTACTCCTGGCTCAATCCTGGCCTCACGCTGCTTTTGCGCACGCATGCCGGTGAGGAGAAGTTCAAGTCCAAGGACGGTCTGATGGACCTCATCCGCACGAAGCTCACCGAGCAGCCGATGTATCCCATCATCCACATCGCCGGGAAGGACGTGGAGATCGCCTTCACGCACGGCACCGGCTACGGCGAGGAGTATTACAGCTTCGTCAACGGCCAGAACACCACGCAGGGCGGCACGCACATCGCCGCCTTCCGCGAGGCCATCGTGCAGGAGTGCCGTGAGTTCTTCAAAAAGCAGTTCGAGCCCGCCGACGTGCGCGGCAGCATCGTCGCCGCCATCAGCGTGAAGGTGCAGGAGCCCGTCTTTGAATCCCAAACGAAGACCAAACTCGGCTCCACGCACATGGAGCCAAACGGCCGCAATCTGCGCACCCACATCCTCAACACCGTCGTCACCCAGCTCGATAACTTCCTCCACAAGCATGCCGATGTGGCCAAGGCGCTGCAGGAGAAGATCAATGCCAACGAAAAGGAGCGCAAAGAGATCAGCGGCATCCAAAAGGCCGCCCGCGAAAACGCCCGCAAGGCCAAGGTCTGCAACAAGAAGCTCCGCGATTGCCGTGTCCACTTCGACACCAAGGACAAGCGCCGCGATGAGAGCACCCTCTTCATCACCGAGGGTGACAGCGCCTCCGGCAGCATCACCAAGAGCCGCGATGTCGAGACGCAGGGCGTTTTCAGCCTTCGCGGCAAGCCGCTGAACTGCTACGGCCTCACCCGCAAGATCGTGTATGAGAACGAGGAGTTTTACCTCCTCGCCAACGCCTTGCAGATCGAGGAAGACCTCGAAGAGCTGCGCTACAACCGCATCGTGCTCGCCACCGATGCCGATGTGGACGGCATGCACATCCGCCTGCTGATGATCACCTTCTTCCTCCAGTTCTTCCCCGAACTCGTGCGCAAAGGTCACCTCTACATTTTGCAGACGCCGCTCTTCCGCGTCCGCAACAAGAAGGACACCTTCTACTGCTACAGCGACGAAGAACGCCAGCGTGCCATCCACATCTGCGGCAAGAACTCCGAGATCACCCGCTTCAAAGGCCTCGGCGAGATCAGCCCCGATGAGTTCAAGCACTTCATCGGTCCCCACATGCGCCTGGAGCCTGTCACCATCCGCGATCAGGCCCTCGACGAGCAAGGCCAGCCCATCCCCACCGAGCACAAGACCGTCAAAGAGATGCTCACTTTCTACATGGGTAAAAACACCCCTGAGCGCCAAGGCTACATCGTCGAAAACCTCCGCATCGAGAAGGAACTCGAGTTCAACGAGAAAGGCGAACTCAAGACCGAAGACGACTTCAAGCTCGCCGCGTGAGGCGAAACTCTCCCCGCCGCTCCATGTAGCGGCGGGCGGCAGCACGCCGTGGAAACGCGTGTATCGCATTCCATCTCGACACGATGAATCATCTTGTGGAAGACTCACGTCTTCCGCTACGATCTCAATCGCGATATCCTCGCGTCATGAACACGCTACCTAAACTCTGCTGCCGCGTCGTCGGCATTCACGCGGTATGCTGCTCGGCATTTGCACTCTGGTATAATGTGCAGGCGGTCACCAGCGCACTCAATCGTGAAGCCAATCCGCCTGAGGCCGAGTATTTTCACCTTGGCGTTTATCTACTGACGACGCTTGCGGCCTTGATCGCAGTCTGCATCGGCTGGGGAGGCATCGAACTCATTCGCCTGCGGCAGCGGGGTGCCACCATCATCGCCTTCTTCGGAATAGCCCCACTCATCATCTTGTCCGTGCTGGGTGCTCTTTGGCTAGTGCCCCATTTTGGAAAGAGCATCGCGATGGCTTCGGGTGTCAGCATGGGAGGATTGATGCCCGTTTTGATAACCTTGCTACCTCTCTGGGCATGGCTGCTAAGCGCCTTCGCCTTCAAAACCAGCTCCACCACCTCTACAAATGGCGCTTGAGCTACGGACCAAGGTTCTTCGTGATTCACATGCTGAAACTCAACGCGTGAGGCTAACCTCACGGCAATCCATGTAGCGGCGGGCGTCAGCACGCCGAAATCGTGGAAGCCTCACGTCCTCCGTTACGATCTCAGACACTCCACAAACACGCCGCCTAACAATGATTGACGTTCTAGGCGCATGAGGACAAACTCTCGCGTCATGAGCACCTTGATCGACATCGAAAAAGCCATCGAAAAGCTGCCCCAGGAGGATTTTCATCAGCTTCGCCGTTGGATAGCCAACCGGGATGATTCGCATTGGGATGACGAAATCAGCCGGGATGCCGCTGCAGGTCGATTTGACGATCTCCGCCGCCGCATCACCCAGGATCACAAAAACGGCCTTTGCACCGAGCTGTGAAACACAAAGCTCATCCTGACTTCTGGCAGCGCTACAACCAACTGAACGCCTCCATCCAGCGGCTGGCGGATAAAAACTTCGAGCTTCTCAAGGTCAACCCTCGCCATCCATCCCTCCAATTGAAGAAAGTCGGCTCGGACCTCTATTCAGCGAGAGTGGGCCTCGAGCACCGGGCGCTAGCCTTTGATCTGGGTGAAGAGTGGGTCTGGTTTTGGATTGGCCCCCATGATGCCTACGAGCAGCTCATTCGCAGGTAGCATCAAACTTCCTCATTTCCCAAACACCACGCTGGAAACACCAGCTCACCCGCTGTTTCATGGCGCATGACTGATTTCACCGAACTGATGCAGCGTGCCCGCGAGGCGGCGGCGAAGGCCTATGCGCCTTATTCGAAGTTCCAGGTGGGTTGTGCGCTAGTCACGCAAGCCGGCGGTGTCTTTACCGGCTGCAATGTCGAGAACGCCAGCTACGGGCTCACCATCTGCGCGGAACGAAACGCCATTTTTCATGCCGTCGCCACCGAGGGGCCGCAGATGCGACTCGCCTCACTCGCGGTCATTGCGCTCGGGCATGAGTTTCCGCCGTGTGGAGCCTGCCGACAGGTCATCGCGGAATTTGCCGCGCCGGATGCCCCCGTGTGTTTTCTTCAAAACGGCCTTCTCGTCACGCAAACCCTCGCCGAACTGCTTCCATCCACCTTCCAGCTATGAAACTCCCCTCCTGTGTCCAACTCCTCGAAGCGAAGCCCGGCTACCCCGTGCTTCATATCCAGCATCCGAATGCCACCGGCAGCGTGGCGCTGCATGGAGCGCATGTGATGGAATGGATGCCGAATCACAGCGATCCCGTGCTCTACATTAGCCCAGATGCGGTGATCGAACTCGGCAAACCGATCCGCGGCGGCATTCCGATCTGCTGGCCCTGGTTTGGACCGCATGCAGACAGCTCCAAGCCCGCTCACGGCTTCGTCCGCACGATGATGTGGGAGTTTGATCGTGCCCGCGAAACGCCCGCCGGAGTGGATCTCGTGCTCAAACTGGCCGATTCAGCCGAGTCGCGGCTTCTGTGGCCTTTCGGCTTCGAGGCGCTACTGCACATCAGCATGGGATTGGAGCTTGAGGTGGGCCTGGAGGTCACGAATACCGATTCGAAGCCCTGGACCATGACGGGTGCCTTGCACACCTACTTCAGCGTCGGCGATGTGCGGCAGATCACGATCCACGGCCTGCATGGCACGCAGTATGTCGAAGGCCGTCTTTCACCGGACAAACGCCCGCAGGATGGCCCCATCGTCATCGACCAGGAGGTGGACCGTCTTTACGCCTCCGACGCCCCCGTGATCGTCGATGATCCCGTCCTCAGCCGCGAGCTGCGCATCGAAAAGGCCGGCAGCCTCAGCACCGTCGTGTGGAATCCCTGGATCGAAAAATCCACCCGCCTCGCCGATCTCCCCGATGAAGCCTACCCGGACTTCGTGTGCGTCGAAACGACCAACGCCGGCGATGACGCCGTCACTCTTGAAGCCGGTGAAACACATCTCCTCCTCACCCGCCTCTGCGTCCGCCCACTCAAAGATGCGCCGATGCCTTCGCCGACGCTGCCAGAGAGCGGGATGTTTGCGTGATGAAAGGTGCTGAAAAAGGCACTTCCCAACGGCCTTGGCACCCGTCAGACTCCCTTCATGAGAATGCTACTGCTTATCGGACTGCTGTCCGCGCAGCTCTTGATTGCTCAAGAGAGTGAAAACCTCGAAAAAAGGCTCAGCGGCATTTGCGTCGAGCGAACGTCGTTTCATGAGATCAATCTCGAGCTGTTCGTGGAGGAACTTCGGCACCTCAGCGCTTCAAAGAACGGCCAAGAAGCGAAGCCAAGAATCAACTTCGTGCTCATCGCCGATAGCCAAGAGACTTTCTCGATGCCGGAGCGGGACATTTCTTTACTGGAACTGCTCCAACTGGCATGTCGCTCATTCAAGTTGAAGGCTGTTTTTGACCCGCATGCCGTGGTGATCGTGCCTGCGGATCATCGATTCATCAATCCAGCGACCAATGAGCCGACCAAGAGCGATCAGGAAGCTATTTCGAAGAGGAGAATCAAACCCACCATTCAGTTTCAAGACGCCACCATTGAAGAAGCCTGTGAGTATTTGGTCCCCAGCGTGCGGGCAGCCTGTGATCCATCTCAAGATTTGCCACCGCTCAATCTAGTCCTCAAAAGCACGCCATCTGCCTCCGCGAGGCACCTTTCGATCTACCTTCATGATATTCCCATCCATGAAACGCTTCGTTACTTCGGAGAGCTGTCCGGCCTCAAACTGCAGTATCAGGCTGAAGGAGCCGTTTTGAGCCCAGTCGGAGACGATTTGGGGAAGACAGAGATTCGTGACTCGGGAGCCGCCAAGCTCCGTGCCGATCAAATCCTGCTGCCGAAGGTCGAATTCATGGATGTCACCCTCGCCGACGTGGTGACATTTGTGCAGACCAAGTCAGCCGAAATCGATCCATCCAAAAAGGGCGTGAGAATCACGGTTCCAACTGGCTTGGTAGAAAAAGCCCCCTGCACCTTGAGTCTGCGCCGCATGAGCGTTTCCGAGGTCCTTCGATATGCTGCTGGCTTGATGGAGCTGAAACTGATCGCGGACGATCAGGGCTTCATCTTCGCCGCGAAGTAGCCGCTCCCCGACTTCATCATTCGGAGTTCCTTGTTCGACATTCGATATTCGTTTCAAGCCTCACAGCGAGACACCGCGCTTCCACGGCAGGAAGTCATCTTGACCTAACGACACAGCTTTCGGCGTGTAATCGCCGCTCGCGGTGGAGATGACGAGGTCGAAGACTTCCTCGCCGCATTGCTCGACGGTTTTTTCGCCAGTGATGATGGGGCCGCAGTCGTAGTCGATGAGGTCCGGCATGCGCTTGGCGAGCGTGGTATTGGTGGCCAGCTTCAGCGTGGGGCAGACGGGATTGCCGGTGGGCGTGCCAAGGCCGGTGGTGAAGAGGATCATCGTGCATCCAGCACCCGCGAGCGCGGTGGTGGACTCGACATCGTTGCCCGGCGTGCAGCAGAGTGTGAGGCCGCCGCCTTTGCGAATCGGTTCGGCGTAGTCGGTCACATCCACGATGGGTGCATTGCCGCCTTTCTTCGCGGCTCCGGCAGATTTGATGGCATCAGTGATGAGGCCATCGCGGATGTTTCCAGGGCTTGGATTGGCGTCGAAACCACTGCCGCAGGCCTGCGCCGCGCCTTCGTAGGCACGCATGAGGCTCACAAACTTGTCCGCCAACTCGGCGGAGACACAGCGGTCACATAGGCTCTGCTCCACGCCGCAGAGTTCGGGGAATTCACTGAGCACCGGTGCCCCGCCGAGTGCGGCGAGCAGGTCCGCCGTGTGGCCGATGGCCGGATTTGCGGAGATGCCGCTGAAGCCATCGCTGCCGCCGCATTCCACCGCCATGATGAGATCACTCAGCGGGCAGGCTTCGCGGGTCTGCTCATTCGCCGTCGCAATGCCGAGGAAGGTGTCGCGGATGGCCCGCTGCATCATGTCACGCTCGGACTGGCTTTTTTGCTGCTCATAAACCAGCAGCGGCTTTTCGAGCTGGGGATACAACGCGGCCATTTCCTGCTCCAGCAGGCTCACCTGGGCATGCTGGCAGCCGAGACTGAGCACCGTGGCCCCGCAGACATTCGGGCTGTGGATGTAACCGGCCAGCAAACGGCAAAGCGCCTGCGCATCCTGTCGCGTGCCGCCGCAGCCGAGACCATGCTCGAGGAATTTCACGCCATCGACATTCGGAAAGAGCCGCGAGGCCTTCTCCGCGGTCTCCGCCTCCAACATCGCCGCCTCGATTTCTTCCCGCGAAGCGCCGCGACGATGCAAATCCGCCAGCGTGCGGGCAAAGCGCTCGTACGGCGAGGTTTTGCCATAGCCAAGCTCACGCACTAGCGCCTCGCGCATGAAGCCGAGATTGCGATTCTCACAGAAAACGAGCGGGATGACGACCCAGTGGTTCGCCGTGCCGGCAGGGCCTTGCGGGCGTTTGAAGCCCTTAAACGTGCGTGCCTTCCACTTCGAGACATCCGGCGGCGTCCACGAGTAGGCGCTCTGCTTTCCGGCAAAGGTGGCGCTGGCATGCTGGAGGTTGCCGGTGTGCAGCAAAGCGCCTGCGGGCACGGCCTGCATGGTCTTGCCCACCAGCACGCCATACATCGTGACCATGTCGCCCGCGGCAAAATCCTTCGCGGCAAACTTCTGCTTCGCGGGAATCTTCTCGCGCAGTGTCCACGACTGGCCGTCGAGGCTCACCGCGGTGGCGGCGTCGAGGTCACGCAGGGCAACGATGGCATTGTCAGCAGGATGGATGCGCAGGATGGGCGTCATGGGAAAGGAAATGGAAATCAAACGAAGTCCCTGGAGCTTGTCGAGAGCGAATGAGGCTTGCCTTTGCCTACCCTTCTCCGCTAAAAGGGCCGCCATGAATCCAACTCCATCGCCCTCCGATGTCGCCCGTGAATGGTTTCAAAAAGTCTGGAACGAGCGCGACGAATCCGCCATCGACCGCCTGCTGAACCCCGAAACAGGCATCGACAGCCTGCACTTTGAGGACATGACCGTCCTGCGCGGCCCCGAGCAGTTCAAGCCCTTCCACAAGGCCATGCTCAGCGCCATCCCGGACCTGCAGGTGACGATCAGCAAGGTCATCGAGCAGGGTGACTGGGTATCCGTCCGCTTCGTCTGCCAAGGCACCCACACCGGCCCCGGACTCGGCTTTGAGCCGCATGGCCACCCCGTCGAGTTCTCCGCCATGGCCATGGGTCGCGTCGAAAACGGCCAGTGGGTCGAAGGCTGGAACGTCGTGGACTTCTTCGCCCTCCAAAAGCAGGCGAATGGGCAGATGCGGATCTCGCGGGTGGAGTGAGGTCAGACCACGGCCATGTCGCTATTTTTTGCCAGCGATCGCTGATTTCGATCCAGCGTGATGAAGGTGCCCGCTTTCATTAACCGGGCGGTGGCGACGTGAATCACGTCCATCGTGCCATGAGGAGTCGCGGGTGAGATGATAGTGACGAGCCGTCGGCACTCGGCTGACAAGCTGCGGGTGTTGCGCAGGTGCTTCTCGATGATGAGCTTGGAGGAAAGAAGCAGCCGAAGGGCGGTGAAGCGTTGCTGATGTTCTTCCGCCGTCAGGTCGTGATTGAGGAGCAAGGCGCGAAGGCGGTTCTCCGCCTCAAACACCACCAGAGACGAGGTGATTTGCGGCTCCCGGTCATCCATGAGCCATTTGCAGGCTTTGGAATAGTGTTCGTCTTTGAGCACCAAAGAAAGCAGGGCACTGGCATCCCAGAATCGCATCGCAAAGACTATTCGAGATCGCGCCCGGCGCGGACGATATGGGCCGCATTGAGATCGGGCCGGGCAGTCAGTTTGCCGCCCACCGAAGCGATCCATTCGCGAGCCGTCAGTTTCTTGGAGGGCCGTCGGGAGGCCTTTGAAGCAGGCTGCTGCGGTTCCACCGTGGCGATGGTGGCTCCCGCGTGAGTAATACGAAGGCGCTTACCTGCCTGAATCGCTCTCGCGACGGGCTGAGGCAGTTTTTCGAGGACGACGGTGCTCATGGAAGAGGATGCGCTTACTGCGGAAGGTTGGCAACATGGATTCCGAGCCGATCTGTTTCGTTGTACCAAAAGCAGGCGAATGGAGCGATGCGGATCTCGCGGGTGGAGTGAGAAAGAGCGAATCAAGCGAGAGGAGCCATCACCAGCGCCCCAGACCTCGCCGAGGATGCCGCTTCTGGTGTTTGATCGCTGTGATGCGCGGATGGCCGTTTTTCATTCGGAACAGAATGATGTGGGGAAACTTCGGTATGAAGGCCCGCTGGAATCGTGTGTTCGACGGATAAGGCGAGAAGCGCTCTGGGTGAACGGCGATCTTGTTCAACTGCTCCTGCACCGCCGCGAAAAAGCGGTCAGCCAATGGCTCTCCACTCTCGCGAAGATACCAAGCCAGGATTTCATTCACATCCCGCTGAACGGCCGGGTGGAACTCAAGATTCATCTGCTCAATGAAGGAAGCTGGATGCCGGACAGAAATTCCGCATACCCCATAGGCTTTACCGAGCCATTCTCCAGTTCCTCATCCCGTTCATTTGCCAGGGCAGCCAACTCACTTTCAGACCAAGTTTGATCCCCCAAGCTGTCGATCAATTCCACGGCGAGAGAAGCCCGCTCCCGCACAGGAAGCGCCATCAAACCCGGAAAAGTAGCGGCGATGTTCATGCTGCTTTTTTAAAACGCCTTCTTTTCAAAGCAAGCCCGCAGTGTGAGCCGCTTTCGCGGGTGGTGTAACCACGAAATGCCCGGAAAAGGGGCTGGTGGCTCGGGGGGGGCGTTCGTGGACCATCCGGCCTTGGTCTTTTCGTTTTCTGTATGTTCCGCACCTTCCGTAGGTCATTGTTTCGGACGGGCCCCAAACCAAAGCTTCTGTGGATAGATTCCGGCCAGGATCGCTTGGACCAGCGAATGGCAGCGCCGTGCATGGAAACTGCCTCAGGACGACACCACCTGCTGAATCTGCTCCGGCGTCAGCCCGCCTTCCGGCAGGGCCGAGACGGCCGTTTTGGCGGCTTGCGACTCCGGTAAGCCCTTTTGGAGCAGAAGCAGGCGGTAATTGTGGATGGCGTCCCGCAGATTCGGATGGGCATGGCTGGTCTGGGATGTGAAACGGGCAAAAATGACCACATGACGCCGCATCAGCTCCTCAGCCTCAGCCAGCCGGTTCGTGGCTTGAAGCAAAATAGCGAGGTTGTTGAGGTCACGAGCGACATCTGGATGATCGGGGCCACAGCTCGCTTCATTAATCTTTAAGGCACGCCGCATTGGCTCCTCAGCCTCCGCCAGCCGGTTTGTGGCCTTGAGCAATTGCGCGAGGTTGTTGAGGTCGCGAGCCACGTTGGGATGATTTTGTCCGTAGCAAGCTTCATCGATCTTCAAAGCCCGCCTCATAGGCTCTTCCGCCTCCGCCAGCCGGTTCGTGTCCTGGAGCAACTGTGCGAGGTTGTTGAGAGCTGTAGCAACGTTGGGATGATCTTTCCCGAGGCTTTTCTCAAAGATAGTCACCACACGTCGCAGCGGCACCTCCGCCTCCGCGTGCCGTTTCATGGCGTAGAGCAGAGTTGTAAGGTTGCTGAGATCACGGGCGACATCTGGATGATCGGGGCCGCATCTCGCTTCATCTATCTGCAAAGCCCGCCACATGGGTTCTTCCGCCTCTGCCAGCCGGTTCATGTCGAGCAGCAACATAGCGAGGTTGTTAAGAGATGTGGCGACGTTGGCATGGTTTTTACCAAGTCTCTGTTCAAAGATTGCTACAACTCGCCGCATAGGCTCTTCCGCCTCTGCCAGCCGACCCGTGGCATAAAATAACAAGGCGAGATTACCAAGGGCTGAGGCGACGTTGCGATGATCTAGGCCGAAGCTGATTTCAGCGGTCTTTAAGGCTAGGCGGAAGAGGGGTTCGGCCTCGTCATATTGGGCGCGATGATAAAGCCAAAGGGCATACTGGTTAAGGATTAAGCCCAACTCGGTGTCTTGAACTTTCAGAGTTGTTTTGTTAGCATTGGAGAGGAGCGTCTCCAAATGTGGCTCAAGGAGATGCCAGAGTTTCCAGCCTTTCAGGCTCCACTCGGGTTTTGGCAGAACTACGGGCATCCAAGACAGAACTGCAGTTAGGGCGTTCTGACTTTCCTCAGCCGTGAAGCACTGGCGGGTGACGGCTTGGAGGAGGCGGTGGATGAGGAGGGTTTTCTCCGCGTTGTCCCACTGTATGAGGGAGGCTGCGGCTAGGGTGACGAGGTTCTGGCGGAGCGAGGGCCACAGCTGGAGCTTTTCAAAGGCCTCCAGTGGCAGGGCGGCGGGGCGCGGGGCGATGAAAGCGAGGCAGTGGAGGAGCTGGCGGGCACTTTCGTCGAGCCGGGCGAAGGATTGGTCCCAAACGCGGCCGAGCGGCAGCGGGTAGTGAAGGTGATCCTTGTGATGATGCTCGTAGGTGGCCGCCGGGGCGTTTTGCCATTCCTGCAGCCAGTCCTGCGGGCGAAGGCGCTGGCTGCGGATGTAGCTGGCGGCAATTTCCAAGGCGAGCGGCAAATGGCCTAGCTCGCGAGCGATGGTGTCGAGGAGTTCATCCGGAATGGCGGTGCTCTTTTCCAAGCGGTCGCGCAGGAAGTCACGAGCCTCGGCATCGGTGAAGAGTTCAAGCGGGAACGGGGTGACGCCCTTGCCCCAGTCCGCATGGCGAGAGGTGATGAGGAAGGCGCAGCCGGGCAGCTCGCCACGCAAGGAGCTGACGGCCGCGCGAGCCTCCTCGTTGTCCGCACCATCAAGAATGAACAGGGTGCGGCGGGAAGTCGTCGGCTGGCTGAGGAAGGCGAGCACGGCTTGGTATTGCACCGTGGCCTCGCGGGCTTCCTGTGCAGGAAGATTGAGGTATTGCGCGTTGCAGAGAGCTGTGAGATCGCCGCGCAGCGCATCCGCAGAGGTGGCTGCGAGGAAGAGAACGTAGTCGAAGGTCTCCTTCGCGAACAATTCCACGCCCAGATGGATGGCGAGCGAGGTCTTTCCCACACCGCCATCGGCATGCACGGCCCTGGCCTGCTGGATGACATTGTTCTTCCCCGGCTTCAACGCTGTGCGGAGTTCCTTGAGCAATTCTTTGCGTCCGATGAAACCCGCGTGGGCATCCGGATGCAGGTGGTAGGCGAGGCGTTTCGGTGGCTGAGGACCGAAGCGGCGGTCTGCCAGTGTCTCCTCCAACACGGCGAGTGCTCTCTGAAGTGCCGTGATGCTGAGGCTGTGAAGCGCGGATGGCACGAACGGCTTAAGCCAGTCGGGAACATGCAACGGCTTCAGAATGCCCTCGATGAGATCGCGAATGCCCCAGCGGTGAAAGTCGGGTGGATCGGCGGTCTGACTGCCGGGTGCCTTTGGGACCAGGAAGAAGCAGATGAAGAGACTGTAGTGCTGCCGATGTCCGGCGGAGTCGATCTGCCGGAGTGTGTGCGTGGCCTTGCCTGAGCCGTCTTGAACGGTGATCTGGATGGCGACGCGCTGCGCTTTGTCTCCCAAGTCCACGGCGGCAAAGCTGTAGTGCTCTTGATTCAGATTGCTGAGGTTCCAGCCGAACAAGGCATTGAATAGCTTGTGACAGACTCCCTCCAGCACCGTGGCACTGTGCTCACGGCTTTTGAGTCGATCCGAAAGCTGGTTCAGGCGGTCGGAGATCTGGTTGATGATGTATTCCTGTTCCATGCGCCGATCTCTTTCGTAGCACAGGCGTTGTGAAAGCAGAATAAAAAAGAGGCCGCTCGAAAGCGGCCTCTTCGTGAGTTTTTGGAGCTGTTGATGTCAGCGATTAGCCGTTGTCTTCAGCAGGAGCGGGAGCGGCGTCACCACCAGCGGCGGCGGCGGCGTCTTTGTCCTTCATGGCGGCTTTGCGGCTCATCTTGATGCGGCCTTTGTCGTCGATGCCGATGCACTTGGCGGTGACGATGTCGCCGGTCTTGACGACGTCTTCGGTCTTGTTGACGCGGAAGTCGGCGAGTTCGCTGATGTGGATCAGGCCGTCTTTCTTGCCACCGAGGTTCATGAAGGCGCCGAAGTTCGTCGTGCTGACGACCTTGCCGGTGTAGAGCTTGCCGACTTCGATCTCTTGGGAGGTGCCGCTGATCATTTCAATCGCACGCTCGATGCCTTCCTTGCGGCTGGCATAGACGTACACGGTGCCGTCGTCTTCGATGCTGATTTCAGCGCCGGACTCGGCCTGGATGGCTTTGATGTTTTTGCCGCCAGGGCCGATGAGTTCACCGATCTTGTCAGGGTTGATCTTGATGATCTCGATGCGCGGGGCGTAGGGGCTGAGCGGACGGACTTCGGCGATGGCCTGAGCCATGGCGGAGAGGACCTGGGTGCGGCCGGCCTTGGCTTTGACGATGCCTTCTTCAAGGATGCTGAGCGGGATGCCGGGGAGCTTGAGGTCGAGCTGGAAGCCGGTGACGCCTTCGCTGGTGCCGCAGAGCTTGAAGTCCATGTCGCCGAAGTGGTCCTCACTGCCGATGATGTCGAGCATCGTGAGGTAGCGCTTCATGTTGTCGCCTTCGAACTCGGTCACAAGACCGACGCTGATGCCGCCGACGGGGCGCTTGATGGGCACACCGGCGTCGAGGAGGGCCATGACGCCGGAGCAAACGGAGGCCATCGAGGTGGAGCCGTTGGACTCCATGACTTCGCTGCTCACGCGGATGGCGTAGGGGAAGGTGGCCTTGTCAGGGATGACCGGCTCGATGGAGCGCTCGGCGAGAGCACCGTGGCCGATTTCACGACGGTTCTGACCACCGAAGCGGCCGGTTTCACCGACGGAGAACGGAGGGAAGTTGTAGTGAAGGATGAAGCGCTTCGAATCGGGGCCACCGGCGTAGGTGTCCATTTCCTGGGCTTCGTCCGCCGGAGCGAGTGTGGCGATGGAGAGAGCCATCGTTTCGCCACGGGTGAAGCTGGCGGAACCGTGAGTGCGAGGAAGCACGGAGGCTTCGCCGGAGAGCGGGCGGAGCTGGTCGATGCCGCGGCCGTCGCAGCGGCTCTGCTTGTCGAGGATGGAGATGCGGAAGGCTTTCTTCTGGAGGTAGTCGAAGGCCTGGCTGACCTCGAAGCTGGTGGCCTCGGGGAACTTGGCCTTGATGGCCTCGGCGACTTCGTCCTTCAAAGCGCCGACGGCTTTGCCACGGGCGACTTTGGACGGCGTGTAGAGAGCGCCTTCGATGCGGTCGCCAGCGACGGCGTAGGCGATTTCGAGGAGTTCGTCCTTCACCAGCATGAGGGGCACTTCACGCTTGGCTTTACCAGCGAGCTTCGTGAGCTCTTCCTGGGCGGCGACGATCTTGGTGACTTCGGCTTGAGCGAAATGCAGCGCTTTGACGAATTCAGCCTCAGGCAGTTCGTTGGCGGCACCTTCGATCATAATGACGTCGGTCTTGTTGCCGACGTAAACGAGGTCGAGGTCGCTATCGAGACGCTGGGACTGCGTGGGATTGATGATGAACTCACCATTGATGCGGCCGATGCGCACAGCGCCGACAGGACCGGCGAAGGGAATGTCGGAGACGCAAAGGGCGGCGGAAGCGCCGTTCATGGCACAGATGTCCGGGTCGTTCTCGCCGTCGGCGCTGAGCAGGATGGCGACGACCTGGGTGTCGTAGTAGTAGCCTTTCGGGAACAACGGGCGCAATGGGCGGTCCGTCATGCGGCAGGTGAGGATTTCTTTTTCCGTGGGGCGGCCTTCGCGCTTGAAGTAACCACCGGGGAAGCGGCCTGCGGCGGAGGCTTTTTCCTTGTACTCGACGGAGAGGGGGAAGAAGTCCTGGCCGTCCTTCACTTTCGTGGCGGAAACGGCGGTGACGAGGACGATGGTGTCACCGAGACGCACGGTGACGGCGCCGTCGGCGAGTTTGGCAAATTTGCCGGTTTCGATCTGGAGGGTTCCAGCACCGAGCTGGATGTTTTGTGTGTGGATAGCCATGGTGGCAGTGTGTTTTGGTTTGTGTGTTTAGGGGAAAGGGTAGCCGCGAAGGGCTAAGGGCGTAGGGCAGAGAGCCATGCTCCGGTATGCGCATGAGTGGCCGTCAGACATGTCTGACTAGTCGGACGCGTCAGACGAATGCTGACGTGTGCGTGACGGCACGACGCTCTGAAACACGAAGGGCGATGCTTTTAGCATCACCCTTCGGTAATTTTGGAGATTAGCGGCGGAGGCCGAGGCCCTTGATGGCAGCCAGATAGCGCTCGTTGGCGGTCAGCTTGAGGTAATCAAGAAGCTTGCGACGACGGGCGACCATCTGAAGGAGGCCACGACGGGTAGAATGATCTTTGGAATGCGCGGCGAGGTGCTGCGTCAGTTCGTTGATCCGCTTCGTAAGGATGGCAATCTGCACATCAGAGCTGCCAGTGTCTTTGGCGTGCTGCTTGAAGGAGGCGGGATCGATGGTGGAGGCTTCGCTCATGTGAGGTATAAAATTACCAGCAACTTGCCGGCAAGGTGTGTTTTTAGTGGGTTGAGGGCCGCGATTCTGGCATCGAAGGATGGTTTGGCAAGCAGAAGTTTCCTTCTCAGGCTGACCATGGGACTCACTTTTTTTGCAAATAACGCGGGCTGTCAGCATCAAAGCCGCAAGTCGTGCAACGGAGGAGCTGAAGGCGGCGTTCCTTCCATCTCATGATCTCCCTGCGGCTGCTATTCACCTCGCTCCTGACATCCACCACGCCGCTCCAGGCGGAAAACTGGCCGCAATGGCGCGGGCCTCGGCTAGATGGCACTTCAAAGGACGCGGGCTTTCCAGTGAGCACCGAGGGAAAGGTGACCTGGCAGGTGGAACTGCCCGGCAGCGGGCACGCCTCACCGATCGTGTGGGAGGACCGACTTTTCACGGTGGCGGCCTTGGCCGAGACCGAGGAACGCGTTCTGATGTGCCTAGATCGAGCCTCCGGGAAGCTCCTGTGGCAATCCACCGTGCTGAAAGCGCCGCCGGAGGGCATTCACAAACTCAACTCCCTGGCCTCCAGCACGCCGGCGACGGATGGCACGCATGTTTTCACCGCGTTTCTCGACAACACGCCCACCGAGGCCACTCGCCGGGCCAACGAAGGCCGCGTCATTCCGAAGGGCGAAGTGCCGAAAGGCACGGTGGTGATCTCCGCGCATGATTTTTCCGGTAAACAGGTCTGGCAGGTGCGTCCAGGGCTGTTTTCGAGCAAGCACGGCTTCTGCTCCAGCCCCATCGTTTTCGAAGACAAGGTCATCGTGAACTGCGATCACGATGGCGATGGCTACATCGTGGCTTTGGCCAAAGCGGACGGCAAAGAGCTGTGGCGCATCGACCGACCGAACAAGACCCGCAGCTACTGCGTGCCGCTGATTCGTGAGATCGGCGGGCGCACGCAGATGGTGCTCAGCGGCACGATGTGCGTGACGAGTTACGATCCGCGCACCGGGAAGCTGCTCTGGATCATCGATGGACCCACGGAGCAATTCGTGGCCTCGCTGGTCTTTAGCGAGCAAACAGGGCTTCTTTATATGACAGGCGGCTTTCCCGAGCATCACCTGCTTGCCATCAAGCCGGACGGCAACGGCAATGTGACGGACACGCACATCGCGTGGCGCACCAACAAGGGCGTAGCCTATGTACCCTCGCCTATTGTCGAGGGCGGTCACCTCCTCATCGTGTCCGATTCCGGCGTGGCGCACTGCTTTGATGCCAAATCCGGTGAGATCCTGTGGGAGGAGCGTCTCCGCGAGCATCACGCCAGCCTCACCAGCGCCGAGGGTCGCGTTTATTTCATCAATGACTTCGGCATCCTGCGCAGCGTGAAGCCCGGCAAGGCCTACGAACTTGTGGCCGAGAGCGAGTTGAAGGAGAAAGTCTTTGCCTCGCCCGCCCTGAGCGAGGGACAGATCTTCATTCGCGGTGAAAAATCGCTCATCTGCCTCGGCAAACGCGGAGCGAAGACGGCGTCGCGTTGATTTGAGGAGGAATCGCGAAGTCGTCAGAAATGCGGCTTGTGAACGGCGTGGGCTTTGAGGTAGGCTCGGCACGAATTTTTCTCTCAAAATTCATCCCCGATGAGCGACGACACCTTTCCCCAGGTCCCGGAAGATCCCTCCGACTCCATGTTCCCTTCGCTGGAGGAGCTGGCGGCGTTGCTGGCACAATATGAGTTTCACGAGCTGATCGGCACTGGCGGCATGGGCGCGGTGTATCTGGCTCGGCAGTATTCGTTGGACCGCTGGGTGGCGATCAAAGTGCTGCCACGATCAGCCTCGCAAAACCCGGAGGACGCCGCCCGCTTCATCACCGAGGCGCGGTCCATGGCCAAGCTCACGCACAGCCATATCGTGGCGGTGTATGATTTCGGCCAGACGGTACAGGGGCAGTTGTACCTCGTGATGGAGTATGTGAAGGGCCACGACCTGCATCATCACATTCATCAGGGAGACCTGAACGAGACCCGCATTCGCGCTCTGGTAAGGCAGCTCTGCGAGGCGCTGCAATACGCCCACGAGCACAGCATCATCCACCGCGACATCAAACCCGCGAACATCCTCATCAACGAGGACTGGCAGGCCAAGATCGTCGATTTCGGTCTCGCCAGCCATCAGTCGATGGTCATGACAGATGTGGAATACGGCACGCCCGAGTATGTGGCGCCGGAGCGGCTGGAGACTGGCGCCGTCGTCGATCACCGGGCGGATATTTATGCCCTTGGCGTGGTGATTCACGAGATGTTCACGCGGAAGACGCCGCAGGCCGCTGGCTCCTCCGCCATGAGCGGCATGCCGGAGGCCTTTACCAATGTCATTGCCCGCTGCACCGCCCCCAGCCCGACGAACCGTTTTCAAAAAGCAGGAGACATCCTCACCTACCTGGCCACCGCCGATGCCGTGCGCAGCCCCGCGCCAAAGGCCGCCGCGAAGGCCCCAGCCCCGCCCCCGCATCTCCAAGCCCGTGTGAAACGCCCCTCGCGGGACGTCGATACCGGTCCACAGGGCAATGGCGAGGCGATGAAGTGGCTTTGGGCCGCCGCCGTCGTGGTGCTGCTGGCCGTAGGCTATTGGTTCATTCAAAATCAACGCACCAAAGGCCCGGCACCCGCCATGGTGACTGCTGAGAGTAAAAAAGACGAATCTACACCGCCTCCACCTTCCGAAGCTCCGGCCAAGGAAGAACCCAAAATGGCCGAATCGGGTCCCAAACCGACCGAACCCGTTCCCACGCCCGAAACCCCGAAAATGGCCGACGTGCCCGAGGGGCCTTTCAAACTCGCTCCGGGTGATTTCAGCATCGAAAAGCGTCTCAAAGGCCACGAAATGCAGCTCTACGCCTGCGCCATTCTCGCGGACCAGCGCCGCGTGGTCACCTCTGGCCGGGACAACGCCATCCGCCTCTGGGACGCGGCGACAGGGAAGGAACTGAAAAAGTACACCTCGCCCATCGACACCTTGAGCAACATGTCGCCCTCGCGACATGGCACTCAAATCCTGCTCACATCCGCCGCCTCGGATCAGGCTGCCATTTTTGATGTCGAGACGGGCAAAACCATCGCCACCGTGCGAGCCCCCAGTCGAAACGTGCAGGAAGCGTTTTGGGGGGCGGATGAATCCAGCGTCTTCATCACCTGCCGGGATACCAATGGGGGCGTCTATCGCTGGGAGCCAGCCACCGGGCCGAAACTCACCCCGCTCGAATGGCCGCAGGCCGCCTATCAAGTGCTCATCGAGCGTGATCCATCCACTTTGGCAGCCCAAAACCTCCTCATCACCGGAGCCACGATCAAACTCGATCCAGCCCCCAGCACGAACAACTCGACCGGCCCTCGCTACATCAATGACAAGCCCATGGCCGGCATTTTCTCCCTCGATGGCAAAACAAAACTCGGCCAGCCATCGGACTACTCCGGCCACTACAACCGCCTCTCCATGTCCCCAGATGGCACCCGTGCCGCTGGCGGCAGCCAAAACTACGCCGTCTTCGATGCGCAGACCTTCAAGCGCCTCGTCGTCCTCTCCCCGCCGGGTGCCAATACTTTCACCATGCACTCCGCCTGGCTGGCCGGAGGCCGCCTGCTCGTCGTTTCCAGCGTCATCGACAACAAAACCACCATGCTGCGCCTGATCGAAGCGGATACCGGCAATGAACTCGCCCGGTTGGATCTCGGCGGCCTCCGCGCCACCCAGCTCGCCGTCTCGCCCGAAGGCTCCTGGATGCTCGCCACCGGCTTTTCCGTGAATGGAAACGACACCAAGCCCGAGCACTTTGACGGCCTCATCATCCGCCTGCCCGATTTTTCCAAAATGGGCACGGACAAAGGCATCGCCGCCTTTGCCGGCAGGCAGCTCGCCCGCCTCAGCACCGTCGATCCCGAACTCGACGGCCAGCTCAAGGCCGCCGTGACGGCTCCCGGGCTGCTTTTGGGAGACGAGCCCATCATCGCCCAGGTGCGTGACCTCACCACCAAGTATGGAGCCGCCTTGAAACGAGCCGCGGCCACCGCCGCGCCCAAGGATCAGCCTCTCATGATTGCCGAAGCCGATGCCATTGCGGCGGGTGCAGGCGTCCCGGATGCCACCACCGATGCCGCAACGACGGGTGAGCACCTGCGCTTCCGGGGCATCTACCGCCAGCAACTGGCCCAATTGGAAGCCAAACGGAAGCAAAGCGCCGAAACCGTGCACCAAACCTTCGAGGCCAGCGCCAAAGCCCTTGCCGCCACTCGCTCGCAGGCTGGTGACCGCCTCGGTGCCGCCCGCTGCACGGCCCTGCTCACCAGTCTGGCTGATTTGAAGCCCTTCACCGAGGTCGTCGCCTCTGCCTTCACCTCCGCAAAACCAGTCGCCGCTCCCACGGTAGCCGCCACGCCCCCTCCCCCGGCTTCGTCCACGCCTTCACCCGCCCCCGCCGTTCCCTCCGGCCAGCGCCTCCAGCGCACGGGCAAGCCCGGCGAGCTGATCAAAATCGAACGAACGACCAAAAACGGCTATGTCGGGAACAACCGTTCCCGCGTCGGCTCCGTGCCGCCGAATATCGGTCCCGTCCTCCAGGTCGTAAGCACGGATTACCACGGCATCGCCCTTTTGCCCGATGGCAGCCTGAAGAGCTGGGGCAGTTGGGACGGCGAAAGCACCGCCCATAGCATCCCCGCCGAGGCCAAGGATGTGGTGCTCGTTCAGACAACCGGCAATGAAAGTGCCGCCCTGCTCGCCGATGGCCGCCTCTTGGTGTGGAACGAGACGGGCGAAAACCGATTCAGAAACACGCCCAAAGGTGTGGCCATCACCGCCATCAAGGCCATGGGGAACTACGGCTTCTATGCTCTCGGTGCCGATGGCAGTGCCACCCATCTCACCACCTACAACGTCATCGACGGCGTCGCCGTCCCCTCTGGCACCACAGATGTCGTCGATCTCTCTGGCGACTACGAGACAGGCTGGTTTGCCGCGAAAAAGGACGGCAGCATCCTTCACTGGGGCAAGGACAACCTCTACATCGGCCAGCAGCACACCACGGTGAAGGACGCCCTTGCTGTGGCTGTTTCGGACGAGTTTCTCGTCGTTCTTCATCAAGACGGCACCGTCAACGGCTGGGGAGCCTCCGAGGACCGCCAGCGCTTCCGCGTGCGGAAGTATCCCGGTGCCCTCCGCGTCCTGCCAGATCCCGCCGGCCGCATCTTCCTCATCGAAAAAGCCGGTGGCGAATGGGCCGCCGAGCTCAACCCCTCCAATTATGAGTACCACGAGGAGCAGCGCCTCGGTACCATTGAAGGCAAGCTCAAAGGCTGCACCAGCGTGGCCCTCTCCTCGATGTATGTCTTCGCCGTGAAGCCTGCCCCGTGACGGCTCTAGGCACGGGAAGTCCGAAATTCGAGACTCGCAAAGCGCCACACTGCACCCGAACTGTCCCTTGGGTCCTTCATGTCCCTTCTGTCCCTCCCGTTACTTTTTCGCCCCTCCAAAGCTCGGACTTGCCAAAAAGCACTCATGATGTAATAATTTGATCAAATTAACTTCTCAGATATGAAAGTTTTTTAGCCTTCGGGGCTAAAAAGTTATGAAATATATGGATTTAATGTTGCCTCCATCTTTTTGATTACCTATATTACCAGAATCCGAGATCATTTTAAAACCCATAGCTCTAAGGAACCTACACCATGACCAACGGCATCAAGAACCCAGCCAAAGACCACGCCCAACTGGCAGACTTCATTCTGTTCAGTCAGCGTGAGTTCCTGCTGAACCTTTCTCGCGAGCTGAATCGGGACAATATCTCCTTCGCCCAGTTCTTCCTGCTGAGCTACCTCTCCACCTCCCCGGAGCTCACCATGACGGACATTGCCCGCAAAATGGGCCACTCCACCGCCGCCGCCACCGGCCTCGTCGATCGCCTCGAAAAGCTCGGCTACATGGAGCGCACCCACGCCATCGACGACCGCCGCAAGGTCCTCGTCCGCATCACCTCCCAGGGCCTCCAACTCGTGGCTCGTCTCCGCGATGAACTCCAAAGCCAGGTCGCCGCCGCCATGAGCGAGACCTCCGCCACGGATGCCGCCCAGTTCATTACCTCGTATCGCAACCTCGATACCGCCGTCGTGCGCTGATCAATTTTCCCCAACACAGCCAGAAACCATCGAGGGCGCTGCGGATTCTCCGTTGCGCCCTTGGTGTTTTTTCAGGATAAGAGCCGCCATGCCCTCGATGACCTTCCCCGCCCTCGACGCCCTCGCCGGCGGCGGATTCGTGCATCGCTTCACGCTCCGCCACCCGGACATCGATGTGAACGCGGAACGTGCCGTGGTCGTCGAGAGGCTCTGGGCTTGGCATCGGCAGCAAGCCGCCGAGATGGGTTTTGATCCGAACAACCTCTGCATCGCCGAGCAGGTCCACGGCAGCGAGGTCGCCGTGATCGAAAAAGTGCCCGAAAAGCCCGTTCCCGGCACCGATGGCCTCATCACCTGCGTTCCTGGCCTCGTGCTCGGCATCTACGTGGCCGATTGTGGGGCCGTTTTCATTGCCGACAGCCGCACCGGAGCCTGTGGCCTCCTTCACTCTGGCAAAAAAGGCAGCGAACTGGGCATCACCGCCCGTGCCTTGAACCTCATGGCCGAGCGATTTGGCTCCAAGCCCGAAGACCTGCACGTCCAGCTCGCCCCCTGCATCCGCCCGCCCGCCTACGAGATCGATTTCGCCGCGCAGATCCGCCAAAACGCCCTCGATTTCGGCATCCCAGCCGCTCAGGTGCATGACTGCGGCATCTGCACCTCGTCCGACACCTCCCGCTATTACTCCTACCGACTCGAAAAAGGCCGCACCGGCCGCATGCTCGCTCTTTTGGGCCGAAAAGCCTGATTTTAGCTTTTAGCCTTCATCTTTGATCTTTTCCCTCAATGACGCTCCTTTCTCCCGCCAAGATCAATCTCAGCCTCCGCGTCCTCGGCAAGCGCCCGGACGGCTTTCACGAGATCGAGACCCGCCTCGTCCGTCTCGCCTTTGGCGATACCGTCGAGGTCGAGCACCTCGGCGCAGGCACCCATGTCGCCTTCACCTGCTCCGATCCCACCGTGCCCTCCGACGAGTCCAATCTCGCCCTCAAAGCCCTTCGTGCCTTTGAGAGCCGCACCGGCCTGACCTCCTCCTGGCGTATCCATTTAGAAAAGCGCATCCCACATGGCGCTGGCCTCGGCGGCGGCAGCAGCAACGCCGCCACCCTCCTCCGCGCCGCGAACGACCTCACCGGCAGCCCGCTCAGCCTGCCGCAACTCCTCGAAGTCGCCGCCCAGATCGGCTCGGACGTGCCCTGCTTCCTGCTCGACAGCCCCGCCGCCGATGGCACTGGCCGTGGCGAGATCGTCCAGCCCGCCGCCTTCCCCCACCGCCTGCCGGTCGTCCTCATCAAGCCCCCCTTCCCCATTCCCACCCCCTGGGCCTACAAACAATGGGCCGGCTCCAAAGAAATCCCCGGCGTGCTCTACGCCCCGCAGCTCTGCGAATGGGGCGCCATGGTCAATGACCTCGAACGCCCCGTCTTTCAGAAGTACCTCCTGCTGCCCGCCCTCAAAAGCTGGCTCCTCGAGCACGGCGAAGTGCGTGCCGCCCTCATGTCCGGCTCCGGCTCCACCATGTTTGCCATCACCGATACCGACGGCCAAGCCGCCGAACTCGCCGAAAAAGCCCGCGCTTGGTGTGGTGAAACCTCCTGGACCCTCGCCACCCGCACCGCAGCTTGAGAAAAACCTCAGTAATCAAAAATCGACATTCAGCAATCGTCATTCCCGATCCTCGCAAACGCCTCCAACCGCCGATTGATGAACTCCCATTGCTGATTGTTGAAGTAAAACCCCGCACCCACCATGGCCGGCATCGTGCATTTCTCGAACTGACGAAGATAGCGTTCGAAGAGCCGAAAATACCTCTAAGATGCAAAGCATCTTTTTCGACCGTTCAGGATCGCCCGCTGGAGGCCCATGAAGCAGAAGAAACCTCGAAAAACCCGCCGAAACACGCCACCTTGCATCCCATGCACATCCCCATTCTCTATCTCGACACCTCCGTTGTCGGCGGCTACTTCGATGACGAATGGAAGGAATCCACGCAGGAAATGTTCCGCCTTGCCGATCTCGGTCTTTATCACCTCGTCGCCTCCGTCGTTACCGCCACCGAAATCATGGGCGCACCGCCCGAAGTGCAGAGCCACTTTGCCCAAACCTTCACCGATCCCGCCCAGTTGCTCGAGTTGAGCGACGAAGCTGAAGCCCTCGCCCAAGACTACGTCGCAGCAGGAGTAGTCACACCCAAGTATCTAGATGATGCCCGCCACATCGCCGTTGCCACCCTCAACGCCTTGCCGCTGATCGTCAGTTGGAACTTCAAGCACCTCGCCAACATCAAGCGCGAGGCCGGATTTAACGCCGTCAACCTGTTGCAAGGCTACCCGCAAATCCGTATCCTCACTCCGTTGCAACTATTGAACGAAACCGATGACACCGACTAACTCCATGAAGCCAAAAACTTTTGATGCCGTGCTCGAATCGCGCCGCTGGAAAGCTGCCGTCGCCGAAAAAACACAGACCATGAGCCGCGAGCAAGTACTCGCGTTCTTCGACAAAGACAAAGTGCTCCTCGCACTCGCCAAGATGCGTCAGGCGACATCCCAACTCCCCAAGACACTCTCCTGAGGGAAGAGATGCCAGGGATCTTTTCTCTTTCCCGCACGGCGGCTTGAAAAGAACTTCAACAATCAAAAATCGACATTCAGCAATCGTCATTCCCGATTCTCGCAAACGCCTCCAACCGCCGATTGATGAACTCCGATTGCTGATTGTTGAAGTAAATCCACCCTCCCACCATGGCCCATCGCTTCACCTGCACCGAACGCGTCCAGTTCTCCGATACCGACATGGCCGGCATCGTGCATTTCTCGAACTTCTTCCGCTACATGGAGCGGGTCGAGCACGGCTTCTTCCGCAGCCTCGGCTTCTCCATCGTCGATCCGCCCACCGTCGGCGAAGAACGCGTCGGCTGGCCTCGTGTGCATGCCTCCTGCGATTACATGAGCCCGCTGCAATTCGAGGAAGAGTTTGAGAGCGAGCTGCTCGTCGAAGAAGTGCGCACCAAGGTCATCCGCCACCTCATCCGCTTTTGGAAAACCGATGGCAGCCTCGCCGCCGAAGGCCGCATCACCGCCGCCTGCGTGCGCCGCGATCCCGCCACCGGCAAAATGAAGGCCATCGAGATCCCCCAGCGCTTCCGCGACCAAATCGAAGCCGCCCCCGCCGAGCTCCTCCGCCGCCCCGAGAAGCGATAATCTTCAATAACCATGCTCGGCTCTGGCAATCCCACGCCCTACGATCTCCCGGCCATCATCGTGCTCGTGCTTCTCGGCCTTACCCTGCTCAACGGAGCCATCCTCGGCCCTCGCTGGGGAAACGGGGTCAAACTCGCTGACAAAAATGGTGAAGACATGGCTTTACGGTATTTAGTCAAGCTGTTGCCTGACCACGTTTACCCCAAGCAGAAAGTAATCGAATGAGCCAGATTGCATCATTCACAGTTTTGAAGGTATCCGACGTGCCTCACCTCGGATTTTGGTCGAAGCCCAAGCCGCGTCTCTTCCGCAAACCTGAGAGCAGGTTTGATGAACTTCTGAGGCCCCATATTCTTCGAGCACAAGTTTTTGGAGAAGCCGACGGAGTCTATGTGGCCTTGGTGTTCGCTTGGCTTGAATCCTTGGACAAGCGGTTCTCGAAGGAAGCTGCCCCCGTTATCGGCAGTGTAAGGAAGAATCTTGGAGGGAGCCATTGGTTGATGGAGTTTGCAGATCGGCGATTGGTTCCGATGATCAGCAAACCCCTCGTGGAGAGTGAGTGGACCACATTTCTGAGCAAAATTGATACGAGTAGCGGGCGCCAGTTCGCTTGGAACTCGTTCGATGAAGCGAGGCTTTTCGTTCGTGATCAACTGTCAGAGTTGAAGCCAACTGAAGCGTTGCTCATCTCCATAGGGTGAGTGCGAGGTCCAAGCTTCCCTCCCTCATAGACGCTCCCAACCGCCCCGGAGCCTGATCTGAGCACTCTGCGTTGCGCAAAAATGCCGTCAGGCTGCAACTCTGTGACAGATTGCAGGACGCGACTTCCAAGCCCATTTGTTGGACTGTGGGTCTCCTAGGGTGGGGTCCCGTGAGTCTGCCCTCTGTCAGCACACCTGGTCCTCCCCCTCCCTTGCGAAGCATTGCACCGGAATTGGCACATTGGCCTCACCAGGCAAAACCGGCCCATTCTCAGCGCGTAGGCGTGTGAACCCTTCAAAACCACACCCCGCCACGTCATGAAAATGCATCCCCTTTGCTCCGGCCATCACACGAACCTGTTCGCCACCTCGCAGGGCCGCCGTGATTTCCTTCAAGTCGGTGCCATGGCCGGACTCGGCCTCACCTTGCCGGAACTCTTTAAGGCTCAGGCAGGACACACCGTCGCGGATGTGGCCAACTTCAAAGCAGTGGCCCAATCGGTGATTCACATCTACCTGCCCGGCGGCATGGCCCAGCATGAGTCGTGGGACCCGAAGCCCTTCGCCGCCCCCGAGTATCGCGGGCCCTTCAGTCCGATCAAAGGCGTCACCGGCGAGTATGTCGGCGAGAAGTTCGCCAACATCGCCAAGATCCTCGACAAGATGACGCTCATCCGCTCCGTCACCCATGGCGAGGCGGCGCATGAACGCGGCACGCACAACATGTTCACCGGCTACCGCCCAAGCCCGGCGATCAAGTTCCCCAGCTTCGGCTCCATCATCTCCCACGAGCAGGGCAGTCGAAACAACCTCCCGCCCTACATCGCCATCCCGTCTGTCATCGCCCCAGAGCAAGGCAGCGGTTACATGAGCAGCGCCTACGGCCCCTTCGCCCTCGGCAGCGATCCAGCGGATGCCAATTTCACCGTGCGTGACCTCGCCACGCCGAAGGACATCGACGCGCGACGCTTTGACCGCCGCCGCGGACTCCTCGCCGCGGTGGACGAGCACTTCCGCGCCTCCGAAAAATCCGATGCGCTCAGCGCCATGGACGATTTCTACAGTGCTGCCTACAAGCTCCTCAGCTCCCAGCAGGCCCGTGAAGCCTTCAACCTGGCCGCCGAACCCGCCAAGCTCCGGGATGAATACGGCCGTCATGCCGCCGGCCAGCGCTTTCTCCTCGCTCGCCGTCTTGTCGAAGCCGGCACACGCATGGTCTCCGTCAATTTTGGCAGTTGGGACCATCACTCGAACATCAAAGGCGCCTTCGAAGGTCAGGCCACGCAGTTTGACCAGGCCTTCGCCCGTCTCATCCGCGACCTCGAAGAGCGTGGCCTGCTCGACAGCACCCTCGTGCTCGTCAGCTCCGAATTCGGCCGCACACCGAAGATCAACAGCACCAACGGCCGCGATCACTATCCCCGCGTCTTCTCCGTGGCCATGGCTGGCGGCGGCGTGAAGAAAGGTTTTGTCTATGGCAAGTCCGATGCCCTCGGCGCGGAACCCGATGAAAACCCCGTCGGCCCCGAAGATCTCGCCAAGACCATGTACCGCCTCCTCGGCATCAACGGCGAGAAGCGCATCATCGTCGAAAACGTCCGCCCCGTGGACATCGTCAACGGTGGCCGCATCCTCACCGAGGTCATCGCCTGATTCGCTTTCAGAAGAAGCGTTTGCCGCGATGAAATCGCGGTTCTATGAGCAAGCGCACGCATGCTCCAGCTCAGCCAGGTTTTGCTTCCCGTCGATCACACCGACGCCGCCCTTCGTCAGGCGGCGCTGGAGGTGTTGAAGGTCAAAACGGACCAGTTGAAGCATCTTCATATTAAACAACGCGCCATTGATGCCCGGCGCGGTCATGTGAGTTTTAGCTACACCCTGCTGGCGGAGGTCGATGACGAGTCCCGCGTGCTTCAGCAGCTCGACAAAACGGCCCGCGTGCAGGTGGCGGAGCCGGAAGAGTATCAGCTCACCCGCCCTGCTCATGGCATCTCAGACCGTCCCATCATCGTCGGCACTGGTCCCTGCGGCTTGTTTTGCGGCCTCATGCTTGCCCGCGCCGGATGGAAGCCCATCCTGCTCGAACGCGGCAAAGCAGCGGGGGATCGCGCTCGTGATGTCACCGGCTTCTGGAATCGCGGCTGGGCCTTCAACGCCGAATCGAATGTGCAGTTTGGCGAGGGCGGTGCGGGCACCTTCTCCGATGGAAAGCTTTATACGCAGATCCGCGACCGCGAGCATCGCATCCCATGGCTGCTCAAAGAACTGGTGAAAGCCGGTGCTCCCGAGGACATCTTCATCAAAGCACGCCCCCACATCGGCACGGACCGCCTCATCAAAGTGGTGCGTCACATCCGCGAAGAAATCATCTCGCTCGGTGGTGAAGTGCGCTTTGAGGCCAAGGTGAGCGATGTCGTGATCGAGGACGGCATCATGCGAGGCGTGGTGTTGGCCGATGGCAGCACCATCGAGGGCAGTCGCATCATCTTCGGCATCGGTCACAGCTCGCGAGATACCTTTGAGATGCTGCATCGGCATGGCGTGCCGATGGAGCGAAAGCCTTTCTCCATCGGCGTGCGCATCGAGCATCCGCAAAAGCTCATCGACACCTCGCTCTATGGTCGCTGGGCCGGTCACGAGCGACTCGGCTCCGCACCCTACAAATTCGTCGCTCATTGCGGCACCGGTCGCACCGCCTACAGCTTTTGCATGTGTCCCGGCGGCCTCGTCGTGGCGGCCAATTCGGAGCCAGGCACCGTCGTCACCAATGGCATGAGCAGCTATGCCCGCGCCGAGTCGAACGCGAACGCCGGATTCATGGTCGATGTGCGGCCCGAGGATTTCGTGGGTGATGACGTCCTGGCTGGAATCGCGATGCAACGTCGCCTTGAAAAGGCTGCCTTCGATCTGGCGGGCGGCACTTACGCGGCTCCCGCACAGCTTTTGGGTGATTTCCTGGCTGGCAAAGCCTCCACCGGCCCCGGCAAGGTGCAGCCCAGCTACAAGCCCGGCGTCGTGTGGACGGATCTCACCACCGCGCTGCCCGATTACATCACCGAGACGCTTCATCAGGCCATTCCCCGCATTGAAAAAGGCCTGCGTGGTTTCGCCCTCGAAGACGCGGTGCTCACCGGTTTCGAGACACGCAGTTCCTGCCCCGTGCGCATCCCACGCGATGCCGAAACGCTCGAATGCACCGGCGTGAAGCACTTTTACCCCGCCGGTGAAGGCGCAGGCTATGCCGGCGGCATCATCTCCGCCGCCGCCGATGGTCTCCGCGTGGCGGAAGCCATCCTGCGGCATGCATGACATGTTGGCGGGTTTCGTTTTGTATCCGCCCACCATGCTCAAAACCACCCGCCGCCGCCTTCTCGCCGGTCTTCCGGCTTTCGGATTGTTCTCCGCTCACGCCGAGGACTCCAAACCGCTCGAAAACATCCTCTTCGGCTCCTGCCTCGACACGCATGAGCATCCCATGCTCGACCGCACGCTCTCGCTGCCGCGCGATCTTTTCCTCTTCATGGGCGACAACATCTACGCGGATCAAGGCGGCATCCCGATGATGCAGGAAAAGTATGCGCGGCTCAAAAACAGTCGCTTCTTCCGTGGACTCAAAAACAAGCCCATCCTCGCCACCTGGGATGATCACGACTTCGGCCTCAATGATGGCGGCAGCGAGTATCCGCAGAAAAAAGAAGCGCAGGTCGAGTTTTGGAATTGGCTCGATGAACCGGCGAATTCACCGCATCGCCAGCAAGAGGGCGTTTACCAGGCAAAGACCTTCGGACCATCTGGCAAGCGCGTACGAATCATCCTTCTCGATACCCGCTACTTCCGCAGCCCACTCATGAAGGTGTCGAAGGAGAAGGCCATGCTAGGCGGCAGCAGCATTCCCACCGAGGATGAAACGACCACGATCCTCGGCGCGGCCCAATGGACCTGGCTTGAAAAGGTGCTCCAAGAGCCCGCCGAACTACGAATCATCGTCTCCAGCATCCAATTCGCTCCCGAAGCCCATGGAGGCGAATGCTGGGCCAATTTCCCCCACGAGCAAAAACGGCTCCTCACCATGCTCCGAGGCCAAAAAGCCCTCGTTTTGAGCGGCGACCGCCATTGGAGCGAATTCTCCAAAAACAGCGTCTTTGACTTCACCTCCAGCTCGATGACCCAAAAGCATCCTCGCGGCACGCCGACCCCGAACAAGCACCGCCTTGTGCCAAAAACCTACCATCTGCCGAACGTGGGGCTTTTGAACATCGACTGGACCGCACAAGCCATCACCACCCAAATCTTCGGCGAAGCTCCCGAGGCTCAGATCGAACTCCGGGTGCCTTTTACTGATCTCGTGGTCTGAGAAGGGCATGCGGCCCAGCTTGCCAATCCCCGCTCATGCGGCTAGCCTTTGGGCCATGAGCGCAGCAGTCCTTGCAGCACCTGAAACGCCCCGCGTCCCGGAAGACGTGGTCGAAACCTATTTCAAAGAGAGAGGAAAGCCCATGCCTGGAGCCGAACATGCCCGTTGTCAGGCCCGCTTGATCGGGCAGTTCTTGAAATCCGACACTCATGATGTGCTGAGCGAGCTCAACCTCGATCTCGAAGGCTATCGCTGCGTGCCGGACCTCTGTGTTTATCGCAAAGAGGACGAATCAGCCATCCGCCATCTTACCTGGGTCACCAAGGTGCCGCAGATCGCCGTCGAGATCATTTCCCCCAGCCAGACGATTGATGAAATGACCGCCAAGATCGAGCAACTGCTCGCGCACGGCGTGCCCAGCGTGTGGTTCGTCTTGCCTTTCGCACGCGTCATCACCGTCTATCAAAAGTCCGCCCCCCTCATCAGTTGCGCGGCGGGCATTCTCGCTGATCCCGTCACAGGCGTGAAGGTCAATGTGGACGAGGTCTTCGCCTGATTCGTCGTTCGACATTCGCCATTCGTCGGCCATCTTTCCCGCCATGGTGAACGATCACGAACCTCGCATCCCGCTCCTGCCCACGCTCATGACGGCTGGGAATATCCTCTGTGGGTTCATTGCCATCCTGCAAATCTTTGACGGTCGCCACCTCGATGAGAATCTGCACTACCACTACGCCATCGCGCTGATCCTCGCGGCCTGCCTGTTTGATGCGCTGGATGGTCGCGTGGCCCGCATGAGCGGCACGGAGAGCCCATTCGGGCGTGAATTGGACTCGCTGGCAGACATCGTGAGCTTCGGCATGGCCCCGGCGCTGCTGGTGCATGACATCGTTTTGAAGGAGCTGGACACACCCAAGGGCATCGGCCTGCTGATTTCCTGCGTTTATCTCGTGTGCGGAGCGATGCGCCTCGCCCGGTTCAACTGCCTAGCTGCGGCGGATGTGAAATGCAGCAGCAAGAGCTTCCGTGGCTGCCCCATTCCCGCCGCGGCGGGTGTGATCTCATCTTTGACGCTGCTGCTGATGTGGCTGGACAGCAATGAACGTGAGATCGGCAACTGGAAGTATGCGCTGGCGGGCCTGATGGTGCTGCTGAGCTACTTGATGGTGAGCAGCCTGGAGTATCCGAGCTTTAAAGCGGTGAACTGGCGCACGAAACGCTCCTTTCACTGGGTGCTGGTGAGCATCTTCTTCATCGCTTTCACGGTGATGAACTGGCACTGGATGCCCTCAGTGATCTTTGTGACCTACCTGCTCTACGGCCTCGCCCGACCATGGGTGAGCCGCAAATGGCGCCGGGAGATCGAGATCGAGCAAGAAGTGCCGGATGCGGACATCATGGACGAAACCGCCGTGCTTTCCGGCAGCGAGGATGAGATGGATGCGGCGCGGATTCTCGACGCGGACCGTCGAGGCGTGTGATTCTCACGAAATTCACTTCACAGAACCGTCGCTTGCGTTAAACGGAGCGGCACATGGCGGATTTCTACCAGCATGCCCGTGTCCCCACACTGCATCACCTAGCTCACGCAGACGCGGCGCTTCGTGAGGAAGAACTGCGTGGATGGAGCACGCAAAAGCCCGTCGTGCTGCTGCTTCCCGCCCTTTACGCCGAATGCGAGCGTCCCGCGCTGCCGCTGATCCTCGAGCGTGCCGCCGATCTGCCCTATGTGCAGGAGATCGTGCTCAGCATGAACTGCATGGACGCCTCGCAGCACGAGCTGGCGCTGGAGCTGTGCCGCCGCATGCTTCGTGGGAAACCTGCCCGCATCATCTGGAATGACAGCCCGGAGATGAGCCGCGCCTTTGAGCTGATGGAGCAGGCAGAGCTGCCCGGCTATCTGGCTGGCAAAGGCACGAATATCTGGATGGGCATCCTTGAGCTGCACTCGCGCGGCTTTGACGGCGTGGTCGTGAGTCACGACACGGACATATTAAACTACAGCCGCGATCTGATCTGGCGGCTCTGCTACCCACTGATGCATCCACGCATGGGCTACCGCTTTGCCAAAGGCTACTACAGCCGCGTGGCAGAGCGTTTGTATGGCCGTGTGACGCGGCTACTCATCTTCCCGCTGATTCAGGCCTGTCGCGATGTGCTGGGGCCAAAGCCGCTCATCGAGCATCTGGAAAGTTTTCGCTACCCGCTGAGCGGCGAGTTCGCGGCGGATATGTCGGCCATTAATAGCTTCTCCCTTCCGGGCGGCTGGGGACTGGAGATCTCGACGATGTGCGAGTCGCATCACAAGATGCCCGTGAGCGAGGTTTGCCAGGTGGATCTCGGTTTTCACTTCGAACACCGCCATCGCACGCTGAATCCCGGCAAATCCGGCCTCAAAGAACCGGGACTCGTCACCGCAGCAGCGGATGTGGCCCGCTGCCTCGCCTGGCAGGTGCTCCGCGATACCGAGCCTCGCAGCGCCGAGGAGATGCTGCGCCTCATCGTGGCCCGCTACCACATCCGTGCTACCGAGTGGCTCGCACGCTACGAACACGTCGCCCTGCTCAACGGCTTGGAACACGATCCAGCCGCGGAAACTGCCGCCGTGAATGCCTTTGGGCATGCCTTGGAGCAGCTCCTCAAAACCACCGCCACGGAAGGCCTGCGTGTTCCCGCGATGCGCCCACCCGTGAGGAGCGTCTTCCAGCGACTCCCTCAAATCGGGGAGCTGATCGCCGCAGCCACGACCAAAGTCTGAGGGTGCTAACATGAGCGCCCCCAAACCTGATCTCCTCCACCAGCCGCGTCTCGGCGCGATCTGGATGACCGTCTCGCTCGTCTGTTTCACCGGGAACGCCCTCTTGTTGAAAGTGCTCGCCTCCATTCGTCATGCCGATCCGTGGCTGGCGCTGGTGTTTCGTGCTTTCATCGGGCTCGTCTTCACCTGGATCGTCTTTGCGCCGAAGGGCACGCTGAGGTTGAAGCGCAGTTTCCAAAGCTGGTTGCTCGCCTCACGAGGTGTGCTGGGAGCCTTTGGCACCATCGCCTACTACCTCACCATCGGCCCGCTCGGCGCCGGCAAGGCCACGCTCATTGGAAACACCTGGTGCGTCTTTGCCGCGATCATGGCGACCTTCGTTTTGCATGAAAAACTCGGCCTCGTGAAGGTGCTCGGCATCTCGCTGGCCCTCGCAGGCCTCGCCCTGCTCACCGGCATGACACCCGGCTCACTCGTCGTGTTTGGCCAATACGAGGCCATCGCACTCGGCGGCGCAGTTTTGGCTGCGACGGTGGTCGTCGTGATTCGTCAACTCACCCGCACCGAGACCAGCGCCACGATTTTTGCCTCGCAATGCCTCTACGCCTTGCTCATCGGCATCCCCGTCGCCGCGATGAATTTCACCTCGCTCGACTGGGCGGATGCCGGACTGCTCTCCGCGGCGGCCTTGTGCGCCACCTTTGGCCAGCTCGCCATGACCGAGGGCTTCCGCTTCCTATCCGTCGCCGCCGGTGGAGCCTTCCAAAACACCGTGCCAGTGCTCACCACCATCGGCGGCATCCTGTTTTTCGCCGAGCCGTTCTCCACGCTTCAAACCATCGGTGCCGTGCTGGTGCTCTGGGGCAGCTTTCAGACGGTGCTGGGAGGACGTCGCAAATAGGCGTCACCCAATCCACGCCTTCACCTCCGCGGCGACACGTTCGCCGCGGGTGAAGGCTTCTTCAAAGAGTGCCATGCCACTCATGTCGGAGTGGGCATGGAAAACGGGTGGTGAAGACGATTGCAGGGCTTCCCGTGTCTTTCCCCAGATGAAGCCGGGCGAGGGGCGGATCATGCCATGGCCCCAGAGCCAAACATCGGCTTGCGTCACCTGATCTCGCAGTTCGGGATGCGGCGCGGCGAGGGCATCGAGAGCCCGCGAGCACCACTGCGCATGCGATTGCGTGAGCATCCATTCGCGGAGCTTCGCGGGTGATTGGCCGCAAAGGGCCTCGTAATGCGTGATGACGGTGGCCTGCGGCACGGAAGCGAGGCTTTGATGTGTGGCGTTCACGTAGCCAAGCGTATCGGAGCCGAAAACGACATTGTCCCAGGCTGGCAGCACGCCCGGACTCGGCGGCAATTCGTCGAGCGTGAGGTTCGTCACCACCCATGGCGAGTAAACGAGATCCGGCGAGGCCTTCGCGGGATCAAGCAGACGCCTCGCGACAAAGCGCGGCACGCAGAGCAGCACGGCTCGTGCTTCGATCTCGAAGGCCTCACCATGATCGTTCATGGCTTTCACGCGTGGGATGCCGTTGGTGATCTCGATGCCAAAGGCCATCGCGTTGACGCGGAGGTCATCGAGACCTTCAGCGAGCAGTTCGACGAGTTTGCCATTGCCCTGCGGCCAGGTGAGCACGGTGTCGCCCTCGGCATTCGCGGCTTCGCCGGTGCGGCTGGCGAAGTAGTGCAGGCCTGCCCAGGCTGAGACCTCGTCGAGATGGCCGCCGAAATCATCGCGGCAGGCATACTCGACATGCCAGCGCAGTGCCGGGCTGTCGAAACCATGCTCGTGCATCCACTTTGCCATCGTCATGGCATCCAGCGCGAGAATATCGGGATCGCGACTCGAAGCATCCACGGGAAGCACAAACGCCATTTTGCCATCGCGACCGCGTTTGGACCTCCAGCGCTCGATTTCAGCCGCAAAGGCCGCGAACTGCTCCTGCTCGCGTTTGGGCAGTCCGGCCTGCGGGCTCAGGCCTTCGATCCATTCCCCATGGATGAAGAGTCGCTCGTGCGGATCGTGGCAAAGCGCCAGCTCATCATAGATGGGCCGCCCAGCTGCATCGTGACCAGTGATAATGCCTGTTTCCTCGAAGAAGCGCCGCACCTCCACGCAATCGCGTCCCGGCAGCGGCACATAGTGAGCGCCCCAAGGATAGGCCGTGACCTTGTTTTGACCTGCGCACGACGTGCCACCGAGCTGGGACTCCAGCTCCAGCACGACGATTTTCTCCACGCCGAGCTTTCGCAAACGTCGCACCGCCGCCAATCCCGCCACGCCACCACCCACGATCACCACCTCGGCCTTTTCCTTCCGTCCGATCTTCGGCAGGCCGCCATCACGCAGACGATGTCCGCGAGCATGCGAGCCACCCACGATGCGGCCGGGAATGCTGCCACGACCTTCACATCCCGCGAGCAGTAAGGCGGGGGTGGATTGGAGCAGGCGGCGGCGGTTCATCAGCACGCCGAAAAGAACCGGGAAACCTCTTGCCACAAGCCCGCGAAATGCGCTTCCAGTGTCGCATGTCGGCTCACCACTACGAACCTGATCCCTCTGCCACGGTGGAGGCGCTGATGACGTGGTTTCGTGATCATGGGAAAGACTATCCCTGGCGTCGCACGCAGGACCCGTATGCCATTCTCGTCTCCGAGGTGATGCTGCAGCAAACGCAGATCGCCACCGTGCTCGACCGTGGCTACTACACGCGCTGGATGGCGCAGTTTCCTGACTGGCCGACACTCGCCGCCGCCTCCGAAAGCGTGGTTTTGAAGGCCTGGGAAGGTCTCGGCTACTATCGCCGGGCACGACACCTTCAGAAGCTGGCTCAAACCATCATGGAAGAGCATGGCGGCGTGTTTCCCCAGGATCACGCGGCCATTTTGAAGCTCCCCGGCGTCGGTCCCTACACCGCTGGTGCGGTGGCGAGCTTTGCCTTTAACCTCCCGCATCCCATCGTGGATGGAAACGTGGCCCGCGTGCTCTCGCGTCTGCACAATGATGCCACGCCCATCGACTCCGCCAAAGGCCGCGACCTGCTCTGGCAGCGTGCCACCACGCTCGTGCAGACCACCACCGATCCACGCACGCTGAACTCCGCCCTCATGGAGCTGGGCCAGACGCACTGCCGCCCCACCAAGCCAAGCTGTGATCTCTGCCCGCTGCGTGGCGAGTGCCGTGCCACCGATCCCGAGCACCTGCCGGTGAAATCTGCCCGCCCCGAGATGACGGAGGTCACCGAGCGTGTCTTCTTCCTGCGCACGGCCGAAGGCGTGCTGCTCGAACAAGAGACCGGCAGCCGCCGCACCGGCCTGTGGAAGCTGCCCGCACTGCCCGAAGGCCTGCATGCCAAGCCACCGCCCGTGCTGATGAAATCGCACTACGGCATCACACGCTACAAAGTCACGCTGTGGGTCCACGAACCGCCGAAAGGCAAGATCGCGTGGCCGGAAAGCCACCAAGTGGTGCCGCATGAGCAGGTTACTGATCTTCCGATGCCAAGCCCCTATCGTCGCGCGTTGAATGCCATGCTCAAATCGCACGCGGAAGACCTCTTGTAGCCGCAAAAGCGCCTCGCGATGCCTCGTTCACTCCACCGATGAAAATCCTCACCGCCCTCCTTTTGCTCACCACGGCCTCGTTGGCCGAAGAAACCGCTCAAAGTGCCTTCAAGCGCGGAGTGGAGATGTTTTTCGATGCCAAGCCCAAGGAGTCCGTCGAAGCTTTCGATGCGCTTTTGAAGCTCGAACCCAAAGCCAAGCCCGAGCTGTGGCAGCGCGGCCTCTCGCTTTACTACGCCGGCGATTTCAAAGGCGGTCGCGAGCAGTTTGAGACGCATCAGACCTACAACACGAACGACGTGGAGAATGCCGCCTGGCATTTCCTCTGCGTGGCCAAAGCAGAGAGCGTCGAGGCCGCCCGTAAGGTGCTCATCCCCATCGAGGGCGACACCCGCGTGCCGATGAAGCAGGTGCATCAACTCTTCGCCAACAAAGCAACGCCCGAAGACGTGCTCAAAGCCGCCGAGACCGGCGAAGGCAATGACCTCCGCAACCATCGCTGCTACGCCCATCTCTATCTCGGCCTCTATTTCGAGTCGATCGGCGACAACGCCAAAGCCAAGGAACACATGGTCAAAGCCGCCACCGATTACAAAATGGATCACTACATGGGCAAAGTGGCCCAGGTGCATGTGAAGCTGCGCGGTTGGTAAGAGGTACGTTGTTCACGCTTTAGCGTGCCCTCCCCCCGTCACGCTAAAGCGTGAACAACGTACGGCTTAACCCAGGTCGTGTTCGAAAACCATCTGGGGCACTCGAATGATGCGGCAGCAGAGTAGCCATCTCGCTCCGTCGAGATGAGCGAACGGCTTTCGCATACATGAAGGTTTTTTGGAGGCCTTGAACCGTTGAGTTTGCCAAGCCTCCCGCTCATCTCGCGGAGCGAGATGGCCACTTTGCTTCGCCTGATCGTCATCGGTAGGTCTTTAAACACGCCCTAGAAACGCTCTCGCATTGTCCACCGTCAATGCGGTCAATAGCGTCCTGCTCAGCTCTGACTCGACGAGTTTGAGCAGTGAGGACTCAGGATAGAAAAACGGGGCATGCGTGCCGAAGCAGAGTTTTTCGGCGGGCCATGCTTTGAGCGTGTTTTCGATACCGCCGACACCTTCGATCATGGCGCAGTCGAGCCAGAGCGAGGCGCAGCCACGCAGCGCGGTGGTGATCATGGCGGCGTTGGCATTCAAAACCATGACGCGGGCCTTCGGGTGGGCTTTGAGCAGATCGTGAAGCGGCTTGAGATCGACGGGGGCGGCCTGCACGAGCGGATGCTGCGTGCGCTGATCCTCCATCTGCGCCACGATTTGCACGACGAGACCGGCGTCGGTGATCGCATCGAGCATGTCGGCAAAGAGGGGATCGGCGAGCGTGTAGCCGTGGTAGTTCGGATGCAGGCGAATGACCTTCATCGCGTGCTCGTCACGGCAGCGGCGCAGGTCCTCTCGCCACGCGGGGAGCAGCGGATGCAGCGTGCCAGCAGGGAGCAGCACGCCACCGCTCTTCGCACACTCAGCAGCGAGCCGGGCATTCACGGCGGCGATGTCTCGCGTGAGCAGGGCTTCGAGGGAGCCGGTGATGGCTTGGGTGATGCCGCGTTGCTTCAAGGAATCGCCATCGAGCTGGGGCAGATCGCGGAAGGGCCAGGGGCCGGTGGCGAAGTTCACATCGAGGCGCTCGGCGGCGGGTTCGAGGGCGATCAAGGGCGTGGCGGCGGCCGCGGCGGTGCTTTGGAGGAAGAGTCGGCGGTTCATGCCTGGATGCCTTTCGCTTTGAGGATAGGATTCATGAGGCTGCGCAGCGTGCCTTGGAAGATCTGCTGCTTTTGCGCCTCTGTGATGGCGGCTCCATGCACCTTGGCGAGCTGGCTGGCGAAGCTGCGCCCGCCGCAATCGCTGCCGTAGATGACTCGCTCCGTGCCGAGTTCACGCACGGCCATCTCGGTGATGCCTGCGGTGGGATCGGAGCCGGCGAGATCGGCGAAGAGGTTCTTTTGATCGCGGATGGCACGGATGCCGAGTTCCCAGGTGCCGCCGGTGTGACCGCAGATGATGGGCACGTTCGGAAAACGCTTCGCCAAGGCCACCAGATCATCCGGCGTGGATTCGCCGGGGTAGTTCGCCGTCGTTTTGAACCAGGTGTGCTGGAAGATGACGGCTTTCAATTCGACGGCGCGGGCGATGAGCGGATCGATCTCCGGTCCATCGCAGCGTTTGGCGACCCACAGCTTCACGCCGACCATCGGGCCATTCGCCACACAGCGTTCCAGCTCGGCGAGAGACTCGGCGACGTGCTTCGGATTGAGCGTGACGAAGCCAAAGGCACGATCAGGATGCTTCGCGATGGCGCGGAGGACTTCGTCGTTCTGTTTGCGAAAATCGTCCGGCGCGGGGTCCTGCGACCATTTCATGCCCATGTACACACAGAGCCGCTCGATGCCCACGCGGTCGGCATAGCGCAGGAGCTGCCCCAGCCGCTCCTCGGGTGTGAGACCGGGCACGCCGGAGAGATGGCAGTGCAGGTCCCAGATGCGGAATTTCGGATTCATGAGCCAGTGCATACGCGGCAGCAGGTCGGACTCGCGCATTGAAAACGCAGGAGAGAACCACGCCGCCCTTCCCCCACTCGGTTTTGCCGCAGAGGAGCAAAGAGGCAGAGGATGCCAAGGTTTCCTTCTGTCTTAATCTCTGCGTCCTCCGCTCCTCTGCCCCTTGGCGGCAAACAAAGTGGCAGGTGCGGCGGGTGGTTTTCACTAGCCTCCGTCTGGCCTTCCACTCAACTCTGCCGGAACCAGAATATTCACTCAGGCTATTTACTCTCCTAGGCCTTCGCAAACCGACATTCTTGTTGCCCGGCAACGTCCCAACAGGGTAAAACGACACTCATGAGCAACCCAGCCCGCACCTTTCCGATACGGCTGCTGGCAAATTTCACGATCTGGCAACCATCTACACTGTTCGGGAAACCACGATAGCTGATCCATTCAATGCACACTTTGGCCTTATCATTAGCGGTGCTTTTGCTTGCTGGGTGTTCCGGGGATTCCATCCATCGGTCAGATGCACCATCTTCATCACCTGCTGCTTCAGGACTTCTTGATCCCGCCCTGCCGAAGTCAGCCTCCGACATCTACTACCTCGACTTTAGTGGGGGCCTCCAAGATTTGGAACGATTCGTCCGCTTCACAGTCCCAGCGTCCGATTTGGACAGTGCGATTGATGCCCTCGTCGCAGCCAATAACCTTCAGTTCAAGCGTTCGCTCCCCTATGCGAGAACTCCATTGAGTGCCGCCCCCATATCGTCACCGCGTGCTGAGTTTCTTCCAATGACTTGGTGGACTCCATCGACGATCCACGCAGGCTACTTCCGAGGAGATTCGGCCAGCTATGCACTCCAGATTTGGGCAGACTCGGCTAACGGTATCATTTACCTATATCAGAACGATTGATGTGACCAAAATCACCGAATCAACTAAGCCCGAACCCTCAAGTTACTTTTGAATCGGGCGACGAAGAGTGTGTTGCGTATGAGGTCTGAAATGCGCCTCCCGACTTAAAAATGATGAAGGCTCGCTGAGCCTTCCTCACTCTCCTCTACCTGACCTCATCTGCCTTCTGCTAAGATGGAATGGTCGCACGCTCACTCCCCAATCGCTTGCCTGCGGCGTGGTTTCCTGCCAGAGGAATGGCCATGTCCTCTCCCCAAGCCTACCTTTTTGACCTCGACGGCACGCTCATCGATTCGCTGGCCGATATTGCCGGGTCCGTGAACCGCATGTTGGAGGCTCGTGGGTATCCGAGGCATGAGGAGGAACTTTTTCGCCAGATGGTGGGCGATGGCATGGAGAAGCTGGTGGAGCGGGCGCTGCCGGAACACGCCCGCGATGCGGAGACGATCCGCGAGGGCGTGGCGGAGTATCGGGCGAACTACGAGCAGCACTGGCAAGAGCAAACACGCCCTTACGACGGCATCGTGGAGCTTCTCAGCACACTCAAGGCCCGTGGCTTCAAGCTGGGCGTCATCTCCAACAAGGCGCACCGCTTCACCGTGCCGATGACCGAGCACTTTTTCGGCAAAGACGCCTTCGACATCATCCTCGGTGCCCGACCGGAGGTGCCGCACAAACCCGCCCCGGATGCCGCTCACGAGGTGGCGGCGATTTGGGGCCTGCCGACGAGCGAAATCGCCTATGTGGGCGATTCGGGCATCGACATGGACTTTGCCAAAGCCAGCGGCATGCGGGCCATCGGCGTGCGCTGGGGCTTTCGCGGCGAAAAAGAGCTGCTGGAGCACGGGGCGGACGTTTTGATTTCTCATCCTTGCGAATTGGCTGCTTGAGCAATCCTCACATGCCCTTACAATTCCGGTCTGTGATCACCCCTGCGCACCATTATCTCAAATCCGGCCTGCTCGTGCTGGCTGCGGTTTCCCTGGCCTCCTGCAATCTTTTCAAGAAAGCCCCGCCACCTCCGCCCCCAGAGCCCGTGAAGGAAGTGTGGAAGTATCCCGGCGAGTGGACCGGCGGTGACAAGCCCATCACCCAGATCGTGGTGAATGTGGACACCCAACGCGCCACCCTTTACCACAACGAAGAAGTCGTCGGCTGGACCTATGTGGCCAGCGGCATCACCAGCTTCCCCACGCCCACCGGCGATTTCAAAGTGCTCGAAAAGGTCAAAGACAAGGTCTCCAACCTCTACGGCAAGGGCTACGACGCGGGCGGCAAGCTGGTGAACTCCGATTTCAAGAACGGCCGTGATGTGCTGCCACCTGGCGGCAAGTTCATCGCCGCGCCGATGAAGTTTTTCATGCGCCTCACCAACGACGGCGTGGGCATGCACATCGGTGTCATCGCCAAGCCCGGCCGTCGCGCCTCCCACGGCTGCATCCGCCTGCCTTCCAAGATGGCCCCCATCCTTTACGAGCACACCGCTCTCGGCACGCCCGTCAGAATCACCGGCAGCGGCCCCGACTACGCCACCTACCTCAAACAATCCGCGGCCAAATCGAAGGCGAATGCCGCCAAGTATGCCGCTTCCAAAAAGAAGCTCGAAGAGAGCGCCGCCAAGAAGGCCGAGGAAGCCGCTGCCAATGGCACCACGCCTCCCGCCGATCCGAATGCTCCCGCACCGAAACCTGCCACGCCAGAAATGAAGGTGCCGGAGCCTCCGCCCCTCGGTGCTCCTGCCACGCCCGCCTCTCCCACCATCGAGGTGAAGCCCGCCGCACCTGCCGCTCCCGGCACCGGCCAGCAGTGATCGCATTCTTTTCCCCTGACCACTGTGCCCCGTTTCACGCTTGAGGATCTTGGTTGGAATGCCTCCTTCGCCAAGCAGTTCGAGCCTCTGGCCGCCGAAGGCTGGAAACCGGCCCGCCTGATCCGTGACAACAAGATCTCCTACGGTGCCCTGCTCGATGATGGCAGCGGCGGCTACGATGAGCTGGAGGTCATCCTCAGTGGCAAAGTCTATCACGATGCCGCCACCGATGCCGATCTCCCGGCCGTGGGCGATTGGGTGGCGCTCGATGTCGGCAAAGAAGGCACGGACACCGTCATCCGCGCCCGCCTTCCCCGGCAGACCTGCTTTTCGCGAAAAGCCCCCGGCCTCAGCGCCGAGGAGCAGGTCATCGCCGCCAATGTGGACACCGTCATCGTCATCACCGATGCGGAGACCGATTTGAATCTCCGGCGCATGGAGCGTTACTTCACGCTCATCGCCCGCAGCGGTGCCAAGGCCGTCGTCTTGATCAACAAGATCGATCTCACCTCCAAGGAGCAAAACGAGCAGGCCGCCGCAGACATCCGCCAGCTCAGTGCGAGCGCCGATGTGCATCTCACCAGCGTCACGAAGCGCAAGGGCATCAAAGTCCTCAAAAACTACTTCAAGCGCGGCCAGACCGTGGCCTTCATCGGCTCCAGCGGCGTCGGTAAATCCGCCATGATCAATCTCCTCCTCGGCGAGGAATGGCAGTGGACCGATGAAGTGAACGAAAAGACCGGACGCGGCCGCCACACCACCACCGCACGCGAGCTGATCGTGCTCGATGGCGGCGGCATCCTCATCGACAACCCCGGCATCAAGGAAGTCCAGATGTGGACGGATGAGACCACCCTCCGCGAGCGCTTTGCCGACATCGACCAAGTCGCCATCGGCTGCCGCTTTGGCGATTGCAAGCATGGCAAGGACGCTGGCTGCGCCATCCGCGCCGCCGTGGAGGCCGGCACCCTCGATGCCGCCCGTTACGAAGGCTATCTGAAGCTCGAAGAAGAAATCGCCGAGCTGCGCAAAAAGCGCAAAAAGCGCCAGATGACCGTCGAACGCGTCTTCAAACGCGATCACAAGATCAAAGCCCGCAACCGCGAGGACCGCCACGACATCGAGCGCAACCTCCGCCCTTCGCGGCATGAGCACCGCGAGTGAGGCGGGCACTCCTGCCCGCCATGGGAAAGGCAAGAGTGCCGACCTCACACTTTCGCGTGCTCTTCCATCGTGAAACTTGAAACCTGCCACCTGAAACTCTACAGGCCCGCATGCCCGCCCCCGACGACCGTGAAATCATCCTTGAAGCCCGCGATCTCACCCGCGAGTTCGACGGCGTGAAGGCCCTGGACCGTTTCTCCTTCCAACTGCATCGCGGCGAGGTCCTCGGCCTACTCGGTGCCAATGGTGCCGGCAAAACCACCGCGATGAACTGCCTCCTCGGCCTCACCCTGCCCACCAGCGGTGATTTGTTCGCCTTTGGCCTGCCGCTGCACCAGCACCGCATCGCCATCCTCCAACGCGCCAATTTCTCCTCCGCCTACACCGCCTTGCCAGGCAATCTCCTCGTCGGCCAAAACCTCCTCGTCTTTGCCAAGATCTACGGCGTGCGGGACCCGAAGAAGAAAATCGCCGAGCTGATGGAGCTGCTCGAAATCTCTCACCTCGCCAAACGCGTCACCGGCCAGCTCTCAGCAGGCGAATCCACCCGCGTGAACCTCGTGAAGGCCTTCCTGAACGATCCTGAGCTGCTCATGCTCGACGAGCCCACCGCCAGTCTCGATCCCGACATCGCCGACAAGGTGCGCAAAGTCGTCCGCAAGGTGCAGCGAGAGCGAAACATCGGCATCCTCTACACCTCGCACAACATGCGTGACATCGAGGAAGTCTGCGACCGCGTCATCTTCCTCCACAAAGGCAAAATCGTCTGCGAAGGCACTCCGACGGACATCGTTGCGCAGTCCAGCAGCACGAACTTGGAAGACGTCTTCATCAAAATCGCCCGCGATGGCGAAATCATCGACGAACCGCAGAAAGACAAAGCACCATGAACTTCCGCATCATCAGCGCCCTCGTCCTGCGCTACCTTTTTCTCTATACGCGCAGCCCCATGCGCCTCGTCGAACTGGTCTTCTGGCCGGTGGTTGATCTGGTCGTGTGGGGAAATGTGACGGTCTTCATCCAGCGGAACACGAATCCAGCCTTCGGAAACGAAATCCTCTTCTTGCTGGGCGCGATGATCCTTTGGGACATCATGTTTAGGGCGCAACAAGGTGTGGCTATCTCCTTTCTGGAAGATGTGTGGACGCGAAATCTACTCAATGTCTTCGTCGCTCCCGTGCGGGCCACGGAATACGTCAGCGCCACCTTCATCGTCGGCATGCTACGCATCACCGTCACCGCTGTGGTGCTCAGCCTGATTTCTTGGTTCGGATATTCCTTCAATATCTTCCAGCTTCAGTGGTGGCTGATTCCCTTCTTCCTCAATTTGATGCTCTTCGGCTGGTCGCTCGGCATGATCTCCACCGCCCTCATCCTGCGCTGGGGCCAGGCGGCCGAGTCCCTAGCCTGGGCTATTCCTTTTTTCTTCCAGCCCGTCGTCGCCGTGTTTTATCCGGTGCAGGACATGCCCGCATGGTCACAGCCCATCGCGTGGTGCTTCCCGCCCACCTACATCTTTGAAGGCATGCGAGACGTGATGAAGACCGGCTCCATGAACTGGAATTACCTTGGGTATGCCGCCGCACTCAACATCCTCTTCATGGCCCTCGCCGGCTGGCTCTTCCTCTGGATCCTCAATCTCACCCGCAAACGCGGCCTGCTGACGAAGTTTGCCACGCAGTAGGCAGAAGGTTCACCGCTAGGTTTTGTCCCTTGCGTCCCTCCTGTCCCTGCCGTCCCTTTTTCGCATGCCAGAGGACTCCACCTTCCTGCCTCCTGCCGGCGGCTATGAAGAGCTGCTCACCTATCAGAAAGCCGTCATCATCTACGACGGCACGGTATTCTTCGTGAAAAAGTGGCTCCCCAAGTATGGAGACCGCACGGTGGATCAGATGGTGCAGGCAGCCCGTTCCGGAAAACAAAACATCGTCGAAGGCAGCGCCATCTCCGCCACCTCCAAGGAACTCGAGATCAAACTCACCGGCACGGCCATTGGCAGCCTCGACGAATTGAAAGAAGACTACCAAGACTTCCTCCGCACTCGGAAGCTCAGCATCTGGCCTCGTGATCACCGCTACGCCCGACGCTTTGCCGAACTCAACCGCCTGCCGGGAGCCTCTTATGCTGATTTTCAGCGTGGCATCGAAGGTGACGATCCCGAAATCGCCGCAAATATCCTGCTCAACCTCACCAAGGTCACGATCTTCCTCCTCAAAAAGCAGCTCGCTGCCCAGCAGCGTCAGTTCTTGGCCGAGGGCGGCATTCGTGAGCGCATGACCCGCGCCCGCCGCGAAACCTTCAAAAAGCCGCCCCTGCAAAAACCCAGGGACGGCAGAGACCAGAGAGACGAAAGAGACCCACACCGCTAAACGACTCTCTCCGTCCTTTGTGTCCCTCCAGTCCCAGTCGTCCCTCCGCATGTCCCCAAGCATCCACCTCGTCATCCCCTGCTACCACGAGAGCGGGCGCATTGCCCCCTTTCTGGCGGAACTGGGTGAGACGCTCGCTCCACTCGGTGGCATCACGATTCGCGTGGTCGAGGACGGCTCCGATGCCGCTGAAAAACAGCGCATGAAAACGCTCATCGACGCTCAGCGCTCGAAAACGCCCTTCCTGCTCGAACCGCTCTTCCTCCCTCAAAACCTCGGCAAAGGCGGCGCCATCTACACGGCATGGAATGAGGAGAAAAACGCGGACTGGCTCGCCTTTGTCGATGCCGATGGCTCCTGCTCGGCGGCGGAAGTCGCACGGCTCATCCAGCTCGCTCGTGAGGCACCGGAAAACACCGCTCTCTTCGCCTCTCGCGTCAAAATGCTCGGTAAATCCGTCTCCCGAGATTTTCGCCGCCATCTCATCGGTCGCGTGTATGCCACGCTCGTCTCCGAGATGCTGAACATCCCTGTCTATGACAGCCAGTGCGGCCTTAAACTCGTCCCAAGAGCCTGTTTCGAGCGCCTCGCATCGAAACTAACCATCCACGGCTTCGCCTTTGATGTGGAGCTGCTCACACTGCTGCTCGATTCGGGCTGTGCGGTCCATGAAGTGCCCATCTCCTGGCACGAGACCCCCGGTGGCAAGGTTCACCTTCTTCGCGATTCCTTCCTCATGGCTCGCGATGTCTGGCGCGTGCGTCAAAAGCGTGGTGCATGAAGATTCGGAGACACCGCTTGTCACCGCATCCCCGCACTCCATGCTCCGCGTCCTATGTTTGATGTCCGTGACAAGCCCCAGCACGTCGAGAATGCCTTCCTCATCGGTGCGTATTTCGACCGCCGCCGCAAAGAAGAGGCTCAGGCCTTGCTCGATGAGCTCGGCGAACTTGTTCGCACGCTCGGCATCACCATCGTCGGCAGCCAGCTCGTCTTTGCCCGCGAGCACACCGCTCGTTATCTCATTGGCAGCGGCAAAACCAAGGAACTCACCGATCAAGCCAAAGCACTCAGTGCCGATTGCATCGTCTGGGACAACGAACTCAGCCCCGCTCAGCAGCGAGCCTGGGAGTCCGAAGGCGACATCTGCGTCATCGACCGCCATGAGGTCATCCTCGACATCTTCAACATGCGTGCTCGCACCCGTGAAGCACGCCTCCAGGTGGAGCTGGCACGCCTCGAATACTCCATCCCACGTCTCACCCGCATGTGGGCGCATCTTGACCGCCAGGGCGGTGGTGCCGGTGGTGGCAAAGGCGGAGCCGGAGCCGCTCGTGGTGAAGGTGAAACCCAGCTCGAAACCGACCGCCGACTCGCTCATCAACGCCTCGACCGCGTGAAAGCGGAGCTCGATGATGTGCGCCGCGTGCGTGACACCATGCGCAAGGAACGCACCCGCGAGCCCGTGGCTCACGCGGCCATCGTCGGTTACACGAACGCAGGCAAATCCTCCCTCCTCAACAAGCTCACCGCCGCCGATGTGCTCGCGGAGAACAAGCTCTTTGCCACGCTCGACACCACCACGCGACGCATGGAACTGCCCGATGGTCAGTCCCTGCTCGTTACCGATACCGTCGGGTTCGTGCGAAACCTGCCGCATGACCTCGTGCAGTCCTTCCGCGCCACGCTGGAAGAATCCACGCTGGCTGATTTCCTCATCCACGTCGTCGACGCCAGCTCCCCTGAGGCTTTGAAGTTTTATCAAACGACCACGGAGGTGCTCGCCGAGCTCGGCGCAGGAGAGAAACGCGTCCTCCTCGTGCTCAACAAGATCGATCTCGTCGATGACACCCGCATGAACGAACTGCGGCGCGAATTCCCTGATGCCATCGCCATCTCCGTGAAGACCGGTTTTGGCCTCGACGATCTCTTCCATCGTCTGAGCGACTTCATGATCGACCGCGTCGTCCGCCTCGATCTCGATCTTCCTCTTGATCGCATGGACCTCGTCGCTCTCGCCCATCAAGAAGGCAAGGTGTTGACCGAAGACTACGAAACCGGCCGTGCCCGCGTCCAGTGCGTGATCCCCAAGCACTACGAGAGCCGCTATGCGCCCTTCGTGGTCGAAAGTGAAGGCACAAAAAAACCACCCAGCCTCGCGACCGGGTGGTGATGGGATTCAAATGAAGGTGGAAGAGATCAATCGTCCGCTTTGATGCCTTTGAACACGAGGGCTGCCACGGCACCGCCGAGCAGATTCGCCACCCAGTAGAGCCAAAGCTGGCCGCCGGAGAGGAGGCCCATCGCCACCGCGCCGGTGGCGACAGCAGGATTGAAAGCCGCACCGGAAACGCCACCGACAGCCACCGCACCCGCCGTAACCGTGAGGCCGATGGCAGCGCCGTAGAAGCTGTTGTTCGCATTCGCTTTGGTCGTGGCCACATTCAGCACCACCCAGGCGAGGGCAAAGGTGCCGATGGCCTCGGCCACGATAAGCTTCTGTGGGTCAATCGGGGCCGCGCCGCCGCCTTTGCCGACCAGCGTAGCCGCCACGAGGGCCGCCACCACGCCTGCCACGGTCTGGCAGAAGATATAAACGATGGCATCCGTGAAGCCGATCTTGCCGCGCAGCCAGACGGCCACAGTCACGGCGGGATTGTAGTGAGCGCCGGAGAGATGACCTCCGGCGAAGATCATAACGGCCAGCGAGAGACCGATGGCGATGGGGGCGAGCTCTTGCTTGCTGCTGACCGTCAGGCAGACGGTATAGACGAGAAAGAAGGTTCCGATGATTTCAGCGATGTATTTCTTCATGAGGCGGGTATTGCAGCCTATTCCCCATCCTTTCGGCAAGAACAAATCTGAAAAACTATCGAGCCACTTTCATCCACCGCACCGCCTCCATACCGCTCGCCAGTTCCTTCATGCGCACTTCCCAAGTGCCGGGATCGACATTCGGGGCGAGGTCGAGGCTGAGATCCAAAACACCATTCTCCGCCGCATAAAAACCGCTGCCTTCGGTCAAAACGCCATTCGCATCGCGGATTTCGACCTTCACAGGAATCACGGCCTTCAATGGCGAATCAGCCGTGGAGGTGATTTGGAGCTTCATGGCCGCTTTTTGGCCTGCGGTGGCACTTTCAGGCACTTCCAGCTTCAGGCCCAAAAGCGGCTTGGGCAGCACCACGAAGATTTTTCCGTCTCCCGGACCCAAATCGACCTTCCAGCTCATGCTGCCATCATCGCCGCGTTTGGGGACGATGAACTGCGTGCCCGTCAGCTCATACACATTCGCGGATTCGGCCTTCAAACTCACCACACCACTCGCAGGCATCCCGTTTTCCATCACCAGACCGTGCTGGCCGACGTAGCTGCCGTATTCACGTTTGTCGTTGATGACGAAGACATAGGTCGCATCGCCAAACTTCCGCATCCGCGTGATGATCTCCGGGTTGTCGCAAGAAACCTTCTGCGGCAGTGCGCTGAATGACTTCGCTAGCTCCAGCACCTTCGCTTTGTCCTCCGCGGCTTTCTTCTCGCGTTTGAAGCTCTGAATCGTGAAATCAGCCTTCAAGCCGGGACAGAGAAACTCATCCGCGACGATCTTGCCGCCCTTCTTCTGCCAGTCGGCGATGCGGGCCACGACGGACTGCGTCAGCACATCGCAAAACGGCATCACGAGCACCTTGCGGCCGCTGAGACCGTTTTTGAGCAGCGTTTCCTCGAAGAGGATGTCCGTCTGCACATGCGCATGTTGAAGCGCGAGCCACACATCCGCCTCCCAGCCCATGTTCGAGCCATAGCCGCCTCGTCGCGCAAACATCTGCGACGTAAAACTCTCCAAAAACGCCACCTCGCTACGCTCGTCCGGGATTTCCATCAGCGTCGGCCCCAGCGGCTCGATGACGTTTTTGACGAGCTGCTTCAAAACGGGCGCGGTGTTCGGATTCGTGAAGCGATACGCGCTCGGGCTGTCCGTCTGCACCAGCGACTGCCAACCGTGATACATGATGCCTTGAATCGGTCGCGAGATCTTCGTCCAAAGCGCCTCCTTCAAGTGCATCGGCGCGATGGTGATGTAGGCGGCCTCGGGATCGTGATCTTCCCATGCGACGACCTCGCCCGGTGCCTTGCTGCCGATCGGCGCGGTTTGAGAGCGATACCAAATCAGCTGCGTCATCTTCATCACCCGCTGATTTTTGCCGCTCGCCGCGCTCATCGCGAAAAGCTGGTCCGCACACATGCCGATGCGTTGCGGGTCAGGATAGGTGTAGGTCCAGTGCGAGATCACATCCACACCGCCGCCGGCGCCACTGATGCTCGGCTGGCGCACCGCCGGATCAAAGAAGGTCCACGCACGGCTGGCACTGCTCTTCAAGCCCTTGTGCAGGGCTGTGTGCAGCGCATTCCAGCCATCGCCCACGGTCCAGAACCAGCGGTAGTATTTCAAAATGGCATGATCATCCGCGATCACGCGATCCGCTGGAAAGTCCTTCAGCTTCGTCCAATCGACGCCGCTGCGATTCACCACCTCCACAGGAATATCCGTGCCGGCGAACTTCTTGTAAGCCTCCACCTCCAGCGGACTGAACGAAGGTTGTGACGAGTCGCGCACCTCCGAGTCGATCAAGGCCGTGGTGAAGGCCGGATGGTCGCCGTAAGCCTTGCCGATGCTCGTGCCAAGCGTTTGAAAAAACGGCGCGAACTCCGGTGTCGAGGCGATGATGTCCTGCCGCGTGTAAGGCACGCCTTTTCGATCCACGCGCAGGTTTTTCGGATCTGCCTCCAGCGTGTCATGCGGCGAGAGACTGGCGACGACCTCCAAACCGTTCGCCAAGGCCTCATCAAGGTAAGCGCGGTTCCTCGCGATGTATTCCGGCGGCCCCGGTGGCAGCAGTTTTTTCTCCTTCCACATGTCACCCGCCCCCTGGCCGCTGAAACCGACGAAGTGCGTGAAGCCCAGGTCTTTGAGCCGCGGAATCTCATCACCACCCGCACCCCACATGATCACCGGCATGCGCGGCGGCGTGCGACCGACGATCTGCAGCTTCGTGCTCTGCTCCGTGGCGTAGTCGCCCGTCTCAAAGCGTGCCCGCAACTCATACGCAGCCGGTTTCAGTGCGGTATTGAGCGAAAACTTCGCCGTGAAGCTCTTCCCCGCCGCAAGATCCGGCACGAGGAAGTCCTCCGTCTTGCCACCGAGCGAGGCTTTGAGCGTCGCAGCCTTCATCACGTCCCGTTTGAGATTCGTGACGACGATGTCGATGGGCCGCGCGGTCTCCATGCGCTTCCAAACCGCGCGTGAGGCCACGATTTGCATCGCCACCCGCTCAAAACTCAGCACGCCGTCGCAGATGCGCACTTCATCGATCAAACCGGGAAAGCCGCCGTAATTGCTGCCGAGCCGGTCGCCGAGACTCAACTCCTTTTTGCCCGGAACGACTGCGCCAAAGCCCTCCAGCTTCGCGCCGCCGACCGCGGTGCCATTTCGATAAAACTTCCCCTCGCCCGCGCCATCGTAAGTGAAGGCCACATGGTGCCACTCCTCGCCCAACTTGAACGGCTGCGAGTAGATCTGCCGCGACTCCGCGCCGAAGCCCAGCGTCACAAACATCCGCCGCAGCCCGCCTTTGTCCGCCTCGCCGATCTGCCACTGGTAGTCCGTGTGATCGACATACTTCTTATCGAGCAGGAAACATCGCAGCTCCGGTTTGAATTCCGCCTTCGGCTTGATCCACATCTCCAGCGTGAACGCCCCCTTCACCGGCAGCACGCTCACCAGCGCCGCATGCCGCTCATCCTGCACCGGAAACCCCGGAAACGACTCGAGCCCGCTGCCGAAACGCCCTTTCGCATTCAACACCGCGCCATTCAGCTTCAGCCCGTCTTCTTTTTCAAAGCTCCAATGTCCGAGCACATGCTTTCCGCTCGCATCCTCGCCGGTGTAGCCCGTCTCCCATGTTTCTTGAAGAGCGAGGGCATGGAAGGGGAGATAGAGTAGGCAAAAAAGGGTTATTCGGCGAGAGCACATGCGACTATCAAACCCTCTTGGTATGTGATCTATTTCAGAGGAGTCAGTTCGTTCGCTGCCTGAGAGATGGGTCTCTATCGACGTCCCAAAGCGCGAGATATAAGAAGCGCTCCTGGATTATTGATCGAAGGAGGTGCTTGTTTTTGGGCCAAAGTTCAAAACAAAGATCTCTCGCTAGGAGTTTTTTGTCAGGATACCCCTTCCCTGGTCGAAGCAGGCTGCCAATTTCTTCAAGCTCCTCCATGCTCGAATGATTTAGCTCGTGAAGCAAAGCCTCCAGGAACAACTTTGACCCAGAACTCTCCAGTGCATCCAGATAGACAGTGTTGGTGCCTTTGTTCGCGGCCACAAAGGTATTCCAGCGCCTTGCAAGCTCCCGAATGGCCGGAAGGTACGTTGAATAAGAGGCCCGGTCAACGAGAGCAACATATCTGGGCGAGATGAGTTCAGCAAGCTGCGGCTCTTCCAAGGCTTTCTCCAGCGAGTGATCCGCCAGCACGCCAAATCCTGCATCTTCTGCGAGGAGCCTCATGGTCAAACCCAAAATCATCAGAGCAGGCATCTTTTCTTTTGCTCTCTTCATTCCTTTCAGGAATGCATAGACACTTCGAAGATAAGGCTTTGAGTCTTTGGCGACTTGTTGATCAGCCTCGAGTGCTGACTTTTTCAATTGGGCCAATTTTTTGCCTATCCACTCCCTTTCATCACGAAAGAGTTGGGCAAGTTCCTTGTGAACCCAAAGATCCGACTCAATTCGATTCTCGATCCAATCCACCAAGTCGATTATGAGCTTTGTCTGAGGTGATTGCCCGGGAATACAGAATGCATCCCCTGTGTAGCACCCAGCGTGAGCCAGGGTCATTGCCAGAGAATACAACGAGCGCAGCCTGCTATCATGAATGCGCGCCCCTTCCTCGAGGTAGGTTTGCGCAAAGTTGCTCGGTTTACGCTCTTCATCTGGTAATTGGGAATCTTTTGGCACATAGGCCAACACTGACCAATACCGGACCGAATACAGCTCGGAACCGCAGATGATACACTTTCCACCTATGGCTTGGTTGCTGTCGGAATGTCGGATGAAGCCGAGATGAACCTCCCTTCTGTGAATTGCTTGGAGAGTGTCATCGGAAGCGACCGGCTGAAAGGTTACCTCTGCCGCCTGACTGTCCCGCTGCAGAGCAATGTCGGGCAAGGTCATCACGGTATTGAGTAGGATCGAATCGGAGTATGGACCAAAGGCGATCTTCAAAGGCTCGGCAGGGGCACAAATCTTCTCAATGCGCTCAGCCACGTCATCTGGAGCCTCACCTGCCTTTTCATACCGAGAAACCATGGATTGATCGATATCGAGTGCGGCGGCCAGCTGACGCTGGGTCCAGTTTTTCGCTTCCCTGAGGTTGCGGATATTAATGACCATTCATTCAGATACTTCACATGCGGCCTGATGCAACTATGACATCATTTAACATTAGATTATGTGTTGACATCGATGTATCTTATGCAATTATGCAGAGTCGCCTCAAGAAGACGACCCACCACCATGGAACCCATTAATAAATCCACCACTCGTCGCGCCGCCCTCACGGCGGCTATCGGCGGCGTCTTGGGCATCACTACCCAAGACGCCGCAGCCATCGGACCTCAACAGCGGCCAACTAAGCTGACTATTTCTGCGCCAGCGAAAATGAGACCTGGCGCACAGATCACTCTCTCGGCGACTCTGACTAGCCTGATCGATGGCCGAGGGGTTTCTCCAGCCCAGATCGCCTTCTTTCTGGTCCCCGCAGGCGGCCTGGGATCTCAGCCTCTTGGCAGCACTTGGACCTCCTGGGGGACAGGAAAAGCAATCCTGAGCACGCGACTCAATTCGTTTATCAATAGAGGGCCAATCTGGATAGAGGCCGTGATCCTGTCGACTCCCCCAGGATTCGCCCCTCCTGTTAATTACGCTCAAAGCTGGATCGAGTAACCCAACACAAACCACGAAAACGACTATGACCTACCAACAAGAACAACGCCTTCGCGAGGAACAACGCCAAGCGCACGAGCACCAAAGGAAGACCCAGGAGGAAGAGGCTCGGCGCAGGGGACAACACCATGAAAGCGTCAAACGCGAAGCCAACTACGGACGACCTTACTCCTATAACGGCTAAACCGACTTCGAGTAAGTATCAGCCGAAGCGGGAGGCGCATTGCGCCTCCCGCTTATTCTTGTGAGAGACACGCCTTCTTCCACGCCTCAAACTCACTCGGCCGCAGCCGGTAGCGCATGATGCTGCCAGGATGCAGCGCGGAGAGTTCTTTTTGCACGACTTCGATGAATTGCACACGCTCGCCGGCTGGCAAGGTGGCGGCATGTTTTGGCAGCGCACGCTTGGCGGCAGCGGCGTTCATTTTGCCCTGCACGACGGCACGAACGGCATCACCGATGATGGCGCGGTGTTTGAGGCGGAAAGGATCGGGGTCGCCGAGGGACTGGCGGACGGCGGCGTAACGGGCGCAAGAGCGTTGATAAGCCCACACGAAGACATCTCGCAGGCATTCGACGCGGTTTTGCTCATAGACGACGAGGGTGCCGTCCACGTAGTCAGCCGCCTCGACTTCGATGAAGGATAGCGGGCATAAATTGTGCCGGATGAGCGGGATGTTCGCGGCGAGGCGGGAGACGCGCTTGTTCACATCGTCGAAGGGCTGCAAATACGGCAGATGCACCATGACGAAGAAGGCCTGCTCAAAGGGATCGCGAATGGCCTCGGCCTTCGCGAGGAGCTGGTCAAAGCGCTGCTCGACGAGCTGCGGCACCTCCAGCGGATGAAACACCGTGCCGCTGATGCCGACCGCGCGACTGCGCAGGCGACCGCAGGCCTCCGGCTCGCTCATGAGGTTGTCCGAGAGCATGGCGTGCAGGTTGCAGATGGTGTGGCGGTTGAAACCGATGCCCTCGGCCTCCTCGGCGAGCATTTCGATGGCTTGCTTGTGGTTCAGGATCATCTGGGTCTCGCGGGCGCTGTGGCCTTCGCCTGTGGTGCCGAGTTCGAGCAGGCGCTGGGTTTCCAGTAGCGAGTAGGTGTTCCCTTCGAGGCGGCTGGAGTTCCATGAAAGGTCCACGAGCAAGCGCTGGAGCACTTGGCGCAGGTAAGTGCCCGCCGGCAGCTCGGAGAGGCCCACCTGGCCGCTTTGGAGGAGCTGCTTCCGCGTGGCCGCAGGCAGGTAAAAGGTCTTGTTCGGCTGATACGACTCCAAAAAGCGCCCCTGATAGCCCACCGGCGTGCGCTGGGTGAGCGGACGACGAATCAAGGCGCGGAGCTTCTGAGCCTCCGCGCCGAAAACGGACGAAGCGGACGATTTAACGGACACGGAGCGTATTTCCGGCTGCGACGTGCTTTTCGTCGGGAGGTGATAGCGGCGGGCTTTGGTCGCTCCTTCGGCGATGAGGCGTTTTTCGGCCACGAGACGCTCCAGCCGACGCTGAAGCGTGCGTGTGGAAAGGCGCAGCTTCTTGTGGCTGGCGAGGTCGCTGAAAGTCGCACCCGCAGGCTGTTCCGCCACCGCCTGAAGGATGGCATCGAACTCAGGTCCAGAGGTCTCGGTGGCGGAATCTGGCATAAAAGTGGCGGAATTGTGGCGGAATTAATTTCCGCCATTTACGAAGGTAAATGGCATAAAAGTGGCGGAATAATGGCGCAATTATCCAAATTCCGCCAGCGCCAAGTTTTACCCCCCCCGCCGGGTGCTTTAGCCCAATGCCGCCAGCACCTTCGCCACGCAGTTTTCGGCGGTGAGGCCGTGCTTGGTGCGGAGGATCGGAATGGTACCGTGCTCGACGAACTCATCGGGCCAGCCGATGCGCACGGCGGGCGTGCGGATGGCGGCATCGCTGAGATGCTCGATGACGCCGCAGCCGAAGCCGTTGCGCAGCACATGGTCTTCGAGGGTGCAGATGACCTTCACTTTCTTCGCGTAGGACTCGATGCAGGCACCGTCGAGCGGCTTGATCCAGCGAGGATTGATGAGGGCGACGCTGAGGCCTTTGGCTTCGAGCTGCTTCTTCGCCTCTTCGGCCACCGGGAACATATCGCCGAGGGCGATGAGGGCGACATCGCTGCCATCGGCGACGACTTCGGCTTGGCCGATTTCGAGAAGAGCGGGCTTGTCCTTCGGCGTGACACCGGGGCCATTGCCACGCGGGTAGCGGATGGCGATGGGGCCTTTGTCGTAGTTCGCCATGGTCCAGAGCATATCGACGAACTCGTCTTCATTGCGCGGCTGCATGTGAACGATGCCAGGCACGCCACGGAGATAGGCGATGTCGAAAAGGCCGTGATGCGTGGGGCCGTCGTCGCCGCTTAGGCCGCCGCGGTCCATGCAAAGGCGAACGGGAAGGTTTTGCAGCGCCATGTCATGCACGATCATGTCGAAAGCACGCTGCATGAAGGTGGAGTAGATCGTGAGGAAGGGCTTCACGCCGCTGGTGGCCATGCCGCAGGCGAAAAGCGCCGCGTGCTCCTCGGCGATGCCCACATCAAAGTAGCGCTCGGGGATCTCCTTCTTGAAAACGCTGAGGCCGGTGCCACCGGGCATGGCGCCGGTGATGGCGACGATCTTTTTGTCCTCCTTGGCGAAGTCGGTGACGGTGCGGGCAAAGACCTGCGAGTAGGTGGGCTTGTTCGCCACGGGCGTCTCGCCGGTCTCGATGTTGTATTTGCCGAGGCCGTGGAACTTACCGGGATCTTCGAGCGCCGGTTTGTAGCCCCTGCCCTTCTCCGTGATGATGTGGAGGATGACGGGCTCGTCCTGCGTCTTGAGAAACTCGAAGGTCTGGATGAGCAGCGGGAGGTTGTGACCGTCGATGGGGCCGTAGTAGCGGATGCCGAACTCATCAAAGAGCAGGCTGCGATTCGCCGGCGTGGCGCTTTGCGGCAGCAGGATGCCCTTCGCATGGTCCTCGGCCTTTTTGGCGAGCTTCCGCACGTCCTGACCGAGCACGAACTCGACGAACTTCGCGGCCTTTTGATGCAGCGTGGCGAAGCCGGGGTGCGTGGCGATGGTGTTGAAGTATTTCGCGATGGCTCCGACGTTGCGGTCGATGGACCACTCGTTGTCGTTGAGCACGATGATGAGCTTTTTCGTGTGGGCGGCCACGTTGTTCATGGCCTCAAACACCGGGCCGCAGGTGAAGGCGGCATCCCCAGCCACGCAGACGACGTGCTCGTCCGTGCCATTCAAATCGCGAGCCGTGGCCATGCCTAGCGCTGCGCCGAGAGCGGTGCCGGCATGACCCGCGCCATAGCAGTCGTGCTCGCTCTCCGTGCGGAGGCAGAAGCCATTGAGGCCCTCATACTGGCGGATGGTGCCGATCTTGTCCCAGCGGCCGGTGAGCATCTTATGGACGTAGGCTTGGTGGGCCACATCGAAGACGAAGCGATCCTTTGGCGTGTCGAAGACGCGGTGCATCGCGATGGAAAGCTCCACGACGCCGAGATTGGGCCCCAGATGGCCGCCCGTCTCGCTGAGGGTCTCGATGAGTGTCTGGCGGATTTTTTCAGCCAGCGCGGGCAGTTTCTCCGCAGGCAGGGCTTTGAGATCGGCGGGAGAATGGATGGCGGGAAGGTCGGAGGACACGGAGGAAAAGATAAAATACTAAAAGATCAAAGATGAAAGGAATGGAGGAGGAAGCGTGGCAAAGGTTTTAGCTTTTAGCTTTCATTTTTCATCTTTTCAGAACAGGCGGATTTCGTCGCTCTCGGCAGATTTACGGCGTTTCGGAGGAGACTGGCGGGAGGTCGAGGCATCATCATCCTCCGCAGCGGCATCCGCATCGAAGGCGGAGGTGCTGGCCTTGCCGCTTTCGAGATCCGCGGAGATGAGTTCCACCCGGCGGCGGGCGCCGTCGAGGCGCTGGCGACAGTTTTTGAGAAGGCCGATGCCTTCCTCGTAGCTGCGGATCATCTCCTCCAGGGGCATGCGATCCGTCTCCATGGCACCCACGATCTCATCGAGACGCGACATCGCGTCCTCGAAGGACAGTTCTTGGGGTTGGGGGGCGGCTTTGCTCATGGAGGGCACTGGGGCGCGGCAAGTATCAAAACCCCGCCCCCGCCGCAAGCGGTAAAACCGGGCCCATCGCCGATGCTCACGGGCATTTTTGAGGACATCACACCGGAAGAGGGTATTTCGCGGGGGCTGGCGGTGCTTTGAGTGTTTCGATCTCCTCGCCGGCTAACCAGCGAGAAATCACGCCTTCCTCACGTTCCCACCTCCAGCATGCGCCTCCTGCCAGTCCTCCTTCTCACGTCTCAACTCTCACTCGCCTACATGGTCGAGGGGGACAACAAGAACGGTGGGTTCAGCTTCTAGGGCCAGAAATTGTTGCTGGAATGCAGCGGCCATTGAGAGATGGACAAAAGTGGTGCATCACGAGTCGAAGATGAATGCCGAAGACTCACTAGCCTCGAAGCTCATTCCCCGCCAACTCTCCACCAAGCGCTTCGGACTGCTGACCTTCTTGGCCCTGGAATCTTGGATGTGGTTTGACACGTCGGACCTAGATTATGAGCGTGGCAGTCTATTTCCGTTCACGACGGCTATTTGGTTCACCTTTGGACAGGTCTTCGCTATTCCGTTTTTCGGGCTCCTGACATTGATCATGACGCTGCTTTTTAAACGCTGGCCGAAGGCGATCGGAGTCCTCGTGTTTGGAAGCATCGTCTGCTTACTAGGAGCCGCGCTCCATGACGCTCTGCCTCGACACAGATTCAACCAGCTCATCGGTCCAGAACTTCTGCAAAATGCAGAAATCGAGAGCCTACAAGTGACAAACTCTTTCAATGACGGTGTCAGTTACAATGGAGTCTTGCTTCTCGGACTGGGGTTCCGCAGAGCCTTGGAAGTCAATCCCAACTTTCAGTTGGTAAAACGTGAGCCAGAGGCGTATCGCCCCACTGAAGAGGCGGGCACGATCTACCGAAGCAAACGAGCCGATCTTCGTATCCTGCCGGATGGCAGCCGATGCATTTTCGAGAGTTTCGTTCCATATACTCCGCCAAAGATCCAAAAGGTAAGTCCGTGATTTTCCCGGCAAAACCTCACACTCCATCACTTCAACAACGTCAGAGAGATTCGACGCTCATTCACGTTCGTCTTCACCAAATGCGCCTAGCTGTTCTCTTCGTTTTACCCTCTCTTTTTTCCGCCCACGCCGTCGATTTCTCCCACGAGATCGTCCCTGTGCTCCGCGAGCATTGCTCCGAATGTCATGCGGGGGACAAAAAGAAGGGCGGGTTCAGCTTCAATGACCGGAAGGCGCTTCTCGAAGGCAGCGAAAATGGCGAGGTGATCAAAAGCGGGCGCTTCATCGAGGTGATGCTGTCCACGGACAGCGACGAGCAGATGCCGCCGAAGGGAAAACGGGTGCCGCCGGAGAAGATCGCGCTGCTGAAGGCGTGGGTGGTGGCCGGGGTGCCGTGGGAGGAGGGATTCGCGTTCAAGAAGCCCGCGTATGAGCCGCCGTTTTTGCCGAGGAAGGTCGCGCTGCCGGAATCGAAGCACGCGCACCCGATTGACCGACTGCTGAACAAGGACCTGCCGAAGGTCTCCAACGCAGCGTTTCTACGCCGGGCGCATCTCGATCTGATCGGCCTGCTGCCGACGGCGGAGGAGATGGCGGCGTTTGAGAAGAATCCGGATCGCGTGACGCTCGTCGAGGCGCTGCTCAAGCGTGACATGGACTACACGGAGCATTGGCTCACGTTTTGGAACGACCTGCTGCGCAACGACTACGGCGGCACCGGCTTCATCACCGGCGGTCGCAAGCAGATCAGCAACTGGCTCTACCGGGCGCTGATCGAGAACAAGCCCTTCGACCAGTTCGTGCGCGAGCTCATCGCGCCGCCGAATGACGAGAGCCGAGGCTTCATTGATGGCATCAAGTGGCGTGGCGATGTGAGCGCGGGGCAGACGGTGGAAATCCAGTTCGCGCAGAGCGTTTCGCAGTCCTTCCTCGGCATCAACATGAAGTGCGCGTCCTGCCATGACAGCTTCATCGACCGCTGGAAGCTCGGCGAGGCCTACGGACTGGCCGCGATCTACGCGCAAAAGCCGCTGGAGATTCATCGCTGTGACAAACCCATTGGCCAGACCGCAACGGCCGCGTGGCTTTTCCCGGAGATCGGCCAAATCGACGCGAAGGCACCGCCCGCGGAGCGCCTCAAGCAACTCGCCGCGCTCATGACACACGAAAAGAACGGCCGTGTGCCGCGCACCATCGTGAACCGCCTCTGGCAGCGCCTCATGGGCCGCGGCATCGTGCATCCGGTCGATGCGATGGGCACGGAGCCGTGGAATGCCGACCTGCTCGACTATCTCGCCGTGTATCTCGTGGAGAGCGGCTGGGATTTGAAGAAGACCATCGCGCACATCGCCACCTCGCAGGCCTATTCGTCGCAGGCGCAGGTCGTGCAAAAAGGCGCGGACGATCACGGCTACGTCTATGCCGGACCGCGTGCGAAACGGCTCACCGCCGAGCAATTCGTGGACGCCGTGTGGCAGCTCACCGGTGCCGCGCCGACGAAGATGGACGCGAATGTGCTGCGCGGAAAAGTCGATCCCGCTTTGGCCAAGACGATCACCGTCAAAGGCCAGTGGATCTGGAGCGACAACCTCAAGCCCGACGCCGGCGAGACCATCACGCTGCGCAAAACGATCAAGCTCGACTCCGATCCCGCCAGCTCCAGCGCCGTGATGACCTGCGACAACGAGTACATCCTCTACGTGAACAACCGCAAAATTAGTGAGAGCACCGACTGGACGAAATTCGCCGCCGTGCCGCTGCAAACCGCGCTCAAGAAAGGCCAGAATGTCATCATCGCCGTCGCCAAGAATGCCGGCAATGGCCCGAACCTCGCCGGATTCTTCTTCGACGCCCGCGTGCGCGACGACAAAGGCCAGGAGACCACCATCGCCAGCGACGACACCTGGGAATGGACGTCTGCCGTGCCCGGCGGCAAGGAAGGCCGACTCGCGCAATTTCAGCCAAAGGACTGGAAAAAGGCCCGCCTCGTCAAACCCATCGCCCCGTGGACTGCGGCGCTCAATCAACAAGCCCCCATGCTCCTCGCCCAAGGTGCCACCTCGAACGGCCTCATGGTCCGCGCCTCGCTGATGAAGTCCGATTTCCTCATGCGCACCCTCGGCCGGCCGAATCGCGATCAAATCGTCTCCGAGAGACCGAATGAACTCTCCACGCTCGAAGCCATCGATTTGGCGAATGGCAGTCTCTTGGCCCAAAACCTCGAAAAAGGTGCGAAACGCCTTCTTGAGGCTCAAAAGCCCGATTTGATCAGCGAGCTCTATCGCCACGCTTTGAGCCGAAATCCGTCCGAGACCGAAACCAAGATCGCGAAGGAGCTCTTGGGCGAAAAGCCAACTCAGCAAAGCATCGAAGACCTGCTCTGGTCCGTCTGCATGCTGCCGGAGTTTCAGGTGGTGAGGTGAGGAAGGTACAAGGACGCTTGGGGAAGACTCACGTCTTCCACTACGAGGATCGCCTTCTCCGTAGCGGCGGGCGTCAGCACGCCGTCATGATTGGCGAATGCGCGGGATGGCTCGCTTGGGGAAGACTCACGTCTTCCTCTACAAGGAGCGATTTCTGCGTAGCGGCGGGCGTCAGCACGCCGTCATGATTGGCGAATGCGAGGACTGGCTCGCTCGGGGAAGACTGACGTCTTCCTCTACGCGAAGCGCCTGGCTCAAGACCTCACACCTTCTTCGCCCGGATGAAGGCCTTCACGGCATCGGTCGTGGCTTCGAGGGGCCAGCGGTGCATGTCTTTGGCTTTGAGGGCTTCGAGAGAGGGATGGATGGGCTCGCTGCCGGTGGCTTGCTGGACGACGTCGGGGAACTTCGCGGGGCTGGCGGTGCTGAGGACGATGCTGACGCGGTCCGGTGCCATGTCGGTGAAGGCGCAGGCGGTGTGAGGGTCGAGGACGTAGTGATGATCCTTCCACATCTGCGCGGTGGCTCGGACGATGGTGTCGTCATCCATGCGGGAGGCGCGGAAGGTGGTGGGAGGCAGGTCGATGGTCACATCGGCCCCGGATTTGATCTGTGCCATGACCTCGCGGATGCGGGCGCTGTCCTCGCCGAGGATGAAGTAGAGGAAGCGCTCGAAGTTCGATGCGGCCTGGATGTCCATGCTGGGGGCGTGGCTGGGATGCACGTCGCCCTGGCGGTATTTGCCGGTGGTGAAGAAGCGGTGGAGGATGTCGTTCTGGTTCGTGGCCACGCGGAAGGTGCCGCAGGGCAGGCCCATGCGCTGGGCGAGCCAGCCGGCCAGCACATTGCCAAAATTCCCGGTGGGCACGACGAACTCGCAGGTCGCACGATCCTTCTCCGGCAGGCGCAGCACGGCCCAGATGTAATAGACGCACTGGGCGAGGATGCGGGCGATGTTGATGGAGTTCACTGCAGAGAGATTCACCTCGCTGGTGAAGGTGGGATCGCCAAAGCAGTCCTTCACGACACGTTGCGCATCGTCGAAGGTGCCGGGCACGGGGATGGCGAAGACATTGTCAGCCCCGGTGCAGGCCATCTGACGCTCTTGCAGCGGTGATACGCGGCCGTTCGGGTAGAGGATGAAGATTTGAATGCCGTCCTGGCCCATGCAGCCGTGGATGGCGGCGCTGCCGGTATCGCCGGAGGTGGCGCCGAGGACGCAGAGTTTTTTGCCGCTGAGCTTTGTCTGGCGTTTGTAGAGTAAGCCGAGAAGCTGAAGGGCAAAGTCTTTGAAGGCGAGCGTGGGGCCGTGGAAGAGTTCGAGGATGTAGGTCTTGTCCGTGATCTTCTTCAACGGGGCCACATCCGGCGATTCAAAGCGGCGGTAGGCTTCGGCGGTGAGTTGATGCCATTCGTCCTTCGGGAATTCGGGAGCGAAGAGCGTGAAGAACTCGGCGGCGAGCTGGGGGTAGCTAAGCGTGGACCACTCCGTGAGCTTGCCAGCAATGCTGGGCAGGCTTTCCGGCAAAAACAGACCGCCATCGGGGGCGAGACCGGCTTCGACGGCTTCGGAGAAGGTGTGCAGCGGCGTCTGGCCGCGGGTGGAGAAGTAACGCATGGGCTTCGGAAAAGGGGCGGCATTCTTCCGGGTTTTCGAGTTCCAGTGCAACTGGATTCAAGGCTCCAGTTGCACAGCCTCGCGGCGACTTTAGCGTGCCCCCATGAATCCCCCCGGCCTCGACGACCTCCTCACCTGCCTGCGTTTTCCCTCCGTTTCGACCGATTCCACCCGCCGCGCCGATGTGCGTGCGTGTGCGGAATGGCTTCAGGCAAAGTTACGCGGCATGGGCCTCACGGCGGACCTTCACGAGACGCCGGGGCATCCGGTGCTGCTGGCGAAAAACAAGCACCTCGCTGGTCGCCGCACGGTGCTGCTTTACGGTCACTACGATGTGCAGCCAGCGGAGCCGTTGCACGAGTGGAAATCACCCGCCTTTGAGCCGACCATCCGTGACGGGCGCATCTACTGCCGAGGTGCCACGGACAACAAAGGCCAACTCATGGCGCATGTTCAAGGTCTCGCCGAAACGCTCGCCAAGCACGCGGACCTACCAGTGAACCTCACCGTGCTCTTTGAAGGTGAAGAAGAGATCGGCAGCCCGAATTTGAAACCTTTCCTCCAGCAGCATGCGGCGGAGCTAAAGTGCGATCTCGTGGCCATTTCCGATACCGGCATGGTCGCTCCGGGCATCGGCACCTTCACTTACGGCCTGCGCGGCATCGCCTGCCTGGAAGCACGCGTTCACGGACCTTCGATTGACCTTCACAGCGGCATTTTCGGCGGCGCGATTGCGAATCCGGTGACGGCGGTGGCAAGGCTGACGGCCACGCTGCATGACGCGGAAGGTCGCGTGGCCGTGAAGGGCTTTTACGACGGCGTGCGCGAGATCCAAAACTGGGAGCGCGAAGCCTGGGCCGCCCTCGGCAATGGCGATGCGGAGATGCTGGAGCTCACTGGCTCCCCTTCCCTCTTTGGCGAGCCCGGCTACACCGAGCGTGAACGCCGCTGGGCACGCCCCACCATTGAAGTGAATGGCATCGGCGGTGGGTACCAAGGCGAAGGCTCGAAGACGGTGATCGGTCGCGAAGCCTTCGTGAAGCTCTCCTGCCGTCTCGTGCCAGATCAACACCCCGACCGCATCCTCGCACTGGTTTCCGATCATTTGAAGGCCCACGCCCCGACGGGCGTGCGCCTTGAGATCGTCCCCGGCCACACCGGCATGCCCTACCTGATGGACCCGCATTCCACCATCGGCCAAGCAGCTCAGCGGGCGCTGAAGAAGGCTTTTCCAAATCAAGACCTCGCCCTCATCCGCGAAGGCGGCAGCATCCCCATCGTGCAGGCCTTCAAAGACGTGCTCGGGGCGGATACCCTGCTGCTCGGGCTCGCCCTGCCGGATTGCCAGGCGCATGCGCCGAACGAAAATTTTCCCATCGAGAACTTCGAAGCCGGCGTGCGGCTGAATCAGGCCTTGCTGGCGGAGCTGGCCTAGTCGATCCGCTTCCCCATGTTCACTCCTGCGATCACGCCCGACTTGCTGCTGCAACTCCAGCCGCAACTCGATGCCGTGGCAGAACGAGCAGCCCGCCTGCGTGCCTTGGGCGCTTTGCCGGAGGCTTTCACCCGCAGTTTGGAGCATAAGCTGCGGATCGAGCTCACTCACGGCAGCACCGCTATCGAAGGAAACACGCTCACCCTGCGTGAAACGCAGCTCCTCATCGACGAAGGCATCACGCCCGCTGGGAACAAACGGCTTCGGGAAATCCATGAAACGCTCAATCATGACCGTGCGGTTCAGTGCCTACAGCGCTTCGTTTCCTCATCTCAAGACATTAGCGAAGAGGGAATCGCCACGCTGCATCGACTGGTCATGGCGAGCATCGACGACGAACGAGCGGGCACCTACCGCGGCGAACGGGTCTTAGTGACGGGAGCACCAGTGCAGCCCATCCGGCCCGAGCGAGTGCCTGAGGAAATGCAGGAGCTTTGTCAGTGGATCGGATCTGCGGCTCTCGATCCCGTGCTGATTGCAGGCGAGGCGCATTACCGCTTTGTGAAAATCCATCCCTTCTACGATGGCAATGGCCGCACGGCCCGCCTGCTCATGAACTGGATTTTACTCCGCCATGGACTGCCGCTCACGGTCATCCCTGCGGAGCTTCGAGCACGCTACATCACGAGCATCGACGAGGCTGACTCGGGTCGGCCTCTGGCGTTCTTCCAACTGCTCTGTGAATGCGTGGCGAATTCGCTCGATCAGTATCTAGCCGTTTGAGGTTCAACTCACTTCGTCTTCTTCGCCGTCGAATCCTTCTTCACTTCGCTTTTCGAGGGTTCAGCTTTGGTAGCATCAGTTGGTGGCGTGATGGAACCGGTCGGCTTGGAGGGAGATGCGGTGTTGGCAGCAGCATCGGGCTCTTCCGGCTTCTTGAAGGGATCTTCCCAGGTGTGCATTTCGTAGCCTGGGCCGATGCCACCGAGGTCGCCGACGAGCTGGAGACAGCGTTCACGCCAATGAGCGAGATTGGGTGGGGTGTTGGGCTTTTCGGCGGTGCCAGGGAAGAAGAGGTAGCTGACCTTCAAATCGTCTTCACCACGCCGGTAAGGCGTGGATTTGGGATTGATGGTCTTCGACATGAGCAGGGAGGCTTCGCCCATTTTGTAGCTGGGGCCGTAATCACCGCAGATGGCGGGATAGATTTTGCCTTCGTGAATGACGCAGGCGTAATCGCCGATCTGCGGGGTGTGTTTGTTTTGATCGGCGTAGCCTCGAAAGAGCAGGGAGATGACGACGAAGGGATCTTTTTCGGCGATGAGGAAGCTGCGGGCCTTCATCTCGCTGATCTGCACGGTGAGTTCTTGGATGAGGGCGTTCAGCTCGCGGTTGCGGGCGGCGGAGAGGCCTTTGACGGCGAATTCGTCCTTCGCTTTTTTGAGCCGCTCCTCCCAGCGGGCGACGAGAGGATTAGGAGACGTGGTGGCCTTTGGCCAGGCGTAGCTGGTGGTGGGCTGGTAGTAATCGGACATGTAGATGTACTCGTCGAGCGTGGGCAGGCGGTCGCCATCGGAGCCGTCGGCCACGACATCCATCTCACTCTGCACGAGCAGGGCGCGGCGCTGCGTGGTTGGGTGGGTGAGTTCGAGGATGGTTTCGCAGTCGTAGTAGTTGTGCCGATCGAGGATCTTGTTGAGACGCGTGAGGTCGTTCTGCACGCGGGAGGTTTTGCTCTGGTAGAGCTTGTGGTAGAAGCCGCTCACTTTGGCGGTGGAAAGCATGGTTTCGAGGCCGGGGAGGATCTTGGGCAGGTTCGGATTGATGCGGGCCAGCTCGGGAAGGGTTTGATTGGCCTTCGGCACACGGATGGAGAGCTGGAACTCCGCTTTGTAGGCCTCGGGATCGAGGCGTTCGAGGCTGGCAAAGCTACCTTCCTCGGTGATGAGGTTCGTTTTGACGGTGATGCCGTTGAAGAGCGTGGCGACATCCACGTCCTTGCGCGGGATGTATTTGTCCGGCAGCGGCGGCAGCACTTCTTTGACGACTTCGACCTCTTTGATGATTTCCTTGGTGACCGGGACTTCTTTGACGATCTCTTTCGGCACTTCGCGGGTGATAATGCGCTCCTTCGTGCTGCGGGCGGATTCAATGATCTGCTGGATGCCGCGTTTGATCTTCCCGGCAAAGGGCGTGAAGGGCAGCAGCAGCGCCACGAGCAGCACAGAGAAGAAGAGGAACTTTGTAACCGTGCCGATGCAGCCGCCGCGAGGTCTTGCAGCCGGTTGAAAAGCGGTCTCGGTGGGCGTGGGGGAGTTTTCCGGGGGCATCGGGCGAATGTTCAGCGTTCAACGCGGAACGTTCAAGATCGAAAACGCTGTGTCGGAGAGGTCAGACGTGAGAAGTGAGATGTCAGACGTCTAACCTCTTACTTCTAACATCTCACCTCTCACCCTTCCTCCAGCCTGCCATCTTTCAGCAGCAAGCGTCGATCCCCACGCGTGGCGAGCTGGCGGTCGTGGGTGACGACGATGAGGGTCTTTTTGGCCTCATCGACGACCTGCATGAGCATGTCGATGACGCCGGTGCCGGTGGTGGCGTCGAGATTGCCGGTGGGTTCGTCGGCGTAGATGATGCCGGGGTCGTTGATGAGAGCGCGGGCGATGGCCACGCGCTGCTGCTCGCCGCCGGAGAGTTCGGTGGGGAGATGATGGAGGCGCTCGGCAAGGCCGACCTTGGAAAGCAGCTCGCGAGCGCGGTCCTCGGCCTTGCGGCCGCCGATCATGGCGGGCAGGGCGACGTTTTCGAGAGCGGTGAGTTCCGGGAGCAAAAAGTAGTGCTGGAAGACGAAGCTCATCACTTGATTGCGCATCCGCGCCCGTTCGGCGGCTGGCGAGCGGTAGAGAGACCGACCATGCACGAGCACATCACCTGCCGTGGGCTGCTCTAGGCCTCCGAGGACATAAAGCAGCGTCGTTTTGCCCGCGCCGGACTGGCCGCAGAGGAAGACTTTCTCGCCCGCCTTCACCTCCAGATCCACACCACGAAGCACCGGCAGATCATGCCCCGCCAGATGGTAGGTGCGATGCACGTCAGTGGCGATGAGGGGCGCGGCGTTTTGGCTCATGAGGGAAAAAGGTAGGCGAGAGTCGGCAGGTGGCTGCGTGCGTCAAGACGTGATGCCCACCATGGTCCGCTGGCGGACAGCCTCATACATCACGATGGCGGCCGCGGTGGCGAGATTCAGGCTGCGTGTGCCCCCCTCCCGCATGGGAATGCGCAGCCAGTGTTCGTTTTCGAGCAGCGAGGCCGGGATGCTGCGTGTCTCCGGCCCGAAGACGAGAAAAACCTCCTCGTCGGTGAAATCGGCACCCCAGTAGTCCGTTTCCCCGCCGCACTCGACGAAGAAAATGGCGCTCGATAATGGCATCGCGGCTCGGAAGACCTCCCAGTCATCGTATTGCCGCACATCGACGTGCTGCCAGTAATCGAGCCCGGTGCGTTTGAGGTATTTGTCCTCCAGGCTGAAGCCCAGCGGGTGGATCAAATGCAGCCGCGCCCCGGTGGCGAGGCACAATCGGCCGATGGCCCCCGTATTGTGCGGGATCTCCGGCTGAAAAAGCACGACGTGCAGCATGGCGGCTCAGCCTTTGAAGACGAAGAACTTCCGGCAGAAGAAATTCACCAGCACGGAGACGACGACGAGGATGCCCTGCGCCACGACGGAGTGGATGCCGTATTTGTGGATCAAGAACGGTCCGGCGGCCAATCCGGCAATAAACCCGATGACGCTCACCAGCATGAAGTAGAAGAACTCCTTTACCCAGTGGTGCCGCCCCTGCTCAAAGACCCACAGCACGTTCGTGTAGTAGGCAAACAGGGTGCTAAAAACCACCGCGAAGCAGTTGTTGTAGGTGGAGTGAAGCGCCCGCACCTCCCTGGGGATGTCGTTGTCGATGGCGGGGAAGAGCCACATGGAGCCGAGCGTCCAGATCGTCTGATGCACGACGAGCGCCCCGACGCCGCAGATGCCGTATTTGATGAATTGGATCATCGGATGCGTATCCCGGGCATGGATGCGGGCCAGGATGGTGCGCCAGTCGTTTTGGGAGAAGAAGCGCCGGGCATCGGCGATGGTTTGCAACATGCGGTACTCTACCCGCAAAACGAAAAGCCTGTCCAACGAAGACTTCGCGGGAGAGTTCCCGCTTTGAATCGTCATTTGACGCCCTTCCCCCGCCGCATTAGAAACGCGGCTCTTGCCTTACCCTCATGCGCCCGTCCTTTGCCCTCTTTGCCTGCCTTCTCGCCACCGTCTCCACCCTCCGTGCGGAAGTCCTCCCCCTCGACCATGAGTGCGCTGGACTGGTGAAAAAGTATCTCACCGCCGTCGTCGAGCAGGACTGGAAGACAGCTGCGGACATGATCGTGTCGGATTCCCTCGAGCGCCGTCAGCGTGAAACCGTGAGCATCATCAAATCCGCCCCCACGATGTCGGACGAAGCCTCGATGCTTCAGGGCTACAACGCCAAGGACTACAAAGAGCTCGAAAAGATGAGCCCGCAGGAATTCTATGTGGCTGATCGCAACGCCTGGCACCAGAAGCTCAAAATCGCCCCTGAGACCACCCTGCGCAAAAAGGAGACGCTCAAGATCGAAGTGCTCTCCGCTGCTTCTGAGAAGGACAAAGGTTACGTCCATGTTGTGGTGCGCACCTCCCAGGAAACGCTCACGGATAAGATCGAGGAGCTTTTCCTGATCTCCTTCATCCCGAATCCAAAGAATCCGAAAGGCTGGCTCATCTCCCCCGAGATGAAGGACCGCCCCGTCATCACTCCCCTGCCCGGCTCCGAAGGTGCCAAAAAGGGTGCCGCGAAGTAAGATCAAGCCAGCAGGCTTCTCAGTTCCTCCAGCCGCACTTTTCCGAGGTCGCCTCGAGGAATCTGGGCCAGCGCCACGACGGACTGAATCTGCTCAAAAGCTCGCAAGTGGAGGTTCAATGCCTCGCGCAAACGTGCTGCATCCACCGCTGACATCCCGCTCACGACGAGCACCAGACGTGAGCCTGCTCGTTCATCCGGCAGATCGCACACGACCGCATCGCCAGCGATGATTTGGAGTTCCAGCCTGAGCGCCTCAATGCGCTCCTGAATCGGCCCCAAGGCCACCAGCTCACCCAGAATCTTCACGATGCCGGATTCACGGCCCGTGAACTGCAAAAAGCATCTCGAACCTTCCCGCGTGAGTTTCACTCGATCCCGCGTGCGCAGGCCTTTTCCCGTCTCGATCGACTCCCAGCGCCATTCGGAGCCTTCACGGCTCGCGTAGCCTTTCGCCAGCGCCTGGCCTCGAATCGTCAAAACACCTTCCGCATTCGTTGCTGGCTCCCAAATCGGCAAAACCTCCATCCGCCCACCTTCAGCCACCTCGGAGGCCACTTGTGAGGCCGTCTCCGTCATGCCGTAAGTCGTCCTCAACGGCCAGCCGAGCTTCAACGCCGCCTGCCGCACCTCCTGGCTCAAAGCCCCACCACCCACGAGCACCACGCGGAGGCTTTTTGGCGCTGCGATACCTGCCGAAACCAGATCAAACACTTGCGTCGGCACCAGCGAAGTCAGCGTTGCGCCCGTTTCCTCTGCTTTGAGAGCGAAAGCCTTCGCATCCCATTTGCCGCTCATCGTTTCCACCGACACTCCAGCCGCAAAAGCCCGCGCCAGAATGCCAAAGCCACCCACATGCCACAGCGGTAGCGCCAGCAGCCAACGATCCGATGCCGTCACCGCGAAATGAGCATTCACCGCCCTCGCCGAGATCAACATCGTGGCCTTCGTCAGCGCCACCCACTTCTGCCGGCCCTCCGTGCCGCTGGTTTGAAACAGGCACCAGCCCTGCCGCCCATGTGCCTGCTCCATCCATGCCGCCAGCCCCTCGGCAGATTCAGCCGGAGCGCATGCCACATGCGTCTCTGCTCCTTGCCAAAATGCCTCCGTGAGATGCTCGTTCATCATGCGCCGCCGATCATGGCCGCCGAAGCGCCCGCGTCATCTCCGAATTTCCCAATGCATGCCGCCGCGTCACTCACTCACCAGCACGCAGCGGAAGCCCACGCTATCGCTGCGATAGCTATCTGGATCATGCGTGCGGTGAGAGGCCAGCAGCGTCTGCGGGCGGGCGCTTTTCCACGAGCCACCGCGGAGCACCCGCCAGTTCGTGCCCGGACGAAAGAGGTCCTCGCACCACTCCCAAAGGTTTCCGCTCAAATCATGGATGCCAAAGGCGTTCGCCTCGGAGGCTCGTGCCTTGAGCTTTCCGCCGGAAAGCCCGTCATCGTAGTCTGCGATGAAGTTTTCGGGGAAATCGTCCTGCGACTCCCGACCGCAAAGATTCCCCGCACCTTGCGGTGGCGGCCATGCACGGCCCCAGGGGAAAACACCTTCCAGCTTGTTCGATTTGGCCTCCGGCGTGGCTTGGGCATTTTCGAGCTGCCCAATGCCTGCGGCGCAGCTCCACTCATGATCGGTGGGCAGGCGGTAACGCTGACTCGCCTTGATGAGCCCTTTTTCGCGTTCGAGCCGCGTGAGCCAATCGCAAAAGGCCACTGCCTCCTTCCAACTCACATTCGAGGCAGGCAGTGCCGCTTCTGTAGCAGGCGGCGAAGGGAGACGTTGGAAAAGCGCCAGATGACCTCGCTGTGCCTCCTCACAGCCGAACAGCACTTTCCCTTGGCCCACTGGCAACTCGGCAAAACGCATGCCAAGGCTGTTGGTGAACGCTGGAGGCTGGGAACGAAGAGACGTGGAGCAAGCGCTGATCGCCATCCAAGCGAAGCAGGCCAGCAGGTGAAGCGGGCGGGCGGACATAAAGAATGAGCCAGAAGCAAAACGTTTCGGGATGCGTGCCTCCAGCGCTTCCAAGCTAGCAGTCAGCGGCCCGAAAAGGCAAGAAAAAGCCCGGCGGCCTTGCGACCGCCGAGCGTGAGGTTCCATCGAGAGCGATCAGATGCTCGCGGCGCTGTATTCCCATCCGGAGCGGACGGCGGCGCGTTTGATCATCTTGTTCGCATCGGCGTTGTCGGACTCCTGCTTGGCGCTGTCCCAGCCGATGACCTTGCCCGGATTGCCGATGGCGAGGTTGCCCAGGAGGCAGAGCTTGGTGAGCGGCACGGAGTAGTCGAAGTTACTGCCGGCGATCTTGTCCTGCTCGATGGCCATGACGAGTTCGAGCTGCGGCTTCCCAGGAGCGAGGGAGCGCTCGAGGGTCTTCGGCGTTTCTTTGAAGAACTTGGCCAGCTTCGGACGGTTGCCGACGATTTCGAGAGCCTCGCAGTAGTCGCCAGGATTGAGGATGGTGTCCTCATCGCCCACGATCATGAAGCCACCGATCATCTTGTTGAAGTCGCGACCGTCTTCGAGCTTGGCCGGGCGGGCGGGTTTCATCGGCACATCGCCGTTTTTGCCTTCATACCAGTGCAGCTTGATCTCGCCGTATTTGACGTGCTTGAAGTGGCAGATGACGTGCGACCAAGCGGGCCAGCTCATGTCGGTGAGATCACCCACTTCGGCTTCGATTTTGTAGGGTTCGCCGAGTTCGCAGGCCCAGAAGGGACCGTCCATGATGTGGCAGCCCATGTCACCCATGGCTCCAGCACCGAAATCGACACTACCGCGCCAGGCGAAGGGGTGCAAACCGGGCATGTAAGGATGATCAGGCACCTGGGCGAGCCATTGCTGCCAGTTCACATGCGCAGGAGCCTGGCCGACGGCCTCGGCGACGCCATTGGCTTCGTCCTTCTTGCGGGGCTTCGGCGCGGCTTTGCCGGTATAAATGTCCTTGGCAGCGGTGCCTTGGGGCCAAATGGGGCGGTTCGTCCAGACGTGGATTTCCTTCACGTTGCCGACGACGCCGGCGTTCATCCATTCCTTGAGCTGACGGATCTGCTCGCCGGTGTGGCCTTGGTTGCCCATGTTGGTCTTCACGCCCTTTTTCTTGGCGGCGGCATGGAGCTCATTGGCTTCCCAAATGCGGTTCACGAGCGGCTTCTGCACGCAGACGTGTTTGCCACGCTTGATGGCCTCCATGGCGGCCGGGTAATGGGCGTGGTCGGGCGTGGAGACGGTGACCATGTCGATCTTGTCGGCCATGTCGTTGAACATCTCCTGGAAGGAGGTGAACATCTTAGCGCCCGGATACTTCTTCTGGGCGTCCTTGAGGCGGTTGCCGTCGATGTCGCAGATGGCGACGATGTTGGCCCCTTCGGCGGCAATGCCGACATCGCTCGCCCCTTTACCGCCCGCACCGCCGATGCCGGCGACGTTGAGCTTCTTCGCGGCGTCTTGGCCGAGGAGGAGATTGGGAACGAAAAGGCCACCGGCTGAGAGCGCGGTGTTGCGGAGGAACGCACGACGGTTGGGGAAGAGAGAGGTCTTCATGGATTTAAAGGGGCCGCGAGGATAGCGGTGAGGGCGCAGTGAACGCAACGGGAAAGCTTCTTCCTGCGGGAATGTGTGGAAGCGACAAAATGGCTGGGGCTCTTCACAGCCCAAATGCCAGCCGCATGGCGCTTCGGATGCGTCCGAGATCAGCGGCAGGTAAAGTGCCCAGTTTTCGTTCGAATCGTGTTCTGGGAAGCGAGCCAATACCCTGCACATTGGCGACCGACTCGGGGCTCAAAAACGGCAGGTGCCCGAGCGACACTTCGAGCTGCGAATCCCGATTTTGTGAGGTGACTGGCACGTGCACGATGATGGCTCGCTCGACTGGCAATTGATGATCCAGCACCACCACGGCAGGCCTAATCTTCCCGACCATGCCCATGTCCACCAGCCAGACTTCCCCGAGCTTAGGATTCATGGTGCATCGAGCAGGTCGAGGACTTCTTGTTCCACTTCTCGAGTCGGGAGCACATCCTGCCACTCCTTTTCTTGCTGCTGACGAGCGGCGAAGCGAATGAAATGCAGTGCCTCCCGAAGGACTGACTCAGGCAGGACCTCGATTTCCGATAAAATGGCATCTCTGGCGGACATGTTCGGAGTTTAGGCCAACCGCGTTGCCTTTCAAGCACCCGCTCCATTTCCAGAGTGGACGCTTCGAATTTCCTCTTGGCTAAAGTGACCTCCAGCAGGTAGAAGCGGAAATGGACTTTGCCAAATTTGCCGCTGATCTCTCGGGTTTCGTGTGGGGAGCTTCCGTTGCCTCGATTTTCAAACTCCAGGTTTCAGGTTGGGTGGGATACTTTCTAGATGTTCCGCTCCTAATTGTTCTGCTCTTCGGGGCGCACCTGTTTTTGACCCTGCGCACGGGTTTCATTCAACGCTTCCTCCCGCGGGCCATCAAGATCTCGTTCTCACGCCAAAAGGAAGGCGAAGGGGATGTTTCGCAGTTTGGCGCTTTGATGACGGCTCTCGCAGCCACCATCGGCACCGGCAACATCGTCGGCGTGGCCGGTGCGGTAGCCATGGGCGGTCCCGGCGCGGTGCTGTGGATGTGGCTGACGGGTGTCTTTGGCATCGCCACGAAGTATTCCGAGGCCGTGCTGGCGGTGAAGTATCGCGTCAAGATGCCGGATGGCTCCATGGCTGGCGGCCCGATGTATGCGCTGGAGCGCGGCCTGGGCGTGAAATGGCTCGGCGTGCTCTTCGCCGCCTTCACCTGCATCGCCGCCTTTGGCATTGGCAACATGACGCAGGCCAACAGCATCGTCGAACTGCTCCACGAGCACATTAAACCAGAGTCTGACGCCGTGCTGCGCTGGGTGGCAGGCAGTGTGATGGCCGTCCTGACCGCCGCCGTCGTGCTCGGCGGCGTGAAAAGCATCGCCAAGGTGTGCGGCTTTCTCGTTCCGATCATGGCCGTGGGCTACATCATCGGCTGCGTGCTCATCCTGATCAAGAATGCCAGCGCTCTACCAGGAACCTTTGCCGATATCTGGCACGGTGCCTGGAGTGGTCAGGCAGCGGTGGGCGGTTTCGTGGGAGCCACGCTCAAGCAGGTAGCGCAGGCAGGGATCGCACGCGGCTTGTTCTCCAATGAATCCGGTCTCGGCTCCGCCCCCATCGTGGCCGCTGCGGCGCAGACGCGGAATCCCGTGCGCCAGGCGCTCGTGAGCTCCACCGCCACGTTTTGGGATACCGTCGTCGTTTGCGCCATGACCGGCCTCGTCATCGTCAGCAGCGGGCATTGGAAAGAAGGCCTGCCAAAGGCCGCCCTCACCAGCGCCGCCTTCAATGATCTCCACACCCTGGGTCCCATCTTCCTGCTCTTCGGCATGTGTTTCTTCGTTTTCTCCACCATCCTCGGCTGGGGTTACTACGGCGAAAAAGCAGCGGAATACCTCTTCGGCACCCGCTCCGTAAAGCCCTACCGCATCCTATGGGTGCTGGCGGTGCTCTTTGGCAGCGTGCAGCCCGCCCAGGCCGTGTGGGACTTTGCCGATGCCGCCAACGGCCTCATGGCCATCCCGAATCTGATCGCCCTCATCTGCCTCAGCGGCGTCATCGCCGCCGAAACGAAGGCGCATCGCCACGAACTGACCGGCAAGGACTGAAAAAAGCCCTTCGTCAGACTTGAAAGCCCGTCCGCAGCCTCTAGTATCGCGGCCCCCACGACCCGCTGCCTCATGGTGTAATGGTAACACAGCAGATTCTGAATCTGTTATTCAAGGTTCGAATCCTTGTGAGGCAACCACTTGAGAAATCAAGGGTTCCACGGCCACGGCTGCCCAAACTAAGAATGCAGCTAAGAATACGACGCCGAGGTTTTTGGCTCCCAATGGGGAAAATTTCGCCCGGCCAAACCGATTCAGAGAGCAGGCTGGCCGCCCGAGTCTGCTCCCCCTCCCCCGGTGGTTTCGCCCCGTCTTTTTACCGTCCTCCACTTGGCCCCGGCTCCCCGTTGCTACTTCTGAAACTCTCGTATGCCGCTGCCCGGCTGTCCCCCGTTTTCCCGCTTTCTGGTACTACGGCCCCGAATTGCTCCACAGAAGCGCCACGCGGGCCGGTTCCCTCTCTCCTGAAATCTGGAGGCAGACCTCCAGCAGGAATAGATATGGTGCTCGACGCTTTGTTCTACCAGCTGAGAAACGCAGGTCCTTGGCGTAACCTTCCCGATGGTTTCAGCTCCTCACGCACGATCTATGGTTCCCACTTGGAGAAGACCGCATCCTCCCACTCGATTCCAATTGAACGTGGATGGACTTGAATCACTGAAGTCGCCGATGCCGAAAAAAGCCTTGGCACAGCGGACAGGAAAGCTAATTTCATGCGCGTTGAAACTTCGCATGAGGCCCTGCGGCCAGCAGAGTTCATGAATCGATTAGGCTTTTCCCCTTCCAAAAATGCTTCGACCACTTCTTGATCGGCTTCGTCGTCTCAAGCATAAATTAGCCAGATCGGCGATCCGCCGTGTGCAGGAAATCTATGATTTTCTGATAGGTAACCAGTTAAGAGCCAAGGAGCAGTTCAATACCGTGGAGCACGCAATTTTATTGCTACCAGAGTTTTCCCACCTGGATCCGAACCTAAGTTACTTTGTAATGCATGCCAGCTTTGGCGATAAGTGGTGCATCCTTTCCTATCTTGCATCCCACTTCGATATCTATCCCTCCAGCCGTGTTATCGCTGCAAAGGCTGACCTCCCTATTATCGAAGCTTTTTTTGAAGAGCAGATGGTGATCAATCGTTTCATCTTTGTTGACTCTAATGCACTAAACAAGCTGTCGGCATATTTCAGGCCAACACGTCGTTCGACGTCCCAGCTGGCAGACCACTATTTTAATGGTGAGTGTGGCCTTGCCATCGCTCCCTATTTTGTTAAACATGGCCTCCCAGCAGGCACTATTCGCCATCTCCATTTGGTGCAATACCCCTATTTCGGAGACCTGTATATGCTCCGTGCTGTTACCTATGGCACTTTGCTAAAGACACTTCTTTACCTGCCAAACTCGGTCAAACCCAACCAGCCCACATACTACACAGATGCTGACCTTCAGTCAGCCCATGACATCTCCTCCGTTCAAAACCTGCCTACTACTGGTGAAGATTTATTGCCAGCTGTGCTTTTTAATGTGGTCAATTTTTCACATGCTTCTTTATCACTCGATCAAATCAACTTGATTGTTGCCATTCTCGAGAGTTCGGGATATCGCACCCTTCTTAACGTAGCTCAACATCCCCAGCAGGCTGATATTGAGGCCATTGTTGGATCTCATCCTAATGCCGTTGTGGTAGCGATCCCACCCAAGCTACTGGCGATTGTGGGAGACCATGTTGCCTCTGTCATTGGTGTTTTAGGCGGAGCCATGAACGTGGCCGTGCAGTTTGGGCACTCCCATGTGCTAAGTCTGCAGACTCCGGGTATACGATTCGGTTGTTCCGAAGACGAGCTCTATGCAGGCAAAGGCAAGGAGAACATGTGGCAGTGGGTGAACGAAGATTGGCCCTGCCTGTATCCTGGCCGCATCGTGGAAAATCGCTACATCGGAGATCCGTCAATTATCCAGAATGAGGAACTTGTAGCGGTGATTACGGCGTTTCTTGAACGGACCAAGGTTTCGTTTTACAAGCCTAACGCCAGTATAACTTCAAAAGGTGTTGTACGCTGGTGAGCAAGGTTTAAGTTCATTGCTTACACTTCAGATTGCGGTTATTAGCAACTTCTTGGGCGCTAGCGAGTCGCTCCGGGGTTCCTATATCAATCAGGGTTTGCCGATTTTCCCAAGTGAAAATCTTTCCAAGCAGGCAGGGGAGCACCTGTGTGCTCAGGTCGTTAGGAGCATCCTTCATCCGTCGAATCATCTCGATTAACTCAGGCTCAATGAGGTAAACCGCTGCGTTGGCAAGATTGCCAGGTGGATTCGCTACTTTTTCATGAAAACCTTGAACAATATTATTCCGGTCGATTTCAATAATACCACACTCGCTGGGTGTGCTAGATCGGAAAGTCATCATTGTCATTACCGTTTCTGGAGGTCTGGAAAGGTGGGCGGCTAAAAACTCTCGCCACGGGCAGAGGCAGAGGTTGTCGGCATGCGCAACGAGGGTTGTTCCCTGCTTTAGAAAATCGCTGTTGGCAAGAAGCGTCCCGGCAGTGCCCAGAAGCTTTTCCTCATGCACCAAGGTAATGGCTGGAGTCAAGGCATGCTGCGTCACATAGCTTCTAACCGTTTCCGCCAAATGATGCGTATTAATGAGAAACTCCAGTGCTCCTGCTGCATAAAGATCACATAACCAGTAATCTAGCAGTGGACGCCCACCAACTTCAACCAGACACTTGGGAGTATGGGCGGTCAACGGCCGAAGCCGTGTACCTTTACCTGCGGCAAGGAGGAGCGCCTTCATGCTGTAAGAGCTTTGAGAAGCTCTGCAGTTGTCAATGGAGTGTTTCCGACGCGTGAAACCTGGCAGGCTGCGGCCAGCGAACCCAGGAAGGCAGCCTGCCAGATGCTGCCGCCGAGGGCGATGGTCACCGCCGTGGCAGCAAGCAGGGAATCCCCCGCGCCGGCGGTGTCCTTGGCCTGGCAGTTGAAGGCAGGCAGCTGATCCGTGAGCCATCCCTTTGTCTGGTCCGCCGCATGCACTAGCACACCGTCGGCACCGAGCTTCAGCAGGATGTGTTGCGCCCGCGCCTGGTGTCGCACTTTTTCCGCCAGGATGACCAGACCGTCCTCATGGTTGCGGGTGCTGACCCGGGCCTCCATCTCGGTGGGGGTCAGCAAATCCACATCCTTGAACCGCGACACGTCCCCGATCTGGGAGGAGCACTGGCTGTCCGCCATAAGCAGCACCCCGTGGCTGCGGGCCTCCGTAGTGATTTCATCCACCAGCGTCTGCGGAAGGCAGCCATAATTGAAGTCGGAGAAGACCAGCACGTCCAGGTCATCCAGCACGGTGAGAATTTTGGCCAGCAACTGCTGCTGAAGATCCCGGCGGATGCCATGCTGGCGGAGATGGTTCACGCGCAGCAGCGTCTTGCCGGAGGCGCGGAACCTCTGCTTCAGGGTGGTGGGCCGGGTGTCATCCACGATGAGGTGGCCGGACACGTTGTACTCCTCCAGCTTTTGCTCGATGTACCCGTGCAGCGCATCCTCCCCGGTGACGGTGAAGTAGCTGACCTGGGCCCCGAGTCCGGCGCAGTGGGCCGCAACAATGGCCGCGCCGCCCAGGAAACGGTCCGACCCCATGGGAGTGACGACGATGGTGGGATCCTCCTGGGACATGCCCAGCGGGTTGCAGGAGACATACTCATCCACGATGACATCCCCCACAACGCCGATACGCACCTTGCCTGCGCTGCGCACAATGTCCTCCAAAGAACCCAGCGTAAAGCCGTGCCGGCCGGGGAAATCATAGGGCAGATCCAGCGGCAGCTCGTCCGTCTGGCGGGCCAGCTCCCCACGCAGCAGCTCATAGGCGGAAAACACCGTCTCACCCGAGCCGAACTGCAGGGCACCACCATACGAGGCCAGTGCGGCGGCCTCGGGATTGAGGCGGTTCTCATGCTCCTTTCCCTTCACCACCGCGTGCGGCTTCAGCAGGGTGATGAAGTCCGCCGCAGGCATGTCGAGCAGGAAGGCATGCCCCACCCAGTTGTTGGCCTTTACGGACTCAAGTCGGTGTGTCTCATCCAGAATGGCAGCGCCAGCGGCCATGCGGTTGGTGTTCACGCCGACAACCAGAAAATCACCGCACTCGCGGGCAAACTGCAGCAGGCGCAAATGCCCGGGATGCAGTATGTTGAAGTTGCCGGAGACAAAAACAACATCACCATTGCTGGCATTTTTACGTTTGATTTCTGCCAGAAGCTCGTCGTTGGCCATAGGTGGGTGCGGGAAAGCGACAAAAGAATGAATTAGTTCGTGACGGGCGGGTTGATCCGCGATCAACCTGCCAGTAAACGCGCCAGCGTCTCAGGTGCCACAAGATTGACACCGCCGTCCACCAGCAGCGTCTGCCCGGTGACGAAGGAAGCCGCCGGCCCGCCTAGGAAGTCAATGACGCTCGCAACCTCCTGCGCCGTCCCCATGCGCCCGAGGGGCACTGTCTTGCGGAACATCGTCTGTAGGCTCTCGGCACCACGATAAAAATCCCGATTTTCTGGCTTCAGAACGGTGCCAGGAGAAACGACATTAACACGGATGTTTTTTGGTCCCAAGATCACGGCATAGTAGCGCGCCAACTGGTTCAGCCCGGCCTTGGCCACATGGTAGCCAGGCCCCTGTTCGGAAGCCACTAGATGCGCCGCCACGGAACTCACAAGCACGATGGATCTGTCCCCGTGGGCGGCGAATTTCTCCGCCAGTGATTCAATAACAATCTTAGTGGCTGTCAGGGTCGTGGCAACCTCTCCCAACCAGGCGTCTCCAGGGGCTACTTTAAACCGCTGTAGGCAGACCAGCCGACTCAAAGAGCCGCCGATGCGCACCACCTCACCGAGAACCTCAGGGAGCTTGTCGGTCTGGGTCAGATCTGCGGAGAAAAAGTGTATCCCGCGCGGCAGCTTCGGCGAAGGCTCACGCCTGCCGATAACGGAAACCCGGTGTCCAGCCTTGGCCAGATGCCCCGCCAGCACCCGCCCCATGCCGCGTGTGCCGCCGATGATCAAACTATGGTTCTTTTTGGGCATTGGTTGTGAGTCAGTAGGCAAATGGTGTCAGCGTCGCTGCACGTTGAGATGCAAGAAGGATCACCGGATGATGTCGGCGGCCACTTCATCCAGCGACTGAGGCCGCAGGCCTGTCAATGCGGTAGTGCTTGGCATGCCGAGGCCAGAAAACCGAGGCTTGAAGGCAATGTGGATGCCCTTGGCAGTGGCGCTGCTGGGGCGGATCAGATCGGCAGGGACATTTTTCCGCCGCGCGAAGGCTTGGGCAAGATCTACATAAGAGACATTTTCAGCCCCGGACAAATGCAGGTGCCCGGCGACGCGTTTTTCGCCCACGGTGGCCAAGGCCTCACCCACAAAGGTTGCAGACATGGGTGCAAAGATGAGATCGGAAAAGGGTTCGACAGCCTCGCCACGCTCCCATGCGGCAAACCAGGCAGGCAGAGGCGAGGTGCTGGCGTCCAGTATCTTTGTGAGGCGGACGATGTTAAGGCGGTCTTCGGTGCCCAACTCGCGGGCGTAGGCATGGACGACAGCCTCAGCGCGACTTTTTTGCGCCGCGTATGGGATCTGCGGATCATGCGGTGCATCCTCGTGAGGCCAAGCCCGCTCGCCACCAAAGACAGAGTTGGTCGAGATGAAAGTGACGAAGAGTCCCTGCCGGAGAAGGCTGGCGATCATCCTGGGAGTAAGTTCCTCGTTGATCACGCGGGCCAAGGGATCCTTCTCACACCGGTCGTAGTTGGTGGCCGCAGCGACAACGAAAGCATAGCCCGCGTCGGCCGGGGCGGAAAATGGCTCGGCAGACTCGAAGTCTAGAAAGAGTCGTTCAGGTCCCAGCCGGTCCCGCCGCCGGGTAGTGCCATAGGCAGGCAAACCACGGCGGGCGAGGGCTTTGAGCAGGTTGCCGCCGACGAGGCTGTCGGCACCAACGACGATGTAGGCTTTGGTGTCGGCCATAAGGTGACTGGGTATAGGCGCGGTTTGAGAGGGAGGCAAAATCTTTTGGGCTGGCTGGTGGTCAAGATCGGCTAAACTTGGCCTTGAGGAACTGCAGGTATTCGGTGGCAGCTGGAAGGCCTTCTTCGGGAGCCCATGGCGCGAATTCTGTCTCGCCTTTGTTGAAGGGGCCACGGGTGCATTCATAGAAGACCACATGCTCGGACCACACGAGTTGCGTGTGATAAACCGGGTGGGTCACACGATAGATGAATGGTCTCCCTGGACTGCGGCCGAGCCGCTCCTCCCGTTCGGGCTCGCCCTCAACGTTGAAGAACAGAGCTGAAACCTCGCCCTCCAGAAGATGAAACGACTCCGGCTTGCCGAGATGACGGTGCGGCCGGATGTACACATCACCGGCGAGCACAATGAGCATCTCATGCACAGGATCCTCGTTAGCGCGATGCAGGCAGAGCCGGGCTCGCTTGAGCGGACTGGCATCTGCGGCCCGCTTTAACTCATCAATGATGCCACTATCAACGACATCCGGACTGTCCGTGAGGACGAATACATTGCTACTGCGCTGAACGATGGGCATGATGGTTGGAGGTCAGGCTTTAAGGTGCTCCCAAGCCAGCGGGCTACGCGGGTAGATGCTGGCGAAACGCCCGCCATTGTCCGAGTAAGCCTTGTTTTTGCCGATGATGACCTGCTCGCTGTCCGGGCTGGCGGCCAGGACACAGAGCGCAGGCCGTGCGGAATGCAGGTGGGCCGAGGTGACTATGGGAAGCTGGCAGCCCGGCAGATACAGACCAGCTTTTCGTGGATCGTCATCAATCACGCAGGAGATCAGTCGCTCAAGACCGAGGAGGTTCACAAAGGTAGCGGCGCGGTGGCCTGCCCCGAAAATGACGGTGGCACCACCCGCATCGATTACCTGCTGCAGAGCCTGCTGGCAGCGGGTGGCAAGCGTTTGCCAACCAGCCTTAAAGTTAGTGCCAAGAGCCAGTTCCTGGCGCAGTCGCCCGGGATCGTTTGGCAGCGGTGCAGCAGCCGGACGACAAGCAACGATGGCCACGAGGCAGTCCTCAAGCGTGTAGGGATATCGGATCACGTCCATCAAGTCCGTGTCGAATGGCACGAAAGCACGTCCCAGGGTAAACTCGGTGAAATAGCAGACATGCTCCTCCCAGACAGTGCCAAAGTCGAGGTCCTTGAAGGTCTGCTCGCTGTCCGGCACTTCCAAAATCAGGTAACCACCGGCTGCAGCCCAAGCTTTGAGAAAGGCCATGGTCTTTGACACCGAGTTCGAATGCTCCAACAAGTGCCTCACCACGATGACTCCGGGAACGCCCTTCAAACTGCGTAGTTTGCCGGCGAGGTCTTCGGATAGCACGTCCTGAATGGTCTCCATGCCAGCACCCGGATGATGGATGCCCAGTTCCTCAAGACTCACGTTCCAAGTCCGGCTGAAGCCTTTTTTCTCCATGCGGGTGAGCACTGGCTCGTCCTTGTAGCTCACGCCGGTAATAAGGGTATCAGTCCCCACGCCTGGCAGGGCTGCGATGCGGTCGCAAAGGTCGTCCAGATGCCGCTCCGGCTCCTTGTAGCTAATCCAGTCCAGCCGCGGCCGCACCTCATCGCTTGGCCAGGGGCGGCTGAGCTGTAGCAGACCGTCTGTCTGGCACTGGGACAGAATCAATGGGTGGCGGTACTCCCTGGCATCGGGCTCGGCCAAGTAGCGGTTGCATACCGGTTGGGGGCCGAAATCGATGAGTTCGAGCGGAGGGGCTGGGCAGATCTGGCAGGTGAACATGGTGCTGGAAAAATCAAAAGTAGATGAACTCGTAGTCGCCATTGTAACCAAAGTGTCGGTAGAGCCAAAGCCACTCATCGACGTCGAAGAACGACTCGCAGGTCAACGCCCAGCACTGAAGGTTAAAAAGCTCCTGCTCGTTGCGGTAGCTCTCGACCAGGATGTAGCCTTGTTTGCCAACGCGGCTGATCTCAGCGAGCGCGGTTTGCAGTTCAAAGAGCCGCAGATTATGCAGGGCATTGAGCGAGATAACGAGGTCAAAATGCTTGTCAGGCCACGGATAAGGCGCGTCCTGCGCTTTGTGCTGAATCAGTTCGGCTTTCAGCTCTGGCAAAGCACTCGCCAGCCCGTGTTTGGACACGTCCATGCCATAGATTTCGAGGCCGGGTTCGATGAGCTGCATTTCATAGAGCAGGAAGCCTTTGCCGCAGCCCACGTCGAGGACGCGGGAGCCGGCTTTGAGGCCGTAGGTTTCGATCAAGGCCTTTGCCACGGGGGCCCAGCGGCCGGCGAGGTATTTGTAGCCGCCGTAGCCGAAGCGGCGGTCGCCGTCCCAGTAGTCGAACTCGTATTCTTTGGCCTTGAGCATGCAGGCGACCTTGTCGTCCTGCATGCGTTCGATGTATTTGCGGGCGGTGGCCTTGTGGAGAGGTGTGACGAAATTGCGGAGCTGGGCCATGGTCAGAGGTAGGAACGGCTTTTTTGGAGCATTTGACGCGCTTTTTCGAGCTGGTTGTCGCGCCGGTCTTGCAGACCGGCGAACTTGCGGCGCTCGGCGTCGGTTTTCAGGAATTCATTCAGCAGGATGCACGCCCATTTGGCGGCGTGAAGCGGCAGAAGCTGGAGGAAACGGGCTTCGAGGCTGGATTCACCCGTCACCTTGCTCATGGCGCTCACAAAGCGCGGCGCATGCTCGATGGCCACAGGCACCTGAGGCTGGCAGAAGTAGTCGCAGAGCAGTTTCGCGGCGTCATCCCAGCCGGCGTATTCGAAGTCGAGGAACCAGAAACGACCTTCGCTATCCTTCAGGGCATTGTGAAAGCCGAAATCAGAAGGGGAGAGCACCTGTGGCGGCTTGGCACCGTTCGAATCGATGCTGGCGATGAGTTTCTCGGCAAACGGAGCGAGCTCATCGGTCACGAAGGCTCGAAAGGCCGCATGATCGCTTTCCGCCTTCAGAAGCCGTTCCACCCGGCGTTGCAGCAGCGCCACATGGTCCTGCATGGTCGGGCAGGCATCCGCGGCGGGTGCCACTTGCCGAGCGGCTGAGTGCTCTCGACGCGTTTGCAGCTCGCAGACCCACTGGATGCATTGATCGACATCCGCAGCGGTAACCTCTTCGGTGGCGAGCTTGCGCCCGTGAATGACCGTGAATGCTCCGAGGCGGTTCTCCGCATCCCATGCAAGCGGTTTGGCCGTCTGCGGCAGATCGAGTTGATAAAACCGCTGCTCTGCAGCAAAGCGGTCGCGATGATCCGACGGGCTGTGATGGTAGGCTTTGATCATCACCTCGCCATCCGCGCTTCGGACATGGCAGAGGCGGTTGTTGGCTCCGCCGGAGACAGGAGCCACACGAATGGCATCTGTGCCCAAGGCCTTCGTGGCCAATGCAATCACGGCCGGGCTGGCAAGCAACTCGGTCGAGATTTGCGTCCAACTGGCGGCTGAGCGCAGACCGTTCTCCGGTTTGGCGGTAAGGCAGGGGTCGAAATGAATGCGTTCCACGCCCGCTGGAAAACCGGGGTCGAGCAAAAACTCCGGCAGATCGTCGATGAAGTGCGTGCAGCCAGCGGTACCAATGCGCTGATGCTTGGATTCCTTGGTGAGTTCGAGGAAAACCTGGTCGCGCCGGATGCCGATGCGGGAGGGATCAAAGAAGCCGTTCGCCTCCAGCCAGCCCCAGGCAGCAGCGTGCAGATCATGCTGCTCGCCGAGGAAGGGATGCTTGGTCTTATGGCTGATGATGCGCACTTCGATGCCTTGCTGCACGACGGTGCGGAAGAAATCGAGCACGCCGGGATAGGGCTGGGCGTCGATGAGCCGCGGGCCGTAAACGTAACCCTGCATCTCGGTCCAGTCAGGCTCGCGGCCGATCTGGCGCAGGTGATTCCGCACGGTGGTTTTATCCTGCGGAAGGTCGGCGGGGATCAGCCCACGCTCCAAGGCCACGCGGTGGAAGATCCCGTCGTAGCAGACGATCGTGTTGTCGAAATCAACGCCGAGGATCATGCGAGGCGCAGCAGCGTTTCGATGCGGTCGGCGATCCCTTCGGCGGTGAGGCCGTAGTGTTCGCGGGCCTCTTCTTGCTCGCAGGTCAGGTGGAGAAACTCGTCTGGCGTGCCGAGGCGGACCAATCGAGCATTCAATTCAGGGTGATCGGCCTTCCACTCGGCCACGGAGCCGCCGAGACCACCGAGGATGCTGTGCTCCTCCAGCGTGGCGACGACTTTGAAGCTGGAAAAAACCTCTTGGAGGCATTTTTCATCGAGTGGCTTCAGTGTGGGAAAACTGACCACGCGCGTCGAGATACCCTGCCCTGCGAGTTTTTCTGCCGCCGCCATCGCGACGGGCAAAACGGTGCCGATGCTCAAAATGCAAGCGTCCTTGCCTTCACGGAGCGTGATGGACTGGCCGAACTTCAAAGCGGGAACAGCGCTGTGCATCTCTGGCTCGCCCTTTTTGCCAATGCGGAGGTAAACGGGGCCATTTTGGTTGAGCGAGTCACGCAACAGCGCCCGCAACTCCGGCGCATCTGCTGGGCCACCGACGGTGAGACCGGGCAGCAGGCGCAGCATGCCCATTTCCTCGCAGGAATGATGCGTGCCGCCGAGCGAGGCATAGGAAAGGCCTGAACCTGTGCCCACGACGGTGACGGGCAGATGGTGGTAGCAGAGATCGACGCGGATCTGCTCCATGCAGCGGTAGGTGATGAAGGGCGTGATGGTGTAGCAGAAGGGGCGCAGGCCGCTCTGGGCCATACCAGCAGCCACGCCGATCATGTTCGCCTCGGCCACGCCGCAGTTGAAGAAGCGGTTGGGGAATTCCGCCTTGAGCTTGTCAAAGAGGCGGTTGCCGATGTCGGCGGAGAGCAGCACGACGCGGGGGTCTTGCCGCGCCAGAGCTAGGATCTCGTCTGCAAATGCGTTTCTCATAGAAGTCCGAGTTCTTTGTGCGCCGCCTCCACCTCGGCGGCTTTGGGCACGCGATAGTGCCAGTTGTTGTCATCCTCCATGAAGGGAGACGCCTTTGCCCTTCACGGTGTGAGCGATAATGGCAGTGGGCTTGCCTGCCTCTTGTCTGGAACGATCCAGCGCATCAACGAGCGCGGCGATGTCATGTCCATCGACCTCGACAGCCTTCCAGCCAAAGGCGGCCCACTTTTCCCGCAGCGGGCTGAGCTGCATGATCTCATTCGAGCGGCCGGTGGCCTGCCATTTGTTGTAATCGACGACGACGGTGAGGTTTTGCAGCTTGCGGGCGGCGGCGAACATCGCTGCCTCCCACACGGTGCCTTCATTGCACTCGCCATCGCTCATGCACACGAGCACTTGGTAGTCGTGCTTTTGGATCTGCGCTGCGAGGGCATGGCCGGCTCCGACGGGCAGCCCGTGGCCAAGCGAACCCGTCGCCAGTTCCACGCCCGGGGCGCAGCCTGGTGCCGGCTGCTCCGCAAGCGGTGCGCCATGCGTGGCGAAGGTATCGAGCCAGTCTTTGCTAAAGAAGCCCCTCTCAGCCAGCACGGCATAGAGGGCGCTGGCGGCATGGCCTTTGCTCAAAATGAAGCGGTCACGCAGGGGATCCGCGGCCTTGGCGGCATCGAGATTCAGAATGCGCCAGTAAGCAGCCACGACGATGTCGAGGCAGGACATGGCGGAAGCGAGATGGGCTGCGCCAGAAGCGGCGACCATCTCGATGACCTTGCCACGCATCCGCGCGGCGATTTTTAGGAGTTCAGCGATGTCGGTTTCGGCCATGAGAAAGGATCAAAAGTGGATGATGCTGTGGATCGTCTCGCCACTTCGCATGCGGGCGATGCCGTCATTGACGTCTTCGAGCTTCAGGCGATGCGATACCATGCCTTTCGGATCAAAACGGCCATGCTCAATCATGCGGAGCTGGCGCGGAATATCGATGGCAGGCAGGCTGGAGCCGCCTTCGGAGCCGGTGAGTTCCTTGCCGAAGTGGAACTGCAGCGTATTGATCGAAATGGTTCGGTCATGCGGCATCACGCCGATACCAACGCAGCGTCCCTTTGGCGCGGTGAGGGCCAGTGCCTCCTGGAGCACGGCGGGATTGCCTGTGCCGTCGATGACGACATCCGCCTTGCCTTTGAGAATCTCCTCGGCGGCGACGCGAAAGTCCGTCTGCTTCGAGTTGATCGTGTGCGTGGCACCGAACTGCTTTGCCTTGTCGAGCTTGTGATCAAAAAGATCCACGGCAATGACCGGGCAGGCACCTGCGAGCGAGGCACCGAGCACCGCGCCGAGGCCGATGCCGCCGACACCGATGATCACGACGGATTCGCCAAGACGCACACGGGCATCATTCGTGACGGTGCCGAAACCGGTGGTCAGCGTGTCAGCCAAGAGGCAGCAAAGCTCGAAGTCCGTGCCCGGTGGCACGACGGTGAGGCGATTCTCCGCAACGACGCTAAGGCGCTGGAAGGTGGTGATGGGACCGGCATTGGTCTTACGGCCATTCCAATCATAGATGGGTGGCTTTGGCTGGAGGCCGAGGCCAGGCCGCCAATGCATGACGACGCGATCACCGGGCTTCACATGCGTGACCTCAGGCCCGACCTCGAGCACGGTGCCACCACCCTCATGGCCGAGGAGATGCGGAAGCCAGCGATCCGGACCTTTCACGCCATCGATCTCGCCGATCTGCGAGCCGCAAATGCGGGTGGCTGCGATCTCAACGAGCACCTGGCCGAAGCGCAGCGGCGGGATTTCGACCTCATCGAGCACGAGAGGCTGTTTTTGCTCCACCAGGATGGCTGCGGGCGTTTTCATCGAGAAGAACTAAGAGGACGATTAAACGAGGTCACCGGACTGAATGAGCTTCATCATCCATTTCACGGTGTGGGACTTCTCGTTGTCAGTGAGGACGCCTTGCTGATAAAGCTCGATCATCTCGCGGATGGCTTGGCCGACGCTGCGCTTCGGGCTGAAGCCTGTAGCGAGCAGCTTGCCGGAGTCGAGGCGGTAGGAACGCGGATCGTTCGACTCGCTCACAACGACCTCGGCAGGAATGACGTCCGTCACGCGATTGGCGATGTCGAGGATGGAAATGTTCTCAAAGCCAGCGTTGTAGCAGCCGGAGGCGATCTGTGGATTGGCCAGGAAGTGCATGTACACATCGATAAGGTCCAGAATGTGGATGTTCGGGCGGGTCTGGTCTCCACCAAAGACGGTAATGCGCTTATTGTTGAGCGCCTGGAAGGTCAACATGTTCACAGCGACATCAAGGCGCATGCGCGGCGAGAAGCCGCAGACGGTGGCAGGGCGCACACACTGGACCTGCATCTTGTCCGCGTAGCTCAGGAGCACTCGCTCGGCGACCATCTTGGTCTTGTTGTAAACCGAGATGGGCACCAGCTCGAGGTCTTCGGTGACTCGGTCTTCAGATTTGAGGCCGTAAACGCTGCCGGAGGAGGCGAAGACGAACTGCTTCACGCCTTTACGCACGCACTGATCGGCCATCTGCATGGCAGCGAGCACATTGACCTCCCAAGAGAGCGTCGGCTCAAGATCGACGGCGGGGTCGTTGGCGATGTTGGCGAGGTGGAAGACAGTTTCGATGCCATCAAGCGGAATGGTGTCCACCTGACGCACGTTGCCTTTAACCACCGTAAGGGATGGATGAGCTTCGAGATGATTGCCGAACCATTGGGTGTCAAAAACGGTGACTTTGTGGCCAGCATCAAGCAGGGCGCGGGTGAGGAGGGTGCCGGTGTAGCCGCAGCCGCCGGTGACGAGGATGTTCTTCATGCGTGGTTGGTTGGGTGAGTCTGAGAGAAAGGGGATCAGGCTTTGTGGATGTAGTTGAGCGGCAGGTTTTTCAAAGTCTCGAAGTGCTCTTTGGCCCATGCGATGGTCTGATCGACGCCTTCTTCAAGGGAAATGCGGTCCTGCCAGTTGAACTCAGCCCGCACGCGAGCCGCGTCGAGCAGATAGGCGGCGTCCTTGCCATCACGCTCGGGGGCTTCCTCGGTGTGCTTGGCGAAGTCCTCCCCCATGCGGGTGCAGACTAGCTGCACGAGATCGCGGATGCTGATGAAGCGGTCCGTGCTGATGTGGTAGATGGAGCCGGGTTCAGCCTTTTGCGCGATGTCCCAGGTGGCGGAGGCCACGTCGTCGATGTGGATGAAACTGCGCACCGAATGCCCACCGCCATGAAGTTGGAGCTTCTTACCAGTGAGGATGGCCATGACCATGCGCGGGATGACACGGTAGAGCTGCTGACCGGGGCCATAGACATTCGCAGCGCGGGTCCAGACGACGGGAAAGCGGTAGTTCTCGAGGAAATTGTGCAGGCTCATGTCACACGCGGCGCGGGAGGTGGCGTAAGGCGTGCTGGGATTGAAACTGCGGGTCTCTTTGAGCAATCCGGCGGTGCTGCCATAGACTTCCGGGGTGGAGATGTGGACGTACTTTTGCAGCGAGGGCAGCTTCCGCAGCCGGTCATGCAGCATGATGTTCGCCACGGTGTTGGTCTGATACCAATCCTCGGGCTTGAGCCAGCTTTCGGCCACCATACCCTGCGCAGCGAAATTGATGACGTGGGTGGCCTCCATATCCGCAGCCAGCTTCACCAGCGCATCGAGGTCACGACGCAGATCGAGCCGATGAAAGCTGAACTTCGATCCCGCAGCCATCTGATCCCAGCCATAAGGCCGAAACGCCGTGTCCGGCTCGGCCGAACGGCTGGCTCCGGCGATCTCTAGGCCGGGTTGCTTGAGCAGATAACGGACGAAACTGGCCCCTGAGAAGGAGTTGCTGCCGATGACGAGGATTTTCTGGGACATGGAGGCGGATGGAATTAGCACTTGGTGCCGTTTTGAGCGGAAATATGGCGCATGATCATGTGACCGACGACAATCTGGAGATCTTCGACGATCTGCATGTCGTTGAGGGCGAAGTGAATGATATGATCGGCCTTGGCGAGAGCCTTTCCGCCATCAAAACCGAGGATCGCCACGGAGGTGACGCCCTGCGCTTTGGCCTCGTCGAGCACGGCAAGGATATTCGGTGAATTGCCACTGCCAGAGAGGACGATGAGGAGATCACCCGGCTCTGCCAACACACGAAGTTGTTGGGAGAAAATGACCTCGTAGGAAAGGTCATTGCCGATGCAACTCAGCACACCGACGTTTGCAGGCAAGGCGTTCGCACGAATGGCGTCGCGCGTGCCCTTGAACATGGCAGCGGTGAAATCATTGGCGATATGCAGGGCATTGGCGGCACTACCACCATTGCCACAGATGAAGACTTGCCTGCGCTGCTTGCGTGCGGTCTCGACCATCTCCGCCAGTTTTTCCACGGGGCTCCAATCAAAGCTGGTGACAAATTGCGCCAGTTTTTGGGAATATTCGGTGAAGAGGTTGCTGGAGGACATACGCGGGCGAGGGTTTAAGGGAGTTCGCAGAGTCGGCAAACATTTTCGACAATATGCTGACCTATGGCGAGACTAGCAGTGGCCCCAGGGCTGGGGGCATTGATGACGTGCAGGGCATTGCTCCGCTCGATGAAGTCAAAATCCTGCACCAGTGTACCATCGGGCGTCATCGCCTGCGCACGCACGCCAGCACCACCGTCGATGAGATCACTCTCCTGAACATCCGGGGTCATTTTTTGTAATTCGCGACAGAAGCGGCTCTTCGAAAGCGAGGTGCCCAGCTCCCGGAGACACATTTTCGGATGCTTAGCGAGGAATCGCCACAAGCCAGAAAAGGTGATTGATTCGCTCATATCCCGGAGGTCGAACTGCGTAGCCTTGTAAGCTTCGCGGGCTAGCGCGAGCACGGCATTCGGGCCAGCCTCGACTCCGCCATGGATGAGGCGGGTGAGGTGCACGCCGAGAAATGGGAAACTCGGGTCCGGCACTGGGTAGATGAGCTTTTTCAAGCGAGAGGCCATCTCCGGCTTGAGTTGAAAATACTCGCCGCGAAAAGGAATGATCATCGTTCTGGGCTGCTCGCCAGCTAAACGGGCCACGCGGTCACTATGGAGACCCGCGCAGTTGATGAGAAAATCACAGCGGTCTTCGCCGTTTTCGCCTGTGAAGGTCCAGCCACCATGGGTGAAAGTGAGCTTCTTGGCTTGGCGGGATAGCTGCAGGGCGCTGCCTTGGCCTTCGATGACCTTCTTCATCGCCTCGACGACCTGTTTGTAATCCACGATTCCTTCCTCAGGGACATGCACAGCGGCGATACCACGTGCCATCGGTTCCATTTCGCGTAGCTGCTCGGGGCCGATTCGTTCCATGCCGGTCAAGCCATTGGCGGTGCCGCGTTCCACCAGCGTGTCAAGCCGACTGCGTTCAGTCTCATCGGTGGCTACAACGACCTTACCGCAGATGTTGTGGCTGACGCCATGCTCTTGGCAGAAAGCGGTCATTTCTCGAATGCCCTGCACGGCAAGACGGGCCTTAAGGGAACCTGGCTTATAATAGAGTCCGGCATGCAAGACACCGCTGTTGTGGGTGGACTGGTGCTGGCCGGGCTGGGACTCTTTTTCCCAGATGAATACTTCGGCGTCCGGCAGCCGCTTTTTCAGTTTGATGGCCGTGGCTAAGCCTACGAGCCCAGCTCCGATGATGCCAATTTTTCGACGGGGCATTTAAAAGACGCTATGACAGTGAAAGACACTCTTCAAACGAATCCGATTCAGCAATTCTATTTTAACCTCTCCAAACGCTACCGCCCGTGGTCGCCGTCATGGGGCGATTGAAGCATCAAACAAAGCGTTATGTAAGTCCCACCACGGACAGGGAAAACCGGACTAAAGGAATCGGGGCAGCAACGTGCTGGATAGCAGACGGTCAAGGCGGCGATGCATATTATGTGCCGAGCGCAGGCGACGACAGATCTCGTCGTGCTGTTTCTCGGCGAATGCAGGCTCAGTGGATGACCTAGAAGCTTTGGGGCCGACGTTCAGCGAGCGCTGGATCTGACTGCCCACAGGTTCGACTTTTTTGCGATCGCCGGGCAAGATTCCGCTCCGCAGAATGCTCATAAAATCGGTCTTCTCCTCATAAAAATCACGACGGTCGGCCGGATACGATGTGTGACGCCCAGACTGCATCTCGGACAACTGGCAGATAACGATACTGACACTAGCCTTGCACACTTCTAACCTCGTGGCGACATCCTTGAGTGAAGCTGTCTCTGGACTGAGGTGAAGCAGGGAGTCAACCCGGCCGATCATGCGCCCTATCCTAACGGCAAGGGTCGTATCACCACCAGCCTCCACAAAACGACGGCACTCCAAGGACCATGCTTGGGGACTTGTTGGAGAGTGCTTCATTATCATTTATGGAGAACTTAAACGACAGTGGATTCAAGTGTATTTTGATGATTTCCTGCAAATTCCATCTCTCACTTGCTGTGCAAGTTGGATGACGAAATCGAATGATTGATGATAGCAAGACTGATCAACTTCGGATCGATAAAATCCCCTCCGTGGGCCACATTGTAAGCTTGATAGTCGAGGAAGCCACCGGCGGATGGTGCATAGACTGGGGTGCCATTGAGCGCTTTCAAAGATGATGTTAGTCAGAGGGTCGAAACAGACAAGGAGCCTGGAAGAGCGCAGCATGCCATAAAGCTTCTCTTTGGAACGGGGCTCTTTGTGTGTGATGTGATCCAGGATAAGGCCGCTGTCCCCTGCGAAGCCAAGAGCTTGGACAGCGCAGAGCCATCCACAAAAACCTCGCCAACAAAAGAGTCATTCTTTTACTCTTCCCCGCAAGCGAGTTCGCTTCATGCTTCGGTGTCACAATCACCCATTTCATAAAATCGACTTTTTAGGTCGTCCTTTTTAACTCTGCAAATCATGTCAGTTCAGTGGCGCTGCGCAACCACTCATCCAGCACGACAAAAGACCAGATTTTTTGTTCGTTGCCAGCGCCCCCAACGAACCGCTTCAGATCAAGAACGCCCTCATCGTGATCCAAGACATCCCAGAGGGCAGCACGCGGCTCATTCATGAGATGGCGGACTGAATTCGCCAGCGCACCTTCTCTCAGCCAGCGACGGACAGGCACCTGAAAACCTTGTTTGGGCCTCTCCCAGAGATGCATCGGGAGCAGTGGACCGTAGGCATCGCGGAGGATGCGCTTGCCACGGCCGTCAGGCGAAAGCTTCCATTCCAGCGGTAGCGTGGCACAGAAGCGCACGAGTTCATCATCCAGGAACGGAGCGCGCACTTCCAAAGCGACCCCCATGCTCGCACGGTCCATCTTCACGAGGAGGTCACTGCGCAGATAATGCTCATAATCATAGGCTGCAGCTTCAGCCTGATGGAAAACAGACGGCGAAGGCAGATTGAGCCCCCCGCCGACCAGCCGCTGCACCTCCTCGGGATTGAAAACGCAGCGCAGCGCGAGCCAGAGCCGCCACGGATCGGCATGCTCGCGGGCAAGATACCACGGAGCCAAGCTCCCACGCAGGCGGCGGCGCGCTGCACGCGGCAGCAGACCGGCGGCATGATGGCGCAGCCAGTTTCCAATTCCTGCGATGCCACCCACTTGTGTGTTCAGAGCTTGATGAAAGGTCCGGTAATGGTTGTATCCCGCAAACGCCTCGTCCCCACCATCCCCGCAGAGGGCTACCGTGACATGCCGCCGGGCGGCGGCGCAGACCTGATGCGTGGCCACGATCGAGGAATCGGCCAGAGGCTCGTCACACGTCCGCACGGCCTCGCCGAGAAAGTCCGAGCCGACATCCAGATCCATCTGCTCTTCATGATGATCAAAGCCAAAAACGGCCGCGGTTTCAGCCGCGGCAGCCCGCTCGTCTGCCAGACCGCGAAAACCCAGCGTGAAGCTGCGATTCGCCCCGCCGGCCCGGCTCATTTCATACGCCACGATGCTGCTATCGATGCCCGCGCTCAGCAGCACCCCCAGAGGCACATCGCTCATCAGCCGCTTCTGCACGGCATTTCGGATCAGCCGTCGGATTTCTTCCTGTGCCTCGGCGTAAGAAGCTTTTCCGGCCTGTCCGGCCTCGGTAATGCCATCATTCCATTGAGCAAACGCAGAAGTTTCAGGCTGCAAATCACGGTCAAAACGCATGGCATGCCCTGCAGGCACTTTAACCGCCTCCCGGTAGATGCATGAGGCATCGGTCACATACCGAAAGGCTAGGTATTCGGCCACGGCGTGAGAGTTAATGCTCAATGACAGGCCGGGGATCGCCTTGAAGGCATCCACACTCGATGCGAACCACACCGCATCGCCATGCCTGAGCCAGAAAAGGGGCTTTTTGCCGAAGCGATCCCGCGCCAGCAGCAACCGCCCCCTTGCCGCATCCCAGATGCCGATGGCAAACATGCCGTCGAGCATCTTGAAGATATCCGCCCCGTGTTCGCGGTAGCCGTGCAGCACCACTTCGGAATCCGACTGCGAGACAAAGTGATGGCCGCGAGCCTCAAGTTGACGCCTCAGAGCCTGGAAGTTGTAAATCTCACCATTGACCACCACCGCTGTGCGCCCGTCCTCGGAGACCATGGGCTGCGCCCCGGTATTCAAATCAATGATCGCCAGCCGTTGGTGATTCAAAGCACAATCATCCCAGACCTGCTGCCCGCAGCCGTCCGGGCCGCGTCTCGTCATTCGTGCGCCGACACGATCAAGCACCTCCGCCATCTGGCGGGCCTGCCCGGGGCTGAAGACTCCAGAAATCGCGCACATGAGCTTTAAAACACTCCTTTCAAGAATGCCTGCCAACGGCTGATTTTTTTGAGCACATCCATATACCCGGCAGGATCACCACCAGCAGCGCGATAAGCCTTTGCACTGCGCCACAACCTGCGGGCCAGATCACGTTTGGGATCAAAGGCATCCGCATGGATGCCCGAACGAAACACCTCCCGTAAACGCAGCAGATACGACTGCCAGCCCTGCCACTCCACAGCATCTGGACGCGACTCAGGGGTCCAGGCATCCTGCTCATCAAACGAAGGGCTCACCTGAAAGCCGGTGAGACGCTCGCGATACCTCTGGCGCATGCCCGCCCGTGTGGCGGCGGAGCTGGCCCGGCGGGCGCTGCTATTCTGCGCTGGATGCACGCGATAGTGAAGCAGCAGATCTGGCAGGTTCGCGAGCCGGGTGGTGAAAAACAGCCTCATCCACAAATCATAATCCTGGGCGCATTCGAGTTCCTGATCATAGCCTCCAGCAGCCATCACCACCTCCCGCCTGAAGACAATGGTGGGATGATTGAGCGCGTTCGACCAATTCAGGCGATAACCGATCTCCTCATGCCTCAGCGGCACTCTTGGAGAAGCAGCCACCGTGTCCAGCAGCGAGATCTGGCCGCCAAGCACACCCGTCTCTGGATGCGCGATCATGTGATCGCGTTGCAGCCGCAGGCGGTCCGGGACGGCGATGTCATCGCTATCCATCCGGAAAACGAGATCCGTTTGAAGCCGTTGAAGCCCTTCTTGCAGGCTGGCGGACACTCCGAGCGCCTTTTCGTGGCGGATCAGCCGGATGCGCGAGTCCTTCAGGCCCGCCAGATACTCCGCCACCTCCGGTTCCGACTCATCATCGAGGATCAAAAACTCAAACTCCCGAAAACTCTGGCCGAGAATGCTCTCCACCGCGGCACGCACATGATCGAGCCTACCCCGGCAGGGCATCAAAACGCCGCATTCCAGGCTCATGCCACGCCTCCGATACGAATCCAGCCAGTGGGCACCAGATCGTCCACCGGAGGACCTTTGGATTCATCGTTGAACCATCTCGCTGGCGTCAGCGTGATGCCTTCAGGTTTACCCAACCAGGCCCCCCACCAGCTAAAAGTGCTGTTCGCCGTGATGTGATGCTGGCACAGGCTCATCAACCGCAGATCCTCGTAGTTCCTGGACGCGTCGTTGAAATCGACAAAGACCTTCTCGCCGGGGAAGGCGAGATTCTCCCTCGCCCACGGAATGTCGTCCGAGAAGATGAAGAAGCGTAGATCGCTCACCCGCTCGCTGATGACGGCCACCGCCGCGTCGTAATAGGCTGCGGAACACGCACCATGCACGCCCAACGTCTTGGGATTGTTCACGTAATCCGCCCGGCGCACATGCAGCGACACCGAATGGCAGTCTGCGATCCGGCGGGCCATTTCCGCGTTCTCGGCGCTGGGAGGCGTGACGATCTGGAAAGCCTCGCGAATCAGGCCGCTGATGCCATCAAAGTAGCGCGGGCTCTGCCAATAGCCGTCGAGGTGGAGATGCCCCCGCTTTTCGAGCAAGGAGGCGTCATAGCCCAACCCTTGCTGCTGCACTTTTTGGAAGGTTGTGCCCGCATCCGGCATGCCCGCCGTGAGTTTTCGCCAGAAAGCCAGTTTTGAGAGAACACTGTGTTTTCCCTCGGCGGCTCGCACCTCCCACTTCTGTGCCACCGGGGCATTCAAAGCGAAGTGCTGGAGGCTGAAACGATGCAGCTTGTACGTCTCAAAGCCTGTCAGATCGAGCACCACGCTGGCGTCGTTGAGCAGCGCCAGCTGCCTGGCTGCGGCGTACTGAAACATCTGGTTGCCCATGCCGCCAGAGAGCTTGACGAGGACGGTGTTCATCAGGTGCCAAAGGGTTTGAGGAATGCTTCAAACTCCCCAGTCAGGCGGCTAATCTCCGCCTCGGTGTAGAGTGGGGAGAGCCCGATATAGAAGCCGCGCTCGTGGATCTCATCAGCACCTGGGAAAGAACGCTCTTTAAAGACCGGAAACACCTCGGAAACGGGGTGGCGGGCGATGTTACCTGCCACCACAGGGCGAGTCTCCACGCCAGCGAGTTCCAGATGACGCGTGATGTCAGATCGAGTGAAGGGCGCATCCTTCGCCACCATGAGCGGCAGGGCAAACCAGCACGGGGCGGCATCGGGATGCACCTCCGGGCGTGACAGCCACTTCTGCGTATCGATGAACTCAAAGAACTGGGCCGCGAGCTTGTTCCGCTGCTGGTTGAAGGCTTCGATCTTTTCGAGCTGGCACAGGCCAAAGCCGGCCTGCACATCGGTGGGACGCACGTTGAAGCCCCAGTTGTAAAACGCGTAGCGTGGATCAATGCCACGCTGAGCCAGCTCTTCCTTGCCCTCCTGACCATCCACATTGCGCACCCAACCATGGGCACGAAGGATCTTTAGATCACGGGCATGCTGCTCGGTCTGGCAGACGATCATCCCGCCCTCCATCGTCACCAGATGATGAGCAAAAAAGAAGCTGAAAGTGCCGGCCACACCAAAGTTTCCGACCTTCACCCCTTTGAACTCCGCACCGAGTGCCTCGCAGCAATCTTCAATGATCACGAGATTGTGCTTCTGCGCCAAGGCAGTGATGGCACCCATGTCACATGGGTTGCCCATGAGATGCACCAGGAAGATCGCCTTCGTGGCTGGAGTGATCGCCCGCTCCAGTTCTTCCACATCCACATTCAGCGTGCGGGGGGAGACATCCACCAGCCGCACCTTCAGCCCGGCCATCATGGCAGACCAAATCTGCGTGGGCCACGTCACCACAGGCACCAGGATTTCATCCCCTGGCTTCAAAATCGGAGCCACGGGGTTTGCCAGAAGGTGGCAGGCAAGCAGATCGGCGGACGAGCCGCTGTTCACCATCACCGAATGGCCGCAGCCCTGGTAGACAGAGTAGCGGCGCTCGAATTCCAGCGTCTTCTCCCACATCGTGGTGCGAAAGCTGCACAGCGAATCCAGCGCCTGAAGGATCTCCTGCACGTCATAGGTGGCGATGCTCAGCGGATACCAGTAGCGAGTGTCCTTGGCTTGATTGGTGCGGCTGTGGTTCTCCAAAAAGATTTCGAGAACACCCGCGAGCTTGTCGATATTGGGAATGTTGCGCATGAATTAGCCTTGGGGCTGGGATTGCTTGACCTGGCGGTATTCTTCCATGGTAAGGCGGATACCCTCATCCAGGGAAATTTGCGGTTCAAAGCCGATGGCCTTGATCTTGCTCACATCGAGGCACTTTCTCGGCATGCCATCCGGCTTTGAACTGTCCCACTCCAGCCGCCCTTGATAGCCTGCGGCCGCCGCAACCTTCTCCGCCAGCTCGCGGATGCTGATGTCCTCTCCGCAGCCCACATTAAAAATCTCCGGCGAATCGACCTTTTCCATCATCAGCAGCACGGCGCGTGCGAGGTCATCCACGTGGAGGAATTCACGCTTCGCCGATCCGGTTCCCCACATCACCACTTTTTCCGCACCAGCCTCCGCGGCATCCACAAAGCGCCTCACCAGAGCGGAGAGCACATGCGAACGCTGCGGATCAAAGCTATCCCCGGTGCCGTAGAGATTGCAGGGCATCGGGCAGAGCCCCTGCATGCCGTACTGCTTGTGGTAATACTGCGTCATGCGCAGGCCCGCGATCTTCGCCAGCGCATAACCTTCATTCGTGGGTTCCAGCGGACCGGAAAGCAGGTGCTCCTCTTTCATCGGCTGCGGGCATTCACGAGGGTAAATGCACGAACTCCCCAAAAAGACCATCCGCTTCACCCCCGCCAGCATGCTGCCATGAATGATGTGGTTCTGAATCGCCAGATTCTCATACAAGAACTGCGCTGGCTCAGCCCGATTGGCCTCGATGCCTCCCACGCGGGCGGCGGCGAGGATCACCGTGTGAGGTTTGGCATGCTGAAGGTATTCGAAGACCGCTTTTTGATCGAGCAGGTCGAGTTCCTGTCTCGTGCGGGTCAGGATGTCCCCATGCCCCAGGCTGCGTAAGTGGCGTTCGATAGCCCTGCCCACCATACCTCGGTGGCCTGCGAGAAAGATGCTCTGGTTGTTGGTCATTAGACGGTCGGAAAAATTTTCTAAACAGCAAAACAAAGACATCCGCAACCCGCCAGTTGATAATGCCCTTTTCCAAGCCAACCACAGCTCACCAGCCCTGCTCACTCGCCCCTCATGTCATCCACCCCCGAGCCCGTCCCCAGCCCGCAGAAGCTCTTCCGCCTCTGGGATGCCGGGAGCATCTCTCGGGAGGATTTTCATCGGCTCATGGCCGTGCATGCCCGCGAGCTCATTGCGGAGATGGAGCAGGCAAAGAAAAATCCCCTCATGGCCTGGATGCACCAGCTCTTTAACCGCCGCGAGGCCGCCCGCTGGTCCGGCGGGCATGGGGAAGCCCTCGTGCGGGAGATTTTGTTCGCCCTCGCCGATGAGGAGAGCTTTCCACCCTCCCGCTGGCTGTGGAATGCCACCCACCCGCATGTGCCGCTTCACGTCTTCTTCCGAGTTCGGGAAATGCCGCGCTTCCGCTTTTTGAAGCTCCGTGCCACCTCTCAGGCCGTCACCGTCGAAATCGAGCACGGCGGCAGTGATACCGCCCCGCCCGTGCGGGAGGAATTTTACCTCCGCCGCTACCGCAACATGCGGTTGATGGTGGAACGCCGCGACATGCTGGGCTAGAGGCCCACCCCTCTCATGTATCCGACCAAGGCTCCCGCCCTCTCCATGACCGCCTTCATCCTCCTCGCGATCATCGCGATGGCGGCGGCGGCGTTTTACCGGCTGCCGCTGCTCGATGAGCGCCCGATGCACACCGATGAAGCCATCTTGGCTTACAAAACGACCCAGTTTCAGTCCACCGGCCATTTCGAATACGACCCGAAGGACTACCACGGCCCCGGCCTGCACTACGCCGCCATCCTCTGGTCCAAATTTGCCTTCTGGGGCGCTCCAGATTCTTGGCGTGGCGATCAACTCCGCACCGTCACCGCCATCTGTGGGCTCTTGCTGATCCTCTCCACCCTTCTGCTCACGGATGCGCTCGGGCGTAATGGCGTCATCGCAGCCATGCTGCTCGCCGCCGTCTCGCCGATGCAGGTGTATTATTCACGCTACTACATCATGGAGACGCCACTCGTGCTGCTCGTCATGATCGCCCTCGTCAGCTTCTGGCGCTACTCGCAGGGTGGGGGCAGGCTCTGGCTACTCCTCGGCGGCATCGCCACCGGCCTCCAGCATGCCACCAAGGAAACCTTCATCCTCAATGTCGCCGCCGGTTTAGTGGCTTGGATCGTGGCGAAGCAGCTATTCGGCCCCTTCGAGCCTCGGCGCAGCGGTTTCTCCATGGGTTCCTCCAAGCAGCGGCCGAGCAAACCTCTTCTCTGGGTGCTCATTCCAGCTGCCATCGTCAGCGTGGCGATGTACTCGGGTGGCTTTCACGACTGGGACGCCGTCAAAAACAGCTTCACCACCTATGCGAACTATCTGGAACGCTCCGGCGGTGCCGGCCATGAAAAGCCCTGGCACTACTACCTCACCCTCCTCACCTGGCGCAGCGATGGTGGCCTCACCTGGACGGAACTCATGATCGTCGGCCTCGCCCTCATCGGCATGGGACACGGCCTCATCGGCAATCATCAGAAAAACGGCCCACGGCAGGCCTTCATCGTCTTTTTGAGCCTCTACGCCATCCTGCTCATCGGCGGCTACTCCGTGCTCGCCTACAAGACCCCATGGTCCATTCTCAGCGCCCAGCATGCGCTCATCTTGCTCGCCGGTTACGGCACCCGCGTGCTTGCTAGCTTCTTTGCCAAAGGCATCCTGCGCATCGGCTATCGCATCGCCTTCGGCCTCGGGCTTTATCACCTCTGCTACCAGACAAATCTCGCCATCCATCGCTACTCCGCCGATGCTCGAAACCCATGGGTATATTCCCACACCGTGCAGGCCTTTCCACGCCTCCTGCTTCAGGTGAGCGAGATTCAGCGCATCGAGCCCTCGCCGATAAACCTCCTCGTCATCAACAAAGACGCCGGCTGGCCCATGCGCTGGCACTGGCGCACGAACGCCAATGCCCGCTACGAGCGCAGCGTGCCCGAAACCGATCTCACCGCGTCCGTCATCCTGTGCGATATGGACCTCGTCCCCGCCGTGCAGGCCAAGCTCGGCGCCCGCCCCTACCACAACCAAGGCTTCTACGGCCTGCGCCCCAATGAGAACCTCGTCATGCTCGTCGAGCAGTCTCTCTGGGCCCGCTACGAGACTGCTCAAAAGGACGCTGCCGTGACGCCTTGAGCCGAAAAGCTCACTCCACCCCGCTCACCCGCACCTCGTCGAGATCAAAACTCGACTGCGCCCCCGCCGCAGCGGGCACGATAACGAGCTTGCCGATGTTTTGAATCGTCTCACGCCACGAGAAACCATTCGCGGCACGCTTCCAGCCCGCGGCACGGGCTTCGTCATCGCTCCAGTCGTAGCGCAGCTCGGCAGCAGCCTCCTGCCAGTCGTTGGCGAAGGCTGTTTTCGTCTCGAACTGCCATGAGCCGACATCACTCGCGAAGATCTCGATCATCACGTGACCACCCGGCTTCGCACTGCGCACACGGCACGAGATACGAGCGCCACGACCTCCGACGACCTTCGTCCAATCTCCGATCAGCGGCGACTCGCCTGCTTTGACCGATGAAAACGCGATCGGCAGGTTTCTGCCCTCCCGCGAGGCCGTGATGAAACCATCCTGCGCCATCACCTTGTCCACGCCCTTCCAAAACTGCACATCCTTCGCGAAATCGAAGCCATGTGACTTCACCGGCTGCGGCTTCCAATCGGCGCTTTTCAGCGGATTCACCTCCGGCGGCAGATTTCGATCCACCAACGCCACGCCTTCGAGACCGTAGATTTTTCCGCGAGGCATCGAAAGCTTGAAACGCAGCGTTTTGCCTGCCCACGAGCCTTTTTCGACCTTCTGACCGCGTTCATCCATCGCCATGACCTCCACCGCATCGCCATCGGCGATCACGCGAAAAGGCTCCGAGGTCACACGAAGCATCCGCGTGGTCAAAACGGCCGATTTACCCTCCTCGATAGGTTCGTAGCCTGCAAAGCCATCCTCGCGCAAAGTCGCCAAACAAGGCAGGCAGTGCCGTTTCCAGCCGGTGTGCGGAAAATCATCGCCACCGTAAAAGATCAGATGCCTGCCATCGCGGATCACTGGCGGCCCGGCCATCGCATAGATGCACTCGCTGTCGTAGCTGCCCTTCGCTCCGCGTGGAATCAACGGCACGCCGGGAGCCACCCGCTGCCATTTCAGACCATCCGGACTCCACACCAGCTCGCAGTCCACCGTGCGGCCCTTGCTGACGTGGTACATCATCAAATAACCAATGTACAGGCCCGCATGACGAAACACCGGCATGCAGTAGGTCTGGCTGCCGCGACCTTCACTCACGCGACTGCGCAGCATGAGACCGTTGTTCCGCCAGTGGATGAAATCATCGCTCTCCAGCCGCGCCACGAGCCGCTCGCCCAGGTAGAGCTTCGTAAACCACACATACTTCCCGCTGCCCTCATCCCAGAAGGCATTGTTGTGCGTGTCCCCATTCTGCGCCCCGAAACCTTCCGCATGGATCGCATCGCCCCAGTGGATTCCATCGGCGGAGAAGCGCACCTGCGGCTTCCCCAGGCCCACATCGCTCACCATCTTGTAGCGACGCATCGGATCGGCATCGTGCAGGTCTTTGAAGACGCCCACGTTCGGGCAGTCACGCGCCACGATGTTCGTCGCCTTCGTGCCACCAAAGGCATGCAAACCCAGCGCTGGCTTTTCCCAGGTGATGCCGTCCTTCGACGTCGCATACAGCAGATACCAGCCCACCTCGTGAACCGTGCTCGGCCCGTCCATCTGCGCGATGGCCTCCTTGTCCGCCAGCACGCATTTATACCACATCTTGAAGACCGCCTGCTCCTCGTCCCAGATGACATTCGGATACAGGTTGTTCATCGAGTTCTCCCACGGCTTGTCCGCCTGGAAAAGCGGGTTGCCCGCATGCTTCGTCACCGCTCCCGGCATCAGCCGGGCATTCTCCGCGCTCTCAATCACCCGTGTGTCGAGCACAAGCAGCTTGTCCGCCAGCAGCGGCGTGGTGAGCAGGAGGAAGAGAAGGGAGCGCATGGGATAAAGAGGACTTGATGGCGGAGTTACGCATCGCTGCGCTGATTCCTGCAACCCCGGAGGGGTTTACCCATGAATAGCCAGGGGTTTCAACCCCTGGATGATCGTAGTACCGCATCATGAACCCCGGATGGGGTTCGCCCATGCTGGCAGGGACATCGGAGGCGGCTGGGCACATTGGCCAACCCCTCCGGGGTTGCGACCGTGATCGCATCGGTGACCGGAGGTTTCACCTCCGGCTATTCATGGCGAACCCCTCCGGGGTTTTGTGGCTCATTTCGGTGCCCGATAAGATTCCTGCATGAGCTTTTCGAGTTCCGCGACGATCTCCGGCTTCTCCGCCGCGAGGTTCGTTTCCTCGCTGATGTCGGTTTCGAGGTTGTAGAGCAGCTTTTCGAGCGGTTTGGGCTTCGCGGCCTTGCCTTTGGCTTTTGCTTTGGCATCGGCGGGGGCAGCTCCGGTGTTCAGGTGGATGAGTTTCCACGGCCACTTCAGCACGGCGCGTTTGCCGCCCTGCTCGTTGAAGTCCCAAAACAGATGCGAGTGCGGTTTTTGACCTTCTTTGCCCAGCAACGTGGGTGCGAAGGAGATGCCGTCCGTCTCCGTGTGGAGCTTCACACCGCTCAGATCGGCCACGGTGGGCAGCAGGTCTTGGAAACCGCTCACATGCTCGCTCACCGTGCCCGCTTTGATCGTGCCGGGCCACCACGCGATGAAGGGCACGCGGATGCCGCCATCGGTCATGTCGCGCTTCGTGCCTTTGAAGTCGCCGTTGCTGTTGAAGAAGTCGCTGTCGTGACCGCCCTCGTGGTGCGGGCCGTTGTCGCTGGAGAACATGACGAGCGTGTTCTCGTAGAGGCCGAGTCGTTTGAGCTCCGCCATGATGCCGCCGACTTCGTCGTCGAGGAAGCGCACGAGCTGCGCAAAGCCCTTCTCCGCGTCCGGCCAGTCCTTCTTCAAGAACTCGCCGTAGTTCGGGCACTCCATGCCATGACCGAGCGGCGAGTCCTTGCCTGCCTCGTTGTTCGTGTGCGGGATGTTCATCGCGTAGTAGAGGAAGAAGGGCTTCCCCTTGTCCCGCGAGCGCTCGACGAGATGACGACGCACCTCGTTCGAGCAAAGCTGCGGCACCCACTGCTTCCGCCCGTCCAGCGGTGCCACGCCGGTGCCGGTGAACTCCGCATCGACATAGTCCGCCGCGTTTTTAAACGAGCCCTCGATCACCGTGTTCGGCAGCGGGCTCACGCGGCCGTTGATGATGATTGCCTTGGTGTAGAAATTGTGCGCGTGGCTGGTGCCCACATAGCCATAAAATTCGTCGAAGCCCTTCTTCTCCGGGTCGTTGAGCGGCAGCGGCTTGCCGAGACCGTATTTGCCGATGCACGCGGTGTGGTAGCCGGCGGTTTTGAGGAAGTTCGGCACCGTCACATCACCATCCGGAATGATCCAAGGGTCATTCCCACGCACGCGGCAGTGTCCGGTGTGCAGCCCCGTCATCAGCACGCAACGCGATGGCGCACACACCGTGCTGCCGGAGTAATGCCGCGTGAACTTGATCCCCTCCGACGCCATGCGGTCGATGTTCGGCGTGGTGATCATCTTCTGCCCGTAGCAGCCCAGGTCTCCATACCCGAGGTCATCGACGAGGATGTAAATGATGTTCGGCGGCGTGGCAGCGGCGGCCAGCGACGAGAACAAAACAAGGGCGAGCGTGCAGAGGAGCTTCATGGGCAGCAGCAAACGCCGAAAGCGACAGCTTGCTTCAGGGATTTTCAGCCTTCGCCATCGCCGCGAGGTCGCCCATGATGCGCACGAGGAGCGGCACGAGCGCCTCGGTGCAAACATCGGCGAGCTGCGCGGCACGGGCGAAATCATTGTCCCCCTTGTCAGGCAGGCGCAGCACCTCGGCGAGAGGTGGATGACCTTCTTGGTAAGGATGCGGCACGCTGCCGAGCGTGGCCACGCAGTGATTCGCCGCCACCTCGATGCGCTGGGCCACGGCACGCGCCTGACGATCGAGCGTGAAGCCATCGCGATGGCTCTTCGCATTGGCAAAAAGCAGCTCCAGCGACCGCTTGGCCCGCGACGCCTGAAGGATGTTGCTGATCAATCGCGCCAGCACTCGCTGTGCGGCGAGAAGACGGTCCAGTCCGGCCACGGCCTCCAGCTCGGGATGCTGCGCACGCCAGCGATCCAGTCCGTCGCGGAGACGTTTGGCCAGCGCGGTCTCGTAGGCCTCCATTTGCACCGCCACCTGCTGCAAGCGCTGCTTGCTCACCGTCAGCGCCGATTCCGCGGCGCTCTTCGTGCTCGCACTGATTGAGAACTCGGCTGGATTCGGCAGGTTGAAATCCGCCTCGATCAAATCCCGGGCGATGGTTTGATTCAATATCTCACCTTGATGCTCCACATACTGCCCGAGCAGTTTCAGATACGCTTCATCCGTCATACCCGGCACTGGCGGCGGCGCTGATGATGCCGCGCTCGACATGGGCAATGCCACGGAGGAGGGTGGCGGCATCGTGGAAGGCATGGACACCGGCACGGGCGATGGCACCGGCCACTCCAGCGGACTCAGGCGCATGAAGTGGAACGATTTACCGAAGAAGGCATCCAGCGCCTTGTCCGAGCTGTCGGCGGCTTTCCGGTCCTCGCTCATGCTGGAAGCGTCTTTCAGCCGCACCTTGTCCATCGCCAGGCCGAACTCGTGCTCGTAGGCATGCCGCGTCACCGCACGACTGGTGGCGGCAAAATCACGGAACAACTGCTCAGCCGGTGCCTCCAAGTGAAACACGCCCGGCGCATTCAGGGCCAGCGCTGCCTTCACGCGGTCCGGATCGGCCGGATGCGTGTCATTCCAACTCGTGGTGCTCTCGTTCACGCTTTGATCCAGCTTCGAGCGCACGTCACCGGGCATCACCTGCTCACGCCAGAGCACCATCGCCGCCAGATCATCCGGCAGCTCCCGCGTTTGAAAAGTCTGGTAGGCATCACTCATCGCCGCCGCTCGGGACACGCCGAGAAACCGCAGCCGCGCCGCCGTGCGGGCGAATTCCGAGCTGCCGGCCAGCTTCGCCTCGTAGCTGTCCGCATCGAACTCCATCTGGCGGGACATGAAGCAACTGATCGCATGCCCCGCGTGCATCAGGCACCACAAAACCTTCCGCCCCAGCCACACGCCTCCCTTCGCCAGCATGAAGATCACCTTCAGATACCATTCCTCCGACTGCGACCACTGCTCCAAGCGATCATCCCACGCATCCCGCTCGAACACCACGCGGGCAAACCACGCATTCACCCGGCGGATGATGTAGCTAAAACGCATGCCCGCTCCTTGCGCGAAATGACCAAACTCATGCGCCAGTACGCCTGCCACCTGCCGCATCGTCATGCCCGCCACCAGCGGTGTGCCGATCACCAGCACCAGATCGCGGCCAAAGAAACTCCACAAACCACGGCGAAAGCCCGCCGCCGCATTCACCTGCGTATCCAGATGAATTTCCCGCGGCACCGGAGCCCCCACCTGATCACAGATTTTCCGCACAAAGCCGAACAGCAGCGGCTCGTCCTTCTCTGAAAGCTTGAACGGCGGCGGCGGTTTCACCCCGCGTGAGAAGAGCGGCTTGATCAGGAACAGCACAAACACCGCCCCCGCCACCGCCGGGGCCGCATACACCACCGCCGCCACCAGCAGCGCCCGGCCACGCACATGCTCAAAGATCACCGCATCATGCTGCACATGCCACCACACCGCCCAGCCCATCGCCACGATCAGGCCGATGTAGATCACCGGCAGCAGCACCATCGCCAGCGCCACCACGCCCAGCCCTGCCTGATAAAGCCATGAGGTCCTCGTCGGCTCCATGCGACCTTCAAAAGCATCGAGAGGCGAAAGGGCGGGCGGTGCGGCAGGCTCGTTCATGGGAGAAAAATGCCCACCTGCCTATCAAGCCCATCCGCCATCGTCAAGACCCACGCGAATGACATCGGCGTAACGGACCGCCGAACCCAAAACGCAGTCATTGACTTACGAGCCTGAATTTCAGACGATTCGCCACATGACTGCCCTCCTCGCTCTTGGCCCGTTCGGCACACCGGAACTCATCGTCATTGCCATCCTGCTGCTGCTCCTGATCATCCCGGCAGCAGTCGTCATTGGACTGGTTATCGTGGTCAAAGGCCGCAAAAAGCCACCAGCCCTGCCCCCGCCCATACCGCCGCCAGACAAGTGAGGCAGGCACTCCTGCCTGCCACCCGACAGGACTGACGATTGTCGATCAACCGATGGTTGATTTTCGATTTCAGACTCGCTCGCGAACGTGACTCACTTCAAAAATCAGCAATCGTGATTCAGCAATCGTCAATCCTGTCCCCTCCCTCGCCCGATCTCCTCATCGTCCGCACCTTCATCGTGCAGTTCTTCGTCCTGCGGGACGGTGACGCGTTGTTCTTAATCGACACCGGCTTCCTCGGAGGACGCGCCGCATTGAAAACAGCTCTCAAAGCCCGCGGCTGGGATCATTTGCCCATTCGTGGCATCCTGCTCACGCATGGACACCTCGATCACGTCCTCAACGCACCTGCCCTCGCCCGCGAACACCACGCCTGGATCGCCGGACCGGAGGGCGACCTCGAACACTTCGAGAACCGCGCCCGCTACACCGGCTGGGGCCGCGTCGCCGGCGTCTCCGAATGGATCGGCCGACGTCTGCTTCGCATGCCCACCTTTCGTCCCGACCAGCTCCTCCACGATGGCGACGAGCTTCCCATCTGGGGCGGCCTCCGCGTCGTGGCCCTGCCCGGTCACACCCACGGCCACTGCGGCTTCTACTCCGCCACACACCGCCTCCTCTTCAGCGGTGACCTCTTCGCCACCTCCCCCTTCGGCCCTCACATCGCCCCGAAAATTCTCAACCAAGACAACACCGCCGCCCACCACAGCCTTCACCGTGCCCTCGACCTGCCACTGGACGGCGTTTTGCCCTGCCACGCCGATAAAGCGCCGCCAGAGAGGCAGTTGGAGCATCTTTGAGCACTCGCCAAATCATGACACGCCATTTTCTTCACTCCATCAGCCTGCTTCGTGAGTCGGTGCCAGACTGGGGCGAGTATCCGTTTTTGGTCCCAGCGATTCAAAAGCTCGGAACGCTCGAACTGCATCCCAAAGTCACGTTTTTCGTCGGCGAGAATGGATCGGGGAAATCGACCCTGCTGGAGGCCATCGCGGAAAAGCTGGGATTCAGCATCGAAGGCGGCACCAAGAACACGAACATGGCGATCGGTGAATACATCTCGCCGCTGACGAGCTGCCTGCGAGTCAGCCGCACCATCAACCGCCCGATGGACGGCTTCTTCCTGCGGGCCGAGAGCTTCTACAACTTCGCCACGCTGCTCGACGAAGAAGGCTACGGCACCTGGAGCTACGGTGGAAAGAGCCTGCACGCGCAGTCGCACGGCGAGTCGTTCATGGCCACCATGACCCACCGCATGGGCGGCCATGGCGTTTATCTCTTCGACGAGCCGGAGGCCGCACTCTCGCCTCAAAGGCAGCTTTCGATGCTCGTGCGGCTTCATGATCTCGTGGAGGACTTCTCCCAGTTCATCATCGCCACCCATTCACCACTCCTTCTGGCCTACCCGGACGCTTGGATTTATCAATTCGGAACGGAAGGCATCGAACGCATCGCCTACGAGGATACGGAGCACTTTCAGATCACGCGGACCTTCATGCACGATCACAAACGCATGTTGAAACGGCTGCTGCGGAAGGAGGACGAGCTGGATTTGGGCGAGTGAGGTCTGGCAGTGGAGTATCGGAGTCATGGACTATTGCAGCACTCCCCAACTCCATTTCTCCAACATTCGTGATCACTGCCGAGCAGGTGGAGCATGGCGGCGTGCAGATCGGGGACGGAGACGCGGTTTTCGACGGCGGCGTAGCCGAACTAGCAGGCATTTTCTGCCCATGGCTCTGCCTTAAGGCGGCGGCACGAAGAAGCGGGTGAAGCCCTTTTTGCGCAAGCCGGCCTCCAGCACTCGATCTCCGGTCCAAAGCTCAGCGTCCTGGTCCACGGTGAGCGCGACGTAAGCGGTGTCGTTCTCGTCCACATCCCGGCAGAGCCGCCATGCCTCTGTCCAGCTCCCCAGACGAATGCTGTCCTCGTCGATGAACTCAATCCGCTCGAGGATGCTGTGCAGCAGGGAGAGCATCTCGGGCTCGGCGAGACCGCTGGCATCGGCGATGCGTTCCTTGTGCTTGAAGATTTCGACGAAGACGTATTTCGGGCAGATGAAACGTGTCTTCGGCAGCGAGGTGATAGCTCGGCGAAGCTGATGATTCGCGGAAATCAGCTCCGAAAAGACGCGGTTCGCATCAATGACGACGCATGGGCTCATGCCGCCGCGATCTGGGAGAGGATGCGCTGCTTGTTCTTTGACCACCAGGAGGCGTCCACCTCGTTGGCGAGACGGTCCGCGTCTTGCTGGGTGAAGCGGCTCTGACGGGCCGCCCACTCGGCTTTGACAAATGCGACGAAGCTGACCTGCTCGCTGTGAGGCAGCGCCTCTTCCGGGAAGGAGAAGACGATGCGTCCATCGGCGTGGAGAGTGTTCAGGGTGGCGGTCATGGTGCGGAGTTTCGTTTCGAGCGGGTGATTTTCAAGATCGAGTTCATGCTGCTCGCCTCATCACATGGCTGGGAGGAAGAGTCGGAGTAGGAGACGGAGGCGGAGGCGGATTCTCACGCCAAAACCGCCCGCACCACCTCGCCGCTCACATCGGTGAGGCGGAAGTCGCGGCCTTGGAAGCGGTAGGTGAGTTGTTCGTGATCGAAGCCGAGCAGGTGGAGCATCGTGGCGTGCAGATCGGGGACGGAGACGCGGTTTTCGACGGCGGCGTAGCCGAACTCATCGGTGGAGCCATACATTTGGCCGCCTTTCACGCCGGCACCGGCCATCCACATGGTGAAACCTTTGGGATGATGGTCGCGGCCCTTGCCGTTCTCGGCGACGGGCGAGCGGCCGAACTCGCCGCCCCACACGACGAGGGTGGTGTCGAGCAGGCCGCTGATCTTCAAATCATCGAGCAGCGCGGCGATGGGGCCGTCGGTCTCGGCGCAGTGGAGGTCGTGGTTCTTTTTGAGGTCGTCGTGGGCGTCCCAGGCCTTCGGGCCTTCGTTGCCACCGCTGTAGAGCTGCACGAAGCGCACGCCCCGCTCGACGAGGCGACGCGCGAGCAGGCAGTTTTTGCCAAAGTGGGCCGTCACCGCGTTGTCGAGGCCGTACATCTTCCGCACGCTCTCCGGCTCGCGACTGAGGTCGGTGCACTCACTGGCGCTCATCTGCATGCGAAAGGCCAGTTCGTAGGTGTTGATGCGGGCGGCGAGCTGCGACTCGGCGGGATTCGCGGCGGCGAACTCGGTGTTCCATTGCTTCAGCAAGTCGAGTCGTGCCCGCTGCTGCGATCGCGAGACATTTTTCGGCGGCGTGAGGTAGGCGATGGGCTCGCCGCTGCTGCGGAAGGGCACGCCCTGATACGCGGCGGGCATGAAGCCGTTGCTCCAATTGAGAGCGCCATTCACCGGTGCGCCCTGATGATCGAGCAGCACGACAAAGGCCGGCAGGTTCTCGCTTTCGCTGCCGAGTCCGTAGGTGGCCCACGAGCCCATGCACGGACGACCAGGCAGGATGAAGCCGGTGTTCATCTGGAAGATGGCCGGGCCGTGGTTGTTGCTCTCGGCGTGCATGCTGCGGATCACGCAGAGGTCATCGGCATGCCGCGCGAGGTTCGGAAAGGTCTCCGCCATGTCGATGCCGGCCTGGCCGTGCTTCGCAAAGCGGTAGTAGCTCTTCATGGCGACGTTTTTCGTCTTCTTGCCCATGAAGCCGTCCTCGGGCTTCCACACCGGGATGGCCTTGCCATGCCACTTCTCCAGCTCGGGCTTCGGGTCGAAGAGATCAATGTGCGACGGCCCGCCATACATAAAGAGGAAGATGACCGACTTCGCCTTCGGTGCGAAATGCGGCGCTTTCGGAGCCAGCGGATTCGTCGAGGACAGCACGCCTTCCGCTCCGAGCAGAGATTGCAGCGCGACCGAGCCGAAACCGGCTCCGGCTTGTTGCAAAATCTGTCGGCGAGTGAGGGAGTGCATGTGTGGCATTGAAGAACGCCGAAAGCTGGGCTCCCTTGCCAGCATGACGCCAACACTTTGCATCCTCGGCGGCTGCAACGGCGCGGGAAAGACGACTCTCGCCCGCGAGCTGCTGCCACGCCTGGGCCTGATGCGGTTTTTGAACGCGGATGAAATCGCCCGCGGCCTCTCGCCGCTCGATCCGAAGCTCAGCGCCTTCAAAGCGGGCCGCCTGCTGCTGGAGGAAGCGCGCTCACTGATGGCATCCAAGGCCAGCTTTGCCATCGAATCGACCTTGAGCGGCAAAACCTACGTCGCGCTGATCCGCGAGGCCAAGGCACTCGGCTACCGCTTTCTGCTGCACTACATCGTGATCGGTTCCGGGGAACAAGCGGTGGGCCGTGTGGCGCTGCGGGTGAGGCTGGGCGGTCATCATGTGCCGGAGGAGGATGTGCTGCGTCGCTTTGATCGCAGCCGCAGGCATTTCATCGCAGATTACCTGCCCCTTGCCGATGAATGGGTGCTGTGGGACAATGCCTCACCTCCGCACCGTCGGATCGCTGACAGCAGCACTCACACTCTCGATCAACTCCAAGCCATGCTCGCCTCCAACACTCTCCAGGAAGCTCCGCCGCGTGACATGCCGGAGATGGTGCGCATCGGCCTCGAAGCCAGCCGTGTGGCCACGGAGAAGATGCTCGATTACTATAAGCGCATGGGCATCAAGGTGACGCCGGAGATGACGCTGGCACCGGAACCGAAAAAGCGGACGAAAAAGGCGGCGTGATGGTTCAGGGCGTATGCCGCTTCGCTTTGGAGCCGCCGCCTTTCCAGATGTCGTATTTTGGATCGGCGTGGTGGGCGAAGAAGGTGTCGAGTTGCTTGGCGAGATCGGCCTGGATGGCGGCGGTGCCGGGTTGGGCGTATTGGTTGAAGCGTTCCTGAGGGTCGGCCTGCATGTCGTAGAGCTCGAAGGGGCCGGAGGGATGGCGGGAGACGTATTTCCAGCGTTCGGTGCGGATGGCGCGGGTGGTTTCCATTTCGTAGAAGATGGTTTGGTCCCAGTTTGGGAGCTTTTGACCTCGCAGCGCGGCGGAGAAGTCGCGGCCCGGTGATTTCGGAGCCTGCGGCATGGGTTGGCCGAGGTAGGCGAGCACGCTGGGCATGAAGTCGTAGTTGCTCACGAGGGCATCGCAGGTCTGCGCAGCGGGGATCTGGCCGGGATGGCGGAAGATGAGCGGTATCTGCATCATGAGCTCGTGGGCGGCGGTGGGCACAAAGTGATCGCCCATGCCCCACATGCCGTTTTGGCCGCCCATCCAGCCCTGATCGCTGGAATAGACGACGAGGGTGTTCTCATCGAGTCCATTGGCTTTGAGCGCGGCCAGGATCTCGCCGACACCATCATCGACACCGCTGCATTCGGCGGCCATGCGACGGCGGCCGGCATCGGTGTTGTGGAACTGCTTGTTCGCGTGCTGCCACGGATGCATCGCATCGCGGGGGAAGGAGTGCAGGGGCTTGTCGGCGTAGTATTCGGCATGCCGGTTGCGGGCGGGCTGGGTCATGAGCTTGCCGAGGGAGTAGGGGCCGTTGTAGGCGAGGTAGAGGAAGAAGGGCCGCGCCTTGTTCTGCTGGATGAATTCGATGCCTTTGCGGGTCCAAAAATCGGTCGTGTAGCCGGGCTCGACGCGGAGCTGGCCGTTTTCGATGACTTTTTGATCGTAGAACTCCTGCGTGCTGCCGTCCGGCTTCGTCGTCCAGGTGGTGAAGCCCTCACTGGGCGTCAGGTTGGCCCCGAGGTGCCATTTGCCGCTGAGGCCGCAGGTGTAGCCGGCGTCGCAGAGGACCTCGCCGAGGGAGGTGAACTCGCGGAGGGTGTTGTAGGCCTCCGGTCCCATCATGTATTTCGGGTCGAGGAAGGAGTGAATGCCGTGCTGGGAGGGGATGAGGCCAGTGAGAAAGGTCGCCCGCGTGGGGGAGCAGACGGGATTGCTGCTGAGGGCACGGGTGAAGCGGATGCCCTCGGCGGCCATCCGGTCGATGTGCGGGGTGCGGATGTCCGGGTTCCCGTAGCAGCCGAGGGTCCAGGCACCTTGGTTATCAGTCAGGATGAAGACGAGGTTCACCGGCTTGGCGGAGGCGATGGAGGCGGAAAGCAGGCTAAGGAGGGCAAAAAGCAGGCGCATGGCACTGAAAACGCCCGTGGCAGGCGGCTATTGCCAGCCTGGAAGGGCTGATTTTCACTGAAATTAAACAATTAATTAGAATTTCCATAAACAAAGCCTTACCTTTAAGCCCGTTCACACCTTCGCTTGGCGTGAACAGCCTTCGTTTTTGATGTCATCCCCTGTTTCCCAGTCTGAAGTTCCCCTCGAACGCCTGCGCATCGCGCCGTGGCGGGGACCGGTGCATTTCCTGGTGCTGATCTCCTCCGCCACCATCGCGGTGAGCCTGTTGCTGTCCTATGTGCTGCTGGTGGCGATGACCTTTGTGTGGATCTGCGTGGAGTTGCACGCCATCACCAAGACAATGGCCATCAATGGCCTGCTGCATTGGAACCTCATCCAGGACTGGATGATGTTTCTGGGCCTCGGGGTGACGTGGGTCTTCATGCTGCGCCCGCTCCGCCCACGCCCCAGTGGCACCCGCGTGGCTCTCCAAGTCACGCATGGCACTCAGCCGCAGATTTTTGAGATCATCCACACGCTGTGCTGGCATCTCAAAATGCCACCGCCTGTGCAGGTATGGCTGGATACGACGATCTCGATGCGCTCGACGATGAAAAACGGCCTCAACGGCATCCTCACAGGTGATACGGTGCTGCATATTGGCATGCCGGTGATCTCCGTGGTGACGGCCCGCGAGTTGGGCGGCCTGCTGGCTCGCGAGCTGGGCTTTGGCGCCGGAGGGCTGGGAACGCTTTTCGTTCATACCGTGCGGGAGATGAATCTGTGGTTCTACCGCGCCGCGATGGAGCGTGATCCGTGGGAGATGGATCTTCAAAAGACCCCCAAGCGGGAAAAATCCTGGCACCTGTGGGGTCGCAGACTCGTCCGCGGCTGGATGTGGCTGGCCAAAGTCCCCTTCATGCTCATCGCCCTCGCTGCCCATGGGGTGAATCTGCTGGCCGTGTGGGCCATGAACCGCGCTGCCGACCAAGTGGCCTCCAACGTGATCGGTGATAAGGAGCTGGCACGCCTGAAGCGGAAGCTCTCCCACCTAGACAAAGCCTGGGCCGCCGCCTCAATGGAAATCCGCCGCGGCGTGGTGCAGCACCGCCTGCCAGAGAATCTCTCCCTTCTCGTCTCCCGCCATGTGGCGAAGACGGTGAGCGAAAAAAACGCCCAAAAAGCCGCCTCACCCCACACGCCAGAGGTCGAGCCGCCAGTGGAAAACAGCACGCGTCCGCGGGGCGAGTCCATCGTGGCCCAGCTCCCGAGTTCGCAGCCCGCAGCGGTGGTGCTGAGGCAGTTTGTCGATCTCTCCCGGCAGGTAACCTACTTTTACTATCAGCATGAGATGGGTCTCAACCTCATCGAGCACCGCCTCGTGGCCGATGAGGAGGTGATCCATCAAAACCGCCGAGAGGATCCCTCCCTCGTGGCCATCCGCCGCTACTTCCAGGGCCTGGCGCATCCCGAGCGCAGCCTGTGCGGCCTCGGTGCCACGCCAGCCACCTCCCCCGGCCGTCTCGAGCTACAGCGCACCATTCTCGATGTGCGTGATGAACTCTGCCAGTGGGGCACCCAACTCAAAGCAGCCCTACAAGAATGGAACATCGCCTGGCAGCGCCGCCGAGATCTGGAAGCCGCCGCCGTGCTCAGCCTCGCGGGCTTCACCGTCTCTCGCGTGCAGTTCGGGCTGGAGGATGTCTCTCCCGGCTCACTGCGGGCGGAGGCCGCTCGGCAGCGCATGGTGATGGAGCACATGGAGGGGCCGCTCGTCGAAAAAGAGATGCGCCTGGAAGCACGTTTCTCCGCCGCACTCGGCCTGCTGTGGTGGTCCGAGCAGGAGCAGCTCGATGAGTTCCTCCAGTTCCGCCGCCGTGATCTTCCCGGCTGGGTGGGCGTTTACGAGGCCATGTCCGGTGCCCTGCCCTCCTTCCGGGAGCTGCTGACCACCTTTTTCGCCTTCCAGACCCTCGGGGCCAAATTTGCCAATGTGGATGATCCCAGCGCCCTGCTCGCCGCGCTGCAAACCGTGGTGCCGAAGATGCTCAATCTCGTGAATCAGATCATCGCCACCATGGATGGAGCCATCTTTCCCTTCACCAAAAGCGGGTATCCGGTGCCACTGAATGATCACCTGCTGCCCAAGCCACTGCCGCAGATGCCGGGCGTCTCCGTCGAGTCCGTCGATGCCACCAGCCTGAAGACCACGGCGCTCACGATGGCCTCGAGTGCCTCCGATTGCATCGCGCCGTATGTGGATGCGTTTCTTGAGCTCTATCATCACGCCTTCGCCTGGCTGTGCGAATCCGCCGAGCGGGTCGAGATCCATTTCCTTGGCCAGCTCAGCTTCAGCTCCAACACCGAGGTCCTGCTGCCGGTGGAATTCACCACGCAAAATCTCGCCATGCCTGCCACCGAACCAAACAACATCGCCGCCTGGCGTGGCCAGCAAGCGGCGGCGGCCGCAGCGTAAGGCAGACGGTTCTTCGCAGACCATGCCATGAGGCTTGGCAAAGCGGCGGATGAGGCCAAGGTGCATGCATGTTCGCGCTTATCATTCACTGGGGTTGGCTCGTGGCCGCGTTTTCGATCCTCGGCGGCATCGCCGCGCTCTCACACATCCTGCTGCGGCATCGGGACTATCGATCCGCTGCCTTTTGGGCGGCGCTCGTCGTGCTCTCCCCCGTGCTCGCCCCACTGCTGTATCTCTTTTTTGGCATCAATATCCTCCGCCGACGTGGTCGGCAGTACCGCCGCGAGCACCACGAGCCATGGCATGATCCCGTCCCGACGAATCCCCTGCCCTTCCCACCGGAGAGCGACGACGCCCGCGATCATCAGCAGCTCGCTGTCACGCTCGATAAGATCTCCCGCTTCTGCTTCACGAATGGAAACAGCGTCACGCCGCTCATCAATGGTGAGGAGGCCATGCCGCGCATGCTGGAGGCCATCCGAGGTGCCAAGGAGAGCATCTCGCTCGCCAGCTACATCTTTGAGGCACTCGGCATCGGCACGCAGTTCACCGCCGAACTCACCGCCGCCACAAAACGTGGCGTGGAGGTGCGTGTGATGGTGGATGATGCCGGCACCCGCTACTCCTGGCCGCCCGTGATCGAGGCCCTCCAGCAGATGGGCGTCAAAGCACGGCGCTTCATGCCGAATCGTTTCCTTCTGCACCTCATCACCATGAACCTGCACAATCACCGCAAAATCATGGTCGTGGATGGCTCCACCGCATTCACCGGCGGCATGAACATCCGGCAGGGAAACATGCTCCTGCAAAATCCGGATCATCCCGTGCAGGATCTGCACTTCGAGATCACCGGCCCCATCGTGGCGCAGATTCAACGCGTCTTTGCGGAAGACTGGGCCTTCTGCGCTGGCGAGACGTTGGAAGGTTCGAAATGGTTTCCCCACCTCGATGAAGATGGCACCGCCAGCGCTCTCGGCATCGTGGATGGACCGGACGAGGACATGGAGGTCATGCCAGCCGCTTTCTTTGCCGCCATCAATGCCGCGAAGCACGAAATCCTCATCGCCACTCCCTATTTCCTACCCACCCCCGTGCTCATCGCCGCGCTGCGACTCGCCGCCATCCGCGGCGTGAAGGTGCGCATCGTGACCCCCGCTCAAAACAACATCCCTTTCGTCTCCTGGGCCTCGCAGACGCTCTACCCGCAGCTCTTGCAAACCGGCTGCCGCATCTTCGAATCCCCACCGCCCTTTGATCATACGAAGATCTTCCTCATCGACGGCGTGTGGAGCTTCATCGGCTCCACGAACTGGGACCCACGCAGCCTGCGCCTCAATTTCGAGTTCAACGTCGGCATTTACGACCGCCCCCTCACCACCCGCCTCCGCGAACTCTTCCAGCACAAACGCTCCCAGAGCCGCGAAGTCACCCGCGAATCCCTCGAAGCCGCTCCCATGCTGCACCAGCTCCGCAACGGCTTCGCCCGACTCTTCATCCCGCTGCTTTGATCACCGCCAGAGACTCTCGCGTGTCGCCAGCAGGATGGCGTGGCATTCAGTCTAGCGGATGATCATCCTGTCCGCTTACTTCTTCACCACCGGTGTGCTCGGCAGTGAGGAAACATTCAGCGTAAACGGCTTCGCAGGCTGTTTGCCGAGCAGTTGCAGATCAAACCACTCCACCATGCGCTCGGTGTCCTGTGGCATCTCCTGCCAGCCACCGTGACCTGCGCCTTGTCGGATGACGAGTTCACACACGGTGCCGACTTCATGGCAGCGCTTCAAAAAGCGCTCGGACTGCGTGATGGACACCTGCGGATCTGCATCGCCATGCACGATGAAGATCGGCGGCTGGCCTTTGTGAACCCAGTAAATCGACGACAACTCACGCCCAAGCGCCTCGCGACCTTCCGGCGTCGCTGCTTTGGGGCCAAAGGCAGCCGCGTAGGCTTCCAGCTTGCCGATGCCGACGGCGTTGTCGCCGGGCTCGAACCAGTTCAGGTAATCGGTGGGCGGGTAGAAGCATGCCACGGCATTCACCGCGCTGCTTTCGCGATCAATCGGATCAGCCGCCTTCGTATCACCCGGCCCGCCACGCGTCGCGAGCATCAAACTGAGATGCCCACCCGCGCTGCTGCCGGTGACACCAAGCTTCTGCGGGTCCACGCCATACGCTGCGGCATTCGCACGCACAAAACGCACCGCCCGATTCAGATCGGCCACGATCTCCTCGACCTGAAACCTCGGCTGCGTGCCATGCACGACGACGAAAGTCGTGTAGCCCGCCTTCGGCCAGCCACCGTCGCTGATGCCTTTGTGGTTCGATTTCCACCCGCCGCTCACGATCTTGATGATGCCCGCACCATTCGGCTGCGCCGGTTTGAAGACATCCATCGTCAGCGCCACGCCGTCGTGTTTGGTGTAAATTACATCACGAATGCGTTCCGCCTCTTGGGCGAGCAGTGAGGTGGTGAGCAGAGAGAGGAAAAGGAGGTGTTTCATGGATAGGTGAGTGAAGACTAAACACCCCAATGCTGCGCGATCTTCCGCTTCGAGAACTCGACACTTCTCGCGAGCTGCTCCATGCCATCGACGCCGAGCTCGATGAGCCACTCGGCTTCCGGTTTTCCGCTGACTTCCCGGACACCACCTGGCCATCGACGGAGAGGGGAAGGCCCTCTAATCACTTTATTCAGTAGGCAGCCGTTTCACCTTCACCTCGGACACCACCCAGCCGCCGGCGTAGGTGCCGAGGGCGAGGGAACCAGGCTCGGTGGTGGCCCAAGTCGGATGCTGGCTGAGGGTGGCAGTGGGTCCGGTCCATTCATAGAGCGGTTTGCCATCGAGCGTGGCCGTGATAGTGGCGTTCGCGCCGTCGAGGCGCACGGTCATTTCCAGGTTGTGCGGCTCGGTGCCGTTCACCTGTTTGCCTCCCACGACTCCGGGCAGGTCTTCGCCATACTTGCCATTCACCTGGATCAGGCCGGTGTTGATGCCGATGTGGGAACGCCCTTCCAAATCAAACCCGCACATCCGATCCGCGACAGGGATGACGAGGTGCAAACAATCCTTCGCGGGGAGTTGCCGCAGCTTCAAGCGGACGGTGTAGCTGATGCCGGACACTTCAGCGGGCAGCGGCAGCGTCGCATGTCCTGTTGCGTTCGGACTGACAAGCTCGCCATCTTTCAGGCTCCATCCTGGGCCCGTGTTCTCGACATCAGCCGAGGTGAGCGGGGCGAGTATATCTTCCCAGCCATCGGCATCCTTCGGCAGAACTGACTTGGTTGCTTTCCGAGGTGCCTTCTTCGCTGCGGAGCGGGCTGCCACAACCGCCTCTTTCGCGACTTTGCCCTGCGCGGATTGATCGGTCACCGCAACTCTGGTGCTCATCGAGCTGCGGCGTGTAAACTTGCCGAGCGTCGGCTCCACGAGGTTAAAGAATGAGACGCGGTTTCTGCGATTGCAGCTGGCGAGGTGCGTGCCGCGCGGGCTGAAGGCGAGCTTCGCGGGGTCGATTGTCGAGGGACGCATCTCTTCGATGAGGCTGTTGTCGGCCAGGCTCCACAGCCGCACGGTCAGATCCGCCGAGCCGCTGGCGAGCACGGGCTGGGTGGGGTGGAAGGCCAGCGCGGTGATGGCACCATCGTGGGCGCGAAATTCGCGCAGCACCTCGAGGGTCTCCGTATCGCGGATGCGCACCCGCTTGTTCTCGCCGCCTTCGGCGAAGGTGCGTCCATCTGGTGCCACAGCGAGGACATCCGCGTTGAATGGGTTGCGCACATCGCGCAGGACCTGCCCGGTCGCGGCATCCCATACGAAGATGCGTTCCTCCGCTGAGGCTTGGCCGCGTCTGCCTAGTGTGCCGATGCCGAGGATCCGATCTGCACCGATCCAGTTGAGGTCCCGGAAATTCGCTACCACCTTCCCGTCACCCTCGCAGAGCCGTTGACCTGTGGCGGTGTCGAATACTTCCGCCGTCTTGTAGGGATCGAAACAAACAAGGCGACTGCCGTCCGCACTGAGGCGGATACCCACGGTGGCCGCCGTTTTCTGCCGCACCGTATGCAGCAGCTCAAAACCGTCAGCGGTTCTTCTGAAAATCGCCACGGGCGACCCATTGCCGATTGGTCTGGCGAAGGCGGCGACTTCCCCGGCGGCATCCGCAATGGACGCGGTGAGGCATTCCTCGGGCATCGGCAGGCGCAAATTGCTCCAGCTGCCATCGGCACCGAGCTTCCTGGGTTTATCAGAGGAGATGAAAACATCCTCCGCACTCCAGAAGACTGAGGCTCTCGGGTTGCCCTGCGTCTCTGACTCCACCCCCCGCGTCGCCAGTGCCCAGGTGCGTGTGTCCGGTCCCGTGATGATGGCTTCGTCAGTGAGTGGGTGCATTGCCACGTTTTCGATTTGGCCGGTGCCGCCCATCAGCTTCTGCAGTGTGATGCCGGTGGCCGTGTCCCACACCCGCCCCACGCGGCGCTGGCCGGGAACTTCCGCCACTGCCAGCAGTCGTCTGCCATCGGCACTGATCGCCACACCCACCCGCTGGAGGCTTTCGGTGAGGCGCTGCTCGAAAATGATCGCACCATCTGTGAGCCTCTGCCCACGCGCGACGCCATCGTGGCAGCCGAGGTATAGGACCGAGCCATCCGGCGAAAGCACTGCGGATCCGGCAGCTTCCCGCAATTCTGGCAGCGTCCTGATGAGTGCGCCGGTCGCCGTATCGAGCACGCGGATGGCGCGGCCAATCACAAGTATCACGTCACCTTTGGGGTGGAAAATGGCTCTCCCGGTGTGTTCCACAGTCCAGAGCGTTTTCCCATTCGTCGCATCGTGGAGGACCAAACCACTTGGGCCTAGTTCGACCGTTTTCGTGCCATCGGGACTGAAGCACACCCACTCAATGTTTATCGCGTCCCACTCTGCGAGCACCTTACCGGTGGCCGTTTCGTAGATGGCCACACCTCCTTCGCCTAGCGCGCCCGCGACCATGCGCGTGCCATCAGGCGAGAAATCCAGGGAGCGGCACCAAATCCCCCTGCGCTGCCGCTCGGTGCCTGGAAACTCAAACACGCGCTGGCCGCTTAGCGCATCCACGAAGACGAACGTGTTGCGCTTCAGCGCGCCAGCAAAGACGCCTGGCATCGTCGGGTGCGCGGCAACGCCTATGAAATAGTTGTCGTCCGGAAAGGTGAGGGCGGTCTGCGAATTATCGGCCCGTGCGCTCAGGTAGAGCCAATCGGCGTCCCGCAAATCCTCCGGCACGCTCCCGAGCGCCGCGAGCATCGCCGGGCTGTCGAACTCCCGATACGCCGCCTCCGCGAGCGAAGTCTGCGAGCGCGCGAACGCCTTGCTGGTTTCACTCTCCTTCTGCACCGCAACAGCTTCGGCGACGGCGGCTTTTTGCTCGTTCTGCTGCGCGATCTCCGCCTGCCGCCGCGTCTCGCGTTCTTTCGCTCGAAGATTGAAGATAAACCACACCGCGAGTCCGGTGATCAGCAGCCAGGCCGCCGCTGCGGTGGTGAAGATGCCTTTGTTGCGCTTGATGAGGAGGGCGATCTGCTTTGCCAGCCCTGCCTGCTCCGCCGTGGTGGCAAAACCGCCCTGAAATGCCTCGATGTCCGCGCTGAAGGCGGCGATGTCCTGGTAGCGCTTCGTTTTGTCGAGCGTGAGCGCCTTCATCGCCACTGCGGAGAGCGCATTCGGCACGCGACCGCCCGGCATGTGCGGCAGCGGGGTGATCTTCTTCGCTTCGAGCACCTCACCCTTTGCGCCTGATCTGCCTTTGCCTGTGGTGGTAGCGCCATAGGTCGTGGGCGAGACGATGCGAGCCGTGCTGACTTTTTCGATCACTTCCCACACGTCCTTCCCCTCCACCGGCGGGCGCAGCGTGAGGATGGCGTAAAGAATACCGCCGAGGGAAAAGATGTCCGAGCGGGCATCCATGTCCGTGACCTGCCCGAGGGCCTGCTCCGGGCTCATGTATTGCGGCGTGCCCATCACTGCGCCTTCCATCGTGGCGGATAGGGAAGACGGGGAGAAAGGGAGACTTGGAGACAATGAGACAGGAACCGCAGCAGCATCTCCTTGTCTGATTGTCTCATGGTCTGATTGTCCCAATACCTTCGCGATACCCCAGTCCATGACCAGCACCTCGCCGAATTCACCCACCATGATGTTTTCCGGCTTCAAATCGCGGTGAATGATCTTTTGCGCATGGGCAAAGGCCAGCGCGTCGCACACCTTCCGGAAGATGGTGAGCAGGCGGTCGAGCGTGTAGTGCTCCAGCGCCTCTTTGTCCTCGTGGCGCAGGTCATCGAGGATGTGCTGGAGCGTGCGGCCATTCACCAGCTTCATCGTGTAGTAGAGAGCGCCTTCCGAATCACGGCCGAGATCGTGGATGGGCACGATGTTTGGATGCTCCAGCCTGCCGAGCACGGCGGCCTCCTGGATGAAGCGCTGCTTTTGATCCTCGCTGCATGCCGCCTCGGAAAGCATGATCTTCACCGCGATGGTGCGGCCTAGCTTGCAATCGCTGGCCTCCAGGATCGCCCCCATGCCGCCCTGGGCGATGCGACGCCCAAAGATGAAGGGCACAGGCGAGTCCGGATTCGCCGCCGAGGCAGAGACCGGCGGTGGCACGATCTGCCGCGGCAGGGCGGCGGGAGCCAATTGGATCGTGGCATCGAAATCAGGCTCTTCGAGGGCCTCCACGCCCTTTCGCATCATGGAGGGAGGTTGCAAAAAGGACCTCGAATCCGCCTCCAGGCCCAGCAGCCGCTCAACGCGAGCCCGGAGGTCCGCGTCACCATCACAGGCAGAGTCCAGATAAGCCGCCTGAGCAGCGGGATCGTCCACATCGAGTGCGGCCATGAAGATTTCTTTCTCACGGCTGGAGGAGGAGGCGGGATCGGAGGAGAACATAAGCGTGGTTCTGGAGATCATGCCCCATCGGCGGGTGAAAGCGGCACAATTTTTAGCGTGGGCCGGATGTGTTTGGCGGAGGGCGCGTCATTTCACCCCCAGCGCTCCACGCCAAACTATCCGGCTTCTTTGAGCGCACGAAGGCTCTTTCACCTCCGCATACCTCCAAACCAGCCGGATAGTTCGGTGAAGCAGCTCCTTCGTGTTGGAGATGCTCACGGCACCGAACACATCCGGCCTACGATTTTCTCAAGGGGCACCCACCGCGACGCGGAAGAAGTGCTTCGTCTGGCCGGTCACATCCACGGGCACGGTCATGTTGCCGCCGGTGCCTGCGGTGGGGGTGCCGATGTCCGTCCAGGGAGGGGCGAGGTTGGCCGAGGATTGCAGTTGGTAGGTGCGACCGAGGACCGTGGGGAAGGTCAGACTGAAATTCGTGCCATTGATCGCGCTTTGGATGATGCGAAAGTAGCTCGCTGCATCACCTGGATCGGTGCGGGCAGGCCACTCGTTTTCGTTGGTCACGCCGTCGCCGTCGAAATCGAAGGTCGCGGCGTGTTGCGGCACGGTGGCGGTGGCGGGGAGGGTTTCGTAGATCCAGGCGTTGAAATTCGTGGCCGTGCCCGCCTCATACGCGCCGATGTCCGCCGTGCCGACGATGGGGAAGCCGCGCTGGTCCGTGGTGGCCGTGCTGCCCGTGGCGGCATTGAGGGCCGGGCTGCCGGGCAGGAGGACCAGCGTCTGCGTGGGGCCGCCGTAATCGCCGAGCGGGGCGAGCAGCGGGGCAGCGACGAGGACGGTCGGGCCAGCGATGAGAGTGGAGTTGGCGAGGCTGCTGAGGAGGTTCACGCCGGTGGCGGTGACGGTGCCACTGCTGCGGTAGATGTCTGGGCCACTGAGTGCGGTGTTTCCGGCGACGATGCTGTTGGTCAGCGTTAGCATGCTGGAGTAGTTCCCAATCGCCCCACCGTAGCTGGCGGAATTGCCGGAGAGGGTGCAGTGCGCGAGCATCAGCGTGCTGTTGAAGTTATCAATCGCCCCGCTGTTGTTGGTGGCGGAATTGCCGGAGAGGGTGCATCGCTCTAGCGTCAGCGTGCTGGAGGAGTTCCCAATCGCCCCACCGTAGCTGGCGGAATTGCCGGAGAGGGTGCACTGCGCGAGCGTCAGGGTGCCGGCGTTGTTAAAAATCGCGCCGCCGTTGCCGCTCGCAGTTGCCCCCGTGCCATTGCCGCCGGTGAGCGTGAGGCCCATGAGGGTGACGGTGCCAAAGGTGGCTCCGGTTTTGGTGATGAAAAAAATGCGGTTGGTGCCTGGGCCGCCATCAATGGTGAGGCCGCCGGGGAGGGTGCTGGCATCGAGCGTCAGATTGCCCTGGTTCGTCATGTCCATGACGATTTCGCTGCTCAGCATGATGGTCTGGCCGCTGAGGGCGGGCGCGAAGGTGATGGTGTCTGGGCCGGAGAGAGCGGCATCGGCGATGGCCTGGCGCAGGGAGCCGGGGCCGCTGTCGCCCGTGGTAGTGACCTCGGTGCTGGCGTAGGTGGTGAAGGTCAGGCTATCGGAGTTCAGCGTGAAAAAGCCACGCAGGCCGGGCGCGAGGTTCGTGGCGGTAAAGTCGCCCACGGCGAAGCTGCTGCTAGCGAAAGTGGCGAGCGTGTAGATCTGGCTGGCAGCGCCGGTGTCTTGGAAATCGAAGACGAAGCCGCTGCCGGTGCCTTTGGTGAGTGCGCCGCTCAGGGCAAGCTGGTCTGAGCTGTTGCTGGAGTTGCTGAGGTGAAAGCGCGCGGCGCCGCCACCGTCCCACGTCGTGCCTCCGGTGATGTTCAGCGTGCCGATGCTGCCTGCCAAGGTGGCATCGCCAGGGGCGAAAAAGCTGCCGCTCGCCAGCGCGACGTCTCTCACCGTGCCGGTGCCTGCAAGAGCAGCCCCGCTCTGCACGATGGTGCCGCTGCTCATCGCGAGGCTGCCGGTGACATTCAGCGTGCCGCCGCTCACCAGCACCGCGCCGGACATACTGGAACTCCCGCTCAGCGTCTGCGTGCCGGTGCCGGTTTTCGTGAGGTAGAGGGTGCCACCGGCGTCATGCAACGCCCCAGAAAAGCTCCCGCTGCCATTCCCCGCACCGAGGGTGAGGAATACGCTCGACGATGGCTGCCCCACCCACCCGATGCCGTTCAGGGCGTCGAGGGTTTCGCTGGAGTTGAAGCCAAGGTAGCCATCCACCGTCACACTGGCGGTATCGGCGATTTGGTCGCCGCCGACAAACGCCTGCGCCACGTCCGCCACCGTGAGCGTGGTGGTGCCTGCGGGCAACCCGCTGCCGAGGGCGTGGACGCTGGCGCTGCTTGTTTTGCTGAGGGAGAGGGAGCCCGCGTTCACCGTCGCCGCCAGCCGGGGGTTGTCGCCGCTGCCTCCAAGAGTGAGGCCACCAACGCCGTTTTTTACCACCTGCGCCGTGCCGGTGCCATCGAAGCGCCCGACCTGCCCGTTGAAGCGAACCAAGTCATTCACATTCACGGTGAGCAAGTACGCGCCGAGGTCCAACTTGCCTGTGAAGGAAATCTGTCCGCTGAATCCCGAAGGCGCCGTCCTCTCGACCGTGGCGGGAGCCAGCAGGGTGATGTCCCCGGCGTAGGTGTTGGTGATAGTGCCGGTCTTGACGGTGTTGGAGGCGAGCAGCGTCTTCACCCCGCTGGAGCCGCCCCGCACGGTGATGGGTGCGGCGAGGGTGAAACCGTTCGGCCCATTCACCTCCACCGTGGCCGCCGCGCTGCCGCTGGTGTCGCCGAGCAGGATGCGTCCGCCGCCCGTCCACACGCTGCCAGTGCGGAAGGTGAGCGTGCCTGCATTCACCGCCACATCCACTGCGCCGCCGCTGACAGCGGTATTCAGCGTGACGCCCGGCGCATCGGTGATGGTGAGGTCGGTGGTGAGATTCACGCTGCTGCCCGCCGCGAGGTCGAAGGTGATGGTGTTCGGGCCGGGGACGATGGCGGCGTTGGCGATGGCCTGGCGCAGGCTACCCGCGCCACTATTGCCGCTTTGGCTGACACTGAAGGGGAAGGGGCCGAGGACGTAGATGGTGAAGGTCTGCGCCTCACTGGTATCTGCGCCAGCATTGGCGATGCCTCCATTGTCAGAAAGGGTCAGCGTCACTGTGGCGCTGCTGTTGGCGTTGAGCGCCGGGGTAAAGGTGAGGGTGCCATCGCTGGAGACGGCAGGCTGAACGGAAAAAAGAGCATTGTCGCTGTTCGTCACGTTGAAGGTGAGCGTCTGCCCGGCTTCGTCCACCGGCCCGGCACTGATGGCGGTGGCCCATCCTGGAAGGCTTTGAGGCCCGGCGTCGTGAGGGATGCTTTGATCCGCGCCTCTCTCAAAGCTCGGCGCGTCATTCACAGGCATCACAGTGAGCGTGAAGGTCTGCTGCTCGCCGCTGAGGCTATCCGTGAGGGTGATGATGGCGGAGCCGTTCTCGTTCTCGGCAGGCGTCACGTCCACAGTGCGGGCGGAGCCACTGCCGCTCAGGGTAATGTTCTCGTTGGGCACCAGCGTGGCATTGCTGGATATGGCGGTGAGCGTGCCAACGGTGCCAACGGTGAAAGGCACCGCGCCGGAGCCTGTGTCCTCGTTCACGGTCTGATCGGCGATGGCTCCGATCTGCGCCTCATACGCGCCGATGTCGGGCGTGCCGACGATAGCAAAGCCGCGCTGGTCGCTGGTGATGGTGCTGCCGGTGGCGGCGTTGCGGGCGAGGCTGCCGGGGAGCAGGGCCATGGTCTGCGTGGGGCCGCCGTAGCTGCCGAGCGGGGCGAGGAGTGGGTCGGCGGTGCTGTTGGTGCCGGTGCCGGTGTAGATGCCTGCGCCTGCCTGCGTGCGGATGATGTTCGCGCCGCCAAGGGCGACATTCACCGTGGTGTTCAAATCCGGCCCCGTGCCGTCGGTAACTGTGTTGCCGGCGACGATGCAGTGGGTCAGCGTGAGCGATGGCCCCCGGTTGCGGATGCCGCCGCCGCCCTCATTGCCGATGGTGGAATTTCCCGCGATCGTGCAGTGGGTGAGTGTCATACTGGTGGCGGTGGACGTGTGATTGATCGCTCCGCCTCCGGTGGTGACGGTACTGTTGGCTGAGAAAGTGCAGCGGTCCGCCGTGAGCACGCCACGAGCATTGTGTATCGCGCCGCCAGCACCGCTGGCGGAGTTCCCGTAGAAGGTGCATTGCGTCAGCGTCAGGCTGCCTGCGTTCGAAACCGCTCCGCCCCCGCCGGAGCTCGCGCCGGTGCCGTTACCGCCGGTGAGCGTCAGTCCCCGCAGGGTGACGGTGGCTCCGTCGTTCACCGTGAAGATGCGATTCATCCCCGGGCCGCCGTCAATCGTCACGCCGCCAGGCAGGTTGCCCCCATCAATAGTCACATCGTTGCCGAAGACGATGACGATCTCGCTCGCGAGCACGATGGGGCCGGTGAGCGCGGGAGCGAAGGTGATGGTGCCCGGGCCGGGGATGAGGGCGGCATCGGCGATGGCCTGGCGCAGGGAGCCGGGGCCGCTGTCGCTGGTCTGAGTCACGGCCATGCTGAGCACGTTGATCGTGAAGGTTTGCACGGGACTGGTGTCCACGCCGCCATTGGCGGTGCCACCATTGTCACTGACACTCACCGAGACGGTCGCACTGCCGAAGGCTCCCGGCGCAGGCGTGTAGGTGAGCACCCCGGCTGGAGAAACGGCGGGCTGGACGGTGAAGAGCGCGTTGCTGTCATTGCTTACATTGAAGCCGGCCAGCGTTTGAGCGCTTTCATTCGCCGGGCCGGGGATGAAGGCGGTGGCCCAGCCGGTGACGGTCTGCAGGCCGGCGTTGCCCGCCACTGTCTGGTCCGCTCCCTTGGTGAAACTGGGAGCGTCATTCACGGCATTCACGGTGAGCGTGAAGGTCTGCGTCTCGCCAGAGGGGGAATCAGTGATCGTAATGGTGGCGCTGCCGTTCTGGTTGGTGGCGGGGGTGATGACGAGGGTGCGGCTGCCGCCACTGCCGCCAAAAGTGAAATCGGAGACGAGTCCCGGCACGCTGGAGACGGCGCTGAGCGTGCCGATGGCACCGACGCTGATGGCGATGGCACCGGTGCCAGTGTCTTCGTTGATGGTGGTGGTGGCGATGGCACCCATCTGCGCCTCGTAAGCCCCGACATCCGCCGTCACGAAGACGGGGAAACCGCGCTGGTCGCTCGTCGCGGTGCTGCCTGTGGCGGCATCCAGCGCGGGGCTGCCGGGGAGCAGGGCCATGGTCTGCGTGGGGCCGCCGTAGTTGCCAAGCGAGGAGAGGAGAGGGCTGCCGCTGGTGAGATTGGCTCCCGTCTGGATGATGGTTCCGCTGACGTTCTCCGTTCCGGCTGTTGTCGCGGTGTTGTCGGCGACGATGCAGTTGGTTATGGTCAGCGTGCCGGACGTGCGGCGCAAACCACCTCCCGCGCCGCTCGGGCCATTGGCTGTGTTCGCGGAGATCGTGCAGTGGGTGAGCGTGACGCTGCCGCTGGTGGCTAGCGCGACCGCGCCTCCGCCAGTGCCGCCCGCGGTGTTGACCACGAAGGTGCATTGTGTGGCGATGACGCTAGCACCGGCGTTCTGGCACATAAAGGCTCCGCCAGCTCCTGTGGGAGCGGTGTTGCCAGTGAAGGTGCAGCGCTCCAAGGAGAGGCTGCCATTGCAGTAGATCGCACCACCGCTGCCGCTTGCCGTTGTGCCCGCACCATTGCCACCGGTGAACGTCAGGCTCCGCAGGGTCAGGATCGCACCGGTGGACACGGCGAAGATGCGAGCGGCGTTGTTTCCAGAGAGGGTCACGCCGCCCGGCAGGGCGCTGGCATCGATCATCACGCCTCCGGTGTCTGTGAGGACGATTTCGCTTCCGAAGGTGATGGTCTGGCCGCTGAGGGCGGGGGCGAAGGTGATGGTGTCCGGGCCGGGTAGCGCTTCCGCATAACTCAAGGCGGAACGCAGGGAGCCTTCGCCGGTGTCAGCGGTGGTGCTGACGAGGGTGGTGTACTGCCGCTCCGCCGCGCCGATGTCCGGCACGCCGCCAGTGATGGGCAGGCCGCGCTGGTCGCTGGTGATGGTGCTGCTGGTGGCGGCGTCGATAGCAGGGCTGCCTGCGAGCGGCGGCATGGTCTCGGTGGGGCCGCCGTAGCTGCCGAGGGGGGCGAGGAGCACGCTGCCGCTGGTGAGATTGGCCGCAGTTTGGGTGATGGTGCCGTTGAGATTGGAGCCGCTGCTGGCGGTGTTGTCAGCGACGATGCAGTTGGTGACGGTGACACTGCCACTGACACGCCGGACGCCGCCGCCCGTGCCGCCTGGCGACTGATTCCCTGAGATGGTGCAGTGCGTGAGGGTGGCCGTGGCATTGTTGGCGTTATGCAGGGCTCCTCCGCCAGTGTTGGTGGCGGTGTTGCCGGAGAACGTGGATTGCGTGACGGTCAGATTGCCCGCAGACTGGTCGTTGCTGATGCCGCCGCCCGCATTGACGGCTGTGTTTGCCGCGATGGTGCAGCGGTTCACCGTGAGTGTTCCGGCCTCGTTTTGAATGCCGCCGCCGCGTGTGGCCGCCGTATTGCCGCTCACCGTGCAACTCGTGAGCGTGAGAGCGCCGAGGTTCAGGATCGCCCCACCCTCCCCGGTGTTCGCCGCTCCCGTGCCATTGCCACCAGTGAGGGTGAGGTTTCGCAGGGTGACGTTGGCCCCGCTGCTGATTGAGAAAATTCGGTTCGTGCCGGGGCCGCCGTCCACCGTCACGCCGCCCGTCACCGCCGAGGCGTCAATGATCACGCCGTCCGCGTCACTGATGACGATCTCGCTGCTCAGCACGATGGGACTGGTGATGCCTGACAAGACGACGACATCCGCTCCAGGGAGGCCGCCAGCGTCAAGGATCGCCTGCCGCAATGAGCCTGCGCCGGAGTTGTTCGTGTTCGTGACCGTGAACGTGGCCGCGCCCGACATCACGGGACAGAGCAGCACCATGGCGGCCGCAAGGAAGGTGGTTGATATCTTCATACGGTATGGGGGTGAGGGAATGCGATGTGCGAATGCGGATGAAGGGCTCACGCAGTCTCCTGACGCGGCGGGGTGGATTGGTAACAAAGTTTTTTCCGGGGACAGCGGCGGGCTATTTCGCCTTCCCAGCCCCCTTGCCCTTCTTTTTGGCCCCAAGGGCTGATTCAGCCATTTGGGAAAACTTCGGCGTGCTCTCCGCCTTCGCCACTTCGTTGCCGCCACGATGCACGATCACCTGGTATTCCATTTCCTGGCGGGTCGTGCCGGTGTCCTGCACGGCGATGGCACCTACATTGAAAGTCACCACCTCGGAGGCCTTCAGCGGCGGCAGCTTCTCTTTTCCGGTGCTCAACAGCGCTTTGCGCTGGAGACTGGGCCGCTGCACGAGGATGGCCCACTCGATCTCGCCCTCGCCGAGCGGCTGGGTGCTCGTGTTCTTCACCGTGATTTTCAGGCCGCGTGTCAGCTCCTGCTGCTTTGGGCGGGTGATATTCTTTTCCCGATCGAGAGTGCGGGGGCTGACTTTGAGTTCGGTGTCTTTGAACTGGGCGGAGGCGGGCAAAGCGACCACGATCAAGGCAGTGAGGAAGAGGAGTGCGGCTTTCATGAGGTGGAAAATGGGTTTCCACCAGGCAATGCCCCGTCAGAGAAAGAACCCGGCAAAAAAGAGGAAACTTTTTTGCCGGGAAGCACCCGCCGCAGTGTCGTAGGCCGGATGTGTTTGGCGGAGGGCGCGTCATTTCACCCCTCGGCGCTCTTCGCCAAACTATCCGGCTTCTTTGAGCGCACGGATGTCCGCACACCTTCAAACCAGCCGGATGGTTCGGTGAAGCAGCTCCTTCGTGTCGGCGATGCTCACAGCACCGAACACATCCGGCCTACGGCCTACCCCTCCATCGCATCCCGCAGCCACGCTCTCGCAAAAGCCCATTGGCGGTTCAAATCCCGCTCTGAGATGCCCGTCACCTCCGCGATTTCTGGCCAGGTGAGCCCCGCGAAATAGCGCAGCCGCACAATTTCACCCGCCAAGGCATCCTCCGCCGTCAGCCGGTCCAGCGCCTCATCCACCGCCAGCAGTTCCTCATCCGGCGCATCGAAGACCAACGCGGCATCCATGTCACCCAGCGCATCAAGGTCCACGCGCTCCGCATCCTCACCCCCGCGCTTCAGCCGCTTCTTGTCACGGGCGCGATTGATCAAAACGCAGCGCATCGCCTGCGCCGCAGCGCCCAAAAAATGCCGACGGCTCTCCCAGCGCTGTTCCTTGTCCCGCGAGACCCGCAACCAAGCCTCGTGCACCAGCACCGTCGCCGAGATCGTCTGCAGACCGGACTCCCCCGCCATCTGCCCACGCGCCAGCCGCCGCAGCTCCTCATAGACCAGCGGAAGCAGCCGCGACGATGAAACGGGCTCTTGGAGCGTTGTGGGGGGCACGTCGTTTTCCATTGGCGAATCATCATGTCCTTCGATCTCCTCACCGCAAGCAACTCATGGCCAGTGCTGCGCGATCTTCCGCTTCAGGAAATCGACGCTCCTGGCGAGCTGCTCCATGCCATCGACGCCGTCTTCGATGCTGATCCAGCCGTTGAAGCCCTTGCTTTTCAGCTCACGGAAGATGGCGTCGTAGTCGTTGAGGCCTTTTCCGATCTCGCCGTGGCGGAGGCGTTTGGCGTAGCCTTGCGCGCCGCCTTCTTCTTTGCGGAGGTCTTCGATGGTGCCTTCGGCGAGGTAGCGGTCGCTGGCGTGCATCGTGACGACGCGATGCGAGACGCGCTTCAGCAGCTCGATAGGATCTTCACCGGCGAGGTAGGTGTTCGAGGGGTCGTAGTTCACGCCGAAGTTCGGGTGATTCACGGCATCCACGAGTTTGCAGAAGACATCCATCTTCTGCGCGAACTCGGGATACTCCCAGAAGTCGTCCTTGTAGTGGTTTTCGATGATGAGCGTGATGCCGCGCTCCTGCGCATAAGGCAGGCAGGCATGGATGGAGTCGGCGGCAAGCTTCACACCTCGTCGATGCTCAGCTCGGGCCTGCGCTGGCCGCTGAGCACGCGGCAGTAGCTGCCGCCGAGCGTGTGCGTCATGTCGATCCAGCGTTTCTGCTTCGCGATCTCCTTTTCGCGGAAGGCGGCGTCGGGATGCGTGAAGTCGGGCGAGCAGCACATCATCGGGATGACCTTGCCGGTGTCCTCGACCTCTTTGCGAAAGCGCGGCCAGTTTTTCTCATCGGCCATCTCCAGGAAGCCCGCATACCATTCGAGGCCCTGCACATCGAGCGTGGAGGCGAGCTGGATCCATTCGGAGACGGTCATCGTCCCTTCTTTGCAAAGGGCGACCATGAAGGCTTTCGGGAAGGCGGCGAGTTTGGGCATGCGGCAGAGCATAACGAACTCCAGCCGCTCTTCACCACGACAAAGTGTGTGCGATTTGCGACGGCTACGAGGCACGCCTTCTTCGACACGATGCCGTGGCCACAGCCAGCATGACCAAAAGGTTGCGGGATGGCTCGGGCACGGAAATGGGCATGCCGGGCACGTTTTGGTAGCTCCAGTCATGGAGGGTGCCGAGGCCGGTGTTATCGACAGTAATGCGCATGACGCCGAAGTAGGTGGAGCCGCCGCCGGTGGTCTCGAAGGCGTAGCCGATATAGCCCTGCGTGCCGAGCTGGAACTGGTTGAGCGCCGGGCCGGTGTGCGTTTCGCTGCCGTTGAAACCAGCGTCGCCTATGGAGAAGCGGGACATGGCATCAATGACGCTGCCGTAGGTCAGATTGGCCGTCTGCTCCGCTCCGGCGATGACGCCGCCGGTGACGACAGTGCGCACGAGCGGCCCGGTGCCGATGCCGCTGCCTCCAAAGAAGGCCAGCAGCCACGGGGAGGTTTCAAAATCCACCGGGGCAGTGCTGGAGGTGGCATTCGTGAAGAGATTCACATAGACCTCGCCCGTGGGGCTGAAGGGGATGGCGATGTTTTGCAGGCCGCTGTAGATGACGGCCGAATGAGAGGGCGTCGTGAAGAACAGCATACAAAGGAAGGGGAGGATTCCTGATCTTAGATTCCTGATTCCTGAATCATTCGGAATCCTGACTGGAGAGGAAGTGTTTGATGTGACGCTCATGGAGATAAAGGACAAGTGGTTTAGAGAATCAGGATTCAGGATTCAAAAATCAGGAATGGATCACGGCTGGCTGACGACGACGTGGAAGAAGCGGGCGCGTTTGCCTTTGACGAAGAGCGGGTAGGGCACGCTGACGAGTTGCATGTCGCCAACGGTGTCGAGCACGGTGGGGATGACGGTGGTGGTCTGCCAGGTGGTCATATCGGCGCTGAACTGGACGGTATAGGTGAGGCCGAGGGTGCTGTGATCGGCACGGCGGACAAAAACAGCGCGGAAATCGACGCCGGTGACGCTGCTGGGCTCGAATTGCGCGAGTGGCTGGCCGGTCGCGGTGAGCGTGGCGGCGGCGAAGCTGCCGGTGTAGGCCGCGGCTGCACTGCCGGAGCTGCCGGTGCCTGGATGCGTGCCAAAGGCGAATTCTTCGAGATTGGTTTTGCCATCGCCATCGGGATCGTCACCGGGATTGGAGTCGCCGGGCGCGAGATTGTTCGCGGCGGCCCAATTGGAGACGGCGGCCGTGAAGTGGCTCGATGCGCCGTTGCCGCGGATGTCGAAGGTGAAGAGATTCTCGTCCTCGTCATCGCTGGCGATGCTGACGGTGGCGGTGTGCGTGCCGAGAGCCGATGGATCAAAGGTGATCTGGAAGGTCTGCGTGCCGCCCGCGGCGAGAGTGCCGGAGGCAGGCTGTGCGGTGATGCTGAAGTGGCCGGCTCCGCTGCCCGAGAGCGTCACGTAGTCGGGCGCGGTGCCGGTGAGCGTAAGCGCGGCGAGTCCGCTGTTGGTGATGGTGAAGATGCGCACGACACTGCCGCCAGTGACGGCGGTGTCGCCAAAGTGGCTGACATCGCCAGCGAGGATGGGTGTGGCATTGCCGCTGATGGCGATTTCTGGCTCAGGAGCATCGGTGATGGTGATGCTGATCAACTGCGTGTCGGAAAGCGCCGGCGTGCCGCTGTCGGTGACGGTGATGAGGACTTCGTAGATGTTATCGGCTCCGAGATCGGACGGAGCTTCAAAGCTGGGCGCGGTGAGGAAGGTGAGCACGCCGGTGGCGGGCACGATGGTGAAGTGCGCGGCATCCGCGCCGCCGGTGATGCTGTGTAGGAGCGTCTGCGCGGGTGAATCGAGATCACTGGCGGTCACGGTGGTCACGGCGGTGGTGTTTTCAGCGACGGAGATGGCCGCAGAGGAGCCACCGAGGCTGCTGGTGATCAGCGGAGCATCATTGGCATCGGTGACGGTGATGCTGAAGGTTTTGGCAAAGGTGCCACCGCTGCCGTCATCGGCCTGCACGCGGATGCTGTAGGTGGTGAGCGATTCAAAATCGGCGTTGGCATTTAAAACGAGATCGCCGGATGAAATGCCAAAGAGCGTGTTGTGCGTGTCTCCCGTGCCGGGGACCAGGGTGAAGGTGTGCGACTGGCCGAGATTGGCATCCACAGCCGTCAGAGTGCCGATCAAGGTGCCTGGGCCGGCGTTTTCGATCACGGTGCTGTTGCTGAGCAGGATGTCCGTCGGCGCGGAGGGCGGCAATGTGCCGGTTCCGGTGAGATAGATCACGAATAGGCCTTCATCGGCATCATTCGACTCGATGAGCAGCGCCGCATTTCGAATGCCGGAGGCACTGGGGCTAAAGGTGAGTGTGAAGGTGCTCACACCCGACGGACCAGCGAGCGGAGCGGGCGTGCTCAAGGCGCCGAGGCTGTAATCGGCGGCGGCATCGCCTGAGAGTGACAAAGTGAGGCCGGTGAGGTCTGCGGAGCCGATGTTTTTGATCGTGAAGGTGAGGGCTGCGCTTTCACCGCTGAGCACGGTGCCGAAATCCGCGCTCTCATTGAGGCTGAGAGACGCTGCGGCGGCATTTTCGAGCACGAACTCCGTGGCGACGCTGCCTTCGCCGGTGAGCGCGATGTCGAAGACGGGTTCATCGCTGTCAGTGCTGGTGATTTGGAGATTGGCGTGCTTCACGCCTGCGGAGGTCGGTGCGAAACGGATGACGACGGGCGCAGCGTCAGCCGGAGCGAGTGTGGAGGCGGTGAGGCCTGTTTGAATCGAAAACTGGCTGGCATCCGCGCCGGTGAGGCTCAGCGCGAGGCCGGTGAGGTCCAGCGTGCCGATGTTGGCGATGCTGAAGGAGATGTCTTGATGCGCATTCACGGCCAGCGTGCCGAAATCGACGGGCGATGGGTCTCCATCGACGAGTGACCGGCCTGCGCCCGTGACGGCGATCTCGGGCGTGGCATCGCCAGTGCCGGAGAGATGGATGATGAAGGGATTTTCATCCGCGTCACTGCTGCGGATGAAAAGCGTGGCCTGCCGCAAACCGGCGGCGGAGGGCTCAAACTCGACTTGGAAGCTCGCGGAGGCCCCGCCATCGACATCGCTCAAATTTTCCGCGATGAGGTGAAAGTCGATGCTGTGAGGCCCGTCGATGATGAAATCGATGCCGCTGAGGCTGGCGCTGCCGGTGTTGGCGAGCGTGAAATCCAGCGCGGCGGAGGCGGCGGTGCTCACGTTGCCGAAATTCACCGGCGTGAGGCTGCCGGAGGTCAGATCCACATTTCCAGCCGTCTTTGCCACGGCGATCTCAGGCGCGGGCACGACGGCGGCATTCGCGGTGAGATGGAGGGTGAAGATGCTTTCGTCCGCATCATCGGAAGTGATCGTGAATGCGGCGACGATGCCACCCGCGGCAGCGCCTTCATTTGTCAAAGTGGCATCGAAAATGAGGCTGGCGCCTGGAGCGAGCGTGGTGGCCGCTGGGACGTCGAAGGTGAGCGATCCATCGCCGATGAGGACGGAGGCGTTTTCGATGCGGATGCCGCTGAGAGGCCCGCTGCCGTCATTTCGCACGGTGTAGCTGAGCGTGGTCTGCGTGGAGGCGGCGAGCGTGCCGACATCCAGCGCCGAGCCGCTGCCAAGGCTGACACTGCTGCTCAAAACGGTGATTTCGGGTGCCAGCGTCGAGGCAGGCGTGAAGACGAGATGCAGTTCACCGCCGCTTTGAGCGAGGGAGAAGCCGCCGCCCTTCAAATCGTTCGCAAAGCCCTCGGTGCTGATGACAAACTTGTCGGCTGCAAAACCGGTGATCGCGCCAGCGGAGACGATTTTCCAACTTTGAGCCACATAGGGGCTGAAGTGGGTCACGGGACCGGCGGTGTTGTCAGGAAGCAGCGACTCGATCTCGAAGTAGATCGGATCCGTGCTAGCGGCTTCGATTTCAAAAAGTCCGCCGACTTTGAAGTAATCCCAGTTCAGCCCAGGGAGGCCGCTGGCATCGTTGATGTCCCACACGATGGTGACGCCATCCTCCCAGATCACATCCTCGGCGTTTTCGGACATGCCGGGGCTGTTTCCATTCGCTACTTCGGCACTCCCCTTCTTGTCTTCAGCGGCTTTGTTGGAGGAATCGCCGCTGACATAGCCACCGGACTGCGCAGGTTGAACCTTGGGTGATTGGCCGGCCTCGGGCGGCCTAGCTGGATCGGCTGCCGGAGGAGGAGCGTTGGAGCCGCTTCCTTGGTCTTTCACGGGTTTGGTCTGGCCGTTTTTGCCGCCTGTGTCCGGATTGGGCGGCACGGGAGTGGGGTCGGGCGGTGGAGTTTTTTCTTGTTTGCGGTCGGCACGATCGCCGACGCGGTCATCGGGAGTAGTTGGCACGGTCTCAGCGACGGGCTGAAAGGAGGCGTAGCCGAGGGTGCTGGAGCCGCTGTAGTAGGAAATGCCGACCCGTCCGCCACTCAAAGGCTGCAACGAGGTAGCGGAGGATCTCGCCTTCTCTTTTGTCTCCCTGAGATTGGTTGCGGGCCAGGAGTCTCCATTTGCATCGGCAGCCCAGACGTACTCCAGGAGGTTGGTCTTCGAATCGACGGCCTTCAGGTAGCTCACGGCCGGCGTACCGCCCACCTCGGTCAAGGATGGGAATTCCATCGCCTCGCCCGGGCTGATCACGGTCACGGCAGCATGAGGCCACGAAAGCCCAGTCATGTTGTTCGCACGTTTATACAGCAGGGTGGGCACCGCCGTTGCTTGAGGGGTGGCCTTGATTTTTGCCACGTAGCAGACGGCGGGCCTTCCAGAAACGATGCTAAGACGAGGATGGGAGTTGGCGCTGAGAATGCCCTTTTTATTCGAAGAAGCAGAGACGACGACGCCAGCAGCCCAGGATGAACCGTTCTCGGTGGTGGCTCGGAAATACACCAAGGAATTGTTGGTCAAATCCAGGCAAAGAATGGCCGGCTTTTCATTCGCAATGACCATGGAGGCGTGGAAGCCCACATTACCGCTACTGGCGACCGTGAGCACGGTGCCCCAGTTCGTGCCGGTCACGTCGCGGGCCCGCACAAAGCACAAATCTTTTTCCTCCGTCGCGAAGAAGGCGATGGCGGGTTTCCCATCCACGACTTGAAGAGTGATGAAGCTGCTCTTGAGCTCGGAGACGACGACGGGAGTGCCCCATGCTTGACCCCACATATCATTGGCGCGGACGTATTTGAGACGCCCGCCGACACCACCGCCTTCGCGGTAGGCGATGGCTGGATGGCCATCCACCACAAACAATGAGGTGCTCGCTCCGACATCCCCTGTGGCATCGACGGTGACAGGTGGGAGGAAACTCCTTCCGTCCTCCTTCTTGGCCCGCATGTACTTCAGATCGCCATTTTCCTTATCAAAGTAGCTCACCGCAGGAAAGCCGCTCACCGTGGTGTGTGAGGAAAACAGTCCTGTATCCACCTGCACCTGCGGTGGAGGGCTGGGAGCCGTCGTGCTGCCACGGCTCACGCCTTCATTGGCGTAGCGGCCATCGTTGACCTCCACATCGACGTCATTCTTGGCCGTGGGAGCATTGGTGAGCTTGCCTTTGCCTTTCTTTTTCAGCTTGGTGGTGGTGCCCGGGGTATTGCTCTTCACGGTGCCGTGCAACTCCACATCCGCCTCCGTGGTGAGCGTTTTCTCGCCGCTCACGGCCATCGGGCCCATCAGCTTGATTTCGTCGCCCTTGAGGACGGTGTCGGCCTTCAGTTCGACCGGATTGTCCAGTTCGCGATCTCCGATGGCCTCCAGCTCACCGCCAGAGAGTACGACAGGGCCAGTGCCTGCGGCTGTGTCCTTCGCGAGAGCCAGCGTGCCCTCTTTGACATCCACTCCGCCGGAGAAGGTGTTCTCTCCGCCGAGAATCAAGTCTCCGCCACCGCGTTTGGTGATCTTTGCAGGACCACCCTCATCCTGCACCGGGCCGTCGATGTCCAGATTCCCATCTGTCTGAATGCCACGTGGTCCTCTGAGCTTCACCGGCCCACTGAGGCCGATGCCGGGGCCGGAAACGACCGTGTTTCCGGTGATCTCCACCGGATTCGCCAGCACGCGACGAGCGCCGACGGACTCGATGCCCGCCCCGCCGAGCGTGACGGTGCCGGTGCCGAGCGCGGCGTTGTCTCCGATGCCCACCACGCCCTGCGTGGCCCGGAATCCGCCCGTGAAGGTGCTGGCAGCGGTGAGATTCAGCCTGCCGCTGCCGGTTTTCTCCAGCCGCCCGTCGCCATCGATCGAGCCGCTGATCGTGATGTTGCTGCTCGTGTCGATCACGGGCGTGCCCTTCACCGTCACCTGGCCGCCGAGCGTGACGGGCTGATCGGAGGTCAGACCGCCCGTTCCATCGAGCTCCACGGCATTCGTGATCGTGCCCGCGCTCGTGATGCTCATCTGCGTGTCCTTGAGCACGACTTTCTCGGTGCTGCTGACGGTGATGGTTACCAGTCCAACCGCAAAGCCGCCTGTTCCATCCGTGACGGTGTAGGTAAACGTCGCCACCCCGGTAAATTCGGCTGCCGGGACGTAGGTGATCGTGCCGCTGCCCAGGCTGACCGTGGCACCGTGGGACGGACTCTGCACCGAGACGACAGTCAGCGTGCCGCCTTCCAAATCCGTGTCGTTCGCCACCAATTTCGTGGCCGCAAACTTGAGCGTGGTCTTCGGTGCGATCGTCTGCGCATCCGCCACGGCGACGGGCGCGTCATTCACGGCATTCACCACGACGGTGAAGGTGCGGACGCGGGTGTTGTTCGCGGCCTGGCCGTCATTCACTGTCACAGTGATGATGGCGGAGCCGCTGGCATTCGCTACGGGCGTGTAAGCGAGCGAGCCGGTGGTGTTTGGGCTGGTGTAGCTGACGGTGGGATGCGGGATGAGCGCCGTGTTGCTCGACGTAGCGGTGACAGTGAGCGTCTGCGTCTCATTCGCCGCGCCGGTGCCGATGCCGCTGAGACTGACCGTCTGCTGCGGGGCGTCCTCATTGATCGCAGCGGGATTGCTGATCGCATTCAGCGTGGGCGTGTCATTCACCGCCGTCACGGTGAGGGTGAAGGACGCGGCCTCGCCGGAGGGTGAGTCCGTCACGGTGATCGTCGTGGTGCCATTCGCATCCGCCAGCGGCGTGGCGGCGAGCGTGCGGCTGCTGCCGCTGCCACCGAGGGTGATGCTGGCATTCGGCACCAGCGCCGTGTTGCTGGAGGTGGCCGTGAGCGTGCCCACGGTGCCGACGCTGAAAGGTAATGTGCCAGTGGTGGCATCTTCGTTGATGGCGAGAGCCGCGATGGCACCGACCTGGCTCTCGTAGGCACCGATGTCAGCGGCTCCCACGATCGGGAAGCCGCGCTGGTCCGTGGTGAATGCCGGGCTGGCGATGCGATTCAGCGCCGGGCTGCCTGCGAGCAGGCGCCGCGTCTGGGTGGGGCCGCCGTAGCTGCCGAGCACATCGAGCTGCGGGCTCAAAGGCGCGGCGTTGGTGCCGACGAAGTCGCCGTTGGCATTCGGCTGGCCGCTAGGAAACGGCGTGGTCACGTTGGCATTTTTACCGATGAGGTTCACGCCGCTGCGGGTGTAAGTGCTGCCGTTGAGGTCAGGTCCGGACGGCGCTGTGTTTCCAGCGATGAGGCAGTTCGTCAGCGACACCGTGGAGCCAAAGATGCTCACTCCACCGCCCGAGTTGGTCGCTGTGTTTCCCGCGATCGTGCATTGCGTCAGCGTCACGGTGCCGGGGATGGACATGATCGCGCCGCCATTCCTGCCGGAGGTGTTTCCAGAAAGCGTGCACTGGCTCATTGAAAGCGTGCTGGTGTTATGAATCGCGCCGCCTTCATCACTCGCTGCATTTCCGGTGAGCGTGCAGCGCGACATCGTGAGTGTGCCTTGATTGTGGATCGCACCGCCATCATCGCTCCCGGCGGTGCTCCCGCCGGTGAGCGTGAGGCCATTCAGCGTGATCACGCCGCCAGAGGCGATGTTAAAGACGCGGTTCGTGCCAGCTCCCGCATCGATCGTGATGCCACCGGGCAGGCTGGTGGCATCCACCGTCACCCCCGCCGAGTTATTCACCGCGATCCCGGCACTCAGCGTGATGGTGCCGCCCGCCAGTGCCGGGGCGAAGGAAATGCTGTCCGCACCCGCGGCCGCCGCCGCGTCCCGCAGCGCCTCGCGGAGGGAAAGATCGGCACCGGAGGGCGTGTCCAGCTCATTCGCCAGCGTGGTGACGAGCACGGGCCGTGTGCTGCGGACCGGCGCATTCACCAGCGTGCCATCGTAGGCCGCGCCCGTCGCCGTGGCCGAGTTCACCGCCGTCGTGCCGGAGGTCTCGTCGAGCTTCAAAAATAGCCGCAGCCCCGCCTCGCTGCCCGTGAGCGGCACATGCCGGTTCGCGGCGATCTCACTCGCCGTCCGCGCCACATTCCAGACCCGGAACTCATCCAACTGCCCATCGAAAAACAACCCCGTGTTGCCGCCGATGCGCAGCGACCTCGCGGTGCTGGTGCTAAAGTCATCCATGCCCGTCTTCGTCGCCACCTCCACGCCGTCGCGATAGATTTTCATGAAGCTCCCGCTCGCACTGGCGACGACAGCCCAATGCGTCCAGGCGCCCACAGTGCCGCTGGGCGTGGCCACCTGAAGCCGCCCGGCATTGCCAACGATGGAGCCAAAGTCCCAAAAGGTCTGCCCATTCGAGTAGGCGGTGTGCATCTGGCAGCGGTTTCCGCCCGCATCCGCCTCCAGTATGAAGGCCGAGTGATTCCCCGCCGCATTCGTGAAGGCCCAAAACTCGATGGTGACCTCGTTGGTGACGCCGAGCGTGTGGAAATTCGGCACCTCCACATACTGCTGCGAGGCCGGCGTGAAGGCCAGCGCCCCATCTGCCGCCTCGACTCCGGTGGAGAAGGTGTGCAGGACGATGGCGAGGCTGAGGAAAACGAGCTTTTTCATGGCATGAACCGGGGTTCATGAGGCCCATGCGACTTTCCGGCGGAGAACCGGCAAAAAAGGCGAAAAACTTTTTCAGCCTACTTCTCCCCTGCCTTCTTTGGCCTCCACGCATTGCCCTTGATCGGTGTCAGCAGGATCTTCGAAAACGTCACTCGATGAAGTCTTGATGGCATGATGCCAAAAGCCGACTTGCGGTTCTTCTGGAGAGCAGGACCGGGTGAAATCTGACTGATGGGGCCGGACCAGCTCGTGAGCGGCTGATGGTCCATTTCGACTCTGAGGGTTGCCTCCTCACCGAGCACGCGGACCTGAAACTTGATCACATGATCGGTGTCGCCCGTGAGCGTATGGCGGTAAACGGCCGCCGAATTGAACGCCGGGAGCTTTCCGTTTAGCTGACTAAATCCTGTGACCGGCCCATAAGGATGCGGCTGATTCGTCGGCAGCACCTCCGGCTCTGCGGTTCCTCCTTCCACACACTCAGCGCACCGGCAGATCGGATTTACCATCATGACGAACTGAACCCGGTTGCGGGCCACCTGCGTCATGAAGGTGGGGCACTGCCCGCCTTCCAGGCGTTCGCCATTCGAATGAATCTGGAATCGAATCTCCAGATCATAGTCACCCCAGCAGGTGATCGGCAAGGTCAGCGGATACCGGGCCGTGCTCGAAGGAATCGCCACCAACGCCGAATCGCTCCGAGTCCATGATTTGGAATCTTCCCCGGCGGCAATTTGCACATGCGGAATGACATCGAACGGCTCCCCTTCGTTGATGGGCACCTGCTCGGACCTGAGGTCAAAAATCACCGGGGGCGGTGTAAAGGCATCTGTGGACACCAGCATCGCAAAAACACCCCATGACAGCAGACAGAAACCGGCCACCACAATCAACGCCGCCTTATACGGACTGCGCCGCACCCACTTCACCACACGCTCCACGCGACCCGCCGGACGTGCCGTGATCGGCTCGCCACGCAGCCACTTTTCCAAATCATCCGCCAAGGCCGCTGCGGTGGCATAGCGGGCGCTCGGAGCCTTCTCCAGGCACTTCATCACGATCACGCTGAGATCACGCTCGATGCCCAGCGGAGCCTTCGGCGGCTGCTCGACCACTTTTTTCAGCACCTCGATCAAGCTGTCGCCGCTGAACGGCTTTTCACCCGTCACCAGCTCATACAGCACCGCGCCGATGCCATACACATCTGCCGCCGCCGTCAGTGACTGCGTTTCGCCCCTCGCCTGCTCCGGGCTCATGTAATACGGCGTGCCCATGATCTGCCCCGTCACCGTCAGATCGGAATCGAGCCCCATCTTCCTCGCGATGCCAAAATCCGTCACCTGCGGCTCGCCTTCCGCGTCGATCAAGATGTTCCCCGGCTTGATGTCGCGATGCAGCAGCCCGTGCTCATGCGCCGCGTGGATCGCCCGCGCCACCTTCACGATCAGCGCCACCGCTTTGCGCGGCTCGCGAAACTCCGCCGCTCGCGAAATCAACGTCCCACCCTCGATCAACGGCATCGAGTAGTAACCCTGGCCCTCAAACTCACCCACCTCGTAGATCGGCACCAGATTCGCATGCTTCAGCCCCGCCGCCGCCTGCGCCTCCGCTTTGAACCGCCGCAGCCCGTCATCTCCCTCCACCAGCCCATGACCGCGCAGCATCTTCAAAGCGACGACACGATCCAAAGACGACTGCCGCGCCCGAAACACCACGCCGCTCGCTCCACGCGCCAGCTCATCCAGCAGCACATAATCGCCAAAATAGCCGATTCGCTCTCCCACGGCGACTTTCACCTCTTCCGCTGTCTCGGTCAAAAAATCTGCCGTTTCAGTGCTCGCCTGCAAAAGCTGCTCCACACGTTCCCGCAGCCCCGAATCGCCTCCGCAGGCCGATTCGAGGTATTTCGCCCGCTGCGCCGCGTCCGCGATGTCACTCGCGGCGAGGAAGATGGCTTTGGCGAAGCTGCTTTGCGTCATGGTTTCATGCTACATGCGACAAGCGGAGCTGAAACCGGCAAAAAAGATCATGCGCTCATCTCCGTGCGCAGCCACGCCCGCGCATACTCCCACTGCCGGTTCAGCTCGCGCTCGCTCATCCCCGTCATCTCCGCGATTTCGGACCACTTCAAACCGGCGAAATACCGCAAGCTCACGATTTCCGCCGCCTCCGGGTCCTCGCGCATGAATTTGGCCAGCGCCTCATCCAGCGCGATCAAATCCTCGCCTGTGGTCGGAGCCTCGATCTCCAAATCCTCCAGTTCCACACGCTCAAACGCACCGCCACGCTTCATGCGCGCCTTCGCACGCGCCCGCTCAATCAAAATGCGCCGCATCGCCTCCGCCGCCGCGCCGAAAAAGTGCCGCCGGCTCTGCCAGCGCACCTCACCGCCCACCCGCAGCCACGCCTCATGCACCAGCGCCGTCGCGCTCAAGGTCTGCGGCCCGCTCTCGCGACTCATCTGCCCGCGTGCGATCTTGCGCAGTTCCTCATAAACCACGGGAATCAATTCCGAGGTGTTCGTCTCCGCTTCAGGATGGGGGGCGCGTTCATCCACGCCGCGAGAGTCCGCACTCGCCCCTTGAAGTCAAATCAAGGCTTCGTCGGAATCGTGCTCGCATCCTTCGGCGGATTGCGGCCGATGAAGGGGTGCTGCTCCAAATCAAAGACCTGGCCGCTGATGGGGCCGCATTCGTCGGCGAGGAGCCAGGCGGCGCAGGCGGCGATTTCGTCGGGCCAGAGGATTCGGCCGGCGGGGGCATAGACCTTCGGCAGATCGGCATACCAGTCGTCTTTGAGGCCGTGGGAGCGTTTGCGTTTGGCTTCGTTCTCCGTGAGCACCCAGCCGGGGTTGATTTGATTCACGCGGACGCCGTCCTCGCGCATGAGCGTGTCGCCTAGATTGCGTGTGAGGGTCATGAGAGCACCTTTGGAGACGCTGTAGGGCATCAAATTGGGCTCGCCGCTCCAGGCGTTCACGCTGCCGATGTTGATGACGCTGCCGCGTGCTTCACGCAGATGCGGCAAGGCGGCGCGGATGAGGAGGTAAGGCACCACGCAGTTGATTTCGAGCATGCGGCGGAACCATTTGGCATCGGTGTCGTGAATGTTGCCGAGGCCGACCTGCGCGGCGTTGTTCACCACGGCGTCGAGTTTGCCAAAAGCGCTCACGGCTTTCTCGACGAGCAATTGCGGCGCATCCTCCTCCGCGAGGTCTTTGAGCACGAGCACTGCCTTGTCCGCGCCGAGTTCCGCGAGCGTTTCCTGGCCCAAATCGGCCTCCAGGCCGTGGATGAGCACGCGTGCGCCCTCGGCGACGCAACGCTTTGCGATGGCCTTGCCGATGCCGGTGACGCTGCCGGTGATGAGGATGACTTTGTTTTCGAGTCGCATGTTAAGAGTGTGATTCGGGTTCGTAGCCAAAATAGGGATAATCATTCTCAGGCAGAAAGCAGACTTCTTCGACTGCTTTTGCTTCTTCACCGGTCGAAAGCGCCGGCAAGGCCAGGCTGGCGATGGTGCCGAGCACGACTTGCCCGGCCGAGCGCCGATTGAGCATCAGGGATTCGATTTCAGTTTTCATATCAAGCTTCGGAAAAGGGCCCTCCATTTTGATTTGCGAGCGTTTCCCGCACTTTCACGCCATCCAGCGTGCCGACTTCGCTCTTCGACTTCATCGCGAGCGCGGCGGCGGTTCCGGCGGCTTCGCCAAGCGCCATGGCGGTGGCGGTGACGCGGCTGGAGGCGCTGGCTTCGCTGCTGGCGCTGTGGCAGCGGCCAGCGACGAGCAAGTTGCTCACTTTTTGAGGCACGAGCGTGCGATACGAGATGTCGTAGGGCTTCGGTTGGAAGCCGGAGCCGGTGAAGGGCTTATCGACGGAGACTTCCGGCGGATGGATGTCGAGGAACCAGCATCCCGTGGCGACGGCGTCGTCGTGTCGCGTGGTCTTTTGCAGGTCTTCGAGCGTGAGCACGTTCAGCCCCACGATGCGACGTGTGTCGCGCACGCCGATGAACGGGCCGCTCATGATGTAGTAGCTGTTTTCAAAGCCGGGCACCTTCGCCTTCCATTCGTTGACGATGGTCCACGCGTCCTTGCGGCCCTGGATCTCCGCGCGGGTGAAGTCGGCGGCGTTCGTCGCATCCGCCGGGACGCGAGTGGCGTGGACGTAGCATTCGTCCTTCGCGAAGGCGAAAATCAGTCCGGGGCCGTAGAAGTTCACGAGACGGCCTTCTTTGTGGGCCTCGATGAGTGCCTTCTTCGCCGCAGGCCTGGTCTCCGGCGTCGGCACGACGTTTCCGATGCGGAAATGCATCGTCAGCGGCATGAGCGGCTTCGACGAGATTGTCGGGCAACCGGCCCAGTGCGCGATGTCGCCATCGCCGGTGCAGTCGATGACCTGTTTCGCCTCCACCCGCGTGAGTCCGTCCTTGTTGGCGATGATCACCGCCGCCACGCGACCTTCCTTCACTTCCACATCGCACGCGACGCTGTGGTAGAGCACTTTAAGTTTCTCCGAGTGCTGGAGGATCAGTTCATCCGTCAGCACCTTGAAGTGCTCCACATTCGGAATCCACATGCTACCCCAATACTTCGTCACCAATTCCGGCGGCAGATCGTCGATCGACTTCGCCCCCGGCTTTGCAATGCCCAGCCGCTGCAGCAGCTCCAGCGCGATGCCTTTCACGACAAAGCGCCCGCTCGGCTTGTCGATCAATCCATCAAAGTAAGGCAGCCCCACCGTCGTGATGATGCCGCCGGAGAAGCCTGCCCGTTCAATGAGCAACGTCTGAGCCCCATTTCGAGCTGAAGAGAGCGCCGCAGCAATGCCCGCACAGCCGCCGCCACAGACAAGAACATCGGTTTGGATGGTTTTCATGGTGGCCAAGCATAACGAACACGTTCGATTTCATGCCACGACAAAGTGTGTGCGAAATGCGACTACTTCGGCTCCAGATGATCGGGAACGTTGTTGGCATTCACGTCGAGCGTGGCGAGATCGGAGTGGGCTTCACCCAAGAGGCGCAAAACACGCCAGAGATGCATCGCGGCCTCGGCACGGGTGAGTGGGTAGTCGGCACGCTTGAGGCTGTGGTCGGTTCCATCGACGAGACCCTCGGTGACGGGGAGGTGAAGGCGCTTCAGCCAGGCGTGCAGCGTGGCCCACGAGGCAGGTTGATCGGGTGAGAAAGTCTCTGCAAGCGGGGCAAAGTCTCCCCAGCTCACCATGGCCTCGATGAAGGCACGATCTGGATCATCGGCGGGCACATCACGATAGAGCGGCGACATGGTTTTGGGCCAGTCTGGGGCCTGAGGAAGGCTGCGGCAGGTGCGGGCGACGAGACGAGCGAGTTCGCGGCGGATGAGTGGTTTCGAGGGATGGAAGTGAACCTCCTCAGGATGCGGCTGCCAGATGCCGCGAACGGAAAGCATATTCACCGCCTCAAAATGGAGGTCATCGGGCACGAGGTCCTGCCATGGCCACAGCAACATACCAGGGCCTCCACGACCGATGACGAGTGTGTGTTGAAGGTTTCGGACATGCTTGAGGCTTGCGACAAGATTTCGCGGCTGGTTTTTCTCACTCAAGCTCATCGCGGCGAGAGTGGCCACGCTCTGACCGACGTGCATCATCTGCCCATGGAGACGCAAGGCAGATTGCACGACGCTGCTGACGCCGATGTTTTTGCCGCAGCCGAGCAGAGCATCCATCTCGACGGGAACGAGGCCGCGGAGAGGAAAAGTGGCGCGGTCCGTATCGGTGTGCCAGCCACGGTCTTTCGTGTGGATGAACTGCCAGGGGCCGTTTCGATCCTCGGTGAGGTATTTTCGCCGAGTGGGATGGAAGTCGATGTTGAACTGAAACGCAAAGGCGGCGTCGGAGAGCATCACTTTGGCCCACTTCGGCTCGCGAGTGGTGGCGCGGATGTCCTGCTCGCTGAGCATGCGGAGAGCTTCGAGTCGCAAGCCCTCACGAATGTAAGGTTTGGGCGGGAGATGATCGGCGGTGCCGAATTCATCGGTGAGCTTCAGGTAGCGGAAGGATTGCGGGAAGTCGCCCACGCGGTCATGCACCGCCGTTTGAAGATGATGTAAAACACCGAGCGCATGCTGCTTGGCATCGTTGAAGATGAGGCGGCGCTGCGCGGGCGTGAGGTGGACGATGTTTTTCTTCGAGGCACCGGGTTCAGACTTCTCCAAAGCGTCGAGGACACGCTGGGGAAGGTGGCAGAGTGGATAGTCCTGCACGGGGTAGTTGATGAAGGTGGCCTCGGTGCCGGGCGCGAAGCCATTGTGCCAGCGATCCACGAGGCGGCGGTGCGTGTAGGGGCTGTTTCCACTGGGCGAGTAAATGCCCGCGCTCATGTCGCTGTCCACCCACGGAGCCAGCTTGTCGAGTGACTGGAAGGAAAGCGGATGGTAGCTGGCGGGTCGCGGCACGGTGGCATCTTTCCCGAGCGTCTCGCGAAGCACGACGCAGTAAGAGATGGGGTTCATCTCCTGCTCTCCCGCGTCATCGAAGGCCGCCGGAGCGCTATCCTCGCCGAAGCGGGACTTTAAATCGGGTCCCGCGCCGTATTTCGCCCCGCTGAGGCAGATCACATCGCCCCAATCCGAGGAATCGAGGGTGAGCGTGGCATTCACGGTGAGATTAGAAGGATCGGACGGATCGGTCCGATGGAATTCGACGCCGGTGACGGCACCATCCAAGACCGTGACCTTCGATGGCTCCCAACCGCGCACGAGACGCACCTGCCCGGCATATTGACCGAGCCATTGCTCGAAGATTTCGGCGGCGGCTTTTGGCTCGATGGTCTCGGTGCCGCAAAAGGCATTGCCGGGACATGCCTTCCCATAGGTGGCGGAGTTGTGGGCACGGATGCGCTGGATCATTTCGAGAAACAGGCCGCTGCGGGGGAAGTGCGTGCGCTTGCCGTTCACCACGATCCATTCATCCAGGCAGCCCACGCCCTCGGCGCTGAATTGACCGCCGAGCCACTCGATGTCATTCACGAGCACGATGCGCTTCACCCCGAGCCTCGCCGCTTGGATGGCGGCGGCGCAGGCCGATTCATTGCCGCCGACGATCAGCAGGTCGGTCTCGATGACCTCGGCGGCGAGAAGCGATGGGAAAAGCAAAAGAGCAAAAAAGCGGCGCATGAGGCAGGCAAAACGGCCCAGCATGGCGAATGCAATCAAGGAACCTCGTTTCCCTGATTGAAGAGCGGTTCATTCGCGCTCCAATGGGCGGCGTCATGAAATGCCCCCTTCTCTTTCTCGCTGTTTTTGCCTCTTCTCTCCCCGCGGCTGACTGGCCGGTGTGGCGTGGGCCGGATCAGAACGGCATCTCGTCGGAAAAACTGGCCGGGACAGAGGTGAAGCCGCTTTGGAAGGCGCAAATCGGCATCGGCTTTGCGTCGTTCACGGTGGCGGATGGGCGGGTTTTCACCTCCGGGCATGCGGATGGCCAAGACACGGTGTTTTGCTTTGATGCGGCGAGCGGTAAGCCGGTGTGGAAACACAGCTACAAGGCCGATCTGGGTGACAAATATTATGAAGGCGGCACTTCGGCCGGACCGGTGATCGAAGGTAGCAAGGCATGGCATTTGAGCCGCTGGGGTGATTTGATCTGCTTCGAAGCGGCGACGGGCAAGGTGCTTTGGCAGAAGAACTTTCTCGAAGAAACGGGCGCGGAGATTCCGGAGTGGGGCTTCTCGGGTTCGGTGCTGATTCATGGCGCGAATTTGATCCTGAACATCGGCCAGAACGGCGCGGCGTTTGAAAAGGCGACTGGCAAGCTGGTGTGGAAGTCGGAGGCGGACACGGCGGGCTATTCGACGCCGCAGATGATCAAGGTAAATGGCAAGGAGCAGGTCGTGCTGAGCACTCGCCGGGCCTACAAAGGGGTCGATCCCTCCAACGGCACGGTTTTGTGGGAGCACACCTGGAACACGAGCTACGGCGTGAACGCAGCCGATCCCATCCTCAGCGGCACGAAGCTCTTCATCTCGTCCGGCTACAACAAAGGCTGCGCAGTGCTCGATCTGGCCTCCGCAGAGCCTTCCGAGGTCTGGCGCAGCCGTGTGATGAAGAACCAGTTCAACTCCTGCGTGCTCATCGACGGTCATCTTTACGGCAGCGACGGCGACTACGACAAACCGAACACGTTCAAGTGCATCGACTTCGCCACGGGCACGGAAAAGTGGAATGCGGCGGATGTGGGCTTCTGCTCGCTGATGGCGGCGGATGGCAAATTGATCGTTTTGAGCGCCAAAGGCGAGCTGATCATCGCGAAGGCCGATCCGGCGAAGTTTGAGCCGATCTCCCGCACGAGCGTTTTGACGGGTCGCTGCTGGTCTGTGCCCGTTTTGGCGAATGGACGGATTTATGCCCGCAATGCGGCAGGCGACATGGTTTGCGTAGGTGTGAAGTGAGGCGGTTTTCTCATCTGAGAGAATGCCGTTCATACCAAAAACTTACTTTCGTGTGACTTCGCGGCGGCGATAAATGCCCACACTTCGTGGAAGCCTCCGAAACGCCATCTTTACCATTGCCAGCGGAAGCCGAGGGGCTCCCCCCGGCGGGACCATCGTCGCTGCCGAATCCCTTCGCGGAGGATGTGTGCCCCGGCCCGTATGCGGTCGAGGAGACACGCTCGGTGCCCGGCATGAATGTGGATGTGCTGCGGCAGCTCACGAGTTCCATCGATGAGCGTCTCGGCGGATCGAGTGGCGGGCAGCCTTTGCTACTGCTCACCGCGCCGCGTGCTGGCTACGGCAAAACGCATCTGCTGGGTCGCCTGGCCTCGGCGGCGGGTGGCCAGATCGTTCTCGTGCCGCTGGCCTTTCGCATGGAAGACGCGATCAGCGTGGTCTCGGTGGCGAAACGCGGCCTCGAATCCATGGCGAGAGCGGAAACCGGCCGCCCCGGATGGACGCGACTTCGTGAAGCCTGCGCCGGAGTGTGTGCGAATCTCGTGCGTCAATTGATCGGCTCCGGCCAGCTCCCGTGTGCGAACCCGGATCAAGCGCAGCGGGTGCTCGGAAGCAATCCGGTGGAGATTTTCGATCCGGCCGGCTCGGCACGACTGATCGGTGAGTGGCTGCGCAGACATGGCTCTGCCTTGACGAAGCCTTTGACGCATCAGGCGGCGCAAAAGGTGGCGGCATCCCCAGCGGTGCTGGAGATGTGGATGAATGCGATGCTTCATCATGCGCAGGAAGGCAGCGCTGCATCGAGCGTGCCGCTGATGGCGCTGGCGGCGGATGAGGATCAAGATGGTGCGGTGACCTTTCTACGAGTGCTGGGCCTATGGCGGCCCGTGGTGGTGATGGTGGACCACCTGGATGCTTACTACCGCAATCCCGATGCCGGTTTGAAGATCGCCGCGCTGCTGCTGGACATGGCAGAGATGGACGGCGTGCATGTGGTGATGAGTTTGAATCAAGATGTGTGGCAGGCCACCTTTGGTCACCATCTGCCCAGTGCGATGGAGGATCGTCTCACGAGCTCTCAACTCCTCCTTCGCGGCCTCGCGGAAGCCGATGCGGCGGATCTGCTGCGCATGCGACTGGATATTTGCGATGTGACGCCGGAGCAGCGGCATGAGTTTGAATCCTTTGTGGATGTGAAGCGCTACTTCCTGGGCCGTCCGCTCGGTTCGGTCTCGGCTCGCGGCTTCCTGCGACATCTGGCTCGGCAGTGGGAGGTGTTTCAAAACACACCGCCTTCACCTATGGAGGCCTTTGGAGGTGGTTTGGTGCCGGAGAATGAACCTGCGGAGCCCAGTGTGAGCACCACCGTGGAGCTTCCATCTGCCATTCCGACCATCAGTGAGCCACCGCCGCTGCCGGAGCTACCGGCTGATCCGGCGCAGATTTTCGATCATGGCACCGTGGAGCGTGCTCGCACCATCGCGGAAGGTCTGGCCGAGCCGGTGGCGGCGCTACCCCAGGAAGATGAGCCCGCCCCACGCACGCTGGAGATGACGGCCCAGGCCACGGGGGCCTTTGAAAAGCTGCGCGAGATGCTCGGCAGGCTGCGTCAACCTGCGCCGCCGAATGGTTCCCCGCCACCGCCGCATGTTCCGCAGCCGGTGGCGGCTCCCGAGCCTGCCCCATCCACCCCGCCGCCTTTGCCAACGGCTCCTGAAGCGGAACGCGATGTGCTGCTGGGGCGTTACGAGGCGCTGCGCCTGCAAATGTCCGCCGAGGCTGATTCGCAGCCGCTCGATCATGCGAAGGTGGGGGAACTCATTCGTCTGGCGGGTCGTCGTTTTCCACTGGTGCGCTTCAGCGAGCATGAACTGCCTGGCCTGACGGGTCGACAGGTGATGGCGTGGTCGCTGCAAGGTCTGGAAATCCTCTTCGGCATGGCCAACTTTGCGGACACGGCCTACTGGCGCACCTTGTCGAGTTTCGCGGCCGGAAAAGCCGCCGAGACGAGCGCCGCCGCGCAGGCGATGGGTGACACGCCGCCGAAGGTGAAGCTCATCACCTTCAAAACAGATCGCGAGCAGCAGAGCTGGTCCATCCTGCGCATGAGTGATGCCTTCCCTGCCGTGGTGGAGCCGATGCTCGATGCCATTCATCTCGACACGACGAGCGTGGCCTCGCTTTACGCCATGCAGCGCATCATCAAGGAATCTGAAAGCGGCGCTCTTCAAGCCACGCCGGCCCAGGTGATGAGCGTGCTGGCCCGCGAGCTGGACTTTTTCTGGAAACGAGTGACGCGAGCCTCGTAGCGGAAAACGTGAGTTTTCCGAGGCCTCCGGCATGCTGACGCCCGCCGCTACAATTTTGGAGTGTAAAAGCCCGCAGAAGCGCCACGTTTGGCTTTCCTACCCATGATTGCACGCCTCACCCTCCTCCTCGCGGCGGCGGCTTCCTTCTCCACCGCGTTTGCGGAGCCGAAGAAGCTGCTCGTCGTCACCGTCACCACCGGCTTCCGCCATTCGTCCATCGAGACGGCGGAAAAAGTCCTCGCCGAGATCGGCCAGAAGTCCGGTGCCTTCACCGTGGACTACGTCCACCAGCCGGAAGGCCAGCCGAAGAACCCCGGCAAGCCGCCGGTGAAGGGTGACAAAGACAGCGACGAAGCCTTCAAAGCCAAGCAGGAGACCTACAGCAAGGCGCTGGCTGATTTCAATGCCGCCAACAAGGTGTGGAATGACAAGATCAAAGCCTACATGGCCGAGAAGATGGCCATCGAGAAGATCAAGCACTACGACGGCTTCGTCTTCGCCAATACCACGGGCGATTTGCAGTTCCCTGACCGCGACGGCTTTGTGGAGCTCATCAAAGGCGGCAAGGCCTTCATCGCCATGCACTCCGGCTCGGACACCTACCATCCTTTCCGTGGCTATGTGGACATGCTGGGAGGCGAATTCCAGACGCACAAAGCCCAGGTGGAAGTGCAGCCCGTGGTGCATTCCCCGCTGCATCCCGCGGCAAAGCCTGCCCCCTCCGGCTGGAAGGTCTTTGACGAGATCTACATCATCAAATCCTTCGACAAGGCCACCGTGCACGGCCTGCTCGGCCTCAACGCCCATCCGAACGACGGCACGCCCGGCTACTACCCCATCTCGTGGTGCAAGGAGTTCGGCAAAGGCCGAGTCTATTACACCTCCCTCGGCCATCGCGAAGACGTGTGGGACCCGACCTGGAAAGAAGGCACAAAGGACCGCAAAAACAGTCCTGAGATCGCTCACACCTATCAAGAGATGATCCTCGGCGGAATCAAATGGGCACTCGGCCTCGTCGAAGGCGATTCGAAGGTGGGCAACATCCCCTAAAGCACCGGCAACTTTTTCACTCCTCGCGCGTTCATGCGGCTCCCATGCCCATGAACGCGCGTTTTGTTTTTCCCCTGCTGCTTCTTACCTCGATTGGTAGCGCCCAAGTTTCCTCCGAGAACAACGATCGGCTTCGCGAGGCGCTGAAACGCTACCCGGAGGCGGATGGGAACAAGGACGGCGTTTTGACGATGGAAGAAGGCCTGGCCTACCTGGCGAAGCGAAAGGGCAAAACCGGCTCGAAACCGGAAAAGCTGCCTGCCGATGCGCTGAAGCCTGATGTGGCCGATGTGGCCTACGGCTCGCATGAGCGTGACCGGCTCGATTTGTATCTGGCAAAGGGCGCAGAAGGTAAAAACTCGCCGGTGGTGGTGCTGATCCATGGCGGCGGCTTTCGCAATGGAGACAAGAGCAGGTGGGCGGCAGATAAAGACACGAAGGCACTGCTCTCCCAGGGCATCTCCTGTGCGGCCGTGAACTATCCCTTCCTCGATCACATGCCCATTCAGGACATTCTGCGGCATTGCGCCCGTGCCGTGCAGTTCCTGCGCAGTCGCTCGGGCGAGTGGAAACTGGAAAAGACTCGCTTCGCCGCGATGGGCGGCTCCGCAGGCGCTGGCACCTCGCTCTGGCTGGCGACGCATGACGATCTCGCCGATCCGAAGGCCGAAGATCCGGTGCTGCGCGAATCGACGCGGCTGACCTGCGCCGTATGCAATTCCACCCAAGCCACCTATGATGTCACGCGATGGGAGTCCTTCCTCGGTGAACCAAAGCCCGAATTCCGCACGAGCGAAACGGAAGCGGCGATGTTTTACCATCTGCCGAGCTTCACCGAACTGGCCACCGAGAAGGGCAAAGCCATCCTGAAGGAGTGCGACATGCTTTCGTGGATCACCAAGGACGATCCGCCGCTGCTTCTGAGCAATCCGCAGGTCGTCGAAGCACCTTCCAACCGCGGCGAGCGGCTGCACTGCATCCATCATGCGCGTGAGATTCACAAGCATTGCGAAGCCGCCGGTGCTTCGAGCCTTGTTTTGCAGGAAGTGACGGGCGAAAAGCCGACAACGACACAGTTTCTCGTGAAGCACCTCAGCGGCGCTGCGGAGTGAGATGACTCACCGCCGCTTCTTCGGCGCAGAAAGCCTGCCACCAATGTGGAAGAGCTTGTCGAGCGAGATGGCACCAGAGCCAAAGAGCAGCAGCGTGAAGCTGATGAAGCCATACAACCAGGCCGCTTCAATGTGCGGGGAACCGAGACGCGTGAGCACGATGATGGCGGTGATGATGACGGGCAGGAAAACGACGGCGAAGAAGCGGGTGAGGAAGCCAATCGTCCAGCTCACCCCCACGGCGGCCACAATGAGCGCGGCGGCGGGCGCCGTGAGGTGCGGATAAGGAAGCCCGGCTTCGGCGAAGTTCTTGGCCCAATCCCATTCCTGCTCACTCCAGAGGAAGTGATAGGCCCCGAGGATGGCAGCGATGCCATGACGGGTGAGCAGCATCACGCCGGTGCCGATGCGCAGCACGGCGATGGTTTTGAAAAGGGCGCTCCAGGGATTGTGGGACGCGGAAGGATTCTCTCCGTAATACTCGATCATACTCGCGGTGGGGATCAGATGTCCGGAGAAAGGGTGATGACATCGCCAGCGCGGAGATTCCAATCTTCATCCGCATGATCGAGGGAGGTGAAGAAGCGGCGCTGACCTTCCCGGGCGATGTAAACACCACGAGCATTGGATTTGGCACGACGGCCACCGGTGACGACGACGGCCTGCTTCACGGTGATGTCTTCAAAGGCGGGCAGGTATTCGGGCACCTGCACATCGCCGTTGATGCCGATGACGGGCGTGTTTTCGACGGAGAAGATGTGCACCGTCACGGGACGTGAGGTGAGGGCACGCACACGGAAGACGGAGGTGATGGCCTCCGCAGCCTGCGGGAGTTTCTTGCCGCCGACGTTGGCGTAACCAGCCTCGCCGAGGAGGATATTGCCACTGTCATCGACCATCACGATGCCACGGAAGACACGGCTGGGATCACGCGAGCCTTCATACACTTCAAGGCGGAGCGTGTGGCCGGTTTGCAGCGGGTTGCGGGAATTGAAGGGCACTTCGGGGTCGGTCTCGTCCACCTGATCACTCTCCGGCATGCCGGGGATGAGCTTGGCCACGTCCCGCATGCTGGGCATTTTCAGATTCGGCATGGGGATATACGAGACGACGTTTTTGACAGTCGAACAGGCGGGGAAAACAAGGCCGAGCAAGGCGGCAAGGAGGAGGCTGGAGGAACGCATGGCAGGCGGGAGAAGGATCAATCCGGGCCGTCATGATGGCCGTGCCCTCCACGATGGCAAGGGCGCAATGTGAGGCTCTTCTACCGCTACCCATTTCCTCATGGGGCAGCCACATCTTTCATCGCCCAGCTTAGTCGGTGCTGGATGACGCCGCCCTGGGCCCAGGTGCGCTGGCGGAGATCGCCAAAAGGCTCGATGAGGCTCAAAAAGGCATTCAAGGACTCTGCCCCGCCATTTTTCGCCCGCACCTCGGCAAAGCGGCTCAGCCAGGCATGAAGCCGGGAGACATCGAGGCGGAAAAAATCCCCGGGAGAGGCGGCGGCGGCTTTTTCATCGGAAACCAAGCGCCCAAGCTGCGCCTGCTGATTTCGCGAGGAGCCAAAAAGCAGCACCTTCTCATCCAGCGTGGCGGCGAGTAGCAAATCATCCGAGCCAAAAGTGGGCATGTAAAAGTGGGCGACGAGAGATTTTTCACGCCAAACCTCAGCGGGAGGCAGCGGCGGCGGTGGCTGGGCCGGCAGAGCAGCGAGGAGGTGCGTGAGTCCCATTTCGATGCCCAGCCAAGTGGTGGAGATCATTGCCCGGTTTTGAATGCCGCCCATCCAGCACACTCGCGGCAACTCCAGCTGCTCTCCGCCGGGCGGCAGACCTGGCAAAGCGGGCATCACACCGCCCGCATCCAACACGAAGGCCCCGTCCTCATCGAGTCCCTTCTGGATCAAGCCTTGTCCGCTCGCCCAAATCTCACGCGAGGCAGGCACGGCATCACTCAGAAACTTCGCCCACAGCAAATTGTCCTTCGGTCCGGCGAGTCCGCTTTCTGCATAGGCCAGTGCTCCGGCATGCAGCAGGCCGATCCAGCCTTTCGCTGATTCCCACGACACCTCTCCACCATGCCGATGACCGGCATAGGCGAGCAGCACCTTGTCTCCTTCGATGGCGGTGGTGAAGCGAGATGCCTTATCGAGTGCCGCGATCTCTTCACGCGATACACCGCCGCGTGCATCGATGTGAAGCCCCTCCTCCCACCAGGCCACGGCGGCAGCATCACGCCTCGGTGAATGCTCGTCGCTCTTCGCTTCCGGCATGGCCGCGAGCAAAGCGGGGGCGAAAGCGGATGCCACGGGCTCATTCTCCCATCCTTGCAGCACACCACGCAGCAGCGGCACCGCGAGCGGTTCCTCACCCAGCGCATCGAGCACCGTTCCGCGACACATCGCGAGGCCGATGAGGGGCTTGTTTTGATGCTGCGAGATGAACTGAAGCTCCGGCAGGGCTAGCACCGAATCCTCAGGCGCATCCGCGAGGCGGAGCTGCTCCTTCGTGCTGGCGATGCCGATCCACGCACTGTCCTTCCCTTTTCCCACCGCGACGACAAAGGTCTTGCCCGCGAGCACATCGAGGGCGTGAGCGATCTTTTCCCGCATCGTGGCGTCGAGTTCAGGCTGCGAGGCAGCGGCAAAAGCAGCGAGCCATTCCTTGCGCCATGCCGCCGTGAACACCTGCGCGGCATCCACCTCCGTGAGGGCGATCTGCTCGCCCTTCGTGGTGGTGATCATGGAAACGGGTGCGTCTGCAAACCACGGCGCGGTGAAAAGCGGCTCAGCCATCTGCTTCATCCAATCATGCGCCTCTGCTCCTTTCAGCCCCACCAGCAGCAGCGGCAGCTCGAATCTCTCCAACGCTAGGATGACCTCATCGATGGCGGCGAGATCATTCCACGCCATCGCTTTGCCGAGCATGGTTTTACCGAGCCATCCGCGTGCCGCCACGATGCTCCAGGCCTCGCCGAGCGGGCGCAGTGTGTGCACGGCCTCCGCAAAGCCAGGCCCTACCGCCACGCACACATCATCGAGCGGCAGTTTCAGCGGCTCTTTGCCATTCGACCAGCGCTGCCAGGCATGCGTAGCCTGCAAGGCCTGCCAATGCCCACCGCCGCGTGAACTGCTGACGAAGCCCTCCACCTCATGCGGCACCCGCGAGGCAAGTGAAAAGCCCTCCAGCACAGGCGTGGAGGCGATCACCGGTGCGGTGGGCGCGGCCTTTTCCACCTTCGCAGGCTGCTTTTTGCATGCCACGAGGGCGATGAGCAAAGCGAGCACGCAGCAGGATCGGCAGTGAACCATGGTAGATCAGCGCAGCGAGATTTTGAGATGCCCGGAGAGGTAATCCTCCAGCACGACCGCAAAGGCGTGGGCGAATTTCTGGCGATTCGCGGGCGTGTCACGCAGGCGGCTGCGGTTCGCCTCGAGCTGAAAGCCCGTGGTCTCGCCCGTGCAATGCCTGGCGATCGTGTAGCCACCTTTGAAGTAAGGTTCGTCTGGCACGGGTATTTGCGGGCTCGGCGTGCTGCGATAGCCCTGCGCCGAGAGAAGAGCCCCCATGCTCCTCGGGCCGTGCAGCAGCTCGGTGTAGCTGCGACCAGATCGTTTCACCAGCAGAGCGAGGCTACCTTTGGCGATGAATTCGGCGGCGTTCAGCACCTCGATGGATTGGGAGAGTTCTGAAGGTGGATGCAGGTAGCCCAGCTCCACCCGCTCGCCTTTGTGGCTCTGGCCGTGCATGTCGATGACGAAGGCCATGCCGTGCTGCTTGATCACGGCTTGGCGAGCCTGCTCGATGAAAGCATGGTACTCTTTCCAGGCCGTGATGGCGGTGGGATTTCCCTGTGCCGCCTCCTTCACCTCGCGATTCGGATCGAGCTTGCTGCGGTGCAAATGGCTGAGCACGAGGTGCGGACGGTGACCGCCGAGCTTTTGAATCTCCGCCGCCGTGAGCCGCGTGAGTTCCTGCGTGTAAGCATCCGCACCGAGGACGCCGTAGGTGCGATCCGGCATCCCGCTGGGCTTCAATGCACCTCCGTGCGGTGAGCACAGGATGAGCGGCAGATCGCCCGGGATGTATTCGACATGCTTCTTCGTGCCAAATTGGCTGACCTGCTCCTGCGCTGGCAATTCCACGAATGCCAGAAGGGTGAGGAGAAGCAGATGGAGGCCGTATTTCATGCGTTCATTTCGCTTTGAAGAAGCCACGCTGCTTTTCGCTGATGGGCATGCTGAGGCGTTCCATCACCTGCAGCATGTCCTCCCACACCTGGCGTTTTGCCTGCATGCCGCCGTTCATCTTTTCCTCCCGCAGGATGTAGCTCGGGTGATAGGTCACCATGATGGGCGTGCCTCGAAAATCGTGAAACTTCCCACGCAGCCGCCCCACCGGCCCTTCAATGCCGAGGCCCTTCGAGGCGGTGGCTCCGAGCGCCACGATGATCTGCGGCCGGATGACATCGATCTCCGTCAGCACGAAAGGCAAGCAAGACGCCATCTCCGGCTCGGTGGGTGCTCGATTGCCGCTACCTTGATTGTCCATCGCGGGACGAAACTTGCAGATGTTGCTGATATAAACCTGCGAACGTTCGAGGCCCATGGCCTTCAGAATGCCCGTGAGTTTTTGCCCGGCCGGTCCGACGAAGGGCTCGCGCTGCCGTTCCTCTTCCACCCCAGGGGCCTCACCGATGAGCATCAGCTTCGCATTCGGATCACCCACAGAAAAAACCATCGTCTGGCGCAGCGTGCCGAGCTGTCGGGCAGCCTCCCAAGACTCCGCCATGGCAGCAAGCGAGGCGATCTTTTCCGCGTTCGTGCTGCCGGTGGGCGTGAGCTGGCTCACGCGAGTCGGCGCAGGCAGCGATGGCCTTTCGAGAACCTCCCGAGCTGCGGCTGGCGCTTCAACCTTCGGCTCAGGCCGCTTTGGCTCCGCCGCCCTCCCAAACACTCCCGGCCGCAGCAGCACATGCGTCTCGCCTTTCGATAGGCGGTGCAAAAGGTGATCGCGAAGAAGAGCGGCAGCAGCGGACATGGTTGGAATGACGATTGGAGAATGACGAATGAGGAAGGAATGTCGAATGCGGAAATCATTCGTCCTTCCTCATTCTGGTTTCGTCATTGCCTCCGGCTGAGTCTCATGTCCATCCATACTGCAAGGATAAGCACCGTGCCGCGGGCAATGAATTTATGTTCAGGCTGCAAGGACATCAGCGTCATGCCATTGATGAGCGCCGTCATGATCATGGCTCCCAAAAGCACACCCAGCACACTGCCACGTCCGCCACGGAGACTGACGCCGCCAATCACGCACGCGGCCACGGCGTCCAGCTCCATCAGCTCGCCCACCGTCGTCGTCGAAGAGCCCGCATAGGCCGTTTGCATGAAGCCCGTGATGGCCACGATGCCGCCCATGCAGCCAAACGCGGCAATCACCGCTCGATTCACCGGCACGCCGGAAACCAGCGCCGCCTCCGCATTGCCGCCGATGGCATACAGATGCCTCCCAAGCGCCGTGTGCTGCGTGATCACATACACCGCAAAACTGACCACACCGAGAATCAGCGACGGCAGCGGAATCCCGCGAAATTGCCCCGTCAGAAGCACGAACAAGGCGATGGCCTGTGCCGCGATGAAAAGCCGCAAAAACATCATCTCCCGGCTATCGGCCTCCAAACCATGCTCGAGCCGTTTTTTCCTCGCCAGCACCTGCGTGACGACCAGCGCCACCACGAGCACCTCGGCCAGCCCCCAGCCCAGCGAGGTCGGCAGATAGTAGGTGGTGAGCAGCGAATAGGCATTCGCCTTCCCACCCGGAGCCACCGGCACGGTGGCATTCGCGATCACCTGCCAAAACAGGCCTTTGAAGATCAAAAGCGCCCCCAGCGTGACGATGAAGCTCGGCACTCGCTCCCGCACGATAAAAGCTCCCATGCCCAGCCAGATCAAAACGCCCGCCAGCAGGCCCAAAGCCAGCGCCAAAGGTGCCGGAAGCTCATAACGAAACACCAGCACACTGGCGATTCCGCCCAGCAATCCCACGCCACTGCCCGCCGAAAGGTCGATGTGCCCCGGGAGGATGATCAGCAACATGCCCATCGCCAGCGTGGCCGTGATGGAAAGCTCCACCATGAGGTTGGAGAGGTTTCGGGCACTCAAAAACTCCGGTGCCGCCACAGCGAAGAACGCCATGACCGCCAGCAGGGCCATGGGAATGGAAAAATCTCGAAGCGAAAGCCGCGGTCGGGTCATGGCGCGAGACTAGAGAGTGCCCGCGCCGCTTCCAAGCACCAATTTCACACGCCCATCACCCCGAGCATTGCCGCGCAATCCATGACCACGATCTCCCCCCGCTCCAGCAGGCCACGCAGAGCGGATCGAGGGTAGAACTCCACCGTCAACTCCTCCGTGTCATCATGCGGCGGCTCCTGAACTTTGGTCAGGCCCTTTGCATGCACAAAATGAGCATGCCCGCAGCCGTAGTTCGCATGCACCACCATCTTTGCCTTCACCGTCCACTCACGAGCCGCGTAGCCCGTCTCCTCCAAAAGTTCTCGCTTCGCCGAGGTGAGCGCATCTTCATCCTTGTCCATCGCCCCACCGGGAAAAATCAGCGTCTCCGTGCCCGCCCCTTGCTTATACAGCCGCCCCATCAGCACCTGCCCGTCATCCGTTTCAGCAAACATGATCACATAATCCGGCAGCCAGATCCCATGAAAATCCGGGATCGTCCGCCCACTCGGCAGCCGCACCTCCTCCTGCCTCACCTCCAGCCACGGCCGCCCCGGATAGACTACTTTTCGCGAGAGGGTGGTCCAGTGGCGGGATTGGGCGGGAGGCTGGCTTGTCATGCGGGCGCACTGTTTAGCGGACGGCGTGAAAGATGACAAGAACACCTTCAACCTGCTCACCTCCAGCCAAGGACGCCCCGGATGCACCACCTGAGTGCCTTTTCACCCTTACCACCTGAGTGCATATTCACCCTTAGTGGAGTGGTATATGCCCGTTTGTCCGCATAAAAAGGCAAGTTAGGCGCAGTTTAAACACAGACGAAGCAATTGGTTCATCCGGGAAGTTGGTGCAGTGCTCAGGTGCCGGTGAGTATGTCTTTTGACTCATGGAGGGCGTAGATGCGCAGGTGAAGGAAGGCCACATCGCGGTAGCCGTAGGCCATGCGGGTGAGGCGTCCGATTTTGTTGTTGATGCCCTCCATGATCCCGGAGCTGATTGGATAGTCGAAGTAGCTCAAGATCTGCCGTGCGTGCGTCAGCATCGTATTGGCGAGCTGCTTGAGAGGCCCGATGGCGGTGGCGTAGGCTTTGAGTATCCACTCTTGCAGATACTTCTGCGCCGCTGCCTTGCCTGGCTGGTTCCATAACTGGCGCAGCTCTTCTTTGAGGTAGTAGGCTTTGGAAAGCGGTTCGTTGTAAGCCAGCGCCTCCTCCAGTTTCGGGCGCTTGTTCTCCGGCAGGTTCTCCTTGCCGTAGAGCAGCAGATAGCGTGTGCCTTTGATGAACTTCTGCCCGGTGAGCTCCAGCGTGCGTTGCAACCCGCGCCGTATCTCGTCGATCTTTTCGTTGGCGAGCTTGATGATATGGAAGTGGTCGAAAACCAGCGCCGCATCAGGCAGGTGCTCGTTGATGGCGCTCCAGTAGGCACCGCTCATGTCGCAGGCTACCGCCTCGATTTTCGTGCGGCTTTGACGCAGCCGCTCCCAAAAGCCAACGAGCGCCTCCTTGCCTCTGGCCTGCTCCCTGGGGTGGGACAGGTCATAAATGTAGTTCCTGCGTCCTTGGGTTGATCTTGATGTTGGTTGGTTCTCTCACGCTGTCAAACGCAGCGAAGGTCTCGTCGAGCGTAGCGAGACGAGGCCGTAGCGGAGTTTGACAGCGTGTCGCCGCCTGTGCCGGGGTGCCGTAGTCCAGCGAGCTGTGAGGCCGGTATTCATTGTATTCACGCCGCCATTGCTCGACGACAACACGGGCCTCCGCCAGGCTGCCGAACACCTCGCGGTTGAGGCATTCGTCGCGTAGCTTGTCGTGGAACGATTCGATGTAGGCGTTCTCCCAAGGTGACCCCGGCTTGATGTAGCTCATCTTGATGTGTCGATGCTGCATCCAGTCCTGGATCGCATACGCGATGAACTCAGGCCCGTTGTCGCTGCGGATGTGCTCAGGCGTGCCGTGCTTGCGCATCGCAGACTCCAGCACGCCAAGCACGTCCGTGGCGCGGATCGACCACGCCACATGCGTGGCGTGGCACTCACGCGTGTGCTCGTCGATCAAGGTGAGGATGCGAAAGGCGCTGCCGCCCTCCACCTGGTCGCTCACAAAGTCCCAGCTCCACACGTGATTGCGATGCGCCGCAGCCTGCCGGCCTTGCTGCCCAAGCCTCACTCTTCGCATCCGCCGCTGGCGTTTGCGCACCTGCAGTCCTTCCTCCCGGCGCACCCTCGCCACGCACTTCACGTTGATCCGCTCGCCCTCACGTCGCAGCAACGCCGCGATCCGGCGGTAACCGTAGCGCGGATGCTCACGGCTCAGCCGCACGATGCGAACTCGTCGATGCCTCGCCTCCGCGCTCACTTTCGCCACCCGGTAGTAGCCCGACCGTGCAAGCTCCAAGGCACGACACACCTGCGCGATCCCGCCCAAATCGCTTTGCATGGCGTATCGTGCCGCCCGTCGCTTGCTGGCCGGGCTTACCATTTTTTGCGTTGATGGCCTTCAAGATGTCGATCTGCACCGTCAAGTCCGCCACGATGCGTTTGAGCCGCCCGTTTTCTTCCGCCAACGCCCTCGCCTGACGCAGCTCATCGACCTGCATCCCGCCATACTTGCGCTTCCACCCGTAGTAGGTCTGCTCGCTGATGTTATGACGCGCGCACACGTCCCGGACCTTCATCCCACCCTGCGCCTCGCGCAGGATGCTCACGATCTTCTCTTCACTGTGTCTGCTCTTTTTCATGGTGTTCTGTTCTCCTGGTTTCGGAGCCAGAACTACATTTTACAACCGTCCTACTTTCAGGGAGCAGGCCACCTCGGCCTTTGCCCACCCACAGCACCGCCCCAAACGACCACTAAGGTCAATGCCCTGCCCAGCTGGCACTCGCATTTGGGCACCTCCACCACCAGCCCCCCCCCCCCCCCCCCCCCCCCCCCCCCCCCCCCCCCCCCCCCCCCCCTCCCCCGGAACCAGCTTGCACCCGCCGTCGCACCTACCCACAGTAAATTATGCTACTGATAGACTATATCTCAAATTCCTTATCTCGAATCTACTCAAAAGCAGTCATTTCGGCACTTGTAGGCTTCGCAATGATTGACGCAGCTCATGCCCAGTCTGTCACTTACAGCGTGCAGGCAGTTACCGACGTATCAGGCTCCGCCAACACTAGCTCTCCAGGCTCTGGTCAAGGTGCGCTGACTTACTCGTTTGGGACTTTTAACGTGGGGCAAACCATCTGGGTCACGATGAGGGCGGTGAATACCAGCACCTCGACAGGCGCTTGGGCAATGATCAATGTGCGCCACGCCTCTACGAGTACCACTAAGTATCGCAGTCCAGGAGGGAACGGTGCAGGCTTGGTCTCAGCACTGCCAACTAGCGCGATGGGCAACGGTACCGACAGCCCGCTAAGCAACGGAGAGACGGACTACTACAGCTTTGATATAGATACTACAGGATGGCCCACTGGTAGCTATGACATTTCGGGCACTTTTAGGTCATCTTCGACAAGCAATGTTATTGTTGATAGCACGGTCTCGGGCGCAAATACGCCTGACACCTCGAATCCTGATTGGTGGCGGATAAGTCAATTCGATTTACAGGCTGCCCAATCTCTGCCTTCGCCTTCCGTTTCGACCAGCGGCATTACTGGAACGACTGCAACAGTGAACTGGTCCTGGAATGGAGGCTTGCTAAACGCAACACGGATCGAGCTGGGGCTTGTTCGCACGAATTCTCTAAATGGCACAACTCAGGAAACACTCATTTTTGGAAGCAGCGGAGCTGGCACACTGCCAGTGACACAAACAAGCGCCAGTCTCCATACCATCACTGGCTATGCTCTTGAGCCAGGACTCTTCTACAGGGCCAATATCGCATATTACCCTGCTTCTGGCTTCACTGGAGTTGGCAGCGCCCCAATTTCCTTCCAGATGACTCCTTTATCATCTCCTGGATCCCTTTCGCGCACAGCAACCAATGACGAAGTGGCTTTTGGCTGGGGAACGGTAAGCCTCGCAAACGGCTATAGGCTGCAAGTTAGAAAAATGGGGGCGTCATTTCCGACAAACGATGCGGACCCCGCATCTGCAAATGTGCCTGTGAATATTTTGCTGAATGGAAACGGCCTTACCTCCTTCAACTGGAGTTATTTGACGAGTGGTTCATCCGAAGTCGCTGCGCCACCGATACCTGGGCAGGCTTACGAGTGGAGGGTGAAGAGCTTTTATAGCGGTCTTAGTTTTTCTGGATGGACGGACGGCTCCAGTTTCACCGTGCTCTCAAATTCCTCACCAGTCGTAAGTGGCTTAACGGCAGCATCCAGCTTTGGTGCGGTGACTGCTTCCTTCACGATAACAGATACCAATAGTGATCCACTTCGCTACGACGCCCATTTGACGGCCACAAACACACCTGGAGTGGCGAAAATTTCAGGCACCACCGGTATCGGCACCGGCTATGCGTCCATCAGCGGTGCTCAGCAGCAGATTACCTTTTCCACATCCGACGTGAACGGGATGCTGACGGATGGAGCTCAATATTACGTTCGCATCAAGGCATTCGACCCCTCTTTTGAAGCCAATAGCACCAGTTTCCATGAGGTTTTTGTCCCATTCACGTTTGATACCTTCACACCAAACCCACTCGGGGCTGGCGTCGCGGCGTTGCATAACAAAAAACTCCGCGGCCCCCTTTGTATTGATGGCACTTCGCCACCTCCTCCTGGGGCACAAACTTGGGACTGGTTCGTCATGCGAGATGCAGACACAAATGCTCCACTTGCCTTCGCAGACGCAAATGGTTTTGCCAGCACGGTGGACTTCACACGCCTCATTTGGCGGCTGCCCGTCACTGGCAGCCCTGCAATGGATTGGAGTTCCGTCCTTCCAGTATCTGGCACGATCAGGCTCCGCATTGATGGTTACTACTCGTCAGCCTCATTTGTTTCCAGTGCTGCCTTCACCGTGCAGCGCCAGTCGGCTCTGAATGCCACCGTCACCTGCCCGACCAGTCTCTTCCCACGTTATCGAGACCTTTCCTTCACGGATACCTTCACCGCCGCAGCCTCAGGCGGCACCCCGCCCTATTCATACCAATGGCTGCTCAATGGCGGGGGCACCCTGACGCCCATTAGTGGGGGTGTGTCTGCCACGAAGATTCTTCCGCGCTACGGCGCCAATTTGATTTTCGTCCGCGTCAGCGATTCAGCAGGGAACATCACCTGTAGTCAGTTCGAGGCACCCATCGCTCGTCCAGTGACTTTGGGTAGCCCAGAAGCTCGTGGTGCAGGTGGAGCTTCCTTCGGTGGCGTCCAGGCAGGGGTGGGAAATTTTCACACGTCTTCCGTGGACATGCATGTCCCCGCTATCGGAGTGCCTTTCACCTTGGGAAAATCCTACAACTCAGGCCCCTTCGCTGGGCAGGCCGGGAATTGGCGATTTAATTTTGAGACCTATATCCGCCCCACTCAGGATTATCAAACGAGTGACATCTTCATCATTGATGATGTCCCATTTTACGTCGCCTTTGAAGCGCCAGACGGAGCACCCACCCATTTTTCATTGGGAGCAGATGGGCAATACGACTCGTTCACCCCCGGCGACCATTCTCGGTTAAAGGAAGAATACAATCTCGGCGGGGTGCCGACTTACCGGCTCTACACCGACGACGCCGAGCCGCTAGTCTATACTTTCGAGGGAAGGAAACTCGATGGCACGGCCTCCGCCCAGCGTAGCAATGTGCCCTATCGCCTCGTCTCCATTAAGAACCTACGTGGTTACGGGCTCACGATCAATTACCTCAACGGAGTGCAAGGCCCCATCGCGGGCATCCCGCGAATCTCAAGTGTCACGGACCAGTCCGGTCGCACCTACAGTTTTTTCTACGATGCGAATAACCGCATCAATCAGGTCACCGCAAACGATGCCCAGCTCACCGTCTCCTACACCTGGAACTCAGATGGGAACGTCCTTTCTTATCGTGACAGTCTCAGCCATGAAGCCGGAGTGGATGTGCGCACTTGGTTCAGCTACTACACCTCTGGAGATGGAGCCAAAAAGCTCTCCTCCATCACGCTGCCGAGGGGCAATACCCCGCTGGGCAGCATCACTTATGATGGATCTGGTCGGGTGGTTGGTTATAGCCAGCCTTCCGCCACCTCCGGTGGTGTCTCCACCTCGTGGTCCACCACCTTTACCTATGGTTCCGGATTCACACACATTGATCGTCCCGGCACCGAAAGTGACATTCGCTTCTTTCACACGGACTATGTCGTGACGGGCGTCACGGACTCCTATGGCGCGGGTAACCGCACCACGGGATTGGTCCCACTCAGTGCCGCTCAGTTCAGTGGCCTGAGCACCAGTGAGTTAGGGCTGCCTCGTGAAATCACCTCACCCGTGGGTGTGAAGAACACTCTCGGCTACTCGCCAGATGGGCGCGGCCTTGTCACCAGCATCGTTCAAAGTGCATCCGGCAGCTCCACCACTTTTACGAAGCAGGTGAGCTACAATTTCAACCCCGCCAACAACCTCGCGCTTCCCACCTCCGTGACTGATGAGCGCAACAATACCTTCACACCGCAATTCTCCAGCTTTGGCGAACTTTCGGCGTTTCTGAATCCCTACAGCCAGGGCAGCAGGATCACCGACTTCGACTCCGCCACCGGACTCCCCCATCTGGTGGACGATGGCCGCAGCAACATCACGGAACTACTCTACAACGGCACGGGCGACACCTGGAAGATCATCGTGCCCTTTGATCCCGACAATGCCAATCGAGAAACCGTCTTCACCTATCCCACACCGAATCGCGGCCTCCCCAGCACCATCACGGACAGGAAGAACTACCAGACTTACATCGAATGGAATGCTGCAGGCAGTCCCACCCTCATCCGAGCGGTGAATCTCACGCCCGGCAGCGGCGAGACGCGGGACATCGTCATCGGCTACGATGAAAATGGGAACCGCACCTCCGTCACGGACCGCCGACAAAAGACGACGAACACCGATTACGACGGTCTCGACCGCCCCTGGCGTGTGCGCCAGCCCTCGCCCGACGGCGTGGCTGCTAGGCCCACCAGCATCACGGACTTCGATGCGCTGGGCCGCGCCTACCGATCCACGGACCCGAATGGAAACATCCTCGAGCAGACCTTTGGCACCACGGGCAATGCGGGCGGCCTGCCGGAAACCACCCGTGCCTGGAATCCGCTCACTTCCTCCTGGGAGACCTTGCAAACCACCGCCTATCTCAGCGATGGCCGTGTCACCAGCGTGACCGATGGCGAGGGCATCACCCACACCTACGCCTACCACGCCGCTCCTCGCCAACACCTCGTCCAGCGCATCAGTGAGCCCGCTCCCAGCGGTTTTCAGAACTTCAAAGAGTTCGAATATGATGCCACCGAACGCATCATCCGCGAGACCACTGGCACCACCGGCAGCTACACCGGCCACCTGCCCACCAAGCTCTATGAGTACGACGATGCTGGCCGCCTCAAGCGTGTGTGCGATGTCATGGATGGCGATTACTCCGCTGCCGCTTGGGGTAAGAGCACCAATATCTTCGTATCTACCTCATACTACGGTGATGATAACATCCAAACCATCACCGACCCACGCTTAGAAACCATCAGTCACACTTACGATGCCCAGGGCCGCCTTTACCAGCGCCAAGATGCACTCGGTAACACTTGGAGATACCGCTACGATGCCAATGGCAATCTCCAGCGTGAAATCTTCCCCGGAGGCCGCACCATCACCCGCAGCTTTGGCGTGCTAGATCGCCTAGAGAGCATCGATTACGGCGACGGGCTGAATTCTAGCGTCAGCTACACTTACGATGCCAATCTCAACCGCCTGAGCATGAGCGACCGCCGTGGCAGCAGCAGCTATGCGTATGATTTCCTCAACCGCCTCACCACCTACACGCGCACGCCGCTTGGCCGCTCAGCGCTCACGCTGGCCTACACACATGAACCCGCCGGACAGGTGAAAAGCATCACTTACCCCGGAAGTCGCCTCGTGAGCTACACGCACGATCATCTAGGCCGCATGAAAACCATCTCACCATGGACGGGCGGCAGCTTCATCTACACCTGGCGCAGAGATGGCAAAGTGGATGCCATTTCCAATCCCAACGGCACCTCGACTGACTACCAGTACAATGACCCCGCTGGCCGTCTCTCCCGCATTTTCACCCAGGTAAACGGCACCAGCATCTACCATGACTACACCTGGAGTCCGGCAGGGAACATCCTCAGCATCACCGGCGACCAGCCACTCGCTAACCCCACGGATGCACCTGTAACGCTGCTGCCCGATGCCGCTAACCGCCTCTCCAAGATTAATGGCCAAAATTTGATCAATGACGGAGCAGGCCGCACGGAGGCATTTCCTGCGCCATTGAATGCTTTTTTGGATTTTGAAGGCCTCGATTGGCTCAGCAGCCTCACTCGTGCCGGTCAGACCACGAGCTACTCCTACGATGGAGACGGTGTCCGCATCGCCCGCAGTACCAGTGCCGCCACCACCCGCTATCTCACAGCCCCCGGTGGAGACATGCCCACCGTGATGGCCGAGTGTGATGATGCTCATGCGCCAACCCGCTTTCACATCTACGGAGCCACCGGCCTCATCGCCACGGCGGATGCCACCGGCGGCTATGCCGTGCCACACTTCAATCATCGTGGCGATACAATAGCTATCACTCGTGGGAACACCGCCTGGAGTTCATCCGTGAGCGTCGGCAGCATCGTGGAATCCTACGCCTACAGCCCCTACGGCCTCACCACAGCGGCTAATGCGGCCTCCAGCTATCCCTTCCGTTTCATCGGCCAACACGGCGTCATGGATGAAGGCAATGGCCTGCACTTCATGCGAGCAAGGTACTATGCCGCGAGCACGGGGAGGTTTGTGAGCTTGGATCAGCTGGCAGGGAGTGCGGGTGATGCGCGGACGCTGAATCGGTTTGGGTATGCGGGGGGGAATCCAATAACACAATTGGACCCGAGTGGCTTTGATGTCGTCTTCTCTAGTCAGTATTTAACATTTGTTCCGATGACTTATAAATCTCGGAACTACACCATAAAGGTTCAGCTCAACGGATGTGGTGCAAAAGGTCAGTTTACCAAAAACACAATCATCTTTGGCTCCACGAACCTAGTGCTGCCCGACTATATAGACGCTATGGCTCTTGTTCCAGCCTGCAATACTCACGACATCAATTATGCCACATTAGGCATGAGTAAGTCTGCCTCAGATAAGCAGTTGAGAAGGGATATTTTGGCGATTTTGCAACCGATTGTCACATCTAGATACAAAAGCCTAACCGATGCCACGAATAGAGCGTTTGATCTTCTCGAAGCGAATGTAGCTAGCCAATTCGAGCTGGGTCAAATCACGAAATTAGAAGCGGAATGGCAAAGGCTATCACTAACATCCAAGCGAGGTTGGGAACTAGAAAAGTTAAGGCTAAAACGGCTCAGCGATCTAGCTCGAGTAAACAAGGTTGCTGTAAGCTATCTAGCCGCTTTGTCAGCTGGCGGTTCAGAAGCATATAGTAGCGCTCAAAACTCTACAAAAGAGGAAATTAGATTCCAAAATAGAAACCCATGAAGATGTTATGCATGCTCAAACAAAACTAAACCGGGCTATATGGCATTTTGAGACTATTTTACACCCTCACCATAGTATGATGAAAATCTCATCATTGTTGTTTTTCCTGGCGCTGCCAGTCCTCCTATCCGCCGCCTCCGTCTCCACCACATTTACCTACGATGCGGCTAACCGCCTCACCGCAGCATCCAGCAACAGCTACACGCAAGATAAAGCGGGCAATCTCACGGCGATGAGTGGACCGACGGCAGCGGCGGAGATTGCTTTGCAGCAGCAGACATCTCTGGACCTCACGGATGGCACTTCGTCACTGGATTTTGGGGCGGTCAGCGTGGGCAGCTCTTCACTCCAGGCGGTGATTTTTATCCAGAATGGCGGCAATGCGAATCTGGACAATCTCACGGTGACGAAGGATGGAGCGCATTCGGCAGACTATACGATCAGCAGCGTGGGTTTGCCGACTTCGCTGGTGCCGGGGGCTAGTGCTTTCATCACGGTGACTTTCTCCCCAAGTGCTACAGGAGCACGGACGGCGGCTCTGCATGTGGGGAACAATGACTCGAATGAAAACCCGTTTGATGTCACCCTCACAGGCACGGGGCAGAGTCTGCTCACGGCCTTCGAGACCTGGCGGCAGACACACTTCGGCACCACTACCAACACGGGCAACGCAGCCGACGACGCTGACCCCGACCACGACGGTATCCAAAACCTCGCGGAGTTCGCCTTCGGCCTGGATCCCAACCTAAGCAGCACCACCTCAATACCGCAGCCTCAGCTCTCAGGCGGCAGCCTCTCTGTCTCCTTCACCAAACCCGCCAACGTCAGCGGCATTGCCTACGACGCAGAATCTTCTACCACCCTCCTACCAGGAAGCTGGAACCCAGTAACCAATACAGGAACCTTCCCCACCTTCCACTTCTCTGTCCCTACCGGAAGCATGCCAAAACTCTTCATACGCCTCAAAGTTAGCCCCTTGGCACCACCTCCTCCGCCTCCACCGCTTTGAGCAAGAGAGCCATGCTGGTCTGACACGAGTCGGGAGTGGCTTTGGGATATAAAGTGTGACCCATTTGCAATCTGCGTCATTTTTGATGCCTCTGGCATTGAACCCCGCCGATTCCTCGCCAATCCAGACGGCTCCCCACCCATGTCCAAAGCCGTCTTCCGCTCCATCCCCCTCCGCGATCTCACCGCTGACCAGCTTCTCGACCTCTCGAAGCGCATGAAGCTTTCGCTTTCCAAGGCGGACATGCTCGCGGTGCAGAAGATTTATCAGGATGAGGGCCGCGAGCCGACCGATGTCGAGATGGAAGTCATCGCGCAAACTTGGAGCGAGCACTGCAAGCACCGCATCTTTGGCGCGAAGATTTATCACACGCTCAATGGCCAGCAGGAGGTCGTGGACGGCTTGTTCAAGACCTACATCCGCAATGTGACGGAGGAGATTTGCAAAACGAAGCCCGATTTCGTGCTCAGCGCCTTCGAGGACAACGCGGGCTTTGTGAAGCTCGATGACGACAAGGCCGTCTGCCTCAAGGTGGAGACGCACAACCACCCCAGCGCCATCGAGCCCTACGCGGGCGCGAACACCGGCCTCGGCGGCGTGATTCGCGACATCCTCGGCGCGGGCAAGGGCGCGAAGCCCGTCGCCTCGCTCGATGTGTTCTGCTTTGGCCCGCCCGACATCGAGCAGGATCAAATCAAGGCCAAGGACGTCATCCATCCGCTCGGCGTCATGCGCGGCGTGGTGCGTGGCGTGCGCGACTACGGCAACCGCATGGGCATCCCCACCGTCAACGGCGCGATCCAGTTTGACGACACCTTCATTTATAACCCGCTCGTCTTCTGCGGCACCGCCGGCATCATCCCGATCAAGGACATCGCCAAGGAAGTGAAGCCCGGCCATTTGCTCATCGCCGCAGGCGGTCGCACCGGCAAAGACGGCCTCAAAGGCGCGACGTTCAGCTCCGCCGAGCTCACCACCGACTCGCATGAGGAAGACCAGACCGCCGTGCAGATCGGCAATCCCATCGAGGAGAAAAAAGTCGCCGATTGGGTGCTCGCCGCTCGTGAGAAGGGCCTCATTCAATTCGTCACCGATTGCGGCGCGGGCGGTTTCAGCTCCGCGGCGGGCGAAATGCTCCGCGAAACCGGCGGCGAGGTCTGGCTGGAGAATGCACCGCTGAAAGCGCCCGATCTCGAAAGCTGGCAGGTCTTCATCAGCGAATCGCAGGAGCGCATGGTCATCGCCATCGATGAGAAAGATTTGCCCGAGCTGCAAAAGCTTGCCGACATCTATCAGACCGAGATCTTCGTCCTCGCGAAGGCCGACGGCTCGCAGCGGCTCAAAGTCATGCACCACGGCACCACCGTCTGCGATTTGCACGTCACCGCGCTGCATGAGGCCCCACGCCGCGAGATGCGGGCGAAATGGCGCACACCGGCTGATGTGCAGCCCGCCGTGCCCGTGCGTCCGGAATCCTGGACCGCCACGCTCAAGACGCTGCTCTCCGATTTCTCCATCGTCTCCCGCGAGCCCATCATCCGCGAATACGACCACGAAGTGCAGGGCAACACCGTCCTCAAACCGCTCGCCGGTGCCGCGGGCGATGCGCCGCAGGACGGCAGCGTCATCCGCGTCGATGGCAGCCAGCAACTCGTCTCCCTCGCCTGCGCCTTGCTGCCGGAGTGGGGCAAGACCGACCCGCATCTCATGGGCCGCGCCGTCGTCGATGAGTGCGTGCGCCAGCTCGTCGCCATGGGATCGAATCCCGACCGCATCGCCATCCTCGACAACTTCTGCATGGGCAATCCCGACAACGAGCGCGAGCTCGGTGCCCTCGTCGAATGCACCAAAGGCATGGCCAAGAGCGCCATCGCGTATGGGGCGCCCTTCGTCAGCGGCAAGGACAGCTTCTACAACTACTTCGTCACCGATGAAGGCCCTGTCTCCATCCCCGTCACGCTCCTGCTCAGCGGCTTCGGCATCGTCGAGGACGCGAAGCACGTCGTCGGAGCCTCCCTGCGCCGCGTCGGCAGCAAGATCGCCGTCTTGGGCAAAGCCAGCGCCGGACTGCGCGGCAGCATCGTCGCCAAATACACCCGCGGCATCGGCCTCGACGCCGGTCCGACCTTCTGCGAAACCGAAAGCATGGCCGCCTATCGCCGCTACTTCGACCTCGTGAAGCAAGGCGCCGTCCTCAGCGCCCACGACATCGGTGAAGGCGGTCTCGCCGTCGCTTTGGCCGAAATGGCCTTCAGCGGCAAAGCCGGCCTCCGCATCGCCACCGACAAGATGCCCGTCGCCGCCAGCGGCCTCACCACCGCCGAACTCCTCTTCGGCGAAACACCCGGCCGCCTCCTCGTCGAAATCGCCCCCGAACACGTCGCCGCCGCCGAAAAAGCCGGCCTCGTCATCATCGGCGAAGCCACCCGCGACCCGTATCTCTACATCTCCCACAACGGCACCACCTTGATCGATTCCCCCATCGATCAACTCAAGCCACTGTGGAAGGATGGGCTGGTGAAATACTACTAATCCGCCTCCGTCTCCTACTCCGCCTCCTCCTCGAAGCGGAGAGCGAAGGGCAAAGAGCGTAGAGTATCGCCAGCAATCCTCCTCCTCTTCCTCGGAGAGGTTTGGGGCAGCCGCGTCTATCGCCCGCCCAAACTCCGCGCTTGCCAAAATCCCCACTTTTGAGTCAGCATAGGTATCATGCGGCACTTCGACTACCAGCGCACCATCATCGCCTACCACGGTTGCGACGAGTCGGTTGTCAAGCGGGTGCTGTGGAATGGCGAGCCTCTTTCCAAGAGTGAGAACGAATACGATTGGCTCGGCTACGGCATCTACTTTTGGGAATTCGGTCCCGAGCGTGCTCTCGAATGGGCCTTCGAGCAGAAAAAGCGTATCCGTCAGACCTAGCACCGTGGGTCTGTCGTAGTCAGTAAGTGTCGTAGCTTTATGGCTACGACGTTTATGACTACGAAGCGAGATCAGACCACCCTCTTGAAGCAGGACGTTTTGGGGCGCGTGACGCTCACACGGGACAAGCGCGAGGCTCTGCTCGATGAGTTCGAGCGCAGCGGCATGAAGGGGCGGCCCTTCGCCCGCATGGCCGGGGTCAATTACCAAACCTTTGCCTCGTGGATTCAAAAGCGCCGTCGTGCCCGTGGCGACTATCAAAAGATGGCGGCCATGCAAAAGACGGCCCTCCAGCGCCCTCTGCGCTCGGCTCAGCCCAATGGGAAGACCACGGCTTGTCTCCAGCTTGTTGAGGTGGCGCTGCCATCCTCTTCTGTCACGCCCTCCACTCCAGTTGCTCCTGCCGCCTTGGAGCTGCTGCTGCCAGGGGGTGCGAGGCTGCATCTGCACGATGCCTCGCAGGCAGAGCTGGCAGCTCATCTGCTGCGCCATCTCAACTCGACCGCCTCGCCCGCATGCTGAGTTTCCCTTCCACACTGCGCATCTTCATCGCGCTGGAGCCTTGCGACCTGCGTGCGGGCATGAACACGCTGCACGCATTCGTGGCAGACAAGCTCAAGGAGAACCCCAAGGACAAGGCGCTCTTCGTCTTCACCAACAAGCGCCGTCGTCTCATCAAGGTGCTGCACTTCGATGGAACGGGCCTGTGGCTGATGACCAAGCGCTTGGAAGAAGGCACCTTCTTCTGGCCCAAAGCGGCGCAGGAGGGCCAGGTGAAGCTCGAGCTCAAGCCGGAGGCCTTCACGCTGCTTACCGACGGCATCGACATGCACGGCGCACGTCCGCGCGGCTGGTATGAGCGGTAAGGCAGAGAGCAAACGGCGAAGGGCTGAGAGTTTTTTTCGTGCGAGATGCAATGAGGTGATAAGCGCGTGACGGGCCTTCGTTTCAGCACGCACACACGATGACTGACCACGAACGCGACGCCTTGCATCAAAAGGAAGTCGCATCGCTCAAAGAGATCATCGCCCAGCTCACGCAGCACAACCGCGTGCTCCAGCTCAAAGGTGGATGCGCTGGTGAAGCGGCTCTTTGGCAAGTCATCCGAGAAGCTCGATCCCGCGCAGCTCCAGATGCTGCTCGAAGGCCTGGAGGTGCCGCCTGCGGACTGCCCAAAGCCCGCAGCCTCCACCGTCGGCCTCGACGGCTCGGAGGCTGAGCAGAAGGACCACGCGCAGCCCGCACGCAAAAGAAGCGCAGCTTTGCGCAGCTCGTCGCGAGCCTGCCGGTGGAGCAGATCATCGTCGATCCCGCCGAGGTCGTGGCCGATCCGGCAGCCTTTGTGTGCATCGGCTCGGAGACCACCAGGCTGCTCGACCATGTGCCCGCGCAGTTCCGCCAGCAGCACATCATCCGCCGCAAATATGTGCGCATCGCGCAGCGGCACCTGCCGCCCGTCATCGCCCCGCTGATGAGGCTGCAGGAGCGCTGCATCGCCAGCCCGCGACTGCTGGCCAATGTGGCCGCCTCACGCTTCGAGATGCACCTGCCGTATTACCGCATCGAGCAGCTCTACGCCCGCCAGGGCCTGCCCGTGCCGCGCCAGACACTCTGCGGCTGGATGGGCATGGCGCATCAGGCCAGCCGCCTCGTCATCGAGCAGATCAAAAGAGAAGTCTTTCAGGGTGGCTATGTGCAGATCGACGAGACACCCGTGAAGTATCAAGACCCCGAACGCGAAGGCATCTGCGGCACCGGCTATCTGTGGAGCGTGCACAACCCCGTGAGCAACATCGGCTTCATGGCCTGGCACACCGGACGCGGCACCGCATGCCTTGAGCAAATCGTGCCGGAGGACTACACCGGCCTCATCCAGTGCGACGGCTACAAAGCCTACGACAGCTTCATCAAGCAGCCCGGACGCGCAGGCAACATCACGCTCGCCGGCTGCATGGCCCATGCGCGGCGCAAATTTTACGAAGCCCAAGAAGAAGGCGAAGACGCCCGCTGGGTGCTCGCGCAAATGCAGGCGCTCTACCGCATCGAAGCGCGGATGAGAGAAGCCCGCGCCGGGCCGCTGGAGATACGGACAGCCCGACAAGAGCACAGCACCCCCATCCTCGTCGCCATCCACCACCGGCTGCAAAGCCTGCAAGCAAGCCGCGTGCACCTCCCCCGCAGCCTCACCGGCGAAGCCATCGCCTACGCGCTCGGGCAGTGGGAGAAGCTCTGCGTGTTCACCCGCGACGGCCGCGTGCAGATCGACAACAACCTCGTCGAGAACAGCATCCGCCCGAGCGCCATCGGGAAGAAGAACTGGCTCTTCATGGGCGACGCGAAGAGTGGCGAGCGAGCCGCCACGTTCTACACGCTCATCGCCAACTGCTACCGAGCGGGTATCAACGCCGAAGCGTATCTAACGGACCCTATTTGAACGGCTGCCGAGCGCCACCACCAAGACAGTGCACGAACTGACACCCCACGCCGTAGCAGCCAAACGCCGCGCCGCTGTCGAAGCAGCCGCCGAGGAAAAGACCGTGACCGAGCGCAGCCTCGTCAACGCATGACCCGCCGCTCAAAGTCAAGCGCCGGGGCTATGGGGCTGCGATTGACGGATACGAAAAAGCGAAACCCGAAGCGGATCAAAAAGCCTGCCGTGCTGGGAGCGGTGATCCAGCTTGGCAACTGTTTCGATCTACTCGACACGCGCTACACAAAGACCTTGGCAGAGGCCCACGAGGCGTTTGTGGACACTCGCAAGCAGTCGGGACTTCTCATTCCAAACAATCGCGGCCTGCTGCATGATCTGGACTGCTCGGTGATCAACTTTGCCCTGCCACGCCTGGAATCCGCAACCGGCGTCCGCTTTCAATCCGTCCGTGGATGCTTTCAAGAGGGCGTGCCAGCCTTCGCCGAGTCGGAGATCCGGATGAAATCCCACGTCCAGGTTGCCGTTCGAGATCCAGATTGTATCCTCGGTTACTTCCGTCCCACCTCCATCCTGTAACGCCATGCCTGCACTCGCAACTCAGCCCCGTCAGCGTGCCGCAAAGACACGGTCCAAGCCCATGCCGCCCAAGCCGGTGTGGAAAGGCTACATGACCGACGAATGGGCCGCCTACATGTCCGAAGTTTTCCGCCGCATGACGCCCGCCGAGGTGAATCGCGCCTGTGTGGAAGCCGGCATCACCGACAAGAAGGGCAATCTCACCGCCCCTTATCGCCGTGCACTCTGATTTCGCCCCCGAACACGTCGCCGCCGCCGAAAAAGCCGGCCTCGTCATCATCGGCGAAGCCACCCGCGATCCCTATCTCTACATCTCCCACAACGGCACGACGTTGATTGATTCCCCCATCGATCAACTCAAGCCACTGTGGAAGGATGGGCTGGTGAAGTACTACTAATCTGCCTCCGTCTCCGACTCCGCCTCCTCCTCGAAGCGGAGAGCGAGCGGCAAAGGGTTCAAAACCGCCCCGGTCCTGCCGGGTTCCATTCACAGGCTTTACGATCACAACGGAATCGCCTACAATCCTGCCGATGAGCACTCTCTCAGCCATACTCGAGCCTGCCGCGGATGGAACGCTGCATCTGCCACTGCCTGCGGCCTGGCGGAAGCTGCCGATTCGCATCAAGGCCGAACTGGAGCCTGCGGAACATCGCCCTGCCAAAGCCTACAACGCAGAATGGCAGGCGGCGTTTGGCGCCATCACGGACGACGCCTTTTCCGCGCCAGCGCGTGGTGGAGCACGGCAAGTTGAACCTCTCGCCGCCTGCTAAATGGCCTTCTTCATCGACACGAACATCTTCGTGGCCGCGCTGCGAGGACGAGCGCCAGAGGTGCGGGAGCAGATCATGCGCCTGCCGCCGGACGAGATTCGTGTCCCGCACGTGGTGCTGGCGGAATTGCGTGTCGGAGCTGCCAAGAGCGCCAGACCGGATCATCACAACCGGTTGGTAAGCACCATTCTCCAGCCGTTTGCCGTCGTATGGCCAGATGACGAGGCCTTGGCACAGTATGTCGAGATTCGAGTCGCCTTGGAAAAGACAGGCCAGCCCATCAGCGAACCCGATCTGTGGATTGCAGCCATCACTCGTGCCGCAGACGGCACCTTGGTCACCCACAATACCAGCGAGTTCGAGCGTGTGCCGGACCTGAAGCTGGCCAACTGGATGCAGGCCTAGCGCTGCTGCTTCGAAACGTCGATTCACCGATCAATCAGCTCAAGCCGCTGTGGAAGGATGGGCTGGTGAAGTGCTATTGAAGCAGGTAATTATTCTGCGTAGCGCGGGTAGCCAGCGTTCAAAGGCAGGCTCAACTTCTCAAGCGAGTTTTGCTTCCTCCTTAATTCTGATGGCAAGTTTTTTGAAACTCAGTCCAGCGATCCTCGATTGCTGAATCAAAGAAACTGAAATCTTGAGGCACTTGTAAGGGGGCTTCGTGTAGGTCAGCGTAGCTGCTATCTTTTAATGAAGGGTGCAGATGAACGCGCAGAGTTCGAGGTTCGATGGCGATCAAATTAAGATCAAACAAGGTGTGAATGTCGGCTCGCAGTAGCAAGGCGTTCTTAATGTTGTGATCTTTGGGGCCTCGATATGGCTTAATGTGCGCCGCTTCGAGAACATCTTTAACGCTGCAACCTGTGATCAAGCATTTTTCCCCGTGCTCACTGAGAACGAGCTGCCGAAATGCTTGCTGCCCTCTGCGTAACTTGATTGTAGTTTGTAAAAACTCCCGAGAGTCACCTTTTTCGAGCTCTTCCAGATTGCTGCGCAGTGCTTTAACATCTGAGCCGTCCCAACCTTCGTCTGAGTTAATCATTGGAAAGCGGCCGCTATGCACCGCAATATAACCTTTGAACTCCGCCGTGAGTTTGTGAAGGTCGTCCATGGCGATTCCGTTGTTGCGAGATACAACAAAGCACGGCTCGCCATTATCATTCGACCAGAACTGCCATTTTCGTCCGTGAGATGTGTGCTGCGTCGCCTCCTGCAGCAGTAGGCTCGATGCAATATCAGGCAGTAGCCTTTTCATCAGATCTTCAAATCCAGTCCAAGTGAACTCGCATTCCTGGCTGAAGTAGATGTATCGGTTGTTTGACGAACCGAGTGAATGCAATTTAGCTTTGTCCTCTTCTGGCACATTGATCGAGGGTCTGGCTCTCTTTCCTTTCGGACGGGCCAGACGGCCAGACTTCCTGTTATAGGACTGATTTTTGAGGTTTCGAGCCGCTCTCGAATTCTTATGCCTGAGCCATTCTGTCCGCCGCACTTTCTCTTTCGATTCCGGGCTGGACCTGCGTTTTTTTTGCGCTCGGCGATTAGAGTCTCTTTTTTTGACTGGGTCTTTGTAGGGCATAACTGAGAAAATGACGTCAGAGACGAATCAACGATTCGTCATCGAGTTACATGAAGGAAAGAGATTTTTAGATCAGTGCCCGCCAGAAGGCCGGACGATGCGAATGACCTGCCCCTGAAGACTTTCCGCTGCTGAAATGCCGTCGTGAATGCGCTGGGCCAACGCAGCAGGCTGGGGATCATCGCGAGTGCAGGCGATGATTCCTCCATGCTGACCACCAGTCGAACGATGCAGACGGAAGAAGTCCTGGCGGTTGAGCGTGAGCAGAGTGCGCTGCTCCTGAGTGGCGAAGGCGAGGACTTCCTCATCGGGAATGCCTTGGTTGGCACGCCCAGCCTCAAAAGAAGTCAAAACGTCATGCCCAAGTCGGCGCAGTTCCTCGACCACACGACGCGGGAAGTTCTCGTTGGAGTAAAGACGGGCCATCAGGCATTGCGGTTGGCCTGAATGGCGTTTTCAATCTCCTCGGGATGCGTGTCCACATAGGTCCAAGCCGCCGCGAGATCGCGGGCGTTCAGGCTGGGATAGTCCTGAAGCAGTTCCGCATCCGTCACGCCCGCCCGACGTGCCTCCTCCAGCATCCAAACGGCGATGCGAGTGTTGCCAAGGCAGGCATCCCCACCACAAACACCCGGCGTATGCCGCACGAGCGACTCATGGCCAGCAGCCCCATTCGCGCCGCCCAGGCGGCTTTTCACGAACAGCACAAAATCCAGCGTCTCCGCCCTTACCGACTCGGGGGCGGATTCGATCTCGCTGAACAGACGCTGGGTGAGCACGCTCATGGTTCAAGAATAAGGGTATCAACGAAGCGCATGACGGTCATGAAGCTCATCCCGAGGGAGGCGGCTGCTGGCGGCAAACTGGCGGCCACTTTGAAGCAGTTTTTCCCTCAAGGCCTCCTCCTCACGCAGGAGACGGTCGAACTCCGTCTCCGCGCTGGAGGAAACTCGTTTCAACCAGCCGAGAAGCAGCGATGCGACGGATTGCCCCGATTGCCGCGCCACGGATTCAGCGGACTGAAAAGCCGCGTCGTCGATATTGAGCGTAAGTTGTTTCATGGCCTGACCATAACGGCCCGGAGAAATCTTGGCAATAGCAGGCTTGGATCACACTTGCCCGTCCATGCCCGGCACGTTTACTTCCTCCATGTCCTCCCCTCTCGCCCTGCTCAAAGCCTTCGTGCTGCTGCTGGCGCTTGTTCTGGTGCCCGTGGCGGTGGTGATGCTGGCTTGTGGGGTGACGTGGACGGGATTGGGGCTTGGGCTGGCGGTGGGGATGGTGGGAATCGGGCCGTTGCTGTGGTGCATTGGCGATGAGCGATGCTCCACGCGGCAGGTATGGCTCGGAAAAGCGCTGCTGGGGCTCGGTTTGGCGATGGGGGCCTGGCTGGTCATGCAAGCACCGGATGGACACACCGCGGAAAGCGCACGCATCCACTCGCGCTACGCGGATGGCGGGTGGCATCACGCGCGATACGGCTTTGGGAACGTGCTGCCGGAGATCGACCAGATTCATCTCGGCTACGCGGCGGCGATGGTGATCGATCCGCTCTTCACTCGGGCGCAGAAGCGCGAACTGGCCGCCTTGACCGGCTCGATCTACGCCGAGATGAGCCGCGATGCGGAGTTCGCGGCCTGCGGCTCGGCCTTGGGCGCGATCTATGACGAGGTGACCTTCGCGGAGTTCCGTCACGGGCACTACTTTCACTACATCCCTCCGCAGCTCGACCGCAGCAAGCCTGCGCCTGCGCTCGTGTTTCTGCATGGCAGCGGCGGAAACTTCAAAGCCTACATCTGGCTCCTCTCCAAAGTGGCCGATCAAACCGGCTGCACCGTCATTGCGCCGACCTTTGGCCTCGGGAACTGGGAGAAGCGCGGTGCGTATGACGCCATCACCGCCGCCATACGCGATGCGGGCAAGCACGCAGCCATCGATCCCGAGCGCATCCACCTCATGGGCCTCTCCAACGGCGGCAAAGGCGTCTGCCTCGCCGAATCCGCCCGCGGGCCGCGATTCGCCTCCCTCATCCTCCTCAGCGCCGTGCTGCACGATCGCATCCAACCCGCCGCATTGGCCAAACGCCTCCCCAATCGCCCTGTGCTCATCCTTTCCGGCCAAAACGACGACCGCGTGCCCTGGAGCTATGTGGACGGCTACGCCGAGAAATTCGAAAAAGCCGGCATGAAGGTCACCAAGCGCGCTTTTGACGGCCAAGACCACTTTCTCTTCTTCCGCCGCCAAAACGAGATCCTCGACGAAGTGCGGCGGTGGATCGTAGCGCACTGAAGAACGTATCAGGGCCATTCCTGGCCCCTCACGCCTTGATGCACGGTCATGCTCAAGCGCCTCGATTCACGCGCACCAATTGGCCGGCGAGGGAATCGAATTTTTGAAGCTCGGCATGCACCCGGGCGGCGAGGGCGGGAAAATCGGGATTGTCGGTGCAGACGATGATTCCGGCATGCCCGGGGTTTTGGCGGTGGAGGCGGATGAAGTCCTGACGATTGTGCGTGAGGACCGCGCGGCCATTTTCGGCCGCATAACGCAGAACCTCCTCATCGGGAACGCCTGCGTTCGATTTGCCGGTGTCGTGCGTGGTCAGCACATCATGCCCGAGCCGACGAAGTGCCTCGACCACGGGCAGAGGGAAGTTTTCGTTCGAGTAGAGACGGGCGGTCATGACTCGTCGCCGTTCGCCGCGATTTCGCGGTCGATCTCCTCGCGATGCGAACGGGCGTAGTTCCAGGCATTCGCGAGGTCTTCGGCATTCAGCGAGGGATAGGCCGCGAGCAGCTCCGCATCTGTCTTCCCCTGCCTGCGCAGCGACTCCAGCAGCCACACCGGGATCCGCGTGCGGATGACACGGGCCGCGCCGCCGCAGACATTCGCCTGAAAGTCGATGCCTGGATGCGCATCCGTGACCTCCATCGCCACGAACGCCAAAATCCGCGCCTGATCACCCTTCGGCAGGTGCAGCACGGCTTCTCGCACATCGTTAAAAGTAGCTGACATGGGCAGAGCATAGCACCCGCCCCGTCTTTTAGCCAAGGGTAAAGACAAGTGACGTCGGGCACAGGTTTGCTTGGAGCCAATCCATGGCATCTCAATCAGCAGACTGCATCTGGATCAAGACGGGGAGCTGCACGGGCAGGGTGACGGCATCGATGGCACCACAGCCGACACGCTCGATGACGCTCGGCTTGTGGCCGCCGATTTCTTGGCGGGCCTGGAGGGCGAGCGAGACGCAACTGGAGAGGCTCAGGCTGGCGAAGAGGACGGGGAGGAGAATCCGTTTGGTTTTCATGGTCGGTGTGCAGTGGTGGATGACGCCCCATCCATCCGCCACGCCCGGCGTGTGGCCTCATTGATGCTCTCGATGATGACATCGGCAGGGAGATACACCCTGCGTCATCATGATTTGTGATTTCCCGCAGATTCAGGGAGGCCCGCAGATTCTTTCTGAAACCAATCTGTGGGCCTCCCTGAATCTGCGGGAACTAATCCGTGTTTTTAACAAAACTTGAGGCTGTGAGGAATAACCTGCTGGCGGCGCATTGGTGACACCTCGTATCTGGTCCGTGGTCCACCTTTCGGAAAACGGGCGATGAGTAGGGTTCGTGACACCCTTTACTTCCACCTCACAACTCCAGCGTCACGCCCGGCTTCACGCTCTTGAGCGCCTCGGCATAGCGCACGCCGCAGGCGAGGCCGCGGTAGCGTGAGAGGACGGTCTTGGTTTCCATCGCGGCATCTGCTTTGGCGGGATCGTAGGGCTCGTTTCGAACGAAGGCCATGAGGCGACCGAGCCAATCGCGGGCGGATTCCCACTCGTCGGAGACATCCACATAGGTATCGGGCTCGAAGCCGATGGTGTGGCCGGGGCCGTTGTCATACCAGAAGACGCGCGAGGGCACGCGGGCCTCCTCCACGCCGAGAAGACGGGCGGGCTGGTGCAACGCGGCGTGGCAGATGGCGCTGGCGGCTTCGTGATCGGGATGGCGGTCACGCGGCCAGAGCATGAAGGCCGTGTCCGGTTTCACGTCGGCGACGACTTCGGCGACGGCGCGTTTGGTTTCGAGCGTGGGTTCAAAGCCCATGCTCTTCCAATTCAGGAAGCGCATCTCCATGCCACGCTCGGCCGCCATCTGCTTCGAGAGCTCCAGCAGTTCCTGCGCCCTGCCTTTGACGGGCGGCCAGTTCGTGTAATCGCCGATGAGGCTGAGGATGACCACGCGCTGGTGCTTTTTTACCGCCCGCAGCAGCGTGCCGGGAATGCCGAAGGGACAGTCGTCATAATGGGCGCCGATGGCGAGGATGGTGCGTGTCATGCGAAGGAAGACGCTTGTCATTCGGCGTCCTTTCTGTCCAAATGAAGGCATGAAAGCTCTCATCGCCCTGCTTGGCCTCTCCGGCCTCCTTATCGCTGAAACGGTCAAGGACCGCGAAGGAGCCGTCCGCGGTGACAAGGCGACCTTTGAGGCGGATGCACGCTGGAATTACAACGACGTCGAATCCGGCTTCAAGCTGGCGAAGACGACGAAGAAGCCGCTGCTCGTCATTTTGCGCTGCGTGCCTTGCCTTTCCTGTGCTGGCATGGATGCCGCAGTGCTTCAGGAAAAGGAACTCATCCCGCTGCTCGATCAGTTTGTGTGCGTGCGCATCATCAATGCCAATGCTCTCGACCTCGCCCGCTTCCAGTTTGATTTCGATCTGTCCTTCTCCGCGCTCATGTTCAATGGCGATGGCACGGTGTACGGTCGCTTCGGCTCCTGGCTGCATCAGAAGGACCCGCTGAACAAAACCACGGCCAGCTTTCGCCAGGCTCTCGAAGCCGCCTTGGCCCTGCATCAAGGTTATCCGGCGAACAAAGCCACGCTGGCGGGCAAGCAAGGCGGTCCGGTGCCTTACCAGACGCCCGTAGAATTTCCCACGCTGGCCGAGAAGTATCAGAGCAAGCTCGATTGGGACGGGAAGGTCGTCCAAAGCTGCGTGCACTGCCACATGGTGGGCGATGCCTTCCGCGCTCACTACCGCAGCCAGAGCAAGCCGGTGCCGGTGGAATGGATCTACCCGCAGCCCTCCATCGAGGTGCTGGGCATTACTTTGGCCACCGATGCAGTGGCGAAGGTGGAGGCCGTGGCTGCGGGCACACCTGCCGCCAGCGCTGGCTTCCAAGCCGGGGATGAAATCATCGAGCTCAACCAGCAGCCACTCATCTCCATCGCCGATGTGAGCTGGGTGCTGCATCGTGCGCCTGCCAGCGGCACGCTGTTGGCAAAGGTGAAACGCAGCAGCGAATCGCTCGAGCTGCGCCTCACCCTGCCGCCTGCCTGGCGAAACAAATCCGACATCTCGAAACGCGTCGGCACCTGGCCCATGCGTGCGATGGCCTTTGGCGGCATGAAAATGGATGACCTCGATGATGCCACGCGGGAGCAGCTCGGCCTCACGAAGGAGCAGATGGCGCTCAAGATTTTCCACGTCGGCCAATACGGTCCCCACGCCGCCGCGAAGAAGGCCGGCTTCCAAAAAGACGACCTCATCCTGGAGATCGGCGATCTAAACACCCGCATGACCGAGAGCGCCCTCATCGGCCACCTTCTCCTGAGCAATCTCCCCGGCGAGAAGATCCCCAGCGTCATCCTGCGCGGCGGGGAACGGCTGAAGCTGGAGTTGCCGCAGCAGTAGAAGCAGAGATTCGTGACAAAAAAGAGAGTGCGCTTGAGTGGGGCGGCATGCTAAAAAGCCGCATTCCACCATGAAAAGCTTCCTCACCCGGCTCCAAGGCATCGCTCTGGCTTTGCTTGCCCTTTCACCCGCCTCCCCAGCGGCTGATTCCATGACCACGGCGGCGTCGATCACGGACGCTCGGATGGTGCATAATGCGGCGCTGCTGCCGGATGGGCGGGTGTTGGTGGCCGGAGGGGGCGTGACGGATACGATTGCGGATGCAGGAGTGATTTTTTCAACCCAGGTCTTTGATCCAGTCATGGGTGCATGGTCCACGGTGAGTTCGGATTCTCTGCGGCGAAAAAGGGCAACGGCCACGCTTCTGCCGGACGGGCGGGTGTTGTGTCTAGGGGGCGTGGTTTTTGTGGGAGCCTCTCCGGCTGGTTTTGGAAATGGTAGCGGAAGCATTTACAATCCTGTCTCCGATACATGGACATCCGGTGGAGGGTTGAGCGGCGGCTTCCGCTTCAGCCACGCGACCGTCTCGTTGCTGGATGGGCGGGTGCTGGCGATTGGTGGAAGTGGCGGGGCCGATCCCAAGTCGGCTGAAACCTACAACACCTCGTCTGGCTCATGGACACTCACGGGCAGCATGACAGCGGAGAGATACTCAGGGTTCACGGCCACGCTGCTGGCGGATGGCCGGGTGCTGGTCGAAGGGGGCACCTTTTCAGCAGCGGCATCGGAGGTTTATAATCCTGCCACCGGCACATGGAGCGCGGGACCGACGGCTGCCAGCACACGTTTCCGGCACACAGCGACCTTGCTGCCGAATGGGAAGGTCCTCATCGCCGGCGGTGGAACAGCTTCGGATGGCTCGTCGCCCTCGTCGGTTGCTCAGCTGTATGATCCTGTGTCGAATACCTTCACCACCACGGGTTCGCTGGCCCAGGCACGTTCAGGTCACAGCGCCACGCTGCTGCCGAATGGCAAGGTGGTGGTCATCGGAGGTCTGGGCACTTCGAGCACGTTGTCCTCCGTGGAGATCTACGATCCGGCGGCGGGCACTTGGAGCACCTCCACGGCCTCGCTGGCCACGGCGCGGAAGTATCACACGGCCACGTTGCTGGCCGATGGGCGTGTGGTGATCGTGGGTGGATCGAGCAGTGCGGATGCGGCGCTCGCGAGCGTGGAGATTTTTGCTTCCAACAGCCCGGCGTGGAGTGCCACGGGGACGAAGGCGACTACAGGAGCTGCTGCCCAGCCGGTGATGCTGCCGGATGGCAAGATTCTGGTGCTGAGCGGTGGCAATCCGAACCCGGCCACGGCCGATCTCTACAATCCGGCCACCGGCACGTGGAGCAGCGCTGGAACGATGGTGTCCGGTCACTCGGAAGGAACGGCCACGTTGATGCCCAATGGCAAGGTGCTGCTCGCTGGGCATACCACGATTGATGCAGCGAACAAATCGGAACTTTACGACCCGGTCGCTGGCACCTGGACGGCTCTACCAAACATGCCTTCGTCACGCATCAGGCAAACCGCCACGCTTCTGGCTTCGGGCAAAGTGCTGATCACCGGCGGAGGTCTTCCTGCCGGCCTCACCGCTTCATTGCTCTTTGATCCGGCCACGAATTCATGGAGTACAAGCGGCAGCCTTGCCACGGGCCGTCTATGGCACACGGCGACGTCCCTGCCGAATGGCAAAGTGCTCGTCACAGGCGGTGCGTCACAGTTCGCGATGGACAGTTTCGGCTCGTGCGAGCTGTATGATGCCGCCGTTGGCACTTGGAGCACCGTGAACGCGATGGCGGAGACGCGTCAGCGCCATTCCGCCACGCTGCTGCCGAATGGCAAGGTGCTGGTTGTAGGAGGCATGTATGTGGATTGGAACTTGGCCGGCACGTTCACGCCACGGGCCACCGCCGAGCTTTTCGATCCGGCCACGGGCACTTGGAGCACCACGGGTCCGCTCGCCACGGCCCGCTACGATCATCGGGCGGCGCTTTTGCCGGATGGACGCGTGTTGGTCGCTGGCGGCACCGGTACGAGCGCAGCTCTTTCCAGCACCGAGATCTACAATCCGGCAACCGGCACCTGGAGCAGCGGTCCGACGCTGTCCTCAGTGCGTACGAGCCCCATCCTGACCCTGCTCGCGACGGGCAAGGTGCTCATCGCGGGTGGCTCGACCGGAACCACTTCTCTGAACACGGCGGAGCTGCTGGACCTCGGTCTCGGCTTCAACAGCGCCTGGCAGCCGCAGGTCACCACGGCCTCGATCAATGGGGGGCGGGTGCTTTCGATCACAGGCACCGCTTTGCGAGGCATCTCCGGTGGATCAAGCGGCGGCACCCAGGACTCGGCGACGGATTTTCCGCGCGTACAGCTCCGCAGCCTCGGCAATGCGCAGATGATGTGGGCAAGGCCGACGAGCTCCAGTGCCACCGGATTCACTTCGACGGCCTTGGGGGCTTTTGCGCCCGGGCATCTGCTCATGACGGTTTTCACCAATGGCATCCCGTCTGAGTCGAAAGTCCTCACCTTGCCTCTGGGGCCTGAAATCGCGGTGGAGCAGCCCGTGGGCACCAACATCGCCGATGGCGGCAGCCAAAGCTTCGGCAGCCTCACGAATGGCACCAGCACGCCGCTCACCTTCACGGTCAAAAACTCGGGCGACGGTGCTTTGAGTCTCACGGGCGTGTCTGTGACGGGTGGAAACGCCGCCGATTTCGTCGTCAACAGCACCGGCATGAGCAGCAGCGTGGCCGCAGGTGGCAGCACAACCTTCATGGTGACCTTCACCCCCTCGGCTGTGGGCAGTCGCAGCACCACGCTGCAAATCCTCAGCGATGACTACGATGAGGCCACCTTTGACATCACGCTTACTGGAACCGGTGTGAACGCCGTGCCGACGATCAGCGACATCGCAGACCAAACTATCGACGAAGACGTCAACACCGGAGCGCTCGCCTTCACCATCGGTGACTTCGAAACGGCTGCCTCTTCCCTCACCGTCACGCGTGCCTCCAGCGATACAACGCTCGTTCCACTTGCCAACATCGTCCTCGGTGGCAGCGGAGCCAGCCGCACGGTCACTGTCACGCCTGCGGCAAACCTGAGCGGCACGGCCATCATCACCGTGACCGTCAGTGACGGCACCGTGAGCACGAGCGATACCTTCAACCTCACCGTGAATGCCGTGAACGATGCCCCCACGCTCAACAGCATCACCAATCCCGCCGCCATCTCCGAAGACAACGGACTGCAATTCCGGACCCTGAGTGGCATCGGTGCCGGCGGAGGTGAGAGCCAGACGCTAACGGTCACCGCCACCTCGGACAACGCCGCCCTCATTCCGACGCCGAGCGTCACCTACACCAGCCCGAACACGACCGGAAGTGTGCTTTACACCCCCGTGGCGAACATGAGCGGAACCGCCACCATCACCGTGACCGTCAATGACGGCCAGGCGGCCAACAACACCTTCAGCCGCACCTTCCTCGTCACCGTGAACGCGGTCAACGATTCGCCCACGCTGGATGTCATCACCAGTCCGGCAGCCATCAATGAGGATGCCGGGCAGCAGACGATCAATCTCACCGGCATCACCGCAGGCCCATTCGAGTCGCAAATGCTGGTCGTCACGGCGACATCGAACAACACGGGCTTGATTCCGCATCCCACGGTCAGCTACACGACTCCGAACACCACCGGAGCTCTGACCTACACGCCGGTGGCGGACGCCAACGGTAGCGCCACCATCACCGTGACCGTGAACGACCAGCAGGCGTCCAACAACACCTTCAGCCGCACCTTTTCCGTCACCGTGAATGCGGTGAACGATGCGCCAACCATCACAGACATCACGGACCAGGCCATCAACGAAGACGGAAACACGGGAGCGCTCGCTTTTACGATAGGCGACCTGGAAACGGCCGCCTCGTCTCTCGCCGTCACCCACAGTTCCAGCAACACAACGCTTGTGCCGGGGGCAAACGTCGTCTTCGGAGGCAGCGGAGCCAGCCGCACGGTCACCTTCACTCCTGCAGCCAATCAAAGCGGCACCGCCATCATCACCATGACCGTCAGTGACGGCACCACGACCACGAGTGACACCTTCAATCTCACCGTAAACGCCGTGAACGACCCGCCGACGCTGAATTCGATCACCAGCCCCGGAACTATTCAAGAAGATGCAGTTCAGCAGACGGTCCTGCTCAGCGGCATCAGCGCCGGGCCAAATGAAAGCCAGACACTCATGATCACCGCCACCTCGAACAACACGGCCCTCATTCCAAACCCCACGGTGAGCTACGCCAGTCCCGGCACGACCGGCAGCGTGCTTTACACCCCGGTCGCGAACATGAGCGGCACCGCCACCATCACCGTGACCGTCAATGATGGGCAGGTCACCTCCAACACCATCTCGCAAACCTTCAACGTCATCGTTAACGCAGTGAACGACGCGCCTACCTTGGACCCCATCAGCAATCCTGCTGCCATTCTTGAAGACGCCACACAGCAGGTCATCAACCTCAGCGGCATCACCTCAGGGCCGTTGGAGGCACAGGGCCTCATCATCACCGCCTCGTCGAACAACCCGGGCGTGATTCTCAATCCGGCGGTTCAATATACCCATCCGAGCAGCACCGGCACCCTCACCTACACGCCGGTCGCCAACGCCAGTGGCACCGCCACCATCACAGTCACGGTGAATGACCAGCAGGTGTCCAACAACACCATCAGCCGCACTTTCACCGTCACGGTGACTGCGGTGAACGACGCGCCGGTCATCAGCGACATCTTCAACACCAACACCAGCGAGGACGGCAGCAGCGGGGTGATGAATTTCACCGTGGGTGACCTCGAATCTGGTCCGGATCCACTCACACTCACGGGTTCCTCCAGCAACACAACCCTGGTGCCAAATGGGAACATCGTCTTCGGCGGAAGCGGCCAGTTCCGCACCGTCAACGTGACTCCCGCGGCGAATCAAAGCGGCACCGCCACCATCACCGCGACCGCCAGTGACGGTGAGTTGTCGAGCAGTGACACGTTTGTGATCACCGTGAGCGCGGTGAATGATGCACCCACCTTGGATGCCATTGCCAGCCCGGCGGCCATCGCCGAGGATTCTGGACTTCAAACCATCCACTTCAGCGGCATCACCGCCGGGCCCTTGGAGGAGCAGACGCTGCTCGTCACGGCCACCTCGAGCAACACGTCTCTGATTCCCCATCCCACGGTCAGCTACACCAGTCCGAACACCACCGGTTCTCTCAGCTACACACCGGTGGCGAATGCCAACGGCAGCGCCACGATCACGGTCACGGTGAGTGACCAGCAGGCCTCGAACAACACCTTCAGCCGGACTTTCACCGTCACGGTGAACGCGGTGAATGATGCGCCCACGATCAGTGACATTGCCGATCAAGCGGTCAATGAGGATGCCTCGACCGGAGCGGTTGTCTTCTCGGTCAATGACTTGGACACGGACGTCTCCGCCCTCTCCGTCACAGGCATTTCGAGCAACACGGCTCTCGTCCCCAATTCAAACATCGTGTTCGGCGGCAGTGGAGGCTCACGAAGCGTGACTCTCACTCCCGCCCCTGACCAAAATGGCACTTCCATCATCACGGTGACTGTGAGTGACGGCCAGTATTCGAGCGGCGACACCTTTGTCCTGACGGTCAATCCCACTGGCGAGGCCCCGTCAGGCAGCAATAAGACGGTCACCGTCGCTGCCGGGAGCTCTTATTCGTTTCAAGTGGTCGATTGGGGCTTCAGTGATCCCGACGACAGCCCTCCGAATGCCTTTGCTGGCGTTGTGCTCAGCAGTTTGCCGGGATTGGGAGTTCTTCACGTGAATGGAACACCTGCCACAGCAGGACTGCGCGTGAATACTTCCGGCCAGGCGGATTCCATCTGGACGCCCCGTGAGAGCAGCCGACCATGGGTTTCGATTACTTCCTCTGCGGATGGCAGCAAACTCGCCGCAGTCGAGTTAGGTTTTTTCACCCCCGGTCAAATTTACACCTCAGCAGATTTTGGCGCGACTTGGACGCCAAGAGGGGACGACGGCTACTGGGGACGCATTGCTATGTCGGCGGATGGAAGCAAATTGGCAGCTGCATTTAGTAGTGAATTCTTCTCCACAGCAGAACCAACCGGACGAATTCACACCTCCACAGACTATGGAATGACATGGACTCCACGCGGAAACGTTGGCAATTGGGGCTCCGTCGCTTCCTCGGCTGATGGCAGCAAGCTTGCCGCAGCGGATCTAGATCAAATATTCTTCGGTCCCAACACACCAATCGCCGGAAAATTAGCTGTTTCCACTGACTTTGGAGTGTCGTGGACAGTCATGCCGACCCATGCCTGGCAGCAAGTGGTTTCCTCAGCAAGCGGAAGCCATCTCGCTGGGATAGCCATCGAATACATCAACACCTACCCATTTGCCTATTCAGCCACTCGAATCTTCACATCGTCAGATGCAGGGGTAACATGGACACGGAGAACAGAAGATAGCTATAGTTGGTCTTCGATCACTTGCTCTGCGGATGGCAGCCGGCTTGCGGCAGTAGTCATCGGGGGCCAGATCCATGTTTCATCTGATTATGGGGCGACATGGACAACACGGGAAAGCAATCGTGAGTGGACAGCCATTACCTCTTCGGCAGACGGCAGCAAGCTCGCGGCGGTGGTAAGAGGTGGCCAGATCTACGTCTCAAATGATTTTGGGGTGACTTGGTCTGCAAAGGAAAGCCCTCGCCAGTGGAATGCCATCACTTCATCCGCAGATGGCCGTCGGCTTGCGGCGGTGGATTATAATGGGCAGATTTACACCTCGGACAGCATGCCTGCGATCACCTATGTTGCCCCCGCCACTCCTGGCAGCACCAGTTTCACTTTCCAAGTCGAGGATGACGGTGCCAGCAGCAACCTCGATCTTACGCCCAACACCATGACCATCCATGTGGTCAGCCAGCCCGATTTCTGGCGGCAGACGCACTTCGGCAGCACCAGCAACAGCGGCAATGGTGGCGATCTCGCTGATCCCGATGGCGACGGCGTTCCCAATCTGCTCGAATATGCCCTGGGCCTGCATCCCGGCCAGAACAGCGCCGGGCAGATGCCGCAGGCGGTGCGCAGTGGTGGTGACCTGATATACACCTTCACCGAACCGGCGGGTGTGACTGGCATCACCTACATCGCGGAATGGAGCGAGACGCTGCAGACTGGCAGTTGGTCGAGTGCGGGCATCACGCACACGGTGAACAACCGCGTGCATACCTTCACCCTACCCGTCGGTGCATCTCCCGGAGCCTTCATCCGGCTGCGAGTCACGACGCCTTGACGGCTTCGCCGAGGATTCGTCTCAGCGTCTTGAGCACGATGGGCTCGCCGATTTGCATGAGCTCGCGTTCGGCGAAGAGGGCGTGGATGGTGGTGTCGTAGGAGGGCAGGATGCCGGTGCGTTTTTCGGCGAGGAGGCGGACGTAGCGGGCGGCGCGGTCGATGAGCTTGTTGTTGCTTGGTTTGACGTAGGTCATGAGGTTGTCGAGGTAGCGGCCCATGCGACCCATGACGAGGGTGGAGTGGATGTTGATCCACATCTTGAGCATCAAGTGCGTGTGGAAGAGCGGCGCGGCGAGCGTCTCGACGTGGTGATGTTCGCCGAGATGCCATTCGATGCGGCCTGCAGCGCCGCGGAGGGTGAAGACGGGCTGCTCGATGCCGCCGAGTCGGCTTTGGCGGATGGCGGCGACGTTTTGGGACATGTCGTAGCAGCGGAGCACATCGGCTCCGGCGAGGTGGCAGACTTCGGGCCACTCAAGCGTGCGTGGCTCGCGGCCGAGGAGGTGATGCCAGGCGGTGAGGGCATCGGGTGCGTCAGGGAGATAAAAATGGCACCAGGAGAGCGGCGCGTGCGGATCGTCCTGCTTTTCAAAGGCGGCGAGGCTGAAGGTGGGCGCACGCTCGGTGGTATCGGTGACGACGGTGATGCCGAAGGGGCCGCCGTCATACATGAGGTGGCCGTTTTGGGCGTAGAGCGCGGATTCGCGTTCGATGAAGGGAGCGAGAAACTGGCCGTCGTGGGCTTCGATGAGCTTTTGAAGGTTTTTGACCTCATCGAAGGCCTTCGCGGGATTTTGAGCGTGAAGCAAAGCGAAGCCGATGGCGGCCTCCAGCACGGTGCTGGACTGCATGCGGGTGCTGCCGCTGATGGCCATGGGGCCGACGGCGAGGTTCAGCTTGTGAATGCGTGGGTTTTCAAGGACGCGGCGGGATCGCTCGGCAGCGCGGGAGAGCACGTCATCGGGATTGCAGTAGAGGAACCACGGCGGCGTGCTGGAAAGCTCGGTGGCGCGTTCGGTGGCTCCGATGACCCACGGGGTCTCGCCGCCTTCGGTGGGGCTGATGAGGAGATCACCCTCTTCAAAGCCGAGCTCTTCAAGCTGGCGTGCGCCATACTCGGGATGATCCTCGAAGGTCTCGATGGCTTTGATGAGGGCGAGATCGCCACCGGCCATGAAGGCGCGGACGCTGTCCTCACGCGGCCAAGGGAGCACGCCTTGCCGGCAAAAGATTTCGAGGCTGAGCGAGAGCCTGCCGGTGGCACCGCAGCCGCAGAGATAGACGCGTTTGCCTTTCGCAAAGGTTTCGCCAATGGCGGTGGCGAGAGCGGTGAGGCCTTCGCGGGCGCTTTCGAAACGCTTCAAAGCGAGCAGATCGACCTCACGCATGAGGCGCAGGGCCTCGGGGAGGTTTTCGTTGGCGAGGCGGGAGAGATCCGTCGTCAGCGGGTGCTGCATTTCGGTTTCGAGGCTGCCGAGTTGGAAATCGGCGGCGATGCGGAGGAAGTCTTCGGCAGGTGTCATGAGATCACTTTCCATCGCTTGGCTTTGAACTCATGGCGCGGGAGCGAATGGGATTCGACGAGGCGGACGGGGATGCGGAGGCTGAAGGTATCACGCAGGCGGACTTCGAGCTTTTTGAGGAGGGATTTGGCGATGTTTTCGTCGGTCTCGATGAGCAGCTCGATCTCATCCATGTCGTCGATCTTCTTCTGCGCGACGAGGTATTCGACGACCTCGGGAAACTCGCGCACGACGGCGTCGATGGCGCTGGGGTAGATGTTCACGCCGCGCAGCACGACCATGTCATCGATGCGGCTGAGGATGCCACCTTCGAGCGTGAGGCGACCGCGATGGAGCTTCTTCTTGACGTAGTCGCCCGTGCGGTAGCGCAGCAGCGGGCACACGGTGCGGTCGAGCGTGGTGAGGACGAGTTCGCCGTGCTGGCCGTCCTCGACTTCGAGGCCGGTGACGGGATCGATGACCTCGGCGAAGTAAGCATCCTCGATGACGATGAGGTGAAGCGGAAGCTCGGGTGATTCAAAGGTCACAGGGCCGACCTCGGTCATGCCATGGTGATCGAAGACCTGGGCATCCCAGAGCGTTTCGAGTCGCTTGCGCATCGCGGGCACGCTGCCGCCGCTTTCGCCGGCGACGATGAGTTTTTGCACTCGCAGGCTCATGCGCTCGACGCCGGAGCTTTCGCCGATGAGTTCGCCGAGGCGCAGGGCATAGGTAGGGGTGCAGCAGAGCACCGTGGCACCGTAGCGGGCCATCATTTCGAGGCGTGCCTGACTGGAAAGGCCACCGGCTGGCAGGACCATGTAGTCCTTGGAGGCGGCCTCAAAGGCGGTCCAAAAGCCGAGGAAGGGTCCAAAGGAGAAGGCGAAGCAGATGCGGTCACGGCCTTTGACGAGGCCAGCCCCTTCAAAGACCTTGCGCCAGCAGACGAGCATGGCTTCCCAGCTTTCCGGGGTATCGATCCAGGCCATGGGCTTGCCGGTGGAGGTGCCGCTGGTCTGGCAAAAGCGGGTGTACTGGGTGATGGCGCGGGTGAGATTGGTGCCAAAGGGCGGATTGGCATCACGATCTGCCTGGATCTCGGCTTTGGTGGTGAAGGGCACCAGCTTGGCGAAGTCTTCGAGGCGGTTCATGCCGCTGACGCGGACGCCGGTCTCACGGAAGCGTTTGCCGTAGAAGGTATCCAGCGTGCTGAGATTCAGGACGATGGATCGGAGCTTGCGCCACTGGTTGGAGCGCAAGCGCACCCGGTCTATCAGCGGCGCGTGGTGGTCAGACACGCGGGGATGAGTGGCGAGGGCGGATGAAGGGGCAAGTCTTCAATTCGCCGACTGCGAATGCGTCAGCGGCTGAGGTCCTCCTGCCGCATCACTTTGAAGCCAGCCTTGCCGAGCACATCGGCGCCGAACTCCGGCGAATCGAGATGAAGCACGAGGACGGGATTTTGACCGGGGCGAATGAGCAGCGGGTAGCTGAAGGAGATATTGATCTCGGCCCCGAGGAGGGCGGAAAGGGCCTGCGGGAGGGAGGTTTCGGTTTCTTTGAGCTCGATGACGGTGACGGGCAGGATGGTGTGCGGGATGCCGCGTTCGATGAAGACCATCTGGGCATCATCCGGGGCGCTCACGATGAGGCGCACGATGGCGAGTTCCGTGCTGTCCTGAAGCGAGAGGCCGAGCACGGCGATGTGGTTGTCACCGAGGAGCTTCACAAGGGCCATGAGGGCTCCCACGCGGTTTTGCAGGAAGACGGTGAGCTGACGGACCGGGGAGCCCTCGGCGGTATCCGAGGCGGCGCTGGACTTGGGCTGGGCGGTGGGTGTCATGGCAAATCAGGAACTCAAAAATCAGCAATCCTTGTTCTTCAATCGTCAATCAAAGCGCCATCGGACGCGGTGAACGTTCGGATTGAGGATGGATGAACATTCGATTTTTGATTGTTGAGGGTTTGCCTAGCCCGCTGGCCCCGTGGCGCCGCGTGAGCCATCGAACTGCGTGACGCGCAGCGGGATGGTGGCGATGGTTTTGCCCCGATGATCGATGAACCAGCGGTAAAGGCCCTGGCGCTCGAATTTCACCCGCTGAAGCGTGAAGACGATGTTCCGCGAGACAAAGGGAATGAACGTGGAATTGAAGGCCACATCGACCTGGGCGGGCATCGGCGGCATGCAATCGGCCCCGGTGGGATCGACGCAGCGGACGGTGAACTCATGCTTCCCGGCATCTTCCGGCTGAAACACGAGGCGCACGGCGATGCTGCACTGTGGGTGAACGACGGGGAAGGCGGAGGCGCAGAGGGTATCGAAGCAGCCGAGGACGCAGAGCTTTCCCTGGTAGTCAGAGGCGAAATCGGAGACGGTGGCGGACTGGAGAGTCATCGGGAGGGAGTTTCAGTGCCGCGAAGGCAGGTTAATCGCGGCCAAAAAGTTTACGGAAGAAGCCGCCGATGCCTCTTTTCGGCTGCTCGGCAGGGCGGACCTCCTGCTGCTGCACACGAGGACGGCGCTCTTCTTGGACGGGCTTGCCTTCGGGAATGTCGTCTTCGTCCTCGGGGCCGAGCGGAGAGTTCTTCGGCACATTCTGCATGGCGAGGAGCATCGGGTCATCCTTGGGCGTCTTCTCGAAGATCTTCGTGAAGACCTCACGCACGATGGGAGCGGCTTTGCGGCCACCGCTGACGTCTTCGCCGGGACGGCCTTCATACACGACAGCGAAGCTGAACATCGGTTTCTGCGCGGGAAGGAAGCCAGCGAACCAGGCGAGGTTCTGATCCTTGGCGATCCTCCACTGCGCCGTGCCGGTTTTGCCAGCGATCTGGGCGTGTTTGATGTCCGCCGCATGCCCTGTGCCACCATCGCCGGAGACGACGGCCACCATGCCTTTGACGATGGCATCGCGATGCACGGGATTGAGGTTGATGGTTTTGCGGGGTTTTGGCTCGTAGGCCATGACGAGGTTGTCCTGATAGTCCTGGACCTGTTTCACGAGGCGGGCCTGGGGAAGGTAGGTGCCATTGGCGATGCCAGCCATGCTTTGGGCTACTTGCAGCGGCGTGGCGAGCACCATGCCTTGGCCGATGGAGATGTTCGCGAGGTCGCCCGACATGATTTTCGTGCCGCGGCGCTGGATCATGATGCTGTTCGTGGGGAGGAAACCTTCTCCCTCGATCAGCGGGATGCCGGTGCGCTCACCAAAACCCAGACGTGAGCACATGCCGGTGACAGAATCCGCGCCAGCCTCGATCGAGGCGGCGTAGAACCAAGTATTGCAGGAGTATTTGAGGGCGTTGACGACGTTGATGGAGCCAAAGCTGTTTTTCGACCAATTGTGGAAGACGCGGTTGCCGATCTCCATGGCCGGATCACACGCGAAGTAGGTTTTCGCGTCCACTTTGCCGCTATCGAGAATTCCGAGAGCGGTGGCGGCCTTGAAGGTGGAGGCAGGTGGATATTCACCACGGAAGGCACGGGCGATGAGCGGGAGCTTCGGATCTTTGAGCAAGGCCTCATACTTCGGTCCGGTGATGCCGGGGATGAACATGTTGAGATCGAAAAACGGATAGGAGGCCATCGCGAGGATGTCACCGGTCTGGATGTCCATGATGACCATCGCACCGCCATTGCGAGCGTGCTCCTGCAGCGCCTGCTCAGCGAACATCTGGAAGCTGGAATCAATCGAGAGCACCACATTGCGCCCTGGCACGGGGTAACGACGCACGTCCTCAGCCAAGCGCTTGCCATCGGGAGCGAAGAGCACGTTCACAATGCCTGGCTGGCCTTTTAAATCGCTATCGAAGGCTTTTTCGATGTCGGCGCGGCCTTCCATCTCTTCAAAGATCTGATCGCCATCCACGATGGGGCCGAGTGGCAGCGGGCGGCTTTTCCCTGTGTAGCCGATGAGATGGGAGGCCCGCTCGTTCTGCGGATAATGCCGCATGTAGGAGCCCTGGAGCACAAGATTCGCGCCGAGGATGGGCTCCAGCTTCTTTTCCATCGAGGCGGTGATCTCCTCGTTGATGCCATCGGTGGAGGAAAAGACCATCGGTAGCCAGCGGCGGTTCTTGTAATGCGCCAGGATACGATCATCCGGCACCGTCCATGCCTTGCCGAGAGCCTGATTGGCCGCACCGATGGTCTGCTTCGCGAAAGCGAGGATCTTTTCATCCGAGGCACCGTCCATGAAAGGCATCACGAGAGCCAAGTAATTCACCACGCGGTTCTGGGCGTAAGGGACGCCATTGCGGTCCACGATCTGGCCGCGGGGCGCAGGCACCTGGAGAGTGAGCGAGCGGGCCTCACGCTGGGTCTTCCACGAGGCGTCGAGATCGGTGGGGGGCGCAGGTTTCGCGAGGGCGTTTGGATTGGTATCCAGCACGGGCTGTGCTTTCGGCACCTCCTGAGCCACGGCTGGCAGGCCCAATGTGCTCGCGAAGCAGAGTGGGATCAAAAAGCGGCGAAGAGTCATGGCGTGCATCATGGAGGAAAAAACCATCGCCGGACGAGCCTGAGCTGGTCCAGCGATTCCTTCTCAATCATGCGACCGGGCGGCTTTCGCGTCAAGAAAGGCTTCGGTGGGCGGATGAGAGGGAAAATTCCATTGCGCAAACGAGGCCGCTTTGCTGGAATCGCCCCGCTTTTCCCCGAACCAACCACCTCTCCCGAATCACACATGAGCTCATCCACCTCCGGCAAAGCCGACATGAAACTCTTTTGGGCCTGTTTCATCGCCCTCGTCGCCACCTCCTTCATCTTCGGCGTGCGGGCGAACACCATCGGCGAGCTGCAGGACAGCTTTAACCTCTCCGAGCAGCAGAAAGGGAATATCAACGGCGCGGGCATGTGGCCCTTCGCCATCTCGATCATCTTCTTCAGCCTCGTGATCGACTACATCGGCTACAAGACGGTCGCCTGCTTTGCCATCGCCTGCCATTCGATCTCCCTGGTGCTGACCCTGCGAGCCAGCGGCTATCAGGACTTTTACTGGAGCACGCTGCTCGTCGCCGTCGCCAACGGCACGGTGGAATCCTTCATCAACCCCGTCGTGGCCACCGTCTTTAACAAAGAAAAGGCCAAATGGCTGAACATCCTCCACGCCGGCTGGCCGGCCGGTCTGGCGCTCGGAGCCCTCTTCTGCGGCCTACTCCCGGATACCAAACTCTTCTTCGGGGCCGTGTGGCAGTTCCGCTTCGCCCTCTGCTTCATCCCGGTGATCGTGTATGCGCTGCTCATCCTGCCCCGCGCCTTCCCCGTGAATGAGCGTGTGGCTGCTGGGGTGAGCTATCGCGACATGTTGAAGGAAGTGGGAGCCGTCGGCTTCTTCATCATCACGGCCCTTACAGCCCCGGCTTTGGCTCAAATGATGAACCAGGAAGCTTCTTGGACCACGATCTTCATCATCGCCGCCGTCGTCGCCGTGCTCGCTGGCCTCTACACCCGCTCTGCCGGCAACTGGCTCTTCCTCGTCGTCCTCATCACCATCGGACCACTTGCCACCACGGAGCTCGGCACGGACGGCTGGATGCCCGAGCTGCTCAAGCTCAGCGGACCGAAGGACCTGCCCGCCTTTGCGACGTGGATCTTCGTCTATGTCTCCGTCATCATGACCGTGCTGCGCTTCTTCGCCGGGCCCATCGTGCATCGTTTCTCGCCCATCGGACTGCTCGTCATCAGCGCCGTGATCGCCATCATCGGCCTCATGCTCCTCTCCAATGCCACAGGCTGGGCCATTCTCGCCGCGGCCACCGTGTATGCCCTCGGCAAGACCTTCCTGTGGTCCACCACCCTCGGCCTCACCTCCGAGCAGTTCCCCAAAGGCGGTGCTCTCACCTTGAACGGCGTCTCCGCCGTCGGCGTGCTCTTCCTCGGCGTGCTCGGCAGCCCTTACATCGGCTTCAAGCAGGATGGCGACCTCGAAAAGCGCCTCAACAATCCCGAGCACGCCGCCCTGTATGCCACCGTGAAAGGCGAGCCAAAGCCCAGCCTCTTCGGTGCCAGCCCCACGCTCGATCAGGCCAAGATCAAAGCCCTGCCCGAAGCCCAGGCCAAGGAACTCGAAGGCGTTCAGGCCGCCAGCAAGCGCAGCGTCTTCACCACCATCGCCATTTTGCCCAGCTTCATGCTCCTCTGCTACCTCGGCCTCTTTTTCTACTTCCGAGGCAAAGGCGGCTACAAGCCCGTGGACCTCGCCGCAGGCCATTGAGGCTTGCTGACGCGTGTCGGGGAAGTCTGACGACTTCCGCTACGAGAAGGCACCCAATGCATTTGTAGCGGCAAACGTCCGTTTGCCCTCCGATTGAGCTTCACAATGCCTCAAGCTGTCGGCCGATTTCGCCGTAGTAGCCGAAGGCCATGCTGAGAATGCGGTAGGCCACATAAAGCACCACGCCAGCGTAGAAAATCTTGGGCAGCCAGGAGCTGGCGACTTGGAGGGACTCCTGCGCCTCGATCATCTCAGCGGCGGCCCATGAATTCATCTCGCGGTCGAGTGTGCCGGCCTCTTCGGCGGTGGCGATGCTATGGACGAAGGAAATGGGAAAGCCATGCACGTCCGCCATGGCCCCGGCGATCATTTCTCCTTGGGCGATTTTTTTGGCGGCATCTTCGGCCGCTTGGCGCAGCACGCCGCTATGAGCGGCCTCGCCAGAGAGTCGCATGCATTCGGTCATGCGCATGCCAGCGAGCAGGCAGGCGTGAAAGACCTGCGCAAAGCGTGCCAGCGCCCAATGCCGCCGCACGCTGCCGATGAGCGGGATGCGCCACAGCCAGGTCTCCACCTCGGCGGATTCGATGCCTTTGCGAGAAAGCCAGCGCCAGCCCATGACGAGCAGCAAAACGACAAGCCAAAGCAGCAGCAGCGTGAGCACCAGACGGCGCACGGGATGATCCTCCCCACCCTGCATGTCCGCGAGGACAATGGCGGGCAGCTCCGGCAAGGCCACAGCGAAGTGAGCCAGCACGAGCGGATACAGCATGGCGGAGCGCATCTGCCGAAGGCCAAGCTCCCAGGCCTCGAAATACCGAGCCAGATGCCCAAAACCATCCGCCAACCGGCCGCTGCGTTCACCGGCGGAGATCAGCGTGATTTCGAGACCATCGGAAAAGGCTGCGTTGTGCTCCTGCACCGCCTCAGCCACGCTTTGACCAGAGGCGAGACCTTTCTGCAAACCTAGCAGCCACGTCCGGCGGGCATGGGAGGGCTGCTGACCGAGCAGCAGCTCCAGCGAGCGATCGAGGTGAAAGGAGGCACCCACCAGCTTTGCCAGTTCGCGGTAGAGGGAGGCCTTTTCGGAGAGTTTCATCACGCGGAGGCTGGAAACCTCGCCGCTGGCATCGTCGGAGGCAAGTTTGACGGTAAATATACAATCATCTCTTGGCAGGAAGGCCTGAACCTGAGTAAAAAGCCCGCTCCCAATGGCTCTCTCTGACCGAATCGACCCCGACGCCCGCTGGATGCACATGGCTATCGACCAAGCAAAACGCGGCATCGGCCTCACCAGCCCGAATCCGCCCGTCGGAGCCGTGATCGTGGCTCAGGACCGTGTGATCGGGCAGGGCTATCATGCCAAAGCAGGCGGCCCGCATGCCGAGATTGAAGCCATCAAGGACGCCAAGACCAATTTCCCCAAGTTGCTGCCCGGTGCCACCATCTACGTCACGCTGGAGCCCTGCTGCACGCATGGCCGAACCGGTCCCTGCACGGAGGCCATCCAAGCCGCAGGCATCCGCCGCGTGGTCTATGGTGCCGATGATCCCAATCCCGCGCACCACCAGCGGGCGCGAGACATTTTTGTGCTCGCCGGCATCGGGGTGAAGGCCGGCACGCTCCTCGAAGAGTGCCGTGATTTGATCCGCCCCTTTGCGAAATGGATCACCACTGGCCTGCCCTATGTCATTGCCAAGGCCGGGCAAAGCCTCGACGGCCGCATCACTCGTCCCGCAGGTGAAAGCCAATGGCTCACCAGCAATGCCGCTCGCATCCATGGCCGCCGCCTGCGCCTGCGGGCAGATGCCATCATCGTGGGTGCGGAAACGGTGCGGAAGGATAATCCACGCCTCACCCTTCGCGATGGCTGCGCCGCCACGGGCAAGGAGCAGCCTTGGCGTGTCATCCTCACTCGCAGTGGAGACATTCCAACGGACTGCCACCTGCTCACCGATGCCTACAAGGAACGCACGCTCCTGATGCAAGGCATCGAGCTGCGGGATGTACTCCTCCATCTCAGCGAGCGAGGCGTCGTCACCGTGCTCATTGAGGGCGGCGGAATCATTCTGGGCCATGCCTTCCGCGAACAACTCGTCGATGAGGTTCACTGGTACATCGCTCCCCTGCTCTGTGGTGGAGGTCGGCCTTCCCTCGCAGGTACGGCCCTTCCCGCCTCCGTGGAGCTGGATCACACCAAAGTGATGCCGATGGGAGATAACGTCCACATCAGCGGCTATCCGCGCTGGCCTGGAAAGTGAGGAGCTTCAAAAGCTCACTTCACCGTCAGATTCACTATCTCGTTTTTCTCATTCAAGAGCAGCCGCTTCGGCGTGACGGGCGTTTCCGAAACTCCCCAGGCCATGATGGTGACACGATGCCCGGTATTGATGAGATGCGCGGCGGCCCCATTGATGACGATCTGGCCTGAGCCGCGCGGTCCAGGGATGACGTAGGTTTCGAGGCGCTGACCGCCCGTGATGGAGGTGACGAGTACCTTTTCACCGTCCCACAGATCGGCCGTCTCCATCAGATCGAGCGGGATGGTGATGCTGCCTTCATAGTTGATGTTGGCATCGGTGATGCAGGCGCGGTGGAGCTTGGATTTGAGGAGGTGTCTGAGCACTCGCCAGAGTGCCGCGATGCCTACGGGGTCAAGGCGCGGCATGACTCGCGAAGCTCAAAAAGCCATCTCAGGAGAAGAAAACCTTCTCCGCCGTGCCACGAAGCATCCAGGCCTTGTCCGAGGCACTCAGGAAGTCGAGGCGATCCCGAATCAGCGAGATGGAATCGTGGTAGTTGTGCCCCGGATCGACCTGGAAAGGGCAATCACTGGCCCACATCACCCGCTGCGGCCCAAACGCATCCCGCACGCGGCGGATCAGCGGCCCCATGTCGAGGTAAGGCGCTTTCTTTGCTCCTAGCGCATAAAACGCACTCGCCTTCACATGCGTGCGGCGATGCCGTGCCAAGCGCAGCAGAGCAGCCACATCGGATTCCTTTGGCGGCCCCGCCATGCCGAGCCGGGCGAAGTGATCGATGACGACGCTCGTATCGGGATACCACTCACACATCTTGTCGATCAGCGGAAGCGTGTCGGGATTGATCAGCGGGCACACGCTGGCATTCAGCTCCGCCGCCGTTTTCCAAAGGGTGGCCATGCCGGGACTGCCAAGCCAAGCCGAGAGATTCTTCTGCGCTCCGGCGGAGATGCGAAAGCCTCGCACGCCCTGCTTCACCAGTGTGGCCATGGTCGCCGCCACATCGGGTGCCTGCTCATCCACGATCGCCACGCCGCTGAAAGTGCCCGGATGGGCCTTCATCACATCGAGCATGTAGCGATTGTCCTGCTGATAGTAACTCATCTGGATGAGCACGATGCGCTGCACGCCCTCGGGGCGGCAGTGGGCAAAGAGTTGCTCCGGCGTGAAGCTCGGCGGCCGCATGTCACTCACCGCATAGCCGCGAGCGAGCGGATACTTTTCCACCTCCGGCGTCCACACATGCACATGCGCGTCGATATGATCACCGCCAGACTTCGAGCGGAGCAATTCACAGCCGCTGAGTGAGGCGGCGCCAGCAGTGGCAAAGAAAGAGCGGCGGGTGGTCATGGGGGGGATGAACGGGTGAGAGGCTTATCTTTGCCGCCTAGGCTAAGCAGCACGGAGGGATTTCCAGGGCTCTTCCTCGCTGTGATCGACGAGGCCGGGCTCGTCCGCCTTGGCAGGAGAGAGGATGGCGAGGAAGACGAGCATCTCGTCACCCACATTCCAGGTGCCATGGATTTCGCCCATGGGGATGAAAGCCATATCGCCGGGGCCGAGGAGCTTCTTCTGCTGGCCCACCCACTGCTCCGCCTTGCCGGAGATGATGTAGATGAGCTCCTCGCGGGTGGGATGCGAGTGGAAGGGATGGCTGCGGCCGGGTTCCATGTTCGCCCGCACCATCATGAGGTGCTCGTTGTTCACGATGTCAGGCCGGCAGAGCCACTCTTCGAGGGTCCAGGGGGAGAGGTAATCCACTTTTTCAGCGGCGGTGACAAAACGGCGGTTGGCGATGGTGTCGGGCATGGCGGTCAAAAGGCTAGCGGGAGGCAAACGCGGCGGCAAGCAGGCGCTTTGCACGCCGAGCTATCTGTTCTACCACGGGACTCAATAAGTGAAGAGATCACTCACCGCCCACGGCTGGTCGAGGGTCTTGCCTTGCAGCGTCACTGCCTGGGTGAGGGCCGTCACCATGCGCTGTTGCATGTGCTTGGTGAGGCGGCGGCCCTTGCGGGCACGCTGCACGGCCTTGTGCGTCATCGGCTCCTGGCTGGCCGCCACGAGGTCATGATTTCCCAGGGCGTGCTCCGCCATGATCCCGTCCAAAGGCTGCACGCCCATGTTGCGCTCGATTTCGTCTTGTCCCATGCTCGCCGCCCTAACCCCAAATCCTCCCTTTGCCAATGCGTATCCTGCTGACCACCACGAGCTATCAAGACACCCCCGGCGATCACCATGCGCTGCTCGCGGCGCAGGGCTTTGAAATCCACCGCGAACGCGGCCCGCTGCCAGAAAGCCGCATGCTGGAGTTGGCAGGCGAGTTTGACGCCTTCCTCTGCGGCGATGACGAGATCACCCGCGCTGTTTTGGACAAGTCCCTGCCCCGCCTCCGCGTGATCTCGAAATATGGCATCGGCCTCGATAAGATCGACGTGGCCGCCTGCACGGAAAAGAAGCTCCCCGTGCTCTTCACCCCCGGCGTGAACCACACCACCGTGGCCGAGCACACCTTCTGCCTCCTGCTCGCCCTCGTGCGTAACCTCGTCGATTCCGCCAATGCCGTGCGCAACGGCCAGTGGAAGCGTGTCACCGGCCACGAGATCTGGAACAAGACCATCGGCATCGTCGGCCTCGGCCGCATCGGTCAGGAAGTCGCCAAACGGGCGCTCGCCTTTGGCATGAAAGTCCACGGCCTCGACCCCTACTGGCCGGAAGCCTTTGCCACCGAGCACGGCATCCAGCGCCACGAGAAGATCGAGACCATGCTGCCACACCTCGACGTGCTGAGCCTGCATGCGAACCTCAGCGAAAGCACCCGCCACCTCGTCAATGCGGAGCGCCTGAAGCTCACCAAGCCCGAGTTGCTCGTCATCAACACCTCGCGTGCCGAACTCGTCCACATGGCCGACATGATCGCCGGACTCGATGCGGGCACCATCGGTGGTTACGCCACCGATGTGCTCGACGAAGAGCCGCCGCCGCCCTCCCACCCGCTTTTGCAGCATCCGAAAGCCCTCATCACGCCGCACATCGGCTCCCGCACCTACGAAAGCGTGCCCCGCCAGGCCATGCGGGCCACGCTGAACCTCGTGAACTACCTCAAAGGCGAGAAAGATGTGATCCAGGCGAACAAGTGGTGAGGCTTTGGGGATAGTGGGCTACCCTTGGAGAGTGTGAGAAATGCGGGGTAGGGCATCATACCTTCGCAACAGCGGGTATTCGTTTTTCCCAGCTCTGGCGCAGCAGCTCAAATAGCATTCGTTTCGGGTCCTTCTCGTCCGCTTTGAGGGCGTCTTTCACCGCCTTGAGGCCGTCCTGGCATGCCTGCGGCAGCGCGGCCTCGACCAGCTTCGTGCCTGACTCGTCGTAGTCGTAGGCCGCCAGGGCCACAAACTCGGCCGCCGCCACTTTTTGCGGCAGTTTGAATGCCTGGCTCATCATGTCATAAAAGCGCACCTTGTTTAAAAAGCCCTTCACGGCACGCGGGGTCTCGAGCAGTGTTTCGAGTTCCGGTAACCACTGGTTGATCGCGGGCAGCATGGCGCTGTCATCTGCCACTGGTGGAGTGAGACGCTGGCGTAGCGGCTTCCAGCCGATCACCACCAGCAGGTAAAATAGCCCGCAGGCGGCCCCGAGCATCCACGGGCCGCCCCCGCTGCTGTTTTCGATCTTCACCTCGCCCAGGGTGCGTTCCACAAGGGGTAAGCTGAAGCGGCTGGGGATGCTGGCTTGTTTATTGTTTGGCTCCACGGAGGGGGCTGACTTGCTAGGCTGGGAGGGGATGGCGGTGGCGGCAGGCTTGCCTTGAGGCTCTTTGACGGTGTCTTTGATACCCGAAAGCGGATGCAGCGTGCCGCTAAGCCTCATCGGCTGCTTGCCTGCGTCAGGATGATCGACTTCGGCGGTGAAATGATAGCCCTGCGGCGCGGCTGGGGGGACGTTGGACATCTGGAGATTCCACACCAGATAAATACTGGCGGCGCAGAAGAGCATCATCAGGGCCAACTTGAGATTCAGCCTCAATTGATAGAGCAGAGTGGCGGCCACTCTTTCCTTCAAAGGCGCCTGGCCGTCCTTCTTTTTCGGCATGAGGTGCTCCACCATGCCCTTTTTCAGGCGTGGCACAGAGACACTCACCTGCACCATTTTTTGCAGCCACAGGCCGGAAAAGGGTAGCCCCATCTCACGGGTGACTTTTTTCGCGTCGTCCAGATTGTTCTCGTAGGCGATGCGCCAGCGCATCTGCTCGGTGATGGCGTCCTTGATCGCACCGCTGTCCATTCCCAGCACGATGACGCAGTCTCCCGCCGTGGTGAGGAAGTTCAGGTTTTCGAGCACCGTCATGACCATCTCCGGTTTACAGCGGTCGAGGTCGTCCACAAAAATCACTAGGCGCATGTCATCCTGGAACGCCCGTGTCACGTCACGGAACTCCTGGCAGAACTGGTGGCGAGCGCTTGTCTGGCTTTTCAGGGTGCCGATGCGGGCACGGCCAGCCGTCTGCTCCAGAAGGTGGGCCGGGCTGACACCGAAGGCAGAGAAGGAGTGCCATGCTTTCCAAAGCGTGCCGAGCACTGCTGCCACGCCCGTGGCACCACCCACGCCCCCAAGGCTGCTGAACAAGCGCTCCAGCGTGTCCATCAGGCTTTTACTGTCCTTGAAGACCTTCCAGTTGTTAGTGATGAGCGTCACACCTGCCGCACAGGCCGCCATATATAAGCCGACGGTGAGCCAGTGGCTCTGCAGCCGTAGGCGGGCCAGCCGCCAGCGGAAAAGCATGCCATCGAAGTGCCACCAAGGCGGCACCGCCTCCTGACGAATGCCCTCCAGCAGCGCCGCCAGCACATGTTCCTCATTTTGATGATGCCAGGCATTGAAGTGCACCGGGCGCAGTCTCGCCTCGCGCAGTTCCGCCTCCAGCAGGTTCATCATGGAGCTCTTGCCGCTGCCCCAGCTCCCCGTGATCGCCACTGTGAGCGGCAGGCCGGTGCGTGAATTGCGCAGGTAATTGCCCAGACCTTCGGCGATAGGTCTCAGGCCAAGGGCGTCCGACTCATCCGCCGTTTGCACTGGCTTGTCGGAGATGAAGCTATCCGAAAGAGGTGCCTGAGGGGTGAGGCCGCCTTTCGGCAAAGGAGGTGGCATGCGCCAGGCAGCAACCCAAGCCGTCATCAAACACAAGCCGCAGCCAACCCAGAAAAGCGGCGGCATTACCCGGACATAGATCCCTGCCTCGGATGTGCTGCGCGTGAGCGGCCGAATCTTGAAATCATCCGTCATAGAGAACAGCGAATCATCATCAACCCAAAGCATCATGTCGGCTTTTTCGGCGAAGGAGAAAAGGTCGAGGTCCCAGAAATCTTCAGATGAGGTCCATGAGGTACCTCCATCCTTAGTTAGGAAGTGCTTGATACCATGACCATCAAATTCAAAAGCGAATCCAAAATTGAACCTGGGTGAGAAAGCGCCTATCACAACTGCGTGGTCTTGTGCCATTTTAAGCGGAGTCCATTTCTTGCCAAAATCGCGTGTCACAAAGGTCGTCTCCCCCATGACTACCACGACGCTAGCCGGGTCCGGACCGTGAAACACAGACTTCAGGTCAGAAAAGGTGAGAGGGGCTTCATCGGCCACAGGTTCGCCATCCCGCAGCATCACCCGCCACAACTTAGAGCCGTTGACCACCCAGCCATATCCCTGCTCCAGATCGAACGAGGCGGAAAACTCATCCAGCTCCTCGGTCATCTCATCCGGGAGGATGGTGCGTTCCAGGGATGCCCCTGGGAATCGCTGCCAGTAAATGCCATACTCCTCAATCAAGAGCCATGCTCCGCCATCCTGAATAGCGAAGACGAAGGCACCGCTGCCCGTGCTGGACTTCGTCTCGGCAGCGAGGTGCCAATTCAAACCTCCATTCATGGTTTCCAAGACGGCAAACTCCCAAGAAGTGTCCGTTTGAAGCTCGCTCTTGCCCTCCACCATGCCGCTGGCATCTCGAATCATGCGTGCGACCATCAACCCACGGCCAGCCGATGGCTCCATCGAGATCGAGACCACCTTCGTCAGCTTCCGATTCACCCTTTCTTCCAAATACCCCCCCGGCGGAGGCGGCTCCGCATAAGGATTTGGGGGTGCTGGTTGAGTCTGAGGCTGGCCTTGGGATGGGGGCAGTTGCTGCACGGTCGGCACCGTCGTGAGGGGTGGCGGAGTAGGCAGAACTGGAACCAGTGGTTTGGCGTTTCTTACCGGACCGTCGGCGGCGGCGATCAGCATGCCAGCTCCGCCTACCTCGCGAAGCTGCTCGCTAGGTGCGCCACGGAGTTGCGCTCCCTTTTTAGGTTCCGCAGCTTCGGCTGAAGGCCCTTCTAAAATATCGGGATACACATTGTCTATTTCGATGGAGGCCTTGGTCCATGTGGCACCTCCATCACGGCTCAGGTACACTTGCCCCTCACCGGTGCCCAGCCAGATGCTGCCGCCGTCGGAGGATAGGTGGATAGCGGTGATGTCCAGCCCCTGAAGCAGCGGCAGCCGAGTGGGGGCATTGAACTCCACCGGACTCGTCCACCAGTCCCTGCTCCACCTTATCGGCATGTGGTAGGGATCGTGCCAGGGTAAGAAGAACAAGCTAAGAACCGCCATGAGCATCACGCCGAGGGCGCATACCACAAACACGACGATCCTACCGGTGCGGCCCAACCAGTTTTTCTTGGCTGATGTCTTGGGCGTGGCTCCAGCATTCGGCTCGTTTTCGCTGCTCATCATGCCCCAATCCTACTCGATGCCCGTTTTCGGATGCAACAACTATGCCACGACCTGCCGCGAATCGCTCTTTCGACACTCCCGGTCACGCTGCCGTTTCCAACCTATGCACCTCGGGGTGAAGCTTGGCTTCTGTGTCCTTCGTGCCCCCGTGGTTCACTCCCTGCAATTTTTTACCACCAAGACACGAAGAGGACAGAGCCTGCTCCAAAACCTCCGCCTTCTTGAGTATTCGTGGTGGTTTTAGTCGTGAACTTTGAAGGCGCAGGACAGAATAAATGTGACCGGACTCACACAAGCCACTTCTTCAGCGTGAGCGTAGGCGGGCCGTAGGCGCGGAAGCTACTTCCGCACCTCGTTCACAAACTCCTCCATGAGGTCCATCGCTTTCGCGATGAGTTCAGGAGCAGTCGCGTAGCAGCAACGAACAAAGCCTTCACCCGCGCTGCTGAAGGCGCTGCCGGGGACCACGGCGACGCTTTTCTTTTCCAGCAGGCCGAGGGCGAATTCTTTGCTCGTGAGACCGGTGCTGCGGATGTCCGGGAAGACGTAGAAGGCTCCGCCGGGGTTAAAGCAGTGCAGGCCCATGCCGTTGAGGCGGCTGACGATGAGATTGCGGCGCTGCTCGTAGCTTTGACGCATCTCTTCATAGGCGGACGAGCCCATTTTCAGCGCTTCGATGCCGGCCATCTGGCTCATGATCGGGGCGCAGAGCATGCAGTATTGATGGATCTTCATCATGGCCTCGCGCAGCGGCGCGGGGGCGCAGGCATAGCCGAGACGCCAGCCGGTCATGGCGAAGGCTTTGCTAAAGCCGTGCAGCAGGATGGTGCGCTCACGCATGCCGGGGTATTCGACGATGCTTTTGTGTACACGGCCGTCGTACAGCAACTCGCTGTAGATTTCGTCGGTGAAGACGAAGAGGTCGTGCTTCACGGCCAGTGCAGCGATCTTTTCCAGCTCCTCATGCGGCATGATGCCACCGGTGGGATTCGTGGGGAAATTCAGCGCGATGACCTTCGTCTTCGGCGTGATGGCCTTTTCGACGTCGGCGGCCATGAGGGCGAATTCGTTCTCCTCACGCGTCTGCACGACCACCGGCACGCCGTAGGCCATTTTGATGCTCGGCGAGTAGCTGACGTAGCAGGGCTCGTGGTAGATGACTTCGTCGCCAGGATTCAAAACGGCGCGGAAGGCAAGGTCGAGCGCCTCAGAGACGCCGACGGTGACGAGGATCTCCGTTTTGGGATCGTAGGTGACGCGGAATTGCTTCGTCACATACTCGCTGATGGCGATGCGGAGCGATTCGAGGCCGAGATTCGAGGTGTAACTCGTCTGGCCTTTCTCCAGCGAGCGGATCACCGCCTCGCGGATCGGCCACGGGGTCGGTTTGTCCGGCTCGCCGACGCCGAGGGAGATGACATCGGTGCGACCGATGACGAGTTCAAAGAAGTCGCGGATGCCGGAGCGCGGCAGATCGCGAATCTGGGTACAGAGTTTGCTGTCGTAATCCATGGTTGGTGGTTCCTTCGGCAAAAGATTAAGCACTCACGGGCAGACGAGCTTCGTCATCACCCGGATTCACGAGGAAACCGCCCTCCTTGTAGGCCTTCAGTTGGAAACGCGTGGCCGTGCTAAGCACGCCGCCGAGCGTCGAGAGCTTCTCCGCGACGAAATTCGCCACATCGAGCAAGTCTTTGCCTTCCACGATCACGGCGAGGTCATAGCCGCCGCTCATGAGGAAACACTCACGCACCTGATCGAATTTCGCGATGCGTTTGGCCAACCGGTCAAAGCCACCATCACGCTCCGGCGTGATGCGCACCTCGATCAGCGCGGTGACGCCGCGATGGCCCGCCTTCTGGCGATCCACGACGGCGCTGTAACCCAAGATCGTTCCATCGGCCTCGGCGGCGGCGATGCGGGCTGCTACTTCAGCTTCGCTGATGCCGACAAGACGTGCCATCTCCGCAGGCGTGCGCCGGGAGTTGTTGTGGAGGAGTTCGATGAGTGGGTCCATATGGATAGGGGCGCGGAGACTAGCAGACGGGCGGCGAAGGGCAAAGGGCAAAGGACGGAGAGTGTGATGATGCTCAGCGCGGGGTCCCGTGGCAGGAAATCCAGGCGCAAACCGAGACGCTGACAGAGAGACTGGAAGCGCGAAAGTGAGCCCTTGCTATTCGGGGAGGCGGTGGGCTAAAAGGGAGACGCCATGAGCCTCAAATCCTTCCTACTCTGCCTCGTCGCCTCGTTTTTGACCATCTCGGCGACGGATTTTGTGATCCATCAAAAGATCCTCGCGCCGGACTACATGGCATCGATGAGCCTGTGGCGGCCGCATGAGACGATGGAGCAGTTCATGAGCTGGATTTTCATTAGCGAACTCGTGGTGGCGCTGGGGATGACGCTGCTGTGGCTGAAGACAGCAGCGGGAAAAGCCTGCTGGAAGTGTGTGGCGGGCTTTGGCTTTTCCACGGGCCTGATCGGCTCGGCGTATGCGGTGACGTTTTACGCGGTGATGCCCATCCCAGGCATGCTCTGCTTGAAATGGATGGTCTTTGGCATTCTACAGGCCCTGCTGGTGACGACAGTGCTGCATCTGCTGACAAAGCCAAAGGCGGCATGAGCGCCAATCAACTCCGCGATACCCCCGGCCGCCTGCTGCTGGGCTGGGCGGTGCTGTTTTCAGCGCTGGTGCTGCTGGCGTGGCGGATTCATCTGCACCCAGCCGAGTATGAATGGACCGAATATCCCACCGCCCTCGGCGATGCGGCGCTCTACACGCAGCTCGGGCCGGAGGATGATCGCTACGAGCCGAATTTGAAGTTCCCCGGCCAGGAAAAAGGCCTGTTTCGTCGCGTCGAAGGCACGGTGGAGCTGAATGACGCCGTCATGTTCAAGATCGCGAAGGAGAGCACCGGACGCTGCTTCATTTACAAGCCCGTCACCGCTGGCCGAGACGCAGCCCCCCCCGTGTATCTGAAGGCGGCGGATGGCCGCTACGTCGAGTTTGGCACGAAGAAATTCTACAAGCCCTACGCCCCGAAGTGAGGCTCACACGTCGATCACCGGCCCGCCGCCAGATTTCGACTTCGCGGCCAGCCATTGCTTGTACTTTTCGAGGTCCTGCTCCACGAGCTTGAGGCAAAAGGCGATCACCGCCGCGTCGTCGAGGTAGCCCACACCGAGGATGAAGTCCGGAAAGAGGTCCGCGGGGTTCAGCACATAGAGCAAGGCCAGCGCCACTGCGGCGATGGCCCAATAAGGCGTGTCGCGATAACGCCCGGCGGCGTAGTCTTTGACGAGGCTCAGCATCAACTTCGCCTGCTCGAAGAACTGCTTCAGCCTCGGGAGCTTCCCCTCGATGTCGTTGGCACGTTGCGTGACCTTTTCGATGCTGACATCGTGGTTGTGACCGGGTTCGGGAGAGGCGGGCGTGCTCATGGCCGAAATGAAATGCAGGCACAGGGTTTGTTCAATGGCGTGTTTGATTCACCAGCCTAGTCGTTAGATCAGTCAGCATTTAACGACGCCGACGCTGGGTAAGGGCGGCGAGAGCAGTGACGGCGATAAAAATGGCGCTGCCAGGCTCCGGGACGGGTGCGAAGTTGTAAACGAGGTCCAGGCCGTTGTTCCAATCTTGCAAGGCCCAGTAGGCATCCCCGAGGTCGGCATTGGCGAAGCCAGTGAGATCGAGGCGGAAGTCGGATGGATCAAAGCCGGTGATGCCGCTAGTCGTGGTCAAGATGGTGAAGCGGTAGTTCGACTGCGAATCGAAGTTGGCCGCCAACCCCGCGTTGCCACTCGATTCGAACAGCGACTGCAAGGCGATCACAAACGGGTCTGACGGAGAGAGCCCCACGAGGTCGAGGCTGCCGTTGATCTGCACGAGGTCCCAGTTGATGCCGTTGTTGCCGAGGGTGTTGTTGATTTCCCATTCATACCGGCCTCCGCTCATCCACGTGGAAGACCCGGTTTGCAGAATGCCCGGCGAGTTGCCCGGAGCGATGACCGCTCCTTGCTGAAGCGTCAGCAGCCCGTCCAAGGTGCCTGTGCCCGTGAGCTTGGCTCCGGCAAGAATTTCGACCGTTCCGGTCGTCCGAGAGCCTGCGGCGAGGTTCAGGCTTCCTTCGAGCACTCGGGTTCCGGCATGGTTGGTCTGGCCTGCGAAGGCCATTGAGCCTGCGCCGGTCTTAGTCAGCATGCCTGGCCCAGTTGTGGCAAGCAGAGTGAATTCTGCGCCATTGGCGGCTTGGATCGTTCCGCCACCTGCCATGACTTGAACGGGCAAACCTCCGAGGTATCCACCTCCCTTGAGGGTGCCTCCGTCGAGGCTCACCTGGGAGCTTGCATCATTCACACTGAATGAAGTGGCCGTGATGGTGCCGCCCTGCCGGACCTCCACGCGACTCCCGCCAGTCACGAACAGCTCTCCGTTGTTCGGGAATGAGAAACCTCCGGGTGACAGATTCAACGCCGCAGCCGCCGAACTTCCTCCCACAATCACCCTGGCACCATCGGTCACTCGAATGCTATCTGCATTAATGACACCGTTGGCGAGCACCTCGATAAGGCTTGCCGCGCCCGAGACCAAGAGGGCAGGTTTTCCTTCGAGAGATGAGACCTTCTCACCTCCGCCGATACTCAGCGTTCCGGTTCCTCCTCTGCTCGAGTCGCCAATGCTGATGAAGCCGTTGGTCGTGGTCACTTTTCCACCGTTTGTGACTACCAGTCTCCCGGTGCCACTCGCGCCAATTCTCGGTGAAACCTGGAAATCCACCTCGGCGGGTCCATCCGTCCCATCCACACGAATCGTGCCCGAGCCTGATGGCGCTTGGCCGAGCGTCAGAATCCCGGTTCCAAAGCGAACAAAGCCCCCGCCTATTACCTCAAGAAGACCGGCACCCGCGCCCCCGAACGTATTGACTCCGGTCGCCAACCACTGCGAGGTTCCCGAGCCGCCGCCGACGGTGAAAGAAAAATTGCTACTGTTGTTCAAGATTTGAACCTCAACTGAGCTTAGAGTTGCGCCGTTGGTCACGCTGATTTCAGAGGTTCCATCGCCGTAAAAATAGAACCGCCCCGCATCGAAAACCGTGCCTGCGCCTTCAATCAAAGTCTGGGCCGCCCGGCCGGACAGAGAGCGGGAGACGAACAAAATGGAGTCCACAGTAGCGCCGTTGCGAAGTTGCACCGTCCCGCCGGCATCTAGAAAAAGGTCGAAACCGGCGGTGAGCTTGGATCCAATACCATCGACGACCAGAGAACTCGACAATCCTGACGAAGGAGACACGACACTGATAGTCGAGGACACCGTCACGCTGCTGCCAGCGTTAACCTCCAGACTTCCAAAAGAAGCCGCCGAGCCCACATTCAGCGCTTCGGCGCTGATGACCCAAGGATCACTGCCGTCGTAAGTGGCACCTGATTCAGTGAACACGCTGCCGGAAGTCGTGATTCCGGCCATGGCGATGGCCGGGAATGCAAAACAGGTCATCAGGAGGGAGGACAGCTTCATTTCGAGAAAATAAACGGGCTAACAATCCGGTCGGCAATGAGGCGATTGTAAATAATCCCCGCTGGAGCCGATGGCGTAACTGTGACAACAAAGCCTCACCTCTCAGATCCGATGCCCATGACCTTCACCATTCAGCGTTTTCGATTTCACGTTTTGCCGATGCGACTGCGGTTTCCGTTTAAATATGGGATCGCGAGCATGACGGTGGTGCCGCATGTGTTTGTGAATGTGGACCTGGTGGTGAACGGGCGCGAGGTGAGCGGGCTGAGCAGCGAGGGGCTGGCGCTGAAGTGGTTCACGAAGAACCCGGAGACGCCCTTCGAGGCGGATTTGTGCGAGATGATCGCGGTGATCCAGAATGCATCGCGCATCGCGAGGCTGGCGGCGGAGAAGGCGACGGGCTTTTTTGCGTGGTGGCAGGCTTTGTATGCTGAGCAGGCAAACTGGGCCAAGGTGCGCGAGGTGCCGCCGCTGCTGGCGAACCTCGGCGTGAGCCTGATGGAGCGGGCGGTGCTGGATGGGATCTGCAAGGCGCTCGGTAGGCCGCTGCATGCGGTTTTGGCGTCGGACGAGCTGGGAATTGATCTCAGTGCGGTGCGTGGCGTGAAGGTGGGGAAGGCGCTGGCGGATCGTCCGCTGGAGCGGGTGCATGTGCGGCACACGGTGGGACTGGGGGATGAATTGCGAGCGAGTGAGATCCCCGAGGCGGAACGCGTGAACGATGGGCTGCCGCAGGCACTGGATGAATCGATCCGGGCTTACGGGCTGTCGTTTTTCAAGATCAAGATCTGCGGCAAGCAAGAGACGGACCTGCCGCGGCTGCGTGAGGTGACTCGCATCCTCGTCGAGAACTGTCCGCGTGGCTTTAAAACGACGCTGGATGGCAACGAGCAGTTCCACGACCTGGCGAGCTTTCGCGATTACTACGCGATGCTGCGGTCGGAGAAGGCGCTGGAGCCGTTGTTTGCGCAGTTGCTGCTGATTGAGCAGCCGCTGCATCGCGCCAAGGCGCTGGGCGATGAGATGTCGGTGCTGCGCGAATGGAAGGACATGCCGGGCATGATCATTGATGAGAGCGATGGCTCGCTCGATGATCTGCCGCGGGCGCTGGAGCTGGGCTATCGCGGCACGAGCCACAAGAACTGCAAAGGCATCGTGAAGGGCCTCGCGAACGCGGCGCTGCTGCGCACGCGGCCGGATTCGATCCTGAGCGGCGAGGACCTGTGCAGCATCGGCCCGGTGGCGATGCTGCAAGATCTGGCGGTGCAGGCAGCGCTGGGTGTTTCGCATGTCGAGCGGAATGGTCATCACTATCTCCGAGGGCTGAGTGTGTATCCTGAGGCCTTGCAACGCGATGTGTTGAAGGCGCACGACGGGCTTTATGAGCGTCACGCGGAGGGTTTTCCGGTGCTGCGCATCGAAAAGGGTGAGCTCGACCTCACGAGCGTGAACGCGGCGCCGTTTGGCTGCGGAGCTGTTTTGAGCATGGAGCCGTTTGAGGCGCTGGATGCGTGGATCAAGCGGGGTGGGCTGGGGGAGTTGTGAGAGGTGAGAGGTGAGAGGTGAGAGGTGAGAAGTCAGAGGTCAGAGGTCAGAGGTCAGAGGTCAGAGGTCAGCAGTGTCAGTCCAGTCAATCAGGTCATAAGGGCCTGCGAAGCCTTGACCTGACTCGAAGCCCGTGACACGGCGAGATCCTCGCTATCGTTGAACCACATGAAAATCCCTCCCGCGCTGCTGCTGCTCGTTTTGATCCTCTGCGGAGGTGTGGCGGCGTTTTTTCTGAGCGGTGAAAAGACCGCGCCAGTGGCGGAAGGGGCACTTTTGAGTGATCGCGGCAAGGGCGGCGAGACGGTGGAGGATTTGAAGAAGCAGATCGATCTGCTGTTGGGCCAGAACGAGTATCTGCAAGGCCAGGTGCAGGTGCTGCAGGATGAGAATGCGCAGCTCATCCAGAAGCTGGGCACGCTCGGGATGAAGGGCGGTGCGCAACCGGCGGCCATGGCGGCGGACGATGGCATCGCGCCGGACTTTGTGGGCATGGGCGTGGACATGATGAAGCTGCGCCAGATCAAGGCGCTGCCGCTGGTGACCTCGCCCGCGACGGAGGCGGAGGTGGAGGAGGTGGTGCTGGCTTGGCTGCGTCGCCTGCAACCCGGCGATGAAGCGCAGCGACAGGCCCGGGCACTGGCGGCGCTGGGCTGGATTCCGCAGGAGATCGATCCGCTGCCGCTCCGGGCAAAGCTGCTCACGCGGCAGCTCGGCGGCTGGTATGATTCGGAGAACGACACGATGCTCGTCATCGATCCGAAGAGCGATCCGCCGCCCTCGGCGAAGCCGGACGAGCCGCTCGCGGTGGCCTTTGGCCAGCTCCTTCGCGAGTATGAGCCGATCCTTTTCCAGCCGCAGCATGGTCGCCTCTCGACGGACGAACGCACGGCTCGTGAAAGCCTGCTGGCCGGCGATGCGGGGCTGACGCGTTTCTTGTTCTCGATTCAAAATCCGAAGGCGGAGCCGAAGTTCGACATGCCGGCCGAGGACCCGGATCATCCGCTCAATCAGGTGCCGATGCCGATCTTCCTGCGCGAGATGGCGATGTTTCCCTTCATGCGTGGGTTTGAGTTTGCGCAGGCGCTGCACAGCGCGGGGGAGTTTCCGCAGCTCAATGCCGCCTACAGCCGCCCGCCGGTGAGCACGGCGGAGGTGATCGAGCCGGAGCTTTATCTGGATGCGGCCGCCCGCGGATCGCAGGTAGAGGTTAGCGTCAAATCGGTGGCGTTGAATGGCGTGGAGCCGTTTTGGGATGACCGGCTGGGGAAGTTCGCCTGCGTGACCGTTTTGCGTGCGCACAATGAAGATGGTGCCGCCGCCGAAGGTGCTCGCGGTTTGCTGGCGGATCGGTTGCTGGCCTGGCAGGCCGGCGCGGATGCGAAACGCCATCACGCGGCCTGGCAGACGCTATTTCAGGATGCGGAGTCGGCTCAGGCCTACTTCAAAGCGATGTCGAAGGTGCTGGTGGAGCGTTACGGCCTCGAAAAGGCACCGGAAGAGAAAGCCGGCGGGATCGAATTGGCCGCGCAGGACCGCTTTGTGAGCTTAAAACGCAATCGCAAAGGTCAGGGCGTGCTCCTGATCGACACCGCCACGGAGGCGGCGCGGAGGGAGATTGGGAGTTTGATCGAAGGAGAGACGAAATGACCGCGAGACGTGTGTTTTACTCGGGAAGAGTCCAGGGCGTGGGCTTCCGCTTCAGCTCGAAGCAAACCGCCCGCGGCTACGATGTGTGCGGCTGGGTGAAAAACCTGCCGGACGGCCGCGTGGAGCTTCATGTGCAGGCTTGGGAACTCGACGAGGTGGACGCCTTTCTCAACGGCATCCAAGAAAGCAGCCTCGGCTCCCACATCAAAGAACGCGACATCCGCGTGGTGGCCGCAGAGACCGGCCTGCGGGGCTTTGAGATCATCCGGTAGCCTGTTTCAAGTTTCATGTTCCACGCTTCATGAAACCTGAAACTTGGAACCTGAAACCTAACCCATGATCACGCCGCCAGAAGCCGCTCACGACCCGCCTGGGCGAGTTTCCGGGCGAGACCCGGGACATAGCGGGCCATTTCGTAGGCGAGGACTTCGAGCTGCGTTTCATTCACCGGCTCATTGCGGGTGGGGCGCTCGGTCATCTTCACCTCGGCGATGACTCCGAAGATGCTGGCGTTGGCTTGAAGTTCGAGTTGCGCAGGCATGGCGTGAGGTGGTTAGATGTCAGTTATTGGCGAGCACGAGCTTGCCTTCGTTCATGATCCATTTCCGGCGGTCCAAAGCGCCGTTGTTCAGCATGGTTTCGATCGCGTTATTCACAATCATCCGCACGGCGTCCGCCGGGCTGCCGCCGAACGTGCCCTTCAAGGTCAGGTCATCGAGGTACTGCCGGATCTGGGGCGTAAACGCCACCGTCACCGGGGAAGACTCGAAGTTGTTGGAGGGGCGTGCCATGGATTAGGCGAATAAGAACCGAATAATTATCCCATATTAATTCGAACTTGGCCTGATGGTCAAGTTTCGATCCGATTCTTTTGCGATTCTTATCCGATAAAAATCGCACAATTGTTTAAGACTCGTTAAGCATCTCGCATCTAACGATGGAAATCGACGCGTCGCGGCGTTCTTGGCAGCCCCTTTTCTTACCATGAAACGCCTCCTTCTCGCCTCCGCCGCCTCTGTGGCTGTCCTTGCCGCCGGTTTCACCTCGCTCAATGCCCTCGCCGCGGAAGGTGAGTGGCAAAACTGGTTCGCCGATGGCTCGCTGAATGGTGGCCAGATCATCAGCGGCACCGCCTCTTATAAAGTGGAAGACGGCGTGCTCGTGGGCACGACGGTGGATGGCAGCCCAAATACCTTCCTGGCCATCGGGCCGTTCAAGGACTTTGAACTCGAATTCGAGGTGAAGGTCGATGACGAACTGAATTCCGGCGTTCAAGTGCGCAGCCACATCGCCAAAGAGGGCGATCCCGCCCCCGAAGGCAGCAAGAACGGCAAACCACTCCCTGCGGGTCGCCTTTACGGGCCTCAATGCGAAATCGCGATCAACGGCACTGCCGGTGATTTTTATGACGAAGCCCGCCGCGGCACCTGGTGGAGCATTTTGACGAAGACCGAGGCCGTGCGTACGGATGCTGCCAAAGCCGCCTTCAAAAAGGGCGAGTGGAACCACTACCGCATCGTCGTGAAGGGCGATCACTACCAGAGCTTCGTCAATGGCGTGGCGACGGCTGATTTCACCCAACCCGGCGATCCTGAGGGCCACATCGGCTTCCAGGTACATGGCATCAAGAAGGGCAGCGGCCCCTACAGCGTGCGCTGGAGGAAGGTAAAGTTCCGCGTTTAGCTTTCCCTTTTCCCATGCCTACTTTCGCCCCCTACAGCGTGCGCTGGAGGAAGGTAAAGTTCCGCGAGACAAAGTGAGCCGCACGGCGGAAGCGGAATTGCTTGTGCTCAATTGACCATCAAGCTGCCTTTGATCTTGCCACGGGCAGCGAGGGCGTTAGTGTCGGCCCCGCCAGTCGCAACTAACTCTCCCGTCACATGCCCAAACGCAAAACGACCGCCAAAAAGGCCGCCGCTCCCGCCGCAAAGTCCGCCCCGAAGTCTGGAGCCCCTGCCGCCTCGAATTTCGACCTCGCCCACATCCGTGAAATCGTCGGCCTCATGGCTGACAATGACCTCTCCTACTTCCACTTCGAGCAGAAGGAATCGAAGCTCGAAATCCGCCGTGGCTCCGACTTCGCCGCTGCTGGCGATCTCTTGAAGCATCTTCCCGTTTCTGCCCCTGCAGCCGCCCCCGTGGCCGTCGCAGCCCCGGTTCCTGTCGCCCCGGTCGCAGCACCTACAGCGCAAGCGGCTCCCGCCGCGGCAGCGGCCGCTTCTCCGGTCGGCCCTACGATTAATTCCCCCATGGTCGGCACCTTCTACCGCTCCGCCGCCCCCGGCGAGAAGTCCTTCGCGAACGTCGGCGATCAGGTGGATGAAAACACCACCGTCTGCATCATCGAGGCCATGAAAGTCATGAACGAGATCAAGGCCGAGGCCCGTGGCACCATCGCCCGCATCCTCGCTGAGGACGGCAAGCCCGTTCAATACGGCCAGCCACTCTTTGAGCTGAAGGCATAGGGCAAAAGGGCAAAGGGCGAAGAGTTTCGCGCTTTGCTCGCCCGTTATCGCCTTTATCTCGTGCCTTCCTCCTTTTGCTCTACGCCCTTAGCCCTCCGCTCTGATGTTCAAAAAAGTCCTCGTCGCCAATCGTGGTGAAATCGCCCTTCGCGTCATCCGCGCCTGCAAAGAACTCGATGTCAAAACCGTCGCCGTGTATTCGGAAGCCGATGTCGATTCCATGCACGTCCATCTCGCCGACGAGGCCATCTGCATCGGGCCCGGCCCCAGCACCGAAAGCTACCTGAAGATCTCCCGCATCATCTCCGCCGCCGAAATTGCCAATGTGGACGCTATCCACCCCGGTTATGGCTTCCTCTCCGAGAAAGAGGAGTTCGCGGAAATCTGCGAGAAGTGCAAAATCAAGTTCATCGGCCCCTCCGCCAAGGTCATCTCCATGATGGGTGACAAAAACGTGGCCCGTGACACCGCCCGCAAGGCCGGCGTACCCATCACCCCCGGCTCCGATGGCATCATCACCAGCGAAGAGGAAGCCCTCGCTTGGGCGCGAAAGATCGGTTACCCCGTCATGATCAAGGCCACCGCCGGTGGTGGAGGTCGCGGCATGCGCCCCGTGCTCAATGAAGCCACGCTCATCTCCAGCTTCCAGGCCGCTTCCATGGAAGCACTCAAGTGCTTTGGAGACGGCTCCATGTACATGGAAAAGCTCGTCGATAAGCCGCACCACATCGAATTCCAAATCGTCGCCGACTCCCAAGGCAACGTCGTCCACCTCGGCGAACGCGATTGCTCCATGCAGCGCCGCAATCAGAAGATCATCGAAGAATGCCCTTCGCCCAAGCTGCCTGAAAAGCTCCGCAAACGGATGGGTGATGCCGCCGTGAAGCTCTGCAAAGAAATCGGCTACGAGAACTGCGGCACCATCGAGTTCCTCGTCGATAACGCCTGCGAGAACTACTACTTCATGGAGATGAATACCCGCATCCAGGTGGAGCATCCCATCACCGAAGAGGTGTATGGCTGCGATCTCATCAAGGAGCAGATCCGCATCGCCGCCGGCCTCCCGCTCTCCGAGCACGTCATCAATGCCAAGCCGCGCGGCCATTCCATCGAGTGCCGCATCAATGCCGAGGATCCTTTCCGTAATTTCGCCCCCAGCCCCGGCAAGATCAATCTGTGGTACACCTCCGGTGGCCGTGGCGTCCGCGTCGATACACACGTCTATGCCGGCTACAGCGTGCCACCGTATTACGATTCGATGATCGCCAAGCTCATCGTCACCGGAGCCACGCGTGATATCGCCATCCGCCGCATGCGCCGCGCTTTGGGTGAATTCACCGTCGAAGGCATCAAGACCACCATCCCGCTCCAGAGCAAGGTCCTCACCACCTCCGACTTCCAAAACGGCAACTACGACATCTCCTGGCTCGAGAATTTCCTCCGCCAGGAAGGCCTCAAAGCCTGATCGGAGGGTGCAGGGCAAAGGTTCCACGTTTGACGAAGCCTGTCCCATGCCCCTCCCGATGAAAAACTTCCGCTGGACCATCTGCGGCCTGCTTTTCGCGGCCACCACGATCAATTACATCGACCGCGCCGTGCTCGGCGTGCTTGAGCCGGAACTCAAGAAGGTCATCCAGTGGACCGATACCGAATATGGCGACATCAACGCCGCCTTCAGTTTTGCCTACGCGCTCGGCTTCTTGATCGTCGGACGATTGATTGACCGCGTGGGCGTGCGCTTCGGCTACGCCGCCTCGCTCATCTTTTGGAGTCTCGCCGCCGCCGCCCATGCGCTGGCCGCCACACCACTCGGATTTGGCATCGCTCGCTTTTTCCTCGGCCTCGGTGAAGCGGGCAATTTCCCAGCCGCCGTCAAAACCACCGCTGAATGGTTCCCACAGCGTGAGCGTGCTTTTGCCACCGGCATCTTCAATGCGGGCTCCAATGTGGGAGCCTTCCTCGCCCCGTTGCTCGTGCCCTGGCTCGCCGTCGCGTATGGCTGGCAGGCCGCATTTCTCGTCACCGGCATCGCCGGGCTGCTGTGGGTCATCTTTTGGCTGCCCATCTATCGCGAACCCGAAAACCATCCGCGAGTCACGCCCACCGAACTCGCCCACATCCGCAGCGATGGCGATGAAAACACCACGCGAGTCCCTTGGCTGCCGCTTTTGAGCCACCGGCAGACCTGGGCCTTCGCGATGGGCAAATTCCTCACCGATCCCGTGTGGTGGTTTTACCTCTTTTGGAGCGGCAAATTCTTCGCCGAGCGTTTTGGCGTCAGCATCAAGACCATCGGAGCCCCGCTGATCACCATTTATGTGCTCGCCGATATCGGCAGCGTCGCCGGCGGCTGGTTTTCCTCCTTCCTGCTGAAGCGCGGCTGGACCGCCAACGCCGCGCGGAAGCTCACCATGCTCCTCTGCGCCCTGTGTGTGCTCCCCGTGGCCTACGCACCGGTCACCGATAACCTTTGGACCGCCGTCCTACTCATCTCACTCGCCGCCGCCGCGCATCAGGGTTTCTCCGCGAACCTCTTCACCCTCACTTCCGATCTCTTCCCGCGTCGCGCCGTCGGTTCCGTCGTCGGCATTGGAGGCATGGCCGGTGCCGTCGGCGGCATCCTCATGCAAGCCGCCTCCGGCCGCATCAAAGAAGCCACCGGCAGCTACCTCACCATGTTCATCATCGCCGGCGCCGTCTATTTCCTCGGCCTAGCCGCGATTCATCTGCTGGCTCCAAGGCTGCAAAAGGCAGAGTTGTGAAGCGCCTTCACATTGATGAGCTCCAGCTAAGTACCCTGGCAGACGTTCCTCACAAGCTCAAATCACCGCTGAAGTCGCTCGGCATGCGCCAATCGCCGCGAGGCGAGAGGGCGACGGTGCCGACTTTGGGGCCGTCGGGCATGCTGGAGCGTTTGAACTGGTTTTGAGCGAAGCGCTTGAAGAAGATGGCGAGCCATTTGGCGATCACGGCGGGCTTGTGACGACCTTTGAAGGCGATCTCGGCGAGCCACTTGATCTTGGCGGCCTCGCTGCCGTGGCGAAGGAAGTGGAAGAGGAAGAAGTCGTGCAGTTCGTAAGGGCCGATGGTGTCTTCGGTCTTCTGCTTGAGCGATTTGTCGTCGTTGAGCGGCAGGAGCTCCGGCGTGATCGGCGTGTCGGCGATGTCGCGGAGGATGTCGCCCGCTTTCGCGGCGAAGGGACCTTCGGCACACCATTCGATGAGGTAGCGCACGAGCGTTTTCGGCACGCCGGCGTTCACATGATACATGGACATGTGGTCGCCATTGAAGGTACACCAGCCGAGCGCCGCCTCGGAGAGGTCGCCGGTGCCCACAACGATGCCGCCGGTCTTGTTGGCGAGGTCCATGAGGATCTGGGTGCGCTCGCGGGCCTGCGAATTTTCATAGGTGGCATCATGCACGGACTCGGCATGACCAATGTCCTTGAAGTGCTGGCGCACGGCGTCGTTGATCGAGATGGTGCGCAGCTCGATGCCGAGGGCTTCGGCAAGCTTCTCCGCATTTCCACGCGTGCGTTTGGTGGTGCCAAAGCCCGGCATGGTGACGGCGAGGATTTTACACGCGGGCAATTTCGCACGTTTCACCGCGTCGAGCATCACCAGCATGGCGAGCGTGGAATCGAGACCGCCGGAGAGGCCGATGACGGCGGTCTTGGACTGCGTCTGCCGGAGGCGGCGGGCCAGCGCGGTGCTTTGGATGGCGAAAATCTCCTCGCACACGGCATTCCGATCCGCCTTGGCATGCGGCACAAAGGGATGCGGTGTGAGCGGGCGACGCAGGGTGGCGTCTTTGATTTTTATTTCGCGTCCCTCGAAGTCAAAGTAACGCATGCGGGGCACCAGCAGGCATGGCTCATCACGGAAGCAGGCGCTTCGCTGACGCTCATGCACGAGATGTTCGATATCGATATCAGCGATCACGACCTCGGTTCCGAAGTTGAACCGCTTGGATTCGGCCAGCATGCCGCCATTCTCCGCAATCATGCAGTGCCCGGAATAGATCACATCCGTCGACGATTCCCCCGGACCCGCCCCCGCATACACATAGGCGGCCAGGCAGCGGGCGGACTGCTGCGCCACGAGACTCCGACGATAAGCGGCCTTGCCTAAAAGCTCGGTGCTGGCGGATGGGTTCACGATGATCGTGGCTCCAGCGAGGGCGAGCTGGCCGGACGGCGGATTCACGGTCCAAAGATCCTCGCACAATTCGACGCCAAAGGTGCAACGTGGAGCATTCCATAGCGAGAAGAGCAGGTCCGTGCCCACCGGTACCCCCGTGGCAATATCGCCCAGGCGGGTTGTGGTTGCAGCCAGCGTGCCTGCGGGGGAGAACCAGCGCCGCTCATAAAACTCGGCCGAATTTGGCAGGAAGCTTTTCGGCACCAAACCATGCACCGTGCCTCCAAAGACAACCGCAGCAGCATTGTAGAGACGGTTTTCGATCTCGATCGGTAACCCGACGATGCAAACCGCCGCGAGATCGTGCGTGGCATCGCAAAAGGCCATCAAAGCGTCCAATGCCTGCTTTTGCAGCGCCTGGGTGTGAAACAGATCACCGCAGGAATAGCCGGTGAGGCTGAGCTCGGGAAACACGATCACTCGGCAGCCTTCGCTCGCGAGTCGGGCAGCCTCTTTGGCCATGATGACGGCGTTTTTGCCCGGATGACCGAGCACCAGTTCCGGCGAGACGGCGGCGACACGGACAAAGCCGTGCGATTCACGGATTTCGGCGGCGGAAGGCTGGCGGGCGGGCATGAGGCGGAAAGCCTAGCACGACTTTGGCGACCCTGCACACGAGGAAAGTGACGCGTCAGACCGTGGCGAAAGCAGGCTGGCGCAAACAATGCCGAGCAGATCCGCCACGAGATCTCTCCAATCGCAACTGCGGGCAGGAAACCAAGCCTGGCTAGCCTCCTCCGCCGCGACGATCAGCAGAATGACCAGCGATCCGGTGAGCACACGCAGCGAACCGAGACGCAGGCGATGGTGCCCCAACGCGATATTGGCCACCCAAGCGAGCAAGCCCATGAGCGCGAAGTGCAAGACCTTGTCGAGATGCGGAATGCTGGCCATCCAGCGGAAAAAGCGTGGGTGGAGACGCATGTCCGCCGCATAGATGACGCAGGAGACGGCGGAGAAGACGAGGATGAAAGGCAACCAGCGAATCATGTGGCTGGCATCGTAGCCTCACGCGGATACCCCGACAGGGAAAAGCCGCGTTTCACGCCGAATTCACCGTGTCTTTGCCAAGGCGGGGAGGCTCGATAGCATGCGGCGCTCTCATGAATGACTACCCTGCCCCGCTCCAGCCCGCCGTATTTTTTGATCGCGACGGCGTCGTGAACGTCTCGCCGGGCGAGGGCTATGTTTTGCGGCCTGAAGACTTCCATCTGAGCCCGGGCATCATCGAGGCGCTGGCGCTTTGCCATCAGCGGGGCTTCAAGCTGATCCTCGTGACCAGCCAGCAGGGTGTGGGCAAAGGTCTGATGACTCAGCAAACGCTGGATGAGATCCATGCTTCGATGCAGAAGTCACTCACACCAGCCGGGGCGGCGTTCGATGGGATCTACTCCTGCACCCATCTCTCCGGCACCTGCTCCTGTCGTAAACCGAGTCCTGAAATGATCCTGCAAGCACAGCGTGAACATGGCATCGACCTCACTCGTAGCTGGCTCGTCGGCGATCATGATCGCGACATCAAAATGGCGGTGAATGCTGGCGTGCCAAAAACGATTCGCATCCTTAGCCATCATGAGCCGGCCATCACGGCGACGCATACGCTGGAGTCCACCGAAGGGCTCATCGACCTGCTGGCGGAGGTGCTGTGATGACGATCACCACTCCTCAAACACATCCCAATTCTCCGGCAGTTTGAAGCCAGCCTCGGCAGCGGTGCGGTTGGCGGCCTCACGCTGGCTCTGCTGGTAGGCTTCGTATTGAAGGCGTTGATCGGGGCGAAGGACTTGCATGATGGCGGCGGCTCGATCGGCACCGGGACGGATGTGGGCGGCGTCATTGCCGAGGGGAATATCGAGTTGCAGACGGGGGTCATAGTCGGGCGAGCTGCGGGCCATGATGGCGAAGACGCGATCCTGCTGGGCTTGATCGAGCGGCACGGCCTGATGGAGACGCTGGAGGCGATTATTGGCGTCGTTTTCGAGCTTCACGGCACGCTCGGCGAGGCGGTCGGAGACGTAGCGTTGCTTTTCCTGACCGGTGAGCGTGCGCTCCATGAATTCATCCATGCCACGCCGTGGCTCGAGATGCTTCATGGACTTCACGAGGTCTTCCAGGCGGCTGTTTTCGCCGTAGGCGGTCTGGAGGAATTTTTCGGCGTCCTGAGCGGCTTGTTCGTCCAGCCATTGCTGTAGGGCTTTTTGCTGTGCTTCGTTCAATTTGTAGGCCTCGCCCATGTGGGCGGCGATCCGGGCATGCTCTTTTTTTAGCTCACGACGGCGAAGAAGGTCAAAAAGGGGCGTGATCTCTCGCAGGGCAGGTTTGAGGCGGTGGTGGAGCTTTTCGAGGTCCACAGGGCGTCCTTGTTTGATGTCGTCGAGAATATCCGAAATGCCGCCGCGAGCCGTCGCGGCCAGATCGACGCCCTTTGCGGGGATTTGCGCCTCCAGTTTGGCGATGCGGCTCTGAGCACGAGTGAGTTCGGATTCGAGTTGGGCGGCCTTTTCTTCCGCGCTGCCCTCAGGCGGCGGAAAGGAGGCATCGAACATGACCACCGCCGTGCCGCCGATGAGCACACCAATGAGCATGGAAATGATGGATGAGGTCTTCATGATGCTCAGATGATCCTTCGACATCCGCATTTCGTCACCCGGCATTTTCTCCTGGCTCTCCGCCGTCCTCTCTTGCTAGATTCGCCTCGAAATGCCCGCCTCCCCCGCCATCGACATCTGTGACCTGCGGGTGGATTACGGCGATTTCATGGCGGTGAATGATCTGACGTTGCAAGTGCCCGCAGGTGAGGTCTTCGGACTCGTGGGTCCAAATGGAGCGGGCAAGACGAGCACCTTCCGAGTGCTAACGACGCTGATGGAGCCGACGTATGGCGAGGTGAGGCTGGCGGGCATAGACATCGCGGAGGAGCCGGAGGCGGCCCGTCGGGTGCTCGGCTACATGCCGGACCTGGCGCCGGTGCCTTCCGATTTGAAGCTGTGGGAGTTTCTCGATCTCTTCGCCGATGCACATGGCTTGGGCGATGCGGCGACGCGGCGCTCACGCATTGATGAATGTCTCCACGAGGTCGATCTGATGCCGCAGCGGGAGAAGTTTTGCAAAACACTGTCTCGCGGGCAGACGCAGCGCCTCGTCCTGGCGAAAACGCTGCTGCATCGCCCGAGCGTGCTGATCCTCGACGAACCGGCGAGCGGCATGGACCCGCTCTCACGCCGGAATCTGCGTCTCGTGCTGCGAAGGCTGGCGGAGCAGGGTGCGACGGTGTTTGTGAGTTCGCACATCCTGAGTGAGCTGGCGGAGATGTGTACGTCCCTCTGTGTGATGAACAAAGGCAAACTGCTGGCCTCCGGCACGGTGGACGAGGTGAGGCGTGTGCTGGGCCGAGCGGAGCGAGTGGTGCAGGTGGGCCTGCTGGATCGCGAGCAGGAAGCCGGTGAATGGCTGCGCACGCGGGCCGGCGTGAGCGAGGCGGTGGTGAGCAGGCGCTGCGTGCGTTTTCATTTCACCGGCAGCGAAGAAGAGCAGGCGGACCTGCTTGGCGGCCTGATCGCGGAGAAATTCCGCGTGACGAGCTTCGAGGAGCAACGCTCGACCTTTGAGGACATCCTCGTGGAAGTGGCGGAAGGAAATCAGAAAGGAGCACAGGCATGAGCGGCGGCACTACCTGTCCAGCGTGGAAGTTCTGGGCGAATCCGATCTTCCACCGCTACCGGCGCTCACGGTTGCGTCCACAGGCGCTCTTCACCTCCGTGCTGATCATCGTGCTGCTGAGCGGCTTTTTATTTTTCATCATCCGCACGGCCTCGATGTATCGCGGGAACATGCTGCCAGCCGATGCGGAGCGCACGCCGCTGCTGGCGCTGCTCGCTTTGCAGGGGTTCATCCTGTTTTTCATGGGCGTGGGCCAGTCGGTGGGCGGCATCATCAGTGAGGCAGACGAGGGCGTGATCGACTACCAGCGTCTCCAGCCGATGTCGCCGCTGGCCAAGGTCATCGGCTTCTGGCTGGGACTGCCCGTGCGTGAGTGGACGATGTTTGCGAGCACGCTGCCCTTCACCGTGTGGGGACTTTGGCAGGGACAGGTGCCGTTCCGGGCCTGGGCATCGGTTTACGCGGTGCTGATCAGTTCAGCGCTGATGTATCATGTGACGGCGATGACGGCGGGCACGGTCATCAAGAATCGCCGTGCCGCCACGCTGTCGTCGATGTTCGTGATGGCCATGCTGTACACCGTGATGCCGCAGGTGGCGAAGGCGGGACTGATTTTCTTTGACTACCTCACGCTCTGGCCGGTGCTCAATGAGAACATCCAGCACTTCCTGCCGCGTGACGTGGGCACGGCAGCGAAGCTCATGAACATGCTCAATCCGCAGGTGAAGTTCTACGGCCTGGCCTTTGATAACATCGTCTTCACCTTCATCTGCCAGGGCGGCATCATGCTCACCTTTGCCACCATGGTCTGGCGGCGCTGGCGGCAGGCGGAGTCCCATCTGCTGGGCAAGGCATGGGCTGCGGGACTCTTCGCCTGGATGCAGGTGCTGCTGCTCGGCAATGCGCTGCCGCTGATCGAATCCGGCATGATTTTTCCCTCGGTGTCGCTGCGCAGCAGGTTTGGCGGTCTCTATGACGACAAGATAAACCCCACGCTCGCCGAAGGCATCGCCATGACCGGCCTGTACGGCCTCGTCTCGCTCCTGCTCCTGCTCGTGCTCACCTTCCTCATCACACCGTCCCAAGACACGCAATGGCGCGGCCTGCGCCGGGCGAAAAAACTGGCGCTTCCACGGGTCCCACGGCTCAGTGATGCCGCCAGTTCGCTGCCCTTCGTGGCCATGATGACGCTCATCGCCGCAGCGGCGTGGACGGTCTTTGCACAGGCGATGATGGGTTCGCGATGGTTTCCCGGGCATCCCCTGCCGGCACACACGTCACTCGTCTTTCTGCTCGTCCTCGCCAATGCCGCGCTGGCCTTTCAGGCGGTGCTGGAAGGCTGGGGCGGGAAGCGTCTCTTTCTTTGCATCCTGTTCGCGGGCATCGTGCCGGTCTTGATGGGCTTTGTCCTGGGCACCGCGGGAGATCGCTTCCTGCCGCTGGCCGTCTGGCTGAACGCCGTCTCACCTGCCTACGGCCCGCTGGCCGCTCCCACGGTGCTCGTGCCGGGCACCGGCCTTCCGCTGGCCGTGAGCCGGGCGGTGCCGCTGAGCTTTGCCTTCTTCCAAGGCGCGCTGCTACTTCTCACAAGCTGGCTAATGTGGCGGCTTCGATGCATTCACCGCGAGAGAAAGCAGCTGAGCTGAGGCAGGCTGAAACGTCGGCACTCAGCCGTCGATCTCACGTTGCTCCGTGTTGGGTTTACACCCCGTTCAGCACCATACCGCGAAGGGCGCTGGAGGACATCATCGGTTGGAGCAAGGCGATGCCGGCACGGATTTTCGCGGGGGCGGTGAGGGCGGGATTGCTGACGATGATGACATCGGTGGCCAGCGGGGCGAGCGGGGCGACGTTGGCGAAGGCTTTGAGCAACGGCGAGGCATCAAGGATGATCCAATCGACCTGCGAGCGAGCGCGGTCGATCCAGGTGCGGTAGCCGTCGAGCAGCTCGTTGGTGGCGTGAGCGGGGAGATCGCGGCCCGGCAGCAGGAAGAGATTGGTGTGGCTGTAGCGGAGGGCTTCGAGGTCATTGGCCCAGGCTTCAAAGCCGCGAGTGCGAGGGAACCACTCGTGCAGGGTGGGAGACGAAGGATTGCACTCCATCATGAAGACGCTGCGGCCTTGATGGCAAAGCGCGGCGGCGAGGGTGGAGGCGACGAGGGTCTTGCCCTCGCGTGGCTCGGCGCTGGTGATGAGGATGACGCCGCCTGTGCTACCACGCGTGGCGGCCTGCCGCTCCAACGTGCCGGTGAGATGATGCAGCGCACTGCTGGCACCAATGGGCTCTGGCTTGAGCAATTGGGCGAGGATGGACTCCGGCGAGTTCGCATGCACATAGGGCAGGCGTGCGATGGTGGTGAGGTCCTTCTCGGCGGGGCGGAGCAGCGCATTCGTCACCGGTTGTGCCACAGGCGGTGCGGCGGTGAAGGGAGAAGGTGCGACTTGGGGTGGTGGAGCCTGATGAAGAGGCTGCGAGACCGAGGCGGTGAAAGGCGAAGGCAGTGCTCCGGTGACCGGCGCGGGTGCCTGGGGCTGCGGCGCATAAAGCGGACGAGTGAGCGGCTGCGTGGCGTAGCTCATGGCAGACGCACGGGCGGCCATTTCCTTTTCGAAATCCGGCTGCGGAGCGGCCTTCGGCTTCAACAGCGTCGGCAGATGATCTTCCGCCAATCCCCAACCAATCGGCAGGCCGATCAAACTGAGTCCAAACAGCATCGCAGCGGCGACAGCGGCAAGTGGCTTGCTGGGCTTCACAGGTTTTTCAGGGGCCACGGCACGATCGGCGATGCGCAGAAGTCCGCTGCCACGGAATTTTCCAGTGAGGGAGGCGGCGCTGCGGCGCTGCTCGACCTTCTCATACATTTCGCGATTCAGGCGCACCTCATCATTGAGCATTTTGAGCTGCACATTCTTGCCGCCAGCATCCACGGCCACGCCCTGGGCTGAGCCAAGCTGGCTTTGCAAATCAGCGACCTGCCGCTGCTGCGTTTTGACCTCTTCCTGGATCATGTAAACGACGGACTTCACCGCTTTGTCGAGCGCTGCCTGGAGTGTGGCGATCTCACTTTCGAGGGCGATGATGCTGGGATGACGACGTCCGAGCTGCGGCAGGGAGGAACGCATGGCCTGCTTCGCATCGAGGTTCCGTCGTGTTTCGGACACCGTGGGATTTTCGGCAATGAGGCGCACGTCGAGCATGCTATGGCCGGCGGCGAGCGCGGCGTTGAGGCTTTGCGAATCATTCTCCGCGCGAGTCAGTTTCACGCGGGCCTCGGTGAGGGCGGCATTGAGCTGGCGCACCCGCTCACCGGAGACGTCCTTGCTTTCGACGTCCTCGATCATGCCATTGGCGCGGCGATACTCAGAGAGCTTCTGCTCGGATTCTTGAAGGCGCTGCAAGAGCTCGGTGGACTGCGTGCGGAGATAGTCGGACGCGTCCTCGCTGAGCTGCGCCTCGTTATCGCCAACGTATTCGATGTAGAACTCGACGAAACGATTCGCCAGCGAAGCGGCAAGCTCCGGATCGCGATCACGCACCTGCACACGGAGGACGTGGGATTCCTTCAGCGGCTCTACCGCCACATTGCTGGCGAGGACTTCGATGAAGGTCTCGCGAGCCGGAGCAGGTGTGCCGGGTTTGTAGAGGCCGAGCATCTTGAGAAGCTGGTCTTTGCGTCCGAGCGTTTCGGATTCGCGCTTTGCCACGACCTCGACAGCGGTTTGCGGATAGTGATCGGCGAAGTATTCCATGAAGCGCCGGGAGGTCATCTCGGTGCGATGGTTGTTCACGAGCATCGGGGCGCTCAAATCGGACACGATGCTGTTCGAGACACCGTCGAGGCCGAAGGGATTGTCCGTCTTCAGGCTGAGCAGAATCTGCGATTCGGCCTGGTAGATCTTCATGCCCATGCCGAGGTAATAAAACACGCCGATGCCAATCAGCAGACCCACCAGCGCTCCGATGAACCAGCGCTTCCGAACGTAGCGGATCAGATCCGGGATACTGATGAGCGATTGCACATCAAACTCGCCCGGCTTCACCGGCGGGAGGAAGGCATGCGGATCAAAAACAGGCGAGATGCCGGGGTGATACACCGCCGGGGCCTGCATCCCGCCATTGGGAGCCATCGGAACAAGCTGACGCGTCGGGATCAGCGCCAGCGCCGAACCGAAGCCGGGCTGCTGCGTGTATCCTGGGACGCTGTAAGGGATGGCCATGAATTAGAAGGACGAATGAGGAATGACGAAGGACGAAGGCGCGGGTGCCTCGGCATCTTCCGAGGGGCGCTGGCCGCCTTTGAGGTGCATGGCGCGGAGGATGATGTCGTTCACGAGGCGGACGTCGAAGACATCGGCGGCGAGCTGGCGGCTGCTCTGACCGTGCTGGGCGATTTGAGTTGGATTTTCGAGGTAGAAAGCCATCGCGGCTTCGACGGCGTCGATGCTTTGCGGAGCGCAAAGGAAGCCGTTTTCGCCTTCCATGAGGCTTTCGGAGGCTTCGCGTTGTTGCTCACCTTTGGCGGTGAGTTTGACGCATTCCTTGGCTCCGACGCTGTTGGTCGTGATGACGGCCCGACCCGTGGCGAGAGCTTCCAGCGTCGCATGTGGCACGCCTTCGCGATACCACGTCGGCAAGCAGAAGATGTGCATCGTCTGGATGAGGCTGGCCACATCCTTGACCATGCCGTGATGCATAAGCGTGCCTTCAGCCACCCACTGCGCCACTTCGCTTTCTTCGACGCGGTTGGGATTCGGATCGAAGGGGCCGATGAGATGGAATTCGGCATTCGGGAACCTTTGGCGAATGTTGCGTGCCGCTTCGGCGAAAACGCGAACGCCTTTGCTGATGAGCAACCGACTCACGAGGCAGAAACGCACGGTTTTCGGTGTCTCGGTGATCGGCGCATGCGGGAACTCGTCGAGGTTCACGCCGCTGCCAGCGGTGACGTGCACGGGAACGCCTTGTGGAAGGAGATTCAGCTCGGTGAAGAGCTGCCGGTCATCCTCGTTTTGCATGAAGATGACATCGGCGCGACGCAGCGCGAAGCGATGAAGCGCTTTCGAGATGGTGGAGAGGATTTTTTGCTTCCACGTGACCGGTGGCACGAAGGTGAAGCCGAGGCCGGGAAGCAGTGCGTAGATCTTGGGGACGCCGGCGAGGCGGGCGATGGGGCAGCCGTAGAGCACGCTCTTGATGGTGTAAGCGAAGAGGGCTTCCGGCTTCTCGGAGCGGAAGAGTCGCCACATGTCGAGCCAGGTATCGAGATCGCGGCGGGGATTGATCTGCGAGCGCACCATGCGGATGGCGCGGTGTTTGCCGCCGAGGCTTTGCATAAATTCACGCACATGCGGATAGTCCTCTGCGGCGCTGGTGGTGACCTCGCAGCCATGCGCGGCGAAATCGCGGATCAGATCGCCACGATGGTAGATGAGCGTGTTGGCATCCGCAGTGAGGACGACGACTTTTTTCATGGGTTCACTCCTTTCGCTTCGGCGGTTTGGCGGCGCACAGTGGCCTTCTCAATGAGGCTGGCGAGGGTGGTGCGGGCTTCGAGCAGGGCGGGAAGATTGTCATCCCAATCGCCAAAGCCACGCGCAAAGGTCTCGGTGAGCTGCCGGGCCTTTTCATCGAGGCCGAGTTCGCGAGCAAGCATGAGGTAATCGTAGTCTTCGACGGCTTCACGCAGCCATTTGAGCCGGATGGAAGCCACCGGGGCATCGCGACCATGGCGTTCCTTCGTGGCGGGATAGATGAAGAAGCCATCGCCATTGTAGGTGTGGCCTTCCGCGTCGTTTCGGAAGGTGCCGGCATCCTTCCAAGGATCGACGCCATCGGCGATGTAAAGCGTGTCCCAATAGGTGAAGCCGGTGATGCCGTGCTTGGGAAAAAGCCACGAGGTGAGGCGATGATTGATCGCGGGATAATCCGTGCACCAAACGGGTGAGTGACTGTTATTGAAGACCTTCGGATGGTTGTGGGCTCGATCCCAGCCTTCGGAGTTTTGCACGAGGGCGGCATAGCCCCAGACTTCTTCGCCGGCCTGACGCCTTGCGAAGATCTCGTGCGAGCCACCGGCCCATTCCATGTCATCCCAGATGCTGCTGAAGTGAGCGGACCAGATGTCCACGCTGCCATGCAGCTTGCCCCAGGCGGCTTTTTCCGGTGCAGGCTGTTCGGTGACGAGCAACGGCACTTTCACGCCGTGCTTCTTTTCGACCTCGTTAAAGAACTCGCCCCATCGGCGAACGGTGGCGTAGGCATCGGCGTCATTCGGTTCGTCGAGATCACCCATGATGACATAGCCGCGACCTGCGCAGCGGATCTTTTCGAGGATGCGGGCATACGTCGCGAGGTGCTTCATCGCGGCTTCGCGATCCTTGCCCAGCGGGTCTTTGAAGGGCCAGTCCGGCCAGATGGGGATGCTGATGGTGCTGGCGTGGCGATGCAGCAGTTGCTTGCGCAGCGAACGCTCGATTTTTTCCTCATTGAGGCTGCCATCGGGCTCAGGAAGCGCCCCGTGGATCTGATCAATGGACAGGCGATGCCGGGCGAGCACGTCGTAGTATTGATTGAGGAGCTGAGCGTGCTCGAGCGAGAAGCGCGAGCCGTCATATTCAAGGCCGTGGACCTGCGAAACACGGCGCGGCGTGGTCATGATGGAGGTGCGCAGACGCGGCACGACGGGCAGATCGAAGTTCCAAACATGAAGCGTGAAATTCGCCGTGAGGCTGGTGCCATCCGCGAGGCGGAAGCGCAGCGTGCCTTTGTAATCACCGGCGACGGCGTCGTAAGGCACGAAGACATCGACCCAGAAGGGCTGGTTCGTCGATTCGACTGCGGGATGCGGCTCGGCAGGCATATCGAGCGGCAGCAGCGCATCGGGATACTCGCCGGGGGGCAGCGGAGCATTCATCGTGCTCTTGCTGACGCGGACGTAGTGCTCGTGAAAAATCTCGGGCGCGGGCAAAGCGGTGCCGGAATCATGCAGAATGGTGGCGGCATCGACATCGACCTGTTTGAGCTGCGTTGGTGAGGCATGGATGACGGCTTGCAGTGGCTCCCATTCGCCACGGGCGGCATGCAGCGTGAGGTTCTTTGCCGGGCGCGGCTTTTCCTCGCGAGACACCCGCGTCATGCCATCCACCAGCCAGATGGCGGGCGCTGCCGACGCTTCAAAAGCGATGGCAAGGCCGAGACAAAGGATGGCGCTGAAGGTGCGGGTCATTTTTTAATGTTGAGGAGCTGGGCGTAGGTCTCCGCGTATCGTTGAGTGGCTCCGGCGATGGTGAAGCGCTCGATCACTCGCTGGCGTGAGGCCTCGGCGAGTTCGTGAAGCGTCGAGGCATCGAGCGTGGTGGTGACCTGCCAGGCCTTGGCAAGGCCTTCGGCATCATGCAGCGGCACGGTGTGGCCAACTTCATCGAGAAGGCGTGAGCAATCACCGGCCTCGGTGGTGATGCAGGGCACCCCACAGGCCATCGCCTCCATGACGGTCATCGGGCAGGCCTCAGTGCGTGAGGAGAGCGAGAAAATATCAAAGGCCGGATACAGGTTCCAAGGATCGGCGCGGAAGGGCACAAAGCGCACCTGCGAGCGGTTCGGAATCGTGGCGAAGGCTTCGCGTTCGGTTTCGCTCAATTCGACCTCGAGTCCGCCGCAGAGCACGAAATGGGCGTCGGGCAGTTTTTGCTGCAACAGGGCCGCGGCACGGAAAAAGGTCGGCAGGTCCTTCATCTCATGAAAACGGCCTACATAACCGATGAGCGGAGCGCCTTCGGGAATGCCGAGTTCCGCCCGCGTGGCGGCACGGGCCTGCTCGGAAGGGCGGAAGCGGCTGGCATCGATGCCATTGGGGATCCACAGCATCTTTTTGCGAGGGTAGCCCATCTTCACATGGTCCTCGATGGCTGCGGCGGAGCAGGAAAGGATGCGCGAGGGAATGAATTTCGAGCTGAGTCCGAGGGCACGACGGAAGAAGGCGCTCTTCGCAGCGCTCTCCCCCGGATTGCGATGAATCTCGCGGCAATGAATGCTCCACAGCACCTTTTTGACGCCAGCAATGCGGGCCACCCAGCCGCCAACGAGATCGGCATGATGCATCCAGGTTTGCATCACATCGGGTCGCTCCGCATGCAGCACCATGCGCAGGCGGGCGAGCGTGCTGCGGCTCAGGTAGGCTTCACCTTCGAGATCATGCAAAGAGGCACCCGCATCGCGGATTCGCTTCGCGGCATGCGGCCATGGGCTGGCATTCACCGCTACGACAACCGTGCGGAATTGCGTGGGATCGAGCGACTCGACCAGGTTCACGAGCATCGCTTCCGCACCACCACCGCCGATGCTATAGGTGAAGTGCAGGATCGTGGGACGCTTGTCCTTGGCCAAGGCGGGAGGCTGCACCGGAGCGGCAGGATGCAGCGCCCGATGCGGCAGGAACGGGAGCGGCAACGCGGCCTCCTTCGAGGTATGGATGACGATCGACTTCATGGCAGAATGCTCCAGAGAGAGTTCCTGGCCATCTTTCGCCAGGTTTTGACGGCTTCGAAAGCACCCGAGACTGTGGCCTCGGCCTCCCAGACGGATTCCGGCGAGCCGTAGCGCGGCAATTCCATGAGCGAGGAGCTTTGATCGACTCGTCCGTTGCGCATCGTGCAGGCGGCTTCAAAGCCAGCCTCCTTCAGCACAGCCAGTGCGCCAGCGCAGTAGTCTCCCTGTCCACCGTTCGGAAACGCGAAGAGCCTCGGCTCACGGCCAAGCTCCTGCTTCAGCCGCTCGTAGCAGGTGAAAATCTCGCCGCGGAGAGCCTCATGGCTGCAACGGGCCATGATGGGATGGGTGTGGGTGTGCCCGCCGAAGTCGATCAGTCCAGTCGCCGCCAGTTCTCGCACCTGATCCCAAGTCATCGGGAGCATCGGCTCTGGCAGCTCGCTGACCGCAGGGAGCTCCGTGCCGAGCGCCCGCTCGATCCGGCCGATCTCGCTGAGCATGTCCTCGTCCGGCATGTGTTTGAGCTCGGGCAACAGCTTGCCGAGAGCCATCTGACGCTGCTCACGGGTGCCCAGAGGCAGACGCACTTTGCCATTCGGTGACTTCCATTCGAAAAAGGACTTCGTTGACGTGCTCAAGGCTAGATCGAGGCGCTGAAACCACATCGGCTCCGTGCCGTCGAGGAAGCCAGTTGCCACAAAGATGGTGGCAGGCAGGTTAAACTCGCGCAACACAGGCCAGGCGAGGTGGTAGTTGGACGCATAGCCGTCATCAAAGGTCAGAACCACGCTGTTCGGCTCAGGCTTTTCGCCTGCCTTCAGCCTATCCACCACACTTTGGAGTGAAACGACGACGTAATTCGAGGCTAGGAAGGCGCAAACCCGGCGGAAAATCTCCTGCGGCAGGTGCAGGGACCAATCCAGCACTCGATCCGTGCCCATGCCCTCGCAAATGCCGTGGAAGGACAAGATACTGGCCTCATGCGTCTCGCGAATCCGGGTCAGCCCAGCCACCCCGGAGCCCACAAGGGCGACCGATTTCAGCTTTTGGCTCGTGCTGGAAGGGTAAAGGGTTTTCATGTTCAATTGCGGGGGAAGACGAGCCTGTAAGGGCACGTCGTTTGTATGGATATTCTAATTTATCACAATTAATACAAGCTAGCACCATAATTTTTTAACTTCAATGTATAATTCATAATTGCCATGCAAAGCTAGACACCACCCGGACTTAGGCATTCTTTTCATTCCCCCCAGCCCCTTTTGAACCTTCCCTCCCCAGCACCGTCAGAGCCTGCAACAACCTTAGCAGGCTATGAAAACGAGTCTCTCCGACCGTCCTGACGTGCTCCACGATGCGCCGCACGCCCTTTGGCAAATCATCCACGGTCCTTCCGCTACGGCGCATCATTTCCGGGTCGATGTCGATCACGACGGCATCGCCTGGCTGGTCTTCGATTCCCCCGGCAAACCCGCCAACGTCTGGAACGAGGAGACCCTCCGCGAGTTCAACCACCATCTCGAAACCCTCCAGCACGACACCCGCGTGCGAGCCCTCGTGCTTCGCAGCGGCAAAGACCGCATCTTTGTGGCTGGGGCGGACCTAAAAGCCATCCGACGCATGCCTCACGCCCGCGTGAACGACCTCATCTGGCTCGGCCAGGCCGTTTTCGACCGGCTGGCGAGGCTCAAAATCCCCAAAATCGCCGCCATCCACGGCGCGGCCATGGGTGGCGGCTTCGAGGTGGCCCTCGCGTGTGATTGGCGCATCGCCAGCGATCACGAATCGACGAAAATCGGCCTGCCGGAGACCCAACTCGGCATTCTCCCCGCTTGGGGTGGCTCCACCCGACTGCCGCGCCTCATCGGCGTGAGAAAAGCGCTCGATCTCATCACCAGTGGCCGGTTGCTAAGTGCCAGCGCCGCCAAGCACGCCGGCCTCGTCAGCCATGTCGTGGCTCCCGAAAACCTCGAAAAACTGGCCCGCAGGCTGGTTCGCGAACAACGGCCCGCGCCGCGTTTTCACCTCGAAAACCTCTTTTCGCGTCTGATCGGCCATTTTGCCAAAAAGAAGGCCTTCGCCAAAACGCGAGGCCTTTACCCAGCCATCCCCAAAGCCATCGACGTCGTCACCCGAGCCGCTCATGGCGTGATCGATGATGGATTGAAACTCGAACGCGATGCCGTGGCCGAGCTCATCCAAAGCCGCGACACCTCCCGGCTCATCGACCTCTTCTTCAAACGCGAAGAAGCCGCCAAACGACCCGCCGCAGCTGGAACTGCGATCCCCATTCATGATGCCGTCGTCATCGGCGCGGGCGTGATGGGCAGCGGCATCGCCCACGCCCTCGCTTCGCGAGGGGTCCGCGTTTTGATGACCGACGTCGCCTCCGAAAGCCTCGCTCGCGGCATGGAGCGCATTCAAGGCCTCGTTTCCGATGCCACCCGCCGCCGACTCGTCACGAAGGTGCAGGCCCGTGACACCCTCGACCGCATCGCGACGACCACCGACAAGGTCCCGCTCACTCGCCACCACCTCCTCATCGAAGCCGCCACCGAGAGCATGGACCTCAAAAAGAAGATCTTCGCCGATCTCGCCGCCCGCGTCTCCGCCGACACCATCCTCGCAACCAATACCAGCGCCCTTTCCGTGGCTGAATTAGCCCAAACCGTGCCGCATCCCGAGCGTGTCATCGGCCTGCATTTCTTCAATCCGGTGCATCGCATGCCCTTGGTGGAGATCATCACCTTGCCGGAGACCTCGCCCGAGGTGCTCGCCACGGCGGTGAGCTTTGTGCAAAAGATCGGCAAGGTGCCCATCGTCGTCAAAGACAGCCCCGGCTTCCTCGTGAACCGCATTTTGGTGCCTTATCTGATGGAAGCCGTGCGTCTTCATCAAAGCGGCATCGCCGTGAGGGACATCGACGAAGCGATGCTCGAATTCGGCATGCCGATGGGCCCGATGCGCCTGCTCGATGAGATCGGCCTTGATGTCGCCACGCATGTCGCCAAGACGGATGCCTTTGAAAAGATGATCGCCGCCGGTCACCTCGGCAAAAAGAGCGGCCAGGGCTTCTACCGCTACGAAAACGGCCGCGAGATTCCACCGCCCACTCACAACCGCCTGCCGAGCCACGAGTGCATCCAGTCCAAACTGGCCCTGCTGCTCAGCCAGGAAGCCATGAAGTGCCTCAAAGAAGGCATCGCCCGCAGCGCCGACGACATCGACCTCGCCATGGTCCTCGGCACCGGCTACCCACCCTTCCGCGGCGGCCCCATCACCTTCGCCCGGGACACGGGGATCGTGGACTATTAGAGGAGATCTGGATCGACACCCAACTCACGGAGCTTGGCTGCCAATCTGGCCGCTTTTTGAGCTTCCTGTTCGGCACGCTTTGATTCCTGTTCGGCACGATTGGCCTCGTGTTCGGCGCGGCGGGCTAGCTGACGCTGGGTTTCCATGAGCTTGCCGTCTGGTCGGCGCACCCACAGGCGGCCTCCCTCATCCAGACCGAAAGTCATTCCGAGCGTCTTGCTCAGCCAGGTGCCGTCAGTCTCGGCAGGCTTCTTTTGCAGGCAGTTTCCTCCGTTGCGGCGGAAGGCATTGAACTTGCCGCGGCGGTAGTCGTAGATGAAAAACTCCAGGCAGCCCATGTCCGAGTAAAAATCGAGCTTGTCCATCATCTCGTCCGCCGTGTTGCTTTTCGAGATGAACTCGAAAACGACATCCGGGCAGCGGTTGTTCTCCTTCCACTGCTGGTAGCTCATGCGCTCCCCAGCGGGATGATCGAGCACCACCATGACATCGGGCGCTTTCGAGATATCAGGACGGCCTTCGACAGGATACCAGAGCAGGTCAGCCGCTACGAAAACGTCCGTCCGGTCTCCAAACCAGTCCTCAAGGCCGTTTTTGAGGAAGGTGATCCATTTGAGGTGCTCGGTGTCGTTGCTCAAGGGTTCTCCATTATCGACCGGGTAAATGATCTCGCCCGCCCTGTCGGTCTCAAAGCAGGTGGTGGGTGCTGGTAAAATCATGGCGGAGAATACCGGCCCGCCCGTGAGGCGTCAACCGGGGTCTTTCCGGCTCAAATTGGTGATGACAGCCATCCGCACCGTGCGTTTGATCCACACGCATGTCCCAGCCCAAACCGAAGCCGATTGATTCCGCCGAAGTGCCCGCTCTCGCTCTTGAAACGATGAAGCGAGCGAAGTTTCCCGTGCTCGCCACCTGCGAGGGAGATCAGGCGCGTGCCCGCCCGGTCTCGCCGGTGCGCACGGATGACTTTGTCGTCTATGTGGCCAATCTGCGGCGCTACGGCAAGACGCAGGAACTGGCGGCCAATTCGAAAGCGGAGCTTTGTTACATGGACGACGAGCACAACCAGGTGCGCATCACCGCCACCGCCGAGATCGTGACCGATCGTCCGCTGCTCGAAGAGATCTGGAATGCCAGCCCGCTGCTCCGCGCCTACCTCGGCAGTCTCGAAAATCCCGAGCTGATCATCTACCGCTTCACACCCAACCGCGTGCGCTACATGCGGGAGTGGGCGCTGGAGTATTTCGAGGTCCCGCTCACGGCGTCGTGAGGCCCACCACCGGCGGCGGTTTGCGCCGCACGCCGATGTAAACCGGCGAGAGCTGCCTTTCGAGAGGCTTCCTCTCGACGGGCAGCAGGGTGTTGAAGGCGGAGAAATGCCACGGGCCATCTTCGGTGCGGATCGAGTATTGCAAGGCACGTCCCCCATCGAGAAGCGTGGCATGCTGCACGTCGAGCTTGCGGGCGATTTCAGATACCTCGGCCACATTCATCACACCGCCATCGCCACTGAGCACGAAGACGATGCTGCCATCCTTCTTCATGCCGCCAAGCGCCCGGTAGGTGATCTTTGAGCCGTCGAAGAACTCGTCTGGCTTCAATTCCACATAAGAAAAGATGGTGTGGTTCTTCATCACCGCTGGATACACCTGCGAGCCTTCTTGAATCGGCCCCGGCACCTCCACTTCGAGTGATTTAGGGCCGAAGTAAGGTCTTCCGCCCTTCACAAAGAAGCAGCCGCTCCAGTCGCCGAACGGATTATTCTGCCGGACGCCCTCGTGATAGACCCAACCCATCGGTTTGCCCTTCGGGTCGCGGAAATTCGAGGTGATGGAGAACCATAGATTCTCCGAGTCCATCCGCTCACGCGCCGAGGTGACAGCAAATTTCGGCCGGAAGGAGGTCATGAAGTCAAAACGATCCGGCGAGATGGTGACGACATGCACCTGCGCTCCGAAAATCTTCTGCGCCAGATTTGCCCGTAGCCCGGCATCACGGCTGACATGCAGCGAAGACCAGCGCAGGCCCGGCTCGGAATGTCTCTCAATGAGTGCGGCAGAGAGATCAGCCGGGGTGAGATCCGTGGGAGACTTCCACGCACCTCGTTTGAGGCGAATTTTCAGCGGCGTGCTTTCCGCATCTCGAACGGCCACAAACACGAGATTGCTGTTCAAATTATAAAAGATCTCGCCAGCCATGTACGCACCCAGCACGCCCGTGAGGACGATGAGAAGCGCGATTTTGAGCCAACGGCGTTTTTTGAACATGAAGAGAGCGCTCAAAGTGGAGCAGGCCACCCATGGTTCAAGATGCAAAACACGGGGTCAGCGAACGAAAAGGAACTGCTGCGTGTTGATGAGCGCGAAAACGAGGTCTTCGATGCTCGTGAGGCCGGATTTGGACCAAGCTGCTCTTTCGGCTGGACTCGGAAGACGGGACAAGATGGTCTGATAAGCCGCGGTGACCTGCGCATCTGTGTCGTGAGCATGGTCGAGGTTCTGACGGAGTTGAGTGTGAGGTTTGAGGATGCTTTCGAATAGCTCGCTGTTCATCAACACGAGTGCCTGGGGCATGGAGGCATCCGCATTCGAGTTCTCGATAAGGTCACGATCACTCTGGCCGAAATCGCGCAGGTAATGGCCGCGAGGCGCGGGAGAGTCGAGATCGGCGGCGCGGGGCCAGTCGCGGGCTTGGGCGCGGCGGGCCTTGAGATAGGCTTCGAGATCGGAGAGGCCCAGACGGCTGGCTTCCTCGCGGAAGATGGCTTCACGCGCCTCCTCGGCAGCTTTTTCTTCTCGCGGGATGGCCTGATCGATGTCGTAGCCGGGCACGTCGATGTAGGCGCGGTTTTGCCCGGCCTTTTTGAGTTCTTCGAGACTCGGTTTCACGACAGGAATGGGCGGCGGCGCGGGCTGGCCGGTCTTTTTGGTATAGAGCCGTGCCACGGCGGGAACGACGACATGGTCGTGAATGCCGGTGCGAGCCACAAACTCGACGCTGCGGATTTCGAGGTTCAGTTTTTCGATCAGCGGCTTGTCCTTGGCTTTCTGCGCGGCGGTGTAGGCATCCCGCAGCGGCTTGGCACGGGCGGAGACGGACTCGTAAACCTCGGAGGCCTTCATCGAGCCGTCGAAGATCTCCTGCGGCGTCATCAAATCGAGCGCATCGCTGAGCTTGCCGCGATAGACGAGCTTCTGAGCCATCTCTGTGTCGATGCCCTTGCGGCGCGGGAGATCGGGCGTGGCATGGATGAGGGTGACGAAGCTGTCGTAGATCTGCTCTGCGGTGAGGCGGCGGAGCAGCGGGCCGGTGAAGTGGCAGGGCTCGCCGGCGACGAGTTCTTGTCGGGTGGCCTCGTTTTGATAGGCGCGGGTGTTGTAGAGCACGCGAAGGAAGGCCTTCAGGTCGTAGCGCAGCTCGACCATGAGCTTTTCGAGCCGGGTCATGAGCGCGGGATTCACCGCCACAGTGCTGTCGAAGAGCTCGTCCACCGGCTCGATGAGCCCCGCGCCGAAAACCCGTTTCCAGAGGCGGTTGGCGATGACCTTGGTGAAGCGCGGATTCTCCGGCGAGGTCATCCAGGCGGCGAAGGCTCGCAAATCTCCCGTGACCGGCTTGCCGAGGATGGTGGCGGCCGGGACGGCGTCGTGCGGTTTGGCGTCGGAGTATTGATAATCGTGCGGGAGCTTCAGCACGCGGCTCGGAAGAGCCTGGACCTTGCTGTAGCGGACGAAGTCGCCCAGGTTCTCAAACACGCGACCTAGGTGGCGCGTGCCGCCAGCCAGCTCGGGCTTCTTTTCCGCGGCCCGCTTGAGGTCAGTGAGCGCGCCTTTTTCCGCCACGCCGGTGAAATTCGTCTCCAGCGGGTAGGTGAAGGCCGCCATCTGGTAGAATTGCATCTGCGTCCATTTGTCGAAGGGGTGGTTGTGGCACTGGGCGCACTCGATGCGGGTGCCGAGGAAGACGCGCAGGGTGTTCGACAGGTTGTCGAGCGGCATGCCGAGGTCGCGCATGTAATAGCCGATGGCGGGATTGTCCCACACCTTGCCCTGCGCGGTGAGCAGCTCGCGGACGAAGGCATCGTAAGGCATGTTTTCGCGGATGCGGCGCTTCACATGCTCGACGTAGGGTTTCGAGGTCATGTCCCCCTGCCCTCCATTCGCCCGCGACTGCACGCGGAGGAGGTCGGCGAAAAAATGAAACTGATGCTGGTCAAAGCCCTCGCTGGCGAGCAGCCGGTCGATCAGGTGAGACCGCTTGTCGGGTGCCGGATCGGCAAGAAAGGCCAAAAGCTCTTCTCGCGTGGGGATGCGTCCGATCACATCGAGGTGGAGCCGCCGGGCAAAGATCTCGTCGGAGACAGTCGGGTTAGATTTGAGGCCGTTTTTGGTCCAGTCCTGCTCCAGCAAGGCGTCGATCTCATTCGAAAGCCCTCCACCGAAAACGCGGATGGTAAAGAAGAGGCTGAACAGGACCTGGCACAGTAATCTCATCATGTGCGAGGCAAAACGGGAGCGGCAACGGCTTCTATCCCGGTGACGATTTGGGAAAAGTCTGGCAAGACGTCACGCGTTCTGCTGAAATCTGCATCCATGAGCCAGCAGACGCATGATCGCTTTCCGAAGGTTTACAGCCGCAACAACGCGGCATGCGACAAACTCATCATCACCGTGCATGGCATGGGCGACCAGCGGCGCAATGACATGGCCGCCAGTGTGGCTGGCCTGATGGCCCGCACATATATCCGCCGGAAGGACTCGCGTCAGGCTGTGCGGCTGCCTTCGGGCCTATGGGAGGGACACACACCTGCGAACCCGGTCTATGACGACGCGATCAGCTTCACGCCAATGGAGGACGACATCAGCGACCTCGCCCACATGGCCTTCGCAGAAATCCACTGGGCGGACATTCTCCGCGACACGGAAAAAAGCGGATTCCGTATCGAGGGATCGCCGCCCTGGGCCGGCAGCGTGGTGGACCGACTGCGCCAGCGACATGACCTAGCGAGCGACTTTGCAGAAGGCAGCCTGAGCCTCGGCGCCTCGGTGGTAGAAGAGGTCGCGGAAACGGTGAAGCTGCTGGGAAACCTGCTCTACCTCACGGACAAGGCAGGCATCTTCACTTTCGACCTCGGCAAGATCACCGAGCAATACCTCGGCGACGTTCAGCAGGTGGCGGACTTCATGTATGTGCGCCGTCGCTGTCTCGTGCGTTTCAAGCAACGCATGCGCCACCTGGCCAAATTGTTTCCAGCTGCAAAGCTGCATTTCGTGGCCCACAGCGAGGGATCGGTGATGACTCTCTTCACCTTGCTCGACGCACTTCGACTGAGTCCCACCGGCAAACCGCGGCAGGGCTGGGTGGAACGCGTGGAAAGCCTGACAACCTTCGGTTCTCCCATCGACAAGCACTTGATCCTCTGGCCGGAGATGTGGGGTGCCTCCGCCAATGGCGAGGAGGCTTTTGTGGAGCGCATCCTCGATGAGAAGGTGGCTCACGAAACGTGTGCCCGAAAACACGAAGGCTGCGCGGCCTGCCAGTCCGCCTGTGATCAATGCGACAAACTCACTGCCGAACGCCGGAAGCAGCATGCGGAGATGAAGAAGAAGTGGGTCCAATTCGAAGCCGCCAAGAAGATTCGCTGGCGGAACTACTACGATCTGGCCGATCCAGTGGGCTACGACCTCGACACCGCGCGTCAAAAACTCCTCCTCTGGGGCTGTGACGCGTTTGATTTCAAGCAGAATGCAAACGTGCGTCACGATCACGGCTTCCGGCGCTACCCGATGGCCGGAAAGGCGCATGTGGACTACTTCGATGACGTGGAGCTCTTCCGCCACATCCGTGACAGCGCCATTCTCGGAAATTCCGCGACCACGCCACCCGGAGCCACGAAATGGGGACGAACGAGCCCGCTTTGGCCCTGGGTGATCGTGGCGGCGATGCATGTGGCTGCCGTGCTCGTGCTGAACAAAGGAATGACGGCTGATGCAGTGGAGTTGATCCAACGGACGGATTTCGACGGCCACGCCATCGCGAACTGGCTGCGCAGTTGGCCGGGAATCATCGCCTGCTCACTGACACTGCTCGGCACCACGACGCTGAGCCGATTGAACGCCGTCTTGAACACCTCCGTGTCCATGTCCGGACTGCTTTTCTGGGCGGCATCCCTGATGATCGCTTTTCAGTTCCGTGGCTCGGCAAGCGCCGGGACGGCGTGCCTGCTCCTCTTCGTTCCTTCGCTCCTCGTGCTTTTCGCAGGCGATGTCGCCCGGCATTGGAGCCAGAACAGCGGCAAATCACCCGTGTGGGCGCTGCGGTGGCAGATGATGGCGGGTGGCGGTGCACTGGGAGTCGTGGTTCTCTGGCTCTTCCGGGACAAGAACATGTCGCTGACCACCGCCATCGGCAGCGGTGCGGGCTTTTTGTTTCTTTGGTGGATCGCCTCACTCTTGTTCGACCTCATCTACGTCTGGCAGCGCTACATCAACCGCTCCCGCGAGGCGACCTTCCTGCACCTGCTGCGCCAGAAGATGAAGTGGCATGCCGCGGCTGAGTTTCTGGCGAAGAAACTCGAAGACGAGAAGGCCTGACTCCGCTATTTTAGCGCTTCGGCATGTTGAGCATCCTTTCGCCGGAGAAAACCGGTGCAGGAAGTCAAAAAAACAGCGGCAACGCAACCTTCGCGGCATGAAAAACTGAATCCCGGTTGCATCACCGTGACGAATGTCCATGATGAATTTCCACTCCCCACATGAGCGCTGTTTTTGACTCCTTTTCACGGTTTTATGCCTCCTCCATCGGCAAGAAGATCCTCGTCGCCCTGACGGGTCTGATGCTGATCGGCTTCGTCTTTGGCCACCTCGTCGGCAACCTGCTCATTTTCGCCGGTCAGGACGCGATCAATGAATACGGCCACCTGCTGCAAACGGCGCTGCATGGCGCTGGCGTGTGGATCGCCCGAATCGGCCTGCTGGCAGCGGTTTTGGTGCACATCGTCGCCACGGTGTCGCTCACGAAACAGAACAACGCGGCCCGCCCAAACAAATACGGCCAGCACAAGGCGCAGGTGAGCTCGAAGTCCTCCCACACGATGATCTGGAGCGGCCTGACGATCCTGGCTTTCATCGTTTATCACCTGATGCACTACACGGTGCGCGTCGGAAACAGCTACAACTCCGATGCCTACAAGATCGACCTGCACGGCGAGAAGGTGCACAACGTCTATAAGATGGTCATCGACGGCTTCTCTTGGGCGCCGGCCTCCATTTTCTACCTCATCGCCATGGCGCTGCTGTGCAGCCACCTGAGCCACGGCTTCAGCAGCCTCTTCCAGACGCTCGGCATCAGCACCGACAAGTCTGAGCCACTCTTCAAAAAGGCCGGATATGCCTTCGCGGGCCTCATCTTCGCCGGAAACGCCGCCATCGTCCTCTCCATCTGGCTCTTCGGCTACGGTCGCTGATTCTGAACCTTTTTGCTCCCTTTCGCCATGTCTCTCAATTCCAGCATTCCCTCCGGCCCGATGGCCATGAAGTGGTCCAAGCACAAGCAGGACTCGAAGCTCATCAATCCGAAGAACAAGCGCAAGTTCACCGTGCTCGTCGTGGGCAGCGGCTTGGCCGGTTCCTCGGCTGCGGCGACGCTTTCCGAGCTGGGCTACAAGGTGAAGTGCTTCTGCTTCCAAGACAGCGCCCGTCGTGCGCACTCCATCGCGGCCCAGGGCGGCATCAACGCGGCGAAGAACTACCAAAACGACGGCGACAGCGTGCATCGCCTCTTTTATGACACGGTCAAAGGTGGCGACTTCCGTGCTCGCGAAGCCAATGTGCATCGTCTCGCTGAAGTGAGTGTGAACATCATCGACCAGTGCGTGGCGCAGGGTGTTCCGTTTGCCCGCGAATACGGCGGCATGCTGGCGAACCGCTCCTTCGGTGGCGCTCAGGTGAGCCGCACATTTTATGCTCGCGGCCAGACCGGTCAGCAGCTCCTGCTCGGTGCCTACTCGGCGCTGAACAAGGAAATCGCCGCGGGCGGCGTGCAGATGTATCCGCGCACGGAAATGCTCGATGTGGTGACCGTCGATGGCCACGCCAAGGGCATCATCACGCGCAACCTCGTCACCGGCAAAATCGAGTCCCACGCGGGCGATGCGGTGCTGCTTTGCACCGGCGGTTACGGCAATGTTTTCTACCTCTCCACGAACGCGATGGGCTGCAACGTCACCGCGACGTGGCGTGCGCACAAGAAGGGCGCTTACTTCGCGAATCCCTGCTACACCCAGATCCACCCAACGTGCATCCCGGTCAGCGGCGATTATCAGAGCAAGCTCACGCTGATGTCCGAGTCGCTCCGCAATGACGGACGCATCTGGGTGCCGAAAAAGGCCGCTGACATTGGCAAACCGCCGGCGCAAATCCCCGAAGCGGATCGCGATTACATTCTCGAGCGCAAATACCCGAGCTTTGGCAACCTGGCCCCGCGTGACATTTCCTCCCGTGCCGCCAAAGAAGCCTGCGATGAAGGTCGCGGCGTCGGCCCTGGCGGTCGCGGCGTGTATCTCGACTTCGCGGAGGCCATCGGCCAGTTCGGCCAGAAGACCATCGCCGAGCGCTACGGCAACCTCTTCGAGATGTATGAGAAGATCACCGGCGAGAGCGGCTACAAACAGCCGATGCGCATCTACCCTGCCGTGCATTACACGATGGGCGGCCTCTGGGTGGACTACAACCTCATGAGCAACCTCCCCGGCCTCCATGTGCTCGGCGAGGCGAACTTCTCCGATCACGGCGCGAACCGCCTCGGTGCCTCCGCGCTCATGCAGGGTCTCGCCGATGGTTATTTCGTCATCCCGACGACCATCGCGAACTACCTCGTGCATCAAAAGCCCGGCAGCGTCACCACCGACCATCCTGAATTCAAGAAGGCCCTCGAAAACTGCGCGGCGCAGACCAAGCGCTTCCTCGACATCAAGGGCAAGCGCAGCGTGGACAGCTTCCACCGCGAGCTCGGCCTCCTCGTCTGGGACAAATGCGGCATGGCCCGCGACCACGCCGGCCTCACCGAGGCCCTCAAACGCATCCCCGAGCTGCGTGAGGAATTCCACAACAACGTCTTCGTCCCCGGCAGCGGCGACGCCTGCAATCCCGAGCTCGAAAAAGCCGGACGCGTGGCCGACTTCATGGAGTTCGCCGAACTCCTCTGCCTCGACGCCCGCACGCGTGAGGAAAGCTGCGGCGGCCACTTCCGCACCGAGCATCAAGAGGAAGGCGAGTGCAAACGCGACGACGAAAACTTCTGCCACGCCGCCGCCTGGGGTTACACCGGCGACTTCGCCAAGCCCGAACTCAACAAAGAGCCGCTGACCTTCGAAGAGGTCCATCTTGCGGTGCGCAGCTATAAATGACACTTTGCCGACATGAGCACGATCACTCTGGACCATCTGAAGCAAAATCTGGACGAAAGTTTGGATCGTACCTGCATCGAGCATGAGCCTCTCATCATCCAGCGTGAGGGTAAGGACTCACTCCTCGTCATGCGTGCGGCTGACTTCGGAATTCATAAAGATGATCCAGGGATGGCTGAGACGCTTTTCCTGCTGAGCGACCCACAGAATGCAGGCGAGCTGCTGAAATCCATCCAGTCCGCTCGCGAGGGGCGGCTGGTCTATCCCGACCCGGCCATCTTTGAAGATGTATGATGACCGTCGCATTCACGCCCGAAGCCTGGGAACAATACATTTATTGGCAGCAAACCGACAAAGCGATGATGAAACGCATTAACAGGCTGATTCAGGAGTTGGCTCGCACGCCTTTCACTGGCACCGGCAAACCTGAGGCGCTCAAGCACAATCTCGCTGGCTGGTGGTCCCGCCGTATCGACGAAGAACATCGAATCGTTTACCAAGTGGATGGCGACAAGCTCGTCATCTCCCGCTGCCGCCATCACTACGCATCTTAACTCCACCATGACCCGCGAGTCCGAGTCCGAATTGCTCAGTTTCTGCGCCTCACAGCGCGGGGACTTCCGCGCGGACGCGTGGACGCAGTTCGATCATGTCGAAAAGCGCGAAATGGCCGCTGTGTGTCTCTTTCTCGCCGGTGTGGACTGGTTCGGTCATGAGGGTGGTCTGCGTGAAGCAGCCAAAAAACTACTCGGAGGCGCTGAAACCACCTTTGGGGCGCTCGCACGCGCTTTGCGCTTCGATTGCCCCCGCTTTGCCAACTCTCTCAAAAGGAGGCTCGGCCATGCATAAGCTGCATCCAGAGCTCACGGACGCGATGAGCCGCATGATGGACCGTATCGATGCCTTCATGCGCGAGAGCGGCTTCACGGGCGAGCCGGTCAAAATGTATCTCGCTGGCGGCATGGCAGTCCATTACCACTGCGGCACCCGCTACACCGATGATGTGGACGCCACTTTCTCCGAGCGTCTGATGCTTCCCTTTGAGGAACTGGTCATCGACTACATGCGGGAGACGGGAAAGCAGTCCTGCATCTACTTCGACACGACCTACAACGACAACTTTGCCCTGCTGCACCCGGACCATCGCGAAGCCTGCGTGGAGTGGGAAGGCATCGGCAATGAGCAGCGGCTGATCCATCTGCTGGTGTTTTGCCCGCTCGATCTCGCTGTTTCGAAACTGTCCCGCTTCTCGCCAAACGACCGCGCGGACATCCTCGCGCTCGCCCAGCATCGCTATTTCAATTCAACCCAGCTCAAAGCACGCGCCGCTGAGGCGCTCGACTACTACGTCGGCAGCACGCGCTGGATCCACCTCAACATCGAGCAGATCAGCGCGGAGATCGACCAGCTCGCGCTCGCCGCCTGACCCTTTTCCCATCCTCAATTCGTCCCCATGTCCCAACTCAATCTTCACCTCAAAGTCTGGCGTCAAAACGCAGGCCAGCCCGGTCACTTCCAGGACATCGATGCTCCGGACATTCCGGATCATGCCTCGTTCCTCGAAATGATGGACATCGTGAACGAGCGCCTCATTTCCAAAGGCCAGGAGCCGGTCGCCTTTGACCATGATTGCCGCGAAGGCATCTGTGGCATGTGCTCCATGCAGATCAACGGCGTGCCGCACGGCCCCGAGAAGGCCACGACGACCTGCCAGCTTCACATGCGCAAGTTCCGCACGGGCGACACCATCTGGGTCGAGCCCTTCCGCGCCAAGGCCTTCCCGGTCATCAAAGACCTCGTCGTCGATCGTGGTGCGTTTGATCGCATCCAGCAGGCCGGTGGTTTCATCAGCGTGCGCACCGGTGCGCCGCAGGATGCGAACGCCCTGCCCATCGGCAAAGTCGTGGCCGACGCCGCGATGGACGCCGCGGCGTGCATCGGCTGCGGCGCCTGCGTGGCCGCGTGCAAAAACGCCAGCGCCATGCTCTTCGTCTCCGCCAAGGCAGGTCAGCTCAATGTTCTGCCGCAGGGCCAGCCTGAGAAGGATCGCCGCACGCTCGGCATGGTCCGCCAAATGGACAAAGAAGGCTTCGGCAACTGCACCAACCAATACGAGTGCGAAGCCGCCTGCCCGAAGGAGATCAGCGTCCGCTGGATCACCAAGCTCAACCGCGACTACGCCGTCGCCGCCGTCAAAGAAGCCCTCGGCAACACGCCGAAGGTCGCGGGCGGCGGGGATTGATTCTCCGCTGGCTTCTTACTTCAGAGCCGCCTCAATGGCGGTGAGGAGGTCAGGTGATTCGGGTTCGGCATCGGAGCCGAAGCGCTGGATGAGCTTGCCATCCTTGCCGACGAGGAATTTCTCGAAGTTCCAACCCACTTCGCCGCCCCCCTGGGTTAGCAGGGCGTAGAGCGGGTGCTTGGCATCGCCTTTGATGCTGACTTTGGAGGTCATCGGGAAGGTGACGTTGAATTTGCTGCTGCAGAAGGTCTGGATGGTCTTTTCGTCACCGGGCTCCTGGCCGCCGAAGTCATTGCAGGGCACGCCGAGCACCACGAGGCCCTTGGAGGCCATTTTCTCGCTCAGGGCCTGCAGGCCGGCATATTGGCCGGTGTAGCCGCATTCGGAGGCGACATTGACGATGAGCACGGCCTTGCCCGCGTAGTTTTTGAGGGGCAGGTCCTTGCCTTCGATGTCTTTCATCGTGAGGCCGTGGATGGAGTCGGCGGCAAGGGCGGAGAGGGTCATGGTGAGGAGGGCGAGGAGGGTTTTCATGGTGGAAGGTGGGCGCGGGTTAGAGTTCGACCGTCTGCTTGAACGTGGCGACTTCAATCTTGGATTCAGGATGGCGTGTCTGGAGATCGTTTTGCAGGAGAGCGGAGCGTTCGGGCTCGCCGTGGACGAGGAAGACCTGCTTTTTCGGGCCGGTGACCTTGTCGAACCATTGCAGCAGCTCGTCGTGGTCGGCGTGACCGGAAAAGGAGTCGAGCGTTTCGATCTCCGCGTTCACCTCAAACTCCTCGCCGAGGATGTGGACACGTTTGTAACCTTCACGAAGCCTCCAGCCGAGGGTGTTCTCAGCGCAGTAACCGACGAAGAGGATGATGTTCTTCGGGTTGCTGACGTTGTTGCGCAAGTGATGGAGGATGCGCCCGCTCTCCGCCATGCCGGAGGCGGAGATGATCACGGCGGAGCCTTTGAGCCGGTTGAGCTTTTTCGAGTCATCGACGGTGCGGATGAGCTGGAGGCCTTCGAAGCCGAAGGGATCATTCCGCATGAAAACGGCATCTCGCAGCTCCGGGCGCAGGTCGTCGATGTGCAGGCGGAAAATCTCCGTGGCCCGCACGGCGAGCGGGCTGTCCACATAGGTGGGAATCTCTGCGATGGTGTTGTGGTGACGCATGCGGTCGATGGCACAGAGGAGCTGCTGCGTTCGTTCGACGGCAAAGGCGGGGATGATGAGCTTGCCGCGCTTCTGCGAGGTGCGGCGGATGATGGCGGCGAGATGCTCGTCCGCCACGGTGGCCAGCTCATGCCGACGGCCACCATAGGTGCTCTCCATGATGACGTGGTCCACGTTTTCACAAGGCTCGGCGCTGTTGAGCAGTTCATTGCCGGGACGACCGATGTCACCGGAGAAAAGCAGGCGTGACTTCCGGCCCGTGGCGCGGTCGTCGATGTCGAGCACGACCTGGGCGGAGCCAAGCACGTGGCCGGCGTCGATAAAGGTAAGCCGCACGCCATCGGCGATGGGCAGCGGGCGGTGATACGAGACGGTGACGAACTGCCGCATGCACTTCTCCGCGTCCACGACGGTGTAGCTGGGCTCCAGCTCAGCCTCGTTGTCCTGGCGGTGCTTGTTCAGCCAGAGGATGTCGTTCACATGAATGTGCGCCGCGTCTGGCAGCATGATGCTGCACAGGTCCCGCGTGGCCGGCGTGGCGTAGATGTTTCCTCCAAAGCCAAGCCTGCACAGATGCGGCAGCGCACCGCAATGGTCGATGTGCGCATGGGAGAGCACGACGAGGTCAATGGTCTTTGGATCAAAGGGGAAATTCTTGTTCCGCTCGATGGTGTCCTTGCGACGTCCCTGATAGAGCCCGCAATCGAGCAGGATGCGCTGGCCATTGACCTCAAGCAGATGCTTCGAACCGGTGGTGGTGCCGGCGGCACCGCAGAAGGAGATTTTCATCACGGGAAAGACGCCGGGGGCTCGGAGAGTGCAAGCGGCTTGTCCACCGCCTTCCTCACGCCGGATCCACCTTCTTTCCGCGCCTCACTAGCCAGGCAAACGGCTCCCAAAGCTGACCGAGGAATCCCTTCGGCATCGGCTCGCAGATGCCGAAATTCTCCGGGTAACGACCGCGCGGCATGTAAAAGGTGCCGAAGAGAATGTCCCACAGCGGCAGCAGACCGGCGAAGTTTTTGTCCCATGCTTCTCGCTCCCGCGAGTGATGCCAGCGATGGAAGACCGGCGTGGCGATCACATAACGCAACGGGCCGAATTCCCAGTTCACATTCGCGTGGATGAAGATCGCGAAAAAGGTGAGCACGGGCGCAGTGCTCAGCGTCACCAGCGGATTGAAGCCCATGAGCAGCAGCGGCACGGCCTGCGAGAGCTTGTTCACCAGCTCATTCACAGGATGCACCCGCACGCTGCCGAGCCAATCGAGATCCTCGGAGGAATGATGCACCGCATGAAAAGGCCACCAGCGGCCGCGGTGAAAAAGCCGGTGCGTCCAATAGCCCGTGAAATCACCGATCACATAGATTTCGATGGCTTGCAGCCACACCGGTTGGCGGCTCAGCGGGCCAAATCCCGCATACAAGCCCGCTTTGAAGGTCTCCGCCGGCACCACCTGCGCGATGACAAGAATCGCGGCAGGTAAAAACAGCAGCAGACGCATCAACGGCTTCGTGAACAACCCTGTGGCGAAGAGGTAGATGACATCGGTGAACCACCCGCGTCGGATCACCGGCTGCACACGGTTTCTCCCACGCCCGGCGAGGCGTTCGATGATGAAAAAGATCACGGACAGGATGAGCAGAGCCGCTGCGGTGCCGAGGAGGGTCTTGTTGTCTTTCATGGGAGGCGGCGGCTGAAACAGCTCCAGGCGCTAATGGTTTCCACTATGCCGCTTTTGCGGTCATCCCGGACAAATCATGCCGTATCTGACCACAATATCGGAACAGCGCACCGAGGGCATCATAGCGTCGTCAACCTTCAACACCCACACGCGCCATGAACACCACCACAGCCCCCCTCAATGCTCGTCAACGCTTTATCCAGAACCTCGCGGATAGCGAGCTCTTCCAGCATTATCAGAAGGCTTTCAATACCCTCACCAGCCTGCCGCTGTGCCTTGAGACGGCTCCGGAAGACTGCCACTACGAAGGCGTGATCACCCGCACCGGCGTCGCTGGCGTGGTGGAAACCAAGGTGCCGGTCAAAGTCGGCAAGAACGTCATCGCCCTCATGCTCACGGGTGCTGTCCGCCTCCAGCCCGCGAATGCGGATACCTTCGCTCCGGTCGCTAAAGCCCTCCTTGATGAAGACCGCTCCGCCGCTGAAATCCGCAGTGCGAAGGTCCACTTCGATCACGCCCCGGTCATGGCTCCTGAGCGCTACGATGCCGCCATCGCCATCCTGCAATCCTTTGCCCTCCAGCTCGGCGAAAGCGCCCACCGCCTCCTGTTTGCCACCGCCACGCATGAACCCGAGGCCGTGCGCAATGCGAAAGCCTTCATCCACCAGCATCTCGCCGAGCCGATGTCCCTCGAAGCCGTCGCCAAGGCGGTGAACGTAAGCCCCTTCCACTTCTGCAAGCTCTTCAAGCGTGCCACCGGCCTCACCTTCACGGACTTTGTGAACCGCGCCCGCGTGGAAAAAGCCAAGCGCATGCTGATGAAGCCCGCCGCCCGCATCACGGAAGTGGCCTACGATGTCGGCTTCCAGAGCCTGTCCCATTTCAACCGCAGCTTCCGCCGCATCGCCTCGGAATCCCCCACCGAATTCCGCGGCCGGATGAAGCACGGCTCCCCTGCCCTCGCGGCAGCGTGATGCCCCAAACAGCTTGCCGCCATGCGCATCGCACTGCGATGTTTCGACGGCACGGCCCCGGAGAGAGAGTACCGAGCGCGTCGGGATCTCCTCTCCGGGGTTTCTGTTTTTGACAATCCCGCTCGCTCCGGCGACACTCCGCCCGCTTGAAACGAGTCCTCTTTATCTGCACCGGAAACACCTGCCGAAGCCCCATGGCCGAGGCGCTTTTTCGTGACCTCGTCAAAGACCGCGCAGACTACGAAGTCAGCAGCGCCGGTGTGGCTGCCGCGCCGGGAATGCCCGCCAGCAAGCACACCACCGCCATTCTGCGCGAAAAAGGCCTGCATCGCGATGACTTCAGCAGCCGCATGCTCGATGAAAAGATGCTCAAGGCCGCCACGCATGTCTTTGCCATGTCCGGCCACCACATCGCCGCCATCGAAGATGAGTTCCCCGAGCACGCGGAGAAGGTGTACCTCGTCTCCGAGTTCGCCCAGGACGACGACATCCGCAGCAAGGACGTGAGCGATCCCTTCGGCGCTGGCCGCGCCGCGTATGAAGAGACGCTCGCCGATCTCGAAAGCATGCTGCCCAGCCTCGTCGCCTACATGGATCAGACGCACAAGGAATCGTAATCGGGGCATTCCTGCCCCGTTCGAAGGGCCAAGAATGGCCCTGATACTTCGCGCCGCTCCTCAGTTCACATAAACGAACTCGTTCAAGCTCAGCACCACTTGGCCGTAATCCGCCAGCGAAGCGCCGGATTTCAGGAAATCGAGCCCGGAGGCCAGTTCGTCGGCTTTTGGAGCACGATTGAAGCAGAGGCGGTAAATCATGGTGATCTGCTTCGTGGCATCGCCAGCGGTGGAGACGCGTTTGGCGAGTCCATCGGCCCAGGAGCGGGCTTGAGGGCTGTTCATCAAGATAAGCGCCTGAGGTGCCACGGTCGTGGTGGGGCGTGCGCCTTGGCTCACGAGCGGTTCGGGCTGATCAAAGGCCACCATGCTGCCGATGAGCTGGCTGCGCTTGATGTTGAAGTAGATGCTGCGGCGCTTGCTGTTCTCATCGCGCGTGCCGGGCCCGTGCATCGTCGAGTCGAGCACGCCGCTCACGGCCAGCATCGAGTCACGGATCGCCTCGCCTTCGAGGCGATAGGGCACGAAGCGCATGAAAAGGCCGTTCGCCGGATCAGCGGCCTCTTTTTTCGCATCGCGGGCACTGCTCTGCTGCCACGCACGGCTGCTGAGGATGAGTTTGTGCATCCGCTTCAGCTTCCAGCCGTTCTCGATGAGCTTCGACGCCAGCCAGTCGAGCAACTCCGGCTGCGTGCAAGGCGTGCCCGTCTTTCCGAAGTCATTCGGTGTGGGCACCAAACCGGTGCCGAAATGATGCTGCCACAGCCGGTTCACGATCACGCGAGCCAGCAACGCACCCGCGCCACCATCGACATCCGTGATCCAGTTCGAGAGCGAGCGACGTTTGCCAGTCGATTTCGCGCCCGCAGGCGGCTGCCATTGCCAGCGCTTCGCGTCGCCGGGCTTGCTCAGCACTTGCAGGAAGCCCTGCGTGGCCTCGCCGTCCTTCATGAGCGGGTTGCCGCGCTTCAGCACATACGTTTTGTCGAAGAACGGCCCGCCCTGGGTGTGCATCACGATGGGATCGTAGCCTTCGGCGCAGATCATCATGCGCGTCGCGCTTTTGACTTCCGGCGTGTTCTTTTTCGCATTCATCGTCGTCACTGCTGAAGTCACCTTGCCATCCGGATGCACATCCACGTTCATGCGCGTCGTCGTCGTGAAGGTGCTCAGCATCGCGTAGTAGTCGCGGGTGGGCAGCGGATCGAATTTGTGATCGTGGCAGCGAGCGCAGCTCAGCGTGAGGCCCAGCATCGCGCTCGCCGTCGTGCCCAGCATGTCGTCCATCGCATCGTAGCGCGAGCTCTCGACCTCGTTTGCCGTGATCTGCGAAGGAAACACGCCCGCGCCGAGAAATCCCGTCGCCGCAAGCGCCAGCGGGTTTCGCGGCTCGTATTCATCCCCCGCGAGCTGCCACTTCACGAACTGGTCATACGGCATGTCTGAGTTCAGCGCCTTGATCACGAAATCACGGTAATGAAACGCAAACGGCCTATCATAGTCCTGCTCAAAGCCCGTGCTCTCCGCATAACGCGCCACATCCAGCCAGTGCCGCGCCCAGCGCTCCCCATAAGCTGGCGAAGCCAGCAAATCGTCAATCAAGTCACCTAGGTCAGCCTTGTCAGCCCCATCCGGCGGCAGCCCCGTGAGATCCAAATACAGCCTCCTCACCAGCACCGCCTTCTCCGCCAGCGGCGCAAAGCTCATGCCCTTCGCGTTCTTCAAAAGCAGCTCATCAATGCTTTTCGCCTGCACCTTCTTCAGCGGCTGAAACGCCCACCACTGGCGGTCCTCGTCCGTGACCACGCTGGCATCCTTTTTCGGCTTTTTGCCTGCGATCAGCGGCGCGGAGTATGGCGCGCCATCATCGATCCAGGCCGCGATCTTCGAAATGACGACCTCTGGCAGCTTCGGGCCGCTGTCCGGCATCATCGGCTCCTTTTCGTGTCGGATCAGCGCCATCAAAAGACTGCCCTTCGCATCGAAGGGCACCACCACCGAGCCGTGCGAGCCACCGCGCAGCAAATCCTCGCGCGTCGCCAGGTCGAAGTCGCTCTTCACCTTTTCACCACCATGGCATTTGAGGCAGTTTTGCTTCAAAAGCGCCGCCACCTCGCTGTCGAAGAGCTTTAGGCCGCGCTCCATGCGCTTCGCATGATCGGGCGGCAGGTTCGCGGCCAGCGCGGTGCTGGCGGTGAGGAGGAAAAAGAGGACTCGCATCACGAAAACCAACGCTGGACGAACATGCCCTTTTCTGCCGTAGTTGTGTCCGATCATGGCCACCCGGCGCAAATACCTCAACTACACCACGCCGTGGGGCGTGGACCTCGCCCGCGTCGCCACGGCCGGTTGGACGCCGTTCTTGATCCACGAAAGCGGCTATCAGCCCGCCTTGGAGAACTGGAACCATCAAGGCGTCGATTCGCCCTTCTGGCGCTTCTACTACAACCCCAAGCCCGGCTGCCATCTCGTCTTCCAGGGCCGCCAAATCCCGTTGGAGCCCAAAAACGCCGTCTTGATCCCCGCGGACACCGTTTTCGACTGCGTGGGCCCCGTGCGTGCCTGCCACTACTGGCTGCACTTCACCACCAACCGCCCCGGTGTGTCCTTTTCTGCCGAACCCATGCTCTTTCCAGTCGATGACACGATGCGCGGCCTGCTCACGCAACTCATCGACACGCATCAAAGCAACAGCGACGGCCATCGCCTGCTCCATCTCGCCTCTGCGCTGCTGCACGTCGTCTTCGCGAAACTCGATTCGCCCTCGCAAACGCTGCCCGAGCGACTTTCCGAGGTCCTCGCTCTCATCGCCCGCTCACCGCACACGAAGCTCACGAACCACTTCCTCGCCGAACGCGCCGGCATGAGCGTGGAGCGCTTCATCCGCAGCTTCCGCGAGCACACCGGCCAAACACCCGCCGCCTACGTCCTCGCCACGCGCATTCGGCTTGCGGGCGAAGCCTTGGCCCTCACGGACAAAACCATCGATCAAATCGCCGTCGAAACCGGCTTCCCGAATCGTCACTACCTCAGCCGCATGTTTGCCCGGCAGGTCGGCTGCGGCCCCGCCGAGTACCGCGCCCGGCAGCGAGAACGAAAGGGCCGATAGCCGCCTGCCTCGCGCTTCGTTCTACCGCGCACATGCGCCTCGTCCCTTTAGTCCTTTTCGTCACTTCCGTCCCTGGCTCTGCGGCAGACTTTTCTAAAGAAGTCTATCCCATCCTCCAACGCGCCTGCTTTGAATGCCACGGCGCGGAAGTTCAAAAAGGCGATCTCCGCCTCGACACCGCCTCCCCCAAGCACGCGGAGATCGGCCAAGAACTCCTCCGCCGCGTGCAGCTCCCGCGTGAGGACAAAGAAGCCATGCCGAAACGTGGCGAACGCCTCAAGCCCGAGCAGATCGCCGCGCTGAAAGCCTGGATCGACGACGGTGCCAAGTGGCCGGAGAAGATCGAGAACCTCACGCACTGGAGCTACCTCCCGCCCGTGCGGCCGAAAGTGCCTGCGGGAGCAAAAAATCCCGTCGATGCCTTCATTCGTGAAAAGCTCACCGCGAACGGCCTCACCCCGGCACCTCCAGCGGCACCGGAAATACTCATTCGAAGGCTTTCGCTCGATCTGACCGGCCTGCCGCCCTCACCGTCGGACTTGTCTGACCTGTCCGACTGGTCCGACAAAAAATACGAAGCGCTTGTTGATAGGCTTCTCGCATCCAAACAGTTCGGCGTGCGCTGGGCACGTCCTTGGCTGGATCTGGCCCGCTATGCGGACTCACATGGCTTTCAGCGGGATGACCTTCGGGACATCTGGGCTTATCGGGACTGGGTAGTGGATGCGCTGAATGCGAACATGCCGTTTGATCAGTTCACGCTGGAGCAGATCGCCGGAGACCTGCTGCCGAATGCCGAGCCCTCCCAGATCATTGCCACCGGTTTTCATCGCTGCACGCCGACGAATGTGGAAGCGGGCACCGAGCCCGAGGAGAGCCGAATCAACCAGGTGATCGACCGCGTGAACACCACCGGCGCGGTCTGGCTTGGCACCACGCTCGAATGCGCCCAGTGCCACAACCACAAATACGATCCCATCACGCAAAAAGACTTCTACAGCCTGCTCGCCTATTACAACAACACCGAGAAGGAGGCCGAGCGTGCCCGTCCGAATGTGCCCGGCTCCATCGCCTTCAACGGCAGCCCCTTCACGATTCCCGATTCGGATCGCGATCAGCAGCGGCGCGACCTCGCCAAGCAGATCAAAGCCCTCGACGGCCAGATCTCCGCCGCGCTGAAGCAGCCTGAAAAGACCGCGAAAGCCCCCGCCAATCTCGTCGTGCTCAAGCCGGAGGCTTTCATCACCGAGAGCGATGCCGAGGCGGAGGCTCAACCCGATGGCAGCACCCTACTCACCGGCCCGGTGCCGGACACCGATACCTACACGATCGAGGTTTCACCGCCTTCGGGGCCGCTCACCGGCCTGCTCGTCGAGGCCTTGCTGCACGACAGCATCCCTGGCGGCGGAGGTCCAGGCCGTCGCGGCGGCGAACGGCCCAATTTTGTTGTGAACCGCTTTGTCGCCACGCTCACGCATGCCGATGGCAAGACCGAGCCGCTGACCTTCAAAAGCATCCACACCAGCCACACGCAAAAAAACTTCAACGCCCCCGATGCGCTCACCGCCAACACGAACGGCAAGAAAGGCTGGGCCATCAATCCACGCTTTCACGAAGCACACTGGGCCGCGCTCGAATTCGCCCAACCCATCACCACCAACGCAAAGCTCACGCTGCGCATCGAGCAGTTCTTCGGCCAGCAGCTCGTGATCGGCCGTGTGAAGCTCTCCGCCATCCAGGGTGATGTGCTCGCCAGCCTGCCCGAGGCCGCCACCGATGAAAAAGCCGCCACCAAGCCCGCCGAGGTCGTGAAGCTCGAAAAGCAACAAGCCACCCTTCAGAAGCAGCTCGCCGCCTTGAAGCCGCTGAGCACCGAAGTGATGAAGGAACTGCCGCAACCACGCATGACGGCCATTTTCAAACGCGGCGTCTATACCGATCCCACCACGCCCGTCACTGCCGCCACGCCCGCCATTTTCAAAAACGCCGCCAAAGGCCCGCCCACTCGTCTCACACTCGGCAAATGGCTCGCAAGCCGCGACAACCCGCTCGCCGCCCGCGTGACCGTGAACCGCTGGTGGGCTGAACTCTTCGGCCAGGGCATCGTGAGCACGCTGGAGGACTTTGGCATCAAAGGCGCTCCACCGAGCCATCCCGAGTTGCTCGACTGGCTCGCGGTGGAGTTCATGGAAAACGACTGGAACATGAAGCACATCTTGAAGCTCATCGTGATGAGCGAGACGTATCGTCAAAGCTCTGCGTTCGTAGTTCGGGCTTTAGCCCGTCCGGAAAAACTCGATGACGGGCTAAAGCCCGAACTACAAACAGATCCCGCCAACACGCTTCTCTCCCACTTCCCCCGCTTCCGCCTCGATGCCGAAACCATCCGTGACAACGCCCTGAGCATCGCCGGCTTGATCGACCTCTCACAAGGCGGCGAACCGATCCGCCCGCCGCAGCCGGACGGATTGTGGAAGAAGGTCGGCGGGCAGCAATACGACTATCAGGTGAGCCCCGGCACCACGAAGTATCGCCGCGGTCTCTATGTGGTGTTGAAGCGTGGCTCGCCCTATCCCAGCTTTGTGAATTTCGATGCCAGCGCCCGCATGGCCTGCGTGGTGCGTCGCTCCCGCTCGAACACGCCGCTACAAGCCCTCACGCTGCTGAACGATCCCGTCTATGTCGAGGCGGCGAAGCATTTCGCCCTGCGCATCGCGAAAGAATCTCCCAGCAGCGATCTCGATGAGCAGATTGCCCATGCGTTCCGCGTGGCGCTGGCACGTTCACCTTCGGAAAACGAGGCGGAGGTGCTCAAAAACCTGTGGGAAGCCCAATTCGCCGCCGCGGAAGCCGATGCAAAAACCACGAAGGAACTCATCGCCGATGTCACGCTGCCCAAGGAACTCTCGCCCGCCCAGTTCAGCGCCTTTTACTCGGTCGCCACGGCGCTCTTGAATCTCGACGAGTGCATCACCAAGCCTTGAGCCTCAACACCCGGAGCGTGTGGCGGCATGGCTGTTTGTAGTTCGGCCTTCAGGCCGTGATTGGACATCCCTGAGCGGGCTAAAGCTCGAACTACGAACAGCTTGTGAATAGACCTCAATCAACAAACAGCATCTCATTCCCCGCCAGCAGCGCTTGAGCGTATTGGGACCACGCGGCGGCATCGTTTTCGCGACCGGTGAAAAATGCCTTCGCCGCCTGCTCTTCCTGGACGGTCGGGTTCCGATGGAAAAGCCGCGCATAAATCTCCTCTGTTGTGTGCTTCATCGCCCATTGGCCGAGAACATCCGCCTGCTGCTGCATGAAGGGGGAGTTGAGTGCGAAGAGACCTTGCAGCGGCGTGATGGTCTCCGTTCGCCAAGGATTGTGCGCTCCCGGATCAGGCACGTCGTGAAGGCGCAGCATCGGGTCCATGTCCTGACGGTCGGAGGCGCCGTAGAGGGAGCGGCGTGTGTTTTTGAGATCACTCACGGCGGACGCGGGCCCGCCGAGTTTGAGGTCGATCTGGCCGGTCGCCGTGAGGATGGCATCACGCCAGGCCTCCCAGTCCAGCCGACGACGCAGCATGCGGGCATAGAATTTGTTTTCCGGATCACGCTGTTCGGATTCGGCGGCCACGCTCGATTGCTGCCACGTCGCCGAGTTCAATATCTCGCGATGCAGCCATTTGATCGACCAACCGTGCTCGATGAAGCGCCCGGTGAGATCATCGAGCAGTTCAGGATGAGTCGGAGCGTCGCCGAGATTGCCGAATTCACTCGGTGTATCGACGAGCCCGCGACCAAAGTGATGCTTCCACACGCGGTTCACGATCACGCGAGCCGTCAACGGCGCAGCCTCCTCGGTCAAAGCCTGCGCCAGCTCCAGCCGACCGCTGCCGGTCGAAAACTTGCGCGGCAGACCGCTCTTCGAAGGAAAAGCACTCAGGAAACGACGCGGCACCGGATCGCCGAGATCGTTGGGGTTGCCACGCTTCATGAGTTCGAGATCACGCGCCATGCCCATCTGGTAGTCGAGCTTCGTGCCATGCTCTTTTTCCTTCTTCACGACAAAGAGCGCGGCCTCCTCCACGGCGTTTGCCATGAGCATGCTGTAGTGCGGCGTGGTCGTTTTGATTTTAGCCACCTTCGCTTCCAGCTCGCTGACCGGTTGCTTCTTCTTCGCGAGGTCTTTGATCTGCTTTTCCAGCGCGGCGACCTCGGCGCGGGCTTTTTGAACCGGCTTCCACAGCGTTTCATCCATCGTCGGCAGCTCGGCGAGCTTCACGGAGGCAAACACGCCTGCTAGCGCATAGTAATCCTGCGCTGTGATGGGATCGGACTTGTGATCATGGCAGCGGGCGCATGCCAGCGTGAGGCCGAGGAAGGTTCGTCCGATGGCATCGACATGCTCCTCCCATTCATCCGCCACCGTCGTCTTGATGATCTCCGGCGGCAGTTGCAGCTCTTTGAAGTAGGTGGGGCTCAGCCCGATGAATCCCAGCGCCACACGATCCTTCGGCCCGCACTCGGGCAGGAAGTCCGTGGCCAGCTGCCGCACCACGAAGCGATCATACGGCATGTCTTCATTCAGTGCCTGCACCACCCAATCGCGGTAGAGGTAGGAGTATTTGGTCGAATCGAGCCAATCCGGCGTTTGGTCCACATAGCGGGCCAGATCCAGCCAGTGGCGTGCCCACCGCTCGCCGTAATGCGGACTTGCGAGGAGCTGACGCACTTGGTCCGACGTGTCGGACCCGTCTGACTTTTCGGACGGCGGCAGGCCGGTGAGATCGAACGACAGCCTGCGCTGCAAAACGCGTGCCTCAGCCTGCGGCGCCGGTTTCAGGCCTGCGGCCTCCATCTTGGCGAGGATGTAGTAGTCGATCCGCGTCTTCGGCCAACTCGTGTCCTTCACTTTCGGCAGTTCCACCCGCTTCAGCGGCGCAAAGGACCACGGCACCGGCTTGGGACCTTCGTCCTTTTTCGCCAAAACCAGCCCGCCGGATGCCAGCAGGAGCAGCGTGAGTGTTTGAGAAGCAGAAAAGCGCATGAATCATCTACATGATTCATGCGCCGCTGCTTTCAGCGAACAGCGAGAGAGATCAATGCGCTTGCTTCAGGTGCTCGCCGAGGATATCGCGGCCGAAATCGCCGTCGAAGCTGCGGAAGACGCTGTGGACGTGGTTGGCGTCGTTTTGGGTGTTGTCATATTCGATGAGGAAGCTCTTCCCTTGCACGCGGTAGTAATGCGGCTCGCCGCGTTCTTTGCCACCGGCCCAGCCGAAATGCACGCCACCGGTCTTTTCGATGTCGGCAAGGGTTTCAGCGGCCAGTTCGGGGCGCATGCGCTCGGTGTATTCGAGGACGATGCGGCGGAGGAGGGCCTTTTGCGCATCGTCCATCTCGCTCTCAGGCAGGCCAGCAGGTTGAAGAGGGTTCACCTTATGCTCGGCGGCGGTGATCATCTCCTTCGGCGCGGCATCGGCCACGACGGCTTTTTTGAACTGAGCTTCATCGAGCGACTTCACGAGCTCGCGGCCGAGTTCTTCTTCTTTGCCGAGCACGCGGAGGCCGGTGAGTGGTCCCTGGCGGATTTCACCGGGGTTCGTTCCCATGAAGGCGGGCGAGCTGCGGATGAGCTGGCCGTCTTTGAGCGTGAAATTCAAGGCGAGGTGATGACCTTCCACACGCCAGCCCCAGGAGCCTTTCACGTCAGGCGTGCCAAAGATGGAGACGAAGTATTTCTCCGGATCACGCTTCTCGCGGACGGCGGCGCGTTTCGACTCATCGGCTCCTTCGATCTGATACAGCACCTCTTCGAGGCTCATGATGGTGACGGCTTTGGCGGAGCCACGGAAGCTCAGGCCGGTATTCAGCAAGGCGTGGGCCAGCAGGCGCTGCTGCGGCGTCATCTCCTTCATCGGCAGGCCTTTGCGCTCGCGGGGGATGAAGTGCCAGTTTTCACGCTCTTCGCTGCCGAACTCAAAGGTGGCCTTCGCCTTCTGCTCGGGTGTGAGGGCGGCGAGGAAGATGCCGGCCATGTCCGCCATCTGCGCCCCGGCTTCGTGAGCCAGGAGAGTGGGTGAAACGAGCAGCGAGAGGGCGGCGGCGAGGCCGAGGAGGCGTGTGGGGGCTTTCATGAGAGGTTGGGAAACGATAAAACGGGCTGCGTGGAACGCGGCGGAAGGCTCTTCTTTGTCAGAAGCCTGCCCAAATCAATGCGTGAGGGCGTAGAAGATGATGTTGATGCCCAGCGGGTAGGCGTATTTCTCGCTGAATTCGCGGAAGTACCACGGATCGGTGCCTTCCTGCTCCCAGCCTTCGCCAGTATCCGTGTTCCAGCAGATGACCATCATGAGACGGCGCTTGTCGTCGAAGACGCCGCGATAATGGACGTGCTCGGAGCCGGGCTTGTCGAACTCATGCGTGATGCCCTGCTGAATGACATACTCGGCGTAGCGGATGTGCGGGATCTGCGGCTTCACCTTGATGGGGAAGACCATGTGGAAGATCTCGTGCTCGAGCGGGATCTCCTCGATCTTGCGGTCTGGCCAGATCTGCTTCAGCGCCACCTCGAAATTCTCCCAGGCCTCCGTGCCCCAAAAATCATCCACCATGATGAAGCCGCCGTTGAGCATGTAATCACGCATGGCTTTGGCCTCCGAATCTTCGAGGCTGATGTTTCCCACCTCGATCATGTAGAGGAAGGGATAGTGCCGCATCTGCTCGGGGTCGATGTCCACCACGGCACCATTGGGATTCACCTGCAGCGAGGTGAGCTGCTGGAGGCGGTAGGACATGTTCAGGTCCGAATCCGGGTAGTCGGTGGACCATTGACGACCTGAGCGGCCCCAGCCACCGCGTCCGCCGTAGGAGTTGTAGCGGATGCGGGCAAAGGTGAAGACGTCATTGGGCAGGTCCTTGCTCACCGGCCAGGTGGGATACTCGTTGCCATGACCGCCACGGCGAAACTCACGCGGATCTTCCGGCAGCGAACCATCCTGCACGCCGAAGGAGCGAGGCTTTCCGCCCTCCGAAGGCTCCTGCGCCATCGCGGCGATGATCGACGCGGCAATGGCGAGAAGGGCGAGACGTTTCATGGGGCAGTGTTTGGCGAGTGCGGGGCAGGTTTCAAGCCAGCCGGAAGAGCTTCTTCGAATTCTCGAAGAGGATTTTGCGCTCAATGGCCTTGCTGGAGGCCAGTTTGCGAATGGCAGCGATCGTCGCTGCGCCCTGACAGCCGGGACCACGACCGAGGTGATCGGCGCAATCACTGCCGTAGAGCACCTTGTCTTGATGCCGGTCAAAAAAACGGCGCGTGTGCTCCTCATCGCGAGTTAACGCCAGCAGGCCGCTACCGGCGGACATATCGGCAAACATGTTCGGATAGTCCGCCAGGTAGCGATCCGTGAGGCCGCCGGGCGTGATCTTGCCTTTGGGGTAGTTCACCTTCTGGTCGTGGTTTTTGTCGATGTTGCCCCAAAAGGCCTGCGCATGGCCGATGAAGTTCGTTTGGGGAAACTTCGCCAGCATCGTGTGCAGCCGGTCGTAACCGAGGTTGTAGGTCTGGTGCTGGAAGTGCATCAAGATGGGCACCTGATACTCCGCGGCGAGTTCGTAGAGGCGCTGACTTTGCGGCGAATCGCACTCCACCATGAATTTCTGTTCACCGATCATGCACGCACCCTGCTTCAGCCAGTGCTCCAGCTCCGCCGGGGCGGAATCGAGATCGGTGACCTCGTTGCAGGCCCACAGATACGAATCGGGATGCGCCTGGGCAAAGTCCCGCGCCCAGGCAGTGGACACGCATTTCGCCGCGAGGCCGTTCGATTTGCCGCTGTGAGTCGAGGGCCGGTTCGTGTAGGTGCCACCGGGCAGGATGATCGTTTTCGTCACGCCCATCGCCTTTTGATGCAGCCGCAGATGAGCATCGCTGCGCAGGTGGTAGTTCATGTGCTGATGGATATCGATCACCGGCTCCACCACCTCCTCGGCGGGCAGTTTGGAGGCTGCGGCGGCAAAGGCGGTCGAGAGAAAGTGGCGGCGGTTCATGAATGACTGAATACGGCCGCCCCACCGGCCTCCATTCACGGGGTTGAAAAGGCATCAAATGGCGACTGCGACTTTTGATGTCCTTCACCGCCAAGCGGCCTCCACTTTTTTCGAGACAAAAGGTGCCCGCCCCAATAGCCTTTGCTGAATGAAATGGCTTTTGCATTCCTCCCTGGCTTCTCTGGCTGGCCTGCTACTCCTGCAAGCATGCGTCAAATCTCCTCCACCTGTTCCGCCGGATGTGGTCATTGCTTCCGGGACGTTTGACGACGGCTTCGTGGTGGAGCTGCTGCGGGCCGAACTCGCCCCGCAGATGGCCTTTGGCCGCAACGTGCGGGGAGCATGGCTCTGGAGCATCGGCTCCACGCGGACGTATGGATCGGTGATCGGAGGCATCGGCTATGAATTGAATCAAAAAGTGTCCGACGACCAGCTTTCCGAGGTCAGCATGAAATTGCAAAACCATGAGGAGCCCGTGTTTTACGGTCTCCTGCGTGCCAGACAGCCTGATGGAAGCTGCATGCGCAACGAGGTGATCTGTGTGAACGGCTCGGAACATACCATCCAACGTGAAAAAGGTGTTTTCTCGGAGTTCATCGACCGCGGAACTGGATCGGACGACTCGGCCAAGATGGAGCTTCATGTGCAGGTCGAGGACGGTGCGGGAGGCTGGCGAGACCTGCTCGGGCCGGTCATGTTCACCGTCGAGGATGGGCGGGCCTTCGTGGTGGGGGACGCCATTCCTCGACGGCAGCCGACGCTCCGGCTGCGTGCCCTGCATGCGGGACGGCCACCCGTCGAATTCAGCGTGCCGAATCCGGGGTACAAGCCTTCCTTTGCCAGCGTGGAACCACAAATACTGCCAGCCGTCCACGACGGAGGGGAGTTCCAGGTGCGTTGTGACGGGCTGAAGTGGGTCTCAGGCTTCGGTTTGCCACCGCTGCTGGAGGTAAAGCTGCATCTGGACGCCCCAGCCTTGCCAATGGACTGCGTGAGACTGAAAAACCGGCTGCTGGATGAAACGGGGAATCACTACTTCCGGCGAGGTGAGAAGGTGTGGGGCTTTGACCCGCTGCCTGGGGAGCAAGTTTTGCTCGTGCGCAGTTTGGTCGAGCGGGAAGAGGCGATCTATCCCTGGCGCGAAGAAGAGGTCACCTTCATTGCCGAGGGAAGTTTAGCCACCTCGGCCGCCCAACAGAAGGTCGAACTCACGGAGGCCGGCCGCCAGCTCGGCTGCACGTCAGTCACCTTCACGCCCCCTGATCCGGCAAGCAAATCGCCGTGGCTGGGCAGGCCCTATGTGCTCGACTTTGAGGTCAAAGGTGCCTGCACAGGCGAGCAACTGACGGCCAATCAAAAAACGCATCACCGGGCGAATCTGGTGATCTTTGGCGAAGCGAAAAGATCCATCGGAGAATGCCAGTCCCACAGTTCAGGCACTTCGACCGGCACTGGCATCGGCGCTGGCATTGGATCCACCTTTCACATGCAGGCTCGATGGGCCGGAGACTTGAAGCCTGGAGAACGTTTCCGGCTTGGATGGCTCAAAAAGCATGAGCCAGAGGTGGTGGACTTCGTGCTTCAAACACCTGAAAAGCCCGCCATAACCGGGAAGTGAGGATGGTGGGCCGGGGCCTTCCGGCATCAAACACCTTGCTATATCCCCTATTGATGGGACTATGGCCGCCCTCAAAACCTTTGGGGACAGCAGATTATGAGTCAACACACCTTCCCCGAGTTGGGAATCGCTCCCGAGCTTCTCGGAGCCGTCAAAGAGCTGGGTTTCGAACAGCCCTCTCCCATTCAAGCCCAAGCCATTCCCGTGGCATTGGAAGGCCGCGACGTCGTCGGCCAGAGCCACACCGGCAGCGGCAAGACGATGGCCTTTGGCATCCCGGTGGTGCAGCGTGTGGATGGCAGCATTCGCCGCGTGCAGGCCCTCGTCCTATGCCCCACCCGCGAGCTGGCCATGCAGGTCTGTGCGGAGATCCACAAGCTCGCCTGCCACAAGGAAGGCGTCCGCGCCACGCCGGTCTATGGCGGTGCGTCCTATGATCGCCAGATCCGCGCCCTTCAGGCCGGTGCGCAAATCGTCGTCGGCACCCCAGGTCGTATCCTCGACTTCATCGAGCGCGGCACTTTGAATGTGAAAGAGCTCAAGATGCTCGTCTTCGACGAAGCCGATGAGATGCTCGACATGGGCTTCTCCGACGACATCGACCGCCTCATGGAGGCTGTGCCCGAGGATCGCCAGACGATTTTCTTCTCCGCCACCTTCGAGCCGCGCATCCGCCGTCTCGTGGAGAATTACACCCGCAACGCCGCCACGATCACCATCGAGCAAAAGGCGATGACCGTGCCCACCATCGACCAGCGCTACTACGAAGTGCATGGCCGCTCGAAGGCCGAAGTGCTCTGCCGCGTGCTCGATGTGGATTCTCCGCGTCTCACCATCGTTTTCGCCAACACCAAAAAAGCCGTCGATGACGTCACGGATGCCCTCGTGGGCCGTGGCTACGCCGCCGACCGCCTCCACGGCGATTTGAACCAAATCATGCGTGAGCGTGTGATGCGGAATTTCCGCAATGGCACCATCGAAATCCTCGTCGCCACCGATGTGGCCGCCCGCGGCCTCGACGTGAACGACATCGACCTCATCGTCAATTTTGAGCTCCCCTACGACTGCGAAGACTACGTGCATCGCATCGGCCGCACCGGACGTGCGGGCAAAAGTGGCAAGGCCGTCAGCCTCGTGGCTGGGCGTGAAATTTACCTCATCCAGCGCATCCAGCGCTTCATCAACACCCGCATCAACCGTGCGAAGGTGCCCTCCCAGGAGGAGATCGAAGCCACCCGCGTGGATCAGACCTATGAAAAGCTCAAGCTCGCCCTCGAAAGCGGCGAATACACCAAGCACGAGCACAGCATCCAGCGCCTGCTCGATGCCGGGTTCACCGCCACGGAGATCGCCAGCGCCTTGATGCATCTTTGGATCAAAGACAGCGCCCGCGAAGGCGAGCAGATCGTCGAAGATCGTGCGATGAAGAAGAAGGAAATGCCTCAGCAGGAGTTCCGCGCCCGCCCGATGGCCGTCGAAGGTGCCACCGCCGAACCCGGCACTGCTCCCGTGCCCACGGTGATGCCTGCCGAGGCCTCAGGTGATGCCCCAGCAGCTCCGAGAGCCGCTCCCGCGCCTTCCTTTGAAGACGATCAGCACGACGACGAACCTTCCATGCCGAAGCGCCAGACCAGCTTCGCGCAAAAAGGCCCCCGCTCCGGCATGGTGCGCCTCTTCATCAACATCGGCGGCATGGACATGGTGCGCCCCGCCGACATCGCCGGCATGCTCTACAACAACGTGCAGGACCTCAGCCCCGGCAGCATCGGCACCATTGATGTGCTGGAGAAATGCAGCTTCGTGGAGGTTCCCGATTCCGCCGTGGAATCCGTGCTCGAAACCATTCGCCAGCAGGCCCCCATGGTCCGCAATCGCGAAGTCCGCATGGACTACGCCGATCGTCCTGACGACACCTCCGGCATCCGTCCGAAACGCTTCGGCGGTGGCGGCGGTTTTGGTGGTGGTGGCTTCAAAAAAGGCGGCTTCGGCGGCGGTGGTGGTGGGTTCAAGAAACCCGGCTACGGCGGCGGTGGTGGTGGCGGCTTTGGCGGCGGCCCTCGTCGTGAAGACGCCGGTGGTGGCGGTTACGGCGGCGGCGGTGGCGGTGGATATGGTGGTGGAGGCGGCGGCTTCAAGAAGCCCGGCTTCGGCCCCAAACCCAAGCCCTGGATGAACCGCGAAGGCGAAGGCCCCTCCTCCGGTTACGGCGGTGGTGGTGGCGGCGGAGATTCCGATGGCGGTCCTCGTCGTGAAGACGCCGGTGGCGGCTTCGGCGGTGCTGCCGGCGGTGGCGGCTACAAAAAGCCCGGCTTCGGCGGCCCCGGTCGCTTCGGCGGCGGTGGCGGCGGCTTCAAAAAGAAGTGGTGAGATTTCCACAAGGCATCGGGAGACATCCCGGTGCCTTGTTTGTTTTAAACCTGCTCGTGAACTCTTGACTCTTTTCACGCGGCCCGGCATTCTCGCGGCCCGGAATAAATCCACTCACAACTCACACCTTCATTTTATGGCCATCAAAGTCGGAATCATCGGAGCAGGCGGCATGTTGCAGTATCACGCGGCGGGTTTCCGCCAGGCAGGCGCGGAAATCGTAGCCGTCGCGGACGCCGCGCCCGGAGCCGCGAAGCGGGCGGCGGAGAAGTATGGCATCTCGAAGTCCTATGAGTCCGTCGGCGCCATGCTGAAAGGCAGCCCGGAGATCAAGGCCGTCAGCGTGATCGTCCCGAACAAATTTCACAAGCCGCTCACCATTCAGTGCCTCAAGGCCGGCAAGCACGTCTTCTCCGAAAAACCCCCGGCGATGAACGCCAAGGAAGTCAAAGAGATCATCGACACCGCCAAAGCTGCGAAGAAGAAAGTGCTCTTCAACTTCAACAACCGCGCCCGCCCCGAATCGCAGGCGATGATGAAGTACATCACCGATGGCACCGTGGGCAAAATCAACTCCGCGCAGGCCAAGTGGATTCGCCGCACCGGCATCCCGGGCTTCGGCGGCTGGTTCACCACCAAGGCTCTCTCCGGCGGCGGTCCGCTCATCGATCTCCTGCACATGATCGACCTCGCCATGTACTTCATGGGCTATCCTGAGCCAGCTCACGTCCTCGGCCAGACCTTCTCCGAATTCATCACCGACAAGCAGTTCAAAGGCCCGTGGGGCATCCCGGACCGCGCCGACGGCACCACCGATGTGGAAAACGCCGCGCACGGGTTCGTCACCTTCAAAGGCGGCCAGGTCCTCAGCCTCCAGGTCTCCTGGGCGGAGATGGTGAAGCGTGAGGAAGTCTCCGTCGTCTTCCAGGGCACGAAGGCCGGTGGCAAAGTCGAGCGCCTCTTCGGCATCGACGGCCTCGACAACACCGCCATCGACACCTGCGAACTCTACGTCCAGGAAAACGGCCACAGCGTGAACCGCAGCATCATCACCCCAGCCTGCGAAGACATGGGCCGCATCGGCTCCGCCGCGAACTTCATCCACGCCATCGAAGGCAAAGCCGCCCCGCTCAACACCCCCGAGCAGGCCCTCCGCCTCATGCAGGTCATCGACGCCATCTACGCCTCCGCGAAGACGAAGAAGCCGGTGTCGATCTAAAGAAACACAGATCAAATCCAAAGGGGAGAATGGGCGCGTGCCTGTTCTCCCCTTTTTGCATATAATCAGACGGCTCCTCGTAGCGGAAAACGTGAGTTTTCCGATCTGGGTATCCAGCGCTCATCATTGACCTTCGGCGTGCTGACGCCCGCCGCGACGAACAACGAATGGTGCTTACGAGTAGCCAATTCGGTTATTTGAGGCGCGGCTCCTCGTAGCGGAAAACGTGAGTTTTCCGATCCGGATATCGACCGCTCATCATTCGCTTTCGGCGTGCTGACGCCCGCCGCTACGAACAACGAATGGTGCTTACGAATAGCCAATTCGGTTATTTGAGGCGCGGCTCCTCGTAGCGGAAAACGTCAGTTTTCCGATCCGGATATCGACCGCTCATCATTCATTATCGGCGTGCTGACGCCCGCCGCTACGAACAACGAATGGTGCTTACGAATAGCCAACTCCGTTATTTGAGGCGCAGCTCCTCGTAGCGGAAAACGTCAGTTTTCCGATCTGGATATCGATCGCTCATCATTCACTTTCGGCGTGCTGACGCCCGCCGCTACGAACAAAGAATGGCGCCTCCACTCACTCCGCTTTCTTCTTTTTCTTCCCACCGGCTTTCTTCGGATCAGCGCCGCCGTTCGGGCTGAGGCGTTTCCACCAGTCGGGGCCTTCGGCTTCGATTTTCGCGTTGGTTTCCAGCAAGCGGCCTTTGAGCTCGTGGAAGCGCTGGGAATCCTTGTCTTTGAGGTCGGTGGTCTCTTTCGGGTCGTCTTGGAGGTTGTAGAGCTCAAATTCGGTCAACTCGGCATTGGCGAGGATTTTCCAATCATCGACCCGCATGGCGAATTTGGCATTCGGAGCCATGTGCAGACGCCAAAACAAAGGCTGCGGACGTTCGAGCTTGGTGGCGCTGCCATCGAGGGCGGCGAGAGCATTCACGCCATCGAGCGTGCGATCCTTCGGCACCTCGACTCCGGCGATGCCCAGCATGGTGGGAAACACATCGCTGCCGATGACAGGCACGTCGCTCGTGGTGCCGGCTTGGATCTTGCCGGGCCAGCGGGCCAGGCCGGGCACGCGGATGCCGCCTTCGTGCAGATCGCGTTTGCGACCGCGAAGACCGCCGCTGGAGCCGCGACCGGGTGATTTGATGCCATCGCCCTCGGGGCCGTTGTCGGAGGTGAAGAAGACGAAGGTGCTCTCGGCCAGCTTCTGCTCGTCGAGCGTCTTCATGAGTATGCCAAAAGCGTGGTCCATCTGGGTGACGTTCGCGTGATGCTCACGTTGGATGTCGTCGGTGAGATCGGGATACATCGCTTTGAACTTCGGATCGGATTTGATCGGGTAATGCGGCTCATGCGTCCACACGGCGAGAAAGAAGGGCTTCGACGCATCACGCTTCTCTTTGAGCCAGGTGATGGCCTCACTCACCACGAGCGGCGCGGAGTAGCCCTGCATCTGGCCGACGGGCTGGCCGTTGCGGGCAAAGTTGTTCGGGTTCTCGTGCGAGGGGCCAGCGTTGTTCTGCGTGGCAAGCCACCAGTCGTAGCCGTGATCACCCGGCTGGGGCTGGGCGGGGTTATTGAAGAGGCCGTTGAGATGCCATTTGCCGCTGTGGCAGGTGCTGTAACCCGCCTTTTTGAGCAGCGAGGGCAGCGTGACCTCGCTCGTGCGCAGATGCACCTCCGAGCCCTCCGCAATCCAGGTGTAAACGCCATTTCGATGTGGCGTGCGGCCCGTGAGAAGGGCGGAACGCGAGGGACTGCACACCGCGCTGCCGGAGTAGCATTGCGTGAGCCTCACCCCCTGCTTCGCAAAGGCATCCAAATGGGGCGACTGAATGATCGGATGCCCAAAACAGCCGAGATCGCCATAGCCGAGGTCATCGGCGAGGAAGAGAATCAGATTCGGCTGCGCCGGAAGGAGCGACGCGGAGATGATGAAAAGGAAGGTGAGGAGGCGCATGCCTGCCACCAACGAAAGGAGCAGGGATAACATTTCGCTTGCTGGTGTATCAGTTGTGCTGTTACAGTAAGAACACCGAGCCGATCATGCTGCCCTTTTCCATCCAGCTCCAAGACGGGACGCCCGTTTCCGACCAGATTCTCCTGGCCGTGCGGAAGGCGCTCCTCACGGGCCAGATGAAGGCGGGCGATGAGTTTCCCAGCGTGCGCACGCTGAGCCAGGAGCTCAAAATCAGCCCCACCACGGCGCACAAGGTCGTCCTGCAGCTCAAAGACGCCGGATGGCTCAATTCGCGGCCCGGCATCGGCATGGTCGTCACGGAACCGGATCAACCGGGCCTCGCCGAGCGCCTCGCGCAGATCACGCCGGAGTGCCGTGCGCTGCTCAAAGAGGCCGCCGAGCTCAATCTCACGCTCAACCAAGTCATCACCCACCTCAAAAGCCTATGATCACGATTTCCGATCTTCATAAACGCTTCCGCAAAACCGAAGCCGTGGCCGGTTTGAGCCTCGAAGTGCCCGAAGGGCAGGTCACGGCCTTTTTGGGCCCGAACGGCGCAGGAAAGAGCACCACCATCAAATGCCTCCTCAACCTCCACCGGCCCGATTCCGGCTCGGCGAGCGTTTTGGGCACGGATTCGCGAAAACTCGGCCCCGCGCAGTTCACGCAGATCGGTTACGTCTCCGAGAACATGGAACTGCCGCTGTGGATGACGGTGAAGCAGTTCCTCGACTACTGCCGCCCGCTCTATCCGAACTGGGACAAGGCCTTCGAGGCCCAGTTGCTCACGCAATTCGACCTTCCGCTCACCACCAAACTGAAGGACCTCTCCCGAGGCATGCGCATGAAGGCCGCGCTGCTCAGCAGCCTCGCGTATCGGCCGAAACTCGTCGTGCTCGACGAACCCTTCAGCGGACTCGATCCGCTCGTGCGCGATGAATTCATCCGCGGCCTCCTCGAACTCACCGAGCAGGAAGGCTGGACCGTTTTCGTGTCCTCGCACGACATCGAAGAAGTCCAGCGCCTCGCTGACCGCATTGCCATCATCAACCGCGGCAAGCTCGCCCTCGACGAAACCAGCGACAGCCTGCAAAGCCGCTTCCGTGCTGTGGAAGTCGTGCTCCCCGATCAATCGCGAGCTCCCGTGAGTCTTCCCACCGACTGGCTGCACGCCGAGCAGGCCGGACGCACGCTTCGCTTCACCGCGAGCCGCTTTCAAAACGACGCGCAGCTCGCCGCCACACTCCGCGAGGCGATACCGACCGCCTCCACGCCCGAAATCCGCCCCATGAGCCTGCGCGAGATCTTCGTCGCGCTCGCCCGTGCCTATCGTCTCGAAGGGAAATGAGCCATGAACCCCCCCCCCCCCCCCCCCCCCACGGGGGGGGGCGGCCCGGGGGGGGGGGGGGGGGGGGGGGGGGGGGGGGGCGGGGCGGGGGCGGCCCGCCCCGGCCCCCCCCCCGGGCCCGGGGGGGGGGGCGGGGGGGGGGGCGGGGGGGGGCGCGGCCCCCGGGGGGGGGGGGGGGGGGGGGGCCGGGGGGGGGGGGGGGGGGGCCGGGGGGGGGGGGGGGGCGGGCCCCCCCCCCCCGCCGGGGGGGCCGGCCCCCCGCGGCGGCGCCCCCCCCCCCCCCGGGGGCCCCCCCGGGGCCGGGGCCCCCCCCCCCCCCCCCCCCCCCCCCCCCCCCCCCCCCCCCGGCGCGGGCGGCGCGGCCCGCCCCCCCCCCCCCCGCGCCCGGGGGGGGGGGCCGGGCCGGGGGGGGGGGCGGGGGCCCGCCCCCGGCCCCGGGGGGGGGGGGGCCCCCGCCCCCCCCCCCCCCCCCCCCCCCCCCCCCCCCCGCCGCGGGGGGGGGGGCCGGGGCCGCCCCCCCCCCCCCCCCCCGGCCGCCCCCCCCCCCCGGGGGGCCCGCCCCCGGCGGGCGGGGCCGCCGGGCCCCCCCCCCCCCCCCCCCGCCCGGGGGGGGCCGCCGGGGGGGCCGGCCCCCGCCCGGGCCCCCGCGCCCCCCGGCGGCCCCGGGGGGGCGGGGGGGGGTTTCAGCCCCCCGCACCTCGTCCTTCATCATTTCGGCAAAGAGTTCCGCTACCTGCGGCTACGCTGGATGGCGTTTCTCACGCTGCTGGTCTTTGAGCTAGCGGTGAATCTGGAGTGGTTGTTTCCACCCAAGGCAGACGCTGGCTTGCCTGAGTGGCTGCAGTTCCTACCGCTGGTCGTCACACTGGCGGCGCTGAGCTTGTGTGGCGGCTGCCCGGAGGACAGGCCGGGGAGTGATCGCGCTTTTTTCGACACGCGGCCGATCAAGCGGAGCACTTACTGGATGGCGGCGCTGCTGGCTGGCATGCTGCTCATCGTGCTGCCCGCGGCTCTGCAGAATGGCTTGTATCTGCTGCTCTCGGACAGGCCGTCTGCCGATGTGATGCGCGGCATGGGTGAGCGGGCGTTCTTCATTGTCGGCATTGGTTTGTGGGGACACCCGTTCAACGCCGTGGCCGGGAAAAGCGAGATGTGGCTGTTCGGCATCGTTTCTCTGCTGCTCACCGTCTTTGGGGTGTCCTTGATGCCTCTGCTGCTGCGCCTGATGGATGAGGAAGCTCCCATCTTTGATCAGCCTCCGCGGAGCTGGATCTTTGCCTCGCTCATTCTCGCTGTTTCGCTGAGCCTGCTGGCCTGGTGGCATCAACGAAGGCCGCTCGGCCTGCGCTTGCGGCTGGGGGTGGTTTCATTGCTCATCGTCGGAGCGTTGCTGCTCTGCCTCTACTGCCCGCTGCGCACCGCTCCGCTGGAAAACCGAGATCCCGCACAGGCACAGGCGCTGTCTGAGAAACACGAACCGGTCATCCATCCAGAGAGCATCAGTTTTCATGATGAGTCGCGGAGCTTCTACCTCAGCGAACGCATTCACCCGGCGGCACCGGGCATCCACATCAGCCTGAACCCCGTGGGCTACCGTGTAACGCAGAATGATCTCGTTTCCGACGAACACTGGGAGCCATGGGTGGATTCATCCCGCGTGCAGGGAAATTTGAGGCGCGTGGACCGGAACCTCGCTGCCTTCTTTCCTCCCCGCACGATCTTCGTGAAGAAAGAATCATCCGGCGTCTCCTGGCAGGGTGTGGAGAATTCCACCGGCACTCCTTTCGCGAGCCTGACGCCGGAGTTTCAGCGTGATCAAGCGGTGCAGATCGAGGCACGCTTTCGTGCGGACTGGTGGCGGCGGGAGAGGCTGCTCGACACCGCCTGCATCGCAGGCACGCATGATGCCACGCGGGATGTGGCCTGGAACATTCTGGAAACGCACCCGCACATGCACAACGGCGGAACGAAGGACCTGGAACCGAGGCGTGGTGCTTTCACCCTGCGTGTGAGCATGCAGCGGAGGCAACACTGGGACCGAGGACTGGCCACGGCTTTCATTTTGCATTCACCGCAGCGCGGCATCGCATGGCTGGTGCCATCGGAAATCGTGAAGGATGTCCGCGCTGGCAGCACCGGACTGGAGCGACGCACGCTGCTGCTCAGTTGGCAGGACGTTTTGAACTACGCAGATGGTGAGGATGCTCGCGTCGATCCCGCGCAGCTGCGCCTCGTGCTCATCAGCGGCTACCACCTCGGCGAGAGCATTTTTACGTGGAAGACACCTTCCATCGTGCCGCGGGATCATCACCGTGAGTTCAGTCAACCGGACGTTCCTGGCATGATCCACCTCGCTCGCGGGAAAGGCACCTTTCAGCAGCGTGTCGCCAGTCTGAAAGTGCCGACGGCGCAGAGCGGCAAAGAAGAGGTCCGCCAGTATCTCTATGACGCCATCATGGCCTACCGCAGTGATTGGAGCAGCAGCAGCGAAGCCTCGGAGAAAGACGTGGAAGCCCTGTTCATGCCGCTGTTTGAGCATCACCTCGACGAGATGCTGCGCCTGCCACGCCAAATGCTCAGCGTCGGAAAGGACAGCGTGATGGAAAAGCTCTTCGTGAGCCATTTACGCGAGGAACATCGTGATGTGGTGCTCCAACGGCTCGCCGACGTGCCGCATCTCATCCCCATCGTGCTGAAACGCGGCTGGGCAGAGGCCGCGCGGCCCCTCTGGCACGCCCGCCTCATGAAGAGCACGCATCTCCCGCAGGAGTTCATCCCGCTTCTGCTGGCTTGGGGGGATCAGGATTCGTTCAAGCGCATTGCCGCCCTCATGAGCTTTAAACTCGATAGCTGGCACTTCACCGACAAGCCACCTCCGCCGGAGCTCACTGCGCTGCTCAAACCCATCGCTCAAAGTCATTTCGAGGCCTGCATACCCTTTGAAAACCGCTCTAGCGAGTCTTCGCGTCCGCTGCGTGCGGCGGCGGACTTTGGCGATACCACCGCTTTCGATCTCTGCCTGAGGCTGCTCGCCCTCGACGGCAAGAGCAACCGCTCGAATTCCGCGTTTCCCCATCTGCTCGACGCCGGGGGAAAGCGCATCTGGATGTCCTGGGATGATCCAGACAGCAACACACGTCTCTTTCGTCACCGCACGCATGCGGACTTCGAATACCTGCCGGAAAAACTCGCCTGGAGGGTCCTGCCATGAGTGCTGCTCCATTCATTCACCGCGTGTCATATCAGCTCCGCACCGATGCGCGGCATCAGGCGCTCGTGATCATCCTGTGGCTGGCCTGGCTGGCTGCGAGGCTATGGCAGCGGCACAGCGGTATCTTGGGCAGCCATGATGAGCTCCTCAGTTCTTATGTGGAACTCATCACCGCCTGCATCGCCATCGGCATCACCCACCGCTGCATCCACGCCGATGCTCCGGCGTCTCCCGAGACGGCGGCGCTCACGCGCCCCGTCGGTCGTGGTGCGCTGCTGCTGGGCAAATCGCTTTTTTTACTCGTGACCGTGCTGCTGCCCTTTGTCGTGGCGGAAAGCGTGCTCTGGCGTGGATTCGGTCATGACCTTCGCCAGCTCGCCGCGCTGGCGGCGGGCTCGTTTCTCACTGGAGGCATCGTGCTGGCGCTCGCAGCGGCCATCAGCGCCATCAGCCGGACTCGCGGGCAGGCGCTCGGGCTTGGTTTTGCCACGCTGATGCTCATCAATGCCGCCACTTTCATCGTGAACAGCCTGGAGGATCACGCCTGGCCGTGGCTGAACAGCATCTTTGAGCATTCATTGTTCCTGCATACGAATGGCGGCATCATCGCAGCCGTCATCGCCCTGCTGCTATGTTTGACGGCACTGTGGGTGAGTTTTGTCACGAGGAGGCGTCTGCCGGCCGCGATGCTCGTGCTGCTGGCCTTTGTGCAGGAACCGGTCACCACCTCCCTGAGGCAGCATGACTGGTTTCGCGGTCTCGACTGGCTGGAGCAAACGCCGCGCCGCTACGATGCCCCGCTCACGCTTCACACGGGTAAAGAGATGGGGGATGAAAAAGCAGCCGCACAGGAATTTTGGCCTGGTTTGCGACTCAGCGGCCTTCGCGGCGATGAGGCTGCCACCATCATCGCCTTTGCTCCCGTCGATAAAAAACTACCACCCCACTTCTGGCCGCAGCCCCCTTTCTACAGCGACATCGTGCGTGGATTTCCGAATGGCAACGTCTGGGCGCACTACGATCATGCCCGCGTTGTCATGCGCCGGACCGCGCCCGCCACCCTCTGGCTTCTGGGCAACCTCAAGCACAGTCCGAACGACCTCCGCTGGCTCGAAGACGATCTCAAACCCTTCCAAATCAATCTCGCCCAGCCACAGAAACAAAAGTGGCGGCTGCGACTCGCGATTCATGGGGTGAAACAAATCGCGCAACTGCCCTTTCGCCAGCTTTGGGATCATCCGCACACCTTTCTCATCGAGCCCGGCACTCGTCTGGAATGTGATCCAGTCACTTCGTGGAGCAGTCACAAGCACTCCCTCCGTGGCCGCATTCACCGTTCTCGCTCGACTCTGATCGCAAAGAGTCCGTATGAAGTCTCCGCCTCGGCATCGGGACTTCCAATGCCTCTAGCGATCATGCTCGTCCTGAGTGACTCAAAGCTAAAAGAGGCCAGCGTGCATGACCTCTTCCACAGCACCGCTGCCAGACCACTGGATGTCCCCAGCTACGACCACGACCTCGCGTGGCAGCTCGACACCGCCACCGGCTTCTCCGCGCAGATTGATGAGCCTCCGCTCCAGCAGGTCGTCTTGGGAAAAGACCGCGAGGATTGGATCGCCCGTCAGACAGCCATCTTTTACACCCTCGAAGATCGAGGCACCGTCGATCTCGAACTCACGCCGGGGCAGATGGATCAGTTGCTGGCGGGGATAAAACCGAAGGAGGCAGCAAAACCATGAACCTTGTCCTTCATCATTTCGGCAAAGAGTTCCGCTACCTGCGGTGGCGGTGGATGGCGTGGCTCGGCGTGCTCATCCTGCAGCTGGCGGCGGATGCGGAGTGGATCGCGCCGATGCAGGCTGCGGGTGCGTCGCCAGCGTGGGTGGGGCTGCTGCCGTTGCTGATGTGGGGCGGGGCGATGGTGCTGGCGCTGTCTTATTCCAAGGAAGATGCGCTGGCGGATGATCGCAGCTTCATCGCGGTGAGGCCGCTGCCACGGGCGAGCTACGCGTGGAGTCGGGTGCTGGTGTTTTTGCTGCTCATCGCGCTGCCGCTGGTCTTGCAGGAAGGTGTGTACCTGGGTGTTTCCGGCCTCCGCACTGCCGATGTGCTGCTGGGCATGTGGGAGAGGTTTTTCATCACCATCGCCGTCATCGGCGGACTATGGCCGATGCCTTGGCTGGCGGCAGGTTGGGCGCGTTACTCGATCACGGCAGTGGCTTTTCTCACCGGGTTGCTGGCACAGGCGATGAGCAAAAAGATGCTTCAGTCTGCATGGAGCCTGTATCCCGAGATGTTTTACAACAGCAACAGCCTCGCCCAGGCAGCCTGGATCGGCGCGGTGCTCATGCTGCTGCTGGCGATGTGGCAAAAAGGACGCGGATGGAGTCTCGCACGACTTTTGACCTCCGTGGCAGTGCTGACGCTGGGCTGCTTTGCGTTGGTTTGGACACCGTTGATCACGCCGTGGTCGTGGAAACCTCGGGAACCGGCTGAAATGGCGAAGCTGGAGGCAAATCACCCGGTCCTGCCACCTCCCTCGACTTTTCGCTTTTACCGTTCGCATGATGAGGATGGCAAACCCGTGTTGGATTTCGATGCGGAGCTCGCCTCGTTGCCAGCGCCTGCGGAGTTGCTGCCGCGCTGGCGGATGGTGAGTGGTGAGATGCGGCTGAATGAGCAAGTCATACCTGCAAAGGTGCATGGCTACTTCTCGCGACGCTTCTTCTGGATGCCCGCCGTGTTCTCGCGGGACAATGCCTGGCTCATGGGGACGTTGGGTCGATCAATGCCTTCGTCCACGCTGAGCATGGATGCCTACGACAACCAGCATGGCAGGAATGCGGACTGCTCCTGGCCGATTCTGACTGCTGGCACCTCTCTGGTGGATGTGGATCTGCGACTGGAGGCCGACTGGCTGCGCCAGACGGTGCTGGGTGAGTGCGAGCTGAAGCCGGGCGCTAAAATCCGCACGCCAGATGCCGCGCTCGAAGTGCTGGAGGTGCGTCTGCATCAAGGCGCGAATGGCGCACGCGAGAAAGGCAGCGTGGCAGTCATCTACAAGGGGGCCAAACGCTCCATCGAGTGTGGCGGAGCTCCTTTTGAATACATGACAGACCTGGGCGTGATGCTTCATGCGCCCTCGAAGGAACTGCTTTGGCAAAAACGGATGGTGCAGGCGATGTCGATTACCGTGCGATGCAGGGTGGCTGGCAGAAATTTAGGTTCGCCCTCGTTTTCAAAGAGGTCATCGGCAGAGGTTCCGGCCTCACGGAGGCAGATGTGCCATCGCTGCGCGTCATGCTGCGCACGCAGACGTATGCGGGGACCAGCAGGCATCGTCAGGCTTTGAAGGATGTGGATATGAAGAAAGCACTCGAAGAAGAGGCATGGGTCTATCCCGCCTGGCACCCGCTGGTGGCATCGGAACCGCGTGAAGGTCTTCAGCGAGAGTTTGAACGTATTCGCCCGCCTGCTGCCGATGCGGATGCCGCCGAGGTGGCCCGCTTTCTCGCGGATGTGCTGACGCTCTCGCATTCGCTCAGTTGGCGCTACAGCTCGAAGAAGGACGGCAGCCCGGCCTATCCAGGAAAGGATGAGCGTGTCGTGAATGCCGTGGCGGCACATCTGCTGCGGCATCCCAACGTTTTGCCGGAACAGGCGCAGGCATTTGTCTCGAAGGATAACCCCTTTCTGCGTGAGGTGGTGGATGCCATGCTGCTTCAGGCGAACGTGCCGGGCATCACCCGTGAGGAGCATGGCCTGCGGTTTGAGAATCCAGGCAAAGGCCCGACCATTCACCGCTTGCTGAATGCCATGGAGATGCGTGTGGATGGATGGAAAACCCTGCGCCCGGCCATTCTCTCGGCCATCCAGCAGCGTGATGCCGCACCGATCGTCGCGGTGCATGAGACATGGCAAAAGCAGGCCAGAGTGCATCAAGAGGATGCCGTGTGCCTGAAAAGCCTGCGCGAGACATTCAGCGTGTCGTCTTTGTGGGCGCTGAAAGGACGTGAGGCGGCTTTGCAGGAGGCTCGGGCCTTGATCCAGCACGCGTGCGAGCAAAGGCTGCCTCCGACGATGCATCTTTCGTCAGACCTGCGTCCTTTGGCGGAGTGCGCCATCGCGATGGGCGATGCCGCCGTGCTGGATCGGAGGTTGCGAGGCCTCCGGCAAATGGACGAGGAAAGTTTCAATCACGATGACCTGCTCGATCTCTCGATGCTGAACCGCCTGCTCAGCGGTGCGGAGCTGAAATGGGAGGAGGGCCTGCCTTTCCTGCGCCGCGTGCGGGAGCTGCGAGCGGCGGATTTCATCTACGACGCCACCACTCTCACCTGGAGGGCGAAGTCGAAACCATGAATGCCTCTTTGCCCATGCCATCATTCACCTCCCGCCTTCTTCACCAGATGCGTGTGGAACTACAGCGGGATCGCGGCCCGGTGCTGATGTGGCTGCTGCTGCTGGCTATTTACGCCTGGGAGCACACGGACATCGAGCGTTCGGGCTTTCGAGGATATGTGCCGGGCATGCTGCCGACGGCGGCGGGGCTGTTCCTGCTCTGGCGAATGGTGCGGGCGGATCATCCAGGTTCGTCAGACTGCGCGGCTCTGACGCGGCCACTAGGTCGGGGAGCCTTGTGGATGGCAAAGATGCTCACGCTGATGCTTCTCGGCGTGTTGCCTTGGTTTGCCGCTCATGCGGTGGAGTGGATGGGATTCGGACTCGGTGCGGTTTCATGGTTCGGTGTGGCATTGAAGATCTTGCTGCCAGCCTGTGCGGGTGCTTTTGCCTTCGCGTGGGTGGCTTGTCTGCCGATGAAGCGGGGCGTGTGGCTCCTTTTGCTGCCGATCCTTCTCGTGCTGCTGGTGATGGAACTACCCAACTGGTCGGATTTGAGTTCCATCTCCCTAGCCTCTGCCTATGGCGATCTGGAGAAGCTTTTCATGCCTAACGACCTGAATCGCTGCCGGGCCGTCGTCGCAGCGGCTCTCGCGGTGCTGGTGTTCGGCTTTGGCTGGTGGCGGGCAACCCTGGGAAAATGCAGCGCGGGCCTCGTGGCAGGCCTTTTGCTCCTGAGCGGCCTCGTGGCCTTGTTTTGGCCCTGGAATTGGCGGCAGCTCGATGCGGCGATTTATCCCAAAGACGCTGCGAAGCTTCATTTCGGCGCTGCGCCAGCCGTGGAGCATCAGTCACTCTGGCCGCAACTGCATCTCAGCGGCCTCGCGGCAGATGAAGTGGCCTCAGTGGTCGCTTTTGCCCCGATCCGATCTGGTGAGGAGAAATGGCCGCATACGAAGAGCTACTCCGATTTTGTTTATCCTTCTGAAAACGGCGGAGCTGTCCGCCACTGGCGCTGGATGCGGGTGGATCATGCCATGAAGCTCAGCCACTTCTTTCCTCCACAAAGCATGTGGGTCGGGGCGGTGGATGACAGCCGCAAAACGCTCTCACAGCTCATCGCCAGGGAAAACAAGCGCTCGCCCGTGCCCCCAAGAAGCCGCTGGCGACTCCGGCTGGCCGTGCATCGCCTGCGCAAGTGCCATGAGTGGCCGCTGAAAGAGCTGCTCCAGCACCCGACACAGGCCGCCGCCGCCCCTGGATGGATATTTGTCATCGGCAAACACCGCGCCGGGCAGAGCAGCCTCAGCCTGGATGCCAGTCTGCACCGTCGCGTGCCGCTCACGGTGCCAAACAGCGACCATGTAGCCCTGCGAGTGCAGACCATGGTGCCGCTCGAGAATTTGTTTTTCACCCTTCACACCCCGTCCATCAGTCAGGTTGTCTGTCTGCGCGAAGAGGAGGCATTCGGCCAGGAGCATAACACCCTCTGGCGGGCAGAGCGCCGCAACCGCCCCGTCAATCTGCACATCCCGCGCCCCGTGATCCATCAAACCCTCACCGGTCTGACGACCGAAGACTGGATCCACGAATCCACCGCCGCACTCTGGTGGGCAGATGAGCGTGGCACGCTGGACCTCGAAGTCACTGCCGAGCAGATGGATCAACTGCTCGCGGGAACGAATCCGTCACCCAAGCCGTGAATCAGCACTCATCCGGCGAAGCCCTGGACTGCGGCAGCCTGCTGCCGCTCGTGGGAGGCAGCCTGCTGCCGCGAACTTCCTGATAAAGCGTGACCTCCGGGCAGCTCGACGCCAGCAGGGCTGGCTTGGCCGACCGGCAGCAGGGCTTCCGCAGTCCGGGCCACCTCATCTTCCCGGATGAACCGGAAAATTCTGCCTTTCAGCCGGTCCGGGCACAATTTACGCTTCTCCCATCCGTTTGCAGACGTAGCTTTTCACACCATGAGACTCCCCTTCCTCTTTCTGGCCTGCCTGTTGTTCTTTGCCGCCTCGCTGCACGCCCAACAGCGGGTCGATGAACGCGAACTCCACAGCTGGGCGGATCGTGGCGATGCGGACGCGCAGTTCGAGCTCGGTGTGCGCCAGATCACCGGCGAAGGCATGGAGAAGAACCCAAAGGCTGGGGCCGCCTGGATCGAAAAGGCCGCGAAGCAAAAGCACCGCCAAGCCATGCATGTGCTGGGCACGCTGTATCAGGACGGCATCGGCGTGAAGAAGGATCTCGCCAAGGCGCACGAGTGGTATGAGAAAGGCGCAGCCGTGGGCTTTCCGGTCTCCCAGCATGCGCTCGGGGCACTTTACGAGACGGGCGAGGGCGTCACCAAAGATCCCGCGAAAGCGGCGGAGTGGTTCAAGAAAGCCGCCGAGCAAGGTCACGCCCAATCGCAGACCGCCTACGCCTCGAAGCTGGAAAACGGCGGTGGCGTGCCTAAGAGCGCCGCGAAGGCTGCCCTGTGGTATTTGAAAGCCGCACAGCAGGGCTACATCCTCGCCATGAGCCGCATCGCCAATCTCTACTACACCGGCCAGGGCGTGCCGGTCGATTTCCGCCGGGCAAAGGCCTGGTATCAGCGTGCCGCCACCTCTGAGGACCCCTGGTCCTCGAACAACCTCGCTTGGTTCCTCGCCACCTGCCCGGATGAAAGCATGCACAATGGCGAAATGGCCGTGGAACTCGCTCGCCGCGCCTTGAAGCTCATCACCGAGCTCGCCCAGGAAGAAGAGGAGCAGCAGCCCTGGAGCATGATCGATACCATGGCCGCCGCGCTGGCCCGCAATGGCGAATTCAAAGAGGCTGAGCTGTGGCAGAAACGCTCCATCGACCTCCTCGCCAAGGACACCGAAGTCGAAGCCGCAGAACGCCAGAAGCTCGAATCCGAGTTCCAAACCCGCCTGAAGCTCTACCAGAAGCAGACGCCCTTCGCCGAACCCGAAGCCACCGGCGAAGAAGGTGCCGAACCCCTCCCGCAGGACACCATTCTTCAAGAGCAGGGCCTTCCCGAAACGCCGAAAAAAGCCCCGAAGAAGCCGAATCGCGGCACGGTGGTCTAAATTCAATGGGCGGAGCCTTTTGAGACTGCGGAGAAAAAGTGCTCCGTGGGCGTTGCTCAGTGCTCAGATTTGCCCTTGCGCCACGTTTCATGCTCCGATCTTGTCATTCACCCCTCCGATCTTGCCAATAACCTCACTGAGCACTGAGAACTGAGCACTTCCCTACTCTCTGCTCTTCGCCCTTTGCTTCACGCGCCCATGTCCATCCTCACTGTCCGAGCCGCCAGCCTCCCACCACCGATCCCCGGCCTCAACCGTGCTCTTCGCAAACCGAAGAAGAACATTCCGCAGACGAAGATCGAGCGTGACCACATCCTAGCCAAAGTGCGCGAGTATGCGCAGCAGGTCGGCCTCGTGCCGCCGATCCCGTTGGAGGAACTCAGCCAGCACACGGACAAGCTCATGGCCATCGAGGGCTTCGATCCCATCCATCGCGATTACATCGGCGTGCTCATGGCGAACGAAAGCTGGCGCGAGCACCTCGCGACCGTCCCTTTCGAAAAACGCCTGCTGCTGATGCCGAAGTGCCTCCGCGTCGAGAGCAAGTGCCCCGCGCCCTTTGATGAATTCGGCCTGCTCTGCAAGCAATGCGGCCTTTGCAGCATCCAGGACTTCCAAAACGAGGCCGAAAAGCTCGGTTACGCCGTTTTGGTGGCCGAAGGCAGCGCCATCGTCATGTCTCTCATCCAGACGGGCAAGATCGAAGCCATCGTCGGCATCTCCTGCCTGCCCGTTTTGGAACGAACCTTCCCCTATGTGGAAGCCGCCGCCATTCCCGCCGTCGCCGTGCCTTTGCTGCAGGATGACTGCATCGACACCGTCGTCGATATCGACTGGGTCTGGGACTACATCCACCTCACCAGCGAGGACAAAACGCGCCGCCTGAACCTCAACGAACTGCACGACGAGGTGAAGACATGGTTCACCCGCGAATCACTCGACGCCCTCATGGGCCCGCCGCGCGGCCACACCGAAGAAATCTCACGCGACTGGCTCGCCCGTGCCGGCAAGCGCTGGCGTCCGTTTTTGACCGTCGCCGCCTATCAAGCCCTCCGCGATGATCCCGAGGCTCCGATCAGCGATTCCATCAAACGTGCCGCCATCTCCGTCGAGATCTTCCACAAAGCCTCGCTCGTGCATGACGACATCGAGGACGGTGACGCCGAGCGTTACGGCGAAACCACGCTCCACACCGAGCACGGCATCCCCGTCGCCCTGAACATCGGCGATCTGCTCATCGGCGAAGGTTATCGCCTCCTCGCCGAGGGCGACATGCCTGCGCATATTCGCTCAGCCGCGCTGCTTGTCGCCGCGGAAGGCCAGCGTGAGCTATGCATCGGTCAAGGTGCCGAATTGCTCTGGACGCGTCACCCGGTTGCCCTCACGAGCCAACAGGTGCTCGAAATCTTCCGCAGCAAAACCGCGCCCGCCTTTGAGGTCGCGCTGAAAGTCGGTGCAGCCCTCGCCGGCCGTCTCGATGAATGCGCCGACGTGCTTCACACCTACAGCGAGAACCTCGGCATCGCCTACCAGATCCGCGATGACATCGACGACCTCGGCGAAGACAGCGCCGCCGCCAACGAATGGAGCATGCGCCCCAGCATCATCCTCTCGCTCCTACGCGAGAAAGGCCAAGGCACCGCCAAGGACACCATGGAAGCCCTTTGGAACGGCCAGCCCTGCGAAAAGCCCACCAACGCCCTCATCCGCGATTGGTCCCACGAAAGCGGTGCCTATGAAAAAGCCACCACCCTGCTCGAAGGCTACAAAGAAGCCGCCATCCGCAGTTTGCAGGAAGTCGAGATCCCGAACCTGAAAGGCCTGCTGCGCCGCGTGATCGGGAAAATCTTCAACGAACTCGAAATCAAAGGCTGGTGCCGCGAATTCGAGCAGAAGAACCTCAATCCCGAGGTCCTCGCCGAAGCCGCCAAAGCCGCCGAGCATCTGGTGGCGGTGCCGCAGAAGGCGTGAGTGGGATGTTTCAAGTTTCAGGTTCCAAGTTTCATGATGGTGCACTCAGGCATCTTGAAACCTGAAACCTGAAACTTGGATCCCGAAGACCCCGCTCACCCATCCACAATTCCTGCACAGCACCGGGCCTTGTGTTCATGAGGGGCACCGCTATGGGTGGCCGCTCGATTTTGCTCCACTGACCATGCCCGACGCCGTCCTCCACACCGAACATACCGATCCCGTAAACACCCAGATCCTCTCCGTGAGCGAGGATTGCGTGAAGGGATTCCACCAGCACCCCTTTCAATTCATCTCCGAGCAAAGCGGCGTGCCTTTTGACACCGTGGTGGAGCGCATCCGCGCCATGCTGGCCGCTGGCGTGATCCGCCGTGTGCGCCAGACGTTGCTGGCGAACAAACTCGCCGAAGGTGCCCTCGTCGCCTGGAAAGTGCCGACCGAAAAACTCGACGCCGCCTTTGAGTTCCTCTTCAAACAAGATCCCTTCAGCGGCCATGTTGTCCTTCGCAGCACGGACCGTGAGGTCAGTGGCAGTGAATTCCGCCTCTGGACCACGCTGAAGGTACCCCAGGACAAAAACATCAATGAGCACTGTGACCTGCTGAAGCGTCTCATCGGTGCCGAAGACTACTACACCATGCAGGCGCATGGCATTTTCGCCCTCGGCGTGGGCCATGTGCGCCGCAAGTCCATGGAACCCGGCGAAAAAGCCGATGAACCCGCGAAGATGATGACCACCAACATCGCCGACCTCGACGCGGAGGAGTGGAATGTGCTTCTCAACCTCAAAGGCGACCTCAAAGCCGAGGAGATCGGCCCGGAGCCATGGGCTGGCCGCGCCAAAGATGCCGGGGTGAGCCTTGAACACTTCTGCGAAGTGGCGAAGCAGCTCGACAAAAAAGGCGTCATCGGCCGCTTTTCGACCTTTCTGGAGCATGTGAAACCCAGCGCCAGCGGTCAGCGTGTCACCCGCTTCAACGCCCTCTTCCATTGGCGAGTACCCCAGGGCATGGAAGAACGCGCCGGCAGCGAGGTGGGCCGTCATCCCATCATGACCCACTGCTACTGGCGTGAAGGCGGCGAGCGCTTTGCCAATGTCAACATCATGGGCGTCATCCACGGCACCGACAAAGACACGGTCCTCACCCACAAGGCTGCCATCGACAAACACTTGGCCGACATCAACATCCCCTTGCTCTACACCAACGTTTTCTGGGGCGGTCGCAGCGAGATCAAGCCCAGCGAGATCTCTCCCATCGTGTACAAGCAGTTCCACGAGCAGTGGAAGGATGTCGCCGGGCCGGTGATTTGAGCGCGGACCGGCTGATGGGGCATTCGTAGCGGCAAACGTCCGTTTTGCCTACCGGGGGCCACGTCAGCTGTTCCACAACCAGCCATGCCTCAGGCATGTCTTGACCTTCCGCTCGCAGGCTCTACTCTCCGTCCTCTCCAAAACGGGGGCGTACTGGTTTCGACGGGTAGCCTTAGTTCGGAGCTGCATGCCGAGGATGATTCGTTGGCCTCGTTAAAATCGCGGATCAAAAACATAAATGTGAACTCTAACGAGCTCGCTCTCGCGGCTTAAGCCCCGCGACGTCACGCAGGCGATGTCTGGTAGCCTGCCTGACGACACTACCAGGCTGGTTGAATCACCGGGCGACCGGGTGACCAACGAGATCCAACAGGACGCTGGGTGAAGAGTAGGCCGTCTCAAGCCGCCTCCCGCCGAGACCAAACATGAGACTGAGCATGGAGATGCTGCGGATAACGGTTGTTCGGACAGGGGTTCAACTCCCCTCGCCTCCACTTCCTTGATTTCCAAGGAAATCAAGGGGTGGAAGGGGTAAGGTAAGACATGGAGTAAGACAATGACGCCAACAACTTGAGGCGGGGGAGGGGGTGCAGGTTATGAGCTGGCGCGGTGCTTTCATATCCATTCTGGAGGGCGAAATTTTTTCGCAATGGGAGGGGCTGGAAGGGCCGGAGTTGACGCGAGCGGTCTGCCATGATGGAGTCATGCCATGAAGCGCATTTTGAAGCTCCTGGGCATTGGGTATCTGGCCGTGGCATTTTTGTTTTGCACAGGCGATCTGGTAAAGAAATATGGCATCACGGGTGCCATGGCCGGCGGAGATGCGGGTTCGGATGTGGGAGATTTCGTTTCGATCTACCGGGCGCTTGCGTGGCCTTTACGTCTTCTAAGCGGTGGCAAAGAAACTGAGAAATGGGGAAAGCAGGCTGATGAGGCTATGGAACGAGTGCAGGGGGCAAGATTGGCCCTCCATGACATCATCACGTTTAACGGCCCGGTTCGCCGCTCCGCAGAACGCGGCCTTACAGCGCTCGACGGGATCGACGAAAATGAACTGGCAAAGGTTCATCCTGATTTTCCTTCGTGGATTCAGCGCATGAAAGGCGTATGCCGCCGCGTGGTTGACGCCACGCCAGAGGCACCTGCGACCAATGTGCTAGAGGACGTGAACGCGTTTGAGGAATGGTATGGAACCAAGCTCAAGGACCATGTTGGCAAACAGCTTGGCTGGTGAAACCGCTCGCGAGCGACGGGTGCAAATGAGGCATGGACAGGCGAAGGCCGGGAGGGCAGAATTTGGGCGGTGGTGGCCGGACAGCAGACCGGACGCCATTACGACGCGCCGGGACGAAGCTGGACAGCCGCCCGGTGTGTGGGGTTCGCCTCCATCCACGGCGGCTGCCGCTGCTGTGGTGGCCGCCGTGGAGGTCAGGGGTAGATCGGGTTGAGGGACTGGATGGGTGGGATGGAGCCAGAAGAAGAAAGAGAACTCTCCTTCTTTCTCTGCAAGTCCCTGGCTGGCGGGTTTCTTCTTTCCATGCACGCTCCCAAGGAATAGAGATGGATGGAAAGCGAGGCGGGCGGAGGGCGGGCGAGGCTTCCCCGGCCTTCGCGGAGATCATCGCGGCTCGTCTTTCCATGCCTCCGCGCCCGCGCTGGATGCCGTGCAAAGTGTTTGTGAGGTGTCGAGATGCCAGCATGGTTTCTTATGCCACCGAAGAAAAACAATTCCTTGCAGCCGTTATCAGAGGCAGAGGCGCGATTTGCTGGATGGATCGCGTTCCAACGGGACAACGGCGGTCATTCACCTGATGAGGCAGCAAAGGCACGCAAGGCGTGTGCTCATTCGCCGCTCTCGATTCTTGACCTTGAGGATCAGAAAGAGGCTCTGCGCGAGAAGCTCGTGCATGACGATTACGTCAAAGGCATGCTGGAGCGTCTGGCGAGCGGCGAGCTTGAGGTTCAACTCAGAGATGAGATGCGAAGGCATAAGGCTGGGGAGTTTAAGAAGGACATCAAGGAGGGACGGCGCACGAAAGAGCAGGTGGCGAAGATCAAAGCCAAGACAGAGGACGAACTCCGAAAAATCGAAGCGGGGACGCTTGCGGATGAGCTTCGCGAGCTTTCTCTAAGTGAAGAAGAACGCACTCAGATCGAAGCTGAAAGAACTCGCATCGGCGAGGAGATTGAAATTTGGAAGCGAGGGGAAGGCAGGCGATTCATCGACGAATGGAAGCGGGCAGCACATAGCCGCGCCGCTGAGATCATCGCAAATCGCGGCAGAGTGGCTGAAAGCAGCGGCCTTGTGTTGAGCGATTTTTTTCCATCATCTTTCGGCCCTGCATGGCTGGACACTGAAAAAGTAAAAGAGTCAGATGGCACGCTCCGAAATCTCGACACCAGAGAGAAACAGGAGTGGGTTGAGCACTACAAGCCCGCCGAGATGCGGCTTCCCGCGTTGTATGAGTATGCGCGGCAATCGGTGCGTTGGTTGACGTGGGCATGCCTGCTTTCTTCCTGGAAGGATGGCCCACACGGAATGGATTGTGAACTGCGAAGAATCGAATTCGAGGAGACGTTGCCTAACATTGGCAACGGTGGGTTCGATTCATTGCGGGCGTTGGCTGAGCATCTGGCGGCAGACCGGCCTTTCTCTGAGATTCCGATGGAGAAACGAAAAGGCGTTGCCGGGATTTTGGCGAATAGCAGGAATTCCGAGGTTGATCCTGATACGTTCACGATGGTGGATGCCGGGCCGACAAATGCGCCCTGGCTGGATAGTCTGGTGAAGACGGAGACGCTGCGACTGGCAGACAAGACCGAGGCCACCCAAACGATGGCGGGCCGGATCATCGACGGCGAGCATCGAGTCTGCCACAAATACACCTGCGACGACACACTGAAAGCCACCACGCAAAACGACCTTTATGGACGGATCAAAGGAGAGGCTGGCAATTGGGACATCGTGAGACGTGGCAACGATGACCTGCGCACAAGAGCCATAAACGATCATGGAGCGGAGGTGCTGGTGCTTTGGGTGAACTGGCGAAACACGAGCAATGCAGACTTGGCGGATGCCTTTGAGCGATTGGCAAAGAGCCTGCGGCCTGCGAAGTGGCCGGAAGTGTATCGCAAAGAAGAACGTCACGACCAAACAGCCGAAAAGGCGCTTCGCGTGCTCTTGTGGCATCGCGTGTCTGCAAGTCTCAAGGCGTGCGATCCAAAGAAGGAGTTGGAACTTTGGCGCAAACTGCGGGAGGCCAAAAAGAAACTGGCGAGCTTACGCTCAAGAGACAAGAAGCAGGCCGTTCAATACTTCCGTGAGATCACGGGTGATGAATCCGCGCCGTGGTGGACTGCGAAGCTGAAAAAGTAGCCAGCACATCAAATCGAAGTGCTGGCTGAGAAAATGGCGTTGTCGGCGTCCAAGAGGGCATTGGTAGCGACACAGATGTTTCTTGGTGATTAATGGACATCGCAACGCGGAAGCGTTTTTTGCGATGAAACCGAATACCAAACACAAGACATCCACGGCAGCCACGAGCGGAGCGCCGGAGATCAATCGAAGCCGCTCCAATGTGAGGGAAGGCCAATCCACGGGTTTCCTCACTTCCAAGCCAACTGTGGCAGGCACGGTGCCAAAGGGGCACGAGCAACGCTTTGAACCGGCTCCCATCGCGGAGGCCGAGTTCATTCGCCTTCCTTCCGCCAAGGGGCGGTGTCGATACACGGGATTGAGCCGCAGCGGCCTCGTTTCGGTGGCGAAGGCTGCCGGTGCTTTTGTGTCATGCAGGTTGCCGGGAAAAGTCAGGGGTGCTGCCCTTATCGACAAGGCAAAGCTCACGGCATTTTTGAAAGGAGGGGCGGGCCATGAGTGAGCGAGAGATTCAACGGCGATTCAATCGCGGGGAACTGGTCTTTACGGATGGGCGCTTTGTTTATCTGCGAGGGCCGCACATGGGATACCGGGACAAACCGTGGCATTATGTCGATCCTGCGCTTTGTCTTTTTCAGCACGGGGATAACACGATCTACGGCCTGATGGATTTCATAGATTGCTACTGGTGGACGCAGGAGCACGGCCAGCAGCTCGTCAAGGCTCTCGCGAGCGTGGGAGTGTCGCTGACTCCAAACACCATCGAGCTGATGGAATTGAAAGTGGAAAGGAGATTGCGCCGATGAAGCCACAAGCAACGATTGCCGATTTGAAGGCGCGGCTGCGGATTGATGAGGCGTGGCGGCTTTTGCATCTTCCGGGGGAGCCTGCGAAGTGCTGCAAATCGCCGTTTCGGCCTGATGAGCGGCACGCGAGCTTTTCCGTGTGGGCAGAAAGCACGCGGGCGAAGGATCACGCGACGGGCGAAACCTTCGACGTGGTGGACTTCATCGCGAGGGCGCTGGATGCGGACACGGCGGGCGCGGTGCGCTGGATGCGGGAGCATCTGGGCGAGGGCCGTGAGTTGCCACCGCCTCCGCCGCGACGTGAGGCGATGAAGAAGGCGAAACCGTGGCCGGCGTTAAGGCGCGGCACGGCGGAGGAACTGGCGGCGCTGGCGCGGCTGCGTGCGCTGCCGGTGGCGGCGCTGCGGCTGGCGGATGAGCGGGGCTTTCTCCACTTTGGGGCGCAGTGGGGGCATGCGTTCTGGTGCATCACGGACAAGGCGCGGCGCGGCTGTGAGCTGCGGCGTGCGGATGGGGAGCTGTGGCCGGGCTTTGGCGACATCCCGCCGCGCAAGGCGCATTGCTACGGTGACAAGGCGTGGCCGGTGGGGCTGATGGAGGCGGAGGCGTTTCCGAATGTGCTCCTCGTGGAAGGCGTGGGCGATTTCCTCGCGGCGCATGCCGTGATGGATGGCGAGGGACGGGTGGCGGATGTGGCGGCGCTGTGCTGCATGGGCGCGGCGGTGCGGCTCTCGCCGGAGGTGGCGGCACGCCTGGCTGGTAAGCGCGTGCGGATCGTGCCGCAGATGGACGAGCCGGGGAAGCGTGCGGCGCTGCTATGGGCGCGGAGTCTGCGGGATGCGGGCGCGGTGGTGGATGCCTTTTCGCTGGCGGGCCTCGTGGATGCGACGGGAGCGGCGATCAAAGACCTTGGCGATGTGTTCGCGAAAGCGAGCGCGGCGAGCATCCGGGTGAATCCTCAACTCTTGGAGGTTTGCCCATGAGCACGAAGGCGCAGAAACCGGAGAAGCTGGGGCCGTATGATCCACTGGCGGAGGATGCCAAACCGGCCGCCAACGTGGGCGCGGCGGAGTCTTTCCAGCGTCAACCGCTGGGGAGGGAGAATGGAAAGAAGAAAGAGGCAGTGCTGCCGCCGTATGAGCTGCTGGACGTGCGCGGGCTGCTCTCCCATCAAGAGCAGCCGGGCGAGGTGCTGGCAGGTGACGCGGTGCTGGAAGCGGGAGAGTTCGCGATGCTGTTTGGGTTTCCCTCCGTGGGGAAAAGCTGGGCGATCATGGATCTGATGGCAAAGGCAGCGTGGGGGCGCGGGCGCTGGCTGGGGCATGAGATCAAATGCCGCTTTGCTACCTTGTGGATCGGTGATGAGAACAACAAGCGGCGGCTGGCGGGCCAGCTTAAGTCGATGCACGCGGCGGGGATGCTGCCGGAGGATTTCGAGCAGTGGATGCACATCACAGACGTTCCCGAAACGATGGACGTGGGCGATCACGATTTCATGGCGCACACGCGGCGGATCATCGAGGCGAAGGAAATCAAGCTGGTGATTCTGGACACGGTATCGAGCGCGGTGGTGGATGAGACGGCGAAGGATTTCGCGCTGATGTTTCGCGGCATGAAAGGCATCTCACACGGGCTGCCTGTTCGCCCTTGCTGGCTGCTAGTGCATCATCGCCGGAAGCCGAAGAATGAGGACAGTGACGGCATGGGGCGGCTGCATCAAATCAGCGGCCATCAAACACTGAGACGGAAGCCGCGCACGATCATCGAGCTGGAGCGTGTGACAGAGCAGCCGGGAGACAGGCGCGTTGTCGCCACGCTGCTAAAGAACTCGAATGGCAAGAGCGAGGGCGAAAAGCACGCACTGCATCAAATCGACACGGGTTTTCAGGAGATCGAGGATTTCGATTTCTCGCAGTGTATGGGCGGCAGCGGCGGCGCGGGCGGGCACAATGAGAAGATCACGGAGGCGCATCTTCACGAGCTTTTCGACAAGGGCCGCGTGCGGCTGGCGAAGGGCGAGGCGGTGCGGCGGCTGATGACGCTGGCCGGGGCGAAGGATAAGGCGTGCTATGCGGCGCTGTCTGCCACGGGGCGCTTTGCCCACATGCTCAAGATCGAGGGGAAAGAGATCGGGCTGGATACGGAGCTATGGCCGCCGGGGGAGGATGAGGCGTGAGAGCGAAAGACGTCTTTATCTTTGTGGCGCTGGTTCTGCTGGCGTGGCGGGTGCTGCATCTGGAAATGAGGCTGGCAGGTGCGGAGGCGCTGGCATGGCGTTCTGATGCGGCGTCCGTTCACCAAACGGTGAATGTGACGCTGTGCCGGTGCTGCGCACGAGCCGGGCGGGATTCCATCCAGCCGTAAACGCTGGGGAGGGAGAATGGAAAGAAGAACGGCGAGCGGGCCGGAGATGTATTCAGAAAATCATCTGGTGAAAATGTCGGCAGTCTTCGCAGGGAAGGTGAATCGCGGGAGAGCTGGCAATGGTGTATTCAAGAAAACTATTGATTAAATGAATACACTCGGCATTGTGGAACATCACCAAGCACCACACGCCATGAAATCGACACCTGCCGCCATCCTCGTTCGCGTCTCCACCAACAAGCAGGAGACACAGCGCCAAACCCATGAACTCCGCGCCTTGGCGGAATCGAAAGGCTGGGAGGTGGTGGAAGTCTGCGAGGAAACGGTTTCGGGAAGTGCTGACAGGGACGAGCGGCCCGGCCTTGCTCGGATCGAGGAACTGGCACAGGCAGGCAAAATCAAAAAGGTGCTCGTGCATGAAATCTCCCGCGTGGCGCGGCGGTCTAGTGTGGCGCATGCCTTCGTGGAGACGCTGGAGCAGTGCGGCGTTTCGCTCTACTGGCACGCGCACAATATTGAAACCCTGCTGGCGAGCGGGAAACGCAATCCTGCGGCACACCTGATGTTTGCCATGCTGGCAGAGATGGCACGGGCGGAGAAGGAAACCCTCGTGGAGCGCATCAAGAGCGGACTGGATGAGGCACGGCGCAAAGGCGTAAAGCTGGGCAGGCCGGAAGGCACGACACTGGAAGCGAAAGAGCTGGTGGCAAAGCATGCGGACATTGTCCGCGCCTTGAAGGCCGGTCAGAGCGTGCGTAATGCGGCCAAGATCACGGGCAAGGGCGGCAGCACGGTGCAACGTGTGAAAGCGGCGCTGGCGGCGTGAGCGGGCGATTCTGCGAGGCGAGCGGGAAGGATGGAAAGAATCTCGGCGAGCATCTCCGGGAAGCGTAGAATCGGGGCGGGTGCGCTGCTGTAGTATCAAAACGCGGAGCCTCGTGCTTTTCAAAAGTAGCAACGCAGAGCCATACGAGAGTTCGCAGAAAGTGGGAACGGCTGTGGAGCAGTTCGGACTGACATTGTGTCTGCTGGCAGGCCGGGCAAGCAAGGCAGGCTTGGAATGGATTCGAGCGCCGGAGAAATTTCGCCAATAGCGGCGCGAGGTTCACAGCACGGGAAACGCTGCCGCTGCCTTCGTGAGCGATTCCTCACCTACGGAGGTGTATAGCTCGGAAATCTGCGCGGACTCGTGGCCGATGAGCTTTTGCACGACAGCGGCAGGAACGCCCGCCTCTTTGAGCAGGGTAACGGCGCTGTGCCGCAGGCTGTGAAATGAGAGCTGTTCGTTTTGATGGCGTCCATCCCTCCCCGCTCCCGTGGTGGCACGATGGGCTTTCTTCATGCGCAGGCCAGCAAGGGCGAGAAGATCGGCGAACTGATTCGAGAGCGTGCCGCTTTTGCCGTTCCTTTCGAGCAGGGCGCAAGCTCGCGGGTGCAATGGCGCGAGTTCGGGCCGCGCATCCGGTGCAGGCAGGCTTTCGATATGCTCACGAAGCGGGGCCGCCATCGGAATGAGCAACACAGCGCTGGTCTTTTGTGTCACGAGGCGGACCTGGCCCTTGTCGAGATCGACATTCGCCCAAGTAAGGCGGGCAATATCTCCGATTCGCTGGCCGGTGTAGAGGCCGAAAAGGACCATGGAGCGCCATTCATCATCGGCCACGGCGAGCACGGCGCGGATCTGATCGAGCGAGAACGGACGGCGGCGCTTTTTGTCCGCCTGCTTCTCTCTGATCGTCTCCACGAACTCCGAAGGATCATCGACGATAAAGCCATCGCGGCGGCCAGCGCGGAAAAGCATCTTCACCACCTTGAGGTGATGATTCGTGGCCTTCGCGGAGAGCTTTTCGAGCATCGCATTCCGAAACGTGACGATGTGTTCCTTTGCCACCATCGAGAGTTCATCATCTGCGAGCGCTTCCAGATGGACGAGAAACTTCGTGGCGCTGTTCTGGTAAAACGCCTGCGTGGACTTCGAGGTGCCGCGCTTCTCGTGGAGCCAGTTCGCCACGAAGGCGCGGACGGATGAGCTGGGCAGCGCCTCGCCGGTGATTTCGGCATGAAGGCGCGAGAGCACGCGGCGGGCCTGCGTGGCCGTGCGGCGGGCCTTGGCTGCGCCTTCGTATTCATCCGCGAGCTTCATCGCGGCTTTGCGTTCCGTGGTCTTTGTGGACGCATTCCGCCACCGGCCATCGGGGCCGAGATAGCGAGCATACCAGAAGCGGCTCTTGGGATGTTTCCAAACGGATGCCATGAGGTAAGACAAGAAGTAAGACAAGCGCCGACGATTTCAACAACTCAGATGACTCTCTATGCCTTGATTTACAAGGGATTCAGCGCCGGGGGAGTTCATCTGGGCGAACAGGGGTTCAACTCCCCTCGCCTCCACTTCCTTGAAGTACAAGGATTGGATGGGCAGACAGGGACGGAAGGAATTACTTCCGCTTTTTCGCCTTGGGCTTTTCGGCACCGGCTAGCAGGATCGAATGGATCTCAAAAGGAGCAGAAGTGGCGCTGTCGAACTCGGCGGCGGCTTCGAGGCCGGCGCGGGCGATCTCTTCGGCGCTTTTGCCGCTTTCGTAGGCGGTTTGCATGGCTCCGAGGGCGAAGTCACGGCCGGAGCCGGCGGCCCAGAATTTGTGAAACTGCTGGGCGGAGCGGTAGGAGTAGAGAGCGAAGATGCCATGCTCATTCGCGGCGAGGCCGTAGAACTGCGTGGTCTCGTATTCCTCGCCCTTGTCGGGCATGGCCGTCATGAAGTACTCGGCCTTCAACCAGGCGTGGGCATGGCGAAAAGTTTCGAAGATCATCTCGCAGGAGGAGAAGTCACGCGGGCGGTCGAGATTGGAAAAGTAGCTATTGAGCACGACGAGGCTCGCTGAAGTGCCCGTGAGGCCGATGAAGGTATCGCCGATCTTGGTGATCTTCGTTTTGTTCACGACATGGCCAGCCTTCTGACGCAGCGAGCCGAGGCAGCTCAAAGTATCCGCCCCGATGCAGGCGACTCCGTTTTTCTGGGTGACGACGATGGTGGACATGATTTTAAGAAATGACGAAGGCCTGAAATCCGAATGTCGATTGGGCTCAGTGGCCTTTGTCGATCATCGCAGCGAATTCGGAGAAGAAGTATTTCGCGTCGTTCGGGCCGGGGGCAGCTTCGGGGTGGTATTGAACGCTGAGGACGGGGGCCTCGCGGTGGCGCATGCCTTCGACGGTGCCGTCGTTGAGGTTGATATGGGTGACCTCGACATTGCCGGGAAGGCTGGCAGGATCAATGGCGAAGCCGTGGTTCTGGCTGGTGATGGCCACCTGGCCATTGCGGAGGTCTTTAACAGGCTGGTTGCCGCCGCGATGACCGAACTTGAGCTTGAAGGTCTTGCCGCCGTAGGCGTGGCCGAGGATCTGATGGCCGAGGCAGATGGCGAAGATGGGCTTCACGCCGATGAGCTGCTTCACCTCGGTGTGGATGTAACTCAGCGCGGCGGGATCTCCGGGGCCGTTGGAGAGGAAAATGCCATCGGGATTCCGAGCGAGCACGTCTTTGGCACTGGTGGTGGCGGGAACGACATCGACGCGAAAGCCGGCCTGGCGGAGGCGGCGGAGGATGTTGCGTTTGATGCCGAAATCGTAGGCCACAATGTGGTGCTTGGCCTCGGGCAGGCTGTGAAAGGCACCGGTGGGGCCGCCTTCACGGTTTTGCGAAGGGCTGGGGATGTCCCACTCGCGGCTTTCAGTGCTCTCGGGGTCCCAAACATAGGGCTTGGAGGTGGTGACTTCCTTGACGAAATCGCTGCCTTCCATCGTGGGGCTGCTGGCGGCGAGCTTCACAGCCTCATCGGCATTGAGCACGGCGCTGGTGATGACGGCCCGCATGGCTCCGCGGGTGCGGAGATGCTTGGTGAGGGCACGGGTATCAATGCCCTGGATGCCGGGGATGTTCCATTCTTTGAGGTATCCGTCGAGGCTCTGCGTGCTACGCCAGTTGCTGGGGATGTCGCACAGCTCTTCAATGACGAAACCACGAACGTGCGGCTGGCTGCTCTCAGGATCGAGCGGGTTCACGCCGTAATTCCCGATCATGGGATAGGTCATCGTGACGATCTGACCGCGATAGGAGGGATCGGTGAGCACCTCCTGATAGCCGGTCATGGAGGTATTAAAGCAGATTTCGCCGGTGTGTGTGGCCTCGGCGCCGAACGCCGTGCCTTCAAACACCCGGCCATCTTCGAGGGCGAGGAGGGCTTTTTTCATCAAAGTGCGGCCCCTGTGATAAACAGGCTGGCGGAGGTTCCAAGCTTAAAGTTGGCGTTTCTCAACGAGAGCCTCGCATCAAGGTGATTCCGGCTCTTCAGTGCGCTCGACGAAGCGCATCGCGTGATCGATGAAGCGGAGGTGGACGTCGTCGGTGGGGCCGTTTCGGTTTTTGGCGAGGATAAGCATGGCTTCACCACGCTTTTTCTCCTCCGCTTCCTCATCTTCGACCTCCATTTTGGCGCCGGCGTAATCGGCACGGGTGAGGAGGCCCACCATGTCCGCATCCTGCTCGATGGAGCCGGACTCACGAAGGTCGGAGAGCACGGGCCGCTGCCCTTTGCGGCTTTCGACGGCGCGATTGAGCTGGGCGAGCACGATGACGGGAACGTTGAGCTCTTTGGCGAGGCCTTTGATGCCGGCGGAGATTTCGGCGATTTCGATCTGGCGGTTGTCCTTGGCCCGACGGCTGCCGCTGGTGACGAGCTGCAGGTAGTCGATCATGATCATCTGAATGTCGTGCTGCTTCTTGAGGCGGCGGGATTTGGCACGCATCTCCATGATGTCGAGGCCGGGGGTCTCATCGATGAAGATCTGGGCCTTTTGGAGGTCACGCGTGGCTTTGGCGAGCGCATCCTGCTGGGCACGGGAGAGGAGACCGCGGGAGAGATCCTGCATGCTGAGGCGGGCGCGGGAGACGAGCAGACGACGCACGAGCATCGTGGCGCTCATTTCGAGGGAGAAGACAACGCAGGGCTTGTTACAATCCACCGCGATGTGCTCGACGATGTTCATCGCGAGGGAGGTTTTCCCCATCGAAGGACGAGCGGCAATGACGAACATTTCGCCGCCTTGCAGGCCGCTGCTCATCTGATCGAGCTTCGAGTAGCCGGTGGAGAGGCCGCGGAGCTGTCCGGGATGCTCGAGCATGTATTGAATGCTATCGATGGCATCCATGACATGCTGGCTGAGCGTCTTGATGCCTTCTTTGATTCCGAATGCTTGCCTTACTCCAAGTGCTCTTTGCTCAGCATGGTCCAAAAGTGTGTTAACATCCTCGTCTAACTGGTCTTTTCCGTGCTCATATGCTTGATTGATATTCAACGACGAGGCGTAGATCAACTCGCGAAGGATATGCTTATCAGTGACTACCTTCTTATAATAAGGATAATGCGCTGTGATCGGGACAAATGTGAACAGGTCTGTGATTGCAGCGGCACCTCCTACTTTATCCAAAATGCCTTGGTCTCGTAATGCGTGCGTTACGGTGATAGGGTCGACAGGAAGACTCTTGTCGTAAAATTCGAGGAGCTTCTCATAAATTGTGCGGTTGGCTTCATGGTAGAAGGCATTGGCGGGCAAATTAATGCGACAGTCACTGAGTCGCTCCTGTGGATCCTGAAGTAGGCAAGAAAGAACACCTTTTTCGGCCTCATCAGAGAATGGAAGAGCACGATTGATCGTGGCAAGAAGCTCTTCCACAGTAGGTTCTGAGGATCTTTTTTTTGTTTGAAATCGCTCAACAGAGCGATCCGCAGTTTTTTTCTCTGCGGTAGGTGCTTCTTTGGGCGCAGTCGGTGGATCAATTTCTGGCATGCCCATGAAGCATGATGCGAAGTTGAGGGCGCTGCCAGCAATTTCGGCGACCGTATCTGAAGACAGGCCAGCAGCTAAGAGTCACGCATGCACGGTTTCAGAGTTACTATCAATTTCTGCGGCGCAATTTCCCCAATCGGTGCTGTGGAGACGCGTAAAGTTTTTTTAACAGACTGAGCACAGACTTACTAACATGCCGTTCCAATCCCTCACGCCGCTCGAGACAAATTTCGCGGCAAAAAACATAGGCTTCCGAACCGACAAGACTGGAAATTTTAGAAGTTAGGACGCCCTGATGGGGGATGTGATTGTGGGTTACATCGGTAACTCGGAGCTGCTGAAAATAAAGAACCAGCCAGCGCCATGCGATCATCTCATAATACTGTCCGAGCGGCCACCCTATAGCGAAGCAGAGGTCATCAAAAATACTGCGCACATCCATTGCGGAGATGTCTTCGATTTTGGAATGGTAATAGCTCATAACGGTTAAGCATTCTTTCATCTGCCCCTTCCACCCAAGGTTGTTAAACCAGAATCGACCCTGGTAAAAGAGATTGAGGTGGGTTCGCAGCATGAATGATTCGCACCGCCAAACAAACAAAGACTTGCTTTTTTAAGGTTTTCTCCCGAAAAATGAACGCTTCCCGTCTTATCGGGTCCAAAGCCCACCCTTCCCACAACCACTTATGCTATTCAAAGCAATCAAACACAAAGTCGCCGTGCTTGCCGCCATTGCCGCCTTCCACGGCGCCGCATTTGCCGCTCCAATCGCTGGCATCGAAAAGTCCGATCTCGTCAAACCCAGCGCCGAGCTCGATAAGATTCTTGTCACGCTGGAAGCCGAGCAGGCCAAAGTTCAGAAAGACCCGCAAAACACGGGAGCTAACGGCGACTGGACAAAGGCGTTCAACGCCGCTGTGACGCAAGTGCAAGACCTCGCGAATAAGAAGGACGCGAACGCGGCCTATGTGCTGGCGAAGTGGGGCATCCTCGTGGGCGGCAACAACGTGAACGTCAATTCGATCATCGATCTCTACCGCGCCGCTGGTAGCATCCCTGCTGCACAGATCGAACTGGCCCAGGTTCTCCTCAACGGTTTCCGCCAGGATGCTGATAAGACGCGTGAAGCGGTAAATCTCATCGTGGAAGCTGAAAAGTCCGGCAACAAACTCGCCCGCCGCATGAAAGCCCAGCTTCACCTTTCCGGCGCTGCCGCTCCTATCATCGCGCAGGACAACAAGACAGCCGTTGAGCTACTCGAAAAAGCCAGTGCGGATGGCGATGGCGACGCCTCCTTGGGCCTCTATCAGATCTATGCCCGTGGTATCACTGGCTACGCGCAAGATTTCGCAAAGTCTTTGGATTACCTGAAGATGGCCGCCGAGAAACAAGGCAACGCCACCGCCCTCGGTGAATATGGTGCCCGTCTTCTTGCGGGTGACACGGGCGACGGCAAGACCGCTCCGAACCTCGTCACAAAGAATGTTCAGCAGGCGCTTAAGATGTTTGAAGACTCTGCTAAGGGTGGTCTCGCAGCCGCGAACCGCATCCTCGGCCAGATCTATGAAGGCGGCGTGGGCGAAAATAATGCCGATGTGAAGGCTGACCTCCAGAAAGCCATTGAGTATTATGGTAAGGCCGCTCAGGGCAGCGATCCCGCCGCCCTTTTCCGCTTGGCCCAGGCATCCGAATCCGGCATCGCCAAGCCAGATGCAAAGCCCGAAGCTGATGGTTCTTGGGATCCCAAGAACATCCTCGTGCAGCCGAATGCTAAAAATGCCCTCGACCTGTATCGCATGGCTGCCCAGAACAACGCCGCCGAGGCCTTCTTTGCCGTCGGTCGTTTCTATGAAACCGGCACGGTGGTGGACAAAGACCCTGAAAAGGCCTTCTCCCTCTACATCCGCGCTGCAAACGCTGGCGTGCTCGCCGCCATGAACCAGCTCGCCGGCCTTTACGCCAACGGTGCCGGTGTAACCCAGGACATCATCGCCGCGGGTGGTTGGTACAAACGTGCCGCTGATGCCGGCTACGCCCCCGCCAAGATCGCCTACGGCATGATGGCTGAACAGGGCACTGGCATGGAGCGCAATTTGATCCTCGCTGAGCGCACCTACTCCGAAGCTGCTCAATTGGGTGCACCGCTGGCAATGGTTCGTCTTTCCACGCTTCACCTCAATGGCGTTGAACCCGGCAAGCCAAACTTTCCGCTTGCTTGGGCCTATGCCCAACTCGCTAGCGAGGCCACCAAGGGCCAGTCTGCTGAGATCAATCAGTATGTCGCTGCTCTAGAAGACGCGAAGAAAGAAGACAAGAAAGTCTTCACCGAAGAAGTCGTCAAGCAGGGCAAGGCCGAGCTTGAGAAGCTCAAGAAGAGCCTCAACCTCGCCCCCGCGCCTGCTGCGGCCGCAAGTCCCGCAGCAGCACCTGCCGCAGCTAAGTCCAGCCCCAAAAAGGCTGGTGCAAAGTAAGGTGTGATTGAAGAGCAGATTTGCCAAAAACCTGCTTGCCAAAATATCGACTCCCTCTAGTCTCCGGCTCCCTTCGCAAGAGGGGAGCCGGTTTTCATTTCCGGGGCATTAGCTCAGTTGGTAGAGCGCCTGCATGGCATGCAGGAGGTCAGCGGTTCGAACCCGCTATGCTCCACCAAACCACATGCAGGTTCCGCCATGACGCGTGTTTTCCTTCTCCTGCTATTTTTGACGCCTTTCATTCAGGCACGCGAGGTACAGAGCCATGGCCTGCTGTTTGAAAAATGGCTGCGGGATACCTTCTTCGGCGGTTACGAGCCTTCGAGCCACACGCAAAAGTGGGACATACCCGCCAGCGCCAACAAGCAACATGGCCACATTCCGGTCAATCCCAAGGCGGCAAAGCACGGCACGCCTATCGGCCTCGGCGACGCCTTGAGGCAGTTTGAAATCGACGAACCCTTCCTCCTTATCACGGGCTTTTGGCGCCAGGAGACGGAGACACAGAAGGTTTGGACCAATGTGCAGGCCGTTCGTGTGGAGCCTGGATTGTGGCAGAAACTCTGGCATCCCATCACACGGGCTGATCTCGAAAAGCTCGACGCCGTGATCAAGGACACTTCTCTCAGTTTAGAGGAGGCCAGAAAGGCCGCCAAGGCGATGAAAGCGCGAATTCCTTTCACCAAAGCCGTCATCCAAGTGAACCCGAAAATCGATGGCAGCCAGCGCCGCCTGCAATGCAGCCTTCGTTTTGATGACTTTTTCACTCACCTAGCCCCGGAGGCCTCGCCCGAGCCGCAGCGGCAGCCGCAGATCTTCGGAGTGCCTGTGCCCAAAGGCTTTGCATCCACCCCGAGGGACTTTTGAGGCGTCCGCACCTCAAGGGATTGTGTTTTGCCATTCGACAGGCCCAATTTTCCGTTCAATCTCATTGCCAATCTGAGGCGTCGTTGTTAACACCACGCACAATTTACCGGCATATGAAGTTCAATATCAGCAAGGAAGCCTTTTTGGGGGCCATCAACCAAGTGCAGCATGTCGTCAGCTCTCGCACGACGCTCGCCATTCTTTCCAACGTCCTTCTGAAGGCCAAAGACGGCGTTCTTGAGCTCACCACGACGGACCTCGACGTCGGCGTCACCTGCACGGTGCCCTGCGAAGTCTCCGAAGCCGGAGCCACGACCCTTCCCGCCCGCCGCCTCGCCACCATCGTGCGTGAGCTTCCCGCCGAAGACATCGAGGTGAAAGTGGATGAGAAAAACGTGGCCTCCATCAAGAGCGGCCCCAGTTTTTTCAAGGTGCTCGGTCTCACCAGCGAGGAATTCCCTGCCCTGCCCCGCTTTGACGATGCCCGAGAGTTCAAAATCGAGCAGCAGATGCTCCGCGATTGCCTGCGCAAGACCAGCTACGCCATCTCGACGGACGAGACGCGCTATGTGCTCAATGGCATCCTCTTCTCCTTCAAGGAAAACGCCCTCACCATGGTGGCCACGGATGGCCGCCGCCTCGCCATGGTGGAGCAGGAAATCGAATTCCCGCAGAGTCAGGAGATTGACATCCTCGTCCCCACCAAGGCTGTGAACGAACTCTCCCGCCTTCTTGGAGATTCCGGCCTCGTCTCCATCAAAGTCACTGGCTCTCAAGTGGGCTTTGACCTGGGTGACGGTCTCCTCGTGAGCAAGCTGATCGACGGCAATTACCCGAACTACCGACAGGTCATCCCAGGTGAATCCAAGGAGCGCATCCCCATCGAGCGTGAGGCCTTCCTACGCGCTATCTCCCGCGTCTCACTGCTCACCACGGACAAATCGAACTCCATCAAGTTCATCTTCACCCCCGGTCAGGTCGAGATCGTCGCCTCCTCCCCAGACATCGGTGAGGCCCGCGAAACGGTCGCCATCAATTATAAAGGCGCATCCATCACCATCGCGTTCAATCCGGAGTTCTCCATGGCTCCACTGCGAAATCTCAGTGCCGATGAAATCCATCTTCATCTCATTGATGAGATCAGCCCTGGCGTCATCCGCAGCGGCACGAATTTCCTCTATGTGCTCATGCCCATGCGCGTGAACGCCTAACTTAACGCTCCTTTCATCAACAGCCAGATTATGAAAGCCCCCGCGCTGCTCTCCTTCGCCGCCCTCGTCTCGTTGGCCTCCTGCTACGGCCCAGGGCCAAAGCCTCCGCCCGGCCCGCGTGGATATTCACTCGATCGAGCCCCAGGGGATGCCCGCTACGGCCAGGATTCGGCCGGTCCGACAGACACCCGCTACCTCGAAACCGGAGATCCCTCGCTCACACAGCCGCCTCCCAATCCGAATGATCCGGCGGCGGCATCCGTGCAGTCCCCCACACCTGGCGCACCACCTAATACGCCTCCAGCCACGGGCACCACGCCACCCCCCCCTGTCGTGGTCACACCACCCGCCACGACCACTCCCACGGCACCTGCCACACCTCCGAGCACTGGCAGCTACCCCACGGCCACTCGCACGAAGCCCGGTTTTGTGAAAAGCCCCTTTGATTCCCTTGGTCGTGAGATCGACGTCCGTGAGATGCGCTCTGGCCAGAAGGCCCGCTGCCCTTACACGCAGAAGGTTTTCCTCGTGCCGTAAGTTCTGATTCGGGTTTCCTCTTCGAGGGCGGCCGTCTTGAATCAGGAATCTTGAACCATGAATCAGGAATCCAGCATCGCCATCCTCGCCCCGGGCTTGCTCGGTGGTTCGCTGGCCTTGGCGGTGCGAAAAAAGTTCCCGCTAGCCGTGATTCGCGTGTGGGCAAGGCGTTCAGAAGCGCTGGATGAGGTGCGCCAGCGGCTTCCCTCTGCGATAGGCAGCACCAGCATCGCAGAGACCATGCAGGGTGCCTCCTTAGCCATCCTGTGCATGCCGGTGCCGCACATGAAGGCTGCGGCCGAGCAGATCATCGCCGCCAACACCACCCCCCAGCTTCTCGTTACCGATGTGGGCAGTGTGAAAGGCAGCGTCGTGACGACCTTGGAGCCCGTTTTTGCCTCCAAAGGCATCCCTTTTATCGGCAGCCACCCGATGGCCGGTTCGCACGCCACTGGCATGGCCCATGCGCGGGGCGATCTTTTCCAAAATGCCGCCTGCCTGCTCACCCCACGAGAAAGCACGCCTAGCGAGGCTTTGAATCGGCTTCGTTCCTTCTGGGCCACCCTCGGGTGCCGGGTCCTCGAAATGAGCCCTGCGGAGCATGACCGCCATGTGGCGCGTATTTCACATCTTCCGCATGCGATGGCCGTCCTGACCACACTCGCCGCGTTAAAGGATGATAACCGCGCCATTCCGTGCGCAGCGGGCGGCTTCCGAGATACCACCCGCGTCGCATCCGGTGATCCCACCATGTGGAGCGGCATTCTTCGTGAAAACCGCGCTGAGGTGCTCGCCGCTCTCCAGGATGCCTCCGGGCACTTGAATGGCCTCATCGAGCTTTTGAACTCTGGGGATGAGGCGCAACTCGCCTCCTTTCTGGCGTCCGCCAAAGCCTTGCGTGACCTCGTGCCAGCCCCGCCCGAACTCAGGCTCTGAATCAGCGGATAAAGTAGCTTAGGTTCTCCAGCTCCACAGCCAGATCCACGCTGTTTACCACCACGTTTTCAGGTGTTTCGAGCACCGTCGGTGAGAAATTCAGAATCGCCTGAATACCGTGAGCCACGAGTTCATTGCACACGGACTGCGCATTGACCGCAGGCACGGTCATGATCGCCATTTTCACCTTGTTTTTGAGGATGTAATCCGCCAGACCGCCCATGGGCAGCAGCGGCACGGTAAACTGCCCCGCAGCCTTCGGCAGCAAGTCAAAGGCCGCCGTGATCTCAAAGCCCTCCTTGCGAAAGCCCCCGTAGCGCAACAGCGCCGAACCGAGATTTCCCACGCCCACGAGGATCACCGGCTGCAGCCGGTTCTGCCCCAGCACGTCGGCGATCATTTTGCGCAGCGCCTCCACGTTGTAACCTAGGCCACGGGTGCCGAGCTGGCCGAAGTAAGCCAAATCCTTGCGGAGCTGCGTCGATTTCACGCCTGCCGCTTTCGCCAGCGCCGCCGAAGAAACCGTATCCACCCGGTTATCCCGCAGCTTCTGCAAGCAGCGCAGATAGATGGAGAGACGGTAGATGGCCTTCCGAGGAGGAGTAGGGGGTTTGTTTCCGGACACGAGGGAACGATCCAGCCACGCCGGGGCTGTTTTGTCAATCATAGCTCCAACCACCCTGGTTTTGCGCTGGCAAAGCCCCCGTCCTTCGCCACCTCTTGCCGCCACGCCGATGCCTACTCACCCTTCGCTCCCTCTGGCAGATCGCTACGCCCGTTTCCGCGACGCGGTCTTCGGCGGCGTGGAGGATCGTGGCACGCTGCCCGGCCTCGACGAGGCCTGGACGGAGCTCGACTGGCAGAGCCTGTGGTTTGCCGGAGCCTTCGGCACGCAATTCACGACCACCGACGGTCAAAAAATCGAGGTCACCGATTTCGGCACCTGGAATTCCGGTCCCGGCCCCGATTTCACGCATGCCACCCTTCGCGTGGATGGTGAATCACGCCGCGGAGATCTCGAACTCGATACCGACGCCCGCGATTGGGAGCATCATGCCCATGGCTCAAATCCCGGCTACAACCGCGTCGTGCTTCATCTCGTCCTTCGCACACCGGAGGCACGGTTTTTCACCCGCACCAGCCAGCATCACGAGGTCCCGCAGGTCGTTTTGAATGCCTCGATGCTTCCTGCGGATGCCACGCCTGCCCGTGGCATGGCGGCCGCCCGCCTTGGCCGCTGCGCCACGCCACTCGCCGCGTTGGATGAGGGCAAAGCTCAGTCCATCATCGAATCAGCCGCGCAGTTTCGTCTGGAGCGGAAAAGCCGCCGCCTTCACCGCCTCGTGCAGGCTCAAGGCCGTGAGCAGGCCATTTTTCAGTCTTTGGCCCAAACCCTCGGCTACCGGAACAACCAGCAGCCCTTCGTCATCCTCACCCAGCGCCTCCCGATTCGTGATTTGCTCTCCCGAGGCGCTTTGGAACGCGAAGCCATGCTTTTTGGCGTGAGCGGCTTCCTCGAAAAAATCCGCGTCGAAGACACCGCAGATGCCACCCGTAGCTACCTGCGCCATTTGTGGAGCCAATGGTGGAAGCAGCGTGATGCCTGCGCCCGCTGGCTGGAGCCACAGAGCCTTCCACGATGGAATCTGGCCACCACACGCCCCGGCAATCATCCGCAGCGCCGCCTCGGTGCTCTCGCTGCCATGCTCTCCTCTTGGAAACGCCTCAGTGAACCACTCACCGATGCCACTCGCTGGAGCCAGCCCGCGTGGAAAGAAGCACTCGCTGCCTTGCAGCACGAGTTTTGGACCTCCCGCTACACCCTCACCGCCGCACCCGCCACGAAACCGATCACCCTCATTGGCGAGACCCGCGTGCACGAGATGCTCGCCAACGTGGCCTACCCGCTCCTCGTGCCCGAGCGCACTCGTTTGTGGGCCGAGTATCTCGAACTCCCCGCCCTGCTCGATAATCAAAAAGTCCGCCGCGCCATGCTGCGGCTCTTTGGCGAAGATTCCCCCCTCTCCGCCTCCTTCAATACCCGGCTCCATCATCATCAGGGCCTGCTGCAAATTTATGAGGACTTCTGCCTGGAGGACGACAGCGCATGCGCCGCATGCCCCTTCCCCGAGAGGCTCAAAGAGTGGGTATAACCTACTTTTCATCACGCCTCCGCAAAGCGCCGCCAGTAGAGCACCGCTAGGGGCACGTAGCCCAGGCACTCCTTCGCTGCGTCCGCCACACCGGCCATCGTCCGTGCGTCCGTAGCCGTCACCACCAGCACCGCCGCCACCAGCAGAGCACATCCCAGCGTGAAAACCGCCCGCAGCGCAAAGGTACTCCGCCGTGGCTCCGCCTCCAGCAGTAGCAAATCGATGAAACGGGAAGCCAGCAGCACAAAGAGCACCAGCGAAAGGAACCCGCCCTCCTCCGCCAGCATGTCAGACGATGGGAGCCAGTCATACAGCCCGTGCAGCAGCACCACGCCCGCAAAGGTCGCCACGAACTGCCCCACCTCGGCAAAGCCGCTGCGAAACATCCGATACAGGCTGTGCGCCGTGATCGCCGTCATTGAGAGATGCAGGAAGTTCGCCGTCAGGAGCCGCGTGATCGCTGAGGAAAGACCATGCTCCGCGTAGTACTGCACATTCTCCTCAATGGCGAAGCCCAGACCCACAAACGCACCTGTGATCAGTGCCCGCCCCGGAGCACGCTGCCTCAGCAGCCACGGCAGAAAGATGGCAAAGAGAGCCAGCTTACACACCTCCTCCCGCATCCCCACGCCCATGATGTAATACCAAAGATCATGCGGGAACTCCCCACCCGCCTTCAGCCCCTGCACATGCTCCTGCCAAGCTAAGATCGAAAGCGTCGGCCACACGCTGAAAACGCCCGCCAGCACCGGCAGCACTGGCCTTACCCAGCGCCAGCCGTCACGCCCATCGTGCTGTACCAGAATCACCAGCCACACCAGCCCCGCGAAGAGCGTAAAGCCCACCAGCAACCATGGAATATCCGTAAAATGATCCAGCAGTAGTCCTTTCCATTGCAGAGGCACGTCCTGCAGAAGTGAGCCGGTAAAATACTGGTCCAGCGGCGGACTCGCCTCCACCCAGCCAGGCTCCGCACGCATCTGGCGAAGACTGTCCACATCATCCACCGCCACCGCCAGACTCAGCGCCGATCTCCGCGCCTCCTTCGCCTCCGGGAAATGCATCCCCTCCCGCATCATCCATGGCACCGCCTCATGAGAGTCCATCCCCAGCAGAGCCAGCCCCGCCCGCAACTCGTTCGCCAGCATCGGCGGCGGCTCCTTCAGCGCCTGCTGCTCCAGCCTTTCACGAGCCTTCACACCATCCGGTAGTTCACGGATCAAAGCAGAGCGGATGTAATCATGCACCAGCACCTTCGTAACCCCCTCAGTATGTCGATCAATCACTTGTCGCCAGTCTCGTCCATCGACCACGCCGTTCTGTGAAAAGCCATCAAAGGCCATCCGCAGCTTCTCTTCATTCTCCAGCTTGCGTGCCATCCCCATCACCTGCCGCCGAAGCCAGGTAGCCAGCGCCCGTGGATCTGGCTCTATCGTCGAAATCAGCCTGCTGTAGTCAGCCTGGAGCCGCTGCTCCACCAGCGGCACTGGAGGCTCCGAAGGTAAGGAACCCGATTTCGTCGTCACGATCAGGCTCGCGATCAAAAAGCCCGCCGCCACGATCGTCCCTGCCGTGCGCAGCAGAAGGTGCCGATCCCGCGTGAGGTAAAACACCCGCGAACGCCAGCCATGAAGTATCCCCACCTCGCTCATGACAACGCATCTCCGCCCTTCGAACCACCACGCCACCAGTCCGCCTCCCGTTCCCACGGAGCCACAGGCTTATCATTCGTCTCCCCCGCGTTCGCATGCGCCTCACGCTCCTCTTCTTCAGCCATCTCCATCAGCAGCCGCACATGCGGCGGCGGATTCACAGACCGCCGCCAGATCACCCACATCAGCGTGGCAAAGCAGCCCAGCAGAAAAAACAGCGTCGCCAGTGTGATGAGCACAAACCACTGCGCCGCCGGCACCACCTCGGAGGCCGTCATCGCCTCCGCAGGCTTATCCATCCAAGTCATGAAAGCGGTAGGCTTATGCATGGCGAAAGAGGGATAATCACACATCAAACACCAACCGCATCGGGATCATCTTCGAGAACTGGAAACCGTGTTTATTGAAAAACGCCTGAGATTCCGCGCTGATGCGGTCCGTCAGCAGCGTGATGCGCTTGAAGCGCTTCTCCTTCGCAAAAGCGATCGCGTGATCCAACAGCAGCCCGCCGTAGCCCTGGCGGCGATGCTGCGGATGCACGATCACATCCTCCATCAGGATCACCATCCCGCCCTCCGCCGTCGAGATCGTGAAAAGCAGATTCACCATCCCCAGCAGCATGTGATCGGTGCGCAGCACAAAGATCCGCCCGCGGTTCGGCTGTTCCAAAATCATCCTCACCCCATGCTCCTGCTTGGCCGGATCCGGTTTAAAATCCTCCTCCTCGCTGAAAAGCGCCGCCAGCAGCTCCACGAGCTGCGGCATATCTTCGAGGGTGGCCGGCTCGATGCGCGGCTCGCTGGAGTTTTGGGTCATGAGAGCGGTCTGAATGAGGCGCGAGGATAGCGGGATGCCCGCCCCTGTCACAAAATATTCCAAACCTCACACAATTCCCCTCCGCCGTGCCGTTGCGCCCTACGACCCGCCGATCTCCCACGGCTCATCAACTGCCTCAAGCCCATGAAAACCAAATCGAACCACCTCCTCATGCTGCTCGCGCTCTGCGCCCTCGGCATCACCGCCCTTCCTGCCCAGGAAGCTCCAAAACCCACCCCTGCCCCGGAAGCCCGCAAGCCCGATGCACCTCCGCCTCCCGCCGAGACACGCCGCGGCGAGCCCTCACGCGGCAATCCACGCGAAAACCCCCGCGCCAATCCCGAACGCGAACGCTCCCAGCCACAGCGTAGTGAACCCAATCGGGATGAGACCAATCGCGGCGGCCCTGAGCGCCGCCCCGAAGCCGGCCGTGGCCAGCCCGAGGGCCGTCCGAATCCAGAACCGCACCGCGACGGTGATGCCCGCCGTCCCGGCCCTGAACCCCGCCGCGAAGGCGACCGCCCTCAAGGCCATCGCGGCCCTCGTGAGGGTGACCGCGACCGCCAGCAAAACTTCCGCGGCCCCCGCGATGGCGACATGCATCGTCGCGACGACCGTCACGAGGGTGGACGCCCTCCCTTCCGTGGCGAAATGGAGCATCGTGGCCCCCGTGACGGCGGCCAGCCCTTCCGTGGCGGCCCCGATCATCGCCAAGGCCCGCCACCCATGATGCATCGCGGCCCTCAGGACCATCGCCAGGGACCTCCTCCGCAGGGTCGCTTGGAAGGTCGGATGCCAGAGCCCCAACGCTTCGACTCTCCTCGCGGCCAAGAGAGGCATCGCCCACACGTTGGCCGGCCGCAGCAAGGCCCCGGCCCCCGCGGCCCTGAAAACTTCCGCGGCCCCATGCCTCCACGCAGCGGCGATTCCCGCCACGACGACCACAGCCCGCGCGGCGACTTCCGTCGCGATCACGATCGAGGCCCTCGCGACGATCACCGCGGCCCGCCGCCCATCATGCATCGCGAAGGCGGACGCGGTGGTGAAGGACCTCGCGGTCCCGAGCATCGTTTCCAACCCCGCGATGACCGTGGCCCGCGTGGTCAGGAATTCCGTGGAGCCTGATCTCGCTTCAAGTTTCACCCTGGAGGCAGCCGTGATGAGCGGCTGCCTTTTTTATGGGTCCATCAATCGGCCGTCAGATCCACCGCCCGCCATTCCACCTGCTCAAATCGCGTCGGACTCTGATAACTACCCAACGCCAGCGCCATGCGGCGGGTCGTGGGACCGAGCTCCCAGGCCGGTGTGATCTCCATCGGCAGGTCTTTGGTGACAAAGGTCTTCTTAAACTGGCCATCCACGCTCACCCGCACCTCGCCCGGCCGCACTTCGACGAGCAAATCATGCGGCTCGCCATTCGCGAGCGGAAAACGAAAGCCGTAGCCGGAGGTGAGGTCCTGCCCGTTGATCATCTGCACGCCCGCAAGGCCTTCCTTCCACGCATCCAGCTCCACCGTGGCCATGCGACCGCCGCTGCGGAAAAACAACGCCGTCGAATACTGCCCTTCCAGCCGCGTGACACGCAAACGCACGTCGTAGGCCTCCGGCAACTCGTCCTCCAGCTTCACAATGCAGATGTCTGTGCCCGAGGTCAGCACGCCATTGTCATTCCGCCAGTCACCACGCAGCACATCCTCCCAAATCCGCGTGCCCGCCGCGGCATCACGCCATTCGCCGGTCACTTCGGCAGGAGCTGCATTCCATTTAATCATCGCCAAAGTGCCGACCAGCATCAAAACACCCACCAACCACGGCCAAACGCGCCGCCGTGGCTGATGAAGGGCCTTCATAAACTCAGCGATGCTCGCAAAACGCTCCGCAGGCTCCGGACGCAGCGCTTTCATCACCGCCGCGCTCACCTGCGCCGAAATATCCGCTCGCAGACGATGTGGTGCGTCAAAACTGCCGCGCGGCGTTTTGCCCGTGAGCAATTCATACGCCATCACACCGAGCGCGAAGACATCCAGCCGCGCATCCGCCTCCACACCGCGAAATTGCTCCGGTGCCATGTAATCCACCGTGCCCACCGCCGTGCCGCTCAGCGTCAAACGCGTGCTCGCCTCATGCAGCGGCAGCGCCAGGCCGAAATCGGTGACTCGCGCCGTGCCATCGGCGTCCATGAGCACATTCTCCGGCTTCATGTCGCGATGAATCACACCACTGGCATGCGCCGCCTCCAATCCAGCCGCGATTTGACGCAAGATGCGCAACGCCTCGGCCACCGGCAGGCCATTCGGATGCTGCAGCAGCTTTTCACGCAAGCTGCCGCCCTCGACGAATTCCATCACGATCGCCGCGCCATCTTCGGTGCGCTGAAAATCATGCACCGCGACGATATTCGGATGCCGCAGCCGCGCCATCACGCGTGCTTCGCGTTCCAGGCGTTCGAGAAACTGCGGATCATCCGCCAACTCGCTCGCCAGCACCTTCACCGCCACTTCGCGATCCAGACTGAGCTGTCGGCCCAGATACACCGCGCCCATGCCACCGCGACCGAGCGGCGTTTCGATCGTGATGCCCGCGACCTCGACCACCTGCTCCGGCTCCGCCAAACCCTGCGCCATCAAAGCGTCCGGCTTCAGGCCGGAGAGGCGACGGCGGGGTGATCGTGAATCAGACATGCGGCGGAGTGCCGAAGCTGTGGCGTAAAAAGAGCTGCATGCAATGCACGGTTGCCTGCGTTTCAGCGTCCTCACCATGAAACGCCTGCTGATTCTCCTCGGCTTCATCGCCAGCACCTTCGCTTCCGCTCAGGAAAAGTCACCGCCGCCGAAATTTGTCATCCCGCCGGATGCGAATGGTGGGAAAACCATCATCGCCAAGGCTGAGCCACCACGACCGCTCAAAGTGGTCATTTACAGCGGCCCCGGCGCTCCGCAGAGCGGCGTGGACCACGTGGTGAGTGTGCTGAAGCCCTTCCCGCAGGTCAGCGTGACCGTCGCGAAGCCGGAGAGCTTTGCCACGCTGACGAACGCGACCTGCGATGTGGTCGTTTTTCCGGGCGGCAGCGGCTCCGGGCAGTCGAAAGGGCTCGGCGAGGCCGGTTTGAAGAAGGTGCGCGAGTTCGTGAAGCAAGGCGGCGGCTATGTGGGCATCTGCGCGGGTGCTTACCTGGCCTGCTCGAACTTCGACTGGGGACTCGGCATTCTGAACGCGGGTACGGTTTCGTCGAAGTGGCGTCGCGGTCAGGCCATGCTCGATCTTGAATGCACCGGCGCGGCCATGCCGGTGCTCGGCGAGGTGAACGGCCTCTTCAAAGTGCGCTACAACAACGGTCCGATCCTCAAACCGTGGACTCGCACCGATATTCCGCCCTACACGACGCTGTCCGTGTTCAAAACCGAGACCGCGAAGTATGGCTCGCCAGAAGGCGTGCAGATCAACGCGCCCGCGCACGCCATCGCGCCGTTTGGCAAAGGCCGCGTGTTTGTCTCCAGTCCGCATCCCGAAAACACCCCCGGCCTCGAGTTCATGATCCCGCGCGGCATCTTCTGGGCTGCCGGTGATAAAAAAGAATCCACGCTGCCATGATCGCCCGCTTTTTCCTCGTCCTCCTCTCGCTCGCCGGATCACTGCTGGCGCAGGATGGTTACAAATCGCCCTACGCCGTGAAGTTTTCCTTCCAGGAGGAGGAACTCATCGGCGATCTGCTCAAAGGACCGCGTTCAGATTGGAAAGACTACGCCACGGTGCCTTACAGCCAGTGGCAGGATCCCGCGAACCAGCGCCGCTGGGGCTACTGGGGGCCTTCGATCAAGCATTTGAGCCCGCCGACCGGTCTGGCGAAAAAATCGCCGCAGTGGTCTCGCGAGCGCGTGATCGCCACGGCGATGCGCTACATCGGTTACAGCTATCAGCATCATCATGTGCCCGAATGGGAGCCACCGGCCGACTGGCCGCGTGATCCCGATCAAAAGACGCCCGTTGGGAAGGGCGTGGATTGCAGCAACTTCACCGGCTTCGTTTACAACCTCGCGCTGGGCATATTCCCGTCCACGGGCATCAAGCAGCAGTCCGAGATGACCGAAGCGGCGGGTCCCGGCGCAGGCCGCAGCGTGGCCGTGAAGCGCATCGAACTGCCGAAGAGCTACGAAGACTTTCCGAAGGTGCTGCAAACCGGCGATCTGCTCTTTGTGAAGAGCAACAAGGGCAACGTGTCCCATGTCGTGCTCTGGGTCGGTAAGATCGGTGAATCGCCCGATGGCATGCCGCTGATTCTCGACAGCACCGGCTCGGGCGCGAAGGACGCCAGCGGCGTCACGATTCCCGATGGCGTGCATCTCCGCGCCTTCAAACGCAGCGTGTGGTATTTCACGCAGGCCAGCCATGTGCTGCGCATCATTCCGGAGGACCCATGAAACGAGTCACCACTTTGTTGCTGATCGCCGTTTCGACGCTGATGGCTCGCGATGACGAAAAATCGGCTGCGGGTGATCGGGAGCGTTTTTTGGCGATTTTGACGAAAAACTTCGCCTCGTGGGATTTTGATCACGATGGCCTTTTATCCGCGAATGAGCTCAACAAGCTCGTGGAGGCCGCTGAAGTGCATGGTGAGGACGCTGCGGCCATCGCGGCGCTGAAACGTGCCTCGCGCTCTCGCGTCGCGAAGCTGCCGACCTTCACGCTGGAGCATCTGCAAACCCTCACGAAGGCCCAGCCGCTCGGAAAAGGCATGCCGGACCTTCCGGCGATGTTTGGCGGCAGCTTGAAACGCATCGCGAAGATCAAGCGTGAGCTGTTTTCGCCTGAAGGACCACGCATCGAGACGATTCGGCAGGGACGCATGGGAAATTGCTTCTCCCTCGCTCCGCTGGCTGCGCTGGCACACGAGCGGCCCGAGTATGTGCGCGACCAGATGATCCGTCCGCTCGAAAACGGTCGCTACGTCGTCAAACTCGGGAAGCAGGAGGTCGAAGTGGCTGCGCCCACGGATGCGGAGATCGCTTTGACCTCGGAAAACGAGGACGGCAGCCTGTGGGTGAATGTGTATGAAAAAGCCGCCGGTGTGGCGCACAACGCGAAGAAACCCGCCGACAAGCGTGACGCCACCGGGCTCGATGCGCTGAATCGTGGCGGCAGCGCCGGCACGCAGCTCGCCTTCATCACGGGTCGCGAGATGTTTCGCGTGTCATGCAGCTTCGCGAAGAAGAAAGACCTCCCGCAGACTGATTACGACAAGCACATGGCCGAGCTCCGCGCCGCGCTCACCGCGGCCACGAAGGAAAATCGCCTCATGACCTGCGGCACGCTCAAAACGACGATTCCCGGCCTCACGCCGAACCATGCGTATGCCATCTTGGGTTACGATTCCGCCAACGATGTCATCCGCGTATGGAATCCGCATGGAGACACCCGCGAGGTGAAGGGCGAGCCCGGCCCGAAAAACGGCTACCCGATCCGCGACGGCATCTTTGAGCTGCCGCTCACGGTTTTCGTGAAGGAATTCTCCGGCACCGCCTACGAGATCGCGCCGACTCATTTCAATTAGTGAATCGGCGAAGCTGCATCCGGCACGGAAACTGCGTGTGAGGTGGCACCCCCAACCCCATGCCCTCCCAAAAAAAACACCCAATCAGCTTCCTCTGTCCCAACCCGGCCGAGCTGATGCCGATTGCGGAACATGAAAAACTTCCCCCACGCATCCTCTTGTCATTTTTGGCCTAGATTAGCCCCCCAATTCAATCCTCTGCGCCTCTTGGCGTGCCTGCTCGTCCTGTTTGCAGTCACGGCCCAAGGTCAGACGCTCTACTGGAAAACCTCGGCCGCGAATTCGTGGACCGGTAGTTTCTGGAGCACCACACCCGGAGGCCCCTACACGTCCGCTTGGGTCAGTGGCTCGCAGGTGGTTTTCGAGGACAATGGCGGCACCCTCCTCACGACGACTTTTGCCACGACCAGCGTCGGCGGCCTTCAGGTGAATGAAAACGTCACGCTCACCACCGGTGGCACCTTCGGCACGGGAGGCACCGTCATCGGCGTGGATGTGGCGGCGGGGAAGACGCTGACCTTTGGCAGTCAGGGGATCAGCACGAGTGCAGGAATCGGCTTCATCAAGAATGGTGCAGGCACCTGGAGCCTCACCGGGAGTGCTTACGTAGGCGGGCTCACCCTGAATGCGGGAACGATCGCTGCTGGCGGTGTCAATGGCACGGGCGCTGGGGCGCTCACCATCAATGGCGGTGGCATTCGCTCGACCAATGCGAATGCCCGCGACTTCACTGGCAAGCACACGGCGATCACCATTGGAGGTGATTTTTTTCTCGGTGATGCCACGAACACTGGGGCTCTCACCTTCAGCGGTCCGACCAATCTGGGTGCCAGCGTGCGCAGCATCACCGTCAACAGCACGGTCACTTGGAGTGGCGTCATCAGCGGTGGCGGTGGCATCACCAAGCTCGGCTCGGGCACCCTGACGCTCACAGGTGCCAACGATTACTCGGGAATCACCAGCATCTCAGCCGGCACTATGCGGATCGGCAATGGCGGCACCACGGGATCGCTATCCACCAGCAGCGCCATCGTCAGCGATGCCACGCTGGTTTTCGAGCGCAGCAATACGATGACCCAGGGCGTCGATTTTGCCTCGGGCATCAGCGGCACGGGAGGCATCACGCAGGCCGGCTCTGGCACCACGATCCTAAGCGGAGCGAATTCCTACGCCGGCACGACCAGCATCACGGCGGGCGTGCTGGACGTCGGCACGATCTCCTCCGGGGCGCTGGGCAGCGGCGGCCTCATCGTGAATAGTGCCGTCTTGCAAGGCAATGGAACCTTCAGCCGCACGCTGAGCGGCAACGCGACCCCCGCGGCAGGTCAGTTGTCTTCGACGAGCGGCGGGTTCGCGGCGCGTGGCGGCACGCTGACGGTGACTTTGGGTGCCTCTGCCACCGATACGTTGCTTCTTTCCTCCGGCGGTTTCCGTTTTGGAAACATGCTCTTTGGTTCCAGCACGGCGGACAGTGCGGTGGTCGTGCTGAATCCCATCAGCACCAATGGCAGCTTCACCCGCACCTTCACCGTCAATTCGGGTGTGGGGGGTGACTACGCGGAGCTGCAAGGCGGCATCTCCAGCACCGGCAGCGTCCTCAAGGCGGGAAGTGGATTGCTCATCGTGTCCGGTGCAGGCACCTACACAGGAGCCACGACGATCAGCGCTGGCACGCTGCAAATCGGCGCAGGTGGCAGCACGGGAACGCTCAGTGGCACCTCCGGCATCACCAACAATGCCACTCTGGCCTTCAATCGCACGGGCACGCTGGCCATCACCGCGCCGATCTCCGGCACCGGTGTGGTAAACCAACTCGGCACCGGCATCGTCACCCTCAGCGGTGCCAATTCCTATTCCGGCGGCACCAATGTCAACAGCGGCACGCTCACCTACCTAAACACCGGAGCCCGTCCCGCCACGGGCACCACCACGGTCGCCGCCGGTGCGACGCTCGCTCTCGGTGTCGCCACCAGTGGCGGCTTTTTCACCAGCGCGGATGTGGACAGCCTTTTCACCGGCACCATGACCAATGTCACCAACGACGCCACGTCGCGCGTCGGCATCGATACCACGGCGGGAAACTTCACCTACGGCACCAGCATCGCCGCGACCACACGCGGACTGACGAAGCTCGGCACCAACACGCTCACCCTCGCCGGCACCAATGCCTACACGGGCATGACGACCATCACGGCAGGCACTCTCGATGTCGGCGATCTCTCCGCAGGAGCGCTGGGCAGCGGCGGATTGTTTTTTTCAGGCAATAGCGTGCTGCAGGGCCGAGGCACCTTTACCCGATCGACCTCCAGCAATACCACACCCGGTGCCGGGCAAGTGGCAGGTGCTAGCGGCGGCTTTGCAGCGCGTGATGGCACACTCACCGTCAACATCGGCGGCAGCGGAGCCACGCTGAGTCTGAGCAGCGGCAGCTTCCGCTTTGGGGACAATCTCGTCTTTGGCTCCAGCACGGCGAACAGTCCCGTCATCTTCGTCAATCCCATCAGCACCGGCGGCACGTTTGTGCGCGACATCACCGTCAACTCGGGCCTCGGCGGCGACTACGCGGAACTCCAAGGAGCCATTTCCAGCACGGGCAGCATCGTCAAAGCTGGCACCGGACTCCTCGTCCTCTCGGCTGCCAGCACCTACACAGGCACGACGACCATCTCCGCAGGCACTTTGCAACTCGGGCAGGGCACTGGTGGCGGCACCACGGGCTCGATTGCCTCCACGAGCAGTATCATCAACAATGCGACGCTCGCCATCAATCGCAGCAACGCCATCACCCTCTCCACCGCCGTTTCCGGCACGGGAGTCGTCAATCAGATCGGCAGTGGCACCACCACTCTCAGCGTAGCCAACACCTACGCAGGCGGAACCAATGTGAATGCTGGAACGCTCCTCGTGACGAATACCACTGGCTCCGCCACCGGCACGGGTGGCGTTGTGACGGCTGTGGGCACCACGCTCGGCGGCACGGGAATCATCGCTCCGACGACTTCCGGCAGCGTCATTCTCGGTGGCAGTGTGACACCCGGCGTCACCGGTTCGGCGGGCACGCTCACATTCACTCCTGCCGATGGCAATGTAACCTTCCAAAACACGAGCAGCATCGCCTTCGAGCTCTTCGGGAACGGCAACAACGACAAACTCGTCGTCGCGGCGACGGGTGCAGGCCTTCTCGATGTCACTTCGATGGCCGCAGGCAGCATCGGCGTGACTTTTGCCGGTGGTTACACGCCTTCGCTCGGCCACAGCTTTGATTTGCTCGACTGGAACGGTGTCAGCGGACTCACCACCAGCCTGCTCAATCTCAGCACCGCGGGCTTTGATCCATCGTGGGTGTGGGACACCTCGCTCTTCACCACCAATGGCACGATTTCGGTCGCGCTCGTGCCGGAACCTTCGCGCGGGCTGATGCTCATGATGGCTGCTGGAGCGGTTTTGCATCGCCGCAGACGTGCATGAGCCTCAGGCTTTCAGCACGCGCATAAGATAACTCATCTCCTCGTCCACATTGGCCTCCGCAGGCTGTGTCTCCGCCACCTCACGACGCAGCGCATCGCGAAAACGGGCTCGCAGGCGGTGGACGGCCACTTTGAAGGTGTTGGCGGTCATTCCGGCTTCGCGGCCTTTTTTCTCGTAATCGGCCGTATCGGCCTCGCCGGTCAAAAAGGGCCTCAAAACGGCAAATTCGGCCGATTTGCCCTTCGCGGCGGCTTGTAGCTCCAATTTGGCCATCGCTTGATCGAGCACCGTGAGCGCCCATTGACGGTCAAACATGTGATCGGCGCTTTCGCCCTCGATTTGCTCCACTTCATACCACGCTTCGGCCTCGGCGGCGTCGAAGCTGATGATCTGGCCGCCGCCGCGCTTCTGACGGCTTTCTTTGCGCTGCTCGTCATTCACATGACGGCGAAACGCGGTGAGCATGAAGGTGCGCATCTTCCCGAGTTCCGGATTCGCCGCGGCGAAGAGCTGTTTTTGCAGCACCTGCACAAAGAAACCCTGAACATAATCCTCCGCATCGCTCGGTGAGACCCCGCAGCGCCGGCTCCACGCATACAGCGGAAACCAATACGCCGCGCACAGCTCCTCCAGCGCCCGCTTTGCCTTCTCATCGCCGCCTTGTGATTGGATCACAAGACTCCAGCGAGTCGGTTTGAAGGCAGCGGGGGCGGTTTGAGGCATGGGCGGAAATTTTTTTCGGCGACAGACTGTAACCACTTTCCAGTTTTGACCAAGAAAACGGCGTGAAACCCTCTGTTGCCCTCTTCCTCGCTCTTTTCGCGGCCTCCACGTCGGAGGCGGCGTTGCTGAATCGCTGGTCGTTCAATCAAAACGCGGGCGCGGCACCGGCGGGCACGGTTTTCACCGATTCGATCTCCGGCATGGCGATGACCGTGCGCGGGCTTGGGGCGACGTTGGATGGTTCGCGAGTCGTTTTGCCGGGCACAACGACGAATGCAGAGCCACAGGCCTCGGTGTCGGCCTACCTCGATCTGCCAAACGGCATCGTGTCGTCGAAATCGAGCATCACGGTGGAGATCTGGGCCTCGCCCATCGCGGTGAGAAACTGGCAGCCGCTGTTTGAGTTCGGTCGCTACGATGTCGCTGGCGATGGACTCGGCGCTCCGGGCGAGTGGACAGGCAATGCGGCAGGCGGCACCGGCAGCACGCAAGGCCGCGATTTGCTCGGCTGCTCGATGAATCAGGGCGTGAACCTCAACTCGCAGTATCAGGTGGTGATGATCCATGGCGGCTTTCAATCGGCCATCTCGTCGAATCTGAGCACCACGCTCGGCACGACGTATCACTACGTCATCACCGCGCAGGCCAGCGGCGGCGGTACGACGACGGCGTGGTATCGGAATGGCGTGCAGATCGGCACGGGCAGCACGCCCTTCCCGCTGAGCAGCATCGCGGACGTGAATAACTGGCTCGGCCGCTCGCAGTGGTCGGCGAACACGATGAGCAGTGTGGCCTACGACGAGGTGCGCATCCACGATCACGCCTTCACGCCTGCTGAGGCCGCCGCGAGCTTCGCCACGGGTGCGAATCCCGCGCCGCCTGCCACGCAGCCGGATAGCGCCACGCTGCATCACGGTCAAAAAGTGCGCCTCAACGTGCTGGCGAATGATGTGGGCACTGGCACGCTGCAAATCGTCACGCCGCCCGCGCATGGCACGGCGGTGATCAGCGGCACTCAGATCCTCTACACGCACACCACCGGCACACCAGCCACGGACAGCTTCACCTACCGCGTGCAGGGCGTGTTGCTGGCCTCGGCGGAGACGACGGTGACGCTCACGTTCTCCAACTCACTGCGCATCGCGAACAGCTCGCTCAATGTGCCCGCGACACCTCCGACGACGACCTACACGACCACCGCGGCCTTTGGAGCGCTCGGTTTCAATCAGCCGATCAATCTCGCGACGGTGCCCGGCGACACGCAGCGCTTGTTTGTTGTCGAAAGGCCCGGAGTCATCCGGCTCATTCCGAATGTGAGCGCCGCATCGCCCTCCTCGCAGGTTTTCCTCAATCTCGCGCAGCTCTGCACCTCGCGAGGCGAGACCTTGATGACGAACATCGACCGTGGGCTCATGAGCATGGCGTTTCATCCGCAGCACGCGTCGAACCGCCGCTTCTTCGTGTGGTATTCCGTGCAAGCGGGCGGGCAGAACTACTTCCGCATCTCACGCTTCGAGGTACAGGTGGCTAATCCGAACGCGGTCGATCTGGCGAGCGAGGTCGTGCTCATCCAGCAGCTCGATCCGAATGGCTTCCATCTCGGCACGGACATGCATTTCGGCACCGATGGCTACCTCTATATCTCGCTCGGCGACGGCGGCGGGCAAAATGACTCGCGTCGTTACGGTCAGCGCATCGATCTCGACTTTCACTGCGCCCTGCTGCGCATCGATGTGGACAAGCTGCCGGGCAATCCTGAGCCCAACGTGCATGTCAGCGTGCCGCGTGATGGCGGCATCGCGCGTTATTCGATCCCTGCGAACAATCCCTTCGTCACCGCGAATCCGAATGTCGTCTTCAATGGCGTGAGCATCCCCGCCGCGAATGTGCGCACGGAATTTTTCAGCACCGGCCTGCGCAATCCATTTCGTTTCTCCGTCGATGCGCCCACCGGCGAGATCTGGATCGGCGATGTCGGCCAGGAGATGCGTGAGGAGATCAATCTAGCCGCCAACGGTGCGAACTTCGGCTGGTCATGGCGCGAGGGCACGCTCGCCGGTCCGAATGCCGCCGAGGCGCTGCCGGGCTTCACCTTCACCAATCCGCTTTACGAGTATGCGCTGGGCAACGGCGAGATGGAAGGCAACAGCGTCACCGGCGGCATCGTGTATCGCGGCACCGCGTTGCCGGATCTCACCGGCGCTTACATTTTCGGTGACTATGTCGATGGTCATCTCTGGTCGCTGCGGCGAAACGGCGCGCAGGTCAGCGTGCAGCGTCTCACGGGCGATGCGGGCATTGTCGCGTTTCACGCCGATCCGTCGAATGGCGATGTTTTGATGGCCGACATCCAGGCGGGCAGCATTCGTCGTCTCGTCACCGGCTCGGGCGGCGGCAATTATCCGGCAACGCTGAGCGAAACGGGCCTGTTTGCCGATGTGAGCGATCTCTCGCCCTCGCCCGGCCTGCTGCCTTACACGCCGAATCTGAGCTTCTGGAGCGATCACGCCATCAAACGCCGCTGGTTCATCATTCCCGATGCCGCGGACATGACCTGGGCCACCGAGGACGCGTGGACCTATCCCGATGGCACCATCTGGGTGAAGCATTTCGACCTCGAAACAACTCGCGGCAATCCCGCGACCTCGCGCCGCATCGAAACGCGTCTCTTGGTCAAAAACAGCATCGGAGCCTATGGCGTGAGTTATCGCTGGAACGAGGCCCAAACCGAGGCGCAGCTCGTCGGCGATGCGGGCGATGCCTTTGACATCGAAATCATCGAAAACGGCCTCCCGCGCACGCAGCATTACACCATTCCCAGCCGTGCGCAGTGCCTCGCCTGTCACACGCCGCAGGCCGGTCACGCACTCAGCTTCAACACGCGCCAGCTCAATCGCGACGCCGCCATTCACGGCCACAACGGCAATCAAATCGACCTCCTGCGCCTCGCCGGCTATTTCACCAACACACCGCCCTCGCCGAACGTGCTCCCGCGCCATGTGCGCCCGGATGAAACCGCCTTTTCACTCGAAGCACGCGCCCGCAGCTACCTCGCCGTGAACTGCGCCAGTTGCCACAGCACCACCGGCTCCTGGGATGCGCGTGCCGAGCGCACGCTCGTGCAAACCAGCCTCCTCAACGGCCTCGCCAGCCAAAGCGGCACCGATTCTCTCAACCGCCTCATCGTTCCCGGCGATACCACCCACAGCATCGTCCTCAGTCGCGTGGCTCTGACCAATGGCTTCACCCGCATGCCCCCGATCGGCAGCAGCGAACTCGATCAAACCGGCATCACCCTCCTCACCAACTGGATCACCCAACTCGCCACCCGCCAAACCTACGATCAATGGCGCACGCTTCACTTTGGCAACCATCCCAACGGCTCCCCGCACCTCGACTTCGACAGCGACGGCCTCACCAACGAACGCGAATACCTCGTGGGCGACACTTTCCGCCTCGACAGCGCCCCCGCCGCGCCCGGAAATGCCGCCTTCAACTTCACCCTGCCTCCCAACCGCCTCTTCCAGATCGAAACCTCCTCCGATCTGCAAACTTGGCAGCTTTGGAACGCTCCCGGAAACCAAGGTGTGCCATCGTCCAGCACCACCACGACCTTCCAAGCTCCACTCAGCGATCTGAGCCGCTTCTTCCGTGTGATAGTGCGGGAAGAGTGACACGCGCATGGATTTCAGATTGAACCCGCGGGCACTTCCGCCAACCTGCGTGTCACTTCGTTCTCCATGAAAACACAGCACCTTACCGCTCTCTTCCTTGCCGCGCTCTCGCTGAACAGCTTCGCGGATACCACCAACCGCTACTTCAAGCTCGATTCGAAGGAGGAAATGGTCACTTTTGCCCTGTGGGTCGATTCCGGCGCGGTCGGCGGCAGTGAATACAGCGGCGTGCCGGAAAAGGACAGCGCCTACGGCTCCATCACCGGCAATGTGCGTGAGGACGGCCTGCTGCATGTCACCTTCAACTACATGATCGAAGGCAGCCGCCAGTCCGAGGAGCAGCTCATCAAGATCGATGGCAACAAGCTGATCGTGGGTGAAGGCGAGTTGGAGGAGCACGGCCCCGGCCAGTTGGTGCTCAAGGACCCGAAGAGCGTGAAATTCGACGGCAAAGCGCTCACCGAGGTGAAGATGGACGAGTTCGACCTCGAGGACGCGAAGGCGAAGCCCATCGTCAGCGTCATGACCGCCAACCTGCAAAAAGCCGCCGGTGTGCCGGTGACGCTGCTTGGCAGCGTGCGCGTCTCCGGCGGCTGGGCCCGCATCGTCGGCAATGTGCAGGTGCCGGAGGGCAAAACCGTCAAAAACAAAGACCTCGCCGCCAATTTCGCCGAGCGCTCCCTGCAAGCCTACTTCAAGGAAGACGGCAAAGGCGGCTGGAAGCTCGTCCGCCACGGCTACCTCTCTGAATACGATATTGAATTCGAAGGCGATCAAGAAGCGGAGGCCCCTTGGCCACTCGACGAAGACTTCGCGGACAATTGATGGCTCGTTAACACCTTCTTAACGCCCCTCGGTTCGCCCTTCACTGGCAGCTGCGGCTCCTCCGCGGAGCCTGCGGGCGTCATGAAAGAACAAGACAGTCACGGCCTCCACAAGCTCTCCACCACCACGCTCGTCATCGCGGCGCTCGGCGTGGTGTTTGGGGACATCGGCACCTCGCCGATCTACACGCTGAAGGAGTGCTTCAGCCCGCACAGCCCGCATCACATCGCCACCACGCATGAGCACATCCTCGGCGTCGTCTCGCTCGTGCTCTGGTCGCTGATTTTGCTCATCTGCGTCAAATACCTCGTCTTCATTCTGCGAGCGGACAACAAAGGCGAGGGCGGCGTGCTCTCGCTGATGGCCCTGGCCTCGCACGGCATGGGTGAAACGATGAAGCGCCGCACCGTGATCGTGCTCCTCGGGCTGTTCGGTGCAGCGCTGCTGTTTGGTGACGGCATCATCACACCCGCGATCTCGGTTTTGAGTGCCGTGGAAGGTCTAAAAGACGGCGGCGTGCTCGGTGCAGCTCCGACGGACGCTTTGGCGGCCGAAGCATGGAATCACCACATGCAGTGGCTCATCATGGGCATTACCATTGTGATCCTCATCGTGCTGTTTTCGGTCCAATTTCTCGGCACCGCCAAAATGGGGCGTTTTTTCGGCCCGATCACCGGTTTGTGGTTCGTGAGCCTCGGAGCGCTCGGCGTGTCGCAGCTCATTCACGGGCCGGAAATCCTCGCCGCGTTCAATCCGTGGCATGGATGGCACTTTTTGACCACCGGCGGCCACGCGGGCTTTGTCATCCTCGGCAGCGTCTTCCTCGCCGTGACCGGTGGTGAGGCCTTGTATGCCGACATGGGCCACTTCGGTGCCGGACCGATCCGCCGCGGCTGGTTCTCGCTCGTGTTTCCGGCGCTGGGACTCAATTACCTCGGCCAGGGTGCCCTTTTGATGCACAACCCCGAGGTGGCGCATTCACCGTTTTTCCAAATGGCACCCGCCTGGGCCGTGCTGCCGCTCGTCTTGCTCGCCACCGCCGCCACCGTCATCGCCTCGCAGGCACTCATCACCGGCACTTACTCGCTCACCCTCACTGCCGTGCAACTCGGCTACCTGCCGCGCATCAGCATCCGCCACACCTCCGAGCATGCTCGCGGGCAGATCTACATCCCGCTGGTGAACTGGCTGCTCATGCTCGCCTGTCTCGCGCTCGTCGTCGCCTTCCGCACGTCGTCGAATCTCGCCGCCGCGTATGGCGTGGCCGTGACGATGACCATGCTCATCACCACCATCCTCTTCTACTTTGCCGCGCGACATCTGTGGAAGTGGAGCGTGCTCAAAACGCTGCCGCTGTGCCTTGTGTTCGGTTTGATCGAGCTCGCCTTCCTCAGCGCCAATCTCGTGAAGTTCTTCGATGGCGGCTGGTTCCCGCTCGCCGTCGGCGCGGGCATTTTCATCGTCATGACCACCTGGGCCACCGGTCGCAAACTCGTGCGTACCTCCATGGAACGCAGCGCCATCTCGCAAGAGATGCTCATCCAAAGCCTCGACAGCGGCAAGGTCATCCAAGTGCCCGGCACGGCCATTTTCATGACCAGCACCAGCGGACGCACGCCCGTCGCGTTGCTGCACAGCCTGAAGCACTACCAGGCCATCCACCAGCGCGTCATCTTCATGACGCTCACCACCGAAGACGAACCCTGGGTGCCGCCAAGCCGTCGTGTCGAGGTCGAAAGGCTCAGCGACAACTTCTGGCGTGTCACCGGACGCTTCGGCTTCATGCAAAAGCCCAACGTCCCGCGTTTGCTGCGCCAGTGCGCCGCGCATGATCTCGATGTCGATCCCGACAAAGCCACCTTCTTCCTTGGTCGCGAAATCATCATCCCCAGCAAAGCCCCCGGCATGGCCAAATGGCGCGAGCACCTCTTCTCCTTCGCCAGCAAGCTCGCCCAGCAGCCCGCGCCCTACTTCCAGATTCCCGTTGGGCGAGTGATCGAACTGGGGCAACAAGTGGAGATCTGACGTAGAACGAGTTTTCCAACTCGTTGGGCCGTAGAACGGGTTTTCCTACCCGTTCTCCCCGATCCTCTCCTGAATGAACGAGTTGGAAAACTCGTTCTACACCCCATGCCGCCCGACTTCACCGTTCCCGAGGACTTCAAGCCCTTCGACTGGCGCGGTGACTTCTGGAACTACGAGCGAAACCTCCCACACTGGCGACAACCCGGCGTCACCTATTTTATAACTTTCCGCCTCAACGACTCGCTCCCGCGCGACGTCGTGGAGGCCGCCAAACGCGAGAAACAGGCCTGGGATATCCGCTTATACCAACAACCCGAGCCCGACGAACGCTTGCAGGAAGACTACGCCGCCTGGCAACGCCGCACGTGGCGCAAGATGGAGTCCGTGATGGATCAAGGCCACGGTGCCTGCCTTCTGCAACGACCTGAAATACGTCGCATCGTCGCAGATGCGCTGCTCTTCTTCGAGGGCGAACGCAACAGCATGGATGGCTTTGTCCTCATGCCGAACCATGTGCATCTCGCGGCTCGCGCCTTGGGCGACTGGCAGATCGAGGCGGTTCTGAAATCGTGGAAAGGCTTCACCAGTCGACAGATCAACCAGACACTCGGGCTCAAGGGCCAGCTCTGGCAGGAAGACAATTGGAACCGCGTCATTCGTGATGAAGCGCACTGGCTCAAGGTCATGCGCTACATCGCCAACAACCCCGCCAAAGCCAGTCTCCGCGACAGCCAATTCACCACCTGGTTTGCGGAGTGCACCGTCGTAGAACGGGTTTTCCAACCCGTTCTCCAAGAACCTTCGCCAGCTCAAATGCATTCCGAAGACGAAGCGTGGTGAACACGCTTCCTTGAACGAGTTGGAAAACTCGTTCTACGTTTCACACCTTCTTAACGCGAAGCCGTGCCCTGTTTACTGGTGTGATGGCTTTTCACGCGCACGATAAAGCCCATGAACGATCCATCCAAGCCCCGCCAAGCCGTGCCCGTCCACGTCGTCGGCCAATTTAGCTGGGGGCTGACGATTCTTTTCGTGCTCGCCTCCGTGTGCTGGGTGTTGCTGCCCTACACGGGCTCCACGTTTTCGGCGTTGGTGTTTTTGCTGGCCATCGTGCTGGCGGGCACGCGTTGGAATCGCGGGCCGGTGTTGGCGATGGGGGTGGTGAGTGCGCTGGTTTGGAATTTCATTTTCATCCCGCCGCGATTCACGTTTCACATCGAGAAACCGGAGGACGTGGTCATGTTTGCGATGTTCTTCGTCGTGGCGCTGAGCATGGGGCATCTCATCACGAAGCTCCGCGAGCGTGAATCGGCGCTGGAGCGCACGCATCGCGAGCAAGAGCAGCTTCAGGAGGCGAAACATCGCGCCGAGCTGGCCGCAGAGGCTGAGAGACTGCATCGCACGCTGCTCGACAGCGTTTCGCACGAGCTGAAAACGCCCATCACGATCATCCGCACGGCCTTGGATGGCCTGGGCACCTCGAATCCCTTCGCGGCGGAGATCGACACGGCCACGCGGAGGCTCCAGCGCATCGTGGAGAACTTTTTGGAGATCACCCGAGTCGAATCCGATGCCGTGAAGCCCTCTCCCGACTGGTGCGAGTTCCTCGATGTGATTCATTCGGCCACTTCGCCCCTTCAGCGCGAACTTCTGCCGCATCCGCTGCGCATCATCGGCGCGGAGAACCTGCCGCTGCTCAAGCTCGACAACCGATTGCTCTCCCAAGCGCTCGCCAACGTGCTGCACAATGCCACGCAGCATGTGCCGGCGGGGAGTGAGATCGAAATCCACGCGGCATTGACGCCGGAAAGCGCTTTGGAGATCCGCGTGCGTGATCACGGGCCCGGTTTGCCGCCGGAGATGGAGGAGCGAGTGTTTGAGAAGTTTGCCCGCGCTCCCGGAGCGCCAGCGGGCGGCACGGGGCTTGGCCTGGCCATCTCGCGCGGCTTGATGCGGGCGATGAAGGGTGACATCACTGTGCGCAACCATCCGGAAGGCGGCGCGGAGTTCCTTTTCAGCCTGCCGGTCAAAACACGCCAGCCATGAGCAAAGCCCTGATCATCGACGACGAGCAGCAGATGCGCCGCCTGCTGCGCATGCTGCTGGAGTCCCGCGGCTACGAGGTCTGCGAGGCAGATGAAGGCCAGCGGGGGCTTCAAGAGGCCGCGTTTCATCGCCCCGATGTCGTTTTGCTCGATCTCGGCCTGCCGGGTCTCGGCGGCCTGGAGGTGCTGAAACGTCTGCGCGAGTGGAGCGATGTGCCGGTGCTCATTTTGAGTGTGCGCGATCAAGAGGCCACGAAGGTCCAGGCCCTCGAAATCGGTGCCGATGACTATGTGACGAAGCCTTTTGGCAGTGCGGAACTGCTGGCGCGACTCGATGTCATCCAGCGCCGACGCGGACCGCGTCACACACCCGAAATCATCGCCGGACCGCTCAAAGTCGATCTGCTGCATCACGAGGCCCAAATCGCCGATGAAGCCCTCAAACTCACCCCGACCGAGTTTGCGCTGCTCAAAGTGCTCACCGAGCACGCGGGCCGCATTGTGACGCAAAACCAGATCGTGAAGCAAGTCTGGCCCGGCCAGTCCAGCGACCCCAGTGAAGGCCTGCGCGTCCACATCAACCACCTGCGCAAAAAACTCGGTGATCGCGGCATCCGCATCGTGAACGAACCGGGCATCGGGTATCGGTTGGAGGCGTGAGGAGCCGCGTTTGAAGCTCGCGGTTTTTCGAAATCACCTGGAAGCCGAATCTGCGGATCAATTGGCGATCACGGGATCCCCAAATAGCGTGAAGTGCCCCGCTTCGGTGATGCGAATCTTGAAGATCTCGCCGGTGTGGCGTGCGGGGTTGCCGTCGAAGACGACGATGCGGTTGCTGCCGGTGCGGCCGGTGAGGCGCTGGTCGTTGGTCTTGCTGGGGCCTTCGCAGAGGATCTCAACGTCTTTGCCGACGAGTTGATCGTACATCGGCAGGGCGATGCTATTCACGAGGCCGAGGAGGTCTTGATTGCGGGCTTCTTTGACGGGCTCCGGCACTTGGGTGGCTTCTTCCATCTCGGCGGCGGGGGTGCCGCGGCGTTTGGAGTAGCGGAAGACGAAGGCGTTGTCGAAACGGATGTCTTCGAAGAGCTTTCGCGTCTCCAGGTAGTTCTCTTCCGTCTCGCCGGGGAAGCCGACGATGACATCGGTGGTCACCGCGATGTCAGGACGGGCGGAGCGGATGCGCTGGACGAGTTCGGTGAACTTCGCGGCGGTGTAGGGCCGGTGCATGCGCTTCAAAATGGCGTCGCTGCCGCTTTGCACGGGCAGGTGGACGTGCTCGGCGAGCTTCGGCAGGTAGGTGAAGGCCTCGATGAGGTCTTTTTTGTAGCCGATGGGATGTGGGCTGGTGAAACGGATGCGCTGGATGCCGGGAACCTCGTGCACGGCCTCCAAAAGCTGCACGAAGGGGCTTTTGCCATCGACGGCGGGGAATTCGTGACGGCCATAAAGATTCACGATCTGGCCGAGCAGCGTGACTTCCTTCACGCCGCGATCCGCGAGGCGTTTCACCTCCTCCACGATGTCGGCGATGGGTCTGCCGCGCTCGCCGCCGCGGGTGTAGGGCACGATGCAGAAGGTGCACTTCATGTTGCAGCCCTGCATGATGCTCACGAAGGCGCTGGCCTGCTTTTCCTTCAGCGTGTGATCGCGGATGGTGTTCTGCGACTGCTCCTCCTCCTCGACATCGACGATGGAAAAGCGCTCGTCGTCCATCTGCTTCGCTTCTTTGGCGCGGATGATCTCATCGACGTAATCGACGACGCGGTGATACTTCTGCGTGCCGACGACAAGATCGACCTTCGCCTTGTCCACCAACTCGCTGCCACGGCTCTGCGCCATGCAGCCCATGAAACCAGTAACAAGCGGGATGCGCCGACGGCGCACCATGCCCATCTTACCCATGGCTTTCTGTTCCGCCTGATCGCGGACGGAGCAGGTGTTGATCAAAACCACATCCGCGTCCGTATCGGTCGCCGTCATGGTGTAGCCGCGCTCGACGAACATCTGCGACACCTGCTCGGTGTCGCGCTCGTTCATCTGGCAGCCGTAGGTTTTGATGTGGACGCGGGGCATTGGGGGCGGGGAGAGTAGCTTCCCGCAGGAGAGGGCGCAAGGAGCGGCGAGGAGAGAGTGTGGTTCAGCCCTCCGGGCTGATCAGGAAGAGTCAGTCCAGAGGACTGCGCCACACTCACGCCTTGATCTCAAAGATCGCCTCGACCTCGACGGCGGCGCCGGTGGGGAGCTGGGCGAAGCCGAGGGCGCTGCGGGCGTGGTAGCCATCGCCTTCTTTGCCGAAGATTTCGTGGAGGAGGTCGCTGCAGCCGTTGATGACGAGGTGCTGGTCACTGTACTCGAGCGTGGAGTTCACGCAGCCGAGCACTTTGATGACTTTGAGACCATCGAGCGTGCCGTGGGTGTCCCAAACGGAGCGCAGGACCTTTTCGGCGCAGTTCTTCGCGGCCTTGTAGCCGTCCTCGGTCGAGACACCGGCTCCGAGCTTGCCTTTGAGGTCGCTGACATGGCCGGAAGTGAGGAGCTGGTTGCCGCTGCGGATGCAGAGGTTCAGGTAGCCGGGGGCCTGCTTCGTGAAGGTGAGGCCGAGGGATTCTGCTTTTTGCTGGGGAGACATGGGTGGGATCAAAGTTTCGAGTTGGAGAGAGTCCGATAACGGACCTCGAAGCCGTTTTCCAATTGTCTGTTCTCAATTTCTTCTCGCGAGGCGTTTCATGCTCCCGTCCGCTTCCGATAGGTTGCGGGCGAGCTGCCGATGCGTTTGCGGAAGTGCTGGGAGAAGCTGCTTTGATCGACGAAGCCACACCGCGTGGCGATCTCATTGGCGGAGAGGGTGCTTTGTTCGAGCAGTTTGGTGGCTTCCAGCACACGGGTGCGGATGAGAAACTCCTGCGGGGCGATGCCGAAGGCGCTCTGAAAGCGGCGCTGGAGCTGGCGGACGGATTGGCCACAAGATTTGGCGATGTCTTCGATTTTGAGCGGCTTGGAGAAATCACGTCGGATGAGCTCGACGGCCTGCGCCACGGTTTGGAAGACGGGCAGCCTTCGCTCGGCCTCATCGGGACGGCGCAGCGTGCCCATCACCCCCTGCACGCGGCCACGGCGGTCGTAGAGCGGCAGCTTCGTCACGAGAAACCAGTCCGGCATGCCCTGGCGATCCCACCACAGCTCGATGCGCTCGATAATGCGTGCCTGACCGGCAAGCAAGCGCTTGTCGTCATCCACATAGGCCTGCGCCATGGTGTCGGGATTGATGTCAAAATCCGTGCGTCCGATGAATTCGGAGTCGTCGTGCATCTGATAGCGTTGCAGCAAGCCCTGGCTGGCAAACATGAGATGGCCGTCGCGGTTCTTGGCGAAGAAATAGACGCCGGGCAGATGATCAAAGAGCCGCTGAAACAGCATCGAGGGCTCCAGGGAGGTCATCCACGCATCCCGCTGCTGCTTCCAGCGCCGGATGACCGCCGTGGATCGCTGCTGACGGTCGAGAGGCTTGAGGGGTGTCGCATTTCGCATCATCTTTGTCGTGACGAGAATGCCCGGCTTTGCTTTGCTGCGCAATCATGAAACCCATCGTCCAGATCAGCCTCGACCTCACGAACATCGATGAAGCCCTCGAAACCGCCGCTTTGGCCATGCGCGCCGGTGTGGACTGGCTGGAGGCTGGCACGCCGCTCATTCTCGCCGAGGGTCTGCATGGCGTGCGTGCTCTGCGGAAGGCGTTTCCGACCACGCCGATCGTCGCCGACCTCAAAACGATGGACGGCGGCTACCTGGAAGCCGAAATGATGGCCAAGGCCGGTGCCACTCATGTCGTCGTGATGGCTCGTGCGCATGCGGAGACCGTGAAATGCGTCGTGAAGGCCGGAAAGGACTTCGGCTGCAAGGTGATGGGCGATAACATGATCTGCGAGGACATGGTCGCGGGAGCGAAATGGCTCGAAGACCTCGGCTGCGACTACGTCATCCACCACATTGGCTACGACGAGCGCCGCGGCATCGCCGCCGCCGGCCACCGCATGCCCAGCCCGCTCGATAAGCTCCGCGAAGTCGTCCAAGCCGTGAAAGTGCCCGTGCAAGCCGTCGGCGGTTTGAGTTTGGAGCAGGCAATCCAGTGCCCGAAGTATGGTGCACCGCTCGTTGTGCTCGGAGCGCCACTCACCATCGACGCGGATGCTTTCAAAACCGCCGACGGCAATCTCGAAGCCTCCCTGCGCCTGATCTGCGAGGCGGTGCATGCACAAACGGTGGCGTAAAGGTAATTCGAGGGTTTTCAGCCTTCTACGGAGCCGCAATGGATGGCAAGTGCTGGGGATCAAAGTAGGAGGCGGGGCTCTGTGAGGCTTTGATCTCTTTGAGAGTGATTTCTTCGACCTCACCACGGTGAACAATGCGCAGCCCAGTGGCGCGCTCGGCACCGAGAACGGTCTCATAGTGGGTGAACAGCACGGTGCGGAAAATTTTTCGACTCGCGGTGTAGTGCTCGGCTTTCCAAATGCGGCCAGCGGTGTCGATCCAGCAGCGAACGAGGGCCGGACGATTCTTCATGCCGGGCTTTGGCGTGAAGTCGAGCACCATGCATGAATGGGACAAGCCTTCTTGGCTCACAGGCTCCTGCCCGGCCTTTTGATGGTCGAAATCGTCGGCGAAACGCCAGTTCATCAAGTCAGCGACGAGTGCCTGTGACGCGACTTGCTGCGAAGACATGCGTGTGGCACGCCTAGCGCGCGGATCGAAGAACCAGCAGACATCTCCAACGAAGAGGATCATCTTCCCGGCATCTTTCTTGGGTTGATCACAGATCACGAGAGTGTCGAGGATCACGCGGCCGCCCGGCTCGCTGCGACGCCTCGAATACTGGCGGAATTGGGCATCATCGATCTCGGATGAGCCGGTTTTCGATTTCTGAATCGTCACACGCGCGGTGAAATCCTCCGAAGGCAGGCGCATGGCATCGAGTTTTCTCACAAGGGGCAGCTGCGTGTTCATGTCCTGGGCGAGCACCGATGAAAGCGCCAGACAGCAACTGAGAAGGATCAAGGTCTTCATAACATTCAATGACGAAGCGCCTCGGCGATGCCCATGCGGCTGGCCCGGCGTGCGGGGAAGAAGGAAGCGATGAGCGCGATGAAAAAGCAACTGAGGAAGCTGGCGATGATGATGGTCGGTGGCCGCGCGCAGAAGACCTCCAGTTTGGCCTGCACATTCACATAGGGGGGGGTGTAGAGGATCATCGCGTGATTGATGCACCAGGCGGCGAACAGGCCGAGCGCCACGCCTAAGGTGCCACCGATGAGGCCAATGACGATGCCTTCCTGCACGAACATGGTCACGATGCCGCCGCGCGTGACGCCCATGGCACGAATGGCACCGATCTCGCGTGTGCGCTCGACGATGCCCATCATCATGGTGTTATAGATGGTAAACACGAGCACGACTGAGACGATGCAAAAGGCGAAGACGAAGAACATGTCCATCATGCCGAGTGAGCGGACGTTATTGGGGTTCAGCTCCGTGCATGTGCGCTGCTCGATGCCGAGCTGATGGCTGGCATTCAGTTCGGCGATACGCTGCTGTACGGCTGGAATGTCAGCCGTGCGCTTTAGCAGAATCTGCAAGGATGTGACGTGCAGGGGTTCGCCAGGAAACACCAACTCGTTGGCGAGCTTGATGGGCATAACCACGAGATGGTTGTCGATCTGCTCCAGCGCACGGATGCTCGTCTGGCGGACGGTGCCTGAGACCATATTTGGCAGCCCGCCCGCTGGCGGCAGCGACATCAGCTCCACTGAGGGGCGCTCTTTGGCCTTCAACTCATCCGGCTTCACTTCCAGCACACGCGCGAGGCCCTCACCGAGGGTGATGCCTTCGGGGTCCGTATCATCTAGCTCGGGCTTAGCGGCGAACAGATGGCTGTTAGCGGCAAGATCACGTGCTTCGGTGAGGTCATAGGGATTCCATCGGATGATGCGCTCGATGTCACTGGCAAAGCAGCCGAAACCCGCAAAGGTCGCAGAGGTTTTCTTGGCAGAGTTGTTCACGATGCCCTGCACAATCAACTGGCCGGTGACGAGATCGAGCTTGGAGGCAAGGACGGGATCAAGCAGGAGCAGGTCTCGCAGCTCATCGTAGTTCGAGATCGCGTAGCCTGCGGGGTTGCCGGAGCCTTTTTCGAGGAACCCCTCTTTGAAGAGCTGCAGGTGACCAGAGATCATCACGGTGTGCACTTCACTCGCCAAGTGTGCCCATGAAATGTAGCCGCCAAAGAGCATCAGACCTGCACATGAAAGCGCTATGGCCATCATGGTGACGGAGGTGCGGCGTGTGTTTCGCCAGACATTTCTCAGGGCTAGGCTCCAGGTGTTCATGGATCAATGAGGATGCCGTCACGCAAATTCCAACGCTGCTCGGCCAACACGGCGACCTCGGGGTCATGCGTGGAGATGAGGAAGGTGGTGCCGAGGCGGTCACGCATCTCGTGCATGATGTTGATGATCATTTTGCCTGTGGCTGAATCCAGATTGGCGGTGGGCTCATCCGCAATCACCAGATCAGGCTGCGTGACGAGTGCGCGGCCGATGGCGACGCGCTGGCACTGGCCGCCGGAGAGTTCGGATGGACGCTGGTCGGCTTCTTCACGGAGGTTCATCTCCTCCAACATGGCCTTCGCCCGCTTGCGCGCCTCGGCGAGCGGCACGCCGATGAGACGCAGCGGATATTCGATGTTTTCCGATGCGCTGAGCACGGGGATGAGATTGAAGTTTTGAAACACAAATCCCAGCTTGCGCGCACGAAAGCCCGACAACTCGGCGTCCGAAAGCAGGCTGGTGTCCTGTCCGGCGACGAGGACGCGGCCGGACGTAGGATGATCGATGCAGCCAATCAGGTTCAGCAGTGTGGTTTTGCCAGATCCCGACGGCCCCTGCATCACCACGAAACCGCCGCGTGGAATCTCCAGCGTCAAGCCGCGTAGTGCATGGACGGTGCGGCGGCCGAGGGCATAGTCCTTGTGAGCCTCAAAAATTTGGACCAGCGGAGGGCTTGAACTTGTCGGCATGATGAGGCGATAAGGCTCGCGAAGGCCAGAGTAAAGAAACTGTTTGCGTTTGTACCCCCGGCCCTGCACAAGCAGCGCGACAATGATCAAATTGAGAGACGAAAGCAGCACAATCCCTTGTGACGAGTCCCCCAAGATGAATCATCCCATCGAGTGGTGGTTTGTTCAGGGACGCTTCGAGGGAGATGGTGTGGAGCCTCGCGAGTTCATGGTTTCCTTGTTCCGGCACAAGCTGGAGTGGGGGTGTCTGTCAGCGGGCGACTCCTCCACGCTGCTCGTATCCGTGCTCGATCCGAAGGAGGGCCGCTGCCACACGCTGTCGCAAGTGGATTCCGAAACAGTGCCTTTCCTGGTGCTCGCAACAAGGACGACATCAATGCCGGGTCTGGATCCGCTAGCCATTCGTGCGGTGACGGATGAGATCGAGCAGTATGGACCCGCGAATCTGATACATGTCGAGTCGGAGAAGCCCAGGCTTGAGTCTGCTCCCTTTCGGGCGACTTGGGCCGACTTCAGCTTTCAGCAAGAAGCTGTTGGTTTCACCCTGTGTTTTAAAGAACCCGACACAGGCCGGGCGTTTTCGTTCCGAATGGTGCCCACGCATCCGCGCATTCACCTGGAGAGCGTGCAGGTCGCGGGTGGTGGTGCGATGGATTATGTGTCTTACACCCGTCTGAAGCTTGATGGAGTCGTGGATGGGAAACCGGTGGAGGGCCTAGCATGGTTTGATCACCAATGGGGCGATCAGGGCTGGTTTGTGGCGGGCACCGAGAAAGAACGTATCCTCGGCTGGGACTGGCTCGGCATTCAGCTCGACGATGATCGCGATCTGCTCGTCATCGTTCACCGTGACCAACATACCGGCCGGCAAATCTGCCAGTATGCGGTGGAGGTGGACAAGGCGGGCACAAAGCGAGTCCATCGTGAATTCACTCTGACGCCATTGGGCTGGTGGACCAGTCATCGAACAGAAGCTTGTTACCCTATTCGATGGCGCTTTGAGCTGCCTGAGGTTGGGATCGTTCTGGAGTTCGAGCCGTTGGTGGAGGATCAGGAGATAGCCGCACTGCCACCGATCCGGGCCGTGTGGGAGGGTGCGGGCCGCGTCACGGGCACAAGTCATGGCAAAGCGATTGCTGGATGGGCGCGACTTGAGTTGCACGGGTATGCCTATGTGCTTGATCTTGATGCGTCGCTGGAGCGGATCACCCGTCGCATCCAGAGTCACATCACCAATTTCCTCCCGCGTGCGTTTACTCAACAAGATCTCGTTCGCTGGGCTGGAACCAAACGCGGCGGCTACAATGCGGAAGCACAATCAAAGATGGTCGCCGAGCCTCTGTGGGATCTGATGGACCGCGGCAGCAGGCAGTGGAGGCCCATATTTGGCATTCTCATGGTCGGTGCAATGGGGGTTGATCCGCGGCCTTATGAGTCGCTTATCACCGTCACCACGGAGTTGCTGCACGATGGCTCGCTAATCATCGATGACATCCAGGACAATGGCATTACGCGTCGTGGAGCGGATTGCATCCATCTTCGCTATGGCGTCGATGTGGCCATCAATGCTGGCAATACCGCCTACTTTATGCCGTTGGTCTTGCTGCGGGATTATCCAGGTCTCAGTGATGCACAGCGACTGGACTTGTATCGTGTGCTGACAAATCTCTATATCGGTGCGCACTTTGGCCAGGGCCAAGATATTTACTTGTCCTCAAAGGTCACTCCAGAGCGACTGCAAGATTTGATGGCTGATGGCACGGCTGAGCGGCAGCTCTTTTGCTACACTCAAAAGACTGCGTCGGTCGTGGAGGCTGCAGCGGAAGGAGCGGCGATCATCGCCAATGCGAATCCAGAGCTGCGCTCGGCCTGCGCGAGCTTTGGCCGCGTCCTTGGAGTCGCTTTTCAGGTCGTAAATGACCTCGTGGACTTCAGCGCCAGCCGGGTGAGGGCGGGCACAGCGGGTTCAGATTTGCGGGAGGGCAAAGTCACACCAGTGGTGCTGCGCGCCCTTCAACTGCTGCCCATGGATTCCCGGCGGCGCCTAGAGACCATCATTTGCGATCCTGCGCTACGCCAGGATGAGCATGCCATCACTGAAGGCATCGCGCTGGTGTGTGCATCGAACGCGATTCATCTTTGCAAGGCTGAGGCACGGGACATGGTCGAGATGGAATGGATCAAGCTTTCTAAGCATCTTCCGCCATCGGAGGAAAAGCAGATGCTGCGCGTGCTCTGGACCTTTCTGGTAGGACTCGCTGACGATGAACGCCATGAGGCGTATGCTCCTGGGAATTGATCGCTGCGCAGAACTTTCAATGAACTGGACGACGGGACTCACCTAGCGATTTCAGGCCGTATTTCGCATACTCTTTGTCGTGGAAATCGTCGCCGGTGGCGGCGATAGAAGATTCACCATGAAATCCGCCGCCGTCGTCAACTTCGCACCTGAAAAGGGCTCTGTCGAAATCCGTGAGATCGAAAAGCCGACCATTGGCGCCGAGGACGTGCTCCTCGAAGTCGCTAATGTGGGCGTTTGCGGCTCCGATTTGCATCAGTGGACCTCCGATCACTCGTGGCCGGTGAATTATCCCGTCGTGCTCGGGCATGAGTTTGGCGGACACATCATCGAGGTCGGCAAGGACGTGGAAGGCTGGATGGAAGGTGACCGCGTCGTCTCCGAGACCGCCGCGATCATTTCCAAAGACAACCCGATGACGCGTCGCGGCCTCTACAACCTCGACAGCACGCGCAAGGGCTTCGGCTACGGCGTGAATGGGGCGATGACGAAGTATGTGCGAGTGCCCAGCCGCATCCTACATCATGTGCCAGACCATGTGCCGTTTGAGCAGGCCTGCCTCACCGAGCCCTGCTGCGTCGCTTACAACGCCGTCGTCAAAAACGCTCGCATCGAACCTGGTGATCGCGTGGTCGTTCTCGGACCCGGCACGATCGGCATCCTCTGCGCCGCGATGGCGAAGCAATGTGGTGCTCAAGTCGCCATCGTGGGCTTGCAACAGGATGCGCATCGTCTGGAGCTCGCTCGCAAGCACTACGGCTGCGAAGTCATCATCGGCGATGCGAAGCCTTGGGCCATGGAACGCGATGGACTGGGTTGCGATGGCGTCATTGATGCCGCCGGTGCCAGCGTCACGCTCAAGATCGCTCTCGACATCGTTCGTCCTGCCGGATGGATCTCCAAAGTCGGCTGGGGACCGCAACCGCTCGGCTTCAACATCGACCCGCTCGTGCAGAAGAACATCACGCTGCAAGGCAGCTTCAGTCACAACTGGCCCATCTGGGAACGCGTCATCGCCCTCATGAGCAGCGGCCAGTTCGACGTGAAACCCATCATCGGCGGCGTCTGGCCCGTCACCGAATGGCACGAAGCCTTCGAGAAGATGCACAAAGGCGAGGTCGTGAAGAGCGTGCTGCGGCCGGTTTGATCCTGCTGACTCAAAACATGCAGCCATTAACAAGAAAAAGGCCAGGAAGTTTAGCTCCCGGCCTTTTTCGTTCGTGTTGGATAGATACGGCTACTTATCGAAGAAGCTCTGCTCTTCGCGGTCGCCGACTTTGAGGTAGCGGTAGAAGACCTCGAGCTGGAGGGTGCAGAGCGTCTGACGGTAAATCGGATCGCTAGCATCACCTGCGGGCCAATTGGGGCGACCGGCTTTGAAGGAGCCATCGGGCTGCTGGGCACTGAGGATCTGCGGGAGGAACTGCTGGTTGTAGAACTTCCATTCTTCGCCACCGACCTGGAAGAAGGCCTGGGTGTAGTAGTACCAGCAGTAGAGATTGCAGTTCTTGTTCCAATCGAGCGGCTCGGCCGTGAGAAACTCATGGAGGAACTTGATCCCCTTCTTTACGGCGGTGGTCTTTCCTCCATGCGCCATGGTTTGAAGACCCAGGATGCCCACGCCGGAGAGAGACCATTGGTTGTAATGCGCATCGCGATTCGCCACGCCAAAGCCACCGTCCTTCGTCTGCTTGGCTTCGAGGTAATCGACCATTTTTTTCACGGCGGAATCGAGGCCGTCGATTTTGAGCTTGGTGTTCTTGGCGGCCTTGAGGGCCTGGAATTGCCAACCGGCCACCGAAAGGTCCTCGCGGCTCTTTTTGCCGGCATAGAAGCCTGTTTCGCCATCATACACCCAGCTTCCGCTGTCCTGCTGGTTATCGATGATGATCTTCACGCCCTGCTCGAACGCCTCACGCATGCCGGGAAGCGATTTCGAACCGAGACGGGCCAGGGTGTACATCTCACCGAGAGCGTAGGCGGCAATGCCATGCTCATAAACAGGCGCGTTGCCCTTGGTGGACTCGCTGAAGAGCTTCTTCGGATGTTTCTTCTGCGTCTCGATGAGGTAGAGGATGCCCGTCGTCACATTGTCACCGTAGAAGGGTGAATCGGGTGTCTCGCAGCGGCCGAGGTAGCACAGCAGCGCGAGGCCGGTCATGGCGCACTTGTTGTTGCGGCCCCAGGAGCCATCGGCGTTCTGCTTGCCTTTGAGCCATTCGAGCGAGGCACTCACGGCCTGTTCGCACTCGGGGCTACCGCCGTTTTGACGGAGCTTTTCAAGACGCTCCTGCGTGCTGCATCGGCTGCGCATCGAAGGTGGCAGGCTCACAAAGCCATTCGCTCCGCCCATGCCGATGCCTTTGCCAAAGCCGCCACCGGCTCCTGCACCACCAAAGCCGCCACTGCCCATCGAGCCGCCGCCGAGCATGCTGGTGGCATCAGGAATATCGAGCGCATCAGGCGGTGCCTCAGGCAGCGAGATGTCCGCGTTCACGCTGTTCGTGACGATCTTCTTCATCGGGGTCGTCTTCGAGATGCTGCTGCGCTTCTTCTGCTGCACCTTATGCTGAAGATCCTGGCTAGCCGCCGCGCCCTGCTGGGTGCCGCCACCGGGAAGGAAATCGACCTGCTTCTCCTGCATCTTTTGCGCCACCACGATGAGGCCCATGGCGATGAGGATGCCCGCATGGACAAAGATCGAAAGGGTGAGAGAACCACCGCCGACCTTCTTCCACATCTTCACGAAGGCGTTTTGCGGCTTCGCTGGCTCAATGTGATGAGCGGCTTCGGGATGAAAGACTTCCACGGGGCCGAATTCACCGTGGTGATGCGCAGCATCATCGGGAACGGCCTGCGCTGGAATCGCGGACACCGTGGGGGCAGCGGGCACGGGTGAAGCGGGAGCGGCAGGCACCGGCTTGGCAGGAGCTGGAGTAGCTGGCGCAGGAGCCGGAGCGGCAGCGGGAGCGGGAGCAGGTGGAGGAGCCACGGCCGGCATCGGCATCATGGGAGGTGGCATCATGCCGGGCATTTGCGGGTAACCCTGGGGCATCTGGGGATAGCCGGGGGGCATTTGTGGATAGCCCTGCGGCATCTGCGGGTATCCCGGCGGCATTTGAGGATAGCCAGGAGGCATCTGCGGATAGCCCTGCGGCATCGGATAGCCTTGAGGGTATCCCATGGGCATCTGCGGCGGATAGCCGGGAGGAGGCGCATAGCCCGGAGGCATCTGCGGGTAGCCTTGCGGCATCGGCTGCGTGGCACCGGGGTGCGGCGGCTGGGGCTGATTGGAGGGATTTCCGGGCTGCTGGGGATTCATAATGGTTTGCTCGCAGGTTAGACAGTACCTCCCCATTTCGCCACCCGCAATTTTTGGCGTGACTCATGCCCCGGAAGGCGGCAAAACAGCCGTAGCCTTGAATCCTGCCTCCAAACCGCTTCTCGAAGTTCTCACCTCCGGCGCCGCCTACCTCGACAAAAAGGGCGTCGAGGAGCCACGGCTGAACATGGAGCACCTCCTCGCCCACGTCCTCGGCTGCCGCCGCCTGGACCTCTACCTGCGCTTTGCCGAGATGATCCCCGAAGCCGATCTCGCCCCGCTGCGTGACCTTTTGCGCCGTCGTGGCGAAGGCGAGCCGCTCCAGCACCTGCTCGGCACCGTCGAGTTCTGCGATCACGACTTCATCTGCGACCACCGTGGCCTCATCCCACGGCCAGAGACCGAATACCTCGTCGAAATCATCCTCAAACGCCTCGCCGGTTTTAAACCCACCCGCCTGCTCGATGTGGGCACCGGCTCCGGTTGCCTCGGCATCTCGCTGGCCCTCGCCACCCACTCTGCCGCCCTCCTCGCCGATGTCAGCGAGGACGCTCTCGACCTCGCGCGGCTCAACATCTCCCGCATTGCCCCTGCCGCCACGATTCAGACGGTGCGTAGCGATCTCTTCGAAAAAATCACCGGCACCTTCGATCTCATCGTCGCGAATCTACCCTACATCCCGCGGGCTGAAATCGCCACGCTCAGCCGCGAGGTGCGCCGTGATCCGCAACTCGCCCTCGATGGCGGCCCCATCGGCACGGAGATCATCTTCCGCTTCCTCGAAGCCGCTCCCGCGCATCTTTCGCCGGAGGGCCTCATCGCCATCGAGCACGCCCACGATCAAAGCCCCGCCATCGCCGAAAAAGCCGCCTCATTCGGCTATCGAGATCTTCAAGTCGTGCGCGACCTCGCCGGCATCGAGCGTTTTCTCCTCGCCAAGGCTCCCGAACGTCCCGCCGAGCCTGATCCAGCCAACGAGTCCCCTTCCCCGCCCTCCCCATGACCTGGCGTATCGGCTCCCGCACCCTCGATCTCACCCATCGCGGCCTCATCATGGGCATCGTCAATGTCACGCCGGATAGTTTCTCCGATGGCGGCCGCTTTGCCGATCCCGGTCGTGCCGTCGAGCATGCGCTGGCCATGGTCACCGATGGGGCGGACATTCTCGACATCGGTGGCGAATCCACCCGCCCCGGTGCCGAACCCGTCGGCGAGGCCGAGGAACTCCGCCGCGTGCTGCCCGTCATCCGTGCCCTTCGTTCGCAAAGCCAAGTCCTCATCTCCATCGACACGATGAAGGCTTCCGTCGCCCGCGCCGCCCTCGATGCGGGAGCAGACATCATCAACGACGTCACCGGCCTCCGTGGCGATGCCGCCATGGTCCGCCTCGCTGCGGAGAGGGATTGCGGTCTCGTTGCCATGCACATGATCGGCGATCCGCAGACCATGCAGACCGCGCCACATTACGACGATGTCGTTGCGGAAGTCCGCAGCTACCTCAACGAACGTCTGCGCCGACTCACCGCCTCGGGCATCGCCCCCGAGCGCATCGCCCTTGATCCCGGCTTCGGCTTCGGCAAGACCTTGGATCATAATTTGAGCCTGCTGCGCCACCTCCCACAGCTCGCCATCGGAGATCGTCCCCTGCTCATCGGCGTCTCGCGGAAATCCATGATCGGCAAAGTCCTTCACAGCACCGACATGGCCGACCGCCACTGGCCCACCATCGCCCTCACCGCCTACGCCCGCGAGCACGGCGCCCGCATCCTCCGCGTGCATGACGTGAAGCCGAATGCCCAAGCCCTCCGCATGATCGAAGCGATCCTCGGTGGAAAGTGATCACTTCAACGGCATCAGCCGCAGCGTGCCCCACTGCTTCAAATTCGTGCGCTTGTTCTTCTCACCTGCGAACCAGTCTTCGTGGTGAAAATTCCCGAAGTTGCCTTTGCCCTTCTCTTTCTCATCGAGATCACCCACGGCAATATTCAGCCCCATTTTCACCTCCGACCTGCTCGGCGTGAAAAAACGCCCCGGTGAGACTTCAAGACACGGATCAAAGCGGATCGCCCACTCGATGACGTAGCCCTTTCCTTCCGGCAAAACCTTCGCCACCGCCTCCATCGCCCCGCTTTCGATCCATTGTTGGTAAGTAGCCCACGCCGAGGCATCCGCACGAGGTTCGCCTTCGAGCAAGCCTCCCTTTCCCACGCCGCCGAGGCGTGATTTCGTCAAATTGCACACCATCTGCCACGACGAGCCATTGCCCGCGGCATTCTCATCGGCCTTCCAGGTGTTCGAGGCATTGATCAAGATCTCCATCTCATCGCCAAACCACGGCCAGCCTTCGCGAGTCAGTTCATGCGCCTTCGGATTCTTCTCCGGCAGCCAGCGATCCGTGTCGATGCCGTAAAGCACATCATCCGTCACGCGAAACGCAAAGTACAGCCGCGTGTCATCATACTTCACCCAACCCGTCAGCGAGAGATCGTCCGGCTTCGTCGTCGGCGTGAATTGCGGCGTCCATCCTTCCACTCCTTCAAACCGCGTCGCATCCTTCCACTCGGCTTCTTCGATCACGCCATCCATCTTCGGCGTGCTGCCGTGAAACGCCTTCAGCTCCCTGGGCCACTCACCCGCCATCGCCGAGACGACAAGCATCAAGCCAACCAAGGAGCACCTAATCACATCTGACTTCTCACCTCTCACTTCTTACCTTTCCCTTTCCTCTTCTTCGCCTCAGCCGGCTTCGTCGCCCCTTGATTCTTGATCACTTCCTCCGACTCAGGAACCCTTCCCTGATCGTTCGTCTGCTCGATCCAGTCCTTCAGCACGCCGCTGAGACGCTCCAGCGCCGCGCGATGCTCCGGCGTGTTCGACTTGGCCAGGTTCTTGATCTGATGCGGGTCCGTTTCGAGATCGTAAAGCTCCTCCTCAGGCATTGTTGGAGCCGCCAGCACGCCCTGCTCCGGCGTCAGCTTGTCCTGCGCGGCCAGTTCCTTGATCAGGTTCCACACCGGATACTGCTTCTCCTTGTATTCGTTGTGCTGAAGGAACGGACGGTCCGGCGTGAAATTCCGAATGTAGCGATAACGTGCATCCCGCACCGTGCGCAGGCGGAAGACCGTCATGTCACAGCGATCCCGCGCACCGAAAGTGTATTCACGCGGAGCCTCGGCCTTCTCACCCAGGAAAACCTGCCCCTGCATGCCCTCCGGCTTCGCGATGCCTGCCCATGACAGCGAGGTGGCGGTCAAATCAAGGCTCATCAGCAGTCGATTACTCGCCTTGCCCGCCTCAAAACCCGCCGGAGCCTTCAAGCCCGACGGCCAGCGCAGGATGAAGGGCACATTCAAACCTTCCTCGTAGCAAAACTGCTTGGCCCGCACATGCGCTGCGCCGTTGTCACCCACGAAGCAGATCACCGTGTTCTCAAACAACCCATCGCGCTTCAGCAGTTCGACGATCTTGCCGATCTTCCGGTCCAACTCCGTCGCCGCGTCGAGATACTGCGCCCAGTCTTTCCGCGTGACCTCGTGATCGGGATAGTACGGCGGCACCTCCACCTTCGCCGGGTCCGCATGCGGCGGCGAATGGAAAGTGCGATGCGTCTCCTGGAAATTCACCTGTGCGTAGAACGGCTGATGCGTCTTCAAATCATCCCAGCTCGCCGAATCGAAAGGCTTTTCCGGAGCCGAGAAATTCCAATCCGTCTTTCCCGCGCCTTTGAACCCGGCCTCGGGCGGCATCTCCTTCACATTCGCCGTGAAATAGCCCGCCTCGCGCATCCGCTCGCTGATCAATTTCACCCCCGCCGGCAACGTGTAGCCGTCATCGCGATGACTACGGTGATTGTGCGCCCCAATCGTCGTTTGATACATCCCCGTGTTGAAGGCACTGCGACTCGCCGAGCACACCGGAGCCGTCGTGTAGTAGCGGGAGAACCTCATCCCTTCCTTCGCCATGCCATCGAGCACCGGCGTCGAGACCTCCTTCGTGCCATAGCAGCCCAAATGCGGCCCAAAATCCTCCGCGATCAGCCACAGGATATTCGGACGCTCCGCCGCAGCGAGCGTGGAGCAAAGAGCAAGCAAGAGAAAGAGGCGCATCATGACCTCCAGCATGCCCGAAAATCCCACCGCAAGGCAAGCGAGTATTTTTGTCCGCTCAACTTCGACCGCCAATTGATAGCTCCGAGCACGACCTGCGTTCATCCCCAGCCATGAAATCCCTCCTCACCCTCGCCCTGCTCGCCTCCACCGCTTTCTCTGCTGATTATTCGCGTGTCATTTTCGCCGATGACTTCTCCGCCGAAGGTTTTGGCCCACGTTGGGGACATTACAAAAGCTCCAGCGTCGTCAAAAGCGGCGTGCTCGTGGGCATCACCGCGCCCACCTCCGATCACAGCGCCGTGGACAACATCAAGTTCGACGGCGAAAAAGACCTCCAAGTTTCCGTGAAGTTCCGCTTCACCAGCGACAAGGCGAAGAGCTTCAACGTGTGGTTCGACGACAAGAATTACAAAGGCTCCCACGCCGGCCACATCTGCCAAGCGACGATTTCCCCAACCGGCGTGAACCTCGCCGATGCCAAAACCGGCGGCTTTGACCTCAGCGGCGGCCTCTACGAACGCAAAAAGGCCAACCAACTCACCGAAGACGAGAAAAAGATGCTCGCCACCAAGCAGAAGCGCTTTCCCGCCAAGCTCGCTCTCAGCGAGTGGCATACCCTCATCGTCACCACCGAGGGCGATACTCTCCGCGTGAGCATCGACGGCAAGGAAGCCGGCGCCTTCTCCTCCCACGGCATCACCCACGACACCAAATCGCTCGTCAGCCTCACCACCAACGCCGTTGATGTCGAATACGACGACTTCAGCATCAAAGCAGCAGCGAAGTGATCCCACTCATTCCGGTCAATTTGGTCACTCAGGTCACTTCGCCAGCTTAACCTCCCGCACGCCCACTTCGCCCTCGAAAGCGATGAAGTTCAACTGAGCCTTCTCCTCCGCCAAGACGGCGTGTTGGGCCTTCAAGGTGACTCCGGCGAACTCCGCAGTGAGTTCGTCGCCTTTGAAAGTGAGGCGCAAGGTCTGCCATTCGCTGGATTTGAACTTCACACGCTGTTTGCCAAGCTGAATCGTCTCTTGGTCCTTCGTGGGTGGATTGATGGCGATGTCGAGATTCGCATGCGAGAGCACCACGCGGTAGCTCTGCTTGTTCCCCGCCGTGTGAATGCGCAGCGAGTGCCGATCTGCTTCGCCGAGGAGGAGTTGGAATTCGAGCACGCCATCTTTGAGTGAAACCGGGCCGGTGAGAGTTGCGCCTTTATCGCCCGCTTTGCCAAACATCGCGCCATCCCGCGGCACCCATCCTTTGAATTTCGAGAGATCGAGCGGCTCCGCGTTCGCCAGCGGCGGCAGCGGCTCAAATGCCGGCTTCGGCTTCACACCCGCTGGAGGCAGTTCGCGGCTGTAGCCACCGTCGCGATAGCGATTGAGCCGTGCTTCGAGCTCTTTGACCGCGTCGGGATGCGCTGCGGAGACTTCCTTCTCCTCCGCGATGTCGTTCTTCAAATCGAACAGCATCCGCTGGTATTGTGCGCCGTGCGCTTTTTTCGCCGCAGGCTTCACATCATCCGCAGGCACGCCCTCGATCCATTTGTGCGCCCCTTGGCGGATCGCGAAGACGCCATCCGCGCTGTGCACGATCACATCCGGACGCAGCGAACCCTCATACTTTTCGCCGAGCCAGGCCTTCGACACATCGTGACTGTCCTCGGCACCTTCGCTGGCTTTCGGCAACGCATGGCCGGTGATCTTGGCCACACTGGCCAGCGTATCGACGATGCTGATCGTCTCATCGCACACCGTGCCCGCAGGCACATGCCCAGGCCAGCGCACGAGGTAAGGCACGCGGAAGCCACCTTCCCACACATCGTGCTTCCCTCCGCGAAATGGCCCCACCGGCTTCAAACCAGCCTTCTGCGCATCGGTCTGCACAAGGTTCGCATTCTCCGGTTTGTTCACGCCGCCGTTGTCGCTCGTGAAGAGGACGAGCGTGTTTTCCGCGAGGCCCTGCTTATCGAGCGCATCGAGCACACGACCCACGCTGAGGTCGAGATCGCTGATGAAGTCGCAAAACGGCCCGCCCTTGCTTTTGCCTGCGGTGGCCTTTGAGGGCGTGATCGGGTTATGCACGGCCACTGGCGTGAAATAGACGAAAAACGGCTTCTCCACGCTTTGCTGGCCAATCCACGTCACCAGCTTGTCGGTGAGCGTTTCCATCACGTTTTCGTCCACGCGCTTTGGAGCATTCAAATCGAGCGTTTTGGTCGGTTTTCCCTTCTGCTGACCGATCGTGACATACGGCGGACTCGGCGAAGACGGGCTCTCCTTGTTCAAACCAAAGACCCAGTGGTTTTCCACATACACACCGCTCAGATCACCATGATTGGCTGGCACGCCGAAATGGTAATCAAAGCCGATTTCGAGCGGTCCGGGCTTCAGTTCCTTCGTGTAATCACACTTCTCCGCCGTGCCGTAGCCGAGATGCCATTTGCCGACCGCCGCGCAGTTGTAGCCCTGGGTTTTGAGCATGGAGGCCATCGTGAGCCGCGTCGTCTCGATGTGCAGCGGCGCCGTGGTGCCCAGCACCTCGCTGATGAGCGACGTGCGCCAGCAGTAACGTCCCGTCATCATCGCGTAACGCGTCGGTGAGCAAACCGATGAAGTCGTCAGCGCATCCGTAAAGCGCCGACCTTCTTTCGCGAGTCGATCAATGTTCGGCGTGCTCACCAGCTCAGGATTTGCCCCGTAGCAGCCCACACTGCCCCAGCCGAGGTCGTCGCTGAGAATTACCACGACGTTGGGTTTGGCCGCATAGAGCAGCGGGGAAAGGGCGAGGAGGAAAAAGAAAAGGCGCATGACCCGCCTGAACGCAGAAAGTCGAACAGGTTTTCAACCTGTTCATTCACGGGCTCACCCGCTTCTTCACCCACACGCCACCTTCCCGCCCATACAGCAGTCGATCATGCAGGCGACTCGTCCGTCCCTGCCAGAACTCGATTTCGGTCGGCTGGATCGTGTAACCACCCCAAAACGGCGGGCACGGCACGTCCGATCCAAACTTTACCTCGATCTCCGCTGCCCGCTGATCCAGCCAAGCCCGATCTGGAATGATCTGGCTCTGCGCCGAGGCCCAGGCACCAATTTGATGCCCCGCCGGACGCGAAGCGAAATAGGCCAGCGCCTCTTCGTGCGGCAGTTTGCTCACCGTGCCACGCACGATGACCTGATGATGGCGCTCGTTCCAAAGAAAACAGGCCGCCGCACGCGGATTCGCCGCTAGTTCGCGGCCTTTGTTGCTCTCGTAGTTGGTGAAAAAGTGGAAACCGCGTCCGTCGATGCCCTTGAGCAGCACCGTTCGCACGTTCGGTGTGCCATCGGGTGTGGCGGTGGCCAGTTGCATGGCATTCGGCTCCGGCAGTTGATGAGCTAGGGCATCATTGAACCAGAGTTGGAAGAGCTCCACCGGATCGGCAGGCGTATTCGATTCGAGCATCACGTCGAGGTCGTAGCTCACACGCAGGTCTTGGAGATTGAGTTTGTCAGGAGTGGCCATATCGCGTTAGAAAGAGAGCACATCATGCCCGCGCCTGTCACCGGAGTTTTAGCCGATCTTGAACGAATTTTGCTCACGCCTGAGCAAATCCAGTCTCGCGTGGCCGCGATGGCCGCCGAACTGAATCGCCATTACGCGGGCAAAGTCGTCAGCGTGCTCGCTTTGATGGATGGAGCGCTCTTTTTCGTCGCGGACCTGCTGCGTCATCTCGACATGCCAGTGCGGCTCTACACCCTCAGCGCCAGCAGTTACCACGGCGGCACAGCCAGCAGCGGTCAGGTGCGCATGAACTGGCCCGCCGGACTCGACTTCCGCGGTCAAGATGTGCTCCTGCTCGACGACATCCTCGACACCGGCCTCACGCTCAGCGTGCTGCGGGATAAAGTCGCCGCGCAGCAGCCCGCCTCGCTGCGCACCGGCGTCCTGCTCGCCAAAAAACGCGAGCGCGTGCGTGACGTGGTCGTCGAAGACATTGGCTTCGAAATCGAGGACGAGTTCGTCGTCGGCTACGGCATGGATTACCAGGGCCGCTTCCGCAATCTGCCCTGCATCGGCATCCTGAACCCCGCGTGACCGCCATGACCATCCGCGTGCTCTTTTTCTCCGTCCTCAAAGACATCACTGGCGCGGATGAAGTGCCCATCGAATGCCCCGAAGGCTCCACGATGGCCGATCTGCTCGAAATCGCCTTTCAACGCTGGCCCAAGCTCCGCGAATGGGACCGCAGCCTCCTCCTCGCCCTTGATCAAACCTATGCGAAGCGTGATGCCGTGCTCCACGATGGCGCGGAAGTGGCTGTGATGCCTCCGGTGCAGGGCGGATGAGGAAAAATGACGAATGAGTAAATCCGAATGACGAAGGAAATCCGAAACCCAAAATCCGAATCAGGCCGCCAATGCAGTTTCGCGCATTTTTTGGCCTTCGGGCTTCGTCATTCGTTCGTCATTCGGATTTACTCATTCGTCATTCCTCCCCCCATGCGCCTCTTCTTCCTCCTCTTCGCTCTTTGCCCTCTGCTCTTCGCCGCGCCGCCCAACATCGTCTTCATCCTCGCGGATGATTTTGGTTACGGCGACCTCGGCTGCATGGGTGGCACGGACATCGCCACGCCGAACATCGATCGGCTCGCGGCGGAAGGCGTGAAGTTCACTGACTTCTACGCGAACGCGCCCGTCTGCACGCCCACACGCACCGGCTTCATGACAGGCCGCTGGCAGCAGCGGTGTGGCATCGAGTTCGCGTTCGGGTATCAGGTGGAGCAATTCCGCCGCGTGAAGGGCGAATGGGTGCCGGAGAAGGATTTTCACGGCCTCGGCCTGCCTCTGACTGAAATCACGATCGCGCAGAAAATGAAGGCCGCAGGCTATGCCACCGGTGCTTTTGGCAAATGGCATCTCGGCTTCAAAGACGAGTACAATCCGGTGAACCGCGGCTTCGATGAATACTTCGGCGAACTTCTCGGTCATGTGGACTACTACCAGCACGCCTACTACGATGGCACCTACGGCCTTCGAGATGGCCTGAAACCCGTGAAGCAGGAAGGCTACTTCACCGACCTCATCAACAACCGAGCGGCCAAGTTCATCCGCGAGCACGCGAAGCAGCCCTTCTTCCTCTACGTCCCCCATCTCGCCGTCCACGCGCCGTTTCAGCCGCCGGATGCACCGCAGACGCCCGTGGTGACCAAAGACACCATGCACCACGGCAGCCGCGCCATTTACAAAGCCATGGTTGAGCGCATCGACCAAGGTGTCGGCATGATTTTGGCCGAACTTGAGAAGAACGGTCTCACCGACAACACACTCGTCGTCTTCTCCAGCGACAACGGTGGCGAGCGCTACAGCCGCAACGCGCCGCTCTTCCACCATAAGGCCACACTGTGGGAAGGTGGCATCCGTGTACCCTGCCTCATGCGCTGGCCCGCGAAGCTGCCGCAAGGCAAAACGACCTCCCAAATGGCCATCACCATGGATTTGCACGCCACCTTTCTGGCTGCTGCTCGTTCTGTAGTCCCGGCTTCAGCCGTTTCAGAGCCGCCTAAAGGCGGGACTACGAACAACGAAAAGCCTCTCGACGGCATCGACCTCATTCCACTGCTCACCAGCAATTCCAAACCCATCGACCGCACCTTCTTCTGGCGCATCGACCGCTCGAATCGCAAGCAGAAGGCCATTCGCCACGGCAAATGGAAGTACATCAACGACGGCAACACGATGGACCTCCTCTTCGACCTCGAAGCCGACATCGGCGAGCGCACCAACCTCGGCTACCAGCACCCCGAGATCGTCGAAGACCTCCAAAAACGCCTTAAAGCCTGGGAAGCTGAGATCGACGCGACGGAACGCGAAATCTGGGTCAAATAGCCGCCTGAGTTATTCCGATAAAATTGGAATAGCCTTCATTTCGACGCCCAGCTTAAATCGCAAATAATTCCAAACCGACTCCCGACGTGTTTGAACTTTTCCAGGCCGCAATCTCGCCACATCAAGTCCTGCTCACGCTCCTTTTGGCGCTGGTGGTTTGCTATTGGCTGCTCGTCATCTTTGGTGCGCTCGACTTTGAAACCGATCTGCCAGATGACTTTGGCGCAGGAGATGCGGATGGTTCTCATGGTCATGGCATCAACACAGGCGGCGCGTGGATCACAGCGGGCCGTCTCTTCGGATTCTCCCAGGTGCCCATTGTGGTGTGGCTCAGCTTTCTGATCCTTTTCATGTGGTTCCTTTCACTTGCGCTGAATGAGAAGTGGAATTCCACCCACAGCACCGCGCAGGCTTTCATCCTGCTCGGCCCCAATCTGGCGGGCAGCCTCATCATCACAAAGCTCGTCACCATTCCCATCGCCAGCCTCTTCAGAGCCATGGCAGATGCTGATACCGAGGCCGAGGAGGTCATCGGCCGCACCGGCACCGTCTGCTCTATCGAAGCCGACGAAACCTACGGCCAGCTCGAAGTCACCGCCAACGGCGCTCCGCTTCTCATCAATGTCCGCACGCAAGGCGGCACGCTCGCCAAGGGCAGCCAGGCCAAAATCACCGCTGCCGGCACCGACAACGCCTTCTACTTCATCGAATCTGTTTAACTCCCGATCTCTCAAACCATGCAAACATACCTCCCAACACTCGCAGTCCTCCTCGAAGGCAGCATCCTCGTCGGAGTCATCGCCATCGGCATCTTCCTCGGCGTGCTGATCCTGTTCTCGCGCTTCTTCCGCAAGGTCACACAAGGGCAGGCCATCGTGCGAAATGGCGTTGGCGGCACCAAAGTGTCCTTCAACGGCATGCTGGTCATTCCAGTCGCCCATCAGGCCGAGTACATGGACATCTCCGTGAAGCGCATCGAAATCGAGCGCAAGGCCAACGAAGGCCTCATTTGTAAGGACAACCTTCGCGCCGACATCAAGGTCGCCTTCTTTGTCCGCGTGAACAAAACGCCGGAAGACGTGCTGCGTGTCGCCCAGAGCATCGGTTGTGCTCGCGCTTCGAATGTGGACATGATCCGCACACTCTTTGACGCCAAGTTCTCCGAAGCACTGAAGACCGTCGGCAAGCGTTTCGACTTCGTGCAGCTTTATAATGAGCGCGACACCTTCAAGAGCGAGATTCTGAAAGTCATCGGCACGGACTTGAACGGTTTCGCGCTCGACGACTGCGCCATCGACTTCCTGGAGCAGACGCAGCTCGAAAACCTCGACCCGGACAACATTCTCGACGCCGAGGGCATCAAGAAAATCACCGAACTTACCGCTGCGCAGGCCAAACTGGCCAACAACATCCAGCGCGACAAAGAGAAGGTCATCAAACAGCAGGACGTGCAGGCCCGTGAGGCCATTTTGGAACTGGAACGCCAACTGGCCGAAACCGAGGCCAAACAGAAACGCGACGTCCAAAGCGTCATCGCTCGCGAAGAAGCCGAAACGGCCAAAGTGCAAAACGAGGAGCGTCTGAAGTCCGAACGCGCCAAAATCACCGCCGACGAGGAAATCGCCGTCGCCACGCAAAACAAGGATCGCCAGGTTCTGGTCGCCCAGCGCAACAAAGAGCGCACGGATGCCGTCGAAGTCGAGCGCGTGACCCGAGATCGCGATTTGGAGATCATCGACCGTCAGCGTGTCACCACGCTGAAAGACATCGAGAAGGAAAAAGCCGTCGAAATCGAGAAAAAGAACATCCAGGAGGTCATCAAGGACCGCGTGGCCCTCGAAAAGACCGTTGTCGTCGAACAGCAGAAGATGAAGGACACCGAGGCCTTCGCTACAGCCGACCGCGAGAAGCAGGTCGCGCTTACCAACGCCGAGAAAAACGCCCAGGAGCAGCTCATTCAGAAAATCAAAGAAGCCGAGGCTGCGAAGCAAGCTGCCCAACTCGCCGCCGAGCAGGCTGCATTCACGGCCATCAAAGCCGCCGAAGCTGCCAAGCAGGCTGCCGAACTGCATGCGCAGGAAATCCTCACTCTTGCCGAAGCTCGCCAAGAATCTGCCGCGAAGGACGCCGCAGCCGAGAAATCCATTGCCGAAGGTAAAACGGCCACTTCCGCCGCTGTCGGACTCGGCGAAGCGCAGGTCGCTCTCGCCAAGGCCGAGGCCTCGCAGAAGCAGGGCACCGTCGATGCCGAGGTCACGCAGCTGAAACTCGCCGCCGAGGCCGATGGCATCACCAAGAAGGCCCAGGCCATGAAGTTGCTCGAAGACGCTGGCCGTCAGCACGAGGAGTTCAAGCTCAACCTCGACAAAGACAAGGCCATCGCCCTCGCGGAGATCAGCATCCAGAAAGACATCGCCGCCGCCCAGGCTGGCGTGCTCGGCGAGGCCATGAAGTCCGCCAAGATCGAGATCGTCGGTGGCGAAACGCAGTTCTTCGACAAGATCACCAACGCCATCGGCAACGCCCGCGCCATCGACCGCATGGTCGAAGGCAGCCGCACGCTCACCGACGTGAAGGAGACCTTCTTCAACGGCGACCCCGACTACTTCAAAGCCCAGTTGAAGACCATCGTCGATCAATTCGGCCTCACCGCCGAAGACACGAAGAACCTCACCCTCAGCGCCCTCTTCGCCAAGCTCATCGGCCTCAATCCCGATGCAGGCACCCTCAACAAACTCACCAGCATGATCGGCGCGGCAGGTCGCTTCGGCCTCAGTGAGTCCAACGTGGCCGGTTTGCTGGCTGCGAAAGCGAAGAAGTAATGTTCATGTCTTGGCTTCGAGTGTCGCGGCAGCGTTTTGGAGTGCTCCAGTCCTCTGGAGCTTTTCGAAAGCCGCCAGACACTCGAAAGCGCCGGAGGACCGGCGCACTCCAAAACGCTCACGCGCACATCGACTAACCTGGAATGTCCCAAACGCACCCATCCTCTCCCCAGCTCGAAGCAGGCGCTTACGAAGTCATTCGTCAGCGCTTGTCGAAGCACGGCTCGGAGTTGCAGCGTCGGCTGGATTTGCTGAACAACGACCGGAAGGCGGAGTTCGGCGGGATTGAGACGGCGCTGCTGACCACGACGCGGCTCACGACGGACAACAACTGCGTGCCGCGCGATATGGCGGCCATCGGGCCGAAGCGCTTTCTGTTTGGCTACAACGTGCATCTCGGGCTTCGCTCGACGATGAAGATCGAGGACGTCTTCGCGGTGGTGGACTACCAGGACGGCGATCACAGCTTTCACTCGAATAAAGACTCGCTGCTGAGCGATGCGCAGTTCGCGGAGGACTTCGTTTACCTCTACAACTACTACAAGCACGCCACCTTCCTGAAGTTCCACCGCATCGGGCCGCATCTATACATGGGCTTTCAGGTCGGGCAGCGGGCGACGGAGGTCAAAACGTTCAAATGGCTCGTCGATGATGAAAAGGGCACGCTGAAGTATCTCGGCAACCGCAGCGATCACGAGTTTGTCTTTCCCACACCGCAGGAGTTCGCGTGGAAGCGAGCTACGCGGGACATGTACATCCACGGCGAGCATCCGCACATCAGCATCGAGGACCGAGTGTTCGTCGAAACCGTCGGCGGCGACCTCACGGTGAAGGTGGAAAACAACACGGCCACCGGTCGCGGCATCTACAACGAGCCGGTCGAAAACAAAGACCAGACGCTCGACGACGCCGAGGTACACTACGCCATCGTTGGCAACCTGATCCTGCTCAAAGTGCTGCCGTATCAGGAAAAGCAGTGGCGGCATCTCGTCTTCAACGAACGCACGCGTGAGGCGCATCGCATCGACAGCATTGCGGAGAGCTGCGTGCTGCTGCCGGATGACCACGGCATCGTCTTTCCTCATGGGTATGTGCTGCAAACGGGTGAGGTCCGCCGCTTTGACACGGGACTGCCGCCGATGCGTTTTGAGCGGCGTATTTCTGCGGCCAATGGTGAGGACACGCTGTTTGTCTTCAGTCATCTCGAAAGCGGATCGTATTTGCTGCTCAGCTACAACCTCATCACACAGAGCATCGCTACGCCGCAGCCTTGTCACGGCTACTCGCTCTTCCCGACGGGCGAACTGATCCTCTTTGATGGCGATCCCGAGCCTCGGAAGCATCACGTCGTGCAGGTTTGGCGCACGCCGTATCTCACGGCCGATGTGAGCGAGGCCAAAGCCGCGCAGACCTTCCTGAGCAAGATCGGCAATGCCGAAATCGTCCGCGCGATGGCTGAGTGCCGTGGTGTGCTGACGTTGCTGGCGAAGGACGACTCGTTCAGCGGCCTGTATGTCGAGCTGGCGCGTTCCTGCGGTGATATCGCCGACAGTTACTTCTGGGTGGGCAAGGACGAGGCGCACAATCTCAAGGAAACGCTCACCGAGATCAAAACGACCGCCGAGGCGGCCTTGGGTGAGTTTGAAAAAGTGCGCCGCATGCGCAAAACGGCAGCGGAGCAGACCACCGCGCTGCAAGAGAAGGCGCAAAAGGCCATCAGCGCCGCGACGAACACCGATCCGAATGACATTCTCGGCTTTGTGCAGCTCCTGAGCACGCTTCGCGAGCTGCGCGGGCAGATCATCGCTCTTCGCGATGTGCGCTACACGGACGCGGCGGTCATTGATGCGATGGACAAGGCGGTCGCCGAGGCAGGTGACAAGCTCAGCGCGAAGTGCGTGGCCTTCCTGCTCAAGCCGGAGGCGCTCGATCCGTATCGGAAGCAAATCAATGAGCAGCAGGCCCGCGTGCCCGCTTTGACGAAGGTCACCGAGGCGCAGGAGGTCGAGGAAGCGCTCGCGAAATCAAGCAGCGAGCTGGAAATGCTTACCGCCATCGTCAGCGGGCTCAAGATTCAGGACGCCACCGAGACCACGCGCATCATCGAGGGCATCAGCACGCTGTTTGCGCAGCTCAATCAGGTGCGCAGCGTGTTGCGCAATCGCCGCAACGATCTGGCGAAGACGGAAGGTGCGGCGCAGTTTCAGGCGCAGCTCAGTTTGCTCAGTCAAAGCGTGCTGAACTACCTCGAAGTGGCCACCACGCCGGAGAAGTGTGATGAATCACTCACGCGCGTGCTCGTGCAGATCGAGGAGATGGAGACGAAGTTCTCCGACTTCGATGATTATGCGGCGGAGCTGGTCAAAAAGCGTGAGGAGGTGCAGACGGCCTTTGAGTCGCGGCGTCAAAGCCTCACGGATGCGCTGAATCGACGCTGCAGCAGCCTCGGGCAGTCGGCGGAGCGCATTTTGACGAGCATTCGGAATCGTCTGACGAGCTTCGCGAAGCCGGAGGAGGTGCACGCTTGGCTCGCGGGCGATGCGATGGTCGCCAAGTTGCGCGACCTGATCGATGAACTGCGCAAACTCGGCGACAGTGTCCGCGCGGATGAGTTGAGCACGCGGCTCAAGACGGTGCAGCAGGACTCGCTGAAACAGATCCGCGACAAGTCAGAGATTTTTGTCGGCGGCGATCTCATCCAGCTCGGCAAGCATCAGTTCAGCGTGAACAAGCAGCCGCTGGAGCTGACGATTTTGCCCCGCGAGGGCACTTTGGCGTTTCATCTCACTGGCACACGCTTCTTTGAGAAGGTGGACAGCGCGGAGTTGGAGACGCAGCGAGCGGTTTGGGATCAGGCGGTCGTTTCGGAGAATGCGGAGGTGTATCGCGCGGAGTTTTTGGCTTGGAAGATTTTGACGGGATTGACCGGAGTGACCGAATTGACGGAGGTGAGTGCGTTCATGGCGCAGAGGTATGATGAGGGCTACACGAAGGGCGTGCATGATCACGACGCGGCGCTGATTCTGAAGCCGCTGCGGGAGATGCAGTCGGCGCTGGGCTTGTTGAGGCACTCGCCGGAGTCGCGTGGGTATGCGCGGCTGTTTTGGCATGCTTGGGCGGAGGATGCGGAGAAGAAGGCACTGTTTTCGCGCATGCAGTCGAAGGGGCGCATGCGGGAGTTGCTGGGCGTTTCGAATGAGGATGTGGATGATGAGCTGTTGAAACGCGTTGAGGGCTGGATGGAGCGCGGATGCCCTCATCCGCATTCTGGCGGGCGGACGAGGGCGTCCGCACTCCAAGTCGTTCGGTGCCTTTTGGAGGAATTGCAGGCCAAAACGCAGTTCACGCGCTCGGCGGCGGCTTTGGAGCTGTTGCGGGCGTTTCGGAAGGAATTGACGGCGAAACGGGCGGCGAAGGATTTTGAGACGACGATGAGCGAACTGGCTGCGCAGCCGGTTTTGGCGTTTGAGATCGCGCTGGAGTGGATCTCGGCTTTGAACCCGACGGCGGAGCGCGGCGTGCTGATCGAAACGGCGGCGATGGTGGTCACGAATGACCAACCGCCTGCGGCGACGCCCACGGAGCCGGCTTCGCGGGTGACGATCAGCGGGCTGACGGGCACGCATGGCCGGATCAGCGAATCGAAGCTGGAACTCGACTACCATGAGTTCACGGCGCGGCTGCAACGCTACGAAAGCACCGTTGTGCCGGCGTTTCAGGCGTTTCAGCGGCTCAAGCATGAGCTGAGCGAGAAACGGCGGAAGGATCTGAGGCTGGATCAGTTTAAGGCGGGCGTTTTGAGCTCGTTCGTGCGCAATCGCCTGATCGATCAGGTGTATCTGCCGCTCATCGGCGCAAACTTGGCGAAGCAGCTCGGTGCAGCGGGCAAGGACACGCGCACGGACCGCATGGGCATGCTGCTGCTCATTTCACCGCCGGGTTACGGCAAGACGACGCTGATGGAGTATGTGGCGAGCAGGCTTGGCATCACGCTGGTGAAGATCAACGGGCCTGCGCTGGGCCATCAGGTGACGTCTTTGGACCCGAGCGAGGCGCGGAATGCGTCGGCGCGGGAGGAGATCGAGAAGCTGAACCTCGCTTTCGAGATGGGCGACAACGTCATGATCTATCTCGATGACATTCAGCACACGAATCCCGAGTTTTTGCAGAAGTTCATCCCGCTGTGTGATGGCACGAGGAAGATCGAGGGCGTGTTTCGCGGTGAAGCGAAGACCTACGACCTGCGTGGCCGCAAAGTAGCCGTGGTGATGGCGGGGAATCCTTACACCGAGGTCGGTGGCAAGTTCCAGGTGCCGGACATGCTCGCGAATCGTGCGGACACTTACAACCTGGGCGACATTCTTGGCGGTCATCAGGACGCGTTTAAAGACAGCTACATCGAGAACGGACTCACCAGCAATGCCACGCTCGCACGCATCGCGGCGCGGAGTCACAAGGATGCTCTTTCGGTGCTCAAGATCGCGCAGACGGGTTCGCGGGAAGGCGTGGAGTTCGAAGGCAGCTTCAGCGCGGAGGAGATCAACGATGCCGTCGCGGTCATGGAGAAGCTTTTGCATGTGCGCGAGGTCATTCTGCGCGTGAACCAGCAGTATGTGGCCAGCGCAGCGATGGAAGACGCCTATCGCGTGGAGCCGCCGTTCAAGTTGCAGGGCAGCTACCGCAACATGAACAAGATCTCGGAGAAAATCCTGCCATTGATGACCGACAAGGAGGTCGCGCAGCTCATCGCCGATCACTACCGCGGCGAAGCGCAGACGCTCAGCGGCGCTGCCGAGGCGAATTTGCTGAAATGGCGCGAGATCAACGGTCTGAGCACCGACGAGGACAAAACCCGCTGGGACGAGATCAAGCGCACCTTCAAACGCAATCTGCTCACCGGCGGTGCGGGCGAAAACGACCCCGTGAATCGCATCACAGGCCATTTGAGCGCCCTCACCGAAGCGGTGAGCCAGCCGACGCTGAGCGATGTGACGATCGAGCGCCTCAGAACGATCATCGAAGGCCTGCGGGCCGTCCCGGTGAACGTGGAGATCAAAGTGCAGCCGGTGGAGAAGGAGAACGCTGCCGAATCTCCCATCGACGTGGACAGTCTGGTGAAGCAACCCGTTTCCGTATGACCATCCTCGACTGCACCCACGACCATCTGGAGGCGATCCAAGCCATCTTCAACGAGGCCATCGTGAACTCGACGGCGCTCTACGATTACGAACCACGTTCCGCCGAGGTCATGGAAGCTTGGTGGAATGCCAAGCAGGAGAAGAATCTGCCTGTCATCGGCGCGGTGGATGAAAGTGGCACCTTGATGGGCTTCGGCAGTTACGGACCGTTTCGTCCGCACGCGGCCTACCAGCACACGGTGGAGCATTCGATCTATGTCGATGCCCGTTTTCGCGGTCGCGGACTCGGCAAAGAGCTTTTGAGCCGTTTGATCCAGCGGGCCACGCAGCAAGGCTATCACATGATGATCGGCGTCATTGATGCGGAGAATGCCGGAAGCATCGCCCTGCATGCCAAAGCCGGTTTTGAGCCCTGCGGGCACATCCGCGAGGCGGGCTTCAAGTTCGGCCGGTGGCTCGATCTGGCGCTCTACCAGCTCATTTTGAAGCCTTGAGCATCGGCAGCACGATGTGGGAGGGATGCTCCGCATCATGATGAATCGTGTTGAGCGCCGTTTTCAGTCGGCGATGCTGCTGGAGAGGCTCGCCGGTGTTCGGGTTTACGTCGAAGCGGGGAAAATTGCTGCTGCTGATGTCCACGCGGATGCGGTGGCCTTTTTTGAAGACATTGCTCGTCGGATAGAGCCGAATGGTGAGGGGGTAGATCCGGCCGGGTTCCATGAGTTTTTCCTCTTCGAGGGATTCGCGAAACCGCGCCCTGCAGATGCCATCGGAGATGTTGAGGTCGAAACCGCCGGGCCAGTCCGTGCTGGCGGGATGCACATCGATGACCTTCGCGGTGAAATCCGTGTCCACGCAGTCAGAGGAGACCCACAGCTTCACTTCGAGCTCGCCCGTGACCTCGGTGTCGTGCTCCAGGGGCGCGGTTTGGAAGACGAGAATGTCGTTTCGGGATGAGAGCGGGAGTGGCTGCTGCCAGTTCCACACGTGAGGGCCGCCGCGCTGATCCCACGCACCTTGCAGCATGATGCCATCGCCGCTGGAAATATTGCCCCCGATGGTCGGCACGGGGTTTTTCGGATCAAAAGCATAGCTGGAGCTTCCGGACTGCTTTTCAGTCGAAAGCACGCCCTCGCTGCCAAGGTAGAACGCAGTGTTCTTCGTGCCCGCAGGCGGCCACGTGTCGGTTTCATGCCACTGACCGCCGTGGAAGAGTTTTCCCTCCGGCGTCTTGTGACCATCGCCGGTGCCCATGGTGAAGTAGCGCACCTTTTTGGCAAAGGGACACGGCTTGCGCTTCATGACGTGATCATACCAGCTCACACGCCAGGCGAGCTCATCCGCGATGGCGGCCTCCGCGCCGAAGTCTGCCATGCCATGCGAGCTTTTGGCCTGCGCACCGTGAATCCACGGGCCCATGATGAGATAAACGTCACTCTTCAACACAGGCGTCAACGCTCTGAAATTCGCTGTCGTGTTGCCCGCCCACGAGTCATACCAGCCGCCGACGAGCATCACGGGCATGTCTTTATAGTCGGCGGCGTGGTCGATGATGTTGTTCTGCCGCCAAAAGTCGTTGTTCGCTCCGTTGCGCATGGCTTTGACGAGCCAGTCCTCGTATTCCGGCGCGAGTTTCAGCGGCGTGAGGCCCGGACGCAGCGGGAGGTTCACCAGGTAGTGAAAACGGTTGTCCGCCATCTCCTTCAGCACGGCCTCGGTGGCCGGATCTTGAGCCGCGTTGCTGCCTTTGCCGCCGTTGAGCATGATCCAGTTCCAGAATCGCATTTCAAAGGCACCCGCATTCCGCATCGACTGCACGCCGCAGTTCGACACCGCGTCCACCGGGATCACCGTCGCGAGACCCGGTGCCTTCTCCAAAGCCATCGCATGCTGCGTGCCGCCGACATAACTCGTGCCGATCATGCCGATCTGCCCATCACTCCACGGCTGCGAGATGATCCACTTCGCGCAATCGACGCCATCCGGGCCGTCGTCGGTCATCCAATGCCACACACCCTCGCTGGCATAGCGCCCCCGCGTGTCCTGCGCGATGAAGATGTAGCCCTGCTGCGCGAAGTATTCGCCATGCTTCTTCGCACCCGCCTTGTTGTAGGGCGTGCGCGTCAGGATCACCGGCAGCTTCTCGGTGCTGCCCGCCGGTTTGTAGATGTCCGTGGCCAGCTTCACTCCATCCCGCATCGGGACCATGACCGTCTCCGGCTCGGCGTGGAGAGTGAGAGCGAGGAGGAAGAGGCTGAGGAGCGTGCGCATCGGGGAAGGATACGCGCCAAAGAGTTGGACTTGTCCGTCAAAGTCCGACACCTCGCAGCCAGCGGGAGATGTCCTCATCGGGACGAAAAACGGGAATGTCGATGGGCACGAGGCCATCGTCGGTGCGCACCAGATTCGCCTGATGCGCATCAAGAGCCAGCACATCATCTGCGGCACGATAAAAGGCATCTTGAGAAGCCGGAACGGGCATAAAGTCGCGCTCGTGGAAGAATGCCGCGATCTCGTCCAGAGCCGGTGCCTCGCCCGTGATGTCCCGCTGCGAAACGAGAATGGAAAGGCCATAGCCGACCGGCAGGATACGCTCCAGGCGCACATCATCGCCGAAGACCGCGTTGAACAGGCTCCACCTCTCCAGGTAGATCATTGGCGTGCCTTTGCCCATCACCAGCCGCTTTGCGGGCCGGTTCGTCTCGGGATCAAGGTCGTAGCTGATCTGCGGCGCAGCTCCGTAGGTCTCCGGGTGCGTGGCTTTAAACCAGCGCCCCGATGGCTCGTCGAAGCGCACTCGATGTTCTTCACCGTCAGCAAGCGAGGGCGGCATCAGCTCATGCTCACCGCCAAGGCAACCGGCGTCTCTTGCCCACTGGAGGAGCTCGTGCTCCTCAAACTCGAGGCGCGTAAACCAGCCACTTTCTTTAATTCCAGGGCTTGCGCCATAGCCTCCTCGGAGGTGCGCAAGGGCTGCTTCAAGCGGATTTGACGGTCCTTCTCCCACAGGGCTTTGAGTTTGGGGTTGGTGCGGAGGAGTTCCTCCGTGCTGACGACTTCGCTCTTCATGGGGAGATTTTAGCGGACGGCAGGACAGGTGACCAGCAGAAGTTTTTCACAGCCTTCTACTCACTTCACGATCTCACCGACCAGCAAAATGGCCCCAGGGTAAAACGCGGTGCCTTCGAAGCGCTTCGGGTCGTCGATCTTGTTGCCGTTCTTGGCGAGGATTTTCGCCTTGTCGGGCACTTCGGGGCTGATTTCGATCTTCACGGTGTGAACGGTGTCCGACAGCTCGCTGCCGAGAGCGAGCGTCGCGAGGCGGTGGTAGGTGCAGTAGGCGTCGATGCGCGGCACGAGCTTCGCAGGCTGGTCATCCACCGTGACGTTCACCTGGCCGCCATCGGGGCCGATGATGTCGTAAATGGAGGCGCGGGTGCCTTTGAATTTGAAAGTGAGCACGTCACCGGGCTTCGCGGCCTTGTGGAGAGCACTCATGCGATTGCTCCAGCGCTTGGCAAAGTCCGCCGGAGCAGGCTGGAAGCCGCTGGAGAGCGTGGCAGCGGTGATGGGCACGAGTTTGGCCTGCTCGTAATTCGTGGCGATGAACGGCGTGGCCGAACCGTGCGGGCCTTTGGCCTTCGACGCGGCTTGAATTGGCTCCAGCGACCTCACGATGGCCGCGAGGTAGAGCTCGTGGCCGGTTTCGACGTGCGGATGCACGCTGTCCGGGGCGAAGACGAACTTGCCTTCGAACTGCTTCTTCTCCTCGTCGGTCTTCGGCAGCTTCGCCTTCCACACGAGCTTGCCTTCCTTCGCCAGTTTCGCGACTTCCATGCCCATGTGAATCGTGGGGATGCCGTAGTGATCGGCGATCTTTTCCATGGCACTGGCGCTCCGTTGGAATTTGCCGTCGAGCATCGCGGGCACGAGCGCTTCGGTGATGGTGTAAACAAAGCAGATGTCGCAATCCGGCAGCGCCTTCCACGTCTGGCGGACGATGCCTTCCATGCAGCGATGGATCTGCTCCGGGGCCGCGCCGCCGTCATTCACGGCGAATTCGACAAACAGCAGATCAGGCTGGTGATCGAGCACATCCTGTTTGAGACGAAACACGCCGAGGTCCGAGCCCGTGCCGCCGATGGCCGCGTTGATCTCGCTGAACTTCGCCTGCGGCCAGGTCTTTTGGAAATGGGCGAGCGTCTTTGGCCTCCAGCCATTCTGCGCGGTGATGGAGCCGCCGAGGTAGCCAATCTTCACTGCCGCGCCCGGCGTGGTCGCCTTCGCGAGGAAATTCGGCAGGCCGGCACGCGGACGGCATTCCTGGGCGGGCACGAGCGGGTAGTCGTCCGCCGCCAAAACGAACGGGGCAATGCCCAAAGCCAGAAAGAGAAAAGACAGCAGACGCATGAGGAGGACGAAGGACTAGGGTTGAGGTGAAAGGGCAGAGCCTGCGCCATTTGATGCCAAGTATTCTCAGGTCGTCAAAGTGCATGAAAAGGCCGCTGCTTGCTCACGCTGATCTCTTGCCTCCAAAACCATCCCTTGCTTTCCACGGCAAACCAGACGAAGGGCGCGTCCGCAGTCCACCTGAAGTAGGCAGACCGAGCTGTTCATCAGGTGTTTCTTTGGATTCGTTGGTGTTCTGAAATCCGAAGACCGGAGCTGGCCGTGCATGCATTGGGAGTATTGCTTTCAAAAAGATAACACGTTATGAACACCAAAATGTATGTGGGCAACCTGCCCTTCGCCGCCACTGACAACGACCTGCGCGATCTCTTCACCAACTACGGCACCGTCACCGATCTCTTCCTGCCGATGGACCACACTACAGGCCGCCCTCGTGGTTTCGCCTTCATCACCATGGACACGGCCACGGGCATGCAGGAGGCCATCAAGGCCCTTCATGATCAGGATTTCATGGGCCGCGCCCTCGTTGTGAATGAAGCGCGTCCGAAAGAAGACCGTCCAGCCGGTGGTGGCTATGGCGGCGGCGGCGGCGGCGGTGGCCGCGGCGGTTACGGTGGTGGCGGCGGCGGCGGTGGCCGTGGCGGCTACGCCGGTGGTGGCGGCGGTGGCGGTGGCGGCAATGGCCGTCGCGAGCGCTACTAAGCCCTCTCTCGGCTCTTTGACTCTCGGCGGCAGGCTTCACGGCCTGCCGCTTTTTTGTGCCCGAGCCACATCTGGGATGGAAATGATCTTCAGCGCTTTCTTTACGGCTTCGAGGTGGTGCGTGGGTCCGGGGCACCGAGCAGAACCCAGGTTTCGAGCAGGGCGATCTCGATGGGGGGGAGCTTTTTCTTCGGCGGCATGGCGCTGTCAGAGTCGAGATGGCGGATGGCCTGGATGAGGGGGCTGTTTTTGAGATCACCGGGCTTCACGGCGGGGCCGTTTTCGCCGCCAGTTTCCCAGCCGAGCTTCGAATCGAGGGCCAGTTCCCCTTCCAGCTCGTGTTGGTGAGAATGGCACTCGTAGCAGCGGCGCTCGAGAATGGGCTGGATCTGGGTGCGGAAGAACTTGGCCGGCTCATAAGCGGGCGAGACCGCCTCGCCAGCCCCCGCTCTCGAAAGCATCCCGAGGATCAGCAGCAGCATGATGGAGGACTTCATGCGGATGGTAACGCCTCAATGAGCCATGCCGTGCGGCGGATTTTGCTCACTTGAGGGCAAGAAATGCCCGCCTAGTCCCCGCTCGGCGGGAAGAGAACCCCTCCTTGCGCCATGGTTTCCCCGTGCTAGCCTCGCGGCCCTTTAAACCTCCAAAAGCACGCAAATCATGGGCAAAACTCTCTTCGCCAAAGTCTGGGAATCGCACTCGGTCGGAACACTCGCCAACGGCCAGACTCAGCTCCTCATCGACACGCATCTCGTCCATGAGGTGACCAGCCCGCAGGCCTTTGGCATGCTGCGTGACCTCGGCCTGAAGGTGGCCTACCCTCACCGCACCTTTGCGACCGTCGATCATATCGTGCCCACGGACAGCCAGGTGGCGCCTTTTGCCGATCCTTTGGCCGAAGAAATGATCCAGGAGCTGAACAAGAACGCCAAGGAGACGGGCATCACCTATTTCAACCTCGCCAGCGGCAAGCAGGGCATCGTCCACGTCGTGGGACCTGAGCAGGGCATCACTCAGCCCGGCACCACCATCGCCTGCGGCGACAGCCACACGGCCACACACGGCGCTTTCGGCGCGATCGCCTTTGGCATCGGCACCACGCAGGTGCGTGACGTGCTGGCCACGCAAACGATGGCGCTCAGCGTCATGAAGGTGCGCCGCATCAATGTGGATGGCCAGCTCAAGCCCGGCGTGTATTCCAAAGACGTCGCCCTGCACATCATCCGCTTGCTCGGCGCCGGTGGCGGCAAAGGCTACGCCTATGAATATGGCGGCAGCTTGTTCGATAGCTTCACGATGGAAGAGCGCATGACCGTCTGCAACATGGCCATCGAAGGCGGTGCCCGCTGCGGTTATGTGAACCCCGACGAAAAGACCTTCGAATACCTCAAAGGCCGCCCCTACTCGCCGCAGGGCGCGGAATGGGATAAAGCCGTGCAGCAATGGAAAGCCGTCGCGACCGATGCGGATGCCGTTTTTGACGATGTGGTGAACATCAAGGCCGAGGACATCCCACCAACCGTGACCTGGGGCGTCAGCCCCGACCAAGCCATCGCCGTGACCGAAAACGTCCCTTCCGTGGCCGATGCGAAGTCCGCCACACAGCGTGAATCGACCGAAGAAGCGCTCGCATACATGAAGCTGACCGGTGGAGCACCGATCAAGGGTACCAAGATCGACGTGGCCTTCATTGGAAGCTGCACCAACGGCCGCCTGAGCGACTTCCGCGAAGTGGCCAAGTTCATCAAAGGCCGCAAAGTGGCCGCTGGTGTGAAAGCCATCGCCGTTCCCGGCTCGCAGATCGTCGATGTGCTGGCTCGTCAGGAAGGCATCGACAAGGTTTTCAGCGAAGCCGGCTTTGAATGGCGTGACGCAGGCTGCTCCATGTGCCTGGCGATGAATCCCGACAAACTTATCGGCGACCAGCTCTGCGCTTCCTCTTCCAATCGCAACTTCAAAGGCCGCCAAGGCAGCCCCACAGGCCGCACCGTCCTCATGAGCCCTGTCATGGTCGCTGCGGCGGCTTTGACCGGCGGCATCGCGGACGCCCGCGAGGTGTTTGCGATCTAATCGAGTTAAACAAGTCATGAGCCCCAAGATGTCATCCCGCTGGTTTTTGGGACCACTTCTTGGGGTTCTTGTTTCATGTGGCTCTCAAAAGCCGTCGCCGAGGCCGATAGCTTTTGTGGAATCGACTTCCAGATCCAAAGAGGAGCGTTTGAAGCTCTACAATCGAGTTGATCGGGGTGACGCTGGAGCGGCGCTTGAACTAGCCGTGCATTTCGGGTTCGCCATGATGGATCAAGACGCTGCTAGAAAATGGTATCGCGAGGCTGCGCGACTCGGGGGCAAAAGGGAGAAAGAAATCTATGAGTCATTTCTCCACGCTGAGTAGCGACCGAGAAGCAAGATTCCGCTAGCTCATGCCATGGCCTTACCTACTCTAGCAACGTTCGAGCACATTTCACCATGAGCACCCCCGTCACCGCCAACAGCCCTCTCGGCGTTTTTGACTCCGGCGTGGGCGGGCTGACGGTTGTGCGGGCGCTGCGGGATCTGCTGCCGAATGAATCCATCATCTATCTCGGCGATACCGCCCGCGTGCCTTATGGCTCAAAGTCGCCGGATACGATCCGGCGATTCTCCGTGGAGGATTCGCAGTTTCTCGTCTCGCATGGCGTGAAGGCCGTTGTCGTGGCGTGCAATACGGCCACGGCGCATGCGCTGCCCGTTTTGCAGGCTACGTTTCGCGTGCCCGTGATCGGCGTGCTCGGCCCCGGCGTCGAAGCGACGCTTTCGGAGTCATCCTGCGAACGTGTGGGCATCATCGGCACCGCCGGCACCATCCGCAGCCACGCGTATCAGCATGAGATCGCCATGCGGCGGCCGGATATTTTGATCGAGGCACGGGCCACACCGCTGCTCGTTCCATTCGTCGAGGAAGGCTGGACGGATCATCCGGCACTCAAATCCGTGCTGCGTGAGTATTTGAAGCCGATGCTCGACAAAGGCATCGACACGCTGGTGCTCGGCTGCACCCACTACCCGCTGCTCGTGCCGGTGCTCAAGCGCATGCTGGGCCAAAAAGTGCGCCTGGTGGACTCCGCCAGCACCTGCGCTGCCCATGTGAAAGCGAAGCTGGAGCAGGACAACCTGCTGCGGACGACCAAATCGAAGCCCTCACTCGAAATTTATCTCACCGATCACTCCGAGCAGGCCGAGAACCTCGCGAAACGCTTTCTCGGCACGGATTTCGGCAAGGTGAAGAAGGCGGTGTTGTGAAAACAAAAGACCGAGTGCTGAATTTTCATCCAGCACCCGGCGTGGTTCACCTCAACACTCCATGACTCCGATCAACGTCCTCCGCGGCGCGGGGGTGGCGCAAGGAAGGCCGTATCGGAAATTTCGGTTTTGATGCCCGTGTTGCGGCGAATGATGCTGGCAAGCGTCTGCTGCTCCACGGCGCGGACGAGGCCGCGTGGCAGATAATGCTGATACCAGAAGCGGTCGCCATCGCGGCAGCGGCGGAATTGATCGGCGAGGATGCGAGTGAAGGTCTCGCCCACCATGGAGCCGGGGCGATCCGCCTCGGCGAGGCCGCCGACCCAGAGATCGACATCCGCAGGCGAGGTGTAAGCGGCGCGAAGCTCAGCGAGCACGGTGCGGTCGCGGTTGATGTCCTCAAAGCGGGTGACGGGGGGCAGTTTGAGGGCTTTGCGCATGTTCGCAAAGCTGGGCAGGCCATGATCGCGACCACGCTGGATGTTCAGCGAGGCGAGATCGAAGCCACCGCTGCCTGGGGCACCGAAGAGGAAGTCACGCACGTCATCGACGAGCCATTCATCGAGCTCCTGCGCACGTTGGGAAACGAGACCGCGGAGGATGGGATCGATGCCGTTGGTGGCATACACGGGCAGGTTGAAGAAGGCATTTCGCAGCGCCAGCGGCGTGCCAGCCACATCGCTGCCGTCGGCATTGCGCAGGAGGATCTGCGGCGAGAGCAGCGTGTGACCGAGGCGGTAGGCAGCGGTGGCAAATTCATTCGAGACGCCGGTGTTCACCGTGGCATCGTAGCCACGGTAAGTGGGCAGCGCATTGCCGATGAGCACCGGAAGGAACTCGCGGTAGGTGATGGCCTGGATCTCGGCCGCCACGATCATACGGGCGAATTGATACGTCTCCTCGTCATCGACGCCGGGGTTCACTTTTTGATATTCGGAGGCCCAGTAGTTGTGCTCGCGAACGAAAAGGGTGTGAATGGCGGTGAGGCCGATCTGTTCGTTCACACGAACGTCGCCAGCGAGGTAAAACGTGGCGCCGGGAGGTGCGTTTGGCAGTCCGGCGGTGTTGAAGGGCAGCAGATCGCCTTCGCTGACTTTGAGACGGCCTGTTCCATCGAGAGCACGCAGGCCGGTGGCACGCGCCGCATCGGAGCCATAGACCATCGAGGCATCGATGTAGGCGGTGATGGCATTCGTCTGCTCACGTTTGCCGCTGGTCATCGTGTAGATCGAGCGGGAGAGCGGGATAGTGGCCGTGCCGGTGCTGGTGGGATCAAAGGAAGGATCGCCCTTGGGCACGAGGATGGGAAAAGCCTCGGCAGGTGTGGCGGTCATCGTTTCATCAAGATCGTGGTCGATGAACTGGCCCCACTGCCAGATCATGTCGCTGGCGCCGCGTGCATTGGGCCGCAGGACGGGCTGTTTGACGACGGCATTGCTCACCGCACGGGCGCTGGGTCGCGTGGCACCGGCGGGCGAACTGGCTCCGTCGGCATATTCCGAGGGCGCGAGGCGGATGAAGGCCTGGCCGGGCGTACCCCAAGCGGCGTTCGCGGTGTTGTTGGCAGAGCCATCGACGCTGCGGAATTCCGCCGGGAGATCGAAATCCGTGGCAGAGCCGCCGGTGTTCGAGCCGGGCTTGTGCGCCCCGGGCTTCGGCGGCTGGGGACGGGGAATTGGAGGCTGTTGGGCAAAGCCGCTGCTCAGAGCGAGCAGCAGCGCGGTGTGGATGAGGCGAGTGGTTTTCATGACGATGCGGTGGTTGTTGTTTCAGGCGGGATCGCCGGGGAAATCGGTGTCCGTTGCTGAGGAAAGCCCGCCGCGCCTAAACCTTCGGCCTCGCCGAAAATGAATGATCGTTTATCTGCGAAGGTTGGTGGAACTCCGTGCGTTTGGGGCAGGTTTTTGACACAGCCCAGGCCTCAAATGGGCCGTTGCGTTCACCCCGGTGGATGGCAAAATGCCGCCATGAGCCTTGAATCGCTAAAACAAGAGATCGCCGTCCTGCCGCTGGAAGGGCGCATGCAGCTCATGAGCTATCTGATCGATCTCCGCTCCCGTGAAACCGACCCAGATTGGGCTCAGCGAACAGCAGACCTGCTGGATGACAAGACCTCCTCACGCTGGACCCCATGGGAGGAAGCTCAAAAGAGATTAAACGCTCTGGATGACCAAAACGAGGCCGCATGAACTACCGGCTCTTCATTCTTGATGAGGCCATGGAGTTCCTGATCGGCATGAAGAAGCGTGATCGGCATCAAGTGCGCGACAAATTGGAACTCATCCGCTCCTACCCATCCTACCACACCGAATACGAACGCCGTGATGCGGTTGGTCGCAGAATCTCCGGCTGCATCGTCGGCCGCCACGCGATCGAATACTGGGAGGATGCCGCTGACGGAGACGTGAAAGTGACTTACATCGGCCTGGCGGACCGCTAGCGGCTGTTTTGGAGCCCGACGAAGCCACCCCGACAGGTGAAAGTGCCTTTCGCCAAGCAATCGCTGCAAATGGCCTGACATGAGAAATGGACCGTTGCGTTCGATCTGGCGGATGGCAAAATATAGCCATGAGTTCATCCACGATTGAAGTCGAACATCCGCAGCGCCCGGTGCCCGACAGCCTGAAAACAAAACCGGGTGTGAAGCCCGATCAGCGCTGGCGCGAGGCTTTTGGAGCCATGCGTGGCGATCCTCTCTTGCGCGAGGCCGCCGCCTTGGGCGCGGAGTGGCGTCAAAGTGAGAATCAGCGCCGTTGAGTCATGTTTGTCGTGCTCGACACCAATCACTTCACCGAATTCATCGACGCCTCGGCTTTGGGAACCATCTTGATGAGCCGTATCGACGAACGTGAAGCGCAGGTTTTCTCATGCATTACCGCTGCGGAGGAGAGCCTGCGTGGATGGCTGGCCTTGCTCAACCGCAAGAAACCCGGGCAAGAACAAATGGAAGCCTATTCGAAGCTCCAGCGCTGCTTGGAGACACTCGGCAAGTTCAGCATCCTGCCATTCGACCAGGATGCGGCAAACCACTTTCATCGTCTCCAAAGCGAGCGTATTCCCATTGGCACGATGGATCTCAAAATCGCCTCCATCTGCCTCGCTTACGATGCCACGTTGCTGTCGCGAAACTTGGTGGACTTTCAAAAGGTGCCCGGCTTGAGAGTCGAAAACTGGCTTGATTGATCGAAGGGGCTTCAAACCTCCTCCTTGACCATCCTGACCTCCTCTTGACCTCTTGACTTCCTCCCCATGACCCACGCCGAAGCCGCCGCCCGAGCCGCCTTTCTCAGTGCTGAACTGCACCGCCACAACCGCCTCTACTATGTCGAGGCCAGACCGGTGATCTCGGACAAGGAGTTCGACGTGCTCCTGCGTGAGCTTCAGGACATTGAGGCGCAGTTTCCGGATCTGCTCACGCCGGATTCGCCGACGTTGCGTGTGGGCGGAGCGGCTTTGGAAGGCTTCACGCAGATCACACACTCAGTGCGGATGATGAGCCTCGACAACACCTACTCCGAGGAGGAACTCACGGCCTTCTTTGCCCGTGTGCAGAAGGGCCTCGGTCGCGAATCCGTGGAGTGCGTCATTGAGCCCAAAGTGGACGGTGTGGCCATCAGCGTGCGTTATGAGGACGGCGTGCTCAAACACGGCGTCACGCGTGGCGATGGCACCACGGGCGATGATGTCACGAACAACCTCAAGACCATCAACACGCTGCCACTGCGCCTGCCGAAGAACGGTCCGCAAACCTTCGAGGTGCGTGGCGAGGTCTTCATGCCGAAGGCGGGCTTCGCGAAGCTCAATCAGGAGCGTGAGGAGGCCGGTGAATCGCTCTTTGCCAATCCGCGCAACTCCACCGCGGGCACACTGAAGCTGCTCGATCCCAAAATCGTGGCGAAGCGCCCGCTCGACATCGTCTTCTACGGCCTCGCCGATGCCAGCGGTCTGCCCATCGAATCGCAAAACGACGTGCGAAAGCTCCTCGAAGTCGCTGGCTTGCCGAAGTCGAACCTCATCTGGCATGCCGACAGTGCGGAAGGCTTGCTGAAGGCCATTCGCGAGCTCGATGAGCAGCGCAAAGCCCTGCCGTATGAAACCGACGGCGCGGTGATCAAGGTGAATGCCTTCACCGATCAGCGTGAGCTTGGCGTGACGAGCAAAGCGCCGCGCTGGGCCATCGCCTACAAATACCAGCCCGAGCAGGCGGAGACGAAAATCCTCGCCGTGGACATCCAGGTGGGCCGCACGGGCGCTTTGACGCCGGTGGCACGCCTGGAGCCGGTGTTTGTCAGTGGCAGCACGGTGAGCAATGCCACGCTGCACAACTTTGAAGAGATCGAGCGCAAAGACATCCGCGTGGGTGATCGCGTCATCATCGAAAAAGCTGGCGAGATCATTCCCGCCGTGGTCAGCGTGAAAACCGAGAAACGCGATGGCAGCGAGCAGCCCATCGTACCGCCCACGCACTGCCCGGTGTGCGGCACGGGGGTGCATCGCGATGAGGAGCAGGTCGTCATCCGCTGCCCGAATCCGAAGTGCCCGGAGGTGGTGAAGCGCCGCATCGAGCACTTTGTCAGTCGCGCCGCCATGGACATCAGCGGCCTCGGCGAGAGCGTCGTGGCGCAGCTCGTGGAGGTGCGCCTCGTCGGCGATGTGGCGGATCTTTACGTGCTCAATGAACTGCTGCTCGCCCGCTTGGAGCGAGTCGGCACCAAGAGCATCGACAACTACCTCAAAGCCATCGAAGCCAGCAAGCAGCAGGATCCGTGGCGTCTCGTCTTCGGCCTCGGCATCCTGCATGTGGGCGCAGGCGGTGCCCGCAAGCTGCTGGAGCACTTCGGCGGCATCGACGCCGTCGCGAAGGCCAGCGTCGAAGAACTCATGCAATGCCCCGACATCGGCGAAATCGTCGCGGTGAGCATTCACGCCTGGTTCCGAGATGAACTGAACATTCAGCTCCTCGACCGTCTGCGTGCCTCAGGACTCAATTTCGTGCAAAAAGCCGTCGAAGCCGCCAGCGACAAGCTCGCCGGCACCACCTGGGTCATCACCGGCACCTTGAGCCAGGAACGCGAAACCATCGCCGACACCATCCGCAGCCACGGCGGCAAGGTCAGCGGCAGCGTGAGCGGCAAAACGACCTACCTCCTCGCCGGAGCCGATGCTGGCAGCAAGCTCGACAAGGCCACAAAGCTCGGTGTGAAGGTGCTTAGCGAGGCGGAGTTTCGGGCGATGATTGGGTGAGGCGTTAAAGGTCAGAAGTTAGAAGTGAGAAGTAAGAGGTGAGACGTCTAACTTCTAACTTCTAACTTCTAACTTCTAACTTCTAACTTCTAACTTCTAACTTCTCACCTCTCACCAAACCTCTCACGGCTTCCACCACGCATCCACCTTCGTGGTCAGCGCCTTCACCTTCTCCGCATTCGCTCCAGCGAGGTTTTTCTCTTCGGTGGGGTCGTTTTGGAGGTCGTAGAGCTCGACGACGTCGGCGGGCTGGTTGGCGGCGTGGGGGAGGATGAGCTTGTCGTGGCCGTCGATGATCCAGCGCCATTTGAGGCTGCTCGACGCGGGGTTTTCCATGTTGATGTAGTTGTGCGTGAAGCACTCGCCAAAGATGGTGGTGCGAGCGGTGACGGCCTGGTCGTCGAGGAGATCGATGCCGGGCATCTTCGCCGTGGGACTGAGCCCGGCGGCTTTCAGCAGCGTGGGAGCAAGGTCGATGCTCTGGGCGAGGCTTTCATGCATGCGGGGCTTCACCTTGCCGGGCCAGCGGATCATGATCGGCGTGCGCAAACCGCCGTCATACTGGCTTTGCTTGGATTTATCGGCGTAGCGGCCGGTTTGTGGGTTGGTGATCCAGCCGTTGTCGGTGACATACACAATGATCGTGTTCTCTTTGAGGCCCTGGTCGTCGATGTGCTTCACGAGTTCGCCGCAGGTTTCATCGAACCAATCGACCATGGCGTAGTATTTGGCCACATGGAGGCTGGGCACCTTGTCTTTGTATTTCGCCAGCAGACGCTCCGGCGGCGTGTGCGGATCATGCGGCATCATCGGCGCATACCAGACGAGGAAGGGTTTCTCCTGCTTCTTGGCCTCGCCGATGAAGTCGTAGATGGGCTGCATGGTTTTGCGGCCGATGTCGAGGCCCTTGTCGCCATGGCGACCGCCTTCGGTCATGCCGTGGGTGAAGCCGCCGCGTGAGTAATGCTTCTGCCACCATTTGCCGGTTTGCAGACTGAGGTAACCTTTCTCTTTGAGCTGCGCTGGCAGCGTGCCAGCAGCTTCGAGGAACTGGCTCATCTTTTCGCGTCCGGCCTCAAAGGCGGGGTCAGCGGGGCCTTTTTTCTTGCCCTTCCCTTTCGCCGCACCCGGCACGATGGGCGGGTCGTTGCTGGTGACGAGGTGCTGATGCGGATACTGGCCGGTGACAATGGTAGCGAGACTGGGGCAGCACAGGCTGCTGGTCACATAGCCCCGTTTGAAGGTGAGGCTTTCGCTGGCGAGACGGTCGAGATGCGGCGTCTGCACCACGGGATGGCCCATGAAGCCGTAGTCGCTCCACAAATGATCATCGGAGATGATCATGACGATGTTTGGCGGCGCATCGGCGGCCCGGAGCGTGGCGATGGCGAGGAGGCTGAGAAGCAGGAGGCGGATCATGGGGCGGCGTGAACGAGCGGCGTGGACGAAATCTTGCCGTGTATGTCTCTTGAGCGGGTAGTTGTTTTTCACGCGAATCCAATCCGAATGGGAACCGAATGACCGCGAATAGGGCGAGAAGCCAGATTCACGGCCATTCGTTTCCATTCGTCTTCATTCGCGTTGAAATGAAAAGCCTCCGGCGTGTCAATCGTCCACGGAGGAAATCTTGCCGCGCATGATTTCCTCGCCATCAAATGCGGCCCGCAACCTCCCGCATGAGCGAAACCTCCCCCGCCGTCTCCGTCCGCCACCTCACCAAGGTCTTCAAAGGCACCTTGGTGAAGGGTTCGTTCACGGCGGTGAAGGACGTGAGCTTTGAAGTGCAGTCGGGCGAGGTGTACGGCCTCATCGGGCCGAATGGCAGCGGCAAATCGACCACGATGAAGGCCATTCTCGGCCTGCTGGCACCCACCCAGGGTGAGACGAGCATCTTTGGCAAATCGAGCACCGAGGTGGCGAGCCGCCGCGACGTGGGTTTCCTGCCGGAGAACCCGTATTTTTACAAGCACCTCACTGGCCTGGAGACGCTGCTTTTCTACGGTCGCCTGTGCGGACTCGGCGGCCAGAACCTCAAGGATCGGTCGCAGGACATGCTGAAGCTCACCGGCCTCGAATCGGCCACTGACCGACGCGTGGGAGGCTTTTCCAAAGGCATGCTGCAGCGTCTCGGGCTGGCGCAGGCCTTGATTCATGATCCACGCCTGCTCGTGCTCGATGAACCAACCGCGGGCGTCGATCCAGCCGGCTCGCGGAAGATTCGCGATCTCATCTTGGAGATGAAGCAGCGTGGCCTCACGGTGCTCGTCACCTCCCACCTGCTGGAGCAGATGCAGGAGGTGTGTGATCGCGTGGGCATCATGGCGCATGGCAAGATGGTGCGTGAAGGCCGACTCGATGATCTCACCGCCGTGGAGAACCAGACGGAAATCACCTTGGAAAACGCCAGTGCCGATCTGCTGGCTCAAATCGAGCAACTCGTGAAGGCCAGCGGCGCCGGCGCGAAGCTCCTGAGCAGTGGCAAACCACGCACGACGCTCGAACGACTCTTTTTGGAGGCCACGGACGACAAATCATGACCCCGGCCACGATCCAACCTTCCGGCATCGCCTTGAAAATCGCCCGCGTTTGGACGCTGGCGCTCGCCACCATGACGCAGCTCGTGCGAATGAAGATCCTCTTCTTCCTCGTGCTCTTCTGCGTGCTGGTCGTGGGTGCGGGCTTTGCCTTTTCGGTGATCAATCCCGAGCAGCAGCTCGGCCTCATCAAGACCGTGTCACTCGGCGCTTTGCAGATCTTCAGCATCGTCATCGGCATCGTCTCCACCGCCCTGCTGCTGCCAAAGGACATGGAGGACCGCACGCTCTACACCATCCTCTCGAAGCCGGTGCCACGCTTTGATTACCTCGTGGGAAAGCTGCTCGGCGTGATGCTGCTCATCGGCGGTGGTTTGCTCGTCATGGACCTCGTGCTCAGTGTGGTCATCTACACGCGACAGGGCATGGTGATGCAGGATGCGTTGAGGGCGCTGGAGTATGACGGCCAGGCCACACCAGAGACCATCGAGCGGGTGAAGGCCATCGTGGCTAGGCAGGGACTCACCTGGGAGATGCATTGGGCGGTGTTCGCGATCTTTTTGAAGGCCTCCGTCGTCACCACGATGGCGCTGGTGCTCTCCTGCATCGCCAGTTCCACGCTTTTCACCATCGTCGTCTCCTTCTGCGCGGTGATCATCGGTCATGGCGAGCATTTGCTGCGCGAGTTTTTCTTCCACCCCTATCTCAGCGGCCATGCGGAGCGTCTCGCCGCGCTGGCGCTGGCCCTTGTTTTTCCTGATCTGGCGCAGTTCGACATCGTCGATGGCGTGGTGAATGGTGAGTCCGTTCCATGGTCCGCCGTGCTCGATATGGCCGGCATCGCCGTGCTTTACGTCTTCGGTTACATGAGCATCGCGCATCTGCTATTCGTGGAGAAGGAGCTATGAAGCGGAAACTCCAGGCTCTCGCCGTCCTTTTGATCCTTGGTGTGGTAAAGCTGCCGCTGGAGCAGCGTGTGACGCATGACCTGCGCACGGCGAGGCTCATCGACGAGCCCGTTTCCGTCAGCGCTGTGGAAAGCATGGGCCAGAGCGGCTTGGCCGCGATTCTCGGCGGCGTGCGGGGTCTGGTGGCCAGCATGCTGCAGCTTCGCGCTTACACCGAATTCAAACGCGTGAACTGGGGCCAGGTGGACAGCTTTTACCGCATTGTCACGCGCCTCCAGCCGCGCAATGCCACCTATTGGGACGAGGCCGCGTGGCACATGGCCTACAACGCCGCCGGCTTTTACCTCTACAACCGCGACAAGAGCGAGGATCGCAACAACGAGATCCGCGGCCAGCTCTACCACGAGCATGTGCAGCGCGGCGCGGCCATCCTGCGAGAAGGTTTGAAATTCTCCCCCGATGATCCGCACCTGTGGGAACGCCTCGCGGACATTTATTTCCGTCGCAGCTACGAGATGGCCAAGGCGGGCGATGCCTACCTGGAAGCTCGCAAACGAGGCGCACCGATCATCACCCTGCATCTCGCCGCCTTTGCCTATGCCCAGGCTCCGCAGGACCCGGAAAGCTACCGCAAGGCCTACGACATCCTCAAAAAGGAATATGATCGCGGCATGAACACACCCGGCGTCATCGAGCACCTCAAAAACCTCGAAAACTGGCTCGGCATCCCGGCGGAGAAACGAATCAAAGAAGCCATGCCGGAGCCCAAAGTGCCGCAGAAGATCCCCGGGCCTGGAAGGTAGCTCGTCACGGTCTTTTCTGGTTCATCCGGGAAGTGGTGCATTGTTCGATTACGGGCGAATCGCGGTGCCCCTCACCTAACCTCTCCCCGCAATCCAGCCAAAAAGAACGCGGATACGCCCAGCGGGGAGAGGGACCGAACAGTAGGCGCCATGAGTTTAAGCTGCTCCAACTTCACACGGCAGAACCTGATGCGGAACGAGTGCCGATTTGGGCATTCCGGTCCCTCTCCCCGCGAGTGGTTGCCGATGACTTCATCGCAGGATGCGGGGCTAGCGAAGCGCCGCGAAGCGAAAGGTTAGGTGAGGGGGCGTGAAGCGATCAGTCGCCCGCATGACGGACGAACTTCCCGGATGAACCGCTTTCCCCGCCCTCCAGTCGAAATCTCCAAACCCCCAGACGATAGGAGCGGCGCTTTCCGGCGTCTTTTCCAAGCATCATGACTCTCCGCGCCGTCACCTCATCGCTCCTGCTTGCCACCTCGGCCTCCGCCGCCAGCAAGCTGGACTTCAATCGCGACATCCGCCCCATCCTCAGCGACAACTGCTTCGCCTGCCACGGCTTCGACGCGAAGAAGCGCAAGGGGGACCTCCGCCTCGACACGCCGGAAGGAGCCTTCACCGCCATCGAAGGCGCTTTTCCCATCAAGCCTGGCGATCCCGAGGCCAGCAGTGTGCTTCAGCGGATCGTCACGCATGACGAAGACGAATTGATGCCGCCGCCGGAGACCAATAAAAAGATCACCGCAGCTCAAATCGAGATTCTGCGCCGCTGGATCAAGGAAGGCGCGGAATACAAAAAGCACTGGAGCTTTGAAGCACCGGTGAAAGCGCCGCCACCGAAGGTCAGCGGTCCCGTGCAGAACCCCATCGATGCCTTCATCCAGGCCCGCTTGGCTGAGCAGGGGCTCAAAGCCGCCCCGACGGCATCGAGAGAGGCTCTCATCCGCCGCGTGACCCTCGACTTGACCGGCCTGCCGCCCACGCCGGAGGAGATCGATGCGTTTCTGTCCGACTCGTCAGACATGTCCGACCCATCGGACCCTGCGTATAGCCGTCTCGTGGACCGGCTTTTGAAATCCGAACGCTACGGCGAGCACATGGGTCGCTACTGGCTGGATGTAGCCCGCTATGCCGATACGCATGGCCTGCATCTCGATAACGAACGCAGCATGTGGCCTTACCGCGACTGGGTGGTGCGTGCCTTCAATCAGAACCTCCCGTTCGATCAGTTCACCATCTGGCAACTCGCCGGCGATCTCCTGCCGAATGCCACGATGGATCAGCAGATCGCGTCGGGCTTCAATCGATGCAATGTCACCACCAGCGAAGGCGGCAGCATCAATGAGGAGTTCATCTATCGCTACGCCGTGGACCGCACGGATACCACCGTGGCCGTGTGGATGGGCCTCACCGCAGGCTGCGCCGTGTGTCACGATCACAAGTTCGATCCCATCACGCAGAAGGAATTCTATTCGCTGTATGCCTTCTTCAACAGCACCGCTGATCCCGCGATGGATGGAAACATCCTCCTCACCCCGCCGACGCTTCGTTTGAGCACGCCCGAGCAATCGAAGCAGCTCGCCAGCTACGACAAAGACATCACCACCACGCAAACCAAGCTCCGCGAAGCCATCGCCAAGCTCAACTACACCGATCCCGCCACGCTCACCCCTCCGCCGCCCGTGCAGACGAGTGAGACGGTATGGTTCGAGGATGCTTTTCCTGCCGGGGCCAATCTCGGCGTCGCTGGCGAGCCGACCAAGTTTGTCTCGAAGGAGGAAGGCCCGGTCTTCAGCGGCACGAAAGCGCTGAAACGCACTGCCACCGGCGTGGCGCAGGATTTCTTCTCTGCCGGCGGCAGCTACCAAATCCCGCCCAACGGCAAAATCAGCGTGCAATGCTATCTCGACCCGAAAAACCCGCCGAAGGCCGTGATGCTTCAATTTCACACCGCAGGCTGGAATCACCGCGCCGTGTGGGGTGAGGAAGGTGCGATCCCGTTTGGCCAGGTGCGCACGCCAGAACGCGTGCGTGTGGGTGTGCTGCCGGAGGTTGGCAAGTGGGTGAAACTCGAAGTCGCCGCCGACAAACTCGGCCTCAAACCGGGCATCAAAGTGAGCGGCTATGCTTTCACGCAGTTTGGCGGCACGGTGACTTGGGATCACCTCGCGATGAGTTCACGCGTCGATCCTTCCAAAGACCCGCAGTGGTCGTGGAAGGTTTGGATTGAGAAGAACCAAGGTCGCCGCGTCGAAGGATTGCCGAATGACCTGCAAACGCTCGTTCGCGGCAAAAAAGCCGCCGAATGGCCTGAGGTTGACGTGAAGCGCCTGAAGGAATTGTGGTTTGAAAACGAGTGCCAGAGTGCCCGCGAGCTCGTCGATGGCGTGCGAGGCGAAAAGCTGGCATTGGAGGCCAAGAAGAAGGCGTTGGAAGATCTGATCCCCGCCACCTTCATCATGGCGGACCTTCCGCAGCCGCGTGACAGCTTCGTCATGGAACGCGGCCAGTATGACAAGCCGAAGGACAAGGTCTCCCACGGCACGCCCGCCATCTTTCCACCTCTGCCAAAGCAGGACAGCTACACCCGACTCGATCTCGCCAGGTGGCTCGTGAGTCCGCAGCATCCGCTCACCGCCCGCGTGCAGGTGAACCGCCTGTGGCAGCAGTTCTTCGGCACCGGCTTGGTGAAATCGAGCAATGATTTCGGCTCCCAGGGCGAGCCCCCGAGCCATCCCGAACTGCTCGATTGGCTCGCAGTGACCTTCCGCGAGAACGGCTGGGACATGAAGCAGTTCGTGAAGATGCTCGTGACCTCGCACACCTATCGGCAGAGTGCTGAGTTCGTCGTTCGGGCTTCAGCCCGTTCCCCGAGCTCCGCAGACGGGCTAAAGCCCGAACTACAAACTGATCCCGAAAATCGTCTTCTGGCACGCGGGCCGCGTTTCCGCTTCGATGCGGAAGTGGTGCGTGATTCGGCCTTGTTTGTGAGCGGACTCCTGAATCCGAAAATCGGCGGCAAAGGCGTGAAGCCCTACCAGCCGGAGAATGTGTGGGAGCCGGTCGCCTTTGGCGGTAGCAACACCAAGAACTACATCCAGGACCACGGCGAATCGCTCTACCGCCGCAGCCTTTACACTTTCTGGAAACGCACCGCGCCGCCGCCGAACATGACGTCGTTTGATGCGCCAAACCGCGAGAGCTACTGCCTGCGCCGCGAGCGCAGCAACACGCCGCTCCAGGCACTCACGCTCATGAATGACGTGCAGTTCTTCGAGGCCGCCCGCGCCTTTGCCCAGAAGGCCATGAAAGCCTCCACCAGCACCGATGCCCGCATTACGCGGCTCTTCCGCGCCGCCACAAGCCGCTTCCCTTCCGCCCAGGAGGCCGAGGTGATCCGCCAGACCTTCGATAAACACCTCGCCGCCTACACTGCGAAACCCGAGGAGGCCAAAAAAGTCATAACCAATGGCGAATCGAAGCCTGACGGGGCTCTAAATCCCACCGAACTCGCCGCGTGGACGATGATCGCCAATCTCGTGCTGAATTTGGATGAAGCGGTGGTGAAGTAAGCGGGTGTTGCGAGTTTCAGGTTTCAAGTTCCATCATGAAACTTGGAACCTGAAACATGAAACCCGCCTTTCACTTCTTCGGCAACTCCGTCTCGATCACCTCGCCCCCGCTGGGGATGACAAGGCCATCACGCACCTGCTCAAAGCTGCGGCCTTTCACACTGGCGTGGATGTAGAGCTTCTGTTTGCGGGCTTTGAGACGCTTGAGGACCTTGTCCATCATGTCGGGCGTCACCTTGTCCTGAAAGTCGGCGAACCAGTAGATGGCGTCGGCCTGCTCCACCTCCTTGCTCATGAGGGCCGTCCATGCGTAGGTGATGCCGCAGAAGTCGATGTACCAGGTGTTTTTGCGCTTTGCCATCATCTCGTAGATGTCTTTGAGCGGCATGGGCACGCTGGAATCGTATTGGAGCTTCCGCCGGTCCTCCATGGGCATGTTCAGCGGCGTTTTGCCCTCCCACACCTGCCAGTAGGTTTTGAATTCGTCGTCCGTGGTGAGGATGGTTTTGTCGAGCGCCTTGTTTTGCTTCGTCTCGGCCGTGAGGCCGCATCCAAAGTAGAGCACGAGGTTGCTGCCAAAGGCCACCTTATCCAGTTCCTTGGTCACGATGGGAAGGTAGCGGGTCATCGAGCGGGACACATCCATCACCACGGCGATCTTTTTCACGTCCTTCAGCTCCATGCCGAACATGAAGATGGGCTTGAAGGTCATGCCGCCCATCCCACCCATGCCGGTGCCACTTCCAAAGCCGCCCCCGCTCCCTGCGCTGCCGAAGCCTCCGCTGCCCATCTTCCCACCCATCATGCTGCCAACGTCAGGCAAAGCGATGGCATCCAGCGGCATGTCCGGCAGCGTCACATCCGTCTGAGTGTTGACGACGACTCGCTGCATCGGCAGCACCTTGCTGAGCTTTTGTCGCTGCTTCACCTGCACCTTCTCCGCGAGATCGGCGCTGGCCTTCGCCCCCTGCTGAGTGCCGCCGCCGGGCAGGAAATCGACCTGCTTCGGCGTCATCTGCCGCACAATGAAATAGGAGGCCATGAAGAGCAAAATGCCCGCGTGCAGCAGGATGCTCAGCGTCAGCGATCCCACGCCGATTTGCCGCCAAAGCCTCACGAAGCCGTTTGGACGTCGCGAGACCGGCGCTGCCACCACCGGCGCGGGTGCTGGCTCCTCGACCGCGATCGCGGCCACCGGGATGTCTTCGTCGTCTGGCATGGGAATCGGCTTTAACGCCGGGAAGACGGCCGCGTATCACTTTTCTTGGGATGTGCATCCCAGATAGCGCCCCGTGCGAAAACGCTCTTCCCAAGCAGCGTTCAAGTCGGTAGCCTTCGCACTCCAGAACGCGTGCTGGTTTTTTTCCCGCCCACCTCTATGCTCCTTCCATGCACACCATCACCGATCCCACGCAGCAGCCGCTCCGGCGGGTGGTGGGCCGTGCTGCGACCGCAGCGGACCGGCTCCGCCAGGTGGAGGACATGCAGCTCTTTCTCACTCAAATAGTCCCCCATGCCGATCTCCGAGGAACAGAGCCAGAGCCTTTCCCAGTACGGAAAGTTGTTGGTCGCGCTCAGCGCAGCGGGAGTTGATTACGCCGTCGTCGGAGGCCTCGCCGTCATCTTCAATGGCTACCCGCGTTTCACGCTCGATGCGGATGTCATTGTCGAGGACTCGCCGGAAAACATCGAGCGCCTGCTCACTGTGCTGCGTGGTTGGGGTGAGGGTTGGGCTCGCGAATTGACGCTGGAGGACTTCGCGCCGGAAGAGGGCGCTGTGCGAGTGGCCGAGGAGTTCGAACTCGATCTCTTCACCCGCCTGCGAGGTCGCTCGTGGCACGTTTTTCAGCCGCGACTGCGCTTTCTCGATCACGCAGGCACCCGCATCCCCTACCTCGGCCCCGAGGATCTCATTCACTGCAAAGCCGGTTCCGTTCGCGAAAAAGACCAGCTCGACGTCATCGCTCTCCAAAAAATCATCCAACAAAACATCACCCAACCATGAAACGCCATCTCGTCCTTCTAGCGGCACTTCTCACTTCTCACGTCTCACTTCTGACGGCCGCCGAGCCGCTCCGCGTCTTCATCCGCGCCGGCAAAAAGTCCCACGGCCCTGGTGCACACGACTTCCCGCAGTTTTTGAAGGAATGGGTGCCGATGCTCAATGAACGCGGTGCGAAGTGCGAGGGCAGCCTCGAATTCCCGACGAAGGAGCAGCTCGACAAGACCGACGTACTCATCCTGCACGCTCAAGAAGCGGGAAACATCAAGATCGGCGACGAGCGGAAGAATCTGATGGAGTTCCTCGCCCGTGGCGGCGGCGTGGTGACGATCCACGCGGCGGCGGTGTCGAAGGACCACGATTGGTTCAAGACCATCATCGGCGGCTCGTGGCATTTCGGGCAGACGAAGTGGCTGGAGGCCCCGATGAGCCTCTATTTCACCGATCACGACAACGCGATCACGAAGGACATCAGCAACTTCGACATCGACGACGAGATCTACTACGACATGGATTTGCTGCCCGAGGCCAAGATCCTCGCCGCCGCCTACACGCCGAACACCCCACAGGTCAAAGGCGGCAACAAAGAGGCGCAGCAACGTGCCGCCGAGGCCGTGGCGAAGAAGAAGGCGGTCAATATTTACGACATCCAACCGCAGGTGTGGACCTATGAGAAGGACAAGTATCGCGCCTTCACCTGCATCCCCGGCCATTACCATCGCAACTTCAGCCACAACGGCATCCGCACCCTGATCCTGCGCGGCATCGCCTGGGCCGGAAAGCGTGAAAACATCGACGAGCTGTGCAAACCGGCCGAGTTGGGCGATGCGCTGCGTTATGTCGAGGGCGGCTGCCCGAGCCCGCAGGAGCTGCCGAAGGCGCTCGAAGTCCATCCGGAGTTCAATCTCTCGCTCGTCGCCGCCGAGCCGCTCATCAACAAGCCGATGAACATCGACTGGGATGAAAAAGGCCGCCTGTGGGTCGTCGAGACGCCGGAGTATCCGAACGGCCTCCGCCAGTCGAATGTGGACGCGTGGAAGGACAGCGGCGCCAACCAGCCCGGCCACTACGACCGCAAACCGCTCGATTGCGTCTCCATCCTCTCCGACACGAACGGCGACGGCGTCATGGACAAGAAAACCGTCTTCGCCGACGAGATCGAGCTCGCCACCAGCAGCGTGTTTTACAAAAACGGCGTCATCGTCTGCGCCGCGCCCGATGTGTGGTTCTTCGAGGACACCAACGGCGACGACAAGGCCGACAAGCGCACCAAGCTCTACACGAATCTCGGCAATCGCGACACGCACGCCGTCATCAACAATATGCGTTGGGGCCTCGACGGCTGGATTTACGCCACGCACGGCTACAGCAGCACCGACGACGTGAAGTCCGGCGATGGCGGCAAGGGCTTCGGCCCCATCGGAGCCGGTGTCGTGCGCTTCAAGCCGGACGGCAGCGCCTTTGAGCAATACGCCAGCCGCGGCGGCAATACCTGGGGCCTCGACATCACCAGCGACGGCCAGGTTTTCTACACGCAGCCCACCAGCGGCAATCACTTCATCCACGTCGTGCTGCCGGAGTATGTGCTCGCCAAAGGCAAGCTGCCCGGCGTGAGCGGCACGAATGGCATGCTGCCGCGCGAGCCGACCTATCCGGCCATGCATTGGGAGCAGCAGGCCTACGTGCAGATCGACCAGGTTGGCAGCTACACTGCCGCCGCCGGTTGCGCGATTTATGAAGGCGGTGCCTGGCCCGCGAAGTGGAACTACGGCTACTTCACCACCGAGCCCACGCTCAATATCGTCAGCCACTTCATGGTCGAGCCCGATGGCGTCACCTACAAAGCGAAGCGTGAGCCTGGTCGCGAGCAGACCGAGTTCATCCGCAGCCAGAACCTGTGGTTCCGCCCCATCGAGAATCGTGTCGGCCCGGATGGAGCGCTCTACATCGTCGATTTCTGCAATCAGGCCGTCATTCACAACGACACCCGCGGCCCCACCCACGGCCCCGCCAACGCCGCCGTCCGCCCAGACCGCGACCACTACTACGGCCGCATCTGGAAAGTGCAGCACAAGGAGGCGAAGGCTCCGAAAAAAGTCGAGACAGTGACTCGTGGAGCGGTGCCAGCTCAAGGCAGCCAAGCCTTGCGAGCCTACGAAGCCGCAAAACAAGCCGCGAATGGTGAAAAGCTCCTCCAAGACTTCGCTGCTGCTCAAGATGACTGGACCCGCAGCGCTCTCATCGCCGCCGCAGCTGACAAACCTGCTGAAGTCATTGCAGCCGCACTGTCTTCCTCGTCTCCGGACTCGCTTTCCAATTTCGTGAGCGCCCTTCTTCCAGCCGCACTGCCCGCGAATGCCGAAAAACTCATCACCGCCTGCGCCAACGCCGATGCGAAGGCTGATCCGGTGAAGAACGCCATCCTCCGCGGCATCGCCACGAGCATGAATGAAGCTCCCGCGATGTCTCCGGCGCTCACGGAGGCTTTGAAGAAGCTTCTCGGCCAGCCTTCGCTCGCTGCGGCAACTTTGCCGCTCGTGACGAAGTGGGACAAAGGCGGTGTGCTCGCTGCCGAGGTCAAAGCGCAGCTCGACAAGCTCAGCGCCACGCTTTCCGACAACGCTGCGCCGGTGGAAGCGCGAGTGAGTGCCGCGAAGGCATTGATCGCCGTGGGAGGACCGAACGCGGAGGTTGGAGTCCAGCCTTTAGGCGACTCTGGAAGCCCCGAAGCTCTCCAAGCGGCCATCATTCAAGCGGTGGATGAAAGTGGTGATACCAGGCCGCTCGTGGCGTCATTGAGTCGGCTAAAGCCTAGACTCCAACAGATGGTGTTCGAGGCCGTTTTGAAGCGTCCGGAGGCCACCAACGCGCTTCTGGACGCGGTGAAGGCTGAAACGCTGAAACGCGACCTTTTTGCCCCTGGCGATGTCGCACGCCTGCGCTCGCATCCGAACAAACAGATCGCCAAACGCGCGAACGACCTCTTCAAGGTCAACAACGCCGCGAAGGATGCCATCATCGCCAAACTCGTGCCGGAGGTCGAGAAGCCTGGAAACGCCGCGCAGGGCAAAATGCTCTTCACCGCCGCCTGCGCCATCTGCCACAAGCTCGGCGACATCGGCGTCGCCGTCGGCCCGCCGCTCGATGGCATGGGGGCGCATGGCCCGGCCGAGCTGCTCGTGCACATCGTCGATCCGAACCGCGAGGTCGATCCCAGCTTCTGGGCCTTCAACATCACAACGAAGAAGGGCGAAGTGCTCCAGGGCGTCGTCACCAGTGAGAACAGCGCCACCGTCACGCTCGCCACGCAGGTCGGTGTGCGCGAGATCGCGAAGAGCGACATCGACAAGCGCGAAAACACCCGCCGCAGCCTCATGCCGGAAGGTCTCGATGCGCTCGGCCCCGAGCCGCTGCGCGACATCCTCGCCTTCATCTGCGGCGATGCGATGAAGCAGTTCCGCATCCTCCACCTCGCCGATGCTTTCACCGCCGACAGCCGCGACGGCCTCTTCGCCAGCCCTGATCCTCGCGGCGGCCAGGTGAAGCTCACGAAGTTCGGCAACGTCAAGGTCGAAGGCGTGCCCTTCTTCATCCAGGACCCCGCGAAAAGCTCCACCGGTGGCAATTTGATCGTGCTCAAAGGCGGCCCCGGCAAAGACAACCACTCGCAGACCTTCCCCGCGAAGGCCGAGGTGGCCATCAACGTCGCCGCGAAGCGTCTGCAACTCCTCAGCGGCGTCTCCGGCTGGGGCTGGCCCGCCGTGCAGGACGAAGCGCCCGCGCTGAAAGCCACCGTCGTCTATGAAGGCGGCGAGAAAGAGGAATTCACCTTCCTCAACGGCATCCACTTCAGCGATTACATCCGCCCCGTCGAAGTCCCCGGCTCCAAAGGCATCGAAGGCCTCGCCGACGGCCAGGAGCCGCGCCTCCTCACGCTCGAACTCACGAAGAAAGCCGTCGCGAAGACTTTGATCCTCGAAAGCCCCGCCGGAAACAAAACGCCACCCGTCATCATCGCAGTGACCGCGGACATCGAAGGCAAAGGACCTGCTGCACCCAAAAGTGATGCGGGCACTCCTGCCCGCAAAGGCAGGGCTCCCAATGCGGGCAAGAGTGCCCGCATCACTCCCGAAACCGGCCCCAAAGAAGGCGGCAAAGGCGATGGCCCGCTCGTTCTCGCCACACCCGTGCAATGGGAAGCCGGCAAAACACGCGTCCTCGTCATCGGCGGCGGTTCCTCGCACAACTTCAAAGACTTCTTCGGCACCACCGATGTCGCCACGCTCAAAGCCGCCGGCTTCTCCGTCCACTACACCGAAGACCGCGACCAAGCCGCCGCCGAGCTTGCAAACGCCGACGCCGCCATCATCAGCGTGAACCGCAAATTCTTCGACACCGCCGCGTATCGCAAAGCACTCTTCGAATTCGCCGCCGCCGGCAAAGGCATCGTCATGCTGCATCCCGGCACCTGGTATGGCTTCTCCGGCTGGCCCGAGCTCAACGCCCAAATCGTCGGCGGCGGTGCCCGCGGCCACGACAAGATCCATCCCTTCGATGTGAAGGCCGTGAAAGCCGATCATCCCGTCATGAAGGACGTGCCCGCCAGCTTCACCGTCGAAGACGAGCTCTACTACGTGAACGCCGAAGGCGCTCCCGAAGGCACGAACCCCATCGAAGTCCTCGCCGAAACGAGCAACAGCGACAAATACCAAAAGCCGCACCCCAGCGTCTGGATCACCAAACATCCGAAAGCGCGTGTCGTCGGCATCGCCCTCGGTCACGATGCCCGCGTGCACGACCTGAAGCCCTACCAGCAGCTCATCATCAACGCCGCGAAGTGGACGAGCGGGAAATGAGAGAGTGGCTGTCGGACGGGTCTGACAAGTCGGACTCGTCTGACAGGCTTCGATTGGCAATCGAAGCTACTCGGCGGCCTTCGCCTTCTCGACTTCATCCCATGGGATCTCGGAGAGTTCGGCTGTCATTGAGGAAGCACATCAGTGAAGTTCGATCGAACGAACAAGCTTCTCAATGCCTTCAAGATTCGGAACGAAGTCGTCTGACGGCAAGCTGTTCAACAAGGCGACGTCGGATTCGAGGTCTCCCTCGGCAACGTCATCAATGGATGATGGCAACGCTCGGTGCTGGACTGGAAAACTGCCCGTGAGATAGCGGCTGCCATCACTCGAAAGACCAACAAAAAGACAGAACAACTCGTCATTATTGATACGAGTGCCGCTGTCCTGGCCAAACTGACTCAAGACTAGGTAACCCTTGCCCCATGCAGCTTCTATATAGCATAAGTGGGCATGAAACTGCTGGGCGGCATTGGCAGGGGGAAAGATATCGCGATTGAAGTCAAACCTCTCGGAATGGAGGCGTGCAGCGGAAGGCTCTTTGGCAAGGACTCCCTGCAATTGCCGCAACGCTTTCCAAATGCTGGGATGTGACCGCTCATCGGACTGCCGAAGCTCATACACCGAGAGTTCGGCTGAGGGAGGGAAGTAATACCTGCCTTCATGCATTGGACGCGGGCCGTCAGGCATCCGAAACTGAACACGTTCGCCTTCTGGCGTGTCCTCGGGGCTTGGGGACGGATAGGCAACGAGGGAGACGTCAATCGATGGTATGTGTTCTCGTTTGGTGACCAACATGCCATTTGGCAACCAAGAAACGACGAGGTGTCTGGCGGCCTTAATGGTTCGAGGGCGAGGAACCGGTCCTTTGGATTCGAATGGCGGCTTGGAGCGTCGAAGAGTAGCAGGCTCAAGAGACCTGGAAGCGTCGCATGAGGCGACAAGCAGGCAAAGTAGGAAACCCGTCTGGTGAGACATCTTCATTCGACGAGAGTGCCAGAGTGCGACCTGTTCAAGCAACCTGAAAAAGTCGATCCTCGGTCTTCGATTGGCAATCGAAGCTACTCTGCCGCTTTCGCCTTCTCGACTTCGTCCCATGGGATCTCGGAGAGTTCGGCGTTGGGATTGCGGCGCTCGAAGTAGTTGATGGCCCACTGGTCGCTGAAGAAGACGACCCAGCGGTTTTCGGCGTCTTGGGCGGTGGTGACGCCGCCTGGGATATCGAAGTCTTCGATGCTGCCGCCGTCTTTGGTGCGGACCCAGCGCATGACCGTGTAGGGGGCTTGTTCGAGGCGGCTTGCGGCGTTGTACTCGCTCTCCAGGCGGAATTGGACGACTTCAAACTGCAGCGGGCCGACGGCACCGAGCAACGGCACGCGTTGTCCGGCATGCGGCTGGATGAATTGCTGCACGACGCCTTCGCTGAGTAGCTGCTCCAAGCCATCGCGGAAGCGTTTGAAGTGCGCGGTGCTGGGGTTGTGGAGGAAGGCGAAGACTTCTGGAGCGAAGCGCGGGATTTCGTCGAACTTGAGCTTGGGATCGGTGGCGAGGGTGTCGCCGATGCCGAAGCCGTGATTGCCAACAATGCCGACGACGTCGCCCGCGTAGGCGTCGTTCACGGTTTCGCGATCCTGGGCGAAAAGCTTCTGCGAGTTGGCGAGGCGCACGGATTTGCCGGTGCGGGTGTGCACGGCCTGCATGTCACGCTCGAACTTGCCGCTGACGATGCGAATGAAGCTCATTCGGTCGCGGTGACGCGGGTCCATGTTGGCTTGGATTTTGAAAACGAAGCCGGAAAAGGCCTCCTGAGTCGGCTCGATGATGCGGCCATCGGCGGACATGCGCGGGGCAGGCGGCGGGGCGAGGTCGAGGAAGCCGTCGAGGAGCAGTTGCACGCCGAAGTTGTTGCTGGCGCTGCCAAAGAAGACGGGCGTGAGCTCGCCACGGTCGATCTTGCGGCGGTCGTAGGCGTGACCGGCTCCTTCGAGCATTTCGATCTCCATTTTGGCCTGCTCCAGCGCATCGCTGGCGATGTGTTTGGCGACGAAATCATCATCGAGTCCACCGACTTTCTCCGGGGCACGGTAGGCACCGTGGGCGGTGCGTTCAAAGAGATGCACGTCCTTCTTGATGCGGTCATAGACGCCGCGGAACTGCTGCCCGAGGCCGAGGGGCCAATTGATGGGACAGGCACCGATGCCGAGCACAGTTTCGAGGTCGTCGAGCAGCGCCAAGGGCTCGCGGGCCGGCCGGTCGAGCTTGTTCATGAAGGTGAAGATCGGCACGCCACGGCGGCGGCAGACTTCGAAAAGCTTGCGTGTTTGCGCCTCGATCCCCTTACCGGCGTCGATCACCATGATGGCGGCGTCCACGGCGGTGAGCACGCGGTAGGTGTCCTCGGAGAAGTCCTTGTGACCCGGCGTGTCGAGCAGGTTCACCACGCTGCCTTTGTACTCAAACTGGAGCACGGTGGAGCTGACGGAAATGCCACGCTGCTTTTCGAGCTCCATCCAGTCGGAGGTGGTGGCACGCTGATTTTTGCGTGCGGTCACACTTCCCGCGAGCGCGACGGCACCGCCGTAGAGCAGGAGCTTTTCGGTGAGCGTCGTTTTACCGGCGTCCGGGTGCGAAATGATCGCGAAGGAGCGGCGGCGGGCGATTTGGGCTTCGTTGGGCATGAGGGGCAGCGTTCATGCCGCAGACGGGGCGAGGCTTCAAATGCCGAATGACGAATTCCGAATGGCGGCCGCTCAATACGTCGCCCGGCCGCCGGAGAGGTCGAAGACGGCACCGGTGGTGAAGGAGCAGTCCTCGCTGCAGAGCCAGGCCACGAGGGCGGCGGCTTCCTCCTTTTGGCCAAAGCGGTTCATCGGGATCTTCGAGAGCATGTAGTCAATGTGCTGCTGGGTGAGCTGCTTCAGGATGTCCGTTTCGATTACGGCGGGGGTGACGCAGTTCACCACGACGCCGGAGGTAGCCAGTTCCTTGCCGAGGGATTTGGTCAACGCGATCACCGCGGCCTTGGAGGCGCTGTAGTGGGCGGCGTTCGGGTTTCCTTCCTTACCGGCGATGGAGGCGATGTTCACGATGCGTCCGTAACCGCCCTTCAGCATGTGCGGAATGACGGCGTGGCAGCAGTAGAAGGGGCCGTTGAGGTTGATGTCGATCACGCGACGCCAGTCGGCGGGATCGGCCTCCCAGGTTTTGGAGTTCGTGCCTGCGATGCCGGCGTTGTTGACGAGGATGTCAATCCTTCCAAAGGCGGCTGCGGTGCTTTCAGCGGCCTTTTGCACGGCGGTGAGGTCGGTGAGGTCCACCGCGGCGGTGTGGACAGGGCCCAAAGCGGAGAGTTCTGCCTTAGCTGTTGCTAGTGCCGCTTCATCCCGATCCCAAAGCGCCACGGAGGCGCCCGATTGCAGCAGCCGCGTGGCGATGGCATGGCCGATGCCACGGGCTCCTCCGGTGACGATGGCGGCGCGGGATTGGAGATCGATCTGGTTCATGGTGTGGCAGGCGTGGTTGGATTCAAAAAAGTGAGCGGCAGGTATCGGACGAAACAGGCGTGTCTTGCGTGATTCTTGCCCCGTGCTTGACGCTCGCCGCCTGCGTGGCAGGTAAGCGGCCCATGAAGATCATCCGCCCCACCGATGCCGATTACGCGGCGTTTGCCACCAGCCTGAACCGCCGCGCGGAGGCCAGCGATGCCGTGCGCGAAGTGGTGACGGGCGTGATCAAAGCGGTGCGTGAACGCGGGGACGAGGCGGTGCTGGAGTTCACGGCCAAATTTGACGGCGCGAACCTCACCCCCGCGCAGATGCGTGTGCCGCAGGCGGTGATTGACGAGGCATGGAATAAGGCGGATGCCGATTTGAAAGCCGCGCTGGAAGCTTCGCAGCGCAATGTGGCCGATTTTGCCAAGCGCAGCCTGCGCCAGGCCTGGAGCGCGGTGAATGAGCAGGGGGCGAGCGTGGGCGAGGTGTTTCATCCCTTTGAACGCGTGGGCTGCTATGTGCCCGGTGGCTCCGCGCCGCTGGTCTCGACCGTTTTGATGACGGTGGCCATCGCCGCAGCGGCGGGTGTGCCGGAGATCGTCGTCTGCACGCCCTGCGGTCGCGATGGCACGGTGAACGCGGGCCTGCTGGCGGCGCTGAAACTGGCCGGGGCCACGGAGGTGTATCAAATCGGCGGTTCGCAGGCCATTGCGGCCATGGCGTTTGGCACGCAGACGATCAAGCCGGTCACGAAAATCTTTGGCCCCGGCAACAGCTACGTCGTCGAGGCCAAACGCCAGGCCTTCGGCGTGTGCGCCATCGACCTGCTGCCCGGCCCGAGCGAGGTGCTGATCCTCGCGGATGCCTCCGCAAAGCCCGCTTTCATTGCGGCAGATATCCTGGCGCAGGCGGAGCATGGCAAGGACAGCATGGCGGGCTTCATCACCGATGATGCCGGATTGCTCGAAGCCGTCATCGCCGAGGTGGAGAAGCAATCGCAGACCTTGAGCCGTCAGGCCCAACTCGGACCCGTTTTGGAAAAAGGCGTGTTTTTGATGCTGGCACCTACTTTGGAGGAGGCGGCAAGGCTGGTGAATGATTTTGCGCCGGAGCACCTGAGCCTGATCACCTCGCGTGAGGACACCATTTTGCCGCTGATCCGCACCGCCGGGGCGATTTTCCTCGGAAACTATTCCCCGGTGGCCGTGGGCGACTTTTTGGCCGGCCCGAGCCACACGCTGCCAACCGGCGGCTCCGGTAAATCCTTCCCGGGCATCACGGCGGACATGTTTCAGCGTCGCACGAGCCTCATCCGCCTGGATGCCGCGAGCTGCGCGAAATCCGAACCCATCGTGAGGGCCTTTGCGGAGGTCGAGGGCCTCGATGCGCATGGTCGCTCGGTGTCGATTCGCGGGGAGGCGTGAGCCGAAATGATAAGGGTGGAGAACGGAGGTTGAAACAAGCCAGCCGGAGGCTTCGATGACCGCATGAACGATTTCGAGCAGGAACTCGCCTCTCAGCCGCATGATGCCTTTGCCCGCTGCATGCTGTCTGATCCAGCACACGCGACCGCCTTCTTTCAAGGACACCTACCACCGGACATCGCCGCCGCCGCAGACTGGAGCACCCTCTCCCTGCAACCCGCCTCCTTCGTCCGGCAAAACCTCCAGCAATCTCACACTGATTTACTCTACAGCGTGAAGGTGATCGGGCGTGACGTGCTGCTCCATCTGCTGCTGGAGCACCAGACCAGCGTGGACCCGCTCATGCCCCTGCGCCTCATCTGCTATGTGGTGGAGGTGCTGCGGCACCACGCCGAGACGCACGGCCTCCCCCTGCCGCCCGTGATCCCCTTTGTGCTACATCAGGGGCCAGATCGGTGGACGGTGAGTACGCAGTTTCGTGATCTTTTTGCTCTACCTGAAGACCTCGCCACGCTGCTGTGCGCCTACCTGCCAGACTTTCAGCATGCGCTGCTCGATCTCACCCGCTTCGATCCCGAGAAGGAAGAAACGCAGCCGCAGATGCAGGTCATCCTGCGGCTGATGAAAGCAGCTCGGGAGAAGCGGCTCATCGAATTCTTCGAGTGGCTGGGAAGCGGCAGTGTGGAGGTGACGCTGCTACTGCGGGAGGACTTCTTCCGCCGCTGCCTGCTCTACGCCGTTCATATCGACATCAACCTTGACGCCGAAAGCATCTCCCGTAGCCTTTCCGCGTCACCGAAACTGCAACAAGAAGCCATGTCACTCGCCCAAAAGCTCCGTCAGGAAGGCCACCAGGAAGGTCGCCAGGAAGGTCGTGCTGATGGGCTGGCCCACGGCGAGTGGGCGGGTAAGATTCAGTTGCTGGAAAAGTTTCTTGGTCTGGCAGCGACGCCTTCCGGCACTTTGGCGGCACAAGAAATCATCGCTTTGGAGGCCCGCTATGCGGAGTTGGAGCAGCAGTATAATCTGCGCTTCAAAATTTGAGGCTCACAACTTCCCTATATGAGGTGTCCACTGCTGTTTTATCGCAGTGCGTGAGCAAAAAAATGCCACAGAGGATTCTGCGGCATCTCGAAGGAAAGAGGAACCTCAAATCGAAACGGGATCAGGCCTTGCCCCAGCGCTTCAGCAGCGTGGCGGCCATGTCAGCGGGGGAATCGCTCACGGCGATGCCGCACTCGGCGAGGATGCGCTTCTTGGCAGCGGCGGTGTCATCGGCTCCACCGATGATGGCACCAGCATGGCCCATGCGGCGTCCGGGAGGGGCGGTGGCCCCAGCGATGAAGGCAGCGATGGGCTTCTTGCAGTTATCCTTGGCCCAAAGACCAGCTTCGACCTCGGCATTGCCGCCGATTTCGCCGATCATGATGATGGCTTCGGTTTCAGGATCGTCGTTGAACATCTTGAGCACGTCGAGGTGGTTCGTGCCGTTGACGGGATCACCACCGATGCCGACGCAGGTGCTCTGGCCGTAGCCACGCGTCGTGAGCTGCCACACAGCTTCATAGGTGAGCGTGCCGGAGCGGCTGACGACGCCCACGTTGCCGCGCTTGTGAATGTAACCTGGCGCAATGCCGATGCGGCAGCCGCCATGGGATTTTTCGCCGCGACCGGGAGTGACGAGGCCCGGGCAGTTCGGGCCGATGAGGCGGGTCTTGCTGCCTTTCATCGCCGCTTTGACGCGGATCATGTCATTGACCGGAATGCCTTCCGTGATGGCGACGACGAGGTCGAGACCGGCATCGACGCCTTCGAGGATCGCATCGGCCGCAAAGGGCGGCGGGACGAAGATGACGCTCACGGTGGCACCGGTTTCTTTGGCCGCTTCGCTCACGGTGTCATAGACGGGCACCTTCTTGCCGCTGTGCTCGAAGACCTGGCCGCCTTTGCCGGGCGTGACACCAGCGACGAGCTGCGTGCCGTAGTCGATGGATGCCTTCGCGTGACGGGAGCCGAAGTCTCCAGTGATGCCTTGAACGAGAATGCGAGTATCAGTTTCGACGAGAATGGCCATGAGGGTGCGGGGGAAAGAGGCGCGATGGTAGGGGGATGCGGGGCGGCGTCAAACGCTGGTAATGACGAATGACGAATTTCCAACTGACGAAAAGGGCCGCCTTACACCGCGACGCCATGCGCCCGGAGGAAAGGAACGAGCTCGTCCACGCCGAAATCGGCCAGGACTTCGCCATCCCAGTCCATCGTGGGGGCTTTGGACTGGCCGCTGAGATCGACCATCTCCTGCATCGCCTCGCGGTTGCCGCTGACGGTGATTTTTTCATAGGCAATGCGGCGGGCGTCGAGGTAATCGAGCACTTCATCGCACCACGGGCAGCCAGTTTTGATATAGAGGATGGGTTTGATCATGGCGGAGCATCGGGTGAAAGGCGGGTCGGGGCAAGGGCGGCTTCGGGCGGCCTCGGGAATCGCGGTTGACCATCCGGGGGGCCGCCCCTAGAATCGCCGCCGCAGTTCCTCCAAAGCAACCCCTTAAAGCTCCGAGGCCCGTCCCCTGACCGCGATAGAACCTGAATGCGCCGCCCGCCCCCACTGACCGCGCCTGAAGTGACTGCTCGCCGGATGCCTGATCCGCTGGGAGGCCTTGTGATGACCGCCCGTTGGCGGTCAGAGCTCTCCGGGGCGGTGTTTGCCCGCTTTGGAGACTGCAACAGCCCACGGTCCGCGCCTGCGGCCGGCCCCGGGAAAATGGTTTTCGACTGTTCCCCGCCTGCCCGCCCCGCGTCCCGTGTGTGCTCACTAAACCAACGCACGAACCCGAACACGCCCAACACGCAACAACACCCATGTCGAACAATCCGAACTCCAACAATGGCCCCCGCCGTCGCCGCGGTGGCCGCAACCGCGGAGGCCCCCGTGGTCCCCGTGACGACGCCCCACGCACGCCAAAAATCGATGACCGCTCCGGCTTTCAGAAACTCCTGAATACCATCAGCTTTGGCCTGCTTTGCAAAGGCCCGTCCAAGTCCCGCCCCAAGACCCCGATCACCAACACCACCGTGGTGAAATCCTCCCGCCCCGAAGGCGGCAGCAGCCAGTCCCCACGCCCGCCGCGTGAGCCCAAGCCGATCCGCGAGTTCGCTCCGCCGAACCCCGCTGAAGTCACCACTGAGCGTCTTTACGTCGGCAATCTGTCCTACGACGCCTCCGAGAGCGACCTTTTCGAGCTCTTCAACGGCGTGGGCAATGTCCGCAATGCCGAAGTCGTCGTTCACAGCCGCACGCAGCGCTCCAAAGGCTTTGCCTTTGTGACCATGGCCACCGTCGAGGAAGCTCGCCGTGCCGTCGTCGAGCTCAGCAGCAAGGAATTCATGGGCCGCCCCCTCCAGATCAGCGGTGCCAAGCCAAGCAACCGCGGTGATCGCAACGAAGAGCAGCAGGATGCTCCCGAGCATGCCGAGCACGCCGCTGCCTAAGAAAGGCTGACAAGTTCCGCCAACATGCCCGCAGGCCGTTTTGAGGTCTGCGGGCATTTTTTTTGCCCGGATGTCCGCAGTATCCCGTTTTGACACCCCCGGCGTTCTGGCTTAAAACCGCCGCCCTATGTCTGAAAAGCGCCAATTCTTCGGCACAGACGGCGTGCGTGCCGTCGCCAATCGTCACCCCATGACCCCAGAGTTCGTGATGCGCCTCGCTCAGGCCGCCTCCGTCGTGCTCGGTGGGAAAAAAGCCGGCGGCGAGCGTCCGCGCTGCGTCGTGGGCCGTGACACGCGTGCTTCGGGCGAGATGTTGGAAGCGGCGCTGGCTGCGGGTATCAACTCCGTCGGCGTGGATGTGATTTTGGTGGGGCAATTGCCCACCCCCGCCGTGGCGATGCTTTCCGCCCAGCTCGGCGCGGACTTTGGCGTGATCATCTCCGCCTCGCACAACCCTTTCATCGACAACGGCATCAAATTCGTTCACGGCGGCGGTCACAAGCTCGACGACAAAACGGAAATCGCCATCGAGCGGCTCGTCCTCGGCAATGAAGACATGCCCAGGCCCGAGGGACGCGGCATCGGTCGCATCACGAAGCTGGCAGACGGTGCGGAGCGCTATGTGAAGCACGCCGTGTCTTCCATGGGCGGCATCCGCTTGGATGGCATGCGCGTGGCCTTGGATAATGCCCACGGTGCCGCCGCCTACACGAGCGGCCTCGCCCTCGCGGAACTCGGCGCAGATGTGCAGGTCTTTCACAGCGAGCCGGACGGCTTCAACATCAACGAAGAATGCGGCTGCACGCACGCTGAGGAAATCGAGCGCATCGTTCGCTCATGTCAGGCCCAGGCTGGCATCGCCCATGATGGCGACGCGGACCGCATCGCGCTTTGTGACGAGGAAGCCATCGCTTTGGACGGCGATGAACTCATGGCCATCGCGGCCGAGTCCATGCTGCGCAAAGGCACGCTGAAGCACAGCACGCTGGCCGTCACCACGATGAGCAATTTCGGCCTCGACGATCTTGTCTCCCGCATGGGCGGCCGCGTGATCCGCACGGATGTGGGAGATCGCTACGTCCTCGCTGAAATGCGCAGCCGTGGGCTGAACTTCGGCGGCGAGCAAAGTGGTCACATCATCTTCGGTGATTGGGCCACCACGGGCGATGGTTTGATCGCCGGCCTGCAACTCCTCAAGATCATGAAGGAGACCGACGAGCCGCTCAGCCAGCTCCGCAAGTGCCTCAAAAAGTTCCCGCAATCCGCCCGCAACCTCCGCGTGCGCTCCAAGCCCCCCATGGCTGAGCTGGTGGAAGCTCAAAAGATCATCCAAGAGACCGAAAAGAAGCTCGGCGACTATGGTCGTGTGCTCCTCCGCTACTCCGGCACCGAGCAGATCATCCGTCTTCTCATTGAAGGCCGTGATGTCGAGTATCTCGAAGCACAGGCCGACAAGGTCGCCTCGGCGATTCTGGCGCAGATCGGCTGAGGACAGAAGGTGAAAAGTAAGAGGTGAGAAGTCTGATTACCTCTCACGTCTAACTTCTCACATTTCACTTCTCACCACTCACTCACAGCATCGCCTTCAATTCATCCAGCGCCTGCTTCGTGCGCTTGATGCCTTCGATCTCGGTGTGCTTGTCACCTTCGTATTCGATGCCGATGTAGCCGTTGTAGCCTGCGGCGGCGACGATCTTGATGAGGCGCTCAAAATCGAGCGTCATCTCGCGGCCTTCGCGACGGTCTTCGGTGTAGAATTTGCCCGCACCGGTGTCCCAGTCGTAGGCCTTGGCGCTCATGCCCTTCTTCACCCAGGGCATGAACTCACGCAGGCCGAGGTAGGGGTTGTAGAGTTCGCCTTTGTTGCGGTCGGTGTAGAAGTTGCCGAAGTCCGGCAGGATGCCCACGCGGGCGTGATCTGCCGCTTTCATCACGCCCGTGAGCCACAGGCCATTGCTGGAAAGGCCGCCGTGGTTTTCCACCACGACAAAAAGGCCGCGCTTGTCGCCCTCAACGCTCAAACGATGCAGGCCATCGGCGGCAAGCTTGAGTTGCTCGTCCCAGGTGAGCTTCGGATCGCTGGCGGCATTCACACGAATGCTGTGGCAGCCGAGCGTGGCGGCGGCGTCGAGCCACTTCAGATGGTTCTCGATGGCTTTGCTGCGCTTGGCTTCATCAGGATCGCCGAGGTTGCCTTCGCGGTCGCACATGATGAGCAGTCCGGTCACACCTTCGCCTTCCTGGCGCTTCTTCATCTCGCCGAGGTAGGCGGCATCGGTGGCCTTGTCGAAGAACATCTGGTTCACATACTCCACGCCGTCGATGCCGAGGCTGCGGGCGATCTTGCAGAAGTCGAGGTGCTCAAAACGCTCGGCGTTGCCCTTACCAAAGATGCCTTTGTTCAGCGACCACTCGGCGAGCGAGATTTTGAAGGGCTCTTTTTTCTCTCCTGCGGCACGAAGCACAGGAGCGGCGGCCGCAGCAGCGGCGAGGGCAAAGAAATGACGGCGGGAAGTGGTGGTGGTCATGGTGGAGGTGAGGTTAAACGGCGGACGATGCAGTCTCAAGGCTTGAATTCCGCCATGACTTTCGCGGTCGTGACATCCCAGAGACGCAGGACGCCGTCCTGATCGCCGCCGAGGATCAAATCACCGCCTCGATTGGTGGCGAGAGATTGGAGAAAGCCGGTGGAACCGGGGAGTTGTTTCACTTCACCGCCGTCGCTGGTGATGAGGCGGAGCTTGGCATCACCGGCGCTGGTGGCGATTTGATCCGCGGCGCCGAGGTAGCGGATGCCGGTGACCTCCTTATCCCAGCCATCGACGCTCTTGCGGCGGTCGCCGGTAGTCCAATCCCAGACCTTGACGACGTTGTCCGCACCGCTGCTGGCGAGCAGGCGGCCATCGGCACGCCAGGTGAGGCCGAGCACATGATGCGTGTGGCCTTCGAAGACCTTCACGACCTTGCCGCTGCTCAAATCGGTGATGCGCACGGCCTTGTCCGCTCCGCCGGAGGCGAGAAGTTTGCCATCGGGCGAAAAGTCGAGGGCGAAGACGCTGTCGAGATGGCGCTCGGTGTAATTCTTCGCGAGCTTGCCGGTGGCGATGTCCCACAGGGTGATGTCGCCGCTGCGGGAAGGCTCGCCGCTGCCGATGGCGAGGGTCTTGCCATCGGGCGAGAAGGCGAGGCTGTTCGCGCGGTCGGTGATGGCGGATTTGCCATCGCCCGTGCCGAGAGAGCGCTCCAGCACCCATGCAGTGGTGGTGCTGCCGGGGACGATGGGTTTGCCGGTGGCGGTGCTCCAGGCGAGCGGTTGACCCGCCTCGAAGGTGGCGATCAATTCGAGGCCGTTGGGGCTGAATTGAAGCACCTTGGCCTGCTTCATCGCGGTGGCGAGGGACTTCGAGAAGGCATCGCGATCCGCAGCGGCTTTTTCAGACTCTTTCTTCACGACGTCGAGACGTGCCTTCGCCTCGGCGACGGCTTGTTTGGCCTTCTTTTCATTCTCGGTCACGAGTTTGATCTCGTTCGCCGTGTCGGTGATGGCGGCTTCGCCACGGGTGAAGGCTTCTTGAGCGAGTTTGAGGTCGGTGGCGGCCTTTTCTTTGGCTTCCGTGGCCTTGGCATCGGTGGCGGTGTTTTTATCGGCGGCGGCCTTCGCATCCGTTTTGGCCTTCAGGTCCTTCTTTTTGTCTTCGAGGCTCTTCTTCGCGAGCTCGGCCAGTTCGTTGGCTTTCTTCAAACGGTTCGTCTGCTCGGTGGCATCGGTCTCAGCACGCTTGATGGCCTCGTTTTGAAAGGTGACCTCCAAAGCGGCACGTGCGGCGGCCAGCGTGCGCTGCGCGATGCCTTGCTGGCTGGGGAGATCGGTCTTGATGTGGGCGATGAGCTGCGTGCCTTCGCTGAGCTTGATGCTGTTGTCGGCTTCTTGCGTGGCGGTGAACTTGGTGGAGGCCACTGGAGCGGGCGCTTTGACCTCGCGTTTCCAGAGTTTCACCTCGCGGAAGCTGCCGGTGGCGAGCCGCGTGCCATCCGGCGAGAAGGCGAGAGCCTGCACGAGATCGCGGTGGGCGACGCCAGGTTGTTTGTAGAGGCCGGATTTGAGCAGCGACTCATCGGTGAGCTTCGTGACAAGGCTCTGCGAAGGCAGGTGGTAGAGGCTGATTTGATTTGCCCGTGCCGCGGCGGCGAAATCTCCCTGCGCGGTGGTGGCGAGGGCGAAGATGGGCTGCACACCGGCGGGCAGCGGCTCCCAGGTGATGACCTTGTCCCGCTTCGGCGAAGGGCGTGCGCCTTGATCGATCCAGTCCTTCAAAATGGCGAGCTGCTGCGAGGTGAGGTTCACCGCGCCGACCTTGTTTCCCTTGGGCGGCATCTCGCTGTCCCATGTATGCGCGGCGGCTTGGTAGATGATGCTTTCCGCGCCTTTGCCGGGGATGAGACCCTTGTCGGTCTCGCCGCCTTTGATCATCAGCTCGGGCGTTTCCATGTTCAGCCCGCCCTTGGTGGTGGTCTTGTTGTGACAGGCGATGCAGTTGTCTTTGAGGAAGGGATGGACCTGCTTGTCGTAATCGACCACGCCGGGAGCAGCGTAGGCGGAGAAGACGAGGACCGAATGCAGGAGAACGAATGAACGAAGCATGATGCAGGAGAGTACGCGGCGAGGCGGCGTGTTTTCAGGCTCGTTTTGCGTCGGGAAGACGGGGGGGAGGCGGGAGTAGTGGAGTGATGAGCCCCATTCATCCCACACTCCAACACTCCAACACTCCAACACTCCAACACTAGATGCCGGGATTTTTGAGGCGGATCTCCTGGCGGAGATCGGTGATGCCATCGCGAACGACATGGAGCTCGCGTTTGTATTCGCTGAAAAGCGTGTGGCGATCTTCCCAGAGGCTATCGGCGAGGAGTTCGTTGAGGCCGGAGAGAGCTTCATTGGCCCAGTTCAGGCAGCGTTTCAAAATGGCGAGCGTGTAGCCGGCATCGGAGCCCTCGGCAAAGCGGCGGGTACTGAGTGCCCCGGCGAGTTTTCCGCTGATGCTCATCGTGTTGGAGATAAAGCGGCTGAGAGGTGTGTTGCGGGCCTCTTCACTCTCGATGCCTTCGTCGCGGTCCTCATCACGGAGATCACGCAGAATGCGGGTGACGAGCTTGTGAGCGGTTTTTTGCAGTGGATGGCTGCGGCGCTCCTCCATGTAATCGGCGAAGGCATCGTCATCATCCTCCGCATCGTCATCGGAGGCATCATCCGCATCCTCCTTCCATTCCTCGCCGGCATCTTCGGGATCGTCGTCATCCTCGAAATCCTCCATTGAAGGGATGTTATCGGCATTTTGAGGCTTGCCGGAGTTTTCCTGCGCCTGCGCCATCATGTCGAGCATGTGATCCCAGCCCATGACGAAGGCCACTTTGGTCTCGTCGTCATCATCGTCAGCGTATTTGTCCATCGCCTCCATGTGGGCATCGGTGAGACGATCTGAGAGCTTCAGAGACTCCTCCCACTCGGCCTCGGAGACGGGAAGGTCCTCATCCTCATCAAAGCCATCATCATCGTCGTCATCCTTTTTCTCTGGACGCTGGATGATGGTAGCGAGCCAGTTCCGCATGGCGTTGAGATTGGCAAACTGCTGGGCCTGCTCCTCTGCCTCGTCCATCTGCCAAGTAAACTCGGTGATCTGAAGCTCGAAATCCGCGCTCTCGATGACGACGCGGCCGTTTTCTTCGGAGAACCACTCGATGTAGAGTGAGTTTCTCCACTCGAAGGTCGGCTGCTTGCCATCCTCCATGCAGCGCTGCCATTCTTCATCGCTGGCGGTGATCTGCTTCACTTTTTTGGAGACGGTGATGTCTCCCACAATGCCGTGCTGCACCGGTTTGAGGTCGCCCTGGTTCTTCTGACGGCGCGGCTCGGGATTCGTGAAAGTGATGCGTGCGCCGGCCACATCCCGCCAGGCATCCCCTTCGAGGTCGAGCGTGAGCGGCTGCTCCCGGCCTTCCAACCAGATGCGACCACGCAGGTGCCCTTGCTCGGTGTTATCGAGTTCGCCGCGGACGATTGCCTGATCGAGTCGGAATGCCATGTGGGGACGAACCAAGCCGCTATCCGTGACAGAATTCAAAGCCCAATTTCACCGCCACATGGAAGTGGTGCCGGGTGTTTTACAAATTCCAGCTTTCCTAATTACTGAGCGCCGCTACTCTCGCCGCCCTGTGACCCCCACACGCATGTATCTCAGTCTCTGGTTCGGCATTCTCCTGAGCACCCAGGCAGGTTGCTCCTCGTCAAAAGACACCGGCATCGCCGCCGCAGCCTCCAGCGGTGAGGTGCGCCGTGCTCTTCCCTTTGAGGAGAACAACGGCACGGCCAAGAACGTGCCGAATCCAATCGCAAAGCAGTTTAACAACCCGTCCTCGCTGCCCACCACGCCTCCAGCTGGCGTGCGTGTTTCCTATTCCTCCGTCAAAACCAGCCAGAAAGTCGTGGCGATGACCTTTGACGACGGCCCGCACCCTTCGCTCACCCCGAAGCTGCTCGATCTGCTGAAGGAACGGAACATCAAATGCACCTTCTTCCTCATCGGCAAGCAGGTGAAGATGTATCCGGACATCGTCCGCCGCATGATCGCCGAAGGCCATGAGATCGGAAACCACACCTGGACGCATTGCAGCCTCACCAGCCGCTCCGACGAGCAGATCCGCAAAGAGCTCCAACAATCCGCCGATGCCGTCAAAGAAGTGGCTGGCGTGTCTCCACAACTCATCCGCCCGCCCTATGGTGCCATCAATCAGCGCATCAAGGACATGATGTTCACCGATTTTGGCTACTCGACGATCATGTGGAGCGTCGATCCGCAGGACTGGCGTCGCCCAGGCGTGGCTGCGGTGACAAGCCGCCTCGTCAATGGTGCTCATCCGGGTGCCATCATGCTCGCTCATGACATTCATCCGCCCACGCTCACCGCGATGCCGTCGATGTTTGATCAACTCATCGCCAAAGGCTATCAATTCGTTACCGTGAGCCAGCTACTCAATCTGGAGAAGGCCAGCATGCCCGTCGGCATGGTGGTGAAGCCCGGTGACAAGACCGACAAGGACCCGCAGGCCTTTGCGCAGTAGGCCAGTCCCCTTTCCCGTCTCCAATCCAAAGAAGGCCGCGATCACCTCGCGGCTTTTTTATTGGCTGGCCCCGCTTTGACCATACTCGATGGGCCCCCAGGTGGTCTTGTCCCAGCCGAGGTTCCTCACGTCCTCTGGATCCACGGCATCTTCCGAGAGAAACACGACAAGGCGCAAGCCATCGGTGAAGTAGGGATCGCCGGTGAGATTCTGCCGTGGTGTTTCCTTCGGCACAGGCTCCGTCGCACGGGCAAAGCCGAAGTGCGAAATGCGGTAACGGTTCAGCAGGCTCTCCAGCACATATTGACGCGCCTCATCGACCATCGGGTCAATCACATGCGTGGTGAGCGTGGGAGACTTTTTGGTGATCTTGATGCCGATGTCACGGCTCACCTGCCCCACCCACACGGAGCGGCCCTCCACTGTCCAGGGTGCCAGCCACAGACGCAGATGATTGCGCTGCGAGAGGCTCGATCTCGCCCGCTGGAACGCCACATCCTGCTTCCTGCCGAAAACATACAGCGAGCTCACCGGCGCCGTGAGATACGGATTCCCACGCAGTGCCGCCAGGATCATGCGCCGCACCGTGGAGCCATCGATGCGATGGGTGAAGTCCCAGCCGCATTCCGAGAGCGCCGCCATCATCTCGGAGGCCTCGCCCACGATCACCAGATTCAGCGGATCGCCCTTCGCGGTGCCTTTGGCATTCGTCACCGTCGCGGCGAGTTGCGACAGGCGCTGACGGAGCTGATCGCGGCTCAGATTTTGACGCTCACCCGGCTCATAAATGCTGCCAGACTTCATCCGCTCAAAATCGAAGTGCCCATCCGGCGTGCGCAGCGGAAAACCAAAGCGCCGTTCACGCCCCTGACCGTTGGTGGTGATCTCGACAAAGCGCCCGCCCTCGCTGCGTGGCACCAGCACATGCCCCTCATGCATGCTGCCGGGCTCCAGACGCGCCCGCATCGCCAGATCGCGAAACTTTTGCTGAATCGCCGCATACCCGAGACCGCCGAGGCGATGCCGGAAGAGATGAGCGGCCTCATTCGCGGTGTAGTAATCCGGGTCCAGATGCGCCGCCAGCATCCACTGCTCCGAGCCGGAGCGGTTCTCAATGCGCATCCACACTGCCTGAATGCCCTTCGAAGCTAAATTCACGCCATAACGTTCCCGCGCCTCATCATCAGGAAGAAGGGCCGCAGTCACCGTCACGCCATCCATCGTCTTCGATTGCATCCTCGCCGCCACCTCATCATCCCCCTGCCCCAGCAGATGCTCCAACTGCGCAAACGGTGTCGCCACATCCCCAACATGCCCGCCGCTGAACGTGCAGGATGCGAGGCTCAAGACCGCCAGAAGAGAGAATTTTGGACGCAAAAACACGCCGCGTTTTAAGTCAGCGGGCACTCAGCGTCCACCATCGCTTTTCACTTGAGCCTGCTCACGGACTTGGAAATCCGTGCTACGAAGCGGGGATCATCATTGCTTCATCCTGGGTCTCGACGTGCCATTTCTTGAAGGCGGCCATGAGGCGGTCGAGATGAGGTTTTTGAGCAGGATCGGTGGCGAGGTTGTGGAGCTGGCCAGAATCGTTTTGAAGGTCGTAGAGCTCGATGAGGGGCGGTGAACCTTTCAAAGCATGCGGGTCCATGGTTTGAAGCATGCGGAAGGCATCGGGGAACTCCGTTTGGCGGAGGACGAGCTCGCCGTAGATGCGGTTGATCCACGGTTTCATGTCGCGGAGATCGGCGTTGATGACTTTGGGTTCATCGAGGCGGCTGCGCAGGATGAGGTGATGGGTTTGATCGAGCACGGCGCGTTCTTCCATGCCGCGTTTTTGATTGAGCGAGCGGCCGGAGACCTCGGCGAAGATGAAGTCGTGGCCTTTGGCCTCGGTTTGAGCTTCGAGGATGGGTTTGAGGCTCTTGCCGTGCGTTTTGGCCCTGGCGTCGATCCGGAGCAGATCGAGCAGCGTGGGCATCAAATCGAGCTCGCTGACCAGTTCATCACTGATGAGTGGTTTGGCACCTGGGAGGCGGATGATGAACGGGATGTGCAGCCCGAGGTGGTAAGGCGTCATTTTGCCGTGCGGATAGGCGGGGCCGTGGTCGCCCATGTAGATGACGAGGGTGTTGGATTCCACGCCGGAGTCGCGGAGAGCGTCGAGCGCTTCCCCGAGCTGTTTGTCGGCTTTTTGGACGCCATCGAGGTATTCGGCCCAATCGCGGCGGATGGTGGGTGTGTCCGGCAAATGCGGTGGAAGCGTAACTTTGGCGGGATCAATATTGATGGGCTGCTTTTCGCTGTTCACGAAAGGCCGGTGCGTGCTGGTGATGCTGTTGTGGAGGAAGAACCAGGGTTTGCCTGCGGCTCGTTTGATGATGCCAGTGAGGGCTTGTTTGGCGGGGACCTTCGGGATGAAGTCGTGGTAGGGGAAACGCTCGTTCGGCGAGACGTGGAGCTTGCCGCTGACGGCGGTGTGATAGCCGTTTTGCACGAGTGCCTCGATCAAGGTAGGCGCGGTGGTGCGGATGCGGGTGTGGAGGTAGGGAGGGGAGTTTTTCTCGGCCTCGGTGAGCTTGGCGGCGTGCTTGAAAAAGTTGTTCGTGTTGTTGATGAGGCCGTTGGTGTGGCCTTGCAGGCCGGTCATGAGGCAGGCCTTCGATGCGGAGCAGACGGGATAGGCGACGTAGGCGCGGCGAAACAACGCTGCGCTGGCGGCAAGAGCGTCCATGCGTGGTGTTTTGACATCGCTGCGGCCCATGGCACCGAACTGAGCGCCGTGATCCTCGGCGAGGATGAAGAGAACATTTGGCCGCGCCGCGAAGAGCGAAGGACAAAGGGCGCAAAGAACGAGGAGAAGGCGTTTCATGAGGCGTGACGTCGCCCGATGAGGCTGCCGATGATGGAGGAAGCCGAGAGGAGGGCGATAGGCATCGTGGGCGGGAACCATAGCAGCGTGGTCTGGAAAGCCAGGAAGCCTGCAACGATGGTGACGAAGATGAAGAGGAAGCCTCGCGAGGGTGCTTTCTGCCTCGTCGTGCGGAGGACGATCCACAGGCCAGCGAGCGCGGCGATGCTCCAGAGGACGATCTGCTCCATGCGATCGAGCACCCGGATGCGAGGTAAGGCTAGGATGCTGGCGAGTGCCTGAGCATGCGCCCGGGCGGCTGCGGGCTGCGTTTTTTCATCGCTGCCGATGACGATGATTTTCGCGGCTTTGATGCGGGCTTTGTTTTCCTCCGTCAAGGCATCGGCGAGGCCGCCGGAGAGGAAGTCGAGGGCGTTGATGCTGGGAACCTCCGTCTTCGGATCGAAAGCCACCTCCCCGTTGTTTTGCAGCGGAACAAAGAGGCCGTTTTGGAGGTAAGCGCCTGCTCCAGGGCCGAGCAGCAGGCGATGCGTGGCATACGGTGTGCGTGTGTGACGTGCGAGCACCTGGGCGAGGACGCCGGGCATGAAGGTGTCGCCTTCACGCAGCACATACGGCAGGCGTTTGTCGATGAGGAGACCCAGCTCACCATGACGGCGAAGCTGCTCATCAGGTGCGGTGATGAAGGCGGAGATGGCGGGAACAAGGTGGAGATCACCGGAAGCCTTCACGAAGCGCGGAATGACGTCGTCGAGTCCACCGGTGAATGCCGGGCCATCGAAGTTTTCGGCGACTTGGGCCTCTACACCGAGCACGAGGCTGGAGAGCGGCACCATGCTCTCGGCCAGCGTGGGAATGAATTCAGGCGAGGGCTTGCCCCAGCTCAGCGGCTCGGGAATGACGATGACGGCATTCTCGGCCTCGCGTAGGCCTTTGAGGATCATCTGCCAATCAAGCGGCTGTGCGGGCCATCCGGCATATTCGTCTCGCTCGGCGGGATCGATGCGAATGAAGAGCACCTCGTCCTTCGTCGCCGCCGGATCAGGTGTGGTGAGCTTTTCACGCGAATTCGCGACCAGAAAGTCGAGGAACAACTCGTCCACCTTCTGAAAGCGGCCGGCGCTTTGCTCACGATCCAGCCACCATGCGAGCGGGGCGAGAGCGATGAGCCAGATGAGGATGCGAAGAAGCATGCGCCGGGTTTAGCGGCGGCGGCGGCGCTGCGCAAGGGCCATGAGGCCGAGGAGCATGAGGACGGCGCGGCCGGGTTCGGGTGCCCCAGCGACGATCGGTGCACCACTATCGTCGTAAACCCAGTCTTTGATGATGCCACCGAGCGCGTCGTTGGTGAACACCAGCCTGATCCAACCGAAGTAGGGACCGCTGCTGTCGTTCTTCGTGAACTTGAAGCCCAGATAGCCTTCGGTGCCGGGGAAGAACTGGTTCGGACCGGGGCCCATGTGTTGGTTGGCACCGCCGGATTCGTTGATGCCGGTGGCAAAGTTCAGCGCGTTGCTGATCAGAGCGCCGGAGGGCAGGCGGATGATCGCAGAGTCCGTGGCGGTGCTGGTGCGGGCGGGCTGGAAGTCCGCGTAGTTGATGAGACCCGCGCCGCCGAAGAAGGGATTGATGTCCGCCCCGGCGAAGTAGGCCATGGAGGTGGCACCGTTGTCGATGTCGATATGCAGATCCGTGAAGCCAGTGGGGATGGCGATATTCACGAGGCCTGAATAGACGTAGGCGGCTCTCGCGGGGAGGGCGAGGAGCAGGAGCAGGAGAACGCTCAACATCGAACTTTGAACGTTCAACATCGAACGAACCTGGGAAGGCGGAGATAGCTTCATGGGCGGCTGCGGATTGAAAATTGGAAACTGAAAATTGCAAATTGGCGGGGCTTCAAGGCGGCGGTGAGACGGTGACGCGGAAGAAGCGGGCCTTCTGGCGGTTGGGCAGGAGGAAGGGATAAGGGACAGTCACGGCCTGCACATTGCCATCGGTGGCCTGGACGGTGGGTGTGGAACTGCTGTTGAACCAGTTATTGAGATCGCCACTGAACTGAACGGTGTAGGTGTAGCCTGCGGAAACGGCGTCCTGATTGCGGACATAGGCGGCCTGATAGTTCACGCCAAAGGTCTGCGCTTCGACCCGCGGGATCGGGGTGCCTCGCTGGATCAGCGTGCCGCCCGTGAGGACGAGAGCACCGCTGGAGCTGGTGGTGGGATTGAGGCCGTAGCCGAACTCCTGGAGGTTCGTGAGACCGTCGCCATCGGGGTCCTGGTTTGGGCCGTTGTTGGTTCCGTTGAGGCCGTTTGACGTTGACCAGTTTTGGTAGGCGACGGGGTAGGCGGTGGCGGTGAGTCCGATCAAGAAATTGAACTCATCTGGATCATTATTGAGAATAAACAGATCAGCGGAGCGGTTTCCAGAAGCGCCGGCCGTGAACGAGACCGTGAAGGTGGTGGAGGCACCAGCAACGAGAGTGGAAGGCAATCCGGTGACCGCGAATTCGGAAGGGTGGCTTCCATTCAACTCAAAGGTGATGCCGGTCAGGGAAAGGTTCCCGATGTTCCGGACGGTGAACTGGCGTGAAACAGTCTGGGCGGTGACAACGGAGCCGATATCGACGGTGGACACGCCGCTCACGAGCGAGGTGCCCGGAGGAACCTCGATGACGATGTCGGGCGCGGCATCGGTGGTGTAGCTTAGGATGGAGCCGTTCACGGTGCCTGCGGCGCTGGTGGCCTCCGCACGGAAGTAGTAGGTGGTGCTGGGCAGCAGGCCACCGATGGACTCGCTCACCTCCTGATTGACGGTCGTGACCGTGACCGGTGGCGTGAGGACGCCATCCGCGAGCACAGGACTTGTGCCGTAGCGGAAGCGCATAGTTGTGGGAATGTCGGCGGGCGTGGCGTAGGCATTGAGAGTCGCGCTAACGAAGGCAACACTGGCCGGGCGGGTGGTGACGGAGGGCAGATCCGGCAGGTCGAGCATCCACACATCGCTGAGGCGGCCGACACTGGCACCGGTCGCCGGGAAGCCGAAGCCGCCATACATGAGGAGGTCACGGACGGGGCCATTGGTGGCCCAGGAGGTGGCCTGCTGTCGTGCGCCAGGGAGATTGGCGGCAGCGGGTGTGCCCTGAGTGCCGTAGATGCCGTTGTTTTGCAGAGTTTGCGGCCCTTTGACCCAGGCCCATTGATTCAAGGCGATGTCATAATACCAAAGGTCGCTCAACTGGGCGACCGTGGCGCTTTGAGCACCGCGGCCGCTACCGCCGAAGAGCCAGAGACGGCCACGCATGTCACGCCAGGCGGTGGCATCCTGGCGGTAACCGGGGATATTGCCGGGAGCGGGGCGGCCTTGGATGCCATAGATGCCGTTTTGCTGAGCAGGTGTGCCTGCCCCACTCATCCAAGTCCACATGAGATTGTTTGAATCAAAGCGCCACAGGTCCCCGAGTGTGCCGGACAGGCCGCTGCCGCTGCCATTGCCCCCAAAGAGCCAGAAGCGGCCCTGGTCATCGGTCCAAGATGCGGCACCGACACGGGAGCCAGGCAGGTTGGTGAAGTTGGCGACGCCTAGAGTGCCATAGGTGCCGGATACGGCTGTGGTGTTGTTTCCTTTCATCCAAGTCCAATTGCCGGTCGTCGGATCGAATTGCCAGAGGTCGTTCAAGTTGCCCGCGACGGTGCCGGTCGCGGGCAGGCCAGAGCCACCGAAGAGCCACAGGCGGCCCAAGGTATCCAGCCAAGCGCAGCCTTGCTGACGGCCACCAGGTGTGTTGCCTGCGGCTGGTGTGAGTTGGGAACCGTAGGTGCCATTCGAGTTGATGACCGCGCTACCCTTGACCCAGGTCCAGTTGTTGATGGCGGGATCATATTTCCAGAGGTCATTCAACTGACCTGCTGTGGTGCCACTGCTGGGAAAGCCAAAGCCACCGAAGAGCCAGAGCATGCCACTGGAGTCGATCCAAGTGTAGCCGCCCTGACGGGAACCCGGTGTGTTGGCAGCATTTGCGGTGCCTTGGATGCCATAGGTGCCGACTTGGTTTGCGGTGTTGCTGCCTTTGACCCAGGTCCACTGCGCGGTGGCACGGTCAAAGCGCCAGAGATCGTTGTTGTAGGTGCCGGAGGAGTTAAAACCACCAAAGAGCCAGAGATTCCCCGCCGCATCCGTCCAGGTCATGGTAGCGCTGCGGCCTCCGGGGGTATTGGCGATATTGGCCGTGCCCTGCGTGCCATTCACGGCGAATGAGTTGATGACTGTTGTGCCTTTGACCCAGGTCCAGTCATAGGAACGGATGAGCACGAGGTCGTTGCCGTCGCCGCCCTGATAGTTGGCGTGGAAAAGGTAAGTCTGGCCACCGAAGACGGCGGTAATGATCCCCCCATCGGGCAGATCGGTGAAGGTGCCGTTGATCGGCGTGCTGCCCGTGTTGCTGATGACCGTCAGCATGGCTCCTGCCGCGGGAGCAAAGGAGAGATTCAGCCCGAGGCTGCGCCCGGTGGGGATGGAGAAGCCATTCGACGTCACAGGTATGGTTCCGGCACTGGCGAAGGTCGCGTTGAAGAAATTGTCCCCGGTCAAAGTGATGTCGAAGGGGTTTTCGTCGCCATCGCTGCTGGCGATGTGGATGGCGGCGTTGCGAGTGCCTCCAGCAGCCGGGGCGTAGGTCACGGTGAAAGTGGTGCTTTCTCCCGGAAGCAGAGATGTGGCTCCGAGCGTCCCCAGCGTGTAGTCCACTGCGGCGGTGCCGTCTTTGGTCACGGCCAGGCCTGTGAGCGTACCCGTCGTGCCACTGTTGCGAATGGTGAAAATGCGGTCCACGGAGGCTCCGAGGGCCACGGTGCCGAAACTCACAGTGGCACTGCCATCCACCAATCCATTACCAACCGGTTGCTCGACCTCGATCTCCGCATCGGAGAAGGTGGTGATGGCCTGATTGGCGCTGGTGGTGGTGCCTGCGGCATTGGTGGCCCTGACGCGGAAGTTGAGCGTGCTCAGAGGCGCGAGGCTGGTGAGCGACAGACTGCGTGTCTCCGGCGTGAGACCTGCATTCACCGCCGTGGCGGTCACGGTGGTGCCATAACCCGTGGTGGGACCGTAGTCGATCTCGACCGTCGTGTTCTGGCCACGAGAATCGATGCTGGCATTGAAGGTCAATGACGTGGGCGAGAGCCCGCTGGCTGGCAATAGCTCGACGATGGGAGCCACAGGTGCCTCCACACCGCCGCCGTGGAAGCGGGTGATGAAGTAGTCCGTGTTCGTCCCTGCGGTGTCCGCATTGAGGATCGTGACCTCACCGCCCTCACCCGCGCCAAAGGTGGCGGAGGCAGGCTGGAAGGTGCCCACGAGCACCGCGCTGCCATTGCTGAGCGCAGCGAAGGCATGCACAGCCTCCACATTGGCACCGCCGCCGCGTTTCGCCCACACGAGGCTGCCGTCGTCGAGGGAATGCTTGGCCACAAAGGCATCCGCACCCGTGCCTAGGTTCGTGAAGCTGGTCTGGTTCGGCTCCCCGGGACCGAAGATTCCTGAAGGCGTTCCATAAGTGCCCGCCACGCCGAGGCCTTCGCCGAGCAATGCGAGACCGGTGACCGAGTCCGCAGCCAGCCCACCCGTGGATTTCGCCCAGCGCAGAGAGCCATCCGTGCCGCTGAAGCGGGCGAGGTAGAGTTTGTTGTTCGCCGTCGGTGCGGTGAGTGTGGTGGCACGGGCTTCACCGATGCCCAGTTGCACGCTACCACCGGCATAGAGGCCGGCCAGAACTAGGCTATTATCCGGCAGCACTCGCAGAGCGCTCGCGGAGTCCACACCCAGACCAGCCACACGACGTGCCCAGGCAAGATTCCCCGTGCTACCTGAGATACGGGCCACGGCCACGTCCGCAGTTCCGGTGACAACCGGCGTGAAGACGACCGGGGAAGCTCCGCCGATACCCAAAGTGGTCGTGCCCGAGGCAAAAGTGCCCGCGATGGCGAGATCGCCATTCGAGAAGACACCGAGGACGGACGGATTCTCCGTGCCCGTTCCCCCAGCGACGTTTTTGGCCCATGAACTGGCCCCTGCGCTGGTGAATTTGGCCGCGAACCAATCCGATGAGGCTGCCGCGCCCTGATTGACGATGGTGTTGGCGGTGCCGGTGATCGTCATCGTGGCGGAAGATAGGATGCCAGCCATGACGACACCACCATCGGGCGTCGCCGCCAGACTTAGTCCGGTCGAGCTTTCAGAAGTGGCACTGCCAAAGGAACGTGCCCACAGCGCGGTGCCATCACTTGCCTGATACTTCGCTAGGAACAGATCGGTGCCAGCCGCATTCGTATTGGCCAGTGTCACACCCGTTACCAGCGTGATCGTGGCCGTGGTGGTGTAACTGCCGGCAACGGCGAGGTTACCGTCCCCGAGCAAGACAAGCTGCGTGATGCTGTCCGTGCCCGTGCCACCCCAGCCTTTGGCCCAGCTAAGCGTGCCATTGGACGTGTAGCGTAGAAGGAAGGTATCCGTGCCTGTACCACCGGAGATCGTCGTCCCGCTAAAAGTGGCGGAGGCGGAAAAAGTGCCCGCGACGACGATGCTGCCATCCGCCAGTTCCAAAATGCCGGAAACGGCATCTGTCGTCGTACCGCCACCACTGCGTGCCCATTCCAAAGAGCCGTCTTTAGCGAATTTTGCCACGAAGACATCATTAGCGCCCGCCGAGGTCAGGGTGACGGCTTCAGGCCCTGTGCCTAAAACGAAGGGCGAGGAGCCAAAAGCCCCCGCGACCACCGCCCCGCCATCCGCCGTGGCCACGCTGCGGCTCACCGTGCCCTCGGTGCCGACGCCGCTGCCTGCACTTGCCCAAGCCAAAGCCCCGGTATTGGGCTGGCCGATGCCCGCTTTCACGAGCGTGGTGACCGTGTTCGAGACATTGCCAGAGGCATCCTCGGCCGTGAAACTCACGCTCACCTCCTGGCCGATAGCGACGGAAACCGCCCCCGGCAGCGGGCTTTGTGTGACATCGCCCTCGCCGGGCAGATTATCCTGGTAGATGACAATGCCGCTGAGGTCCGGCAGCGGCACAGTGAGTGCCCCCGCCTGCCCGATCAGCCAAGTGGCTGGCGCAGTGATCACGGGTGGTGTGGAATCCACCACCGTCACCGTGATCGGGATCTCAAAGGAGGCTTCATCCGCGTCATTGCACTGGATGCTGACGACCGCGTTTTGCACAGGCGGGCCCTCCAGTGTTGCCGTGACGCCAAAAGTGACCGTAGCGTCCGGCTGCACCGGAAGCGAGGCATTGGGAACGTTTTGCAGGCTGAACGAACCTGCCTCCGGCCCCGAAAGCGTGATGCCGCTGATGTAAAGGAGGCCGGTGCCGGTGTTTCGAATCGTAAAGCTCGTGCTGGCCGGAGCCACTTGGCTGCCGAACTGGAACAGGCCAGTGTTGTCCTGCCGTTCCAAGCCACCAATGCTGGAACCCTCATGCACCGCGATCTCCGGCGTGCTGCTGAGGTCGAGCGAAAAGACCTCGGTGCCGATGCCCGTGACACCCGCGACGAAGAAGAGCCGCGAAGCTGTCGTCCGCAAGAAAGCGGGCGAGGAACTCGTGGTGCCGGCAACCAAATCCGCCACTAGCTGTGTGCCGGCGCTGGTGCCATCCGTTCGCCAGAGCTCGGTGCCATTTGCAGCAGTGGTGGCAGAGAAATACAGCAATGATCCCACGGAGGTAAGGTTTGCGGGACTACTGCTCGAGCTGCCAGGATTGATGTCCCGCACCTGCACCGTGCCCGCCGGCGCACCATCGGTCTTCCACAGTTCGGTCCCGAAACTATCCGTGGCGGAGAAATACAAAATCCCACCATGAATGGCGAAATTCCCCACAGCGGCATTTGCAGTGCCGGGGTTGATATCCTTGAGCATGACGGTGCCCACCGTCGTGCCGTCGCTGGTCCAAAGCTCCGAGCCATTCGTGCCATCATTGGCCTGGAAATAAAGCGCCCCGTTGTAGGCGAAAAAATTGCTGACACCGGAGCCGGTGGAGCCGGGCCTGATGTCTTTGACCATGACGGTGCCGCCGGAGGTGCCGTCCGTTTTCCAAAGCTCGCTGCCATTGGTGCCATCCGTGGCCGCGAAATACACCGTCGAACCCACGATCGTCAGAGTCGAAGGCGATGAATTCGCCGCACCGGGATTGATGTCCTTCACCATCACCGTGCCCGCGTTCGTGCCATCACTGGTCCACAGTTCAAGACCATTCGTGCCGTCATTGGCCTGGAAATACAGCGTGGTACCTCCAACGACCACCGGGCTGCTGATGCCAGAGCTCGTGTTGGCCGTGGGATTGATGTTTTTCACCAAAACCGTCCCCCCTGACGTGCCATCGCTCCTCCAAAGCTCCTGACCGGCCGCCGTACTGCCGGTGGCGGCAAAGAAGATGCTGCTGCCTGCCGCACGGAGCAGGGTGGGACTTGAGTTTGCCGTCCCGGCATTGATGTCACGCACTAGAAGCGTGCCAGCCGTGGTGGCGTCAGACTTCCAGAGTTCCGTGCCATTTGAGTCCAAGGCGGAGAAAAACAGGGTCGTTCCAGCCAAAGTAAGGTTCGACGGAAATCCAATGCCTGAGCCAGGAATGATATCCTTTACCTGCACGGTGCCGGCCAGCGAGCCATCAGTCTTCCAAAGCTCCAGGCCCGTGATGCCGTCACTGGCGGTAAAGATCACTTCTAAACCCATCACAGTCAGATTGGTGGCAGATGAGGATGCACTGCCAGCCGTATGGTCTCTTACTCTGAAAGTGCCTGATGCTGTGCCATCACTGCGCCACAGCTCCACTCCTGTCACTCCATCATTGGCACCGAAGAGCAACACGCCACTCAAATTGGCTGCCGCGGTGATCCCCGAACCCGTGGCACCGACCTGGATGTCCTCAACCCGCACGGTACCAAGGGCTGTGCCATCGCTTTTCCAAAGCTCCGCACCGCTCACGCCATCTGTGGCGCTGAAGTAGAGAGTGCTCCCCACCGCCGTGAGCACACTAGGGGTGGAGCTGCTATTGGCGAGGGCGTTGATGTTTGCCACCATCACCGTGCCAGCATTCGTGCCGTCCGTCTTCCAAAGCTCGGTGCCATTGGCCGATGAGTCTCCAGCGGTGAAAAACAGCGTGCTGCCGACCAACATGAAGTTTGCAGGCGTCGAAGAGCTTATGCCTGTGAAAATGTCCTTCACAAGCGCCGTGCCGCCGCTCGTCCCGTCGGATTTCCACAGCTCAACTCCTGCCGCTGCGGTGTTAGCCCGAAAATAAAGCGTGCCACCCGCATTGTAGAGGACCGCCGGAGAGGAACTGGCCGTACCGGCGCTGATGTCGAGCACCATGGTGGTGGTGGTGCCATCGCTCTTCCACAGCTCCGTGCCATTGAGTCCCGTCGTGGTGCCGTTGCTGGCGCTAAAATACACCGTGCTGCCGATGGCTGTGAGGCTCGCGGGGTTCGAGTTGGCACTGCCCGCATTGATATTGCTCACCAGCACCGTCCCGGTGCTGGTGCCGTCGGATTTCCACAGCTCGATACCGTTCGTGCCATCCGTGGCGCTGAAGAAGAGCGTCCCACCCACATTGGTGAGGTTCGCCGGTGTGGAAGAGGCTGTGGAGGCATTGATTTCCTTCACCATCACCGTGCCGACCGCCGTGCCGTCGGTCTTCCAAAGCTCCAAACCGCTCGCCGCCGTGGTAGCCGTGAAGTACACGAGGCTTCCGACGGTGGTGAAATTCGCCGGTGAGGAGTTCGCCGTCCCGGTATTGATATCCACGAGGCGGGCCGCCGTGGTGCCGTTGTAAGTCCACAGCTCATTTCCCGCCGTCGTGTCGTTGCCGCTATATACCAGCGTGGTGCCCGCTAGGGCCATAGAGGTCGTGCCAATTGACAAAGTACCCACCTGCGTTGTACCTGCTTCCGTGCCGTTAGTACGCATGATGATGCTACCGTAGTTGTAGTAGTAGTTCGCTCCGCTGGCCAAAAAAGTCGTGAACGAGCCACCAGCAGGAAGGGGGGCGATATCCCGCGTCAGCCCCACCGGCCCAGGCTGGATGGTGCCGATACCGTGGAGCTCGACGTCGTAGGAAGCCTCGTCCGTGTCATTGCTCAGCACATGCAGCGCCGCGATGGCCGCTCCGCTGGCCGAAGGGGCAAAGCTCACACTCAGCGTTGCACTACCCGCCGCAGGGATCAGCATGGAGGAAGGTGTTCCCGCTATAAAACTGCTCGCTCCGGCACCATCCACCGTCACGCCGCTGAGCACCAGATCCGCGCTGCCGGTATTGTTAATGGTGAAAGTCCGCACCTCAGGAACGCCGAGCAGCGTCGCACCAAAATCGATCACCGCCGCGCTGTCCGGCCTCACTGTCCCCGCTGGCTGCTCAATGGCGATCTCCGGGAAGGCATTCGAGCCCGTTACTGTCAGGGCGATGTCGAAAGAAGCCTCATCCGTGTCATTGCTAAGCACATGAATCGCTGCCGTGCGTGATCCCAGCCCCCCAGGCGTAAAAGTTACGTCAAAAGTCGCCGTCGCACCTGGCACCAACGTGCTGCTGCTCACGGCACCCAGCGTCACCTCCGTGTTGTGCGTGCCGTCCTTGGTGATGCTGCTGATGTTTAGATTCACCACCCCATCGTTGCGGATGGTAAAGGTCCGTGTCTGCCCGCTGCCCACCGACAAGGTTCCAAAATCCACCGTCGCGACACCGTCCGTCAGCCCCGTGCCCGCAGGCTGCTCCACCACGATCTCCGGCGCTGCGCTTGGATCTTCCGCGATGCTGCTGGCACTATTGAACTTCCACACGCCACGTCCCAGCGTGCCCACCACAAGCACATCGTCCGCCGCGTCATAGTCCATGTCCCAAGCATACACATTCGGCATGTCCGTGCCCACCGGTGCCCAGTCATTCACCGCGTTGTAGCGTGCGGCATACACGCCGCGCAGCGTGCCCAGGACCACTGCCCACTCCGCCCCGCTGCGCACGAATTCCAAACTGCGAAAATCCCGCACCGAGGCCGGAATGTCGCCCGTGATGTCCGTGAAGCTCGCACCACCATCCGTGGAGCGGAAGATCTGATTGTTATCGATAGCAAACACATGGTCGTAGTCCTCAGGATCGACCATCACCCCCATCACCGTGCTCCCTGTGTAGCCCGCCGCCGCCGCAGGTGTCGCGCCCGCCGTCACACGGCGATAGATCGAGCTGCCATCAGCGAAATACACCACATCCAGGTTGTCTGCGCCGTTTTTCCGTCCGCCGTAGATCATCGTGCGCCCGCCGAAACCACCGTCATTCGGGCTCAAGGTCGAAATGCGGCTCACGGTCGCACCTTGGTCCAAAGATTCATAGACCCCGTTCCCGGCACCGATCAGCAACCGGTTCGCATTGCGCACATTGATCTCCACCGGCGTCGTGAACTGGCCGGTGAGCGCTGGTGCTCCGCTCAGGGGGCTCAGAGCCGGTGTCACGGACGATACCAGCGTGTTCGTGCTCGAGTAGGTGCGCCGCCGGAATCCTCCCAGATTTTGATTGCTGGAGTAACGGATCGACTGGGCCGGATTCGATGGATTTGGCGCGGAGGAGACATCGCCTCCATCCGCGGTGGACACCGCCGAGTAGGCGGTGCCATCCGCCGCGTTTTGAAAGCTCGTTCCATTGTCCTGATTGCCCGTGATGATGATGTTGCTCACCGTGTCGTAGGTGATGCTGTGCGCCTCCGTCACCTGGAGATTCCCGGCCATCGAAGTCCAGGCACCGGTGTTGTTCAAAGGGTTCGTGCGGCGGAAAATGCCGCCGTCATCCACCTCGATTAGCACACCACCCGCCGTCATTGCCATGTCGCGGCTGTCCGCATGCGGTGAAGAACTATCCGCCGTGCCGCCACCCGGAATGCCCGCCACCGCATTGGAATGCGTCAGGTGCTTCCACTGCGAGGAAGGGCTCGCCCCGTTCGGTGCGAGACTCAGATCACCGCGCCAGAGATTGCCCGAGTAGTCAACCGCGCCCAAGTAGTTCGGAAAGGGCAGATCCTGACGGTCTCCGCCCGTGAACACGAGATTCGCATTCGTCGGATGGGCCAGGATCGAGAAGTGAATCGAGCCCTGTCCGCCTGCGATTTCTTCCGGTGTGCCCTCCTCCGGGCCTTTCACGCCACGTGGGTTCATCGAGGTCACCCGTGATGCCGTGCCTCCGCTCACATACGCCCCGTTTCCGCTAGAGAAGTCCAGTGAAAAACTGGTCGTGCTCGTCACGGTGATCTGGAAAATTCCATTGGCCGCCGTGTTGCCTACCACGCCCTCGATCTCCACGTAGTTGTTTGTCGAAAGTCCATGCGCCGCCGCCGTTGTGATCACAATCGGCGTGGCATTCGTCGCATTCGTCACGGTGCTAAGCGTGGCAGACACGATCGGCATCGTCGGCAGGTCCATCGTCTGCCAGGTGGCTCCACCGTCCGTCGAACCAAACAAGCCAACCGGTGCCCCCGACTCCAAAATGCCGAAGAACACATTGTTCGCCTCACCCACCGACATCTCGATATTGCTCACCGAGGCCGTCATGCGCCCCTCGATCAACGGCGTGGACACCCGCGACCAGGTCGCTCCCTGGTCGGTGGATTTGAAAATGCCCTTCGCCGCGCTCGTCGTCGTCAGAGCCACGTTTGTATAAAGCGTGTTGGGCGTTGCCGGAGAGCTCACCACATCATAAGAAACCCCTTCCGGCAGCCCGGTGGCTCCTGAACCATCTCCCAGCGTCAACCGCGTGAAACTCGTCCCGCCATCTGTGCTGCGCCACACGCCCGCCGCCGGATTGCCACCACTATCCGCCGTGTTCACCGAGACCACGACCGTATTCCCACGCACCACCATGCCGGAGATGTTTTTCCCCACCAGCGTGCCGCCACCGGTGATCTCCACCCACGTCGCCCCTCCGTCCGTCGTCTTCAGCAAACCGGAGCGGCTGCCCCCATAGCGGTAAAAGCTGCCAAAACGTCCGATCCCCGCCCACACCGTCTCATTCGTGGCATCCAACGGATCAAAAGTCAGCGCACCGATCGAAGCGGAAGTGGCACCGGCCATCGTCGTTGTCCAAGTCGGGTTCGCCGCCGTCGCATTCGTCGTTTTCCACACCCCGCCGTTCACCGCACCGATGTACACGATGTCGGGATTGGTCGGGTGGGCGATCACACAATGAATCGCCCCGCAGACAAACTTGTTCACCATGCCCTCCACCTGCCCGCCACTGATCGGCCCCGGCCCCTGCGGCAGCCAAGCACCCGGAATGCTCGTCAGAGCCGGGGCATCCGGCGCTGAAGGTGCAAACGGCACCGGCCAAGCATGTGGTGGCGGCACATAGCCCGGAGGACGCGCCCCCGGATCATCACTCGGCGTCTGGGCACTCAAGGGCGCAAACGAAGGAATCAGGCTCATCACGGCAAGCAAAGGCCACAGGGCTCGGTTGGGAGCGGTTTTCATAGGGATTTAGAAAAATACCCGGTCTAAATACCAAATCGAACTTTGTGGCGGCAAGCACCATTTTCGCCTGAAAACGTATCGAATCCCGGCACGCCCATACCACGCTGCTCGGTTGCATCCCCAGTCCCGACGGCTTGTTTGAGGGGCTATGGCTGAAAAAACCATCAAACTCGCTCTCGTCGGCGCCGGCATGTTCGGCGGGGATGTCCATCTGCGTGCCTACGCCGACCTCCAGCGCTTCGGCATCGCCGGGCAGCTCGCCCGCGTGGGATTGGACAAATACTCCCGCGACCTCGCCCCGGTGAAGTTTGACCTCGTGGCCGTGGCGACGCGTTCGGAGGCCTCGGCGAAGAAGTCGGCCGCGTTCTTCAAGGGCCTCACCGGACATGAACCGCGCTGTTTTTACGGCGAGGAGCCTTGGAACGACATTTTGAAGGCCTTCCCCGATCTCGATGTGATGGCCGTGGCCACCCCGGACCACCTCCACACCGCCCCGGTGCTCGCGGCACTGAAGGCAGGCGTGCATGTGCTCACGGAGAAGCCGATGTGCCTCTCCACCCTCGAAGCGGATGAGATCATCGACGCCGCCAAGGCGAAGAACCTCATCGTCGGCGTGGACATGCACAAGCGCTACGACCCCGACCACCTCCGCATCCGCGACGACATTCAAAATCGCATCGGCGCCCCGCTTTACGGCACCGCCTACCTCGAAGAGCCGCTGGAGGTCTCCACCAGCACCTTCAAGTGGGTCGAAAGCAGCGATCCCTTCAGCTACGTCGGCCCACACTGGACCGATCTCATCTTCAGCTACTACAAATCGAAGCCCGTCAGCCTCACCGCCGTCGGCCAGAAGAAGCGCCTCATCCGCGATGGCATCAACGCCTACGACGCCGTGCAAGTCCGCGTCGATTTCGACAACGGCATGAGCATCAACTTCCACAACAACTGGATCACCCCCGCCGACTTCGAAGGCCCCGTGAACCAGGGCCACGAAATCGTCGGCGCCGATGGCAAGGTCGAGAGCGATCAGCAATACCGCGGCTTCCGATGGTGGAATGCCGGTGGCGGCTCCCGCACCAGCAACAACCACTTCACCCGCGATGTGCTGCGTGCCGATGGCACCAAGGCCTACATCGGCTACGGCGTGGACAGCCTCACCGTGGCCCTCGTCGCCATCTGCGACGTCAAATTCGCCGGTGCCACCCGCGATGCCGTCGCCCACCTCTACCCGACCGCCGAGGAAGCCCGCATCACCTGCGCCATCGTCGATGCCGCCGCCAAAGTGCGTGATTTGAACTTCCAATACATGTCCGAAGGCAAAGGAGCGCCCGTGACGGCCCGCTTCGGCGACGACGGCATCACCATCATCGATCCGATGAACCGCGAAAACACCTTCCAGCGCATCTACGAGCGACCGCTGTGAGGAGTGCCGCAGTGGTCAGTCGTACGTTGTTCACGCTTCAGCGTGCCTCCGAGTCCGACTCCCGGTTTCAAGTTTCAAGTTTCAAGTTCCAGGTCGAACCTACTCCGACTCAACGTCCCTGTTCAGGGTGAAGTAGTCCGCGACTCCGCTCGCGGTCCGGTTGAGAAGGAGGCGAGACAGGTAGCCAAAACGCCTGCAAATCCTCCGGCGTATTTTCAACCTGTTTGCTTCAATAACAGGGCCGAATGCCTGTGCATTGAGGATAGTGCGAGCAGCCCCAGAAACGGTTCCCCGCATTGGCTCCGCGTTTGGCGGTGCGTTCGACCATCGGAGCATCGCAAGTTGGACAGGCAGGAACTTGCGAAGCCAAGATAGGCAGCGCTGGCGCAGGTTCTAGGCGCGGGGTCCTTTTGCGGCGGCCAAGTGCTTCCAAGCTCTGGCGCAGCGCCGCCAATCCGGCCAACGCGAGAAAAAACGAGCCTCCCATCCAGGCGAGGCCGGGCATCGCTTTGCACATCGGGCCAACGATCATGTTCTCCGTGAAGCAGTGCGGTGCCACCCAGCGCATGAAGGAGTAAACAATCCCCGCCACGATGACACCGCCCCACCAGGGACAGTCATGAACAAGGATATAACCGATGGATTCATTGCGGCGTGCCATGCGGAAATCTCCACACCCTCCTCGCCTCTGTCACGCTGAGGTTGTTCTGATGTTTGAAACACGATTTTGCAACTCCGGCCCTCCCTCTACGAAATCGCGGTCATCTCGCCGTGGAAGATGCCTTGGCGGCACTTGGGGCAGCGTTTGGCTTCGAGGTAGCCGGTGTTCTTGAGGCGGGCCTTGCCGCAGCCGGTGCAGCGCAGAGTGTCGTGCTTGCGATCGCGGTGCGTCTGGCGGCTGCAGTGGAGGCTACTTTGATGTTTTGCTACTGGCGGTTTGTTTCACTCAGGCCTGGCAAAGGATTCCGTGTGCACTTCCTTTCCTTGCACCGCTACGGAGTGATTCGAACAACTTTGTAAAATCTCCGCTCAGCGCCTGAGGTGCGGTCAAAAAAGCGCGTCGAGGCTGCGCTGGCGACGACAAGCTCGCCGAGATTGGTCCATTGAGACATGTCGGGCGACCATTGGACCTGATAGGAGACGCCCGGCACCGATGACCATTGGACCTCGACGGCGGGAAATATCTCGGCGGTCATTTGGTTTGCAGGATTCAGGTTGTAAAACCACAACTTAATGTCGTCTGCGTACCCATCATTATAACTGCCGTTGAAACGTTGGAACGACATTGTGACCCGTGCCTGCCTCGCTGCCGCTGGCACGGTTCCGTTGAGCGTTCGGAACAAAAGCGCGCGACTGTTTCCACGCTCTGCCGCTGTGACCGTGCCTATGGCAAAACTTCCGAGTGAGATCGAGGCGTTATCAAAAAACTCAACAAACATCGTGGCATTGTCACTCTGGGAATCCCAGCCCCCGAAATAACCGGAGATCGTAAAGCCAACCTGAGCCGCGTCGATCGACGTGCTCAAGGATGAAATGTTATGTGTCTGGCTGAATGACGAATTCGAGTTACTCGGACCTCCAGCAAAAAAACTGGCCCCGCGTTCACGCGGCCCCGGACTACTTGAAGTGGGAAACTCCGGGGCACCATATTGAAGCAGATTGGCATTCCCCGTGCGCACCCAGCCTGAAGGAGCGATCATCGCATTGCCATCTGAGGATCCGAGTTCGGATTCACCGCTTCCGTTCACGATGACATTCTGCCCGTAGGCGATTTGCGCTGAAGCTCCGATGCCCCCTGCCAGATATATGCCAATGAGGACACTCGCCCGGAAAAGCCGTGACCAATACAAATGGGGGATAGTTCTAATGGAGGCGATCATATGTCAGTCATGACTCGATTTTTGTTTTTGCGAGAGGAAACTACATGCCCCGTCCGGGTCTTATCTTAATCACACCGCAAACCTCTCCCCATCCACACGCGCTCTTCCCAGTGCGGCGAGGGATTCGAGGATTTCTTGGAGGGCGGCGGGTTTGGTGGAGGTGAAGTGTTTGGAGAGGTCGGCGGCGGTGACGGGGGCTCCGGCGGCGTGCAGGGCGGCTTCGACGGCGCGGATGCGGTCGGCGAGGGTTTTGGGCCAAGGAATTTTGGATTTTGGATTCCTGATTTCTGATTTGGCGGCCTTCGTGCCCTTCTTGGGCTTGAGCGGCAGTTCAGGGGACTCTTCGCTCTTTGCCCTTTGCCCGGCGTTTTGGTAGTCGGGCCGCAGCCAGTGGATGATGCCGCGTTTTTCTTCGTCGGCGCGTTGGGCGTTGAGGTGGACGAGGCGTTCGAGGATTTCGGCGTCGGTGAGGGTGGCGGGCCAGCCGTAGGCGGCGAAGACGGCGGCGTCGAGGTCGTCGTGGAGCTGCTGGAGGAGGGAGACGAGGCCTTGGTCGTGGATGAGGCGCTCTTTGTCGGTGAGGGTTTGTAGTTCGGGCTTCAGCCCGTTCTGTGTTGGTAGTTCGGGCTTTAGCCCGTCGGGAGCTTCCAAGGCACGGCCTGAAGGCCGAACTACGAACGAGCGCAGCTTCTCAAGGACGTTGTACATCCCGGTAAGGGTGAGGCCGGGATGCTGGGCCTGCACGCGCTTGCGGTGCGCGTCCAGCTCCTCCGCGAGGGCCCGGATGCGCTCCTTCTCCGCTTCGCCGCACACCGGGAATGGGAAGGGATCGAAGCATTCCGATTTGGGATAGACAGGGCGATCTTCAAGCATTGCCCCTTGGCCGAGTGCCCACGCCACGTGAATCCGGCTGCTCAGCACTCCAATATGGAAAGCATCATCCAACGCGATAACGACCAGTTTATTGTCTGGCAGCACTTCTGGGCTCAGGAATTGGAAAATCCGGTGTTTTGCTGTTTCGACTGTGGCGATGTAGCGACCGAGACCTGAGAGCGCAGGCCGAAGATCCTTCCTCGGCTCTCCGTGAATCCACCAATTTCGTCGATAGCTCTCACGGTTGTTCGCATCGCGCTCTGGCTTCACATGAGTGAGCACATGCTGGAATACCGTTGGGTAGTTGGCCCTCGCCTCCTGCTCGGTAAGACCAAAGAGGTCGATGGCTAGAACACCACGCGGAGCGTCCATAAGGTCACGTCCGTTGCGATACGGCCGAATTACCTTCTCGACCTCTGCGGGAACTCCCAAACCCAATGAAGCCGCTACTTGAGGCTCCACAATGAATCCAGCGCCGATGAGCTGCATACCGCGATAGGCCAAACGTTCATTCGAGCGCAGTGTGACAGCACTAGTAACATCCGTGCCAACGGATAAATCAGCCGAAATTTTACCGCGTTGCGTGCTCAGCGAAACTTCTGCTGAACCATCTTCATGCGGAATCTCGTCGATGACCTCCGACAGTGTGCCTTCGTGCTGACCAGCGGCTCCGACGGTCATGGCGATGCGCACGGCGGCTCCATCTTCGGTATCCACCCACGGATGATCGGGGATGGCGAAGAGCAAGGAGAGGGGCTTGCCAAGCCCCTCTTTAGGCGGACTTGGCAAGTCCGTCTCCTTGGGCTTGAGGTGCGCTTCGACGATTCGGCGGGCGAAGGTCTGGCGGAGGCTGTTCGTGGTGATGAGGCCGAAGCGCTTGCTCGTCGTTCGGCCTTCAGGCCGTGCTGAGTCCTCTGACGGGCTGAAGCCCGAACTACGAACATACTGAGCGGCCTTGTGCCACCAGTAGAGCACGAGGTCGGCGGACTCAGGTATTTCGGGATATGTCTCGCGTAGCGTTTCGGCGTAGCCATCGCCGAGGTCTTCACGCATCTTCGAAGCGCCGATGAAGGGCGGATTCCCCACAATGTAATCGGCCTCGGGCCATTCGGCGGGGCGTGGGTTCGTGTAGGTGAGGAGCGGGACGCGTTTCGTCTCGTCGGGCACCTCACGATTCGTGACGGTGTCGATCTTTTTGCTGCGGCGGTCCCAGACGGTGATGACATTCCCGGCCTCATCCTTCGCTGGGACGGGATCGCCATCGTAGGCGAGCACGGCATCGCGGTTTTCGATGTTTTTGAAGGCACGCAGAATGGGCTCGCTGGGGGTGCGCTGGCCGTGGATTTTGAAATGCCACTGCAAGTAGCCGATCCACAGGACAAGCTCGGCGATGGAGGCGGCGCGGGGATTGAGCTCGATGCCGAGGAACTGGTGGGGATCGACGGTGTGGGTGTCGAGTTCGAGCTTCATGTCCTCGCCAAACTGGGCGGCGAAGTCGAGCACCTCGCCTTCGAGGATCTTGAGCTGCTGGAGGGAGACGTAGAGGAAATTTCCGCAGCCGCAGGCGGGATCGAGCACGCGGAGGCGGCAGAGGCGGTCGTGGTAGGTCAGGATTTCCTGCTGGGCCTTTTTCAAGTCGGCTTCGGCGCCTCGCTTCTCATCCGTGGCCTTCTTGAAGTCTATTTTGGCCGCCTCAATCTCCCCCGCTTTCATTTTGGCGGACGAAGCCTCTTCGAATGCCGCTGCATTCTCCAAGCGTAGGCTGGAACGATTGGCATGCGTGATGGCAGCGGCGCGGACGGCGTCCCATTCCTCCCGCAGCGGTTCGATGACGGTGGGGAGGACGAGGCGCTCGACATACGCCCGCGGGGTGAAGTGGGCGCCAAGGGCGTGGCGGTCGGCGGGATTGAGCGCCCGCTCCAAAAGGGTGCCGAAGATGGCGGGCTCGACGTTTCGCCAGTTGGTTTTGGCGGCCTGCTTCAAGAGGGCGAGCTGGAGCGCGTTCACGGGCAGGACGGTGTGGTCCTTGAAGAGGCCGCCGTTGAACCGGAGGAGCTTTTTCCGCAGGATGACGGAGAAGCCGGTGCCGGTATCCATCTCCTGGAAGAGGGTGCCGAGCATCGGGGCGAAGCCTTCACCACTCTCCGGGATGGAGGCGAGCAGCTCGGTGAAGGCGCGGTCCGGCAGGAGGCCCACGTCCTCCGCGAACATGCAGAAGAGGCAGCGAGTGAGGAACTGGGCGGTGACCTCCGGCTCGTGGCCGCCGGCCTCGAAGCTCTTCGCCAGTTCGGCGAGGTAACCGGCGATCTCGCGAGTGACATCGGCGCTGACTTTGGCGGGATCGAGCGCGGCGGGCTGCGTCCAGATGAGCCGCAGGCGCTCCCGCACGTCCTCCCGGGCGAGGTCTTTGAGCGGGATGCGGAAGCTGCGCGGATCAGGGAACGGGAGGTAGGCCTTGCCCGCCTGGGTGAAGTCCGCATAGACCTCGATGCTATGGCCAATATCTCCGACGAGGATGAAGGGCGGATTCGGCTCCTCGGCGGGGAGGGAGCGCACGTAGCGCTCGGCCTGGCCTTTGGCGCGGATCATGGCGTCGCTCCAAGCGCCGGTATCGCGCACGGGACCGGATTTCTTGGCTGCGGCGGCGATGGCTCCGGCCTGCACGGCAGCGGCCTCCAGGGCGCTCAGCTCTTCACGACGTGCGGCGAACTGCTTCGACTCGAAGACGAAGTGCCCTCGGCGGTAGAGGTCGATGAAATTCGTGCTGCTGCCGCCGGGGACTTTGACGGGGTATTCGAAGCTGTAGCCGTCCGCGTGGCTGTTGGAAGGCGCAGGCACGCCGAGCAGGTGGGCGAGGCCGAGGAGGAAGGCCTGGGAATTGGCGCGTTCATTGGCCTCCGCCCGCGTCCAGTGGTCGATGAAGGCTTCAGGCGTGGCGGGGAGTGTCGAGACCATGAGACGGGGAGAGGGGGAGACAGGGAGTGGTGGAGTATGGGAGTGATGGGGTAGAATGGTCAAGCTGTGTGGCCGTGGGATACGACGCGGCGGGCAAGACTGGGAGAAGAGGGGACTTTGAGACTATGAGAAGAGGCGGCAGCGAGAAGAGCCGGGAGGGGTGGATGGTGGTAACTGTTCATGGAAGCAGTTCATTGAGGCCTTTTTGCCCTCAAAAGGGTGGTTTTCGCCCGTTTCGAGGGGTTTTTGGGGTCTGGAACGCGATGTTTGGGGTCTGGAAGGGACTCTTTGCCCTCAAAGAAGGGTCTGTTTGATGGCAAAGAGCGGTGTGTTTGATGGCAAAGAGGGGGCTCTTTGATGGCAAAGAGCGGTGTGTTCGATGGCAAAGAGGGGGCTCTTTGATGGCAAAGAGCGGTGTGTTCGATGGCAAAGAAGGGGCTCTTTGATGGCAAAGAGCGGGATGTTCGATGGCCAAGAAGGGGCTCTTTGATGGCAAAGAGCGGGATGTTCGATGGCCAAGAGGGGTCTATTGAGGCTCAAAGAGGGGTGTGTTTGAGGGCAAAGAGCGGTGTCTTGGGGCCGGCGGGAAGGCAGGCGGTTGAATACCGCCTTTCCTTGGAGGCTGGACTCGGACTTGGAAGGCCATGCGACGGTTTGTCGGCGGGAATGGCATTTGATTCCATCGCTCCCCGCGATGTCGGGCTGCGCCCAGCCGTTCCGGCTGTCCAAAACGCTTCCATCCTTCGGCTCGGCTCACTTTCTTCTGACGACTGAGGCTCTGAACCGCGAGCGGAGTCGCGGACTACTTTGGTCTTCTGCGTTCTATGCGAGCTTTCGCGGCGATATGCTTCGCGTCATCATGATTTGTGAATTCATGAGATGAAGGCGGGGGAATCTAAACCGCTGATATGACCCTAATTTAACGCTGATAATTGGTTTGGGATTAGCGTCACGTCAGCGTTGAATTAGCGGTTAAAAAATCCAAAAAACTGACGACGCGCAGCATACCTGCCCCGGGATGAACAGGATGAAATCCTGTTCCACTTTCTCTCTGAGCTTTGGGCTCTTGCGGTTATCCTAGCTCTGGCGGTGAGCCTGCTTTGAACCGCGAGCGGAGTCGCGGACTACGTCTGACTTGGAGGCGGAGTAGGAGGCGGAGGCGGATTAACCAAGAACGACGAACCAAGAACGACGAACCAAGAACCCCAACCTTCAGGGATTGGCTGATTGCGCGGGGCGGCATCGTGCTTAACGGATCAGCCCCTCCCCCAACTCCATGCTCACTGAAACCGACATTCGTTCCGCCCTTGGCGGCGTCCGCTACCCTGGCTTTAGCCGCGACATCCTCTCCTTCGGCCTGGTGAAGGGCATCCAGGTCTCCGGCAGCGATGTGACGGTGGAAATCTCCCTAGCGACCCGCGATCCGAACATCCCGCGTCTCATTCACGAGCAGGCGATGGACGTTTTGAAGAAGCTGCCGGGCATCGGCGAGGTGCGGCTGAACTTTGACATCAAGGACCCGCCCGGCACGAACACCACCGCCTCGGAAAAACTGGGCAAATCGAGCATCCCGGGCGTGAAGAAGATCATCGCAGTGGCCTCGGGCAAGGGCGGTGTGGGCAAGAGCACCGTGGCGAGTAATCTGGCGGTGGCGCTGAGCAAGACCGGTGCCCGTGTGGGCCTGTGTGACTGCGATCTGTATGGTCCGAGCATTGCCCTGATGTTTGGCACCGATGAGCGGCCGTTTCAGAATGACGAGCAGCAGATCGTGCCGGTGCAGAAACACGGCCTGCAGCTCATCTCGATGGGCTTTTTGCTCGAGGATGCCTCACCCGTGATCGTGCGCGGCCCCATCGCCACACGCTACACGCAGCAGTTTCTGCGTCAGGTGGCCTGGGATGATCTGGACGTGCTCGTGCTGGACCTGCCGCCGGGCACGGGGGACATCCAGCTCACCATCGTGCAAACCGTGGCGCTGGATGGGGTGGTGATCGTGACGACGCCGCAGGAGGTGGCGCTGATCGATGCCCGCAAGGCGGTGTCGATGTTCCAAAAGGTCAACGTGCCGATCCTCGGCATCGTGGAGAACATGAGCTACTTCCTCTGCCCGTCGGATGGCAAGGCTTACCACATCTTTGGCCAAGGCGGCGGCGAGCACGAGGCGAAGCGTCTCGGCGTGCCGCTGCTGGGCCAGATCCCGATCGAGATGCCGATCCGCGAATGTGGTGACCAGGGCCATCCTATTGCCTTGGAAGATCCGGCGACGAGCACGGCGTCCCGCGTGTTTCAGGAGATCGCGGCGAAGCTGCGGTGAACGATACTCCCCGGGCATTCTTTGCCCACCAGACAAGAGAGCCACGAGTGCGGCGTATGAATGGGCATGCCGGGCAGCGACCATGGACATGCCTTTACCTTCATGAATCCGCGTCTGCGGGACGGGGTGGTCGTGCATGGTCGGCGCTCGGTGCTGAAGACGAGTCTGGCGGGTCTCGGCGGGCTCACGCTGCCGGGGTTGATGAAACTCCGGGCGGAGGGCAAGGCGGGCGGAAACGGCAAGGCGGTGATCCTGCTGTGGATGACGGGCGGTCCGTCCCACATTGATACTTGGGACCCGAAGCCGGAGCGCCCGATCGAGAACCGGGGGCCTTTCAAGACGATCCCGACGAAACTGCCCGGGGTGCGTGTGTGCGAATTCTTGCCCAAACAGGCGGCGATGCTCGACGAGTTTACGATCATTCGCTCGGTCGATTGCCGCTTCAGCAATCACGAGCCGAACATGGTGATGCAGACGGCGAATCTAACGAATGAGCCCCGCACGAACCCGAAGGCGAAGCACTTTCCTTCCTTTGGAAGCATCGTGGCGAAGCACCACGGGGCGAATCATCCAACGATGCCTCCCTATGTGGTGCTGAATATGAAATCGCGATCCCATGTGGCGTGGGGCGGCTACCTGGGGACTCAGTTTGATCCTTTTGATGGGAACCATGCCTTGAGGCTTTTTCAACTGCCCGCCGGGCTGAGCATGGACCGGCTGCACGCCCGCCAGACGCTGAGCAAGCAAATGGACGGCCTCCGCACGGAGATCGATGCCAGCGGGATGATGGGGGCGATGGATGCCTTTGGCCAGAAGGCCTTCGACATCGTGGCGGGAGGTCGTGCGCAGGAGGCCTTTGATTTGGCGAAGGAGCCCAAAAAGGTGCGGGATCGATACGGTGAGCATGATTGGGCGAAGCAGGCTCTACTGGCCCGCCGCCTCGTCGAGCGAGGATCTTCCTTCGTGACCATCGACCTGAGCAATCACGGCGCTTCGGGTACCTGGGACACGCACGGTGACAACATCCCGCCCTACGGCGGCATCTGGAACGGCCTGCGCCCGCTGCTGCCCGTCTTTGATCATGTGCTCACCACGCTGGTGAGCGACCTGCGAGAACGCGGGCTGCTGGATGACACGCTGGTCATCGCGATGGGTGAATTTGGCCGCACACCGACGCTGGGCACGCAGGGGAGCACGGACGGGCGCAATCATTGGCCGGTGGTGATGAGCATGTGCCTAGCCGGTGGTGGTTACCGTCATGGACAGGTGATCGGCTCAAGCACAAAGGACGGCGCGGAGATCGAAGAGCGGCCCGTGACGCCGGGCGATCTGGCGGCGACGATTTACCATCACATGGGCGTGCCTCTGGACGCGACCTACACGGACCATCAAGGGCGGCCCAATTTCATCGTGGACAACGGGAAGCCGATTGCGGAGCTGATTTGAGCACGCCACGAATGAAAAAGGGACGACCCGTAGGCCGTCCCTCTGTAACACAGGCTCAATAGTAGAATCAGATCGCTTCCTTGGGCTTGTCCGCAGCGGGCTTTTCGCCCTCGGGTTTGGCCTCAGGCTTGGTTTCTTCAACCGGTGGGCGACGGAAGCCGCCCTCGCCACCGCCAGATGGCGGGCCACCTTCGCCACCAGGACGACGGAAGCCCCCTGGACCTCCCTGCCCCGGCTGGCCTCCAGAGCCGCCACGACTCATCATTTCACGGAGCCGGTTCATGGCGCTGACGTATTCCTCCTCGGAGACGCTGCCATTGCTGTCGGCATCCATGCGTTTGAAGGACTCTTTGGGGTCGCCAAACATGCCGCCGCGTCCGCCACCGGGTCCACCGGCTCCGGGACGCCCGCCTTCAGGGCCGCCAGGAGGTGGGCCACCGTTCGGAGGACCGCCCTCGGGTGAACCTGGAGGACGGCGGAAACCACCGTCGCCTTCGCCACCAGGACGCGGACCACCTTCACCGCCGGGGCGGCGCATACCAGCTCCGCCATCACGCCCACGTTGAGCGAATTGGCCGAACTCAGCCTGATCGATAAAGCCATCGCTATTGCTATCGGCGCGGCCAAAACGTTCATCGGTCTCTTTGCGAGACAAGGCAGCAAACTCGTCTTTGCTGATTTTGCCATCTGCATCGGTATCCGCCCGTTTCACGAACTCAGCGAGACGAGCCGCTCCATCACCACCGGGTGGCGGTCCTTTGGGTTGTCCGCCCTCTTGGGCATTAGCTAGGCAGGCGCTCAGGCAGATGAAGCCGAGGCCGACGATGAATGAAGCATGTTTTTTCATAGGTAGTGAAGGGTTCGCGGTTGAACTTGGCGACAAAATAACCCTTCGAACTCGAGATGGTTTCACTCGAATCATTGGATTTTGTTCTCGGATTCAACCCCACCAAAAAAACAAACCCGCCAGCCGATGAAGCTGCCGGGTTCGAATACAAGGTCGCAAGTGCGCTGACCTACTCGACTACGATTTGGCGACTGGAGCTGCCGCCGCAGGCTGCGGTGAACTCTTGGCCGGGGCGTAGTAGTAGCTGGCGTAGTTGTAATAGGTGTACTCTTTCAGGTTCGAGCTGGAGCGGTTGAGAATGACGCCACCCACATTCACCTGACGCTCGTAGAGGAGGTCCAAGGCCTTGCCGGTGAGGCGGGCCATGGTGGACGACATGCGGACGATGAAGAGGACGCAATCCAACTTTGGAGCAAAGCTGGCGGTATCATCCGCCACAAGCACCGGGGCGCTGTCGAAGATGACGTAGTCATACTCGTCACCCATTTCCTTGAGCATCTCCTCAGCCGTTTTGGAGAGAAGCATTTCCGAGGTCTGATCGAAAACATCACCGCGAGCGAGGAGGTCGAGGTTCCGAATGCTGGTTTCCTGGACGGCATCACGCCAGTGGAGCTTGCCACGAAGCGCCTCGCTCAGACCAGGTGTGGCAGGAAGCTTGAACAACTCACTCACGCCGCCACGGCGAAGGTCACAATCCGCCAGCAAGACGCGAGCTCCAGCAAGTGCCATGGTGACGGCGAGGTTCGAAGTGACGGTGGTTTTACCTTCATTGGGCACGGCGGAGGTGCACAAAATCGTTTTGGGCGCTTTGCCGTTCCAGTTCTTAAACAGGATCGATGAACGAATCGTGCGGAAGGCTTCGGCGTAAAGATGCCGATCATCATTCGGGCGGAGAAGGGCCACATCACCACGCTGACGCTGCTCGGGAATCTGTCCTAGCACAGCTTCACCTGGGAACAGCGTCTGGAATTCACTGAATGAATTCATTCGGTCATCGAGGCGATCAAACAAAAGCAGAATGATCACGCCAGCACCGAGGCCAACGATCAAACCAATGATGATGGGCATCTTCCAATCTTCCGTGTGCTCAGAGGCGGTTGTCGCACGCTCCTGAACAGCCACATAGTCGCTCTGCGTGTTGAACATGTTTTGGAAGTTCTCAGCACGCTCGAACATCTTTTGGTAGGCTTCTTTGGCCACCATGGCATCACCTTCGAGTTTTTTGTGCTCGGCGAGCTTCGCTCCCAGTTCGAGAGCCTCCTTTTCACGCTCCGACACCTGCTTGTCGAGCACGAGAACCATGCGGTTGATGGCTTCCCGCTGAGACAACATCTCCTGCTGGATCTGTGCCTCAAAGCGCTTGAGCAAGGCTTCCTGTCCCCTGATCTCTTGGGTCATCTCGGTGACCTGCGGATGACTCTCTTTAAAGGTCTCGAGAAGCGTTTCTCTTTTGGTCGTTAGCAAGGTGATCTGGCCCTTAGTGCGCAAGAAATCCTGCTCGGCGAGTGTCAGCCCTTTGTTACTCGAACCGGTGGAATCACCCGTGCCTTGCCCACTTTCTGCCCCCCCCTTATTGCTGGCAGTTCCACCTCCCGCCGCATTGGTTGCGGTCGCCGTGGCGAGGCGTTCTCGATTTTGCATGGCCGCTTTGACGTCTTGAACGGCCATATCAATCTCAGAAAGCGCCGTGCGGTGGGTTTCCCGCTGCCCCTTGAGCTGCGTGAGGAAATACGCGGCCTCATTTTGGCCGTTGGTAATGGTCAGAATGTTGTTGGCTGAACAGAACCGTTGGAGGAGGTCGGATTTCTCCTCCATGACCTTTTGTTTGTTGACGACCTCCTGAAGGAAGGTGCTCAGAACTTTCCCCTGAGCCTGCTCACGAATGCTTTGGCGGAAAGCGATGAACTCATCGAGCAACGAGTTCAGAAAGATTTGGGTGTACTTCGGCTCGGAACCCGTGGCGAGGATGTTGAAGATGGCGGAGCCTTTAGTCTGGGCCACGCGAATCTCCACATCCGAGTCTTTGAGATCCGGATGCAAAGCGTGAACGCGTTCACGAGCCTTGCGAATCATTTCGGCGCTCTCGATCGTTTCAATGATGGTGCCATAAAAGTCCTGCAGCTGCTCCTGCCACTGTAGGTCTCCATTTGCTACCATGCGGCCGCCTGCAACAAGCTTAGCCAGAGAACGGAAAATTTGGGGTTTACCTGTAATAGTCAGCGCTTGCACACACACGCCGATGCTAGCAGTCAACAATAGGAACCACCAGCGACGACGCAGCAGAATCTTATATCGCTGAAATTTGGCTGAAGCCTCATGAATGCGGTTCAGTGTGCTGGATTGCACTTGTCCGCCGGGAAGCGAGAGGTTTTGTTCCATAGGAGTTAAAGGCGGCTGTTGAGTCGGGTGGGAATCCAATCAGCCTACCTGAGAAGGTACGCGGAGAGGATGGGGCAGAATCGCTTATAAATGCTTGGCTGCTATCGGAAACTACTCATGGAAGAATCAGATCTTAGAACCCAGAGACCCGAAAAGTTAGAAGTTGACCGTCTTTTCTGGGATGATGACGACATCATTCTTACGAAGGTAAATGTCCTTCTGCATCTGGCCTTTAACCATGATGCTGGAGACATCCACGAGAATGCTTTTCTCCCCTTGGGGAGTCGTGCGAACAATTCTGACATGCTCTTTGTCCGCGAATTGAGCAAACCCCCCAGCTCGAAGAATGGCCTGACTGATGGTCACATCTTCTGTGGCTGGTAGATCATACTTACCCTGCTTGAGGACGAAGCCAAACATCGTGTAGGTTTCAAGTTCGACTCCATATGTCCCTCCAGGAGTGTCCGGAATTTGATCGATGGCGATAACCACCGTGGCGCTAATGAAGAAACTCTTCTCCAAATCTCTTTTGATTGTATAAGCAAGGTCACGACAGGTACGACCAGCGGCTCGAACAAGGCCGATGTAGGGAACCTGAACTTCGCCCGTCACAGCAACTTTCTGGGTGACCGCCTCTTTGCGATCTTCGAGGATACGAATACTTACAATGTAACCTGGTTGAATCGGCTTCGTGTTGTCCAGAACCTCCATTGAGGTAAGCACGGCCGCACCAGTGAGCGTTTCCGATGAACGACCTCCACCACCTTGAGAGTTGGCGGATGGCTTGGGGGAGGCTGGAACTCTGAAACCGGGATCCTGTGCTTGCAAGGTTGCCAAGGAACCTGCGAAAAAGACCAATGCCGTGAGACGTGCTTTCATTGCTTGCTTGAGAAGAAGTTTAGTGGGGAGAAGGTGAGAGCGGAGTGTTTTACAACTCACCTAATCTCTCCGACAGACAACGGCGTTGGAAATCCGTTAGAAATTGTAATTCAATCCCAGAATCACGCGGTGCTGGGTGAAATCAAAGTTGCTGTTATAGGCGTTTGTCAGGAAGTAGCGGTAACCGAAATTAAGGCTGGCCTTTTGAGTGATCGCCGTGGTGAAATCCAAGTTGAAAGCATGTTGATCGAAATCTCCATTGATAGCTTCGGAGTCGGTGCGACCGAAATGATAACCCACCCCCATCCTGATCTTCGAGGTGATTTGATGATTGTAGTATGCGTCAAAGCCGTATTGAATGAGGTCGGTTTGTGCAACTGGAGAAGATGGACGGGCGCTCTCAAAGAAACTTGTGAGAGAGAGGCGACCTCCTTTGGAGGTGATAATCGATACGCCGTAGTTTACATAGTCGGCAGTAATGAAGTTTGAGGTCAGGTTCAATGCAGATTCATGCCCGAAGGACAGAACATGATTCACTCGGTTGTTGATCTGATTGGAAATGCTGAAATTGAAATAGAAATCTGACAAATCCTTGGTATCTCCAGTTCCAAGCGGCGCGAGAATAGTGGGTGCTTCAAAGTCGAAATTCTGAAGGCCCGCAGACATGCGAAGGGTGGTGGAGGAGCCAAGCTGCGTCCGGAAGAACATACCCACATTCCCCATGACGGCATCGTTCAGAAATGGCTGCTCGTAGTCGAGAAAGCTAACTCCACCTTCAATGCCTGTGGCCCATGTGCCATGGGGGCTATAGGTCAGCACCGTTTGAATGGAGTCGAGTTGCCTATTAAATTGGTTAAAACGCTGCTCCATCGCCTTGGAGATGGAATTGTTGTAGTTTACAGACAACGACCACTTTGAATTGATTGCCCAATTCATTGCGACACCCGCATCATTCTGAAATACGCCGAATATAGACTGCGCATTGAGGGCGAAGGCATTGTTCACGGCAGGGCGCACCGAGACTCGATCGTAAATAGTGAAGTACACCGGTCCAGCTTTAATGTCGAAAGCTAGAGTGCTACCTGGCAGGACATTCAGCACATAGTTTCCACTCCCGTATGGTGCCAATTCTGGGTGTTCGAAATAATGGTCAAATCCAACGGCCGTAGAGATGCTCAAAACGTTGTTTTGAGTAACCCTGTAGTTGGCATCAATGTTTAGCATGAATGTCCCAATGACGTCCGAAACCGGGTTCGTTTTCGAGCGGGTAATGTTACTGTTGTATTCCAAACCCGTGTACAGTCCCAAGCCCACGTTCACTGGCCCAAGCTTAAGGTTACGCTTTCCTGTAAGAAACGGATCGGAAACATAAGTGGGGGCGAAATAACCTGTCGGAGCGGTGTACTGACCGGAGTAGTTCGTGTAATCCCCAACGGATCGTGCAGCCATGGCCGCACTACCGCTGCGAACAGCAGGCTGAGACACTTGGCGGGCTTCGCGAAGAAGGTCCTCCGGGCGCATCTCCCCGTCAGCGGAATTCACATAGGTGCCGCTATCATAGTCGTAAACTACGTCTCCCGTGCGGAAACCAGCGGAGCTTTGCTGCATCTGTTGGGTTCGTGAACGAAAATCATCAAAGAAGCTGCTGGTCTGAGAAGGTGAAACACCAAATTGAGCATTAGCCGGTGAGGCTAGAGCCAACAAGACGATGAAAGCTGCTCCAACGTGCGGGGCGAGGAATTCGGCAGGGCGAGAGAAGAGCATAGGTCGGGAGATTTGAAGCTAAATAACTCTAGATAGAAGCAACTCGGCATTTGTTTGTCCATCTTTAAAAACAGCACTTTTTCAAAAATCTCGCCCCAAAACTTTGCTGGCATCCGAACCCAATGAGCATTGTAGAGGTAATCCTGTTGGCTGAACTTACCGCCCAAAAGGATGCGAACCCGTCCGCTCTCTCCGTGAAAACTCCAATTCCAACTGAATCTCTCGATGATGTCCAGTGCCAAAGGGCCTGACGGGCAGGTGAATGGATGAGCGGCGAGATGTGAAAACTGATTGGAACCTTTTAAACACGACTGGGAGCTTCTCACTTAGCTTTGATTTTATGGAGGGAATCGACATGATGAGTGTTCGCTAGAACATAATTGATGATGTTCAAGCGAATAGTCATCACCTCACAAACTTGTGCCATTGACTGATACTAGCTCCGAAGGTTTGTCATCCCATGTCCTCAACATCGCCCCACCGTTCCCGACTCACTATCCCGGAATACGCCATGGCCCTCGCCCATGTCGCTAGCCTGCGTTCCGAAGACCCTTTCCGCAAAGTCGGTGCCGTTGCGTTCGATTTTTCCAACCGTGTGATCGGCACGGCCTACAACGGCCTCGCCCCTGGTTATGACCCTGATGAATCTTTCTGGAGCGACCGGGATGCACGGCGCAAGTACATGCTCCATGCCGAGGTGAACCTCTGTAGTCTGTTCACCCGCGGCAACGTCAAACTCGTCGCCTGCACCACAAAACCCTGCACCAGTTGCATGCAGATGCTCTGCGCTTATGGCGTGAAAGAGGTCTATTTCCGCGACGACTACCCTGAGTCCGAGGCCCACGCCATCGCAGACCGTTATGGCATACAGCTCGTCCAGCTCACCGACTACCCGGCTATCATCGCCGAACTCGACAACACGCCGATCCCGCGCTGATCACAGCGCCATCGCGTTTCCCGAGGCCTGCGAGGCCAGAGCCGCCGCGAAAATCTCCTGCGTCGCCACCGCTTCGGCGGGAGTTGCACAGCCAAAACGATCACCGAGTAGTCCGGCACGTTCCATCAGAAAGGCAGCCCACATTTGCTGGATCATGTCTGGAAAGCCAGGTTCGAAGATACCCCCGGTCACGGTCTTGAATGGCATGCCAAACCCGAGATCTGTCTTCTTCCAAAACTGCTCCTTACCGTTCTCAAAGAGCCACAGCGTCTTCGGCTCCTTCGTGCTGTAACGAACCCCACCCTCCGTGCCGAGAACATCGACGAACCATGAATTCGTCTCCCCCGGTGCCATGCGCTTCATTTCGAGCCTCATCGGCACCTCATGACCATCAATACGCGTCCAGCAGTGGAGCAAAGCGTTGTCCCAGGTGTCACAAACCGCTATACCGCCCTTGCCATCAGGGCGTTGCGGGTAACCCTTCTGGAGTTGAGCAAACAGCCGCGTAGGCTTCCAGCCGAGGCGCAGCGGGATGTGGCAGGCATGCATACCCAGATCTCCCAGCACGCCGATTTCACCACAGGTCGCTGATTTGCGTTTCCAGTTTGCAGCCTTTGTCGCGTCAAGGTCGCTGCTATGATGAAAACCGCTCACGACCTCCAACACACGGCCCAATTTACCCGATTGAGCCACTTGCATGACTCGCTGCGCCCCCGGCAGAAAGGGAAACTCCGAACTGCATCGCACAAAACGACCCGATTTCTCTCCGGCATCGCCAATTCGCCGTGCCGAGACCAAGTCGATGCCAAAAGGCTTCTCCGCAAAGAGGTCTTTCCCTGCCGCCAGCACATCCAGATAGATCGTCTCGTGCAAATGATGCGGCACAGCCACATACACCACCTCCACGCCCGGATTCGCCAGCAGCTCGTGGTAATCCCCCGTGATCTGCGTGCATGTAGGCACCCTTCGGAACCAGTTCCGCACCTCCTCCACCAAGTCCGCCACCGCCACCAACTCAGGCATCACCTCCACATCCGTCAGAGCACACCAGCGTGCAAAGGCACTCGCCATTTCCCGGCCCATGAGGCCGCCGCCGATGATTCCGATACCGACTTTCTTCATGCTGATCAGGTTGGGTAAAAGGTTGGGGCCAGCTGTAGGCCGGGCGTGATGAGACAGCAGCCCCCTTCCCTCATCAACCGCAAATCCGGCCACATTTCGTTTGCTACCTCCCCGGAGACCACTACTCTCCGCCCCCCTGGATTCCCAGCCCGTTTAACACCTATGAGAGCTGACCTCGTCGAAGAAGCCGCCAAGCACATCACTGAGCCACCGATCCTCATCAATCTCGTTTCCAAACGAGTGCGACAGATCGCTTCTGGCCGTTCCCCCCTCGTTGAGCGCCGTCCTGGCCTCCGCGATGCCGACCTCGCCCTCCTCGAGATCATCCAGGGCAAGATCACGCCAGAAAACATCGACCACAGCTGATCCCCTCCGGCGTGCCGGCCACATCCTTCTTTCCCAAATGGGTCCCGTGCGCCGCATAGGACCCATTTTTTGTCCCTCGCATGTCCGAGATCGCCTCCAACCGCAAAGCTCCGCGCGACTACCACATCCTCGAGACCTACGAGGCGGGACTCGAACTCCGTGGCACCGAGGTCAAATCCATCCGCCAGGGCCACATGAACCTCTCCGATGCCTTCGCCCGCGTCGAGCGAGGCCAGGTCTGGCTCTACGGCTGCGACATCAAGCCCTACGACAAAGCCAGCCACGAGACCCACGAGCCACGCCGCTCCCGCCGACTCCTCCTTCACAAGCGTGAGATCATGAAGCTCGATGCCGCTGCCCACCAGAAGGGGCTCGCCCTTCCCGTGCTCAAGGCCTACTGGAAAGGTCACCGCATCAAAATCCAGGTCGCCGTCGGAAAAGGCAAAAACAAGGCCGATCAGCGTCAAGACCTCAAAGAGAAGGCCGAGAACCGCGAGGCCGCCCGCGTCGTCGCCGCCTTCAACGACCGCTCGAAGCGCTAAACGGTTCGCTGCCTCCTTCGCCATTCGGAAATTCGACATTCCGCCGCAGGCGGCCTCACACCCTCCTTCCAAACATTCTCTTGCCCGCACCTCAAATCGCGGCAGAAACCTTTCCCCATCATGGAAAAGCTCATCGTCCACGGCGGCACCCCGCTCAAAGGCCGCATCAACATCAGCGGCTCAAAAAACAGCTCCCTGCCCATCCTCGCCGCCACCCTCCTCACGAAGGACACCTGCACCATCCGCCGCGTCCCCGACCTCTCGGATACCAACTACATGCTTCAAATCCTCGGCGAACTCGGAGCCGAGGTCGAGCGAGCCTCCGGGGTCGTCGTCGTCAAAGCAGAAAAGATCAAATCCATCGCCCCCTACGACCTCGTGCGGAAGATGCGGGCCTCCATCTGCGTCCTCGGTCCCCTCACCGGCCGGTTGAAAAAATGCACCGTCTCCCTCCCCGGCGGCTGCGTCATCGGCGATCGCCCCGTTGACCTCCATCTCAAAGGCCTCGAAGCCCTTGGCGCTCAGATCCTCGTCGAAGGTGGCGACATTCACGTGAATGCCAAAAAAGGCTTCAAAGGCGGCCCCATGAACTTGATGGGCAAACACGGCTCCACCGTCCTCGGCACCGACAATGTCATGATGGCCGCCGTGCTCGCCAAAGGTACCACCATCATCGAAGGTGCCGCCGCCGAGCCCGAGGTCGAAGACCTCGCCAATTTCCTCATCAAAATGGGCGCCAAGATCGAAGGTGCGGGCACCAACCGCATCACCATCGAAGGTGTTAAAGAACTCCACGGCGCCGAGCACATCGTCATCCCAGACCGCATCGAGGCCGGCACCTTCCTCGTCGCTGGAGCCATGCTCGGCGAGGGCGTCACGCTCAAACGAGTCATGCCCGAGCACATGAAAGCCATCACCGATGCCATGGTGAAATGCGGCTTCCCCCTCGAAATCACCAAGGACAGCATCACCGTCCGCCCCAATCCAAACGCCAAAGGCTTCGATCTCACCACCCTCTGCTACCCCGGCTTCCCCACCGATATGCAGGCCCAGATGTGCGCCCTCGCCTGCGTCATCCCAGACACCAGCACCATCACCGAGACCATCTTCCCGCAGCGCTTCATGCACTGCGCCGAGATGAAGCGCATGGGAGCCAATATCGATCTTCAGGGAGCCACCGCCCGCATCCGTGGCGGTGCCCCCATGAAAGGTGCCCCGGTCATGGCTTCCGATCTCCGCGCCTCCGCCGCCCTCGTCCTCGCCGGCCTCGTCGCCGAAGGCAAAACCGAGATCAACCGCCTCTACCACATCGACCGCGGCTACGAGCACCTTGACGACAAGCTCGCCGCCCTCGGTGCGCACGTCGAACGCGTCCGCGGTTAATGTCCGCTCTTCTCTCCGGCGGCATCGGGCGCCGGCGGGAACGGGTTGGAAAACCCGTTCTACGGCCCAAACGCCATCAACCGCTTGTCCGTGCGGATGTAGATCACGCCATCGACAATCGCCGGTGAGGCAAACACGGGCGCTTTCAGGTCATTGCGTGCCAGCACGTTCAGCTTGTCACTCGTCGCATCGAGCACGGAGACCACGCCGCGTTGCGAGACGACATAAACACGATTGTCCGCCGTCACCGCAGAGGCGTAGTACTCGCCCGAGGCCGACTCCAAGCGCTCACCTTGATAAATCGGGCTGCCGCTTTTCACCTCGTAGGCCGAGGCAAGGCCGCCGCCCTTCACCGTGAACACTCGGCCATTCGCCACCACCGGCGTGAAGACATACGGAAGCTGCTTCGTCTGGCTCCACGCCACATGCGTCGCCGTGATGTCGCCGCTGCCGCCAGGCTTGATGGCGCAGAGCTGGTTCTCCGCCTTCGCAAACATGGCCCGCATCGCATCATACTCATCTTTCGTGACCTGGCCGTCCTTGTCGGCATCAATGATGGTGAAGCGATCCTGCAGCGGCCCCTCTGGAAACTCGTCCTCGATCAAGAGACCGTTCTTGTCCTTGTCCTGCGCGGCGAGGAAGGTGTCATGCGCCTCCATCTCCACGCGGTCATCCTCATCACCGCCCACGTTCCAGCCGCAGACGAGCAGCATCTCCTCCGTGCCGATGGGACTCGTGTTCGACACCCGTGACATGCCCGCCGCCGACCAGCGTTGCCGCCCGTTCTTCAAGTCATAACTCCGCGTCCACAGCGATCCGCTCACGATCAGTTCCTGCTCGCCACCATGCTTCCAGATGAATGGCGTCGAAAAACCACGGCGGAACTCCTTTCGATCCACCCGCCACACCTCCGCGCCCGTTTTCACATCCAGCGCGATCATGTAACTGCCCACATCCTGATCGACGACGATGATCACCTTGCCATCGGCGATAATCGGCGAGGCACTGGTGCCAAACTCCACCACCGGCGCAGGCAGCGGCTTCTTCCACAACTCCTTGCCGCTCCAGTCATACGCCAGCACGCCGTAGCTGCCGAAATACGCGATCAACCGCTCGCCATCCGTGCAGCACGTCGGCGCGGCCGGACTGCCGATGCGATGGGCCGGCTCGACTTTCGCCGCCGGTGCCACGACACGCCACAGCTCACGTCCATCGGCCTTGTTTACGCAAAACGTGACCAGCTTGCCCTCGGCGAGCCCCGTGAGCGCGATCTTGTCATTCCAAACACAAGGCGACGAATGCCCATGCGGCACCTCCACCTGCCACTTCATATTCTTCTCCGCCGAAAACGCCACTGGCGGCGATCCGGCGCCGATGCCAAGACCTCCTTCGCCACGAAATTGCGACCAGTTGGAGTCGGCGAGGCAGATGGAGGCGAACAGTGAAACCGTGAGAGACAGGATTTTCATGCGTCCCTATTTCACGCTGCCGAGTTCCTCGATCTTCACGTCATCGAGCAAATACACGCCGGGATGCTGCAGAAAAACGGTGAAGCTGATGCTGCGCGTGCCAGGAGGTGTCTGGATGAGGTGCGGGAAGACATGCCACTGCCGCGCGTGCTCCTCCGCGCCGGGTCCGCTCCAGTGGTTGCGCGTGACGGCCTTGCCTTTCGCATCGCGGAAAATCACACGAGTGCGCGGCGCGATGGGTGGCGTGCCTCGCGTGACTACATCCGCGTCGTCGCCTGCGCTCGATGCCAATGCTTGCGGATCGTTCCAATGCGGCAGCAGGATGCGATAGCTGGTGTTTTCACGCACCTCGATAGCCAGCGTGAAGGCACCGCTGCCACCAGCGGGCACCGCGATTCGCAACGCACCCTTTTCGAGCGCGAGCGCCGCACCGCCCGTGGCGCTCCAGCGCAGTTTTTCGGCATTCAGGGCCGAAAAGTCGCCGTGAGAGAAAAGCCGTGTATTTTTGGCTGCGCCGCTGTTTTCCGCCAAAACCCGTGCGAGCTGCGCCAGCGGCCCGAGAGGCGAAAGCGCCTCCGTTTCGGCTTTGTCGCCGAGATTGAGGTTGGCAGCGAGACTTGGTGCATAGGCTTGGATTCGCGCACGCACGGCTTCGCGCTGCGAAATGAGCGCGAGGAGCTTTTTCGCGTCCTCGGAGCTGCTCTCGGCCTCGCTTTCGAGCCTCGCGGCCGTGTAAATGCCTCGCACGGTGGTTTCGAGCAGCTCATGCTGGTCGATGAGGCGCTGCACACGTTCGTCTTTCGGCAGTTTGGCAATGATCGCCTGCAACTCATCGAGCACCGGTTCATATGCGGAGAGGATGTAGGCCGGCGAGCCGAGTCCCGGATGTTTCCGCCACGCGAGCCGGATGGCGGGGATGCTCGTATCGAGCGGCTTTTGCCGTGCGGAAGCGAGTTGGTGCTCCAGCAGCTCATAATAGGCACGCACATCCTTCGCAGCGCTGCCGTAGACCTTCTCAAAGTAGTCCGCGATGATCGCTTCGGTGTCCGCGTCCGCATCCCACATGAGTTTGGCGATCAAAACATGCGCGGGGCCGAGCTGCTCGTAACTCTGCCCGATGTAAAGATAGCCGCCTTCGAGCCCGGTCGCGGTCTCCGAGCGGATTTTCGCGATGAGATGCCGCGTGACGGGTGCGATGAGATTCAGCGACGAGTCGGGCGAGTAGTAGATGTCGTATTTGGCGAGGTGTTTGGCTCCTGAGCGCCACTTCTGCTCCATCTCGCGCTCCTCCGGCCAGCCGGTGCCTTGATGAAAGGCAGAGTTCGTCGCGTGCACAAGGTAGAGGTTCGCGTGTGGCGTCACCTTCACCGGCGGTTCGCGGTAGAAGCTGTAGGCGTAGGCTCCGAGCAGCTTCGTCGGATGCGCGACGCTGACTTTTTCGGCGATGGCATTGTAAAACGTGATGAGCCGGTCGGTGAGGATCGGTTTGCCATCCGCACGCACGCCATTGTCGAGAGCTCGACACTTCGCGCAGGTGCAGAAGCCGCTGCCGTCATTCGGCGAGACGGAAAACATGTCGCGCTCCGGGTGCTCGTTGAAATACGTGATCGCCGCCTTCGCGAAGAGGTCGATCACCTCCGTGTTGGTCGTGCAAACCTGCCCGCCGTGATGTTCCAGGTAGTACTCCGGCTTCCGCACGCCATCGATCTCCGCAAACCACTCGGGATGCTCCTTCCCAAACTTCTCCACCGGCGCGATCTGATGCCACGCGTGGCTGTGCGTGACTGTGTGGCTGTGCCCGAGCCGCAATCGACGCGCGAACATGTCGTCACCGCATTTCCCCTCCGGCGAATAGGCCAGCCAGCGATACCTCCACTCCGGCTCCGCCGTGATGTCGAGCTCCGGCACGACCACACGCTCGTTCTTCGGCACGATCGTCCCGAGTTTGTCATGCCAGAAGAAGCGAATGCCCGCGCAGCGCTCCAGCAGGTCAATCACACCGCTGAGCGTGCCGGTCTGCGTGCCGCTCGTGCGTTTCGGCTCCAGCGATCCGCGATGCACGTCCACGCCGACGATGTGGATGTCATCGCCGATGGTCTTCAAACGATACCCTTCCGCCTTCAAGCCATCCGCCGTCACCCCTGCTGCCGCTGACCACGCGTTTGGCCCGAGAAAGAGATGCTTCTTCGCTTTCGAAGGCGCCGTCACCTGCGGCAACTCCACACCTGTCGATTCCTTGAACCACATCCGCAGCTCCTTCGCCGCCAGCATCGTCGCCGCATTCGCCTCCGGTGCCGTGACGATCTCATACTCCCCACCCAGCCCACGATCCGCCGCATGCGAGGAAGTGAAGAGGCAGGCCAGGAGCAGGAGAAAGCAGCGCATGGTCCGAGAACGAAGCTCACCCGAGGGTTTCCTTCCGGTAAATGCTGCTTGGGCATTTTCGGCACCTCACGGGCTCATGATTCGAAACTCCAGCCCTAGCGGCTTCGTTTTGGCAATCCTCATGCGCACCGCTCTTTGCTGCCTTTTTCTCACTGCCTCGGCTTTGGCCGAAATCCGTGTCTCGACCGATTTTGAAGGCGGAAACGCCGAAGTCGTCTCGCTGGACCAACGCACGAAAACCCTGCACATCATGCCGGAGCTGCGTGAAGGCCGCGGCTGGCCTTGCTGGTGGTATTTCCGACTGGATGGGCTCACGGCCGGTGAAACGTTCACGCTCGAAGTGCAGGCGCAGACGAAACCCTTTAGCGGAGATCAGGTGCTCGCAGCCGCTTGGTGCCAGCCGAAGCACGCCTGGCTCAGCAGCGATGGCGAAACGTGGACCGCGAGTGACGAAGGCACTCGCAGCGCCGACAAGGTGATGAGCTACAAACTTAAGCCGACCGCCGAAACGCTCCGCCTCGCGTGGGGGCCCCCGTTTGTGCCGGCGGATGCCGAAAAACTGCTCACCGAGATCGCCGCCAAATTGCCGGAGTCCAAACGCTTCGAACTGGCAAAGACCCGTGGTGGCCGTCCCGTGAACGGCATTCGCATCGGCGATGAAAACGCGCCGCATCAGCTCTGGGTCGGCTCACGACAGCACGCCTGGGAGGCGGGCGGCAGCCAGGTGGGCCGTGGATTCATCCGCTGGTATGCCAGCGATGAGGCGAAGGCGCTGCGGGCGAAAACTTGCCTGCACTTCATCCCGATCATGGACGTGGACAACGCCACGCTCGGCGCGGGCGGCAAAGAAGCGATCCCACGCGATCACAATCGCGACTGGGCCGATGCGCCGATCTATCCCGAGGTCGCCGCCGCGCAGCGCATGATTGCTGAGATTCACCAGAAGCACGGACTCGACGCCTACATCGACCTGCACAATCCCGGCGCAGGTGACGGCATCTTTTTCTTCGGCCCCTTTGCCTTCGAGCGGTTGACCGGCATCCAGCAGCGCAATTACAGCCGCTGGATGGAACTCGCCGCCGCGAACATTACCACGCCGCGCCCTGTGGAGCCCAAGTATCGCTTCGCCACCTATGTAAAGACCGACGAAGAACGCGGCCGCATGAGCAGCGGCTGGGTGCGTGCCAACGCGGGCGACTTCACCATTTCCATCACGCTCGAAACCGGCTGGAACAGCCCGCTCATGTCCGTGGAAGGCTACTCCAGCATCGGCGCTGGCCTTGGCCGTGCTCTGGCGGCCTATGTGGAAGAGAATCCCCGCAGGCCTTGAAACCTCACTTCACCCGAAACCGAGCATCATCCCACGCAAACGGCTCACGTTTGCCCATGAGTAGCTCGTATATCGTGTGGTTCGTCTTCATCATCTCCGCCAGCATGTCCTTCCATGGCCGGTCGGCCACGCTGAGGAGGCCGGTGTTGTAGCTTTCGCCGTTGTATTGACTGAACCAGCGGCCTGTCGTCGCCTGATCGACCAGCGTGAACCACTCGATGCCGATCACAAAGCCCAGCGCGGCGCTTTGCTCGACGTAGTTCCGATACGCGAGCCCGCGTTCCTGCTGCGAGCTCACCTCGCGTCCGCCGATGAGGCCGCTGTCCTTCGGCGAGGCCCAGAAGAACTCGCTCAGCATCATCGGCTTGCCGCCGGTCCACTCGTGGTAGCGTTTTAGCGCTGCCGTATCGACGCCGAAGGTGTAGTAGTTGTAGCTCACCACATCGACATGCTTGCCCATGTTGCGGCAGAGTTGCTCGTCCTCGATGGTGATCGGCTGAAGGCGGCTGCCGATGAGCAGATGATTCGCGTCATGCTGGCGAAACACCTTCTCAATCTGCGTGAAGTAAGTTTCGAAGAACACACCGACAAACGCCTTCACATCCGCCTTCGCCGCATCCGTCGTCACCGCGAGCCCGGAGCCGATGAGTTCATCAAACGAAGTCGCCTTCACCTGCCACGCCGTGTTGAAAGCCTCCACTGTGCGGTATTTCGCCTTCAAAGCGGCCACCAGCTCGCGTTTGCAGGCATGCTGGCCATCCAACGAAGGAATCACACGAAGCAGTTCATCATAGCGCGGCTCATTGACGATGAACCAGCCAATCAAGAGCGGATCATTCGCCCGCGCCGGCACTTCGCGGGCGATGTTTTCGGCGATCTTCGCCGTCGTGGCCGCATCAAACGGGTCCCACACCTCATGCGCACCGGGAAGGCGCGGAACGCCTTCCCATTCATTGATCGGCAGATGCGCCACATACGGAAACTCGGACTTCTTCGGCACAGGGCTGAAGGCACCGATTGAATTAAAGCCCCACTTCCTCACTCGCTCGGTCATCCGCTCGGCGTGCGATTCGTAATCATACGCCACACCAAACTTCTTGATCGTGTTCGCGATGTAGAACGAAAAATGGTCCGCGTTTCCCTCGCGGAAGGCGCTGCGGTAATCGCTATCGAGCTTCGGCAGCCACTCATAGATGCCCTCGCGGCCCTTCACATAGGTGTAGTCGTCATTCGGCGCAAAACCACACACGCCGAGGTGGAAGAACGCATTCCCATCCGGATCGACGAGCCACGATTTGCCGTTCTTTTGCTCCACATGGAAAAAGCCGGTCTTTTTCAGCCCCAGCGTCTCCCGACTGCCCGGCAGCCCGCCAAAGCGATCCAGCTTCGGCGTCTCGATGGCCACGTAGTAGGCTATGTCCGACTCCACATCGGCTTTCAGGTCTTCGAGATTTTGCAGCTTGTTCGGAAACGAATCCTTCAAGCTCTGCCCAAACGGATCGATCAATTTCGTCACCGAGGCCAGATCCGACGTCACCTTGATTTTCGCCGATGCCCGATCCGCCATCCACGGCACGATGAACTGCCAATGATAGACCGCCCAGTTCCACTCGCGATTGTCCGTGAGCTGCTGAAACGCGAAATCTGGCGTTGTGACGCTCAAACTCTGCCCCTGGGCATTTTTCACCAAAAACGTCGTCCCGTTCAAACTCGCGATCTGCGGCGGCGAAGCCTTCTCCGCCGGAAAAGCACCCGTTTTTTCGCCAATCTGCCACGACCCGCCTTTCGCGAAGCCGATATCGATGAGCGTCGTCATCTTCCACGACTTCACATCCGCCGTTACGTCGCGAAAACTCACGCTAACCTCATCCCTCGCCACCGAAACAGTACATTCCGATCCTCCTTCATACTTCACGTTCGCCTGATCCCCATCACCTTCACCTCGATGATCTTGTGTGCCGGTTCAAACTCCGGGTAACTCAGCATAAAGCTCCCCAAACTGCCAACGGCGACCTCAACGCCGCTGTTCGTGGTTTTGAGGTCAGCGGCAAAGGTTGTGATGCTGGCGAAGAGGAACGTGAGAATGCGTAAACGCATATTTTCTCTTCACACCTTTTTAGCCAATGCTCCACCACTCCATGACTCCGAATGCGAATTACTTTCGCGTGCCACTTTGGGCATCTTTTTTGGCCGGGGCGAGCAGTTCTGAGACGAGCACAGACGTGTCTGGATCTTTGCCGGAGTAGAAAGAGAGGTAGTGGGTGTCGCCGATGAAGGTGGTGTTCACGTTCCCCGCATCCCAGGTGGACTCACTGCCCGTGGCCACGACCTCGGAGGCAGGCCAGCCCAGCGGATGATCGAAGATGCTCTGCGCATCGACCACGCGACGGCGCATGAGACCTTTGCCGCGGTGGTAGTGATAATTGGTGAGCAGACCTGTCTTTGCGTCGAAGATCAGGCTCGGGGTGGAGCCCTTGATATCGCCAATGTTAGTCTGCGCACGTTTCCACGTCGTTCCCGAGTCCGTGGAGACGATTTGGAACTGAGTAGGGCCGACTTCTGTGCGGGCAATAGCGAGAATTTTCCCCTCTCCGAGATACACGGCGGAGGGTTCCGTGGGCCACTCCGCTTTGGGCAGCTCGGACTCGATGGTGGTTTGAGTCCAGGTGACACCGTTGTCACTGCTCGTCACCTTGCCCCAGGAGTTGGTCGCCTTGTCACTATAGTCACCGGCGAACCACAGCGCCATGAGCCCCACATTGGGCACCGCAAAGACATCCGTGATCTGCATGGGCCGCAATGCAAGCTTGGGCGTGGCGATGAGGGTGAATGTCACGCCATCCGTGCTGCGATAGAGATCGTGATGCCATTCCTTGCCGACGCGCCGCACCCAGAGAAGCATCGCACCGTTCTCATCCAAGCCCTTGCCGACTGTCACCTCACCGTATTCAGGCGAATTCGCGACCACCGTTTCCGGCGTCCACGTTTTACCGCCATCGGTGGAGGTGCGGGCATAAACATCACGCCTCCCCTCACCGATCGTGTGCCCGGATCCACGGGTGTAAACGCAGACCAGCTTGCCGCCGATGGCCTGCATCATCGGCCACGAATTGTAGCCTGGCACGTCCTGCACGACATGCGGTTTCGCGAAAGGTTTCATCTGGGGTGTCACCTTCACGGCGACGAGCCCCGTGGGCTTGGTGAACGTATCCGCCGGATCACCCGGCTCACGCTGAATGCGCACCCACAGCGGAGCATCGGGCACGACCTCGTAATACGATTCCAGCACGATGCTGCGCGAGTGAAGCGGCGCTGTCGGCAGTGCCGTGCGCACCGGAGGCCCCGTGTAAAGCCGCGCTGTGAAGGGCTCGCCCTCCACCATCTGTGAAAGATGCACGCGATACACATCTTCGAACTCCGGGCTCGTCGTCGCGTCCGTTGTCGTCACCACGATTTCCACCTTCACCGCCACGCAGCCAGCCGGCAAAGCCCCCACCACACCCGCCACGGACTGCCCCACCGTGCCGCCTGACAGAGACCACACCGGCACATGCGCCGACCCGCTCGACATGAGCACCAGTGAAGGCTGCCCTGTCGCGATGGAGAGCTGATTCGCACCCATTCCGATCACCGCCGCCTGGCTGCTGAAGGTGCTGGCGATGAGTGCGGTATAAAGAAGAGAGCGGATGGTCATAAAATACGGACGCTGGATGAGCCGTAAGCCAAGCTCAACGATTGTTCTATTCCTTTAAGCACCTGCAATTCAGTCATTTCATCAAACGCATCCGCCACCACGCGGACTCAACGGGAAAGAACTGGCTCAAATACACACGGCTGAAATCGTAGTGCGTGATGACCTTTTCGATGGCGGAGCGATGCGACATCACAAACTCACGATCAGGACACAGCGTCACCACCCATGCGGCGAAGCAGGGCTCGCGAAGAAAATCTTTCTCGATGTGCATTCGCGGTGAGGCGGCGTGCTGGAGCTTCAGGCCGGCCAAGGCCACTTCGACGGCTTCCGCTTCACTGTGTTGGGGCTTCCAGGCGGCGTTCATCACATGCCAGTCCACGTTGAAAATCTCCGTGCCGTTCACGTCGAACTTTTCGATGAGGGAAAGGCTTTGCGCGGCTACCTCAGCACTGTGGCGCAAGCCCTCAGCATAGATGTTTTTCAGAATGATGTCCGTTTCCATCTCCCAGAGGCCGCGCAGGCAGATGACACACTCGCTGCCGGTCCATGAGTGACGCTCCCCCTGGCCGGGATCGAAGACCATGCCGATGCGGCAGACCTCCAAACGCTCACGCTGGCCTTTGCCTACCTTTTCATGCGCGGCGGCAAGGTAGCGCTGCTGCCACGACGCATCGCCGGTGAAGGCGTGAATGGCTTTCATGATGAAAAGCAGCCTCGGCACGGCCTCCCACGTCGGTTTGGCAAAGTCACCGCGATACTTCGATGGCGGCCCGTCGGTGGGCACCTTCCATGCGTGGCTTTCGAGGACCTTTACCTGTTCGATGAAGCGCTTCACGAGGTCCTGTCGCTCCGCGTCATCTTTGGGCAGGCCATCCGTCACATATCGCCAGATGCCATATAGCCAAGGAGTCGTCTGATCATTCGAGCCCATCGGGTAGGTCGCTTTGCCATCGCTAGCGAGACCACGGGCGATGAAACCGGGCGTCTTACCGCTGGTGGAGACTTTGATAAGACCATCAATCATACGGCGGGCCTTAGCGCGAGTGTCCTCACCCCGCGTGATGAGCCAACGCGAGCACAAAGCATCAAGGTAAAGACCATTGAACATCGGCCCATCCTCATTCGGCACACCCCAGCTCAGAGCATTGGGCTTCATCTCACGGCAATCCTCCGGCGTGGGCCGAACAATCTCACCCTGCAAGCCGACGTAGTCGAGGATAAGGCCATGCTCATCGACAAAGCGTGTCCATAGCGCCCGATGCGCTTTCTCGACGGCGGCTTCGGGCGTGATGGCAAAAGCTTGGCTCAAAAGGAGACTCAAGGAGAGAAAGAGAACCTTCATACGACTCTATTCCCCCTTTTGGAGTCTCGATACAATCACTTCCTTCGTCTTCCGGTCGATGGAGTAAAAGAGTGATGGAGCACTGCGATCCCAAGCAAAAGCCTGGCCGTGCGCGGAGATCGGAATCGCCGCCTTCCACGTCCACGCATCGCCTTCCACCGGCAGATCCAGCACATACAACTCCTGCGCATCATGTCCGGTGATGAACAAATGCCGGTCCGGTCCAAAGCTGCCGCCAGAGCTGCTGTTCTTGCCAAACTTCGCCACCATCTCTGGCGGGAAGCGAATCTCGGCCGCCGGCTTCCAGTTCAAATCAAAGCGCACGACGCGTGTGCGCGCCGGATCCCCCGTTTTCGCGTATTGAGCAAAGCACGCATACCACCAGCCATCGCGACGATCCACCCAGGTCAACGAACCGCCCACACTCGTCAGATCGATGCTTTCGAGATGCTGCATCGTCTTCGGATCGAAGACCTCCACGGAGCTCTTCATCGGCATCTCGGGGTAGTTCGAGTGCGCACACCACAATTTGCCATCCAGCATGATTCCGGCGTTGAGATGCTTGATGCGGCCCGCAGTCTCCTTCCAGCCAGCGACACGTTCGCCGCTGTCTTTGCGGTATTTGCCGATCGCGGCGTTCGTGATCGCATAAAAGTGCTCCGCATCGACGGCGACACCTTGATGCGCTTCATCAGCTTTGAAGCGTTTCAGCTCCTCATGCCGCCATTCGCTCTTCTGACCGGCGAGCATCTTGTCGATTCGTGCCTGCTCCTTGCGCAAAGCACCATCGGGAATCGGCATTGGCGTCGAATTCTCCGTAACAATAACTTCGGCGTCTGGAATGGCCCGCCAGCGCAGGTTTTTGAACCACACATCGGCTCCGTGATCTTGCAGCGAGAGATTCGCGCCGCGTTTGGTCAGATCACCGCCGCGAATGCGCAGCACTTCGAGCTCGTGAAACCAGCGAGGATCGATGTAATCGAAGTCGATGACCTTTTCGCCATTCAGCCAGTGCTGGATCACCGTTCCCTGACACACGATGCGCCCTTCATTCCATTCGCCGTGCGGCTTCACGACATCCTTCGTCGGTGCCATGCCAAAAAACAGCGACGCAGCCGCCTGACGCGGATTTTCGCCGTAGGGACTGTTGGCGTTGTCGAGGAGTTGATACTCATACTGCCCCGGGCGGTAGTAGAGGCCGCTGTTGCAGCCCTTCGCGACCTTCCACTCGAAACGCAGCTCAAAATCATCCGGCACCTTAGCCTTCTCATACACCAGCGAGCCGCCTTTCTTCACGCGAGCGATCTCGCCGTTCACCACGGCCCAGTTGCCGTCGTGCTTCCAGCCATCGAGCGTCTTGCCATCAAAGAGAGCCTCAAAGCCGGGCTCGATGGCCCAAGCGGAAGTGGTGAGGAGGAAGAGAAGAGCCTTCATGCGTGTTTCAAATCGCGGTTTGCTTGTTTGCGGAAGCCATTCAGTCGCAGCGAGCCATCCGCGAGCACATCGAGCATCGTGTAGCCGTTGTTTTCAGCGCCGCCGCCTTCCACCATCGCGACGAGCGTCGTGTAATGGATGCCCGCGATCTGCTGGTAGTCGTTTTTGTGCGAGTGACCTTGGAAGACCGCGAGCACCTTGCCGGACTTTTCGAGCAGCGAGCGCACTTCAGCGGCATTCTGCACGGCGTGGGCCTTGTCGGCATCGAGACGTTGATGCGCGAGGACGATGACGGGCCCGCTGGCCTTGCTGAGCTGGCTGTCGAGCCATGCGAGTTCATCCTTCGGCACGTTCGCATCCTTCCAATCGAAGTTTTTGCGTGAATACGGCGTGCCGTCACTACGGAAGCAGGAATCGAGAATGACAAAGGTCACGCCACCGGCCTCGAAGCTCTCAAAGCTCCCGCTGGACTTCGTATTGGCCGCGAACTCCTCCTTCGTCAGCGTGCCGACGCAGTGATTGCCCAAAACATAGTGCCGGGGCATCGAAAGCCGCGCGAAGTGCGATTCCATCGTCCGCAGCCACTCGATCTCTCGGTCAACAGAGTCAGCTTGGTCAATGAAGTCACCCAGTTCGACCACCAAAGCCGGTTTTTCGCGATTCATGACCTCCACGGCCTCATCCAGCTTCGCGAGCGCCTCGCGGTAAAAGCGCGTTTTGGTCGGCGGCTTGTCCGCGTAATGCAGATCGGTCATCAAACCGACCTTGATGAGCGGTTTGGCGTCCGAATCGGCAGCTTGAAGACCACTGAAGCCAGCGAGGCAGAGCGTGCTGTTTTGAAGGAAGGCGCGGCGGGAGAGCATGAGATCAGCCTAAAACGCTCTTCACATGCTTCATCGAGCCTGAAAAGCACTCATGCACATAAGCCATGGCCTTCTTCACCTTCGCTTGGGCCGCGGGATAGTCGGCGTCGATGGCGCTGAGGGTTTCGAGGATCTTTTCGACGGGTGTTTCGTCCATTTCGAGCAGCCACTCGGGCAGGCCGATGTCTTTGAACATCCAGCACTTCGGTGAGTGAAACTCGGAGTAGGTGTGGATGATCGGCGTGCCGTTCGCGAGGGCGATGATCGGCGAATGCGGCTCGTGGCAGACGACGGTGTGCGCTCTCGCGAAGATGGAGGCAGCCTCATCGGCATTCCAAAAGCTTTCGAGGTTCACGACGTGCTTCTGGATCTCCGGCGGCAGCGGATCGTGAATGAGGCGCTTGTTGTGACCCATCTCTTTGATGGTCTCAGGCGCGATGAGCACCTTGTGGCCGGTCTTTTTCACCCACTGCGTGACGAGTTCGCGGAACTTCGCCGCGCGGCGTTCGTCATCGGCGACTTGCTTCGGCGTGGGATGCAGCGGGTTGAGCTTCTCGGGTCGTGAATCATCCACGCCGGGGTATTTCGGCGTGTTCGTGCGGATCATGACGGTGATGAACTTCTTCTCCTCCAAACCGAGCTTCTTCATCGTAGCGATTCCACGCTCGTCATCGCGCACGTCGATGCCGAAGCAGCCATCCGGGCCGAATTCAGCCTTCACGCCTGCGCTTTGCAGGATGCTCAGCGTCTTCGTTTCTCGCGTGTAGATGAAAGTGGCGGCGTTCAGCAGCTCAATGCGCTCCGCCGCGCCCTCGCCCTGCACCATCGTGGGGAAGAACGACTGGCCGAAGAGCCCGTAGCGGCGGCCGTGTTGGCGGCAGAACTTCATGTAGCTGAGGTCCTGGCCCATGCCGGAGTTGCGGATGAAGAGATCGCAGGTCTTGATCGCATCCTGGAGCTTCAGGTCCTTCTCGCCTTGGCCGTCGAGCTTGCCTTGCAGGAACTCGACCTTCGGAAAGCGGCGCTGGAGCATGGTGAGGATGCGCTCGTCCACCTTCATCGCCCACACGATGACCTTCAGATCCGGCAGATGCTCCTCGATCACCCGCAGCGTGCCAGGTGTGTGGCCGATGTCGCCGATGTTGATGGTGTCCCACGCGGATTGCAGCACGAGGGTCTTCGGTTTGCCATCAGCGGCAAGGACGGAGCCGCCGAGCGCGGCGGTGAGGGCGGAGATAAAATGACGGCGCGTGGACATGATGAGTGGAGACCTTGGAGAGGTCGCTGTAACGCCGTTTCGGACAGGAACTGACTACGAATCTGCCACGCTGCCGCATCTACAGTCCTGCAACGATCCTGGCGATCTGCGTTCGATGAATCGCCATGTGCGTGGCGGTGAGCGCGTGCCAGCCTGCTGCGTCGAGCGGGCCAAACCATGGATGGGCATACTTGGCGGCTGTTTTCAGATCGGAGATGGCGGCGACGGTGGTGAGCAGCTCGTCGCACGAGGCTTCGTAGGCGGCTTCCACGTCGGCCGTGAGGTCGGCGCGGGGCTTTACATCGGCGGTGCTGGCTTTTTTGGTGGGCACCTGGCCGTGGACCAGCGATTGGATGACCGTCGCAAAGACGGTGTTTGTGATGCGCAGATGCTCCAGCGTCATCCAGACGGACCAGAAGCGACTGCTGTCCTCCAGGCCACAAAGTCGCGGGATGAGCACTTGTTCGCCGCGTCGGGCAGGACCGCAGGTGGGGAGCAATTGGCGGATGGTGGCGCGTTCTTGCTCAAAACGGGCCGTGAAGGCCTCCCGGGAGCCAAAGCGTCGTTTCAGGGCAAAGAGCCCTCTCGCGATCCAAAGCTCGGGAGCGGGCAAACCGGCTCCAGGAGCCGCCAAGGTGGGTGCGTTTGGGGAATTCATGCGCTTGGACGCTTCCTCATTGCTTGCATTATGCAAGTGTTAAGGCTTTTGAAATGCAAGTGAACGAGTGAATGGTGCCGCATGCCTCGAAAGTCACCCGCCAAGCCTGCCAAAGCCTCCAACCGCCGCTCTCCGTGCCCTGTCGCGTGCGGTTTGGACCTGTTTGGCGACAAATGGACGCTCCTCATCATCCGCGACCTCATTCTCGGCCGCAGCCGATTCAAAGACTTCATCGAATCACCCGAAGGCATCCCCACGAACATCCTCAGCGACCGCCTTGAGCGCCTCCGCGACGGCGGCCTCGTCGAGCAAATCCCCGCCGCCGATGGCAGCAAGCGCCTCGCCTACCAACTCACCAACAAAGGTCTCGCACTGCGTCCCGTGCTCCGCGCCATTCGCGATTGGGGGCTGAAATGGGAACCGGGGACGAAGGCCACGATGGAGGCGGCTTGAAGCTCGCTTGATCCCTCGGCAGCGAACAAGATTACTTTGGCCGCCAAGGCGATCAGCACACGGAGTGGTTTCCGGGAGGAAAGCGCTAGGGAGCGGCTCACACCGTGCAACGCAGATGGCTGATGTGCGCTTCGTCGTGCGCGAGGTGGTAATGCAGCATGATGGGGCTGCCTGGGAAGGTTCCGGAGACCATGCCGCTCAGGAGGCTGCCTGTGGCTGTTCTGTGAGCCTCCATTAGATCAAGGATCGGCGCGGCCTGAGCAAACGCTTTGCTGATCCAAGTCTCGATGGCTGCCCGACCATGATAGGTTTGGCCTTCGTCCTCGACGACTGCCTCATCGGCAAAACAGGCTGTGAAGGCGGCGCTATCGTGGTTGTTCATGTGGAAGACAAAACGATTGAGTAATGGAGTGAGTGCGATGGGCATGATGGGTTTCAGCGGGTGGACTTTGAACAAGAATTCTGTGCCCGACCTTTCCACAGCCATTCAGTTAAACAATCGCCACTGTGATGGCCGCACGATGAGCCCGCTTGGCTATCTCCACTCACTCCACCACCGGTACCACAAGCCGCGAGGGATGCTCCGCATCGCAGTAGATGCGATTGGTCTGCTTCACTTTTTCGCCGTTGTCGCTCCACGGTTGGCCGGTGCCGGGGTTCAAGTCGAAGCGGGGGTAGTTGCTGGAGGCAATCGTCACGCGGATGCGGTGGCCGGCGTTGAAGATCTGGCTGATGGACCAGCAATCGACGGTGACTTCCTCGATCTGGCCGGGCGTGAGCTTTGCAGGCAGCATTCGCAATCTCACTTCGCAAAAATCTTCTTCAGCCACTCATCCACGACAGGCGTCGCGGGATAGTCAGGATCGCCGAGGCGGCGGTTGATTTCGGTGTGGCCTCGGAGGCCGGTGCCTTCAAAGCCGCGGACTTCGGCGGACGTGCCTGCTTTGGTCAGAGCCTCACCGAGCGCTTTGGATTGCGCAGCGCCGTCCACGCGCTGCACGTGCAGGATGAGGAAGGCGGGCGCATTCGGCGCGGCGGCATGATGCGTGGGCGAAAGGGCGAGCTGGCGCTCTTTTTCGCTGCCGAAGGCATCGATGTAGGTGTCCTGCATGAAATCGCCTCCTTCGGCGATCTGGCGCGGCACGTCGTAGCACGCGCCATCGAGCGGGATCACGCCGCGGAGCGATTTGGGACTGAGCTCGGCTTTTTTGAGATACCGCATGTCAGTGCCGACGAGCGCGGAGAGATGCGCACCGGCGCTGTGGCCCATCAAAACGACGCGTGAGGCATCAAAGCCGAGCGACTCGGCCTGCCGGATGAGAAAGGCGAGCGCCGAGGCCACATCTTGCGCCTGTTGCTCCACCGTGGCCGCAGGCACGAGGCGGTAATTGATCGACGCGAAGCCGTAGCCGTGGGCGAGGTAGTGAGCGGGCTTTTCGGGGCCGGTGGCGTTGTTCTTATCGCCACGCTTCCAGCCGCCGCCATGCACAAACACCACCAGCGGCGATCCTGCGGCGGTGGGACGCCAGTAATCGAGCTTTTGCAGCGGATCGCGGCCGTAGCTCATCTCGATGGGATTCGCGGTGGTGCCCGCATTCGCACGGCGTTCGGCGATGCGTTCGCGCAGGCGCTCGACGAGCGGCAGTTGCGCCTCGGCGGAGGCCAAGGCGAGCAGAAGGGCACAAAGCGTGAGGGAGGTCTTCATCGCGGGATGAAATGCATGAGACGGGCGGCTGGTTACGCGAAATTTTTTGCTGAATCACTTCGACGGCACTGCCAGCACTTGTTTGTCCGCCAGCAGGCGCTCGCGCAGTGGCTTGTAGTTCACGCTCTGCACCGGAATGTCCGCATTCATCGCCATTACGGCGGCGGTGGCGGCGGATTGGGCGGCGACCATGAAGGTGAACTCGATGCGATAGGCTCCATAGGCGACGTAGCTCGATGACGGGCAGGTGGGGCTGAGGAGATTCGTGCATTCGGCGGCCTTCGGCACGAGGCAGCGATAGGGAATGCCGCAGGGGATCCAGTCGGGCTCTTTCGACACGTTGAAGACCGCGCCTTCATTCCACACGCGGCCGTCTTTGACGAGGCAGCGGGCGCTGTGGAAGTCTGGCGGCCACCAGATCATGCCGACGCTGTCGTTCACCGGCTCGGGGTTCGCTTTGCGGAGCTGTGCCTCGGTCAAAACGAAGTCGCCGATCATGCGGCGGCCGTTGCGGACATAAAAAGCACGCGGCCAGCCGTCGTTGTCGGTGAACTCATCCTTGCACAAGCCCCATGCGGCCCAGGCCTCGCGTTGCTTCGCGGGCACTGCCTCATCCTGCGCCATGAACCAATACAGGCCGTGGATGTAGTCGCTACTCGTGCGCAGCATCGCCTCACGCTCCGCGTAGCTGGCGATGGGGTAGCGATGGTTCCAGCCGGTGAAGTTCGACGCGAGCGAGTGCCAGGTGCCGGGATCGGTTTTGCCATTGGGCACGCTGGCATGAGGCGGGCTGATGACGCCGCCAGCAGCGAGGTAGCGACGCTGCATTTCATAGTGCGTGGAATCGTAATTCACGGGCTTTGTGATCGCGATGCGGTTCGCGGGGTTCTTTGTCAGGCAGAGGCGGAAGCAGTAACCCTGGATGCTGTCGTCTGCCGCGCCGTGCTCGCCGAGCGGTTTGTCCTGCACGCCAAAGATGACACCACTCTTCGGATCGCCGGGTGTCTTGTAGGGATCGATGGGCTTGTCGTGCTGCTTGTGCGTCGTGTCCGTGCGGATGCCGTTGTTCGTCTCGCCATACTTCGCGTTGCCCTCGCGACCCACGGCAAAGCGAACGCCCGCGAACGCCAGCAGATCGCCCTCGTAGGTCGAGTCGATGAACATCTTGGCCCGCACCTCGGCTCCATTTTCAAAATGCAGCGTCGTGATGCGTGCGCCGTCCTTCGTCACGCCCGCCGTTTCCTTCAAGCGATGCCCGCGCAGCACCGTGATGCCCGTTTCCTTCGCCCACGCCTCCCAAACCGCCTCCGCCACATGTGGCTCGAATCGCCAGAGCGACGTGTCCTTGCCACCCGCTGCGAGCATGGCCTCAAACTTCGCCGAGCGATTGTAGTGCGCGTTGATGCGTCGATAAAACTCGAGCGCGAGGCCGCCCACCGCCGGGCTGTTCCGAAACGGTTGGTTGTCGATGTCCGTGCCGCCGAGGCCTTCCACGCTCATGCCACCGAGATGCTGCCCCGCCTCCACGAGGATGACCTTCTTTCCCATCGTCGAGGCTTGCACTGCCGCGATCACACCCGCGCTCGTGCCGCCGTAGATGCACAGATCAGCCTCCATCGGTGCTGCGGAGGCCGAAAGCGTGAAAGTGGCGAGGAGGGCGAGGTGGAGAGACTTCATGCGTGTTCTTAGATAGGTGCCCAGAAGCGTGATTTGGACAACGAACTTGCCGCGCATGCCTCGCGAGCCATCAGCCGCGCCAGCAGAGTAGCCATCTCGCTCCGCGAGATGAGCAAAAGGCTTTCGCCAATAGGAAGGATACAGGGAGATCGTGAACCGTAGAGCTTGCCATGCGTCCTGCTCATCTCGCGGAGCGAGATGGCCACTTTGCTTCGCCTGATCGTCGCCGATAGGTTTTCAAACACGGTCCAGCCTGTGTCGCACTCTCCACAGCCCAGCTTAGAAAAGCTAGGCTATCTACATCACCAGCCATCACTCCCACTCCAGCTCCACCAGCGTCACGCCTTGCCGCGCGAGCGTGAAGCGGACTTCAGTGTTTCCGTTCTCGGACTTTAGTTCGGTTTTAGTGGAGGCTTGCGTGAGTCGGCTAGCGTCTTCGAGGAGGCGAATCTGCTCGGCGGTGGGCTTTTGTGGCGAGCCGAGGGCTTGCCAGGCGATGAAAGCGTTCGAGTGGGAGTCGTCGATGAGCGTTCGGGTGAGTTTGGGATGGCCTTCAGGTGTGCCATTGAGTGTGAGCGTAAGGGCGGCATCTTCTCCGGGGACATCGTCGTCGTGGTAATGCCAGGCGAGGAGGGTGATGCGCTTGCCATCGCGGGCGGCGAGGGCGGAGATGTCGGGCTTATCGCGGGCGGCGAGGGCGGAGATGTCGGGCTTATCGCGGACGCCTGTTTTGAGCATGTCTTCGAGGGAAACGGCGGAATCGCTTTGCACGCGGAGTCGGGCGCCAGTCATGCGGGCAAACATGCGGAAGACATTGAGCACGGGTTTGCCGATGCCGTTGGTGGCCAGTGAGCGGAAACCGGCGAAGTAGGGCTGGCCTTCAAACTCAAAGGACCACGTCAACGCACCTTCGAGGTTCACGCCGTGCTTCGCGGCGAGGTCGAGCTTGCGCGGGAAGATTGCGGCGGTGTAGCTGGAATACATCGTGCCGTTGCGATAGTCGCGATCCGCGCCCTTGCAGGCGGCGCAGCCATCGGGGTCGGACTCGCCGATGATGATGGGCTTGTCTTTGACCTCGGGATGGCTTGCGATCACCGCGAAGGCTTCGTCGATCTCGCGGAGTTGATTGGCGATGCCCGTGCGCACATGTCCATCGATCTGCTTGGGGCTGCCTTTGGCGTGGAAGGAGATGAAATCGAGCGGTGTGCCGATTTCACCTGTGGCTCGGTTTCTGCCCTTGAGGCAGTGATTGAGAAAAGCCTCCAAAAAGTCGCCGCCCTTGCCGCCGGCGAGATCTGGACCGCCAACCTTGGCTCCAGGAATGGCGCGACGCACGGCATGGATGGCGTGGTCGTGCAGCTTGAGGAACTCCTCCCGCGTGCCGCGCCAGTAGTCGATGTTGGGCTCGTTCCACGTCTGCCAATACCAGCGCAGCACCTCGTCGCTGCCGTAGCGTTCGGCGCAGTGCTTGGCCCATTGAAAAACGAGTTCCTCCCACTTCGCGAAGTCCTTCGGCGGATACGCCCAGCCGCCAAACAGATCCTCATACTTCGCATCTGGGAAGCGATGCCGATACGGCTCCGGCTTCACCGAAAGTGCCTGCGGCATGAAGCCGATCTGCACATACGGCCTCACGCCCTGCTCGCGATACGTGTCAAAGATGCGGTCCACGATGCTCCAGTCATAGACCGGCTTTCCCGCCGCATCCTCCGTGTAGGCATTCGTCGAGCCCCACTTCAGTCCATGCTCGCCCTTGCCCGTGCTGAGCAAACTATGCGTGCGGAAAAAAACCTGGTTCTTCTTCAGTTCGCCGAGCTCCCCCAGCAACTCGCGACCCTGCGGCATGTAGGCGTAGTTCGGCTCATCCGCGCCAAAGAAACGCCAGATCGGCTTCAGCGGCCCGATGGGCTGTGCGGCATCGACCTCGATGTGCACAGGAAACGTCTTCGCCACCGGCGCAGGCAGCGTGCCTTCATAAACACGCACATAATCGACCACGAACTCATCCTCCTTCGTCGGGTCCTTCTCCCATTGATTCGTCGCACCTGCCCAAGCAGCCGCCTCGCAGCTCAGCTTCAGGTAGCCGGGACTTTGACATGGCCCTTTGGACAGCGTCTTGCCGTTCTCTTTGCTTCCCAAGCCGATCAGATCCGTGCGACCGACTTCCCTTCCGTCAAAGAAGGCCACATAGACATGCTCGTCCCAATACAGGCCGAAGCGATGAAAGCCGCCATCGGCCAACTCCGGTGTCGGCGCGAGTTTGATGCCGGTCGAGTTGTGTTCCTTGCCATAGCCGTTCCAGTGAAAGTTCATGCCGTAGTGAGGTTCACCTGCATGTTGGAAACTCTCCAAGATGTCCGCCTCGATTCCCTCTCGCGTGTCGGCGCTATTCACGTCTCCGCACATCATCCAAAACGCCGCCCAGTAGTCCGACTTCATGTTCTTCGGGAACTTCGCCCGTGCCTCGAAGTAGCCGTAACGCTGCGCAAACATCGTCTGCTTCGGATCATAGTCCTTCCGCGTCCGCACCGCCGCGCAGTCATAACGCAGCACAGGATCTTGGCTCAAACGGATGCCAAGATGCAGCGCCCCATCGCTCACCGTCGCCAGCGACTTGACCCAGCGACAACTCCCCTGTCGTGGCATCTCAGGAGCTTGCCATTTCGTGGTGTCGAGCGTGTCACCATCGAACTCATCGCTGAAAGTGAGCTTGAAGGCGCTGAGGTCGAGTTCCTGCCCATGAGCGACGGACAAGGCGATGGCGATGAAGAGAGCGAATAGGCGAGTGACAGTAGATTTCAGCATGGAAAAGGAGAGCGTCGTGAGCGCCGCTCCCTAACACCATCGCTGATGCAAATCTACCGCGATGCAGCGGATGGTATCCCGCGACACACTGCATTTCAGCCACAACGCAGACATGCTCAGACCGACTGCTTCTCAATGTTTCTGCAAGCTATTTGTTAGTCGCCCGCAGATGTCCTTGGCGTCATCATTGATGCCATGGTTGTCCGACTGTGTAATCATGCAGCGCGTAGAATTGATGCAGCATCAGCTCAGTCATCGGGCTGGCGGTGAGTTTGTGACAGGTTTCCATGACTTCGGTCCTGGTTCGATGATGAAAAGGGCGTTGTTGCCGTTCGGCTTCTTCATCAAGGCGGCGAGCGTGTCGTGCAGCGGGGCGAGGAGTTCGTCGTCATTCACGGTTGGAATCACGATGAGCTTTGGTTCTACCTCCACGATACAGCTTTCCCGACGAGGGCGATCATGGGGACGGGTCCGATTTGGCGGCTGTCTCTTGAGTTGGCGCGGTTGTCTCCGAGCACATAGCAGTGGTGATCAGGGATGGTCATCGGGGAGAGGTTGATTTTGTCGAGCTGGACGCCGCTTACTTCTTTGATGGCTGCACCGTTGAGGTGAACGATGCCTGCTTTGATCTCCAAGACGTCCCCAGGCAGGGCGATGACTCGCTTAACCCAGGTTTGCCGACGATTCGCGGGGTTGAGGAAGGCGACGAGGTCGTTGTGCTCGGGTTGGCGGTCAAGATAGCTGTCTTTGCGGACGAAGATTCTGTCACCTTCGTCAAAAGTGGGGCTCATCGAGCTGCCGCTCATGGCGAAGATGTGGAGAAAGTTTTCACGAACGGAGAAGGCGAGGCCGGTGAGGAGGGGCAGCGTGAGGAAAATGAGGGCGACATAGACGGAAAGACAGTTGTAGTCTTTGAGACGGTAGTCTTCTCTGCTGGCGAGCGCCATTCGACGAGCGTCCCATGCAGAGTATGCAGTGGGGATGATTGTGAGAATGGCGAAAGTGATGAAGATAGTCTTCGGTGGGGCGGACTGGGTCGAGAGGAGGAATACGACTACTGCGATGAGAGCCGTGATTGCGCAGAGGTGAAGAAGGCCGCGACCAAGTGCACCGCAATAGACCTGTCCGAGACCGGGCAGGAACAGAGAGAGGTTCATGGCGGTGGATGGCTTCCGTTTGCTGACGGGACCAAGGGCGAGTTCGTCTGAAGGATGGGTGTTCATGGTCTTGGATGTTTGTTTTCGTTGTTAGAATGCGAGGCGAAGAATGAGGCTGAGTTTTCCGATGCCTGCGATGAGACACGCGGAAGCAAGGAGCCAGGATGGCTGCTCAGGTCTGGATGTTGGATGGGGCGTTGGCTGGGCTGCTCTCTGGATCTCCCTCATGACAGAGGGAGCGAGGTGCGCGGATGGGTCTTGCTTTCGCGCGGCAATCCAGAGGTCGAGTTCGTGATCAGATGACGTGGTCATGGTTCAGGGTGGTTGAGGCTGGCTTTGAGGAACTCACGGGCGCGGCTAACGCGGGACTTGATGGTGCCGACCGTGGTGGATTCGATTTGGGCGGCTTCGGCGTAGGATAGGTCTTCGAGGGCGACGAGAGTGAAGGCGCGTTTTTGTTTTCCGGGGAGCTGATGGAGAGCTTGGTCGAGGGTTCTCAAGCGGTCTCGGTCTTCGGACTCGGGTGTGTCGGCGTATTGCTCGGGAAGTTCAGCCAAGAGAGTCGGGCTCTTCTTCTGAAGGGCATTGAGCGAGCGGCTGCGGGCGATCATGAACAGCCACGTGGAGAATCGACTTCGTGAGGGATCGAAGTCCTTGAGTCGCCGAAAGGCTTCCACGAAGACAATCTGCGCGAGGTCTTCGGCGTGGCGTCTTTCATCGTTCAAAAGAGTGGCAATCATACGGAGCAGGCGATCCTGGTAATGAAGAACGAGATGCTCAAAGGCCTCGATCTCCCCGTCCACAATGCGTCGGATGATTTGGAGTTCGTCGGTTTCGTTCATTCGTTGTTCCATGATGATACCGGCGGGGGATGAAATGGTTCCTTTTTTGCCGCGAATGAGGCCTGCCCGTCGTTGCCGCCGATGCTTGCGCCAGCTTGGGGACGAATGGTCCTGCTATTTATCGATTCTGAATGTTCATGCGTAGTGTCCCGGCTGGCGATGAGTTTGCGACGGGACGACGGGATCATCTACTTGGGCGACGCCTTTTGGGTTGTTGAAGGACTCCCTGGTGGTCCGGCGCGGTGTCCGCAGCCGAGGTCTGTGTCGGCATTAGAGTGGTCAGCAACTCAGCAAGGCTGCGAAGAGTGAGGGCGAGGTTCATGGCTTCGATGTCGTCGCCGGTCGCAAAACCTTCCCAATCGCCTGAATGCGTGACGCATCCGGTTTGCCATCCGCGCCGAGCGTGGGCTGGAGCCAGCCGCCTTCGTCGTGCTCGTTCCAGGCGTAGAGGATGATGGTGTTGGCGGGGTTGAGATCGCGATTGGCTTGGGTCCACGCGATGGCTTCGCGGAGATGCGCGGCGATTTCATCGGGCGTGGCGGTGGTGGCGTCGATGAGCGGCTTTTGCTGTGCGGGTGGAGTGGGATCGGGCGTGGCTTTCACCCACGAGCACCATGACGGCGGGCGCTCCTGACGCGGACGTGTGTCCCAGCCTGTGGTGGCAAAGGTGATGCATGGGGTGCGCTCGCGCTTCCATTTCTCCCACAGCTTCTCGCGCACATGATGCGAGGTGAGCCGAGCGTAGGTTTCGGGATCGGTGGTGTAGCCCTTGCCTGCGCAAGCATACTCGGAGATGGCATCAAATCCGAGCCCCTCGCGGTCCTGGTCTGCGTTCCAGCCCATGAGCACGAGATACGGTGCCTTCAGGCCTGCGGCGAGGGTTTGCTTCTTCAACTCATCCCACTCGGCCTTGCCGAGCGTGGTGGTCTTCGCGAACAAACACAGCAGCGGTCGGCCATCGAGCACCGTCTGGTAGTCGGGATGCCGGAAGTGCTCCACGAGTTTACTCCAGGCCTTCGTGCCCGCTTGGTCGAGTCGTTTGCCTTCTTCGACGAGGCAGTAGCGGATGCCTTTCTTGTCCTTCGCCGTGAGGTAGCGGTTCAAGCCGATGCTCATGCCGGGCGCTTCATCCAAGTAGTCGAGAAAGGCCCAGTAGTTCAGCCCCGCCTGCGCTGCATACGTGATCTCCTGCTCCATGATCGCCTGCGAGTCGCCATTGATACTGACCTTGCCCTCGCTCATCACACGAGCGAACCACGGCAGACGAAAGTGATACTTCGGCTGACCCAAAGCGTGCTCCACGGCCTTCACCACGCCACCTTCGCCATACCAGCCGTCCCAGCGAATGGCTCCGACGATAGGTGGCTCATCAGCCGCGAGCGTTGCCGCCAGTGAACTGAGCAGCAACGCAAGCCATGTGAGAAGTCGTTTCATCAGAAGATCGGATCAACGCTGACCATCGGCCTTGCTCATCATCGCATGCAATTTGTCGGCAAAGAGCCGCCCGAGGTCGATCTGGCCCTTCGCGGTGAAGTGGACCTCGTCATCACCGACTTCGAGCGCATCGCAATCGACGAACTCCGAGCCGTTCTCCTGCGCCTGACGCACCAGATTGGCGAAGGGAAACTTCTCCTTTGGCTGCCCGGCACGCAGGCGACTGCACACGAAGAGCAGGTTCGGCGTTTGCAGGTCTTTTCGCGCCGCCTGAATCCAGGCTTGCAGATTCGCGGCATACGCTTCGGCCTTCTTTTGGTCCTTCGAGTCGCCCGATCCTTGCACCATCATCACACCGATGATCGTGATCGGCCGCGCCTTGCGTGCCGCCTCCACTTTGCGAATGAACTCCCAGTAGAGCGAATCCGGCGTCGCAGGCGACCACACGGTGTCGAGGCTCGTGCCATGCGATGAATGCTTGATGATGCCGATCGTGCGCCCGAGCTTCTCGCTCATGCTCGCGGCAAACGACACCTCGCAGCCAAAGCCTCGCTTATTCATCTTTTCCGCCGACAACGGTAGCCACTGCGTCCCATCAAAGAACAACGCTTTCGCCTGCTCACCCTTCAGCTCATTCGGCAACTCTTCCAGCTTCGAGCGCCCACCACTCATGTTGCTGCCACCCACGCAGAGGAAAACCGGCAAAGGCTCGTCCGCCGCCGAGGCTTCGGTTGGCATGAAAACAACCCACTGAGCCAGCAGGAGAACGGCGAAGGTCAGGAGATTGGGCTTCATGAGGCGTTCACCATCAACGCCGAGTAGCCCCCGTTGTCTCACGCAACTTCGTCAGCTTCCCCAGTTCCTCCGCGCTCAGCGCCCGGTCAAACACCGCCACACCGCCGATCCAGCCAGTGAAACCGACGCCGCGGCTGCTGTGGATGACGCGACCGATGGTGAAGGGGCCGCCGCTTTGGGCGTCCTTCGGCGTGTATAGGTCGTGCGGATACCACCAGGGGTTCAAACGCAGTGCGACGAGATCTCGCGAGACCTCTTTGCCACCGCGCAGCGTGACCTCGATCTTCGTGAAGCGATGCTCGCGCAGCTCGACGCGTTCGTCGGCGGATTCGCGCAGCACTTTGACGCTCAGCGGCTCGCCTTCGGGCGGGTTGTAGTATTGATCCTTCGGGAAGGCCTCGTCCTCACCGTCCTGCTTACCTGGCAGTTTCGCGAAGTGGCCCTGCATGTAAGCGTTGTAGGCGGAGGAGATGAGTTTGTCCTTCTTCGGGTTGTCGAGCCAGCGATCGCCGGAGACGCCATTCAGCCAGCCGGTGAGTTCGTCCTTCTCATGATCAAAGGTCATCGCGAAGCACTGCCATGACTTGTCGATCAACTCGGCAGGTGAATCAGCGGGCACTTCGGGGGATTGCTCGACGGAGTTGCACTTGTGCAGCGCATACTTGTTCAGGAAGGAGCTCGCGCCATTCTCCGACACATGGCCACAGGCGCTGCCCTGCTTGTTCAGGCCCGCAAAGAGCGCGTATTGCCTCTGCCCACGCTCGACCTTCGCGATGGTGGCGGTGCTCTTCTCCTTCAAATCGGTGCCTTCATGCCAAATGCCCGCCAGCGCATGATTCCCACTCTCGCGAATCGCCCACACCACCACCGTGACCGACTTCCCCGCGCCCTTGATATCCAGCGGCGTGTCATGCAGCCGCGACCTCGGCACAAACAGGAACGGCCTGAAGTTCTCATCCGTCTCTTTGACGATGCGAATCGCATTCCCGAACGGCCCGCGACCCAGCAGCGGAAAATCCGCATACGTCGCCTCACGCCCGCCACCCCAGTAGTCCTTGATGTAGTTCGCCGCATCGAGCGGGTAGTCGGTGGTGGCTCCAGCAGGCACATGAGCAGCGAAACGCTTGGCTCCATCGGGTTCACGCTTCACAAAGTCCCAGAAGGCGACAAGGCCCGGTGTACTCGTGACCGTGGCGACAGGTTCGGCGGCAAAGAGTGAGGTGGTGAGGAAAAGAAGAGAGAAGAGCTTCATGGGTGGGATGTTTCAAGTTTCTGGTTCCAGGTTTCAAGAGGCGGATGCGGGAGGGTTCAAAGTGAATCGAAGTGTCATGAAGAGCGAAGGCGCAGAACTTGGAACATGAAACTTGAAACCTGAAACGCACTCCCGCGCTACTCAGCGACCAACTGCAACGCATCCAAAATCACAAAACCATCCGTGTTGGCATTTCGGATCGTGATCGTCGTTTCGCGGCCTTTTTGGAGCTCCACCTTCCCGATGCTGCGGAAGGCTTCACCGGCCGGAAGTGGCTGTGTTTGGTCCACGAGCAGTTCGACGGCTTTTTCGCCGTTTTGGATCGTGAGAGGCACTTTGGTCGCTCGCGTCTCATGCGCGGAATAGGCCATGCGCAGGTCATAGCGGCCGGTTTGCGGCACTTGGAGGCGAAAAATGGCCACGCACTCGCCATCGCCGCGTTTGTCGTCGTGCAGGTAGCCGGTGCCGAGGTGCGGCTTGAAGTTCGCGGAGCGACTCCACGGGCCTTTCAGCTCCGCTTGCGCATCGTCGAGCACGATGCCGGGCAGAGAATTCGGATCGATGCTCATCGCGCCTTTGGGCTCGGGGGGCAATTCGGCGAGCACGGGCAGGTCGAGCACCTGCTTCTGCGCCAGCAGGCGCTCACGCAGCGCCGGATACGGCAGCTTTTGCACGTCGAGATGCTGTTTCGCGCTCAATGCGGCCGCGATGCCCGCGCTTTGACCGAGGATCATCCACGTCGGCTCCACACGGATCGACGACATGCCCACGTGCGTGCAGGAGAGTGCCACCGGCACGAGCAGGTTCGCGCACTCGGCCGCCTTCGGCGTGATGGCGCGATACGGGATGTGATACGCGTAGCCGTGCTTCCGTCCCGGCACGCGCTGCGGCATGATCGTGCCCTCATCGACGACGAACTCGCCCGTGCCCACGCGCTGGCAGTCGTGCGAGTCGATGGGAAACGACGACACCACGATCGCGTCGTCCTTCTTTGGCTCCTTCATGATGTCGTTCTGCGACACGATGTATTCGCCGATCATGCGCCGGCCTTCGCGCACATAAAGCTGCGGCGACCAGTGCGCATATTCCGCGAACTCATCGCGACACAGCCCCAGCTCGCTCATCTCCTTCCGAATCTTCTCCGGCACCGCAGGGTCGGTCGTGAGGAAGTGATAAAACTCCAGCGTGTATTGCTTGTGCGCGTCCCAGATCACCGCGCGGCCCGCCTCGTCCGCCTCGCTCCAGCCATTGCAGGCACCGACGAGGCCCATTGAGAATTGCTTCCCGATGCCGTTGTTCGCATCGAACTTGTTTCCCGGCAGCGGATACAGATCCCACGGCAGAATGGGCCGCTTCTCCTTCGCAAAATAGCGCCGCACGACCTCGAAACGCGCCGGATCATACTTCGCCGGCTTCGGAAACGGCACGCGATTCGCCGCGTCCTTCGTCACGCAAAGGCGGAAGCTATAGACCATCACATTCTTGTCTCCCGCGTCCTCCGGACCCGCATCCATCGTCGTGATAAGCGGCAACGGCTTGCCATCTTCACCGAGACCCGAGATGCGCATCTTCGGCTTCGGATACTGCTTCCCCGCCAGCGACTCGCCGAACTCCTTCCGCCCCTCGCGACCAATCGTCCAGCTCACCCCCGCCGCCGCCATCAAATCGCCCTCGTAAGTGCCATCGATGAACACCTTCGCCTCAAACTCGCCATCCGTGGTGATGAGCTTCGCGATGCGCGTGCCGTCCTTCGTCACCGATTTCAGCACCTGCCGCGTCAGCACCTTCACCTTCGCCTCATCGAGCATCTCCCGCGTGATTTTCGCCGCGACATGCGGCTCATAGGTCCAGTGCGTGTGATCCTTCACACTCACCTGATAAGGCAAAGCGACACCGCGCTGCTGGTAGTCCTTCTCCACCCGCGCATGCCATTCATCAAAGAGCCCCATCACCGTGCTGCGCACCGTCTGGTTTGAATCCGAGAAGCACAACCCGCCCGTATTCACGCCCCCGACATGCCCCGTCGGCTCCAGCAGCAGCACGGTGGCACCTTCACGAGCCGCTGCGATGGCGGCACAAAAACCACCAGGTGTGGCTCCATACACGATCACGTCTGCCTGCGTGGCGGCATGGGCGTGCAGTGTGAGGGCAAGAAAGAGAATGGAAAGTCGCGTCATGGTTACATCCTAGGTCAGTCATGGCGTCTTTTGGACTTCAAATGTCAGCTGCCGAGTTGAAGTGGCCAAACGTGAAAGTTTTGGACAAAACGATGTGCGATCTGATGTCGGGGAGGCGTTGAAGCGGCCGAATGATGAACCGTCGCCTTTTTGTTGCCTTGAGCTTGTTTTGGATCGCCCTGACCCAGGTGGTGGAAGGCTGCACGATCCCGGTGTTTCGTTATGCGCTGGATCGCTGGGAGGCGGATCGCTTTAAGCTGGTGCTGCCAGCAGAGGTGGCTGCCAAGCCGGAGATGGTGGACCTCATGCGGCCGTTGCGGGCGGGAGGGAAGGCCAATCTCGACATCGTAACGGACCGCAGCGGCCAAACGAAGGCGGCTACTTTGTTTTTTCCACGAGATGAAGCTCAGGCCGCGTGGAGTGGCGAACTGAGTTCGGCTTCGCTCGCTGAGTTGCTCGATTCGCCGGGACGAAAGCAGCTTTTGAAGCACATCTTGGAGGGCGATTCGGTGACGTGGGTGCTCGTCGATGGCGCCACGCCGACGGATGAGGAGTCCGCACAGCGTATCTCGAAGCGTCTGGCCTTTCTCGAGCAGGCCGCCGCGCTTCCGATTCAAGATCCGAATGATCCCGATAGCCAACTGGGACCTGGCCCGGAGCTGCGGCTGAAGTTTCAAGTACTGCGCCTGCGGCAAGATGAGGCGGCGGAGAAGCCGCTCATTGCGATGCTGGCGGGACCGAAGGGCCGAGTGGATGCGAAAAGGCCCTTCGCAGCGGCCGTTTTTGGCCGTGGGCGGGTACTCGGTGCGTGGCAACTCGATGAACTCGATGACGCGGGCTTGGAGGATGCCTGCATGTTTCTCATTGGACGCTGCTCGTGCCGTTTAAAGAATGAAAACCCAGGCTGGGACCTGCTCATGAATGTGGATTGGCCCAAAAGGCTCGAAGAGACGCAGCAGGCCCGAAAGAACCCCATCAAGGCTGCTGAAGCGGTTTCTCCGGTAGCGAGCTCGAACGAGATAATGGTGCCGGAAACGGCGAAATTAACGGCGGAACCTTTGCCTGCCGCCTCGGGGATCCAAGGCACGCCGTGGATGCTGTGGAGCGGTGTGGGCTTGCTGGGACTCGTGGCGGTGATGTTGATGCGGAGGTCGTAGGCGCATTCGCCAGAATGCGGGGCTTTGAACTCGTTTTGGCAAACGAGCCTACAGCGGTGTGACGCGTCCATTTGCGAAGCTCAAGCGGAGATCGGCGAGTTGGGTGGCTTCGGCCTGAGAGTGGGTGACGTGCAGGACGGTGAGGTGGTGCTGCTGCTGGATGCGTTTGAGCATGGTGGCGGCTTCGCCGCGCATGGCTTCATCGAGGGCGGAGAGAGGCTCGTCGAGCAGGAGGAGTCGCGGACTGGCGGCGAGGGCACGGGCGATGGCGACGCGTTGTTTTTCGCCGCCCGAGAGGGCCTCGGGCTGGCGGTCGAGGAGATGGGAGATGGCGAGTTCGTCGGCGAGTTCGCGGACGCGGGCGTCGGCGGGCAGGCTGCGAAGATTCAATGCGAAGGCAATTTGATCGAAGACCTTCAAGGCGGGAAAGAGCGCGAGATCCTGCGGGACGTAGCCGATGCCGCGTTCGCGAGGTTCGAGGGAGGTGACATCGCGACCGTCGATGAGGACGCGGCCTTGTTGAGGCTGGCGGAGGCCACAGAGGACTTCGAGGAGGGTGGTTTTGCCGCAGCCGGTGCTGCCCATGAGCACGGCGTAGGTGTCCGAAGGGATGGTGAGCGTCACGTCGTCGAGGATGACGCGTGGGCCGGTGCTCCAGGTGATGTTTTCGAGCTGGATCATACTTTTTCCCCGGTGCGGCGGACGATGACGAGGACGAGGATGGCCATGAGGACCATGAGCAGGCTCACGGACACAGCGGCTTCGAGATTACCGACGCTCAATTCGAGCCAGACAGTGGTCGGGAGGACTTCGGTCTTCATTCGCGTGGCGCCGGCAAAAACAAGAATCGGGCCGAACTCGCCCAAACTGCGTGCCCAGGCGATGCAAAACGCGGCGACCATGCCGCGACGTGCCGCAGGCAGGGCGACATGCCACAGGGCCTGAAATCGCGTGCAGCCAAGGGTGAGCGCGACTTCCTCGGGTCGGGCTGAAAGGTGGTCAAAGGTGCCACGCATGGTGCGAATGGCGAAGGAGGCGGCGACGACGAACTGGGCCAGCACGACGCCAGCGACGGTGTAGGTGAAGGGGATGGCTTTTTCGATGAGCTTGCCCGCGAAGGTTTGGAAAAAGATGAGCAGGCAAAGGCCAACGACGAGCGGCGGGAGGATGATCGGGATATCGAGCGCGGCATCGAGCCAGGCTTTGCCGGGGAAGCTCTTGCGAGACATGAAGTAGCCCACGGGCACGGCGAGGAGCAGCGCAAAGCCTGCGGCGGCGGTGCAGGAGATCAGGCTGAGCCAGGTGGCGTGCCGGATTTCCGGCGAGGAGAGCACGCGGAGCCATGAATCGGGCGTGGCGTAGGCGGCGGTGGCTCCCAACAGCAGCAGCCAGAAGATGACGTAGGACGCGGTGATGACCGCGAGCGCCAGCCAGCATTGTTGGGAGCGGTTCAAGGAGCGGGGTTTCAGGTTTCAAGTTTCATGTTCCAAGTTCCGCGAGCCAGGTGTCTTGAAACTTGAAACCTGGAACTTGAAACACCGAAGGTACTTACTGGGCAGCGAGTGCCGCGGCAGCCTTCGCTTTGGCGACTTCGGCTTTTTTGAGGATCTCTTCGGTGCTGGGAAGGCTGGCGAGGACGTCGGCGGGGATGAAGCCATCGCCGACGAGCTTGGTGAGGCACTTTTTGCGCTCGTCGAGGGCTTTGTCGGAGCTGCGTTCTTTGCTGAAGCGGGATTTGAAGGCGCTGCTGCGGTCTTTGAGCGTGGAGTAGATATCGCCACCGAGCAGCGAGGAGATGTCCACTTTGATTTTTTCGCGCTTGGCTTCGTTTTCGTTCACTTCATCGCCGTTGATGGGGCTGCCCTGATACTTGGGGAACATGATGGCGACCTCCGGGCAGACCCGGGAGCAGGCGGGGCAGTTGGTCTTGCAGTTGTCGTTGTTCTGGACCTGGATTTTGTTGTCCTCGCTGACGCCATAGACATCGAAGAGGCAGAAGCTGAGGCACTGCATGCAGTTCGTGCAGCGCGTGTAGTCGATGACGGGGAACCATGGCTTCCATTTGCCGGGTTCGTTCATCGGTTTGTCGCCTCGGGTCTTTTCGACGAGCGAGACGATGGCGTCTGGGGCGAGGCCGGTGATGTCACGCGTGTCGATGGTGATCTGGCCGGTGGCGTCCTCAAGGGTGGGGGCTTTGCCTTCAAAAGCACCGAGAACCAGCAGGCTGCGATCATCGTGCGGCACGGCGCTGGCTCCCTGGCCGCTGCGGGTGACAGCGTAGCCTTTGTCGAGCAGCGCCATCATGACCTTGGCGCGAGATTCAGCCGGGAGAGCGATGCTGCCGGTGCCTTCGTAAAGGATGACGCGAAGCGGGCGGTGGGTGTGCGTGATCATGTATGATTTACGATTTTTGATTTATGATTTCAGCAAGGCGTCGGTGATCTCGGCGGCGGTCTGGGTGCGCATGTTGAGGATCTCGGCGTTTTCGGGCAAAGGCGAGCCGGCTTGCTGGAAGAGGCCGTGGACGGCGCGGGGATAGCAGGCGGCGATGCGGAGATGGGAGCAGCTTGCGATGGCCTGGAGGCGTGGATCGCGATGGGCGGCCATTTCGCAGAGATCGGAGACGGTCTCGAAGCTGGCAGCCGATTCGCAGAGCTTGCCGAGGACTTCGTTTTTCACGCCCGCGGGCACGACCTGGGCATAGGCACAACGGCAGTAGAGAATCGTGGGGGTATCAGGCACTCGTGTTCGTGGGGTTGGGGGCAGCGTCACGAGTTGGAACGGGCGGGGGAAGATGCAAGTTTCAAGTCTTGCCGAGGTGGAGCAGCTACGCGGCGAACCAGCGGCGACGCGAGTGGAAAATGGCGATGAGCCCGAGCATCCACAGGCTGGTGTGCGTGGGCTCCGGGATCTAAAGGAACTGGGCGGCGCTAAGTGCCGCGTCACTGATGCGCAATTCGTCGATCCAACCGTCAAAATTCGAGCGGAAGCTGCTGCCGGGCGATTCACCAAAAAAGTTCCCGGCGCCGATGTAGAGGTTCTGATTGCCCGTGGCGAGCGTGGGCATGGCGTAGCTGGACTGGGCTTGCAGGACCCCATCGAGGTAGAGGCTCATCGCGTCGATATTGCCGGAGGTGTCTTTATCGTAAACGAGCGCGATATGATGCCAGGCCCCGTCGAGGACGCTGGCGAGGCCGCTGAGAGTCTGGCCGGTGCCGCCGCCGAAGCTGATGCCCGCGACGGGACGCCCGGTGGAGAGGTTTACAGCCAGTTCCCAGGTGCTCATGTAACCCATCGGCGTGCTGGTCCAGCGCTTCACCGCGATCATCGCATGGCCGTTTTCGGTTCCAAAGCCATTGTAGGGCAGGTCCCCTTTGAAAAAGGCCTCCACGGTGAAATCACCGGTGGGATTGAGCAGGGTGCTGTTCGCCACGCGACCGAAGTTCGAATCCCCCACGGCATTCAGCGAGTAAAGACCGGTGCCCCCCCCGGCGGACGAGCCATAGGTGAGCGAGCCTGCGACGGTGCCATGCAGTCCGTTTGGCCCGCTGTCCACGATGCTTGAGACGGCGGCATTGTTCGGGCCGGTTTCAAAGCGATAGTGAGCAATCGTGGCAGCGAGGAGGCTCGGACCGGAAAGGATGCCAACAAGCAAACTAAGACCACGAGCAAGACGGGCGGATGGAGAAAAGGGCATGATAAGAATGGGCGGGAAACACTGCCTGATGGCTCCCGGGCAAGGCCCAAGCGGCATCCGCAGCGCTCCGCATGCATTTCCTGCCTGATGTCGAAGTTCAAGCTCGAATGAGGGACCCGCCGTGCGGGCTCACATCGTGGTCTTGCGCTCGACGTTGAGGCCCATTTTGCGATAGAGGGTGGCGATGGAGACGCCGAGCATGCTGGCGGTCTTTTCGCGGGAGCCGTTGTTGTACTTGAGGGTCTCCTGGATGAAGACGCGTTCCTGCGCCTTGATGAAGTCGTCGAGCTTGGTGCCGATGGGCAGCTTGGTCATGCCTTCGCTGGCGGAGGGCGTGGGGACCTCGATCTGCTGGGTGACTTTGGCGGGGAGATCGGCGGGGCGGACGCGGTCGCCCTCAGAGAAGGCGCAGGCACGCTCGATGGCGTTGCGGAGTTCGGAGACGTTGCCGGGCCAGTTGTACTTCTCGAGGAAGTCGATGGCGTTTTGATCGATGGTCTTGGGACGGGTCTCGGTGCGCTCGGCGAGGTCTTTGAGGATGTGCTCGACGAGGGGCTTGATGTCCTCACGGCGGTCGCGGAGAGGCGGGATCTTCAGCGGGACGACGGAGAGCTTATAATAGAGGTCCTCGCGGAATTTGCCGGATTTGACGGAGTCGTCGAGGGAGGCAGTGGAGGAGACGACGAGGCGGAAATCGACAGCGGAGGCGCTGCTGCCGGACCAGCCTTTGCGGGACTGGGAGTCGTCGATGAAGCTATTGAGCTGGGCCTGAATGCGGGCGGGAAGCTGGTTCACCTCAGCGAGGTGGACGGTGCCGCCGGCGACACGTTGGAAGATGGAATTGGGGCCGAAAAGCTCGGTTTCGAGGGCGTCCTCGGGCATGGCGGCGCATTGCAGCTCCTTGAAGTGGGATTTACTGCGGCGGCTGGCCTCGTGGAGGGCGCGGGCGACCATGTGCTTGCCGGTACCGAACTCGCCTTCGAGCAAAACGGGGCTGTCGTTGTTGGCGACGCGACGCACGATGTCGAAAATGCGCTGGATGGCCTCGCTGTGGCCGATTAGTTTTGAGGAGCTGGAAACGTGGCGCAGCAGGCTCGGGGAGGATGCGGAGGGGAGCGAAGGCGCGGCGGCTCCTGCGGGTTGGCCATTGCGTTGGAGGGCTTGGTTGACCGTCTTGATGAGGTCGCCGAGGTCGAAGGGCTTGGTGAGGTAGTCGAAGGCACCGAGGCGCATGGCTTCGACAGCCGTTTCGACGCTGCCGTGGCCGGTGACCATGATGACGGCGGTATTCGGATACTGGTCCCGGCACATGCTGACGAGGTCGAGGCCATTCACATCGCCGATGCGGAGGTCCACGATGACGAGTTCGGGTTGGTTGGCTCGGATGGCGGCGATGCCGTCGATGCCAGTGGTGCAGCCGAAGACTTGGTGACCAGCCGCTTTGCAGAGCTTGGTCATCAGTTCCAGGATCGCGGCTTCGTCGTCTATGATTACTAGTTTAGCCATAATTGGTCGGGTGGTTTGAGATTCAGGATTGATTATCAAAAAAGGTTAAATGACTCAAAACCGGGCGTCAAACGAGATTTTCTCGAATTTGCGAATGATTGGGGTGGGTGGGGAATTTGGAGGGAAATGGAGTGGGGGAGTGGCGCTGGATGCAGAGCCGAGACGACCTGACTGACCTGACACCCGAGTGACGGGGCGGAAAGACGTGGGATGATAGCATGGAGGTGCCTGCTTGTGGCTGCGGCGGGTTCTCGTCTCTGGAAAGAGCCTTTCGCTGGCCTCAGTTTACCTTCTGGGCTGCCGCTTCACGGTAATGCTCCCAAGCGCGGCGGAAATCCTCCTTGGCTATGAAGATGGCCGCCATTTCCTGATGGAGGTAGGGAGGGGGATAAGTGGTGTTTTTGACCTTTTCGAGGGTGCGGATAGCTGCGTCGAAATCGTTGCGGGATTTATAGGCCTGGAAGAGATCGATGCCGAGGCGGGAATCGAGCGGATTGAAGAGGAAAGCTCGTTCGAGGGCCTGCACATCGGTGCTGGTGCCAGGGGTGGTGCGGATGAGGGAGGGGAGGTAGATATTGGCGATCTCGCAGGCACGGTGGAAATCGGATTTCTTGGCGTAGTGCTCGGCGAGGAGCTTCCAGCCGCCGTCACGCTCCCAGGTTTTGTTGGATTCGATCGCGGCCATGAGGGCCTCGACATCCCCGAGGCGCAGCCACATTTCGAAGAGGTTCATGCGCTGAACGGCATCGAGGGAGGCGAGATCGGGCTGGCGGGCGAGGATGTCTTTGAGGCAAAGATCGAAGTCCTCACGAGTGGAGACACTGCCGAGGTATTCGATTTTGAGGTCGAGCTTGTCGGCGAGCTTCCAGACCTGCTGGCGGAGATCGGCAAAGGGCTGGGCGTGATTTACCATGGCCCGGTAATAGCCGTGCTGGCCGGGGGCCGCCTGGGGGGCACGTTTCAAGAACTCCCGCCAGCCGAGCACCGCATAATCGGGGCGGTGCGAGAGCCAATCGACGCCCTCCTGATAGCACATGTAAGCGTAGTGGGGCTCGAGGTAGCGGGCGCGGGTGAAATCCAGCAAGGCCGTTTCGTGGTTACCATGGAGCAGAAGACGTGTCTCCGCCCGCTCAAAGTAGAGCTGAAAGTCGAGCGGGCGCATTCGAATAGCCTGATCGAGCAGGGCGATGGCGTCCGAGGCGGAGCCGGAGCGAGATAGCTCGAGAGCACGATCTCTAAGCATCTTCGCCGCACTGGTGCCAGGCAGTAGCGGCTGCCCAAAAGACACGGAAAGCCAGGCGATGCCAGCCAGGAGGGTGCCGGTGCCGATGAGCAGCGAGCCAGCACGCTCCGGCAGCCCGGCCGGCTTTGGTAGGCTGCGTGGGCGCACGGCGATGCCTGCAAGGAGGGCGATGACAGCGAAGTAGCCGAGGCCGTGATTCGGCACGTCCATCAAGCCGTGTATCATGGCCAAGAGCAAAGCAATGGCCGCGGTGTTTCGAGTCCGACGGTCCTGGCGGTGGGAGCGGCCTTTGGATTTTCGGGTAAACCACGGTCCAGTGGAAAAGGCCAGCCAGTAAAGCAGCAGCAAGCACGGGGCCACGGTGGAGAGACCGCCTTCAAAGAGCAGCCACACGACGTCACTTTCTGGGTGCAGTGCATGGGTACGCGGATCCTGTTTGATTGCTGGATCATGCGTGCCAGTGGCGATCGCGAAGATGGTATCGAAATTCCCCAGCCCCAGGCCCATCCACGGTACCGAGCCGATGATTTGGAGCGAGTCACGGTAGAAATCGATCCGCGCCCCTGAGCCGACAAACTCCGCGCCTTGATTGGCATTGAAGCGCTCCGTCACGCCGCCGCGAGAGAGAAAAAGAGCAGCCAAGATCATCATCACCAGCGAAGCCGTGACAGCCATTTTTTTGAAGAACCCACGGCGCATCGCGGAAAAGCCCAGCCACATCGTCATCCCGAGGAAGAGCAGCAACAGGCCTGCACGGGAACTGTTGGCAAAAATCGCCGCGCAAGGCACGAGAAAGCCTGCCGCATACAAGGGCCATCCACGCTCCTTGCGGCGGTTCGCATCGTAGGCGCAGGCGGCGCAAAGCACGCAGGTGATCGCGGCGAGGCTGCTGATGTGATTACGGTTGGCAAACGGGCCGAAGCCTGCCCCCCATTCCAATCGACGCGGCCACCAGGGCACCGGCATCAGTTTGAGATGATCCATCAGACTCAGCCAGGACAGGAGGATGCCGCCCAGCGCCAGCACACGCAGCATGACTCGCCGCTGCGCTTGTGAGAAGCCTCGCGAGATACTCCAGCCCATCCACAACAAGCTCACCGCAAACAGGATCCATGCCTCCAGCGTCACCCAGGGCTGCGGTGTGACCAAGGAGCCGAGTTCCAGCCCCCAATCCTTTACCAGAGCCTCGCGCCAGGGCATCGTCCCATGATACCCAGATGGCAGAAAGGCGAGCAAAGGAGCCGCCACAGTACCCAGAAGGCCCACCAGCGCCACCCGCGGCAACCGCCGCCGCGCGGGAAAAAAGATCATGACCGCACCCAGCAGCACACCGGCCAGCCCACGGGACCACGCCTCACGCCCAGCGCCCAGTAGAACCACCAGAAGCGGAATCCCCGCAAAAATCACGCCATGCCAGCCTGGCCCTTCCATTTCATAGGCATCCACCGCCGCCTGCTCATCTCCCTCTTCATCATCCGCCTCTGAGGCCGTGACGACCGCCGAGCCATCCGGCTCCATGCGAACGACAGAGCCATCCTCCGCCGCGAGGCGGGGTTTCGAGCGGTGGCGTGGCTCGGGAGTTTCGTCAAAGGAAGGCCGGAGTTCCATGTGGGTGTAAAGGCAGGTGAGGGGTGAGCGTCAGAGCAGCGGCTTGGAAAGGGAGACAGGCGTGGGAATGGCCGAGCCGGAGGAATCTTCCGGTTTCACCGAGGTGACGGGAATGCTGGCAGGCAGGCTGCCCCAACGGGCCAGACAGCTTTCGAGCGATTGAACCAGTTCGTCGAGCCTCAATTGCCACTCGCTCTTTGGCATGCCGTCCGCCGGATAAAACAACCGCACAACATGGGATCTCCCCACCTCCAGTTCCATGCTCTCACGCCCTGTCTCGTCCACCGAGGTCACATCCATGCGCTGCAAAGCATGCTCGAACACCCTGCCGAAGTCCTCGAGACTGACACTCCGCTCCACTTCAAACTCCAGCACACGCCCACGGGCACGGAAGTACTCACGCAGCCTCCGCCGCTCCAGTGTCTCGCGGATCTGACTGCGCAGCCGCGAAAAGCTGCGCACATAGCCCAGATACCGCGCCGCCAACACCGCCAGAAGGAACAAGATCGCGCCCGTCACCGGCAGAGCCAGCCCCTTCGTCAGCAGGATACTGATGCCCGCGAGGCTCAGCAGCAGGCACACCGTGTACATCGCCACCAGCGCCCGCCCTTTGCTATAGCCCAGCAAAATCAGCCGGTGATGAATGTGCTCCGCATCCGCACTGAACACCGGCACCCCGCGGATCGCCCGCCGGATGATGGCGAAGGCCGTATCGAGAATCGGCACCCCGAGGGCGATCACGATCACCAGCAGCGCCCCGATCACCGATCCCTTGTTCGAGGACAGCAACGACACCGACGCGATGAAAAAGCCGATCAAATAAGCCCCGCCATCCCCCAGGAAAATCTTCGCTGGCGGCAGATTGAAGATCAAAAAGCCTCCCAGAGCTCCCGCCATCGTCAGCGACACCGCCGCCACGTCCGGCTGCCCTTGGTAATGGCCGATGAAGGCCATGGTGAGGCACAAAAACATGCCAAAACCACCTGCCAGCCCATCCATGCCGTCGATCAGGTTCACGATGTTCGGGATCGCCACCAGCCACATCAGCGTCAGCGGCAGCGCCCAGATGCCCAGCGTGATCGAGCCCTCGCCAAAGGGATTGCTCAGCATATCGATCGAAATGCCCATCGCATACAGAATCATCGCCGTGCCCAGTTGGCCCACCAGCTTCACCTTGGCCCCCAGCGGCTTCAGATCATCCACAAAGCCCACGCTAAAGATCAGCGTGTTACACACCGCCAGCGCCAGCCAGCGATCCCAGTCCACCGCGCCATAAAAAGAGGCCGCCACCGCGCCCAGCAGCAGCGTCATAAAGATCGGGCCGCCGCCGAGACGCGGGATCGGTTTCCCATGAAACTTCCGCCTCGCATCCGGCGCATCCATCGCAATGCCCAGGTTCATTTTCAGCACCGTGAACACCGCCAGCGCCGAGACCAGCACCGCACCGCCAAAAAACAGCGCCGCATCCAGGCGCGTCAGCCTCACGCCGGAAGAGGGCCAGTTCAAAATATCAGGTAGAGGCGTATCGGTCATAGGCAGGCTGGGAGGGATTTTCAGCATAGCGGCTTGCCCTCCGCCCGCGAAGCAAAAAATCGTCACTTCGCGTTCATCGGGCCGCCACACTCGAAAAGTCCCCGCCCAGCGCCAGATGCAGCGCCGCCCGGTTCCGCAAACGCTGCGCCTGCACCGCGATCAGGGCGCTTCGAGCATCAAACGCCCGCTGCCGTGTATCCAACAGCGTCAGCACATCGCTCAAGCCCTTCTCATACTGCCCCAGCGCTAGCTTTTCCGATTGCTCCGCCAGCTCCGCCGCCCTCTGCAAAGCCGCCTCCTGCTCCGTGAGAAAACGCTCCGCCGCCAGCGCCGTCTCCACCTCGCGAAACGCCGTCAGCACGCTGCCCGCGTAGGTTTGCAGATTCTCGTCATACCGCGCCCGCTCCAGATCGATCCCAGCTTTCAGCCTTCCACCTTGGAACAGCGTCTGCGCTGCCTGAGAAGCGATATTCCACAGCGCCGTCTCCGGCCGGATCAGCTTCTCCACCTCCTGCGTCGTTCGGCCAAACGAACCCGTCAGGCGAAAACTCGGCAGCAGCGCCTTCTTTGCACTGCTCTCATCCGCCAGCGCCGCCGCCACACGCCGCTCCGCCGCCCGCAGATCCGGCCGACGCAGCAGCATCTCCGAAGGAAGCCCCGCCGGCACCCCGCGTCGAAGCACCGGCAGCACCCCGATCCCGCGCTCATGCCCCGCCGGATAGCCGCCCATCAGCGTCTCCAGCGTCCGTCGAGTCTCATCCGCTGTGCGTTGGCGCTGCACCAGCGTCGATTCCGCCCGCGCCAGATCCGCCCGGCTCAGGCTCACATCCAGCGCCGCACGCTCTGGATCAATGCCCCGATCCATCTGCCGCTCCAAAATACCGAGCTGCGTCTTTCGCACGCGGATGTTCTCCTCCGCAAGCCGTTGCAGACTCTCCGCCTCCGCCAGCGTCACCGCCGTCTGCACCGTGTTCGCCGCCAGCGAAAGCCGCGCCGCATGCCACGTCTCCTCGCTCGCCTGCGTCCTCGCCACCGCCGCCCGACGCCCATCCGCGATCACGCCCCAAAAATCCACGTCCCACGCCACATTCACCGTCCAGTTGAAGCGGTTCGCGATTTGATTCACCCCAGCAAAACGCTGGTCGCTCGGCGTCTGCGCCCGACTCGCTCCCGAATTCGCCGACACCTGCGGAAACAACGAAGCGCCCTCCTGCACCGCTTGCGCCCTCGTCTGCCGCACCCGCGCCGCCGCCGCCAGCAAATCTGGGTTCGCCGTGATCGCTTGGTTCACCATCGACTCAAGTCTCGCGCTTCCAAAATCATGCAACCAGCCCGTCGCCGCGCTTTTCGGCACCTTCGGCAGCGCCGCCCACTTATCCGGCACCGTGCCATGCAACGCCGCCAAGTCCGCCGTCATCCTTTTCGAGCCCAGTGGCGGGAAAAACGAGCAGCCAGCCGCCAGCAGCAAGACCGGAAAAACAGAAACACATTTGAGAGACATCATCGCAGCCTCATACGCTGCGCTCCCCTGCCCTTCCATGCCAAACTTCACCGCCTCCACCGATAGAATCCGCCGCACTCGCTTGTTACGCCATGCCACCATGAAGCCGCTTCTGCTCCTTTTCACCTTCTTCACCACCAGCCTGCTCGCCCAACGGCCCGCGGGCTTCAAGATGGAGAAAGACATCGCCTACATCGAAGGCGGTGATGAGGCGCAAAAGCTCGACATTTACGTGCCGGAGACACCGAGTGACAAACCGCTGCCACTCATCGTGCACATCCACGGCGGCGGATGGCGTGCGGGGAACAAATTCCCATGCCCCGTTTCCGCGATGGTGCTCAAAGGCTATGCGGTGGCGAGTGTGGAGTATCGTTTCAGCCGAAAAGCCATTTTCCCAGCGCAGATTCAGGACTGCCAGGCCGCCATCCGCTGGCTGCGAGCCCATGCCAAGCAATACAACCTCGACCCCGATCGTCTTGGTGCCGTCGGCGGCTCCGCAGGCGGTCATCTCTCCGCCCTCGTCGGCACCTCCGGCGGCAAAAAAGCCTTTCCGCCCATCGGTGGCCATTTGGATCAATCGGATCGCGTGCAGGCCGTAATCGACATCTATGGCCCCGCCGATTTCAGCACCGTCGTGCAGCAAGCCGCCGACGACAAAAACGTGAAGAACATCTTCGCCTTCAACACACCGAGCGATCCCTACTCCTCCCTCATCGGCTCGAAGCTCGACGACAAACCCAAAGCCGATGCCGTCAGCCCCGTGCACTACGTCAGCAAAGACAGCCCGCCCTTCCTCATCCTGCACGGCACGCACGACACTCTCGTTCCCTATGCGCAAAGCGTGCAGTTCGAAGCCGCCCTAAAAGCCCAAAACATCCCCGTCTGGCTCCAAACCCTCCCCGGCTCCGGCCACGGCGGCCCCGCCTTCGGCAAACCCGCCGTCATCCAGCTCATGCAGGCCTTCTTCGACAAGCACCTCAAGGACGCGCCTGTTGAAATCCGGCTCGTGCCGGAGGCTGAGTTGAAATAGCAGGCTTCTTTGCCTTATGCCTCGCCGCTGAAGAGAATGGTCAGGACCCGTGTTTGTCACGCTCTGCAAAAAGGTGCGCATAAACAAAACCTGACCGGTGGCATAGTGGTTGAGCAACAACGCCGACCGCTGTCATGCAGACTGATCTCCAACTTCTGAAGCGCTACCACCACCAAGGTGATGCCGAGGCATTTCAGGCCATTGTGGAGGCACATGCCGGCATGGTGCACGCCACGGCCTGCCGCGTGACGCGGGACGCAGCGCTGGCACAGGATGTGGCGCAGGAGACTTTCCTGGCGCTCGCCCGCAGCAGCGGATCGGCCATTCAATCGATTGGCGCGTGGCTGCACCACGTGGCTTGGCAAAAGGCGCAAAACATCGTGCGCGGTGAATGCCGCCGGCAGCACCATGAGGCTGCTGCTGCCGAGCAGTGGAACGATCCGGCGATTGAAGCGACTTGGGCGGAACTGGAGCCGCTCGTCGATGAGACATTGGCTGAATTGCCCGAGCAAACGCGCGCCATGATCGTGGAATGCTACCTCGCAGGCCGCACGCAGCAGGAACTGGCCGCACGCATGGGCATCAGCCAGTCCACCGTGTCGCGACAGCTCGATTCGGCGATTGATGAGTTGCGCGCTGGCTTAAAAAGGAAGGGCGTCATGTGCGGCGCAGGCCTCGCAGCACTGCTGGGCACTCATTCAGCGAATGCGGCTCCGGCGGGCCTTACGGCATCGCTGGGCAAGGTTTCCATCAGCGGCCTGGGCACCCACGCCGCGACCACGAGCACCCTCATCGCCATGACCACGACCACCAAACTCCTCCTCGCGACGGCCGCCGTTGCAGTCATCAGCGTTCCAATCGCGCTTCAAAACACGCCGGTGCCGCAACCCACGAAGCAAGTGGCGCAGGTTGAAAAAGTAACGGTCAGCAAGCAGGACAGCGTCGCGAAGAAATCGCCCGACGATGGCAAACGCCATTACCGGCCAGCTCCGGTGTCGCGCCAGGTGCATCAAACCGTGGAGGCTATCATACAACGGCATAAGGGCATGACCAAAGCGGAGCTGATGAAAAGCGCTGAACTGAACCAGTTGATGAATCGGTTCATCGCCGTGATCGAAAAACCCGAGGCGGAATCCAAGTTGATGCAGCGGCTCGCAGCGATGCCGAAGCAGTTGGGTGAAGGCGGCATGCTGCGGATGGATTTTGAGTTGCTCGAAGATGCCCACGGCAGGGCTTGGCTGGAAGCCGCTGTCTCCAACAATGACCAGCTCATCGAGGATTGGATTCTGAACACGCTGGATGACGCGATCCTTGAATTTGCCTTCGATCCTGAACTGGAGCGGACCAGCAACGGCGTGATCCTGAAGCCATCGCCTTCCCAATCGAAATCGGCCGCTGATCCCGGCTCGAATGACTGAGCTGGCGGCGGAGTCGGGGTGCGCATCGGCCTCTGGAAGCACAGACCCGGCGACCAGCACCTGCAATGGTTTGCCGCGCCTGCTTCCGAGTAGCTGGCAACGTGGTCCAAAGGCGTTGAAATGGCGGCCCAGTCAGCGTCCTTCTTTGCGCAGTTCTTCGCGGAGTTCCTCGGTCATGGGAATGGGCTTGAGGCCTCCTTCTTTCGTGGCGTTTGGGTTGAAGGGCTGCTCGGCGGCAATGGCCAGCATGCGTTCTTGCTCCGCACTAAGGGTGACTTCATCGGTGGCTGGGGGCGGCTCGGTCACGGGCTTGTCCTGTGCCATGGTGGGTTTCGGCCGCGTGGGTTTTACGGCTTCCTTTCGGGGTGCCGGAGTTCCCCCCTTGTGATGCAGCATAAGCCAAGCCGTGGCGGCCAGGAACAGAGCAGCGAGGAGAAGCACAGGTTTTCGCGACATGGGATGGAAGTTGGACGTGGGTGGTTGACGCACGCTGTGAGCGACCGGCCAATGCGCGAACGACATTCTTCTTTGGGTAACAACGTATTTTAAGCCGCCTTTTGTATTTCGTCCGCTAACAACGCGGCGGGGCGATCCTCACAAGTTTTGTCGTCGAATTCGCCCCAGAGCTGCGTTCTCGTTCCGCATGATCCGCGTTTTCACTTCATTCCTCGTGCTCAGCTTCCTATCTGCCGCCTTTGCCGAAGACTGGGGCACCTACCAAATCGTGCCCGTGAGCGCTCCGGACTTCGTTTTGGAAGTCGTGGGTGATTCAAAGGAAGGCGACATCGTCTCCATCAACAAGCCGAGCAACGCAGCGAATCAAAAATGGATCATCCAGCCGCGTGGTGATGGCTTTCGCCGAAGTTTTCCGGCTACGACTACCAGTTCCGCATCATCGACGGCTGCCACTGGATGAAGGCCATGGCCTATCTGAGGAAAAATTGGCCCGATAAAGTCCGCGCAGGCCCCAGTGCCTCGGGAGCATGGGAAATCCGAATCCCCGGCGAAGACTGGAAACTCGTCGCCGGGGGCTTCAAAAGCACCAGCGGGCCTTCCACCGCGCCAAACGGCGAAATCTTCTTCGCCGACACCTCAAATGTCGCTTTGAGCCGTCGGCCAAAGTCTGGGTGATCGAGGATGGGATACTTCAGGAGTCGAAAATCGATTGCTCATCAATCGGCAATTCCATGGGGCCAGCGAAGCTTTGCGGTGCTCGATTGACGATGGATGCAGAAGCATTGCTGATTGTTGAAGTTTGGCAGAGGTGGGCGCTCTGGCAGCTGAATTAGCATTTTTTCAAATCGCCCCCAAGATAAGCGGCGGAGGTTCGTCATGCGCGGCGAACACGCACTCATGGCTGAATCGCACACCCTCTTCCTCGAAACCCTGCAGCGCTACGAGCGGCCTCTCATCCGCTATGCGCACGGCTACACGAGCGATCTGGAGGAGGCCCGGGACATCGTGCAGGACGTGTTTGTGAAGCTCAGCCAGTGCCTCCACACCCTCGATTACGAGCGGCTGGCCCCCTGGCTCTTCACCGTCTGCCGAAACCGTGCGCTGGACCACCAGCGCAAACACCGCCGCCTCGTCGTCATGGAAACTGAAACACTCGACCTCGAAATGTCCGCCGATCCCTCGCCTCACGAGGAAATGGATCGTGCCGAGACCGCCACCACGCTCCGCCAACTCATCGATACCCTGCCCACCCGCCAGCAGGAGGCCGTGCGGCTGAAATTCATCGCCGGGCTCGATTACCAGCAGATCAGCGCCGCGATGAAAACGAGCATCGGCAATGTCGGCTACCTCATCCACCACGGCGTGGCCGCCCTGCGCACGAAATGGCAGGCCATGGAAAACGAAACACCCGCCCCCGGAAAGGCACGCAGCCCCGCACTCGCCGCCGCGTGAACCGGAACCCCCAAACCTCCACCATCGAACCCTTTATGAAACACGAACAGATCACCGCTTGGGCTCTGAACGAACTGAGCCCACAGGAACGCGAGCAGATTGAGGCCGCGCTCCGCGAGAATCCGCAGATCAAAGCCAGCGCCGAGGAAACCAAGTCCTTCTGCGACTTGCTCACGCACGAGCTGCGGGATGAATCCCTCGAATTGACCTCCGAGCAGCGCTCCCGCCTCCAAACGATGCCGCCCGCCTCGAACATCATCGTGCCATCATCCGCCTCGAAACCCGTGCGCTGGAGCTTTGCCTCCCGTTTGGGCTCATTCGCCGCCGCAGCGGCCTGCGTGGCCGTGGGAGGCTATTGGATGTATCCGTGGCTTAGGCCGCAAAAGGAGCAAATCGTGGCGCAAGCGGTGAAGGAGGAGAAGGCCTTCAAGGTGAACCAGCCTCAGATAGGGCAGGGTGGTGCCGCCATGATGGATCCAGCGAACGCGAATGCTGTATCGTTTGGAGACATGCCCTTGGGCATGCCTTTGAGTTCGCCGCTGCCCGCACTGGCGTCTGGGCCTACGTCCGCGGCCAAGCCTGCCGATTCGAACATCACGCTGAGCGGAGCCAACACCTACTCTGGAGGCACGACCACCAATGGCGGCATGTTGAGGGTAGATTCGGAAGGTTTGGTCGCGATGACGGGCAGCAAAATGCGCAAACTCGATCTAACTCCAGCATCGGAAGGCGCAGGAAGGCAGCTTGCAGCCGTGATGCCGCCGCCTGCGCCATCGGCGCCGATGCCTGCGGTGCCGGCGCTGCGGCGCAACGAAACGATCCAGCTTAAGCAATCGGCAACAGCGGGGTTTGGTGGAGTCGGAGCAGGAGGTGGGTTCGGAAACACAATGACTGTAGGTGCTTCGGAAGGCAGCCCCGCAGTAGTCTTTAACTCTTCAGGTGCCGCCGATGACCTCTCTCATGCCACCCAGTTCAAAAAGCGCACCACGGTCGAGCGCATCGTGCCGATGGAATCCTACACGCGCATCCTCGAAAACGAGTTGATAGACGTTCGGCGGGAACCGCTCTCGACCTTCTCGATTGATGTCGATACCGCATCGTATGCGAACGTCCGCCGTTTCCTGAACCAGAACATGCTGCCACCAGCGGATGCGGTGCGCCTGGAGGAGCTCATCAACTACTTCCCCTCCGATGAGGAAGGCCCTGTGGCGGATGCAAACGAGCCTTTCGCAGCCCGAGTGGAGCTCGCCGCCTGCCCGTGGCAGCCGCACCATCGCCTGGCTCGCATCGCGATTCAGGGGAAGCAGGTCCAAAAGGGCAGCAAGGCCAGCAACCTCGTCTTTCTCGTCGATGTCTCCGGCTCGATGAATGATCCGCAGAAGCTTCCGCTCGTGAAACAGAGCCTGCGCATGCTCGCCGAGCAGTTGGGCGAGGGCGACCGCGTCTCGATGGTTACCTACGCCAGCGGCACGCAGGTTGTTTTGCCGTCCACGAATGGTGAAAACCGTCCGCAGATCATCGCCGCGGTCGATCAGCTCAATGCCGGTGGCAGCACGAATGGCGCGGGCGGTCTGCAGCTCGCCTACGAGCAGGCGGTGGCCGGTTTCATCAAAGAAGGCATCAATCGTGTCATCCTCTGCACCGATGGCGATTTCAACGTGGGCATCAGCAATCCCGCCGAGTTGGAAAAATTCATCGCGGAGAAGGCTCGCAGCGGCGTCTTCCTCAGCGTGCTCGGCTTTGGCAGCGGCAATCTCAAGGACCGCACGATGGAAACCCTCGCCGACAAGGGCAACGGCAACTACGCCTACATCGACGGCCTTGCCGAGGCTCGCAAAGTGCTCGTCGAGCAGATGGCCGGCACGCTCGTCACCATCGCCAAAGATGTGAAAGTGCAGATCGAGTTCAATCCTGCCCAGGTGCGTGCCTACCGCCTCATCGGCTACGAGAACCGCCTGCTCGCCAAAGAGGACTTCAATGACGACACCAAGGACGCCGGTGAGATCGGCAGCGGCCATCGCGTGGTCGCCCTTTACGAACTCGTGCCCGCCAATCTGCCACCCGGCGTCGAGCCGGATCGCATCGTCGATACGCTCAAGTACCAAACGCTCGCCTCGCCCACCACAAAGGACCTCAACGAGGTCAAACCTGCCGCCGCCACCGCGTTGGATGCCGCCGCGAGCAAGGAACTCATGACCGTGAAACTCCGCTACAAGCAGCCCGATGGCGAAACGAGCTCGAAGATCGAGCTTCCCGTCCTCGATGAAGGCAAAACGCTCGAAGCCGCCAGCGGCGAATTCCAGTTTAGCGCTGCTGTGGCCGGTTTCGGTCTCCTGCTGCGTGATTCGAGCTACAAAGGCACACTGAACTGGGAAGCCGTGCGCAAGCTGGCCCTCGCTGGCAAAGGCGCCGACAAGCTCGGCTACCGCGGCGAGTTCCTCCAGCTCATCGACAAGGCCGCCGGCCTGAAGCAGACGAAGTAACGCTGCCATGTAGCGGCAGGCGTCAGCATGCCGGAGTCACTTCCGCACCTTCGGCACCTTCACCTGCGGCACCGCGCTTGCTTCGAGCGAATGGACACTGCTCAAGCGGTGAAAAGCCCCTGTCTCCGCCACGCCGCCAATCGAAAAGATCGGCATGAAGGATGCCTCCTGCGTGCGCAGGTCTTTCGGACCCGAACGCAGCGGCGCGAGCATGATCGTCACGGCCGCCAAGGTAATCCCGGCGGCCAAAAGCTGGCTCTTGGTGGTTGAGCGACGACTTTTCATGGCTGGTGTCATTTAGTTAACAAATCCAAAATAATCAACAACTACGGCTGCCTCTAGAGATTTTTGCTTGTGAGAGAGATTTTCTCCGGCAGCGATGCCCTCAGTGATCTGGATTTTAACAGCAGGCTTCGGCGACGGGCATAACACGGCGGCACGCTCGGTGGCGGAGGCTCTCACACGCCTCCACCCCGATGAAAAAATCGAGGTCACGGATCTCATCAGCGAGGTGCTACCCCGGCTTTCCACCGTGCTCAAAGCGGCCTACCAGGTCGCCATCATTCACTGTCCGGCGGCCTGGAGGCTCACCTACAAGATGCTCGGGAATCCCAAAATGACCGGACCCGATGCCTCCTGGCAGCTCCCGCTCATCCGGGCCGTGGAGGCAAAGCTCGAGCGTGATCAGCCCCGCCTCATCATCAGCACCTACCCTGTCTATTCGGCGATGCTCGCCGCCTTGCGATCCCAAAGGAAAGTGCCGCCGCTCGTCACCGTCATCACGGATTCCGTCAGCGTGCATCCCATCTGGGTGACTCAACCAAGCGACCGCTTTTGCGTGGCTGATGACGAGACGCAGGCGGTGGTGGAAAAGCTCGGCGTGGCTCGTGAAAAAATCCGCGTCACCGGCTTTCCCGTCAGCCTCGCCTTCACGGAGCCCTTGCCGCCGGATGCCCACTCGCCGCATCAGCGCATCCTTTATCTGCCCTCCACGCCCGGCCGACATGTCGCCGCCACGCTCCAGGCTTTGCGCCCGCTGCTGCTCTCCGGTGTGAAGCTCACTTTGCCCGTCGGAAAGCACGGCTCACGGCTCTACCATGTGCTGCGTCACTTCACCGATTCACTGCCACCGGGCACGCTCGACATCATCGGCTGGACGCCACGCATCCCCGAGTATCTCCGCACGCATGATGTCGTCATCTGCAAGGCCGGCGGAGCCATCCTGCACGAGGTCCTCGCCGCCCAAATCCCTGCCGTGATCGATTACGTCGTGCCCGGTCAGGAGGAAGGAAATGCCGAAATGCTCACCTCACGTGCCTGTGGCATCCGCACCCACTCGCCCCAGGAGACCGCCGCTGCCGTCGAAAGCATCCTCACCAACGACGGAGCCGCCGGACGCCGCATGCGAGCGAACATGACTCCGCTCAGCGTCCCCGATGCCGCCCTGAAAACTGCCCAGGCCGCGCTGAAACTCGCCAAGTAGCTTCGATGGTGAATCGAAGCCTGCTATGCCAAACGCTACGGCTCTGAAGTAGATTCGATTGGCAATCGAATCATCGCGCGGTGCGCAACTTCTTCCCCGGCAAAAGGAACATCCTACCCGCTTCATTGCAGATGAGCAGATTCGGTCCGTCTTTGCCCAACATTGTGCCCACCGCGCCGGTTTCATGTGCACCACCGGGCTGGATGACGAGATCGTCCTCATCGCGAAACACCAGCGGCCTCGCGAAGGTGTTGTCGCCCTGGTTCAGCATCAGCAGCGGCGTGCCGAGGGTCTTCTTGAGCTTCACTGGCAGCGCTTTGTCCACGAGACTGCCGATCAAACCACCCACGACGGGATTTTGCCCCAAAGCCGCCATCGGATAGCCCGTTTCGCGATCCGGGATCGAAACGACACGTCCCGTGCCAATGACGAAATCAAGGTGTCCGTCTCGATTCCAATCGAAGAAGTCCAGTTTACAGCGCCCGCTCATGCCGCCCACGCCGCCGCTGGTGCCGATGAGTTTGCCGTCGTCGAGCTTCAGCTTGCCGCCGTCTTCCACGTTGTAGTCGTCGATCCGCCAATAGAGGTGAAAGTGATCGTCGCCATCCACGATGGCCAGCGCCATGCGGTCGCCGATCTTCGCCACCGCCGGACGGCATCGCCACATGCCATGCAGGTCGATGCCGTCGCAGTAAATCGGATGCGCCGGATCGAGCTTTGGCTGGGTCTTTGTGCCGCGATTGAGGTAGATGAGGTAATCGCCCGTGATGTCGCCGGTGATGAGATCGACCGTGCCATCGCCATTCCAGTCGATGGCGTTGGGCGAGAGATAGCCCCAGCGGGCTTCTTGAAGCCCCTGCAAGCTGCCGGAGTAGCCCGCCTGCACCTGAATCTCACGGCCACCGGCCTGCATACGCGTTGCAGGCAAAAACTTCGGCTCGTCATTGCTGCCGATGTTTTCAAAGAACAGCACAAAACCCTCCGAATTGCCCGCCAGGATGTCCAAAACGCCATCGCCATTCCAATCCACCGTCGTCGGCGAGGGTAGCGTGCCCGCGTAGAGGTTCGCATGCTCCTGCAACACCGAAACCGGCTCCGCAAACACTGGCGCGCCCGTCTTCGCCCACTTCCCGGTGAAGCGGTAGAAATACAGCGAGCCTTCCCCACACGCGATCAGACCGCCCGGATACGCCGCCACACTCGGATTGATGCTCGGATGCCGCAGCGCATTTCCATCTTCACCCGCCACGAGTCGCTTCGTTTCGAGATCAAAACCGCTCGCCGCCTTGTTGCGGTAAAATACCAGATTTCCCTGCCGTGATCCTGTGATCAGATCCCGCTCATGCCCCACACCCAGATCCATGCCCGTGATGCCATGCATTGAGAAGAATACCTCGTTCCGCGTCTTCGTGATCTGCCTCACCTCACCCTTCGCCGGCCAGCCGATGAGATAACGATACCTCAACTCACCCACCGCGATCCCCGATGAGTTGAACGGCCGCCACGCCTCCGTGTTCGGGCTGCCTTCCGTGCCTTTTCCGCCATTCGACATCTCAAACGCGATGTCATAGCCCTCGCCATTCCTGAGCACCCCGAGGCTCGATGGCGACTTCACCGCCTTCGGCAGCTTCTCTCGCTTCGACTCACGAAATTCGAGCTTCTCGCGATCAAAGCTCGTCGTCACCAGCTCTTCCTTGTCGATCCACAGCCCGACCACGCCGCCATCCGTCCGCTGAAACACGCAGCCCTTATCCTTGAAGCCACATTTCACCACCACCGGCTCTGCGAAGATCGGCGCACCCTTCTCCGCTGTATCCACACACTTGAACAAATGCACCGCCTGCGGCCCACCATACCCCGCCACAAACAAATCCGGTTCCTTGCCACCAAACACCCGCGCATGCCCCAGCACATGATGATTCAAATTCACCAGCGCCAACGGCCCACGACCTTTCTCAGCCGCTGACGGCAAAGCCTTCGTACCCGGCGGCAGATGCGGCTCTGCACGGCAGACCGTGATGAAGAGGATGAGAAAGAGAAGCGGCTTCATGTAGATTCGATTGTTAATCGAATCATTCCTCAAACCGCTTCGATTGCCAATCGAAGCTACTTCACCACCGGAGGCAGCTTGCACGACTGCCATGCAAGAAAGCGCCACTGGCCCTTTTCCTCGCGCCAGACGGCGAGGAAACTCAATACGGCATCCATCGCCTTGCCTTCCGACTCCGCTTTGACATGCGCACGACCCGTCATGAGCGCGATGCCCGGCGAGGGGAAAGTGAAGTTCTGCTCTTCATAGTCGTAGCCCACATACTTCGTCTTCCCGGCGCTCAGGATCCCGATGAACGACGTTTTCGTGTCCACGACGCCGTTCGAGTGCGCATAACGCAGGTCATCGGAAAAGATGCCATCCAGCTTGTCGCGGTCACCCGACTGCATCGCGGTCACACGAGCCTTGTCAGCCGCTTTCACGGCAGCGAGGCTCGGATGATCCTCGGCGAGGACTTGGAGTGCAAAAAGAAGCGAGACGGCGGTGAGCAGTGTTTTCATCGTAGATTCGATTGTGAATCGAATCATGGCTCGGAAGGCTTCGATTGCCAATCGAAGCTACGATGAAGTGATTCGCCCGCCTTGAGGCCTGCCTTGGTCGGGTTCTCGGCGATGTATTTCTGGAAGGCTCGTAACTCGACCTCATCGCGGACGATGTGGTCGTAGCTATGTTTCTGCCAGAAATCGCCACTGCGGTTCACAAACAGGTTCAGCTCCCGAGCTGAATGCCGCTTCCGGCTTTGCAGAATCTCTTCCAACTCGTTTCCCGGCAACGGTGTGAGCAGCAGATGCACATGATTCGGCATCACGACGAGATCGCCAAGCTGGTAGCGGATACCATCGAAGTGTTTCCAGTCATCCAAGATGATCTGCTGACATGCGGCAGCCCGCAAAGCACACGAACCATGCCCTTCATCGAGAAACGCGTTCAGCTTGCGATTGAAGTGCTTCAGAAACTCCCTCTGTTTCTCAGGGATGAGCTGAACGAAGCCTTCGGGCCACTTCTCGACCTCAATGCGATGCAGGCTCAGCCAGTGAGTCTTTTCTCGTTCCCACTGCGCCAGCACCCGCTCCGGGATCGAGTCTGCCATTCGATAGGTGACAAAGTAAGTGGACCCCTCCTGCCGCCAGTGCGGCATGTTCGTGAAGTAGATGCGGACCGGTTTTCGATCGCTGAACGGCTGGATGTTCATCGTAGATTCGATTGGCAATCGAATCCTTCCCCAAACCGCTTCGATTGCCAATCGAAGCTACTTCAAGCCGATCACAAAATCGACCAACTCCTGACACTCAAAAAAGGACGGCGTCACCTTGTGACCTTCGCCGGGGATGATTTTGACGCTGAAGGAGCCGCCAGCGGCTTCGTAGCGTTCTTTGAGGAGCTTGGTGTTGTCGTCGTAGGGCACGACGACGTCGTTGTCGCCATGCACGGCGAACATGGGCACCTTGTTGGCGGCGAGAGCGGCGAGGTTGTCGATGGGATTGAACTCTTTCAGTTGCGATACGAGTTCCGCCTCTGGCAGCGCATAGTCGGCGAGCGTTTGCGGCTTCGAGTTCTTCAGTGGCCAACTGGCGAGGTTGCACGCGGGATAGATGCCGCCCCAGGCCTTTACTTTGTCGGGATTCCGAAAGGCCCAGGCGAGTGTCATCATGCCACCGCGACTTTGGCCGAGCAGGATCGGCTTCGCGGAGAAGCCGCGCTTCACCATGGCATCGTAGAAGAGCGTGAATTTCGCCGAACTGGCCGGTGAGCCGCGCACCTCGCCGAGGTCGAAGCCTGCGAGACTGATGCCCGCCTTCATGAAGGCCTCGAAATACATCTTCCGACCTGCGAGCGAGACTCCGCCGTTCAGTGTCGGTGCATACCAGACCCACGGTTTGGTCTCGGCGGGCTTTGGCGCGGCGTAAAGCACGGCTTTGTGGCCTTCGATGTCGAAAATCTCGGGCTTCTTGGGCAGAGGCTCCTGTGCGAGCAAGGGCAGCGCGAAGAGGGTGGTGAGAAGTGTGACGAGGTTTTTCATGACAATGAGTTGTTCGGTTCTTGGTCAAACGTTCGAGCCCAATCCAAAAACACGGAGATTAGTGCGGGGAGCATTTTTGATCCGCCAGCGGCTACGAACTGTGTTTCAGATCGCTGACAGTTTATCCAATCCAACTCCCCAGGACGTTCGACTTTTTCAAAGGGCTTTGTTTCGAGCGGTGTTCCAACGACGTCAATTTTCAGAAGCCAGCCGGGATTGTCGAGTGTCTCAATGCAGACACCATAACTGTGTTCCCAATCGCCATTACATTGATGGCCATACCAATCCTGGAGATCTTGAAGCTCGTTCATATGAAGTAAGAATCGTGTTACGGCCCCACCGGCAGCGTTTTGAGCCAGGTGAGGTTGAAGACGTAGTGATTGCGGCTGCTGATGAGTTGGATGCGGCCGTCGCGGGTTTGGATGGCGGCGAGGTAGCCGTTGTGCTCGGCGCGGGTGTCGCTGAGCGGGAACATGTTGCGGTCGATGCCGTTCACGGTGCGTTCTTTGCCGCCGGGGGTGACGAGTCGCTTGTGCGGCCAGGTTTTGCCGTCGTCGAAGGAAACGGCAGCGAAGAGACCCGCGCCGTTGAAGTCGCCGTTTTGGCTCTTGAAGGTCATGCCGTTGGGTTTGCGGGCATTCGCGGAGAGGTCGGTGAAGGAGCAGAAGAGCAGCGGGCCTTCGCGAAGGCGGATGAGTGCCTGACGCTGCACGCTGCTGATGGCGGGGAACTCGGTGGGCTCGTGCGTCCAAGTCTTGCCGCCGTCGCTGGAGAAGCTGGCGGGTGTTTTGAAATTGAACTTCGCTTGCTCGGCTTCCGTGTTGAGTCGGCCGAAGGTCATGAGGCGACCGTCTTGGAGCTCGACGATGGGCGCATGGATGCCGGCATGCCGCGCCGGGCTGCCGCTGCGGAAGGCTTGCTTCTTGTCAGTGATGGGATCGGAGGTCCAGGTCTTGCCGCCATCGCGGCTGATGGTGAGGCTGTGGTTCGCTGAATCCTGCGTCATGTAGATCGTGCCGTCACGGGTACGCAGGAGTTGATTGCCGATCTCGCTCACAGGCTGAAAGGTTTGCGCCGCTGTCCAAGTCGCGCCGTTGTCGGTGCTGCTGCGCACGATGTCCTCATCGCGACCACGCGCGAAGTGATAGATCGTTTGTTCGCTATCCCACCAGAGCTTCGGCGCGTGGTCGTTGATGTCAGCACCATCCCAGAAGACGGAGGCAGGCTCCCACGCACTTTTGCCGAGCCGCAGTCGGCTGGCGAGGTTGTTCAGTTCCGTGCCGCCTTCATCGACGCAGGAATACCACACGGCGAGCAGATCGCCGTTCGGGCACTCGGTGATGGCGGGGCTGTGATTGTGCCAGGAGAAGAGCGGGCCAAAGGAATCCGGCGGGATGATGACGAAGGGCTTGGGGCCTTCAAAAACCGGTATATTCGGGTCCATCCGCTCTATCTTCGGGGGGCCTTGAGAAACGTTTTGCTCATGCAGTTGAGGTGCTGGAGGCGGCAACGGCTTTCCAGGCGGCAAATCGGCCAGCACGACGCGAAAGCCGACTTTGTCGGACTTCGTCTGCGGCAGCCACGCGGCGCGATTCGCCGAGCGCATCAAGCGCACGAAGGTGGAGTGATGTCCGCCGCGAATGGCGCGGAAATCGCCGTTCACGCGGCCCAGCGGATCGGTTTGATCGCCCGCCTCATACGGCCCATACCAGTCGATGCACCACTCGGAGAGATTGCCATGCATGTCATGCAGTCCCCACGCATTCGCAGCGCTTTGAGCCACACGCAGATCGCGTTTGGTGCCTGCGCTGTATTCTTTGGGCATCGGCTTGTCCTGGAAGAAGCGCTCGCGGAAGCCCGCGCTGTCCGTCCATGGCTGAAAGCCCTCCGGTAAGGTGTCGCCGGTGTAAAACAGCGTCGTCGTGCCCGCACGGCAGGCGTATTCCCACTCCGCCTCCGTCGGCAGGCGATAGGTCTTGCCCTCCTTCTTCGAGAGCCACTCGCAGAACTTCACCGCCTGCTCCCAACTGATGCCGCCCACCGCCACGTCGCCTTCTTTGTCGCCCGCACGAAAATCCGCGTCCATCGCGCGATACTGAGCCAGCGTGACCTCCGTGGCAGCCATGTGAAACGCCTGCGTGATCGTCACGCGATGCGCTGGCTTCTCATCCCAGTCAGCGTCATCGAACTTCTCGGGATGCTTCGCGATCTTGTAGTCCGACGCCGGCCCATCCTGCCCCATCGTGAAGCTACCGGGTGAAATCGGCACGAGTTTCATGCCGATGGAGTTCGTGATTGGCTCGGCGGCGAGGAGCGGGCTGAGTGTGAGCAGAAAGAGAAATGGACGCATGATAAGAAGCAGTTTCGATTGGCCTGCGAAGCATCACGACAAACGACCACCATCTGATCTTCATTCACTTGCATCTTCGAGTCTCACTCGGCGCTATGGACAGAGAATCTCAGGATCACCCTGGCGGTGGAGATGCTGAAAGTTGCTCAGATTGATGGTAAAGAGGACGTCTGCGCCACTTTTTCGAGCAGCGATGAGGTGCATGTAATCATAGACGCCGCCACCTCGGACGCCTTGCTTCCTGGTCTCTCGCAGCGCGATGATGAGTTCGCTGCCACCGAGTTCGATGACTTTCACGCGTGGCAAAACCGTCTCGGTGAGAAGTCGGGCTGCGAGTTCGGCATCGACTTTGATGCCCAGCTTGCCGCCAGTAAGTGTGGAGAAAGTTTCCAAAAACGCATGAGCATAAACGCTGTGCCCGCCTTGCAGCAGCAGAGTCAGACACTGTGAGTGCCTATGTTCGTCCGGGGAGAGTGCTGCGACCAGCACGGAACTGTCGAGCAGTGTGCTCATTGTGGCAGCGCACGTTGGGCCAGTTCGTCACGCTCCGCACGAATGGCGGCTCCAGCGTCCATTTTGATGCCGAGCTTTGGTAGCAATAGCACACCGTTATCAACCACGCCTTCCGTCACCAAAGGAACATCCTTCACGATCTCGATGTGGCCCGAACTCACTTCCGCACGCAGCCGAGCGCCCGGCTCTACGCCGAAAGCACGCTTCAATGCGTCGGAGAGTTTGATCTGTCCGGTTTCATCCATGGTCAGTGTCGCAGTCATAGGGCTACTTTTAACCGCGTCGTGTTTGTGGTCAATGCGCCTCTCAGGTCGAAAAACGACCCTCGATATTGCTGTCCCATCACTTCCGCTGCCACTTGTCGTCTTTCTCCATCACGGAGCGTGGGCCTTCGCCGTTGAGCCAGGCTTTGGCCTCGGCATCACCTTTCAGGAAGGCATCCCAGAAGGCGGTGCTGAGGGCGAGGATGACGCGGTGGTGGTTGGGATTTCGATTGGCACCTTCGCCTGGGAGGGAGCGTTCGCCGAAGGCGCCGTGCTCGGCGTCGTGGAGGACGAGTTCGTATTTGTCGCCGGGAGGCAGCGCGGGATAGACGCCGAGACGCGAATCGAGATCGCCACCGAGGGTCATCGCACCGATGCGGGCGACGTCCTTGGTGCCGGTCATGAGCAGCCATGGCAACGTCACACTGCCGAAGGCACGCTCGGCGCTGCCTGCGGCGGGCACGCTGGGACTCATCATCACGGCGGCTTTGATGCGTGGATCGGCGAGGCTGCGGCCGATGGGCATGGTTTGTCCGCTGACGGCCTGCGTGGTCACCGCGCCGAATGAATGGCCGGACATGCCCACGCGGGTGAGATCGAGCCTGCCACGCAAGGCATGCGTTTCGTCCGACTGCCAGCGGGTGAGTTGATCGAGCACCGCCGGGATGTCGGCCACGCGGAGCATGAAGTTTTCGAGGCTCGCGGCCTGCTTCATCGCCATCGGGATCTGCGCGGGGCGTTGGCCTCGCCACACGGATTCATCGCTGCCGGGATGCTGCACAAAGACGACCGCGTAGCCGCGTGCGGACCAGTGTTTGCCGAGATAGGGGTTGTTTTGGCACGAACCGCCGAGTCCATGGCTGAAAAGCACCACCGGCGCGGCTTGGGTCGTCGCAGGCAGATACACGCGGATCGGCAAAGCGCGGTCGCGTTTCGCATCCTGCACGGTGAAGTCGAGCGGAGCCGGCAAAGTGGTCTCCGGCAACTTCAGCGGATCGTATGCAAAAGCCGCCGTGACGGCGAAACAGGTGAAAAAGGCGAAAACGAGGGACTTCATGGCTTCGAAGGCTGTTTAGAACTCCGAGCAGCGCGAGTGGTCGCTTCATTGTTCACCTTCCGGCTCGAAAGAGTGCGCTCGTGTGCCGAGTTCACATGCCGTCGCTGCTACAAACCACTCCACCATGATTTATCGCCCCATCGCCATCCTTCACATCGGTCTCATGCTGATCGTCAGCACCTTGGCTGCTCATTCCGCTGACAAAGCTCTGCCACGCAGCACGCCGGAGCAGCAGGGCATCTCGTCGGCTGCGGTGCGTGACTTCATCGAGACGGCGGACAAGCAGATCCACACGCTGCACAGCTTCATGCTCGTGCGTCACGGTCACGTCATCGCGGAGGCGTGGTGGAAGCCGGAGTCGGCGGAGAAGCCCCATGTCATGTGGTCGCTGAGCAAGAGCTTCACCTCCACCGCCATCGGCCTCGCGGTGGCGGAGGGAAAACTGACGCTCGATGATCCGGTGCTGAATTTTTTCCCCAATGAGGCACCTGCGGAGGCCAGCGAGAACCTCAAGGCCATGCGCGTGCGTGACCTGCTCTCGATGAGCGGCGGGCACGAGGTGGAGCCGAAGTTTGGCTTCGACACCGGCCCGTCGGTGAAGGGTTTCCTCGCGCATCCGGTGACGCATAAGCCGGGCACGTTTTTCCGCTACAACACACCCGGCAGCTACATGCTCTCCGCCATCATCACGAAAACCACGGGCCAGACCGTGCTCGATTACCTCAAGCCGCGCCTGTTTGAGCCACTCGGCATCGAAAGCCCCATGTGGGATGCCAGCGCGGAGGGCCACAGCCTTGGCGGATACGGCCTGCACATCCGCACGGAGGACATCGCGAAGTTTGGCCAGCTCTACCTGCAACGCGGCAAGTGGAACGGGCAGCAGGTGCTCTCCGAAAAATGGGTCGATGAAGCCACCTCGAAGCACGTGGACAACTCCAAAGCGCCCAGCGGCAAAACGTCCGACTGGCAGCAAGGCTACGGCTTTCAATTCTGGCGTTGCCAGCACAACTGCTTCCGTGGCGACGGTCGCGACGGCCAAATCTGCCTCGTGATCCCCGAGCACGACGCCGTCATCGCCATCACCGCACAAACCGGCCAGATGCAGGCCGAACTCGACCTCGTGTGGGAGAAACTGCTGCCCGCCTTTGCCAAAGAAGCCCTCCCCGCGAACGCCGCCGAGCACGCAAAGCTCCAGCAAGCCGCCGCGAACCTCACCGCGCATCCCGCCCCGCCGAAGAAGGCGAAGTGATGATTTGTAGACTTCGCATCATCTGTGAATTCAGAATGATCTCCCACAGATTCGGGGAGGCCCACAGATTGGATTCAAAAAAATAATCTGCTGGCCTCCATGAATCTGCGGGAAATCAAAATTCATGGTGACGCCCAGCGTCTGTTTAGCGTGTTGCCAGCTTTGTTTTGTCTCCGCCGCACCTCGCAAGAATCACAAAATCTGAGAGAACCATTTCGATCACCTCTTTACGCTGCTTTCTCCATCATGAAACATCTCCTCCTTGCTCTCGCCTGCTTCACCTCGCTCCAAGCCGCTGAAACCTACACCAAGAACCCCGGCAAAGAGGGCGATGGGGCATTCGAGGTCGGGCCGGAGTATCGGGTCGATCCAGATTTGACCGATAAAGGCAATCCGAAGGGGCGGAAGTTCGAGTTCATGATGAAGCTGGCCGACAGCAAGGTCTTCGACGGCAAGGACAAGACGTTGGAGCCGGACAAGAAGAAGGTGAACACCGAGCGGAAGATCACGGTGTATGTGCCTGCCGCTTATAAGGACGGCCAAAAGGCTCCGCTGCTCGTCATTCACGATGGTCCCGGGCAGTTGAAGCTCATCGGCAACGCGCTCGACAACCTCACGATCTCGAAGGACACGCAGCACAAGCTACCGGCGTTTGTCTGCATCGCGGTGCAGAATGGCGGCAACGATGGCAAGAACAGCGAGCGCGGCCTGGAGTATGACACGATGTCGGATCGCCTCGCCCGCTTCATTCACGACGAGGTGCTCCCCGCCGTGCTCGCGAATGCCGAGATCCGCGCCGTTTATCCGAAGTTCGCGCTCACGGAAAACCCGTGGGGCCGTGCGGTGATGGGTTGCAGCTCCGGCGGCGCTGCCGCGCTGACGATGGGCTGGTTTCGCCCGGACTGGTTCCGCCGCATCATCGCCTACTCAGGCACCTTCGTGGACCAGCAGGACGACGACGCGCCCGAAGAAGCGAAGTATCCGCTCGGCGCGTGGGAGTATCACTCCGGCATGAGATTGATCGAAACGAGCGAGCCGAAGCCGCTGCGCATCTTCACCCACGTCTCCGAAAACGACAACCGCGCCAACGATCCCGAAGAAACCTACCACAACTGGGTCATGGCCGGCATGCGCACAAACGTCGCCCTCGATCAGAAAGGCTACCACCACCGCTACGTCTTCAGCAAAAAGACCGGCCACTGCGACAAACGCGTCTTCGAGCACACGCTGGCCGACACGCTCGTGTGGCTGTGGCGTGGGTGGGAGGGGTGAGGCAAGAAACTTGACCCGAATGCTGGATTCCGTCTGCTTGTGACACACATGAAACCGCCCGACGAGTAGTTTGAAATCCAGGACGGCTACTACGTCCTGATCATCGTGCAGAACGGCAAGGTGATTCATTTCACGCCTAATGTGAGCCTGTCGCACGCGGACTTCGTCAAACGCACCGTCGGCACGCTGCCCTCCGATGCCTGGGTCGGCTCCGCGACGAAAAACGACGGCTATCTCACGGCCATCAACTCCTACACCTTCTACCAAAACCAGCTTCCAGCCCCGCCGGAGATTCAAAGCGTGGTGAAGGCGCAGTTTTGCTGAAGCGTGAGTTTAACGTGCTGCGGCAAGGTGCGCAGACATCCCTGTGGCGGCAGTCACGCTTTGCGGGCCATCATGCGCGCCTCGAATCGATCCAGCAGCTCTCCGGCGGCGCGGAAGGTGGTTCGCTTGATGTCGTTGAGCGCAGTGACTCCGTCGAGAAGGCCGCGCTCGTCCGCCAGATCGAGGATGTTCAAGGTGCCGATGGGCAGCAAGCCGCGTGCCTCCGCTGCGGCGCGGCCTCGTCGCTCATCCATGAGCACGATAGAGACCTGCTTTTCCATGGCGAGGCTGATGGCTTCGTTCTCGCCATGGCCGAGCTGGATGGTGTCGTCCACCTGCCCCACATTTACGACCCGGAGCCAGTTCGGTAATTTTTGCAGCCATGCAGAGACGGCGGCGGGTGCTTTGGGATGGCGGAGCTCCGTGAGCACGGCTTCTGGAATCATCACCTCACCAAACAACTGATGAAGCACCTCGACTTGTTCGATGAGAACGAGGTAATTCAGCGGTGTGGTATCCGCCACGACGACGCCTTGGGCGCTCATGACTGGAGAGCCGCGCGGAGTTTGTCAGCCCTGGCCTCCAGATCTTCCCAGGTCGGCTGCTGCTCGGCACCGTGGCGCTTGAAGAAGGCCTCGGCCTCGTGAAAGCCCAGTCCGAGCATCTCCGCCGCCTGGCCGCGAGAAAGCCTGCCTTCGCGGTAGCTTTCGGTGATGAGCATCTCACGGGCGCGTGCAGGTGCATCGGCTGTGTCGAGGCCGAGCAGGCGCTTCCAGGCATCCGGGAGTTCGAGAACGAGTGTCATGCGGCGAGCATACTTTTTCATTTCGGCTCCGCAAGCGGGTGGTTTAGGCGGTCAAAGCTACAACTTATTCGGCACCACCTTCGTCCACGGGCTCCACGCACCGAGCGCGTGCTGCTGAATTTTGCGTTTCCAGATCTTGGTCATGCAGAAGGCGTAGAGCGTGTCCTTGTCCTTGCCGCCGATGGCGACGCCGTTGACGCGACTGCGGTCGGGGACGGTGAGGATGACCTGCCGGAGGATTTCAGCCTACTCCGCCTTGGCCTTCCCCTTCCCTTTGCCCTTCTTCTTCGCGCCTTCGCCGGTTTTCGTGTCGAGCGTGTAGGGCGGTAGCTCAAACGGCACCGGGTCCTGCGTCACGCGGGGATCGCCGACGGCTTTGAGCTTTGCCATGAGCTCGGCGGCCATTTCGGTCTTCTTGGCGGCAAAGCTGGCCTCGGCGGCGATGTTGATGGTGGCGTCGGGGTCTTTGCGGAGGTCATAGAGCTCTTCCTGCGGGCGTTTGGCAAAGGCGTAGTCGAAATACCACTTGTACTGCGAGTCGTTGCGATGCGCGATGAGCCAGGCTTTGGCCGGTGAGCTGTCCATGTCCGGAAAGGCCTCGTAGGTGTTGTTTTCGAGGCTGTTTTGATCCGGCGTGAAGCTTTCGGTGAGGTTTTTGTAGTCGCCCATGGGCATGCGCTCGGGCTTGAAGTTGTGAATGTAGAGCCAGCCGTCCTTGCGCAGCGCCCGCTGCGGATACGGGAGGTTTCCTTCGCGGGCGATGCTCACATGCCGCTCGCGGCCGGTGATGACGTAATCGCGCTCGGGGTCGATCCGGCCGCTTTTGCCGCTCTTCATGAGTGAAACGATGCTTTTGCCGTTCACACCGGGCGGAATGGCCGCGCCGCCGACCTCCATGAACGTCGGCGCGAGGTCCATCAAATTGACGAAGTCCTCGATGTAGCGCCCGCCGGGCTGTCCGGGCCAGCGGATGGCGAGCGTCACGTTCACGCCGAAGTCGTAGAGATTGCATTTGCCGCCGGGGAAGCCGGGAGCGCCGTGATCGCCGCTGATGACGATGATCGTGTTGTCGAGCTCGCCTTCTTCTTCGAGCCTTTTGACCAAAACACCCACTTGAGCGTCGAAAGCCTGAATCTCGCCGAGATAGCTGCCAAAGTCCTCGCGCATCTCGTGCACGTCCGGCAGATGCTTCGGCAGCTTGCCCTTCAAATCATCCGGTTTGATGCCCCACTGCGCCTCGCCGCTGCCTTTGACCCACTTGCGGTGCACGTTCGTGGGTCCATGCCAGAAAAGGAAGGGCGCACCCTTTGGCCGCGCTTTGAGGAAGTCGTCAAAATTGCCGCGCACCTCGTCATACAGCTGCTTTTTCGCATCCTCGACGGCCACGCCTTCATTCATGAGCTTCTCCACGTTTTGGGAGAACTGATTGAAGCGTCCGCCATGCTTCTGATACGCATGCACCTGACCGCCAAAGGGCGCGTCCGCCGGATCGCCGGGGCTCCACACTTTGAAAGCCTTGCCGATGTGGTAGCCGCTGTCCTTCAGCGTGAGCGCAAAACTCGGAATCGCCGGGTCCCACACCGCGCCATTCAAAATCGCCGCGCGACCGCAGTTGAAGAAGTAACGGCCGGAGTTCAAGGCACTGCGGCATGGCGTGCACGACGGCGCATTCACATACGCGCGGCTGAAAAGCGCCCCCTCGCGGGCGATGCGGTCGATGTTCGGCGTTTTGACCACCTGATTCGGCGAGGGGAACTTCTCGTGCTCCGCATAAATGCTCGCATACCGCCCCCAATCGTCCGCGAAGCAGAAGAGGATGTTCAAAGGCTTGTCCGCCGCGACGGCGGAGGCTGCAAAGGCGAGGAAACAAATCAGGGAGCGCATGGTCGGGCTTCAACGTCCGCGCCACGGCCAAACCTTCGCCAAATCGCCTGCGCAAAAAATCTGTAACCGCCCCGGCCTGCCCGTCATTCGGCCTCATGAGCGGCACACGCCGCGAAAAAACAAAACCCCGTTATTCCAACACTCCATCCCTCCATGAAAACCATCCTTCCCCTCCTCATCCTCGGCTTCAGCCTCAGCACCGCCACGGCGCGTGATTTTGGCCGCACCTCCAGCGTCACCACCGGTCGCGGCACGGCCACGCGTGCCATCAACGGCAATGTCACCAAAGGCCAGGGCGCCGCACGCAGCGCCACCACGACCGGAGCCCAGGGCAAGGCCGTCACGACCACCCAGCAAGTCGTGCGCAATGCCTCCGGCAACGGCCGCACCACCAGCGGCAGCGCCACCGGCCCGCAGGGCCAGACGGCCACGACGAGCGGCTCCGTGACCCGCGCCGAAGGCGTCCGCACCGCCGTGCGCAGCGTCACCACGCCCGCCGGCGAAACCAAATCCGTCACCAACACCACCACCAAGAAATAATTCCTCACTCCAAAACTCCACCACTCCAAATCACCATGAAACGCATTCTGACCTTCCTCGTCATCGCCGCCAGTGTCACGGGCATCGGATTCGCCGCCAACTCATCCTCCGACACGCTGCTGCCGGAAAAGCACGGCAGCACCCTTCGCGAGATCGTTCGCACGGCCGTGCGGCACGTCTTGAACTTCCGCAAGGAAACGCCGCTCACCGCCGAACAACGCGCCAGCGTGACGAAAATCCTCGAATCGCATCGCGACGAAATCCGTGCGCAGATGACCCAGGGCCGCGATGCCCGCCGCGCGATGGCCGAGGCAGCTAAAAAAGACGCGAACAGCGCCGCCACCCGCGCCGCCGCGGAAAAACTCGGTGATGTCACTCGCGACCGCGCCCTGCTCATCGCGAAGATCGGCGCGGAAGTGCGTCCCTTGCTCACCCCAGAGCAGCAGAAGCACATCGAAAGCGCTCGCGGCGAGCTCGAATCGCTCGTCGATGCCGCGCTGAATCAGATCGGTGGCTGATCTGCCTGACAATCCGACTCCGCCTCCGACTCCTGCTCCGCCTCGACCCAAACGAGACGGAGACAGAGTCGGAGTAGGAGTCAGATGATTTCCGCCTCTTGCCCTCCTCCTCACTCCTCGCTGAAATGCGCCCATGCCTGCCACGTCCCCCTTTGAACCTCTGCCGGATGACGATCTCGTCCACGTCCGGCGGGCGCAGGCAGGTGATCTCGATGCCTTTGATGAACTCGTCCGCCGCCATCAATCCATCATCACCGCCATGCTCCATCGCTTCGCGGGCAATCGCGCCGACCTCGAAGACATGGTGCAGGAAACTTTCGTCCGCGCCTGGCGCTCGCTCGGTGGCTGGAAGCCTGACAAACCCTTCGTCCACTGGCTCAAACGCATCGCGGCCAACATGGGCCTCGAATTCTGCCGCAAACATCAGCGCACGCCCTTTGCGCGACTCGTGGAGCGAGATGACGAACATGATCCGCTCGAAAATCTGCCTCACACACCCGCACAGCGCGATCTCGGCGAGGCGCAGTTCCTTCTCTCCCATCTCCCGCCCGATGATCGCGCCCTGCTCACCCTGCTGCATCTCGACGAGATGCCGCTCGCGGAAATCGCCACGCATTTCGGCTGGAGCCGCGTGAAGGCCAAAGTAAAGGCCTTCCGCGCCCGCCAGCGCCTCAAAACCATCCTCACGCAACATGGCTACTCCCTCACCTGAACCTCAAAAATCGTGGCAGCGCCTCACCACGTTCGCCCGCGATGCCAGTGCGCCGGCCGACCTCGACGTGCGCGTGGCGGTGCGTGCGCAAATCAGCGCGATGAAGCCCTCCATGGCCGAAACGAGCCTCTTTGACGAAGTACTCGCTCTTTTTGGCCAGCGCTGGCTTCAGGCTGGATTCGCCATTTTGGCCGTGGGAGCCTTTTTCACCTGCCGCGACGGTTTCGAGGTCGTGAACGAGCTCGCCTTCCTCTGGCAACTGCAAGGTCCGGTCATCCAAGGCATCTGATTTCATCATGAACGAATCCTCTCCATCTCCCAAACGCTCACGCTGGAAGGCCGTGCTGCTGCTCGGGCTCGTCTTCGTGCTCGGAGCCGCCTGCGGCATCGGCGGCGGCCTGTTCGTGCTGCGCCGCGTGGTGCATCGCGCCATCACCGATCCACAAAGCGACCGCACACCAGTCGATCTCGTCATCGCGGCCCTCGAACGCGACGTTTCCTCCGAACTCGACCTCGATGACGCGCAGCGGCATCAACTTCACCAAAGCCTCCAAATCACCGTGAAGGACTTCAAAGGCCTGCGCATCGAAGTCTGGCAAAAAGCCCGCGAAAAGGCCCGCGAATCCCTCGAACGCATCGCCAGCCAGCTCCCACCTGAAAAGGCCGCCAGGCTCCGCGAGCATGCCACGAGCCGTTTGAAGCCCTGGGGGCTGCTGGAGTGATGCCAGATGGGCGAGCGCGGGTGGCGATGAAAAGTCAAAATCCACGGGAATATCTTTTTCCAACCCATCTCTCATCTAGCGACACGCCGATTGAACGTCCGCTCTTATCCCGACATCCAAAACGACCATGGTGACCCGCCTCACAGCATTGCTCCTCAGCTTCTGCATCGGTCTTCCGATGTGCTGGTGCTGCACGGGAGAAGCCCCGCGGGAAGAGCTGGCCGGTTGCTGCTCCACGGCGTATCTCGAAGGATGTTCCGCGCAGCAACCGGAAGGCCCGCCAGCCGGTCACCGCGAGCCCTGCCCATGCTGCGAGCACCGGAAAGACCCACGCGATACCTCCAAGAGCGTCCCCTTCTCCCCCAAGCCTGAAACGGCACTCGTCCTCCACCTCGCAGGCTGGCAGGATGCGCTGCCTGCCCTTTCCCCCGAGCTCTCGATGAGCGCCTATACGCCCCGCCGCGAACGCGGGCCACCTGCGGAGCCGCCACGGCTCTTCATGCGTCATCGGGCGCTTCTGTTGTGAATCATCAAGCCTCCTCAGCCTAGTGAGGAAATGCCCGTGATCTCCTTGTCCGCCCGTGCGGGGAATCGCGTCGCCATTTGTTCAGCGGGCATCTCAAATTCCAAACACATCCAAATTCGATGAAACTATCTCTCTCCCTCCTCGCCCTCTCCCTCTTCGCTGCCGCCGCACCCGTGCTGGCCGCAGGTGGTGCCTGCAAAAAGTGCTGTGGTGATAACTGCGCCACCTGCTGCAAGGAAAAGGGCAAGGTCTGCGGCAAAGATTGCTGCAAAGCTGAAAAGTAATCGCTGAGGCCTCAACCGCCTCGAACCACACCGCCGTCCGGGAAACTGGGCGGCGGTTTTTTTAGCCACCGAGAATTCAACCTCTACTTCGCCCCCTTCAGCAGGCTCTTCGCATGCTCCCGCGCACTCGCGGCACTACCACCGAGCATCCTCGCCAACTCCTCAATGCGCTCATCATCTGCCACCTCGGCGATTTGAGATTTCGTCTGGCCGCCTTTGATTTCCTTCGTCACGACGAAATGGCTCTGCGCCAGTGACGCCACCTGCGGGAAGTGCGTGATGGCGATCACCTGATGCGTGGCACCCAACGCGGCCATCTTGCGGCCCACCGCCTCGGCGATGTTGCCGCCGACGTTCGCATCGATCTCATCAAACACGAGTAGCGGCACCGCGTCCTGCTTCGCGAGGGCGCTTTTCACCGCCAGCAGCACGCGGGACATTTCCCCGCTGCTCGCCGTCATGCGCAGCGGCTTCGAGGGCTCGCCCGGATTCGGCGCAAAATGGAAATCCACCTCCTCCAAGCCGCTTTTCGCCGGTTCAGCAAGGTTGGTGAGCTGCGCGGCGAAAACGCTCTGTTTGAAGCCAAGATCACTCAGATGACTGGCGACCTCTTTGGCGAGCTTCGGCGCTGAATCGGCCCGTTTCTTCGAGATTTGCTTCCCGAGCTTCAAAACCTCCGCCTCACGCTCTTGGACGAGCTTTTGCAGTTTCGCGATCTCCTCGCCGCGATTCTCGATACGGCTTAGTTTGCGCTCTGTCTCGGCCAGGAACTCCAAAATCTCGCCAATCGTGCGGCCATACTTCCGCTTCAGTTTTTGAATCGTGTCGATGCGACTTTCGAGTCGCACGAGCTCCGCCGGATCAATCTCAAGCTCCTCCGCGTAATCCGCCACGCTGCTTTCCAGTTCCGTCAGCTCGATCTGCGCCGATTTGAAGCCCTCAAACATCTTCGCCGTGCCCGGATCGATCTTCTCCAACTCGTGGATGCTGCGGCTGATCTCGCGCAAACCATCCACCACACTGCCCTCGCCCTCGCTGAGGCGGCTCGTGATCGCTCCGCACAACTCCGCTAGGCGTGCGCCATTCGCCGCGATGCGATGTTTCGATTCAATGACCTCCTCCTCGCCCGCCTTGAGGTTCGCCGAGGCGATTTCATTCGCCTGAAACTTCAGCATGTCGATCTGCTGGCTGCCCGCCCGCTCGGAATTCTCCAGATCATCGAGTTCCGTCACTGCGGCCCGCCACGCCTTCCAAACCGTCTCATACTTCGTGAGCGACTCTTCAATGCCGGCAAACTTGTCCAGCATGTCGAGCTGCCGCTCCCGCGAGTTCAGCGACTGATGATCGTGCGGCCCGTGCAGATCGACCAAAAACTCGCCGAGGCTCTTCAGCACCTGGATCGTCACCGGCGAGCAGTTCACGAACTGCTTGTTCGCCCCGCTGGCACTGATCGTGCGCTTCACGATGAGTTCGCCTTCCTGACACGGCTCCAGACCGGCCTCTTCCAGCACCGCATCAATGGCCCGCGTGTCCTTCAGATGAAAACTCGCCTCCACCGTGCAGGCATCCTGCCCCGTGCGGATGAGTGAGCGGTCCGCACGCTCGCCCAGGATAAGCTTCAAAGCCCCCACGATGATCGACTTCCCTGCCCCGGTCTCGCCCGTCACCCCCACCAGCCCCGCCGCGAGTTCCCAGGTCACGTCTTCGACGAGGGCGAGGTGGCGGATTTTGAGAATAGAAAGCATGCGGTGGCGGTTTGAAGGTCCGCGAAGATGGGAAGTCCCCGGCGCATTTCAACCACCACGCGGCGATCTTCCGCTCCAGGCCTTAAAAGCCCGCGAAAAATGCGCGGCGGACTTGTAGCCGAGCTCGGCGGCCACGTTTTTCACCAGCGCATCCGGCTGGCGCAGCTTGATGGCGGCTTGCGAAAGCTTCAAACGCGTCAGGCAGGCTAGCGGCGTTTCGGTGTCGTAGCGTTGAAAGAGACGCGTGAAGTAGGCGGCGGATACATGACAGGCCTTCGCTGCCTGTTCGATGCTGTTGAGCACGGGGTAATTGCGCAGCAGATGACCGCGGCAGCGCAGATACGTCGCGTAGGCCGGGTCCATCTTCGTCGTCGCGGGCTGGCGACTGTCCGCGCAAAGCACCAGTGCATGCTCCAGCGCCGCGCAGGCCGCCCGAAGGCCGAACCGACCGCCGCGCAGCGCATGATCAATCACTTCTTCAAGCAGGCTCACCACCCGCGAGGCATCCGCCACGCGCAGCACACTGCCCGAGCCGAGGTCAAGATCGCTCATCAAACTGGCAGCCCGCGAGCCGGTGAAGTTGAAGAAGTATTTCACCATCGGTTCCTCGGCGGAACTTCGGATCACATGCGGCACGCTGGAGTCGTAAAAGAACGCATGCCCGGCCTCCACCTCGTGCTTCTGGTTCCCCAGCGTGACGCTGCCTTGGCCGCGTGAGACGAATTCAAAGGCGAGAAATGGGAACTCCTGGCGATCCACCACGAAATCCGGCGCACACCATTCGCAACCGCCCCCCACGAGGCAGAGCGTCCTACCATCACGCTGCCGCTCCTGCCATTCAGGCAGAAAGAAGCGACGCGTGCGCATCACTTGCGTGGAAAAATAGTCGGCCTGGTCGGTGGCGGGCATGCGTGGAGCATGTCAGCCTCATCAAGAATCGTCAAGCCGCTGCCAAGGATGAGCAGCGAAGCCTCATTTATTTTTGATTCCTCATCTTTTATACTTTCAGCCATGTCCCAACCCCTCCGCGGCATCATCCCACCACTCATTTCCCCGCTCAAAGACCGCGACACCCTCGACGTCGCTGGTTTGGAGCGACTCATCGAGCATCTCATCAGCGGCGGCGTTTCGGGCCTCTTCGTCCTCGGCACGACCGGTGAAGGCCCGAGCCTCAGCTACCGCCTGCGCCGTGAATTGATCGAGCGAGCCTGCAAAGTCGCCGCGGGACGCGTTCCGGTGCTCGTCGGCATCACGGACACCTCCTTCACTGAGAGCGTGAACCTCGCCAAATACTCAGCAGAAGTCGGCGCGACGCATGTGGTGCTCGCGCCACCCTATTACTTCCCGGCCGCGCCGCCGGAAATGCTCGAATATGTGCAGGACCTCGTCGCCGAGATGCCGCTGCCGTTGTTTCTCTACAACATGCCCGGTTTGACGAAGGTCAGCTTCGAGCTCGACCTCGTGCGCCGCGCTTTGGACATGCCGGGCGTCTGCGGCGTCAAAGACAGCTCGTGTGACATGATCTACTTCCATCGCCTCATCGAGATTGCGAAGCAACGCGCCGACTGGAGCGTGCTCGTTGGCCCTGAAGAGCTCACCGCCGAGGCCGTGCTGCTCGGTGGCCATGGCGGCATCAATGGCGGAGCCAATTTGCATCCGAAACTCTACGTCGAGATGTATCAGGCCGCAGCCGCGCAGGACCTCCAGCGCACGCGCGAGCTTCACGCCCAGGTGATGAAGATCGCCGGAGCGATCTACACCGTCGGCAAGCACAAGAGCGCCATCATCAAAGGCATCAAATGCGGCCTCAGCCTCCTCGGCATCTGCGACGACCACATGGCCGAGCCCTTCCACCGCTTCCGCGAGCCGGAACGCGAAATCATTCGTGAAAGACTCTCCGCCCTTGGCCTCTTGTAACCACCATCTCATGAAAAAGCTCCTCTGCGCTCTCTTCGTCTCCGCGGTGCCCCTTCAGGCTGCTGATCCCGCGATCCTCACAACGGAATACATCTACGACACCGGTCCCTACCCACAGATCCACGCCACCACCATCGTCGAAACGCCCACAGGTCTCGTTACGGCTTGGTTTGGCGGCACGGCGGAGAAAAACCCGGATGTGTGCATCTGGGTCTCGCGTCAGCTTCCCGATGGCAAATGGACCGAAGGCGTCGAAACCGCCAACGGCTTGCAAGCCGACGGCTCCCGCCATCCGACGTGGAACCCGGCGCTGTTTCAGCCGAAGGACGCACCCCTGATGCTCTTCTACAAAGTCGGCCCATCGCCGAGCACCTGGTGGGGTGAACTCAAAACGAGCGCTGATGGCGGCAAAACATGGTCTGCGGCCCAAAAGCTGCCGAAAGGCATCTTCGGCCCGATCAAGAACAAGCCCGTCCAGCTCGCGAATGGCGACATTTTGTGCCCGACGAGCAACGAGACCGACACAAAGCCCAGCGCCTGGGCCATCTACTTCGAGCGCACCGCCGATCTCGGCAAAACATGGACTCGCACCGAGCTGCTGCACGATGGCTTGAAGATCAGCGCCATTCAGCCGAGCCTTCTCTTCCTCGGGGGCGACAAGCTGCAAGCTGTGGGCCGCACACGTCAGGGCAAAGTCTTCCAAATCACCTCCGAAGACGCCGGCAAGACCTGGGGCGGGATTTCACTCACCGATCTGCCGAATCCCAACTCTGGCACCGACGCTGTCACGCTCGCCGATGGCCGTCACCTGCTCATCCACAACCACACCGCCAAAGGCCGCAGCCCGCTGAATCTCGCCGTGAGCAAGGACGGCAAGACCTGGGAAGCCGCGCTGGTCTTTGAAGACGAGCCGAAGAAGGAGTTCAGCTATCCCGCCATCATTCAGACGAAAGACGGCCTCGTCCACATCACCTACACCTGGAAGCGAGCGAAGGTGAAGCACCTCGTCCTCGATCCCGCCAAGCTCACCACGAAGCCCATCGTCGATGGCCAGTGGCCGCAGTGACGTAGATTCGAGTGGCACTCGAATCCGAACCACCCAGATGATTCGATTGCCAATCGAATCTACCATCATGAAAGCCGTCTTCCTCGTGCTCCTCGCTGCGTCTGCACTGGCAGATTCACCGAGTCGCAGTTCGCCCATCAAGCTCTCGGGACCTTGGGTGCCGGAAAACACGCAGGAAATCGAATTCGCTTCACTGCCGCGCGTGCCCAGTAAGCATGTCATCATCAACGATGTGCATGCCGCCAAAGGTGTGAACCAGCACAACTACCTTGCGCATCACGACGGGCAGTTTTGGGCGATGTGGAGCGATGGACCGGGCATCGAGGACCGTGTGGGTCAGCGGGTGAAGTTTGGGACGAGTGCCGATGGCTTGATATGGAGCGCACCGAAGTTCCTGACGCCTATTCCGCCGAACTCGGGTCCCGATTCGCCGCATTATGGCACTCGCACGGAAAAGGGCATGCGTTGGATCTCACGCGGCTTTTGGCAGCGAGATGGCGAACTGCTCGCGCTGGCCTCGCTGGACGAAGCGGCGGGCTTTTTCGGTCCCAGCCTCGAATTGCGTGCCTTCCGCTTCGACAAGGCCTCTGGCGAGTGGCGTGATGCAGGAGTGGTCTTTGACGACACGATCAACAACTTCCCGCCAATGAAGCTGCGCACGGGCGACTGGATGATGTCGCGCCGCCAGCACGACTACAAAACGAGCGGCGTTCACTTCCTCGTCGGCGGCGTGAAGTCGCTCAGCGAGTGGCAGTCCTTCCCCGTGCTCGGCAGCGCCTCCGAGCTGAAGGCCGAAGAGCCTGATTGGTGGATTCTATCGGATCAAACGCTTGCCGCCGTCTTCCGAGACAACCGCCGCAGCGGCTTCCTCTACCGGGCCTTCTCCAAAGACGACGGCCGCACCTGGAGCACGCCGCAGAAGACCAACTTCCCCGACGCCACCTCGAAAATCAGCGGCCTCCGCCTCCGCGATGGCCGCTACGTGCTCATCTCGAATCCCAACCCGAAGAAGCGCGATCCACTCACGCTATCCATCAGCGATAACGGCCTCGTCTTCACCAAGATGCTCTACCTCGTCGGCGGCCGGCACATCGACTACCCGCACGTCATCGAGCACGGCGACAGTTTGTTCATCGCCTTCGCTGGCGGCAAACAAAGTGTCGAACTGCTGAAGGTGAAACTGAGCGATGTGGATGCAGTGCAAATGCCTGACAGCCCGCTCCGAACCCGCGAAGCCAAGTAGCCATCTCGCTCCGTCGAGAGGCAAAACCGAAGTAGTAGCAGCCGGGACGGCTGCACCACACTTCGAGTGAAAGCACGCAAAGCGGTCTGCGTTCCACGGCTGAACATGAAAGTCGTTTTCCAATCGTTGCTCCTTTCCATCGCCCTCACTGATCCGCTCACAGCGGCTCCGAAAGAGGCGGAGGCGCGGGGGACGGCATCTTTTGAATCGATGATCCGGCCGCTCCTGGTGCAGCACTGCTACAAATGTCACAGCGAGGCGGAAGGCGAGAAAAAGGGCGGCTTGTTGCTGGATCGGCAGTCGGGCTGGTTGGATGGCGGCGACAGCGGGCAGACCATCGTGCCCGGCGATGTGGAGGGATCGCTCTTCATCAAGGCCATCCGCTATGCCGACGAGGACATGCAGATGCCGCCGAAATACCAATTGGATGCGGAGGTGGTGTCGCTGCTGGAGCAGTGGGTGAAAATGGGCGCACCTGGGCCGAAGCAGGACATGGGCGAGACGGCTTTCTCGAAGCTCGGTGATCAAGACATCCTGTTTGAGAAAGCGAAGACGCACTGGGCTTTTCAACCGGTGAAGGTCGTGGAGCCGCCTAAATCAGGCGATGCCGCCTGGGATGCGCATCCGGTGGATCGCTTCGTCGTCGCAAAAATGAAGGAGAAAGACCTGGAGCCATCAAAACAGGCCGAGGTGGCCGTTTTGCAGCGCCGACTGGCCTACGACCTCACGGGGCTGCCACCACCGAAGGAAGCACGGACGGAGATGACGGCGGAGATCGAGCGGTTGATCGAGTCACCGCATTTTGGCGAGCATTTTGCCCGAATGTGGCTGGATGTGGCGCGGTATGCGGACACGGCGAATGTGACGGTGCCCGCCGCACGCACGGAGACCTATTACCCATTTGCGTTCACGTTTCGTGACTACGTCATCGAGTCGTTCAACAAGGACAAGCCGTATGATGTGTTCATCAAAGAGCAGCTGGCGGCGGATTTGATGGGCTTCAAGGATCGTGCGCCGGAGCAGGCCGCGCTGGGCTTCATCGCGGTGACGCCGTTCACGCAGGCTCCGCATGACTTTGTGGATGATGTGATCGACACGACGACTCGTGGCTTCCTCGGCCTCACGGTGGCCTGCGCTCGCTGCCACGATCACAAGTTCGAGCCGGTGCCGACGGCGGACTATTACTCGCTCTACGGCGTGTTTGGCTCCATCGACCGCGTGAAGCACTCGGATTTTGGCAAGTTTCCGGTGATCGATGGTTATGAGCCGAGCGCCGAGTTGCGTGAGGATTACCAAAAGAAGCGCGAGGTGATCCTGGCGAAGGTCGAGGCGGCCAAAAAGAGCGGGAAGATGATAGGCGGTGGGAAGAGGCCGCAGTGGCAGATCATCCTGCAAAGTGACATGTGCGAGCTGATCACCTTTCACGATGGAGCGGGCAGCCGTGCGATCATCGTGACGGAAAGTGAAAAACCGATCACGCCAAAGATCTTTCTTCGCGGCGAGGCAGATACTCGCGGCGGTGCGGTGCCGAGACGTTTTCTGAAGCTGCTGGATCCGCAGCAGTCGCCGTTTCCCGAGACAAACAGCGGCCGGCTGGCCCTGGCGGAGAAGATTTCCAGCAAGGACAATCCGCTCACAGCCCGCGTGATGGTGAACCGCGTGTGGGGTTTCCTCATGGGCAGCTACTTGGTGGACACACCGAGCGATTTTGGCCTGCAAGGTGCCGCGCCCACGCACCCGGAGCTGCTGGACTGGCTGGCGGCGGATTTCATGGCGCATGGATGGTCATTGAAGCACCTCGTGCGCACCATCGTGAGCAGTCGCACCTACCAGCAGAGTAGCGCCGTGCGTGCGGAGATGGCGGAGCGTGATCCGACGAACGAATGGCTCTGGCGGGCCCATGCGAAGCGTCTGAGCATCGAGCAGATCCGCGACACGCTGCTCGCTCTGAGCGGCACGCTCGATCCTCGGCTCAAAGGTCACCCGAAGCCGATGTGGGACGTGGAGAGCAATCCACGCCGCAGCATTTACGGCCTCATCAATCGCATCAACACCGACCCCACGCTGCGAGCCTTCGACTTCCCCTCCACGAGTGCCACAGCGGACCGCCGGACCGACAACATCGTGCCGCAGCAGTCGCTCTTTGCGCTGAATTCGCCCTTCCTCATCGCCAAGGCGAAGGCCCTGGCCGAGAGCTTGCAACTCAGCGAAGGCATGAGCCCCGCTGACCGCGTGAATGCGCTCTTTCAGCGCGTCCACCGCCGTGATGCCACGCCGAAGGAGCAGGAGCGCATGATCCCCTTCCTCGCCCTGATGGAAAAGCGAAAGCAAGACCCGTGGCCGCTCATCGCGCAGTCGCTGCTGACCTCGAACGAGGCGCTTTACCTGGACTAGCCATGCCTGACCGCGTCAAACTCATGCCCGGGAAGCAAGCGAGGCTGCACGTCGATGGCGATGATCGCCTCGTCGGGAGCGCGGATGAAATTGCGGTCATGGGTGTCAGCCAGTTGCACGCCATCGTCCCGCTCCCAGAGCATGAGCGAGTCGTTGTGCGTGAAGCCGAGACTGTTCAGGTAGCCCGTGATTTCTTCCGCCGTGGGGATGAAGCGAACGGGATGAGCCTGAATGTATTTTTGAGAGGTAACTATGCTCAGCCCACCCTCCCGCGTCCAAATCCCCTCAAACTCCACGTCATCGCCAAAGATGAGATTGCTCAACCGCAGCCGCCTCAAGTATCCCGCTGGCGTGTAGTAACCAAATTGCCCAAAGCCAGACTCTCCTGGAAAAGTGGACTTCCAGAAACGCTTCGCTCCAGGAGCATGAAAAACCTCATGCTCACGACCAGACTTACCCCAAGACCGAGGCGGAAGTTGCTTATCCTTCAGAGAACAGCCGCGACTCGACGCAAATCTTTTAAGGGCGTCGAACTGAGCTTGGACTCTTTCTTCCCATTCTGTAACCGAATCCCGTGGCTTACCCACATTTGCCACTCGGCTGCTTGTTCGAGGAGTTTTACGTCCTGCTCCGAAAGCGGCGCTTTCTGCTTCTGCAAGGTCCATATCCTTTGCGCGTCCTCCACGCTGATGGGTTGGGGTTCGTCGGTGTTCATGATGCCCCAGTTTGCCCGCCCTTTTCCGTTTCTTCAATCCCAAATCTGACTCCCCCATGATCGCACGCCGCCACTTTCTCCAGCGCACCGGCTTTGGCCTCGGAGCGCTCGCCGCAGCCGACTTTCTCCACGCTGCGGACAAGGATGATCCGAATCCGCTCGCGCCACGGCAGCCGCATTTTCCGCCGAAGGTGAAGCGGGTGATCCATCTCTTCATGAATGGCGGGCCGTCGCAGATCGATACCTTTGATCCGAAGCCGCAACTCACAAAGCTGGATGGCAAACCTCTGCCGGACTCCGTGAAAGAGAAGCTCCAGCCGGTGCAGAAAGCACGCGTGGGGAACATCTTTGCCTCGCCCTTCGCCTTTAAGAAGCACGGACAGTCAGGATTGGAAATCAGTGAGCTGTTCCCGCATGTGGCAAAGCACGCGGACAGTCTCTGCGTCATTCGTTCCATGGTCAGCGACATCGCGAATCACTCGCCAGGCCTGCTCATGATGAACTGCGGCCACACCGTGCTGGAGCGGCCATCCATCGGCTCCTGGGTCACTTACGGCCTCGGTTCGGAGAGCGCGGACTTGCCGGGTTATATCGTGCTCATGCCCTCGGGCCTGCCCACAGCGCAGTCGAAGAACTGGACCAGTTCCTTCCTCCCCGGCCTCTACCAGGGCACGCACATCGAGACGCAGACCAAAGGCAAACTCATCCCCGACCTCACGCGCCACGACATCGGCCCTGGCAACCAGCGTGCGCAACTCGCCCTCACGCAGTTTTTGAATCGTCACCATCTTCTCGATCATCCTGGCGACGAGCGCCTCGACTCACGCATTCACTCGATGGAGCTGGCCTTTCGCATGCAAAGCGCGGCCACGGACGCCTTTGATCTCAAAGACGAAACCGAGGCCAGCCGCAGCGCCTATGGCGACACGCCCGTGGGCAAGAACCTCCTGCTCGCACGTCGCCTCGCCGAGCGCGGCGTGCGCTACATCCAGTGCTATCACGGCACCGGCCAGCCTTGGGACAGCCATGCCTCTCTCATCAAAAATCACGAGAAACTCTGCGCCGAGGCTGATCAACCCATCGCCGCGCTGCTCACCGATCTCAAAGAACGCGGCCTCTGGGAGGACACGCTCATCATCTGGGGCGGTGAGATGGGCCGCACCTCCACCTACCAGGGTAGCAGTGACAAACCGGCTGTCTTTGGCCGCGATCACCATGTGGATGGCTTCACCATCTGGCTCTCCGGCGGCGCGGTGAAAGGCGGGCACGTTCATGGCATCACCGATGACTTCGGCCTCGGTGTCGCCGCTGATCCCGTGCATGTTCACGACCTCCATGCCACCATCCTGCACCTGCTCGGCCTCGACCACAAAAAGCTCACCTACCGCTGGTCCGGTCGCGACTTCCGCCTCACCGATGTGCATGGGAATGTGGTGAAGGAGCTGTTTGCATGAAGTGGGGTTGAGTCCTCTGGACTCATCGGAAGCAACCAGGACGGCTGCACCACGCCGGGTCACCAGCGTGAGGTAATCGTCTTCGCATACTCCTGCTGCGAGGCGGCGACTTTTTCCGTGTAGATGGCTGCAGGTACCGACTCTACTCCAGCCCCCCGGCGGCACCGACTGCCCAGATGCGCACCTTGGCGGCTTCTTGAGGGGCTTTACTGCCTGCGAACTCAATGCGCACGCGGTGCTCGCCTGGGGACAAGCTCTCCGCGAGCGGCAAACGGTTGGGACTGCTTTTCAAAGGCTGCGCTTTGCCTCCGTCGATGGAGAAAGTGGTGAGGGGCTCGGCTTCCTTTTCGATGTCGTATCCCACAAAGAGGAGCCTGCCGGAAAAACCGAACTCAATCGCTCCATCGGTCTTTGTCGGGCATTCCCATTTGTTGCCGTCGGAGGATCGAGTCCAGCCGCTGTTTTGAGTCGGTTTCAGGTCGGCGTATTGCGCATAGCGACAATGGGCAAAAAGATCCGAGATCATCGGTGCGGGAAGGTCCGCACGGATCGCCGTGGCGCTGGGCTTGGCATTCACGTCATTGAGCAGAGCAATCAAAAGCACGGAGGCGAGGATGTGCCCGGTGTCATTCGGATGCACCACATCGGCATACATCACTTCCCACTTGGCACGTCCGCTGTAAATCTCCGGCCACCAAGCATCGCGAAAGCTCACCATCGGCAGATCATAGTGACGTCCGAGCATCTGCTGCGCTGTCTGGGCGTTTTCTCCCTTCCGCTGCATGAAGAACAATGGCACGACGGCTGGCTGCTGCGGCTCGCGAAGGATCTGCCTCAGCACGCCCTCGTAGCTGTCCCAGAACATCGGCACGGGGTGATTGTCGTTCACGGCATACTCCACAATAACGAGGTCAGGCTTCTTGCTCAGCACATCTCGTTGCACCCGCATGGCTCCGTAGAGCGAGTTCGTGCCGCCGATGCCCGCATTGACAAATCGCACCTTGGCCTTGGGGAAGGTTTGCGTGAACCAATCCGCAACACGGGCGATGTAGCGATTCTTCGGGTCTTTCGTCTGCAAGCCACCTGCCGTGATCGATCCACCGATAGCCGCAACGCAAATCTCTTCACCGCGACGCACCTTCGCCATGACAGCACCCAATCGGCTCCAATCTCCCTCGGAGACAATGCCACGCTGTCTGATGGATGGAGTCGTTACTGGTGAGTCTGCTCGAACTGCCGTGATCGCGGAGAGCGAGACGGAAGCGAAGATGGAGAGGCAAAAGGGTGTGATGTTCTTCATAGGAGACAATCGTGTCGTCGATGGCGAAGCGCAGTCACTTGTCGAGCTTCAAGAGTTGCCCTTCTTCGACCGTCACCGTTCCATCGACGCCATCCAGGGTGTAATCGACCTTCAATTGCTTTTCGATGCCATTCGCCGGATCGCCGAAGTTTTCGGCGGTGGCTTCAACGGTGAGCGACTCCTCGATCCAGTCCGCCACCTTCTGCGTCACGTTGACCACGGCGTTGTTAGCCAGATCACCGTAAACTGCCTTTTTGATCACTAGACGCGTGTTGACCTCTCGTTTCACGGGTTTCAGCACCAGGAAGGGGTTCCCGATCATGAGAATGCCTGAGACGATGTCACCCGGAGCGTGATCACCGGGATGGGCTTCGATCTCATGCGCTTGCTTGCAGGGCAGATAGGCTTTTCCGAGATAGTCCCCGGCGCGTAGTCGTTCGTAAATGAGATCATCGAACCCAACGCCACCACTACGAACCTGCGCGACGGCAGCCTGGCCAAGATGCTTGCCGAAAACCCAACTCAGTCCGCAATTGGGCCCGTTGTTGTCATGTTCGGTCTTGTTCCAGTTCGCAGTGAAACAGCCATGGTTGATCGTGATGAGCGATCCGGTTTTAAAGTCGGCAATCTCATGCGCCATGAGATCCTCATCAGCCAAGGCGTGACCCGTTTCGTCCGAGTGAACGCCCACGCATGTGAGCGAGTAGCTGTGCTTCTTGAAGGCCTCCAGCGCGGCCTGATGCGTGCATGCCTTGCCCGTCAGCAAAGTCACATCCCCCGGCGCTGAGAACCGTGTGCCACCGCGCCGCTTGAACCAATCGCCCGGTCCCGTCCAATCTTCCGTGCTGACATCGGTGCTGAAAAAAAGCGTGCGGAGTTCCGGCACAGCCTTGCCCGTGTAGTAGTCGTGCGTCTTGGTAAAGAAACGCCGCAAACCGGGAAGATCGTCATCTCGCTCCTTTTCGCTCGCACGAATGTTGGCGACCCAGATCTTGAGCTGAGGTTTGCCCTCGTAGGCGTCGTCCACGCCGTCCTTGTTCTTGTCCACGAACCGAAGGTCGAAGTCCTCATAATAAACCGGATTCGGATTGGCATGCTCGTGCATGAAGAACCGATGCATCGGCATCGCGCCGACGAGGATGACGCCCGAGATGCGCTGGGTGTCATGCAGGCCTTTGATGACCGCACGGACCTCTTGGGGCGTCTTCCAATCCCGAGCCACTACGGCCAGCTTCACGGGAAAGCGAGCCTCGACATCGGCAACGTAGGTGCGCAGCGGCTTCGCGAGCGCCTTCTCCGTCCCCTCACGCAGCAGAATGGCGACGTGATCAGGCTCTGCCGCGAGAAGTGGCGATGCGCTGAGGAGAAGGAGGATCGTGATGAAGTTTTTGATGGCAGCGAGAGCATGACCACGAAGAAATCGAACTGCAACTGCCAGAAAGGCAAACAGGACTCCGCATCGCCAAAGGAGCCCATCGTGAGGAACTCTCCATCACGGCCATGAGGCTAAAAACCTACCGCCTTAGCGCATTGATCAGCTCATCCAGCTTGTTCAGCACATCCTGCATCTGGCTCTGGTTGTAGCTGTCATCGGCCCTGATGCGCTCGGCGTAATCGTGGGCGTCGTGGTTGTCCGGCGCGGTGGGCATGGAGACTCATGAAATGATCCCCTTCACCACGTTCCCCTTCACCTCCGTTAGGCGCATGTCGCGTCCGGCGTAGCGGTAAGTGAGCTTGGTGTGCTCCAGGCCGAGGAGGTGGAGGATGGTGGCGTGCCAGTCGTGGATGTGGACGGGGTCGATGACGCTTTCGTAGCCGAACTCGTCGGTCTCGCCGTGGCTGTGGCCGGGCTTCACGCCGGCACCGGCGAACCAAGTAGTGTAGGCGGTGTGGTTGTGGTCGCGTCCGTCGTCGATCTGCGCATACGGTGTGCGGCCAAACTCGCCGGCGAAGATGACGAGCGTGTCTTTGAGCAGGCCACGGCCTTCGAGATCGGTCAGCAGGCCGGCGATGGGGCCATCGACGGCGGCGGCGTGTTTGCCGTGGTCCTCGGTGAGGTTGCGATGCTGGTCCCAGCCGGCGTGATTGACTTCCACGAAGCGCACACCGGCCTCCAACATACGCCGCGCCATGAGGCACTGGCGGCCAAAGTCGTCGGTGGTGGTTTCGCCGATGCCGTAGAGCTTTTTCACGGTGTCAGACTCGCTTTCGATGTCGAGCACGCTGGGCAGGGCGTCTTGCATTCGGAAGGCGAGTTCATGCGATTCAATGAGGCCCTCGATGGCGGCGTTCTCGGGTTCGCGCTTGAGCGAGGCCTTGTTGAGTTGCTGCACGAAGTCGAGTTGGGCTCGCTGCTCGGGCCGTGCGAGCTGCGGATGGGCGAGGTTGCTGATTTTGGCCTGCGCCACGGGCTGGCGTCCGTTGCCGATGCGCGTGCCTTGATAGATGGCGGGCAAAAACGAGCTGCCGTAGTTCGCGGAGCCGCCGTTGCCGGGATTGGGGCTCAGCGTGACAAAGCCGGGCAGGTTTTCATTCATGCTGCCGAGGCCGTAGGTGATCCATGCGCCCATGCTGGGACGTGGCGCGGTGGGGATGCCGCAGTGCATTTGCAGGAAGGCAGGCGGATGATTCGGCACATCGGTCTTCATGCTTCGGATGAGGCAGAGCTTGTCCGCGTGTGTGGCGATCTGCGGGAACAGCTCGCTGATCCACAGGCCGCTCTGGCCGCGCTGCTTGAACTCCCACACCGGGGCCATGAGCTTGCCGGTGGGCACCTTGCCTTTGTCGATGGCCTTGCCCGCGTATTTCGCCAGCTCGGGTTTGTAATCAAAGCTGTCCACATGCGATGGCCCGCCGTCCATGCAGAGGAAAAGCACCCGCTTGGCCTTGGCAGCGAAATGCGGCTGCTTCGGTGCGAGCGGCGCGGCGTTGTCAGCGAGAGCACGCTGCGTGGCGAGCGCACTCAGGGCGAGATAGCCAAAGCCCGCGCTGGTGCGTTGCAGCCATTCGCGGCGAGAGAAGGCGGGGAGTGCGGATGTGGAGTGTTGGAGTTTTGGAGTCATGGCGAAATGGATGTTCCGTGTGAAGGCGAAAGGTGGACAAAGTTTTTTCCCTCCTGGTGTTGTATCACCGCGACGCATCAGGAGCAGTATGGCGTCTCCGGTAAATGAAAACGGCATCCCAGCAGTTGCCAGGATGTCGTCAAGGAGGCTGGTAATTGGCGACGCGCTGGATGCGAGCCGTGATGACCTCATCCAAAACGCGGAGGCCCTGATCGCGAGGGTGAAGACGGACAAGCTGCGGTGCTACGATCATCCGGCGGACATCAAGGCCATGGAAGATGCCCTGGCAGCGTATCGCGGCTCCGAGACGGAGTCCGACACCGCCGACTCCGATCAAGTGGTCGAGACGACGAGCCGCGACAAGCTCGTCAAGACCATCAACATCCGCCGCAGCGCCATCCAGCATGCCACCGACGCGCTCTGGCCCTACACGAACGAATTGAACGTCGGTGAACGTAAAGCCTTCGAGCTGCCGCAGAACCGGTGCAAAGGGCACTACTCTTTGAACCTGCCACGAATTCGATCCCAATTTGTCGAAGGCCCAACGTAACTTACATTGGGACGACTCAAAATCTTCGCCAGATCGTTTCGATCTGCGTTCGATACTACGAGTATCTGCCCCATTCGATCAATCTCGTCATCTGTTAAGTTCTCTAAAACTTGTTCACAGTTTGTGCCATCTTCTAATAAGTAGTCGAGCAAGGATTTCTCCACGGACTGAACCGCTAGGAGAGTCTTTATGCCAGCAGCCACTTGCTCAGCAGTGCGACCGCTGATCGGATCAGCCCAGTAGCCTTCCTCTTTGGCAATCCTGACCCAATTTTCGCGGATGACTGGCTTGTCTTGAACTATGAGAACTCTTTTCATGGTAATTTACTCTGCCTCCAAAGGAGACGGAAGGTCAAGACAAAACACACTGCCATTCGGGGACGTCTGGACGAGTTCGAGCTTTCCCTGCCTGCCGTCGATTATTCGGTAATGACTCGCCAGCAGTCCTCCGATCAATAGCCCCTTTCCATTAATCCTATCTTTTCCTGATAGCATGGACTCGACGTTCACGAGCTGGTCGAGCTTTATGCGCGACCTTACTGCTTCGGCCACTTCATCTGTCATCCCGCCCCCCTGATCTTGAACCATCACCCTTAGCCAGTGTTTGCCGAATGAATCACAATGCGTCGCAGCCGACACGGTCACCTCTGACCTATCGGGAGAGAACTTTAGTGCATTTTTCAGAAGGTTGTAGGTGATGGCAATCATCATTGGATCGCAATATACAGGACGCAGGTCCTTGGAGCAGGTGATCTTCACCGTAGAGTCTTTTGAAACTTCCGCTATTGCAGCCTCTTTAGCCAACTCTAAGCTTCGCATCACAGGCACCTCGGCAGAGCACAGCTGAGACTGAAACTCATAGGGGTTGAGCGGATACTCTTGAACATACGCGTCTCCAAGACGACCGAGGAATGCCATGAGGCACTGTATTCGTGAGTCCTCTCGATACTGGCTCAACAACTCAACACTAACCAAATCGACAATTGTGAGAACGTCGTGCCTCAATCCAGCAAGGGCCAGCGAGAACGTTCGAGCTTGTCGCCGTGCAATAATCTGGAAAGTCAAGCTTGCCACCATCGATAGTATTCGACCATGTAGCTCAAGTTCCAGGTCATATCGGTCTGAAAAAACAACGATGACTCCCAACTCGTGGCCTTTATACATGATGGGACTCGCCATCGCGCAAACTGCCCCCTTCACAACATTTCGAATCCTGCCTTGCTTTCTTGCTCGCTCAATATCCAGCAACAACACGGCTTTTCCAGATTTCAGGGCTAAGTCAGTCAGGGTTTCTAATCGCGAATGCTTCATGCCAACATGGGATTCAATACTCACGTGGCTATTTCTTGGCTGATGAATAGCCCGGTGAAAAAAGTAGGCATTGTCTTCACATAGCAGATTAAAAACATACAATCTCGACCCCCCGGAAACCGATTGTAGCGCATCATCCAAGCTGACGCAGACAGCAGTTGCAAAGTCATGGTAGTCGGTGGACTCGAGGATTGCGACGTTGTGGAAGCTATCAAGTTGCTTCAGAACTTGCGAAGCAAACTCTTGAGATGGAGTGGCGGAAATTTTTGGCGCAACGTGCTCGTTGACGATCCACTCGAGGAGGGCCTGATCTTGCGCCGAGAATTCCCCTTCGTCTGTATTTTTCTGGGTTAGACGTAATACCCCAAGGGAATCGTATGGAGACTGATCGCTTTGACGAGGGTCATTGATTGGCACGCCCAAAAAGCTAACATGGTCATCACTGTCCCTGTGCTTGTTCCCCCACTTCAGCCTCGGATCGAACTGTTTCAACTGCTCTAGCAACTCGACAGAGGGATGATTGGGACTTCCAAGGTGGTGCAACCGCAACGGCCTCTTGTTGTGAGAAACCCAACAAGTGATACTTGCCTCTTGATCTCCAAATCGCTCATCATCGCCAAGATCATAGCTTGCCACATCTGACTCCATATTGAGCTTCTCATAAGACGAACGCCGAAGAATTAGCTTCTTCAGTCCGAGAGTGTCTTTGGATGCAGTGAAGATACTGGCATACTTGCAGTCGAAGAGTTCAGGTATGTCAGTTGTGCAAATCCGAAACACATCCTCCAAACGTTCTGCTGCTGCAAGCTTCGCCAGAATATCACGAACCGCATCAGACTCACGCCGCTCATGAATTTGAGATAAATAGATACCTTCAAGATGAGGGGCTAGTAGTCTTGAAAGCGCCCAAAGAGCTTTGACCTCGCGCCCAAAGTGATTTGACATTACGCCGCTCACTTCGACGTCACAACTGAGCTTTCCGAGGAATCGCCCAGAACTAAACAAGGGGAAGTCCAACCATTTCGAAGCCTTCTCTTTCTTTAGGAGTTGGCAATCTTCAAGGACTCGCATCCGGCGAACTCCAGCACTGTAATCACACTTGAGCGGGGTCGTTGCCTTGGAACTACGTTCAAACAAAACTGGGTGCTTTTCAGTCTTACACCAGAAGGTGTCGCTGGACGCGTTCAATTCGGGACGAAAGAGTTTTGCAATTCGACCGCGCTGAAGTGAGTGGGAGACTTCTGGTGAATGGCCAACGGACGCAACACTTGAGAGAATTTGAGAGCGAGAATCAAATCTGTAGTAGCGGATTCGTTGAACTCGAAATGTGTGGGCTTTCAGTGAGGGAATTATGCCAAGTAAGTCCTCGTGAGTCTGAGGCTTGCTTGCCGTTAGCTTTCGATAAGCTTTGAAAAGGTCTGTGTTCATACTGAAAGGCTAACGATGTCTGCGGAGAAGGCAACTCCGCCTACAAACGCAAGCATACAAGGATCGCGAGCGTTTCCATCTTGGAGAGATCGAGCCATGAATGCCTCATGCCCAACGATTCATCACGAAGACGGAGTGGAATGGCTGCGCGAGGTGCGGCGCAAACTCATGGCGGAAGCCGGTGGCGACCTGAAGCGTCTCGGTGACAAGTATCGACAGACTCAAGCTCTGCGCCCCGAGAAGGTCGTTGATCCTCGGAAATTGCTCACGGAAGCCGTTCACCGGCTCAAAGAGAGCGTTTTTGACCCAAACTTGGCCTTCCACAACGAAAGTTAGGGTTTTAACAACGATCCGTGAGGTGAAAATAATGATTTGGATGGTCGTCTGAACGATTTCGATCCTCAGTGGAACAAAAGTTGGGGTTTTCGGGTCGAAATCGAGGGTTGGCACAACGAGTTAGCGGGTAAAAATGACGTTTTTTCCGGTCGGCTGAACGAGTTGGGTGGTGGGAAGGGCGATTTGGAGGGTTGCGGGAACGAGTCGGACGGTCGCCACAACGGTCTGGATGACGGGGGTGACGATTTGGAGGGCTGGCGCGTCAGTCTGGGAGGTGGTTGCGTCTCGCTGGAGGGGCGGTTCGTGGGTTCGTGGGTTCGTGGGTTCGTGGGTTCGTGGGTTCGTGGGTTCGTGGGTTCGTGGGTTCGTGGGTGCGGGGATCGGGCCGGGCGTTGGGGTGTGAAGGTTCGGTTTAGCTGCGAGCGAGGAACTCATGGCTCGCCCAGAGGCTCTGGCAGAGGGCGGCCCAGCCTTGGGCGGCATCGGGTTTTGTTTTCACGAACTTCAGCGCGGCCTCGACCTCGGAATCAGTCGGCGGGCGGTTAAAGATGCGCTCGTAGGCGAGCTTCACGCGATGCGGCTCGCTTTTCGGGCGGTCGGTAAGCAGGCGTTGCGCGGCGAACTCGGCGGCTTTCAGCACGTAGGGGCTGTTCAGGAGGTAGAGCGACTGCGCGGGCACCGTGGTCTGCGGGCGCTGGCCGGTGACGATGCTGCCGGGCGTCATGTCGAAGAGCGTGAGCGACTCCAGCGGCAGATTGCGCACCACGGGCAGATAGACGGAGCGATGCGGCGAGACTTGATCGATCAGCTTGGTGTTTGCTCCGACGGCATAGCCTTCGCCATACGCACCCACGGGGCTGCCGGTCGGCGGACGGAGGTCGAGCTTGCCTGCGGTGAGCAGCATGGCATCGCGGATGGACTCGGCATCGAGCCGACGCGGCGTCATGCGCCAGAGCAGCGTGTTGTCGGGATCGGCCTCGAAGTTCTTCGCATCATGCGCGGTGCTCAGCGCATACACGCGGCTCGTCATCAGCTCGCGGATGAGTTTTTTCACCGACCAGCCTTCTTTGACAAAACGAGTCGCGAGATGATCGAGCAGCGCGGGATGCGAGGGCGCTTGGCCTGACAATCCGAAGTTGTCCGGCGTGGTGACGATGCCTTGGCCGAAGAGATGCAGCCACACCCGATTCACGATCACGCGGGCGGTGAGCGGATTGTCCGGCGAGGAGATCCACGAGGCGAGTTCCTTGCGTCCGCTGCCGCTTGGGATCGTGGCGCTGGTCTTGGCGAGCATCGGCAGGCCGCGCTGCACCATGTTGCCGGGCTTTTGCACTTCACCACGGATGAGCAGCGCGGAGTCGCGCGGCTTCTCGCGCTCCAGCACGCAGGTGACGAACTGCTTGGGCGTGCCGTCGGCTTCATAGGCGGCGAGATGAGCCTTGTCCGTGGCGAGGCGGATGCGAGTGCGGACAAACTCGGAAGAGGCGAACATCTTCTCCTTGGTCAGCTCAGCAAGGCGAGCTGAGTCGCGGGCGACGTTCTTCTCAAGCCGGTCACGTTCGCGGGACGCGAGCGGTTTCAGGCCGTTGGGTTGGTTCGCCTCTGGGGGAAGCGGGACGAGCGTGCCGGGGTTGTTGTTCTGGATGAGTTTGACCGTGCCAAACTTCGTGTCCGTGCTGCGGAAGATGCCCGCCAGCGCGTAGTAGTCGCGCTGCGAGACGGGATCGTATTTGTGATCGTGGCAGCGGGCGCAGGCCATCGTCAGACCGAGGAAAGCCTGGCTCACGGTGTCAATCTGCTCGTCCACCACATCCATCTCAAACTGGAGCGGATTCTTCTCGATGTGCGACTTTGGCCCGATGGCGAGGAAACCCGTCGCGATGAGCAACTCCGCACGCTCCTTGTCATCGCGTGCCTCAAACAAATCGCCCGCGATCTGCTCGCGGATGAACTGATCAAACGGCATGTCCGCATTGAAGGCCTTGATCACATAATCGCGATACCGCCACGCGTGGGGATAGGCGAAATCCGTCTCCTTGCCGCTGCTCTCCGCATAGCGGGCCACATCAAGCCAATGACGCCCCCAGCGCTCGCCAAACTGCGGCGATTTCATGAGTTCATCGATCACGCCTTCGATGCGCGACTCGCTCGGTGCCGCGAGAAAAGCCGTCACCTGCTCCGCCGTCGGCGGCAGGCCGGTCAAATCGAGATGCACGCGACGAAGCAACGCGGCGGGCTCCGCATCCGCCACGGGCGCGAGGCCTTTCTTCTCCAACTCCGCCAACACAAAGCGATCCACCTCCGTGCGCGGCCAGGACGTGCTTTTCACCGCTGGCGCAGGCGAGTCCATCACCGGCTTGAACGCCCAATGATCCATCCGCGCCTCCATTTTTTGCGCCACGGCCACCGCCTGACCTTCCGGCATCGGCGCACCGCGCTTCACCCACTCGACGAAGTTCGCGATCACTGCCTCGCTCAGCTTTCCGCCATGCTTCTCCGGCGGCATCTTCAAATCAGGATCATCATGCCGCAGCGACTTGATGAGCAAACTCTCCTCGGGCTTTCCCAGCACCACGGCTGCCCCGCTATCGCCTCCCTTCAGCAACGCCACCCGCGCATCCAGCGCCAGCCCGGCCTTCAGCTTGTCCGCCTCCGCGCTGTGGCACTCGTAGCAGCTCTTGATGAGCACAGGGCGGATGTTCTTCTCAAAGAAGGCCAGATCAGCATCGGCAAATTTCATGCTCTTCTCAGAAGTGGCCTCCGCTGATGCTTTGGGAGCTTCCGTCTCGGCTGGAGGGCGCTTGGCCTTGCCTTTGCCCTGGCCGCCTTTGCTTTGGCGCGGTCTGGCGATGTTTCGATACTCTTCGAGGGTCAAAGCGCCATCGGCATCCGCATCAAGCTTTTTGAATGCAGGCTCCAACTGCTCAGGATGCTCGCGAAAGTAGGTCGTGCCCACCTTCAGTGCCGCAAACTCCTCCGCGCTGAGTTTTCCGGTTTTGTCCTCATCCAGAGCCTTGAAGCCTTCTTCGAGTTTTGGAGTCGTATTGGCGGCAGGAGCCGTTTTTGGAGCCGGAGGCGTCTCAGGTGTTGAAGCCGCAGGTTTCGCTGCCGCACCCTTCAAATGCTCTTCAAACCACGCGATCTCCAGCGTGGTCGCTTCCTGGAAACCCTCGCGATAAATGCCGTAGTGGGTGATGCCTTTGACGACGTGATACTTCGACGGAACGCCGCGAGCGGCGATCTGCTTTTGCGCCTCGGCGACGATCTCGTTGTTGCTCAGTTCCTCGTTCTCCGCGACGACGAAGAGCGCAGGCACAGCGATCTTCGCGGCGGCTTCGAGGCCACTGAAGCCGATGCTCTTGGCCGCGTTCGTCCGCATGTTCGAGTATTTCTCCATCTTGCCGGTCATCTTGCCCGTCTCCAGCGGCACAGGCTCCACCTCGCCACGAGCCTGCTGCGTGTGCAATTTGTAGGCGGCGGCGAGGGCTCGGTCCCGATTCGCACCTCCAAGCCCCGGCACCTGCGCGACGACGCACTTCACGCGAGGGTCCGTGCCCGCCATGTAAGTCACGAGGCCGCCGCCGTAACTGCTGCCCATGATGCCGATGCGCTGCGCGTCCACCGTCGGCTCGCCCGCGAGGAAGCTGATCGCCGCGCGGATGTCCTCGGTCTGGTCGGTGTAGTTCATCTGCCAGCGCAGCGCCTTCACCTTGATCGTCAGCTCGCCCTTCTCGTCCGGCTTCGGCTGTGGCTCGGCGGCCATGAGCTGGCTCTCGCTCTCTCCCCAGCCGCGATAGTCAAAGGCGAGCGCCACATAACCTTTCTCCGCAAAGATCGGCCCCAAGCGCCCGCCCGTGCCGCCCTTCGTGCCGCCCGTTCCCGCACAAAAGACGATGGCAGGCAGCTTCTCGCCTTCCTTGCGGTTCTTCGGCAGGTAAAGATCGCCAGCCATGCGCGTGCCATCGCTCCAGATGGTGATGGCACGTTTCTCGACCGTGTCCGGCAAGGCCCCGCGTGCCGCAGGCTCATTCGGATTCGCCGAACCTGGGGCGGGTGCCGTTGATGGAGATGGACTTGGCGTCGCCCCCTTCGTCTGGCCTTTCCCTTTGGCCTTGGTGAAATACGCCGTCAGCTCCGCCACGGTGCCGATGCCGTCTTTGTCCGCATCGATCAGATCAAAGATCTTCGGCATCTCCTCACGGGAGACTTTGCCATCGCCATTGCGGTCGATCTTCTTGAGCCAATCGGGCGTGGCCTCTTGGGCGTGGGTTTGAACCACAGAGGCGCAGAGCACACAGAGGAGGAGTGGGATGGAGCGGTGGAGTGTTGGAGTCATGGCTACAGGGATGTTCCGTGAGCGGGCCAAAGGTGGACAATTTTTTCGCCGCTCGGTGAAGGTTGGCGTTTCTGTGATGCGGCAGGTTACTTTGCACTCCGTTTGCTGCGGTAGTAGGCGCGGACCTCTTCCAGGGTGGCTTGGCCGTTTTTGTCGGCGTCCACGGCGTCGAAGACTTCCTTTTGCGGATACTCTTCGCGGGTGAGCTGGCCGTCGTTATTGGCGTCGGCTTTCTTGAAGGCGTCATCGACGCGGTTGGCGGCTTTGGTGGGGCTTTTGGGCGTGGTGGCTGACTTGGGTGCGCCGCCTTCTTCGGCGTTGCGGGCATCCTGGCGGACCCATTTGGCGGGAATCGTGCCGCGTTCCCATTCGGCGAACTTGGCGGCGAGTTCGGTGAACTTCGCGGGTTCCTTGGCGGCGAGGTCGGTGGTCTCGCTGAGGTCGGTTTTGAGGTTGAAGAGCTGGGCGGTGCTTTCACGCGGTGTTTGCACCAGTTTCCAGTCGCCCATGCGAATGGCCTTCTGCGCTCCGGCACGCCAGCAGAGGAACTCGTGCGGCGCGGAGGTCTTTTCGCCGAGGAGATGAGGCAGGAGATTGATGCCGTCCAAAGTAGTTTCGGCTTTAGCCGAATCCGGGGAGGTTTGGGCTGAAGCCCAAGCTACTTTGGCCGCTGCGAGGGCGGTGGCGTGGCAGTCGAAGCCCATGACCGGCTGGGTGTAGGTCATGGCTACCGGGATCGTGCCTTTCCACTGCATGACGAAGGGCACGCGGATGCCGCCTTCATACATCTGGCCTTTGAAGCCGCGCAGCGGGTCGTTGCGGCTGCTCGTTTCCGCCGTGGGGCCGCCGTTGTCGCTGTAGAACATGACCAGCGTGTTTTCCTCCTGGCCGAGCTCGCGCACCTTCGCCATCACCCGGCCTACGGCGTCGTCGAGGGCGGCGAGCATTCCCGCGTAGGTCTTGCGTTTCTTGTCGGTGATGTGCGGGAAGCGCGCTTCGTAGGCCTCGGTGGCTTCGAGAGGCGAGTGGACGGCGTTGAAGGCGAAATAGACGAACCACAGCTTGTCTTTGGAGCGTTCGATGAAGCTCACGGCCTCGCGGGCAAAGGCATCGGTGAGATAGTCTTGCTCGCCCTTCACCGGGACGCCGTTGCGGACGATGGGATCGTTCTCGCGCGGATTGTCGGGGTAAAAGCTGCGAGCGCCGCTGAGGAAGCCGAAGTGCTCGTCAAAGCCGCGCTCGTGCGGTCGCAGCCCTTCTTTGAAACCGATGTGCCACTTGCCGATCATGCCGGTGGCGTATCCGGCGGCTTTCAGCTTCTCGGCGAGCGAAGGAATCTCTCGCGGCATGCCAAAGTTCGGGGAGGCATAGCGCTCTGGACCTGAGTTGTGCTCAAAGCCGAAGCGATGCTGATACATCCCGCTCATCAATCCGGCGCGTGAGGGCGAGCACACCGGATGCGTGGCGTAGCCATCGGTGAAGCGCACGCCGTTCTTCGCGATGCTGTCGATGTTCGGCGTCGGGATGTCCTTGCAGCCGTTCACGCCGATGTCCGCATACCCGAGGTCGTCGGCGAGGAAGAGGAGGATGTTCGGCTGCGCCGAAAATGACGAATGAGGAATGCCGAAGGACGAAAGGCACAGCGTTACTGCGAAGATGGACTTCATGGAGTGGTGGAGTTTTGGAGTGCTGGTCAACAGGATGTGCCCTGAACCGGCCAAATGTGGACAATGTTTTTTACGAGGTGTCCACGATGACGCACGTGATGCGTGGTTCACTCGCAGTTGGCAAGCCAAGCCCCCTGGCAATTCGAGGCGGGAGTTACTGGAGGCACGTCGATGACCAATTTCATGCCGGGTCCAACTGCGATACCATTTCAGAGACATATCTTTTCTGTAAGCTCGCCAACATCGGCGGCTACCTATCTGGAAAGATGACACATCAGGAACAAGAACAGACCTTTCTGCACTGGCAGACCACCCATCGGGGTATTCTCCTCAAGGTGGCCCGGTCTTACGCGGTGACTCAGGAAGACCAAGAGGATCTGATCCAGCAAATCTTGGTTCAGTTGTGGCATTCGGTTGGGCAATTCAACGGTCAGGCCAAACCATCCACTTGGATCTACCGCGTGGCTCTGAATACGGCGATGGACTGGCAGCGAGGGGAAAGGCGACGCCGCGAACGGGTGGAAAAGCTGGTCTCCATGGATGCCTACTGGCTGGAGCAGAGGGGGCCAGAAAACGAGCGGCTGACTTTGCTCTACGAAACAATCCATCAATTGCCGGCTCATGAGCGCTACCTCGTCTTACTCTACTTGGAAGACCTGCCATACTCGGAGATCGCCGAGATCATCGGCATCAGTGAAAGCAACGTTGGCGTGCGCATCAACCGGGCAAAAAAGAAACTGACCGATCTCTGCAATGGAGGACAAAAACCATGAACCTCGATGACCTTAAAAGCACCTGGAAGTGCCAGGACGAATCCAGCTACTCCGACATCTGCCCAGATGAACTTTTGAAGCGGCTGCGGACCACGCAGAAGGATGAGAGCATCGTTACCGTCTTCGCCGATTTGATCGTCGCAGGCATCCTGCTTTCCTGCACTGCATACTTCATTTTCTCCAATTCCGACATGGAGATCGTCTGGCCACTCTACACAGGCTCGGCCCTCATCCTCGGAGCGGCGGCCTTCAGCCCATGGAGAAATCGTCTGCGGCGAAAGCGGGAACGACGGTATGGGGATTCCCTCCGGGACGAACTTCAGAAGCGGAGCGAACAACTCGACTATAAGATCCGCTTCTCCCGGTGGAGTGCCCTGTGGAGTTATTACCTGCCGATCATCACCGGACTCAGCCTCCTTTACTGGCAGTTCCATCTCAACGGGAGAATGTCGCTGGATCAATTTCACAGGGCGGTAGTCCTGAAAATCGTCCTACTGGGACTCCTCGGCTACTTTGCTGGCGGCCTCGGATTGGCGGCAGCTCGCAAAGAAAAGGAAGAAGTGGACGCGAAACTGGCCGCACTCGATTTTTCTGTCACGAACGAAAGCATCCCAGTTGCGCACCGGATGGCACGGATGCTCCTGGTTGCCAGCATCACGACCCTTTGCGGATACCTGCTGTATGCCATCCTCAACCCTGCACCACGAACCGGTTCACCGGTCGAACCGGCGGCGGCCGGGCGTGAGGCTCGCTTCGCCAAGGTCGCCCCGTTCACCGGCGTGCGTTGGGAGGTGGGTCATGAGCAGCCGCTCGTCCAGGTCGGCGGCCAATGGTTCCGGCTCACAGCCATTGACGGCATTCCGGTGGAGCAGCTCATGCAAACCGCTCGGGAAAGCTTCGGCGACAAAGCCCATAAACGATTCGCCGAGGATCTGCCCGAGCTTCTGGCCGCCGCCGGGCACCAACCGGGGTGGAAAGTCACCCTGCTGCTGGACCGCAGCGACGGCAATGGCCCCGTTCCGTTCACGGAGGAGATGACGGAAGCGAAGCGACAAGAAGTAAGGGACACCGGTTCCGAATCGCTCAGGTAATGCAACACTCTCAAGAACTTTTTCCGCGCATGGATCGACTGGCAGGAGCATTCTCCTTCAGTTCGGCGTCGCCTCGCCGTGTGGGTAGCGGTAGTCGGCTTTCGGGTCGGTGGAGACTTGCTTCGTGGTGCCGTCGGCGAGGGTGTGGAGGAAGAGCTTGCCACCGGCCATATAGACGATGGCGTTGCCGTCCTTGGTCCAGCGCGGGTAGTCGAACCACACCTTCTGGCGCTCTTCATTGGCAAAGGGTTTGGCGTTGGTGATGGTGCGGGCCTTCACGTCGAAATCGGCGACGTAGAGCGTGCGACCGGGCATGGGGTTTTCCTTGCCGGGGTGGTAGTCGAAGCAGACTTTCGTCTCGTCGGGCGAGATGCTCAGGCGGTCGAGGCTGCCCGTTTCGGCGAGTTCGCAGGTGACTCGCTCAAAGGTTGGTTCCGCCGTGATGCGGGCACTCTTGCCTGCATGGCCCGCCTGATCCGCAGACAGGAGTGTCTGCTTCACGTTCGGCGTCATGAGGTAGTGGCCGTAGCCGAGCTTCGGCGGAATCGCGGAGACAAAGAGCCGGCCATCCTTCACGGCGGAATGGACCCAAGCGTGGTAGTCCTTGCCGGTGAGCGCGATTTCCTCGCCCGGCTTGCCGCCGATCTTGCCCGCCATGATCTGGTAGCCGCCTTTCTCGCGGTTCTTGCGGTTCCACACGGGCGTGTTCGTGCCGTCACGAGTCCACGTCGGATTGAAGTCGGTGAAGGTGCCGTCCGAGAGCGGGTGAAAGCCGGTGCCGTCGGCGTTGATGATGCAGAGCTGGGTGATCCAGTTGCTCACCACCGGATCGTTCTTGAGCCGGCGGAAGAAGACGAGGTGATCGCCCGTGATCGACCACGACGGTTTGAAATCCCAATGCCCGGTGGTGATCGCCTTGCCCTCCGGCTGTCCGAGCACGGTGATGTGAATTTCGCCGTCCTTGTAGTAGGAGGCGCGGTAGGACTCGGCGGCATTCAGGCTTGCACCGCAGAGGACACCGAGAGCGCAGAGGAGCAGCAGCGGAGTGATGGAGGAGTGGAGTTTTGGAGTCATGGCTGGCGGCTTGGTTTGCGGATGGAATAAACATGCCGGTCCGTGCGGATGAGCAGCCGATCCCCGACGAGAGCTGGCGTGGACATGCACATCTCGCCGCCGAGAGTATTGGTGTGGAGCAGCACGAACTTGTCTCCGGCGCGGAGCACGGAGGTGTTGCCGTCTTCGTCGAGGCAGAAAATCTTGTCGCCCACGGCCCAGGGTGAGGTGGTGAAGCCGGGTCCGCGTGGCAGGCGTTCTTTGATGTAGAACGGCTGGCCGGTTTTCGCGTCGAAGCAGCTCAGCAGGCCGCGATCATAGAGCACGTAGAGTTTGCCCTGGTGAACGAGCGTCGTGGGGTTGTAGGGCGCGATGCCGGGGTCCCACCAGGCGATGAACTCGGTGCTGCGCTGGCCTTCAGGCGGGGTGATGTCGCCGCTGGCGCCGGGTTTGATGGCGTAGAGCGACTTCATGACTTTGTCGCCGACATAACCAGAGCTGACGTAGAGCAACCCGTCCGCCGCATACGGCATGGCGATGGTGATGCTGGACATGCCGCGCAGGGTCCAGAGCAGTTTGCCATCGAGGTCGTAACTGCGCACCGCGCCACTGCCAGCGGTGACGATCTCCGTGCGCTGCTCATGCTGCCAGACAAAGGGCGGCGACCAGTTGCTCTTCTCGTCGCGCGGCGTGCGCCACACTTCCTTGCCGGTGCGTTTGTCGAGGGCGAGCAGGTAGCTTTGCTGGTCGTTGTCGCACAGGTAATAAAGACGCTCGCCATGCAACACGGGCGAGGCCGCCGTGCCCCAGCCCGCGCGGGTCGGGCGTGGCTCCAGCGGATGCTTCCACAGCTCCTTGCCCTCGAAGTCGAAACAGAAGAGGCCGACCCCGCCAAAGCAGGCGATCACGCGCTCGCCATCGGTGGCGGGTGTCTCGGAGGCGTAGCTGTTTTTCAGGTGAATCGGCGTCTGCGGGCGGCCCTGATGCACCGTCTTCTCCCACACCGGCTTCCCCGTGGCGAGATCGAGACAAATCACCTTCCACACATGCTCCGTGGCCGGGATTTCAGGCCGATTGCCACCGAGATAGAGCCCCTTCTTCGGCGCTTCCGTGTCGCCGCTGTTGATGACCGTCGTCAAAAACACCCGCTCGCCCCAAACCACCGGCGAAGACCATCCCCGACCGGGAATCGGCGTCTTCCACTCCACGTTTTCCGTGGCTGACCATTTGTCCGGCAGGTTCGCATTGGCCGAAACACCCCGCGCATCCGCTCCGCGAAACTGCGGCCAGTTTTCGGCGGCGAACGATGTGCCGCAGAGGAGAACTGCGGCGAGGAGGGAGTGGTGGAGTGTTGGAGTCATGAGCGGTCAAAGAGGATGTTCCTTGAACTGGTCAAAGGTGGACAAGGTTTTTGGCACGGGGAACGTTGGGGCGATGGAGTCTCGGAGTGGTGGGATGGTCCGTGCGGCGGAAGAGCAGGCGCAAACGACGAAGAAACCGCAATTCACAGCCGCGCTATCGCCTTCGACAGATCATCCTTCGCTTTCGACGAAGGAGCGAAACCTGCCGACAGCCTAGAAATCGTCATCGACGGCCCAGGAAGCGCCATTTTTGGCCCGATCTGGAGCATCTGTAGAAGTGATGCAGGCACTCTTGCCTGCACGATTACCAGACACAAAAGCCGACTGCGGACAGATCAAGACGGCCCACGGAATGCACGGAACCGTCACTTTTTGCTTCACCAAACGATGAGGATTCCGTTATAAACCACTCACCTATGGACTCCAGGACGCAAAATCATCAGGCACCCAGACCGGCCTCGCTCACGATCCTGACAACGACGGCATCCCCAACGGAGTCGAGCAATTCTTCGGCACCGCACCGAATGTTTCTACCAAAGGCCTGACCAGCGGCACCGCCAGTGGCAACACGTTCACTTTCACCCACCCGCAGCAAGGCACCCTTGCCGCCGACCGAAGCGCGGCCTATCGCTGGTCGAAAGACCTCGTCACTTTCAATGCCCATGGAGCGACAGACAGCAGCGACACCCGGATTGATTTCACCACCCAGCCCGACACGCCCACCGCGCGGCTGTTTGTCATCGTCGGCGGCTAGTCTCGCAGCTCTTCAACCATTCCTTACGATGGCCCATCTTCCCTACCAGACTGCTGTGCTACTGCTGACCTTTGTGCTGGCTCTCTGCCAGGCAGGTCGGCTGTTTGGGCAGACCCCGCCGGATTTGACGAATGGCGGGGTGCCTTCCTCGAACATTAACATCAATCTCGGGCCGACGGGGTTGCGGGGGTGGGTGTATCATGCGTCGTGGAATACGAGTCTGAGCAGACAGATTCAGGTGCAGGTCGTGGAGGCGGGGTCGCCGGCGGCGGGGGTGCTGGAGGTGAATGATGTGATCCTTGGCGCGGATGGCTCGGGGGCGGAGCCGGTGGGGTTTTCGGCCGATGCTCGGAAGAGCTTGGCTGATGCGATCAATGATGCGGAGGCTCGCTCTCCGGCCACGCTGAAGCTGCTGCGCTGGCGGGCGGGTGTGACGAGCACGGTGACGCTGACGTTGCGCACGATGGGTGCCTACTCGGCCACGGCACCTTACGCTTGCCCGAAGTCGGCGCTGATTCTCGAAGAGGGGCTGCAAGCCATCATGGCGGGCGAGACGGCGGGGCGTTACTCCTTTGGCACGCTGGCGCTGCTGGCGGGCAATGATCCGAACAACCCGCTGAATGCCGCACGACAGACACGCGCACAGACGGAGGCCCGCGCGATGATCTTGAATGCGGCCACATTGGCGAAACTCACCTCGGGCGAGCCGGACATGGAGGGTTCGGCGACGTGGAAATGGGGGCATCAGCTCATCGTGCTGACGGAGTATTATCTACAAACCCAGGACGCTCAGGTTTTGCCCAGCATCGATGCCATCACGCAGGTCATCGTGAATGGACTGAACGTCTTCGGCACCAGCGGGCATAAGTTTTCGCCGAGGTGGCGGGATGGCACGCTGAATGGGCCGCAGCGCACGGGCTACGGCACGGTGAACAGCGCCTCGATGCCCTGCGTGCTGGGCCTGTTGCTGGCAAAAGAATGCGGTGTGGTGAATGCGGGCCTCGATCCCATGATCGCCCGTGCCACCTGCTTCCTCGCCTACTATGCGGGCAAAGGAGCGATCCCCTACGGTGAGCATGATCCGTATTGGCAAGGGCATGACAACAACGGCAAGAGCGGTCTGGCGGCGCTGTGTTTCGAGCGGCAGACGAGCCGTGTGGCGCAGCAAAAGATGTTTGCCAAAATGGCGGTGGCTGCGACGAGCGAGCGCGAGGTGGGACACACGGGGGCATTTTTCAATTACCTCTGGTCACCGCTCGGTGCCGCGGCGGGGGGGGAGCAGGCGGCGGCTTCGTATTTCAGTCGTGTGCGCTGGATGCTCGATCTGAATCGGCGCTGGGATGGTTCCTTCGTTTATGATTGCCTGAATGGCGAGGGGCCGAACAACGGTGCGACCTACAATGACTTCCGCATGTCCACGGCGTCGCTGCTGGTCTATGCGCTACCTTTGCGCCAGCTCCGCATCACGGGCTTGGGTCGCACCACCGCACGCGATCTCAGCTCCACGGACATCGCCGAGGCCGAGGCCGTGGATGGCTACAATGCGGATCTGCGCAGCACCAGCCAGCTCATGAGCGATCTCGGCAGTTGGTCGCCACGAGTGCAAAGAAGCGCGGCTGTCGATCTGGGCACTCGCACCACGGAGACGGCTGCACTGCTGCCCACGCTGCACACGATGGCGACCGATGCGCAGAGCGGCTCACGAGTCGGTGCCTGCTTCGCCATCGGCCACATCGCCAATAGCAGCTCGGCACCCGTGCTGGCTGCGCTGCTCACGGATCCGGTGAATCATGTGCGCTACGCCGCGGCGGAAGCTCTGCGCTATCTGCCGCAGGCCGCACGGACAGCGCAGCTCAATACCATCCTCGCTGTCACCGCCAGCACGGCCACGCCGCTCTTTCCTCTGAATGAGGAAGACCCGCTGCACATGGCGCATGGCCGGCTCGCCATGCTGCTTTTTTACAGCGGCAGTGCATACGGCCCCAAGGGCATCATTTGGAACAATCTCACCGGGGTGAATCGCAGCCTCCTCTATCCCGCGATCCGTGCCGTGGCGGCCAATCCCATCGGCATCTGCCGCAGCACGCTTTCCACGACGTATCAAAACCTCACCTCGACGGACTACCTCGCGCTCGCTGACACCGTCGTCACCTCCGCGTATGAAATCAGTCCTGCGGATAAAATGTTTAGCGGTGGCGACCGCAATGGAGCGCTCATTGCGCTGGAAAAGTTCAAAGCCGCCGAAGGTGTGCCGCTGAGCGTGCTCACCATCGAGGATGATGTGGGACTCAATGATCAAGCTCTCGCCGTGCTGGAAAGATATGCCGGTGGCGCAAAAACCGTGCATCCGAATCCCGGCGTCGAGGCCGCGATGAACTTCCTCATTCAAACCGGCGTGAATGCCGCCGAAGCGCAGGCCGTGCTCGCCGCCATCGCCAGTGATCCCACGCCGGCCACACTCGCTCCGCTGAAAAGCATCCAGTCCGTCACCGCTGACACACCCGCGCTGACATCGCCTGCCAAGTGGACCATGCAGCGCGTCACCTCCCAAGACCTCGCCAAGGGCGACAGCATCTACACCTGGCGCAAAGTCCACGGCGCAGGCAGCGTGAGCTTCACGCCCAATGGCAACGCTGCGGCCAAAGACACCACCGTGCTCTTCGATGGCACGCCAGGGCAGTATCTCTTCGAAGTCAAAATGTCCGACTCGAAGAACCTCACGGAAGTTTTTTCCACCGTCGCAGTCACGCTAAACGACACCGGCGGCACGCTGCCACCGAACAGCCCGCCCGTGGCCCACGCCCTGTCTCCCAGCATCCCGCAAGCCGCCGCCACACCCATCACGCTCACCGGCAGCGATCCCGAAAGCCGCCCGCTGAACTTCCGCCTCACCTCACAACCCACCAACGGCACGCTCACCGGCACCGCACCCTACCTCGTCTATACCTCCGCCTTCAACTTCACCGGCGCAGACAGTTTTGCCTTTGAAGCGCAGGACAGCGAGGGCCAAACCGCCACCGCCACGATCAGCATCACCGTCGTTCCCGCCACCGCGCACCCCGTCGCCGTGTATGAACCCTTCGACTACGCCACCGGTGGCCTCAGCGGGAAAAGCGGCAGCAGCGAGGTCGGCCTCAGTGGAACATGGACTGCCAATGCCAGCGCCCAGCTTCAGAGCGGCTCGCTCACGCACGGCACACTGCCCGTCAAAGGCAACTCCATCGCCTGCACCGGAGCCAGCAACAACTTCGGCGGCGCACGCAGCATCAGCCCCGCCGCCCTCGCTGCCAATGGTCTGCTCAATGATGGAGCCACGCTCTGGTTTAGCGCCGTCGTCGGCACCGCCAGCACGCTCAACATGACCAACATGCGCCTCTGCGTGGCGCTGGCGAACAGCCAGTTCAGCGGCGGCAATTTTCAATACCACATCATCAACGAAGGCCCACAGCTCGGCTCCGGCATCGGCTTCACCTTTGGCCGGCTCAATGACGGCGTCAGCACCGTGAATGGCAAAGTCTGCGCCACGCAGTTTCGCGATTCCACCTTCGGCACCTCCGGCTTCTCAGGCAATGTTCTCGGCACCGTGCCCCCCAGTTTTCTCACCGCCGGCCAGCGCCGGCTCATCGTCGGAAAAATCACCTGGGGAGCCACCAGCGACACCATCGAACTCTATGAGCCCGATACCAGCCTCGCACTCGGCAACCCCACCTCCACGCTCACGGTAAATGTGAATCAAAGCACCTTCGACACGCTCACTTTCTCACGTGGCGAGGCCATCACGCTCGATGAGATTCGCTTTGGCGGAAACTACCACAGCGTGCTCATCGGCTCCGCAGCCATGACGGCCGATACCACGCCGCCCGTGCCGAATCCGCCCAGCTTTCACACACCGCCCGTCGTCACGGATGCCAGCAGCATCACCATGACCGCCGCCACCGCCTTTGACCCGAATGGCGTGCAGTATTTCTTCACCTGCACCTCCGGCAGCGGCCACCACAGCGGCTGGCAGAGCAGCCCCAGCTACACCGACACCGGCCTCACCCCTGGCACCTACAGCTACACCGTCAGCACACGCGATCTCAGCCCCGCGCAAAACCTCAGCACCACCTCCGCCGCCGCCTCAGCCACCATCAGCGCCGTGCCCGCCGTGCCCAGCGTCGCCCTCATGCTGCAAAGCACCGGTCAGAGCGTCCTCACCAGCGCAGGTTTCACAATCGGCAGCGTGCAGCCCGGCTACAGCGCCACCGTGCCACACGGACTCATCATCAGCCAAACACCCGCCGGTGAGCAAAACGCAGGCTGGGGCAGCAGCGTCAATCTCACCGTCTCCGCCTACTTCCCGCCCACCTTCGCCTCCTGGCAGTCCATCAACGCCGCCAGCGGCGGCGCGACTGGCGATCACGACCACGACGGCGTGCCCAACGGCATCGAATACTTCCTCACCGGCCCCTACCTCAACCCAAACGGCCTCACACAACTCCCCGCCATCGCCCATCAATCCGGCACCCTCAGCATTACCTGGCCCAAAGGCCCCGACTACACCGGCACCTACGGCACCGACTTCATCATCGAGAGCAGCGATACACTCATCGGAGCCTGGACGCCTGAAACGATCGGCGGCAACGTCATCCTCAGCGGCAACAACTTCATTTACACCTTCCCCGCGAGCACGAGGCGCTTTGTGAGGCTGAAGGTGATGGGGCCGTGAGACAACTCGACCACCCTCGACCATGCCCGTTGAACCTGCCTGCCATGTTCCCATTGCGACCAGGGAGAAAACCGTCCCATGAACTTATCTTCCATTCTTCTCGCGCTGACCTGGCTGCTTGCCTCTGGTTCGCTGCTCCATGCGGTGCCGCCCAACATCATCGTCATCCTCGCGGATGACCTTGGTTACGGCGACCTGGCCTGTTACGGCGCGAAAGACATCGCCACTCCGCACATCGACCAGATGGCTCGCGAAGGCGCAAAGTTCACCTCGTGCTATGTCGCGTCGGTGTGTTCTCCGACTCGCGCCTCGCTGATGACCGGCTGCATCGCGCAGCGCGTGGGGATTGGCGGCGTGTTGTTTCCGAGAAACGACCACGGGCTGAATCCCGACGAAAAAACGCTGCCGGAGCTGCTCAAGGCGCAGGGTTACGCCACGGCCATCATCGGCAAGTGGCATCTCGGCAATCAGGACCTCTTTCAGCCGCTCAAGCACGGCTTCGACACCTGGTATGGCACGCCGGCTTCCAACAGTCAGGGCTACGACCCCGCCCTCAAGCAGTTCGCTCCCGACTGCGTGTGGCGCGAGGGCTACACCCGCGAGAGCATCCTTAAGCTGAAGGAAGCGCCGTGCCCGCTGGTCCGCGACAACGTGGTCATCGAGGTGCCTGCCGACCAGACGCAGTTCACGCAGCGCTACACGCGTGAAGCCATCCGCTTCATCACCGAGAGCAAAGACAAGCCCTTCTTCCTCTACCTGCCGCACAACATGCCGCACATCCCGCTGCATGCGTCTGCGGACTTCGTGGGCAAAAGTCAGCGCGGCATTTACGGCGACACGATTCAGGAACTCGACTGGAGCACTGGCGAAATTTTGCGGACCTTGAAGGAACTCGGGCTCGATGAAAACACGCTGGTGCTCTTCGTCTCGGACAACGGCCCCAACACCGCCACCGGCGGCCACGCCGGGCCCTTGAAGGGCAGCAAAGGCTCGACTCTTGAAGGCGGCGTCCGTGTCCCATTCGTCGCGCGGTGGCCGGGAAGAATCCCGGCAGGAACCGTGTCTGCCGAACCCATCACCATCATGGATCTGCTGCCGACGCTGACCCAACTCGCGGGCGGCGAAGTTCCCAACGACCGCGTGATTGATGGAAAAGACATCTGGCCGCTGCTTGCCGGAAAGCCCGATGCCAAGTCGCCTCACGAAGCCATCTACTACCTGCGGGGCCGTGGCGTTGACGGCATCCGCGTCGGCGACTGGAAATACCTCGCCGAAGAACCATCTGACAAGAGGGGCGCGAAATCGGAGGTCGAACTGACCGCGGAGGAGCAAAAACTTCCCCGCAAAGAGCGCAATGCGCTCATCAAAGAGCGAAGCAAAGCCGCGACCGAGAAATCAGAACCCTCGGCGGTTCTCTACAATCTCAGCGCCGACATCGGTGAACAAAACAACCTGTTGGCCAAACACCCTGAAATCGTCGCGAAGCTGAAAAAGCAGATGGAAGACTTCCACAAGGAGCTTCGCAAAAACACAAGGCCCGCCGGTGTTTGTGAAATGGCAAAGGAATAGGGGCAAGGGAATGAACTTCGAACCAGACTCATGAAAACACATTCCTTTGCCCCCATTCCCATGCCAAGATTCCACCTGCTCACCACTCACCTCGCGCTCCTCCTGCTCGTTTGCGTGTCTGCAACGGTCAGCGTGGCGGCGGACAAGCCGATGAATGTCGTGATGCTCATCGCCGACGACCTCAATTCCTGGCTGCTGGAGAATCCGCAACGCTACACCGGCAAGGTCATCGCGCCGAAATTGAAGCGACTGGCGGAGAGCGGGGTCAATTTCAAATATGCCTACACGGCGGCACCGGTTTGCAGCCCGTCCCGCACCGCGTTTTTCTCGGGCGTGGCTCCATGGAAATCGGGCATCTACAACAACGCGCAGACCATCAGCAAAAGTGAGCCGCTGAAGCAGGAGGCGGTGCTCTCTCTCGCCGGGTTGTTCAAGAAGGGCGGCTACGACACCTTCGGTTACGGCAAAATCACCCACGGCTGGGACCAGAACGAGCACTGGAATGAACATGTCGGCCACAAAAGGGACCCGTCACCTCCAGGAGCGCCTTTGGCCAAACTCAGCGGCGGTGAGCAGGATTGGGGGCCTATCCACCTCACCGAAGAGCAAATGAACGACACCGGCGGAGCCAACAAGGCCATCGCGATTCTGGAGAAGCAGCACGAGAAGCCCTTCTTCCTCGCCTACGGCTCCTTCAATCCCCACATGCCTTGGTATGTTCCGCAAAAGTATTTCGATCTGTATCCGTTGGACCAAATCGTCCTTCCCGAACTCAAGGCGGGCGATTTGGACGACCTTCCACCCATGGCCAGGGCGGTGAGCGACGGAGTCGGGAGCTTCGCCGACAAGGTCATCAAGTCCGGCAAACACAAAGAGGCGGTGCAGGCTTACCTTGCCACGACCACCTACGTGGACACCCAGATGGGACGCGTCCTCGATGCCCTCGAAAAGAGCCCCTACAAGGACAATACCATCGTCGTCTTCCTCACCGACCACGGCTTCCACCTCGGAGAAAAACTTCACTGGCAGAAGACCACGCTCTGGGAGGAGGGAACGCACACCTTGCTCATGTTCCGCGCACCGGGAGTCACCCAAGCCGGCGGTGTTTCGGAGCGCTTCGTGTCGCTCTTGGACATCTACCCCACGCTCGCCGAACTATGCGGGCTCAAGCCCCCCGCTTATCTCGATGGACGCTCGCTGGTGCCACTACTCAAGGACCCGAAGGCTCCCTGGGAAAGCACCGCCCTGACCGGTTTGTGCGACAAAACCAAAACCGACCTGGCCTACATCACCATCCGCCACGAACTCGGACGTTACACCCGCTACGGAGCGAAGGAGGAAGAGTTCTACGACACCACCCAGGACGCCCACGAGTGGACCAACCAGATTGCCAATCCGGCCTACGCCACCACCGTCAACAAACTCCGCGCCCTGGTTCCCAGCTTCGAAACCGCCGCCAAACCTCTTCCCTCTGCCCTGACCCCAGAGCGCAAGGAGACCCAGAAGGGCAAAAAAGAGAAGAAGCGGGATAAGAAGGGTGATGGCAAAGGAATCGGGGCAAGGGAATGAGTTCTGACTCTGCCTGTCTAACATGATGAAATCCATTCCTCTGCCCCCATTGATGCGCTCCGCTTCCCTTCGGGCAGCCTTCGGCTGTCTGTCTCACTTCGTTCGGCTCCCTTGCCATTAATTAACTATCACTCAGATGAACCGCCTCACCGTCATCAACCGCCCATGAAACGAATCTCCACAACCCTGCTCGCGCTGTTTTGCTTGTTCACCATAGCTCCGATGACCGTTCGGGGCGGTGACCTTAAGCTTACGGAGACGGCCGACACCATTCGCATCAGCCAGCGCGACAAAACGGTGCTCGAATACGTCAAGACCGCGAGGCCCGTGCCCGAAGGCATTGAGAAGCACTTTAGCCGCAGCGGCTACATTCATCCCATCTACACTCCGACCGGGCAGGAGCTCACAGGCGACTATCCCGAGGACCATGCCCATCAACACGCGCTTTTTTTTGCGTGGACAAAAGCAGGCTACGACGGGCAGAAAGTGGACTTTTGGAACCAAGCGGAAGATCTCGGCCGAATCGAGTTTCGCGAGGTGGTGGACCGGAAACAGGAGGAGCAGAAGGTCTCCTTCAGCGTCAAACACGCGTTCATGGTGAAGGTCGGCGACAAGTGGATCGATGTGATCCATGAGGTCTGGACGGTCACCGTTCATCAAACCCCGGCAGACCATTTTCTCTTCGACGTCGTCAGCGTTCAGCGATGCGTGACCGACAAGCCGCTGAACCTGGCCCAATATCACTACGGCGGCATGTCGATCCGCGGCAACTACCAGTGGCTGAAGGAAAAGGACGATCACAGCATCAAGCCGGGCGACCTGCAGTTCCTCACCAGCGACGGCAAGGACCGCTGGGAAGGCAATCACACCCGCCCCAACTGGGTCGCCCTCTCCGGCCGGATTGACGGCCAGGACGTGTCGTCCGCCATCTTTTGCAGTCCGAAAAACTTCCGCGCACCCCAATCCGTGCGGATTCACCCGAACAAACCCTACTTCTGCTTTTCTCCCATGGTCGAAGGTCCGTTCAAGATCGCGCCCGGTGAGGAATACGTTTCACGCTACCGCTACCTGGTGACATCGAAGGCCGCCGACGTGAAGCTGATCCAACAACACTGGGACGACTACGCGAAGAGTGAGAAATAGGCTCCTCCTCATCCTGTTGATCGCGGGCCTGGAGCCTTCCGTTGGCGCTCAGACCACGCCGGAAGACCTGATCGCCGGCATTGAGGGTCGGATTGACCAGGTGTTTGAGGCGGAGTCGGGTGATCCCTACACGCTCGAAAAGGTGAAGGCGCCGCTGGATGTGGACCGTCCGTATTACGCGCGAGGGTATTCGTGGTCCGTAGTGGGGTATGCCGCCCGTTGCTTTCGTTTGAATGAGTCGCTGGCAGCAGCCAATGCCAGGCTCCAGCAAAACGCCCGCTATTACCTCCGCGAACTCACTCCTGCCGATGAGGCGGAGATTCTCCCCGCAGCGGCGGAAGGCAATACGAGCACGTATTCCCGAATCGTTGATCGCGACAGCCTTCATTGGCATGCCGATGGTGTCCTGCGCCTCATCGAGATGTATGGCACCAACGGAAGTGTGGCACCGGGCCGGATGGATGCCGCCACCGAGGCGAAATGCCTGGAGCCGATCTGGCATTACGTGAGTCTCGTCTCGCGGTTGGCGAAGGCAGAGGTGCAGAACTCGAAAACCTGGCACCTTTGGGAGTCGGAAAACCACCATGTGCAGTGCTTTTCGATTGCCTGGCATTTTTCGAAGATTGCCAAGGACCTGCCCCTCTACCAGAACCAGACCTACAACAACGGCGCGAAGCCGGGCGAACTCTTTGCAGCGTGGAATGCCTACTTCATCGAATACGTGCGCGAGCGCTTCCGCAAAGGGCTCTTTGTCGAGATGATGAGTCAGGGTTACAACGGGGAAAGCATCCGAGGAATCTACAACTTTTACGACTTCGGTGATGCGGAGGTTCGGCAACATGCCGGCATGTATCTCGACTTGTTCTGGGCGTATTGGGCCCAGGAACAATTCAACGACGTCCTCGGCGGCGGGAAGGCCCGGACGCAGCTCCGGGCCATCATGACCGCCGGGCACGCTGGCATCAGCAGCAACATGGCGAACCTCTATTTCGGTCTGGGGGTGGTGCCTAACGTGGATGGTCACAGTGTCAATGCCCTCCTCAGCGGCTATCGACCGAAGCCCGTGATTGCGGACATCGCCGTCGATGTCGCAGGACGCGGCACCTATGAGGTAAGGCAGTCAGCACAGGGGCTCGGGTTGGCGGGCACCACCAATTGGGACCAGTCGCTCGTTCTGCAACCCTACAAACTGAATACCAATGGGGGCGGCATCGTGCGATACAGCTATTGTGCCCCCGCTTTCATCATGGGGACGCCCATGTATGATGCGCGGCCCCTGAATGACTGGGTCGCCATCAGCAGTCAGGGGCGTCACCAAGGCGTCATCTTTTCAGGCACTGCCGAAGCCGCGCGGATCATCCCTTGCGTGCTGCCCAGCGATGAATCGTATGCACGCAATGCCTTCTGGTCCGTCCAGAGCAAGGGCAGCATGATCACCCAGGTGCTCAACACCAATCAGGGCGCTCAGCAAATGTGGGCCTGGATTTCCAAGAGCGGGCTGACCGACCCGGTCGAGGAGGATGGGATCGTCTTCGTCGAAACGGATGCAGTGAATGGGGCCTACGCCGCCATTCGCCCGGTCGGGACCGGCCATACCCTGATCGAAAACTATGATTTCACTTCCTTCAACGCACCGGCGCACTGGATCGTCCAGCTCAATGACAAGTTCAAACCACTCATCCTCGAGGTCATGGCGAAGGACCAGGTGGCCAGCTTTGCCGCCTTCAAAACGCTGGTGAAAGGGAAAGCGCTGAACTTCACCAGCGGCTTGGTCACCTACACCACGATCTACGGAGACATCCTGACCTTGGATACGACCTACAACAACCCACCAACGGTCAATGGCGTCCCTCTGGACTACTCGCCGGCCAAATCCTACGACAGCCCGTTTCTCCATGGCGACTACAACGGAGACACGTTTGTCATCGAGAAAGGAACGCGCCAGGAGGTTTACTCGATGTCATCGCCTCCTTTGATCACGGGCCTCTCACCCGCCGACAACTCGGTGGATGTGGCGATCACTTCCAATCTGACCGTGACGTTCAATGAAAACATCTCCGCCGGCTCCGGTCTCATCACCATCAAGAATCTGACCAACAGCACCCAAAGCACCATCAGCGTCACCGATGGAACCCAGGTGTCGATTTCCGGTGCGACCCTCACGATCAATCCGGCCAACAACCTGCTCCATGGTCGAGCGTATGCGATTCAGATGGCTCCCGGAGCCGTTGAAGATGCGAACGGAGACGCGTTTCCCGGAATCACGAATGATACAACGTGGAACTTCACGACGGCAGCCCCGCCTCAGACCGGCTTCACCGTCGTGCAGAGTGGTTCCCACATCGACGGGATCATCGATGCCACCGCCGGAGGAAAAACCATCACCGTCAATGCCGGTGCAGCCGATTTCTTGATCGTGGGGACTTCCACCGAGTTTGGGTCCGGCAACACCTTTACCGCCACCTATGATGGCAATCCCATGACCTTCGCCTCCGGCAACGGCTCCCAGTCCAATCTTTTCTATCTCGACCTGACCCAGACGACCTACTCGGGCGGCAACGCGAACCTCACCTTCACGTGGAACTACACGGTCGGTGGAGACCTCGCCGTGGGTTGGGTTTCCATCGACGGCAACCTCCAGGCCGGGGAGTCGATTGTGCTGCACCAAACGGCATCCGCCGGCAGCTCCACCAACACGGTCAGTCTCGTGACGACCGCCGGCGACACCTTCAACTTTGCGACCTTCAATGGGAACCGGGGCAACGACGCCTCCGCTCCCCAAGCCCCGCTCACGAAAATCTATTCGGACGGCGACTTCGGCTCCAACGCGGGTGCCGCAGGATATGAGCAGGGCGGAAACCCAGGCACCTACAACTATTCTTGGAACCACAACCAACTGCGCCGCATCGATGCCGCCGCCTTTGTCGTTGTTGGCGATTACTCACGCTGGATCGCCGACTATCCAGGTGTGGGAGTCCTGACAGGCTTGGCGGACGATCCCGACGGCGACGGGATCTCCAATGGCCTCGAAGCTTGGTCCGGCACCCATCCCGATCAGTCATCCGGTTGGCTCGCCAACCTGACCACGGTTGCCAACACCACCACCTTCACCCACCCGCGAAGTGCCAACCCACCTTCCGATCTGAGCATTTTCTACGAGTGGTCCAGCAACCTCGTGGACTGGTATGCCTGCGATGGCCTGGATGGCCCTCTCAACGGGCAGACAGTCAATGCCTCGTCGCACACCGTAAACACCACCACCACGGTCACCGCCACTGCCAGCGGACCGACGAACCGCCTCTTTCTTCGCGCCAGAGTCACGCAACCTTGACAATCCTCAGCCGAAAAGCCCGCCCATCCATGATGGCATCGAGACGCCCTTTGGCTGCCATTCGAAACATCTCGTTTGTTGACAGCGTTAAGTATTTCGACATCGTAATACCATGCCAAACGACTTTTCCGAGCTGCCTTTCCTCCTCGTGCGGCTCACGCATGCCTTTCGAGCATTTGCGGATGCCACGCTGATGGAGGCAGGACTGGCGGATTCGATCCGGCCGGGCATGGGAGCGATCTACTACGCCCTGTTGGAGGCGGACGGCTGCGCGGTGAAGCACCTGGTGGACACGCTGCGCATCCCCAACGGCACCCTGACGGGTTTGCTGGATTCGATGGAGAAGAGTGGATTGATCCAGCGTCTGCCCGATCCGAACGATGGCCGGGCGTGGCAGGTTTTCCTCACGCCCCAGGCGAAGGCGCTGCGCCCGCGCATGCAACAACGGCATGAGCGCGTGCTGGGGGTGTTGCAGGAGGGGTTCACCGCGGAGGAATCGTTGAAACTGCGCGAATGGCTCTCCCGTGTGCTGGAGAACATGGGCGGCTACGTTGAAACCAGCCGCTCTGGCGTTCAGGATTCGGCGGCGATCAGGACGGATGGGCGCAAAAAGCGGCCCGCCAACGCCTCGGCCCTTCGCGTCCGCCCGGCGCGGTGATTTTTTTGTTCCAGCCCCATGATTTCTGCTGCCTGAATCCGATACTTCGACTCCGAAATACCATGAAAACATGCCTCATCCTCCTTTTGATCGCTTCAGCGGCGCTGTCCGCGCGGGCGCAGACCTTCTACCTGCCGCCGGGCACCACCTTTGTGCGTGCGGTCGTGTCGGTGGAGACCACAGCGCTGACGGACAGCACCTGGCAGGCCTTCGCGCAGCGCACGTCGAGCCTGCTCGCCACCAGCGGGCACAGCCCGGTGGGCTCGCTGGCCTCGCTCGCCACCACGACCGGCCGTCCTGAGGTGGCGGTGGCACCGGTGGTGCCGTATGGCCTGTCCGCCAACGGACGCCGTGCCATGCAGACGGCCGTGGCGAATCCCGGCCGCTGTGTCGCTGTGATCCCCCATCATCCGGGACGCATGTTCATGACGGGCAACGACGGCTTCAATTTCAACCGCCTGGACAACTCCGTGGCGGCGGACACGCTTTTTGAATTCACGCCGGCCTTTCCCGTTCCGGCGATTTTCCTGGCGGGGGAGCGGGACAACCTGAGCGGCTTCATCATGCCGACCGAGAACTGCCTGGTGGGCCGCCGCGGCGGCAACGCGCCCTGGTGCACGATCACGGAGCCAAACACGACGCACACGGGAATGGCCATGCCCGCGGCACTGGTGACGACGATTCTCGAGGGCATGATGCAGCGGCGTCTGCCCGCCACGAACTGGCCGGCGAATCAAAGCCCGACACTGCTGCCCATCGACGTGACAACCGGCTGGTTCGGGAATCCGGCCACGAAACAGATCGCGGCCTATTCGAGCTACACCGGCGACCGCTCCAAGGCGGTGTGGCTGCCGGACGAGGCGAGTGCCAACGCCTGGGCCGCCTATGTGGTGGCGCAGCCATTCGAGATTCCGCCGCAGAGCGTGGTGCTGCCGTCATCCGTGTCCAACCTCCAGGTCTTTGATCCGGCGAACAACGCGATCCATCCCTCCGATCAAAGCGGTGGCACCAGCGGCGAGGCAGCGTGGAAAGTGTGCGGCAATCTGCAAACGGCGGACTTTTGCTACGTCGCCGCGCACGGCTCCGCGATTTACAGCGTGCCGAGCGAGGTTCAGGCGGCGGAGTGGATCCGACCGATGGAGGGCGCGGCCAGCTTCACCGGCACCACCTTGCTCAGCTTCACGCTCACGCGTGATGCGGACGTCTTCATTGCCCATCACAGCGCCATCACCACCAAGCCCGCGTGGCTGAGTTCGTGGGCCGACACGGGCCTGGACCTGACACTGAACACCGGAAACACGCTGTTCTCCGCACCGTCGGTGATGCGCCTGTTCAAGAAGAGCTACACCAGCGGCCAAACCGTCGAACTCGGCTCAAATGGCGGCGGTGCGCAGTCACGGATGTATCTCACGATCATCAAGCCGGCCTCCGCGGGCGGTGACGAGGTTTCGCTGGTGGTCTCGGATGCCAACGCGGCGGAGGCAGGCCTCGGTCCCGGCAGTTTCACCGTCACCCGCGGCACGCAGACGGTGGGAGCCGTCACCATCGCTTACACGGTGACCGGCACGGCCACGAGCAGCGCGGACTATGTGGCGTTGAGCGGGAGTGTCATGATTCCCGACGGCCAAAGCAGCGCCGCCGTCACCGTGACTCCGCTGGACGATGCGCTGATGGAAGGCGCGGAAACCGTGGTGCTCACCCTGCAAAGCGGCGCGGGATACACGCTCGGAGCGACGACAAGCGGGGCGATCACCCTCGCGGATGACGAGGGCGTGGTGAAGCCGCAGGTGGGCATCTCGTTCTCCGCGACCGACGTCGTCGAGGGCGCCGCGGCGGAACTCCACGTGACGCTCACGCGGACCGGTGCGACGGATGCTGCCCTGCCGGTGTCGCTCTCCGTCACGGGCGACGCGGGCAGCGGCGACTATGCGGAGTTCTCACTCAACCGCACCATCCCGATCGGCAGCACGAGCCTGAGCTTTGCCATCACGCTGCTGGACGATGCCGTGATCGAACCGGCGGAGACCTTGACGCTCACCGTCATCCCCACGCTGGCCTACGACGCCGCGACGAACGCCGCCGCCACGCTCACCATCACCGATGATGACACGCCTGCGCCCGCCGGGCAGGAGGATCTCCGCTTTCCGGCCGGGACGGTGATCGATATCACCGCGCTCTATCCGACGGTGATCCCGGATGACGGGCTCGATGACACCGCCGGTCTGCAACAGGCGCTCAATGATCACGCGGACCAGAACCGCATCCTCTGGCTGCGCAATGGCATCTACCATCTCAGCGACACGCTGGAAGTCGCGGGCAGCCAGCGTTTCAACACCATCCAGGGCCAGTCACGCGATGGCGTCATCCTGCGGCTGCTGCCGAACTCAGCCGGCTTCGAAAGCGGTGCCGCCACGCCGAAGCCGATGATCAACATCGCGCCGGGAGGCAGCGCGGACCGGTTTCAAAACGAGCTTTACAATGTCACTCTCGACACCGGCACGGGCAATCCCAGTGCGCTGGGCCTGCGCTGGATCAGCAACAACCAGGGCGGCATCCGCCGGGTGCGCCTCATCAGCCCGCAAAACGCGGAAGGCGTGGGCTTGCAGCTCAACAACGGACTCAACGGTCCGCTGCTCATCAAGGAGGTGATCGTCGAGGGCTTCCGCATCGGCATCCAGACCGGCAACGCGGTCAACAGCGCCATCCTGGAGCACTGCACGGTGCGGAACCAGGGATTCTGCGGCCTCTACAACGTGCAGCAGATCGTCACGGCACGACGTCTCGTCAGCGAGCAGTCTCTTGCCATCCCCGCCTTGATCAACGGGGATTCCTTGAACGCGGCGGGCCATTGGTTCGGCCTCGTCACACTGGTGGACTGCGAGTTCACCTGCACCGCGGCGGGCGCGATGCACGCCCTCACCGGAGTGGGAAATCTCAGCGCCCATCGCATCACCATCAGCGGTTACACGAACGCCGCCCTCGCCCGCTACGCCAGCTACACCGGCCTTCCAGCCGCCGACGTGCCTTTGAGCGGCCCCGGCATCACACGTTGGTTGAAGAGCCACGCCACCGCCAACGCCGCGTTGCTGGAGGCCCGCCAGTTTCCGGCGAACCCGATGACCATGGCCGGACTCGAAGTGCTCGAGACGCCCGAGGTGCCGTGGGACGATCCCACGACCTGGGTGAATGCCGCTGATTTCGCCACGGGTGATGGCGTGACCGACGACACCGCCGCGCTCCAGGCGGCGGTGGACTCCATGAAGCCGGGGGGCGCGAACTTTGGCAAAACCACGCTCGTGCTGCCCGGCGGGAAAACGTTTCTCATCCAGGGCACGATTGAGATCAGCGGCCCGGTGCGGCGCATCATCGGCACCAAAGGCCGCGTGCTCGGTGGCAATGGAATCGGGCGTCTCCGCATCGTGGACAGCGGCGCGAACGACGCCCCCCTGCTGCGCATCGAGCGGCTCAGCGGCTTCGCCAGCCAGTTCGTGCTCGAGCATGCCAGCAAACGCAGCGTGGCGGTCGCGAACACCACCGGCGTGCGTTTCGAGGGACGCGGGCGCGGCGACTTTTTCATCGAGGACTGCGTGGGCGGCCAGCACAGCTTTACCAGCAGCGGGCAGCGCATCTGGGCACGCAGCTTCAACGCCGAAGGCGCGGGCACGAAGATCGTGAACGACTCCGCCACGCTCTGGATCCTCGGTTTGAAGACGGAAAAATACGGCACCGTGCTCGCCACGCGCAACGGTGGCTGGAGCGAGGTGTGGGGTGGTCTCATCTACCGGGTCGATCTGACCACGGACGATGCCGCGCCGATGTTCGAGATCACCGACGCGCACGCCACGCTCACCGGCATCGGCGAATACGACGCCACCGTGAACCAGACCCGCAACTACGCCAACCTCGTCACCGAGGCTCGCGGCGGGACCACGCTGACCGCCGACCGCGCCTTTTTCACCGGCGGCACACGCCACAATGGTTCGCGCATCCTGTATCTTTATGCCGGAGCCGCCAGCGTCGCCCTCACTCCGTGGCAGCACTGGCAGATGCACACACCCGGTGCCAGCGGCCTCGAGTCCGGCGATCTGGATCACGATGGCAAAAGCGATCTGCTGGAATACGCCCTCGGCACCGATCCCGCCGTCAGCGACGCCGGACGCCAACCGCTGCTCACGTCCACCCACTTTGAAGTCCGCCTGCCCGCACAAGGCCGGAGTGATCTCCACTACATCATTGAGCAAAGCGCCACCTTGCTCCCCGGCTCCTGGACAGAAGCAACCCCCAGCACAGCCTATCTCGACCCATGGACTCACGAGGAGGTCTTCCAAGCGCCCGTGGCCCCCGATCAGCCCAGTATTTTTTTCCGGCTTCGGGTGGTGCGTGTCTTGTGAGTGAAAAGGTGAAAGCGTCGCTCACTTCCTCCACAGCGCTGTCAGCTCCGCCTCGGTCATCGCGGGCGAATTTGCCGTCACTGCCCTTGTCGAAGAGGCAGATGAAGTCCGCGATGAGACGTATGCGGCGGATTTGCACCACCGAGCAGTAGCAGCGGAGCGATGGAGAGGTGGAGTTTTGGAACCCTGAGCCGATCAAAAGGAAGTCTGTGAACCGGCCAAAGGTGGACAAGGCTTCCACCGTTTTCGAGCACCGCCTCAGCGCGTTGATCAGTTCATCAATCTTGTCGGCCATCTGCTGCACCTCCCATTGCTGAGGCGGATCGCTGATGATGAGGTTCAGCAAGGCGACGCCGTTGCTGTTGTTACTTGTTGCAGCAAGGGTTGCTCGCGTCTGGATGTCGGCGTTGAGCGAAGTGAGTTGGCTGCGCATCTCCGCGCTGGAGGCAGGCGAGTTGTTGGCGGGTTTGGTCGGATCGAAAGGCATGGTCGCAGAGACGTTGAGGTTGATGGGCAGAAGAATGAAGGCAGGAGAATGGGGATTCAGAGATGAGGCATTTCATTCTTCTGCCTTCATTCTCCTGCCAGTAAGTCATGGGGTTACGGCGACACCGTCACCTTCACCACATCGGTCCAGTCGCCGTTAGGGGTGCCTTTGTCCCAGAAGCGCATGCGGTATTCGCGGACTTCGGGGGTGCCTGCGGCGAGCAGGGGGCGTTCGTCGATGTAGGGGCTTTCGGTGTCGATGGCGAGGAACTCCCAGGCTCCGGTGCCGCGACGGCCTTCGATATACACGCCCATGTGGTTGTATTTGTAGAAGCTGAGCTTCACGCACTGGCAGCCTCCGCCTTGGATGAGTTCGGCGCTGAACTTCGGCAGCGCTTTCTCGGTTTCGGCGGAGCCGACGATGCCGAGGTCGGTGCCGATGGCTTCGGTGTAGCCTGCGCTGAGTTTCATCTTGGCGATGAGGGCAAAGATGCGTGTCAGCGTGCCGGGCAGTGCGGCGGTCACGCCTGCGGGCAAGGCGGGTGCGGTGAAAGTAGGAAGCACCATCGGTGTGCTGCCTCCACCGGCGAGCACGTCATCCACGGCATCGGTGGTGCTAGGGGAAAAGTTGCGCACGGCACTCAGCCAAGTGCCGAGGACGTAGTTGGCGTATTTCGCGTCATTCACGCTGGCGGTGATGTCGCCCGCGATCACGCCGAGGGCGGCTCCGTGGATGGGCAGTTTCACGGCGTAGTTGTCGAGCCAGTTCACTTGGTCGCCGATGCGGCTGGGGTAGTAGGTTTGTCTTCTCATTTTGGTGCGGTTGTTCGATTTGGGTTGGGGTGAAAAATAGTCGGACGGCTGGTCCCAAGTGCCGCTGTCCCATTGGCCGTTATCCCAGTTCATGGAGTCGAGGTTCGGGGTTGAAGAGTGTGCAAAAGTGTGGCGATACCGCCGCGTGCGGGGTGGCGGGTCGCTCTCGCGGGATGACTACCGCGCCGTGCGGTAGCGATACCTTTTGCCGGGGTATGGCTACCCATCGCGGCGGTAGCTCTACCCTGCCGCGCGGTAGGCCTACCTTTTGGTCCGGGGAGCCATCCCATTTCGTTCGGTAGGGATAGCGCACGGCGGGGTAGGCCTACCTTTTGTCCCAATAGCGCTATCCGATGGCGCGGGGTCGCTACCCTCAGCGCCGGTAGCGCTACCGTGGCGTCTGGTATGGCTACCATTCGGCTCGGTATGCCGGTTTTGAGGCGGAATAGTCCTCCCAAGGTCGAAAACACCGCTCCCGGAGGCAAAACAGCATCTCCCGTGAACGAGAAGCGGTCTGGACTGGTGGAGAGGAGCAGCATGGCAGGCGTTGGGTGTGACGCTTGCTATTGGAGCACAGCCCCTGGCCCTGCCGTTAGTCAATCATAGGTGACGGCCCTTACCGTAGCTTCGGTTGGCAACCGAAGTTCCCCGTTTTCAAACCACTTCGATTGCCAATCGAAGCTACTCCTCATCCTCCAGCTCCCCGGTGAACTGCTCCAGCGTCATGCCGAGTCCATGGCTGATCTGCGCAGTAACAGGTAGCGTGGGATTGGCTTTGCCACGCTCGATCTTGCCGAGGTATTCCCGGCTGACGCCACTCTCACGAGCGAGGCCGTATTTGCTCAGCCCACAGCGTTCCCGGAGTTCCTGCAAACGACGCGGCAGCCGCTCGCGGATGCGCTCGGCGTAGTCGTAGGCATCGTGATTGTTCGGTGCGGCGGGCATCGTTGGTCATCCCCATAGTTCGTTGAACATGTGTTGTTTCTCCGTTGCGTTTAGTGGCGAGTGGGCGAAGGCGTTCCAGGCGGCGATGATGTCGGTGCGTGGCCAACTTTGGGCGATGCGGGTGGCGAGCTTCATGCGTGCTTCGGTGCATTGGACCTGCGGAAGGCGGGCGAGCGCTTCGTAAGGGCGTGTTGGTGGGAAACGGGTCATGTTCTGGGCCTGCTTGCGGGCTGCTTGGGAGGGAAATGCGGACATGCCGGATCACTTCGTGCGAAATGCCCCGCTCATCGCCAGCGCGACGAAGAACTCCTTCATCGCAAAGCTCTTCGCCTTCGCACGCTTCACGACATCATCCGCGAGCGCGGCATCGGTGAAGCCATAGGGGCGGCCGAGAGCATACTCGATGAGGGCTTCGGTGAAGCCGCGGGCGAAGTCTTCGCTCTTGGAGGCGATGAGGTCGCGGAGCTGGAAGTAGTCCTGGAAGGCGGGGCCGTTGTAGAACTGGCCGCTGGGGTCGATGGGCCAGGTTTTTTTGCCGACGCCGCGCTTTTCGAAGGTCTCCTCGGTGCGCCATTTGCCGGCGGCGTTGAAGTTTTCGAGGCCGAAGCCGATGAAGTCGATCTTGCGATGGCATTGCAGGCACTGCGGCTCTTCCTGGTGTGCCAGCAAGCGCTCGCGAGTGTTGAGCAGCTTGTTTTCGAGTCGCGTGAGCTGCGGGACGTTCGGCGGTGCGGGCGGCGGCGGGTTGTGGAGGAGCTTGCGCAGCACCCAGGCACCGCGCTCGACGGGGCTGGTGCGCTCGCCGTTGCTGCCCATCGCAAGAATGGCCGCCATGCCGAGCAATCCGCCGCGTGGTGAGCCTGCGGGCAGTTTTACTTTTTGAAACGCATCGCCGCTGATGCCTTCGATGCCGTAATAGGTGGCGAGCAGGCCGTTGACGTGGATTTCGTCGCTCTTGAGCAGTTGGGTAAGGCTCCCGTTGTGCCGCAGCAGATGCGCGAAGGTTTCATAAACCTCGCGACGCGCGGCGGCCTTCGCGCTCTCGTCGAAGTCGCGGAACTGCTTCGTGTCGAACTGGAAGAAATCGAGCCGATCCATGCCGAGCCATTGATGCACGAAGCCGCTGACAAACTCGTCCGCCTTCGGACTGGCAATCATGCGATCCACCTCGCGGGCGATGACTTCGGGATTCGAGAGGTCGGCTTGGAGCAGTGGTTCATCCGGTGGAGCGCTCCAGAGGAAATAGGACAGGCGTGAGGCGAGTTCGGGCTGAGAAAGTAGCTTGGGCTTTAGCCCAAGTTCCTCCTTCTGAGTTGAGCTAAAGCTCAAGCCACTTTCCTGAAGATACAAAAAACCCGGTGAGGCCAGGATGACGCTCAAAGACTCGCGAATGGCCTTGTCGAAGCTGTCTCCGGCTTTGAGGCGTGTTGCGTGCAAAGCCGCCAATTTGTTCAAAAAGGCCGCAGAAGGCGATTTGCCGCGAAAAGCACGTTTGGCGAAGGTTTCGAGGACTTGGCGTGCATTGGTCTCACCAGCCGCGAGCACCGGTGTGACGCTTGTTTTGGCATTCGCGGGCGCGATTGGGCCTTCGTATTCGATCCAGTCGATCCAGAGCACGGGATCGCGTTGTTTGGCATCGGTGATCAATCGAGTGCGACCCGGCAGGCTGATGGTTTCTTTTTTCAGCGGGCGCTTTTCGAAGAGCACAAACTTGCGTGGGCCGCCGGGGACGATCTTGAACGGCAGCTCGATGATCTCGGGCTGGTCGAGCGTGGCGGTGATTTGTTTGTTCGCGAGGAAGGTGCGGTCGTCTTTGTCGATGGGGCTGGCTTCGACAAAGGTGAGGAACGCCCGCTCGCTCGGCATGTCCGGCACGCGACCGATCTTCACGCGCATCACGTAGTCGCCGGACGCGAGGTCGGCGGGCATGTCGATGGCGTATTCGCAGGTTTCCTGCACGGTGTTGTCGAGATAGAGGCCGGTCTTCGACAGCGGACGGTCGAGGTATTGCTGGAACCATCGGTTGTTGCTGTCCCACACGACCTTGGCGAACTCCGCGTGCGATTTGTCGGTGAAATCGAACTCCTTCAGTCGCTTCTCATCGCCGCCTGCGGCCTTCCACTTGGCGTATTGCTCGTTGAGATACTTGAAGCGCAAATGCCCGCGCTCCACCTCCGTGCGGCGTTTCTCCGGCTCAATGTGCTCCACCTTCGCGATGGCCGTTTGCGGTGAGAGCGGCCCTTCCCACTCTACCCAGTCGATCCACAGTGCCGACGGCGGCCCGACGCCGCTTTCCTTCTGCGCCTTGGTGAAAAGCTCGTGGTCCAGCTTAACATCGCGCTTCTCACGCAGCACAAAGGTGCGCGGACCATTCGCGGTAATGCTCACCGGCACTTCGATGACCTGCGGCGCATCGGTGCTGCCGCTGATTTGAAAGGTCTGCATCAACGTGAAGTCCTCGCGCTCCTCCGGCTTCATGCGACTGCCGAGCGCGACAAAGTGCCGTTCCTTCGGTGTGCCCTTCACCGCACCGATGCGGAAGCGCAGTTTGTATTCGCCCGGTTCCGCCTTCTCGATTTCATGCTTCGTCTTCAGCCAACCCGAAGGCTGATCCGGCGGCAGCGTGATGACCTCCTCGGTGTGGACATTGAAGATGGTTAAATAGGAGCCCGTCTTCGTCAGCGTATCATTCAGGTAGCGCTCAAAGGTCGGCCCGTGCTGCTCAAAGCCACGGATGCGAAACTTCGCCTCCTGCTCATCCGGAATGCCCTTCTGCGGCTGCTTGGTCTCCATGAACTTCTTCGCCGCTTCATAGCCGCCTTTGAAGTAGCCATTGTAAGTGCCGCCCACCATCGCGTTCGCATGCAGCTCGACCTCGCGACGTTGTTTGATCGTCTTCGTCAAAGCGGATGCACTTGCGCTCGCCACCTCGATCCAGTCAATCCACAGCGCAAACTCCGGGCCGATGCCGTTGCGCTGCTTGGCCTCGGCAAAGAGGCGGCTGGCAGAGGCGTCGGAGTCGTGTGAACCGCGCTCGCGGAGCATGAAGAGTCGCACTTTGGACTCGGAGAGCTTCAGCGGAATCTCCAGCGTCTGCGGGCTTTCCGGTGTGCCGGTGATCTCATGCGTGCTCATCACCGTGCACACGCCACTGGGGTCCTGCGGGCCAAACTCCATGAAGCGGCGCTCGCGTGGGATGTTCTTCGCGACTCCGGTGCGGATTCGCACGACGTAGTCTCCAGCGGGCCATTCGGATGGGAGTTGGAAGATTTGGCGATTGTTCACATAGGCATCATCAATGGTCAAAAAGGTGCCGATCTTGGTCAGCGGATGCTCCACATACGCGCGATGATGCGGCACGAAGTGATTCCAGTCGCGTCGGCCCATCTGCTCGGCGTGAACGGCGTCCGTGAAGCCGAAGTCGGCAGGCGATGGAGCCGATTTGAGGCTCGCCCACTGGCTGTGCAGCGCATTTGCGTCGTTGGGCATCTCGCTGCGGATTTTCGCAACAAGAGCCGCGTTCTCCGGCCTGGTTGCCGCGGCTTCGACAGCCGCCGTCCATTTCAGATAACGCTCACGCGCATCGGTCCGCTTGCGGAGACCTTTGATGATGCGCTCCTTGTTGTTCTCGGCCTCGATGTGAACCTTGAGCTCTTTCGCAGGCGGCGGTGCGATGAACCGCGCAAAATGCTCATCCAGCGACTGCCGACCAAGGGCGAGGTATTGCTCAAACTGGTCGCTCGACATGAAAAGCGACGAGCCCACCGTGTCGAAGGTCCCCGCGCCACCATCGGCCGGCAGTTCGTTCACACGCAGATCTACGCCGAGCAGATCGCGGATCGTGTTCTTGTATTCGCGCCGGTTCAGCCGCCGCATCGTGATCTTGCCGCCGCTATCGCTCAACACCGCTCGCGCCGTCACGAGCATTCGCGAGAGGTCATCGAGGAAATCCGTCTTCGCCGCCGGATCCGGCTGCTTTTCATCCTCCGGCGGCATTTCGCCCGAGTTGATCGAGTTCAGCACCTTTTGCCACAGATCCGCCTTTTCGACTGAATCCACGCTGAACGCGATGTCATCCAGCCGCACCTTCCCCTTCTGCTTTTCGGCGTTGTGGCAGGAGAGGCAGTTGTCTTTGAAAAAGGCGCGGTGTTTAGCGTCGAGTGTGGCTTGGGGTGCATCGGCCGCCTGCGCCGAAATCAACGGTGTGAGAAGCAGCAGGGGTAATGAGAGAACGAGAAGCGGATTCATTGACTGAAATAGGCAGGAGAATGAGGGCAGAAGAATGGATTCAGGGAGTCATTCATTCTCTTGCCCCCATTCTTCTGCCTAAAGGTGCAGCCTGTTACACGATGAGCTCCTTTACCACGCCGGTGCTATCGCCGTGGCGTTCGGCTGAGATGCCGATGCCGTGCAGCATGGTCAGCCACACGTTGCACAGCGGCGTGTCTTTGGGCAGAACGAGGTGGTGGCCGAGTTTGAGCTTGGCGGCTCCGCCGGTGAGGAGCGTGGGGCAGTTGTCGAGGTAGTGGATCGTGCGGATGTTACTGCCATACGCGAGCGCGACGTGATCGAACAAACTCGAGCCATCGGCCTCCTTCGTGGCCTTCAGCTTGTCGATGAGTCCAGCCAGCAACTCGCTCTGCGTGGCGTCACGCTTCTGCGAGGCCGCCATGCGGTCGCCGGGCGAGTAGTGGCTCATGTCATGCGGCGCGACCTTCGTGCCGAGGCTCTGCAACAGCGTCCCGACCGGTTGACGATACGTCAACACACGCGTGCTGTCCGTCTGCAGCGCGGCGACGATGAGGTCATACATCACCTGGATCTCGTCCTTGCCCGCGAGGCCCGGTTTCGGCTCAGCGACGGGCGGTTTGGCCTTCGGCACGCTCAGCCATTGCTCGTCCTTGCCGAGCCGCACCTCGATGTCGCGGATGCTTTGGAAATACTCGTCGAGTTTGTCGGTGTCGGTCTTAGTGAGGCCGTTTTGCACGCGTTTCGCATCCTCCAGCACCGCATCGAGCACGCTGCGCTTCTGCGCGAGCATCGCCTGCCGTTCGCTCAGCGGCGTGGTGTCATTGGAAAACAGCCGGTGAAACGCCGCGATGGGATTTTCCAGCCCCGCGACCGGTTTTCCGCGCACATCCCACGCCAGCGATAATCCGGGTCCGTGACCCGAGTTCTGCGCATCCGGTGTGTTGAGTTGGATCGAGCCAAAACGCGTGTCGGCACCCAAATGCGCCGCCGCCACCTGATCCGCGCTGATGCTGTTGTGAAAGCTCTGCCCAGGCTCCGCATAACGATTCGCCCCCGTCAGCCAAAACGTGCTCCCCCAGTGCGCTTCATTGGCAAACTTGTTCGAGCAACCCTGCACCACCGTGATGTCCTTCTGATGCCGCGCGAGCGGCCTCAAGCCCTCCGACAACTCCCACGCCGCCCCCGTCTTCTTCACATCCGGAAACCACGTCTCATTTGTCACGCCCCAGCCAAAGCCGAGAAACACCATGCGCTTCGGCGGTGCGGTCGTTTTTGGTGCGGCGAAGGCTCTAAAACCGATGGATTCCAACGCTGGCAAGGTGATCAACGCGGAGGTGCTGCGGAGGAAGTGGCGGCGGTTATTCATGGTGTGCAGTTGTTTCGACAGAAAATGGGGACAGGAGAATGGTCTTCAGTTTTTGGCGTGGCGGATGACTTGACCTTGTTTGACGAGCAGCTTTTGCAGTTCGGGGATGGATAAGGTGCGAGGTTCGGTGGACTTCTGAATGGCGAGATGCGCGGCCGTTCCCGCAGCCTGGCCCAGCGCCATCCACGTCGGCTCCATGCGGATGCTGGAGAAGGCGACGTGCGTGGTGCTGGCGGCCACGGGGACGATGAGGCCGTTGATTTTTTCGGGGATCAGGATGCGATACGGGATCTCGTAGGGCCGCGTGATGTAATCCAACATGCCGAGGTAGCCTTCGAGCACGAGGGTGTCGCCGGGCTGGCGTTTGCGGCAGGGGAAGCTGTCGATCGGAAACTCGCCCACGGCGATGCTGTCGGCGTGATGCTTTGGCTCCTGGCCTTTGCCGGTGATGTCGTGCTGCGTGAGGGTGTATTCGCCGACGAGGCGGCGGCCTTCGCGCACATAGAGCTGCCAGGGGAAGTGGCCGTTGTCGGTGAACTCGTCCTTCGGCAAGTGCATCTCGTTCGCCAAAGCGCGATGCGATTCCGGCACTTCGGGGTCGTTTTGCAGGAACCAGAGCAGCCCGAGCACGAGGCTGCGATGGCGCTGGCGGATGCGCTCGCGGGTGGCTACATCGCCCTCGATGTAGCCGCGATTTTCCTCGGGAAAGGGAAAGCCGAGCGGGCGCGGGTTGATGTTCACGTCGCACTTGCCGTTGGGGATGTCGGCGACGGACAAGGCACGCACGAGCGTGTCGAAATGCTTCGGATTGTAGCCGCGACCGGTCTTGAAGACCTTCGGTCCGGCGAGGCGGCCTGCCTTGAAGTCATCGAAGTAGCCGAGGTAGTCCCGGCGGTCATAACCGGGCGGCGGCGCGGTCAGGCGCACGGCATTCGCGGGGTCCTTGGTCACACAGAGCCGGTAGGTGTAAGCGGGCAAGGCGTCATCGCCCGCGCCTGTGGTGCCGGGGAGGAACTCGTGGCTCTGATAGTCGAAATAGACGACACCCGCGTGTTCCTCGCCGAACTCCTGCCGCGACTCGCGCCCGACCCGGAATCTCGCTCCGGCCGCTGCATACAAATCGCCCTCGTAAGTGGCATCCACGAACACTTTGGCCTTCAGATGCCTTTCTTCGGACATCTGCCGATTCACGAGCGTGATGCTGCGCAGCTTGTTCTCGGCGACTTCCGTCGCTTTCAGCCGCCAGCCTCTCAAAACGGTGATGTTCGGCTCCTGCGCGATCATCGCCTCGAAGACTTTCTCCGCCACATGCGGCTCTGCGTAGTAGCCATCCTGGCAGAGTTTCGTGCTCTCGTGCTCCGCGCCGTATTTCGTGAGGTAGTGCTGATGCACGCCTGCGACGAACTCTTTGAACAAGCCGCCGATCATGGCGCGGTTTTCGATGTCGCTCTTGCCGAGTCCGCTCGTGGTCATGCCGCCGATATGGTCGTGGTATTCGACGAGCGTGACCTCGCGCCCCAACCGTGCTGCGGAGATGGCCGCAGAGATGCCTCCGGGAGTGCCGCCGTAGATGACGATGTCCTGAGCCATAGCTTGGCAGCAAAGGAACGCCAGGAGAGGCAAGAATAGCTTCGAGATTCTCATGGCTTCGGAGCGGTGATGAGAGCTTTCTCGGGCATCTTGATGGCATCGACTTCAGCAAGCTTCACCTTCAGCAACTCGACGGTTTGTTTGCGGCCGGAGAAAGCTATGTATAGGCTGTCTTTATGCTCAATGACATGAGGATAATCAACGCTACGCCCGCCGACAAGGTAGAGCATCTTGGTGAAGACTAGTCCATCATCGCTGATTGACAGGGTGAGCGGATCACGCCGCTTCGGGTTGGGATTGGAGACAAGGACGTAACGGCCATCCTTTAAACGCAGGCCGTTGATTTTCGACGTGGCGTCGGGGAAATTGGTCTTCACTGGTGTGGTCCAAGTGCGCCCGTCATCGGCGGAAGTGGCGCGGTATAAAAAGCGGCTGCGACTGTTGTCACGGAAGACAGCGGCGAGTCGATTGTCCGGGAGAATCCACCAATCCGGTTCCTCAGCCTTCAGCTCCGAGGCACTGCCGAATACTGGGAAGGATTGCCAGTCGTCGAGCGATTTCACACCTCCCACAAGGAAATGGACGCCAGTTTTCATGTAGTTAAACGGACGTCGAGACATCATCCACTCGCCTGAGCGGAGCTTGAGTGGCGGGAAATTGTTGATGGCATTCTTGAAGACGAGGCCCACATCACTCCATTCGCCAGTGGCTTTATCGAAACGAAAGGCGCGGAGTTCCAGGCTCTTGCCGAAGAAGCCCGCCGCCTCATCAAGGGAGGCGAGCGCGAGCAGTTCGCCCTCGCGATTCCAGAAGCCGCGTGAGATCCACCGCATCCCTTTGTCCGTGCGAGTGCCGTAGTGCGGCGAATCAGGGCCGGAGTTTGGCGGGATAGGCGTCATGAACTTCGGCGTGCTCCATTTCAAACCATCGGGGCTCGTAGCGAACTTCACTCGCTGTCCGACTTGATCCTCCAGTCCTGGTGACTCACCTGACCCATCACTCCACATGGCCCAAAACTGGCCGTCATGATGCGCGAGGTAGTTGTGCTGGTTCACACCTCCAGTTCTTTTCTTGGGCGATGGACCGGACGTTTTCGGCGGACGAACATCGCTGATGATGACGTGTTGGCTCGGCACTTTTGGCAAGGCGGCGAAATCGATCTGGTGCGGATTCTCCGGCAGCCACGGCCCGGCGAGCATGAGGGGGGATTTTGTTGAAGCTGGTTCGGCGGCGCTGGCAGAGATGGTGCAAGCGATGAGAATGGCGAGTAGAGCGCGGGCAGGCATGGAGGAGTAGAGGTAAGTGTAGTGAAGAGACGGGATGGATAAGAATACGGAGAGTCAGCTCCAAAGCTCGTTGAAGAGCACCTGTTTGTCGGCGGCGGGCAGTGATGAGGCGGAAACAGCGTTCCAGGCTTGATTGATGTCAGAGCGAGACCACGCCGAAGCGATCAGTCGTGCCAGACGATGGCGAGTGTGATGGCAGGGCACCTCGGGCAGCAGGTCCAAAGCGCGGCCAGGAGCGTGCGGAAGGTGGCGTTGAATCATGCGGGCAAGTTTCTGGGTGTGCTCGGTGGGTTCGGGCTCGCTCATGCGCGGTGCTCGTTATCGCTGCGCCAGTCTCACTGGCAGTGTCGGCTGGGTTTTGAGCGTGAGGCGCACATCATCGGCGAATTGATCACCAAACAGCGCCTCGGTGCCTGCGGGGTTCTTCGGCTTGTGGACGACCAGATGAATCACCGCAAAATCTGCACCTGGAGGTAGCAACACCTTGGTGGAGACGGTCTGCCAGGTGGCTGGAGCACCACCGAAGCTGTCGAAAGTGCCAGACCCGGCTGCCAGCGCCTCCTTTTGCGACAGCGGCCACTCGGCAGGCAGCACGTCAGGTGTGCCGGAGAAGGCATAAAGCCGGCAAATGAACTTTACCTTCTCCCCCGCCTTCTGCCGAGAATCCAGGAAACGAGCGCTCAGCTCTAGCGTGGCCTCTCCGGGGTCAACGTCCGCCTTCAGCGACCTCAAATCGACAAGCTGATACACATCGCACGACGCGGCACCGTAGTTCGGCAGCGCGGGTTCCCGCTCCGCACGCACAAAGCGAAGCGCCCGGCGCCCGTCCACGGCCACAGTGTCCGCCGCCTCGGCTTCGTCACCGCTCCAGACTCCGAACTCAGAAGGAAAGCCCGCTGCCACACGTCCAGGCAGTCCTTCAAAACTCCCATCCACCAGCGTAAACAGGCGTGAGGCCGTCGCCACCGCCTGAGGCATCACATAACCGAACACCACCGACGTGCAGAACATGCCAAACATGATGCCCGCTGCTGCTGCGGTGAGAGGCCGCCAGGAGAGCCAGACGGAGCGACGTGTAGCCGCCACCGAAGGTTGCGACCTGCGAACTCCCGCAAGCGCGGAATCAAGATGCGTATAGCGCAGAAAGTCCTGACGCACGCTCACATCCTTCACGATGAGTGCTTCCAACTCCTGCGTGTCTTCCAGCGAAGCAACGCCTTCCAAGTAGCGGCGCATCAGTTCAAGCTCATGTTCAGTTCGATTCATGTCCGTTCCTCCTGTGCGAGCACCTGTTGAGTGCAGTTCATCAATGCGATGCGAATGCGGTGCAGCGATTTGTAGAAGGCCATCGCACTGCGGCCCGCCCGCGCCGCCAGTTCATCAATGCGCACCCCAGGCTGGTAGGCCGCTTCCACCAACGTGCGTTGATCATCCGTCAATTTGCGAAGGCAATCATTCAAAGCCCGGCGCTCCGCCTCAAATGCATCCTCCGATTCCTCGGAAGCCACTGCCAGTAACCGCAGAGCCTCATCGCCAAACACATGCCGGTCCCGGCGACGAGTCCGCAGAAATTCCATCGCCACAAACCGCGCCACTCCAAACGCCCAGCGGCGAAAGTCATCCATGCTGGAGATGTCCTCAAACTTCCGCCACAGCACCGCCGCCACATCCTGCATCACCTCGCGCGAATCCTCCAACGTGGGCACCAACGACCGCACAAAGCCACGCAACGATTCCTCATGCTCCACATAGAGTCGGAGGAAGAGGTCATGGCGTTGTTGTTCAGAGTCGGTCACGAAACAAACATGACCAGTGCCCGCTTCATTTGCCGAAAATAGTTTTCAGAGGGTGAAAATAGCCGCCTGAATCCGCTCTCACGAGGCGGACTATGCCATCGTCGGCGGGATCACTTCGAGCTGAAGCTCGAACCACGTTTTATGGCATTGTGCGGATACGTTAGCCGTTGGAAACCGCCCTTCCTTGTCCTCACTTCATCGCCACACTCCCGCTCACCGGCAGGAAATACTCGAAGTAGCCGATCATCATCTCGTCCACGGTTTGACTGCCCCATTTGACGAGTCTTGACGGGTCGGGGTTGGCTTTGTTTTCGGCGCTGTTGTCATAGACGGCGGTGATCTTCACGGTGCTGCCGCGTGGGATGAGTTTGGGCTGTTTGTAGTCGTAACGGAGCTGCCAGTTGAAGTCGTAGCGCGGGATGTCGAGCAGGGTCTCGGTTTTGCCGTCGGCGTGGGTGACTTCGTATTTGAAGGCCTTTCCGCGGATGTGCATGTGCGCCATGAAGCTGGTGACGGGCATGTCGAAGGGCACGCGCTGCGTTTTCTCCTCGACGTGATGCGAGGCTCCGGCGGGGATGGCGATTTTGGGGTTGGCGACGGCGACGGTGCGCACTTCGTATTGCGGCGGTGATTTGGCAAAGACGAGGCCCATGCGCAGGCGCTCCTTCTTGGCCTTGCCGCTCGGGGTGTAGTGAATCTGGAAGCTCACGCGGGCTCCGGCGGGGATTTTGCGGGCGAAACCCTGCGGGTAAATGTTCGCGCCGTTGCCGGGCACGTAGATGGCCCAGTAGCCTCCTGCGCCTTCCTCGCGGTCGCGGGCATCGGCACCCTTTTCATGCACCTGCACGATGACGTGATGCACCACGTCGCGCTCGCTGGGGAGGATCTCATACGCGGTGACCCATTTGTCCTCGGGGATGTCGGTATCGACGACATCGAAGGCGTAGGGCATGAAGCCGTCGGCCTTGATGTCGTAGGCGCGGCTGAGCGGGATGATGAGGTCGGGCGTGCCGATGCTCCACTCGGCGGGATAGCAGCGTTTCGCGGGGGCATCGGCCACATTGCCGAGCGGGCGGTCGCTGGAGTCGAGCCAGGCGAAGAGGTCGGCTTTGTCCTTGGCGGAGAGGCTGCAATCATTGGCCCAGGGTTCTTTTCGGCGTCCTTTTCGACAGCGGCGAACCACGGCGGCATGGTGCCTTCACTCACGACGCGCTTGATGACTTTGGCGCGGTCTTTGACCTCCTCGATGTCATCCAAAGCGAAGGGTGCGATGCCACCATCGCGATGGCAGGTGACGCAGTTTTGCTGAAGGATGCGCGCGACATCGCGGTGGTAGGTGACGGGCGATGCGGCGACCTTCGGCGCATCACCAAGGTCCAGCTCGCAACCCGGCGCGGCGGTGGCCTGGATGACGGGCTTTTCGTTCTTCAAATGAGCGCTGATGGCATCGTGCAGGTAGCGATGCTTCGGCGCGTCGAGGTTGTAGTTCACGCCATACTGGTCATCCAATGCTCCGCGATAGACGAGCGTGCGGGTGGCATCGAGCAGGAAGACCTCGGTCGTGGTGCGAGCCTGGAGCAGCGCGGCGAGTTTCTTCTCCTTGTCATGCACATAGGCGGCAGTGATGCCGGCCTCGCTGAGCTGGGCTTTGATCTCGTCCGCCGTCTCGCTCGCAAAAGGGCTCACGAGCAGCAGCGCGACGTTTTGCGCGGCGAGTTCCTTATCCAATTTCGCCACGCTGGGAATGTAGCGCTTGCTCACCGGGCAGGTGGCGCTGGTCATGAGGATGACGAGGCCTTTGCGGCCTTTCAGGCAGTGAGACAGACACTCCTGTCTGTCGCCCTCTGCACGGACAGGAGTGTCCGTGTCACGGAGCGTGGTGAATGAAAGGTCCGCAATCATGCGCCCAATGCCGACATCGCCCGGTTTGAGCACTTCGGGGCCGCTGGTGACTTTTTGCACGTCCTCGGGCGTGATCGTCGGGGCGTTCGATGGCATTCCGCGACCTCCACCAGCCGCGCCGCCGCGCTGGGCCACGATGCGGCGCATCATCGCCAGCTCCTCGGCGCTGATGATGCCATCGGCGTCCTGATCGAGCCGCGCAAACCACGGCGCGTCACCTGCCTCTTCCTTGGTGATCTGACCGTCGGCGTTCTTGTCCACGGCTTTGATCATGTTCTCGATCTGCGAAGCCATGCCACCCCCTGCGCCCGGTGTGGCAGGTGGTGTGCCGGGAGGCGTCGGAGTGCCCGGCGTCGTCGTGGGCGCGGGCTTGCCGCTGACCTTGTTATACTCCGCCAGCGAAATCGCGCCGTCCTTGTCGAGGTCGAAACGCTCGAACGCCTTCGGATTCGCCAGTTCATCGGTCGTCACCTTGCCATCGCTGTTATTGTCGTAGCCGGAGAAAACAGCATCCGCAGGCGCGGTGGGTGTTTCCGCCGGTTTCGGAGGCATGGTGGGTGCGGTCGGTGTGGCAGGCTTCGGCGTCGTGCCGCCCATGACCGCGTTGTATTCCTCCAGCGTGATGCTGCCGTCTTTGTTCGTGTCAAAGCGCTCAAAGGCCTGCGTGTTCGGCAGTTCTTCCGACGTGACTTTGCCGTCGCTGTTCCGGTCGAACTTCTGGAAGACGCCGCCGGGAGCCTGGGCAAGTGCGGAGGTGATGCCCGCGAGGGCGACGAGGAGCGTGGTCGAGTTTTTCATGGCTGCTGGCCTTTCCGTTGTTGAACGCGTTCTTGATTGGTCTGTCGCATCACTTCGCGCTGCTTGGGCGTGAGTTGCTTCCACGTTTCGAGGCCGTGGCGTTTGAAGGCCTCGGTGACCTTGGCGGAGGCTTCGGCCTGGATGGCGTTGAAGTCGGAAAGCAGGCGGTCGTAGCTCTGGCGCAGCGCGGCTTGCTGCTCGGGCGTGGCATCGATTCGGGCAAAGTCCTGCGCCATGCGATGCTCGATCCAGCGTCGGGTCCATTCCTCGCTGCGCGTCCATGCGGGACGGCCTGAGTTCACGCGGGCGGACATGGCGTAGCCGCACAGGCCGCCGAGTCCGAACAGCACGACGAGGCTGACGATGATTTGGGTGAGGAGTTTCGTTTTCATGGTGCGTCAGGGAGATGGGTTTCAATCATGAGCTGGGCGAGGAAGGCGGGTTCGGACTCCGCATCGACATCGGCGGTGATTTCGTCCCGCTGCGGCCACACGAGCCACGAGGCGGTGATCAAACCGATCGCCAGCGCCGCAAAGGAAGCCCGCGCCCACAATCGGAGCGCCAAAATCGACGATTCCTCCCCGCGAGCCTCACCCGGAGCGAAGAGCGTGAACCAACTCGCAGCCCACGCACGCATCCGAGCCGCAAACGATGCCTGCGGCGTGCGCACGATCACCGATGAAGCCGCGAGAGACTGCGGCAAAGCCGCTTCGAGAAACCAATCGCGCCGCAAAGCAGCTCGTGCCTCCGGTTTTGCGAGTTCAGCGGTCAAAGCACGCATTTCCTCGGTGGTCAGCGATCCTTCGCGCCAGCGGTGCAGCAAGTTTTGGAGTTCGGGGTTCATGAGATCAGATCGTTTGGGAAAGTTTGCGCTCTACGCAGTCGGTGAGGGCCTGCCGCAGGCGGTAGAGCGACTTCGTCACGGCATCGAAGGACTGGCCGGTGGTCCGCGCGACCTCCTCGACCGATTTTCGCGCCTCGTAACGCAGCGAAAGCATGCGGCGTGACTTCTCCGGGAGCGCAGCCACGCAATCATCCAGGGCCTGCTGCCTCCGCTGCCATTCGTCGTCCGCGGTTTCATCCGCTTCCGAGAAAGCCGTCTCCACCTGCGTCAGAAACGCCTCCATCACCTCGCTATCGGCCACGACCTTCGCCGTCTGCTGCGTGCGCCAGTGTTTCAAAATGAGATTCCGCGCCACACCGCGACACCACGCAGGCTGATTCTCGATGGCGGTGCCCTTTTCCACCTCCGCCGCCAGCCGCACCCACACCTCCTGGATCACATCCTCCGCCGCATGCGCATCCCGCAGCAGCCCGCCCACAAACGCGCCGAGCCGGTGCCGGTCATGGATAAACTCGGCAGCCGCACGCTGGATGATTTCGGATTCACGGGACATTCAAAGGGATGTTCCATGAACCCGCGAAACGTGGACAAAGTTTTTTCATTCATCCCAACTCGCCCAATTCCGCCGATGTCTTCCCGGCTGATGCCACGCTCACGAGCCAGAGTGGGCGCTGCTGAAACCCATCGCTTCCCGGAGTTCCTGCAAGCGCATCGGCAGCCGTTCGTGGAGGCGCTCGGCGTCGGGTTGTCCGGCGCGGCGGGCCTGGCGTTCGTGTTCGGATGGCGGGCACATGGGGGGCTTACAACCTAGTCGTCGCCAGCCATGCGCTCATTTGCCGGAAAAAGTTTCGGTTCACCTCCGCTCCGCCTTCAAATATGGCCTCAGCGCCTCGAAGCGAAAGTCGATCTCGGCGATTTCGTCGGCACTCAGTTTCAGCTCGGAGAAGATCGGCTTGTCCGGGATGCTGCGATTCGGGCCGTATTGGCGGGAGATCATGTTTTTGAAGACGCCGCGCTTCTTCCAGAGGTGAAGCTGAAAGCCGCGCAGATCGCCGCCAGGGAGATGCTGGCCGAGATTGAAGAGGAGCATCAGTTTCGCGTGGATGTCGCGCACGCTGTCGGGGTCTTTGCCGCTTTGCATGAGGTCCCAGACGCGGGTGAGCACATCGGCATAGACGGCGCGTTCGGTGATGAGGCCTTCGGTGCCGAGGTGGGACTCGTAGAGCCAGCCATGCGCCCCTCGGGCGCTGAAAACGCGGCGGATCGTGGGTTTCGCGGTGCACAGCTCCTTGGTGCGGGCGATGATGGGCGCGGCTTCCTCTTTGATGTAGCCGAAGTGAGGAAACTCCTTCGAAAGCTTGATCATGAGCTTCACGGAAGGCACGGGACCTTTGTATGCCACGCCGCCAGTCGTTTGGAAAAGCACCGGACGCTTCGCAACCTTCGCCAGTTCACGCCAATACTGCCGCAGATCGTCCTCCGTGCGTCCCGAGTCCGGCGGACGCGAGATGATGGCGGTGGGCGCGAGCTTTTCGGCGTGTCGGGCATAGACGAGCATCTCCTCCGTGTCTTTGCCCTGCACACCGAGGCACAGCGCTGATGTCTTGAAGCTGCGTGACGTCTCCGCCAGCACCTCCATGCCGCGCAGCTTTTCATCCATCGTCAAAAGATCCACGCTATCGCCCGATTGTGGCCAGATCATGCCCGGGCAGCCGCCCCAGTCCACGAACCGCGCCTGATCCGCGAGCACCTCATAGTCCACCGCACCCGTTTCCGTGAACGGCGTCGAGAGGATCGGAAACGGCCCGCGCACGCGAGGATCCGCATCGGCGGCGATCAGGCGGTTTCCCGCCAAGAAAGCGGATGCGCCGGAGAGCGCCGTTTGGAGCAGTTTTCGGCGTGTGGGGTGTTTCATCATGGCTTGGGAAAGTGTGGAGCAGCCGTCTTGGCTGCTTCCGATGAGTTCATAAGACTCAAACACACTTCCCGAGCTTTTCTTTTGGGTATTCCGGCGTGTAGATTTCCTGATGCCAGCTTTCTCTCTCGATGCCGAATCCGTCTTGCAAGACCTCCGCGCCTTTGTGGCGGCGGAGTTTGCAGCGCAGCGGTTGAAGTTCGCCGAGCAGCGGGCAAAACCGCGCATTGAGCGTGTGGAAGATGGCACCTGCATTGAGAGCCTGCGTTTCCAGCGCCTTGATGAGGCTGGGCGGGCGGTCTTCAACCATGCTGGGAATGATTCACGGCTCCGCGAAGGTGATCTGGTGACGCTGCGACAAGCTGAAGATGGCGATGAGATCTTGGCGAACCTCTTCCGCGAAGAAGCGGGCGAAATGTGGCTGGTGACGGAGAAGGGCTTCAAAGCCGCGATGTTCTCCGAGCCTAGCGGATGGTTCATGGATGAGGCGTTTCTGGATTTGGAGAGCCACTACTTGGCCGCGTTTGACCGCCTCCCAATGAGCGCCATCGGCCAGGAATGCATTCTGCCACTGCTGATGGGTTCAGAGGCTCCGGAGTTCGATGAGGAGGAGTTCAATGGCGCGATGGAGGATTTGCAAAAGCAGCCGCAGGCGTGGGAAGATGCCCAGCGGGATGCGATTGCGAGTTGCTTGGCGGTAGAGCGTTGCTGTCTCGTCCAAGGGCCGCCGGGAACGGGCAAGACGCGAGTGCTTGCCCAGGTGGTGCGCCGTCTTGTCGAGCGTGGTGAGAGAGTGCTCATCACGGCGTTCACTCATCGGGCGATTGATAATGCGCTCTCCGCCACAGCCCGCGAAATGAATGATCGTGATCGTGTGGCCCGCATCTGCGCACCGATGCACCGACGGGATGAAAACTTCGACCGCTACGAGTTCTTCGCCACCAGTCCGCTTGCTTCACAATCAGGAGGGTGGGTGGCAGCGACCACTCCGTTTGCCCTGCGGAAGAGGCTACCTGGAGTCGAGTTTGACACCATCGTCATCGACGAGGCCGGACAGATGACCACCGCGCTGGCAATCATGGCCATGCTTTCAGGTCGGAAGTATCTCTTGTTTGGCGATCAGGAACAACTTGGCCCGGTGGTGATGAGCCGTTCGCGTCGTGAGGTGGACTCCATCGGCATATTTCATGCGCTGAGATCACAGGCAAAGCACGGCACCTGCCTGGATGTGACGTATCGCCTCAATGATAAGCTCGCAGCCTGGCCCTCGGAGAACTTTTATCAGGGCGAACTCGTCCCCGCGCCAGTGGCTGCCTCTCGGCGGCTAGCATGCAAGGTGCCTCCTCAGGGGCCGGAGTGGCTGAATCAGGTCATCACACCGGAGACACCGTTGGTCTGGCTCGGTCATCTGGACGAGGCCAGCCGCACTTTGAATGCCGCCGAAGTTTCTGCCGCTGCGGAGATCCTCCGAGCGCTTCATCTTGGAGGCGTGAAGCCAGAGGACATCGCCGTGGTCACGCCGTATCGCAAACAAGCGCGTGCTATGCGTCGTCGGCTCGAAACGCTGATGCCGGACACCTCATGGCGCGGATGCGTTATCGACACGGTGGAGCGGATGCAGGGTCAGGAGCGCGAGGTCATCGTCTTCTCCATGTGCGCCTCCGATCCCGGCTTCATCCAGAGGCAGGCGGAGTTCCTCTTTGATCCACGGCGACTGAATGTGGCAGCCACCCGAGCCAGCTCAAAGATGATCATCCTCGCCAGCGATTCACTCCTTCACACCGACTTGCACGACACAGACCTAGCAGAGGATCAGGCGCTGTTGAGGTCCCTCGCCCGATTCGCGCATTCCATCCGACTCCCTGCATGACGCACATCATCAAAGCACGCGCCATGCTCGGCCAGCTCGCCGCGCATGGCATTGAGGCCAGCCGCGCCATGCGGGGGGAAGCTGCCAATGGCGGGCCGGATGCGCTGTTGGTGGCTGCGGACGGACGTTGCTGGCTGGTCATCATCTGGAGTGGCGGCACGACACAGGCAGCGCTTTTTGATGAAGGCAAAACGCCTCCGCTCGCAGATGCCGCGAGAGCTTTGATCGCCTGGCGAAAAAAGAGAGTGGGCGCGGCAGGTCATCTCGCTCCCGATTTGCTCATCCTCGCACCTGCCCTGCCCTCCGTGGAGATTCGCACCGGACACTTGGTATTGGATGACGAGACGATACCTGTCATCTCCCACCGCGACTGCAAAAAAGCGGTGCTGCTTGCGCAGAGTCTGCATCGCCTCACCGCGACAGTGCTTCCGATGGAAAACATCGCCCGCTGGCGTGCCGCAGCCGTGCCGGAGGTGCGTATCGAGAGCCCATGGAAACGCAAAGCCATCCAGCGTCCAGCCGACAAGCTCGCTGCACCGCTGCTGCTCGACTACAAACAGGAACGCTGCGCCCGGCTCGATCTCGAAGCCGACCCCGAGGCGGAGAACCTCGCGCGTGATCTGCATCTGCGTGTCATCACAGGTGTGGCAGGTTGTGGGAAGACGCTCGTGCTTGTGCATCGCGCGGCATTGCTCGCCACGCACTTCCCGCAAGCGCGTGTGCTGCTCGTCAGCTTCAACCGCCCGCTCATCAATGATCTTCGCCGCCGTCTAGCGCGTCATCACGCAGGCAACCGGGTGGAATGCCTCACCTTCAATCAATGGCTCGGGCGTGTGGCACGCTCGGCAGGTGACATGATGAGCGAGCCGGAGATTCTGCGCTGGATCGAGCGTGAACGTCCACCGATGACCTCGCTCGCAAAACTCAGCGCCGAGTGGCTGCGTGATGAGCTGCGCTGGATGTGTGACCATGCTCTCGCGGATGAAAGCTACCTCACCGCCGAGCGCAAAGGACGCGGAACCCGCCTCAGCGCAAGACAACGACGCGAGCTTTTGGATATGCTACTCCGCTACCGTGCCCATCTACGGCAAAGCGAGCGTGCTGACTGGTCCGAGTGGCCTCTCACCGTGCGTGAAAAGCCTCCTGCGACGCTCTTGGCAGAAAAGTTTGATCATCTGCTCATCGACGAGGCACAGTTCTTTGCACCGGTATGGCTCGAGTTGCTCAAATCGGCTCTCAAACCCGGCGGGCACCTCTTTTTGTGTGCTGATCCCACCCAAGGCTTTTTGAAGCGACGCCTATCCTGGAGCGCCGTCGGGCTGGATGTGCGCAGCCGCTCTCACAAGCTCGAAAAGCCTTACCGCAGCACACGCGTCATCCTGGAGTTCGCGCGTGATTTTTACCGCAGCCGACTTTCAGAGGAACATGAGCCGCTGAACCTCCCCGCGCCCGAATGGCTAGAGACGCTGGAGCCGGGTATTCCGCCCATCTTGCAGCCTGGAGGTGCTGGGCAAGATCAACTGCGCCGTTTAACCGCCGATTTGAAGTCATTGCAACAAAGCGGCATGCCAGCGAGCCACATCCTCATCCTCGTGGCAGGCCGTGCAATGACCGTGCAGGCCGTCATGCAGCATCTCAATACAAGCCTCGGATCAAACTCCGCCAGCTCCGTGCGTGATGACCATGCGCCGGAGGAAAGCATCGGCGTGGCCCACCTCATGGCCGCCACAGGGCTGGAGCGGCCGGTGGTCTTTCTCCTCGGCTGTGACGACCTCCTCGCCACCGAGTCCAACCCGCTGCTCACCGACGAAGAACGCGCCGAACTCATCCAAGACCACACCCGCCAGATCTACGTCGGAATCACGCGCTGCATGGAGCGTGTGGTGATCTATGCAGATCGATTTCCCAACTCATTCATCAGCGACGCATGACCCGATTTTTCCTTCCAGCTCTTTTCATCATCTCCAGCCAGTTCACAGCGGCCACAACCGCAAAACCCGCAAACATCGAGCAAGCCTGGGACATGGTCTGGAGTCGCCTTTATCTGCCGAAGGTGCAGACCTTTGGCGATTACCTCAGCAGCTATGAGAAGGGCAAGGAACAAGCGCATTTGCCGACGGCGGATGAGGTGAAGCGGCAATACCCCAATCCCTGCGGCTACAGCACGGGCATGGAGGATGGAGCGATCCTCGGTGGGGCGATGCTGAGCGTGCTGTGTGATCGGTTTGAGGTCACGAAGGATGAGTCGCTGCGAGAGAAGGCGGCGAGCGTTTTTGCCGGACTCAAGCGCTGCGTCTCGGTGCATGGCGTGAAGGGCTTCGTGGCACGAAATGTGTGCCCGGAGGATGGCACGAGCACTTACATCAACTCGTCACGCGATCAGGTGACGCACTTTGTTCACGGGTTGTGGCAGTATTATCACAGTCCGCTGGCGGATGAGGGCACGAAGGAGCAGATCCGCGTCATCCTCGCCGATGTGGCGGAGAGGATGATCGCGTTTGTGACGCCGGAGAATGACTTCGATTTCTGCCGTGCGGATGGCTCGCGTTGTCCTCTGGGCATCTGTCGCATGTGGAAGGTGCAGGCGCATGAGGCGGCGAGGTTGCCGATGATCTACGCGGCGGCTTGGGACGTGACGAAGAACGAACGCTACCGCGAGCAATGGCGGAAATATGCCGCCGAGGCCATCGCGCAGTCAGCGAATCCCAGCGAGAATAAACCCGCCTACGCTCTGCTGCAGATGCAATGCTCCCTGGAGGTTCTTCACGCATTGGAACCCGATGCGGCGCTCAAAGCCCAAACCCACGCGCACATGCTTCACATTCGCGAACTGGCTGCGAAGCGATTCACGAGCGTCCTGGCCCAAATCGAGAAAAAGAGCCCCAAAGAGATGCAGATGCTCGGCCCCGACTGGCGGACGGTCCCCGAGTGGAAGAACCAAAAAGGCTACCCGAATCCGCAGTGGGGGCCATTTCGCGAAATCTGGCATCTCACGCGTGAAGCGGGTGAGTCCGCGCTCATTCTGCTCATGGTCGATTCACCGAAGCTGACCAACGAACAGCGGTCTGCGCTGCAAAAACTTCTCGGTGGCTTCGATTACACGCACAATGCGAGTTGCGGCCTCGTTTACCACCTCGCGGCGTATTGGAAAGCGCGGCGTCATTGTAGCTTCGATTGGCAATCGAAGCCTTCCGCCCCATGATTCGATTAACAATCGAATCTACTTTCGACCCCATGAAACCACCCCTCATCGTCCTCCTTCTCGCTTCATCATTTACCTTCGCTGCCGATCCCGTTCCGCCAACCACGCAGACATGCCTGCCGGACAAACTCATCGCCGCCGAGGCCTTTGATAAGCCGGAGTCTTTCACGAAACAAAAGCAACCCGGCACGGATGGCTGGCGCGGCGGCATCGGCACCTGGAGCATCAAGGATGGTGCAGCCTACGCTGTGCAGGAAGGCCCGAGCGAGAAGCGTCCGAATGGGCACGAGGCCGTTTGCGAGCACATCGTGGATCTCGGCGACTACGTGCTGACAGGTGAGTTGAAGCTCGGAGCCTCGCCACAGATCGGCTTCGTGTGCCGCGATACGAATCAACCGAACCTCCATCAAGGCCGCGTCATGATCACACCCACCGCGATTTGGATTCAAAAGATGAGCGGCATCGCGAAAGAAACCCGCCGCGAGGAATTGAAGAAGATCGAGGTCAAACTCGATCCCAACTCCTGGCATCGCATTACCGTCGAAGTTTGTGGCGACCACTTCTTAGCCAAAATCGACGACCATGTGCTCGAAGCCAGCCACGAGCGCTTCAACGAGCGCAAAGGCCGCGTCGGATTCGTCGCAAAAGCGGAGGGAGCACAGTTCCGCAACATCGCCCTTTGGAGCGCGAAACCGAAGTCTTAGTGTGGTTGAGTCCTCTAGCAGCCTGTCGGACTTTGCCAAGGCACGAAGCGGATGCTAAAAGCAGCGCATGGCAGCCCGCTTTGTGAACATCGACCGCGACACTCCCATGCTCATGCCCCCGGACATGCGCGATTGGGTCGATGGCAAACACCTCGTCCACTTCATCCTCGACGCCGTGAGCCTACTCGATCTGAGCACTGCGCATATCAACCATCGCGGCAGCGGCGACGCGCAGTACCCTCCTGCCACCATGCTCGCGCTGCTCATCTACAGCTACGCCACCGGCACCTTCAGCAGCCGTCAAATCGAGCGCAGCACTTATGAAAGCGTGCCCGTGCGCTACCTCTGCGCGAGCACCCATCCCGATCACGACTCCATCTGCGCCTTCCGCGTGCAAAATGGCGACCTGCTCGCCAAGAACTTCCACCAAGTCCTCGAGCTGGCCGCACGCGCCAAGCTGCTCAAAGTCGGCAATATCACCCTAGCGGTGGACGGCACCAAGATCCTCGCCAATGCCAGCAAGCACAGCGCCGTGAGCTACGGCCACGCTGCCGAGCAGATGCGTCTGCTGGAAGAAGAGATCGCCACGCTCATCGCACGCGCCGCCGATACCGACAGCGCCCCGTTGCGTGACGGCCTGAGCATTCCTGCCGAGATCGAGCGTCGGCAAGACCGGCTCGAAAAGCTCAAAGCAGCCGCCTCCGTCATGCGCGAACGGGCCAAAGAACGCCACGCTGCGGAGCAGGCCGAGTATGCAGCCAAGCTGCGTGCCCACGAAGAGCGCATCCGAGCAGCCAAAGAGCGCAACGGCGGCAAACGCCCACGAGGAGGCAAAGCGCCCAAGCCACCGCAGGAAGGCCCTGAGCCGAGCGACCAGTTCAACTTCACCGACTCCGAGAGCCGCATCATGAAAGCAGGCAGTGGTCAGCACTTTGAGCAATCCTACAACGCGCAGGCCGGTGTCGAAGTGGAGAGTCGGCTCATCATCGCCGGGCAGGTCGTCGATGCACCCAACGACAAGCAAGAACTCACCCCCACACTGGGCACACTCGATCTGGTGATCGAAAGCGTCAGCCAAGTGCTCATCGACAGCGGTTTTTATAGCGAAGCCGCCGTCAAAGGCGTGGAGAGCAGTGAAAGCGGAGCGCTCAGCGGAGTCGAGGTGCTCGCCGCCACAGAGCGGCACAAGCACACGCGACGCATCGCTGATTTGGAGATCAAAGCAGAGCCAGCAGAACTGCCGCCAGAGGCACCGTTCATCGAGCAAATGAAGAGGCGCTTGCAAACCAGCGCCGGGCGTAAAGCCTACGATTTGCGCAAAAGCACCATCGAACCAGTGTTCGGCATCATCAAAGAAGCGCTGGGGTTCAGGCGGTTTAGCCTGAGAGGGCTCAAGAAAGTGAACCTGGAATGGAAGCTGGTGAGCCTGAGCTACAACCTCAAGCGCCTCTTCCACCTGGGAGCCGAGCTGCAAAGCGTCTAAAAAGCACAGGGGAGGCATACAAACCGCGTCAACGAGCAGTCGGAAGCAAAAAACGACCCACCAACGGGCCACGAGCGACCGGACCAGTGCACAGTCCAGATGAACCCAAAGCCGCCACCACCGCCCGCCACGCTGGGGATGCCATCAGCGTTGATCTAAGTCCGACAGGCTGCTAGGCAGTGTTTTAAAACTGGGAAAGGTGTCGCCGGGAGCGCCAGGGCATGAATGGCAAGGCGCATGGCGCAGGCGCTATCATGCTGATAACGACAAGCCGTGCAACGCAGCCAGTCATGCCCTGCCGCCCCAGCCCTACGGGTTGGCAAGGGGAGGGCTTCTGGCGGTGTCGCTGCACTCGTCAGCTATCCCTCGATAGCCTCCTCGCTTGCTCCTACCCAGAAGCCCTCCCCTTGCCAACGCCACCCTTCCCAGTTTTAAAACGCTGCCTAGACTCATCAGAGGCTGCCGGGACGGCTGCACCACACTGGGTCACCAGCGTGAGATGATCGTCTTCACATACGCCTGCTGCGAGGCGGCGACTTGTTCGGGTGTGACGGCTGGGGCATTCGGATCACTGATTTGAGCTTTCACATGGCGGATGATAATGCCGTGAGGATCGGGCGTGCTCGCGGCGGAGCGAATGCGGACATAACTGACGCCATTGAGCGTGGGTGAATGAAGCGGGAGGGTGGCGATGAGTTTGTCATCGAGACGATACTCGCATTGGCGACTGCCGAGGTCCCAGCGCAGCGAAAGCGTGTGCCAAGTGTCCGGCTGGGTGTTTTCAGCGGTCACGCGGGCCTGAAACACGGCGGCGTCTTCGCCGAGGGTGTTCGAGGGATCGAAGAAGCGGTCGTTGAGGGAGAAGATCGCGCCTTGCGAGCCTGCGGGCAGGCGGATGCGGGCGGTGAGTTCGCCGCGCCAGCCGTTGGGGAAGTTCCAGACGGCGGTGTCGGGTTCGCTGGGGGCATCGGACGATGCTGCATGGCGGACATGCAGGCTGCGCGTGTCTTTTTCGCCGGGTGTTTCGATGAGTTCGCAACCGATGCGGCGGGCACGCCACCAGCGTTTCGCGGGGCCGGTGTGTTGATAGACGGTCCATTGCGCGAGACCGTCGCGGAAGTCGGATTCGGCGCTGGTGGCGGTTATCCAATCGGGATCGACGAGGATGGGATTGCGGCCGCCTTTGCCCTGACCGGCGAGGACGACGATCTGGCCATCTTCGGTGAAAGCGGCGAGCGGATAGGCGGTGCCGCGGTCGCCAGAGGCGGCGGGATTGTCGTTGCGGCGATGATCGAGGTAGATTTCGCGAAATCCCTGCCAGGTGCGGCCATCATCACTCGAAATGGCCATGTGCAGCGCATCGCGTCCGCCATAGACGCCGACGCCTTCCTGCTTCGGTGGCAGCTCGCAGTTGTTCCAGGTCAAAACGAGCCTTCCATCGCGATGACGGAGCAGATTCGCAGGCCCGGTCGAGGTGCGGAAACGCGTGGGAGCAGCGACTGACCAGGTGGTGCCGTTGTCTATGGAAAGGGACTCGTAGAGGCAACCTGCCTGCGTGCGCATGAGCATCCAGATGGAGCCATCGCGGAGTTCTTCGAAGCAGGGCTCGCAGGCGCCTTCGTTGGAGCCGTTGTAGCCTTCGTAACAGGGCGAGGTGAGTTTTGAGGCGCTGAGTTGCCAACTCGCACCGCCATCATCGGAGTATTCGATCACCGTCTCGTGGCGACCGGTGGGCGGCACGGCTTTTCCAAAAGGACGATAACTGCCATGCGGCACGAGCAGACGACCGCTCGCGAGGCGCTGATACTCCATCTGCGAGCCGTTGTAACCACGCCAGGTGCGCATCGGCTCCGAAACGGCCGTGGCATTGCCCTGCCGATACCACACATCCAAATAGAGCGGCAGCCCGATGCGTGCCGCGTCCTCCTTGCTGAGCTTTTCCGACTTCACGGTGATGCTGCGAACCGTGCCATCGGCGGCGAGGAGCGTCTGCGCGTTGTTGAGGATGCCGCTCTCGACGAGCGCCTTCGACTTGGCGAGGCTTTCGGGCAACGCAGGCCGCAGCGTGTGCTTCACGCCTTTCGCATCGGGCAGACTCAATGGCTCGGCGGAGGGCGCATAGGGATTGTAGAAGCAAAAGCTGCCGTCTTCGCGGCGCAGGATGGCATAACCCGAACGCGTGCCACTCGGCGCGGTGGCATCGTGACCGGCATCTTCGAGGAAAAGCATGCGTGGAGGTTCGGCAGCGCTGCAAACAAGGCAAAACGCCAGCGTGGCGCATGGAAGGAAGGAAGTCATGATGGGCGTGTCATGGTGAAACGTGGTGAGATGTCGAGTCTGTGCCCGCGTTCTGTATCAAACCACCCTGCCTCATGAAAAAACTCCTTCTGGCGCTCTTTGGCGGCCTTTTCATCGTTTCGTTGTCAGCCGCTGAAACCACGATGAACCACACCACCGCCCTCTCCGCCTACGTCGAGGCCCTGAACACGCATTCGTGGGACCCGATCGCTCCGCATGTCGCGGCGGATGCGGTGTTCATCTTCACGGAGGACACCTTCATCGGACACGCTGCGGCGCAGGCAGCTTTTGAGAAGACCTTCAAGCTGATCGAAAACGAGATTTTCAGCCTTCACGACATCGTGTGGACGGTGGTTACGGAGGACGTGGCCACTTGTCATTATGAGTTCCGGTGGAAGGGCCTCATCAGCGGCCAGGAATCGTCTGGCGGTGGTCGCGGCACCTCCATTCTGCGGAAGGTCGATGGAAGATGGCTCATCGCGCATGAGCATCTCGGGCCATATCCGCGAAAATAGTGCTTCATTCGCTCGAGGCCAGCACAGTGTTGGCTCGCCGGATCAAAGCCAGAAACCAGCGATTCCACCAAACATCAAAAATGACGGACATCTTATTCCCTTACCTTTTGGGCTACGGCATGATCGGAGCGTGGTTGCCAGCATTGGCACTCTCCATCGCGCCAGCGATCTATCGTCGCTCATGGAAAGTATTCTTTCTGTCGCTGTTACGGGTAGTGATGGGCATCACTCTCCCAGTTTACTGGTTTCTGCTTTCGGTCGAGTTGCTCCCTGATTGGAAGGGTGCTTGCACGCATGGCGCATTCACCTGTTTTGTGGTCGGCAAACTGTGGTTGTCACCTTTTGTTGTGTGGGCACTAGCGGCTTATTACGCAAGAGTTGTGTGGAAAGCTGACTCGCCTCACAAAACGTGGATCGTTCTTGGATATTGGGTTGGCGCCATCGTCAGCGTGACATGCCTGATCCACGGCCTGATTGTTTTCCCGAGGGCTCTGATCCCAATCTGGCCATTTCTCGTGCCAATTCTAACCGCCATCTACTTTTCGGTCGTGGCTCGTCGGCTGGTGAGAGAAAGTGGCCTTGGCTTCACAAAACTGTTAGCGGCTACGCTTTCGATGGTGCCCTCGTGGGTTCTTTCCGTTTGGCACTCGAAGCGAGTGTTTGACGCTCTTCCGTCGGAAGCTCCGCAAGACTGCTTTGTCGTCACGGCGGCCATGCGTGGTCATGCTTCACTTGTTGGTCCATTTCACCCGATCCAGCGTCGCGGCCAGGAACGCCTCATCAATGATCAGCTTCAGACATTCTGGGAGTTCGAAACCTTCTGGGCAGCAAGGATGCCACGTCTCCACCGTGTCGCCCGCAGGATTTACAATCGTCTCGGTCCATACGTCGCCAGACGTATCACGCGCAGATGGGTTGCCGATGTTGTTTATTTGTCGCTGAAACCAGCGGAGTGGACTTTACGGGCGCTTAAATGGAAAAAAGAGAGCGTTCACTGTTAAAGCTCCGCCTTTTGCCCGTCGTTCAATCTCACCAAAAGATGGACCTATTCTCATCATCACCCACACCATGAAAACCTCTTCAGCCACTCCCAACTCCCGTCGTCGTTTCGTCCAAAACAGCGTCGCAGCAGGACTCGGGTTCAATTTCATTCCCGCCTATCTCACCAGCGCCCGTGCGGCGGACAATCCGAAGCTGCCGCCTAGTCGTCGCGTCAATCTCGGCTGCATCGGCATCGGTGGACGAGCAGGTAGTGTCATTCCGGGGCTCACGGCGGGCGGGATTGCGACGCCAGTGGCGTTCACGGATGTGGATTTCGTGACGGCGAAGAGTCTGGAGAAAAACCTGAAGGCCTTCCCGGATGTGAAGCGCTTCCAGGACTTCCGCGAGATGCTCGACAAGATGGGCAAGGACATCGACGCGGTCAGCGTGGTCACGCCGGATCACACGCACTTCACCGCCGCGATCAGCGCGATGGCGCTCGGCAAGCATGTGTATGTCGAGAAGCCGCTGACGCACACTTTTGAAGAGGCGGAGATCCTCATGCGAGCTGAGAAGAAGTTCAAAGTGGTCACGCAGATGGGCAATCAAGGGCATACATCCGCCGGAGCTGAGCAGTTCAAGCAAATGCTCGCGGCGGGCATCGTGGATGACATCGTGAAGATCGACGCGTGGAAGTCGCCCTCGCTTTGGTTCATGAATGCGACGGAGCGTGCGCTCGTGAAGGGCTATCCTGCGGAGGAACCGAAGCCTGAAACGCTGAACTGGAACCTCTGGTGCGGTCCGCAGGAGGTGAAGCCCTACAGCAAGATGTATCACCCGTTTAACTGGCGCGGCTTCCACCTCTACGGCGGCGGCATGTTTGGCGACTGGGGCGCGCATATCATCGACTTCGCGCATCATCACCTGAAGCTCGGCCTGCCCACGCGCATCACGCCGCTGGCGCTCGCCGATTACAACCAGATCAGCTATCCGCTCAGCTCGGACATCCGTTTTGAGTTCCCGGCCCGTGGCGAAAAAATGCCCGCCGTGGAACTGCACTGGAAAGCTGGCAGCGACATCAAATTCGACATCGAGGAGAAATATGGCGACCCGGGCCCCGACGGCAAAGTCGTGATTCCGAATCCCGGCAATGCAGGATCACTCCTCCACCGCAAACAGGGCGACTACCTCGTTCAGCGCGGCTCGCACGACCGCCATTCGCTCCTGTATCCTCGTGCGAAGATGGTGGAACACAAAGACGCCATGGGGCTGCATCCTTTGGAGCGCAATCACTTCAACAGCTTCATCAACGCCTGCATGGGCGAAGGCAAGACCGAGTCCCCCTTCAGCGTGTCCGGCTTGCTCACCCAGGTGCTGAACCTCGGCACCATCGCCGAGTATCTGAACGTCGATCTGAAGTTCGATCCGGCCACGAAGCGCTTCATCGGCAACGACGAAGCCAACGCTCGTCTCTCCGGCCCGCCTCCGCGTGCGGAGTGGGCGGATTGCTACAAGCTGGCGTGAGTTCATCGCCGCAAAGGAACGCAAGGATCGCAGAGAGAGGCGGATCAGCCCCCTTTGCGGTCTTTAGCGGGCCATCACGCCCTCCTTGGGTAGGTCGTTGTGATCGGCGGCGATGCTCACAAAAATACAAACTTGCATAAATGCACTTTTGTATAAGTGTCGCAACGCCATGAACAACATCCTCGGACAACCTGTGGAGGGCGAAGACTTCTTCGACCGTGAAAATGACACTCAAAGGCTCTGGAGCACACTGGAGGAGGGCAATCACGTCCTGCTGCTGGCTCCGCGTCGAGTGGGGAAGACCTCCCTAGCGCATCGGGTCGGGCAGGAGGCTCAGCGCTTCCACTGGCGCTTTGCCCTCGCCGATGTGCAGGGCTGCCGGGATGAACTGGGCTTTCTCGACAGGTTGTTTCAGGAGCTAAAATCCGCTGGAGTCCATGTTCCCGCACTCGCCCGGCTGACGGAATTCATCACCTATGCCCGCCGTGAATTTCGCGGAAAGCTGGGAGCGGGAGACTTCTCGCTAGAAGTCAATTCCGGCGAGGGGCACGAGACCTCCACGCTGGAGCACCAGATCGAGCGGCTGTTTCGCGATATCGAGCAGTCGGGCGATAAAATCCTCATCGCAGTCGATGAGCTGCCCGTGCTGTTGGAGGCCTTGGAAGAGGCAGATCCCGACCAGAGGCGCCTTCACGCCTTTTTGAACTGGTTCCGCGGTTTGCGCCTTCGCTACCGTGAAAACGTGCGCTGGTTACTGCTCGGTTCGGTGGGCCTCGACACCTTTGCTGAGTTACGTCGCCTCACCGCCACCATCAATGACCTCCAGCCTGAATCACTTGGCGCTTACGATGAGCCGACGGCCATCGCCTTCCTCCAAGCTCTGGCGGCGAGCAAAGGCATCGAAATGGACGAGGCGATCTGCCGCCTCGTGCTGGATCAAATCGGCTGGCCGCTGCCCTTTTTCCTCCAGCTCGTGTTTCACGAGATCTACACCCGCCTTGGGCCGCCACCGCGTCGGAAACCGACACCCGATGATGTGAAACAGGCCTGCGAGGGACTCATCGCGCCTCAGTTTTATAAACACTTCGAGCCGTGGCGTGGCAGGCTCTCCGAGGGACTCGATGTCGAGCATCACAAGACAGCCGTCACCATGCTGAACGCCCTTTGCGCCAAGCCCGCAGGCCTTTCGCGCTCGCAGTTGACCAGCCTCGTGCAGGCCAAATTTCCCTCCAAAGACCCCGACGACATCGCTCGCATGGTCGCCACCACGCTCGGCCAGCTTGAAAGGGACGGCTATCTGCTGAAACAAGCCGCCACTGAGGATGGCGGCACCACTTATGCCTTCCGTTCCTTCCTTCTGCGCGGTTACTGGCATGCAAGGGAGGTCGCATGAGCACACCGCCCCCACCAGCACCACCGATGGCTTTGCACCGCATGGCCATCTTTACGCCAGGACGGCAGAGCGACGACGAGATCCGCGCCAGCTTCATCGCCCGGCAGGATGTTTTGGACCGCATCTTGGAGGACATCCGCGCCACACGAGCAGGCTCCATCCCGCAGCACCATCTCCTCATCGGCCAGCGCGGCATGGGAAAGACGACGATGCTCCGCCGCCTACATGTGGCCCTCCGCGAGCAGCCGCTCGCTCAATCATTCATCCCGCTCGGTTTTCCCGAGGAGCAATACTCCGTGGACCGCCTCTCCACCGTTTTCCTGAACTGCCTCGACGCCCTTGCGGATACCTTGGAGCAGGAAAACGGCTCCGAAGCCATCATCATCAAGATCGACGAAGCCGTGGAGCGCCTGCGCAAAGACCGCGCTGCCGAGGAAATCGTCGCCCAGGATGCCGAGCGCACCCTACTCTACATCGCCGCCGAGATCGGCCGTCGCCCCGTGCTGCTCGTGGATAATCTCGGCCTCATCTTCGAGCGCCTGAAAAAGCCGGAGCTGCATCAGTTCCGCGCATTTCTCATGAAAAACAGCGCCCCCATCATCATCGGTGCCTCCGCACAGATGCTCGATCAGGACTACGCCGCGCCCTTTTACGATCACTTCAAAACGCACCCCCTCGGACGCCTCTCGTATGAGGACATGCGCGATGTCATCCTCCGCCTCGCCGAGCGCACAGGAAACACAGACATCCCCGCCCGCATCGACCAGGAAAGCGGTCGCCTCCATGCCCTGCACGCCCTCACTGGCGGGAATCCGCGCACCACGCGCATCCTCTTCGATGTCTTCTCCCACGGCTTCTCGCAGGAGGCCTATCAAGACCTCGAAATGCTGCTCGACTGGATGACACCGCTCTACAAAGCCCGATTTGAAGAGCTTTCCCCACAAGCACAGATCGTTGTCAGCTCCATCGCCACCATGTGGGAGCCCGTCGTCCTCAGTCGTATCTGCGAGGCCACCCGCCTCCAGGCGAACCAAATCAGTCCGCAGCTCGACCGCCTGAAAAAGGCCGATGTTATCGAAGAAGTCACCGTCGATCCACCCGACCGCACTGGACCCATCCCCGAGCAGCGTACCCCGCGTGACCGCACTGGCTACCAGATCACCGAGCGCTTCTTCAACATCTGGTTCCTCATGCGCCAGGCCACCCGGCGGGATAAACGGAACCTCATCTACCTCACCCGCTTCATCGAGTGCCTGCACTCCGCAGGCGAGCGTGAGCAGTTCGCGCAGGACCTCCTCGATCAGCCCGCCCTCAGCAAATCGCAGAAAATCTACGCCCTCGCCCTGGAGCAGGCCATTCAAGACCGTCACCTCAAGCTCCGCCTCCACGACCACGTCGAGTCCGAGTTCATCAAAGCCCACCGCCAGAAGATTGAGGAACTGGAAGACATCCTCGATCTTGCCGAGATTCCCCCGCACCGATGGGAGTTCGCCGAACTCCGCGAGCGACTCATCCAAGCCGTGCCGAAGGACAGCCCAATCACGCCGGAGAAGTTTGCGGATGTGATTTTGGGAGTTCCTTTGTTCGTAAGCCGACGTGAGGAGATTGCTTGCAGGAAGCTCCCTGCCGCTGAAGTCACACAGTTAGTCGATGAGGCCAAAGCCAACGTTCACTCCCTCACCGAGCTTGTGCCGCCAGGGGCTGTAGAGTGGTTTTCGTCGCTTCTGAGAAACGGGATTGTTATCGACGTTCGTGATCCGGCTCACATGAGCGCGGCAATTCTCCGAGCAGACACACCTGAAAAAATGGAGATGTGCCTTCTCGTTGGAGAAGCGGCGAAGAATCTCCACGAAGTATCAGACGAGGCATTTGATGCGGTATCAGGATTCAAGGCTCCTCAGGAGGGCTCTAGAGATGCATCCGCTTGGGTGTCTTGGGGCAAATTGTGTCATCAGCAATTTAAGCGGTATGCAGCAGCCCTCTCAGCCTATAGAGGCTTCGTCTCGATAAGGGCCGATGTTCTAGAAGCATGGGAGCTTTGCGCCTCCCTTCTCGAGATGAACGAAGCCCCTCATGAGGAAATACTCGAAGCCTGCGCTAAAGCCACCGAGTTAGGCTCTGAGGAACCTTCGATCTGGAACCGTTATGGAATATTGCTAGCAGAAAAAGGCAATCAAAGCAGCGCTGCGGATGCGGCCTTTCGAAGAGCTATCGAGCTTAAGCCAGATGAAGCCAGCCCATGGTTTCGTTTAGGGCTGTTACAGGAAGAACAGCTCGGGCAGTTTCAGAAGGCGGAAGGCAGCTACCGTAAAGCCATTGATCTTGAGCCAAGTAACCCTCTTTATTGGAGGTGTCTTGGTGATCTGCTAGTCAAAGATTCAAAGCGAAAGCCTGACGCTGAAGAGGCCTTTCGCAAGGCTCTTGAGTTTGATCCGCTGGATCAACTCGCTGCCATTAGTTTGGCAAAGTTAGTAGCAAAGAAAAAAGGAGGCAGAGAAGAGGCTGAAGCATTGTTAACAAAGACCGTATCAGATCACCCTGACTCAAGTTATGCGAAAGGCAGGCTAGCCGAATTCATTGGTGAGCAGAAACATCGTCATATTGAAGCAATTGATCTCTGGCTCGACCTTGCTAAGGAGCATCCGAGTAACTCAGCGGCTCTTGCATCGATTGCAGCTTGGCTGAGGAAGCATGGCGACAAAGATACGGCCAGGACTCTTTTCAACAGAGCACTCCAATTCTCCTCCATTTCAACTCTACTCGCCGTTGTCCGAGAGAAACTAAACGACGGCAAAATGGATGCCATGCGTGATATGCTCGGAATCATATCAAACGGACTATTGGAACAAAGAGAAGGCGTTCTTGATCTCGACTACGCCATCCTCGCTGCCCACGACGAAAACTGGGGACAAGCATCCGCCTTGATCCGCAGCTTAATCGAGCGCCTGGGAGATCGGGCCATGTTTCCGAGGGAGCAGCAGGACGACTGGATTACGCTTTCCGCTGCGCTGCTGCATTACGGCTACGGAGAAAAGCTGCTGGAACTCCTCGCCGACACTGGAGCCGATCAAAAGCTCCGCCCGTGGTCCGAGGCCATCCGCGCCCACTTGCGCGGCGATGCCAAATATCTCCGCAACGCTCCCGTCGAAGTCCGCGATGCCGCGAAGGTGCTCTTTGGCGCAATTCAGTCGAAACTCACTCAATTGCCCGAAAGCACACGTCGCTGGGAATCTCCCTCCACCTCTCGCAAGCCTCGGGTGGGACGTTGAATCATCGCGATAGGCCCCAACTTGGTTCGTTGCCGCCCAGCCCTACTTCTTGAGCGCCTTGATGAACAAGATCACCGAGTCGATCTCGTGGTCTTTGAGCACGCCGAGGTAGGAGGGCATGCCGACGCCGGTGCGTTCCATCTCGTAGCCGGCTTGCACGCGGCGGGCGGGATCGAGGATGGATTCGCGGAGGTAGGCGGCATCGACGTTTTTGATGTCGGAGCCGTCGGAGAAGGTGCGGGGGGCGTTCCAAAGGCCGATCCAGGGCGGACCGACGGCGGTCTTGGCACCTCCGGCGGCGGGTGGTGGGGCGGGGATGCTGGGATCACCGGTGGCGTGGCAGGCGATGCAGCCGAAGCGCACGGCGACTTCTTTTCCAAGCGCGGCGGTGGGTTCGATCGCAGGGCCGTTTGCAGCGATGTCCTGGCGCAGTGTGAGATCAACTTTGTCATCGGCGAATCCGTGCGCGGTGAGGTCCAAGGAATGCAACGAGTGCAGCGTGAGGTAGGCGTTTTCGATCTTCTCGATGCCGGGTGCGGGCAGGCGATAGGTGAGGCGCAACGTGTGCGCGGAGCGCATGTCGCGGATACCGAGGAAGATGGATTTGTGATCGGTGGAGAGTTTGGCGCTGGAGACAGGGATGGCTTCCTGGCCGGGCTGGTCGTTGTCGGTGCGGTAGTTTCCGGAGCCGTATTGATGCGTCTGATGGTAGTTCCAACGGTCAGCGGAGTAGCGACCGAGTTCCGCTGCGAGATCGGCGGAAAGTGGCGCGTCGAAGCTCATGAGGATGCCGCGTTTCTCAGCGCGAATCTCGCGTGGGAGCCAGCCGGCTGTCTTGCCTGGACGCACGCGATAGATGCCGCCGGTGCGACTGCCGGAGCTGCCGAAGATTTGGAATCCAGCAAGGTAGAGCTGCCCATCACGCGGATGCATGCGACCATTCAGCACGCCTGAGGGGAAGCCGGATAGCAGCGGCATGACCGCGCCCTGCTCGCCCTGTTTATCGAGGTAGATCTTGAAGATCTCGGGCCGTCCGTAGCCGATGTGAACGAGTGATCCATTCAGCGCACCCATCTGCGGTTCGCGGCCATCGCGTTGCTTGATCCACACCTGACTGGCACCGGATTGATTGATGAAATGCGGGATCCACACCTCCGGCGGCGCGATGGTGGCGGGGTGCGTGACTTTGTCTTTGAGCTTCTCCGGTTGAAAGCCGAAGTAGCGACCTTCCTCGACGCGATAGATCGGCGTGGCGGGCTTCCAATTGCCCTGCTGATCGCTGGCGGTGAGCAGGCCAGTCTCGACATCGTAACCGAGGTAGGGCTGGCGGAAGCCGCTGGCGATGACCTGGAAGCTGCGGCCATCGGGCGGGATCTTCACCACGACGCCGTTGTATTTGCCGATGGTGGTGCCGATCTGCCCGCCGAGCGCGAGATAAAAACCGCCATCGCGAGTGGCGATCATGTCCATGGGATAGTTCCGCGTCTCGGCAGACTGTGCGACGGCATTGCAGAAGTTCTCATGCCAATCGGCCTCGCCATTGCCATCGGTGTCGTGGAGTTTCACGATGCCGTTGCGATCAAAAACATGAATCACATCGCCCATGATGCACAGGCTCTGCGGCTCGTGCAGGCCGGAGGCAAAGCGGGTCCACATGGCAGCATCAGAGCCGAGGCCATCGACGATCCACACATCGCCGTCAAAGGTCAGCACCACCGCCCGACCATCCGCAAAGAACTCCAGATCCGCAGGCCTCACATTGCGCTTCCAAGGATTTGGCATCGGCAAAGGCAGATCATCAAACACCCATGGCGTATCCTTGGCCGGAGGAATGACCGCACCTGCCTTCACGGACGTTTTCCAGCGTCGTGCAGGCGCTTTGAGCTCGGCAAAGGCATCGAGTTGATTCACTGACACATCACCCGCAGGTGTGATGATGATGCGATGCGTCGTGGCGACTTTTGAAGGCGACACACGGAGCCAATCGTCATCCTGTGCGCCGATGCGGAGATGCAGCTTTTGCTCACGCGGGCCGATTTCGATCAAGCGGGCCGCCTTTGCTTCATCGGCCATGAATCGCTCACGCACCGCCGTGCTGCCGATGGTGTATTCCAACTGCATGCCGCTCTCCACGAGTCGGATGCCAGAGAAGCGCCCGAGTGTCACCGGCACAGGACCGAGCCCCAACTCGCCCGCTTCCGCTTTGCCACGCTCACGCGGATCGTCGAGCGATGGCGCATCGCCCACGGCGATTCCCGGACGCAGCGGCAAGGCGATAAGCGGCGTGCCAAACGGCCTCGGCAGCTCCTTTTGCCCGGAGGCGGACTTCCGATTCGGCAGTCGATAGCTCCCCGCCGCCATGCCATCCATCGAGAGGTATTCGCCCTCGTCGTTCGCCTTCCAGATCAGCGCCCAGCGCAGTAGATCAGGATCAAAGCAGCCAAACACGCCATTCCCCGCTGCCACGATAATGCCACGAGGCGTGAGGTTTTCCCTCTGCGGCACTTCGCCGAACTGCCTCGCATCCACCGTCTGCGTGAAGAACGGAAACTCCGTCTCCACAAACGACCCAAAGGGCGATTCGAGCTTCAAATGCGCCCTGTCCTGCCCAGCGGCGGCTAGGGCAATAAACAGCGTAAAAGGGAGAACGAATGAAGTGCGCAGCATGAACAAACGAGGATGACGGATCAGGCATCAAGAGCCTCAGCCTTCAACGCTCGTGCGCCCCGAATGCTCTCAGCGCATCATCTGATCTTGGCAATGAGCCAGCTGCATCCCAAGATGAGGGCTCCCATGCTTCGCCCCCTCCTCCCACTTTTTGCACTGCTTGCGCTTTTTTGCGGCCAGTCGTCTGCGCAAAACTCAGCCAAGCTCGACACGGGTGATGCGAATGCAAAGTCTGCCGCAGCGCCGACGATGAAGCCTGCATCACAGGAAAACATCATCATTTACAAAGAACCCGGTCGCTACGGCGGCTGGCCGGCGAATCAGGGGCTTTGGCAGTGGGGCGATGAACTTGTCGTGGGCTTCACGGCGACATACTACAAGGAGACGACCACCGATCATCGCATCGACCGCACGAAGCCGAGTCATCGCGTGCAGGCTCGCAGTCTCGACGGTGGAAAGACGTGGAAGGTCGAGGCGGATCAGCCTTACTCGGACCGGAAGAACGAGCCCGAGGCTGTCGCCTTGCAGGAACCGCTCGACTTCACCGCGCCGGATTTCGCGATGATGTTTCGCTTCAAGAGCCTGCACGTCGGCCCGTCGTGGTTCTACACGACGCAGGATCGCTGCAAGACTTGGCAGGGGCCGTTCAAGTTCGATGTCGAAGGCGTGGACGGCATCTCCACGCGCACCGATCTGATCCCAATCGGGCCGCGTGAGTGCCTCATGTTCGGCAGTTGCGGCAAGAAATCGGATCACAAAGAAGGCCGCGTCTTCTGCGCCCGCACCACCGATGGCGGACTGACGTGGAAGCTCCAGGGCTACATCGGCGAAGAGCCGCCGAAGGGCGGTTTTGCCATCATGCCAAGCAGCGTTCGCACGAATGACGGCGCCTTGCTTACCACCCTTCGCAAAGGCAAGCCCGATTACACCATTGAACTCTGGCGCAGTGATGACCTCGGCAAGACGTGGTCCAAGGTCATTGACGTAACTGGCAACATCGGCGGCAACCCACCGGCTACCGTTTTGCTACCCGATGGCCGCCTCTGCGTGACCTACGGCCATCGCAAAAAGCCATTCGGCATTCGCGCACGCCTCAGCAGTGATGATGGCAAAACATGGTCGTGGCCTGCTCCCTGGGGTGGGACAGGTCATAAATGTAGTTCCTGCGTCCTTGGGTTGATCTTGATGTTGGTTGGTTCTCTCACGCTGTCAAACGCAGCGAAGGTCTCGTCGAGCGTAGCGAGACGAGGCCGTAGCGGAGTTTGACAGCGTGTCGCCGCCTGTGCCGGGGTGCCGTAGTCCAGCGAGCTGTGAGGCCGGTATTCATTGTATTCACGCCGCCATTGCTCGACGACAACACGGGCCTCCGCCAGGCTGCCGAACACCTCGCGGTTGAGGCATTCGTCGCGTAGCTTGTCGTGGAACGATTCGATGTAGGCGTTCTCCCAAGGTGACCCCGGCTTGATGTAGCTCATCTTGATGTGTCGATGCTGCATCCAGTCCTGGATCGCATACGCGATGAACTCAGGCCCGTTGTCGCTGCGGATGTGCTCAGGCGTGCCGTGCTTGCGCATCGCAGACTCCAGCACGCCAAGCACGTCCGTGGCGCGGATCGACCACGCCACATGCGTGGCGTGGCACTCACGCGTGTGCTCGTCGATCAAGGTGAGGATGCGAAAGGCGCTGCCGCCCTCCACCTGGTCGCTCACAAAGTCCCAGCTCCACACGTGATTGCGATGCGCCGCAGCCTGCCGGCCTTGCTGCCCAAGCCTCACTCTTCGCATCCGCCGCTGGCGTTTGCGCACCTGCAGTCCTTCCTCCCGGCGCACCCTCGCCACGCACTTCACGTTGATCCGCTCGCCCTCACGTCGCAGCAACGCCGCGATCCGGCGGTAACCGTAGCGCGGATGCTCACGGCTCAGCCGCACGATGCGAACTCGTCGATGCCTCGCCTCCGCGCTCACTTTCGCCACCCGGTAGTAGCCCGACCGTGCAAGCTCCAAGGCACGACACACCTGCGCGATCCCGCCCAAATCGCTTTGCATGGCGTATCGTGCCGCCCGTCGCTTGCTGGCCGGGCTTACCATTTTTTTGCGTTGATGGCCTTCAAGATGTCGATCTGCACCGTCAAGTCCGCCACGATGCGTTTGAGCCGCCCGTTTTCTTCCGCCAACGCCCTCGCCTGACGCAGCTCATCGACCTGCATCCCGCCATACTTGCGCTTCCACCCGTAGTAGGTCTGCTCGCTGATGTTATGACGCGCGCACACGTCCCGGACCTTCATCCCACCCTGCGCCTCGCGCAGGATGCTCACGATCTTCTCTTCACTGTGTCTGCTCTTTTTCATGGTGTTCTGTTCTCCTGGTTTCGGAGCCAGAACTACATTTTACAACCGTCCTACTTTCAGGGAGCAGGCCAGTCGCCCGAGATCATCCTCCGCGATGACGGCTTCGATGGCGATCTCGGCTATCCACGCACGATTGTGCGTCCCGATGGTCGTGTTCTGACGGTGTATTACTTCAACGGCCCCCAAAGCTCCGACCGCGCTGTCGAAGCCACCCTGTGGACGCCGCTCAGGAAGTAGATTTCACCCCTCTTGGCGGTCAAAGCTGCCGTTAGCATCGAGATTAAGAACGAGAAATCCGGTGATGATGAGGTATGAAATCAAAGACGGCCCAACATGATCCATCCAACGAGGATCAGGATCGGCAGCAGCACTGGGATGGAGAAACGAACCATGTAGCCGATGAAGCCGGGGGTGTGGACTTTGGAGCGATCTGCGATGGCTTTGACCATGAAATTGGGGCCGTTGCCGATGTAGCTGCCTGCACCGAAAAACACAGCACCAAGAGAGATGGCGAGCAGGTGAGTTCCTTGCTGCTGCGAGAAGGCGAGAACATCTGCGGACTGGTCCACCGACAGGCCTTCCTGGCCCATGGCGGAGGCAAGGAATGCGAGATAGGTCGGCGCATTGTCGAGGAAGGCGGACAGCGCACCGGTGGCAAAGTAGTAGCTCAGCGGCGATGACACACCTGCCACACCGCCATGCTCGAGAATCTGCAAAGCAGGGATCATCGTGAGGAAGATGCCGATGAACAAGAAGCCTACTTCTTTGACCGGGCCGAAATTGAAATCATTGGCCTCGTGGATCACGGGCCGGGTGGTGAGATACGAAACAACCGCAGCAGAGATCATGATCATGGCGGGCACGGAGAGCACGCCGCCCAGCACGATGTCTTGGAGATTCTTTGGCAGCAAAACCGCGCCAAGAACAAGGCCCAAAAGAAGAAGATTCGACAATCCACGGAAGAACCACGTCTCGTGCGCGGTCTCGAGATCACGCACCTCTTTGGGTGCACGACGGAAGTTTATCACGTCCAGCACGAAGAAGACCGATAGGAGCAAGGTCACAGCCAGCGCCCAGCCCTTCCAGCAATGCTCCAGCGTCCAGAAGAAGGGGACGCCACGCAGAAAGCCAAGGAAGAGCGGCGGATCCCCCACAGGCGTGAGGCTCCCACCCACATTGCTGACCACAAAGATGAAAAAGACAATGTGGAGGCCAGTCACGCGGTATTTGTTCATTTTGATCCAAGGCCGGATGAGCAGCATGGAGGCCCCTGTGGTGCCGATGAGGTTTGCCAGCACGGCTCCGATAAGGAGAAAGACCGTGTTGATGAACGGGGTGGCCTCTCCTTTCACACGAATGTTGATGCCCCCGGAGATGACAAAGAGAGATCCCACCAGCGCCATGAAGCTGATATACTCGTGGGCGGCGTGATGCAGCGGATGCCAGTCATGGGCCACGAGCACATAGTAGCACGCGGTGACCAGACCAAGCCCGACGGCGACCTTGGGGTAGTGATGTTCCCAGAAGTGCGAGGCAAACAGCGGCATGAGGGCGATGCAAAGCAGCAAGATGGCGAATGGAGCAACCATCCAGACAGGAGGAAGCACAGAAGCGGAGGCGAGGAGAAGCATGGCGGGCGATTAGAGACTGTTGGCAGGCAAGGTGTCAAGGCATGTGGAGCAATGGTTGCGCCAAAGATGAATCCCGGTAGCCTCACCCTCTCATTATTTATGTGGAAAGGTCGTTTTGCCCAAGAAACCAGCGCTCTCGTTCAGCGCTACGGAGAATCTGTGTCGTTTGACTGGCGTCTTTACGCCCACGATATCGCCGGATCGATCGCTCACTCGAAAGGCCTGCTCAAAGCGGGCATCATCACGGCGGAGGAGCAGGCGCAGATTGAAGCGGGCCTGTTGGCCATCCGTGCGGAGATCGAAAAGGGCGATTTTGAGTTCAAGGAAGCCCTTGAGGATGTCCACATGAATATCGAGGCGGAACTCACAAAGCGCATCGGCCCGGCCGGGGCGAAGCTGCACACCGCACGCAGCCGCAATGATCAGGTGGCCACGGATGTGCGGCTCTACTGCCGTTCCAGCATTGATTCGATTCTCAAGCTCACCCGCGCGATGCAAGCCGCGCTGGTCGAATGCGCCGAGCGTGGTGGAGAAACGGTGATGCCAGGCTACACGCATCTGCAGCGCGGGCAGCCGGTGCTCTTCGCGCACCACCTCCTTGCCTATGTAGAGATGCTGGAGCGCGATGCCTCTCGTCTGGCCGACTGCCGCCAGCGGCTCAACGTGATGCCATTGGGCTCTGGAGCGCTCGCTGGCAGCACGATCATCCTCGACCGGGAGTTTGTGGCGCAGCAGCTCGGCTTTGATCGCGTGACACAAAACTCGATGGATGCCGTGAGTGACCGCGATTTCGTGGTCGAGCTTCTTTTTGCCACCTCGATGATCGGCGTGCATCTCTCCCGCCTGAGCGAGGATGTCATCCTTTGGGCCAGCGCGGAGTTTGCCTTTGTGACTCTGAGCGACGCGCACACGACGGGCTCGTCCTTGATGCCGCAGAAGAAGAATCCAGACGTGGCCGAGCTCACCCGCGGCAAATCCGCCCGGCTGATCGGCAACCTCATGAGCCTGCTCACCCTCATCAAAGGCCTGCCGATGACCTACAACCGTGACCTTCAGGAGGACAAGGAACCGTTGTTTGATTCCATCGACACGGTTTCGCTGGCTCTAGAGGTGTTCACCGAAATGGTCAGCGGCATGGACGTAAACCGCGCGAAGACAGAAGCTGCCGCTTCGGACCCGATGCTACTCGCCACCGATCTCGCCGACTACCTTGTGACCCACGGGGTGCCCTTCCGACAGGCCCACGAGGTCATTGGCAAGCTCGTCGCCTACTCCATCGCCGAAAAGAAGGCGTTTGGTGACATGAGCTTGGCGGAGTTCCAAACGTTCTCCAAGGCCTTCGAGGCGGACGTAATGGCCTGTTTGAACCTCAAAAAAGCTCTCGAAGCCAGAAAAGGCATCGGAGCGCCCTCCCCGCAAAATGTGGCTTATCAGCTATCCCGCTGGCGGAAGGTGCTTTCGGTCTGAGCAGACCGTTTCGTTGGTCACTGACACCCAAAACAAAACACCCGGTCTCTCGACCGGGTGCTTTGTGTAGGATTGGAATGTTGTTGCAGCGAATTAGGCGAAGATCTCGGTGACTGGCACCCCTTTATCACCCACCGTGAATGGACGATTGGAGGGTGACATGACGACCTCATCGACAGGCAAGCCCATGGCATGACCAATGGTGGCTTGGAAGTCCTGTGGGGTGACCTGCTTGTCAGCCACACGACGGCCATCTTTATCAGTAGAGCCGTAGGTGTAGCCACCCTTCACGCCGCCGCCTGCGAAGACGGTGGAATAGGCGAGCGGATAGTGATCGCGACCTTCGTTCTCATTGATGTCTGGTGTGCGTCCGAACTCGGAACCCATGACGACCATGGTCTCGTCGAGCATGCCGTTGGAGGCGAGGTCTTCAATGAGAGCGGCAAACACCATATCCATTGTGGCGGCAGTGTTGTTCAAGGCCTGATCAATGTTGTTGTGCATGTCCCAACCGCCAAACTGCACCTCGACAAAACGCACCCCAGCTTGGCAGAGGCGGCGGGCGAGAAGGGCACCTTGACCGAAGGAGTTGCGTCCGAACTTCTCACGAGTGGCTTGAGGCTCTTGGGAAAGGTCAAAAGCTTTCAAGTCTTCGCTCTTCATGAGCTTCATAGTCTCATCGTAGAACTCAGTGTAAGCTTTAACCTCTTCGGATTGGAATTTCTTGCGGAAGGCCGTGTCGAACTCGTCCATCAAGGCGACGCGCTTTTAAACTGACCGTCGGTGGTGGTGGGTTTGATGTTCTGGAGTCCGTTCTCCGGGTTCGAGATCGGAATGGGGCTGAGTGCGGGTGGGAAGAAACCAGAACCTGGATAAGCACTGCCACTGTTCACGACGACGCTGTCAGGGAGAGTAACCCCCTTGATACGGCCGAGGAAGTGGGAAGCCCAAGCACCGAGGTTGGGGTGAACGATCGTGCCGCGGGGCTCATAGCCGGTTTTCATAATGTAGGTGCCGGACTCATGCACACCTGTCTTGGAGGACATGGAACGGACGATGGCGATCTTATCGGAGACCTTGGCCATGTTTTCCATTGTGCCACCGAGGAAATCGATACTGCCTTTACCCTTAATAGGATCGGTCGGGCCTTTGGTGCTGCCAGTCTTTGGATCCCAGGTGTCGATGTGAGTCATGCCACCGTTCATCCAAAGGAAGATGACTTTTTTTGCCTTGCCGAAGCCGGGGGTGCCGACACCAGTTTTGGAGGCAGTTTCAACAGCGCGGGCGCTATCGAGCATGCTGGGCAGTAGGGAGACGCCGAGAGCGGTTTGAGCCGTGCGCAGCACGAATTCGCGACGGGCGACGGTGTTTAGTTTGTTGAGTTCAGTTTTCATGGGTGAGGTTCGAGTTACAGGTGTGTGGAAGATGGGCTTTACTGGATAAAGATGAACTCCCGTGTGTTGATGAGCGCCCAAATCATGTTGGCATAGCCATCATCACCCATGGCGAGGGTGCGCTTGGCGATGTCTTTCTCAGCCATCGTGGGGCGGCGGCTCAGAATGCTGGTGAACAGGGTTTCTCTACCTTCTCAGACGAACTCTTCACTTTTTCCATCGTGCGGAAAATGAGGGAGTCATTGTTTGTGAGCATCTCTTGAGCCTTGCCATTCATCATCATAAGAGCCTGAGGAACGGAGCCAATTTTGCTACCACCATCAATGAGGTTGCGAGGGGATTGACCGAAATCGATGAGGAAGTGCCCAGGAGGTGCTGGCTGATCAAGTTCTGCGGCGCGGCGTAGAACAAGATTGCCATACCCGAGGGAGGCGTTTTCCATCATCATATCACTGCCTTCTTCTTTTTTGGCGGGACTTTTGCCTTTGCCTTTTTTGGTATCCATCTCAGAACCTGCCTCAGCGAGGCCGCCCCCCATCAGCGCACGCTCTTTGCGGGCCAGGTCAAGGTAGGCATTGTATTTGATGAGCACGGTCTGAGCGTCGAGTTTTGGATTGGCGAGGTCGAGGTCGATCGATTTGCTGTAGAGGTCATCAAGCGGCTTTTTATATTTATCAGGATCACCGAGGGCCAGTGTCATGTAGGAATCCCAAGCCTGCTCAGCGGTCATACGACGAAGCAGGGGGCCCTGGAAGTAATATGGCTCGCCCATTGCGATCACCTCGCTGGTGGCCTCTGACTGATAAGCACGGGTATTGAAAATGATGCGCATGAAATCCTTGAGATTAAACTTCACGCGGATCATTTCCGTCGCGAGGTGCGACAACAGCTGAGGATTCACCGAAGCACTCGGATCATCGATATTGGTGACGGGGTCAACAATGCCGAGGCCGAAGGCACGCTTCCACATGCGGTTGGCGATGGCCATGGCGAAGCGTGGGTTTGATGGATGGGTGACCCAGGCAGAAAACGCCTCGCGAGGACTTTTCTCGGGCTTGACCGCACCTTCAGCAGTTACGTTTTCGGTATAGCAAGGAAGGGATGTATCCTCTTTGCTCCAAGTGATTAATTTGGGCGAAACGGCGTCACCTGGGCTGGCATCCTTGTATTTGTAATCGTGAGGCAATTTGAGCGAGTTGCTGCCTGTGTCGGCCACGATGGCTCGGTTGGCTCCGATATAGTTACGGAGGCCGTTATCGACACGGTTCATCGCCATGGTGTCCATGCCGCTTTTCTCGAGCAGGCTCTTAATATCTGGCATAAGCTTCTGCGTCATGTCTGCATTCATGCCGGACATGCCGCCACTTACGCGACCACGGGTCGTGGTGGCACCAAAGAAGGAGGCCATTTCATAGAACTGATGCTGCGTCCAGTCAGAGAAAGGATGGTCATGGCACTGGGCACAGGCCACATCTGTGCCAAGAAACACAGCTAGTGTGTTGGCGAGGTTGTCTAGTGGCATACCAGCATCACGAAGCAGATAGCCAGCGGCTCCATTGTGCCACATTTTGCCTGAGGCAGTCAGCATTTCATAAGTCATCTTATCCCAGCTGGTATTGCTCTCGATGTTTTTTTGCAGCCAGTTGATATAAGGAACGCCGCGCAGGTTGTCCTGCTCGAGGCGATCCTTCACACGCAGCATCTCGGCGAGATAGTTGAACATGTGGCTGCTGTAGCCCGGACTATCCAGCAGCATGTCAATGAGACGGGTGCGCTTGTCTTTTCGGCTATCTGAGATGAACGCCTTAGCCTCATCGTGGGTCGGAATGCGGCCGGTGATATCAAGATAGACACGACGCACGAACTGGTCGTCGGAGGCTGGCGCATTGAATCCAGCGAGCGGTTTTTTACCGATCTTAGTCCGCTCAGCAGCAGAGGCCAGAATGCCACTATAGACCAAACGATCAATGGCCGTGGCGGCTTGGGCGGGGGTGGCGTTGGCCGAGATAGAGGCAGCAGGCGCAGATGCCTTGGCAGCTTTGGCTATGGCTTGGTCTTCCGCAGAGAGATTGGAAAGCGGGAAGCGGTGCATGTTACCATCCGCCGTTTGAAGGGTGATGTTATCAGCTTCGATGCTGACGAAGGACGCGGTGACCTGGCGGCCACGGACGTCTGTCCAAGTGCGGATTTCCGCGAGAGCGGAACCAGCAAACAGCGCCGTAAAAAGGACGCTGCCGAGCAGTTTTGTTGTTTGTTTCATGGTAGGTGTGGGTGAAAAAAGGGCGCGATGAGGTGCCTATCGGAAGTCGGAACGGCTAAGGTCGGCTCTAATTAGAGGAATTCTGTACTTTTTTCGGGTTTTAGGTAAGCACGCAGCCTGTGGAACCCTGAAATGGAGGTGAAAGCATGGTTTTCGAGCCTGCAGAGCTCTTAAGTTCGCATGAACAGTCCTCGAAAGGCCACTTTTGGTCATTCGATTGCCTAGAGGCGATCACGCCGCGTCCTCGCTCGTGACACGCAGTACCTCTTCGACCGACGTCAGCCCTTCTTTGACCTTCCGCCAGCCGTATTCGCGCATGGTCACAAAGCCCTCCGAACGGGCCTGCTGCATCATTTCGGCCTCCGAAGCCCGTTTCGTCACCAGATGCGACATCGCGGGCGAAAGCAGCGCAATTTCATAAATGGCGAGTCGTCCACGGTAGCCGGTGGCGTTGCAGGCCTTGCAGCCACCAGGGCCGGCGCTGAAAAGGCGATCACTGGGGCTGACCACGAGGCCGAAGGCCTTCAACTCCTCCCAGTCGTGCTTCGCGGGACGGCGGCAGTGCTCGCAGAGGGCACGCACGAGGCGCTGGGCAATCAGCGCCCGCACCGAGGAACTCACCAGGAAGGGCTCGATGCCCATTTCCACCAGACGGGTGATGCCGCCGAGCGAGTCATTCGTATGGAGCGTCGAAAAGACCAAGTGACCGGTCAGCGAGGCACGCACAGCGATCTCCGCCGTCTCCAAATCGCGCATTTCCCCGATCATGACCACGTTTGGGTCGCCACGGAGGATGCTGCGTAGGCCGGCGGCAAAGGTCAGGCCGATTTCCGGCTTCACGGCGATCTGCACGATGCCCGCGAGCTTGTTTTCCACCGGGTCCTCGATGGTCACGATGCGGCGCTCGACCTTGTTCAGCTCGCTCAGGAAGGTGTACAGCGTGGTCGATTTACCGGAACCCGTCGGCCCGGTGACCAGCACGATGCCATTCGGCTTCTTCAAAAGGACATCGATCTTCGCTCGGTAATCCTCGCTCATGCCCAGTTTTCCGAGGGTAAAGCGTTCCTGGCCCAGTAGGCGTAGGCTGAGCGATTCGCCCTCCACGCTCGGGATGCAGGCCACGCGCACGTCGATGAACTGGCCGTCCGTCTTCAAATTGATGCGTCCGTCCTGCGGAAGGCGGCGTTCCGCCACGTCCAGCTTCGACATGATCTTGATACGGGCGATCACCGAGGACTGGAGTTGCTTGATGTTCTCCGGCACCGGCACCTCGTGCAGGATGCCGTCCACGCGATAGCGGATGCGCAGGCTGTCAGGCTGCGGTTCCACATGAATATCCGTCGCACGCTGCGCCAAGGCCTCACGGATGATTTGGTTCACAAACTTCACCACCGACGCATCGGGGCTCTCCACGTCGATCACATTGGCCTCGTCGGCATTCTCCGTGGCGGTGTTTTCGCGGCCCTTTAAGAGGTCTTCAAAGGTATCCGCACCCACGCCGTAGAGCGCCTGCAGGCCAGCCAGCACCTCCGCCTGCGGCGAAAGGCACCAGCGCACCGGCATCGTCGCCCGGCGGGCCACGGCCTGCCTCGCCACGAGATCGAAGGGATCATGACAGGCGATCACCAGCGTGCGGCGGGCATGCTTTTCCTTCTCATCGGCAGTCTCCGGCGCATTCGAGTCAAAGCGCACCGGCAGCACCTGATGCTTCACCGCGAACCGCGCCGGGATGATGCCCTTCAGTTCCGCCGCCGAGGTCGGGTCCGTCTGCGCCGCCTCCAGGAAGGGCCACTTCATGTCCTCCGCCAGATGATGCAAAAACGACCGCTCATCCACGCGGGTACGGTCGATCAAATCACGAAAGAAAGCCTGCCCGCCTGTCAGCGCCTGCTGCGCGGCCACGGTGAAGGTTTCCGCATCGGCGATGCCGGAACGTTGGGCGGCGTTTTGGAGCAAAATCATCGCCCCGAGTGTATCGGGCCGTCGTGACTCCGGCAAGCCTTCATCTTGCTTCCGCGTGCCGAATCTGCCACGCTGCGCCATGGTCATCCGCCCGAGTACTTCCAGACAGCACGGCTCCGTGCTGCTCATCGTGCTCGCCGTCATCACGCTGCTCGCCTTTGCCGTCGCCACCACGGTGCTGACTTCCTCACAATACGATCAGGCACTGGCCAACCGCTCCGGCCTGCTCAAAGCCCGCCGCATGGCCGAGCGCGGCATCGCCATGGCGGCTCATCCGGCTGTCTCCGCCATGGACCCGCTGCTTGAGTTTCAAAGCGAGGACGGCAGCGAAGGCTACCGCGCCATCATGACCACCGAGGAGAGCCGGCTGAACATCAACATGCTCCTCAACGACCAAAACGCCCCGCGGCTGGAGCAGATCTTCCAAAACTTCCGCATGCAACCCGGAGCCGCTCAGGGCCTCGTCGCCGCGCTCATGGATTGGACCGATGAAGACGCCCTCAAACGCCGCCCCGACAGTGCCGAGGCGCTCGATTACAAGCAAAACGGCTTCCCCAATCGCCCCTTCAACCGTCGCTTTCGCAGCATGCAGGAGATCGACATGGTCGCTGGCATCGAAAAGCTCAACGCCGCGTATCCCGGCTGGCGACAGCTCTTCACCGTCTATGGCAGCGGCCAGCTCGATGTGAACGAAGCCAATGCCGAAACCATCGCCGCCGTCACCGGGGCCAATCCCGTCATGGCCCAGCGCCTCATCCAGCGCCGCGATGGCCGCGATGGCATCCGCCACACGAAGGACGACCAACCCATCACCGCGCCGCAGGAGGCCATGCAATTGCTCGGCCTTCCTCAAAATCATCCCGCCGCCTCTCTCCTCGCCATTCAAGGCCAAACGCTGCGCATCGAAAGCATCGGCTGGTATGGCGAGCAAGCCATCGGCGTGGCCATCCTCGCCCAGGGAAAAGGCGCTCAGCAGATCCAAATCTTGTTCCGCGAGGAGTTCATGCCGAAACGCTGACTCAGCCCGCCACCAGCTCCTCGACCACATCGCCCTTGCTCAGGGCCATCGGACGACCCACGGGCGTCATGAGTTCCTTCAGGTAGTCGATGCCGAAAAGATCCAAAACCGTCGCGTGGAGGTCTTCGACGAAAACAGGCTTCTCAGGCTCCTTTTTCACGCCTTCGGGATCGGTCGAGCCAATCACACGACCGCCCGCAAAGCCGCCACCCGCCACGAGCATGCTGAAGGCATGCGGCCAGTGATCGCGACCACCGAGGTTGTTGATCTTTGGCGTGCGGCCAAACTCACCTCCACAAACCACCACCGTGCTCGAAAGCAGCCCGTGACGCTTCAAATCGCGAATCAGTGAAGCATACGCCGCGTCGAGGATCTTCACCTGCGTGGCCTGACCTTCGAGATTGTTCGCGTGCGTGTCCCAGCCATTCAGCGTGACCTCCACGCAACGCACACCGGCCTGGATCAGTCTCACCGCCGCCAGACAACCGCGACCAAAGGCCGTGTCGCCATACGCATCGCGTTCCGCCTTCGTCGCGAGGCTCACATCAAAGGCTTTGAGCTGCTCCGAGGTCATCATCTTCCTCGCCCGCTCGATGGAGAGTTGGTGGAGCGTTTTGTCTCGGTCGAGATTCGGCAGGCGACCCGCCGCGAAGGCTTTCTCCACGACACTCAGGCTTTCCATGCGCTTCTGCATGCGTTCATCGCTCACGCGGGCTTTCACATCCGGGATGCTGCCCTTCGGATCATACATTTGGAAGGCATCAAACTGCGCCCCGAAGTAGCCGCCGCGTGCCGGCCATTGATTCGGCAGGATGGAAACATGCGTCGGGATCTCGATTTTCGCCTCCGGCAGCTCATGGCAGGTCACCGCGCCGATGCTCGGATGGATCAGCGTGGGATCAGGGCGGTAGCCGGTCTTGATGTTGTAAAAGGCCCGCTCGTGATCCCCTTCCCGGCTCACCATTGAGCGGATGAGCGAGACATCTTCCATCACACTCGCCGTCTGCTCCAGCCCGGCGGCGAATTGCACGCCCTTGATCGCCGTGTCGATGCTCTTCACCCCACCGCCAATCTTCGTCGTCGGATGCGGATCAAAGGTATCGAGCTGGCTGGCCGCACCGCCGAGCCACAACAGGATCAATGACTTCGCCGACTTACCCTTCGGCACCTTCTCCGCCTCCGCCGCGAGGATGTCCGCCAACGGCGTGAGCCACGAAACACCCGCCGCAGTTGCTCCACGGAGCATCGTGCGGCGAGACAAATGATCATGACCAAAGCAAGCGGAGGTATTCATGGTGATGGATGTAAATTGGCTTCTGACTCTGTGCTCCTCTGTGAACTCTGTGGTCAAATTTTCAGTTCACCCGCCGCACAATGCCCTCCTTGAGCCTGGTGACGTTGAAATTGATCAGCAGCCCCACACGCTTGCCGCTGAGCTTGAGATACGAGATGAGCTGCGCCTCGTGAACCGCTTTGATCATTTCGACTGCCTTCAACTCCAAAATCACCTCGTCTTCGACCAGAATGTCGATCCGGTAGCCCGCGTCGATTCTGACTCCATCGTAGATTACTGGCAGCTCGATCTGACGCTCGGCTTTGAGGCCGCGCTTGTGCAGTTCATAGAGCAAACAAACTTCATAGGTAGTCTCGAAGAGTCCAGGCCCCAGCCGCGTGTGAACTTCCATGGCGGCGGCGATGATCTCGGAGGTGAGCTGGGTGGTCGGCTCGATGGTTGTGGGTTTCATGGCGGTGTTTGAATTGGACCACAGAGGTCACGGAGGAGCACAGAGAATGAGTTCAGTGATTCCAAGAAAACTCCGTGGCATTCATGAGCGTCCAGTAGAGGTCGCTCAGGGTGTTGCTGCGAGAGTTGGAGGATTTGGCGGCGGCGAGAAGGCCCTCAAAGTGGGCGGATTCCTCCGCGGAGGGCTTGCGAGTGAAGATGGCGAGGTAGGCGGACTCGACAGCGGTCTTCACATCCGGCGAGAGCATGCTGATGCGAGTGCTGGCAGCGATCAGCGGATTGTTTTTCACGTTATCGGTCACCATGTTGCCATTCATAAGCAGAAGGCGTTGCGGAATGGTGCCGCCGCCATCGTCGAAATCATCCTCACCACGGTCGCCATAGCGCTTGACGAAGTTTCCCACATCAATGTCCCGCTTGATGCGGAAGAGCACATGCGCCTCCGCATCGAGTGAACCGAGTGACGCGGCCTGGATGACGCTACCGGCCATCTGCTCTGGTCGGAGTCGCGTGACAGGAAAAGCCGCCCAGCGCTTCTCCGCTTCGGGGTGATCGCTGAGGCTCGATGCTTCGAAGACACGCGTGGAGGCGATGACGCGGATGAGACGATGCAAATCGAAATCATGCGCGATGAAATCCTCCGCCAGGAGCTCCATGCCGGGTGGAAAGGGGCCATCGAGCGGGAGATCATCCACCGGCGTGACGAGTGGCTTGTTAAACAAAAGCGCCCACAAGCGATTCACCAGCGTGCGAGCGAAGGTCTTGTTTTCCTTCGCGGTGATCCAATCTGCCAGCTTTGACCTGGGTGCGCCCTTCTCGGGCATCAGCTCAGGCTTCCACGGCACCTTCGTCGAGATCACCGCAGGTTCGGTCTCCCCGAGGTAACGAGTCTTATACTGCTGCTTCGGATCATCACGCAGCCCCGTGAAGTCAAACTTCGCCTGACCAAAGTAGGCGGCGAGCTGATGAAAGTCGCTCTGCTTCCACGGACTGCCCAGCTTGCCATCGTGACACTCCACGCAGTCGATCCGCACCCCGAGGAAGGCGCGACTGATCTTTGCGGCGAGTTTTTTCTCATCCGGGCCTTTTCCAGGCTCGCTCGTGACCGTGATAAAATTCACTGCCGGGCTGGTGGTCCACACGCCCTTGGATTCGATCAGTTCGCGGACGATGCGATCATACGGCCGGTTTTGCAGCAGCGCCTCACTGAGCCACTCCACGAGCCTGCGGCGGCGATAAATCAAAAACGGCCCATTCTCCGTGCCCACATAAACTCTCGCCAGACGCTCCGCGAGGTAGTCACTGGTGCGGCGATCCATCAAAAGGCGTTCGAGCCATTGCTGCGGCCGATTTTCGCCCTGCAACGCCTGCACCTCACGGATCTCCTCCAGGGAGGGAATACTTCCCGTGAGAGCCAGAGCGAGCCGACGAATGATCGTGAGGTCATCCGCACGCGGCGCGGCGGGAATCTGCTTCGCAGCCCAATCAGCCTCAAAAGCCGCGTTCACCTTCTTCGTGGTCTCGATGACCTCCTCAGAGGTTGGCGGCCTTTTCACACGCACAGGCGTTTCCAGCCATTGCCATGCCGCCACGCCCACCAGTGCCGACAAAACGAGCACGACAGACGCATTGCGCAGCCAGGCGAGTGCCGAAGAGGATGGTGGAGCAGGATTCACGGAGTTCGGTTCAAACACCGGCCCTCATCATCCGTTCCACGCGTCCTGCTGACAAGAGCCTTTTCGCGGCTCAGTCATTGTAAAAGACCAGACTCATGATGGCCCAGCCTTCCGGCGTCTTGATCAGCGTGAAGCAATCCGTGCCAGTGACAATGCGAGAACCTTGGGTGAGCTTCCAGCGAACAGAAGCCTGCGCGGTTCGGTCATCCATGAGGATTTTCATGTCCGTCGGCACCTCCGTCATCGGCTCGCGAGCCGTGGCGTGACCCATTTTTTGTCCGTGGAGGAAATCCGTGAGGCCCTGCGTCTGCGGCACACCGTTTTGCACAAAGGTTACGCGGGCCTGCGGATGGAAGCATGCGCCGTAGCCCTCCATGTCCTTCGCCGACCAAGTGGAGAAGTATCGCTCAAGGAAGGTGCGGACCGCGGGCTCTGAAGGGTGAGCAGCGGGTGTGGGCGTGCACGCTGACAAGAATAACGAAATCAGAATGATGAATGACGAAAGAATGCCGAAGGCCGAATGACGAATCTTGGGGGCACTCATGCAGCTTCAGATTGGGGATTCGTCATTCAAACTTCTCTTCCTCAACACCCAGCAGTGCGAGAATGCGGTTCAGGTCTTCCGCGCCGTAGTAGTCGATCTCAATGCGGCCTTTTTTGTCGGCGTGATGGATGGCGACGTTGGTGGAAAGATGGGAGACGAGCTTTTGCTCCACGGCAGCGATGGCACGGTCAAACTCGCCCTCGGCAGGTTTGGGAGGCTTCGGAGCCGGCGGATGCAGGATGGCGTTCACCGCCTTTTCCGTGGCGCGAACGGTGTAACTCTTCTGAACGATCTCGCGGGCCAGTTGAACCTGCTCCTCCGGCTTTTTCAGACCGAGAACGACCTTCGCATGGCCGGTGGTGATGGCCCCTGAGGAGAGCATGTCCTGCACCACCGTGGGCAGATCGAGCAAGCGGATGGCGTTTGCCACGGTGGCGCGATTTTTGCCCACCCGCTGAGCGATGTCCTCCTGCTTCATGCTGAAGTCCTTCGAGAGGCGGGCGTAAGCATACGCCTCTTCAATGGGATTCAGGTCCTCACGCTGGAGATTTTCGATGAGGGCCATCTCCAGCACGTCCTTGTCGCTGGCCTCACGGGCGATGACGGGCACTTCTTTGAGGCCCAGCTCGCGGGAGGCACGGAATCGGCGTTCACCTGCAATGAGTTCCAGTTTGCCCGCCACTCGACGCACGATCAGCGGCTGGATGATCCCATGCTCGCGGATCGAATCCATCAGCTCAGCGAGCTGCTCTTTGACGAATTCTTTGCGCGGCTGGAGAGGGCTGGGCACGATCAAATCCAACGACACGCGCTGAACGACATCCCCCGGCGATGGCTGCGAAAGTACGGGCGGGCGGGCTACACCGATGACCCCCGTGGGTGCCGAGATGAGTGCTCCAAGTCCTTTTCCAAGCGCAGGTTTAGCCATAAGGATTCGAGCCTAGAAAGCAGGCCAAGGCTTGCAAACCAGAATCACGGCCTTTTGCATGCCGTGACCGATTGTGCCGCACTCAGGCATAAAAATTCGATGCGCATCGAGCACGCCCTGTGCTAGACATCCCGCCCCCTAACCCCAAAAGCCCATGCCTAAGCAGACCATTCGTGACCTCGACCTTGCCGGAAAACGCGTCTTTGTGCGCGTCGATTTCAATGTGCCGCTGGAGGAAAAAGACGGCCAGATGGTGATCACGGATGCCACGCGCATCCAGGAGACGCTGCCGACGATCAAGTTCCTGATCGAAAAGGGTGCCCGCATCATTTTGGCCAGCCATCTCGGCCGTCCGAAGGGTCAGCGTGATCCGAAGCAGAGCCTCGCTCCGGTCGCTCCGGCGCTCAGCGAGCTGATCGGCAAGCCGGTGGCCTTTGCGAGTGATTGCGTCGGCGACGAAGCGAAGGCCAAGGCGCTCGCGCTCGGCAATGGCGACGTGCTTTTGCTCGAAAACACCCGCTTCCACGCTGGTGAGGAGAAAAACGACGCCACGCTGGCGAAGGGCATGGCGGACCTCGCCGAGGTCTTTGTAAATGACGCGTTTGGTTCCGCGCATCGTGCGCACAGCTCGACGGCGGGCATCGCGGATTACCTGCCGGCCGTTTCGGGCCTGCTGATGGAAAAAGAGCTCACCTGGCTCAATGACGAGCTCGAAAATCCGGATCGCCCTTTCGTCGTCATCCTCGGCGGTGCGAAGGTGAGCGACAAAATTGGCGTCATCAATCGCCTGCTCGAAAAGGCCAACACGATCATCATCGGCGGCGGCATGGCCTACACCTTCCGCAAGCTCGTGCAGGGCATCTCCATCGGCAAAAGCCTCTACAAACCCGAGTGGGAACCCATCGCGCAGGCCGCTCTCGACAAGGCCAAGGAGCGTGGCGTGAAGATCCTCATCCCTGTGGATGCGATGATCACCGACGCGTTCGATTTCGACGCGAAGAAGTTCGGCAACATCAAGTTCACCGGCGTGAACGAAAGCATCCCAGACGGCTGGGAAGGTGTCGATATCGGCCCTGAGTCCGTGAAGCTCTTCGCGGAAGAAATTTCCAAGGCGAAGACCGTCATCTGGAACGGCCCGATGGGCGTGTTCGAGATCAAAGAGGCCTCCAAAGGCACCTTCGACATCGCCGAGGCCATGGCGGCCAATGCCGGCGCGAAAAACATCATCGGCGGCGGCGACAGCGTGAAGGCCGTCAAGAAAGCCAAGCTCGGCGACAAGATGACCTTCATCTCCACCGGCGGCGGTGCCTCCCTCGAACTCCTCGAAGGCAAAATCCTCCCCGGCGTTGCTTGCCTCAAAGACAAGTAATTCGTCCTTCGCCATTCCAACATTCGACCTTTCAAAAACCATGCCCATCGCTCACTTCCGCAAGCCCATCATCGCCGCCAATTGGAAAATGCACATGACTCCTCAGGAGTCGGATGATTTCCTTCGCTCCTTCGCCCGCCTCGTGCCGGACAAATGCCCCATCCAGATCGTCATCGCGCCGCCTTACGTGAGCCTCGAGCGCTCGATGACCGCGCTGCAAAACGCCCGTGAGCAGAGCGTCGAACTCGCCGCGCAAAACATGAGCGCCGCGCCTGCCGGAGCCTTCACCGGCGAAATCAGCGCCCGCATGGTCAAAGAATGCGGCTGCAAACACGTCATCCTCGGTCACAGCGAGCGCCGCAGCCTTTACGGCGAAACGAACGCCATCGTGAATGCCAAGGTCCTCGCCGCTCTCGAAGCCCGCCTCCACCCGATCCTTTGCATCGGCGAAACGCTCGAAGAGCGCGACGGCGGCAAGATCGAGCAGGTGCTCGAAAGCCAGCTCCGCGAATCCTTGGCCGAAGTCGGCCCGCGCCGCATCACCGATGTCGTGATCGCCTATGAACCCGTCTGGGCCATCGGCACCGGCCGCACCGCCACTTCCCAGCAGGCGCAGGACGCCCACGCCTTCTGCCGCAAGGTGCTCGGCGACATGTTCGGAGCCGATGTGGCCATCAAAATCCGCATTCAATACGGCGGCAGCGTGAAGCCCAACAACATGGCCGAACTCATCGCCATGCCGGATGTGGATGGAGCCCTCGTCGGCGGAGCCTCGCTGGAGCACGGCTCCTTCTGGGAGATCTGCCGCGCCGCCATCGACTGGACGAACGCGAACGCGTAGCGCTTGGCATTACATTTAGCAGTTCAGATTTAGCCTCTTGCCAGTCACGGTGAAACCTGAGCATGATGTTTTTCATGCTCAGGATATTTCTTTCTTTTCTCTGCTGCATGGCAGTCACTCTTTCCGCCGCCAAGCCTCCCGGCTGGCGGGCTGGTGCGGCTGACATCGACATCACGCCCGACTACCCCGTCCGCCTCAGCGGTTACGGAAGTCGCACCACTGAGTTTGAAAAAGTCGCGCAGCGCCTACATGCAAACGCCCTCGTCATCCAGTGGGCGGATGAAGCGCCCGCCTGCATCGTCACCGTGGATAACTGCGGCGTGCCTGCCGCCCTCCGCGCGGATGTTTTGAATCGCCTCGCCGCCACGGGGAAGCCGATCGCCGATGAGCGCTTCTCCCTGCACTCCACGCATACGCACTGCGCCCCGATGCTCAAAGGCCTGCTGCCGTTTCTCTTCGGCAAAGACCTCACCGCCGATGAGCAAAGCCGCGTGGACCGCTACACCGAGGACCTCACCAAGTGGATCGTCGAAGCCATCACCAAGGCGCGGGAGAAAATGGAGCCCGCACGACTCGATTGGTCGGTCGGCAAAGCCTTCTTCGGCCTGAATCGGCGCCTCCCAACTGAGGCCGGCCTTCAAAATGCGCCCAACTTCAACGGCCTCGTCGATCGTGCGGTGCCCGTCCTACGGGTGAAAAGCGCTGACGGCTCCAAATTGATCGCCACACACGCCAGCTATGCCTGCCACTGCACCACGCTCGGCATCAATGAGATCCACGGTGACTGGGCAGGCATCACTCATCAGGAACTTGAGTTACGATTCCCCGGTAGCGTCGCCCTCATCGCCATCGGCTGCGGCGCGGATCAGAATCCGTATCCGCGCCGCGAGATGCGCTTCGTTTTGGATCACGGGGTATCGCTTGCCAAAGAAATCGTCCGCCTCATCAACGAACCCATGAAGCCTGTGCGTGGCCCGCTCGCTTGCGCCACAAAGGAGGTTGTCCTGCCTTACGACAAGCTCCCCACGCCCGAAGAGTGGAAAGCCCGTAGCGCCAATAAAAACAAGTACACCGCCTACCACGCCCAAAAGCACCTCGCCATGCTTGAACGCGGCGAAAATATCCCGCCCGCCCTGCCCTACATGCTCCAGGCCTGGCATTACGGCGACGACCTCCTCACCCTCAATCTCCCCGGCGAAGTCGTCGTGGACTACAGCCTGCGCTTTAAAAAGGAATTCGACCCTGCCCGCACCTGGGTGAACAGCTACACCAACGACGTGCCCTGCTACATTCCCTCCCAACGCGTGTGGGAAGAAGGCGGCTATGAAGGCGGCGGTGCCATGATCTATTACGGCCGCCCCACCCGCTTCGGGTCCGGCATCGAAAACATCATCGCCAACGGCATGAACGACATCGTGAAGCCGGGCTTCAAGGCGAAGTGAGTTCACGAGCGGTGCCAACAAGCTGTAGATCGGGTGTGGCGTAAGCCCGCCCGATTTCTAGCCACGGATGCCAGCAAAGACGACCGGGCTATCGCCACAGTCGTCCTACTTGATTCATTCTGGCGACGCACTCCGCTCGAACACGCCGATCATCTCCCGCCCTTCGCGGCCCGGATAAGCCGTATCAGGCACATAACTCTCGATCAGTTCAAACCGCGGAGCCATCAGCGCCTTCAACTCCGCCTCCGAGATGCCAAACGGCGGCCCCGTTTCGCCCGGATCCATCTCTGGATTGATGAAAAACACGCCGACGAGCGTGCCACCCGGCTTCAACAACGACGCCACAGCCTCGCGATACTTTTCCCGCCACTCCGGCAGCAGCGCACACAAACACGTGTGCTCCACCACCGCATCAAACTCGCCTTTCAGCTCAAACAAGTCCCCCAGCACAAACCGCTCCGCCAACTCCGGATAGCGTGCCTTCGCCCGCTCAATCGCCGTCGGCGCAATGTCCAGGCCATGCGCATCGACACCACGCGACACCAAAAACGCTACATCATGCCCCACACCGCATCCCGGCACCAGAACACGACCGTGAAGCTCATTCCGCTCCAAAAACCCCACCAGCGGCGGCGAAGGCTGCCCCTTGTCCCACGGCGTGAAGTTCTCTTGGTAGGCTTGGTCCCAGTCGGTGATGTTCACAGCGCCTTTTGTTTTTCGTGTTTGATGGTGCCTTCCAGCGTGGTCTGACCCGCGTCGCCTGTGAAGGTCACTTTGCTCTCGATCACGTCCTTGGCGTCCCCTTGCAAGGTGTCGAGCACGGTGATGCTGCTGCTGCCGCTGCCGGTGATCGCTTTGAGCTCCAACGTGAGGTTCACCGTCGAAACATTGCCTTCAAAGCGAATCGTCTGCGAACCATCCGCGCCGCTCAAAATGGCATCAAACATGTCCGTGCCCGCGTTGTGCGTGATCGTCCATTTAAAGGCCTGTGTGTCGCTATTCATCGTGCGCGTGCCCTCGATGAGGAAGCTGTTCTCGCCATCCGCCTTGCCCGTCCACTCTTCGGTGATGGTCACGAGGTTGTTGTTCTCGCCCTTGAGCTCCCCCGCCGCCTTCCAGGTGCCGACGAAGTGCTTGAAGAACGCATGCGACGACAAATCCGCCCGCGCCGGGACGGCGCTGAGGCCGAGAAAAAGAAGGAGAAGCGTTTTCATGGTATTGCGGACCAGTGTGCCATGACTGCCCGCCGCGTCGAGGGCGACTTTTCACTCCCTTCATTGACAGTCAGCGCTCCGGCGGCATGCATCTGCGCATGAGCAGTGATTCTTCGACACGTCGCCCTTTGAAGTCACGCACGACCGCCTGGGCGGGCTTTTTCTCGCGGGTGATGCTGAAGATGGGTTTGAAACCGAACACCGTTTCGCTGCTCGGCATCCTATGCGCCGCGGTGGGCGGTGGCGCGATGCTGTGGGCCGTGCGGTCGCAGCCGGCGTGGGCGTTTTGGCTGCTAGCCGCCGTGGGGGTGCAACTCCGCTTGTTTTGCAACATGATGGACGGCCTGCTGGCGGTGGAAGGCGGACTCAAATCGCCCACAGGCGATCTTTACAACGAAATCCCCGACCGCATCGGCGATGCGCTCATCCTCGTGCCGTTCGGCTACGCGGGCGGCACGGATTGGAGCATCGCGCTGGGCTGGGCAGCGCTCGGCGGAGCGGTGATGACGGCCTATGTGCGGGCGCTGGGAGCCAGCCTGACCGCCAAATATGATTTCTGCGGCCCGATGGCCAAACCGCATCGCATGTTCACCGTCACGCTCGGCTGCTTCGGCATGGCGGCGACTGGATGGACGCAGCTCATCATCGTGACCATTGCTGTGATCAATGCAGGCATTGTCATTACCATCTGGCGGCGTGCGAGCCACCTGGCGAAGATGCTGCACTCCAAATCATCATGAACTCCGAACGCCTCCAATTCACCACCGACGACGGTCTCGCGCTGCATTACAAAACGTGGAACGTGCAGGGTGCCTCCAAGGCCCTCGTGCTGCTGCATCGCGGTCACGAACACGCGGACCGCTGGGACACCGTCGTGCCCTCGCTCGCGATGCCGGACACAGCCATTTATGCGTGGGAGGCACGCGGCCACGGCCAGTCTCCGGGACGGCGCGGACATGCGGCGGGCTTCATGGAGTATGTGCGGGATCTCGACACGTTCTTCCATCACCTGCAAAAAATGCACGGCCTCGTGCCGGAGCGCACCGTGGTGGTGGCGCACAGCGTCGGCGCGGTGATCGCGGCGACTTGGGTTCACGATTTCGCGCCGCGCATCGCCGGTCTTGTACTCGCCACGCCGGCGCTGGAGGTGAATCTGATCGTTCCCGGTGCTCTCACGAGCATCCGGGCAATGCAGAAGCTCAAATCCGACGCCACGATCAAGAGCTATGTGCGCGGAAGTTGGCTCACGCGTGATTTGAGCGCCGCCGCGACCTACGACGCGGACAAAACCATTTCCAAAGACATCTCCGCGAAGATCCTCGTCGATCTCTTCGACTCCGCGCAACGCGTCATCAGCGACGCCGAGGTCATCGATCGTCCGCTGCTGCTCTTTTCGGCCGGCGCGGACAAAGTCGTCAAAAAGCACGCCATCGACGCGCTCTACACCAACTACGGCTGCGAGCAAAAACGCATCTCACGCTCAAAGGCGCGCGACATGCCATTTTCCACGATTTATGCCGCGATGAGGTCTGCGGAGCCATCAAACGCTTCGCAGAGCGCTGCATCGCCAATTTCACGCCGCCTCGATTGGAGGCCGATTTGAGCCATCCGGCCACCAATGCGGAGTTTGCTGATTTGAAGAAGCCGCTGCCCTCGCCGTCGCTCAAAGGACTCTCGTTCATCCTGCAACGCGCCAGCCTCGGCACGCTCGGAAGGCTCAGCAAAGGCATCCGCATCGGCCACGCCACCGGTTTCGACTCCGGCGAGTCGCTGGACTACGTCTATGAAAACAAGGCGCGAGGCAATCTGCTGCTTGGCAAGGTCATCGACTACTTTTACCTCAACGCCATCGGCTGGCGCGGCATCCGCCAGCGCCGCGCGTGCATGAATCAGGCGCTGCGCTGGGCGCTGAAGCAAATCCGCGAGTCAGGCATGCCGCTTCAGCTCATGGACATCGCCGGTGGCGCGGGACGTTACCTGCTCGATGTGCTCGACGAGCCTGATGTGAAAATCCTCTGCCGCGACTGGAGCGAGTCCGCGCTGGCCACCGGCCGCGCCTCCGCGCAGCAGATGGGACTCACCGATCGCATCACGCATGTGCGTGGAGATGCCTTCGACGAGTCATCGCTCGCCAGCGTGGAGCCAAAGCCGTCCATCGGCGTCGTTTCCGGCCTGTATGAACTCTTTCCCGACAATGAACGCCTCCAGCGCTCGCTGCGTGGCCTCTTCAGCGCGGTGAATCCCGGTGGCTGGCTCATCTACACCGGCCAGCCCTGGCATCCGCAGGTTGAAATGATCGCCCGCACGCTCACGAATCGCGACGGCCAATACTGGGTCATGCGCCGCCGCCCTCAGGGCGAGATGGACGCGCTCGTCGAGCAGGCCGGCTTCAAGAAAGAGAAGCAGTGGATCGACGACTTCGGCATCTTCACCGTCAGCATCGCCCGCAAGCCCGCGCTTTGATGCAAACCGTGAATCCGGTCATTTTCGTGCCCGAAAAGATGCACTTCCATCTGGCACGAAAACGACATCATGTCGATTTGGTGCCTAAATTTTTATGAGAATTCCAGGCACGAAATTGACATCCTGTCGATTTGGTGCCAGACAGTGTCCGCTACTTTTAGGCACGAAATCGACATGAGCACCATCTCAGACGGCTACATCGGACGCGGGGAGGAGCGTGAGGAATTCCAGCGGCTTCTGCAAAAGAAGACCGCCTCACTCGTCACCTGCCAGGGGCGGCGGCGCATCGGAAAGAGCCGTTTTCTGGCCGAGTGTGCGCAGGAGGCGGATCACTTCATCAGCTTCATGGGGCTGCCTCCACGCGAAGACATGACGCGTCAGGTGCAGCTCGATGCGTTTGCGGATCAGCTCGCGAAGCAAACGAAGGCCCCCAAAGTTCCGCTCGATGGCTGGCCCACCGCCTTCCAGCTCCTCGCCAGCATGCTCCCGGCCCGCGGAACGGTCGTCTTGTTGCTCGATGAGATTTCTTGGATGGCCGCGGGGGATGCGGACTTCGCCGGACATCTGAAAAACGCCTGGGATGCGCATTTCTCCAAGCGCCAGCGCCTCGTCGTCGTGCTTTGCGGCAGCGTTTCATCGTGGATCGAGCAAAACATCCTCAACAACACCGGATTCGTCGGCCGCTGCTCGTGGCAGTTCCGGCTGGGGCCCCTGGCGCTGCCGGAGTGCGTGCAGTTTTGGGGCAAACGCGGCGAGCGCATCAGCACGGCGGAAAAGCTGCGCCTGCTCTCCGTCACTGGCGGTGTGCCGCGCTACCTGGAGGAGATCAATCCCGCCCGCACGGCGGAGCAAAACATCGCCGACTTGTGCTTCAATGCCTCCGGGATGCTCTTCAGCGAGTTCGACAGCATCTTCCACGACATCTTCACCCGGAAGGCGGAGACGTATCGCGAGATCGTGCGCACACTGGTGTCTGGATCACGCAGCGTGGACCAGATCAGCGCCGAACTCGACCGCGCCCGCGGCGGCAGCCTCAGCGCCGCGCTCACCGAGCTGGAGCAGGCGGGCTTCATCGCCCGCGACATCCCATTTGAGGCGGAAACGGGCCGCAGCAGGCCGCGTGATGCCCGCTTTCGCCTTTCCGACAACTACCTGCGCTTTTACCTCAAGTATGTCGATCCCGTGAAGACCCGCATCACGAAGGGGCTGCTGAAAAACACCGCGCTGGAGTCCCTGGACGCCTGGGACACGATCATGGGCCTCCAGTTTGAAAATCTCGTGCATGCCAACCTCGGCCTGCTGCTCGCCCGCATCGGCCTCGACCGGAAACTCGTGCTCAACGCCGGCCCCTACATGCAAAAGCAGACGTTGCGCCGCCTGGGTTGCCAGATCGACCTGCTCATCCGCACGCGACGCAGCCTCTACGTCTTCGAAATCAAATTCCGCAAGCGCATCGCTCTCAGCATCGTCGATGACGTGCGTGAAAAAGTGCGGCGTCTGAAGCTGCCGAAAGGCCAGTCCGTCCGCACCGGCCTCATCTACTGCGGCGAACTCGATCCCGAGATCGACGGGCGCGACGACTTCGACTTCCTCGTGCCGGCGGAGAAACTGCTGACGACGAAATAACCCCATGCCTGCCTTTTCACCCTCCCAAAAACGCGAACCCGCCCTGCTCTGGCCCGCGCTCTGGCGTCTCGCACTCGCGGGAGCGACGTTTGTGATCGTTTACAGCGGCTGCAACCAGTTCACCGCCACGCGCGGCGATGTGCCGACGCTGATGTTTGAATGGGAACGCCACATCCCCTTCGTGAAGGAACTGGTGGTGCCGTATTGGTCGCTCGACCTGTTTTTCTGCGGCGCGTTTTTCCTCTGCGGCAGCAAGCTGGAGCTGAATCTGCTCACGAAGCGCCTCATCGCCGTCACCGTGCTAAGCGGGGCGTGCTACCTGCTGTTTCCGCTCAAGCTCGCCCTGCCGCGACCCGAGCCCAGCGGCTGGACCGCGCCGCTGTTTCACGCGCTCTACTTCAACGACCAGCCTTACAACCTCGCGCCATCCCTGCACATCAGCCTGCGCTCGCTCGTGTGGGTGTTTTACGGCGCGCATCTCACCGGCTGGCTGCGCACGGTCACCAAGGTGTGGTTCATCCTCATCGGACTCTCGACACTGCTCGTGTGGCAGCATCACCTCGTCGATGTCGCGGGTGGTTTCGTCATGGGCTGGCTCATCGCGGCGCTGATCCCCGATCCACGACAAATGGGCACGCTCAATCCCTCCACAAAATACGCGAAGCGCTACGGCCTCGGCGCGGCGGCGTGTGCGGCGCTCAGTTTCACGTCCATCTTCTTCGTCTGGCCCGCCGTGGCCTGCGGCATCATGGCACTCGCCTACGCCACCGGCCTCTCACGCTTGCTGGGCAAGGAAAACGGCACGCTCTCGCCCTCCGCCGAATGGTGCCTGCTGCCCGTGCTCATCGCCACGGCTCAGATTCAGAAGAAATGGCTCCGGCGATGCCCCGGATGGCACGAAGTCACTCCAGGCGTCTTTTTCGGCCGCAAAGTCACCAAGCGTGAAGCCGCCGATCTCGCGCAAGGTGGCGATCTCGCCGTGATCGACCTCACCGCCGAGTCAAACGCCCCTGTGGCCTTCCGCGAGCACGCGCACTACCACAACCTGCCACTGCTCGACCTCGTGCCGCTTCAGCCGGCGCACATTCGCGCCGCGCTGAACCTCATTCGGGAGCAACGCGATGCCGGACGTCGCGTCTTTTTGCACTGCCAGCTCGGCTTGCAGCGCTCCGCCCTCATCGCGGCCCACTGGCTGCTCGAAACTGGCGCCGCGAACGATCTGGAGGAGGCAAAGCGCAAGATCCGCGCACTGGAACCGCTCATTGTTGTTTAGAGCGCTTGCTCTCGGCAGGCGCACGGCTAATCACCAAAGCCATGCCTCAATTTCCCGCTCCCACCGGTTTCAAAGAATGGTCCTTCGTTTGCGATGCGCTGACGCAGGGCAAGCTGAGCATCATCCTGCGCAAAGGCGGCATCCACGAGGGCCGAGGCGGCTTTCAATGGAAGCATCGCGAGTTTTTCCTGTTTCCGACCTGGTTCCACAATCAGGCCGCCGACCTGAGCTGGACGCCGGAGAACACACAACGGGCATTTCCACCGGAAGAAGAGCGCCAGACCGTGGACATCGACGGCTGCGCCACCCTCGAGCAGGTTTGGAAGATCACCGACTGGGACAAAGTCGCTGCTCTGGCACCGCTGCACATCTGGAACGAGGATGTCGTCAAAGAGCGCTTCGTTTACGACGACGAAAGCTGCCTCCACATCGCCCTCGTGCGTGCCTACAAGCTCCCGCAGCGCTGGCACTTCCCCTATGCCAAAAGCTACGGCGGCTGCCGCTCCTGGATCACCCTGCCAGCGGATGGCTTGCCGATGGCCGCCGCCGCGACGCCGGCGCTCAGCGATGAGGCTTTCGCAGACGTGTCTGCCCGGTTGAAAGCCATCTTGGGCTAGTCGAGTGTCGCCCACTTGAACCCAACCGAAGCCATCCGCCCCACCCACGTCGAAGTCAGCCTCGGCACGATCGCGCAGAATTTCGATGCGATCCGGGCGCATGTCGGCGAGGCGGAGGTGATGCCGGTGGTGAAGGCGAATGCGTATGGCCACGGCCTCGTCGAGGTCTCACAGCACCTCGCAGCGCATGGCGCGACGTGTTTTGGCGTCGCCTTGCTCGAAGAAGCAGTCGTTTTGCGTCAGGCGGGCATCACGCAGCCCATTCTCGTGTTTGGCGGCGTGGTGGCGCGGCAGATCCCGGAGTTCATTGAACATGATTTGATGATGGCGGCCTCTTCCATCGACAAGATGCGCCAGATCGACGACGCGGCCGCGGCGGCGAAGAAGAAGGCTCGCGTCCACCTGAAGATCGATACCGGCATGGAGCGCATCGGCGTGCATTGGTACAGCGCGGAAAAGCTGCTGGAGGCCAGCCTCACCTTCCAAAACATCGAGATCGCCGGGATTTACTCCCACTTTGCCAATTCGGACGCGGAAGACCTTTCCAGCGCGAAGGAGCAGCTCGCCCGATTTCTCGACGTGCTCGAGTTTTACCCAAAACACGGCCTGAAGCCGCCACAACGCCACATCGCCAACTCCGGCGGCATTTTGCAGCTCCCGGAAAGCCATCTGGACCTCGTGCGGCCCGGTATCATGCTCTACGGCGTGTATCCCTCGCGTGAGGTGCGGCAGAGCGTGGTGGTGAAACCGGCGCTGATTTGGAAATCCGAGGTCGTGTATTTCAAAGTCGTGCAGCCTGGCAATGCCGTGAGCTACGGCGGCACCTGGAAGTCTGATCACCCCGTGCGCGTCGTCACCGTGCCCGTAGGCTATGGCGATGGCTATTTCCGTGCGCTGTCGAATCGCGGTCAGGTCGTCATCCGCAGCCAGCGGCACCCTATTGTTGGCCGTGTGTGCATGGACCAGTTCATGGTGAACCTCGAATGGGGCACCGCCTACAATGGCGACGCCGTCACGCTCATTGGCGACGGCATTTCGGCTCAAGATGTGGCCGATTGGGCCGGGACCATTCCGTATGAGGTGCTGACGAACATCCACGCACGCGTGCCGCGTGTTTACGTTTAAAGCCTTGCTTTCATCAGCAGGCAGCCGCAGGTCACGAGGTGACCCTTATCATCTTCGACCTTGAAACCACCGGGTTACGACCTTGCCTCCATCAGATCATCCAGATCGCAGCCGTAAAAGTGAAGAACGGCGAATGGGACAAGGGGGAGCTTTTCGACAGTTATGTGCGCCCCGAACATTGCATCCCGTCCTTCATCACCAAGCTCACGGGCATCACTCAGGCCGAAGTGGCCGATGCGCCCTTACCTCGCGATGTGCTGACGCGTTTTTCGGAATTTGTGGGCACCAATGCGACGCTCATCGCCCACAACGGCCTGCGTTTTGACATGCGCTTCATCGCGGAGAACTGCAAACGGCTCGGCATGCCCGTCCGCGAGACGAACGCGCTCGATTCCAGGGATTTTTCGCGGAAGATCTGGGGCGGACGCGGTGGTCACGGCCTCGATGCGGTGCTGGCACGTCTAGGGCTATCCAGCGAAGGCGTGAAGCGTCACGACGCTCGCGGTGATGTGCAGTTGCTCGCCCGTGCGGTGCGGCAGATGTGGGAACGACTCACGCCCAACATGCATGACTGCCCGGTGGATTCTTCCATCGGCGTGATTCCCGCCCTAGCCTGAGAAGTGACCATGCAGTCAAAAGCTCCGGCAGAGAAAGTGGCACAGGTTTGTAAACTGTGCCGACGGAGAAAGACGAGTGCGAGTGCTCCAAATCCGTTCATAACACCTCGGAATGATGCTGGCAGCAGATTCTTAAACCACACTTTGAACTGAATGAACAGGGTGCAAACCTGTTCCACTTTCCGCACCCTTCGAATGCGCAGGCAGGGCTAAACCGCCCGCTCCAGCTTCTCGTCGATGCGGGCGACGAGGGCGTCGAGGAGTTCGCTATTGCCGAAGCGTTCCACCACGCCGGCGAGGAAGCCTTCGATGATGAGCTTGCGGCTTTCGCTGTCGCTGATGCCGCGGGCTTTGAGGTAGAAGAGTTCTTCGTCGCTGATGGGGCCGCTGGTGGCTCCGTGGCTGCATTTGACCTGGTCGGCGTTGATTTCGAGGCCGGGGAGGCTGGTGGCTTCGGCTTCGTTGCTGTTGAGCAGGTTGCGGCAGGTCTGGTAGGCGTCGGTGTAGTGCGCGCCTTCATCGACGATGATGAGGCCGCTGAAAATGCTGCGGGACTGGCCGTAGAGGGCGTTTTTGTAAAGCAGGTCGCTGGTGGCGTGCGGGGCTTTGTGACGCTGAAGCGTGCGCTGATCGACGATTTGCTCGCCGATGGGCAAACTGACGCTGAGCATGTCGCTGCGTGCGCCCTGGCCGACGAGGTCGCTGACGCTTTCGCTGCGGCTGAAGGCGGCACCGAGCTGCACCTGGAAGCTTTTCACGCTGGCATCGCGTCCGGCGGTGATGCTGGAAAGATGCAGCGCCTGGGCGTCATCGGCGAGCTCCTGGCAGGCGGCGTAGGTGATCTTGCTGCCGCTGCCGCCGACGAGATCGGCGATGGCGATGCTGAGGCCGCCTTCACCTTCGAGACTGCGGTAATGATCGACGACGCTGACCTGCGCGTGGTCGCCGGTGACGACGAGTGTGTGCGGGAAGATGGCGGCGTGGTCGCCGACGACCCAGTGGAAGACTTCAATGGGCTTTTCGATGACGACGTTCTTCGGCACGATGATGACGGTGCCTGCTTTGACATGCGCCAGGTGCAACGCAGCGAATTTGCCGGACCCGAGCGGCAGATCGCCCTTCATGAAGTGCTGCTGGAGGGCGGCTTCGTGCGATTTGAGCGCATCCTCGAAGCTCACGCACACGACACCGGCGGGAAGGCCGCTCGTGTCGGATTCGACGAGCGTGTCATTCACGAAGACAAATCGCGCCGCGCGTTCTTTGAGGCCCTCGGTGGCTGCGAGAGCGGCTTTGGACTGCTCGGCGGTCGGTGTTTTGGCAGGAGCGTGGTCGGCGAGCTCGATCTTCTTCGCGTTCGAGTAGCGCCAGTTTTCGTCTTTAAGGCCGGGAAGCGGCAGGGACTGGAATTCGGTCCACGCGGCCGTTGAGCGCGTGGTGAACCAGGCTGGCGTGGAGGTGCTGCGAGCGGGTGCGATGGTGAGGAGGCCGGTGGAGGTGTCGGAGGGCATGTGGAAAATGACGAATGACGAATTCAGAAGGACGAATGAATGACGAAGTCCGAAGGGCGGAATGAGATGGTGCGGCGGACGAAGGCGCGAGAGCGTTTTGGACTGCGCGTGGGAAGCGAAGCGCGACACCGCTTTGCGATGGCGAGGAGAGCTGACGAGAGCTGAACGACGCTCGAAAGCGGTGTCGACGATGCGAGGCTTCGCTCTCGCATCTCTGCCACCGCACTCCACGACGCTGGCGCGTGATGCGACAGTTCCTGAGCGAAATGCATCTGTTCGGCCTTCGTCATTCTGGTTTCGTCATTCCGCACCTGCGGCTAGCCCACGCTTCCCTCCATCTCCAGATCGATGAGCCGCTTCAGCTCGACGCTGTATTCCATGGGGAATTCCTTCACGAGGTCGTTGATGAAGCCGTTGACGGACAAGCTCATGGCTTCGGCTTCGGTGAGGCCGCGTTGCATGAGGTAGAAGATTTGGTCGGCGCTGACCTGGCTGACGCTGGCTTCGTGCTGGGTGGCGTGCTGGTTGCCGCGGACGCTGATGGCGGGGTAGGTGTCGGTGCGGCTGTTGGGGTTGATGAGCAGGGCGTCGCACTCGGTGTTGTTTTTGCAGCCTTTGAGGTGCTTCGGGATGTGCACGAGGCCGCGGTAGGTGGCGCGGCCTTCGCCGATGCTGATGGATTTGCTGATGACGTTGCTGGTGGTCTCGTCGGCGGCGTGGACCATCTTCGCGCCGGTGTCCTGATGCTGGCCGCTGTTGGCCAAGGCGATGCTGATGACCTCGCCACGGGCGCGGCGGCCTTTCATGATGACGCCTGGGTATTTCATGGTGAGGCGGCTGCCGATGTTGCAGTCGATCCAGCGCACTTCGGCGTCTTCGTGGGCGATGCCGCGCTTGGTGACGAGGTTGAAGACGTTGCTGCTCCAGTTTTGCACGGTGACATACTGGATCTTCGCGCCTTTCATGGCGACGAGCTCGACGACGGCGCTGTGCAGCGTGGCGGTCTCGAACTTCGGCGCGGTGCAGCCTTCCATGTACATCACTTCCGCGCCTTCATCGGCGATGATGAGCGTGCGCTCGAACTGGCCGAACTGCTCGCTGTTGATGCGGAAGTAGGCCTGCAGCGGATGTTTCACCTTCACGCCGGGCGGGACGTAGATGAACGAGCCGCCGCTGAAGACGGCGCTGTTGAGCGCGGAGAATTTGTTGTCGCCAGTGGGGATGACCTTGCCGAACCACTTCTTGAAGATCTCGGGGTGTTTGTGCAGGCCTTCGGTGCTGTTGACGAAGATGACGCCCTGCTCCTCGACGGCGGCTTTGATGTTCGAGTAGGCGGCCTCGCTGTCATACTGCGCCTCGACGCCGGCGAGGAATTTGCGTTCCTGCTCAGGGATGCCGAGACGATCGAAGGTCTTCTTCACGTCCTCGGGCACGTCGTCCCAGGAGCGCTTCGGCTTCTGGCCGTCGCTGAGGTAGTAGCGGAACTCGTCGAAGTGGATGTTCTCCAGATCCTTCGTGGCCCAATGCGTGGGCATGGGCTTGTCCTGGAAGACTTTGAGCGCCTTGTGCCGGAACTCGCGGATCCAATCGGGATCGCCCTTCACGTCGCTGATGTAATCGACGGTCTTCGACGTGATGCCGAAGCCGGAGTCGAACTTGTTGCGCTCCGGGAAGGTGAAGTCGCCGACGCTATCGACGCGGATGTCGGAGATGTCCGACGCTGCGGCGGTCACTTCGGGTTCGAGGGTGGTTTCTGGGGCGATGACCATGAGATTTATGATTGATGATTTATGACTTATGATTTGGACGGCTATCCGAGCTTCGAGTGCTTGGTCTTAGCGGCGAGGAGGTCGAGGAAGCGTTTGTAGTCGGCCTCAGAGGTGAAGGCGGTCTTGGGGAGCCAGAGATAGCCTCTCTTGACCGTGATGATTAGGCCACCATCAGGTGTGGCGAAGCTCTCCTTGAGAAAGCTCCATTTGTCGGACGGTGGATCACCAGGTGCTTGGTAACTCACGCCATTCTCGCCAAATGCGTAGCCAATTTCCTTTGGGGAGGTCTTCAAAGCTTGCAGCAGACGAATCTTGGCCAGCCATTTCATCAGCGATGGCACGAAGAACAGTCCGAGGAAGCCCCAGTAGGGCCAGCATGACCACAACTCACCGCTTTTGATCAGGGGAATTGATGAGAAGAGCGTTAAACAGCAAGCTGGCCAAAACAACCAACCCGGGAGAAATGCCCGCTTCCAATACCATCGATGCCCCACAAGCAGTGTGGGGGCATCAAGGGTGAGTTTGGCTGTAATCTCTTCGCTCATGAATTCAGTTAGGCCGCCTTCGCGATCGGCTCCTCAGTCACCCAGTCGTAGCCGCGTTCTTCGAGTTCGAGGGAGAGCTCTTTGCCGCCGGTTTTGACGATGCGACCGTCTTTGAGGACGTGGACGATGTCGGGCTGGATGTAATTGAGAAGGCGCTGGTAGTGGGTGATGACGAGGAAGCCGCGGTTCTCGCTGCGCATGGCGTTCACGCCGCGGGAGACGATCTTGAGGGCGTCAATGTCGAGGCCGGAGTCGGTTTCGTCGAGAATGGCGTATTTCGGCTCCAGCATCATGAGCTGGAGGATCTCGTTGCGCTTCTTTTCACCGCCGGAGAAGCCTTCATTCACGCTGCGGCTGGTGAAGCTGCGGTCCATCTCGAGCTGGTCCATGCGGGCGTAGAGCTGTTTGTAGAACTTCACGGCGTCGATGTCCTCGCCCTTCGGCAGGCGGGCCTTCAGCGCGGCGCGGAGGAAGTTGGCATTGCTGACGCCGGGGATTTCGTGCGGATATTGGAAGGCAAGGAAGAGCCCAGCGCGGCTGCGGGCATCGACGGCCATGTCGAGGATGTTTTCGCCATCGAGGAGGACCTCGCCGCTGGTGACTTCGTAATCTTCGTGGCCGCAGAGGACCTTGCTCAGCGTGCTTTTGCCGCTGCCGTTCGGGCCCATGATGGCGTGGACTTCACCGGGGTTGATGGTGAGGTTCAGGCCTTTGAGGATTTCGCGGCCGGGGATGGTGGCATGGAGATTGTTGATGACGAGAGACATGTCGGGGGCTTTTTGGGGGATCGATTTATGAGTTATGATTTTTGATTTATGATTTGGGGAGGGGCGGCGATGGCGATTCTTGGTTTGGGCAAATCAAGAATCATAAATCGTAAATCATAAATCCTTCTGGGCGCACGCATCGCAGGTGCCGTGAATGGCGAGATCGGTGCGGGTGACGCGGGTGCCTTTGGGGAGGTTCCAGAACTTGGCGGGGTCGAAATCGGTGGCGGGGTGGGCGTCGATGACCTTGCCGCAGGTCTCGCAGTGGAAATGGACGTGCTCGTGGAGGTTCGCACAGTAGCGGGACTGGCCGCGCTCGAGGTGGACCTGCTTGATCAGCCCGGCGGAGGTGAGGTGCTCGAGGCAGTTGTAAACGGTGGCCAGGGAGATGCCGGGGGAGCGGCTTTTGACCCGGTCGAGGATGTCGTAGGCGGTGGGGTGGTCCGTCGAGCCCGCCAGGACGTCGAAGACCTCGCGACGGTGGGGCGTGAGGCGCACATCGGCCCCGAGGACGGCCATGCGGCACTCGAGGCCGGTGGGCTTCGAAGGGGCACGGGTGGAGGTGGCAGAGGGTGTCATGACGGATTTGGCTTTAGAATTGGAATGATTCTAAAGCAAGGGTGAATTTGGCAGGGAGCATGGGGCACATTGCCCAGCGACGGAGGCGGCAGAGTTTTTTCGGGAAGATCGGACGGATCATGCCGCCTCGGAAAGACGCTGCCGGGCCGATTTGAGGGCCTGGAGGGTCCAAATCACGGGGTAAAGCCGCTCGTGATACCACAACCGGGCGAAGTAGAGGCCGATGGGGGCACTAGGGAAGTGGGTGCCGTGGTGGCTGTTCAGGAGGAGACAATGCGCGGCCTTTTGAAGGCGGACGAGGGCGTCCGCGCTCCGATCCTGCGAGAGGGCGTGGAGGGCGACGGCGGTTTCTTCGATGCTCGGGGGGCTGGCGGGATCGCCGCCGAAGGAGCCGTCGGGCTTTTGGGCGGTTTGGAGGTATTCGAGGCCGGTTTGGATCAAAGCGCCGGCTTGAGTGGAAAGGGCCGCGCTGCCGAGAAGGTGGTTCAGGACCTGCGCGGTGCCGTAAACGGGATTCATTTCGTCGGGCGTGTGTTCGTTGCCGAACCACAGCGGGAGCCAGGAGCCGTCGCTGGCTTGGGTTTTCGCCAAGTAGTCCAAAGCCCGCTCGGTCGATGCGACGATGCGTTTCTGCATGTCGTCAGGCAGTTTATCCATCCACGTCCAACAGGCGAGGAGGGCGTGAGCGGTGATTTCGGGCGTGGAGCGATCGAACGGCAAGGCACCCCAGCCTCGGCAGAAGGTTGGCATGCCACCGTCGCGGTTTTGGAGGTCCAAAAGCCAGCGGACGGCGGGAATGACGTTCGTTTCAACCGCAGAGGACGCAGAGATCCGCAGAGTTTGTTTTTCAGAAACCTCTGCGGAACTCTGCGTCCTCTGCGGTGCATCCGAAAGCAGCGATTTGAGAGCGATGAGCGCACTCGAGGTGTCATCGGCATCGGGCACGCCGCCGGGGAGATCGGTCCAGGCCCAGCCACCGGGGGCGGCGTTGGTGAAGGGGTGGATGTCGCGGTATTGCTGGGCGAGGAGCCAGTCGGTCACGACTTGGCGGACAGGAGTGTCCGCGCTCCCTTCCAGAGCCCGCACGGCGAGCGTCGTGCCCCACGTCGCGAGATTGGTGTCGATGGGCCAACTGCCATCGTCGCGCATGCTGCGGCGGAGGAATTCGACGGCCAGCGGCAGGCAGGGATGATCGAGATCACCTGCCCCGGCGAGGGCCATGGTGACGAAGCTGGTGAGCGGCGTGGCTTCCAAATAACCGCCGCTGGAAGGTTGCAGCGTCTTCAGCATCGGCCGCACGCGTTTCCAGGCGAGCGCACGGAGCCAGCGGAGCGGATTCCACCACGCAGGCGGGGCTTTTTGAAAGCGGATGTGCCCGATGGCGATGAGCGCGGGCAGCGCATAGCTCACCACCGGCAACCCGATGGCTCCGAACCACGTCCGCGGCAGCGCAGCGAGTTCAAACGGCAGCGCGATGACGTGTCGCCATGGTTTCTCACCGAGCGTGCCGCAGAGCGAGCAGAGCATCAAAATGGGCACGCTGAAGGTCTTGTCCTTACCATAGCGGGCGATGACGGCCTTCGCGATGTCTTTGGGATCGAGTGTGCCAGTCTGAGCTGTGATCCAATCGCTCGCGGAGCGGATGGCGGACGAGGGCGTCCGCTCTCCCAGATGCAAAGCACTCCAGCACAGCAGCGTGGTGGAGAGGTTGCTTTTGCTGATGGTCGTGTCGCCCCAGCCGCCGTCGGTGTTTTGATGCTGGCGGAGCCATGCGGCGCCTTTTTCGATGAAATCGGCGTGCTTTGCGGCATCGACGAGTTTCAGCGCCACGACGGCGGTGGCAGTGGAAAGGGCGCTGGAGCTCAGTTCGCCCTCCCAGTGGCCTTTTTCGTTCCGCAGGCTCAAGAGATGAGCCTGGGTGCGGGCGATGGCGTTGTCGAGATCGGTCAGGAGCATGTGGGTGAGGCTCGCAGCATGGCGCGGCGGCCTTGGGAACGCCATTTTCAGTTTTCAGTTCTTCCCTTTCTCGGAGGCCCCCGCTATAAAACGTCTTCCTTTCGCCATGCTCCACCGCGTCCCCACCTCCTCCCGCCGTCGTTTCTTTGCTCAAAGCGCCGCCGCGCTCGGTTTTCCGATGATCGTGCCTTCCTCGGTGTTTGGAAAGCCGGGCCGCCCGGCTCCCTCAGAGCGCATCACCGTAGGCGCCATCGGCTGGGGCACCATCGCGGGCGACTGGACGCCGAGCTTTCTCTCGAATGGCAAATGCCAGGTCATCGCTGTGGCGGACCCGATGAAGGAATACGGCCACTACGGCTACGATGGCAAAGAGACCGGCGGACGCGAGGCAGGCCGCAAAATCATCGACGAATCGTATTCCAAAGCCGAGCACAAGCCCGTGAAGGGCTGCACCGCCTACGCCGACTTCCGCGAGATGATGGAGAAGGAGGACCTCGATGCCGTTCAAGTCTCCACGCCGGATCATTGGCATGCCTACATGGCCGTGTATGCCGCCCGCAAAGGCAAGCACATCTACGGCCAGAAGCCGCTGGCCCTCACCATCGCCGAAGGCCGCCTCATGAGCGATGAGGTAGCGAAAGCCGGAGTCACCTGGCAAACCGGCAGCCAGCAGCGCAGCGATGTGTACTTCCGCCTCGCCTGCGAGCAGGTGCGCAATGGCCGCATCGGCAAGCTGCAAAAAGTCCGCGTGGGCCTTCCCGGCGGTCACAAGAACTGGAACGGCATGGCCGATCAAATCAACACCGCGCCTGTGCCCGCAGATTTCGACTACGAGATGTGGCTTGGCCCAGCGGAGCAGATGGACTACCGCCCTGCCCTGCTGCCGCTGAACTGGCGTCACAACTTCAACTTCTCCGGCGGCATGATCACCGATTTCGGCGCTCATCACATCGACATCGCCCAGTGGGGCATGGGCACCGATTTGACCGGCCCGGTGGAGATGAAAAACATCAGCGGCAAGCTCGATCTGAACGCGCTCTACAACACCGCCACGGAGTTCAGCTTTGAGTGCGTGTATGAAAGCGGGGTCGTCATGCATGTGGCCAGCCCCGAGGCGAAACTGATGCCTGAAGTCGAGGCGCAAAACGCCCAGGCAGGCTCCACGAAAGCGTTCGACCACGTCGGCGTCTTCTTTGAAGGCGAAGGCGGCAAGTGGATCTACGTGAACCGCGGCAAGATCCAGGCCAGCAGCCCCGACATCCTGCGTGACAAAGTCCGCGACGGCGAGATCCACCTCTACGAGAGCAAGGATCACACGGACAACTTCCTCTCCTGCATCTACGACGGCAAGCCCACCGCCACGCCCATCGAGGTCAGCCATCGCAGCATCAGCATCTCCCATCTCGCGAACATCGCCCTGCGCACCGGCAGCACCTCCCTGAAGTGGGATCCGAAAACCGAAACGATCGCCGACAACGCGGCGGCATCGAAACTGCTCTCCAAAGAGTGGCGCAAGCCTTGGGCGCTGTGATCCATCTGCTCATCTCCGCACGCATGCCTCTCCATCTGCCTTTGCCACGCTCCCGCAGCCTCGTGATGCTCGCCATCGCGTGTCTCTTCGCCTCGGCAGCCGTTGCCCAGGTTCAAATCGACCGCGTGCCGCTGCCTTTCGATCTCAGCAACACGCCGCAGCCTGCGCCCACCAAACCCGCCGAGGCCTCCGCCCCCCCTGCCGCGGCGGCGGTGCCATCCGCTCCGCAGGCGAGCGTGGTCGTCACCGGCCGCGTGGCGCAGATCTATCTCTACGTCGAGCCGTATCAGACCCGCGTGGAGGCGCTCTTCGACATGCAGGCCGTCTTCAAATGGCTCACGCCAGATGAAACCAACCTGCCGCCGACTTTGACACCCGAAAAGCAGGCTCAAATCATCGCCGATGCGGAAAAGCTCGCCGCCGACTGGTGCTCGCTGACGACAAACGAAAGCCGCCTGCCCTACACACCGCCCGCTGCCTTCTTTGTGAAAGGCAAACCCGGAGCCACCATCCCGATGCAGGAGAAAGAGGAGCTCGCTTTCGATCAATGCATGCTCGGCTTCGTGTGGCAGTTCACCACGAATGAAACGCCGGATCAGGTCGAGGTGATGTGGAAAGGCTGGATCAATGACCTCAAGGAAATGCCCGTCACGGTGCTCTTCGGCACGCAGAGCGAAAAGATCATCACCAACAGCGTCACCAAGCGCATCCAATGGATGAACAAAGGCCGCCTGCGCCCCTCACCGCTCGCCGCCGTGCCCACCTTTGATCCCGCCCAGCCCATCCGCGTGCCGGTAGGTGGCATCGTCTGGATCATCGCCGGCCTCGCCTTCTACTGGTGGATCTGGCATCGCGATTACCGCCTGCCCGGTGGCGGCCTTCCCTACTTTGGGGTGTGGGTCTTCGGCCTCGTCCTCTTTTCCAAGCTGCTCACCATCACCCTCCAGCGAGGCGAGTCCGCGCCGATCGTTACCCAAAACGTCGAGGCACAGAAAATCGTCTCACCGCTCCTGCGAAACGTTTATCGAGCCTTTGATCATCGCATCGAGTCCCGCGTGTATGATGTGCTCGCCCGCAGCGTGGATGGTGAGCTGCTGCGAAAGCTCTATCTCGAAACCATCATCGCCCTCACCCTCGATGGCCGCGAGGGCACCCGCGTGCTCATCACCGATTTCGAAGCCACGGTGGACAAAGTCAGCCCGCATCCTGAGAGCGGCGGCTTCATCGCCGAATGCACCTGGAGCGTGCTCGGCAACGTGGGCCACTGGGGCCATGCCCATCCCCGCTACAACGGCTACAAAGCCAAACTCACCGTCCAGCCCATGAAAGGCGAGTGGAAGCTCACCGCCCTCGATGTGCAGGAAGTGCGGCGGAAGTAGCTGCGGCTCACTTCAACGCCTGCGCCAGCTCCCGAGCGGCCTTTTCCCAGCCTGCGGCATCGCTCGCTCCAAACGCGGTCACCATGCGCCAGGCACCTTCGAAGCCGGCGGGCACCGTGGCGTTGTTGAAGCACTTCAGGTAAAATTTGCGGTAGGAGCCCGGCACGTTCCAGATCATGGCGATGTGCCCGCCGAACTCAGGCGCGGAAAGCAGCCGCGAGACACCAAACTGGCCGCTTTTCGGCTCAAACACGGCCATCCAATCGATGCGTTGGTTGATGAAAAACTTCCGCGCGGTGTCATCGCCATCGTTCAAAGGGCCGGAGAGCATTTTGGCAGACTCAGCGTCCGTTCCGGCGCAGAAGGCGGACACGCTCGGTGCCCACGCGTGCATGAAGTGATACACCAGTTTCAGCGGCACGGCCTTCGCGGTGCGCACGGTGGTCGTTTCGTGGAGTTGGTTGTTTTTCAGCTCGACAATGCAGGTGAGCTCGAAGTCGCGAACGCGTGATTTGCGCTCGAAACGGAAGGTTTGGCCCTTCAGCACGGCTTCGGGCTTTTCGAGCGTTTTGCCATCAAGGATGAAGGCGAGTGATTTGAGCGGCTCCGGCTCGTTTTCGAGATGCGCCGTGCCGATGAAGCCACAGTCAGGAAACGAAAACACCGTGCCGTAGGCGCTGCGCTCCGTCGTCATTGCCTGCCCGCGGAAGTCAATGCGCCCGGGCGTCCATTGCGAAGCCTGCCGCAGCAGCAGCGACACCTCACCGCACGTGACCGTGATGGCCGGCAGATCCGGGCCGAGATTCGGCACAAAAGGCTTCGCGGCGTGGAGAGCCGTCGTGAGGGCAAAGAAGAGCAGAATTCGCATGAAGTAGTCAATCCATACGCGTTTCTCGAGATGTTTGTGCTTCACTTTGGGGTTCCCAGCGTCTGGAGGAAAGAGGAAGCCCGAAAGCCGGGCGCAGTCTCCGCGTTCAGCACATCCATGATTCGCCTGCTTTGCCTCCTTTCGCTTTGCTTCGTCAGTTCGCTGAGTGCGGCATCGAGGCCGAACATCATCTTCATCCTCGCGGACGACTACGGCTGGGGTGATCCGGCTTGCTACGGGCATCCGTATGCGAAGACGCCGAACATCGACCGCCTCGCGCGGGAGGGGACGCGGTTCACGCAGTTCTACGCGACCGGTGTGACCTGCTGCCCGGCTCGCACGGGACTCATGACAGGCAAACGTCCGGCGACCTTTGCGAAGTATCCGGCCAGCTTTGGCTTTGGGGATCGTGTCACGGTCACGGAGCTGATGAAGAAGGCTGGCTATGCCACGGGCCACTTTGGCAAATGGCACATCGGGCCGGTCATGACGCCGGGAACGTATGGCATCGACGTGATCGGCTCCGATGAGGAAAATGTGGCCCCAAAGCCGGTCGATGGAGGCAAGGACACGCGAGTCTATGACAACGCCATCGCCTTTCTGGAGAAGCACAAGGACGTGCCCTTCTACATGAATGTGTGGGGCCACATCACGCATCATCCCATCCAGCCGCAGCAGCGCTTTGTGGATGAATTCGCGAGCCTGAAGGTGAAAGACGCCGACTTCTCCGCTTACCAACGCGAGAAGTTTGCCACCGTGCGAAAACACGGCGGCGATGTCGATGACTCCATGCGACGCTTCCTCGGCGAGGCTTTCTCCATGGATCAGGACATCGGCCGTCTGCTGGCAAAGCTCGATGAACTCAAACTCACTGAAAACACCCTCGTCATCTTCAACAGCGATCAAGGCCCCTCATCGCCGCAGGACGTGCTGCGCGAGCGAACTGCTGCGAATGCTGCCAAGAAGCCGCTTTCTCCTGAAAAGGCCCGTCTCGCGCATCATCTGCTCGGTTACGCCGGTCCCGAGGTCCGTGGCGGAAAACATGGCGACTACGAAGGCGGCGTGCGCGTGCCCTTCATCGTTCGCTGGCCGGGAAAAGTGCCTGCAGGCCGCGTGGACGCTCAATCCGTTCTCAGCGGGGCCGACTGGCTGCCGACTCTGTGCGCCATCACCGGCGTAACATTGAAAGCGACCGACTTCGATGGCGAAAACGTCTCCGCGGCCCTCCTCGGTGGAGTTCACATCCGCACGCAGCCACTGTTTTGGAAAGTGAACTCCGAGAAAGCCGATCCCACCCTGCGCTGGCAAAATTGGAAGCTCCACGTCCCGCACCGTGTTCGCGGCGAGGTCGAGCTTTACGACCTCGCTACAGACCCCGGCGAGCGTCACAACCTCGCACCACAAAAGCCCGACCTCGTCCAAGAACTCACCACCCGCCTCAAAGCCTGGACCGACACGTTGCCCAAGACCTACGAGCACGGGGATGTGAAGGAGAATTGAGTCTAGAATAGGACTGAAAATGGCATTGTCTAATTGCGTATTGCGTGCAATATGCAATCATCCATGGCGGATTACACCAGAGCACAAAGCCTCCCGGAACCAGGAACAGAGACCTTTTTCCTCTGGGGACCGAGGCAATCCGGCAAGACGACGCTGCTGCGCCAGCGCTACCCTGAGGCGGTGTGGATCGACCTGCTAAAGGCCGATGAGTTTCGACGCTATGCCACGCGGCCCGAGCTGCTGCGGGAAGAACTCGCGAAGAGCGGTGGCCGTTTTGTGGTGGTGGATGAAGTGCAGAAAGTGCCCGCCCTGCTCGATGAAGCGCACTGGTTGCATGAGAATACGGGCGTCCATTTTGCACTCTGCGGATCGAGTGCGCGGAAGCTGAAACGAGGCCACGGCAACTTGCTCGGCGGCCGGGCTCTGCGGCGAGAACTCTTTGGACTCTCAGCGCATGAGGTGGGTGCGGACTTTGATCTGAACCGGATGCTTAACCACGGCACGTTGCCGAGAATCTACGCCAGCAACAGCCCGCGCCCGGTGCTCAATGCCTATGTGGCCGATTACCTCAAAGAGGAGGTCATGGCTGAGGGCCTCGTGCGACATCTGCCGCCATTTTCGGACTTCCTGAATGCGGCGGCGCTGACGGACACGGAGCAGGTGAACTTCACGAATCTGGGCCGCGAGCTGGGCGTGTCCCGCGAGACGGTGAGAGGGTATTTCGAGATACTTAGCGACACACTGCTGGCCCGCATGCTGCCGCCTTACCGCAAACGCCCGAAACGGCGGCTGTCACTGGCGGACAAGTTTTACTTCCATGATGTGGGCGTCGTGAACTTCCTCGCTCGTCGCGGCATCATCGAGCCGGGCAGCGAATTGTATGGCAAGGCATTTGAGAACTGGGTCTTCCACGAACTATGCTGCTACAACAGTTATCGTGATCGCTTTGCCGAGTTCAGCTTCTGGAGACTTAGCACCGGCGCAGAGGTGGACTTCATCATCAACGACCTCGAATGCGCCATCGAGTGCAAATCCTCCGCCGAGGTGCAGACGCATCACTTGAAAGGCCTGCGCGAGATGAAACTGGAGCATCCATCGGTGAAGAAGCAGATCGTCGTCAGCCGCGAGTCCAAAAGCCGGAAGACAAGCGACGGCATCGAAATCCTGAGCGTGGCGGATTTCGTGACTGAACTATGGTCAGGCAGTTTGTTTTGATCACAGCGAGCGTCACAACCTCGCCTCACAAAAGCCCGACCTCGTCCAAGAACTCACCACCCGCCTCAAAGCCTGGACCAACACGTTGCCCAAGACCTACGAGCACGGGGATGTGAAGGAGAATTGAGTGCCTTGAACTCCATTGGCCATGCATGACCGCCGAGGCCATTGCGTATTCAGCATCATGCTTCGTCTTCTACTTTTCCTGACGCTTACCTGCACCGCTGTCGCCGCTGAGAAAACACTGCCGTTTTGGGATCTCGCGCGTTGGGATGCCTGGAACAACACGGAACTCGTCCAGACCGCGCCGGAGGCAATCGCGGAGGGCACTTACACGGACCCGCAGTTCCCGGATGGGTCGATGGTGTTTCCGTCGGTGTGGCGGGATGCGGCGAGCGGTCAGTGGCGCATGATTTACTCGATCAAATGGAGTCCGTTCACGATCATGGCCGCGCAGAGCGAGGATGGCATCGCGTGGAAGCCGCTGGCGGTGCCGGATGCGCAGCCGGAGGGTGGAAAGCTCGCGCCGCATCATGTTTTTACCTTCACGCATGGGCAGGGCAGCGGCGTGTATCACGATCCCGTCGCGGCGGATGGTTTCTCATTCAAAATGTTCGGACGGCAGGACCCGGACGCGGTGTTTGAGCAGGCGCTCGCGGATCCGAAGCATCGCTGGCACGACATCGCGAAGCGTGAGGGCAAAAAGCGCTACATGAGCATGGCTGCCACGCTTGTCTCGAAGGACGGGCTGCACTGGCAGGTGAAAAAAGACGGCGACTGGGCCACCGATGACTGGGCACCGGAGCCGCCGGTGTTTTGTTTCTTTCGCGAGAGCGACCGCACGCATGTCCTCACCGCTCGTCCCGGTTGGGGAGATCGTCGCCTCGCGCTGCGTGAGACGCGTGACTTCACGACATGGAGCGAACCCGCGCTGCATCTGCAACCCGACGCGCTCGATGTGGACGGCCCGGTGGGCTTTTACGGCATGCCGGTGATCCGCAGCGGCCCGGGCTATGTCGGCGTGCTGTGGACCTTCCGAAACTCCAGCAGCGTGCCGGTCAACAGCTACAACCAGTTCTTCGGCGACTTCGACTCGCAACTCACCTTCAGCTACGACGGCCATCATTTCATCCGCGGCCAGCGGAAGCCCTTCATCGCGCTGAATCCCATCCCGCAGCACGGTTGCGCCCAAATCCGCCCCAGCAGCCTCATCGCCACCGACACCGAGGTGCGCATCTACTCCGAATCACACAAAGGTGCGCACGGTCGCGAACGCGCCGCGAAAAATGCCACGAAAGAGCCCACCAGCGCCGTGCTGCTCCACACCGTGCGCAAAGATGGCTTCATGCACCTGCGCTCCCGCGGCGACTTCGCCCGCATCCAGTCGAAACCGATGCTGCTCAAGTCTGCGCAACTCGCCGTGAATGCCGCCGCCGACTTCGGCGAGGTCCGTTTCCAGATCACCGACATCAAAAGCGTGCCGCAGCCCGGTTTGAGCTTCGATGACTGCGTCCCCATGCGAAACGCGAACTCGCTCCACCACGCGCTCACGTGGAAAAACGCCACGCTGGAACCCCTCGTCGGCAAAGTCGTCCGTTTGGAGCTCGAGTTCCGTCAGGCGAACCTCTTCGCCCTCTACGGCGACTGGCATTTCATCGACGCCCAAGATCTCTGGCTCATCGAAGACGGCAGAGCGGCTCCGATGAAGCGGTTTGATAATCCATAGCCAAATAAGAGCCAGCACCTACGATGTCTGCGATCATATCATCCTGGAAACACCGCCCTCATCGCCTCTCTCCATGAAAAAGAAGCCCGCTGCCCCCGCCTCCGTTTTTGACCGAGTGCAGGTCATCCTCGCCTCCGCGCAGGGATTCGCCGCCCGTTCGGTGAATACCGCCCAGGTCGTCGCCAACTGGCTCATCGGGCGTGAGATCGTGGAGGAGGAGCAGGGCGGGGCGAGGCGGGCTGGCTATGCACAACGCATAGTGCCAGAGCTGGCTTTGCGCCTGAAGGAACAAGGAATCAAAGGCTACAGCGAGCAGGCCCTCCGCTTTTGCCGGCAGTTCTACCTCAGCTATCCCGATTTGCCTGGAGCACAGATTTGCTACGCACTGCGTAGCAAATCTGTCGAGACAGCACCAGATGGTGAGATTGGTTACGCACTGCGTAACCAATCCAGCGATTCCAACATTGGCCACGCACTGCGTGGCCAATCCCCCGAATCCCTCACCCTCATCCCGCAAATCATCGAAGCCGTCCGCGCGGAGGAGTGGAAGCCCGGACTCCTTCACCCCAGCCTCTCGTGGACGCATTACCGCGCCCTCATGCGGCTGCGCAGTCCGCACATTCGTGCCTTTTACGAGATCGAGTCCATCCAGCAAAATTGGAGAGCACGCGAGCTGGAACGCCAGATGCAAAGCCTGCTCTTCGAGCGTCTCGCCAAAAGCCGTGACAAAAAGGGCCTCATGCGCCTCGCCACCAAGGGGCACGAGGTCCAGCAGCCTGCGGATGTTTTCAAAGACCCGCTCGTCATCGAATTCCTCGGTCTGCCGGAGAGCCATCGACTCGTCGAGTCCAGGCTCGAAGAGGCCCTCATCTCCAATCTCCAGCAGTTCCTCCTGGAGCTGGGCAAGGGCTTCGCCTTCCTCGCTCGCCAGCAGCGTCTCACCCTGGAGGGCGACCACTACTACGTCGATCTCGTTTTCTACCACACCTTATTGAAATGCTATGTGCTTGTCGATTTGAAGACGCGGAAGCTCACGCATCAGGACATCGGCCAGATGCAGCTCTATGTGAACTATTACGACGAGGAGCGCCGCACCACCGGGGACGGCCCCACGCTCGGCCTCATTCTCTGCACGGATCAAAACGACACCGCCGTGCGCTACACCCTCGGCCCCGGCCAGCAGAAAATCTTCGCCAGCCGCTACCAACTCCACCTCCCCTCCGAGGCCGATCTCGCCGCCGAAATCCGCCGCGAACTCGCCTCGCTCACCCCCGTCTCGGTGCCCAAAGCACGGGCGAAACGCTGACTAGCCAAGCGAACCTCTTCGCCCTCTACGGCGACTGGTATTTCATCGACGCCCAAGACCTCTGGCTCATCGAAGACGGCAAACCGGCTCCGATGAAACGGTTTGATAATCCGTGAGCTACTTTTGTTTCAGGGGCCACCGAGAGCCGTCCTTCAGGGAAAAATCGACAACGGGGTTTCCTTTTCGTAACTCGGTGCCGGTAAGCTTGGCGCTCGTTTTGGCATCAGGTATCGGGAGTTTCTTTCCAGCGGAAAGTGCTGCTTCGTTCTGTGTCAGAAACTCGAGCCAGCAAGCGCGGATGGCGAAGCGTTGATCGGTGGTGAAATTGCTGTCGCCTCCTGAGCCGCCTCCGAGAGGCAGATCGATGGTGCCTTGGACAAGCGCTCCCACGGAGCTGACGAGCAGTTCCTTGACGATGATGGTCTGGGCAACGGTGCGCCACAGTTCCATGCGCGCACCGCACTCCTGTGCGGCCCCAATCGCGGCCCGGTGCACTTGTTCGACGCGATCCACTTCCACGATCTGGCACAGCGGTCGGCGGAACTCTTTGCGTTTCGACTCTCTGGCGACGTCACAGGCTGCGATGAGCACACGCGGATTTTCATCTTCCAGTGCCTTGAGCACCACTTTGACAGCGGTGTCACTCAAAGGTTGCGGGATGGCCTTGAGCGCGTGCTCTTTCAATGTCGGCGGTCCGTTCTCCACCCAGGTGAGCATGCTGCTTTTCCATTCCTCGCCATCTGGCTTGGGAAGGGTCTTGTCGGCGTATTCGCGGAACTTCGCGACTATCAACGCCGTCCGGCCAGGAGTGGGTGAGCGCCATCCGCGCTTTCGCAAGCCATCGAGCGCACCGAGCAGCGCAGGTTCCGGCAATGGCGGATAAAGTGCCGCGGTGTCACCTCGCGGAATGTTGCGATAAGTATCAAGCGACTTCTGCAAGGCATCGAGCACCGCCTGTCCGGCCATCTCGGTGCCACACGCCTGGACAAGACTCGCCGAGGCGCTGACGACATTGGGATTGTCATGCAACAGCAGCCTGGCCGATTCAGCAGCGATCGTAGCTTCAAACTCGGGCTTCCAGGCATGTGGCAAAAGAGGACCGATTTGAAACACATCGCCGCCCCACATCGAATGAACCGCAGGCCGCGAAGCATCCTCTTTCGAAGGAACTCGCCTCTGCAACTGCCCCAACGCTGCTGACAACACCTGCGACGACCCATTTTGAAGCAAGTCGATCAAGATCTGAGTGGCTTCGGTGTTCGCGATGTAGCCGATGCCCGAAACGGCATCTACCGAGCCATTCAGCGCCGCCTTGGTCAGTGCAGACAGATATACCGGATGCCTTAGCACGCAAAACTTCGCCTGCGTGACATAGTCCATCGGTTCCTCACGCATGGGCGGATAACTTTTCCCCTGAAAGGCCACGTGGGTCGGCGTGGCTTGTTTTCCTGCGAGGATGGAGTTCACGAGTTCTTCCGCCTGGTCCGGCGTGGGCGCGGTGACCTCAATGGTCGCCGCTCCCACTGGATGCGGTTTCGTTTCGTTCTTCATCCATCCGAGATCATGACCGGCAGTCACGGTATATTTTCCTGCATTTGGGAAGCTGACATAGCGATCCAGCGGGAACTCAATCGTGTGGCTGACTCCGGGCTCCAAAGTCTTCGGCACCAGGATTCCGCCACCACCCATGCCATAGTTGGCATGGGTCAACTCAGGCAGCGCCTTTCCCTCTGAATCACGAACCCGCACCTTCATCCGCTGCGGGAAGCCAGTGGCGCGGTAATCGCCACCCGTGGTGATCTCGAATGTAGTCTTACCCTCATTGCGGATCACAAGTTTTGCCGGCATCTGCTCGCCAATCATCACCTTCTCCGGCAAAACGAGTGAAACCTTCGCGCCATCCGGCAGTGGCATGACTTTCCAAGAACCTTCCCGTGGATAATCCAACGGCAGTTCCTCCACTGCGAAGAACACACGGGCCGGGAGCAGAATCAGGACTGTGAACAAGGCTTTCATACCGTGTATTCTATGAAGTCACCTCCTCTCCAGCAACCCACACTTGCGAGCTGACACTATGCCGCTTGAACAGACAAAAGTGTCTGTTTCACGACAAAAACGTGCCTCACCCAATCTCCAATCCCTTCAGCGCCCCCGTGGAAGTCGCGAAGGATTTGTCGGTCACACCGAACTGGTTCAGCACGCTGACGTAGAGATTCGCGAGTGGCACGGTGCTGGGATCGAAGGCGAGGTGCTGGCCGTGTTGGAAGCCGCCGCCGAGGACGAGGACGGGGAGGTCTTTGGTGCTGTGGTTGCTGGCGTTGCCGAGATTCGACGTGACGATGATCGTCGTGCGGTCGAGGAGGTTGCCATCGCCTTCCTTGGTGTTCTGGAGGTTGGTGAGCAGCGTTTTGAGTTCTTTGAAGAGTTCCTTCTCGATAAGCTTGAGCTGCGCGATGTTTTCCGGGTCCTGGCCGTGATGAGAGAGTGGATGGTAGCCGTTGGTCACGCCATCGACCTTCACGTTGTTCTGCTGGAAGTAGCCGAAGGTGACGATGCGCGTGCTGTCGGTCTGAAAGGCGAGCTGCGTCATGTCGCAGACGTTGCGGAGCTGCGTGATGATCTCCGCTCGATCCGCGGGATCTTTCGGCGCGGGGGCATTCACCTTCGGTTTGGGCGTGTGGACCCAGCTTTCGGATTTCACGAGGCGGCGCTCGGTTTCGCGCACGGACTCGAAATACTCCTCCAGCTTGTCCTGATCGGCCTGCGAGAGCTTCGGCTTCAGGCCCTTCGCCTGCCGCTGGACGAGGTCCATGATGCTTTTGCCCTGGCCGATCTGCTGCGTGACTTTTTCCGCGGTCGCCTTGCTCTCATCGAGGAAAAGTCGCGCATACACGTTCGCCATCTTCGATTCCGCGGGCACCTGCGTGCCGCCATCGGTCCAGCCAAAGTCATTCGCACCGGCGGAGAGCGCCAGCGTGTCGAATCGCGTGCTCTGGCCGATCTTCCCGGCGAGATACTGGTCGAGCGAGCGCACGTTGCGCTTGTTCGACGGCATGCCGGTGAACAAACGCGGCTGCGCGGAGTGCCCGCCGCCCACACCCGGATGATCGAGGCCGGAGATGATCGTGAAGCGATCGCGAAACGCGTCGATGATCGAAAGATACTCCGTCGTCGTGTAGCCCGCGCCGCTTTCCTTCGGCACCAAAGCCTCGCGATACAGCCCCAGCGGCACACCGATGAGCAACAGACGCCTCGGATGGCTCTTCGCGTCCGCAGCGTGAGCAAAACCACCGAGCGATTCGAGCCAGGGCAGCCCAAGCGCGGCGGCGGAGGTGTGGAGGAAGTGACGGCGATTCATGGTGAATGTGGAAAAAACGATCACGAGCCGCGGTAACTGACACGCAAAGCAAACTTTGAGCGTCAGAGTCGCCCGGGTTTGTTCGTCCTAGATGCACCACCATGAACCGCCGCGCTTTCATCCAAAAGTCTGCCCTCGCGGGCAGTGCCACCGCCTTGTCAGCCAGATCGTATGCCCAGGTCGCCGGGGCGAATGAGCGAGTGCGCGTCGGCATGATCGGCTTTGGATTGATCGGGCGGATTCACACGCGGAGCTTTCATGGTTTGAAGGATCGCTGCCAGGTCGTGGCGGTGTCGGATTGTTTTGCGCCGCGCATGGAGGCGTGCGTCGAGCTGGTCGGCGGTGATTGCGCGAAGATGCCGGACTTCAGGCGGATGCTGGAGCGCCAGGAAGTGGACGCCGTGGTCATCTCCACGGGCGATCACTGGCACGGGCTGCAAACGATGATGGCCTGCGATGCAGGGAAAGATGTCTTTGTGGAGAAGCCGCTGCATCTCTTTGTCCGCGAGGGCGAGTGGATGCAAAAGGTGGCCGCTAGGACGAAGCGCGTCGTTCAAGTCGGCACGCAGCAGCGCAGTGCGGCGCATTATCACAAGGCGAAGGATTTGCTGCGCGGCGGTGCGATCGGTGATGTCGTCAGCGTGCAGTGCAATTTCTTCCGCAATGTGATGCCGGGCATCGGCAGCCCGCCGGATGGCGATCCGCCGGCCGATCTCGACTGGGACATGCTGCTCGGCCCTGCGCCGCAGCGGCGCTACAATCCCAATCGAGCGCTGTATCACTTCCGCTGGTTCTGGGACTACAGCGGCGGGCAGATGACGAATCTCGGCCATCACTCGCTGGACATCGTGCACTGGATTTTCGACATCGCGGCTCCGAAGGCCGTCAGCAGCAGCGGCGGGCGCTTTTTCCTCAAGGACAACGGCGAGGTGCCAGACACGCAGGACGCGATCATCGAGTATCCGAAGTTCAACGCCATCGTGCAGTTCCGCGAATGCGCCGCGGGTGCTGGCGCCAGCAGCATGGGTGCGCTCACCTTCATGGGCACCAAGGGCACGATGACGCTCGGCCGCGATGGCTTTGAAATCATCCCCGACAAGAAAATCGAGCCGGTGAACGCCTTCGCGAACATCATCGGCGGTCATCCTGTCGGCGGTCCGCAGCCCGTGCCGGAGCCGGAGGGCGATTTCTGGTCTGAAAAGGCCGAGGACAAGAGCGGCGACTGGAAAGGGATGTATGTCGAGCACGCGAAAAACTTCCTCGACTGCGTGAAGAGCCGCCAAACACCGCATTCCGACCTCGCCAGCAGCCATTGGGTCAGCACCACCTGCCATCTCGCCAACATCAGCGCCCGCACGGGCCGCAAAGTCGTCTGGGATGCCGCCGCGAATGACATCACTGGCGACAAGGAAGCCAGCGCGATGCTCACGCGGCCTTATCGTGCGCCATGGGACGCGGAACTCAAAGCGCTGCTCGCATGAACCGCCGCCACTTCATCACTGCGGCTTCACTGGCCGCCGCACGCTCATTGCTGGTCGCGTCAGGTGCGGGCGCGAGCCGGCTCGGCATCTGCACCTTTTCCTGTCATCAACGCTGGAAGCTCACCCAGCCGGTGAATGCGGCGGCGTTTTATCGCTACGCCCGCGAACTCGGCGCGGAAGGCGTGCAGTCGCCGCTGCGAGGCTGCGAGCCGAAAACGATTCGCGAGCTCGTCGAGCAGAGCGGCGGCTATTATGAGGGCGAATTGCGTTTGCCGAAGTCTGCGGCCGATTTGGCGGCTTTTGAGGCGGAGGTGCGTCAAACACGCGAAGCAGGCGCGACGGTGGCGCGGGCGGTTTTCACGAATGGCAGGCGCTACGAGGCATTTTCGACGCTGGAGGCCTTCCAGGGCTTCCACGAGCAGTGCAAACGCACTTTGGGCCTCATCGAGCCGGTGTTGAAAAAGCATCGTTTGCGGCTCGCCATCGAAAATCACAAGGATCACACCACGGAGGAGCTGATCGGGCTGATGAAGTCGATCAGCAGCGAGTGGATCGGCGTGCTGGTGGACACGGGCAACAACCTCGCACTGCTGGAGGAGCCTCATGGCGTCATCGAGGCGCTCGCGCCGTATGCGCTGAGCGTGCATTTGAAGGACATGGCCGTGCAAAGCGCCGACGACGGCTTCTTGCTCAGCGAAGTGCCGCTCGGCAGCGGCTTTCTCGATGTGCCGCGCATGGTTTCCGTGCTGCGGAAGGCGAATCCGGCCATCGTCCTCAATCTGGAAATGGCCACGCGTGACCCGCTGCGCATTCCCTGCCGCACGGACGCGTATTTCGGCACTTTCCCGGATCGAAAGGCCACGCATCTCGACGCCGCGCTGCGCCGCGTGAAGGAAAATCCGCCGCAAAGCCCGGTGCCGGTCGTCAACGGCAAATCCACGGAGCAAGTGCTCGCCGAGGAGGAGCGGAACAATCGCGACGGCCTGCAATGGATGAAACAGGCGCTGCGATCCTGATTCAGAGACCATCACAACTTCATTCCTGACCCACTCATGAAATACCTCGTCTTCTTTTTGTCGCTCACGCTGCTCGGAAATGCGGCCGAATTGAATCTCCCGCTGCTTCCCGCGGAAGCGAAAATCATCCAAGGCATCGCGGCCACGGAGGGCATTGAGGTCGTGCTCGGGTCAAAGCCGGGGTTTTCGGCCAAAGGCGCTGCGGAGACGCTCGTCAGCCTCGGTGTGGCGAAGGGTGACATCGCCTCGGTGACGGTTCAGTCCAAAGAGCGGGAAGCCGTCGCCTTCACCGTCACGCATGACAAAGCGGGGCATGTGCTGGCCATCACGGGGAATGGTCCGTGGCTGCGGAACAGCACGTTGCGTTCGTTTACGGCGCTGCCGGAGCTGCGGGTCATCCGCATGGATCACAATGGCTTCGTCGGCAAAGATCCGCGCAGCCCGGAGTTCGACGGCAGCGGCTTTGATGCGCTGGCAGATTCAAAACTCGCCGACATCAAGATGGGCCTGAGTTTCTCGGACAAGGGCATGGAGCCGTGCGCGAAGATTAAATCGTTGCGCAGCTTCTCGTTGGCGCATTCGCAGGCCACGGAGGCGGGCATCGCGTTCTTCGCGGGGCATGCGGGGCTGACGAGCTTTTCCATCAGCGAGATGGCGAGCGCACGCGTCACGGAAAAGGCGCTGGGAGCCATCGCGAAGATCCCGAACCTCACGAAGGTCGGCCTCGGCGAGTGCTATGTGACCTATGCTGGCGGGTTTGCACTGCTCGCTCCGTTCAAGGGCAAGCTCACCGAGATTAATTTGACCATGTGCGTGGCCTCGGAGGCAGATCTCGCGAAGCTGCAGGCCGACCATCCGCAGGCGAAGATCCTCACGACGCCGCTCGCGGAGATTCCGAAGCGGCACATCTTTGTGGCGAGGAATCTCGCCAAGCAAGCCCCGCCCGAACTCGCCGCCGTGTTGAACGCCGCCATCGAACAGTCCCGCAAAAAGTAACGTTCACGACTCCATGATGCGCTTTACGATTCCTTCGCTGTTGCTTGCCGCAGGCGTTTCGACGGCTTTTGCCGCCGCGCCGGATTATGAGCGCGAGGTGCTGCCGTTTTTAAAGCAGCACTGCCATGCCTGCCACGACGCGAAGAAGGCCAAGGCGGGTTTCCGCGTGGATCAGCTCGGCACGGACTTCCTCAAAGGCAGCACGGCGGATGACTGGCATGAGGTCATCAACCAGATCAACCACGGGAAGATGCCGCCGGAGGAGGAACCGCGGCCGGATGCCAAGGCGGCGTTTGCCGTCGTGGAGTGGGTCGGCGCGAAGCTCAAGGAGGCCGAGAAACAGGCGCGCATGGCGGGCGGACGCATTTTGATGCGCCGGCTCAACCGCCGCGAGTATGCGAACACCGTCGGCGACCTGTTTCAGCTCGATCCGAACTTCGTCGAGAAGCTGAAGCGCGAGCTGCCTGCGGATGGCAAGGCGGAGGGCTTTGACCGCATCGGCAGCGCGTTGTTTTTCGACCAGACGCAGATGGCGAGCTACCTCGAGTGGGCCGGTGAGATCGCCCGGCAGGCGGTGCAGGCCGCGCCACCGGCCGCGACGACGTATGTTTATGAGGCGGAGCGGCATCTGAACCGCAATGAGTCGCCCACCACGGAGATCGCGCAGGCCATGAAGCATCAGATCCCGCTGGGGCCGACGTTTTATGACAAGAAGGCCACGGGCGTGGAGATGTGGGCCGGTCACGGCGGGAAGGAGCAGGAGTGGTGCATGATGCCCTACGGCCCGCGGCCGGATCTGACGAAGCTGGTCACGCAGGACGGCTACTACCGCGTGCGTGTGCATGCCGGCGCGTCGCCGGGTGCACGTGGCGTGCCGGTGGTGATGCGTTTCATCTACGCGGACGGCACGCCGCTGGAGAGCGTGCATGACCTTCCCGTGCAGGGCACGCTGGAGCAGCCCGGCATCGCCGAGGCGATGATTTTTCTACGTGCGGGCCAGCCGGATCAAAAGAAGCCCTTTGTGCCCTCGTGGAACGGCATCAACGACCTGCGCATCAACAACCCGGAGTGGAATGCGCTGCATCTGCGCTGGCTGCAAGGCCAGGGCAAGATCGCCAAAGCCGTCGCCGCGCGTGATGAGGCGGAGGTGGCGAGGTTGAAGGCCGAACGCGAAGTGGTGCTGAAGGACATGGCCGCGTTCAACGGGCCGCGCTGGCTGCCCAATCCGCAATACGATGCCCAAAAGGCCCCGCGGCTGTTTTTGGACAAAATCGAGGTCGAAGGCCCGCTGCCAAAGCAGTGGCCGCCCGCGAGCCATCTCGCGCTCGGCCTCAGCGAAACGACGCCGCAGGATGAATCCGGGCTGCGCAGCGTTTTTGCGAAGCTGCTGCCGCGTGCGTATCGGCGGCCGGTGGAGGATGCGGAGACGGAGCGTCTGGTGAAAATCTCCGCCAGGGCCCTGCGCGGGCAAAAGCTGTCTTTTCACGACGCGCTGCGCCTCGGCCTGGAGACGCTGCTGGTCTCCCCGGGCTTCGTTTTCATCCAGGAGCCGCAATCCGCGAAAAACACCGCCGCACGCCCGCTGACCGCCCACGAACTCGCCAGCCGGCTGTCGTATTTCCTGTGGAGTTCCATGCCGGATGACGAATTGAGGGCGCTGGCGGACCAGGACGCGCTCAAGCAGCCAGCGACGCTCCGCGCGCTGGTCACGCGGATGCTGCGCGATCCGAAGAGCCGCCGCTTCGCCGAGAACTTCGCCGGTCAATGGCTCGATGTGGAGCAGTTCGGCAGCGTGGAGCCGGCGAAGGAATACAAGGACTACGATGCCGCGCTGAAGCTGGCCGGACGCGAGGAGCCGCTGGCCTTCTTCCAGCAGGTGCTCGCTGAAAACCTGCCGGTCACCGCCTTTCTCGACTCCGACTTTCTCGTCATCAACGAACGCCTCGCGCGGCATTACGGCATCGCGGGCGTGAAGGGCGAGTCGTTTCAAAAAGTCGCGCTCAAGCCGGAGCATCATCGCGGCGGCGTGCTCGGCATGGCCGGGCTGATGACGCTGCTGGCCGATGGCACGCGCACACTGCCGGTGCGGCGCGGCGCATGGGTCTTGGAAAAGCTGCTCAATGACCCGCCGCCACCGCCGCCGCCGAACGCGGGCGACATCCAGCCAAACACCTCTGGCGCGAAGCTGACCGTGCGCGAGCGCCTGCAAAAACATCGCGACGAGCCGAACTGCGCAAGCTGCCACGCGAAACTCGACCCCTACGGCCTCGCGCTGGAAAACTACGACGCCATCGGTGCCTGGCGCGACCGCCAGAACGGCGAAGGCATCGGCGGAAAGAACGCGCCGGTCATTGATGCCAGCGGTGCATTGAAATCGGGTCGCGAGTTCTCCGACCTGTCAGGCTACAAGGCCGCGCTGCTCGCCGAACAGGACAAGTTCATCCGCGCCTTCGCCGAAAAGCTGCTCACCTACGCGCTCGGACGCCCCGTGGGCTACGTGGACCACGCCACCCTCGAAACCATCCTGAAATCCGAGCCGCGCCTGCAATCACTCGTGCAAGCGGTCGTCACCAGCGAACCTTTTCAGACCAAATGAACGCCCGTTGTCCCACTGTGCGCTCACTCGGGCCTGCGACACACCGCAAAGGCATCGGTGAGCCGTCGGCGGAGCTTCTCGTCGTCAAACGTCGCGATGAGGCGCTCGATTTCCACCGGGCGGATGAAGTGATGCTTCAACATGCCGCGGATAAAGGCGATGTCCTTGGGACGCGAGGCTGCGAGCTTGGCAATCGTCAGGTCCACCGGGTCAATGCACCAGCCCGTCGCGCCGCCGGTGTTCTCGTTGCACACGGGCGTGAGGCGCGTCTCCCATCCCACAGGCAGCAGGGCGGTGTCCGGGCTGACGCCATCGGCGAAGTAGCCGTAGGTTTCGTTGAATCGGGACAACTCGCCGAGATTCCTCTCGATTTCGATGTGCAGCTCCGGCTTGTCCCGGGCGTAGATGTCCAGCTCCATGGATTTGCGCAACTCGCGCGGTGCATCGGGATGTTTGCCCAGCACCGACTGGCTGCCGATGATGATGAAATGCTTCTCTCCGGTGTTGCCGCTAGACGCCCGCAAGAGATGCTCGAGTTCGTAACGATTCATACTTTTGCAAAATTGCCTCGCGCTGACCGTTGGGCATCAGGACGGCGAACGGAGTGCTTTGGCGCATCCTCGCGGACTCGTCGCCACGGTCGTCCAGCACTCGCAGCACGCCACGCATCCCCTCGCCGTGAATCACTGCCTGCCACTCGCGCAACGCCTCTTTCCCATCCTCGGAGTATCGTTCATCACGGAGCTTGTCCTCTATCCAGCGCGAAACACGCGCCAAGGAGCCAGGGGATTGACGGAGAATATCCGCAATCACCTGGTGCATCTCATAGCTGCGTTCATCAATGACTTCGTGCCAGTTCACGCGGCCAAATTAAGCGCCACCCCCTTCATTCGCAACACCGCAAACCACCACCCCCTCATGAACCTCATCCATCACCGCCCCATCTCCCGCCGCACGTTGCTCCGAGGTGCCGGCGTCACGCTCGCGCTGCCCTGGCTGGAGAGCATGTCCTCGCTGGCACGCGCGGCATCGACGGCGGGCGGCATCACGGACGCGGAGCGGCCACGGCGCAGCATTTTCACCATGTGGGGCCTCGGCGTGAACGGGCGTGATTACACACCAGCCAAGTTGGGCCGCGATTGGGAGGTCACGCCCATCTTGAAGCCCGTTTCCCATCTGCGCGATGACTTCACCCTCATCAGCGGGCTGAAGCTCACCCACTCCGGCGGCCACAGCGGCGACCGCACCTACCTCACCGGCATCTCCACGCACAAGGCGGACGCGAAACTCCGCATCTCCGCCGACCAGGAACTCGCCGAGGCCGTCGGCAAGGCCACGCGCTATCCCAGCCTCGTGCTCGGCGTGCATCGCGGCACCGGCTTTGGCAGCGGCACCATCGACAAGACGCTCGCCTGGACCCGCGGCGGCACGCCCATCCCGGCGGAGAACCGCCCGCACATCCTCTTCGACAAGCTCTTCCGCGCCGAAAGCCCCGAGGAGGTCGCCGCACGCAAAAACGGCGCCGGCCGCACCGGCAGCGTGCTCGATGCCGTGCGCGACGAGGCCAGACGCCTGCAAAACCGCCTCGGCAAAGACGACCAGGCCAAGCTCGACGAATACTTCACCTCCATCCGCGACGTGGAGCAAAACATTGCCACCGACCTCGCGTGGCTCGACAAACCGAAGCCGCAAGTCGCCGCGATTGACTTCGGGCAAAACGTCCAGGCCCTCGACCCCGAGCTGCAGGCGAAGGGCAACTTCGACTACCGCCGCTACCAGCGCCTCATGTTCGACGTCATCACCCTCGCCCTGCAAACTGACAGCACCCGCGTCATCAACTACTACGCCCGGCGCGACCTCAATGACGGCACCCATTGCTACGCCTACAAAGGCTGCCCCTACGGCTACCACGAGATGACGCACCACGGCGAAGAGCCCGACAAGCTCAAGTGGCTCACCACCGTGGACACCTGGTATATGGAGGACTGGGCCTACTTCATCGAGAAGCTCAAAAGCGTGAAGGAAGGCGATGGCACCCTGCTCGACCACACCTGCCTCGTCTGGGGCAGCAGCGGCGGCACCGTGAACGCCCACAACAACACCGACCTGCCCACCATGCTCGTCGGCGGCCACAAAATCGGCGTGAAGCACCAGGGCCACATCGCCAGGAAAGACACCCGCCTCGGCAACCTCTGGCAGACGATGTTTGGCATCATGGGTGTGAAAGTCCCCGACAACTTCCAAGGCGGTGAAGCCGATGGCATCATCAAAGAAATCGTCTGAGCCCAAGTAGCCCGCACAGAGGACTTTGCGGGCCTCTCTCATCCACCATGCGCTCCATTTTTCTCATCCTCCTCGCCTTCTCCTTTCACTCACTCGCAGCGGACCGGCCAAACATCCTCTGGCTCACCTGCGAGGACATGAGTCCTGATCTCGGCTGCTACGGCGACACCTACGCGAAGACGCCGCACATCGACCAGCTCGCCTCGCGCAGCATTCGCTACACGCGGGCTTTTGCCGAGTCGCCGATGTGCGCGCCATCGCGCTCCGCCTTGATCACCGGCATGCACACCGGGCCGCTCGGCACCTCGCAGATGCGCTCGGAGCATCCGATTCCCACGGCCTATCGCGGCTTTCCATCGTGGTTGCGGGACGCGGGCTATTACACATCGAACAACGTGAAGACGGACTACAACCTCCTCGCGCCGGGCTTTGTGCAGACCGCATGGGACGAATCCAGCAAGACCGCGCATTGGCGGAAGCGACCTGCGGGCAAACCCTTCTTCAGCATCTTCAACTACACCGACACGCATCAATCCATGACCAGCCGCGACGATTACGCGGACTTCGTGAAGCGGGTGCAGTCACGCCTCAGCCCCGGTGACATCAGCGATCCCGCGAAGGCGCCGCTGCCGCCGTATTATCCAGACACACCCACCGCGCGGCGCACCGTGGCCCGCTACTACGACTGCATCCGCACGCTCGATGTCTGGGTGAAGGAAAAGCTCGCCGAACTGGAGGCCGACGGTCTCGCGCAGGACACCATCGTGTTTTTCTACTCCGATCACGGCGCAGGCATGCCGGGTGGAAAGGCGGCTGCGTTTCATCGCGGCCTGCATGTGCCGCTGCTCGTGCATTTCCCGGAAAAATTCCGCCATCTCGCGCCTGCGGCGAATGGCACGGTGAGTGATCGTCTCGTGAGCTTCGTCGATTTCGGCCCCACGGTGCTGCATCTCGCCGGAGTGAAAGTGCCCGCGCACATGCACGGCCGCCCGTTCCTCGGAAACGACCTCGCGGAGCCAGATCACTTCGTTCACGGCACGCGCGACCGCATGGATGAGACGCTCGAAACCACGCGCTGGATCAGCGACGGCCGTTTTCATCTCGTGCGCAGCTTTGACACGCGCCCGCCCGCCGATCAGCAGACGCTGCTCTCCTGCTACAACAGCAACGGCGAGCTGTGCCGCGAGATCCGTGCGCTGAAGGCCGCTGGCTCGCTCAACAGCGTGCAGAAGCATCTCTGGGGCGATTCGCGGCCCCCGGTGATGCTTTTCGACACGCAAAACGATCCCTGGTGCCTGCGCGACCTCTCCGCCGATGCCGGGCACAGCGAACGCGTCGATGAAATGCTCGCCGAACTCGACACCATCATGCTCCGCGACCTCGATCTCGGCCTCTGGCCTGAATCCGAACGCGTCGCCGCCGAAAACGGCCATTCCGCGCATCTGCGAGCCCATCGCGACAAGCTCTACCCGCTCGACCGCATCCTCCCCATCGCCAAACTCGTCGGCCACGGCCCGCAGCATCGCCGCACGCTCACTGCCGCACTCGCCGACACCGATGCCAGCGTGCGCTACTGGGCCGCCGTGGGCCTCGCCGCGCTCGGCGATGACTTGAAGCCGCTGCGGCCGCTTTTGAAGGACAGCGCCGCCTCCGTCCGCATCATCGCCGCGGAGACACTCGTGCGTTTTGAGTCCGATCCGGCCGCCCTCGACCTCCTCGCCGCCGAACTCGACAGCCGCAACGAATTCGCCGCCACTCGCGCCGCCCGTGCCCTGGAACTCCTCGGCGAAAAAGCCCGCCCGAAACTCGAAATCATGCGCGACGCCCTGAAGCGCCGCACCTCCGGCTTCTTCGGCAAAGAAGGCCCCGCCCCCGTGAACTACGGCCTCGAATTCTCCCTCACCATGGCGCTGAAGGCGCTCGATGGCCGCTGACATCCTGCGCCACATGATCGAACCACCAACCATCCGACGAATCTGGCTTGGGTGCTCATTTTCGCTGCTCGCGTCCGTGAATGCAGCGGCGGAGCCGTTTCGCGTGGCGGAGTTTGATCAGAAAGTGCTGCCGATGGTGGAGCGTTATTGCCTCGATTGCCATGACTCGGCGACGGCCGAGGGCGAGTTCGACTTGGAGCCGTTTCTCACGCCCGCTGCGATGCTGGCGAATCGCAAACCCTGGGAAAAGGTGCTCAAGCAGCTCAAGGCCGGTGCCATGCCGCCGGATGGCAAGAAGCGGCCGGCCGATGCCGAGCGCGAGGAAGTCATCGCGTGGCTGGAGCAGGCGCTCATTCATTTGGACCCTTCCAAACCCGTGCCACCGGGGCGGGTCACGGCGCGGCGGCTCAATCGCACGGAATACAATCACACCATCCGCGACCTCTTCGGCGTGTCGCTGAAGTTCGCGGATGAGTTCGCCGGGGACGATGTGGGCTACGGCTTCGACAACATCGGCGATGTGCTCAGCATCTCGCCGTTGCGCATGGAGCAGTATCTCAACGCTGCCGAACAGCTCACCGCCATCCTGCTCGGCAAAACGGAGGTCCCGCCCTACGATGAGTTCAGCGAGGGCGTCTTTTTTCAGTTCAATCAGAAGCCGCGCAATCCGAGCGACCGGGGCTGGGAAATCGTGCCGAAGGGAGAACTCTGGCTCGATTTCGAACTGCCCGTATCCGGCGAGTATGAGATCAAGCTTTACGCCTGGGGTGTGGAGAAGCCGGAGGAAAAGGACCGCGGCAACAACGAGCGCTGGCTGGAGAAAGATTATCCGCTCGACCCGAAGGCGCGGCCCGTCGTCGAGGCCACGTTGCTTTGCGATGACCAGGTCATCGGTCACGTCCCGGTGCAGCCCGGCAACGGCACCACCGCCAGCCGCCAGATTTACATGCTGCGTTTCACCGCGCAGGCGGGTGTGCACACGATTCGCGTGCATCACCGCTTTCCCCGCGACTTCACACCGGAGCAAATCGCCGCGCATTTGGAAAAGCCGCTGCTGGCGCCACGCCTCGGCGTGCGGCGGGTGGCCTTGCGCGGGCCGCTGACGTTCGGCGCGGCCACATTGGCTCCCGCGCACGAGGCGATGCTGCGAATCCGGCCGGGCGATGGATTGAGCGAGATTCAAGCAGCGGAGAAGATCCTCCGCGCCATCGGCGACCGTGCGTTTCGTCGGCCTTTGAAGACGGATGAGCTGAATGACCTGCTGCGCTTTGTCGAAACGCGGCGCAAGGCGGGCGACGACTTCGAGCGCGCCATTGAACTCGCCGTGCAGACCTTGCTGGTGTCGCCGAAGTTCTTGTTCCGCCTCGACAACGTCGAACTCCCGGCCGGAGAGGGCGACATCGCGCCGTTGGGCGACCACGCACTGACCTCGCGGCTCTCCTATTTTCTCTGGGCCTCGATGCCGGATGACGAACTGCTCGCTCTCGCCGCCAAAGGCACGCTGCACGAGCCGCAGACGCTCGCCGCGCAGGTGGAGCGCCTGCTGGCCGACCCGCGGGGTGCCGCGTTCATCGAGGCGTTTTTCGGGCAGTGGCTGGATCTGCGGAAAGTGCCGGAGGTGACGATGGATCGCGGCACCTTCAAGACCTTCAGCACGGAGTTGAAGGACGATCTGCGCCGCGAGACCACGATGTTCGTCGAATCCATCGTGCGCGGAAACCGGCCCGCGCTGGAGCTGCTGACGGCGGACTATTCGTTTCTCAATGGCCGGCTCGCCGCGTTTTACGGCATCCCCGGCATCGATAAAAAGGCGGAGTTCCAGCGCGTCTCGCTCACCGGCTCGCCGCGCCGGGGTGTGCTCACGCAGGGCAGCCTGCTGATGCTCACTTCGTATCCGAACCGCACCTCGCCGACGCGTCGTGGCGCGTGGATTCTCGAAACCATCCTCGGCGAAGAACCGCCTCCGCCACCGCCGAACGTCCCCGAACTCGAACAAACCCGCACCGCCGCGCCGAATCTGAGCCTGCGCGAGCAGCTCGTGCAGCATCGCGTGAACCCCACCTGCGTGTCGTGCCATCGCACCATGGACGCGATCGGCTTCGGCTTGGAGAACTTCGACGGCATCGGCCAATGGCGCGATACGGACCAGGGCAGGCCCATCGATGCCAGCGGGGACCTCCCGGGTGGCAAGGCCTTCAAGTCGCCGCAGGAACTCATCGCCATTCTTTCCTCCCGCGACGAGGATTTCGTCCGTCACCTCGGCGCCAAGCTGCTCACCTTCGCCCTCGGACGTGGCGTCGAATACTACGACCGCGTCGCGCTGGACGAAATCATCCGCAAGACCAGGCCGGACGGGTATCGTTTCCGCGATCTCGTGCGCGAGGTCGCGCTGAGCCGCCCGTTTCGTTTCACGCAAACCCAAAGTCACGCTTCACCGCCATGAACCACCGCTCCACCTCACGACGCACCTTTTTGCGCGGCCTCGGAGCCACGATGGGACTGCCGTTCCTCGAATCGCTCCACGCGGCAGAGGCGGCAGCAAAACCACCGCTGCGCTTCGGCTGGATTTTCTTCCCGAATGGCATGGTGCGGGACTTTTGGACCCCGAAAGGCGAGGGACGCGATTTCGAGTTCAACCAGACCAACGCCTCGCTCGCTCCCGTTCGCGACCACATCACGCTCATCGGCAACCTGGCCCATGACAAGGCCCGCGAGAATGGCGATGGCGGCGGTGCCCATGCGCGCAATGGCGCGACGTTTCTCACGGCGGTGCAGGCAAAGAAAACCGGCGGCAAAGACATCCACGCCGGCGTTTCCATCGACCAAATCATCGCCAACCAACTCGGCCAGCACACGCGCCTGCCTTCGCTGGAGCTGGGCACCGAGCCGAGCCGCAAGGAGGGCCGCTGCGACTCCGGCTACAGTTGCATCTACATGTCGAACATCTCCTGGCGCAGCGCCACGCAGCCCAGCGGCATCGAGATCAACCCGCGCCGCGCCTTTGACCGCCTCTTCGGCGCGAGCGGCAGTGAGGGCGAGCGATTCCACGCCCGCTCCGCCGCACGACAGAGCGTGCTCGACTTCGTCGCCGATGACGCGAAACGCCTCCAGCGCCAGGTCGGCGGCAGCGACCGACGGAAGCTCGACGAGTATTTTGAAAGCGTCCGCGCCGTGGAAAGGCAGATCGATCAAATGGCCAGCCTGCCGCCCATCGAAGTGCCCGGCACCAGCCGTCCCGAGGCCGACCCCGCCGACACCGTCAAGCGCATCCGCCTCATGTATGACCTCATGGCCTTGGCCTATCAGACCGATGCCACGCGCGTCATCACCTTCATGACGGCCAACGCGCAGACCAACCGCGTCTATGACCACCTCGGCATCACCTCCGGGCATCACCAACTCACGCACAGTAGCGGCCAGGACGCGGAGATTCAGAAAATCGACCGCTTCATGACCGAGGAGTTCGCCCGTTTCGTCGCCAAACTGCAAAGCATCCCCGAAGGCGAAGGCACTTTGCTCGACCACTGCCTCATCACCTTCGGCAGCGCCATGGGCGACGGCCGCAAGCACGATCACGGTGACCTCCCCTGCGTCATCGCCGGCCACGCCGGAGGCGCGCTCAAGGGCGGCCGTTACCTGCGGTTGAAGGAAGAAACCCCGATGGCGAATCTCTTCGTCACCACCGCCCGACTCGCCGGCGCGAAACTCGACCGCTTTGGTGACAGCACCGGTGCGCTGGCGCTCGGGTGAGCGAGCCATCTTCCCGTCATGAGAACACCTGCCTCCATGCTCCCCATTCTCTGTGCTCTCGCAGTCTTCTGCGGTGCAAATGCCGTCGCAGCCGCTCCGCCAAACATCATCGTCCTCCTCGCCGACGACCTCGGGTGGGCGGACTTGTCGTGTTATGGCAGCACGTTTCACGAGTCGCCCCATCTCGACAAGCTTGCCGCGCAAGGCATGCGTTTCACACAGGCCTATTCGAGCAGCCCGTATTGCTCGCCCTCGCGCGCGGCCATCATGACGGGGCGGCATCCGGCGCGGGTGAAAATCACGGATTACATCCCCAGCAATGGCAAGAGCGGCAAGATGCTGCCCGCCGAGATGAAAATGGAGCTGCCGCTGGAGGAAGTCACCCTCGCCGAGCTGCTGCGCGACGCGGGTTACGCGACGTGGCATGTCGGCAAGTGGCATCTCGGCGAACGGGGCTTTTTGCCGGAGGCCCAGGGTTTCCAAGTCAACATCGCAGGCAATCACAGCGGAGCGCCCACGAGCTTCTTCTGGCCCTACGGGCAGGACAAGCCGGAGGCCGCGAAACGTTACCACGGCAGTCCGGTGCCGGGCCTCGCCGAAGGCGGGCAGAAGGGCGAGCACCTTTGCGACCGTCTCACCAGCGAGGCGATGAAGCTCATCGACCAGCGCAAACCCGGCCAGCCCTTCTTCCTCTACCTGCCCTTCTACGACGTCCATACGCCCATCATGGCGAAGCCGGAACTCGTCACGAAATACCAGGCGAAGGCGGCGAAGCTGCGACTTCCCTTGGCGAAGGACGTGCCGACCTATCGCGAGGGCAAACTCGCCCATGGCACCGACAAAGTGCGCGACCTTCCCGAACAGCAGGTCAACGCGACCTACGCCGCGATGATCGAGACGATGGACACGAATGTGGGCCGTCTCATGGCCAAGCTCGACGAACTCGGCATCGCCGACAATACGTTCGTTCTTTTCACCAGCGACAACGGCGGTCACAGCGTCACCAGCAATCGCCCGCTGCGTGGCGGCAAAGGCTGGCTCTACGAAGGCGGCGTGCGCGAGCCGTGGATCGTCAAATGGCCCGGCGTGACCAAGCCCGGCAGCATGTCCGATGTGCCGGTGATGAACACCGACATCCTGCCTACCGTGCTGGAGGCCTGCGGATTGCCGGCGAAGCCGGAATTGCACAAAGACGGCGTCAGCTTTGCCTCGTTGCTCCGCGGTGACGCCAAGCCCGTGCATGACGCCCTCTTCTGGCACTTCCCGCACTACGGCAATCACGGCAGCGGCCCGTGCAGCAGCGTGCGTGTCGGCGATTGGAAGCTCATCCACTGGCTCGAAGACGACAGCGTGGAGTTGTTCAACATCGCCACCGACTTGAGCGAGAAGGCCGATGTCGCCGCGCAACATCCCGACCGTGTCAAAGACCTCCGCGCCCGACTCGAAGCCTGGCGCAAGGAAACCGGAGCCAACATGCCGCGTCCAAAGCCATGAGACCACTTTTCTCGTTCGCTATCCTCGTTGCGGCATTCGCCGTGAGCCAGACACTCCTGTCTGGCGTTTCACTCGGCGCTGAGCAGGCACGAGTGTCTGTTTCACCGCCTCCGAATCTGCTCATCCTCTTCACCGATGACATGGGTTACGGCGACATCGGTGCTTACGGCGGCAGGGACATCCCCACGCCGCATCTGGATAGGCTCGCGGCCGAGGGCATGCGCTTCACCAGCGCCTACACCGTCGCGCCCATCTGCGTGCCTTCACGCATGGGGCTCATGAGCGGGAGGTTTCCGGCCCGTTTCGGCGTGTTCGACAACGTCTATTCGCCGCAGCAAAACCAAATCTGGCTCCAGCAGACCACACTGGCCGATGTGCTCAAAAAACAAGGCTACCGCGCCGCCAATATCGGCAAATGGCACCTCAGCGGCAACAGCAGCGCCCACAGCGGCAATGAACTCGGCGGCTTCCTCTTCAAACCACCGCACGAGCGCGGCTTCGACGAGTTCGTCGGCATCACCGGCGGCATGCACACCTTTTGGAAGGGCACCGGACTCGCCCGTTTCAAAGACGGCACGTATGAGCGTTTCAACTCACCCGACTACCTCACCGATTTCTTCGGCACCGAGGCCTGCGAGTTCATCCAGCGGCAAAAGGACGGCCCGTGGTTCCTCTATCTCGCCTTCAACGCCCCGCACGCACCGCTGCACGGTCTCGATGAAGACCAGGCCGCAATTGACGCCAAGGACATCAGCCCCGACCGCCGCAAGTATGCCGCCATGGTCCGCGCCGTGGACCGCAACGTCGGTCGCGTGATGGACAAACTTCGCGAACTCGGCCTCGCGGAAAACACGCTCACCGTTTTCGCCAATGACAACGGCGGCGGCGGCAACAACGCCAGCGAGCACACCCGCAACACCGCCATCAACCGCCCGCACCGCGGCCACAAGTTTGATGTGCTGGAAGGCGGCGTGCGCGTGCCCTTCATCCTGCACTGGCCCGGTCAGGTGCCCGCTGGCAAAGCCTTCGACGGCATCGTCAGCACCACCGATGTGTTTCCGACCTTTGCCAAAGCAGCTTCGGCATTAGCCGAATCAGAAACCACCACGCTGGACGGCATCGACCTCATGCCCTTCGTCAAAGGCGAAAAGAGCGGCCACGTTCACGAAACGCTCTGCTGGCAGCAGCGCGTGTGGACGCGTCCCAACGAACGCAAACCCGGCCCCGCGTATCCCGTGCCCGCTTACAACCTCGCCATCCGCAGCGGCCAATGGAAAGCCATCAAGCTCGACCAGCCATTCGAAGGCACCAACCACGGCCGTGCCTGGGAACTCTACGACCTCAGCCAGGACCCCGCCGAACTCAACGACCTCGCCACCGAGTTCCCCGACAAGGTCAAAGAACTCAGCGAGGCGTTCTTCGTCTGGCAAAAACAGATGCCAAAGCCCATCGCCGCCCCCGCTGCCAGCAATCGCAAAGTGGCGCCCCCCAAGCCATGATTCCTTCAGCGAAAACATTGCATGAACTTAGACTGGACGATGCAGGGTGCGCACTTGCACTCGCCCAAATGCCTCCTTCTCCCCTTTCGTCGTTGAGCTCAAAACTTTTCCGCGCATGAAACTCGCCGCTCTCCTCACCCTCGCTCTCCTCACCGTCGCGCCCGCTTCTGAGCCCCTGCGCGTCTATCACATCGGCAACAGCCTCACGCGCAACCTCCCGCTGGACCGGCTCAAGGCGCTCTTCGCCGATGCCGGCATCGCCTACGACTACGGGCAGCAGCTCGGACCCGGCTTCCGGCTGGAGATGCACCTCATCAATGCCGCGCCCGGCACGCCCATCGCCAAGATCGGCCGCTACAACCTCGTCGAGCCTTACAGCCAGTATTCCGACGCGTTCAAGAAGTTCACCTTTGATGCCGTCGTCTTGCAGCCCTTCCAGATGCCGCTCGATTTGGAGGCGAAGACGGCAAAGGCGCCCTTCTTCACCCTCGGCGACCTCCAGGCCGCCAGCGTGCTCATCGATTACGCGCGCGGCAGGACGAAGCCCGGCCAGGGACGGTGGGACTTGGAGCATCCGAACACGGACCACGTCGCCTGCGAGCGCTTTTTCATCTACGCCACCTGGCCCGGCGCGGAGAATGTCCTCGCGCACCAACCGCCGACCTTCGCCAGCTACTACGCGCAGCCCTATCGCAACGAGAATGGCAAAATGTCCTGCGCCGACTTCTACCATCAGTTGGTGAATCGTCTCAACGAACGCCACGCCGGCCTCCCGCAGCCCGTGCGCCTCATCCCGGCGGGCGAGGTCATGGCAAAACTCGACGCGCTCATCCGCGAGGGCAAACTGCCCGGCATCGGCGCCTTTTACGCCCGCAACCAGCCCTACTTCGTCAAAGCCCGGCGCAACAACCCGAAGAAGTCTCCCTTCGACTCCGACGCCTTCGACCCGCAGGCCGGCGTGCTGAATTTCTACGCCGACGGCATCCACCTCAACGACCAGCCGCACAACGGCGAGGATTCCGGTGCCATCGGCTCCTATGTCGCCGCGCTCACCGTCTTCACCACGCTCTCCGGCAAAAGCCCTGTCGGTCTTACCGCCGCGCCGTATGAGCAATTCGATGCGAAACAGGACGCCGAACTCATCCAGGCGTTGCAGCAGGCCGTCTGGTCCGTTGTCGCCGGCCATCCGCTCAGCGGTGTTCCCGTCTCAGCAAAGTAGCTTGGGCTTCAGCCCAATTTCTGAACACAACCCATCGAATCCATGAACGCCACACCGATTGGGCTAAAGCCCAAACTATTTTTCCTCGCCCTCGCCCTCTTCGCCCTTTCTCCGCTGCACGCGGATGAAGCCGCCGCCATCGCCGCCCTCACCGCCAAGGGCGTCGAAATCAACAAATCAGCCGACGGCAAGGCCACACGGTTGATGGTGAAGGACGGCAAATCGCTCTCCGCGGCCGACTTTGCCCTCATCGGCCAGCTCACGACGCTGGAGCAAATGGGCATCAATGGCGCGGCCCTCGCCGACAGTGAGTGGGGCTTCCTGAAATCGCTGCCGAAACTCAAGACGCTCTCCATCTGGCACGGTCACGGTTTCTCGACCCTGGAACCCTTTTCCGGCCTGCCGGTCGAGTCGCTCACCGTGGGTGGGTGCATGGGATTGCGGGACAAGAACAGGGACGACCCCGAAAAACTCCGGCACGCCATCAAGACGCTGCACGACCTTCCGAATCTCAAAAAGGGCAACTGGTATCACTCGCCGCTCATTCCCGACGACTCGCACCTCGCGCACATCGCCGCGCAGTTTCCGAAGCTGGAAGACTTACGCCTCGACTTCGCCGCGCCGCGCGGCTCGAAGACGACCATCACGCCCGCAGGACTCTCCGCGCTGCAAACCCTGCCGCTGCACACTCTGAGCCTCGAGAACGCGCACAGCTTCACCGCGGAGCACTTCAAGGCCGTGGCCGGCATCAAGACGCTGAAAAGCCTGCTCATCGACGCCCGCAAACAAGCCGTGGACGAGGAGGCACTGGCCACCTTCCGCGCCGCGCGTCCCGACGTGGCCGTGGCGATGTCCAAGCCCGGCGACAAGACGCCGCCCGCGCTGCCGAAGGCAAACAAGTGATGCAATAAGGTCCCCGCAAAAGTCGCCCGCACGGTCCCCTTCTGGAAGAAGCGTCTCCCGCCCCTAAACCAAACAGAGGATAGTCTCGTTCCTTCCGGATAATCCCCCCAGTTTCCAACCGCTCGCCAACTACTTTCTACTCCCATGAAACTCCAAACACTCCTGCTCCTCCTCCTCATCTCCGTGGCCGATGCCGCCGCGAAGCCGAACCTCATCCACATCATGGCCGATGAACTCGGCTACTATGAACCGGCGTTCATGGGCGGGAAGAACATCCAGACGCCGAACCTCGACCGCATGGCCGCCGGGGGCATGGTTTTCCGCAACATGTTCGCCGGTTCGTCGGTGTGTGCGCCAACGCGGTGCAACTTCCTCACCGGCAAGCACGCGGGCCACGCCAGCGTCCGCGCCAACGGCGGCGGCACGCCGTTGCGGGCCGATGAAACGACCATCGCGGCCATGTTGAAGCCGCTGGGCTATGCCACGGGCGGTTTTGGCAAATGGGGCTGCGGCGGACGCGGCTCCACCGGAGTGCCGGAGAAGCACGGCTTTGACGTGTTCCTCGGTTACTACGACCAGGTCCACGCGCACACTTATTATCCGCCCTATCTCATTCAAAACAGCGCCGAGGTGCCGCTCGCGGGCAACGACGGCAGGGACCGCAACCACGCGCCGACCTACGCGCAATACGTCATCCACGACGCGTCGCTGAAATTCATCCGCGACCACGCCAAACAGCCCTTCTTCGCCTATCTGCCCTACACGCCTCCGCACGGCAGTTTCCACATTCCCGACAGCGACCCCGCCTGGGCGCTTTACAAGGACAAGGACAAGGACTGGCCCGCCGACGCCCGCCGCTACGCCGCCATGGTCACGATGCTGGACCGCCAGGTCGGCGAAGTGCTCGCGTTGCTCAAAGAACTCGGCATCGAGCAAAACACGCTCGTCACTTTCAGCGGCGACAATGGCGGCGCGGATTATTTTGTCACCCCGCAGCACCCGCGCGGCGTGCATTCGGCCAACAAACATCCCGTCACCGGCGTCGAATGGCGCGGCAAAAAGGGCAATCTCTACGAAGGCGGCCTGCGCGTGCCCTTCTGCGCCCGCTGGCCCGGAAAAATCGCTCCGGGGACCACCAGCGACCTGCTTGCCTATTTCCCCGACATGCTCCCGACCTTTGCCGAAGCCACCGGCGCCCCCACGCCCGCGGGAGTCGATGGCAACTCCCTCCTGCCCACCCTTCTCGGCAAGCCGGACCAGCAGAAACAACACGACCATCTCTACTGGGAAATCAACGGCTGGACCGCCATCCGCCAGGGCACCTGGCGTGCCGTGAAACCCGACAAATCCAAGACTTGGGAGCTCTACGACCTCGCCACCGACCCGGGCGAGAGCAAAGACCTCGCCGCCGAAAAGCCGGACGTGCTCGCCAGACTCACCGCCCTCGCCGCCGCCGCCCACGAGCCCGCCCGCGAAGGCACCTTCACCCGCACCGACCTCCACGAACGCGACCGCCGCGCCAAATACGGCAAGCACGACGACAGCTACATCGCAACCCCGAGTGGCGTGTCGAAGAAGGGAATGAAAAAGAAGAAGTGAACCCATGACACGCCTCCTGAGCTTCTTGGCGCTATTTGCGTTCCTTTGCGGCCATTCATTCGCTGCGGAGCAGCGCCCGAACATCCTCCTCATCATGGTGGATGACATGGGCTACTCCGACATCGGCTGCTACGGCGGCGAAATCCGCACGCCGACGCTTGATGCGCTGGCAGCCGGTGGCGTGAGGCTGGCACGGTTTTACAACTGCGCGCAGTGCTGCCCCTCGCGTGCCTCGCTCATGAGCGGCCTGTATCCGCATCAGGCCGGCGTGGGCGACATGAACGAACAGGGCGCGGCGAATGAGCTGTGGCGGCGCATCGGCTCGCCCGCGTATCTCGGCTTCAAGAAAGAGGGCGTCGTGACCTTGCCGGAGTCGTTGCGTGAGGCGGGCTATCAGACCTTCATGGCCGGAAAATGGCATCTCGGCCAGGACGAGGCCTGCTGGCCGGGCCAGCGCGGTTTTGAGCGTCATTTCGCGCTTATCGGCGGCGCTTGCGAGCAGTTCACGGGCTACCGATCGTGGCAAAAAAAGGGTCCCATCACCAAGTTCGTGCTCAATGGCAAACAGGTCGAAAAACTGCCACCAGACTTCTATACGACCGACAGCTTCACCGACCACACGTTGCGATTCATCGAGGAATCCGACCCCGCAAAGCCCTGGTTCGGCTATCTGGCTTTCACCGCGCCGCATTGGCCACTGCAGGCGCATGAGAGCGATGTGGCGAAATACGCGGAAACCTATCGCGCCGGCCCCGAAGCCATGCGCGAGAGTCGTTTCGAGCGTTTGAAGCAAATCGGCCTCATCCCCGAATCCGCGCGCTTGCCGCAGCTCGACGCCGAAATCACCAACGAAGCCCAAAACGCCAAAAAAGAGCGCAATGAGCAGTGGATGCGCCATTTCGCCGCGATGATCGACCGCGTGGACCAAAACCTCGCCCGCATCGTCGAAACGCTGCGAAAACGCGGCCAGTTCGACAACACGCTCATCCTCTTCCTCAGCGACAACGGCTCCGACGAAGTGCGCGGCCCGCTCTGGGGCCAGGTGTGCAACACACCCTTCCGCAAGTTCAAGGTCTGGGTGCACGACGGCGGCATCGCCTCCCCCTTCATCGCGCATTGGCCCGCTGGCATCCCGGTTTCACAGCGCGGCAAAATCGTGACTGGCCCCGCGCACATCATGGACGTGTTTCCGACCTGCCTGGACGCCGCCGCAGCGAAACATCCGCGCACCTTTGCCGGTCACGCCGTGCAAGCGCTCGAAGGCACCAGCCTGCTGCCCGCGCTTCGCGGCGAAGCCGCCACGCTGCCGATGGACCGCCCGCTCTTCTGGGAACGCATGGGCAACGAAGCCGTGCGCCAGGGCCATTGGAAACTCGTGCGCGGCTACGGCCCCGCGTCCGAAAACGGCAGCATCGCCACCACCGGCCCGCGCACCGGAAAGTGGGAACTCTACAACACCTCCACCGACCCCGGCGAAACCCACGACCTAGCCGCCAGCGAGCCTGAGCGAGTGAGAGTCATGCTATCTCAACACCAAGCCTGGGCCAAACGCGTCGGCGTGGTGCCGCGCGAAAAGATTGTCGAGATGGGTAATCGGTGATCGGTAGTCGGTGATCGGTGATCGGTGATCGGTGATCGGTAATCGGTAATCGGTAATCGGTGATCGGTGATCGGTGATCGGTGATCGGTGATCGGTAATCGGTGATCGGTAATCGGTAATCGGTAATCGGTGATCGGTAATCGGTGATCGGTGATCGGACCGATAACTGATAACTGATAACTGATAACTGATTACCGATCACCGCATTCAACATCCCCTGCCAAATACTCCGCCTCGCCTTCGCGGAGAAGGAATTCGGTTCCGGCGAAGGAGTCCGCCTTGCGAATCATGGCGCCGAGCATGCGACCGATGGATTCGCAGTGCTGGGTGAGTTCGGTTTGCTTTTCGACCGTGATGTAGCCGCAATCCAGAGCTTCGGTGAGCCAGTGCTGGGTTTCGAGCTGTTCGCCGTCGGCGTCGGTTAGCTTGCTGATGAAGTGTTTCGGATAAAGACGTTTCGCCCAAGCCTCGGCGATCTGAGCACCAATGGACCGCGAGGACCGGCGAATCTGATCCGTCAGCGAATACTGCTCCTCCTTCGGAAAACTCCTCGATTCCATAAACACAGCCCGCGACAGCAGTCTCTGTGTCTTATACACCTCAAGCTCCCGATAGTGCTTCACATAGTTCATCGTCTTGTCTCTGGTTCTGTTGTTACTGATTACTGATTACCGATCACTGATAACTGATAACTGATAACTGATAACTGATAACTGATAACTGATAACTGATAACTGATAACTGATAACTGATAACTGATAACTGATAACTGATAACTGATAACTGATAACTGATTACTGATTACTGATTACTGATTACTGATTACTGATTACTGATTACTGATCACCGAATACCGATCACCGATTCCACCCCTCACGGCCTCCGAAACACCGGGCTCATCGCGAGCGTCTCGACCATCGTCCTCAAACCACCGCCGTTCGTGCGTGTGGCCTCGACGATCTTGTTGATCTCCTCGCGGTCAGCGAAGCCGAGGCTGCGGCCGAGGGCGTAGGTGGTGAGTTTTTCGGCGACGTTGTGGAAGACGAGGTGCTCGTTCTTTTTCAGCAGGGCGCGGAACTCGGTGAAACCGGCGAAGGGGCCGAGTTTGGGCAGTTTATCGGCGGGTTGGACGAGTTTGCCCTCACCGAGGGTTTTGCGGCCGTTTTTGGCCTCGATGAGGGCGCGGTAGTTTTCACGCCAGCCGCCGGTGACGTCGAAGTTTTCGAGCGCGATGCCATACGGATCGATCTTCGCGTGGCAGGCGGCGCATTGGGCGATGTTCCGATGCTTTTCGAGCTGCTCATTGATGGTGCTGGCGCCGCGGATGTCGGGCTCGATGGGTGGCACGTCCGGCGGTGGCGGTGGTGCGGGCGTGCCGAGGAGCCGCTCCAGCATCCACACGCCACGCACGACGGGCGAGGTGGTGGTGCCGTTGCTGGTGATGCTCAAAATGCTCGCGTGCGTGAGCAGACCGCCGCGCACGGTCTTCGATTTGTCGAGGCTCACTTTGCGGAACTGATTTCCGCTCACGCCCTCGATGCAGTAATGCCGTGCGAGGCGGTCGTTGAGCATCGTCCAGTCAGAATCGAGCAGGTTGGCGATGCTGAGGTCGTTCACGAGCAGTTCGCGGATGAAAAGCTGCGTCTCCTGCACCATCGCGCGTTCGAGGTCCTCGTCGTATTCAGGATAGAGCGACTTGTCGGGCTGCATCTCGCCCACCTTCGTCGTTTGCAGCCACTGACCGGTGAAATCGCGCAGGAAGCGCTCCGCGCGTGCATCGGCGAGCAGGCGTGCGGTTTGCTTTTTCAGCTCGGCGGGCTGCGAGAGCTTGTTTTGCGCGGCGAGACGCATCAGCTCGTCATCCGGCAGGCTGCGCCAGAGGAAATACGAGAGACGATTGGCGAGCGCGAACTCATCCACCTGGTCCGCAGGCTCCTGATGATACAAAAACTGCGGCGAGGTCATCATGGCCTTCACGGTGAGCTTGAAGGCATCGAGCGCAGCCACGTCCTGGCGCTGCGCTTGATAAAACGCGGCGAACTCCTCCACCACGGCCTCCTCCACGGGCCTGCGGAAGAGCTTCGGCGCAAAGTCGCGCAGCAACTGCGGCACCACGGCGTCATCGAGCCGCGAAACGTCCTCCAGCTTGCCAAACAAGGCCTGATGTCCCTTCGGCGGCCATTGGTCGATGATCGGGCCTTCGAACTCGATGCGCTTGATCGCGATGGCCGGTGATTTGTCTTCGAGAATGCGGGAACCGGGCAGCCAGTTCGTGCCGTCGAGCATGGAGACCTGCACGCGCTGGTTTGGCTGAAGATAGACGCGGTATTCGATCTCACGCGGCGTCTCGTCCGCGAGCTGCGTGATGCCCGCGATGGTCTGCGGCTCCTCTTTGTTGTCGCTGCCGTGCGAGACCTGGAGGCGGATGATTTTGCCTTCGTTGCGCACGGCATAGGCCACGACTTTGAAACGATACCAGCCCGGCTCGCGCACCTGGAGGAACTCCTTCGTGTCCGGCTTTTTATACATCACCGGGATCAGCATGTCCGCGCCCCACGGCGGATAAAACGGCTCGCCGTAGTTGCCGGTGGCCTTCTCGCGCTCTTTGCGCTTTTTTTCGGCGGGCGTTTCCGTGTAGCCGGGGTCGCCTTTGCCTTTGTTTTTTCGCGCACGCTCCTCCTCGCGTGCTTTGCGGCGGTCCTCGATGTCTTGGAGCGTGAAGGTGATGCTTTTCGTCTCCGGTCGCGGTTTGGTGACGATGGCGCGGCTGAGGATGAAGTCCGCGGCCTTCATGTATTCGGCGAGTTGCTCGGCGGAGAGCATCAAGGCGCCGCCGTTGTTGTTGAAGCCGCCGCTGATCGTGTCCTCGGGAAAACCCACCGCGAAATCGCCGCGCACATCGAAGAGATCCTCGATGGTATTTTCATACTCGAAGCGGTTCAGCCGCCGCAGCACCACCTCACCCTTCTGCCCGCTGAGCGCGAGCGCCGCACGCCGCAGCTCGCTTTGGATCCATTCCGTCACCGGCTCCAGTTCGGCCGGTTTGGGCTGTTTTTCGTCCTCCGGCGGCATTTCGCCGAGATGCAGGTTGTCGAGCACGAGCTGCCAATTTTCCGCATCGGCGGCGGTGGTGGAGATTTGCAGCGTATCGACGCGGAAGTCGCCTTTCTGCTTCTTTTCGCCGTGGCAGCTCACGCAGTAGGTCTGCATGAAGCCCGTGACCTTCGAATCGACTTTCTCCGCCGCGCCGGCGGTGCTGGCGAGGAGGAGCGGGAACAAGAAAAAGCGTTTCATTCGGTCGGTGCGCACGACTCTGAAACGCGTGGTCGGGTGGTTTTCTGACGCGGTGATGCTGGTGGCTTCGATCAGGCGAAGCAAGGTAGCCCTCTCGCTCCGCGAGAGGAGCCCTGTGGGGCCGATGAAGAAGGCGTCGTGAATGCGCGAAGCCGCTGCGCCACAGCGGAAGCGTTGAGCTCATCTTGCGGAGCAAGATGGCCACTTTGCTGTCGCCTCAGCGATTCCACACCTGCTTGGTCTTGGTCTCCTCAAACTGCCGCTGAGGATCAAAATGCGGGTTGTCGGCAGGAATGGGCGCTGAGATGGATTTCAGCCAGGCGTGCAGTTTGGCGCTCATGGCCTCGGCGCGGGCTTTTTCGGCGGTGGCGATGTCGCGGGACTCGGAGAGGTCGTCGCGCAGGTTGAAGAGTTCGAGTTTGCGACCGGGTTGGTAGCGGAGGTCCGCATCAAACGAGTCGCCAAAGTGCTCGATGAGCTTCCAATCGCCCTCGCGGATGACCGCGCAAGGTGTGGCGGCCCAGCGGAGGTCGTAGAGCGGCATGTGGAAGTAGAGCGGGCGCTCGGGGAGCGTTTCGCCGTGCAGGAGCGGGGAGATGTCGATGCCATCCAAAGTAGTTTCGGCTTTAGCCGAATCAGATGCGGCTGAAGCTCCAGCTACTTTCAACAACGTCGGCATCCAGTCGGTGACGTGAACGGGCGTGGAGCAGGTTTGACCGGCTTTCACGCTCGCAGGCCAGCGCAGCAGGCAGGGCACACGGATGCCGCCTTCATACGGCGAGCCTTTGCCGGCACGCAGCGGCGCGTTGTCGAACTCCTGTTTGCTGATGGTCAAGGCACCGCTGCCGATGTTGTAGTTCGTGTCGAGACCGCCGTTGTCGGAAAGGAAGACGACCATCGTGTTCTCGCGCTGCTTCGTTTCATCCAGCGCGGCCATGAGGCGGCCGATGCTCGTGTCGAGATGCTCGATGGCGGCGAGGTAAGTCGCATTGAACATGCCCGACTCCGGCGCTCCGGCCTCGCGATGCTTCTTCACCAGCTCCGGCGGTGCGGAGACGACGCCATGCAGCGTGTGATGCGCGAGGTAACAGAACCACGGCTTCTCCCGCCGCTCGCGGATGAAGCCGATGGCCGAATCGGTGAGGTGATCGACCCATTTGTCACCCTCGTTTTGCGTTCCGGGGCCTCGCGGCGCGACGAATTCGAAGCCATGCGCGTCACCGGCCCTCAACTGCACATAATCGCCATCCGCGCCCGAGGTGAGATGCCATTTGCCCGCCATGCCCGTCGCGTAACCGGCCTTCCGCAGCCGCTTCGGCAACGTGGGCCACTCGCGCGGCAATTGCTCGCGAAACGCCGGCTCCTGCATCCGCGCCCACGGCAGTCCATACCACGGAATGACATGCCACATGCCGTTGCGCGCCGTGTGCTGTCCGGTGAGCAACGCGGCACGCGTCGGCGTGCACTGCGGCATCACATACGCATCTGTGAACCTCACGCCCTCGCCCGCCAGCCGGTCCAGATTCGGCGTGGGCACTTTCTTCGAGCCATAACAGCCCAGCGTGGCCCAGCCTTGGTCATCCGTGAGGATGAAGAGGATGTTCGGGCGCGGCTGCGCCGCGAATGACGAAACCAGAATGAGGAATGAGGAAAGGATCGCGGCGAGGAGAATTTTCATCAGGTGGGTGTTTGAGATTCGAGTTCAGTCTCCATCTGAACGAGCCGTTCGCCATAGACACCCAGGATCTGGGTCCAGACCCGATGGCTCTGCAGTTACAAATGTTGGTGACCATGAATGAAAAGAGAGGGAGATGTCCGGTCGATGTAAGTCAAAAAGCCCTCGAAACCTTGGTGTGTTTCGCGGTCCCTCTCGTGGATTCCGGCCGGCGAGTTATGTGCCACAAACACATCCACTGGGGGAAATCCACGCAGCAGGCTGGAGACCTCAAACTGATCAAACAAGTGATGTCCCTTGGGTTTGTAGCGCCAGCTTCCCTTGAAGCCACCGAAGGTCACTCCTTCGATCTCATGCGTTCTCAGGTGCAAGTCGATGATGCCAGCGCCAAAAAGGCAGTCTGGATCGTGGTTTCCACGAACCGCGAGAGTATGACGTGGTTGATAGTGAGCCATGGCCCGGCGAATGGCCGCGTCATAGAGATCCCCGCATGAGATCAACACATCGACCGGGCCGCATTCAATCGCCCCGATTCTGGACTCTTCATCTGCAATCACCAAGATGGTCATGAGCTTGATCTCATTGTGTTCGGGAATCGCTACGCGGAAAACACGAATCTCTCATCACTTGGGGGCACGGGAGCTCCATCGTGGCGACCGTTTCGCCACCCTCACGGAGCCACCAAGCCCCACGCGCCGGCACGCAGGCCTTGAGCGCCGCCTTTGATGTCGGGTGGAGTGTATTGATGCACTTGCTGCCAGGTTTTGCCGCCGTCGGTGCTGCGTTGGATGTTCGTGCGCTGTTGGTGGATGCTGATGAGCGTTCCCTTGTCGCTGGCGATGACTTTTCCTTCGGGCACGGCGGTGGGGAGGTCACGCCAGGTTTGGCCGTCGGTGCTGGCTCGGGATTTTTTGCCGCAGAGCCAGAACTCATTGCCCACGACGCTCAAGCTCGCGCGTTGCATACCGGTGGCGTGCGGGCCGGTCCAGGTTTCGCCGGCGTCGGAGCTGGTCCAGGCGTTTGCGGCGTCTTTGTCGGTCATGACGAGCAGGCGGCCGTTGCAGAGTAACTCGCCGCGACCAGTGGAGGCATCGAGCCCTTTCGGCGCGAGCCATTTCCAGGTCTTGCCGAGGTCATCGCTGGCGAAGAGGTTGCCAAACTTCGCGCCGGAGTCGCCGCGATTGTCACCGAGCGCGAGGAAGCGCCCGCTAGCGTCGCCGCAATACACCGCGCCGACGTGATGCGTGCTCAGCTTGCCCCGTGGATCGGCTTTGAACGCGCCCCACATGCCGAAGGAGCTGAAGCTCTGCCCCAGATCGCTCGTGGCGCAGAAGGTCATGTAGCCGCTGCCGACGAAGGTGCCTTTTCCCGCCGCGATGCCCCACGTGCCGGGCATCACGCGAGCATCGCCCTTGCCCTCCGGCAGCTTCGCGGTGCCTTTGGTGAGATGACGCCAGTTCACCGCGTCGTCGGAGGCCAGATAAATCGTCGGCGCACCCCAGCCGACGGGCACCACGAACACACCACCCGAGTAAGCGACCGCCTTCGTCGCCCACGGCCCATGATCCGCCCCCGGCGCGGCGAAAAAGCTCTGCGTCCACGTCTTGCCATCGTCCTTCGACACCAAAATGCGTGCCCCATGCCCCACGACGACAAACGCGCCGACTTTCGGGTTCGGTTTGAAGTCACCGCCAAAAGGAATCGCCTCACGCCGCTTCACATCTTCAGGTGATTCATTCGCAGCGAAAGCGGTGACGGCGAGCAGGAGAGAAAGGAGCATTTTCATCATGCAGGCTGGAACGAACAAGCCTTCGATGATCTGACAGAGAGAGACGCATTCCCCTCACTTCACCCGCGCACCTCGATCGCCATCGCAGTCATCTTTGGCGCGTCGTGGATGTCGTGCAGCTTGCCGGGGCTGACCTCGCAGAGGCTGGTGCCATTGAAGCCGACTCTTTCGCCGACGACGTGAGGCCTTGATCACTCAAACACGATCTCGCCCATCACGGTCGTGTTATCCATGCTCGTGCTGGTGAGCGATGACGACCAGATCGCGCGGTCGATGATTTCGCGAGGCAAGGCTTGATTGCGACCAAAGTTGGCTTTCCAGGTGATGCCTTTGGTGGGGGACTCGACGCCGAGGGTGGCGAAGGGAATCACGAGATGCGCTTGCCAGCGTTTGGTCTTTGCATCGACGCGGGTTTCGCTGGTCCAGTCGCCGTTCCAGGTGGGGTCGTCTTTGCCGTGGCGCGGGTCCATGACGTCGGTGATGCGGCCGTTGAGGGCGTCGTATTTGGAGGCGGCGTTCGCGCCTTGGGTGAGTCGGTAGAAAAGGGGTTGGGCGGGATTGGGGGCGAGATAGAGGTCGATGGCTTCTTGGTTGGTGAGGACGCGGTCGCGGTTGAAGGCGGCGAAGGGGGTGGTGTCGCCGAGTTCGGCCTCGGCGCGGAGGTGGAGGGCTTTGTCGTCGTAGAGGAGGCGGATCGTCGTGTGGCGCGGCAGCGTGTGCAGCGGCGGGAGGAGCGTGAGGGCATGCGCGGTGGCGTTTTGCCATTCGGGGCTGTCGAGCGTGAGTTTCGCGGTCGTTTTGGCGATGGTGAGTTTCTTGAGGCCCATGGGCGGGGCGTTGCGCATGGCCTTGGTGTCCCAGTTGAAGCAGGTGCTGGCGTAGGGCTCCTGGTAGCCGTCGTGGGCGAGTTGGAGGTGCTTCGCGTCGTGGCCGGGAAAGGGGAACAGAATGTGGTTCCACTCTTTTTGATGCCCTTTGACGTAAAGCGTGGCGATGAAGGCGTTTCGCGCGTCGATGGCATCGAGCAGGCGATGCAGCGAGCCGGTGTCTGGCAGCATTTGATAAGCCTGATGCAGGTGCACGACTTTCGCGAAGTGCTTCAAGTAGTCGAACTCGGTGCGCACGAGCGCGAGGCGTGTCTTCACCTTCGGCGTGGTGGCGAGCTTCTCGGACTGCGCGAGATGGGCCTCCATCGCGGCGAGCATGCGCGGCGTGTAGAGGAAGGCGATGAGCTGAAAGGGATCGGTGACCGTTTTGCGTCCGCGAGCATCGGTGGGCAACGCTTTGAAGGTCCACACGTCGGTGCGCGTGCCGAGGTGGTCGGAGTAGAGCGCGATGGCGTTGTAGAGTTCGTCGTAAAAGGCACGCATGTAGAAGGCGATGCTCTTGTTTTGAAACGCGGCCTCGCAGAACTCGGGAACGAGGTCTTTGGCGTGGTTGTTTGGCGGATCGTCAAACATGCGGCCCATGGTGTAATAGACGGGGCCTTCGAGGCCGAAGAGCTGGCCAGGGCCGTCGCGGTAGAGCGACTGGATGCGGTTCACGGCGAGCCTTTGCACCTGCTGCTCGATGTAGCCGGGCGTGCGCATCGGCGTGTAGCGCGTGCCGAGGTTCGGGCACCAATTGTAAACGTAGCCGGTGAATCCGCGCGGCACGTCGATGCCACGCCACGGCGCAATGTCCTCCTCATTCGTGCCGGTGAGCATGATGCAGGTGTTCGCGGGGAATGCTTTGAAGGTCTTCGGCGGCGCGGCGGTGAGGATGTAGCTCATCATCGTCACCTGCTTGCCCGGATGCGACTTCTCCAAACGCCGCGCGACATCGCGGTGGGTGATCCAGATCTTCTCTGACCAGTCTTTGCCGGTGCCGTGGAGCGCGTCGCACTTCTCGCACTGGCACTCGCGAAAGCCGTCCGGCTGGCCGAGATCGACGCTATCGTAGCCTTTGTCGAAGAAGCCCGCGAGATCGCGGTAGATGCGCTCCTGCACGTCGGGGTTCGACAAACAATACTGCGCGTTGCCCTCCGGCTTCAAACGCGAGCCGCTGATCAGCGCGAAGTATTCCGGGTGCTCCGCAAACAACTCCGCCGGCACCGCCCGCTCCCACGTGTGACCGCCGAACTGCTCGTCCACGCGCGGAAAGCGATTGTGCGCGAGATCATAAAACGACGCACCCGCCGGATGCGCCGTGTTCACCCGGAGCAGTGGCGACGTGGTCACGTTCAGCGACTCCGGCACCGTCATCGTCTTCATCGGCAGAAACTCGATCGCGGGCGAAGCCAGCAGGTCGATCTTCGCCGCGCCGCTCACCGGCGTGTAGCCCGGCAGCTCGGGATACAAAAAGCGCACGCCCATGAACTGCCGCGCAAAATCCACCGTCGCCTTCGCCGTGCCCACGCGATCCCAATTCGGCCTGCGCTTGTTGTCCGTCGGTGCCTTCGAGGGATGATCATGCCCCGCGATGATCACATCCTTGCCCATCACCCGATGCACAAAGCTCCAATCCCGCAGCTTCGTCACATCGAGACCGTTCTTCTGCGCGAACTGCGTATTCCCGAGCATCAACGCCGGTTTCGCCGCATCACGCTCCTTTTCCCGCACGACCGCGACCTCGGCCTTGTTCGCCAAAAACGCCGTTTGTAGCAATCGCGCCGTCTGCACGAGACTTTCGTCCAACGCCGGTGAAGGCAGCGCATCCGGCAAAACAATCTGGTAGTCCGATTTCCCCGCGTCGAGCAAGGTGATGGCGAAAGCGGGAGAGGAGAGGACGAGAGAGGCAAGTAGCAGCTTCATGCGGGAGATGAAACGCTGGGAGATGCGTCTTCTCATTGGACGTTTTGCAGCAACTTGGGACAAAACGTGCCACCGATCAGGCTCCGTTAAGCTTTTCAGCCAGGATTTTGATCACCTTGTATCCCCAGCCCGAAGCAACTCTTAGTTTCATCCGTTCTTCTTCGGACAAATCGACATCTGCTCGATAATAGCCTTGGATAACTGGAGCACGGGGAGAGTTGTGTTCACGCTCCATGAATGGAACAATCCCATATTCAGAGAGGTTCAAGATTCCTTGCACAGCTCCACCTGTTTCCTTGATGGTCTTAAAATGCACTGTTCCTTGCCGCACGAGACCCGCATTCTTCAAAGAGGTTGGGGTTGGTTGTTCATCGCCTATCCAATTTAGCAGACCTGCGAGAAAACCCGTTCGCGAGTGTGGATCCTTTTGGAGAATCACGCCCGCTGCAAATTTCCCTGAATCGAGGGGAATCTCCCAAAACATTCCGGGTTCAAGATGCACTGTCGATTTAGGGTGAAATGGAAATGTCGGCGACTTCATTATGGAGTATTAAACTCGCTAGGAATCCGATGAGTCCACAGCTTTTGAGGGTTATTGCAGGCAGAAACTGAAGCTTTAAAAGCTCTTCGACACAACCACGCAGGCAATTGGTTGCCTTGTTGAGTCATATACCTTCCGACTTTTCCCTTGGCGTTCCAGCCACTTGACGAGCCCCTGCGGCTCTTTCGCGGGCTGGGATGAGGAGCACCGCCAGAGATGAAGAAGGCGCGAGAGTTCTGATTTCAGCGCTCTTGCGCCTTTTTCATCTCTCGCGGTGCGCTTTCCCCGCAAGGAGGGGCGGTTTGCAACTGCCCGGAGGCGCTTAAAAAGCGTCTTTCCTTGGGCCTTGCCATGCTTCTCCAGGTTTGAACGCGAGCTTGGCAGGCGGCTTGGGATGCGGTAAAAATATCGCATGTCGATCCAGCAACTCCTCATCTCCGAAGTCGCCCAGCAGCCGGAACCGCTGTTACGCGAGGTGTTGCATTACCTGCATTTCCTCAAATCGAAGGCGAAGGACGAGTCGCCAGCAGCCCCGACGACACGCCCAGGGTTTGGCTCGGTCCCCGGAATCAAGCTGGCCGATGACTTTGACGCGCCGCTCGAAGCCTTTGCCGATTATCGACCATGAAGGTGCTGTTGGATGCTCATGCGCTGCTGTGGTTCCTGGCTGGTAGCAGCCAGCTCAGTGCGAAAGCTTTGGCCTGCATCCAGGACGCAGCGAACACGGTCTTCGTGAGTCCCGCCACGCTGTGGGAGATCGGGATCAAAGACTCGCTGGGCAAACTCACTTTGCCACTCCCGTTCGACCAGCTCTTTCCCGACCGTCTGGATGCCTCCAACATCCTGATCCTGCCCATTCTCGTCCCGCATCTCCACGAGCACCGGCGGCTGCCATTTCATCACAACGATCCCTTTGACCGACTGGTTATCGCCCAATCCTTGGTGGAGGATCTGACCTTGATCTCATGTGACTCCGAGTTTGCGGCGTATGGCGTGAAGCTGCTGTGGTGATAAGCGTTCCAGCCACGCAACAAACCCCTGCGGTCCTCTCGCGGTGCGCTTTCCCTCAAGGAGAGGCGGTTTGTAACCGCCAAGAGGCGCTTCCAAAGCGCCTTTCCTTGGGCCTTGGCCTTCAGGCCAAGGCGCGAGCTGGACGCACGGCTCGCTTCCGAGGCGCGTGCGATTTTGACTTGGCTATTGGCTTCACCGTTGGCTTGGTCGGGGCGGCGGGCAGTTGCTTTTTCGACTCCTTTTGCACTTCCTGCTGCTCCCGTGCCCAGGCCCAGAAGCGGGCACGGTCATTGCCGAAATCGGCGGCGACTTCGGCGCGTGCGGCTCGGACTTCTTGGAGGATGGGGTCAGTCATGATGCCTGGGTGATGAGAGTTTCAGGAGTGCAGATGATGGGGAGGTGCAGCTTGTGGTAGAGACAGTAATCCATCAGCTCCTTCTGCAAAGTGGCGTTTGCCAGATGCGTGCAGTTCCAGGTGAGCAGGTAGTCCATCCGATGAAGAATGGCCATGGCCAGATGACCCGCGTATGCGGCGGCGCGAAGTGGAAGCTGAAACAAACGAATCAAATCCGCTTCAAGCCGGACAGTCTCAGGCAGCACGTCGAGTTCCGTGATCCCGTTGAGATAGGCGAGGCGACGCTGAGCGGCATTAGCGTCACCGCGTGACGCCTCCAGCCGGACCAGAACCGAGCTGTAGAGCAGAAACTTGTGCCGCTCATCATTCCACCACCGGTGCGTCAGCTTCTGATGCGATGCCATGGGCTCCTGACGGCTCGGATGAGCACCCAAGTAGCTGGGAATCGTCGTTTCAATGTAAACCGTCTGCATGGGTGGAGATCATCAGATCTGTAAAGAAATCAGCGAAAAGTTACCATGTCAGCACGGGGGCGTAAAGAAATCAGCCGGTTCTTTGACAGATCGGTCGGTGATTCAGGCCGCTGCAATGCTACTTCTTCCCTTCGATCGTTCCCAGCCACTCCACGAGCACGTTGGGCCACTGCGCGCCGGGGAAGTGGTGTTTCACTCGGGTGGGGATGAGGTTGCCGACGCCGTGGCCGCCTTCTTCGTGGAGATCGAGGCGGGCGGGGACGCCGAGCTTTTTCAGGTCGGCGATGATGTTCGTGGCGATCTCGACGGGCTTGTCGGTGGTGGCGTGGACGAGAAACACGGGCGGTGACTTCGCTTTGAAGACAAACGGGTTCTCCGGCTTGCGCCAATGCCAGGTGCCGAGGCCCACGGCGAAGTCAGGACGGCTGCTAAGGCGGTCGATGGGATCGGCGGCCTGCGGATCGCCGAGATCGAAGTTCGCAGCGAGATTCATCGCGAGGTTCGCGCCAGCGGAATAGCCAGCGACACCGATTTTCGCTGGATCGAGGCCCCATTCGACGGCGCGATGCCGCACGAGGCGCATGGCGCGTTTCGCATCGAGCAAGGTGAGTGCTTGGATGCCTTCGTTCGGCAGCAGGTGCGGCGGACGCGTGCGGTATTTGAGACCGATGACCGCCACGCCCATCGGATTGAAGACCTGTGCGGCATACACAACGTGCGTCTTCCACGCATGGCCGCCATAGCCGCCACCGGCACACACGACGATGGCCATGCCGGTGCGATTCTCCTTCGGCGGCAGATACGGCGTGATCGTCGGCACCGAGACGCTCTGGATGGTCTGGTTGTCCTTGATGACCTCCGGCGCGGCGTTTTCCAGGAACTGCGGCGGCTTGCCTGACCAAAGCGGGATCGGTTCCGGCGTGCCGGGACCGAGCTGCTGGATCAACTCGCGCTCGCTGGGTGTGAGCTCGGCGAAGGCACAAATGGCAAACGAGAGAAAGCAGAGCAGCGTTTTCATTTCCCCACCTCCACCTCGATCACCATCGCATTCATCTTCGGCGCATCGTGGATGTAGAGCAGCTTGCCGGGGCTGATCTCGCGGATGCTGGTGTAGTTGAAGCCGACTTTTTCGCTGATGACGTGGTGCGCGGACCAGGTCTGGCCGCCGTCGAGGCTGAACATGAGGCAGCTCGCGGGACGGCCGTAGCTGCAGGCGAGCACGCCGTTGCTCATGAGCACCAGATCGGGCAAAACGCGGCCGACTTCGAGTTCGACGGGCTTGGTCCATGTCTTGCCGGCGTCGTGGGAAAACATCTGCTTCATGCGGCTGTTGCGATCGCCGCGAATGACGGCGGTTTGCTCGGTGTCGCTCAGGCGGCACACGGCAGGCTCGCCACCTGGGCCGATGGTGCTGAAGTGGGTCCACGTCTTGCCTTCATCGGTGCTGCGCATGAGGTGGGACATGCGCACGGTGTTGTTGCGGCCATCGGGCAGCTTCACGGCCTTTCGACTCCACACGACCATCGTCGCGCCGCCATCGGCATCGTTCCAGATGTGGCGCTCGCAGATGATTTGATCGCCTTTGGACTCGTTGGTGAACTCTTTGGGCAAAAGGATCTCGTTGTCGATCATCTCAAAGCTCGTCGCATCGGCATTGAGGTGCACCGTTTTACCCGTGACGCGTCCGTCCGGCTGCGTGCGTGTCCAGCGTGACACGGCGAGGATTTTTCCATCGGGGCGACGCACACATGGCAGCGGCGTGGTGTCGAGTTGGTCGAGTCCGGGGATCGGTGTCCATGTCTTGCCTGCGTCGGTCGATTTGAGCAGCCCATACGGCTCATAGAAGGCATCCGGCCCTTGGGCGACGCTCATGAGGAGCAGTCCGCGGCCCATGTCGTAAAGATAAGGCCGCGTCTGGCGGATGTCGTCGCGTGGGATGTCCCACGGCTCGCTCACGGTGATCTTCAGCGGTGAGGCTGGCAAAGGTGCAGTCGCTTTCCGGGTACCGAGCTTCACGGATTGCCAAATCGCCTCGCCGGTGGCTGTCTTCGCACTTGATCCGAATTGAATGAAGGCCTCCGGCGAGTCCGCAGGCTTCCAGAACGCGCCCTGGCCTTCCACCTTCCTTACGCCATCGACCCAAATCTCCATGTCCGTGCCGCGAATGATGAGGCGGTAGGTGTGGAAGCGGTTCGTCGTGTCCATCGGGATGAAGCGGTCTGTGTGACTCGCCGCCTGATTCGCGAAAAGCACGAGTCCTTCCTGATGTCGTCCATCGCTGACGAGCACGGACACCGGAGCCCCGTCGCGCCACGGCCACAGCGAGGCGGAGGTCTTGTTCTTTTGCGATCCCGTCGTCGCCAGCAATTTCGCCACGACTTCGACGATGATTTCCTCATCGGCGATCGGCTTCCACGCGGCGCGGAAGTTCACGAAAGCCTTGTCATCATCGGTCAATCGCAGGCCCTCGGCTTCGAGCGTGGCCTTCGGTGTGCCCGTGGTGACCCACGGCGCGGTCGGCAGCGATTTGGCCTCGTATTGAAGCTGCCACGTGATGTCCTCGGCGTGGAGGGAAACAGCCAGAAGCGATGGCATGAGCGCGAGGAGGAGCAGAGTGGGTTTCATGTGGGGATTACGCTAGAATCATCCAGCTCCCTTCACTGGCACAACGATCACCGTTCCGCCTCATGGAGCAGGCGTGGGTGCCCGTGCTGGCAGGAAAGCGAGAATCATTTCGCGTTTTGCCCGCACCTTACCGTGGGTGCGTTCGATCAGGCCGGTGGCGAGGATGTCATTGAGATCACGCTGGAGTGTGCGCTCGGTTTTGCGTGCGTAGGCAGCGGCGAGTTGCGGCGTCAAATGAGCCAGGCGTGAGACCTCCAGCCAGCCGCCGGTGTTGCCCAGGGCCAGCACGACATCTCGCTGTCGCTTCGTGCTCTCGTTGGATTTGTGATGGCGGAAGGTCTCGTGCACATGGTGCTCCCACATCACCAGCCATTGCTGCTGACGCCCCTCTTGGTTCAGTTCCAGGCCTTCCAGCACCTGCCGGTTGTATTGGCAGAGCAGCTCGGTGCCGACATAAAAGATGTCGGCAATCATGTCGCTTTAGAGAAACGTGATTCTCCTGCTAAAATAGCCGTTTTGGGTCCATTTTGTCGCAAAACGTGTCGCTTTGGGTGTCGGAGATTTCCCGCAGATTCAAGGAGGCCAGCAGATGATTGTTTTCAGAGCCATCTGTGGGCCTCACGGGCACCTACAACACGATTCTCAACCGCTCCTGCAACTCCGGCGAAAAGCCGCTCAAATCGTCCGCAGTGATCATGTTCTGCGCCAGCATGCGCAGCAGGTGTTCGATCATCCGGCTCCGTGAGTGGCCGTCCAGGCAATCGCGCAAGGTTCGGGCATTCTTCCGTATTTGCTCCTCCACGTCCCAAAAGCATTCCGTGGGCGTCCGCGCCGCATCGACCAATTGTTTCGCCAGCTCCGCATTGCGGGCTGCCAGAAAACGCTCACGCCAGATCGGTGCCTGCGTGCTGAAATGCTTCCAGTCTTTTTCCATGGCTGGGACCTTGCTGCACCACCTCCAACCGCTCCAGCACATTTTCGTGATGCTTCTGACGGGTGCATCGCCGTGTGAGACGGCTTTCCCGTGTGATACCGCGAGTCATCATGTTGGGTGATTTCCCTCAGATTCAAGGAGGCCAGCAGATTTTTGTTTTTTCAGCGTCAATCTGTGGGCCTCCCTGAATCTGTGGGAGAAAAATCTGACTTCCAGAAGGTGATACGCCGGGAATACCCCGGCGGGCACAATCACCCCGTGCATGAAGTGCTGTCTGGGAACAGACTGAACATCGAACCGGCGTTTGTGAACGAATTCGCCGGCATGGCCGACGGCGCCGTGACCTTGCCCGAGCTGCTGGAGGTGCGTGAAAAGCTCTTCACCGAGATTCCCAACCGCTTGAGCCATGAGCATCGCCAGTTCCTGCTCGGACTCGTGCATGCCGAGCCGGACTGGAGCCTGATGAAGCAACCGCACCTATCCGCCATGCTAGCCATCGCCTGGAAGCTCGCCAACCTCCGCCAACTCAAGAAATCCAACCCGAAGAAGTTCCAGGCACAGGCTGAGGCGCTTGAGCTTGTTTTGCAGGATTAGCAATATCCGCCAAATCCATGCTCACAGAAAGTGTTCCGTACAACGCATCACCGGCCCAGAGAAGCATGTTGTCTGTACGATTCTGGTGGGTCATCCCGAACGATGGATAAAATTCCAAGTCGCTATGGGTTCCTTTATCCCACGCGAGTTTTTGAAAATGAAGTTGTGAGTCTCCTGTTCTCAGTGGCGGAATGTGGTTCCATCCTGCCTCTTGCGTAAAGCCGTTCCGCCACCGATATAAAGTGATTCAACATGGACAAAACTGCTGCAATTTCTGCTCTTCGTCTTATCCACCGAATGGTTGGCGACACTCCTGCAGTAGCCATCTATGCTAAGGAGGCAATTGCAATGCAGAAGGCCGTCAACGACCTACAAACCGCTCTTCGCGATGGTGGCAGCCTAGCACGACTAGCCAGCGATATAGCGGCGCTTTTGGAGAATGGCCTCCTAGCTTTGCCACCGGGCAAATCGAATCGCGAGCGAGTTCTTTTGGGCTGTGAAGAACTAATGCATAGGCTCGATCCCAAAATATGCGCACCCGACTGGTAACTTGATCCTGCACAATATTTCCGCACCATTCCAAATTCAAAAATCACAGACCGTTATTTTTATGAAAATGTGCCTCTTTTTTTCTCTGATTGCACTAGCATGCTCTGCAGCTGGACAGGAACGTTCAAAACTTAAAAGCAAGATTCAAGTTTTGGTCTCTGCAGACGAAAACATTCAAAGCGAAATCACGAGTTTTATAGACCGCGAGCTCCGAGAACTCGGCGATGTCACTATCGTGGATGATAAACCCAATTGGGAGATTCGGATTTTGGCACTCGAGCCTCAATTTCAAGACGGACGTAGGGCACCGGGGTTGTCGATTTCAGTCGTCATTCTGTACCACTACAATAATGACCTGGCTTACGATACGCTGTTTGACGAAAGGCATGCCCAGTTAGCAAAAGAGATGACAAGAGGATTGGTGCTATGCGCGGATCACAAGTTGTTGATAGCCCCCGCAGGAGAGCTGAAACAAGCGTGTCAAAAGATCGTGGCTGTTTTTGACTCTGAGCACCTGGACAAAGTCCGAAAGGGAGTTGAAAAGGCGATAAAGGCTCTTGAAGAGCAGACTAAAAAGTAGGCATCTCGACTTTAGCGCCAGGAAAAAGTCGCATTTTCCCAACGCACAGCGGTCGAGCAAACTATGCGATAAGTCGTGTGCCTTGGCTGTGGCAGCGGTGATTCCGAGACTTTGAACCTTGTTGGGGCGTTCGTAGCAAAGCCAATGCGGATGCTTTTAGGCTATCGATTCATCATGCGTGGAACCACGGCTTGGGGGAAGGTGGACTCGCTGGGTCAATTCGCGGCTTGAGCGGTCTTGAACTCCCTATACTATCCTCGGATGCGAAACTTGGCTTTAGACGACGACATTTATGATTTTGTATGTCAGAACACAAAAGAGATTGGCGAGAGTGCCTCATCGATTTTGAGAAGGCTCTTAAAGCTGCCTGCGAAAGCAGCCCTCGATATTCGGACATCAGAGATCGCATCAGAACAAATCAAAGCGCCGGAAGCGCGGACCACAGATTTGCAGGCACGCTTGAGCAAGCTTACGACCATTCAAGTGGTTGACCGTTTTCTGACGATTCTTGGTTGGATAAGCACTCAGGATTCGGAGAAGTTTGAACAGGTGAAGAACATTCGCGGGCCACAGAGGATATATTTTTCCAGGAATAAAAAAGACATCGAAGAGTCTGGTTGTGGCACGGCACCCAAGCAAATCCCCGGCTCCGACTGGTTTGTGCTGACCAACAGTGATACACAGACGAAAAAGCAGCTCCTGATCGACGTGCTGGAGTTTTTCTCGTTCACCTACGACGAGAAAGCTAGCATTGTGAATCTGTTAGAGAGCCCGCAGCAAAGGGTTGCGCATTGAGCAGTTCGGACAGCGTTATTTCCCCAGCCTCTCCAGCACATTCTTCGTGATGCGCACGACATGCGCGTCGTTCCCTTGCAAGCCATGCGACCTATCGGTGGTGGCGGCGGTGAAGACGGTGCCGGTGTGGGTGTAGAGGCCGAGGCAGGCGGCGCTGGTGCGGCCGATCTCCCCTTTCTCCTACCACTCGACGTCATCCGGGTGCCAGCGGACGGGGCAGGTGCCGAGGACTTCAAAGGTCTTCGGCGTGCCGTCTTTTTGGGTGGCGAAGGGCCTGAGAAATAGCTCGACACTCGGGTCTTAAAAGCGATACATGAGTCATAAAGCTATTTATCGGCTCATCTATCGATACTCTGCATGCGCTCAAACATCCATGACCTCCTTCCGCCAGGACTGCGCCGCTCGTTGACGAAGTTCGGGGGCGATTTGGCGCGTGCTCGGCGCAAACGCCGTCTCACCGTGGCGATGATGGCGGAGCGGATCGGTGTGGCGAAGAGCACCTACACCCGCATCGAAAAGGGCGACGCAGCCGTGGCGATGGGGGCATATGCAATGGCGCTGTTCGTGCTGGGCTTTGGCGAGGCGCTGGGCGAGTTGGCCGATACCCGACGAGACGACACCGGCCTCCTGATGGACGAGGAGCGCCTGCCCAAACGCGTCCGCGTGAAGAAAACGCCCACCGCACGATGAAACGAACGATCCAAGTCTTTGCGGGAAATGAGGCGCGCTTGCTCGGCACGCTGCATTTTGATGCGGTGGGCACCCGGCAGCGAGCGGCGTTTGAGTACGCGGAGTCCTGGCTGAGGAGCGCAGATCGTTTTGCCATTGATCCATCGCTGCCATTGGTGACGGGGCCGCAGTTTCACCCGAAGTCGAAGGACGGTTCGGTGTTTCACGCCGCCATGGCCGACACGAAGCCGGACGGCTGGTCACGGCGGGTGATCCTGCGTGACCATGCGAAGCGCCGCCAGCAAGCGCGCGCCGCAGGTGAGTCGCCACCGACAGCGGTGCTGAACGACATGGACTTTCTCCTCGCGGTGGATGACGCCAGCCGCGTGGGAGCGCTGCGTTTTCGCGATGAGCAGGGCCTCTTTTGCCGAGCCACGGAGCCTGGCCGCCGTACCGCGCCACCACTCGTCGAACTGGGCCATCTGCTGGCGGCGACGCGTGCGGTGGAGTCGGAAAGCGAGACCGCTGCTGATCTGGCCTACCTGCGTGGAAATGGCACCTCGCTCGGTGGCATGCGCCCAAAGTGTACCGTCGTGGATGATGATGGAAGCCTCTCGATTGGCAAATTTCCCAGCGTGAAGGACGAGCGTGCCGTGACCCATGGCGAGGTGCTGGCCATGACGCTCGCCAAAGCCGCCGGCATCCGTGTGGCGGAGGCCCCCCTGATCGAAAGCGCGGGCATGCCCGTGGCCCTCATCCGCCGCTTTGACCGCACGCGGGAGGGCGAGCGGCTCATGTATGTCTCCGCTGCCACACTGCTCGAAGCGGACATCACGAGCGGTCGCGAGCATCATTACACCGAGATCGTGGATGCCATCCGCCAGCACGGCGCGGCGGCCCAGGCGGACATTGAAGAGCTATGGCGACGGATCGCCTTTTCCATCCTCATCACGAATGTGGACGACCATCTGCACAATCATGGCTTCCTTCACCTGCATCACGGTCAGTGGCAGCTCGCTCCTGCGTTCGATTTGAATCCCTTCCCCGAGCGCCTGCGTGAGCTGAAGACCTGGATTTCCGAGGAAACCGGCCCGGAGGCGAGCATCGACGCCCTCATGAGTGTCATCGCCTACTTCCGCCTGCCTCTGCCGAAGGCGAAGCAAATCCTTCGCGAGGTCGAAAGCGCCGTCTCCCGCTGGCGCGAGGTCGGTCACGGCCTGGGCATGGACAAACGCATGCTCGAATCCTTCGCGGAAGCCTTTGAGCATCCCGAACGCACTGCGGCCCAGCGTGCGATGCGTTGAGCACTCTAGAACTCAAGCCAGCACACTCACCTCCCCAGCCTCTCCAGCACGTTCTTCGTGATGCGCACCACATGCGCGTCATTGCCTTGCAGGCCATGCGCCCAATCGGTGGTGGCGGCGTGACAGGGGCAAATAGCGATTATCTTGAACGAGTGGTGTTACCGCTCACTCGGCGGACCTTGAGGATCTTGACATGCCGGTCGGCAAAGTCTGTCCAGTAATAGATCAGCCAGCCAGCGTGGGAGGTGATGGAGATGCGACGGCCACGATCATCGCGCTCTTCAGCAGTGCAGTGCTCCTCGGGATAGGCGCGCAGTTTTTCGAAGAAGAGCAGGAGGCGGTTGCGGGAACGCTTGGGCAGGCTGTCGAGTTCGACCACCGCCTCCAGGTCCACCAGCAGTCGATAATCGATCATGCGGGTTAATTGGCCCAGCGTTTCTGTAGGTCGTCGAGGCTGACCCAGCTCTCGGGATTCTTTTCGTCGATTTTGCTGGTCAATTCGGAGCGAAGCTCGTCGTCCTCAGCGATCTGAATCGAAGCGAGAAACGCCATGAGCTCGCTCTGCTCGGCAGGCGAGAGTTCCACGGCTTCTTGTTTGAGCTGGGCGAGTAACATGGTGGGAGTTTATCGACTTCGGAAGCGGGCGTCAACCATCGGGACGGCCTTACTTAGTCAGCCGCTCCAGCACGTTCTTCGTGATGCGCACCACATGCGCGTCGTTCCCTTGCAGGCCATGCGACCAATCGGTGGTGGCGGCGGTGAAGACGGTGCCGGTGTTGGTGTAGAGGCCGAGGCAGGCGGCGCCGGTGCGGCCGATCTCCCATTTCTCATACCACTCGACGTCATCCGGGTGCCAGCGCACGGGGCAGGTGCCGAGGACTTCGAAGGTCTTCGGCGTGCCGTCCTTGTGCGTGGCGAAGGGCAGGCCGTCGCGCCACTCGAGCTCGCAGCCGTCGCACTCGTAGCCGACGATGGTGTCCTTCGCGCCAAAGCGGTCGCCGCGCATCAGGCCGGTGCCTTCGTAGATCCAGTGGTCGGGGCGATGCACGATGTAGCTGGCCTCGGCGTCCATGAACTGGCCGTGGCTGCGCATGTAGCCGCCCCAGAGGAAACCGACGCCGGTGAGTTCGTTCTCGGGGCGCTTTAGCAAGTGATGACTCCACGCGGTGCTGAGCATTTCAAATTTTCGCGTCTGGAAGATGGGATCGAGGTGGTAGTTCTGCTTGAAGCAGGTGAAGGCGCGGCCCTCGGCCTCGCTGCGCACCTGCCAGCAGCAGGTGTTGCCGCTGAAGAAGGCCACGTTGCCGCCTTGGGCGATCCAGGCCTCCAGGTTGTCGCGCATCGGCGTGCTCCAATACTCGTCGTGGCCGACGCTTAGGACGAGTTTGTAGCTGGCGAGCATCTCGGGGCGGAATTCGAGGTCGTCATTCGCGGCGAATTCGAGCGGGTAGCCGTTTTGCTCCGCCCACACGACAAACGGCAGCTCCCAGCGGCCGAATTGCGACGGGCAGGGCCGCTCAAAGCTCACGCGGCTGCCCTGGTTCTTCGAGAGGCTGTTGTAGGCATACACGGAGAAGCCGCCCCAGTTGTTGTAGGCGTTGTAGGTGTTCGTGCTGAGTTGCAAAAGGATCTTCGAGGTGCTGCCGGGCTTGGCTTGTCGCACAATGAACCACGCGCTGCTGCTGGCCGTGCGTGCGCCGCGATGCGTCCACTTCCCGCCAGCATCCGCCGCGCGAAACGTGACCTCGTAGTAGCCGCTCTTCCAATCCGCACCGACGGGCACGCGAACGCTCTCTGGCCAGCGACAGCCATTCGCACTGGCATCCTCCGGCACCGGATGCGCCGCGCCGGGCACATCGGCCTTCTTCCACATGACCTCGCGTTTCGCGCCGAGTCGTGTGACCTCGATCTCAAACTTCGCCGCCGTGGTGCTGACGTGGATCGGGATTTCCTCGCCCTGCGCGACGCTGCGCTGCCCGGCATAGCCTTCGATGAAGAGCGGGACGGGATCGGCGGCGTGGAGACACGAGGCAGCGAGGAGGAAGGAGAGGATGCGGCGCATGAGAATGGCTACGCGATGGCGAGACGGGCGCTTTCAGCGGGTCAGAAGTGAGACGTGAGAAGTGAGATGTCAGAAGTCAGAGGTGGGAGGCGCAGCCTTGACCATCCGCCCTCCCTGCGTGAAAGCCTACCGACAATGTCCCTCTCCCAACTCATTCTCGGCACTCGCGGCAGCGAACTGGCTCTCACGCAGACCACCATGGTCACGCAGGCGCTGCAAACGGCGCATCCGCATCTCAAAATCGAGCGCCAGATCATCCAGACGAGCGGCGACAAGCGGCAGGACCTGCGCTTTTCGGAGTTCAGCGATGTGGCGCAGGTTGATAAGGGTATTTTCATCAAGGAACTCGAAATCGCGCTCGAAGGCCGCCAGATCGACGCGGCCGTTCACAGCCTCAAAGACGTGCCGAGTGATCTCGCGGCGGGTTTTACCATCGGAGCCGTCTTGCCGCGTGCGGCCATTGAGGACGTGCTGATCACCAAAGACCCGCACACGCTCGATTCGCTGCCGAAAGGCGCTCGCGTGGGCACGAGCAGCGTGCGCCGTGCGGCACAGCTCAAGTTTCTCCGCCCTGACCTCGAGATCGTCGAGATCCGCGGCAATGTGCCCACTCGCGTGAAGAAGGTGCTCGGTGAAAACGCCCTCGATGCCGTGCTGCTCGCTGCGGCGGGTCTTTTGAGGCTTGGGCTGCTGAATGCAAACCTCGCTCGCATTCACATCGAAGAGCAGACGCTGTGTGCGCTGGTGCTCGATCCAGCGAAATTTCTGCCCGCAGCTGGCCAGGGAGCCATCGCCATTGAGTGTCGCAACGGCGACGAGGCCGTGATCGCGACCGTGCAGGCGTTGAACCATGCAGAAACCGAGGTGCGAGTGACGGCGGAGCGTGAATTTCTCAAGATCCTCGGAGCCGGATGCCAGACGCCGGTCGGAGCGCATTCGTGGGTGAAGGACGGGCATCTGCACATGAGCGTGCGCGTCTTCAACGAAGCCAATCTCTCCGCGTCGCCGGTGGAACGCGAGGCCAGCCGCCCCGTTCACGAGGCGCGACAGCTCGCCGCCGACCTCGCCGCCATGCTTTGATCATGCTCGACTACGCCGGCATCCTCGCGGTCACGCTGCCTGTTTACCTCATGATGGGCACAGGTGCGGTGCTGCGCAAAACCGGCGTGCTGCCGACGGAGGCGGACAAAGGCCTCATGAAGCTCAGCGTGGCCGTTTTGACGCCAGCGCTGATCATTGAGCGTGTGGCGGGCAATCCGGCGGTGATGCAACCGCTGCCGGTGCTGATGGCCGCAGGGCTTGGCTTTGCACTCGTGGTGCTCGGCATCACGGTTTCGTATGCACTGGCACCGTTGATCGGCCTTCGCGTGCATGAAGGACGGCGGACGTTTGGGGTCTCGTGCGGGCTGCAAAACTACGGCTTCGTGGCGATTCCCATCGTGACGGCCCTTTTTCCGGACCAAGGCACGCTTGGCGTATTGTTCACCTTCACGCTCGGTATCGAGTTGGCGTGCTGGACTGCCTGTGTGGGCATGCTGACGGGCTTTGACAAGGCCCCGCTGAAGCTCGCGCTGAATCCGCCGGTGATCACGATCCTTTCCTCCTTGCTGCTGAACTTCACCGGACTGCATGGCTACATCCCGCAGGTGGCGCACAACACGCTGGGCATGCTCGGCGGCTGCGCCGTGCCGCTGGCCGTTTTGCTCATCGGCGCCTCCATCGCGGACATCTGGGGCCAGGAGCGGATGAACTGGAAAATCGCGGTGCTGAGCCCGGTTTTGCGGCTCGGAGTCATCCCGCTGGCCTTTCTGGCCGCGGCGGTGTTTCTGCCGCTGACGAACGAACTCAAGCGCATCCTCATCGTGCAAGCCGCGATGCCTTCCGCGGTGTTTAACATCGTCATCGCCCGTTTGTATGGCGGTCATCCCGCCACGGCGGTGCAGTGCGTGCTCGCCACGACCGTCGTGAGCTGCGTGACAACGCCGTTTGTGATCGCCTGGGCGCTGAAGTGGATCGGGGTGTAGTCTGACGAGGTCGGACTAGTCGGACGTGTCAGACAGCGCGGCGGCGTTCACGGCTTTAGAAAGCTCGTCGAGCTTCTCCTTGTCGGTGAGTTTGAGTCCTTTCTCGTCCTGAACGTAGATGGTGTCGATGGCGGCGCCTTTTTCGGTGTTGATGCGGGCGTGGGTGACGCCGAGGCCGAGCCGGCCGACGGCCATGAAGACATCATACAGCAGGCCGAGGCGGTCGAGCACCTGGAGCTCGAGCACGTTTTCATCAGGCGAGAGATGGTTGTTGAGATACACCCGCTGCGGCAGCTCGGCGCTGATGGCATCGAGCGGCGACGCAGCGGAGCGTTTCTCAGCGATCTCCTTGCTGAAATTGAACTCGGGATCGAGGAACGCGGCCTTCACGGCGGCTTCGACACGTTGACGCGCGGCTTTGGCACTCACGGCGGTGAAGTTCGTGGTGCAGACGCGGAAGATGTCGAGCACGAGGTGGTCGCCACGACGGAAGAAGTCGGCGCTGAGAATGTTGATGCTCTGCGCAGCGAGGGCTCCGGCGACGCGGGCGAGGAGCAGGTGGCGGTCCCAGCAGACGACGGTGAGATCGCTGTAGCCCTGCTCGGGATGATCCACCCAGTGCATGACGGGCAGCAGGCCAGCCTCGGCTTTCTCTTCGGAAACGAGCTTCGTGAAGAACTCGCGGAACTGAAGCACATGCTCGATGACGCTCTCGGCCTCGCGGAAGTTGAAGTAAGACGCGGGCATGTGCTTGAAGTGCGCATCGACCTCCGCTTCGAACTCAGCGCCGAGTTTTTTCAGCACGGCGGCACGCAGCTCATCGAGCGGGGCGTGCAGGCTGCGCATGAAGTCGGCGGGCGCCTTCATGAATTGCAGCGTGTTGTAGTAAAGCTGGCGGATGGCGGCCTCCTTGTAGCCTGTCCATGATTTGTCGCTCGTGCCCTTCGAGTCGGCGTAAGTCATCACGAGCAGCGTGTCGAGATTTTCGCGGGTGCGCACAATGCTGGCGAATTCCTCGATGACCGCGGGGTCTTCGAGGCTCTTTTGCGTGGCGGTGCGATACATCAGCAGGTGGTTATCGACGAGGAAGAGCAGCAGGCGACGGCGCTCGCCTTTGATCTGGAGACGGCGGCAAACAGCGGCGGCGAGCGTGGTGCTCTCGTCGCTGTGGGTTTTCTTGTTCGCGGCACGGCCGGCGTCATGAAGAAGCAGCGCGAGGTAGAGGATGACAGGCTGCTGCAAGTCGTGGAAGAGCTGCTGGTAAAGCTTCACGCCGGGCAGCGTGGGATCGCTGAGCTCGTCGAGCCGGTCGATGGTGCGCAGCGTGTGCTCATCGGCGGTGTAGAGATGGAAAAACTCGTGCTGCACGAGATTCGTGAGCGCACCGAACTCCGGCATCCATTTGCCGAGGAAACCGACGCGATGCATCTGGCGCAGCACGCGGGCGACATCGCCCTTTTGCGTGAGGATGGCCTCGAAGGTCTCGCGGTTCACCTTCGCGTAGCGGAAGGATTGATCGACGAGGCGGAAGTTGTCCTGCACGAGCTGGAAGAGGTCCGGGCTGAGGCGCAGGTGGCGCTGCTGAGTGTGCAAAAAGAGGCGCATCAGGCGCTCCGGGTCCTCTTTGAAGACATTTTTGTCCTCCGCGTAGATGCGCTCGTGCTTGCGGATGAAGCCATCGAACTTCTCGGTCTGCTTTTTCGCCTTGTTGCGGGCCAGGAACCCACGCAGGCCGCCGCGCTGCTCGGCGGTCTCGAGCTGCTGCAGGTGAAAGCGGTCCATGATCTCGCTGCTGCGCTGGAGGATGTCCCGCGTGGCGGTGTAGTAGTCGTGCATCAGCGCCTCGATGCGGCGCAGGATGCGCTTGTGACGGTAGCCGAGATTGGTGGCCACCTGGCCTTGCAGGCGCAGCGTGAGCTGGTCCTGCGCACGCCGCTCGGAGTAGTGCATCTCATTGCGCACGCGAAGAATGAAGGCGTAGGCCTTTTCGATCTCCTGCCAGCCGCTCTTCGAGATGAAACCGCCGGCGACGAGGTCCTTCGGGTTCAGCGTGCCGAGCTTCGCATAGGTCATCCAGATGAGGTTCTGGTAATCGCGAAGGCCGCCGCAGCCATTTTTGACGTGGGGCTCCTGCACAAAGGGCGTGTTTTCAAACTTCCCATGCCGCTTGGCCAAATCATCCTGCCGCAGGCGGAGGAACTCCTCCTCGCGGCCCTTCATGCATTCCTTGTCAAAACGGCTACGAAACTCCTTGAAAGCCGCGTCCTGACCGGTGAGTAGGCGGGCCTCCATGAGCGCCGTCTTCGTCTCCATGTTCTCGTTGGCGAGATTCAGGCACTCGCCCACGCTGCGTGCTCCATGGCCGACTTTGAAGCCGAGATCGTAGAAGAAGAGCAAAAAGTCGCTGATGAGCTTCGCCACCTCTTTGGACACCTGGCCGCTGTTTCCTGGAAACATGAAGGTGAGGTCCACATCGCTACCGGGTGACATCACACGGCGTCCATAGCCGCCATGCGCCACGACGCTCACATTCAGGCCCTGGCGCACCGCAGGCTCCAGCGCGGCCACCGCCTCGGCCCACAGCACGCGTATGAGGTAGTCGATCACATCGCTGCGCATGCGGCAGGTCTCCGTGCCGCTGAACTGGGCACGATGGCGCTGCTTGATACGCTGCTCCTTGAGCTTCAGAAAGCGTTTCGCCCGGCGCAGCATCTCGGCACGTGGATGCGGACGCTTCTCGCCCTCTGGAAAAAACTTTTCGCCGATGCGCTGGAGGTGCCGAAGGTAGTCGCGTTCCGTCATGCCGATATGCCCTTAGTAAGTGATGAGAGCGTGAACCGGGCCGTGGCCGCGTAGTTTTTCGCGACCGTTGAGGAAGGAAAGCTCGATGAAGAAGGTACTGCCCACGATCTTGCCGCCCGACTGCTCGATGAGGTGCAACGCCGCCGCCGCCGTGCCGCCGGTGGCCAGTAGATCATCCGCGAGGAGCACGGTCTCACCCGGCGCGATGGCATCCTGGTGAATCTCGATCGCATTGGAGCCGTATTCGAGGGAGTAATCGATTCCACGCGTCTTGGAGGGTAGCTTGCCCTTCTTCCGCACCGGCACAAAGCCCGCGCCGAGTCGGGCAGCGATGAGCGAACCGAAGATGAAGCCGCGGGCGTCAATGCCCACGACCTTGTCCACCTTCAGCACACCGGTGGCATCGATCATGCCGTCGATGGCCCTGGCCAGCAGCGCCGCATCCGCCAGCACGGGGGTGATGTCTTTGAAGAGGATGCCCGGCTTGGGAAAGTCCGGCACGTCACGCACCGTGGCGCGGATATGATCGAGAGTTTGCGAATTCATGCGCCGCCGATGATGGCGGGAACGGAGCGGGCTTCAAGGCGGGATACAGGCCTCGCCCTCTCAAACACCTGCAAAACCGGCTCGAACCGCTGCAAAAGGCTCTTCAAGCCCTGCAATGACTCATGAAACACCTGAAAAACGAGTAAAACGGCTGCAGCGGCAGGTCAAACCACCACAAAATGGCACCAAACCGCTGCAATCGCCCCTCAAACGGCTGGCGATCCGGTGAAAACACCTGCAATCCGGCCCAAAACACCTGATGCAGGCTCTCCAACCGCTTCAAAACGCCCTCGAAACCCTGCAAAGGCTCTTCTTATTGATTCGACTGGCAGTCGAATCCTTCCGGCCATGAGGCTTCGATTGCCAATCGAAGCTACACCGCCGTTTTCGGAGCGGGAGGGGCTTCATCTTCCTTGCCGGGACGGCAGCCTGCACTATTTGCCAGGCATCTTTTTCCAGGTCCAGCCGTTCCAGGAGTCGAGGGTGCGGGGGCGGAGGCGGGCGAGGGATTGGTAGGCCTGGCACCAGACTCGATTTGCCAGGCATCTTTTCCTTTTCTCGTATCCCCGTTTCCCCTGATTGCGGAATGAAAGCCTGTAACAATCTGATCCGGTCCGGGTAATAGGGTCTGAAACCAGTTAGACCCGTCAATTGTAAATCCACCCAGCATGAAAACACTCGTTTTTATCATTCTGATCACGCTGCCCTGCTCATGCACCACCGGCATTGTTTCTCACACAAGCAATCCAGCCGATGCATACGCGAGCGCCAGGGTGGTTTCCAAACAGGACGGCTCGATCATTGTGAGCGGCCCTGGTGACTCCATCAACTTGCCCGGCAGCTTCTTTTATCATCCAGGCCACGGCCTGCCAAAACCATCGTGGGTGCCTCCTAACTCTCTGCTGCCTTCGCAAATGGTGGCCGCGACCGGGTTGACGGCTCATATTACCGGGAACAAATGTGTTTATGCGTGCTTCACCATCAATCGGGTGAATTATGAGACTGTCTCTGGTCCTGCGGTGGTTCTTCAACAAGTTGAATTCAAAGACTCCAAGCGCACAGGGAGTTCAGTCGGCAAAAAATACATCCCGTATTCACGCGCGGCGCTCGACAAGGCGGCCAAGGGGGCTGGGTTGACCGTTTTGTTCCCTGATTGGAGCGCCAGCCACACTTTTTCCGCCGCCTATGTCAGCGGGTTTCTGCGAAAAGTCGATGAGACGATGCGGATGAATCGATAAGGAGGCGCTGATTGAACACCACAGGAACGCTGCGGAGAAAATCCTTCTGGATGAATCCCCTGGAAAATGGAAAAAAGAGGACTGGAAAACTGAGGTGCAAGAAGACAGCCACTGGCACGCCAGTTTCTCCCTTGGCAAAGCCGGCTTGAGGTAACAGGGTTTCCTTTCCTGCTTAACAATCAACCCGCCAGCGCCACCTCGGTGACTTCGGTGGCCCAGGTCCAGCCGTTCCAGGAGTCGAGGGTGCGGGGGCGGCCGGGGCGGAGTCGGGCGAGGGATTGATAGGCTTGGCACCAGGTGAGCTTGGGGCGGAGGGTCTGTGCTTTCCAGATCACATCGGCCGCGTCGAAAAGCTCTTCGTTTTCGCGGATGAAGTTCCGCAGGTTGCGGAAGGTGTGGATGCTGCCGTTCGGGGCGCGGAGGACCCAGCTTTTGGCGGCCACATGCAGGTCCGTGGGCTGAAATTTGGGGTTTTGGCTAAGGGAGGCCAGCCAGCGGCGCTTGGCGAGGCCGGTGTGGTTCCGCTGGAGCACCTCGCGGACCTTCGAGGAGCGGCGGATGCCGGCCACGCGGAGCTGGTGGTGGAGTTCGGCGTTGTTTTGACGCCATTCGAGCAGGCGGGTCACGCGGGGTTCGGTGACGGTGGCGGTGGCGGCGGAGGTTTCGGCAGAAGGAGCAAAGTTGAGCTTCATGTCTGCGAATATGGTTATTATTGAGAAAATGGGCAATCAGAGGCCTGTAAAACGTTTCTCATGCGAATGCCGAACGGGTGACATCAGGCTTACAAGTCCGCGCCGTGCGGGCCGGGGATTGAGGCTTGGCTTTTGGCGACGTACCTGCCAGCATCCGCGCCCATGAAATGGCTCAAAAGTCTCTATGTGCAGGTGCTCGTCGGAATCGCCCTCGGCGTGCTGCTGGGGATCGTGAAGCCGGACCTCGGGGCGTCGCTGGAGCCGCTGGGGCAGGCCTTTGTGAGCGCGGTGAAGATGCTCATCGCGCCGATCATCTTTTGCACCGTCGTCCACGGCATCGCGGGCATGGGCGACCTCAAAAAGCTGGGCAGCGTGGGCTGGAAGGCGCTGCTCTACTTTGAGGTGGTGACCACGCTGGCGCTCGTGATTGGCCTCGTGGTGGCGAAGGTCGTCGAACCCGGCGAGGGCATGCATGTGAATGTGGCGCAACTCTCGGTGAGCGACGCCGATTCGGCGAAACTGGCCGGCTACCAGGCTGCGGCGGCGAAGCAGAGCGTGGTCGATCATCTCCTGCACATCATCCCGAAGACCTTTGTCGGTGCCTTTGCCGAAGGCGAGATCCTGCAGGTGCTCTTTTTGGCCATCCTCGCCGGCATCGCCCTCGCGAAGATGGGCGAGAAGGCGGAGATGATCACCGAGCTGCTTCATCTGGTCTCGCAGATGTTCTTTGGCATCGTCGGCATCGTGACGAAGGCCGCGCCCATCGCCGCGTTTGGCGCGATGGCCTTTACGATTGGCAAATACGGCGTCGGAGCCCTCGGGAAGCTGCTCCTGCTGCTGGCCTGTGTGTATCTGACCTGCCTGCTGTTTGTCTTTGTGGTGCTGGGGCTGATCGCCCGGTGGAATGGATTCAGCCTGTGGAAGATGCTGAAGCACATCAAAGAGGAGCTGCTGCTCACGCTGGGCACATCCTCCTCTGAGGCGGCCCTGCCGCAGCTCATGACAAAGATGGAAAAGACCGGCTGCTCGAAGGGCGTGGTCGGCATCGTGCTGCCCGCGGGCTACTCCTTCAATCTCGATGGCACCAGCATCTACCTCACCATGGCGGCGCTGTTTGTGGCGCAGGCCACGGACACGCATCTCACGCTCTGGCAGGAATTGGGCATCCTCGCGGTGCTGCTGCTCACCTCAAAAGGCGCGGCGGCGGTCACCGGCGGTGGTTTCATCACCCTGGCGGCCACCCTCGCCTCCACCGGCACCATCCCCGTCGCCGGTCTTGCCCTCATCCTCGGCATCGACCGCTTCATGTCCGAAGCCCGCGCCATCACCAACCTCATCGGCAATTCCCTAGCCATGCTCGTCGTCGCCAAGTGGGAAGGTGAGTTTGATGCGAAAGCGGAAGAGGCGGCGAAGGTGCTGCGGGGGTGACATCAAGACGACAGCGACAGCCGGAATGATTGACGAATGAAGAACAAGGATTGCTGATTGTTGAGGTGGTTCCCTCGCGGGGCACTTCTCATCCCTCGAAAATCAAAAATCGATTGTTCATCAATCGTCAATCAAAGGGATGCCCGCTGACTTTTTGACCTTCAAGCACCCCGTTTTCCCTCTTGCCAAAGCACCGCCCGCGTCGTGCAATCGCGGCGACTGGCGTGACGGGCACGCGCAGTCGTTTCTCCCGATCTTATGGCCGACTCGTCGAACAAATCTTTTCTCGCTTCCCTGCCGCTGCCGGGAGTCATGGCGATCCTTACGGCGGTGGCGGGCACGCTGCTGCTGCAATACCAGCCGCTGACGCCGCGCCGGCCTCTCGACGAGGACGTGAAGCCGCTGGCAAACCCGAACCTGAGCAAGATCGACGCCTCGCTGCTGGAAGATCCTTTTGGGGTGATGTGGCGTGTGAAGCTGAAAAACAAGCCGGTGCCTCCACCGCCAGCCACGTTGCCCGTCGCGGTCGCTGCCGTGCCGCCCACGCCGGCTCCGAGCACAGATGACAAGGGCATCGAGGTCGAGAATCCCGAGGACTTGGCGAAGGTGATCCTGAGCCGCAGCACGGGCAGAGGCGTGCGGCAGCCCGTTTTGATCCTGCCGATGCTCACGCGACCTCACACGGACGCCGCCTCATCGGAGAAGCGGATGCGCATGCGGCAGGCGGTGGTGAATGCGCTGTATGTGGCCGGTTATGTGGCGGAGGACATGCGCTACCTGCAGGTGCTGCGTGTGCCGCGATGGAATAGCGAGGGGCCGCAGCCTGCGGTGGGAGCCTTTGATTTCGACATTCCGTTTGAATGGTTTTATCCGCCGAAGGGCACGCAACCGCCCGCGCCGTTCACGAAGGAGAATGATCCGCGCCATCGCCGTGTGCTGGTGCTTTGGGTGAACAACAAGCAGCTCGGCCAGCAGCAGCTCACACGGCTGCGCGAGCTCATGAACGTGCTTTTGCCGCCGTTTCAGGACACGCCGGACGCGGATCCGGCCAAAATGATCGTCACGCCGATGGTGAAGGTCATGGGGCCGTTTGAGACGGAATACCTGGGGCACCTCGTGGCAGAGAAAAAGGACATCAAAGGCTACCTGAAGGACTTTCCGGGCCGCGTGCCAGATTTCTCGCTGGAGGTGCTGGAGGCCGCAGCACGCGTGCCGGGCTCGTGGCCGGGACGGATGGAGGTCATCTCACACAACGCCACCGCCTCGGCGGAGTCTGTGCTGCGCAGTGCGGGCTTTGGGCAGGATGAGATCAACAGAAAGCCGCCGCCAGAGGAGCGTCTGGACACCATGCTGAACGCCAAAAGCACGGAACCTCCCTTCATTCGCACGATCAACACGGACGATCATGTGGCGCGGGCCTTGTTGGAGGAGCTTGAGAGGCGGTCGCGGGCGCTGCCGTGGCAGGAAAAGTATTGGAAGGGTGGCACGAATCTGAAAACGAGCGGTCGCGTGGCGATCATCTCGGAGATGGACACGCCGTATGGCCGCGAGCTGCCGCTGATGTATCGCGAGGAGGCGCGGCGGCGGCTGGATGAGGCCAGCAAGATCGCTGGCAAAGACTGGAAAAGCCTCGATGTGACCTCGGGGAGTGTCTCCGACCAGTCGATCGTGTGGTTTCCCTACTTCCGCGGGCTGGACGGTCGTGTGTCACTGGCCGCGAAGGCGCAGTCGAAACCCTCCGGCGACGCGAAGAAGGGCGGCACGACAGACTACCTGCCGGATGAAGAGCCGGTGGGTGCGAATCAAAGCGACAGCCTGCGGCGTCTCGCGGCACAGATCGAGGAGATGCACGGCCAGCTCCGCAAAGAAGGCGGTGAGGGCATCGTGGCCATCGGTGTGCTGGGGAGCGACATCTTTGACAAGCTCATGATTCTCCGCGCCCTGCGCCCGCGACTGCCGCAATCGCTGTTTTTCACCAACAACCTCGATGCGTGGCTCTGGCACAAAGAGGAGATTCCCGGCACGAGAAACCTCATCGTGGGCTCGCCGTATGGCCTGAGCCTGGCGGCGGAGTTTCAGCGTGGCATTCCACCGTTTCGGGACAGCTATCAAACCTCCGCGTATGCGGGCACGATGGCCGCGCTGGGCATGATCCCGAAGTCCGTCTTCCGGCCGGAGTCGGCGCTGCGGGATGTGCGGCTGTATGAGATCGGCTCCAGCGGGCCGCACGAGCTTTCCCTGCCCTCCACCGGCCTCTCGCTGCATGCACGGCGGCCTGATGAAAAGGAATGGTGGGATGCGGCAGGCCGTTCGGGTGTGGGAAAGATGCTCGTGGGACTGCTCGTCGCAGGCATTTTGATCTGGATCATCGTCGTGGTGTATGGTGAGCGGGCGCCGAAGTCCGACTGGCCGCTGCTGGAGGTGTGGAGGGCCTTTTTGAAGCTGCCGGGCTCCACAGGGCTCGTGATGCTGGTGAGCATTCCGGGCTCGATCTGGGCCTGCTACCGCCTGTGGGGTCCAGATCGCTTCGAGGGCGAACCCTACGCCTGGTGGAGCGGCATCAGCGTGTGGCCCACGGAGAGCATCCGCATGGTGGCGGTGCTGCTGAGCCTGCACTTTGTGTGGAAGTCCATCCTGATCCTGCGTGAGAGCCGTGAACGCATCGAGGAACGCTATTTCAAATCCTTCGATGAAACGGCCCCCGCTGCCAAGAAGGCCGGCCAGGGGGCGCTGACCCGCTTCGTGAACCTCTTCGTGTGGCGGACCGAGGAAACGAATCCTCACTCGCTGTGGAACGAGTATGTGCGCCGCAGCCAGCCGGGCGTGCGCATTGCCCGCTCGCTGGTGTTTCTCGCCGGGTTGCTCATCACGGGCTCGCAGATCATCTCGATCATCGGGGGCGATACCGCGCCCGTGCGCGGCCCCACGGCACGGGTCGATGCCATCCTGGACGCGCTGTCCTTTTTCTCGCTGATGCTGATCACCGCCTATGTGCTCGATGCCACCTGGCTGGGCCGCAGCGTGGTGCAACGCTTCGCCAAAGCTGCGTCGAAGTGGGACAAGGCCCGCGAGGGCCTGGTCGGCCGCGGTTTGCACGCGGACATCATCGACCGCTACCTCGACCTGCGCGTCGTCGGCAGACTCACCAGTGACATGATGCGCCTGGCCTTCTTCCCCTTCTATGTGCTCGGGCTCATGATCTTCTGCCGCATCGGCCGCTTCGACAACTGGCCCTGGCCTCCCGGCCTGCTCATCGTGTATTCCGCCGTGGCCTTCCTGATCGTCTTCTTCTGCGGCCTCGTCCGCAAGCAGGCAGAGGCCGTGCGCCGCGAGGCGCTGAAAGCCCTGCGCATGCGCGAAGACGCTGGTGATGCCATCACGCCTGGCAAAGGCAGTGATGGCAAACTCGCCGCCATGCGCAGCGAGGTCGAAAACCTCCGCGAAGGCGCTCTCGCCCCCTTCGCCGAGCAGCCTGCGATGAAGTCCGTCTTCTGGATGCTCGGTGCCATCGGCGCGGGAGGTCTCTGGCAGTATGTGACGGCGCTGATGCGGTGAGGAACGTTCCACTTTCAAAGACGAAGCCACCGCCATGCGCCGCACCCGGATTCCAGTCTTCAACAACCAGCAGATCGACGTGTTCGTTCGTCGCCGCGGCTCGATCCATGAAGGATGCGAGGTCTGGACGGTGGGCGAGCTTGCAGATGAACAAATCGTTCTGGATCACTTCATCACCCACGAATTCCTGGAGGCTCATCTTTGCTACGCCCGGCCAGGCGATCTCATCTGGGAGGCGGCGGACGAGGCTGACATTCCTTCGGGCCAAAGTGCCAGCGCAATCGAAATGGAAGGAGCCATCCACCGAGGAACATTCATCGACCGCGATCTCGGTGCCCATCTCTTTGGTTCCATCTTGCAGCTGAAACTGGACCGGAAGGCCTGTCACGCCGCTCGGAAGCATCTTGGCGGAACGTGGTCCGATGGCATCGCCAGCATCACATTTCATCCTGACGGGCGTCTTGAGCCATCCTGCCCTGACGCACCCTCACACCCGCTGTTTGTCGCCGCTCGCATCCACAAGTCCGACACCTGGAACTTCGGCTCGTGGCGGCTGCATCTGATGAGTGACGCGGCCCAGCAGGGAGAGCGGATGACCGTGGTGCGGTGCGATGAGCATGAACTCCACGTCAATGGTAAAGGCCGCGATGCGCTGGCGCATGTTTTCAAGCGGGTGGCACACGCGGATTGAGCTTGGCATCGTAGCCGCTCATTCGATGTCGGATGCTCAACGCTCTACAGCTCGATCTTCATCGCCGGCGGAGGCGCGAGCTTGAGCGTGGGGACATCGGTGGGCTCTTCGCCGGGATCGACGGGGATTGCTTTTTTCACCGGGGAACCGTCTTCGTTCACTGGAGAGGCTTTGGGAACGGCGACGGCGGAGTTGTAGGGATCGAGACCGATGATGGTGACGCCGCGCATGCGCACAGGCTCGATGTGCGCCCATTTGGCGGAATCCGGGATGAGCGAGGCATCCGGTGCGTTGAGCGAGGCGCTGTGCTGAAAGCTGGCGATCTCGGAAGGCAGGCCATCGCCGGTGTGCAGCGTGCAGTAGCCATCGATGGGCGTGCCGGGGCGCACATACTCGGTGTAGGTGGAGCGGACGGATTTCTCGACGCCATCCGGGCCTTTGACCTTCTCGTAGCAGTAGTCCGTGGCACGGAGGCCGCTCTTCCGGCAGAGTTCGATGTGCTCGGCGGTATCTGGCGGGTTGATCTCCGTGGCAGGATAGGCGGTGGTGGTGGCGTTGATGATGTCCGTCCAGATGGGGAGGACGACGCGGTTTGAGAAGGCACCGGGGTAGATAGTCTTCTGCTTATCAAAGCCGGTCCACACGCCGCAGGTGACGCTGGAGGTGTACCCCATGAACCAGAGGTCTTTGAAATCGTAGTGCGTGCCGGTTTTGCCCGCGCAGGGGAATTCACCCAGCTTGTAATCGCTCACGGCAGGGCTGCCGGTGCCGCGATGCAGCGCCTCGACGAGGCAGGTGTGCGTCTGATAGGCGGCGATGGGGTCCATGCTCTGAACGACGGCCATTTCATCTTCGGTGACCTGATGAACGATCTTATCATCGCTATCGGTGATGCGCTGGATGACATGCAGCTTCTTCGGGCGGCTGCCGAGGGTGGCGAAGTTTGAGTAGGCCAGGCACATGTCGCTCAGGCGCACCTCGCTGCTGCCGAGGAAGAGGTTTTGGTATTCGCTGAGCGGCGTGGAGATGCCCGCTTTGGTGGCCACATCACGCACGAGCTGCATGCCAGTGCGCTCACCGAGGTACATGGTGGAAGCATTGCGACTGCCGACGAGAGATTCACGGAGGCTGATGGAGGACATGGACCACTTGGGACTTTCCATCTCCGTGCCCCACTCACCGAGGATGCCCTCCATGGCACCGATCTGGACGCGTTTGTTGTCGAAAGGCTTGTCGTCCACCTTCGTGCCTGGATACACGCCGGGGCTGCTGAAGGCGGCGGCATAGACGAAGGGCAGGAAGGCCGTGCCAGCGGGGCGGAGGCTATCGATGGCGCGGTTGAACTGGCTATCGCCGAAATCACGGCCACCGACCATGGCGAGCACACTGCCGTCTTTGTTGTCCATGACGATGGAGGCGCCTTGGAGGTATTCCGGCTTGGGACGCGGCGTGGTAGGATCGATCTCGCCACGCTTCAAACGAGCACGATAATCGCTCATGATGCCGCGAAATTGATCGAAGGTCTGATGCTCGTAGCCCTGGCGCTGCTCGACAGCCTTGAGGTGCTTTTGCATGGACTCCTCCGTCTTGCGCTGGAGGTCCTGGTCGATGCTGGTGTAGATTCTGAAACCGCCGATGGAGGCGCGTTCCTCACCCACGAGGTTCATCACCTCCGAGCGGACGGCATCAAAGATGTAGCTGAGGCGCGGATCACTGCTCTGCGGGGCGGTGGCCATGGGCTTGAGCTTGAGTTTCTCCGCCTCATCGGAGGCCAGCGCCCCCTCCTGCACCATGCGGTCGAGCACATGGTTACGCTCCTTCAGCGCCCGCTGAGGATGACGGAGCGGATTGATGTTGTTCGGGCTCTTGATGAGGCCGCAAATCGTGGCCGACTCCTCGATCGTGAGCTCACGCACATCTTTGCCGAAGTAACCACGGGAGGCGGCCTGCACGCCGTAGAAATTCAGGCCGAAGAAGATACGGTTTAAATACAGCTCGAGGATTTCCGACTTCGAAAAATGCCGCTCGATGCGCTGCGCCAAAAAAGCCTCAAGGATCTTGCGCTTGTAGCTCTTTTCCATGAGCTGGAAGGTCTGGCGGGCGAGCTGCTGCGTGATGGTGGAGGCCCCCTGGGTGACCTCTCCCGCCTGGAAATTCAGCCAAACGGCACGCCCTAGGCCGATGTAATCCACGCCGTCATGCTGGAAGAAGCGGCTATCCTCCTGAGAGACGAGAGCGTCGATGAAGTGCTGCGGCACCTCTTTGATGCCGATGGGCGTGCGGTTCAGCACATAGAGGCGGGCCATTTCCTCGCCATTGCGATCAAAGATGATGCTGGCGGATTCCAGCTTGCGCAGCTCGGCGAGGTCAAACTTCTCCGCCTCCTGCCGCAGGGGCGCGACGACGATGCTGTAAGCACCAAAGGCCGCCACGAGGGCCAGCAAAAACAGCGCGAAGAGGGCGCTGAACCACGACCGCTTATAAAACGGCACTCGCAGGCCGGCTTCGCCGCGCCAATTGCGTTGGGGCTTAAGATCTGGATCAATTCCCTTCATGGAAGTGGGGTGGGGAGGGCCGCGATGGTAGGCTCCCTTCACACGCTCCGCCAGTTCTTCTTTGGGGTGAAACATGCATGGCGGTCGTCCGCGCTGCGAAGCCCCGAAGGGAATCCTCTCGCGGTTCCGCAGCAGTTTGGCCTTAGGCGCGGCTGGAGGCGGCCTGAAAGGCCGGGGGAGCACAGCCCAGGCTCGGAGAGCCTGGGGGAGATCGTGGAGCAGCGATGCACTCTGAAAGAGTGCGGGAGAAAGGGGGGGGAGCTCTCCTGCGCTCTTTCAGAGCGCGAGGCGGAGCGTGCGCGTGGTCCCAGGGTTTGCGTGGCTTCGCCACTCCAACCCTGGGCTGGAATCCTCAAGGCTTTCAGCCTTGGGTGAAAGACTCTTCACCAGTTCTTGATCCACTTCGCTCCGATGGCGGGATCGGCCTCGGTGTCCTTGGAGGTGGCGCGGAGGTGGGTTTCGTCTTCGCCGTAGGACCAGAGGTCGTAGGTGGTGTTGAGGGTGTTCTTCTTCTCGGGATCGGCTTTGAGGTATTGGAAGGGGCGGCCGAAGGCATCAACGATGAGGTAGTGGTTGCCGATTTTGCGCCACATATTGAGGGGCATGTCTTTGAAGATCAGCTTTTTCAGTTCTGCATCGTCCCAAGTGCGATTGGAGGACGATGCATCCTCACCGCTAACGCCCTTGATGGCATCGTTTCCATCGCCCGTGAGAGCTTGATAGAGGCATTTGGCGGCTCCGATGCGGTAAGTTTTGCCGGGCAAAACTTCGGCGGTCTCATCGGGGTTTGCTGGCTCGGGATATTCGCCAAATCTGGTGAGGTAGCGTTCCAAGGATGAGTCGATTGCCTGCAACGTTACAGCCGTCGTTCTTGGCTTGCTTGGTCCGGGATGAACATTGATCGAAAGCACTAAAGACGCGAGCAACGCAATGATCGCCACGACGATCACGGTTTGGAGCAGCGTGAAGCCAGTTGCCCGACGGAGGAGGAGGCGAGCTTTCATGGCTTGAGAATACCAGACCTTGGTGGGCGAGAACAAGAGGCATTTCGCGGTCCGCTTGCGCCCTCGCGTGGCTGCGGCTAGAGCGGCGGATGCGCATTCTCATCACAGCGGGGCCGACACGGGAGGCTCTGGATCCGGTCAGGTATCTCACGAACCGGTCTTCGGGGCGGATGGGGTATGCCATCGCGGAGGCGGCGGTGGAGGCGGGGCATGAGGTGGTGCTCGTTTCGGGGCCGGTGAGCCTGGCGAAGCCGGCGGGCGTGGAGGTGATCGCGGTGGAATCGGCGCGGCAGATGTTTGAGGCGGTGCAAAAGAGCCTCGCAGGATGTGACGTGGCGATTTTTGCGGCGGCGGTGGCGGATTACCGGCCGGTGAGTGTTTCGGAGCAGAAAATCAAAAAGAAGGGCGAGAGGCTCGTTTTGGAACTGGAGCGCACGGAGGACATTTTGGGCTCGGCGAGGTCGGTTTTTGGCTTTCGCGGGGTTTTGGCGGGTTTTGCGGCGGAGTCGGAAAAGCTGGTGGAGCACGCCCGCGAGAAGCTGGAGCGCAAGGGCTGCGATGTGATCATTGCGAACGACATCACGCAGCCGGGCATCGGGTTTGATAGCCAGGAAAATGCGGTCACGCTCTGCCTGCCGGGAGACCAAACGATCCAACTCCCCCAACAGAGCAAGGCCACGCTGGCACGGGAGATCATCCGGTTTGTGACGCAGATTCGTCGTGCCTGAAGGACGCGGATTTGGATTCACGGCGTCATCATCAAAGACCTCGGCGTAGGGGAAAACGTAAGTTTTCCGAGGCGAACGTTTCATGCGCTTCGCCAAAGCCCTCGGCGTGCTGACGCCCGCCGCTACGAGTGGAGTTTGGCGTAGGGGAAAACGTAAGTTTTCCGAGGCGAACGTTTCACGCGCTTCACCAAAGCCCTCGGCGTGCCGCTACGAGTGGAGCTTGGCGTAGCGGAAAACGTGAGTTTTCCGAACCGAATGTTTCACGCGCTTTGCCAAAGGCCTCGGCGTGCTGACGCCCGCCGCTACGTCTTGAACTCAGGCTATTGGAGCAAAAAAGTCGTCGCAATGGTTGGAAGATTGGGCAGGTAGAGGATTGCCCTTACTTTCATGGAACTCCCTGCCCTCCTCGCCACCGCCACAGAAGCCGCACATGCTGCGGGTACTCTCATTCAAACGAACTTCGGTTCCGAACTGACGGTGAACGAGATGCAGCGGCATGACATCAAGCTGGAGCTGGATGTGCGAAGCCAGAAGCTGATCACGGAGATGATCCTGGCGACGTTTCCCGAGCACGCGATCCTCGGTGAGGAAGGCGGCGATACGGGCGGCGACGGTCCCATCGAGTGGATCGTGGACCCGATTGACGGCACGGTGAATTACTTCTTTGGCATTCCGCACTTCTGCGTGTCCATCGCCGCCCGCGAGCGGGATTCGAAGAAGCTGCTCATCGGCGTGATCTTTGACCCAATGCAGAAGGAAACCTTCTCGGTGATGGCTGGTGGCACGACGCTGCTCAATGGCAAGCCGGTGAAATGCAGCAGCCGCGCCACGATGGCAGAGGCGGTGGTGACGGTGGGCTTTTCGAAGAGCAAGGAAGCGCTCGATCTGGGCTTTGAACGCTACAAGCGCATCGCCTACGAGGTGCGGAAGACGCGGATGCTGGGCAGCGCGGCGCTGGCGATGGCCTACATCGCCTGCGGTCGCCTCGACGCGTATGTGGAGGAGCAGATCAGCCTGTGGGACATCGCCGCAGGACAGCTCATGGTCGAATGCGGCGGCGGCAAGGTGGAGACGAAACCGAGCACGACGAAACCAGGGACGATGTTTATTTGTGCCACGAACGGGAAGCTCGGGATTGAGAGCTATCTTTGAGTCGGAGAGGTCAAGAGGGTCAAGGTTGGTCAAGGCTTGACCACTTGACCCGGTCTTGACGGCGGCAGCCCTTCACTCCTCGAAGACTGCGCCGCCGCGTTGTTGCATGACGAGTTCGATGCCGATTTTGCGGTAGGCTTCGCGGAGATCGGATTCGAGTTTGGCGACTTTGCGACCGGCGAGTAGGTGGGTGCGGAGGGCGTCGTCGGTGGGAGTGCCTTTTTCGATGTCGCGCAGCCAGGCGATGACGTTGGAGGCTTTTTTGTCGCCATCGAGATGGTAGAGGAAATAGGTGAGGAGGAGGGCGGAGGTGTAGTTTTGACCTGCGTCTTCACCAGCGAGAGCGGCACCCCATTCCTGATGCTGGATGGCGAGCAGTTCGGCGATGGAGATCATCGGATAGGCGACCTTTCCGTCATGGACCACGGCTCCACGCTTGCGCAGGGCATTCTTGAGGCGGACTTCCATGCCGGAGAGGAAGAAGCGGCCGTGGACGAAATCGGCGATGCCGGTGTATTCGGCGGCTCCTTCGGAATACCACACAGGCATGCGTGGCAGCCAGCGGCTCATCATTTGATGGGTGATCTCGTGGATGAGGGTCTCGTTGGACTCGACGGAGCGATCGACCTGCACGCGTTTGCCGGCGACGACGCTCATGCCGAGGTTGGAGATGGGGACGTAGATGGTCTTGTCTGAGCGAGAATAGAAACCGCCGCTGCCGACTGGTGCTCCGGTGGCGAGATAGGCTTCATCGGTGCTCAAAATCCGGGCACGGAACCATTTTCGCATCGTTTCGGGCGCGGGACGAAGGTCGAGCGGGAGCTGGCAGTTCAGCATCCAGGTGGCCTCGAACACGCGGGCAAAGTGGCGCACGGCATCGGGGCCGATGGGGGCATCGCAGCAGAACTCAAAGTGCTCCGTGTGGTAGATGTACTCGTCCTTCGAGGGGTCTTCGGTGACGATGCGCACCTCGGGCGTGTTTTTGAGGGCGACACTGCGCGGCCAGGCGGCAAGGGCGGGAACCTCGGGAGCCTCTTTCGGTGGTGTGGGAAGAGGCGGAATGACGGGCTTGGACTTGGCGAGGTCGATGCCTTCCTTCGTGGATGAGTCCTTTTTGTTTTTGGCGACGACGAGCTTGGACTTTGGCGCTTCTTTTGCCGTCTTGGTCGTGCTGGCGGCTTTTTCGGGTTCAGGCTTCTCTTCGTCGCCGGGAAGTGTTTTGAGGCTGTGCGCTTGAGCGATAGGTGCTTCGAGCGTTTTGCCGCGGACGACGGCGCTACGTGCTTCCTTTTGCGTGAGCCAAGTGACCGCCACCGCACCGGAAAAGGCCAGTAGCCCGGCAACGACCGTCCATCCGCCGATCACAGCACAGGCACGCAGGATCTTTGGCCCGCGTTTAGGGCGCGGCAAAGGCGGCGGCTGCGAAACGGCGGCGGGTTGTGGAGGCTGGGGGATGGGATAGGACATTGGGAATGACGAAATCCGAATGACGAATGACTAAGGGAGCCAGAGAAGAGGTGAACTGCGGATGAGGAAGAGGGATTCGAAGGGCTTCACGGATGGGGCGGCGGGGCTCCACTGGCCGTTTTCGAGGGTGTGGGAGGAGTAGTCGCTGGTGGCGGGCTGCCAGAAGCGGAGGCGGTCGCCTTCGGTGAGATTGGTGGGGACTTCGCCGGAGGTTAGCGAGCCGGTGGTGATGAGTTGCGTGCCTTTGACGAGCGGGATGCGCAGGGCTTTGGAACGCACTTCGCCGGTGTAAGCGCGGGTGAAGCCGCTGCCGGTGATTTTGACGAGGATGCCGCTGAAGGCGGTGAAGGGTGCGTCGGCCTCTGCGGGGACGAAGGTGCTCTTCGCGGTGTCGTAGGCGAGGAGGCGATCTTCGTCGGAGAGGTCGGAGGCGGGCAGGAGAGCTTCGAGGGTGTGATGCGGACGGAGGGTGACGCGGGCGGAGGGGAGATGGAGTGATGGAGTGGTGGAGTGATGGAGGGTGGTGGCGGTCGCGGTGGGTTTGAGGGTGAGCGTGCGGCCAGCGTGAGGTCCGTCGAGGATTTCGAGTTCGGTGGTGGCGGGGAGTTTGAGGGATTGAGGAAGGGTGATGATGCCGTCTTCGCTAATCGTGGCGGTGCCGGTGTAGAGGGAGGGCTGGGCGAGCGGCATGCTGAAGGTGCGGGCACCGTTGGCGAAGGTTTGGAAGGTCCAGGCCTGGGTGGCGCTGGTGGTGGTGGCTTCGGGTTTGCCATCTCGATTGGCATCGAGATCGACGCGGAGGCGCAGGAAGCCGAGCGTGGCATTCGCCGGGGCGAGGTCGGCGTAGCGGCGGGTGACGGTGCCATCGCTGTTGAAGGTGGCGGCGGCAGGCAGGGCGAGAGGTTTCCAATCGGCGTTTTCGAGCTGTGTGGCGGCTTCGAGCGTGAAGCGGAGGTCATCGCGACCTTCAATCGGACGCGTGATGAGGGCGTCGATGGTTTGAGCGGCTTGATTGGCTTCGAGCGTGAAGCGTGTCACGAGCAGGCCGCTGCGTGGATCGGTGCCGAGAGCGTATTCGAGGAGGTTGGAGAGGTTGTCGCCATCTTCATCGGCGGTGGCGATGGTGAGGTTGTTTTGCGTGCTCCACGTCGCGAAGGTGATCGAGGAGGTCGCGAGGGCGTTCGTGGCCGCGCTGGAGCTTGGCGCGGCGGCACCGAGCATGTTGCTGACGACGTTGGAGGCGCTCGGGAAGCCGGTGCCGGAGCCGCTGACGAGGCCGAGATCACGCGTGAGATCGGTGCGGGTATCGGTGCCGTCATCGGTGCTGCCTTCGAAGCCGTTTTCAGACGTGCCGGAGGGGCAAAGGGTGGGGCGCAGGCTGAAGACGGCGGTGCTGGCTCCGGTGGTGCCCGGGGTTGCCGCCGTGAGGAGATCCTGACCAGCATTGTCATCGCCCGCGACGACGCTGCTCATGGGGATCATGCCTTCGAGCGGCATGCCGCCGCCGAACTGCGAGGCGGGCAGATGCAGGAAGTAGCTGCCTGGATTGAGGCCTTCGATGAGGTAGCGGCCTTTGTTGTCGGTGATGGCGACGCCAGCCGGCGTGGAGGTGCCGGGCGTGCTGCCCTGCGTGTAAATCTGCACGAGCACGCCTTCGAGGCCTTCGTTGAAGTCGTAGCTGCCGTCGTTGTTGAGGTCGAAATAGACGAGGTTGCCGACGGAGACGGTGCTGTAGAGGCCGAAGTCGATGGTGAGATTCGTGTCGTTGCTGCCATCGCCATCGGTGATGGATTCGGTGCCGGCGGCGAGGGCAAAGACAGGGCTGAAGAGCGGTGTGCCGGGTCCGCCGGGCTGCGAGCCGTCGTTGTTGTTGTCCACGTTGTTGTCCGTGGTGGCGGGTGTGCCGCCTGTTTGCGCATAGTCGGCCGGTGGCGTGACTTTGATGTAGTAATTGCCCGCGGCGAGGTTCGTGAAGCTGTAAGCGCCGGTGGAGGTGGTGGTGAAGTTCGAGCCGACCTGCGTGTCCGGTGAAGCACCGCCGATGGCGTTGTCGCCACCCGGATTGAAGAGCTGCACGAGGGCACCGGCCACGCCGGGCTCGCCCGCGTCTTTGAGGCCGTTGTTGTTCGAGTCCTCAAAGACGAGATTGCCGACGGTGAGGGAGCGGATGGTGAGGGTGTAGGCGCGGGAGGTATTGCAGCCGTAGGTATCGGCCACCCGGATGGTGATGGCGGCGCTGGTGGTGGCCGTCGGCGTGCCGGTGATGGCTCCGGTGCTGGCATTGAGGGCGAGACCGGCAGGCAGTGTGCCGCTGGTGATGCTGTAGGTGTAAGGTGCGGTGCCGCCACCGGCGGTGAGCACCTGTGAATAGGCCGCGCCGACATAGCCGACTGGCAGCGAGGAAGGACTCAGCGTGATCGCGGGGCAGACAGGCGTGATCGAGTAGGCGAGCGAGCCCTGGCAGGCATTCGCATCGGTGGCACGGATGGTGAAGGAGGCGGCGGCGGTGCTGGTGGGTGTGCCACTGATGACGCCGGTGGTGGTGTTGAGGCTCAAACCAGCAGGAAGACCGCCGACCGAGACCGCAAAGGTGTAAGGTGCGATGCCGCCGGATGGTGTGACGGTTTGCGAGAAGGCGGTGCCAACGGTGGCAGCGGGCATCGTGCCGGGCGAGAGTGTGATGGTGCCGCAAGTAGGCGTGATCGTGAAGGCGCGGGAGCCAAAGCAGCCATTCGCATCGGTGGCGCGAAGGGTGAAGATGGCGGTGGTGGTGCTGGCAGGTGTGCCGCTGATGAGGCCGGTGCTGCTGTTTAGCGTGAGACCGGCAGGGAGCGTGCCGCTTTGCACCGAGTAGGTGAAGGGTGTGGCGCTGCTACCGCTGGCGGAGATCGTCTGCGAGTAGGCGACGCCAGTGGTCATGCCGGCGAGGCTGGTGGGATTGAGGGTGATGACGGGGCAGATGCGCAGCGTGTAGGTGCGTGTGCCGGTGCAGCCGTAGGTGTCACTGACACGGACGGTGATGCTGGTGCCGGCACCATTTTGCGTGGTGGGCGTGCCGCTGATGACACCGGTGGAGGCGTTCAAGGTGAGGCCGGCGGGCAGCGTGCCACTGGTGACGGTCCATGAGCCATACGGCGCGGTGCCGCCCGTGGCGGAAAGCGTCTGCGAGTAGGCGCTGCCGACGGTGCCGACGAGAAGCGTGGCTGGATTGATGGTGATGGTGGGGCAGGCCGGTGTGACGGTGTAACTCCGAGTGCCGGCGCAGCCATTCGCATCGACGGCGCGGATCGTGAAGGTGATGGCGGCACTGCTGGTGGGTGTGCCGGTGATGGCTCCGGTGGTGGTATTCAGGCTCAAGCCAGCAGGCAAAGTGCCGCTGCTCACACTGTAGGTGTAAGGCGTGCTTCCGCCGCTGGCGCTGACGCTTTGCGAGTAGGCGAGGCCGACGGTGCCATTCGCGAGGCTGGTGGGGCTCACCGTAATGACCGGGCAGATCTTGATGCTGACCGCCTGATCTTTGAAGCAGCCATACACATCCGTGGCACGCACGGTGACGCTCACGCCTGCTCCATTCGTGGCGGTCGGCGTGCCGCTGACGACACCAGCGCTGCTGAGGCTGAGACCGGCGGGCCAGGTGCCGCTCGGTGTGGTCCAGGTGTAAGGCGTGCTACCACCCGAGGCCGAAAGCGTCTGCGAGTAGGCGAGACCGAGCGTGCCATTCGTCATCGTGGTCGGTGTGACGGTGATGGCGGGGCAAACAGGAGCCAAAGTGTAGCTGCGAGTGCCGGTGCAGCCGTTCGCATCGGTGGCACGCACGGTGAAGGTTTGGCTCGTGGTGTTCGTCGGGGTGCCGGTGATGGCTCCGGTGTTCACATCGAGACTCAAACCAGTCGGCAGCGTGCCGGTGGTGACGGCATAGACATACGGTGCGACTCCGCCGGATGCTCCCGTGCTGGCGGAGTAGGCGGTGCCGACAGTGATCGTGGTGCTGATGGCTGGCAGCGTGATGGTGGGGCAGATTTTCAGCGTCACGGTGCGTGTGCCGGTGCAGCCATAGGCATCGGTGGCGGTGAAGGTGAGCGAGACGCCTGCGCCATTGCCAGCGGTCGGTGTGCCGGAAATGACACCTGTGCTCGCTGCGAGCGTCAGGCCTGCTGGAAGCGTGCCGGAGGTGAGCGTGAAGTTATACGGCGCGGTGCCGCCCGTGGCACTCACGGTTTGTGAGTAGGCTGTGCCAACGGCTCCGACTGGCAACGAGGTCGGATTGACGGTGATCGCGGGGCATACCGGAGCCAGCGTGTAGCTGCGGGTGCCTGTGCAGGCATTCGCATCGGTGGCGCGGATGGTGAAGGTCTGGCTCGTGGTATTCGTCGGTGTGCCGGTGATGGCTCCCGTGGTCGTGTTGAGGCTGAGACCGGTCGGCAGCGTGCCGGTGGAGACGGCATACGTGTAAGGCGAGACGCCGCCCGTCGCTGCGGAGCTGGCCGAGTAGGCGGTGCCGACGGTGATCGTGGTGCTGATGGCCGGCAGCGTGATGACCGGGCAGACCTTGATGCTCACGAGCTGGTCTTTGAAGCAGCCATACGCATCGGTGGCACGCACGGTGACGCTCACCGCGGCTCCGGTGGAGGTCGTGGGCGTGCCACTGACGATGCCGCCGCTGCTCAACGCGAGACCGGCAGGCCAGGTGCCGCTTTGAGTCGTCCATGCATACGGTGACGTGCCGCCGCTCGCCGTGATGGTCTGCGTGTAGGCGATGCCGACGGTGCCGTTCGCGAGGCTGGTCGGCGAGACGGTGATGGTGGGGCATACCGGAGCCAGCGTGTAGCTTCGCGAACCCGCGCAGCCGTTCGCATCCGTGGCGGTGATGGTGAACGTGCGGCTCGTGGTGCTCGTCGGTGTGCCGGTGATGGCTCCGGTGGCAGTGTTGAGGCTCAAACCGGCATTCAAGGTGCCGCTCGTCACTGCATACACATAAGGTGAAGCACCGCCGGAGGCTGTCGCCGTGCTGGAGTAGGCCACGCCGGTCGTCGCGGTGGTGCTGATGGCCGCGAGACTGACAACCGGGCAGATCTTGATGGTGTAAGCACGCGTGCCGACGCAGTTGAAGGCATCGCGTGCCTGCACGGTGATCGAGACGCCGGCTCCGTTGGAAGCCGTCGGCGTGCCGCTGAGGACACCCGCGGTGGTCAGCGTGAGGCCGGCAGGAAGTGTTCCAGCGATGACGGTGTATTGATAAGGTGGCGTGCCTCCCGTGGCGCTGAAGGTCGTTGAGGTGTAAGCGGTTCCCACGAGCCCCGCAGGCAGCGAAGCCGGGTTCACAACGATCGGCGGGCAGCTCATCGCCAGCGTGTAGTTGCGCGTGCCGGGGCAACCGTTCGCATCGGTGGCGGTGATGGTCACCGTGGAGCTGATTTCGACGTTTGGCGTGCCGCTGATCACTCCCGTGGTCGCATTCAGTGTGAGGCCGCCAGGCAGCGAACCGGTCGTCACGGCATAGGTGTAGGGCGTGGCTCCACCAGTCGCGGTGATGGTTTGCGAGTAGGCTGTGCCCACCGTGCCTGTCGTGGTGATGGAGCCCAAAGTGACCACCGGGCAGATTTTGAGGTTCACGGTGCGGTTGCCCGTGCAACCAAGGTTATCCGTGGCGCGGATCGTCATGCTCGTGCCGGCTCCATTCGAGGTCGTGGGCGTGCCGGAGATCACACCGGTGCTTGAATTGAGCGTCAAACCAGCCGGCAAGGTGCCCGCGGCGATCGAGTAGGTGTAAGGCGCGGTGCCGCCGGTGGCGCTGGCGGTTTGTGAGTAGGCGATGCCGACGGTGCCATTCGCGAGCGAGGTCGGATTGACGGTGATGGTGGGGCACACGGGCGTGAGCGTGTAGGCTCGGGTCGCCACGCAGGTGTTCGCATCGGTGGCGGAGAGGGTAAAGGTCTGCGCGGTGGCATTGCTCGGTGTGCCGGTGACTGCGCCCGTGGTGGTGTTGAGGCTGAGACCGGCTGGCAGCGTGCCGCTGACGAGTGCGTAAGTGTAAGGTGCCAGACCACCCGTGGCTGCGGCGCTGCTGGAGTAGGCGCTGCCGACGGTGAGCGTGGTGTTGAGCGTGGCGAGATTGATGACCGGGCAGATCTTGATCGGATAAATGCGGGTGCCGGAGCAGCCGTAGGCATCGGTGGCACGCACGGTGACATTCACACCGGCTCCGTTGGTGGCGGTGGGCGTGCCGCTGAGCACCCCGGTGGTCGCATTGAGCGTGAGGCCTGCGGGAAGCGTGCCTGCGGTGACCGCAAAGGCATACGGCGCGGTGCCGCCGCTGCCGCTGAATGTCTGCGAGTAGGCCAGGCCGATGGTGCCGTTGACAACGGAAGCCGGGTTCACGGTGATGGTGGGGCACACCGGAGCGATGGTGTAGCTGCGCGAGCCCGTGCATCCGTTCGCATCTGTGGCGGTCACGGTGAAGGTCTGGCTGGTGGTGCTCGTGGGTGTCCCGCCCAGCACACCGCCGCCTGTCAACGAAAGGCCGGCAGGCAGCGTGCCGCTGGTGACGGCAAAGGTGTACGGAGCGGCTCCACCGCTGGCGGTGATGGTCTGCGAGAAGGCGGTGCCCACCGTGGCACTCGTGTTGATCGTGCTCACGGCGATGACCGGGCAGATTTTCAGCGTCACGGTGCGGCTGCCCTGGCATCCATGGGCATCCGTGGCGGTGAAGCTGAGCGAGACACCGGTGCCGTTCGATGCTGTCGGCGTGCCGGAGATGACACCGGTGGCCGGTGTGAAGGTCAGCCCGGCTGGCAGCGTGCCCGTGGTGAGCGCCAGTGTGTAGGGTGCCGTGCCGCCGGTGGCGCTGATGGTCTGCGAGTAGGCCGTGCCGACGGTGCCAGTGGCCAGCAAGGCCGGATTCACCGTGATGGCAGGGCACACCGGCGTGAGCGTGTAGGCACGCGAGCCGGAGCAGGCGTTCGCATCGGTGGCGGTGACGGTGAAACTGGCGCTGGCTGTGCTCGTGGCAGTGCCGGTGATGGCTCCGGAGGTCGTGTTGAAGCTCAGCCCGGCGGGCAGTGCCCCGTTTGAAATCGCATACACATAGGGTGAGGCCCCGCCCGTGGCCGCGACGCCATTCGTGTAAGCCGTGCCGACCACTGGCGTGGCCGAAATGGCCGGCAGCGTGATGACCGGGCAGATTTTCAGCGTCACAACACGCGTCCCGATGCAACCAAACGCATCGGTGGCGCGGATGGTGAGAGACACGCCGGCGCCATTGCCCGCCGTGGGTGTGCCGCTCAATACACCACCCGAGGTCAGCGTGAGGCCAGCAGGCAACGTGCCGCTGCTGACCGCGAAGCTATGCGGTGCGGTGCCACCCGTGGCGGTGAAGGTGGTGGAGGTATAAAGCGTTCCCGCGAGGCCTATCGGCAGCGTGGCGGGATTCACGGTGATGGCCGGGCAGGTGATGGCAAAGGTGTAACTGCGAGTGCCAGGGCAGCCGTTGGCATCGGTGGCGGTCACGGTGATGGCGGCGCTGCTGATGGCGGTGGGCGTGCCTGTGATGGCTCCGGTGCTCGAGTTGAGGCTCAAACCAGCGGGCAGCGTGCCGGTGGTGACCGCAAAGGTGTATGGCGTGGCTCCACCGGAGGCGGTGATGGTTTGTGAGAAGGCCGCACCGACTGAACCGCTCGTCGTGATGGCACCCAAAGACACCACCGGGCAGATTTTCAGCGTGTATGGACGATTGCCCGCGCAGCCATTCGCATCGGTGGCGGTGATGGTGATGCTGGTTCCGGCACCGTTCGATGCTGTCGGCGTGCCGCTGAGCACGCCAGCCGTCGTCAGCGTGAGTCCGGCAGGCAAGGTGCCGCTGGTGACGGTGAAGGAATGCGGCGCGGTGCCGCCCAGGGCGCTGAGGTTTTGCGAGTAGGCGACTCCCACGGTGCCATTCGCCAGCGAGGTGGGATTCACGGTGATCGCGGGGCACACCGGCGTGATCGTGAAGATGCGGGAGCCTGCGCAGGAGTTCGCATCTGTGGCGGTGATGGTGAAGGTGCGGGTGGCGGTGCTCGTCGGCGTGCCGGTGACGGCTCCGGTGGTCGTGTTCAGGCTCAAGCCCACCGGCAGCGTGCCATTGCTGACGGAATACACATATGGCGAGGTGCCACCGGTGGCCGCGACGCTGCTGGAGTAGGCGCTGCCGACGGTGGCGCTGGTGCTCAACGAGGCGAGACTGATCACCGGGCAGATTTTGAACGTGAGAGTGCGTGTGCCGGTGCAGCCATAGGCATCGGTGGCACGGAAGGTGAGGGAGGTGCCCGCACCGTTCGCCGCCGTCGGCGTGCCGCTGAGCACGCCGGTGCTGCTGAGCGTCAATCCGGCGGGCAGTGTGCCGCTGGTGAGCGTGAAGCCATACGGCGAGGTGCCGCCTGAAGCGGTGAGGGTTTGCGAGTAAGCGGTGCCGACCGTGCCATTGAGCAGCACGAGCGGCATCACCGTGATGGTGGGGCACACCGGGGCCAAGGTGTAGGCACGAGCTCCGGTGCAGGCATTCGCATCCGTGGCGCTGATGGTGAAGGTCTGGCTCGTGGTATTCGTCGGCGTGCCGGTGATGGCTCCGGTGGTGGTGTTGAGACTGAGGCCGGTCGGAAGCGTGCCAGTGGTCACCGCATAGGTGTAAGGCGTGCGACCTCCAGAAGCCGTGATGCTTTGCGAGTAAGCAGTGCCCACGGTAGCGGCAGCGAGCGGTGGCGCGGTGAGCGTGATCGTGGGGCATGCGATGCTCACGATGTAGTCTTCGATTTCACCGGTGCCCACAGCACCTGTCGGAGCGGTGGTGGCTTGATTGGTGAGGCGCACACGCACGCCGCGTCCGCTGCCGGGGCTGGAGACGAGCGGAACGGTGAAGGTGATGTTTTGCGTGGTGGCCGAGACACCCGAGGCGATGGACCGCGCGGCCAGCAGGCGCTCGCCGCCTGCGGTGGTGTAGATCGTGTCGTTGAAGACGCCGTCGTTGTTGAAGTCGATCCACGCGTTCAGATAGGCCGTGGCACCAGTGTTGTTGAAGACGGATACAGGCAGCGTGGCATTTGCATTCTGCGTGATGCTGGCGGGCATGGTCACGCCGTCTTCGTCATCGGCGCTGCCGGTGTTCGTGATGTCATCCACATTCGCGGCGGAGGTCGGGGCGATGACGGCTTCCACGTCCACGCTGGTGCCGAGGCGCAGATTGGAGTTCGCGATGCTGGTGGTGGTCGTCGTGGCGGCACCGGAGGGATTCGTCGCGTGTGCCCAGTCACCCATGTCATTGACGGCGCAGACGGTGTTTCCGAGGAGTGAGAAGTTGTCCACTTCGAGACGGCCGCCGCTGCCACCCCAGAAGTACACTTCGCAGAGGAAGGTCTTCGCCGAGAGAGCCGTGCCGGTGGGCAGCGCATCACCGAGCGTGAAACCGGGGAAGTGCATGGACTGCCAGTTCGAGACGGGTGTGGGCGGGCTGAAGGCGCTGTGGATGTTTTCGAGGCTCACCGCGGCCGTGCGAGCGGTGCGGAAGGCGGTGCCATCATGCCAGGTGAGGAAGATTTGCGCATTGAGCGGCGAGGTGGCGGCCTCACGTGCCACATCGAGCGTAAAACCGGTGATGGCCGTGCCGGCATCCATGCCGCCGAAATTGACCGTGAAGGGAGCGGTGCGAATCACCGGCGTCAGGCTCGTGCGGACGTTGGTGAGGGCCGTGTTGAAGGTGGTGTCCCAGCCGGAGGTGCAGCGGCCGAAAGTGCCATTTCCCATCGTCACGTTCGGGTAGAGCGGACCTTCGCCATACTGGTCATCGCTGGTGCTGATGCCGTTGTTCGTATTGAAGAGCTGGAGGTTCTGCGGCGTGATGCAGATGGCGGAGCGGTAATTCCACGGCACGGGCGAGTTCGCCGTCATGAGACCGGAGTTCTCCTTCAGGTTCATCGCGTACATCACGATCTGATTGCTGACGACGACAGGGTGATCCTCGACTTCCCCACGAAGCGGAGATTCGCCGCTGAAGGTCGGGACCGTGGTGCCTTCGGTGACACGGACGCGGAGGTACTTCGTGCCGACAGTGGTGCCGGCGGGCGGATTCAGCGTGGCGGTGATCCTATTTACGCCGCTGATGAGGTTCGCGGTGCTCAGCGAGACCGTTTCGTTCGCGTCGAGCACGTCGTTGTCGCCATTCCAGTCGATCCACACGCCGATGCGGCCATTGCTGATGCCAGTGAGTGTCACCGGGATGACAAAGCGAGGCTGCGCCGTCGGCGAGAGGCCGGTGAGCACGACGGGGATGTTCAAATTTTCGTCGTCGGAGCCGGTGGTGTCGTCCGCATTGGCGGTGCCGGTGGCGGGCGGCGCGGTTTCACCGTCCGTGGGCACCACGGTGGCACCGTGATGAATGTAGATGCCGCTGCTCACTGCCTGTGCAGCTGCGGCAAAGGGCGTGTGGTCACCAAAATCAGCCGGAAGGGGCGTGAGTGTGTAGGCCCGTGAGCCCGTGCATCCGTTCGCATCGGTGACAGTGATGGTGAAGGTCGCCGCCGTGGCGCTGGTGGCCGCGCCGCTGATGACGCCCGTGCTGGTGTTGAGGCTCAAACCAGCCGGAAGAGCACCGGCGGCAATGCTAAACACATACGGCGTGGCACCGCCGCTGGCAGTCAACGTGTCGCTGTAAGGACGACCGACGAGCGGCACGATGAGCGTGGCCGGATTCACGGTGATCACCGGGCAGATCTTGATCGTGTAAGCACGCGTACCGAGGCAGTTGAAGGCATCGCGAGCCTGCACGGTAATGGAGACGCCTGCGCCATTCGATGCCGTTGGTGTGCCGCTGAGCACACCAGCCGTGGTCAGCGTCAATCCAGCAGGCAAGGTGCCCGTGATGACGGTGTATTGATAAGGCGCGGTGCCGCCAGTGGCTGAGAAGGTCGTTGAGGTATAAGCACTACCGACAAGGCCGACGGGCACCGAAGCGGGGTTCACGGTGATCGGCGGGCAGCTCATCGCCAGCGTGTAGTTCCGCGTGCCGGGGCAGCCGTTCGCATCGGTGGCGGTGATGGTAACGGTGGAGCTGATTTCGACATTGGGCGTGCCGGTGATGGCTCCCGTGCTCGTGTTGAGGCTGAGGCCGCCGGGCAACAAACCGCTCGTGACGGCATAAACATACGGTGCGGCACCACCGGTGGCGCTGGCCGTTTGTGAGAAGGCAGTACCCACCGTGCCTGTGGTAGTGATTGTGGCCAAAGTGACCACCGGGCAGATTTTTAATGTGTAAGCCCGATTGCCCGTGCAGCCGAGCGAATCGGTCGCACGAATGGTGACGCTCGTTCCGGCTCCATTGGAAGCCTCGGGAGTGCCGGAGATCACGCCCGTGCTCGCATTGATCGTCAAACCGGCGGGCAGTGCGCCAGCCGCGATCGAGTAAGTGTAAGGCGAGGTGCCGCCGGTGGCGGAAGCCGTCCGCGAGTAGGCGATGCCGATGGTGCCATTCGCGAGCGAGGTCGGGTTGACGGTGATCGTGGGGCAGATCGGCGTGATGGTGTAGGCGCGGGTGCCGGGGCAGCCGCTCGCATCCGTGGCGGAGATCGTGAAGTTCTGCGAGGTGCCACTTGTCGGCGTGCCGGAGATGGTGCCGGTGCTCGTATTCAGCGTGAGACCCGCTGGCAGCGTGCCGCTGACCAAGGCGTAAGTGTAAGGCGAGACTCCACCCGAGGCTGTGGCCGTCTGCGAATAGGCCGTGCCCATCGTGGCGGAGGTGCTGATGGCGGCGAGAGAGATGACGGGGCAGACTTTGAGCGTGATGGTGGCCTGGCCGGAGCATCCATAGGCATCGGTGGCACGGAAGGTGAGCGAGACGCCGGGGCCGTTCGCCGCCGTCGGCGTGCCGGAAATCACCCCGCCACTGCTCAAGGCCAACCCGGCAGGCATGATCCCGGTGATAAGCGTGTAGCTGTAAGCCGCCGTGCCGCCCGATGCGCTGAGCGATTGCGTGTAAGGCGAACCAGCCGTGGCCGCTGGCAGCGTGGCAGGCAAGACCGTGATCACCGGGCAAACCGGCGTGAGCGAATAGGCTCGAGAGCCCTGGCACGCATTCGCATCGGTGGCCGTGACGGTGAAATTGCCCGTGCCGGTGCTCGTGGGTGTGCCGCTGAGCACGCCGGTGCTCGTGTTGAGCGTGAGACCCGCAGGCAGCGATCCCGACGTGATAGCAAAGGAGTAAGGCGTGGCCCCACCGCTCGGGGTGATGGTCTGCGAGTAGGGCGTGCCGACCGTGAGCGAGGTGGCGATGGCGGGCAGAGACACCACCGGGCAGATTTTCAGCGTGACGGTGCGTGTGCCCGTGCAGCCGTAGGCATCGGTGGCACGGAAGGTGAGCGAGACGCCGGCTCCATTGCTCGCCGTGGGCGTGCCAGCGATCACGCCCGTGCCGGCGGTGAGCGTGAGACCTGCGGGCAAGGTGCCAGCGGTAAGCGTGAAGCTATACGACGAGGTGCCGCCCGTGGCAGTAAGCGTCTGCGAGTAAGCGGTGCCGACCAAACCAGGTGGCAGCAAAGCGGGATTCACGGTGATCGCGGGGCACACCGGCGTGATCGTGTAGCTGCGAGTGCCGGAGCAGGCATTCGCATCCGTGGCACGGACGGTGAAGGTTTGCGCGGTGGTGTTTGTCGGCGTGCCGGTGATGGCTCCGGTGGTCGTGTTGAGGGTCAATCCAGCGGGCAATGTGCCCGTGGTCACCGCATACGTGTAGGGCGAGGCACCGCCACTCGCCGTGGCGGTTTGATTGTAGGCCGTGCCTACCGTGGCGCTGGAGGTGATCGCGGCGAGAGACACCGTGGGGCAGATTTTGAGCGTGATGACGCGTGTGCCGGTGCAACCGAGCGAATCGGTGGCGGTGAAGGTGAGCGAGACGCCTGCGCCATTGCCCGTGGTCGGCGTGCCACTGAGCACGCCAGCCGTGGAAAGCGTCAATCCAGCCGGAAGCGTGCCGCTGCTCACCGTGAAGCTATAGGCACCCGTGCCGCCGCTGGCGCTGAAGCTCTGCGAGTAGGCCACACCGACCGCACCGACCGGCAGCGTGCTCGGATTCACCGTGATGGTGGGGCACACCGGAGCCAGCGTGTAAATGCGGGCACCTGTGCAGGCATTCGCATCGGTGGCGGTGACGGTGAAGGTCTGGCTCGCGGTGCTCGTCGGCGTGCCGGTGAGAGCTCCGGTGGTCGTGTTGAGGCTCAGACCAGATGGCAGCGTGCCACTGGTCAACGCATACACATACGGCGTGGCACCACCGGTGGCCGTCGCAGCGCTCGAATAGGCGGAGCCAACCGTGAGCGTGCTGTTGAGCGTGGCGAGCGAGATGACGGGGCAGATCTTGATCGGAATGACACGCGTGCTTTGGCATCCGTAGGTATCGGTGACACGGAAGGTGAGCGAGACGCCGGCACCGTTGCTCGCGGTTGGCGTGCCGGTGATGGCTCCGCTCGTGGCAAGCGTGAGACCCGCGGGAAGAGTTCCCGAGGTGAGGGCAAAACTAAACGGAGCCGTGCCGCCCGTGGCGGTGAGGCTTTGTGAATACGGCGTGCCGACGAGGCCATTCGCGAGTGAGGCCGGATTGATCGTGATCGTGGGGCAGGCAGGAGTCAGCGTGCAGCTGCGAGTGCCGGGGCAGCCATTCGCATCCGTGGCGGTGATGGTGAAGGTCTGCGCGGTGGTGTTCGTCGGTGTGCCGCTGATGATGCCCGTGCTCGTGTTGAGGCTGAGGCCGGTTGGCAGCGTGCCGGTGGTCAAAGCGAAGGTGTAAGGCGAGGCTCCACCGGTCGGCACGAGCGTCTGCGAGTAGGCGGTGCCGACGACGACGGTGGGGCTGATGGCTCCGATGCTGATGACCGGGCAGACTTTGAGCACGTAAGGCCGAGAGCCAATGCATCCATAGGCATCGGTGGCGACGATGACGATGCTGACGCCCGCGCCGTTGGAGGCCGTGGGGGTGCCGGAGATGACTCCGCTGGTCGCATTGAGCGTCAAACCCGCCGGAAGCGTGCCGGAGCTCAGCGAGTAGGTGTAGGGCGCATTGCCGCCGGTGGCAGTCACGGTCTGCGAGTAGGCCACGGCGAGCGTTCCATTGGCCAGCGAAGGAGTGGTGAAGGTGATCGTGGGGCAAACCGGAGCCAGCGTGTAGGCTCGCGAGCCCGTGCAGGCATTCGCATCGGTGGCACGAACGGTGAAGGTGGCGCTGGTTGAGTTCGTCGGCGTGCCGGTGATGGCACCAGTGGTCGTGTTGAGATTCAAACCGGCTGGAAGGGCACCGCTAGTCACCGCATACACATACGGCGTGGCACCGCCGGAAGCCGCCACGCTCGCTGAGTAGGCTGTGCCGACATTGATGGTGGTGCTGATGACCGGCAGCGAGATGACCGGGCAGATCTTGAGCGTGTAAGCACGCGTGCCGAGGCAGTTGAAGGCATCGCGAGACTGCACCGTGATGGAGACGCCTGCGCCATTGCCCGCGGTGGGCGTGCCACTGAGCACCCCAGCCGTCGTCAGCGTCAAACCTGTCGGCAGCGTGCCCGCGATGACGGTGTATTGATACGGCGCGGTGCCACCGGTGGTCGAGAACGTCGTCGAAGTGTAAGCCGAGCCTGCGAGGCCGATGGGCAGCGAGGCAGGGTTCAGCGTCATCGGCGGGCAGCTCATCGCCAGCGTGTAATTCCGCGTGCCGGTGCATCCATTCGCATCCGTGGCCCTCACCGTGACGGTGGAGCTGATTTCGACATTCGGCGTGCCGCTAAGCACGCCAGCGGTGGTGAGGCTCAAACCTCCCGGCAAGGCTCCACTCGTCAGCGTGTAGGTGTAAGGTGCCGTGCCGCCACTCGCGGTGATGGTTTGCGAGAACGCAGTGCCCACCGTGCCCGTGGTGGTGATCGCGCCCACATTGATCACCGGGCAAATCTTCAGCGTGTAGCTGCGGGTGCCGGAACAGGCCGCTGGTGGCAACGGGTTGGCCATCGACGAGACAAGACCACTGGAGCGACTGGAACTCACCCGGATCTCAGCATGGTCGTCATAAGACGGCTGGCCGTTGCGGACCAAATAGATGCGGAACCGGCCTGTGCCGCTGTTTCCACCGGCGGTGGCATCCGCATTCGTGAGGGTGACGGGCGTTCCTGCATTGAAATTGGCGAGGTTCCAGTCCGCAGGCGATGTCGGATCATTGGCCCCGGCAGCGGTGTAGGTGAAGGAAACGGCGCTCCAGTCGATCGGCGTGCTGGGAGCACCTGGCGATGGTTTTTTTTCGGGGTTGAGGGCCCCGCCGGGATTCAGGTCGATGTTGTAGGTGCTGAACTCCAGTTCCGGCACGCTGGCAGGAGCTGTGCTGGCACGAACGGTGAAGGTCTGCGTGCCAGCCGTGGTGGGAGAGCCGGAAAGCACGCCATTGGATGCATTGAGGCTCAAGCCAGCAGGCAACGTGCCGCTGGTGACGGACCATTTATAGCCACTACCCGGCGCCGCCGTGAGCGTGGAAGAGTAGGCCGTGCCCACAAGACCATTGCTGAGGCTGGTGGGCGAGATCGTGACCGCCGGGCATGCGGGTGTGAACGTTTGGGCACGGGTGCCGAAGCAGCCATTGGCATCGGTGGCGCGGATGCTAAAGGCCTGGCTGTTCGCACTCACCGGCGTGCCGGTGACGGCTCCGGTGCTCGTGTTCAGCGTGAGACCTGTCGGGAGCACGCCCGCACTCACTGAATAGGTATAAGGCGCAGTGCCGCCGCTGGCCGTGGCGGCTGATGAATAGACCGAGCCGATGTTCAAGGTGCTGTTGAGCACCGCGAGAGAGATCACTGGGCACACTTTGATGCTCACCACCTGATCCTTCGTGCAGCCATTGGCATCCGTGGCACGCACGGTGACGCTCACACCGGCTCCATTGGCCGTCGTCGGTGTGCCGGTGACGACCCCCGCGCTGCTCAAGCTCAATCCAGTCGGCCAGGTGCCGGTCACCGTGCTCCACGTGTATGGCGTGGTGCCGCCCGCCGCCGAAAGCGACTGCGAATACGCGGTACCGACGGTGCCATTGGCTAGCGAAGTAGGCGTCACCGAAATCGCCGGGCACAGCACGGTCAGCGCATAGGCGTTTTGGGCAAAACAGCCGTTCGGATCCGCGGCGCGAACGTTGAAGTTGTAGGTCGCCGGAGGGCTGGTGATGCTCACGGCGCTCAGCAGGCCGGTAGAGGAGTTCAGGCCAAGGCCCTGCGGCATGCCGTCATTGCCAGTGGTCCAGGCGGTGTAGCGGGCGGTGACTTCGGCGGCACTCAGCGCACGGCTGTAGATCTGCACTTCATCGAGGCCGCCCTTCCACGGGAAGTTTCCGCCAACGGCGTTGCCGATTTCGAGCGGCACGGTGCTGTGATTGATGGCGGCGGTGTAGGCAAAGCTGCTGCGCTGCGTGCCATTCACATAGAGGCGGATGTTGGCACCGTCGTAGGTGGCCACCACATGCTGCCACACCCCGGTGGTGAGGGTCGTGGTGGCGCGGTTGGTGGCGTAGTTGTTGATCCAGAAACCGAAGGTGGTGTCATTGCCGAGTTGTCCGAGACCGTAACCGTTGTTCCAGCTTCCGGTGCTCGTTTTACTCACGACGGCTCCGAAGGCATTCATCGTGTAAGTTGGGTTCACCCAAGCCTCGATGGTGATCTGCGTGGGACGCAGCGCGGCGCTGTCCGGCACGGTGATCTGGTCATCGACGCCATCAAGGCTGAACGCACGACCCGCTGCACCGCTGGCCGTGGTGGTGGCACCTAGATCGAGCGTGCCATTGGACGTGCCGCCGATGCTCAAGGCGCTGCCTTCCGCCGGCCACCAGGCTACCAGACCGCTCGGAGCCGCCGGAGCGACACTCCACGAGTAACTGATGCCCGTGGCACCGGTCGTCGTGGCGGTGAGGCCTTGACTGTAAGCGCTGAACTTTGTCGCATTCGCGAGCGTCGTCGGCGTGATGGTGATCGGCGGGCAGATGACATTCATCGTCATCGCCTGCGTCGTGGAGCAGCCGAGAGAGTCCGTGCTCCGCACCGTGAAGCTGTAAGCACCCGGAATGGCCGCGGTGGTCGTGGTGCCGCTGATGGTGCCTGCGCTGCTCAGCGTGAGCCCGCCGGGCAGCGAGCCACTGGTGATGGCATAGGTGTAGGGTGCCACACCGCCGAGCGTGCTGAGCGTCTGCGAGAAGGCCGCATACTGCGTGTTCGTGAAGGCCACCGGGGCGACGGTGAAGACCGGGCAGGGGCGGAAGCCGATGTCGAGCGTGTTTTCGCTATTGGTCGTGCCAGCGGTCCCCGGCTCCGAGGCAGCCGCGAGAGTCACCAGAGGTGTCACGACGCTGTTTCCGAGTCCTCCGCTCTGCGTGCCGTTGTTGTCGTTGTCGATGCCATTGTCCGTGTTGACGCTGTTGGCGGCCAGAAGAGCCGCGGCGGCCGGCGGCGTGGGAATGCGCACGCGATACTGGCCCGGTGTGTAAATCGTGAAACCATACTGGCCGCTCGCATTGGCCGTGGTGCTCGTGACGATGGCGTTGGAGCTGTTCAGCAGTTCCACACTGAGGCCAGTGAGACCGCTGACGGTGTCCGTGCCGGCGTCGTAGAGGCCGTTGCTGTTCGTGTCGATCCAGATTTGGTTCCCGAGGGCGATGCCGCTCCAAAGGCCGAAATCGACGGTCATTTCCGTGTCCGGATTCGTATCACCATCGGTGATGGACTCCGTGCCGCCTTGCAGGGCGATCATCGGGCTGCGGATCAGCGTGCCCGGCGCACCGCTCTGCACGCCGTTGTTGTCGTTGTCCGTCTGGTTGTCGAGGCTCACCGGCGTGCCGCCGCTCTTGGCGAGCGAGGCGGGAGGCGTGAACTGCACATAATAGTTTCCGGCGGCGAGGTTGGCGAAGGCGTAATTGCCACTCGCGTTGGTGCTGCCGGTGGTTTGCAGCACGTCATCGGCATCGCCGACAATTGTGTTGGTCGATTTGTAGAGCGAGAGCGTCACCACGCCTGCTCCGACGCCGATCTCACCGATTGTTTTGAGGCCGTTGTTGTTCGCATCATTCCAAATGGTGCCGCCCAGCGTGAGCGTGGCGCTCGGGGTGACATTGCAAAGCGCCACATGGTCAAGCACGAGCGGATTGGTGGCACTGCCGCCGGAGACGACGAAGCTGGCGCTGTCGATCTGCGTCGTGGTGGCGAGCGGATTCACGCGGAAACGATAGCGGAACTGCTTCCAAGTCGGCACGGCGGTATTGGCGGTGGCTTCCGTCCAGGTCGTGTTCGTGTAATCAGCGGCGGTGAAGGTGGGCACCGGTGTGCCGGTCATCTGCGCCTGGGTGACTTGGTAGTATTGATAGAATCCCGGCGTGGCTCCGCTGATGATCTGGAAGACCTGGCCGCTGGTGGTGCCGAGATCCCAGATGACGCTCGCATTCGCCGCAGAGGCATTCGCCGCCCATACACTCAATTCATACTCGCTGCCCGCAGTGAGCACCGTGCTCCACGCACCGCCACCGGCGGCCCGCATGCTCACGCAGGAATTCGTGCCCTGCACGAGCACCATGCGCTTGCCATGGCGTGGCTTGCCGCTCTCCACCCATGAGACAATGCCACCCGAAGCCCCCGGCAGCACTTGCACACGCTGAATGGGCTCACCGAGGCCGGAAGTGACGCCGCCGGACCAGCGGAAGGCATTGATCGAAGCTCCGAGCGATGTTCCAGAGCCGTTGTAACCCAACACCGCCGCCGCCGTGCCGGTGGCATTTGGCAGGCCTTGGATTTCAAAGCTGGGGTTGTCGAAGAGATTGGTGACGTAGCATGGGTCGGTGTTCGCAAAGCCAAAGTCGATGGTGCCATCGCAATCGGTGTCATCGCCATCCACACCGCTGGCAGGCTCACCGCCAATGCTGAGCGTGATGACAGGCGAGAAGACCTCCGCGCCGCTGCCACCTGACTGAATGGCATTGCTGTCATTGTTGATGCCATTGTCGAGATTCACGCCACCGGCGCTGACCTGCGGGTGATACACTGGCGGCGTGGGAATGCGGACAAAGTAATTTCCAGGAGCCAGGCCGGTGAATTGATACGCGCCATTCCAGTCCGTGATGGTCGTGGCCACCTGCGTGTCATCCGCGTCACCGCGGGTGAGGTTGGTGGAGCGCCAGAGCTGCATGGAAATGTTCGGAGCGCCGCTTTCGGTGCTTTGACGCGTGCCGTTGTTGTTCATGTCGATGAACACCAGATTGCCGAGGCACAGGCCTTTGACGGTCAAGAGGACGGCGGTGGCGGCGCTCTGGCAGCCGTTCACATCCGTGGCACGCACGCTGAAGCTCGCGGAGGTCACTGCCGCTGTCGGCGTGCCGCTGACGACACCTGCGCTGCTCAGCGTGAGGCCGGTTGGCAGGCTGCCAGAGGTTACCGCATAGGTGTAGGGCGCGGTGCCGCCGCTGGCGCTGAAGCTTTGTGAGTAGCCCACACCGACATAACCATTCGCCAGCGAGGTCGGCGTGACGGTGATCGCCGGGCAGGTGGGTGAGACGTTGTAGGCACGAGAGCCTGCGCAGGCGTTTGCATCCGTGGCACGAATGGTGAAGGAGGCCGCCGCCGCGCTTGTGGGCGTGCCTGTGATGGCTCCAGTCGTCGTGTTGAGGCTCAAACCGGCCGGGAGTGATCCGCTCGTGATGGCATAGGTGTAAGGTGCCACACCACCCGTAGCCGCCGCGCTCGACGAGTAGGGCGAGCCGACCACGATCGTAGGCGAGATGGTGGCGAGCGAGATCGTGGGGCAGATCTTGATCGTGTAAGCACGCACGCCGACGCAGTTGTAGGCATCGCGAGCCTGCACGGTGATCGAAACGCCCGCGCCATTGCCCGTGGTGGGCGTTCCCGAGAGCACACCGGCAGTGGAGAGCGTCAAACCTGCGGGTAGTGTGCCGGCCGTGACGGTGTATTGATAGGGCGAGGTGCCGCCCGTGGCCGTGAAGGTCTGCGAGTAGGCGATGCCCACCGCGCCATTCGCGAGCGAGGTGGGATTCACCGTGATCGGCGGGCAGCTCATCGCCAGCGTGTAGTCACGCGTGGCCGTGCAGCCATTCGCGTCCGTGGAGCGGATCGTGACGGTGCTGCTGATCTCCTGCGTGGGCGTGCCGGACAGCACTCCGGCGCTGCTCAGCGTGAGGCCTCCGGGCAGCGAGCCGCTCGTCACCGCATAGGTGTAGGGCGAGGCACCGCCACTGGAGGTGATCGTGCGTGTGAAGGCCGTGCCGACCGTGCCGGTGGTGGTGATGGCTCCCAGCGTGAAGACGGGGCAGATCTTGATCGTGTAAGGCCGCGTGCCCTGGCAGCCATAAACATCGGTGGCGCGAATGGTGACGCTCACGCCCGCTCCATTGGCCGTCGTCGGCGTGCCGCTGAGCACGCCCGCGCTGCTCAGCGTGAGTCCTGCAGGCAGCGTGCCTGCGCTCACGGCAAAGGTATAAGGTGATCCACCGCCACTGCCGGTGAAGGTTTGCGAGTAGGCGATGCCCACGGTGCCATTTGCCACCGAAGCAGGGTTCACCGTGATCGTGGGGCAGACAGGTGTGAGCGTGTAAGGACGTGTGCCCTGGCAGCCATTCGCATCCGTGGCACGGATGGTGAAGGTCTGAGCCGTGGTGCTGGTAGGCACGCCGGTGACACCACCATCGCTCGCCAGCGTCAACCCAAACGGCAGCGAGCCTGCGGACACCGCGAAGGTGTAAGGCGCGAGACCGCCCGTGGCCGTGAAGGAGGCCAGATAGCCGCCACCGACGGTCGGTGTCGTCAGCGAAACCGGATTCACCGTGAGCGAGGAGCAGTTGATCGTGACCGCGTAGTCTTCGATTTCACCGCTGCCCACCGCGCCCGTGGGCAGGGTGGTGGCCTGATTCGTGAGGCGCACACGCACGCCGCGGTTCGTGCCGGGGCTGGAGGCCTGCGGCACGGTGAAGGTGATGTTTTGTGTACTGGCCGTGGCGGAGCTGCTGATGGACCTCGCGGCCAGCAAACGCTCACCGCCGGGCGAGGTGTAGAGTGTGTCGTTGAAGGCACCGTCGTTGTTGAAGTCGATCCAGGCGTTCAGGTAGGCGGTGGAACCGGTGTTGTTGAAAACGGAGACCGGAATGGTGACGCTGCCACCTTGTGTGATGCTCGCGGGCATCGTCACGCCGTCTTCGTCATCGGCGCTGCCGGTGTTCGTCGTATCATCCGCCGTGGCGGCGTTGCTGGCGGTGACGGTCGATTCGACGTCCACCGTGGTCCCGAGGCGGAGATTGCTGTTCGCCGTGCTCGACGTGGTCGTGGTGGCAGCCCCGGCGGGATTCGTGGCGTGCGCCCAGTCGCCCAGATCAGTGGTGGGAGCGGCGCGGAAGCAAAGCTTGCGAATGGCAGCGGAGGCCTGGCCGCTGGTGGCGGCCGTGGTGTAAACGGAAGTGCCGCTGGAACGCCAGAACTGGATCTCGATGCGGCGCACCGGCACATTGCCCCAGTTGATGCTGGCATTGCCATAGACCGGAATGGCCGCGTTTTGATCATCGAGACCGCCGAGATAGGCACCCGCAGCTCCGAGGTTCACCACTTCGGGGCCGGTACCGGTCACCACCGCATCACAACTGACCGTCTGCCCCGTGATGGAAACCGGGGCGATGCCAGTGCCCGCCGCGTTGTAAGCACGCACGAAGACCCACTCACGCGCTGCACCTAGTTTTCCGATGCTGCCGATGCCGAGATCATCCATGAGCACATCCTTGTCGAAGGTGAGCTGCACCTGCGCATGGCCCGTGGCCGTGCCGACGCCCGTGGTGACGCTGGCGCTCGTATCACCCGTGTTGTTCGTGAGGCGCAGGCCGCCGAAGAACATCGGATTGCACTGCACATCGTTCGGATTGCCCTGCGTGTTGACGTTGTCGTAGGTGGGATCAAAGCGCGGCACATAGATGTTCGGTGACTGCGCATCGAACATGTTGCTGGAGTAGCTCACCGTCACATTGGTGCTGGTGGAGAGCACATTGGAGAAGGTCTGGCTCGTGTAAGCAGCATTCACCAGGCGCGGCTGGCTGATCCAGCCAGTGCCTGCCGTGGGCGCGGTGCGGGTCAGCGTGCGCCAGTCCGGCCACACGAGGTAGGGCGGGCACTGCGGCATGGGGGCAAAGCCGAAGTCGATGGTGAGGTTCGTGTTGTTGTTCGTGTCTCCGTCCGTGATGGACTCCGTGCCGATGGCGAGGTTCACGAGGCCGCTGGTCACCGCGGTGCCGATGCCAAGCGTGTGAATGGCGTTGTTGTCATTATCCTGGTCGTTTTCGGCAAAAGCGGAGGGCGTGCCAAAACCATCCGGCACGCCGCTGGACATCGTGTAACCCGCCGGCACGCTCGGGAGCCTCACAAAGTATTTTCCGGCCGAGAGCGAGCTGAAGGAATACAAGCCGCCACCCGCGGTGGTGACGTTCGAGCCCACCTGCACGTCGTCGCCATTGCCGATGTAATTATCCGTCGTGCGGAAGAGCTGCACCGTGATGCCGTCAAAGCCGGGCTCGCCCACGTCACGCACGCCGTTGTTGTTGTCATCACGCCAGACGAGGTTTCCGATGGTGAGCGAGGGCGCGATGACCACGGTGTAGGCACGCGAAGCCGGGCAGCCATTCGCGTCGGCGGCGCTGATGGTGAAATTCGAGGTCGCTGCGGTAGTCGGTGTGCCGGTGAGAGCACCGGTGCTGGTGTTCAGGGTGACGCCACCAGGCAGGGTGCCGCTGCTCACATTGTAGGTGTAAGGTGCCACGCCACCGCTGGCCGTGACGGTTTGATTGAAGGCGAGGCCCACCACGCCATTCGAGAGACTCGTGGGGTTCAGGGTGATCGCGGGGCATACTTTGAGCGAGACGATCTGCGTGCCCTGGCATCCGTAAGTGGCTGTCACACGCACGGTGAGGTTCACACTCGGTCCCGTGCTCGTCGTCGGTGTGCCGCTGATCACGCCGGTGGAGGCGTTCAAGGTCAAACCAGCCGGCAAGGTGCCGCTGATGATCGTCCAGGTGCCATACGGCGCAGTACCGCCGCTGGCCGTCAGCGTCTGCGAGTAGGCGGTGCCCACCGTGGCATTTGGCAGCGTCACTGGCGTGATGGAGATTGTGGGGCAGACCGGCGTCAGCGTGAAGCTGCGCGACCCCGGGCAGGAATTCGCATCCGTGGCGCGGATGGTGAAGGTGGCCGCCGCAGTGCTCGTCGGCGTGCCGGTGAGAGCCCCGGTGGTGGTGTTCAGGCTCAAGCCCGCGGGCAACGAGCCGCTGGTGACCGCATACACATACGGCCCCGCACCTGCTCCAGCGGCGGCACCCGATGAATACGGCGTGCCGATGGAAAGTGTGCTGTTCAGCGTGGCGATCGTGAGCACCGGGCAGATCTTCAGCGTCATCGTGCGGGTACCTTTGCATCCGCGAGCATCCGTGGCGGTGAAGGTAAGCGAGGTGCCAGCCCCGTTATCCGTCCCTGGCGTGCCGCTGATGACACCCGTGCCGGCATTGAAGGTGAGACCAGAAGGCAGCGTACCGCTCGTGAGTGCCAGCGTGTAAGGTGCCGTACCACCGCTTGCGCTGATGAGCTGGCTGTAGGCCGTTCCCACGGTGCCCACCGCTGGCAAAATCGGGCTCACCGTGATCGTCGGGCAGGAGAAGAGACCAAAGTCGATGGTGAGATTGCTGTTCGAATCCGAATCACCATCCGTCACCGATTCCGACGAGAGGGCGAGATTCACCACCGGGCTATAAAGCGCCGTTCCGACTCCGCCTGGCTGCGAGCCATCGTTGTTGTTATCGACGTTGTTGTCCGTCGTGGCCACGTTCGCGGTCGTGACCGAAGTCGCGGGCGGAGTGACCCGCACATAGTAGTTCCCCGGCGAGAGATTCGTGAAGCGGTATGCGCCAGTGGCATCCGTGGGCATGTTGGCTCCCACCTGCGTGTCTTGATTTAAACCGGTGCCGCCGACGGCATTGTCCGCGCCGGGATTGAAAAGCTGCACGGTGAGACCCGCCACGCCGATCTCGCCCGTTTCCCTGATGCCGTCATAGTCCGCGTCGTTCCAGACGTAATCACCGATGGTCATGCTCGGCTGGCAGAGCACGATGTCATCGAGGGCCACCGGACCGCTGCCCGCCGTGGCACTCAGAATCAGCGAGGCGGAGTCAATCTGTGCCGCGGTGGCCGTGGGCGAAATGGCGAAGGTATAGATGTAGCGGCGCCAGTTCGGCTGCGTGACCGTGGCGGTGGCCTCGTTCCAGCCGTTGTAATGCGCGGAGGTAAAGCTCGACGGACCGCCGGAAGGCGAAACCCAGCGATTCTGCGTGGCGGCGTAGTAGTGAAGCTGCGTGCCGCTCGTGCCGATGCGGAAGATGGGCTGGCTGGCCCCTAGATCGAGCTCGAAGGAGGCGTTGGCAGTGCTCGCCGTGTCCGCCCACACGCTGAATTGATAGGTTTTGCCTGCCTGCAGCACACTGCTCCAGGTGCCGCCGCCTGCGGGCTTCACCTCAACGCAGGACAGCTCGCCTTCGAGAAGCATGTACCGCTTCCCTTGATGCGCCCGGGCGCTTTCCGTCCAGGCCACCTTCGCGCCGGTGCCCACCGCCAGCACCTTCATCCGCTGGATGGGATCGTTCAGTGCTGAAATCGGATTCACGCCGCTCACCCAGCGCAAGGCGTTCACACTGCTGCCAAAGGTCGTTCCAGTGCCGTTGTAGCCCAGCGAGGCAAAAAGAGCCCCGGTGGTGTTCGCGCCGCCGTTGAGCTCAAAGCTGGGGTTGTCGATCAAATTCGTGCTGTAGCACGGATCACTGCTCGCGAGGCCAAAGTCGATGGTGAGATCACCATTGGTGTCATCGCCATCCACACCGGCTGCAGGCTCGCCACCGGCAGAAAGCGCGATGAGCGGGCTGCGGATGGCCGTGCCGACCCCGCCCGGTTGGACGCCGTTGTTATCGCCTTCCTGCTGATTATCCGCCGTGTCCGGCACGCCGGAGGTCAGCGGGAAGTCCGCCGGCGGTGTGGGAAGGCGGACATAATAGCTGCCTGCGGCCAGCCCGGTGAATTTGTAATTGCCGTTCAAGTCGGTGACCTGATCGGCCCCGACTTTCACATCATCCCCCGCCCCGTTTTCCACCGTGCCGTTGCCACCCGCTGTCCAAAGCTGCACTGTCACTCCTGGTTCCCCAGTCTCGCTGGCATCTTTGACGCCGTTGTTGTTTGCATCGATCCACACGAGGTTACCGATGGCGAGCGGCGCAACACCCCCGGTGACCGTGATGGCATAATCCTCCACCTCGCCTTTCAGCGTGGACGTGCCGCTGAAGCCAGGGTGCGTGGCTCCTTCCGCCGCACGGATGCGAAGGTACTTCGTGCCCCCCGTGGTGCCAGCAGGCGGCGTGAGGCTGAAATTGAAAGTGCCGGAGGCGGAGACGGTCTGCGCGGCGAGCGTCTCATTCGTGTCGAGCACGTCGTTGTCGCCATTCCAGTCCACAAACACATTCACGCGGGCCGTGCTGCCGCTTAACGAAGCCGCCGTGATGGTCATGGGGACCGCGAGTGTCGTGGCTGTGCCGACGGTGAAGGCGGGCATCGTGAGGTCTTCGTCGTCCGTGCCAGTGGTATCGTCACCCGTAGCGGTGCTGTTCGCTAGATTTGAAGTATCAGTATCTGTGGCGGTCGTTCCAATTCTGATTTCGACTGCTCGGGCCTGGCTCGCCATGGCGAAACTGGAGTGATCACCAGAATCCACCCCGTTGTTGAGGCCGATGTCCACAGTGTCGTCACCAGTCGCGGCAAAATCCACTCCGTCGATGGTATAGTACGAAAGCACATAGGCCGGATCACGATTCCAGATAATGAGATCAATGTCCTGGTGTGGGGCAGGAGCCACGACTTCGGCGTTCTTCCAGAGTTGATTGCCTTCTCCGAGATAATCCACGGTGGCGGGCAGGCCACCCGAGCCGTACGTTGAGCCATACGCGGTGCTCCACATTGAAAGCATACCTTGGATCGGGGTGCCAACCGTGTTGCTGAAAACACCATCGCCAGTCACAGCAGGATCACTCGTGAATCCACCATTGGCGTGGTACCAGGAAACACGATACCGCTGACCGACAGTCAGTCCGGTGAACCGCTGCCCCAGGCCGCCGCCAGAACTCAATGTGCCGTCCAAGGGAATACCCGCAAACTGACCGCCATCAGGAGAGGCTCGCATGCCTCCCGCTCGGTGCTGAGTCGTCGCTGCTGGCAGGAAAGCAACGGGAGGCGTATGGATATAGCCAGCTCCCCAGTAGCTGATAGGCCAGCCAGTGAGCGTCCATGGGCCTGTAGCAGTCATACTTGGGTTGGTCATGGACGGGGTGGTGCTTCCATCCGGCTGCAAACCGGCCGCCAAAGTGAAAACACCCGTGACAATGGGCTGTGCTGGCTGTGTTTGAATGCCATTGCTATCTCCATCGACTCCGGACTCCGCGTTCGCGAAGGCGATGGTCGCCGCTGGATAGCCTGCGGGTGGTGAAGGCACTCGTATGTAATAGGTGCCAGCAGAAAGGTCTGTGAAGACCACCGAACCATTGGTCGGCGTGACAATATCAGTGGCGGCCTTGGAATCATCGCCGCCACCGTTTTCTGGCGTGTTGTTCGCACCGGGCCTCCACAGTTCGACGGTGATTCCAGCAATCCCCGTCTCAGCATTATCCAGCAGGCCATTGTAGTTCGTGTCTGCCCACAGCGTCGTGCTGACTTCTAGGCCACGGACCTTCAGCGGGAAGTTTCTCGTGCCCGTGCAGCCGACTGAATCAGTCGCAATGACCTGAACAGTGTAGTTGCCAATCGCCGTAGGTGTTCCTGATATGCGGGTGGTTGCAGGTGTGTACGAAAGGCCTGGAGGAAGTCCGGAGACTGCAAAGGTTACGGGCAGCCCAGCACTCACTCGCTCGCTGAGAAAGACCGAGTAGTTGCGTCCAATATCGGCGGTGCGCAATCCGTCATGGGGCCAGATGTCAAGCGTGGGACAGGCTATCGAGACGAGATGATCCTCTACCTCACCTATACCAGAGGAACCTGTTGGAACCGTGGAAATGCTGTTAGTGAGGCGAACCCGGACTCCTAAAGGCCCAGATCGGTTGGCAGCGAGCGGTACGGTAAAAGCGAAGTCCCATGGAGTCGAAAGCGAACTCCCGTTTGTAATCGTACGGGTAGCAAACAACCGCTCACCCCCATTTGCCCCGCTTAGAACAGTGTCATTAAAATTGCCATCGTTGTTGAAATCAATCCAAGCATGAAGGTAGGCATTCCCTCCTGTCAGATTTTGAAGGTAAACACGCATTGTTCCTGAAAGTCCTGCAACTAGGGTGCTTGGAAATGTGACCCCGTCCTCGTCATCCGTGCCTGCTAGGTCATCTGCATTAGCCGCCGAATTGGGTGTCACCGTGTATTCAGCATCCAGATTTGTGCCGATTCTGAGATTGGAGTTCACGATACTGCTCGTGGTGCTGGTGGCGGCACCGCTGCCATTCCAATCGCCGAAATCCGTGGTAGCTGAGGACGTCAATGTCACCGCGTAGTCTTCAACCTCACCGCGAAGCGCTGGATTTCCCGAGAACGAAGGCGCACCACTTCCCTCCACCACGACGAGTCTGATGTATTTGGTTCCTGGGAGTGTGCCTGTGGGTGGAGTGAGCGTGAAGGTGTGATTGGCGGTCCCTGACACCGTCTGTGCGGAGATCGTTTCATTTGCGTCCACCACATCGCCATCACCGTTCCAATCCGCAAAAATGCCAACACGCGCTGTCGGAATGACCGCAGTATTCAATATAACAGCGAAGGTGACACTCGTGGCCACACCGTCGGCAAATGAAGGCATCACCGCATCTTCGTCATCCGTGCCGGAGGAGTCGTCCCCTGTGGCAGTGCTATTCGCCGGGCTGCTAATTTCCGTATCGGTCACTGCGGACCCGATTCGGATGTCCGAAGCCACGCCGTGACTTGCGGTGATGAATCCCGAGTAGTCCCCGTGGTCTAGTGGTAACGCGACGGTGATCGCATAATCCTCCACCTCGCCTTTCAGCGTGGACGTGCCGCTGATGCCAGGGTGCGTGGCTCCTTCCGCCGCACGGATGCGCAGGAATTTCGTGCCCGCCGTGGTGCCCACAGGAGGTGTGAGGCTGAAAGCGAAGCTGCCGGAGGCCGAAACGGTCTGCGCCGCGAGCGTCTCATTCGCGTCAAGCACGTCGTTGTCCCCATTCCAGTCCACAAACACATTCACCCGCGCCGTGCTGCCGCTCAGCGAGGCGGCAGTGATGGTCATCGGCACCGTCAGCGTCGTGGCCGTTCCCACCGGGAAAGTCGGCATGGTGAGATCTTCGTCATCCCCTGTGTTGTCATCACCCGTGGCAGTACTGTTGGCTGGGTTGGCAGCCTCCGCATCCGTGGCGGCGGTGCCGATGCGCAGGGCGCTGTTTGCCGTCTGCGTAGCGGAGGCGAAGTTGAGGTAGTCGCCGTAGTCGGTGGTGGCAGGGCTCACGAAACCAAAGTCGATCGTGAGGTCGGTGTTATTATCATCGGCATCGTCATCTGTGGCGGCGAAACCTGTTTCGGTCGAGTTGGTAGGTTCGCCATTGTCAGTCAGCGCAAACACGGCACTGCTGATGCCATTGGTGGCAGGTGTGGCGTTATCAATTCCGTCTTCGTTGGTGTTGTCATCTCCTGAACCTGTTCCGGTCACGGAAAGAAGGCCGACGAGCGGCTGGCCCACAGCGAAATTGCCAGCCGGAACATGCACAAAATAGTTTCCAGCCAACAAGCGTGTGAAGCCATACTTGCCCGAGGCGTCGGTGGTCGTGCGAGCGATGGGGACGGAACTACCGACCGTCTGCCCCTGGGCATAAAGTTCCACGATCACATTGGCCGCGGCCTCACCGGAATCGTAATTGCCATCGCTATTGAGGTCTTTGAAAATGAGATTCCCCACACCGAGGACGGGCTGAGGTGGGCAGGTATTCCACATGGCACCACCTTCAAAGTCAGCATCCGTCGGCAACCCTGGGGTGCCGGGCAGGAACTTGCCACGAGCGACGTTTGCCCCGGCCGTGCCGAGGGTGATTTCGACGAAGCGGTTGCCACTAGTGGCATTGGTGTTGTTGTCGATGCCAATCAGGCGGCTGTTGAGATCATCCCAGACGAGGGTTTCGATGTCAGGTGAGCCCGTCAGCCCTCCGATGACACTCGTATCGCTGACCAGGGTGATGGCAGCCGTGACGGGATCGACCTCGTAGAGATGCTCATCCGTGCCATCAATGACGTAGAGCTTGCCATTGGTGGCAAATTCCATGCCATCGGCATAATTGCAGTTCTGCCCAGCTCCGGTCATGGTGCCTGCGAGCGTCCACGACGTCGAGGTAAACGCATTGGCATTCAGGTTTCGAATATCCAGGTAGTAGAGACCATCCGCCGTGGGGCTGGCGTTTTGGTTTCCATCCCTCGGATCGCCCGTGTAGAGACGGCCACGCACCGGATCAAAGGCCAGGCACTCCACCGCGACCCCTGTCGTGGGCCGGGCGAGATGACCCAGCAAGGTCATGACGATGTTGCCGGAGTTCGCCGCAGCATCATTCAAATTGTAACTGAAAAGCGCCTGCGAGCCCGAGGTGGCACCAGCGAGGTTGCTGGACAGAAGGAAGTAGGCCATGCCGGTGAAGCGATTGATGGCCAGGGCCTCCATGTCATCCGTTGTCGCACCCACATCAGTGATCACATTGGTGTTCGGATCGCGGTAGTAGAGACGACCATAGTCCTTGGCCGAAAGGGTGGGCGTGTCATAGCTGTCGAAGGACCACAGTCGCAGGTGCCCCGGTGAATCGCCATCTTCATCCACGGCCCACAAAACGCTGCCACCCGTGCAGACCTGCACCGCATAATCCTCGACCTCGCCCTTGAGCGTGGATGTGCCGCTGAAGCCGGGATGGCTGGCACTTTCAGAGAGCCTAAATCGGATGTATTTCGTCCCCACCGTGGTCCCTGCCGGCGGCGTGAAGCTGAATGTCACATTCGTCGTGCCAGCAGCCGCCACCGTTTGCGTGGCCAGAGTTTCATTTGAATCTCCGACATCGCCATCGCCATTCCAATCCGCATAAGCGGCGATGCGAGAGGTGCTACCACTCACATTGGCCAAAACAGGAATCGTGACAGGAACTGTGATCGTGCTCGTGCCGCCCACGACCATAGTAGGCATGGTGAGATCTTCATCGTCACCCGTGGTATCATCTCCCGTTGCCGTGCTGTTGGCCGGGTTGGCAGCCTCCGCATCCGTGGCGGCCGTACCGATGCGAAGGGCGCTATTTGCCGTCTGCGTGGCGGAGGCAAAGCTGGAATAGTCGCCGTAGTCGGTGGTGGCCGCGCTGGTCGTGATCGTCAGGCTGGGGGAGACCCGCGAGCAGGAGTTGGCATCCGTGGCTCGAACCGTGAAGGTGGAGGTGGCGGCTGTCGTGGGCGTGCCGGTAATGGCACCGGTGCTGGTGTTCAGGCTCAAGCCTGCTGGCAAGACCCCGCCGACGACCGCATACACATACGGCGAAGCTCCCCCACTGGCGGCGACGCTGGATGAATAGGCCGTGCCCACGGTTGCGGTGTTCGTCGGTGTCGCGAGAGACATTACGGGGCAGATTCGGAGGGTGGTATTTCGCACCCCAGTGCATCCATTGGCGTCCGTGCCTGTAATCGACAGGCTCACACCTGCTCCGTTGGAAGCACTGGGCGTGCCGCTGATCACGCCAGCACTGCTCAAGCTCAGACCAGTAGGAAGCGTGCCGCTGGTCACCGCGTAGGTGTAGGGCGAGGTGCCGCCGCTGGAACTCAAGCTCTGCGAGTAGGCGGTCCCCACGGTGCCCGCGGGCAGCAAGACAGGACTGACCGTGATCGCCGAACAGACGGCGGCGCTGCCTTCGATCATCAGATTGTCGATGTGCAGATAGCTCGTGCCGCCCCAGCAATAGAACTCCATCATGAAGGTTTTCCCCGCCAAAGCGCTGCCAGTGGGAAGCGCCGTCCCCTGGGTGAAGGGCACATCGTAGGTCACGTAGTTTCCCGTGCCGCTCATGGTGATCGTGGATGTCCACGCGGTCCTCATGGCCGTGCCGTCATGCCAGGAGATATAGACACGGGCACTGGTAGGCGAACCGCTGTCCACCCTCTTGGCCTCAAAGCAGGTGCCAGTGATGCTGCCCGAGACACCCGCTTTCATTTTGAATGTCGTCCAGCCGGTGTCCGGCCTGCCTGTCAGCGTGGCAGGAGGCGTCGCAAGCGTCGAATCCAGCGTCGAATCCCATCCCATGGCACAGCGGGCCTTGGTGCCGACACGCTTGTTTCCGTTCTCATTTGGATCACTGACCAACAGGCCGTTGGGTCCGTAGTCAGGAGACGAGGTCCCGTCCCATCGGAACTGAAACACGCCGTTCAAGCCACCGATGTCGATCGTCGAATGCTTCACACTTGGAAGCAGGTTGTATCGTTCGTTGCTGCTCGGCTGCGCTCCGCCTTCAATCGTCGAAAGCTCCATGTTCCATTCCAGCAAGGTCTGGGCTTGCAAGGTGCCAGTGGCGGAAAGCATCAGCAGCCACGCCAAAAGCATCGACACATACCTCCCCAAGCCCCGCAAAGGCGGAGCCTGCTCACACGAGAACGGAGGCGACACAAGGTCACCGCCGCGTTGTGCAGGGGAAGTCATGGGAAGTGGATGAGGGGTAGAAGGGCAATTTAACCACCACGTTATGGAGTTTATGGAAATACTCCAGAAAAATATCCACTTCTTTAACAAATCTTTACAATAAAGGAATGTTCTCACGAACATCGTAATTCCCATGAGATGCCGCCCCCCCCAGGAAGGACCTCGGCCCCCGTTCATGCCCGTGGAACCATGATCAACGCCCCTCACCACTCCACCACTCCACCACTCCACCACTCCACCACTCCACCACTCCACCACTCCACCACTCCACCACTCCACCACTCCACCACTCCACCACTCTACCACTCCACCACTCTACCACTCCACCACTCACTCCATCAAAACCGGCCCCACGACGCCTTTCCAGAGCTCGTAGCCCTTGGCGTTCATGTGGAGCTGGTCCTCGACAAAGATGTCCGGCTTCGGCTCGCCGTTCGGAGCGAGCATCACCGGATGCACGTCGAGGTATTGGAGGAGTTCATCCTTCGCGCAAAAGGCCTGGATCAGCGCATTGGCCGCCCGCACCTCCTTGATCTGCGCCCAGCGCTTCGGATTCGGGGCGGTGGAAATGTAGCAAATCTTCGTCTTCGGCAGCTCACCATGCACCCGGGCCACAAAAGCCTGAAAATCGGCCAAAACACGCTCCGGCATCTTCCCCGCGTTGAGGTCATTGCCGCCCGCGTACATGACAATCTGCTTCGGCTGGAAGGGGAAGACCAGCCGGTGGGCGAAATTCACCGAGTCAAAGACCTCGGAACCGCCAAAACCATGGTTCAGCACCGGTTTGACCGGAAAATCGGCCGCCAGTGTCTCCCAGCGTCGGATGCTGGAACTGCCGATGAAGACGATGGGAGCCTTCGGTGCCGGTTTTCCCGCGTAACGCTTCTCGATGGCGGCGATCTCCTTCTGCCATTTGATCACCGAGGCGACCACGTCGTAGCCCGCCTCACTGAAATGGAGCCGATCCTCGACATACAACTCCGGGCGAGGCTTTCCATCTGCCCCGAGCAGCATCGGGAAGTAGTCGATGAACTCGATCTTATCCCCGCCCGCATGGATAAAGTCCGCGATCAGTTTGTTCGTCGTCCTCACCGTCTCCACCTCTTCCCAGCGCGAGGGTGAGGTGGGGATGCAAAGGAAAGCCAGCTTCGTTTTCGGCAGCTTCTCCGTCACCAGCGCCACGAAGGCTTTGAAGGATGCCAGCACCTCCTCCGGCGTCTTCCCGAGGTGCAGATCATTGCCACCGGCATTCAGGTAGATCTGCTTTGGCTGGTAAGGCAGCACGATGCGATCCGCGAAGTGCACCACCTCGCTCAAAAACGCCCCGCCAAAGCCGCGATTGATGACTTTGTCCTTCTTGAACCGGTCCGGCAGCGATTTCCAAAGCCGGATGTTCGACGCCCCGACAAACAGCGTGGCATCCTTCGGAGCCTTCTTCGCGTTATCCTCCGCCTCAAAGGCCGCGATGGCCTTTTCAAACCGCTCCGGCTTCGGCAGGTCCTTGGCGAAAACAGCGGCGGTGAGGAAAAGAAGAACAAAAAACGGCTTCATGGCCTTGCAGCCTAACGCACAGCGGCACTCCGTCAGCTTTTTGTTTCACCCACGATCACCACATCGCCCGACTGGAGCGGCATCGCTTTGTTCTGGAGGTCGAGCGGCTGCTTTTGACCTTTTCGCTCCAGCGTGCCAGCTTTCGTGTTGGCACGTTGGGACAAGCCGCCCGCCGCCTGGATCAAGTCAGCCAAAGTCATCCCGGATTTGAGCGTGTATTTCCCCTGCCGCAGAACCTGGCCGAAAATCGTGACAGCAGGCTCGTCACTGGCTGGAATTGGTTTGGGCCTGGCGGGCACCACTTCGCTTGCTTGAAAGACAAAAAAAATCAACCGGCCTGCCTTGTTCGACTTCGCGGATACGAGGGTGTCAGGCTCGGTTTCGTGAGGAACAAAGACACCCTCCGGCGAGCCCAGGCCGCCGATCACCACCGCCTCGCGTCTCGTGAGCACGAAGGAACTCGTCATCTTCAGTGAGTGAAACACCGGTTGCTTCACCGCGTTCGGCGTGACCACCTTCCCGTCTTTCTGCGTGACGGGATCTCCATAGTTGATGAAACCTTCAAACTCCGTGATTTCCGGCATCACTGTCAGTTGGATCTCGTCTTTCGTGAGAAGCTCGGGCACCACCTCGATGCGCACGCCCACAGGGCGCATTTCAAAGGCGGTCGGCGTCGTCGGGATAACCGTGTTGTCCTTGTCGATGTGCCTCGGCGGATCAAACGCGGTCGGGTAGATGAATTCGCGCACCATCTCCATCACCGCCTTTTGGCCGCTGCGTGTGGTGATGGAAGGAGTGCTCATCAAGTCCACCCCTTTCTGCTGCGAGAGGCCTCGAAGCAGCGTTTGAAGACTCGCCTCGGGAATCACACCAAGAGTCTGAAGGCCTTTGTTCTGACCATCCATGACCAGGCCGGCCTGGGCGAGCACGGGCGAGTCCACCGGAACGCTAAAAACCTTCGCCTGCACCCAGATCTGCGCCTCAGAAGACGTGGACGGAGCTTCTTTCCGGCACGCCGTGAGCCCGGCCAGCAAACCACTGAGCATCAGAGCAGGCACCAACAGCCCCGTTTTCTGCCAACGACTAAAACCACCGCGCTGCTCGGGGCCCCGCAGGATGTTTTGCAGCCTGCCACGCATCAAACGAGCGCCACTCGAAACCGACATGGCTAGAGCGAGCGGCAGCAGTGGCCGTCTGGACAACGGTTCAAGCGCCTCAACGGCTGCCAGCAGTTCATGCGCAAAATCCGCCGCCTTCTGATCCCCGCGGCCCAACGCCAGATCGTCACAAGCCTGCTCACGCGAACGTTGTGCAGCCCGTAGCATTATCCACACGGCGGGATGAAACCACAACAGCACCGCCACCAAGGTCATGATCGCGGAGACCAGCACATCGGCACGCACGAGATGCGCCAGTTCATGCCGCAGCACGAGCCGCAGCCTCGCCTCCGGCCAGTTCACCGCCTCACGAGGCAAAAGCAGCGACTTTTGAGAAAACAAGCCCCAGGTCATCGGCACGCCGCAGGCTTCACTTTGACGCAAACAATCCGCCTCCAGCCTCAAACCAAGCATGACGGACTCTTCGCGAAAAACCGCCTTCAGCCGTTCATCGTGAACCTCCGCAGATTCGCTCCGCAGCCGACGCAAAGCCGTTGCCGAACAAGCGAGCAGGCCAACACCAGCGGTCGCTCCGAGCAACCAGACCACGCCCCACCACACCGGAGTCTGCTCAACCTCCAACAAAGTGGTCTTCACGGAGATGGACATGGCGAATGGATCGGCATTCACCCCTTCGACCGCTGAAGAAGGCTTGCTCGATGACACGCTTTCAGGTGATTGGACGGGCATCAAACGCCATCCTGGCACGATGAACCCCGCCACAAGCAACAACGGCAGCGTCAACAAAGCTCCCGCCTGCACAAAATGTCGCCGCGCAGCCGGCAAACCGGGCCACAGGCTGACCAGCGCAGCGAACACGAGCCACAGCGTGATCTGGAGGGACACATCCGCCAGCCAGGCAGGTGTGAAAGAAGTGAGCAGCGAGTTCATGATCGTTGTGGGTTAGGTTCAGCGAGGCTTTGCTTCGTCGATGAAGCGCCTGAGTTCGGTGATCTCGTCATCCGAGAGCCGGGCCTTTGGATCACTCAGGTAGGCGGCGAGCGCCTGGGAGATCGAGCCGCCGAAAAAAGTGCTCACCACGCGGCTCAGCGTCGATTTCCCTGCCTTTTCCCGCGAGACAACACTGCGATACACAAACTCCCTGCCCTCGGTGCGATGCTTGAGCTGCCCTTTCTCCTCCAGGATGGTCAAAATCGAGCGTAGCGCCGGCCGCGTGGGTGGCTCCGCCATTTCCTCCAGGATTTGCGACAGCGTGGCCTCGCCCAAGGCGAAGACGATTTCCATGACCTCACGTTCCCGGCGGCTCAGATTGTCCATGGGCTGATTTTTCAACCTTTAAGCCCGAAGGTCAAGCTTAAAGGTTGATTTTTCAGCCTTAAACCCAGCCCGCCAGTTCCTGTGCCGCCTGCGGCGTGATGTACATCTCCGTCAGGCACTCGTCCGCACTGAATTCCGTTCTCTTCGCAATGCGTCCTGCCTTCCACACATCCGCCGTGGCCGGATACGGCCCCACCTTGCGAGGATCACTCCAGGTATAAAGCCCCAGCGTGCGAGGATTCACCGCCGCGCCGATGTGCATCGGCCCGCTGTCCACGCTGATCACCCACCCTGCCTGCCGCATGATCCACACCAGCTCCGCGAGACTCGTGCGATTGCTCAGATCCGTCACATGCGCCGTCTGCGGCACCTTCGCGCCCTCATGCATGCCCACGAGGACCACGCAACGCGGCGCAAGTGCCTCACAAAGCGCCGCAAGCGCCTCATCCGAGAGCGATTTCCCTTCCCCACGCGACCACGGATGCAGCACGACGCTTTCACGCCAGTTCAAATCCACGCCCGCCGGCTGGCCGCCCTCCGCCAGATCAAAGCTCACCTCTTCCGCATCCACTTTGATGCCAAACGCCCGCGGCATTTCCAGGTAACGATCCACCGCATGCGCCCCCGCATTTACCGGCACGAGGTGAGAATAAAAATACCGCGCCCCTTCCCGAGCATCCGAAAGCCCAATCACGGTCTTAGAACCCCGCCAGCGGCTCACGATGCCGCTGCGCAGCAAGCCCTGAAAATCGAGCACGATCTCCGGCTCCTCACGCTTCATGAGCATCCACTCCCGCCGCCAGTTCCAGAACCGCAGCAGCCCCGCCAGCCCGCGGAACTTCTTCCTCGGAAAAGCGATCACCTCATCAATCAACGGCGATCCCTGGATCAGCGGTGTCCACTCCGTGTTCGCCAACCAGCGCAACTTCAGATGCGGATACGCCTCACGGATCGCCTTCACCGCTGGCAAGGTATGCACGATGTCACCCAGCGAGCTCGGTTTGACGATCAGGGCGCTTTTGAAATCTCGAAGGCTCGGAAGGGAGGACATGCGATTAAGTCCGACATGTCAGACGAGTCCGACCCGTCCGACCGTTTGCCTCATTTCCCAAGCGCCAGCCGGTCCGCCAGCAGCGGTGGCAGGCCCGCCTCATGAATCTTCCGCTGGGCGGTCTCGATGTCATATTCGAGACGGCGAATCGAAATCGTCTGGGCCTGGACGTCGTAAATGGTGTAGGCCGCCCGCCAATCGCCATCGCGGGGCTGGCCCACGCTGCCCACATTCACAAAATACTTCGTGCCACGAGTGAGGCTCACCTCCGTGCCGCGGGAGGCGCGGACGGCGTCATCCTTTTCAAAGATGCGCGGCACATGGGTGTGGCCGTAAAAACATACCTGCGTGAACTGGTAGCTGAAGCTCGCCATCGCATCGAAGCGGTTCGTCACATAGCCCCAGTTCCCCGGCGAATCGAGCGTGGCATGCACGATGGTGAAATCCCGCACTTGGCGCACCAGCTTCAAATCCCGCAGCCACTGTCGCTGCTCCTCGCTGAGCTGCTCGCGGGTCCACATGAGAGCCGCGTAGGCCAGTGGGTTGAGCTCGTCGAGGCTGCTGTTACCGCTGGCACCTTCGTCATGGTTGCCGCGCACGGTGGGGCAGTTCAGGGCGCGGACAGTTTCGAGGCACTCGACCGGGTTCGCGGCGTAGCCCACGATGTCTCCCAGGCATACATAGCTGGCACAGCCCTGTTCTTGGGCGTCGTAAAGGACGGCCTGAAGGGCTTCGAGGTTGGCGTGGATATCTCCGAAGATCGCGAATTTCATCGGCTGGGGTGCCATCTTCGGGACTCACGACGGGAAATCAAGCAATTCGGCTGCTGGAACTGGGGAAAGCTCTCCCACCGGCTCAGCGATACTCCACCAGGCCGTCGTGACCGTGGCTAAAGGGGATGCGGTGCCCCAGATCGCCAAGGATTTGCCGAGTGAGATTGTACTTCGCGTGCAGAGCCACATCGTCGTGATCGGGATCGTGATGGACGGCGATCCATTTTTTCACCCCGGCCAGCTTCGTGAGGGCGCAGGCACTGGCGAGGTTCGAATGCCCCCAGCCGATCTTTTTCGGGTAATCGGTGGGCAGATACTGCGCCTCATGGATCAGCAGATCGATATCTTCCACAAAGCTGATCACTGGATCGTGAGGGATGACGACATCACTCTCTCGCGTGAGTCCCACCGGACTGCCGGTGTAACCTTGGAGGAATTCATTGTCCGGGATGAACGCCACCTTCCAGCCGTCATGCTCGATTTTGAACCCCACGGTGGCTCCGGGGTGCTGGACGTATTCGCGGGAGATCTTCGCGCCGCCGATGGTGACCGGTTTGTCGTCGAGGAAGACGAAATTGATCTTCGCGGCCAGATCCTCCCGCTGCACCGGGAAGTAATCGCGATCGAGCTGACCGACGAGGAGTGACTCCAGGTTCTTGCCAAAACCCCGCTCGCCATAAACGGTGATTTCAAAGCCAGGGACGTAGATCGGCGTGAAGAAGGGAAAACCCTGGATGTGATCCCAATGCGTGTGCGTGATGAAGAGATGGATGTGACGCGGCCCGTCCTTCAGCAGCGAAAGTCCCGCCTCACGGAGGCCGGAACCCGCATCGAAGATGATGCGGTCCTGCCCGGTGCAAAACTCGAAGCAGGTGGTGTTTCCGCCATGCTGAGAGTAACGACCGCCGGAGACAGGGATCGAGCCTCGCGTGCCCCAGAAACGGGCGTGAGGCCTCTGTGTGTCCAAAACGGGCGCGTAGATGTCCTTCGGTGCCTCCCGAGCCGGGCGTTCCGCCACCAGCGAGCAACTCGCCGCCGTTCGAAACAAGCTATCGAGCTTGGTGATCAACACATCGGGAGCAAAGGGCTTGATGAGCACATCGAGCGGACCGCTCTGGCGGATGTGCTTCAGCTCCGTGGAATAATCCTTCGCCGTCGTGATGATGACCGGCAGGTTTTCCGTGGCTGGTGCGGCACGCAGCATGCGCATGGCCTCCAGCCCGGTGAGTTTGGGCATGATCAGATCGAGCACCAGCAAGTCCGGCTTGAAGCTGGCCACCTTTTCCAAACATTCCTCCCCATCGCGGGCCACCTGCACCTCGTAACCCGCCTTTTCCAAAGCATGCGAGAGCTGCAACGCGATCGCACGCACGTCTTCGGCGAGCAGGATTTTCTTCGGAGCTGGGTTGGGCATCCCACGAACGTGGCGCAAACGGGGCGGCTCTCCAGCAGGATTTTTGGCTTCACAAAGCTCAAAATCCCAGTTGTTATTCCACCATGAAAGTTCTCACCCATTGGTTTTTCGGGTTGGTAGTCACCGTCATTCTCACTTCTTGTGCCGACCATCGTTACAAGCGGGAACACGAGGCCCGCCAACGAGAGATTGGTCCAGTAAAGCTGGGGAACAGCTATCAATTTAAAGATTCGCCAAACTCATCGACGGCCTACTTGGTCAACCTAGAAAGCGTCAAAAACACATCGGCGTATTTGGGTCCCGACTTCAAAGTTCGCTACTTTGACTTTGAGAATGATGCGTCCTTGGCGCTCTACTGCGGCGGTCATCCACAAACTCGGGAGGGTGCTCCTTTGGCCCGGTTTAACAGTCGGTTTGCTGGAAGATTGGTTAAGTGGGATATCCGTGTCGTCGAAAATGGAGACTGGAGCGGCTGGGCGTATTTGGATCTGAGCACGAAAGATGGACCGCCTATGATCTGGCATATCATGGTGACAGCACGTGATCGAGACAGGGTAAAAGCGATTGCTAGGCAGTTGGATTCCTTCCGCCGAATCAGGGCCGAATAGCTCAGATAAGGCTCCTTCTATTGCCAAGTGTAGGTACGACGCTATCCATGCCCTCCCATGCCCGCCACACACGCTCCCACGGTCGTCATCGAAAACTTCTACCCCTGCCTCGAAGGCGGTCGCCATCCAGTAAAGCGAGTGATCGGCGAGCCGCTCGATGTGTGGTGCGACATCTTTAAAGACGGCCACGATGTCATGAGCGCGGCGCTGCGCTGGCGTCTCGCTGGCTCGAAGCGCTGGAGCGAGGCCCCGATGAAGCTCGACAACAACGACCGCTGGCATGCCGCCTGTACTTTCGAGAAGGCCGGACGATGGGAATACGTCGTCGAGGCCTGGGGCGACCTCTTCCGCTCGTGGAAAAAAACCTTCGCCGTGCGTATCGGAGCCAAAGACCCCGATGTCCCCATCGAGGCCCGCGAGGGAGCTCGCCTGCTCAAGGAGGCTGCTGTGCGTGCCAAGAAAGCCGGAGCCACCGCAGCGGCCTCACAGATGCAGGAATGCGCCGATCTGCTCACCAAAGTGCCCGCGCAGGACATCCTCGAAGTGCTGCAATCCGACGAAATGCAGGCGCTGATGGATCAGTTCCCGGATCGCGACCTTTCCACCCTCTCCGCCCCCATGACGGTCATCGTTGAGCGTGAGCGGGCGCGATTCTCTGCGTGGTATGAATTCTTCCCTCGCGGTGCCGAAGGCCTCGCGGACAAGCACAGCACCTTCCGCGATTGCCTCGGTCGCCTCGATCACGCCGCGCACCTCGGCTTTGATGTCATCTACTTCCCGCCGATCCACCCCATCGGTATCACCGCCCGCAAAGGCAAAAACAACACCCTCACTGCCAAAGAAGGCGATGTGGGCAGCCCGTGGGCCATCGGCGGCCCAGCCGGTGGTCATCGCGCTGTCGAACCCGCACTCGGCACCCTCGACGACTTCAAATGGCTCGTCGGCGAAGCCAACAAACGCGGTCTGGAGATCGCGCTCGACTTTGCCATCAACTGCTCCCCCGGACCATCCCTACGTCAAAGACCATCCCGAATGGTTTTACCAGCGTCCCGACGGCAGCATCCGCTACGCCGAAAATCCGCCCAAAAAGTATCAGGACATCTACCCGATCAATTTCCACTGCGACGACTGGAAGGCGCTGTGGAAGGAGCTCATCGACGTTGTGCAGTTCTGGGTCGATTGCGGCGTGAAGATCTTCCGCGTCGATAATCCCCACACCAAGCCCGTCGCCTTCTGGCAGGAGCTGATCGGCACCATCCAGCGCAAAGACCCGGATGTGCTCTTCCTCGCCGAGGCCTTCACCAAGCCGAAAATGATGCAGGTGCTCGGCAAAATCGGCTTCACGCAAAGCTACACCTACTTCACCTGGCGTGAGAGCCGTGCCGAGCTCGAAGAATACGCTCGCGAGCTCTTCCACGGCGACATGCGCTGGTATTACCGCGCCAATTTCTGGCCCAATACACCCGACATCCTGCCCGGCCATCTTCAAAACGCTGGCCCGCAGATGTTCCGCATCCGTGCCGCCCTCGCGGCTACCATGTCCAGCACCTGGGGCATGTACGGCGGCTATGAGCTCGGTGAAAACGACCCCTATCCTGGCAAGGAAGAATACAATCACAGCGAGAAGTACCAGCTCGTGCAGCGTGACTACAACAAGCCCGGCAACATCAACGGCTTCATCCGCAAGCTGAACCTCATCCGCCGCGACAACCCTGCCCTGCATCTCTACGACAACCTCCGCTTCCACTCCGCCGACCACGGACGCATCATCACCTACAGCAAAGCCACGCCCGATTTCAGCAACCGCATCCTCTGCTGCATCAATCTCGATCCCCAACACGCCGCCGCCGGCATGATCCATCTCGATCTCACCGCCCTCGGTCTAGACGCCTCAAAACCCTTCAAAGTCATCGACCTCCTCCACGGCGGTGCCTACGACTGGAGCGGCACCCGCAACTACGTCGAACTCAAGCCCGACGGCGTCTCGATGCATATCTTCCGCGTCGAACAATAAGCACAGCCTCGCCCTCCGCAGGTGACCTGTCTCCGACTCCTACTCTGCCTCCGCCTCGAATCCGGGCGCATGGAGACGCTCGAATCGAGACGGAGCAGGAGTCGGAGGCGGAGTAGGATTAGCTGGTGAGGAACATCTCCCATTCCCTCACCCGGTGCGTGTTCTTGATCAGCAGCGTCACCGGAACCTCCCTCGGCACTCGCGGAGCCTTCAGCAGCTTCAAACCGGCTTCTTCCGGCAGTTTGGAGCCTTTGCGGCTATTCACCCGCTTGTCGGCCAGCACGCAGTTTTCCCAGGAGGTCGGTCCGCCGCGAGAAAGCGGCACGACGTGGTCGATGTTGCCTTCGCCGACGCGGAGCTTGCGGCCGGTGTATTGGCACACACCGCCATCGCGTTCCCAAATGCCGCGCACGCCGAATTTCGGGCGCTTTTTGGGCACCTTGTCGAATTTCGCCAACACGAGCACCGCAGGCACCCGCACCGGCCCTTTGACCGTGCCGATGACGTTGTCGCCCTCGCGCACGGGCAGCGTGAGCCACTCCGCCCAGGTCACCGGACGGATGTGGCCGCCCGTTTCGATGTCGAGCGCGGTCGCCGCGCCCCCCGCGATCATGCTAAAGGCCTCCATCGGCGTTTTCACGCCGATGGCCTGCCAGTTGCGGTTGAGCACGAGGACGGTGGTTTTGGTGAGGAGGTCAGTCATAACGAAAAAGTGAGTTGGAGGTGTTGGCGCAGCGGGAAAATGACGAATGAGTAAATCCGAATGACGAAAGAAGCCCGAATGCCGAAGCCCTAAAGGAGAGCGAAAGCTCAAAAGATGCCCGCAGGTGTTCGTCCTTCGAGCTTCGTCATTATTTCGTCATTCGTGCTTACTCATTCGTCATTGGAGCGCAGCGACTCAGTCTTCCGCCGGTCCATCGGGGCACATCTTCACGATGCGCGGCTGGAACTCCCCCAGCACCTCCACGAGGTCCGTCTGCGCTGCCATGACGCTGTGGATGTCTTTGTAAACGCCTGGCACCTCGTCGATGCCGGCGCTGAGGAGTTCGACGCCGGCGGCGGCGAGCTGCTTTTTCACGGCGCTCCAAGTGAAGCTCTGCTTCGCGGTGGAACGGCTCATCACACGACCAGCGCCGTGAGAGGCGCTGTTTAGCGACTCGTCCTTGCCTTTCCCACGCACAGCGTAGCCGGGCGTGGCCATGGAGCCGGGGATGACGCCGAGCACACCGGCACCCGCGGGCGTCGCCCCTTTGCGGTGCACAATGACCTCGCGCTCCGCGCCGTTCACGACGTGCGTCTCCTTCCACGCGAAGTTGTGATGGTTCTCGATGTCGAGCACGACATGAGCGCCGACCTTCTTCGCGATGCGTTTGTGAATGAGCGCGTGGTTCGCGGCGGCGTAGCGGCCCATGAGGTTCATGGCGGCCCAGTATTCCTGGCCCGCTTCTTCCTCAAAGGTCAACCACGCGAGGTGCTTCAGTTCCTTCGGCAGATCGTAGCGACGATCCATCGCGATGCGGCTGTAGTGCTGGCACACCTGCGCTCCCGTGCCGCGCGAGCCGCTGTGGCTCAGCAGCGCGAGGTAATCGCCCGGTGGCAGGTCAAAGCCGCTCTCCTTCAGCGCGGCGGACTGCTCCGCATCCACGTCAAAGGCACCGAACTCGACAAAGTGGTTCCCGGAGCCGCTCGAGCCGAGCTGCGCATAGGCTTTGTCTTTGAAGCGTCGCGTGATGGGCGAAACGGACCAGTCCTCGTTCATGACCTCGTGCTGGCGCTTCTCCTTGAAAGCGCCGCCCATGCCAAAGCAGGTCTCGCTTTCGAGGATGTTCGCCAGACGGTCCTTCTGACCCGCGATGGTGCTCGCTTTGCGATCATAAACCGAGAGCCGCATGCGGCACGCGATGTCCACGCCGACCGCGTAAGGGATCACGCAGCCTTCCGTGGCCAGCACACCGCCGATCGGCAGCCCGTAGCCCACATGCGCATCCGGCATGAGCGCTCCCGCGACCGCCACCGGCAGCGCACAAGCATTCGCCATCTGCTGCACCGCCTGCGCTTCGAGCCCGGAGCCCCACTGCGCCCAAGGCGCGAGCGCATCACGTTGCTTGTAAGCCGGCGCATACAGATCCCGCGCAAACACCTCGCGCAGCGGATCGCCGAGAAACGATTCCGGTTTCGCGATGATCGCGCCCAGCTCGTCCTCCAGCCGCGTCGATTCCCCACCCTGCGCCATGAACTTCGCGATGAAGTCCATGCCAGACTGGATCGCCGCGCCCTGCGGCACGCCGAGTCGGATGAGGTCGTTCGGTTTCATGGTGGTGAGTGAGTGGGGAGTTGGAGTGATGGAGTCGTGGAAGGTGAGAAATGGGCACGAGGTGCCCGGTAGCGGTGTTCGTTCTTGGGAAAGTGATTGTTGGAAATCTGGACTAGGTCGTCTCTGTTGTGTGATGGATTCCAATTATGACGAATAGACACAACAACGGTCACCACTTTCTGGTTCATTGTTCCCGCTCTGAATTGTTGGGCATTTCGAGCGCCATTCTCGAGGTCTGTAACGACCACTTTGTTAGCGACAGGGATTTCGAGACACGGTTTGGGTGTTCTCGGTCAGAGATGAAGAAGATCGGGGAATCGATAGATTTGATGCTTGATCAACCTTCGGGTGATTTTGACTGCGTGATGGCGGAGGCGGATGGAATGTCTGTCCAAGCCAAGTGTGTCTCTGCATATGGTGACCCAGTGGATATGAGCACATGCGAGGCAAGGGCCTACGCGGCTAAACTTTGCGCCGAAGCGGATAAAGCAGACAGAATCTGAAGCTCGAGGCGTGCGACACACCTTTCAGCATGCCGCACGCGCGAGTTGGGTGAACGCGTTGGTTCGAATCAGTCGAGGAAGGCCAGGTTTTGGCGACCTTGGGCCTTGTTTTCCTCGTTCATGAGCACACGGCACCAGTCGTGAAGCACGATGGTGGCGTGGTCCGGGTGGCGCACAGTTCCGCGGGCAAAGACGCCGGGATTTCGGCGCATCTGCTGCCAGATGAGCTTCTTCGCGGCGGGGCTGCGCTGGATCAGTTTGTTATACTGAGCCTGCGTGATGCCCTGCGGGTGCTGCCGGTTCACATAGACGAGTTCGCCACCGGTGCGGTAGAGCTGCTCGACGTAGTGGGGCTTGCTGCCACCACCGCGGGAGAGCGGCTCGTTACGCAGGATGAGCTTCGGATCGACGGTCATGGGCTTGTCCATGGGCAGGAAGAACCACTCGCCCTGGCGGCGGAAGGCCGCGTTGTGACGGGTATTCGCCTGACGGGCATTCAGACCCTTGCGGGCTTGCGCCTGACGAACTGGCTGCGGTTTGAGCGCCTCCTTGGCCTGCACCACGGTGGATGCGGGGCCCGGAACAGCGGCGACAAACCACTCCCGCTCATCGTGACCGCAGAGGAAGCGCTCCTTGCGGCCGCTGTCCTCGTTTTTAACGAGGAGGAGCAGGTGACGGTCATCCTTCTGCTTGTTCAGCAGAGAGAACTCCGCCTCCGCGAGGCTCTCTTCATCGCCGCGGACGGCGAAGAACTGCCCATGACGATCGTGACCGATGTCGAGCGAGTAGCCGGCGCGAGTCAAGGTGCCATCCCAGTGACGGGCAAGCGGCCGGACCTCGACCTGAAGTCGTGCGCCGATGGATTCGAACGCGCGTTCGAGATGTTCGAGTTTCATAATGGAATCATCGAATCATCATCCGTGCTGTTTGCCCGCGAGCGGGCACGCTGGTCGGATGTGACAGCGATCTTCCAGACAAGAAGTCGCCAGCGGGAAGATGCGCTGGCTAGGTGGGTTGGTGTTTCATGGGTGTTTGAGTTGGGTTGGAGGTTGAAAAGAAAAAGCAGCGCCACGGCGTGGTCTGGAGCCACGGCGATGGCGCTGCCTCCAGCGGCGGAAGGTGCAGAGGCAGTCCAGAGGACTGCACCACACTCTCCGCCCGTGCCTGGTGTCGCGAATGGACACGGTCAGGCACGGGTGCTGCCGCTGGAATGGAAAGGGGGACAAGGGACGCTCGATTTTGCTGCAAGGGGAAAGGGGAGGAGCCGAGTTTTGTAGATTCGATTGGCAATCGGATCAGTTTGAGGGAGCAGCTTCGAGTCACACTCGAAGCTACGATAAATGGTGAGCCTGCAGGGACATGCACCCTGCTAAACCGGTTAAAAGCCGGTTACTTCGCTGTCTAAGTTTCAGGCCCGCGTAGATTCGATTGGCAATCGAATCGGTTTGGAAAGTTCGGCTTCGGTTGCCAACCGAAGCTACAAAATGGCAACCCTGGCGGGATTCGAACCCGCAGTTATCCGATAGAAAGTCGGATGTCTTGGCCAGTTAGACGACAGGGTCATGAAATGAGCTGGCATGGAGCGTAGAGCCTGATGTGAGACTCCACGCTCCATGCCAGAAAGTGGGCGAGGGCTGAGACTACACCTCGCGTGCTGCTCCCTTGGGGCCATTATCCATCGGTTTGCGGCCGATGGTTCGGCTCTTATCCACCTCGTCGAACGAGGTCGAACAGCATAGCTGCCTTTGTTGAAGTGTGGCGTTTCACTTGTCGCGTGACGATTCTCGGCGCTGCACCTACCACCGACCTTTTGGGCCGTTCAGGGGAGCTGCCCCTTATGTGCGGATTCACACCGACACCTCCGGGCTTGCGGCCCTCGGGTGCCTCCATTGCCAACTTGGCTGGAGGATTAAGCTATTTGGCTCGTCACACCGGACACCTCTTTGCATTTGGAATCTGATCCGTAGTCAGATGCTCTTCTCAGGAGCTGCAAACCTGCGACGATGCGTGTGTCCAGTGGTTGTCGCCGCCTTTTGAGCTGCGAAATGCCACACACCGTCTGCCTTTCACCTGCCGGTTACTCAACGGAGTCTCAAGACCGCGTCCGCATCGCTGCGGCCGGAGCCTCTCGCTCTGCGCCATCACCCTTGCCGACAAGGCTCGGATGGCTGGCACTACCCTTGGCCATGCTGGTTCGCAGGTTGGTTCATCGTGAGGTCGGCACCACCCGTTACTCTCCAGCGGCTGATGTTCCCCGTTTCCGGGCATCCGAGCCGCTGTTCTTTCCACGATACCTGCATCGCCATGACGACCACGGCTTGGGAGTCGTGATCGCCCGCTTTCGCGGGAGGCCTGGGCTTGCATGGGCTGTCCGTGATGACTCACGGCGCGAAGGTTTTCAGGCACCTTCGCCTCTGACCAGCTCACACCGGCTGTCGGGGCCATGCCCCCATCGGTTTTTCGAGTTTCCTCACGGGACCGATGACCCGTTGATTGAAATGGTTTGGTTTGAAGTGAGGCGGACACTCTTGTCTGCCTACTGGATGCTTCATTTGCTCAGGCACATGCAGACAGGAGTGTCTGCATCACTGATCAATCACCGCCTTTGAGTAGGAAACGATTGCTGATGGCTTTGAACGAAAGGCGACCGCCGAGCACGCTGCTGTGCGTTTCCATCTGTGGACGGATGACGAGACCTTCGCGCTCGTTTTGGGTGCCGGGATAAATCCCTTCGGCAAGAGCAAGCAGGGATGCCTGGTCATGTGAGAAGCTTTCGCCACGCTCCAGCACATCGACCCTGGGAAGGCCGTTTGTCGCGAGGATGGCGGCGGCTTCGTCGTGATCGAGGTAGCAGCCTTTCTCCTGGTCATAGACATTGAAGACACGCAGCTCGATGCCTTTGAGGCCGAGGCGGTTCTTTTGAATGCCCGGACCGACAAGCTCGGCCTGGATGATCCATTGAGGGAATCGACCGAGCAGGGCTTCGAGGCCGTATTTCTCCGCGGCATGCCAGTAGGCATTGGTGCCGCGTTTGATGCTCCAGTTCCGGCCACAAACGGTGAAGACGCCGGTGTGGCGGTTCAGTCCGTAGGTGGCGGAAGTGCCGTCGCACTTCACGGTGATGACGTAGGGTTTTCCTGCGATCTCGGTGAGCACCTCGGGGACGCTCTGCACACGCATTTCGTCCGTTTTGGGCACACCGGGGAGGAAGGGGCCGTCCACTTCATCGTTGGGCGGGATTTGCGGCTCCCACTTCGTGATGCGGAGGATTTCCGTGACATCGGAGCCCGTGGCCAGGCCGGATGGAATCTCCGGGAACTGCGCGAGCGGCATGAGAAGCCCCTGCGAGAGCATTCCGCGAAGGCGGAGGGTGCGCAGACGAAAATTCGCTGGCTGAGCCAGCGCCGAGCCATCTTTCGGACGCCACAGGAAGGCGAATCGCTCGTCATCGGGTGGCACCGAGTCGATCTCGAAGAAGACCCCGGCATCGCCCACGCGGAACTCGCCTTTTTTGACCACGCACTGCCAGCCCTGGATGCGAGCCAACTCGATGGCATCCGCATTCGCGATCGGCTCGATGGCAAGGACGCTCTGGATGGAGGCAAGTTTGCGTTTCATGGCTGTGGGTGGTTTTTGTGCTGAGCTGAATCACAGACAGGAGTGTCTGTGTCACCTCGAAAATGGCGGAACGCCGAGGACATGCTCCTCATGCCGCGTAGTGGAGGCACGATCTCGTTAGCACCGAGTCCCGGCTCGCTGGTCCGGTTGACGTTCCTTGATGAAATGGCACTCCCGGAAGGATTTCCGCCCTCAACCTCCGCGTTCGAAGCGCGGCGCTCTATACATTGAGCTACGGGAGCATAAATTGGTGCCTGCGGTGGGATTCGCACCCACGCTGGGCCGGTTTTGAGGCGGCTGTCTCTGCTGTTGGACTACACAGGCGAGGAAGAGTGCTCCCGGTGAGTCTCGCACTCACACTGACGCCGGGTTTAAGCCGACGGCCTCTGCTTTGGGCTACGGAAGCATGAAATGGTGCCCATGGCAGGACTCGCACCCGCACTGGACCGCTTCTGAGGCGGTTGTCTCTGCATTGGACTACATGGGCCTGAGGAATGGCGGCCCTGGATGGATTCGCACCACCAACTCTGCGCTTCAAAGGCGCATGCTCTGCTGATTGAGCTACAGGGCTGTCGTGATTGGTCGGTCCGGCAGGAATTGCACCTGCATCTTCCGGGTTATGAGCCCGACGCTCTGACTGTTAAGCTACAGACCAATGAAAATGGTCGGATACCCCGGTGCTGCCCCGGGCGCGTCTTGGTCCCAAACCAAGCGAGTTCGCTGGCTCTCTCGTATCCGATGAAAAGTGGACGTGCGCCCCAGGCTCGCACTGGGTAACGCGGTGTTGCAGACCGCTGGCTCGGCTCTTTGCCTTGCGCACGAAATAAATAAATGGTTCCCACAGCCGGAGTCGCACCGGCACCGCCTCGTTCACAACGAGGAATGCTGACTGTTACAATATGCAGGGTGTTTGAAATGGAGCCTTCGGTGGGATTCGCGCCCACATGCGCCTGTTTACAAGACAGGTGCCTTTCTCAGTCGGCCACGAAGACGGAGAAAAATGACGAATTCCGAATGTCGAATGACGAAGGATGGAAATGCAGGCCATTCGTCATTCGGATTTCATCATTCTTCATTGATGACTGGTGCTCTCACGAGGACTTGCACCTCGAGCTTCCACCTTCGCAAAGTGGCGTGCATGGCTCTTACACTTTGAGAGCTTCGAATTTGGTGCGGCATGTCGGAGTTGCACCGACATACTCTGTTTGGAAGACAGGCATGTTGCTGTTACATCAATGCCGCGTTGAAATGGTCGCTGGAGTTGGTAGCGCGCCAACCTGATCGGGGCTTCAACCCGCTGCTCATCTGTCTGAGCCATCCAGCGTAAAATGGTCCCTCGGCGTGGTGTCGCGCCACGGTCTCCCGCTTATCGGGCGGGTGCTCTGCTGTTGAGCTACGGAGGGATGAAAATGGCGGAGCACCAGAGAATCGCACTCTGGACGCCGTTCTACGGCGCAGCGGTTTTCGAGACCGTTTCCTCGTCTATGCCGGACGTGCTCCTTTGAAACTGGCTCCCTCACATCGACTCGCACGATGACGACCGGCGTAACAGGCCGACAGGCTACTTTACCTCATGAGGGATTCTGAAATGGTGGACTCGGACGGTAACGCTCCGTCGCCTGCTGTGTGCAAAACAGCCGTGCTGCCTTCTATCACTACGAGCCCTTGGAAATTGGCGGTCCGTGCGGGTTATGCTCCCGCTACCTTTCGCTCGACAGGCGAGTGCTCTGGCTGATTGAGCTAACGGACCTCTTTGAAAAAGTAGCTGCGACTTCAGTCGCATTTCAGAGGCTGCATTCGGCTGAAGCCGAAACCACTTTGAAAATGGGCCATGGAGCGCATGCGGTGACACGACCTACCCGCCTAACCTGTGGCGCGGTGATCCTCTGTCGTGCCGGGCATGGCGCATGCGCTCCATGAAAGGGGTGCGGCGTCACGGTAATGCTCCGTGGTGGCTCCGAAGAGCGTCGGGGTTACAGCCCGGGTCGCCTCTTTAGCGATCTACCGCCGCGTGATTGGATGCAGGGGCCGGAGTTGCACCGGCATAGCATGCTTATGAGACATACTGGAGCGCTGGCTCTCCCTGCCTTTTTAAATGACTGAATGCGGACGAGGGCGTCCGCGCTCCCGCCGATTGGGCGGGCGTTCTTGTGTGAGAAATGGCACGGCGGGTGGGTATCGCGCCCACATCTGCGGGTTTTGGAGGCCCGTGCATTGCTTGTCTGCCACCGCCGTATCTTGGGGAACAGCCGAGACGGCTGAATCACCTTGGAAAATCTGCGTTCTACCATCCAAGGGCACAGAGACGGCCATACCACCACACACTCTCCCCAGAGTCAGGCCACTGACAGGCTGCTGAACAAATCCTGCGGTGCATTTTGGGGCGGGGCGTCAGTGTCTGCTTTGTTGGCCGGTTTGGCGTTATCTCTTTCGATAGCGCTTGCACCGGCCGCCGCGCATCCACTGTCGCCGCGTTCCCAAACTGCTTCCACAGCCTTTGTTCAGCAGCCTGCATGCCGCTCTCTGTGCCCTTGGATGGCAGATCGGCCCCATTTGAGGGGCGATCTGCCAATAAAGAACGAACACCGCTGCCACGCGCAGGATGGAGCTGTGTCAGTCCATCGCTGGCGTCGCACCCGCAGGTATTTCACGGCGGATGTTTCGGTGTTTATGGCACACCTCCCAGGGAAGCCGTTTGGTTCTGTGAAATTGGGACAATAATCCCCCTCGTTCCTCGCCTAAGCATAGGAACTTTGCGTATTCGATGGCTGTCATGGTTGACATTCGGGTGGAGGGTGCAAACCTGCTCTCAGGTCATTGCTTGGTGTCTCAAAACGGCTCCTCCCGGAGTCTGCCTGGCGGCCTGGCCCCGGTGTCGATTGCAGTCGATGCCGGGGTTTTTTCGTGCTGTGAGGGGATGCGGCGGTCAGGCCGCGGATGGATTCAAAAGGGTCGAGTGAAATGGGGTTGAGGTTGGATCTCGAAACTGGAAGGGAAAAAAGAAGAAGCCCTGCTGCCTTGGAGTGGGCGAGCAGGGCTTCCTTCGGAAAACTGGCCTTTGAAGGCTAGGTGGGCGCAAATTCGCCCTGCTCGTGATGGGGTTGGTTTATGGAGAGGCTCCAGTCGCAGGCCGGGTAGGCGGGCATCAGTCCTTTACCATGGTCACTAAAGTGACGACCGAGACCGGCGACCAAAATCTCTCCCTGACGCTCGAAGCGCTTGGTTGAGTTAAGATGTGTCCGGTTGGTGTTCATGGCTTGTAGTGAAGGTAAACGCAGTCTGCCACGGCCTTATTAGGCCGTCAACAGCTAAATGTATATTTTTCTTAGCCCTAGCGTCTTGAGATAGCTTCTCTCACCTAGAACTCATACAGCTCATGGAAAAGCCTTCTCGATGGCCTCCACATTGGCTTTCATCACGTTCAAGAAGTCGCCAGCGTCCGGTACATTGCCGCAAGGATCGAAGACCACGCTTTTCACGCCGATGGCATCGAGCTTTGCCACGCTTTCCTTGGCTGGCTCACCTTCCCAGATCATCCATTTGGCTGAATGCTTCGCGAGGATGCTTTTCAGCTCTTCCATCGCCTTGTCATCGGGCACGGTCTCTGGCTCCCAGAGCACGGCTTGAAGGTTCAGCGCATAGCGACGCGCGAAGTAATGATACACGGGATGCGAGGCAACGACGGGTGTATTGGCAAGACGCTTGCCGACAGCGATCAATCGAGCATCAAGAGCCTCCAGGTCGCTTTTCAGCGCCGCGAAGTTCTTCTCGGCATCGGGTGCAAACTTGGCCAGCGATGTTTTCACGGCTTCCGCTTGCTGGATGGCTTGCGTGAGGTCGATCCATGTCGTGAAGGCGGTGCCGCTGTGGCTATGCTCGCCGCCGGGACCGTGGCTGTGGGTGCTATCCGCTTTGATCTCGATGTATTGCGCTTTGAAGGCTGCCGAAGTGTCCACGAGCTTGGATTGAGGCAGGGTGACCTTCTCCGCCCACTTCGAGTAGGTGGCACCATTCATGAGGATGACGTCAGCATTCTGAAACTGCGTGATGGCAGCATCATCGGGCTGCCAGAAGGCGGGATCTTCATCGCCAGGTGCGGGGAAGACGACCTCGACGGCACTGCCGCCGATGCGCTGCGCGAAATACTTCAGCGGATAATTGGCGACGAGCACCTGGGGTTTGCCGCCGGGCTTCGAAGCGACAGTTGGAGCGGCTTCACGACCGCAGGCGGCCAGGAGCAGGATGGAGAGAAGAGCGAGTTTTTTCATGAGAAGGATGGATCAGGCTGCCACAGGCGCATCGAACCAGCGATTATGTTCCTTGATGAGGTCGATGAGACGCTCGACGGCTTCTTCCTCGGGGATGTTGAACTTCACGGCGGTCTTGCCGACGTAGAGATTGATCTTGCTGGGAGCTCCCCCGACATAGCCGAAATCGGCATCGGCCATCTCGCCAGGGCCATTCACGATGCAGCCCATGACGGCGATGCGCACGCCTTTGAGGTGACCGGTGGCGGCGCGGATTTTTTGCGTGGTGGTTTGCAGATTGAAGAGCGTGCGTCCGCAGCTCGGGCAGGCGACGTAGTCGGTCTTGAAGATGCGGACGCCGGCGGCCTGCAGGATGTTGTAGCTGATGCGCAGCGACTGACCGGGAGCTGGCTCGCCATTGACGATGACGGCATCACCAATGCCATCGCAAAGGAGCGAGCCGATGTGGGTGGCGGCGTTGAGGAGATTCTCGGTGAAGTCATTACCTTCGGCAGGCTTCAGCGTGTCTTTGAGCAGGATCGAATGCTTCTTGTCGAGCTTCGCGGCGAGGAGGCGGAAGGCGGCGATGACACCGAGATTCAGTCCGTCTGCCACGGTGACGAGTTTCGGCTCCGTGGAGGCATTCAAGGTCGCGATGGCGGCCTCGTCGCGAGGATCGATCTCCGTGACGCCACTGTCTTCGAGGATGATCTCCGGCTTGTAGTCACCGAGCTTGTCCATCTTGTGAGCGACGGCATCCCATTTGGCCCGTGTGGTGAAAACGGGCACGGTTTCATGCCCACCGAGCTTCACGCCGCCGGTGGAAATGACCTGCGATTCACGACGGACATAGTCAAACGGGTCATAACTGATCGCGGGTGCGTTTTCGATGCGCTCGTGATTTGCTGGCAGACCTTCGTTGTAAGGTTTCACCAGTTGCTGAGCCACGGGGATCTCAAAAATCGCGTCCTCGGTCAACGAAACACGCACGGTGTCACCAATGCCATCGGCCATCAGCGAGCCGATGCCAATGGCGCTCTTGATGCGGCCGTCCTCGCCATCGCCCGCCTCAGTGACGCCGAGGTGGATGGGATAGTTCCAATCCGCACCGAGGGCATTCAAATGCGCCACGAGCAGGCGATAGGCCTCGATCATAACCTTCGGATTGCTGGCCTTCATCGAGAAGAGGAAGTTATGAAAGCCCTGCGCCCTCGCGATGCGGGCGAATTCGAGGGCGCTCTCCACCATGCCGAGGGGGGTATCCCCGTGGCGGTTCATGATGCGATCACTGAGGCTGCCGTGATTCGTGCCGATGCGCATCGCACGGTTCAGGCGGATGCACTCCTTCACCAGCGGCACGAACTGTTCCTCCATGTAGGCTACCTCGGCGGCATACTCGGCATCGGTGTACTCTTTGACGGCAAACTTCTTCTTGTCGGCGTAGTTGCCTGGATTCACGCGGACCTTCTCCACCCACTTCACGGCCTCCATGGCGGCATCGGGTTTGAAGTGGATGTCGGCCACCAGCGGCACATCACAACCCGCAGCGCGGATGCCATCGCGGATGTGCTGGAGGTTTTCGGCGATGACACGCGTCTGGGCGGTGACGCGGACGATCTGGCAGCCGACCTCGGCAAGGCCGAGAGCTTCCTTCACACAGGCCTCAGCGTCACGCGTGTCACTGGTGAGCATGCTTTGCACCACAATGGGGGCTCCACCGCCGATCTGGACCTTGCCGACCATCACCGGGCGTGTTTCGCGGCGTTGGTAGTTGTACAAATCGGGGCAGTAACGAAGAGCGGGGGTGGTCATGGAGGTCCCAGCATGGCAAAGCTGCCCGGATTGGCAATTGGCTAGCAGCAGGGATTTTCGCCTGAAATGCTACGGAGCCACGGCGGTGGCCTCTTTGAAGGGCGAGGTGACGCCGAGGGTGCTGGGAAGGAAGTCATCCGTGCGGAAGCAGGAGGCGGGGAGGCCTTCGGCATTGGTCAAATTGGCACCCTGAGGCCAGGCGGCCCAGGCGTAGCGGACGCCGATGGGCTGTTTCACGCTGTCATGCCAAACGACCACCTCGTTGCCCTCGATCTTGGCCTTGGCCCAGACCCATTTCTTATCCGCTCCGACGATTTGGAAGTGCTTCAGCTCGCCGCCGTCACGTGTTTTGAGGCTGGTGCCGGTGTAATCGAACTGAATGCGCACTTTGTCCCCGCTGATGGTGGAGCTTCGATACAGCGGGCCGCTGGGGACGGTACCGGTCTTGCCATAGTCCTTCGCCAGTGCCCACAGGGCGAGACGGCGGCCGACCTCTTGCTTGTTCTTCGGGTGGATGTCCTTTTCTTCCCCGATGTCGTTGGTGACGGCAAGGCCGCACTTCGGCAGGGTGATGGCGGTGAGGTATTGAGCCTCCTGAAGCTCCGCCCAGGTATCGGCAAGGCCGGGTTCACTACTCACGGGCTGCTTGTTTCCGTAATTGGCGAGTTGGACAATGTAGAAGGGAAACTCGCTCTCCCAGCGTTTGCGCCAGTCGTTGATCATCGTGGGCAGCAGTTCCTGATACTGGAAGGCACGGCGCTGATTTGACTCGCCCTGATACCAGATGGCTCCCTTCATGCCGTAGCCGATGAGCGGTGCCACCATGCTGTTGTAAAGTGAGGCGGGATGATGCTGGGACTTCGAGGGATCTTCCGGCGGGCGTGGCGCAGCGGGTTTGTTGAGCTTGAGTTTGTCGTCTTTGGCGAGCTGTTTGTTTTGAGCATCGACCAGCTTTACTTTCTCCTGCCAGTCCGCCTTGGCTTTTTCAAAGATGGACTGCTGGAGCGGTGCATCCCATTTCTTGATCGCGTCTTTCCAGTCCGCTAGCATCTCCTGAGCGCAGGGACGCTCGGCGAGGGCCTCACTGCTGGTCCAGGCTTCGACCCGAGTGCCGCCCCACGAGGTATTGATGAGGCCCACGGGCACTTTCAGCACCTGATGAAGGTGACGCCCGAAGAAAAAGCCCGCAGCGGAGAAGGTGCCCACGTTCTGCGGATTCGCTTCCTGCCAGGTGCCTTTGCAATCGGCCTGCGGCTTCAGGCTCGGTGTGCGTTCGACGGTGAACATACGAATGGCGGGAAACTTCGCCGCCGCCATTTCTGCTTCCGCGTTGAGTGAGCGGTTCACGGTCATGCCCATGTTCGATTGGCCGGAGCACACCCACACCTCGCCGACGAGCACATTTTTAAAGGTGAGCGTGTTCTTGCCGGTCACGACGAGATCAGCAGGCTCGGCGTTGGCATTGAGCGGGTTCAGCATGATGCGCCAGGTGCCGTTCTTTGTGGCGGTGGTGCTCTGCGTTTGATCACCTAAGGTCACCTTCACCGCTTCACCGGCATCGGCTTTGCCCCACACAGGCACGAGCTGCGCCTGCTGGAGCACCATGCCATCGGAAAAGATGGAAGGGAGGCTAACGCCGGCACGGAGCGAGGCGACGAAGAGGAACGGGAGAACGAAAAAGCGTTTCATGGCGTGACGCCGGATGGAGCCTTCCGATGGCGGTCCTGTCAACGCCGAGCCTGCCAGAGGTTTGTCAGCGGCGGTTTACCATCGCCGGCTCCAGAGCCTTGCGATAATTGGCCACGGCATCCGCGATGGCGACGGCGACGGTCTTCTGGTAGCTATCGGAGGCAATGAGCAGGCATTCCTTGGCATTGGTGACGAAACCACCCTCGAAGAGAATTCCCGGTTTCTTGATGCCGGTGAGCACGCTCCACTGCGCCCGCTTGATACCGCGATCCACGACCTTCACGGTGCTGAGCACGCGGGCCTGCACGGCGCTGGCGAGAGCGATGTTGGCGCTGTCCTGCTTGTTACCCGTGGTGCCGCTGGCGTTGTAACCGCCACCGCGTGAGATGGTGGCAGCGGCATTCTGAGGCGTAAGCGCCCAGGTCTCGATGCCGCTGGCGGTGCTGCCGCCGGAGTTCAGATGCAGGCTGATGAAGATGCTATTCGGAATTTGATTCGCGATGGAGACACGACCGCTGAGGCTGATGAAACTATCCGTGCTGCGAGTGAGCACCACTTTGAAACCGCGAGCCATCAACGCCGTGCGGAGGTGCTGCGCCATTTTGAGGGCGAAATTCTTCTCGTAGCCGTAAACGCCGCGAGCACCGGCATCGTGACCGCCGTGACCGGCATCTACGACCACCGTATCGAAGTATTCCGCGCCCTGGATATGGCTCGGGTTCAGGATGGGATCGACGAGCTTCACGAGATCGAGGCGCGAGATGAGCGTGTTGCTGCCGTGGGAGATGATCGGGAAGCTCAGGATGAACTTCATGTTGTTCATCAGCAACTCCTGGGAGCCGACCTGCGCCTTGATGACAAGCTTGTTCGACATCAGCCAGACGTGATTGCCCTGCTGGCGGAAGCCGGTGAAGCCGAAGAGCGGGTTGTAGAAGTTTCGGATGCTTTCCAGCGTGATGTAATCCCGGCCGCCCACATCAATGACATGCCAGGGATTGCTGGCGGAAGGCTTGGCCTCATTTTTGACGTTGTTGACGGAAGCCGTCTGGGGAGCTGGGGCAGTCTTGGTCTCGACCTTCGGAGTCACCTTGGGGGTTTCTTTGGGCTTCTCCTGAGTCTTCTTTTCTGCCACGACGGGTTTAGGCGCAGGCTTTTTGGCAGGCTCGGACTTCGGTTTGGAGGCCGTGGATTTCGATTTGCTACTCGTCGTCGATTTCGGCTTCGACTCGGTTTTGACCTCCGCAGGCTTTTCAGCCGGTTTTTCCTCGGATTTGCCACCGCCGAAGATTTTCGAGAAGAAGCCTTTCTTCTCTTCCTCGCCACGGGCGGGCTGGATTTGAGCCAGTGCAAAGCCCGCCACGAGGATCATGGCGACGGCACGGCGAAAAGAAGCGGGTGAACCGGAGGTCATGAGTTTTTTCAGGGGCAGGGGGGCACTATCGAAACGTTTTATAGTCCGCCGGGGCCGATTTGGCAAACAAGGAAGCACTTAGGCGGGGGATTACGGGCGCCCTCGCTCTTCGCTCACGGGGTCGGAACGAGCTTTTCGCCGCTGACGGGCATCGTTTTCAAAGGCTCACCGGAGAGCAGTCCCTGTTTCACCAGGAATTTGTCCGCTGCGATGAGTGTCACGGTCTGCCAGGGTCCGCTGTTGAAGAAGCTGTGGGATTGGCCGGGGGCGATCTGGAGATCGATGCTTTTGGTGCCGAGGGCCTTCCACTTGGCGTGGGCGGTGTCCCAGCCCTTCTTCCAGTTATCCATGTCGCCGAAGAAGGCGATCGCAGGCGGCAGATCAGCCTTCAAATGGCGCAAGATGTCGATTTCGGGGTCTTTGTCGTCATTGGTGGCAAAAGCAGGATTGAACCACACATAGGCCACGACGTTCGTGTCGATGTCCATCGGGTCGGCGGGGTCATTGAGGCCCGGATTCATCGTGGCGAGGGCGCTGATGTGCCCACCCGCACTGCCGCCACCGGTGATGAGGCGCTGCGGATCGATGCCCAGCTCTCCCGCGTGCTGTTTGAACCATCGAATCGCACTTTTCGCATCGGTGACGCACACTCGCTTCCGCGTTTCGCCGGCGGGCAGCTTGGCGGCATCGGCTTTGCTCAGCATCTGATACTCCGCCGTAGCGCAGACCATGCCGCGGCTGGCAAAGTAGGCGCTGGCGATGCGAAACTGACCCAGCGAGCCACCGGTCCACGAGCCGCCGTGAAAGAGGATCATGCCCGGCACCTTTGCCTTCGCGGGATCGTGGCCTGGCGGAAAATAGATCTCCATCTGCCGGGTCTTCCCGGCGCTCTCTTTATAAATGAAAGGCTTTCCGGGCGGGGCATCGGCACCGAGGCCGGATTTCTTCTTCGCGGCGTTTTGAGCCAGCGAGGGGACGGAAAGGACAAGGAGGAGAAAAAGAAGGCGGTGCATGAGCGGGTGGGAGGATTACTTCAAAGCGGCTTCGATGGCTTTCGCGACGGTTTCACCGAGGAAATCGTAGCCCTGGGCCGTGAAGTGGACGTCGTCGGGATTTTGCATCGTGGCGAGATGCGGCGTGATGGCGGTGAAGAGGTCGTCGATGGCGATGCCGTGCTTCTTCATCACCTCGGCAGCCTCCGTGTTTCGCTCGAGGATGGGCGCGGATTTGTACTGGCCGTTCTTCGTGTCCGGGCAAGGCGTGCTACTGGCCCAGACGAGCTCCGCCCCGGTCTTTTTCATGCGCTCGACGAGCTGCTCAAGCCGCTGCTGGTAATCGGCGATGGGCGTGGCTCGATCGTGAATGCCGAAATTGAAATGGATGAGGTCCCATTTCCCGCCTCCGAGCCAGACCTCGATGTTTTTGAGGCCACTCGCCGTTGGGCCGCAGTTCGCGGGAGCACGATGCACGTTCACCTTCCCCGCCAGCACCTTGCGCACGGCCTGCGTGTAACCGCGTGAGACGGAATCGCCGATCAAAAGCACGCGTGGCAGCTTGGGATCATCCTGGACGAAATCCCAAGCGCTGGAGCGGTTGGATATCTTCTCGCGCTTGTGGATTGGCAGGTAAAAGCCGCCGAGCTGGTCCTGCAACACGCGTTCCCATGCCTGCTGGTCTGCCGGGAGCTTGGAAACGAGCGCCTGATACTTCGCCTCGACTTCCGCATCGGCTTTGGCCTTCTGCGCAGCGGCCTCGGCGGCATTGGTGGGCTCACCTTTCGGCGGGTTGGTGGAGGCTTGGCCCGGTTTGAAGCCCAGCAATGCTACCGCGTAGCGCCGGCCGATCTCCAGCGTGCCTTTAGCGGTGAAGTGCGTGTGGTTGGGCGGCAGCGTTTCCGCGCCTTCGGTATCGACATACACGGCGAGCGGGTCCTGCGCATCGACGGCCTTTTGCGACTCGATGACCAAAGGCATGTTCGCGTTCTTGCCATTGCCGAAGCGGGTGTTCACACCAATCAGCGCGATCAATTCCGGCGCGGCGAGATCGCTGCGCAGCCGTGTGATCAGGTGGGCGAGGTTTTTGGTGTAAAGAGGCGCGTAAGCCGGTGTCGCATCGCTTTCGCCCTGCACCCAAACAAGGGCGCGGAACTTCAACTCGATGTTTTGTGCCTTCGCCGCCGTCACCGCGCTTTTCACCGTCTCGACCAGCGCCCGGTAGCAAGAGCCGCCGATGCCCGGATCGTCTGGATTCCAATCCTTCGCCACGGCGGTGCCGCTGAAAGCTGCTTTGATGATGGCGAGCGGCTTGCCTTCCTTGGCCTTCATTTCACGAGCGAATCCGATCTCCGGTCCGAAACCGCCTTCTGCCTTCGCAAAATTGCCGTACTGCCTAGCGCCGTTGTTCTTCTCTTTCGGCGAGCCCTTCGGCTGCGGTTGCAAGGTCGTCCACTTTCCGCCGCTGGTGACGTCGTGCTCATCCGGCGGTGGATCGCCGACACGCCACCAGAACATCACGTCCTTGTCGGAGTCATCAGCGGGTAGTTCAGTGGCATACGCGTCAAAGCCCACCGCATTCGATTGGCCGGCGACGAGGATCAAATCACGCGTCTCGGCATGCAGCGTGGAAAGGAGGCAAAGGAAGAGGAACCGTTTCATGGATTCATCCAAACGCCTGCGGCGGCAAGGTTTCGCCTGAAAATGCCATCGGTGGACGTTTGAGGCTCATGCGCCGCCTTTTTCTCCTCCTCAGCCTCAGCTCCGCCTTCGCCGCCGACTCGCCCACGCTCCATCCGAAGGCCTCCGCGTTGCATCACACGCATCAGGGGCCATTTGTGACCACCGCGGACGGCGGCGTGCTGTGCATCGACAACAAAAACGTTCTCCACAGCACCGATGAAGGCCGCACCTGGACGAGTTCGCCGCTGTTTGCCGATCAGTCGAAGTTCTCCGTCAGCAACGAACGCGCCCTATTGCGCACTCGCGAAGGTGTGGTCATCTCGGCGTGGATGAACGGCGTCGAGCGCAAGACCCCGCCCGGCTGGCACTGGGGCGAGGCGAGTGCGAAGTGGACGGACTTCATCCTGCCTACCTACACCTGCCGCAGCACCGATGATGGCAAGACTTGGGAAGCACCTGTGAAGCTCAGCGATCCGTGGTGCGGCTGCATTCACTCGCTCATTCAGATGAAAAGCGGCCGGCTCGTGCTCGTCGGCCAAGAAATCATCGCGCAGTGGCGACACGCCACCGTGATGTGGGCTTCTGACGATCTCGGCAAATCCTGGCAGCGCGGCGATGTGCTCGATTACGGCGTCGGCACTCACGACCACGCTGGCAGCATCGAGGGCAGCGTCATCGAGCGTGCGGATGGCTCACTCTACCTGCTGCTGCGCACGGAGTCGGGCTTCTTGTGGGAATCCACTTCCCAAGACGGCCTCAAGTGGGCTGGCCTCAAACAAACCAGCATCGCATCCGTCACCTGCTGTCCGCAGATGGCCCGCCTCGCTGATGGACGCATCGCGCTGCTTTGGAATGCCCCACCTCGCCACAATCCGAAAAACGGCAGCAGCCGCGCCGAGCTCTCGCTCGCCTTTTCGAGCGATGAAACCGCTTCCTGGAGCCAGCCCATCATCGTGGCCGCCAACTACGCCCCCGCTGGCCGCGTCTCGTATCCTTATTTGCATGAACGAAAGCCCGGCGAGCTGTGGATCACCACCATGCAGGGCGGCCTGCGCATGAGCGTGAATACCGCCGACCTCGCCGCCGGTCAGATTCCCGTCTTCGTGCCACCGCCGAAGGCTGTGCCAAAGCCCGGCGGCATCTTCATGTTTGGCGATAGCACCACCGCTCCGCGTGGCAGCGTGACCGTCTATGCCGACCGCGTGAACACGATGCTGCAAAGCATTGGCTCCAGCCTCAGCGTTTACAACGCCGGTGTGCCCAGCAACACCACCGTGCAGGCCCTCAAGCGCCTGCAAACCGACGTGCTCGCCTACAAGCCGCGCATCGTCGTGATGCAATTCGGCCTCAACGATTGCGCCATCGACGTCTGGAAGAAGCCACCCGCCACCGAACCTCGCGTGAGCAAGGAATCCTTCATCGCCAACTACCGCCGCATGATCGCCGCCACGCAAAAAGCCGGTGCCAAAGTCATCCTCATGACCACCAACCCGCTCCGCTGGCACTCGAAGACCCGCGAACTCTACGGCAAGCCACCTTACAAGCCCGACGCCGAAGACGGCTTCGAATCACCCACCCTCCTCGCTTACAACGACGCCCTCCGCGCCCTCGCGAAGGAGCTCAACGTCCCGCTCGTCGATGTCCACGCCGCCTATCCCGCCTTCGCCGCCAAAAAGAAGACCTTCATCACCGACATGCTCCCCGACGGCATGCACCCCGGCGACCTCGGCCACGAACTCGTCGCTGAATTGCTTCTGCCGGTGATTCGCAGCCAGTTGCGCTGATTCGGATGGGTGGCTGCGACGTACGTTGTTCAAGCTTCACCCCATCAGCGCCACCGCGATGGGATCGACGAGCGGTTTACCTGTCCGGGTGAGCCAAACGAAGTCCTCGTCATACCCCAGCAAGCCCTGATCACGCAGCGTGTCGAGCATGCGGCGTTGATCGGGGGCGATGAGATCGAGGGGCAAGCCACGCTTCGTGCGCAGTTCGAGGCCGAAGCGTTCGGTGCGGCGGTTTTCATCGGTAAGCACTTCGACATCCGTCGCGGTGTTTTCTCCGGCGAGGGTGAGGGCGATGTAGCGATCCGTGTCCGGCACGTTTTTCCAGCGGCGACCTTCGAGCGTGGAAAAGGCTCCGGGGCCGATGCCAAGGTAGTCCGCGCCGAGCCAGTAGGCTTCGTTGTGGGCGCTGCGATGGCCGGGCTTGGCGTAGTTGGAGATTTCGTAGTGCTCAAAGCCGTCCGCTTCGAGCAGGTCGATGGCGAGGTGGAAGAAATCGGCATCACGACCTTCATCGGTGCGGAATTCGCCCTTTTGGAGCCGACGGAAGAAGTCGGTGTCCTCCTCATAATTGAGGTTGTAGGCCGAGATGTGGTCTGGTTTTAGCGACAGGGAGTGTTCGAGGGTTTGACGCCAGGTTCCAAGTTCCTGGCCGGGAATCGAAAACATCACGTCCAGGTTCAAACTGGGGAATTTGGCTTCGCGGAGCACCTGCCAGGTTTCCTCGGCCTCGGCGGGTGAGTGATCGCGACCGAGTGTTTTGAGTGTGGCATCGTCCCAGGCCTGGATACCGAGGGAGACTCGCGTGACACCCATCTCCCGCATGAGCGCCGCTTTGGAAGGTGTCACGGTGCGTGGATTGGCCTCCATCGTGAATTCAACCAAATCACCGAGGTCGAGACGCTCCTTCAGGCCTCGCAGCAAGCGCTCCAGATGCGTGTCACTCAGCATGGTGGGCGTGCCGCCGCCGAAAAAGATCGTCTCGGGCTTCAGCGGCTGCTTTTCGACTTCCCTGAGCAGCGCATCGACAAACGCCGTCATGTCCGTCCCGCCCGGCGTGTGCTTGTGAAAGCTGCAATACGGGCAGATGCGGTGGCAGAAGGGGATGTGGACGTAGAGGTGACGCAAGGGAGACGAGGTGATGGAGTAATGGAGTGGTGGAGTGATGGGGAGATGCTATAGCACGGCTCCAACACTCCACTACTCCAACACTCCTCGACCTGCCGGATGTCCGACGAAACCCATCATGAACGCGAACTTGGCGGCCAGTTGCTGGCGGCGGTGTCGCGGTCGTTTTATCTCACGCTGAAGGCGCTGCCAAAGGAGCTGCGGGAGCCGATTTCACTCGCCTACCTGCTGGCGAGAACGGCGGATACCATCGCGGACACGGCGAGCGTGAGTGAGACGGTGCGGCTGGATTGCCTGGAGCAGTATCGCGTGCTGGTGAAGGAGGGCGGCGATGGCGAAAAGCTCGCGCAGATGCTTCGCGAGCAGTTTTGCCCGAAACAGGGCGATGAAGCGGAACGGCGTCTGATGGAAAAATTCGCCGATGGCATTGCCTGGCTGCGCACGATGGCTCCGCGACCTCTCGCGGCCATTCAAAGCGTGCTGGAGCACATCATTGATGGGCAGATGCTCGACATCCGCCGCTTTCCTTCCGATGGAAAGCTGCGTCGTCTGGCGAATGACACGGAATTGGATGACTACACCTGGCTCGTGGCGGGCTGTGTGGGCGAGTTTTGGACTCAACTCTGCGCTAGCGAACTGCCGTCCTCGCTCGATCCGGCGGTGACGACGGCGCAGATGCAAGCCTGGGGTGCCCGGATGGGCAAAGGGCTGCAACTCATCAACATCCTGCGCGACATCGGCGAAGACACCCGCGATGGCCGCTGCTACCTGCCGTGCGAGCCCGAGCAGCTTCAAAGCGAGTGGCGACGCTGGCTGCAAACCTGTGTCGAGCATCTGGAGGGCGGCCTGAGCTACGTGAAGCATGTGGCGCATGGGAAACTGCGCTACGCCACCGCTTTGCCCCTGCTGCTGGGCATTCAAACCGTCGCCAAGATGCGTGCCGCGACCTGGGAACAGGTGCTGAAAGGCATCAAAATCTCGCGACTCGATGTCGCGAGCATTTTAGCGCAGGCGATGATCGCGTGTCGCAGCCCGGAGGCGCTGGAGAGGCTGTATCGGAAGCTGGGGGCGTGATGTATGGCCCCTCACCCCAGCCCTCTCCCCCGGAGGTAGCGAAGCAATTATTCAAGCGTCATGCGGGGGAGAGGGAGCCTGTGTTGCCATGTCGTTCTTTAAACATGTCATAGCATCTGGAAGCTATCGCATACCTCTAGCGGGCAGCGGGGCTAGAAGGCGTACTCCCTCGCCCCGGCGCAGGGCTTCGCAGACTTCTTGATTATGTTCCGGGGAGAGGGCTGGGGTGAGGGGACGCTGACGATCACTCACCGCGTGGCCTCCCAGATGGCGTTCAGCACGGTGTCGGTATCGCGGAGCATCTCATGATTGGTGAATCGAAGCGTTCGAATGCCTTTTTGCCTGAGAAAAGCTTCACGAATAGCGTCCTTGCGACGGCCTTCGGCTTCGTTGTGCTGACCACCGTCGAGTTCGATGCAGAGGTCCAGCTCGGCGCAGAAGAAATCGAGCACGTAAGGCTCCACCGAATGCTGTCGGCGAAACTTCCGGCCACGGACGCGACGGCCTCGCAGGATACTCCAAAGATACGATTCCGCATCGGTGGCCTCCTGGCGGAGTTTTCTCGCGAAGGCAATGAGTCCGAGTTTTTCGTCATGGACTGACATGCGGAGATAATCGCGGACAGAGGTTTGGGGCGTCAAGCCGCATTCTTGGTTCACGAGTCAAACGGCGCAGGCAGTTCCCCTCACCTAACCTTTCGCTTCGCTAGCCCCGCAACGACGCCTAGAAGCTATCGCATGCTTCTAGCGGGGAGAGGGCTGGGGTGAGGGGCGATGATGCCTCTTGGACGTTAAAGTCTCGTTGCCTCTCAGCGGCTTCGATGCTCCATGCTGGCGACTTACCCCATCCATGAAAGCCCTCGTCCTCACCGCCCCCTGCGAGTTTAACTTCGATACTCAGTTCCCTGACCCCACGCCCGCTGCGGGTGAGGTGCTGATCCAGGTGAAGGCCTGCGGCATCTGCGGCAGTGACATTCACGGCATGGACGGCCGCAGCGGGCGCCGCCAGATGCCGATCGTGATGGGGCACGAGGCTGCGGGTGAAATCATTGAGCTGGGCGAAGGCGTCACGGATTGGAAGCTCGGCGAGCGTGTGACCTTTGACTCCACCGAATACTGCGGCGAGTGCGATGAGTGCCAGTCCGGCTTTGTGAACCTCTGCCCGAACCGCAAGGTGCTCGGCGTTTCTCCGGGCACCTATCGACGCCATGGCTGCTTCGCGGAACGTATCGCGCTGCCCACGCGCATCCTTTACCGCATCCCGGAGGCGCTTTCGTATGAGAAGGCCGCGTTTGCCGAGCCGGTCAGCATCGCTTTGCATGCCGTGAACCTCGCCGATGGCGTGGAAGTGGGTGAGGCCTTCACGGAGGCCGAGGAAGGCCACTGCGGCGAAGGCTGCGAATGCCACCCGGAGCAAAAAGGCGGCACGGCCGTCGTCGTGGGCGCGGGATTGATCGGATTGCTCGTCGTTCAGGCGCTGAAGGCTCGCGGCTGGGAGCGGGTGATCGCCGTGGATCTCGATGAGAAGCGCCTCGAACTGGCCAAGAAGCTCGGCGCGAGTGAGGCCTTCCACGCGAAGCAGGAGAACCTAGCCAACCACATTCGCGAGATTTGCGGTGGTGATGGTGCGGATGCCAGTTTTGAGGTCGTGGGAGCTGCGGCACCGCTCGATCTCGCGATCCGTAGCGTTTGCAAAGGCGGTCAGGTCATCCTCATTGGCAATTTGCAGCCGAACACGCCCTTCCCACTTCAAGAAGTCGTCACGCGACAACTCACCATCAAAGGTTCCTGCTCATGTGCGGGTGAGTATCCGGAGGCCATCCGCCGCATCGAGGACGGCAGCATCCAGGTGGAGCCGCTGCTCAGTGCATCCGTGCCACTATCCGAAGGGGCCGATTGGTTCCAGCGTCTTTATGACAACAAAGAAGGTCTGCTCAAAGTGGTGCTGAAGCCGGAGTAAGCAGAGGTCATGCTGTTTAATTCCGTTATCTTCCTTTTCGTCTTCTGGCCGGTGGCGCTGCTCGTCACCTGGGCGCTGTCGAAGTGGTCGAAGGTGGCGGCGGCGCAGGGTTTTCTCGTGCTTGCCTCGCTGTTTTTTTACGGCTGGTGGAATCCTTCGTATGTGCTGCTGCTGGCGGGCTCCATCGTGGTAAATTACGGCCTCGGCTGCCTCATGCTCGCCTCGCGTGGCGGCACGCGGACGGCTTGGCTGGCGCTGGGCATCGTGTTGAATCTCGGCCTGCTGGCCTACTACAAGTATTGGGGCTTTCTTTGCACGAATTTCGGCTCCGGGCCGCCGATGGAAACCATCGTGCTGCCGCTGGCGATCTCATTTTTCACCTTCACGCAGATCACCTACCTGGCGGACATCCGCAGCGGCAAGATCGAGAGCAATGGCTTCCTCGATTATGTGCTCTTCGTGGCGTTTTTCCCGCATCTCATCGCTGGCCCGATCGTGCATCACCGGCAGTTGATTCCGCAGTTCCGCGAGCCGGATGCCTTGCGGCCCACGCTGGCGAGCATCGTGCCGGGACTGGCGCTTTTTATCCTCGGCCTGTCAAAGAAGATGCTGGTGGCGGATTTGTTCGCTCCGTATGCGGATCAGGTGTTTCAGCAGGCCGCCACCGGCAGCGGCGTGCCGATGCTCCAGGCGTGGTATGGCATCGCGGCTTACGCCTTGCAGATCTACTTCGATTTCTCCGCCTACTCGGATATGGCGCTGGGCATCGCGATGACCTTTCAGTTGCGCTTTCCGGTGAATTTCTTCTCGCCCTACAAGGCCGCGAGCGTGATCGATTTCTGGCGGCGCTGGCACATGACGCTCTCGCAGTTCCTGCGCGACTACCTGTATATTCCGATGGGCGGCAGCCGTCATGGCCTGCCACGCATGCTGGCGGCGCTCATGATCACGATGCTCATCGGTGGTCTCTGGCATGGGGCAAACTGGACCTTCGTCTTCTGGGGCGGTCTGCACGGCCTTTTTCTCATCGTGAATCATCTCTGGCTCCGCTGGCGGAAGCAAACCGGCCGCGCACCGCTTCCGCGCCCGCTAGGGATAGCGATCACCTTTGTTTGTGTGCTGGTGACATGGGTGTTCTTCCGTGCGGGCAGCTTTTCGGAGGCGTGGACCTTGCTGGGGTCGATGATCGGCCTCGGCGGAGGCGCATCGCCGTTTCCGATCAAGTTTTGGACCGTGGTGTTGATGGTCGCCGGACTCACGATGGTCTTTCGTGGTCCGAATACGATGCAAATCATGCGTCACACACGCCCTGCGATCGACCCCATCGAGGATGACGGCACGCCGCCACGTCTCACCTGGGCACTGGAGCCGCGCTGGGCGTATGTTTGCGGCGCGTTGTTTGCCGCATGCATCATCCGGCTGAACCAGCCAAGCCCGTTCATCTATTTCCAATTCTGACGATGAACTCCAGCACACCCGGCAAGCACCTTCTGCAAATGGCCGCCGCCGTCGCGGCAGTCATCGCGTTGATGATTCTCGCCACGCTGCTGATTGATCCCTACCGCGTGTTTGGCATCACGAACTGGAACCAGAAGAACTTCATGCCCAATTCGCGTTACCTGCAAATTGAGGCGCTGAAGACCAAATCTGCCGAGGCCTATGTGATCGGCACCTCGCGGGTGAATTACTACACGGTCAAAGACTTCCAAGAACTGACCGGCCTCACCTGTTACAACCTCACCACGCCGAACGGCACACCGCGAGAGAACCTGCTGGAACTCCAATGGCTGCTGGCCCGGCAGAAGCCGAAAATGGTCCTCATGGGGCTGGATTATGACATTCAGTTTCTCGCCACACCAATGTCGGAGGCGTCGTTGCAGAAGTGGATGCACCCAGAGACCACCGGCACACCGCTATGGCGCTTCCGGCTGGAGTACCTTCGCTTTGATGTCGAATCCACCTGGCTCGCGATTAAAAGAAACTTCTTCGAGCGGAAGGTCACTTACCGCTTCGATGTCGAAACCGGCCACTACAGCCTGCCGAAGCGTGATGATGACATCCGGGATAACTGGGCCGCTTACGAAGCCGCTCAGTTTCAAGGCCAGCCTCCGGAGAAACGCCGTGCTCACCGCGAGCATGACGATGATGTGCGCCAGATCGTGGCCCTTCTGAAGAAACATGGCGTCGAGGCACGCTTCGTCTTCACGCCCATGCATCGCCTTACGCTCGCCATCTTTGACAGGCCTGACTATGAGGCGTGGAAGGCACGGATGCGCGAGATTTGCGGCACGGTGGCGGATTTCTCCGAGGACCCGGCCATCATGAATGAGAACCGCCTTTTCTATGAACCGGTGCATTTCAGGGCCGAGGCCGGACGCATGGTGCTCGAAAAGCTCTTCGCGAAGGAGGCGAAAGCTCGCTGAGGGCCATTTTCCTGCCAGAAACCGGCGGCGCGGGGTGTTCTTCTTTCCCCGTTGACCTGCCCCCCGGCCAGCGGCACAGAACCGCCCCCCTTTTTCGCCCCCGTTTAATGCTGGAGAGACCCATCAGGCTCGAACACACCCATCGCATCCTTTTCACCAGGGAGGCCTTTCATGTCCGCAACAACGCCGTGCGGGATTTGGTGACGCTCCACCAGCCGCATAAGCTGCCTCGCGTGCTCGTTTTCGTCGATGAAGCCGTCGCTACCGCGAACCGTGATCTGATCGACGACATCGTGGCGTATGGCGAAGTACATGCGGATGCTTTCACGCTCGCGGACACACCCATCACCCTCCCCGGCGGTGAGGCCTGCAAGAACGACCTGCGCCTCGTCGAGTGCTGCTGGGATGCCATCAATGAAGCGGCGCTCGACCGCCACAGCTACGTCTTCGTCATCGGCGGCGGTGCGGTGCTCGATCTCGTCTGCTTCGCAGCCTCCACGGCGCATCGCGGCATCCGCCATGTGCGTTTTCCCACCACCACGCTCTCGCAGGGAGATGGCGGCGTGGGCGTGAAAAATGGCGTGAACTACTTCGGGAAGAAAAACTGGATCGGCAGCTTCGCCGTCCCTTACGCGGTGGTGAATGACTTCGCCTTCCTCGAATCCCTCCCCGATCGCGAGCGGCGCAACGGCATCATCGAGGCCATCAAAGTGGCCCTCATCCGCGATGGAGCCTTCTTTGAGCAGATCGAGGCCATGGCCGCTGATCTCGCCGAGTTGAAGCAGGAGGCTTTGGAGAAGGTGGTGCAACGCAGCGCCGAGCTGCACGTCGAGCACATCGCCACCAGCGGAGATCCCTTTGAACTCGGCTCCGTCCGCCCCCTCGATTTCGGCCATTGGGCCGCGCACAAGCTGGAGCAGATCTCTCGCTTCGCGGTTACCCATGGTGAAGCCGTGGCCATCGGCATCGCCGTCGATCTCGTCTATTCACGCATGCAGGGCCTCCTCGATGCCGAGACCTGCGAACGCGTGCTGAAGCTCATCGAGAGCATCGGTTTTGCCACCTACTCGCCCCATCTCATGGAAAACGGCCGCAGCGGCGAGCCTGCCATCCTCGAAGGCCTGGAGGAGTTCCGCGAGCACCTCGGCGGTGAGCTGACCGTCACGCTCGTGCCGAAAATCGGCGAGAAGATCGAAGTCCACGAGATGAACCGCGTGAAGATCCTGAACGCCGTCGTCGAGTTGAGGCAGCGGCAGGCTTCAGCCGCTAGCTGATCTCAATCGTCCGCCCCACGGCCGCCTCGACGACCTGATGAAGCTCAAAAGTCTGTCTCGCGCCGAGTTTTTGCCCCATCTGTGCGGAGAAATACAGCCCCAGTGCCGCGGCCACCATCGCCGCAAAGATCCACAGGCCCCAGGGTGAGTCGCCGATGCAGAGCTGGCAGGCTCCAAGCAGGCCGGAGAAGAGGCCCACGGAGCCCACGATGAGGTAGCCATACAAAAACGAGGCCCACATGTTCGTGTTCGGCCCGTAAATGCCCGCGAGGGAGGTCTGTCCGTCGTCCGCGTCGAGACTGATCTGCAATTGGGGCGACCAATAATGCTGCTCCTCCTCCGGGACACGCAGGCTCAGGTAACCGGGAAAACTCTTCACATCGAATTTCGTGCCGTGCTTCTTCAAATCCTCCGCCAACTGCCGCCGCACTTCATCCACCACACCCGGCAGATGAATCGAAAATTGAGGCCTTAGGCGAAAACTGCTCATGCGGGCATTTTGCCCAGAAAGCCGGAGGGAAGTCAAGACTCTCGCTGCGGGAGGCTGTTCTCGTGCATTGAGTTCCAAAACTGTATCTCGCTCGTCTGAACGAACTACGCGACTTCGGCCAAAGGATCAAAGAACAGCTCAAACTGCTTGAATGGCGCTGCTGGCTTTACGCTGTGTTTGGGGACCGCCGCGTCGAAATTGAAGATGAGCGCCTCCACGACGGAGCGTCGGTTTTCAAGTTTGCCGCCTGTGTGGTAGAAGTGATCTCGCGTCACGACATTAAACTGGCTCCAATAGGCAGGGATGGCTTCGTTCTTGCGGTAATCATTGTGGTGCCACGTGGAGAGAATGAACTTCGCTGGTGTTGCGGCGAGGAGTGCGGCTAGACGTCGTTCGTCATCCTCTGTCCAGTTGCTAAAGTAATCCACATGGCGGCCAAGATAAGGCGGATCGCAATAGATGAGGTCATCAGGGCCTGCTTGAGCGAGGATTGATTCAAAATCTGAACTGACAAACTTCCACCCAGGATGGATGATCTTGGCGGCATCCTCAACCTGGTTCACAATCTTTGTGATGTAAGCCGGAGCAAATCGCCCGGGCTTTTTGCAGAATGGAATGTTCCAGGCACCTTTGCGATTGAAGCGCATCATGCCATTGAAACCAGCGCGGGATAGAAACAGGAGGTCCAACGGTTCGTGACTTGTGTTGAAGCGATCTCGCACATGACGAAAGTGGACGTAGCCGTCCTCATCTGACTGGCTCAGAATAGCGCCTTCTTTTTCGAGGAATTGTCGCGTGATTGCCGGTGTAATTTCACCGGACTGAATCGCCTGATAGAGCCGGATGATGTGAGGATTGATGTCTCCGAGGAGGGCTTGCTTGCTTCCGGAGTTGAGTGCCACCACGCCAGTGCCTAGGAACGGCTCAATCCAGCGTCCTTGGAAAGCGGGGGCGAGTTCTTTGATCCAGGGAACCAGCTTTGTTTTGATCCCTTGGCTTTTCAGCGGTGGTGTGACGACTCTCATGCCGGGCCTCCCCTCTTGCCGATGGTTTTGGTTCGAACTGGAACGATGTTCCTGTTATCTGCCCCTTTAAATTCCATGAAATCAGCCAAGCTGCGGATCGGGACAGGCTTCCCATCACGCAGCAAAGTCGCTTGTCCATGATTCATCCAATACTCATCAAACCACTGCTCGCCAAGCTTGGAAAAAACTCCATTACCTGAACGGATGTCTTCGATCCAGGTGATGGCACCGATGTTGGCTGTGTTGCCAGAACCTTGCTTATCACTGGCGAGTTGCCATTTTTCGCAGACGAAGAACTCAAAGTCTCGCACCACGGAGGTTATGGAACACAAACTGGGAACAATCCTGCTTTTCGCACTGCGTGTTGCAGGGTCCAGTTCCTTCACACTGAAGGATCGAGTCTCATCGATGTCATTAGGTGGGGTCCGGGTATATATGACACCCAGGCAGATATGTGCCGCGTATTCAGAATAGGAGAACTGGATGTTTTTCTTCGAACTACGGTCCTTGAAATAGGCCCCGTGGCTTCCGAGAGTGAATCCATTTACATGTCCTGGATAATCGGGGTCACGGTAGCTGGTCTTGAGATCGACGGCGAACTTGAGTTTGGAGTCCTTTTTGCTCACAAAGCTAAGATCGGGATACCAGTTCTGCTTTTCAGCGAGCACGATGGAATAGCCCTGCTCTAATGCAAAGGCCAGGAGCCGTGGAAAGAGGTGAACTTCAAGGATCTTGGACACAATCTTGGTGTCCGAGCTGACGGTGAACACGTTCTTGTAGATGTCGATAAACCCCTTTACGGTCCACTGACCATCATCACCGGCCACATAACCCTGTAAATCCCTCACAAAGTCTGCGAGGGCACTGATGAAGGCTTTTTTCTGCGAGGCGGCGTTTCTCATTCGGCTCTACCATGAAGTGCGTGGTTAGTTCTGTCGAGGCGTGATGACAGGATGAGTAGGCATTCTTATACCGCCGCTTCGGCCTGTGGGCGAAGGCGCACGAGAGTCGCTCCACGCCTGACCAGCTTCGTCAGATCATCCAGCACCATGTAGCACATCGGCACGAGGTAGAGGGTGATGACGGTGGCAAAGAGGCTGCCGTAGCCCATCGCAACGGACATCGGAGTGAGGAACTGGGCGCTGGTGGCCTGGGCCGTGCGGTTGTCACCGAAGATCCAGACGAGGATCTCGTGGAGGATGGGCGGCGCTTTGTCGATGGCGGGGCCGAGATTGAAGATGAGGGGCACGAGACCAACGAAGGTGGTGATCTGCGTGAGGAAGATGGCGCGGAAGCGCGAGGCTCCACCTTCCGTGACCGCATCGGCCATGCTGCCACCTTCATCGCGGAGTTCATTGATGCGATCGACGAGGACGAGAGTGTCATTCACGATCACGCCGGAGACCGCGAGGATGCCGCAGAGGCTCATCAGGCTAAGCGGCATGTCGTGGAAGAGATGACCGAGCGTGGCCCCGACGATGCCAAAGGGGATCAGGATGAGCACGATGAGCGGTTGGAGGTAGCTCTTCAGCGGAATCGCGATCAGTGCATAAAGGCTAAACAGCACGAGCAGGGAAGAGACCATCAGCGCGGCCTGGCTCTCCTTTTCGCTGCGGGCTTCGCCTTCGAAATTCCAGCCGATGTGGGCGTGCTGGGCCATGAGTTCTTCAAGAAAGGGCACCAGCGATTCGCGTACGACACCGGGGTTCGTGGTGGCCTTGTTGACATCGGCGGTGATGTTGAGGGCGCGGCGGCGGTCCACCCGCTTGATGGAGGTGAACCCTTTGCCCACCTTGGCTTCCGCCACGCGGGCGAAGGGAATTTCGAGCCCATTGGAAGCTCTCACTCGCAGCGTATCGAGCGTGGCGAGGGATTTGCGATCCTCTTTGGGATAGCGAAGCATGACTTTGACCTCGTTGCGGCCTCGCTGGATGCGCTGGACCTCATCGCCAAAGAAAACGCCACGCACCTGGCGGGCGAGGTCATTGACGGTGAAGCCGAACTGCTGCGCTTCCGGCTTCAAACGAAGCTGAATCTCATTGCGACCGGAATCGAGGCTGTCGGATACATCATACACACCGGCGATGGTGCCGAGGCGTGCTTTGATCTGCTCGGAGAGAGCGAGAAGTTCATCGGGATTCGTGCCGGTGAGCTGGATATCGATGGGATCACCGCTGCGCATGATTTCAGCGCGGAAAGTGAGTTCCTCGGCTCCAGGAATGCTTTTGGAGCCGTAGGCCTCCTCGATGCGTTTTCGCCAGTCGGCGGCCATCTCGACGGTGTTGGCCTGCATGCTGCGTTCCTCGGGTCCGTAGGTCTCGATGGTCACTTCACCTCGATGGCTGCCGCTGCCGCCGGAGGAGCCTCTGGAACTGCTGGTCATGCCGGTGTTGGAAATGATGCTGCGAATGACCGGGCGGCCATCGGGACCGACGTAGTCCCTCCGCATCTGCTCGGCGAGGTCGTAGATTTTAGCGATGTGGCCATCCGTGGTCTCAAACGGCGTGCCATCAAGCATGCTGAGACGGCACTCGATGCGCTCCGAGGCCACACGCGGGAAGAAAGTCGTGGGAATGCGATCGCTAAAGTAGATAGCGAAGAGCACGCCGAGGCCGCCAAACACGGCGGCGAGCACGGAGTAGCGAAAGTGAATGCAGAAGCGCAGCGAGGGTCGGTAAACTGCCTTCACAAAGCGATGCAGCATACCTTCCGAGAAGCGATGCACGGGATCGAGGGCATCCGCCGCCGTGCTGAGAATGGGAAAACGATGGGCGAGATGGCTGGGGAGGATGAATTTCGTCTCCAGCAGCGCCAGTAGCATCACACTGATGAAAATGATGGCGATGGGCTGGAACATCACGCCGAAATCGCCAAAGCCCGCCGCCATCGGCGAGAAGGCGGCAATAGTGGTGAGCACGCCAAAGGTGATGGGGGCAGCGAGACGCTGCACGCCCTCGATGGCGGCATCCAGCGCCGATCTTCCCTCTTGTTTGAAGGTATCCACCTGCTCGGCGGTGACGATGGCATCATCGACGACGATGCCGAGCACGAGGATGAAGCCGAAGACGGAGCTCAGATTGATCGAGAGATCGAACAGCGGCATCAGCGCAAAGGCTCCGAGGAAGCTCATGCACATGCCCACGGCCACCCAGAACACCGCGTCGAAGCGGAGGAACAATCCCACACAGATGAAGACGAGGATGAGCGAGCTGCGGGCGTTTTGCAGCAGGAGCTGGATGCGACCCTTCACGATCTTCGAGCGATCGTTCCAGAACTCCAGCCGCACGCCATCGGGTAGTTTGCTGCCTTTGGTGAGGATGTAGTCCTTCACGTTTTGGGCGATCTCGATGGCGTTCTGCGACTTCTCCCGCATGACGGTGATGGAGACGCAGCGTTTGCCATCGAGGCGGGAGATGAGCGGGTTCTCATTGAAGCCATCGGCGATCTTCGCCACCTCGCCGAGCGTAAGCTTCGTGCCATCGGGCCGTGTGAGGATCACGACACGAGCGTAATCCGCTCCGCTGTAGGCACGGCCCCGCGTGCGGATGGAAACGTCTCCCGCCTCCGTCTGCACCACGCCGGCAGGAAGATCGATGGCGCTGCCGCGGATGGCAGCGCTGATTTGATCCAAAGTCAGGCCGTATTTCCGCAGCGTGGCCTCAGGGATCTCGATGCTGATCTCGTAGGGCCGCACGCCGCTGAGATTCGCATGCGAGATGCCGGGCAACGAGGCGATCTCATCGCGGATTTGTTCACCCAATCGGCGCAAGTCACGCTCTGCCATGTCCGCCGCCAGCATGACGCTGATGACGGAATCGAGGTGGTCATCCTGCTGGATGATGGGCCGCTCAGCGAGGCTGGGGAAGTTTGGGATGGCATCGACGCGGATTTTGATCTCGTCGATGATGTCGCGGGCCTGATCGGCATCGTTGATCTCGATCATGACCATGCCGCCGCTGGAGGAGGCGGTGGAAACGATGCGCTTGATGCCCGTGACCTGCTGAATGGCCTCCTCGATGCGCAGCACGATGGTCTCCTCGACCTCCTCCGGCGTGGCACCGGGATAGGGCACGTTCACGGAAAGGAAGCGCGATGGCATGTCCGGGAACACTTCCAACGGGATGCGCCCCGTGAGCAGTGTCCACAAGCCAAGCCCCATGATGGCAAGCATCAGGAGATTGGCAGCGACGGAGTTGCGGGCGAACCAGGAGATCATTGCTTCATGGTCAAGAGGCCAAGGAACGGGTCAAGGGTGCTCCCGCAATCTCCCGGGAAAGCAAAAGGCAATAGGATGAAAGAGGCGTCATCGTTGTTTGATCCTCCGCCCCGCCTTTCTATCCTCACCACCGCATGACTGACTCTCCCCCTGCCATTGGCATCATCGGCGGCTCCGGCCTTTACGACCTCGACGGATTCTCGAACCGTGAGGAAATCAACGTTTCCACGCCCTTCGGCCCGCCGAGCGACACGCTCATCGCGGGTGATTTTGCCGGGCGGCGGGTCGTTTTCCTGCCTCGGCATGGCAAAGGGCACCGAATCCTGCCTACAGAGCTGAACCATCGGGCCAATATCTGGGCGCTGCGTAGCCTGAATGTGCGCTGGATCATCGCCGTGACCGCCGTGGGCAGCCTGCAGGAGCAATACCATCCGCGTGATGTGCTGCTGCCGGACCAGTTTTTCGACCGCACGAGCCGCCGCGAGCATCACACCTTCTTCGGCCGCGGCATCGTGGCGCATGTGGCCTTCGGCGATCCGATCTCGACGGGCTTGCGCACCCTTTTGCACGAGGAAAGCCAGGCTCTGGGGCTCCGCGTTCACAACGGCGGCACCTACGTCTGCATGGACGGCCCCGCCTTTTCCACGCGGGCGGAATCCAACGCGAACCGCCAGCTCGGTTTCGATGTCATCGGCATGACGAACCTGCCGGAGGCCAAGCTCGCCCGCGAGGCGGAGATCGCCCTCGCCACACTGGCGATGATCACGGACTACGATTGCTGGAAGGTCGAGGAGGAGGCGGTGACCGCCGAATCCGTCATTACCCACCTCCACGCGAATGTCTCCGCCGCCAAATCCATCCTAGCCCGAGTCATCCCGCGGATCCCCGCCGTGCCGGACGCTCCAGAGCACCACGCCCTCGACACCGCGATCATGACGGATCGCTCTCTATGGCCAGCGAGCACCGTGGAGGAGCTCCGCCCCATCCTCAGCCGCTTCATTTGACACACCGGAGCCCCGCGCCTAGTATCAGCCCACTTTCCTTCAGGACAGGAAATGGCGAGGTAGCAAAGTGGTAATGCACTGGTCTGCAAAACCGGTATGCGCGGGTTCAATTCCCGCCCTCGCCTCCACTTGATAAATCAAGGCTTCCAACGCCAATTGGCGAAAAGTAAGAACGAAAGTAAGAACATATTCGACCACGGTTGACGAGATTCCCGGAGGTTTGAGGAAGCGAAATCGGCCTCCCAATCACCGTCGAATTAAAAGGTCGCTGAGTGCATGAATGTTCCACAGGAGAACTTATTTCGGGACGCTCAAATGCTCTTGAAGCAATTTGCCTCCATCAACACAGCTCTTGGCGTCTGGAGTGAAGTAGTTCAGAAGGTGGTCATGATGTTGTTGGCAGATCAAAACCCAGCTTCAATGGGAACCGATATTCGACCCTCACACCGCCTTCATGGTTTCTTTGACACTCAGGAGGAGGCACTGGAACATCTGCGAACCCAACATGACCAAAGCTGCCAAAGAGTTCCTCAAATCCACCATGACGAAGATGGACGAGATTCTGGCTGCTTTGACACAGGAGGAACAACATGATCTTCTCGATGCTCTTGCCGGCGAAATTACTGAAGTCGATCACATCCTGCCGGTCGCCAAGTTCCCTCAATACGGAAAGGAGTTCTGGAATCTTGAGCTGATGCCGCAGTCATTAAATCGCAGAAAGAGTGACACGGTTGGGCAGAGGCAGTTGGATTTGTTGAGGCGGGTGGGGCTGTGAACTGATTCGATCAAGTCTCACGCTCATAAGCCCAAACGGCCACACGAGCTGAAGCATTGGCGTCCGCAGGAAGTCCGATAGAAGCCGCCTCAAGCTCAATCCTTTGACAGTGTAATTTGTTGCGTTCAATCCACTGGTCCAGAGCATCGACTTCGGCAAGAGCATCACTCTTGGAATTATTGCAGCGACGACAGGCCAGCACAAAATTGTGAGCCAGGTCAACGGTCAGAAGATGACGCCGATGCAGAATGATGTCTGGCCTAATGAGCTGGTTTTTGGTAAACTATCAGAAGGTCGGAGATGCTCCTGCTTTTGCTGACAAAGATGCCCAAATCCATCCAGCAAAAAACATCCGCTGAAACCCTTATGGATCAATGGTTTGGCAGCATTCAGGTGTACAGTTATTCACCTGACAGCTTTTATCAAAAATGGGGTGTCTGGTCACTTCTTCCGCTTCGACCATCGCTTCTCAACCTCAGTGATCAACGACGCATAAGGAACACCCATGCCATCTGCGAGCATCTGTCCGATCAAGATGGAGATGTTCCTCTTGGCTGCTTCCAGGTTCACGATGCCAGTCCGACCCACTCCAGAAACCTCAGCCAGTTTCTTCTGGGACATGCCGGCACGCTCTCTCGCCTCCTTGAAGACTGCTCCAAGGATTTCCAAATATTCGTCTGAGGGCGTTTTTGCCACCCTGCGATATTATGGCTTGAAATCGCCAGCATGGATGTCCGTATTAGGACACATGGAGCCTTTAGCCATTGAACCAGGTCAATCCCACACGAATCGAGCGTTACGAGTATGGGCGCAGCTCGTGTCTTGGAGTGAACGTGTTCCGCTAGCTGCGCACCTCTTCATCACAGCAGTTTTCAGCATGGGGGCGCTCAAATACCCAGTTCTCATGGGCGTTCCCGCAATCTTGATCGGACATCTGGCGTGGAGACGGTTGAGAAGACTTGCGCGTCCAAGGATGAAAATGATGATCATGTCCTTGATTGGGCTTTCCTACCTGATGGTCTGTTTGGGGCTATTCAGTTCTGAAAGTGTCGAACGCACAACTTTCCATAAAAATGCACCGACCACCCCCCTGCTGGCTCTGGATCTCAAAACCGATCCTTCCGTTGATGAGCAGCAATTCCTTCTAGCTGTGCTGGAACGCGCATATCAGAATTGGCCCACGGTTGATATCAAGAATCCCGATGTTGGAATGGAACGGCTGAGAGAGTTACGGCAGTTCATGCAGACTTACGAAAGTCACATCGGTGCACACAAATTTGATCCAGAACTCCAGCCCGTATTTCGGGAATGTCTGGACCTCATCGACGCTAATGCTGTGTTAGTCGAGAATGTCGCGGCGATTGATGCTGCAAGCTACGAGGCACTCAAAAACGGTGCTTGGAAATCGCTCGGTAATGGCGCTGCTGCTGGGGTTCCACTAGCACTGGCGTATCGTGCCTACAATGCACCGCAAAGTGATGGCTTCAATAATGGCGGAGACCATAACGGCGAGGTCAGTGGAGCACTAGTTGGTGCGGTTTTGGCTGTTGGAGCTGTGCTGTGGGACGCATGGGACACTGGCAGCAAACTGGACAAGGAAAAGAAAACGCAACTTGAAGGAGTGCAGCGTGAATTCAATAGCAAGAGAGATGACATTCTCCAGAGGACAAGAACCAGCGCTAATCAACTTGCGGAAAGACATTCTTGGCCTTCAACAGGACTCGCTTTCAGTCCACAGATGCAAGACGAGGATCAGTGGAAGAAATTGTCGAAGGAAAACAATCTAGCCGGACAGCTCCAGTATTATCGTGACCGCGCACAAGTGAGTCCGATGAATCCCTTTGTGAAAGCACAGATGATTCGCCAAGAGGTAAAACTTGATGGAGCGGATGTCGATGCAACCGTCCAGCTTCAGCGGGCTGCAGAGTTTGCAGATGTTGCTAAGCTGATTCCAAGCCAGGCTGTCTATGACACTTATCGGTTAAGTCTGATGCGCCAGGCTGGTGAGTTGGCATTGGCGACGCTCACAAAGCGCCAAGAGAAGAATGCGTTCAATTCACCAATCGTTCCAGGTGATGAGATGGCGGTGATATACTGGAAGACAGCCCTTAAACTGGAACCCACCGACCCCAATGGCGACATTCGCTGGAATCTTGGTGTCGCATTATCTTGTGTAAACCTTGTGGAGGAGGCTCATACAACTCTCAACTCGATAGCTGCAATGCGTGCTAACGATCCAGGGTATCACTACCTGCTTGCTCGACTGAATGGTTACCAAGGGCGCACGACAGACGCTTTTGAATCACTGCAGAAGGCCTTGGGGAACGGATTCAGTAACGTGGCAGAGGTGAGGAAATGCTCTGATCTCGACAAAATGCGTAGCGACCTTCCAGACCAAACCGAGAAGTTGCTGGCGCTCAAATATCACTGGGACATTTCCTATGGCATCTTTAATGATGACATCACGCTAACGAATGACTCCGCGTTTACCTTGACTGACATTGTGCTGGTGCCGGAGGTGACCAATCCAAACGGAAAATATAAGCCTTCCGAAGGATTGAAGCTGGATAAGCTCGAACCTGGAAAATCACACAAGTGGACGAACTGTATCTCGATCACTGGAGGAAAACCTGAGATCGACACAAAGCGGGCAAATATTGAATGCGCGCAGGGCAAACTCTGACCCCTCCCCCCTTCGCGCCAGGTCATTACGGGTATAGCAAGATGAGAAGGAGTTTATCTCCAACCCTCATCAACCCTACACCCATACCCACAATGAAAAAGGCAGTCGTTATCCTCTACATCATCGCAGCAGTTCAGACATCCGTCATCATCGTCGCCTTCAAATTTGGCGCTGATTCGATGAAGGCTGCCTTCCGCTATTCGCAGGAATCCATCCTCGAAATCTGCGATCAGCGTTACGTCCAGAAGTAGCACCCAAACCACCAAGGAGAACACCATGGCACGTCCACGGCATTATTCTCCGCAGCTCAGTCGGTTCCTTGTCTCCGTGCTCTACCACCAGGCCAAACACCTCAAGATTCCCATGACCAAGCTCACGGATGAACTCTTGCAGAATGCGCTTCGTGGTTCGCCAGGATGGATTCAAGCAACCACACTGACACTCGCGGAAGACACCACCAAAGAAGTCACTGTGCTCGCGCAAGCAGCATAGCTCACCACCACCCCAACCACACATGAAGCCAGGCCAATCAAGGTCTGGCTTTTTCGTGCCCACATCCCACCACCAAAATAAACATCATGGCTATCAAACTCAGCGCCAATTACAGCAAGAAGCTCGGTCTGCCACAATACAGCAGTCACAGCTTCAGTGCGTCCGTCGAAGTCGAACTCACGGACATCAGCAAGGTCGAACAGGAAATTCAGAAGCTTTACGAACTTCTGCAACACTCCGTCGATCAGGAAATTCAAAACGTCGGCTTCATCCCCTCAGCCAGTAACGGCAACGGGAACGGTCACGCCCATCAGAACAACAACGGTCGCACCTACCAACTCAACGGTAACGGGCGTCAGCAAGCCAATGGTCATCAGCAGCCTCGTGCTAATGGTGATTCTTGGAACTGCACAGATGGTCAACGCGGTTTTATCCTGCGCATCATCAGTGACAACAAGATGGAAAAGCAGGAAGCCGAAGATCTGTCCATTCAGCTCTTCGGTATCGGCGTGAAGCAGCTCAACAAGATGCAGGCTTCTCAGCTGATTGAAGACCTGCTCGCCAAAGTCGGCAAACCCGCCACGCGTCAAACCCGCTGGCAGCAACAACCCACCAACCGCCAAGCAGCATGAAAACATCCGCTGAAGCTCCCAAAGTTATTGAGCTCAGCGAGAAGGACATCATCACCGGCTTGCAGAACACAGTCTCGGCTTCACGGCTGTCTCTGTATCTGCAATGCCGGCTGAAGTTCTTCTTCCGCTATGTGCTCAAGCTCAAAAAGCCCAAGACTGCTTCACTCCATGTCGGCAATTCGGTTCACTCCGCATTGAAGGCCTGGAACAAAGCACGTTGGCTTAATAAACCGCTCACGCTGAAAGGGCTCCACGACGAGTTCACAAAAGCTTGGGCGGACATCTCCGAAGGAAACGTTCCTTGGGAGGCTGGCGAAGAAGATGAAGAGAAAACTACAGGCTGGCGACTCTGTGACACCTACATCCGGCAAAGTGGTGAGATGGCAAACATCAAGCCTGACGCCGTGGAAGTGTCCATTGAAGCCGACCTCACACAACACGGTCTTCCTCGACTCATTGGTATTCTCGACCTCGTTCAAGAGGGCAGCATCATCGACTTCAAAACCAGTTCCTCGACGCCCAACCCATCCTCTGTCGAGCACCTACACGAAACCCAGACAAGCAGCTACGCTGTCCTTTATCGCCACAACACCGGCAAAAAGGAAACCGGCATCGAGCTGCATCACCTGGTCAAAAACAAAAGCCCCAAGCTCTGTATCACCGATATGCCGCCCATGACCGATCAACAGCAATCACGCTTGTTTCACCTCATGGATGTTTATCAGAACGAGCTGGGCAAAGGACAATTCTACCCATCACCAAGCTTTGGCTGCATCGGCTGCGAGTTCTTCGCTGAATGCCGACGCTGGCATTAAACCCAAACCTCAACCCCACCCCTACCACCATGAAACACCTCATCCTCATCATCTGCATGCTTTGCTGCTCAACTGCCGCAAACGCCTTCTGGCCTTTCACCAGTGCTCCCGACCCCATTCCTGAATACAAGGAAAAGATCGTCACTCTGGAAAGCCACCTGTCAGCACAAGCCATCCTTCTCAACCGCTGGCAAATCGCCTCCGGTTCCTTGGGTATCGGCTGCGTGCTCCTCCTCATCATCGGCACCGCACTTGGAGCCACAACCCGTAAACACCACGATGCAACATCACGAAGACTGGGACCAACACCCACATCACCCACAAAGCTCAACGGCCGCAAACCCCACATCATGGGCCAAACGGATGAAGAGCATGTTCATTCAACATTGGCAGCCTAAACCGTTGCCTGTGCCCGTAGTGGACAATGAACTGGCACATCTCACCGCCATCGAAAGATCCGCTGAGGTGTGCAGGTTCATCCTCAACAAGCTGGAATACGCTCTGTCTCCACTGGGCAACCTGCGGGAGTTCATCAAGCTCAACATCCGGCTTGCCATCAGCATCGCCATTCCAGTCCTCATGGTGGCTCCGCTTGTCACCATGGCGATTACTCAGTTCAAAGTCTGGATCGCCATGCTCACAGAGACGTTTAGCAGCTTCGTGCTGTTTCCGCTCTCCGTCGTGCTGAGCATCCTCCTTGTCTGCGGCATGATTTATATCGGCCGCACCATTCTGGAGATGCGAATGCGAACCCAACGCAGAGACCCCTACGGTTACTGATTCCCCAACCACAAAACCCAAGAGCCGGATGATCTGTCACAGGATTGTCCGGCTCTTTTCATTTCACGCAATATGGAAGACACCACCACTCTCTACTTCCGCGAGGGACCTTCAGATAAAGTGTATCAAGCCTGCATCCGTCCAAAGGATAATGGCTTCATGGTTCACTTTGCCTATGGTCGTCGCGGCTCCACCCTCAACACCGGCAGCAAAACCTCAGCACCCGTCGAATATCAGATCGCCAAAGGCATCTACGACAAGCTGATCAAAGAGAAGATGTCCAAGGGCTACCTCCCTGGCACTGACTCACCTCAACAAGCCCCTGTCGAAGGCCCCAAGAAACATAGCGGTATTCAGTGCCAGCTCCTCAACCCCATCGAAGAGAAGCAAGCTGAACACCTCCTCACCAATCCTGATTACTGGATGCAGGAAAAGATGGATGGACGCCGACTTCTTATCCGAAAAGAAGGCGACACCATCACAGGCATCAATCGTCTGGGGTTCATCACCTCGGTTCCTGAAATGATCGCCCGAAGCGCCGCCCAGTATAAAGGCAACTTCATTCTTGATGGTGAAGCTGTAGGCGAAACGCTGCACGTCTTCGACCTCCTCACCATCAGCGGAGAGGACATGAGAAAGCTGCGTTTTGCTGTTCGCTACATGCGACTTCGAGACCTGCTCAACGCTTTCTACCACCCTCACATCAAGATTGTGGATACCTACTGCTCACCAGAAATGGCCGGCATGTGTTCGCAGTTCAAAGGTGAGGGCAAGGAAGGCGTCGTGTTCAAGCATATCGACGCTCCCTATATTCCCGGCAAACCGAACGCCGGAGGCACTCAGCTCAAATACAAGTTCTACGAGACCGCTTCCTTCATCGTCGCAAAGGTGAACGACAAGCGCAGCGTCTCATTGATCTTGTTTGAAGGCGATAAAGTCCGACCCGCTGGAAATGTCACGATCCCGCCAAACCATGACATTCCTTCACCTGGGAGTGTCGTGGAATGCCGGTATCTTTATGCGTTCAAGGAATCAGGCTCCATCTACCAGCCTGTCTATCTTGGGCCGCGTGAAGACATCCTCTCCGCCGAATGCACCACCACCCAGCTCAAATGCAGAGCTGAGCCATGAACTCGAACCTTCACGCTGCTTTGTCTGATCTTGTCGAAGCCATTCAAGGCATCACGCTTGGCAGTATCGAAAGTGTTGTCCTCCACGAATCGGGCATCACGCTCATTCAAAACTGGAACGACCACCACGACGACAAGATCAATGAGGCGGAAGAGCTGAATGCCTGGGAAACCAGACAGACAGCCGCCTGATCATCCAACCCTCAGCTTGTGTAAACATTTACACCAGCACCCCAAACACTCGCTCGAAGCCCATGTGTCCTTAACCGGCGCATGGGTTTTTTGCGTTCAACCCCACCACCCAAACATGAAACCCATCACCCTACCCATCGCGGAGCTTAAACCCGCATTGGCAGGACTCGGTAAAGTGATCAACCCACGATCCACTCTGCCTGTCCTGCATCACGTCAAAATCGAACGAACATCAGATGGTTGGATCGCTCTCACCGGCACCGACCTGGATCGCTTCGTCACCATGCGCCTTGAGCATCCAGCCGAAGGTCCGCCTATGGCTGTGCTCGTTCCGTATGACCAGCTCACGCAGATCACCAAGAACTGCGGGAAAAACGAGCGCATCCATATCGAGCCAGGCCTTATCAAATTCGCCTTGGCTGACAGTCTCGGAGAACAAAAGGTGAAACACATACCCACCGACGAGTTCCCCGTAACACCTCGCATCAAAGCCGACGCCATCGTGCTGCCTCCAGAGCTTCGCCGGTCCATCCACGAAGCTATGCAATGTGCCAGTGTTGACGCGACTCGCTACGTCCTCAACGGCACCTTCATCGACACCAGCAATCCCAAAGCCAACTACATTGTGGGCACTGACGGAAAGCACCTCTACAGCGCGAATTCGTTTACGCTGCCGCTCAAAAACTCCGTCATCATCCCGAATCACAAATTCCTCGGATGGAAAGAGTTCAATGCGGATGGTGAGTGGCAGATGAAGGTCGATGATAAAGCTGTGCAACTCTCCAGCCGACGTTGGAGGTTCATCAGCAAGCAGATCGAAGGGAATTATCCAAACTGGCGGCAAACGATCCCTAATCCCAACGACGCCAAGACCCACATCACTCTTGATCCGGCGAAACTGGAAACGCTCATCAAGCTTATCCAGCGCATGCCTTGTCATGATCCAGACAAATTCCAGACCATCGGCTTGGAATGCAAACAGGGGCAATTCCTGCTCCTTGGCAAAGACCACGATAACGAGCCTTGGACACGAGTTCCTGTGTCTGACGCTAAAGCAGAAGGCCCTGAAGTTAGCATCTTCCTGAGCCGACGCTTTCTCATCAAGGCACTCGAATACGGGCTCAACACCATCAGCCTCATGGATCAAATGGCACCTCTGCGTTTCCACAACCAAGGCAGGCAAATGATAGTCATGCCACTCCGGTCTGATGGAGCCAACACCCAGCCACCAGCAAACCAACAACCCGCTCCGGTCAACATGCCTCCATCCCGGCCTGTTCCACCGCCAGCACCACCCCCACAACAAAGACCCATGATCACGAATCCAACATCCGAAGGACCAACACCCAACGAAACCAAATCCGCCACTGAAGAAGCCATCGACATGACCTTGCTCATTCGTGACAAGCTCAACGAAGGCTTCAACATGCTGCGCGATCTCTCCATGAAACTGAAGGTCATCAATCGTGACCAGAAGACGAGTGCGAGGGAGTTTAATTCGGTCCGCTCCACACTCAGGTCCATCCAAGGCCTGAAGCTGTAATCCACCCACAACCCATCAAAGAGCCAGATATGCCCTAACCGGTGTGTCTGGCTCTTGTCGTTTCATGAAGCGCATCTCGTCCATCGTCTTCGACAAACACGAGCACCCCAAGCGAGCAACCATCATCACTCCACTCGGCACCATCAAAGTCGAATGGAGGGAAATAGCCGGAGAACTCAACTGGACCTCCTCTGGTGATCTCGCTGCCCGGTTGCTCGCAGTTCCCGTCATCCAAAGAATTGAGCGTCTGTTTTCATGACGCTCACAACCCCAAACTCAAACACCACCATGATTGCAAACCTCGATCCTCTACCCGTCATCGCCTCCCGCAGAACACCGAACCTTACTCTTCACTGCGGAGCACAAAACGTGGACCTTGATGAAGTCCGCAACGTCAACACACCACGCTCAACGAATAGCTGGTGTCCGATTCCTCACCATCAGCTCATCAGTCAGGTTCAAAAGACCCTGAAAACCACCAACCTGCGCATCGGCACTCAAGCACATTCACTGTCGCATGAAGGCCAACGCTATTTTGGTCTGATGGAGATTCACGCCCAAAAGGCCACAGAAGATTATTGCTGGGTTCTTGGACTCCGTAACAGCCACGACAAGACGTTCCCCGCTGGTATTGTCGCCGGTGCCAGTGTGTTCGTTTGCGATAACCTTAGTTTTGTCGGCGATATTAAATTCGCCCGCAAACACACCCGGTTCATCGTTCGTGACCTGCCTCAATTGGTCAGTCGTTCCATTGGCCTACTCCTGGCAAAATGGCACGATCAAGACAAACGCATCGAAGCCTACAAAGAGGCCGAGATCACTGACATCGAAGCTCATGATCTCATCATCCGCGCAACTGATGTCGGCGTCTGTTCCAACCGCCTGATCCCTCCGGTGCTTAATGAATGGCGTGAGCCTCGTCATGATGCATTCGAGGGGAGAAATGTGTGGTCGCTGTTCAATGCGTTCACGGAGTCTCTGAAAGATGGAAATCTCGCAGAGCTACCAAAACGCACAGAAGCCCTTCACGGGTTGCTGGATACGCACGTCGGTTTGAGTGCCTAAAGATCTGAGATCCTGTTTTGCTTCACGCTTTACAGGGTCTCTTTTCTTTAGCTGGGAGTGTGCATCATAGCTTCAAGCTCTTCGCGCACACGCTTCTTCAGTTCAGGCGGTCCCAGCACTTTTGCCTTGCTTCCCCAGCTCAGAATCCAACGGGTGATTTCTTCCAATCCGGAAAGGGTAGCTTGAAACTCAATCACGCTGCCGTCTGGCTTCAGCCTCCGTGTAGCTTGTGATGCGTGCCACATGCGTTCTGCTACGACGCGGGCGGCATAGCCTTCAAAACGTATGCTAATCTCGTGCGCTTGGTTCTCTTTCTTATCGTAGCTCCAAACGCCAAAGCCTCCGCCCAGATGATCCCGCGCATTGAAGCGTGGATCACGAACGAACTTCGTCTTCAGCACCTGGAGGTTAGTGATGCGTTGGAGGGCAAACGTCCGCATGCCTTTTCTTCCAGGGTCATAGGCCAGCAAATACCATCCGTGCTCGATCTGCCCCACATGGTAGGGCTGGACAGTGCGATGCTCGGGCTTGGAGCCTGTCAGCTTATGATAATCAAAGCTCACTTCGCGGCATGCCATCACCGCATCCAGCAAATCCCCGAACAGTGTCACGTCAGCAGGTAGCACTCCGGAGGCTTTAACTGAGAAGGCTTCATCCAGCTCATGCCACTGGATCGACACCTCACCGGGACAGGCTTCCGCGATTTTACTGAAACTCTCCGCCAGCATTCTTTCCAACTTCGTGCCGCGCACTGGCTCCAGCGCATGACGTGCCAGGAATAGGGCCACCAAGTCAGAGCGCGACAAGTGCAGCATGGGGAACTCATTGACCTCCTGCGTGTAGTAGTAGTAGCCGTGCTTGATGGCGTGGTATTCCAAAGGCAGACCGAGTTGATCCCTCATGAAGCTCACATCCCGCTGAATGGTTTTCGGTGTCACCTCAATCTCCTTCGCCAGAGTGGAGCAGTTGGGATGTTTGCCAGTGCGGATGATCTTGTGAATCTCCAGCACCCGCCACATGGCAGGACGACTGGCTCCTGAACGAAGAGGTGGCGGCGCTTGGACTGTGTTGGAGCGCGAGCTTCGGGTGGAGAATACTTTGGACATCTTAATGAAGATTAATGCATAAACTTTTTCTGTCACCCTGCGAATGTCCCACCCCCTGTGAGAGATTCGAGGTGATCATGAATCCACATCTCTCCGAAATCGCCTACATCCTCGACCGCTCCGGTTCCATGCAACCCATGCAGGAACCCGCCGTCGCCGCCAGTCCCACTCAGCGCCCAAAACTCTCCGCCTACCACGACATCCACCACCGGATGGTGCAATGGCAGCAGGAACACGACCCCACATGAAACTCCAAACCACCGTCCATGACCTCCTCTTCGATGTCGATCAGGTCGCCATTGAAGCCGTCGTTGGCTCGAACGGCAGCACCCGCCGCATCAGCATCCCTGGCAAGAAAGCTCTGGTAAACAGGCTCACCGGCCTCGTGCTCGGCGTTGTCAGCCGTGATTACCGTGTCGTCACCAATCAGGAGGCGGTGAAGCTGGCTCAAGAGGTCTGTGAAAAAGCCTTTCCTGGACTCTCATCAGTCGAATGGGAAGCCAAGCGTGCCTCCGCACCACGCACCCTCAGCTACGCCTTCATCGACCTCATGCATAAAACGCATGTGCTGAACTACTGGGACAGCGAGATCAAAAAAGACGATCCCTTCACGCCCTTCCTCCGCGTGACCAACAGCTTCAACGGAGCCCGCGCCCTCCGGTTCGACATCGGCTTCATGCGCAAGCACTGCTCCAACGGCGTCATCTTCGAGGAAGAAGTCGCCACCATCAAAGCCTCCCACAGCAAAGAAGCTCTGGCGCAGTTGAAGATCGAGATCACCTCCCGCAGCCTGCCACTGATGTGGGACGAGTTTTCCAAGTTCCTCACAAGTGTCCGCAGCATCAGCATGACCACCGCCCAGTCCACCCTCGCCTTGAACACCGTCCTCCGCCTCCCAGCAGCCAAACCCGACGACAAAAAAACGCGAGCCGAGGGCTTGAAGGCTCTGTCTCTGGACCTCTCCACACGTCTCACCGGCTACCAAAAAGAACTCGGCCCCAACGCCTACGCCGTCTTCAACACCCTCACCGACATCGCCGCCCGCCCACCTGAAACCGTTTATTTCAAAAGGACCGCGACACCATCGAGAAG
>JADJPM010000003.1 GCA_016713245.1 Verrucomicrobiaceae bacterium | reverse complement strand
GGCCAGCAGGATGGCGGCAAAGTCTTCGACAGTCATGCCGGGAGGCACCTATCAGTCAGAAGGCAAAGTGTTCCCGTGTGACACTTTGCTCCACTAACGACACCGCCCTGGTGCACAGGGCAGAGCGGGCGATGGCGTAGGATGGATTAACGTGGGGAGAGTGGTGTCAAAAAATGGGAGTTTCAAGTCTCAAGTTTCATCGTTCATCCTCATCCTCACTGGCGATGCCGGCGCGGCCGTGCTCTTCGAAGTATTTCTCCCGGATCTCGTCGAGTGTCCTCGATGGCGGCCCCGGCGATCACCTCGTGCACTTTTCGGTATCGCCGAGGTGGTTCCCCTGCTCGCCTTCGGACGATCCAGATGAGTTTGGCCTCGCCGTTGGGCTGGAGTTGCTCTTGGGTGCGCTCGGCGGTGAGCTGGGCCTTGTAGTCGGGGCCGATGTTTCGCGGTAGCCAGCGGAGGACGGAATGCTCTTTGATGCAGCTGTAATAGAGCTTCGGTTTGAAGCCGTCGTCGTAATACCAGACGAGTTCCTGCTGGTCATCGTTCACCGGGGAGGTGCGGACATCCATCCCGCGGGGCTGTTGCCAGCCGCCGCCTTTGGACGGGCTGAAGACATCGGCATGGCGTAGGGTGAAGGCATAGACCTTCTTGTTGGATTGCGCCTCGAAGCCGGAGTCGATCAGGCCCGCAAAGACAACGTAGGGCTCGCCGTCGAAGGTGTAATGGTTGTACTTCCCATTGTGGTCCGGCTCGATGCCGGCGATCTCCTCGATCTGCTTCCAGGAGACGGCGGCGCCGTAGTCGATGGTGGCGGCCCAAATGGGCAGCTCGGGCTGGTCGTAGCACAGGCCCCAGGCGCGAATGGTCCACCAAAAGCCATCGCCCTGCACGTCCACGCACATGGTGAGGAACTCAGGCTTGCGCGGGATCTCACGCAGCAGGTACTCCGGCGAGCGGGCAATCATGGCGTCGATGTCGTCGATTTTGATGTCCGTGGTCTTTGCGCACGAACGGCAGCCCGAGGGTGCTGTTCGTGAAGTTGTGCATGCGCGAGATGCTCCCCCGAGCGAGCAGGAACTCCTTAGCGATCATGCCCCAGCCTTCGAAGGGCGAGAGCGCGGCCCAGATGTGGAAGCTGCGATGATCCACCGGCGCGGCCGGATTGTGCGCTCGCAGCTCGTAGCGGCGGAGCATCCAAGCCTGGTGCGATTGATCAATGGTCTTTTGGCAGCAGGCGCACTCATAGACCGTCTCGCGCTCGACGCGCTCGAGGTCGTAGCTGCCGTCCTCACGCTTCAGGTGGTCGAATTTGAAACGTCCGGTCTTTTCGACGCGCTTGGTGCCTGCGGGGAGTGGTTTGCCTTCCTCGTCGAAGGGAACCTCCTTTTCATCGGCGAAGAACGTGAGGCGCTGCTTATGGCCGCAGTGCGGGCATGGAAGGTACACATGCTCCTGACTGCCCGCCTTGAAGCGGGACCAGATGCGGCCCCATTCGGTGGTGGGGGTGGAGTTCTCCAGAATCTTCCTGGTGAAACGAAACTGCTTTGTGCGGGCAAGGGCGAGATCCTGCGTGGCGGCTTCCCCTTTGAGGTTGTGCTTTGTCTTATCCGTTTCGTTCAGAATGACCATTTCCGCCTGATAGCCCGCGAGATCGGCCACACTGCCACCGCCGACGAGGCGCAGCACGGATCCGGTGAAGTGCATCAGGAGCGTGGTCCAGTGCGTCTTGTCGATGATGGCTTTGTCTGCCACCGGGCGGCATTCCATGATATGCGCCTGCAGCTCCGTGCGTGAGAACGCCTTCGCGGTTTTGCCCGTGGGATCCACCCAAAGCACCGGACCCGGCCACACGCCCTTTTTGTGGAGGACGCAGCAGATGCAAAACAAGGTCTTACCCACACGGGCCGAGCAGGCCAGCGTGAGGAAATGAGTTTTCTTACTCCAGAAAGCATCGTAGATGCCCCGCCAGAACGGCATGAGGCTGGTATCGAGCGGCCCTGGATTCAGGCTGCCGATGACCTGCGGAATGACGACGTGCTCGTCGATCCATTCCCACATGCGCTGCACCGGACGCACCTGAAGCGCGGTCATTTGCGGGCCTCCGCTTTGCCTTCCGCTTCCTTCGTTTTGGGCTGGCGCTTGGGCGTGTTTCTTTGGCGTGGCGGCCGTTTCAGTGACGGGATTGACCGCGTTGACCTGAGTGGCGGGCGAGGCTTCGAGGAAGTCCGCGTTTTGCAGCGTCTTGAGCACGACGTTCACCTCCTGCGCGATGAGTTCTTCCGCCTCATGGAAATCGGAGACGTTGAGGATCTTTTGCGCGAGACGCCCGGGGAGATTGTTCAAGGCCCGGGGCGAAAGCCAAGACGAGGGACGAAAGCCCCGTCACATCCGCCGCGAGCACGAGCTCGCCCGCGACCTGGCGCGTTTTCGAGCTGGAGCTTTTCGCACTTGAGCTTCAGCCCTCCGCCTTCCAATCGCTGACGGTCATCATGGCTCGGTCATCGGGATGCCCGTCCGGCTCCGCGCCGGCGAGTGTGATGCGCCGCCATGAACTGCACCCACGCGGCGATTTCATGCCGTCCATCGGAACGAGGCCGTAGTCAGACTCCGGCAGTTTGCGCTGCCAGTTCTGAATCGACTTCGCGAGACGTTGGAGACGGCCCGCGAGTTCGTCGAGGTCTTGACGAAGTTGTCCGCGCCGTGGTGGGAGATCGCTGGCGGCTTCCGCGAGGGCACGCTCCTCCCGTGCGGAGAGCGTCTTTCCAGCGGCCTGCTTGGCGAGGATGTTCTGGATCTGCCGCCGCTTTACCTTGTCGAGATTCGGGCTTTCAGTATTGCCATGCCAGTTTTGTATGGCGGCGGGGAGTCAATGGCTGATCACAAGCAGCTTTGCTGCTCAGCTTTGGGATCTTCAATCAGGGCGGAGAGGTCGATGGCGAGGAGATCGACAGGCTGCGGGCCAAAGTGCGGTGGATGACCTGCGGAAGATCGGGACACCGCGCCAAAGCGAAGCGCATGCGCTTCGTGTGCGTCTGTCTTGTGTGGTAGCCGAGCCAGAGTGGGATCTCGTCATACTGCGGCCGATGAGCTGCTTTCGGAAAAAGGGCGTGTTGAGGCGAAGTCGAAAGCGACGGCGGAGGCCCCGCTGATCTGACGCCACCAGCCTTCTTTGAGGCGGAGGGTGAGGATGCGCGTGGACGTGCTCATGAGTGCGAGGGGACGGATTGCAGGGCGAGCATCATTTCCCCGCGTGACGTTGCCCTTGACGGATTCGCTGGTGGTGCTTGATGGTGCGAAGGCTCATGCCGATAGCCTCCGCGAGGCTGACCTGGCTATGTCCGAGGGCGTGCCGGGCGGCAGCGTAATCGGCAGGCGTGGGCACGGCGGGAATCTTGGTGGATTTGCGGGGCATGAGCGGTGATGGGTGAGGTGTTCAGGCCAGCCTTGGCGGGCTGCGTGGGCGGTGGCGGCCGTCAGTGGTGCCACTGTATGTCTGGACAGTTTAGTTGAAGGTTTGCCAGCCGTTGATGACTATTATCGCCGTCGGCATTGAGGCGGAGGTTTTCGCCAGAGCACGTTGCGAGTGAGGCGCTGGATTTTTTTTGAGGGCATCGCTTATGACATCGGGACTGTTATTGGAATTTGCGGACGTGAATGCGCATTAGAGCGGTTTGGCACCACGCAACGATTTAAAGCCAATATATATTAAATTTTTGAATTAGTTTTAGGTATTATTGTATTTGATTTTATTGGTGTTTGGATGTTATATGTGTTTTAGGAGGGATTTGTTTATATGGTTTTTGGGCAGTTTTGTGGAGTTGTTTATTGCAGGTAGTTGTTGCTGTTGGTTTTTTTTGCGTTGAGAACGGCAGCGATATTGGTGAGGATGTTGGTGGAAAGGGTGGTGATTATGCTGGTGAAAAAGGCTGGGAGGGATTGAAATTTTGGCGGGTAGAGAGGGTTTAGGGTTTAGGATTTGAGTTTGCGTATTTTTTTGGTGAGGGGTTTAGAGGGCGTGGTTGATGTGGGTGTTTTGGTTGATGCTGATTTTGCGGGTGGTGTGACGGGCGATTGTGAAAGTGGGCTGTGTTGTTGCGCTGGATGTGTAGCGTTTTTGCGGACGAGGTTTTGGGTGCGGCTGAGGACGTGTTAGAGGTGTTCTCACATCGTTTTGACGGCGTGGTGAGGATTTGATTTGGGGTGACGGGCGCGGGTTGTTGTCGTAGCGGGTGATGAGGGCGGCGCGGGCAAAGGCTGTGTTGCTGGCGGTGAGCTGGAGGTGTTTATGTGGCGGATGGAGTTGGTGATTTTGGGCATGCGGGTCAGGACATGATGCAAGTTGTTAGATGACGCGGGCCTGGATGTCGCTTATGTGAGGGACGCGCACTTCATTAAAGGAGGTTTTGGGCGGTGATGAGGCTGTTTTCACAGGCGCAGCGGAAGACGCTGGCGGTGAGGCGGTAGGAGCTGGTGCTGTTGTGGGAATTGAGGAGGAGGATTTTGTTGTGCGTTGCCTGACGGAGAGCGTTGGTATCATGACGGGAGGTGGATGAGATGTTTGTGAAAGCCGCGGCGTTTTTTGCGGGTGCTGCTGCATGACGGCATACGGGCGGAAACTTTTGGGCGCGATACATGGGTGTCAGTGGCTTGTGGTTTGATGGGAAAGGAACCGTTGGCGCGGTGTCCTTTCGTGGTGCAATCATTACACCGTCTGCGGGCGGGTCAAGGGCGGGGATGATCTTTTCCGGGAAAGATTTCCGGGGCCGTGCTTGACGGGCTGGCGGGACTACTCCGGGCGGCGTCCTAGAAACTCGAAGGTGGCGGTGAGGCTGCCGCATCGGGTGCCGCCGCCGAATCCGCTTTTGGATGCTTTGGCGATCTTACTTGTGGGTAGTCGCTGGTTTCTCCAGAGCAGGCTTTTTGCTCGATGATGGATCAAACCGGGATGGCTGGTGCAGGAGAAGTATTTCAAGCCCTGCGAGACATAGACATTGGCGATGAATTCACTCATGGCATTGCCGATGCCGACGCCCTGGTAGTCGGGCAGCACGACGAGGCGGTGCTCGCGGTAAGCTCGCTTAATGCCGGGATTCGGCAGCGTGGCGACGAAGGCGACTGCTTTGTCATTCCAAAAGGCGGCGTAGCAGCGGGCGGCGCGGTGGATGTCCGCGCTCAGGTAGTGATGGCCCCGAAACAGCGACCACGCCTCACGCCCGACGCGATGAACTGCGAGAGGGACTTCGGGGCGTCGCCTTCGCTGCCGCCATTCGAACCTCGCGGCGGCTACGTCGTATGACCAGTCAGGTTGGAGCCATTCAAGGATGTCGAAGTGACAGGAGACGGCGACGAACTGCGTGCCGCCGCGTTTGCGGAGTGTCTTGGCGAGGGCGGATGAGCAGCACTTCGCGACATCGCGATCGACGACGGAGGTGAATTCATCGAACACGACGAGCGGCTGGCCTTTGGAGACGGCGAGAGCCAGGTCACATCGGAAGCGCGGCCATTGCTGAGATGCCCGTAGGGTTTCAGCCAGAGCGGCGGCGAGGAGAGTCCGACCATGGACAGCGTCTCGACAATCTGCCGCGTCTCGATGCCCTCGGGGAAGCCATCGAGGATGCTTTGGTTTTCGGCCAGTCGAAGGGCTCATCCACAAACAGCGCGGACGGGAAGGCCTCCCGAGAGATGACCGATTTGCCAGCGCCAGACGGGCCGACGATCAAGCCTATCGTCCAGTCCTGCTCATGCACCGGCATTTCCACATGCCAGCGGTGCTCGATGGCCGTCTTGTCGGGCACATCGAACATGCCTAGCACCTGGCGGACGCGGAATGATTTCTCGACGCGGGAGCTTCTTACAAGGTCAAGAGTCGGCATTTGGAGTCCTTCCTTTTCGAGTTTCTCCAGTGTGGCCTTTTGATCAGCCTCGGTTTTGCATTCTACGATCACCTGGTACATGGCGTCGATGGTCACGGATTTGGCCTCTTTGGGTTTCTCTTTGCCCTTCTCAGGAGGCTGAGGGTTCAAGCTGGCGATCAGGTCCTTCATCTCGGCATCGGTGACGCCGGCGATCTCGATGTCAATCTCGCCTTGCAGCTCTTGCAGCAGAGCGGCGAGCTTGTCGGGATTGGCGCGGGACTTTGCGCCGAGTTTGTTGTCGGCGGTCACGTCCGCGAGTTCCTCTTCGGAGGCATAGGATTGGATCTCGACCGGCCATTCCTTCCAGCCCTTCATCTTCGCCGTCTCCAACGCACCATGTCCGACCGTGATCAGACCGGACAAAGCAGACACCCGAATCGGCCGGCGGATGCCCTGCTCGAATATCTTGGCCGCCATCTCCAACTGTTCCGGCGGGTGTTCATTCCAATTCTTCGGATGCGGCTTCAAATCAGCCACCGGCACGAGCTTCGTGAAGGCACAATAAACTTTCAGCCCGTCTGCCGTCGTCACAACCTCCGCCGCCTCCAGTTTGGGGCCGCGGCGCGTTGATTTTTCATGGGAACTTGGTTTTTTGGTCATACATTCAAAAACAGTGGTAGATGGAAAAACCCCTCGGGGTGGGGGGTGGGTAAGAGATTCCTTGGAGGGGGGGAGTGCTGGCCAGCCTGGCGGGCGCTGGTGGTGGCTAGGCAGCCTGGCTGGCGTTGGTGGCGCGGAGTTTTGCGGAGAATTTGGTGACGACATCGAGGCGCTCGGCCAAGTTGTTTTTCTCGGGCTCGCTTAAGTCTTCGATTTGAATGAGTTCGAGACTGTGCATGAGCCTGGTGAGATGGGTTAGCCAGGTGTCGGCAGTCTTTGTGGACTTGTTGCCGCTGGCTTCGGAGTCGGGCAGGATGCCGATGAGGCTGTAGGCATGGCGGATCCCGCGGCTGCTTTCCAGGTCGAGTTTGCCAGCCGAGTGCATGGCATGGACGCGCATCCACCGGCATCGGGTCACTTTGTTGAAGTCTGGAAACATCTCGTCGCACCACGTTTCCCATTGGCCGCGAGGGATCGCCGCTTTCCAGCTTTCGAGTTTGCCACCGACTTCGATGCAAATGCGCAAGCGATGGGCAGCATGAGCGGCCTGATTGCTGCCGAATAGATCGGCCTCTTGGATGAGCGAGCGGAGTCCAGAAATGTCTTCCGCGCTGATGGCGTGTTCAGTTATTTGCATAGGCGTTTTTGAAAGCGTGGGCAAAGGGCCATTCCTGCCGAGGTCCTCGGCTGCTGCGGCCGGTTCGGAGTTCTTTGTATTTGGCGACGGCTTCACGGCTTTTCATGCCTGGCGCGGGCTTGTCATCGCGATAGACTTTTTTGAGCTGCACACAGTAGTTGCTGGCCGTGGCCTTGGTGAGGCCTTCGAGTTCTGCGATTTCCGTTTCGCTCATGCCTAGCTGGACGCCGAGCGAGAACACGAAATCCACGCACCTGGCCATGAGGCGAGCGTTGGGAGCGGCGATGATCTCGGCGATCAGGCAGGCGAGCAGCTCGCGGCCTTCCATCCGTCGGATGTCCACATGCACGCTGTGACCGGATTCAAGATAGGCCCGCAAGATACGGCGGCAAAATTTGATCTGGGCCGGCATGATTTCACGCGGCCATTTCGACGGCCATTTTTCCTCGATGATCTCTTCAAGGACGTCGTCGAACGAATCGCAGGCAGCTACATCGTGCGTGTAGCTGGATTCGTGAAAGTCAGCGGCATCGCGGCCAGGCATGGCGCGGATGATGTCGCATTTCGCACAATCACAAAAGTATTATTTCACGCAATTTTCCGCATATCTGGAAAAGGCAGAATGCGGGCTGATGGTGGTACATCGAGCGGACTGAAGCCTCTCGCGGCATCGCCATGGAGATAGATCATGGTCGTTTCGAGGTTCTCATGGCCTAACAGATCCTGGATGGTGCGTGGATCGGCCCCGGATTGCATCGCGTGCGTGGCAAAGCCATGGCGCAGCGTGTGCGGCGTGATGCGTTTGATGATGCCGCACATGCGGCCCCTCCCACTGACTCGCCGGAAGCCGTGTCGATTCAAAAAAGCGCCGCAAATGCCAAAGGTAGGTTTGGACCGTGTTTCGAGCCAGCGATTGCTCGATCGCGGCGGCGTGAAAGAGAGAATTGAAGCTGCCCATGATTTTTGGACGTGGTTATGCCAACTCGCAGTTGGTTTAATTATCTGTTCAGCTAATGCGTTGCGGCGCGGTGATTTTGCCCATCCCGTTATTGGCTCCGGTGCAGTCGTGGAAGTGCGTCGGTGGTAGCGCCTGCATTGAGATCGGCAGGGGTGGCATTTTGCCCGTCTTCTGAGCTTCAGCCGCCATCTTTAGCAGTGTGATCGTCTCAGGCTCCAGACCTTCGTGCTGGGTCAGTTCTTCGATTTTTGTGAGTAGCTTGTCCATAAAAGTGCGGGGCTGAACAAGTCAGTGCCGGCAACGGCGGGGAGTTGCCTGTTCTGTTGGTTGAAGTCCAGCGCCCGCCGTCGCCAGACTTTGATCGTTCAGCCCAAGAGCACGCGCAGCGGCGTCTAGGGCACGTTTGCGTGTCGGGAAGCACAGGCCGGGCACGGCTAGGTGTGTCCAGAATGTTTCCCCGATGCGTTCTTTTTGGCGATACCCGAGGCGGTGACTGCTCATCATATCGGCCCGCTGATAGCTGTCGTAGCGTTGGAAGCCACGGCACCAGCCATCCTCATGGAGTTCGACTTTTGCGAGGCCGTTGAGGTCTTCGATCTTGAGTCCATCGGCCAGCAGCTTTTGCCATGCTGCATAGCGATTTTCCCGCCGACGGGCTGAACTAGGCGTGGCAGCCAACCTGCGGTCGGCGGTGGTAGTTATTGGTGATTTCATAGCTTTTTCCCGCCTCCCTTGGTCGGCTACACTTGGATGTTCTGCCCACTACCGCCGCACGCATCGCAGGTGCGGTAGTATGGGCCTGATTGGATCTCGACTTGCCCGCTGCCCCAGCATGTGCGGCAGCGGCGTTTTGCTTCATCGGCTTTCCACTTGTCCCTCATGCGGTCCACCGCATGGCAGATGTCGGAGAGTTCCGAGTCCAGCAGGCTGAGTCCGTAGGTTGCTCATGGCCTGTGCTCGAACAGCACCCAAAGGCAGAACTGGTCAAAACTGAGCACCTAACCCTCGGCTGGCGGTCGTCGCTTGGTTTTCGTCGTTTGTCTTTTCGGCACCATTCGCAGCCCTCCGGGTTGGTGCATTCAGCGGTTCTCATTCCTTCGGGCGCTTCTTGGCCTTCGGGGCTTCTTTGCAGCGCACTTCACCGCGAGCGACATGTGACACCGCTTACGCCACGATCGGGGAGCACCGCCGTAGATCGAGGGACGTTTCAGCGGCTAACTGGCGTGAGCCCGCCTGGAAGTCTTCTCCGCATCTTGAGGGATTCGCGTAAAATTCCTGCGCCCACCATCCCCACCTTGCAGGCGCGAAATCAGGTGTCATGGCGACGTTAAAATTTCCGGCCGCGCATGTGACGGAAGGCCTTTCAGTCCTGGCACCCATGACAGCTTCAATCTTCGAGCGCTCAGCGAGCGGCTTGCCCGTTGGCGTGCCGTCTTTGGTGAGCTTGCAGATCATTGCGATGTTTGCAGGTGTGAGGCTTGCGGTTTTGGCGGCTTCGCTCGAGGGCGGTGCTAGGCTGTTGTGCTAAGCCGGTGTGCCAAGTGTCTGCTGTCATGGTGAGACTATCTCTACATAAGGTGGCCTACCTTTGCGTAGCGTAGATTTCAGAAATCTTGGGTGGGCCAAGCGAATGAGAAAACCCAGCGGGGATGCAGGCAAAGGTCGGCTCGGGTAGCTCATTTGTCGTAGCCCAAATCAACGCTTCCGCCTGCCGTCGCCTGATCCGCAGCATCGTTCGCTGGCTTATCCCAGCCGTGGCGTATTCGAGATCGTAGTTGCGGCCAGCGATGAGCGCCGTGTTGCTGTCATACTCGGGTGCTCGCCGTGCTTTGAAGCGAGCGAAGGGCAGATCATACCCCGCATCTTTAGCTCCTCTCCACGCTGCAAACTTTGCTTTTGCCGGGCTGGTTGTGCGGACGATGCCAGTGGCCTCGGGCCAGTCTGCAACGTCCACCCTAAAAGCCCGAACAAGGGCACTGCTGCCAACCTTCGGGGCGGATTTGGTTTTGAGTGTTTTCATGAGTCTTTCGCCGCCCCTTCGGTCGGCAGAGTTGGTTCGTTCAGCGGCTTCAGATAGACGCTGTTGTGGCGCTTCTTACCGTCACAGACTTTGCCGGTTGGAGAAATCCATCGGTAGCATATCCAGTAGCCGTCGCGGTGATGCTTTTCTACTGACAGCACTTGTGCATCCTGCGTGTATTTCCCGTTCACCGTTATCACGCGGTCGCCCTGTTGTAGTTTTGATGCTTCGGTTTTCGTCATATATTTTTTGGCTCTATTCGCCGCTGAACAACCTGCCGGACCTAACCGCCGATAGCGCCCTCAGTTCCGCTTCGCGGTTGACGCGCCTCGGTCGGCGGTAGGTCAGCAGGAGCGTTCTCATTCCTTCGGGAGTCGCTTGGCCTTCGATAGCCTCGCAATCGCTCCCTCTTGCGTGATCTTGATTGGCGTGCGGATCTCCCGCTCTGCCTTGTCCACCCACGATGCGGAGACTTCCAGTACCTCAGCGGCCTCGGACTGCGTGAGTCCGAGGCGCTGGCGCTGGCGTTTGAGTTGTTCGGCGAAGGTCATGTTTAGCCGAAAATTTCTTCGTGCGTCTTTCCAGCAAGATGATACTTCGGAGCCTCGCTAACATCGTCCCACATTTCCCCCTCGGGTTCGTTTGCATTTTCAGTTAAAATCTCACCCCCCATTCCAGCGGCAAGCAAATCTGCAACTTTTACCCATTGGCGGGAGCCTAGTTTATTTCTGACCGTGAGGTATTTGCCATACATTCTGGCGAGCTTTTCTGCGTATTCGGAGACGGTTAGGTTTGCGCTCATAATGGTGTTTGTTTGGATTTGTTTCTGACTACCCTTGTATATCGCACATTGTCCGAACATGTTCAAGTTGTTTTTTCGGACTTTGTGCGATTTATTTTTCGGGAGCTTTAGACCACGGAATGAGAACCAGCGGGATGCAGGCAACGGCTCGTAGCTCATCTGTCGTGAAATCAACGCTTCCCGCTCGCCGTCGCCTGATCCGCATCGTTCTCGTAACTAAAGATCGTCGGCCCGCCATGCCCGCGCTTGGCGTGGACGGCAGCGAGTTGGAAGCCCGTTTGCGGCCAGGGCTTCGGCGGCGTGTCGATCATCAACACCTCGACGATGCCGAATCCCTCTCTGCGCATGTCAGCGACCCGAGCCCGCATGAACCACGCATTGAGTAGGGCGAGGAACACTATATTGTCAGCGACCTGCATGGACTTAGCGAGGAACGGCCTGAATTGCGACCACGGCGGATTCGTCACGATCCAATCCCATCGCCCTTCGACGGTGAGGAAGTCCCTCCCTTCGTCAATCTCGCACCATTCACAGCCCGGCATGGCTCGGACGAAGGCACCTTGGCCTTTGCACGGCTCAAGAATGCGGCCAGATGGGCTAAAGTGTGAGACGATGCGAACAGCAAGAGCGTCAGGCGTCCAGACTCGATCATTGCCACCGCGAGGAGCCAACGGACGAGAACCAGCGCATGGACCTAACGCCGAAAGGCGCTGGTTCCTGCTTGAGGAGTCTGTGGCGGCGTAGGTCATGCTATTCGTTCTGCCAACTCTCCGCGAGGGCGAGCACTTCAACGGCCCGCACTCCCGGTAGGCGTGGATTCGGCGGATAGTCACCATTCACGACATCGCGGCCTTTGATGGCCTTGAATAGGCGTTCGGTCGCATCTCGGATGGCCCGGCGAGGGCACGGCAGCCGCATCCCCCACACTTCTCTTTTGCCCTTCCAGCCCATTTGCCATTGGCCGTTGATCATGAGCAGGGCAGGTTTGTGGCGGAGAGCGAGGGTCTTGAGCATGACCAACATCTCGGCATCATCATCGAGATTCCACATTCCATCCCAAGGCAGAACAGGCACTGGTGCCAACCCTGCGGGCTGGTGGACGTTGGTTATGGTTTCGGTGCTCATTATTCAGCCCTTCGGGTCGGCACAGTTGGAATGTTCGGCTCAACCAATTGGATAAGTCTCCCGCCGCATTCTTGGTCGTGGGCAGATCTCCAGTCACGGTAGCCGGGAAAGAGTTTTGGCACCTCACCCCAAGCTAAGCCTTGATGCAATGCGAACCCCTGCCATTTGCATTTTTCCTTGTGCTCGCAGCACCATACCCCTCCATGCGCAACGCCGAACAAATCGGATGCAGATAACGCTCGGGGGCTGGCTGTCGTGTTTTCCATATTTTACTCCTCGCGTATCTGATCCGAGACGTTCTGCGCCGCACAGGTCATCAGGCTTTGCAGTGCCCGGTACATCCAGGCACCGGGTTGGTTGGCACCTTCGCCGGTGGTGAGGCGGAGGGCTTTGTGTTCTCCGGCGACCTGGAGGCATTGGAGCGGGTTTTTCATCACGCGGGACTTCCAAAGGCGGCCCCATTTGAAAAAAGCGGCTTCCTCGAGCTTGCTGGCGCTGGCGAATTCCTCGCGGAGGAGGTTCATGGCGTGCCGCTGCTCATCTCGCAGTCCTCGACAGAGCATCTTCATTTGGTCGTCAAAGGTCTGGGCTTCGAGCGGGGAGCGATCTCGGGGAGATCGTGGCACCTCGAGGGCGGGTGAGACGGGATCTTGCCGCTTCGATTCCATCGTGAGCACCATCCTCTCAAGTCGGGTCTTGAATTCGGCGTCCGTTTCGTTGTCCGTTTCGTTGTCATCGCCGCCGGACATCGGGTGTGGCGCGGGTGGAGGTGCTGAGGCGGAAGGCTCAGGCACTTCCATCATCGCGGCAAAGGCCTTGGCGGGCGCTTCGGTTTCCTCGCTCGGAAGCACACCGGGGAGGCGTTGTTGACCATCCACATCGGCGCTGCCAGCGGCTCGCACGCGGTTGATGTCCAGGAGGCGGGCTTTCACCTGGCTGGCCTCGCCGGGCCTTTCGGAGGCATTGCCACGCGTTTCGGTGCAGATCGAGTAAAGAGTCTCATCACGGCGCAGCATCACGAGAAGGAAGCCTTTCTCGCGGGCCGTGCGCAGCGCACGGCAGACGGTGCTTTTGTGAAGGCCGAGCACGGCGGCGAAATCGGCCAGACAGGGCACGGCGGCCCATGTCTGAGCCAGATCAAAGCTCAGCTCCGTGATGAGGGTGAGCAGATCCCGCTCGGCAGCGGTGCATTCCCATTCTCCGGAGAGACGCCGGCGGGCACAGGCAGCGAGGGCGGTGTAGGTTTCGGTGATCTTCATGGATTCGCTTTGAAGTTGCGAGGCACGAGGCCCCATTCCTGCACGAGACGGCTGCGCAGCATGAAACCGGATCCAGTGTCCGTTTGGAAGTACACGTTCCGCGTGCCCACGCGGGTGAGCTTGATCACTTCCTTGCCGAAGTTCGTGGCCCACTTCTGGCCTTGGCGGGGTGTCGCTTTGCTGCTCATGCCGCCTTCCTCCATTTCTTCGGTTCGGCGGTTTTGAGGGGCTTCACCTCCGGTAGCGCAAAGATCCCCGAGATCGAGGCCACGCGCTCAGGCTGGCAGGATCGGTAATAGACCGCGCCTTCGAGGGCATGGGTGAGTTCGGAAATCGTTTCGCCGCGCTGTTGGAGCATGAGGGCCTGTAGCACCAGCTCGGCGAGGGCGCGGTCATTGCCACGGCTCAGCAGGATGGCGGCATCCCCGGTGAGAAAGGTGCGCAGGTGGTAAAGGGGCCAGCGGGGATTCAGCTCCTGGGCGGCATCGGTGAGCTGGTGCCAGTAGGTTTCGAGCTGGCCTTTGGCCCAATCCGCGCCCTCGGCATGGTAGGCAAAGGCAAAGGCGGCGAGCACGCCGGCTTGTTTGAGGCCGTGCTCACGCGGGCGGGCCTCGATCATCCAATCGACACCGGCTTTGAACTGATCGTGGATGTCGAGGATCTCGCCGACGCTCAGGCGGCGGGTGCGCTCCGGGCTGCAAATGGCGGCCAGGCGATTGCAGATCATGGCGAGGATGCTGCCACCGTGAATGCCGTGCTGGATTTTGAGCTGGTCCGCCACGGTGCGTGTTTTACCGCGATCGACGACATCCATGCCCACCATGCGGGTGCCTTCGATCTTCGACGGCAGGCCAAACGTGACCATGAGGCGCACCGTGCAGCCTGCCATGATGATCCCCATGAGGCGGTGCTGGCCATCGACGAGGTTATCATTCACATCGAAGGCGATGCCTTGATGCACCGGCATCCACCGGCCGCGTTTCATCTCGCGGGCATAGGCACGCACGGTATCGAGCGAGACGGGGCGGTTGTTGAAGTTCCGCTTCAGCCAGGCCTCGGCCATGTCCGGCGTGACATCGATCCAATCGGTTTGCAGGATGCCTTTGAGGTTCGTGGCCTTCTCACCGGCCCCGCGATCGAGGGGCGGGAGATCGGCATCCAGCTTCCGCACCAGGCGGCGAGCGGCCGGCGTGAGGGCGGTTTCTTCCCGTGCGGTTTTGATGAGGCCGCGCTGTTTAGCGCGGGCCACGATGCTTTGGATGTCTAGGCGCTGTTCAGCGGCGCGGGCTTCGGCTTCGATGCCGTCGAGCAAATCGGCGAGTTTGATCATGGGGAGGGATGAGGGATGAGAAAGAAAGAGAGTGTTGGTTAGGCCAGCTCGCGGTTGGTTTAATTATCTGTTGCCCTTGGCCCCCCGGGCCGCCCGCCCCGTTGGGGGGGGGGTCTCCCCCCCCCCCGGCGGTTGGGGGGGGGGGGGGGGTGTGGGGGGGGGTTTTTGGGTTTTGTGGTTGTGTTGTTTTGGGTTTGTTGGGGTTTTTTCCGCCCCCCCCCGCCCGACGATAAGTGCGCGCAGTGACACCACTCAGCCCCAGCTTGCGGATGCACGCGGCAAAGCCCTCCCAGTTTGTCGCCGTGCCTTGCCGCTCACAGATGCAGATTGCGGACCTGAGCAGGCTGGTCATTTCGTCCAGTGTTTTCAGCGCCTCTTTCCCGCGAGTGTGGAGGGCCGCGTATTCATCCGGCGGCGTGTATTCAGGCACCAGGGTTTTGAGTTCGCTCACTGCTGCCTCGTCCTTTCGCAGCACCTCCGCGATAAACGACGCTGGCGAACAAGGGCGCTGCACGGCAACTGCCGGGGCGCTGGGTGTCGTAGATGCTATTTCTTGGCTCATAAGTCAGTGTGTTTGTGGTTGGTTTCCGCCCCGGCAGTGCCGTCAGCTTTGTCGTTCGGCTCACGTTTGAGAAGCGCGTCGGCAAACGGTTGGCGGCGTTTCACTGCCGCATTGTGACGGGCGCGGAGATGGTTGATTCTCACGTCTAGTCTGCCCCTTTGTTTGTCGTTGAAGCTGTGATTTAGCAGCCTGATCACATGGTTGAGCTTGCTCAACCATCCTTGGCACCAAAAGTTCAAACGGTCGTAATCCGCCGAACAAATCGGATGCAGTGAACCGCTCTGGGCTGGTTGTCGTGTATTCATAGTCATGGGTTCGCGGTCACTGATCCGAGGCGGTTCACGCCGCCTTGGGCAGCTTCACGGTGCCGTGCTTGAGGAGGGCTTGGAGTTTGCGCCGGGAGATGGAGGTGAAGTGTTTGGCCTGGTTCTCGCGGGCGAGATCGTTCCGGGTGGCGAGGCGGAGATTGGCGGGATCGAGGTTGTTTTCGTTGCCGTCGATGAAGCGGACCACGCAGCCGGCGGGGATCTCGCCGTGATGGGCTTTGTAGATCTCGCGATGCAGCACCTTGCGGCCCTCGCCTTTTTTGAACTGGCCGCGCACATAGCCGTTGTCTGGGACGTAGCTCCACAGGTGGCCGTCGTAGATGACGCCGCGGCTCATAATTTTGAGGTGGCAGAGCCATTGGCGGCTGTTGAGCCCGGCGTTCACCTTCGCGGCGGTTTCATGGGCCGCCGGCGTGCCGTAGTGGAAGGGCACCACATTGGCGCTGTAGGGGCCTTTCGGCAGCTCGTAAGGCATGCCATGCTTTTTGATGAGCGCTTGAATGAGCCACCAGCGCTTTTCCATCGTCCATTCCCGCCATTCCGTGCGCAGCGCAGGCGGCACCACGATGCGGCGCGTCTGCTCTACCAGGGCGAGGATCTCCTCGCGGCTGTGCCGGTGCAGGGTGCGTTCGTAGTGTCCCAGCGTGGGGCAGAGCTTCACTTCGAGTCCGAGGCGGACAAAGGCGTTTTTGATGTTGCCGTCCATGTACCCATGCTTGCGCTGGAGATCACGCAGGTACAGGCCGCCCAGGTGCTCGCGGTGCATCTTCCTCACGAGGGCAGGTTGATCGACAAGGCGCAGTTTTCGCGGCGTGCCTGGCTTGGGGCCTTTGCGGCGTGGGGTGGAAGGTTTCATAAGATCACAAAAGTATCAGGTTTATTCTTCCTCTTCGGTTTCGAGCCACTCGGGCGCGGGTTGGGCGTTGATGTAGTTGATGAGCTGCTGCCTGGGGATGAGTGTGATGCCGGTGGCGGCCCCGCGTTTGCGCAGGTGCTTCACGGCGATGCGCTCCGGACCGGCCTCCTGAAGCAGCTCGATGAGCGTGGTGCGTGGCAGTCCTGTGGTGGGATCCTTCTCGCCCGCCTTCGGCAGCCGGATGAACTCACAGAAGCACGCGGCCTCCTGCGGCGGCACGACGAGCACGTTCACGCCTTCCGGAAACTTCGAGGCGAGCTGCTCCATCGCCGTGCGTGGGAGCTGGATGAGGTGGAGTCCGGATTTGTTCATGGCGGGGAAGGTTCCAAGTTTCAGGTTTCAAGTTTCAAGCGGCGCTCGCGGGCAGGGCAAAGAGCGGCGGGTTTTCGCGTTCGTGCTTGAGGTGGTTCAGGATGGCGCGGTAGGCGACGCGGCGGTACTCGATCGTGGGGGCGCGGTTGAAATCACTGCGCAGGCTGGCGGGTAGGGTGATGCGTGCGATCTGGTTTGGCTTTCTACTCTTTGCCCTTCGCTCTCACCCCTCCGCCTCGCGTTGCGCGGCCTCCTCGCGGCTCGGCAGCCGCTTCTCGCCGAGAGCCTTCAGCGCGGCCCCGGCATAGGGCAGCGGGCCGAGGCTCAGGAGGATCTTGCCGCCGATTTCCTGCTCGATGCCTTCGCGGCTGCGGTGCGTGGTGATCTCCAGTTGGGTGCGTTTCGGGGCCCCATTCGGGCCATCGAAGATGATCAGCCACAGTCCGGGGCGATGCGGCGCTTTCGGCTGCCAGGCGAACAAGGCCAACGGATGCTGCTCGATGCGGTGGAAGATGTTCGACATGGCCCGCTTCAGCTCGCGGGTCTCCTGCCATTTGATGGCCAGGAGAATGACCGCGAGGAGCAGCAGGAGGGAGATGAGGATGGCGGAGTGATGCATGGTGATTGTTCTTGGTTCTTGGTTCGTGGTGCTTGGTTGGCTGTTCTAGCTGCGTGGCATCATCACAAAGAAGACGATGACGATGGCAGCACCGCAGAGGGTCTCGATGGCTTCGTTCCAGTTGATTTCGGCGAGGAGGGGCATGGTCGTGAGGTTTTCAGTTCGGGCCGCCGGCGGCTTGCACGACGCGCTCGCTTTGATGCTTCGAAGCGGCGGCAAAGGCATCGCGGGCACTCGGGAAGGTGCTATGCACCTGGCCGAGGGCATCGAGGAAGGCCCACGCCTCATCGAGCTGGAAGGGCTCGTAGCTGGCATTCGGCAGATCTCCCGTGATGCGGTCCAGGTTCGTGCTGAGGGCCAGCGCCGCGGCGAGGGCCGCCTCCTTCGTGCGAAAGCCGCAGCAGGTCTCCGCCGTCTGTCCGGTCTTCACCGGCAGCCAGAATCCCCACGCCCATCCATGCACGGTCACGCCGGTGAAGTGATGCGGTTTCCAGACTACCTCCTGCCCATTGCTCGACATCGTGGTCCTTTCCTGATAATTCCCATGCGTGAGCAGCCCAGGCGGCGGGCGGTCATCGAGGCTCAGCGCGTCTTTGACCTGCTGGAGGAGGTTTCCCCAGCTCGTGACGTGCTCCAGGTGGATCAAGCCTTGGTGAGTCAGTGAACCATGCGTGAGCTGGCAGCGGACGTTATGGTCGTCGATTTGGATGATGAGGGTGCGCATAGGGAAGACGTGGAGAAGAGGGGACTTGGAGAAGGGGAGAAGGTCAGTCAGGTCAGCAGGGTCAGTGAAGTCACAGCGGCCGGGGCGTGCGCCAGGAGATGGCCAGGGAGGTTTTGGTTTCGCTCATTCCGAGGCGCTGAATCTCGTGCCGGATGATCTCCGAGGTGAATCCCAGGCGGGAGAGGTCCGGTTGCAGGGCTTCGAGAAAGTCATGCATCTTCACGTCTGCGACGGTCTTTTCCGGCACGAGCAGCATGTCCATGGCTCCGCGCTGGGCAAAGCCGTGCATGTCATAGAGCAGACTCGGCAGCACCGCCTCGGCGATGGTCCGGCGGGTAGCCATGGCGATGCCATGCAGGTACACCGCATCCACGCGGGGCATCAGCCGGGTTTTCTCGGGGGCTTTGCGTGGCTTGCGGGCGGGCTTTTCAGGCTCAGGCTCGGGCGCGGCTTCCGTCGCCTCATCCTCCTCGGGTGGATCTTCGGGACGGGAGAGCAGGGCGTGAATGCGCTGCTCAGTCTGATCTTGGCGTTTCAGCATCACGACACGCAGCGCCTGCTGCACCTTTTCGAGGTCCTCCTCGGTCAGGGGATCACTGCCATCGAGGAGGCCTTCATTCAGGCGCACCATGCGGGTGCCCTCGGGAATCACGTCCTCGCCGCTTTTATTGTCTTTTTCGATGTGGCCGAAGACGATATAGACATCGCTTTGATCCAGCTCATCGAGCATGTCTTTGAGGTAATCACTGCGCTGAGCGAGTTGCTGCACCTCAAGCAGGCGGTCATAGACGATACTCTTCATGCCGCCTCCTTTCTCCCGCTCATCTCGCGGGGTTTGAGTTCAGACACGCGGCGGCGGGCGATGCCGCGCCGGAGAAACGGCCCATGCTCGCGGGCGGCGGCATCGGTGAAGTGCCAGAGGCCGCAGGGCTTCTTTCGGTAGGCTTTCCAGGGCAGCCGCGGCGGTGCTGGCGCGTCCGTCTGGAGATCGTGGGGCAGGTGTAGGGTAGCGGTATCCATCTCGGGATTGGGTTCAGGTTTCAGGTTTCAAGATTCAGGTTTTAGGTCGGGAAAAAGAGGGGCGGCGAGGAGCAGAAACCCAGAGAGCCCTCACCGCCCCATCCCGCCGCCACCTCCCGAGTGAACGGCGGGAAAGAGGTCACGTCATCGCCTCCATCGGTGCATTACACAGGCACCACACTTCCTCGCAGGCTCGGGCACTGATGATCATCTCTTTCACGGTGCGGCGGGCCTGCTGCGCCACGACGGCGCTCGGCGTCCGCAGGCTCAGGCGCATCCACCGCACGGCGGCGGTGATGTAGAGCGTGATCGAGCACAGGAGGGAGGTGGCAGGTTTCGGTTTCATGAAGTTCATCATCCCTCCGCGAGGGTTTGGCCCATGTTCACGGCCAGGGATAGCAAGGCGGCCTGACGCATTTCCGCATCCAGTTCGAGCAGGGCCTCATCGGTGATCACCACCGTATCCTGGCTCAGCTCCCCGATGAGTAAATGAAGCTGGCCCATGAGCTTGTGTTTTGGCGTGGGACGTTCAGTGCACAGTTGCTTGATCTCGCGCAGGAGGGTCTGGATTTGGGATGGCATGGAAAAAAAGGTTAGGTTCGTCCTTCGTCATTCTGGTTTCATCATTCCGCCAAAAGGGCGGCCATCCACCCCCGGGCCTGCTCCACGGCCTCCGCCGTTTCCACCGGCCAGGTGCGGTTCAGGATCGTGCCCAGGGTGATCAGCAGCAGCGCCAGGGTGATAATCTGCAAAACGCGGCCCTGCCAAAGAGCGCGGCGGGCCTGCTGCCGCAAAAGCTGCAAATCACGAAGCTGCCGCGAGGACATCGAAGGACGGGAAGTAGGAAAGGTAAGCATGGGAGGTGCGGTTAAATTTCAATGGCGTCAGTGCGGTCAATCCGGTCACGCGGCCGTCATGAGCTTGCGGAGGATCGGGATGCCCCGGCGGAGGGATTGGCGCATGATGTCTTGCTTGCTCATGTCCAGCTCGCGGGCGGCTTCGGAGACCAGCGCCTTGAGATCATCAGGCAGGTTCAGCGGCACAGGGCCTTTGGCGGTCACTTCGGCAGGAGGGGTGTTTTTCTTCGGCATGGGGGACTTGTATAACATTATTCTACGACCGCAAGTAAATTGTAGAAGAAAGTTATCCACATGGTATTTTGTTAACAGATGGAAACAAAACCCACCCCTATTCGCCTGCCTTCGGATCTGCTTTCAGAGGTCGAAGCCGCCACGCTATTCACAGGTCTTTCACAGCAGGAAGTCATGCGCCTCGCCATGCGCATTGGCCTTGTCGATCTCCGCGCCGCCAAAGACATCGCCGCCGTCATCCAGGAAGCCGCCACGGACAAAGGCGCGTCCTTCCTCGCCTACGCACGGCAGCAGCTCTTCCGCACAGAGGCACAGTCCGATGACGCCGCGCCCCTGCCACCACGGCAGGAGATCACCGATTACCGCGCCTCAACCAAGAAAAAGCCCCGTCCTCCCATCGCCGGTGGCGGTGGTGGTTCAGCCCTCGATGGCCGCATGGTCGCCGAAGAGCACGAGAAGTGATCACATCGAGCGGCCCACGATCCACAGCACGAGTCCGATCACCGCCAGCAGCGCCCCCAGCGGCGGCACAAACAGGAGCAGGATCAGCCCCAGGAGCAGCAAAGCCCCGCCATTGCGTGCCAGCGGCCCCCGGCCCTTCGGATGCAGACTCGCATCCCACATCGGAGCCAGCGGGGCCAGTGGCAGCCATTTCTCGCCGCCCTCGGCACACACCATGCCATTAGTCGTGATCTGGCCCGCTTTCCACATGGTCACGATTTGGGCCACAGTGAACGGTCCTTCTGCATCCAGCCCACGTCCGCATTCCAGCCAGTAGCATCGTCCCGCCAGATCTTTCGCCGGATCTCGCGTCACTATCCACGCAATCGCCAGCACGGCCCACAACACCGCCAGCACGGCCAGGCACAGGATACCCATGCCCTCCTGGAGGTTCTTCGGCAGGCACAGGAGCCAGCCAATCACGGCCAGGGACAGCAGGCCAAGGCAAAGCACCAGGACACGCAGCGCACCGCCTTCACGGCGGCTCAGGAGCGAACAGGGAGGAAGTGGGGAAGTCTTCATCGTCCCGCATCATGGCTTTCCCTCGCTCCACCGCAAGCCCCTCAAGACGCTCCCCGTCTGAATTTTCCAGGCACACAGCCAACGTCTAAACGTATTAAGTCTTCGTTTGTACTGTACGTACGTACCGGGTGTTGCGCCGTTGCATCGTGCAACACCTCCGCCAGCCTCGGACTATGCGGCACGGGAAAACCCTTGGCATTCAAAGGATTGAGCAGGGGATTGCCCCATTGCATCTGTGCAACACTTGAAGCGATGCAGCAGCCCGTTGCGCCGTTGCGCCGTTGCATTTCACGCCACGGATTGCGGCGCGAGGATGTCTGGCAGCTTGGCCACCTCCCGGCGTGCCACCACAGGATCGAGCCGCGTGTAAATCAGGTTCATCGCCGAATCATCGTGACCGACCATCTCCTCGACGAACTGAGGAGGGACGCCCGCGTCCTTCAGATGCGAGACGAACGAATGCCGCAGGCTGTGGAAGCCGAGTTCACCCATCTGCCGGCGGCCAGCTCGGCCGGGACCATCCTTTCGCTTCTGGGAAGGGCGCGGCTGCACAATGCCAGCCTTCGCCAGCAGGCGGTGAAACTGATTGCTCAAAGTCGAGGTTGCCCCATTGCACCGCTGCACCGCTGCCGCCGCCCTTGTGTGCAGCATCGCCGCCGGATCATCCCCCGTTTTTTGCTCGAGCACGAAGTCCAGATAGGCCGGATGCATCTGCACCAGCATCCGCTTGCCCGTCTTGCTCGTGACAAACTTCACCACGCCTCGCAGCGGATCCTCATCCCCAAGACGCATGAGCGCGATGTCCTTCAACCGCTGCCCCGTGTAATAGCCGCGGACGATCATCCCCCTCCACTCACCATCTGCCACCGCCAGCAATCGGCCAAGTTCCTCGATCGACAGCGGACGCTTCGGAGATCGTCTCTCGGTCGAGACCAGGCGCACAGGTTTCACATGGCCAGCCGGATTTTCAGGCGTCCAGCCATCTGCCACCGCTTGGCGAAACAGCATGCGGAGCACATTCACATTATGGTTAACGGTGCGCGGCTGCACACTCTTTGCCTCCGCATCGCGGAACCTCACCACATCCTCGCGTGAAATCGAAAACAAATCCGCATCAGCCCGCGGGCCAAGCCATTTCAAAAACAAGCTCACGGCGTGCTGATAGAACCAGATCGTGGCCGGAGAAACCTCCGTTTCGCGGGTGTCCAGCCAATAGCTGGCAAATGATCGCATCGTCATCTGTGGCAGATCCCGGCCGAGAGCCTTCAAATGCAGATCCTTCAACACGCTGGTCACCTGGCGGACCGTCTGCATCTCCGGGCTCAAGCGAGCCAGGCGCTCGAACTTTTCCGCCGTCTCCTGTGCCTCGCGGCGAGTCTTCGCTTTGGTGGCCCGTTCCACGAGTTTCCCTTTGGCATCCCGGAACAGGGCATGCCAGGCCTTCTTTTTCCCGCGTTGTCGGACGGAAGCCATGTGTTATCGCATCTGCACAAAGGCTAGCACCATGTGAAAAAATGCCAACACTTTTGCCAACAACGCCAGTAAACGAGCGTATCGCCCGCATGTTTAAAACATCCATCCGCCCTAGTGCTGCGATCTCAATCCAGCTTTCTGAATTGAACCAGCTGTTCAATTCCCAAAATGAGCCATTGCTGGGGAATTCTTGAAAAAAGGAGGGCGAAAAGGCGAATTTGCCAACGGATTTGCCAACTTGTCGCGGGGCAACGGGGGTGGCGGTGGGGATGCTTGCGGGGGAGGATGCAAGCATCATGCTTGCATCGAATCTTTGCAGGCATGTGCCTGCATCAGGGGGTTGCAGGCATCACGGTTTGACCAGCCAGGGCTCTTTGCTTTGGAAGAGGTTGGCTTCGCTTTGACGGCGGCGGGTGAGGCCGCGGAGGATGCGGCCGGAGGCGCGGTTCCATTTGAGGAATTCGGCGGGGCAGTCCTTCCAACGGAGGGCGTTGATGCGCTGGATGAGGGTGCTTTTGGAGAGGTTGGCGAGGCCGAGGTTGAAGGCGAAACTGACGAGGGCTCCGAATTGGTTTTCGTTGAGCGCGGCGGCGACTTTGGGGAGGAGGAGACGGGAGACGCCGGCGGCGAAGATTTCGAGGTCGCGGGCGAGGAGCTGCTCGGCTTCCTGGGCGGTGATCTTGCGGCCTTGGCGGACGGTGCCGTCGTTGTGACGGAGTCCGGTGTGACCATAGCCTATGGTCCAGATGCCGGCGGTGCATTGGTAGGCTTCGAGGTAGAGGCCTTCGAAGTGTTTGACCAGGGCGAGGGTGGCGGCGTTGATGAGCTGGGACATGATGACCGGATTGACCTGAGTGACCGGAATGACGGCGGGGTTAGCGCTTGGGAGGGGTTTCGCCGTGGACGATGGAACGCCAGATACCGCGGAGACCGCCGCGTTGGGTGAGGGTGTCGAGGAGGCCGCCTTGGTTGGTGATGGCGGTCCAGCCACGGCCGGCGGCGAAAAGGATGAAGCCGATCAGGGCGATGGTGCCGTGATGCTTTTCGGAGATGATGGCGGTGAGCTGTTCGAGTTCCATGGGGGATCGGCGATGAGGGATAAGAGATGAGGGATGGCGGGCAGGAGTGCCCGCCTCACTTATTGTTTACGGCGGCGGATGCTGCGGTAGGTGGCGATGGCGACGGCGATGCCGACGACGAGGCTGATGATGCGGAGAATGGCTTCGATCTGCGGAAGATAGGACATGATGAGTCCACCCGTGCTGGCGAGGGTGCCGAGGGTTCCTTTGACGAGGTCGCTGGCGTTTTCGAAATGGATGATCTCCGACCGGGTGAGCATGATGCTCGGCAGAGGTGTCAAGGTCACTGCGGGGTGACGAGGTGACGGGAGTGACCGGAGGGACGGGATTAGGGCTGCGTGGCGAGGACGCTGGTCGTGCCATCGGCCCACTTAATGACGAGTCGGCTTTTACCGCTTCCATTGTCTTCGACGTAGAGGCGGATGCGGTCTGCGGAGGGTGTGCCGGGGGCGGTCATCTCCAGCATCTCCCAGGCGGCTCCCGTGGTGCCTCCGCTGCCGTTACGCAGGGCGAGGACATCGGTGTCCTGGCCGTAGAGTGTGGCGTAGCGCGTCACGGCATCTGCATCGGTAAAGCGAAGCGAAGCATTCGCAGTCCCAAGCTGGATGTTTGTAAAGCGAAACTCATTACCAAAAGAACCCAACGATGCCACAGCACTGCGATCCGAGCCTTGAATCGTTAGCGTGGCGCTATTGCTCGATGCTCCGATAACGGTGGCCCCGGTGGCGGCATTGACGCTCATGGCCACCGTGCTGCCGCTGGCCCCCGTGAGCAGTCGGAACAAGGTGCTGGCGCTGTTGCTGCTCGTGTTTGTGATCGCGATTTCGATGCCGCGATGCGTGACGCCGCTGCCGCCGTTGTAGGTTTGCGTGATGGAGAGTGGCGGTGTGGAGGCGGTGACGGTGCCGCCGGTGAGGGTGAGAGCTCCCGTGAGGGTGCCGCCGGTGAGGGGGAGGTAACCGGAGAGGTCGATGGCCGTCCATGCACCATCGCCGCGGAGGTAGGTGGAGGAGGAGGCGGTGCCGGTGGTGGCGAGCTTGGTGAGGGCGATGGAACCGGCGAGCATAGCATTGGTGACGGTGCCGGTGTCGGCGGTGGTGACGAGGTTGCCGTTGGGGTTGAAGCCGACGATGCGGCTTTCGGTGGGACTGACGCCAATGGTGGGGCGGAGGGTGACGGCGAAGCCGGAGCCGTTGATGTCATACCAGGAGAGGCCTGCTTCGGTGAGTTGGGTGACTCGGGTGGGATTGGTGCCATTGGTGGTGAAGTAGTTTTCGGCGGTGATGTCGCCGGTGGTGGCGAGCTTGGTGAGGGCGATGGAACCGGCGAGCATGGTGTTGGTGACGGTGCCGGTGTCGGCGGTGGAGATGAGGTCACCAGTGCGGCCTGCTTTGAGAGTGTAAGCGCCGGTGCCGGATGGGGTTTCGACGACGAGTGAGGTTTTGTTCGTTCCTGATGTTGGGGTGGTTCCGTTGGCATACCAAGTGTGGTCCCCTTGGGCATCGATGGTGAATCGATCGTGCGCGGTGCTGGAGATGTATTCTTTGAGATGCACGGCATAACCATCGGGACGCACCCATGCTAGCATGCCCGTGTTGCTGCCCGTGCCTCCGATGGCGTCAACTTCAAAGCCAATGTTTCCACCGCTGGCGGTGCCGTTGACGTGGGCGTGGTAGGCTTGGGAATAAGATCCTCCGAGCTCCGCATAAATCCCTGTTCCTGAGGTAACGACGGTCGCCACAATGGCGCGGCCGATGTCGAGTCGGAAGCTAGCGAGGTCATCGGTGAACAAATCCACTTTGCCAAAATTCATGCCTCCATTGCTGAGAAATCGTGCAAACTTTCCGGCGTCGGATTCGCCGTTGCCTCCCGTGCTGGCGGCGGTGTAAGTGAGTGTGCCGCTGCCGTTGTTGGTGAGGACGCCAGCGGCATTGGAGAGGCTGCCGAAGGCGGTGACGTTGGCTGGGGTGCCGGTGATGTCTGCCCAGGCTCCGCCGGAGGCGGTGGCGTTGAGGGTGGTGCCGCTGAAGCTGAGTCCGGTGCCAAGGGTGATGACGGTGGGATCTCCGGTGCTGGCGGTGCCGAGGAGCTTGCTGGCACTGGTGGTGAAGAGTTTCTGCGTGAAGAGGCCGCTGGTGCCGGTGCGGAAGTCGAGGGCGAATTGATCGGCAGGAAGCAGGGACGCGAGGGACGCGAAGGACAGGAGGGACAGAAGGGCGGTTTTCATGGTGGGGGAAGAAGTCAGAGGTGAGAAGTTAGAGGTGAGAGGTAAGAAGTCAGAGGTTGGACTGGCCGAGGTCGATGAGGCGGATGCTGCCTTTGTAGATGCCGGCGGGGGTGTAGGTGTGGAGATGGGCGGCGTCGTCACTGAGACGGAGCTGCATGGTGTTGCCGATGTTGGTGAGGAGCTGGGTGCGCTGGGGGGCAGTGAGGGCGAGGGATTTGTCGATGCGCGGGGAGCGGGTATCGAGCCAGCCGCTGGCGAGTTCTCCGGCGACATCGGGTGCGGTGTCGTCAGGACGTGAGGGCGTGTTGATGACGAGGACGTCGAAGGGGTAGGATTTGCGGGGCTTGTCTTCGGCGGGAAGCTGCCATTCGACGTTGGCGCGAAGGGTAAAATCGGCATCGTCACCATCGGCGGCGTCGATGAGGGCGACGAGCTGGCTTGAATAGACCCAAGTGGCGAGTGTGTAGGCTTCGGTTTCGGCGTCGTAGGTCCAGGCGGAATCAACGAGGACGGTGGCACCGCCGAGGGACTGCGGGGCTTTGAGGACGAGGCGGCCGGTGGTGCCTTCAGGGTGGACGACGGTGGCATCGACGGCGTCTTTGAAGGTGATCTGGAGCTGCAGGAGGGTGCCGAGGATGGCTTCGATGGCGGCGGGACTGATGAGCTTGCCGGTGGTGGCGCGGATGGCGAGGGGTTGAGCGTTCACAAAGGATGAAGGATGGAGGAAGGAAGAAGGAGGAAGGACGGACGGGCTGAAGCCCGAACTACGAGCACGGACTAGGGCGTGAGGATGCCGGAGGCTTCGAGCTGGGCGATGAGGGTATTGAGCTTGGCGGCGGCGGCGTTGTACTTGGCGGTGGCGGCGTTGAGCTTCACGGCAGCAGCGTTGTATTTGGTGGCGGTGCTGTTGAGCTTGGCGGCGGCGGCGTTGTAGAGGGCGGCGGCGGCGTTGTATTTGGCGGCGGTGCTGTTGAGCTTTCCGGCGGTGCTGTTGAGATTGGTGCCGAGGTTATTGAGTGCGGTCTCGACTTCGGTGTCGTCAAAGGTGCTGTTGAGGGCATGGGTGGTGCTGGCATCGATGGGGGCATCGACGGGGGCATCGACGGCGGCGGAGGTCGAGGCATCGACCGGGGCATCGGTGGCGGCATCGGTGGCGGCATCGGTGGCTGCATCAGTGATGGCGGCGGAGGGAGGGATGAGCTGGAGGGCTCCGGTGCCACTGGAGAGGCGGCCGATGAGTCCGATGCCGGTGGTGGTGAGGCCGCTGGCGGCGATGTCTCCGTTGTCGGCTTTGTCAGCGAGGAGGGCATCGACCTCACTGGCGGTGTGGTAGGTGGGGCCGCCGGTGGTGCTGGCGGGGGTATTTGGAATGAGGTCGTTTTGGACGGTGATGGCGCTTTGCAGGATGGTGACGGGCTGCCCATCGAGCTGGATGACGACTTCGAGCTCGGTTTCGATTTCTTTGGCTCCATCGAGGAGCTGCTCGATGCCGCCGGTGGCGAGATTGAGGATGCCTTCGACGCCTTGGGGCCCAATGAGACCGCTGGAGCTGAGGGTCATCTGGGGCTGATTGCCGGTGAGGGCTCCCTGGAAGGTGACATCCCATCGAGGGAAGGCTCCGGTGACGAGGACATCAGCGGGGGCGATGTTACTGAGGGAGGCGAGGGCGGTGGCTAAATCCGTGGCGGTGATGTTGTAGGCGAGGGCGCTGGTGGTCTGGCCGGAAAAGGTGAGGGTGAAGGTGCCGTCGTGGGTGCTTTGATCGAGCTGGATGCGCTGAATTTCAGGGGTGCCGCTGGCTCCTGCTTGAAGGGTGGTGACGCTGCCGGTGGGGCTGGCGATGGCGGTGAAGGTTTCGGCAAGGGCGGCGGGGCTGCGATCGAGGCTGAGGATCTGGATCTCGCGAAGGGATCCGGTGCCTTCGCGATCGGTGTACACGGTGATGACGCTGATGGGATAGAGGGCGGCGGGTTCTCCGGTGATGGCGGCGCGGCTGCCGACATTGTTCCAAGTGATCTGGTAGGGGCCGCCATCGGTGGAGGCGGAGACGGTGACGCCGCCGGCGCTGGTGATGCTGGCGAGGGCATTCAAAGCGGTCTGGACGGTGGCGGCGCTGGCGTTGTAGGCGAGGGCGCTGGTGGTGTCTCCGCCCCAGGTGAGGGTGAAGGTGCCGCTGGCGGGGCGCTGGCCGGGGGTGCCGATGGCGACGTAGCAACTGGTGGGCAATTCGACGTAGCTCCAGAGGCGGGATGGATCTCCGGTGGTGGAGGCTTCGAGGACGATGAGGCGGACGTTGTAGCTATCTCCTTGGACGAGGTCTTGGGGGATGATTTGGAGATTGCTGAAGGCATCCCGGATGAGGCGGCGCTGGCGGAGGTCAATGTGGAGGTCGAGTGTGCGGGCGGTCATGGCGAGAGGGGGAGGCTGTCAGATAATCAAACGACAAGGCGGACGGGCTGAAGCCCGAACTACAAACGACGAGCTTAGGTGGGATCAGCGGGGGCGTGGAGGTTGAGGGCGGGCTTGCCGCGAGCGGCGTTGACCACGTCATGAATATCGTAGGCCCATTGTTGGAAGGCTTGGCGGGTGGTGAGGACGGGCGGGTGGTCGTGGAGGTGCTGCTGCCAGTTCTGGGTGCAGGCGCAATCAGCGCCGCCGATGCTGCCGGTGAGGAGGGCGTCATCGAAGGCGGTGAGGAAGGCGCGGAGGATGTCTTGCTCGCGGTTTGTGAGAGGGCCGGGAGGAAGGCCTGCGGCGAAGGAGTGGAGGATTTTCCAGAGGGTGCGGGCGGTGGGGGGAAGGAGCATCTGGGGAGGGGGGGAAGAATTGAGGATTGATGATTGATGATTTTTGATTTTTGAAGTGGGGGAATCAGAGATCGTTCCAGCCGATGGAGACCATGCCTTGGCCGGCGGTGAGGGTTTTATCAGCGGAGGCGTTCCACTCGATGGTGAAGACGCCTTCGCTGGTGATTTCGAGGGAGCGGGCCACCTGAATGGTGCCGCCGCCGCCGAGGGTGGTTTCGGCGTCCTGCCATTGGATGAGGAAGGGACGGACGAGGCCGCGGACTTCGATCTCCATGCGGGTGCGGCGGTAGGAGGCGGAGGCGAGGGAGCGGTTGTCGGTAGCCCAGAGGCCGGAGATGACGTTGGGCATCTCCTGGATGAAGTCTCCCCATTCACCGGCATCTTGGGTGGCGACTTCGGCGGCTTTGGCGGCGACATCGGACTCGCTGATTTCTCCGGTGCCGGAATAGACGACGGGGTCCTCTTCGATGGTGCATCCTGGGGGCGTGGAGCAGATGTCGGGGACGGTGCAAGGCGAAGTGGCGATGGTGGTTTCTCCACACGGCTCGCTTTGCTCGATGGGCTCGCTGGGGGCGCTGATGGTGATCTCGACATCGCAGCTATCGACGGTGACCTCGAGGCGTTTGTAGCGCCTCGTGAAGGCTCCGGTGATGGTGGAGTAATAGCCGGGATCGGCTTCGGAGTCGTAGGACTGAATATCGGCTCCGCAGTTTTTGGCGCTGCCGCTCCAGGTGGTGATGCGGGTGCGGACGAAGGGGAAAAGAGTGCCGCAGCAATCCCCCGTGACGCAGGGAAAGGCGATGCGGCGGGGTGCATCGCCAAAATTGAAGCTGGTGAGACGACGCCAGAACATGGTGATTAGGCGGTGCCGAAGGTGGGGGCGGTCTCATTGGCTCCGGTGTTGCAGAGGACGGCGGAGCGTGAGCCGGAGACGGCGGGCTGGGTCCACACGCCGTCCACGCATTCGAGGAGGAAGAGCTTTTTGACGGTCTCGGATTCGGTGGGCTCGCTGTTTTGAATGACGACGCTGCTGACGCTGCGGGAGGTGAGGTAGCCGTTGGCATCCTTGGTGATGGTCCAGGTGACTTTGAGCCAGAGCTGGTGATTGCCGGTGCTGGGAACGGCATTGGCGGATCCGATGGGGCTGAGGGAGGTGCCGCCATAGGTGGGGATGCGGCCGCCGATGGTGCCGGGGGTGATTTTGTAATCACTGCGGATGCCCCAAATGGGGGTGGTATCGACGATGCCGCCTGCGCTGCCGCTGGAACGGCTGCGCTGGGGGGTGATGACGGTGCCGCCGGGATGGGTGCGGCTGAGGATGCCGGGGCTGTGCGGATTGATCTTGTTCCGGGCAATGGCTTCGTGGGTCCTTTTTTCGAAAGGATTGCGGGCACGAATGAGCGGTGAATCTGGGCTTTGCGCGGGCATGGAGGCTAGGTGACGCCGTTGTAAACGTAGGGGTGCCAGCCGCGGGAGCCGCTGCCCATGAAGGCTGCGGAGCAATGGTAGAGGTTCCCGATCTGCCGATAGGGGACGCCGATGACGAGGTAGTTCCTGACGTTGTAGGGCAGGATGGTGGTGACGGGCGGATAGCTGATGCGGCCGACGCTGCCGATGTAGGGCGGGACATGGCTATACCAGGAGGCGTTGATGATGACGCTGGGGACGATGTAGGAGCGGGTGCCGACGAGGTCGTTACTGGGATCAAAGAAGCCGAGGAATTCACCGGTGGCGGAATCAAACTTGGCTCCGTTCATGGGGGATTCTTTGGTGCCTGCGAGGTAGGTGGAGAACCATGGATGCGTTTCGATGGGTTCCTGGCCGCTGCCGCCGGGATGCTCGATGATGAAGGGGGTGGGATCGGAAACGATGCCGATGAAGCTGAGGGTGATGGAGCAGCGCTGATTGGTGAGGCGCTTTTTGCTCTGCTTGTAGCTGGTGAGGCGTGGATCTCCGGGATGGAGGATGCCGCCTTGGCTGGCGAGGGCGAAGGCATTGATGTGGGCGATGTCTCCGATCCAGGTGCATTGCCCGGTGAGGAGGCCGTTTTCATCTTCATCGATCTCCCAGCCGGTTTGGAGGGTGAGGCGAGAATCTCCGTGTTTGATCATGAGGAGGGGACCTTGTCAGAAAGGATTTTTTTCGGCGCGGCTGCCGCCTTCTCCGCCGGTGTTCGCAGCGATGCGCTCGAGGAGCTTGGTTTGACGGCGGGATTCGACGAGGCTGGGATCGTTTCCGGTGGCGATGAAGAAGCCGCCGCCACCACCGAGCGCGGCGAGGGAACTGGAGACGATGCTCTGAGGTGCTTCGGCTGGAAGACGGAGCGGCGTTCTTTTTTCTCGCCGGACATGGTCTTCTGTTTTTTGTCCTGGGCTTCTTTTTCGGCGGCGGAGATGTCATCGATGAGTCCGAGGGCTTGGAGGCGTTTTTCGGCGGCGGTTTTTTTGTCTCCCTGCTGGCGGGCGGCTTGCTCTTCGGCGAAGAGGGCGGCCTGGCGGCGTTTGAGTTCGGCGGCCCGCTGGGCGGGATCCATCTTTTCGAGCTTGAGGCCGTCTTCGAAGGCGGCGGTTTTGCCTTCGGCTTCGAGGGTGTCCTTGGTGAGTTTATCGGCCTGGTCTTTTTGCTTTTTCTCGGCGGCGGTTTTGAGTTCGGCGCTTTTTTTGGCTTCGTCTTCTTTGGTTTGGGCGATGCGGTTTTGGATGGCTTCGATTTCCTGCTGCACCTGGAGGACCTGCTGTGCGGCTTTGAGGCGGTCCTCTTCACTTTGGGCAGCGTCCTGGGCTTTGGCGGCGAGGGCGGCGCGTTCGCGTTCGAGATCGGTGATCTTCTCTTCATCGCCCATGCGGGAGCGGGCGAGGGTCTGCATCTGCTCCTCGAGGGCGAGGCGGGCGGCATCGGTTTTGGCCTGGGCATCGGCGGCGGCTTTGGCATCCTTTCCAGGCATGATGGTGCCTTTGTTTTCGGCGGTGCTTTTGGTGTCGAGGATTCCAGCTATGTTTTTTGGTAGTTATCTTGGAAACTACCTCCGCCAGAAAACATTTGTCCGATAGCGCTGCCAGCCGCTCCAATGTGCTGTAGAAGTCCAATGACCGCGCCGGCCGCTTCATGCGCTTTGGTCGTGACCTCATCGACGAAGTCGTTGAGCTTCGACATGGTGGCGATCGCTGAATCGGTGACGGTGGGAACCTTGGCAAATTCCTCGGCAAGTCCTGCAACGCCCTTGCTGAGCATGGGGAGAAGGTCCTGTCCTTTGGCTCCGAGCAGGGTCATGAGTTCGAGCTGCTTGGCGGTATCTCCATTGGCTCTTTCCCAGGCTCCAGCGAAAGAAGGATCTGCTGATCGTAATCAGCGCCGGCGAATTCGGAGGCGTTGATGCCGACTTTGGCAAAGGCATCGCCGCTTTGGGTGGCTTCGAGGGTAAGTTTCGTGAGGATGCTGGCGACTTGTTCGAGATCCGTCCCGGAGACCTTGGCGACGTTTCCGACCTGCTGAATGCTTTTGGTGGTCTGGCCGAAACGATCCGCGAGATCCTGAATCCGGCCCATCTCCTGGCGGAAGTTGTTGAAGAACGAAAGAGCAGCGCCGAAGGTGAAGGCACCGGCGATGCTGCTTTTGATGTCGTCCTTCCAAGACGTGATCTGGCCGCGCATGGCGGCTAGGCCACGCTCGAAGCCGGAGTTCTCGATGCCGATTTTGACCTTTGCTTCAGCCATGGGAGGGGTGTTTCAAGTTTCAGGTTTCAGGTTTCAAGTTTCGGGCGGCGAGCCATTTGTCGAACATGGCGGGCGGGAGATCGGCTTTGGCCTGGGCGAGGATGGCGGACTCGTCGCGGGCTTCGAGATCGGCGAGCATCTGGTCGATTTGGGTATCGTCGTCAGGATCGGCGAACTGGACGCGGTCGTTGTGGCGCTCGGCATGGGCGAGGATGAGCCAGGAGGCGTAGCCGGGGGCGGTATCCCAGGCCTCGGCGTGGGTCATGCCGATCTCCATGAGGGCGGCGACATTCGAGAGCAGGATGGGCGCGGTGATTTCTCGTGCGGCGGCGGCATCATCTCCCTGGGGCTGCCAGATTTCGGGGCGGAGCTGGTGGAGGGCGAGCCACTCGACGAACACGCGGGCCTGGGCTTCGAGGTAGGTTTTGCTTTTGCCGTGGCGGTGCAGGAGCCAGAGATCGCGCCAGTTCTGCCGCATGTCCGGCGGCTGCATGTTCGGTGTGGAGATGGCGCGGAGGGCGATGAGGAGGTCCTTGAGTGTCCAGGAGGCCTCTTGATTGAGAAAGGGACTGCGGATGGCCTGAAGGCAGGCGAGCCGCCAGAGGGTGAGCGGTGGCAGCCGGCGGCCGCACACGCGGGCGCGGCCGGGGAAGAGGGTTTGGAGGAAGGATTCCAAGGCAGGTTTCAAGTTTCAGGTTTCAAGTGCCAAGAGAAAAGGCCGCACCTGTGCGGGCGCGGCCTCGGGGCGGTGGTGTGCGCCGGGGAATGGCGGGCAGGAGTGCCCGCCTCACTTCTGATTCTCGACCTGGATGGTCTGGGCTTCGGTGGCGGCGGTGGAGACGGCGGCATCGAGGACCTTGGTGCCGAGGCGCTGGAAATCGGCTTGTTTCCAGGTGCAGGAGGCGAGTAGGGACGCGGAGATGAGGATGAGGGCGAGGAGCTTCATGGAGTGTTGGAGGGGTGGAGTGATGGGAACTTGGAACTTGAAACCTGAAACTAAGCCGCTGGCTTGGCGGGGGCTGGATCGAGCTTGGCGGCGAGCTTTTCGAGCTGCTCGGCTTCAGCGATCATGGACTTGGCGCGATCAGGGTTTTCTTCGGCGATGGATTGGGCGTTGGCGCGGAGGTTGAGGGCGCTGGTGCGGTGCTCGCGGGCTTGGCGGAGTTTTTGAGACATGAGGGTTTCAGGTTTCAGGTTTCAAGTTCCACGGGATCACGAGTAGGTGATGCCTTCGGACTTTTTGAGGGTCATGGAGAGTTCGCGGAAGCCTTTGTTGACGGTGTTTTTGGTGTGCTCGACGACTTCATAGACGATGCTGTTGTAGGTGAGCGTGCTGCCGATGGCGGGCAGGGTGTAGCTGGTGCGCAGACGGAGTGTGATGGTGGCATCGTAGGTGATGTCGTCATAGCGGCGCTCGATGACCTTGCCGTTTTCGTCTTCGGTGCTGGCGACGTTGGCGCAGGACTGTTTGACGTCGAACTTGAGGACGGTGGTGTTGGAGACGGTGCCTTCGACTCCATAGAGATGTGCGGTGCCTAGAACGGTTGCGGCCATAATGCACCGGGGGCGCTGTCAAAGGCGGTGGGAAGGGTTTCAGGTTTCAGGTTTCAAGTTGGATGCCTTGGAACTTGGAACGTGAAACTTAGGTGTCATCCATGTCCTGGGCGTGGGCGGTGAGGATGATCTGATCGTGCCAGTTTTCGCCATCGAAGCCGCTGGGGTTGCCGGTGAGCCAGGCGTTGTAGAGGTGGAGGGGCTTTCGGTAGGTGGGGCGGGTATCGCTGCCGCCGGGTTTGTTGGCGAAGGTGCGGAGGGCTCCGAATTCTTTGTTGGCATCGGTGAAGGCGGCGGCGTCGTCCGGGGGCTGGATGAGGACGTCGTAGAGGTCTCGCAGGATGGCATCGGTGGCGTTGCGATGGGCGTCCTCGGCGGTGCCGTCGCTTTTGAGGTGCAGGATGATCTGGGCGGTGGAGACGCCGGGGAGATCGGGATCCGGTGTGGTTTCGACCTGGACGGCGAGGAAGGGCGTGGAAGGCTCGGCGGTGCTTTCGGGCGTGGTGGACGCATCGAGGGCGATCTCATCGGCCAACGTGGTGCCGCCGCCGGTGGTCATGGTGAGGCTAGCGAAGGCCTTGCCGGTTTTGTGGTGATCGAGAAAGGCGAGGATGAGGTTTTCGAGCTTGCGGCGGAGAGGGCGGTTCATGGGGGAGTCAGTTTCAAGTTTCAAGTTTCAGGTTTCAAGTTTCACGATCACGCGGCCATGGGGAGGGGTTCGCTTGGGGCGGTGGTGGTGGCGGCGGTGAAGCCGGTTTGCTTGAGGGCGTTCGTGGTGACGTGCTCGATGTGCTTGAGCATCTTTTCGCGCTGGATGCGCAGTGCATCGGCGACGTGGTGGTCCTTGAGGATGCGGGAGACGTAATCGACATCGTTGGTGAGCACGCAGAAGGGATCCGGTTTGCGCTTGCTCTGGTCGTCGGCATGGCCGGGGGCGTTGCCTTTGTGGCGAGTGATCCAAGCGGGCACTTTGGCGATGTTTCCGAGCTGGCTGCCGGCCGTGATCCAACCAGCTTTGGCAAAGCCGACGCGCTGCTGCACGACTTTGATGTACTGGCGGATTTGCTTGGCCTCGGGGATGATGGCGGCGGGCCGATGACGAGAGACGCGGCCGCGGCTGCTGGTGCGCGATCGCTGATGCAGCTCGGGATCGAGCTGGTCGATGACGGGCGTGTTGCGGAAGGCGTCTTTGCTTTGATCCTGGAGCAGGCGCAAAGCGCGGGCGTAGCCGCCGCCCTTCACGAGCTTATACCACTGCTTCGCGAGTTTCTCGTCTTCGTCGAACAGACGCTTGTACATGGCCTGGGCGGAAATGAAGACATTGCCGACATCCCGGGCGACGGCGGCTTCTCCGAGCTTCTTTTCGGCTAGGGTCATGCCCCAGGGCTGCGTGTTGTGGGCGAGGTTCCAGGCGATGAGGCGGGTGTTTTGCTTCACGACGGCTCCGAGGGATTTGCCGGTGACCTCTGCCAGGCGCACGAGGGCAAGCTGGAGGCTCTCGATCTCGACATCGAGGAGCAGCTCGGGCGCGGCGGTCTGGGGCATGCCGGGGGCGGAGTGTCAGACTTTGGGGATCTGCCACCGAAGGGAAAACGGTGGTTTTTGAGGGATCTGAATTGCGATCACTTCCCACGGGCGGGATTGGAGAGACCGAGGGTGAAGGTCTGGCCGTCGAGGTGGCAGCGAGTGATCTTGAAGGCGCGGCCATCGACGGTGATTTCCTTGCCGTAGAGGGTGCGCTCGATGGGCGCGGTGATGTGGGAGAGCTGCGGACGGGCTCCGGTGACGGTGGCGGCGTAGATGCCGGACTTGCCGCCGATCATGAGTTCCTGCTCGGCGGTGAATTCGTTGAGGACGGCGAGGACGGTTTTGGCCTCGATCGTGAAGGAGACCTGGCCGAGGACTTGCGCGGCCTCGTCGAAGCCGGTGCGGATGAAGTCGTCGAAAGAGCTAGTCACCGGGGTTTCAGGTTTCAGGTTTCAAGTGGAGCCAGAGGGCGGAGCAGCGGCGGGACTGGCGTTCCATTTCGGCGGCGATGAGGCGCATGCGCGGAGGCAGGGCCGCGTTGTGCTTGTGCTCACGGAAACGATCCGCGGCATGCCGTTCGTGAGCTGCTCGGAGGATGGAGTTCATGATCATGAAACTTGAAACTCGAAACCTGAAACTTGTCCGCTCAGTTCCACTTCACGAAGCCGGATTTGGCCTTGGTGCAGCGCTTGAGGATCGCCTCGGCAGTGCGGGTGGGGAAGAGGGCGTTGACGACATCGGCGAAGCCTTTGACGCATTTCCAGCTCGTGACCTTTTCGAAGAGCTTGCCGTAGTGCTCGCCGGCGAGTTCCTGGACGCGGGTGTCGTCATCCCCTTCGGGGACGATGACCTGGCTGGATTCACCGACGACGGTGCATTCTTCGAATTTGCCGGGGCCGTCTTTGAGCAGCTCAGCCTCGATCTCTTTGAGGCGGGCGGAGGCTTCTTTGATTGAGGCTTTGAGTTTTGCGCCTTCGGCGCGGAGTTTGGCTGTGTCCATGCCCTTGCGGGACTGTCAAAGAAGCGCATCATGGCAGGCATGAAAAAACCGCGCCTCCGGAGAGACGCGGTTTTCAACTCAACTCTTGGACCTGACAGTTATTTGCCGCCGTCCTTGGACTTTTCGTCCTTGGCGGGTTTTTCCTTGGTCAGCACGACATGGCCGACTTTGGGCTCGTCCGAAGCGGGGCAGCTCGTGACGATGAGTTCGCCCATCGGATTGGTGAGATCGAAGGTGCCGTCCTTGTTCTCCTTGCAGGTGACGGGGACGAAGCGGCCGGTATCGACGTAGTATTTGCCTTTCATGCGGGTGATGGGTGCGGGTGGATGTGAGGGATTACTGGAGAGCGATGACTTTCAGCGTGTAGCTCACGCCGGTGTTGTCCCCGCCGGCGGTGAGGACGGCGGCATCGAGGCGGATGTAGCGGCGGCAGCTTGGCGGCAGCTTGAAGCGGCGGCTGGCGGCAGCAGCCCCGGCACTGCTGGCACCGGTTTGCACCAGTGTGGCGATGGATGGGATGGCGGTGAAGGTGCTGTCATCGGCGCTGTCCTTGAGGGTAAGCGTGATCGTCTTATCGTCCACCAGCGCCGGAGTGGCAGGAATGGAGATTTCGACTTCGATGGCATCAGCGGCAGGACCGAGCGTGGTCTGACCGAGGTCGATGGAAGTCGAGAAGTTTGCGGCGGCGGCGGCGGGAAGCGCTTTGGTCTTGACCAGGTTGGCGTCCAGCAGGCGACGGGAGATATTGGCGGCGGATTGGCTCATGAGGATGAGGGCGGCGGGTTCAGATGAGGGGTGGATTACTCTTCGCTGAGAGCGGCGGCTTCGATGGCGTCGGTGTCGCCGATGGCATCGGTGGCGTAGATGGGGATGCCATCGTAATCGGTCGGCACGGGGGCCACGGCGGGCTGATCCGGGCGCTGATTGCCATTGCCATTGAGCACGACGCTGCGGCTGATTTGCAGCTTGTAGCGCTGGAAGGTGCTCATGTAGATGGCCGTAGGGCGCACGCCGGACGGGAATTCCTTGAGGGCCTTGGCGAGGAGGGCATCCGTCATGCCTTTGCCGCTGTCATCGGTGAGATTGCAGATGCGGCGGACGCAGTGGACATTCGGAGTCTGGAGACCGGCGAAGCCCTGAAGGACGGAGATGTAGCCTTCAATGGTCTTGTTGGAATCGTTTGGATCCACATAGTCACCAATGCGGGGCTCTGGCAGGTCAAAGACGCTGCCGGTGCCGAATTGAAGCTCGACGTTGTCGGCATTGGAAACAACGAGGTAGGCGCTGGAACCGGTGTTCGCCGTGGTGCCGGTGGCGTTGATGGCGAGGCTGTAGGTCTTGCCGGTGATCGGATCCGTGACGGTGGTGCCAAAGGCGGTGAAGTTCTTCAGGCCGGGGAAGCCTTTGGCATCGGTGGCACGGCCATACCAAATCTGTTTTGCCATGGCGAACATGGCGGCCTTCATGACGCCGAGGGCTTCGAAGCTGAAGTAGCCGGAAGCACCGCCGCGCTTCCAGTTGTCGGCGGCGTGCTTGGCTGCCTGGACGCGACCACCGAAGGGGAAGCACTCGAAACGCTCGAGGCGTGTCTTGGACTTGGACGCGGTGAGACCAGCGTTCATGTCGTGGAAGGAAACGGATGGGTAGCCATCGCGGATGAGCGTTTGGTAACTGAGTTCGCCAGCGCCGAGCTGATTGGCCGCGATGGTGGAAACCTCTGGGAAGGCTCCCACGGCTTCCTCGACGATGGGCTTCACGACATCGCTGTCGTTGGCCTTCGAGAGGTCGAGCATGGTGATGGAGCCTGCGACGGCGAGGGCCGCGCCGGTTTCAGCAGGGGCAAAGCCAAAAGCGGCAGCGATGAGCGGCACGATGAGGGCCGCGAGGATGAGGAGAGCGGCCAGTTTGATCCAGCTCGCGTTGCGGAGGTAACGGTGGTTTTTCATGTGATGAAAGGGGTGGGTGAGGTTCGCGGGTGGATTACTTTTTGAAGACAGACCATTCGCCCATGGCGGAGGCGGCCCGCTGGCGGGGTGATAGGGAGGCATCCGGGCCTTTCTTGCCGTCGTTGCCTTCCGCAGCAGCGGGATCACGCTTGATGGGATCCACGCCGGCGGAGGCGAGGCGTTCGGTGACTTTGGCTTCGATGGAGGCCTCGGCATCGGTGGCACGCTTTTCGGCGGCGGTGACTTTGGCGTTGGCGGCTTCGACATTGGCGAGGGCCGTTTTCAGATCGGCTTCGAGGCTGGTGCCTTTGGCGAGCGCGGCCTGGAGCTCGGTGTTTGCCTTGGCGAGATCCGCCGTGAGCTTGGTGACATCACCGGTGGCGGTGGCGAGTTGCGATTGCAGGGAAGAAACCTTCTCCTGAAGTTCGGCGATTTGTTTGGAGTTTCCGAGCATATGCGTGGTGTGGCGTGATTCGCGATTCGGCGGGGGCGGGGTGTCAAAGGCGGGGCTGATGGACCGTGATGACCGGAGTGACCGGAGTGACGATGGTTAGGACTGCATCAGCAGTCCGGTGACGTATTCGTCGAGCGTGGCGCCGGTGAGTTCATCGACGAGGCCGAGGTCGAGCCCTTCCTGGGCGGTCATCCATTGGCCTTCCATGGTGGAGGCGGCGACTTGGGGGCGCTTTTCGTTCACGGCGGCGCGGAACTGCGTGAAGAGGGCATCGACGCCAGCCTGGAGCTTGGCGCGTTCGTCATCGGCGAGGGGTTTCCACTCGGCCCCCATGGTTTTCCACTTGCCGCCCTGCATGACGTTGATTTTTAGGCCTTCGTTCTCATACCAACGGGAGGCATCGAGCATGGCCATGTACACGCCGATGCTGCCGACGATGGCGGACGGGGCGGCGGCGATGTGATCAGCCGCGCTGGCGATGTAGTAACCGGCGGAGCAACTCATGGCATTCACGAAGGCATGCACTTCCTTCGTTTCGGCGAGGGCCATGATGCGGGTGTAGGTCTCATGCACGCCGATGACGGAGCCGCCTGGACTGTGGATGTCCAGCACGACGGTTTGGACGCGGGGATCCTGCATGGCGGCGGAAAGGACCTGGTCTGTGTCGTCGAGATCGACGCCGCCGTAGCAGTCCATTTCGAACTGTGTGAGGCGTTTACCGATCGCGCCGTCGATCTTGACCACGGCGACGCTGCCGGTGCGTTCGTAGATGCGTTCGAGGCGCATCTGTTTCTCCGTGGCTTCGACGTCTTTGAAGTAGTCCATCCATTCGCCTTTGGGGCGTCCAGAGTCGCCGAGATCGGCACGGGGTGCGATGGGGATGGCGGAAAGGGAAGTGTCGCCATACATGCGGCGGAGCAGCTCCGTTTCGAAAGCGGCACGCGCCGGTGCATGGAGCATCAGCGGGGAGCAAAACAGCTCACGGAAAAGGCGGGGGTAGGTTTTCATGCGTTCGGATCGGTTTGGACGGTGATGTTGTTTTGCACGCCGGGCGTGGGCTCGAAGACGGTGGTGAAATCAATGCCGTGCTCGTCGCACATGAGGCGGACGGCTTTGAGGAATTTGATGTGGTCCCGCATTTCCTCGTAGGCATCAAGGCCCTGCTCCTCGAGGAAGCGGGGAATGCTCATGCCGGCATTGCGGGTGAGCGTCTTGAAGGCGGAGGCCATGCGGCCGACATCGACGGTGAGCTTGCGCGGGCCCCGGAAGACGAGCTTGCTATACCAGAGCGGATCCTTCGGCGCGGCGAGGCGTCCGTCTTTGATGGCGCGGGAGACAAACCAGATGACCTCCCGGCGGACGAAGCCCCAGACGATTTGATCATAGAGCAGGTCGAAGGCGCTCTGGGCATCCTCGGCATCGTAGCGGGCGGCGGTGCCGCCTGCCTTGGCCATATCCCACATGACGGAAAAGGGGCAATCGAAGCCAATGCAGAGCTGATGGAACAGCATCTCGATGAACGTGAGCACGTTCTGGCCGGGATGCTGGCTGGAGTGGAGCTGCAGCTCGCCGTTTTCGCCGAGGTAATTGATCATGCCGCCGCCGAAGACCTTTTCGAGGGCCTGCGTGTCCGCATCCGGCGTGGTGGTGCCGCCGGCGTTCTGGATCTTGCCGATTGCGCCCTTTTTGCCACGGCGTCCGGTGCCTTTCACGCTCACGGCGAGGGCGCTGTGCAGCTTGGCGGTGCCGGTGACGAGGGCGTTCAAATCGAGGGCGTCGATACCCTGAAGGACGCCGGAGTAGGCCCATGGCATGCCGCGATGCCCACGGGCGCGGCGGCGGCGGAAGAGATGCACCAGACTATCGCTGGGGATGTAGCGGTAATCGCGGTTCAGATATCCGGAGAGACGCGGGAGGGTGCGCACGGCGGCCTCGATGGGGCGCTCGTATTCGTTGACGCGGAAACCATTGTCCCAATCCCGCATCATCTCCCCAGTGCGCAGGGGCGGATTCTCGATCTCGAACACATCGAGCATCTGGACGGCGGGGAAACCGCTTTCGGGGTGGTTTGCAAAGAGGGAATTCCCTTCCCCATCGAGCATGATGGACTCAGCGAGGAGGCGTTTGGCCGTCCAGCCATCGACACTGCCGTCGATGGAATAGACGAGGGGATTGTTCCACCATTCTTCCACCTGGCGGCGCATGCCGTCATTGAAGGTCTCGTCATCGGAGAGGCAGCGGAAGTGGATGCCGGATCCCACGGCATGGCGGCTGCTTTTGCGCAGCACGCGGGTGAACATGGCGCAGTTCGCCTCCAGGGCGCGGCTCTTTTTGATGATCTCTTTCCATGTCTCGGTGGTGAGCTCGCGGCGGCTGTTCGTGGGGTAAGCCACGAAGGAGCTGCGGTTGGGGCTGCTCTTGGCGGCATCGTAGGCCTGGGCACCTTCGCCGGTGGTAGTGGTGTCGCTCATCGGTGGAGGGTGCTGAAATCGGGGTAGGTGGCGGAGACCTCATCGACATCGTGCCCATCGTTGGCGTAGGCATTGATGGCACGACGACAGGCGTCGAGGACCTGGGCGGCGTTGAGGTGGACGGCTTTGGTGAAGCTCTTGCCGTTCACGCCGGCATTGAGCAGGCTGGAAAGGTTCCCGCCGCCTTTCTTTAAAGCAGCGCGGGCCTCCTTCATGATCGAATCCACAAACGAGGTGGATTCATCCGCCTGCATTTCGGCCAGCAGGACGGCGGCAAAGTCTTCGACAGTCATGCCGGGAGGCACCTGTCAAAGTCGGAAGGCAAAGTGTCTCGTGTGACACTTTGCCCATTCACGACACCGCCCCGGTGCACAGGGCAGAGCGGGGCGATGGCGTAGATGGATTAACGTGGGGAGAGTGGTGTCAAAAATGGGAGTTTCAAGTCTCAAGTTTCATCGTCTTCATCCTCATCCTCACTGGCGATGCCGGCGCGGCCGTGCTCTTCGAAGTATTTCTCCCGGATCTCGGCGAGTTTGTCCTCGATGGCGGCCTCGGCGAGCACCTCGTGCATCTTTTCGGTATCGCCGAGGTGGTTGCCCTGCTCGCCTTCGACGATCCAGATGAGTTTGGCCTCGCCGTTGGGCTGGAGCTGCTCTTGGGTGCGCTCGGCGGTGAGCTGGGCCTTGTAGTCGGGGCCGATGTTTCGCGGTAGCCAGCGGAGGACGGAATGCTCTTTGATGCAGTTGTAATAGAGCTTCTGTTTGAAGCCGTCGTCGTAATACCAGACGAGTTCCTGCTGGTCATCGTTCACCGGGGAGGTGCGGACATCCATCCCGCGGAGCTGCTGCCAGCCGCCGCCTTTGGACGGGCTGAAGACATCGGCATGGCGTAGGGTGAAGGCATAGACCTTCTTGTTGGATTGCGCCTCGAAGCCGGAGTCGATGAGGCCCGCAAAGACGACGTAGGGCTGACCGTCGAAGGTGTAATGGTTGTACTTCCCATTGTGGTCCGGCTCGATGCCGGCGATCTCCTCAATCTGCTTCCAGCTCACGGCAGCACCGTAGTCGATGGTGGCGGCCCAAATGGGCAGCTCGGGCTGGTCGTAGCACAGGCCCCAGGCGCGAATGGTCCACCAGAAGCCATCGCCCTGCACGTCCACGCACATCGTGAGGAACTCCGGCTTGCGCGGGATCTCGCGGAGCAGGTACTCCGGCGAGCGGGCAATCATCGCGTCGATGTCGTCAATCTTGATGTCCGTGGCCTTGCGAACGAACGGCCGCCCGAGGGTGCTGTTCACGAAATTGTGCATGCGCGAGATGCTGCCGCGAGCGAGGAGGAACTCCTTGGCGATCATGCCCCAGCCTTCGAAGGGTGAATGCGCGGCCCATACCTGGACGCTGGGATGATCGTCCGGAGCAGAGGGATTGTGCGCTCGCAGCTCATAGCGGCGGAGCATCCACGCCTGGTGTGCCTGGTCGATGTCCTTTTGGCAGGCAGCGCATTCATAGACGGTCTCGTGCTCGACGCGCTCGAGGTCGTAGCTGCCGTCCTCGCGCTTCAGGTGGTCGAATTTGAAACGCCCGGTCTTTTCCACTCGCTTCGTGCCGGCGGGGAGTGGCTTGCCGTGCTCATCGAAGGGAACCTCCTTTTCCTCGGCGAAGAACTCGAGGCGCTGCTTGTGGCCGCAGTGCGGGCAGGGGACGTAAATGTAGAACTGCTTCCCCGCTTTGAACCGGGAGCAGATGCGGCCCCATTCCGTGGTGGGGGTGGAGTTCTCGATGATCTTCCGCGTGAAGCGGAATTGCTTCGTGCGAGCGGCGGCGAGGTCCTGCGTGGCGGCCTCGCCTTTGAGGTTGTGCTTGGTCTTGTCGGTCTCATTCAAAACGACGAGCTCCGCCTGGTAGCCTGCGAGATCTGCCACGCTGCCACCGCCGACGAGGCGGAGCACGGATCCGACGAAATGCATCAGCAGCGTGGTCCAGTGCGTCTTGTCGATGATGGCTTTGTCTGCCACCGGGAGGCATTCCATGATGTGCGGCTGTAGCTCCGTGCGCGAGAAGGCCTTCGCCGTCTTGCCGGTGGGATCCACCCACAGCACCGGACCGGGCCAGACGGCCTTTTTGTGAAGCACGCAACAGATGCAAAACAGCGTCTTGCCAACGCGGGCGGAGCAGGCCAGGTGAGGTAATGCGTCTTTTTGCTCCAGTAGAGATCGTAGATGCCCCGCCAGAAGGGCATGAGGCTGGTATCGAGCGGCCCGGGATTCAGGCTGCCGATGACCTGGGGAATGACGACGTGGTCGTCGATCCACTCCCACATGCGCTGCACCGGCCGCACCTGAAGCGCGGACTGGCAGACACGCCGGGCGATGTCGCCAAAGCGGGCGAGCTTGGCACGGAGGGCGGGCGGGATCATTTGCGGGGCCTCTTTGGTTTTGCCGATCGCTTTGGTAATGGCCGCGTTTTCTTTTTCGACGGCACCGCATTCACCGGTGAATGGCGGCGAGACGGATCCTTCGTGGTCTTTGAATCAGCGGCGGCTTGAGTGACGGGATTGACCGCGTTGACCTGAGTGGCGGGCGCGGCTTCGAGGAAGTCCGCGTTTTGCAGCGTCTTGAGCACGACGTTTACCTCCTGCGAGATGAGTTCCTCTGCCTCATGGAAGTCGGAGACATTGAGGATCTTCTGCGCGAGACGTCCGGGGAGATTGTTCAAGGCCTGGCGAAAGCCTGCGACGAGGGACGAAAGCCCCGTCTCGACCTCCGCCGCTTCGACGAGATCGCCCGCCACCTTGGCGTTTTCGAGCTGGAGTTTCTCGCACTTGAGCTTCAGCTCCTCCGCCTTCCAATCGCTGACGGTCATCATGGCCCGGTCATCGGGATGCCCGTCCGGCTCCGCGCCGGCGAGGTGATGCGCCGCCATGAACTGCACCCACGCGGCGACTTCATGCCGTCCATCGGCACGAGGCCGTGGCCAGGACTCCGGTAGTTTGCGCTGCCAGTTCTGAATCGACTTCCGCGAGACGTTGAGACGGCCCGCGAGTTCGTCGTAGGTCTTGACGAAGTTCTCCGCGCCGGGTGGGAGATCGCTGGCGGCTTCCGCGAGGGCACGCTCCTCCCGTGCGGAGAGCGTCTTTCCAGCGGCCTGTTTGGCGAGGATGTTCTGGATCTGCCGCCGCTTTACCTTGTCGAGATCTTCGGGCTTCAGTATTGCCATGCCGGTTTTGCATGGCGGCGGGGAGTCAATGGCTGATCACAGCAGGCTTTGCTGCTCAGCTTTCGGGATCTCAATCGGGGCGGAGAGGTCGATGGCGAGGAGATCGACAGGCTGCGGGCCAAAGTGCGGGTGGATGACCTGCGGAAGATCGGCGACGCCGCGCCAGGCGAAGCGCATGCGCTTCGTGGTGTCTGTCTTGGGCGGGTAGCCGAGCCAGAGATGAATCTCGTCATACTCGCGGCCGATGAGCTGCTTTCGGAAAAAGGGCGTGTTGAGTCGAAGCTCGGCGGATTTGAGGCCCTGCTGGATCTGACGCCACCAGCCTTCTTTGAGGCGGAGGGTGAGGATGCGCGTGGACGTGCTCATGACGTGCGATGGGGGACGGATTGCAGGGCGAGCATCATTTCCCGCGTGACGTTGCCCTTGACGGATTCGCGGTGCTTGATGGTGCGGAGGCTCATGCCGATGGCCTCCGCGAGGCTGGCCTGGCTGTGTCCGATGGCGTGACGCGCGGCGGCGTAGCTGGCGGGCGTGGGCACGGCGGGAATCTTGGCGGTGGATTTGCGGGGCATGAGAGGTGAGGGTGAGGTGTCCAGGCCAGCCTTGGCGGGCTGTGCGGGCGGTGGCGTCCGTCAGTGGTGCCACCGCTCCGCCTGGACAGTTTAGTCGAAGGTTTGCCAGCCGTCGATGACATCGCCGTCGGCATCGAGGCGGAGGTAGGAATAGCCTTTGTCACGGAAGGCGGCGAGCAGCGTGCGAAACTCCGGGGAGTACTTGCGCCAGGCGTCTTCGCCTTCATCGCCGTCCATGTCGTCGAGCATGAGGATGTGACCTGTGCCGCCTTCGATGCAGGCGAGGACGTCGCCATCATCGAGCACGCTGAACTCCGCGAGGCGCTGGCGATCGCTGGCGGGGATGTGAACGGTGGACACGACGGGAACGGCCATGATCCACGGTTTTTGCGTGCTGCTCGTTTGCTGGCGGGGGTATTTTTCGAGGAGAGGATTCATGGGGTGATCGTGTGGCCGATTTTGTGGAAGGTTTCGCGGAGCTGAGTCCAGACGGAAGCGGCGAGGTCTTTTCTCTCGGCGATGGTGTAGCCGTCCATCTGCATGGCTGCGGTGTGACGATAGGCGCACTCCAGGGCGGCTTTGAGCGCATCGCGTTCGCTGAGGTGTGTTGGCTCCCAAAAGCCGTCTTTGTAGGACTGGATCAGCTCCGTGCGCTGGTCATTTTCGATCTTGTCGAGGTGCTCGATGTCGGGGCAGTGTTCGCGCAGAATTTCCTCGGCGCGGTCTTGGGCAGTTTCGTGGAGCTGCTCATGCAGGTAGTCGTTGCTGTCGGTTTCTCCCGCGTCGAGAACGGCAGCGCGGACCTTGGCGAGGATGTCGGTGGAAAGGGTGGTGATCATGCTAAGGAAAAAAGGGCCGGGAGGGATCGAACCTCCCGGCGGGTAGAGGGTTCAGGTTCAGGCTTTGAGCTTGCGCATTTCTTCGGCGAGGGTCCAGAGGGCGCGGTTGACGTGGGTGTTTTGGTCGATGCTGCCGATCTCGCGGGTGGTGCGACGGGCGACGCGGCGGCCGTGCTCGTCGCGCTGGATGTAGCTAAGGCCTCCGCGGACGAGGCTTTCCTGGGTGCGGTTGAGGACGTGCCAGAGACTGTTGCCCACATCGTCCCGACGGCGTGGGGTGAGGATTTGATCCGGGGTGACGGGCGCGGGCTTGTCGTCGTAGCGGGTGACGAGGGCGGCGCGGGCAAAGGCCTGCTGTTCGCCGGCGGTGAGCTGGAGGCTGTCCATGTGGCGGATGGAGTCGGTGACTTCCGGCATGCGGGTCATGACCTGGATGCAGCCGTCGATGACGCGGGCCTGGATGTCGCCCATGTGAGGGACGCGCACCTCCTCAATGAGGCTTTGGGCGGTGACGAGGCCGTTTTCACAGGCGCAGCGGAAGACGCCGGCGGTGAGGCGGTAGGAGCTGGTGCCGTCGTGGGAATTGAGGAGGAGGATTTCGTTGTGCGTCTGCCCGACGGAGAGCGTTTGGCTATCATGACGGAGGCGGATGAGATGCTTCGTGAAGCCGCGGCGCTCTTCCTCGCGGGTGCCGCCCTGCATGACGGCATACGGGCGGAAACCTTCCTTCATGAGTCCGACGAGGATTTCGGAGGTGGGGATGTAGGTGTAGCGGGCGGAGCGGTCAGCGTGCTTGGCTTCAGCGAAGACGCTGGGGGCGATCTGGCGCATCTGGTCCAGCTCGATTGGCGTGCGAGACTTGTAGTTCACAGCGCCGTTTTTGGTGCTGAAGCGGGGAGTGGAGAGGGAGCGATACATGGGTGTCAGTGGTTTGTGGTTTGATGGGAAAGGAACCGTTGGCGCGGTGTCCTTTCGTGGTGCAATCATTGCACCGTCTGCGGGCGGGTCAAGGGCGGGGATGATCTTTTCCGGGAAAGATTTCCGGGGCCGTGCTTGACGGGCTGGCGGGACTACTCCGGGCGGCGTCCTAGAAACTCGAAGGTGGCGGTGAGGCTGCCGCATCGGGTGCCGCCCCCGAATTTATCCGCGTTGTTTCGATTCTTGCCAGAGATGCGGGACTTTGGAAGGCGTTGATTGAACCAGAGCTTTGACTTGGCGCGATGATGGATCAAACCGGGATGGCTGGTGCAGGAGAAGTATTTCAAGCCCTGCGAGACATAGATATTGGCGATGAATTCACTCATGGCATTGCCGATGCCGACGCCCTGGTAGTCGGGCAGCACGACGAGGCGGTGCTCGCGGTAGGCTCGCTTGATGCCGGGACTCGGCAGCGTGGCCACAAAGGCGACGGGTTTGTCATTCCAAAAGGCGGCGTAGCAGCGGGCGGCGCGGTGGATGTCCGCGCTCAGGTAGTGATGGCCCCGAAACAGCGACCACGCCTCACGCCCGACGCGATGAACTGCGAGAGGACTTCCGGGCGTCGCCTTCGCTGCCGCCATTCGAACCTCGCGGCGGCTACGTCGTATGACCAGTCAGGTTGGAGCCATTCAAGGATGTCGAAGTGACAGGAGACGGCGACGAACTGCGTGCCGCCGCGTTTGCGGAGTGTCTTGGCGAGGGCGGATGAGCAGCACTTCGCGACATCGCGATCGACGACGGAGGTGAATTCATCGAACACGACGAGCGGCTGGCCTTTGGAGACGGCGAGAGCCAGGTCACATCGGAAGCGCTGGCCATTGCTGAGATGCCCGTAGGGTTTCAGCCAGAGCGGCGGCGAGGAGAGTCCGACCATGGACAGCGTCTCGACAATCTGCCGCGTCTCGATGCCCTCGGGGAAGCCATCGAGGATGCTTTTGGTTTTCGGCCAGTCGAAGGGCTCATCCACAAACAGCGCGGACGGGAAGGCCTCCCGAGAGATGACCGATTTGCCAGCGCCAGACGGGCCGACGATCAAGCCTATCGTCCAGTCCTGCTCATGCACCGGCATTTCCACATGCCAGCGGTGCTCGATGGCCGTCTTGTCGGGCACATCGAACATGCCTAGCACCTGGCGGACGCGGAATGATTTCTCGACGCGGGAGCTTCTTACAAGGTCAAGAGTCGGCATTTGAGTCCTTCCTTTTCGAGTTTCTCCAGTGTGGCCTTTTGATCAGCCTCGGTTTTGCATTCTACGATCACCTGGTACATGGCGTCGATGGTCACGGATTTGGCCTCTTTGGGTTTCTCTTTGCCCTTCTCAGGAGGCTGAGGGTTCAAGCTGGCGATCAGGTCCTTCATCTCGGCATCGGTGACGCCGGCGATCTCGATTTCAATCTCGCCTTGCAGCTCTTGCAGCAGAGCGGCGAGCTTGTCGGGATTGGCGCGGGACTTTGCGCCGAGTTTGTTGTCGGCGGTCACGTCCGCGAGTTCCTCTTTCTCGGAGGCATAGGATTGGATCTCGACCGGCCATTCCTTCCAGCCCTTCATCTTCGCCGTCTCCAACGCACCATGTCCGACCGTGATCAGACCGGACAAAGCAGACACCCGAATCGGCCGGCGGATGCCCTGCTCGAATATCTTGGCCGCCATCTCCAACTGTTCCGGCGGGTGTTCATTCCAATTCTTCGGATGCGGCTTCAAATCAGCCACCGGCACGAGCTTCGTGAAGGCACAATAAACTTTCAGCCCGTCTGCCGTCGTCAGACCTCCGCCGCCTCCAGTTTGGGGCCGCGGCGCGTTGATTTTTCATGGGAACTTGGTTTTTTGGTCAACATTCAAAAACAGTGGTAGATGGAAAAACCCCTCGGGGTGGGGGTGGGTAAGAGATTCCTTGGAGGGGGAGTGCTGGCCAGCCTGGCGGGCGCTGGTGGTGGCTAGGCAGCCTGGCTGGCGTTGGTGGCGCGGGAGTTTTGCGGAGAATTTGGTGACGACATCGAGGCGCTCGGCCGGTTGTTTTCTCGGGCTCGCTTAAGTCTTCGATTTGAATGAGTTCGAGACTGTGCATGAGCCTGGTGAGATGGGTTAGCCAGGTATCGGCAGTCTTTAGGACTTGTTGCCGCTGGCTTCGGAGTCGGGCAGGATGCCGATGAGGCTGTAGGCATGGCGGATCCCGCGGCTGCTTTCCAGGTCGAGTTTGCCAGCCGAGTGCATGGCATGGACGCGCATCCACCGGCATCGGGTCACTTTGTTGAAGTCTGGAAACATCTCGTCGCACCACGTTTCCCATTGGCCGCGAGGATCGCCGCTTTCCAGCTTTCGAGTTTGCCACCGACTTCGATGCAAATGCGCAAGCGATGGGCAGCATGAGCGGCCTGATTGCTGCCGAATAGATCGGCCTCTTGGATGAGCGAGCGGAGTCCAGAAATGTCTTCCGCGCTGATGGCGTGTTCAGTTATTTGCATAGGCGTTTTTGAAAGCGTGGGCAAAGGGCCATTCCTGCCGAGGTCCTCGGCTGCTGCGGCCGGTTCGGAGTTCTTTGTATTTGGCGACGGCTTCACGGCTTTTCATGCCTGGCGCGGGCTTGTCATCGCGATAGACTTTTTTGAGATGCACACAGTAGTTGCTGGCCGTGGCCTTGGTGAGGCCTTCGAGTTCTGCGATTTCCGTTTCGCTCATGCCTAGCTGGACGCCGAGCGAGAACACGAAATCCACGCACCTGGCCATGAGGCGAGCGTTGGGAGCGGCGATGATCTCGGCGATCAGGCAGGCGAGCAGCTCGCGGCCTTCCATGCGTCGGATGTCCACATGGACGCTGTGACCGGATTCAAGATAGGCCCGCAAGATACGGCGGCAAAATTTGATCTGGGCCGGCATGATTTCACGCGGCCATTTCGACGGCCATTTTTCCTCGATGATCTCTTCTGGACGTCGTCGAACGAATCGCAGGCAGCTACATCGGGCGTGTAGCTGGATTCGTGAAAGTCAGCGGCATCGCGGCCAGGCATGGCGCGGATGATGTCGCATTTCGCACAATCACAAAAGTATTATTTCAGGCAATTTTCCGCATATCTGGAAAAGGCAGAATGCGGGCTGATGGTGGTGGACATCGAGCGGACTGAAGCCTCTCGCGGCATCGCCATGGAGATAGATCATGGTCGTTTCGAGGTTCTCATGGCCTAACAGATCCTGGATGGTGCGGATCGGCCCCGGATTGCATCGCGTGCGTGGCAAAGCCATGGCGCAGCGTGTGCGGCGTGATGCGTTTGATGATGCCGCACATGCGGCCCCTCCCACTGACTCGCCGGAAGCCGTGTCGATTCAAAAAAGCGCCGCAAATGCCAAAGGTAGGTTTGGACCGTGTTTCGAGCCAGCGATTGCTCGATCGCGGCGGCGTGAAAGAGAGAATTGAAGCTGCCCATGATTTTTGGACGTGGTTATGCCAACTCGCAGTTGGTTTAATTATCTGTTCGACAGCTTGGCGATCGCCGCATCCAGTTCGATTATCAGCCGAAGGCGTTCAGGAGTTTCATCCTCTCGATAGCAGGAGACGCGGTTTTCTTTCCGCCAGTATTTCCCTCCGAAGCCGAGCTTGCCTTGGAAGCGGTATTCGTCGCATGGGTCTGCGCTTCTGGCGTGGTGGTAGATGAAGTCTTGCCGCATGGATTCGTGCGCTCCTCCGATGTTTTTGAGAGCATCAAATACGCTGTCGAACCATGCGGTCGAGCTAACCACGCCCCCGCTTTCCGATTTAGAGTCACTTGTCATTTGTATCCTTTCCGTGCGCTCCACCCGCGTTGTCGGCGTGGTAGCTCACCTTTGCTGTTCGCCTTAACTTCGCGAATCCAGCGCCTTGCAGCGAGCAGCCCAGCGCGATGCGATTTGTATTCATACCCGCTGGCCCAAAGCCAGATGAGGTCATTACGACCGCGTTGAGTAACGATTGCTTTCCACCTCACGGGCGATCCCATTGGTGAGGCGTGGGATTGAACTGTCGCGAGGTCGATTTCTTCACGCAAGATTTTCGTCCATTTACGGCGCGAGATTCCCGGCGGAGGCGAACAGGCACTGGAGCCAACCCGGCGGGCGGCATTGGAGGTTTTAGGTTTCATCGGTGATTTTCTCGCCGCCCTTGGGTCGGCTCAGTTCGGCGTTCGGCACACACACGAGCCTCGCCTGACGCTTGAAGTAGTCCACGCGGCGAATCTCCGGATCGCGGTATTTCAGCCCATCGCTTGTGACCGTCAGGTATTTCACCCACCCTTCTTTCACGTCGATTACGGTGTGCGTGAGGGTGCACGACTTATCCCACGGGTTTTCTGCGGGCAGCACGTATTCCCACACCTGTCCGGCTTCCACCTTGGTAGGAAGACAGAGCCGAACCAGTCGCTGGAGCCAATGCCCACAGCCGTCCGGCTTTTTATTGTTTTTAGTTTTCTTGGGTTTCATAGGGCGTCGTTTGATTCAGGTTGTCGGCGGGCATGGCTCACCTTGGTCGTTAGAGGCTTTCATCATCAGTTTACTGAAGCTGCGGCGGAACGCCTGTTTAGGATCATAGTGGTCCGGCCTTTTGCCCGTGAGCGTTTCCAGCGTTTGCTCCCAACTGTTGCAGTCACACATTGCCAGTTCATATTTCAGGTCCATCTCGCTAGTTCGGCATTCAGTTGAGCGGAGCGCAGGGTTGAAGCATGGTGTTCCTGACCAGTAGCGCGCCCGACGCCGGGCATTTGGCATCGGCGCCTCGCCTCTAACAAGGTTGATGGAGCGAACGACGCTTTCGGTCGGATCGGTTGCTGCGAATCGTGCATAGCTTTAGGGTTGTTCTGGTCGTCGCTCATCGCCCGCGTTAGACCGCACAGTGAGCGTATTGGCCTTCCTTGAGCCGTTTCAGAAACTCTGGGAAGCTCAGGCGTCCATTGGCTTCGCAGTAGTCGCGCCACGCCTGAAATTGCTTACTGGGTCGCTTTACCTTTGGCGGCTTCGGTTGCGCTGCTCGCCATTCAGACAGCGCCTCGCGGCCTTCGGTGCTCATCACGAGGTAGTGAGCGCCTCCAGCCAGCTTTTGCGGTCCGTAATCATAGAGCAGTCCGCGCTTGGCGAGCGCCATCAGTGTGTGCCCATCACCGACGTAGCGTCCAGTGTTGGACGTGTGGGCGAGGATGTCAGCTTCTTCGTTTGTCAGTGTGTATTTCATAGTCAGGGATTCGTGTGCGGAGCTTTGGGAGGTGCTGTCTAACCATTGCGTGCAGGTCAACGCGCCGGAGCTAGTCTGTCGTGTCATCCGCGCCCTTCTCGGCGCGTGCCTGACGCTGGTCGTTCTCGTAACTAAAGATCGTCGGCCCGCCATGCCCGCGCTTGGCGTGGACGGCAGCGAGTTGGAAGCCCGTTTGCGGCCAGGGCTTCGGCGGCGTGTCGATCATCAACACCTCGACGATGCCGAATCCCTCTCTGCGCATGTCAGCGACCTGAGCCCGCATGAACCACGCATTGAGTAGGGCGAGGAACACTATATTGTCAGCGACCTGCATGGACTTAGCGAGGAACGGCCTGACTGCGACCACGGCGGATTCGTCACGATCCAATCCCATCGCCCTTCGACGGTGAGGAAGTCCCTCCCTTCGTCAATCTCGCACCATTCACAGCCCGGCATGGCTCGGACGAAGGCACCTTGGCCTTGCACGGCTCAAGAATGCGGCCAGATGGGCTAAAGTGTGAGACGATGCGAACAGCAAGAGCGTCAGGCGTCCAGACTCGATCATTGCCACCGCGAGGAGCCAACGGACGAGAACCAGCGCATGGACCTAACGCCGAAAGGCGCTGGTCCTGCTTGTGTGAGTCTGTGGCGGCGTAGGTCATGCTATTCGTTCTGCCAACTCTCCGCGAGGGCGAGCACTTCAACGGCCCGCACTCCCGGTAGGCGTGGATTCGGCGGATAGTCACCATTCACGACATCGCGGCCTTTGATGGCCTTGAATAGGCGTTCGGTCGCATCTCGGATGGCCCGGCGAGGGCACGGCAGCCGCATCCCCACACTCTCTTTTGCCCTTCCAGCCCATTTGCCATTGGCCGTTGATCATGAGCAGGGTAGGTTTGTGGCGGAGAGCGAGGGTCTTGAGCATGACCAACATCTCGGCATCATCATCGAGATTCCACATTCCATCCCAAGGCAGAACAGGCACTGGTGCCAACCCTGCGGGCTGGTGGACGTTGGTTATGGTTTCGGTGCTCATTATTCAGCCCTTCGGGTCGGCACAGTTGGAATGTTAGCTGGCTCAGGTTGTCTCATGGACTTCGAGGCCATTATCAATCGCGGCCAGTGCCGCGAGAGCGACGTAGCGGGAAAGCGATCCTTTGCCGGCATGAGCCTTCATCACTCGCTTTTTTTCTGGCGGCGTGAAGGCCGCAGGCACGCGGCCCGCGCTCGTTTTCTTTGAGGCGGGCTTGGCGGCGTAGTTGTTGTTTTCTGGAGCGGGCATTTTAGTAGCTGGCGATAACTTTGTCTTCGTTGAGGTCATAGACTTCGACCGAAAGCCTGCCCTCTTCGCCAAACTCAGCGAGTATTTCAGCCTCACGGAGAGCGATAGCGTGAGCGGCTTCATTGGCTTTTTCTTCGCTCTCGAAGACCTCCCCGTTATCGACCACTTTTCCGTTGTTGAGTTCGCCCAGGTAGTGAGCGTTTCCGACTGCGACTTTGACTTGGTATCCGTTCATTTTTGTGAGTTCGTGCTTTGACCGGCACTGCGGGTTTGTTGTTTCTGACAACCCGAGTATCGGGCCAATTGAAGATATTGCAACAAATACTTTGTTTATTTTATCGGAGCCTTCGCGCTGTCGCGTTTTCAAAGCTCCTGACCAGCCAGCTAACCAGCGGCTGGAGGATCAACCTCGCTAAGGCTCGTTGCCTCAGCCTTATCGTTCGGCTCAACCAATTGGATAAGTCTCCCGCCGCATTCTTGGTCGTGGGCAGATCTCCAGTCACGGTAGCCGGGAAAGAGTTTTGGCACCTCACCCCAAGCTAAGCCTTGATGCAATGCGAACCCCTGCCATTTGCATTTTTCCTTGTGCTCGCAGCACCATACCCCTCCATGCGCAACGCCGAACAAATCGGATGCAGATAACGCTCGGGGGCTGGCTGTCGTGTTTTCCATATTTTACTCCTCGCATATCTGATCCGAGACGTTCTGCGCCGCACAGGTCATCAGGCTTTGCAGTGCCCGGTACATCCAGGCACCGGGTTGGTTGGCACCTTCGCCGGTGGTGAGGCGGAGGGCTTTGTGTTCTCCGGCGACCTGGAGGCATTGGAGCGGGTTTTTCATCACGCGGGACTTCCAAAGGCGGCCCCATTTGAAAAAAAGCGGCTTCCTCGAGCTTGCTGGCGCTGGCGAATTCCTCGCGGAGGAGGTTCATGGCGTGCCGCTGCTCATCTCGCAGTCCTCGACAGAGCATCTTCATTTGGTCGTCAAAGGTCTGGGCTTCGAGCGGGAGCGATCTCCGGGGAGATCGTGGCACCTCGAGGGCGGGTGAGACGAGATCTTGCCGCTTCGATTCCATCGTGAGCACCATCCTCTCAAGTCGGGTCTTGAATTCGGCGTCCGTTTCGTTGTCCGTTTCGTTGTCATCGCCGCCGGACATCGGGCGTGGCGCGGGTGGAGGTGCTGAGGCGGAAGGCTCAGGCACTTCCATCATCGCGGCAAAAGCCTTGGCGGGCGCTTCGGTTTCCTCGCTCGGAAGCACACCGGGGAGGCGTTGTTGACCATCCACATCGGCGCTGCCTGCGGCACGCACGCGGTTGATGTCCAGGAGGCGGGCTTTCACCTGGCTGGCCTCGCCGGGCCTTTCGGAGGCATTGCCCCGCGTTTCGGTGCAGATCGAGTAGAGAGTCTCATCACGGCGCAGCATCACGAGAAGGAAGCCTTTCTCGCGGGCCGTGCGCAGCGCACGGCAGACGGTGCTTTTGTGGATGCCGAGCACAGCGGCGAAATCGGCCAGGCAGGGCACGGCGGCCCATGTCTGAGCCAGATCAAAGCTCAGCTCCGTGATAAGGGTGAGCAGATCCCGCTCGGCAGCGGTGCAGTCCCATTCTCCGGAGAGACGCCGGCGGGCACAGGCAGCGAGGGCGGTGTAGGTTTCGGAGATCTTCATGGATTCGCTTTGAAGTTGCGAGGCACGAGGCCCCATTCCTGCACCAAACGGCTGCGCAGCATGAAACCGGATCCAGTGTCCGTTTGGAAGTACACGTTCCGCGTGCCCACGCGGGTGAGCTTGATGACTTCCTTGCCGAAGTTCGTGGCCCACTTCTGGCCTTGGCGGGGTGTCGCTTTGTTGCTCATGCCGCCTTCCATTTCTTCGGTTCGGCGGTTTTGAGGGGCTTCACCTCCGGTAGCGCAAAGATCCCGGAGATCGAGGCCACGCGCTCAGGCTGGCAGGATCGGTAATAGACCGCGCCTTCGAGGGCATGGGTGAGTTCGGAAATCGTTTCGCCGCGCTGTTGGAGCATGAGGGCCTGTAGCACCAGCTCGGCGAGGGCGCGGTCATTGCCACGGCTCAGCAGGATGGCGGCATCCCCGGTGAGAAAGCGCGCAGGTGGTAAAGGGGCCAGCGGGGATTCAGCCCTGGGCGGCATCGGTGAGCTGGTGCCAGTAGGTTTCGAGCTGGCCTTTGGCCCATTTGGCATGCTCGGCATGCTCGGCATGGTAGGCAAAGGCAAAGGCGGCGAGCACGCCGGCTTGTTTGAGTCCGTGCTCACGCGGGCGGGCTTCGATCATCCAATCGACACCGGCTTTGAAGTGATCGTGGATGTCCAGGATCTCGCCCACGCTCAGGCGGCGGGTGCGCTCCGGGCTGCAAATGGCGGCCAGGCGATTGCAGATCATGGCGAGGATGCTGCCACCGTGAATGCCGTGCTGGATTTTGAGCTGGTCCGCCACGGTGCGTGTTTTACCGCGATCGACGACATCCATGCCCACCATGCGGGTGCCTTCGATCTTCGACGGCAGGCCAAACGTGACCATGAGGCGCACCGTGCAGCCTGCCATGATGATCCCCATGAGGCGGTGCTGGCCATCGACGAGGTTATCATTCACATCGAAGGCGATGCCTTGATGCACCGGCATCCACCGGCCGCGTTTCATCTCGCGGGCATAGGCACGCACGGTATCGAGCGAGACGGGGCGGTTGTTGAAATTCCGCTTCAGCCAGGTCTCAGCCATGTCCGGCGTCACATCGAACCAATCAGTTTGTAGGATGCCTTTCAGATTCGCGGCCTTCTCACCAGCCCCGCGATCGAGCGGCGGCAGATCGGCATCCAGCTTCCGCACCAGGCGGCGAGCGGCCGGCGTGAGGGCGGTTTCTTCCCGTGCGGTTTGATGAGGCCGCGCTGTTTAGCGCGGCCACGATGCTTTGATGTCTAGGCGCTGTTCAGCGGCGCGGGCTTCGCCTGACGCGCGCCGACAATCGGCGAGTTTGATCATGGGGAGGGATGAGGGATGAGAAAGAAAGAGAGTGTTGGTTAGGCCAGCTCGCGGTTGGTTTAATTATCTGTTCGCCCGACGATAAGTGCGCGCAGTGACACCACTCAGCCCCAGCTTGCGGATGCACGCGGCAAAGCCCTCCCAGTTTGTCGCCGTGCCTTGCCGCCGACAGATGCAGATTGCGGACCTGAGCAGGCTGGCTTTCGTCCAGTGTTTTCTCAGCGCCCTTTCCGCGAGTGTGGAGGGCCGCGTATTCATCCGGCGGCGTGTATTCAGGCACCAGGGTTTTGAGTTCGCTCACTGCTGCTCGTCCGCAGCACCTCCGCGATAAACGACGCTGGCGAACAAAGGGCGCTGCACGGCAACCGCCGGGCGCTAGATCTCAGATGCCATTTCTTGGCTCATAAGTCAGTGTGTTTGTGGTTGGTTTCCGCCTCGGCAGTGCCGTCAGCTTTGCGTTCGGCTCACGTTTGAGAAGCGCCGGCAAACGGTTGGCGGCGTTCCAACGCCGGATTAGACGGGCGCGGAGATGGTTGATTCTCACGTCTAGTCTGCCCCTTGTTTGTCGTTGAAGCGTGATTTCGCAGCCTGATCACATGGTTGAGCTTGCTCAACCATCCTGGTAACCAAAGTTCAAACGGTCGTAATCCGCCGAACAAATCGGATGCAGTGAACCGCCTCAGCTATTGTCGTATTCATAGTCATGGGTTCGCGGTCACTGATCCTGAGGGGTTCACGCCTTGGGCAGCTTCACGGTGCCGTGCTTGAGGAGGGCTTGGAGTTTGCGCCGGGAGATGGAGGTGAAGTGTTTGGCCTGGTTCTCGCGGGCGAGATCGTTCCGGGTGGCGAGGTGAGGTTGGAGGGTGGAGGAGTGTTTTCGTTGCCGTCATGAAGCGGACCACGCAGCCGGCGGAAGGTCGCCGTGATGGGCCTTGTAGATCTCGCGATGCAGCACTTTCCTCCCCTCGCCTTTTTTTGAACTGGCCTCGCACATAGCCGTTGTCTGGGACGTAGCTCTAGAGGCCGTCGTAGATGACGCCGCGGCTCATAATTTTGAGGTGGCAGACCATTGGCGGCTGCTTGTGTCCGGCGTTCACCTTCGCGGCGGTTTCATGGCCGCCGGCGTGCCGTAGTGGAAGGGCACCACATTGGCGCTGTAGGGGCTCGGCAGCTCGTAAGGCATGCCATGCTTTTGATGAGCGCTTGAATGAGCTTACCAGGCTTTCCATCGTCCATTCCCGCCATTCCGTGCGCGCGCAGGCGGCACCACGATGCGGCGCGTCTGGTCACCAGGGCAGAGGATCCCCGCGGCTGTGCGCCGGCAGGGTGCGTTCGTAGTGTCCCAGCGTGGGCAGAGTTTCACTTCGAGTCCGGAGGCGGACAAAGGCGTTTTTGATGTTGCCGTCCATGTACCCATACTTGCGCTGCAGATCACGCAGGCAGGCCGCCCAAGTGCTCGCGGTGCATCTTGCGCACGAGGGCGGCTGATCGACGAGCGCAGTTTTCGCGTGCCTGGCTTGGTCCTTTGCGGGCGTGGGGTAAGAGGTTTCATAAGATCACAAAAGTATCAGGTTTGATTCTTCCTCTTCGGTTTCGAGCCACTCGGCGCGGGTTGGGGTTGATGTAGTCGATGAGCTGTTGACGCGGGATGAGCGTGATGCCGGTGGCGGCGTGGCGTTTGCGCAGGTGCTTCACGGCGATGCGCTCCGGCCCGGCTTCCTGGAGCAGCTCAATCAGCGTGGTGCGTGGCAGGCCTGTGGTGGGATCCTTCTCGCCCGCCTTCGGCAGCCGGATGAACTTCGCTGAAGACACGCAGCCCTGCGGCGGCACGACGAGCACGTTCACGCCTTCCGGAAACTTCGAGGCGAGCTGCTCCATCAGCCGCGTGGGCGCTGGATGAGGTAAGTCCGGATTTGTTCATGGCGGGGAAGGTCTCCAAGTTTCAGGTTTCCAAGTTTCGCGGCGCTGCGCGGGCAGGGCAAAGAGCGGCGAATTTTCGCACGTGAGTTTGAGGGTGGTTCAGGATGGCGCGGTAGGCGGCGCGGCGGTGCTCCAGCGTCGGGGCGGTTGAAATCACTGCGAAGGCTGGCGGGTAGGCTGTTGAAGAAGCCCGATGAAACAACATCTTCGCATGCGTGAGCGGCTGGCCGCAGGCGGGGCAGTTTTTCAAGGTGCTGCTCATACTCGGCACAGTGGAAGAGGGTTCTCTTTAGTTCCGGCGGTGATAGTGTGATGCACCCAGGCATGTCACCGGAGTCCGGCTCCAGCCTTCTCGATCCACTCGCAGCGCCAGAGGACTTCGTAATCGTGCCCGCTGAGGCCGAGGCCACGCTGCCGGATCTCACAGCAGGCATGGTCCTCGCGATCTTCATCCCATTCGTTGGGCGGAAACACCTCCGCCTGGGCAATGGCGGCCTTGAGATCGGTGAAGAGACCCAGCGGATAATAGTGCTCTTCATCCGTGGCATCGACGAGTTCGTAGATGTGCGTGGGTATGGCGCTAATCTTGGCCTGAGCAATGGCCGCGAAGATGGCGTCTTCAGCATCGCTCTTGAGCACATATTCCTTGTCGTGCTCCGTGTCGTCTCGGGTGAGTGTTTTCATCGTGTGCGATCTGGTTTGGCTTTCTGCTCTCACCCCTCCGCCTCGCGTTGCGCGGCCTCCTCGCGGCTCGGCAGCCGCTTCTCGCCAAGAGCCTTCAGCGCTGCCCCGGCAGGGGCAGCGGCCGAGGCTCAGGAGGATCTTGCCGCCGATTTCCTGTTCGATACTTCGCGGCTGCGGTGCGTGGTGTCTCCAGTTGGGTTGCGTTTCAGGGGGCTCCATCAGGGCCATCGAAGATGATCAGCCAGCCCGGGGCGATGCGGCGCTTTCGAGCGCCACGCAAACAAGGCCAACGGATGCTGCTCGATGCGGTGGAAGATGTGCGCATGGCCCGCTTCAGCTCGCGGGTCTCCTGCTATTGATGGCCAGGAGAATGACCCGCGGGAGCAGCAGGAGGAGATGAGGATGGCGGGGAGGCATGGTGATTGTTCTTGGTTCTGGTTCGTGGTGCTTGGTTGGCTGTTCTAGCTGCGTGGCATCATCACAAAGAAGACGATGACGATGGCAGCACCGCAGAGGGTCTCGATGGCTTCGTTCCAGTTGATTTCGGCGAGGAGGGGCATGGTCGTGAGGTTTTCAGTTCGGGCCGCCGGCGGCTTGCACGACGCGCTCGCCTGATGCTTCAAAGCGGCGGCAAAGGCATCGCGGCATCGGAGAAGGTGCTATGCACCTGGCCGAGGTCATCCAGGAAGGCCCACGCCTCATCGAGCTGAAGGGCCTCGTAGCTGGCATTCGCGACATTCCCGTGATGCGGTCCAGGTTCCCGTGCTGAGGGCCAGCGCCGCGGCGAGGGCCGCCTCCTTCGTGCGAAAGCCGCAGCAGGTCTCCGCCGTCTGTCCGGTCTTCACCGGCAGCCAGAATCCCCACGCCCAGCCATGCATGGTGATGCCGCTGAAGTGCCGCGGCTGCCAGGGCTGCCAGGGCTGTGCCTCGTGAGACTTCGGCATCACGCCAGACTCTTCTCGATCTCCCTGCGTGGGCAGCCCAGGCGGCGGGCGGTCATCGAGGCTCAGCGCGTCTTTGACCTGCTGGAGGAGGTTTCAGCTCGTGACGTGCTCCAGGGGATCACGGCCTGATGCGTGCGTGAACCATGGTGAGCTGGCAGCGGACGTCGTGGTGTCGATTTGGATGATGAGGGGTGCGCATTGGGGAAGACGTGGAGAAGAGGGGACTTGGAGAAGGGGAGAAGGTCAGTCAGGTCATTCAGGTCAGTGAAGTCACAGCGTCCGGGGCGTGCGCCAGGAGATGGCCAGGGCGGGTTTTTCTTCCTTCATTCCGCCCAGGCGCGGGATCACATGCAGGATCACCTCCGCATCGAAGCCCAGGCGGGAGAGGTCCGGTTGCAGGGATTCCAAGAAATCCCTCGTCTTGATGTCACCATCGGGCTTATCCGGCACGAGGAGCATGTCCATGGCTCCGCGCTGGGCAAAGCCGTGCATGTCATGCAGCAGATCCGGCAGCACGGCATCCGCGATGGTCCGGCGCGTGCCCTTGGCCAGCGTGTGCAGGTACACCGCATCCACGCGAGGCATGAGCTGGAAGTCAGTCTCATCCGCCGGCGGCGGGGAGGAAGCAGGCTTCGAGGTGGCACGCTTATCCATGGGATGCATCTCCCTTCCCCTTCAGGACCACGATCCATTGGCGGAAGCCAGGACGGCCCTTTTCATAGTTTGCCACCTCTGCAGCACGAGCTCGGCTTCGAGCTGCGTGATGCTCGGATCGGTCAGGCCAAACATCTTGGAGGCGCAGCGGATGGCGGCATGCACACGCCCTCTCCTGGATGAGGCACGGGCGGCGATCTTGCCGTTCACCGTCCACTTTGCGTATGCTCTATAGTGATTCGTGAGACCTTGCACATCCACCGTGACGATGCAGGCATTCGGTTTCTCAGGCATCGCTTGGCTCAGATCCCGCGTGGCCTGGCAAATGAGGTTTCGTGTCTTCACGATGGCTCCTTTCCATCTGCCAGCGGCGTAAGCTCAGGGTTTTCTCGGGGCTTTGCGGGCTTGCGGGCGGGCTTTTCAGGCCTCGGGCGCGGGCCTTCCGTCGCCTCATCCTCCTCGGGTGGATCCTCGGGACGGGAAAGAGCAGGGCGTGAATGCGCTGCCTCAGTCTGATCTTGGCGGTTCAGCATCACGACACGCAGCGCCCTCACCCTTTTCGAGGTCCTCCTCGGTCAGGGGATCACTGCCATCGAGGAGGCCTTCATTCAGGCGCACCATGCGGGGTGCCCTCGGAATCACGTCCTCGCCGTTTTGCTTGGTTCTTTTTCGATAGTGGCCAGAGACGATATAGACATCGCTTTGATTGGCTCATCGAGCATGTCTTTGAGGTAATCACTGCGCTGAGCGAGTTGCTGCACCTCAAGCAGGCGGTCATAGACGATACTCTTCATGCCGCCTCCTTTCTCCCGCTCATCTCGCGGGGTTTGAGTTCAGACACGCGGCGGCGGGCGATGCCTCGGCGGAGAAACGGCCAGTGGCAGGTTTCGGTTTCATGAGTTCATCATCCCTCCGCGCGAGGGTTGACCCATGTTCACGGCCAGGGATAGCAAGGCGGCCTGACGCATTTCCACATCCAGTTCGAGCGGGGCCTCATCGGTGATCACCACCGTACTCTGGCTCAGCTCCCCGATGAGTAAATGAAGCTGGCCCATGAGCTTGTGTTTTGGCGTGGGACGTTCAGTGCACAGTTGCTTGATCTCGCGCAGGAGGGTCTGGATTTGGGATGGCATCGGAAAAAGGTTAGCTTGTCCTTCGTCATGCCTGGTTTCATCATTCCGCCATGTAGGCGGAACCACCCCCGGGCCTGCTCCACGGCCTCCGCCGTTTCCAGTTCCGGCCAGGTGCGGTTCAGGATCGCCCAGGGTGATCCGCAGCAGCGCCAGGTGATAATCTGCAAAACGCGGCCCCATGCCAAGGAGCGCGGCGGGCCTGCTGCCGCAAAAGCCAAATCACGAAGCTGCCGCGAGGACATCG
>JADJPM010000002.1 GCA_016713245.1 Verrucomicrobiaceae bacterium | reverse complement strand
TTTTCACCATGAAGCTCGCGGCGGGTGGCTTCGCTGGCGGAGCACACGGCGGACTACGCCGTGCCGGGCAGTGGATAAAGAGGCCACGCCGCTGATCGTGAGCGTGACGGAAGTGGGGCAGTTTGCTCATGAGCAGCTTTGGCGTGCTGCACCGGGACATTTAGCCGGGGAATGTCCTCCTTGATGAGGATGGTCATTCTTTCGTCAGCGACTTCGGCCCGGCGGGTCCAGCTGAGAAATGCGGACGGTGGCACGACCGGCCCGTCACGATGCTGGGAACGCTGCATTACATGGCACTGGAGATCGCGGCGCACGGGCTGCGGGCTGCGACGACGGCGACGGACGTGTGGAGCTCCGGCGTAGTGCCGCATGAGCTGCTGGCAGCAGGCGCGGCCCTTCCAAGCTGAGTCCGTGCTCGTTATGATGCGTAGATCGCGGAGCGTGAGCCTGGAGGCACTGGCGCAAAACGTGCCGCTGACCTGCGCGTGATCGCCGCAGCAAGGCGCTGGCGAAAGATCCCGTGCGCCACGCCACCGCGAGCCTTGGCGGATCTCCAGCGCTGCTGGCTGGAGGCAGGCTTGATCTCACGGCCAACCCCGGCAGCAGTAGAGAAGTTTTGCTCTGGATGAAGCGGAGTCCGGGGCATGGCGGCGATGTCCGCAAAGCTGCTTGCGCTTTTGTTCATCATCGCGGCCGGGGGGCTTGCTGCTGCGAGCTTATGGAGCGGCACCAAGTGGCGAAGCGTTAACGCACGCTCGTGCTCGTCACGCAGGCAAATTTCCAGCGATCCAGCGGGCGGATGCGGCCAGCGGCATGGTGCGCTGGCAATCTTGCAACGCCAGTTGCCAAGTCTGCAGTGGGCACGGGATACTGCCAGTAGAGTGCGCCGCCGCTTTGGCGCTCGGCGTGGATCTACGCGGGAGCGTTCGCACTCTGCTGGAGCGGGCCTGTGGAGTGGGCTTGATGCGCGGAGTTCCCCCTTCCCTGATCTCACGCAGTGCGCGTGGCGGGAGAGAAGCGGGATCTGCCCTTCGCCTGGCGGTGGATGGTAAGGTCGCGACGCTTCGCGCGCGCCCGGCTCCGGGGCGGACTTTCGGTTTTCCTCGCCTGATGGCAAAGGCCATTGTCACCAGACTCGCCGACAACACGATGAAGCAACTCTGGTTCCACCGATGGCTCCGCGGCCCGTAGGTGGAGATTTCCAGCGCCTGTGCTCTGCGGAATGAGTGCCGCGAGGCATCGCCGCCCCCAAGATTCTCACCAGCTCAGCAGGCATGGGCCATCGCTGCCAAAGACGGTGCGGTCGTGCGGCGCTGCCCCATTGCGGAAACGATGAGTGGTTGTTCTGCGGAGGCTTCATCCCCGGGGCAGTCTGCGCTCCTTCGATCCGCAGGAAGCTGGCGGGTGGCCCATCATGTATCGAGACGAATCGTGGTCTGGCAAATGGAGTGGCGGGCCGAAGCAACTTTGGGCCACCAAGCTGAGGCCGGATTGCCAGCACTAGCCTGGCACCCGAGTGGATCGTGGGGGGTTCATGATGACCACAGGCAGGTGTGCGTTGAGGGGGGTGCTGGTGATGAATACGGAAAAGACGGTGCCGGCGTTCGCGTTGGACGCAAAGTCCCGCAGTCAATCGATCTCCCCGCATCGCCTTCATCTCGCAGCCAGGCGGTCATTGCCGCCACGAGCAATGACAGCATGTTGCCGCCTCTGGGATCATCGCGATGCGCGCTTGTTGCTCACGATGCCTGCCACAGACCCGCACTCCTGCCTGGTCAGTCCGATGGTCTAAGCTCACAGGGTCGTACGGCTTGAGAAGCTCTCGCCGTCTTTGACTTCAACTGATGACCCCGCGTATGCGGGAGTTTTCAAAAAAACAATTTGTGCAAGCAAAGTCCAGGGCACGACATCAACAAGTCAGCGGATGGGGGACTGGCTGCTAAGCACTCTGAGGTATCAGGTGCAATTCTGGAACACTCTGACGCGGACCCTGACGAGTTATGTCACTTGCCAACTCTGATTTCATTCTGGCATTCCCTGACGCCGGATTCGGGTGACGCTGATTTACGTCCTGAACTCAAAAAAGGCGGTCAGCATCATGCGCCTGCCGCTCGATCTCAACCTCACCGGGGCTACAAAGCCTAGCAAGGACCACGGCAGCAGGTGCCCGGATCGCAGAACGCCAACGTCATCGACGATGACCGCGCGTGGTGACTGGATCGCTGTCATTCACAACGCGAGAAGCGATCGAATCGACTTCTCCGGCTACCGAGGGCGACGCGGCACGCGCTTCCAAGCTGCTGGCCACCGAAAGCGGCGGCGTGGCATTCAGCCCCGATTTACGCTGGGCCGCGGTCGCGCCCAGTGAGCGGAGCGGGGTAAGCCATCGTTCTCGATCTTGGCCAAACCGTCCAGGAGAAAGCAGTTTCTGGATCTCGGGGAGCTTCCTTGTGCGTTGGTCGCCGGATGGTCGCTGGGTTTACGTCCGAGGCTCCAGCGAGAACCTGCTGCTCGACGCGACCACCTGGCAGGAGTTAGCAACGCTGGCCCACGAAAACTCTCTTCTCCTATGGCCGGGGGGCTGCAATGTGAAGGTTTTCCCCTGACTCCAAGCGCCTCGGTGATCTCCGTGCGAATGAATCCCTCGACGCAAAATCAGCGTGCCAGACCTGCGCTTTACCGTCTCCCCACCCTGCCGCCGCCGCTCGACTTCCGTGGCGGTGGTGGAGCAACGACAGCACCAAGCTCTGGGCCATGGGGCGCGTAGCTGGGCGGGTGCCTGAGTGGGATCTTGGAGGGCTTCCAAAGGAGCCGGGGAAGGCTTGGGATGGAGGAAGAGGTGAGCAGGAACGTGGTCCGCACAGTCCTTCAGTGGGTCAGGGAGTGTCTTCTACTCCTTCAGCGAACTCTCGAATCGTCATGGGGTCCGAAATGATCACCGCACCGTCCTGGGCATGTCCGAGTTCCAGCACGGTGCGGCCAGTAAGCAGCGTAATAGGCCGGCGAGCAGGCTGTCTCAGAAGGAGAAGGTGACACTGAATGGATCGCTCCGCAGAGGTTGGATGGCCGTGGGGGATCCTCTTTGAGAGTGAGTCAGTGGAGTTGGCTGATTCGTTGTCCTCTCTGCGGCCATCCCATCTGCGGTGTAAATCTCCGGACCTCCAGATACAGCCCATCGTCCTGCCGAAAAGAATTTCGCATCTTTTGAAACCTGCGCTGCGCAGTCGGAAGAACAAAGAGCCGCCCCATCTCCTTTCACCATCACTCCTCCAAACCTCAGTTCACCTCCCCAGCGCATGAAAACACCACATCCACACCTCACCTCCGGCTCGCCCTCGCGGCGGACTGGCCCTCGTCCTCGCCACCGCGCACGCGGCGGACTTCACCTCCACCTGGAATGGCGGCACGGCCAACTGGAGCTCCACGCGGGTAACTGGAGCACGCCCGGCGCACCCGGCACATTCCGAACAACGGCGGCTCGACCTGATGCGGTGCAGGGTAGAGGGGACGATCACGCTCGGATCAGAACATCGTGATCCAGAAGTTCCTCGCTCGGGGGCGAAAAGCACCCTCACAGGTGCCAGCAATCTCACCACGAACGAAGCCTTTACCTGGACCAGCGGATACATTTTAGGTAGCGGGAGCATCAATCTGAATGGCGGAGTTACATTTGGGACGACTAATTGGCTCAGGAGTCTCGTGTGATGAATCTGCCTTCAGGTCAGTCAGCAGCGCTCACTTCAGGTAGCCACGTGCTCGCTCTCTTGGAGACCAGCAGCACCTTCAACAACAACGGCACCTTCTTCGCGCAGAACAACACCATCCATCACTGGCAGTGGCATCTTCAACAACGTGGGAACCTTCACGCGTGACACCGGCACAGGACCTTCGCTATCAACTCGCGGTTCAACAACACCGGGACCGTGAACGTGGACAGCGGCACACTCGCCCTCAATTTTTACAGCGGCGTCGTCGGGCGGTTTCTCCGGCACGACGACGGGCGATTCCAATGTGGCCAGCGGCGCGATCCTGCGCTTTGCGGACAGCTTCACCTTAGGAGCCACCTCAGATGTGGCGGGCGCAGGCTCCGTGGATTTTGCCGCCAATACCGTGAACATCAACGGCACCTTCACCGTGCCCACCGTGAGCATCGCTGGCACGGCAAACTTCAACACGGCGGCGACACTCACCTCCGTCAGTCTTACCGCAGGTAATCTGGGTGGTAGCGTCACAGTCACCAGCAATGGCTCGTTCAACTGGACCGGCGGGCAGATGGTGGGCAGCGGCAACAAACGCTGATCTGAACGGCGGTATCACCTTCCGGGAACGCCAGCCTCCAGGTCAGGGATTCCCGGGTGGTGAACTGCCTCCGGCCAGACGGCGGCAATGAGCGCGGGCAGCACCGCGCTTGTCCTGTTGGAGACCAGCACCTTTAACAACAACGGCACCTTCCTCGCCCAGAATAATCAGTCCATCCTCGGCGTACTCGACGCTGCTTTCATAACGCCGGCGCATTCACACGCAACACCGGCACTGGCACATTCACCATCAACGCCCGTTTTAACAACACCGGCACAATCAACGCAGACAGCGGCACACTGAGCCTCGGCGGTATCTACAGCACCTACAACCAGCAGGCCGGAACAGTCACTGGGGCAGGTATCATTAACGCCGAGAAGATGAACTGGTCTGGAGGCACATTTGCGGGAACGGGAGCTGAACGTGAGCGGCACTGGCAACAGCATCACCACCATCGGGGCCAAGGCCTCGACCGCACGCTGAACAACACCGGCACCATCACCTGCAGCGCCGCTGACGATGCCGCGATCACCTTCGGCGTGGGCGTGAGCACACCCGGGCATCCTCAACAACAGCGGCACCTTCATCATCACCAGCGGTGGCTTCAATGAGGGCAACGCCAACGCCGCACACGCCATCAACAACTCCGGCACCTGGAACGTCTCCGGCGCGGGCACAGCCTCGGTCAGCTCAGGCATCCGTTCAACAACAGCGGCGCGGTCACCATCGCCAGCGGCGCGACGTTTGCCACGCAGGGCGGCGGCACGCAGACGGGCAGCTTCAGCGTGGCCAGCGGAGGCGATCTCTGGCTCACCGGCGGCAGCAATCTGAACTCAGGCTCAAGCGTCTCCGGCGCGGGCAAGGTGACGCTCGGCGGCACCACGATCAACTCCGGCAGCACCTCCAAGCACTACAGGCGAGGCTCACCTGCGCGGCGGCAGCACCATCTTCAACACCAGCGCCACCACCGGCCCGGTCACCACGACAACCGGCGGCTCCAGCTCACTCGGAGGTCAGCGGAGCCACCACCACGCTCACCGTGGCCGGTGCCTACACACAGGGCGGCGGCGTCGACCATCGTCACCGGCGGCGCGGTCATCGACGGCGGTGTTTTCAACCTCAACGGAGGCGAATTGAAAGGCACAGGCATCATCGCCAGCTCTCTCATCGCCGGTGCAGGCAGCAACACCATCTCCCCAGGCCTCTCCCTGGCACGCTGACCATCAATGGCAGCCTCAGCCTCAGCGGCACCAGCACCTGGCTATGGAACTCGGCGGCGTCACACAGGGAGTCTCTATGACTACCTCTGACGTGAATGGCGTGCTCACCCTCGCCGGTATGCTGGAGCTAGATTTCATTAATGACTTCCAAACCGGCGTGACCAGTCTGGATCAATTCGTCCTCGCCACTGCCAACAGCGACATCACCGGCAGCTTCCTCAATGTGGCCAGCGGAGATCGTCTCAATGTGGGCGGCTTCGGCAGCTTCAGGTCTGGTATGGAGCGGGCAGCGCTTCGGGAGCCAGCAACCTCGTTCTCCGGCGACTTCACCGCCGTGCCGAGCCTTCCCGCGCCATGCTCATGCTGCTAGGCCTCTTGGCATCATCCAGCGGCGGAAGCGGAAGTAGTTGGAACGACCCAACAGCACCTCCAAATCAAACCACGTCAGGCAGGCGGGGATCAGTCACCGCCTGTTTTTTGTTCCGGCACCATCACTATGACAAAACAGGCACAGCAAAAAATCAGAGATCATTTTCTGTCCACATCTGCTGTCAGCCGGATCGGAATCTTCACGAGGCAGCACACTCACTCCGGCAGCTTCGCCTCGGCTTTTTCCAAAGGTTTCGCGGCGGGGCCAGCGGCCAGGCCACGAAGGCATCGAAGACCAAACGCCCTTCAGGGCATCCACGGCGCGTTCGAGCTGCTTGTCGCCGAGATTGGCCAGTTCCAGTGCAGCGGCCTCGCCGGTGCCGTGGAGGCACGCCACTTCGAGATGCGGCTTCCTCCTCCGGAAGTAAGGGCGGCGATGATGTTGGGCTCCACGCCGTTCTCGTGAATCGTGCGGTGGCTGGGCGTGTAATACTTCGTGTCGTCAGGCGCATGGCCGCGCCGTTTTTCATCGGCAGGATGGTCTGCACGCTGCCTTTCCCAAAGCTCGTCGTGCCCACCACGATGGCGCGTTTGAGATCCTGGAGAGCGCCTGCGGTCAGCTCGCTGGCACTGGCGCTGCCGTGATTGATGAGCACGGCCATGGGAAACTTGCGCGGCTCCTTGCCGCCGCGAGGCGGCGTGCGGTAGGGCGGCGGATTTTGCGAGGCCACGCGGCCCTCGGTGGTCACCACGACCGTGCCCTCGGGCAGAAACTCTCCGCAAATCTGCACCGCGCTATCCACGAGGCCGCCGGGATTGTTTCGCAGATCGAGCACGAAGGCCTGCATGCCCTGCTTTTCGAGCTCATCGAGTGCTTTGGCGAGCTCGCGAGCCGTGGGTGAATTGAACTGCGAGACCCGCACGTAGCCGATGCGGTATTCGCCAGCCATTTCTCCGGGAAAGCAGCATCGGATCATGCACCGAGCTCTCCGCCAGCGTCTCGTGCTTCACCTTGAAATCGAGGAACTGCTTCGTGCCGGGGCGACGCACGGTGAGACGCACCTCATCACCCGCTTTGCCCTTCAAAAGCTGCATGGCCTCTGCCACGCCGACCCGGAATCCGTGAGCACCTCGTTGATGCGCACGGGCTGATCCCCCTGCCAACACGCCCTCGCGGGTCGCAGGCCGTCGTCACGCACGGTGATGATGGTGAGCAAATTTTGCCGCAGGGCGATGGTGATGCCGATTCCTTTCCGAGGTATCGCTCTGCTCGCGACGCATATCCTCGAAGAGCGATTTACCCATGCTCTCGCAGTGAGGATCGAGGCGGCTGAGCATGCCTTCGAGAGCGCCTTCCACCAGTTCCTCGTAGGTCACCTTGGACTCCTCCACGTAGTTTTGACGCACCATCTCCATGGCCCGCGTCAGCATCTCCATTTGCAGATACGCATCCTCCGGTGGTGGCTTCACCGCAGGCGCGGCCGGCACGGGCGCTGGTGCAGGCGCAGGAGCCGGTTTGGGATCACTTTTTTTGGCACCGCAGGCCCCGGTGCGGCTTGGGCGTGGACTTCGGAGCCGCTTTGGGAACCGGCACCGCCGCCGGAGCAGGCGTGACAGGCCCCTGCCGGAGCCGCGTGAAGGCTCAGCCCGGCAGCCAGGATCGGAAAAAGAACGGTAGCGCGACGCATCCCGCCATCCTGCATGCTTTCCGCCCGCACGACAGCGGAAAGTCAGGCACCTTCGGCGCTCACTTCGCGTCGTAAAAGGGGAACAGCTTGATCTCATCCATCGACGGACGGCGGCCATACTCGCAGATCTCAAAGGTCTCGGCGTATTTCACTGCCTTGCCCTTCTCCTCGCCGTAGAGCTTGATCAGCAGGTCGCGATACTTGTCCGCCTCGCCACCCTGACGGGCACCCCAGCGGCGTTTCAGCCACGCACGACGTCCCCACCTCATCGCTCGCGGGCGGCACGCTCTTCACATGCTCTTCCGAGCCATTGGCACCGCCTTCATAATGCTGGAAGTCAGTTCATGGATGCCATCCAGCTTCTGCTCGAAGGAATCATCCACGCTCACCGCGATGTCGGGCGTGAAGGGATAGGGTTTCTGAAAGCCATCACTCGAATACAAGAACACCGGATTCTTCTTCAGCGGCGGCACATCCGGGCAGATGAACGGCACCGCCACCATGAAGGCCGCGTCCTGAAGCAGCACGCCGACGTAGCGATGGTCGGGATGATAATCCCACGGCCGTGGCGCGATGACGATGTCCGCCTTCCACTCGCGAATCACCCGCGTGATGAGCTTCCGACACTCCAACGAAGGCACCAGCTCGCCATCGTGGATGTCCAGCACCTGCGAGGTCACGCCGAGCTTCTTCGCACAGGCCGTCACCTCCGCCGCGCGTCGTAGCGCCAGCGGCCCGCCTGCTTCTTTCCAGTGGCCGATGTCGCCATTCGTCACGGAAACCAGCTTCACATGATGTCCTTGCTTCGCCCACTTCACCGCAGAGCCCCCGGCTTTGTATTCCGCATCATCCGGGTGCGCACCGAAGACGATGATGCGGAGCTTTCCATCCTCCTTCTCCACCGCATGAAGGTGAAACGCGAATAGACAAACGAAAACGACGGAGAAAAGAGAGCGCATCATAGCATCATGAATACGCCACTCACGCACCCCATTGTTCACATCTCCCTCATCAGTGCCTGCATCTCCTGCTGCAGCGCCACGATGCCCAGCATCAACTGCGAGCGCTGAGGTTCGTCAATCTTCTGCGTCAGGTCCAGCAGCGCCTTCAGTTCCTCGTTAAACTCACGCGCTGCAGCTTACCTCAGCCCCGGACCGGCCTTAGCCGCCGCGTCTGCGGATCCTGCGTGGATGATTTCCCCGCCATGTCTGTTCCTCCGTCGTTCACTTTCGCTTCGATTGCTGCGACTGTAGCGGACGTGAAAACGCCACGCTCGCCACACCGGGATCATTCTCCAGCGCCTCCAACTCGCCGACGGGAATTTCCGCCGTGAAAATCAAATCGCTGATCTCCCCGCGCACCTTCACGCCCTTCGGACGATAACCAGCCTTGTTCACCTTGACCATTCCCGTCACCATGCCGCGCACCTCGCCCGCCGCGCGACGCGGACTCGGCGATTCGACTTTGCGCAGCTTGCTGAGGTCCATGGTGAAATCATAAGCTCCTGCGGCAGCTTTGCCAAGCGGCGAACTGCTCGGAGTTTGGTGCATGAGGGCTATCTCCTCTTCGTCTTTGATTGGGGTTTGGCGGCCTTCTTGACGGGTGCCTTCTTTTTCGCCTTCGGCTTGGGCGGTGCCGTCTTCTTGGCGGGAGCGGCTCCTCCCAGCTGCTTCAGCGCATCAATGTGTGCCCGCCCGAACCCATAACGTGCGTCCCACTCCCCCGCCGCATGCTTCGGCGGGTTCAAACGCGCGCTCTTGATGAGTGCCGAGCGCAGTTGATTCGACGTCAGTTGCAGTCCCCGCCGCCTCGCCTCTGCCAGCAGCAGTGCTACAAGGCCCGTAACCGCCGGCGCGGCCATGCTCGTGCCCGACATCATGGTCGTTCCTTTGCCGCTGCGCGACCGTGCCGCCACCACCTCATGTCCTGGCGCGGAGATTTCCGGCTTCCGCCGCCCGTCACGCGTCGGCCCCGCACTCGGAGAAATATGACAGCGGCTTCTTCGCCTTGTGCGCGTCATACGAACCCACCGCGATCACCTCGTGCGCGCATGAGATCGAACCGATCGTATGCGGAATTGTCCAGGCTCCCCGTGAAATGCGACTGATCGCGGTCCTCGCGCTCAATCCACGCATGAAAGGAGACCGCAGGTCCCCTTGCGGTGGTGCAAGCGCACCGTCCAGTCTCCTCCAGGCACGCCTCCCGCCACATAGATGCTGATCGTGTTGTCCCCGTTGTTCGGCTCTTTCACACGGTTCGACACAAAAACCGCCAGTTCATCCCCGTCCGCCAGCGGCAGGTTTGTGCCAGGCTCCGCAGTTCCCAGGCTCGTTCCATCCGGGCCCAGCAGTTCCACCGCCACCTGGGACGCCCCCGGCAGCCACACCTCCAGTTCCCGGCCAAATTTCCCAATTTCCGTCCGCCAGCCCAAATCCAGCGTCCCGCCCGCCGCCACCGTGCCCGCCGCGTGAATCCCGTCCGCATACGAATTCGACGCCGCGATCACCACCGCCCGGTTCGGCTTCGCGCGCACCAGCGCGTCCAGCCCCTGGTCCACCAGCGTCGTCCCGTCATGCGGCCCGCCATTCGTTCCCAGGCTCACATTCACCACGCATGGCCGGTCCCCCGCCTGGTCAAAGATAAACTTTACCGCCTCCAGCATCTGCACCGAGTCCCCAAAGCTCTGCCGCGTCGTCGCCTCCACCGAGTTCTCAATGTCATTCGCCGCGATCTCCACAAACAAGATGTCCGCATTCGGCGCATTGCCCGCCATCTTCGTCCCGCGCCCGTTCCCCGCCGCGATGTCCATCACATGCGTCCCGTGCGTCCCCTCCGTCTCCTCCTTCGGCGGCCCGTAGCCCAGCGCCTTGTAGGGATCCGCCTTTTTCAGCGCCGCGTTGATCTCCCTGGTCGTGTAAAACCGCCCGTAGCCAAATGGACTCCCCGTTTTTTTCACCCCGTACTGGTCCCAGATGCCAAGCAGTCGCGTGCTCCCGTTCGCGTTGCGGAAATTCTGATGCGCAAAGTCGCAGCCATAGTCCACGATCCCCACCACCACTCCCGCCCCGCCATCGGGCGCTGTCTGCGCCGGATAATCCACCGTCCGCGTACCATCTCCACCGCCGTCTCCGCCAGCGTCCGCCTCAGCGCTTGCGAGGCCTTCAGGCTCCGCACAAACGGCTGCGCCCGCACCTCCTCGATACGGCTCACCGGGATTCTTCCCGTCACCAGCGTGCCTTCTTCGCTCGACGCTCCCAGCGTCGAGCCCACACGCGCACCTCGCTCAGTTCCTCCCACGCCTCCACATCCGTCACGCGTGCGATCACCGCCACCTCCTCCGCCGTCGTGCTCGCCATCGCCCGGCTCGGCTTCCCCATGCGCCGCCGCGCGCAGGCCACCCTGCAGTCGCGGATCCATCGCCGAGGAAATGGTCATCACCGCCCGTTTCAGCTTCCCAAACACCACCTCGGTCACCCTCGGCAGCGCCCCCTGCGCCGCCTGAACCAAGGATGCCAGCTTGTCGGACGCCATGGAGATCGCGCCAGACTCCGCAGCCTCTTTCAGCGATGCAATCCGCGCCTTGGCCGGAACAATCTTCGCCCCTGCGGAACCTGCCTCCAAGGCTGCCACTCTTTTTACCAGGGTGGTCAGTGTTTTCTCCATCAATCGCTGCCGCATGTCCCCCATGGTTGTTTTGATGACCTCCTGCGGTCCGGAGAACAGCATGCTCTTTTTGATCTTGGGCGTTTCGACTCCCAAAGTCTTGAAAATCTCGATCATGGGTGAGTCGGAGGTCGAACTGTGAACCTGTGGCATAGGATGGGATGGTTGGATTTTGAAAGTTACCGGGTTGTCCTACACCACCGACTCCGCGATCATGATCGTCTGCGACGCGCTGATGTGAGGCACTCATGGTTTCCCACGCTTGAAGGCATTCTCAGGCCCGACTGACGGACCAGCCGATCACCTTGTCGCGTCTCACCTCAAGCCTTCCATCTTGGAAGGCCAGCGTTAGCATAGGGTCTGCTCCGTTCATCGCGTTTCGCGCCGCTGCGGCTAGAGCCGCATCATCGTTGGCAGTTTGTTTGATGGAGGCGGAGCCACCGCCTTCAAGATGAATGGTGACAAGGTAGGTGTTCATGGTCGTTTTTGTTGAGTGTCTCGCTTGGTGTGTTGGGAAAGTGTAGTTGGAGGGTGATATTGATCGTCATTGATGTCGGTTGCCAATCAAGCGCCGCTGCTATGTCACCGCCGCAGGTTCTCTATTTCAAGTTTGATCTTCGCGATTTCCAGTCCGGCCTCATCATCCTGCAGCCGACGATTCTGTCGAGAGGTCACATACTAATTAATTCCGAACAGAACTGTCAGCACACGCCGCCACCTCCGCCGCCCGACGCAGAGCCAGCGGGCCACCTGCTTCTTTCCAGTGGCCGATGTCGCCATTGGTGACCGACACCAACTTCACCTGATGACCAAGCCGCGCCCATTTCACCGCAGAGCCCCCGGCTTTGTATTCCGCATCATCTGGATGCGCACCGAAGACGATGATGCTGAGCTTTCCATCGCCTTTCTCTTCAGCGTGGAGGGTGAATGAAACGAGGCAGGCAACAAGAGTGAGCAAGGAGCGAATCATGGCGGTAGGACTACGCTCCCAAAAGAGTACGTTGTTCACGCTTTAGCGTGACGAAAGCCTCCTCACGCTAAAGCGTGAACAACGTACCCAAACACCTGCCTTGCGTCGATTTTACTCCTCGCTCTTCGGCTCCGGCAGGAACATCCCCACCACCAGCGCCAGGAGCGCGATGCCGAGGCCGACATAGCCAGCGGCCTTCGCGAGGTGCATCGGAAGGATTTTGGTGGGATCGCCGGAGACCATCGGAGCGACGAGGTTGGTCGTTACAAAGGCCATGCTGGTGCCGATCATGCGACCGCCGACATTGGTGGCAAAGCTGCCGCCAGTGCCGCGAAGGTGCATCGGGAAGACTTTCGGCAGATTTCACCGAAGTAGCTGAACTGCGCCACCGTGACCAAGCCGCACAGCGCATACGCCCACATGAAACTGGAACCGCCAGCCGTGAAAAGGCTCAGGTAGGTCAGCGGCAGCAAAATGAGCGCCGGCACTTGGAAGACCTTCAGCAAGGCCACACGGCTCAGACCGACCATGATGAGCACGGCAAGAAGGATTCGACCGACGAGGCCGCCCATCTCCTGATAAAACTGCACCTTGTTGCCCACGGCCTTCACTTCCTTATCCAGCGGAGCCATTTCGGTCTTCACGGCGGCGAGTTTGGCCTTCGCCTCGGCTTGCTCGGGTGAATCCGGCGCGGCTTTGCTCACAGCGATGGCCTGATCGGCGGCCTGTTTGAGAAGCGGAGCCATCTTCTTGCTCGTTTCAGCAAGATCCGGCAGACCGGGGGCGATGCGCAGCGGCGTGATTTGCAGCGCCCCAAAGGCCAGACCGTAGGCGCAGGCAGAGAGAATGGCCGTCACGATGGTCACGCGGCGCAGCTCAGGCGCGAAGAGCTGGCCGATGCTGGCACGCTTCAGCAGGCCTGCGGCCTTCTTTTCCTTCCACACCTTCGATTCCGGTATAAAGGGCAGCATCAAAGCAATCGGGATCGCCGGCAGGATGCCGGTCATGAGCAGGTAGCGCCACGAAGAGGCCACCGGCAGCCCCAGCGCGGGCAAGTCCTTCATGTGAGACAGGATCCACACGTTGATGCCGGTCACGAGCAGACCGCCCAGCGAGGCAAACGCCTGCGTGATGCCCAGCCACTTCTCTTTTTGATGCTTGTCCTCAAAAACCTCCGCCAGCCAGGTGATCGCCGCGATGAACTCCACGCAGACGCCGATGAAGGTCAAACTGCGGAAGAAGATGAACATGCCCAGCGAGGTCGAATAGGCCGCGCAGAAGGGCGAGAACGAATACACGAAGATACTCGCGGCCATCACAAACTTGCGCCCGAGCATGTCGGTGAGCTTGCCGCCGATTAGGCCGAAGATGCCGCCGCACAGCGCGGTGATCCACAGCAGCTTCCCGGTCCATTCCGTCACGGTCGGGTGCGTCATGTCCACGCCCAGCAGTTCGGCGATGGCGGGCGGAGCCGTCAGCGGCGTCATCAGCAGCTCATAGGTATCAAAGAGGAAGCCGATGCTGGCGATGATGATGATGAGCCAGTGCGTGGTCGTGAGCTTGGGGGCGGGAGCGTTGGACATGGTGGGCGCGATGCTGTCTGGAAGTGAAGGCAAGTCAACGGCCGGGAGCAGCGGAATCCGTCAGGAAAGTGGTGCGGGCGGCGCGGGGGAGCCGACTGGAGTGATGGAGTGGTGGAGTGATGTTTCGGCGATCCGGACCCCATCACTCCCATTCTCCACCACTCCACCCCTTCCTCCGACACCTGCGTGATGCCTCATTGAAGTAGGACACCGAGGAGGATTTCAGGAAGCGGCTCGATGCCTCACGATGGGGGACACCGTGATGGGCTTGGCTTTGGTGGTTCTTGGAGAGGTTGGCAAGGCTTGTTTTCGCGTGGGACTCCGCACGGGGGATGGCGGGCTGGAGTGCAGTGAGTCGAGGGAGCCTGAGGCGACTGAGCGAACGTAACGCAAGCCCGCCATCCCCCGTGCGGGCACGCTTGAGAGTGGGGCGCTCTCGGGGGCGGCCTCCATGTCGTCATCCTGCTGGGCTTGGAGCTGGGCTCGTTGGCTGTAGAGCGCCCGCAGCTTGGCTTCGATGCTCGCTCTCATCGCGATGGGGTCGTGGCTGCTGAGCATGGCTTGCAGCTTCTGTCGCTGCTCTTGGCTGAGCTCTTCGCGTGCGAGCAGCCTCGCGCAGGGCGTGCTGGCTTTCTTTTCGTGGTATCTCTTCACTTTGCCATCGGGTTGACGCTCTTTGCGCAGGAGCCGGCGTTGTGCGCCATAGGGGTTGTTCCACAAGCTCCACTCGCGCAGCGCTTCGTTGAGCGGCTCCACCAGTTCGTAGTGCTCGAAGCGGTCGTCTCCCAGCAGCAGGCGCACGTGGGTGTAGTTCTTTGTTCGATGTGGGCGTTGTCGTTCTTGCGGTATGGTCGCGAGCGGCTCAGCTCGATCTTTGGCTCTTGCGCTTTGGAAGTGGGTGATGAAGTGCGCGTTTAAGAACTCGGTGCCGTTGTCGAAGTCGAGCTTGGTGATGGCGAAGGGCAGCGCGGCCTGGATTTCGCTGAGGCGTTTGCGCGTGGCGTGTGCGCCCCGGTTCCACACGGCGCGCACTTCGGTCCAACCGCTGTGGATGTCGGTGGCGTCCAGCGCCCAGACGATGGCTCCGCTGAGGCTGCCGCCGCACAGCGCGACGGTGTCTATCTCAAGGGCTCCGGGCGTGGTCTCGGCCCAGGGTTCGCAGCGCACGGCCACCTCCCCGCTGCAGGGTGGCCAGGGCACTGCTGGCGATGCGGCGCTTGCGTCCGGCGATGCGATAAGGGGCCAGTTCGCGGTCGATCTGCGCGGCGCTGATCCCCTCGAGGCGCTCGCGTTGTGCTTTGCTCACCGCGCGGTGATGCTTCTGCCACGATCTTAGCCAGAGCTTGAGCATGTCGCCCGCCAGGCGCTTGCCGCAGGGCTGCCCGGCGGCCAACCAGAGGCTTTTGAGCACTTGCAGGTCGCTGCGGGTGTAGCGGCTGCCTGCACCCCGTGGCGCTCCGCTGGGCCCTCGTCGTCGCTGTCCTCGCAGGACTTTGTTGGCGTATTTGCGCTCCAGCCCGCTGGTCTGGCAATACTCGTCGAGCAGCTTCTGGCGGGCGGGTTTTCCGGTGTGCTGGGCGTAGCGCCCACGCATCACACGGGTGTAGTCTTCGAGGCTTTTTTTCATCAGTCGTGGCTCCATCGGCCACGGTGTCCTCCTTTATGAGGCATCGACTCTCTCCAGCTACCCCGGTCTCTCCCCTCTCGGTGTCCTTTTCAATGAGGCACTGCGCCTGTCGGACATTTTTCTCGACAAATCCGACACTTGTCGGCAAACTCGCGAATTATGGCGAAAAAAGCTCTCCCACCTCTCTCCGCCGCCGAGCAGGCACTCATGGACATCCTTTGGAAAAAGCATCCCGCCTCCGTTTTGGAGCTGCTGGAGGCCGTGAACCTAGGTCGCGACGAACCGGTGACGCGAAACACGCTCCAAACCCAGCTCACCGCCTCGAAGCCAAGGGCTGGATCGTGCGCGATGACTCCAGTCGCAGCCATGCTTACGAGCCCGCCGTGCCGGAGCAGCGCGGCCGCACCAGCGTGCTCACCGAGCTGAAGCAGCGACTCTTTGGCGGCAGCGGCCTCGCCCTCGTGCGCTGCCTTGTCGAGAGTGGCGAGATCACCGAAGAGGAACTGGCGGAACTGCGCAAGCTCGTCCGAGGCAGGAAAGGAGGAGCCGAGTCGTGAGCACGGAAACCATCACCTCCATCAATTTCATCGTTCACAGCCTCGTCATCGGCGCGGTGGCCTGGCTGCTGGTGCGTTTTGTCATCCGTGATGCCCTGCGCCGCTGCATCCTCGCGAATCTCGCGGTGCTGATGTGCCTCTACAGCCCGTTCGACATCTCGATGCGGGATCTTTTCCCGACGAAGCAGCACGTCCCTGTCCTCTCACCGCTCCGCGAGACCTTCGAGCACGACTGGCGGGTGAAGGTGGAACCGCAAAAAGTCATCGTGACTCCGACGGCGGCTCCTGCGGCCGCCCCACCATGGAATTGAACGAGCTCGTGAAATGGCTTCATCGCCTCTCATGGCTCGTCACTGCACTTTTGCTCCTCCGATTGCTGGTTCAAAGTGTCCGCCTCCAGCGCTGGGCCTGAGTCTGAGATACCCGGCTGCTTCTGAATACGAGACGTTGCCTGCCGATGTGAAGCCGGATCGAATTCGTGTTTTTGACGGCGAATGCACCCCTGCGCCGCCGGCTGGTTCTTTCCCGTCATTGCGGTGCCCGCCTCCGCTTTTCAAGAACTCACCGCCCAGCAGTGGCGCTGGCTCATTCGGCACGAGAGCGAGCATCTGCGCACCAACGACACCGTGGCGGTGCTGCTGCAAAACATCGCCCTCGCCTTCCTGTGGTGGAATCCCTTCGCCCATGCCCTCATCGAGGAATTTTCCCGCGCCCGTGAGGAGGCCTGTGACGCGGCCGCAGTCGAGGAAGAGCCCGATCAGTCATCCCCACATCGACTTCCTGCTCAGCTGGGCGGCCAAGCCATCCCCGCGCGTTTTGCGATGTCGATTGCTCGCTCACGTCCGGCTCGTCGGCTCCAGGATCGTCTCGTCGCACTGATGGAAGCCCGAGGCGTGCGAAAGAAGGTTGGCGCGTTGTTTGTGCTCGGCTGCGCAAGCTTCGCCGTGCTCGCGCCCTTCGTCGCGGCCTCTTTTGGCCTTGCGACGCATCAGCGCAGCAAACGCGTCAAGAAGATCCCAAGGACAAGACGATGTTCACGCGGATTTACCGGGTGGTGCCCGATTTTCTCACACTCGGCCAAGAGCAGAGAGACCCATTTGCTAGACAAGAGCAGAGAGTACCCTTCGCCGGTGAGCCTCCGCTGGTGAGCATGACAGCGCAGCAGGTTCTCGAAAAGAACGGCATCACCTTCCCGGAAGGTTCCGCGCTCTTTTCAATTACGCCACCTCGCAATTGATTGTGCGCCATACGCGTCTCGCTCTCGATCAAATCGGGCTTATCATCGACCGCCTGCATCACCGTCTCCCGCAGGTGTATTTTCAGTGCAAACTCATTCAGGCCGACCAGCACATCGGCAGTCATGAAAGCATTCTACAATCCGATGAAGCCGAAAAACTGTGGAAGGAGAATTCTCAGAGAAAGGCGTCCGATCTGCTGAGCGCTCCGAGCGTCACCACCAAAATGGGCCTGGGAGCCACCGTCGAGGTCGTGCGCGAGGTTCTTCCCGACAAGCCGGAGTCGAAAGGCATCGCAATCGAGGCCAAGTTCATCGGACCGAGCATCAAACTCGTCGCCAATCCTGCCCCGGATGGAAAAGCGAGCGTCGAAGCGAAAGTCGATCTCGGCATCGATCCTGATGCCGAACGTCCGTGGCTGCCAAAAAAGGATGCCCAGCCGGACTGGACCCGCGTGCAAACCCTCAGCGTCTCCTCCAAGGCCGTGCTCGCGAGTGGCGAAACGCTCATCCTGCATCTGCCTGGTGCTAAAAACCCGTCACCGTGCTTATCATCGCCGAGGCGCTGAATCCGCAAGGCCAGAAAGCCATCAGCTTTGAATCCACCGCCACCATGCAGCCCTCCAGCACTGGTGTCGATATGCCCTGACAAAGCCGTCAGCGAATGGGCCGTGCGTGTTTACAAGCTGCCAAAAAGTTTTCCGCAGGACAAAACGCCTGTCGAGGTTCTCAAAGCTTCTGGCATCGCCTTCCCAAAAGGCGCGGACGCGTCGCTCAAGGATGGAAAACTCACTGTGCGGAACACCAAAGCCAACCTAGAACTGATTGAAGTGTGGCTCGATGCCCTGATTCAACGCGAGGTCAAAAAGAGCGTGCACCTTTCTGTGAAAGCCGTCGAGATGAAAGGCGACCATGTGAAGCAACTGCATCACTGGCTGCTGCCGGCCTTCGACCGAAAAAGGTGGACGCCACCCATGCACCTCCAACAACCGAGCCGCCACCTCCGCGACAGTTCATCCTGAGCGGTGTCTTCACCAGCCTCAATTCGAAAAGTTGATGAAGAAACTCGCCGTCTCCGATGCCAAGCTGGAAGTGCTGAAGCTCAATCTGAAGCCACCGATGTATGTCCTCCCCGCCGCCATGGGAGGTCAGGAGATGAAAATCGATCCCATGATTGGTCCCGATGGCTACACCATCGAGATGAACATTCGCATTCTCACGAACTCGCAGGATCAAAACCCCGCCACTGGCATTTCCACCGCCATCTCACCATTTGGGACGCCAGACCGTTGTTTTTGGGCTCCCAGCCTTCCGAAGGTGTTTCGCGACTGCTCTTCCATCACGGGTTCCTGATCGAAGAGACGGGCAAAAGTAAAGCATCTACAATTTCACGAGTCGCAGCCCTGCTCGTGCCGCCAGCTCCATCTGCTCCTCGTCAAAGACAAAGCCTTCCGCCTTCAATTCCAGCGCGATGGCCACATGAAAAAGATCCATCCCGCGGACAATCAAATCCAGCGAGTGATCTGCCGAAATCT
>JADJPM010000001.1 GCA_016713245.1 Verrucomicrobiaceae bacterium | reverse complement strand
CTGAAGATCGCGCTACAGACACGAGAGAATAAAAAGACTGACGTGCCCGAGCATCCCGAAAGACGAGAAAAATGCACCCAATCCAATAGCATCTGCATCCACGTACAAAGTCTCTTCGAAAATTGAGCATCTGTGGATTTCCGCTTGGGCGAAGTATTTCTGAACGTGCTAGGACCATCCTGTCCCCATCGTAGAAGCTTCTCTTGAACCCATAATAGCCCTCCTGGCTCTCCACCATGGAGGACACGATCAAGACACTTTCGGCGAGTGACCATGCTGCTAGTAATGTCTCAATCCGTTCGGTTGGATCTTCGATCACATTGAGCACGAAGCCCAGATTGACGGCCCATGCCTTCTGTCGATGCCCTTCTGACGTGGACCCGGAGTTATCAGAAAGAGACTTCAGAGCCCATCGTGCCCAAGAGATGAAGAACGTCCGAGCGAATGCACCCATAATCAAAGAATGTCTGGCTCGTGGGAAGCAGGCCCAAATTTAGAGATTCCGCACCGGTTTGACAGCTCTATCCGGGTGATTGCTGTGCGATGACGCGATGAACCTGAATGGTCGAACCCGTCTCCTCTTCAGGACCTGGCTTTGCTTAGCCTCACAATCAGTCGGTGCCCCTGGTAGGACAAGCCGCGTTCGCGAAGGAGTTTGTTCCAGTTTTGGTAGAAGCCAATCCGACTGGTTTCTCGATACAGTCCATGTTGCTCTCCTCTTCGACAGACAGATTCGCATACTCCTGGCTTTTGGCATGATCAGCGGTATCAAACCTCATCCTCTATCAGTTCAGCCGGGATCGTGTGGAAGCCGGTGATGCCAAGGATTTCTTGTCCAGGTTCGGCAACAGCCAACTGCCGAAAGGCAAGAAGCTGGAAGCCATGATGAACAGCGTGGCCTTGATGATCGACGGCTACAATCACGACCCCCGAGAGATCTACGCCATCCCAGAAGTCAGAGCGTTCTACAAGCAGCTTTGGGAGGTCTGGCCTTACTGGTTGTATTTCTGCAATCTGGACACCGAGAACCTGATGATGATGGTGATGTGCTGTCTCGAATCCCTGGACGCCCTGAAGGTGAAAGGTCAGAGACAGGTCAAAGTTAGCATCAGTCCCTTGGAGGTGGTTCGGTTCATCAGCGGTGGTTTTGTGCCGATGAATGAGATGTGTGAGCGTGCTGGAATGAGTGAGCGCCAGATATTCGACCGGACCAAAGCAGTGTTCGAGTATTTCAATCTGCCTTTTGATGTGGGGATGTAGCCATGCCCCGAACCATTCTCCACGTCGATATGGATGCGTTCTTTGCCTCCATCGAACAGCGTGACAGTCCAGAATACCGAGGCAAACCTGTGATCGTGGGTTCTCCGCCAAATCAAAGAGGCGTGGTGTGTGCAGCCAGCTATGAGGCCAGGAAGTTTAAGGTCCGGTCTGCTATGCCTTCACGAACAGCAGCAAAGCTCTGTCCGCATGGGATCTTTGTTCGACCACGGATGGAAGTTTATCGCTCTGAATCCGCTCTTATCATGGACATCCTGCGGAGCTTCACGCCACTGGTAGAACGTATGTCAGTGGATGAAGCCTACCTGGACGTTAGCGAAATGGAGGATGCCGTTTTGGTGGCGAAGGAAATCAAACGACGAATCAAAGAGGAACGTGGACTGACATCAAGCATCGGTGTGAGCTGTAACAAGTTCCTCGCGAAGCTTGCAAGTGGTTTTCAAAAGCCGGATGGGCTGACGGTTATTTGTGAGGAGGAGAAAGTGGAGTTTCTGAAGCCATTGCCGGTCGGATCTATTCACGGTGTCGGACCGGTCACAGCTCAGGCACTCCAAGCCAAAGGAATTCAAACCATCGGTGATCTGCAAAACACCACCCTCGATCTTGCTCCTATTGTTGGCTCATTCGCCGGCACACTGAAACAACGTGCCTTGGGAATTGATGATCGGCCGGTGGATCTGAGTGATGAGCGAAAGAGCATCAGTGCCGAAACCACTTTTTTAACCGACACGGACCACCGACCAACATTGCGTGCGGCTCTCAAGGAAATGGCGTCTGATGTGGCTCAAACACTCGATGCTGAAGGTGTCGCAGCCTTAACAGTCCAGGTGAAGGTGAGGTATAGCGATTTCACGACGTTCACCCGGCAGATTCGTCTTCAAGAACCTGCCACGACTGCTGTTGAGATTTACCACCTTGCCTGCTTCCTCTTGGCGAAAAATCAATTGGTGAAGCGTCCATTGAGGTTGCTTGGGATCGGTCTTTCAACCCTGGTTCCACCCACACGAGATCAATTTTTGCTGCCGCTTTGAACTGTTGAAGCCTGGCGAACAAGTTCAGATCGCATTGGCCTTTAGACTCATGGTCAGCGTTGGATCCAGGCAACTTTCGTTTTCAGCCGCCAGTGCATCCAGAAGGTCGTCCTGATCGAGAGAATGCTGTGCCTCTTCTTCTGTTGCAAATAATCCCTTCATCACATGCTTCGCCGATATGCTCCAATACGTGCCGAAGAACTCCAGCAGGTCTCCTTGCCTTGTTGAACTGATTGGCCGCGAGAGAAGCAACAAAGATAGCCTGCTGATTTTTGGCGCTTTGAGTCTGTCACACAAGATCCGCTGATTTTGAAATACCCGCTCGAAAAAATAGGAGTCAACCATGGTTTACTTTTCTCCTGATTCAGAACAGCCTCTCGTGCCCTTGATAAAAAGAGCACGGGAGGATGTTCACGATTATCAGGCTGCTTCTTGTTCAGGTCGAATATTCACGATCTTGCGGAATGCATTCTTGTGTCCAGGTCGCCTCTCATGGACAACGTGGAATTTCACACGCTTCCCCTCAAACAATGAGAGCTTGTCAGGATCGATTTCTCCATCTCTGGAAATAAGCTCGTTTGCCTGACAGCCGAGTAGTTTTTTAGCATCTCGGACAAAATCACTGACCTGAGTTTCCCAATAATCCATGCGCGCTTTAAAGTCGTACATGGGTTCATCGGGTATTGGATCAAGGTCGATGGTGTGTCTGATGCTTTCGCGGGTTTTACCATTTTTCTCGTCCTGAATTAATCTTGCGGAAGTGATTGTTCCAGGAAACTCGCCTTCCGGCACGAGGTAACTGGTTTCTTTCTCTATTCTCATAGTATTTATACTATTCTATTTTATCTATTCTAATTTAGCTGTCATTGCTGGTTTGGCTCCGTGAGGATCAGATCGAGCAAGCGCACTGATTTGGCAGCGCGTGATAATCATGAATTATCAACAGTATTAAGATTATATCTGATTTGATGAAGGATGTACAGAACGAAGTGATTGTTTGTTAAAAAACCCAAGTGACTGGCAAAATCGAGGCCGCAATATTTCAGGAGGACGCATTCCTGTCCCGCTAGATGCCTCACAGACCGCCTTCAGTACGCTCCTTGACTTGTCTGAGGGTGGAGACAGCGGAATTGACGCCGCCTCTCTCAAATGGACTGCAAACGCTAAAGGCGCAGGAGCATGGGATAATCGAAGGAATATCGTATTTTCAGTTCCTCAGCAATTTTATCCAGGTGCTTGAAGAGGAAGGCGATCACGACACCTTTTTTAGCGTGCCATGCCTTGTGATATTTTTCATCTCGTCCCGTCATGCCTTCAACATTTACTCGGACACAGGCGTCAACAATGCTGAGCAGATCCCGAACGCTGACATTTTCATTCTCCTCGAAGAATTGTTCCGCCGTGTCTCTGTCGGTCTTTCTAAAAACCAGGATCGAAGGATAGTTAATTCCCACACAGATGAGCTTTCGATTGTGGCCATAATACTTCGTATCGCACAGAGCACCCGCATCATTCCGTTCCCTCAAGGCATTCATGAACACTCGGGCCTTTTGTGCAGGTGGAAGATCTGAGTCGTCTTCCTGTTCACGGGTTGGACTGGCAAAATTTAAACGATGCTCCAGATAAAATTTGCGGACTCGTTCCATCATCGAGTCTTCACGCATCTCATCGACAATTTCTGCCTGTTCCAAGACAGCATTTCCAACAAATCGAATGTGCTGAACAGAAAATCCACAGATACCCTCACTTAGCGCTACTTCTGAATGCGTGTGCTGAATGCCGAGGACCAATAATTCCAAGGCTGCAAAAAATGCACGTTCCTGGTGAACGAATCATCGAAATGGTCGCAGCGAAAAACACGGCTAGCATGATCATCGAAGTAATCCAAAACGGATCTGCCAAATGACGGAGTGACTCATCAGGATCATGAGATTGAACCAAGTGCTGAATCAGGTGTGGATCAATTGTTACGGTGAAGTCTCGAATGGTGATACCGATGTTGGTAGCACGAATGTCCAATGGATTGTTGGTCATATCGAAAACTGGTCCAAACTCACGATTTTTCTTTATGACCTGCTCCCAAGTATAATCGGCAGCATTCGAATCATCGTCCGCATCAAAGACTTCGTCTCCGATGTCGTCGATGGTAACCAAGTGATCGAATTGTTGACGGAGCGATTCAATGACCTCATGACGGGACACACCTTCGACTTCGTCTAGTGTGAAGCCGTCATGAGGGAGTTTGCTTTCCAGTCACCATCATTGGCGGAGCCTTGCATGGTTTCGGGAGTGCAAAAGATCAGTTTTTCAAACGGATTAATTCCGATTGGCAAAGGCACATTTTGAAGAGACTCAGCTTCGCTGACTTCTTTTAAATGTGCTTTGAATGGATCTTGGAATGGTTTCAAAAAGTTATGAATGGGTAATGTCATCCTGATTCAGACTGATTGCGTCCTGATCCTGACCGATCTCATCCTGATTCAGACTCGCTCATCCTGATCCTGACCGATCTCATCCATATTCCGACTGATCACGATTTCAGTTTTGCTTCACGTCTAAGGTCCTGCATTTCACTCGGAGGCAGGGTGTATTCAGGCTTCGTTGTAGAGGTCTTCAAAATCACCCCCTTTTCCACCAGCGTCTTCAGCGTTGCCTTGATTGTGGATTCTGAAAATGGCAAAATGCTCCTTCCCGTTGTGGGTTTAATTTTGCTCAAAACTGCCGGGGACATTTCATGCACGACATTGGTGCCTTCTGACTTCTTGAGCTTGCGCTTGAGGTTGTGACGAAGGTTATGGAGAAGGACTGCAGCGGTGATTTTATGGTGAACCGCATCATCAGAGTTGAATGTGATTGTGTCACTCTCCACTGCGTTCCTGAATTCCTTGGGGACATGGAACCACCTCGTCCTGTCCTGCTTCCAAGGGTTGTAATTGCCGATTTCAAGAATGGCTTTTGCCCATCTTCCGGATATTCGCGTCGATGGCGGAAGAGCTAAAGTATGGAATTTTTTCTGAAGTTCTTTGGTGGACTCATAAAACCACTGTTTGTCGTCACGCCAGTTTTTGCTGCGGCCAACCTTGTAGGCGAGGTGCTTGAGGATCACCGCCTCAGTAACGGTATGCTCTTGGGCGAATGACCTTGAGAATGAAGGGAATTTACGTTGTGACATGGTCTGGAAGGGTGGGTGGTGGATAGAAAATTGGGGCCGCCAACGTGATTAGCGCTGACGGCCCCGGTTGTTGTTAGGCCTCAGATACCAGCTTCAGGATCTTACGATTTTTCTCCTGGACCTCGATGATCATGCCTTTCTCGGCGAGTTGCTTGCGCGCTGCCGTGAGGAGTGCGTGATCGGGAAGCACCTGGCCGAGGAACGTGAGCCCGACAGTGCCATCGAAGGCCTTCAAGGCCGCGAGCACGGTGTGGCTGTAGTCCTGCGTTCCGCCGAGTTTCTCAAGACGCTGAATGCGCTTGAGAATCTCGACATGGTGCTCGGCGATTACCTGCTGGTGCTTGGTTTGCGCGTTGAGCGCTGCTTGTTCGTCCTCATCGAGAACTTCTGTTTGAGTGCTGTTTTCAGCCATATTTTTGGTTTCTTTAAATGCCCGCTAACACAGCGGGCGGTGTGTTTCGATTGGCAGGAATCACTCGACCCCAAGACCGATCAGAAAGGGGTTGGTGTTAGGACTGCGTGTTGTCCGTTGGCTGCGCTGCGATCCAAGAAATCAGGCTGTTCACTGAAAAAATGCGTATCCCTCTCTTGGCGTACTTCGACGATTTGAGGGAACGCGATACAACTGGAGGCCTAAAGTTGTTGGCCTTGCACGGTAGAATGAGTTCGCAGATCTTGGAACGGGACAGCGACGTGTATGGACAACGTGCTGGTGGTTTTGGGAGTTGACTCCAGATCTCGATCTCAGAGGGATTCTTGAGGTCTGTGCTTTGCGTGTTGTGTGTCGTGTGGGGCTTCATTGCCCCGCATAACTAGAGGGCAGTTGAGGACTGTCAGACCGCGCTTTTGCAGCACTTTGCGCGGATTGGATAAACTTGAGTGAGCCTGCACTGCGCCTAGTCTAGCGATCCTTGGTGAACAATACGTTCCTGTAGCCACGCACCGCGCTAGCTTGACGCATGATGTGGTTGTCGCGTTCCTCGCCGAAGAGATCGAACATGCGCTCAGCAAGCTCAGTGCAGAAGACCTGTTTCGATGGAATGCGCCAGCCGCGTTCTCTGGCGAAAGAGGAGTATGCCTGCCAAATTTCTTCCACCGACAGCGTGCCAACGCCTTTGACGACACTCGCCTTCAAGAACTCGCTTTGTGCATCGGATTCCATAAGCAGATCATCGACACGACACTGCTGTTTGGCGGTGAGTACAAGCCGGCCGTTCTTCTTCAGTTCAGCAAGGTGTTTGATAGCGCCTTCAACATACCAATTGAGAATCCCTTCACCTTCATCACGGAGCAGCACCTCATCGAAATTGGGCACACACTCAGCGGGTGGCTTGCGAGAGAACTCATAGACAACCAGCCGACGGCGCCATGCACTTGAATCATTCTGAAGACGAATCAACAACCTGCTGTTTGCCGTGATGATGACATAAAGCGTTCCTCGCATGTTGAACTTGCCGCCATATTTCTGCTCCGTTTCGATTCTATCCGCGCCAGTCAGTGATTTGATCATGGCGGCACCTGCATTATTAAGGTAGTCAGGTTGAACGTCCTTGCCGACCGCGAGACTTTTGCCTTGCAGAGCATGTGTTTCAAACCGGCCCATCAGTTTGTCGGATCGCAAGTGGGCCACATTCTCGATGCCGATGATGCGTTCGTGAATCGACACCAGGACACTCTTGCCTGATCCGCCATCGCCAATCAGGGCGCTAAGGGTCTGTGCTCGATTTCCAAATAGAAGCTGACGACCCAAATCTCGTTGAAGGAGATCGACATCGTCATGATCGGGCAACGCCGGACGAATCAGTTCGTTCAAGAACCTCTGGCACTTGGCGTCGGGATTGAAGGCCCACGGCAATTTATGAGTATACCAATGGTCAGCTCGATAGGGGTGCAAAATGGGTTTTGCCCCCGAGAGATCAAGCACACCATTTGCTGCTGGCACCAACATCAAATCTGGCGCAGGAGGCGGCCTCAAGAGGAAATTCCTTCGACGAACTGGAGAATGCTTTTGGCCAGGGCCTGAGTCCGTTTGGTCACGATCTGTGGCACGTTGTGAGCATCACCGATCTGCTTGAGAAAGCCGGTCACGCCCCGGATGGCTTCTTGTTGAGATTGCCCCCCCCAGAAGCCTTCGGCTTCGTTGTAGCGAAAGTATGCCCGCTTCTGTGGAGAGTAGGCGACGCGCTCTTTTTGCGCATATCCGGCAGCGATGGCGATTTGATTCAGACTGATCTTCTTCTCTTCGATGAGGAGCAGGGGGCCAAATTCAGTTTGAATCGGATCAGAAGTAATTTGCGCTGCAAGGTCGTCCGGGTCGTCCGGCGTGGAGGTTGTGTGTGGTGTGGGGTGAGTGTCCATAGAGGATACATCCTCGCCGCTCTATGAACCAGTTCAGCCCGCTCCAACATGACCAAAAAAGCGGGTTGACTATCGATTCCGAGGCGTCCGAAAGGCGGAGCGTAGTGCATCACGCAATCGGTCAAAGATGTAGCCACGTTTGTTCTTCTCCTGCTCCTTCGCTTCCTTGATCCACTCTTTGAACAAATACGTGGTATTCTCCTCAAATTTGTTATTCGTCACACAGACAAAAACAGCAAGGGATGCATCGATCCAGGCATTTAGAGTTCCTTTGCTCAATGGTTCGAGTTTTGCCAAGGCAGTCTTCAATCGAGCGATATCATCCTGGCTCCAATCCAGTGTTCCATTAATCTTCTGGGCAAGGATTTGGAGAGCTGGCCATTTTGCTTCTCGAAGCTCAGCCAAGCAAAAGCCCGCCTTCGAGTCATCTAATCGCTCAGCGTAGAAGCTGTGCACGATGGAGGTCAGCAAAATGCAATGTCAGCAGGGTAAAGTCTTCTGGGTTAAATCAATTGTGGGAGGCCTTGACATCTGTTTTCCAAGCCTGAGTTGCTTTAGAAACCTTTCTTGCTCCTTGGCCTTGAGTGATCTTTTAGAGGGCCAACCATAATCGGCCATTCGTCGTTATCCTCAGCAATGGTGCCAAGCGCAGAGACGTTCAGCTCATTCAGCGCGTTGGTGAAGCGGCGAGCTAGATGATAATATTCGTTGGCTACCAGTTCTTCCTTATTTGGGTGGTCTTGGAAAAGTTCGCGCAGTTCAGCCTGCAGGGACTCTGCCTGCTGGTTAAGCACTAGTATTCTTGTGTTGAAATCGATGTCGGGGAGGATCTCTGCAGCCATCTCTTCCGGAAGGAATTGCGCTAATGCTGTCACTTCTTCCGGCAAAGTCGGTTTCTTAGCCTTCGGCATCTTTGCTGACTTATTTGGGCTTTTCTTTCTTGGAGCCATATTAATGAGAGGTTACATCCGGCATAGCATCAGCCGCATTCTGCATGGCTTTAGAACCAACGTGAGTGTAGTGCTCGCTCATCTGCTTGCTGTCGTGTCCGATCATTTCCATGACGACCGCAGCGGGAATGCCTGCTTCCTTCAGCATCGTGACGGCTGTATGACGCAAGCTATGGAAAGACAATTGTGCTGCCTGTTTTGATCCGCTACGACCTTCCTTCTCCTTGGTATGGCTCACCTTTTTGCGCAAGCCTGCGTCCGCTAAAACATTCGCGAACTGATTGCTCAAGGTGCTAGTTTTGTATTTCTTGTTCAGTGTTGTTGCAGCGCGAGGATGCACTGGCGTATCTGGCTTTCCCTTGAACTGCATTCCTTCTAGGTGGCGAAGGAGCGGAGGCGCTACTGGGATCTTCATGCTCTTGCTAGTTTTCGCAGTCTCCAATCGAATTACTTGGTTCTTCAGATCAATGTTGGCCCAGGTCAGGCCCGCGATGTCTGACAGTCTTTGTCCGGTGTAGATACCAAACAGCACCATCGACTGCCACTCTGGGTCCGCAACACGCATGACAGCCTGAAGTTCAGGAATCGTGAATGGCCGTCTTTCGTAACCTCCTTTCTTCTTCACCGCATCCACGAACTCAGCTGGGTTCTCTGACGTTAACCCTTCGCGCCTGGCAGTCTTGAACACCATGCGCAGACACTTGATATTCTGGTTCGTGCTTGTTGATGACAGAGAAGTTGCCAAGATCTTGCGATAGGCCATGACGTCGTTTCGAGTGATTAACGACACTTCCTGGTCGGCGCGATCGCCCAAGAAGTTTAGAAACTTCGTGGTGCTGGAGCCGTAGAAGTGCATCGTAGCCAGCTTGGTTTCGTCTTTCTTCTCCGCTAGCCAATTCGCAATATGTTCACGCACACTCACGGTTTTCAATTCTTCGCCGGTGATTTCCTGGTGAAGACCTTGCAGAACCTGACGCACTTGAGTGAATGTGCGGCGCTTCCTAGCCGCATCCTCATATTCTTGAGCCAGATTCAACGCCTTCCTCTGGTTGGTTTCCTTTGTAGAACGTTTTTCTTCGCCGCCCAGCCTTGTCTGTAAAACAAGCTGTCCAGTAAGGGAGTTGGGGTGCTTCCAAACCGATGCCATGACTTCAATAAAGTAAGAACGAGAGTAAGAACATCGTTTGCAATTTGGGCATGTCCAACGAAATACACGAAACGCTCAATCCCTTGTAAATCAATGGTTTCAGACTTCCCTGAATTTCCTCAAACAACCCTTGGCGAAGCGCGGGTTCAATTCCCGCCCTCGCCTCCATTTTCTCTCAGGGTCAAGGCTGCCACTTTTTGCGGAAAATGGATCTTAGCTCGCTGCGGTTCGCTCCATTGGGCACATGCTGGTAAAAGAATGCCAGGAGCTTGCGGTCAAGGTCGGACATTTTCTCGGCACCAGAGGCAAACCAGCTCAGGCAGCACATTTCGGAGGGATCGAGCTCCTTGCTCCATTCCATGCCAAATGTCCCCAGCATGTAGGAGACTAGAGTGGCTTTAAGTTCATTCGCCGGGAATTTGTCCGTGCTCAGCATCAGCACCGTGCGTTCAGGGACTTTCCGATCGTCCCAGTGAACATAATAGCTGATGCCCTCCCGAACGCTCATTGCTTCTTTTTCCTTGGTGGCGAGCTTTTTGATGATTTCGTGAGGACCGATGTGGATTTCGGAAATCCGCTCGCCAGGCGCGGGTTGTAGGCCGGCTGTGGCACAGATGTCCTTGAACGTGTCTTCGACAAATTTGCCGAGTTCTGGATCTTTTGAGTTCAGCCGAAGAGTGGGAAGCGCCTCCCAGCGAAGTGCATTGCCATCATGCCATTTGGGAAGCACGCAATCCTCCAAAATGCGCAGCATGCGGCGCTGCTCGGCCTCGGCGTCTTTGGCGGCCGCTGCGGGTTTCGCACCAGCCGGTGCGGCCATCGGAGCCTTGGCTTTCCATTGCTGCACGAAGGTCTGGTCGGCGGCGGACAGCGTGGCGAGGGGCAGGGTGAAGACCTGACCGTCGGCCCGGCGAATGCGGATGGTGTCGTTTTCGACTGCCACCAGCTCGGCCTCTACTTTGCGCCCGGCGTTGTCAGTGAACGTGCGGGCGAAGGCCGATGGGAGTATCAGGGCGAGTCCGAGCAGGAGAGTGAAGGCTGGCTTCATGTCGCGCCTTGTATCAAAGCCTTCCGCAGTCCGGCAACGGGAAAATGCTGGCGTCGAAGAGTGGCTCGGCCAGTATCAGGAACGTCACGCATGCCTCTTCGCCCCCTTCTCAGCGCCCTGCTTGGACTCGTCTGCCTGACCTCGTGCGGCAGGATGGAGCCACGGGCCGATTTGATCTTCATCCAGAGCGCGGAACCGGAGACGCTCGATCCCACCATCGTCTCGGACCAAGTGAGCATGCGCATCTCGTCTTCGCTATTCGAAGGGTTGTGCCGCTTTGATGAGAACGGCCACCCGCAGCCCGGCATGGCGGAGCGATGGGAGGTGTCGGAGGATCGCAAAACGTATGTGTTTCATCTCCGTGAAGGCGTGCAGTGGAGTGATGGCAGGCCGGTGACAGCCCGTGACTTTGTCGTGTCGTGGATTCGGGCCTTGAAGCCGGAAACGGGATCGGACTACACGAGCCTGCTGCATGTCATCCGCGGCGCGAAAGACTTCACCGAGGGCAAATCGGCCGATCCGGAGAGCGTGGGCGTGCGCGTGATTGACGATCAAACGCTCGAAGTGATGCTCGAGAACCCCACGCCCTACTTCATCGACCTCTGCGCCATCCAGACCTTTGCCCCGGTGCCGATGCATGTCATCGATCAGCATGGCACCGCCTGGATCAAGCCGGGAAACATCGTGAACAACGGTGCCTACCTGCTGGACGCGTGGCTCATCGACGACCGCATCCGCTTGAGAAAAAATCCCGCCTACTGGGACGCGGCGAACGTCAAGATGACCACCGTCGAAGTGTGGCCGGTGCCGGATGCCAACACCGCGTTGAATTTCTTCTCCTCCGGCCAGTGTGATCTCATGATGGACAAGGGCATGACGCCTCCCACGCTCGCCGGGAAGCTCAAGCAGCAGCCGTGGTTTCACACTGGGCCATTCCTCGGCACCTGGTTCATCCGCCTCAACACCACCAAGCCGCCCTTTACCGATCCGCGAGTGCGGCAGGCCTTTGCGCTGTCAGTCGATAAAAAGCGACTCGTCGAAAACATCACGCAACTCGGTGAGACACCCGCGTGGGGCGTCACGCCGCCGGGAGCCGGACAAGGCTATCAGCCACCCCCGGGGCTCGATTACGATCCGGTCAAAGCCCGCGAGCTTCTCGCCGCGGCCGGCTTCAAGGATGGGAAAGGTTTCCCGCTCGTCGAATATCTCCACCTGCCCATGCCGCTGGAGCGAAACCTTGCCGTCGAGCTCCAGGCCATGTGGCAGAAGAACCTCGGCGTGACGGTGAACCTCAAGAAGCAGGAGCAAAAGATCTGGCTCAGTAGCATGCGAGATCTCGATTACGACCTCTGCCGCAGCTCCTGGGTCGGCGATTACAATGATCCGAGCACCTTCCTCGACATGTTCCTGGCAGAAAGCGGCAACAACCGCACCGGCTGGAAGAGTCCCGCCTACGATGCGCTGTTGGCCGATGCCGCCCGCGAACCCGACCCAACCAAGCGAAACGCCCTCTTTGCCCAGGCCGAGCTAAAACTCATCCGCGACGAAGCGGTGGTGCTGCCGGTCTATTATTACGTCGGCGTCCAGTTTTACCATGGCGACCGGCTCACGGGCCTGCGGCCAAATCTCATCGACGATCATCCCTTTCGCTGCATGGCTTGGAAAGCCGGTCCAGGAGGTAATCATTGACGGTTTTCCGGGTGATCTGGTAGGCTTTTGGGCAAAAGCCCGTTTGGAACGAACAGCGACCTAATGCGGTTGTCTGCCCGTTCGTTCGGACAGCCTAACCAACCACCCCAACCATGCGTTTTCGCCTCCTTCTGGCCTTGATGGCCGTCTTGTCGTTGCTCGTCGTCTTTCGACGGGTCAGTGACGCTCCTCAGCCTGAGGTCATTCGTGTATCGAAACGGCCAGATGTGGCTAAGCCTGCGGTTTCGGCGACCAACCAAACCCCGCAGGTCAAAACGGCGATGGAAGCGGCTTCGGACGATCCGATGCACGATTTCACCGAGTGGACCAAGGACTACCTCGCGACTCGAAATCCCGATTTGATCTCAAAAGGCGTGAAATTGGCCCAGGAGCGTCGCCCGGTGTTTAAAGAGCTCATTAAAGAGGACCCGCGTGAGGCGATCCGCACGGCGGTGCCGATGGTGGTGAGGCAGAAGTTGCCGCCAGAGATTGTTTCGCTGCTGGAGAAGCGTGTGAACGACATCGGCGCACTGCGCGTGTTTCAAGGGGTGCCGCTGAATCCGGAAGATCCGCCGGTGCCGACGACACGGGAGGTGGAGCTGAAAAGCGGGGGGACGTATCGCGCCTATGTGTATGGCGAGCGGGCGAACAAACTGGCCTGGACCCCGGGGGCCTCGGTGAATGGCGTGGCGATGGATTCGGAATTCGCGATCAGCGATGAACCGACGCGGCGGCTGGAGGTCGGGGAGATTTTGCCGGAGGGGAAGACGGTGGTGGGGGATTGCCCGGTTTCGGGAAAATATGTGCTGGAGCCAGAGGATGTGCCTGCGGAGGTGCCGGAGACGCTGACGGCGGTGGAGTCGCCGACGGAGATCATCACTTTCTGCGATGGCTCGCACATCGCGGTGCATAATCAGACCATCCTCTATGGAGAAGGCGTCACGGGTGGTTCGATGGCGTTTTCGGGCATTTTGCCGGGCTCGCCGACGCCGGCGGTGGGGCAGGTGAAGGTGATCGTGCTGAATGTGACCTACGCGGATCAAAACGCGCTGCCTTCCACCGAGGCGGATCTTTACAATGTGCTGCGAGACGTGGCGGATCATTACTCAAAGGCCAGTTACGGCCGTCTTTCGCTCTCCGGCGTGGTCGCGCCGCCGATCAAGCTGCCGCACAACGAGGCGTGGTATGTGAATCGCGATACGAGCAATGGCGGCGACATCGGCGGCACGGGCATCTCGATGGCGGATGCACGGGCGGAGGCGCGGAAGATGGGCTACGACTGGAATGACTACGACTGCACCGTCATGCGGCACAATGGCGGACCGGGCAGTTACGGCGGTCTGGGCGGTGGCAGCACGGTCTGGTGCCGCAGCAATAGCATCAGTCTTTGGGCGCATGAGATCGGTCATGCGTTTGCGCTCGGTCATTCGAACTTCTGGGACACCGCGGGCACGAGCAGCATTGGCAACGGGGCGAATCAGGAATATGGCGACAGCTACGACATCATGGGCGGCGCGGGCACCACGGGGCATTACAACGCGGCGGCGAAGACGCAGATCAAGTGGCTGCCGACTTCGTTTCAGCAACCGGTGACGCAAAGCGGGCTGTATCGCATCCATGCGTTTGACCAGGGTGCCCTCGATGCGTCGCGGCGCTATGCGTTGACGATCCAGAAGGACGCGCAGCGCACCTACTGGGGCATGGTGAGGTCGCTGTTTGACTCGAATCCGTTCATGAAAAGTGGTCTTGAGCTCGGTTGGAAGTTCCCGAACGGCGGCGGTGGCAATTTCCAGCTCATCGACACGACCAACGGCTCGCCTCATGGCAAGACGGATGCGGCGATCTCCCTCGGAGCCACGTTTGGTGACACGGAGCACGGCATTTACATGACGACCGTGGCCGCGAATGACAATCCGCGTTATGTGGATGTGCAGGTGAATCTTGGAACCTTCCCCGGCAATCATGCGCCGACGATGACGCTGGCGGCGAGTGCGGAGGTGATCCCGCTGAATGGCACGGTGACCTTCACCGCGACGGCGAATGACGTGGATGGCGATCCGCTGGCCTACAACTGGCAGCACTTTGGCAGCACGGCGCAGATCGTGTCGCCCAACTCGAATGTGATCACTCGGCAGTTCACCTCGGCGGGCACTTACATCGTCACCTGCACGGTGAGTGACATGAAGGGCGGCACGGTGACGCGCAACCAGCTCATCACCGTCGGTGCCGTGAGCACCTTCACGATCAGTGGTCGTGTGACGTTGCTCGGGCAGGGTTTGCCGGATGTGGTGATCACCGCGAACAACGCGAACGGCGTCATCAGCGATGCGGACGGCTACTTCACGATCCCAAATCTCTCCGCGAACACCTACACGCTCACGCCGCTGCTTTACGGCTACTCGTTTGGCGAGCTGTTTAATAATAGCATCACCGTGGGGCCGAGTTTCAGCGGCGCGGATTTTGAGGCGACGGCGCAGAGCGTGGTGACCATCGCGGCGCTGAATCCGAACGCGAACGAGCTCTCACCCGTCACGCCGGGCACTTTCCGCTTCACGCGCACGGGTGACATCTCGCAGGACCTCGTGATCAATGTGAACTCGGCTCTCGGTGGAGCCACGATCACGACGGACTACACGCTTTCTCCGGCTTATGTGGGCGGTTCGCAGGGTTACAGCACCTTCACGATCCCGGCGGACTCCGACGTGCTCGATGTGACCGTCACGCCGGTCGTGGATGCGAGCAGCGAAGGGCCGGAGACGGTCATTTTGCAACTCGGGCCGGGCAATGGCTACCTCGTCGGCTCTGCTTCATCGGCCACGGTGGTTATTGGCGATGATGACACGGCTTTGCCGAAAATCAGCCTCACCGCGACGCGGAACTCGGTGATGGAAAACATCGCCACACCGGGGCTTTTGACGTTTTCACGCACCGGAAGCACTGCGGCCGATTTGACCGTGAATTATGCCGTGAGCGGCACCGCGAGCAGCGGCGCGGATTTTTCGGCTCTGAGCGGCTCGGTGACGATTTTGGCCGGAAATGCCTCCGCGACGGTCGAAATCACGCCGGTGGATGATTCGAGCTCCGAATCGCTGGAAACGGTGATCACGACCTTGAGCACGAATGCGGCCTACATCCTCGATCCGCTCGCCACGACGGCCACGACGACGATTTACGACGATGATCTGCAAACGGTGAATGTCACCGCGAGCGATTCGGAGGCCTCGGAGGTCGATTTGAGCGTTCCAGGCGCGGCGGCGGACACGGGCACCTTTTTGGTCACCCGCACGGGCGATACGACGAATGCGCTGACGATTTATTATGCCTTCAGCGGCGTCACCGGCAGCGGCGTGATGGCGCTGCATGGCGTGGATTTTGAGTGGATGCCCGGCCTGGTCGTCATCCCGGCCGGACAAAGCAGCGCGGCGATCACCATCGTGCCGCGGTTTGATGGTCAGGGCGAGGGGCAGGAGCGCTGCGTGCTGAATCTGGGGGCGAATGCCACGAACTACATCCTCGGCACCAGCGCCACGGCCACGGTGAACATCAATGACAATGCCGCCGACCTTCCCTACATCGATGTGGTGAACACCGCGAACGGCGTGGAGCCGAGCACGAACGCGAACTTCCGCTTTTCGGCGCGGCGTGCGAACTCCTTGCTGCCTTTGCTGGTCAACTTCACCCTCGGTGGCACCGCAGTGAATGGCACGGACTACGACACCATCGGCTGGTGGCAGCCGCAAACCTCCGGCAGCACCGAAAATCTCCGCGCCATCTGGGCTGCGAACGCCACGAACCTCTGGGCCGTGGGTGACAACGGCACCATTTTGAAAGGCGATGGCACAAACTGGACCGCGCAGACGAGCGGCACCACGCAGCACCTCCGCGCCGTGTGGGGCACGAGTGCGACGAGCGTGTGGGCCGTGGGTGACAATGGCGTGATCCTTTTCTTCAATGGCACGAGCTGGGCGGCACAAACGAGCGGCACCACGAATGCCCTGCGCGGTGTTTGGGGCAGCAGCGGCACGAACATCTTCGCCTGCGGCGATGGCGGCACCATTTTGCGCAGCACGAATGGCACGAGCTGGGCGGCGACAACCTCCGGCACGACGAATCAGCTTCGCGCTGTGCATGGCAATGGCACGAGCAATGTGTATGCAGTTGGAGCGGGCGGTGTGATTTTGAAGTGGGGCGGGTCATCATGGGCAGCGCAGACCTCCGGCATCACCACGCAGCTCAATGCCGTTTTCGCGGCCAATTCGACGAACATCTGGGCCGTGGGCAATGGCGGCGTGGTTCGCAAAGGCAACGGTAGCACTTGGGCCAGCCAAACTTCCGCCAATGCGGCCGATTTGAACGGCGTGTGGGCTGCGAGCACGACGAATCTGCTCATCAGCGGCTCCAGCAGCGCCCAGATGGTCAGCACGAACGGCACCGCCTGGTCGAATGTGAATCTCAGTGCGCTCGGCACCTTCAACGGCGTCTTTGGCACCAGCAGCACCATCGGGTGGGCTGTGGGTGATGGCGGGGCGATCTTCAAACGCGACTACGCCACCGCCAGCGCCGTGCCTGAAAGCATCGTCATCCCGCGTGGTGCCAGCTCGCTCGATCTCGCGGTGCGCACGATCAACGACACCGACCTCGAAGACCTGGAGACGATCACGCTTTCGATCACGCCATCGGCTTCGTATGATACCTTCAGCGCAAGCAGCAGCACCACCGCGACGCTGCGCGACAACGACAACGTGAACACCCTCGTGCTCGACACGCAGGTGGGCACCGGCGGCTCCATCACCACCGCGGAAGGCGGCACGGGCGTGATCAAATTCTACGTTTCACGCATCGGCAGCACCACGGCGGAGGTCACGGTGAATCTCAGCTACAGCGGCACCGCGACGATGACGGACGACTACACCGCGCCTGCCAGCGTGACGATTCCCGCCGGAGCCACAGGCGTGGATGTGCCCGTCACGATCGTGAATGACACGCTGTTTGAAGGCACGGAGACGATCATCCTTTCCCTCGCGGCGGGCGGCTACTCACGCGGCGTCAGCGCCACGATGTATGTCTCGGATAATGACACCGCCACGGGCACCATCGCCTTCAATGCGCCCAGCTCCTCCGGTTTGGAAGATGTGGGCACGGTGAACATCCCCGTCTCGCTTTCCGTCGCTCAGGCCTCCGATGTGACGGTGCAGTATCAAGTTAGTGGCACCACCACCGCCTCCAGCGCCAACTTCAGCAGCCGCGCGGTGCCTTATTGGGTGCGTCTGGTGAAAACCGGCAACAGCGTGACCTTCCACCAATCCAACGACGGCACCATCTGGACGCAGCGCGGCAATGCAGTGACGGTTTCCAATCTCGGCAGCACCAGCTACCTCGCCGGCATCGCCTTTGCGCCGGGATCGACCTCGCAATTCACGGCGGTGATGGACAATTTCACCGTCAGTGATCTCTCCGCTGGCGGCAGCACCGGCGTGGAGGCTGCGGCGAGCATTGGCACCGTCACAGGTGGCAGCAGCGTCGCGTCGGGCGTTTATACCTTCACGAACTCCGGCAACGGCCTCAGCAACACGACGACCGACAACTTCCGCTACGTCTATCTGCCCGTCAGCAACTCCGCGAACTGCACCGTCACCGCCCGCATCGTGAGCAATGGCAATGCGAGCACCAGCTCCCGCGCCGGTGTCATGCTGCGCTCCAGCACGGCGAACAACTCCGTCCACGCCGCTGCTCTCGGCACAGGAGCGACGACTGGTAACTATTACCCGCTGTATCGCACCACCACGGGCGGCACCGCGACACTTGGAACCAGCTACACCAGCCTCATTCTGCCGATGTGGGTGCGCACCGTGCGTGCGGGCAATACCTTCACGCAGTCCGTCTCCCGCGATGGCAATACGTGGACGAATTTCACCGCCACGCCGAACATCGCCTTTGGCACCAAAGTGCTCGCCGGCCTCGCGGTGTCGGCTCAGGGCGATGGACAGCTCTCCACGGCCACCTTTGACAATGTGACGATCAATGGCTCGCCCTTCACCTCGCAGGGCGGCCGCACGATCGGCTTCGTCAATGAGCAGGGCAGCGACAGCGTGAATGCCGGCCTGTGGACGGTCACTGGCAGCGGCGCGGGCATCGGTGGCAGCGATGAGGCGCACTTCCCCAGCACGGAGGTGAGTGGGGACTTCACGATCATCGCCCGCGTGCTCTCGCTCACCGGCGGTGGCGGCAGTGCCCAGGCAGGTGTCATGGTGCGCGATGACCGCACGCACTACGCACGCTCCGTTCACACCGGCTGGGTGAAGAACAACACCGTCGAGCAGCGCTACCGCCTGCAAAGCAACACCACCGCCTTTGGCTCCGGCGTCGATTACCTCCTGCCACCGGGCGTTTTGACCATCCCCGCCGGTCAAACCTCCGGCAACATCACGCTCACGGTCGTGAACGACACGATGGATGAAGCCGACAACCTCGTGACGATCCAGCTCCTCAATGCCAGCGGCGCAAATCTCGGCACAAACGCCTACCACGGCTTCACCATCATCGATGACGACAATCCGCCCGCGAATCCGTATGTCGGCTTTGCCACCGCCGCGAGCAGCGTCGTAGAAAACGCCGGCACCGCGCAAATCGCCGTTGCTCTCAGCGCACCGGCCGCTGCGGCATGCAGCGTGGATTATCTCACCACCAACGGCACCGCCACGCAGCCCGATGATTACACCGCGACGACCGGCACGCTCAGCTTTGCCGCCGGCGAGACCGTGAAATACATCTCCGTGCCGATCACCGATGATTCCGTGCTCGAAAGCGCTGATACACTCACCGTCACCCTCGTCAATCCGGTCAATACCGTCCTCGGCAGCGCCACCACGCACACGCTGACGATCACCGATGATGATTCACCCGCTGTGAGCATCGTCGCGAATGACGCCAGCGCCTCCGAAGGCGGCGATGCTGGCCAGTTCACCCTCACTCGCACCGGCGACACCACGGACGCACTCGCCGTCACGCTCACCCGCACCGGCTCCGCCGCCAACACAACGGACTACGCCACCATCAACACCACGCAGACGATCCCCGCAGGCCAGGCGAGCCTTACCGTCAATGTTTCACCCGTCCAAGACACCTCAAATGAAGGAAACGAAACGGTCATCCTCACGGTCACGAGCGGCAGCGGCTACGTCATCGGCACACCGAGCGCGGCCACGGTCACCATCCTCGATGACGACCGCAGCACCGTCACCATCACCGCGAATGATCCCACCGCCTCCGAGGCTGCTGGAAATCCAGGTCAATTCACCATCACCCGCACCGCGCCGACCAATGTGGCCCTCACGGTGAATCTCACCATCGCCGGCACCGCCACGAACACCACAGACTACGCCACCGTCGCAACCAGCGTCGCCTTTGCCGCCAATGACGTCACCAAGGTCATCAACATCACCCCCGTGGATGATGGAAACACCGAAGGGTCCGAAGATGTCACCATCTCGCTCGCCACCGGCAGCTATGACATCGGCTCATCGTCCTTCGACAACGTCAGCATTAGCGACAACGACAATCCGCCCACCGTCTTCATCAGCAGCCCGAATGCGCAGGCACCGCTCATCGCCGCCACGAATGGTGTCATCGTCAGCGCCCAGGTGAGCGATGATGGCTTCCCGGCGGCTCTCAGCACCACTTGGAGCTGCGTCAGCGGTCCCGGCGTGGCGACGATCGAGTCGCCAAACGCCACCATGACCGCTGTGACCTTCTCCGCGCCTGGAACCTATGTTTTGCGCATCAGCGCCACCGACACGCAATTCACCGTGAGCGACCAAACGACCGTCGTGGTCGGAAACGGCCTCGTGGCATCGAATTGGATCACGCAGGACCTCGGGCCTATTTCCTCGCGTCGCGGCCAGTCTCTCGAATACGGCGGTCTTTTCAGCGTCACGGGCACCGGAGCCGGTTACAGCGCCACTTCGTCCGATCAGGCTCAAATCATGGTCCGCAGCGTCATTGGCGATGGCAGCGTCGTCGCCCGCATCACGAGCTTTTCGACTACCGGAGCCCTCGCAGGCGTCACGATCCGCGATTCGCTCGCCCGTGGCTCACGCCGCGCTGTTTTGGGTTATGTGCCCGGCACTGGGCTGCAATTCCGCACTCGCACAACAAGTGGCAATGACACCAGCGTCGCCGCCACCGCTCCTGCGCTTCCGTTGTGGCTCAAACTCGAGCGAAATGCCGCCACGAACGAAATCAGCGCCAGCTACAGCAGCGATGGCACCGCTTGGACCGCCGTGGGAGCACCTGTCGTCATGCCCTTGCTCAATGCGGATGCGCATTACGGCCTCACCACGACCAACAACAGCACCGCAGGCACCGCCACCGCCCTTTTTGATAACGTCACACTCACTCCGACGCCCAGCGGCCCCGCTTTGGTCAGTGAAGACAGCGGCACCGCGCCCAACACCGCCGGCAGCGCCAGCTTTGACGGCACCACTTACACCGTGAACGGCCCCACCACCGGCTACTTCTACGGCTGGCAGTATTATGGCGACATGGTCATCCGCGCCCGGCTGAATACGTTCACGTCCGGCGCAGGCAGCAGCAGCGGCGGCATCCGCATCGCCGAAAGCATCGAAAACGGAGCCCAACTCCATCTCGGCCGCATGCCCACCGGCAGCTACAGCGGTTACTACTGGACCAGCATCGCCGGTGGCGGCAATGCGGGCGTCCCCAGCGGGATCGCCGCCGGAAACTGGATCCGCATTGTGCGCCGTGGCAACAGCGTCACCGGCTACCGCGCCACGCACAACAGCACGACGAACAATCCGAATGCCTGGACCCAAATCGGCCAGCCGCAGACCATCATCATGACCACGCCCGTGTGGGTCGGCTTCTTCGTGAACAACGCCAGCGGTGCCACCGGCACTCAAAACACCTGCACCTTCACCCGACTCACCATCGAAGCCGCCAACAAAGCCCCCGTCGTCGCCGCCACCGCCAACGGCGCCATCACCCCCATCGCCCTCGACGGCACCATCACCGATGACGACCTCCCCGCCACTCCGACGAGCCTGTGGAGCATCCGCAGCGGCACCGGCATCACCTTGGCCGATGCGTCACTCATCGACACCACCGCCACCCTCACCGAAAGCGGCCCCTTCGGCCTCCGCCTCACCGCCGACGACACCGGCACGAAGAGCTTCTTTGATCTGAACTTCACCGCCTACACCACGCCCTTCGCCCAGTGGCTCGATCAAAGCGGCACCGGCAACGAGAACAACCAAACCTTCGAAGCCACCGCCGACACCGATGGCGACGGCGTGGTGAACCTCCTCGAATACGCCGTCGGCACCAACGGCGTCATCCAAAACGCCAGCCCCCAAGTCGTCACCCTCACCCCCGTCAGCGGCGATCAATACCTCCGCCTGAGCATCCCCAAAAACCCCGCCGCCACCGACGTCACCTTCATCGTCGAAGCCTGCAGCGACCTCGTGAACTGGAGCAGCGCCGGCCTCATCATCGAAACCAACACCGCCAACCAACTCGTCGTCCGCGACACCGTCGCCGTGACTCCCGGCGTGCAGCGCTTCATGCGCGTCCGGGTGACTCAGTGAGAGCGAGGGTGAAATATTCTGGTTCCCTGTTAGCACGAAGCAATCTCCCTCAAACAATTCGAACAACTAAGTCCGCTACTCACTATGCAGACGACAAGCGCAGCCTCCGATTCAAGGAATTCAGGGTGGCGGGTGTGGCACATCGCTTTGGCTTTTATGCTGGGATCGCTCACTTCGCTTGCAGTAGCACGGTCACTAGACTTGCTTGGATCAACTTACCATCCAATAGAGGAGGCCAAGATGTGCTACACAGCTTTGACTTCGTCAAAAAAGACACTTCTGCCACAGACACGAGAGTATTTGAAGGGTCGTCTTTACTGGAATGCTGCCCAATGGATTGATGACTCTTCTATGCTTGAGGGCTGGCATTTGGACTTTGGGCCGATCGATACCTCTGCACTCGAGGGTCTCGGATTTGCGAAAGACGCCACTGGAGCAGATGAGATTTACCGGGCTGCTTTAGCTAGGCATCCTCGGTCAGCCACATCGATTTACACGTGGTAGCATCACTCGTGGCAGGCTGTCGTGGTAGAGCAGTCCTGAGTTGGCCGCCGCCACCGACGTCACCCTCATCGTCGAAGCCAGCAGCGACCTCGTGAACTGGAGCAGTGCCGGCCTCATCATCGAGACCAACACCGCCAACCAACTCGTCGTCCGCGACACCGTCGCCGTGACTCCCGGCGTGCAGCGCTTCATGCGCATTCGGGTGACGCGGCCTTGATCGCTTGCACGGCAGCGGCGGGCTTGATAGCATCGCCGCTCATGAGCACAGAAATCAGCCTCTACCGGGAGCTGCTCGGCGATATCAAAGTCCGCGTGCGTCGGGCGCAGCGGAAGGCGGCGCTTTCCGCCAACGCCGAGTTGATCCTCATGTACTGGGACATCGGCCGCATGATCGCCGCCCGTCAAAAGCAAGAAGGCTGGGGAGCGGGCGTCATCCCGAGGCTAGCCGTCGATCTGAAGAACGAGCTGCCGGAGGAGAAGGGGTTTTCAGAGAGGAACATCAAGCGGATGGTCAGATTTCACCGGGAGTATCCAGCCTTGGAATCGCCTTCGAAGGCAAAAGTGCCGCAAGCTGCGGCACTTTTAGAGTCTGCACCCTCACAAAAGGCAATTGTGCCGCAGCCTGCGGCACAATTAGAAACACCCAGCGCAGAGGCGCTTTCTCCTTCGGTGGCTTTTGGAATCCCGTGGTTTCATCACGTCATTCTCATCGAAAAAATCAAACACCTCCCCACCCGCCTCTGGTATGCGCGGCAGGTTTTGGAGCAGGGGTGGAGCCGGGACGACCTGACGATCCAGATCAAAAAACGGGCGCATGAGCGGCAAGGTGCGGCGGTGACGAATTTCGCCAGCACGCTGCCGGAGGCGCATGCCAGCCTCGCCCAAGGTCTGCTCAAAGACCCTTACCTCTTCGATTTCCTCACGCTGGAGGAGCCGTTTCATGAGCGGGAACTGGAGACGGGGTTGTTGACGCACATCCAGAAGTTCCTGCTGGAGCTGGGCCGCGGTTTTGCCTTTGTCGGGCGGCAGTACCGGCTGGAGGTGAGCGATCAGGAATTCTATGTGGACCTGCTATTCTACCATCTGCACCTGCGCTGCTTTGTGGTCGTGGATTTGAAGAAAGGCGGCTTCAAGCCGGAGTACTCCGGCAAGATGAACTTCTACTGCTCCGCCGTGGATGCCCAGCTCCGCCACGAGCACGACGCACCCACTGTCGGCCTCATCCTATGCCAGACGAAGGACCGCGTGGTGGCGGAGTATTCGCTCAAGGACATCCACAAACCCATCGGCGTGGCCGATTACGAGCTCACCCGTGCGCTGCCCGCCGAGCTGGCCTCCAGCCTGCCCAGCATCGAGGTGATCGAGGCCGAGCTGTCCCAGAACCTCGGAGAGTAAAACTTGCGCCGCCGCCAATGCCCGAACCCGTCATCAACCAAATCGTCCAAAAGCCGCTCAAACCCGGCCACGGCATCAAATTTGGCATCTTCGCCGGCATTCACGGCGATGAAGAAGCGGGCACCCTCGCCACGCAGGAGCTCATCCGCTGGGCGGCGGAGCGGCCGGAGGAGTTGCACGACTACGAGCTGCACTTTTACCCCGTTTGCAATCCCACCGGCCTCTCGCTCGGCACGCGGCACAGTCACAGCGGTCTCGATTTGAACCGCGAATTCTGGAAAGGCTCCACCGAGCCCGAAATCGTCTATTTGGAGGCCGAGCTGCGTCGCGAAAAATACGATGGCATTGTCTCCCTGCACTCCGACGACACCTCCGACGGCTGCTACGGCTTCGTCAGCGGCGATCTTCTCAGCGAGCACCTTCTGGAGCCTGCCTTGCAAGCCGCCAGCGACTTCCTGCCGCGCAACGAAGCCCCCATCATCGACAGCTTCAACGCCCGCCGCGGCATCATCAAAGAAGGTTACCTCGGCATCCTCAGCGCCCCGCCCGAGCAGCGTCCCCACGCCCTCGAAATCGTCTTCGAGACGCCGGCGCTCGCGCCGATGGATGCGCAAGTCCAAGCCACCGTCGCCGCCGTGAAGCGCATCCTCGCCGAATATCGCGAACTTCAGGCCTACGCCGCCAATTTGTAGAACGAGTTTTCCAACTCGTTCCTCTGCCTCCGGCTCAAGCGCAGCATCCATCCCGCAAGCATCACAAGCGCCACCCACGGCGTCATCCAGCCCCAGCGCGTGAAGAAGGTCAACTCCTTTTCCGGTATTAGGCGGCCATCGAGCACCTCTTCGACCATCGGAGGCAGGCGGAGGCTCGACCAACCATTCGCGCTGATGATCTGCGAAACCCCAGATGACGCCGCCACAACGAATGGTCGTCGGTTTTCTGCGGCACGAAGCCGGAAGAGCTGCGCATGCTGGATGTGCTGCTTCTCGCCCCAGTGCACCGCATCCATCGAAGGCACCGCGAAGAACTCCGCGCCATCGAGAGTCATGTGACGCACCACATCCTGGAAGTCACAGTCGAAGCAAATAGGCGTGCCCATCCGCCCCAGCGGCGTATCGATGGCCTTCATCGTCGGACCTGATTCGCCATCGTTAAAAAGATGCACCGTGTGATGCTTGCCATGCTCACCGAGCACCCGAGTGCCATCGACGGTGAGCGCTGTGTTTTGCCATTTGGAGCCTCCGAGACTGGTTTGAGTGCCGAAAACGATGATCACGTTCCGTTTCGCCGCCAAAGCCTGAATCGTCGCGAGATCACTCGAAGCTCGCACATCCTTCGGAACGGCATATTCGGGCCACACGATGAGTTTGGTGCTGCCGGAGGTCTTCTCGCTGAGTTCGAGGTAGCGGCTGAGATGAACACTTTCGGCCTGAACGACACCGACAGAGTGCCAGCATGTTGATGCTGTGTACCACACATGCGGTTCGAAACCCCAAAGCACGAGAACGACAGGTGCCAAATATGCCATTCTCCAACCAACATGTAGAGCTCCTGAAACGACGAACATCACCACCAACCCCAGCCCATACACGCCAATCCACGACACGAGCGGCCAGGGCTCCAAAGCAAGCCCCGCGCTCATCCATGGAAAGCGCAGCGGCATGATCTCGCAGCGGATAAACTCCGTGGCGCACTAGGCGAGTGCCACGAAGGCCGCCAACGCCCAGCGCTTCAGCCCGCGAGACGCGGCGAAGGCTGACAAGGCCGCGAAGCATGCCGGAAAGAGGGCGAGGATGAACCAGAGCACCAGGCTGACGACGGAGAAGATGTTCCCAAACCAAGACAGCCCGAATCCGAAGGCCGCGAGTCCCCAAACCAAACCGCGACGAAAGGCCTTTGCGGCACTCAAACCTTTCAAGCCCCACACAAGCATTCCCAGTCCGACAAAGACCAACAGCGACCAACCGTGTGGCGGAAACGCCAGCGCATAGAAGACGCCTCCGAGGATCAGGACAAAGAAGTGAACCGGCATGATGCTGGCGATTCTACCTTCCCGGACTCGCGTTGTGAATCCTTACTTCGCCAGATCCGCCTCGATGCGTGCCACCATCGCGTCGAGGGAGGCGTTTTTGAGAAGGATGACGCCTTTGGGATCGATGAGGTAGAGGGTGGGGAAGTTGCGCAGGTTGTAGAGCGTGGTGTTGGGGCCGCTGCTGGTGTTGTCGAGGATGTTCGGAAAGGTCACCTGGTAGGTGGCGAGGGCTTTGGCGGCATCGACGTCGATGTCAGTGTTCACGCCGAGGACGGCGGCGGGCTTGTCTTTGAACTTCGCGGCGGTCTCGTTCATGAGTGGCAGGATGCCGTGGCAGGCGTGGCACCAGCCACCCCAGAAAATGACGATGACATGCTTTCCGCGGAAGTCGGAGAGCTTCAGCGGCTTGCCGTCTTTGTCCTTGCCCTCGATCTCCGGGGCTTCGCTGCCGGCTTGGAGGTTGGTCATCTCAAAGAGCATCTTGCCGGCGAGGTCGCTGAGCTTGAAGCCCTGGATGACGACATCGGAGTACTCGGCGTTCAGGCGCTGGAAGTAGTCGATGCACTTCGGCTTGGAGGCTTCGGCGGAGGCGCGATCGGCGCTGGCATCGAAGTTTTTGAAGTGAATGGCCCCGAGCGTGTAGAGCGCGGCGGCGAGTTCCTCGCGGTTTTTGTTCTTCTCCAGCACGGCGAGGGCGGCGGGTTCGCCAAAGAGGCCCTGATACTCGAGCTGGCGTACGGTGGGGGCAATGCCGGCGCTGCCTGCGTAGGTGGTGGCGAGCATTTTCTTGGCTTCTTCGCCTTCGGGAAAGCTCGCCGCGCCGCTGACGAGCCAGCACACGGCGGGCACGACCTCCGGCTTGTCCGCGTTCGCCTTGATGATCTGCATCAGCTTCGTTGCGCAGGGGCCGGCGCTGGGGATGGTCTGGCGGTATTGGTTTTTCTCCTCCTCGGTGGGGGCGTTGATGATCTTGAGCGTGTTGGCCCGCACGGCGTTTTCGTATTCGTCGATCACGCTGCGGATTTCGGTGGCGAGATCCTGCGCGGGCAGGCTACCGGCTAGCATCAAAACAAGGGCAAGGAGTCGGATCATGGCTGTTGGGTTACGGACGACGGCGATTCACGCACACGAGCAGTCCCGCGACAAGGCAAAGCAGGCCACTGCCGGGCTCCGGCACCGTTTGGAAGGAGGCATGCACATTGTCGAACATGACCACGGGCGCTCCGAAGTTCGCGATGGTGGAATTGAGCGTGAAAGTCTGTGCTGCGAGACCGGCTGATAGCGCCTCGACGCGGTAGGTGATGCCGGTGGTGAGGCCTTGCAGGGAGAGGTTGTAGCCGCCGGCGCTGTTGGTGAAGCCGGAGACGAGCAGGGTGTTGGTGAGATCGTCGTAAACATTCACCGCCACGCCCGCGAGGCCCTCGCCGGGGGTGTAGAAGGCATCCGCCGCGATGGTGTCCTGATACACACTGCCGGTGAGGATGGCATCAGAGTAGTAGGTGCCGGTATCAAGGCGGTAACGGCTGCCGAGGTGCTGCGTGACGACATAGGGGCCAGTGGCATTGAGATTGCCGCCGGGAATGAGCGTGCTCTGAAAGCCGATGCCCATCTCTTTGAACTGGCGGTCGAGCAAGGCAATGCGGTGCCCGGCGGGATTCTGGATACCCGTGCCGAAGGGGGCTGAGCCGTTGCCATCCTCGTCACCCCAGTCGATGACCATGCCGCTGTGACCATGGGTGAGCGTTTGCGTGGCGGCGAAGAGATTTTCGCCTGCCTTCAGCCAGTTCGCCCCAAACCCACCGGCCACGATGCGTTGTGGAATGCTCAGTCCATCCAGCGTGTGGGATTGCTGGTCGAGCGACACCATCAGGTCGGAGTAGTTTGTGGCGGAGACATTCAGATTGCTGTTCCAGGCCACGGGTGGTGCCGCGGTGAGCGAGGCAAACTGCGCCGCCAGCGTGGCCGCATCGGTGCCGAAGTAGTTCAGCGCATTCACCACATACGGATCACTCGATTTCACCGGGGCCCACACGCCCGGCGAGGAGAAGTTCACCAACTTCGAAAGCTCCCCCTGCGGATCGGCACGGAAGCGATTGGTCAGCTCGAGCCAATACTGCTGCTCCGCCGTGGGATCAGCCGCCTCGGAGACGCTTCCCACCAAGCACAGCACGGCCACGCAACGGCAGAGCAGGCGTCGGCAGGCGGTGAGAGTGAGGAGAGGCATGGATGCTTAATTTATGGTAATTATAAGCGTCTGCCAAGGGGGATTTCGTCCAGAAAGCCCGTGGGCTCACTTTTCTGGCCTCATCGCTTTGGTGGAGTTTGACGAGGTTGTGACGCGGATTGATCTCGAACACGATCTTGGGGTGGGGCATGCCGACGGACGTTACCGAGGGCTTTCATCATCTGGCGCATCTGCGGGGTCATTTCGCCTTCCGGCGTCAAAACGAGGGCTGGGGAGCCGACGAGGCGCTTGCCGGGGCGGACGGGGTTGCTGCTGAGTAACATGGAGAAACAGCAATCTGAATATCTTGTCAGGGCTCAGCCTTCCTGCTAAAACCAGCTAGAAACTCAGCTAGCAAACCCTAAATGATTTCGCAGATCACACTGACCTCGAGCGTTTTCTACCTAACAGCGACATTGCTGCTGCAGGCTGAGCCGGACGCATCACCCGCCGTACCCACGACGCCCGTGAATTCCATCCCTTGGGGCCAGCTCGGTGTTGAAGCGCAGAAAAAATACACTGGCGACGGTATCGCCACCCTGCCCACGGAGTATGGGGCGAAGCTCAAAGCCGTGATGCAGGACCTCGAAGGCGACGTCACGAATGAAGGCCTCTGGCTCACCTCCAGCGCCGACGAGGACGCGGGCAAAACAACACGGTTTCGAGTTATTGCGACGGAGATCAGCCGCAGGGGAAGCAAGAACCATGTCGTTCATCTACCTGCCACGGGCCAAGTCCGCGCCTCGAATGACGGAGCAGCCTTCATCCGTCCCGGCCTCATCGAGGAGTACACAGTGAGCAGCGAAGGGGTGCGTCAGGACTTCGTGGTGCTGCAAAAGCCGGTGGGGAGCGGCACCTTGAGCGTGCAACTGGAGGTCGCTGGCGCCCGCGCGGAAGCATCAGCATACGGCGTTAAGCTGATCGTATCCAACTCAGGTCGCGAAATAGCATACAGCCGGCTGAAAGTCACGGATGCTGCTGGATCAGAATTGATCGCACGCTTGCAGGTGGATGCCGCAAACCGGCTGAGTGTGGTTGTTGATGATGACAAAGCGGTTTATCCCATCCGCATCGATCCCACTTTCAGTGATGTGGATTGGATCAGCATGGGGGGCATAGTAGGGACAGGCGGCCCGAACGGGTTCGTCTATGCCGCCGTGATGGATCAGTCTGGCAGTTTGTATATTGGCGGCGATTTCACCATCGCTGGAAGCGTGCTGGCCAAAAACATTGCCAAATGGAATGGAAGCATGTGGAGTGCCCTGGGTTCTGGCATGAACCAACCCGTCGATACCCTAGTGATTTACAGTGGCAATCTGCATGCGGGTGGTCGTTTCTCGACGGCCGGCGGTGTATCGGCCAGAGGCATTGCCAAATGGAATGGCAGTATTTGGAGTGCAGTGGGAACTGGGATAAACGGTTCAGTCATGGAACTCGTCGTTAAGGGTTCAGATCTTTATGCCGGAGGCAATTTTTCAAGCATTCTTGGTGGGGCGGGCAATAGGATAGCCAAATGGAACGGGACTGCTTGGAGCGCTCTAGGGTCTGGAATGAACGGCGAAGTCTGGGCGCTGGCGGTGGTAGGCAACGACCTCTTTGCGGGAGGCAGTTTCACCACGGCGGGTGGAATTAGTGCCAGCAGGATCGCGAAATGGGATGGCAGTTCATGGAGTGCCCTCGGAGCGGGAACGGACAATACAGTGATCGCTTTGGCAGTATCCGGTAGCGACCTCTACGCGGCAGGCAGCTTCACCACAGCGGGTGGAGTTGCCGCCAACCGAGTTGCAAAATGGAATGGCACTGCATGGAGCGCTCTTGGCTCTGGCATGAACGATAGCGTCACTGTTCTCGCGGCGGGGGGCACCGATCTCTACGCAGGTGGTCTCTTTACCACGGCGGGCGGGGTCACAGTCAATTATGTCGCCAAATGGAACGGTAGTGCTTGGAGTGCTTTGGGTTCCGGAACAAGTAATTATGTATATGTGCTGTTGGTGTCCGGTGCTGATCTTTATGTGGGCGGCACCTTCGGTTCTGCGAACGGGGTTTTAGTCAACCGTATCGCGAAATGGAATGGCAGCGCCTGGAGTGCGGTGGGGCCCGGCACAAGTAGCTACATCAATGCCATGGCCGTGTCTGGCGCTGATCTCTATGTGGGAGGCGAATTCACCATAGTGGCAGGCGTCACAGCCAGATATATCGCGAAATGGAACGGCAGCACTTGGAGCGCTTTGGGATCTGGAACAAACGGATTTGTCTTTGCGTTGGCAGCGTCTGGCAGCGACCTGTTTGCGGGTGGGAACTTCACCACTGCGGGCGGAGTCAGTGCCAACAGGATCGCGAAATGGAATGGCAGTTCATGGAGCGCACTCGGAGCGGGAATGAATAGTTCCGTGAGTGCTCTGGCTGTGTCAGGCAGCGACCTCTTTGCGGGAGGGAGCTTCACCACAGCGGGCGGAGTCAGTGCCAACAGGATAGCGAAGTGGAATGGCAGTTCATGGAGCGCACTCGGCGCTGGGGTGGACAATGCAGTGGGTGCCCTGGCAGTGGCAGGCAGCGACCTCTATGCGGGGGGCGATTTCACCACGGCGGGCGGGATTAGTGCCAGCAGGATAGCGAAATGGGACGGCAGTTCGTGGAGCGCACTCGGCGCGGGAATGGATACTACCGTGAGCGCCTTGGCAGTGGCAGGCAACGACCTGTACGCAGGGGGCAGCTTCACCACGGCGGGTGGGATCGGTGCTAGCAAAATCGCAAAATGGAACGGCAGCACATGGAGTGCCCTTGGCACGGGAATGGATGGTTGGGTATGGTGTTTGGCTGTGTCAGCCAGTGACCTCTACGCTGGGGGCAGTTTTACCACAGCGGGCGGAGGCAGCGCCAGCCGGGTAGCTAGATGGGACGGAACCACTTGGAATGCAATGGGCTCTGGTATGGACAACTCTGTCAATACGCTGGTGATGTCCGGCAGCAACCTCTACGCAGGGGGTGACTTCATTACTGCGGGCGGCAAAGTCTCCGCCTATCTGGCTCAAGCCACAAATCTGAACCCCGAAATCGTCGCGAGTGGCAACAGCGTGAATATCGCCGACGGCGACAGCTCACCCGGCTCGGCGGACCATACGGACTTCGGCTCGACGGCTGTGGCTGGGGGCACAGTGCTGCGCACTTTTACCATTCAAAACACTGGCACAACGAGTCTCACGCTAGGTACAGTAACAGTCAGCGGGCTGCACGCGGCGGATTTCGCCGTGACATTGCCACCCTCGTCTCCGGTGATCAATAGCGGGACCACCACATTCCAGGTCACCTTCAACCCGAGCGAGCTGGGCGTGCGTTCAGCCACGCTGAGTTTCTCCAACAACGACACCGACGAAAATCCCTTCGATTTCAACATTCAAGGCACCGGGACAAACTCTGTGCCAACCAACATCGTTCTCACCCCATCGAGCATTGCCGAAAATAACGCCCTTAACGCCGTTGTGGGTATCCTGAGCGCAACGGATGCCGACATCAGCGATGTTTATACCTTCACGCTCGTCACCGGTGCCGGCAGCACGGACAACGCCAGCTTCACGATCACTGGTTCGAGCTTGAACATCAATGGCAGCGCCAATTATGAGGCCAAAAGCAGCTACAGCCTGCGTGTGCGGGCCGACGACGGTAATGGCGGCCTCTTTGAAAAGGCGCTGACGGTTTCGATCTCCAATGTCAACGAAGCGCCAAGCAACATCGCGCTGAGTGCCAGCAGCATCGCCGAGAACAATGCCGCCAATGCCACCGTGGGCACTCTGAGCGCCACGGATGTGGATGCCGGTGACACACGCACCTACACACTCGCCACTGGTGCCGGGGACTACGACAACGCCAGCTTCACCATCGCCGGAACTTCGCTCAAACTCACACACAGCGCCAACTTTGAGACGAAGAGCAGCTATGAGGTGCGCGTCCGCGTCACGGATGCTGGAGCACTTTTCTTCGAGAAGCCATTCGCCATCACGATCCGCAATGCGAATGAGATGCCTAGCTTCATCAAAGGATCAGCCCAAACTCACCCCATCCGAACCACCGGAGCACAAAACATTCCCGATTGGGCTACAGCCATTAATGATGGCGACAGCACGGTGTCACAGGCATTGAGTTTCAATTCTAGTGTCATCAGTGGTGGAAGCATTTTTGCCACGCCCCCATCAGTTTCCTCGGACGGAGCGATTAGCTACACGACGAACGGTAGTGCAGGCACAGCCGTGGTTTCAGTGACACTGACAGATGATGCTTCCATCAACGCCAATCCAGCCCTCACCACCACTGCGCAGACCTTCACCATTCGTGTCGAGGGACCTGGCGGCCTTGATTCGCTCGATGCGAACATCGTCGGAGATCGTGTGCTTGCCATGGCGATGCAGCCGGATGGGAAAATGCTTCTGGGAGGAAGCTTCACGTCCGTGCTCGGTGTGCCGCGTGCCAACATCGCCCGACTGAATGTGGATGGGACACTGGACATGGGTTTTGACCCAAAAACTGACGGTGTGGTGTATGCGGTGGCCGTGCAGCCGGATGGCAAAGTGTTGGTGGGCGGTTCGTTTGGCACATTGCAGCCGAACGGAGCCGTTTCTGCGACGGTACGGCAGCATTTGGCACGAGTGCATGCGGACGGAACGCTGGATGCAGCCTTTGACCCAAAGGCGGACAGTCATGTGCGCAGCATTCTGCCCCAGCCAGATGGCAAAGTACTTGTTGCGGGCGATTTCACCTCCATGCAGCCCAATGGAGCCGCCTCAGCCACGCCGCGTGCCTACGTCGCCAGACTCCTGGCTGATGGCAGCCTTGATGCGGGTTTCACACCCAATGCTAACGATGTTGTCTATGCCCTGGCGCTTCAATACGACCAGAAGATTCTTCTGGGCGGAGATTTCACCACTCTTCAAGGCACTGGCGCGGCATCCTTCACCAATCGGCGCTACATTGCCCGGCTAAATGCGGATGGCACTCTGGATGCCAGCTTTGACCCCAAGGCGAATGGCACGGTGTTTGCGTTGGCTGAACAGTCCGATGGCAAGCTGCTAATGGGCGGAGCCTTCACGACCCTACAGCCCAATGGTGCTCCTTCGTCCGTGACGAGGAACTACATCGCTCGGGTTAACGCGACGGGGACGCTCGACACCGGTTTCAACCCCTCAGCGAATGGTTCGGTTTTCAGTTTGGCACGACAAGCGAACGGTCGATTGCTGCTGGGTGGTGCCTTTACCGGTCTTCAGCCAAACGGAGCGGCAGTTGCCACCGTGCGGAACTATCTAGCGCGGCTGAACTCCGATGGGACTCTGGATGCTTCCTTTGATCCGAATGCGAACGGCCTTGTTTACGGCATCGCGTTGCAGGATGACGGCCGAGTGCTGGTCGGTGGCGAACTCACTACGCTGCAGCCAAACGCAGCACCGGTGGCCTCAGCCCGCACTCTGTTCGCCAGACTTGTCAACGACACGGCCTCCCGCGTGCTCGCCGCGCCGGATTTCACCCAAGTGACTTGGACTCACGGGGGCGCGGCACCGGTTGTTAATGGAGTCACTTTTGATCTCAGCACGAATGGCGGATCAAGTTGGGCTCAGATCGGTGTGGGCACGAGGATCAGTTCTACCGTTAACTGGCAGCTCGCCGGGCTCTCTCTCCCATCCAGCGGGATGCTGCGAGCACGTGGCCGCGCTGTCAGCGGTATTTACAACGGCAGTTCGAGCCTGTTTGAGCAGGTCGAATCATTTGTCGTAGCAGTCCCTGACATTGTTCTGGAGGAACCTGTGGGAACCGAACTCCTCAATGGTACCGGAATGGCAAATTTTGGTCCGGTTGCCTTCGATGGCAGCAGTAGCGAGAAGCAGTTCACGATCCGCAATGCAGGCAACGCCCCCCTCTCCCTGGCGGGAGTCACGCTGTCTGGGGCTCAAGCAGGTAGCTTTGTAGTCAACACCACCGGCATGGCATCTGTTCTTGATCCCATGTCAGCCACAACTTTCACAGTCACCTTTACTCCGGGGGAGCTTGGATCGCAGGGTGCCTCGCTTTTAGTCGCTTCCAATGATCAAGATGAGCCTGGGTATGGTGTCACGCTTGCGGGCACGGGAGTAACGTCACTCCAAGGCTGGCGTCAGCTTCACTTTGGCACCACGAGTGGCTCAGGCAATGCGGCAGACAACGCCGATCCTGATGGCGACGGCCTTGGAAATTTTATCGAATGGGCCTGCGCTTTGAATCCGACCACAAACAGTACGCTTCCCACTCCTGTCGTCCTCAGTGGTGCTGAAATCGAGTATTTCTACATGCGCAGTGTCGCCGCCGTAAACGCAGGAACGGTATTTGAAGTGCAATGGAGCGACTCGCTGCCAGGAACAGCCTGGAGCACGACAAACGTGACACAAACCATACTCTCGACCAATGGAACGACGCAGCAGGTAAAGGCCACCCTTCCTGCAGGGAGTAGCGAGCAACGATTTGTGCGCCTGAGGGTAACCTCAGGACCGTAGAACTGTGGGCGGGATCACTTAGCCAGCTTCTCCATGAGCTTCTGGGTGCGCTCGATGATGCGTTGAGGCTCATCGAGCAGACCGGCGCTGAGCAAAGCGTTGTCGAGAATTTGCTCGGAGATGAGGCCGGCGGTTTCGGGATCGCTTTGGTGGAGTTTGGAGAGGCCTTTGACGAGGTTGTGACGCGGGTTGATCTCGAAGACGACCTTGGGGCCGGGCATGGCGCCGTCCTTGCCGAGGGCTTTCATCATCTGGCGCATCTGCGGGGTCATTTCACCTTCGGGAGTCAAAACGAGGGCAGGGGAGCCGACGAGACGCTTGCCGGGGCGGACGGTATCGACCTGGGCGGTGAGGCGCTCTTTGATCCAGTCGCACAGCGTGGTCGTTTCGGCTTCGGGGAGGGCTTCGCCTTCGGCGTCGCTGTCACCGAGGTCGATGTCGTCGGCGTTGACGGACTTGAGGTCTTTGTCGTCGAATTTGTGCAGGCTGCTGAGGACGTATTCGTCGATGTGCTCGAACATGAAGAGCACTTCGATGCCCTTGGTCTTGAAGGCCTCCAAATACGGCCCGCTTTCGATGGCGGCGCGGGATGGGGCCACTTGGTAGTAGATGGCCTTCTGGTCGCTGGTCATGCGCTTCACATAGTCCGCAAGGCCGATGGTCTCGCCGGGTTGGGTCATGCTGGACTCAAAGCGCAGCAGCTTGGCGATGGCGTCACGGTGGCTGTGATCGGTGGCCACGCCTTCTTTGAAGAAGCGGCTGAAGTCAGCGTAGAATTTGCCGTATTTCGCGGCGTCATCGGTGGCTTCTTTGTCGAGCTGCTTGAGCAGGCGCTTCACGACCACGTCGCCGATTTTGCGCACCAGGGCGCTGTCCTGCATGCTTTCGCGGGAAATGTTCAGCGGCAGGTCCTCGCTGTCGATCACGCCGCGGACGAAGCGCATCCACTCGGGGAGCAGCTTCTTCGGTTTCGGGTCGATGAGGACTTTTTTGCAGTAGAGCGACACGCCGGGCTCCATCTGGCCCATGCCAAAGGATTCCATGTTCTGCGTGGGCGTGAAGAGCAGCGCATTGATGACGATGGGGCTGTCCGCCTGGAAGTGCATGCGGTAGCTGGGATCATCGAAAGCGTGAGCGGTGAATTTGTAGAACTCGTTGTACTGCTCGTCGGTGATGCCGTCCTTCGATTTGAGCCAGAGGGCCTCCACCGTGTTGACGCGTTCGCCGTTGAGCAGCAGCGGGAAGCTGACGAAGTTCGAGTGCTTCTCGATGATCTGACGCACGGTGTGTTCTTTGGCGAAGTCCGCGGCGTCTTCCTTGAGGTGGAGCACGATCTTGCAGCCGCGAGCCTGGCCGGGAGCTTCGTCGATGGTGTAGCTGCTGGTGCCATCGCTGATCCAGACGAGGTGCTCGCCCTCATTCTTCCAGGAGTGCGTGTGTACTTCGACTTTGTCGGCCACCATGAAGGCGGAATAAAAACCCACGCCGAACTGGCCGATGAGCGTGGCATCACCCTGCTTGCCCGCGTTCTTCAAAGCGGCAGCGAAGGCCTTGGAGCCGCTGTGGGCGATGGTGCCGAGGTTTTCGATCAACTCGGCCCGTGTCATGCCGATGCCAGCATCGGCGATGGTGAGTGTTTTGGCGGCTTCGTCGGTCGTGACGGTGATTTGCAGCTCGGCGGAGGCATCAAAGATGTCGTTTTCCGTCAGTTGCGTGAGGCGCATCTTCTCCATCGCATCCGCTGCGTTCGAGACGAGCTCGCGCAGGAAAATCTCGCGGTCGGTGTAGAGCGAGTGGATGACGATATCGAGGACTTGTTTGACTTCGGCCTGGAATTCGTGGGTCTGGCTCATGGGGTCGTAGGAGTGTGTTTTTGAGGTTGGGGGCGGGGAGAGTAGCGGTCTGCGAGGCATGGTCAAGGTGGTGAAGCAGCCACTTCTCCGATGCATCCTTTCAGAATCTTGTTACTGCTCACCCAATGCCCCCCCTCCCCACCCCTTCCGCCCGCAAAACACCTGAACAACTCCGCTCCTGGCGCTGGTATGGCCGGGATGAGCTGCGCTCCTTTGGCCACCGCTCGCGTGCCAAACAGAATGGCTGGGGCAGCGAGGACATCGTGGGCAAACCGGTGATCGGCATCCTCAATACCTGGAGTGATCTGAACTCCTGCCACATGCATTTGCGCCTCACGGCGGATGCGGTGAAGCGCGGCATCCTGCAAGCAGGCGGGCATCCGATGGAAATCCCGGTCATGTCGGCCGGCGAGATGCTCACGAAGCCGACGGCGATGTTTCACCGCAATTTCCTCGCGATGGAGACCGAGGAAATGCTCCGCGCCAATCCCATCGACGGCGCGGTGCTGCTCGGCGGCTGCGATAAATCCACGCCGGGGCTGCTCATGGGGGCCTTTAGCATGGACATCCCGGTCATTTACATGCCCTGCGGCCCGATGATGAAGGGCAACTGGCGTGGCGAGACGCTTGGCAGCGGCAGCGACGTGTGGAAATACTGGGACGAGAAGCGGGCAGGCAATCTGAGCTGGGATCAGTGGTGCGAGATCGAGGACGGCATCGCCCGCAGTCCCGGTCACTGCATGACGATGGGTACCGCGAGCACGCTCACGGCGCTGGCGGAGACGCTCGGCCTTTGCATTCCCGGTGCCTCATCGATTCCCGCTGTGGATAGCGCTCACACACGCATCGCGGCCGCAGCGGGCCGTCAGATCGTGGAGAACGTGTGGCTGGATCGCAAGCCGTCCGGCATTGTCAGCGAGCGCTCGTTTGAAAACGCCATCGCGGTCGATATGGCGCTTGGCGGCAGCACGAACGCCATCGTGCATCTCGTCGCCATGGCAGGACGACTCGGCATCAAGCTGCCGTTGGAGAAATTCGACGAGATCAGCCGCAAAGTGCCGCTTTTGGCGAATCTGCGGCCGGCGGGCAAATACCTCATGGAGGAGTTTTATCTGGCTGGAGGCCTCCAGGCGCTGCTGAACGGCATGCGCGAGCTTTTGCACACGGATGTGCCGACGATCACCGGAAACACGCTCGGCGAAGACATCGCGAGTGCGATCATCCACAACGAAGACGTCATCCGCACGGCGAAAAACCCGCTTCAGCCCGATGGAGGCACCGCCATCCTGCGCGGCAACCTTTGCCCGAACGGCGCGGTCATCAAACACGCTGCTGCGACCAAGGAACTCTGCACGCACACCGGCCCCGCGCTGGTTTTTGACAGCTATCCTGAGATGAAAGCCGCCATCGAGGACATGAACCTCGATGTGACGAAGGACACGGTGCTTATTCTGCGCAACGCGGGCCCGGTCGGTGCTCCCGGCATGCCGGAGTGGGGCCAGCTCCCGATTCCCAAGAAGCTCATCCTGCAAGGCATCCGCGACATGGTGCGCCTCACGGACTGCCGCATGAGTGGCACCAGCTACGGTGCGTGTGCGCTGCATATCGCGCCTGAAAGCGCGGTCGGTGGCCCGCTCGCCCTCGTCAAAAATGGCGACCTCATCGAACTCGACGTGCCGAATCGTAAACTGCACCTCCACGTGAGCGAAGAGGAGCTGGAAACCCGCCGCGCGGCCTGGAAACCCGCCCCACCGCGCTACCATCGTGGCTACGCGAAGCTCTACGTCGAACACGTCACGCAGGCGGATCAAGGCGCGGACTTTGACTTCCTCCAGCACGGACCTGCGGTGCCGGAGCCGGATATTTTTTGAGCCCTTATTCTTCTCAAACGACTATGATGACCCCACAAACCAATGTGCTTCCTGATCACAAAGACGAGGCTGAGCTCAAGAGGATACTCGAAGTGGAGGAGGAGTTTCATCGTCAGGAAGGCTGTGGCGGCGCAGAAGCGCATGCCGATGATTTTGCGGGCTGGGACGATGGCGGGGACGGTGATGGAGAATGAGAGTCGAATTCAGAAGTTGGAGTCTAGGCTTTAGCCGACGGTTTGGGGCGATTTGAGAGGTCGAAGAGTCGGCTAAAGCCTAGACTCCAACCTCCGTATCGAAGCCTTGGGAGGCATGTATAACCTGACACCTCACTTCGTCTCCGGCGTCCAGTAGTGGCCGAGGATTTCGAGCACTTTGGCGCGGAGTTCTTCGCCATTGATTTCGCCGTTGTGGCGGAAGACGACTTCGCCGCCGGGGGCGACGAGGATGGTGTGAGGGATGGGGCCGGGCCATTCGGGGTCGAGGGCTTTGATGAGCTCGTCGTGGCTGGCTCCCTCGAAGACGTAGGCATTGCCTTTTCGGCCTTCGGCTTTGAGAGAGGGTTTCAGCCGGTCGGGGACGATGGCGTTCTTTTCTTCGAGGAAGGTTTTCACCTCGGCGAGGGTCTTCGGATCATCCATGCTGATGCTGATGAACTCAAAATCACGCAGGCCGAACTTTCGCTGGGTGGTGACGAACTCGTGAAACTCCTCCGCACAAGGCCCGCACCAGGTGGCCCACACGTTGAAGAGGCGAAGCTTCTTGGTGGCGTTCTTGCGCAGCTCGGCGATACCGGCGGGCGTGATGGTCTCGACCTCGACGCTGCCTTTCTCCCACTTCTCGTTGTCGGAGGCGACGCCTTGGCGCTTCTCGATCCATTTGGTGGTGCAGCCGTGGGGCTTCGTTTCGGCCACGGGCACGGCTTTTTCGGCGAGAAGAGCCTCGACGGCGTTTCGGGCATCGGATGCGGTGACGCTGGCGTCATCGGCATAGCGTGAGTCATCGAAGCGGCCCTGGTAGCGAAGCTTCCGCTCCTTGTCGAAAAGGAAGACGTGAGGTGTGGCGAGGCATCCGTAGGTCTTCGCGATGGCCTGCGTCTCGCCGTCGAAGAGGTAGGGGAAGTTGAACTTCTGCTCCGCGGCATGCTTTTTCATCTCCGGGAAGCTGTCGTTGTATGTCGAGTAGCCGAGTTCGTCGGCACGGAGGGCGGCGGGATCGTTCGGATTGATGGCGACGACCTGCAGCCTGCCTTTGTGATCGGCGACGAGCTTTTTGAGCCTCGCTTCAATGGCCTGGGAGGTGGGGCAGTGATTGCTGATGAAGGCGACCATGAGCAGATCCGCCTTCGCATACTCGGCGAGGGTGTGTTTTTCCTCGTCGATGCCGATGAGTTCAAAGGCGGGCGCGGGATCGCCGATTTGGAGGGTCTTCAATCCGGGCACGTCGTCAGCCAAAACAGCGGTGAGCGTGCAGAGGAGGGAGAAAAGAAGGGTTTTCATGCGGGGCGAGAATCACGGCTTCAACGCCCGGCGCAAGCGCATCCTTGCCACAAGCCTTGTCCATGCCGTCGAAGGTGATGGGAAGAAAGTGGCCCAGGTTTGTAACCTGTACTCGACGACGCGAAAGGCGGACACTGGGCGTGAATCCATCGTGACACCTCCTGGTGCCGCCTTCCGCCGATATTCATGGACGAGCCATGGGCCTGAACAGGTTGCAAACCTGTTCCACTTTCCTTACTTCTCTTCCTTCGCGGAGGGCCTGCGCACCTGGAGGCTGTCGAAGCCGAGCTTCTCGCCGGCATGCTTGAGGCACTTCACGATGTTTTCTTCCTCAAAGGCCAGATGGTCCTCCAGGCTACGGTTTTTCACCGAGGGGAGTTTTTCGGCTTTGCGGGCCTTCACCATGGCCAGTGTGCGGGCGAGCGTGGTCGCGGGCTTGTCCGGGAAAGTGGCCCAGTAGCTTTCTTTGAGGCAGGGAATCTCCAGTGGATCACGGGTGATCATCTCCAGATGATGCTCGATCTCGGGGTTGGCCTTTTCGATGAGGTCCAAAAGATACGGAAGATCGAGGATGCCTTCGCCGAGCGGCACTTCGGAGAGCAGGAAGCCCTCGGCGTATTCCTGAACGGCCATGTCTTTGATGTGCGTGGTGACGGCGAAGGGCGCGAGAGCCTCGACGACGGCCACGGGGTCTTCGAGCAGGGCGATGGAATTGCCGAGGTCGATGGCGCAGCCGAGATGCGAGCTGGAGAGGCGGGTGAGCATCTCGACGAGCTCGGGAGCATGGAAGTCTTTGTGATTCTCGATGCCGATGCGCACGCGATGACGGCGGGCCAAGGGCTCGGCGAGCTGCACGGAGCGCCACGTGGCCTCTTTGAAGGCCTTGAAGGCATCGAGCGAGGCAAAGTCTTCATAGCGCCTGCCGCCGATGTAGCTGCGAAAGATGGTGGCTCCGGCTTCTTTACCGAGGCGAAGTTCCTGCTCGAAGCGGGAGACATCCGCCTCGTTCTTGGGCAGCGTGATGCTGCCTTCGAGTTTCATGCCGTAGGACTCGCAGGTATGGCGCACTTTGCCCGCTAGCTCGCGGTTCCAGTCGGCGACGCCGATTTGAAGACTGCCTGCGCCGAGGCTGCGCACATGATCGAGCACATCGAGCGGAGTGGTGAAGGGCGGCTGCTTCAGGCTGGAGTAGCGGCCGTGCCAGCGCTTCCAGTAGGAATGGATGACGATGCCCATGCGCTTCCGTCGCGAGAGAGCTGCGGGCGCGGCGGTGGCTCCGGCGAGGGCGAGCGAGGAGGTGATGAGGGCGCGGCGGTTCACGACAGAGGAGTTCACTTCATGGCGCAGCGATACGGCGTCTCGAGAAGCAGGGTGCAAAGCGCCTGACGGTAGGTGGCATCGGCGGCATCGCCTGCGGGCCAGTTTGGACGGCCTTTTTTGAATGAACCATCCGCTTCCTGGGCGGCGGTGGTTTGTTTCAGCACGGCGGAGGCAAAGGTCTTCCATGCTGGGCCGCCTTCGAGGCAGAGCGCCTGGGCGTAACCGTGCCAGCAGTAGAGATTGCAGTTCGCATTCCAATCCGGCGGCTCGGCGGTGAGGAAGCCGGTGAGGAATTTGGAGGCTTTTTTGCCGTCTCCGGCTTCGGTGCCTTCCATGAGATAAAGGCCCGCCAGGGCTCCACCGGTGAGGGACCATTGGTTGTAATGGTTTTCACGGTTGGCGTTACCGAAGCCTCCGTCCTTACTCTGCGTGTCTTTGATGTAACTGACGGCTTTTTGGATGCAGGAATCCAGCCCGTCGATCTTGATTTTGGCTTCGCGGGCGAGTTCGAGCACGAGGAAGTGCCAATTCGCCAGGGAGAGATCTCCACTTTTGCTATCCGCACGGTAAGCAATGGCATCGCCACCGTAAGTCCATGAGCCGACGGTGTTTTGCTGGGCGATGATGAGCTTCACCGCGCCTTCAAAGGTCTCCCGCAGGCCAGGAAGGGATTTCGAGCCGTAGCGGGCCATGAGGTAGGCCTCACCGACCGCCTTGGCGGCAATGGCGTGCTCGTAGGTGCCGCTACCACCTTTGCCACCGACCCAGCTTTCGCTGAGCATGCCGTGCGGATTGGCCTTGGAGAGGGTGATGAGATACATGAGCCCCCTCATGATGGCATCGCTGTAGGTGGCGGAGTCTGGTGTATCGCCGTGGCCGTAGAAGCATTGCAAAGCGAAGCCGGTCATCGCGGCCTTATTTCCACGGCCCCAGGAGCCATCGGCGTTTTGGCTGGTCTTGAAGCCATCGAGTGAGCGAACGACGGCGGCCTCCACTTCGACGCTGCCGCCGGATTCGAGTACTTTGGCGAGCCGGGCATCGACGGTGGCACGGGCTTGCCAGCGTGGCGGTAGATTCGCGGCAGCGGGGGCCGCCGCTGGTGCTGGGGTAGCGGCAGGAGATGCCTGCATGACGGCCCACTGTTGCTTCGCGTAGTCTTTGTCTGGTGGGCTGAGACTTTCGATCGGGATCTCGGCATTGGAGCCGTCCTTCAACTGCACGAGGATGGTGCGGCGGGCGGCGTTTAAGCCGGTCATCGTGGCCTCAATGAGCTGCCCGCTAGTGCTCGTCCAAAACCTCATCTCCGCCGCCTGGGTGGGCGGCGTGAGGTAAAGGAACAACAGCAGCCAGCGGGCTTTCATGGCTCGAAGGAGGGTTTACTTGGCTGCCTTTGCCTGCGCCTGACTCTCGGGAGAAAGGCGGGCAAGCGGCACGGCATGCGTGGTGCCCGTGGCGGTGACGGTGAGGACGACGTTGTCACCTTCCAGGCGCACGAAAGTGGCTTCGATGATTTTGCCATCGGCGCTGGTCCATTTTTGAGCACCGCCAGCGGTGGGCGCTGCGGCAGCGGGTGCCGCGCCCCCACCTTTGAGATTCGCCCCTTCAGTGATCCACGTTTCGAGCAGCTTCAATTCGGCGGGCGAGAGGCGGTTCTTGCCCTTGGGCGGCATCACATCCTCGTCGTCATCAGGAAGCGTGCAGTAGATGAGCATGGTGCTCTTTTTCGGCTCGCTGGGCACGATGTGCTTTCCAGCACCGATGCTTTCCGGCAGCTTGTCATCGGCGAGATCGACATCTCCCTTCACTTTCTTCGAGGTGTGGTGGCACTCGTAGCATTTCGCCCGGAAAATGGGGGCGATCTGGCTGGCGTAATCCACGGCGGAGGCGGTGGCGGCGGCCACGCTGAGCGTGGCGAGGGCGATGATGGCTGTTTTCATGGTTGGGTGTGTCAGGGAGAGACGGTTTCGAGGTCGTGGAGCTTGCGCAGGCCTGCCTTGATGGAGGCGGCGAGGCTATCGAGCTCGCCGAGACCGAGGACAGCACGGCGCTCCGCGAAAACATTGATGAGGCCGCTGTCCTCCGGGCGGGCACTATTCCAGTGCGCTCCGCGAAGCGCGGACTGGTGCTTCGCAGCCAAGCGATTGTAGGCTTGGTTCAAAGCAGCTCGCTGGGCCTCGATGGACTTCCGCAGTGCCTTGGCCTCCTCTTGCGAGGCAGAAAGGGTCTTCGTTGAGGTGCTGCTCGCGCCGGGGCGTGGTTTGCGGGAGGCATCGAGCTGAGCACCGAGCGATTTGGCCTTGCCCAAGCGGGCGAGGCGCATGTTATCCGCCGCTTCTTCTTCATCAAAACAGGCTAGCCAGCGGATATCTTCTCCGCCCAAGGCAAGCGCCACTTTGGTGAATCCATTCTCATGCCGGATGGCGAGCTGATCGTCCACCATGCCAGTGATTTCGGCGTTTTTCAGCACGCGACCATCTCCCAGGGCGATCTCGCTGAATTGCTTGCCGACGAGGGCTTTGCGGCGGTCTCCTTTGTATTTCTCCCAGCGTTGCTGGAGCTGGCGCATTTCCTCCTCCTTGTCTGCGGCCTCCTTTTTTGCCTGCTCCAGCCTAGCTTGGAGTTCGACGGCCTGTGCCTGCTGCTGCTGGGCCATGAGCAATTGCGCATGCATCTGCCGAATCTGCACGTTCAGCGTATCAACAGACTTTTGGAGTTCCTGATTCTCCTTTTGCAGCGCCTCATAATCACTCGTCGGAACGCAGCCCGCTAAATTCAGGAGGCAAATCGCCGAGAGCGCCAGCCAGCGGCGACGAAGGATGAAAGTGGGAAGGTTCACGGGAGTGGTATTCGTGAAAATCCTAGCCGCCTGCCTCCATTCTGTCACGCTCAGCCTTTGCTTTTGTCATCGAATCTTGCGGCGGCCTCCAGGCCTGCCACACTCAGCCCTCCTCATGCCTCACGACCCCCACGCCGCCCTGAAACAGCACTTTGGCCATGCGGCTTTCCGCCCCGGCCAGGAGCAGGTGATGCAGGCGCTGCTCGCTGGCCGCAGTGCGCTGGCCCTTTTTCCAACCAGCGCGGGCAAATCCCTCTGCTACCAGCTTCCGGCGCTGCTCATGGATGGCGTCACGCTCGTCATCTCGCCGCTCATCGCCCTGATGAAGGATCAGGTCCAGGCGCTGAAGGCCCGTGGCATCGCCGCCGCTCGGCTCGATTCCTCGCTCAGCGCTGCGGAGGCCATGCAGGTCTTTGACGACATGCGAAACGGCACGCTGAAGCTGCTCTACATCGCCCCGGAGCGGCTCATGAATGAAAACTTCGTCGAACGGCTCAAGCAGCTCAAAATCTCGATGATGGCCGTCGATGAGGCGCACTGCATCTCCGAGTGGGGGCACAACTTCCGCCCGGAATACCTCCGCCTCGCTCATGTGGCCCGCGAACTCGGCATCCGGCCTGTGTTAGCCCTCACCGCCACCGCCACGCCTTCCGTCGCGGCAGACATCCGCAAGGCCTTCGACATCGCGGAGGCTGATCATGTGCAGACCTCCTTCCTGCGGCCCAATCTGCACTTCCGCATCACTCCTTGCACCGCACCGCAACGCCTTGCTGTGCTCACGAAGCTGCTACTGAAGCGCAAAGTGCCCAGCATCGTGTATGTGACGCTGCAAAACACCGCCGAGCACGTCGCCACGCATCTCCAGAAAAGCGGTGTGAACGCCCTCGCCTACCATGCCGGCCTTCCCGATGAGCACCGCCATGCGGCGCAGGATGCCTTCATGAGTGGGCAGACGGATGTCATCGTGGCCACCATCGCCTTCGGCATGGGCATCGACAAAGCGGACATCCGCGCCGTGTATCACTACAACCTCCCGAAGACGCTCGAAAACTACTCGCAGGAGACCGGCCGCGCCGGCCGCGATGGCAAAACCTCCGTCTGCGAAATGCTCGCCTGCGCCGATGACTGCATCGTGCTGGAAAACTTCACGTTTGGCGACACCCCCACGCCGCAGGCCATCCGCCAGCTCCTCGATCACCTTCTGCTCGGTGGCAGCGAGTTCGATGTGTCGATGTACGATCTCTCGCACGCCACCGACATCCGCCCGCTCGTCATCGAGACCGTCATCACGAATCTCGAACTCGACGGCATCCTCCGCCCGCTCGGCACCTTTTATGCCAGCTACCAGTTCCGCTTTCTCCAGCCCGAGCCACGCGTGCTCGCCGGTCACAAAACCGAGCGTCAGGCCTTCCTACGCCGCCTTTTCTCCGTCGGTAAACGCGGCACCAAATGGATCACGCTCAATCCCGATGAAGCCGCCGCCGCCCTCGAAGAGCCTCGCGACCGCATCATGAAAGCCCTCACCTGGCTTCAAGAATCCGGCGACATCGAGCTAAAGCCCAGCGGCAGCCGTCAGAAGTATCGCCTCAGCGAAGACGCCCACCGCCGCGATCCCAAAGAGATCACGCAAAAGATGCAGCAACTCTTCGCCGACCGCGAACGCCGCGATGTCGAGCGCCTGCGCCAGGTCATCGAACTCGCCGAGCATCGCGGCTGCCTCACGAAGTGGCTCTTGAACTACTTCGGCGAAACGATGGACGCCGATTGCGGCACCTGCACGAGCTGCAAAGAACGCGAAAAAGGCCTCGCGATGGATTCACCTCGCGAAATCCCCCAATCCGCCACGCCGCCGATCACCACTGAGCACGTCGCCGCCATTCACGAACTGCTGCGTGAGAAGCATCCTTCCCTCCGAAACTCCCGCCAGCTCGCCCGCTTCCTGTGCGGACTCACCAGCCCGGCGTCGAGTCGCGAACGCCTCAGCCGCCATGCGAGCTTCGGCCTGCTGGAACGCATTCCTTTCGCCGATGTGCTCGCTCAAACGGCGAGCATGGTGAGGTGAAAATTTTGGCTTGGCAACCGCACCCGTTCGCGTGATTCTTGTTCATGAAGTCTTCCAAACGCTCCAGCAGCTCAAAAGCGGCAATGGTCATCATCGGTGGCGTGCCGGTGAAGATCTTCCAGCCCCGCAATCGCAAAGGCTGCGTGCCTATTTCTGTCTGGCGTGAGGCTGTGGCGACGGTAGTAGCGAAACGCAAAAAGCCCCTGATGCCTGCGTGAGCACTCGACGAGTATCTGTCCGGCGTGATGACGATGTGTTCATCAACTGCCCCTTTGACGAGTCCTATGTGCCCGTTTTCCGTGCGGTTGTTTTCGCCGTCTGTGCTTGTCAGTTTGTGCCCAGATGTGCCTTGGAGGCGGATGACGGCGTTGAAGTGAGAGTGGAGAAGATCATTCGCATCATGAAGGAGTGCCCACTGAGTATTCACGACATCTCACGGACGGAACTCGATGATCTGAACCATCTTCCGCGTTTCAACATGCCGTTCGAACTCGGGCTCTATCTCGGTATTGCCAGGTCGGGCCGCAGCATTCGCCGCTCACTGATTCTCGACAGCGAGCCGTACCGTTATCAGAAATTTCTATCCGACATTGCCGGGCAGGACATTCGGTCGCATTCAAAAAACCCGGAGAAAGCTATCTCGCATGTGCGCAACTGGCTTGCCAGTGCCATGCCTGGAAGACGTTTCGCTGGTGGGCGAGACATCTGTTCCCTTTACCGGAAATTCATGAGCGATCTGCCTGACCTGCTCTCCGCATCGCGGATTGAACACGTCGAAATCACCTTCATTGACTGGTATCACCTCATCTCCACTTGGCTGCAGACCGTGAATCAGGTGAGTCGTCCCAGCGGCATCAAACATTGAACCGCCACTCGACGACGTCGCCGTCCTTCATGACGTATTCTTTGCCTTCGATGCGGAGTTTGCCCTTTTCGCGGCACTTGGCGTAGGAGCCGAGTTCCACGAGGTCATGGTAAGGCACGATTTCACCGGCGATGAAGCCGCGTTCGAAATCACCGTGGATGACGCCAGCGGCCTGCGGGGCCTTCATGCCCTTCACGATGGTCCAGGCGCGGGTTTCTTTCTCACCGGTGGTGAGATAAGTCTGGAGACCGAGGAGGTCATAGACGCCTTTGATGAGGCGTGAGACGCCGCTGTCCGTCACGCCGATGTCGGCGAGGTAGGCTTTGGCCTCTTCCTCGCTCAAATCGGTCAGTTCGCTCTCGATGGCGGCGCTGACGACGACGGCGCTGGCCTCGTGCGCATGCTTCACATACTCGCGCACCTTCCCCACGAAGGGATGGTTGTCAGGATCGGAGGAGGCTGCGGCGAGGTCGCTCTCGGCCACGTTGCAGGCAAAGATGCAGGGCTTCGAGCTGAGCAGGAAGAAGGACTTCACCAGCTTGCGCTCGTCATCGGTCATTTCGAGCGTCACGGCAGGCTTGCCGGCGTCGAAATGCGGAATCAGCTTCTCACAGATGGCGACTTCGGCTTTCGCCTCCTTTTCGCCGCGTTTGGCGTTCTTTTCGGCCTTGTCCTTGCGGCGCTGGATGGCGTCCATGTCGGCGAGGATGAGCTCGGTATTGATCACCTCAATGTCCGCCACGGGATTGATGCTGCCGCTGACGTGGGTGATGTCGCCATTCTCAAAGCAGCGCACGACATGCACGATGGCGTCTGTCTCGCGGATGTGGCTGAGGAACTTGTTTCCGAGACCTTCACCCTGGCTGGCGCCCTTCACGAGGCCGGCGATGTCCACGAATTCAATCGCGGCGGGGATCAGCTTGGAGGAGCCGGAGAGCTTTGAAAGCACCGCGAGGCGTTCATCAGGCACGGTCACGACGCCGGTGTTCGGCTCGATGGTGCAGAAGGGATAGTTCGCTGCCTCCGCCTTTCGGGTGCGGGTGACAGCGTTAAAGAGGGTGGATTTGCCTACATTCGGTAGGCCGACGATACCGGCTCGGAGCATAAGGGCGGCGAGACTAGGACGGTTTGAGCAATGAGCAAGGGCCGTGTCGCAGCGTTTTGGCCGGTTACTTCGTGCCAAACAGCGCTTTCAAGAACGGCGCGTCCTTGAATTGGCCGCCTTTGCCCAGGCGGACGATGACAAGCTTCTTGGAAGGCGCGACGTAAAGCCGCTGCCCGTAGCTGCCGATGCAGGCGACCAATTCCGTAGGGGCAGTTTTGCTCAGGCAGATGTTCCGCCAGGATTGGCTCATGAGTTTTCGCTCCATCATGGTCTCCACGTCGATCTCGCGGCCGGATTTCGAGTCGGCGGCGTGGTTGTTCCAAAAGCCAAAGGCATAGGCTTCGTTCGCTTTGCCACCTTTCATCGCCTCCGCGAAGAAGCCGTCGTCCTCGTCGAGCACCGGCTCGCCCTTTTCGAGGATGACACGGCCCATGCCGCTCCACTGGCGGGCGGTCTGCATCCATCCGGCGGCCAGCAGCGGCACGCCTTGGCCATCGGGAAGGTAGCGCTGCGAGCCGAGGCCGAGGGGCGAGATCACCTCACGCTCAAGAAAACGCGTGGGCGACTTCTTTTTGAGCTTTCTCGCCAGCACCTCGTGAAACACCTGAAGGCTCGCCGGGCCGTAAAAGAATCGGTCGCCCGGCTGGGCGAGGCTGCGGGCCTTCAGCGAGGCGCTGGTGCGATTCGGGTGATCGTTGTCATGCAGCTCAGGCATCGGCGAAAGGCCGCTGGTGAAGTTCAGCAGGTCGCGGATGACGATTTGGCTCTTCGTTTTGTCTGCCGCCCATTCCGTGATCGTATTCGCCACCGGCTCATCGAGCTTTAGAAGGCCTTCCTCAGCTGCAACGAGGGCCGTGAGGCTCCAGAAGGCCTTCGTGCCGCTGTAGATCTTTTGCGGGATGTCCTTGCCGCCGCCATTCGAGTAGGTCTCGCGGACGATTTTACCATTCACCTTCACGAGAAAGGCCAGACCGCCGGTTTTGACCGAGTAGGCCTCTGCGGCAGCGAAGTCCTGCGCCAGCATCCGGCATGACGCGGCCAGCAGGCAGGCAAAAAAGAGCGGGAAGGACTTCATCATGCCAAACTTTAAGCCTTGAACTTTAAACCTGAAACCCGAAACCTTGCCCATCCATGCGCATCCTTCTTCTCGAAGACCAGACCAAGCTCCTCTCCTTCGCCAAAAAAGGCCTCGAAGAGCAGGGCATCCAGGTGGATGCCGTGAGCGATGGCGACGAGGCTTGGGAAATGGCCACCAGTACCCCCTACGATGCTCTCGTGCTCGACATCATGGTGCCAGGACGTGACGGGCTGAGCATCCTCCGCGGCCTGCGAGAAAAGCGTCACACCGTGCCCGTCATCCTCCTCACCGCCCGCACCACGCTGCCGGAGAAAATTGAGGGCCTGAATCTCGGCGCAGACGATTACATGACGAAGCCCTTCTTCGTCGAAGAACTCGCCGCTCGCCTGCGCACCGTGGCGCGGCGGAAAGCGGGCGAGGCCAATCACCTCATCCGCGTGGAGGACCTCGCGATGGATCTGCTGGCTCGAAAAGTGACCCGCGCCGGGGTCGAGATCGAGCTGAGCACGCGTGAGTTTGAACTGCTGGAGCATTTGATGCGCAGTCCCGGCCGCGTCTTTGGCCGCATGCAGATTTATGAGCACGTCTGGGGCTACAACATGGACCCGGAGACCAATCTCGTGGAGGTCTATATCCAGCGTCTGCGTGCGAAGATCGACAAAGACTACGACAAGAAGCTCTTCCGCACCGTGCGCGGTGTCGGTTATGCCATCGGCGGTGCATGAAGACGGAGCCTCGTCCTCAACCGCAGCTCGACTGGCTCTACACCACGCAGCTTTTCGGCATCAAGCTGGGCCTCGATGGCGTCCACCGCCTGCTGCGTGAGCTCGACCTGCCGCGTGCGGGCATGAAATTCATCCATGTGGCCGGCACGAACGGCAAAGGCAGCACCTGCGCCTTCATCCATTCCATGTTGAAGCAAGCAGGCATCAACGCGGGCCTCTTCACCTCGCCGCACCTCGTTCACTTTGGCGAGCGCATTCGCGATGCGGAGCGCCTGATCTCGCCCGAGGAGATCGAAAGCGGCATCGCCCGTCTTCGCCACCTCGTGCGCGACTGGGATCCGCATCCAACCTTCTTCGAACTGGCCTTCGCCCTCGCTCTCGACTGGTTTGCGCAGCGCGGCCTCGAATGGATCGTGCTCGAAACCGGGCTCGGTGGCCGTCTCGATGCCACGAACGCCATCACGCCCGTCGTCAGCGTCATCACGCCCATCGGCTGGGATCACATGCAGATCCTCGGCGATACGCTCACGAAGATCGCCTCCGAAAAAGCGGGTATCATCAAGCCCGGCGTGCCCTTCGTCACACAAACGCAAGATGATGAGGCTCTCGACGTGCTCCTTGCTACCGCCCGCGAAAAGGCCGCGCCGCTTACGCTCGTCACCGAGCCCTGCGACCTTCCACTCGGCCTCGCTGGCCCGCATCAACGATGGAACGCCGCACTCGCTCTCGCGGCATTGCGTGCTGCGGGACTCGATTTGCCTCCATGCACACTCGAAGCCGGTTTGAAGCAGGTCGAATGGCTGGCGCGGTTTCAGCGGCTTCGTGCCGATGTCATCCTCGATGGGGCTCACAACCTCGACGCGGCCCGTGTGCTTGCTCAAACCTGGCGTGAGCAATTCCCTCATCAAAAAGCGACGATCGTTTTCGGTGCCGTGGCAGGCAAGGACATCACCGCCGTGCTTCACGAACTCGCTCCGTTGGCCGCAGCGTGGCACTTCACGCACTTCGATTCCCCGCGTGCCATGACCGCCGAGGAACTCAAAAACATCCTCGGCACCTCCGACGCGCCCGTTTTCTGCCATTCGAACCTTGCTTCAGCTCTCGAAGCTTCGCAAAACGCCTCGCCACGCCTCCTCACCGGTTCTCTCTATCTTGCCGGCGAGGTCCTGGCGGCCTTTCAAAGCGAGCGTGGCTCGTATCAGCGGAGCTGGCAGTGAGACATCTATTTCGAGCGGACATGCTCTTTGAGCAGCCGCACGACTTCCTGCACCACTTCGCGGTCCTCCACGCAGCCATGACCATGCGGCACCATCTGCTCGCTCTTGGCGGTGTCGAGATGAGAGCTCCAGTAGGGCACCACACCATCACCAGACTGCTCAAGCGGACCTCGGCGGCCTCGGTTCCCTATCACAGAGTGGTGGGAGACGGTGGGCCTCGTTTGATCCAAGCCTTTGAGGAAAGGATGCTGCTCCGAAAGCATGCCGATGCTCACAAAAGAGAAGACGCCCCACTTCGTGATCTGTGGTGAGAGGGCATCGGTGTTGCCGTAGAGGATCTGATTCACGATGGTGAGTGAATCGAGCGGGATACGGATCAGCGAAGTGAGGCGGCGCACGATGTTCAGGCTGGCGATGGTGCTGCCGCGATGTGGTGTGGCGATAAAAATGACCCTTTCGACATACGGCAGCGGCTTGACGAAAAGGGCGGCCGTCATGTTGGTGCGGGCTTCCTCGCTCACATTCATTTGCGCGGGAGGTTTGCGGAAAATGCCGTCCCAGAGATGGCTGCCGCTATCCGTCACCTGCATGCGGCTGAGCAGCCCGCCCATGCTGTGGCCCACCAGCACCATCCGGCTCATGCCCGGGTCGTTGTGATCGGGATCAAAGTGGTTTCGTGCCGCTTCGAGAGACTTCCGCAGCATGGCCGCCGCCTGTGGCACGCCCATGGCGGTGGGGTAGAGGAAGTACCACGGCTGGTACTTCTTCCGCAGCACCGGATCGGCGCAGATGGCGTTCACCGCGTTCAGCCAGATATGCGGATCACTCATCAGCCCGTGTACAAATACGACTGGGATGCGATTCGGATCGTAAGCATCCATGCGGTAGAGCTGGCAGTCACCGAGGGCCTTTTCCGGATACAGCAGGCCCTGCAACGAAACGAGTCCGAAAGCCCGCCTCGACAGCGCGAGGTGTTTTGGAGCCGTGAAATGAGCCGCGAGCTGTCGTTCACCGCCGGGAGCCTCCACCGTGTCGGTGTTCAAGGTATCATGCAGACGCAGGTGGCAGCGCCGTGAGCCATCAAGTGCCTCGGCGCTGAAGTGCATCGTGGCCGTCAGCGTATCATTGCCTCCTTTCGGTGGCAGGAAGGGCGTTGCCGCCTTCACCGCCTCCGTGCGCTCCACCCGGCCCACCAGCGGCACTCCGACGCCCGCTCGCACGGCCTCAGTATCTTCAGAGTGAGGGATCACGCTGCGTGGCATGATGAAGTCATCGTATTCGAGTGGGGATACCCTAGGCCGCTTGGTATGTGCCTTGTCCAACTCCACCACGAAACGCGTGCTCTTCTCTGATCGCTGGAACGCCTGCTCATTCTGCCAGTCACGCGGACTCTGTGCCTTCGACCAGGCTTTGAGGAAATCCGCCAGTGCCTGCTCATAGTTTTCTTCGGCTTGGCGGCGGTCGCGTGCCTTCCCGCGTGTCATGCCGTCCCAGCCCACGGCCATCTGCTCTAGCTCCGAGGCAAGGTGATGCTTCTCACGGGCCGTCAGCGGCTCGGTGCCGCCATCGCGACGTGATCTCGTGCTGCCGCAGGATGCCAGGAAAAGAAGGCTGAGGCTCCAACCGAGACTGGAAAGCCTCATGGAGTCTTCTTCGGCTCCTCAAGCACCTTGAGCTTCACATTTCGGATGGCCGCCGTCGTCGCATACGTGGTGAACGAGAGCGGCAGGTAGCTTTCGATGGGGCCGGGGCGCACGTTGACCTTTTTATCCTTCAAATCCTGGTCGATGAGATGCTTGGCGTCGATCCACACGCTGAGGTTTTCCGGCGTCACACGCACCTTCACGGCATACCATTTGTTGTCTTCATAGCGGACGAAGTTGCTCGTGCTGTTCTCGCTCGCGTCGAGATTGTCGATGTTGGAGATGCCCGTCACCGCGCCGCCCCAGCCACCGCACACCAGCGTGGCGCAGGTCTTCACGCTACCCACAGGAAACGTCAGCCCGCAGAAAAAGTCCACGCCTTCGAGCCGCTTCGCCTCCAGCGAGATTTCGTAGTTCGTCATCGGTAGAGAGGCTGCCTTTTTATAAACCGCCCCGCTGATGCTATCCCCCTGATTGATGATCATGAGACCGCCCTCCAACTCCACCGTGCCACTAGCGCCGATATCGACCGACTCCCAATCATCGAGTGATTTGCCGTCGAATAGAATAATCTCCTTTGCCTGAGAGACCTCTTCTTTCTTCGTCTCAGGTTTCGACGGCTCCGCTGCGGGCATCATCGAGGCACCGCAAAGCATGGCGAATAACAGAATCGAGGTCGTTTTCATAAAGCGCCGCCATCCTCCACATCGCCCCGCAGCGGTCAAGCCTTCTCATGGCCGCTGAGTGGAGGATTTGTAGCCTATTGGGAACTTTCCAGCTTCACGTTATCAATGAAGAAGGCCGTCTTCGTGGTGCCGAGGGCGCTGAAGAGGAGGTAGCTGGCGCTGTCCCAGGTGGGTTTGCACGGGATGGATTTGAACTCGCTCTTCGTGCCGTCTTGCCGGGTCAGCGTCACGTCATACTTGGCGGCTCCGGTGGTGGCGGTGAGGTCGATGCGGAGCCATTCGCCGGGTTTCACGTCGGCGAGTTTCTGGCTGGCGGTGTTGTTGGCGACGAGCGTGCCTTTTTGCCAGCGTAGATACGGGCCAGCGGCGAACTCGCCCCCTTTGTTGCGCATCTCGAAGAACCAGTCGGCACCGGGCTGAGCCATGATATCAAAGCTCACGTGGTAGGTGCCGGACTCGGCCCACTTCGGGTAGATATCGAGCACCGGATCGTAGCTGTGCTTCAAACCTGGCACGTCCTGCACCTTGAGGCTGCGTTTGGAGACTCCGCCGATGGGTGAGCCGGTTTCGTCGGTGACACCGATGTTCTCGCCCTTGTTTTCGGTGGAGTATTTGGCGTTGCGAATGCCGAGCGTGCCGAGGGACGCTCGCTCGAAGCTTTGATCGACCTTGTAAGGCGGCGATGGCCAAGGCTTCGCGTCGGCGTCCCAGTTCGGGTAGTCGTGACCTTTCGCCGCGAGTGTGTGCCATGCGGCGTCCGTTTGGCGCACTCCGGCCAAAGTGAGGTCCCAGGGCTTGAAACCGAGCTTTTCGGCCGGTGAGCCGGGTTTGAGGCCAAAATCGCGCTGGACGATGTCTTCGAACATCGGATCGGCAAACTGGCTTTCGCGGTCGCGGCCCATCTTGCGCCATTCTTCCCAGGTGAAATGGCTTTTGGTGAGTTTGGCGGGGATCTTGCCGTCGGTGGGCCAGTAGAGGTTTTTGCGGAAGAGGAGGCTGTCCTTCGGATCGCCGCGATCAATCTTGTCGAAGTACTTCCAGTTCCATTCGCCGCCATCGAGCAGCGGCGACTCGGGGTCCCACACGACGATGTTGTTCATGTAGCGGAAGCGCAGACGGGCTTCGTTTCGAGAAGCCTGGATCTGCGCGGAGTTGCCAAAGGCGAAGATGTTGTTCCGCACGGTGTTGAAGTAGCCGTAGTGCTGGTGAAAGCCCGCGTTCCAGGTGTCGTGGACAAGGTTGTTTTCCATCAGCGTGTCCGTGGCACCTTCGTCGTTGTAGAGTCCCCAGCCACCGTAGCGATGGCTGGCGATGTGATGGACGTGATTGCCACGGATGATCGTGCCCGGCGAGGTGCCGAGGCCGTAAAAGCCGCCCATGTCGCTCAAATACGCCCAGCCGAGATGATGGATGTGATTGTTCTCGACGAGCGTCTCGCGCGAAGCGGTGTCGCCATAACCCCAGTTCCATCCCGCGCTGATGCCGGTGTAGTAAAAGTCGCCGATGTCGCAATGCGTGACTGCGCAGTGCTGCGTGTGCGTGAAGACCACGCCGCAAGCGCTGGGATGCAGTCGCCCGCCGTGCTGGATGATGCAGTCATCGACGACGATATGATGATTCACGCGCTCTTCATTAGGCCGCGCCGTTTCGCCGACATACACCCCGCCGCCGCCGAGGTCGTGGAGGTGGCAATGCTTCACCGACGAATCTAAGCAGCCGTTTTTGAACCAGATGCCATGCAGGCCGGTGTGGGCGATCTCGCAGTTTTCAAAGTGAATGCCGCGCGAGTCCTCGATCTCGATGCAGCCATCGCTCGTCGTCGCTGCCTGACCGTCGTGCAAACCGTCCGCCGGATACAAATGCTGGCTGTATTGAAACGAGATGCCTTCAAAGCGCACATCGTGAGTGCCTTTCATCACGATGAACTTCGTCACCACCGGCGCGATGACCTCCGCCTTCGTCATGTCCTCGCCGGGCAGCGGCAGGTAGAACAGCTCGCCCTTCGCTTTGTCGAGAAACCACTCGCCCGGCGCATCCAGCGCGGCGCGATAGTTTTCCATCCAGAAGCGCTGATCCGGCTCGAACTCGACAAACGGATACCGCGCCCGGCCTTTGATCTGCACGGCGAGAGCTTCGTCGTTCAATGCCTTGATGCGGCACTGCCCCACGGCCCAGGCATGAGTCACGGTGAGCAACACGTCGTCGCGCTCGGTCTGCGGTAGGGCTTTGAGCACGTCATATTCTGGCTGGGCAATGCTGAAGGCATGAAAGTTCATGTTCTCCTTCAGATCCGGAAACACACCCGCGCCGACGGCCTCGGTGATGTGGTGGTAGCCCTTGTTCGGCGAACGAGCCAGTGTGGCGCGGCGGCCATTGATCCAGAGCTGCTCAAACTTCCACGCCTTGTCCGGCAGCTTGGCCTTCCAGAGGATGAAGGGACTTGGCAAGTCCCTCTCCTTGACCTGCTGCCAGCCGGTGATCGGCTTACCGGCCATGAAGACCGCGTTTTTGCCGCTCCATGTCACCTGCGAATCCTCTTTGCCGAGTGTGATTGTCTCCCTGATCGGGTGAATGCCATCCTCCACGACGATGCGCACCGGTTTGGGAGCCTTGCGGGCCTCTTCGAGCACGGCGGCGAGGTTGCCGGGTTTCAAAACGAGGTCGGCAGCGGAGAGAGAAGAAACGAAGGCGAGAAAGCAGGCAATCCTGAACATGGCTCTTCCATGTCATGTATTGGTGATGCGAGCAATGGGCAGTGAGTTCATATCAATCACGCCAGCAAAAAACAACCTACCTCAACGTGACGAAGTCGTTGTGATTCAGCAGCGCCTGCAAAAACAGCGGGCGATTGCTTTTCATCGCGGTGAGGGCTTCGAGGCTCACCTGATTCTCTTTGTCAGTTGGGGCACGGTTGAGGATGGCTTGGAAGGCACGCTGGATGAAGTCGGCGGGAGCTTCATGGGCAAGCTTTGAGGCCAAGGCATCGGCGGTGGCGCGGCTGAGCTGGCTGTTGGTCAAAGCGAGGGCCTGCTGCGGGACGACGCTCTCATTGCGGCGGTAGCATTCGAGGACGTTGGCGTTGTCGAAGGCACCGAGGAAGCGGTGCTCGGTATCGGGTGTCTGCACGAAGTAGAGGCTGCGGCGCGGGGTGCTCTCGGCCTTGTCGGGATCGAGGCTGGGACCGCCGAGGGTGAGATCGAGTTTGCCACCGAGAGCTAGCAAGGCATCGCGCACGGATTGGGATTCGAGCCGGCGCGGGTTCATGCGCCAGAGGAGTGTGTTGTCGGGATCGGCGGCGAGCGTGTGCGCATCGGCTCCGGCATTGCTCGAGCTGCGGCGGTAGAGATCGCTGAGGACGATCTGTTTGATGAGCCACTTCAGGCTCCAGCCGTTTTCCATGAAGCCGGCGGCGAGGGTATCGAGGATGTCCTGCTGCGCCGGAGCGGGAGCTCGCAGGCCGAAATCGCTCACGTCCGGCACGAAGCTGGAGCCGGTGAGGCGCATCCACACTTGATTGACGAGCACGCGGGCGGTGAGCGGGTTCCGCTTGTCGGCGATCCATTGCGCGAAGGCGAGACGACGGCCGGTGCTGGTGTCGGGATAGGTTTGGACCTTGGTGTTGTCGGGATCATCGGGGCCTTCTTGCGCTTTGAGCGAGGCGAGCAGCGGCGTGTAGGTCTCGCCGGGTGCTTTGAGTTTCTTTTGCGCGGCGGCGACGGCGTCTTTGGCTGCCTTGAGCTTTTTTGCGTCGGCCTTGGCATCGAGCGCGGCAAGGTCGGCCTCGGCTTTGGCGAGCTTGAATTGGGCTTCAGCAAGCGCAGCGGCCTTCGCGAGAGCTTGGCCGCCTTTCTTGCTTTCGGCAGCGAATGCGGCGCGGAGCATGACGGGCTTCAGTTTGGCGGCGACGAGTTGTTTTTCGATGCGCGGCGTGTTCGAGGCAAGCAACGCATCGGCAGGCAGGGTGGCGAGCTCGAAGCTGTGAAATGCGACATCGGCATCGAAGGCGGCGAGTGCCATGGCACCGGGAACGCGCGGTTTGGTGAGCGTGTAAGTGATGACCTGTTTGCCATCGACACTGACCTGGACCAACTGGCCGAGTGCGCGGACCTGGAGCATGTGGCGTTCGTTTTCCTTCACCACCATGGCATGGCTGCCGCCGGCGGGATAGCTGGCCTGGCCGTTTTCGCCGGGAGCGATCTGCACTTTGGAGCCGCCTTGCACGGCGCTGACGTAAACGAGCACGTCACTATGCTCCGCGAGGTCGAAGACGAGGCCGACGGACTTCCACTTTTGACCGCCTCGGATGGTGAAGCTCACTTTGGCATCGAAATCAGCCGGTGGTGTTTTCGTGAGCTGCATGAGGCGACGCGTCATGCCGGTCTCGGACTGACGCAGCGAGCCGTTTTCGTGCTTCCAGGTCCCGGAGACGGTTTTCCAGGCTTCGGGACGAGGTTTGGCGAAATCATCGCGGAGGATGGTTTGAGGATTGGTGATAGCGGCAGAGGCTTTTGGCTTGCTGGGGAGTTGTTTTTCCAAGTTGGCGATTTCGGCCTCGGCGGCGGCGAGATGGTCCTTCAGCACGAAGGGCTGCAAAAAGGGCTGCGAGATGGTTTTCGGCAGCTTGATGCTTTTCGGTGTGAAGGAGGCAAATTCGAGCACGCCGGGGATGCCGGGCGTCATGGGCTTCGATTTGTCCTCGTTCTTCTCATCGCCGCGGATGTGGCGAAAGGTTGAGCGGTCGAGGTGGAGGTCGAAGACGCGTGGCAGGCCGTTCTTTTCGAGGTCGGTGATGCCTGGCAGCGGATCGAGGCGCACATGCAGCGGCTCGAAGACGGCGCGGAGGCGGTAGTAGTCTGCTTGGTCGACAGGATCGTATTTGTGATCGTGGCACTTCACGCACTGCATCGTGAGGCCGAGGAAGGCGCGGGAGGTGTGCTCGAGCGTCTCATCGAGCCAGGTGGTGCGGTTGAAGAGGTAGTAGCTGCGGGCGAGGAAGCCGGTGGCACGCAGCGTGGAGCGATCCTCCGGCGCGAGCTCATCGGCGGCGAGTTGCTCGATGATCATGCGGTCGTAGCCTTTGTCCGCGTTGAGGCTTTCGATGATCCAGTCACGCCAGTGCCAGATATGCTTTTGAGAATGGCGGAGCTGCGCACCGAGACCATACCAGTCGCAGTAACGCCAGATGTCCATGAAGTGGCGTGCCCAGCGCTCTCCGAAATGCGGCGAGGCGAGGAGACGATCAATGAGCTGCGCGTCTGACAGGTCTGACATGTCAGACGAGTCCGACGTTGGGAGGCCGGTGAGATCGAAATAGACACGACGGAGCCAAACATCGTGAGAAGCGGCCGGTTGGGGCTTGAGCTGCTTCGCAGCGAGGTGCGCGGCGTGAAGGGCGTCGATGCTCTTGTTGGTGTTTTTCGGCACCTGATAGGCCCAGTGGGCTCGCGGATCGGCCTCGGGTTGTTCATCGGTGAGGCCCGGTGCCCCGGCGGCGATCCATTCGCGGACTTTGGCGACCTGCTCGGCATTGAACATCGCGCCCTCGCCTTCGGGCGGCATGCGGTCGGATTTGTCGGTGGTGGTGAGACGGTCGAGCAGGTGCTTGGTGGCATCGCCGTTGTCACCGCCGGTCTTCATGAGCGCGACGGTGTCGAGTCGCAGGCCGGCTTTTTGTTTCAAGGCCCCATGGCAGGCATAGCAGCGCTCCTTGAGCAGCGGTTTGATGTCCTTCGCATAGTCCACCGCCATCGCGGAGGCGGTGATGAAGGTGAAGGTGAGGCTGGCAAGGCGAAGTGGCACGAAAGCCATACGGCCTCCGTGAGCCGCTTTTACTTCTTCAACGTGAACTGCGCCGGGATGGTGATCACATCGGCGACGACGCACCAGATGACGATGAAGAGCAGCAGCATGCCGAGAGCCATGAGATGCAGGTTCTTTTTCGCGACGATGGTGGGGTGCGGCGGCAGTTGAGCGTGCAGGCGGCGCAGCAGCATGAACCAAACGCCCCAGGCGAGCGGCAGCAGGATGGCGAGGACGATGGCGGCCTCTTTTTTCTCCGCGTCCTCGGCATGGTGGATGGAGATGATGCTGTCATTCGAGAGCAGCCATCCAGCGATGATGGTGATGGCGGCGATGCCGTAGTGGATGGTGTCGTGCAGCTTCGTGCGGAACCATTCGTCGGTCTTGGTGAGGTCGTCGTTTGGGGTGCTCATGCGGCGGGTTTTATCGCGGATCACGATCTGCGGGCAAGAAGAAACCCGCGCCGGGGTGAGCGGACGCGGGTTTTGTGAAATACGAGAGGCAGGTGATTATTCGGCCTTTTTCTTGGCGGCTCCTTTGCCTTTGCCCTTTCCTTTGCCGGGAGCGGCTGCGGGGGCGACTTTTTCGCCGGGCTTGGGCAGTGTGGCTTTGACGGATTCCCATTCGGGATTCACCACGGCCTCGCGGATGGTGAGATTCCGAAAATCGACGGACTGGCCGCCGACGGTGAACCCAGGAGCGGCTTTCTCGGTCTTGAAGAGATCACTGGCACCCCAGGCGACGAGGTCATCGACTTTGCCGAGCATCAGATCGCCCACCATTTCGAGGCGGACTTTGTGCCAGCCCTCACCGAGCTCGGTGGGGAAGCGGGCGAAGATGGTGGCCTTGTCCGGGCCTTCGTGGTCGTTGTCGTCCTTCTGAATGGTGACGGACTTCGGCGTGATGCTGATGCGGGCCATGTGGTCCTTGATGGCATTGATCGAGAGGCTGGTGGTGCGGGCACCAGCGAATTTGAATTCATACTCGACGACGAAGTTTTGCAGCTTGTTCGGCAGGCGGGTGACGGCGCCGTGCTTGTCGGCTTCGAGTTCGGAGCCACGGGTGACGCCTTCGACGAGCTCCCATTTGCCCTTGGCGGCCTTCCACGGGGCAGCGGGGGCAGTGTCGAGCTTGCTTTCGTAAATGACCGCGCCGGGGACGGCGAGGAGGAGCTTGTCATCGGCGCGTGCAGTGATGGCGGCGAGGCTGAGGAGGAGGAAGGCGGTGCGTTTCATGGGATGGGCCGCCTTGAACGAAGAAAAGGCCGGCACCTTGCTTCAGGAAAATTGACTTTTGGCGTTAAAATTCATACAAGCACCTTCTCCCGCCTTCTATCATCACGCGCCCATGACGAAATATTCCTTCCTGACTGCCCTTTCCGGTCTGCTCCTTGGCAGCCACTCCGCCCAGGCGGTTTCCATGCTTCACACGACGAACTGGAATGCCCTCGACAATACGAACCCGTATGTGGCGGAAGGCGCAAACTGGGACAGTGTGGGCTTCATCCAGTGGACCTCGACGGCGCCAGGTAACGCCGCATACACCGGGACGGGGACACTGGTCCCCTCCAATGTGCCTGGGCAGTTCAAATTCCTCACCGCTGCGCACAATGTGGACTCTGAAAACGGCATGGGCGGCACGACGCCGAACGGCATCATGGATGCATTGAGCTTCACTATTTACTTTGGAGATAACACCGGCGCAGACGGCTCCACGGCCTCCGCTACGGTGGTGGTGCCTGCCGCGAATATCACGGTGCATCCCTTCTGGCAAAGCGGTGACGGCGCGGGCCTGACAGCCTCCTCCGCGCAGTATGATCTAGCGGTGATGACTTTCAGCCTGGCGAATGTCACCGGCACGCTGCCATCTACCCTGAGCGTCTCGACGGCCAACCCAGCAGGCCTCGAAGGCACGATGGTGGGCTATGGCCAGTGGGGTAACGGGCAATCGTTTGTGGGTCAGGCCTCCGCCGGCCTCCGCCGTGCGGGCAAAAACATGATCGATCTGGCGGGCACCGCAGGGGACAATCCAGCCAACACGGGCATCTCGGTGCAGACGGATTTTGACGGCCCCACAGGCCAGGGACACACCCTCGGCACGAGTGTGGCGCTGGCGCTGGAATCCTCCACGGGTGGCGGTGATAGCGGCGGTCCGCTGATCGCGGGCGGCATGATCGTCGGCGTGCTCAATGGCGGTTTCCCCGGCACGGCCGGTAACCTGTCCGAATACGGTGATCGCAGCATCTGGGCACCGCTTTCCACGGCCTCGAACATCAGTTTCCTCAACACAGCGGGCGTGGTCCTCGGTGCGGTGCCTGAGCCAGCCCGCGTGTGTCTGCTGGGTCTCGCTTTGGCGAGCATCGGCCTTCGCCGCCGTCGCCCTGCCATGGCGGTCGCTTGCTAATCTTCATGAAAGCTTCTTTTTCACGCCGGGCGTCCCTTCGCGGGACGCTCGGCCTTTTTTTTGGGTTAGCGGGCTGCCAAGCTGCGGAAGAGGCTGGGTGGATTTTGGCGTCTTGGAAGGTCGATGGCACTGAAAAGGCTGTTCCGTCTGGTGTGCAGGCCTCGATTCAGTTCGATGGCAAAGGCAGCGTGCATGGTGGCTCGGGGGTGAACATGTTTTCCGGCGGTTATTCACTCGAAGGCAGCGTGCTGAAGTGGACGACGCCCTTTCGCTCGACGCGTCGAGCGGGACCGCAGGAGCACATGGCGTTTGAGCACGAGTTTCTGGGCATCCTCCAGGCGTGTGACAAGCTTGTGGAAGATAAGAAACTCACGCTGAGTGGTCCAAAGGGCGTGCTGGTGTTTCAGCGGCAGAAGTGAGCATGATGCCTCAAAGCGCTCGTTTCCAAAAAATACGCTCCTCGGTGAGCAGCGATTCGGGCCGGATGCGCTCGGCGATTTGATAAGCGCGGGCTGTTCCTTCTGGCGAGAGAGCAAGAAGGCCGGCAAGCACGGCTTTTTCCCCCGTGGAAAGGTCGGCGGTGTTTTCGATGCTTCGGGCCAGGGAGATAGCGAGAGGTCGGTTTTGCATGCGAAAGGCTTTCAAAGCCTGCAAAAGCCGCAGCGAGGCGCTGGGTGTGCTTGGAGGCTGGGTGGCATCCGCCGCCTTCAACGTGGCCTCCACCTCCTCACCGCGCAGCAGGCGTAGGTAATCATGCTTTTTCATGGCGGCGGGATCATCCGGGCGCAGCGCATGCAGACGGGCGGAGACTTCCGCGAGTGTTTGGGAGTCCTTCAAGGTCGCGGCGAGCTGCCAGCACTTCTCCAGCACGGCCGTCTCACCTTGCGTGCCCGGTTTCGCGAGCTGACGGAAGGCACTCAGAGCCAGATCGAGCATGCTCCACTCCTCCGCGAGGGCTGCGGCCCCTTGCAGCGCCAGCACATTCTCTTCGGCACCGCCGAGGCGGATGCCTTCTTCAAGATGATGGCGCACCTCCTGGATGCGGCCGGGCATCAGATGCCGCGTGGCGAGCGCACGCCACACGGCGGCACGCGAGGGAGCCAGCGGGAGGCGCTGCGATTTGTCCACGAGAGCGAGCAGCTCTTTCCAGCGCTTTTGCGCCACCAATGCCTGCGCCTTCAGAGGATACACATCACCGGGATGCAGCTTTGAGCCATCTGCCACGAGGGCATTGAATGCGGAGAACTCGCTCTCGGTGATCAGCCATGAGGCCAGCCGAGCACGAATGGCCGCACCACGGCTCTCGTGCCTTGCGATTTCGGTTTGGATCAAAGCCTCGCGACGAGATGGATCGAGCCGCATAACCATCGAGATGATCTCCAGCCGATCCTCCAGCGGAAGACGCTCATGATTCTCCGCCAGAGCGAGCAATTGAACTGCCTCCGTCAAAGTAAGCGAAGAGCGGCGGGCGAGGACACGCAGCGATTGCAGGCCAGTGATGTCCTCACGCGTGGCGAGATCGAGCAGTTGGCGCGTGGCTGCCTGTTGTAACTCCGGAAAGGGAGCACCCTGGCGCTTTGCGGCAAGCCGCATGGCAATCTCAGGCTCGTCTTTGAATCGCTCCAGCAGCCTCAGCTCCGCCTCCACAGCCTCCTGCATGCGGCCTTCCGCCACGAGCAGGTCGATCTCGATTTCCCGTGCCTGTTTGCCATCTCGCAGCGCGGCGGGCAGCCTGTCCCAGGCACGGCGAGCCTCGCCGATCTCGCCGATGGCGTGGCAGGCCATGCTCATCCACAAATCATCCATCGGCCGCGCTTGGCTGGAGGCTGCGAGGCTCTTCAGCGTCTTCACCAGCAGCTCCGGTGAGGTGCGTGTGCCCGTGAGATAACCCGCCACCACACGGAGGAAGGCCGGATTGCTCTTCTCCTCCGCCTGCACCTGCTCCATCGCTCCGCGTGCCTCGTCCCAATCCTCCGCTGCGATGGCGAGCGTGGCCTTTTCGATGAAATGATCCGCCCCGCGAACGCGACCGAATTCAAACCGCATCGCCACCAGCCCCAGCACGCCCAGCACGAGCAAGATAATCATCCAGCGCACCGATCGCCCGAAGGAGGTGAGGCGGTCATTCTTGTTGGTGATCAGCGCCAGCGGCTTGTGCCACCAGCGCTTCTTCGGGTTCGTCAGCATGGGCGCTTGGTTCTACATGAGTCACCTCCGGTGACAAGCAATGCCTTCGTCATAGGTGAAGCCTCTTGTCGTGATGTATGCGGGCTGGTCGAGGCAGATGGATGGCTCGGCCGCTTTTCGCCTCACTTCCAGCCGGTGGCCATCGCACAGGCGATCTTCTTTTTCTTGCCGTCTTCCGTCTGGCGCAGGGCCACAACATACTGGCCCGTCTTCTTCGGCTTGAAAAAGAGCACCAGGCCCCAGCCGTCCTTCACCGGCAGCAGTTCACCGCCCGGTTTGCCTTCAAAATCGAGCACCGCAGCAGTGATCGCCACGCCGGACTTTTCGGGCACGGCGATGCAGAAAGCATATTCATGGCCCTTGAAGAGTTGCAGGCGCACGGCGCGGCCTACTTCGGGCGAGAGTTCATTCGTCCACAGTTCGGAGCGGAACTCGTAGCCGTCCTTTTCCTGCTGAGGCACGAGGCGCAGCGCCGTGGCCTCCGCCGCCTCCGTATCCGCCGCCGTGAGGGGGACGACCGTCAGCCACAGAGCGGCGCAGAGTGCCAGGGAGCGGACCAAAGTGGTGATGAAAGGCTTCATGGAAGGCAGACGCAGTGTTTTGCCGCACAAGAAACGGCGCGGGAAATCACCTTCACACGCGAACACGGTCCTTGCATCCCGAAAATCCCAAGATTCTTTCGCGCTGCGCGTGGAACCCCTGCCACCCGTCTTCGATTTTCATTCATCCCACCCCCTTTTCGCTCCTATGGCCGCCGTCGTTTTTTACATGGAAGATGACTCCATCAAGGTCCAACGCCTTGAAAGCGAGACCACCTCGATCGGACGCCACCCGGAGAGTGATGTCGTGCTCACCTGCGCGTCCTCTTCCGGACGCCACGCTACGATCAAGCGGGTCGGTAGCGATTTTTTTGTTCAGGATCTCGGCTCCAGCAATGGCACCCGCGTCAACGGTGCGGAAGTGGAAGAGGCCAAGCTCAAGGATGGCGACCGCGTCGGCTTCGGGGATGTGCAGGCCGTTTTTTATGCGGGTGAGCCTCCGAGCCAAGATCAGATCAAGGCCAAGGCACCCGTCTCCGAGCCAGTGAAAAAAGCGGTGGCTCTTCCCGCTCCCGAAAAGCAGATCATCGAACCGCCACCACCGCAAAAAGCCGTCGCCAGAGCTCCGTTGAGTCCCGTGCGCCGTGCCTACAGCCGTGGCACGCCTGGCGAGTATCCTGATACCACCGGCTCTGGCTGCATGACCGCCGCCATCGTGATCGGCCTCTTCATCTGCGCCTTCATCGTGGGTCTCTCACTGCGCCACATGAAGGAGATGAATGGCAATTTCATCACCGACTTTGTGCAGAAGCTCACGGACAAGGTGCCCACGATCAAAGTGGAGCGAAAAGAGGATGCTGGGAAGTAAGTGAGCATGGCGTCAGTCGTCTTTGCTTTCGATTCCCATTTCATGCTTGCATCTCCCGAAGAAATCCGGCATGCCCGAGGGCGTGAAATCCAACCACGCACTTTCCTTTGCCCTTATCGCCAGTCTTTTGACCTCGTGCGGTGATGAGGCCCCAAAGCAGCAGGCCGCCGCGACGGTTCCAGCTGCTGAAAAACCTGCCGCTGCACCGGCTCCCGCTCCGGCTCCCGCTACTCCAGCGCCCCCGGCCAAAGACGAGCCGAAAAAGCTCTACTGGACGCCCGAGATGATGCACACCGAGGTGAAGTATCACAATCAAAGCTACGAGGGGAATGGTGAGTTCAACATTCAGGAGGGCAAAGTCATGGCCCTGAGCCTTCGCGGTGCAAAAATCACCAACGTGAAGTTTTTGCAGCACATCGAGCCTCTCGCTCTCGACCTCAGCGACACCCCGATCACTGACTTGAGGCCGCTTCAGGGCAAAAAGCTCGTCGAGCTCTACCTCGAAAACACCCAGGTGCAGGACCTCTCGCCGCTTCGTGGCATGCCGCTGGAAAAGCTCTATCTCTCCCGCACGCCCGTGCGTGATCTCAGCGCCCTCGAAGGCATGCCACTCGTCGAACTCAATGCCGTCGAGTGCCCCATCGGCGATATTTCCGGCATCGCCAAGAGCCCCATCCAGATGCTCTGGCTCACCGGCTGCCCCGTGGAGGACATCTCCGCGCTGAAAACCGTGCCGCTCGTCAGCGTCACGCTGCATCGCACCAAGGTGAAAAACCTCACGCCACTCAGTGGCACCGCGTTGCAACGACTCCACATCGCTGAAACACCCGTGACGGATCTGTCACCTTTGAAGGGCATGCAGCTCACGCGACTGGTATTCACGCCAGCAAACATCACCGCCGGCATCGAAGTGGCACGCGAACTGCCTTTGAATGAAATCGGCACCCGATTCGACGAAGGCAGCAAGGATTTGCAGCCTCCCGCCGCTTTCTGGCCTGCCTACGACGCCGCCGTTCGCAGCGCCACAAAATGAACCAATTTTCTCTTGTCGGCCATCCCCTCGTCCTGACAGAATCATCGCAGAAATGAAAGAATTCGCCTACATCCATGACTCCAAGCAGGGATCACCCGTCAAGACGGTGCCCGCTTTGGCCAGCTTTAACGAGGATCAACTCGATGAAGTGCTGAACTCCTCCAGCCTGCTCCAGTGCGAGCCCGGTGATGTCATCATCAAGGAAGGCAGCATCGATTCCCGAATCTACATCCTCCTCAGCGGTGAACTCGAAGTCCGCGTGGGTGACAAACGCGTCGCCGCCATCAGCCGTGCGGGCGAGGTCTTTGGCGAGCTCGCCCTCGTCAATCAGGACAAGCGCCTCGCCTCCGTCATCGCCTCCAGCAAAGCCGTGTGCCTCGCCGTGGACCAAAAGTTTCTCCAGGACATCCATCCGCGTGAGGAAGACCCCGATTTCCACGCCTCGCTCTACGAATTCGTCGCGCGTCTCGTCGTGCGGAAGCTCGAAGCCACCTCCCGTCGCCTCGCTGAGGTCGAAAAAGAGCTGCGCCTGCTCCGCGAAGCCGCTGCTGGCGAGGTAAAGTCCACCGTACCCGTCCTGCCTCGCACTCGCAATGTCAAAGCCCGTGTGGCGACAGCTCGGAAAGCCGTGCGCCGCCGCTGAGACGGACTCACTTCCATCCGCCGCCGAGGGCCTTCAGCATCGCCACGCTCGCCACGAGCCGCTGGCCGTCGATCTGGGCAGCGAGCAGTTTGGCATTTAAAACCGTGCGATTGGCATCCACGACCTCAAAATAGCTCGCGAGACCTTTTTGATAGCGTAACTCGGCGAGGCGCTGCGTCTCCTGCGCCGCCGCGATGGCCGCATTCAGCGCCGAGGATTGCCGTGCATAGCCCTGAGCATCCAGCATGCTGTCCTCCACCTCCCGGATCGCCGTCAGGATGCTCTGGCGATACGCCGCCAGCGTCTCGTCGTAGCGTGCCCTGCTCGCTGCGAGGTTCGCCTTGAGTTTGCCACCTTGGAAAATGGGCAGCGTCATGCTCGGCCCGATGGTGAGCGTGCGGCTCTTCGCATCGAGGAAATCCACCGTGCCGATGCTTTCGAGACCGCCCGTGCCACCAATCTTGAAAGCTGGAAAAAAGGATGCCTGCGCCACCCCGATCTGCGCATTCGCCTCACGCATCTTTTGCTCCGCCGCACGGATGTCTGGCCGACGCTGGAGCAGCGTGGAAGGCATGCCGCCCGGCACACGCGGTGGCGAGGGCAGCGCTGCGCTGCGGGAGATGTGGAAGGCACTCGGAATCTGCCCGCACACGACCGCGAGCGCATTTTCGGCATTGCCGCGCTGCCTTTCGAGCGAGGCTAGGTCATTGCGGGCCAGTTCCAACTCCGTGCGAGCACGCGAGACATCCATTTCATTCGCCAGCCCGCCTTTGAATCGCGATTCTTGAAGCTTCAAAGCCTCCTGCCGCCAGTTCATCGTCTCATTCACCACGGCGATCTGCTTCTCCATCGAGTGCGCTAGGAAGTATAGCCGTGCCACCTCCGCCGCTAGGCTCAGCCGCTGCGCCGCCAGCATCTCCGCCGCCGCCGCCTCGCTGGCCTTGGCCCCTTCCACCCCGCGTCTCACACGGCCCCAAAGATCAATTTCCCAGCCCATCTCGAAGAGGTTCTGGAAACGACGCCGCTGGGTCGAGGGCAGCGCGATGCCCGCAGGCAAATTGGCGCCAAAGGAAGTCTGCGAGAGTCGCTCGTAGTTCATCCCGGTGTTCATGCTCAACTGCGGAAACCAATCCGCCTGCTGCACCCCGATGAGCGCCCGAGCCGTTTCCACGCGTGCCAGCGCACCTCGCAGCTCCTGATTGCCCGTTAGTGATTGCTCGACCAGCCGGTTCAGCTCGCTCGATCCATACAGCCGCCACCACTCACCGGGCATCGGCAGATCGCTCACGCTCGCCGTTTTGCCGTTTTTCCACTTCGCGGGCAAGGCGAGGTCTGGAAGGGCAAAATTGGGTCCCACCGAGCAGGAGGCGAGCAGCAGGGCGGGGAGGCAGAGAAAGGTTTTTGAGGTCATGGCTGAGCGTCCTGGGTGGGGATGAATACATCCATCTGCTGGCCGGCGAAGAGAGCGGCGGGCACGGGTTTCTGCAAACGATAGATCACTTGGAGCACGCGGGTATCTACGCGCTCGGTGGCATCGCCGGTGAGGGATTTTTTCGGAATGACGAGCGGCTCAAAGCGCACGAATTCGAGCTGCGCGGCCAAAGAAGGATTGCCACGAACCTGCGCGGTGGCTTGGCAGCCTGGGCGCACTTTCCAGGCTTCGTATTCGTCCACATCGGCGCGGACATGCAACTCGCTCAGGTCGCCGAGAACGAGCCATGGTGTGGAGGCGACGCCGGTGGCGACGTATTCGCCCTCGCGAACCTTCATCTGAAGCACGCTGGCATCCCGCGGTGAGGTGATGACGCTGCGGGCGATCTCGGTTTCGATGACGACGATCTGCGCTTTGGCTCGCTGAATGGCGGCTTCGTTGGCTTTCACCTTCGCTTGAGCCGTGCCGAGAGTCAGCTCGCGCTGCGTGCGTTCCTCATCGGACATGGCGCGAGCATCGGTGAGGCTGCGAGCGAATTCGACGTTCCGCCGCGCCTGCGCCTCCTCGGCCTGTGAAACGGCGAGCGCGGCCTGCGCTTCGTTTACCTGTGCCTTCGCGACGGCGAGTTCGGCGCGAAGTTGTCGCGTGTCGAGCGTCACGAGCGTGTCACCCTTTTTCACCTGCTGGCCGGCTTTGACATGTGTCTGCTCGACCACGCCGCTGCGATGGCTGCCCAGCGTGATGAGTTCGCTCGAAGGCTCGATCAAACCCACCGCGGCCACGGTATTGGCATAAGCAGAGCGCGGCGGTGGAGCGGGCGGAGCGGTGACCGTTTCCTGCGGCAGTTTGCTGATGACCGAGGTCACGGCCCAGCCGAGAGAAAAGAGCGCGATGAGAGGGAGGACGGGGAGTTTCATGAGGGTGAGGTGATTTGAGTGATGATGCCGTCGTTCATGTGGGCGATGCGGTGGGCGTGATGGAAGACGCGGTTGTCATGCGTGACGACGACCACGGCACGCTGCGGGGCCACGGCGGCGCTGGAGAGCAGTTGCATGACGGACTCGCCCGTCTCGTGATCGAGCGCGGCGGTGGGTTCGTCGCAGATGATGAGTCGCGGTTCATGCACGAGCGCCCGGGCAAGGGCCACGCGCTGCTGCTGGCCGCCGGAGAGAAATCGCGGATACGACGAAGTCTTCGCTCCGATGCCGAGGCGATCCAGCAAAGCGCTCGCTCGTTTCACCGCGTCACTTCGTTTCACCCCATCGGCGATCAACGGCACCGCGGCATTCTCCGCAGCCGTGAGCGAGGGCAGCAGGTTGTATTGCTGAAACACAAAACCCAGTTCGCGACGGCGGAACTCGACGCGGTCTTTGCCACGCAGCGAACCATGCGCACGGCCCAGCACATCGACTTCGCCCGTGCTCGGCTCCAGCAAGCCGGCGATGACGGAGATGAGCGTGGTTTTGCCACAACCACTCGGGCCGACGAGGAAGGTCATCTCGCCGAGGCGGGCATGGAAATCGACGCCGCGCAGCACCTCGGCGCGGTTTTCGCCCTCGCCAAAATGCTTGCGCACGGCGCGGCAGGTCACGGCATGGGATTCGTTCGTCTTCATGATCATCGGAAAACACTCGCGGGTTCCAGCACCAGCACTTTGCGCACGCTCAGCAGGCTCACCGCCGTGGCCACGACAGCCATGAGCACGGCCACACCGACCACGGACTCCCAAATCAGCACGATGCCGCGTGTGGCCATCTTGTTCAGCGTGGCCTCGAAAAAGACACCTGCCATGCCGGTGCCTATGGCATAGCCCACCGCACCGCCGACCAGCGCTTGCAGCAGCACCATGCCAACCAGTCGCGTGTTCGTGACCCCGATGGCTTTTAAAGCGCCGAACTGCCGCAGATTCTCGACGGTGAACATGTAAAACGTCTGCCCGCTCACTGCGAGACCCACGATCAACGCCACGGCGATGGTGATGCCGAAATTCACCGGGATGCCGGTGTTCTTTAAATAGTAAACCACACAGTCCCACGCGAACTCCGCCGTCGTGCGGGCCTTCAAACCCGTTTCGCTCTCGATCCGCCTCGCAAGCGCCACAGCATCGACACCGGCCCTCGGCCTCACCAGCACATAGCTGAGCATTTTTCGCTCGCGGCCCTGAAACTGGATCGCCTCGCTGTATCTCGCGTGAATGACCGGAAAGCTCACAAACGGTGCCGCCGCGTCCGAGATGCCGACGATGCGGGCCTTGTGATCGTTCAGCTCCAGCACGCGACCCAGCTCCAGCGTCTCGCCAGGATAGAGCAGGTCATAGCCAGCACGGTCGATGACGATGCTGTTCGCCTCGCGAAGCTGCTCCCAGCTCCCGAGCAGCATTTTTCGAGGTGCGCCGACCAGCGTGGCATCGTCGAGGCCGAGCGTGAAGGTGGACGCGAACTTCCCGGCGGCCGTCTTCGCGGTGGGATTGCCTTTGAAGAGCCGCACCGCGTAGTCCACGCCCTCCACGCCGCGCACGCGGAAGAGGTCCGTGTCCTTCAGCGCCTTCGTTTGCTCAAAATACTCGGTGTGCGGGTCCATCACCCAGATCTCCGCATCCGTCACATCACGCACCTGGCTGCCGGTGCGCTTCATGATGCCGCAGAAGATGCTGATCTGGTTTTGTAGCAAAAAGGTCGAGAAGGCGAAGGCGAACACGAGGCCGAAGTACTTCGCCTTGTCGGCCATGAGCATGCGGAGGGCGATGAAGTTCATGAATGAAGGTCGTTGTTTGACCAATGGTCAATGATGGGGAAAAAAAGAGGCAGGCGTCAGGCGGCCTTGAGCCACTTCGAGGCGCTGGGGAAGATTTGTTTCAGGATGCGCTGGTCCGTGGCGCGGTAGTCGTGCTCGTGCAGCAGCGGCTTCCAGCCCAGGCCGTCGCAGATCAGGTCCTGGTTCAGCCGCACGGCCTGCATCTGGTCCTTGATGCCGGCGAAGACCTTCAAATTCGGCTCCTGGCTCATGATGTGGCTGCCCACGGTCACCGAAACCAGTGCAAAGGTGGCCTGCTCGGCCGTCACGCGATCCTTGGGCAACTCGCCGAGCGCCATCGCCTCGATGATGATGGTATTGATCGCCCGCCAGCAGCGCATCCCTTCGAAAGCGTGCGCTTCACGCCGCTCCTGACTGGCCTTTTCCACGAAGGATGAGGACTTCAGCAGCATGTCCGTGTGAAAATAATCCGGATGCGCCATGGCAAACTCGCAGCAGGCAAAGCCGATCGCCCGGCAACGCTCCCGCGTGCGCCCTTGAAACGTCGCCGCCTGCTCAAACAGGTCCGCCCGCTGCCTCAGCGACTGCGTGGCGACAGCTAGAACCAAATCCTCCTTCGAGCTGAAATGCTGATACAGAGTGCCCTTGGAATACTCCACCGCCTCCGCCAGTTGCTCCATGTTCCAGGCTTGAAAGCCCTTCTCCAGCAGCAGCCGCCGCGCATGCTTCAAAATGAGCTCCTCCCGCGCGATGAACTCGCGCTCCTTGCGGCTGAGGGAAGATGTTGGGGCAGGCATGGGCGGATTTCTGCCCACTTTTGACCAATGGTCAAACTTTATTCACTGTTTGACCGTTGGAAAACCATTCGGGCGCAGGTCATCGTAATGAATGACCGAGGTATCACCAGCGTAGATAGGTGCTCTCATGAACCCGTTCGCTCTACTCGCCTGCCTTCTCCTCGCTGCTTCCTGCTTCTCTCAGGAGCTGAAGCGCAGCATTCCCTATGTCGAAAACGGCCATGCGAGGCATGTGCTGGACATCTACACACCGGCGAACGCCAAGAACCTGCCGGTGGTGTTCTGGATTCACGGCGGCGGCTGGCAGACGGGGGACAAGGCGAACGTGCAGGAGAAGCCCGCGTGGTTCACCAAGAAGGGTTTTGTGTTCGTATCGATCAACCACCGCTTACTGCCGGAGGTGACGATGGATGTGCTCGTCCGTGATGTGGCGAAGGCCTTCGGCTGGATGCACCAACACATCGCCGAGCACGGCGGTGATCCGAAACGCGTGCTCGTGGGCGGTCACTCCTCTGGGGCCCAACTGGCGACGCTGATCTGCACCGACGACCGCTATTTGAAGGCGGAAAGCGTTTCCTTTGACTCGCTGATCGGCTGCGTGCCGGTGGATGGCGATACCTACGACATCCCGGCCATCATTGAAACGGCGGAAACACGTCGTCGCGTGCATCACGAGCCGCAGGCGAAGTTCGGGCACCGGGAGAAGTTCGGCAACGATCCCGCCAAGCACCTCAATTTCTCGGCTGTGACCCACATCGCGAAAGGCAATGGGATTCCGCCTTTCCTCATCATCCATGTGGCGGATCACCCGGATAATTCAGCGCAGGCTCGAAGACTCGCCGCTGTGCTCAAGGAAGCCGAAATCCCCGTGACCATCTTTGGTGGTAAGGAAACCAATCACTCGAAGATCAACGCCCTCATCGGCACCGAAGGCGATGCCACGACAAAGGCGCTGGAGGAATTCGTCACGAAGGTTCTGAAATGAGGAACAGTTTCACGTTTCAAGTTCCAGGTCTCATGAAACTTGGAACTTGGAAACGTGAATCCTCCTCACGGCGTGATGCGTGCTCCAGCCTTTTTGAGTTCCTCGACGAGCTTTTTGGCGTTTTCGTCGAGGGGATTTCCCGTGAGATCGATCTGGCAGTAAGGAGCCCATTCGCGGCTGCCGTCATTGTCCTTCTTCCACATGCGGTGAAGCGGGGTGAGATCGGTGATCTTGTTGTTTTCGAGGAAGAGAAACTGCAGATCGGTCAGCGGCTCCAGCGGGCTGAGATCGGCGATGGCATTGCCTTTGAGGGAAAGCATGGAGAGCCATTTGAGGCCACCGATGCCTGCGATGCTGCGGATCTGATTCCCCTCAAGGTAGAGCGTCCAGACCTTCGGGAGCTTGAAGAGAGGGGAGGCATCCTTGATCTGGTTTCCGGCGAGGTAGAGGCTGGTGAGCGATGAGACGCCACCGAGGGCCGAGACATCGGTGACCTTGTTCCGGGTCAGGGCGATGTATTGGAGGGCTTTGCAGGTGGCGAGCGGCGCGATGTCGGCGACTTGGTTATCGGCGAGGTCGATGAATTGGAGGCGCTCCAGCCCTTTCAAAGCGGCTACGCTGGCGATTTGGTTTTCCGGCAAAGTCAGCGAAGCCAGAGCCGTGCATTTTTCGAGGCCGGAGAGGTCTTTGATGCCAGCTTTGCGTGCCTCGATGATGGCCACGGTGGACACGTCTTCGATGGTGAGAGGCTCTTGGTTGTCGCGTTTGGCAAAGACTTGGCGGCGAACCGCCGCTTCGAGGGCTTTGTCGGGGAAACTCGCGAGCGGCTTCGGAGCTGGCGGTGGTGTGGCGGGCTTGGTTTCGACTTTGGCAGCCGGTTTCGGAGCGGGCGTGGCGGGCTTCGCGGGTGCGGGAGGTGTGACGGGCTTTGCGGCAGGTTTGGTTTCGACTCTGGCGGGAACGGGAGGAGCAGCGGTAGGTTTGGCAGGAGCGGAAGGGGGGACCGGCTTGGCTGCAGGTTTAACTTCAACCTTGGCGGGAACGGGCGGGGCAGCAGCTGGCTTTGGAGGCTCAGGCTTCTTTTCCTGGGCGACGAGGGCGGTGGAAAGCGCGGCGAGGACGAGGAGATGGAAGGAAGTTTTCATGAAGGAGGGTGATCCGGCACTTCTAATACGTGGATGGCGGGTTGCATGTTGAGGAAAAATCGGCTCTGTCGGCACCCATGGTCAATGTGATTGTCATTCTCGAAATCGATCCGCAGCGTGTGGATGAATTCCTCTCTCTCGCCCTCGAAAACGCCGCCGCTTCAAGGTTGGAGCCGGGCTGCCTGCGCTTCGAGGTGAGCCGTGACACCACCAATCCGTATCTTTTCTCGCTCAGCGAAAGCTATCGCGATCAGGCCGCCATGGATGCCCACTACACCACGCCCCATGTGGCCAAGTGGCGTGCGAACTCCCCCGGCATCGTGCTGAACCGCTGGGCCGCCAAAGGTCCGGTGATCGGCTAGTCGCCATCCTTTTCGCATGCAGACCTCCTTCTTCCGCCTCGCTGCTGGCCTGGCACTCACGCTCCTGCTTACCGCCTGCCCGGAAACCCATGTGGCAGACGATTTCGGGTCATCTCCCGTGAAGCTCAAGACCGCCGATTGGGAAGGCTCCTGGCATCCCGCCGATGAAGCGGATGAAGTCTTCACCTTCCATGTCCGCGATGCCGCGCAAGGCCTGCTCGAACTCCACGAAGCCACGCCGAAGGGCAAAACCAAGAAGCCCGAGGTCTTCACCCTCGCCCTGCGTGACTCCGGCATCAAATCCGAGTCCAAGCTCCTCTTCGCCATCCTCAAAGACTCCGCGAAGCCTGAAAACGGCACCCTCTACCTGCTCCGTCGCTCCGACGACGATGTCTTCCTCCTCTGGGCCATCGATCACGACGCCGTCACCACCGCCATCAAATCGGGCGAACTCAAAGGCCGCGTCCTGCCTGACAAAGACGGCCCGCACAATTCCCTCGCCTCCGATCCTGCGAACTACCCCAAGCTCCTCGATCCGAAGTTCTGGAAATGGACGGAGCCCTCGGTGCTAGTCCGTCAGGGCTCGACTCGCTAAACAGTCGCCCCGTAGCGGAAGACGTGAGTCTTCCGCCGTTCGCTTTTTCACCTCAAACGAATCCCCGCTTGCCTTCGTGTGAATTCTACACTTTAATAGTGTATGCCTCACACTTACGAATACCCTCGCGCCGCCCTCACCGTTGACTGTGTCGTCTTTGGCTTCGACGGCGGCGAATTGCAGGTCCTGCTCATCCGCCGCGGTCTCGCACCCTTTAAGGACAAGTGGGCGCTGCCCGGCGGCTTCGTCCGCGTCGAGGAAACCCTCGATGACGCCGCCCGCCGCGAGCTCGAGGAGGAAACCGGCCTGCACGAGGTCTTCCTCGAGCAGCTCTACACCTTCGGCACCGTGAAGCGGGATCCCCGCGAGCGAGTCGTCAGCGTCGCCTACTTCGCCCTCGTGAAACCCGGTGCCGTCACCGCCGCCACGGATGCCGCCGAGGCCAAATGGTTCTCTGTCAGCGATCTCCCATCACTTGCCTTCGACCACGTTGACATCCTCGCCACCGCGCTCACCCGCCTCCGCGGCAAGCTCACCTATCAGCCCATCGGCTTCGAGCTCCTCCCGCCGAAATTCACCCTCACCCAGCTCCAGCGCCTCTACGAAGCCGTCCTCGGCGAGCCCCTCGACAAACGCAACTTCCGCAAAAAAGCCCTCAGCTTCGATTTGCTCATCCCCCTCAAAGAAACCCACCGCGACGGCGCCCACCGCCCCGCCCAGCTCTACAGGTTTGATCCAGCGCGGTATCAGCGGCTGAAGCGGAGCGGATTCTTGTTCGAGTTATGAGTCAGTGATTCTTGAATCAGCGAATCTCTAACCAAGCTCGAATCCACTCTCTGAATCACAAGTCACTCATTCATAGCTGCTACCATGAATACGAATCTCGATTTCGCGAAACAGATGCAGGAACGCACCATGTTGTTTGCGCTGCGCGTCATCCGCATGAGTCAAAAACTGCCCAAGAGCGAGGAGGCGACGGTCATGCGCCGACAAATCCTGCGTTCAGCGACCTCGGTAGCGGCCAACTATCGCGCTGTCTGCCGCGCCAAGTCCGCAGCCGACTTCGCGTCCAAAATGAAAACCCTCATCGAAGAGGCCGATGAGACGGCTCTTTGGCTGGAAATGCTCGTCCGCAGCGAAATCGCCAAAGAAGCCCAACTCAAAGAACTTCGCGCCGAGGCCGACGAAATCCTCCGGATCTGCTCCGCCTCACATTCGACCATCACCCGCAATCAACGAAAAGGCGGCTCCTAAACCACTCACTGATTCATCACTCAATGACTCACAACTCCACTCTTCCTCACATCGTCATCCTGACCGGCGCTGGCGTCTCCGCCGAAAGCGGCATCCCCACCTTCCGCGGCCCCGGCGGCCTCTGGGAGGGACGCGACATTACTGAGCTTGCCACTCCGCAGGCTTTTCGTGCCCAGCCGCACGTGGTCCAGCGCTTCTACAATGAACGTCGCCAGATTCTGCTCACGAAGCAGCCCAACGCAGCTCACGCGGCCATCGCGAGACTTCAAAAAGAGTATTCCGGCCGCATCACGCTCATAAGCCAAAACATCGACGACCTCCACGAACGCGGTGGCTCGCCCGAGGTGTGGCACATCCACGGCGAGTTGCTGAAAAGTCGCTGCACGCACTGCGGCGCTGTCCACGAGTGTCGTGACGATCTCGATACGGCCTCTGCCTGCCCTGCATGCCATTCCACCGGCAAACTGCGCCCCCACGTCGTCTGGTTTGGCGAAACACCGCTCTTCCTCGAAGAATTGGATGCCCGCACTCGCGACGCCACGCTCTTCGCCGCCATCGGCACGAGTGGCCTCGTCTATCCCGCCGCCAACTTCGTGCACATCGCCCGCTCCCGCGATGCCCGCTGCATCGAGTTCAACCTCGAATCCAGCGACGGCGTCTTCGACGAATTCATCCCCGGCCCCGCCACCCAAACCGTCACCGCGTGGGTGGACTCACTTCTTGGGCACACTCACTGATTCATCACTCCATGAATCAAAACTCCACCATTCTCTTCCGCCCCGTCGGCCCCGAAGAACTCGCCTTGATCGAGCAAAACGGCTGGAAAGCCTTTCCGCCGCGTCTGTCCGACCAGCCGATCTTTTATCCAGTGATGAACGAGGAATACGCCATCCAGATCGCCCGTGACTGGAATGTGCCCGCCTCCGGCTCCGGCTTCGTCACCCGCTTCACGGTCGAAGCCGGCTACCTCAGCCGTTTCACCGAACAAGTCGTCGGCGGCAGCATGCACCGCGAACTCTGGGTGCCTGCAGAAGAACTCGAAGAGTTCAATCAACACATCATCGGCCTCATCGAGGTCACCCAAAGATTTCCATGACATTAGCTGAAAACCACAACCGTCTCGAACGCGCCCTTCTCTCCCTCGACGGCTTGTCGGTCGGCGATGCCTTCGGGCAGATGCTTTCAACCTGCGCACGTTCGGCGCGAAGCGTTGTGGAGAAGCGTGGACTGCCCTCCGGGCCCTGGTGGCACACGGACGACACGCAAATGGCACTCGCAATTGCCGAGGAACTGAACGCACATGGGCAGATTGCATGTGATTCGCTCGCACTGCGCTTTGTGGAACGTTACCGGGCCGATTCAGGTCGTGGATACGGCAAAGGTGCGCGGATGCAATTGGAGCAAATCGAAGCTGGAGAGAGCTGGCGGGCGACTTCGGCCGCAGCTTTCAGCGGACGAGGCTCCAAAGGAAACGGCAGTGCCATGCGCTCCGCGCCGCTCGGAGCCTGGTTTGCGGATGAGCCCGCGCAGATCGCCCCGCAGAGCACTTTGTCCTCGGTGGTGACCCATTCACACGCAGAAGGCATTGCGGGCAGCGTGGCTGTCTCGCTGGCTGCGGCTGCCGCGTGGAATTACCGGGCAACAGAACTGGGAGCGGCTCGTGAGCAGCTTTGGAGCGCCGTTTTGAGTCAGACACCCGTGGGAGAGACACTCGAAGGTATCCGCAAGGCGCGGTTGGTGCCGCTGGAGATGTCTCCCGAAAATGCCGCGCGCATCCTTGGCTCGGGATTCCTCGTCACCGCACCGGACACCGTGCCTTTTGCTCTGTGGTGCGCCACACGTCATCTCGACGACTACCAGGAAGCCATGTTCGCCACCCTCGAAGGCGACGGAGACTGCGACACCAATTGCGCCATTGTGGGTGGCATTGTTGCGCTGCGCACCGGTCGTGAAGGAATACCGGACGAGTGGCTGACTTTACGCGAGCCGCTGAACCTGCACCTGACGACTCACTGACTCACCAATCGCTGATTCATAACTCCTATGCTTCAAACTCTCCAAGCCGACATCACCCAGCTCGACGTCGATGCCATCGTCAACGCCGCCAACTCTTCCCTGCTCGGCGGCGGCGGCGTGGATGGAGCGATCCATCGCGCGGCGGGACCAGAACTGCTCGGCGAGTGTCGTTTGCTGAACGGCTGCCGCACCGGCGAGGCGAAAATGACGAAGGGTCATCGTCTCAAAGCGCGACACATCATCCATACCGTCGGCCCAATCTGGAACGGTGGCAAAAACGGCGAAGCAGACAAACTCCGCGCCTGCTACACGAACTCCCTGCGCCTCGCGGCCGAAGCAGGTCTGCGAAGCATCGCCTTTCCGTGCATCTCGACAGGCGTGTATCGCTTCCCGGCAGATCAAGCGGCTCAAATCGCCGTCGAGAGTGTGCGGGCGTTTTTGGAAACGCCGTGCTCCATCCAGACCGTGACCTTCTGCTGCTTCAGCGAGGCGGATCGGATGAGGTATGAACGTCTCTTGGAGGCTTGATGACATGAAAGACTCTCTCCCTGCTCGAAAGCACGGTTTTCGGATGTCTGCCTTGGACGGCGTCGTGTTGCTGCTCGGCACCATCTTGACCATCTGGCTGCGAAATGAAGCGTTTCCGCTCCGGTGGATCGTTCCGATGGCGCTGGGGCATTTCTTCCTCTTTTGCAATGTCTTCCTCGTCTGGCGCCGACTGGAACTGGCGTGGGCCGTGGCGTTCGTGATCCTCGTCGGCGTTCATCTGGCAGCAGGTTACTCGGACTGGCTGTCTCCATTGGTCATGCAGACACCGATCACGCTGTTCGTGCTCTGGCTGCAAATCCGATCCCCTTGGTATCACGGCATCTTTGCCCGGCGGATCAATCCCCGCCTCGATGAGTTTCAGGCCGGCCGGATCAATCATTGAGAGTCTCACGCAAAAGCGCAAAGCCGCCAAGGTTCAGACATCCTGCCTTTCTTTGCGCCTTTGCGTGAGACTTGATTGGAACCCTCAGGCCCTCACCCCACCGCGCTGACATCCAGCTTCACGAAATCGAGAGCTCCTCGCTGCTCATGTCGGTGAGCCTATTTGCCGCATCCTATCAATCACGATCTCCTCCCGCTGATTCTCCGGCACGATCAAGGAAAGAGACTCCATGAAATGCGGCTGCTCGAGCAGCCAGCCGAAGCGTTGCCTCAGGAATTCTCGAACTTCTGGGGCCGCTCGATGAATCTCCTGCAATAATTTATCACGGCCATTCACCACGGCAAGAATGTCCCCGATGTCTTTGCTCTTCAGGAAGTTGTTGTTACCTCGACTGGCAAAGGCTTGGAGTTTCGTGGCGATGAAGCAGGGGGCTGAAGCTATCCATGCTCTGCGCCCCGGGAGCACTTCGACGTGCTCAGCGTCTTTCATTAGAAAGACAAACCAGCGATTGGTGTCCAGGGATTGTATGCGGCGATGGGGGAGCGCATCGACTCGCACGCCTCTCCATTCCCAAGAAAGTATCTCTGTGTGCTCGTCTCGCGGACGCCGGAAGCCCACGCTCTCCAACGCTTTTTCCATCGCGTAGAAATCTGGATGACTCGCGATTTCGAGCACCAGATCGACATCCTTAGTGAACATGGCCTGCGGAGCCTCAGGGTCTGTGATGAGCATGCTCACAATACCGCCGCCGGTGAAAACCGGATCCCACCGTGTCCGTACCACCTCCTCTTCGTCTTCACCCTCGATCTCGAAATCGAGCCTTGGTAGCCTCGGAAAATGTTTCGCCATCGCCTGTGGCAGCAGCATCGCCAGTTCGGCGATGATTTCACGACACTGCTGGGCATTGAGCTGATCGTTCATTGCAGTTTTTTCTGGATGGCGGCGGCGGCCAGCGCGGCCTCACGTCCGGTTTTGAGCCTCAGAATGTCGATCAAAGCCAGCCACTCATGCAAAGCAGCATCTCCAACCACCACAGCCGTCGTCCGTGGATAAAGCGGCTCCACCGACTCCCCGCTCTGTGTCCCCTCCGCATGCGGCCAGACTAATGCTCGCTCAGGCTGCGGCATGCCCAGAAGCGAGGCTACGGCGGGCAGGCTCCCAGCAGTAGGAACTCCTCGTGTCATCGGTCCCCGCACCGCAGGCCAGACATACTTCACCCCAGACACCAAAAACTCTCCCAAAGCTGCCCGCACTGGCAGCGGCATCGTCCGCCCTGTTCCCGTGAGGGGTTTTCTCAGCAAACCCGCCTCCACGGCCCGTCCCACGGCTGAATGCGCCTCCGAAGCGCTCAACTGGAGAGCCGCCGCCAGCCCCGCATAGGTCGGAACGGACTCCGGCGGAGCCAAGAGCAACTTCAGGGAAACTAGTATGTCATGCGGCTTGAGCATCTTCTTGAACGCATTACTATATTCGCGAATCGCGAATGTCGAACGTCATTTCCAATACCCAGCACCAGTCCCAAGAACCTTGGGTTCGTCTTTGGCTGCTCCAGCAGTCTTGGGAGCAAGATCGTGGGATCGATGACGACTTTTTGCCGTTCTACAAAGGCGAAGACGGCAGACCGGTGCTCGAGAAAGAACTGCCCGGCCTCGCCCACCTCAGCGAGCTTACCGCCCCCTTCCTCCTTCTGCTCGGGCGCCCAGGCTCCGGCAAAAGCACCGAATTGAGGCAAGCCAAGACCGAAGGCTGGTTCGGCCCCCACGCCGAGTATTTTGAGGCCAAAGAGATCGGTTCCGCCCATCCCGGCGACTACATCTCCAAATTCATCCCGGCAGACCAACCGACCCGCATCGTCATCGACGGCCTGGATGAGGCCCAACTCGCCAATCCCAACTTCGTCCCCCAGCTCCGCGCATGGTTACGCCGCCAGCTCGGCTCTAATGGACGCCCCAAACACCAGCTCGTCCTCTCCTGCCGCTGGATGCGTCCCATTGAGCACCTGGATGACCTGAAGGCGCTCTGGCCGAATGGAGAGGCACAAACTCTCATCGTCTGCCCGCTGCGTCGGTGCGATTTTGCCGCCACAATTGAGGCTTGGTTTAGCAAAACGGATGCCCAAACGTTTAGGGAGCAGTTGCGTGACAGGCACCTCAACTCCATTGCCTGCTGGCCTCAAAACTTGCTCGGGCTCCGGGAAAGTTTCGAAAATTCAGGCTTTCAGAGTCTTCCCTCTCATGGGGAGGCCATCCGCGAACAAGTTCTCTCCCACTGCCAGCTCACCGACTCTCCAGAAGACTCGCCACGCTGGGAAAAATCCATTGTGGATGTTCATTGGCGGCAGCGTGTCGCCGGACGAGTCGCGGCTGCCATGATCTGGTCGGGCAGAGCTCAGCTTTCACTCAAAAAGACGCCGCAGGAAGACGCACTCACCTTCAACGATCTCTCCCATAGTGATGAACTTTGGGGAACTGAGCGCAATCGTCTTCAATTGGCCGATTTGGACGATATCAGGAACCTCAGCCGACTTTTCCACCCTCCGAATGGAAGTAATCGCTATTCCTTTCAAAGTCAGGTGCATCAAGAATGGCTCGCTGCTGACTGGTTGAACGCCCAAAAGCTTGATAACTCTCGCCTGAGGATGCTCTTCGGCACCGAGATCGACGGCCAGTGGCGTGTCTTCCCCAATCTCCGCTCTGTCGCCGCCTGGCTCGCACGGGTCGATGAAGGTTTTCGCCAACTCCTGCGCCAACACGATCCCCTGACTCTTCTCTGGCTGGATGCCGCCAGCCTCCCGGACGCCGAACGCAAAGAAATCATCACAGCCCTGCTCGAAGCTACCGACAAAGCCAAAGTCGTCGATCCAGCTATCCGCCAAGCCCACCTCATCTCCCTGCACCACCCCCGCATCGCCGATCAGTTACGGCAGTGGCTCTCACGCACTGATGTGGACGAAGCATCCCACCAGCTCGCCCTCGAAATCGCCGAAAAAACCCACTCTACAGCCCTCGCCGCTTTCTTGTGGGAGGTTTACCCGCATGCTTCCTATCACCTACAGATCAACATCGCTGGCACCCTCTACCACTTGGCGAAACAAGGCTTCGATGACCGCTGGGAAGCTGTCTTGAACAAAGAAATCCCCATCGACCTTGAAGGAACCCTCCTGGGTGCAGCACTAGAGTTTCTTGTTGTCACTTCGGACAAAGTGCCAGCCAGAGACGTGCTACACTGGCTTGTGCCAAGAATCGAGTTCGGAGAAGAGGGGCATCTTTACGGTCTCTATGACATGAGAGCCGGCCGCGTTCATGAACACCTCACAGCAGACGACCTACCACCCATTTTCCGGCACCTCGGCAACTACCCTGACTTTATTCATGACTCACTTTCGTTTGCTGAGGACCTCAATCAGAGCGCCCTAAAGCTAGCTGTGAATCACATGGACAGGCCCGATGTACTCCATGCCCTCGTGGAGTACTGGAATGCCTGCGTCATCCATTACCACCCCCCTCACCATGGCATCAACCAACATTGGGACTCCAAGGAACCACCCTTCAACGATCCGGCATTGCGCCGCAAACTCATCCCTCATCTGATTCATCATCCCGGATTTGAAAAACACACACGGCGCGAGTGGGCCCAAGCATCCGACTGGTTAGTTGCTGAGGAAGACTTCGATTGGTGCCTAGATCAACTGCTCGCCGCACCGCAAGCAGATGGCTGGCGTTATGCCTTGCTGGTTCTGCAACTTGTCCGGCAGATTGAGATCGAATCCAGTACCGCCGACAAGTTTAACGCTGCGGCAGCCCACTCTGCCTTCCTGAGCAGCTCACTACCAAAACCACTACCCGGTCAATCCTACTTGGAAGCACTCCAAAGTGATGCCGCTGCGAAACAAGCCAAACTCCAGCACGAAATCGAACATCGCAAACGTAGGCAGACTCAACGCGAGGAAGCCTACAAGAAGCATATTCAAACCTATGCCGAGCAAGCGAGACAAGCCCATGGGGAAGGCCAAATCGTCTGGCCCGCGGTGCTAAAAGTGCTCTCTGCCCGCGAATACGGCATGGCTCCGCACTCCACCGTTTTTGGTCCCGAGCAAAAAATAGGCGAAAACGAGACTTGGATGCGCGAGGCCGCCAAACGCTACCTTTTCGACAAACCACTCGATGACGCTCAGGACATCAATGAGGGCATTGATGGCCTCATTGCTCTTTCCGCCTGCTGGCAAGAGTTTAATCAACCTGGGCCTCTGCGAGATGTCATCGCATCACGTTGGCTCCCGCTCTATTACAGCACTTTGTCATCGTTTGGGAGCCTTGGAAAGGCGCCAGAAGGTTTGAGCTATCAATCCTTCGCCAAACTCTTTCCTGAACAGTTTGCCTGTGCCTTTGGCATTGTCATACGTCGTCGTTATCTCGCGAAAGGTTCGCTGGGAGAGCTTCGCAGCCTTCGAGAAATCTGGAATCAGAGTATGAGCCAGAAATTGCTCACTGTAATCAAAGAGGAAGAAATCCAGCCCGAAGGCTTCTCGAACGCGATCCGAACTCTAAACCATTTTTCTGAGTCAGATGCCCTCGAGGCCGCATCTTACTGGCTTGAACGCCAATCAGCTCTCCAAAATTCCGAAGACCGTGCGGCCATGCTCGCTGGCTGTGCTTTTCTAGTGAACGGGAAGCTCGCAGTTGAAGTCCGTCCGCTCCTTCAAGACCTCGATCTCGTTCGCGAAGCCGTTTTTCGTGCCACTTGCACCCTCGACTCGATCACTGAGCGCCAAGACTTTGCCGTCTGGCCTACATCCGCGATTCTTGAACTTGCCAACGCTGTTTGGCGGGCTTTCCCAAAGACAAAGCAGGGTAATCTCAGAGGTCTTGTCACCGGCATGGACTATGCCAGAGAATATCGCGACCATATCACCGCAGCGGCCACCACTCGCGGCCTCAAGGTCGAAATACCTCCTGTTCATTACGAGGATGACGAAAAGGAGTCCGCACGCCGTTTCCGCATTCTGAACTGGAATCGCCACCGTGCCGCCCAAGCACTCGCTGGAGAAAAATGGCAGCATTTGAAACCGGAAGCGTTCTTTCAGCTTACCTCCCGACCACATGCACGTCTCGCTCGCAGCGCAGACGAACTGCTTCAAGCTGTCATCGAAAGCCTGCAACGGTGGGAGGAAAGCCTCCGAAACGGCAGTTGGGATCATCTTTGGGACTTGAAGACCCGCACCTCGCGACCCGAAGAGCGAATCGCACGCGAGATGCGTGACTGGTTGAAACTAAACCACGAAATCATCGCGGAGCGTGAAGTGAAACTCTCAAACGAGGGCCGTACGGACATCCTAGTCCAAACCAACGCCTTTGGTTCGCCCTTCACGCTGGTAATTGAATTGAAAAAGCTGCGCAAGAGCAACACGAAGGAGCGCCGTGCGGCCATGAAGACGCAGCTTCTAGACCGTTATCTCAGGCCGAGGCATTCACCACCGGATCATTGGACGCACGGCCTCTATGTCATCGCCTGGACTGCGGATCCGGGAAGCAAGGATGACAATGAAAAGGCGATGAGTGACGCTACGCAGGCTCTTCAAGCGCAGGCCAAGCAGCTTAGCCAGTCGCCGTTCACACTCTCCAGCCTCGTGCTCGACTGTCGTTTCAGGCAGCAACCGCGCTGACATCCAGCTTCACGAAGTCGAGTAGCTCCTCGCTGCTCATGTCGGTGAGGAGCTTTTCGGCACCGGCTCCATCACCGACGAGTTCTTGGGCGAGGGACAGCTTTTCTTCGATCAGAGCGTCGATGCGTTGTTCGATGGTGCCTTGGCAGACGAATTTGTGGACGATGACGTTCTTCTTTTGGCCGATGCGGAAGGCGCGGTCGGTGGCCTGGTTTTCGACGGCGGGGTTCCACCAGCGGTCGAAGTGGATGACGTGGCTGGCGGCGGTGAGGTTCAGGCCGGTGCCGCCGGCTTTGACGCTGATGACCATGAAGGGCGGGCCGCCGGGCTGCTGGAAGGCTTCGACGAGTTCGGGGCGCTTCTTCACGCTGGTGCCGCCGTGCAGGATGAGGCCTTCGCGACCAAAGACGGTGCTCAGGTAGCGGGCGAGCGGATCGCAGGTTTCCTGGAACTGCGTGAAGATGAGGGCGCGCTCGCGTTTCTCGGCGAGTTCGCCGCAGATCTCGGCGAGGCGGGCGAACTTGCCGCTGTCGGCGGGTGACCAGGCACCGTCGCCGTTCCAGTGGCTGGGGTGGTTGCAGACTTGCTTGAACTTGAGCAGGAAGCCGAGCACGAGGCCTTGGCGCTTGATGGGCTCCATCTCTTTGTCGGCGAGCATCTTGGCGAGTTGATCGACGAGCTTCGCGTAAATCGTCGCCTGGCGTTTCGTGAGGCCGCAGAAGGCCTTCAGCTCGATCTTGTCCGGCAGATCGCTGATGATGCGGCGATCCGTCTTCATGCGGCGCAGGATGTAAGGCCGCACGAGCCGACGCAGCGGCGCGTAGCCTTCGCTGGACTTCGCGCAGCGCTTCACGGCATCGGCAAAGGCCGCGCTGCCGCCGAGGAGGCCGGGATTGAGGAAATCGAAGAGGCTCCAAAGATCGCCGGGGCGGTTTTCGACCGGCGTGCCGGTCAAAGCGATGCGCACGGGTGCTTGCACGGCCTTCACCGCCTTCGCGGAGCCGCTGCCGCTGTTTTTGATGGCCTGCGCTTCATCGAGAATGACCATGCTCCAAGCGTGCGAGACCCACGCGTCGGTCTTTTGCAGGAATTGGTAAGTCGTGAGCATCACGTCAAAGCCACGCAAAGCCTCCGCCGGATGCGTGGCGGCCAGTGCGAGCCTTTCGCGATCGGTCTGCGAGGGATGCGCGATGAAGAGACGCAAGTCGGGCGCGAACTTGGCGACTTCGGCTTTCCAGTTTCCGATGAGTGAGGCGGGCACGATGAGGAGTGTAGGCTGGGTGTGGCGAAGCCCGCCCGGCTCTTCGATGGCGGCAAAAGACGAGCGGGCTGTCGCCACACTCGTCCTACGGTCGAGCAGCAGCGCAATCACCTGCACCGTCTTCCCAAGCCCCATGTCATCCGCGAGGCAGGCTCCGAGGCCCATGTGCGTCATGAATTTCAACCACGCGAAACCTTGCCGCTGATACGGGCGCAACGTGGCACGCAGATTTTCGGGTGGAGAGGCTTCTTCGGGGTTTTGGAGCTTTTGAAGCACTTCGGCGAGTTTTTCGCCGGCGATGAGGGTGCTCCATTCGGGCACGAATTCGGCCACGTCGCCCTCCGCGGCCGTTTTGGCCTCGCCAAAGTCTGCGAGGAGTCGCATGCCGTCGAGAAAGCCGATGCCGCCTTCGCCAGTGGCGTTTTGCACGCGTTTCCAGTGCGCCATGACCTGCTGCAATTTCTCGCCATCGACCTCAACCCACTTGCCGCGCAGCGAAACGAGCCCGGTGTCGGCGCTGAGCAGTTTTTCGAGCTCCGCAGGCGTCAGCGGCTCGCCATCGAGGCTTTGCTCGATCTTGAAGCTGAGCAGCGTGCCGGCATGCAGAGAGGTCTTCTTCGGCGCATCAATGGTGACGGCGACGGTGGGACGCGAGGTCTTGCCGGCTTTCCACCAGTCCGGCAGCTTCATGATGATGCCGCATTCTTGAAACACGGCGGTCTCGCGCAGCACGCGATACGCCTCCTGCGGCGACATCGCCATCGGTTGGAAGAGTCGCTTCGATTCGAGCCACTCGCGGAGGAGCTTCGACTTGTCCGCGGCAAGCCTCACAGGCTCCAGCAGCGCATTCAGCGCCGTTTGATCCTTCTGCCCGGCATAAAGCTGAAGCGCCCGCGCCAGCGGCAGATGCTGCGGCTGGCCGGTGGCGCTGAGTTTCTCCGTGAAGGTCGCGAGGAAGGCGAAGGGACGCTGCGTGTCCGTCTTGTTCTCCGCGAGGTGAAAGCTCACGCGACCGACGACATGCCACGCTGGGCATTCCTCGCGCAGCCACGCCTCGACACCTTGCGTGGCGAGTTGGCCGATGTGCGTCGCCAGATCATTCCACCAACGCTCCAGCACCTCCGCCCTGACATGCTCCGCGCCGATGAAGGGCGGCATCGTCGCAAGAAAGGCCGTGCGTTCCTCCAAGGAGGGCACTGGAAGCTGCTCCGTGCTTTTCGTCTGGCAAAGCCGCGTGAAAAGCCGCTGCGCCCACTCCCGCAGCCATCGAAACGGAGGCTCCAGCTCCGCCTCATGCAACTCGGCGGCCAGCAGACGCAGCAGCGACACCGCCCCGTCACACCCGCTCATCTTCCGCTCCACCGACGACTCCGCCACGCCTTCGAGCGTGAGGATTCCTTCGGGATTGATGACGGGGGTGAGCATGAGGTAGATTATTCCATGAATCAAGGCTTGGCATGATGTCCCCAAGGATGTTCCAGCAGCCAAGTCAACGCCTGGCGCAAGTCAGCATCCGGTTCCTTGGCGATCCATTCCCTCATCTCATCCGGCTTTGTCACCGCCCACAGCCGGAGCGAGCAAAAGGTGCGGTCTGTGACACCACCTTCGTCAGGCAAATTGTCATCCCCACTGAAAAACTGCCTCAACTCCGTCCAATCGACCCAGGGTGAGTGCTTGAGGCAGCGGATGCCGAATTGCGCGCATTCCCCGGCGTCGATGCCGGCCCATTGCTCCATGACGTAGATGGCGTTTTCACCGAGCACCTGACCGATGCAATCTTTTGGCAGCCGGGAGAGGTCAAACTGGTTCAAAAAGCCAAGCCCGGCATGCACACCGTTCATCGCCCATGCTCCATAAGCGCAGCCTTCGAATGCCTGGCCGATGATTTCGGCATTCTTCGAGCGCAGGGCTTCTTCCATGGCCATTTCGGGCTGCCAGGCCGCCAGCATTCGCAATGAGTCGGCTTTCTCGTTTTCCGGTATCGCCTGCATCCACTGGCTCCGCGTCTTGGCATTCACGCGATGGATGACGATGCATTTGGCAGCCCATGCCTCGTTCTTCGGCTGGCTCTCCACCCATTGGCGCATGCCTCCCAAATCGAGCTGCGACCAGAGCAGCAGAAACTCGGTCGAGATGGTTCCAGTTCGCTCAGGCAACTGACGTGCTTCATCAGCCGGCCAACGTTTCAGTTCGATTTCGCGGATGAACTGAGCTGCGCTAGCGGGGCTGAAGGCGAGCCGCTTTCGCATCGCGACTTCAAAGAAGAGTTCGGCAGCCAGACCTTCGGCAGGCTCGGAAGGTGCCGCACCACTCTGGAAGACTTTGACCAGATCGGGCAAGTTTGGTGCGTGATCGCGCTCGCGAGGCCAGTCGTCGAAATGCTCGAACCAGAGCTGAGCGAAGGCCTTGAGCAGGCTTTGCTTCTTCGCGGCGTCCCAATCAGAAAAGTCTGCCGCATAGGGAAAGGATGCCAAGGTGTTGCGATCCAGCCAAAAGCGGCTCTGACGGATCGCAGCTGCATTCTGCACGGTGATGGCGTCGCGATGGTGCCAAGAGTCGTAGCCCAAATACCCATTCTCGATGCCCACGAGGTCGATGAGCTGCTTCCCCCGTTCAAACGCAGCCGCAGGATCGCGTTTCGCCCAGATTGCCAGCATCACCGAGACCAGCGGATCCGGGTTTTGCACGCCTTCCAAGGCGATGGCGGTGTCGAAGGCCAGACCGAAGTGGATGAGCGGAACCTCATCCTTCAAATACGAGGCCAGCACCGAGCGCCGGATGTCGAGGTTTGGCTCGCGAAAGATGCGCTCAATCACCTTTGGCACCTCATGAGGCTTCACATCGAGCCATGGAAGCTCAGTGAGCGGCTTGAAGTCGTGAGGTTTCCAGGACAGGCGTTGGGCCGTGGCCGTCGAGGCCAGCAGCAAGGCTGCAAAGCTCGTGAAGAGCGCTTTCATGCCCGTTTCATGCGTTGTGTTTGCGCAGCGCCGCCAGCACCTTCGCCTTGTCGCAGGCGAGAGCGGCGGCGAGGTCGAGGACAAGACCGGGGAAGATGCGGCTGCGGAGCTTGCCGTGGCGGTCGGGCTTCATCTTGATGTACTGGCCCTCTTCGAGCACGAACCAGTCGATCTCGGCATCCTCGGTGCGCCAGACGATGTATTCGGCGACTTCAAGACGACGATAGACGCGGAGTTTGTCGCGCAGGTCGATGGAAGCCGTGCTTGAGGCGATCTCGACGACGAGTTCAGGCGAGCCGCAGAGGTAGCTTTTGGTGTTCAGCCAAACGCGACCGCCTTTGCGCGGAGGCGAGCAGAGGATGGCGTCGGGTTGGAAGGCGTTTTCGGTGTCGAGGAGGAGACTCGCGTTGGGGTACAACTTGAGGTCTGCCTCGACGGCATAAGTTCCAAGCCAGAGTTGGATAACGCCGTCGGGTTCGGCATGAGTGACGCGGACTGGGGATGGCATATGAACGACTCCTTCGATGAGCTGGGCTTTTTTCACGCCGGGCATGTCTTCGTAACGGCGGATGAATTCGGTCAAAGGCAGCATGTCGCCGTTTTCCAGCGGCGGGCAGACGGGAGCAGGCCGGCGTGGAGTCGCACGAGCACGGCGGGCAGATGAACGGACGGCGATCATGCCGGATGATGCCATCCTGAGTGCCGGGATGCAATCTTGATCCCGAAGCACCCCATTTTTGAACATTCCCGCCGCCTCTCTCCGCCGCGTCACACAAAAAACACGGTCACGGCCCTTTCCAAGACACTTTCGCCTGCTAGCGTGCGGGTTCGCTCGCGGCGGTTCTGGACCTCGCGGGCGATCCCAATCGCATGCCCGCCCTCACCGAAGAAATCCCCACGCTGCTGAAGCAGTTCGACCCACGCCTGCGCCAGGAGGCGGAACGGCTCGTGGATGATGACGCGGTGCTGGGCATCGACCTGCTCGAGGACGAGATGATGGCGGAGGTGAAGCTGGACAAGCAGGCGGCGAATGTGCGCTGGCTGCAAACGCCGCGCGGCTGGCTGGGTGAGTGCGATGCGGGTGAAAAGGACCTGGAAGACCTCGCTTTGTGCGCATCGCTCGTCGCGGTGCAGCGTCGCGAGGCGCGTGGCACGCTGCCGGCGCCGCACGCGGCGGAGGAGGACTTTGAAGATGTGATCACGGCGAAGCTGGGCCGTGCGCTGGATACGAACGAGGAGAACTACCTCGCGAAGCTGGAAAAGCGCTACGAACGCGTGGTGCTCACGGGCAAGATCTTTGACCAGGACATGGTGCGCCTGCACGCGAAGTGGCAGATCAAATCGACCGAGCCGATCACGCTGTGGCCGGAGCAGCCGAAGACGCTGCGCCAGTTCTGGAACTACATCGCCGTGGCTCTGGCGGACAAAGGGCTCGTCGTGCCGCTCTTTCTGCGCGGCATCGCGGATGTGGAGGGCACGCGGGATTCGCTCAAAGACTGGCGGCATGAGAGCACGGTGCCGCAGTGGCGGGCCCGCATCCGGCAGTTCAATGAATCGCGCATCGCGAAGATGCCGCCGCGGCTGCGCTCGCTCGATTTCCGCCTGATCATCAGCGTGCACGAGGCACGTCTGCAGGTGCGCGACAATGCGCGGGAGACTCCCGAATTCCAAAACGTGCATCCGCTGGAGGTGGAGCGCTTTGGGAAGCAATTGCGCGAAGGTCATGTGATGACCTCCGCGGCCTCGGAGCTGCTGCTAGTGAATTGCCTGACGCTGAGCGAAGGCGGCAGCGCGGGCCCCTTCCGTCTCGAAGGCGAATCCCACGCGTCATGGCTCGCGGGCCTGTTTCAAAAGCCTGCGCTGCATGATCTGCTGCTGAATCGCGATGAAGTGCCGCTGGAGCGTGTGGCGGAGCCTTTGAAATGGAGCAGCCGCGAGAGCGATGACGGGCGGAAGCTGCTCATGAGCCTCGTCACGGCCACGAACGAGCCCGCGCCAATGCCGCTGCGCATTTTGCGTGGTGTGGAGAATTTTTATCTGAGCCGCGACCAGCTTTTCAGCGGTCCACCGTGGCTCGGGGACGAGTCTTTGATCGAAAGCGAGATCGCCCTGCCGATGGAGGCGGTGGCGACCCCCGAGGGCATTTCCTTCCTCGGCGGCCTGGAGGTGCCGGTGCCGCCCAGCATTGCCTCACGGGTAAAGCATGAGGCCTTGCGCGTGAAAATCACCGCCGCGTGCAAGGCCAGACCCTCCGCAGGCGGTGGCACGGAGTATGCGACCTTCAAGCTCGAGGCGATGGGCGCAGATGGCCGTGCCCGCGAGGTGCTCACGCCGCGCGGCTGGTCGCCGCTCGTGCCCGATGACGCCGAGGACGATGAGATCGTCGTGCGCGACCGCGATGCGCTGCGCACCGCCGAGCGCATCGTGCAGGAGGGCCGCTTCGCGTGGGACTTTGAGTCCAGCGGCTTCCGCCATCGCATGGCGAAGGACTTCCCGGAGTGGTTTCATCAATGGGGCACCACGCTGCCGGAAAACATCGACCTGCAGGCCGATGAACAGCTTCAGAGCATCCTCGCCGATCCTCTCATCGCCCGCGTGCGCCTCGAGGCGAAGCAAGGCGGTGACATCGACTGGCTGGACCTGCGCATCGTTTTCGACATCGAAGGCGCGGACCTCAAACCGGCCGACATCCGCCGGCTGCTCGCCGCGAAGGGCGAATATGTGCGCCTTGCCGATGGATCGTGGCGTCGCGTGAAGCTGGAGCTCAGCGACGAGCAGATCGCGATGCTCGACAGCCTCGGCATCGATTTGGAGGCCGATGGCAGCGACACGCATCGCCTGCACTGGCGTCAGCTCGCGCAGGAGAAGGCCGTGGAGATCGTCAGCCCGAAGGCCTGGGAAAAAATCGTCCAGCGCATGGAAGAAGCGAAACTCGACGCGCAGCCGCCCGTGCCCCCCGAGCTCACCGTCACGCTCCGTCCGTATCAGGTCGAGGGTTATCAATTCCTCACCTACCTCACACTGAACCGCTTCGGCGGCATCCTCGCCGATGACATGGGCCTCGGCAAAACGCTGCAAGCCATCGCCTGGGTGCTGTGGCTGAGATCACGCAAGCCCGCAGGCGGCCCGCATCTGCCCATCCTCGTCGTGTGTCCGAAATCCGTGCTCGATGTGTGGGCGCTGGAGTTCAAAAAAGGCGCACCACACCTCCGCGTGCTCGTTTTGCATGATCGCGACCTTTTCGACATGAAGCTCGTGCAGGAGCAGATCGACGTGCTCGTGCTCAATTACGCCCAGCTCCGCAGTTTCGGCGAAGAACTCGCGCTCATCCGCTTCCTCGCGTGCATCCTCGACGAAGGTCAGCACATCAAAAATCCCGATTCGCAGACCGCTCGCAGCGCCCGCGGCCTCCGCGCCGACAACCGCCTCGTTCTGAGCGGCACACCGCTCGAAAACCGCCTGCTCGACCTCTGGAGCCTCATGACCTTCGCCACGCCTGGTGCGCTCGGCGACCGCAATTACTTCCACCGCAACTTTGACCGTCGCAAAGACAGCAAAGCCAGCGAACGCCTCGCCGCACGCCTTCGCCCGTTTTTGCTGCGCCGCACGAAGGCGCAAGTCGCCCGCGATCTGCCCTCACGCACCGAGGAAACGCTCATCAGCGAAATGAGCGGCCGCCAGGCCGAGCTTTACAAGGAAGAACTCGCCCGCGCCCAGATGCTCGTGCTCAGCAGCAGCGGCTTCGACATGGTGAACAAGCGCCGCTTTGCCCTGTTGCAGGCTTTGACCCGCCTCCGCCAGATCTGCTGCCATCCCAGCCTCGTCGACAAAACCGCCGAGAACGAAGAAAGCGCCAAACTCACCGCCACGCTCGAACGCATCGAGGAACTGCACGCCGAAGGCCACAAGGTGCTGCTCTTCAGCCAGTTCGTCAGCATGCTCAAAATCATCCGCACGAAGCTGGAGGAGATGAAACTGCCCTTCCACTGGCTCACCGGAGCCAGCACGGATCGTGCGAGCATCGTCAAAGCCTTCCAGGAGGACGAAAACGCCAGTGTGTTCCTCTTGAGCCTCAAAGCCGGCGGCAGCGGTCTCAACCTCACTGCCGCCAGCTACGTCATCCTCTACGACCCATGGTGGAACCCCGCCGTCGAGAATCAAGCCATCGACCGTGCCCACCGCATCGGCCAGACCCAGCCCGTCATCGCCTACCGCATGCTCACCCGCAGCACCATTGAGGAGAAGATCATGACCCTTCAGCAGAAGAAAAACCTCATGATCAGCAACGTCCTCGGCGAAGGCGGCTTCACGAACCTCCTGCAGAAGGAAGACTTCGAATTCCTCTTCGACATCGAGGCGGCGAGAGTGTGAAAATGGACCCCGAGAGAATTCCCTTCGGAGCGCTCCGCTAGCGCAGACTCGCGGACTACTCCTCGCCGAAGTATTTTTTGCGCAGTTCGATGCCGATGCCGCGCTCGTGCATGGTGAGGATGGCCTGATTGAGCTTTTCACGAAGTGGGCTGTCCTGCTGAAGGGCGAAGGCGTAGTTCTGGCGTTCGAAGACAGGGCCGACCATCTGTAATTTCTCGTCGTTGAGCTTCGCGGCTTCGTATTGAAGGACCGGGGCATCGTAAACGACCGCCTGCACCTGCCCGTCACGCAGCGCGGTGATGCAGGCGACGACATCGGTCAGTGGCGTGACCTTGGCACCTTTGGCATTGAGCCAGGTTTCCGTGGTGCTGCCTTTCACGGTGGCCACTTTGCGGCCGGGAAGATCGCCGGGGCCATTGATGTCACCTTTCAGGGTGTTAATGGTGAGCGTGGTGGTGAAGGAGGCGGTGAGGAGGGAGACGAGCACGATACTGAGCAGCATCCAGACGATCGCCACGATGCGGCCGCCGACGCCGACAGGGCCTTTATTGTCTGCGCCGCCGACGAGCAGCGTGCTCAGTGTCCACCAGAAGGACTCCCAGATGCCGGATTTGTAGTCTTCGGGCCATTGGTCGCCGTTCACCTTGTGCTCATAGCGCCAGACCAGGTGGGAAATAACGAACATGGCGGCCACGAGCAGGAGAAACATGCCGATGAGCTCCAGGCTGAAGAGGTTTTTGATGAGTTGGAAGATGTTGTCGGCAAAGCTGCCACCACCGCCCGCGACGAGCACCTGGAGGCCGGACTCGTAAAAGGGCTGCGAGAAATCAATGACCTCTTCACGCTTTGAGGTGACGCTGATGGCACCCACGCCGACATCGGCGCTCTTGTTCTTCACCGCGTCGATGATCTCCTGGGCGGAGTTCACCACCTGGATTTCGTATTCATGACCGGTCTCCCGGGCGAGCTGGTCCCAAAGCTCAGCAGCGAATCCCACGCGGCGACCATCCTTCTCGAACGAGAAGGGCTCCAGGTTTCGCGTGGCGACCCGTAGCTTGACGGCGGGAGCCTGAGCGATGGCATCCGAGAGGGTGGCGAGAGTAGCGAGGAGCAGGAAAAGGAGGCGCATGAGCCTCCGCGTTAGTTCCTGCATTTGGCAGCGTCAATTCGTTGATGCAAAAAGGATTTCGTGCTCTCCAATGCTCGCCTCATTCCATGCTCGAATCCACCCCCAGTCCCATCCAGGAGGACATGGCGAAGCTCAAATCGCTGCTCCATGACTCGCTCACGCCGCATCTGCCGGCAGGCCAGCGAGACATGCGCATCCTGAATCTTGCCTGCGGTCGCTGTGACGAGGCGGAGACGCTCATTCAGGTAGGCTCGGATCTCACCAAGGGCGGCGGGGTGGAGATGGTGGGCGCAGACATCCGCATCCGGGAGATCCGCCAGGCCCGGGAGACGCATTCAAACCTACCCGCAGAGTTTTTGATCGAGGACGCCACCAAGATCGATCAGCACAAAGAACTCGGCGAGGATTTCAACATGGTCTTCCTCCGTCATCAGAACTTCTGGCACGGCCAGGAGCTGTGGAAAAAGATCTTCGATCAAGGCATCGCGAAGCTGCGGCCGGACGGCATGCTGGTGATCACGAGTTACTTTGATGTGGAGCACCGTCTGGCGCTGCGGGCGCTGGAGGCGCTGGGTATGGAAGTCGTCAGCAATAGGCGGAACAAGGCCAGTCGGGCGCTGAAGGATGCGCCGGGCAAATCGGTGGATCGCTGGGTGGCGGTGCTGCGGCAGCGCAGGGGATAGGTTTCAAGTTTCAAGTTTCAGGTTTCAAGGCAGTTCCGCCAACTTGAAACTTGGAACCTGAAACTCCTTACTTCCCACCCTGCGCCAGAGCGGTGAGCTGCTGCTTCAGCGTGGCGATTTTCTCCCGCTGGCATTTTTCATCTTCTTCACCGCGGCGGAGACGGGCTTCGAGGAGTTCGAGGCGGGCTTCATTCACGCGAATCTTGTCTTCGAGACGGCGGTCCTGCTCGCGAAGGGCTTTATCCGGCATGGTGAAGGTGCCGGTGATGCGGGCGGCACGGGCTTCTTGCGTGGGGGTGAGCTGGCGTGGGGCCTCGGCTGCGGGGGCGGGCTGGGCGGGCTGTGGAGCGGCAGCCGGAGGAGGGAATGCCACGCGGGCACGATTGGAAAGCAGGTGGCGCAGGGAGGCCATGGCCATCTCGATCTCGTTGCGCACGTTGCGTGCCTCCAAGGTTTCTGGCGCGAGATCGGCGAGGCGTTTGTGGCAGTCCTGCATGCGCAGGAGCCATTCTTCGAGAGCGGCGAGCCGGTTTTCGAGTTCGTCGATCTTTTGCTGCGTTTCGCCCGCCTGCGCGGCGAGGGTTTGCTGGCGTTCCGTGTGCTTCGTTTCGAGTTCGGCGGCTTCTTTGGTGATCTCTTCGTGGCGCTGGCGCCGCGCCTGCTCAGCTTGCTGGAGGCCTTCGAGGCTGGCTTCCAGCTCGCGGGCTTGCGAGGTGAGAGACGCATGAGTTTCGCTGGCCGCGTTTTCACGGGCGAGGGCTTCATCCCGAGCTGCTTCGCCGCTGGCGATCTGCTGCTGGAGGGCGGCCAGCGTGCTCTGGCTGCTCAAAAGGGTCTCGTGGAGAGCGGCGAGGAGTTTGCCCCGCTTGGTGTAGTCCTCATTCGCGGCGGCGTGTTGTGCCTGGAGGGTGGCGAGTTCACCACGCGTGGCATTGAGAGAGGTCAAAGCCACGCTCTGCTGTTCGCGGGCAGTTTCGATGCTCCGCGTGGTCTCGGTGAGGGTGTGGGTGGCCGTGCGGCACTCATCCATGAGCTGGCTGTGCTCACGGCGCACGGCCTCCATTTGCTGCTGGAGCGTGGTGTATCGTTTTTCCTGCTCATTGGCATCGGCTCGCAGAATGCCGAGCTGTTCCGCCGCGACGCGGTTCTTTGCCTGTGCCTCGGAGAGGGCGGCTTGCTCAGCGGTAAGTTGTTCGCGGGCTGTCTTTGTCTCGGCCTGGCAACGGGAAAGCTCCGCCTGTGTATGGGCGAGGCTTTGTGCGGCGGACTGCTGCTGCTCAAGACTGCTGGCGAGCTGGCGTGAGGCCACCTCGGTGGCGGTGGTGGAGCTTTGCAGGCGCTGCTCGGCCTCGATGAGCTTTTTGACTGCCGTAGCGATCTTCGCATCAAGCTCCTGGGCCTGCTTTTCGAGGGCGATGCGATGCACGTCACGTCGGGAGATCAGCTCACGAAGCTGGTCCATCTCGCGTTCCAAGCGCCCGCGTTGGGCGGTGGCCTCTTTGTTTTGCGCCTGCTGTTGGAGGAGAGATTTTTCGATAACGGCCAGTTCATCGCGCCTGGCTTTCAAACGAGCGCTGAGCTCGTCGAGTTCCGCTGTTTTCGCCGCGATCTGCTCCGAGGCCTGCGTCCGCTGCGGTGGCATGGTCTCCGTATCAGTCATCAGGGCGGCGCTAGCAGCCTGACGGGCCAACAGCGCCTCCGTGGCAAAGGGAACGTGCAGTTCCCGGCCGTTTTCGAGGACATAGGTGTGCTCGGTCATGGTTTGGCTTGGGGCAGGAGGAAAGAGGGAAAAGGTTCGTTAATCTTAAGCACCTATCTGGATGTCAGCAAGCTCCGGGCCGGTTTTGTCACCCTTGATGTCACTCCTGGCCCGTGTTTGCCATGGTCATTGCCAAAAACCCACGCAGGCGGTAATATCGCCGCCCCCTCTCTCCTAAAAAGCCCCTTTCCCGCCATGAACCGATTGTTTCTCGCCCTCCTGCTGGCCTTTGCAGGACTGCTGACCGCTCCGCGTAGCCATGCGCAGTCGCTCGGTGGTGCCTCAGACCTGCACTTCAACGGCTTCGTCATCTACAACGAAGCCGGCCGCCTCGAAAAGAGCGGCGAAGTCGATCAAGCCCTCGCCAAATACAAAGAGGCCGCCGCCCTCTACGAAACCATCGAGAAAAACTATCCCGCCTATGAGGTCGAGACTCGCACGAATCGTCAGCGCACCATCGCCACGGCCATCGCTCGGCTGGAGGGGAATGTATCCAAAAACGCCGCCGCCTCCCAGGCCGCGATGGAACTCGAAAAAGCCCGCATCACCGCCCAGGCACAGGCCACTGCTCAGGCCAATGTTCAAGCCATGACGCCTCAGGCACCGATGAGCGACCCCGTGCAGGACTCCGGCGAGATCCCTAGCCTCGACGGCCTGCTGCGCAGTTGGGAGAGCAAGATGCGCGGCAAGATGCTCCAGCTCGAAGCCGACAAAAAGAACCTCGAGATCGACCTCAACAAGTGGGGTGAATGGCATGACTGGGCCGCTGGCGAAATGACTCGCGTGAGCACGGAAAACGCCACGCTATCGAAAAAAGCCGTCGCTCTCGAACAAGCCATTCTCGGCATGCAAAACGAGGTCGAGGCAGGCCGTGCCGCTGCCGGCCAGCTCGATGCCTTGAAGCAGCAGAAAGCAGCCGTGGAAGCGGAGATGGCCAAAAATTCCCGCCAGCTCGCCGCCGCCGAAAAAGCCGCCGCCGATGCCACCGCGAAGCTCAAAACCACCAGCGAGAGCTTTGCCACCGTGAACCAGGAAAAGGCCAAACTCGACGCCGAACGCGAAAAGCTCGTCAAAGAGCGTGATGAAGCCGTGAAAGGCCGCGATGTAGCTGTGAAGGAGCGTGACACCGCCTCCGCCAAAACGCTCGGCCTCCAGGCTGAAATAGATGCCTTGAAGAAAAAAACTGCCAGCGGTGACATGAAGAAGCTCATCGCCGAAAACGAACGCCTTCAAAAAGAACTCACCGCCACGCAAAAGCAGGTGGAGACCCTCAAGGCCGATGTCTCTCGCAAAGACGAAGAGATCACCAAGCTCCGTGGCGAGGTCACCACGCTTCAAGGCCAGCTCACCGCCCTCCGCCAGGAAAGCGCCACCTATCAGACGCAGGTCGCCGATCTCACCCGCCAGCTCAAAGAACTCAAGGAGATGCCCGCCGGCGCTCCTGGGGCCTCCAACGAGCCAAACGCCCTCATCACCCAGGAAAACGAAATGCTGCGCAGCATCATCATGCGCCAGCTCCGCCTGCAAAATCGCCAGCAGCAGTCCAAGGACCTCATCATCGCCCAGCTTTCCAAGATGGAGAACGCCTCCACCGATCTCTTGAAGCAGGTCGAGGAGCTCAAAAACACCCGCATGACCCTCAGCCCTGAGGAAGAAAAGCTCTTCAAAGATCCCGCGGCCAAGGAACTCATCGGCACCAATGGCGTGCAGGCCACGCTCATCGCCGCCAGCGCCTCGCCATCGGCCACCGGCAGCATGCCTGCACCCGGCTCCATCACCACCCTCCTCCTCCGCGCCAGCGAGGCCTACAACAACCGCGACTTCGCCACCGCCGCGAAAACCTACGAGGACGCTCTTCGCACCGAACCCAAGAACCTGGATGCTCTCATCGGCCTCGGCATGACGCAGCAACGCGCCGGCAAATACGCCGAGTCTGAGGCCGCTCTGCAAAAAGCCCTCGCCTACGAGGCTGACAACGCCAACGCCTCCTACGCCATGGCTGTCACCTACTTCAAGCAGGAGCGCTGGAAGGACAGCATGACCTTCTTTGAGAAGAGCCTCGAAAAGAGCCCACAGAACGCCAGCGCCCGCCACTACCTCGGCATCATCGCCACGAAGCTCAGCCTCATGGAGCGGGCCGAGCGTGAATTCAAAACCGCCCTCGCCATTGATCCGAACCACGGTGAGGCCCATTTCAATCTCGCCGTCCTTTACGCCACCTGGGACCCGCCGCAGTGGGACAAGGCCCGCGAATCCTACGCCGCCGCCCTCAAGAAAGGCGTGAAGCCGGATCAGAGCCTCGAGCGCCTCCTCGAAGGCGGAAAAAAGGTCTCGCAGAACTAAGCGAACGAGCTTGAGCCACGTTCCACCGGCACGCGCCCATGAAACCCCTCTGCGTCCTGCTTCTCACCACCGCCGCGGCCTCTGCCGTGGAATTCAAAAAAGACATCGAGCCCATCCTCGAAAAGAACTGCTACGAGTGTCACAGCGAAAAGACCGGCAAACGCAAAGGCGGCTTCGTCTTTGACGACCTCGAAACCTTCAAGCTCGACATCGCCGACAACGACGTGGCCCAGATCCGCCCCGGCAATCCCGATGGCAGCCACTTCCTCGAAGTCATCGTCAACGAGAGCCACGAGAAGCACATGCCGCCGAAGGATCAGCTCTCCAGCGGCGACATCCGCAAGCTCACCGATTGGATCAAGGAAGGCGCCATCCTCCCCGGCATCAAACCCGCCGTCGCCTCCACCACGCCCGCCGCGCCGAAAAAGTCTCTCCCGCCCATCATGAGCTGGACGAATCTCGAAGGCAAAACCATCCGCGCTGGCTTCGTCCGCCTCGATGGCGCGAATGTCGTCCTCCGCATGCCCGCCAATGGTCAGGAGGTACCTTATCCCATCGCCAAGCTGGATGCCGAGAGCCAGAAACAGGCCCAGGACGCCGGAGCGCCGTGATTGGGAGGTTTCAAGTTTCAGGTTCCAAGTTTCAAGACGCCTCAACTCGAAACTTGAAACCTGAACCTTGAAACTCGAAACGTTCCCATGAAGCGCCTCCTTCTCTCCCTCCTGCTTGCCATCCCCGCCCTCGCCCAGCTGCCGCTGGAGTTGAAACCGGGCACGCGCATCGCCCTCATCGGGAATTCGCTCTTCGATCGCATGCGCGACGACGGCCAGTTCGAGGCGCTCATGCACCAGCGCTTTGCCAAGGAGAAGCTCGTCTTCCGCAACCTGAGCTGGTCCGCCGATGAAGTGGCCCTCCGCCCGCGCCCGGATGGCTTTGGCGACCTCAACCAGCACCTCACCGAGCACCAAGCCGACGTCATCCTCGCCGCCTTCGGCTTCAACGAGAGCTTCAAAGGCGAAAAAGGCCTCGCCGAGTTCGAAACACTCCTCAAGGCCTTCCTCATCGAGTTGAAGGCCCATCGCTACAACGGCACCTCCGAGCCCAAAATCGTCCTCGTGAGCCCCACCGCCGCCGAAAAGCCCCACGAGCATCTCAACGCCCAAATCAAGCTCTACACCGACGCGATGAAAAAGGTGGCGAAGGCCGAGGGCGTGGGCTTCGCGGATGTCCGTAGCGGCGATTGGCAATCGTCGCCTCCGGAAACCACGATTGCCAATCGTGGCTACACGACCAACGGCGTGCATCTCAATCGCGAAGGCTACGCCGCCTTCTCCGAACGCCTCTACAACCAGCTCACGCAGGAGACGCCACCGAAGCTCAACGAAGCCGTCCGCGCTGCCGTCGTCGAAAAGGAGGACAAGTTCTTCCAGCACTACCGCCCGCTGAACTACTACTACATCAAAGGCGGCCGCATGGAGCCCTACGGCGTCATCAACTTCCCCGGCGAGCTCAAAAAACTCCTCCAAATGACCGAAGCCCGCGACCAGGCCATTTGGGCCACCGCCGTCAATCCAGTCAATCAGGTCAATCCAGTCCCTCCAGACGACAAAACCACCGATCCCCTCCCCACCATCACCGGAGACCGCCCCATCAACGAATGGGTCTCTCCCGCCGAGGAACTGAAGGCCTTCAAAATCGACCCGCGCTTCGAAGTCAGCCTCTTCGCTTCCGAAGAAGACTTCCCGGAGCTCTTCGTGAAGCCCATCGCCATTCGGTTTGATGGCAAAGGCCGCCTGTGGGTCAGCACCAGCACCACTTACCCGCAAATCATGCCCGGCGAAGCCCCGCAGGACCGCATCCTCATCCTCGAAGACACCAACGGCGACCACCGCGCCGACAAATGCAGCGTCTGGGCCGACAAACTCGCCATCCCGCTCAGCTTCGAGTTCGGCAATGGCGGCGTCTTCGTCTCCGACCAGCCGCACCTGACCTTCCTCAAAGACACCGATGGCGACGGCAAGGCCGACCACCGCGAAAAGCTCCTCACCGGCTTCGGCACCGAGGACAGCCACCACGCGCTGCACGACTTCGTCTGGAGCCCCGAGGGCGATCTCATCTTCCGCGAGAGCATCTTCCATCACAGCCAGGTCGAGACGCCCTACGGCCCCGTCCGCGCCCGCGAGAGCAGCTTCTTCCGCTACACGCCCGCCACCGGCAGGCTGCTTGCCTTTGGCAGCTACATGAGCACGAACCCCTGGGGCATCACCTTCGACGACTGGGGCTTCCACGTCGGCAGCCATCCCGTCTTCGCCAGCGCTGTGCATGCGCTCAATGCGCCCTACCCCGACATCCACGTCCCCGCCGGCAACTACTTCCCCGCCTACAGCGGCACCTGCGGCCAGGAATTCCTCACCAGCAGCCATTGGCCGAAGGAGCTGCGCGACAAAAAACACTTCATGCGCGTGCGCTACAAGCCCACCAACGAAGTCGAGCTGCACGAGTGGGTGGAGCACGACACGCACTTCGAGGAAAAGAAAGTCGGCATCGTCTTCCAAAGCACGAACCTGAGCTTCATCCCCGTGGACATCCAGCAAGGCCCCGACGGCGCGATGTACATCGCCGACTGGTACAACCCCGTCAAAGGCCACGCCCAATACTCCCTCCGCGACACCCGCCGTGACAAAAAGAGCGGCCGCATCTGGCGCATCACCGCGAAGGATCAAAAACTCGAAGAAGCACCCAAAATCGCCGGAGCGAGCATCCCCGAACTGCTGGAGCTGCTGAAGAGCGAAAACTACCGAACAAGGTATCGGGCGAAGGTGGAGTTGAGGGAGAGTCCTGTTAAGCTAAGGAGTGCTTTGGGAACGACTCCCCAGCAGAAAAGAGAACTCATCTGGCTCGGTTTGTCCGACACGTCCGACCTGTCCGACTCGTCAGACCCGAAAACACGCGCCGTAGCCACCCGCACTCTTCGCTGGAGCAAAGACAGCGCATCTCTCCGCAGATCCTGCAACGACCCCAGCGGCCTCGTCCGCCTCGAAGCGGCCATCGCGGCGAGTTACATCGGCACGCAGGAAGCCTTGGAGGCCGCGCTCGATCTGCTGAAGCACCCGATGGACCCTTACCTCACCTACGCGCTGCGCACCGCGCTCGACAGCCACACGCTGCAGCCGCTTTGGAAGGGCAACACCGCCTTCATGCAGAAGCATCCCGAGCTTACAAAATTCCTCCAAGACAGCGAGCCCACCAAACCCGCGCTCATGGCGAAAAAGAAGAAGCCCGAGCCGCCGAACCCCTTCGACGCGCAGCCCGGCCTGCAAACCATCACCATCAAGACCATCCCCGAGCGCCTGCTCTACGACCTGCGCGAGTTCAAAGTGGCCCCCGGAGCCCCCGTGAAGCTCGTTTTCGAAAATCCCGACGTCACCCCGCACAATCTCCTCATCGTCCAGCCCGGCGCGGCGGACGAAGTCGGCCTAGCCGGCAACGAAATGGCCAAAACGCCCGACGGCTTCGCCAAAGGCTTCATCCCCGACTCGCCGAAGATCCTGCACAAAACCAAGATGCTCAACCAAGGCGACCGCGAAGTCCTCCGCTTCACCGCCCCGACCGCGAAAGGCAAATACCCCTACATCTGCACCTTCCCCGGCCATTGGCTCGTGATGAAAGGCGAGATGATCGTCGAGTGACCCAAGTGTGCCGCACTTGGCGAATCACGGGGGAAATCCGACGACTTTCTCGACTCGGTGACTCCCGCTGGATGCGTAGCGGCAAACGTCCGTTTGCCCCGGGGCGGCGCACACAAGCTCCTCCCTGATTCACACTCCGCCTAGCGGGGTTCGGCTGCTCTCTGCCACTTCATCACGGGCTGAAACCCATGACGACTTTCGTTCTGAAAGGTGAGATGGCAGTAGTGTCAGTACGTTGTTCACGGTGCGTGCCGGACGCATTGACACGCTAAAGGACAACATACCATTGAGCTTTTCGAGTTCGCCTTAAAACTGATCCACCAAATAGCGGATCAGATCCGTCGAGGTCACCATGCCGACGACTTTGCCGCCGTTGACGATGGGGAGGGAATGGAAGTCGCTCTTGGCGAGGATTTCAGCGGCTTCGCGGATGGTGCCGGTCTCCGGAAGAGTCACAGGGTCTTTTTGCATGACCTGCTCCAGCGTGAGCGTGTGGTCGAGTGTGGCGTCCACGGCGCGTTCATCGGTGCCGAAGGCATCGCCAAAGCTCACGCGAAGAATATCACTCCAAGTGATGATGCCGACGATTTGGTCACCGCTCACGACGGGAATGTGATGGACGCCGTGCTCACGCACAAGGGCGCGAACTTTGGAGATCGGATCGCCGTGATGCACGGTGATCACGTTGCGGGTCATGAGGTGGGAGATGGGATCGTTGCGTTTCATGGTTGGGTTGGGTGTGTGAGCCTACCTTGCCGAGGCATGACTCCCCTGCTCCGCGTGGCTTGGGCATGCATGGCTGGATGTTGCGGGCGCTGCCCCGTGTTGGTAGTTCGGCCTTCAGGCCGTGATTCCAGGGGCCTGAACGGGCTAAAGCCCGAACTACGAACTACTCACGCGCCCGTGAGTCGATCACGATGGTCACTGGACCGTCGTTGATGAGCGCCACTTGCATGTCCGCGCCAAAGACACCGCGCTCCACCTTTCTCCCGGTATCGGCTTCGAGAGCGCTCATGAATTGCTCATACAGCGGGATGGCCTGCTCCGGCCTCGCGGCGCGGATGAAGCTGGGGCGGTTGCCCTTCTTTGTGCTGGCATGCAGCGTGAACTGGCTCACCACCAGCAGTCCGCCAGAAATGTCCTTCACGCTGAGGTTCATCTTCCCCTCGGCATCACTGAAGATGCGCATCTGCGTGACCTTCGGCACCAGCCAGACCACATCTTCCGCCGTGTCCTCCTGCTCAATGCCACAGAGAATCATCAAACCGGGTCCGATACGGCCCACGACATTGTGATCGATGGTGACGGAGGCTTCGGAGACGCGTTGGATGACGAGACGCATGGTTTGGAAAGGGTGCGGATTAGTTGTCACGTCCCACGGGCCTCGCGCCTGTCGCTTTCGTTTTCGTCAAGGCATCGCCCAAATCACCCCGCATGACGGCGGCGAGCTTTTGGAGCTTCTCGACGATGTCGGGATGCTGCGCAGCCACATCCTCCGATTCGCCCGGATCACGGCTGAGATCGTAAAGTGCCATCTTTTGCTGTTTCACCTGATACCCATGCCGCGTGGCGATGCCGTCGATGCCGCTTTGCGTGATCGCCTTCGGCTTCATCTGACCAAAACGGGCGGGTTTGCCATCGCGGCCTGCTTCGCCATCCACGGAGATGTAGGGATGCGCAAAATGCAGTTTCCACGAGCCGCTGCGCACCGCCTGCAATTCATCGCCGCTGTAAAAATAGAGCGTCTCATGCGGTGAGGTGCCGCCTTCGAGCACGGAAAGGATGTTTTTGCCGTCGATCTTCTTTTCCGGCATTTTGCCATCAACGAGCTCGGCAATGGTCGGCAGCAGATCAATCTCCATCATCGGCTCAGCGCATTCGCGTCCGGCGGGCAGGCGATCGGTCCAGCGGGCGATGAATGGCACGCGCACCCCGCCCTCGAAGCTCGTCAGCTTGCCTTCACGCAGCGGTTTCGCGGAGCCGGCGTGATTGCCGTAGCTGAGAAAGGGGCCGTTGTCGGAGAAGAAGAGGATGAGTGTGTCCTTGGCGAGCCCGCAGCGGCTCACGGCATCCACGATCTGGCCCACCGAGTCATCCAGTTCCTGCACGACATCCGCATAGAGGCCTGCGCCGGATTTCCCGCGCCACTTTTCCGAGGCGAAGATCGGCACATGTGGCATCACATGCGGCACATAGAGGAAGAACGGCTCCGCCTTGTGCCTCTCAATGAAGGCCACCGCCCGTTCGGTGAAGCGCTGGGTGAAGAGGCTTTGATCGGGATCGGTCTCGGTGACCTTCAGGCCGTCGTACAGCGGCAGCGGCGGCATTTCCTTGGCCAGTGAGGGGTGATACTTGCTGTTGTCGTTCGAGTAGGGGATGCCGAGAAACTCATCGAAGCCGTTCTTCATCGGATGAAACATCATCCGCGTGCCGAGGTGCCATTTGCCAAAGGCCGCCGTGGCATAGCCCTTTTCCTTCAGCATCTCTGGCAGTGTCCATTCGGAGGGATTCAAGCCTTCGCGGCTGGTATGGTTGAGCGCTCCCTGCATGCCCACGCGGTTCGCGTAGCAGCCTGTCATCAGCGAGGCCCGCGAGGCGCTGCACACGGCCTGCGAGACATAAAAACTGGTGCCCTTCACGCCCTCCGCCGCCAGTTTGTCGAGGTGCGGCGTCTGGATCTTGGTGGAACCAAAGCAACCCAGGTCCGCATAGCCAAGATCATCCGCCAGGATGAGTACCACATTCGGCTGGCGGGCGAGAAGGCTGGTGGAAAAGGCGAGAAGGACGAGGGCAGTTCGGAGCATGTGGAGGAGTGAATCATTTCCACCCGCTGAAATCCACTGTGGAATGCGTGAAGCCTTCAAATTGGCCCGAAGTCCTCTTGCGTGATCTCGAACGGGCTGGGAGCTTTTTGAAGCTGAAGGCGAAATAGACGCGGCCTAGGCGCAATGCCGTTCAGCCATAATGACACGAATGAACGCTGAACTGGCCCCTCACCCCAACCCTCTCCCCGGAACAGCCCGCAAGAGCAAAGCTCATTTCTCGCCGGGGAGAGGGAGCCTGACCTTGGCGCGAGCTTCAGGTCCCTCTCCCCGTGTAAAGTGTGTTTCACTTCTTGGCGACCTTCGGGGAGAGGTTAGGTGAGGGCCAGATGAACGCCCCTTGCTGAATTGCTTAACGGCTTTGTACTTAGGCCGACTTCAGCCTCCAGCGTGCTCTTTGAATGACCCGCCCGACATCGAGCCAGCTTTGCTCAAAATCGGTGATGGGGTAAAAGAAGGCGTCCTCGGGCCAGTCGAGTCTTTCAAACTGATGCGCACGCGATTCGAGGCTGAGCAGCGCATCTTCAAAGTAGGGCTGATCATCTGTTTTGAGCAAAAACTCGCCGCCGGGCTTCAGGATACGCACGAGGCCATCGAGGAACTCGGCCTGATTCACGAGGCGGCGGGCAGCGTGCTTCTTTTTCGGCCATGGATCGGGGCAGAGCAGATGCAGCCGGCTCACGCTGGCTCGTGGCAGCAGCCACGCGACGGTGTAAGCACTTTCGAGGCGCATGATGCGGGCATTGGTGAGTTGCCTCACGCCAATCTTCCGCGCCGTCTTGCTCACGCGGCCCAGCATGCGCTCCACGCCGAGGAAATCACGCTCCGGGTGATGTGCCGCCATGCCGAGAAGGAAGGTGCCGTCTCCACAGCCGAGGTCGATCTCCAGCGGACGGGCGGGATCGGGGAAGATGTCCGCAGGAGCGAGCTCGCGGAAGTGATCTGGAGGAACGAAGAGGGGCGTCATACCGAGGCGCTTCTCTATACCGCATCGGCCGCCAGAGCGGCATTGCCGATGATGCCAGCTTCATTGCTGAAGCGGGCGGGCAGGATTTGCAGACGCTCCCACACCACGGTGCTGAGCATGCTTTGCACCTTTCGCTTGAGCGGATCAAAGATGAGATCGCCAGCCTGGGCCACACCGCCGCCGATGACGAAGGCGTCCGGATTCAAAAGCCACGCGATGCTGGAAAGCGCCGTTCCAAGCCAGTCGGCGATCTCACCCCAGATCTGACGGGCAATGTCGTCACCGGCTTGGGCCGCGGCAGCGATCATTTTGGGCGTGCAGTCGTCGATGTCCTTGGTGATACCGGCCTCGGCATAGCGATGCACGGCATGCTCGGCGATCTGCTGATTGCCGGTGTATTTTTCGAGGGCACCCAGATTGCCGTAGTGGCCGGGTTTGCCATCAAAGTGAATGCTCATCTGGCCGATCTCGCCGGCGGCGAAACCGCTGCCGCGAAACATCTTCCCATCGAGCACCACGCCACCGCCGATGCCGGTGCCCATCGTGAGGCCGATGACATTCTTCAGGCCGCGACCGGCGCCATAACGGAACTCCGCATAGACCATGGCGTTCGCGTCATTTTCGACGAGCACGGGCAGACCGGTCTTTTCGCTCAAAATGGCCTTCAACGGCACATGCTTCCAGCCGGGGACGTTCGTCAGCTCATGCACGAAGCCGTGATCGAAGTCCACGAGGCCTGGCACGCCCACGCCGATGGCGCAGATGTCGGGGTAGGTCTCACGGAGCTTGCTCACGCGGGCAGCCATCTCGCCGATGAGGGCCGCAGGGCCGGCAAAGTTCGCGGTGGGGATGGGGGCATCCGTGACGAGCAATTCATCGCCGCGGCAAACGCCGAGCTTTACAGAGGTGCCGCCGAAATCGATGCCGATGGAGGTTTTCGCAGGGTCTGACATGGGAAAGGGCGCGGAGACTGCCCGCCAAAGCAAAGCCGCGCAAGGCCAAATCCGCCGTGACCGCCCTCCCGAAGCGGCTCAGAACAGCTCTGTGAGCGCTTTGCCCTCTTCTAGGAGGTTGTAGGTGCGGCCGAGCTTGTCTTTGGCGTCGAGGTTGTCGATGCCCATGGCGTAATAAACCGTCTTCGTGATGTCCTCGGGGTAAATGGGGCGGTCTTTGGGCAACTCGGCACGGGCATCGGTCTCGCCGACAGCCTGGCCGCCTTTGATGCCGGCACCGGCCATCAGAACGCTCATGCAGGAGGTCCAGTGGTCGCGACCGGCACCGAGCGGGCCGCCGCTGCGGCGATCTCCGACTTTCGGCATGCGGCCCATCTCGCTGGTGACGAGCACGAGCGTCTCATCGAGCAATCCACGCGAGGCGAGGTCTTCGAGGAAGGCGCTGAAGCATTGATCGAACTGCGGCAGGAGGTCCTCGCGGAGGCAGTTGAAGTTGTTCCCATGCGTGTCCCAGCCGCCGGCGCTTTTGCATTTCTTATGCAGGCCTTCGTCTTCCTTCCAAAAAACCGTCACAAAGGGCACGCCAGCCTCGACCATGCGGCGGGCCATGAGGAGGCTCATGCCGTTGATGTGCTGGCCGTAGCGCTCGCGAAGGGCCAGTGGCTCGGATTTGATGTCGAAGGCATTCACCGTGCTGCTGGAGGCGAGCAGATCAAAGGCACGCTCCTGCTGCTTGGCGTAGTTTTGCACGGCCATCTCGTGATCGAGTTCGCGGCGAGCACCATTCAAGGCTGCGAGCAGGCCCTGGCGGTCCTGCATGCGCTGCGGTGTCATGCTGCCGCCGATGCTGATGGTAGGCGCGGCAAAGTTCAGCGGCTCGTCAAAGCTGCCATTCAGCAAAAAAGGATCGAACTCCATGCCGATGCGTCCGGCGAACTGCCCCGGACGGGTGAAGGGCAGTTTGCTGGGCTTGTGCGGCAGGGTGATGAGCGAGGGCAACGTGGGATGCTGCGGACGCTTCATCGAGACGACGCTGCCCATGTAGGGCCAGTCCTCGGGATACGGACGGCGGTCATTGCCCTGCTGCTTGAAGGTGGGATCGGGCGCGTGGCCGGTGAGGTTGTAGTAATAACCGGCGTGATGATCGCCCGTGGCACGTCCGCCATCGGTGATGCCGTGGATCATGGCGAAGCGATGCGCTTGCTTGGCCAGCAGCGGCAAGTGCTCGCACAAAACGATGTCGTCGCCAGTGGTGCGGATCGGTTTGAACTCGCCGCGATACTCCAGCGGTGCCTCGGGCTTCATGTCCCACATGTCGATGTGCGAGGAGCCGCCGCAGAGGAAGAAGAGAACCGTCGATTTGGCCGGTTTCGCGAGTGTGGGAAGCGCCACCGTCGGCGCAGTGGAACCCTGCACACCCCCTTTGAAGCCCAGCGACGCCAATCCCGCCGTCGAGGCCGTCAAAAAGGCCCGGCGGTCCATCGAGGGACGAAACAGCGGTGAGTGCATGGCCGCCGAATACGGAAGCCAATTCGCAAGCCTGTCATTTCGGCATCTGCTTTGTCGATGAAGCCCTTCGAGGCATGCCCCAGGCACCGCGTTGGGCGGCTCGAGCGGCTTTTTCGACTTCGCGGAGGTGGTTTTCGTAGTCGTTGGCTTTTGTGCCGTCGGGCATGTTCACGCCTTTGGTGTGGATGCGGGCGAGGCCAGCATGCACGAGCTTGTGCGCGAGGTCCTCGCCATCGTCGAAGCGAATGACGGCGTAGATGCGGTCGCTGTCATAGACGCGTTCCCAGCGGGTGAAGACGGTGAAAGGCTGTGAACGGAGCAGCTCGGTGGTGAAGGCTTTTGCCTGCTGGCCGAGCTTGAGCGTCTGCGGGATGCTGAGGCCGCCGAAGTAACCTGCCTGATCCTTCAAGCGACTGGCGACGAGCTTGTACTCCCGCTTTTCGGCGCAATCGACGAAGTAGAGCCTCAGGACGAGCCTTTGACCTTCATGCTCGACGACGAAGCTGTCGCCGTCGTTGGTCTCATCGTCGATGAAACGAACGCTGGCGAGAGGCTGGAGGATTTGAACCTCCACCACAGGTTCTCTCGGCGAGGGCTCGCGAACCGCGCGGAACCAAAACTCGACCGCAAGCAAGGTCACGAGCACCGACGCCCAGAGCACGCGGCCGATTTTGCGTTTGAAGGCCGGGCTCATGTGCCGCGCTTGTTGCCGAAGAGGTCGATGTGCAGCCGTGGCGAGTAGCGCCAGCCCTCGCGCTTGCAGATGTCCACCAGCAGCATCTGGCGGGCCTTCAACGCCTCCTGCGTGATGCCCTCCGGCATGAGCAAAATCTTGTCCGGGGGGATTTCGATGCCGATGGACTCGATGACGGCCTTCACCTCCAACACATCCGCCTCACTGGCGATGACGAATTTGAGCTGAAAGTCATACTTGGCGCACCACGCTCGCAACACCTCCTGCTGAAGCCGCAGACGCTCATGCTTCTCCACCCACGCCTTGCCCGCCGAAGCATCGTCAGGTGTCGAATGCGCCAGTTTCGGACTGATCGAGGCCAGATCACAGGCCACGCCCTCCGGCGCGATGGTGCCCGCCGTTTCGATGGTGATGTGCTTCCCTGCTTCACGGAGCCTCTGAAGCAGCAGCGGCATCTCCTTCGCCACCATCGGCTCGCCACCGGTGACGACAACAAAACGCGTCGGATGCGCATTCACCGCACCCAACAGTTCCTCCACGCTCATCTCTGTGCCTTCCGGCTTCCAAGACGCATACGGCGTGTCACACCATCGGCAGCGCAGATTGCACCCGGAAGTCCGCACAAACACCGAAGGCACGCCCACCAGCGTTCCCTCGCCCTGCACAGAGTAAAAGATCTCGGAGATCAGCATGGTCTTTTTTTCGGGCGTCGAGGGAAAGGAATGAAAGCTGCCAAACTACTTACCACAATAGTGGCCATCACATAGCAAACCAGCAGAACTCGGGAGTTCGGGTTTCTGTGCACACCGCGAGCGATCAGCCAGTCGGTGTACCCCATACGAATGTTTGACCAGACCACAAACCAACCAAAACCAAAACAGCAAACCACAAGAACCAAGGCGATCCTATTGGAACGATTATGCGCCAGTGGCTGGCGAGCAGCGATCCAAACGGCAGGTGTGAACAAGATAGATACCATCTGAGGAGCCAACTCGCCGTGCACACAGTCTTCCCACGAATACAAAGTACCAAGAAGGATGCCCAAGCAGGCGAACATCGCAGTGAGAAGAGAGGGCGTCGAAACGCTCGATTCCTCACTTGTTGTTGGCCTGGGCTCGTCTGGATTCATTTTACACCGCCTTCCACTCTGCCGCATGCCTCGCGAATGCCTTTTCAGCACGCTTCAGCGCCTCGTCGATATCCGCCTGCGTGTGGGCGAGCGAGATGAACCACAGGCCGCGTTCGATGGCGCGGACGCCTTCTTCGAGAAGGCAGCGGCGCAGATGGGCCCAGCGTGGAGCGTCGTGGCGGTGGACGTAGTCGCGGTAGTCGAGGATGGGACCTTCCGGAACATCGGGCTTGAGCATGGTGCAGTGGAAGACGAGGCCAAAGCCCTGTGGCAGAACGGGCACGGCATGCTGCTGGGCGAGTTGGCAGAGGCCAGCCATCAATTGCTCACCGAGGTCGATGACACCGGCAGGATGGCTATCACCGAGAGCAATGACCTCATCGAGGCACCACTTGGCGGCGGCGAGGCAGAGCGGATTGGCATTGAGAGTGCCGGCATGCACCACCTGACCGCTCAGAATCTTGGCGAAGAATGCTTCTTTGCCAACGAGGGCCGCGAAGGGCACGCCACCGCCGACGGCCTTGCCAAGGATGGTCAGATCGGGCGTGAAGCCGAGGAAGGTCTGCGCACAGCCAGCGCCAAAGCGGAAGCCGGTGATGGTTTCATCGGCGATCATGACAATGCCGTTTTCATCGCAAAGCTCGCGGATGGTGTCGATCATGCCGGGCACGGGCGGCATGCAGCCGGTGTTGCACAGCACAGGCTCGAAGATGATCGCGGCGATCTGGCCGTGATGTTCTTTGACTCGCTGGCGCAGGTGCTCGGGATCGTTCCAGCGGGCGACGACGAAGGTGTTCAGCACCTCGGGAATGACGCCCTGGCTGGGATGCAGCCGCGTGGGATCATCCTCGCTACCCCACTTGTCCGGCGGCGGCGCGAAGCCGACGAGACCTTCATCCGCCCAGCCGTGGTAGTGGCCCTCGAACTTCAAAATGAGCGGACGGCCGGTGTGCGCCCGTGCGAGGCGCAGCGCGGAGAGCACGACCTCGGTGGCGGAGTTGTTGAAGCGCACCCGCTCGGCTCCGGGGATCATTTTTTGCAGTCGCTCGGCCACGTCGATCTCCAGCTCGCTCTGCGCGGCCCAGTGCGTGCCTTTGAAGGCCTGCGCGGAGATGGCTTCGGCCATGCCCTGTGGCGCATGACCATACAAAATGGCTCCCTGGCCGATCTGGAAGTCGATGTACTCATTCCCATCCACATCGAAGAGGCGCGAGCCCTTGCCATGATCGAAGTAAAGAGGAACCGGGGCCTCCATCTTGCGAATGCCGCTGTTCACACCGGAGGCGATGCTGTTTTGGGCACGGGCGAAGAGCTCCGCCGATTTGGGGAAGGTATAAGGCATGGCTGGGAAAGGCTAAAAGCTCAGCTCAGGGAGGCGCTGTCATACACGACGACGCGCTCCCAGAAGGTCTTGCAGGTGTCCACGAAGCGCTGGTGATCCGGGCAGCCCTTCTGGTAAAACTCGTGGTCCTCCATCGTCTTGAAGAGCAGCGAGATGGAGTAGCTGAACGAGTGGTCCGTGACCGGACGCTTCTCCGTGGCAGCGGGTTTGCCCGCAAATCCATGGGCGAGGTAGCTGATCTTCGGAAGCAGGGCGAGTTCCGATTCAAAGGTGGCACGTTGTTCGGCGGTGAGGTCGGGCTTGAGCCAGAAATAGACGTTGTGAAGCATGGCGGCGGATGGGTAGGCCTTCCGTCCGGGCCTGCAACGAGCAATGCGGTGGTTTCACCGGGGAGCCAGCCGTCACGCGGCGGGGCTTTCGGAGACTGGAGCGGCCTCGGCGATCACTTCGTCCTCCTTCACCGGGTCCACGCGAAGAGAGATTTTAATGCCGTGCTTTTCCGCCGCCACATTCAGCAGCGAGCGGATGGAGCTCACGGTCATGCCATTTTTGCCGATCACATGCCGCACATCATCCTTCGCGAGCTGCACACGGTAGCTGGTGGCTCCATTCGACCCCGGGCCGACGGCGATGGTGGCCTGCTCGGGGTGGTCGATCAGATTGGCGACAACGTAGGAGAGGAATTCGCGAAGGGCTTCAGGGGCATCCATGGCGGAAAGAATGAAACGGGTGAATCAGAGAGCAAATAAAAGAACCCGGCCCTTTGGCAGGCACCGGGTTCTTTGAAAAAAGGCGTCGAATCGAGCCGGGCTAATATCAGGCGGCAGCCTTGGCGGCGTGCTTGATGATGCTGGCGACGGTGTCGGAAGGCTTGGCACCTTTGGAAACCCAGTCCTGCACGCGGTCGAGCTTCACTGTGGCGTTTTCGATGCCCTTCTGGGGATCATAAGTGCCGAGAATCTCAAGGAAGCGGCCATCACGACGGACGCGCTTGTCGGTGGCGATGATGCGGAAGACAGGACGGTGCCTGGCACCTTCTTGACGGAGACGGATAACGACGGCCATGATACGGGGTGGAAAAAGGGGTGGGGATTCGAGCGGGGGCGGACAGTGGAGACTTTCGGAGGAGACGCAACCACTTTTTCCGGCTCCCCTAGCCCAGCCTTCCCGGCCAGCCATGCCAGAGTGACCCTTTCGCCCCTCAGCTTTAGCAGAGCACCGCCGGGCTTTGGCGATTTTCCGCCTTGTCATCCCCGTTTGAGGGTACATCCTCCACGCCAAGTTTTTCTCTCGCACCTTCCCTTATGCAGAATCGCCCCCCGAACCGCGGCCCCTCGAATCACAACTCACGCTCCGGCCCTCCTGGCCGCAGCAGCGGACCACCGCGTGGCATCGTCGGCGGAACGGGTCCGGCCCGCACGGGCAGCAGTGGCCCACCTCGTGGCATCGTGGGTGGCAATAGCAGCGGCCCGCCTCGTGGCATCGTGGGTGGGAATCAGCCTCGGCCCGCCCCTCCGCCACCCCGTAGCGCCCCGCCGCAGCGTCGTCCCGAGCCACCGCCGGAAGTGAAGCCAAAAGAGGAAGCCATCGAACTCGAAGGCGTGATCTCCTCCGTGCTCGCCGGCACCATGTTTCGCGTGAAACTGCGCGGCAACGGCCACGAAGTGCTCGCCCACATCTCCGGCAAGATGCGCAAAAAATTCATCCGCCTCGTCATTGGGGATGCCGTGAAGCTCGAAATGTCACCCTACGACATGGACAAGGCCCGCATCGTTTACCGCATCGGCTGAGCCACGCACCTCCATTCGAGCGCATGGCCCGCGACATCGTTTATTTTGACCTCGAAACACGCCGCACGGCCAATGATGTGGGCGGCTGGGGCAACAAACACCTGATGGGTATCTCCGTGGCCTGTACCTACAGCACCAAGCTGCAGGAATACATGATCTACACGGAGGATGAAACCCAGGCCCTCATCGACCAGCTCCGCCGTGCTGACCTCGTCGTGGGCTTTAATCATATCAGCTTCGATTACGAGGTGCTCATGGGGCACAGCCTCTTCGACTTCCGCGATCAGCTCCACAGCTTTGACCTCCTCGTCGATCTCGAAAAACTCCTCGGCCACCGCATCAAGCTCGATGCCGTCGCCGCCGCCACCCTCGGCACCGGCAAGACCGCCGATGGCTTGGATGCGTTGAAGTGGTGGCAGCAGGGCCTCGTGGCAAAGATCGCCGAATACTGCTGCTACGATGTGAAGGTGACCAAATGCGTCCACGAATTCGGCATCGAGCACGGCTTCGTGAAATACCACGACCGCAACGGCCGCGAACAGCAGGTAAAGGTCGATTGGAACAAGTAGCCGCATGAAAAGCATCGGCGCGGCTGGGATTCTGTTTCTGCGAAAAGCCGTGTGGGCACCCGTCTTGGTGCTTCTCATCCACCAATTGGTGCTTCGCACGCCTTGGCGACGCGAACTCGATTTCTCCATGCACTTCTCCGGAGGCATGGCAGCGGCCTATCTGTCCTGGCACGGCCTGCATTGCTTGGCGAAATGGATTGGCCATCTCACGCTGACAGGCCGCTGGCTGTTCAGCTTTGCGCTCGCCTGCACCATCGGCGTGTTTTGGGAGTTCGCGGAGCTCGCCTCCGATGTGTTTCGCGGCACACACATCCAGCAAAGCATTCACGAGACCATGGGCGATCTCATCGCGGATGCCTGCGGAGCCATGCTGACCTTGTTCATCGTCGGCTGGCGAATGCCTCGTGATGCGTGAAACCCGCTCGGCGTTCGTTTTCGATCGCCATGCACCGCCTCGCCATCTGCCTTCTGGTCACCACCACCGCTCTCGCCCAGCCCTTCCTCGTCGAAAACGGCCAGCCCCGTGCGGAGATCGTCCTCGCGGAAAAGCCCACGCGCATGCAGCGAGTCGCCGCGCATGAGTTTCGGCAGCAGATCGAGAAAATCAGCGGCGCACGCCTGCCTGTCGTCACGCAGCCTTCGGGCAAGGCGGTTAAAGTCTTCATCGGAGCCAGCGCACACTCGCCAATGAAGGCCGAGGGGCTCAAAGACGGCGCGTATCGCATCGCCAGCGGCGTAGATTGGCTGGCGCTGATCGGCGATGACGCGGACTTTGAGCCGGTGGGGCCGTTTGCGCGAGGCAACAGCGACATCCCGCGGGCGCAGGCGGAGTGGGAAAAGATCCTCGGGGCACCATATGGGCTGCCGATTCGCGGCTTGTATAAGCACCGCAGCAAAATCACGCTCGATGGCGAAACGCTCGATGTCTGGGGCCTCGACGAACGCGGCAGCTTTAATGCGGTGACGGCGTTTTTGCAGCGGCTCGGCGCACGCTGGTATCTACCGGGCGAACTCGGCGAGGTGTTGCCCACGCTGAAGACCATCGAGCTGCCCAAGCTCGATGAAACCGTGAAGCCTGACTTTGCGTTGCGGCAGTTCAACTTCCGCTTTGCCACCTGCGGGCCTGACTCCGCGCTGTGGGTCATGCGACTCGGCATTCGCAATGACGAGCGCCTGCAAATCGCCCATGGCATGGCGAACATGACGAACCGCGAGGAAGTCTTCGCAAAGCATCCCGACTGGTTCGCGATCTACGGCGGCAAGCCCGACTTCAAGCCCGGCGACTCGAAGTGCCAGCTCTGCTACTCGAACGACGAACTCTTCCGCGAGACCGTGCGCTATGCGCGGGCGCTGCTCGACACCTTCCAGTTGGAAAGCGTCTCCATCATGCCGCCCGATGGCTACACCTCCATTTGCCAATGCGAGAAGTGCCAAGGCAAAGACTCGCCCGAGCGCAATGAGCGCGGCCTGCTCAGCGACTACGTCTGGGATTTCGTCAATCGCGTTGCCAAAGAAGTCGGCAAAACACATCCGAACGCCAAAATCCTGAACTGCGCGTATGGCGTCTATACGCTCCCGCCGCTGAAGATCGACCAACTGGAGCCAAACGTGCTCGTCGGCATCGTCGGAGGTCGCAGACCGATGAACAAAGCGGACAGCAAAGCCGAAGGCGAGGCCGCGCCGGAGGCTCTGCGTACCGCGTGGGCCAAGAAGACCGCGAATCCGATCATTAACTTCGAAAACTATCCCTTCACCGATCGCGGCTGGTATCTGCCCGCCTTTGCTGCGCAGTCGATGGGCGACACCGTGATCGCCACGAAGGGCATGTCGCAAGGCGAGGACATCTGGCTCACCGTGCGCAACGACTTCGATAAGGTCGCCACCGGCTTCAATCACTTCCTCGTTTACTTCACCGCCCGCGCCTACTGGCCCGGCTACGAACCCGCCGCAGCGCTGCGAGAATACTGCCGCCTCTTCTACGGCCCCGCCGAGACCGAGATGCTGACCTTCTTCACCTTCTGCGAGGCCAACTGGAAGTTCATGGATGTGGACAAAGCGAAGGCCGATGAAGCGCTCGCGCTCTTCGACAAAGCGAAGGTCAAAACCGATGCCGTGAGCGTCTTTGGCAAACGCCTCGCCCTCATCGACGACTTCCTCAAAGGCCTGCGCATGAAGTCGCAGCAGCTCGGCCAGAAACGCGGCCCCGTGCCCACCGTGCGCCTCGTCGGCGATGCGAAGGGCGTCGTCATCGATGGCAAACTCGAAGACGAGTATTGGCAAAACTGCCCCGCTGCAGCCACCGGTCGCTTCCGCGAGCTGCAAACCGGCCGCGTGCCCACCTTTGGCACCTCCTTCAAAGCCGGATGGCAGGGAAACAACATCGTCTTGGCCATCCGCTGTGACGAACGACGCGGCGAGAAGCCTGTCAGCACCTCCACCCGCGAAGACGATCAAGCCATCTGGCACGGCGATGCCATCGAAATCGAAATCGCCACTGAAACGCACAGCTACTACCAAATCGCCATCAGCCCCGCCGGTCACGTCGTCGATCTCGATCGCGCAGCACCACGCGGGCAGCAGTTCGGCTGGGATTCGAAAGCAGAAGTCGCCACGCACATCGCGGACGATCACTGGGCGCTCGAAATCAGCCTGCCGATCACGACGGATGAAAACGATCCGCTGCATCAGATCATCGGCCGCAAACCCACGCAGAGCCTGCCCTGGCACATCAACCTCTGCCGCCAGCGCATCCGCGAAGACGGCCAGGAGCACAGCGCCCTCTCCCCCACCGGCACAGAAGGCTTCCACGAGCCGATGAAGTTCGCCCACTTCTACGATGGCAAATCGCACCACTTCGACGCCGACCCAAGCGTCACCGACTTCGCGCTCGGTTTTCAGGCTGCGGTGCAAAAACGCCAGCCCGAGCCCTTCCACGCCCTCGTCGCCGGCAAGCTCACCGACTTCCAAAAAGCCGCCGCGCTCGAGCAAGCCGCCCTGCACGACAAAAAAGCCGCCTTCATCGACCAGATCCCCATCGAAGCCGTCAGAAAGACCGCGCAGATGCAAAACCTGCTCGCCAACTCCCAGGCGCTCGAAGTCGTGAAGCAATTCGCCGCCGAAGACATCACGAAGTGGCCCTTCTGGAAACGCGGCGACGGCTTTCACGCTCGCGGCAGAGCCTACACCATCGCCAAAAACGGCGAAAAAGCCGAAACCGACCTCAGCGCCGCTTTGGACTTCATCGGCGACCTCCGCACCCGCGAAACCGTGCTCCTCGTCCTCGCCCAAAACCGCGAAACCAACCTCAAAGACGACCCCAAAGCCCTCGAAGCCTACCAAGCCATCCTCGAAGGTAAAACCCGCCTCGGCGGTGCCGACGAATACTCCGCCCTGCAAGGCATCGCCCGCATCCAAACCCGTCGCGGCCAGTTTGATGACGCTTTGAAGACCCTCAACCGCGCGGAGCCCGAAAAACTCCAAGGCGTCTGGAAGACCAACATCGCCAAATCCATCGATGCAGTCCAAAAAGCGCGGAAGTAGAAGTTGGAGTCCAGGCTTTAGCCGATCAATGACCCTTCGAATGTCCCCAAGCATCGGCTAAAGCCTACACTCCAACCTCTGTCTGCGTGCGTGATGGATGCATGACAACACGTTCCCTCCCCTCGCATGAAACGCCTTCTCCTTGCCCTCCTGTTTGCCACCTCGCTGCACGCTGATCCGGTGCCGGACAAGCTGGTGGTGCTCACATTTGATGACTCGGTGGCCAGTCAGGCGACGTTTGTGGCACCGCTGCTGAAGAAGCATGGTTTTGGGGCCACATTCTTCATCACGGAGGGCTTTGAGTTCCTCATCGACAAGCAGAACTACATGACCTGGGAGCAGATCAAGGCGCTGCACGACCAAGGCTTCGAGATCGGCAATCACACACGCAAACACACCGGAGTGACCAAGCAGAAACCCGAGCAACTCGCCGCCGATGTCGAATTCATCGAAACGCAGTGCGAAAAGGCCGGCATCCCGCGTCCGGTGAGCTTTTGCTACCCCGGCTACGCCACCAGCGACGCTGCGGCGAAGCTGCTCGGCGAACGCGGCTACCTTTATGCGCGTGCGGGTGGTGCGAAGGCCTTCGATCCGGCCACGGACAACCCTTTGCTCATGCCGCAAGCCTTCGACGGCAAGCCGGACAGCACGCGGGAGCAGTTCAAAGCCGCCGTGGCGCAGGCGAAGGATGGCAAGATCGCCGTGATGACCTTTCACGGCGTCCCGGACATCAAGCACCCGTGGGTAAACACCGAGCCCGCGAAGTTCGAAGCCTACATGCAGCATCTCAAAGACGAAGGCTGCACGGTGATCGCGATGCGAGATCTGAAGAAGTTTGTTAAGTGATCAGGTCCAGCGGTGGATGCGGCTGTCGAGCTGGAAGACCTGGCCGCTGATGGCGGGCATGGAATGAAGCATGAGGATGAAGCGGGCGGCGTCCTCGGGAGTATTGAGGCGGCCGAGCGTGTGCTGGGAAAGCAGGCGCTGCTTCCATTCGGCGTCTTCGAGAAGGTGACGCGTCATCTTCGTTTCGAGGAAGCCGGGCAGGAGGCAGTTGGCGCGGATGTTTCGGCTGCCGTATTCCTGCGCGGTGGACTGGGTAAGGGCGATGAGGCCGGCCTTGGCGGCGGCGTAATTCGCCTGGCCGGCGGGACCGCTGAGGGCGGAGTAGGAGCCGATGTTGATGATGTGGCCTTCACGCTGGCGGCTCATGAGTTTCAGAGCGGCTTGGGTGCAGAGGAAGGCACCTTTGAGGTTCACATCGAGCACGGCCTCGAAGTCTTCATCGGTCATTTTGACCAGCGGTGCATCGCGGAAGATGCCGGCGTTGTTCACGAGCAGGTCGAGGCGGTCGATTTGGGCGAAGAAGGCCTTTGGTTGAAGCACGTCGAGTTCGGCGCGGCCCGGAGCAAGCACATCCCAGCCGGCGGACTCGAGTTCCGCTCGGATGTGACGGGCCAGATCGCCCTCGCCGCCGGTAATGAGTGCTTTCATGCGATGGGATCAGGGCAAACGTTGCGTCGCTGGCATTTCAGGCAGTGATCGCCGAGGTAAAAAGCATCGAGAAAGTCCATCACGCCGCGAATCATGGTCTTGTCCTCGGTGATAATGCCTGCCTCGAAATTCCGCCGGTGCTGGCCTTTGGCTCCGATACCGGCCCCGGTGAGGTTGGCGGAGCCGATGTAAGCCACACGACCATCGGCGATGACGCACTTCATGTGCATGCGCGGGCACAAAATGCGCTCAAAGCGGTCGCTTTCGAGGAACTGCGGAAAACGATCGAAATCCTCGCGAAACCTCGGCCCCGGCTCTTTGGCGTGCACGAGCCGGATCTCGACTCCTTCATCGAGTTTCTCGGCCAGGATCTGCAGCAGCGGCACGAAGTTCCCGCCATCGCTGGTGTAGAGATCCTTCAGATCGGCGGTGACGAGCCACAGCACCTTTTTCGCCGCCGGGATGATGCCTTGCAGCACGGCCTCGTAGGTCTCGTGGTTCAAAACCAGGCGTGTGGTGTCGGCGGCAGGCATCGAGGATCACACCTTCGTGAGCTGCCGCTTCAGCGAGAACTGCACGGCGGCAATGATGAGGACGATGTTGAAGAGGATGACGAGGCTGTTGATCCAAAGGGTATTGAACTTGGTGCCGAAGTACACCTTCTGCGTGCCGAAGAAGACGTTCGGGCTGGCTTTGCGGCGGTAGTCCTCACGTTCCATCTCGGCCTTGGTGACGAGGTCGAGGACCTTGCGGTTCACGTAGATCTCCTCGGCGCTGACGGTGTCGTTGTCGCCGCGCATGGATTCGAGCATGCCATCATCGAGAGAGCCGCTGATGACGGCCTCGTGGAGGTTGCCGAGGCGTTTGCGGATCTCGCGGGGATTGCGGGCGTAGAGGCCGGAGACGACGGCGAGGGATTGCTTGGTCAGATCCAGCTCGTGCCGCTGGGCATCGGTGAGTTCGACACCTTTGGGTGGCAGCAGGGCCTGAATGCGCTCGTCGAGGAAGTCCTGGTTCTGAGTAAGCGGATTGAGCTTGGACTGGGAGATGACGACGCCTTCATAGGACCAGCGCAGCGGCATGAACTGGCAGAAGAAGGGCACCTTGAGCTTGCTGGGGTTTTCCTCGGCGGTGATGGGTTCCTTCCACCAGCGGCTCATCGAATAGACGAGGTCGAGGTTCTTGTTCATCTCCTCGTATTTGATCAAAGCGCCACCGAGGATGATCTGCGGGATGAGGATGAGCGGGATGACATTCACCGCCGTGCGGCTATCCGTGACGATGCTGGAGATGAAGAGGCCGAGGCAGGCACCGGTCAATGACGTGAGGAACATCCACCAGAGGTGCACCCAGAACATGTCGCGGATCTCCAGAATCCAGTTTCCGATGAGCAGATAGATCACGCACTGCACGAGGGCAAAGGCGGCCAGGGTGATGAGCTTTCCGCAGAGGTAGTAAAAGGTGCGCAGGTTATGATTTCGCTCGCGATTCAGCGTGAAACGATCCCTGATGATCTCATCGGCGCTGTTTGTGAGGCCGAGGAACATGGCCACGACGAGGCTCATGAAGAGATACGTCGGGATGTGGAAGGCGGTGGCGAAGGTGTAGTGCTCCTCCTCGCTGTATTTGAGTACGCTGGACATGAGCCAGGCGAGCAGCGGTGCCTCCAGCAGGGTGGTGAGGAGATTCGTGCGGTTGCGCAACTTGCTGAGGAAGGCCCGCTTCAGCAGCGTGCCAAATAAAATGCCTTCCTCACGCACGGTGTGCTTCGGCGGCTTCGGCGCGGCACGGAAGCGGCTGGCGCTGCCGCTATCGTCGCGAGGCCGCGAGATGAGGTTCGTGCTGCCAGGCATGGCCTGCTGCTTGGCCATGCTTTCCATGATGAGATGCCGCTGGTAGGCATCCCGCCAGAAATTCGGCGGGAAACGCCGCGCGGCCACGAGGTGACCATCGGCGCTGCGTTCCTGGATGACATCGCCGCTGATGTCTCGCAGCGGTGTTTCGAGCACATCGAAGACAAAATCGGCCGTGAGATTCTCCGGGGGCGTATCGGTTGCTTTTCCTTGCCCGGTCTCGGTTTGATAGACACGCCAGAAATACTCCAGCATGCCCTGTGGCGTGCCGTAGAAGGCCATCTTGCCGCCTTTGTCGAGCATGAGGGCTTTATCGAACATCTTCAAAAGCCGCATGCTGGGCTGATGGATGGAGATGATGACGATCTTGTTGCGGGCGAGGCTGCGGATGATCTCCAGGACGTGCTCGCTATCCTTCGATGACAGGCCGCTCGTGGGCTCGTCAAAGAGGTACACATCGGAGATGCCGATCATGTCGAGACCAGCGTTGAGGCGCTTGCGTTCGCCACCACTGAGGAATTTCTGCTGCGGCGTGCCGGCGAGGCGCTTGCGCATGTCGGCGAGGCCGAGTTCGGCGAGCTTGGCCTCGACACGCTTGCGGCGCTCATCGGTCTTCAGATGCGGACAACGCACCGCGACGCTGAAATCGAGGTTTTCCTGCACTTTGAGCAGCGGATCAAAAGCGTCCTCCTGCGGAATGTAGGCCACATAGGGCGTGAGGTTCGGCAGGTTGGCGTAGAGCGGCATGCCATTCATGAGCACCTCGCCGCTGCGGGGTTTCATCTGGCCGCCGAGCACGCGGAGGAGGGTGCTTTTGCCGCAACCACTGGGACCCATGACGCAGATCATTTCGCCGCGACGGGCGAGGAAGCTGATGCCATCGAGCGCCGTCTCGCGGGCATCGAAGCGATGCTGCAAATCACGCACCTCGAGCTGGCGGATGGTGTTTCGCTCCTCTTCGATGATGCGATCCGAAAAATGGCAGCGCAGGAACTGGCCTTCGCCGAGTGTGATGGTGTCGCCATCGCTCAGCGTGAAGTGATCGCGCACCGGCACCTGGCCGACGTAGATGGGACGCGAGGCACGGAGCACTTCGAGCACGCCGGTCTTCTGCGCGTAGTTGCACTCGATGCGCAGGAGGATCTCGCCATCGGTGTCGTCAGAGAGAAGGATGTCGCCTTCGTCGAGCAGTTCGGGTTTGTTGGAGACGAGGTAGGTGTTGCGGCTGCCTTCGAGGCGGAACTGGCCGCCGAACTCCTGCGCTCGCAGCCGCAGATCACGCAGTGCGATCTCCACTTCGCCATGAGCGATGATTTTATCCTCGATGCTGGCCTCGATGACCGTGCCGGCGGAGAGCAACGTGCCATTCAGCGTGGCCTGCGTGCTGCGAATGGCCTCGACGGTGACGCCAAGACCAAAGCTGAGACGCAAATGCGTGCCACGGCCGCGCTGCGGAGCGATCTCCGCATCGCCATCCTCGGTGAGGGTGAGGTAGATCTGCGTGCCGGTGAGCGTCTTCTTCGCGTTGAAGTAAGAGATGAGGTCGTTGAAGTCGATGGTGACATCGCCGAGCACGACGCGCTCGCCGGGGTAGAGGCGGGAAAAGTCTCCTGAAGGCTGCTTGCGACTGCGGACGAGGATGTCCACGCTGCCGGTGTTTTTCAGCAGCACCATGTTTTGGAAGCGGAAGGCCACCACGGAGCATTCCGCGGAAAGCGAGCGCAGCAGCACATCGGTGGGCTGTGTGGAGGCGATGCGCAGCGTTTCGAGCGGCTGGCCGCCGCGGGTGGCAAAACCTTCCTCAGGCGGTTTGTCGCCGGCATTGAGTTGATAGACGATGTCGATCGCCTGGGCGGCGATGCCCAAATTCGTCATGAAGAGGTAGAACTCGACCATCTGCCGCTGATTCTGCTGCGAGCGGGAGATGAGCAGGTAGAGCTGCACGCCGAGCAGCACCTTCTGCTCGGAGGTGAGCGATTTCGCGAGCTCCTTGGCCCGCTGCGCGAGGTCCTGCGGCTGCTGCAAGGCCTCAAAGTAGATGCGGCGCATGTCCGCGTAGATCGCCTCGGGGTAGTCGTAGCGCAGGTAGCCGAGGCTGGACTCGACGTCCTCCTCCTCCACGCTGCCATCGAGCTTGCTGAAGGCCGCGAAGACCTCAATGAGCACCGGCAGCATCGTGTTCGCCGTGGCTGCGGCGGCAGCCTGCTCGGCCGTCTGGCCTTTCCACAGGTGCTCCCACTTCTGGAGTTGCGTCGTCCACCACGGCTGCGCGGCCTTACCGCCCTTGGAAGCGGCTTTTTTGGCAGGCGGTTTGGCTATGGAACTCATGCGCGGCCCATGGATGGCGGAGGCAGGGAGAAAGACAAGCGCCAGGATGGGGTTCTTTCGGTGTCAGGCCGGTTATGGGACATTCGGTTTGCCGCGGTGGGGCAGAGGAGCGCAGATGGCAGAGATTGAATCCGATCAGAATTCTGCCTCCTCTGCGTCTCCGCTCCTCTGCGGCAAAAACGAGCGTCGGCCTGCTCTCGCATTCCCCCTCGTGACAAAGATACCGCATCCCGTCACGCCCCGCGCTTGATCCTTGTCCCAGGCACGGCTCTCATCGCAGCCCATGAAACCCTTCGATCTCCAGGTGAATGGCTACGCCGGCACGGACTTCAACCGCGACGGCCTCACCGCCGAGCAGCTCCACCATGCCTGCGAATACCTGGTCGAGGATGGTTGCGATGCCATCCTGGCCACCTTCATCACCGACGAGATCCCGACGCTGGAGCGCCGCATCCGCACGCTGGTCGAGCTACGCGAAAAGGATGCACTGGCGCAGAAAATGATCACCGGCATCCACATCGAGGGGCCTTTCATCAATCCCATCAAAGGCTACGTCGGCGCCCACCCGCCTCACGCCGTGAAACCGGCCAATGTGGACGATGCAAAACGCCTGCTCGATGCCGCCGGCGGTCTCGCAAAGCTCGTTACGCTCGCTCCCGAGCACGACGAAGGCTCCAAAACGACCGCATGGCTCGCCTCGCAGCGTGTGGTGATCTCCGCCGGGCATTGCGATCCCTCGCTCGACCAGCTCCGCGCGGCCTGCGATGCCGGTTTGAGCATGTTCACCCATGTCGGCAATGGCTGCCCCATCCAGATGCACCGCCATGACAACATCATCCAGCGGGCGCTCAGCCTCCACGACCGCCTGTGGCTCTGCTTCATCCCGGATGGCGTGCATGTGCCCTTCTTTGTGCTGAAAAACTGGCTGCGCAGCACCGGCCTCGACCGCGTGATCTTCGTCACCGATGCCATCTCCGCCGCCCGCCTCGGCCCCGGTCGCTACACCCTCGCTGGGTGGGACATTTTGATCGGCGAAGACCTCGTCGCCCGCTCGCCCGATGGCAGCCACTTCGTCGGCAGCACCGTTACCGTCCCCCGAATCAAGGCCAACGCCCTCCACGACCTCGGCATGACCGAGGCCGAACTCGCCCGCGTCCTCGACGAAAACCCGCGGAAGGCGATGCGAGCCACGGAGTAGTGGAGTGATGGAGTTTTGGAGTGCTGAACCAATCCTCCAGCCATCCACCACTCCAATACTCCACCGCCTCGCCCCCCTTCCCCGGCATTGGACAGGCGGGAAACCGTGTGCTAAACGCGGCCTCCCCATGAAACCCGCCAACCCTCTCCGTTCCCTCGCTTTCCTGGCCGCGCTGACCCCTGCGATCGCGTTTTCCGCTGACAAAGTGGACTTCGTCAAACAGGTGAAGCCCCTGCTCGAAGGTGCCTGCACCCACTGCCACGGCGCGAAAGAGGACAAAGGCGACTTCCGCATGCACACGCTGGAAGACATGAAAAAGGGCAACGAGAACGGCCCCGGCCTCACTCCCGGTGATCCATCCAAAAGCGCCATCTACACCACGCTGTTGCTCGACATCGAAGACGACATGGTGATGCCGCCGAAGAAGGAAGGCCTGCTCGAAAAGAGCCAGATCGCCATCATCAAGACCTGGATCGAGCAAGGTGCCGAGTGGCCCGCGGGCGCCACACTGGAGCAGACGCCGCGCATCACCTTCGCGAAGCACATCCAGCCCCTTTTGGAAGAAAACTGCCTCTCCTGCCACAACCCTGAAAAGGCGAAGGGCGACTGGATTGCCTCCACGAAGAAGGAAGCCTTCGAAAGCGGCGAAAACGCCCCGAACATCGTCCCCTTCGACACCGCCAAGAGCGCCATCTACACGCTCGCCACCCTCGCCGAGGATGACGACGACCTCATGCCGCCGAAAAAGAGCGGAGGCCCGCTTTCCAAGGAGCAGCTCACCTTCCTGAAGCTGTGGGTCGAGCAGGGCGCTCCCTGGCCTGATGACGTGAAGCTCACGGCGAAGGAGAAAAAAGGACCCGCCACGAACAATCCGGACACCATGGAGCTCGTGAAGAAGATTCACGCCTTCATCGTGAAGACCTCGAAGGAGCAAAAAGAAGCCGACATGAAGCCCTACGAGACCAAGGTGCCCAAAACCGGCGCTCCCTTCAGCATGGTGGTCATCAAGAGCGGCGAATTCATGATGGGCAGCCCCGACAGCGAAAAGGACCGCGCCGACGACGAAGGCCCGCTGACGAAAAAGACCATCAAGCCCTTCTGGATGGGCCAATATGAGGTCACCTGGGATGAGTACGAGCCCTTCCAACTCACCAACATCGGCCGCAACAAGGACGGCAGCCGCCAGGTATGGGCACCCACGGACAAACCGGAAGACCTCATCTCCCAGCCCACGCCGCCCTACCAGCCGATGGATTTCGGCATGGGTCGCGACAAATACCCCGCCATCTGCATGACCCACCACGCGGCGAACAAATACTGCCAGTGGCTCAGCGCCCAGACCGGCCATTTCTACCGCCTGCCCACCGAGGCCGAGTGGGAATACGCTGCCCGTGCTGGTACCAAGACCGCCTACTTCTTCGGCGATGACGCCAAGGACCTCAAAGACTACGCCTGGTTCTTCGAGAACGCCCCGAACTTCCAATACGCCAAGATCGGCCTCAAGAAGCCGAACCCCTGGGGCCTCCACGACATCTATGGCAACGTCTGCGAATGGACCCTCGACCAGTATGCCGAGGACTCCTTCTCGAAGCTCGGCGACAACGGCAACATCTGGAACAAATCCACCACGCCCTACCCGCACATCGCCCGCGGCGGTCACTACGACGACGATCCCGACCTTTGCCGCAGCGCCGCCCGCCGCGCCTCGAACCCCGATTGGAAGCAGCAGGACCCGCAGCTCCCGAAGAGCATCTGGTATCTGACCGACGCCACCTGGCTCGGCTTCCGCATCGTCCGCCCGCTCGAAATTCCCACCGTCGAAGAGATGTTCGCCGCCTGGAACAACGGGGTGGCGAAGGAGTAACGCGGGAAGACATTGGAGCGCTGGAGTCTTGGAGTGGTGGTAGAAGTTCACTCCAACACTCCAGTTCTCCAGCACTCCTACGGATGAGATTCCATCCTCACGACGTGCCGCGCTCATCCCCCCCGCCCTCATGTCCGCCACCTTCCGCCACTCCCGCCATGCCATGGCGACGACCTTCGAGATCATCATCTCGCAGGCCGATGTGGACGAGGCCTACGCCGCGCAGACGGCGAATGCCGCCTTCGAGGAGATCGCCCGGCTGGAGGACGAGCTGAGCCGCTTCCGCGCCAGCAGCGATATTTACCGCCTCGGACAGCTCCAGGCGGGTGAGAGCTTTCGCGTCGGCATGGCAGCCTGGGATTGCCTCTCGCTCGCCAAGGCAGTCCATGCCGAGACGACCGGGGCCTTCGACATCACCATCGGCCCGCTCATGGAGCTTTTCGTCACCGCCACCGGTGAGCCTCGTCATGTGAATGCCTCCGTGCTCGAAGAAGCCCGCCAGATCATCGGCAGCCATCGCTTCGACCTCGACGAGGCCGAGATGACCGTCACCGTGCACGCCAGCCGCATGATTTTTGACCTCGGTGCCCTCGGCAAAGGCTACGCCCTCGATCAGGCCGCCGACGTCCTCGCCATGCACGGCATCCAAAACGCCGTCCTGAATGCCGGGGACAGCACCGTGCTCGCCCTCGGCAAACCGGCCGACAAAGACGCGTGGAACCTCACCCTCAGCCACGGAGCCAAACAGCTCCAACTCCGCGACCGTGCTGTGAGCGGGAGCGGCTTCGCCGTGCAGGGGGCGCACATAATGAACCCTCGGCTCTTCCAGCCCGTGCCGGTCAAAAACCGCCGCACCTACGCCCTCGCCCCCACCGCCGCCCTCTCCGACGCCCTTTCCACCGCCTTCATGGTCATGGACGCCGCCGAGATCACCGCCCTCTGCGAGCGTCTCGGCCAGGTGGAGGCTCTGGAGATCCACGAGGAGTGATTTTTTCGGCCCTTCTCCTGACATGGAGGAAACCGCCACTGTGCTGACACGCGAAAAACCGGCGTTGTGCCTTCGTAAACACTTCCCGAATCTCGTCCAAGCCTGTAGAATAGCCGCCAATCCCCATTTCTGACCATGGTCCAAGACCTCTCCACCCTCACCGCCTTCATCGACGGCGAACCGCATCGTTTTGAAACCGGCGACACGCTGCTCAATTTCATCGACCGGCATCGCGGCCGCGGCTTTGTGCCGACGCTTTGTGATGCGCCGCAGCTTGAGCCGTATGGTGCGTGTCGCGTGTGCAGTGTTGAGGTCGCTTTGCAGGCCGATGGGCCTCGTCGCGTGGTGGCGAGTTGCCACACGCCGATTGCGCCGGGCATGCACATTTACACGGAGAGCCAAAAAGTGCGCCGTCTGCGCAAAAACATCGTCGAACTCGTGCTGACGGATCATCCGCTCGACTGCCTGACCTGCGAGGTGAGCGGAAACTGCGAACTTCAGACCGTGGCGGCCAAAGTGGGAATCCGCGGCGTGCGTTACCCTGCGGGCGCGAACCATCTCGACCGCGCCAAGGACCGCTCGCATCCCTACATGACCAGCGAGCTGTCGAAGTGCATCAACTGCTCGCGCTGTGTGCGTGCCTGCGATGAAATCCAGGGCCAGCATGTGCTCTCGATGCATGGGCGCGGCTTCAACGCGAAGATCATCAAGGGCCTCGACCAATCCTTCGCGGATTCGGAATGCGTGAGCTGCGGTGCCTGTGCTCAGGCCTGCCCGACGTCGGCGATCAGCGACGTGTTCTTCTCCAAATCCATCGAGGCGACGAAGAAGACACGCACCGTGTGCACTTACTGCGGCGTCGGCTGCAATCTGAATGTCGCCACGAAGGGCAACGAGGTGCTGAGCATTCAAGCACCTGTCGATGCGGAGGTGAATCACGCGCACACCTGCTTGAAGGGTCGCTTTGCCTTCAAGTTCTACAATCACCGCGACCGCCTGCGGAAGCCGCTCATCCGTCAGAGCGATGGCAGCTTCAAAGAAAGCACCTGGGACGAGGCCTACGATCACATCGTGGCGAACCTCACTCGCATCAAAAACGAGCACGGTGGCAACGCGGTGGCCGGCATCTCGTCCGCCCGCTGCACGAACGAGGAAAACTACCTCATGCAGAAGTTTATCCGGCATGTGATGGGCACGAACAACATCGACTGCTGCGCCCGCGTCTGCCATTCGCCGACCGCTTGGGGCATGCAGAAGTCCTTTGGCACCGGCGCGGCCACGAACAGCTACGAAGACATCGAGCACACGCGCTGCATCATGGTCATCGGCGCAAATCCCACCGAAGGCCATCCCGTCACCGGTGCACGCTTGAAACAGCACATCATGAAGGGCACACCGCTCATCGTGATCGACCCGCGCAAGATCGAACTCGTGCCGTATGCCAAGCATCACCTGCAGCTCCGACCCGGCACGAACGTCGCTTTGCTCAACATGTTCGCCCGCTGCATTTTGGACGCTGGTTTGGTCAAAACCGAGTTCGTGCGCAAACGCTGCGAAAACTGGGAGGAGTTCGAAAATGGCCTCAAAGCCCTCGATTTGGACGAACTGGCCAAAATCACCGGTGTGGAGGTCGAAACCGTCCGCGCCGCCGCTCTCGAATACGCCAGCGCGGAGGCCGCGATGAGCTTCCACGGCCTCGGTGTCACCGAGCACGAGCAAGGAGCGAAAACCGTCATGCTCATCTCGAACATCGCCATGATGACCGGCAACATCGGTCGTCCCGGCGTCGGCGTGAACCCGCTGCGCGGCCAAAACAACGTCCAAGGCGCGGCCGACATGGGCTGCCAGCCGCATCAAGGCGCGGGCTACTTTGAGATGATCGATCTCGACGTGCAGAAGCGCTACACCGAGTTCTACGGCACGCCCGCACCCACCGAACCCGGCTGGAAGATCCCGCAGATGTTCGACGCGGCCATCGAAGGCAAATTGAAGGCCCTCTGGCTCATGGGCGAGGACGTCGTGCAGACCGATCCCGATGCGCATCACGTCCGCCACGCCATGGAAAGCCTCGAATTCCTCGTCGTGCAGGAGATTTTCATGACCGAGACGGCCAAGTATGCGCACGTCATCCTCCCCGCGTCCTCCTTCCTCGAAAAGAGCGGCACCTTCACCAATGCCGAGCGTCGCGTGCAGCGTGTGAACGCCGCCGTGAAGCCCCTCGAAGGCACCAAGCCCGACGGCCAGATCATGTGCGAAGTCCTGCAACGCTTCGGCTTCCCGCAGGCCGACTACACGCCCGATGGCGTGCTCGCCGAGATCGCGCAGATTGTTCCCTTCTTCAAAGGCATCACCTGGGCGAATCTCGACATCAACGGCAAGCAATGGCCCGTCAAAGAAGGCGGCGTGGACACGCAAATCATGCACCAGGAGCAGTTCGCGCGTGGCAAAGGCCACTTCCATTACTTCGACTGGAAGGAGTCCACCGAGCTCAAGACGAACGGAGCCGAGTTCCCCTTCATCCTCACCACCGGCCGCATCTTGGAGCATTACAACTGCGGCACCATGACCCGCCGCACCGGCAACAGCGAGATCGTCGTGCAGGACTATCTCTCGCTCAATCCCGCCGACGCCCAGCGCAAATCCATCCGCACCGGCGACCGCGTCCGCCTCAGCAGCGCCCGTGGCGAAGTCGAACTCGAAGCCCGCGTCACCGATGAAGTGAAGCCCGGCATTCTCTACACCACCTTCCACTTCCCCGAAGCCATGGTAAACAACGTCACCGGCCAAGGCTGCGACGCCGACACCATGTGCCCCGAATACAAAGTCATCGCCGCGGATGTGGAGTTTGTGAGCGCCGGCAAGCCGAAGAAGAAGCGGATGATGGAGATGGGGGCGTAAGGGACGCTCGACGGACAAAACGGTCGGAACGGACGAAACGGTTTCGTTCGCCGTTTCCGTTATGTCGGTTTCGTCCGTTCAGTCCGTGCGCCGTGGTCTGCCGGGTGGAATCCCTCTCTGCTGGCTCCGGGCCTTGTAGAGCCTCTCTGAAAAGCCACCCTCCGCCTCAAAGTCCCTCGCCTGCCGGTCCAACAGCCGCTCCGTTAGCCAATGCGCCTGCGTGGCCAAAATAGCTCCAAGATTCGCCGCACGTTCCTCTGCCGTGCTGCCTTTGCGACGGCGGTTCACCCAAGCAGCCGCCTCCGCGAGCGACTGCGGCCTTAAATTCCGCGCCTCATCAAAAAGCGCTTCCCCCTCCTTCCAGACCGGCAAGTTCCTTCGCGAGAGATACTTCAGGTAATCCTTCCGCACTTCATCCTGACTGCTGCGAGCCACATTCGTCAGGTTCATCTCCAGCTTTTTGCTCGTCGCGCTATCCTCGCTGCCTTCGGAGATGTTTTGGTAGCCGCTGCGAGCCGCCTGCACCATTTGGTCGTGGTGGCGGTCTTTGAAGGGTATGTAGCGGTCACAAAACCGGCAGGTAAAATCATACAGCAGTTCCGCTACCTGATACGCCTTCAACTTTCGGTAGCCACTGTGCCTGCCGTACACTCTTTTCGCTGCGTCCGAAGACATCGCAGCGCCGCCTTCGGGTCCGTTTCGTCCGTTTTGTCCGTCGGTTTTTTTCACGGCACCCATTTTCTCAGCCCGTGACACAGAACACAATACCAAAATTCAACCCTCCCATGCCCTCCCGAATCCTCATCGCCACCGATCTGCATCAGCGTGCGGTGCTTTATGAGGCACTGATGAAGCTCTGTGACGAGGTGCAGCCGGATGCGCTGATCCTTGGCGGGGACTTCCTGCATGGCACGGGGCTGCTGCCGTATGGGCGATCTCGCCAACTGACGCCGACACAGTCCGCGGTGGAGCTTCACGCCGTCTCCGTGCCGATCTTCTTCGTGCGCGGCAATCACGAGGACGAAAACTGGCTCGAATTTCGCGATGCGTGGCGTTCCATGCATCAAAGGGCTCCGCTGCGGCTGAATGGCTCCTTCGCCGAAATCGGCAGCGTCGGCGTCATCGGCTTCCCGTGTGCGATGGGGCAGGAGGAGGCTTTTTCCGAAGGAGAACCGCTCGGCGGCGAGCATTACGGCTACTGGCTGCCGACTTTGCTCCAAGACCACGGCGATTCGGCGCGGCAGCTTTGGGTCATGCACGAGCCCCCGACGGGAACGCGGCTCTCCGCAGCCGGATCAGTCGTGGAGGGACATGCGTGGTGGCGGGATGCGATTGAGGAGCATCAGCCGCGTTTGGTTGTCTGCGGCCACGATCACGGCACCAGCATCCGAAATGGCGTGTGGCAGGAGCAGATCGGCCGCACGACCGTCATTAACGTGGGGCAAAACATGGATGGGCCGCTGCATGCGACGCTGGTCATCGAAAAAGACGGCGTGATGAGCTGCGACCGACGGGTCCAAAGCTGAAGAAACACCCCTGACGCATTTCGCCCGCTCTTTGTCGTGGAGTCGGGCAGGCGAGTGCCGTTATGATGGGCACATGAAGCCTCTGCTTTGCCTCCTCCTGCTCGCCACTGCCACCTTTGCCGATGACTCGGCTAAGCTCGCCTCATTGCTCGCCAAAGACGGCGTCGTGACGATTCCAGCAGGCGATTACCATCTCGATGGCACGCAGCCGATCCCGCTGCGCTCCAACACGACCGTCATGGCGCATGGCGCACGCTTCATCCTGCCGGACAAGCTGCCGGATCAAGCTCGCGTCGTCCTTTTCGCCGGGGAAAACATCGCACACTTCACCTGGCATGGCGGCGAGTTCATCGGGCATGTCTTTGATCCGGCGAAGAAGGACAACACCTGGGAGCCGAATGCGAATACGAAGGGCATCGAGATCACCACCTCCGTCGCGGGTGGCACGCACGACATCTTGTTTCGTGAAGTGAAGTCGAACGGCATGGCCGCTGCGGTCATCGGGGTGCATGGGAAGTATGGCAAGAGCAGCGAGAGCGAGGTGGAGCACTACGCCGAGCGTGTCGCGCTCGAAAGCTGCACGCTTTTGCGCAGTGGGAAGTTCATGTGGGACTACGGCTACCTGTGGCAAATCATGACCTTCCCCGAGGCCTATGAACCCTGGGAGCTCGAGCGGGCGAAAAAATACTTCCGCACTGATTTGATGCACGACGTGACCTTCAGTGGCGACCTCGTGAAGTTCGACAACACGGTCAAACCCATCGCCATCAGCGCCACCGACGAGCCCAAAGAGGCTCTCACCTTCATGGGCACCGCTTTGCCGAAAAACATCACCCGTGGCCAGCAATACTTCGTCGTCGAATCCACGCCCGAGCACATCCAAATCGCCGAAGCGCCCGGTGGAGCACCGATTCGCTTCGAGGGCGACGGCAGCGGCCAGCTCGCCCACAACATCAGCGCCACCTACCTTTCCGCCTACGCCCCGACTGGCAGCGGGCCCGGCAAAGGAGCCTTCGACATCGTCGGCGCACGCGATGTGCGTGTCACCGGCTGCCAGCTTAGCGCCATCGGCGATACGATGCACATCCAGCGCTGCCGAAACATCGTCTTCGCCAACAACCACATCCTCGGCAGCCGCATGGGTGCGTTCTTTTTGGCCGAGTTCTGCCAAAACGCCACCATCACCGGCAATCTCGTCGATGGCACCAACGGCAGCCGAATCGTGAGCGTCGAGAAAAGCTGCACAGACGTCACCATGACCGGCAACACCTTCCGCAATGGCGGTCGCGGCGCGTGGATCAACCAGCCCGTGAACTTCATCATGACCGGCAACGTCTTCATCAACAACACCACCAAGAACGATCCCGACCCGCGCCTCGGCCGCATCGCCTACCGCACCGCAAGGCCCGGCACCTTCCCCGAGCTCTATTTCACGATTTACGAGCCTGAAGCCACCTACGGTCCCATCATCGTGAAGGACAACATCTTCATCCTCGGCGACCACTGCCCCGAGGAGGCCGTGACCTTCGCCCCGAACGGCCACGACCTCGTCTTCACTGGCAATACCTTCCAGCGAAGCGATGAACGGGTTGGGAAACCCGTTCTACTCGTCGTCGATCCCACCTGCTTGCGTGGAACCATCTCAGGGAATCTGGGAGCGAAGAACGTCAAGAAGCCCGTCGATTTCAATCACGGGCGGCGTTAATTCTCCCCGCTATGTCGCTCCGCCTCATCTTCCTCACGCTTGCTTTTCTCACCACGGCTCGTGCAGAGCAGTTCGTGCTCTTTGATGTGACCTTCACCTTCACGCAGGAGGACGCGTTGAACTCGAAGCCGAGCCAGTCGCACTACTACCTCAAAGACGACCGGCTGAATCCGCAGCGTCCGAAGGACTGGACCGCGCCCGTTGATTATCGCAACGGCACGGTGCATCTGCGGCTGGAGGTGCTGGAGAAACCGGCAGGCGATCAGCCGACGTCGTGGAGCGTGTGCTACATCCCTTACAAAGGCCAAAACCACGGTTACGGCTGCATCGGCACAGGGCCGTATTCCAAGACTGGCGTGATCGAGAAGGATCTCGACATGACGAAGTTCTGGCAGAACAACGACATCATCTGGAGCGAAGGCATCAAAGAGATGCACCTCGTGCTCAAGGACGACAAAAACCTCCACGCCCACAAGCGCCCCGATCCCGAAAAGTTCTTCCCCACGAAGGTGCGCATGACGCTGATCCAGGTGTCGAAGGGCGCGACGTATGATCCGAAGCTCGTGCCCGGATTGCCGGCTGCGAAGTGAGCGAAAAAATCCGCGCTCCAGGCATGACGAAAGGTGCTTTCCATGCACTGTTCGGGCGAACTCATGGACCTCACGCGCAAACTCGAAATCCTGGCCGATGCGGCGAAGTATGACGCGTCCTGCGCCAGCTCCGGTGCGGCGCGGAAGGACTCGCGCGATGGGAAAGGCATCGGCTCCACCGGCGGCATGGGCATCTGCCACAGCTACACGCCGGACGGTCGCTGCGTGTCGCTGCTGAAGGTGCTGCTCACCAACGCCTGCCTCTACGACTGCCATTACTGCATCAACCGCCGCTCCAGCAATGTGCAGCGGGCACGCTTCACGCCGGAGGAGGTCGTGCAGCTCACGCTCGACTTCTACAAGCGCAACTACATCGAGGGCCTCTTCCTCAGCAGCGGCATCGTGCGTAGCGCGGACCACACGATGGAGCAGGTCATCGAAGTCGCGCGGCAGCTCCGCGAAGTGCATCACTTCCGCGGCTACATCCATCTCAAAACCATCCCCGAGGCCTCGCAGGCGCTCATCGACAAAGCCGGACGCTACGCCGACCGCATCAGCATCAACATCGAGCTGCCCTCGCAGCAGAGCCTCGACCGCCTCGCGCCGGAAAAGAACCTCACGAACACGAAGCTGGCCATGCACGGCATCCGCCAGCGCATCGACGAGAATCTCGAAGCCAAAAAAGCCGCGCGACAAATCGTGAACCGCCCACGCGTCAAAGCACCCGCCTTTGCCACCGGCCAAAGCACGCAGATGATCGTCGGCGCGGACGACAGCAGCGATGCACTCGTGCTGCATCGTGCCGATGAACTCTATCGCGAGGTGCGGTTGCGTCGCGTTTACTACAGCGGCTTCAGCCCCATCCCGGAGCCCAGCGTGCTGCTGCCCATCAAGCCACCGCCGCTCGTGCGCGAGCATCGATTGTATCAGGCCGACTGGCTGCTGCGCTTCTACGGCTTCGATGTGCGCGAGTTGCTGCCGAAAGAAGACCCCAATCTCGACCTCGACCTCGATCCGAAGCTCGCCTGGGCCTTGCGAAACCGCGCCGTCTTCCCTGTGGACATCAACCGCGCCTCACAGGAGCTGCTCTGGCGCATCCCCGGCCTCGGCACCGTGAATGTCGCCCGCATCCTCGCCGCGCGACGCTGGTCACGCCTCACCCTTGCCGATCTCCAGCGCATGCGGGTAAATCTCAAGAAAGTCATGCCCTTCATCCTCGCCGCCGATCACCGCCCGCGCCTCGCCCTGCTCGAAAGCACCAATCTCCGCCAACACTTCCTCCCCGGCCCCCGCCAGCTCGAACTCAACTTCAACGCCCCGCCTCAAAGCACGTCCGCCGATGCTGCGATGGCACTCAGCGGGCAAATCTGAAACCGACCATGATCGAAGCCTTTCTCTTCATCCTTGCTATCGCTTTTCCGGCGCTCTCATACCGCTGGCTTCGCCGTCAGCGCCATCCTTGGCGGGCATTTCTGCTCTCCGCAGCCGCAATCGCAGGCTTGGTTGGATATACGAGTTCGCTTCTATCCTTTGGACACGGTGGGAGCTTGGGCTGGCTGCCAGGATTCGTTTTGGCGTCGGTTTATGGCGTCGTGATCTTGATGATTTGGGCAAGCAACGGCGGGAAGTGGTCATAGGACGGCCAGAGTCGCTTCATCACCTCGCCCTGCTCGAAAAACCAACCTCCCCAACTCTTTCTCCCTGGACCCCGCCAACTCGAACTTAACTTCAACGCTCCGCCACCGACTGCACAAGCTGATGCCGCGATGGCAGTCAGCGGACAGATTTGACACATGCAAACCATCATCATGAACCGTGATCTCTCACAGATTCAGGGAGGCCAGCAGATTATCTTCAGAATTCAATCTGTGGGCCTCCCTGAATCTGTGGGAGGTCATTCTGGATTCCGAGGAGCAAGCCATGCGAGGCATGAAATCCTCTGCGTGAACCACTCAAGACGTCCCGCATGACCCACACCGCCCAAATCCAGCCCACCTTCGAAGCCTGGCGCTCCAAGGCTCGCGAGTTGCTGCGGCATGGTGTGTCGCCAGAAAATGTCGATTGGGTTGACGCCTCAAAAACCGCCAGCTTGCTCGCCGAAGAGCCGACGGACTACCAAACTACCCCCAACACCTCCGTGAAGGTCTCTGCCGATTTTTTGCGACTCGCGGCCAATGTGTGCGCCCACACCGACGAACGCCGTTTCGCCATTTTGTATCGCCTTTTGCATCGTTTGACGCTCGGCGGCGAAAAACACCTCCTCGGCATGCCTTCCGATCGCGACATGCATCAATGCAACGCGTGGGCGAAGGCCGTCAGTCGCGACATCCACAAGATGCATGCCTTCGTGCGCTTCCGCCTCGTCGGCGTGAACGAGCCAAACGGCCGCGAGCAATTCGTCGCCTGGTTTGAGCCCGAGTATCGCATCACCCGGCTTGCCGCGCCGTTTTTCGAAAAACGCTTCGCCAGCATGGACTGGTCGATTTTGACCCCGGACGAGTGCGTGAGCTGGGATGGTGAAAAACTCACCTTCATGCCCGGCATGAGCCGACATGACGCCCCCGCCGCCGATGCGCACGACGATCTCTGGCGCACTTACTACCGCAGCATCTTCAATCCCTCGCGACTCAAGGTGCAGGCCATGCAATCCGAGATGCCGATGAAGTATTGGAAGAACCTCCCCGAGGCCGAAATCATCCACGACCTCATCGCCAGCAGCGAAACCCGCGTCCGCACCATGATCGCCACTCCCGAGCGCCCGGTGAAGCCGGTGCCGGACAACGCCTACCTGCGCACGCTGCGGCAGCGAGGTGGTTCTTGATGAACCGACCATTCGCGATGACATGCGCCGCGTGACGAATGCGTCACGTTTATCCCAAAGCAATGACACCGCGCCGTGCGAACCTTTCACCGTTCAACAACCTATGACCCAACAACATTGGACGCCTGAGGTTCAGGCACTGTGGGAGAAGCTGGAAGGTTTCCAGCTCGATGACAACAACGCTGTGTTCGACTTCTCGGCACGGCTTTCGAAGGAAAACGGCTGGTCGCGCGAGTTCGCCTCCCGTGCCATCCAGGAATACAAGCGCTTCCTCCTGCTCGCAATGCACGCGGGCCATCCGGTGACACCGGGAGAGGCCGTGGACCAGGTTTGGCACCTGCACCTCGTTTACACACGATCCTACTGGCAGGTGCTTTGCGGCGAGATTCTCGGACGTCCGCTCCATCACGAGCCCACCAAGGGAGGCGCTTTGGAAGGCGGCAAATACCGCGAGCAATACCAGCGCACACTCGACAGCTACCGGCAGATGTTTGGCGAAGAACCACCTGCGGACATCTGGACGAGTGTCGAGCACTGCTTCCGGCCCAAAGTGCTGCGCTGGGTGGATGTGTCACGGCACTGGACGCTGCCCAAGCCGGCCTGGCTGCCGCGAGTGCGTGCGCGGCATGCGATGAGCGCCGCTGCTTTGGCCGTGGTTGCGATGCTGCTCGTCAGTTGCGATGACTTGAATGTCTTCGACTACCGTGGCGAGGCGTTTTTGTTGTTCTACTTCTATGGCTTTGCCATCGCGCTGCTGGCCTCGTGGGTGCTGGCAAAGGTCGCGACGAAGATCGTGGCACCATCAGCGGGGGCGACATCCGTTAGTGATCCTTACGAGCTGGCGATACTGGGTGGCGGCGAGCGTCGGGCGCTGGATGCAGCGCTGGCATCCTTGTTTGCACGGCGGATGCTGGAAGTGCAATCCCAAGGCCCGCGACAGCCCGCCACGCTCCATCTGGTGCCGGGCATCATCGATTCACGGCTGCATCCAGTGGAGCAACGAGTCCTGCAAACCTTGCCGCAGGATCTTCGCAGCCTTCGCAACCTGTTCACCCCGCTGGCGGAGAGGCTGCGGAGGAACCTTGAGTCTGCGGGTTTGATGCTCAGCAGCGGCCAGAGGTCTCAAATTCAGCTCATCGTAGCCGCTCCGCTGGTGTTGATGATGCTCATCGGCGTGGCGAAGGTGTTCATCGGTTTGGAACGGGAGCGTCCGGTGGCCTTTCTTGTGATCGCTTTGGTGGTGAGCCTCATTGTCCTTTGCGTGGTGCTTTCAAAGATCGCCCGCCGCACGCCAGCGGGCGAGGCGGCATGGAAACAGATGGCCAAACCCGCGATGGCTCCCCGTCTGAGGGAGTCCGAGCCTGCTCTGCCCGAAGCCGGTCATCTGGCCGCGATGGCGGTGGCCCTCGTAGGCACCAGTGCACTGGCCGGAGCCGGCTATGAACCGCTTTACCAGACCGTGCATCGCCCCCAAGCATCATCCTCCAGCGGCTGCGGCAGCAGTGGCTGTGGAGCGAGCGGATGCGGTGGAGGAGGCGGAGATGGCGGCGGCGATGGTGGTGGCGGCTGCGGAGGATGCGGTGGCGGTGGGGATTGATGAATGCTGTAACATTCATCTCTGGATCATTCACTGATTCACAACTCACTCAATCATCACTCCTCAATGTTCACCTTTCACACCACCCGCTGGACTCGCGTCTGCCTGGCCAAGGCGGACAGCGATGAAGGGCGTGGAGCGCTCGCGGAGCTTTGTGAGGCCTATTATGAGCCCGTCGTGGCCTATTTGCGTGGCGTGCTGCGGGATGCGGATGCGGCGCGGGAGATGAGTCATGCCTTCTTTGCCGAAATCCTCGCCGGCGGAGCCATTTCGGGTGCGGACCCGTTGCGTGGGCGCTTTCGTTTTTATCTGCTCGGGGCCGTGCGGCACTTTGTGGCCTCCAAATGGGAATCGGACCAACGACTGCGTCGCGGCGGCGGCATCGCACCTTTGTCACTCGATGCCGAAACGCCCGAAGTGCCGCAAACCGACCGCGACAGCCCCGAGGCCGCTTTTGACCGCCAATGGGCCGTCACCGTGCTCGCGCGTGCGATGCATGTTTTGGAGCGTGAATGCGCCAACGAGGGCAAAACAGCGCTACTGGAGCATTTGAAGCCTTCTTTGCTCGGTGAAGCCGCTTACGGCGACCAAAACGCCGCCGCCGAAAAACTCGGCCTCAGCGCTGGAGCCGCCCGCGTGGCCGTTCATCGCCTTCGCAGCCGCTTCCGCCACTGCGTGAAGGAAGAAATCGCCAGCACGCTCAAGGATGCCGCGTCCATCGAGGACGAGATGCGATCTTTGCTCGCAGCGCTCGGTGGATGAGGATTCTTTGAGAATCCGTGTAACCTTCCCCTCGCCTCACGGCATGACCGGGCATGAACCCACCTTCTTCCCATTCCCAATGCCCGCGCTGCGGCGACTCGCTGCCCACCGATGCCGTCGGCGGTCTGTGCCCGCGCTGTCTGATGGTCGGAGCCATGCAGCCGACGCAGGACGGCGAATCGAACGTCGCCTTGCCTCCAATGACACCGGAAGAACTCGCGCCGCACTTCCCGCAGCTCGAAATCCTCGAGTGTCTCGGCCGCGGCGGCATGGGCGTGGTCTATAAAGCACGCCAGAAGTCCCTGAACCGCCTCGTCGCGCTCAAACTGCTCGCACCCGAGCGTGCCGACGATCCACAATTCGCCGCCCGCTTTGAAAAAGAGGCACAGGCCCTCGCCGCGCTGAATCATCCGCACATCGTCAGCGTGTTCGACTTTGGTAGTGTGGTGCAGTCCTCTGGACTGCCCTCCGATCAGCCCGGAGGGCTGAACCACATTTATTACCTCCTCATGGAGTTCGTGGACGGCGTGAACCTACGCCAGCTTCTCCAAACCAAGCGCCTCACGCCCAAAGAAGCCCTCAGCATCGTCCCGCCCGTGTGTGACGCGCTGCAATGCGCCCACGACCACGGCATCGTCCACCGCGACATCAAACCGGAGAACCTCCTCATCGACAAAAGCGGCGTCGTGAAGATCGCCGACTTCGGCGTGGCGCGGATCATCCACCGTGAAACAGACACTCCTGTCTGTTCACAAACCGAGCAGACAAGAGTGTCTGCCTCACTTCCTCAAGGCACACCCGCCTACGCCGCGCCGGAGCAGCAAAACGGCCACGCTGACCATCGCGCAGACATCTACAGCCTCGGCGTGGTGCTTTATGAGATGCTCACCGGCGAGCGCCCCAAGGACAAACTCGAAGCCCCGTCGAAACGCGTCCAAGTGGACATCCGCATTGATGAGATCGTGCTCCGCGCGCTCGAAAAGACACCCGAGCTGCGCTTCGCCACCGCAGCAGAGTTTCGCACGCAGGTCGAAAAGGCCGTTCATCAGCCCCAAAGGCCGCTCAACGGCACTCAGAGCTTCTTCCAGCGCTGGATGCCAGCGCATTGGTTCGAAAAGATGAAGGCGGAGTCGCAGCAATGGCACCTCGTGTGCGATTGCGGACATGCGACCTCGGTTTGGGATCGCGGCGGCATTCGTTGCGGTGCCTCTGGAAAGCCGATGAAGCTCATGACCTGCCCCGCGTGTGGGAAAATCACCACGCACCGCATGGAATGGCGCGGCGAAGGTGGTCCTCAGAATCCGAAGAAGGGATCGATGAATGCGCTGGCGGTCAATGCGGCGGTTTGGGTCGGTTTGGGGCTGCTAGGACTCTGGGTGGCCTTTATTCTAGATGTCGTGCGTGATGATGGCCTGCGTGGCGATGCGGGTGCGATGACTCTCTTTGTCTCGCTGCTCGCAGCTACCGCTCCGCTGGCGATCGCGCTGTTTCGTGGGAGCTGGTTGCGGGCTTTTGCCTGGAGCGCCTTCATCCTGGCGGTGCCATGCATCGTTTTCGCCGGGGGTTTCCTCTATGGCCTTGCGACCGAGTCAGGTAGCTGGCACCCGAACCCGCTGGAAGCAGTCGTCATGCCCTTGGTATGCATCGGCGCGCTCTTCTTTCCCATCGCCGGCATCGTGCTGTGGCATGCAGGCCGTGCATCGGGAAAGCGCATGGGCTTCTTCGGCCTCGGTTGCTCCATCCTCATCCTGGTCGCCCTCGTGCTGCTCGGTTGCCTGGGTTTGGTGTCCTTCGTTTTCCGCACAATGTCAAAAGTCTCACGACCACAGACTTCGGCACCTGCTCTCGGCTTACCAAAGTCTGCTGAGCTGCCTACTTGTGAGTTACAAGTCCGCCGCGTGGCGAAAGAGGCCACTCCAAACACGGAGACACTTGTGTTGCCGCGCCAGAAAGCGCAGGGCGCGGTGGATGAGACCCTGTCGGTGGAAAAAGAAGTGCTGCTGGACATCTCCGCCATCCGCGATGTCGGCTGGCTTGGCACGCCGGAGCAACACCGGCACGGCCTCGGGCTGTCATTGACCAAGGAGGCCCTGAAAATACTCGAAGGCATCGCTGCGGCGGATAAAAACACACGGCTCAGCGTGGTCATCGACGGACGCTTGCTCGCCGCGCCGCGCATCCAAGATGTCCTCAACTCCAAGGACCTGCGCATTCATGGCAATCTGGAAAAGGAAGACACCTACCAGCTCACCGAACGCCTCAAAGCCGCGGTGGAACGCTCCAAGCCTGCGGCCGCACCCGAACCGGCCACCGCGAACACTCCGCAACCGCTCATGGATTCCTGCGAGCTCAGCTTGCTGGCCGATCAAACGATTCTGGCCCTCGTCATCGGAGAAGGAGAGAATTCGCGGGTGGTGTTGCATGAATGCGCGGCTTCGCCAAAGCCCATGCTCTTCCGCGTCCTAGCGGATGACCGTCAGGGCAGATGGTGGGATCAGGTGCGGTTTGAGCGCGAGGGCGAGGCCCATGCGATGCTTCCCTTGCTCCCGAAAGACTGGCTGCCCGCGGGCCGGATCGTTCTTCTGCCACAGCAGACACAGGTGGATGGCAGCAGGCTCATCGCGGAAATCGTGTCTGCCTCCGGCAAGACGCCCGTGAGCGTGCGGCCACCGACGCCTGCGGAGATGTTGCAAGGCGACGACAGGGACCTGCCGAAGACCCAGCACGACACCGAGGTCGTCATCGAAGCCTACGTCTGTGTGATGAGTCACGATGCGCCTGCCAAAGTCCTCAAGCTGCCAGTCGATGAGGCGCAAGACCGCGTCGGACTCAAAGGCACTGCGGTCGGTTATCCGTATTTTCATGTGAAGCCGGGAAAACCCGGACACTGGAGCCGCATGAGCCATTCGGAGAGGGCTGAGGTCACCGCCTTTTTGACCTCGGAGGGCGTGCAGGTGTCCGGCAGCATTTTCATGCCCATGCTGGATGAAAAACAAGCCTCCGCCGCCGAGGCCATTCGTCGAAATGAAGCCGATGACGCCGACAAAGCGCCTCGCAAAAAGCTGCGCGGTGATTTTGCAGCCACTCTCGGCAGAAACGACGCGCTGCTCATTCCCATTCCTTCCGAGGGACTGTTTCCGGAGACGCTTGTTTCGTGTCTGACTGCACGCACGCGTCCGCTGCCACGCGTGCGCTGGCTGCCAGCATCCGCGCGAGCACCGATCCAGTTTGATGGCTGGGTGCTGACGTGGCCACGGTCCGAGCAAACTTGGTTCAACAGCTTGTTCGATTACCAGGATGGCACTCCCGCCAAGATCTCCGACTTGCTCCAGCGCCGGAAAGAAGTGCACAGCCGCTACTCGCGCTCCGAGTGGGTCGATTTCATGGAGCCCTCTGAGGTCAATGACCTGCTGAAAAGCTTTCGTGGCAATCCCAGCGTCAAACTGGAGCGCATGGAGCCCTTCTCCGTCCAGCAGCCTCGAACTGGCCAGACAATTCCGAATGAGACCGTCGAATTCACTGCTGCGGGTGAACGTGCGACCATGCGTGCGCACACGGATGGCCGCACCATCAGCCCTGTCTGGACTTGGCTGAAGCCTGACTGGAATCAGTACTCCGCGTCCATCGGAGTGTCCTCTGGAAGCTATTTTTCAGCGCTGCTTCCCGGCTCGGCCGATCCTGAAGAGCTTCGCATGATGGTTGTGCGTTGTGTCGAACGTGTGGATGAAGACGAAGACGCGAATGCAGATCAAGCAATGCTCCCGTCTGCCAAACCACCTCTCGCTGACGGCTTCGACTTCCCCATCGGTGCGCCAGATGGAAAGGGCTACCACGTCACCCGCGCAGCCTTCGGCACCAACGGCAGCCACACCGGCGAAGACTGGAACGGCAACGGCGGCGCGGACAGCGACCTCGGCGACCCGGTGTATGCCACGGCGGACGGTGTGGTGGTATTCTCCGCGGATGCGAAGGCGGGCCACAGCAACGTGATCATCCTACAGCACACTTACTTGGAGAAAGACGGCACGCCGGTGGTTTGCGAGTCATCCTATCATCATCTGCACGAGCGGCTCGTGGAGGAGCAAGCCATCGTCAAACGCGGCCAAAAGATCGGCACGATGGGCAACAATCGAGGCATGTATCCCGTCCATCTGCACTTCGAGCTGCGCCAAACCACCGGCATGTTCCTGGAGCAGTCCAAGTATGAAAAGAGCACGAGGAGGAACTACTGGAAACCCTCCGAATTCATCCGCGAGCACCGGCCGCGGGTTGGAGATGCAACGAAACGAAGCCAGCCCGTCCCAGACCTCTCTCCAGACGCTGTTAAAATGGCGGACCTCAAGTCCGTGACGCTGAAGTACATCGAAGCGGAGCAGGCCAAATCCACCCTGCTCAAAGCGCATCCAGAATTCGCCAGCACGCTGGTTTCTATAGACGCGGCCACCAACTCGATCCGCCTGCTGCCAGCCAGCCGGGCCTTTGAAGCTGCGCTCCGTGAACTCACGGCCTTGGATCAACGTCCCGGTCAGGTTTGCATTACGGGCGTGATTTCCGAGATGTCGGCCTATCGCAGCGGTGAAGCGCGTGTCATCAGCCAGCCGACTCTGTACACCTTGCTCGGAGCACCGGCCAAAATCGCCTGGGGTCAATCACTCGCTGACGGAAAGGGCGTTTCGTTCGAACTCGTCCTCGTGGCATCTCAGGTGAAAAAACTGACAGAAGGAAAGGAAAGCTCACACCTCTCCATCTCAGGCACTTTGAAGGAAAAAGGCGGTGATTCCCAGGACGAACGCATCAGCGCCCTAAACGGCGTGGAAGTTGCCGCGGGCGAGTCGGCGGAGTTCACCCTGAGTAGCCTGACAGGCCGTGTTTATCAATTAAGACTCAAGGCGGACCTTTTGAAAGCTGCCGGGAATCCGTGAAGCCGTGCTCAACCGGCTTTGATGCACCGAGTCAGGCAAATGGCTCTGAAATTTTTCGCCGAGTAGAGCCAGCGGTTGCCCGCTGGCTCCCTCACAGACCCGGACGTGCGGGACTACCGCATCCGGTTCTTCCGGTGGAGGGGTTTGCTACGCGGGTCGTGATCGTAGATGGATTTTGGGGGCGGGCCAGTGGAAGGTTTCCTTCAACCATTGACTGTATCTCTCCCAGGTCAGCGGCTTTTGACCGCCTCGCCGGTTGAGCCATTTGAACCATTCTCTCTGGGCTTGATGGCTGTAGCGCGAGAGTCCTCGGCTGTTGCCGGGCATGCCAAAATAGGCGGCGTGCCCCCTCACTTTGCTCATCAGCTTGCGCCATTGCTCTCTCACCGGGTCGTGCCGGTGGTGGCGCATCCAGTCGCGCAGCGCTTTGAGCGATCGGGTCAGCCGATTGCTCGCGGTTCTGCGTTTGATGATCGGCTTGCCTTTGCGGCTATGGCCCCAGATGTGCGTGAAGCCGAGGAAGCCGAAGCTTCTGGTTTCGCGCTTGGGGCCTTGGGCCGGTGGTTCTTGGTCTTGGTCGTTGTTGTCTTCGTTTGGCTTCCGGGACCGTTCTGCGGGTGGTTTGAACGCCACCAACCGGGTCTTTTCGGGGTGCAGGGTCAGGCCGTAGCGCTCAAAGCGTTTGGGCAGGACTTGCTGCACCCGCCGGGCGTCTTCTTCGCACTCGAAGCCGATGACGAAGTCGTCGGCGTAGCGCACGAGGAAGGCGCGGCCACGCATCCTTGGCTGCACTTCGCACTCGAACCATTCGTCGAGCACTTCATGCAGGTAGATGTTGCTCAGCAGTGGACTTATCACCCCGCCCTGGGGTGTGCCTGCGTCTTGATAACTGAGGTTCCCTTTTTCCATCACGCCGGCTTTCAACCATTTGTCGATGAGCCGTCGGATCACTCCGTCGCGTATCCGTTTGTCGAGCATTTGCCGCAGGTGCGGGTGGTGGAGTGTGTCGAAGTAGGACTTGATGTCCACGTCGAGCACCCACCGCACCGGGCGCTCATGCCATGCTCCCATGCTTTGTTGCCAAAGCGCCTCCAGGGCGTCATGGGCGGATTTTCCGGGCCTAAATCCATAGCTACAGCTTTTGAAGTCTGCTTCATAGACTGGCTCCAGCGCCATGACGATGGCTCGTTGTAGCACCTTGTCTTCGAGTGTCGGGATGCCGATGGGCCGTGTGCTCTTTCCATCTCCTTTGGGGATGTGGACTCGGCGCACGGGCGGCGCTTTGTAGCGTCCGCTTTTGGCGCGGTCGAGCAGGTCGGCGAGGTTCCCGTGAAGGTTCTCCGCATACTGCTTGGCGCTTTGCCCATCGACGCCGACGGCTCCGTCCTTGCGGGTCCGCCGCCAGGCTTCCAGGAGCCATGCCCCGTCGATGTGGTGACTCAACGATGTGAGCGCCTTGCCGCGCATTTGCTCGGCAAGTTTTGCTATCCGTTGCTGCTTGGTTGACACGTCTGCCGCTCTTGGTGTCGCGGCTGTGTTTCCCCTCAACGGTTCCTCCTTTTTCCGGGTGTGCTCCTTTCCTACTGGCTGGCTCCCGTCGGTTCCGGTTCGCCACTCTTCAAACGGTATTACGGGCACACTACGACTGCTCCGGCCCCTCACCTCGGCTTGCTTTGAAGACTCGCTCCGGCTTACTGCTGCGGCATCTTCGGCTTTGTTCATGCGCGTGGGTGATGCTCCCTCGTTCATGCCAGGACGTTGTTACGCCGGTGTCGTCCACCTCCGGCTGGGTTGTCGGCAGCAGAGGCTCTTGGTTGTGGAGCTCTCTCAGGTTCACAGGCACCCCCTGTCATGCACCTCTGCCCGGGTCTCGGACCCCGGTGGCTCGCCCATCGCTGGCCCTTTGACGCGATGTGCGCACGGGTCCCCGCCAGGGTAACGGCGAAGACAGTCCACGATATTGATCTTTCGAGGCTCAATCCCACGGCTTTGGTGCTCGCTGTCAACGCTTCGAGCCAGCCTCACGACTGACGACGCATGACTCGCTTGCGGCTGCCTGGCTCCAGGCTCTACCGCGCGGGGTTCTTACCCGCTGGGTTGCTCTATAAGGTTTCCATGTTCTAACTCCCATTTTACTGCTTGTCTGATTTCCTCCTTATCTGTGTTTGTCCTGACGCAAGCCGAGTAGAGCCAGCGGTTGCCCGCTGGCTCCCTCACAGACCCGGACGTGCGGGACTACCGCATCCGGTTCTTCCGGTGGAGGGGTTTGCTACGCGGGTCGTGATCGTAGATGGATTTTGGGGCGGGCCAGTGGAAGGTTTCCTTCAACCATTGACTGTATCTCTCCCAGGTCAGCGGCTTTTGACCGCCTCGCCGGTTGAGCCATTTGAACCATTCTCTCTGGGCTTGATGGCTGTAGCGCGAGAGTCCTCGGCTGTTGCCGGGCATGCCAAAATAGGCGGCGTGCCCCCTCACTTTGCTCATCAGCTTGCGCCATTGCTCTCTCACCGGGTCGTGCCGGTGGTGGCGCATCCAGTCGCGCAGCGCTTTGAGCGATCGGGTCAGCCGATTGCTCGCGGTTCTGCGTTTGATGATCGGCTTGCCTTTGCGGCTATGGCCCCAGATGTGCGTGAAGCCGAGGAAGCCGAAGCTTCTGGTTTCGCGCTTGGGGCCTTGGGCCGGTGGTTCTTGGTCTTGGTCGTTGTTGTCTTCGTTTGGCTTCCGGGACCGTTCTGCGGGTGGTTTGAACGCCACCAACCGGGTCTTTTCGGGGTGCAGGGTCAGGCCGTAGCGCTCAAAGCGTTTGGGCAGGACTTGCTGCACCCGCCGGGCGTCTTCTTCGCACTCGAAGCCGATGACGAAGTCGTCGGCGTAGCGCACGAGGAAGGCGCGGCCACGCATCCTTGGCTGCACTTCGCACTCGAACCATTCGTCGAGCACTTCATGCAGGTAGATGTTGCTCAGCAGTGGACTTATCACCCCGCCCTGGGGTGTGCCTGCGTCTTGATAACTGAGGTTCCCTTTTTCCATCACGCCGGCTTTCAACCATTTGTCGATGAGCCGTCGGATCACTCCGTCGCGTATCCGTTTGTCGAGCATTTGCCGCAGGTGCGGGTGGTGGAGTGTGTCGAAGTAGGACTTGATGTCCACGTCGAGCACCCACCGCACCGGGCGCTCATGCCATGCTCCCATGCTTTGTTGCCAAAGCGCCTCCAGGGCGTCATGGGCGGATTTTCCGGGCCTAAATCCATAGCTACAGCTTTTGAAGTCTGCTTCATAGACTGGCTCCAGCGCCATGACGATGGCTCGTTGTAGCACCTTGTCTTCGAGTGTCGGGATGCCGATGGGCCGTGTGCTCTTTCCATCTCCTTTGGGGATGTGGACTCGGCGCACGGGCGGCGCTTTGTAGCGTCCGCTTTTGGCGCGGTCGAGCAGGTCGGCGAGGTTCCCGTGAAGGTTCTCCGCATACTGCTTGGCGCTTTGCCCATCGACGCCGACGGCTCCGTCCTTGCGGGTCCGCCGCCAGGCTTCCAGGAGCCATGCCCCGTCGATGTGGTGACTCAACGATGTGAGCGCCTTGCCGCGCATTTGCTCGGCAAGTTTTGCTATCCGTTGCTGCTTGGTTGACACGTCTGCCGCTCTTGGTGTCGCGGCTGTGTTTCCCCTCAACGGTTCCTCCTTTTTCCGGGTGTGCTCCTTTCCTACTGGCTGGCTCCCGTCGGTTCCGGTTCGCCACTCTTCAAACGGTATTACGGGCACACTACGACTGCTCCGGCCCCTCACCTCGGCTTGCTTTGAAGACTCGCTCCGGCTTACTGCTGCGGCATCTTCGGCTTTGTTCATGCGCGTGGGTGATGCTCCCTCGTTCATGCCAGGACGTTGTTACGCCGGTGTCGTCCACCTCCGGCTGGGTTGTCGGCAGCAGAGGCTCTTGGTTGTGGAGCTCTCTCAGGTTCACAGGCACCCCCTGTCATGCACCTCTGCCCGGGTCTCGGACCCCGGTGGCTCGCCCATCGCTGGCCCTTTGACGCGATGTGCGCACGGGTCCCCGCCAGGGTAACGGCGAAGACAGTCCACGATATTGATCTTTCGAGGCTCAATCCCACGGCTTTGGTGCTCGCTGTCAACGCTTCGAGCCAGCCTCACGACTGACGACGCATGACTCGCTTGCGGCTGCCTGGCTCCAGGCTCTACCGCGCGGGGTTCTTACCCGCTGGGTTGCTCTATAAGGTTTCCATGTTCTAACTCCCATTTTACTGCTTGTCTGATTTCCTCCTTATCTGTGTTTGTCCTGACGCAATACCCTCAATCTTTCTACCAAACGGTTTGGATGAAGCCACAGGCCGTCTTACGCCCCCGCCAGCGCCTTTCATGAAACAATGCCACGCGCTTTCTGTTCTAGTGCCCGCCAACCAGCCTTTGCCATGAAGACCTTGCTTTCCGCCCTTTTGCTCGTCGTGACCTTCTCCGCCGAGGCCCGTGAGTGGACCTCCAGTGATGGCAAAAAGCTCCAGGCGGACTTTGTCTCGCTCAATGGCGATCAAGTGATGCTGAAACTGGCGAACGGCCAGAGCGTGCCGGTGCCGCTGAGCCGTCTGTCCGCGGCGGATCAGGCTTTTGTGAAACAACAAGGCCCCGCAGCGCCCGCGACGACGCCCAATGCGGCGGCACCGAAGAAGGTGGAAGGCGAGTTTGCCGCGCTGCTCACGGGCGACTGGGCGCTCTCGAAATACAAAGACCTGCCCTTTGCCCTCTACGGCGCGAAGGAACTCGATGCCACGAAGAAATACCCGCTGATCCTCGCGTTGCATGGCCGCAGTCAAAACGATGAAAACGGCAAACAAGTCGGCGGCTGGATGAAGAGCTTCACCACCGAGGCACGCTACGCAAAGAACCCGTGCATCATCCTCGCGCCGCTCGGCTACCAGCCCTTTGGCGGCACGGGCTCGGCGTGGAACTCGAAACCCGGTGAGGAAGCGATCGATCTGGTGAAGGAACTGCTCAAGTCGCTGCCCATCGACAAAGAGCGCGTCTATTGCGTCGGCTATTCGATGGGCGGCTTTGGCACCTGCCATCTCATCAACACGGAGACGCGCCTGTTCGCCGCCGGAGTCGCCGTCGCAGGCTGCACCGGGCCGGAAACCGCAGGCACCTTCAAAAAAGTGCCGCTATGGCTTTTCCACGCCGTCGATGATCAAACCGTCGAGGTAAAATACTCGCGCGATCTGTGGGAGGCGCTGAAGCGCGACAAAGAATGCAAATACACCGAATACCCGACCGGCGGCCACGGGATCGCCGGCAAAGTCTTCGAAGAAGCCACGCTGCACGAGTGGCTCTTCGCAAAAGGCGTGAAGCCCTGATCAAGGCACCGCCAGCGGCTCAATCTCCCGCGCCTTCTTCAAATCCGGCCGCGCAGGCCGCGGATCATGCCAGCGATCCTTCGGTGCAGGTGCTTTGGCATCGAGATAGGCACCAAGGCGCAGGCGCAGTGCTTCAAAGGCAGGTTGCGTGTCTTTGCCGAACTGTGACTTGCCGGCGTCTTCTTCGTTCTTCTTCACCAAGGTCGCGCTGAGGCCGGGGGTGGCACGCACGGCGGCCATGACGGCTTCGCGGCTCTCGCCGCTGACGGCGCAGTATTGGGTGAGATACTCGACGAGTTGCTGACCGGCGCGGAAGGTTTTCAGGCGCAGGCTGGGCACGGGGCCGTTGGCGGTGGGGTAGAGCACGGAGAGTTCGTCGGGCGTTTGCCACGCGTCCGCTTTGCCGATGGTGTTCCAGGGCACGACGCCATCTGCGCCGAGCGACCAGGCCTCGACGCACCACGCGGCGTTGGCGATGTTCGGCGTGCCGATGGCGTTCGCGCCGCCATACATGTAGTAGAGATTGCCGCAGGCCTCGGCGCGACGCTGAATGCGCGGCCAGTAGTCGCGCAGCACGCCGCTGACGACTTCGACGTTCACGCAGTGATCGAGCAAATCGCGCTGCCACTGCGGACGGGAAATGTCGGCGCGATAAGTGAGATTCACCTTCGGATAAGGCGCGACGGCGTTCCAGAACTCGCGGCCGTAGTGGCGGATGGCCCAGAAGTCCTGCGTGTGCACCGGTTCGTCGAAAATCCACGCCGCGGTGCATTTGCGCCAGTCGTCCTTTTTGAAGTACACCTTGTTGTTGAGGTAGAACTCAAACATCGGCTCGGTCCAGCCCTTCGCTTCGAGGTGCTTCGCGATCTCCGCGGCCATCGCGCGAAACTGCGTCCAGTAGGCCTCATCAAACGCGCTCTCGATCCAGTAGCCGCCTTTGAAGTGCTCGTCGTGTTTCATCGGCCAGTTCTCGTTCAGCAGCAGGTAATACGCGTCCACCGGCACCGCGCCGCGCGGCAGATCGGCGAAGGCGCTGCCATCGAGCAGAGGGCCGAATTCGGCATCGAACTTCGTCCAGTCCCACTTCCCATCGCCGCCGAGCTTCGGCGCAGGCTCGTCCACCTTGCCCGTCCAGCCATACGGCAACTGATTGAGCACCACACGATGCTCATGCGCGAGCCGGTAGTAGTCACGCGCATGCCCCGGCAGGCCGTAGGCGTTCATCTGCGGCACAAACGACAGGCGATCCGGCAGCGTGAAGTTCCAAACCGTGATCGTGAACGGCATCACCGTGCCATTCACCGTCACCGTGCCGCCGTGCGTGCCTGCGGGCATGCTTTTGGGAATGTGGAGCTCAATGAAGGTGTCTTCGCTTTTGGAATCATCACCCGGCACGAGCGGATCATGCATTCCGCCGACCTTCGGCATCGAGTAGAGCTTCACGCCCAAATCAGGCGCTTTGACGATCGGTTTCCCCGTGACCGAAAAACCGATCGTTTCACCCTTCGCGGCAAAAAAGTGCGTCGAAGCCAGTTCGCGGCCGAAAACGTCTTTCGAAGGCAAATTCGGCTTCACGGCCGAAATGGCCGGAACAGGCGGCAAAGTGGCTGCGGCGACCTGATTGACCTGATTGACGGTTTTGGGAGCCTCCACGGCTCCATCTTCGAGCCAGAGCGTGAAGTAGGGCTTGTGAATGCGTTTGTCCTCGCGGCTCGACACGTAGCGATTCACGAAATTGGTGAACTTCACCGCATTGCCATCGCGTGTGTATTCGTTGCCGATGTCGTCGATGACGTAAAAGCCATGCGAACGGCCCTCGAGTCGTGCCTGCGCCACGTCGGGCGCGATGGGGATGATCTGCCAGCCTTCCGCATCCGGCGCGGAGGCCTCGCCAAAGCCCCACAGCGATCCGCCTTCACCGCAGACGACGCTGGTGATGTCCGGCTCGTTGTTGCCCCAGCGCAACTCGCCTGTCTTTGCCCACACGAAGGAACTCGCGCCCGGTGTCTTCGCATAGCTGCTTCCGGTGCCTTCCACCCAGTCCTGCGAGATCGTGGAGACCGTCGTGCGTCGGAGCGGTGCCTCCGGCGACGCGAGATGCACATGCAGTTGCGCTTTGGTGATCTTCTTCCCGCGCAGCGCCGCCGGATCGAAGTCGATGAGGAAGAACTCCTGGATGCCCTTCAGCTTTAGCCGGTGGGATCCGCCATTGTTCCCCTCCACCTCCTTCGAGTAGGCGGAGATCCACAAATCCCGCAACACCTCCACACGCTGCTGCGCATGCAAATTGAGGGCGGCGAGGAGGAAGAGAGCGAGGCGTTTCATACGGCGGTTGGGTCGGAAGTAACGCCGATGATGCGGGCATCATGTCATCCGAAACATCAGCAAGCGGCTGAGATGCAGCTGTTTGATCATTTCAATGGATTAAAGGCGAGCCAATGATCGGAACGCAGCTCCATCATCCAAGGTCTTCTTGAGTTTGTGAGCTCCCTGCTACCTGTGTGTGCTTGTAACAATGCATGATGCCTAGATTCCAAGCCTTGGGGCCATCGCGAAACCTAGTTTTAAACCATGAACCTCAATTCATTCAATCTTATCTACTTCGGCGCTTTCGCAGTGCTGATCACCTCTGAGTTGCAGGCTGAGCCAAGAATAATCATCCAGAGCAATCCATCGATGGCCCCCTATCGTTTGCTGTGGACGGCTAACGACCAGCTACTTGTGACCAAGAGCCGTCGGGGTGAGTTAAGGGTTTGGCACAAAGATGGCACTCTTTTGCAGTCTCTCGCGCCCCTGGATCATACAGATTCCAATATTGCTGCCTCTGCCGATGGCAGGTATCTGGCCGGAAGCAGGCAGGGAAAGGCCATCGTGATGGATCGTCTCAAAGAAGCTGTGATTTGGCAGAGTAAAACGGCAGACACGGTATCGCTGGACGCTCTGGAGCCACCCATGGTGACAGTGGCTACCTCAGCCGTCGTTCAGCGTATCAACTTTCAAACGGGCGAGGTGGCAGCCGAATGGAAACCGAGAATAGATGAAGCGATCAAGCAGGTTGCATCTCTGACTGCCGGGTTGGCAGTTTTTCTACACAATCGCTCATCCGTGGTGCTGGATAAGCAGCTCGTTGAGACACAGCGCATCCAACATGCCCGGCCGGGGCAATACTATTCTGGCGCCGCAGGTGGAGGCTCAATGGCTCTCAGCACTTTTGACGGAGCCTATCTCGTGACGCCCGCTGCGGGCGAACGCCTTTGGCGGCCAATTTCATCAAATCCAACCTTCTCAACAGCAGTTTCCACGGACGGTGCCTTTATGGCAGCATCGTCACCCGCGATACCGCTGGCTCTATACGCTACTTCAAACCCGAAGGAGCCTCGTCACATCGAAGGCGTCAGGGAGGTCAATGCGCTAGCTTGGAGTTCAGATTCGAAGAAGCTTGCTGTCGCCACGAACCAGCAAGGAGTCGTGATCTGTGATGCGCAAAATGGACAGATAGTGAACCAATTCGGCGCTTCGACAGGCATGGAGCCGCTCGAAGTCTCAGACAAGGTATCGATGACTCGTGACGCATCTGTAATCACCATGGTTAAGGATCCTGGTTTCATCATGTGCGTGTCGCTTAAAGACGGCGGCGTGCAACAACATGAGTTCGATCAGGCAGTTCAACCTCCGACGCGGCCAAAATCCGAGGCTGGAAACGACATTTTGTTGTTAGACCCCTTTTGGATTCGCCTTCAGCGTGATGGCCGCTTGATCGGTCGGCTGAAAGCTCCTTCAAGTTCGGTATTCGATTCTGGCTATTGCGGTGACTCAGCGATGTACGTCAGGGCCAATTCCACTGTGAGGATCTTCTCACTGAATTCTGAAGGCTCGGCTGAAACGGGAAGTTTCCCACTTGGAGTGACTCTAAGGTGCGTCTTTACCATGGACGGCTCTGTGGCCATCCACGAAGAGTCAACGGGAGCAGAGCTTGTTATTCGTGAGGCTCCTTCTTGGAAGGTGGTGGCCAAAATTGCGAAGGCATCGGGCCAGCAAGCAGTGGCAGCCATAACTCGGCAGAAGAATTCCGATGCTTATACTTGGCTCGATGATCGTGGCGGTATTTATCGCTATGAAGTTAAGACCGCGAAACTCGCCGAACTGCGTGCCCCGGGCACTGTCGATTGTCCTCATTTCAGGCCCTGCGTGGTTCCTGCTGATTGGTTTATCACCCAGGTGCCATTCTCCAACCCTATCAACTTCGCCATCTATGCCACAAAGGATGGCACTTTGCTCCACCAGCAGAAACAGTGGTCGGCATTCACAGACGAGATTGACCTTGAAGTGATCGGCATCTCCAAAAATCGACGGGGACTTTGGCTGTGTGGTCATGCTGGGAGGCCCATTCTTGTTGATCTAGAATCGGGTCAGCCGGTGTTACGCCTTCATACTTTCGGCCCAGGTGAATACCTGTGGGAAACACCCAACGGGCAGATTGGCGGCTCTTCGAAGGTGCTTGCTGAAAAGCGCTGCTTCTTCCTCTCCCCAGACGGCATGTCCGCCAAGCCAGACGCCCAGCCCCTGAAATGGAGGGCTACTTTGGCCGAGGAACTACTCAAAGGGTTCAACTAACTCGTGTGAGCGATGACAAACTCACGCGCTGATGCCCCTGTTCATCGAAATTCGACGGGCTGAGCCATTGCTCAAAGGCTGCACGCAGCGCTGGCCATTCTTTGTCGATGGCGGCGAACCACGCGGTATCGCGATTGCGGCCTTTGCGCACCGTCGCTTGGCGGAAGATGCCTTCAAACGACAAGCCGAGCCTCAGCGCGGCCTTGCGCGAGGCTTCGTTGAGGGAATCGCACTTCCACTCGTAGCGGCGGTAGCCGAGCTCGAAAGCGTGGCGCATCATCAGAAACATCGCCTCGGTGGCGGCGGGCGTGCGCTGGAGTTTCGGCGAGAAATGCAGATGACCGACCTCAAGGCTGCCGCTGGAGGGCGTGATGCGCAGATAGCTCGCCACGCCGATGGCTTCGCCGCTCGCGGGATCGACGATGGCAAAGAAAAGCGGATCACGCGTGCTGCTTTGCTGCTCCAGCCATGCCCGATAGTCCGAAAAGGACTCAAACGGGCCGTAGGGCAGATAGGTCCAGTTCGCGCCATGAGGATCGAGCGCATTCGCGGCGAAAAGCTGCTCCGCATGCTTGGAAACATCGAGCGGCTCCAAACGACAGAATCGTCCGTGCATCACCTCGCGAGCCGGAAAGGGCGGCTCTTGCCAATCGACGACGATTTCGCCGAGCGGCTGATGCGGAGCTTCACTGAGGGCAGTCATGGGCCGCATCCCTTCGCTCCGGCAGCCCTCGCATCAAGCACTTCCCGCATTTGACCCATGGCTGGACGACGGCAACATCCCCGCATGCCTGCGCGAGTCTCTGCCATCTACATCAGCCCAGCGGCTACCGTCTTGCCCCATGCGGTGAACGAGGCGCAAGCACATGCACATCGTGGTCTCGTCGGAGATCGCTACTTTGAAGGCTGTGGCACTTTTACCGATTGGGAGCCGAAAGGCCCGGGTCGCGAGCTCACGCTGATCGAAGGCGAAGTGCTGGCGGAACTCGCCCTGAGCGCTGCGGAAGCTCGCCGCAACCTCGTCACCGAGGGCGTGCGACTGAACGATCTCGTCGGAAAACGCTTCCGCATCGGCGATGTGCTCATTGAGGGCATCCGCCTCTGCCCGCCGTGCACGCATTTGGACAAAGTGACCGGCCAAGCGCTGCTGAAGCCGCTCGCCGACCGCGGTGGCCTGCGAGCAGACATCTTGAGCGATGGCGTCATTCGCGTGGGCGATGCAATCACTCCCGAGCCAGAAACTCCCATGAGCGCATCCATCCTCACTCTCGAAGCCGATCTCAGCCGCGAAGACCACGCCGCCGACACGCTGCGCCTGCTGGATGCGTATTCGGCCGATCCGATGGGCGACGGGCATCCTTTGTCCGATGCCGCGCGCCGCGATCTCATCCCCGGTCTGCGCCAGCATCCCACGACGCATGTTTTTCTGGCCTACGCCGATGATGAAGCAGTCGGGATCGCGATTTGCTTCCTCGGCTTCTCCACCTTCGCCGCGCGGCGGCTGCTCTACATCATGGACTACTTTGTGCAGCCCACGCATCGCGGTCACGGCATCGGCAAACGCCTCATGGATACCATCGCTGCCCGTGCCCGCGAGCTCGGTTGCTGCCGTCTCACGCTCGAAGTGCAGGAAAACAACCACCACGCGCGTCGCATCTACGCCGCCGCCGGCTTCGAGCAGGCTGTCTATGTGCCAGAGGCCGGTGGAGCACTCTGCATGCACAAATCGCTCTGATCTCATGTCCACCTTCGCTCCAACGCCCTCGCCGCCCTACTACGCCGTCATCTTCACCTCGCAGCGCACGGAGGACGATCAGGGCTATGGCGACACGGCGGATCGCATGGTGGAACTCGCGCATGAGCAGTCAGGCTTCCTCGGTGTGGAAAGCGCACGCGGCACGGACGGTTTCGGCATCACGGTGTCGTATTGGGAAAGCACGCAGGCCATCGCGAACTGGAAGGCGAACGCCGAACACCTCATCGCGCAGGAGACGGGAAAGACGACCTGGTATGCCGATTACCAACTGCGCGTGGCCAAGGTGGAGCGCGCGTATGGGAAATCGCAATGATCGGTGCGGCGGCAGCGTTTGAATCCCGCATGAAACACGTCCTTGCCGTCCTTTTCGTCCCTTCGGTCCTTTTCGCCGCGACCACGCCCGCGCCGAAACCGAAGCCCGCGTTTCAATATGAATCCGGTGACATCAAAGTGAGCATCCCCACCGCCGATGAGCCGCGCGTGCAGCAGTTCGGCGCGGAGTCGATCAAGGCGGCGGTAAAGTATCTCGATGATGGCTCGACGTGCTGGGTTCGCGAAAAGAGCTGCGTGAACTGCCACACGACGGGGCCTTACCTCAGCGAGCGGCCCGCTTTGATCCCGCAACTCGGCAAACCGAGCGAAGAGATCGTGGCAGACTTCATCGAGTTCGTGCCGAAGGAGGTCAAAGAGGTGAAGGAGACGGCCACCAAGAGCGGCTACAAGCACATGCCGGGCGCTTTTTCGGCCGTGTGGCGCTCGCTGGGCCTCGCGGAGTGGGACAAGCACCTCTCCGGCAAAACGAGCGAGCACACCGAGCGCTCCATCCGCGACATGTTTGAGCGCCAGGCGGCCAGCGGAGCATTCGTGAGCCATGGCGAGGTCGAAATCCCGCACATCACCACCGACTTCGAGCTCTCGCTGCAAGCCGCACGCACCATCACCGCGGCTCCCGGATGGCTCGCGGGCCTCAAGGACGAAAAACTGCTCGGAAAGGTCGAAAAGCTCAAAACTTGGCTGCGCACCACCGAGCCGAAAAATGACTGGGATCGCGTCCTGAGTCTCCAACTCGCCTTTTACATGCCGGAGCTCGTTTCCGCCGAAAAACGCGACGCCGCGCTCAAGCTGCTCTCCTCCAAACAACACGCCGATGGCGGCTGGAGCACCCGCGACTTCTCCGCGCTGAACGACTGGCACTTCGAAGTCAGCGAAACCGTCCAAAAGCTCATCACCAGCCTCCCCGATGCCGCGAAACCCGAAAGCGATGCCTACATGACATCGCTCGCCGTCGTGCTGATGCGTCAAAGCAACGTGCCCGCCAAAGATGAGCGCCTTCAGAAAGCCGTCGCATGGCTCAAGAAGGAACAGCGAGTCTCGGGCCGCTGGTGGATGCATTCGCTCTATCGAGGAAACTATCACTACAGCACCTACATCGCGACCTGCCAGGCGCTGAAGGCGCTGGCGTTGTGTGATGAGCTACCGGTGTTGGGGGCGGAGTAAACGCCGATAGATTGCTTCATGACCAGCTCCATCGAAACCAAGCGCACCATCCTCCGACCCTTCGAAGCGTCAGACGCGGAGGAAGCTTTCGCATGGTTCTCCGATCCCGAGGTGATGCGATTCATTCCAGGTGGCGAGGATCGCTCGATCGAAGACACGCAACGCCGCATTGCTCGCTATCGAGCACACGAGGCGGAGCACGGCTTCAGCAAGTGGATCATCCATCACCGCGAAACTGGCGAAGCGCTTGGCGATGCGGGTCTCTACCACCTCCCAGACGGCAAGCGTATCGAACTCGGTTATCGTTTGGCGCGTGTGCACTGGGGGAAGGGTTATGCCATCGAAGTTGCGCGTGGCTGGCTCGATTGGTTCGATGCGCATCTGCCAGACCGTCCGTTGTTTGCCGATGTGCACCCAGACCATCTGCGCTCGCAGCGGCTGCTCGAACGACTTAGCTTCCGTCGCACCGACGAAACAATCGAAGTGAATAGCGTCACGATGCTGATCTACAGACATGTAACGCGATGAGCTGAAGGCGCTGGCGCTGTGTGATGAATTGCCCGCACTTGAAGCCGCGTAAGAAGCCAGTCTTCGCGAGACGTATTGCTCCTATGCTGCATCACCCACCACCCACGCCATTTTTACGTCGAGACATCCTCGGCGGGTTGGGCAGTGTGGCGATGGCCTCGATGCTGCGGGCGGAGCAGGGCTGGCAGCCGCCGAGCGGCCTGCCGGTGATCCCACAGCGGGCGAAGCGTGTCATCTGGCTCTTCATGCGGGGCGGCGTGAGCCACATGGAGAGCTTTGATCCGAAGCCGATGCTCACCAAATACGCCGGCAAGACCATCGGCGAGACGCCTTACGCGAGCGTGCAGGACCCGGAGAAGCTCAAAAAGGTGCGCGTCGTGGTGGTGAACGATGCGAACGGCAAGCAGCGCAACGTGATCTACCCGCTGCAGGTCGGCTACAAGCGCTACGGCCAGTGCGGCATCGAGATCAGCGACTGGTTTCCACACATCGGCTCTTGTGCCGACGAGATCGCCTTCATCCGCAGCATGTGGACGACGGACGACAACCATGGTGCGCAGGTGCAGTTTCACAGCGGTCGGCACATGCTGGAGCCGCGCGTGCCCACGCTCGGTGCGTGGGTGACCTATGGGCTCGGCTCGATGACGGAGAACCTGCCGTCCTTTGTGAACATCGGCCCGCGCTACTTCGATGTGCGCGACGGTCATTACCTCGGCCCCGCTTACGATGCGGTGAACCTGAAAGTGGATCCGAAGAACCCGCTCACCTTTGCCGCGCCGGAGTTTCAGATCGGCCAGGGCGAGCAAGCCGCCCAATTTGAACTCATTCACAAGCTCAACAGCCTCGCCGCCGAGCAGTATCCCGGCGATAAGACGCTCGCCGCCCGCATGAAGAGCTACCGGCTGGCTTTCAACATGCAGGCGGCTGTGCCGGAGACGATGAATCTCGACAGCGAGAGTGCCGAGACGAAAAAACTCTACGGTTACGATGACAAAGTGGCCGGTCCGTTTGCGCGGCAACTCCTCGTGGCGCGTCGCTTGGCCGAGCGTGGCGTGCGTTTCATCCAGATCCAGCATGGCGATGGGGCAGCGGGCGCGTGGGACTCGCATTCCGGCCTGAAAAAGAATCACACCAGCCTCGCTCAGCAGGTCGATCAGCCCATTGGCGGCCTGCTGAAGGATCTCAAGCAACGCGGCATGCTGGATGACACGCTCGTTGTGTTTGCCACCGAGTTCGGCCGCACGCCCGGTTCTCAAGGCAGCGATGGCCGCGACCATCATCCGTATGGCTTCAGCGTGTGGATGGCCGGTGGTGGCATCAAGGGCGGCACGATCCATGGTGCGACGGATGAACTCGGCTTTCATCCCATCGAGCACCCGCATTACGTCACCGATGTGCATGCCACGATCCTGCATCTCCTTGGTCTGAACCCACACCATCTCGAAATCCCCGGGCGCAAGCGTCTGGAGCGCGATTTTGGGCATGTCATTCGAGAAATCATCGCGTAATCACAACACCTCCATGAAACTGTTCACCACGCTCCTCGCCCTCACTGCAACAATCACCTTTGCCGTTGATCATCCCGACACATCGGGCTGGAAGGAATTGTTCGCCACCGACCTTGCGAACGCGGTGGATGCCTCCGGCTGGCAGTTTGATGGCAAAGAACTCGTGGCGAAGAACCACGACACGCTCTGGACGAAGGATTCGTATGGCGACTTCGTTCTCGATCTCGAGTTCAAGGTGGCGAAGGAATCCAACAGCGGCGTCTTTCTGCGCAGCGGCGACATCAAAAACGTGCTCGCCGCGCTGGAGATCCAGGTGCACGAAAGCGCCGATGGCAGCAAGTATGGCATGCTCGGAGCGATCTACGACGCCATGCCACCCTCAAAGACCGTCGGCAAACCCGTGGGTGAATGGAATCGCTACACCATCACCTGCCAAGGCCCAAAGGTCACCGTCGTGCTGAATGGCGAGACGATCATCGACGCCAATCTCGACAACTGGCCTGAGGCCGGCAAGAACCCCGACGGCACGCCAAACAAGTTCAAGAAGGCGCTCAAGGACTACGCTCGCAGCGGCCCGATCGGCCTTCAGGGCCTTCACGGCAAGGCGCAGGCTCCGGTGTGGTATCGGAACCTCAAAATCAAAGCGCTGGAGTAAGCTCAGGCGATCAGCTTCTCGATCACCTGCCCGCCGATCTGCGAGAGCTGCTTGAAGCGACCGCCGTGGTAGAAAGTGAGTTTGTTGTCGTCGAGACCGAGCAGGCGCAGCAGCGTGACGTGCAGGTCACGCACATGATGCACCTCCTCGATGGCCTCCATACCGCGATCATCGGTGGCGCCGATGCTGTGGCCGGCTTTGCAACCGCCGCCGGCCATCCAGATGGTCATCGCCTTGGGGTTGTGATCACGACCGTAGGCGGTTCCGCCGCGCACCCCGTTGTCTGGCGTGCGACCAAATTCACCGCACCAGACGATGAGCGTGTCATCGAGTAGGCCGCGTTGTTTTAAATCGGTGATGAGCGCCGCGATGGGCTGATCCACGCCGCGGATGAGATTGCCGTGCGCACGCTCGATGTAGTCGTGGCTGTCCCAGGTGCCATTGTAGAGCTGCACAAAGCGCACGCCCTTCTCGACGAGCTTCCGCGCCAGCAGGCATTTTCGCCCGAACGCGTCCGTGGCGTCCTTGCCGATGCCGTAGAGCTCCTTGGTCTTCGCGTCCTCCTTTTCGAGATCGATCACTTCCGGCACCTGCATCTGCATGCGGAAGGCGAGTTCGTAGTTGTTCATGCGGGCCTTCAACTCGTCATGCCAGGGATGCTCGTCGGCGTGTTTGGCATTCAATTTGCCGAGCAGGTCCAAATTGGCCCGCTGATGCTCCGGTGTGATGCCCGGCGGCGGTTGCAGATCGAGGATCGGCGAGCCTTTGGAGCGCAGCGCCGTGCCTTGGAAATGGGCGGGCAGGTAGCCATTGCCCCAGTTCGCACTGCCGCCCTGCGGGTAACTGATCTCCGGCAGCACGATGAAACCCGGCAGATCCTGATTCACCGAGCCGAGGCCATACGTCACCCAGGAACCGATGGCCGGATCACCGCCGAAGCGGTTGCCGCAGTTCATTTGATACATGGCGGTGGGATGATTCACCGAATCGACCTGGCAGCCGCGATAGAAGCAAAGTTCATCGGCTACTTTCGCCAGATGCTGCCACGGCTCGCTCATCCACGCGCCGCTCTGGCCATGCTGCGCAAACGTGAACGGTGACTTCACATAGTAGCGCTTCCCGCTCTCCATCGCCGATTTCATCTTCCCTTCGCGGGTGAATTCCTTCAGGTGAAACTTTTCGAGCATCGGCTTCGGATCAAAGCAGTCGATGTGACTCGGCCCGCCCTCCATCATGAGAAAGATGCAGTTCTTCGCTTTCGCTGGAACCATCGGCTGCTTCGGAGCCAGCGGCCCTTTTTGTTCTGCGGCGAGCAATGAGGTCAACGCCACGCTGCCGAGCGAGGTGCCGAGGCCATAGACAAACTCACGCCGCGTGGGCGCATGCAGCGCACGACCACCGGAGCAGGGGAAAAAGGAGGTTTTCATGGCTCAGTAAAGGTAGGCAAACTCGTTCGAGTTCAGCAGCACGAGGCACACATCGGCCAGAGCACGCGTTTTGGCATCGCAATCGGCCGGTTGGAGGTCGGGGACGAAGTCAGCGTAGCCGGGAAGCTTTTCCTGGAAGCTGAATTTCTCGCCGGTGTTCTCTTCGACGGCCTCGCGGCGCACTTCGAGCGGTTGTTTGGGCTTTGAAAAGCTCGTTTGAGCCTGTTTGACCTCCATTTGCTGCCAATGAGTCGTGCAGGCGGCTTTTTCGTCCGCAGCAGGCTTGCGGCCAAACGTGAGCTCAAACACTCGCGAGATCGGATCAGCGGCTTTTTCCTTCAAAACGCGATTCGCGAGCGCCAGGGCGCGATCGTAACTCGCCTGGCCGTTGAAGAGGCTGAAGACCTGCGGCGTGACGGTGGAGACCTCGCGGGCTTCGCAGGAAAAGTCGGGCGCGGGTTCGTTGAAGACCTCCATGAAGGGATCGCGCAGCCCACGGATTTTCAGCGCATACAAACTGCGGCGATGTCGCTGCTGCGGCAGCGGATTCGGCACCCACGCGGCGGCAAACGTGCCCATGACCATGCGCGGCTGCATCGCCACCTCGATGTTGATCTCCGGCCGGTTCGGAATGCAGCCCAGCGTCGGATTCAGCTCGCCCGTGATGCTCAGCATCGCATCGCGAAGCTCTTCTGCCATGAGGCGACGGGGTGTGAAAGTGACGTAGGACGAGTTTTCCAACTCGTCAGGTTTGGAACGAGTTGGAAAACTCGTTCTACGATACGCCGCGCTCGTCATGATGAGGCGGTGCATCTCCTTCACGCTCCAACCCTTCTCCACGAGCGTGGCAGCGAGGAAGTCGAGCAGTTCGGGATGCGTGGGCTTCTTGCCGGTGCTGCCGAAGTTGTTGGGATTGCCGGCGATGGCTTGGCCGAAGTGCCAGAGCCAGAGGCGATTGACGATCGTGCGTGTGGTGAGCGGGTTGTTCTTGCTCGCGATCCACTTCGCGAGCGCGGTGCGGCGGCCCTCCACGCCTTCGGCGATTTGAAATTCCAAATTTGAAATTTGAGATGTGGCGGACAGCACGCCGGGCTTCACCTTCGTCGTCGGTGAAAACGGATCGCCGCCGCCGAGAATGGCGGTTTGTTCGAGCTCGCCGTTCTTCATGCGGTCGCCGGGCATGCGCAGCGGTTGGTAAACATTCACCATCGGGATGGTGACGCCGTTGTACACGCTGAAGGCATAGGGCTCGTAGCGCTCCATCTCCCACTTCAGGCGTTCGAGGCCTTTGCGGGCCACGCGTTCGTTACCGAAGTCCTGCGGCTCAAAGCCGACGAGCTTCGGCGGATACTGATCCTCCGGTAAGCCCTGCTTCGTGAGGATCTGCCGTGCGGCCCCAAAAACATCCGAGAAGCCCTTTTTGGCATTCTTGCCGCCTCCTTGCTTCGCCTGCGCCACCGCGGCATTCCATTTCGCCGGATCGATCTTCTTCTCCGCGAGCCATTTTGAGGCGTTTCGGAGCAGTTTTTCGTCGAGCGCCTTCAAAACGGCCAGATGCTCGGCGCGGCGGGCTTCGAGATACTTTTTCTCTTCAAAGCCGCTCGTGTTCTCCGACTTCAAAAACGGCGCTTCACGCTCGGTGAGCTGCGTCGTCGCGAAACAGGCCTGCATCGAGTAATAATCATGCGTGGGCACCGGATCGAACTTATGATCGTGGCAGCGGGCACATTGCAGCGAGTGCGCGAGGAAGGTCTCGCCGACGGAATTCGTCACATCATCGAGAAAGCGCTGCCGCGCGACTTTCGCCACCTCCATGCCCGTGAGTTCCCACGGCCCCATGCGCAGAAAACCGGTGGCGATCAGGAGTTCGCTGTCTGGTGTGATGCGGGCACTCTTGCCCGCAGAAGCCGCGTCCTTGCGGGCAGGAGTGCCCGCATCACTTTCCTGCATCTCATCTCCCGCGATCTGCGCGACGATGAACTGATCGAACGGTTTGTCCGCATTGAAGCTGCGCACGACGTAATCTCGATAGCGCCAGGCATTGCCGCGCTCGTAGTCGTTCGCGAAACCGCTGCTGTCCGCGTAGCGCACGACATCCAGCCAATGCCGAGCCATGCGTTCGCCGTAGTGCGGCGATTCGAGCAGTCGGTTGATCAAACGCAGCCACGCGTCGGACCGGTCTGACACGTCCGACCAGTCGGACTCAAACGCGGCCACTTCCTCCGGCGTCGGCGGCAGTCCCGTGAGGTCAAAAGTAGCGCGGCGGATCAAAGTCCGCGCATCCGCCTCCGGCGCAGGCTCCTTCACCGCGAGCAGCGCATCCACCGGATGCACTGAGGACTGAGCACTGAGCACTGGCTTCTTCACCGGCTGGTATCCCCACAACGACTCCGGCTTGTAGCGCCGATTCGCCCACTCAGGCGTCAATGCGCCTTTCACCTTCACCGTGATGCCGTCTTCGGCGCTCCACTTATCCGCGCTCGCCTTCGCGATGGCATTTCGTTTCGCTTCATCCGGCCACGGAGCGCCGCCAGCGATCCATTCCTTGATCCACGCGAGCTGCTCGGACTTGAGTTGATCCGCTTCCTTCGGCGGCATCGGCTCCCAGTCATCGTGTTTGCGTGTCGAGGCGAGGTAGAGCGGGCTTTCGTCCGGCTTGCCAGGCACAAGAGCCTTCACACCGCTCTCGCCGCCTTTGATAGCGCTTTCGAGCGTGCGCATGTCGTAGTCCGCCTTGATCTTCTTCTCGTCATTCCCATGACACGCGAGGCATTTCTCCTGAAACAGCGGCCACACACGCCGCACGAAGAGTGACTCGGCGTCCTCCGCCTGCAGGGCGGAGGCGGCGAGGAGTAGAAAAATGACACGGGGAGCCATGATTGGGTAACGAAGCCACGGCGCGGACATTTCGACCGCAAGAATGCCGATGCTCTTTTCCGCGGCGTGCGTTATAGATGACCGCTTTCCAGACCGATGGCCCTTTCCGTTTCTCCCGCCGAATTTTTCTCAGCGCTGCTTGCCACGGGCACGGCGAATGTGGCGCGTGAGGAGCTGGTGGGCGCGACGGCCGACCGCGTGCTGAGGCGGGCGTTTGACGAGGCTTTGGAGGATTTTTCGGGCTCGGTGGACGGCGTCGAATGGCGGCCGCAGGCTGCTGACGAGGCGCTGCGCTATGTTTACCGGTTGTGTCAGGCGCTGGTGGATCGTGCGATGACGGATGAGCAGGTGACGGCGCTGTGCGCGGCTCTGCCGGCCGTGGGGGACTCGCCGGGGGAACTTTTGGCCGTCGATCTGGCGCTGAGGCATCTGCCAGAGCTGCACCGCATGGCGAAGTCGATGAGCAGCGGCGATCCGCTGGTGTCTGGACTCGAAGCGGCCGCGCGGCGGTATCCGCTGTCGGGAATCGGGATCGCGCTGGAGGAGCCATTGCCGGATGTGGCGGCTTTGAAGCGGCATCCGGGGCTGTGGCGGCTGTTCATTGACCGCGTGATCGAACGCCAGGATGTCTCGCGGCTCGCGGATCCCGCGGTGCGGATCGCCGTGGCGGATGCGCTGGGCGAGCATGCTCTCAAACTCGCGCCGAAGCTCGCCGCGCAACTCGCTTTGACTCATCCTTCCTAACTCGTAACTCATCCTTTCCGCATGACGCCGCTACAGATCGCCTCCCATCTCTCCGACCAAATCCTGCGCCCGATGAAGTCTGTCTTCGTCGGGAAGGAGGAAATCATCGACATCATGGGCATCGCCCTGGCAGGCGGTGAGAACCTCTTTTTGCACGGCCCGCCGGGAACGGCGAAGAGTGCGCTGGTGCACGAATTGGCACGCCGGCTCGATGCGCGGGCCTTTGATTACCTGCTGACACGCTTCACGGAGCCGGGGGAGCTTTTTGGCCCCTTTGACATCCGCAAGCTGCGCGAGGGCGATCTCGTCACGAACACCGAGGGCATGCTACCGGAGGCGGACTTTGTGTTCCTGGATGAGCTGCTGAATGCAAACAGCGCCATCCTCAACAGCCTGCTGCTGGTGCTGAACGAGCGCGTGTTTCGTCGCGGACGTGAGACGCGGAAGCTGCCCGCGCTGCTGGTCGTGAGTGCGAGCAATCACCTGCCGGAAGAGGAGGCGCTGAAGGCCTTGTTTGACCGCTTTTTGCTGCGCGTGCATTGCGGCTATGTGCCGGAGGCGGAGCTGGCTGCCGTGCTCGAGGCCGGTTGGGCGCTGGAGTCGATCAAACGCGGCACGCCAGTGAGCGGCGGTCTTTCCGCGGCGGAAATTCGCCTGTTGCAGGACTCGCTGCCTGCCGTGGATCTTACTCCGATTCGAGGTGCTTATTTGGAACTCATCGCCCGGCTGCGTGCGGCTGGCATGGAGGTCTCCGACCGCCGCGCTGTGAAGCTACAGCGTGTCATCGCGGCGAGTGCGCTGATGTGCGGACGCATGGAGGCGCGTGTGTCCGACCTATGGGTGCTGCGCTGCATCTGGGACCGCGGGGAGCAGCGCGAGATGCTCGCCGCGATGGTGCAGGAGACGATCAACAAGGACACACCGGCCACGGGCGATCATCCACAGGCCCATGGTGGCAACGCGCCCGATCCCGAGAGCCTCGCCCGTGATCTGGATGTGCTCAGCGAAGGCTGGGCCGATCTCGCGGCGGGTGTCGCGAAGGACCGTCTTTCGGCGCTCGCGGCCCGCGTGCCTTGGGTGCGGCAGAGCGAGACTCGCGAGGCCTTGCAGGAAAAAGTGGAGGCACTCTGGAGAAAGGCTGAAGCATGAAAGTGGCGGTGATCGCGAGCACGGATGCCGCCTGGCTGGGCCGCTGGCGCACGCTGGCCGGCACGGAGGCCTGTGAGGTCGCGGGCCGCGTGTGGGTGCGCGGACCGGATGAACTCGCGTGGGATCTGCTGCCTGCGCTGGGCCGTTTCACCGCGGATCAAGCCGGACGTCTCACGCCCGTGGGAAACCGTCTTCCGACGGAAAGACTGCCGGAGGCGACGTGGCAGTCGCTGACAGAATTTTTGCGTGTGCGGCCCGCGGCGGCTGCTTTGCCTGCGCTGCATGTGGCGCCCATCGCGTGGACCTTGGTGCCTTCGGAGGCGTTTCAGGCTCCGCAGATGCTGATGCTGCCGTTTGGTGACTTTTTCGCCTGGGGCATCACCGCGCCGTCGGTGCGCTTGCAGGGGCTGCGCTTCGCCGTGGCCTCAGATGGCCGCGCCTGTGTCATGGGCGAGGTTTTGCCACCGCTCCGCGGCGAAGGCTGGTGCGTGGAGCATTCCATCGCCACGCCCGCTGGTTGGGCACTGCCGCGTGGCCTCACGCCGGTGCTGGTAGCTGGCAGCATGCGACTCAGCGCGGGCGAAACCGTGCTGCTGCATGCCGATGGCACCGCGGAGCGTCTGCCAAGCGAATCCTTCGTCGAACTCACCCGCAGCGCCCTGCGTGCGACCGCGGAGGGCATCGATCAACCCATTCACCTGGAGGACTGACGAGCTGTGTCGCCCTACCGTCCCACCACGCTCGGCTACTTCAGCGCTCCCGCAGGGCATCTGTGGGAGTGGACGCATGACAGCGAGGTGGGGCCTCAATGCATCGTCTGGCATGGGGATGGTGCGCTCATTGTGTATCGCGAGGAGCTTGAGGAACTCCTCGATGCCTGCGTGCCCGGCGGACTGCCGCCGCTCGGCGCGTTGCTGCTCGTCGTCGCTGCGGCGCAGCAAAACTACAGCGCCAGCAACACCCGCATTCGTCTTTGGGAGGCCGCTGAGCGTGCCACTGCGGCACCAACAAGGAAAGATTTTGTTGTGCCGCTTGGCATCGCCGACTTGTGGAAGCGTGTCGGTATCGGCCTGGATCAAATTCACGCGCTGCCTGCCAATTATCGAGCCAGCGGGCCGGCACGCTGGCATCTGCTGCAAACGCTCTTTGGCGAGGCTCTCCGAGATCCGGGGCGAAAGCTGAGTCCATCCCACTCGCGTGACATCGTCACCGAGTTCAAGCAGACGCCCTATGTCGATGTCTTTCAGCAGCGCTCGCCCGAGCTCAATGGCGTCGCTCGTCTGCTCGCCGACCTCTCCGCGCTCGACAAAGCATTTCACCACTGCTCGCCGGAGCATCTGGAGCGACGGCTTAGCACCGGCCTGGATCAATTGCCGGCGCGTCAGCTCGAGCTGCCTCTTCCGCAGCCCGATGACACGCCCGCGCCGGACATTCCCGCCGATCTTCTTCGTGCGCTGGAGCATGAAGGCGGCGAACTCGCCCAAGTGGCCGGCCTCGTCCGCCGCATGAGCGCCATCCTGCACGTGCCGAAAGCGGTCACGCATCGCGATGAGATGCCGCTCGGCGGTGTGTCGGACATCACAAACCGCGGCGATCCCTCGCGCCTGCTCATGACCGAGTTGGCCTGGGATGACCTCACCTTCGCCGTGCGCCTTTCCCAGGGCGAGGCGCTCTACCTTCGCCGCGAATCTCCGCCCGCCGAGCCTCCTCCGCGTCGGCGCATCCTCATCGACACGGGCATTTTCATGTGGGGAAAGCCGCGCCTCTTTGCTCTCGGTGCCGCGCTGGCGCTGCTGCGTCAAAAGCAAGGCTCGCAAGCCATCGTCGGTCAGGTCATGGCTGCGGAAAGCGACGTCTTCACGCCCATCACACTCGACACCGTCGAGGACGTGCGTGCGCAACTCATCCGCCTGCATCCCCAGCCGCATCCGAGTGCCGCGCTGAGTGCGCTTTTGGAGGACGATGTCGCACCGCTCCTGCCTGAGGAGGAAGTTTTTCTCATCACACATCCAGCCGCGTGCGAGCAGCTCACGGCCATGCCGCTGTGGCAACGACTCGCCGCCGCCGTGCCGCTGCACACGCTGCTGGTAGATCGCGATGGAGCCCTCCAACTCGCCCGCCACAGCCTCGCCGGAGCCAAAACGCTCTCCGAAGTGCGCGTCGATGCCGAGGATCTATTCGAGCCGCCGCAACCTTCGAAAAACACGACTCCCAAGCCATCCCCGGCCGCCTTGACCGATGAAGCCGGCAGGCTGCCGCAGTTTTACCGGCAGAAACCTTGGCCGCTCTGTCATCCCGGCGCTCCTGCCAAAGGCAAAGTCTATCAATTGGGTAGCAAGGGCTTCATCGGCCTCTCAAACACGAAATGTGTTTGTTGGTGGTCATCTCGCATCACCACCGGGCGCGTTCTCGCCCCCGTGCCTCCGACCGAAAACATCGCAGGCATCCTCGTCGATCCCGACGATGAAAACCGTGTCCTCGTTTTTTTCCGAAGCGACGACATGCTGGACCTTCACATCCTTGTCACGGCCCTTGATGGAAGCCATGACGCCGGGGTAGTGCGCTATCATGGCAGACTCCAAGATGTGGATCATCTGCGCATCCAGTCAGGTGCGCTCGTGTTGTTGGATCAAGGGGTATACCAGGCGTTGAACATTCACACGTCCCAAGTGATCGCTTCCGCCGCGCCGGAAAGAACGCACCAGTCTCCGCCTTGGTTTGATGGTGAAGCCTTTCATTTCGACCATGGCGCACCGCTGCCGGTGCTCAAAATCACGACTCCAGCCAAAGAGGTGCGCCCAGGCATTCAGTTCACCCGCATCAGCGACATCGCGGGTGTCGGATTCGGGAGCACGGGTGGTTTGTTCGTTCAGATGATCCGTGGACGTGGCTACAAGCTCGACCTTCGGGCGAAAGGTGAGCTTGCGTGGATTTACTCGGACGAGGCCGCCTACTTCCAGTTGCTGCAGCCCTTGGAGATCGGCGGGAGCCAGCGGGGCTTGACGCATGCTGTTTTTGCCGACGGACGCCGCATCATCTTCGATCCATGCGGTTTTCTGCATGTGTGTGATTCAGGGGACGATCCTCAAGAACTCAGCCTCCTCATGATCAAGGGCAGCACCGCCGCCTGGCAACGCAAAGGCTTCCACTATGGTGACGAGAGCCTGCTTTGGACGATGAACATCGGCGCGCACACCGTCCTTCAATCTCTTTGCCGCACGCTGTTTCGCCGGATCGAACACCAGAAGACACCCAAGGCTTCGTCGTCGTTTCACGCGGCGAAAGGTCTTTTCCAACGTTGATCGCTCATGCCCACCCTCACCCTCCGCCTGATACCCACCACAGCACCGCTGCCGGTGCGTGCGGGTTTTTTGCCGGGCTCGGACACGGCGGCGTGGCTGGAGGAGATGGCGCGGCATCCGGGGGCGAGTTTTTATGTCGTGCCCGGATCGGTGGAGGCGGCGGAAGCAGGTGGTTTGCTCATCTGGCCGCTTCAGGCCGGAAAACGCGGCCTTCGTGTGCTGCCCTGCGGCATCGAGCACGGCATCGTGGCCGTGCCGGAAGGCACCCGGCTCGATCCCGCGCTCACCGCCGATGAGGCGAGGCGGCTGCTGAACTACCACGCTTACTTTTTTCATCCTGCGCTCGGTCTCGTCGCGTTTGAGGAAACGGATGCGATCACACCGGAAGGCCTCATCGTGCCACCTCTGCCGCGGGATAGCTCGTGGATGCACGCACGGCCCGGAAATGCTCCAGCACCTCGTCTCACGCGGGTGAGCCTGATTTTGCCGGAAGAGCCCGAGGCCCTCTTTGGCGATGCCGCGGCCGAAATCGGCCTCAGGTCGCCCAAAGACCTCCAACGCGACTCTCCACTGCTCGACCGCCTCAAAGACAAACTCATCGGCGGAGCCGCTTTCGTCGGTTTGGGGGCCATCGGTGCTCTTGCGGGGCTGGCGGGCATGTTCGGAGGCAAATCGTCTCCCAATCGGCCTGGCAGCGCGACTCCAGGCTCCGCCAACGTGCGCGGCATTCCGATCATGGACAAGATCCTGAACTGGACCGCGCAGCAGATCGAAAAACTGCTCGAGAAACGCCAGCGCGAGATCGACCGGCTCATGAAGCTGCTGGAATCCAATCCTGAACTCGGCCTGCGCTACGCCTTGCCATTCACCGATGCCGGTGACGCAGCTCGTGGCACGGCACCACCCTCCTGGCAGCTCGGCGAGCGCAATCCCGTCTTTGGCTCACGTCGCGGTGGCGGCCCGGCGGATGTGTGGAACCTCGCGCCGCAGACCCAGTGGCAGCTTCAGCAGAAATACCGCGACCTCGCCAACCGCGAAATCGCTGCGGGCCGGTTCGACCGCGCAGCCTACATCTTCGCCGAATTGCTCGGCGACTGGCACAACGCCGCCGCCACGCTCGCCCGTGGCAAACGCCACCAGGAAGCCGCGCGCATCTACCTCACCAAGCTCAACAACAAACTCCAGGCCGCCAAGTGCCTCGAAGACGGCGGCCTGCTGCCCGACGCCGTGCTGCTCTATGGTGAACTGGCCCAGCACGAGAAATGTGGCGACCTGCTGCGCCTGCTCGGTCGCGAGCGCGAGGCTGTCTCATCCTATCAAGCCGTCATTCAAGGCAGCAAAGACCGCCTGCACGATGCCCGCATCCTGTTCGAGAAGCTGCAGCAGCACGGCCTGGCGATCAACGTGCTCGCCAGCGGCTATCCGTCATCGAATCAAGCCGCGGAATGCCTGGAGCGGCAGTTTGACTATCTCGCGCGTTTGGATGCCGCTGCGGAGTCGCTGACCTTGGCCCGTTCACTTGCACAGAAGCAGCTCCCGGATCGTTTGAAGATGACCGAGCTGCTGCGCCGCCTTCACCAGACGCAGCCAGCCCCCGAAGTGCGCCGCCGTCTCGCCGTGGTTGGCATCAGCGTCATTGGCGAGGCATTGGCCACCGGCACCGCCAAAGAAGATGCCTTGCTCGCGGCCTTGCCCGCCTTTGCCGCGAGTGATCTGCTCCTGAAACGCGATGCGCAGCGCTTCACCCACCTCCGTGAGCAGCAGCGCCGCAAAGAACGCCGGAAGATGCCTTCGACACGCGAGGCCCTCCTCATGCTGACCCATCAGGGCAGCATCAAACTGCCGCAGGACGTCAGTCACTGGAATCACCTCCTCAGCCAAGGAGACAAATGGCTCGCCATCGGCGAAAACGAACGCACGCGGCAGGACGTGTGGGTTTTGGGTCAAAGATGGGGCGTCATCGGCAAGCTCACCTCCGCCGAGGCCTCGCATTATCAGACGAACCTGCTCCCCATGCTCTCTCCCGTGCGCGAGCTCGCTTGGTTGCCCTTTGCGCCAAGTGGTGCCGAGGCTCGCTACGGCCTCGCGAACAAAGCCGACTTCGCCAGCAGCCCGAACACGCGCCAGATGCTCATCGATCGGCTCGTGTGGATGCCGAAACGCGTGCTTGCCGTGCACGCGCAGGCGGAGGGCGTGTGGATCGTGCATCACAATGTCACCGAAACCATCGATCTCACCTTTTGCATGCACGACGGACGCCTGATGCGCACCCACGCCCTCGGCTGGGCACCGCCGGAAACACCGATGCGTGTGTGCATCGCGTCTCACGGCGAGCACGTCATGCTCAGCATCGACACGTATCTGCTGCGGATCAAAAACGGCGTCATCATTCATCAAACCGAGCTGCCAAGCCGCATTCTCCGTCTGGAAGTCACCAAGCCCGTCCAGCCCGCCGCCTTCCTCGCCCGCACGATCAACGATGTCGTGCTCATCGCTCCCGACAAAGGCAAGAACATCGAAAGCATCCAGCTCTTCACCAGCGAAGGCGGCACGCCTTCGGCCTGCTTCCTCAACGACGGCCGCATCGTCGTGGGTGACAGCGACAGCGCGCTCGTCTTCAGCGCCTATCCGCAAGCCAGACAAGTTTCCAGCATCCCGCTGACCCTTCCGGATCAAAAGCGCCGCCTCATCCCCGTGGACTTCGCCGCCTTCGGCGACCATGAAGCCGCCTGCCTCAGCGAAGACGGCATGATCGATTTCTTCGGCTGATCACGCCACCTCGCTCCAGCGGATGTTTCGACGCACCTCAATCTCCGGCTTCTCGTGGCATACTTCAGCGTCTTGGAAAACGAGCTCAAGGACGGTCACCCCACCAGCGGCAGATTCGGATCCACCTCGGCCTCCAGCGGGGAGCTTTGGCCGAGCTTAAAACGCTGCGCGGCAGCAAAGGCGATCATGCCCGCGTTATCCGTGCATAGGGCGGGCTCGGCGAGGAGCAGTTCAAGATTGGCTTTTTCGCATCGCGTCTTCAGAGCGGTGCGCAGGCCGCGGTTGCAACTCACCCCACCGCTGACGGCCACGAGTTGACTCTTCGTGAGCTTGGCCGCGAGGACCAGTTTTTCGACCAACACCTCCACAATGGCGGCTTGCACGCTGGCACAGACATCGGCGAGCGTTTGTTCGTTCTTTAGATCAATCCGAGGCAGCTCGTAAAGCACGGCGGTTTTGAGGCCGCTGAAGCTGAATTCGAGGCTTTTGCCATCGAGAAAGCTGCGAGGAAAAGCAAACGTCGTCGGATTCCCCTTCGCGGCGAGTTTGTCGATCTCCGGACCGCCCGGATAGGGCAGGCCGATCATCTTGGCGACCTTGTCAAAGGCCTCACCGGCCGCGTCATCACGAGTGCGACCGAGCAATTCATAGCGGCCCACCTCGTGCACCCGAACCAGCATGGTGTGTCCACCGCTGACGATGAGCCCGACACAGGGTCTGACGGGGCCATTGGAGCCCATGAAAGGTGAGAGCAGATGCCCTTCCATGTGGTTCACGGCCAAAAAAGGTTTCCCCTCCGCCACCGAGAGCGCTTTGGCCATCGAGGTGCCAATGAGCAGTGAACTCACCAAGCCCGGGCCGCTCGTCGCCGCATAGGCGGCCACGTCTTTCAGCGTGATGCCTACATCATTTAAAACCTCCTGCACGAGCGGACGCACATGCAGGATGTGATTTCGTGAGGCTACCTCCGGCACCACGCCACCAAACTCGCGGTGAATCTCGATCTGCGAGGCGATGCGGCTGGCTTTTAGGTTCCCGTCTAGATCACACACGGCCGCCGCCGTCTCGTCACAGGAGCTCTCGAGGGCCAGTAAGTAGTTCTCGGTTCTCAGTTCTCGGTTCACAGTTTCGAAGTGGCTACTTACACACCAAACAAGGAACAGAGAACTGGGAACTGGAAACTGGCGCAAAAAAACCGCCGTCCCCCGGTTGGATGGGGAACGGCGGTGGAGAATCCTGTTTCGATTCTTAGTGCTTGTGACCGGACTTGCAGCACGCCTTGCCATCTTTCGAGCAGCAGGCGGACTTGGCCTTGGCATCACAGGTGGCGCAATCTTTCTTCGTGGCGCAGGACGCCAGGAGAAGAGAGGAAGCAGCCATTAGGACAGTGGAGAAACGAATCATATTTTAAGTAGGTTGGAAGTCTCAAGCTGCTGCGTTACGCAGCGGCCCAATTACTTGCCGGTCTGCACAGGGGGCGGAGGAGGTGGAGCCTTCTGCTGGCAGGCGCTGAGAAGGGCGGAGGCCGCCACGAGGGTAAGGATAGCGATTTTCATGTATTATGTGTGGGTGTTAACCGTGTTTGTGTGGTCCTCATCCACCAGACTACTGGCAGCGGGATTTTGCGAGACTAACGACAAGTTCCACCTTTGCAAATAACCAAATCACTTTGTCGCAAAAATGATAACAAAGAGCACAGGCCATGCTCAGCCCCACGGCCCATTTTCGCCCAAACCATACGCGTTGCCCACCACCTCGCCGTCTTCCTCATCAAAGGCGATGCGCATGGGCCTACAGCACACCTCGCAGTCGTAGTCCACATCACACGGCACCTCGCCTGGATGCGGCGCAGGCACCTCAAATTCCTCGAAGCAACTGGGGCAGATGACGCTCACGCCGGACATGCACGCGTTCCTTTCCAGCGAAGCAGCATGGTGAGCAGGCAGAGAGCGAGCAGCGAGATGGCGAAGAGGTCGCCGAAGCGGGCGTAGAACGTGAGATGTGTGAAGTGAGGGGTGACTTCACCAGGGAGCACGCCTTCGATGAACGTGTCCTTCGTGTCGGGATCATGCAGGCGGCTCGTCTCGCGGCCGCAATCGTCGATGAAGCAGGTCACGCCGATGTTTGAGCAGCGCACCATGGGCCGTCGAAGCTCCACGGCGCGGAATTTGGCATTCGCGAGGTGCATCTCGGTCTCGATGCTGTCGATGAACCAGCCGTCGTTGCTGATCGCGGCGATGATTTGCGGCTCCTCACGCACAAAACGCCTCGCCACGCGGCCCACGGTATCTTCAAAGCAGATCAGCGGGATGAGGCTGATCTTATCGTTCAGGCGCATGGGCTCGGTTTTCGTCCCAAAGGTGAAATCAGCAGGAAATATCGGCCGCAGCATGGAAAACGGCCACACCTCACGAAGCGGCAGATACTCGCCAAACGGCACCAGATGCACCTTGTGATGTTCTTGGCGCTTCGCGAACTCGTGATCCAGCAAAATAGCGGATACATAGGCCTCCGAGTCACTCACATGGATCTCCGTGCCCGTGAGGAGCCTTGCCTTTCCGGGCTCCATGAAGCTCTCGAAGTAGCCTTGGTGCCAGTCCGGCGGCAGTTGATGGTACTTGTCATTCAGATTCACCGGCAGGGCGCTCTCCGGCCAGATCACCAGATCACGATCCTTCGCAAACACCCGCGTGAACTCCCGCAATCGTTCATAAGTGCGCTCGGCCTGCGATCCGGTCATCGCATCCACCTGCGACACATTCGGCTGCACCATGGCGACGCGAACTTTCTCGCCGCGACTGGCTTTCTCACTCACCTTCAGCATGCCGTAGCCACCCGTCACGAGCAGCAGCACCATCGCCAGAGTGAAATCGACACGTGATTTGCAGGTGCCCCGGCCGTGGTAGGCAGCGAGCAACCGCGTGAGTGAATTCCATGCCGTGCAGGCCACAAAGACCGGCAAGAAGGAAAGGCCCATCACGCCTACCGTATCCGCCGCCTGCATGAGCACCACATTGTGATGAAAGGCCACGCCGAGTCCGTTCCAGCCAAAGCCGGTAAATACGGTGGTGCTGCGCAGCCATTCACAGGCCACCCAGGCTCCCGCCGCGAGAAAGGAGCACGCCAGCGAGTGCAGCGTGCTAGGCCACCAGGCATCACGAGTCAGCGTGGTGTGATGCGGCCTGGCAAACCTCGCCACGAACCATCCCCACATTCCGAAATAGACTGCGCAGTAGCCCGCCAGCCCGATCACCGCGCCGAATCCCAACAACTCAGGCCCCCAGCCCGCCCACGATCCATCCCTCGCTCCACCGAGCATCACGCGAGACGAATGCCGGATCCACCAGAGGTTCGGCAAGAAGAACGCCAGACCCGCCAGATACCCCAACTTAAAACCTGAAACTTGAACCTTGGAACTCTTCACCGGCCAAAGCACCGCCAGCAGCGGAAATAGCCACAGCCACACCGCGAGCTGCGAGTTCCAGCCCGGAAACGCAAACACTAGCAGACCGCCGCTGAGCAGCGGCAGGGTCCATTTCATCCAGCGGGGCAGTCGGTCGTCCATTGAGGCGCGATGATGGCCGCGATTCACCAAATGGAAAGTGGCCGATTTCGCCCAAAAGTTGTCCGCACAGCTTCCACAGCCATTCCGTAACATGATCACAACCATGAAACCGATCCTGTTCCTGCTCCTGGCTCTCTCCGCCGCCGCCCATCCCATCCGCGTGCTCTATATCGACACGCCCGGCGCCGACACGGCTCCGCTGCACAATGCCATGCGTGACCTCGGGCGTGACGCGATCTACTTTGACTACGCCAAGGACACAATCAGTGCCGATTACGACCTCGTCGTGAAAGCGGGAGATGATCTGAGCCGCGAAGCCATCCTCTCAAAGCTCTCCGCGAACCGCAAAGCCAGCTACGAGACCTTTTTGGCTCAGCGGGACAAAGAAGAGCGCCAAGTTCATCCGCAGGTCGCGAATTACGAAAAGCGACCGGAGCCGCTCACGCTCCAGCTTCCCTACAGTGTCAAAGGAAGCATGGAGCGCACCCAGGTGCCGGCGGATTGCGAACTGAAACTCTTCGCCAGCGAGCCAGACATCGCCAAGCCCATCGCTTTTGCGTGGGATGATCGTGGACGCTGCTGGGTCGTCGAGACGCGAGATTACCCACACGGCGTCAGCGAGAACCACGAAGGCCAGGACAGCGTGAAAATCTGCGAAGACACCGATGGCGATGGCAAGGCGGACAAATTCACCGTCTTCGCCGATAAGCTGAACCTGCCCACGGGCATCGTTTTCGCCCGCAAAGGCATCATCGTGGCCGCACCGCCGCAGTTCATCTACCTTGAAGACACCAACGGGGACGACAAAGCCGACAAACGCGAGGTCATCATCGACTGCTGGGGCATCCGCGACACGCACGCGCAGGCCAGCAGCCTGCACTATGGCTTCGACAACTGGATCTACGGCTGCGTCGGCTACAGCGGCATCGAGGGCTACGTCGGCGGCAAGCAGCATCAGTTCGCGATGGGAACGTATCGCTTCAAAGCGGACGGCAGCGCCATCGAGTTCCTGCATCAGTTCACGAACAACGCGTGGGGCCACAGCTATAATGACGCGGGCGATCAATTCGGCGGCACCGCCAATGGCGCGCCCATCTTCTTCGGCGGCATCCCCGCCACCGCCTACGCCGAAGGCAGCCGCGGCATGACCGCGAAAAAGATCAATGCCGTCGATACCTGCCACACCATCACGCCAAACTTCCGCCAGGTGGACGTCTTCGGCGGCTACACCGCCGCCGCAGGCTCGAACTTCATCTACAGCAACGCGCTGCCGAAGCGCTTCCAAGGCATGGCCATGGTCTGCGAGCCCACGATGAAGGTCGTGTCTCTCATGGACGTGCAGCCCGACGGCGCCGGCTACAAGGCGCTCGATGCCTTCAACCTCTACGCCAGCAGCGATGAATGGAACAGCCCCGTGCATGCCGAGGTCGGCCCCGATGGCGCGGTGTGGGTGGCCGATTTCCAAAACTTCATCATCCAGCACAACCCCACGCCCAGCAAAGAACGCGGCGGCTTCGTGGCCACCACGGGCGTCGGTGGGGCTCATGAGAATGACCTGCGCGATCACAGCCGCGGGCGCATTTACCGCATCGTGGCCAAAGGAGCCGCGAAGGACACCAACACGCTCTACAGCCGTCTTTTGAAGCAGCAGCGTCGCATTGAAGATCCGACCGATCAGTCCGATCCGACCGATCTTCACGGCCTGTGGGTGCTTCACGCCAAAGGCAAACTCACGCCGCAGCAGCACCAATCCGCCCTCATCTCCAAAGACGCCAAACTCCGCCGCAACGCCATCCGCGCCCTCGGCAGCGACAAAGCCGCGCAAGACCTCTTCTTCGGCTCCGGCGTCATCTCCGATCCCGATTTGAACACACGCCTCGCCGCGTTCGTGAAGCTTTCCGACTTCCCCACCACGCCAGAAATCCAAACGCTCGTCAAAAAGCTCGCCGCTGATCCCGTCATCAAAAGCGACGAATGGCTCGCTGAAGCCGCCAAGCTGCTCGCGAAGAAACACAAGGCCCTGAACTACAAAGAAGGCCCCAATCTGCTCCCGAACCCCGGCTTTGAAGAACCCATCGGCGACACCTGGAAACACCGCGACTACGGCAACCGCCCTGGCAACAAGGATGCGCAGTGGGGCTTCGTCACCGATCCGAAGATGGTGCACAGCGGCAAACGCGCCATGCGCTGCATCACCCGCGACGACGCGGACACCAGCCACTTCGCCGATGTGCCGCTCAAACCGAATACCGAATACCGACTCAGCGCCTGGATCAAAACGCACGCCTTCCGCGGCAAAGCCAGCCTCAACGACCACATCGGCCGCGCCGAAACCACGCCCAAAATCAGCCGCGACCAAAACTGGACCGAAGTCGAAGTCATCTTCAACAGCAAGGACCGCCCGAAGGCCAGCATCAACCTCCTCCACGTCGGCAAAGGCGACATCTACTTCGACGACGTGAAGCTCTGCGAACTCGTCCTCGAAAACGAAGACGACGCCTCCAAGCTCGTCGGCGATGCCAAACGCGGCGAAAAGATCTTCTGGGAGCACCCCGTGGCCGCCTGCAAAAACTGTCACATCCTCAAAGGCCAGGGCAGCGCCGTCGGCCCCGCCCTCGATGGCATCGCCAGCCGCAAAGACGAGGCCTACATCCTCGAAAGCCTCATCAACCCCAACGCCAAGCTCGCCGAAGGCTACACCGCCACGCCGATCAGCCCCATGCCCCCGATGAACCTCATCCTGAAGCCGCAGGAGTTCGCGGATGTTAAGGCGTTTATCCTCAGTCTGAAGTAAGAGAAGGACTTCACGCTTGCCATGATGCCTAGCTCCGGCGCATCATGACTCATGCGCTCCCTCCTTTTCTGCCTGCTCACCGCCTCCGCGTCCGCCCAGTGGACCACCTCGCGCATTCATGGTACACCGGAGGCACCGAAGCCGTTCATCGCGGAGCAGGCATTCACGCAAATCACGCTTCATGACGGCTTGGAGATGATCGCGATGCCGGGGGCGCATTGTTTCGCGGCGGTGGAGAACACGGGGAAGATCTTCACCTTTGCCGACACGCCGGACGCGGTATCGCAGCATCTGCTGATCGACTTAAAGGCGAAGCACGAGAAGCTCTCGCACGCCTATGGCATCGCGTTTCATCCCAAGTGGCGGGAGAACGGCTTCGTCTTCATCACCTACACCATCGGCGACAAGCTCGACGACGGCACGAAGCTCTCCCGCTTCAAACTCACGCAAAACGAGCCGCCGGTGCTCGATCCGGCCTCGGAGGTCGTGCTGCTCACCTGGCTGTGCGGTGGTCACAATGGAGCATCGCTGGAGTTTGGTCCCGATGGCATGCTCTACTGCTCCACCGGCGATGCCGAGGTGCCCTCGCCGCCTGATCCGCGCAATACCGGCCAGGGCTTGAATGACCTTCTCTCCTGCGTTTTGCGAATCGACGTGGATCACGAGGAAGGTGGCAAGGCTTACTCGATTCCGAAGAACAACCCATTCATCACCACCCAAGGCGCGATGCCAGAGATCTGGGCCTTCGGCTTCCGTAATCCATGGAAGATCTGCTTTGATGCGAAGGGGCGACTTTGGTGCGGCGATGTCGGCTGGGAGCTTTGGGAGATGATTCACCTCGTGCAAAAGGGCGGGAACCACGGCTGGAGCGCCATGGAGGCCTCGCAGCCGATCAAACCGGAGACGAAAGGCCCCGGCGACATCATCCCGCCCGTCGCCGCGCATCCGCACACGGAGGCGGCGAGCATCACCGGCGGTTATGTGTATCACGGCAGTCGCTTTCCCGAGCTGCGCGATGCCTACATCTACGGCGACTACGAGACGGGCAAGATCTGGGCGCTGTGGCATGATGGAAAGCAGGTCACGAGGCGCGAGGAGATCGCCGACACGCCGCACAAGATCGTCACCTTTGGCCAAAGCGAGGATGGCGAGTTGTATTGGATGAACTGGGAGAAGGACACGCGCCTCTACCGCCTCACCAGAAATCCCGCCGTGGGCAAGCCGAGCCAGTTTCCTCGCAAACTGAGCGAAACAGGTCTTTTCACCGACACCGCCTCGCAAAAGCCCGCAGCAGGTGTGCTGCCCTTCGAGATCGCCGAGCCGATGTGGCAGGACGGAGCCACCGCGCAGCGTTTTGTGGCCTTGCCGAATGGCGAGAGCATCAAGACGACTGTCAGCGGCAAACCGGGCAAATTGAACTACAAGGTCGAATGGCCCGCCGAGTCCGTGCTGGCACGCACGATAAGTCAGAAGAAGAAGCTGGAGACGCAGATCCTGCACTTCGATGGCGAGTCCTGGAACGGCTACTCCTACCGCTGGAACGATGCGGGCACCGACGCGGAACTTGTCGGCCCGGATGGCGAGGAGTTCATCGCGGACAAACAAACCTGGCGTATCCACGGCCGCGGCGAGTGTGCGCGTTGCCACACCAACTGGAGCGGCTTCGCGCTCGGTTTCCAGCCCGATCAACTCGTGAAGATCGACGGCAAAAAGCCTGAGGAGATCCTCGATGCCAACTTTATGGCTCGGCTGACGAACCGGCTGAACGCCAAAGACGATCTCGAATCCCAAGCGCGGGCTTGGTTGCATGCCAACTGCGCTCACTGTCATCGCAAAAATGGCGGCGGTAGCGTGCAGTTCATGGCGAATGCGGATCTGCCGACCACGGAGACGATGATGATGGATGAAAAGCCCGTCCGCGGTGAACTCGGCCTCACCGATGCCCGCGTGATTTTTCCCGGAAAGCCGGATCAAAGCGTGCTGATCGCTCGCATCGCCCGCAGCGGTCATGGACACATGCCGATGATCGGATCTCGTGAGATCGATCCCGAGTCTTTTGTCATGCTTTGGAAATGGATCGCGGGCACCGATGCCTGCGAAAGCCAGAAAGAGGTCAACACGCCTTCCGAAGCTCTTTTGGCCGTGAATGCCATTTTGCGCGGCCAACAGGCTTTTGATCCAGCTCTCGCCAAACATCCAAATCCCGAGATCGCCTGCTACTTCGAGCGTTTTGTGCCTTTCGATCAGCGGGTGAAGACGCTCGGCATGCATTTTGACGCGAAAAAGCTCCTCGCCGCCAAGGGCGATGCGAAACGCGGCTCTGAGCTCATCAGCATGACTGGCAAAATGGCCGCGTGTCTCGCTTGTCATCTCATCAACGGCACCGGTCGCGACTTTGGGCCTGATTTGAGCAAGGTGGGCGCACGCCTGAATCGCGAGCAACTGCTCGAAAGCATTCACCAACCTTCCAAAGCCATCGCGAAAGGTTACGAGACATGGATGCTCACCTTGAAGGACGGCACGCAGCAGACGGGTTTCCTCGTCCAACGCGATGAAGAAGAGGTGACGCTGAAACTCGCCACCGGCCAGCCTCTGACCGTTACGAATGCTCAAATCACCTCGCAGAAGCTCCAGCCAGCCTCGCTGATGCCGGAAGGCCTGCTTCAAGCCATGACCGAGCAGGAGGCAGCGGATGTGCTGGCGTTCCTCGCGTCGTTGAAGTGATCGCTCACACTTTTGCGCGGCTTTCCATCCACTGCACGGCGTAGCGGACGAGGGCGGCACCATCGGTGATGCCGAGCTTTTCCTTCACATGGGCGCGGTGGGCCTCGACGGTGCGGGCGCTGATGCTGAGCTGCGTGGCGATGTTTTTGGTGGCCACGCCTTTGCCGATGAGTTCGAGGATTTCGAGCTCGCGATCCGTGAGGGAATCTATCCCGGCGGCTTTCGAGCGGGTTGGGGCGGTCATTTGCTCCAGCATGCGGGCATTGAGCGTCTCACTGACGTAGAGGCCACCCGTGAGCACCTTGTGAATGGCGGTGACGAGGTGGTCTGCCGCCTCTTCCTTCATCACATAGCCGCGGGCACCGGCACGGAGGCTGCGCTCGCCGTAAATGGCCTCGTCATGCATGGAGAGGACGAGGCAAACGGTGGCCGGATGCATGGCGCGGATGTCTTTGACGAGCTCGAGGCCGTTTTTATCCGGCAGCGTGAGATCAATGACAGCGAGATCGGGCTTCAGTTTGCCGATGACCTCCAGTCCCTCGCGGGCGCTGCCAGCCTCACCGCACACGTCGAGGCCGCTCTCCATGCGGATGAGCTGGGCGAGGCCGTGGCGCATGATCGGGTGGTCGTCCACGAGGACGACGCGTTTCACGGGTTCGGAGCTTTGGGGAGTGCGGGAACGCTGCATGTGACCTGGGTGCCGCCCTGCGGCCTGGAGCTAAAGCTGACGGTGCCGCCCATCATTTGAGCGCGATGGCTCATGGTCAAGAGGCCCATGCCGGTGCCTTTCGCCGGCGTGTCGGGAATGCCGACGCCGTTGTCACGCACGGTGAGCACAATGTTTCCATTTTGGCGGGCGAGGTGAATCTCGACACGAGTGGCCTGACTGTGCTTCACAGCATTGGAAACGGCCTCCTGGGCCACGCGGAAGAGCTGCAGCGCGGTTTTGGTATCGTGAACATTGACCGGATTGTCGAAGCGGAAGTCACAGGTGACCTCGTAGGCTCTCGCGGTGCTGGCGGCGAGGTCTTTGAGTGCGTCCATGAGACCGCCGGAATCATGCACGACGGGCATGAGACCATGGGCCGTCTCACGAGCACGCGTGTTTGCCTGGCTGACCAGACGCACGATCTCCTCCATGTTTTCTGCCTCCGGGCAGCCCGCCTGTACCAGCTTTTTCTGCGCCACTTTGACGAGGCAGCCGATGGCGGCGAGCTGCTGGCAGAGATCATCGTGAATGTCACGCCCGATACGGGTCTGCTCCTCCTCGCTGATGTGGAGGAGCTTGTCCTCCAGCGCTTTGCGATCCGTCAGATCACGGATGATGCCGGTGAAGATGCGACGGCCGCTGGGCAGCACGGCCTCACCGACAGAGAGGTCGATGGGAAAGACGCTGCCGTCCTTGCGCATGGCCAAGGCCTCGCGGCCGATGCCGATGATGCGCCGCTCGCCGGTGCGCATGTAGTTTTTCACATAGCCATCGTGGCGGGAGCGAAAGGGCTCCGGCATGAGCATCATGATATTTTTCCCCACCATCTCACTCAGCGAGTAGCCAAAGAGGCGCTCCGTGGCGGTGTTGGCCGTCTCGATGAGGCATTCTTCGTCGATGGTGATGATGGCATTCACCGCCGTCTCCACGATGGCGGCGGCGCGTTGCTCGCTGACCTGCAGCGCGGCCTGAAGATCCGCGATGCTAGGCGCTTCGGATGGGCTGGGTTTGTTTTTCATGGCGAAATCAATCCGCCGCGGCAGCAAAGCCATCCGGCTTCACCGCCAGAATCGAACAGGGGGCATGTTGCACGATTTTTTCCGCGGTGGTGCCGATCAAAAACTCGCGCAGGCCGGTCTTTCCACGCGTGCCGAGCACCACGAGCGTGGCACCGGTGTTCTCGACATGCTCCAAGATAGTCTCACGGATGTTCATGCGCTCAATGACGAGCGGAGTGACCTGCACCTCGCCTTTCGCACGCGTGAAGGGCTCCAAAAACTCCTCCAACTGCGTCTGCCAATTCGCCAGAGCCTGGGGATCAATGGCGGCGGGCATCGCCGGCATGAAGCCGCCGTAGTCCAGCGACATGGCGATGGCGCTTTGATACACATGCAAGCAATCCACGCTGCCGCCATCGAGCGCGGCGAGGTGCAGGGCGCATTGCACGGCCTTGGCGGAGTTCTCGGAGAAGTCCACGCAGGTGACGATCTTCTTGTGCGGCGACTGCGCATCCTCACGCACGACCAGCACATCGACGGGAGCTTTGCGGATGCACTTCGCGGCGATGGCACCGATGCGATGCGGCTCGTCTTTGGAGCCTTTCGCACCCATCACGAGCAGGTCAGCCTCATGGGCTTGGCAAAACTCCGCGATCTCCGTGAAGGGATGACCGATGCGCACCTCGCAGCGCACGTTCTCGGCACCCACCTCGCTCTCGGCGATGAATTTCCGCAGGCGCTCCGTCCACTCGCTCACGATCTGCGCTGGCTCCAGCGAGAGGGCTTTTTTCAGCTCGTGAATGAGAAAACTGTCCATCACATGCAGGGCGGTGATGGTGGCTCCGTCCTGCGAGGCACGCATGACGGCCTCTTTGAGGGCCACACGGCAGGCGGGGGTGAAATCGATGGCGGCGATGAGGTGGTGGAACTTTTTCATGGTTGGCGTCGGGTGGTGTGATCCCAGCTTAGAACGCATTCAGAAGCCTGCGCCGCTCAAATTGCGTCGTTTTGGGCGGGACTTGCCCAAGATGAGGCTTGCCAAAACCGCCGCGAAACGGCGTAATCTCTCCCGCCATGAGCACCAACCCCTCCCCTGCCCCACTATCACGCCGTCGCTTCGTCGGCGCTGCCGGCCTCGTCGCCGGTTCCATGATCACGCGTCCGCTTTTCGGCCAGAACGCCGCCAGCAACAAGCTCAACGTCGCCCTCATCGGCGTGTGGGGCCGCGGTCTGGCGCATTACAATTCCATCGCCGAGGAAAACGTCGTCGCTTTGTGTGACATCAACGAGGCCCGCTTTCCCGAGGCTTTGAAGCGCTTCCCCGGAGCCACCACCTACATCGACTGGCGCAAGTGCCTCGATCACAAGGACCTCGATGCCGTCGTCTGCTGCACGCCGGACCACACGCATGCCTTCATCGCGAACTGGGCGCTCAAACGCGATCTCCATTGCTACATGGAAAAGCCGCTCGCCATCACCGTGAACGAAGCCCGCACCGTGCGTGCGACGTGGGAGACGAAGAAGGGCAAGCTCGCCACGCAGGTGGGCATGCAGCGTCACGAGCAGCCGAACTTCAACCGCGTCAAAGAACTCATCCGCGATGGTGCCATCGGCGAGCTGAAGGCAGCCTACGCCTGGGGCAACCGCCAGATTCCGAAACCCGGCTACTTCCCGGAAGAAGGCACCCCGCCCGCTGGCTTCCACTACGACCTGTGGCTCGGCCCTGCTCCCTTCCATCCCTACAATCCGGCCTACTTCTCCGGCGGAGCCGGTGCGAACTGCCTCTCCTGGAACATGTTCTGGGACTTCGGTGCCGGTCAGATCGGCGACATGGGCAGCCACACCATGGACCTCCTTTGGAACGCCGTGGATGCCAAGCTGCCCACCTCCGCCGAGGCCAAGGGCGATGCTTACAACTCCGACGTGACGCCCGTGATGTGCGAATCGCACTTTGAGCATCCCGCCAACGACTGGCGCGGCCCCATCACCGTGAGCTGGTATCAGGGTGGCGCGATGCCACGCTCGCCAAAGCCGAGCATCGACCTCTCGAAGATCGGCCACGGAGCCATGTTCAAAGGCACCAAGGGCTTCATCATCGCCGATTTCGACTCCCGCATGATCATCCCCTTCGGCGACGACGCGGACATGAGCTACTTCAAGCCACGCAAGAAGGAGGACCAGTATCCCGACGTGGGCAAAGGCAACTTCCAGAAGCAGTGGTTCGATGCCTGCAAAGACCCGAGCAAGCCCACCGCCTGCGATTTCGGCTACAGCGCCAACATGATCGAGATGATGCTCCTCGGCCTCGTGGCCTACCGCACCGGCAAAAAGATCAGCTACGACGGCAAAACCGGCACCAGCCCCGATACGCCCGAAGCGAACGGCTTCATGAAGAAGGAGTATCGCGACGGCTGGAACATCGACGGTTGATCGAACGACCTCATGTAGGCGCCATCGCCAGTTTGCGGATGCCCCGACAGGCACCGCACTCTGGTGAGAGCGCCTACGGCGGCTGCATTTTGTTCACGCACGCGTGAACACAAAGGATCAGCAACTCGTCGGCACGCGCTGGGCGAGTTTGACCGAATGCGGGATGGCTCCGAGGACGAAGGAGAGGCACTCGACAGCGCCTTGAGGCTTACCTGGCAGGGCGATGACCAATGAACGATCCACGACGGCCGCGAGGCTGCGACTGAGGATGGCATTGGGCGTGAGTTCGAGGGACTTCATGCGCATGACCTCACCGAAGCCAGGGATTTCGACCCGCATGATGCCGCGAATGGCCTCAGGGGTGACATCGCGTTCTGCGATGCCGGTGCCGCCAGTGGTCAAAATAAGGCCACAACCCTGTGAGGAGAAGGATCGAATGGTATCTTGGATGCGTTCCAGATCATCCGGCACGATGGCTTCTGCATGGACAGTCCAGCCATAACCTTCGGACGCCTTGCGCAAGGCCGGGCCGCCAAGATCTTCGTAAACGCCCTCGGAAGCGCGGTCGGAGATGGTAATGATGCCGACGAGCATGGATTAAGTTCCAAGTTCCAAGTCTCATGTTCCAAGTCTCATGGCTCACAAGCAACGGCTCGGAACCTGAAACATGAAACCATGTTTGTTACTGCGCCTGCGGCTTGGTGGCAGGAGCGGCAGGTTTAGCCGTACCCTTGTCCGCCGTGGTGGGCTTGCGTTCGACTTGGATGAGGTCGCGAAGGATATGAATGGTCTCCAGCTTCACGGGTTCGATGCCATAAGGGAATTTGGAGCCATCCGTGACGTTCTCTTCCTCGTCATCGTCCTTCCGGGCTGTGCGCATGCCGGTGCTGTCTTCCTTAGTGAAGGTGGATTCGAGGACGAGATCAGGCTTATCCACGTTGTCGAGGGTGAGGCGATAGACCTTGAAGCCGTTGTCCTTGAGGCGATCCGCCACTTCTTTGGCACGCTTGGCACGGTCATCATTGATCTTGTCACGGCGCTGCTCGACTTCGAGACGCTCTTTTTCACGCTCGGCGAGATTGAGGGTGACGCTGTTTTTAGCGATGCGCTCTTTGAGGCGCTTCGAGTCGTCTTCGATGATTTGGAATTCGGAATTGGTGGAGATGCGGCTCTTCACGCTGGCGAGGAGATCCTCGATGGGGAAGGCATCAGGACGCCAAGGGCCAAATTTGCGGGCGGGGATGGTGTCGTAAGGAAGCGGGTTCTTGGCGGAGCCTTCACCGATGTCGAGGACATCAAGGCGGGAAGGCAAATGAATGTCCGGGACGACGCCTTTAAGCTGAGTGGAGCCGCCGGCGATTCGGTAGAACTTCTGGATGGTGACCTTGAGGGAGCCGGCGCGGCTCTTCTCGCTGAAGAAGGGCATGTAGCGGGCCACGTCGAGGATGGTCTGCACGGTGCCTTTGCCAAAGGTGGAGCTGTCTCCGACGATCACAGCGCGTCGGTAATCCTGGAGGGCCGCAGCGAGAATCTCGGAGGCGGAGGCGCTGGCCTTGTTCACGAGGACGATCATGGGGCCGTCATAGACGGGCTTTTCGGCTTCACTATCCTTCCAGGAGATGCTGCCGCGCCAGTCCTTGGCCTGAACGACGGGGCCAGAGGGGACGAAGAGACCGGTGAGCTTCACGGCTTCGTCGAGCGAGCCACCGCCATTGTCACGGAGGTCAAAGACGAGGCCCTGGATGTTTTCTTTGATGAGGCGACGCAGGAGGCGCTCCACATCGGCGCTGGCGCTGACAGTGCCGCCTTCCATGTCACCGTAGAAGTTGGAGAGATTGATCCAACCGAGTTTGAGGGGAGGTCCCATCTCGGGGGGCGTTTGCAGCATCTCCGCATTGGCGAGCTTTTCTTTCAGGGCACTTCGGCGCGAACGATGGGGATGATTTTCACGCCGGTGGGGTCGTCCGCAGGATTGATCTTGAGGCGGACAGTGCTGCCGAGCTCTCCACGGATCATGTTCACGACCTTCTGAATCTTGAGGTACTTCACATCCACGAACTCCTCATCGCCCTGGGCGACGGCGATGATGCGGTCATTGAGCTGGAGGGAGCCTTCTTTATCCGCCGGGCCGCCGACGACGATACCCTGGATTTCAGCCGCCTCGTCCTTCATGCCGAGAAGAGCACCGATGCCGACGAGCTTGTGCGTCATGTGCTGATTGAAGGAGTCACGCTCATCGGTGCTCATGTACTCGGTGTGCGGATCGTAGGCGGTGGCTAGCGAGGAAAGGAAAAAGTTCACGGTGTCCTCGTTGTCGTTCTCGTTGGTGATCTCGAGCAGCTTATCGTAATCCTTCGCCACTCGCTCCTCCGGCGTCATGTCTTTATCGTCCTTTTCCTTCTTGGCATCGGCGACTTCCTTCTTCGGCTCAGCAGGCTTCTTGGGTTCCTCTTTTTTGGCTTCAGCGGTGGTATCCTTACCCTCGGCCTTCTTTTGGGCAGCTTTCTCGGCCTTCTTCTTGTCTTCACGGAGGCGGGCCTCATCGGAGATCCGTTCCTGGAGGAGGTTTTCCTCAATGATGTCGAGCCACATCTTATCGGAGGCGGCTTTGTCCTTCGGCCAAGGCATCTTGTCGCGCTTCAGGTCGATGGTGCGGTTGGAGTCAAAGGTGAACTTCTTGCTCTTGAGCGTGGCTTTGACGAACTCGACCCGTTCCTTCACGCGTTGCTTGTACACGTCGTAGATCTCGATGGCGGGGCTGATGTTCCGCATCAGGAGGTGGTCATCGAGCGTGGTGTCATACTTCTCACGGAAGCCGTCCACATCATCCTGAGTGAAGTATTGGTGACGGAAGTCGAGCATGTCGAGGAAGTTCCCCAGCATGGTCTTCGACATCTCATCATCGAAATCGCGGTGCGAGTAGTGGTGGTTCTGTAGCATGTAGGCCACATGCATGGCCACCTGGCCGAAATTCATCTCGGCAGCGCGGAGGGTGGGCACGGCCGATGAGAGCAGCGCGAGAGCGGCAGAGGCCGCCACGAAAAGGGACGAGGGTTTCACGATCATACTTCCAAGGGTTAACGAGCCGCAGGTTCGGTTTTGCGCGGAACTTTGTATTTTCCGTCTTGAATTGTCCACCGGTTTCCCGCATTTCGCGGGCCATGTCGAATGTCACCATCCAAACCTTCACCGGCGGCATCGCCGCGACGAATGGCCATTTCCTGAGCCTGCCCGGCGGCAATGTGCTGGTCGATGCCCCGGAGGGCGTGGCCGCCTGGCTCGAAAAACTCGGCTTCAAGGTCGATGTGCTCTTTTTGACCCATCAGCACTTCGATCACGTCCTGGATGCCGCCAAAGTGCGGGCGGGGCATGGTTGCCGGGTTTTCTCGTGGTCGGCCCACTCGGTGAATCTGACGCTGGAACGCCTTTTCGGGGCTGTGACCGGCACTTCGATGGCCGTGACGCCTTTCGAGGTGGATGAGCTATTAGAGGGAAAGACCTCAGTGGAGGCCTGCGGGGTCACCTGGCGGCTTTTTCACGTTCCAGGGCACTCGCCGGACAGCGTTTGCTTCCTCTGGGAGGCACAAAACCTCCTTTTCGGCGGTGATGTGCTCTTCCGCGACAGCATCGGGCGCACCGATTTCCCCGGTGGTTCGATGCGCCAGCTCGTGGAAGGCATTCAAACGAAGCTCCTCACGCTGCCGGATGACACCCTCGTCTATCCCGGCCATGGCCCGCACACCAGCATCGGCGCGGAGCGGCGGGAGAACGAGTATTTGCAGGCCTAAAGCCTCAAAACTTCACCGTCGCCCCGAGATTCACGCCGAGGCCGGGCTCGTTGCTGCCGCTGCCGTGGTAGCGGTAGGTCTCGTTCAGGATGTTTTCGATGCCGGCATTCAGGATGAGATGGTCATTCACCTGCCAGCCACCGCGAAGGGTGACGAGCCAGAAGCTCGGCGTGCCATTGGCTGGAATGCGATCCGTATCCGCGAGGTCGGAGGCATTCATCCGAGCCGCCTCGCCGTAGGTGAGGCACACGAGCTCCGTCCACACCTTCTTCGAGGTGGTCTGCCAACGCACGCCGCCGTAGCCAACCAACGGCGCCACCTTGCCCAAAGGCTCACGGCGGGTGGCGGCGGAGTTTCCGATGAATTGATCCGCCTCGCCATCCACCCAGGCCACATGGCCAAAGACACTCCAGTTGGGATCGATCTGCCAGTTCGCCGAGAATTCCACGCCCTGCATGTAGCCGTCATCCGCGTTCGACTTGGTCATCTCATTGCGACCACCCACTACACGACCAGTTGGACGGCGCACGATCATGTCGTTGATCCGCGTGTAAAAGTAACCCAGGCTGGCCGTGATCGAATCCGTCTGCGCTTTGAGGCCGATTTCAAAGGTGTTGTAGAGCTCCGGATTCAAACCGGTGGCTGGTGCCTCTCGGGTGGTGGCACCAGAGAGATCGTCTCGTGAAAGGTCGGATAGATTCGGCGCACGAAAACTCTGCGACCAGCCGCCGAAAAGCTGAAAGCGATCCTTCGAGTCGAGGTCCAGCATGAGGCGCAGATTCGCGGAGAAATTATCCCACTCGTCTGAGAAGCTCTGGCGTGTTCCGGTGACCGGATCAGTGAACTTTCCAGCATCCGCCCGCACATGCGTGTAGCGTCCGCCGGCGACAAGGTGGAGACGATCGCCGAAATCGACCTCGTCTTGGAGGAAGATGCCCAGCAAGCTGTAAGTCGAATCATCGGCCACAGCGCCTGAATTGATATTGTCGGTCGCATCGCTCTCCACCCAGTCGTGGTAGAAATCCACGCCATAGACCAGCTTGCCGATGGCCGTGCGGCTCTCGAGCTGGAGATCCACGCCGAGCGTGGTGAGATCCACATCATTGAAGGAACGCACTCCCGCACCTGTCACGCGAAACTGCTCCTCGCCCTGGGTTTGCAGGGAAACCGTCAGGCTCGCCTCGTCGATCCAGCCACCGAGATCTTTGCCCGCCAGCCGCAGGTAGGAGAGGCTCCGCTCCTGATCGAAAAGCCGCACGCGGTCCGTGCCATTGGTCGTACCTTCGAAGGAGGTGCCTTGGTTCGTGGAATGCGTGCGCCACACGTCATTCATGCGGCTTTGCTGATGCACGGCGGTGAGCAGCCACTGATCGTCCAAAGCAATATCCAGCCTCACATCGAAGGCCCACTGGTCATAGCCCGTGCGTGGCTGGCGTGGGCCCTGGCCGGGCTTCACATCGCCAAACTGCCCGAAGGTGCCGCCCAAATGCAGGCCCCACTTTTGACCTTCGCCGATGCTCGCTTCGAGATGCTCGATGTGGCTGTGTTCCGCGCTGCTCCAGCGGTAGCTGGCCAGTCCATGCGTGAAAAAGCTGCCCGCCGCCTCGCCGCCGAAGCCGGAGCTCTTCGAGATGGCATTCACCGTGCCGCCGATGGCATCGCTGCCGTAAAGCACGCTGCCTTGCGAAGGAATCACCTCAATGCGCTCCATCGCGAAGGGATCGAGCAGCGCCCAGTATTGATTCGGCCCCTCGCGGAAGGTGGAGTTGTTGTAGCGAATGCCGTCCACCAGCAGCAGGTTTCGGAAGCCGGTGAACCCTCGGATGAAGGGCGAGCCCTGGCCGTTCGAGGTCTTTTGGATCGCCACGCCCGGCGTTTCCCGCAAAGCCTCGGGAAAAGTGCGTGGCTGCCGTTCCTCGACCTTCTTCGCGTCGAGCGTCTTCACCAGAGAGGGCAGCTTTTTGGCCTCGTTTTCGGAGCGAGTGGCCGTGACGACGACTTCCGGCAGCGGATCAGCGGCGCAGACAGCGGTGGCGAAGGTGAAAAACAAAATGGAGCGCATCGGAAGCCGCATCAAAGCCACTCCAAAGCCTTTCGTCACCTCCCGCGAGGCCTAAACCGGCCCTTCGACCAAAAATCATCCCTCGCCGCGTATCCGATGCTCACTTTTTGACCATCCCGGACATGTCCTGGTGGATGAAAAGCATTTCCAAACTGCGTCCCGCCTTCCAGAATCAAGATTCAGGAATCTTAAATCATGAATTTAACCCTCTTCATCCCGTGCTTCGTCGATCTCATCAGCCCGCAGGCCGGGATCAGCATCGTGAACATCCTGGAGGGTCTCGGCCATCAGATCGACTACCCGGAGGAACTCGGCTGCTGCGGCCAGCCGCCCTTCAACGCCGGCTACTGGGACGAGGCCCGCGAAGCCGCCCGCCCCGTGCTGAAGCGACTCCGCAACAGCGAAGCCGTCGTCATCGCTTCCGGCTCCTGCGGGGCCATGTTGAAGGTCTTCTACAAGGAACTCTTCCACGGCCAGCCGGAGGAAGCCGAGGCCAATGCCCTCTCCGCGAAGTGCTGGGAGTTCACCGACTTCGTTGTGAACAAACTCGGCGTCACCGATCTCGGCGCGTCCTTCCCGCACAAGGTCACCTACCACGACGGCTGCCACGGCCTCCGCGAGTTGAACCTCAAAAAGCCCGCCCGCCAGCTCCTCGAAAAGGTGCGCGGTCTGGAACTCGTCGAGATGAAGGAAGCCGAGACCTGCTGCGGCTTCGGCGGCACCTTCTCCACGAAATTCCCCATGATCTCCACCGCCATGGGCGAGGTCAAATGCGCCTCCGCCCGCGACACCACCGCCGAATACCTCGTCTCCGGCGATTCAAGCTGCCTCATGCACCTCCAAGGCCTCCTTACCGCGCAGAAGCTGCCCCTCAAAACCATCCACCTCGCCGAAATCCTGACCGCCCGCTGACGCGGGAATGACGAAACCAGAATGATGAATGCAGAAGGCCCTGTGTTCGCTTCGAGCTTCGTCATTCAGACTTCGTTCGTCATTCCTCATTCTGATTTCGTCATTTTTTCGCCCCAATGTCCGCCAAAACAGACTTTCTCTCCGCCGCCACCCGCCTCACGAACGACCTCGTGCACCGCGAGCGCATCCACACCGGCATGTGGAAGTATTATGACGCCCGCACCCGCTCGCAGGGCTTTTTCCAGGACTGGCAGCAGGCACGCATTTTGGCCTCGCAGACGAAAAAAGGGGCCATCAGCCACTGCACGCGCATTTGGTCGAGTTTGAGCAAAAAGCCACCGCACGCGGCACCGTCGTCCATTGGGCCAAAGACAGCGAGGAGGCGCGAAAGATCATTTTCAGCATCCTCGAGCGCCGCGAGGTGAAACGCATCATCAAGAGCAAGGTGATGACCTCCGAGGAAGTCCACCTCAACGATCATCTCGAGAAAGCCGGCTACCACGTCCTCGAAAACGACCTCGGCGAATACATCCAGCAGCTCCGCAACGAGCCGCCGTATCACTTTGTGGCCCCGTGCATGCACCTCAGCATGAAGGAGATCAGCGATCTCTTTGAGGAGAAGCTCAAAACCGCGCCCACCGATGATCCCGAGGAGCTCACGATGATCGCCCGGCGCTTCCTGCGCCAGACTTACCTCACCGCCGACGCCGGCATCACCGGGGCGAATTTCCTCATCGCCGAGACCGGCATGATCTCCATCACCGAGAACGAAGGCAACGCCCGTCTCACCGGCGCACTGCCGAAGACCATGATCTCGCTCGTCGGCATCGAAAAAGTGCTGCCGAAGATGAGCGATCTCGCTCTCTTCCTCCCGATGCTCGCCACCGCAGGCACCGGGCAGCCCATCACCTGCTACAACACCGCCTACGCCGGCCCGCGACAGCCCGGCGAGATCGATGGCCCGGAGGAATGGCACATCGTCCTGCTCGACAATCACCGCACCGCCCTCCTCGCCGACCCCGAGCAGCGCGACGCCCTTCACTGCATCCGCTGCGGTGCCTGTTTGAATGTGTGCCCCATCTTCAAAAACATCGGCGGCATCAGCTACGGCACGACTTATCAGGGCCCCATCGGCAGCGTCATCACGCCGCATCTGCGCGGCTTGCAGGATTGGAAGCACCTCAGCGGCTCCTCCAGCCTCTGCGGAGCCTGCACCGCCACCTGCCCCGTCAAAATCGACCTCCATCACCACCTCCTGCAAAACCGCCGCAACGCCGTGCGCGAAAAGCCCGACGCGCTCGAAGGCCTCGCCTGGCGTCTCTTCGCCAAAAGCATCAACAAGCCCGTCGTGTATCAAATCGGCACGAAGCTCGCGAAACTCGCCCAGCCCTTCCATCGCCTCATCTCCGCCACGCCGCTCGATCCCATGCGTGCGTGGACGAAAACGCGCACCGCCCCCGCGATGGCCCCACAGAGCTTCAAGGACTGGTGGAAAGCCCGCCATCTGCCGCGTCACCCAACTCGTCCGACCAGTCAGACAAGTCCGACCCGTCCGCCACACGCTCCCGCACGTTCCAAACGCTCCATCGAAGCCACCAACTCCCGCGAACTCATCCTCGCCCGCATCGAAGAAGCCCTCTCCGACACCCACCCTCAGCCCTTCGAAGCCACCGCCGCTCAAAAACGCGCCGTCCTGCCCGCCGTGCACGATCTGGTGCCTCAATTCGCCGCGAACGCCGAATTCCTCCGCGCTGAATTCCACGCCTGCGCCGATGAAGCCGCCGCGAAGGCCAAACTCGCCGAACTCGCCGCGAAACACGGCTGGAAAAAGATCGCCCTGCATCGCGGCACGCTCACGCAGGCCGTTGCACCCGCGCTGCCCACGCTCGACGCCACCGACGGCTACGACCGCTTCGAGCTCGAAGCCTGCGACGCCGGCATCACCGAATGCGATGCCCTCATCGCGCAAACCGGCAGCGTCTTCCTCACCGCCCGCAGCGGCGGCGGCCGTGCCCTCAGCGTGCTCCCGGAGCATCACGTCGTCCTCGCCCGTCGCGACCAGCTTCTCCCCGATCTCCCCGCCGGTTACGAACTCATCCAGCAACGCTACGGCGCACAATGGCCCAGCCTCACCACCCTCATCACCGGCCCCAGCCGCACCGGCGACATCGAGCGCATCATCATCCTCGGTGCCCACGGCCCGAAGAAGCTCACGATCATTCTTTGGTGAGGGACACCGTCTCCAGCCGGGCGGTCACGAAAACGATGCGCAGCGTGTCCTGATCCGGCTTCGGCTGCCAGATGCCGAGCACCTGCGTGGCTCCGGCAGGAATGTGATGGCTGGTCACCACTTCGGTGGAATCGAGATCGACCAACGGGAACTCGATGCGCTTGCCACGAGAGTCGATGAGATGCTCAAGCCGCTCGCTCGCAGCGGTGATGGGGCTCTCGGTGTAGATGCGAAGTTCCAACATTTCGCCATCCGCATTCACGCTCGGTTCCAGCTCGACTCGGAATCCATCATGACGCTTCCACGACTTGTGCTGCGGCATTCCTTGCTCATCGACGATGATGGACTCCAGCATGGAGCGCTCACGACCGGAGTTGAACTCCCCGCGGGTCCCGCCACGCGCTTCGAGCCGCGCGGTGTCGAGCTGCCGGGCCTTCCCCGCCCCCACCGCTGTCTCCAGCGCGGCCAGTTCCAGGCTGTGATTGCTCTTTGAAAGCGTCTGGGCATGCAAATCGCGAACGAACGGTGCCGGAGCTTCAAAAACATGCGTGGTGGCGATGACGTTCTTTGCTGGCAAAAAACACACGTCATCGAAAAGGGTCTCGATGAGATCCAAATTGGCTGCGGTGTTGCAAACGACGATGGTGGAAGGCAACGGCATGTGAGTGACCGAAGAGCCTTTCGGGAATGAAATGCCGTATTGGGCCAGCGCTTCCTGCGCGGTTGGTTTTTGGTCTGTGGAGGCATCCTCGCCCGGGAAGTTCTTTGGCACACGAAACGTGCGTGTCTGCATTTCTTCAGGGTTCGTCGCCGGGACTTTGACCGACTCAGGCAGCGGCGGCGAAGGCAGCGGGAGCTGCGGAACGAGGTCACAGCGGAGAAACGTGGCTGAGAGGGTGTCCGCACCATTCGCAGAAGGATGAAGCGCCAGGAGCCTTGTCTGGCCGCTGCTGAACTGCATGCCGCAAACGGTGCGGCTGTGGTGAAGGTGATGTAGAGGCAGCTCTCCGGCTTTTTCCGCGCCATGCGCCGCAAAGGGAACCCGATGCATCTCGGGTGCCAGCGTGTGAAGATCATACACCAAGTTCGTGCGAGCCGTTGAACCGGAAGGATCAAGCACGCTCTCGATTTCAAGCCACGATCCGTAGCGCATGGCATCCATCTCCGCTTCGAGCGCATCCGGCGGCCGGATGAGGACTCGTTTGAGGCCGCTGATTTCCAGACCGTGCTCATGCGTGCAACGCTGGCCGTTCTCAGCCGGGAAGGAGGCAAAGTTGATGTTCTTCACCTGATCTGAGGCTTCAAGTTCGCGCAGGAGAGGATCGTGATCTCTGACTTGAGCGTGTTTTTGGATCAGTGGTCGCATCAGTGATGCCGGGCCGCTTAATGTGCGCAGCGTGTGGATGATGTTTTTTGGCCGGTCTTCGTGCAGGCGGTCAAACATTCTCGCCACCCGCTCAATGGCCTCGGGCGTGTGGATGAGTTTCAGCATGCCCTCATGTTCTTCGGCTGCTGCGCCTGCGGCGGCGATGCCCTGGCCTTCCAGCCACTCGATGAAGCGATGACGTGGCATGCGACGCATGGCGAGCTCCAGCAGTCCGGGCGGTGGAGCAAAGAGAATCACCATCATGCCTGCCGGAGCCTGAGATTGCCATTCGCGAGGTGCAGGTCGGAACAAGCTGCGATACACCGTGCAGTCGTGCGCTCGACGTGAGCTGGTGAGAAAGGCCGCCAGCAAGCGTCCCGCGTTGCCACTGCGAGCGATTCCGACCAGTTTCGTGCTGCCCGCCTGGCTGGTGAAGGAGGTCTTGATGCTGGCTTCTTCGGATTCCGCTCCGGTTTGCAGGGTGAGAGCCACATCCGTCTCCAGGGTGATACCATCTGGCCCGATGGTGGATCCAATGGCCAGATCGAGCCCACGCCCCCGTGATTCGAGCGGCACCTCGAGTTTGCCCGATTTGTCACGCACCGGATTTCCCATCTGTGCATGCGAGATGCCGCTGAAGTGCTCGATGCGCGATCCGCTCGGCCCTTCGACAAAAGCCTCGCCGACGACTCGAGTGCCATTGTCCGTCATGAGTTTCTCCAGCACACGATGAGCGCTTGGAAAATGAGATGCGGCCTTTTCGGCATCGCGAATTGCTGCCGCCGGCCCTTCCAGCACGGCGAGCTGCCAGGTGATGCCGCTCGCACCTTGACAGCAGCCGGTTTCAAAGAAGAACGACTCCACCAGATCGAGCCCTTGCTGTGTATTTCGAACTCGCAGCATCCCCGTGAGCGGATCGAACACGCACGATGCCCCCTCTGGAAACAAAATGCCGTTTTGCTCCAGAATTTTCCGCGAAGGCATGGTCAGGCGGGGCCTTTCGGAGGTGGGTGCTACAGGAACGACAGCAAACGGATCGGCAGCTGGCTTGGCGGGATCTGCTGGTGCAACCTCCTCATAGGCATCCAGCAAGCCCAACGGCACCTTGAATTCACGCTCCAGCATCTCCGAAGCACCCATCGCCTGGAGGGCGAGGGTGAAACTCAAAAGAAGCATTCGCAGGCCACTCATGCCTGGAGTGTAGGGAAACACGAGCCTGTTTGTCCAGCCCGGAAAAGGCTGGAGGTCATACGGATAGACTACTTCATCAGCTCCTTCACCGTCGGCTCGATGGCATCGGCCCACATTTGGTAGCCTTTGGCATTGAGATGGAGGAGGTCGGGCATGATCTCTTTCGACAGCGTGCCATCCGGCGAGAGGAAGGTGGTGCTGATGTCTTTGAAGAGGACTTTTTTGCCGTCGGCGAGCCCGGCGAGGAGCTGGTTGGTGGCCACGTTTTGTTTCCGCATGGCGTCCTCAGGCGTGGCGCCGCGGGGGAAGATGGCGAGCATGAGCACCTTCGTCTCCGGCATCTTTTTGGCGAGGATGTCGAGGATCATCTTCACGCCCGCGGCGGTCTGCTCGGGTGAGGAAGTGTACACAGCGTTGTTGTGCTCGGCGGCGGGGCGGCCCTGATGACCAGTGTTGTTGGTGCCGATCATCAGCACGATGAGCTTGGGCTTGAGACCATCAAAGTTGCCGTTTTGCAGACGCCAGATGACGTGCTCGGTGCGGTCACCGCCGATGCCGAAGTTGGCGGCTTTCAGCGGGGCCCATTTCTTGGCCCAGACTTCCTTGCCAGCACCTTCCCAGCCTTGGGTGATCGAATCGCCAAGGAAGACGAGCTGGGCCTCCCCTTTCTTGGAGGTTTCATTGAAGGACTCGTGACGCTTCACCCAGCCTCCCGTCCGAGGCACAGGCGTGGTGGCGAGGTTTGATTGGGCGAGGGAGAGGCCGGTGAGGGCCACGAGAGCGAGGAGCGTGGGCTTGATCATGGTCGGAAAATTCAAAAACGTCACATCCGGGCGAGAGCAGCGGCGAGCCGGGTCTTCACGGCATCTGCCGCAGGCTGATCCCCATTCATTTCGAGCAGGGCGATGTAGTCGAGGCTGGTGGCTTCAAAGCTGCGCTTCTCCGAGGTGATCTGCGCTTCGAGGATGGCGAGCGCTTTTTCGAAATGCTGCTTCGCGGCGGCATTGTCCCGCAGCTCATGGCAGGCAGTGCCGAGATTGCTGTGCGCTTGCGCGACATCGCGGTGATTCGGGCCGAGCACGTTCTGACGCACGTCGAGGGCATCGGCAAACATGTCCTTCGCCTGGTCGGGGAAACCAGCGACGTAATAGAGGCCGCCGAGGTTGTTGAAGAGCGTGGCGACGGCTTCGGAATTGCGGCCGTGATTGGCTTCGAGCGTTTCGAGGGCGCGGAGGTAGTGCTGCTCAGCGAGGGCAAACTTGCCCAGGCCCTTGTAGGTCATGGCGAGGTTGTTGCGGAGCTGGGCGGCAACTTCTTTGCTGTCCTTGGTGTCTAGCGCATCGAAATCCGTGATGGCGTCCTCATAAAAGGTCGCAGCCGCTTCCTCGCGTCCGCTGAAGTCGAGCAAGGTGGCGAGATTCATCCGCACATTGGCCAGCGTGCCGACGGGCAGTTCCTTGCCTTCGGCGGAGGTGATTGCCTCGCGGTAGGCGGACTCGGCGGCAGCTGCGTCGGTTTCCCGCTGGGCATCACCGACGAGCTGGAGTGCCCGCACAAGCGCGGGAAACTTCGCCGGATCAGCGGCGGCGGCTTCGCGTGCTTTCGCGGCGGCGGAACGGGCGGTTTCGAGGGAATCAGACATGGTTGGGGGATGCCTAGTTTCGTCGATAAGCGGCCCGCCCGTCAAGAGACGTGTTCCAAAGGAGCTGTGTCATTTCGTTTTCACCTGCCAGCGATCATCGAAGAAGTCTGCGGCGACGACTTTTCCGGCGGATTCGGCACTTGGAGGCTGTGTGATGTCCAAAATGGCCCAATCGGGCAATTTGGGGTTTTGCAGGGAATTCGTGCGATCATGCGCCTCGCGGAAGGTGAGGCCCGAATTGATGACAACCTCGAATCCGGCCGATTTGAGAGCTGGGTAGGTCAAAACGGGCACATGCGAGGCGGCATCGAAGCTGTCCTTTGATTTCATGCCGACCTTTTTCGTATCCCAAGTGAGCGGCAGGCCGCTGAGCACGGCTTTGATGCACGAATTCGACTCCGGCGTGCCCCAAAGAATCAAACTCTGCGTTTTGCCCTCGGCGAAGATGTCCTTCACTTCAGAAGCCTTCACCACACGTACATCGCCGCGCATCAGGCTGCGCCAGCGAGTGAGAAAGTGCTCGGATTCGGCCTTCACCCACGCATCGACGGCGGAGGAGGATGATTTGCCATCCGGCAACACGACGAGGAAGCGCTTCATGAAGGCGGTGTCGATCAAACCGGGGTGCGAGGTGGGTTTGCCGCCTTCCGGGCTTTCGTGCTGAAAGGGCGTGGCATTGCCGAAGTCACGCCACTGGCCGTTTTCTTTGATCAGACGGCAAAGCGAGTTCGGCACGCGAGGTCCGGCGCTGAGGAAATTCTCGAACTGCGGCAGTTCGGGGCCGACCATGAGGCTGAGTGCGGTGCCATCGACGATGACCTTCACCTTGCCGCCGCCTTTTCGAGCCTGCGGCGGCGGGTAGAGCACGATGCGTGTCACGTTGCTCGTCTTGATCTCGATGGTCTGGCCGTCGAGCACCTTGGCGTCGATGCGAGCGTCCTTCCAACTCTCTTCGAGGCCGTGCAGGTTCACCCACTTCACGCGGCCGTAGAGCGGTGTTTTGGTCTGGACGTGAACTTCGTCCGGGAAGAGCTCGCGACCCTTCGCGACGGCTTTTTCGATCCAAGCCTGCACGTCTTTGATCGTCTCCGGATGATACTTGTGGCCCATGCCGGGGCCGATGAGGTGCGGCGGCTTGAGGCCTTCCTTCGCGAGCACTTCCATCATGTATTCGGCGCTGTCGCGTTGGGCGTCCTGCTCGCCGCTGTAGCTGATGAGCGGCACATTGAGAAAATTCCGCGCGTAGTCCGGCACGTCGTAAAAGCTCCAGAGCGTCTGCTCATACCACACGGGATATTTTTCAGGCGTGAGCTTCTGATAGCGCTTCACATCGGCGAAACCGGCTCCGGTATGCACGCAAGCCCACTGGTCGGGGTAATGAGCGCCGAGATGCCAAGCGCCTGCTCCGCCCATGCTGAAACCGGCAATGGCGACGCGGTTCGAGTCGATGTTGAAGCGCTTCATCGCGTCGTCGCGGCATTCGAAGACATCCACCTCACCGGCGGACTTCCAACCGTTGCAGTAGCGGCCGAAGGGATGGATGACGATGGTGCCCGCAGGCTGGAACTGGCCGGGCTTTTTCGCCATGAGGCGGCTGTAAACGAAGTGCAGATCGGTGGCGGTGTCGCCACGGCCGTGGAGCCAGATCCACATCGGCGTCTTCTTCGCTTTGAAGTCGAGACCTTCGGGAATCTCGACGCCGTAGGGCTGCGCGGAGTCGTCGAGCTTCGAGTAAAAGCCGAGCACCTTCTGCCCACTGCCTTCGAGCCAGGGCGTTTGGTTCTTCTTGAGGCCGTCGATGCGCTTCGCGGCTTCATCGAGCAAGGCGTTCGCCTTCTTGAGGCCGTCCTCGGGCTTTTTGTCATACCATTCGTCGAAGTCGATCGCGTAGCGCACCGCTTTGAGGAAGATCTCGGCATCTGCGGCACGTCCGTGCTTCTTCACCGCGGCAAAATCGGCGGTGAGGCTCTTGAGGCGTACCTCGATGCCCGCTTCCTGATCCGCCGAAAGCGCGGCGGTCGGTTTCGGTGGCAGGCTGCCTTTAAAGGACGCGGTGGCGCCGTTGGGGCTCAGTTGAGCGAAGGCAAACGAAGGGATCAGGGCAAGGAGAGGGACGCGCATGACAACAAAAAAGGGAGCCGCTTAAACACGGCTCCCTGGGGGAATCCTTCACCTGCGTGGCGAAAGAACGCCTCACTGCTTCTTTTTGCCAGAAGCCAGCGGCATGATGCCGAGGTCGCGGGCGTCCTCAATGGAGATGAGCTGCACATCGGGATCATCACCCGAGTCAAAGGCCTCTGAGTGCTCGTCGAGGCTTTCGTTACCGGCGTCGATGGCATTGGTGAAGGTCTTGAAGGAGGCGTTGAACTCCTTCTGCTTGAGCTTGGCAGGCATGTTGGGCAGTTCCTTCACTGGCTTGAGGTTATCCTGGCCCAGCATCGTGGTTTCCAGGCCGATGAGACTAGCGTCATCGCCTTCGCCGTCCATGAAGGCGAGGAAGCAGTGACCTGGCACCATCACCAGATACACATCAATGCCGATCTTCCGCAGGATGGAGGCCATCAGCACGGAGCCGTCCACACAGTTCGCCTGGGTGTGCTCCACGCTCTCGTCGAGAAAGCGCACGCTCTGGCAGGAGGCATATTTGCTCGGCGTGGTGGTGGTGATGCTGCTGTATTTGATGCCGCGGCGCTGGAGGGCGTTCCAGACGGCGAACACCTGCGCCATGACCACCTCGGGATCCTCCGATTGATAGCCATCGAAGCTCTCGATGAGCTCCGCGTCCTTGCCGATCTCCAGCGCCTCTTTGAGAAGGCCGTCGATCCACGGATGGTTCTCGTTCACATAAGCGGCGAACATGAAGGAGATGTCGTCGAAGTCCTCGCCCGCCTCGTCGAAGAGAATGTAGAAGGGGCAGTCGTTGATCGAGCGCAGCACGACAGTTTCGTTCACCTCCGGCAGTTCCTCATCGTTGACCGTCACCTTGATCGTCACATTCGCGGGCCGCTGCTCAAGCACCTGATGCAGGGCGGCGTAGTCCCAGACGGCCTTTGGAAAGATGTGAACGATGTCATAAGCCCGCTTCATCGTCCCCTTCCACTTGGAGGGCTTCAAAAAGCCGTCGCCGCTCATCTCGACACTGATTTTGGCACCTTTCGGCACGTTCGTGAGCTCCGCAGCGATGAGGCCGTTTTCATCGCCATAGACGGCGATCTCGTCTTTCTTGAGCTTCGGGTCCTCTGGCCCCTTTTTGTCCTCAGCGAGCTGCTCATCGCCATTCCAATCCATCGTCGCCGTGGCGATGATCATGCTCGTGAAAAGGTCAGGGCCGGTGTAGCTCCAGACATTCACCTCAGGGGCATCCTGAGCAAAACCAAGCGAGACAGCGGAAAAGAGAGAAAGAAGGGCTTTTTTCATTGGGAATGAAGGCGCGGAGGGTAGCAGCGCATGCACCATCTCCAAGCGTGAAGTCACTTGATCTCTTTCGCAGGTGCTTCGCCGAGCTGGAGCGTCGGTGCCTTGGCCTCATCACTCACATTCAAAGCCACCCAGTGACCGTTCCCAGCATGCGTGGGGAAGCCGCAGGCGAGGGCGTACTCGCCCGCCTCATCGGCGGTGAAGGCAAAATCCGCCTTGGCATAGGCCATGCCCTGCTCCGGCTTCGCTACACCGGCCCCATCGAAGTAAGGAGCGCCCATTTGCGGCTTCTTGAGCATGTCTTTTTCTACCACGAGCAGGCTGTGCGGGATGGGGCTCGGGTTGATGAAGGTCACCTCGACATTCCAGCCGGTGGGCACAGTAAAGATCGCCTTGCCGTGGGCGTGGCCGTTGAAATTCATTCCGTAGTTCGCCGCGTTGTAGGTGGCGATCAGGACGAGCTTCACCGTTTTCGGCTTGTCGCCCAGCTTCATGAAATCTGCCTCGGTGATGCCAGCAAAGAGTTCTTTTTTCAAACCTGGAATCTCCATGGCGGTATGATCATGACCTGCCGGCTGCTGGGCGAGAGAAAGCGAGGAGAGAAGGCTGAGGGCAAGGAGGAGGCGCATGGGAAAGATGAAGGCTGGAAGATAAAAGATGGAAAAGGAGGCTGGCTTGGGAAAGCGTAGGCGCATGGGGAATTCTGTCGATGATTTGTGCAAGCCTGATGTTTTGGTCATCGGGGGAGGCAGTGCGGGCGTGGCCGCAGGCCTTGCGGCGGCTCGACAAGGCGCGGAGGTGCTGCTCGTGGAAGGCGGCGGCTACCTCGGCGGCGCGGGCACGGCCGCGCTGGTGCATTCGTTTTGCGGCCTGTATGAGCTGCGTGAAAGCGAGACGGCACCTTTAAAAATCGCCAATGCCGGCCTGCCGGAGGAGTTGGAGCGCCGACTGCGCGAAGAAGGCATCGGCGAGCCCCGACGCATGGGCCGCGTGGATGTGCTGATGCATTCGCCGCAACGTCTCGCGGCTTTTTACGACCGCTGGTGCGCCGCCGAGCCACGGCTCAAGGTGCTGCTACACACCTCAGCCATCGCCGCTGGGGTCGAAAACGGCCGCGTGAGTGAGCTGACGCTGCATTGCCGCGGCTCCTCGATGCTCGTGAGGCCGAAAGCCATCGTCGATGCCAGCGGCGATGCCGCTCTCGCGGCCCTCACCGGACATCCTTTTGAACTCGCTCCCTCCAATGCACTGCTGCGCCCCGCGTACTGCGCTGGCATCGCGGGAGCTGGCGAACTGCCGCCGCTCGAAATCGCCGCCGTCATCGTGCGTGGCATTCAAAGCGATCATCTGCCTCGCGAGGCCGCAGGTGCTCATTTTCGCCAAATTGAAGGCGGGCAGGTCTTTTTGACGCTCGACCTTCCCGGCGATGAAAACTACGACAGTACCTCCGCCGCCAGTTTGAGCGCCATCGAGGTCAGTGGAAGGTCGCTGGCCTTTCAAATCGTCGATTACCTGCGCAACGAGCATGCGTCGTTTCGTGAGGCCTGGATCGCCGCGCTGCCTGCAAGGGCCGGCGTGCGTGAAAGCCGTCGCTGGATCGGACAAGCCATTCTCACCGAGGAGGACCTGCTCTCCAGCCGCCGCGGAGATGATGACGTGGCCTTCGCGACGTGGCCGATGGAACTTCGCGAGACCGCCAAAGGTCCGAAACTGATCTATCCACGCGAATGGAAGCCCTGTGGCATTTCCGCCGGTTGCTTGCAGGCACGCGATCTCGCGAATGTCTTCATCGCTGGCCGCTGCCTCTCCACCACCCATCGGGCACAGGCCAGCACTCGTGTCATGGGCACCGCCCTCGCCACCGGCGAGGCGGCGGGAAAAATGGCGACCAGCTTTTAAGAAGGCCGCGTGGTGACCTGCTCGAAGCGGGTTTCGTAATCCGCGTGGTTCGTGCCCATCAAGCGATCCCACACATTGAAGTAGAGGCCGTAGTTCCCGCGCATCTTTTCATGATGCTGCACATGGTTGGTGGGCGTGTTCAGAATCTTACCAAGCCACGACCGCATGAGCCATTTCGGGAAGTATTCAAAGCCCGTGTGACCCAGCACATTGAAGACGATCTGCCAGATCATGAAGATGAAAAAGGCCAGCCCATGAATCGGCAGGGTAAAGACAATCAGCGGGAAGATGCAGGCCTGCGCCACCGCCTCCAGCGGGGCAAAGCTATACGCGGCCCACGGGGTGGGATTCGTGCTCTCGTGATGCACGCGGTGGAAGAGCTTAAACAGACGCCGGTGATGCATCAACCGGTGCGTCCAGTAGAACCAAGTGTCATGCACGATGATCGTGATCGCGATGCTGGCCACGAACCAGCCCCAGCCATGCGACTCAATTTTCCGATACACCTGCCAGCCCCAGGTCTTGCCAATGAGGATCGTCGCGGTGCCGACGAGGCCGTAAATGACCGCCGTGAGCAGCGACCACTTCAACTCTCGGCGCACATCCGCGCCTGCTGGAGCTTTTTGAATGATCTTCCTCCGCCACCAGCGCTTTTTGAAAATCACATAGGCCAGCAACCACGCGATGCCGGCCACCAGGGCATAGCGCATCCAGTTCTCCACGGCGATACCGAAGAGGATTTTGGCCGCTGGCGGCAGGTCTTCCGGGATGAGCGATTTCACAGGCATGGCTTCCTTTACTCCTTCACCCACTTCTCCATCCACGCCAGCGTCCGCTGCCACATCTCTGGCAGATAAACATGGCCCACATCAGGGTAGATGACGTTTTTAAAGTGCTCTTGAGAGCCGCTGAGGACGTACACCTTGCCCACGATGTCGCCGAGATGCCGCACACCCTCAACAGGTGAGCCGCCATCCTGATCGCCCGTCATGAAAAGCATCGGTCGAGGCGCGGCGAGGGCGATGACGGCCTCCGTGTCGAAGTGCTTCAACATGCCCGGCACGAAGTAGTAAATGCCATGCGCCTTCAGCATGCCAGCGCGGATCAGCTCCTCGTAACGCGTCATGCAGCCCACGCACACTGCGGCACGCGGCCGTTCGTCCATGGCCATCACCCACCAGCTCCGCGTGGAGCCCATGCTGATACCCGTGACGCCGATGCGCTGCGCATCCACCTCCGGACGTGAGCAGAGATAATCCAACGCCGTGAGATCATCTCGGATCATCATGCCCCACAGCGTGCGCCCGGCCCAAAGATGAAATTTCGACGCCGTCATCTCTCCCGCGCTGCCCTTCTGCTGCGGCCCATCCGGCCCCTGACCATTCCTTTCTCCAAAACACGGCGCATCAATGCCCAGCACCACATAGCCCGCCTCCGCCAATGCCGGCCCCGCAGCCACCGGCACCGCGTTCGTGCCCAGCAGCTCGTTTTTGCCGATGTCATACTGCCCACCATGCCAGTGGCAGTAAAGGATCGCCGGAGCCTTGCTCTGCGCTGCGGCCTTCTTCGGCACAAAAAGCAGGCCCTTCACGATCTCGCCCGCACCATTGTCGAACTGGATCGTCTCCAGCGTGTAGCTGCCTTTGTCTTCCGTGCTGACGATTTGAAACGCCGAGACCGGCGGCCGCGGCGGCAGATCCCCGAGCAGCTCGTTCAGCTTCGCCCGGATCTCACCCCGCTGCTTTTGCCAGGCCTCCACACTCCCCGGCACCGCCATCGGCGGCGCGATCTTCGTTTTGGCGAGCCAGTTTTCAGCCTGGGGTTCAGCGGCGTGCATTGGGGTGAGCGAAAGGATGAGACAGAATGCCGTCGTGCGCATCCACCCCTTCTACCAGCCCGCGAAAAACGCCGCAAGAGGCTTGTCCTAAATGGACCCGTTGGATCGTATAAACAGAGTTCGTCGATTTGGAGCACCTCCTTCGTCATGGAGGTGCTTTTTTTGAGAACGGGCACTTTGAAAGCGTGAAGGTTCTGCAATAGACCTTACCATTAGCACCATGCCTGCCCCCGCCCCCTCCAGCACGACCACTCCTCCACCGGCCCAAGGCGCCGGTTTGGACGTGCGCAGTGAGACGGACATCGTGACGGTGAGCCTCATCTCACACACGAACGCCGGCAAGACGACGCTCGCCCGCACCTTGCTACGCAGCGACATCGGCGAGGTGCGTGATGCGCCGCATGTGACGCTCTTCAATGAGTCCTACACGCTGCTGAACGACTCCGGCAGCCTGCTTCGCCTGTGGGACACGCCGGGATTTGGTGACAGCGCCCGTCTTTTGAAGCGTCTCAAACGCGAGCGAAACCCAGTGCTGTGGTTTTTGTCTCAAACCTGGGATCGCATCACGGACAAGCCGCTCTGGTGCAGCCAGCAGGCGCTGAAAAATGTGCGCGAGGAGGCCGATGTGGTTCTTTACCTCGTCAATGCCGCCGAACCGCCCGATGCGGCCACTTACATCGCCTCCGAGATGGAAATCCTCTCGTGGGTGAGCAAGCCGGTCGTCGTGCTGCTGAATCAAACCGGGCAGCCGCAGGCCCCGGAGGTCGAGGCAGGTGAGATTGAGGCTTGGCGCACGCATTTGTCGCAATACAGCTTTGTGCGTGAGGTGCTGGCTCTGGATGCCTTTGCCCGCTGCTGGGTGCAGGAGGACCGCCTCATGCATGTGCTCGCGCCGCTGATGGAGGGCTCCCGCATCGCCACCTTTCAGCATATCAAGAAGGCCTGGCATCAGCGCAACATCGACACCTTCCGCAGCTCGGCGCGATTGCTCTCCGAGCAGCTCACCGCCGCCCTCATGGATGGCATCGAGGTGCGCTCGGAGACGCTGCTGGAGCGCGTCGGCTGGCAGCGCGAGGAATTGAACCGCGAATACAACGACGCACGTCAAAAACTCGCGTCGCAGCTCGCGGATCGCGTGGAGCAGACCACCAACAAGCTCATCGAGTCGCACGGTCTGAGCGGCGCGGCGGAGAAAGAGCTCAGCCAAGTGGCCCGCGATCATTTTCATCTGCCGCAGGGCGTGAATGAGAGCATCTGGGGCGTGCTCGGTAGCTTCGCTGGCGGTGCGATGGGTGGTCTCATCGCCGATTTGAAGCTAGGCGGGCTCACCTTCGGCGGCGGAGCACTGATCGGTGGACTCACGGCAGGTGTGGGAGCCTATGCACTGATCCGCAGCTACAACCTTGTTCGTGGCAACGACCACCGCCTGCGCTGGTCCCGCGAGCATTTCCGCGAGCAGGTGAAGCTCGCCATGCTCACCTACCTCGCCATCAGCCATTACGGTCGTGGTCGTGGTGATTGGAAGGAAAGCAGTCAGCCCCAACACTGGAATGAGACCGCCGAGTCCGTTCTCGATGCCCACGCCGACGCCATCGACCTCCTTTGGAAAAACGGCGTCCAGAAAGACACCGCCCCCGAGATGCTCTACCGCCAGTCGCGTCATCTCATGACCGACAGCCTCACGATGCTGCTGCAACGGCTGTATCCGGAGCTGGGCGAGGAAGTGTTTGCCTGAGAAATTCTGGTTTCGCTGGCCCTCACAGCACATAAAATCTCATCATGGAAACGACAGCCTCAACACCCCTCGCTGAAATCGAGTCCCGCCTCGCTCGCCTAGAAGAACAAGTGGCCAACATCATCGGCCCGCCGGTTCGCAAGGACTGGCGCAGCGCTGTGGGGATGCTCACCGATAACGCCCTGTCTCGTGAAATCGATGAACTCGGACGGCAATGGCGTGACAGCGTGAAGGACTCCGAGTGAGATGCATATTCTCGATACCAACCACCTTTCGGAACTCGGCTACAACTCAACCTCTGGTGCAAGGCTGCGGTCCCGACTAGACCAATTGAATGCGGATGCCGTGACGACGGTGATCTCCGTCGAGGAAGAATTGGGTGGCTGGCTCGCCAAGGTGAATAAATGTCGTGAAAGCGACCTTCAGATCCACATTTACGGTCTTCTGACAGAGCGCGTGAACTTCCTCGCACGCTGGACGGTTCTTCAGATCGACTCCGAGTCACTCGCCCAGTTCCGCGCCTTCCGAAAGCAGGGTATCCGCATCGGCACGCAGGATTTGAAGATCGCCTGCATCGCCCTAGCGCACGATGCGACGGTGCTGACCAGGAACTTGGTGGATTTTCAGCAAGTGTCCGGCTTACGCGTGGAGAACTGGTTGGACTGACAAACCTTCTGAGGACGCTTTCGTGATCTTCGTCTCCAGCCGGTCCATGAAGCGCTCCAGGCTCTGCGTGCAGCGGGAACGAAAAGCGGCCGGACTGATTTCGATGGCTTTGAGGCAATCACGGTGATCCCACGAAACGACGGCGGAGACGAAGCGGTGGATGAGACGAAACTGCAGGCACCACAGACGGCGCGTGGTAGGCGTGAAGTCCTGCAAACGCTCGGCCAGGAACTGACGCTGGAATTCGAGGTGCTTCATCTCGTCCCGCAGCAGCTTGTGGGAGACCTGTTTCACCGCCGGATCGGTGCAGCGAAGGTAGAGAAGGCCAAAGTACACCTCGGCGACCAGTTCAGCGGTGAGGAGGATCTGAATGTTGAACTCAAGGTTCACGAGGTTTCGCGCCCAGCGAAAGATGGAGTTCGTCCACTGCTTATGAAGCTGCGGCTGGTTCAGGTAGGTGATGAGGCGGGCGAGCAAGGCAGCGTGGCTCTGCTCCTCGGCGACGAAGAGATCAATGGCCCGCTGATAACCGGAAAACTGCGCCAGCGGGGCGATGACCTTCGCGTAGCGCTTCAATCGCGTGCCGCCGCCGCTTTCGCCGAGTTGAAAAACGGCGAGTGACCTCGCAATGGGCTCTCGAATGGCGTCCGGCAGTTCACACGGCCCGGCGGGCAGTTTCATGGTGTCATTGAGACGCGTGTTGGCTTCGTAGTGGTTGATCCAGTATTGGGTGTTCATGGCTTGCGTGGGTGGGTTAGAAAGTTCTGAGGCGCTCGACGACGGCGTGGACGGTTTCGTCGAGGGTGGAGGTGCCAGCCGTGACGCCGATGGTTTCGGCTTGGGCAAACCACGCAGGCTGCAATTCGGCATCGCTCTCGATTTGAAAAACATGGGCACCCAACGCCGCGGCCTTTTCGGCGAGCTGGCGCGTGTTGTTACTGTTTCGCCCGCCGATGACGACGACATGGTCGCATTGGCGACAGAGGTCTTCGAGAGCCGTCTGGCGTTGTTTCGTGGGATGGCAGATTGTATCGACGAAGCGGACCTCGCTCGCGGCGAAGCGCTGTTTGATCGCGGCGACGAGTCGCAAGGCCACCTCGACCGGTTGCGTGGTCTGCGAGACGACGCCGAGACGCTGATGCGCGGGGATTTGATCCAAATCCGATTCCGAAAGCACCACAACGGCCTGCGGATGATCGCCAATGAGCCCGCGAACCTCCACATGCGTGCGGTGACCGATGACAACAGGCTGATAGCCCTCCCGCACCAGCATGGCGAGAGCTTGGTGAGCCTTGTGCACGAGCGGGCAGGTGGTGTCGGTGATCTCGCGGCCGCTTTCTCGCCAAGCCGCACGATCCACATCCGAGGCTCCGTGGGCCGTGATGACGACATGCTGCGTCTCCGCACTGCGCAGGTCGTGAAGGTCACCTCGTCGTGCGCCGACGGCGCTGAGGTGGCGATCGACAAGCGGATTGTGGACGAGCTGACCGAGGATGGTGACCGGCTGGCGCTTGGCGGCGTCGTGCGTGGCGCGGAGGGCGTCACGCACGCCGAAGCACATGCCGTGGTGTTGAGCGAGGATGATGTTCATGGGGTGCGTTAGTTGACTTTGTGGCGCAAAGTGATTGGGTTGCAGTTTGTCATTCGGATTGAGTGATTCGTCATCTCAGCCCCGCGAGGCCTTCACGATGGCCTCCAGCAGATCGATGTGGGCTTTGAAGGCTTTTCGACCGGCGGCGGTGAGGCGGTAGGTGGTGCGCGGGCGGCTGCCGCTCTCGTCGCAGGTCTCTTTGACGTAGGCGGCGTTCACGAGAGTGCGCATGTGGGTGATGAGATTGCCGTCGCTGAGACCGAGCTCGGCCTTAAGGTCCTGGAAGGCCCAGTCGTCACGCGTGGCAAGCAGCGTCATGATCGAGAGACGGCTCTTTTCGTGGATGAGTTTGTCGAGCTGGTCGAAGTCGATCATGCGGCAGCCTCCTTCTCGCCTCTCGGGCGGCTCACAAACACCGCGATGGCATAAACGATGTGCAGCAGGCCGAAAGTAAGTGCCATCACCAGCGACGCCGGGCCGAGATCCGTGCGCAGATCGCGGACTTCGCCATTGGCGGCCCACGCGAGGAACAAAACCAGCCCCGCCATCACAAACGCCCATCCGAGCCGGGTGATCGACTTGGGCGAAAAGCTCGCCGTGGCCAGCAAAGCGAGTCCGTAGCACAAAACCCAGATCAAAGCCGCCAGCGTGAGGTTTTGCAGCCAGATCACCAAGCCACCCGCCAGCACACCACCCACGATCAGCGGTGGCGAAACCGCCCTCAGCGCCATCTTCATGCCGTCCGACACCAAGGACTGGCCGCGCCGTTTCGCCTCACGGGCCAGCAGCGCCACATTCAGGATCGTGCAGGCCGCTAGGATGCCATGCCAGACGATTAAGAAGGTCGCATTCGAGAACGCCGCGTCCCCGTGAGTCTGCGCCGCATGCACCACCGGCCAGATCGTCGCCCCCAGCGCCAGTACCCCGCCGAGCAGCGCCGCTGGCGCGGAAACGGCTCGATAAATATGCGCTTTCTCCATCAGGGATCGGATGACGCGGAGATGCTCGATGGCGGCTTGTGTCTGGCTCATGCGGAGAACTTTGCGCCGCAAAGCGAAAGCCTGCAAACACCAACTTTGTTCCACAAAGCGAATTCACCAGAGCTTCACATTCCATTCACAAAGGGCGAGCTTTTGAAGCCGGGTAACTTCCTGTTACCGGGCTCTTGAGCGTCGATCAAAGCGATCTGGGCCGCCTCTGGTCATCTCATGCCCCAACTGGCTCCTCAGAGCACCGAGCCATCCATTTTTACCCAAATTGCTCAAACACCTCACTTGGATCAACCATCTCGTTGCTTGAAAAACCACCACAGGATGAACATCGTATCAGAAAGGGCCGTCCCAAGACGGTCGTTTTGACCATGACTTGATCCCATGAAGCTCCTGACACGCCTCGCCACCGCCGCCGCGCTGATGATGACCGCATCCTGCGCCATGCCCGATATGAACTCCGCCCCCGGCGCCTACTGCATCAAAACTCACGATGGCCGTGAGGTCATGTGCAATGGCAAGCCGCTCCTTCAGGAGAGCACTGGCTACTACCGCTACCGCACCTTTGAAAAGCGTGATGGTGTGATCCGCCAAGACGACGTGGCCGCCATCGAGAAACGCAACGCGTGAGAACCTCATGCGATCTCGTTCTCGCCTCCGCGTCGCCACGTCGGGCGGATCTGCTCCGCGAGGCAGGCATCACCTTTGAAATCCTCTCCACCGACGTCGAAGAGGCCCACGATGCCTCGCTGACCCCGGAACAGCTCACGGTGGAAAATGCCCGGCGAAAGGCTCTCGCAGGCTCGGCCATGCGGCCGGGAGATCTCGTGCTCGGTGCGGACACGCTCGTCTATGTCGATGGCGAGCCTTTGGCCAAGCCAGCGGACATGGAGGAGGCACTTCAGATGGTTCGCCGACTCTCAGGAAGGTCTCACGAGGTCTGCACTGGCGTCGTGCTCGCCCGTGATGGCAATGTGGTGCGGGATTTTCATGTGATCACGCATGTCACCTTCAAGCCGCTGACTGACGCCATCATCCGCGACTACCATTCCAAGGTAAACCCACTCGATAAAGCCGGTGCCTACGGCATCCAGGCACATACCGAGATGCTCCTCGAACGCATGGACGGCTCGTTTTCGAACGTCGTCGGCTTGCCCGTGGAGCGTCTACGCGAGGTGCTGGAAAGCCTCTCGTAACTTTTCCGCTTCCACCGGGTTCTCCTGCCGCCATGAAACCGCTCCTCGCCCTCGCTTTTGCCTCCGCCACGCTCCATGCCGCCGCGCCGACCGACTGGCCGCGCTTCCTCGGGCCCACCGGAGCCGCCATCGTGACGGATTCGAAGGTCCCGCTGAGCTGGAGCGACTCCGAAAACATCGTGTGGAAGGCCGAGATGCCCGGCCCCGGCTCATCGAGTCCGATTGTCTTCGGCGACAAGGTCTTCGTCACCTGCTGGACCGGCTACGGCGACAAAGAGGGCGCGAATGACATGTCAAAGCTCACCCGCCATCTCCTTTGCCTGAGCAAGGCCGATGGCAAAGTCATCTGGGAAGCGAAAGTGCCCTCCGCCGCCGAGGAGGACCCCTGGCGTGGCTACATCACCGAGCACGGCTACGCCACGCAGACCCCGGTGACCGATGGCGAGCGCGTGTATGTCTTTTTTGGCAAAACGGGGGCGCTGGCCTTCGACATGACTGGCAAGCAGCTCTGGCAAACCTCTTGCGGCACCAGTTCCGGCCGCACCCGCTGGGGTTCCGCCGCCAGCCCCATGCTCGTGGGCGATCTCGTCATCATCAATGCCAGCGATGAATCCCAGGCCATCATCGGACTCGACAAAAAGACCGGCAAAATCGCCTGGAAGGCCGAGGGCGAGTTCGGCATGGCCTACGGCACGCCGAATGTTTACAGCCACGATGGCGTCACCGACCTCGTCATCGCCGTGCCGCAGGAGCTTTGGGGCCTCAATCCGGCCACCGGCAAGCTCCGCTGGTATGCGCAGCACGGCCTCACCGGCAATGTCTCCCCCAGCCTCGTGCCCGATGGCGACAAAGCGTATATCTTTGGCGGCTTCCCCTCCACCCGTAGCGTCTCGATCAAGCTCGGCGGCAAGGGAGACACCTCAGCCAATGCCGTTTTGTGGGACAGCAACACCAGCAGCTACGTCCCCACGCCCATCCTCAAAGACGGCCACCTCTACGTCATCAACGACCAAGGCTTCGCCACCTGCATCGACGCCAAAACCGGCAAGGACGTCTATCGCGAACGCGTGCTCATGGGTGCCCGCGGCGGCGGCAAGCCCTTCTACGCCTCCCCCGTCCTCATCGGCGACAAACTCATCTGCGTCTCCCGTCGCAACGGCACCTTCATCCTCGCCGCCAAGCCACAATACGAGATGATCCGCACGAACGAACTCTCCCTCGACACCACGCAGTTCAACGCCACGCCCGCCGTCAGCGGGGACCAACTTTTCCTCCGCAGCGAGAAGGCGGTGTATTGCATCGGGGCGAAATAACTCTCCGATCAGCTCAGCACACGGCGAACAACCAAATGACTACGCCAGCCGCAAAGTCCGCCCCGATAACGCGATATGTCATCGTGGCGGTTTTGCTTCTTGTGATCGCAGCAGTGCTGGTGCCGGCCTTTAACGGGGTATCACCGGCTTCACCGAGGACATTGCTGCGTTCCAGGCTCATACGGGCCGGTTTGATCTTGGAAAGATTCCACGACACCGAAAAACGTTGGCCGGAAACTTATCGTTCCTTGGTGGATTTCGCCGCGAACCAAGGAAACCCGCTTGAGAGTTTTTTGAACCCTGTGGATGAAACAGAACATGACTGGCTCTTGCTGACGCCTACCGAAACAGCCAGCACGATGGATGGAGAACCGCGCATTCTACTCGCCGCTCCATTGCCGGGAGGCTTCCTGCCGCAAGATTCTAACAAAAGACTGGTTCTGTTTGATAACGGGAAGACGGATTGGATTCCAGAAAGCGACTTCGATCGGCTCGCCAAAGACAACCCGCCCGCCCGATGAGTCGGCCGCCAAGTCACGAACTCACAAAAGCTCGCGTAGTGTTCGCCTTGGAATCAAAAAACGCCTCGGGATGAAGTAAGGCAAAGAAGCCTCAATGACCACCAATCGCCTTGATGACCGCTCCGGCAATTTCGTCAAGCTTGGCCGGCTTTAACTTCCCAACGACTCGCTTGATGAGTGTGTCGTTGGCGGTGAATAACTTGCGTGGCCGCGCATAGCTGTCTTTGGCAAGACTGCCTCTGTCGAAGTCTTTGACCGGATCAATCGCGACGGCTTCGCGATCTCCGTAATCCTGGCTGGTGATCTGGCAGAGGATGATGTCATCTCGCTGGTCGCCTGCAGCCAGCACCACGGCTGGGCGCAGCGTGCGGCCGGTCAGATCTGTGAACGGAAAACTCACCAGAACTACTTCGCCTCTTGCAGGTGCGCCCATGCGGCCTCCTCCTCGTCGCGGTTCCAGTCCTTGAGTGAGTCCTGGCTGAGCAGGGCGGTTTCCGGCATGTCAGTCGTATCGTCTTCAATGAGCAGCGTCACCATCGCCATCGCGGGAAACGGCAGACGTATATTTTCCAGCAAACGCACCGTGCCGTTAGGCATCACGGTGGCCGGAACAGGTCGAAGTGTGGCGGACATGCTGCGAGCCTATTCGTCATCCTGAAATCGACAAGCGCCTTCTTTTTCACTCCACCCGCATGCGCTGCATCGGCACACTTTGGCTGATGGCGAGGATGAGGTCTTGGAAATGGTGGCCGGTGGTCTCGGACTGTTTCAGCACAGCCTGCACGCCCGGTTTGTCGCTGTATTCGAGGCCGCGGCCGAGGGCGTAGGTCATCAAATTTTCCGTCAGGTTCTTGGTGAACTGCCCGGCCATGTCGCGGACGAGGATGGCACGCAGCTCGGCGAGGTCTTTGAAGGTCTGGCCGCGCACGAGGCTGCCGCTGGCATCGATGGGCTGCTTCTTTTCCTCGGTGCGCCAGCGGCCGATGGCATCGTAGTTTTCGAAGGCGAAGCCCAGCGGATCGAGGAAGGCATGACAACCGGCGCAGGAGGGATTGCTGCGATGCTCGGCGAACTGCTGGCGCAGCGTGAGATTGCCAAAGCGGGCTTTCTTTTCATCGAGCGGAGCCACGCCGCCGGGGGCGGGAGGCGGAGGCGTGCCGAGGATGTTTTCGAGCAAAAACTTCCCGCGTTTCACCGGCGAGGTTCGGGTGGGATTCGAGGTCACGAGCAGCAGGCTGCCCTGCGTGAGGAGGCCCCCGCGTGGCGTGCCTTGCAGGGACACCTTCTGATATTTGTCCCCCTTCACGCCCTTGATGTCGTAGTGGCGAGCCAGCTTCTCGTTCAGAAAGCTGTAATCGGCGGAGAGGAACTCGATCACGGGGCGGTTCTCGCTCAGCAGATGGTTGAAGAACAACTGCGTCTCCTTCTTCATCGCGGAGCTGATGCCGCCTTTGAACTCGGGAAAGCGTCGTGTGTCCACGTCCGCCGTTTCCACATCACGCAGTTGCAGCCACTGGCCGGCAAAGTCATCCGCGAGACTGTAGGCACGCCAGTCCGCCAGCATGCGCTTCACCTCGGTGGCGAGGTTTTTGCGCAGCTCACCCTTCGCGGCGAGTTGCAGCAGCTTGTCATCTGGCGGAGCAGACCAGATGAAATACGACAGGCGGGAGGCCAGCGAGTATTCATCGATCAAGCCGCTGCCATCTTTGACATCGCCAACGACCTGCGGCGGGGCCCGGAAGAGGAACGAAGGTGAAACGAGCATGCCGCGAAGCACAAAACCAAGCGCATCAAACGGACTCGCGCCTTCTTTCTGCGCCAGCTCGGCCACACCGGTCCATTTGGTCTTTTCCTCCGGTTTCATCGGACGGCGAAACAGACGCGTGCCGAGCTTTTCGACCAATTTCGGCACGTCCGCGGCCGCGATGCCGCCGGATTCGTTCATCGGGCCGGTGACCTGCAGCTCATGCAGCCAGAAGTTGCGGTCCTGGCGGGTCTTCTCGTCGTAAAAGTCATTCAAGAACCACACCTGGATCTCGTGGCGGCCCGCGGGCAGCTCCACCTCCGCGTTAAACCACTGCGGTGCCTGATCCTTCGCGGTGACGGAGAATGAACCCGCGTTTTTACCGCCGAGACGCACGTCAAACTTCGCCGGTTCGCTGCCGGCCTGCTGAGCGCCCGCTTTGATCGTGAGGCGATACTTGCCCGCCTTCTCGATTTCGACGGCATGCTTCACAAAGCCACTGCTCGCCAGGTAGATGGCACCGGTGTCGCGATTGCCATCGCCTTCGCCGATTTGAAAATCTTCGCCGCTGAGCTTCAACTCAGGCCGGCCAGCCGGCTTGCCTTCCAGCAGCCATTGCACGAGACGCGTGCCACGCGGCGGCAGCAGGCCCAGCGGGCCTTCCACATCGATTTTGTCCACAGCGAGGTTTCGATCGCGCTTTTCGGGATCAGGGTTCGCCGCGTCCTGGAAGTCGTTGAGGAACTTCACGCTCAGTTTGTGCTCACCGCCGCTCAGGCGGGCCTCATGCGTGATCGTCTGCCAGGGGCCTTTTTCTCCGCGAAAGCGGGCCGTGATATCAAACTGACCCACTTCCTTGCCATCGATGTGAAAAGCGATCCTCGCCGCGTCCGGCCCAGCCTGCGTGGCGGAAGCTTTGATCTTGAAAACATAGGTGCCGGAGGCCGGTGCGTTGAATTTCGTGGCTGCCTCCGCTTCGCTGTGAAACCAGCGCACGCCCTCGTTCTCGCTCGACGTGCCTTTTTGATTCCAAAACTTCTTCGCGCCGAGTTCCAGATCCACCCGCTCCACCTCGGAGGTATCCAGCGCCTTCTCCGTGATGGCGTTCGCGGCCCGCAGATATTTCTCCATCAGCAGTGGTGAGAGCGCCAGCACATCGCCGATGTTGTCATAGCCGTAGCCGGTGTCATCTGGCGGGAACTCATTGGCCGGGCGCATGTCCACCAGCAGCAGATCGCGGATGGTGTTGTTGTATTCCGTGCGGTTGAGGCGACGCCACACCGCTCGGCCAGGGTCCGGCTTGTTCGGATCGAACCAGAAAATCGTGTCGTCGATCCAGGCGAGCAGCTCGTCACGCTCGGCCAGCGCAGGTTTGTCCTTCTTTTCCGGCGGCATCACATGCGTGGCGATCTGCTGGCGCACATGATCCCACTGCACCTTGTCCTCAATCATGGACGTGTAGTCTTTGTACTCGTCCATGACGAAGTCACCCTTGTCCACGCCGTCGCTGTGGCAGTCGTAGCAGAACTTCTGCAGCAGCGGCAGGATACGCTTTTGGTAGGCCTCCTCGCCACGCGGCGGGGCAGCCGATGCCACGAGGGCAGGCAAAAGGAGAACGAAGAGGGTTTTCGTCGTCATGAGTGGTTTTGGGGGATGAGGAAACGTGGCTCGTCAGGCTGATTTCGCGATGAAGAAATGAAACTTGGGCGTTGGTTCGCAGTTCCCGCACGCTCAACCGCCATCCATGCACGACGAAAACCCAGTCCGCCCATCCTTCACCAGCCGCGTGGCTTCGTGGATCGACTGGATGTTCGGTTTTGCGGCGGTGATGGTGCTCGTGGCGGTGTGCTCGGTGGTGCCGGGGCTCAATTTTCTCAGCCTCGGCTACCTGCTTCATGTCAGCGGCACCGTGGCGAGGTCCGGCAGGCTGCGGGACGGCTTCATCGGCGTGCGAAAAGCCTCTGTCATCGGCAGCGTGGCTGCGGGAGCCTGGGTAGTGATGGGGCCCGCACGGATCGCCGAGGGCTTTTGGCGTGATGCGGAGATCATTGCCGCGGGCAGCCGCATCGCGATGCTTTGGAAGGCGGGAGCCATGGTGCTCTTCGTTTTGACGCTCATCCACATCGTGTGGGCCTGCCTGCGCGGTGGCCGCTGGTGGCACTTTTTGTGGCCTGCGCCCATTAAGCTGCATCGCTGGCTGAAATCGGCGGACAGCCTGTCGCAGGTTAAACAGGCGCTGCAGACCTATGTGCTCGGTTTGAGGCTGCCGTTCTACTTCTGGCTCGGCCTGCGAGGCTTCACCGGAGCGCTGGCGTGGCTCATTCTGCCAGCGGGCATTCTGTTCGCCGCCACAAGGGCACCGGTGGGCGGTGCGGTGGCGCTTTCGTTGCTCGGCGGGCTTTTGCTGCTGCTCGTGGTGATGCATCTGCCCTTTCTCCAGGCGCATCTGGCACAAACCGAACGCTTCCATGCCATCTTCGAGATCCGCGAGGTGCGGCGAATGTTTTTGCGGGCACCGCTCGCCTTCTGGCTGGCCTTGTTCATCACCGTGCTGCTGGCCATCCCGCTCTATTTGCTGAAGATCGAGCTTACGCCTCGCGAGCTCGTCTGGCTGCCCGCACTGCTCTTTGTGCTCTTCATCTTTCCCGCCCGCCTGCTCACCGGCTGGGCGATGAGTCGTGCGCAGCGTCGTGAAGCTCCTCGACATTGGTTTTGGCGCTGGACGGCCCGTTTCGGCATTTTTCCCGTGGCGCTGGCTTATGTGCTCGTCGTCTATGCCGCGCCTTACCTGAGCTGGAACGGTGCGTGGAGCCTGATCGAGCAGCACGCCTTCCTCGTGCCAGCGCCGCTGATGGCGCTCTGACTTCCAATTTCGGCCTGTTTATGCACTTTGCGCCGAAAGCCGGACCCTGCTAGCCTCCGGCCTCATGGCTGCTCTCCCTCCCCTTCCCGGTGCGCCGAAGATTCGCATCAACTCGAAACTCATCCTCGGCATCCTCGTCGCCTTGGTGCTCGTCGTTGGATTCTTCTCCAGCTTTTACTCCGTCCCGGCAAACTCCGTCGCGGTCGTTCAACGCTTCGGCGCTTACCTCAAGACCGCCGAGCCCGGCCTGCACTTCAAACTGCCCTGGGGCGTCGATTCGATCACCATCGTCGAAGTCGCCCGGCAGCAGAAGCTGGAGTTCGGTTTTGCCACACCTGGAGCCAGCAATTCCTACCAATACGCCGAGACCTACGAGGAGATGGAGCAGGAGAAGACGATGGTCACCGGTGATCTGAACACCGCACTCGTCGAATGGGTGGTGCAATACACCATCGAAGAGCCGGAGAAGTATCTCTTCACCTTCCGCGATCCGCTCCAGACGCTCCGCGACCTCGCCGAGGCCTCCATGCGGGAGGTCGTGGGCGACCGCAGCGTGGACGAAGTGCTCACCGTGGGCCGCCAGGAGATGGAGATCAAAGCCGCCGAGCGCCTCCGCCAGCTCGTGAAGACGCTGAATATCGGCATCCGCATCGATCAAATCCAGCTCGGCAACGTAAATCCGCCGCGCAGCGTCGAGATGAGCTTCAGCGATGTGAACAAGGCGCAGCAGGAGAAGGAATCCTCCGTCAACCAAGCCAAGGCCGAATACTTCAAAGCCGTCCCGCGTGCCCGTGGCGAGGCGAAGCAAAAAATCAGCACGGCCGAAGGCTATGCCACCAAGCGTGTCAACGAGGCCGAGGGCGATGCGAACCGCTTCCAGGCTCTCCTCACCGAATTCAAGAAGGCACCGGAGGTCACGAAGAAACGCATGTACCTCGAAACCATGTCCGAAATCCTTCCCGGTGTGCCCGGCAAAGTCATCCTTGATGAAAAAGTGCCGCAGTTCCTGCCACTCATGAACCTCAACTCCCAAGCGAAGTAATCCCATGAAAGCCACACTCATTCTCGTCGGCATCTTCGCCCTCTCCATTCTCCTCGGCAGCGGACTCTACACCGTCGATATGACGGAGCAGGTCATCATCACCCAGTTCGGCATGCCCGTGGGCGAACCCGTCACCGAGGCCGGACTCCACTGGAAGACGCCCTTCATCCAAAGCGTGAACCGCTTTGAAAAACGCGTCATGGAATGGGATGGCCCCTCCGCCAAGATGCCCACGAAGGACAAGGTCTTCATCGTCGTCGATACCTTCGGTCGCTGGCAGGTGGACGACGTCCTGACCTACTTCAAAAAGCTGCGTGACGAGCGCAGCGCCCTCAGCCGCCTCAACGACATCCTCGGCAGTGAGACACGCAACGTCATCGCCCGGCACAACTTCATCGAAGCCGTGCGCACCACCAAGGATCGCCAGGTTTCGCCCGAGGCCCTCGCCATGACCGCCGCCATGTCCACCCACACGAAGGACGCTCCCGCCCAAGGCCTGCCGCCGATCACCAAAGGCCGCGTCATGCTGGAGGAGGAAATCTTCAAAAGTGCCGAGCCGAAGGTGAAGGAATACGGCGTGAGGCTCCTCGATGTGCGCTTCAAGCGCATTGACTACGACTCCAGCGTCAGCGCCTCCATCCACCAGCGCATGATGACGGAGCGCCAGAAGATCGCCGAGATGCATCGAAGCGAAGGCGCCGGCCAGGCCGCTGAAATCCTCGGTGAACGCGAGCGCGACCTCGCCGAGATCGAATCCGAAGCCTACCGCAAGGTGCAGGAGGTCGAAGGGGCCGCCGATGCGAAGGCCACCGAGATCTACGCGAAGGCCTACAACCAGTCGCCGGAGGCCGTGGAGCTCTTTGAGTTCCTCAAAACCATGGATGCCTACAAGAAGCTCATCACCACCGACACACAGATGATCTTCACCACGGACAGCGACCTCTTCCGCTTCCTCAAATCCGCCAATCCGCAGACCGCCCCCGCATTGAAGCCCGGCATTCCCGATGCGCTGAACAAGCTGCCCACGCTGCTCGAAGTGAAGTAAATGGCCTCGAAACGCTCCTTCGTCAGTTTCAGCGCCTCCTTTACCGGCCTGATCGAGACCGCCTGCATCCTCGCTCTCGCCGGAACCTGGCTGGCCAGCCTCGGCTCCCTCCACTGGCTGCTCGATCTCTTCTCGCACTTCCGGCTGCAATATCTCGTCCTGTGCCTGCTGGTGCTCGTTTTCGCGATTTGGCAGCGGAGGAAGCTTTTGGGCCTCATCGCCGTCGTTTCGCTGTTTTGGAATGCGTCGTTTGTGTGGAGAGCAAGACCCACGGCATGGTTTGACCATGGCAAGCCAGCATTCACGCTGATGACCTTCAATGTCTTGTATAAGCACAAGGCGCCCAAACGCGTCATCGAGCATGTGATGAAGGCCGATCCCGACGTCGTCTGCCTATTGGAGACGGATTGGCGATGGCACGAGCACCTCCAACCGCTTCGTGACAAGTATCCGCACCATGCCGAGGAACTCGAATACGGTGCCTTCGGCTTCGCCTGCTTCACCCGGCTGCCCACGAAGAGCATGACCACGCGATACTTCGCTCACGGACTCTACCCAAGCCTCGTGATGGAATTGGAAGATGAAGGCAAACCTCTCTCCGTCATCGCCACACACCCCCCGCCACCGATGAGCAGCCAAACCGCCGCCATCTGGCAAAAGCAGTTCATCGAGATCGCGAAGTTCGCCTCGACCATCAACCACGACCTCATCGTCGCTGGCGACTTCAACGCCACCCCGTGGTGCCACGGCATGCGCCTCCTCCAAACCGGCAGCGGCCTTGAATTCCGCACCGCAGGTGCCGTCTGGCCACCCACCTGGGGCCTCAACCTCCCCATGATGATCCCCATCGACCACGTCCTCGTGAAAGGCGAACTCAGCATCATGCAGCGCACCATCGGCCCTGACCTCGGATCAGACCACAGGCCCGTTTTGGTGCGGTTGCTGCGCCTTGTGGATCGCCCCTGATTGTCGCCCAATCGGCAAAAACGCCCTTCTGAGGCCGGAGGTTTACGCGGCATGAACCTGAGCCCCCTCATTGTCCTCGCTGCCGCGCCTGCTTTTACGGCCGTTTCAAAGAGAAGTGGTGAACGACACTGTTCCCACGCTGGCTTGCTGCGTCACGCGCTCAGTTCATCTAGCCCGACCTCATGGTAGGCCATGACAAACTCGGCCGCGGACCACGCCTGATAGGCCTTTCCCATCGGGTTTCCGGTCCTTGCGTGGGCCCACTCGTTGAATTCCCACTCGTGCTGCACACCGCGCTGGTTTAGCCGGGCCAATTTGAGCAATTCTTGGATGGCGAGCGTTCGAAGGCCCAGCCGGCTGATGAACTGCACCCACTTGCCCCCGATGAACGGCCAAAGACCGCCGTTGTGATAGTGGTGGGGCAGGTTGAGCAGGTTCACGGCGTAGTAGGGCTTCCAGTCGGGATCACCCGGCATCACCACGGGATAGAGATTGGCCACAGGAAAGGGTTCGTTCACCCCGACGCCCCACATGAAGCGGAAGGCGGTGCGCGCGCGCTGCACATCGAGCACGTTCAACAGAAAGGCGAGGATGTTGGCATAGACATCGCAGCGCCAGTTAAAATCGAAGGGCGTCACCTGGGCCAGCAGGTAGGAGGAGTCTCCGACGCTGTATTGCATGTCGGCAAAAGTGCGGCGCGTGGCGCCTGCCGACGTGCTGGGCCAGAAGCGGTGCAGTATGGCGGACTTCACCGCCTGCGACCAGCGCAGGTAGTCCCCGGCGCTGTCTCCTCGACCCAGCGTCTCCAGAATGCGGCCGAAGGCGATATTCGCCCGGTACCAGATCACCTGATCCACCAGCACGTTGTAGGAGCGGCCAAAGAGGTCCGTCCAGTCCCCGGCCTCCGGGATTTCGAGCAGGGCGTCGAAATTCGAATCATGCGCGGTGAGCCAGTCCATCGCGCGCTGCAAGACACGCAGGTGGTCTCGGATGAATGCGGTGTCCCGCGTGACACGAAGGTACTCGTAAGCGGCGATAATGGTCCAGAGTCCGCTGTCGATGGAGCAGATGCCACCGATGCCGGAAAAGTCGGGTGAAGCCGTGTCGATGTTCACATTGGCAGGCACCTGACCGTGCGGTGAGACGTGGGTCAGCAGTGTGCGCAGTGTCGCGCGCTGGCATTCCCGGATGTCCGGGTCAGTCAGAGGCAGCGACGCGATGAGCGTGATCGAACCATCCCGCGCCCAGACGCTCCGATAGTTTCCGTCGGTGCCAGTGGTCTCATTGTCCGCCAGGGAACAGGCGGAAAAGCCCATCGGCGTGATGTTGCGGCGCAGCGCGGCAACCGCTCGGCTATACGCCTCACCGAGATAGGCGCGATCTTCCGGCGTGAGAGACTCCGGGGCAGCCTCGCTGAGCAGGCGGCGGATTTCCGGCTCGTAACGCGCCGCGCGGGGTTCCTGGGTGTGCAGGCTGCAGGAGGTAGGCAACACGCCATGGTGCATGAGCCCCTCGATGACGCCGTCGGCGCAGATGGCATGGGCGCGGTAGCACGTGATGCCTGCGGTTGCCTCCATGAGTTCGGGCTGGGCATTTGCCACGATGATGCCGTTCACGCCGGGGAGTTGCAGCATCGCCGTGTCATTGCCGGAGTCTCCAGCCACGACGGCCGTCTCCATTGGGATTCTCAGGTGCCTGAGCAGCCACTTCAGCGCGTTGCCCTTGTTGGCATGCCGGGGCAGGATGTCGAGATCCCGGTTGCTCGAATACACCACCACGGCGTCCATTCCCGCCTCCGCCAGCGCGGATCCCAGGCGGGCGATCTGGTCTGGGGTTGCCTGGCTGAGGAACCAGCTGGACTTGAACTCGTTTTGAAACGGCTCCGGCTGCCGTACCGCACCAGTGAGGCTGCGAACCACCTGCTCCGCACGCGCACGGTCCCAGCCCTCGTTCATGATGTCCGCGAACTCCTGCACCGTGCGCTTTTCGTGCACATGATGAATCAAGGTTCCAACACCGCAGATCAGGTAGTCCGGCAGCGGCAGGTCGGAACTCCGCACCGTTCGCAGCGCGTCCACCAGCAGCCGTCCGGTGTTGTACACGAGCAGTGGGCGGTCGTCCGAAGGCAGTGCATCCCACAAGTTTCGGAAGAGCAGGGTTGCGTCCGGCTTTCCCAAAAGGGTGCCGTCGAGATCGCTGCAAACAATCTGGCACTTCATGATGATGGTGGGTAGAATCTGGGTTCAAAGCTCGCCGCCAAAGCCCGGTGCCGCGCCACTGGTGGCTGTCTCGTCTTCTGCGAGGCTTGGTGCCATGCGGTCCTCCACCGCGCGCACGAGTTGCTGTGCGATTCCACTCCAGGTGAACAGCGCGCGCACTCGCTGGCTGCCTTGCTGGTGCAGCCGCGTGCGCAACCGCTGGTACTTGAGCGCCTGTAACATCGCGATGCCAAACTCCTCGATGTCTTCCGTGTCCGTGTAGAGCGCGTGGACACCAAAATCGAGGGCGCGGTAGAGTCCTCCGCGGGTGGTCACCACGGTGGGTGTGCCGCAAGCCAGCGCTTCCACCGCCGTCATGCCAAAGGGCTCGTAGCGGCTCGACAGGACGAAGACATCCGCCGCACGGTAGTAATCCGCCATTTGCTCGTCTGGCAGCGAGGTGGTCACCTGCGTTCGCTCACCGAGGCCATGCGTGGCGATCAATTCCTCCAGCTCGCGCAGCAGATCCGCGTCGCCCGGATCGGAAGAGCGCATCCCCACCGCCAGTCGCAGCCGCGCCTCTGGCATCCGCCCGGCTACGATCGCAAAGGCGCGCACCAGCAGGTCGAATCCCTTGTTTCTCGCCAGACGGCCGATCGAGGCCACCACCGGGCCGGAGTAACCCATTTCATGCCGCAGAGTCCGCCGTGTGGGTTCGCTAACAGGGAAAAAGCGGTTGTCGTCATAGCCGGGCGGAATCATGCGTATCTTTTCAGGCCCGATGCCGTAGTCCTTGGCGATGAGATCTGCCTGGGGTGGTGTGGTGGCGATCACCAGGGCGCAGCTCTCGAAGATGCGTTGCTCGTTTTTCCGCCGGATCGCGAAGTTGAACTGCTTTTCCAGCTTGTCCCGTTCATCAGGCGCCGCGTCCTCCATTTGCCGCTGCTTCCAGGAACCCAGCGAGTGCGGCGTGTGAACATGCGGCACGTTGAGCACCGCCGCCAGAGATTCCCCGGCCAGCCCGGCGTCCCAGTAGTGGCTGTTGATGAAGTAGTAAGACCACCCGTGCTTCACCATCAACCGGTGCGCATTCTCCACCCACTCGGGGATAAAAGTGTGCAGGTGTTCTTTTGAGATGAAATCCGGCCCGCCGCAAGGCACACGGACGATGTTCACATGCTCGTCCACCGCCTCCATCTCCGGCTGGCCTTCAAACCTCCGCGTCCAGATGTCCACTCGGCAGCCCAGTTGCGCCAGTTTGCGTGACAGTTCTAGCACGAACACCACCTGCCCTCCGGTGTCAGGGGCGCCCAGTGGTGGCTGGGCTGCCACATATCCGTGGGTGGAGATCATGGCAATGCGCTGTCGCGGGCGTGGACGACGTCGGGGCAGGGACTGGCTCTTGACGGGGGTCATAAAGGTCAGAGGGCTGGGGGGTGGTTCGGAGCACACAGCCGTCGTGACTGGCGTCCCGGCCCTTCGATAAGGCCGGTCGCGTCGCTTGCCGAATGACTTGGCCCGTGGCAACCACTGCTACCGGCTTTGTAGATGAAAACACCTCGCCCGCTCAGTCCGCCTCTTTCAACGGCCCCGGCTACCCGCTCATGCTCGTCCTCGTTGTCGTGAACGCGCCCGTCGTGCTGCTCCTATGCGCCACTCTGGTCGAGTAGACCTCCAGAAGAGGACTTCATTCCAGACCCTGCGCTGCCAGTTTCACGCGGCAGCATCGGTAGATGGCCCGCGGCAGACAAAAAACGTGTTTTGAGTCCGTAGGTTCACGCGACATGAACCTGCGTCCTCTCATCCTTCTCGCTGCCGTGCCTGCTTTCGCGGCGGATGCGCCGCGTCCGCTGAACTTCGCGAACGACATCGTGCCCATTTTGACCAAAGGCGGCTGCAACAGCGGCGGGTGTCATGGCAAGGCGGGCGGCCAGAACGGCTTCAAGCTCTCGCTGCTCGGTTTTGAGCCGCAGGAGGACTATGAGCACATCGTGAAGGAAGCGCGTGGTCGCCGTGTTTTTCCAGGATCGCCGCAGCAGAGCCTGCTTTTGACGAAAGGCACCGCGCAGCTCCCCCACGGCGGCGGGAAGAAGCTCGATCCGAACTCTGAGGACTACGCTGATCTCGTGCGCTGGATTCGCGAGGGCATGCCTTACGGTAAGGACAGCGATCCCAAGATGGCCAGCATCAGCGTGCAGCCTTCCAAGCTCACCATGCCGCTCAACGGCTCGCAGCAGCTCAAAGTGACCGCGCATTACACCGACGGCTCGACTCGCGATGTGACGAAGCGTGCGCTTTATGAGGCCAACGAGAAAGCCATGGCCGAATCGAGCGAAACGGGCCTTGTGAAGCTCTTTGACCTGCCGGGCGATGTCGCGGTGATGGTGCGCTATCAGGGCAAAGTGTCCACGTTCCGCGCCACGGTGCCGCTGGGGGCTCCGGTGGCCGCTTTGCCGCCGGTGAGCAATTTCGTGGACGATCTCGTCTTCGCGAAACTGAAGACCATCGGCATCCCGCCGTCGGAAATCGCCGATGACGGCACGTTCATCCGTCGCGTCACGCTCGACATCGCGGGTCGACTGCCGACCGCGAGCGAGATGAAGGACTTCATGGCCTCGAAGGACGCGAACAAGCGCACCGCACTCGTCGATCGCCTGCTGGAGAGCCCAGACTACGCGGAGTTCTTCGCAAACAAATGGTCGGCACTGCTGCGCAATCAGCGCACCCAGCCTGTCTATGCACGCGGCACCTACCTTTTCTGGCAGTGGATCCGCGACAGCATCGCGGACAACAAACCTTACGACCGCTTCGTGCGTGAAGTCGTCGCCGCCGCAGGCGACATCGATCATAGCCCGCCTGTGGCGTGGTATCGTCAGGTCAAAGAGCAGAAGCAGCAGATGGAGGACGTGGCGCAGCTCTTCCTCGGCACGCGCATGCAGTGTGCGCAGTGCCATCACCATCCCTTCGAAAAGTGGAGCCAGCAGGACTACTACGGTTTCGCCGCGTTCTTCGCCAATGTAGCCCGCAAGCCTGCTCCCTTCACCGGCGAGGAGTTCATCTACAACAAGCGCGGCATCGCGCAGACGCAGAACATTCGCACGAAGGAGCAAGTCATGCCCACCAGCCTCGGCGGTGCCGCTTTGAAGCTCAAACCGGAGCAAGACCCGCGTCTCTCACTCGCCGAGTGGATGAGCGCGAAGGACAATCCCTTCTTTGCCCACACGCTGGTGAATCGTTACTGGAAGCACTTCTTCAATCGCGGCCTCGTCGAGCCGGAGGACGACATGCGCGAAACAAACCCGCCGGTGAATCCCGAACTGCTCAGCGCCCTCGCCTCCGACTTCATCAAGAGCGGCTACGACCTCAAAAAACTCATCCGCACCATCACCACGAGCACGACTTACCAGCTCAGCGCCGTGCCGAATGCGCACAACGCCAAGGACCGCCAGAATTTCAGCCGCTACTACCCGAAACGCCTCAACGCCGAGGTGCTCTACGACGCCGTGAACACGCTGCTCGATGTCGAAACGAACTTCGCCGGCCAGGCACCCGGCACCCGCGCCGTCGCGCTGCCGGACAACAGCTACAACCAGAGCACCTACTTCCTCAGCGTCTTCGGTCGCCCCGATTCATCCAGCGCCTGCGAATGCGAGCGCACGCAGGAAGCCAGCCTCGCGCAAAGCCTGCACCTGCTGAACGCCGCCGACATTCAAACCCAACTGGCCCGTGGCAATGGCCGAGCCGACACGCTCACGAAGGACACGCGTCCCGACGACGACAAGATCACCGATTTGTATCACATCGCCCTCAGTCGCGACCCGAACGCCGACGAAGTGAAATTCGCCCGCGCTCACTTGGAGAAGAAAACCAAGTCCAAAACCGGCGACGAGGCCTTCAAAGGCAAAAAAGAGGCCTATGAAGACGTCCTCTGGGCGCTGCTGAACACGAAGGAGTTTCTTTTCAATCACTAACTCTTGCTCGACAGACGGCTACTCGCTCAAAATGTTCTACCGCTGACGGTGGAATTGCAGCAGTAAGAGACCAGAAAGCAACATAATCGCCCGGCTTGGCTCAGGCACAATGGAGAGCATAACGTTATCGTAGTACGACTCAGAGTTAGCGTCTCCGTAGTTGTTGAGAAAGACGATGAGTTGTTGGCCTACAACGGATGGGTCAGTGGAAGAATTAAAAGACACGCTGTTCGTGATCCAGTTACCCGAGGTGGCGTTCATGGCTGTGCCTGCTCCATTGGTGCCGAATTCCTGTTTTAGAAAGGTGTCGGGTGCATCTAAGGAATTGCTCCCATTGGTGTCTGCCCACAGTTGAAGACTCCAATACTGATCCGCTTCTTCTAGAATGGAATTTCCGATGGCAGCGGAGAGGAGGTAATCGGTGTTGTTCAGGATGGTGTGCCCTGTCATGCGGAAGGTGCCTTGGTTTAGGGTGCGGAGTAACAGAGCCTGATTGCCACCGGCTGGGGCGGACAGCGGTGCCACAGTGTTAAACTGGCTGCTGCCCGTGGGATAAATCATGCGCTTGTTGGTGGTGCTGCCGTTGTGGCTGACCCAGCCGGTAGGCAACACACGCACGGAGCCTCCACTGACGATCACTGGTGATTCAAAGTCTTCCGTGAGAATGACCGAAGCGGAGCTGTCAACGCTCCAGAAAAGCAGAACAAAACAGGCGGGTGAACGGAGGAATTTCATGAGATCAGTGAGTGATTTTGCATGTCGGCAGGGCTTTCTTCAGGCTTTCGATGCCCTTGGGCGTGATGCGGCTGTTCAGCAGGTCCAGTGTGGTGAGTTTTTTCATCTGTGACAGTGGTTCGACGAGGTCTTCGGTGATGCCTGCGACGGTTCCACCATCCAGCAGAAGTCTCTGGATTTGATCAAGCTGGGCGATGAGCTCCAACTCAGAAGGCTGAAGGGCGTCTGGCGGACTTACACTGAGCTCCAGAGTCTTGAGCTGGGCAAATTCCTTCAAACTTGGCAGCAAGATGGCAAAAGCTTTGCAGCGACGGATCTTGAGGGACTGTAAATTTTTCAGACTACGCAGCAGGTCAGGCTGCGGTGCTTCATCCCTGAAATCGTTAGTTAGGAAGGTGGTGAGTTTGGGGATGCTGGCGACCTTAGCGAGGATCTCTGGTGTCAGGCTGCCTTTGAGCCCTAGTTCCTTGAGTTCCGGTAGCGTTTTTTTGCCGTCAGGCAGCAGGGCTGCCTCGACAGGGAAGTTCAGTTCAAGATACCACACGGATGGAAAGTTGTCGCTGATTGCTGCCATAGCTGCTTCCACAGTGCCTTCGAGAAACCCCATGCGCAGATGTTGCATGTTTTTGTTCAGCGTCATGGCCTGTAGTGCCTCAGTGCTGATCGTACAGTTCCCCGTGTCGAGACGCTTGAGCTTGGGAAGGGCATTGATAAAGCTGGCTTGTGCCGCACTGATCGTGGCGGATTGATTTACCCCCAATTCCTCCACCGTGGGCACTTTCGGCAGCAGTTCCCACGGAAAGTTTGCGGGCTTCGTCAGGGTGTGGGTGCCTTGGGAAATGGAGATGAGTTCCCAGTCCTCCTTCGGCAAATCAGCGGCACTGCGAATGACCTCGTACTTGCTTTCACCCTTCTTTAAAACCCGCACCTCTTTCCCAGCAGCAAAGACCCACTCGGCGATCTGCTGCGCGGTTTTCGCATCATACTTTTCAGTGTCTGCTTTGGCTGCCTTTTCTACGGCTGCACTTGGAGTTGGAACGGTAGGCTTGGCTCTCTCCACGACGACTGCAGGTGCCTTGGGCGCTACTTCGGTCTTCAAACCTTCACGCAGAGTCTTCACGGCCACGGCCCCGTCTAGGTCGGCGGCTTTTGTTAGCTCGATTTGGAGGGCTTCGAGGGCGGCATCATACTTGGCTTTGACGGGGACGGCGCTTTGATCGCGCTTGAGTTCGAGGCTCGCCAAGGCGCTGCGGTAGGTAAGGCGGAGGGTCTTGAGGGTTTCCGGTGCGGCAAAGTCGTCGGCAGGGAGCGGGGCGGCATCGGCGAGGCGCTTCTTTTCATCGCGGAGGGCCAGGGCGGTATCGAGTTGGCCTGCTTGGGTCGCGGCGGCGAGAGCACGGTCGAGCGCGGCGGTGTATTTGGCGTCGAGATCAGTCAGGGCAGTGGTGTGAGCGGCGGCGACTTCCTTGGCGTAAGCGGCTTCGTAGGCGGTGCGGAGAATTTCGAGCCGTTGGGTGGTGGCGGGGTTTTCGGCGCTGGCGGCAGTGGCCAGAAGGCTGGCAAAAAGATGGATGGCAAAAAGAGAAGAGCAGAGTCTGGGCATTTTTCTGACAGCCATCTTTTTGTCAGCTTGGTTTGGGAGCATTGGGTTCATTTGTCTCTGATGGTGACTTTGCCGAGGGCTTTTTGGAGGGCCTTGAGGTCAGCAGGCGGGATGCCTGAGTTTTTGAAGTTGAGTTCTTTGAGGGTTTTGAGGGCTTTGAGCTGCTGCAGGGCAGCGAAGGCTTCGGGGGCGAATTTGCACTCGTTGAGGGAGAGAACCTCCAGACCTTTGAAGCTGAGCAGGTGGGCGATGGTGGGTGGATCAATCTCGGTGTGGCTCAGTTTGTAGATTTTTAAGCCTGTGATGCCTGAGAACTTGCCGACGACTTCGGCGGCGGGTGCAGGGGTGTTGTCGAGGTTAATTTCGGTGACCGTCTTACAGGGGGAGAAGTCGGGGATGTCTGCGACGGTCATGCCTTCGAGATCGAGGGTGATGCGTCCCAGCTTGGGTAGCGCGGTGAGATCACGCAGGATCGCGGGTGGCTGGGGGCCGTTGAAGCCGATGGAGACGAGACTTTTTAGTTGCGGCAGACAGCCTTCATCGACTTTGGCTCCAGTCATCAATCCCATTTCAGTAAACTTTGGCAAAGCTACTAGATGGGCAGTTCGTCTTGCGGTTATCCAAGTGCCGCCTTGAAGCTTTTTGAAGTTAGGCCAGCCGCTGAACTTAGAAAAAACAGCGTCAGCTATCTCACCGGAAGGTAGTCTAAAGGGCGTGAGGATTTGAATCGAGGCGGTCCGTTCTTGGATCAGATGGAGTATGGGCAAGGGGTCTTGTTTATCGAAAGAGAGTTCCAACTCGACCAGATTGGGCAGCACGGGCATGGCCTGGACGCCATCCTCCGTGATGGCGATCATTTTGAGGAAGCGTAGGCTACCGAGATTATGGTAGTGGCGGGTCTGCTCCGCAGCGAGAGGTGCGTCTGATTGAGGTATGAATTTCTGAAGCTCGCCTAGACCATCGAGCGCGGACCACGGAAAGTCGGCTGACTGGCCCATTCTGATCTCCGTGACGCTAAACTTACCGGCGGGCGGCGCGGTGAGCTTTTCTTCGGCACCGACGATGCCGAGGCTGGTGGTGACGCTGGAGTCATGCGCCAAGGCCCAGGCGATGATTTGTCGGGCGGCTTCGGGGTCGGTTTTGCCGGTGCTTTTGGCGACGGTGAGCTTGCTGCTGCGTGCTGGGGGGCTGGTTTTGCTGTCGGGAACCTGGGCGGGCGTGTTAGCCGGGCCGCTACTGAGAGAGGCGATTTTCTCCCGGATGGCGAGGGCTTCATCGAGCTTTCCTGCCTGGGTGGTCTGAGTGAGCAGACTTTGGAGCAGAGTAGTGAAGTGGTCTTTCAGAGGTTGGGTTGCGGCATCTCGTGCGGCTTGGAGGGCAGCGACTTGCTGGCGATAGGTGGCGCGGGCGGCCTTCAGCGCGGCGGGGGTGGTTTCACTGTCTTCCGGGAGGCTGCCTTCGGGTAGCAGGCGGCTCTTTTCCTCCCGCAGAGCTAAGGCAGTATCGAGATCGCCCGCCTGAGTGGCAGCAGTGGTGAGGCGATCAATGGCGGCGCTGTATTTCTGATTTAACTCAGCGACGGCGGCGAGGTGCGGCGCGGTGGCTTTGTCAGCGACGGCTTTTTCATAGCTCTGCTGGAGGGCTGGCAGGGTGCTCTGGGCGCTGGCAGCAGGGGCCAGAAGGCAGGCAAAAAAATGGAGGGCAAAAAGAGAGGAGCAGCAGCCAAAATATTTTTGCCGCACATTTTTTTGCCGGTCAGGATTGCGTGTCGTGTTCATTTTTCGATGACTTTGCAGTTGGGGAGGCGGTTCAGGGCTCATGATCCACTTTGCAGTCTTTGAGAGCTGCCTGGAGGGTCTGGACATCTTTGTCGGTGATCTGGGGAATTTTTTGAAGTTTGAGGGTTTTCAGGGAGCGGTGGTCGGCCAGGGCGGTGAGGTCGGCCAAGGTGATGCCTTCGGAACTGGTGAGAGTGAGTTTTTCGAGCTTGCGGCTGCTCTGGATGGCTTTGGCGGTGGCAGCGGTGAAGCGGGTGCCCTCCAGGGCGAGATCTTTCAGGTCTGACCAGGCGGGCAAGGCAGCGGCAAGAGCCTGGTCTGTGAGGAGTGCAGGTGCCTCGGAGTCAGCGCGCTTCGCAAAGAGCATCTCCAGCTTTGGAAAGTGCTTGGCGAAGCTAGGCAGGTCTTTTTCAGCGACGAGGTTGGTGGAGATGACAAGGTATTTGTGAGTAAGCTGACGCGGCAAGGCGGCGACAGCGGCGGTGTCGAGCGTAAAATCACAATCGATCATCAGAGAGTAGGGCTGAGTGAGGACGCTGAGGTGGGCGAGATCGGCTGCGGTTATAGGCGTGCTGGATTTGACACTGAGGTCCATGAGCTTGGGCATTTGCTGGAGGAGTGCCCAGGGGAAGGGTTGGGGACTTTTGGCGGCCTCAAAGATGCCATGGACGTAGAAATCGCCGGCAGGGAGTTTGGAGGGATCACTCACCCGCAGAAATTCCTTCCCGGCCATGACAGACATTCGGGGTTTGCTGGCAGCGCGGTCATTAAAGAAGAATTCAAAGATCTGGCGCTGGGTCATGGCTGGAAAGGCGGTGGCGACAGCAGGAGCTGGGCTGCTCTTCTGCTCGACGATCCATGCCTGATCGGCGGCAGAGAGACGAGTGAGAGGGAGCTGGTGGTGCTTTCCAGCGATGCTGAGGGTGACACTGGTCGCATCCGAGGCGATGTATTCCGCCTGAATCTTCCGACCGGTGACATCCGTCCAGCTCCGTTCTGCTGCTGTCGCGCAGAGGTCTAAGAAAAGGAGGCCAATAGTGAGGATGCCGAAGAGGGAGGAAGAGCGAGAGGAGTGCACTAGTTTCATTTGAGACGGTGAATAGGGCGAGATTTGTAGGGATTGAGATCTTACTCAACAACTATTCCAACCCACCTCTGGCAGCGTTTTCAATGGGTGATTCTGACTTGGCCTTGTTGAGAATATCCGCGAAACCTAGTGGGCAAGTCCATGATTGGAGGCTGACATACCGGCTTCAGCATCCTGTTGGAAAAATTCTATCGGGACTGATCTTGCCATATCACTCACCGATTGCGGGACAGATCGGCGCAAAGCATCTCGTAGGGAGTGTGAGACAAACTAACACCAGTTATGCCACGCCCCATTTTCCAATCTCCAATTTTCATTCTTCAATTTTCAGTCCTCCTCGCGTTCACCACTTCCACCTTCTCCCAAGCCATCTTCCCCTCGCCCGTACTCACGAGCCTTTCACCTCTCGGTGGAAAGCCGGGAACGAGTGTGGAGCTGACGCTGCGAGGAACGGATCTGGATGGGCCAAAGGCCGTTTTGATCGGGGATCGCTCGATTCCGATCGCTTCGGTGACAAAGGCGGCGCTGGCGCTGCCGGCGGATTTGAAGCCGGGGCTGCATGACCTGCGTTTTGTCGGTCGATACGGCGTGAGCAACCCGCGGGTGTTCCAAGTGAGCAACCACACGAATGTCGAAAGCCCCGGCACGAACGCGAAACCGGACAAAGCGCATCCCGTGAAGGTTGGTGATGCGATTCAAGGCGCGTTCAAGGCCACGACGCCGCAGTGGTTCACGTTTGAGGCGAAGAAAGGCCAGACGATCACCGCGAGCTTCGACGGACCTCGATTTGATACGCGCACCGAGCTGCTCGGAGCCGTGACGGACCTGCAAGGACGTGAACTGGCACGCCTCAAGAAGGGCGCGATGAGCTTCACGGCTCCTGCGGATGGCAGTTATCGGCTGCGGCTTCATGAACTGATGCACCGCGTGGGAGATGATTATGGTTTCAGGGTCGTGCTGGATGGCAGTGCGCCGCAGACCGCTCAGATCAGTCCGATCGGACCGATCCGGCCGATCTCCATCGGTGAAACGGTGAAAGGCACCTTCCAGGGCATCCACAGCTATGATCTGGCTTTCAAAACGGGGCAGCGTTTCGTGATTCAGGTGCTTTCGCATCAGCTCGGGCATGCGACGGACCCGCATCTCGTGATCGAAAACCTCAAAGCAGATGGCAGCACAACCGCGCAGGCGGAGGTGGCGGATGCAGCAGTGGTGACTCCGGCTCCGGGCTTGATCAAAGTGGAGAATCGCGACCCGCTGTATGCCTTCGAAGCGAAGGCGGATGGCACCTTTCGCATCACGCTGAATGACAATTTCGCCACGGCGCTGCCTTTTGAGCTGCGCGTGGCTGAAAAAGGCTCGGAGCGACTCGTCGCGATGAACACGCTGCTGCCGAAGGCCGCGAACGCGAAGACGGGAGAGATGGGTTTCGCGAATGTGCTGCGTGGCGGCATTAACGCGCTGGAAGTGGCGGTGCAGAATCGGAATACGTTCAGCGAGGCCATCGAGTTGAAGGCGGACAAGCTGCCAGCAGGCGTGACGAGTCTTGGTGGCTTCATCGGCAAAGGGCAGTCGCTTGGCTACATCGCGTTTCAAGCTGCGGCGGATGCGCCGGCGGGCGCGGGTGTCGTGAGCAGCCTGCCGGAGTCGGCTTATGTGTGCTTTGAGGCCAAGGACGCGACGCGTGAGGTGCTGCTAACTCGTCAAAGCGGCCCGCCAGCCATCGGCGTGAGCAGTTTGAGCACGCCAGCACTGATCGTGACCGATAAAACGGACCTCCTCGAAGTGCCTGCGGATGGAAAACTGGAGATCGCGCTCAAAGTGACACGTCACGCCGAATTCGCTGATGCCATCAAGCTCAAGGCTATCGGTTTGATCGACGCCGCGAAGGCTCCCGAGGCCGACATCCCGGCAAAGGCCGACGTGGGCAAGTTCACGCTCGATGTGAAGGCGCTGAAGCTCGCTCCGGGCGATTACGGCTTCATTCTGCAAGGTCCGGCGAAAATGAAAGTGCGCCGAAATCTCGAAGAACTGGCCGAAGCCGAGAAAAAGGCCAAAGAGGCCGCTGAAGCCCTCACGAAGGCCAAAGCCGACCAAACGCCCAAAGCCGCCGAACTCGTGAAAACCGCCGAAAAGGCCAAAACAGAGGCTGACAAGGCCGTGAAGGATCAAACGACAAAGGCCGCGCCAAAAGACGCGACCTTCATCGTATGGTCCAATCCCATCCGGGTGCGGGTGGTGGCCAAGAAATAAGCGAGCTCAGGCCAGTTTGAGTTCAGGACGAGCTTCGATGACCTTGGTGAGGCCAGGCCAGCCGCCGGGGCGCTGGGTCTGGAACATCGTGAGGTAAAGCGCGACGTGTTTCGCCGGATGAGCGGCGACGAGAGCGGCGACGGCGGCCTCGGCCTTGTCGTCGGCGATTTCGGCAGGGAGCTCGGCGATCTCACCTTTGCCATCGTGGGCGATGCCGATGCCATCGAGGAAGGTGATGAGCATGTCCGCCTTGCCTTTGAGGAGCCAGATTTGGAAAATCTGCTCGGTAACGCCTTCATTCGTGCGGAGGCGGAGCTGATCAAGGAGCCAGGCACCCTGTTTTTCCTTCGATTTCTCGTAGATGAAGGTGGGGCGCAGTTTGCGCTGCGGGGCGAGGGTGTTGATGATGGCCTTGTAGGCGGGACGCTGGTCGTCCTGCATGTAGCGAATGAGCTGCATCTGCATTTCGGGGCCGATGGCGGAGAGAATCTGGTTGGGTGTCATGGGAAAGGCGGGCCGGTGAGTACCATGCAGGCGGGAGGGAGGCAAGATGGGGAATGATGAAGACGAAAAAAAGGAGCCGACCTTTTGAGGGGTCGGCTCCGTGGAGGGGATGAGTCCAAGTGGGGCAGACAGGAGTGTCTGCCTCACGGTTTAGCTGATGGTGGGCAGCTCGAAACCGGCGGCGTATTCGTCGGTGGCGAGCTTGTTGGCCTCGGCGGCGAATTCACCGGTGAACTTCTCGGTGGCAGGATCGAAGTCGAGCCAAGGGCCGGCGCTGATTTTTTCAGCGGCGAGGTCGATCTTGTTGGCTTCGAGGTTGGCGATGAAGTCAGCGAGGGTTTCCTGGCCGGCTTTGTCGGCGGCGAGACGCTCCTGGACCTCGGCATTGCTGATCTGCTTGCCGAGACGGTAGGAGACATTGGCGAGCTGGGCGAGGGCGGCGGCGTGGTAGCCGTGGGCGACGTGGAGGTTGCTGTTCACCAGTTTGCCAGCGCGGACGCTGTCGATGAAGTTCTTCATGTGGTCCTTGCCCTCGTCGAAGTTTTCAAACTTGGTGAGGGTCTGGCCTTCGTTGTCGTATGCCTTGGACTCGGCGACGAAGCCGCCTTCGCAATGGATGACATTGCCGATGCGGGGTGCGCCGGTCTTGCCGTTGATGCGGAAGACGGGCTCGTAGCCTTTGGCCCAGTTCATGTCCTTCATGGGCAGGCCGCGATTGTCGAAGAGCATCGGAGCGCCTTCGGCCCACTGGTAGAAGGCGAGCTGGTTGTTGGCGCTTTCGCCATCGTCATCGTAGCCCCAGCGGCCGCCGAAGCTCATGACGCGCTTGGGAAGCAGTTCGGGATTGCCGAGGCCCCAGCGGGCGACGTCGAGCTGATGTGGTCCTTGGTTGCCGATGTCGCCATTGCCGTAGGCCCACTGCCAATGCCAGTCGTAGTGCATCTGCTCACGCTGAACGGGCATGACCGGGCGCGGGGCGGACCAGAGCTTATAATCGAGATCGACGATCTGCGGCTTGCCGCCGGTATCACGGAAAGTGCCGGCGATGCGACCTGCGGCATCGGGCTGGGTGGGAGCGGCGACTTTGCCGATGGATTTGCGGGCTTTGAAATTGATGCCGCGGGAGAGCTGGACCTTGCCGATGGCTCCGGACTTGATGTAGTCCATGGCGGCCTGCCAGCCGGGGGAGGAGCGGCGCTGCATGCCGTGCTGGACGACCTGGCCCTTCTTTTCGACGATGGCGGCGGCTTCGACGAGCTTGCGGCCTTCCCACATGTTGTGGCAGACGGGCTTTTCGACATAGACGTGCTTACCATTGGCGATCGCGGTCATGGCGATGAGCGTGTGGCTGTGGTTCGGCGTGGCGATGGTGACGGCGTCGATCTCCTTGTCAGCGCAGCATTCACGGAAGTCGCTGTACTGCTTCACGGTGATGTTTTTCTTGGCGAGGGCGGCGACGTGCTTTTCCATGACCTTCTTATCGACATCGCAAAGGGCGACGAGGCGCACGCCTTTGATACCGAGGAGGCTGGAGATGTGGCCGGCACCACGGGCATTGAAGCCGATGACGGCGACGCGGACGTCGTCATTGGCGCCAATGGGAGCGGAGTAGGAGGGAAGGACGGCGAGGCTAGCCGCGCCGGCGACAGTGCCGCGAACGAAGGTGCGGCGTGTAGTTTGGGTGGTGTTCATGATGGTGAGAGCGTGGTTAAACGAGGGAAACGGGCGTTTTTCGCGACTTGTGTGCTGAAAATGCAAAACGCCCCGCTGATGTCAGCGGAGCGTTTTGCACTGAAATGGGGTTTCTGGGAATCAAAAACTCATTGCCAGCCTCGGACTTCAGTTGCGGCGGCGGCGCATCATGAGGCCGAGAAGGCCGAGAAGCATCAGGAGAGCTCGGGAGGGCTCGGGAACGGCGATCACGGAGACCACGCCAAGGGAGTAGAGATTGGCGGTGTCCCACATGAAGGCGGAATCAATGACAGGGAGGTTGATGGAGGCGAAACCGCCGGTGACACCACCCGCCACGCCGCTCCAGTCAAAGAGCTGCCAGGTATCGCCGTTGGCGTAGGCGGTCGGAGCAAGCGTGGTGCTGATCTGGAGGATGCTGGAGGTGCCAAAGATGATGTTCGAGCCTGCGGGGGCATTGACGACCACACGATCATTGGAGGTGGGAAGATTCACACCGCCGGTATTGGCGAAAAGGTCAAACACGGTGGTACCATTGAACTGAAGCTGGCCGGTACCGCCGACGGTGAGGGCGAGGGCAGTTCCTGTGGTGCTTGTAGGCATTCCGGCATTGAGAATGCCATCAATAGTGATGTTGTTGTTCGAGCCGGCGATGATGGAACCAGTGCCACCGAGGGTGCCCGCAGCGGCGACAGTGACAGCACCAGAACCGGTAGCAGAGCCGGTGGTGTTCGTGGCGAGTAGCGTGCCATCCGAAACGAGGGTACCACCGGTGTAGGTATTGCCATCTCCCATGCTGAGAACACCCGTGGTGGATTTGGTGAGGAGGCCGCCGCCGTTGAGTTCGGCGAGCCCGCTGATGGTGTTCGTGCCGGACTGGGCTTGGAGAGTGATCGGGGCACCCGCCGTGCCGATGCTCTTGCCGTTCAAGTTCAGCGAACCGCCATTGACGGTGATGGTGGCTGTTTCCGTGCCCGCACCACCAGTGCGGACGATGTCGCCTGTTACTGAGAGGGTGCCGCCCGTGAGATTGATGTTGGAGACGGCCGTGCGGCCAGCCGCAGCATTTGCCATATTGATGGCGGTGCCTGAACCGGTGCCGATATTCACCGTGCCCCCGGTGATGACCAAATTGGAGGTCACCGTGCCGCCAGCCGAGGTGTTCACGGCCATGTTAACGGTGCCGATGGTCGTCGTAGGCGAGCCGGGAGCGGCGCTGTCACCAAGATTCAGGGTGGCGGTGGCATTGCCTGTACCCGTCCCGGTGCGGCTGGCCATGGTCAGGGTGGTGACGTCCAGGGCGCCCTGATCAAAAGAAAGGGTGGCGGTGGCGGCACCGGTGCCCGTGCTGCGAGCGGCCATAGTCAAGGTGGAGGCCATGACGTCGGCGGTGTGCCCGTTCAGATTGATGGTGCTGCTGATGTCGCCTGCGGTGTTCCCGGTCGTGTTCACCATGTTGATCGTGGCACGGCTGGTGCCATTGGCAGCGCGAACCTGCAGAGTGCCCGTGGTATCGGCACCATCAAACACGACCGCTCCACTGGAGCGGATGGTGGTGCCCGCCGAGCCGACGTTGACCGTGTCAGCGTTGAACACATTCGTGCCACTGCCGAGAGTGAGCGTGTGTGTGGACGAAGGGCCGCTGCCATCGCCGATCCGGATGCTGGCCGCGGTGATGGTGTTGTTGACAGCCAGTTTCAGAGAGCTGGGATCCGCGCTGGTTCCAGTGTTCGCATCCCCCATACGGAAGGTGCCGGCTCCGAGGTTTGCGGTGAAGGCGTTGAGAGCGCTGAAATCCGCCGTGACGGCGTTCGAGTTGGTACCCCCTGTAGCCCCTCCGACCTGGAAGTTCGCTCCCCCGCTGTTGACAACCAGCGACCCGCCGCCGGAAGCCGTGAGCTGCGTCACCGCCGTGGCGGAGGCGTTCACACCGATCGTCACCCCCCCATTGATGGTGAGCGTGTTGCCCGTGTTGATCAGAATCTGGTTGGTGACGGCATTGCTGTTGGTTTGCACCACGAGGCTGCCGATGGTCTGGTCAAACCCGTTCAAATCAAGGACCCCTGCCGTGGTCGTGCTGCCGAGACGGGTCGCGGTGGTGGCTGGAAGCGCATTGGCCACACCCAGGCGCAGTGTGCCGTTATCGACCTGGGTGGCACCTGTGTAGGTGCTGGCGGCATCCAACTGCCAGATGTTGCCATCGAGCTTGGCGAGCGTGAGCACCCCGTTGCATTCAGCTATCGGGCTGGTGATGCGGTTCACAATACCTGCGCCAGAGCTGCCACGCAGGGTGAGTGACTTTGCCCCACCATCCTCGGATGTGATGGCTCCATTCAGCACCAAGGCACCCGTGCCATCCGCGTCAATCATGCCACCGCCCGTGCTCCCCACGAGGTGAATCTGACGGTCCGTGCTGTGTCCGCCGCCGGTATAGGATAGTGTGCCCGTGGTGGTGCCATAGCCGAGACGGATCGCTCCTTGAGCAGCATTGGCCGGCGCTCCGAGGGCGCTCAATGTGCCATCAGCGTTGGCGATGCTGTCGAAGGCGAGAACGCCGTCCTGCACGACAACCTGACCTGTGAAGGTGTTCGCTCCGCCCACGGTGACAGTGCCATTCCCTGTCTTGGTGATGCCCGCCGTGCCCGCGATCGTGACCGTGCTGGCGATGCTGCCCCCGGACAAGACCAGACTGGAAGCCGTCAGCGAGGTGGTGCCAATGATCCCGCCGGAATTGAGCGTAACCGTATTGAGCGTCACAGGACTGGCTCCCAAATCCAGGTTGCCGCCGCTCACGGTCACCGAGTGGGTGGCAGGCAAAGCACCGGCCACGCCCAGGACCAAGTTGCCGTTCTGCACGATGGTCTGGCCCGTGTAGGTGACCACCGCTCCCAATGTCAGGCTGCCCAACCCGGTCTTCGTGAGTGTGCCGGCACTGGCATTGCCGACCGGGTTGGCAAAGGTGATGTCGATTCCGTTGGTGTCGAAGGTGGCACCACTGAGGGCGCTGAAATTCATGGTGCGGACCGAGGGGTCGAACACGCCGCCGAATTGAAGGGTGCCGCCGAAGAAGTTCAGCTCACCGCCATTGCCCAGACTGTTGATGCTCAAGGCGTTGACGACGCCCTGATTGAAGTAGGTGGGGCCGGTGTAGGTGTTCGCCGCGCCAAGAACAAGAGTGCCAGTGCCAGACTTTGTAAGCGTGGTGGCACCGGCGCCGTCCGCGAGCACGGAGTTAATGGTGCTGGTGTTGTTGGCCACGGTGATGATGAACTCATTCCCAGAGCCCGCACCGGGCGTAATGCTGTCAAAACCGCTCACGGTGGTGCCATTCGCGGAGGCGGTGGAGGTGAAGAGCATCGCGCCGCTGTTCACCGTGAGCACATTCGTGCCTCCTCCGGCTCCCGCGATGCTCATGGAGGCGGCGCTGGAGTCGAAAACGACGGCATTAAAGGTCTTTGTGGCGAGTGCCGCGGCATCCATGGTGAAGCGAAGGTTGTCGTTCGCATCAGCGGAGGCGGTATAGCCGGCGGAGTCGAGCCTGTATTCGTTCGTGATGCTCAGTGGCGTCACACCAGTTGTGGTATTGTAGCTGGCAAAGGTGTTGGGCACATCACCAGCGGCGATGGCGTTCGGATTCTGCAGTGTCACCGCGTGGCGGATGACCGGCACATTGGTGTTCGTGGCACCGGTGGCTCCCGTGCCGCCCACCAAGGCAGGTGCGGCGGTGATGAGGAGCCTGCCGCGATTGTCTCCCGAGGTGACCGCAAAATTGCGGCCATTGAGGAACACTGTGGCATTGTTCTGGCGGTTCAGAGCGGCGGTCGTCAAGGTCAGTGTGCGGCCCGTGCCGCCCGCCTGGCTCACACCGATCACGGAGGCACCGCCGACCAGATTGATGGCACCGATCGTCTCGCTGTGGCTGACATCCTGATTGCTGCGGATGTGGACCCCGAAGAACGAGCCGTTTCCGAGCGAGGAGAGATTGACCACCGCCGCGTCACTGATGCGGCTGGAGCCGGTGGTGCCGCTGTTAAAGTCGATCAGCAAAGAGCCCCCTTGGTTGCTGGTGATGGAGGAGACGACCGGCAGGTTCACGATGCCGTTACCGCTGAGCTGCAACAGCCCCTGGTTGATCACCACCGAGCCCGTGAATCCCGTGGAACTCGACGTGTCGAGATTCAGGTTGGCGGTGCCTTGCTTGACCAAGGAACCACTGCCGGTGAACAAGCCGCTGAAGGTCTGATTGGAGCTCGTGTTGGTGGTCAATGCGTTGTTCCCCAGCGCGATGGTGTTCGCGTTGGTGCCGCCGACGAGATTACCGACCGTTTCATTGGAGAGCAGGGTAAGCCCGGAACCCGCGACCTCCTTAAAGTTGACCGGAGCGGAGTCCCCGATGGCATTGCCACCGGAAACCTTGACCACCCCCTCGGTGATGTGGATGCCTCCCGTGGACGTGTTTTGACCGGAAAGCACGAGCGCACCATTTCCAGTCTTGGTCACGACGGTGCCGCTCGTAATGGCGGAACTGATGGTGAAGTCACCCGCAGCATGCTGATGGATGATAAGGTCGGGCGTGCCTGCGTGCAATTGTCCGCCGGAAATGCCAGCACCCGTGGCACCGCTGGTAACGAGAATGCCTCCGGAACTGACCGCGAGCCTCGTGCCGACCGTGATGGTCGAGCTAGGCTGGGTGAAGGTAATGCTGTTCACCAAGGGGCAGTTCGCCGTCAGGACGCCCGTGAAGCCGGTGGCGTCCGTCACGTTGTCGGCAGTCAGCCAGGTGGTCACGTCATCTTTCGGCGTGGCGACCAAGGGGATGAGGTTATTCGATCCGTCCTTCGTGGCAAAAGCCGCGCCGCTGCCGATCGTGGCATAGCCGCCGAGGATGCCATTGGTAAGGGCTTGGGTGCTGGTGATGTTCCCCACCGCCGGGAGGGTAAAGTCCACCGTTCCACCCGCCGCGGTGCGGGTGATGGTGGTGAAGCTTACATTCATGGCCTGGCCGCCATTGCTCACGGGCACGAAGTCACTGGCGCCATTGTTCACGGTGAGCGTGGTGAAATTCTGTGTGGAGGCAGTGGCGGCGTTCCCGTTGAAAGTGAGGATGGCGTTCATGTCCCCGGCCACTCCACCCAGAGTCAGGCCCGCACCGGAGGCGATCTTGCTGGTGTTGTTCGTCGTGTAATCGAGGATCAACTGCCCCTCCGTGACTGTCGAAGCCCCGGTGAAGGTATGCACGCCGCTGACGGTGAAGACTCCCCTGCCATTTTTGGTGATGCCGCCCGCACCAGCCAGATTGGCGGACGTGAGACCCTGCCGCACCGTATAGCTGGCCGCCGTGAGAACGCCGCCACCCACCGAATCCACGATCTGGCCAACGGCGGAGTTTTCAAAGCCGATCGTCACCGCTCCGACCGTGCTGTTGAAGCCTTTCAAGTCGAGTGTCGCGGTGGCAGCAGCGGTGGCATTCTCGGCGATGTTGAGGGCATCCATGCCCGCACCCAGCGCACCCGTGATGCCGAGGTTTACCACGGCCCCGTTGCGGATGAAAAGGTCGTCACCTTGGTGGGCGTTGGCCACGTTGATGTTCACGATCGTGCCAGCGTTTGAGACCACAATATCATCGAAGACCGCCTGAACCGCGTTGATGTTCAGGATGCCCGCGTTGACGTTCAAATCGTCTGCGATGCTGTTGGTGGCGGTCAGCGTCCAGGTGCCGGTGCCATTCTTGTTGAGGTCATTGGTGCCTCCCGCGGTCTGGGTGAGCACACCGCCAAGGATGCCAGTGCCCGCGCCATCCAGGTTGAGGCTGCTGGCACCTCCGGCAATGGCCCCGCTGTAGGTGATTGTGGCACCCGCAGTGCCGTTCGCCGCCAAGGTGGTGGCACCCGTCTGTGTGATGGGGCGGTTTGTGGCCTGGGACACGCCCCCGATAAAGCTGAGCGTGGCTGCGCCCGTGGTGAGCGCCGCACCCTGACCGAGGCTGCTGGCAGCGCCGCCAGCGTTCGTCACGGTGTCAAACTCCAGGACGCCTTCGCCAAGTGTAACATTGCCTGTGAAGGTGTTGAGACCCGTGAGCCGCACTGTGCGGTTGGTGGTGGCCCAGCCGCCCAGGTCGTCATTCACCGCGAGGCCAAAAGCACCTCCGCCATCCGAGATGACTCCCGAGAAGGAGGCCACGCCGCCCACACCGCCGCCAACGGAAATGCTGGCACTGCCGCCCAGAGTCACGCCATTGGGGAAATTGGCCACTGAGTTGGCCCCATCACTGAGCAAGAGACGGAGACCGGCGTTGGCACCGAGCGAGACCGGCCCCGTCATGTCGAGGGTGAAGGGGGCACTTACCGTCCCTGAGGTGTTGTCCACACCGATTTCACCGATGGCATTGGCAGCATAGGTCAACGTGCCCGTGTTCGTGAGCGTCTGGGAGTTCACACCTTGCAGGTTGAGGCGACCAAAACTGTTGAAGGTGAGGTTATTGGTGGTGAAGCTCGGACTCACGGCCGAGGTCATAGTCACCGTTCCACGATTGAACAGAAGGTCACCGGTCCAGGTGGTGCCGGCGTTGTTGAGGGTCAACGTGCCGCCGAACTGGTTTCCGGTGGTAACCGTGTTGTTGCTGTCAATGGTCAGGCTGCCAGAGCCGCTGACGACGCCGGAGAGCGTGATGTTGCGGGCGGTGTTGGTGGCTGGTCCGTTGGCATCCGCCATGTTGATGATGGAATTTCCGCTCACGTTCACCGTGCCGCTGTAGGTTTGGCCGTTGCCGCCCGCCGAGAGCGTGCCGCCGCCGAGGCTCAGCGGGTTCGCCACCGTCCCAGCCGTGGCATTGTTGTAGTAAAACACGCCGCTGGTGTTGATGGCGACGTTGGCACGCTTCCCAACCACCCCGAGCGCATCGGCGTTCAGAGTTTCCAAGGTGCCTCCATTGACGATGAAATCCGAGGTCAGCCCAGTGTTAAACGCATTGTCTGCCGCGGTGGAAAGAGTGACCTTCCCGCCGCCTGTCTTTGTCACATCTGCCTCATTCTGCAATCCACCGGAGAACGTGAGAACAGAGGCTGGATCCGCTACATTCCAAGTCTGCGCAGCTCCGAGCCGGACCGGGGCCGAAATCGTCACGCTCGACGGGCCGCCGGCGGTGATCGCGATGCCCTTCGTGGCAGTTTGCGGTGCAATCTCAAGGCGGTTCGTATTGACCGCGCCGGGCGCTATTGAGACGGAGCTGGGTGTGCTGACGCCAGCCTCGAAGGTAAGCGAGTTGATCTTGAAGTTCCCCTCCAGTGTCGTGTCCACGGCTCCTGCCGCGCTATCGATGGCGAATATGACGTCGGTGCCTGCTCCCGGGATGGAAGTCCCCACACTGGTGTTTGCCTTGTCCAGCGACCAGTTGTTGGCGTTCGCATTCCAAGTGCTGTCAGTCCCACCACCAGCGAGCCCGCGCCAGAAGAGATTGCCAGTGATCAAAGAACCGACGGTAAGGCTGACCGACGTGTCAGTCGTATTCCAACTATAGGATGTGTAGCCTCCCGGAGTCGCCCCCTGGATGAGGTTGCCCAATCCGAAGGCAGTCAAACCGCCATCAACGACATTTAGCAGGGTGTAGGTCTGCCCGGCATTCAGACCCGCGTCCGTCAGGTTGAAGGTAATCGTGTTGCCCAAACTCAGCGTGCCGCCGGTAAGGAGGCGTAGAAGGTCGGTGTTGGCATTGTCACCGGGCGTCAAGCCATCGCCGACGTTCAGGTTGAGCGTGACCGTGCCCATGCCCGAGTTTCCAAGACTGAGGCTGGTGAGATTGGTGATTTGGCTGCCGGCGCCATCGATCAGCCCCAGGGTGGAGCCACCTCCAACCGCCACGCTGGTGATGACTGAAGGGGTGGTGAGTCCGCCCGGGAGTGACAGGGTGCTGCCCCCGGTCGCGGCGAGACCCGTCGTGCCATTGACAGGCGAGTTAATCGTCAGCGAACCGCCGCCATTGCTCGTCGTCGTGCCCTGATAGGTCAGGGTCATGCCCGTGGGCAGCGAAAGAGCGGTGCTCCCAGTTTTGACGATGGAAAGCGCCCCGGCGCCGCTGTCTGTGATGGTGCGGGCACCCGCGTTCGAAATGCTGACCACGTTGTTGTTGGCACCGATGGTCAATGTGGAAGGCGAGCTGGATGTGTTATCGATGACGACGGCACCATCGGTGGTGGCCGTGAGCGAGTTAAAGGTCTGAACGGTGCCGTTGAGATCGACCAGCGCGGTATCGCCCGTGGCGAGTTCTGGAGAGAGCGTGAGCCCACCGTACGCGGCAAAAGTTAGCGTCGTGTTGTTGGCCACGGCCGTCGTCGGAGCGGCACTCGCGGTGAAGGTCGTGGGGGAGTCGATGGAGACGATCGTGCTGCCAGCGATGACGTTCGTGCCGCTGAAATTCTGCCCGGGGACCAGTCCCGCGGTCGAGGCCACCGTAAATGTTGTGGCTGCAATGGCCGTGCCCGCTGTTGTGGGGGCTGAAGAGGTGGTAAAGGTGCCCACACTCAACGCATCACTCGCGGTGAACCTCAGTGTGCCACGATCCACGTCGATACCGGCGGCGTTGCGGTTCCAGTTCGAGGTCGCCCCGGTGGTCCCCAGAACGAGGGTGCCGTTGCCATTCTTGGTGATGGCAACGCCATAGGGGGAGGTAGTGGTAAAATCACCGTTGATCACCGTCTCGCCTGCCCCGTCCAGGGTCCAGGCGCGGTTAGCAGTCAGCGCATTGGCGGTAATGCCCCCGCTGAAGGTCAGCGCCTTGCCAGCCGCGATGCTGTTGTAGGTGTTCACGTTATTGGCACCCGCGGCCAGATTGGCCGCCGCGACGAAGGTGATGCTGTGATCGCCGATCCAGCCGTTCGTGGCGTTGTTGGCCAGGGTCACAGGATTGGTCAGCGTGCGGTCGCCGCCGTGGGCAAACACATTGCCGTTGCTGTTGACTAGGGTGCCGGTGCTCAGCGCTGCGTCGTCTCCGATACCGAGGGCTCCCGAGCTTGCTGTCGTGTTACCCGTATAGCTGTTTGTGCTGTTGGTCAGGATCCAGGTCGCCCCGCCGTCCACGGTCACACTCAAGACACCGGCCACGTTGTCCGTCAACTGGCTGGTGATCATGTTCCCTGCCGTGTTCGAGCCGCGAAGAGACAAGGTTTTATTGCCAGTCTCCGTGGTGTCGTGGGCCACATTGGTCAGGATCAGAGGGCCGGAGCCATCCGCGTGAATCTGGTTTCCGGCCGTGGTGCCACGCAGGCGGATCTTGCGGTCGCTGGTCTCTCCGGAACCCACATATTGAAGGATCCCCCCCGTGGTCGTGGCATTGCCAAGAATGATGGCATTGGCGTTGTCCATGGTGACACCGGAAACACCCACGCCGGTGGCAGTATTGGGGGCATCCGTGCTGCTGCCAAACGAGGACACCACCAAGGTACCAGCTTCCACCGAGGTAGTGCCGGTGTAAGTATTGGCCGCCGTGAGCCGCAGCACCCCGGTGCCGATCTTCAGCAGCCCACCGCCAGTGCCGCTGAGCACGCCGCTCATGGTGGCGTAATCAGCACCGGTGTTGCCATTGTCCAGCACGTTAATCGTGCGAACTGAGGCACCGAGGTCGATCGCATTGCGAAAGTCCACGCTGGAGAGCGCCGTCGAGGAGTTCAGGACGAGATTTTGGGCGATGCTCGTTCCGACAAAACCGCCACTACCCCAAGTCAGGGCCGTGGGAGCACCAATGCCGCCGATCGCCACGATGAGAGGAGACGCGTGTGCGGCAAAGCCAGCCCCGCCAGTGGTGCTGGCCGTGGCACCATTCCAGGTGATGCTGCCTGTCCCCGCCGTAGGCGTCGCGGACAGGCTTCGATCGAATGTACCGCTCATCTGCAGCACCGCGACGGAGGTGGCGGAGGTCGGTGTGAACACCACCGGACTGTTGGCGTGGATCGCTCCGTTGTGATTCAAACCTAGAATGCCCTCATTAATGGTCGTGGCTCCCGTGTAAGTGTTATTGCTGTTGCCGAGATTCCACTGGCCTGCCCCCTGCTTCGTCACGCTGGTGATGTCGGTGCCCGTGCCGCTGTCCGTGAGCTGGGGATTGAAGGTGTTGTCACCCGTGGAAGTCCCGGTGAAGATCAAAGCCTGAGGCCCCACGATGCCATGTGCGATCGCCCCGGTGTTGCTCCAGATGATGCCGTTGTTGTTGCTGACCGTGCTCGAAAGCGTGGCCCCGGTGCCGGCAAGGGTGAACAGGCGGTCCGTGGATGCCGACTTTGACCCGAGGGTAAGGGCACCGTCCAAAATGCTGCCTTGGTAAACCAAGCCGGCCGTGCTGCCGGCAAACACCAGATTTGCAGCCGCACTTGTGCTCGCACCGATGCCACTGACCACACCACCGTTGGCAAGGGTATTCACCGTGACGAGTCCCGTGGTGCCGCCGATGGTCGTGACACCGGTGTAGTTGCTGGTCCCGCTCCAAGTGGGTGCACCCGTGGTGCCCAGCTTGCTGACATGGAGTTTGCCAGCACCGGTTTCATTGAAACCACCGGCCCAAGTGCCCGCACCCGTTTGAACGAAGGTCACATCGGCGCTGCCGGTGTTCCGCACTGTCCCAGCTCCATCGAGAGTCCCGACCGCAGGGTTCTCCACGAAAGCAAATGCCGTGTTGAAATCCAAGGATGCGTTCTGGCGGATCGTTGTGTTCACACCTCCCGCCGCGGCGAGACGCGCGCCGGCACCGTTCAGTTCGATGATGCCTTCGTTGATGTTGGTGGTTCCAGTTTGCGCATTGGTGCCGAAGACCACCAATTTTCCCGCACCGTTCTTGGTCAGCCCGCCCGTCTGTGCTGAGCCAATATTCACAGGGGCGACCGCCGTGCCGAGATTCAGCACATCGGAGTCGCCGTTCACCCGGATGGCGATGTTTGTCGCCGCGGCACCGCCGAGGATCAGCTGGGACGCGGGGCTGTCACTTTGGATCGTGGCGGTGCCCCCGGATTGGAGGATGGCTCCCGTGGACACGGTCAGGTTACCGCTCAGCGTGAGCGTCTGATTGTTGGTGACCAAGGACGACACCGTGGCCGCCGCGCTGGTGAAGCTGCCGGTCAATTTGTTATGGACCGCGGAAACCAAGGCGCCTGCGGCATTCTGAAAGTTCCCGGCCCCGGCATAAGTCGGCGCAGTAACTTGGGCGGTGCCATTGATCACAGCAAAATCAGCCCCATTCACATACAGGTGCCCTTGGAGGTTCGCCGTGCCGGGCAGATTGGTGGCCGTCGTCGCAGCCTGGCCCGTCAAAGCAATCAGTCCTCCGCTGGCACCGGTTGTGTCGAAGTTCAAACTGGACGCTGCTGTGGTGGCTCCCAAGGAAGTAAAGGTGAGGTTGGCAGCACCGCCATTCCCGAGAAGACGAACGGTAGCCGCTCCTGCGGTCGGAGTCAGGGCACCCAGAGTCTCAGTCGTCGCCACACCCGAGAATCCCCCAAATTCAAGCGTTCCCCCGGCGGTGCCGGTGGTCGTGTTCGCGCTGAAGACGACCGTATTGCCTGTGGCCGATCCGACCACATCGGACGCAGAGGCCGTTGCACGCAGCTTAAGAGTCCCGTTCTGGATGGTGGTGGCCCCCGGATAGAGGTGACTGACTCCGCCAAGCACCCAGGTGCCGGAGCCTAGCTTGGTCACACCGCCTGATGTACCGGCCGCAGGTATGGCAGCGTTGATGATGTTGTCCGCCGCGTTCGTGCCCCCAAGGATCAATCCGCCAGTTGTCTGCGCCGTCCGTGTGATGGCTCCGTTCAGTATCACTGGATTCGCCCCGGACTGATTGGCGTAAATCGAAGGGCTCACGGTCGTGGTGTTCAAGGTGATCGGCTTGCTGGTGGTGAGCCCCGCTGCCGTGCCCGTGCCCACCCCTGTCCCGCCAATGATCAGGTGTCCAGCCGTGGTGGTCGCGTTCCCGAGCGAAATGGCCGCCGTGTTGTTTGCGATGGAGCGAAAATCCGTGATCCTCACCGCCCCCCCTTGCACGGCCACCGTGCCGGTCAGGGTAGAGGCCACTCCGTTGATGGCCAGTTCACCGGCACCGGTTTTCGTCAGGGCCTTGTTGGTTCCAGACGCCGTGATGCTGCCCGCAATCCGGGTGTTGCCACCACCACCCACGGCAAGGGTGCGGGCACTGCCATCATTGTTGTTCCAAGCATCCCCGGTGAAAAGCAGGGTGCCGCCCATGTTGTTGGTAATGGTATTCGCATTGTTCGACGACTCCTGCGTCCAAGCCCCCAAGGACACGCCGTAGCCATTACGGCTGTTGAAGGTGCCAGTGGTATTGGCAGCCACACGGAAGGTCCCCAGCGTTGTCACGCCATTGATGCCCGCTCCACCTGCGGCAGGGCCCGTGAAAAAGGTCGAGTTAGCACGCAAATAGACGTTTTTACCTCCGGCAAGAGGACTGAAATCCATGCTCGCGTCATTGCGAAACTCCAGCACCCCGCCGTTCATGTCGATCGCGCTAGGGTCATCTCCCGCCACCGTGTTCGTGCCGAAAATACTGGTCGTGCCCACGCTCGCCTGCGTCACCATCACTGAACTCTGCTGTCCCGTCGCTGAACCACTGACCCGCACCGTCCCGCCGAACCCCGCTGTGCTTGATGGATTGAGGAAAAGCGTGCCTGCGCCGGACTTTTCAATACTCCCGGTGCCCTGAATCACCCCTGTGAGACTGTAATCGCCCACACCCGCTGCGTTAACCCCGCCAAAGCTGAGGAAAGTCGTCGCGGAAGTCCCTCCTACATTCACCGTTCCCGGCAGATTGAGCTGCCCGTTCACGCTGTTCACGCGGCTGTTTCGGAAAGTAGCCGGCGTCTGGGTGCTGACCGCGGAACTAAGCGTGCCCGACAACGTGTTGTTGCCCAAGCTCAGGATCGCCGCTCCGCGATCGCCGAGCGGTCCCCGGCCCTCAAAATCAATGTTTCGTGCCAAATCAAAGCCACCGGCTGTCCCGTCCAGCACCAGAGATCCTCCGGAGAATCCGATCAGACTGGTGTTCGAAGGGGTGGAGTTGCCAGCCGTGATCCTGATGGCCGATGGATCCGCACCCAATTGAGCGGGGTTCGTGATGATAAGCGAACCCGTGTTGATGGCAGTCACACCGGTATAATCATTCGCCAGGTTGGTCAGCCGGATCGAACCACCACCCGAGATCGCGAGGCCAAGCGTGCCGGTCAATTGCGAGGCAATCGTGATTGAGGTCGCCAAGTCGGCCTGAATGGCACCTGATGCCAAAGTTCCACCCGTCAGTGTGTAGTTATCATTGAAAACCAACCGATTCGCCACGCTCCCCGCCCCAAGAACGATCACCGAAGGATTCGCCAAGGCACCTGGATTGGGCACCGGTCTGCTGAAAATCGCATCATCACCAGCCAACGGCGCAGCCCCTAGATCCCAGTTCAGTATATCCACCCAGCTAAAATTGGTTCCGCTGCTTGCATTCCAAGTGACAGTGGCGGCATGCGTGACCGGCACGACCTGCCAAGTGGCAAGGAGGATGGTCAAAAGCACGGCGACAGATTGCCGGTAGCGGCGAAGGGTCTTCATAATCAGATAGGGTTGAGGCGAAAGGTGCGATGCTAACGAATTTCGTTGGCTACTAACAAGGAAAAAACTCAGGATGGCACTCTTTTGGGCAAAAAAATATCCCCGCCAGGCACACTGAGCGGGGATATGAGACTCCTCCGTCTAAAAATTATAGCCATTTGAGTTTGAGCGGTTTCGGACGACTCAGAACCACTTCACCGATCACTCGTTCAATTTCACCACCGCCAGCCCGTCCCGGATTTCAAATTGGCGGATACCTTTGAGGAACTTTTCCATCGCTGGGTCCACCCGGGCGGATTCATCAACCAGGTTCATGCCTTTGATTTCTCCCACCCAGGCATTGGGGAGAGGCATGCCACCTACGGTTACATCATCCACCTGGAGAGCCAAGTCCCGGCTGGCATCGTTCAGATGTGCCACCAGAGCGAGGCTGGCCTTGATCTTCTGCCCAGCGAGCATCGGAAAGTCCTCCGGGAGTTCCAAAATGATCGCCCCGGTGATTTTGCCATCCTTGAACCGCACCTGCACATTCTCTCCCAGCTCGTTTTTCGCGAGCCAGGCATTCACTTCCTTCTCCGTGATCACCAACGTGCGCTTTTCAAGGTCCGTCACCGGGGCTGGTTCGGCCACCGGCGCGGCGTTTCCGCTAAAAACCGCCAGTTTTTGCTCAAAGGCGGCCTGTTCCTGACTCGTCAGAGCCACCGGCTTAAACGGCGCGGGGTCAAAATTCGTCTTCCACCAGATCCCGGCGGCAGCGGTGGCGATCCCAGCCAAGCCGAGCAGCACACACAGGGTGATGACGAGCGGATGACGCCAAAAGGAGCGTTTCTGAAGCGTAGGACTGACGGAGGAGGAGAGAGGCACGGTTTGCATAGCGGTCGTTTCGATGTTCGCGGACCGATCCTATTCAATTCAGCGGCCGAAATCCAATTCCACCTTCGGACACAGATTACATCCGAGAAAGGTCAGTCATGAAATCCAAGGCTCGTTGCAAGAGTTAGAATGCCTGCACCACCGCGGTCACGACGCGTGGAGGCTGATCCTGCTCTTACCGCTCTCGTTTTGATCACCTACGCCGCTACGAATTCTATCGCCGACGACACCCACATCACCAACACCAGCCCCACTGTTCACACCTTCCTCAACACATGACTCTCGACCAAACCATGAAGCTGCTCGAATCCAAGGGCAGCGAGCAGACTCGGAAGACGTTTCGACGCCACGGGGCGCCGGAGACGATGTTTGGGGTCAAGGTGGGTGATTTGAAGCCCATCGTGAAGCTGATCAAAGGCGATCAAAAGTTGGCGATGGAGCTTTATGCCACGGGAAACTCGGATGCGATGTATCTGGCCGGTTTGGTGGCGGATGGGGCGAAGATGAAGCGGGCGGAACTCGATCGCTGGGCGAAACAGGCCACCTGGCAGATGATTTCCGGCTCCACCGTGCCGTGGGTGGCTTCGGAGCATCCGGAAGCCGTCGAGATCGCACTGAAGTGGATCGATTCGCCGAAGGAAGGCATCGCTGTCGCGGGATGGGCCACGCTTTCGTGCGTGGTGAGCGTGTGGCCGGATGAAAAGCTGCCGCTGAAGCAAATCGACACCTTGGTGAAGCACGTGGTGAAGTCGATTCACGCCTCTCCAAACCGTGTGCGCTATGCGATGAACAACTTCATCATTTGCTGCGGCACGTATGTCGCAGCGCTCGGAGACAAAGCCATCGCAGCCGCGAAGAAAATCGGCCGTGTGGAGGTGGACATGGGCAACACGGCCTGCCAGGTGCCGGACGCGGTGCCGTACATCCTCAAAAGCAGGCGTGGACAAGCCATCGCGCCCAAGCGTAAAACCGCCCGCTGCTGACTTCCCATGAAATCCCTCGTTTTCCTCACCTTGCTGCTCGGTCTGTCTCTCCAGGCCCAAACGCCCGCCAAACCCAAAGATCCGGATGCGACCGATCTGCGGGCCGCGAAGCTCCAACCGACGAAAATCGTCGTGTACAAGACTGTGGGTGCCTTGGAGCTGAAACTGCATGTTTTTGAGCCGCAGGGCCTCAAAGCCGGAGACAAGCGCGCCTGCTTCCTGATCATCCACGGCGGCGGTTGGACCGGCGGAGCGCCACCACGCATGTATCCGTTTGCGGCGCACTTTGCGGAGAAGGGAATGGTGGGCATCAGCATGTCGTATCGCCTGCACAGCGCGAAGACGGGCGTGAGTGTGTTTGACTGCGTGAAGGATGCCCGCTCTGCGGTGCGCTACATCCGCAGTCACGCGGTGGAACTCGGCATCGATCCACAAAAGATCATCGTCAGCGGAGGCTCCGCCGGCGGTCACTTGGCCGTCTCGACCGCGCTTTTCGACCAAGTGAACGAAGACAGCGATGACCTCGCCATTTCCGCGACTCCGACGGCGCTCGTGCTGCTTTTCCCGGTGATCGACACCTCCAAAGACGGCTACGGCCAGGCAAAGATCGGCGAACGCTGGCAGGAACTCTCGCCAGCACACAACGTCCGCGCTGGACTGCCGCCGACGCTGACGTTTCACGGCACGGGCGACACGGTGACGCCTTTTGCGGGAGCGAAGACCTTCCACGAGGCCATGCTCAAGGCCGGAAACCGCAGCGAACTCGACGTGAACGAAGGCGGTGCCCACGGCTACCTCATGCGTGACGCGGCGCTGCTCGACGACACGTTGCGGAAGACGGATGCGTTTTTGAAATCGCTCGGGCTGATGGAGTGATTTCTCACAGCCCCGTCGGATGGTCCACAAACTGCCAGGGCAGGCCGAACTTCGACTCCAAGTGTGCGGCGAGGGCTTTCACACCAAAGGTCTCGGTGGCGTAGTGGCCGCCGTAGAGGAGGTTGATGCCGAGTTCCTCGGCGAGCGTGTAGCTCCAGTGCGGGCCTTCGCCCGTGATGAAGGTGTCGATGCCGTTCTTCGCCACAGTGGCCACCTCGCTGCCAGCGCCGCCGGTCATGATGCCGATCTTCCGGCATACGGAGGGGCCCGCGGCACACACATGCACGCGGGAGCCGGTGGCGGCTTCGAGACGCTTCACGAGCTCATCACGGCTGATCTCCGTCTCGATCTTCGCGCCGTTGTCGGTGCCTTTGGTCTTCATGAAGGTGCCGCAAGGCTCAAACCCGAGCGCACGGGCCACACCGGCGTCGTTGCCGAGCACAGGATGAAAATCGAGCGGCAGGTGGCAGCTGTAAACGGCGAGGCCTGCGTCGATGGCGAGCTTCATTTTTTGAAAAACGGGACCTGTCCAAGGCTGCGCGGTGTTCCAGAACATGCCGTGATGGACGATGAGCAAATCTGCGCCAAGGGCCACCGCCTTGCCGATGACCGGCAGCGTGGCATCCACGGCCGCGACGACCTTGCTGACCTTACCGGAGGCATTTTCGAGCTGGAGACCATTGTAGGCGTTCGGGTAGTCCGGGATCTCCGCGAGGCGTAATTCGGTGTCGAGGTAGGTGACGAGTTCAGCGAGGTTCATGAGGTCGCAGCATGCGGGCGGTTTCGCATGAATTCAACCCGGACGGGCAAGCCGGATGGCTCCGCGGGTCGTCAGCGGATGCGCCGGCAGGCCGCGCTGCGTGCAAACGAGCTTTCCATCGTCCACGAGAGCCGCCGCCACCTCGCGCACGCGGGGCATGAGCGGCCGCCAGTCCTTGCTGAGGCCTCTCGCGGCCTCGGAAGGGCAAAACGTCGCGCCTTCGCTGCGTCGAGCGGCGAGGTCGAGCAGCTTCGCGCGGATGGCGGCGGCGGTGATCATGCGGATTTGCGTCGGCGGCAGGCATCGCTGCAAAACTTCACGTTCTCCCAATCACGCTCCCACTTCTTCCGCCAGGTGAACGGTCGCCCGCAGGCGAGGCAGATCTTCTCCGGCAGATGCTCTTTGCGGACGCCGCGCATGCCTCACGAGTCTTTGTCGATGCGAATCATGACCTCGTTGCGACGAAACGGAATCAGCGTCCACGGCGGGTCGTAGTAGGCGAAGAGCGGCTCGCCCTTCGCGACGAGCTTTTGAGCCGTCATCCAAGTGCGGAGAGCCGCGATGGCGTTTTTCTCATTCTCCTCGTTCCGACCTCCAGGAAAGCGCAGCACGGCAAAACGCGTCGCGGGCAGGCTGGTGAGAGAAACGGCCTCACCTGCAGGTTTCGGCACACCTTTGCTCACCGTCGCCTGCGGCATGATGAAGCTCATCGTCTTCTTCTCCGTGGTGTTCGAAATGAGCACCGGGGAGGTCATCTCGATCTTTTCCTTGGCTTCGTTTGTGCCAGTGATGAAGCGGAACAGGTTCCCAAAGCCGCCGTTCATGCCGTCCGCGGCCATCGGCGAGGTGGCGAGCGACAGCGCGGGGTAATCGCGGATCTCGAATTTCTCGTCAGTGCGAATCACCTTGTATTCCGGTGTCTCCGTGGCGGCGCGAGAGTTCGACGCGAACCAAAACACGGCGAGTGCAACAGGAAGGAGGAGCAGGAAGGTCATCTTCGTTTTCATATCGGCAGATCAATCTTTGAGTTGGGGGACTTTGGCGAGCTTGGCGGTGTCGTAACCCTGCTGCTGCATGCGTTGCAGGATGCCTTGGTAGGTTTTTTCATCGAGCGAGGTATGGCGGCTCAGCACCCACGCGAGCTTGCGCGAGGGATAGCCGATCACCGCCCACTGATACTCTCCATCGAGATCGATCACGAGAAAGGGCACGCGGATGGGCCACACGAATTGCACTCGCCACTCGGCGTTCGATTGCTTGTCATGCACCCAGGCGACGCCCTTCCACTCCTCCAGCGGCGCATCGAGCGAGCCGCGACGAAAGAGATACGAATTTTGAATGCGACCATCGGGGCGCAGCGCATAACGATCGAGCGTGCCGACCTTTCCCTTCTCAAGCGAGTAAGGGATGTGAGCGAAGACATACCAGTCTCCCATGAAGCGCGGCAGATCGAGCTGTGGAACCGTCTTCAGCGGCGGACGGGCACAGGAGGCGAGAATGGAGATCATGAGGGCGAGGAGGAGACGTGTTTTCATGAGAATTCAGTGGGCATCCCGATGGCTTCCCAAGCGCTGCGTTCCTTTTCAAGCCCCTCGGCACGACGGCGAGCTTTGTCGTTCGCATACTTGCCGAGCACGAGCCTCAGCGGCGGTGATTCGGCCTCCGCGATGGCGAGGATGGCCTTCGCGGCTTTCGCCGGATCGCCGGGCTGTTTGCCATTCATCGAGGCGATGAGGCGACCAAACTTGCCCGAGGTGCCGTCGTAGTCGGCGAGAGGCTGCGAGGCCTTCTCGAGGCTGCGGGTGACGAAGTCCGTGCGAAACGGCCCGGGCTCCACCAAGGTCACGCGAATGCCGAGCGGAGCCAATTCGAGTCGCAAACTCTCGCTCAGATACTCCAGCGCGGCCTTCGCCGCACCGTAAACGCCGAATCCCGGATAGTTCGAGATCGCCGCCGCGGCGCTGATGTTGATGATGTGACCGCTTTTCTGCCCGCGCAGCATCGGCAAGGCTGAGCGGATGACCTGGAGCGGCCCGAAGAAGTTCGTTTCCACATTCCGGCTGATTTGATCATCGTCACATTCCTCCACCGCGCCGATGAGGCCGTAGCCCGCGTTGTTCACCAGCACGTCGAAGCTTCCCGCCTCCGCGATAGTCTCGCGAATGTTCGCCGCGTCCGTCACATCGAGCGTGAGTACACGGCAGGCTTCACATTCGAGGTCAGCGATGCTGCGCACGTCACGCGCCGTGGCAATGACGCAATGTCCGGCAGCCAGCGCCGCCTCCGCGATGGCGCGGCCAAAGCCGCTCGAACAGCCGGTGATGAACCATGTTTTCATGAATTGAGCCTCCAAAGAGTGAAATTGAGCATCGAAGCAAAACTGACCCACGCGAGGTAAGGCACGAACAGAAGCCCCGCTGGCCGCGAAACAGTCCAAAAGGCCCGCAGTGTGAGCAAAATGGCGATCCACATGCAAACGATCACGATGAAGGCCGCGCCAAGCTGATGCGCCCCAAAGAACACCGGCGTCCACGCGGCATTGAGAGCCAGTTGAACGACATAAAGCCTCAACGCATGCCCTTGCTCGCCTCGTTTCCACACCAACCAAGCCGCCACCGCCATGCCGAGATACAAAAGCGTCCACACCGGCCCAAAAATCCACGACGGCGGATTCCACGACGGCTTCTCCAGCGTCTGATACCATGCACCCGGCGGTGAAAAGGCTCCCGCTGCCGGAGCGAGGAACGTCAGCACGATGAAGCCGAGCAGCGCGAGAGCTTGTTGGAAGGTGGAGCGAGGTTTCATGACTGGCACGAGACACGGAAAAGCTTCGCCTGTCGTTGAATGTTCTCGCGATCTGTCGTGCTGAGACGCGTGAGGTTCTTCAACTGCATGCTCATGCGCTGGTTCTGCCGCAGCACAGGCTCGTGTTGAAGGAGATAATCCCAATACAGCGTGGTGAAGGGGCAGGCCTTCGGTCCGGTGCTCTGCGCGGGATCGTAGCGGCAGCCGGCGCAGTAGTTGCTCATGCGCTGGATGTATTTGCCGCTCGCCACATACGGCTTGCTGGCCATCACGCCGCCATCGCCATACTGCGACATGCCGAGCGTGTTCGGCAGCTCCACCCACTCCACCGCATCCACATACACGGCGAGATACCACTCATGCACGCGGCGTGGATGCACGCCGTAAAGCAGCGCGAAGAGCCCCGTGACCATCAGCCGCTGAATGTGATGCGCATAGCCAAAACGCAGCGTCTGTCCGATCGCATCACGCAGGCACTGCATGTCCGTCTCGCCGGTCCAGTAAAAATCCGGCAGTTCGTGCTCGGCGTTCATCGCATTCCGCTCGATATAATCCGGCATGAAGCGCCAGTAGATGCCTCGCACATACTCGCGCCAGCCAAGGATCTGCCGGATAAAGCCCTCCACCGCCGCCAGCGGAGCTTTTCCTTCGTGATAGGCCTTCTCCGCCGCTGCAATCACCTCGCGCGGATCGAGCAGCTTCAAGTTCATCGCCGCGCTGAGTCGCGAGTGATACAGCCACGGCTCGTTCGTCCACATCGCATCCTGGTAGCGGCCAAACTCCGCTAGCCGGTGCGCAATGAAATCGTCCAAGGCCTCGCGTGCCTCCGCCGCCGTCACCGGCCAATCAAACTCCGCCAGCGCCCCCGGATGCTTCGCGAAATGCTCCTCCACATCGGCGATCACACCCTTCGTGATCTCATCCGGCACAAACCGCCGCGGATTCATCCTCAAACCCGGTCCCGCTTTGCCAAACGACTCGCGATTGTCGTGATCGAAGTTCCACTGACCTCCCACCGGTTTGCCCTTCTCCATCAGCACGCCCGTGTGCTGGCGCATCTCGCGATAGAAAAACTCCATGCGCAGCTGTTTGCGACCTTCCGCATGCTTTTGAAACATCTCCCGCGTGCAGAGAAAGTGCCTGTCAGGCCTCACCTCCAGCTCCACGCCCGTTTCGCTCGCCACCGATTCGATCTCGCGTGCCACGCTCCATTCCCCGGCCTCCGCCATGACGAGCTTTTGCGGCTTCAGACGCTGGATCGCTTCGCGAAGCTGCTCCGCGAAGGTCTCGCCCCCTGCCCCGCCGAGCTGGCGATAATCCACCCGCCAGCCACGTGCCTTCAGCGCCTCGCGAAAATGCCGCATCGCCGCGAGGAAGACCGAGATGCGAGCCTTCGTGCTCCACACCTTCGCCGACTCCTGCTTCACCTCCGCCATCCAGACGACGTCCTTTTTCACATCAAACCCATCGAACGCCGCCGACGCAGCATCGAGCTGGTCACCGAGGACGAGAATGAGACGTGAGGCTTGGGGCACGATGGCGTTACGCCCCGCCGTGGTCTCTGGATGGGCAAAAAAAGGCCCGGCGTGCTCGGCCGGGCCTTCAGGTCTTACTTCTTCTTTTCCCACTCGCGGGCCTTCACGATGCCCTCGAGGTCTTTTTTCGCCGCGATGTCCTCCGGCAGGATTTGGAATTTCGTCAGGTAGCGCAGCGCCTTGGTGACATTGAGGATGTCGCCCTTCTTCGACTCGATCTTCGCGTCCGGCGTGCCTTTCGCATCCTTCACAAAGCCATCGAGCATGCTCAAGCCACTGCTGCGTGCCGCTTCATCGTCCGCGTAGCACAGCGATTCGAGCAATCGAAGCATCTTCGCCTGGCCTTCGAGCTTCGCCGCGTCTTCGCGGATGCCTTGGGCGATTTTCGCCCGCTTCTTCGCCGTGGCTTCCTCGCTCATGCGGCTGTATTCGCCGCCCTCGACGAAGCGCTTCGGCAGCGGGCGATACCAGATGTTGCGGAAGCGCACCGGATTGCCGTGGTCCTGAATCTTGAGCGGGCCTTTCTCCGGGAAGGGCTTCGGCGAGGAACGTCTCATATGGCCGCCACCGCCTTCCAACGGCGTGTGGTCCTGCGTGAGCACGCCATTCACAAAGACGGTGATGTAGCCGGGATCGACCTCCTTGCCGTCTTTGAAGACCGGGCGACGGAAGACGATGTCATAGCTCTGCCACTCGCCGGGAGCACGCAGCGGGTTCGCCGCAGGCGGATTGATGCCGTAGATCGACGAGGCAAAGCCATCCGGGTAGGTGGGGTTGTTGTGATTATCGAGCACTTGCACTTCCACCGCGCCCATCAGGAAGACACCGCTGTTGCCGCGGCCCTGACTGTCGCCTTCCACCTTTGAGGGCGCAGCCCATTCGATGTGGAGCTGGCAGTCGGCGAATTCCTCCTTTGTGCGGATGTAGCCGCTGCCGGGCACGCATTGCAGCACGCCGTCTTTGACCTCCCACTTCGTCGGCTCGCCATTCTTATCGGAGATCCATTTTTCGATCTCTTCAGGCTTGCCCCCGAACAAAACGATCGCGTCAGACGGTGCCGAGCCATTCATTCCCGGCTCCACCCGCGGCGGTTGGGGGCGGTTCATGTCGTGGATGGCCCACGGATGCGTCGCGTCCGGCGGATCGCCGTAGAAACCGCCGGCGGCAAACGCGGCGGAGCTAAAGAGCACAAAAGAGAAACCCAGAAGGTAGTTGGTATTCATGGCGGCCCACGTGATAGCAGGCTGCGCGGGCAGGAAAAGCCCAGAAATCAAAAAGCCCGCTGTCACGAGGACGGCGGGCTTTTGAAATTGGTTGCGGGAGTAGGATTTGAACCTACGACCTTCAGGTTATGAGCCTGACGAGCTACCGGGCTGCTCCATCCCGCGATTTGGTGGCCCGATGAGTGCCACACGCCCTCGTGATAGCAACCCGTTTTTTCGTTCTCAGGCCCCTAAACCGGGAGTTTCTCAGGCCTGCGAGGCCCATCCGGCATGTTTTGGCGAAAAAACAGCCTCGTAGCCCGTATTGGAAATTGGTCTGACCAATTTCCCATGTCCCTTTCCCTCGTTGAAACCGTTTCCCGCCGCATCATCGGCCTCGCACGCACCAGTCGTCGTTTGCCGACGGAGCGCGATATGTCGGCCAAGTTTGGCGTGAGCCGAAGTGTGATCCGCGAGGCCGCGAAACGGCTCGAACTGCAAGGCCTGCTCGAAATCCGCCAAGGAAGCGGCATGACCGTCGTGGACAAGCTGCACAAGCCGCTCAACGGCGCCCTGAGCCTGCTCGTGCCGGATGAAACGCAGCGATTGAAGCAGCTCATCGAGGTGCGCTTTGCCCTGGAGCCGGAAAACGCCCGACTCGCCGCCGAACGCGCCACGGCAGCCGATTTGAAGGCGCTCGCCGCCTGCCACGAACGATTCGAAGCCGCCGAGAGCTTTGAAGAGCAGGTCGAGGCCGACATGAGCTTCCACTGCCTGCTCGCCGAGGCCTCCGGTAACAAGATCGCTGCGCTGCTCATCCAAAGTCTCTCCGAGCTCCTGCAAACCAGCCTCAAGCACGGCTACAGCCGCGTCACGAAAGATCTCGCCGTCACCGACCACGCCAAAATCCTCCGCGCCATCCTCGCCCGCAACGCCACCGCCGCCGCCAAGGCCATGCGCACCCACCTCGAACACGCCCGCACCGACCTCGGCCTATGAAATCATTGGTCCTATCCGTCCTATCGGTCCCATCCGTCCTTTTCTCCCAGGACTTCGACCGCGAAATCCGCCCGCTCCTCAAAGAGCGCTGCGTCGAGTGCCACGGCCCCGAAAAACAGAAAGCCGATCTCCGCCTCGATGCCAAACCGCACGCCTTCAAAGGCGGCGAAAGCGGCGCGGCCATCGTTCCCGCCCAATCGAGTGCTTCACCACTTTTCCAACGCATCACCGCCTCCGGCGACGAACGCATGCCTCCGAAAGGCGAGCCACTCACCGCCGACCAAGTCTCTAAAATCAAAGCCTGGATCGACTCCGGCGCCGTCTGGCCCGAAAACGCCGAGGACAAAGCCGCCGCCGTCGATGAACGCGTGAACCACTGGGCCTATCAGCCACTGCCACCGCACAATCCCAACGCCACCATCGATTCCTTCATCGAAGCCAAGCTCCGCGAAAAAGGGCTCTCGATGTCTCCCCGCGCCGATGACCGGACGCTCATCCGCCGCGCCCACTTTGTCGTCACGGGCTTGCCTCCGTCGGACGTGTCCGACACGTCCGACCTGTCGGACAAAAACTACCGCCAGCTCATCGACACCCTTCTCAGCAGCCGCCACTACGGCGAAAAATGGGCCCGCCACTGGCTGGACGTCGTCCGCTTCGCCGATTCGAACGGCTTTGAAACGAACCACGAACGTCCCCACGCCTGGCGCTACCGCGATTACGTCATCGACGCGTTCAACACCGACAAACCTTACGACCGCTTCATGTTCGAGCAGATCGCGGGGGACACGTGCGATGCGGATGTGGCCACGGGATTCATCGTTGGCGGGCCGATGGATCGCGTGAAGGGGCAGGACAAGAATTTGCAGCTCATGCAGCGTGCGGACGAGCTCTCCGACATGGTGAACACCGCCGGCACCGCCTTCCTCGCCACGACGATGGTCTGCGCGAAGTGCCACAACCACAAATTCGATCCCGTCACCCAAACCGACTTCTACGCCATGCAGGCCATCTTCTCCGGCGTGCAGCACGGCGACCGGCCGATCAAAGACGCCCGCTATGCCGCGCAGGAAAAAAAGGCCGACGAACTGCGCCGCAAACTCGCGCCGCTGGTCACGAAGCTCGCCGAGTATCAACCGAAGGCCGTGCTCGGTCGTCGTGTGACGCTCGGCGAGGAAGAGGCCACGTTTTTAAAGACACCGCAAAGCAGCAAAGCCACCGACTACGATCCCGGCACCGAGCAGGGCCAGCTCAGCGATCCCGGTGATGCGCATCGCTTTCCCAACATCGGCGAGAGCTACCGCTACTTCGTCGAGCAGCCCGGCACCGACTGCGTCGCGTGGACACCAAAACGCAGCGGCAAGCATCGCATCTGGGTGAGCTGGGGCGTGTGGACCACGCACTCGCCGGATGCACGCTTCATTCTCGAAACGAACGGCAAGCAAACCGAAATCGGCACCATCAACCAACGCCAGTTCGCCGATGGCAAACCTGCGCTCGCCGGCAAGAAACGCTGGAGCGGCCTCAAGAGCCTTGGCGAGCATGAACTCGCCGCAAATAGCCGCATCCTTCTCCGCATGGGCACCACCAGTGCCCCGATGGCCGCGGACATTCTCCTCCTCGAAGACCTCTCTGCTGATCCCTCATCCCTCATCTCTCATCCCTCTCCCCACATCCGCCCACCCGTCACTCACGCGGCGAACATCGATCTTTTCGCTCCCACACCCGCGAAACACCTCCGCTTTACCATCGACGACTGTTCCAGCGGACAAGCCTGTATCGACGAACTCGAGATTTTTGGCCCCAGCGGCGAAAATCTCGCTTTGAAGGCCAAAACGACCTCCGGTGGCGATTTCGGTCCGTCGCCGATTCACAAGCTCGAGCACATCAACGACGGCAAATACGGCAACAGCCGCAGTTGGATCGCGAAACAGAAAAAAGGCTGGGTGCAGTTCGAGTTCGCGCAGCCGCAGGAGATCAGCCGCGTCGTCTGGAGCCGCGATCGCAGCTCTGGTGGCAAAGTTTTTGAAGACCGCCTCGCTTCCAACTATCGCATCGAGGTTTCATCCGACGGCAAGGCCTGGAAGGCAGTCTCCTCCTCCGCGGATCGCCTCAGCATCCGATTCAACAAGAGGATCAAGACCATGCCATCGTCCTCGAATGCTCCCGCCGAGCTTCTGGCGCAGGTGAACGACCTTCAAAAAGAACTCTCCACCATCGCCGAGCCGCCGTTGGCCTATGCCGGCACCTTCAGGCAGCCCGAGCCCACGCATCGCTATCATCGCGGCGACCACATGAGCCCGCGCGAAGTCGTCGCGCCCGATGCGCTCTCCGTTTTCAAAAGCCAGCTCGGCAGCCTCAACCTGCCACCCGACGCACCCGAGCAGCAGCGCCGCCTCGCCTTCGCGAAATGGCTCACCGATCCGCGCAACCCGCTGCCTGCCCGCGTCATGGTGAACCGCATCTGGCACTACATCTTCGGCACCGGCCTCGTCGCCACGCCGAGCGACTTCGGCCACATGGGCTTCAAACCCACGCATCCCGAGCTTCTCGACTGGCTCGCGAATGAGTTCATCAAGAGCGGCTGGAGCGTGAAGCACATTCAGAGGCTCATTCTGACCTCGCGCACCTTTCAGCAATCATCCGTCCCATCAGATCCATCCGCCCTATCCAAAGACGCGACCAACAACCTCCTCTGGCGCTTTTCCCCACGTCGTCTCGATGCCGAAATGATCCGCGACAGCATCCTCGCCGTCACGGGCAATCTCGATCTCACCCCCAGCGGCCCGGGCTTCCTGCTTTACGAACCGAACGCCAACTACGCCCGCAACTGGATCGCCGAAACGGGCGACTTCGAGCGCGAAGACTACCGTCGCATGATCTACGCGCTCAAACTCCGCATGGAGCCCGACGCCATCTTCGCCGCCTTCGACGCGCCCGATGGCGGCCAGGTCTGCCCCAGCCGCCCCCGCAGCACCACACCCCTCCAGGCCCTCAATCTCTTCAACAGCTCCTTCCTCCTCGAACAAGCCGCGAAACTCGCCGCCAAGGCCCAAACAATCCCACAAGCCTACCAGCTCGTCTATCAACGCCAGCCTTCGAAAGACGAGCTCACGACCGCCGAAGCCTTCGTGAAGCAAGAAGGCCTCCCAGCCTTCTGCCGTGCCTTGCTCAACTCGAACGAGTTTCTCTTCCTCGAATAATGCCACGCAAACCCTCCAAATCTGCCGCCTCTTCATCCGACACGCGCCTCGCTCGTGGGCGTGCGCGAGATGTCGCCCGCTTCACCGCAGCTCCTGCGGCAGGTGACATGCCGTCGGGTTACTTCGACATGCTCGGAGAGATCAAGCAGCGCGTGCAGCAGGCCCGCCTGCGTGCCGTGCTCGCCGCGAATGCCGCGACCGTGCTCGCGTATTGGGATGTCGGCCAAGTCATTCTCGCCCGACAGGAAAAGGAAGGCTGGGGTGCGAAAGTCATCGACCGCCTCTCCACCGATCTTCGCGATGCTTTCCCCGACATGCAGGGTTTCTCGCCGCGAAACCTCAAATACATGCGTGCCTTTGCCGCCGCCTGGCCGGATGCCGAAATTGTGCAAGGGGCGCTTGCACAAATTGGGTGGTATCAAAACATCGCCCTTTTGGACAAGCTGAAATCGCCCTCAGAGCGTCTCTGGTATGCGCAGATGGCCGCCAAGGAAGGTTGGTCGCAGCCCATCCTCTGCCTCCAGATCGAAAACCAGCTGCACCGTCGCCAAGGCAAGGCACAGAGCAATTTCGCGCTCACCCTGCCACCGGCTGACTCCGACCTCGCGGCGCAGATTTTCAAAGATCCCTACGTCTTCGACTTTGTCGGCACGGGCGATCCACGCCGCGAACGCGAAGTCGAGCAGGCGCTTGTCGATCACATCCAGCGCTTCCTGCTGGAGCTGGGCTCCGGCTTCGCGTTCGTCGGCAGGCAGGTGCATCTGGAGGTCGAGGGGGATGACTTCTACATTGACCTGCTTTTTTACCACCTGAGGCTGCGCCGCTACGTCGTCGTCGAACTCAAGAACCGTGCCTTCGAGCCGGGAGATGTCGGTCAGATGAATCTGTATCTCTCCGCCACGGACGACCTCCTGCGGCATCCCGATGATCAGCCGAGCATCGGTCTCCTGCTTTGCAAATCGCGCAGCAAGCTCGTCGTCGAATACGCCCTGCGCGGCATGGACAAGCCCATCGGCGTCGCCGGATGGAAAACGAAGCTCGTCGAAGCGCTGCCAGCCGATCTGCAAAGCAGCCTGCCGACCATCGCCCAGATCGAGGCCGAAATTTCCAAGTCCCTTTCATGACCACCCTGCTCAACTCGAACGAGTTTCTCTTCCTCGAATGAACCCAAGCCGCTGACAGAAAAAAGCGGGCAGCAAATCCCCATCCATTTTTCTGCCCTCATTGGCTGTCAGCCAACCACTCTCCCATGACCTCCTCACTCGACCTCACGCGCCGTCACTTTCTCGGCCAGATGACCACGGGACTCACCGGGGTGGCCTTGTCGCGGCTGTTGACGACGGATTTGTCGGCCACACCGGGCGCGACACACTTCGCGCCGAAGGCGAAGCAGGTGCTGCAGATCTTCTGCCCTGGAGCGGCCTCGCACATCGACCTGTGGGACCACAAGCCGATGCTGGAGAAGTTTGACGGCACGCCGATGCCCGGCGGCGAGAATGAAGTGAGCTTCCAAGGCAAGAATGGGAACCTCATGAGGCCGCCGTGGGCCTTCACACGCGCCGGTCAGAGCGGCAAGATGATCTCCTCCATGCTGCCCTGCATGGCGCGGCATGTGGATGACATGGCCTTCATCCACTCGATGACCTCCAGGACGAACACGCACGGCCCCGGCTGCATCAACATGAACTCCTGCTTCACCCGCGAGGGCTTCCCCTCCGCGGGCTCGTGGGTCAGCTACGCGCTGGGTTCGCTGAATGAAAACCTGCCCACCTACATAGCCATCCAGGACCTGCGTGGCGAGCCGCCAAACGGAAAGGCCAACTGGGGCAACGGCTTCCTGCCCACGCAGTTTCAGGCCGTCGCCATGGCCGCGCAGCAGCCCTTGCGAAACCTCTCGCGCCCCGCCGGCATCAGCGCCGACGAGGAAAAGGCCACGCGTGACTTTTTGCAGCGCATCAATGCCGAGCACGCCGCCGCGCATCCCGGCAACAGCGAACTCCAGGCCCGCATGGCCGCTTATCAAATGGCCGCGAAGATGCAGCTCACCGCGCCGCAGGTCAGCGACCTCTCCGCCGAGCCGCAGCACGTGCACGACCTCTATGGCACGGGCGACAGCAACAAGCTCAAGGCCGCCTACGCGAGGAACTGCCTGCTCGCCCGGCGCTTTCTGGAGCAAGGTGTGCGCTACGTTTCGCTCTACTGCGCCTCGCGGGCGAGCGCCGTCGATGGCCTGCTCAACTGGGACGCGCACAAGACGCTGAAGGCCGACTACGAGCGCCATTGCCCCATCTTTGACCAGCCCACCGCCGCGCTGCTCACCGACCTGAAACAACGCGGCATGCTCGATGATGTGCTCGTCGTGTGGTGCACGGAGTTTGGCCGCATGCCCACGCATCAGGAGGGCACCAGCGGGCGCGATCACAATCCCGACGCCTTCACCACCTGGATGATGGGCGCGGGTGTGAAGGGCGGCGTCAGTCATGGCGAAACGGATGACTTTGGCCGCCGCGCCGCCGTGGACGTCGCCACCGTCTATGATTTCTACGCCACCGTGCTGCACCTGCTGGGCCTCGATCACGAAAAGCTCACCTACTACCACAACGGTGCCAGGCGCCGCCTCACGGATGTGCATGGGCACGTCCTCAAAAACATCCTCGCCTGACATCCGCCATGAAGCCTCTCGCGATCATTCTTTCGTCATTCGCCATTGTGCCTCCGGCGTTCGCTGCAGGTGACAGCATCGCCTTCTTTGAGCAAAAAATCCGTCCGGTGCTCGTCGAGCATTGCTACTCCTGCCACAGCGCGGAGGCGAAGAAGCTCAAGGGCAATCTCTACCTCGACTCGAAGGCTGGCTGGGAAAAAGGCGGCGACAGCGGTGCGCCGGCCATCGTTCCCGGCAGGCCTGAGGAGAGCCTCCTCATCCGCACCGTGCAGCATCTCGAAGAGGACCTCGAAATGCCGCCGAAGAAACCGAAGCTGCCGGATGCCGTCATCGCCGACCTCGTCACTTGGGTGAACATGGGCGCCCCCGACCCGCGCGATGGTGCGAAGATCGAAGCGAAGCGCGGAGACAAGTCCTGGTGGTCGCTGCAACCCAATAAAACAGACCTGAATCTCGCAGGTGACATTGATGACCTTATTGGAGCCAAGCTCAAAGCAAAGGGACTCGCCTTCAATCCGCCTTCCGACCCGCGCACACTCATCCGGCGCATGACTTATGATATGCACGGTCTGCCGCCCACACCTGACGAAGTGGATGCGTTCGTCAAAGACTGCGAAACGAACACCCGCGCCAACAAAGACCTCATTGATCGCCTTCTCGCATCGCCACGCTACGGCGAGCGCTGGGGCCGTCACTGGCTGGATGTCATCCGCTTTGGCGAGAGCAACGGCTTCGAGCGGAACTTCGTCATCGACGACCTCTGGCCCTTCCGCGACTGGGTCATCAAGTCCATCAACGACGACAAGCCCTTTGACCAGTTCATCACCGAGCACCTCGCCGGCGATGTCATCGGCAAGGACAGGCCGGAGGTCGAGATCGGCAGCGCCTTCCTCGTCGCCGGGCCTTACGATGATGTGAAAAACCAAGACCCCGTCGCGCAGGCAAACATCCGCGCCGCCACGCTCGACGACATGGTCACGGCCACGAGCAGCGCCTTCCTCGGCCTCACCATCAACTGCGCCCGCTGCCACAACCACAAGTTCGACCCCATCCCCGCCGAGGATTACTACCGCATCAAAGCCTGCTTTGAAGGGATCGAGCACGGACGCCGCGTCATCGCCACCAAAGAGCAGCGCGCCGCCGCCATCGCCGCCACCCGGCCGCTCAATCAACAACTCGCCAGCCTCAACGCGGAAAAGGACACGCTCGACAAAGACCTCGCCCGCCGCGCCAAAGCAGCCCTCGCCAGGCTCGAGCACACCCGCCCCCAGATCGATCCGCATGGCACAGAGGAGACGTTTCCGCCCGTGACGACGAAACAGCTCCGCTTTGTCATTCATGAGTTCGACTCCAGCTACGGCAGCCCGGCCGCCAAGCGCACCAACGGTGGCAAGCTCACCGAGTTCGAGGTCTTCGACACCCAGGGGCGCAACGTCGCACTCGCCGCGCATGGCACCCAGGCCGAGGGCGAACGCGCCATGACGGCCGAGGACTTTCCAGAAGCCTACGGACCGCAATACTGCATCGACGGCAGGCTCGGCGAGTCGTGGTTCATCGGTGATCCAGCGGTCCTCACGCTCACGTTTGCCAGGCCGGAAACCATCCAGCGCATCAACTTCATCAACGCCCGCGGTGAGCGTGGCCTGAATGAAAGCAAGGTGCGCGGAGCCACGCCCACGGAATACGAAGTCCAAGTCTCCAGCGATGGAAAAAACTGGACCACCGTGGCCACCTCCGAAGGCCGCGAGCCACTCACGCCAGCGCATGCCCTCGCCAAAGCACGCCAGTCCGTCACCACCGCTGAAGAACGGCAAAAACTCGCCACGCTGGAAAAACAAATCACCGACGTGCAGGCCAGGATCAACCAAGCACCCAAGCTCACGCCCGTGTGGGCCGGCCTGCCGCCGAAGCAGCCCAAGGAGCCAACCCATCTCCACAAAGGCGGAGATCCCATGAAGCCCGGCGATGTGATCGCGCCCGCCAGCCTCAGCGTGCTCGACCAGGTGACGAAACCTTACGCCCTGCCCGCCGATGCGCCCGAAGGCGAACGCCGCCTCGCCCTGGCCAGATGGATCACACAGGGCAACCCGCTCACCGCCCGCGTGCTGGCAAACCGCGTGTGGCAATGGCACTTCGGCACCGGCATCGTCGATACACCGAGCGATTTCGGCTACCTCGGCAGCCAGCCTACGCATCCAGAGCTGCTCGACTACCTCGCCGCACGGCTCGTCGCGAATGGCTGGCGATTGAAGGCACTGCACCGCGAGATCTTGCTCTCCAAGACCTACCAGCAAAGCGCCGCGCATCGGCCCGAAGCCGCCAAAGAAGACAAAGACGCCCGCCTGCTCTGGCGCTTCCCACCACGCCGCCTCAGCGCCGAGGAAATCCGCGACACCATGCTCAGCATCGCTGGAAAACTGCAGCTCGCGCCCAGCGGCGGCCCCGGCTTCCGCCTCTACAAATTCACGCAGAACAACGTCTGCACCTACTTCCCGCTCGATACCCACGGCCCCGAGACCTACCGCCGCGCCGTCTATCATCAAAACGCCCGCGCCAGCGTCGTCGATGTCCTCAACGACTTCGACCTCCCCGACATCGCCTTCGCCGCGCCGAAGCGGGCCAACACCACCACACCGCTGCAGGCCCTCACGCTGCTCAATCACCGCTTCACCCTCGACATGGCCGAGGCGCTCGCCCGGCGGGTCGATGGCCCGGAAGCCGTCGAAATGCTCTACCGCATCCTGTTTCAGCGGGCGCCCACCGCCTCCGAATCAGGCGCAGCCCACAAACTCATCGCCCAACACCGCCTCCCCGCCCTCTGCCGCGCTTTGCTGAACTCCAACGAACTGCTTTACCTCGAATAACCTCCTCCTTTTTGCTCATGCTCTTCATCTCCAATCACCTCCAGAGAGAGGTAAGATGAAGAGCACGGGCAGGAACCAACCAAACCCATGACCTCCTCAAAGCCCCTCATTGCCATTATTGACTGGAAAACGTCGCCGCCGGGCGATCCAGAGTCTGCTGTCGAAAAATCCGTCATCGGCGAGGCCGCGGACGTGCGGCGGTATCTATGCGAGAGCGATGCGGACTTCACGGAGGAGATTTGCGAGGCTGCGGCGCTCATCGTCTGGCACAATGCGCCGATGCGTGCGCCGGGCCTGGCTCGCCTGAAGCATTGCCGGGCGCTCATTCGCAATGGTGTGGGCTTTGATTCGGTGGACATCGCGGCAGCGCGGCAGTGTGGCATTCCGGTGTGCAATGTGCCGGATTACGGCACGGAGGAGGTGGCGGATCATGCCATCGCGCTCGTTTTGGCGCTGTGCCGGCAGTTGTTCCCGCTCGATGCCGAGGCAAAATCTCTCGGGTGGCACATCAAAGTGGATTCCAAGCTGCGCCGCCTGCGTGAGCTAACGCTCGGCATCGTCGGCCTGGGCCGCATCGGCACCGCCACGGCGCTGCGTGCAAAGGCGCTGGGCTTCAAGGTCATCTTCCATGATCCTTATCTGCCCAACGGCGCGGACAAAGCGGTGGGCATCGAGCGAGTGAAGACGCTGGATGAGCTTCTCGCCCGCTGTGATGTGCTCTCGCTGCATTGTCCGCTCAATGACGAGACTCGGCACCTCATCGCAGATCGCGAATTGTCTCTGATGAAACCCAGTGCCTTCATCGTGAACACCGCCCGCGGTGCCGTGATCAAGAAGGACGCCATCCTGGCTGCCTTGCGTGAAGGCCGCCTTGCAGGCGCGGGACTCGATGTGGTGGAGGACGAACCTTTGAAAACCGCTGAGGAAGCCGCCACGCCGAATCTCATCGTCACCTGCCACGCGGCATTTTGCAGCGTCGAGTCGAAAATCGAAATGCGAGCCACCTCGGCACGCATCGCCCTGGCCGCGGTGCGTGGTGAGCCGCTCGAAAACATCGTCAACGGCCCCTTCACCGCTGCGCCATGAAAAAGCTGCTCCTGCTCATCATCTTGTGCCTGGATGCCTGGGCGTCTGAAACACCTCTCTTTGAAAAGGAGGTGCTGCCCATCCTCCAAAAGCGCTGCTTCGAGTGCCACTCGCACTCATCGAAAATCAAAGGCGGCCTCGCTCTCGATTCACGCTCCGGCTGGGAAGAAGGCGGCGACAATGGCCCGGCGGTGAAGCCCGGCGAGGTGGAGGCCAGTTTGCTCATCAAAGCAGTCCGCTATGTGGATTCCGAGCTCGAGATGCCGCCAAAGAGCAAGCTCCCCGCCAGCGAGATCGCCATTCTCGAAGCGTGGGTGAAGAGCGGTGCGCATGACCCGCGCGTCACTGGCACCGCGAAGACAAAAAAAGGCATCGATCTGGCCGCAGGACGTCAGTTTTGGGCTTTTCAGCCGGTTCGTGATGCATCGCTTCCAAACATCCGAAACACGAAATGGCCGGTCGATCCACTCGATCACTTCATTTTGGCCAGACAGGAGCAAAAAGGCATCCAGCCCGCCTCCGACGCCGAGCCGCTCACCTGGCTGCGACGTGTGTCGCTCGATCTCACGGGCCTGCCGCCGACTCCGGAAGAGATTCACTCATTCCTATCCGACCTATCCGAAAACGCCTACTCCCGTGCTGTGGACCGCCTCCTCGCCTCCAAAGCCTACGGCGAACGCTGGGCGCGGCATTGGCTCGATCTCACCGGCTACGCGGACATGATGGGCACCTCGAACAACGTCTATGCCGAGCACGCGTGGCGCTATCGCGATTACCTCATCGCAGCCTTCAATGCCGACAAACCGTTCGATGAGTTTATCCGCGAGCAGATCGCGGGCGATCTGATGCCATCGAAGTCCACCGAGGACCGCGCGGAAAACATCGTCGCCACCGGTTTCCTCATGGTGGGCGATATCGAGATCGTGAATCCGGACAAGGCAAAGATGGAGACCGACCACATCGACACGCAGGTCATCAAAATCGGCCAGACTTTCATGGGCATGACGCTCGGCTGCGTGCGCTGCCACGATCACAAATTTGATCCCATCGGCCTGGAGGACTACTACGGCATCGCCGGCATGCTGCGCAGCTCGCCTTCCTCGCACAAAATGCCGGACATGGGCGTGTGGAGCTCGCTGAACAGCACCGTGCTGCCCGAAACACCCGCCCAGCTCGCCACGCGCAAGAAACTCGAAGCCGAAGACGAACAACGCATCGTCACCCTGAAGGCCGAGCAGAAGAAACAGGCCGATGAGAAGGCCGCACTCGATCCAGCCAACACCCAACGCCACGACGAACTCGACGCGCAGCTCAAGAAGCTCGGCGAAACCATCAAGCACGCCGAGTTCTTCAAACACAAGACACCGCGAGCCTTTGCCATGAGTGACGGACCAAAGCCCGCCGACATGCCGATCTATGTGCGCGGCAATCCGTATGCGCCGAGCACCGTCGTGCCGCGTGGAGCCGTTCGCGTGGCCTCGTGGGACAACTTTCCCGCCATTCCCGCTGGTCAAAGCGGCCGCCTGCAGCTCGCCGGCTGGCTCACGGACAAACGCAACCCGCTCACCGCCCGCGTGACCGTGAACCGCCTCTGGCAAAAGCTCTTCGGCACCGGCCTCGTGCCCAGCGTGGACTACTTTGGCGCCCGCGGCGATGTGCCGACACATCCCGAGCTGCTCGATCATCTCGCCACGCGTTTCATGCAGGGCGGCTGGTCGCAAAAGGCCTTCCTCCGCTCGCTTGTGCTCAGCCGCACCTATCGCCTGTCCTCAAGGAACGGCGATTTGCAATCGCCGGCGGCGGTTGAAAACCGCCGCTCCTTGGAACTCGATCCCGAGAACAAACTCTACTGGCGCATGAACCGCCAGCGCCTCGACGCCGAGGCCATGCGTGATTCTCTGCTCGCCATCAGCGGCGAACTCACCCGCCACAGCGGCGGCCCCGCGCTTGTCATGGAACATCCCGAGAACTGCGGCTCGCTCTCGCTCAAAGGCGTCAACCCACCGAACTACCGCCATGCCAAACCACGCCCCTCACAAGAGTTTGAGCGCACGATTTACCTCCCGGTGTTTCGCTCAGGCACCGCCGGACCAGACCGCTTGCGAACCATCTTCGACTTCGTAGACCCCGCGATGACCGCAGGCCAGCGCAATCAAACCATCGTCCCCACGCAGACTCTTTTCCTCCTCAGCAACGACCTCCTCCGCACACGCGCCCAAGTCCTCGCCAGCAAGCTCCTCGCGGAAAAAACATCGCCAGAAGCCCGCCTCGAAGCCCTCTGGCTCCGCGTCCTCAACCGCCCCATCACCACCACCGAGCGCCACGAAGCCCGCGCCTTCCTCCACGCCATCACCCCACCCAACAAGCCCGCCGATCCCACTCCATGGACCGAGCTCTGCCACAGCCTGCTCGCCTCGAACGAGTTCGTGTTTCGTCTTTGAGCGACACCTCACGCTTGCATGAAATCTGCCCTTTTCGTCCTCACCCTTCTGCTGGCACCAGCGCTTCATGCCGCCGACTTCCTGCTCGCAGCGGACAATCAGGTCATTGAGATCGACCGCAGCGGCAAAGTGGTCTCCATTTTGAAGCATCCCGGCCACGGCGGCATTTACGACGCGGCTCGACTTCCGGACGGTGGCATCGCGTATGCGCATCGCGGCGGCCTGGCGGTGTTTGATGCGGCGAAGAAGCTCGTCATGGAGCACAAGGCCCGTCCGGGCAACAAAGGCGCGGAGGCGAACAGCGTGGCGGTGCTCGATGGCGGCAAGACGTTCGCGCTCATGGACAGCGGCGTGAATCAAATCCGCATCGTCGATCGCAGTGGCACGGTGGTGAGCGAAACGCCGCTGCCTGACCTCAAGGACGATCCGCTGCATTTTCGCTATCGCATGATTCGCGAGGTGCCGGGCGCGAATGCCTTCTGGGTCGGCCAATACGGCCGCAAGACGGTGCTGAAGGTGGAGAAAGGCACGGGCCGCGTGTTGCAAAGCCTCCCGCTCGATCCGTTGTTGAAACCATCGTCCACGGTGAAGAAGGCCTTTGCCACGTTGCAGGATGCGGATGGCTCATTGTGGGTGGCCACGTCCACCGGTTGTCAGTTGCTGCATGTGGCTGCGAATGGCCAAAAGCTCGGCTGCTGGACCATCGAAGACCTCGGCCTGCAATGCCGCTACCTGCTCGGCATGTCCCGCCTGGCCAATGGCCACCTGCTCATCGCCTGCGGGGACTACCATCTGCAAAAACCGGAGGAAGGCCGCGATGTGCTCGCGGAGATCGACAAGACCGGAAAAGTCGTGTGGAAGCTCACGCGTGATCAGTTGGTGGATCAAATCGAAGGCACCATCGACCCAAAGAGCGGCCTCGAGGAGCTGCGCATCACGAACGTGCATGTCTTTGACCTGCCCGCCCCAAAATCTGCCGCCTCCGCGAACCCGATTCACCGCTTCATCGAGCAGCACTGCATCGACTGTCATGACGACAGCGTCTCCAAAGGTGACTTCGACATCACGGCGCTGCCTTTTGACCTCAGCCATGCTGACACACGCGGCCGATGGACGCGCGTGTTTGACCTCATCGAAAAGGGCGAGATGCCGCCGCCGGAGAAGTCCAAGGTCACCGCCGAGGAACGCCAGGCGGTCGTCTCGCAACTGAGCGCGGCTCTGCTCGCTGCCGCCCAGGCAGAAACTGCGAAAAACGGCCGCGGACCTGTTCGGCGGCTCACGCGGGTGGAGTTTGAGAACAACGTCCGCGTGCTGCTGAAGCTGCCGGACCTCGACATCCGCGACAAATTGCCCGAGGACCGCGATGCGCACGGTTTCACCAAGGTCTCCGCCTTGCTCGACATGTCGCATGTGCAGCTCGATGCCTATCTCGAAGCCACGGAGACTGCGTTGCGCACGGCGATGGCTGGTGAAAAAGCGCCGCAGCAACCTTCGGCACGGCGATTTGTCGGCACGGACCTCTTCCCAGATCTTGTCAGCTTTGGAGGACGTGAGGCGATGTTCTTTAGTCGCGACAATCGCATGGTGCCGATCAGCCAGCCGGACTACAAAACCATGACGACGGAGCAACGGCGTGATCCCACACTGGAACTGGCCCTCTTCCGTTCCGCGACGTGGCCTTATTATGGCTATCCGCGCAGCTTCGTCGCCAAGACCGGTGGCGCATATCGCGTGCGTTTTCGCGGTCGCGCTGTGCGGCAGGTGCGTGACTTCCGCCTTGTGCCGGCGCATGAACCCATCGCGATGAGTTTTCGCGCCCGTCAGCCTTCCGGGCCGGATGTCTCCGGCGATGTGCGCGAGACCGGCGGCTGGTTGGATTTGCAACCGGAGGCGCGTGAGTTTGAGACGACGATTCATCTCAAGGCCGGCGAAACCTTCGAATACAGCCCGCTCGGCCTGCCGGTGCCCTTCATCCGCACGGACGGCGGCTTCTTCTATGATTACCCGCCGATGCCGCCGGAGGGACATCGCGGCGTGGCGATTCAATGGCTCGAAGTCACCGGCCCGATTCGCGAGAAAACCTGGCCGCCGCCTTCGCATCACGTTTTGTTCGATGAAGTGGATGTCGCGAAAGGCACCGCTGCGGATGCGGAGAGGCTTTATCGCCGTTTTGCCACGATGGCTGCTTTGCGCCCGATGAGCGAGGAAGCGCAGCAACCTTTTTTGAAGCTCATTCAGGCCAAAATGGCCGCTGGAGCCACTTTTGCCGATGCGATGCTCGCAGGCTACCAGGCGCTGCTGTGCTCCTCGCACTGCCTTTACCTCACCGAGCCGCGAAAAGACGCTCCTGATGCCCAATTCGCCATCGCGAACCGTCTCTCGCATTTCCTCTGGAACTCACGTCCCGATGACGAACTGGCCCAGTTCGCGCAAAAAGGCCGATTGCATGACAAAGCCACGCTGAAAGCGCAAACCGAGCGTCTCATCGCCGATGCACGCTTCGAGCAGTTCGTGCGCACCTTTGCCGAAGAGTGGCTCGACCTGCGCAAACTGCGCCGCGACATCCCGGACGAGCGTTTGTATCCCGAGTATCGCAAGGACGACTACCTCGTGGACTCCATGGAGCACGAGACGCGCACCTTTCTCCGCGCCATGGTGCGCGAGAACCTGCCCGCAAGCACCGTCATCGCCGCCGACTTCACTTTCGTGAATGACCGCCTCGCCGCGCACTACGATCTGCCACGCGTCAGCGGCTCCGCGATGCAGCGCGTGTCTTTGCCGGAAGGCAGCCCCTTTGGCGGACTCATCACGCAAGCCGCGCTGATGAAGCACACCGCCAACGGCACCACCACCTCACCTGTGCTGCGCGGCGTGTGGATCATGGAAAAACTGCTCGGCCAGCCCCCTCCGCCACCGCCGAAAAGCGTGCCCGCCGTGGAGCCGGACATCCGCGGTGCCACCACCATCCGCGCATTGCTCGCCAAACACACGGAATCGAAGACCTGTGCCGCCTGCCACGCGAAGTTTGATCCCGTCGGCTTCGCCATGGAGAACTTCGATGTCATGGGCGCTTGGCGAGATCGCTATCGCGGCATGGAGCGCGGCGAGAAAATCACCGGCATCGATCCCGCTGGCCATCCCTACACCTACTTCGTCGGCCAGCCCGTCGATGCCTCCGGCAAGCTCCCCACCGGCCAAACCTTCCGCGACATCCACGAGCTGAAGCGCCTCCTCGCCGCCAACCCGCGTCCGCTCGCCAAAAACCTCCTCCACCACCTCATCCTCCACGCCACCGGCACACCCGTCGGCTTCGCCGACCGCGAAGAAGTCGAGGCGATGCTCAATGCATGCGCGGCGGATGGTTTCCGCGTGCGGGATTTGGTGCACGCGCTGGTGGGGAGCCGCATCTTCACGGGAGGGACTGACAAATGATCGACGCACGTCTCTTCGATGCCGAAGGCATCCCAGCCATTAGCCGGTGGTCGAGGAGCGAAGCGACGACACCACCGGATCACCGCGCCGAAACGACCCGCATCCCGGAGGGATGCCAGCCAACCCGTCTCTCAGTCCAGAAACCGATCTTCGTATTTCACGCCCGCCTTCTTCAAAAACTCCACCAGCTCCTCACGAAACGTCTTCACCCGATGATGCTCGGCTTGGTTCGCGATGTATTTCTGCACCTGGGGCCGCGCCGTCGGACTCACGGTGAATGCGCCGTATCCTTCCTGCCACGCAAACTCCGGCTGCTGGATCTCCTCATGCACCCAGACGGACGAAGCCTTCTTCAACTCCCGCATGAAGTCCGCCAGACAGTGCGTGGCTTTCAATCCCACCAACAAATGCACATGGTCGGCCACTCCGCCGACACCTTGGACGAAGCCACCAAGTCCGCCCACCGTTCCGCCGAGGTATTCGTGCAAACGTTCACGCCACTCCGGCGCAATCAACGGCACGCGGTCCTTCGTGGAGAACACGATGTGGTAATGCAGAGCGAGAAACGTCGAAGGCATGGCGGCGTGCAGTGGCTGGCATCCCTCCGGGATGCGTTATGTTTCGTCATTCTACCCGGTGGTATCGCTTCGCTCAACCTCATGCCTTCGGCATCCGGTGGTGTCGCTTCGCTCAACCTCATGCCTTCGGCATCCGGTGGTGTCGCTTCGCTCAACCACATGCCTTCGGCATCCGGTGGTATCGCTTCGCTCAACCACCGGCTAATGGCTCCGATCCCTTCGGGATCAACAACAGAGGCGTCGGAACCCGCAGGGTTCACAGCCATTAGCCGGTGGTCGAGGAGCGAAGCGACGATACCACCGGTGTGCAGCGCGAGGAGGTCCGCATCCCGGAGGGATGCAAGCAAGCTTCGTTCGCATCACGGCGCGTCGTGGCTGGCATCCCTTCGGGATGCGCTCGTGTGGCGCATCCTGTCCGGTGGTGTCGCTTCGCTCAACCACCGGCTAATCGCTACGATGCCTTCGGCATCACCGAGGCAATCTTCCAATCTCCTTTATCTCTTTTCATGAACACCCCCCACATCTCCACGCCCATCCCACGCCGCCGTTTCCTGCGCGGGCTCGGCGTCACGCTTGGACTTCCGCTCTTGGAGCAAAACCACGCCCGCGCGGCATCGCAGACGCCTCCCAAGCGAATGCTGCTCATCTCCAACAACCTCGGTGTGCTGCCCCAGCATTTCTTCCCGAAGGACAAAGGCGCGGGCTACACGCTCTCGCCCTATTTGAAGGAACTCGCGGCTTTCAAAAACGACTTCACCATCTTCAGCGGACTCTCGCATCCTGCGGTCACGGGCGGTCACAGCACGGAGAACTGCTTCCTCACCGCCGCGCGCGACCCCACCCGCAGCGGCTTCCGCAACAGCATCTCGCTCGACCAGTTCGCGGCGGAAAAGCTCGGCCAGCAGACGCGTTTTCCCACGCTGAACCTCGGCGTGAACATCGACAAAGCGAACCGCAGCCTCTCCTGGACACGCGAAGGCGTATTGCTGCCCGCCGAAGACAGCCCGGCGGCCTTGTTTCGCAAAATGTTCCTCCAAGGCGATGCCAAACAGACCGTTGCCTCGCTCAAACGCCTCCAGGATCGCGGCAGCATCCTCGACACCGTGCGCGATGACATCAGCCGCTTCCAACGCAACCTCGGCAGCACGGACAAAAGCCGCCTCGATCAGTATCTCACCTCCGTGCGCGAGCTGGAGCAGCGCCTCGCCATCTCCGGCGAATGGGAGCAAAAACCCAAGCCGCAAACCCAGACCACCGAGCCCAAGGACATCGCCGACAAGGCCAAGTTCTTCCCCAAGATCCAGCTCATGCTCGACATGGCCCGCCTCGCCTTCGAGTCCGACTCCACGCGCATCATCACGCTCATGGTGGACGGCTTTGCCACGCCTGTTTTTGAAATCAACGACCAGCAGCGAACCCGTGACGGCTACCACAACCTCAGCCACCACGGCCAGTCGAAGGAAAAGCTCGCCGAACTCGAAAAGGTGGACCTCCAGCAGATGCGCCACCTGCGCGAACTCCTTACCGCGCTCGCCGCCACACCCGCCGTCGATGGCGCACGCCTGCTCGATCAGACGATGGTCCTCTACGGCAGCAACCTCGGCGATGCGAACATCCACAACTGCACCAACCTGCCCATCCTCCTCGCTGGCGGCGGTCTGAAACACGGCCAGCATCTCGCCTTCGACAGCGTGCAGAACAAACCGCTGTGCAATCTCTTCGTCACCATGCTCCAGCATCTCGGCGTGGAGGCCGATGCCTTCGCCAGCAGCACCGGCACGTTGGCTGCCCTCCTCGCATGAAGCCGGCCCTCGCACTTGTCACCGCACTGTGGCTTGCATTGCTCACGACCCAAGCCCAGCCAACCCCATCACCCGCCGCCGAGCCGATGATGAAGTGCCATCCGGGCGTGTTCACCGCCCGCGACGGCCAGACCTGGCTCTTCTACCAAGGCAACAACGACAAAGGCCGCACCTGGTTCCTCTCGCGCATCGCCGTCAAGTGGTCTGAAGGCAGGCCCAGGCTCTGACGCAATCGCCACCGCTTCATTACTCCGCCACTCCATGAAACCCACGCTCCTTCTCCTCACCGCCTTGCTTCTCGTTCCATGCGGTGCGCTTCACGCCGCCGACTCGCGGCCGAACATCGTCTTCATCATCTCGGACGATCAGGGCGCCGGTGATTACGGCTTCATGGGGCATCCGCAGGTGCAGACGCCGCATCTCGACAGGCTCGCGGCGCAGAGCCTCGCCTTTCCGCGCGGTTTTGTGCCCACCAGCGTTTGTTGTCCGAGTCTGGCGACCATCATCACCGGTCTCTATCCACATCAGCACAAGGTCACCGCCAATGATCCGCCTCTGCCGCCGGGCACGAAGGCCAAAGGCGGGCGAGGCTCCACCGCCGAGCTGACCGCGCAGTGGAATGGCATGCTCGACAAGGTGCCGACGCTGCCACGCTTGCTCGCGAGCGAGGGTTACTTGAGCTTTCAAACCGGCAAGTGGTGGCAGGGCGACTACACGCGCGGTGGCTTCACGCACGGCATGTCGCAAGGCTCCCGCCACGGCGATGCGGGCCTCACCATCGGGCGCGAGGGCATGCAGCCGATCTACGATTTCATCGCCGAGTCGCAGAAGCAGCAGAAACCCTTCTTTGTGTGGTATGCGCCCTTCATGCCGCACACACCGCACACGCCGCCGGAGCGATTATTTGCGAAGTATTCAACCAAGACCAAATCACCGCATCTGGCACGCTATTGGGCCATGTGTGAGTGGTTTGATGAAACCTGCGGGGAGCTGCTCGGCCATCTGGAGAAGGAAAAACTCTCCGAAAACACCCTCGTCATCTACGTGACCGACAACGGCTGGATCCAATCGCCCGTGACCGGCGGATTCGCGCCGAAGAGCAAGACGAGCCTCTTCGATGCCGGGCATCGCACGCCCATCCTCGTGCGCTGGCCCGCACAGGTGAAACCGGCGAAATCCACCGCGCTGGCCTCCTCCATCGACCTGGTGCCCACGGTGCTCGCCGCGCTTCAACTCCCCGCTCCGGAAGGTCTCCGAGGCATCAATCTGCTCGACACCAAGGCCGTCGAATCACGCCAGCAGGTGTTTGGCGAGGACTTCACCATTCGCTCGCAAACGCTCGACGACGTGAACGCGAATGTGGTGTGGCGCTGGGTCACCGATGGCCGCTGGCGGCTCATTTTGCCGCGCACCTTTGAGGCCGAAGGCTCGCTCAAGACCATCCCGCCGGACAACTACCTCAAACCCTATCTCATCGCCGCGCTCAAAGCCGCGCAACCCATGCTCTACGATCTCGAATCCGACCCAAAGGAAGAAACCAACATCGCCAGCCAGCATCCCGACATCGTCAGCGCCCTCCGCGCCCGGCTCGATGCCCACTGGACTCCAAAGCCTTCCGCGAAATGAAACCCAGCTTAGCATTCCTCACCGCCCTTATCTTTGCGCCGCTGGCCGTGCTGCACGCCGCCGAGCCCATCACGAACTCCCTCGGCATGAAGCTGATGCCGATAAAGCCGGGTGCCTTCACGATGGGCCAGGACGGGCCGCCGATGGAGGATTACCTGCGGCAGAAACGGTTTGGAGAGATGCACAAGGACATCGACCGGATCGATTTCGATGAGAAGCCCACGCACAAGGTCACGATCACGCAGCCGTTTCAAATCGGAGTCACCGAGGTCACGGTGGCGCAGTATCGGCAGTTTGATCCCGAGTTTAAAAAGAACGACCCGAAGTCGAAGCCTGCCGATGACGATGCGGCGAGCGGTGTGACGTGGGAGCGGGCGGTGGCGTTCTGCGAATGGCTCTCGAAGAATGAGGGCAAGACCTATCGCCTGCCAACCGAAGCGGAGTGGGAGTTTGCGTGCCGTGCGGGCACGACGACGCTTTTTCACACCGGCGACACGTTGCCGGATGGGCATCAAAAGTGGTTCGGCGAGGACAACTTTCGCGGCGTGTATTTCCCAGCAGGACCGATGCCGCGTGAATATGACTGGCGGAATGTCGGGAAGGCATCGGTGAGCTTGAAACAGGGGCAAATCATCGGCCTCACTCATCCGGTGGAGGAATCGAAGGCCGGTGGCTCGGGTTCGTTTCGGGTGGCGCAAAAGACGCCGAATGCCTGGGGCCTGCACGACATGCACGGCAACGTGGCCGAGTGGTGCAGCGATTGGTATGGGCCGTATGAGAGCGACGCACTGACCGATCCGATCGGTCGCGTCGATGGCGACTGCCGCGTGTTTCGCGGCGGGTTTCATTCCTCGATGATCCGCTTCCTGCGCTCGGCGAATCGCGGCTCGTGGGTGACGAACTCCGCGAGCCCGCGTATTGGCTTCCGCGTCGTGCAGGGTGAGCTTCCGAAGGGAAAACCGCTGCCGCTGGCCGCGCCGCCGCTGAATGCGCAGAACGTGAGTCAGCGTGATGCGGACACTCCTGTCCGCAGTGACTTCACGGACAAGAGTGTCCGTGTCACGGCAGACGCGCCGTTCTACGAAGGTCCGAAGCCCTATGTGCGCATCGCGGATGACGCTTTCGGCCCGGTGTTCATCAGCCAGAATCACAGCCCGGCCATCACCGAGTGCCCGAATGGCGATTTGCTCGCTGTGTGGTTCTCCACCATGGGTGAAACCGATCTGACCACCGCAAACGCCGCCTCGCGGCTGCGTTATGGCGCAAAGGAATGGGAGCCCGCTTCATCGTTCTGGGACGCTCAAGATGTGAATGATCACGCACCGAAAATCTGGTGGGATGGCGACAAAACGCTCTACCACATCGTCGAAGGCCGACAGCATGGCGACATCCTGATCCGCCGCTCCACCGACAACGGCGTCACCTGGTCGAAGGCCGAAGTGATGCGGGCACACGGCGAGTCGGCCAGCAATCCGATCCGCACGAAAGAAGGCGTCATCGCGATCCCGTTCGACTTTTCCGGACTCTCGATCAGCCGCGATAATGGCAAGAGCTGGAGCGAGACCGGGCGGGATCGTCGCGGATCGGATGACATTCAACCCGGAGGCAAAGGCCCTTGCATCGCGGGCATTCATTCCCCCATCGTCGAACTCGCCGACGGACGCCTCATGGCCTTCGGTCGCCTCTCGGCGGAGGAGCCCGTGCAGAAGCGTTTCGACCTCAAAATGCCCGTGAGCTACTCCAGCGACCTCGGCGAAACCTGGAGCTATGCCATCAGCGAGTTCCCCGTCGTCAGCAACACGCAGCGCCCTGCCATGCTTCGGCTCAAAGAAGGCCCCATCGTCCTCTGTTCCTTCACCGACCAGGCCCGCACGCCTTTCAAGGAACGCCAAGGCCTCACCTTCAAGTCCACCAGCGGCAACTACACCGGCTACGGCCTCTACGCCGCCGTGAGCTACGACGAAGGCAAAACCTGGCCCGACCGCCGCCTCATCGCCCCCGAAGGCAAAACCACCGCCGACATCAACGGCTACCTCGCCACCACCCAAACCCGTGATGGCCGCATCCAGCTCGTCACCAGCAGCAAGCACTACGCCTTCAATCTCGCGTGGATCAAACAACTGCCGAGTGCGCCGAAGAAGTGAACTCATGAAACCCACCCTCACACTCGTCACCGCCCTGCTGCTCGCGCCGCTGGCCGCGCTGCAGGCCGACGACGCGCCGAAGCCCGCCGTCAAAGTCACGCAGGAGCTTCTCAACAGCATCCACATCACGCCGAAGCTCATCTTCGATCCGATGCCCGCCTATGGGCAAAAGCATCTGCCCTTCGCGATGTCGTCGAGCCTCGAGGTCACGTCGAAGGGTCGGCTCTGGACCTGCTGGGCAGGCGGTGAGGACGGACCGAATGCCTATCTGCTGGCGAGCTACAGCGACGACCAAGGGAAGTCCTGGCGCGATCCTGTGTTTGTTATCGACCCTCAGGCCCACATTTCGAAAACGGGCAAGCTTCCGGAGTTTTCATACACAGTGGAGACGGGCCTCGGTCCCAAATTACGCAAAATCTCGATCGGCACGCGGCTCGGTTCCTTCTGGTGCGATCCGAAGGGGCGGCTCTGGCTCTTCTTCCATCAGTCCGTCGGCATGTTCGATGGCAGTTGCAGCAACTGGTTCGTCCGCTGCGACGATCCCGATGCGGAGAAGCCCGTGTGGACGGAGCCGGTTTACATCGGCTTCGGCGCGTCGCTGAACAAACCCATCGTGCGCAAAAACGGCGAGTGGATCCTGCCGGTGTCGCTGTGGGAACGCTGGCACATCGACAAGCCCTTTGCCGATTGCTACCACGAACTCGATGCCGTGCGCGGTGCGAACGTCTTCGTCTCCGACGACGAAGGCGGTCACTGGCGCTATCGCGGCGGGATCATCTACAAAGACAGTTGCTTCAACGAGCACACCGTCGCCGAGTTGAACGACGGACGGCTCTGGATGCTCTCGCGCGGCATGAAGGCGACGTTTCAAAGCTTCTCCGACGACGGCGGCAAGACTTGGGAACCGCAATCCACCGCCTTTCCGCACGTGAACAGCAAGGCCGTCATCCGCCGCCTGCAATCGGGCAACCTGCTCGTCATCCGTCATGGCCAGGACATCACGAAAGCCACGCCCAAGCGACAAGAACTGACCGCTTTCCTCACCACCGACGAAGGCAAGACCTGGTCCGGCAAGCTGCTACTAGACGAACGCATCAACGTCTCCTACCCCGACATCGCGCAGGCACCGAACGGCGACATCTACGTCCATTACGATCGCGACCGCGCCGGCGCAGCAGAGATTCTCTTTGCCCGTTTCCGCGAGGAAGACGTGCAGGCGGGCAAGCTCGTCAGCAAAGACGCCGCGCTGAAGAACCTCGTCAAAAGCAAGCTGGGGATGAACCGGGGCGGCATGGATGCGAAGACATCCCCCCAAGAACCCAGGTGAGCACGAAAGAATTGCGATGAACATGAAACCCACCCTCACACTCCTCACCGTCCTTCTGCTCGCGCCGGTGGCGTCGTTCGCCCAAGCGAAGCCCGAGGTCGCCAATGCCACCAAGGCCGCAAAGCGTGCCTGGGAATCCGCGCCCGCTGAAAAGCAGGCGCTTTGGCAGCAACACCGCGAGGCTTTGAAGCACATCGACCTCTCCGAGGACACGCAGCGGCAGATCATCATCGCTCGCGGTTCGCCGAAGCCGGATGAGTATCACGCGCATCCCACCACGGCGATGCTCGCGGACAACAAGACGATCTTTTGCGTCTGGAACCTCGGCCACGGCGGGCACGCGGGGCCGATGGCGCGGAGCGAGGACGCGGGGCTGACCTGGACGCGTATCGACGACGCGCTGCCGCCGAACTACGTCAACTTCAAGAACTGCCCGAGCATCTACCGCATCGCCGATCCGCAGGGCAAAGAGCGCTTGTGGGTCTTTGCCGCACGTACCTTGACCGACAAGGAAAGCCCGAAGGTCATAGTAGGCCGTCACGAGGGCTACATGCCGCGCATCGTCAGCGAGGACGATGGCAAAACCTGGCGCGAGCTGCCGCCCATCGGCGGACGCATTGCCAAAGACGATCCCTTCCGCAACATCATGACCTTCTCCAGCATCATGCGGCTGAAGGACGGCTCAACGCTCGGCCTCTTCCATCGCGGCAGCGGCATCGGCGAGGAAGGCACGCTGCAAGTGCTGCAATCCATCACCCGCGACGGCGGCTTCACCTGGTCCGCGCCCACAATCGCCTGCGACGGCACCAAACTCGACGGCAAGCACCCCTGCGAGCCCTATGTCTTCCGCTCTCCCGATGGCAGCGAACTCTGCTGCCTCATGCGCGAGAACAAACGCAGCGGCACGAGCCTCGTCATGTTCAGTCGCGACGAAGGCCAAACCTGGTCTCCACCCGTGGACGCTCCGTGGGGCCTCACCGGCGACCGCCACCACGGCATCACCTTGCCCGATGGCCGGCTCGTGATTGTCTTCCGCAACGCCTCGCCCAACCCCAAGGACAAAGGTTTCATTGCCTGGGTCGGCACCTACGACGACATCAAGCAAGGCAAACCCGGCCAGTATCGCATCAGCCTGCTGAAGACCTTCAAAGACGGCTTTTACCCCGGCCTGCACCTGCTGCCTGACAGCACCATCGTCGCCACGACGTATGCAAACTACCGCAAAGAAGACATCGGCTGCTCCATCGTCAGCATCCGCTTCCAGATGAGTGAGGTGGATGCGATGGCGGCACGGGCAGCCAATTGACCACGCTCCCCCACTGCCATTTTCAAGACTCCAACTCTCCACTGCTCCATGAACCCCTTCACCCGCCGCCAGATTCTCCAGCGCGCCGCTTGCGGCTTTGGAGCGCTCGCTTTGCACGACATCGCCCGCGCGGCTGCCAACCCGCTCGCGGCACGCATCCCCGGCATGGTGCCGCGGGCGAAGCGCATCATCTTTCTTTTCATGCAGGGCGGCCCTTCGCAGATGGACCTCTTCGACCCGAAGCGCTTCATCGAGCGGAAGCACGGGCAGAAGATCGACTCGCCGTTGCGCAAGGAGGTCACCCAGGTCGGCACGGAGCAGTTCCTCGCGCTCAAGGCGATGGCTCCGGTGCGTCCGCGCGGGCAGAGCGGCATGATGATTTCCGATTTGATGCCGCACCTCGCCACCGTGGCCGATGATCTCTGCCTGATGCGCGGCGTGAACGCCGACAATCCGCAGCACGCCGGCGCGACGTTGCAGTTTCACACCGGCACCTTCGCCGAGGTGCGTCCGTCCATGGGCGCATGGGTCAGCTATGGCCTCGGCACGGAGAACGCGAACCTGCCCGGCTTTGTCAGCATCATGGGCGGCACGGCCTTTGGCGGTGCGCGTGAATACGGCTCCGCCTTCCTGCCTGCGATCCATCAGGGCACACGCCTCGCCGTGCCGCTCGACAGCAAAACGCTGCCCATCGAAAACCTGCGCAACGTTTCCGAGAACGACGCCGTCCAGCGCCAGCGCATGGATTTCATGGCACGTATGAACAAGCGTCTCGTCGGCGATCTCGGTGGCGATGCCGCCATGGAAGGCATGATCCAAAACATGGAACTCGCCGCCCGCATGCAACTCACCACGCCGGAGATCGTGGATATTTCCAAGGAGAGCAAAGCCACGCTCGATCTCTACGGCGTCGGCGGCAAGGACACGAACACCTTTGGCCGTGCCTGCCTGCTCGCCCGCCGGCTCAGCGAGGCGGGCGTGCGCTTTGTGCAGGTCAGCATCGGCGGCTGGGACCACCACGGCGACATCCGCGGCAACCTGCCCAAGCTCTGCGCCCAGACTGATCAACCCGTCGCCGCGCTGCTGAAGGATCTCAAATCTCGCGGCCTGCTCGACGACACCCTCGTGCTGTGGAGCGGCGAGTTTGGCCGCACGCCGTGGAGCCAGGACCTCAGCGGCAAATCGCCCATCGACAAACACGGCCGCGAGCACCAACCCGAGAGCTTCTGCGCCTGGATGGCCGGTGGCGGCGTCAAACCCGGCCTCACCTACGGTGACACCGACGACATGGGCTACCGCGTCATCCACGGGAAGATCCACATCCACGACCTCCACGCCACGATGCTGCACCTGCTGGGCATCGACCATCTCAAGCTCACCGCCCCCCACCTCGGCCGCGATTACCGCCTCACGGATGTGTATGGAGAGGTGGTCAAAGAGATCCTCGCATGAACCACTCACCCCCAAGCCGCTGACAGAAAAATGAGTGCAGCAAATTGATCCCATTTTTCTGCCCCCATTTGCTGTCAGCCTAAAACGCCCTCGAAACATGCGAGCCGTCCTTTCCATCCTTTTTGTCCCTTCCGTCCTTCTCGCCGTCGATTTCGACCGTGAAATCCGTCCGCTGCTGCAAGAGCGCTGCATCGAGTGCCACGGCGAAAAGAAACAGAAAGGCGAACTCCGTCTCGATGCCAAAGTCCACGCCTTCAAAGGCGGCAACGACGGCCCCGCGATCCTCGCCGGCAAGGCCGATGCCTCACCACTCTTCCAGCGCATCATCAGCACTGACGAAGACGAAAAGATGCCGCCGAAAGGCGATCCACTCACGTCCGCGCAAATCTCCCTCATTCGCGAATGGATCAGCTCCGGCGCGAAGTGGCCCGAAAACGCCGCTGACAAAGCCGCGCTCACCGACAAGCGCCTGCAGCACTGGTCCGTGCAGCCCATTCCAAGGAAGGGCGCTTTTCAAGCGCCCGCGGCGGTTGAAAACCGCCCCTCCTTGTCGATCGACAGCTTCATCGAAGCCAAACTCCGCGAAAACGGCCTCACGATGTCTCCCAAAGCCGATACACGCACGCTGACTCGGAGACTGCATTTCGATCTACTCGGCCTCCCACCATCCGACGTGTCAGACAAGTCCGACCTGTCCGATAAAGCTTACGAATCCCTCGTCGATTCTCTCCTCGCCTCACCGCACTTCGGCGAACGACAGGCCCGTCACTGGCTCGACATCGTCCACTACGCCGACACGCACGGCTTTGAGCGTGATCAGCTCCGCCCAAACGCCTGGCGCTACCGCGATTACGTCATCGACGCCTTCAACACCGACAAACCCTACGACCTCTTCATCAAGGAACAGATCGCTGGAGACGCATTGAATCAGGAATCAGGAATCAAGAGTCTTGAATCCTTGGGCTTCCTCTCCGCTGGCCCATGGGACTTCGTCGGGCAGCAGGAAACGCGGTCTGACATGCTGCGACGAGCCGCACGAGCCCTCGATCTCGACGACATGGTCACGCAGACGCTCACTGCCACGATGGGCATCACCATCAACTGCGCCCGCTGCCACGATCACAAGCTCGATCCCATCACTCAGGAGGAGTATTACCGGCTGTGGGCCGTTTTCGCCGGTGTGAAGCGCGGCGATCGCGAACTCGATCCCGTCGAGTCGAAACGCCTCGCCGCCGAAAAAGCCCGGTTGAGCAAAGAACTCGCCCAAACACGCACGCAGATCGCCAAACTGGCCGGTGAAGGCCTCGAACTCGCCAAACTCATCCCCGAAGCCTCCGGCATCGACGTGCGCAACGGCTCCATCACCAAAGACAAGCTCGGCTACTTCCGCGACATCCAGACGAACCGCCTTCAAAAGGTCGAAAACGTGCCCGGCGTGAAGTGGGTCTTCATTCCCGATGGCAAAGGCAGCGTCACCGTGGACTTCAAAGTCGAGGTGAAAGGCATCCCGGCCACCAGCGGCCATTTTTGGGACACCATCGCGAATCGTCCGCTCAGTGCCCAGCGCACTACAACACTCAGCGGCACCGACTTCGCCACGAAAGGCCACAGCATGCTCGCCATGCACGCGAACAGCGGCATCACGTTCGATCTTACCAAACTTCGCGAACAAAGCGGCCACAAAGCCATGCGACTCACCGGCCTCGTCGGTTTTGGAGCCTCGAAAGAAGCCGCCGCATCGAAAGCCGACTTCACCGTCTTCGTCGATGCCGAGCTGAAGTTCCAAAAACTCAAGCTCCGCAAAGACGAGACCGCCGCGCTGGATCTCGAAGTGCCCGCGAAGTCCAAAACACTCACCTTGATCGCCACCGACGGCGGCGATGGCATCAGCAACGACCTGCTTTTCATCGGCGATCCCAAACTCGTGCCCGAAATCGCCGAAACTCGCCTCACCGAGGCCGATGCGGCTCAATTGAAGCAACTCCGCGCCGAAGCCCAAAAGCTCGAAAAAGCCCTCCAAGCCATTCCCGAGCCCGAAAAGGTCTATGCCGTCGTTTCCAGCGAAAAGCCGCCCGTCATCAAAGTGCAGCGCCGCGGCAATCCCGAAGACGAAGCGCAAGAAGTCACGCCCGGAGCCTTCTCATGGGCCAAACACGCCTCCGCCGCCTTCGGCGATCAAAACACCCCCGAAGCGCAACGTCGACTCGCTCTCGCGAATTGGATCACGCATCCTGACAACCCGCTCACCGCTCGCGTGATCGTGAACCGCCTCTGGCATCACCATTTCGGTCAAGGGCTCGTGAACACACCGAGCGATTTCGGCATCGGCGGCAGCCCGCCGAGCCATCCCGAGCTGTTGGACTTCCTCGCGCGTGAACTCATCACCCACCGCTGGAGTTTGAAGCACATCCACAAGCTCATCGTCATGTCGAAGGCGTATCGGCAGGAATCAAGGAGGGGCGCTTTTCAAGCGCCCTCGGCGGTTGAAAACCGCCGTTCCTTGAGTGCCGACTCCTCCAACCGCCTCCTGTGGCGGCAAAACCCACGCCGCCTCGATGCCGAAACACTTCGTGACACCGTCCTCGCCGTCAGCGGCAAACTCAACCTCGCCCGCGGTGGCCCCGGCTATCGCGACTTCAACTACACCGAAGCCTACGCACCCATCTACGACTACATCACACCCGACAAACCCGAGCTTTGGCGTCGCAGCATCTACCGCTTCATCGTGCGCACCACACCGCACCAGTTCATGACCACGCTGGACTGCCCCGATCCCGCGAACTTCACGCCTGCACGCGCCCAAACGACCACCGCCCTGCAAGCGCTGACTCTCTCTAACAACGAGTTCATGCTCCAGCAAGCCCGCCACCTCGCCGAACGCGCCCAAACACCCGAACGCGCCTTCCAACTCTGCTTCCAACGCGACGCAACGCCCGACGAACTCGCCGCCGCCAAGTCGCTCGATCTCTTCTCCCTCTGCCGCATGCTCCTCAATGCGAATGAGTTCATCTACGTTGATTAAATCCCACCCACATGAAACACCTCGCCATCCTACTCTTCGCTCTTTGCCCTTTGCTCTCCGCTTCCGCAGCGGACAAGCCAGCGCATCTCTTCATCCTCACTGGCCAGTCCAACATGGCGGGCATGGACCCAAAGCTCGGGTTTGAACCGGAGGCGAAGATCGCGTTTCCGGATGCGGATGTGGCTTACATCAAGGTAGCGGTCGGTGGCATGCCGATTCGTTACTGGGTGAACGAATGGAACGACATCGCCACGAAGAACGGTGTCGATGTGGCGAAAGCGCGTGAGAAGGACAAAAGCCAGGGAACCATTTTCTACCCGCAAATCCTGGCGAAGTTCGCCGCCATGCTGAAGGAGCACCCGAACGTGAAGTCGGTCACCTTTTGCTGGATGCAGGGTGAGAACGACTCGAAGACCGGCCTCCACGCGCCCTATGCCGATGCTTTAAAGCAACTCATCGCCAACCTGCGCCGCGATTTGAAGCGCCCGGACCTCAACGTCGTCATCGGACGCATCAGCGATCACGAACGCATCAATCCGCCTGCGTGGAAAACCGTCCGCGAAAGCCAGGTTGCCGTCGCTCAGGCCGATGCGCATGGCGCGTGGGTCGATTGCGACGATCTCAACAACAAGGAAATCAGAGGTGTCATGACCAACGACCTTCATTACACCAAACCCGGCTACGAGCTACTCGGCCGCCGCTTCGTGCGCCAAGCCAAGGCGCTCATCGAAGGCAAAAAGCCCGCCGAGAATGGCCGTCCTGAATGAATCGACTCATGAACTCGACCACACGCCGCCATTTTCTCCACAGCTTCAGCGGAACCGCTTTGGCTGCGATGCTGCATCGCGATGCCAGCGCGGCATCGGCGAATCCGCTTTCGCCGAAGGGCGGGCATCATGCGGCGAAGGCGAAAGCTGTGATCCAGATCTTCTGCCCAGGTGGCCTCTCGCATGTCGATACCTGGGACTACAAACCGGAGTTGGTGAAGCGTCAGGGCAAACCCTTCGATCCCGATGGAAAGCTGACGTTCTTCGCTTCCAAGCCGGGGAACTGCCAGCAGTCGTGGTGGCCGTTTCGGCAGCATGGCGAGTGCGGGCGCTGGATGAGCGATCTCTTTCCCAAACTCGCTGCGAAGGTCGATGACATGGCCTTCATCCACTCCATGCAGAGCAAAACCGCGCTGCATGGCCCCGCGATGTTCATGGCGAACAGCGGCTACATTTTGCCCGGCTTTCCGAGCATGGGCGCATGGGTCACTTATGGCCTCGGCAGCCTCAGCGATGACTTGCCTGCCTTTGTCGTGCTGCCTGATCCGCGTGGTTTGCCACCCGGTGGTGTGTTGAACTGGGGCGCAGGCTTCTTGCCCGCGATCCATCAAGGCACCGTCCTCACCACCGATGCCGAAAAACCGCCCATCGCCGATCTTTTCCCGCCCAAAGGCTACATCGACGGTTCCGAGCAAAAGAGCCGCGACTTCCTCCAAGTGCTCAATCGCACGCACGCCGCCGAACGACGCGAAAACAGCGAGTTGGAGGCCCGTATCGCCGCTTACGAACTCGCCGCGCGTTTGCAGCTCAGCGCCCCCGAAGCCACGAATGTGAGCGATGAGACCTCGGCGACGAAAAAGCTCTACCAGCTCGATCACGAGGACATCGGGCCGTTTGGAAGACAATGCCTGCTCGCACGACGACTCGTCGAGCGTGGCACACGCTTTGTGCAGCTCTTCTGCGGCGCCGAAAACACCACCGCGAAAAAGATCCGCCCCAATTGGGACAGCCACGAAGACCTCGTGCGCGATCATGGTTACTGGGGCCCCATTCTCGATGCCGGAGCCGCCGCGCTGCTCACGGATCTCAAATCACGCGGCCTGCTGGAAAGCACGCTCGTCATCTGCACCACCGAGTTCGGCCGCCAACCCGCCGCGCAGGGCGCAGGCAAAGGGCGAGATCACAATCCCGGAGCCTTCACTGCCTGGATGGCCGGCGGCGGCATTCGCGGCGGCACCGCGTATGGAACCACCGATGATCTCGGCTTCAAAGCCGCGGAGAATCCGGCTTACAGCTATGATTTGCATGCGACAGCGCTGCACCTGCTTGGTCTCGACCACGAAAAGCTCAGCTACTACCACAACGGCATCCAGCGCCGCCTCACGGATGTGCATGGGCATGTCATTCAAGAGCTCCTCGCATGAACCACTCACCTCCATGAACGCCCTCCTCAACCGCCGCACCTTCCTCCAGCAGACCGTCAACGGTCTCGGCAGCATCGCGTTTCTCGATCTGCTCGCTCGCGATCAGCTTCTGGCCGCATCGAATCCGATTCGTCCGCTCATCGACCCCGCGCGACCCTTTGCCGCTCGACAACCGCACTTTGCGCCGAAGGCCAAACGCGTCGTCATGGTCTTTTGCAGCGGCGCGTTGAGCCATGTCGATACCTTCGACTACAAGCCCGCTCTCTTTAAATACCACGACCAGCCCATGCCCGGCGGCAATGTCGTGACCTTCCAAGGCGAGCAGGGGAACCTCATCAAACCGCTGCGCGACTTCAAACCACGCGGTCAGTCCGGCAAGATGACTTCCGATTTGCTGCCAAAGCTCGGCGCATGCGCGGACGACTTCTTTTTCTTCCACGGAATGACGTCGAAGACGAACACGCATGGCCCCGGCGAGACCTTCATGTCCACCGGCCAAACGCTCGAAGGTTTCCCCTCCGCCGGCGCGTGGGTGAACTACGCGCTTGGCACCGAAAACGAAAATCTGCCGTCCTACATCGCCATTCCCGACCCGCGCGGCAATCCGCAAGCCGCAGGCAACAACTGGAGCGCCGCCTTCCTGCCCGCCGCGTATCAAGGCACCGCCTTCAACGCGGAGAATCCCATCCGCTTCCTCGCACGACCTGATGGCATCTCCGCGAGCACCGACCGCGCCACGGCGGACTTCCTGAAACGGCTCAATGAGCGTCACCTCAAAAAATTCCCCGGCGACAGCGAGCTCGCCGCGCGCATCGCCAGCTATGAACTCGCCGCGAAGATGCAGATGACTGTGCCCTCGCTCACCGATCTCAGCAGCGAGCCCGCGCACGTGTTGAAAATGTATGGTGCGGACGATCCCACGAACGCCGTGAAGGCCGGTTACGCGCGGAATTGCATCCTCGCGCGTCGTCTGTGCGAGCAGGGCGTGCGCTTCGTGCAGGTCTTCAACGGCGCGTATGCCATGGGCGAAGGCGTCGGCAACTGGGACGGCCACAAGACCATCGCCACGCAGTATCCCGGCCACGCCGAGATCCTCGACCAGCCCACCGCCGCGCTCTTCCTCGATCTCAAGCAGCGCGGCCTGCTCGCGGACACGCTCTTCGTTTTCTGCACCGAGTTCGGTCGCATGCCCACCTTCCAAAAAGGCGCGTCCGGTCGTGATCACAACCCCAGCGGCTTCACCTGCATTCTCGCTGGAGCCGGTGTGCAAACCGGCGCGAAACACCACGGCGAGACCGATGAATTCGGCTGGAAAGCCGCCGTCGATGTCACCAGCGTTTATGAATTTCACGCCACCATCCTGCACCTGCTCGGCCTCGATCACGAAAAACTCAGCTACTACCACAACGGCCTCGAACGCCGCCTCACCGACGTCCACGGCCACGTGATCCAAAGCGCCCTCTCATGAAGAAGCCTTCCCAAGCCGCTGACAGAAAAATGGGGGCAGCAAATTGATCCCATTTTTCTGCCCCCATTTGCTGTCAGCCTAAACCACCTTCGCCCCATGCACCTCATCCCCATCATCACCCTTGCCGCTCTTGTTTCCGTCTCTGCCTTCGCTCAAGACGCCACGCCGCTCTTCAACGGCAAAGACCTCACCGGCTGGGATGGCGATCCGAAGCTCTGGAAGGTCGAGAACGGCATCGTCATCGGCACGAATGCGTCGCCAGAGGCCATGGCGAACAACAGCTTCCTCATCTGGCGCGGCGGCACGGTGAAGGACTTCGAGCTTCGCGCCACCGTCCGCGTCATCGGGGATAACAACAGCGGCATCCAGTATCGCAGCCGCGAGCTGAAGGACGTCGCTCCGTGGGTGATCACCGGTTACCAGTGCGACATCCATCCCGCCATCGAGCACACGGGCATGACGTATGAGGAGCGCGGTCGCGGCATCTTCGGCCTGAACGGCAAAAACGTCCTCCTCGACCCCGATGGCGCTCTCTGGCAGCTCAGCGAGCACGCGCCGGTGAAGGTCGATGTGAGCCAGTGGAACGAGTATGTCATCCTCGCGCAGGGGAACCGCCTCCAGCATTTCATCAACGGCCAGCCCACCTCCGAGCTCATCGACCACCACGCCGACAAACGCACGCTGGAGGGCCTGCTCGCCATCCAGCTCCACAAAGGCAACCCCAACCGCGTCGAGATCAAAGACCTCCGCCTCAAAGTCCTGCCCGAGGTGCCGCTCGTCCCCTTCGAGCCCACGAAACTGCCCGCCACCGCGACGAAGATCGAAAAGCCGCGCACGAGTCGCCCGCAGGGCACGGGGCCGGTGGTGCCGGTGAAGAAGTAAGCGCTTTGTAGTCTCCTGGCCCGCTCAAGGCCCCCGCTCTCATCAATTTAATATGAAGCTTGCCTGCTTTTGAGAAGCCATCATTATCGAGCACATGGACACTATGCGCTTTACCCGCCTTTCGTTAAAAAATTGGCGCAACTTCAAGGCAGTCGAAGATCTGCCACTGTGCAGACGCGCTTTTATTGTTGGCCCCAACGCCATCGGGAAGTCCAATCTCCTGGATGTTTTTAGATTTCTGAGAGATTTGACTCTCGAAGGGGGAGGTCTGTCGAAGGCTGTTGAATCGCGAGGAGGCATGGCTGCTGTGAGAAGCCTTCATGCAAGGCAGAAGACGGACGTCATGATCAGAGTCGATGCGACCAATGATGCAGGCATGGGCTGGAGATATGTCCTGTCGTTCAACCGGCAAGACAATAAGCATCCTCGCCCTCAGGTCATTGAAGAGAAGGTGTGGGCTTTGAATGGCGGGGAACCTACCAACTGTCTGCTGGATCGCCCAGACAAACACGATAAGCAGGACCCGGAGCGACTATCTCAGACTGCACTTCAACAAACGACAGCCAATCAGGAGTTCCGTGGCCTCGCAGAGTTTCTTCGCACCGTAACCTACATTCATCTAGTTCCACAGCTGCTAAGAGAGGAGCAAGCGCCGCTACCCACAAGACTCGGAACGGATCCTTTCGGTAGAGACCTGCTAGATCGAATAAGGTCTACCCCACCCCGATTTCAAAAGGCACGGCTTTCGCGTATTCAAAAGGTTCTCAAAATCGTTGCGCCACAACTGGAGGAGCTCGCTTTTGAACTTGATGATGTTGGTCGTCCACATCTCGCTGCAAAGTTCAAGCACTGGCGTGGCCAGGGCGCTCGTCAGCGAGAAACTCAGTTCTCAGACGGCACACTGCGCCTCATTGGCCTTCTCTGGACGATGCAGGAAAAAGCGGGACCTTTGCTGCTAGAAGAACCCGAGTTGTCGCTTCATTCTGGCATTGTTAGCAAACTTGCGCCCTTCATTCATCGAGCCCAAATGGCCGCTGATGGTCGTCAGGTAATCCTTTCTACTCATGCTGAAGACTTGCTTTCTGATCCAGGAATTAGTCCGGAAGAAGTATTCCTTCTTCAACCTGCAATAGAAGGATCTGAGATCATAGCAGGTGCTCATCACAACCAAATCCAAAAGCTGATGTCCAGTGGCCTTCTTGCGTCGGAAGTTGTAGTGCCTATGACAACGATGTCTCAATTGGATTTGTTCGACCGAGCCCAGCCATGAAAAAGAGCGTCGATTTTGTGTGGTTAGAAGGAGAGTTGGAAGCAGCAGTTGCGCGAAAACTGCTTCCTGAACTGTCACTTGATATTTCCAACGCAGCCTTTGGTGTCGCAAAGGGTAATAGCCGTTTCTGGCAGGAAATATCAAGGCGCAATGCTTCTGCAAAGGCAGGGTTAACAGTGGTCGCGTTGGGTGATCTTGAACAAGAGCCCTGCGCCGGACAGTTGATCGCTCGGCACCTTCCCCGAGGATGCGACAACAAATTTGTTCTTCGTTTAGCAGTTCGAATGCTTGAAAGCTGGCTACTGGCCGACTCTGAAAAAATGGCCGCTTTTCTTCATATCCCACTCAGCAAGCTTCCTATCGATCCAGACAATCTAAAGCACCCGAAACACGAATTGGTGAGGCTTGCACAGCAACACGGAACTAAGGCAATTCGACAGGATTTGGTCCCAGAGCAAGGCCATTCAGGGATAGTTGGTAAAGGCTATCGACCTCGTATCGAAGAGTTCATACAAAGTCATTGGCGTCCACGTGTTGCAGCAAAACGCAGTCCGAGCCTTCGAAGGGCAATCCTAGCTCTTGAAGCACTGAGTAAGCGCTAACAGGAAAACATTCAGTCGCTGTGAAATCATCCCCATGCGCCTCCTCTCCCTCTTCTTCTGGCTCCTTGCCCCATGCTCCCTGCTCCAGGCCGCCGCAGGCGCTCCGAACATCATCATCCACTTCATCGACGACCTCGGCTACGGCGACATCGGGCCGTTTGGCGCGGTGAAGCAGAAGACGCCGCATCTCGACCGCATGGCGCGGGAGGGTATGAAGCTCACGTCGTTCTACGCCGCGCCGGTGTGCAGCGTGTCGCGGGCGCAGATCATGACCGGGTGCTATGGCGCACGCGTTTCCGTGCCGGGTGTATATGGGCCAGGGAGCAAGAACGGACTGCATCCTGACGAGCACACCATCGCGGACCGCCTCCGGCCGCTCGGCTATGCCACGCAGTGCATCGGCAAATGGCATGTCGGCGACCAACCGGCGTTTTTGCCCACGAAGCAGGGCTTTGATCACTACCTCGGCATCCCGTATTCCAATGACATGCTCAAAACGGCGAGCGTGGACGGTCGCCGCGTCGTGCCGCTCGTGCGCGATGAAAAAAGTCGAGCGCTTGCTCGACGAGGCGGACCAGGACCGCATCGAGGAAATCTACACCGACGAGGCCGTGAAGTTCATCCGCGGCAGCCAAGAAAAGCCCTTCTTCCTCTACTTCCCTCACACCGCCGTGCACACGCCCATCCATCCCGGCAAGGCCTTCCAGGGCAGCTCACAAAACGGCCGCTTTGGCGACTGGGTGCAGGAGGTCGATGCCAGCGTCGGTCGCGTGTTCGACACGCTGCGCGAGCTGCAGCTCGATCAGAACACGCTCGTCATCTTCACCAGCGACAACGGCCCCTGGCTCATCAAAGGCCCCGATGGCGGCAGCGCGGGTCCCTTGCGCGGCGGCAAAGGCAGCACCTGGGAAGGCGGCGTGCGCGTCCCCACGCTCGCGTGGTGGCCCAGCAAGATCGCGCCCGGCAGCGTGTGCGATGCCGTCGCCGGCACCATCGACGTGCTGCCCACTTGCCTGAAAATCGCCGGAGCCGAGGTGCCCGCGCAGCCCGTCATCGACGGTCGCGACCTCTCCCCGCTGCTCTTTGGCCAAAGCAAAGACTCCCCACGCGAAGCCCACTACTACTTCTCCAGTTACAACCTCCAGGCCGTGCGCCAAGGCCCGTGGAAGCTCGCTCTCGAGACGCAGAGAGAAACCATGGGCAAAGACGCCGCCAGCGACGCGAGCGTGAACCCGCGCCTCTACAACCTCGATCAAGAAATCGGCGAACGCACCAACCTCGCCGCACAGCATCCCGACATCGTCGCGAAACTCACCGCGCTCGCCGACGCCATGACCGCCGAGATCGGCGGTAACGAACCCAAAAGCCGCCGCCCGCCCGGCGAAGTCGAAAACCCCGTCACCCTCTATCCCACGAGCGACAAACCCAAGGAACGCCGCAACGCGAAGCAAAGTAGCCCTCTCGCTCCGCGAGAGGAGCCCAGCGCTCCCAAAGCACCCCAAACCTACGATGTGAGTGCCATGCTCCGAAGTCAGCCCAATGCTCATCTTGCGGAGCAAGATGGCTACTTTGCTCACGCCACACTCGACGCCGAAAACGCCCCGCAAATCGCCGACACACCCTTCACCCTCACCTGCGAAGTCACCACCGCGCAGCGCGATGCCATCCTCATCGCCCACGGCGGCGCCAGCACAGGCTACGCGCTCCATCTCAGCGGCGGCAAACTCATCTGGGCCATCCGCCACGGCAAAACCCTCACCACCGCCCAAACCGACTACCCCGCCGACAACCAACCCCACCGCATCACCGCCTCCCTCGGGAAAAAAGGCCCGCTCACCCTCCAGCTCGATCAAAACACCCCCGTCACCGCCACCAGCCCCAGCCTCATCCGTACCCAGCCCAAAGAAGACTTCTGCCTCGGCCACGACAACAAGGTGCCCGTGGCGAGTTACACGGCGAAGGGGAAGTTTGAGGGGAAACTCCGCTTGGTGAGCATTGAGTGATCAAGTATGATCGCCCTCAAACTTGGCGTGAAGAAGAAAGAATACAGATATCGAATTCAACATGCGTGCTTCAAATGCCGGAAGGCATTTAAGTTCGAGTATCTGACTTTGGAGCAGCAGCAGTCCGCATGGCTGAGCTTCAAACTGTCGGGCAAGAAGCCGAGCACCGAATTCATCGAAAACCCACATGTGTGCCCTGAATGCAAAAGTCCCGTCGAGTTGATGGGTCGGGCTTTTCGCGCACCCAAAGCAGGCGATCTGGACGCATGGAAGGCTGTCGAAATCTTGTTTTTGGCCGGCTATCGCTTCTGGTCTTCCGTTGGCAATCTGCCAACCACCTCCAAAGAAGCCAAAGCATTCGTGAAGGCACACAGACTGAACAACGACGGAGAAAAACTCGCTCACCGGATAAAAGCCACGCACTCGTGCTGAGTGCCTGACATCGAAGAGTAAGTCTCTCTGCCCCTCTGCGGCAAAACTGGGCGTCCTGACCGTTAGTCTTTACGGTTCTCCAATCAGAAATTGTTTGCCAGACTCCCGCGACCAAGGATCATTGCCGCATCAAAGATGAGCTTCCAACAACTGTCAGCCAAGCTCCGTCAGATTCGCTCACAGATGCCGCGGGTCACCTCCGAGCGTGCCTATGCGCAGATGGATCACTTGATGGGGCGGACGACTTCGAGCGACCCGAAAAAGAATGGACAGCTCTCCGCGAATGGGCCGAAGCCCGCGGCTTGATCCTCCCACGCGATTTTCAGCCGCCGGAGAAGGACGGCGGACGCGAGCACGATGTGCGTTACGAAGCCGAAAGCGGACTTTGGTGGAAATACACCAAGCCTAACATGGCGGGCTACACGGTCAGTTGGAACGGTGGCCAACCGTGGCTGCACAACGCTCTTCCGCTCGATTATTTGCAGCGCATGCTTCGACAGAACGAGCTGTTTGGCGACAACGTGAAGCTGATTGGCCTTTGGAATCCTCAAGCGCATGATTGGTCCATCATCACCACGCAGCCGCATGTGGAAGGGCGAAAAGCCACCTTGGAAGAGTTGGAGAAGGCGTTCATCGACGCTGGCTTCGAAATACTGCCCTGGCGTGGCCTTGGATACGCAGAATCACTCTCCGTCCGCAAAGATGGCTTCGATGTTTGGGACATTCATCCTGCCAACGTCTTGGTCACCGACACGGGGTTGCCTCTGCCATTCGATGTCATGATCACCCCGGTTCCGTCGGCTTGAAACAGCCTCCCAGCCTACGCGCTGCAACATCCTCACCCGCGTCCCGTTCACGCACCATGCGCCGCGTTTTCCTTCTCTGTCTCCTCGCCCTCAGCTCTCCGCTCTTCGCCCAAAAGGCGGCGAAGGCCAAGAAAGCCAACACACCGCCGCCGACGAAGCCGCCGCTGGTCAGCGTGGACATCACGAAGCTGCCGGACGGCGCGACGCATCTCGATCTGTGGCTGCTGTGCGGGCAGTCGAACATGAAAGGTCGCGGATTCATGCCGGAAGAGCCGAAGAACGACCCGCGCATCGTCATGATGCACAAGATCGACGACCAGTGGTATCTCGCGCGGCATCCGCTGCATCTCACGGGCGACGCGAAGACCTTCCAAGGCCACGACAACGCCGGTGTCGGCCCCGAGCTGGCCTTTGCCGAGGTGCTCGCCGCACAGGACAAAACCGCCGCCATCGGCCTCGTGCCCTGCGCCGTCGGCGGTTCATCCATCAAGCTCTGGCAGAAAGGCGCGAAGCTTTACGAAGACGCCCTCCGCCGCGCCAAACTCGCTCTTCAAACGACCGCACCGGTCAAAGCCCGCCTCCGCGGCATCCTTTGGCTGCAAGGCGAGGCCAACGCGAACGCCGAGGAGCTCCCCCTGCACACCGAGCGCCTCCGCGCCATGATCGAAGCCTTCCGCACCGATCTCGCCCAGCCCGATTTGCCCTTCATCGCCTGCACCATCGGCGAAATGAGGGAAGAGCCGACGCTCTCGAATCTCAAAGCGATGAATGAGATCCAGCTCGCCCTGCCAAAAGCCGTCCCACACACCGCCTGCGTCGATGCACGTGATCTGAAGACGCACATTGGCGACAGCGTGCATTTCGACACGGCGGCGCAGAACGAGATCGGGAAGCGCTTTGCCCAAAAGTGGGCGGAAATGGCGAAGAAGTGAGCTTTACGGCGCTTTCACCACCAAGCCGCGAAACTCCAACGCGCCCGCCTTTTCCCCTTCGGGTCCGCCGGAGTCGCCTCCGAGGCCGAAGGTGAGCTTTTCCTCGGCGATGCAGGGGTTCTCCGCGGAAAGGGTCTGTCCGTCGATCGTGGCGGTCATCGTCGGGCCTTTGAAAACGAGCTTCACGCGATGCCACTCGCCGATGGCGAGCTTGGCAGGCACCTTGATGAGTTCCTTGGTTTCGCCCTTCTTCGGATGAGCGAGAATGCGGAGTTGGTCTTTGCTCATCACGAGATGCACCAGATGGCCACGCTCCTGAGAGCCATTGAAAATGATGCCAGCAAAGGTGGCTTTGGCTTCGAGGCGAAACTCGCACTCCATGGTGGCATCCTGGAGCGGCAGTTTGCGCATCTTCACCGGGCCGTGACGCCGAGGGCCGGACTCAAAGCCTCGAAGGACACCGTTTTCGGCTTTCCACGTCCCGAGACCCCAGAACCAGTCTTTCGATAGGTCCGAGGTGAAGGACTCTTCTAGCAGCACCTTGGGCTCGGCGGCGAGCACCGAGCCGATCATCAGGAAAAAACAGACAAGGGCACGCATGGCGAGAATCACTTCTTCAGCCCCGCGAGCATCGCCTTCATCTTCGCAACGGTTTCGGCATGCTGGGGGACGTTGGCGAGGTCTTTGGACTCTTGCGGATCGTTTTGCAGGTCGAACAGCGTCGCACCCTGGCGGCCTTCGTCCCATTCGGTGTAGCGGAACTGCTCGGTGCGCACGCTGACACCGAGGAAGCCGCCGGCCTTGCCTTTGCCCTTCCCTTTTTTGCCTTTGTTGAGGTTCTTCGGGTCAAAGCTGGGCGCGGTGGTGCCGACGGGGGCACCGCGCAGTGTCTGGCTGAAGGCGGGCTTGTCCCAAGCGGCCTGCGGGTTGTCGAGCAGTGGCTTCAGGCTGGTGCCATCGCTTTGAGGAAGCGGCAGGCCGCACACGTCGGCGAGCGTGGCGTGCAGGTCGATCAGCTCGACGGGGCGCGGGCAGCTCTTGCCGTTGTTCGCGTTGCCGGGCACGCTGATGATGAGCGGCACGCGGGCGGAGTTCTCCCACAGGCTCATCTTTTGCCACAGGCCATGATCGCCGAGGTGATAGCCGTGGTCGCTGTGAAACACGATTACCGTCTTCTCACGCAGCCCGAGACGCTCGACGGCGGCGACGACCTGGCCGACCTGATCATCCATGAAGGTCGTGGAGGCAAAGTAGGCCTGAAGGATCTCTTTGCGCATCGGGTCAGTGAGCTGGTCCTGCTCTTTTTTGTAGCTGCCGTAAGCGGCGGCTGGCATGCCCGGCGCATCCTTCATCGGGCCGGTGGGGAGCTGGATTTGGTCGATGGGATAGCCTTCGAAATACTTCGCAGGCGCGACATACGGTGTGTGGGGTCGATAAAAACCGACCGCGAGGTAAAACGGGCCGTCCTTCTTCGCTTCGAGCAGCTTGATGGCCTCCGCCGCGCCCACGGCGTCGGTTTGCGGCTCGTCGGAGGGATCGCTGAACCAGCTCAGCGTGCCGCCGAACTGCCCGGGCGTGAGCGTGTGGATTTGATCCTCGACTTTTTTGTCGTGGCCGATGGGATTCACGACCTGCTGCCAAGACGGCTCGTCATCGAGACCGCTGGTGCCGATCTGCGTCGGCACGCCGTAGTGGTAAAGCTTGCCCACGCGTGTCGCGAACGCGCCTGCCTTCGAAAAGGTCTGCGGGATGCTCAGCACATCGGGCAGTGCTTGGCGAAAATGCGTGCTGTTTTCATACACCTTCGTGCTGCCGGGCCGCATGCCGGTCATGAACGAGGCGCGGCTCGGATTGCACAGCGGATACTGGCAGTAGGCTTTCTCAAAGCGCACGCCCGTGGCCGCGAGCTTGTCGATGTGTGGCGATTTCACCTGCGCATGCCCGTAGCAGCCGAGGGAGGTGTTTAAATCATCCGAGACGATGTGCAGCACATTGAACTTCGGCGGCGCGGCCAAAGCAGTGGCGGCGGCAACAAGGGCAAAACTGGCGGCGAGAAGCGATTTCATGGTGGCGCGTGGTAACGCGGCCCTTCGGTCGAACTCGCGAGAATTTTACCGTCGGCTTTACGACGCCAGCGGCTCGAACGACGTGCCGCAGCCGCAACTGCGGGCCGCGTTCGGATTGCGGATGCGGAAGCCGGCGTCGTTGAGGGCGTCTTCGTAGTCGAGCTGGCACTCGCGGAGGTAATCGAGGCTGGCGGTATCGACGAAGACGGAGACGCCGTGGTCCGTGCGGATGGCATCGCCCTCGGCGGGGGCCTCGATCTGCATGACGTACTGCATGCCCGCGCAGCCGCCCTTCTCCACGCGGATGCGCAGGCCGTGCTCGGCCGGGGCGTTTTTGGCGGCGATGAGGTCTTTGAGATGGCTGGCGGCGGCTTCGGTGATGGAAATCATGATGGGGGACGATGGCACGGGCGCGAGGGATTGCAAAGCGCCACCACGCGTCCAAGATGGCCGCCCCAAGCCACCGCCCTTTTTTCTTTTTTCTTCCCCATGTCCCGCATCCGCATTCTTCCCGACGCCCTCGCCAGCCAGGTGGCAGCGGGTGAGGTCGTGGAGCGGCCAGCTGCCGTGGTGCGGGAGCTGGTAGAAAACAGTCTCGATGCCGGCGCGGGCCACATTGAGGTTCATGTGCAGCGGGGCGGCATGGCGATGATCAAAATCGTGGATGACGGCAGTGGCATGGACCGCGAGGACGCGATGCTTTGCCTCGAACGCCATGCCACGAGCAAAATCCGCACGAAGGACGACCTCGCGGCGATCAATACCTTCGGCTTCCGCGGCGAGGCCATGCCGAGCATCGCCAGCGTGAGCCGCTTCCGCCTCGCCACGCGAGAAAAAGATGCGCTGGTAGGCACCGAAGTGGAGGTGAACGGCGGCAAGCTCGTCGAGGTGCGTGATCACGGCGGCTCCGGCGGCACGACGATCGAGGTGCGCTCGCTCTTTTTCAATGTACCTGCCCGGCGGAAATTCCTGCGCACCGAGCCGACGGAGTTCTCCCACGTCGAGCAGCAGGTGCTGCTGCATGCCATCGCGAATCCGCATGTGGCCTTCACACTCACCCACAATGGTGATCTCACCTTTCACCTGCCCGCCACGCGGGATCTGCTGGAGCGCATCCGCGGCCTCATGGGCGATGAACTGGCGAACCGCCTCATCAAGGTGGAAGAGCAGACGCATCACGGCGTGACCATCTCCGGCTTCATCGGCGGCCCCGGCATGAGCCGCTCGAACCGCCAGATGCAGATCACCTACCTGAACGGCCGCCCCATCGAGAGCGCCAGCATCTCGTATGGTCTGCGTGAGGGCTACCACACCGCACTGATGAAGGGCCAGCATCCGGTGACCTATCTTTTCATCCAGATGGATGCCCACGCCTTCGATGTGAACGTGCATCCGGCGAAGAAAGAAGTGCGCTTCCACGATGGAAACAGCGTGCGTGATGCCATCGCCCGAGCTGTGAGCCGCACGCTGGAGACGGCGAACAAGCTTCACTCCGGTCACGCCCCCATGCGACCGGCTCCCACGCCTGCGCCCGCCATCGAAATCGAGCCGCCAAAGCAGGAAATCCTGCGCCTCGCCGTCGAAAAGCAGTCGCCACCCCTGAAGCGTGAGTTTGAGCCCGCGAAGCCAATCGAGCCTGCGAAGCCTGCCGAACCCTCGAAACCCATTTTCGTTCCGGCACCTCCTCCCGAGCCCAAACCAGCTCCCGCTCCCAAAGCGGAGTCAAAAGCCGAGATGCCTGATTTCCGCATCATCGGCGTGCTGCAGAAGCTTTACGTGCTCATGGAGAGCCCTGAGGGCCTCGTTTTGATGGATCAACACGCGGCGCACGAGCGGGTGAACTTCGAAAAATTCCGTCGCGCCCTCGAAAGCGGCGGCGTGCCTTGCCAGCGGCTGCTGATGCCCGTCACCCTGCAAACCACGCCGCGTGATTCCGACCTGCTGCGTCAAAATTTGGCCGCGCTGAGTCGCCTCGGCATTGAGATCGATTCCTTCGGGCCCAACACCTTCAAAGTGGAAGCCCTTCCGGCCTTCTTGAAGACCGATGATCCCGCCGCGTGGCTCGATGGCGTCATCGAGGAACTCAGCAGCCTCAGCACCAAGACCTCCTCGCTGCGTCTCAGCGAAGACACCATCGCCACCACCGCCTGCCGCGCCTCCGTGAAGAGCAATGACGTCCTCAGTGTGCCCGAATTGCAAAGCCTCTTGAAGGATCTTTTTGCCTGCGAAATGCCCTACTGCTGCCCACATGGCCGCCCCACGCTCGTGCAAATCGGCACGGCGGAGTTGGAACGGAAGTTTGGCCGGCGAGCGCCGCAGTAAGGCTTCAGAAGAAGATCGGTGCCGGCACCACCTGAACGCCGCCGTTGCCGAGCGGGTTGCCTTTCGTTTCCTCGATCTCATCGACGACGCCACCTTTGAAGTTCAGGCTGAGCGTTCCCACCTCCACCTTCACATAGATGACGGTCTGCACGAGCTGGCCAAAGGCATCGCGACCGGTCGTCACCTGCGGCACCTTTTCATACATGGCGTATTCCAGCCGCTCCTGTTTGCCGCCGGCGTTGATCTTCGTGTTCTTGCGAGTCGGTTTGCCAAGAGAGGCCTGCACCTCCTCATTGGTCATGCCGAGAGCCACCTGGTTGTTTTTGATGAGCTCAGCCACCTGCTGAGTGCGTGCGAAGAGCTTCTTGAGCTTGTCGGCGAGCTGCGGATCGGCGGAAAGGATGTCTGCCTGCCTCACCCAGCCAGCCACATCGCCATGGCGAGCACGACCACGCACGCGGTAGGAAGTATCGCTCATCGCCACGAGCGTGACAGGCGCCCCGGGCGCAAAGCTGCCGATGGCACGGTCGAATTTGTTCGTGGTGTAAACCGGAGCCTCCGCCTGGATGCGCACGACGACGGGCTTTGGTGTGAGTCCCTCGATGGAGAAGGTGCCGGGCTCCTGCGGCAGGGAGGATTTGTTCCTGGAAAGCTGGGCGGAGGCAGGAGAGAGCGCCGTGAGGCACATCGTGAGGAAAAGAAGACGTTTCATGGCGGTCGGCAGGCGTAGAATACCCGACTCCGACGCCCACGAGCAACCTTTTGTTCGACGGCTGGAGGCTTTCGCGTATCCCTGCCCGCTTCATTCGACCTTCGTCCTTCTGATTTCGTCATTTCCAGCCATGCCCAACGGACCCCTTTCCACCAAGCTCTTCGACCTCGCCAAGCAATACATCCCCGGTGGCGTGAACTCGCCTGTGCGTGCCTTTCGCAATGTCGGCGGCGACCCGTTTTTCGTGAGGCGTGCCAAAGGCTGCCGCATCTACGATGTCGATGACCGCTGCCTGATCGACTACGTCGGCACCTGGGGTCCGGCGATCCTCGGCCATGCACCCATCTCTGTCATCGAGGCCATTCACAACGCCGCCAAAGACGGCGTCAGCTTTGGCATCCCGAACCTCTACGAAGTCGAAATGGCCCGCACCATCTGCGAATGGGTGCCGAGCATCCAAAAGGTGCGCATGGTCAGCAGCGGCACCGAGGCGACGATGAGCGCCATCCGTCTCGCACGCGGATTCACGAAGCGTGACCGACTGGTGAAATTCGACGGCTGCTACCACGGCCATAGCGATAGCCTGCTCGTGGCCGCAGGCAGCGGAGCGCTCACGCATGGCAATCCCGACAGCGCTGGCGTGCCGAAGGCCTTCGCCGAATTGACCAGCGTGTTGCCCTTCAACGACGAAGCGGCTCTCGAAGAGCTTTTTGAGAAACAAGGCCACGAAATCGCCTGTGTCATCGTCGAGCCCTATCCGGCCAATGCAGGCCTCATTTTGCCAACGCCTGGCTTCCTGCAAAAACTCCGCGACATCACCGCCAAACACGGGGCGCTGCTCATTTTCGATGAAGTCATGACCGGCTTCCGACTCGCCAAAGGCGGCGTGCAGGAGCTGGAAAAGATCACGCCGGATCTGACCTGCCTCGGCAAGGTCATCGGCGGCGGTTTGCCTGTCGGAGCCTTCGGCGGCCGTGCCGATGTGATGGATTACCTCGCGCCCATCGGCCCGGTGTATCAAGCCGGCACCCTCAGCGGCAATCCCGTCGCTCTCGCGGCGGGTCTGGCTCAACTCCGCGAACTGGAAAAGAAAAACGGCTACGCCCTGCTCGAAAACCTCGGCCAGATCATGGAGACCGCCGTGCTCGACGTGCTCAAGAAAAAGGGCCTCAACTACCGCTGGTATCGCAAAGGCAGCATGTTCTGCCTCTTCTTCACCGAGAAGGAAGTCCACAGCCTCCAAGACGCCAAAACCAGCGACCTCGCCGCCTTCCGCAAATTCTTCCACCACTGCCTCGACCACGGCGTGTACTTCGCCCCGAGCCAGTTCGAAACCGGCTTCATCAGCATGGCCCATAGCCGCGATGACCTCGAACAAACCGCCGAAGTCGCTGCGGCGGCGCTGGCGGCATTGTGATGTGCTGCCATGAAACCCACCGCTAAAGTCATCGGCTTCTTTAGTGTCGTTCAGATTATGGTGATCGTGACGGGATGGTTTGCCACCAGGGCTTTGCGGAAGTCATTTTTTGTGGCTTCAGGAAGTGACGAATCGACAAAACCAGTTCGTGATCTGGCGGATGTTTTTGCAACCTATGGACTGTGGGGACTTCTCATTCCTCCACTCTGGTTTCTTTTCACCATCTCAACGGGCAACGATACGAAAAAAGCCTCTGATACCTCCGCTGCGGTGAAGGAGGGTCTAGTTGTTACCTTGATTCTTTTCGTGGGATGCCTCCTAGCTTTTATGGATATGGTGCTGAACTTTTCCACATTGATCAAAGCCAAGTAGCATTCTCCACTCGCCGCTTATGTCCTCTCCCCGCTTCGCTGTCGCCCAATTGGATGAGATCACGCCGACGCCGTGCCCGTGCGGGCAGGCGCGGAGAGCGTTCAAGGAGCCTTGGAACACGCTGGCGACGGTGCATCTCACGGACATTCATGCGGACTCGAAGGCGCATTGGCATGAGAAGATGACGGAGATCTACATCGTGCTGGAAGGCGAGGGGCATCTGGAGGCAGATGGGCAGATCATTCCGCTGAAACCGATGACGACGGTGATGATCCGGCCCGGCTGCGTGCATCGTGCGGTGGGGAAATTGCGCATCATCAATGTGCCGATGCCGCCGTTTGACCCAGCGGATGAGTTTGAAGTGTGAAAGGCGCACGGGCGATGCAAGCGCCATGAATGAGAAAAGTTTTTCACAGCAGACGGACATTGCTTGCCGGGGGATAGCGCGTCGCTAACACCAGCGGCCCAACCACCCCTTTCCATTTTCCCAACCATGTCTGCTGCCAACGAACTGAACATCAACATCGCCCACGTCGAACGCATCGCCGGAGAGCTGAAACTGCGACCAATCCAGGTCGGCGCGACGGCGAAGCTGCTCGCGGATGGCGCGACGGTGCCGTTCATCTCCCGCTATCGTAAGGAAGCGACGGGCGAGCTCGACGAAGTGCAGATTCAGAACATCCAGGAGCGCATGGGGCAGCTTGTGGCGCTGGATGATCGCCGTGCGGCGATTGTGAAGTCGCTGGAGGAGCGCAAGCTCATGACGGACGTGCTCCGCGCGAAGATCGACAAGGCGGACACGATGAATGCGCTGGAGGACATCTTTGCGCCGTTCCGTCCGAAGCGCCGCACGAAGGCCACCATCGCGAAGGAGAAGGGCCTGGAGCCGCTGGCGGACTTTATCGAGCAAAACGTGCTCACGAACGCCGTCGATCTCGATGGCGAGGCGGCGAAGTTTGTGAAGCTCGATGCCGAGACGGACGAGTTGAAGGTCAAAGATGCCGCCGAGGCGCTCGCCGGTGCCCGCGACATCATCGCGGAGCGGATCAGCGACACGGCGGAGGTGCGTGCGGCTTTGAGAAAGCTGTTCGCGGAGAGCGGCACGGTGACTTCGAAGGTCATGTTTGGCAAAGAGGAGGACCCGGAGGCGCAGAAGTTCCGCGATTACTTCGACTGGACGGAGCCGGTGAAGTCCATCCCGTCGCATCGCATGCTCGCGATCCGTCGCGGTGAAAAAGAGGGCTTCCTGCTCATGCGCATCCAGCCGATGGAGGCGGAGGCCATCGCGCTCGTCGAGCGTCTCACGGTGAAGGGCAACAACCCATGCTCCGCGCAGGTCAAACTGGCCGCGCAGGATGCTTACAAGCGTTTGCTGAGCTCCAGCATGGAGACGGAGGCACGTCTCGAATCGAAGAAGAAGGCCGATGCCGAGGCGGTGAAGGTTTTCGCCGACAACCTGCGCGAGCTGCTGCTCGCGGCCCCGCTGGGCCAGAAGCGCGTGTTGGGCATCGACCCCGGTTTCCGTACCGGTTGCAAGATCGTCGTGCTCGATGCGCAGGGTCAGCTCGTCTATAATGATGTGATTTACCTGCTCGGCGATGGCAACAGCCTCCTGCATGCCAAGACGCTGCTCTTGAATCTGATCGAGCGCTTCAAGATCCAGGCCATCGCCATCGGCAATGGCACCGCCAGCCGCGAGACGGAGATGTTTGTGAAGAAGATCGGCGTGCCGACCTCCATCCCGGTCATCATGGTGAATGAAAGCGGCGCGTCGATTTACAGCGCCAGCGAGGTGGCCCGCGAGGAGTTCCCGAACCACGATGTCACCGTGCGCGGCTCCGTTTCCATCGCCCGCCGTCTCATGGACCCGCTCGCGGAGCTGGTGAAGCTCGATCCGAAGTCCATCGGCGTCGGTCAGTATCAGCACGATGTCGATCAGACGATGCTTCAGGGCAGTCTCGACAATGTGGTCATCAGCACCGTGAACGCCGTGGGCGTGGAGCTAAACACGGCTTCGAAGCAGCTCCTCAGCTACGTGTCCGGCCTGAACAGCGCCCACGCGGCGAATATCGTGGCCTTCCGCAACGAGCACGGTGCTTTTGCTAGCCGCAAAGATTTGCTCAAGGTCCCACGGCTGGGTGAAAAAGCCTTCGAGCAGGCCGCGGGCTTCCTGCGCATCCGCAGTGCGCCGAATCCGCTCGATTCCAGCGCCGTGCATCCGGAGCGTTATGCGCTCGTGGAGAAGATGGCGACCGATCTCGGCTGTGGCGTGGCCGATTTGATGCAGAAGCCGGACCTTCGCACCAAGATCGACCTCAAGAAGTATGTCAGCGCCGATGTCGGCCTGCCGACGTTGCAGGACATCATGAACGAGCTCGCGAAGCCGGGCCGCGACCCGCGCAAGCAGTTCGAGGTCTTCAGCTTCGCCGAAGGCGTGAGCGAGATGAAGCATCTCACCGTCGGCATGAAGCTGCCGGGCATCATCACGAACGTCACGGCCTTTGGAGCCTTTGTGGACATCGGCGTGCATCAGGACGGCCTCGTGCACGTCAGCCAACTCGCCGATCATTTCATCCGCGACGCCGCGGAGGTCGTCAAAGTGGCCCAAAAGGTCATGGTCACCGTCACCGAGGTGGACATCCCGCGCAAACGCATCGCCCTCAGCATGAAGTCGAAGCCCGACTTCGAGAAAAAGACCGGCCAGGGCAAGCCGATGGGCCAGGGCGGTGGTGGCGGCGGCCAAGGCGGTCAGCGCAGCTTCTCCGGCGGCGGCAATCGCAGCTCCGGCAGCGGCGGCGGCATGGGCAATCCCTTCGGCGGCGGCGGCGGTGGCGTCGATTGGTTCACCGCCGCGGCGTCCAAGGGGAAGAAGTGATTTCCTCAACAAGCTTGAGCCTCAGAGCTTTGCTGCGCTCATGCCTCAGACGGCAAGCCAGATAAGATCCGAGCAAACGCTTGCGGCTGAAGTGATGCTTACGCATCGCCTTCCTTCGATTGCTCCAAGGCCACAAAGGTGTCGAAATCACTCTGGAAGAGCTTGTCCTGGATCACCCGGTATTTTTCAAACTCGCTTTCCGCGTGCTCTTTCGCGATCTCGGCGCTGATGCGGCCGGAGTCTTGCAGCACCTCCCGCTCGTCGGCGGAAAGGAAGATGTCCAGCCTCCTGGTCCAGTCCTCCATGGTCATCGGCACGCGGCGTTTGGCGCGGCTTTCCGCTAGTTCGAGGTAGGCGTTCACAATGCGGCCCAGGTCTTCCAGCTCCGCTTCGGTCAGGTAGTTTTTGGCCACCACGACATCGCTTTTCAAAATCTTGCCGCCAGGGGCTTTTGCCCAGGTCGTCAGCCCCATGCGCTCTTTTTGGTGGTCCGCCCGTTTCACGATGAGTTCGGCGGCAGTGTGACCATGCACGGCGTAGTGCATCTTGTTCTGCACCTTGGCGAAGAACTCCTGGGTGATCGGTGCCTCGCGGTCGTAATCCATGGCCGTGGCATAAATGTCCGTGATCTTCTGGTAAAAGCGCCGCTCGGACAGGCGGATCTCCCGGATCTCCTCCAGCAGGCGCTCAAAGTAGTCCTCATCGAGAAAGGCCCCGTTTTCCATGCGCTTCCGGTCCATCACATACCCCCGCAGCGTGTAGTCCCGCAGGACACCCGTGGCCCATTGCCGGAAGGCCGTGGCCCGCTTCGAGTTCACGCGGTAGCCGACGGCGATGATGGCATCCAGGTTGTAGTGCTTGATCCGGTAGTTTTTGCCGTCGGTGGCAGTTGCTAAGAAAATCTTAGCAACTGAATCTTCCACCAGTTCCTCCCCGGCGCAGATGTTCTTCAAATGCATCAGCACGTTTTCCGGCGTCGTGTCAAACAACTGCCCGATGTGCTTTTGAGAAAGCCAGATGGTGCCGTCTTCCACCCGCACTTCCACGCCGTCGCCGCCCGTCTGGTAGGCGAAGGTGAGAAACTCCGCCGTGCTGTTGCGGAGACGGAGGGTGTTGGGTGACTTCTTTTTCGGCATGGGTTTCTCGCAGTCCAGTGATTCGGGGCGATGTGGGCTGTCCACGCCAAGAAACGCAGCGTGGTATGTCGTATGTTGAAGCACATCCCCGGTGCTGTCGCCAAGTTTAGATTCGGAAGGATAAAGCTGCTTCTCGGCGCGTGGCCCGAAGATGAATTTTCCTGCCCGGAAATGTTCTTGCCAAGGAGGTCGGTTGCGCCTGCCTCTGCTCATGACCGAATCCCAATGCCATCCCGAACCTCAACGCGGCAATCCTCGCCTCCAGCGCCTCGTGCTGCGGGTGATCGGGGCGGTGTCGTTCATCGCGCTGCCGGCGATCATCGTGCCGCGGTTGGCGGTGGAGAAATTTTCGGCGTTGCTGGGCTTGGGGAAGCCGGAGGCGTCGCCGCTGCTGATCTACATGATGGCGGGCGCGTCGTGCGTGTATGTGGCGCAAGGGATGCTGATGTGGCTGATGGCCCGCGATGTGGTGCGCTACCGTCCGCTGATCGTTTTCTGCGCCTGGGCGTTTCTGGCCTTCAGCCCACTGTTTCTGTGGATCGACCTGCACGCCGGCATGCCCGCCTTTCAAGTCGCCGCCGACTCGCTGAGCTGCCTGCTCGCGGGTGCGGCGCTGCTGCTGGCCTGCTATCGCGGTGGGGCGAACGGGGCGTGAGCTTCGGCGGGAGTGAAGAGGCTACAGAATGGTAAAATGATGAGGGGTAGAATGATTGTCTGAATCCTTGGGACGCGAATGAAGGCAGGAATGAAAACGAATGGCCGCGAAATCGGGGGCGCGGCGGGCTCCTCTCGCGAAACGAGAGGGCAACTTGGCTACATGCTTGGCGAAGCGACGGCGTCCAACCGGAAGAAGTGGACACGGGCTGCCTGACAGTTGCAACGACTGCCATCTGCGACGAGAGGGCGGGATGGTCGAATCCGACTTTATCATCATCGGCACGGGTGCCGGAGGCCTGAGCGCGGCGCTGCATGCCTCAGAGCATGGCAGCGTGATCATGCTCACGAAGCGCGGGGCGCTCGATTCAAACTCGAACTGGGCTCAGGGCGGCATCGCCTGCGTGACGGCGGGGGATGATTCCGTCGAAAAACATGTCAGCGACACGCTGATCGCCGGCGCGGGGCTTTGCAAAGAGGCTGCGGTACGCACGATCGTGACCGAGGGGCCGGCCCGCATCGCGGAGCTGGTGGACTGGGGCGTTCACTTCGACCAGCGGGAGGCGAAAAGCGGCCACCTGGAGTTCGATTTGACCAAGGAAGGCGGTCACTCGACACGGCGCGTTTTGCATGCCGCCGACGCCACGGGCAAGGAGATCACCGAGAAGCTGCTGGCGACGGTGAAGAGCCGCCCGAACATCACCATCCTCGAAAACCATTACGCCATTGATCTGATCACGACGGCGAAGCTGGGCCTCGCCTCCGAGGACCGGGTGCTCGGGGCCTATGTGCTCGATGAGACCACCGGCGAGGTGGAGACCTTTCGCAGTGACCGTGTGATCCTGGCCACGGGCGGCTGCGGTCGCGTGTATCTTTACACGACGAATCCGAAGGTGGCGACGGGTGACGGCGTGGCGATGGCCTGGCGGGCGGGGGCGACGGTGGCAAACATGGAGTTCATCCAGTTCCACCCGACCTGCCTGTACCATCCGCAGAAGCGCTCGTTCCTCATCACCGAGGCCATGCGCGGCGAGGGAGCGCGGCTTTACGACAAGAACGGTGTCGAGTTCATGCCGAAATACGACGCCCGCGGCACGCTGGCCCCGCGCGACATCGTGGCGCGTGCCATCGACCATGAGATCAAGCGCACCGGCGGCCCCTGCGTGTATCTCGACATCAGCCACAAGCCGGCGGACTTCATCCTGAGCCATTTCCCCAACATCCACCGCGAGTGCCTCGGCGTGGGCATCGACATCACGAAGGAGCCGATCCCCGTCGTGCCGGCGGCGCACTACCAATGCGGCGGCGTTTTGACCGATGTGAACGGCGCCACCAGCGTGCGTGGCCTCTGCGCCGTGGGCGAGGTGGGATGCACCGGCCTGCACGGCGCGAACCGCCTGGCGAGCAATTCGCTGCTCGAATGCGTGGTGACCTCCCATCGCTCGGTGGCTTATCTGCTCAAGAAGCTGCCCATCGGCAAAAAGGCCGAGCAGAGCTATGATTTGAAGCCCTGGGAAAGCAGCGGCGTGGTGGAAAACGACGAGCTGGTGGTCATCTACCACAACTGGGACGAGATCCGCCGCCTGATGTGGGACTACGTCTCCATCGTGCGCACGAACAAGCGCCTGCAACGTGCCGCCGCCCGTCTGCGGAATCTCAAACGCGAGGTGCAGGAGTTTTACTGGAACAACCGCGTGACGAGCGAAATCCTCGAACTGCGCAACCTCGTCGAGACCGCCTCCCTGATCGTCGAGTGCGCCATTCGCCGCCACGAGAGTCGCGGCCTGCACTACACGCTGGACTACCCGACCACGGACGACGCTCGTGAGCTGCACGACACCGCGCTGCGGCGTTATTGAAATTGTTGGGACTGCACTTGGTTTTGCCACCGCTGAGGTTTGAACGTCGTCTGCTAGGTGCCTGTCCATTTCAGCACCCTTCGGGAAGGTTAAATTTCAGTCCGTTGAGTTTTTCCTTACCAGATTTCGGATTGCGATTTTCCCCTCGAAGCTGCTAAACTATCTCACTGGCAAATTCCCCAACCCCCACATGCCTGCTGCCATTTCCATGTCACGACTGATGCTCATCGCCGCGATGAGCATGGGATCGGCGTATGGCCAAGGCATCCAGGTGAAGAAGGCATTGGAAACCAAATCTAGCTCTTCAAAGCCGGTCATCGTTGCGGCCGTGACGACCAAGGTGGCCGCCGGAGGCGCTTCCACCTCTTCGGCAGCGAAAACGACTTCCGCACCGAAGCCGAGTCCCAAGACCGCCACGCCCCCTTCCCTGCCTCGCATTCAGATCCCGCAGGCCCCGATGCCGCAGATGGGTTATGCCCGTTACCCATGGAAGCTGGACATCGTGGCCACCGTTTTTTGGGTGGGTGAGCAGCCGACCGAAAACAATCCCACGCCGAACCACATGAGTTCGTGGGATACGGAGTGGATGAAAAACTTCGGCGGCTACGACGACCCTGACCGTGCCAACCGCACGGACAATTTCACGCCCATCGGCTTCACACCGAAACAAAACCCCTTCTACATCGCCCTCCCCTACAACGATGTGCTCAATCACAACACGCACAAGTCTTCGGCCAAGACCCGCATTCCGTGGTTCAAACAGAAATTCTCCCGCGAGGGGAAATCCATCCTCAAAGGCACCTGGCTGGCCATCCGCTACGGCAACCGCATTTGCTACGCTCAATGGGAGGATTGTGGCCCCTTTGAGACAGATGATGTGGACTACGTTTTCGGCAGCTCAAGGCCTCGCAATACCAGCAACCATGGAGCTGGCATCGATGTGAGTCCTGCGGTGCGTGATTACCTGGGCATGCCGAGCATGAGCCGCTGTGACTGGCGCTTTGTGGATGTGAGCGAGGTGCCCGCTGGCCCCTGGCGGAACTGGGGCACCAACAATCCTTTCGTTCAGCGCCAGCAGGTGGACCAAGCCCGCAGCAAGAGCGAGATTGCCAATCGCCTGGAGGAACTCCGCAAGATGCGTGACGATTACTTCAAGCAGAATGGCAATAATCAGGTGAGGAACCGCTAAAGCGGCTTCAGCGGCTCTTGGCGAGCTTGTTGTACTTCTCGACGAGTTCGTTGAACTCCTTGGTTCGGGCGTTGAGCTTTTCGATGGCCGTGTTTCGCTCGGCGGCGAGCTGTTTGAGGAGCTCGTTCTGCTTCGTGATGGTGGCGTTTTGGGCGGTGACGGAGGCGTTGTGATCCTTCAGAGCCTCGGTGCCTTTGCCGACGGCGTTTTCCATGGCAGCGAGCTTCGCCTCGGTCTGCATGAGTTCGTTGAGGAAGAAGGCGAGGGTGTAGCCGCGGGCGACGGAATCAGCCCCCATCTCGGTGAGTTCTTGCGTAGCGGTGAGCAGCTTGGCCTCGACCTCGGCGCGGAGGATGGTGAGGCGTTCGATTTCTTTTTCGTATTCGGCGGCTTTGCGCTCAGCCTCGACACGGGCGGTGTTTTCAGCTTCGAGACGCTTGGCGAGTTCGGCGATGTGACCGCGAAGTCGTTCCTCACGCACCCATTGCACGACGCACACGGCGCAGAGGCCGAGGGTGACGAGCACGAGGAGGGTGGAAAGGAGGCGCTTCATGGCTGCGCAGGCGCGGGAGTGCCGCCGGTGGGTTTCACATTGAAGGCGACCTTGGTGAAGCCGACGCGTTTGACGAGGTCGAGCGCCTTCACGAGATCGGCGAAGCGCGTGTTCACATCGCCGCTGATGTACACGGGTGTGGCGGGGTCCTGGCCGAAGCGTTTCGCGAGCTCGGTTTCGAGCGCAGGCAGGGTGATGGCAGCTTTGTTGTAGAAAATATCGCCCTGGGCATTCACGGCGAGGTTGATCATGTCCGGCTTGAAATCGCTCTGTGCGGCGGAGGCGACGGGGAGGTTCACCTTGATCGTCTGCTGCTTGGACATGGTGAGGCTCACCATCATGAAGGAGGCGAGCAGGAAGAACATGACATCGATCAGCGGGATGATTTCCAGCCGGGTCTTTTTCTCGGGCAATGGTGAATGCAGTTTCAAGGCCGTGCTCGGTTCGCGGTTCTCAGTTCCCAGTTTTGGCACCGACTTTGTCGAAGCCATGCTGAGCGGCCAAAATCAGCACGTTGTTCGCGGCGGCTTCGAGGTCGAATTTCAGCGCGGCGAGGCGGCTGTGGAAGTAATTCATGGGAACGAGCGTGCCGATGGCGATGCCGAGACCGGCGGCGGTGGCGATGAGAGCCTCGCCGATGCCGCCGGTAACTTTTTCGACGGCGAGCTCGCTGCTGCCGATGCTGGTGAAGCTGCCCATGATGCCGGTGACGGTGCCGAGCAGGCCGAGCAGCGGCGCGAGCGTGACGATGGTGTCCATGGCTCCGAGGAAGCGGCCAGCGCCACGCAGTTCCTGACCGGCGGCGACTTCGAGAGCACCCTGCATGCTCGATTTCCGGTGATGCAGACCATGGTGAATCATGCGCACGACGGGATCGGTGGTGTTTTGGGATTCCGCGATGGCTTTGGCGAGATCACCGGCTTCGAGAGACTCATAAACGCGGTCGAGCTGCTTCGCATCACGCTGGGAGGCGAGGCGCAGCCACCAGAAGATGCGCTCGACGAGCACGCAAAGCGCGAACGCAGAGACGACCAGGATCGGGTACATGATTGGGCCGCCTTTGTGGATGAATTCGATGACGATGTTGGCGAGCATGGGGAGAGCAGTTTAGCGAAGTCGGAAGGAGAGTGGGAGAGTGTAGCGCTTGCCGGTGCCGGTGGCGGGGAAACGCCAGTTTCGGCGCACCCAGTTGGCGGCATAGTTATCGAGCGCAGAAAAGCCGGTGCTGCTGACAACGCTGGCTCCTTCAACGGCTCCCGAGGGGCCCACGCTGAGGCTGAGGCGCACGGTGCCCTGCATGTTTTGCGATTTGGCAAAGCTCGGGTAGGGCGGTGCCGGGGTAACCATGCGCCCGCCGCTGCGACCCGTGCCGGTGCCGCCGGGCGTGCCGCCCGGAGTACCCGGTGTGGTGGAGGGACGCGAAGGCGTGCGGGCGGCGGTGGTCGATTTGCGCGGGGTCGGTGTGGGAGCGGGTTTCGGGCGGATGACGGGATCGACGGGCTTGAGGGCGTCTTCGACCTTGGGAGCCGTCGGAATGGCAAAAATGTCCTCCTGGGTCATGGCTTCGGCCACTTCGGGCAGGTCGAGATCGGGCGGAGGAGCCTCTTCGGGCATTTCGATCTCGAGGATCTCCGGCGTCTCGGGCGGGGCGTCCTCGGCGGCAGCGGGTTCCTCGGTGTTTTCGGCTTGGAGCTCGGCCATCGTGGTCTCGATCAGCGGCAGGTCATCGGCCAGCGTCACATCGGCGAGGGTCTTGAGATGGATGACGGGCATTTCGGCGGCAAAAACCCCGGCGATGCCGACGGCGAGGAAGCCAGTGCCCAGCGCCAAAAGCCACGAAAGCCCCACCGGAACCTCTTCCAGCATCCGAAAACGCCAGGCCAGCCGCGCAATCGCGGTCACGGGCTGGGCTGGAGTTTCGATGGGCATGTGGGACGGAAGGTGGACGAGGTGAAACGCTGTTTCCCACGAGAAATCAAGGCGGGGAGCGCATTGGCAGGGTGAAACGCAAAATAGTGGCGTCAATTAGCAATTGAGACTCAATCGCAAATAGTGCTTGCGGGAGATCGGAATGAGGGCATTTTGGCCACTCTTGCGACAGAATCTCAATTGCAACAAGCACTCATGAAGCTCCCCTCCAATCTCTCCGGCCCCGCGATTGCCCTCAGTGCACTCTTTGCGCTCGCCCTGGCCTCCCACGCTCAATCTCCCACCCTGAAGCCCGAATTGGCTGTCGAGGAACTCGACATGGTGACCGTCTTTGGCGAGTCCGAGAGCGATTCGATCACGCAGAACTCCTTCCCCCAAGCTGTCGAGGGCACCAAAATCTACGCCGGCAAGCGGGCGACGGTGATCGACCTCGATGCCCTGCCCAAGGTGCAGGCCAATAACTATCGCCAGGCTCTCGCCTCGACGCCCGGCCTGCTTTTCTCCGAGGAAACGACCCCGCTGGTGAGCATCGGCTACCGTGGACTGGGCGAGCCGCATCGTTTTCAGTTCATGCAGGTGCTCAAGGATGGCATTCCGATTCATGCGGACCCGTTTGGCTACCCGGAAGCCTACTACACCCCGCCGCTCGATGTGGTGGACCGCATGGAGTTCATCCGCGGCGGTGGCGGTCTGATGTATGGCCCGCAGCCTGGCGGCGTCTTCAATTACGTCACTTACATGCCGCGTCGTGACAAGGCCTTCGGCTTCCGCTCGCAGAACATCTACGGGACCGACAATCTCTTCTCCAGCTACACCGCCGTGGACGGCACTTACGGGGACTGGGGCTACTACGGCTACTTCAACCACCGCAGCAGCGAAGGCTTCCGCAATTGGAACAGCGATTACCGCCTTGATGGCGGCAACGTGAAGCTCGTCCACACCATCAGCGAAGACACCCGCCTCATCTTCAGCGTGGATTTGTATGAAGAGGAGCACGGCGAACCCGGCGGACTCACGGCAGCGGCCTTTGCCTCCACACCCGAGATGACGACGAAGCTGCACGACCGCTTCCGCCTGAAGCGCTACGCCGCCAGCGCCGAACTACAGCACAAGATTCAAGAGGGCACCGAGCTCAGCGTGCGAGCCTGGGGCGGCTACTACCAGCGCTGGAGCAAGCGCCAGCAAGGCGGTGGCTTTGGGACCTTGCCCGCCGGACCTGCGGCAAACACGAACAACATCGAAAACCAGCAGTTCTACACCTTTGGCGTCGAGCCACGCATCCGTCATGACTGGGAAGCCTGGGGAAACAAGCACACGCTCTCTGCTGGCATGCACTTTTACTACTGCCAGTCCCCCCGCGTGGACCAGCGAGGCTTCCTCGCCGATGCGGAAAGCGGGAATGTCTTCCTCGATTCGGATCGCGAGACGATCTACGGCTCCATCTTTGCCGAGAACAAATTCACCTTTGGCAAGTTCAGCATCACCCCCGGCTTCCGCCTGGAAATGATCAAGCAGGACGTGCAGACGCGGAACTTCGCCCCCGCCACCGGCCTCTTCGTCAATGAGGTGCGCAAGAGTGAGATGGACATTCAGCCGCTCTTCGGCGTCGGCATCGCGTATGATCTCGGCAACGAAAGCTCCATCTACGCCAACGTCTCCCAAAGCTACCGCGCCGCCGTGTTCCAGGAATCCATCGTCGCTCAGCCCGGTGCCATCGCCACCGATGCGGACCCTGGCCTCACCTGGAGCTACGAGATCGGCACCCGTGGCCGCCCCGTGAAGTGGCTTACCTACGACACCAGCGTCTTCCTTATCGACATGGACAACCGCTTTGGCACCGTCACTGCCGCTGGTGTCACCCGCCTCACCAGCGTGGGCCGCAGCATCAACTACGGCTGGGACGGCGCGATCGACATCGATCTCATCGGGCTTGCCGACCGCCTCGCCGGTCGCGGCGATGTGCAGCGCTCCAGCTCGCTGAACTTCTACACGAACGTCTCCATCCTCGAAGCCGAGCTCCATGGCGGCCCGAACAACGGCGGCAGCCCGCAATACGCCCCGGACTACATGATCCGCACCGGTTTGATCTACAAACATGGCGACCGCGTGAAGGTGGGCTTCCTTGGCACGATGGTGGCCGATCACAACGCCCAGGACAACAGCAACCCCAACTTCAACATCCCTGCCTACATGACCTGGGATCTCACCGCCGAGGTGAAGGTGCATGAAAACTTCAGCGTCATGGCCGGCCTCAACAACATCTTCGACGAAAGCTACTACGCCCGCGTCCGCACCGATGGCATCGACCCCGCCTACGGCCGCAACTTCTACCTCGGCGGCGAGGTGAGGTTTTGATTGTCTGCTATTGTCATGGCGAGGAGTGTGATGAGGCGAGAACACATTGATTGTGTTTTCTTGACGCTCCCCCATGCGCCGGGTGATAGGCGGGCATGTCTTTTCCGCAGACGAACTGGACGCAGGTGGCGCAGGCCACGCTGAATGGCGACACGAGCAGCCGCGCGGCGCTGGCGCAAATGTGCGCGGACTACCGTGAGCCGCTGGTGAGCTTTCTCAGCTCACGCGGTCATGCTGCATGGGACAGTGAGGATCTAGTGCAGGAGTTCTTTTTGAAGCTGCTGGAGTCACGCGCCTGGAAGCGGGCGGACCGGGAGCGCGGACGTTTCCGCACGTTTTTACTCGGCGCGCTCATGCATGTGACCGCTCATGCTCGGGAAAAGGCGGACGCGGTGAAGCGTGGAAGTGCGATCGACCTCAAAAGCCTCGAGTGCCTCGCGGAGGAGGATTTTGAGCCGTATGCGGTGCCAGTGGAGGTCGGGCGGCGGTTTGATAGTGATTGGGCTTTTGGCCTGATCAAAAACACGCTGCATGCGCTGGCGGCGGAGGCTGCGAAGGATGGCCGGGAGGTGGAGTTTGCGGCGCTGCGAGGCTTTTTGCCGGGTGTGGAGGTGGCTCCATCGTATGAGGAGCTGTCCGCACGGCTGGGGCAGCCGGTGGCGGCACTGAAGACGAAGGTGCACCGCATGCGCGGGCGCTTTCGCGAGTTGTTGCGTACAGCCGTAGCACGCACGGTGAGCGCTCCCCATGAGGTGGATGAGGAGCTGGCCTACCTGCGCACGCTGCTGTCTCAAAATGGATGAAACTCCACGGTGATTTTTCGGAAGATACACAGGAATGACTGCTGCTCTCCCAACCACCTGCCAGACCTGCGGCACCGCGATTGATACCGCACGGAGTGAGGGTGTGTGCGCGATTTGCCTCTTTGGTGATGCGTTGGATCAAAAGGTGAATGAGATGTTTGGTGGCCATGAGCTGCATGGCGTGATCGCACGCGGTGGGATGGGCGTGGTGTATCGGGCGATACAGCAGGAGCCGCGGCGTGAGGTGGCGCTGAAGACGCTGCGTGGCGCGGAGCTAGACTCCCCGGAGGCGCAGACGCGCTTCCGCGATGAGGCACGCACGATGGCGGAGTTGGAGCATCCGGGCATCCTGCCGATTCATCAGTTCGGGCAGCAGGACGGCGTGTTGTTTTTCACCATGAAGCTCGCGGCGGGTGGCTCGCTGGCGGAGCACACGGCGGACTACGCCGGGCAGTGGAGAAAGACGGCCACGCTGATCGTGAGCGTGACGGAAGCGGTGCAGTTTGCTCATGAGCACGGCGTGCTGCACCGGGACATCAAGCCGGGGAATATCCTCTTTGATGAGGATGGTCATTCTTTCGTCAGCGACTTCGGCCTGGCAAAGCTAGCTGAGAATGCGGACGGTGGCATGACCGGCTCCGCCGCGATGCTGGGAACGCCGCATTACATGGCACCGGAGATCGCGGCGCACGGGCTGCGGGCTGCGACGACGGCGACGGACGTGTGGAGCCTCGGCGTAGTGCTGCATGAGCTGCTGGCGCAGGCGCGGCCCTTCCAATCCGAGTCCGTGCCTGCTCTGATGCGTGAGATCGCGGAGCGTGAGCCTGAGGCACTGGCGCAAAACGTGCCGCTGGACCTGCGCGTGATCGCCAGCAAGGCGCTGGCGAAAGATCCCGTGCGCCGCTACGCCACCGCGAGAGCCTTGGCGGATGATCTGCGCTGCTGGCTGGAGGGCAGGCCGATCCTGGCACGGCCAACCCCGGCAGCAGAGAAGCTTTGGCTCTGGATGAAGCGGAGTCCGGGCATGGCGGCGATGTCCGCGCTGCTTGCGCTTTTGTTCATCATCGCGGCCGGCTTGCTGCTGCGAGCTTATGAGCGCACCAATGAAGCGTTACGCACCTCGCTCGTCACGCAGGCAAAATTCCAGCGATCCAGCGGGCGGATGGGCCAGCGGCATGGTGCGCTGGCAACTTTGCAACGCGCCGCTGCCATCCGCATGGGCACGGACATCGCCAGTGAGTGCGCCGCCGCTTTGGCCTGCGTGGATCTACGCGAGCGTTCGCACTGGTCGCTGGAGCCTGTGAGTGGAAGCCAGATGCCGGAGTTCTCTCCCGATCTCACGCAGTGCGCCGTGGCGGAGAGAAGCGGATTAAGCCTTCGCTCGGCGGTGGATGGCAAGGTCGTGCGACGCTTCGCAGCAGCGCACCGGGCGGACTCCTTTGCCTTCTCGCCCGATGGCAAGGCCATTGTCACCAGACTCGCCGACAACACGATACAACTCTGGTCCACCGATGGCTCCGCGCCCGTGGTGGAGATTTCCAGCGCCGTGCCTTATGGAATGAGCGCAGGCATCGCCGCCTCATTCTCACCAGCTCAGCAGGCATGGGCCATCGCTGCCAAAGACGGTGCGGTCGTGCGCGTGCTGCCCACGGGTGAAACGAGCGAGTGGTTGCCTGCGGAGGGTCGCATCCCCGGCAGTCTGCGCTTCGATCCGCAGGGAAACCGGCTGGCCATCATGTATCGAGACGGAATCGTGGTCTGGCAAATGGATGGCGGGCCGAAGCAACTTTGGGCCACCAAGCTGGAGGCCGGATTGCCAGCACTAGCCTGGCACCCGAGTGGATCGTGTCTGGCGATGACCACACAGGCAGGTGTGCGCGAGGTGCTGGTGATGAATACGGAAGACGGTGCCGTGCGTTCGCGGTTACGCGGTCCGCAGCAATCGATCTCCCGCATCGCCTTTCATCCTCGCAGCTATGTCATTGCCGCCACGAGCAATGACAGCATGCTACGCCTCTGGGACTATCGCGATGCGCGCTTGCTGCTCACGATGCCTGCCACAGACCGCACTCTCGCCTGGTCAGCCGATGGTCTAAGCCTGGGTTGTGGTTACGGCTTGGAGAAGCTCGCCGTCTTTGACTTCACTGATGACCCCGTGCTGCGGGAGTTTTCGGGAAACAATTCTTTCCAGCAAGGTGTCGGGCACGACATCAACAAGTCAGCGGATGGACTCTGGCTGCTAAGCACTCTGAGGTATCAGGTGCAATTCTGGAACACTCTGACGCGGACCCCGACGAGTTATGTCACTTCGCCAACTCTGATTTACTCCCAGGCATTCCTGACGCCGGATTCGCGGACGCTGATTTACTCGGAACTCAAAAAAGGCGGTCACATCATGCGCCTGCCGCTCGATCTCAACCTCACCGGGCTCGTGTCTAGCAAGGACCACGCGCAGCAGGTGCCGGGATCGGAGAACGCCAACGTCATCGACATGACCGCGCGTGGTGACTGGATCGTCATTCACAACGATAGCTATCGAATCGACCTCTGGCCGGAGGGCGACGCGGCACGCGCTTCCGTGCTGCTGGCCACCGGAAGCGGCGGCGTGGCATTCAGCCCCGATTTACGCTGGGCCGTCGCGCCCAGTGAGCGGAGCGGGGGTGTCATCGTCTTTGATCTGGCCAACCGTCCGTGGAGAAAGCAGTTTCTGATCTCGGGGAGCGCCCTTGTGCGTTGGTCGCCGGATGGTCGCTGGGTTTACGTCCGAGGCTCCAGCGAGAACCTGCTGCTCGACGCGACCACCTGGCAGGAGCAAGCACGCTGGCCCACGAAATCCCTCTCCTATGGCCGGGGCTGCAATGGCTTTTCCCCCGACTCCAAGCGCCTCGTGATCTCCGTGCGCAATGAATCCCTCGACGTGCTCAGCGTGCCAGACCTGCGCTTGATCGTCTCCCTCACCCCGCCGCTGCCGCTCGACTTCCGCAGCGTGGTGTGGAGCAACGACAGCACCAAGCTCTGGGCCATGGGCGTAGCCGGGCGCATGTTCGAGTGGGATCTTGGAGGGCTTCAAAGGGAGCTGAAGAAGCTTGGGATGGAGTGGAAGAGGTGAGCAGGAAACGTGGTCCGCACAGTCCTCTGTGCGGTCAGAGTGTCTTCACTCCTTCAGCGAACTTCGAATCGTCAGCGTCTCGTCGATCACCGCACCGTCCTGCATGTCCTCGGACTCCAGCACGGTGCGGCCAGTAAGCAGCGCACAGGCCGCGAGCAGGCTGTCTCAGAAGGAGAAGGTGACACTGAATGGATCACTCCGCAGAGGTTGGATGGCCGTAGAGGATTCTTTCAGAGTGAGTCAGTGGAGTTGGCTGGATTGTCCCTCTCTGCGGCCATCCCATCTGCGGTGTAAATCTCCGGGCCTCAGATACAGCCCATCGTCCTGCCGAAAAGAATTTCGCATCTTTTTGAAACCTGCCGCTGCGCAGTCGGAAGAACAAAGAGCCGCCCCATCTCTTCACCACTCCTCCAAACCTCAGTTCACCTCCCCAGCGCATGAAAACACCACATCCACACTCATACCTCCGGCTCGCCCTCGCGGCGGGACTGGCCCTCGTCCTCGCCACCGCACACGCGGCGGACTTCACCTCCACCTGGAATGGCGGCACGGCCAACTGGAGCTCCACGGGTAACTGGAGCACGCCCGGCGCACCCGGCACATTCCCGAACAACGGCGGCTCGACCTATGATGCGGTGCAGGGTGGGGGGACGATCACGCTCGATCAGAACATCGTGATCCAGAAGTTCTCGCTCTCGGGCGCCGGCACCCTCACAGGTGCCAACAATCTCACCACGAACGAAGCCTTTACCTGGACCAGCGGATACATTTTAGGTAGCGGGAGCATCAATCTGAATGGCGGAGTTACATTTGGGACGACTAATTGGCTCAGGGAGTCTCGTGTGATGAATCTGCCTTCAGGTCAGTCAGCAGCGCTCACTTCAGGTAGCCACGTGCTCGCTCTCTTGGAGACCAGCACCTTCAACAACAACGGCACCTTCTTCGCGCAGAACAACAACACATCCATCACTGGCAGTGGCATCTTCAACAACGTGGGAACCTTCACGCGTGACACCGGCACAGGGACCTTCGCTATCAACTCGCGGTTCAACAACACCGGGACCGTGAACGTGGACAGCGGCACACTCGCCCTCAATTTTTACAGCGGCGTCGCAGGCGGTTTCTCCGGCACGACGACGGGCGATTTCAATGTGGCCAGCGGCGCGATCCTGCGCTTTGCGGACAGCTTCACCCTAGGAGCCACCTCAGATGTGGCAGGCGCAGGCTCCGTGGATTTTGCCGCCAATACCGTGAACATCAACGGCACCTTCACCGTGCCCACCGTGAGCATCGCTGGCACGGCAAACTTCAACACGGCGGCGACACTCACCTCCGTCAGTCTTACCGCAGGTAATCTGGGTGGTAGCGTCACAGTCACCAGCAATGGCTCGTTCAACTGGACCGGCGGGCAGATGGTGGGCAGCGGCACCACAGATCTGAACGGCGGTATCACACTCGGGAACGCCAGCCTCCAGGTCAGGGATTCCCGGGTGGTGAACCTTGCCTCCGGCCAGACGGCGGCAATGAGCGCGGGCAGCACCGCGCTTGTCCTGTTGGAGACCAGCACCTTTAACAACAACGGCACCTTCCTCGCCCAGAATAATCAGTCCATCCTCGGCGTACCCGACGCTGCTTTCAATAACGCCGGCGCATTCACACGCAACACCGGCACTGGCACATTCACCATCAACGCCCGTTTTAACAACACCGGCACAATCAACGCAGACAGCGGCACACTGAGCCTCGGCGGTATCTACAGCACCTACAACCAGCAGAGCGGAACAGTCACTGGGGCAGGTATCATTAACGCCGAGAAGATGAACTGGTCTGGAGGCACATTTGCGGGAACGGGAGCGCTGAACGTGAGCGGCACTGGCAACAGCATCACCACCATCGGGGCCAAAGGCCTCGACCGCACGCTGAACAACACCGGCACCATCACCTACAGCGCCGCTGACGATGCCGCGATCACCTTCGGCGTGGGCGTGAGCACACCGGGCATCCTCAACAACAGCGGCACCTTCAACATCACCAGCGGTGGCGGCTTCAATGAGGGCAACGCCAACGCCGCACACGCCATCAACAACTCCGGCACCTGGAACGTCTCCGGCGCGGGCACAGCCTCGGTCAGCTCAGGCATCTCGTTCAACAACAGCGGCGCGGTCACCGTCGCCAGCGGCGCGACGTTTGCCACGCAGGGCGGCGGCACGCAGACGGGCAGCTTCAGCGTGGCCAGCGGAGGCGATCTCTGGCTCACCGGCGGCAGCAATCTGAACTCAGGCTCAAGCGTCTCCGGCGCGGGCAAGGTGACGCTCGGCGGCACCACGATCAACTCCGGCAGCACCTACAACACTACAGGCGAGACTCACCTGCGCGGCGGCAGCACCATCTTCAACACCAGCGCCACCACCGGCTCGGTCACCACGACAACCGGCGGCTCCAACTCACTCGAGGTCAACGGAGCCACCACCACGCTCACCGTGGCCGGTGCCTACACACAGGGCGGCGGCGTCACCATCGTCACCGGCGGCGCGGTCATCGACGGCAGTGTTTTCAACCTCAACGGAGGCGAATTGAAAGGCACAGGCATCATCGCCAGCTCTCTCATCGCCGGTGCAGGCAGCAACACCATCTCCCCAGGCCTCTCCCCTGGCACGCTGACCATCAATGGCAGCCTCAGCCTCAGCGGCACCAGCACCCTGGCTATGGAACTCGGCGGCGTCACACAGGGGAGTCTCTATGACTACCTCGACGTGAATGGCGTGCTCACCCTCGCCGGTATGCTGGAGCTAGATTTCATTAATGACTTCCAAACCGGCGTGACCAGTCTGGATCAATTCGTCCTCGCCACTGCCAACAGCGACATCACCGGCAGCTTCCTCAATGTGGCCAGCGGAGATCGTCTCAATGTGGGCGGCTTCGGCAGCTTCCAGGTCTGGTATGGAGCGGGCAGCGCCTTCGGAGCCAGCAACCTCGTTCTCGGCGACTTCACCGCCGTGCCCGAGCCTTCCCGCGCCATGCTCATGCTGCTAGGCCTCTTTGGCATCATCCAGCGGCGGAAGCGGAAGTAGTTGGAACGACCCAACAGCACCTCCAAATCAAACCACGTCAGGCAGGCGGGGCATCAGTCACCGCCTGTTTTTTGTTCCGGCACCATCACTATGACAAAAACAGGCACAGCAAAAATCAGAGATCATTTTCTGTCCACATCTGCTGTCAGCCGGATCGGAATCTTCACGAGGCAGCACACTCACTCCGGCAGCTTCGCCTCGGCTTTTTCCAAAGGTTTCGCGGCGGGGGCCAGCGGCCGGGCCACGAAGGCATCGAAGACCAAAACGCCCTTCAGGGCATCCACGGCGCGTTCGAGCTGCTTGTCGCCGAGATTGGCCAGTTCCAGTGCAGCGGCCTCGCCGGTGCCGTGGGAGGCACGCCACTTCGAGATGCGGCTTTCCTCCTCCGAAGTAAGGGCGGCGATGATGTTGGGCTCCACGCCGTTCTCGTGAATCGTGCGGTGGCTGGGCGTGTAATACTTCGCTGTCGTCAGGCGCATGGCCGCGCCGTTTTTCATCGGCAGGATGGTCTGCACGCTGCCTTTCCCAAAGCTCGTCGTGCCCACCACGATGGCACGTTTGAGATCCTGGAGAGCGCCTGCGGTCAGCTCGCTGGCACTGGCGCTGCCGTGATTGATGAGCACGGCCATGGGAAACTTGCGCGGCTCCTTGCCGCCGCGAGGCGGCGTGCGGTAGGGCGGCGGATTTTGCGAGGCCACGCGGCCCTCGGTGGTCACCACGACCGTGCCCTCGGGCAGAAACTCTCCGCAAATCTGCACCGCGCTATCCACGAGGCCGCCGGGATTGTTTCGCAGATCGAGCACGAAGGCCTGCATGCCCTGCTTTTCGAGCTCATCGAGTGCTTTGGCGAGCTCGCGAGCCGTGGGTGAATTGAACTGCGAGACCCGCACGTAGCCGATGCGGTATTCGCCAGCCATTTTCTCCGAAAGCAGCATCGGATCATGCACCGAGCTCTCCGCCAGCGTCTCGTGCTTCACCTTGAAATCGAGGAACTGCTTCGTGCCGGGGCGACGCACGGTGAGACGCACCTCATCACCCGCTTTGCCCTTCAAAAGCTGCATGGCCTCTGCCACGCCGACGGAATCCGTGAGCACCTCGTTGATGCGCACGAGCTGATCCCCTGCCAACACGCCCTCGCGGGCCGCGGGGCCGTCGTCACGCACAGTGATGATGGTGAGCAAATTTTGCCGCAGGGCGATGGTGATGCCGATTCCTTCCGAGGTATCGCTCTGCTCGCGACGCATATCCTCGAAGAGCGATTTACCCATGTACTCGCAGTGAGGATCGAGGCGGCTGAGCATGCCTTCGAGAGCGCCTTCCACCAGTTCCTCGTAGGTCACCTTGGACTCCTCCACGTAGTTTTGACGCACCATCTCCATGGCCCGCGTCAGCATCTCCATTTGCAGATACGCATCCTCCGGTGGTGGCTTCACCGCAGGCGCGGCCAGCACGGGCGCTGGTGCAGGCGCAGGAGCCGGTTTGGGATCACTTTTTGGCACCGCAGGCTTCGGTGCGGACTTGGGCGTGGACTTCGGAGCCGCTTTGGGAACCGGCACCGCCGCCGGAGCAGGCGTGACAGGCCCTGCCGGAGCCGCGTGAAGGCTCAGCCCGGCAGCCAGGATCGGAAAAAGAACAGTAGCGCGACGCATCCCGCCATCCTGCATGCTTTCCGCCCGCACGACAGCGGAAAGTCAGACACCTTCGGCGCTCACTTCGCGTCGTAAAAGGGGAACAGCTTCTTGATCTCGTCCATCGACGGACGGCGGCCATACTCGCAGATCTCAAAGGTCTCGGCGTATTTCACTGCCTTGCCCTTCTCCTCGCCGTAGAGCTTGATCAGCAGGTCGCGATACTTGTCCGCCTCGCCACCCTGACGGGCACCCCAGCGGCGTTTCAGCCACGCACGACGTCCCACCTCATCGCTCGCGGGCGGCACGCTCTTCACATGCTCTTCCGAGCCATTGGCACCGCCTTCATAATGCTGGGAAGTCAGTTCATGGATGCCATCCAGCTTCTGCTCGAAGGAATCATCCACGCTCACCGCGATGTCGGGCGTGAAGGGATAGGGTTTCTGAAAGCCATCACTCGAATACAAGAACACCGGATTCTTCTTCAGCGGCGGCACATCCGGGCAGATGAACGGCACCGCCACCATGAAGGCCGCGTCCTGAAGCAGCACGCCGACGTAGCGATGGTCGGGATGATAATCCCACGGCCGTGGCGCGATGACGATGTCCGCCTTCCACTCGCGAATCACCCGCGTGATGAGCTTCCGACACTCCAACGAAGGCACCAGCTCGCCATCGTGGATGTCCAGCACCTGCGAGGTCACGCCGAGCTTCTTCGCACAGGCCGTCACCTCCGCCGCGCGTCGTAGCGCCAGCGGCCCGCCTGCTTCTTTCCAGTGGCCGATGTCGCCATTCGTCACGGAAACCAGCTTCACATGATGTCCTTGCTTCGCCCACTTCACCGCAGAGCCCCCGGCTTTGTATTCCGCATCATCCGGGTGCGCACCGAAGACGATGATGCGGAGCTTTCCATCCTCCTTCTCCACCGCATGAAGGTGAAACGCGAATAGACAAACGAAAACGACGGAGAAAAGAGAGCGCATCATAGCATCATGAATACGCCACTCACGCACCCCATTGTTCACATCTCCCTCATCAGTGCCTGCATCTCCTGCTGCAGCGCCACGATGCCCAGCATCAACTGCGAGCGCTGAGGTTCGTCAATCTTCTGCGTCAGGTCCAGCAGCGCCTTCAGTTCCTCGTTAAACTCACGCGCGTGCAGCTTACCTCAGCCCCCGGACCGGCCTTAGCCGCCGCGTCTGCGGATCCTGCGTGGATGATTTCCCCGCCATGTCTGTTCCTCCGTCGTTCACTTTCGCTTCGATTGCTGCGACTGTAGCGGACGTGAAAACGCCACGCTCGCCACACCGGGATCATTCTCCAGCGCCTCCAACTCGCCGACGGGAATTTCCGCCGTGAAAATCAAATCGCTGATCTCCCCGCGCACCTTCACGCCCTTCGGACGATAACCAGCCTTGTTCACCTTGACCATTCCCGTCACCATGCCGCGCACCTCGCCCGCCGCGCGACGCGGACTCGGCGATTCGACTTTGCGCAGCTTGCTGAGGTCCATGGTGAAATCATAAGCTCCTGCGGCAGCTTTGCCAAGCGGCGAACTGCTCGGAGTTTGGTGCATGAGGGCTATCTCCTCTTCGTCTTTGATTGGGGTTTGGCGGCCTTCTTGACGGGTGCCTTCTTTTTCGCCTTCGGCTTGGGCGGTGCCGTCTTCTTGGCGGGAGCGGCTCCTCCCAGCTGCTTCAGCGCATCAATGTGTGCCCGCCCGAACCCATAACGTGCGTCCCACTCCCCGCCGCATGCTTCGGCGGGTTCAAACGCGCGCTCTTGATGAGTGCCGAGCGCAGTTGATTCGACGTCAGTTGCAGTCCCCGCCGCCTCGCCTCTGCCAGCAGCAGTGCTACAAGGCCCGTAACCGCCGGCGCGGCCATGCTCGTGCCCGACATCATGGTCGTTCCCTTGCCGCTGCGCGACCGTGCCGCCACCACCTCATGTCCTGGCGCGGAGATTTCCGGCTTCCGCCGCCCGTCACGCGTCGGCCCCGCACTCGAGAAATATGACAGCGGCTTCTTCGCCTTGTGCGCGTCATACGAACCCACCGCGATCACCTCGTGCGCGCATGAGATCGAACCGATCGTATGCGAATTGTCCAGGCTCCCCGTGAAATGCGACTGATCGCGGTCCTCGCGCTCAATCCACGCATGAAAGGAGACCGCAGGTCCCTTGCGGTGGTGCAAGCGCACCGTCCAGTCTCCTCCAGGCACGCCTCCCGCCACATAGATGCTGATCGTGTTGTCCCCGTTGTTCGGCTCTTTCACACGGTTCGACACAAAAACCGCCAGTTCATCCCCGTCCGCCAGCGGCAGGTTTGTGCCAGGCTCCGCAGTTCCCAGGCTCGTTCCATCCGGGCCCAGCAGTTCCACCGCCACCTGGGACGCCCCCGGCAGCCACACCTCCAGTTCCCGGCCAAATTTCCCAATTTCCGTCCGCCAGCCCAAATCCAGCGTCCCGCCCGCCGCCACCGTGCCCGCCGCGTGAATCCCGTCCGCATACGAATTCGACGCCGCGATCACCACCGCCCGGTTCGGCTTCGCGCGCACCAGCGCGTCCAGCCCCTGGTCCACCAGCGTCGTCCCGTCATGCGGCCCGCCATTCGTTCCCAGGCTCACATTCACCACGCATGGCCGGTCCCCCGCCTGGTCAAAGATAAACTTTACCGCCTCCAGCATCTGCACCGAGTCCCCAAAGCTCTGCCGCGTCGTCGCCTCCACCGAGTTCTCAATGTCATTCGCCGCGATCTCCACAAACAAGATGTCCGCATTCGGCGCATTGCCCGCCATCTTCGTCCCGCGCCCGTTCCCCGCCGCGATGTCCATCACATGCGTCCCGTGCGTCCCCTCCGTCTCCTCCTTCGGCGGCCCGTAGCCCAGCGCCTTGTAGGGATCCGCCTTTTCAGCGCCGCGTTGATCTCCCTGGTCGTGTAAAACCGCCCGTAGCCAAATGGACTCCCCGTTTTTTCACCCCGTACTGGTCCCAGATGCCAAGCAGTCGCGTGCTCCCGTTCGCGTTGCGGAAATTCTGATGCGCAAAGTCGCAGCCATAGTCCACGATCCCCACCACCACTCCCGCCCCGCCATCGGGCGCTGTCTGCGCCGGATAATCCACCGTCCGCGTACCCATCTCCACCGCCGTCTCCGCCAGCGTCCGCCTCAGCGCTTGCGAGGCCTTCAGGCTCCGCACAAACGGCTGCGCCCGCACCTCCTCGATACGGCTCACCGGGATTCTTCCCGTCACCAGCGTGCCTTCTTCGCTCGACGCTCCCAGCGTCGAGCCCACGCGCACCTCGCTCAGTTCCTCCCACGCCTCCACATCCGTCACGCGTGCGATCACCGCCACCTCCTCCGCCGTCGTGCTCGCCATCGCCCGGCTCGGCTTCCCCATGCGCCGCCGCGCGCAGGCCACCTGCAGTCGCGGATCCATCGCCGAGGAAATGGTCATCACCGCCCGTTTCAGCTTCCCAAACACCACCTCGGTCACCCTCGGCAGCGCCCCCTGCGCCGCCTGAACCAAGGATGCCAGCTTGTCGGACGCCATGGAGATCGCGCCAGACTCCGCAGCCTCTTTCAGCGATGCAATCCGCGCCTTGGCCGGAACAATCTTCGCCCCTGCGGAACCTGCCTCCAAGGCTGCCACTCTTTTTACCAGGGTGGTCAGTGTTTTCTCCATCAATCGCTGCCGCATGTCCCCCATGGTTGTTTTGATGACCTCCTGCGGTCCGGAGAACAGCATGCTCTTTTGATCTTGGGCGTTTCGACTCCCAAAGTCTTGAAAATCTCGATCATGGGTGAGTCGGAGGTCGAACTGTGAACCTGTGGCATAGGATGGGATGGTTGGATTTTGAAAGTTACCGGGTTGTCCTACACCACCGACTCCGCGATCATGATCGTCTGCGGCGCGCTGATGTGAGGCACTCATGGTTTCCACGCTTGAAGGCATTCTCAGGCCCGACTGACGGACCAGCCGATCACCTTGTCGCGTCTCACCTCAAGCCTTCCATCTTGGAAGGCCAGCGTTAGCATAGGGTCTGCTCCGTTCATCGCGTTTTCGCGCCGCTGCGGCTAGAGCCGCATCATCGTTGGCAGTTTGTTTGATGGAGGCGGAGCCACCGCCTTCAAGATGAATGGTGACAAGGTAGGTGTTCATGGTCGTTTTTGTTGAGTGTCTCGCTTGGTGTGTTGGGAAAGTGTAGTTGGAGGGTGATATTGATCGTCATTGATGTCGGTTGCCAATCAAGCGCCGCTGCTATGTCACCGCCGCAGGTTCTCTATTTCAAGTTTGATCTTCGCGATTTCCAGTCCGGCCTCATCATCCTGCAGCCGACGATTCTGTCGAGAGGTCACATACTAATTAATTCCGAACAGAACTGTCAGCACACGCCGCCACCTCCGCCGCCCGACGCAGAGCCAGCGGGCCACCTGCTTCTTTCCAGTGGCCGATGTCGCCATTGGTGACCGACACCAACTTCACCTGATGACCAAGCCGCGCCCATTTCACCGCAGAGCCCCCGGCTTTGTATTCCGCATCATCTGGATGCGCACCGAAGACGATGATGCTGAGCTTTCCATCGCCTTTCTCTTCAGCGTGGAGGGTGAATGAAACGAGGCAGGCAACAAGAGTGAGCAAGGAGCGAATCATGGCGGTAGGACTACGCTCCCAAAAAGAGATGTTGTTCACGCTTTAGCGTGACGAAAGCCTCCTCACGCTAAAGCGTGAACAACGTACCCAAACACCTGCCTTGCGCCGATTTTACTCCTCGCTCTTCGGCTCCGGCAGGAACATCCCCACCACCAGCGCCAGGAGCGCGATGCCGAGGCCGACATAGCCAGCGGCCTTCGCGAGGTGCATCGGAAGGATTTTGGTGGGATCGCCGGAGACCATCGGAGCGACGAGGTTGGTCGTTACAAAGGCCATGCTGGTGCCGATCATGCGACCGCCGACATTGGTGGCAAAGCTGCCGCCAGTGCCGCGAAGGTGCATCGGGAAGACTTTCGGCAGGTACTCACCGAAGTAGCTGAACTGCGCCACCGTGACCAAGCCGCACAGCGCATACGCCCACATGAAACTGGAACCGCCAGCCGTGAAAAGGCTCAGGTAGGTCAGCGGCAGCAAAATGAGCGCCGGCACTTGGAAGACCTTCAGCAAGGCCACACGGCTCAGACCGACCATGATGAGCACGGCAAGAAGGATTCGACCGACGAGGCCGCCCATCTCCTGATAAAACTGCACCTTGTTGCCCACGGCCTTCACTTCCTTATCCAGCGGAGCCATTTCGGTCTTCACGGCGGCGAGTTTGGCCTTCGCCTCGGCTTGCTCAGGGTGAATCCGGCGCGGCTTTGCTCACAGCGATGGCCTGTTCGGCGGCCTGTTTGCGCAGCGGAGCCATCTTCTTGCTCGTTTCAGCAAGTTCCGGCAGACCGGGGCGATGCGCAGCGGCGTGATTTGCAGCGCCCCAAAGGCCAGACCGTAGGCGCAGGCAGAGAGAATGGCCGTCACGATGGTCACGCGGCGCAGCTCAGGCGCGAAGAGCTGGCCGATGCTGGCACGCTTCAGCAGGCCTGCGGCCTTCTTTTCCTTCCACACCTTCGATTCCGGTACAAAGGGCAGCATCAAAGCAATCGGGATCGCCGGCAGGATGCCGGTCATGAGCAGGTAGCGCCACGAAGAGGCCACCGGCAGCCCCAGCGCGGGCAAGTCCTTCATGTGAGACAGGATCCACACGTTGATGCCGGTCACGAGCAGACCGCCCAGCGAGGCAAACGCCTGCGTGATGCCCAGCCACTTCTCTTTTTGATGCTTGTCCTCAAAAACCTCCGCCAGCCAGGTGATCGCCGCGATGAACTCCACGCAGACGCCGATGAAGGTCAAACTGCGGAAGAAGATGAACATGCCCAGCGAGGTCGAATAGGCCGCGCAGAAGGGCGAGAACGAATACACGAAGATACTCGCGGCCATCACAAACTTGCGCCCGAGCATGTCGGTGAGCTTGCCGCCGATTAGGCCGAAGATGCCGCCGCACAGCGCGGTGATCCACAGCAGCTTCCCGGTCCATTCCGTCACGGTCGGGTGCGTCATGTCCACGCCCAGCAGTTCGGCGATGGCGGGCGGAGCCGTCAGCGGCGTCATCAGCAGCTCATAGGTATCAAAGAGGAAGCCGATGCTGGCGATGATGATGATGAGCCAGTGGGTGGTCGTGAGCTTGGGGGCGGGAGCGTTGGACATGGTGGGCGCGATGCTGTCTGGAAGTGAAGGCCAAGTCAACGGCCGGGAGCAGCGGAATCCGTCAGGAAAGTGGTGCGGGCGGCGCGGGGAGCCGACTGGAGTGATGGAGTGGTGGAGTGATGTTTCGGCGATCCGGACCCCATCACTCCCATTCTCCACCACTCCACCCTCCACCCCTTCCTCCGACACCTGTCGGACATTTTTCTCGACAAATCCGACACTTGTCGGCAAACTCGCGAATTATGGCGAAAAAAGCTCTCCCACCTCTCTCCGCCGCCGAGCAGGCGCTCATGGACATCCTTTGGAAAAAGCATCCCGCGTCCGTTTTGGAGCTGCTGGAGGCCGTCAATCAAGGTCGTGACGAACCGGTGACGCGAAACACGCTCCAAACCCAGCTCACCCGCCTCGAAGCCAAGGGCTGGATCGTGCGCGATGACTCCAGTCGCAGCCATGCTTACGAGCCCGCCGTGCCGGAGCAGCGCGGCCGCACCAGCGTGCTCACCGAGCTGAAGCAGCGACTCTTTGGCGGCAGCGGCCTCGCCCTCGTGCGCTGCCTTGTCGAGAGTGGCGAGATCACCGAAGAGGAACTGGCGGAACTGCGCAAGCTCGTCCGAGGCAGGAAAGGAGGAGCCGAGTCGTGAGCACGGAAACCATCACCTCCATCAATTTCATCGTTCACAGCCTCGTCATCGGCGCGGTGGCCTGGCTGCTGGTGCGTTTTGTCATCCGTGATGCCCTGCGCCGCTGCATCCTCGCGAATCTCGCGGTGCTGATGTGCCTCTACAGCCCGTTCGACATCTCGATGCGGGATCTTTTCCCGACGAAGCAGCACGTCCCTGTCCTCTCACCGCTCCGCGAGACCTTCGAGCACGACTGGCGGGTGAAGGTGGAACCGCAAAAAGTCATCGTGACTCCGACGGCGGCTCCTGCGGCCGCCCCACCATGGAATTGGAACGAGCTCGTGAAATGGCTTCATCGCCTCTCATGGCTCGTCACTGCACTTTTGCTCCTCCGATTGCTGGTTCAAAGTGTCCGCCTTCAGCGCTGGGCATGGGGTCTGAGATACCCGACGGCTTCTGAATACGAGACGTTGCCTGCCGATGTGAAGCCGGATCGCGTTCGTGTTTTTGACGGAGCCTGCACCCCCTGTGTGGCAGGCTGGTTCTTTCCCGTCATTGCGGTGCCCGCCTCCGCTTTTCAAGAACTCACCGCCCAGCAGTGGCGCTGGCTCATTCGGCACGAGAGCGAGCATCTGCGCACCAACGACACCGTGGCGGTGCTGCTGCAAACATCGCCCTCGCCTTCCTGTGGTGGAATCCCTTCGCCCATGCCCTCATCGAGGAATTTTCCCGCGCCCGTGAGGAGGCCTGTGACGCGGCCGCAGTCGAGGAAGAGCCCGATCAGTCATCCTACATCGACTTCCTGCTCAGCTGGGCGGCCAAGCCATCCCCCGCGCGTTTTGCGATGTCGATTGCTCGCTCACGTCCGGCTCGTCGGCTCCAGGATCGTCTCGTCGCACTGATGGAAGCCCGAGGCGTGCGAAAGAAGGTTGGCGCGTTGTTTGTGCTCGGCTGCGCAAGCTTCGCCGTGCTCGCGCCCTTCGTCGCGGCCTCTTTTGGCCTTGCGACGGCATCAGCGCAGCAAACGCGTCAAGAAGATCCCAAGGACAAGACGATGTTCACGCGGATTTACCGGGTGGTGCCCGATTTTCTCACACTCGGCCAAGAGCAGAGAGACCCATTTGCTAGACAAGAGCAGAGAGTACCCTTCGCCGGTGAGCCTCCGCTGGTGAGCATGACAGCGCAGCAGGTTCTCGAAAAGAACGGCATCACCTTCCCGGAAGGTTCCCGCGCTCTTTTTCAATACGCCACCTCGCAATTGATTGTGCGCCATACGCGTCTCGCTCTCGATCAAATCGAAGCCATCATCGACCGCCTGCATCACCGTCTCCCGCAGGTGTATTTTCAGTGCAAACTCATTCAGGCCGACCAGCACATCGGCAGTCATGAAAGCATTCTACAATCCGATGAAGCCGAAAAACTGTGGAAGGAGAATTCTCAGAGAAAAGGCGTCGATCTGCTGAGCGCTCCGAGCGTCACCACCAAAATGGGCCTGGGAGCCACCGTCGAGGTCGTGCGCGAGGTTCTTCCCGACAAGCCGGAGTCGAAAGGCATCGCAATCGAGGCCAAGTTCATCGGACCGAGCATCAAACTCGTCGCCAATCCTGCCCCGGATGGAAAAGCGAGCGTCGAAGCGAAAGTCGATCTCGGCATCGATCCTGATGCCGAACGTCCGTGGCTGCCAAAAAAGGATGCCCAGCCGTACTGGACCCGCGTGCAAACCCTCAGCGTCTCCTCCAAGGCCGTGCTCGCGAGTGGCGAAACGCTCATCCTGCATCTGCCTGGTGCTAAAAAACCCGTCACCGTGCTTATCATCGCCGAGGCGCTGAATCCGCAAGGCCAGAAAGCCATCAGCTTTGAATCCACCGCCACCATGCAGCCCTCCAGCACTGGTGTCGATATGCCTGACAAAGCCGTCAGCGAATGGGCCGTGCGTGTTTACAAGCTGCCCAAAAGTTTTCCGCAGGACAAAACGCCTGTCGAGGTTCTCAAAGCTTCTGGCATCGCCTTCCCAAAAGGCGCGGACGCGTCGCTCAAGGATGGAAAACTCACTGTGCGGAACACCAAAGCCAACCTAGAACTGATTGAAGTGTGGCTCGATGCCCTGATTCAACGCGAGGTCAAAAAGAGCGTGCACCTTTCTGTGAAAGCCGTCGAGATGAAAGGCGACCATGTGAAGCAACTGCATCACTGGCTGCTGCAGCCTTCGACCGAAAAGGTGGACGCCACCCATGCACCTCCAACAACCGAGCCGCCACCTCCGCGACAGTTCATCCTGAGCGGTGTCTTCACCCAGCCTCAATTCGAAAAGTTGATGAAGAAACTCGCCGTCTCCGATGCCAAGCTGGAAGTGCTGAAGCCCAATCTGAAGCCACCGATGTATGTCCTCCCCGCCGCCATGGGAGGTCAGGAGATGAAAATCGATCCCATGATTGGTCCCGATGGCTACACCATCGAGATGAACATTCGCATTCTCACGAACTCGCAGGATCAAAACCCCGCCACTGGCATTTCCACCGCCATCACCATTTGGGACGGCCAGACCGTTGTTTTGGGCTCCCAGCCTTCCGAAGGTGTTTCGCGACTGCTCTTCATCACGGGTTCCCTGATCGAAGAGACGGGCAAAAAGTAAAGCATCTACAATTTCACGAGTCGCAGCCCTGCTCGTGCCGCCAGCTCCATCTGCTCCTCGTCAAAAGACAAAAAGCCTTCCGCCTTCAATTCCAGCGCGATGGCCACATGAAAAAGATCCATCCCGCGGACAATCAAATCCAGCGAGTGATCTGCCGAAATCTGGCAAGCACGACGGATGGCATTGGTCCATGAGAGTTCACGGTGGGGCCAGTAGCCGAGCCGCACCTCCTGATCGAGAAGCCGGATCATCTGCCTGCCTTCACTCTCATCCACCAGCCCGTGCCTCTCGGCCTGGAGGAAGCAGTTGAAGACCTCGACACGCTGCCACGGCGTCCACATGACCTCACCGTCTGGATTTCGGTCAAAGAAACGCCAAGCACGCCTGTGGTGCATGTCGTGCCGGCATTTCACGGCCAGCCACCAGGAGCTGTCCGCGTAGAAGGTCATTTCTTCAGTGTTTTCAAGAAGGCCACGCCATCAAACCTCGATCCACGTTCCGATCCCACTGCACGCTGCCGGGCAATCTCAGCCGTCATGCGGGGGCGCCCGCCTTTCACAACGATGAACTGCGTCTTACCACGGGTCTTTACCGCAAGGTGCTCCCCATCTGGAAGCGCGTCCACAAGAGTGCTGTCGGCGAAAAAGCGGCTGGCGGAAATGGATTTCATGCCGCCATTGTGCCGTTTACGCCTCCCAGCGTCAAGTCTTCACACCTCCCCATGCCGCACGACCTCACCTCCGCACCGCAAACCGATCCCCTCAACATCTACCGCTACCGCGACAGCCTCTACGCGGTCGATTTGATCACGGCGGCGCTGAGCATCGACTTCTTCACCTGGCTGGCGGCGACTCCATCGTCCTTGAGCGGCATTGGCGATCACTTTGGCTTCAAAGAGCGGCCGGTGGATGTGATGCTCACGTTGTTCACTGCGAATGGCTGGGTGAAAAACGACGGTGGGGTGTTTCATGCCTCAGACACCGCGAAGGAACATCTCCGCGCCGGTTCCGTGTGGGATTTGCGGCCTTACTATGCCTCGCTGCATGATCGCCCGATTGCCCGCGACTACCTCGAAGTCCTCAAGACGGACAAACCAGCCGGCTGGAGTGGCGACAAGGCCGCCTTCGACTGGCACAAGGCGATGGAGCAGGAGGATTTCGCCCGCAAATTCACCGCCGCGATGGATTGCCGCGGCCTTTATCTGTCGCAGGCCCTCGCCAAGAAGCTCGATCTCTCCGGCCGCTCCTGCCTGCTCGATATCGGCGCAGGTTCCGGCATCTACGCCAGCTCCATTGCTGCGCAGCACACGCATCTGAAAGCCATCGCCTTTGATCAAGCGCCCGTGGATCGCATCGCGGCCAAACTGATCGAAGAACGTGGCTGCGCCGATCGCGTCAGCGTGGCCACGGGCAACATGTTCGACGGCCTGCCCACCGGCTGCGATGTGCATCTCTACTCCAATGTGCTGCACGACTGGGGTGTGGCCGAGGTGAAGAAACTTCTTGGCGTTTCTCATGCCGCGCTGAAGCCCGGCGACCTGCTCATCATTCACGACGCCTTCATCAACGAGGCCAAAAACGGCCCGCTGCATGTCGCCGAATACTCCTGCCTGCTCATGCACTCCACGCAGGGCAAATGCTACAGCACCGGCGAGTATGCCGCGCTGCTCGACGAGGCTGGTTTCACGCCCGGCGCGTATCACGACACTGCTGTCGCCCGCGGCTTCATGACGGCGACACGGCGGTAAAAACCGCCGAAGGCAGAAAAAGACATAAGAAACCTCCAATCTGAAGACCCGCTGGGCCGTATTTGCTGCGCCACTTCCTGCCATGCCTCGTTTCCTCCTACCTCTTCTCGTTTTCCCCGCCTCCCTCTTCGCGGAGAAGCTCCAGTTTAACCGCGATGTGCGGCCGATCCTCAATGAGAAGTGCTTTCACTGCCACGGCGCGGATGCCAGCCATCGCAAAGGCGAGCTGAGGCTCGACATTCGCGAGGAGGCGATGAAGCCCGCCGAGTCCGGCGACATCGCGCTCGTGCCTGGCAGCCCGGAAAAGAGCCAGATGATCGCCCGCGCAATGCTGGATGACTCGCACGACGATGTCATGCCGCCGGAGAAAAGCGGCAAACCGCTCACCAGCGCCGAAAAGGCCATCCTGAAGCAGTGGATCGCCGAAGGAGCCGAATATCAGGGCCACTGGGCCTTCCTCGCGCCCGTGCGGGTCGAGCCGCCGAAGGTCGCGGGCATCGAGCACCCGGTGGATCGCTTCATCGCGACCCGTTTGGACAGAGAAGGCCTCCAAATGTCTCCTCCCGCCGATGCGGCGACGCAGATTCGACGCGTCGCTTTGGACCTCACCGGCCTGCCGCCCTCCACGGCTGATTTGTCCGATCTGTCCGATTGGTCCGACAAAAAATACGAAGCCTATGTGGACCGTCTGCTCGCCAGCCAGCACTACGGCGAGCGCATGGCCATGCAGTGGCTGGATTTCGCCCGCTATGCCGATTCGAACGGCTTCCAAACGGACAGCAGCCGCCAGATGTGGCCGTGGCGTGATTGGGTGATCAAAGCCTTCAACGACAACAAGCCCTTCGACCAGTTCACCATCGAGCAGATCGCCGGTGACCTCATTCCGAATGCGAAACGCGAGCAGGTCGTCGCCACCGGTTTCAATCGCAACCATCGCATCAATGGCGAGGGCGGCATCATCGCCGAGGAGTGGCGCATCGAGAACATCGTGGACCGCGTGGAGACCACCAGCGCCACGTGGATGGGCCTCACGATGGGCTGCTGCCGCTGCCACGATCACAAATACGACCCGCTTCCGATGAAGGACTTCTATTCCTTCTTCGCCTTCTTCAACAACGTGCCGGAGAGCGGCACCATCCAGGGCGCTTCGAATCGCAGCGGCGGCAATAGCCTTCCCATCACCAACGTGGCCACGCCGGAGCAGGAGCAAAAGCTCGCGCAGCTCGATGCCGAGGTGAAACAGGCCAAGACGAAGGTCGCCGAGCTCACCAAGCAGCTCCCACAACTCGTCGCCGCATGGGAGCCGAAGGCGCTGGAGACGCTCAGCAAGATGAAGGCCGTCTGGGCACCGCTCACGCCGACAAAAGTCGAGTCCAAAGTCGGCACGCCGCTCGTGAAGCAGCCCGATGGCAGCTACCTCGCCAGCGGCGCGAATCCGCAGAAGGATGTGTATGTTTTTGATGCACCGCTGTCGGAGCAAGGCGCGTCCGCCTTCCTGCTCGAATGCCTCACCGATCCTTCCTTGCCCGGCGGCGGTGCGGGTCGCTACAGCAACAGCAATTTCGCCCTCAGCGGCTTCGACGTCTATGTGCGGCATGCCAACGGCAAGCAGGAGCTTTTGAAGCTCAAGAAGGCCGAGGCCGACTTCTCGCAAAAAGGCTACGAGATCGCCAACGTGATCGACGACGGCAAGCGCAAGGGCAAACGCGGCTCCTGGGCCGTCGATGGCCCGAATCGCAAAGAAAACCGCCGCGCGATGTTTGTGCTGCAGGAACCCATCGCCGCCGAAAAAGGGGCCATGCTGCTGCTCCGCGTGCGCATGGAGGCCATCGGCGGGCATAACATCGGCCGCTTCCGTCTTTCCGCCTCCAGTTTGCCGCCGGATGCCGTGAAACTCAGCGGTGAACCCTTCGCACCTGCACTCAAACTCGCCATCGAGACCACCGCGGCCAAACGCACGCCGCAGCAGAAAAAAGACATCGAGGCCTTCTTCCGCGCCAACGTGCCCAATCCGCTCAAACAGGCCGATGTGGCCCTCACGAAGGCGCAGCGTGCTTTCGACGACTTCGACCGCTCGTTGCCCAACGTCATGATCATGCAGGAAGGTCCTGTGCGTGACACCTTTGTGCTCAAGCGCGGCGAATACGACAAACCCGGCGACAAAGTCACCATGAACACGCCTTCCGCCCTGCCGCCGATGCCGAAAGGCGCACCGCAAAACCGTCTCGGCCTCGCGCAGTGGCTCGTCGATCCCGCGAACCCGCTCACCGCCCGCGTGTGGGTCAATCGAGCCTGGGAAAAATTCTTCGGCTACGGCATTTGCAAGACAGCGGAGAACCTCGGCTCGCAGGCCGAGTATCCGGTGCATCCCGAGTTGCTCGACTGGCTCGCCACCGAGTTCATCCGCAGCGGCTGGGACATGAAGAAGATGCAGAAACTCATCGTCATGAGCGCCGCGTATCGTCAAAGCAGCAAGGTCACGCCTGCCTTGCTCGAAAAAGATCCCGACAACCGCCTTCTCGCCCGCGGTCCACGTTTCCGCCTCGGTGGTGAAGTCGTTCGCGACCAAGCGCTCGCCATTGCCGGCCTGCTCGTGCCCAAGGTCGGCGGCCCCAGCGTGAAGCCCTACATGCCCGACGGCGTCTGGGACGACACCAGCAAATACGGCGACCTCCGTGGCTACAAAGCCGACACCGGCGAAGGTCTGTATCGTCGCAGCTTCTACACCATCTGGAAACGCACCGCCGCACCGCCCACGATGCTCATGTTCGACGCTCCATCCCGCGAAGTCTGCACCGTGAAACGCAGCCGCACGAACACGCCGCTCCAAGCCCTCTCGTTGCTCAACGAAGTCACCTTCGTCGAAGCGGCGAAGGCTTTGGGCGAAAAAATGATCAAAGAAGGCGGCTCCACGCCCGAGCAGCGCATCACTTGGGCCTTCCGCCGTGCCACCTCGCGTGCGCCATCGGCGGATGAGGTCGCCATTTTGAAGAAAGGCCTGCAAAACCGCCTCACCGCCTTCCAGGCCGCACCGGACGGTGCGAAACAATTCCTCGCCACCGGTGCTCACAAGCCCGACGCCGCACTCAACCCGGCCGAACTCGCCGCCTACGGCGTCACCGCCAGCGTCATCCTCAACATGAACGAGGTGGTGACGCGCCCGTGATTTTACCTTAGAATCAAGCCATGAGCACTCTGACCGCACAACCACCTATCGGAATGGTGAACGCCCTGCTGAAACATTTTGGCGCCAGCGGGCAGACATTATTTGATCTGCAACTCGACAAGGACAGCGTCGTCATCAAAGCGGTGCGCGTCGAGCAAAGCCAGGGGCCGTCTGGTGCATCCGAAGCAACCACCGCCGAAGAACGTGGAACGGAGATGCGTGCATGGCTGGAGAGCATCGCCACACCCGCTGGATTATCGGACAAGGACATCTCCGCAGAGGCCATTTACTCACCTGACCGATGAGCGCCTGGCTGGTGGACACTAATCTGATTCTTCGAAGCGCTGATTCGGACAGCGTGCATCATCGTGATGCCTTCGACTGCCTGCACAGCATGGCCAAAAACGGCGAGATGATCTTCATCAGCAGCCAAACAATCTACGAAACCTGGGTGGTTGCTACTCGGCCCATCCTCCGGGGCGGACTCGGCTGGTCGGTAGAGCGCGCTCGTTTTGTCCTCGACTCAGCCCAGAAGCGTTTCCTGCACCTTCCAGACCCCGCAGACATGCTGACGGAGTGGAGACGAATCGTCGAAACCTACCACATCACCGGCTACAAAGCCCACGACATGCGTTTCGTCGCCTATGCACGGCTGCATCGCATCCCGCGCATACTCACTTTCAACACAGACGACTTCAAAGCGGTGTCGTCTGAGATTACTGCGGTGCATCCGCGTGATTACCTCGCCAACCCGGAAGCCTTTTAACACCCCCTCACCATGCAACTTCAAGACGCCCTCAACCGCCGTGTCTTCCTCCGCAATTCCTCCGCCGCCATCGGTGCCGCTGCGCTGTCGAATCTGAGCGGCGCGACATCTTTCCCGAACTACGCGCCGAAGGCCAAGCGCATCATCTATTTGTTCCAAAGCGGTGCTCCGTCGCAGATGGACCTCTTCGATCCAAAGCCGCAGATGGCCGCACAACGTGCCAAAGACCTGCCGGAGTCGATTCGCCAAGGTCAGCGGCTCACCACGATGACTTCGGGGCAAAAATCCTTCCCGGTGGCTCCGTCGATGTTCAAGTTCGCGAAGCATGGCAAGAGCGGCATGGAGCTCAGCGAGCTCATTCCGAACATCAGCGGCGTTTCCGACGAGATCTGCCTCATCCGCTCGATGTTCACCGAGGCGATCAATCACGATCCGGCGATCACGTTTTGCCAGACAGGCTCGCAACTCGCCGGGCGGCCCAGCATTGGCTCGTGGCTCAGCTACGGCCTCGGCAGCCTGAATCGCGATCTGCCAGCTTATGTCGTCATGACGTCCTTCGGCACCGGCCGTCGCGAGGATCAGCCGCTTTACGACCGCCTTTGGGGCAGCGGCTTTTTGCCCACGCATCACGCCGGCGTTCGCTTCCGCAATTCGGGCGATCCCGTGCTCTATCTCTCGAATCCATCCGGCGTGGATCGCCCCATGCGCCGACAGATGCTCGATGAACTCGCCGCGCTGAACCGAAAGGATTTCCAAGCCTTTGGCGATCCCGAAACAGCCACGCGCATCGCTCAATACGAGATGGCTTTCCGCATGCAAATGAGCGTACCCGACCTCGTGGACACCAAAAACGAGCCCAAACACATTTTGGAGATGTACGGCCCGGATGTGACCACCCCCGGCACCTACGCCGCGAATTGCCTGCTCGCCCGCCGACTCGCCGAACGCGATGTGCGCTGCATCCAACTCTTCCACATGGGCTGGGATCATCACGGCGGCCTTCCGAATGCCATCAAAGGCCAGTGCCGCGATACCGACCAGGCCACCGCCGCTCTCATCAAAGACCTCAAGCAACGCGGCCTGCTCGATGACACGCTCATCGTCTGGGGCGGCGAATTCGGCCGCACCATCTATTCCCAGGGCACCCTCACCGAGACCAATTACGGCCGCGACCATCACCCGCGCTGCTACAGCCTCTTCCTCGCCGGAGCCGGCGTCAAAAAAGGCCACATCCACGGCGAAACCGACGACTACAGCTACAACATCGTCCGCGACGGCGTCCACGTGCACGACCTCAACGCCACCATCATGCACCTCCTCGGCATCAACCACGAGCGTCTCAATTACAAATACCAAGGCCTCGACATGCGCCTCACCGGCATCGCCGGAAATGTGGTGAAGAGCATCCTCGCGTGATGAATTGAGATCGTAGGCCGGATGTGTTCGGCGGAGAAAGCATTGCTCACACCTGAGCTGACTTCGCCGAACTATCCAGCTGCCCTGGAGCGAACACGTGAGAACGAACGTGAACCGCACGAGACGGATAGTTGGGCGTCATGGCATCAGAAAACCACGGCATTGTCTCCGCCCAACACATCCGTCCCACATCTTTCTGTCCCGCCTTTGATCACTTCGCCTTCGGATTGCGCATGTAATACAGATGCCCGTCCTCGGCACCGCCGACGAAGTCGGGGAGACCGTCAGCATTGAAATCGACCGTCGTGGGGCTCACGTCGTGGCCTTCGATGTTGGCGTCGGAAAGCAGGCCCATGTCAGCGAAGAACCATTTGCCCTCGGCGGTCTTTTCCTGGCGGAGGAAGTTGGCGTTGGCGGAGTTGAGCAGGATGTCGAGTTGGCCGTCTTGATCCCAATCCATGATGCAAAGCTTGCGTCTTCCGCTCTTGCCGGCGATGCCGGCGTTGAGACGCAGAGGCTCGCCAGCGGTCATCGCGACGGGTGTTTTCACTTTGAGGCCTTCTTCAGCTTTGTGGGCCTTGTTGGAGGCACAAATCACGCGCTGCGGATGTTTGAGCACGAGTTTATCGCCCTGCTTGGCACGCTCGAAGAAGGCGAGGTAGCCTTCTTGATCGAGCATGACGAGGTCGGTGAGTCCATCCTTGTTCCAATCGACGCCGACGGGCGTGGTGCGCCATTGCGTGAGCAGCGCCTTGCCTTCGGGGCGCAACCAGCCGTAGGCGAGGTGAGGCTGCTCGCCGTTCCATTCGACCTCGATGGGCTGGGCGACGGCGAGTTGCGGTTTTTGGCGTGTGCCGATGTTTTTGAACCACACGACTTTGCCGAGGATGGAATTGAGGAGGAGGTCGGGAAGGCCGTCTTGGTCCCAATCGGCAATGGTTTGCGTGGTGTAGCCCCACTTCGCTTCGCAGGGGCCTTGGATGCTGCCATTCGGTCCGGCCATCGGACGGATGACTTTGCTGGCGGCTTCGAGTTTGACCGGCGCGGCCCATTTCGGCTGCTCCACACCTTTGCCGCTGAGGTTCTCAATGAAGGCGACATAACCGGCGGTGTTGCCGCAGATGAGATCGGTGTCGCCATCGGCATCCCAATCGAAACCGACGGGTGTGACCAAAGCGCCGAATTTCACCTGATCGGCCTCCTGCTGGAAGTAGCGAGGCTCGGCATAGACTGGCACTTTGTTGTCGAACTTGCCGGTGTGCTCGATGAAGGCCACGCGGCCATCTTCATCGCCGCAGATGAGGTCGAGGTCGCCGTCCTTGTCCCAGTCGATGGCGGTCGGCGTGATCATTTCGAGATCCATCGTGAGGTACTTGCCCGTGTCGGCTTTGAGGCGGACACCGAGCGCATACTTCGGCTTGGTGCGGCTGCCGGTGTTTTGGAAATAGGTGAAGCCGTCGAGGAATTCGCCGCAGAGCAGGTCGAGGTCGCCGTCGTTGTCGAAGTCGCCAAAATTCGGCGAAGGCCAGCCAAAGGTCTCCACGAGGCGGTCGGTGGCGTTGATCTTCTTCGGCTTGTCATACTTCGGCGCTTCGTTCGTGCCTGTGTTGCTCAGCAGATACACATAACCGCGCAGCGGGCCGTTCATCCAGCGGCCATCGGCGGTGTAGGCGTTGTCCCAGCCGTATTCGGTCCAGTCGCCGACGCCGACGATGAGATCGTTTTTGCCGTCGCCGTCGAAATCGACCATGCGCCACATGTTGGCGCGGACTTTGTTCATGTGGACGTTCGCGGGCGGACCGAGCTTCACCTGCTGCTCGATGCCGGTTTTAAGGAAATCGGGATGCGCATTGCCCGGCGTGAGCACCACCGGTTTGCCGTCGAGGTAACTCACCTGCACGTTTTGAGCGCCTTTGCTGATGCGCTTCGCCGGTTTGAAGATAGGCATCTTGGTCTTCGCGGTGTCGCCGCTGGCGTTTTCGAAGAAGTAGATGCCGTTGTAGGGCTTGTCCGGACAGTTCACCACGAGATCGAGGTCGCCATCGCCATCGAAGTCCATCGGCAGCGGCCAGGCCCACAGACCGACGCCGAGATCGACGACGAGACCGGGGTTGTTGTACTTCAGTGGCGTGAGCGTGGAGCCGGCGGCGAGGGAAACGAGAGACAGGAAGGACAGAAGAGACTTCATGGAGGGGATAAACGACAGGTAGGCGAGGCATGCTGCAAGCATCAGCGAAGGATTCTTGCCGGGCGGATGACGATCTGTGACCTTGACCGGCGGCCAGGAAGGTCGCAAACGCAGTTCGCATGTCATCCTTCATCAAACCCGAACTGCTCTCCCCCGCCGGCAACTGGGAGTGTGCCCGTGCCGCCGTGGCGAACGGGGCGGATGCGATCTTCTTCGGCATGCCACGCTTCAATGCGAGGCTTCGAGCGGATAACTTCACCGAGGAGGATCTGCCGGAGCTGATGAAATTCCTCCACGAGCATGGCGTGAAGGGTTATGTGGCCTTCAACACGCTCATCTTCACCGGCGAGCTTCGGGACGCGGAGAAGCAGCTTCATCTGCTCGAAGACTGCGGCGTGGATGCAGTGATCGTGCAGGACCTTGGCCTCGCCCGCATGGTGAAGGCGCTCACGCCGAACCTGCGACTGCATGCGAGCACACAGATGACCATCACCTCGCCAGAAGGGCTCGAATTTGCTAAGCAGCTCGACATCGACCAAGCGGTGCTCGCCCGCGAGCTGAGCCTCCGTGAGCTGGAGCGCTTCAAAGAGGCGCAGGTGCCGCTGGAGGTGTTTGTGCATGGAGCCTTGTGCGTCGCGTATTCCGGCCAATGCCTCACCAGCGAGTCACTCGGCCGTCGTAGTGCCAACCGGGGCGAGTGTGCGCAGGCCTGCCGCATGCCTTATGAGATGCTCGTGGATGGCGAACCGCGTGATCTGGGCGACAAACGCTACCTGCTCTCGCCGCAGGATCTCGCGGCGGTGGATGAAATCCCGCGATTGATCGAGCTGGGCATTCGCAGCTTCAAAATCGAAGGTCGTCTGAAGACACCGGAGTATGTGGCTGGCGTCACTCAGGTCTATCGCGCCGCCATTGATCGGGCATTGGCTGGAAGGCCGGCTCCAGCGACCGAGGAGGATCGTTATGCGCTCGAGATGACCTTCTCGCGTGGCCTTTACACTGGCTGGATGCACGGGGTGAATCATCAGGAACTCGTCGGTGCCTACTACGGCAAAAAGCGCGGCCCGTATGTCGGAGCCGTCACGCGCATCCTCGGCGCGGACACGTTGGAATTGGATGAACTCCAACTCGCGATGAAACCGGGTGATGGCGTCGTCTTTGAAAATCTCAACGACACGAACCACGAGCAAGGCGGCAGCATCTACGAGATGCGCGGCAGCCGCTTGAGCTTCCGTCACGGTCATCTGCGCATGGAGGACATCCCCGTCGGCACGCGTGTCTTCAAAACGAGCGATCCGGCTTTGAACCGGGCTCTGCGCCAGTCTTTTGAAGGTGACATTCCGATCCGCAAGCAGACAAGACTCGACCTCATCGCCACTGGCAAGGCGGGTGAACCTCTTCGCGTGCAATGCGGCTCGCACGTCGTGACCTCGACGATGCCTCTGCAGACGGCGATGAAGCGTCCGCTGACCCGCGAGAGCTTCTGCGATCAATTTTCACGCCTCGGCGGCACCGAGTTCGAACTCGGCGACGTGCGCTTCGAGGTCGAAGGCGAGGTCATTTTGCCCATCAGCGAGCTGAACCGCATGCGGAGGGATTTGGTGGAGCTTCGGAGTGGCGACGAGTCGTCGCCTTCGCCCAGGCTGAAAAGCGCCACGACGCTCGAATCCTTGATGCCCGAGGTTCGGAGGGGCGACGTGTCATCGCCACCCCATCTGCATGCGCTTTGCCGCACTCGCGAGCAAATCGATGCCGCACTCGAAACGGGCATCACGCGGCTCTACCTCGACTTCGAGGACATCCGCCGCTACGGCGATGTGGTGGCGGAGATTCGAGACTCGGGAGCGCAAATCTGGCTGGCGACGCCGCGCATTCAAAAATCCGGCGAGGCGGGCTTCTTCAAGCTCATCCAGCGAGCAGAGCCCCATGGCGTGCTCATTCGCAACCTCGGCGCGATGGCGTTTTTCAGCGGCGAAGGCATCCCGATGACCGGTGACTTTTCACTCAACGTGGCGAACCCGCTCACGGCCGAGATTTTGAAGAGGTCTGGGCTCGAACGGCTCACCATCAGCTACGATTTGAGCATTGAGCAGGTGCTGGATCTGCTCGGTGGCGCACCGCCGGAGTGGTTTGAGCTCACGCTGCACCAGCATATGCCGATGTTTCACATGGAGCACTGCGTTTTCGCCGCCTTCATGAGCGAGGGAACGGATTTCACGAACTGCGGCCGCCCCTGCGAGAAGCATCGCGTGCATCTGCGGGACCGCGTGGGCATGGAGCATCCTCTGAAGGCCGATGTCGGCTGCCGGAACACGCTCTTCAACGCGGTGCCGCAAACCGGGGCGCAATACTTCACCGCGCTGCGTCAGGCCGGGCTGGGAGCTTTCCGCGTTGAATTGCTCGAAGAAGACAAGGCCGAGTCGCTCCGCGTGCTGCGCACCTATCAGGACCTTTTGGCAGGAAAACGCCCGTCGGACGACATTTGGCGTGAATTGAAGGCGCAAAGCCAACTCGGCGTAACCCGAGGCACCTGGGCGGAGTTAGTTTGACCCAACTTTTTCAACCTTTTCGACACGGGATGCAACTTGCGCGAGGGCTTTTCGCGAGGATGGATGGTGTCAATTCCGTTTCCAACCACCGGACCCAATCGACCGCATGATCTTTGATCTGAGCGAGCACCTCAAGACCCCTCTTCAGCGCAGGCTTTACCGCGTTTTCGGACCTGCTGTGGAAAAGACCCTCGGGGTGAAGAACTTCAACGAGGTGTATGAAAACTCCGCTCGCCTGTATCACGAGCATCCGCAGTATCCCAAGGTGTTCGCATGGTTTGATTCCGTGGCTCAGGTCCTCGGCACGCGGGAGAAGGTGGATCTGCCATCGGGTTTTGAGTTTCCGAAAAGCGGCCCGCTCATCATCATCGCGAACCATCCCTTTGGCATCGTCGATCCCGTGATGCTCAGCCGCTGGGCAGCGCAGTTTAGGCCTGATTTGAAGGTGATGACGAACTCCATGATGCTCGCCATGAAGGAGCTGGAGGATCACATCATCGCGGTGAACCCATTTGGCGGCAAAAACGCCGCCAAGCAGAACCTCTCGCCGATGAAGGAGGCCATCCGCCTGCTGCGCAATGGCGGCACGCTGATCATCTTTCCCGCTGGCGAAGTAGCCGCCTACAAGCCAGGACGCGGTGTCGAAGAGCCTGCGTGGACGAACCACCTCGGCTCGCTCGTGCGGCGCACTCAAGCCACCATCTGCCGGTTTATTTTCCTGGTTCAAACAGCGCTCTTTTCCACACCGCAGGCCTCATTCATCCGCGTCTTCGCACGGGCCTGCTGCTGCGGGAGTTTAGCAAACGCGGGGGCACGGAAGTCCCGATGCGGGTGGGCCACGCGATTCCGTATTCGCGCTTAAAAAAGTTCGAGGACGACGAATCCCTGACGCGATACCTGCGCATCCACACCTTCGTGCTGCACCAGCGTGGCAAGGTGCCGAAGGTGCAGGTCGAAAGCAGCGCGGGCGGACCTTCTTTGGAGCCGGCGCCGGATATCCAGACTCGCATGGTCTGCGAGGTGGATATGCTCCGCGCCCGTGGCGGCAAGCTCGTGGGCCAGGGTGATCTCTCTGTCTATCAGGCGCACTCGCACGAAATCCCCTGCCTTCTTCAGGAGATCGGGCGATTGCGTGAGGTGACCTTCCGCGAAGTCGGTGAAGGCACTGGCGAGGCCGTCGATCTCGATAAGTTTGACCGCTACTACGAGCATCTCGTGCTGTGGGACGAGGAGAAGGAACAAATCGCCGGCGCTTACCGCCTCGGGCGTGCTGACTTCATCCTTCGCGAATATGGGCCGAAAGGCCTCTACACGAGCACGCTCTTCCGCTTCGAAAAACCCTTCCTGTCGCACCTTGGCAACGCCGTGGAGATGGGCCGCAGTTTCATTGTGAAGGCCTACCAAAGCCGTCTCGCCTCGCTGCCACTGCTGTGGAAAGGCATCGCGAACTGGATCGCCCGCAATCCGCAGTACACGAAGCTCTTTGGCCCGGTGAGCATCAGCCGGGATTACAACAGCCTCTCGCGGAAGATCATGGTGGCCTTCTTGCAGGACAACAAATTGCATCCCCAGCTCGCCAGCTTCGTGAAGCCGCGAAATCCCTTTCGCTACATGCGCAGCCGCCGCCTGATGCGCGAGTTCATCTCCGCGAATCTGCAAAATGTGGATGATTGTTCGGCTCTCGTGTCCAGCGTGGAGACGGATGGCAAGGGCATCCCGGTGCTGCTCAAGCATTACCTGAAGCTCAACGCCACGATCCTGAGCTTCAATGTGGACAAGGACTTCTCCGATGTGCTGGACGGCCTCATCATGGTCGATTTCACCGAGGTGGATGCCCGCCTGCTGAGCAAATACATGGGTGAGGACAAATGCCGCACCTATCTGGTGCAACATGGCATCGAGATGAAGGCCGAGTAAGAAAGTCGGGACCGCCAAACCATCGACCCTTGAGCAATTCTTGACTGAAAACGCCATAGGCACTCGGGGACATCAGAAATAACGCGAGGAACATGCATGAATCGGGAGTTGGCGGAAGAACGAGGGTCGCTAGAATCAGCGTCCGCATGAATACCTCTCACGACTCGATCGAGACCTCGATGCTTCGCCCTGCAGGCCTGCTTCTTTGCCTCCTGCTCGGTTCCTGCGCCTATCCGAAGAACTGGCAAAATGCCACGATGCCCTCCAACGGCCCCAGCCCGGTGCTTCGAGCCCTGCCCGTCGATGGCAGCGGTCCTTTGTACAATGGTGCCGCCTCGATGAACGTGCCCACGCACGCCACCACGCTGAATGATGCGGCCCGCATGCTCGCCGGTATGGATGCCGATGGCTACGATCAACTCTCCGGCATCCGCAGCTCCGCCGCATGGCAGCAGCATCGCCAGCGCCTCGATGTCATGTGGTCCACGCATGAGAACCTGCATCGGGGACCGATCCAAAGCTGGGCAGGCAGCGAAATCGGTGATGCTCAGCGAGCCAGCACGCTCTTCTATCCTTTCAGCGGCCCCGACTTCCTCTTTGCCAGCGCCTTCTTCCCCTCCGCCGAGACCTATGTGCTCTGCGGTCTCGAAGGAGCCGATCCAATGCCGCAGCTCGGCGGACTCAACTCAGCAGAGATCGAAAACGGCCTTTCTCGCCTTCGCACCACGCTCTCCACGAGCATGCAGTTCAGCTACTTCATCACCACGGACATGCGGAAAGACCTTCAGGCCACCCGCTTTCGAGGTGTGCTGCCCGTGATGATGGTCTTTCTCGCCCGCACCGGTCACACGATTGATTCGGTGGACACCGTGCGCCTCGATGGCGGGGGCAATGTGACCATGGCAGGCTCCTCCGGCAACACTGGCCTCATGATCCGCGCCCGCAGCGGCTGGGGAGCGCAGAAGCGCATCTTCTATTTCCGCCAGGATCTCTCGAACGGCGGACTCAGCAGCTCCTTCCTGCGCTTTGTGCAGAGTTTCGGTCGCGTGCCCGCCTTCACGAAAAGTGCCTCCTACCTCATGCACGAGGGCGGTTTCTCGAAGATCCGCGATTTCATGCTGCGCAATGCCAGCGTCATTGTTCAAGACCCCTCCGGTATCCCGTATGCGGACTTTGGCCGCTACGGCTGGGACCTCTCCCTCTACGGCAACTACCAAGGCACGCTCGAAGTCTTCACCGGCTGCCAGCAGCCGGATCTCATGCAAGCTTATCGCAACGGTCGCCATCCCGTGAAGCCGCTGAGCTTTGGCATCGGCTACCTGTTCCAGCCGTCCAACACCAGCCTCATGGTGGCGCGTCCTCGCTGAGGCGCGGAAAAAATTTCGCAGCGGGTTTGAATGCCGTGAAAGCGGCGGCGTCACACATGCCGCAACAACACTGCACACCATGAAAACCTCCGCGTTTCGCCTCCTCGTCGCCAGCACCCTGCTTTTGACACTCACCCTCACCTCCTGCGCTCCCTACGGTCCGGGTTACGGCTACGGCCCCGGCGGCTGGGGCGGCTACGGTTCTCCCACACGGGCGGATGCCGCGGTCGGTGGAGCCCTCCTTGGCGCGGCCGCTGGTGGCATCATCGGCAATCAAAGCCGTCGCGGCCTGCAAGGCGCGGCCATCGGCGGCATCCTCGGTGCTCTCGCTGGCAATGCCATCCAGCAGAGCCGCGAGCGCCGCGCCTATCAGGGCTACGGCCAGCCTTACAATGGCTATCCGCAGCAGCAGTGCCCTCCCTCTTACAATGACGGCTACGGCTATGACCAGGGCGGTTACTACCCGCAGCAGAGCTACGGCCGCCAGACCAGCTACAGCCCGTATGGCTGGCATTGATCCCGCCTCCTACACGCTCTATTGCCGGAAGGACGCCGCCTCGCGCGGCGTTCTTTTTGCCCTTCATCCGACCTCTTCATGAAACACACCGTCCTCTCTCTCCTCCTCGCGCTCAGCGTCTCCGCCAGCGCCGCGAATCCCTACCTCGGCCGCTGGGCTCTCACGATCCCGGGCGGCGGTGCCGGCTGGCTCGGTGTGGAGGAAAAGGATGGCCAACTCATCTCCAGTGTCCTCTGGGGCGGCGGCAGCGTGGTACCCACCGCAGGCACGAAGCTCGAGGGCGACAAATTAATCGTCACCCGCGAGCAGAAGAACAAGGAAGGCAAGGTCACCACCGAAACGATCACCGCCCTGATCCACGGCGACCAGGGGCTCAATCTCACGACCGTGAAGCACAATCCGGCAGGCAAGCAGATGGGCGAGCCCGCTGCGTTCGCCGGCAAACGCATCGCCGACATCCCGGCGAAGCCTGACCTCTCCAAGGTGAAGTTCGGCGAACAGATCCAACTCCTCAATGGCAAGGACCTCACCGGCTGGCGCTTGCTCAAAGAAGGCGCGGACAACGGCTGGAGCGTCGTCGATGGCATGCTGCAAAACCGCGTCGTGAAGGCCAAGGACAAGCACTTCGGCAATCTGCGCACCGACGCGGAGTTTGAGGACTTCAATCTCAAGACGGAAGTCCGCACCCAAGAGGGCAGCAACAGCGGCATCTACCTCCGCGGCATCTACGAAGTGCAGGTCATGGAGAGCTTTGGCAAGCCGCTCGACTCCCACCACATGGGTGCCCTTTACAGCCGCATCACGCCGAGCGTGAACGCGGAGAAGCCCATCGGAGAATGGCAGACGCTCGATATCACCCTCGTGGACCGCCACCTCACCGTCATCTTGAATGGCAAGACCATCATCGACAACCAGCCCGTGCTCGGCTGCACCGGCGGTGCGATGACGAGCGATGAGTTCAAGCCCGGCCCCATCTACCTTCAAGGCGACCACACGAACGTGGACTACCGCAACATGCTGCTTCGCCCCGTCGTGAAGTAACCGCCCGTGTCTCGCCGCTGGATCAAACGCCTCGCCATACCTGCCGCGCTGCTCGCCGCAGGATGGTGGGGCCTTCCGTGGCTCGTCGAGCTGCCCGATCTCACCCCGCCAGCGGCCTCGCCGGTGTTTCTATCACGCGATGGCACGCCGCTGCGGCATTTGCTGGATGAAAACGGCACGCGGAAAGCAGCGCCGGTGCGTTTCGACGAGATCCCCGAGGTCATGCGGCATGCGATGCTCGCCGCCGAAGACAAACGCTTCTTCTCACATGGCGGCATCGATCTCCTCGCCATCGCCCGCGCCGCCTGGGACAATGCCCGCACCGGCAAAATCGTTTCCGGCGCGTCCACGATTCACCAGCAGCTCATCAAAAACAGCACACCGAGCAGCGGTCGCCGCACCTTCACGGTGAAAGTCACGGAGGCACTGCAAGCACGCCGCCTCGCGATGAGCTGGAGCCGCGAGGACGTGCTCGCCGCCTACCTCAGCCGCATTTCCTTCGGCAACAACATGACCGGCATCACCACCGCCGCGTCCGGTTACTTTCACAAGCCCCTCACCGATCTCACGCCCGCCGAGTGCGCCCTGCTCGCCGCGTTGCCGCAGAGCCCCACGCGCTGGAATCCCTTCCGCGAGGTGAAAAGCATCCTGCCACGCCAGCGGGCCATTTTGGAGAAAATGCATGCGCAGGGCTGGTTGACCTCCGAACAGCTTCAAACCGCGCTTTCACAAGAAATTGTCATCCAGCGCTTCAGCGGCGGTTTTGCCGCGCCACATGTCGTCGAGGCCGTCAAAGGCTCCGAATCGACTCGCACAACCATCGACGCCTTGTTGCAGCAGCAGGTCGAAACCATTATCGCTCAACGCATCGCGTCGCTGCGAGCCAAAAACGTCGGCCACGCAGCCGTCGTCGTACTCGACAATGCCAGTGGCGATGTTTTGGCGCTCGCCGGCTCGCGTGATTTCTTCGCGAAGGATGGCGGGCAGATCAATGGAGCCTGGGTGCCGCACTCGCCTGGCTCCGCGTTGAAGCCGTTTACATATTTGCTCGCCTTGGAGCGTGGAGCCTCGCCCGGAAGCATCGTGGCGGATTTGCCCATCGAGTTCCGCACCGCCACCGGCACCTACAAGCCGGAAAATTACGCCCTGCGCAGCTTCGGCCCCATGACCTACCGCGCCGCGCTGGGCAATTCGCTCAACATCTCCGCCGTCCGTGTGCTCGACAGCATCGGCGGCGCGGAGACCTTGCTCGCGAAGCTTCAAGAACTCGGCCTCAGCACGCTCACCGAGCCCGTCGAGCACTACGGCCTCGGTTTGACCATCGGTAATGCCCCTGTGCGCCTGCTCGAACTCGCCAACGCCTACGCCACGCTCGCCCGACTCGGCCTTCACAAGCCCTGGCGACTGCAACACACCGCCTCTGACGAGCGCCGCCTCCTTCCCGAAAAAGAATGCTACCTCATCGCCGACATCCTCAGCGACAACCAGGCGCGTGAAATGGCCTTCGGTGCTCTCTCGCCGCTGCGCCTGCCCTTTCGCTGCGCTGCCAAAACCGGCACCAGCACCTCCTTTCGCGACAACTGGACGCTTGGCTTCACCGCTGAGTTCACCGTCGGCGTGTGGGTCGGCAATTTCGACAACACGCCCATGCAGGACGTCTCCGGTGTCACCGGCGCCGGCCCCATTTTCCGCGATGTCATGCTCCATCTCCACGAGCACCGCGAGGCGAAATGGCCCGCGCCAACCGCCGGCCTCCTGCGTGCCCGCATCGATCCCCGCACCGGCCATCGCCTCACCCCGCAAACGCCACCCAGCCGCCTCAGCCGCGAGGAACTCTTCATCGAAGGCAAGCTGCCACCACCCGCCACCGCCACCGATTACGACAACCACGGCCGCGTCATCCTGCCCCGCGAATATGCCACCTGGGTCGCCTCGCGCGAAAACTGGCTCGGCGACCTCGTCACCGTCGCCACCGAAGATTCAAAGCCCCAACTCCGCATCACGAATCCCATCCCCGGCACCGTCATCCGCCTCGATCCCGACATCCCCGGCGGCGGCTCCCGCCTCCTTCTGCAAGCCGAAGGCACCCGCGACCCTCACTGGACCTCCCCCACCCTCGAAATCCGCATGGAAGGCACTCACCCCATCGCCCACCTCAAACCCGGCCGCCACGAAATCGAAGTCGAAGACCCCACCACCGGCCAAAAGCAGCGCACGTTTGTCATCGTGCATGCAGAATAAACGATGAGGCGGCGAATACAGAAGTTGGAGTCCAGGCTTTAGCCGACACGAGCTTTTCAAATGCCTCGTCGGCTAAAGCTCCAACATCGGCATCGAAGCCAGAGAGCATTTGTGTTGCTCCATCCCGCCATACCCGGCTAAAATTGCTTTACGTTTCCGCAGCGCTCACCGCAAGATGCACCAATGACAGCCCAACCGACATCGCGAGACTTTTACATCGGAGCAACGCTTGTGGCGCTCTTGGCACTCCACGGCCTCTGGCGCTACCCGCCGTCTTCGGGAACGTCTTTTTACATCGCTGTCATCGCGTCGGTGGCGATCACCATCGGATTCTGGCGGAGACATGCCTGGGCGCGTCTCGCCGCGATTTTGACAGCCGTTTTTGGCATCCTCTCAGGGCTTCCCGACGTTTCCAGTGTCCAGATCATTCCCATCTTGGACATCGGCATCTGCATCCTGACAATCTACTGGCTCAACCGAAAGAGCGTTCAGGAGCAATTTGCGCCTCGGGCTACGCTTGGAAGATCCGATGAGGAAACCTAGCCGATCGTTGGCTCAAGAACCAAAGCCAGCCTCATGACCATCGCGGATTTGATTTCAATCATTGATCAGAAGCGCGAGGTGTTACCACCTTCCGATTTGGAGTGGTTTGAGCGCGAAATTGGCTCACGCCTGCCGGAAGACTATCGTCAATTCCTGCTTTCCTGTGGTGGCGGCGACCTGAACTCGGAAGTAACGCTCTCAGGTCGAGATTGCGGCGCTGTCTCCTCCTTTTTGGGGCTTGAAGACCTGGATCGCAGACTTCTGCAAGGCTACGACTTGCGCAGCGGCACGCTGACTGCCGTCACTTTGCCGGTTCCGATGCTCCCCGTCGCCTATACGGAGAGTGGTGATCCGATCTGCTTTTGCCTCGACCACATTGCACCCGGAGCAGTTTACCTCATTGACCACGACTGCGGCGGCCTAGATGTCCGCAAGTGGGAGCGAGGCAGGAGCGAGATTGACGCCGAATTCAGAGTGGCCGAGTCCTTCACCGACTTTGTCGGCCGACTCAGCCAAATGGCCAATGACAAGTAATATCCTGGCCTCGTAAGAGCACGGCATTGAGCATCCTGACACCACCTCAACCACCCCCAAGGAAGTCACCAAGCCGTTGCTTACCTTCCGAGCCAGGCCGGACATGATGCGCGACAAGCACCGAACGATTAAACAGGATACAACCGTAGCTTTTCCTGTTCACCGTCCACATTACAGGTAGCTCTACCTACAACGACTTACCCCCGCGTTCACCTCGGCGTCCAAAGTCGAAATGGAGAGTCGGGCGAAGGATAACCAATACCACAAACACACTGAGAAGGATGTGGAATATCATTACCCAACATGGTTCTGACGGCATGCTTTTGATGAGAGCAGAAGCAAGGGCGGAATTCGGAGGTGCCATTTGCACGAGCTTCTGATGCATCAGCCAGTTGTAATTCGCCGCACGTTGCAGCACATACAAGTTTCCAGCCGCAAAAAGAGCAAAAGCAACGAGTAGTCCGCGGCGGGCGCTTGGGCGGCTCGATAGCGAGTCGGACGCGAAAACAAGTCCAAGAACAAGTGCAACCACCCCGGAATAGACGTTCCAGATCGATAGCACATGATCTGTCATGCCTTGCACAAGCTCTGTCGTGCTTTTAATGTCATTGATGCATTCGCTGATTTTGAATTCTGATGCTGGCATTCCAATCCTTCGAAGCGCTTCCCGAATTGTCAATCGCACCGGCGGCCCAGACGAGTCCTCTGGCAATCAGTCAAACGACCGTCTCGTTTCTGGTCGCCACACAACATGCGGCTCTAACCTTGGGGAGATTTAGAATTGCACTAAGCACCAAATGCCGTGCCAATCCCTCAACCCGGCAAGTCACCAAGCCGTTGTTTGCCTTCCGGCCGGGACCTGCCATCATGCGCGGCGTGACTGACGTCGTCCGAATCCCCGGCAGGGTCTTCCTGCATTTCATCTCCTACATGGGCCAGATCGCCTTTCTGGTGCGTGATCTCATGACCGCGTTCTCGAACCGCGTCTGGCGTATCGGCCTGATCGCGGAGCAGATCGTTTCCATCGGTTACGGCTCGCAGGCGGTGGTCATCGTGACGGGTGCATTCACCGGAGCGGTCTTCACTTTTCAAACCTACGCCAAGTTCAAGGACTTCGGCGTGGAGTCCAGCGTGGGGGCCATCGTCTCCGTGGCGCTTTGCCGGGAACTGGGGCCGGTGCTGGCCGGGCTGATGGTGGGCGGGCGCGTGGGAGCCTCCATGGCGGCGGACATCGGCACGATGAAGGTCACGGAGCAGGTCGATGCGCTCCGGGTCATGGGCGTGCACCCGGTGGATTACCTGGTGCTGCCAAGGTTCATCGCGATGATGTTCTCCATGCCCATCCTGGTGGCGGAATCGATCACCTTTGGACTGATGGCCTCCTACGCGGTGGCGGTGTTTGGGTATGGGGTTCCTCACGCGTGGTTTGTGCATCACATGGTGGATCACACGAACCAGTGGGACATCGTCATCGGCATGATCAAAGGCTTCGCCTTTGGCATCATCATCACCCTCGTGGCCTGCCACCAAGGGCTGCGGGCGGAAAACGGCGCGGTGGGCGTGGGCATCGGCACCACGCGGGCGGTCGTTATCTCCTCGCTGGTGATGCTCATCGCGAATTTCTTCCTCTCGATCCTGCTGAACTACATCTGGCCGCTCGGCAACAACGTCTAGACTGCCTGTGACATGATCGACCGCACTGGCCAACCCTTCATCCGCATCCGCGGCCTGCACAAAAAGCTCGGCTGGCAGGAGGTGCTGCGTGGCATCGACCTCGATGTCTGGCGCGGCGAAACGCTCTGCATCATCGGCCCCAGTGGCGAGGGAAAAACGGTGACGATGAAGCACGTCATCGGCCTCATGCAGCCGGATTCCGGCACGGTCGAAGTGGATGGCATCCAGGTGAATGGCCTGCGTGAACGCGAGCTGGCCCCCGTGCGCCAGCGGGTGAGCATGCTCTTCCAAAATGCCGCCCTCTTTGACCGCCTCACCGTCGAGCAAAATGTGGCCTTCCCGCTCCGCGAAGCGGGCGTCACCGACAAAAAAGAGATCAAAGACCGCGTCGCCGCCGCGCTGGATGTCGTCGGCCTCGGCCAGCACGGCCAAAAACTGCCCGTGAACCTCTCCGGCGGCATGCGCAAGCGGGCTGGCATCGCCCGCGCCATCGTCGGCCGTGCCCAGTGCATCCTTTACGACGAGCCCACCTCCTCGCTCGACCCTGTCGTCTCCGATGTCATTGATACCGTCATTTTGCGCCTCCAGGAGCGCCACGGCATCACCTCCCTCGTCGTCACGCACGACATGAAAAGCCTCTTCAAGATCGCCGACCGCATCGCGATGCTGAAAAACGGCCTCATCCACTTTCTCGGCACCAAAGAAGAACTCCGCGCCTGCCCGGACAAGATCGTCCAAGACTTCATCAACGGTCGCGCCGACGTGGACTTCTGATCTCTCATCTCTGATCCCCCAGCCCTCATCCCCCTCCCACCATGCAAGAACGCGACAAAAAAAACGAACTGCTCGTCGGCCTGTTCCTGACCGTCGGGCTCGTCATGATCAGCCTCCTCATCCTGCAATTCGGCAGCGTGCGAGATCTCTTCAAAGGCAGCTACTTCATCAGCGTGAGCTTTCCCAATGCCTCCGGCCTCAAGGAAGCCTCGCCAGCCGTGCTCGCCGGCAAACGCATCGGCAAAGTGACGAACAAGCCTCGCCACAACGCCACCTACACCGGCGTCATCATCGACCTCGAAATCTTTAAAGGCGAGAAAATCCCTGCTGGCTCCACTTTCACGATCACCACCGCCGGTCTCATGGGAGATGCTTTTGTCGATATCAAGCCGCCCAAGACCATCACCGATGAATTCATCAGTGAGACCCTCACCGAGATCATCCCCGGCCAGGAAGCCAGCGGCCTCAGCGACCTCCAAAGCGCCGCCGAGCGCATCGGCAAGCAAGTCAGTTCCGTCCTCGAGGACGATCTCAAACCTGCCCTCGGCGAGATCAAGGAGGCCATGACCAAGGTGAACAAAGACGCCCTCTCCAAAGAGACCATCGACAAGTTCAAGAACGCCATGACGAAGCTCGATACCACGCTCACCCGCGTGGATGAAAAGCTCCTGAACGAGGAGAACTCCAAAAACCTCAAGGATGCTATCGCCGAGCTCAAAGACGCCTCCACCAGTTTCAAAAACGCCTCCAAATCCATCGAAGACAGCTCGAAGAAGCTTTCCCCTCTCATCGACAAGCTCAACGCCCCCATTGAAAAGATGGACAAGGTCATGACCACGGCGGACGACGCCATGAAATCCATCAAGACCGCCGCCGACAGCTTCTCCGTGGCCGCCAAAAACATCACCAACGGCAAAGGCCTCCTCGGTGCCCTCATCAACGACCCCCAGATGAAGGCCGATTTCCACGACCTCATCTACAACGCCAAGGTCAACGGCTTCGTCTGGTATAAAAACACCGCAGACAAGGAGCGTGCGAAGCAAGAACCCGCCCCCACACCGCAGCCCCAGCCCGCAAAGCGGAAGTCCCTCTTCGGAAACTGATCACCGTCTCAGCGCATTGATCAGCTCATCGAGTTTTTGCATCACGGCCTGCATCTGGTTTTGATCGTAGCTGGGATCGGCGCGTTTGCTGGGGATGAAGTCCATGGCAGGTGGTCGTTTAGGTGGCTTGGGCGTGGCGGCGGGGCTTGGCATGGGCGGGATGACGGGCGCTTGATCGAGGCGATGGTTTTCATCGAGCCTCCAGCCTGCGTCGAGTCGGATGATTCCTGCTGGCATGTGGTAGAGCCGGTGCTGCCGGTGGGTGGGAGTTTGACGGAAGTGTAACAGACCGCGCCGGGAGCTGGGAAGAAGAATCTCGCTCACGGGGTCGCCAACGGCATCTGGCGGCGGAAAAGGTGCGTTTTCGGCAGCGTCCAGCCGGGGGTTGCCAGGAATTTGAGCGGGATGGAGGCCGCCATCCGTGAGTTGGAGACACTTCATCCGAAAGCAGGGCCGCTGCGTTCCGGGGCTGGCGGCGGTCATCCCCGGATGCGGGGCGTTTGTCTCGGGATTGGAGCCGTTCATCCGGGGAAAAAGGCTATTCATCCCCGGATTGTTGGAAAAATTCCCCGGATAAACGAAAAAAATCTCGGGATCGGCGGCAGGCATCCTCGGAGGATTGAAAATCATCCCGTGCGTGGGGGATTTTAGCCTCGGATGGTTTAAAGAAATCTCAGGATGGAGGCCTCGATCTTGGGATTTTGGCCCTCAATTTGAGTTTTTCGGGCCGATTTCGAGGTTGGCTGCGCTTCGAATCGTTTCTTGCCAGAGAGAAGGCTTTCCGGTAGAACAGCTCGGTCATTCACCCACTTCTTCACGACCCAGAACACGATTTCATTCTGACATAAACCAATTTGCGTGCCGCCTGCGAGGGCGGCAGGGCTTCCACCAAAACCGTCAATTTTGATGCCCAACGCTCGAACACTTTATGGGAGCGCGCCCGACCGGGGCGCGGCTTGCCGTTCCTGTTCGAGAGGCGCTTGACGGTGCCTGGTGGAAGGGTGCGAACAAGTTCGCGCCCTCTTTTATGGCCTAAAGCATTGGAACACGATTTCCTGCCACACCTGACAAACGCCATGAAAGAATACCCACCACTCAAACTTGGAGGCATACTTGGCCTTCTGTTGTTCACCCCGATGTGCGGGACAGTCGCGCAAGATACCGCAAAGCTGATTCAAAACCCGCGCATCTTGTATTCGAGCACGGTGCGCCATGCGGATGGCGGCACGACGACTTACCAGCGCATCGAGCCACCGACGGCGGCGCAGCTCGCGGCGCTTCAACCGGCTCCGCAGGCATCAACGGCTTTTACTGCACCTCTGCCGCCCATCTTGAATGTGACGGCTCGCGTTTATGAGGGCACACTGACGGAGATCAAATGGCTTCATAACGGCGTCGAATGCCGGGCTTGGAGCAGTGTGGATTTTCGTCTGTTGGAGGCGATCCCACAGTTTGAGCAGGATGGGGTGACGCGGCGATTGATGTCCATCACGATGACGCACCGGCAGCCTCCGGCTGGGGTGGTTTCGCCGAGGCCGTGGCCGGTGTTTCCAGCGGAAGTGCTGTCGGCAGTGCCTGCGGGGATGCGGGCTTGGTATGTGCTGATGGAATATCCGGGTGCGCCGCAGCATGAAGCGGCGGCCTGTGCGCCGCTGGATGCGCTGCATACTTATGTGGAGGCGAATTGGGAGGCCTTGCAGGCTCGCCGTGTGCAGCGTGAGGCGCAGAAAGTGGCGGAGGCTGCTTACAAGCTTGCGCATCCTGAACCTCCACCGCCACCACAACACGTCATCATCCAGCTTTGGAAGGAGGAGCAGCCATGAATTCCCGGCATTGCATTCTACTTTTGGGTTCACTGCTGCTTTGTGCCGCCCGGCTTTTGGCGCAAACATCCACGGATTTGAACCACGGGTTGTCGATGGCTCATGGGGCATCACCCGGCAGCTATACCGTGCGCTGGTGGGGAAAGAACCAGCGGAAGTTTTATCTCAAGTCCTCGCAGGATTTAATCAACTGGACCTATCTGCCGGTCATCGAATGGGGAAGTGACCTGCCCATTCAGTGGAATCTAGCAACTCCCGAGTCCAAGGCATTCGTTAGGCTTGAATACGAGGACCCACCTGCTTATCCGGCTCAAGGCACAAGCTGGGGCCCGGGCGGCAGCACGTTTAACCAAGGGGCCACACAATCCACCGGCACGACGGCCACGGCCTGGCCTCTCGCAACTTTCAATAGTGGCCTGAATTCCAACTCAAATACAGCCACATCTTATTCTCTTCAGAGCAGGCAGGCCTCCGCATACTTTTCCGGGCGGCACGTCTATGTTTCTGAATCCACACCCCAGGGGCTGCGGATTCGTTACGAGGGTGAGAAGGGGAATATCGAGCCAGGAGTGGAAGGGCCTGGGCTTCTCCCGCCGATTGAGACAAACAGCGCCTTCCATGACCACATGCAAATTTCGGATGTGCTGGGGGATGCCTTGTCTCGCACAGACGCGAGCTGGCTGAGCACGGGATCCTGTAGTTCGGGCGGTGACATCTCCCAGGTGGGGTCTTATTACACCTCCCGGGAGCCGGGCGATCCTGGAACGACGGAAACTGTTTTCAGGGAGTTTGACACAGGTTCATTTTCCGAAAGCCTTGGCCGGCTGGCAACGGGGCAACCTGCCCCGCAGGAGCACCGGAGAACGTATTGGTTTGCCCGCCGGGTGAATGACGGCCCCTTCTCGAGCCATACGGAGATTGACGGCACGGTGACTTTCATCGTGCCCAAGGGCGGGACCGCCTCGGAGGAAGTGATCCTCAGCACGAGTCTGACGGGCAAGGCCGTGGCGGTGGAGGGTGCCTGCCGGATGCTGGCGCCGCCCATCCTGGATTTTGGACAAACACATTATCATTACCTGCTGAGCGCGAACATCGGCTACATCGCCGACCCGCTACCGGTGAACACCGACTTTGAAGAGAAAAAGATCGGGGCGAATGGTTTTGCGTTGCCGGATTGCGCGGATACCAGCTTGATCGCGGCGCAGGGGACGAACGCCGGGAAGATCGTGACCGAGGACATGTGGACGGGCTTTTTCGGCCTCAATCCTGTTTCGATTCCAAACCTGATACGCCAGAGCAGCGGAACAGCGACCGTGACAATCAGCCGGGTGAATCCTGACCCGGAAGACCCGCAGGCCGAGGAAGAGGAGGGGGAGGTGCGCATGCACATCATCAGCCAGGCGGTGGCAAACGGCAGCGGCCCCTTCTCGACGCAAGCAGTGCATTTGGGTGCGCCTGGAAGTGAAAACCCTGTGGATATGAGCGCCTGGTATGCGGAGGCTATGGTGGGAAAATGGAAGACCAGCTTCGAGGGCATCAAACCGGGACTCATCACGCTGAAGTTCACCTATGTGAAGGGTGCCTACCAGTTTGAGCACCAGCAGCGCTTCGAGGTTTGCACACGGAAAACCACCGCCCAATGGCTGGCGGAGGTGCGCGAGCAGATCCTGCTGCAAACTGGAGGCCGTTCGGATTTGGACAGTTACCTGCCTTATCTGCCCAACTGGCAACCTGCGAAGAGCTTTGTCTTCAACACGACAAAGGTGGCCGTGATTTACGAGTGGTATGGCCAGCTTTTCAAACAGTACCCGGACAAGATGGACTGGATGGGCATCGCGAGACTTGTTGGCGCGGCGGTCTATGGCGGCATGAGCGAATCGCAAGCTCAAGGCGGCTCAAATGTAACCATACCGCTACAAGGCGGACAGGTGCTTATTTACCGCGATATGGCCTGGATTCACCGCGCCTATATCGCTAGCGGGCTTGGTGCCCTTCAATGGGTTGCTGCGAACGACAATCTTCCAGCCAATGGTGTTTCAGGAACAGGGGCACTCAACTTGGCACACTGGACACAATTCGATGCCGCGTTCAGAAGTGGAAACTTTGCCGCAATGCAGACAGTCACGACACGGCTGGTGGAAAGGGAGCAAGGCCAAATCATCGTTCCCATGTGGGATTACCTCAGTGAACATCATTCGGGTGTCGTCAGTGTCATCACAAGCAATGCCAAAAATGTGGTTGATCCGGCCTCGCCAGACTTTTTGAACGTCATGCGTGACATGTATCCCGACATACCGCCCAGCTTTTTCACCGCCGCCAACTACGAGCAACGGGTTGATTACTCGTTCGACACCCCGGTGAACGCCGTTTTCCACACCTGGTGGGGTAACGACCCTCTTCACTCAGGCGCATTGCTCAATACTTCCGGGAGGCTGGGCCTTGTAAACGAACCTTTCGCCCAACGTGCCACGCTGTTTTCCGCCGTCGGTTATGTGTATCCGCCATAAACTCTTTCTCGCATCGTTCTGTCTTTGTTTCGTGGCCGCTAACAGCCCGCCAGAAACATTCACCGTTGATCTTCGGGCTGAACGCACTTTGAAGCCTTTCTTTGACGCTGGTCTGCATCCACGCCAGAGACTGGGATTTGAAACCTCCAGTTGCGTACTTCCACGCCAGACCACGGTCGCACTGAACCTTGGCCAAGTTCAGCTGCCTCCTATAAAAGCTGACTGGGAGATAGAGATGCGCAATGATGATCGGATTTTGCAAATAACAGGCAACTTGAATCGGCTGCTCAGCCTGGAAGAAGCAAAAATACTCGCGATGAGCCTGAACGAGGGAATGGGAATTCCACCGGCTGATGCCGCGCGGGAAATCGAAGCGCATGCGGTGCCTCGACGAACGGGACTGCCTCCACCCGGCACATTCCGGGAGACCGAGCGTGACGGCACGGAGCTGACCGTTTCATACCATCTTACCGCCTCCATGATCCCGGAAAGACCGTTTCGTATGAGCTTGGTTATCTACTGGCTGAAAAAGCGCGAAAAGTTTATTTTCAGAGACAAGCCGGTCACCGCCCCTCCAGGCTACGAACATTTGTCCATGGAACCTGACCGCCATTCTTTGTTCAAGCCTACGGGGGACTTAGTCGCCCAGCAGATTCAGCAAATCTCGGCGGAACGCAAAGTGCGGATTGCCAGGGAAACGCAGGCTTTGAAGGCACTGTATGATGAGGAGGGGCGCAGGCAGGCAGCCTATCGAAGCATGCTGACATGGTGGCTCGCCTTCGTGGCCCTTCTTGCAACTGGCTGGATGATCTGGCGCTGGAAAAAGTCTTTCGTGAAGACCAAGCAAGAGCGAAACCTCCCCGCATGAAAGACTCCCCTGAACCCATCCCGGCTGGAAAGCGGATCGCCCAGGTCGCTGTGTGCCTTTTATTCATCTGGTACCTGGTCTGTCCATGCCTCTCCATGCTCTATGTGTTGGTCACACACTGGGAGCATGTCACGGTCTCTCGATGCACCTACACCGAGGCTGGGCTGGATGCTGAGGGCCGGCCCGAAGGAAGCCTGGCCGCGCTGCTGCCGGCGCATCCCGGCCTGGAACCAACTCGCCTGGGTTTGGTGGAGGTGGATTTTGAACGACACCTTCTTTACGACCGTGTGATCCGCGAATCAGAGCGCCTTTTTCTCGTTCGCTTCCGGATCATCGAACCCAAGGCGCTCGACAAGATCAAGACGGAATTGGGCAGCCGCTACAGCCATGTTGGAACAGCACGGCGGACGGATGTCCGTTACCCGGACTGGTGGCCCACGAAGGGCAAACATCTCACTGAAGTTTCTCTCTCAGCCGATTACCCCCCTAGTCTCTCGCTCCTCGCCCGCTTCGACACGCTGCCTTATTGCTACATGGAAAAAAGGACCCGCCTGCCGGTGGGAGGAAAGGAGTGAACACTTCCGATGCATCCCTGAACCCTTGCCCTCGTCCGATTCGAAACGTCTCGGTAGCCTTGCCGAAGGTGAAAAGGTCAACTTGGCAGGGAAAGCCGAGAAAGGCATGGTGGAGCAGGTGATCTTGAAAGATGCGAAGGACGCGGACGCCTCGTGGATTCAGATCACCAAGCCCAAAGCGGGCTATGTGCTCTACCGCGTCGGCGGCACCGCTCCCTACGATTACCTGGTGCCCTGCGTAAAGTAAGGCCGAAAGCCCACCCCTCTCGCGAACGTTCACGCGGCATGCCTGATTTCCTCCATGTCTCGCGCCGCGATTTCTTCAAGCAGAGCGCCCTCGGCAGTGCCGCGTTGAGTTCCCTGCTGGCGAATGACCTCCCAGCGGCCTCAGCCAGCCTGTCGCGGCCGCATTTTGCGCCGAAAGCGAAGCATGTGATCTATCTGCACATGATCGGAGCGCCCTCGCAGCTCGATCTTTTCGATCACAAACCGCTGCTGAACAAGCTCGACGGCCAGAAGTGCCCGGAGGAGCTTACCAAAGGCAAGCGCTTCGCCTTCATCGGCGGGGAGATGACGCTCGCCGGCTCGGAGTTTGCATTCAAACGCCATGGGCAAAGCGGACTGGAGCTTTCGGAAATCCTGCCGCATCTCGGCACCGTTGCAGATGACATCTGCGTGGTGAAATCTCTCCACACGAACGAGATCAATCACGCCCCGGCGCAGATGTTTCTACACACTGGCTTCGGCCAGGGTGGTCGGCCCAGCATGGGCGCGTGGGTCACTTACGGCCTCGGCAGTGAGAACCGCGATCTGCCCTCTTATGTCGTGATGCTCTCCGGCCCACCCGGCGGCGCAGGCACCTCGCTCTGGAGCACCGGCTTCCTTCCCAGCGTGCATCAGGGCATTCAGTTTCGTGGCAGCGGGGAGCCGGTGCTCTTTCTCGAAAATCCCGCCGGCCATGGCAGCAGCGAGCGCCGTCGTGTGCTCGATGCGGTGAAGGCGCTGAACGAGCAGCAACTCGCCACCGTGCGTGATCCTGAGATCGCCACCCGCATCAGCCAGTATGAAATGGCCTACCGCATGCAGACCAGCGTGCCGGAGCTGATGGACATCTCCCGCGAAAACAAGGCCACACTCGACATGTATGGTGCCACACCGGGCAAAGCCTCCTTCGCGAACAACTGCCTGCTCGCCCGCCGCCTCATCGAGCGTGGCACCCGCATCGTGCAGCTCTTTGATTCAGATTGGGACCATCACGGCGGCTTGAGCAAGCGCCTGCGTGAAAAAGCCAAGGACGTCGATCAGCCCATGGCCGCTCTCGTGCGTGATTTGAAGCAGCGCGGCCTGCTCGATGAAACGCTCGTCATCTGGGGCGGTGAATTTGGCCGCACCCCGCTGCGCCAAGGCATCAATGCAGACGGCACCAAGACCTCCGCCGGCCGCGATCACCACAAGGACGCCTACACCATGTGGATGGCCGGTGGCGGCATCAAACCCGGCATCACCTACGGCAAGACGGACGATTACGGCTTCAACGTGGTCGAGAATCCCGTCCACACGCATGACCTGAACGCCACGGTGCTTCATCTACTCGGCCTTGATCACGAGCGGCTGACCTTCCGCTACCAAGGCCGCGATTACCGCCTCACCGATGTGCATGGCGAGCTGGTGCATGGCATCCTGGCATGATCAACCGCCGCAAACTTTGCACGGCTGACCTTCCGTTGGCTGGCAGGGATATTGAGCGTTGTAGTAACGACATTTCGAACTGTGCCGCGTGCCGGTTTTGCTGATACTCCAGCCTGCTGGAGGCGGATTCGCACCTGGAGGCACATTGGCCGCAGGCGCCACGACCTTCGATGGCGTGATTTTGCGTGGTTTGTTGATCTCAAAGGTCGCCACCACCAGCACGCTGGAGGCGAGAAGAGTCTTACCATTAGCCTCCATGTCCTCGGCGGTGCTGCTCGTCCTAAGTTCACTTTGTCCGGGAATCTTTTCGAGGAGCTTGGAAATGGCCTGCGTGCTCACGCAGGAGCCGAGACCTTCTACGGCAGGTTTGTCATCCGAACTGCCCTTCCTACCGCTGCCACCTGAGGTCTGCGTTTGGAAGAAAAAACCAAACACGTCGCCTTTCTCGCCCACAAGGTAGCCACCGGGGTTTTCCGGCGTTAGACGGGCATCGTGCTGAAAACTGCCATTCGATCCAAATCGGCTCACAATGCCTCGGGTGACGGTGGCCTTGCTGGAGAAGCCTTTTTTGCCGGTGTTGAGCTCGTAGCTGATGGCGAACACATTCTGGCCCACCTCGGAAAGCTTTTTCGTGCCGATACGAGCTGGCTCCAATGGCACGGCGCAGGTCACGAGCTGCACGTCGGGCGTTTTAATGTCGGCTCCTTCTTTGTCTTTCGGTGAAAAAAGCCTCGCTGGATAGTCTTTGCCGTCGTGATGAATGACGAGGCTTTTGAAGCCCTTTTTCACGATCTCCGGATCGATGGCCACGAGGCCTCCTTTGCCGATGACGACACCGAAACCATGCCTCGTGGCGATCTCCACATCCGGTTCGATGGCGTTGGGTGCTTGTTTAGCCACATCACCTCCGCTGGCGGCCATGACATCCATCCACACCTGCGTGGCTTGCTCCGCCTCCAGCGAAAAGGCCCGCACCATGGAGGGATCTCCCGCAATCGGATGGTAGGTGCGGCCTCCCGCACCGAAAAGCGCCTGATTCTCGATTCGCTGACCTTTTTGATGCGCAAAGGCATCCTTCGTGACGAGGAAGAAGGCCTCGCCAGTGAAGAGTTTTGGTCCGCCTGCCTTCGGATCGGTCTTCAAAGCCATCCGGCAGATCCATCCGCTGCCGTCCTCGACGGGATGAGCGAACTCAAACGACTGCGGTCCGAGCTTCGTCGCGGTCTCCGTGATCGCTTGAGCATTCCTCGCGAACTGCTGATCGTCCGCGGCAAAAGCAGTCAGAGGGAAAACCGAGCTTTTGCCAGCGATGCTGAGGGCTAGCTTATCCGCCTGAACGGCAATGAAAGTGCCATCCACCGTTTTGCTGCCGTCAGCGCTTTTCCATTCACGTGCGTGAACGCATCCGAAGGCCAGGCCTAGAACCATGATGAGGAGCGTTTTCATGGTCGGCGAGACTAGGCGTGCTTTCCGGTGCTGCAACAATCCATGCGTCACCCGCCGCAATGTTCGCCCGAAAGCGTAACCAATGCCCTTTTTCGGTGATTTATCAGATAGCCAACCTCCTCCCGAATGATGCACTCCAATGATCAAGCCAACCCATCCATCCTCGTCCGCCATCGACGCGTGCGCCACGCCTGGTCGGAAGCTTCGAATCCTCTGGATGTGCTGGTGACGCGTGCTGGATGGATCACCGCCGGTCTGATCCTGCTCGCGGCGGCGGGCCTTCTGGCCAGACACGCCGGCTGGATCTAACGCAGACACAAAAAAGCCGCGTGGAGCATTCCTCGCGGCTTCTTTGATGATGGAAGGCGGATTACTCCTCGCCGCCGAGGTCTTCATCGACTTCGGCTTCAACTTCGACTTCCTCCTGCTCCTTCTTCTTGCCGCGCTTCTTTTTGCCACCGGCATTACGAAGAGCCTTCGGAATCGGGTCTTCCTTCTTCTGGAGGGCGCGGCGCAGTTTGCGCAGGGCGATGTTTTGAAGCTGGCGGATACGCTCGCGGGTGACGCCGAATTCCTGGCCGACTTCTTCCAGCGTGCGCGGCTTCTGGCCGGAAAGGCCGAAGCGGGCTTCGATGATCTTCAGTTCGCGGGCGTCGAGCACGGTGAGCAGGCCGTCGAGCTGGCCATGCATGTTTTTGTGCGAGAGGAGCTCGAAAGGCGTGAGCGCATTTTCATCGCCCACGATTTCGCCGAACTCGGTGCTGTCGTCTTCGCTTATCGGGGCGTCGAGGGACGCCGGGCGCATGGAGGCGACCTTGAGCTGGCTGAGCTTGGCGCGGTCGATGCCGATTTCCTCGGACAGTTCGTCGTCGGTGGGCTCGCGGCCGAGTTCTTCGGACATCGCCATGGCCACGCGACGCATCTTGCTGATCTTGTCCACCATGTGGACAGGAAGGCGGATGGTCTTGGACTGGTTGGCGAGAGCACGCTTGATGGACTGTTTGATCCACCAGGCGGCGTAGGTCGAGAGCTTGCCCCCTTTATTGGGGTCAAAGCGTTCCACGGCTTTCATCAGACCGATGTTGCCTTCGGAGATGAGGTCCAGCAGGGGCAGGCCGTAGTTTGCGTAATCTTGGGCAATTTTCACCACGAGGCGCAGATTCGCGCGGATCATGTGGGAGCGTGCCTCGGGGTCGCCGCGCTTGATGCGTTCAGCGAGTTCGACCTCCTGTTCGGGAGTCAGCAAGTCGGTCTTGCCAATCTCACGCAGGTAGATCTTAATTCCTCCATCGAGTTCCATGTTGAGCATTCTTTCTGTTTAACGGTGCAAAGGGATAAAACTTTGCCCTCCCGCCAAACGCGGGGGGCAAGCAGTCTAAATGAGATTGGCGGCGGCTGCGCGGACTTTTTGGAGGAAAATAGGGCTGGAGACAGCAGAAGAAGCGGCGCAGGGCGCTGGTCCGACCTTGTTCAACAAAACATTACGCCTTCCGTCAATCATGATTTCTCAAAAATCTTAGTTTTTGTTAACAAGTAGCGTTTTCCGGGCCAAAACGGGCACGCCTTTGGCTCTCCCTCACCTCATCAACCGGCTGATGCCGCCCAGCTTGACACCGCCCCCGGTCTCTCCGACTAACTGCCCCCTCAAAACCTGCCATGCCCCGCCGACTTTCCTTTCGCCACGCCATTCGTGAAGCCCTCGATGAAGAAATCGCCCGCGACCCCATGGTCGTCGTCATGGGCGAAGAAGTCGCCCAATACAACGGTGCCTACAAGGTCACCGAAAACCTCTGGGAAAAGTGGGGTAACAAGCGCCTCGTGGACACCCCGATCAGCGAGGCCGGCTTCATCGGCATGGGCATCGGCGCCAGCATGCTCGGCGTGCGTCCGGTGATGGAGCTCATGTTCTGGAGCTTCTACACCGTCGCCTGGGACCAAATCGTCAACAATGGCGCGATGGTCCGCTACATGTCCGGCGGCAAGATCAACTGCCCCATCGTCATCCGCGGTCCGGCCAACGGCGGCACCAGCGTCGGCGCGACCCATTCCCACACGCCGGAAAACATCATGGCGAACTTCCCCGGCATGAAGTGCGTGTGCCCCAGCAACGCCTACGACGCCAAAGGCCTCATGAAGGCCGCCATCCGTGACAACGACCCCGTGATGTTCATGGAGAGCACCAAACTCTACGGCGAAGAGTGGGACGTCCCCTCCAACGACGAAATCCCCGGCGGCGACCTCTTCATCCCGCTCGGTCTGGCCGACGTGAAACGCGTGGGCACCGACATCAGCCTCATCGCCCACGGCAAAGCCGTCATCACCTGCCTCGAAGCCGCCCGCATCCTCGAAGAAGAGCACGGCATCAACGCCGAAGTCGTCGATCTCCGCACCATCCGCCCGCTCGACGAGGACACCATCCTCGAATCCGTCGCCAAGACGCATCGCGCCATCTACGTCGAAGAAAACAAGCCCTACTGCGGCATCGGCGCCCAAATCGCCTACATGATCCAGGAGCGCATCTTCGATGAACTCGACGCCCCCGTGCAACGTGTGTGCAGCCTCGACGCCCCCGCCATCTACAGCCCGCCGCTCGAAGCCATCCAGCTTCCGACCGCGGATGTGGTGGTGGCCAAGGCGCTTGGCATTTGCTGATCGCTGGGGCGTTTCAAGTTTCAGGTTCCAAGTTTCAAGTTGGTGCTAAAATGGAGCCATGAAATTCACCCAGGTCTTCAAAAAGGTGCCCGAGGGCTACATCGGCTTCGTGGAGGAACTGCCCGGAGCCAACACCCAAGGCACCACGCTTGAGGAGACCCGTTCCAACCTCCGCGAGGCCATCGAACTCGTCATGGAGGCCAACCGCGTGCTCGCCGAGGAGGAAATCGGAAACGAGGAGGTGTTTCGTGAAACCCTTCTCCTCGCCGCCGCGTGAAGCTCCGCGACCTCCTCAAGCACCTCCACGATCACGGCTGCGAGTTCCTTCGCGAAGGCGGCAATCACAGCGTCTATGTGAACCGCCGCGCACGAAAAAGTTCCGCAGTGCCACGGCATCGCGAGATCAACGACTTCCTCGTGAACAAGATTTGCAAAGACTTGGAGATTCCGCGGCCCTGATCCCATCCTCGTTTCAAGTTTCAGGTCACAAGTTTCAAGTTGGAGCCCCTTGGCATCGTTTGCAGGTCCGTCCTGAAACCTGAAACATGAAACTTGGAACCCTCGCCTTCCTCGCCGCCGCCTCTTTGGCTGCCGCACGTCCAAACGTCGTCGTGATTTTGTGCGACAACCTCGGCAACGGCGACATCGCCTGCTTCAACCCGCAGACGAAGCATCGCACACCCAATCTCGACCGCATGGCGGCGGAGGGGCGGAAGTTCACCAGCTTCTACTCCGCCAGCGGCGTGTGCACACCGAGCCGTGCGGCACTCATGACTGGTTGCTACCCACGACGCATCGGCCTGCACATCAGCGCCATCGGCGCGGCCGTTTTGCAGCCCGTCGCCACACGCGGCATCCATCCTGGCGAGGAGACGATGGCCGAGCTTTTGAAGCAAAACGGCTACGCCACTGCCTGCTTCGGCAAATGGCACCTCGGCGACCAGCCGGACTTTTTGCCGACTCGCAACGGCTTCGACATCTTCCTCGGCATTCCCTACAGCGAGGACATGGTCCACGACAAATTCCCCGAGAAAAACTGGCCGCCTCTGCCACTCATGCAGGACGAAACCGTCATCGAAGCCCCCGTCGCCGCCGAAACGCTCACCAAACGCCTCACCGAGGCCGCCGTAAAATTCATTGCCGACCATCGCGAGAAGCCCTTCTTCCTCTACTTCCCCGAAGCCGGACCCGGCAGCCGCAAAGAATGCTATCCCGGCCCTGAGTTCCGCGGCAAATCCGCCAACGGCCTCTACGGCGACTCCATCGAAGAACTCGATTGGTCCGCCGGCGAAATCTTGAAAGCCCTCAAAGCCAACGGCCTCGACGACAACACCCTCGTCATCTGGACCAACGACAACGGCGCGGTAAACCGCAATCCGCCGCAGGGCAGCAACGCGCCCTACCAAGGCATGGGCTACAGCACCAGCGAGGGCGCCCAGCGCATGCCCTGCATCGCCCGCTGGCCTGGCAAAGTGCCCGCTGGCACCACCTGCACCCAGCTTTGCACCATGATGGACATCCTTCCCACCATCACCGCCATCACCGGAGCCAAATCACCGCAAAAACCCATCGACGGCCACGACATCCGCCCGCTGCTCTTCGATGAAAAAGACACCCGCTCACCCTACGACGGCACCGGCTTCTATTATTACAACGTCACCCAGCTCCAAGCCGTCCGTGAAGGCGATTGGAAGCTCTACCTCCCCCTCGACGGCAAAACCGGCCTCGGCAAAGCCGCCAAAAAACCCGCCCCGCAGTCACTCGCCCTCTACAACGTCCAAACCGACCTCACCGAGCAACACGAGTCCTCCGCCGCCCACCCGGAAATCGTCCAGCGCCTCCTCAGCTTCGCCCAAACCGCCCGCCAAACCTTAGGTGACAACGAAACGCGTGGTACCGAGCAACGCGACGCTGGTCACGTCGAAAATCCGACGCCGCGGATCAAAGCGCCCAACTGAATCTGGCAAGCGCTCAAAACCCAGTCCGCGTCGGCTTTGAGCTGTTTTTCGAGGTCAGCTCAATCCAGTCGATTTCGACCGGTGTGTCCTGCATCGGCAAATAGAGTCGCACAATACCCAGCGGTCCCTCGGCGGGCAGTTCGACGGTGATTTTTTCCCAATCGCCGCCTTGGAGCGTGAAGTCGATGCGCTGCTCTTTGCTGCCAACACCGCCTGGGAGCCAATCGAAGTGGCTGGAGCCGGCTTTGGCCTTGATGCGGAATTTGGCAGTCGTGGGGCCGCTGTGTTTGCCGGCGGAGAAACCGAGGAAGCACGCAGAGCCGATGTGGGTGAGGCGCAGAATGCCGTCTTTGACCGCGGCTTGGCAATCGCGGGCCTTCCAGCCTTGCAGCGCGGGGTCGCCGTCGTCCTTGCCTTTGGCGGCGGATTTGGCAGGCGCTTTGGCTTTACCCTTCGGCTGCGATTTGCCTTCGAGTTCGGGGCGATACTTCGCCGGATCAAACGCCGGGTTCGGCACCGGCACGACGGCCTTCGTATCGGTGAGGAAGCCTTCGATCAAGGCATCGAGTTCGGCCACGAGTTCGGGCTTCTGCGTGGCGAGGTTGTTCTTTTCGCCGAGATCCTCGCGCAGGTTGAAGAGCAGGTGACGATGCGCGCCTTTCTCGCCGCCGTGGAAGAGGCGGATGAGTTTCCAGTCATCGCGATGCACCGAAACGGCCGGCGGCAGCCAGTCCGGCACGCCGGGATTGTGCGGAAAGTATTGGAAGACCGCTTTGCCAGCCAGCGCATCGCCTTTGAGCGCGGGGAGGATGCTGTGGCCGTCGAATCGCTGCGTTGGAGTCGAGGCTTCAGCCGATTTTTCAGAGTCGCCTAAAGGCTGGACTCCAACGCCCGCGATCAACGTCGGATAAAAATCCTCGCTCTGGATGATGGCATCACTTCGACTCCCCGGAGCAGCCATTCCCGGCCAAACAACCACGCAGGGCACGCGTGTGCCGCCTTCAAACATCGTCGCCTTGCCACCGCGCAGTGGGCGGTTGCTGGTGGGCGTGGTGCCATCCACTTCGTTGTACATGTTGCCGCCGTTGTCGGCGGTGAAGATGATGATCGTGTTGTCTGCCAGCTTCAGCCGGTCGAGACCGTCGAGCAGCGTGCCGATGGCGTCATCCATGCTCTGAATCATCGCCGCGTAGGTGGGGCTGCGCTGCGCGTCCTTCGGGTCGATGCGACCGCGATGCGTCTCGATGTTCGCCTTCTTCGCGTCAAAGGGCGCATGCACGCTGAACATCCAGTAGTTCAGGTAAAACGGCTTCTCTTTCTGCTGCTCCATCCACGTCACCGCCTCCGCCGCCATGCGGTCTTCGATGTGCTCGCCGGGCGACTTCTCTTTGAAGTTCGCAAACTTCCACGGCGCGACAAAGCTGCCCGCAGGCCCCGGCCCTGGATGATGCGGAAGATCAAAATCAAAACCCTGCTGCAGCGGCGAATACGGCTCCGGCCCGAGGTGCCACTTTCCGAAGTGCGCCGTGGCATAGCCCGCGTCCTTCAGCGTCTCCGCCAGCGTGCGATACTCCGTCTTCAACCGCGTCACGGGATCCGGCATGATCGCCTTTTGATCCGGCGGAGCCTTCTTGCCCGTCGTCGCCTGCAAAACGACCCGCGGCTCGTGGCAATTCGGCACCGTGATGCCCGTGCGTGCCGGACTCAGCCCCGTGAGCAACGCCGACCGCGTCGGCGAGCACAACGGACTCGCCGAATACGCCCGCGTGAACGTCATCCCACGCTTCGCCAATCGTTCGACGTTCGGCGTCTGGTAAAACGTCGTCGTGCCGTAAAGCGACGTGTCACTCCAGCCCAGATCGTCGGCGAGGATGACGATGACATTCGGCTGCGCCGCGAAAGCGGAGAGCGAAGTGCTGAGGGCAAAGAGAAGGAAAAGAGATCGAAACATCGCGGCCTGAAACGTTGTCGTCGGCCAGACATTCCGGCAAAGAGTGTGTCGGATTCAGAAATCCAGCCGAGGAACCACGAGACGCACTGACAACCTGCCAGAGATGCTTGAAGCCGATGGCTGATGGCATGTCGGCTACCTCCTTCCAGCTCCGTAATCTGGATGCCGTTTGTCATGACGGATGGACAAAATCCGCACCCGGTCCGTGTGGACGCGATAGAAGATGGTGTACGGAAACCGCTTCAGGTGCGCTTTGCGTCTTCCGAGTGAGGCGAGTGGAAATGCCTGCGGATTGACGGCGATGACATCCAGCATGCGACGCGTCTCGGCGAAGAACTCATCACCAAGATGCTCCTTTTGGCCATCATACCATTCACAGGCATCATCGACCTCGGTTTGAACGGCCTTGTGATAGGTCAACCTCACTTGCGGCTCCTGGAAGCAAAATGGGACATGAATTGCTCGTCGCTGACCTCCGCCTCCGGGTCACGATCCATCTCCGCCTCTCGCTGATCCAGCATTGCATCCAGATCAACGCCCTCAACATGACGCGTGGATTCCCACAGATGGGAGGCCACACGGGAACGCTCGGCAGGGGAAAGCTGCAGGGCAAAGTTCATGACGGATTCATAGGTCGCGATCATGTCGGAAAAGGAGCTCAAGCAGGCGGCTTGGCAACACGGATTTACCGCCTCAACACCACCGCCAGGATGCCGCTCGCGTGCTCCCAGCGGCGGATGACGGTGTCGATCAAGAACAGCAGCAGCGCGAGCAGCACCAAATCCGGCCACAGCTCGATGTGCTGCATGGCTTTGGTCGTTTCGAGATTTGGTAGCGAGGCGTTTTCGGCGAGGTATTCGCCGCCGGTGAGTTTGGTGGCTTCGCGGAGGAGCGTTTCGTTCACGGTGCCGAGGCTGGCTTCGCTGCTGGGGTTGTGCACGAGGCCGGCGCTGACCATTTCGGCGCCGCTGCGAGCGCGGATGAGATAAACGCCGGGTTCGCCGGGCTGGAAGTGGCCGCCGTATTCGCCGGGGGCGGTTTGCGTGAGCGTGAGCTGCTGCGTGGGCTTCATCGGCGCACCGAGAGCATCGGCGGCGATGTGGAAGACCTCGGCGGTGACGGCGGCGTTGTTCGCACGCGTGCCGGCATCGCTCAAAAGATCGACGGTGATCTTTGCGTCGTCGCCCTGCATGCTCGTGGCGAGATCCATGAAGCGACCCTGCGGCGGACGCGCGGTCTCGCGCAGGATTTGCGACCAAAACCGACTGTAACCCGGCCAGCGGGCGATCCAGAGCGACGCCCAGCGGCTTTTCGCATCGGACGTGAACGCGGTGACCTTGCCGAGGCCGAATCGCCAATGCGCGAGCAACGGATCGCCGGTGTCGGTGAGCAGCGGACTCTGCGCGGCGGCTTTGCGCGTCGTTTTGACGTAGCCGAGCAAATCCGGGCTGTCCCACTTTTCGAACCCCGCGAGCATCGGATGCTTCTCGACGAGATTCGGCGTGAAGGGCTCCTCGCGGATCATGCGGCCCGTGTGCATGAGCGTGTCCTGCGTGAAGATGCGTGTGATCGTGCTCGCATCGGTCGTCGAGTAGCTCTGACCGCCGCCGGCGCTCGCGATGGCATGCAACAGCGCGACGTGCGAACCCTCGCCAATCGCCACGGTGGAGATCGTGATGCCTTCACCGCGACATTGGGAAGCAAACGCCTCGTAACCACTGCCCGCCGTCTGACCATCGGTGAGCACGATCATGTGCTTCACGCGGGCTTTGACGCGCAAAAGGCCCTCGCGGCCGAGTTTGAAGGCTGGTTCGAGATTGGTGCCACCACCGCTCGCCACGGCGGCGATTTGCCCGGTGACCGCGGCGGTGGAGGTGAGCCGCGTCATCGGCGCGACGACATGCGCCTCGCTATCAAAGGCCCACACGCCGATGCTGTCGTTGCGGCCCAAAACCTCCGCGGTGGCGATGGCGGCGCTTTTGGCCATTTCGAGCTTCTCACCGGCCATCGAGCCGCTGCGGTCCATCACGATGGCCACGGCCGCGCTCTGCTTTTCCTCTTCATCGGGCGCTTTGAGCCGCACAGGCAGCGTTTCCTCGATCGGCGTGCGATAGTAGCCGCCCGTACCGAACGATCCCGGCCCGCCGAGCATGAGCAAGCCGCCGCCGAGCTTGTCGATGTAATCGCGCAACATGTTCATGAGCGGCTCGCCGAGTTGATGCGCGGGCACATCACTCAAAATAACCCCGTCATAGCCCGCGAGTTGATCGAGGCTGAAGGCGAGATTGCCCGGCTGACGCAAATCGAGCTCCACGCCCTCCTTTTCCATCGCTTGCGTCAGGTAGCGAGCCTCCGCCGCATCGCTCTCGATGTAGAGCATGCGCAGCCGACCGCGCACATCGACGATGGCGAGAGCGCTGTTGTTCCCCGGCAAGGTGTCGCCGCTGATGCCGTCCAACGCCGCTCGGTAGTGATAAATGCTCCGCGTGGCCGGTGTGCGCTGAAACGTGAGCACGCTCGGCGTGCCCGCCTTGAGCTGCACGGGCCGCTTTTCCACCTCGATGCCGTTTTCAAAGAGCCGCAGCACACCGTTCGCCTCGATGGTACTCTCGACGGTGGCCGTGAGCTGCAAACTCGCGCCTTCAAACAACCGCGAGCGGTTCGACACCAGCGACCGCACCCGCGCATCCGGCTTCTTCGGCCCTGCGACAGGCAACGCGTGCACCTTGATGCCACTCACCGCAGCCTCGCGTGCCGCGGCGAGCAAATCACCGCGTGTCTCATGACCATCGCCAATGATGAGCACATTGCGACTCGTGCCCGGCGGAAACATCGCCTCCGCATACTCCAGCGCCGCCGCGTAATGGCTGTCGCCGCCGTTTTTGGCCTGCCAGGTCTTCGTCTCGGCCTCCGTGGCCTTTTCCGGCAGCAGATCCGGCTTCGCGCCGAGCTGCACGATGAAGGAATCAATCCCACCTGCCTCGCTCTGAAGCCGTCGCGCCTGCTCCATCGCCTTCTTCGCGCCGTCCTCGCCCATGCTCTGCGACGCATCCACCACGATGCCCAGCGCCTTCCGCCCCGTCTGCGAAACCCGCGCCGGTCCCGCCAGCGCTGCGATGATCAGCATCACGATCACCGCCCGCACCACGAGCAGCAGCCTTTTGCGCAGCCCCGTCATCGGATGCGACGACGCCGACTCGATCCACAACAGCGCCGCGAGCGCCGGGATGATCAAAAGCAAAAGTTTGGGTGATTCCCAGTCCACGAGTCAGTTCAAGGTTCCAAGTTCAAGGTTTCAAGTTGCCCGATGCTTTCGGCGGCATGGCGTGGAATTCAAACGGGGTGTTCCCCTTTCACTCCCCGGAAAAACCCTCCCTCGGCCCGGCGTACTCTCCCTCGCATGTCATTCCCGCATCCAGCGCATCCCTTTTCCCGCCGTGAGGTCCTCCAGGCGGGGGCGGTGAGTTTGCTGGGGCTCGGCATGAACCACCTCAGCGCCTTGCAGGCCATGGCGGCGCCGGCTGCCGCCCCTCGGGCGAAGTCGGTCATCTACATCTTCCTCAGTGGCGGGCTGGCGCAGCAGGAGAGCTTCGATATGAAGCCGGACGCGCCGATGGAGTTCCGTGGCGAGTTCAAGCCCATCCGCACCCGCACCCCCGGCCTGCACATTTGCGAGCATCTGCCCAAACTGGCCCGCCTCTCGGAAAAGTGGTCGCTCGTCCGCTCGCTCACCCATCCGCACAGCGAGCACTCGCAGGGCCATCATGTGATGCTCACGGGGCGCAGCGACATGCCGCTCGGCTTTGATCCCACGAAGCCGAAGAAGTCCGATCACCCCGGCATCGCCGCGCTCGCCACCGCCCTGCTGCCACGTCGGAAGGACAATCTCCCGCCCGCCATCGTGCTGCCGGACAAGCTGGTGCATCGCAGCGGACGCACGCTGGCAGGCCAATTCGGCGGCACGCTTGGTGCCCAGCATGATCCGTGGTTCCTGGAGATGTCGCCATATCATCCGGACCACTATGGAGCCTTCCCGAGCTACCTGTTTCACCACGAGCGCGGCTTTGAAAAGGATGCCGCGCTCAAATTCCAGGCACCGCATCTCTCGCTGCCGCAGGGGCTCACCCTCGACCGCGTGCTCGACCGCGTCTCCCTGCGTGATTCACTCGAAAAACAAACGGACAACCTCGCCAAGCTCGCGGGCGATGAATCCTTCGACAGCTATCGCGGCGCTGCCGTCTCTCTCCTCGGCAATCGCAGCGTGCATGACGCCTTCAGCCTGGAGAAAGTCGATCCCAAATGGCTCGATCGGTATGGCCGGCACAGCTTTGGCTGGTCGCTGCTCATGGCCCGCCGCTTGATCGACAGCGGCGTGCGCATGATCCAGGTGAATCTGGGCAACAACGAGAGCTGGGACACGCACCAAGCCGCGTGGGGCAATCTCAAAAACTACCTCCTGCCACCGATGGATCAGGCCGTGAGCGCCCTCATTGAGGATCTCGATGCCAGCGGTCAGCTCGATGACACGCTGATCGTCATGGGCAGCGAGTTTGGCCGCACGCCGAAGATCACCAGCATCTCCAAAACCGCCCTGCCCGGCCGCGATCACTGGGCGCATGTGCAAAGCGTGATGCTCGCCGGAGGCGGTGTGAAGGGCGGGCGCGTCATTGGTGCCAGCGACAAAATCGCCGGCTATCCCATCAGCGATCCGCAATCCCCCGAAAACCTCGCCGCAACTATCTACGAGGCCCTTGGCCTGCCCCGCGAAACCATCTGGAAGGACTTCACCGGTCGGCCGCACACGCTCTACATGGGCTCGCCTATTCCGGGGCTGGTGTAAGCCGGGGAGCGAAGCGCAAAGAAAGTGGCACAGGTTTGCAACCTGTGCCGACGGAGGGAGTCGGACGCGAGTGCTCCAAAACCGCTCGAAACACCGCGCAGTGATGCTAGCAGCGCCTTCTTGCTCCTCACATTGGCATGAACAGGTTGCAAACCTGTTCCACTTTGCATGCCTTCAGCGGCATGATGACAGGTTCGGACTACTCTCTCCGCGATCTTTTGGCCTCCTGCTTCAGGAAGAGCGGCTCCAGTGTCTCGCGAATCCACGCAAAGGCGGCCTCGAGGCCGTCCTTTTGATAGATGACGCCGATCTCGGCCTCGACGGCCGTGGGATTGCCGTGACAGGAGAGGAATTGATTGCAGGTGAAGCGGGTCTTCATCTCCGCATCCACTTTGCCATGCGTGCGCAGGATGTGGGAGCGCACATAAAGCTCCAGCACGGCATCGCCAATCCACGCATTTTCGCGAAGGCGCTGGGTGAGTTCGGGGGTGGTCATCGGCCATCGTTACGACGCGTTCGGGCCGCTGCAAACCCTTCGCCCGGATGTTGGCGAAAACACGCCCGTAGCGGAAAACGTGAGTTTTCCGGTCCCACGGCCATCCGATGCCCGACGTGCTGACGCCCGTCGCTACGACTCCAGCCTCTCCCATCAAGTTCATGCGCCGTGCAAAACGTCTCCAGCGCCGAGAAGGGGCTGCCTTACAGCTGAACGACACGAGCTCCCAATTTGGCGCGACGATTCGAGCGTGTACCGCGCCGTGGTGATACCCAGCCACTTTTGAATGAGCCCACCGAGGTGCCTAGGCCATCAGCTCTTTGAGCGTGACATGCGCTAGGGACTCAACGCGCTTCCATGCGCCTTCGAAGTCGAGATGTCGTGTCATGGGTCCGGGGGCGACGACGCAGCGGATGCCGGCGGCCATAGCGGCGCGGAGGCCATTGAGCGAGTCTTCAAAGATGACAGCCTCCTCAGGCTTCACGCCGAGTTTTTCGGCGGCATGAAGAAAGAGCGAGGGATCCGGCTTCACCTTGCCGGTGTCATCGACGGTGGAGATGTGATGGAAGTGATCGTGCAGGCCGAGCTGGTCCATCCACGAGTCGATCCAGGTGCGCGGGCTGCTGGAGGCGATGGCGATGCGCAGGCCGAGGGCGTCAGCTTCTTGAAGCCGGTCGGCGACACCAGGAAGAAGGTGCAAGTGCTGGCGCAGCTCGCGCTCGTGGGTCTTGCGGGCGATTTCGACGGCCTCCCAGTCGAAGGCGCGACCGGTGAGCTCTTCGAGATCGCGCTTCGGGTCATAGACGCCGGTGATAAAATCCGTGCCAACCGCCTGCGCATAGCGCTCCACAGGCAGGTCGTGGCCGTGCTCGGCAAAGATTTCTCTCCAGGTGTGGTAACCGGTGCTTTCGGTATCAACGATGAGGCCGTCGAAGTCGAAGATGACGGCGCGAAGGGGAGCAGCCATGGGCGCGAGTGAATGAGTTGGACGATCAATGCTCCTCAAGGCCATCGGTGAGCTGCCACGGGGTTTCCTCGTATTCACCTTCATAGTCAAAGTAGCCGTCTTCCGAGGCAAAGGCCGAGCGAAGGACTTTCCAGCCGCCTTTATCATCCTTTTTCAAGATCGCCTGGAACTGGCGCTCGTTGAGCTTCTTGGCGATTTCTTCATCCTTCGGCTGCTTGCCTTCCACAGCAGTGACAGGGCCAATATAGAGCGCCCAATCACCGGAGATACGCACGAGGCCGTCAAAGGTCACGGGCACGCCGGCGAGCTTTGCCACAGGCTCTTGCAGGAGCTGGGTGATGGCCTTGGCTTCGGGGGTATCGAGCTCGGGCTCGCTCAGTGGCAACTGTTTGAGAGCCTGGGTGAATTTCACCTTCTCGCGATCCTTCAGCACCATCTGGCCGGGCCCACGCTCCTCTAGCTCACCTTCGCCGATGAAGAGTTTGTCGCCATCGAGCTTGAGAATCTGCTCCTCAGACTGGCGGGAGCTTTCGATGGTGTAGTTGAAGGTCACATGGAGGAGGCCGTCTTTGCGCACGGTGCCGGTGATCTCCCCGTAGGCGCTGTCTTTTCTGGCACGCCGGAGTACTCGGTGCCGCTGACGAAGCCCTCCTCAACATAGAGGGAGACCTGGGTCTCCTGCTCGGCGGTTTTGTGCTCAAAGTAGAGCGTCTTGGCCTGGGCGAAGGCGCCGAGGCTGGTGAGGAGAAGGCTGAGCGAGGTGAGCAGATGAGTTTTCATGGCAATGAGTGAAGGGCGAGGGCGCGCCAGCATCGTCGCGGCCTGCGTGCTGGCAATCGCGGAGTGAAGTTACCTGAAGATGCATTCTGATTTTGCCGACGCCTTATCGGCGCTCCATAATGCGCGATGCTCAGCGTGCAAAAACCATCCCCTGAGAGCCTGCGTGGCTTGTTGGAGTCGTGGAGGGATGCGCCATTGAGCTACACGCCGCCGTTGCGCGAGGGATTCATCGCCGACGAGCATGCGGTGCGGCTGGGAGAGGGCGCGGAGGTGTGGCGGAAGGCCTGTGAGGCGCTGGATGCGTGGGTAATGTTTCCCGAATGGGCGGAGGTGGCGCGGTTGGTGCCTAAAGAAAGCTCGGTTTGCAGCAGAGGGGCAGAGGAGCAAAGGGCGCAGAGATGGGAGCTGGTTCCAAACTCGGCGTCCTCTGCCTCTTTGCCCCTCTGCGGCGAAATCGAGCAAGGAAGAAATCAGCAGCCGGGAGACATCGTGGCGATGGTAACGCGCATCGGCGGCCTGTGGTGGGTGAATCCGTGCCGCATCCTGCGCCGCTGTGACTCGGCGACGACGCACGGCTTCGTCTATGGCACGCTGCCGGAGCACGCAGAGTGCGGCGAGGAGTTGTTCGCCGTCGAGAAACGGCCCAATGGCAGTGTGTGGTATGTGATCCGTGCGTTTTCGCATCCACGGCACTGGATGGCATGGCTTGGCTTTCCGCTGGCGCGGTGGTGGCAGTGCCGGTTTGTGCGGGATTCGCAGAGGAGGATGAAGCTATGAGTGACTCAAGAAATGCTGAAAAATGGTTTTGGGTCGAGGTTCTCGGCGGTCTGCTGCTTTTGGCATTCATGACGTGGCTTTGGGATACACAAATCCAAATCTCCCTCTGGGTGGTCGCGTTGCTCATGCTTTCGCCGTTGTTGCTGATCCGAATTGGCGAACGCTTCCGACTTGGAATCTCGGGCTGGGGCAAGATGGTGGCTCCGCATGCAATCGCGAGCACCTTGCTCGCGATCAGTTTTCTGAACCCGCCTTCCATGGTTTCGTCCGCTTACGCTGTTCCTTGGTTCATTATTCGACTGGCGGTGTTATTCGATGTGATGCTGACCTGGCGACAGCTTCCGATTAAGACGCCGGGACAGCTCTGTTTCGACTTTGCGTTCATCTTTCCTGCCATCGGGGCCGCATGGCTCGTCGCACAACGAGCGAACTGGACGCCTTTCGGTTTCGATCCGCTGATCGTGCTGCTCACGGCGGCCCATTTTCATCATGCGGGGTTCACGCTGCCGCTAATGGCAGGGCTGAATGCGAAGGCAGCGCCGGGATGCTGGACGCAGTTTTCGTGTGTGGCGATTCTGGCCGGTGTGCCGCTGGTGGCGGCGGGGATCACTTGCACGCACTTTGGCGTGTTGAGGTTCGTGGAGCCGTTTGGGGTGACGGTTTTGGTGTTGGGGGCGCTTGGCGTGGCGGTTTCGCAGATTCGGCGAGGCATGGAAAAACAGTACGGTTGGCTGGTGAGAGCGGGTTTTGTGATTTCAGGCATTTCGCTGCTCTCCGCGATGGTTTTGGCGATGGGATTCGGTTTGCGGCATGTGGTGCCGAATTGGGCGCTGACGATGCCGCAGATGTGGATGATCCATGGCACGCTGAATGCGTTTGGATTTGGACTCTGCGGGCTTTTGGCTTGGCGTGGGGCGTTGAAGCCGGTGAGCACGCTCAAAGACTGACGCGAGGTGGAGCGCGAGTGTGTCGAAGACCACTCGCCACGGTTTGGAAATGCGCGGGACTTCGTGTCGCATCGTGGCGAGTAGGCTTCGCTATACTCGCGCTCCATGGAAAGGCTACCTCGCTCCTTTGAGCAGATCAAAGAGCGTAACGATGCCGAGGAGTTTTTGATCGGGATCGACGACGAGGGCTTTGCTGACGGCGCTGCGCATGAGGGTCTCGACGAGATCGGGGACGGGGGTTTCGGGCGGGATGAGGAAGGGCTTGGCGAGCGGGAGGGCGCTCAATTGGTCGGCGCAGGTGAGGCCGCGGTTTTTGAGCCATTCGTAGGCGATGCTGCGGCGGAGGAGGCCGATGACTTTGCCGTCCTCGGTGACGGGATAGGTGCTGTGCGGGTGAGCTTGGAATTCGGAGACGGCGTCCTGCACGCTGCTGGCGGCATCGAGCGAGGCGACCTCGCGCGTCATGACATCGCCCGCGGTGGCGTGGCGGGTGGCCTCGGGGATGGTGGCGACACTTTTCTGGATCTCCTCGGGGAGATGATATTGCTGCGCGGTGCTGCGGAAGAGGGTGTCGAGGCTGCCGATGCTTTTGACGAGCGTTTTGAAGGTCTCGCCGTCGATGGCGACGAGTTCGCTGGGCTCGGTGGCGTTGGCGTCGAAGCGCCACATGCCATCGCCGAGCAGCGCACGCTCGCCGAAGTGCTCGCCGGGGCCGGCGGACTTCACGAGTTCGCCTTTGGCATCGGTGATGTTCACGCGGCCTTTTTTGACGGCGTAAAGGCTGCGGGCGGGCTCGCCGGAGCGGAAGAGCGTGTCGCCGCTCTCGAGGTGCATCTCGCCGAGTGGCGATGAAAACGAGGGCGTGAGGAGATTGATGTCGCGGGGGAAGAAGAGCTCGAAGGTCCACTCGGCCATGACGCGGAGTTTGCGATCGAGGCCCGGCAATTTCATGAGGTAGATGCTGCGCCACATGAACCACGCGATGAGGCCGGAGAAGCGCATGCCAAGGATCTGCGCGACAGCTTTGCGATGGCCGATGGTGGCGAGTTCGCCGAGGCCGGTGAAGGTGAAGGGCTTCAATTTTTTGCCGGCGAAGGTGGCGGCGATGTTTTTGCCGACGAGAGCGCCCTGGCGCATGGCAAACTGCGCGGTCTCGGGGCAGAGGCCGCCGTCGCTTTTCGGATACGCGGCGCAATCGCCCGCGGACCACACATTGCTGAGGCCTTTCGCGAGGCCAGTGGCATCGACGATGACCTTGCCACGCTCGAGCGGCAGCGCTCCGCAGGCGCCGAGGCTGGTGAGCATGGGATGCGGCGCATTGCCGACGGTGCAGACGACGAGGCTGGCGGGCAGACTGACGCCATCGCTGAGCTGCACGGTGCTGGCGGTGACGGCACGCACGCGGCATTTGAAGACGATTTTGACGCCCATCTTCGTGAGGCAGGTGCCGGTGTAGTCGCCGAGGCTGGCACTGAGCATGCCGAGCAGGCGCTCGCCGCTGTGCACGAGGGTGACGCTGGCCTCGCCGGGCAGAATGTTTTCATAAAAGCGGCTCACACCGGCGATGAGGTCCTGGATCTGGCCGGCGGTCTCGACGCCGGAGTAGCCACCGCCGACGACGATGAAGCTGAGGAGGTTTTTGCGCTGCTGGGGCTTCGTGAGGAGGTTCGCCTCCTCCATGCGGCTGATGATGGCGGCGCGGAGTTTCATGGCGTCGCCCACATTGCGCATTTGAAACGCGTGCTCGGCCATGCCGGGGATGCGGCTGAGATCGACACCCGCACCGGGCGAGAGCATGAGGTGCTTAAAACTCACCGTGAACTGCGGCGTGGCGCTGCCGCCATCGAGCGTGACGATGCCCGCGGCGAGGTCGATGTGCGTGACCTCGCCCTTCAGCACCTCCGCGCCGCGGCAGATCATGCGGATGGGATTCACCACATGCTGCGCCGAGAGCGATCCGCCGACGACCTCCGGCAGCATGGGCTGGAAGACCATGTGGTTCTCATTCGCGATGACGACAACACGTAGCCCCGTGCCCTCCGTGCGGGCGAGCAACTCGCGAGCACAATACACGCCCGCAAACCCTCCGCCGATGATGGCCACGTCGAACTGTCGGTCTGGAGGTTTGGTCATGCGAGGGGCATGCGTGCAGAAGGCGAGCCATGTGGAGGGGAAAATGACGAAACCAGAATGAGAAAGGACGAATGAATCCCAAAGCACGAATGGCGAGGCGCTTTGAGCCAACGCCAAGGTTTCCACTTGGGCCTCATCGAGGGGTTCGAGAACCGATTCAATCAACTCCCATGATGGCAAGCGCCAGGCATATACCGCTGGAGCCAGCAAAGAAAACAGTCACTGCCCAAAGGCCAAACCAGCTCGGATAGTCAGCGGATTTCGGGTCCTCGGGAAGATACAAGACTCGAATCGGATCGCCCTTCTTGAACCTCGCGGGCCAGGTGTAGACAGAAGAGGTGACCACGTGTGTTTTGCCGTTCAGGTCTTTAAACTTAAAGATCGGGGCTTTCGTGACCTTCCATCCGCATTTGTCTGAGTCACTTTCTTTCAAGCCCACGACTTTGCCGTCACAACGGATGGCCCTGAGAAGGAATCGCAAGCTGCACCAGAAGGACCAGATCGCGGCTGCAGCGCACAACACAGCGATCGTCATGAGCGACCAAAACAAAAAAGGGGGCATGAACTCAGCTTCCTAGCCAAACTCTTGGAGACTACAACCTCGCTGTGGATGCGCCTCCCTGACTGCTACGGCGACTCGATTCCTCATTCGTCATTCTGGTTTCGTCATTTCCTCATCGCTCTCCTCATCACCACCAGCGCATCCCCCGGCATTAGCATCGAGGTGGGCGTGGGGTTCAAATCGGTGCCGCCTTCCTTGCGCATGATGGCGACGGCGAGGAGTCGGCCTGCAGCTTCGGATTCGACCTCGGCGATGCGTTTGTGCGCCAGCGGCGAATCGGCGGCGATCTCGATCTCCTCCATGTCGAGCCCCAGCTCGGTGAGGTGATGCTCGAACTCGACGCGCGACTTTGTCTGCTGCCCGAGCAGCTCGCGGGCGTTCGGATGCAGGATGAGATGCGCGATGCGGTCCGCGCCGATGTGCGCCGGGAGCACCACGCGGTTCGCGCCGGCCTGCAGCAGTTTCCGCTCGGTGGAGGGCACCTCGCCACGGGCGATGATCTGGATGCGCGGGTTCATGTTTCGGGCGCTGAGCGTGATGAAGACATTCGCGGCGTCATTTGGCAAAACGGTGGCCAGCACACGGGCGCGGGCGATGCCGGCGGCCTTGAGCACGGCCTCATCGGTGGCCTCGCCTTGCAGCGTGAGGTAGCCCGCGTCCCGCACCTCCGCCACGCGGTCCGCCGCCTGATCGACGATGACAAAGGGAATGCCGCCCGCCTGGAGCTGCGCGGCGATCATTCTGCCGATGCGGCCAAAACCGCAGATGATGGCATGCTGGGTGAGTTTCTCGATTTCGTTTTCCATGCGTTTGCCTCCGAGGGCGCGTTGTATTTGGGCTTCCGTCAGCCACTGCACGAGCGTGCCAGTGACAAAAATGATGCTGGTGCAGCCAAACAGGATCAGCGCGATGGTCCACGCCCGCAGCCACGGGTCCGTGATGGGCACCACCTCGCCAAAACCGACGCTGAAGGCCGTGATGACCACCATGTAGAGTGCATCGCTCCACGACCAGCCCGCCAGCCGGTAGCCCACCGTGAACACGACGAGCACCACGCCCACAAAGAGCATGGCGTAGTAAAGATTCGTCTGAGGTCGGCTGCGGGCGATGGGCATTCAGGCTGGGCGGAGCCTCTGCATGAGCGAAAGGCGTGCCAGAAGACCTTTGTCATCAAGCAATGTTCCGAGGTCTCTGCCGCACCAAGGCCATCGATAAAGCCAGGATGGCGACTCTGAAGCAGATGCTAAATAGATCTGAGCCAGACATCTGCTCCCATGTACTTCCAACGACGAAGTAACAAACCCAGCAGATACAAAGCACCAGCCAAGGCCAAGGTGCCCACGTTTTCCCTTTGGTGAGCGAATAGCCGAGAAAAAGACTTCCGCAGCTCAAGACAAGAGCGATCCAGCGCACCGCAAACGCATCTTCGATTTGGATAGCGGTGACTTGGTCAATTTCAGCCTGATCCAAAAAGTCACTAAACTTAGCCCTAGCTTGAAACCGAATCAGATACGGCATCACAAAGAAACCGATGCACCCTAGGCATCCAGTGACCATCCCCACCTTGCCAAGAAATCTGCCAAGCCGCGATGAAGGGCTGAGTTGTGGGGCATTCTGCAAGTCCATAACGGATTCTGATCGAGTGATAGCCAAGTGTCGAGTTCCACGTTAGCAATGGCCTTTCCACCATGAAGCGCCTGCTTTCCCTCCTCGTCCTCGTTTCCCTCGCCGGTTCCGCGTTTTCTGCGGACAAGAAATCCATCGTCATGATCGCCGGGAAGCCCTCGCACGGCCCCGGACAGCACGAGCACAACGCGGGCATCCAGCTTCTCAAAAAATGCCTGGAACAAGGCGCGGCGGACCAAGTGGACATCAAATATCACCTCAACGGCGAATGGCCGGCGCAGGAAGAACTCTCCAAAGCTGACACCGTCGTGATCTACTCCGACGGCGGCGGCGGGCACCCGGCGCTGCAAGAAGGTCGCCTCGCCCAGCTCGACAAAGAGATGAAACGCGGCTGCGGCTTCCTGACGCTGCATTACGCCGTCGAGCCGACGATCGAGAAGGGCAACAAGGAGTTCATCGACTGGATGGGCGGCTGCTTTGAGATCAACTGGAGCGTGAACCCGCACTGGGACGCGAACTTCAAGGAATTGCCGGCGCATCCCATCAGCAGCGGCGTGAAGCCCTTCGCCACGAATGACGAATGGTACTTCTACATGCGCTTCCGCAAAGGCATGGAAGGCGTGACGCCGATCCTCAGCGATGTGGCCCCCGATTCGACCATGAGCCGCCCCGATGGCCATCACAGCGGCAATCCCGCCGTGCGTGAGTCCGTGAAGAACAAAGAAAAGCAGCATGTCGCCTGGGCTTGTGAGCGTGCCGATGGCGGACGCGGCTTCGGCTTCACCGGCGGCCACTTCCACCAAGGCTGGGCCAACAACGACCAGCGCAAACTCGTGCTGAATGCCATTCTTTGGACCGCCAAAGCCAAAATCCCTGCCGATGGCGTGGCTTCCACCGTCACCGAAGAAGACATGAAGGCCAATCTCGACCTCAAGCCCGGTCAAGGGCTGCCGGAGAAGCCGAAGAAGAAGTAACGGCTTCGATAGCAATCGAATGGAAGTCTTGACGCCACGCTCACGAACATGCTTCAATCTGCCGTCATGAGCTGGAAACCCTTACTCCTCGTCGCCGTCGCTTTCACCGCCGCCCTGCCCGAAGGCCATGCTCAGCAGGCAAATCCGGCGGAGCAGGCGGAACTCGCCAAGAAGTATCCGAGCATTCGTATCAAGGTGAACGTCGGCACCCGTCGTCGGCAAGTCAACGGCTCTTCCTACATGAAGACGATGGTCATGACGCCTTCCGTGGCCATCGAGAGCGCCTCGACTCAGCCGATGGCTGCCGCCTCGGCCACCTGCCTGCTCATCACCATGGACACACGCGAGAAATACACCCGTGGTGATGAGGAACTCACGGTGGCGACCAACGAATCCATCGACATTCCAGCCGTTCCCAAAGGCCAGCGGAGGAGCTTCGATTTTGCCGAACTTCAGACTCAGTTCGACTCTGATCGCGACTCCACCAACATCGGCGGAGATGTGTACAAGTACTTCATCATGGCTGTCTTCTCCGATGACAAAAAGTTCCTGCACTTCGAGACGAACTGCCAGGCGCTGGACAAGCATCTGAAGGCCAATCCTGATCTGCGCATCAAATTCCTCGGCCTGAAACCCGGCGAGAAGTTCCGCACCCGGTTCCAATAATCCGCGCGATGCCTGCCTCTTCACCGAAGACATCTGCCAGCACAGCCCGGGTCGTGCTGGCGAGCTTCATCGGCACGACGATTGAGTGGTATGACTTCTTCCTCTATGGCACCGCGTCGGCGTTGGTGTTTGGGAAGCTGTTTTTTACCTCGCTGGACCCTTTCGCGGCCACGATGGCTTCGTTTGGCACCTACGCGGTGGGCTTTTTTGCCCGGCCGCTCGGCGGCGTGATCTTCGGCCACTATGGCGACAAGCTCGGGCGGAAGTCGATGCTGGTCACGACGCTCATGATGATGGGGCTGGCCACCTTTGCCATCGGGCTGCTACCCACTTACGAGCAGGCGGGCATCCTCGCGCCCATCCTGCTGGTGACGCTGCGCTTCATTCAAGGTCTCGGCGTCGGCGGGGAATGGGGCGGCGCGGTCTTGATGGCCGTGGAGCATGGCAAGGCTGGGCAACGTGGCTTTCTCGCGAGCTGGGTGCAGGCCGGTGTGCCGGTGGGCCTGCTGCTGGCCACGGGCGTGTTTCGTCTGCTGTCGTCCTCGATGTCGCCGGAGAGCTTCATGAGCTGGGGCTGGCGCGTGCCATTTTTGATCGGCATCCTACTGCTCGGCGTGGGACTCTTCATCCGGCTGCATGTGATGGAGAGCCCGGTCTTTGCCACGGCTCAAAAAGAAGCGCCGAAGAAAAACGAGATGCCGATCCTCGAAGTCGTGCGCCGCTATCCGAGGAATGTCCTTCTCGCGATGGGTGCCCGCTTTGCCGAAAACGCCTTCTTCTATGTGATCACCATCTTTGTGCTCACCTATGCCACGAAGCAGGCGGGCTTTGCGCAGGAGGAAGTGCTCCGCGCGGTGCTGATCGGTTCCGCGGTGCAGTTTGGGGTGGTGCCGCTCTTTGGCCTCCTCTCGGATAAAGTGGGACGCAGGCCGGTATACCTCGCTGGAGCTGTTTTCGTCGTGCTTTTCGCCTTTCCGTTCTTCTGGCTCATCGACCTCAAAAACAGTCTCGCCCTCGTTTTGGCCGTCACCCTCGGCCTGATCGGCCATTCGGCGATGTATGGCCCCCAAGCGGCGTTCTTTTCCGAGCTGTTTGGAACCCGTGTGCGCTACAGTGGTGCGTCACTCGGCTATCAACTCGCCTCACCGCTCGCCGGTGGTCTCGCTCCATTGATCGCCACCGCCCTTCTCCAGCAAAGCGAGGGCGAACCGTGGCCCGTGGCGCTCTATCTCATCGGCATGGCCGCCATCACCATCGTGTCGGTGTGGCTGGCGGAGGAGACGAACCGGAAGACGCTGGAGCAGCCTTAAGCCCCCCCCCCCCCCCCCCCCCCCCCCCCCCCCCCCTCTCAATCGCCATCGCGATGCCCATGCCGCCGCCGATGCAGAGGCTGGCGATGCCACGACGGTAGTTTTTGTCCTCCATGAGGTGCAGCAGGGTGACGAGCACCCGCGCTCCGCTGGCTCCGATGGGATGACCGAGGGCGATGGCACCTCCGCGTTGGTTCAAACGAGCCACGTCGAGATCTAGTTCCTTCACGCAGCCGAGCGCTTGTACGGCAAACGCCTCATTGATCTCGATGGCGTCCACTTCGTCGCGCTTCCAGCCAGCTTTGGCCAACACGCTACGGATGGCTTCCACCGGTCCGAGGCCCATCAGCGCCGGATCACAGCCCACCGCCGCCGTGGCGACGATACGTGCGCGGGGTGTTTTGCCGGATGTTTCCGTGCCGAGCAGCACCAAGGCCGCGCCGTCATTGATGCCGGAGGCATTGCCAGCCGTCACGGTGCCGTCTTTGCGAAACGCAGGCTTCAGCTTGGCGAGCGACTCAACCGTCGTGTCGGCCCGCGGATGCTCATCGCGAGCCACGTCGGCCACCGCGATGATCTCACGACGGAAATCGGCCTCGCTCACGCGTTTCTGGCTCAGCGCCGCAAAGGCATCCTGCTCCGCGCGAGTGATGCCGTGTTTATCCGCGATGCGCTCAGCCGTTTCTCCCATGCCGATGCCGAGCAAAGGATCGCTCAGGCCATCGACGAACATCGAATCCTTCAGCGAGGCATCGCCGAGCTTCTTTCCCCAACGCAGATCCATCGCGTAATGCGGCGCCCGGCTCATCACCTCGACACCGCCCGCAAGTACGAAATCGCTCTCACCACTCGCGATAGCCTCCGCACCGAGGGCAACCGCCTTCAACGACGAACCGCAGGCCATGTTCACCGTGTAGCCGGGCACCTCCTGAGGCAGTCCGAGCTTCAATCCAACCTGCCTTGCCACATTCATGCCGCTACCCGCCTGCAACACCTGGCCGAGGATGACCTGATCGATGCGCTCGCCGAGCTTCATGCTCTTGCCGAGTGAGGTCGCCAGTTCGGCGGGAGTCAGGTCTTTGAAGCCACCGCCGAATCGGCCGATGGCGGTGCGCTGGGCTTCGAGGATGTAAACGGGTCTCATAAATCAACGCAGCACGGGCAGGCCTGCACGAAATGCCCTGGCGATACCTCCTTGAGGCTGAGGTCCATTTTCGTGCTCTCCACCCACTTCGGATGCTTCATGCGATGCCCGAAGGCACAACCCGCCGGCGGATTGATCGGCGAAGGGACATCGCCACGCAGCAACTGACGCTCGCGACGCTTCGTCGGGTCGGCGATGGGGATCGCATCGAGCAGCGCCTTCGTGTAGGCGTGACGTGGATTTTGATAAAGCTCCGCCGCAGGGGCCATCTCGACGATTTTGCCGAGGTACATCACCGCCACGCGATCGCTCATGTGCTGCACCACGCTCAAATCATGCGCGATGAAGAGATACGCGAGCCCAAAGTCCCGCTGAAGCTCCAGCAGCAGATTCAAGACCTGCGCCTGCACCGAAACATCGAGCGCGGAGACCGGTTCGTCGCACACAATCAACTTCGGCTTCAGCGCGAGCGCTCTCGCGATGCCGATGCGCTGCCGCTGACCGCCGCTGAACTCGAACGGATACTTGTGCACGCCATCCGCCGGCAAGCCGACACGTTTCAGCAACTCCGCCGCCCATTCGCTGCGCTCGGCCCGCGTGCCCATCTTTTGAATGATGAACGGCTCCTCCAAAATCTGCCCGATGGTGTGACGCGGGTTCAGCGACTCCGCCGGATCTTGGAAAACCATCTGCAACTCCCGGCGCCACTCTCGAAGCTGCCCTTGCGACTTCGTCGAGATGTCGTGACCGTTGAATTGAATGCTACCCGCCGTCGGTTTCAGCAACCGCACCACCGATTTCGCCACCGTGGACTTCCCACAGCCGCTTTCACCGACGAGTCCGAGCGTCTCGCCCGGTTGCAGCTCAAAGCTCACGCCATCCACCGCCTTGCAAGTCGCCTTCGTCGTGTAAAACACGCCGCCACGCACCGGGAAGTGCATCTTGAGGTTTTGAACGGAGAGGAGGCTCATGAGGAAATTCCAAGCTGCCTCCTCCAGCCAAAATCGGGAGTGAAAACAATGATGTCGATCGGCAAAACGAATCCTTCGACCTTCACGAAATTGCCATCATGACAGTCCATCGCAGCCTGATCGGAAGCAGGATTGAAAAAGCTTTCCGGCAAAACGGTCGGCAGAAAACCCGCCGATTTAAGGAAGTCCGCAATCTCCTCCTCCGTCGGCACTTCTCCGGTGATCCATGGCTGTGAGATCACGAAGCTTACTCCACCGGGAGATTGCATCATTCCTACCAACTCCACCGAATCACCAAAAAGTTCATTCTGAAGCCGCCATCGCTCCAGATATTCCAGCGGTGTGGCCGGAACGACTTCACCATCCACATAACCCAGCCCACAAGTTCCGGTGTTGGTTACTTTGATGGCCCTGCCTCGGGCAGAATCAAAATACACCCGGTGTTCCTGACCAGCGGCGGTCGGAACGGACCAGCGGTCTGCCGGAATCAGTTTGCCAAGGCCTTCTGCCCAGCCAACGAGCTGCCGGAACTGCTCTTCGCGCTGGCTCTTTCGGATCTCACTGCCTGATGACGCTCCACTTGGGCTCGCGCTTGAGCGGAGGTGACGAATGGCTGATTCAAGCGAGCTTGACGCATTTGTTCGGCGAGAGTCTTCATGAGATTGAGAATAGGAGTTTTCGTCTGAAATGGCAAGTCCGGCGGCAAAGCACGCGCAGGCCTCGACGCCGTGGCCGTGGCCGCATTCTTTCCAGGGCTGGCGTTGGCTCGAAACGTCATCGCTGTGCTTGTTGGGGCAGCGTGGGGCGAAGCGGCAGCCTTTCGGCATGTCTTTGAGGCTCGGCACCATGCCGGGGATGACGGGAAGCGGTGTCTTCGGCGGATGATCGAGCTTCGGCAGGCACTGGATGAGACCTTGTGTGTAAGGGTGAAGCGGTTTGGCGAAGATTTCGCGCACGGGGCCGCGTTCGACGATGCGGCCGGCATACATGACGATGACTTCATCACACACTTCGGCAATCACACCGAGGTCGTGGGTAATCAAAATGACGCTCATGCCGAGGTCCTGCTGCATGTCGCGGATCAGTTCCAAGATTTGAGCCTGCACGGTCACATCGAGCGCGGTGGTCGGTTCGTCGGCGATGAGGAGCTTCGGCGTGTTGATGAGCGCCATCGCAATCATCACGCGTTGACGCATGCCACCGCTGAGTTGATGCGGATACTCGTTCAGACGCTGTTCCGCGGCCGGAATGCGCACTTTGACGAGCATGTCGAGACTTCTCGCCAAGGCCTCTCGTGGTTCGATCTCGGGGTGGTGGAGAAAAACGGCCTCGCAGAGCTGTTTGCCGATGGTTTGCACCGGATTCAGCGCGGTCATCGGCTCCTGGAAGATCATCGAGATGTCGTTCCCTCGCACTTTGCGCATCTCCTCGGGCGAAAGCGTGACCAGATCGCGATTTTCGAAGCGAATGCTGCCACCGAGGATTTTGCCGTGAGGCTGCGGAAGCAGCCGCGTGATCGAAAACGCCGTCACACTCTTCCCGCAGCCGCTTTCGCCGACAATGCCGAGCGTCTTGCCTTTCGGCACCGTGAAGCTCACGCCATCGACAGCCACGACGCGTCCGGCGTCGGTATCGAAGCCGGTGACGAGATTTTCGATCTGGAGAATGGGTTCGCTCATTTGTCGCGGTATTGGTCAAAGACGCGGGAGACCTCGCCGAAGCTGCGGCCCTCGCGTTTGGCTTGGAGGGTCTCAGCTTTGATGTCTTCGTCGATCCACCAGACGTAGGCGTCGATGGCTTGACGGGTCATTTTGCAGTTCCCGTCCTTCGGCCAGCGCAGCCAGCGGGAGTGAAAGTAGCGGTAGAGAGGCACTTCCCAGGTCGGTATCTCCGTGGCCAGCGCATTGACTTTTTCCTCAATGATCCAGCTCAGGCGCTCCAGTTCATCCTCGGTGGGCGCAGCGCGGTGTTGGTCGATGAGGGTGTCGAGCTCGGCATTGGCGGTCTGGGTGAAGTTGTTGGTGTTGGTTTTGACCTTCTTTTTGCCGTCGGCGCTGACTTCATGCGCGTTCGAGCTGTGGTAGTGCTGCCAGAACTCTGGATAGGGCGGACGCGAACCGAAACCGGCGAGGATGAGTTCATGCTTCTTTTCATCGCCCTTTTTGAAGAGCTGCGTGAAGTCGATGGACTCGATCTGCAAATCGACGCCTGCTTTGAGCGCCGCTTCTTTCCAAATGACGCCCACTTGGGTGTAGAGCGGCATGTTGCCGATGGTGAGGATGAAGCTCAGGCGCTTCCCGGCGGCATTCATGAGCACGCCGTCCTTGCCTGCTTTCGTGAAGCCAGCCTTCGCAAAGGACTCACGGGCCTTGGCGGGATCGTAGGGGCGTGCTTTGACATTCGGATTGGTGAAGCGCCCGTAGCCTGCGGCGGCGCTTTGCATCCGCACGGCGTCATCCCGGAGCACCACGGAGATCACCTTGTCCATGTCAAAGGCGTGATGCAATCCGACGCGGATGTTGAGATCCGCGAGCAACGGATGATCCTGGTTGATGAACACGCAGCGCGGGATGCGTGGATACTGATTGTAGAACGAGTAGCGCTCGATGTAGCCATGGAGCAGCTCCGGCACATCGCCACGCTCATACCAGTAGGTCGCGGGGAGGAGCTGAGCGCTGTTGCTGAAGAAGTCGAGCTTTCCCTGCCGCAGCAGTTCGAAACTTTTGTCCGAGGTGCTGACGAGGCGGTAAACGAGGCGATCGGGGTTAAAGCGGTAGCGGTAGTACTTTCGATCTCGCGCCCACCAGTCTTTCACTCGGGTGAGGGTGATGCTGCGGCCAAATTGGATGTCCTCCGGTTTGATGTCGTAGGCACCGGTGGTGGGCATTTTCCGCCATTGATAGCGAGCGGGGAAGTCATCGGTGAACTCACGGAAGAAGTGCCATGGGTGGGGGTTGATCTGCGCGATGAGAAACGGATCGGGGTTCACCTTCGTCATGGTGATGGAAAAGGTGTGCTCATCATACTTCGTGATCGAGGCGAACTCACGCTGCACATAGTCGAGCTGGTAGGGCTCCTTGGAGTGCTTCGACGTAGCCATGTGCATGGACATGAAGAAATCCTCCACCGTGACCTTCACACCATCGGAGTAGGTCGCGGCGGGGTCGAGACGGTAAAACGCCGTCTTCCGGTCCTCACTCAGCGCCCACTCGCTCGCGAGTGCGGGGATCCACTGATCCACGTTCGGATGCCGTTCGAGCTGCTTCATCTCGATGAAGTCGTAATGCTCACTGCGGAAGGTATTGCTGCCATCCGGCCCCATGAAGCGCAGGGTGGGTGGGAAGTTCGGCATGTCGTAGTTGAAGGTGCCGCCCTTCTTCGCCGCTTCATCGCCGAGTTCCGGGTAATCGAGCCCCTTCTCCCATTTCAGGTTCGAGGGCAGGTCAGCGAGCGTCTTGAACTGATAAAACTCCGGCTTCGCCTTCCATTCAGCGCGTACTTCTTCGGTGTTGTCGTAGGGCGGGAAGCGGTCGTCGGCTTCGTGCTTCGGGGAGCATGCCGCGAGAGCCGCAGAGACTGCGAAGAGCAAAAGCAGGCGATGTGAGGCTGCGGGCTTCATTCGTAGGTCGTGAATTTTTTCGGATCGAAGGCCTCGCGCACGGCTTCACCGATGAAGGTGACGAGCACAAGCACGCCGGCCATGGCGAAGAAGGCGCTGCTGACGATCCAGGGTGCGCCGAAGTTATCCACGCCTTCATGCAGCAGTCGGCCCCAACTCGGCTCATCCGGCGGCATGCCGAAGCCGAGGAAATCGAGCGCCGCGAGGGAGGTGATCACGCCAGCCACTTTGAAGGGCGCGAGCGTCACGAGGATGGCGATCACATTCGGCAGCACATGTTGGAAAAGGATGCGCGGAGTGCGGGCACCGAGCAGCCGCACCGCAGCGACATAGTCTCGCTCCTTTTCTTTGAAGACGGCGGTGCGCAGGTAGCTCGTCGTTTCCATCCAGCCAAAGAGCGCGATGACCATCACGAGCACGGTGAGTGTGGGCGTCAAAAGAGCGCTGATGATGGAGACGACGAAGAGGAACGGCAGCACGCTCCACACCTCGATGAAACGTTGGCCGATGATGTCCAGCCAGCCACCAAAGTAGCCCAGCGTGCCGCCGATGATCACGCCGATGGCGAAAACGAGGAAGACATAGAGGACGGCGACGATGAGCACCTGCTGGAGGCCGCCGAAGAGCATGGCGAGCACGTCCTGGCCGACGGTGTTCGTGCCCAAGAAATGCCGCCGTGTGATGGAAGGCTCGGAAGGTGGATAGACAGCCCGCTGCCACTCGGCGTGGGCCTGAGCGTCGAGGGCGGCGGCTTTGCCATTCGTGAAGTCCGTGTAGTCCGTGCGTTTTCCGTGCTCGTAGCGGCCCTTTTCGATTTGTTCGCCCTTCTCATGCCAGCCGCGAAATTCGCCATGCTTCACGCCTTGGCGAAATTGAAACTCCTGGCGCTTCTGCGCGGAATTGCTGACGAAAACCGTGTAGGCCATGCCGTCGAAGAGGCGTGAGGAGCCTGCGCGGTGCAGTTTGCCATCGCGAAAGTCGAGCGTCTCAATGCTGGGTGGTGAATCGAGCTTCGTGGCATAGGGGACGAGAGGCATGACCACCCAGTCACCCTTCTTTTGCTCGCGGCAGCGGGTTTGCAGTTCGCGGTAGTCGGTCTCTGCTTCGGAGTCGAAGCCAAAGGTTTTGCCGGGAAGGAGTTCATTCAGCAAAAACGGGAAGTGCAGCTTTCCGCCGTAGCTGACGACGAGGGCACGTTTGCCGACGATGAGGCTATCGAGTGAGGCGAGGCCAGCGAGACCGACGAGCACGAGGAAAGACAAATAGCCGCGCCGCAGCGAGCGAAAGCGGCGAAGCTGCTTGGCGGTTTGCGGTGCAAACTGCCACTCGCGCTGCTTTCGCAGCCAGAGACGCAGCCCGCAGGCGAGGCAGATGCTGACGAGGAGCCAGCCGAGGACATGACCACCTAGAAACGGCACTTTAAAGACTGGCACCGCGAGACCGCAGGCGTGCTGAATGCCCGCGAGCACCGCGAAGAAGGTCAAACAAAGGCCGGTGGTGCGTGGCGTCATTTGGGGAAGCTGATTTGTTCCAGATCGCGGGCCGAGTGAAGGATTCTCAACACCTCGATGCCGGTGTCTGTCGGGCGGAAGTAGAAGCAGTATTTGCCGAAGGGGTAGCTGCGGCAGCCACGGGCGAATTCAGGGCGTGGTCGCCCCATCGTTTTCCATTTGGCGAGGTATTCCAGCTTCTCCCGAACGCGCAGAATGAGCCGGTCTGCCTGAAACGGACTGTCCTCGGCAATGTAATCCCAGGTTTCCTGGAGATCAGCCTTCGCTTCCGTGGAGTAGATGACTTTTGACATGGCTTAGGAGGCCTTACGGGCAGCATAGGCACGGTGACGCTCCTCCAAAAAAGCGTCCCAATCCATCTCACGCCCTTCACCACGATCCAAGGAATCGGCTGCTGCTTGAATGTCCTGACGCAGGGACTCCAGCTTGATGCGATCTGCTTCGCTGAGATTGGAGAGGTCGGGGGCGCTCTCCTCTACATGAGCGATGAGCAGCGGATACTCCTCCTGGAGATCGGCGAAAAGCTCCTGAACCTCGTCAGGGGCGAGCTGATCGATTTCTCGACGGATGTGTTCGACGGTGGTGCTCATGGTGAGGTGAATTTATCAAGCCGTGTTTGGTTTGTCGAGGCGTGTCCGGTGGGTTTTATTCAAAACGAACTCGTGGATCGGTGAGGGCCACAAGGTAGTCGGAAAGGATGTTCCCCAGCATGATGAGGATCACATCCAGGGTGAGAATGCCGAGCACGAGGGGGAAATCACGCTCTTCGAGGCTCTGGATCATGAGCAGGCCGAAGCCGTCGATCTGGAAGATTTTTTCGATCAACATCGAGCCCGCGACGAAGATGGTGGTGATGCTGCCGAGGGTGGTGGCCACCGGGATGAGGGAATTCCGCAGCGCGTGACCGATGACGGCACGGCGAAAGCTGGCCCCTTTCGCGATGGCGGTGCGCACATAGTCGGCGGCGAGGTTGTCCATGAGGTTGTTCTTCATGAGCATGGTCATGAAGGCGAAGGAGCCAATCATGTAGCAGACGAGCGGCAGCACGGCGTGATGCGCCACATCCCAAATTTTGCCGAAGAAGCCCAGCGAGGCGAAATTCTCTCCCGTGAAGCCTTCCGTGGGAAACCACTCCATCCGCGCGGCGAGATACACGACGAGCATGGAGCCGAGGAGGAAGCCGGGAATGGCATAGCCGATGAAAATGAGCACCGAACTGACGTTATCGAGCATCGTTCGGTGCTTGATGGCTTTGAGCACGCCCAGCGGAATGCAGACGACGTAAGTGAGGATGAAGCTGCACAGGCCGTAGAAGATGGAGACGGGCATCTTTTCGAGCATCATGCCGAGCACGGGCTGATTGTAAGTGGTGGAGAGGTGGAAGTAGCCGTGAATGGCCCCTTTATATGAGGGGCGGTAGAGCACCACGCGGCTCTTCTCCGCTTCGACACGGGTTTTCCAACCCTCGAGAGCACTCACGTCGGCGCAGACGAGTCTGCCATCGCGATGCAGCGTGGCGGGCGTGACCTGGTAGGCATTGTTCGGCTTCCACTGCTCCTTTGGCAGCAGCACTTTCAGCGTCACTGGCAGCTCGGTTTGATCCTTTTCAAATTTCACAAACTGCGGCGTCTCCTCGCGTGGCAGCACACCCAGCCAGATGCCATAGGCTTCGAGGTAGGGTTTATCGAAGCCGTAGTAGGCGGAGAGCTCCGCGAGCTGCTCTTCGGAGAGGGAAGCGCCCGCGTTTTTGCTTCCGCCTTTCTCATTCATCGCCATCTGCTGCATGTAGCGCTCCAGCGGCCCGCCCGGCGTGATACGCGTGATGAAAAAAACCGCCATCGTAGCCCCGATCACGGTCGGGAGGATGAGTAAAAAACGGCGGATGAAGTAGGCGGTCATTCGGAGGCGAGACGTAAAATCTCAGGCAGTACGGCTCTGCGCACAAGAGTTTGTGCGTGATTGACATAAAATCGTGGCTCGCGCATGGACCGGGCATGATTCGAGGTGTTTTGACCGGCTTTTTGACCGCCTGCCTGCTGGCGGGGTGCGGCGTGAGCCATGGTCCGATCTCCGGCGGCACTTTGGCGCGGCTGAATGCCCTAGCGGTGACGCCGGAACAGGGTGCCCGCATCATGGAGGGGCGGAAAATCGCCACGCGCAGCTACCCTCCGCCCAGTGGCGTGGTGCGGGTGCCGATGCGGATGGATGACGCGGGACTCCCGAGAGTCAAAGTGAGCCTCAACGGCCGTCGCCACGAGGACATTGTGCTTGATACCGGCGCGACGATGACCGTGCTGGATGCCGCTTTGGCGGTGCGAAATCGCCTCGCCACCGCCCCAAGTGTGAGGCCCGAGATGACGGGCGTGATGGGGAACGAGTCCGGCATGGGGGCCGTGATTGAGACGATGCAACTCGGCCCGTGGCGGCTGGACAACCTGCCCTGCGTGGTGCGTCTGCAACGCAGCAGCGGCGGCCTGGACTTCCTGAGCAGTGACTTCGCCATCTCGGTGCTCGGCTTTCATCTGGCGCAGAAGCATTGCAGCCATCTCACCCTCGATTATCCGCGGCGGGAGGTGGAATTCGGCTTCGGCGGCTTTCGCGGTCCGACGAGCCGGCATCATGCGAAAGCCAGCTTTCGCCTCAAAGCAGGCGTGCCGATGGCCCGGGTGAGCGTGGGCAAGATGTCATGGGAGGCAATTGTGGACACGGGTTCGTGCTTCGGGGTCGAGATCGACCAAAAACTGGCTCAACGACTCGGCTACGGCACGGGCGGGCAGGCCATCTCGGGCAATTTCTTTTTGATCGGTGTCGGCGGCACTTCCACACCGGAAAAAGCCGGCGTGCGAGTGATCACGGTGCCTCGAATGACGGTGCTCGGCTCGACTTTCCCCAAGGCGCAGATCGACGTGATGCCAGGTGCTCCGCGCATCGGGAGCTACTTTTTGCAAAACTACCGCGTCACCTTTGATCTGCGCCGCCAGCTCGTGTGGCTGGAGTGGTGAACGATGCACAAAGCATTTGCCGCCTTCCGGGATGGTGCGTGATGGTACTCGATTGCCATCATGGACTCACGCCTGGATAAAGACTCTGAACTCATGCTCGACGCGTTGCGAGGCATCGCCGCGCTCATCGTGCTGTTCACGCATGGCTTTGATCTGGCGGTGGCGCAGGCCTTTGGCTGGGACCCGCTGACGAATCCGGCGGAGTGGCGCTGGGCGCGGGCAGTCTTTGGCAATGGGGACTGGTGTGTGTGGTGCTTCTTTGTCATCTCCGGCATCTGCATTCATCGGTCCATCGCTCGTGGGGTGCAGACGGGCAGCTTCCGTTGGGGCCGCTACGCACTGGCGCGGATCACGAGATTGTATCCGCTGTTCCTGATCGGCTTGCTGCTCGCCGTGGCGGCGTGGCGTCAGGGGCTGGATTTTGGCGCGAGCGAGGTCAAAGCCGCGCCATGGCGTGAACTCGGTGCGAGCCTTTTCAATCTCCAAATCTTCACGACGGCTTTCCCGGCCTTCAGCCCCTCGTGGAGCCTCAGTTGCGAGGTGCTTTACTATGTCGCGTGGCCTTTGCTGCTGATGCTGGCCGGTGGCAAAACGGGCCGGGCGACCTTTTTTGCCTCTGCTGCTACTTTGGGCACGCTGGCGATGATTCTAGCGCTCTGGCGTGTGTCTCCGAAAGCGCAAAGCAGCGCGTCGGTGGAAGGTCTCTGGGTTGTGACGGCCTTGTTTCCGCTGTGGTTCATCGGGGCATGGATGAGCGGACGCTGGGAATCTCTCACGGCAGGTATCACGCGAGGTCGCTGGATGCTTGGTATCGTGCTCTTTGTCGCCTCGGCGATCGTTTCCATCGTGCTGAAGCATCTGCACTGCCCTGGCGCATGGTACAATTTGGCGGCGTTGTCTTCGCTGCCGGGCCTGGTGCTCATGCTGGGCGGTGCAAGGCATCTGGGACTCTCGCGGAAGAAGGTGGAGCCTCTCTGCCGCTGGCTTTCGCAGTTTAGCTACCCGTGCTACATCCTGCATGTGCCGCTGCTGCTGCTGGCGAATCGTGCGGCGGGTCTTTTGATGCCAAATGTGGCGGCGGAGCATCCCTTCCTGCGGGTGGGCCTGAGCCTGGGCGTGGTGCTGGCCTTGCTGGCAACTTTTGGACCGGCACTGGAGCGGTTTTTCATGGCCTGGCGCTCACGTGTGCTTTCTGGCGAAACGAGGAGGTGAGTCGCTTTCTCGGTCTGGACTTGCATCGTCGCCGCTAAGCTGGAATTACGCGTGCTCTTCCACCGCCGCCTTTCTCTCAAGACCGAGCGACAAACCCGCTGCCGCAGTCACGAGCAGGCCCATCGTTGGGTTGGTCACGAACGACGTGAAGAGGCTCATGAGTTGGGCCAAGGCAAAAGTCAGGTGAAGTGGCCTGAACTCACCTGGTGCTCTCGCTGATTGGAAGGAACAGACCATCAGCGTGATCCGAAGAAGATACCACGCCACAAAACCGGCCAGACCGAGCTCCGAGTAGGTCGCTGCCATTTCATCATCATAGACAGGCAACAACGGGTTCGGCTTTGGCACGCGGAGAACACGTCGAAGGCTGTCCATGCGAGGATGCGTAACCCCGATGCCATTGCCGAGCAAAGGCGCGTCACGAGCCGCATGGATCAATGTGCCCGCTCTGTAAGTCATGATGCGAGGATTCACACCATCTTGCGCCGCGATCGCAAAAACTGTAGCGACTAGCAAGATCACCAACATTCCAATGCCTCCGAGCATCCGAGTTCGGCGCACCTTGCTCATCAGCATTAGGCACCCCGGCAGCAAAACCATCCAAAGCGCCATTTGCACCACAGCCGAGCGCGAACCGCAGATCAAACCGCAGGTGATGAGCAGCGCCAAATTGATTCCGAGCATCCAGCGTGCCCAAACTGGCGGCGAAGCGCAAAACAGACCGAGATGCAACGCGAAGAATAGGCTTAGGAAGGCGGCAAAGCCTATCACATAAGAAAAGGTTCCCAGTAGCCGGGGCGGAAACTCCATTCCAGCGGCATAGTAGCTCAATAAAGACGGCGCAGGATCCCACCACTGATAGATCGCCACGAAGCAAACCGGGAGCGCCAGCCCCGCATAGCGCAACAAACCCTGTTTCAGCGTCGCTGCCGAATCGTAAAGGCGAGGCATCATCACCACGAGCGGAAGATAAAACAAATACAGCGCCAAGCCGAATATCGCCACCAAAGGCGAGCCAAGATTCGGATGCAGGGCGCTGAAACTCACAATGATCACGCAAATCCAAGTCACCCATCTGCTTCGCTTCGTTATCCCCAGCCGGGAGCGCTTCACCGCGTCGTCGGGAAGCAAAAAGAAGCGCAGATAGGCTCCCGCCAGCAGAAGGTCTTTGAGTGCATAGCTCAATTCCTGCAATCCGGGCAGCAACTGTTTGCGCAGAAATCCTTCGAACAACAGCAGCACCAGTGCGGCCTTCACAGCACCTCGCCAGTTCCAGAATCCCAACGCGACAAGGATGACCGCCATCCCACCGAGGAAAGGCCAGTTGCGATCCGCAGCTAGAACCGCCAGAAAGTGCTCGGCAGCATCGGTCATGGTCATTTTGCAGAATATCAGGGCACGCGCTGCTTGTCTGTAGCGTTTTTTTAATCAGAACGAAGACGAGAATCCAGAAGACAGACACAAACCGCTGCAACCTCGCTTCCCATCCCCACGTTATCGCCCCCCCCACCATGCGTCTTCTCCTGCTCTTTTCCCTCCTCCTTGTCTCCACCGGCCTCTCCCCGGCGGCTGCCAAGCCTAACATCATCTTCATCCTCTGCGATGACCTCGGCTACGGCGATGTGAAGTGCCTGAATCCCGAGGGAAAGATCGCCACCCCCAGCTTTGATCGCCTCGCAGCGGAGGGCATGATCTTCACGGATGCGCACAGCGGATCGAGTGTCTGCACTCCCACCCGTTACGGCGTGATGACCGGCCGCTACGCGTGGCGTTCCAAGCTCCAAAGCAGCGTCCTCGGCGGCCTCTCGCCGCGTTTGATTGAAAAAGGCCGCCTCACCGTGCCGGCCTTCTTGAAGCAAAACGGCTACCACACCGCCTGCGTGGGCAAATGGCACCTCGGCATGGATTGGGTGCGCAAAGGCGAGGTCACCGAGCTCGGCATCGAAAACGCCGCGCAGGTCAATAATGTCGATTACACCCAGCCCATCGCCAACGGCCCCACCAGCGTGGGTTTTGATAGCTACTTTGGCATCAGCGCCTCGCTCGACATGGTGCCCTACTGCTTCATCGAAAACGATCGCGTGCCGGTAAACCCCACCGAGACGATGAAGCTCGTCATGAACGGCTCTGATAAGATGAGCTTCACCCGCGAAGGCCCCGGCAGCCCCGGCTTTCGTGGCGAGGATGTGCTTCCCGCCTTCACCGAGCGGGCGGTGAAGATCATCCACGAAAAATCCCCCGACGCCAAAAACGGCAAGCCCTTCTTCATCTACATGCCGTTGAATTCACCGCACACACCGATCCTACCGAGCAAGAAGTGGCAGGGCAAAAGCGGTCTTAGCCTCTATGCCGACTTTGTCATGGAGACCGATGATGCCATCGGCCAGGTCATGGCCGCCACGGAGCAGGCAGGCATCGCTCAGGACACGCTCATCATCGTCACCAGTGACAACGGCTGCTCTCCGCAGGCAAACTTCCCATTGCATCTCGAAAAGGGCCACAACCCCAGCTACAACATGCGAGGCCACAAAGCGGACCTCTTTGATGGCGGCCACCGCGTGCCCTTCATCGTGCGCTGGCCTGCACAGGTCAAAGGCGGCCAAAAAACGGCACAGCTCACCTGCCTCACCGATTTCATGGCCACCACCGCCGACATCCTCGGCCAAAAACTCCCCGAAAATGCCGCCGAAGACAGTTTCAGCTTCCTCCCGGCTCTCAAAGGCCAAAAGAGCGATGCCACACGCCCCAACATCATCCACCACAGCATCAACGGCTCCTTCGCCATCCGCGAAGGCAGCATGAAACTCAACGTCTGCGCCGATTCCGGCGGCTGGAGCGATCCACGTCCCGGTCAGGCCCCCAAAGGCAGTCCCGAAAGCCAGCTTTACGATCTCAGCACCGACATCTCCGAGCAAAACAACCTCCTCACATCGAAGCCCGAAGCCGCCGCCAAGCTCCAAACTCTTCTTGAATCCCAAATCGCCGCCGGTCGCACCACACCAGGTGCTCCGCAGAAGAACGCCGTCGAGGTCGTGATGCGCAAACCGGTGCCTGCCGGAAAGCCTAAGAAAGCTAAGAAGTGAGGCAGCATTCGACACGGAGGTTGGAGTCTAGGCTTTAGCCGATCTGACCGGTCTGGAACACTCGTGTCGGCTGAAGCCTAGACTCCAACTCCCGAGTTCGTTCGTTCCCTCAAAATTTCGACATTCCACATTCGACATTCCGCATTCTTTCTCCTTCTTCCCGGCCTCCGTTCAACCACCACACGTCATGCCACGTCCCGTCACCCTCTTCACCGGCCAGTGGGCCGATCTCTCCTTCGAAACCATGCTTCAAAAGGGCAAAAGCTTTGGCTATGATGGCCTCGAGCTCGCCTGCTGGGGTGATCACTTTGAAGTCGAGAAGGCCGATCAGGCCTACTGCGATGCCAAACGCGCCAAGTTGAAAGCCGCAGGCATGCAATGCCACGCCATTTCCACCCACCTCGTCGGCCAGGCCGTGTGCGATAACATCGACCCACGTCACAAGCAGATCCTCCCAGGCCACATCTACGGCGATGGCGATCCCGAAGGCGTCCGCCAGCGTGCCGCTGAGGAGCTCATCAAAACGGCCCACGCCGCGAAACGCTTCGGCGTCAGCGTCGTGAACGGCTTCACCGGCAGCAGCATCTGGCACCTCGTCTATTCCTTCCCGCCGAATCTCCCCGGCCAGATCGAAGCCGGTTACGCCGACTTCGCCAAGCGCTTCAAGCCCATCCTCGACGAGTATCAGAAGCTCGGCATCCGCTACGCCCTCGAAGTGCATCCCACCGAGATCGCGTTCGACATCGCCAGCGCCGAGCGTGCCCTCCAGGCCCTCGATTACCATCCCGCCTTCGGCTTCAACTACGACCCCAGCCACTTCGGTTACCAGGGCGTCGATTATGTGAAGTTCATCTACCAATTCAAAGACCGCATCTTCCACGTTCACATGAAGGACGTGGCCTGGGGCATCGGTGACGGCACCGCGGGTGTCTTCGGCGGCCACGTCGATTTCCACAAACCGAGCCGCTACTGGGACTTCAAGTCCGTCGGCCGTGGCAACATCAACTTTGAGCGCATCATCCGTGCCCTGAACGACATCGAGTACGGCGGCCCGCTCTCCGTCGAGTGGGAAGACGGTGCCATGGACCGCGAATTCGGCGCCACCGAATCCGCCGCCTTCGTGAAGAAGATCGACTTCCCGCCCTCGAAGATCATCTTCGACGCCCAGTTCGCCGAGAACAGCAAATAAGCGCTGCTGACATCATCTAAACGACACAGGCCGGGATCACCTCCCGGCCTGTTTTTTGCCCCGTTTGGCGATCTCTGAATTATCGAGCACCTCGCCTCGAAGATTTTTGAATTGAGCGGTGATCGTCGGAGAACCTGCACGCAGCGTGAGCAGCAGGTAATGATCCTCGCGGGCGTTGAAGCGCGAGTGTGGATCCTTATAGAGATCGCCATCGCCTTTGAGGCAGGTGTTGAAGTAAGGCAGGCCGTTGTACTCGGCCCGCTCGGCAAAGTAGCCGTAGCCGGTGAAAACCGCGCTGGATTGCTCGAACAGCGGCAGCCACGCTTTCTTGTCATAGCCACGCATGAGCGAGTTTTGCTCGTTGTTCAGCGTGAGCACGAAATCCGCGTCCGTGCGGGCCACCTCGCGGGCAAACCACATGTGCTGCTCCGAGCCTGCAAGGATGGGGTGATTCGTCTGCCACGTCGTGCCCTGATCCTTCGTGTGGCTCGCATCCAGCGCCAGCAAACGCAGGCTGAAGGCTGGAAGATCGAAACGCCATCGCCATTCCACATCCGGCAGCGCGAAGAAGTCTCTGTAGGCTTTTGCCTCCACATCATAAACGGCATGTGCGGGTGGCTTTGGACCTCGCGAAGTGATCTCGCGGTCGTGATTGCCCAAAATGGGCATCAGCGGGGTGGAGCGGAAAAGCTCCTTGTGCTGGTCAATCAAGGCACTGAAGGCCTTTGTGTCCTCGCGACCTTTGCTGTGCAGATCCGGCACGTTGTCGCCGAGTGTCACGAGCAGGTGCGGGTCGTCTTTCATGAGGCTGGAGAGGTCTTTGCCCTTCGCAAAGCCCCAATCACCCACCATCGCGAGCCTCAACTCCTTCGTGGGATATCCTTTGACGCGAAACACCTCCGACACATCTCCGCCACTGCGGACGCGGTAGTGATAAATCACGTCCTGCTGCTCCAACGGGATTTCCACATGGTGCAGCGTCACCTGCTCTTCCACCTCCACCTGCTTCCCAAGAACTCCGCTGGTGCCAAAATCGACCGCCGAATCTTCCGCCGTCGTCGTCTCCCAGTTCACGACGATCTTTGATGGATCATTCGAGGCGTGGGTGAGCCAGATGCGGTCGATGGGAGCAGCAAAGACCGATGTAGTCAGGAACAAAAAGAGCGGGCGGAACATGGAGAGAAGTTACGAAGCCCGAATGGGAGTCTTCACGGCGACTTGTAGTCCTCGCCGTTTAGACTCTTCGCCACGCTTTCGAGCCAGTCTTCGAGGGCATTGCGCATCGCGGCAAAGCGTTCGGGCTGCTCGGCGATGAGGACGTGCTCTTCATTCGCATCGGTGGCCAGGTTGTAGAGTTCCCACTCCACTTCGCCCTTCTTTTCGATGCGGTGGAGCTTCCACGGCCATTCGAGCCAGGCGGAATGCCCCGCAAAGCTCGTGAGTGAACCCGGTTCGCCGATCTTTCCGGCATCCGGCATCAACCGAGCCGGATCAGTGGGTTCGTTGCCCTTGGCTTGTTCCGCGAGGAGGTCTGCCATCCATTTGTCGGACGGCGTGCTGATCCCGCCTCGATTCGCATCCCAAAAGCCGATGGGCTTGCTGCGTGTGTGGATTTCACCTTCAAGCACGGGGAGCAGGCTCTGGCCATCGAGCGGCATCGTGTGACCGATGGCGGCACCGGTGATGTCGGCGATGGTGGGGAGGATATCACTCGTGACACAGGGCGTGGAGATCACTTTGGGTTCTTTGAACTGCGCCGGCCATTCGAGCAGCGAGGGCACGAGCAGGCCGCCTTCATAGATTTTGCCCTTGTTACCGCGACGCCCGCCACTGGAGCCGATTTTCGGCAACGCGCCATTATCGCTGCAATACCACAGCACCGTCTCTTCTCGAAGGTCGAGCTTCTTCAACTCCTCGCGAATGCGGCCAAAGGCACGGTCCATGGCCGTGATCTCGCCGTAGAAGTCTCGCACGTTCTTCGGCTGGTCCGCGTAGAGATCGCGATCCGCATCGAGGGCCTTGTGCGGGCTGTGCGGTGATCCAAACCACACCACCGCCAGGAAGCGCTGATCCTTCTCCGCACACTGGCGGATGAATTTCAAAGCGAGATCCGCCGTGATGTCCGAGCTGTCGCCCTGGAACTGCACGGCACGCCCTTGATCGCTGAGGATGGGATCGAGGTCGAAGAAGTTCGGGGCGGAGACCCAGCTATCAAAGCCGCTCGCACCCGGCGAGACCGGGCTGGCCTTCTGTACCGAGCCGAGGTGCCACTTGCCGAAATGGCCGGTGCGGTAGCCCGCCTTCTGCATCACCTCACCGATGGTTACTTCTTGCGGCCGCAGCGTGTGCCCCCAGGAGAAGCAACCGAAGCGGTTCGGCGTGCGCCCCGTCATCACACTGCCCCGCGTAGGCGAGCAGACCGGTGCGGCGGCATGGAATTGATCAAAGCGGATGCCCTCGCGAGCCATCGCATCAAAGTTCGGCGTCTTCACCAGCGGATGACCTTGATAGGCCATGTCACCCCAGCCCTGATCATCCGCCATGACGAGCACGACATTCGGCGGATCAGACGGCGCAGCGAAAGAGAGCGAGGCGGAGAGGAAAACGAGGAGGCCGGGGAGCTTCATGGCCTGCGTTATACTTCGAGGAGCCGCCGCGTGTGAAGCAGTATTCTTGGCAAGCGTAGGCACATTTTGATTCCAAATCCGCCGTTGTTGGCTCGTAATCGCCTCATGCGCCTTTTCGCCCTTTGCCTCCTCGCTTCCAGCGCCGCCTTCGCGGCGGAAACTCGCGATGCCGTCTTCCAGAAGACCATCGAAAGCCTCTTCCCGAAACTCGTCGAGATCCGCCGCGACCTTCACAGCCACCCCGAGCTCTCCAACGAGGAAGCGCGCACCTCGAAAAGCGTGGAAGCTCATCTCCGATCACTCGGCCTCACCGACATCCGCACCGGCGTCGCCAAGCACGGCATCGTCGCCATCCTCAAAGGAGATCACGAAGGGCCCTGCGTGGCCGTACGGGCAGACATGGATGCTCTTCCGATCAAAGAACTGCGCAGCACCCCTTACCGCTCCCAGGTTCCCGGCGTCATGCACGCCTGTGGGCATGATGTGCATACCACCTGCGCCATGGGCGTGGCCGAGTTGCTCTCCAAACACCGCGATCTGCTCCACGGCAGCGTGAAATTCCTCTTCCAACCCGCCGAAGAAGCCATGCCCGCCACCTTCAAAGGCGATTGGGGTGCCAAACAAATGGTCACCGAAGGTGCGATGGAAAACCCGAGGCCCGCCGCTGTCTTCGGCCTGCACACCACCGCCGTCGTCCAGCCTGCTGGCATCACCGATGACGAGGTTCACTACCTCAAAGCTGGCCAGATCGGCTACACCCCCGGCATCGACAATGCCAACAGCGACCGCTTCCACATCATCATCCAAGGTAAAATGGCCCACGGCTCCGCGCCTCAAAAAGGCGTCGATGCCATCGCCATCGCCTCCGAGGCCGTCATGGCCCTCCAGATGATCAAAAGCCGCCAAACGAACACCCGCCAGCCTCTCGTCATCAGCATCGGCACCATCCACGGTGGCGACCGCGAAAACATCATCGCCGAAAAAGTCGAGCTCGGCGGCACCGTGCGCACTTACGACGCCAAATTCCGCGATGGCATCATCGAGCAGATGCACCGCATCCTCAAAGGCATCACCTCCGCTCACGGTGCCACCTACGAGATGGAATACCGCAAAACCTATCCCAGCATTCAAAACAACCTCGACCTCGTCGCCGCCACGCTTCCCGCCTTCCGGCGCCTCTGCGGCGAGAAAAACGTCATCGAACTCACTCCCGGCATGGGCGGCGAGGACTTCAGCTACTTTGCCCAGATCGTCCCGGGCTTCTACTTTCGCCTCGGCGTGGCCAACGAAGAGAAAGGCATCATCCATGGCGGTCACACGCCCCTGTTTGACTGCGACGAAGAGTCGATCAAAACCGGTGTCGCCGCCATGGCCGCTGCGGTGTGTGATTTCCTCGACTCAGCGGCGAAGGTCACGCGGTAGGAGACGCTTCGCTCTCATCCACGGCTTTCATGCCAGGCAGTTCCTTGGCTTTGTCCGCATAGCGATCAAAGCGGTTAGAAAGGATGAGCAGCGTGGGTGCCCACAGGCCCACGAAGATGCCGAAACGCTCCGCGTGTGCCTGCTCCTCTGGCGTTTCGCCGTTTTGAATCCACCAGATCCAGATGGAGAGCAAGATACTGAACATGCCTGCTTGGAAGCAGATGGTGCTGAGGGTGCGGCAGATGGAGGAATTCATGACAGCGGATTCTGCCATGCACCACCGCAAGCACGCAAGCCTGCTGACGAGCCGTCACAAGGCTGGCTCACCAAATCGCAGGCTAGACGCACCAGGGCGCAAAGACTCACCACGTCCATTGAAGGCCAAAACGGCCAGCGAGGGCGAGGAGATCATCGCGCATGCTCCACTCGTCGGCACGGGCTTCCATCTCGGCGGGGTGGCGGTGGCTGGCACCTTTGAGGGCCATGCAGCCGGTGTTGTCACCGATCTGGCGGATGGCTTCGATCTCTTCGGCGCTGAGGCATTGCGCAGGCAGCGCCGCGAGATCATCGAGCTTGCTCTCGATGCTGCGGGCACCTTCACCGTGCTCTTGAATGAGCGTGGGGACCACGCTTTTCACGGCGGTGTTACCCAGCGTCCACAGGCAGGCGAGCTGGAGCATGCTGATGCCGTGCTTTTCCGCGAAGGGACGCACTTTTTCGAGTTTCTCGACGCCGTGCTCGATCCAGTCGCCCGGACGATGCGTGCGATGATCACCATCACGGAATTTGTGACCGGGTTTCACGTCATCGTGGAAGAGACCGCCGTAATCGACCACGCGGGCCATGATATCGACCTTGTTCTTCTCAGCGGCGGCGAGCACATGCTGGCCGGGCCAGGGCTCGAAGGGATTCAAAATGATCATCGCCCAGTCCATGCGGTCGCCGTAGCGCTCGAAGCACTCGATCATGTCGAGCGTGAAGCCGTTCGCGGGTCCAGGAGCGATGCCGAGGCGGTCGGTCAGGCCTTCCGTTTTCAGCGCGGTGAAGGCGTCCCACACCTTTTCGCTCGTGTAGCTGATGCTGTCCGGGTTGTGGAGCATGAGAAGGTCGAACTTCGAGGTCTGGCAGCGCTCCAGGCTCTTCTCTGTGGCCATTTTGAGGTAGTCGTAATACTTCTCCGGCCCGCGCAATGTGGGATCGGTGAAGCGAGGATAGCCTTTCGAGCCCTGACGGATGCCTTCGTAGATGTCGTGGCCGACGATGCCAACGAGGCAGTATTCCTCACGCGGGATGCCTTTGAGCGCCTCGCCCAGCAGGGAATCAGCCCGGCCCACGCCATACACATCGGCGGTGACGAAGGTGCGCACGCCTTTGGCGAAGGAATCACGCATGAGCTGCATGTAATGCTCCTCGGAGAGTTGTTCGCCGTAGTGCATAAAGCGGCCGCCGCTCCAGGTGCCGTAAGCCGTGCGTGTGAGATTCATGGTCGTTCGTTGGGGTGGGTTGAAGGTGGGACGGGCTTTATACCGCTGCGGCGGGGTGTTTCAAACACATCATCACCGACGCGGAGCATTCCCAACGCCTGTTTTGGCCTGGATGGGGCGAATCTGGCGCTACGCCACGATCTGCTTGATCACCTTGCAAGGCTCCACGCCGGTGAGCTTGAAGTCGAGACCGGCGGCGCGGAAGGACAGCCTTTCGTGATCCATGCCGAGCTGGTGGAGGATGGTGGCGTGGATGTCGGCGACGTGGACTTCGTCTTCGATGATGTTGAAGCCCATCTCGTCCGTCGCGCCCATCGTGACGCCGCCTTTGATGCCGCCACCGGCCATCCACATGGTGAAGGCCTGCGGATGGTGATCGCGGCCCATGCTGCGACCGAGCGACACACTGGCCTCGACCATCGGCGTGCGGCCAAATTCACCGCCCCAGACGACGAGCGTGCTGTCGAGCAAGCCGCGTTGCTTGAGGTCTTTGATGAGCGCGGCGCTGGCCTGGTCGGTGTTCTTGCAGTTGTTGCGCACGTTGCCTTCGACGTTGCTGTGCGCGTCCCAACCTTCGTTGTAGATGTTGATGAAGCGCACGCCGCGCTCGACCATGCGTCGCGCGAGCAGGCAAGCGCGGGCAAAAGACGGCACCTTCGGATCGCAGCCGTAGAGTTCGAGCGTGGCCTTGTCTTCCTTCGTGAGGTCCATCAGCTCCGGCGCGGAGGTTTGCAGGCGGTAGGCCATCTCGTAGTTCGCGATGCGCGTGGCCGTCTCACCATCGCCATCGAGCTTCAGGCGGCGGTGATTGAGCGAGTTGATGAGGTCGATGGTGTCCTTCTGCGTGCCAGCCTCAATGCCCGCCGGTGTGCTCACATTCAAAATGGGATCACCCGAGTTGCGAAAGCGCGTGCCGGAATACACGCTGGGCAGGAAACCGCTGCTCCAGCACGCCGCGCCGCCGCTGATGCCGCTGCCGGTGCTCATCACGACAAAGCTCGGCAAGTCACGAGTCTCCGCGCCGAGTCCATACGTCACCCACGAGCCCATGCTGGGCCGTCCAGGCTGCGAAAAGCCCGTGTTCATGAAAATCTGCGCCGGGGCGTGGTTGAACTGCGTCGTGCGGCAGGACTTCACGATGGCGATGTCGTCCACCACCGTCGCGAGGTGCGGCAGCACCTCCGAGAGCTCCGCACCGCACTGCCCATGCTTCGCAAACTTGAAGCGAGGCCCCAAAACCGCCGCATCCGGCCGGATGAAGGCATAACGCTGTCCGCCGATCACGGAAGGCGGCAGCGGCTTGCCTTCATACTTCGTCAGCATCGGCTTGTGATCGAACAGCTCGAGCTGCGAAGGTGCCCCCGCCATGAACATGTGAATGACCGCCTTCGCCTTCGGCTGAAAATGCGTCGGCGACGCCACATTCGGGCTCTTCGCCGCTCCATAAGCCGATTCCGCCAGCAACGAAGCCAGCGCGATCTTGCCCGTGCCGACGGCGCAATCGTTGAAGAAGTGTCTGCGGGTGATGTTGGGGGTGTTCATGGGGTTTGAAGAGGGAAATAGGTGAAAGAGGACTTCTTGCCGATGTGAGGTCGGTCGGTTAATGTGAAGGCATGACAGCCACCCTTGCTATCGACCTGCCAACTTGCCTGACGCTGCACGCCAGAAGCCGTGCTGAGGTGGAAGAACGCAGCAAATTCCTTCTCGCCTTGAAGTATTTCGAACTCGGCGAGATCACCTCGGGGCAGGCTGCCCGCATGTGCGGCATGGGCCGAGTGGCTTTTCTTCACGAAGCGAGCCGCCATGGCGTGCCGGTGATCGACCTGAGCGAGGAAGAGATGGAGCAAGAGTTCGCCCATGTCTGAGTTCTTCCAGCGCCCGGTTGTCTGCAATACGAGTCCGGTCATTTCCCTCAGCAAAGCTGGACTCGGACATCTGTTCGCCAGCCTATTTCCGAAGGTGCTCACCACGCGCAAGGTCGTGGAGGAACTACAAGCCAAGGACGCGTCCGATGCGCTCTCGATCCAGGCAACCTTGGGGGCGTTTGAAATCCTGCCGACACCGCCAGTCGATCCCATGCTTTCGACGATTCTTGATCCAGGAGAAGCCTCGGTCATGCAACTCGCCAAAGAACACGGCATTTCGGGACTCGTCCTGGATGAAAGACTCGGCCGCCGAGTCGCCATGGACGTGTTTGGCCTCGAAGTCGTCGGCACCTGCGGGCTTTTGCTTCGAGCCAAGAAGCTTTCGCTCCTCCCCGAAGTGAAGGCACCACTCGACCTCATCATCGCCAACGGGCTTTTTGTCAGCCCACGCCTCCGGCTCCAGTGCCTACGACTGGCGAGGGAGTGATCTAGCCCTCGCCGTGCTTCACCCGTGCCGACGGCGCAATCCTGGAAGAAGTGTCTGCGGGTGATGTTGGGGGTGTTCATGGATGAAAGAGATTGGTTAACCAGCAGGATGAGCGTTCATGTAAAATGCGCACGCTAGCCCCACAGCACAAAGTGACGCTAAAGCGAATCCCGCGAAGCAGAGAGCAGTGCGCGACTGCGATCTCAGCACAAAGATCACGAGGAGGCTAAGCAGAATCAAGTAACTCCAACCGACAACTGGTCTGAGGAAAACCTGTGAAACAAGCTCGGCAGAACCGACACTTCCCGCCAGCACCAGTGGAGCCCATACCCCTGCACGAATGGCTTCTCGACGCTTAACCTCTGGCGGACAGGCATCAGTTTGATAATTCGCAAAAACTCCAAAGCCAGAAATGACCCAGATGATCATAATAACGGCAAGTCGTTCGACCATGGTTGGCTTGAAACGCAGGGAGCCAGATGAAAGACCAGCAGATGAAGTATCCAAAGAAGTCACGTCGGTAATCATGGGTGAGTAATGGCTTCGTCCAAATTCAGCACCGCTCGGCACACGGAAGTCCACAGCGCTTCGCCGTCGAGTTTTTGGGCGCGTTGTTTGGCGAGGAAGGTTTTGAGCATGGTGAGCTCATCCGCCGCAGGCGGGCGGGTGAGGCAGCGGCGGAAGGTGTTGGTGAGGCGGGAATCGTCGTCGGGGGATTCGGCGATGACGGCTCTGGCCATGGCTTGGGCGGCTTCCATGAACATCTGGTCGTTGAGCAGTGTGAGGGCTTGCAGCGGGCTGTTGGAGACATCGCGCTTGGCGAGGCAGGCTTCGCCAGTGGGGGCGTCGAAGGTGGTGGACATCGCGAAGGGCGCGGTGCGCTTGATGAAGGTGTAGAGGCTGCGACGGTAGCGGTCCTCGCCCTCGCTGGTCTTCCACTCAAATTTGCCGTAGGTGCCCTCGGAGGTGACGCTGGCTGGCTGCGGCGGATACACGCCGGGGCCGCCCATTTTCAGGGACAAAACGCCCGCCGCTTTCAACGCGGAATCGCGGATGATTTCGGCATCGAGACGGAAGCGTGGAGCGATGACGTAGAGCGATTTTTCCAACTCGCTGTTTTCTGAACGAGTTGGAAAACTCGTTCTACGGCTGGTTTGCTTGTAGGTCTGCGACATCACGATGAGCTTGTGCAGCTTCTTCATCGACCAGCCTTGCTTCACAAACTCCACGGCGAGCCAATCGAGTAACTCAGGATGGCTCGGAGCCTCGCTTTGATAGCCGAAGTCCTCCAAACTCTTCACGAGGCCGCGGCCAAAGAAGGCCTGCCACTGGCGGTTCACCGTCACGCGGGCCGTGAGCGGATTTTCGGGAGCGAAAAGCCACTTCGCGAAGGTGAGGCGGTTCGCGGGCGCATTCTTTGGCAGCGAGGGCAAGAAGGCGGGCACGGCGGGCGGCACCGTTTCTTTTGGCTGGAGGTATTCACCGCGATGGTAGCGATTTGTGGCACGCGGATTTGATGCCGGACGCTCCTTCATCGCCAGCGTAGGCTGGCCGCGTGGCATTTGACGACGAGCGGCGAGCAAGGGCGCAGCAGCTTGCTTCATTTCCGGCGCGGTGACGAGGAAGGTGCGCAGCATGGCCTCGCGCTTCGTTTGATCGCTGTTGGCGAGCGCATTCTCAACTTCCAACGGATGCCCGGTGGCCGTGGCGTGATCGCTGGTGGTGACGGAGACGCGGAAGTGACCGAGCGGACAAGCGAAATGCTTTTCAAAGAGCATCTTCAAATCGAGGCCATTCGTGAGATCGACCGGCTTCTCGAAATGAAACACGGCGGCGTGGTTTTGGCCGTAACCGCCGAGCACCTGCCAGCCGCTGCTCATCTCGCCATCGAGCGAAGCCATGGCGGTGTTGGTCTTTTTCACGGCGGCTTTGCGGGCGGCCTTCTTGGACTTCGCGGCGGCAGGTGCGGCATCGTTGACCTTGTCCTCCTCTTCTTCGTTGGTGGCCTCGGCACTCGCAATTTTCACCGGCTGACCGTTTTGAGCCGCTTTCAGTTCGCTGAGGAAGAAGCCGCCGAGTGGGCCTTCGTAGTTCGTGAGGCCAGGGCCGTCATTCGGCAGGCTGGGATGGCTGGCGACCTCGATTTTGATCGCGGTGACGCCTTGGATCGGCGCTTTGAAGCTCAAATCATAGACATCGCTCTTCGAGATGTCGCCGCTGCCGAGGATGAAGCCGTCGGGTTGCTGCTCGAGATGCGGCATGGTGGTCTTCATGGCCGTGGGGCGGATGATTTGCCAGTTCGAGGCCCGTTTCGACTCGCCCTCGATCCAGCCGGCAAAACGGCTCTGCATCGCCGCGTCGCCGCCAGGAAACTTTTTCGGCAATTCGGCCTCCAGCTTCGCGAGGCGCTCGGCGTGGGCTTTTTGCTGTTTTTCGATGTCGGGCGTCGGGATGTGGTAGGTCGGCTCGTCGGCGTTGTTGAGCAGCGCCATGACGCTGTAGTAATCGGTGTGGAGGATGGGATCGTATTTGTGCGTGTGGCACTGGCAGCAATTCATCGTGAGGCCCATCCAGGCCGTGCCGGTGACGCCGACGCGGTCCACCATGGCGTAGAAGCGGTATTCATTCGGATCGATGCCGCCTTCCTCATTCAGCATCGTGTTTCGATGAAAACCGGTCGCGATGATGTCCTCCGGCGTCGCATTCGGCAGCATGTCTCCAGCGAGCTGCTTGATGCTGAACTGATCGAAGGGCATGTCGTCATTCAGCGCTTTGACGACCCAATCGCGATACGGCCAGATCTGGCGCGGGCGGTCTTTTTCAAAGCCGTTCGTGTCGGCGTAGCGGGCGAGATCCAACCAGCGGCGGGCCCAGCGTTCGCCGTATTGGGGGGAGGCCAGAAGCGAATCGACGAGCTTCTCGTAAGCCTCGGGCGCTTTGTCATTCACAAACGCATCCGCTTCTGCGGGTGTCGGCGGCAGGCCGGTTAGGTCGAGATACACACGCCGCACGAGCGTATAGCGATCCGCTTCGGCAGAAGGCTTCAGACCTTCTTTTTCGAGACGCTCACGAATGAACTGATCGATGCTAGCCTTCGCGTCGGTGGCCTTCGGCGCTGTGTAGGCCCAATGCGCTTGATACTTCGCCCCTTCGGCGATCCAGGCTTTGAGCGTGGCTTTGTCCTTGTCCGAGAGCACCTTCTTCGTGTGCGGCGGCGGCATGACCTCGTCCTCGTCGGTGGAGAGGATGCGTTTCACGACCTCGCTGGCGTCCGGCTTGCCGGGGACGATGGCGATCTCGCCGGATTTGCCTTTGCCGTAGGCGGATTCGCTCAAATCGAGGCGCAGTTTGCCTTTGCGACCGTGGTCGTCCATGCCGTGGCAGGTGAAGCACTGCTGCGCGAGCACAGGGCGCACGTCGCGATTGAAATCGACGGCCTGGGCGGAGACCGCGAGGAGGAAAAGGAAGAAGGGGGGCTTCATCAATCCAAAGAACGATGGGAGCGGCCTGATTTGACTGCTCGTTTGGATGGAAAAAACCGCCCGGGCCTAATCGAGCGTCTTTTTCGGCGGGGCGATGCCAATCGGTGCGGTGCCGCCGGGACGCGGGCGGGCGGTGCCGGCGGGTTCGAGACGCTGAATCTCGTAGGCGGTGAGGTTCACGTTGATGTCGAGCTTGGCCAGGAAGTCCCAGGTGGCGGCCACGCCGACTTCATCAGCGACTCGGCGGGCTTCGAGGTAGGCATCGAAGGCATCGGGCATGACTTGGAAGAGGACGACGCCATTCGGATCAGCCTTCACATCACGCATGAGGCGGATGAAGGCGGAATTGGGCAGCTTGAGGGCATCGACGGTTTCGCCACCGCCGCCCTTCGGTTTCAAAGCGAGGCGGGTGTAGGCGAGTGTGGGCTGCGGATCGACCTCGAAGGTGTAAGAACCAGTGAGCAGCGGATTGGTGGCGGCACGTTGGAGCAGGGCGGCGATTCGGGTGGCATCGTAAATGGTGCGGGCCTTGCTGGCATCCTCGATGCCCTTGGTCTTGGCGAGGTCTTTGACGAAGTATTCGAGGACGTCCTTCGGATTGGCCTTCACCTCGGCGGTTTTGGCACCCCAGCCGAAGGTGATCTTGCCGCCGGAGGTGGTGGCTTTGATGATGGGCGTGGCGGGATCGCGGGAGGGATCGAGCTTCACCCAATCGGCCGTGCTGCCCTTGCTGGCGCTGACGATGGCTGCGGCGACGACGGGCATGGTGCTGCGGGTGGGAATGGAAAGGTCCGCGATGGCTTCGAGGATCTGTTTGGTGGGTGGGATGCCCCCTTCGGCGAGGACTTTGTAAGTTTCGGCGGCATGCTCGATCTGCATGCGGTTCACGAGCGGGGCGATTTCCGGCCACGCCTTCGTGGCGACAGGGCCGAGGATCTTTTCCATGAGCTTGGCAAAGACGGGATATTCCACCCGCTGGTATTCGAGCTGCGATTTCACCTTCTCCATGCCGTCGAGAATGGGCTGCATGAACTTCGGCTGGTTGAAACTGAGCACGCCCTGCTTGGCGACGAGCACTCGGGTCTCATTTGGCTTCTCGGGATAGGGTCGCGGATTTGGCAGGCGGACGTATTTGGCGGGCGGCGGCTGGTAGATGGGCGTTTGATCGAGCAGGGCCTTCAGACGCTCGACCTCGGCGAGGAGCTTTTCAGAGGCGGCTTTTTGCTGCTCACGCTCCTTTTTGCGGGCTTCGAGCTGCTTCTTATACTCGTCGAGGTCCATGGACTTCGCTTTGGCGGCGAGATCGGAGGTATCGATGGTCTTGAGGTCTTCGACGATTTTTTTGAGGTCGGTGTCGATCTTGATTTTCTCCTCGTCGAGCTTCTTGGGATCGGCGACGGGCGGTGGCAGAGCTTCCACCTTGTCCTTCATCTGCTTGTGCTCCTCCTCGGTGACGGGCGGGAGATCCGAGAGAATCTTTTGGACGACGCGAGCGGTGTTGAGCGCCATGACAACGAAGACGATCATGAGCACGCCGACGACGTTCGTCACGGCGTCCATGAGGGAGTCGAGATTGAGTTCAGAACCGCCGGAGCTGGAGCTTTTTTTGGCCATGGTGGTTACGTCATTTCTTGGGCGTTTCAGCCTTCTTGGGATCAGCCGCCTTCTTCTTCGCTTCGCCCTTCGCAGGTGCGGCGGGGGCTGGAGCAGCCTTGAGGGCGTCGGCGGGTGGCGCGGAGATTTTGCCGCGGTATTTGTCGAAGGTTTTCAGATCGAGCACGCCGCGTCCGGGGATGGGGAGCTTGCCGATGCGGACTTTGTAATCGTTGTCGGCACGGCCGGCACCGTTGTTGAAGGCCCCCTGGCCGTCATCACGCACGAGGAAGAGCACGAGGGCCTTGGGAAGCTTGGCGACTTCGGTGAGGAAGTGGTTGTAGGCGACATCGCCGAGCACGGTTTCGGCATTGGCAGGAAGGCGGTAATCATCCGCGCCCCAGGCACCGAGGATCTTGAGAGCCCCGGCGGTAGCTTCAACGAAGAAAACCTTGGTATCCTCGGCCATGCCGCCACCGGAGGGCTGGACGACGACGGGCGGGATCTTCTTATCTTCGGGCACCTGGCGTGCCTTCATCTCAGCCATGAGTTTTTCGATCTCGGTCTTGGACTCGGTCTGCTGCTTTTTGAGACCTTCGAGTTCGAGGAGGAGGTCATCGAGCTCTTTTTGCATTTGCTGGGAGAGCTTCAGGTTCGTCTCCTGGATTTCCTTGGAGGTATCGAGGAGCCTGCGCAGCTTCACGAAGCGCTGCTGACGCTCTTCGAGCTGCTTTTTGACCTCGTCGAGGAGGGCAATTTTTTCCTTCAAGGCCACATCGAGCTTCTCACGCTCGGCGATGTCCTTTTTCATCTGGATGTATTCCTGCGCCCGCTTGATCTCTTCGGCGCTGCGGCCTTCCGCCTTGCCAATTTGAGACATGACGAGGACGACGATCATGAGCACCAGCGCCCCGATGAGGCAGGCGAGGATGCTGAGGAAGGGAAAGAGGGAAACTTCTCCGCCTTCAGATGAACGGCGTTTGGCCATGGGTGCGTGGTTGGGGCGTTTACTCCGAGCGGCTGAACCAGCCTTTTTTCTTCACCTGATGGATGAGGATTTGTTTTTCACCGAGCTGGGAGAGCACGCCGTTGAGACTCTGAATGCCGCTGGAGAGGGCGCGGATGTATTCGCTGGTCTTGTTGACGTTTTCGGTGACGGCATCGGTCATCTTTTCCCGCATGATGGTGAGGGCGGTGGCGAATTCGCGATCCACACGGGCCTGATGCTCGGTGGCGCGGCGGTCGAGGTTCGTGGCCTGCTCCATGAGGCGGGCGGAGAGGCTGTTGAGATCGACGAGGAATTCCTTCTGCGCACTGGCCACGGCTTTGACCAGCGTTTCCATGATACCGCCGGTGTCTCCGCCAGCGATGCCGCCGCCGTCGTTGAGACGCGGAAGGAGCACCTCGTTGCAGTAGGCGTCGATGTTGTTGAGGTTGTCGTCCTCCGCCTTGGCGAGGGCGTTCATGGGGAAGTTGAGAAACATGGCGAGGACGAGGCCGAGCAGCGTGGTATCGAAAGCCGTGCCGAGGCCGCTGGTAACGTTTCCGAAGGATTTCATGACCTTGTCCATGTTCGTCATGTCCGAGAGATCGATGCTACCGATGGCGACGGAGAGACCGAGCACGGTGCCGATGAAGCCGAGGATCGGGATGGCCCAGAGGAAGACTTTGACGAGTGAGTAACTGCCGCCAATGCGGGCGCTGTCGATGCCGCTTTGAGCACTCATCATGCCGGAGACCTCGCCATTGTTCTGGCGCACCTCGAAGAGTTCGAGGCCTTTACGAATGCGGTTCACCATGAGGCTGTCACGCAAGCGGCCAGGGAGAGCGTAAAGGTGGTCAATGAAGCTGGCCACATTGTCGCGGGTGATCTCCTGGCCGAACTCGGCGGGAAGCACGTCGAGGTACATGGCGGCTTTTTGGTGATTGAGCTTCTGCCACTTCAAATAGAGAGCGGCGACGGCCCAAAAGAAGAAGAAGCTCTCGGTGTAGTTCACCCAAGTGCGCTCGTAGAAGAGGTCGTGGATGTAATCCATCGTGCCCTGTGGGCTCGTGCCGTAAGCGCCGACGCCAAAGGGGAAGAGCACGCCATACCAAGTGAGAGTGGCGACGGCCCCGATGCCGAGAGCGAGCCAGGGATTTGGATTGGCCGGATCGGTCTCTTCCCAGCCTCCGCGTGCATTGCGATGCTGCTCAAAGGAGAAATCCTGATCAGAAGGCGGTGGCGATGCCTCAGAGGATTCGGCGGGGGCTCCGACAGTGGCATCTGGAGCCGGAAGGCCCGTGGGCGAGGGCAGGCCGCTCGGTGCAGGAAGACCGCTGGGTGCTGGCAGGCCACCCGCAGCCTCTGCGGGGATATTCAGCTTCGAGTTGCAGCCGGGGCAGCGGACGATCTTGCCGGCCATTTCCGGCTCGACCTTGAGCTGCATTTCACAAGAGGGGCATTTGAACTTCACGGATGAGATCGGGTTTGGGGTGATGATGTGACGCCGACGAGGCTAGCGGGGAGGCTACGCCTGCGACAAGGATTTTCTTGGGGCGGATCATGATCCAAATGGCCCGTGAAGTGGGCATTTTGTGATCGTGAGGGCAGAAAGTGGGCCATCATCCCGCTCGATGGGTGCCTTGGATAAACAAAGCGCTGTTTTCGAAGCCGACTTTGATTGTCTCCCATGGGCTGCCTGCCAGAGTGCGCGGCGGTTCAATCTCTCCACCGCCTTTTTCCATGACTACCTCCCTTCTCCTTCTGCTCGCTGGTGTGATTCTCGCCTGGATTGGCGGCACGCTTTTCGTCGATGGTTCCGTGGGACTGGCGCGATGGGCTCGGTGGCCGGTGGCGGTGATCGGGGTGACGGTGGCCGCCTTTGGCACCTCCGCTCCAGAGCTGATGGTGGCGGTGCAGGCGGCCATGGATGGGCTGCCACAAATCTCGCTCGGCGATGTGCTGGGCAGCAACATCGTCAACATCGCGCTCATCCTCGCCCTCGTGCTCTCGCTTTCCGGGATGCGAGTGGAAGACGAAGGCGTGCGCCGCGACTGGGCCTGGGCGCTGGCGGTGCCCGTTCTGATGGCCGTGGTGCTGTGGGACGGGTGGTTCTCGCGAATGGATGCGGTTATTTTGATGTGTCTTTTCTTTGTGTGGCTCTTCATCGTGGTGCGCCACGCCCGCAGGCATGCCGCGCGGCAATCACTCAAGGAGGAACTGGGCACCGGGAAGGTTTCACCAGCCCGGACGGCCCTTCAAATCGTGGCCGGTCTGGGGCTGCTGATCGGAGCGGCGCAGTTCGTCGTGCATGGAGGCAAAGGTGTGGCCGAAGAGCTCGGCTGGAGCCCCTTTATAGTTGGTGCAGTCGTGGTGGCCGTGGCGACGGGCACGCCGGAGCTGGCCACGACGATCATCGCCCGCATGCGCGGTCATCATGACGTGGGCCTTGGGAACATTCTCGGCAGCAATGTCTTCAACGCTCTTTTCATCGCCTCCCTCGCGGCGCTGATCCATCCTTACCCGGTCAAACCGGCTGAATTACTCCCCAGCTTGGTGTTTGGAATTGTCACTACCTTGGTGATCCTGCCGGGCAAAGGCGGCATGCTGGGCCGCTGGCGTGGTTTTGTGCTCCTAGCCTTATATGCGTGCTATCTGGCCATGACGCTGAAAGCGGGCGGCGGCGGGCATTGAGTCTGTGCTTGTGCGCGGCAGTGCCACCGCCATCCTCCGCGCCGCATGACCTCCCCTGCTCTCTCTCCACTCGACTCTGCCCGGCGCAAAGCCTTCCGCCGTCTGCTGCCGGTGCTGTTTCTGAGCTACGTCATCGCCTATGTGGACCGCCAGAACGTGGCGGTGGCCAAGCTGACGATGGTGAAAGCGCTGCCAGGCTTTGACAATGCGGTGATCGGCCTGGGCGCGGGCGTTTTCTTTCTGGGCTATTTTTTGCTCGAAATCCCCGGCTCGCTCATGGTGGAGCGCTGGAGTGCGCGGAAGTGGATCTGCCGCATCATGGTGAGTTGGGGCCTGATGGCGGGGCTCACCGCTGCGGTGACGACGCCGAATCAGTTTTATGCCGTACGTTTTCTCCTTGGGCTGGCGGAGGCGGGCTTCTTTCCCGGTGTGATCGTGTATCTGACGCATTGGTTCACCAGTCGTGATAGGGCCAAGGCGCTGTCGTATTTCCTCATCGCCACGCCGTTTGCGCAGGTGCTGAGCCCGAAGATCTCCAATGCGCTGCTCAAGATCGGCACGACGGAGATCGTGGATGGGCAGACGATCACGCATCCGCTGGTGATGGGCATGCAGGGCTGGCAGTGGGTGTACGTCTTCTGGGCGATTCCCGCCGTGCTGCTGGGCTTTGGCGTGCTGTTTCTGCTCACCGACCGTCCACAGCAGGCGAAGTGGCTCACGCCGGAGGAACGCGAAGCACTCGAAACTCAGCTCGCCGAGGAGCGTGCGCATAGCACGCGTGGCAAACGCATGACCGTGGGCGAAGCGCTGCGGCACCCGAAGGTGCTGCTGATGGCGCTGGCGTATTTTTGCACTGTCACCGGCAGTTACGGGATCGAGTTTTTCATGCCAAGCATCCTGAAGGACTGGTACAAGCTGAGCATGGATGATCTGACCTGGTTGATCATGCTGCCGCCCTTCATGGCGGTGCTCGGCCAGCTCTTCACCGGCTGGAGCTCGGACCGCTTCAAGGAACGCCGACTGCACGCCACACTGCCGATTGTGATGGGCGCGACGGCGCTGGGACTACTGCCCTTTACCCAGGGGAATCTGGTGGTGACAGTGGCCTTCTTCATGATCGCCTTTGCAGGCTTCAAGGCCTACATGCCGGCCTTTTGGTCGCTGCCGAATCTCTTCCTCGCGGAGGCTGCGGCGGCAGGCAGCATCGGCCTGATCAATTCCGTGGGCAATCTCGGCGGCTTCCTCGGCCCCACGATCATGGGCAAGGTGGAAACACTGACCGGATCGTATGCCGGCGGCCTTTACTACCTCTGCGGTTCCATGCTCGTCGCGGCGACGATTGTCTTCAAACTGGGCCTGGGGGCGAAGAAGGTGGTGTGAGGAAGGCTGACGCCATTCCTTGACGCCTTCGCCGCCACCAGCCAGCATCGCGGCCATGTTTTTCCTTGCCGCCACCTCGGCCAGCTACTGGCCCTTCGTCGTTCTCGCTGTCAGCGTCGCCTTCATCATCGTGGGCATCAGCGTGCTGCGCCTGCATGCCTTTCTGGCTTTGATCCTGGCGGCGATGCTCGCAGGGCTGATGACGGACCAAGACACATGGGACATCGTGCAAAAGGACGGCAAGGTGAAGACCATGTCGTCGATGGTGGGCGTGGTGGAGATGGTGTCGAAGGGGCTCGGCGATACGGCGCGTGACATTGCCATCTCGATCGCCCTCGCGGCGGTGATCGGCATGTGCCTGATGGAGAGCGGCGGCGCGGACAAGGTCGTGCGGCGCTTCCTGGCCTTCTTCGGTGAGAAACGAGCGGGATGGGCGCTGCTGTGGAGCACCTTCATCCTGAGCGCCCCGATCTTTTTCGACACGATGTTCATGCTCATGGCTCCGCTGGCGATGGCGCTGCGCATGCGCACGGGAAAGGATTACACGCTGTACATTCTCGCTGTGTGCTGCGGCGGCACGGTGACGCATTCGATGACCGTGCCGCACCCTGGTCCGGTAGCTGTGGTGGAGAGCCTGAAGCTGAACGTCGGCGAATCGCTGCTCGGCGGCCTGGTCATCGGGGCCATCACCTGCTTCTTCGGCTTCCTGGTGAGCAAGTGGCTCAATGCTCGCACCGAGGTGCCGCTGCGTGAGACGAACGGCCTTTCGCTCGACGAGCTTCAAGGCGTGAGTGCCAAACCCGAAAGCGAGCTCCCCTCCTTCTTCTGGAGCATGACGCCCGTCTTGCTGCCGATTTTCCTCATTAGCCTGACGACCGTTTTCGAACTGGCGCATGGCGCAGCGGCCAAAGGCACGGGCTGGGGCGTTTCGATGGTGAGCCTTCTCGGCGGCGAGGAGGGTTTCAAAGCCGTGCGGGCCTGGGTGGACTTCATCGGGCACAAAAACATCGCGTTGTTCATCGGGGCGGTGATCTCGCTGTGGGTGCTGGCGAAGCAGCGTGGCTTTGGTCTGAAGAAACTGGAGCAACTCGTCGGTCCGCCGTTGGAGACAGCGGGCATGATCATTCTCATCACGAGCGCCGGCGGCGCTTTCGGCCTCGCTTTGCGCAGTGCAGGTGTGGGCGGTGCGGTGGAGGAACTCGCGAAAGGTTACAGCATCAATCTGGTGCTGCTGGGCTGGATCGTGGCCGCCGTGGTGCGTGTGGCGCAAGGATCCGCCACCGTGGCGATGCTCACTGCCGCCTCGATCATGGCCCCGATGATCACTGGCGGAAACCTCGGCTGCCATCCGCTCTATCTTTTCACCTCCATCGGCTTCGGCGCGATGTTCATGTCGTGGATGAACGACAGCGGCTTCTGGGTCGTGAGCCGCCTCAGCGGCATGACGGAGAAGGAAACACTGCGCACCTGGAGCGTGCAACTCACCGCGGACTCCATCATCGGCCTGCTGGTGACGCTCGCCATGAGCAAGCTGCTGCCGATGGCGTGAGGCTGATCGTCACTTAGACTGCAGGATCTCGCGTTCGAGCTGTTTGATCCTTTCCAATTGCTCGCTTCGAATGCGGGCGAGCATCTGGTCGTAGGATTCAGCAGGGAGGTTTCTCATCCTGAGGGCCTTGGCGGCAATGGCTCGAACGGGATAAAACTGCTCGCGCTGGAGCCCGCAGTCTCCGTTCACGACGAAATGCCAGTCGTTCATGGCAAGCCGGAACCAGGCGATCAGTCGCGGGTCACGGATCGGGAGCAGCGCTTTGGCGGCGGTGATCTTCAAGGCGGGAAAATCACGCCCCGTCATGCATCGGGCGGCGAGCTCGATGCTTGCTGTGTCACCCAGAGCGGCGGCGAAGACAGTGAGCATGCCGCGAACCTCCTCATCGGTCTCGTGCTGGATGGCGTCTTTGATCCAAGGAAGCAAACCTGGGCCGAGCTCGAGGCAGCGCTGGAGCAGGGCGGCGCGTTTTCGCTCGGTAGGCAGGGTCTTTTGGGCGAAGGAATAGTCTGCGTCGAAGTTCGTGGGATCGCATTCGTGGCGCACGGCTTCGAGGATCGGCTGCCAAGCTTCTTGCCGGATGGGTGACTTACGCCAGTGAAGCGTGAACGAGGTGATCAAGACGATCACGGCGGCAGTGAGGAGATGGTCCTTGCTCATGCCGCGTGAAACGGGCCAGCGGGCATTTTTCTTGGAGCATGGAATCACGGCGTGCCAGCGCCAGCTTACTCCCACTGGCTCTTTTGCACGCCCACAAGGCTCATGCTCAGGCCGATGAGGACATGCACGAGCAGCACGAAGCCGCAGGTGGCGGGGGCGATGAGATCGGTGGCGGTCACTTGCTTCACGGCATCATAAAAGGCGGTGCTGCGCATGCTGGTGAGGCTGCCGCTCCAGCTCCAGAAGGCGGCGATGAGCGGCTGCACCCAGTTTTCCAGCCAATCGGGCAAGGTGAGCACCGCGCCGGACAGCGGAAGCTGAAAGCCGACGAGGTAGATGCTCAAAATCGTGGCCTTTTCCGGACTGCGGCTGGTGGCGGAGATGCCGAGGCACACACTCGTCATCGCGGCGGAGGCCAGCACGAGCAGCGCCAGCTTGATGACGAGATCCCCCGGCAGCCCGCCGGTGATCATTTCGACGAACAGCCCCATCCATAAACTCTGCGCCAGCACGAAGACGCCGAGGAAGATGACCTTGCTACCCACATACGCCAGAGGACTGAGGCCGCCGAGCTTTTCCCGCTCCAAAATGAGCCGCTCGGAGGCGATCTCACGCGCGGCGTTGTTGCTCGCCATCAAGGTCACCAGCACCACCTGGAGCATGATGAGGCCGCTAACGAGGGCACCCGCATCGAGCTGGGCCTCTTTATGATCGAGCTGCCGGATGAACTCCGTCTGCTGATTCGCATCCTGGTAGGTCGAAAGCGCCCGCAGTGGCTTGATGCCATCCAATGCGAAGATGGCCACGAGCAGCGGAAAGCCCAGCAGCATGGCGAGGTGCAGCCAGACCTGCGATTTGTCCCGACGGAAGATCGTCCAGCGACGCCGAAGAAGCTCAACAAGCTGCGAGGTGACCGATGGCAGCTCAATCGGCGGAAATTCATGATGCGGGATGATGTCTTCCTCGGGCTCTTTTTCTTCCTCCGCCTCCTGAGGAGCCTTCACCTTGGCTTCAAAGCCAAACTGCTGGTAGTAGCTCTCGCGTTTGCGATTCCATGAATCCGCCCACTCCTGCGCCGGACGCTCGGTGAGACGGCGATAGACGTCCTCGGGATGCTCGACACCGAAATAGTGCATCAGCGCCTTGGGCGGGCCGTGGTAGGTCAGACGGCCTTGATACATGACCATGATGCTGTCGTAGTCCGTGAGGCTGGCGAGGCTGTGGGTGACGTTGATGACGACACGCTTCGGGTGACCGCGGGAAAGCTTGTGGAGGAGCTTCGTGATCTCCGCCTCGCTTTTGGGATCGAGACCACTCGTCACCTCATCGCACAAAAGAAGGCACGGATCGGTCACCAGCTCCAAAGCGAGTCCAAGACGGCGTTTTTGCCCTCCCGAGAGCACTTTGACGCGACGCTCAGCCAGGTCCGTCAAGCCAGTGACCTCCAAAATGTAGTCGAGCGCCGAAATGAACTCATCGGTGTCCGCGAGCTGCGTGCGCAGCGCCATGGCGCTGGCGATGCTTTCCTCCACAGTGAGCAGATCAAAGGCCACGCTGAACTGCGGCACATAGCCCAGATCACCCGGATGCAGATCTTCCTCCTCCTTCAAATCGCGACCATCCCACTTCAGCTCGCCTTCGGTCTGCTCCAGAATGCCGGTTATGACTTTCAGCAGCGTCGTCTTCCCGCAGCCGGAGGGGCCCACGATCGCCAGCAGATGCTCCGGCGGCACAGTGAAGCTCACCTCGTCGAGCAGGCGCAGCGTATCATTTTCTTCCGTGTCGCCCGGACCGGGCACTTCGAGGCGAAGGTTGAGAGCTTCGAGCATGAGGAGGGTTTAGAGGTTGGGATGAGTGAAATCAACCGTAGAGGCATCACCGCCAGCCCAAACAGAATTTGCAGTCCGAATCCGTGAGGCTAAATCCCTCGTAACGCCCACGTCGGCTAGTTTCCCCCACCCCGGTTCCTTTTTCTCGTGTCAGATTCCAACCTCCAACGCATCGCCATCACCGGAGCGGGCATCGTTTCGCCGCTGGGCATTGGCTGGAAAGCCAATGAGGCTTCGTTTGAGGCGGACCGCATGGCTTTCAGGCCGGTGCCAGCCGAGCTATTCGGTGTGGAGGGCTTCGTGGCCAAAACGGCGGGCATCGTCGATCTGCCGCCCAAGGTTCCGATGCCGATCAAGACATGCTACGCGGACCGTGGCAGCGTCATGCTGATGCTGGCGCTGCGTGAGGCGCTGGCACAGAGCGGTCGTTCGACGATGGAAGGCATCGACGCGATGATCATCGGCACCTCCGCCGGGGCGATGTCGCTCGGCGAGACTTACTTTGAGACGGCGGTGAGTGATCCAGGCCGTCATCGCCGGCAGCTTTCGCGTGCGGAGCACTACCAGCCACAACGGCAGATGAATGAGATCGCCGCGGAGCTTGGCTGGCGGGGGCCGATCATCATCGTCTCGAATGCCTGTGCCTCTGGCGCGAATGCGATCGGCTGGGGTGTCGAAATGATTCGCAGTGGACGTGCCAAGCGGGTGCTGGCCGGTGGCTATGATGCGCTGGCCAAGCTGGTCTTCGCAGGCTTCGATTCGCTCAAGGCGCTGGCCCCGAGCGGCATTCCACGGCCGTTTGATGCCGCCCGAGATGGCCTGGCCCTCGGTGAAGGCGCGGCGGTGATGATTTTGGAGGCGGAAGATGTGCGGAAAGCGGAGGCGCTGGCCGATGTGACTGGTTACGCGACGGCGACGGACCTTCATCACCTCACGCAGCCTGATCCGATGGGCAATGCGGCCATCCGCACGATGACACAGGCCACCCTGCAATCCGGCCTCACGCCAGCGGACATCGATTACATCAACTCGCACGGCACCGGCACGCCCTTCAACGACGTGGCGGAAGCGCAGGCCATTTCGGCCTGGGCTGGCGAGGCCACCTCACGCATCGCCGTAAGCTCCACGAAGTCCGCGATGGGTCATCTGCTCGGCGGAGCAGGGGCGGTGGAGGCGGTGATCTGCCTGATGGCGCTGCGAGGCCAGTGGATGCCCGCGAGCCTCAACGTGCGCGAAGTGGACCCTGCGGTGAAGTTTGATCTCGTTCGCACCTTCCGCCGCGCGAAGGTGGAGCATGCGCTGACGAATTCCTTCGGCTTTGGCGGCACGAACGCCACGCTGGTGATGAAAAGGAGGTCCGCATGAACGCCACCGGCCTGCACATCAACGGCGTGGGTGCCGTGAGTCCCGCCGGCTGGAGCAGCGCGGAGCTGCTTCGCGTGGTTCGTGGCAAAGAAGAGCTTCCCGTGACGAATTGCCCGCGTCCGGGCATCGATCGTCCCTGGCCCTGCCCCGTGCGCACCGTGCCACCTGTGCCGCCAGAGAAGCAGGTTCGCCATCCACGCTTCCGCCGTGTCTCCGCGATCTCCCGTTACGCCGCCGCCGCCTGCCTTGAAGCCTTGAAGGATGCAGGTTTCGAGACGCCCCCACCACGCTTGGGCATTCTTTTTGTGATGATGAATGGCTGCGTGAACTACACCGGCCGCTTTTATCAGGAGGTGCTGGATAATCCCGCGCAGGCCAGCCCGCTGATCTTCCCAGAGACCGTCTTCAATGCGCCCGCCTCGCACATCGCCGCGCTGCTCGGTGCCGATGGCGCGGTGACGACGATCATCGGCAATTCCAACGCCATCATGGAAGCGCTCGACATGGCCTCCGTGTGGCTGAGCTGCGGCGTGTGCGATCACTGCCTCGTCGTCGGTGCCGAGGAATGTGACTGGCTCAGCGCCGAAGCGCTCACTTACTACCACGAGGCGCACGTCGCGTCGGAGGGAGCAGGCGCACTCCTCGTTTCTGCGAGTGGCAAAGGTCCGGCCATTCAGCGCATCGCCGGCCCGCTACCCTTCCACTCCTGGAAAGAACGCAATGAGCTCATCCCAAGCCTCGCGCTGCCCGCTTCCATCCTGATCGACGACCACAACGGCATCGCCAAACACGATGCCGCCGAGGCCGCCGCATGGTCGCACCTTGATTTCAAGACTCGCCACAGCCCGAAGAAACTCCTCGGCGAAAGCATGGGAGCCTCCGCCGCCCTCCAACTCGTGCTCGCCACGCTCGAATGCCGCGACCAACAAACTTCCGTGGCCGTTTCCATGCCAGGATGCAACACGGCGGCGTATGGGTGTGTGATCGGCTTCGATGCAGAAGTTGGAGTCTAGGCTTTAGCCGACGGTTTGGGGTGCTGCGAGAGGTCGAAGAGGTCGGCTAAAGCCTAGACTCCAACTTTCATGATCGAGCACCGAGGGGGCTATTCACTCACATAAAACATCCCCGCGAAGGTGTTCGGTGTGAGTTTGGCGTCGGCTGGCGGATTGACGAGCATGTTCGAAATATCGCCGTCGAGGTAGAGGACGTCTTCGCAGCCGAGATGGAGAAAGAAGCGGCTGAATTGATGGAAGGTGACGGTGCCGAGCTTCGCGTCGTCGCGATCGCTCATGGCAAAGATGATCTGCTTGTCCTTCTTGCGGACGCCGACGGCATTGCGCAGGCGCTTGTTGGGTGAATTGAGATTGAAGGCGGGATGGATGACGCCGTTTCGCAGCATGAGCGGACCGCTTTGCGTGGCGAGACGAGGCTTCAGGCCGCTGCGAGCAAACTCGCCCGCTTCCATCACGCCGGGGCCGTGCTGGTCATCAAGGTAGAAAACGCCATTCGGCATCAGGTAGAAGTTTCCTTCGCCGGGACGCAGATTCAGCGGAACGAGCACCTTGCCCTCGCAGATGGTCAATCCGCAGGGTTTGGGGCCACGCTCGAAAATGCCCGCATTGGTCGCGAAGACGATCTTTTGGCCTTTCGCGGTCAACTCACGACGCAGACCATTGAAATCGCCCAACGGCTTCCCGTCGGCTCCGAGCCAGGCGAGCTGCAATTTCGTCCAATCCGCCGGATCGACGCGGAAGAGATGGTAGCGAGCGCCCTCATGCTCCACGACCTCCGCCCCACCCAGGTGAGTGGCCATCGTGGCCCATCCAAAAGCAGCGAGAATCCAGCGTGAGAGCTTCATGCGCGGCATTTTGAAGGCATGCAGGCCTGGTTTCCAAGGGAAACATTGGACCGACAAAGGCCAAGTTGATGCACTATTTGCCAGACTACTTTCCTACCCGCTGGGCTGAGATACAAGGTTTCCATGTTCTAACTCTCATTTCACTGTTTGTCTGATTTCCTCCTTGTCTGTGTTTACCTTGGCGCAATGACCCTCGTTTTCCTTTTTCTGGCAAGGCATGAATTCCTTACCCCAGCCTTGCCGTGCCGCAAAACCGGTTGTTCCTTGATCTGTTAAAGCGGTCAGCTCACTGGGCGGGAAGCACCAAGGCAGCTTTTTGGGTCTGTCCGGCTTTGATCTCGGCGGCTTGGGTGGCTTTTCTGCCCTGGTGGTTGATTTCGATGATGTAGCTTCCCGCTTTCAACTGGAAGCGGTTGCCAGAGCCGTTGGTCACCTGCCGGCCTTTTACGCCACCAGCAGCTTCATAAATGAAATAGACGACATTGTTCACATTGGGGCTGTCGGCAGCTCCAACGTGGGTGGTGAGTTCAAGGGTGCCAGCATCGAGGATGACCGGAACATCCGCAGTTTCTCCGGCTTTGACGGTGAAAGTTTGCCTGGTTCTGACATTTCCCCAGCGGGCCTCGACGAGATAGGTTCCTGCGGGGAGTCTTATTTCAGGCCCAGCATCTCCAGTGAGCATTTTTCCGTCGGGCGCTGTTTTGGGGTCCGGGTAGATGGAGTAGTATTCAACTTTCACCGGTTGACCGCCTTCGTGCGTCGTGGCGGCGAAGCGGACGGTGCCGGCATTGTAGTTGAGCGTGACCTCGCTCACCCTCCCGGCTTCCACCGTGAATGTTTGCCGCGCGTCAACGGCACTCGCCCAGTCCGCTTTGACGAGATAGGTGCCGGCAGGCAGCCTGAAACGCGAATCCCCTCCGCCGTCGAGCATCTTGGCGTTTGGCTGGGTCTTCGGGTCGGGAAAGATCGAGTAGTATTTCGTCTTCACCGGCTGACCACCTTCGTGAGCGACTGATGTGAAAACCACCGTGCCAGCATTGTAGTTGAGCGCGACCTCGGTGACTTCCCCTGCTTCAATCGTGAATGTTTGACGTGCGCGGACGGCATGCGCCAACTGCGCATCGACAAGGTAGGTTCCGGCAGGCGGTCGGAAACGCGGATCGCCGCCGCCATCGAGCATCTTGGCGTTTGGCTGGGTCTTCGGGTCGGGAAAGATGGAGTAGTATCTCGTCTGCACTGGCTGTCCGCCTTCGTGATCAACTGCGGTGAAAACCACCGTGCCAGCATTGTAGTTGAGCGCGACCTCGGTGACTTCCCCTGCTTCAATCGTGAATGTTTGACGTGCGCGGACGGCATGCGCCAACTGCGCATCGACAAGGTAGGTTCCGGCAGGCAGTCGGAAACGCGGATCGCCGCCGCCATCGAGCATCTTGGCGTTTGGCTGGGTCTTCGGGTCGGGAAAGATGGAGTAGTATCTCGTCTGCACTGGCTGTCCGCCTTCGTGATCAACTGCGGTGAAAACCACCGTGCCAGCGTTGAGGATCACCGTGACTTCGAAGTTTTCAGTCTCAGGCACTACGATTTCCTGGGTAACCTCGGCCCCCCCCCATTCGGCCAGAAGGATGTATTTCCCTGGAAGCAGGCGGTAGCCCACCTCACTTGAACCTGACGCCACAGGGGCGGTGCCTTTGATGTTCGAAGCGGCCTTTGGTTTCGCAAAAATGACCCACGCATCCACCGGATCTCCGCCTTTGTAGAGCACGGGGATGACTTTGACGTTCTTCTTCCCGTCCGAGGGAGGCGGAGGAGGAGGTGGCGGCGGCGGGAGCGGAGGAGGTGGCGGCGTGGACTCCACCGTGGCTTTGGCGACTGCGGCGAGGGCATTTTTAAGTTCAGCGGCGTTCTTGGCCGTGAGGGAGAGGCCGCCGGTTTTACGGGCGAGGCAGTCGATCGTGGCCTGCTCCGCCGGTTTGAGGGCGAAACCGATGACGTGGGCCTTGAAATCGACTCCTGCAGCCTCCAGCGCCTCCGCAGCGGCACAGGGGTCCTCGCCACAAGTCTCAATGCCATCTGTGACGAGGATGACGGTGGCTTTTTCTTCAGAGTAGCGCAGCAGTTCCGCTGCCTGGATGACCGAGCGCGTCAGAGGCGTCTTGCCACGAGGCAGGATGGCTCCGACTTTCTGCCGGAACACGCTGGCATCGACCGGGCCAGGCGGGATCATGAGTTCAATGTCAGCGCAGTCACTCTTGCTGCGATGGCCGTACACCATGAGTCCAAGATCAATTTTGTAGTTCCAAGAGCTGACGAGGTCGATGACCACCTGCTTCGCCACGTCGATCTTGGCGCGCTTGTCCACCTCTCCCCACATGCTGCCGGAGGCATCCAGGATCAAAATGGCCTTCTCCCTGTTCTGAGCGCTCGCCAAGGGAGCAAACGCCAGCATTGCAAAAAAGCCCGCCTGAACGGCTGCTCGGAGGAAACAACGAGAGGAATATGATTTCATAAGTTCTGGGGTTGCTAACAAGGCTCAAAGCTTGGGAATGGGTGGTAATGTGCCAGGAGGCGGAGTGCCCAGACCATCAACTTTCGGCTGGAGTACCCGAATTTCAGGTTTTGCTGTTTTGGGGACCATCCAGTTCACCGGATCAAGGCTGCGGCGCAGACGTTCGGTCGCCAGCCACCGGCGATACTTCTCGAAAAGAGCACCCTGCTCTGCCTTGATGCGAAGCGCGTAAGCTTGGTTTGCGGCCGGGTCAGGGGCAACAGGACTCACCACTCGAACAATGTCCCCCTTGCCTCCTGGCGGCGGTGTGTATCCGCTCATTTCCGCGCAAGGACCGCGAGTCCACAACGATTCTTCGGCCTCGGCTTTGACCGAAAATGGCTCCGTGAGGTAGTATTCGGCCGTCTTGCGCTCTGTCGCCGTCATGGGACGCTGTAGCAAAGCGGACGAAAAGATCCCCTGGCGCAGATTGTTGTAGTCGTTGCGGATGGTGCTGAGAAAGACCGGATCAATGCCTGGCGGCATCACATCGCGGGTGTTTAACGCCTTCAAGACCTCGGTAACCAAACCTTCCGTTGCCTCCAAAGGCATGACGACATGGTTCAATTCGCCGACTGCGGACCCCTTTCGCGGAATCTGCCGGTCTGGCAGTACCTCCTTGAGGCGCATCAAATAACCATCATGAGACATACCATCCACATACCCGTGCAACAGGCGCTTGAAGGCGATGACCTTCAGGTCCCTCAGGATGCCTTCCTGAACGGGCTTGGGAAGCGTGCGGAACATGGCCTCTTCTGGGACGGGCTCCCGGCTGACAAATACCTGGGTGCCGACAGCATTTGAAGCGCTCTTGTCGTCTTGGACTTCGCGTTTTTCCGGTGGAGGTGCCTCAGTTACTTTATCCCTCCAGGCGATGAAGCTTGGATCTAATGAGTAGATTTTGTCTGGAAACGGAGTTCGCAGGCTCGTTTTCTCGCCAGGTTTCGGTTCGGGAACGACCCTCGTTCCCGCTCTTTCCTCGAGATCCTCGATCAATTCCCGCTCTTCTTTGCTCAACCGCTCCCAGGCTGAACCGACGATGTCCCTGAGCGGAGTGGGGTTGTCAGGTTTGTCATAAAATTCGAGCATCAGGTAGGACAGGTCCTTGCTGAGTTTCCCGAAATCCAGTTCGACAGGATCAGGCGGGGGGCAGTCCTTCCAAAAGTTGTTTGCCTCCTCCTCGTCGAGTCGCGTCCTGATGTCCTCAGCTAGCGCATCGAGGCCATCAATGCATGCTTGAAGGATACTGGCGTAATCTGACAGGAGTTCATTCTCCTCAGCCGAGGTGTCCGGGTAGAAACCCTTCCGATATTCGAAATCGCCAACCTTGGGGTTGTACCACGCGCGATACTTGTTCTTATCCACCCATTCTTTCGCGGCGGTGGCCGAGGGGCGTTCGGCTTTGGGTTCATCACCCAAGTCGTAATTTTTTTTGAGCCTCGCCAATTGATCACTCGGGGATACTCCGTCGATCGAGCCTCCCGGATACCAAGAAGGATACCAAGCAACGATACGATCTATCCAGTCCACCTCGTTTTGCTGCGCCCGAAGAAGGCCGATGTCCGCATTTCTTAGCAGTTGCCGCAGTCCGGCAATGAAATGAAGTTTTTCCATCAGCGCTTTGTCGTAAGCGGCCTTATCGCACCGTTTGGCCGCTTCAATCTGTAATTGGACCGACTCATCGATCAACTCACAGTAGATCGTCACATAATAGAACAGGCGGTCGAGCAGGTATTCCTTTTCCCTCGCCCCACCCTGTCTCCCCGCATTCCCTCAACCACTTGGCGTGGTTGAGAACCTCCCCAGCCCGAATGTTTTCGCACAAAATGAAAAACACCGAACAAAGCACGGCCAAACACCGCAAAAGTGAAGCGCTCGAATTTGCCAGAACAGGTGAGCGCTCCTCATGCGCAGCCAGAAGGGTCGAGAACATCGACGGAGAGCAAGATGCCTTACTCGTAGAACAATGGGGGGCAACTCTCCTGGGAATGCTGCTTCCTCACTGGCAAGCATGGAACGGTGCTTCATGGGGTTAGTATTAAAAAAGGCATTAAACTGTCAAGGGCACCTCTGGATATGGGGGCAAGCGGCTCCGAGGTCCGAAAAATCAGCATTTTGGGGGCACCGTTCTCCGCGTGAGCCGGCGGGCGAGGTTCGCGTCGCCGTGCTTTTGAGTGGGATTTCTGGCTTGTTTTGTCTTCCTTGTGCCCGTTCTACGGCGCTCTGCCCGTCTCAGCGGGCCGGGCAGGCATAGCGGTCCATGTTGTAAACCAAGTTGCTCCGATGGTTGTGCTGTGTGGCTCGTTTCAACCCGAATAACATCATGCCAGGAATTATATGCTTGATCGGCTAATTCATCTCCGGCCTTCGATACTGAGGTTGGAGTCTAGGCTTTAGCCGACATGCAGGTAGCGAGGCGCTTGAATCGGCTAAAGCCTAAACTCCAACTTCGAGGCTCGTATGCCAAGGAGCATCAGACCTACTCTGCCACATAAAACATCCCCGCGAAGGTGTTCGGCGTGAGTTTGGCGTCAGCGGGCGGATGGACGAGCATGTTCGAAATATCGCCGTCAAGGTAGAGCACGTCCTCGCAGCCGAGATGGAGAAAGAAGCGGCTGAATTGATGGAAGGTGACGGTGCCGAGCTGCAATTTCGACCACTCCGCCGGATCGACGCGGAAGAGATGGTACTTGGCTCCATCATGCTCCACGACCTCCGCCCCACCCAGGTGAGTGGTCATCGTGGCCCATCCAAAAACGGCAAGAATCCAGGGTGGGAGCTTCATGCGCGGCATTTTGAAGGCATGCAGGCCTTGTTTCCAAGGGAAACCTTTTGCCTTTGGCTGTATCCGGCCAAGTTCGCGGACTCTCTCCCATGTTCAAAGCCCGCGACTACCTCGATCTCACCCACACGAAGCACAGCATCCTCTTTCCTGAGGATGCGCCGGTGTGGGCGGCGCTTTCACGCATTGAGCAGTATCTTGAGTTTCGCCTTCAGCGGGAGGTTCGCTGCCAGGTGCCGCCGGGAGCCTTCATCGGCGAGGATGTTTTTATCGACGAAGGCACCACGCTGGAACCAGGCTGCGTGATTCGTGGTCCCGCCTGGATCGGGCGGAACTGCCAGATCCGCGCCGGCTGCTACATCCGCGAAAACGTGCTCGTGGGCGATGGCTGCGTGCTGGGAAACTCCTGCGAGTTCAAGAACAGCGTGATCTTCGATGACTGCGAGGTGCCGCACTACAATTACGTGGGCGACTCCGTCCTCGGCCATCGGGCGCATCTGGGGGCGGGGGTGGTGCTTTCCAATGTGCGGCTTGATCGTCAGGAGGTCACCCTGCGCACGGAATCCGACATCGTGCCGACCGGCCTGCGGAAATTCGGTGCCGTGATCGGTGACTATGCCGAAATCGGCTGCAACAGCGTGATCAGCCCAGGCACTTTGATTGGCCGCCGGAGCATTTTGTATCCGCTGACGCACTTCGGCGGCGTGCTGGACCATGATTTGATGGTGAAGACGCGGCAGACCCAGCAGGTGGTGAAGCGGAAGGGCCGGTGAAAGGCTGGGGAACTGGAGTGATGGAGAATTGGAGTGCTGGGATACCCAACACTCCATCGATCCACTACTCCAACACTCCATCCATCCCGCCCTGCCGGATCAACCGTGCGTGTCGCACTTCTCCGGCTCGGGGTCGGTTTCCTCGACGACGGCGTTGGCCTTGAGGAATTCGAGAGCTTCCTGAAGGAGGAGGTCTGAGCGGATGCTGTCGATGACGCCGTTTTTCTGCGCTTCGGCCATGAACTTCTTCGCGGGCTTGTTCTGACGCTCGGCGATCTGGGCGAGGGCCATGGCGACCTTCTGGCCGGGGACTTCGAGAGCTTCCTTCTTGGCCACTTGCTCAAGGATGAAGCTCACTTTGACGTTCTGGCGGGCCTGATTGGTGGCGCTGTTGAGGATTTCTTCCTGCTGCTTGATGAGCTCCTCCTCCGGCACGCCCTGCTGCATGGCGCGGGTGGCAATCTCATTGGTGCGGCGCTGGGCTTCGCGGTTCACGACTTCCTGGGGGAGATCAAACTCCACCTTTTCAAAGATGTGCGCGATGACCTGATTGCCCTTCTCGGCATCACGGGCCTGCTCCTTGCGGCGGCGGATGGCATCGCGGACTTCGTTGCGGAGGGTTTCGAGGGTCATTTCATCGCCACCGATCTTCTTGATGAATTCTTCGGTAAGCTCCGGCACGGCCTTGAACTTCACGCCATGGCATTTGGCCGCGAGAGTGAGGGTTTTGCCACGCAGGGCTTCAAAGCGGAAGTCTTCAGGGATGGTGATGCTGAGGCTGCGCTCACCATCTTTTTCGATGCCCACGAGACCGGCGTAGAAGCCAGGGAGGAAATCATCTTCCTCGGCGAGGAGGAACCAGTTTTCCTTAATCTCCTTCAAATGCGCCGGGGCATCCGGCATGGCTTCGTCGAGGGAAACGCCGTCGAGGCTGCCTGTGGTGGAGAGCACGACGACATCGCCATTGGCGGCGGCGCGGCTTACATCTTCGTAGGAGGCCTGATTTTCGCGGATGTGGAGGATGTCGTGATCGATGTCGGCGTCAGTCACTTCGATGCGGGGGAGCTTCACGGGGATGCTCTTGTATTCGGGCAGGTCAAACTTCGGCTGGAGGCTCATCTCGACGCTGAAGGAGAAGCTGGAATCCGTGTCGTGATACATTTTGTCGTTCACGGCGAGGACGTTGATCACTTCGAGGCCTTCGCTCTTCACGGCCTGACGGAGGCCGTCATTGATGAGCTGCTTTTCGAGCTCTTCCTTCACCTCGTTTTCATAGCGCTTGGCCACGATGCTCTTCGGCGTCTTGCCGGGGCGGTAGCCGGGGAGATTCACCATGCGGGCAAAATAGGCGACGATCTGGTCACGCTCCTTGGCGATTTGATCGGCAGGCACGCGGATGTGGGCGACGGCGCGGCAGTTGGGCTGGTGTTCAACGTTGATGTTCATGGCGGGGAATTTCGAGGGCGGTCAGGAGTCCACTCGCGGGATAGGGCAGGGCTTGAAAAGCCAAGGCCGGGCCGGAGGGGCGGGCATGCTAGGACAACTTGCGGGTTTGACAACCTCTGAAAAACCCGTTCTTGGCCCCCGCATGCGCCTCTTTTCCCGCCCTGAAGTCTGGTTCCTCGTGCTCGCCAGCGCCGTCGCCGCCTGGTGGGCTCTCCGCGAGCCGGAACCCTACGCCGCCGAGGCGACCGAAGCCGCCGCCACCATGGCCGAGGACGCCGTCTTGCGCATCCAGCGCTGCACCCTCACGCGGGACTTTGCCAATGCCCGGCTCGACATCGAATTTCACTTCCGCAACACCGCCCCGCGCCCCCTTTTCATGCAACCGCCGGATGTCCGACTCCTCACCTCCGAGGGCAAGGAAGTACCGCCCTTCATCCTGCCCGCCGAGCGACCGCCCCGGGTGGCCGAAAAAGCCTCTGGCGACCTCCGACTGCGTTTTTGGCTCGAAAAAGAGCACCTGGCCTCCGGGCTCCGCCTCGATGTGCGGGGCCAAAGTGTCGAGGTGAAGTCCAAAGAGCCCCTCGACCTCGAAAAGCTCGAAAACGACCGCCCGAAGGTCTGGACGACCTCGAAATGGCAGTGACAAAGCGGGGCTCTGCTGGCGTTTAATGCGGCCCATGCGCCTCCTCGCCTCCTTCCTGCTGCTTCCCTCCACTCTTTTCTCAGCCCAGCCGAATGTGCTGGTCATCATCGCGGATGATCTCGGCTACGCGGACATCGGCGTGCATGGCGGGGCGGAGGTGCCGACGCCGAACATCGACGCCCTCGCCGCCTCCGGCGTGCGCTGCACGAGCGGTTACGTCTCTGCGCCGTATTGCAGCCCATCGCGAGCGGGCTTTTTGACCGGCAAGCCGGCCACCCGCTTCGGACATGAGTTCAATCCGCATGTCGGTGACGAGGCCAAGCTCGGCCTGCCGCTCGATCAGCGCACGATCGCCAATGCGCTGCACGATGCCGGTTACGCCACGGCGCTGGTCGGCAAATGGCATCAGGGCTTTGATGCGGCGCATCATCCGCTCTCGCGTGGCTTTGATGAATACTTCGGCTTTCTCGTCGGCGGTCACAACTTCCTCCTCCACAAGGACGCCGAGCCAGAATTCGGCTCCGCTCACTCGCATGACATGATCTACCGCAGGCCGCGACGTGCAAAAGCTCGATGGCTACACCACGGATATCTTCACCGACGAGGCTTTGAGCTTCATGAACCGGCACACTGCGAAACCATGGTTCCTTTATCTCGCTTACAACGCCGTCCACACGCCGCTGGAGATCGCCGAGAAGCTCAAAGAGCGTGTCCCAGCCTCCGTGACCGACCCTGACCGTCGCGGCTACCTTTCCCTGCTCATTGGCCTCGATGACGCTATCGGCCGCCTCATGGCCGAAGTGAAGGCGAAGCATCCCGACACGCTGGTGTTTTTCTTCAGCGACAACGGCGGCAGCGGCAAAAGGCCCTTCTTTGCCACCAACACCGGCCGCAACACCCCTCTTCGCGGCGACAAAGGCCAAACCTACGAAGGCGGCATCCGCGTGCCATTTTTCGTCTCCTGGCCCGGCAAGCTGCCGTCGGGGAAAACCTTCGATCACCCTGTCACCGCGCTCGACGTGCTGCCCACAAGCTGCGCCGTGGCCGGCGTGAAGTCCCCGGAAGGTGTCGAAGGCGTGAATCTCGTCCCTCACCTCAACGGCGAAAAGAGCGAACCACCGCACGACATGCTCGCGTGGCGTTTTGGACCTCAGCAAGCCATCCGCAAAGGCAACCACAAGCTCGTCATCGCCCGTGACTTCGAAGCAAAGAAGAACTCCGACTGGCAGCTCTTCGATCTCAGCACCGATCTCGGCGAGCAAAACGACCTCGCCGCGTCGAAGCCTGAAGTCGTCGCCGAGCTCAAAGCGGCATGGGAAGCCTGGGACTCCAAAAACGTCGCCCCGCTCTGGCCCGGCACTCCGAACGAAGATCCGAAGCCGGCCAAGTGATCACGCCAGCATCTTCGTCACCAGTTCGCCATGCACATTGGTGAGGCGCATGTCGAGGCCTTGGAACTTCACGGCGAGTTTCGTGTGCTCAAAGCCTAGCAGATGCAGCAGCGTGGCGTGCAGATCATGAACGTGGACGGGATCTTCGGCCACGTTGAAGCCAAATTCATCACTGGAGCCCAGCGTGAGGCCCGGTTTCATGCCGCCGCCGGCAAACCACATGCTGAAGGCATTTGGATGATGATCACGGCCATCGCTGCCGCCTTGGACCATCGGCGTGCGTCCAAACTCGCCACCCCAGATCACGATGGTGTCCTCGAGCAGGCCGCGTTGTTTCAAATCACGCACGAGAGCGGCGCAGGGCTTGTCGGTGAGGCCGCACTGCGTCTTCAAACCGCCGGTGAGGCCGCCGTGATGGTCCCAGGCTTCGTGGAAGAGCTGCACAAAGCGCACGCCGCTTTCGATGAGGCGGCGGGCGAGGAGGCAGTTGTTCGCAAATGACGCCTCACCGGGCTTCGCGCCATACATGTCGAGGATGTGCTGAGGCTCTTTGGAGATGTCCATCAGCTCGGGCGCGGTCTGCTGCATGCGGTAAGCCAGCTCGAAGCTGTTGATGCGGCTGGCGATCTCAGGATCGCCCACGACGTTGAGCCGCTCCTCGTTGAGCTGCTTCAACACATCAAGCGTGTCACGCTGCGTGGCATCATCGACGCCTTGCGGATTGTTGAGGAAGAGAACGGGCTCCCCGCTGCTGCGGAAGGGCACGCCTTGATAGACGGTGGGCAGGAAGCCGCAGCCGAAGTTGCTCATGCCGCCGCTGGGACCTTTTTGGCCGCTTTGCATCACGACATAGCCGGGCACGTCTTGGTTCTCCGTGCCAAGACCGTAGAGCGTCCAGGCACCGAAGCTGGGCCGCCCGAAAATCTGCGAGCCGGTGCTCATCAAGATCTGCGCCGGCGCATGATTGAAGGCATCGGTCTTCATCGAACGCACGATGGTGAGGTCGTCGGCGATCTGTGCGGTGTGCGGCAGCAGCTCGCTCAGCTCCGCGCCGCTCTGGCCGTGACGGGCGAATTTGAACTTCGGGCCGAGCAGCTTGCTGTTCGGATTGATGAAGGCGGCGCGATAGCCTTTCAGCAAATCGGCCGGAGGCAGCTTGCCGTCCCATTTGGACAGCTCGGGCTTGTTGTCGAAGAGCTCCAGATGGCTCGGCGCACCGCCCATGAAGAGGTAGATGACGCGTTTGGCCTTCGCGGGGTAGTTCGGCTTCTTGATGGCCAGCGGGTCCGCCGCCGATGGAGCGGCTTTCGCGGCCAAATCCAGCGCCGCAATGCTGGCGAGGCCCACGCCGCATTCTTTAAAGAACCAGCGGCGGGTGCGGTAGCGGGCGTATTCGGCCTGGAGTTCGTGGCGGAGCTTCATGGCAGGCTTTTACACCCAAAATGACCTTCTTCATGCCGCGAACTCGCTCAAAACAAAAAGCGCCGCGGCATTCTCCATGCCGCGACGCCGTGATTTCGTGCCTTATTGAGCCTGCTGACCGCTCCACGCCGGCCACCACGCGTCGAACTCGGACGGGCGCACCTTGATGCGCACGAGGTTGTTCGCGTGCAGCGAGAGCAGCCGCTCCTCGATGAGTTCGAGGAAGTGCTCGCGGTCGTTCGCGGTGATGTTTTTCGCCGTCCAGCGACGGAGGAAGTCCGCCGCCTGCGGCTTGGTCATGCCTTTCACGACCACCTCGCGGGCGAGGTCCTTTAGCTCCATGCGGTAGCCGAGGGCGACCGGATCTGGAGAACCCATCTCGCCACGGATGACGCCGTAGCGGGCGCACGATTCCTCATACGCATGCACAAAGACCTCCCGCAGCACCTCGACGCGGTTCAGCTCATACACGGCGAGGATGCCCGTCGTGTAATCCCGCACCGGCACGCCGGTAAAGGACAGCGGGCTCATGTTCCCGCGGATGAGCGGGATGTTCGCCGCGAGACGCGAGGTACGCTTGTTTCCATCGAGGAAGGGCTGCAGATAAGGAATCTGCACCATGAGGAAAAAGCAGCACTCAAGCGGATCGTGGATGGCCGCGGCCTTTTGCAGGATGAGGTCAAAGCACTCCTCGATGAGCGCGGGATTGTTCGTCGGATGAAAAACACTCCCGCCGATGCCCACCGGCTTTGTGCGCATCGCCCCCTCCACTTTCCGGCTCTCCAGCAGGTATTCCGTAAGGATCGCGTGCAGATTGAGGAAGGTGTAGCGGTTGTAGCCGAGCTGTTCCGGCTCCTCGACGAGGAACTCGATGGCCGCCTTGTGATTCAGAATCATGAACGCCTCCTGCTGCCGCGCGGGGTCGTCGCTACGGCCTTGCTGGAGGAGGAAATCCGTCTCCAGCAGGGAGAAGGTGCTGCCCTCGAGGCGGCTGGAATTCCACACGAGGTCAATCACGAGCCGGTCCATCACCTGCCGGGCGTAAGTGCCCGGCGGCATGCCTTCCATGTCCGGCGGCAGGCCGCGGACCCGCAGATGCGCCCGCAGATTCTCCGGCAGCCAGGCCGTTTCATTCGGCACATAGCTGTCGAGGAACTCGCGACGGTAGCCCACGGGCTTCCGCAAGCTGTGATGCTCGCGGAAGTAGTCCTTCAACTCACGGAGCGGATCGCCCGCGTCGGCAGGTTGGTCCTCGCGGAGGAGGTTCGACTCGGAAAGCGGGATCGAAAGCGGCGCAGGAGCAGGCTGCGTCGGCGGCTGGGCCACGCGATACTTTGTCGCCCGGGCCTTGCCGACCCGCTCAAGCTGCCCAGCACGCAGCATCTCGTCCATACGACGTTGCAGCGTGCGGCGGGAGGCTTCCTCGCCGAATCGTGCCACGATCTCGTCAATGCCGAGGCCGTTGGCGACCTCGGCAATGGCACGATTTAGAGCTTCTGGCGTGATTTCTGGCATGATTACCGCGAATTTGGCGCGATAATGGCACAATTCAAGAACCTTTTGGCATGATTTTCAAAATCGCGCCAAATCGTGCCACTTGCTCAAGGCCGTCCGAGGAGTCTTTTGATGTCGTCTTCCGAGTAGGTCTTGCTGAGGTCGTCCAAAGGACGGTTTTCGATGACCTTCGGCGCTTTGCCGATCTGCTGGTTGGAAGGTAAGGCGGAATCAACGCCAAAGGCTTTGCCGCCATCTCGGAAGAAGCTGCCGCCATCTCGAGACATCTTGGTGGCATCGCGGCTCATGGAGGCGTCGAATGCCTGATTTCCGAAGCGGCTCGCCTTTCCGCCTTCATTGAAAGCAGCCTGACCATCCCGCGACATCGTCAGCCCCTTGGCGTCGGAGGTTTTGAAGTAATTTAACCCCTTAGCCTGATTCGCCCCGCTAAAGCTCGAAGCATGATGTCCCTGCGTTTGCCACTTCGAACCGATGTTCCGGCCTTTTGAGGGATCACTCATGTACTTCTGATACGGGCTCACGCGGTCCATATCCGGCTTGTTGAGCCGCTGGCCGAGCGTCTGGCTCATCGGGTCCTTCTTCTTTTTGCTCCTGGTGCTGCACGAACACAACAACACCGCTCCAAGGCAGAGGATGACTTTGAAGAGAGGCTTCATGGTGGTGGGGCGGCTTGGTCGAGCTGCTGCTTGGCGAGGAAGGCGGCCTCGCGGGCGGTGCCGGTGGGAAGGCGGTACTTCGGCAGCTCGGCGGCGAGGGTGCTTAGTTTCCCCCAGGCGGCGTGGAGTTCAAACACGAGTTTTGCGGCCTCGGCGGGCATCGCCCAGTTCATGCGCATGAGAAAGGCCTCGGCGGCTTCGAAGTCTTTTTGGCGGATGAGGAAGCGTGTCCACGCCGCGTGAATCTCCGGCTGCAAGCTCTCGCCGGCATCGATCTGGCGCAGGGCCGCATCAAAGAGCTCGCGTGCGAGATTGGCGTGGCCGGTTTCTTCCAAAGCGAGCGCCCAGGCCACCGTCTGGCCGCCGCCGGGGAAGGGCATGCGCAGCGTCTCATTGAAAAGCTCACGCACCTCCGCCTCGTCGCCCAAGGCCTGCGCCACACGGACGGCGAGCGGGAGCTTGCGACCGTTCTCACGCAATGTCGGGATGGACGCGACGATCTGGCAGGCCTCGCGAGCCCAGGCAGGTTTTTGGCCTTCGAGCAGGCGCTGCGCGGTCAGCTCGATGCAGAGTCGATCTTTCTCGACGGCATCGGCCCAGGCCTGGTGGAGGATGGTCGGCGTCGTTTCATCCAGCGAGCTGGCGAAGGCACTCAAAGCAAGCGCCGCCGCCGCTCGATCATTTCCGGCAGCGGCCTCGGCTCGCAGCACGCGGACCCACGCGGCGGCGTGACGACCTTCCGATTGCTTTTTGAGCCAGTCGAGCAAGCGCACGAGCGTGTCGCGATCCCGCGTCGGCGTGCGGAAGAGGGCGGCAAGGCGGGCACGGTCCCGCTCGGGCGACCACGCTGCGTCCTGCGAGAGCAGCGTGAGCTGCTCCAGCCGCAGCGTGAAGCGCTGATGATCGTCCTTCAGCGTGCGCTCGGCCTGCGTGAGGAAGTTCAGCGCTTCCACGCGGCGTTCATGCGTGGCGAGTTCGCGGGCGATCACGAGCACGGTGGGCAGCGATTTCAGCTCCACAGCCTGCACCTTCAGCTCGCCCAGTTCCTTCCAGTCGCCCATCGCGGCGGCGAGACGCGTGCGCTGCTCGAGCGTGTCCGTCATCACCTCGGTGAGCGGTTCCTTCACCGGCACGGCACGCAGCGCCTCAATGGCCTCCTTCGGCCTCGCGAGACGCTGCAGCAGCTTCGCGAGGTGCAAATTGCCCTCCGCCTCGAAGTCGTGGCCGCTTTGATCATTCGCCGCAAAGACCGCCTTCAAGTGCTGCCAGGCCTGCAACGCGGCCTGCAGGTTGCCCAGGCGTTCTTGCAGCAGCGCATACGCCTTCAAATACGGAATCTCATGCGGCTCGCGAGCAGCGAGCACCTTCGAGATATTCTCACGAAAGCCACGCTGGCGCAGCTCTTCGAGATTGAAGTCGCGACTCAGAAACAGCGCATGCTTCTCACGTAAAAACTCATCACCCACCGCTGGCGGCTTCAGCGGAGCCTCCACCGTGAGCAAGTGCAGCGCAAAGGAGCAGCCGGGCTCGATGTCCCCGGAGTTTTCACAAGCTCTCAGCAGCCACTGCGCGTAATCGGGATTCGACGGCGCACGATCCGGGAGCTGTCGATAAACGACCACCGCCTCGCGAGACATGCCGGCGCTCTCCAGACGGCTGCCGAGATTCCCCAGCGTATCCACGCTGTGCTCCGTGCGCATGTCCACGCTCGCCAGATGCTCGCGGATGAGGCGCAGACGCGTGGGATAGTCCGCCGGACGCAGTTTGGAGACTAGCGCATGGATGCGCCACTCGCCGAATTCCGTGTCGGAACGCGGCGCGAGCATCGTCGTGCCCCAGCGCTGCTCCAGCTCGGCGTTCGTGCCTTTGATCGCATTGCCGAGGCCTTGCTGACGCAGGATCATTTGCAGCTCGCGAGTCTCCTCCCACAGGCTGCGCACATGCTGCGCCTCCTCATAGCGTGAGGAGCCCTGCGGCATCAAATTGCCGCGTCCATCGCTCATCTGCCGCGTCGTGGTGAAATCGCCCGTGAAGAAGCCACCGAGCTTTTTCGCCGCCGCCTCATCCGCGCCTGCCACACCTTCCACCGCCGCCTGGCGGATGATCGTGAGATCACTCGGCGTCGAACGCTGGAGGCGACGCCACGCGTTTTGCGTGATCGCATCGCGTTCCGGCTTCGAGCCCGCCACGCGTTGCAGCGATGAAAAGCTCGACAAGAAGGTATCAAAGCGGCTGCGATACGCCTCCGGCAGCAGCGGCGCATTCACCGCCTCTTGAAGGTAATGCCGCGCCAGTTTCCAATCCTCCGCACTCTCCGCGATGCGGGCGAGGAAGAGCGAGTAGATCGATGATTTGTCCATCGTCTGCCGCGGCAAACCCTCGCCGAGCGCCAGCGCCTCGTGATAGCGCTGCTTGCCCTTCAACTTGTCCGTGACATCCCAGATGGCCGCGGTGCGCATCACCTTCGACCGACCGAGCTGCCGCAGCTCTTCTTCGCTGAAACGAAAACCCTCCGCATCGACCAGCATCGACACGCAGGCATGCACCAGCCGCTCCCGCGCCGCGATCACTTCCGGCATCAAAGCTCCCGGTGAAGCCCACGCGATGGCCTCGTTCATGCCGTGACTGCGCAACGTCATCCACAGCAGGCAAAACTGGCCTTCCAGCGTGCTCTGATCGGCCTTCAGCAGCGTTTGCAGCAGCTTGCGGAACTCACCGCCTTCACCGCTGTAAAACAGCGCCCACAGTTTTTCCCAGTCGGAGTGCAAACCGGTGCTCCACTGCCGCGTCCATGCTTCGAGAGCCTTGCCACCGCTTTGCTTTTTGAGCTTCGACAGCTCCTCAATCGCCCGCAAACGCACCAGCGCCGCATCTTCCGGCACATCGGCAAACTCCGGCCGCGGCATCGAGAGAAAGGCACGCAGCTTCTCGATCTCCGGCCGTTCGATGCCCGGCGCAAAATCCAGCAACGGCGTCAGCTCGCTCACCGGCGACTTGCCACCGCCTTTGCGACCATCGCTCAGTGGCAGCGGGCCGCGCATGCCGCTGCGAGTGATCGTAGCCTTCGTCTTCAGCGCGAGGATCTGCTCCAGATTCTTCTCCGCGCCTGCGGTGTCCGCGAAGCGCAGGCACTTCAAAGCCAGACGCAGCAGCGAGCGGCTGTCCCACGACTGCACCTTCACCACCTGCTCATACACACGCTTCTCCGCCTCGTCCTGACCAGTCGTTTGATAGTGCTTCGCCAGCTCATCCAGCGCCTTCACATCCTGAGAGAAGCGGCTTTCCAGCCGACGCCGCACCCGATCCGCCTCGTCGATCTGAAACGTCTGCTCCAGCAGCTCCACCAGTCGCCGTGACTCCGCCGCCAGCTCCTGCGGTGGCGATGCGGCGGCGATCTGTTTTTGGAAATAGATCGCGGATTTCAGATCGCCCACGTTCAGCGCCGCCTCGCGAAGCTGATCCAGCGAGAAGGGCGTCTCCGGCGCGGTGTAATACGCCTGCTTCATGCTCGCAAAAGCCTTCGCATGATCGCCCTGACGCTCCGCCACCATCGCCAGCGCCTCATGATAAAAGCCGTCGAAGGGGTGACGCTGCAAGAGACCCCGCAAGGCATTCTCCACGAGTTGCAGGCGATCCTTCACCACGCTCGGTGCCAGCTCGCCGCCGTTCGCATCGGAGAAAGTCAGCCGGTCCACGCAGCGTCCGAGCATCTCGCGACGGCGTTTGATATCCGTCTCACGCTCCAAAATGAGCGCCTGCGTCTGCACGAAGTCTTCGAGACGGTTCAAACGCAGCAGCAAGTCTGCGTGCCGCTCCATCAACGCTGCCGCGGTGGTGCCCTCCGCCCGTTTCACCGCCTGTTTCCAAAGCTCCAGCACATCGTCCGTGCGGCGTTGCAGCAGATACACCTGTGTCAGCGCCGAAAGGATCTGCTCGGAGTCCGGCATGTCCCGGTAGGCACGCTCCAGCAGCTTCGCTGCCATCAGACCCGGCACCGGCGAGGTGCCCATCATGCGCCAGCCCGCACCGCCGACCTCCGCCGTGGCGCGACGCTCGCTTTCGAGCATCAACTCGCTCAAACGCAGCGTGTGACGCACGCGACCCGCCGCGTCCGTCTCGATGAGACGCTTCAACTGCCGCTCTTGCAGCGCCAAATTTTCATCCGCCAAGGCCAGATCGAGCTTCAACTGCTCCACTGCGGCCGAAAGCGGCCTCGGCTTGCCTTTCGCATCGAATTGGAGACCACGAAGAATGGCGTAACCCTCATCCGTGTGATGCGTTCGCACTGCCCACCACAGCGCCCGGAAGCGTTCAGCCTCGCTTCCCATGCTCGAAGCCTCCGCAAGCTCATGCGCCTTGTCTTCAACCGCTTCGGGGAATTTTTCGCGATTCGTGTTTTCAGGCTCATCCGACCCAAAACCGGCTCCAGTGAAAGCATTCGGCAAAGTGAACTCCGCAGGCTTCTGGCCCTTTTTCGCCGGTTCATCCTTCCCGCCCATCAAAATCGAAAACAGACGCTCATCCGCGTCGATGCGTTCCTCGTCCGTCGTGCTCGCCGACCATGCGTTTTCGATCCACTCAGCCGCTTCGTCATTGTCACCCTGCTCCGCGAGCAGATCCGCCAGCCTCAGCCAAGCATCGCGACCCGCGTCAGGCTTCGCCACCGACTCGCGGGCCAGCATGATGGCGCTGTCCAGATTGTTGCTGGAGGCAAGAAAGGCCGCCGCGTCGCCGAGACGCTTTTGCCGCTCGGCCTCGGTGGCCGCGCCGCTGGTAAACTCGCGCAGCAGCTTGTCCTCCGCCGCCACATCGCGACGTGCCCGGTAGTAAGCCGCGAGCTCAAAGACCGCCTCCGTCTTCTGCGGATCGCGATCCACGCGACCGCGCAGGATTTTTTCGATCACCGCATCGAGCGACCGCGTCTGCGCAAACACCAGCACCTGCTTCTCCACCTCCGCACCGGCCTGCGTGTCGAGCAGCTTCACCAGCCTCGCGATGGCGGCCGCAGGATCACCGCCGCGCAGATCCGCCTCGCAGCGCAGCAAAACGACGGCTGGAAGATCGCTGCCATCGTTTTTGAGCCGTTCATCGAGCAGCTTCGCCGCCTCCGCCGCGCCTTCATGGTCGAGCAAGGCCCGCACGAGCTCCCAGCGATAGTCTTCCACCTGCGGCACGGCCTTCACCAGCTCGCGCAACCATTTCACCTGCTCGTCCACCTCCACCGTGAGATCAAAAAACCGAGTCGCATCCCACAGTGCCTGCTCCGAGGGCGGTTGTGCCTTCGCCGCGGTCAGCAGCGCCTTTTGCAGATCCTCCAGCATGCCGAAACGCTCATGCAACCGCACGCGGCGACGGAAGAAATCAAAGTAGCGCCCGTCGCGGAAATGCAGCAGCGCCAGCCCCTCTCGCAGCGCCTGGTCCGCCTTCGCGAACTGGTCCGCGTGCTCGTAGATGCGGGCGAGATCGTAAAGCGCATCGAGCCGACGCTGCGGGTCCTTTTGATCCGCCAGCTTCGAAAAGAAAGCCGCCGCACGTTCTGGAAAACCCGCCTGCAGGAGCAACTGCGCCACCTGCCGTGCCAGCGTGAAATCCTCCGGCTGCATTCGCGCCGCCTTTTCCCAGGCCTCGGCCGCTTCCGCGTTCTTGCCGATGCCCAGCGAGAGATTGCCGATCTCGATCCACACCGCCGTGCCCGCCGATTTTTCCGCCAGACGCTTCAGCAGGGCCACCGCCTCCTCCGGCTGCTTCAGCTCCACCGCCACATCCGCCCGGCTCCGCATCGCAAACACATTCGCCGCGTCCAGTTTGAGCACTTCGTCATACTTCGCCGCCGCCGCTTTCAAATCGCCAGCACGCCGCAGCAGATGCCCGTGCACCAAAAGCACGCTCGGATGCTTCGACGAAGCCGCCTGCGCCGCCACGTTCTCGACCAGCAGCTTCGTGGACTCATGCTTCTCATAGAGCGTCCACAGCAGTTCGACCACGCGCCCATACTCCGGCTGCTGCACCAGCAGCGAGAGATACTCATTCGCCAGCCTCGTATCCCGGTCCGCCCACGGCTTCGGCGCATTCTGCGCATTTACCGACACAGCCAAGACCGCCGCCGCCACGAGGCAGCGAAGGTGTGAGGCAGTTCCCGGTGATTTCCACATGCAGGTCCGATCATAGACGGCCCCCAGCCATCCGCCAAGCCTCACCTCATCATTCAAAGCGGTCCGATTTCAGGGAATAGACGTCACCCCGCCTGCTCCCACTTGCATGAAACCGCACCTGGTCTCCCTCATGCTCATGATTCTGTCCGCGTCATGTCTCGCCGCTTCAAACCCCATCGAGGCGGGCACCATCACCTGGGGCCGTGATCTCGATGCGGCGCTGGCCGCGAGCAAATCGACCGGAAAGCCCATTTTTGCCCTGTTTCAGGAGATCCCAGGCTGTGCAGGCTGCCAGCAGTTCGGACGGGATGTGTTGTCGAATCCTCTGCTCGTCGAAGCTGTCGAGACGGAGTTCACCCCGCTGCTCATTCACAACAACAAGCCCGGCAAAGACGCGGAGGTGTTGCAGCGCTTTGGTGAACCGGCGTGGAACTACCAAGTCGTGCGTTTCCTCGATGCGGACGCGAAAGACATCATCCCGCGTCGTGATCAAGTCTGGGACACGGGCGGCATCGCGGCTCGCATGATCACCACCCTCGAGAAGGCAAAACGCCCAGTGCCGGCCTATCTCCGACTTTTAGCCGCCGAGCACTCGTCCGGTCTGAAGCAGGCCGTTTTCTCCATGTTTTGCTTTTGGACCGGCGAAATGGCTCTCGGCCAACTCGACGGCGTGGTGACCACTGAGGCAGGCTTCATGGGCGGACGCGAAGTCGTGCTCGTGCACTACGATCCGGCCGTCATTTCACTCCCTCGACTCACCGCCGCCGCGGAAAAAGCCGACTGCCAGACCATGCAAGCCACCGGAGGTTATCGTCCCGCTCCCGCCGACGATCAAAAGAAGCAGCAAAGCGGCACCGCCCTGGCCAAACTGCCCCTGTCACCCGCTCAGGCCACCAAAGTGAACGCTTGGCTGCGTGTCGATACCGAAAAGGCCATGAGCTTCCTCACGCCCTCGCAAAAAGCGCGGCTGAGGTGAACCAAAAAGGTGTCATGGCGATGGTTTGCCTCACGACGGGCGATGAGGATGATCGGCGTCATGCGGCTCGCTCCCAGCGGAGTTTGCGCTCTGCTTCGTTGATCTTCTGATCGTTGATGCTGGCGAAGCGCTTGGCCATGTAACCGTGCTCGTCGAACTCCCAGTTCTCATTTCCATGGCTGCGCCACCACTGGCCGGATTCGTCGTGCCACTCGTATTCGAAGCGCACAGCGATGCGGTTGCCCGTGAAGGCCCATAGGGTCTTTTTGAGTCGGTAATCGGTCTCCTTGGACCATTTTCGGGTCAGGAACTCCACAACCTCGGCGCGACCATTGAGGAACTCATCTCGATTTCGCCATTCGGTATCCTCGGTGTAAGCCAGCGACACGCGCACCGGATCACGGCTGTTCCAGGCGTCCTCAGCCATCTGGACTTTTTGTTTGGCGGTTTCTTCGGTAAACGGCGGGAGCGGTGGGCGTGGATTCATGGTGTTTGGATTTTGAGTTGGGATTCAAGTTCGGCAATGCGAGCTTTCAGAGGCTCCATGGCGCTTTGGACTTCTTCAGCGGTGAAGCGTGGTGTGATGTATTTCGGGCAGTTCCAGTCAAAACCAACGACCCGAATGCGCAGGAGGCGTTCCACGTTCTTCACGAGTTCAGCATGGGTAACTTGCAAAACGAGTTCGGCATGATCGCGAGCATCCAGCACCTCAGCATAGCCGAAGATTTTAAGCCGTTCGCGTTGCGGATAATCCATAAGGAAGAGGCAGACGCGGTCGTTGGAGGCCACGTTGCCGGTGGTGAGCATCTGGCGGTTTCCTTTGTAGTCGGCGAAAACGATTTCACTGGGCGAAATGACTTTCGCAAAGCCCGCCGGCCCACCACGATGCTGCACATAGGGCCAGCCGGTTTCGCTCACGCTGCTGAGATAGAAGCTGTCGCGGGCCTCGATGAACGCCTTTTCGTCCGGCCCGAGCGCGTCATCTCCCGGCGCAGGCGGCAGCATCTGGGACCGCCCGAAGTATCGCTGCTGTGCGGCGAGCACATTGGGTGTGAAAGCGAGGTCGAGAAATCGGTGAGCCATGATGTATTGCCTTGGAAGGATTGAGGAAAGCGTTGCTTCAAGCCACGCCGCCGAAGCTGACGTGATCATCCAGATCGAGGTAGTCAAAGGTGTCGCGCAGATCTTCACGAGCGGGATTCAGGCGTTTGATCTGTTCGGTGAACCACTCGCGCATCTCGACGTCGTTGAAGGCCACCGTCTCCGTCCAGTCGGACCACTGGCTGATTTCCAACGGCGTGCGTTTGAGCGGTGCGTTCGCATTCACCCAGAGCAGCATGTCCCAGTCACCCGCGCCGGTTTTCACCTGCTCCATCAGCGCATCCGGCGCGATGCCGGTGAAGCGGAAGAAGTGACCGTCGTTGGGGTTGTCATAGATGTATTCGCCGTTCGTGCCCGCGAGCGTAGCGCGGGCCTTGTCGAGCAATCGCGGGAGGATGGTGTAGCCGCCGAGGCGGACGCGGGGACTACGAGGAGGGCGGATGGTGAGGTTCAGTGCTTTCATGCACCGCCATCCTGCACTTCGGCGACATGGCCGGGTAATGCCGCTTCGTCGTTGCGGCTATGCAGCATCTGCATAGCCTCGCACATCCATGATTGACCGCATCCGCGCTCTACTCACCGTCATCGAAGAAGGCAGCGTGAACCGCGCAGCCGTACGGCTGCGCATCACGCAGCCAGCGCTTAGCCGCCAGATGCAGGCTTTGGAAAAGGAGATCGGCGGACGGCTGCTGGAGCGTGAGAGCAGCGGCGTAAAGCCCACCGGCCTCGGGCATTCCCTGGTGAAATCCATGAAGCCTCTTCTCGAAGATTACGAGGCGGCCATGGCGGATCTGCGCCGTCAGGCACGCGGCGAGCGCTCCGAACTCCGCGTTGGCTACCTCATGTCGGCCGCGCAATCAGTTCTGACTCCTGCGCTCGCCTTGCTGCGCCAGTCACAGCCGAAATTGAAGCTCAAACTGCACGACATGTCGCCACGCGAGCAGATCGACGGCCTCCGCGCTGGCGAGCTGGATGTGGCGCTGATCGGTCAGGAGGGAGTGGTCGCCGCGAAGGAGTTTCACAGCCTCAAACTGCGCTCGCTGGGCGTGTGCGCCGCTCTTTCCTCCGAGGATGCGCTTGCCTCAAAGAAGAGCATCGACCTCAAGCAGCTCAAAGGCCGCGACTTCATCGGTGTGGACGAAGATCAAGTGCCGGGGCGCAATCGCTGGATGACAACGCTTTGCCAGTCATCCGGATTCAAACCGCACTTCGTCATCACCGTCGATGGCATCACGAATGTGCTCTCCCAGGTCGTCTCCGAATCCGCCGTCACGCTGCTGCCGGACTACTTTTTGAAATCATCCCATCCTGGCGTGGTCTTCGTGCCAGTGACCGATTCAAAGGCGCGGTGGGACTTCATTGTGTTGTGGCAGAAAGGCCGCGCTTCGATCCCGGTGCGTGGCTTGGTGGATTCGTTGAAGACTTCTTCAGACTCAAAAACTGAGCCAAAGAGGTGATCGCCACCTTCGCCGCCGCGTTACGCACCGGCTGCTGTGACACAACTTGGAGCTTCTGCGCCTCGCGATCCGCTTTCACATCCGCGTGGCCAATAAACTGCCCGCGATGCAGCAACGGCAACGCGTAGTAGCCGCGCACACGCTTCTGCGGCGGCACATAGACCTCCCAGCGATAATGAAAGTCCCACAGCATCTCCGTCATCCGCCGGTCGTAGATGATCGGATCGAGCGGCGCGATGAGTTTGGGCGACTCCTGAGCTTCGGATGGTTCATCGAACAGCGGAAGATCGCTGCGCAGCAGATGCAGACGCAAGGTGGAGCCTTCCACTGTCACCGGAACGACCTCATCGGCGATCACACGCAGTTCCGCAGCCTGCAGCATCGCGAGACGGCGCTGGCGCAGTTTGAGCAAAGCGATCCAGCGGGCCGTTTCTTCGCTCGTAGGCACCGGCGCGTTCAAAACGGCCGCAGGCAGCACCTTCTCCGGCAGGTCGTAATACCGTCGAAGGCCATCGCGGCGTGCAATGAGCACGCGACCATGGAAGAAGAGCTTTTGCAGCGTGCTCTTCGCCAGCGTCGTGCTGTCCCAGGCATGGTTTTTGGCCTTGCGGGCACTTTCAATATCCTGCGAGCACAGCGGGCCTTCCTCCGCCATGCGTGCCAGCACTCGCGCCGCCAGCTTTCGCTCTGCCGCGGTGAGTTTGCCGGACCAGGTGCTGTCACTGCGCTCGCGGGCACGCATCGCACCTTGAAGATGCGGCCAGGCATCCAGCGGCAGCGCCGCGAGGTTCCTCGAATCCGGCAGATGATGCTCAAAAGCCTCGCGCAGCCCTTCACGATGCACATGCCGCATCAGATCCTGCTCGCGATAGCCACGCACGCGATGCCGCAAGATGTGATCCTGCATGCGCCCGCACACGTTGATCGGGTCGATCTGCACAAACCCCAGATGCCGCAGCGCTGAGGCCACATCGGCAAACGCACCGTCCAGACCCGTCGCCCGGATCATGAAGCGTCGCGCTTGGGCGGTGGTGAGCCTTTGCATCGTCATGCCTCGGTTTCGTGCACACGCCGGGCCTTCACCGCCACCAGCAGCGCCAGCAGCCCGATGATGGCCGCACTGAAAAACGGCGCACCCGGCACCTGCACCGTTCGTTTCGCATCAATGAAGTGGCTGAAGAGCTGCGTGGCGATCAGCGGCCCGATGATGCCGGAGATGCTTTCGAGGCTCGTGATGGCTCCCTGCATCGTGCCTTGCTCGTCATCGCCGACGGAGTTCGAGATCAAACTCTGCACCGCCGGCCCCGCGAGCCCGCCGAGCGAGCCGATCACGATCATGACGTAGATCATCCAGCCGCTCGAAGCCAGCCCGTAGCCGATGTAGGCGAAAACAGCCACCGCCAGCCCGATCAAGGCCGTGCGCCAGTCGCCCACTTTCGCGGTGACCTTGCCTGTGAGCCATGCCGCCACCACCGCCGCACATACGCCCACGGCTGCGAGCGACACACCATTCCAAAACGGCGTCCATCCATAGCGAAACTCCGTGTAAAGCACCCACACGCTCGGATACACCGTGTGCGCGATGAACGACAGCAACGCGCACATCGCCAGCCACAGCACGCGTGGCCGCGAGCGCAGGCAATAGATCGCACCAAACGGATTCGCCCGCTTCCAGTCAATCTCGCGACGATTTTCCTCCTTCAGCGACTCCGGCAAGATGAACCATCCATAGAGCCAGTTCGCGGCCGTGAGCGCCGCCGCCGCGTAAAACGGAACCCGCGTGCCAATTTGCCCCAACGAGCCTCCAATCAGCGGCCCGATGATGAACCCGATACCAAAAGCCGCGCCCATCAGCCCGAAGTTGGCCGCGCGTTTCTCCGGCGGACTCACATCCGCGATGTAAGCCGTCGCGGCGGAAAAATTCGCGCCGGTGATGCCCGCGATGATTCTTCCCGCCACAAACCACGCCATCGTCGGCGCAAAAGCCAGCAGCAGGTAGTCGAGCGCCAACCCAAACTGCGAAATCAAGATCACCGGACGCCTTCCCACCTTGTCCGACAGGCATCCGAGCAGCGGTGCATACGCAAACTGCATCATCGCATACAACGCACTCAACCAACCCGCCGCCTGCGAAGCCGCCGCCGTGTCTCCGCCGCTGAATTCTTTGACCAGCTTCGGCAGAATCGGCACGATCAGCCCGATGCCGAGGATATCGAGCGTCAGCGTGATGAGGATGAAGCCCAGTGCAGGCGTGCGAGTGGAGGACATGAGCGCGTGCGCCGCCTCTCGCGGCTCGGAAAGACGAAATCAAGCCGATCAACGCAGCCTCAAACCATGCTGCTGCCAGAATCCCGCCAGCGCGGCATGCGATCCGTGAAACACATTCCGCTCCGTCGGGCGGTCGAGATTGCCAAAGTACGGCGAGAAGCGGTAGCGCCCATGGTTGTACACCTTCGGCCGCGAGCGACCACCCTGCCAATCGACGCCACCATACTGCCACAGGGTCCAGTTCGACCACACATCGTATTGCTTGAGCAGCCCGTTCGGATTTCCCGGTGCCGGATACACCGGCCCCGCGCCGCTATCGTGCGCATACAAGGCCAGCCAGTAAGGCATGCGCCGCAGCTTCGCCTTCGACGCCGCATCCGCGCCGCTGAGCGTCTGCTTGAGCTGCGTGCTGTTTTCCAGATACGCCACCGGCACCACGCCCGTGCGAGCTTCCACCCGCTCCATGAATCGCAAAATGGCCGACAACGGCAGATCGCCGTCAAAATCACCGCACAGCAGCAGCGACGCTGCGTTCCACGCCCGGCTGCGAGCCAGCGACATCGCGCGATTCACAAACTGATCCGCCTGCGCCACAGCATCCACATGCCGCTGCACGCGGTAGTAAATGCCCGGCAGCATGCCCTCGCGATCCGCCGAGGCGAGAAAGCTCGCGCACTTCTCATCCAGATTGCCGCCCTTCCCTGCCCTCGCGATCAAACCGCTCGCGCCATTCGCCCGCAAGGCGCTCACATCATGCTCCGAATAGCCGATTCCGTTCCGCTGCCGCTCCTTCGGATCATACGCCGACACATTGATGATCTGCGGCATGCCAGAACCCGATGGCGGCAAACTCCCCGGCGTGCTGCCCGGTTGGCTGCTACAACTGGCGAGAAGGAGAAGAGGAAGAAGGAGGTGTTTCATTCAAGAGCAGATTGGAGAGTTCACTTCCCATCACGCACCATGCGGAGGTCGATTTCGCGTTCGACGTATTTCCATTCTTCGGTGGTGCGCAGTTCGGCGACCATGTCTTCGAAGGCGGTGGAGTCGGCTTTTGTGTAATCGAACAGGGTGATGAAGTCGAAGGGCTGCGGCTCGGCCATGTCACGGCAGTGATGCAGGCGGCGGGCAATCGCAGGCAGATACTTCATGCCGATTTTGATGTGGTGGGAACTCTCTTCGAAAATGGCGCGTCGCTCGTCCTGGGTCAGCGCCCACCACTTGGAGTTCTTCCGAATCGGGATCATCGCGGCATGCGTGGCTTCTGGCCGACCGATGGTGACCTGCTTTGCCGTGAGCTGATCCTTTTCGGATCGAGTGACGTAGCGCTCGTTGCTCGTGACACCGCTCAGCTTCCAAAGCGCATTTTCTGGCAGCTCTTTGACCTCGCCGATGACGATGTCCAGGCGCTTCACCGTCGGCAGAGGCTCACCGATGACCGTTTTGCGAGCGATGACCTGCCAGGCACCCGAGTCGCCGCCGATGAAGGTGAAAAGTCGTGGATTGGCGATGGTTTGCATGGCGTCTTTGGCTTCGAGGAAGGTTGGCATCATCCCGCTGGCGACAGCTCCGAGGCCGCACATCTGCCCGAAGAAGCGCCGCCTGTTTGGCGAGGGATGAAGGGAGTCAGATTTCATGCTGTGGATGCCCGCGAGGTCTCTCATGAGAGCACCTTTTATCCCAGTATTCCAAAGTTCGTCCAATGATTGCTCTGAAGGCAGCGAATCGACAAAAATGTCACTTCGCCTTCTTTTTGCCCTTTTTGGGCTTCTTGTCGGCTTTGCGATCCGGATCGCCGTTCCAGCGCTGATCCTCCCAACGCGGCGGCTGCATGCTGGCGTTCCATTTTTCGAAAAGAGCGGTCAGCTCGGCCTTCTTCGCGGGATTCTCGGCACTGAGGTCCTTTTGCTCGCCGGGATCGGTGGCGAGGTTCACGAGCATCGGCTCCATGTCCTTGGACGCCTTCACGAGCTTCCAATCGCCCTGCCGCACGGCGTGCTGCACGCCGAAACGGAAGTAAAGCTCACGCGGCGCGAGCTTGTCGGCTTCGCCTTTGAGTAAAGGGAGGAGGTTGATGCCGTCCAAAGTGGTTTCGGCTTTAGCCGAATCTTTTGCGGCTGAAGCCGCAACCACATTGGCCGCCGCCAGCGCCGTCGGCAGCACATCGAGCTGAATCACGGGATCGTTCACCACGCGGTTGCCGGGGATCGTGCCTTTCCACTGCGCCATCCACGTCACGCGGATGCCGCCTTCCCACACGAACCATTTGGAGCCACGCAGCCCCGACTGCTCCGCGAGTGCATTCGCGCCGCCATTGTCGCTGATGCAGAAGATGAGCGTGTTTTCCTCCAGCTTGAGATCGCGCAGTTTGGTCATCACCGTGCCGATGGCTTCATCCGCCTCGCCGATGAGCGCGGCGTAGGCTTGCTCGCGTTTGTCGAGGTGCTTGAACTTCTCCAGCCAGTGTGGCGAGGCCACGATGGGCGAGTGCACGGCGTTGAACGACAGATACAGGAAGAACGGCTTGTCCTTGTTCGCATCGATGAAGCCGCAGGCCTCCTTCGCATACACGGGCGAGGTCACCGGAGCGCCTTCGAGCTCCTTGAGCAACTCGTTGCCGCGATAAAACGACGGCCCCTTGCCTTCGCCGAGGTTTCCGACCGTTCCCATCGCGAAATCAAAGCCACGCGCCAGCGGCATGAACTCGGGTGCCGTATCGCCGAGGTGCCATTTGCCCACGATGCCCGCCGTGTAGCCCGCAGGCTTCAAATGCTGCGCCATCGTCTTTTCGCTCAAAAGCAGCTCGCGACCTTCCCGCGTCGGATTCGCATCATGACCGGTCCGTGCTTGATAACGCCCCGTCATCAGCCCCACGCGGCCCGGCGAGCACACGCAGCCGCTCGAGTAGCCATTCGTGAAGCGCACGCCGTCCGTCGCGAGGCGATCCATGTTCGGCGTGGGAGCCAATTTACCACCGTAAGCGCCCGGCTGCGCCCAGCCCATGTCATCGAGGTAAAAAATGACGATGTTCGGCTTCGAGTGAGCGGAGAGCAGAGGGCAAAGAGCGAAGAGAAGAGCAAGGAACCGCATGGTGGCGCGATGAACGATGTGGAGCGTGCCTTCTCTCCGGGAAGTTGGCCGCGCTTTCGAAACGCGGCCGCTAAACAGGACGCTCCAACTTCTGCTTCAGCGCCAAGAGCTTCTCCTTCATCACCGCATACGGCACCTGCTGCACGGGCAAGTTTTCAGCCACAGCCATCGCAGCGGCGACTCCGGCGGATTCGCCGAGGATCATCCAGACGGGTTCCATGCGGATGGAAGTCATCGCGATGTGGCTGGCGGAGACGCAGACGGGCACGAGCAGATTCGTGCACTCGCTTTGCTTCGGCGTGATGGCGCGATACGGGATCTTGTAGATGCCTTCGTGCTTCTCATCGAGGTAGAGCATCGAGAACTCGCCGCCATAGAGCGCCACTTTGCCTTCGTGCACATAGGTCGCATACGGCCAGTCATCCACGCCATAGGACGCGAGGCCGATGCTGTCTGCGGGATCGGTGCTGCCTTCGAGGTCCTTTTGAGTCAGGACGTAGTCCGACTTCATGCGGCGTGCCTCGCGGACGTAAAGTTGATGCGGCCAGCCGTGGGTGTCATCGAAAATGCCGCGTTGGAAACCGAACTCGAGAGCGGTTTGCTTGAACTTGTCCGGCACGCAGTCGTCGGTGCGCAGGAAGTGTGTCATGCCGCGCATGAACTCCTGGTCCGCTTTCCAAATGCGGGCACGCGTGGCGTAATCGCCATCGGGATACGCGGCGTTGCTGCCGTAGTTCGTCGGCGCGAGCAAGGCGCGGGCGAGATTGCCAGCACCCAGGGAGTGAATGCGTCCGCCTGCTTCCTCGAAGAAGCCGAGCTTGCCCTTCATGCGGCGTCCCACATCGATGCCGGCCTTGGTTTTGAAGCCGCGACGATACAATTCCCACTGCTTCGGGTCGTAATGCTCCGGCGGGTCGATGGGGATGCGGTCCGCGTCTTTGCTGAACTTCCAGCGGAAGCCGTAGCCCATCGTCAGACGATCCGCGCTGCCCTCAGGCTGCGCTTGCATGTCTTGAATGAAGGGCAGCAGGCCGCTCTTCGCATCGCCCGGCGTCACATACGGGTCGATGGCATACACGGCGAGATTCGGCCGCACACCGGCGAGCGATTCGCCATACTCATCGCGACTCTCACGGCCCCAAGTGTAGCTCACGCCCCCACGGGCCATGAGATCGCCCTCATACGAGCAGTCGATGAAAACCTGCGCGGCAATGGTCATCGCATTCGCTTTCGTCGCCGCCGCCACCGGACAACCCAGCGCATCCGGCGGCGCATGATCCAGCGTGATGCTGCGGATGCTCGCGCCGTCTTTTTCCACCGCGCTCACGCGATGCTCATAGATCACGCGGATGCGATACTTCTTCACCAGATCCCGAAACACCTGCCGATACTGCGCATCGTCGTAGTTCTTCGATAGGATGCTCAAAGCGGTGCCGCCCACCGCCTTCTCGCGTCCCCAGTCCACATGGCTCAAGCCCCCGCCCGTCATGCCACCGAGCCATCGACTCGGCTCGATGAGCACGACGCTGCGCCCCTGCTTGGCAGCCGTCACCGCCGCCATCACACCACTCGCCGTGCCGCCGTAGATGCAGATGTCAGGGGTGTCGTTGTCGGCAGCGGAAGCCACAGCTGACAAAGACGCCGCGGCCACGGAGTTGGCGATGAATCGGCGGCGATGAAGTGTGGAGCGAATCATGTTCAAGAAACGACACGAAGGCTGTTCATTCCATTTCTTCAACTCATCAGTGATCAAAGTCTGCCATAAAACCTCAATGCGGCCTATGCGAGGTTCAAGAGAGATGACTTTTTGCTGTCGAATCTGATTTGGTGATCGGCGGTTGTGGTCTTAGTCTCGATGTGTGTTTTATCGTTTGATGATCTTCTGCGCGGCCGCGTTTTCTGTCTTTGGGCAGGAAACGGGGGACGCTTGGGATGTGGGGCGGCTGCGGGCTTTATCGGCGGAGGAGGCTGGGAAGGGTGCGGCGGTGGAGCTGGTGGGAGTGGTGCTGTTTCATGATGCGCGATGGGGGGACTTGTTTGTCGCGGATGCGAAGGGGGCGATCTATGTGGGATCAAGCGAGGTGACGAAGCGGGCGGTGGCCTGGGCTACGGGCACTCAGGTGCGTGTCTGGGGGCATGCTGGATCAGGGGGATTCATGCCGGTGGTGTGGGCGGATGCGGTGGATGTGCTGGGCACGGCTCCCATCCCTGCTCCGGTGCGGATTGAGTCTCTGGAGGCTTTTTTGCTGCCGGGTCTGGATGCGCAGTGGGTGGAGATCGAGGCGGTGGTGAAGCGCTTTCAGTTTGAGAACGAGGGCTGGACGATGGTGGTGGAGTTTGGTGGTCGGCGGTTCAATGGGCTGCTGCCTCGGCATCTGGTCCTAGAGTCGCCACCGCCGGAGCTGATCGAGCAACGCGTGCGGCTGCGCGGCCTGGCTGGGACGCAGTTTAACAATCAACGCCAGATGACGGGGCGGACGTTGTTTGTGCCGGATCTGGGCTGTGTGGTGCCGGTAGCGTCAAAACGGGCGGAGGGTGAGGCGGTGCGGCGTGCAGTGACGGATCTAATGCGACCTGGTGCGGCACTGGGGGAGCTGGTGCGGGTGCGTGGTGTGGTGACTCATGCGGAGCCGGAGCGCGGCTTTTACCTGCGGTCCGAGGGCGGCAGCATGCGGGTGGACTCGGCGCTGATGCATGATCTAAGGCCGGGCATGGAGGTGGAGGCGACGGGCTATGTGACGCTGGCGGCATTTCGTCCGGCGCTGAATGCGCGTGAGCTGCGCAAAATCGCAGATGGACCTGCGCCGCTGCCGGTGGTGCTGAATGCGGGTGCGGGTGAACGCAATAGCGCGGAGCAGTGTGAGCTGGTGACGGTGACGGCGGACTTCATCGAGATGCTGAGGCCGAGATCCGGTGAGGTGACGCTGCTGTGTCGTGCGGAGGGCGTGACGTTTGAGTCGGTGCTGCGTTTGAGGAAAGGGGAGGCTTTTGAGCTGGAGCCCGGATCGAGCGTGGTGCTGACGGGGATTTGTTTGATCGAGGAAGGCAGCCCTTTTGGTCTGCCGATGCGTGAGACGGGCTTCAATTTGATCCTGCGTTCTCTGGAGGATGTGCGGGTAGTTTCGAGGCCGCCGTATTGGAACAATTCGCGCCTGCTGTGGCTGCTCATGGCGGTGGGTGGTGCGGGTCTGCTGATCGGCGGTTGGGCCTACACGCTGCGGCGGCGTGTGGCTCGGCAGGCGGTGCTGATTGAGCGGCATTCGGTGGAGCGTGCGACGCTGGAGGAGCGGCGGCGGATCGCGCGGGAGCTGCATGATACGCTGGAGCAGGAGCTGCTGGGGGTATCGATGCTGCTAGATACGACTTCCACGCAGATGAAGACGAGTGGTGCTCCGGCTGAGGCGACTCTGGATCTCGCCCGTGCGCTGTTGGCACACAGCCGGGAAGAGTCGCGCTCGACGATCCGCGATCTTCGCTCGGTCACTCTGGAGCAACTGGGGCTGGCTGCTGCGATGGAGGAGGTGGGACATCAGTTGGCGGAGAGTGCGCAGATGGGTTTTGAGTTTGTGATGGAGGGTGAAAGGCGTCCGCTTGGCGGTGTGATGGAGTCGGTGATGCTGAGGATCGGGCACGAGGCGGTGGCGAATGCGGTGCGGCACTCAGGGGGCAAAGTGGTGTGTGTGCAGTTGTCCTACGCAGCGCGTCACGAAGTCGTTTTGGAGGTGCGTGATGATGGGCGTGGCATCGGTGATGCACTGGCAAAACCTGGCCATTTCGGCATTCACGGCATGAAGGAACGTGCGGCGAAGGCGATGATGAAACTCACCATTGAATCTGAATCAGACCGAGGAACGTGTGTGAGATTGATCGTTCCAACTCCAAGCTCTTAAATCCGCGTCTCCAGTCATGCCATCCAAAACGAAGACCATTCGAGTGCTCATTGTGGACGACCATTTCGTGGCACGCATGGGCTTGGCAGTGGCGGTGAACTCAGAGCCGGACATGCAGGTGGTGGCGCAGGCGGCCACTGTGGCTGAGGCGGTGGCTGAGTATGCCAAGCACCTGCCGGATGTGGTGCTCATGGATTATGCTCTGGGCACGGAATCCGGGCTTGAAGCCGTCTATAGCATCCGCGCGAGCTATGCTGAGGCGAGGGTGATGATGCTGACGGTGTTTGATGGTGATGATGACGTTTTCCGCGCGGTGGAAGCGGGTGCCTGCGGATACCTGACGAAGGCCTCACAAGCGGGAGAATTGCTGAAGGCGATCCGCGCCCTGGCAGCAGGTGAGCGCTATTTTCCGAAGGATGTGAAGGCGAAGTTCGATGCGCAAGCGCAGCGGGAGCCGCTGAGTCCGCGTGAGCTGGAGACGCTCCAATTGATCGTCGATGGACTTATCAACAAGGAGATCGGGGCGCGATTAGGCATCGCCGATGGCACGGTGAAGCAGCATGTGGCGAAGGTGCTGGCCAAGCTGGGAGCGGCAGATCGCACTCGGGCTGCGATACTGGCGGTGGAGCGCGGCATTGTGCGGTTGAAGTGATGCAGCGCGTCCCATAGGCCAATTGGCCTATTGTTTTTTGGGGGGCTGATGGGGCACGATGGGGGTCAATCTCAACCTATCGAAGTCCAACCATGAAGCTATCCAACCGTTCCGTCCTCTCGGCCCTGCTAAAGTCAGGCCTTGCCCTTTGTTTGAGTTTATCTGCAGCAAACGCCGCAGACTGGCTGGGTGGCACGAACACGGATTGGAACACGGGGAGCAACTGGTCGGGTGGTGCCGTCCCCACAGGTCAGAATGCGATCATCAATAACACGACTGGGGCCATCGCTACGATCTCGGCGAACCTTTCGGTGACGCCCAATGACATCGACATCCGCAATGGCAGCCGTTTGGACCACATCGCAGGGATTGCCGGGACAAACGGCGGTGCGTGGATGTTCGTGGGGCAGGATAACACGGCTGGAACCTACAACCTCGCGGCCACGGGCTCGGCGGGCGGTGGTATCACAGGATTTGGGCTGGGATCGGGGTCGCTCAATGCCACGGGGAATCTGCTGGTGGGTGCTTTTGGCGATAACCGCACCGGCACGGTGAATGTGAATACGAGCGGAACGCTGGCGGTATCCGGTGAGTTCTTTGTCGGTGATTCGCAGAACAGCGTGGGCATTTTCCGGCTGGAGTCCGGCACGATGACGGTGAACAACAAGATCTTCATCGGCAACAACAAGGCTAATGGCACGCTGACGATGTCTGGCGGCACGCTGACGAAAACCGGCGGCGATGAAACCTTTGTGGGTCGCGATCAGGGCACGGGGACTCTCACGCAGAGCGGCGGCACGATCACGCTGAACCACAATCTGTATGTGGGACAAAGCGGCAGCTCGAACGGCACGCTCAACATCAGCGGCAGCGCGGTGCTCAATCTGGGACGTGACTTTGTCATTGGACGTGAGAGCGGCACAGGCACGCTGAATATGACAGGCGGCACGATCACCAAGACGGGTGATGAAAAGTTCATCGTGGGTCACAACAACGGCGTGGGCACCGTGGTGCAGAGCGGCGGCACGATCAGCGCCAACAACGAGCTATACATCGGCAATGAAAACGCCGGAGCATCCGGGACTTACACGCTGAGTGGCACGGGGGCGCTGAATGTGTCCAATGAGGTCGTGGTGGGTCGTGAAGGCGGCACGGGCATTTTGAATGTGAATGGCGGCACGCTGACGACCTCAGGCAATGGCAACATGTATGTCGGGCGCCGAAACGGCACGGGAACGCTGACTCAGACGGCTGGCACGATCAGCGTGAACCGCGAGTTCGGCGTGGGCACGCGTGACGATAACAAGATCGGCACGGGCACCTACAACTTGAGCGGCACCGGCTTGATCACCGTGGCGAACAACATCTTCATCGGCAAAGAACTGGGCTCTTCCGGCACCATGACCATGACCGGCGGAACGATGACCGGCAGCGACAAGCTGATCGTGGGACACAATCAGGCAACGGGCGTGCTGAACCAGAGCGGCGGCGTGGTGAATGTGCAAAACGAGGTCTATATCGGCAACGAGAACAGCACCTCCTCCGTGGGCACTTACACGTTGAGCGGCACGGCAGCGCTGAATGTGGGCAATGAAGTGCTCGTGGGCCGCGACAACGGCATGGGCACCTTCAATCTCAATGGCGGCACCGTCACCACGAAGAAGATCGAGGGCGGCAATGGCAGCGCGACCGTGAACTTCAATGGCGGCATCGTGAAGGCCAAGGAAGACCAGGCAAACTTCATCACCAACCTCGATGTGGCCAATGTGCAGGCAGGCGGAGCGGTGATCGACAGCAATGGCTTCAAAGTCGGCACGGAGCAGGCTTTCACCGGCACGGGTGGATTCAACAAGACTGGTGCAGGCTCTCTGGAACTGCGCTCAGCCAGCACGAACAGCGGCAGCAGCACCGTGACCATGGGCACCTTGGTGGCGAACAACAGCAGCGGCTCCGCCACGGGCAGCGGAACGCTCACGGTGAACAGCGGTGCGCAACTTTCCGGCACAGGCAGGATCGAGGCTGCGGCGAACAACTATGTGTATCTCAATGGCACGTTGCAGGTCGGTGACAGCACTTTGGGCAGTCCAGTGGCATCGAGCTTCACGGTGGCCACGAGCGGCACGGGCAGCTTCAGCACCGGCGCAGGCAGCACCATCTTGTTTGACCTCTTCTCCGTGGGTGGTGACCTGAGCAGCACGGCCTCGGCTGCGGACTACATCCGCTTGTTTGGCACGATGGACCCGACACTCGGCACCACCTTCATCGTGGGCAATCCGAATGCGCTCTCCGGTTTCGCCGCTGGCGACCAGTGGCGCTTCTTTGATCTCGCGAGCGGCAGCATCAGCTCGGACGTGACGGTGGACTACAGCTCACTTTCACTCGGCAGCGGCCTCACGGGCAGTTTTGATCGCACGAGCGGCATTTTCAGCATCATGGGCGTGCCGGAGCCGAGCCGTGCGCTGCTGATGATGGTGGGCCTTGCGGGTGTAACGCTACGTCGCCGGAGAATGAGGGCCTAATCCAGCACCTGCGCCTCTTTTGACCTCTGCATCTTCCCCTTCCTCCATGATCGCTCGCTGCGTTCTCCTGTTCGGAATCGCCAGCACCTCTTGGGCCGGCCTGCTTCCACTTTCATCGCCCTATGTCATGACCGATGGCCTTGTCATCGGCGAGGCGGAGAACTACCACGCCAAGAGCATCGGCAACGGCGATGAATGGCTGGAGGCACCGACGACGGCGGTGGTGCCTGCCGGTGTCACCTTTGAAAATGCCAGCGGCGGGCTCTTCATGCAGGTGCAGCCGGACAATGGGCCGAGTGCGGCCACTTTCTCGGGTGCTGCTGTCGGTGCGGCGATTGATTACAAGATTCAAATCAACACTCCGGGCACCTATCGGCTGTATTTGCGATGGGACGGGCATAACAACGACTCGGACTCCCTCTACGCAGGTATTCTGGAGCTGGTAGATGGCATAGGTGGCACTCATGCGGACTGGTATGAGGACAACATCGCCTCCACCTCGGACTTTGCTTTGCAGAACTGGAACGGCACGGGGCAAGCCGAAGTGAATGTGGCGAATACGGCCCAGAATCCGATGACGTGGACGATCAGCGCGGGTGACATCACGGCCAATGGCGGCCTGTTCACCCTGCGCATCGTGGGGCGTGAAGATGGCGTGGCGCTGGATCGCTGGCGCTTGCAGCTCGACTCACTGCCGGACCCGAATCCCGTCCCGGCGACCGGGCTGAACGTGCTCATCGGCCAGGACGAGTTTGATTATGCCGACGGCGATCTCGTGGGCCGCAGCGGAGGCACCAACTGGGATTTTGACAACACCACGAACAACGGGGCCTTCATCGGATTCCGCCGTGAAGGAGGCTCCACCTGGGACGGCATCTTTGGCAACAATCAGGTGGTCAGTGGCAGCCTCCAGACACTGAACTCCGCCGCGAAACGCGAGTTCAGCGCACCGACGGAGGAGCACGGAGCCATCAATGACTGGGGTTCCTCACCTCATAAGCAGGTCTATTTCCGTGCAGATGACACGGGCCACCGGAGCCGAGGGGCGGCATCAGCGCCTATGACTTTGGCTCCGAGCGTATCTTTTTCGGAGTGCCGGGCACCGTGGGGCCATCCGGGCAGTATCAGTTCGGCGTCGAGCAGGACGGCACCACTTACTCATCCATACAGCCAGTCGCGGGCCAGACCTACACGCTGGTGGCCAAGCTCGACTTCGTGAATGACGTGATCGCTCTCTATGTGAATCCCGACATGAGTCTGCCGGAGGGCGGCAATGCGCCCGCCGCCTCACGCACCTACACAAACAACAACTGGTGCACCGCCGTGCGCCTCGCCAGTGGCGGCACGGGGGCCACGACTTGGGATGGTCTCGCCGTCTGCACCAGTTGGGCGGCGCTGCAGCAGGCTTATCCTACACCACAGCCAGTGAGCGGACCGGATGTGGTGATCGGCACGGATGCCTTTGACTATGATGCAGGAGCTATCGCCGGGCGTGATGGCGGCACGCACTTCGATTTCGACAATCAAAACGCCGATGCCTTCGTCGGCTACACGCAGCTCTCGTCAGCCTGGCAAAACGTCGTCGGCGCACCCTTCGTCGATGGAGGCCGGTTCATGCTCTCCACACAGGAAAGCAGCGCCCGGCGGACCTACGGTCGCTCAGAGGCGAATGGCAGCTTCAGCAGTGCGGCCAGTTCGGAATACAAACAGCTCTTCTACCGCTTTGAAATGATCCGTGGTGGAGATGCCACGACCTGGAGCGGTGCCAGCGTCTATGATGGCAACAGCGAGCGCATCCTCTTCGGCGTGCCCTTTGCGGCGAATCCAGCCAGCGGCCAGCGTGAGTTCGCCATTCACAATCTGGTGAACGACACCTGGTCCTACACGGGCATCGTGCCAGTGGCGGGTGCCCGCTACTTCCTGGTGGGCAAGGTGGATTTCGCCACCGGCACCGCCTCGCTATTTGTGAATCCGAACTTTGCCAGCGCCACGGAGCCTGTGCCAAATGCAACGATGGCCTGGACACCGGCCGTCAGCACCGCCGTGCGTTTCGGCTCCGGCGGAGGGGCACCGACGTATTGGGATCACCTCGCTGTGACCACCAGTTGGAGCAGCATGAGGACGCTTATATCCCACGCCCGTCCTGGCCTCCGGTGCGGATCTCATCATCGGCGCGGATTCGTTTTCGTATCCCGATGGCAGCATCGGGGCGCAAAATGGTGGCCTGCATTGGGACTTTGAAAACGTCAGCTTTGGTGATGGCAGCGCAAACTACTCGCTGCTCCCTGCCCCGTGGCGTGTGCTCTGGGGCGCGGCCACCATGACCGGCGGCACCCTGCGCACCCAGGAGTCCGGAGCCATCCGCTCCTACAGCAGCAATCCGGCTGATGGAGCCTTCAATCGAAACGCCGGCACGCTGCATCGCACGATCTACAAGCGCTTTGAGATCACCCGCAGCGCAGGCGCGGCATGGAGCGGTGCCTCGTTTTATGATTTCGACAACGAGCGCGTCTTTGTCGGCGTGCCCGGCTCGGTGAATCCCGCCAGCGGCGTATCTGAGTTCGGCATTCACGAGCTGGAGTTCGGAGCGCAGGGCTACAGCTTCACCGGCATCGCCCCTGTCGATGGCCAGACCTACACTCTCGTCGCCAAACTCGATCTCGATGCCAATCTGATCAGCCTGTGGGTCAATCCGAACCTCGCACTACCCGAGTCCGCGAACCCGCCCAACGTCACCCGCGCCTACACCAGCGCGAACTGGATCACCGCCGTGCGGCTCGCCTCCGGCGGCAGTGGAGCCACCACTTGGGACAATCTCAGCCTCGGCACCACTTGGAGCACTGTGCAGGCTGCACTCACACCGCCGCTCACCGTCGATGACAGCCTCATCATGCGGCACCACACCAAGTCCCTGCTCGATGTCCGCCGCAACGACGCCGGAGCAGGCAGCGTCGAGATCGTCACGCAGCCAGCCTTTGGCACCGCAGTCCTCGATGCCGCCGGGCGCATCCGCTACACCCACACCACCGGCACACCCGCGAGCGACAGCCTCACCTACCGCCTCAATGGCATCAGTGGGCAGCCCAGCACACCCGCCACCGTCACCTACACCTTCAGCAGCGCCGGACGTCTGCCGAATACCACCAGCGTCATCCCGCTCACCCCGCCCGGCACCGCACTCGCCGCCGTCGATGCCTTCCCAGGCGTCACCATGACCACGCCCTCAAACTTGGCCGTCATCCCCGGCACCAACCGTCTCGTCATCACCGAGCGCACCGGCAAAATCTGGCTCATCCCCGATGTCGCCTCGCTAACCCCTGCGAAACAACTCTTCCTCGACCTCGCCGCCACCGTGAATCCACGCAGCACCGAGGACTTCGAAGACGATGGCAACGAACTCGGCCTCAAAGGCATCGCCTTCCATCCCGACTTCGCCAACAACCGCCAATTCTTCGTCGCCTACAACCTCAAGATCAATGGCACGCGCTACATCCGACTTTCACGCTTCACCGCCAAAGTCAGCAACGTGAACGAGGGCGATCCCACCAGCGAGCAGTCCTTCATCACGCAGCAAAACGACAGCGACATCCACAACATCGCCAGCGCCAAGTTCGGTCCCGATGGCTACCTTTACTTCAGTTGCGGTGACGGAGGTCCACAGGGCGATGGCAGCAACAATGCCCAGCGCATTGACAAAGACTTCTGGTCCGCCGTCTTCCGCATCGACGTGAACCGCCTGCCCGGAAACCCCGAGCCCAACGCCCACGCCGCCATCGCACTCAATCCCGCCGACTCCAACAACGCCTTCTACAAAGTCCCTGCCGACAATCCCTTCATCGGAGCCACCAGCCTCAATGGCGTGGCACTTCCAGGCCCCGGCCCCGTGCGCACCGAGATGTATGCCATCGGCCTTCGCAATCCCTGGCAATTCAACTGGGACAGCACCACGGGCGAACTCTGGGTCGGCGATGTCGGCGGCAATCAATTTGAGGAAATCAACCTCGTCACCCCAGGCGGAAACTACCAGTGGGCCTACAAAGAAGGCAACGCCAACGGCCCCAAAACCAATCCGCCCAGCGGCTTCAGCGGCACCCCGCCGCTCTACACCTACGCCTACGGAAACGGCACCTACAACGGCAACTGCGTCACCGGCGGCCTCGTCTATCGCGGCACGAAATACCCCAGCCTCACCGGCAAATACATCTTCGCCGACTTCGTCGCCGGACACATCTGGACCCTCCAGCGTGATGGAGCCAATCCACCCATCGTCCAGCGCATCACCGGCGAGTCCGGCATCGTCGCCATGGCCACCGATCCCGCCACCGGCGACATCCTCATGCTCGACTTTGGCGATGGCGTCGTCCGCCGTCTCACCACCCAGACCATCGACAACACCTTCCCCGCCAAACTCAGCGACACCGGCCTCTACGCCGACCTCAGCGATCTCACCACCAATCCCGGCATCGAGCGCTACGACGTCAATTTACCCTTCTGGAGCGACCACGCCCGCAAGACCCGCAGCTTCATGCTCCCCGACACCGTCAGCACCTTCGGCTATGTCGAAAACGGCAACTGGAGCCTCCCCACCGGAGCCCTTTGGATCAAACACTTCGACATGGATCAGACACGCGGCTATCCCGCCACCGCCAAGCGCCTCGAAACCCGCCTCTTCATCAAGACCGCCACCTCCGCCTACGGCGTCAGCTACCGCTGGAACAACGAAGGCACCGAAGCCTACCTCGTCGATGACAACGGTGTGGACTTTGACATGAACCTCACCGTCAACGGCAGCCCCTACACCCAACGCTGGCGCATCCCCAGCCGCGCCGAGTGCATGACCTGCCACACCCGCAGGGCGGCCACGCCCTCAGCTTTGAAACACGGCAGCTCAATCGCACCGGCACCCTCGGCAGCAGCAGCGGGCACTACCTCCAGCTCCTCGCCGCCGCCGGCTACCTCAGCAACGCCCCCGCCAGCAATAGCCTCGCCTACTTGCCCAAATATCACCCACCCACGGACAATAGCCAGACCCTCGAAACCCGTGCCCGCTCCTGGCTCGCCGTCAACTGCTCCTACTGCCACCAAAGCGGCGGCACCGGCATCGGAGCCTTCGATCTCCGCCCCGAGCTCAATCTCTTTGGCACCAGCATGATCGACGCCCACGTCGGCAACACCCAGCACCCCAGCCACCGCGCCATCCTCCGCGGCCTGCCCGACTCCAGCGTCATCCGCAACCGCGCCAGCGCCCTCAACGGCTACACCCGCATGCCGCCGCTCGGCTCTGCGGAGATCGATCCCCAAGGCAGCCAGCTCCTCACCGACTGGATCACCAGCATGAGCAGCGCCAATCGCCCCAGCTACACCGAATGGCGCACCACCCACTTCGGCAATAGCACCAGCCCAAACGGCGCCCCCAACATCGACGCTGACAACGACGGCCACCTCAACTACACCGAATACCTCGCCAACACCGCCCCCCTCAGCTCCAGCTCCTTCCTCATCCCCGGCCTTAGCATCACCAACGGCCAGCTCACCCTCACACACCCCAACCTCGAAGGTCGTCTCATCCACGTCGAAACCAGCCCCGACCTCAGCACCTGGACCCGCTGGCTCCACCCCGACAACACCGGCCTCCCCATGCCCGGCCCCGGCACCACCCAGTTCACCGCCCCCACCGAAGCCCCCCGCCGGTTCTTCCGCCTGCGGATTGAGGAGCAGTAGAAAGTTGGGAACTCGCCATCCGTTTCGACATCAGCATCCACCACCGGCACCCTCACGCGTAACCTCTTCACCAAACTCAGCGTCCACAGCCGCGCTGTAGCCCGCGTCATGAGAGAGAGACTGGTGTGACGCACTCTAATCACCCTCGAGCCTGGAAGACCATGGATTGGGCATTTGAATCGCCAGCTTATGGCTCAAGGCCTTGAAGAAGGCGATGAGGCGATCCGCTTTGGCTTTGAGGATTTTGTCGGTTTTGAGTTTTTCGTTGAGGCGTGCAGCGAGGTGAGTGGCGCGAGCATCAGGGCGGCGAGGAGGGTGAGGGCGGATTTCATTGCGATTGAGATTGTTTTCACGAGGTTGGGGAATGCTTGGCGGAGGAACCAGCTTTCCCGTCTGGGAGTGCCTCCAGAGCACGTCGGTTATCGTCAGGTGCATCTGGTCGAGGTTGCGGCCGTAGTTCTTCCATTTCTTCTACTTGGCGTCCTTTCGCTTGCCTGCTTTGCGCATGGCTTTTTTGTCTTCCTTGTTGGTGGGTGCGTCAGGCTCGTTGTGCGTCGGCAGGAGCGCTTTGAACTTGGCCATGATGGGCTTGGATTCGGGATGGGCGGCCAGGTTTTTATGTTCCAGCGGGTCGGTGCTGTGGTCGTAGAGTTCCTCGGCGCCATTCGCTTTGCCGCCATACCAGGTGTAGCGGTAACGGCCATCGGTGAGGGAATGGTTGCTGAACTGGTAGGTGGTCAGGGTGGGATGATTCCACTCCATCTTCGGGTCCTTCAGCAAGGGAACAAAGCTGCGTCCTTCGTTCTCCGCATTGGGCGGAAGGCCGCACAACTCGACCAGCGTAGGATACATATCGAGCAGGTTGACGACTCCATCGCATTTGAAGTCGGTGGGAGTTATGCTGGGCACGCGGACCATGAACGGCACACGGTCAGACTCTTCCCACAGGTCGGTTTTGCCGTATTTCGTCTTCTCGCCCAGATGCCAGCCGTGGTCGCCCCAAAGCATGAGGATGGTGTTGTCGGCATGCTGGCTCTTCTTCAACGCATCGAATATCACACCGAGGCAGTGGTCCACGTAGCTGATGTTGGCGAGGTAGGCACGTTGCGCTTGCTTGTGCATATCGGCTTTGTCGATCGCGTCAAACGAGCCAATTGAGGCCTTGAACAGGCGCTTTCCACTCGCGTCCACGATGTCATCGAGATCGTCGCGGAAGATTTCGACCGGCTTGATGGTTTCCAGCGGATAGAGGTCAAAAAACTGCTGTGGGACGAACCACGGCAGATGCGGTTTCGAGATGCCCAGAGCCATGAAGAACGGCTTGCCATCGAAATCGCGTTTGAGCTGATCAGCCGCCCATTGGCAGGCGACATAGTCCTTGGTCTCTTCGACCGCGGCCTTGCAGGCTCCCCACTTCGTCACCTCCTTTTCCTCACCTTTCTCCTGCACCTTTTCGTCGGCTTTTTCGCCTGAAGCGGATGACGGAGATTCCTCCCACAGCATGCCTTTGTTTCGTCCTCCGCCTTCAGCGAACTCCTGGAACGCCCATTGGCCCTCATCCATACCCTCAGACGTCGGATGCTTGTGGAAGATCTTTCCCGTGGAGAGCGTGTGGTAGCCATGCTTGGCGAAGTATTCGGGAAGGGTGACCACATCCTTGGCTTTCGGGGCTTTCTTCAGGTCTTGAGTGTTGCCGTAAATGCCCGTCGTGGAGGGGCGTTTGCCGGTCAGGATGGCCGAGCGGCTCGGGCAGCAGACCGTGGATGCGCAATAGGCCTTGTTCATCACCATCGCCTGCTCTTTGGCGAGCCGGTCAAGGTTGGGCGTGATCGCCTGCGAGTTGCCGCCAAAGCAACCGATCCAATCGTTCAGGTCATCGACGGCGATGAAGAGGACGTTCGGTTTTGTGGCTGCTTCCAGCGAGGTGAGAGTGAGCAGGAAGGCGGTGAGGAGCGTTTTCATGGATGGGATGGTCTGAGGCTACTTTTTCGGCATCTTGCCTTTCAGGATGTATTCCTCACGGCTCACGAGGCCGTCTTTGTCACTGTCGTATTTGTCGAATCGCTCCGCCGCAGCGGCGGCATCGGATTGGTGGGTGGTGTAGTAGTCTCGGGTGATCTTGCGAGTCTTGGCTTCGTCGAGTTTGTCGAATTTGGCGGCACGCTCCTGCTCTTCCGCCGTTAGGGGCGTCGTTGGCGGAGTTCCGGGCTTCTTCATGGGTTCCTCGACTTTCTTTTTCTTGTCCTTGTTCGCGTGACGACCGGTTCCATCCCCGCTGTCGGGGATGCCGCCGGCGGGATTGAGTTTCGCGAGCACGGCGGCGAGTTTCGCCCGGGCGGGATGATCGCCAGTGGCGAGTTTTTCCGCGAAGGGGGCCTCGCTCATGTCATAGAGTTCGTTCTTCTCGTTGAGCTTCCATTTCGCCTCCCGCACATACCACATGGCGGCGAGTTGGTTATAGACCCACTCGCGGGGAGTGCCCGCTTCGCCACGGAGTTGCGGAGCCATGCTGTGACCATCGAAGATCGTGTCTTTCGGCAAAGTGCCGCCGGAGAGTTCCGCGAAGGTGGTGAGGAAGTCGGAGGAGTCGATCAAGTCGGCGCTCACTTTGCCTGCAGGCGTTTTGCCCGGCCAATTGGCGATCATGGGCACGAGGCCGCCGCATTCGAGCATGCTGCCCTTCATGCCGGAGAGGGCACGCCCGCCGATGGTGGACAGCGGGGTCTGGCCTTTGCCGGTGCCGTTGTCGCCCATGAAGATGATGAGCGTCTTCTCGCGGAGCTTCAGCGCCTCGAGTTCGGCGACGAGCTTGCCGACGAGTTTGTCCATGTAGAGGATGTTGTCGCCAAAGAGGTCCTTGCTGTCCGCTGCGCTGTCGGGCGTGGGCTGGATGTCGCCATGCACATGCACCAGGGAGTAGTAGAGGAAGAAAGGCTTGTCCTGACTGGCTTTGAGAAAGCGCACGGCACGCTCGTGCATCAGGTCCGGCATGTATTCCTTCACGCCGAGTTCCTTCTCTTCGCCGTTCACAAGGTATTTCTCGAGCTTCTCCGGCTTGCGACTCCAGTAAACGCCGCTGCCGTTGAATCGCAGGTAGTCGTCAAAGCCCGCTTCATCCGGGTCACCCGGCAATTGTCCCCACTTGCCGATGAAGGAGGTGTCATAGCCGGCGCTTTTGAAAACCCGCGCCAGTTGCAGCTCTTTGTTCGGCATCACCATGCAAGCGTCTTGATTGCTCGATCCATTGCGGAAGGCATAGCGCCCCGTCATGATCATCGCCCGAGATGGGCCGCAAAGCGCCGCCGTGAAGCACTGCGTGAACCGCGTGCCTTCCGCCGCCAACTTGTCGAGCTGAGGTGTCTTGTAGTGATCCGATCCGTAGCAACCCACGTTCCCGATGCCGAAATCGTCGGCGAGGATGAAGATCACGTTCGGTTTGTCTGCGGCCTGAGTTTGGCCAAAGACAACGACGAGCGCGAAAAGGATGCTGAAGAGATATTTCATGGTTTCGGTGCTTCTGGAGGTGCCGGGGGCGCAGCAGGCTCGCGCTTCTTCGCACGCTCCATGTCACGGGCCTTCTTCTTTTCTTCCTTGGTCATCTTCTTCGGCTTCTTCTCGGCGGGCGCGGCCATGTTGTAGCGCTTCTCACCGGCTTTGACGGGCTTTGCCATCTCCGCGAGCCACGCATCGTGCAGCTTCGTCAGTTCGGCGACCTTCTCCGGCATTTGCTTGGCGAGATCGTTGGCTTCCGACACATCCTTGCTGAGATCAAAGAGGCCCAGATTGTCCTTTTCGCCCACGAGCTTCCAATCGCCCGAACGCACCGCCCACCAGCCTTCGTCGCTGCCGGAGCACCAAAACAAATCGCGCGATGCCGGCGCGGTCTCGCCTTTGAGCAGCGGCAGCAGATTCTGACCATCGAGACGCGTCTCCGCTGGCGTGGCGATACCTGCCGCCGCGAGCGCTGTGGGCAAAATATCCAGCGATGACACCGGCGACTGCCACTCGCCCGCTTTGAGCTGCGAAGGCCAGCAGATGAGAAAGGGCACGCGGATGCCGCCTTCGTAGTCGGTGTGCTTGCCACCACGCAACGGCGTGTTGTCGGCGCTTTGCGCCAGCGGGCCGCCGTTGTCGCTGATGAAGAAGAGGAGCGTGTTATCCCACACGCCGCCGTCCTTGAGCGTTGTCATGACTTTGCCGATCGCATCATCCATGCGCTTGCCCATCGCGAGACGGGCATCGCGGTCCTTGTTGCCCGTGTTGAACTTCGCGATCTCGTCCTCCGGTGCCTGCAAAGGCGCATGCACGGCATTGAAGGCCAGATAAGCGAAAAACGGCCCCGCCTTGTGCTTCGCGATGAACGCCGCCGTCTCCTCGCCGAGGCGATCGGTGAGGTAACCGGTCTCCTTCACCACCTCCGTGCCGCGATAGATCGGATCATTCGGGTCATCGAGCTTGAAGTAGTCATGCGCCCCGCGACCGAGAAAGCCGAACACCTCATCAAACCCGCGCAGGGCCGGACTCCACGCCAAATCAGGCCCCAAGTGCCATTTGCCAAACTGCCCCGTCACATAGCCCGCAGGCTTCAAATACTGCGGGAAGAGCTTCTCACTCATCGGCACCCCGCTCCCTGCCTCACCGCCCGTGTAGAGCCCGAGCCGCTGCTGATAGCGCCCCAGCATCAGCCCCGCCCGCGTCGGCGAGCACACATGCCCCGTCACATAACCCTGCCGACAAATCACGCCCGCTTTGGCCAGCGAATCGAGATTCGGCGTCACGATCTCCTTTGGATGCTGCGGGTTAAACGTCACATCCGCATACCCGAGGTCATCCGCGACGATGACGACGATGTTGGGCTTCTGCTCGGCTGCGTGGACGGAGAAGGCGAGAGTGAGTGAAAGGAGGAGCAAGCGCATGGTCCGCCGTGAAACGCAGCGCCTGTCCTGATGTTCCGGCAAAATATTTGTCGAAGGCGGCCAAGGAGTCTCATCAGTCGAGGCCTGCACGACGCACCCCGTTTCAGGTTTGGCGCTTGGTTAGAAATACCCGATTTCAGCCCGGCCGCCAGCCCGACTCTCAGGCAGTTGATGGCCGGGATTGTGCTGTATTTGAGGCGGTTTTGGCAAGTATGTTTTATGGCATCAGGTTCCATCTCAATGCCGACCAACGCCTAATCTACCGGCTACTCAGAGCACTTGATGCAAAGAGAATCCCAGCCACTGTCATTTGAAATTCTCTATGAACACCGACTTGACCACTCCTGTGACACTCTCCGAGCGAAAAAAGGTCGTGGCAATTGTGGGCGGCCACTCGCACAATACTTCAGAAGAAGCAATGGGATTGGCGGAAAGAGTTGGACGACTTGCAGCCGAAAGTGGCCTGGTTGTTGCCACTGGAGGCTTTGATGGAATTATGGAGGCCGCGCTTCGAGGGGCTAAAAAAGCCGGAGGAACCACCATGGCGGTGCTGAAAGGCAACGACAAAAGCTCTGCAAACCGGTATGCCGACATTTGCATTGCCACATCCCTCGACCTCGCATTCATGCACGTTTTGGTCTGGACGGCAGATGTAATCATAGCGTTCGAAGGCAACTACGGCACCCTTACTGAGATCGCGCTCGCACTGGAAACGCGCCGACCACTCGTGATGGTTGGAAGTCATCGCCACCTTGATACAACCGGGATTCCCTCAGATTCGTTCCTTCACCTTCCAGATATGAGTGGCGTGAATCAAACCAGACTGGTCTCATACTTCAAACGCTATGCCATACTCTAGTGCCATCTTCGACAAGGCGATTCAACGCTTTCTGACCACCACCAAGCCCCAAAGGATTCTCGACATTGGAGCAGGTGCGGGCAAGCTGGGTTCGATGGTTCGGGCCGTAGTGCCTGACGCCCACATAGTTGCAGTGGAAATTGATCCTGATTACGTTACCCGATTTCGCCTGGCGGAAACTTACGATGAGGTTCTTCAGTTTAACTGTATGAATCTTTGTCTGATTCGCATCTCGAAACTACCTACGATGTTGTGTTCTTCGGCGACGTTATAGAACATCTCCGCAAATCAGAAGGGCGTGATCTGCTGGAATTCCTGATCTACCGTGCGGCCTGGATTCTGGTTCAAGTCCCACTCCGGTATGTTCAAAACTCTGTAGATGGTCACACTAGCGAAGCGCATATCTCGGTCTGGACACCATCTGATTTTTTCAAACTATGACATCATCGTTCAGCGCCAAATCGATAACATCCTCCTTGTTGCGGTGAGAGGTTATTTGAACTCGTCAGCCTCGCCTTCAGAGGTGAACCAACAGCTAATGATATGAAGATCGGTGCATGCCTGATGGTCCGAAATATGCGCTGCACAATTGGAGCTGCCATTGCGTCTCTCTCAAATGTTGCGGACTCAATCTACCTCCTTGATGACAATTCGGCGGATGACTCTGCTAAAGTCGCTATAGCGCACGCTACCGTTCCAATCGTTGTCGATCGCGCAGACGACCGTGTATGTGCCTTTGCTCGCGGCGAACTCGAGGTTCGCAACACCATGATCGAAACAGCGTTCGAACGGCTACAATGTGATGTGCTTGTTCTGAGTGATGCGGACGAACTCTTTAGCCCGCTGACAAGGGCTCTAATCACATCTGTGATGAACCAAAACAGTCCATACAATAGCGTCTGCATTCCGATCTATCACCTTCATCAAACCGATACCTATTTTCACATTTGGCAGACCGAATTTAATGGGGTCCGACTGATTGATCCGCACGTGCGGATCATTCGAAGAGGCGTAAAGTATCAAGCGCTTTTCAAGGATGGCAGCCATCCGACAATACCTCCAACGGCTGCAACATTTTGTTGCCCTGGCCCCTACCACTACCACTTGAAGTATTACCATCTGAGCCCGTTTCCCAACTATGCCTTCGATTTCTTGCCGAGATACTTCTCCATTGAGCAAGCTCGCCCCTATCTGATGCCGCTCGATCACACACTGGATAATTCGCTGCTGCAATTGATTCAAGAGTTGGATTGGCCACCATCGAAACAGGACGCTGACTACTATTCGGCATATGAGAGTCGACGCAATCTACAGCAGTCAGCAGAGCAAGTTTTAGTTCACCCCAGAGACCGCAACCCCACGAATGAATCGTGACCCCATGGACCCAAATCTTGTCCTGCTGTTTTATCGCATGCACCAGTATGACTACGTCGAAACATATTCCCGTAGGTCCATATCCGGTTTTCAAGCATGGTTTGAGTCGATTCGCAGCGGACTAACGAAGTTGGGGCTAGATGTCCGTGTTAACGACTATGAACTAGCCAGCCAGCACCCTGAGCAGCCGGTCGGCATCGTCGGAACCCCCGACATCTTGCCAGACTGGACACTACCAAACCCAGCCATTCTTGGCCCCAGCATGCTCGACAATCCGAGGATTGCGCCAAACTTGATGCAAAGGCCAGGGTTCGAGAAATACATCGTCACATGCGAATGGATGTTGGATATATTCAAGCCATTCTACGGGGATAAATGTTTGAATTGGCACGCAGGGATCAATACTGTTTTGTGGCCTGACGCCTCAGGCGACGAGAAACACTATGACGCGCTTATTTACAATAAGATAAGGTGGGGTAAGGACTTTGTAGCACCACTGGTCCTACCACGACTGACAGGACATTTAGAGAAGCGAAGCTTGAGTTACAAAATTGTTGAGTATGGCCAACATACTCATGATGAATACCGAGAACTCTTGAAGCAATCCCGGTTCATGATTTTCCTTTGCGAGCATGAGACCCAGGGGCTGGCTTACCAAGAGGCGATGTCAATGAACCTCCCTGTTTTTGCTTGGAACCCTGGCTACTGGACGGACCCAGTCTGGAGCGTGTATTGTGAGGATGTTCCAAAGGCCACTTCTGTTCCCCAATTTGATTCACGTTGTGGTCATACGTTCAAGTTCACTTGTGATTTGGAAGCTCACCTTGATAAATTCCTGGAGCAACTGCCCTCTTTCAAGCCAAGGCAGTTCATCTTGGAGGAGTGCGAGCTAATCACGCAGGCTCGAAAATATCTTCTTCACTATCAAGCAATCAGCTAGAGCACACATTATGAGCAAGATCCTAATTACCAACTTCTGCGGGTGGGGAAACGCAATTATGGAATGGCCCCTTCTACAAGAGTTGGGCAGAGCTGGGCACACCTTCTTTCACGTCGATAACGCTTTATTTACTGATCATGATCTCCTGCGTCGGGCCGCACTGCCCGGGTTTGAAGGATTGGTTCCCAAAGACTGGCGATCATTTAAGAAAGACTGTTGGGAGCGTATCGCCGATTTCATCGACCATAAAAATATCACTGCCGTTCTGAATTGGCGCAACGAAGGACCTGGATTTGATGTGGACTATTACGGGTTTAAGTGGTGGATCAACAAGCACCGGCGAAAGGATATATCGTTTTTCGACATTCCATTTGGAGCATCGTGGGATGTGCTAGCGTCGACCAACATTCGGAATGGGATGTGGGATGCACTTTCAAGCGCGATAGGCCCCCTTCCGCAAAACTTCGATTTCACGGGAGGTCTTGATGGCTTATACTCAACTGACGGGGCACCCTCAGACGCATATTTTTGCATTAACCCGAACACGAGTCAGCGGTCCAAGGCGCTTCCCCTTGGCGTGTGGCAGTCCATCTGCGAGTCGTTGCTTAGTGCGTCCCCCCTGAAATTGTTGATCATAGTTGGCACATCTGCACTCGAACGACAAACTGCTGAGGACCTGTTCACGCTGCTCAAGCTTCGATATCACAGTAGAATTGAGCGATTTCAAAGTCTGGACTTTGACGCTCTCCTCGCAGCTGTGGCCGGCTCCAACGGTGCCGTGTCGTTGGATACCGGTCTAGTTCATGCTTGCACGGAATTGAACGTGCCGTGCGTTGGACTCTATGTAAGCACCAGTGTGGCTGTATGGGGTGGAGTGAAGAGATTTGTTGGCTTGCAGGGGAGCGGCTACGGGCAGTGTGCGGACACAAAGATCCACGCTGGCAATTGCCCCCATTATTATGACGGAATTTGTCCAGCACATAGCTTCCTCGAAAGTGATTTTGATGGAGAACTAGTGGCGAGCACATTGTTGAATTTGCAGCCGAAATGACTACCGAACAACAGTTCGTGGCTTGCTTGGTCGGCAAGTCTTTGTCATCCCATGTATTGTCGGTGGCCCGGGTTTCTAAGGGGATGACGAACCGCGTCTTTAAGGTGAATTGCGCGGGAGGTGCCTTCGCTTGCAGACTCAACGATTCGGGCAGAACACTTAAATCATACGAAGGTAATTCCAGGCAATTGAATCAGTTGGGCGTCAAGACAGCGACTGTCATTACCTCAGATTATTCTGGCCAGGCTTTTGGCATTCCATTTCAAATACTGGAATGGATAGATGGACAAGAGCTTGATGAAGTAATTACGCATGGTTCGCGCTCTGACATCGAGCGCTTTGCTCTTGCAGTCGCAGATGCTCTAAAGAAGACCCAACAATGGGAAGGAACAGCCTATGGATATATGACAAGTGGAGAATGGATCGGTAGTAACAACTGGGTCGATGTCACGAGATCGTCAATTTCTCGGGCAAAGGAATCCCTTAAGGCTGCCGCCGGTGCAGCAGGAGTGATTGCCGCCCTGACATCATTTGCAGATCGCAACTGCGATGAATTGGCAGCGGTGACGAGAATGGCATACATTGATGACTGGCATTATCAGAACGTGTTTTTGACTCAAGATGGTCTAGTTGGAATTGATGTGGATTCCATCGCATTTGGTGATGTCCTAGACCTTGTTGGACGTTCACTTTGGAGGTTTAGGGACAAGCCAAATGGCAAAGAATATGTGGATCTTCTCCTTGGTCATTTCAAAACGCTAGCCAGAAGGCCCTTTGTGGCATTCTACGCCGCTCTTTTCGGCTGCTACGCTCCCGATTTCAAAGAAAATGCTACTTTGAAGATGGAGGGGCTTTTTGAGTTATGCTCTGAATTTGGCAACTGATTGCTGACGGAAATCTCAGCTCAGTATCCGTCAGACCTAGCACCGTGGGTCTGTCGTAGTCAGTAAGTGTCGTAGCTTTATGGCTACGACGTTTATGACTACGAAGCGAGATCAGACCACCCTCTTGAAGCAGGACGTTTTGGGGCGCGTGACGCTCACACGGGACAAGCGCGAGGCTCTGCTCGATGAGTTCGAGCGCAGCGGCATGAAGGGGCGGCCCTTCGCCCGCATGGCCGGGGTCAATTACCAAACCTTTGCCTCGTGGATTCAAAAGCGCCGTCGTGCCCGTGGCGACTATCAAAAGATGGCGGCCATGCAAAAGACGGCCCTCCAGCGCCCCTCTGCGCTCGGCTCAGCCCAATGGGAAGACCACGGCTTGTCTCCAGCTTGTTGAGGTGGCGCTGCCATCCTCTTCTGTCACGCCCTCCACTCCAGTTGCTCCTGCCGCCTTGGAGCTGCTGCTGCCAGGGGGTGCGAGGCTGCATCTGCACGATGCCTCGCAGGCAGAGCTGGCAGCTCATCTGCTGCGCCATCTCAACTCGACCGCCTCGCCCGCATGCTGAGTTTCCCTTCCACACTGCGCATCTTCATCGCGCTGGAGCCTTGCGACCTGCGTGCGGGCATGAACACGCTGCACGCATTCGTGGCAGACAAGCTCAAGGAGAACCCCAAGGACAAGGCGCTCTTCGTCTTCACCAACAAGCGCCGTCGTCTCATCAAGGTGCTGCACTTCGATGGAACGGGCCTGTGGCTGATGACCAAGCGCTTGGAAGAAGGCACCTTCTTCTGGCCCAAAGCGGCGCAGGAGGGCCAGGTGAAGCTCGAGCTCAAGCCGGAGGCCTTCACGCTGCTTACCGACGGCATCGACATGCACGGCGCACGTCCGCGCGGCTGGTATGAGCGGTAAGGCAGAGAGCAAACGGCGAAGGGCTGAGAGTTTTTTCGTGCGAGATGCAATGAGGTGATAAGCGCGTGACGGGCCTTCGTTTCAGCACGCACACACGATGACTGACCACGAACGCGACGCCTTGCATCAAAAGGAAGTCGCATCGCTCAAAGAGATCATCGCCCAGCTCACGCAGCACAACCGCGTGCTCCAGCTCAGGGTGGATGCGCTGGTGAAGCGGCTCTTTGGCAAGTCATCCGAGAAGCTCGATCCCGCGCAGCTCCAGATGCTGCTCGAAGGCCTGGGAGGTGCCGCCTGCGGACTGCCCAAAGCCCGCAGCCTCCACCGTCGGCCTCGACGGCTCGGAGGCTGAGCAGAAGGACCACGCGCAGCCCGCACGCAAAAAGAAGCGCAGCTTTGCGCAGCTCGTCGCGAGCCTGCCGGTGGAGCAGATCATCGTCGATCCCGCCGAGGTCGTGGCCGATCCGGCAGCCTTTGTGTGCATCGGCTCCGGAGACCACCAGGCTGCTCGACCATGTGCCCGCGCAGTTCCGCCAGCAGCACATCATCCGCCGCAAATATGTGCGCATCGCGCAGCGGCACCTGCCGCCCGTCATCGCCCCGCTGATGAGGCTGCAGGAGCGCTGCATCGCCAGCCCGCGACTGCTGGCCAATGTGGCCGCCTCACGCTTCGAGATGCACCTGCCGTATTACCGCATCGAGCAGCTCTACGCCCGCCAGGGCCTGCCCGTGCCGCGCCAGACACTCTGCGGCTGGATGGGCATGGCGCATCAGGCCAGCCGCCTCGTCATCGAGCAGATCAAAAGAGAAGTCTTTCAGGGGTGGCTATGTGCAGATCGACGAGACACCCGTGAAGTATCAAGACCCCGAACGCGAAGGCATCTGCGGCACCGGCTATCTGTGGAGCGTGCACAACCCCGTGAGCAACATCGGCTTCATGGCCTGGCACACCGGACGCGGCACCGCATGCCTTGAGCAAATCGTGCCGGAGGACTACACCGGCCTCATCCAGTGCGACGGCTACAAAGCCTACGACAGCTTCATCAAAGCGCCCGGACGCGCAGGCAACATCACGCTCGCCGGCTGCATGGCCCATGCGCGGCGCAAATTTTACGAAGCCCAAGAAGAAGGCGAAGACGCCCGCTGGGTGCTCGCGCAAATGCAGGCGCTCTACCGCATCGAAGCGCGGATGAGAGAAGCCCGCGCCGGGCCGCTGGAGATACGGACAGCCCGACAAGAGCACAGCACCCCCATCCTCGTCGCCATCCACCACCGGCTGCAAAGCCTGCAAGCAAGCCGCGTGCACCTCCCGCGCAGCCTCACCGGCGAAGCCATCGCCTACGCGCTCGGGCAGTGGGAGAAGCTCTGCGTGTTCACCCGCGACGGCCGCGTGCAGATCGACAACAACCTCGTCGAGAACTCGATCCGCCCCAGCGCCATCGGCAAAAAGAACTGGCTCTTCATGGGCGACGCGAAGAGTGGCGAGCGAGCCGCCACGTTCTACACGCTCATCGCCAACTGCTACCGAGCGGGTATCAACGCCGAAGCGTATCTAACGGACCTATTTGAACGGCTGCCGAGCGCCACCACCAAGACAGTGCACGAACTGACACCCCACGCCGTAGCAGCCAAACGCCGCGCCGCTGTCGAAGCAGCCGCCGAGGAAAAGACCGTGACCGAGCGCAGCCTCGTCAACGCATGACCCGCCGCTCAAAGTCAAGCGCCGGGGCTATGGGGCAGCGATTGACGGATACTCAGCTCAAGCGCTGTGGGTCATTTACGGCTCCTCCCGCGTGCGAGGTCCGCTTTCAGCGCGGTGAAGAGTTCTTCCGCCTTGCCGGGCTCCTGCGCGAAGACATTCGTGACCTCGCCGGGATCGGTGCGGAGGTTGTAGAGCTGGAATTTGCTATTCGGGCCTTTGCCGGTGGTCTCGACGAGGTGGTCCGGGGTGAGGGTGCCGTCTTGCGCGACATAGACGTCTGAGGGCAGGATGAGTTTCCAGTCGCCCTCGCGGATGGCGAGCGTGTAGGAGCCGTAGTTCACATGCACCATGCCGTGGCGGATGGGCTTCGCGGGCTTCTCGCCGAGCAGCAGCGGGGAAATGTCGAAACTGTCCTCACCGGCATCGCTCGGGAGTTTTTCGCCGATCACGGAAGCCACCGTGGCGAGCATGTCAGCGAAGCAGATCAACTCACCGCACGAACTGCCCGCCTGGATCTTGCCCGGCCACCTCGCGATGAAGGGCATGTGATGTCCGGCTTCGGTGAGTGCGCCTTTCATGCCGTTCCATGGACCAGCGGCGCGGTGACCGAACTTCTCGATGTCCTGTGCATACCAGACCGGACCGTTGTCGCTGGAGAAAAGGACGAGCGTGTTGTCCTTCAGCTTCAACTTCTCCAAAGTCGCCATCACCTGGCCGATCATCGCGTCCACGTTCATCACATAGTCGCCGTATTGACCCGCGCCGCTCTGGCCTTTGAACTCGCCCGCCGTCGCCCATGGCGCATGAGGCGCGGGGATGGCGTAGTAGAGGAAGAAGGAGGAATCGTTCTCGGTTCCTTGTTCTTGGTTCTTGGTTTGCTTTTCGAGCCACGCATCCGCCTTGCTGGCGAGGGTGGAAAGGTAGCCCTCGAACTTCCAATCCGGTGCGGCCAAGCCTTTGCGCCAATGCGCTCCCTGCGTCTGCGGATTCGTCACGTCTTCGCCAGGATGATCCTCGATGGTCTCGGTTGGCGCGACGACGAAGCGTTTGTTTTCGATCCACGCATACGGCGCTTGTTCCGGCGCGTCGAAGCCGAAGTAATAATCAAAGCCAAAGTCCAGCGGCGTCATCTTCAGCGTGCCATCCACCTCGGCCTTCGTTGACATGCCCTGGTGCCACTTTCCCACGCAAGCCGTCGCGTAATCCTGCCGCTTCATCAGCGTCGCGAGATTCAACCGATCGGGCTCATGCTGAAGCTGCGGTTGCGGAAAGTGCTTCTTTTCCAGGGCACTCAAGTCGCCCTTCTTCGTCCGCTTCGCGGAAGCCGCGTTCCAATTGCGATACGGCATCCGCCCGCTCAGCAAGCTATACCGGCTCGGCACGCAAATGGACCCTCCCGCATGAGCGTCGGTGAAACGCATCCCTTCCGCGGCCAGCCTGTCGATGTGGGGCGTCGCGATCTTCGATTCGGGATTGAAGCAGCGCGGATCGCCATAGCCCATGTCATCGACGAGGATGAGGAGGATATTGGGCGGAGCCGAAAATGACGACTGCACCATGCAGAACGTCGCAAGCAGGAGCGTGAGGCGTTTCATGGCTTCGAGGCGAGTGGTGGCAGCTTCAAAATCCGCGCCGTGAGATCCGCGACGACATCGGCATGCTGCGCGGAGACATCGTGAAGCTCCTCGGGATCGGTTTCGTGATCGTAGAGCTCGGTGGGACCATCGCTCCAGCGGGTGAAGCGCCAGCGGGCGGTGCGGATGCTTTGGCCGTAAAGTTTGTCGCCACGCGTCACGAGCGTGAAGGCGGCGTCTTTGATGCTGGCGGTGGGATCGGCCAAAACGGGACGCAAACTGGCTCCGGCGGCAGCGTGAGGCATTTTCAGGCAACAGAAGTCGGCGACCGTCGGATACACATCGACGAACTCGGCGAGCGAGCGCGTCGATTGGCCGCCTTTCAGGCCCGGGGCGGCGATGATGAGCGGCGCACGGCCACTGCGCTCAAACAGCGTGTTTTTGTTCCACCACTGACGCGCGCCCGTGTGGTAGCCGTGATCGCCGACGAAGACGACGAGGGTCTTTTCCCAGAGCTGATGCTTATCGAGCGCATCCAGCACACGACCGAGCTGCGCATCCATGAAGCTCGTGCCCGCGCAGTAAGCGCGAAACAGCTCCTGCCACTCCTTCTCGGTGAATTTGCCAAAGGCGATGCCGTAGTCGCCAAAGCCAACGCTGTCCTTCCGCACGGGCGTCATGTCAGCGGGATCGCTCCAGGGCTTGAGCGAGTCGGCAGGATAGAGATCGAAGTATTTCTTCGGCGCGATGAAGGGATCATGCGGCTTCATAAACCCGCAACCGATGAACCACGGCGTGTCGCCGAGCTTCTCGATCATCGCCACCGTGGCCGCGGCGATCTGACCATCCGGCTGATCGTCATCCGTGCCGTCCGCCGCGCCCCACTGACACCATTTCAGCGCCCCACCGGTCACATTGCGACCTTCCAGCATTTTGCGACCTGCCTTCGTCGCTTCAAAAGCCTGCGCCGTGTGCCAGGAGCTGCCCGCGTCCATCCAGCGCTGCTTCGCTTCCACATTCTTGCCGCCGCCGAGATGGAAGAGCTTTCCAAACGCATGCGACTGCCAACCGGCGTCTTTGCAGAGCTGTGGCAGCGTCACGACATCCGGCATCTTTTGCCGCAAAGGAATGTCATTGCCCACGATGCCCGTCTGCTCTGCCCGCAGTCCCGCCATCATGCTGCTGCGACTCGGATTGCACACCGGATACTGCACATACGCCCGCTCAAACGTCGTGCCGCGAGCCCGCAACCGATCGAGGTTCGGCGTCTTCACGACCTCCTTCGTGAACGCCCCGCCAAAGTCCCGCAAATCATCCGCCATGATGAGCAGAACGTTGGGCTTCGCGAAAGAAGCGAGCAGCGGACAAAGGGCGAAAAGGATGACAAGACAACGCATGGCGGCGCGGTGAACGACGTCGCACGAGCTTTCTCACGGCTACTTTTTCATGTTCTGCCGCTTCACCCGCTCCTGACGTGCTTTCACCGCCTCCGGGCTCACATCGGTGGTCCACAGCGGCTCCGGCAGCGGCGCCGCCCAGGCATTGTAGGCGTTTTGCAGTTCCGCGAGCTTCGCGGGCTCTTTTGCGCTCAAATCGTGCAGCTCGCCCGGATCGCTTGCGAGATGGATCAGACGCGGTTTCGGCTTTGCGGCTGGAATTTCATGCCAGCCGTTGTGCGTGACCAGCTTCCAATCACCCAGGCGGATCGCCCAGATGCCCCGCGCCGTCATGCGCCAATACAGCGCCTCATGCGGCCGACCTTCTTTTTCGCCTATGAAGTAGGGAATCAGATTCACGCCATCCAGATTGGCAGGCGCTTCCGTTTTCGCCGCAGCGAGCGCCGTCGCACTGATGTCCAGACTGCTCACCGGCTGCTCATACACCTTTCCCGCCGGCAGTTTGGCCTTCCACTGCACGAGATACGGCGTGCGGATGCCGCCTTCGAGCATGAAGCCCTTTTCGCCACTGAGCGGCGTGTTCAGCGAGCCATTGCGATCCAGCGGTCCGCCGTTGTCGCTGAGGAAAAAGATCAGCGTGTTGTCCAATGCGCCCTGCGCCTTCAACTCGCCTAAAATCGCGCCCACCGCGTCATCCAGCGCACTCACCATCGCCGCGTAAGTGCGACGCTTTTCATCCGCGATGCCCGCAAAGCGGCTCAAATACTTCTCCGAGGCCTGAAGCGGCCCGTGAGGTGCATTGAAGGCCACATACAAGAACCACGGCTTCGCCGCATCGCCCTTCCGAATGAACTCACAGGCCGCGCGACCCTTGATGTCGGTCAGATACTCATTCTCGAACTCGAACGGCTTCCCGTCCCAGCCTTCCAGCGCATACGTCGCCCCTTTGCCGCCATCCTTGGACGCGAAGTAATCATGCGAGCCGCCGATGTGGCCGAAATACTCGTCAAAGCCCCGCTGCTTCGGATGAAACTTTGCCACATCACCCAGATGCCACTTCCCCACGCAGCCGGTGCGATAGCCCGCCGCCTTCAAATGATCCGCCAGCGTCTTTTCCGTCACCGGCAACCCTCGCAGCCCCGAGTCATCGCGACCTTCCCAATTGATCTCATGCCCAAACCGCGACTGCGACCTCCCCGTCAGCAAGCCCGCCCGGCTCGGCGAGCACATGCACGACGAAACATACCCCTGAGTGCACCTCACCCCATTCTTCGCCAGCGAGTCGATGTTCGGCGTCGGAATGTCCTTCGACCCCTGACAGCTCAAATCCGCGCTACCCTGATCATCCGAGAACAAAATCAGCACATTCGGCTGCGCCGCGAAGAGGGCTGGGCAAAGGATCAAAAGAAGTAGGGAACGCATGATGACGCGGAAACGCGGCAGCGTGCTCTCTCCTTCACCTTGTTGTTCGTCTTCTTCAGTTTCTCATGATGCTTCTTTAGCTCTCCGAAAAGAAGTCAGTGAGATACCATGATGGTCTTTAGACGATCCCGCGGCGGACGAGTGACTCCTCCATGGCACGATCAAGAAGCATGACGGCGAGGGTTTGGGTGGCGTCGTCGAGGTGCTGGGTGGCGGTTTTGAGAGCTTTGGCGTCGTGATCGGGGCTGTCGAGGAGCTGGCGGACCTCGGCGGCGTGCTGACGAACGGTTTGGGCTTCTTCGGCAGTGATGGAATCGCCGAGTTGGGTGAGAGCGGCTTCGACGGCGGGGAGAAGTTCCTCGGCTTTGAGCTTGGCTTCGGTCCAGATGCGCTCGTTCATGTCATCGAAGGCATACTCGACGCTTTCGGAGATCATTTGCTCCACACGCTCATCGGCGACGTCGATGGCGGTGCCTCGGATTTCGAGGGTGGTGTCGGTGTTCGTGGCGGTGTCGCGGGCGAGAACGTGGAGGATGCCATCGGCATCGAGGCTGAACTGCACACCGACGCGGGCGCTGCCTTTGGGTCCGGGGGGAAAGGGGACATCGATGCGGCCGAGTTCCCAGTTGTCTTTGGCGAGTTCGCGCTCGCCCTGGAGGATACGGATGAGCATGGCGTCCTGGTTGGCGACGGCATTGGTGAACATCTCGCCGGCCTTGGCGGGGATGGTGGTGTTTCGCGGGATGATGATGTTCATGAGGCCGCCAAAGGTTTCGATGCCGAGCGAAAGCGGGGTGACATCAAGGAGCAAGACCTGGCGGAGGCTTCCAGCGAGGATGCCGGCTTGAATGGTGGCACCGAGGGCAATGGCCTCATCGGGGTTTTGAGAGGTGTTGGGCTCTTTGCCGAAGAGTTCGGCTACAAACTGACGAACGAGCGGCATGCGTGTGCTGCCACCGACGAGGATGACCTCGTCCAGATCGCCAAGTTTGATTTTGGCATCGCTCAGAGCACGCAGGCAATGGATGCGGGTACGATCTAGCCAAGGTTTGGCGAGCTTTTCGAGGTCGCCGCGATTGATGGTGATGCTTTCGAAGGTGGATTCTTCTTCGGCGGAGAGATGTTTCTTGATGGCTTCAGCGGCTTCGAGGAAGCGGATGTCTCCTTCGGGCTGATGGAGCTTTTGGGCGATGAACTGGGCGAGCGAACGATCAAGGTCATCGCCACCGAGTTGGGTGTCTCCGGCGGTGGCGAGCACCTGGAAGACGCCGTCGCGCATTTCGAGCACACTGATGTCGAAGGTGCCGCCGCCCAGATCATAGACGGCGACTTTTTGGTGCTCGTCGAGCTTGTCGAGGCCGTAAGCGAGTGCGGCAGCGGTGGGCTCGCTGAGGATGCGCTCGACGGTGAGGCCGGCGAGTTCGCCCGCTTTCTTGGTGGCGGCACGCTGAGCGTCATTGAAGAACGCAGGGACGGTGATGACGGCGCGGCTTACGGGCTGCTCGAGGGCGCGTCCGGCGATCGATTTGAGGTGACGCAGGATTTCGGCGGAGACTTCAACGGGGCCGACACCGAGCTCCTTGAGGTCGTAATGCGGCTGCCAGCCACTTTCGCCACCGCGACGGCCGATGAGCCGTTTCACCGAAGTGATCGTGCGCCGTGGACGATGCGCCCGCTGGCACAAGGCGGCGGCACCGACGCTTGCGGAGCCATCGTCCGCATAGCAAACCGCGCTGGGTGTGCTGCGGCTGCCGTTTTCATCGGCGAGCAGGATGGGGAAGCCGCTATCGACGACGCCGACGAGGGAATTCGTCGTGCCGAGGTCGATGCCGAGGATGGGAGAGATTTCAGGTTTCAAGTTTCAGGCCGTGGTGCTTTGGCGGGCACCTTGGGCCGGAAGGAAGAACTGAAAAGGGGGAAGGACGAGAAGTGTCCTGAGTGAACTCGGCGAGGTGCAATCACTCTGGCACGATGATCTGGTCCTCGGGCTGGAGTTCGGTTTCGGTGTCCGGGCCGGTCTTGGGAGATCGAGAGGGATTGCCGGGGTTTGGCGGGTGGGGGGCAAAGCACCGCCAGGCCGCGACCACCCGGGATCCGTCGAGGGACGTCACAACAGGCGGAAGATCTCCCGCGAATGTAGGCGTGCTCTGGCGATTTGCAGTCGAGGGCTTCAAGCCCCCCCCGCCGCAACGAGAGTCGGCCAGCATCTGGGTGTAAACGCCACGAATGGAATCCGTCCGAATACCACCGGCGCCCCGCTTCGGAGCTCGGCAGCGTCGAGAGAGCGAGGAAGGCGCGAAGATTTCGGCACAACCCCCCCTGAATGCCGATTTTTGATTTTGAAGTGAGGAGGCGGAAATCACCCGGCACGATGATCTGGTCTTCGGGCTGGAGCTTCATGTCTTTGGAGGGATCGGAGGAGATGTCCTTGAGGTTGACCTCGTAGGTTTGGCCGCCGCGGATGAGCTTGGTTTTGCTGGGCTTGGCAAAGGGGCTGAAGCCACCGGCGGCGGAGATGGCTTTGAGCATCGTCATGCCGTTGGTGTAAGCGACGGTGCCGTTTCCTTTGATGCCACCCACAACGTAAACTAGGCGGGTGGTGGCGGCATCGCCGGCATCGATGGAGACGGTGACGGTGGGGCGGGTGTAGATCTCCTGCGTGACGTAGGTCTGCTCAATGCTGCGCTGAAGGGTGGAGGGCTTCACGCCCTGGGCGCGGACTTCGCGAATGTAGGGAAGATTGATGGTACCGTTGTCTGCGACGGTATAGACCTTGCTGATCTGGGCGATTTCATTGTCCGGCACCCCAGCGATGGTGATGGTGACGCGGTCACCGGTTTTGAGAGCGAGCTCGCCATTCTGCGCAGGTGCGTAGATCGTGCCGAGTAGAAGGGCGACGAGGAGGATGAGAGGTGTTTTCATGGTGTGGTGAGAGTTTGAAGGTCAAAAGACATCGCCGCCTTGCTGGGGTGGCGGCTGCATGGGAGCGCCGACATCGGCGACGGCGGCCTGTTTGCGCTTTTTGCGGCGGGAGGGCTTGGCATCGCCGGAGACGGGGTTGTTGGGCGAGTAGTAGGTGTAGTAGCTGGTGTAGTAGGAGTACTGGGCGTCGCTGGCGAGATCGACGTTGTTGAGGACGACGCCGATGACCTTGCCGCCGACGTTTTCGACGGTCTGCTTCACGCGGAGGAGCATGTGACGCGGCAGTTTGCGATGCTGGACGACGATCATGGTGAGGTCCGCTTCATTGGCGAGCACGGAGGCATCGCTGACGCCAAGGATGGGCGGGGAGTCGATGAGGACGAGATCGAAGCGGCTCTTCACATCGGCGATCAGATCGACCATGCGCTGAGAATTCAAAATGCCGGCGCTATCGGCAGGAAGGAGGCCGCTGGGGAGGAAGTAGAGGTTTTCGACCGGGGTGCGAACGACCACGTCTTCGAGGCGGATGTTTTGCGTGAGGTAGTTGGAAAGACCGTGCGTGTGGCTGACATCGAAGTGGCGATGCATGCTGGGGCGGCGGAGGTCGGCATCGATGAGGAGGACGTTGTAGCCCCCCTGGGCACAGATGTAGGCGAGATTCGCCATGGTGGTGGATTTGCCTTCACCAGCTCCACCGCTGACGACCGTGAGGCAGTTCGCATCGGGGGTTTTTCGATGGAATTCAATGTTCGTGCGGAGGATGCGGTAGGCCTCGGCATCAGGATTGAAGCCGCTGCTGCGATGCAGGATGCCGACGCCCTTTGGCACGACGGCGAGTACGGGGACGCCGAGGAATTTCTCGACGTCGTCGAGGCTCTTCACGCTGGTGTCCATGTACTCGAGGAAGAAGGCGAGGCCGACTCCGAACATGAGGCCGAGAACGCCGCCGAGGGCGAGATTGAGCGGGATGTTTGGCTTGGAAGGGCGGGATTCCGGCTCGGCAGTGGCATAGACGGTCGCGGGGAATTTGATGAGCTTCATGCCGGCGTCCTCGTCGAAGAACTTTTGGCGCATCTGGACGATCGTGGCGTCGAACAGGGCGACCTCATCTTTAGCGCTTTTGTATTCTTTGTAGAGGGCGCTCATGTTCATGACCTCAGTCTTGGCATCGGCGGAATCCGTGCGGAGGGATTCGAGAGTCTTTTTTGTGGTGGCGAGACGGCCTTCGAGACCTGCGACGTGTTCTTTGGCGGCTTCGAGGATGAAGCCACGGAGCGTTTCGATCTGGCTTTCAAGGCCGGCGACCATGGGGTGCTTGCGGCCGAGGCCGTTGCTGGTCAATCCATCACGCTGCACGACGACGTCCTGGTATTTGGTGACGTTGTTGATGAAGGAGGGATTATCGAGCTTCAAGGCGGCAGCGCGGGAGATGAGCTCATCGGGGGAGAGTTTGTTGATGAGCTCCTGCTCGGATTCGAGCTGGCGCAGCTCTCGCTCGGCGCTGAGGAGCATCTGCTCGCGACTCATGAAGGTCTGTTCTTTGTCACCACGGATCTCCGCGCCGGCCTGCAGCGTGCTACCGCCACCGACGATCCAGTCACCGACGATGCCGGCCTTCTTTTTGGCCTCCAGCTCACGCTCCTGGGCGCTGCGGCGTTTCGCTTCTTGATCGGCGATTTGCTCGCTGATGATGTCGAGCGATTTGCGCTTCTGCTCGCCTGTGACCTTGATGTGCTGGGTCTTGTAGCTCTCGGCGACGGCATTGGCGATGTCGGCGGCGAGCTTGGGATCCTGATCGTAGTACTCGATGGTGACGAAGTCGGAGCGGAGGCTGCCCTGCACATCGAGGCTGGAGCGGAGCCTGCCGAGAGCGACCTGGCGGGAGGGCAGTTCCCAGGCTTTTTGGAGCTTCAGTGAGTCGATGACGGGATAAAGGGTCTCGGGCTTCGAGATGGTCTCGATCTGGGTTTTGATGTACTCGGGCCAGAAGCCGCCGGGAGCATCGGAATTGCGGTCAAAGACGCGGACCGCGTTGGGTTGGCGTTCGATTACCATTTCCACGCGTCCACGATACTTGCGCGGCATGATGTAGGTGAGGATGGCAGCGGCGGCGAAAACAAGAATGAAGGAAAGGACGATGAGTCCAAAGCGATTGCGAATCACCTGCCAGGTGTCTGTGGCGTGGCGTTGGAGGTCGGAGCCGGAGTCGTTCATAGCGCTGCGTGGGTTTGGAATACTTCGGACTGGTTAAGAAATGGATTGGTACATGAAGCCAGCGGGCGCTTCTATGACGAAAGCTGCCCGCCGGCGTTCGGGGTCTGGCTGTGGGAGAGTAAAGACGATCAGAAAGACGCCGTGGCACCGAGGGAAACGCGGTGGCGGTCGAATTCGCGGAAGGCGCTCGTGGATTGCAGCGCGGAGAAAGAGTACTGGGCGTCGAGGCGGAGGTTTTCGAGCACGTTGTAGCCAAGGCCGGTGGAGAGGAAGATGGAATGTTCCTTGCCATCGGTGCCAGCGCCGCTGTCGAACTGGCTGTAAGAGTAGTTCGCACCGGCGTTCACGCTGACGCGCTTGCTGATGTTGTGGTTCATCTGGACGCCGGTGTTCAAGCCGTAGCGGCTGTTGAAGGTGGAGAGTTCAGCACCATTGAAGCCAAGGGAGGCAAACCAGCGCACCATCGTCTCACGAGCGACGGCGTAGTTGAGAGCAGCCTCGGCATAGGGGGAGACTTTGCTTTGCAGGTCGGAGTCGTAGAACTCGGCACCTGCACGGGCGGAACCGGAGAAACGCTCGCTCCAAGCGTGATCGACGCCAGCGAGGGCGAAGTGGGAGTTGAAGTTTTTATTCGGTGCCTTGTCGAAGATAGTCATGCGATAACGGTACTCCGCCGAGACGCTCGTCTGGCGGTTGAGAGCATAGGTGAACTGTTGGGCGAAGAGGTGGGAGTAGCGGTCCTCTTGGTTGCCGATGAGGTTGTCCTGATAACCGGTGCCATCAATGGTGTAGCTGGTGGTCGTCGAGAAGCGGGGAGACCAAGCGTAGTTGATGTTGAAGTTGTTGAAACCGTAGAAGTACTGCCCGTTCCAGAGCGTCGTCGAGCCGCCGTAGCCGAAGGCGTTGTTCGGCTCAACGCCGGAGGTGGCAAAGAAGTTATTGCTGATCTTGAGCCGCTCGGAAAACCGGTGTTCGAAGTTGATCGTGGCCCGGTTGTTATAAAATGTGTCCTCGAAGCTAGGGGCACCATCGACATAATGCACCACGCTGGAGTCCAAAGAGAAGCTGAACGGCGTGGTCTGGTCCGGGCGGGTGTACATGATGCCGACGCCTGCGGTGGCAAACCAAGAGTCGATCTCGCCGGGGGTGCCGGGGCCAGCGTTCTTGTAATCGAGGCGGTCATAGCCACCGTTGCTAAAGATTGAGAACGTCAGTGGCTGCTCGGTGCGAAAATCTGCCGAGTAGTTCTGGATCCCAACCAAGCCCTGAGCTTGCAACGCCACAGGAGCGAGTAGTAGGGCGGTGAGATAAAATGAGGCAAGGCGTGGACGCATAAGCTTAAGTGTAAGGATTTATTAGACTTGCCAGAAAGGACGTGGGTATAAGCAGCCTATAATCGGTGTTTTTTGCCTGCGATTACTTCAGAACGGCAGGAGAGACAGGATCGGGCGTCGTGGGAGGCGGCAGCGGCCCGGAAGCAGGCGGCTGGATCAGGAAGACGCCACGAATTGTAGCAGGCACAAAGAAGTCTTCTTCTTCCACCGCGGGAGTGATGACGGGGTTTTTCGGCATCACTGGATTCTTGCCAGGATTTTTTTCGCTCGTGAGCACAACCGGCTGTTCACCATTGATTGCAGGGACCGCTGGAGCAGTGGTCACTGCGGCGATGCCTGGGCTGACACTGGAAGCTGCCTCACTGATCGCGACGGTTTGTTTTGGAGCCACCGTGTTTGCGGTCTGGACGATTTGACTAGCCAGCGTGGCGTCTGCTTTGGAAGCGATGATAGCAGCTTTGACGATGTCACCTGCGCAGCTTTCATTGATGACGAGGGCATCCTCAACGACCATGAGCACCTTGGAAGGATCTTTGGCGACAGCCGAGTGCACATCATTGGCGATGCCAGAGCACCCACCAGACTGAGCCATGACGGAGGGAGCAGTTGCGAGGAGCAACAGGCAAGCAAGGGGGCTTGCAAAACGGGAGCGAAGTCCAGTGATCATAGGCGGCAGTGTAATTATAGAGTTTCAGGATTGAGCGCGTTCTCAGAGCGGGTAGTGGGAATCGAACCCACATGGCCAGCGTGGAAGGCTGGAACTTTACCATTAAGCTATACCCGCAATTGAAGTTATATTAACGCGCAATATCTCACTGCCGCAAGATATTTTTTAGAATTAGCATGAAGAATTTGAAATTTTAGAATGCCTTATCGAAAGGCTTTTCTGATCTCTCAGATGCTTCATCCTTTTCCTAAGCCGAGCTAATTAGCACCTCCATTTCTGATGGCAAGGCCTGATTCTAGGGTGTTTTGGGGCAAAATGAGCATTTTTGACAGACGCCAAGTCCTGTCCGCATGGGGCGCATCCGGCAGTGAATGTCGATCAGGCCTCTATGAAGCGAGATTCCAAGAAGGCCGTATTTCAAAAAACTTACACCTTCAGAGAACTTTCGCCGCCTCTTTACCCCCGAATTGGGCCGCCATTCAGCGAGAAATGGCGAAATTGCGGGAGATGGATGACTGCTCTCTTGCGGCTTTTCGGTGCTTTGGGCATCATCAGGAGTCCTTTTTGTGCTCACGACGCTCTCCCAGCCTTCGGGCACCCATTTTCACTGGCTGTTCGATGGCGGCATCGTGGGGTTTTATCTGCTGGTGACGATGGCGGCGGGCATTGCCATGCGTCGCTACGTTGGGAAACTGGAAGATTACCTCGTCGCCGGCCGGGAAATGAACCTCCATCTCGGCATCGCCTCGCTCGCGGCGACGGAGTTTGGCATCATCACTTGCATGTACACGGCGCAGGCGGGCTACACGCAGGGGTTCAGCGGGGCGATACCCGGCATTTGCCAGGCGGTTGCCATGGCTTTGATCGGCTGGACGGGCTTTTGCATCAAGCCGTTGCGCCAGGCCGGGGCGATGACGCTGCCGGAGATGTTTGAAACACGCTTTGGCAGGAAGGTGCGCTGGCTTTCCGGCATGGTGATCGTCATGGGCGGCCTCTTAAACATGGGCGTGTTCCTCCAGATCGGCGGGAAGTTCCTCTGCACCGTCGCGGGCTTCGATCTTTCGAACCTCACGCTCATCATGACGGCGCTTTTGCTGATGGTGGTGATCTACACCGTGCTCGGCGGCATGCTCAGCGTGCTGGTGACCGACTTCCTGCAATTCGTCGTGATGAGCGCCGGCTTGCTCGTCGTGAGCGTGCTGATCTTGAAAAACATCGGCTGGGACACGCTGGTGGAAACGGTGCGCAAACATCACGGCGAAGGCGGCTTCAGCCCGCTTGCGAATCCCTCGCTTGGCTGGGCTTTCCTTGCGAATCAATTCATCGCGAATGCCGCCGCGGCGCTTACCTGGCAGGCCGTGATCGTGCGCATCCTTTCCGCGAAGGACAGCGACACGAGCCAGCGCATCTACACCCGAACGAGTTTCTTTTTCGTGTGCCGTTTCCTCCTTCCCGGCATCTGGGGCATCGCGGCGCTTGCCACGCTTGGCTGGGCTCCATTGAAGCAATTGACTCAAGAAGAGCGCCTCGCCATTCCCGTCATGGTTCAGGAAAAGATCGCCGCATCACCGGTCGGGGCTCCAATGATCCAATTGACGGCCGAGGAGACCTCCGCGCTTGCCCTGGAAACGCAGGCGAAACTCTCCGATGCCTCGCTGCTCGCCATGCCGGAGTTTTTGAGCTCGTTTTTGCCCATCGGTCTCATGGGCCTGCTCATCGCCGCCATGCTCGCGGCGGATATGAGCACCAATTCGAGCTACATGCTGAGCTGGGGCAGCGTCATCTACAATGACATCCTCGCGCCCTTCCGTCGCACCGCCTGGTCGGACCAGCGGGCCATCCTTTGGAACCGCTGCATCGTGGCCCTCATCGGCCTTTACCTGCTCATCTTCGGCCTGTTTTATCATATTGAGGGGAACGTCTGGTCCTACCTGCTGCTCACCGGCTCGATTTACCTCAGCAGCATGTCCGTCCTGCTCATCGCCTGCTGCTACTGGAAACGGGCCAACAACTGGGGGGCCATCGGTGCCATCCTGCTCGGTGCCGCGGTGCCGGTGGCTCACCTCACGCTCGAAAAGCTGCCCGCCACCGCCGCGTTTGCTGCCAGTGTCGGCAAAGATCTCGCTGGCATCGCCGCCTTCGTAGGCGCGGCGCTGGGCATGGTCGTTGGATCCTTGGTCAAACCCCATCCAAAGAGTTCATGATCACCTTTTGGCTAGTCCTCACCCTCGCGGCGCTGTTCTGGTATGGCAGTGTCACGCTCTATGTCTCGGTGAAAGGAGCTGCGGACATCCGGGAGATGCTGGCCCGGCTGAGGAACCGCGACCGGAAGGGCTGAAAAGCCTCTTTTGGACGCACCGAAATCGCAGGAAGGCCGAAATTTTAAAAACTTCGGCTCTCAAAATTGACATTCACATCTAAATATCTTATTAATTAAGATATAAAGTTTGTTTATTGATCATGATTTCCTTATCAAAAGCTCGGGCATGGGCGCTTCTGATCCTGATTTTTGGGGTTGGTGTGGGCATGAGGCTGGAGGCCGCTGTCACGGCCTCCAGCCTGGCCATCGTCGGCTACGATGACTTTCATGATTCCTTCAGCATGCTGGCCCTCACTCCCTTGACTGCGGGTGAGACGATCTACTTCACGAACAACGGCTGGAGCAGCACTTTGGGCAGATTCAATGGGGCGGACGCTTCCCAGGGCGCGGGCAACGAGTCGCTCATCAAGCTCACCCTGACCCAAAACGTGGCCAAAGGCACCGTCATCTACTCCGGGGCGGATGCCGCGGCCTGGCAGTGGACCAAATCGGGCGTCATCCCCGGCCAGATCGGCGGCGCGGCCGTGTTCAGCGACCTCGCACTGGAATACGAGTCCGACCAGATCTACGCCTTTCAGGGCAGCGCCTCGAATCCGCTTCTGAATCCGACCAGTTTCATTTACGCCCTTCACTTCGGCAGTACTGACTACCCCTTCTTCTCCGATGCCGAGGACACGCTGACCGGCGACATTCCGCCCGGGCTGAGCCTCGGGGCGAAAAACGCTTTTGCGCACACCGACCTGACCTTCCACGGCGATGGAGACGGCAACCATTCCGCTTGGGGCCTGAATCCATCCGCCCCGGCCGTTGCCGCCCTCCAGATCTCCGGCGGCACGAAGGCCCAGTGGCTCGCTGTGATCGCTGACAGCTCGAACTGGTCTGAAGGCCAGCCCAGCCTGAGCGCTTTCAATGTCACCCCGGAGCCGTCGCGCACCTTGCTGGCCCTTTTGGGGCTTCAGGCATGCCTGACCCGTCGGAGACGCATGGGTTAATTACAACTTGTATGGAAATTGTAAACTAAAGCTTGTTTTAGGGTTATGTTCTCTTAAATTTGAGAACTCGTGACCCGACGCTGGACCATCATATGCCTTTTCTTCGCCTTGTGGCTGCCCTCGCAGCTCCGGGCGGCGGCGATCATGGTCAATGAATACCGCAACACCGGCGGCACCGTGGGTCCGGGCACGAAAATGGTGCGGGACGAGTACATCGAGTTCGTCATCACCGAGAGCACCACGGCATCCAGTCTCGCCTCGCTAACGTTTGGCGATGCGAACGATGCCACGTCCATGCTCCAAGGTGTCTTCCGCTTTGACCAGGCCACCCTCGATCAAGCGCTCACCAACGCCAACCTGACCGCCTTCCTGCCGGGGACGATCATCGTGGTAAAAGGCGTGAACCTCGGCGCTCAATCACTCGCCTACGATCCGTTGAACGGCGGCTGGAGCTTTGAGCTCGTCGCAGGTCAAGGCGCTCGCGATCACAGCGAGACCCTCGTGAATGGCAATCTCAACATCGGCAACAACGGCGACGTCGTCTGGATCTCATCCAGCAATCCACCGGCAAGAAACAGCGACACGAGCGGCTTCATCCATGCCATCGGCCATGACAACGCGCCCGGAGCCATCGCCACCACCGTGGCGGCAGCGTTTGGCAGTGAAAACATCCTCGCCAGCACCATCACCACCGGCCGCTCCATCGCGAATGAAGGCAACACCACCGAGTCGCTCGTCTCGACTACCGCCGCCACGATGGGCCAGCCCAACGGAGGCTTGAACACCACCTGGATCGAAGGCCTCCGTGGCCCCGCGAACGACCTCAATGCCGTGCCCGAGCCTTCCCGCACGCTCATGACCCTGATCGGCATGACGGTCCTGCAAAGCCTGCGCCAACGACGGAAAGGAGGCCTGCATGCCTAAAACCTCACGCCGCCGCCGCACCGATGCCGTGCTGAGCGATTCCGAGGCCTTCCAGCCTTGGTGGCGGGACGACGCGCTCTCGCCGATGCGCATGGCACGACCAAAGCATCTCCGCTTCCGCAGCGGCGATCCCTTTGATCGCTTTGCCGCGCTTCGTTACCTTGTCATCGCCTTTTCCATCATCACCCCGGCAGTCATTCTGCTCACGAGTGACTTCACGCCCGGGCTCGTTCATCACGAATGGCAGGCCGATCCGATGGCCGAGGTGCGTCGTTGCCTCGTCGAAGGTCACAGCCGCAGTGGCATCGCCTCGCTGAAAGCCGCCATCGAAACCTCTCCTCGCGATGCGAAACTCCTTCGTGCCCTTGCCGCTCTCGTTGCCGATGCCGCGCCGGCCGAGGCACGCCGTGCCTACCACAAACTGAACTCTCTCGGCCTTGCCACGCCGGCTGACAGTGCGGGTCACGCGGCCTTGCTGGCTCGTTTGCATGACTTCACCGGTGCCAAGGCCATCCTCTCGAATCTCCCGAAAGAGGCGCAAAGCATCCCGCAGGCTCAATTTGCCTGGCTCGCCGTCTGGCGTGAAGCCGGCGACTTCACCGCCGCGGCCACCGCGCTCGAAAAACTGCTCGAAAGTTCCCCTGATGAAGCCTCGCTCGCTGTCGATCTGCTTCGCCGGGCCTCGAATGCCCCCGCCGATACCCGCCACCGCATCGAGGCCAGCCTCGTCCGCAGCCTCGCCCACATGATGAATGCGGGACGTGCCCAGGATGTGCTCGCCATGGCACCCATGCTCACCGGTCTTCCCGTCTCGCACAACGTCCACCGCATGCACCTGGGGCAGATCTTGCGCAATCTGCCCGGACAAAGCGTCGAGCATCGTCTCGCCGCCGTGCGTTTCGGACATCCTGTGGAGCTTCCATCGACCGACGAGGTCCAGCTCCGCTCCGATTATCAAAACGAGATCGCCTGGAGCGGTGGTCTCAGCGCCGAGGAAAAAGACCGCGTCGCGGCATGGCTGCAGGGGCAAAGCGAGCACCGCATGGTCATCGCCCTCATCAGCGCCCGCGAGGCCGTCACCGAGCCGCAACTCTTCGCCCGTCGTTTTGAATCGTTGTTGGAAGAAGGCCTCTGGCGTGAGGCCGGCGCCATGGTCGCCGATCCCGAATCGCCACCGCTGCCGCACTCGCGCATCCTCGCTCAAACGCTCGCCACCTTGCATCAGCGTGCCTCGCGTCAGTTTGCCGTCGAAATGCTCCTCAGCGAGGCCATCACCGCCACTCGCGAGGAAAACCGCCCGCTCGACTGCTTCGCCGTCGGCGTCGCCGCGCTCGATCATCACCTGCCCACGCTTGCCGCCACCGCCTTCGCCACGGCGCTCGATATCTCCAAGGATCGCTCCAAGACCATGCGGGCCATTCTGCGCAGTGCACGGCCGGGCCGCCTGCCCTTAAACACCTTCCTCCGCTCCCTCATCGGCAGCCCAGCCATGCATGATGAGAGCATCCAGGAGCAGCTCATCTACCTCAGCCTCCTCGCCGATCAAAAAACCGAGTCCATGCTCGCCATCGTGCGCAACCGCCGCCAGCTCGAGCCGCAAAACGTCTATCTCCGCTTCCTCGAAGCTCTCGCCTTGCACAAAACCGGCGCTAGCGCCGGCGAGGCCGCGAGCCTGCTCGTGCCGCTCCCGCGTCACCGCTGGCATCAGGGCGAGGCCGCCGTCATCGCCAGCATCCTCGCCTCCTCCGGCCAGATCGACCGCAGCGCCCCTCTCGCCGCGCAGATTGATCCCAACCAGCTCCTCACCGAGGAAAGAGCCCTCTTCTCCCCCTGGCAGTCCCGCTTCAGCATGAATGCCGATCCGCTCGTCGGCAGCGTCGGCTCGGAGTGAACGACATGTTTTTAGCATTCCCCCAGATTTAGCTGCATCTTTTTCACGGAGCTTCGACACCTGCGTTCGAATGGAAAATGACCGGCTTTATCGGCCCAGTAGCATTGAATCGCTTTGAACTTCACATCGCCATAAAACCAGATCGCAGTGCCAAAATAGCCCGGCAACTCCCGCCAAGCGATGTCTGAAAAGTAGAACTTCCCACCTGTTGATTCCTCGTCAATGAGGCCATCCTCAATCACCAGACCTTTGGAGATCTTGTCGCTATAGACATTAAGGACATAGGCGCTCGTGCGTATGTCCATTCCTGAAACCAAAAGCTCAGGGTGATTGAAACTGTAGCCAAGTCCAACAGTGAACGCGAAAGGAATGGGTGCATCTGACACATCAATGACACCCCAACCTTGTTTCTTAACGACGGATATCAGCTCCTTGTCAGCATCCGATTCCGGGCGAGGCAATTTCTTCGGTTTCATTGTTGATGGGTAAACAAGCATCACGGTCGGCGTAGAAAAGCCGTTTTTGGTAGTTTTCCTTCTCGGTAAACAAACCAAGGTGAACAGCAGACCTCAAACCGCAGATTCTGTTGGCATTGAAGCCTCAAATCCGGCCCGTCGCTGCATCAGCGAAACCGCCCACGCGCAGCCAAACAACAGCGTTCCCGCCACCACGACCGCGGCAGCCATCGGGCAGCCGAGAACGAGCGAGAGATGCAGACCGCCGATGGCGCTGAGTGCCGCGTGCAGCACACTCAAAGCGAGGCAGACGGGCAGTCGCGTGCTCAAAAGCTGCGCCGTGGCGCCTGGCAGGATGAGCATGGCGATCACGAGGATCGCGCCGACGCTTTCAAAGGCTGCGACGATGACGATCGAAAGCGCGGCCATGAGCGCGAGATGCATTTTGCCCGGCGCAAAGCCCTGCGAGCCTGCCAACAGCGCATCGAAGGAGGTGATGAGCAGCTCTTTGTAAAACAGCGCGATCAAGACGGCCACAATGACCGCCACGCCCCCCATCACGAGCACCGGCGCGGGCATGCCGAGCGAGTACTCGGCAAGCGCGAGATTGCTCAGCTCGCCATACAACACGCATTCGGCATCAAGGTGGACTTTGGAGGCGAAGACATTGATTAGCACCACACCGAGCGCGAAGAGCGAGCAGAAGGTGATCCCAATCGCCGCGTCCGCCTTGATGCGGCTGCGTGTGTGCAGGAACTCGATCAAAAACGTCGTCAGCAAGCCCGCGCCGAGCGCTCCGCCCAGCATCGCAGGCAACGTGAGTTTCCCCGAGATCAAAAACGCCACCGCCAGCCCCGGCAGCACGCTGTGGCTGATCGCATCGCCGACCAACGCCATGCGGCGAAGGATGAGGTAATTCCCCACCAGCCCGCACGCGGCTGTGACAAGGAATGCCATGAGCGTCATCCAGCCGTAAGTGGCGATATCTGTCGTCCATGGCGCGACGAAGAAGCGATGGGCGTCAAAAGGTGGAAGAAGGTCAGACATGAAATGACGAACGGGGGAGAGATCAGAAAAAGAGGGCTAATATTCTGGGGATTTAGCAACTACCTGGAACTCATCTTCATAGACGATCATACCGGGGCGATCTGTGGTTAGTGTTGCCACGTGAAAGTCGGAGTCTTCGAGGATCGCGATTATCTCCCGAAACACAGTTATCCACTCTTTGGAGGTATTCTTGAACCAAGAAACACAATCTGCCCAATCGTTCGTGCTGAATGGCGGACAGGGAAGTTCGTTGTTTAACCGTTCAAATAGCTCTTTTGCGTATTCGACATGGTATTCAGGAAGTCTGTCGGCCTCAGCAAGAAGTCTCAGACTAGCCACCACTCCAGTGCATCGAGTCGGACTGTCGTGGTCCGATTGAACGATGAATCGAATGTAGCGTTTCATGCGCGTGCTTTGTGATCAGTAACCCGTGGTTCCGGCGGGCCTGTGTTTACTCGATCCATGCACTTCGCGGGCACCGGGGATGGGTTTTCCGTGCGGATCGGTCTGGGGGAAGTCGAGGCGGCGTTCGAGCTGGCGGACGGTGTCTTCGCCGAGGACGTGCTCGATCTTTTCGGCGTCGTCGTGCACATGGTCGGCGCCGTATTGCATGATGTTGGTGAGGTAGAGCTCCCAGAGGCGATGATTGCGCACGACGGCGCAGGCTTTGCGCCAGCCTTCAGGCGTGAAGTGGAGCATGCTGCCGTCGTCGGTGAGGGTGGCGAGCTTTTGACGGAGGAGGTCGTCGCTTTGAAGACGGATTTGCTCCAAAGGTTCGCGGCGTGCGTTGGCGAGTTCGAGCAGCGTGATGCCTTCTTCGCGGAAGCCATGGCGCTCGGCGAGGTGGTACATGGCCTTGAGCGTGTTTTCGCGCTCGATGCGGCATTTCTGCGTTTTTTGCCTCCAAAGTCGCGTCAGCCAGCCCTGCTGCGGACTGAACAAAAAGGCCATCGCGAACACAAACGAGCCCGCGAGCACCATGAAGGGCCCGGTGGGCAGATTGGAACCGAGGAAGGATAAGAAGGCTCCGAAGGCCGCAGTGCCGACTCCGATGATGGCGGAGAGGATAAGCACGCGATGCATGCGATCCGTGAGCAGGCAGGCGGTGGCCGGCGGAATGATGAGCATGGCCGAAACGAGCACCACGCCGACCGCCTGCATGGCGGTGACGACGGCGAAGGAGATGAGCAGCATCATCGCGTGATGCAAAAAGCCCATCGGCAGCCCCAAACTCTCGCCAAAGGCGCGGTGGAAGCTCAGTGTGAGCAGTCCGCGATAGCCCACGGTGACGAAGAGCAGCGTGAGGCCGGCGGTGATGGCCATCAAAGCGATGTCACTGCCATTCATGGCGGCGGCCTGGCCAAAGAGGAATTTGTCGATGCCGCTTTTGTTGCCGCTGGGCAGCCTTTGGATCATGCCGATGAGGCAGATGCCGACGGCGTAGAACGACGAGAGCACGAGCCCCATCGCGGCATCCTCTTTGAGCCGTGTGGTGCGTGTGATGGCACTCACGGTGAGCATCGAAAGGCCGCCCACGAGCGTCGCGCCGATCAAGATGGCGAGCGGGTCTTTGGTGTCGTTCCAGAGAAACCCCAACGCGATGCCAGGCAGCACCGCATGGCTCAACGTATCCCCACCAGCGACATGCGCCGAACGACAACGAAACCGCCGAGCAGGCCGCAATTGAGTCCAAGCAGGATGCAGCCGAGCAGCGCGAGACGCAGCGATGGATCGCTGAAGGTGAAGAAGCGGAGGGCCTGCTCGGTGACGGAGGTTTCCGTGAGGTCACCGATGCGGGCGGCGTGAACCGAGCTGCTTGCGAGGGCAAGCATGAGAAGTGAGACGTAAGAAGTGAGACGTGAGAAGTGGTTCACGGCGCAGAGCGTGGGTTGTCGATGAACCATTCGGAGTCGGGTAGAGGCTCACGAACGCTGGAAGCGCGATAATCGGCATCGGGGTCGTTGGGGCAGAATTCGTCGGCGTGGTCGATCATCCGACTGATCATGCTGCAAATAACCTGATAGCGATCCATCATCGTCTGAACCCAATCTGAATCGGCATAGCCACAGTCTAAAATGTCGTCCAGCCAGCTTTGGACCTCATTGGCTTCTCCAAGTGCCTCCACAAGCTTGTGGGCAAACGAAGCCTTGTAACGCCTGCGTCCCCACGCCTCGCCAATCAGGGCCTTTACAGCCCTTGAGGCTCTTCGAACCTGATCCGTCAGCGAATACCTCTCCTCCTTGGGAAAGGTTTTCGAGATGTTGAAAACCATTCCAGCCGCCTCCCTGGCGTTCTGATATGTCCTTAGCTCGCGGAAGTGTCTGACGTGTTTCATAGCTTTCGTGGTTTGATGACATCTCACTTCTTACTTCTCACATCTCACGGCTTACCTTCGCGGCGACATCGCTCAAAATGGTCAATCTGCCGCCGTAGGTCTTTTGAAGCTGCTCGACGGTAAAAATGTCCTGCGTTTTGCCGAAGGCGACGAGGCGCATGTTCAGGAGCAGCAGGTGATCGAAATACTCCTTCGCGGTGGTGAGGTCGTGGTGGACGACGAGGATGGTTTTGCCTTGGGATTGGAGGTCTTGGAGGAGCGTGACGATGGCCCGCTCGGTGGTGGCATCGACTCCGGCGAAGGGCTCGTCCATGAGGTAGAGATCGCTCTGCTGCGCGAGGGCGCGGGCGAGAAAGACGCGCTGCTGCTGGCCGCCGCTGAGATTGGCGATCTGGCGGTTGCGAAAGGGCAGCATGCCGACCTTGTCGAGGCTCTCCTCGGCGATCTTTTTGTCCTCCTTCGTGACACGACGCAGCCAGCCGCGGCGGCCGTAGCGGCCCATGAGCACGACATCCATCACATTGACCGGGAAGTCCCAATCGACCTGCTCACGCTGCGGCACGTAGCCGACACGATGGCGGTTTTTCTCAAAGGATTCGCCAAAGACCTGCACCCAGCCGCTGCTGGCCGGCGTGAGGCCCATGATGGCGCGGATCATGGTGCTTTTGCCCGCGCCGTTCGGCCCGATGATCCCGACGAGGGCTCCCTGCGGCACCTGAACGTCCACGCCGTAAAGCACGGGCTTTTTGGCGTAGCTGACCGTGAGGTCGTGGAGTTCGAGTGCGGGAGTCACATGCCATTCTTAGCCCAGGCTAACTTTTGTGGCAAGACACAACCTTCTCAGCTTTTCAGTCGGTAAAAACAAAGAGCTCTTCGAACCATGGGTCCGAAGAGCTCATCGAATGAAAAGAGCTGAGATTAGAAGCGCACGCTCAAGCCGACGAAGGGATTGATAGCCTCCTCACCGCGGAAGAACCAGAAGGCGCCAGCGTCAAAGATCATGTTTTCGGTGATCGCGTAGCCGATGCCAGCGTCCAGCGAGGTCTGCCAATAGCGCTCGGAGTCCATCTGGTTAGCGGCGAAGATTTCGACGAAGCAGCTGAACTTTTCGGTGATGTCGTAACCGAGCACGGCGGTGGCCGAGGGGCGGAAATAGAGGGTGTCATCGGAATCGCCCGCCACATAGCCAGTGATGGTGTTTCCGAGCGACCAGCCGCCGCCAAGATCGATCTCCGTGGCGATGGCGAGGCCACCTTCCCAGAGATCGTTGCCGATGCGGTGCTTGGCGGTGGGGACTTTGACGGAAGGCAGCAAAGCGAGGGCGAAGGGCCCGCTGTCATTGCCGATGAGGTTCCACTTGAGGCGGACGTTCAAGTCATTCACACCTTCGCGGAAATAGCCATCTTCTCCCTGATCTGGATTGCCTTTGAATCGTTGCTCCGTCCAAGGCTGCCAGAGGAGCTGGAAGTCGAGGTCATTCGTGAGGCCATATTTGGCGTTTACCTCGCCCCAGGTGAAGTTTTCGGTGCGGTGATCGGTATCGAGGCGGCGGGAGTAGTTGAGGAAGCCGAACTCGAACTGAAACATCCCTTTGGGAACCGTGAAGGCACCCTCGGTCTGGTCAGGACGATCGGTGCTCATCTCACGCACGGCGGCGGGCTGGCTATTGAATACAGCGGGTTCAGCCGCATTGGCGAGGGTGGTGAGTCCGACGGCAAAGACGGCGGCGAGGTGGAGTGGGGCGCGTGTAGTCATGTTTGAAGTGCTAACTGAAAATTAGGCGGCGAGTATTATCCGGGGACAATAACAGAGAGTCAACCATGAATGATGAAATTTATTGAAAATATGATCTTTGAAACTTCAGGGACTGAGGGCTGTTCGAATAGCAATCACGTTGCTACGCAGCATTCCCTCATAAGTGCCACAATCATAGGTTTGTCCTTCCACCGCGACGGGCTCTCCGGGTGTTCCCAGAGCATCTGAGAACAGCTCCCGACCGAGCTTTGCACCACTGTCCTTGGCGATGCGCTCTATGGTCGCGTGGGGCACACTGCTCTCGACGAAAATGGCCTTCACGCCCTTGGATTTGATGAAATCGACTGTCTTGGCCACATCGGCCAGCCCGGCCTCGCTCACGGTCGAGATACCCTGAACACCCACCACTTGGAATCCGTAGGCGCGGCCGAAGTAGTTGAAGGCATCATGGCTGGTGATCAGCACACGCTGCTCGACGGGAATCTTGGCCGTTTCAGCCTTCGCCCAGTCATGGAGCGCCAGGGTAGCCGCTTTCCACTTCTGACCGCGCTCGGCGAAAACCCCCGCTTTGTCCGGCAAAATGCGGCTGAGACCCTCGACAACAGGTTCGAGGCATTTCGACCAGAGCTGAGCATCCCCCCAGACGTGCGGATCGGCATGCGTGGCACCTTGTGGGTGGATCAAATCGCCCTCGCCAAGCTTTGCGGTCACCGCATGGACCACCCGCCCCTGTGCTGCCAGCCGGTCGAGCAGCTCGCTCATTCGGCCTTCGAGCATCAGCCCATTATAGAAGATGGCCTTCGCCGTGCCGAGCTTTTGGGCGTCCTCCGCAGAGGCCTTGTAAAGATGCGGATCGACGCCCGCCCCCATCAAGGCGGTGAGTGAGATGTCATCTCCGCCGATCTCCCGCACCATATCAGCGATCATCGTCGTCGTGGCGACCACGGCAGGTCTTCCTTCTGAATTGCCGTTCGATGAACTAGGCTCGCAGCCGCCTAGGCCCAAAAGGGCTAAGCAGGAAAGAAAGAAACGGAGCGCGGGTGGCATGGCGGCCCGTTTTAGCCTAGGCTAACTTTCTTTGCAAGCTATAATCTTGCTCACCGATTCACCAACCGATCAGCCGCGTGATCGCCGCCCGCAACGCGGTTTCGAGGATCGCGGCCTCCGAGTGCGTGACGGGGATCGTGACCTTCTTCACGTTTTTCGTCGCGCCTTCCTGGCGGGACATGCTCATGAAGAACGGTGCCTTCTGCGGATCATCGCGATAGGTCAGCTCGAAGGCGCTGTTGGCCTTTTCGGACTGGTGGAAGAGCTTCGCCTGCTCCTGACGGCCTTGCAGCGTCGCCAAAACGGCCCCGAGGTCGTTGAGGCCCCATTTCATGGTGATCTTCGATTCCCAATCGAACTGCTTCTCGCCGCTCTGCGTGGCCGCATCGACGAAAACGGCTCCTTTGCTGCGATTGAACTCAAAACGAATCACGCCGCCGTTGCCGCGACCGTTCGGCTTGTAGATGGCGTATTCGGCGTTCGGCTTCGTGGCGGCAGGAGAGGCGGATTTCGCAGTCATGGCAGCCGAATCGTAAAACAAACGCCCGCTGGCCGTAAAGAGCGAATTACCGGATCCGACACACTCTTTGCCGGAATGTCCGGCCAGCGGCTTCGTTTCACGCCCACCATGCGCCACCTGGCTTTTCTCTTCGCTCTCTGCCCTCTGCTCTCCGCCTTCGCGGCGAAGCCGAACATCATCCTCATCTACACCGACGACCACGGTCACGCCGATCTCGGCATTCACGGCGTGGTGAAGGACATCAAGACGCCGAACCTCGATGCATTGGCCCGCAGCGGCGTGGTGGCGACGCATGGTTATAGCACCGCGCCGCAATGCGTGCCCTCGCGTGGCGGGTTGATGACCGGGCGCTTCCAGGGCCGCTTTGATCTCGATAACAACGGCTCCGCGCTCGACGGCTTCAACAAGCAGACCACCATCGCCACGCGACTGCAAAACGCGGGCTACGCCACGGCGCAGTTCGGCAAATGGCACCTCGGACCCACCGACGCGATCACGAAGCACGGCTTCAAGCATGTGTTCTCGCAGAACGCGCAGCGCCCCTTCTCGGCGAACATCACGCTCGATGGTCAGGACCGCCCGATGAGTGATCTGCCACCGACCGAGTATCATCTCGATGGCTGTTCAAAGGCCGCCGCGGCGATCATCGAGCGCTACAAGGACCAGCCCTTCTTCCTCTACGTGGCCTATCGCGGCCCGCACACGCCGCTGGATGCGCCAAAGCGCTACATGGACCGCTTTCCCGGCGAGATGCCGGAGCGACGCCGCGCTGCGCTGGCGATGCTTTCCGCCATCGACGACGGCGTGGGCCTCATCACGAGCACTTTGAAGAAACACGGCCTCACCGAGAAGACGCTCATCTTCTTCATCGGCGACAACGGCGCTCCGCTGAAGATTCACAAGGTCGATTCGCCGCTCCAGGGCGACGCAGGCGGCTGGGACGGCAGCCTGAACACGCCGCTGAATGGCGAAAAAGGCATGCTCTCCGAAGGCGGCATGTCCACGCCCTTTCTCATCGCCTGGCCCGGCACGATCCCTGGTGGTCAGGTTTATGAACATCCCGTGAGTGCGCTCGATTTCGCCGCTACGGCCTCCGCCGTAGCTTCGATTGGCAATCGAAGCAGTCTCGACGGCGTGAACCTCCTCCCGCACCTCACCGGCGAAAACCAAGCGCCGCCGCACGACGCGCTCTACTGGCGCTGGATGGCCCAGAGCGCCGTTCGCGAAGGAAACTGGAAACTCCTGCGTGGTGGCGATCGCGAATACCTCTACGACCTCGCCACCGACCGCGAGGAAAAGCACAACCTCGCCGCGAAGCACCCGGAGATCGCCACGCGACTCCGAGCGAAGCTCAAAACCTGGGCCGACGGCCTCAATCCACCCGGCATGGCCCTTGGCCCCATGGCCGCGACTTGGAACGACTACTTCGATCACTACCTCGAAGGCAAAACCATCGCCCCACGCGTCGAAGCACCCGCCGCCAATGCCGCGGAAACCCAAGGCTGGGAAGCCCGCAACGGCAAGCTCACCGCCAAAGACGGCCTTTTCATCCTCACACCCGACAAAGCCGACAAACCCACCTTCATCACCAAAGCCAAGCTCAAGCTCGCCGGTCCCGTCACCGCCAAGATCACCCTCAAGACCACCGCCACCGGCCAAGGTGCCATCGCCTGGCGCATCGACGGCGACAAAGACTTCCTCCCCGCCAATCGCCTCACCTTCCCTCTCCAAGCCACCGCCGATTGGCAAACCCACACCCTCGAAATCCCGACCACCGGCCGCGTCATCCATGTGCGCGTGCATCTGCCTGCGGGTGGCGCGGAGTTCCGGGAGATTGAGTTGAAGGCGGGGAAGCGGTGATGCTATTTCACACTCAATCAACCACCACTCCGATGACCTCGATTAGACATTTCACGCTACTCCTTCTGCTGCTCATGCCCATCGGGCTACTCGCGGAGGACAAACCCGTTCGCGTGGCAGTCTTTGATGGCGATGGCGTCGGGCCGAGTGCCTTGCCGTTGATCGCTGCCATCGAAAACGCGAAGGATCATGCGTTTCAAATCACCCGCATCACGGCGGCGGAGATTCAAAGCGGCAAACTGGCCGAGGTGGATGTGTTGGTCCATCCGGGCGGCAGTGGCGGCGGACAAGGGAAGGCGTTGGGCGAAAACGGGCGCAAGGCGGTGCGTGATTTCGTGAATCAAGGCGGTGGTTATCTCGGCGTCTGCGGTGGTGCGTATCTGGCAACGAACGACTACGAATGGTCGCTGAACCTCATCGACGCCAAGGTCGTGGACAAACGCCACTGGGCACGCGGCAACGGCCCGGTGCAGTTGCAACTCTCGCCAGCGGGCGCGACCTTCTTCCGCCACACCGAACCCGAGCTGACGATCGAATACGCTCAAGGCCCGCTGCTCGCCCGCCCCGAGTGGGACGATCCCGATGTGCCAAACTACGAGAGCCTCGCCATCTTCAAAACCGAGATCGCCCTTAAAGGTGCCCCACAAGGCGTCATGGCCCGCACCTCCGCCGCCGTGCGTGCTCAATACGGCAAAGGCCGCGTCTTCTGCTTCAGCCCGCACCCCGAGCTGACTGACGGCCTCCATCACCTGATCCCTCTCACCGTCCGCTGGGCCGCCGGGAAGGAGTGAGAAGTGAAGACGTAGATCGGTGGCATCTGTGCCTTCTCCAAATCCGACACACTCTTTGCCGGAATGTCAGGCCGCTGACGATGGCTTTCGATCTGCCCATTGCCGCCACGCAGACCAACTCCGTATGTCCCGCCATTTGCCTGCCCATTCTGGCACAAGGTCCACGCAGATGCGGCGATGCAGATCCAGCACCAACCACTCATCCAGCGGATGCTTTGCATAGTCACCTGCCAAGATGGAAGCCTCGACAACGGCGACGCGGTCCGCCAGCAGCGGAGCCAGTTCCGAGTAGCTCAGGACGCCTTGCGTGGTTTCAACAAAGCGGGTGGCTCGATCCGGGCGAGTGTCGCGCGAATCCTCTCCACCGGCACCGGTTCGCCCTCGAAGGCCATGCTCCGCGCCACATCCTGCGGGATCGACTCCCACTTGCGGCGCAGTTTCTCCTCCGGCGTGAGGCTCCGCCAGTGGGTGATGTTTTCCTTCCAAGTCATGCGGCATAGGTAACGGTAGTTCGCCTGTCCGGCAAGGATGCTTTCGTTCGTGGCCGATTGCCAGTTCCTTCTCCAAAGCCGACACACTCTTTGCCGGAATGTCCGGCCACAGACGGCGTTTCAGGGCGCGATGATCCGCATTCTCATCCTCTTCGCCCTTCGCCCTTCGCTCTGCGCGGCGCAGCCGAACATCCTCCACATCTTGGCTGATGACATGGGATGGAATGCGCTGAGCTGCTACGGCAACAAGGACCTGCAAACGCCGAACTTGGATCGGCTCGCGGCTCAGGGGATGCAGTTCACGCAGGCGTATGCGGATGCGCAGTGTTCGCCAACGCGGGCGGCGTTTCTTTCGGGTCAATACGGGGCTCGGACGGGGGTATTCAAAGTGTTGAACGAGAAGGAGCCGTCGTTTGCGCCGACGCGCTCGGCGGAGGCGAAGGATGCGTTGGGGCAAATCCAGCGTGGCGAGATGCTCGCGGATGCTCGTCTGATCCACAAAGCGCTTCATCAACGTCATGCCGCCAAACGGCGTCACGGGCTTGTCAGAGTATTCGATCGGCAGATTCACCATGCAGGTGATTCTGCCTGCCCGTCAATCCCCCGTCTCACAAGAGCTCCAGCTCTTCCGCTTGCGCCTGTTGCATGATCCGACTTCAATGAGAAGCGCTGGTGGACTTCGGCGAAGGCCAAATAGTTCCGGGGATGTTTCCAAGCCAAGTCAGCTAATCGGCACAACAAATTCTTCCTGCAACGCAACCGGATGTCCTAGGCGGAGTTTCTGCGGGCTGACGCGATTCACAATCGGCAAATATGCACGAGTCGCCGTCAGCACAAAAGCATGAAACTCCTCTCCGCCTGCCTCTCCGCTCTCCTGCTTCCCACCAGTTTTCTGCACGCACAGGCGATTGTGAGTCTTGGCACCAACAACATCACCAACTCGGTCACAGGGTTGAGTTCGGCGAATTCGAATGTCTCCGGCCTGACTGCGGGCATCAGCTTTGATCTCACGATCACGGCCACGAGCGTCGCCACGCCGGCATTGACGGTGACGAATCACAACGACGGCATCGGCGTCTCCGGCGGCAGCGCGGTCGAGATCGACAATCGAAACAATCTCATCGCCAATGATGACGAATCACTCGTTTTCACCTTGAGCAATGTCACCGGTCTCGCGGTCGGGCAGTCTCTGCGGATTTCCGGCATCGGCACCCGCTCGATCGGCACCACGGAGAAGCAATACGCGATCTTTGACGGCACCACCGCGGTGAGCAGCGGCTCGTTCAACACCACGCCCTTTGCGATCTCCGTGCCGAATCTCGGCAGCGTCAAAATCACGGCGACGGGGCCCACCTCCGGCACGGCTTTGAACTCGCGATTCATCATCAATCAATTGCTTCTCACCGTCACGGGCGGCGGTGGCAGCGGCAGTGCCAATGCCGCCGCGAAGGTGACGAATGCGGGCATTGATGGCAGCAGCCACCCGTTCTTCACCTTCGATAGCGTCGCGGGCGAGAGCTACGAGATCCAGTGCTCCACCGATCTGCTTTCGTGGACGCCGATGGCTACACTCTCCGGCACCGGCGGCTCGATCACCTACACGGATGAGTTCATCCACGCTCCGAGTGTGCCGAGGAAATTTCACCGCGCCCTCACCGTGCAGACGCCGAATGGAAACCTCGCCAACACCACGCTCAGCATCACGCAAACATGGGCGCAGGAGCCGAGCGGCTTCGCACGCACCGCCGTCGTGCATGTGCCCTCTGGTGCAGGCCCGCATCCCGTGGTCATTTTGCTCCATGGCAATGGCGGGACAGGAGGGCAAATGATCGGGGCGCTGGACCCGCATGTCAGCACGGCCATCCGCGTGGCGCCGAGCGGCTACCTCACGAGTTGGAATGTCGATGGCGAAGCGTCGCAGGCACCTGATGTGGCCTTCATCCGCGATCTCATCGCGCTGCTGAAGACCTACGACAATGTCGATGCGGGCAGAATCTCCATCTTCGGCATCTCCAACGGCTCCGGCATGACGAACCGCCTGCTCATCGAGCTTGATGGTGCCGCCTTTCAGAATGCAGGCTGCCAGGTCTCCCAAATGCTCGCCAAGATGTATCACGACAGCGCCTTCTGGTTCAATGCCACCGGCAGCAATGCCTACGACCAGACCATCGCACCCGCCAAGCGCCGCCGCATCATCAGCCTCAACGGCACGGCCGATCCTCTCATCCCCTACAACGGCGGCACCAGCGCCATCGGCACCTTCATCTCGGCCCAAGAGAGCATCTATCGCTTTGCCCAAGCGATGGGTGAAACCGGCCCGCAGCTCGCCGATGCCGCAGGCGTCGTCGGCACCGGCACGAACGGCTACTCCGCTCCCTTCGTGAAATACACCTACCGCGGCGGCCAGTTCGTCCACTACAAGCTCATCGGCGGCAATCACGGCCTGCAAGTCAGCGGCAGCTTCGTCTATGCCGATGAAGCGAAGCAACTCGTCGCGGCGTTTTTGTTGCAGTAGGGCGGCTTTGGGCTGCCTCGAAAAGCCTCGACATCATCTCCGGCGCGCACAACGCCGGGACGCTGGGAAGGTGTGAGAAGAGAAGGTGACGCGCGTTCTCCTTCGCATGAGATTCATCCTCCCCTTCATCCTTTGCTGCACGCTTCATGCAGCACCGCCAAACGTCCTCTTCATCATCGTCGATGACCTGACGACGACGTTGAGCTGCTACGGCAATTCGTCCGTGCGCACCCCGGGCATGGATGCGCTGGCGGCGCGTGGGGTGAGGTTTGAGCATGCCTACACGCAGTTCGCGTTGTGCAATCCCTCGCGCTGCTCGTTTCTCACCGGTTGCTATCCAGAGAAGACGGGCGTGATGGACCTCACGACGAGCTTGCGGAAGGCGCTGCCGGATGAGGTAACGCTGCCGCAACACTTCAAAGACCACGGCTATGCCACGGGACGTGTCGGCAAAGTCTTCCATGTGCCAGATCCGAAGACGAAGCTTGATGTCGAACTCGGCTCCGCGCTGCACAAGGACAACGAAATCCTCGTCGAGGCCAAAAAGGCGAGCGATCCCGACGACAAATCACGCTCGAAGGCCAAGGGTGAGAGCTACAACCGCACTTACGCGGCCTCATCGCGTCCAGCGGCCGATTTCACCGATTACGCCATCGCGGACGATGCCATCGCCACGCTGGAGCAGTTCAAGGCGAAGCCGTTTTTCCTCGCGGTGGGCTTCATTCGGCCGCACACGCCGTTTGTGGCCCCGAAATCGTTCTTTGAGGCCATCGACGCGACTCAGCTCACGCTGCCGCCGTTTTATCGCGACGGCGGCGAAGACCTTTCGCAACTGCCCAAAGCCTCTTTGCGGCCCAACAACAACGTTTTCCGCTACGCGGCTCCCACTCGCGAGGAAGCCCGCGATGCGATGCAGGCTTATTTGGCCTCCACGAGCTTCGTGGACTCGCAAATCGCCCGCGTGCTCGAAAAGCTCCGAGAACTGCATCTCGACGAAAACACCATCATTGTGCTCACCGGCGATCACGGCTACCAACTCGGCGAACACGGCTTGTGGGCCAAACAAACGCTCTTTGAAGGCGCCAATCATGTGCCGCTCATCATCGCCGCGCCCGGTGTGAAGCCCGGCGCCCGCAGCGGCCTCGCCGAGCAGGTGGACATCTACCCCACGCTCTGCGATCTCGCCGGATTGCCCAAGCCGAAGCACCTCCAAGGCCGCAGCCTCAAGCCCATGCTCGATGATCCCGCCGCGAAAGGAAAGCAGGTGGCCATCAGCACCATGATCGCCCCGCACACGAAACAACTCGGCCACAGCCTGCGCACCGACGCCTTCCGCTACATCGCTTGGGAAGGCGGCGAGGAGCTGCTCTACGACTTGCGCACGGATGCGGATGAACTTCACAACCTCGCGAAGCAGCCCGTGCAAGCGGAACGCATGGAACGGATGCGCCAGCGGCTGGCGGCGCATTTGAAGGAGATCGCCACGCGTTGATCGACTGGAGGCATCGGGCGGATGAGTCAGCGATGGGATTCAACCGGCCTTGCGGGCTTCATACAGGCTGGCAATGCCAAAAGTGAGCGGCGTGCCGTGAGCGGTTTGGAAGCCGTTGGACTGGATGAGGGTCTCCATCTCGGGGCCGGAAGGAAAGCGTTCGATGGAGCCGCAGAGGTATTCATAGGCGGCACGCTGGCAGGTGATCCAGCCAGCGATGCGGGGCATGATGTTCTTCAAATAGAAGAGATAGAGCTGCCGGAGGCCAGGAAGGCGCGGGATGGAGAAATCGAGGACGAAGAGGCTTCCGCCGGGGCGGAGGACGCGGCTCATTTCCTGGAGGGCGAGCGGCCAGGAGGCCATGTTTCGCAGGCCAAAGCCGACGGTGAGCACGTCGAAGGCTCCATCTTGAAACGGGAGGCGGAGCCCATCGGCCGCGACGAGGCGGTGGAAGCGGCGTTTTTGCGCTTCACGCATCATGGGGACGGAAAAATCGGCGCCGAGGACTTTGGCGGCGGGACAGGCTGCCTGGACGGCCTGGGCGAGATCCCCACTGCCGGTGGCGAGGTCGAGTACACGCTGCGGGGCGAGCTTGGCGATGCGTTTCGAGGTGGTGCGCCGCCACAGGCAATCGATGCCGAGGCTGAGCACGTGGTTGGCGACGACGTAGCGCCGTGCGATGCCGGCGAAGGCTTGTCTGACGTATCCGGCGTCCTGCATGGGGTGGCGTGATCGGGGCAAAACCCGGCTTGGGAAGGAGTTAAATCCGCCACCGAATGGTGCTCACGACTGGACTCGAACCAGCACGATGTTACTCACTAGAACCTGAATCTAGCGCGTCTACCAATTCCGCCACGTGAGCACGTTTTCGGGGTGACCGGGGCGCGAGTGTGGTTCAGGGCGAGGGATTCTCAAGCGCTAAATACGGCTTTCTTGACCGCCGTGCTGCGCCCCGTAGTAGGGCGCATGTCTTTCCGTCTCGAAATGCTCCAAGTGGCTCGTCTGGCTCCGAAAGTGCTGGGTGAGGCCACGCCGCTGGTGGAGGGTTTTTTGCGCTCGCGGCTGGCGGCGGGTGGCGGTGGCTTTTTGGACCGCGATGACCGGCCGGACTTGTACTACTCGGTGTTTGGCATCGAGGGGCTGCGGGCGCTGCTGGTGGAGGAGAGCACGCTGCCGGATCTGCGGCCCTGGCTGGCGGGATTCGGCGATGGGGCTGGGCTGGATTTTGTGCATTTGTGCTGTCTGGCACGCTGCCATGCGAATGCGGGTCTGGCGGGCACGACGGCGGCCTGGCGTGAGGCTTTGGCGGCACGGATCGAGGGCTGGCGCTGCGAGGATGGAGGCTATCATCAAGCACCGGGTCGAAAAAAAAGTAGCGCGTATGGCTGCCTGATCGCCTGGGGTGCCTATCAAGATTTGGGTTTGATCCCGCCTGCGCCGTGGCGGGTGGCGGAGTGCATGGGCAGCCTGCGGACGCCGGATGGGGCCTGGTCGAACGAGCCGGGCATCCCGGTGGGATCGACGACGGCGACGGCGGCGATGGTGGCGCTGCACCGGCACCTGGAGATGACGCCTCCTGCCGAGGCGGTGGACTGGCTGATGAAGCGCTGCCTTCCCAGCGGGGGCTTTTTGGCGATGCCGAATGCGCCACTGCCGGATCTGCTCTCAACGGCGGTGGCGCTGCATGCGCTGGATGCGGTGCAGGCGGATTTTTCGCGGTTGAAGGAGCCGTGCCTGGACTTTGTGGACTCGCTCTGGAATGCCACGGGGGGCTTTCACGGGAACTGGACGGATGATGTGCTGGACTGCGAGTACACCTACTACGGCCTGCTGGCCCTAGGGCATCTGAGTCTGCCGGGCTGAGCATGGGCTGGCGAAAGCTGTGCGGGAGGGGATTCTGGGCTTGCGGGAGGGCAGTTTCTCGCCCCCATCCACCGCTCCGCGGGCTAAACGCGGTGCGTTGCATGCGCGTTGCCATCCTGATCCCCAGTTTCAATACCGGACGCCTTCTGAAGACGACTGTCTTGCAGGCTCTGGAGCGCTGGAAGGATGTGTGGGTGGTGATCGATGGCAGCACGGATGGCAGTGAGCGTGATGCGGAGGCCCTGCAGCCGGATCATCCCGGCCTGCGCCTGCTGAAACTGCCGGTCAATCAGGGCAAGGGAGCCGCTGTGCTGGCCGGATCGGAGGCGCTCTCCGAAGCTGGCTTCACGCATGTGCTGACGATGGACGCGGATGGGCAGCACCCGGCGGAGTTCATCCCGAAATTCATTGCCATCGGCGAGCAGCACCCCGAAGCGGCGCTACTGGGTCTGCCGATCTTTGGGCCGGAGGCTCCGCTGGTCCGCGTGCGAGGTCGCCAGCTCTCGAATCTGTGGGCGCATATCGAAACGCTCGGCTGGGGCATCGGGGACACGCTTTTCGGTATGCGGCTTTACCCGCTGCCGGAGTTGCTGAAGGCTTTTCGAGGCACCCGGTTTGCCCGGCGCTTTGATTTCGACACGGAGGTGGCCGTGCGGCTGTGCTGGAACGGCGTGCCAGCGATTAATGTGCCCACGCCGGTGAAGTATCTCACGGCGGCGGAGGGCGGTGTGTCCCAGTTTCGCTACTTTCGGGACAATACGCTGCTCACCTGGATGCACGCGAGGCTGCTCTGCGGCTTTTTCATCCGCCTGCCGCTGCTGCTTTGGCTCACGGCAAAGGGTGGCAACCCCGCGAAGGGCGTCATCCTCACGGAGCGGTGACCTTTAACTGGAGGAAGCGCGGTGTGGTGTCGGAGTAGGGCACGCTGTCTTTGATGGTGACGAGGGTATGATCGGCGTTGTTCACCGAGGCGCTGACGGCGGGACCCGCGAAACCGGAGGTGCTCGTCCAAACAGGCGTCCAGGTGGTGAGATCGCTGGAGCCTTCGACGGCGTAGGTGAGGGCGGCAAATTTCCGCACCTTGAAGGTGATGGTGGCTTTTTTATCAGCCCCATCGGTGATGGTGTTCAAAGCAGGTTCCGCTGAGCCATTAGCGGTGCCGGGGCTGCTCATGAGGGCGTATTCGAGGAGGTTTTTGCGACCATCGAAGTCAGGGTCATCCGTGGGGCCGGTTTGACCGCTGGTGAGGCCTTCGGTGGTGGCCCAGTTGGAGAGCGTGTTGTTCACCGTGACCTCAAAGGTGAGGGGAGCCTTGAGCTGGTTTCCATCGAGATCCGAGACCTGGAGGCTGATGGTGGAGGTGCCCGGAGCGACGGGTGAAAGCGAGAGGTCGGTGCCTGAGATCGAGGCGGTGGCCACGCCCTGATCCGAACTGGTGGCTCGGTGATCGACTAGCACTGGCACATCGGTGCTGATGGCATCGACACGAACGAGTTGAGATGCCTCCGGCTCCGCCGCTGGCGATTCAGCAGGAATGACTGGCACGGCGTGGCCTGCCTCCGTCGTTTCCTGCGGAAGGGCCGCCAGCTCCATCAAGGCAGCGACCGAAGGCTGGGAGACGCGAGCGAAAACACTGAAGCCTTCATTTTGCCTGTCGAGGCTGGCGCTATTGTCCGCGAGGTTGAAAAAGAAGTCCGATGTGGCGCTGTGCGGGTCACTGCTCATTTTGGCCATCGCCACCGTGCCGGCGATGTTTGGCAGACCGGGTTCATTTTGGATGGGGGAGAGCTTCGTGATGCTCGCCAAGCCTGATGGGTGTGCTGTCGGCTGGGGAGCGGACCGAAAGGCTCCACCTTGCAAGACGAAGTCAGGCACGAGACGATGAAAAACACTGCCCATGTAGCCATCCGAGCCATTTAGCAGATAGGAGCGGAAATTGGCCACGGTCAGCGGGGTGACACTGTCATTCAGAATGATCGTGATCCGGCGGGAGCCTGGCGTGCCGTCCGCTCCGGTGATCTGGAGGGCCACGGCGGATTCCGCATCAGGATCGGAAAAGGCAAACTCCAGAGGAATCGAAAGCGGACTGTCACCCAGTGTCAACGCATGGTCAGCGATCGGTGTTTTTACCACGGGAGGCCCAGGCCTGAAATGGGGCCGCAAGTGAATGGTCTGGGCGCTCGTCCAACCATTGGCCCACTTCACCACGAGAGTGGGTGTGTAGGGGCCGCAGGCGGTCGGGGTGCCGCTGAGAGTTCGAGTGACCGAGTCATAGACGATGCCAGGCGGCAGCGGGCCTAGGATGTGGGAGCTGGATATGGCCGCCTGTCCCTGAGTGACGGTGAAGGGGTGTGAAAAGGACTGATTCACCAGCATCGGAGGTGCGAGAGCCGCCGTCACACCATCCTTAGTCATGGCCGAGCCGGTGGTGGCAAAGGTCCGCACTGCCATGCTGTCCACCACGGCCGGATTACTGACGGCAAGATCACCGGAAAGGCCCGCGTAGGCCCGAACCTCAAACAGATAGGTGGTATTCGGTTCCAGTGGGAGGCGTCCAGCCGCATCCACATGGCTCGTGGAAAAGGAGGTCTGCGAAGCACTCACCACGCCGCAAATCTGAAATGCGCTATCCGTATTCCGTTTGCAGTAGATGGCATATCCTGTCTCGGAGGTCGAGTTATCCACCCATCTCAGGTTAATCTGGCGATCCGTGGCTGCCACGGCCAAAAGATCTGATGGGGCGTGAAAGGGAAGCTGACACTGTGCCGCTTCCGTGAGCTCCGAAAGCACCTCTTCGCCGCTGTGAGCGTGCACAGCCGCTAGGGCAAACTCATAAACTAGCCCAGGGGTCATCGTCACGCTGGCGCTTGTGGCGTTGGCGGCGGGCGTGGCGATCACTTGGTATTCGGCAGCACCCGCCTCCCGGGCGAGAAGTTGGAAATTGGATTCCACGCTCGAGTTATCCTTCCAGGTGAGATGGACGGTCGCCTCACCGCTGACGGTGGCGACGAGGTTTGCGGGTTTTTGGAAGGGTGCTGCGGGGATCGTCACTGTGGCCACATTGCTTGGACCAGAAGCGGGTAGGCCACCACGGACCGCCCGAACTTGGAACTGCACCATCGCCCCGGGCGTAAAACCTCCAATGCCTCCGTCCACCTGATAGCGAGAACATTCCGGCGAATCGATAATGCCCAGGCTGGTAAAGTCGCCGCTCCCCCCTAGCCGAAACTCGATCTGGTAGCCGGTTTCTTCGGTGGCATTGTCAGACCAGAACAACTGCACTCGCCCGTCTGTGGAAGGGGCTGATGTGCGTAGGTTGGTGGGAGCATCCAAAGCGGAGGCTACCGCCCCGCACGATTCGGAGAACTCCGAGACGATCGCAAAGGGACCGTTCCCGCGAACGGCGCGAACCCGAAAAACGCAAGAAGTGTCCTCGGAATGCCCACCAATCAATGCTCCGACACCTAGATTCGCGCCGAGGGTGCCAGGGATGGTTCCGAGGGTAGCGAAGGTGTCATCCGACGCGTCGGATGCCCTGCTCTGGATCTCATAACTGGTCTCGTCAGTGGCATTGTCATCAAAGTACACACCGAAACCATGGGAGGTGGCATCTGCAAAAGCTGCCAAGGATAGATTGGAGGGCGGTGGCGGAGGTGAGTCACTATGGATGCCCGGCATCGCAAAGGTCACTGGCTCGGAAAAGAGGCTGTGGAAGACTTCCGAGTTATGGCGGACGCCTGCCGATCTGGATGTTCGCAGAGCGAGCTCATAAGTCCGCCCGGGCTGGAGGTAATCCTCCATATCGTGTGTGGTAACATTCCAGAGCACCTGAGCCAGAAGTTCATAGCCGCGATCCCTGACGCCTGTGTCACGGGCCCAAATTTCGGTGTACTCCTCGGAGTTGGAACGATCACTCCACTCGATCCGAATGGTGTTGCTGGAGGAGGCCGTGACCACCAGATCGGCCGGCGGCTCGTGCACCTGGAGGGAGGCATGGTTGGCAATCGTTCCGACCGAACTGTATTCCGAGAATCCTGAATCATTGGCCGCTGCCACCCAGCAGTAGAGCGTGGCATCCGGCGGAAAAAAGGCGGCATCGAGCCGGAGATGCGTCTGCGTCGCATTCGCTGGTGCGGTGGCGAGGTGTGACATTGGCACAGACTGGCTCACGCTGGTCAAATAGACTTGGAAAGAGGTCTCATCCGCCGAATTGTCCGTCCAGCTCACCATGACGCCGGTGATGTCATCCGCCAGATGGCTGAGAGACACCCTCACGCCGGTCGGCGCGGCAGGTGCGTCCTGTCCGCAGCTTTGTCCCGCCAGCAGCAGCAAAGACAAGACCATCCCGAGGAGATGGGGCAGGCTTCGAAAGGCTGAAAACGGCAGGGCGGTCATGAAAGGAACATTCTTCTAGGCACTCGATGCGGACCGGCCCAGCCGGTCCTGCACAGAGAATAAGGCGGCCTGTTCATGTCGCAACGTGGATGAACCACCTGCCCGACTCCCGGACCAGCCGTAACAGGCTCAGCGCCCCCGGGCATTACGGCGAGGTAAAGATGAGCTGAAGGAAGCGTCGTTCAGGACTGCCCGTGCTGAGAGGATCACGTGCCCGCATGGTCTGCACCGGGCCATCGGTGACCAGCTCGATGGAGACCGGAGACCAGGAGGTCAGGTTTTCACTGGCTTGGGCGGCATAGATGACATCGGGAAGATCGCGGGGGCGGGTGAAGACCAAGCTCAGGCCGTTTCCGTCGAGGGTGAAGGCGAGAGGCGGGGTGGCAGCGTTTGGATCGGTTCCCAGAGCGTACTCAGCCAGATTTAAGAAACCATCCTTGTCGGGGTCCGCGTTGTTGGCGGCATCACCATTGGTAATCTGCGTGGGGCTGAACTGCGCCGTCCGCCAGGCGCTGATGGTCTGCCCGCCAGTAATGGTCAGAGTTCCATTGGCCGTGCCCTCGTAATTCGCATCGCTGATCGTCGCCACCACCGCGTAGCTGCCGGGGTTGGTGGGAGCCGTGCTGGAGCCATTGTAGGTGAGGCTCACGATCAGCCCATCCGGCGTGGTGCTTGCCGAGGCATGCCTCGGGCTGCCGTTGAAGGTCTGTGACAGGTTTCCGAGCACGATGGGAGCGGTGGCCTTAGAGATCACCAGAGTGTCGCTGGCCGTGCCCTCGTAATTCGCATCGCTGATCGTTGCGACCACCGCGTAGCTGCCGACGTTGGCAGGCGCGGAACTGGAGCCGTTGTAGGTGAGGCTCACGATCAGCCCATCCGGCGTCGTGTTGGCAGAGACATACCTTGGGTTCCCATTGTAGGTCTGCGAGAGATTCCCGAGCACGATCGGTGCCGTGCCTTTGGAGATGACCAAGGTTCCATTGGCCGTGCCTTCGTAGTTCGTATCGCTGATCGTTGCGACCACCGCGTAGCTGCCGACGTTGGCGGGCGCTGTGCTCGAAGCGTCGTAGGTGATGCTGACGATCAAACCGTCCGGCGTGGTGCTAGCGGTAGCAGGTCTTGGATTGCCGTTGTAGGTCTGTGAAAGACTTCCTAGAACGATAGGCGCTGAGGCTTTCGAGATCACCAAAGTGCCGTTTGCTGTGCCTTCGTAGTTCGCATCGTTGATCGTCGCTACCACCGCGTAGCTACCGGCGTTGGCGGGCACTGTGCTCGAACTGTCGTAGGTGAAGCCAACGATCAAACCGCCCGGCGTGGTGCTGGCCGTAGCTGGTCTCGGATTGCCGTCGTAGGTCTGTGCCAGACCTCCTAGCACCACGGGCGCCGTAGCTTTTGAAATGACCAACGTGCCGTTTGCCGTGCCTTCGTAGTTTGCATCGTTGATAGTGGCGACCACCGCATAGCTGCCTGCATTGGTGGGCGCGGTGCCAGAGCCGTTGTAGGTAAACTCAACCGTCAGGCCGCCCGGCGTGGTGCTGGCCGTGGCTGGTCTCGGATTGCCGTCGTAGGTCTGTGCCAAACCTCCTAGCACCACGGGTGCCGTAGCTTTTGAAATGACCAACGTGCCGTTTGCCGTGCCTTCGTAGTTTGCATCGTTGATCGTGGCGACCACCGCATAGCTACCGACGTTTGTGGGCGCTGTGCTGGAACTATCGTAGGTGAAGCTAACGATCAAACCGCCCGGCGTGGTGCTGGCCGTAGCTGGTCTCGGATTGCCGTCGTAGGTCTGTGCCAGACCGCCTAGCACCACGGGTGCCGTAGCTTTTGAAATGACCAACGTGCCGTTTGCCGTGCCTTCGTAGTTTGCATCGTTGATCGTGGCGACCACCGCATAGCTGCCTGCATTGGTGGGCGCGGTGCCAGAGCCGTTGTAGGTAAACTCAACCGTCAGGCCGCCCGGCGTGGTGCTGGCCGTGGCTGGTCTCGGATTGCCGTCGTAGGTCTGTGCCAGACCTCCTAGCACCACGGGTGCCGTAGCTTTTGAAATGACCAACGTGCCGTTTGCAGCGCCTTCGTAGTTTGCATCGTTGATCGTCGCTACCACTGCATAGCTACCGGCGTTTGTCGGTGACGTGCTGGAGCCATTGTAGGTAAACTCAACCGTCAGGCCACCCGGCGTTGTGCTGGCCGTGGCCGACTTTGGACTGCCGTTGTAGGTCTGTGACAAGCTCGCGAGCAAGACGGCTGCTGGTGCTTTGGCAATGGTGACGCTAAAGTTTTGGGGAGGAGACGTGCCAGCCGCGTTGCTAGCGGTGATCGTGCCAGTGAAAGTGCCTGCGCTGGTCGGAGTGCCGGTGATCTCACCTGCAGAACTGAGGCTCAGCCCACCGGGCAATGCACCAGAGGCCACTGCGAAAGTCGGAGCGGGCAAACCTGATGCCGTGCAGGTAAAGGAATAAGGAGTCCCCACCGTGCCAGTGGAGGTCGGTGAGCCACTGGTGATCGCCGGCACTTCGCCCACGGTCACGGAAAGGGTCTGTGAAACGGTGCCTCCATCCAGGTCGGTGGCTGTGATGGTCAGGGTGCTCTGCCCTCCGGCCACCGCATTCAGCAGGAGGTCAGAACCACTGATGCTGGCGCTGACTGCCGCAGGGTTGGTGTTTGCCGTGATGCTGTAAGTCAACACAGGGACCGGGGCCACCGAGGTCATCGTGACCATTTTAGTCGTATCCATCGTCGAACCACTGGTGACCGGCCAGTTGGCGAGATCCGTCCTGGCCGTGCCATTCACATTCACCGTCTGGCTCACCTTGGGCAACGCCGCGATCGCATCAGCCACCGTCATCCCATTGCCAGCTACGCGGGCGAATACCGTGAAGCCTTCGTTCTGACTGTCGAGATTGCTGCTGTTGTCCGCCAGGCTGATGAAGAAGTCCGTCGTGGCACTGTTCGGATCTCCGGGGAGCTTGGCCATGGCCACGGTGCCACGCAGATTGGAAATCCCGGGCTCATTGATCGGAGAGGCCGTCGTCGGCGTCTTGGTGAAGTTGTTCGGAGCCGATTGGACCTTGAAAGAACCACCTTGGATGACGAACCCCGTCTCCGAGCGGTGAAATACTGCCCCATTGAAGTTGTTCACGGCCGCGTTCATATACTCCGTGAAATTCAACACCGTCTGCGGCGTGGCGGTATTGTACAGGATGAAGTCCATGTTGCCGAGATTAGTCTGGACGCGCACGGCGGACTCCGCGTCCGGGTCGGCGAACTTGTTTGTCAGGGAGACCGTGGCGCTTCCACTTGGATTCAAGCTCGTGGTGGTGAAGGCCGTGCCCACCACCGGTGCTCCGGGTGCGCGGATGATGCGCAGGGACAGGTTTTTGTTCGTCGTCCAGCCATCCGCGAAGGTGGCGGTCATCGGGCAGGTAAAAACACCCGTGACGGTAGGTGTGCCGGTGACCGCTCCCGTGCTACTGTTAAAGCTCAGGCCGGCAGGCAGGCCGGTAATGTTCCAAGACACCCTTGATGATCCGGTGCTGACGACCGCCTGGTAAGTGAAAGGCTGGTTGAACGTGATCGGCGCGAAAGCGCCACTGAGAAAACCATCCTTGGTCGTCGCGTTGGCGGTGTTGCTGCGAGCAGATTCGGCGATGTTGTTGGCACTCACTGAGAATGCCCCCGCCACCTGAAAATTGTAGATCGTTCCCGGGGTGAGCCCGGTGATGGAGTAGCTGGTGGCGTTCGCAGCCGTGTAATCATATAGCGTGTAGCTGGCGGCGGCGCTCGTCTTGAAATAAACGGCATAGCCCCCCTCCACGCTGGAGTTATCCGTCCAAGTCAAGCCGACGGCACTTTCCGAGGATGCCGTGGCCACGAGGCTTGTCGGAGCCAGGAAAGGCACAGCAATATCAAAGGTGTTGCTAAAGGCGGACTGGAACTGTGCCTCTGAGCCGTAGGTAGCCCGCACTCGAAACTCGTAAATCTGCCCGGGCGTCACAGGAAGGTTGGTCCTGCTGGTCGTGTTGGCGTCGTAGAAATCATAGACTTGAAAGCTGCCCACGTCTTTCACGCGGAACTGCAGCTCATAATTGCCTTCATTGGTCGAGTTGTCCGTCCAAGAGACGTTAAACCGGCCCTCGCTCGGTGAGGAACCGGTCAGTGCGGTGGGCGCGGTGAAGGGCGTGGTCGCGCTGGCCGTGTTGCTGCGGGCGGATTCCGCCACGGTGTTGGTGTCCACCTGATACGCCGCCGCCACCTGGAAGTCGTAGGCGGCCCCGGGTATCAATCCGGTGACCGAGTAGCTGGTGGCATTCGCCGCGCTGTAATTATAAAGCGAGTAGCTGGTGGCGGTGCTTAGCTTGAAATACACTGCGTACCCTTGCTCGGTGGCCGAGTTATCAGTCCATGTCAGGTTAGCTGCTCCTTCAACTCCCGGCGCAGCGGACAGGTTAGTCGGGGCGGTGAATGGGGTTGAAGCTGTGGCCGTGTTGCTCCGTGTGGACTCCACAATGTTATTTGCAGCCACCTGATAAGCTGTCGCCACTTGGAAATCATAGGCAACGCCTGGCATGAGGCCAGTCACGGAGAAGCTGGTAGCATTCGCCGCGCTATAGTTATACAGAGCGTAACTGGAAGCTGTGCTGAGCTTCACGTAAACCGCATAACCTCCCTCGAGTCCGGAATTATCCGCCCAGCTCAGGTTCACCGCCGCTTCGGCCCCCGGAGCGGCAGTCAGCGATGTCGGAGGTTTCAAAAAGGGGTTGGCAAAGGCACTGTTGCTCGGACTGGATTGATTGGCGAATGGATCGCTTCCCACATACGCAACGACGATGAACTCATAGCCAGGTGAGACCGTCGGTCCTGCAAGGAATGAATGAGTCGTGGTGTTTGCAGCGACCGTGTCGAGCACAGAGAAATTCAGATTCCCGGGCACCTTGATCCCAATCAGAAACCCATTTTCATTTGTGGAGTTATCCACCCAGGTCAGCGTGATCTGTTCTCCCACAGGAGTAGTCGCCACTAGGCCGGAGGGTGCGTTGATCTGAGCGAAAGCAGACCCATAGCTCAGAAGGATCAGGACTGCCCAAATGAGCAACGAGGTTTTAGCTTGGAGGAAGAGCAGTGGGCGCTTGGACATATATAAAGCCAGTTAGCTTAGCAAGAAGGCTCGGGATTAGTCAATCGCAGCCTTTATTCCGTTCGGTTTGTCGAAAAAGCAGCAGCCAAAGGTCACTCCATCTTACAGAGCAGCTTCATAAATCTCAGCCCCTCAGCGGTCAGTTTTCCCGAGGTGCCGCTGCCAGTCACCAGGCCGCGAGTGTGCAGATAATGGGGCATGCCAGCGTCCTTCACCCAGGTAAGCATGGGTTCAGCCACGCCGGAGGAGGAGGCCTCGACGGCCATTGGGAAGCCCCAGCGGGTGAAAGTGACCTCCCAGGAGGTGCCACGGGGCGTTTTCCCATTCAAAAGCCATGGATGACGGCCTGCGATCTCCATTTTCGCCGTTCCGGGCACTCGCACGCGAAAAGCCGCCTCGCCGCCTCGAACGAACTCCGGGATCGAAAGCTGCGAATTTTTCGTGGTAGCCAGAAACAAGCCCTGGAGGTCCAAGCCGAGCAAATTCATGCCGTTGTAGATGCCGTGGTGGTTCGGCGTGGAGAAGCTCGCCTGATGCCAGGCGTCAAAATCACTGCTCAAAAGCATGTTTAGCTCCACATGAAGGTGAGCACGACGCTGATCGATGCCCGCACCCGTGTAGCCCATCCGGCCGATCCCCTGCCCTGCCTTCACGACATCCCCGGCCTGCACCTGCGCCTCACGCAGATGGGCGTAGAGCGAGAAAAAAGGCCCAGCACCTTCAAAATCATGCCGCACCACGATGTACCGCCCGTAATTACTCAGCCCGGCGGAGGCCGTCACATACACCACCTGCCCGGCGGCGATGGCCCGCACCTCGTCGAGCGGTTCACCCTTGGCATCTCGGCGTAGCGGCTTCACATCCAGACCCTCGTGAAACCTCGCGTAAGCGATGGCGCCGCCGATTCGCCGTGGATCACGCACGAAACCAAACTGCCCGCCCTCCCAAGGCGTCGTCTTTTCACCTTCGAACGTGCGGTCCACGAACTGAAAATACCCGGCAGGCTGCTTTTCGAGCAGCGCGGTGTTCTCCGTGGGCAAAACGAGGCCAAGTTGGCCTTTCGCCAGAGGCGTCAAGGCCAGCAGGAGGGGCAAAAGGAGCACTTTCATCACTCCAGAGGGATTTCTTTGCTTCGTGGTGCAGTCACGTCCTCACCGCGTTCGGCACGGCGGGCCATGTCTTCGAGGTATTTTTTCTCCTGCTCAGCTGCACGGCGGGCTTCACGCTTCTCCTTGTCCGTCGAAGGGGTCATCTCGAAGTAGCTGGATGAAGATTTCAGGCCGGAGATACGCGGCAGTCTCTTTTCCATTTGGGCGATCGTTTCGTCCGAAACGCCACGCCAGATGGTGAAGCGCCCATCGGTGATGGGCGTGTCGATCTGAATGATATCCACCGGCACGCCATTTACTACTGTGAGCAATAGCTCGCCCTGGTGCAGGCGAGTGGCGTTTTCGAGCATGTTACGGCCATGGGCATCCAGCTTCAAAAGCAGGCCATTTCCCGCGCCGTCATCCGCGATGAAGGGCTCAAACGCCGCGATCGCCCCCTGGCCAAACTCCGGGATCTTCTTGAAGATGAGCTGCTGACCTTGGTATGGAAACTGGATGATCTCCTTGGGATGATCGTTCGGCTCGCCCTGGATATGCACGGAGAATTTGTACTTTGGCTTCCCGAAGCTCCCGCAGCTCGAAAGCGAGAAACACAGCACGGCGGCCAAAACAGCATGGAGGAGAATTTTCATCGGCGGCATCCAATCAGATTCCACGGACGATTGCAACCTTCACTCATGCCACGTCCGAGTGATGCGCTCGATCTTCAGAGCACGGCCCGTTTTCGGATCGAGGGTGATGAGGGCGCCATTTAGCCGCACCGCGCCGCTGCCCACGCCAAAACGAGTGGGCATCTGCGTATGAAAACGCTCCAGCACCGGCTCGATCTGGCTGCCGATCACGCTGTCCATCGGCCCGCACATACCGGCGTCGCTTTGGAAGGCGGTGCCCTTTGGCAAAACACGCTCGTCGGCCGTCGGCACATGCGTGTGGGTGCCCACCACGGCACTCACCTTGCCATCGAGATGCCAACCCATGGCCACTTTTTCGCTCGTGGCCTCGGCGTGGAAATCCACAAAGATGATCGGCGTCTCCTGGCGCAGCTTTTCCACGCACTCGGTGATCACCGGGAAGGGATTTTCGAGCTGCTGGCCCATGAACGTGCGGCCTTGCAGGTTCACCACCGCCACCTTGCCCTTCTTCGTATCCAAAACGACGTAGCCCTGCCCTGGAGCGCCTTCGCGATAGTTCAGCGGACGCAGCAGCCGCGGCTCGTCGATCATGTAAGGCACGATCTCCTTCTGATCCCAGATGTGATCGCCCGTCGTCACCACCGCCGCACCCGCCCGCATGAGGCCGATGGCGATCTTCGGCGTGATGCCGCGACCGCCAGCGGAGTTCTCACCATTCACCACGATGAAATCGAGGTTCAGCTCCTGCTTCAGCAAAGGCAGCAGCAGGGAGACGGCCTTGCGGCCCGGTTCGCCCACGATGTCCCCCAGGAAAAGCAGCCTGAAAAGCCCGTCATCCGTCTGTGCTGCTGTGTCGTTCGTCGCTTCGTTCATTGGAAGGTCATTTAGTAGATGATGCCCGGCAGGTTCAAGCTAGGATCGCTGCCATGATCGAGAAAATCATCCGTGTCCTGCTGACCGCCGCCATGATCGGCGGCAGCGTCGCTGCTCAATCCACCATTACGCCCCTGCCGAATCCGACAGCACCCTCGTCTCCTGCTCCGCCGCCCGCACCAGCACCCACCGCCACGCTCAATGCCGCGAACGTCACCCCCGGCACCGCCGCGGCACCGAATCCCATCCTCCGCTTCGCGAAACTCAGCCCGCTCGGTGATTCTCCAGATTGGTCGAAGCTCCAGGCTTTTGCTAAAACCATGACCCGCGCCGAGTTAGAGGCCGCGCTGAAGGAAATCTACACGGACAACTCCACCATGCCCGCCCCATGGCGTATCGAGGGCAATGCGCTGCTCATTCAAACCGGCGATCCCGCCAATCCCGAGGCCCGCATCGAACTCGAAAGCATCTCCAAGCCCCCCGCCGAAAGCACCCGCTCGTGGCATCGCGTCACCGAACTGCAGCCCATCAAGGACCGCCCCGTGCTCAGCGATCTCCACATCGCTCTCGATCCCGGCCACATCGGCGGAGGCTACGGCCGCATCGAGGAGCGCTTCCTCAGCTTCCAGCCGAATGAATCCATCCAGGAGGGTGACCTCAGCCTCGTCACCGCCCAAGTGCTCGCCGAGCGTCTGAAAGCCCTCGGTGCTTACGTCACGCTCGTTCGCGAAAACTTGGAACCCGTCACCAAAGCCCGCCCGGCCACGCTTCGTGAGCCAGCTTTGAAGGTTCTCAAAGAAGCCGGTTTTCCCGAACCCAAAGAAGGTTACGACGGCCTGACGGGCGATGCCAAACTGCTCACCGTGCAGTGGCAGAGCGAAAAGCTCTTTTACCGCGTCAGCGAGATCCACGCCCGCGGCAAGAAGGTGAACACGCAGATCAAGCCTGACCTCGTCGTCTGCCTCCACTACAACGCGGAAGCCTGGGGGAATGCCACCTCCCCGCAGTATTCGCCGCAAAACCACGCGCATGTCCTTGTGAACGGCTGCTACTCACCCGCCGAGCTCGAGCAGGCCGATGTGCGCTTCGAGATGTTCCACCGCCTCTTCTCCCGCATTCATGAAGAAGAAATCCCGCTCGCCGATTCCGTCGCTGACGGCCTTCTGAATGCCACCAACCTGCCGCCTTACGTTTACACCACGCCGAATGCCCGCCGCGCCGGCGCCAACACCGCCGTCTATGCGCGGAACCTCCTCGCCAATCGCATCTACGACTGCCCCGTCGTCTATCTCGAGCCCTTCGTGATGAACCACGAAGAGACCTACCGCCGCCTGCTCGCCGGTCATTTCGTCGGTCGCACGCTCATCGCCGGGCGTTTGCAGACCAGCGCCGTCGAGGACTACGTCCGCGGCGTCGTGGACGGCCTCGTGGCCTACTATCAAAAACACCGCAAGCCGCTATGACCCTCCTCATCGCAGGCTGCGGCTTCGTGGGCGAGCGTGCGGCCGATTTGTTGCATGCCGCCGGGCACACCGTCATCGGCCTCACGCACAGCGCCGCCTCCACCGAGCGACTCCGCGCTGCCAAGCCCTGGCGTGTCGAAGCCTGCGATGTCTCCAGCGAGACCTCCGTCCGCGAGCTCGCCGCCAAAATCGCCCCGCAGCCCGTCGATGCCTTCATCCACTGCGCCAGCTCCAGCCGCGGCGGGGCCGAGATGTATCAAAGCGTCTATGTGAACGGCATGCGGCACCTCCTCGCCGCCTTCCCCGGAGCCTTCCCGCTCTACACCAGCAGCACCAGCGTCTTCCCCCAGATCAACGGCGAAACCGTCGATGAGACCAGCTTTGCCGATCCCGACCGCGAAACCGGCCGCCTGCTCCGCGAAGCCGAAAACCTCGCCCTGAATGCCGGAGGCTGCGCAGGCCGTCTCGCCGGCATTTATGGCCCCGGACGCTCCTTTTTGCTCAAAAACCTCCTCGAAGGCAAAGCCGCCATCGAGGGCAACGACGGACACGGCCGCTTTTTGAACCAAATCCATGCCGACGATGCCGCCAGCGCCCTTGTGCATCTCGTCACGCATCGCCTCGCCGGCATCTACAACATCGCCGACGACCAAAAAGTCACCCAGCGGGACAGCTACCTCGACCTCTGCCGCCTTTTCGGCCTCCCCATGCCACCCGCTCGCGATCCCGATCCCAATCGCAAACGCGGCTGGAGCCACAAACACGTCTCGAATGCCAAACTCCGCGCCAGCGGCTGGCAGCCACGCTATCCCACCTACCTCGACGCCGTCCAAAACGACCCCGAGCTCGCCAGCAGCATCCTCCGCGCCGTCATCGACGAGGCCGCCGTGCCGCTCCCTCGCCAGCCGAACATCATCCTCATCGGCCTCATGGGAAGCGGCAAGACCACCGTCGCCCGCATCGTCTCCCAGATGATCGGCTTCCAGTGCATCGATACCGACCAGCTCATCATCGAAACCGCCGGTCAGAGCATCCCCGCCATCTTCGCCGCTGAAACCGAAACCGGCTTCCGCCTCCGCGAAAGCGCCGCACTCCGCTCATTGCTCGGCAAACGCGGTGCCTGCATCGCCACCGGCGGCGGCATCATCACTCAGCCGCGCAATCTTCCTCTGCTGCGTCACCTCGGCTACATCGTCTGGCTCGATGCCGATCCCGCCCTCCTCGCCCGCCGCACCTCCCACAACAACGACCGCCCCCTCCTCGCCGGCGAAGAAGACCCCAAAGCCAAACTGACCCGCCTCCTCGACGAGCGAAAGCCCCTCTACAAATCCCTCGCCGACCTCCGCATCCAGACCTCCGAGCTCACCCCCCAAGAAACCGCCTACGGCATCATGGAAAGCGCGAGAGTGTTCTTCGCGAACATGCAGCGTTGAGTGGAATGCGCCCCCGAATGCCGGAGGCATTCCCCATCAATAGCCAGAGGTCGCACGCCAGGAAACAGCAATGCAATCCCCTCGAACGCCGAAGGCGTTCCCCACGAATAGCCAGGGGTGAAACCCTTGGTAACGGCAACGCAATACCCCGAACCCCGGAGGGGTTCGCCCATGCGCCAACCATCCAGCTTACGGCAGGTAGTCGTCCTTCCAGTTCAGATGAGCCTCCTCGACCATGCTGCGAAACTCCATCACAAAATCTCGCTTCGCGTGGTGTTGCTCCTGGTTCTTGATGTAATCGATCAAAGCGGGTCTCGCGTCGGCTGCCACGGTGAAGGCTCCATACCCTTCCTGCCAGTAATCGAACGCCGGAAAAACCTGCTGCCCTCGTATCCAAGCCGAGGACGCCGTCTTGATCTCCTTCACCAGATCCGCCAGTGCCACCGACGGATGCAGCGAGGTCAAAATGTGAACATGATCCTCCACGCCCCCGATGCGGTAAAGATGACCGTCCCGCTCTTTGATGACGCCCCAAATGAACCGATAAAGATCATCTCGCCGCGCCTTGTCCAGCGAAGGCACTCGGCCCTTCGTTCCAAACACGATGTGATAAGTGATGTCCGTGTAAGTCGGCATGCACATTATCATTCATAAATGCCACCCAAAGGCAAGCTCAACACCGCCTCGAATGCCGGAGGCATTCCCCACGAATAGCCAGGGGTGAAACCCCTGGAACAGATCGCGAGACATCCCGAACCCCGGAGGGGTTCGCCCATGCGCAACGAGGCATCGGAATTCACCCAGCATCGGCGAACTCCTCCGGAGTTCATGAGGCGCGTCGTCTCATACCAGGGGCTTCACCCCTGGCTATTCGTGGGGAAGCCCTCCGGGCTTCAGCCTTGCGATCGAAAGGCCTCACTCAGCACGATGGACTCGATGAGCACATCAGCGCGGTGATCGTTCTTCTTCAAATCCGTCAGCAATTGCCGGATCAAACCCTCATCTTGCGGCTTTAACGCACGCCCAAGTGCAAAGGCGGTCAGACGCTGCGTGATGTTGCGGATGAATTCATCGGCGTGATGCTGCTGGATGGCGTTTCGGAGTTCCGCGGGGCCGTTGATCTCAATTCCACCGGGCAGCGTGCCACTCGCATCCACAGTTTTGCCAGCCTCCTTCTCACGGAAGCGGCCGATGGCATCAAAGTTCTCCAAACCGAAGCCAATGGGGTCAATCTTGTCATGACAACTCGCACAACTTTCGTTGCGACGGTGTGCGGCGAGCTCCTCACGAAGCGTTTTGCCACGATCACCGGCTTTGTCATCGAGCTGTCCGGCATCGGCGGGCGGTTCGGCGAGTTTGCGGCCGAGCAGCGTCTCCAGAACCCATTTGCCGCGAATCACCGGACTCGTGCGATTCGGTGTGGAAGACGCGGTGAGCACCGCAGCCATGCCGAGCAGGCCAGCACGCTTGTCATCGGCGAATTTCACGGGCTGCATCGCATCGCCGGACACTTCGAGGCCATAAAGCCAAGCGAGGTCTTCATTGGCGAACGTGTCACGAGCATCGAGCAACCTAGTGAGGCTGCCACCTGTGCGCAGGAGGCCTTCAAAGACGAGCACCGGCTCCAGCTTCATCGCCTCCGCGAGCGCGGGTGTGAAGTCGCGGAACTTCCGCGCATCCGGCACATGCTCGGTGCCGAGGCCGGAGAAGCCGAGCCATTGACCGAGGAAGGTGCTCGTGAAGGTCCGCGAACGCGGATCAGCGAGCATCCGCTTCACCTGAGCACGCAGTGTGTCGCCAACGTGCAGCTTACCGGCATCAGCGAGAGTCCGCAGCTCATCGTCGGGCATGCTCATCCAGAGGAAATAGCTCAAGCGACTGGCGAGTTGATGATCATCGAGCTTCCCGGCACGAAACTCATCGCGGAACAAAAAGCTCGGCGAGGTCAAGGCCGCCGCAAAAGCCAGCTTCAAGGCCTGCGCTGGCGTTTCGCCACGCTTTTGAGTCTTCTCATAGAGAGCGGCATGCTTTTCGAGTTCACCTTCCCGAAGTGGCCGACGAAAGGCTTTCGGCAAAAAGGCCTTCAGAGCGGCTTTGGCATCGCTGAGGAAGATTTCGCGTGGTTTTGAGCCAGCGGGAGAAATCGGACCCTCGACCAAAATCCAGTCCACCCCAGGTGCGCCGATCTTTTGCGCTTTCACGACCTTCTGCGCCGCAGCGCTGCCGATGAGCGAAGCGGGATCGAACGGCAGATCGAGCACTTCCAGCGAATCACGCACCACCTGACGGTTGCTGGCGAGCTTTTCGACATTCGCCGCCTCGATCTGGCGATCCAGCTCGACCACGGAGACCTTCATCGCCTTCGCAAGTTGAAGCTTCACAGCCACCATGCCTTCGGTGCGCTCCGGCAGCAGATTGTAGAAGCTGCGCAGATCGCTCGGATTGCCTTCGGGGGTCACGGCACGCAGATACTCGATGCGCATCTGCATGTTCTGGAAGTTCCGATTGAGCAGGTCAGTGAGCTTTTTGACCTCGTCTGTGGCCTGCGCAGACACCGGCAGCTTCGGTGCATTCTTCCCTGCCGCATCTTTGACCAGCGGCGCGGCCTTCGGCTGATCAAAAACTGGATAGCCACCCTTCGGGGCAGCTTTCCTCGCCCGACGCATCGGAGTGGGCGTCGCGGCACGCAGGTTCGTGTTGTCGATGTTCCAGGTCATCTGATGCGATCCCGTGCGCAGCAGCAGCTCAATCGTTTCCTCCTTCGGCGTGTTGTCGAGGCACTTCAAAAGCGCCCGTGGCTCGTTGTCGATGCGCAAACGCAGGCCGCTGTCTCCGCCGCGGCCGACGTGCTTCACAGTCAGGCGATACCAGCCATCCGCAGGCACGATGACTTCATCATAAAGCGTGCGCTGCCCCGCTCCGGCCAGCGAGTAGCCGACTCCACCGCCAGGCAGATTCTCCGGTTTCGAACCGCGCTCCGTCATCAGCATGTTTTCTGCTTCGAAGTGCTTCGAAAATGGTTTCTGCGAGAGGTTCAGGACGCTTTGCAGCGCATAATCCGCCGCGTCAAAGAGCTGCTCCGCCAGCGCAGGCGAGATGAAGAGCGCATCACGATCATTCGTAAAGCCGGAGAGGCCCGGGCCATCATCCAGCAGCAGCTTCCCAGGCTCAAAATCAATGCCGAGCAGGTCACGCAGCGTGTGGTTGTATTCCGTTTTCGTCAGCCGAGGCAGCGTGACGTGCTCGACGCCCTTCTGCTGGCTCCAATCGACCGAGTCGATGCCCTTCTTCAAAAACGCCACGATCTCCTCCCGCTCCACCACGCTCGGCAGCGGCTTCTTCGGCGGCATTTCTTCCTCCTCGACCTGCTGCAGCATCGTCTGCCACAGCTTGAACTCCTTCACCACATTCTGCGGCGAGCCGAAGTGCGTCAGATCCACATCGCCCTTCTGCTTATCTGCGTTGTGGCAGTCGAGGCAGTACTTTTGCAGCAAAGGGCGGATCTCCGCGAAGGCAGTGACGGAAAGGACAAAAGGGGCTAGAAGGACGAGGCGCATCGTGAAGGCGAGAACGCAGCAAAAAAACAAATCACGCCTCAAATGTCGGCAGCTTCAGCCAAAACTCGGCTCCGCCTTCGGGGCGGTTTTCGCAGCCGCTTTGACCTCCATGGGCATGCACGATGGCATGGACGAGGCTCAGGCCGAGCCCCATGCCTGGAGTGGCGGCACTGGCGGCGCTGCCACGGGTGAAGCGGCTCCAGATTTTCGTCAAATCAGCGCCGGAAAGTCCGGGGCCGGAAAATGGGTAGAATCGTGTTTGAGATGGGAAGGGCGCAGCCCTGTTTGGACTGCGCCTGTCGCTTCAACTCAACCTGGGATCCAGTCAGGCTAAAATTTAATGTTTAGTGCAAAGCGGGCGTTGATGCCGGGCAGCGTGTAGCGGTCGAGATCCGTGGTGGCGGTGGTGAGACCGCGGACGTCCTGGTAGCGCCAAGCTTTTTCGTTGGTGAGGTTGTAGAGGCCGGCGGTGAAGGTGACTTTCTCGCTGACTTGCCAGCGGGCGACGAGATCGAGCAGAAGGGATGAGGACGGGATGAATTGGTTCGGCGTGGCCGAGCCAGAAGTGAGGTTTTGACGGGCGAAATAGCTCGCGACAAATTCGAGCTGTACCTGCTCGTAAGCGTAACGCAGGCCAAGCACGGCCTTGAAGGGATCAATCGAGGAAAGTGGCTGGTTGTTCTGCCCGTCCCAGCCCTGTGAGTAGGCCGCATTGCCGAAGAGGGTGAAGTTGTGCAGCGCCGGGCTGATGAAATCGAGCGCGGTATCTCCTTTGAATTCGAGGCCGTAGATCGTGGCGTAGCTGAGGTTCTGGCTCTGGAAGATGGTGGGGCTGGCGGGAGTGCCTGCTCCACCGGCGTTGGCGAAGAGCTGGATGAAGTTTTGATACTGGTTGTAGTAGGCGGCGAGAGACCACGCAGCCTTGTCATACTGCCCGCGCAGGCCGAGTTCGAAGCTCTGGCTGATTTCGTTCTTCAAAGCCGGATTTGGGATGGTTTGGTAGTTGAAGGGAATGTTCGTGACGGTGCCGTTGAGGTCTTCCGGCGTGGGATTGCGGAAGCCCATGGCATAGCGGAAGTAGGCGCTGTGCTGCTCGTCGAGCTTCGCGAGGAAGGAGAGCTTCGGGGCGATGGAGAATTTCTCATAGTCCGTGCCAGCGAGGCCGCCACTGGCGCGGAGGTAGAGGGCGTCGTTATCGACATTGATCTGGTAGTATTCGATGCGCAGGCCGGGCGTGAGAATGTAGCGGCGATCCGCCCCCCAACTGATTTCATCCTGGATGTAGGCTCCATAGCGCAGCGTCTCGCTATCCGGCATGTCTTTGAGTGGGAAGGTGTCAGGCGTGAAGACCTTGGTCGTGGTGTTGGCGGTGAAATCATACTCGGTGCCGTCGCGGGTGCGACGTGCGAAGGAGGAGATGAATTCCGCACCATAGGCCAGCGAGTGCTGGAGGGAGCCGGTAGCAAAGTTGCTCACGAGATTGAGCTGGGCACCGACGTGGCTCTGCCAATAGACGTTGTTCCGGTCGCGGAAGCGGTCGCGAAAAGTGGGTGTGATGCGATCCCGATCCTCCATGATGTGCTCCTCAGTGCGGGATTCCTGGAAGTAGATCTGCCAGTTGAAACGGTCCACGATTCCAGTGTCGCTGCCGCGATCATACTCATGCCCGAGGCTGATGCGGTAGCGTGAGACCTCATCATCGAGCAGCATGGAGTTCGTGCGATAGATGAAACCGGAGGAAAGGAACTGTCGGCGGGCGTTGAGCAGGTCGTTGGAGCTTTCACGCTGCAGATACTCGCCGGTGAGTTTGATGCTGTGATGCTCATCCGGCTTCCACACGAGCTTGGCGAGCCAGTTGCGCACTTCGTAATCGCTGAGATCGGGAATGATGGTGCCGCGATTGTCGGTCTCGTGGCCTTGGCGATAGGTGTGGAGCACGAGCCATTCGAGCTGGCCGGTTTTTAAGGCGGAGGCGAGCGTCTGCGAGAAGCTGTCGTCCGATGTATCGAAGCGCGTGGTGGATTCGACGCCCCAGTTTTTGCCGTTGAGGATGTCAGACGGGTCTTTGGTGACAAAGGAGACCACGCCGCCGAGGGCATCGCTGCCATAAAGAGAGGATGCGGCGTTCTTGAGGATCTCTACCTGCTTCAAAGCATCCACGTCGATGTAGTCGCGTCCGATGTTCGTGGTGCCGCCAAAGTTAAACTGGTCCGCCTGGCGGATGCCATCGGTCTGCATGAGCACGCGGTTACCATCCAGGCCACGCACATTGATGCTGCCTGTGCCGCTGCGCCCGCTGCGGCTCGGGCCGCCGCCGCTGAAGCCGAAGGGCACGCTCACCCCTGGCTCGTAGCGCTGATAGTCACGCATGCTGGTGGCCAGAGAGAAGACGGAGGCGTCTTGATTGAGCACCGTCGTCGAGGCAGCCACCTCGGAACCCTTTGTGGCATTCCGCGAGTCCACGATCACCACTTCCGGCAAAACGGCCCCGGTGGCGTTTGAGGCATCACCTTGCGTCAGCGGCACGGGAATGGGTTCGCCAAAAGGAGGCTGCGTGTTGCTGGGAGCTTGTCCGAGAGCCGTGAGAGGCCAGAGACAAAGGAGGAGGCGGATGCGGTGGTGGATTTTCATGCGGGCCGCTGCTCTAGCCACCCTAGAGAGCTCACGCTTTGGCCTGCTTGATGAAGAATGATGCTCGTTTGCGCTGAAATGCGTGCGAAGTCATTTCACCGCCAGCTTTGCGCAAACCGGCGCAAGCGCCGAGTCGTAGGCGGAGTATCGCACCAGCCCCATGAAAACCCTTTCTTTGATTTCCTTGTTGGTGGCACTGTCCACCACACCCGCAGCGGAGGTGCCGCCTGAACTGCCGCTGCCGGTCGCCAGTTTTGGCGCGGCGGGCATGCCGGATGGTGCGCTGTATTTTTACGGCGGTCACAGCGGCAAGAGGCACAAATACAACCGCGAGGAGGTGCACGGCGATCTCTTCCGCTGGAAGCCCGGCGCGGAAAAATGGGAGGCGCTGCTCCAAGACGAACCTGCGCAGGGGGCCTCGCTCGTGGTGGCGAAGGACGGCGTGATCCGCATCGGCGGCATGGCGGCGCGGAATGAAAAGGGAAAGGAACAGGATCTGTGGTCGAGCGAAACGGCGGCACTGTATCGGGTGAGTGATGGCAAGTGGCATCCGCTGCCGAAACTGCCGCAGCGACGCTCCAGCCACGATAGCATCGTGTGCGGCGACACGCTTTACGTCATGGGTGGCTGGCGGCTGGAGGGCGAAAGCGAGGCGGTGTGGCATGAAACTTACCTCACGCTCGATTTGAGCAAGGCGGATGCGGATTGGGAAAGTCATCCACAGCCGTTCAAGCGTCGAGCACTCGCGGTGCAATCGATCGGCAAGAAGGTGTATGCCATCGGCGGCATGACGGACGAGGATGAAACAACCACCGCGGTGTCGGTGCTCGATTCGACGACTGGAACCTGGAGCGAAGGACCGAAGCTGCCTGCGGATAAGATCGGCGGCTTTGGTTTTGCGGCGGTGGCGCATGAAGGCCGTCTTTTCGCGAGCGGCGTGAGTGGTGAACTGCTCGAACTGCGCGGAGAGGCCTGGATGAGCGTCGGCAAGCTGGTGCATCCGCGTTATTTTCATCGGCTGCTGAGTGGTGGAACCGGAAAAATCATCGCCATCGGCGGCGAGAGCCGTGAAGGCCAAAAAGCGCCGCCAGAGGTCATTTCGCTCCCAGCGAAGGATTCGGCTCCGCTGCCCGAAGAAGCGAAAAAGTCCGCCAGCACGCGAAAAACCTCCCCAGCGCCGGTTTTCACCGCCGCGACGAAAAAGACCGAAAGCGATTGGCCACGTTATCAAGGCCCTCGCGGCGATGGAACCACGCCGGAGGCCGGATGGAACACGACATGGCCTGCGGATGGTCCTCCAGTTCTTTGGAAGACGGAACTGGGCAAAGGGCTCGCAAGCTTCGCGGTGGTCGGTGATCGCGTGTTTACCTGCGGCAACGATGGCGCGGATCACGACATGGTTTTTTGTCTCGATCTGCAAACGGGCAAGCCAGTGTGGAAGCACCGCTTTGAGGTGCCAACGAAGGCGCACGAGATGAGCATTGTGCCCTACGGCCCCGCGACGACGCCGACCGTGGCCGATGGACGCGTTTACATCATCAGCCGTGAAGGCGATCTGCTTTGCCTCGATGCGCAAAACGGCACGGTGAAGTGGCAGAAGAGCTTTTTGAAGGACTTCGGCGGCAAGCGTCCGGTATATGGATGGTCCACGAGTCCGGCGTTGCATGAAGGCCGGCTCTATCTTGATGTCGGCGGCGCGGAAGGCTCGAACGTGTGCCTCGATGCCGCCAGCGGTGAAAAAATCTGGCAGACGGGCAGCGGCGAGGCGGGTTATGCGACGCCGTTCGTTTCCGGCAAGCTGCTCGTGCTCTTCAAAGGCGAGGCGCTGGAACTGCGTGCTGCTGCCGATGGCAAACTGCTCGGACGGCACGCCACGGAGACGCGGGATTTTTGCAACTGCGCCACGCCGCTGCGTCATGACGATCTGTTCTTCATCTCGCATACCGGCACGATGGGCAGTCGCGTGCTCGCCTGGGATGAAACGGCCCTCACCGAGCTGTGGAGCGAGCGTGAGGTGGGGCTGCTCTTTCAAAGCGGCGTGCCGGTGCAGGGCCACGTCCTCGCCTTCAACGACACGAAACGCGGCGTGAACGATCTGCGCCTCATGGACCTCGCCACCGGCCTTTCTCGCTGGCAGACTGCCGAGATCGACAAAGGCAGCGCGATGGTCTGCGATGACGGTCACACGCTCATTTTGACGAGCAAAGGCGAGCTCGTGCTCGTGAAGCTGCTCGCGGATAAAATCGACGTCCTCAGCCGCGTGCAGGTGCTCGGTGGGAAAAGCTATGTGCAGCCTGTTTTGGCGCACGGTCGAGTGTTGTGCCGCAACAACGACGGCAGCGTGTTGTGCCTGGATGTGAAGTGAAGCCATGGGAGCGAAGGCGAAAAAGCGGCGCTCCCCTTTTTTAAACCTGAATTGAGACCGAGTATCAATAATAGAGCCGCCTCGATGCCGAATCCGCCTGCAAGCCAACCTCAACGCCTCTGGCACACCTCGCCCGAACGCGTGGAGAGCGATTGGACAGGCGCGGTGATGCCGGATGCGTTGCTCGCCCATCTGAACCTTCGCGGCGAAGCCGAAATCCATTGGCGGGACGGCACGCAGACACGCATCCCGCCACGCACGCTTTGCTGGCTGCGAGCAGGTGCGGCGGATCTCCGCCTCGCTCGACGACTTGCCTCACGGGAGCGCCATGAGTGCCTCACGCTCGTTTTTCCCGAGGCTTGGCTGCGCCACACACTCGGCGGCCTCGACACCGAACTGAACGAGGCCTTTCGCCTGCTCGTGAAAGGGACGGAGCGTGCTCTTCTGCGCCTGCCGCTGAGCGATGAGGACGAAGGCTGGGCTCGTGGGGCCATGCAGCCGCAGCTGTGCCTCCAGGCCCGCCAACTCCTCGAAACCGCGAGGCTCACCGAGTATCTCATCCATGCTCTTTTCCGTCCCGAGGCCAGCAGCACCGAGACAGCCATCAGCCGCACGCTGCGCACCTCCCAGGAGCGTGTGCGCCGTGTGAAGGAAGTGCTCATGGAGCGACTGGAGACGCCGCCCAGTCTCGACGAACTCGCCGCGATCGCTGGCTGCGCCGCAAGCCACCTCAGCCGCACCTTCACGCAGGTCGAGGGCCTCACCTTGTCAAACTGGCTGCGCCGTGCGCGAATCGAAAAAGCCGCTTCTCTCATCGCCACCGGTCGCTGCAACGTCTCCGAAGCCGCCCTCGAAGTCGGCTACCAAAGCTTTTCCCACTTCAGCCGCGCCTTCGCCGAGGAAAAAGGCGTCCCGCCGAGCCAGTGGGTGCGGCGTTTGAGCGGGGTGTAAATAAGGAAGCACTCACACCCCATTCGCACTCGCCAGCGGATCACCGGCGGGGAGCTTGATCCAAAACTCCGCACCGCCTTCGAGGCGGTTTTCGCAGCCGCTTTGGCCGTTGTGGGCGTGGGCGATGGCGTGGACGAGGCTGAGGCCGAGGCCCATGCCGGGGGTGTTGGCGGTGGCAGCGCTGCCACGGGTGAAGCGACTCCAGATTTTCGTCAAATCAGCGGCGCTGAGGCCGGGGCCAGTGTCGCGGACGAGGATGCGGACATGCTCGCTCTGCACTTCCAGCGCGAGGGTGATGGCGCCGCCTTTCGGGGTGTAAGCGAGGGCGTTGTCGAGCAGGTTGGCGATGGCTTGATTGAGTCGCTGACGGTCGATGAGGGCGAAGCAGGATGCGGAGGCTTCGAGATGCAGGCGCTGGCTGCGCTCCTCGGCGGCGGCTTTGTAGAGATCGTGCATGTCGGCGAGCAACTGGCACAGGTCGCAGATTTCGAGGTGGAGCTTCAGCGCCTTGTGCTCGCCTGCACGGGTGGTGAGGATGGTCTGCACGAGATCGGCGGCGCGGTCGATCTCCTCCAGGCCGCGAGCGGCGGAGTCACGGGCGATGTCATTGTCCGTGTGATCGTGAAAAGTCTCCAGATTTCCCCGCACGCGTGCCAGCGGTGTTCGCAGCTCGTGAGCGAGGTTGTCGTTCGCACTTTGCAGCTCGTCGGTGAGGGCATCGATGCGGTCGAGGCCGTCATTGAAGGCAGTGGCAAAGGCTTGCAGCTCCGGCACGGCATTTGGTGCCACGAGTCGTGCGTTCGTGTTGCCTTCGGCGAGCTTGCGGGTGCTGATCATCATCTCCTGCACGGGGCGCAGCACATGGCGGGCGAACCACGCGAGCGGCAGCAGCATGAAGACGGCGGAGACGAGGCCCGCGACCCAGAGTTGATTGCGGATGTGATCTTCATAGGCGCGGTCCTCCGCATCCGTGCGGCCAAACCAGAGTGTGTTGCCATCATCGAGCAACTGGCAGCCGGCGAGGATCTCGTGCGCTTTGCTTTGATGGGGAATCTGCATGAGCAGCGCCTCCTTGGGGCGCAGCTTGCCCGGTGGCTGCCGCGGCCAGGCATAGCCGCTCACGGCAGGCGGGATCTGCTCGAAAAGCGTGCTGCCATCCGCCGCGGTGATGCGCACGGCTTGATCCAGATCATGGCCGCCTGCGGCAAAGACATCCCGCAACTCTTTGAGGCCGTTGCGATTGTAGAAAACGGCATACTCACCGAGATCGTCGAGCACCACGGCCTTGGCGATGCTGCTGAGATTTCGCCGCACGGCCCAGCCTGCCACCGTGATGCACAGCGCGGTGCTGCACACCATGAGCACGGCCAGCAGCAATCCCAGCCGCCACGTGGACGGCATGCGTTCAGGGAAGAGCTTGGATAACATATCCTTTGCCTCGAATAGTTTGCAGGTGGGACACAGCGCCCGGCGCATCGATCTTGCGCCGCAGGCGGCAGATCATGGCATCGACGACGTTCGTGCCAGGATCAAACTGGATGTCCCACACCTTTTCGAGAAGGAATTTCTTCGTGAGGATGCGCCCTTCATTCGCCAGCATGACCTCCAGCAGGGTCCATTCACGGGGTTGCAGTTCCACCGATTCATCGCCGCTGCGGAGGCGGCGTTTGATCGGATCGAGCGTCCATTTTCCGAGTGTGCGTGCGGAAGGCGCGGGCGTGCTGCCGCTGCGGCGTTGCAGGGCCTCCAGCCGCGCCATGAGCTCCTCCACGGCGAAAGGTTTCGTCACATAATCATCGCCACCGGCCTTCAGGCCGCGCACGCGGTCGTTCACATTGTCACGAGCGGTGAGAAACAGCACGGGAAGGCCAAATCCACGTGCTCGCATCTGTTCCACGACTTCAAAGCCATCCATGTCCGGCAGCCCGACATCGAGGATCACCGCATCAAACGCCTCCTGCGACAGCGCGATGAGCGCGGTGCGCCCTTTGTCACGCCAGACGGAGGTGTGCCCTGCCTCGCTCAGCCAAAGCGATGTCTGGCGGGCGAGTTCGGAGTCATCTTCGACGAGCAGGAGGTGCATGGCATTTGAATGAAGCCGTGCCCGTCTGAAATCCACCCGAATCCCGCTTCATTACCAAACTGTAACGTGCCTCATGGGCCTCGCTCAGATGAAATGGCCGCATGAAATCAAAAATGCTGCGTGCCTGAGTCGTCAACACCTTCGGCGGTGGCTACGAGCACGATCTGCTCATCACCCATTGCAGCAACATCTCCGCCTGCACCATCCTCGACAGCGATGGCGCAGCTCTGCTGCTGCAAAACACGAGCCATAGCCTCGTCACCGGCAGCCTCATCGCCGACCGCCGCCAAGACCGCCAACCTGCGCCCTCGCTCCGAATCGAAGGCGGCGAGGACAACACCTTCGCGAACAACAAGTTCGCCCACGGCGAAGCCAAGTAACCGGAATGGTGATCGAATCGCCCTGAGGTGATGAAGATCCTGCGTCGCTGGCGTTTCCTTGCTCCCGCATGAAATCGTCGCTCTTCATCTGCTTCGCCCTGATTCACCTCCTCGCCGCTGCGCAGGCTCAGCCTGTCTTCAAAGCCGGTGCTGCCACCAGCAACATCACACCGCCGCTGGGCATGGAGATCGTGGGAAACTTCGCGCCGCGTCCTATCGCGAAGCATGTGCATGATGAGCTGCATGTGCGCTGCCTCGTGCTCGATGATGGCACCACGAAGCTCGCTTTTGCCGTGGCGGACACGATTTCGCTCGGACGCGATGTTTGGGACGAGGCGAAGAAGAAGCTCGAAGCCGCCACCGGCATCCCGGCGGCAAACATGATGTTCTCCGGCACGCACACGCACTCCAGTGTGTCGGCCATCACGAACCAAGATCCCTCGCTCGACTACCGCAGCTTCATCATCTCCCGCTTAGTGGATGGTGTGCGACGTGCGTTGAACAATCTGGAGCCCGCCCGCATCGCGTGGGGTTCGGGAAAACTGCCGCAGCATGTCTTCAACCGTCGCTGGTTGCTCAAGGAAGGCGTCACGAATGACAACCCCTTTGGCGGCAAAGATCGCGCGGTGATGAATCCGAGCAGCCTGCTGCGCCCACGACTCGACGGACCTGCCGGGCCGACGAATCCCGAGGTGTATTGTGTGTCCGTGCAGGCCACCGATGGCCGCCAGATCGCCCTCATGGCCAACTACTGGCTGCACTATGTCGGCGGCGTGAACAAAGAAGATCTCTCGGCGGATTACTTCGGTGAGTTCTGCCGCCGCATCGAAGAAAAGGCCGGTGCACCCTGTGTCGGTATTCTGGCGAATGGTCCCTGCGGCGACGTGAACAACAACGACTACAGCGGCAAGACCCCGAGCGTGAAACGCGAGCCCTACGAGAAGATCAAACTCGTCGCCGGCGACCTCGCGCAGGAAGTGCTGCGTGTCCGCGAAACGCTGAAGCATCAAGACTGGGTGCCGCTGAAAGCCGCCGCGAGCGATTTGGAGCTCGCCGTGCGTCGTCCCACGCCGGAGATGATCGCGTGGGCTGAAAGTGTGCTCGCCAAACCGAAAGACGCCGCGCCCACGCATCGACTGGAGCAGCCGTATGCCGAGCGCACCCTCGCCGCACGCGATGCGAAGCCCGATACCATTCAGGCCGTCATCCAGGCCTTCCGCATCGGCGATCTCGGCATCGCTTCGATCCCGTTTGAGGTCTTCACCGAGATCGGTCTCGAAATCAAAGCTCGCAGCCCATTTGCAGACACCTTCACCATCGAACTCGCCAACGGCAGCCAAGGCTACCTGCCAACGCCGAAGCATCACGATCTCGGCGGCTACGAAACCTGGCTCGGTACCAATCGTGTCGAACGCGAAGCCTCCGTGAAGATCACGGCGCGGGCGCTGGAGATGCTGCAACGTGTTCACACCGCCCCATGACCTTTCACTTTCGTCATCTCATCGTCGCCGCTTGTTTGAGCGCCTTAGCGCAGGCGGAAGTCGTGCGCATCGAGATCAGTGAGCGATCGTCGTTTGCCGCAGGCAAGGTTTTTGGCCCGGCGGGTGCCTACGAACGTCTCAAAGGCCGGATGCTCATCGAGACCGATCCGGCGAACCAGGCCAACGAACGCATCAGCGACCTCCAGCGGGCACCGCGCAATGCCCGCGGCAAGGTCGAGAGCTGGACGGACTTCTTTCTGCTGAAGCCGGTCGATGCGACCAAGGGCAATGGCGTACTGCTCTATGACGTGAACAATCGCGGCAACATGCTCGCGCTTTGGACCTTCAACGATGGCGAACGCACGAATGATCCGAAGACGGAGGCGCATGCCGGGCATGGCTTTCTCATGAAGCATGGCTTTTCCGTGCTTTGGTGCGGTTGGAATGGGGAGGTGCAGGCGGATGACACGCAGCGCCTGCTGTGCGGTCTGCCCATCGCGACGGAGAATGGCAAGTCGATCACCGGCCAAGCGCATCTGGAGATCACGAGCACGGAAAAGGTCTTCAGCCGCGCCTTCTCGTGGAGCCCGTGGGGCATCGGCGCGGCGTTTCCATCCGTGAGTCTCGACAACGCCGACGCCACACTCACGATGCGGCCACATCGCGGAGCAGATGGCATCGAGCTGCCGCGTGCGGAGTGGGCGTTTGGACGTTGGGAGAATGAGACGCTTATTCCCGATGCCACGCATGTCTATGTGAAGGCCGGTTTGCGGCCCGGTTGGCTCTACGACCTCGTTTACACGGCCAAAGAGCCTCGCGTGACCGGTCTCGGCCTCGCCGCGATGCGCGACTGCGTGGCGTTCTTTCGTCACGGCGAGGCCAAAACGAATCCGCTGGCCGGCGCGGTGCAGAAATCCTGCGTCTTCGGCATCTCGCAGTCCGGCCGCGTCATTCATCACTTCCTCTATGAAGGTCTGAATGGCGATGAGCAGGGCCGCATCGTCTTCGACGGCGCTTTGATCCACGTCGCAGGCTCCGGCAAAGGCATGTTCAACCATCGCTTCCGCATGAGCACGGAGTATGGCACGCAGCATGAGGGCCACCTTTCCGGCAGCGAGTTCTTCCCGCTCGCCCCGCTGCCGCAGACCGACCCCGTCACTGGCGAATCAGGTGATTCGCTCGCCCGTTCGCGGAAGTCTGGCCACACGCCGCGCATCCTCCTCACGCAAACCTCCACCGAATACTGGAGCCGCGCCGCCTCGCTGCTCCACACCGATGTGGAGGGCCAAACCGACCTCACCTTACCCGACGATGTGCGTGTGTATCTCGTGGCCGGTGCGCAGCACCTCGGCAAGAGCGACGGCACGCCCGGCATCTGCCAGCAGCCGCGCAACACGCTCGATGATCGCGGTCCCGTGCTGCGTGCGATGCTCATGCATCTCGTCGAGTGGGTGAAAAACGGCCAAACACCGCCACCGAGCCGTCACCCGCGTCTCGCCGATCAAACGCTCGTGACCTTCGACACCTGGAAATCGCAGTTTCCAAAGATTCCCGGCCTCAACCTGCCCACGCTTGCCTACCAGCCTCCGCGACTCGATTTCGGCTCGCGCTTCCAAAGCGAAGGCATCGCCGACATCATCCCGCCGAAGGCCGGAAAGCCCTTCCAGACACACCTGCCCGCCGTGAATGCCGACGGCAATGAAACCAGCGGCATCGTGCTCCCCGAAGTCGCCGTGCCCCTCGGCACCTACACCGGCTGGAACCTCCGCTCCCCTCAAGTCGGTGCCGAAACCATGCTCTCGCCGCTCGATGGCATGTTCATCCCCTTCGCCAAAACCAAGGCCGAACGTGAGAAGACCGGCGATCCGCGTCTCTCCGTCGAAGAACGTTATCCGACGCCTACCGAGTATTTCTCGCGTCTCAGCGAAGCGGCGAAGAAGCTTCAGGCGGAGGGCTTTCTGCTTGATGAGGATGTCACGAGGATCATCGAACGTGCGTCAGCAAAGTAGCCATCTTGCTCCGCAAGATGAGTTCTGGATTTTGCCGCACATCAAAGTCGCGTTTGGAAAAGCAGATATTAAGACACGATCTCCTTCACCACATTCCCGTAGAGGTCTGTCAGCCGCATGTTCCTGCCGCCAAAGCGGTAGGTGAGCTTTTCGTGATCGAAGCCGAGGAGGTGCAGCACGGTGGCGTGCCAGTCGTGGATGTGGACTTTGCCGGTGATGGCTTCGTAGCCGTGCTCGTCGGTCTCGCCGTGGGAGAAGCCGCCTTTGACGCCGCCGCCGGCCATCCAGAGGGTGTAGCCTTTGTGATTGTGATCGCGCCCGTTGCCATCGGGCGAGTAGGAGGTGCGGCCAAACTCGCCGCCCCAGATGACGAGCGTGTCTTTGAGCAGGTCACGCTGTTTGAGATCGGCGAGCAGTCCGGCGATGGGCTTGTCGGTCTGGGCGCAGTTTTCGCCGAGGGCGGTCTTGATGTTGGCGTGCTGATCCCAGGAGCCGTGGCCGAGTTCGATGAAGCGCACGCCAGCTTCAGCGAAACGACGCGCCAACAGGCACTGGCGGCCGAATCCGTCGGTCGGGTCTTCGTTGATGCCGTATTGCGCGAGCGTCTGCGGTGACTCGGTGCTGAGGTCCATGGCGCCAGGCACGGCGTCCTGCATGCGAAAGGCGAGCTCGTAGCTCTCGATGGCGCCTTCGACGAGCGGCGCGTTCACGTCGCGGGCGAGCTTCTCGCGGTTCAGCGCATTGATGAAGTCGATCTGTTCGCGTTGCTGGTCGCGGCTGAGGAGTTCGTTGCGGATGTGATTGAGGCCGTCCTTGTTCGGCTCGCCACGGCGTTTGATGTCGATGGAGCGGCTGCGCTGGCTGCTGTCGCTGATGGCGAGCTTCGTGCCCTGGTAGGCGGCGGGCAGAAAGGCGCTGCCGTAGTTCTGCGCACCGCCATTCGCGGTCGGTGGATTGATGGTGATGTAGCCGGGCAGGTCCTGATTTTCCGTGCCCAGGCCATACAGCGACCACGCGCCCATCGAGGGCCGCACAAACTGCGACACGCCCGTGTGCATCTGCACGAAGGCCTGGGCGTGGCTGGGCTGGTCGCAGGTCATGCCGCGCAGCAGGCAGAGGTCGTCGGCGTGCTGCGCCACATTTGGAAACGCCTCGGAAATCCAGAGCCCGCTCTGTCCACGCTGCTTGAACTCCCAAAGCGACGGCATGAGCTGCGATCCAGCGTAGCGTGAAAGTTTGCCCGCATCGGCGATGAGCCGCGGTTTGTAGTCGAAGGTGTCGAGATGCGAAGGCCCGCCTCTCATGCAGAGAAAAATGACCCGCTTGGCCTTCGGGGCGAAATGCGGCTGCTTGCTGGCGAGGGACGGAGTGGCCGCCGCAGCGAGGCTTTGGAAGGCGAGGTAGCCAAAACCTGCCGAAAGCGAACGCAGCGCCTCCCGGCGAGTGACGGCGGAAGTGCGATTGAGGCAAAAGGCATGATGCATGGACTCATGACTAGCCTCCAAAGATGACGCGAAGATGATGAGCGCCGTGTTTTGACCCAATTCGATGCGAAAGGAGCTGTTGGTTGGGGATATGAGACATTTCGTGAAGCAATAACAAGCACAGCTCGGAAAACCGTCGTCCCTTCATTCAGCTCGAAACCCTGCCACTCATCCACCCCATCGGCCCCGCCGCCGAGTTTGCTTTGAAAGCCACCCAATCGCCTTGATGCCCATCACCCGCCGCACCGACATTGACTCTTTAGCCAGTTACCATGTTACCTTTCCCCTCCAAAACGTCATGGAACTGTGACAGCATAGCCCGCGACGATGACCTCCACCCCGCCACCCAATCTCCACGCAGCTCCGTTTCACACCACGCGGTGGACGCGGGTTTGTTTGGCAAAGGCGGACTCGGAGGATGGGCGCAGAGCATTGGCGGACCTCTGCGATGCTTATTATGAGCCGGTGGTCGCTTATCTTCGCAGCGTGTTTCGGGATGCGGATGCGGCGCGGGAGATGAGTCATGCGTTCTTTGCGGAGATGCTCGGCGGTGGCACCATTCACACAGCGGACCCAGAGCGCGGGAGGTTTCGCTTTTACCTGCTTGGCGCGGTGAAGCATTTCGTCGCTCGTCATCGCGAGGCGGAGTCGAGGCAGAAACGTGGCGGCGGCATCGCCCCGCTCTCGCTGGATGCGGACTCGGACGAATCGCCAGCCTTGAATGTGGCCGAAGACGCTCGCTTGTCGCCAGAAGCTGTCTTTGACCGCCAGTGGGCCGTCACGGTGCTGGAGCGGGCCATGCAGGCGCTCGATGCAGAGTGCCAGGCACAGGGCAAGCCGGAGTTGGTGACTCAGCTGAGACCCTGGCTGATGGGCGAGTCTGGTTATGGAGATCAGAGCGCCGTCGCCGCCGCTTTGGGCCTCAGCCTCCCGGCCATGAAGGCAGTCATCCATCGCTTGAGATCGCGGTTTCGCCAGCTTGTGAAGGCGGAGGTCGCGGGCACCCTCAGACAAGACGGCTCCGTGGAGGATGAGATGCGTTCACTGTTCGCTGCTCTGGCCAGTTGAAAAAACTTGCATCCATTGTCTTGAGAAACGGCATGGTTAAATATGGACCCCACACTATCCGCCGACTCCCAGTGCCCGCTCTGCGGTGTGCCCCTGCCCGTCGATGCCGTGAGCGGCTGCTGCCCACGCTGTCTCATGGCGGGAGCCATGCAGCCCACTCAAGCAGGTGAAACCGCACCGCCCATTCCCGCACTCACCCCCGAAGAACTCGCCCCGCACTTCCCGCAGCTCGACATCTTGGAGTGCCTCGGTCGCGGTGGCATGGGTGTGGTTTACAAGGCACGGCAGAAGTCGCTGAACCGACTGGTCGCGTTGAAATTGCTCGCGCCAGAGCGGGCGGATGATCCGCAGTTTGCGGCACGGTTTGAAAAGGAAGCTCATGCGCTCGCGGCGCTGAATCATCCAAACATCGTCGGCGTGTATGACTTTGGTGTGACTCAGACACTGCTGTCTGATCATCCCACCTACTTCCTCCTCATGGAGTTCGTGGATGGTGTGAACCTCCGCCAGCTTTTGCAAACCAAGCGCCTGACGCCCAAGGAGGCGCTGAGCATCGTGCCGCCGGTGTGTGAGGCGCTGCAATGCGCCCACGATCACGGCATCGTGCATCGCGACATCAAGCCGGAGAACTTGCTCATCGACAAAAGCGGCACGGTGAAGATCGCGGACTTCGGCATCGCGAAGATCGTCCATAGTAGCCATCTCGCTCCGCGAGATGAGCAGGGCGCTTCGCCTCACGATGCGGCAACGATGCCTTTCGGCACCCCGGACTACGCCGCGCCCGAGCAATCCAACGGCCACGCCGACCACCGCGCGGACATCTACAGCCTCGGCGTCGTGCTTTACGAAATGCTCACCGGCGAGCGTCCGAAGGACAAGATCGAAGCGCCGTCAAAACGCGTGCAGGTGGACATCCGCATCGACGAGATCGTGCTGCGTGCGCTGGAGAAGACGCCTGCGCTGCGCTTCGCCACCGCGACGGAGTTCCGCACTCAGGTGGAGGCGGTCGTCTCCACTCCCGGTCGCGGCCAGCATGCGGAGGCTGGCAATCGTTCGCTGCTCAAGACGGCCAACAGCTACCTCAGCACGCCGGAGTGGCTCACCAGCTTGCGCGGCAAGTTTTGGGGCTATTCCGGCAAAGGCACGCTCGTTCTCACTCAGGACCAACTCGCCTTCACCGACACCCAGTCCGGTGCGCCCATCACGATCCCGCTCGCAGCGGTTCGCGATGTGAGCCTGGGCACCTACCCGTGGCTCGCGAAGCCCGCCCCGTTGCACTACGTCAGTGTCACATGGGAGGAGGGCGGCCTCACGTGCTGCCGTTACTTCACGCCCAATCGCGGCTGGTTCATGCCCGTGTGGGAAACCAACCCCATCGTCCTCGAATGGCACCAAGCCCTCCGCGACGCCGTCACCGCCGCGACGGGCAAGGCCCCGGACGAAACGCCCACGCCGCCGCACCGCCCCAGTGCAGCCGATCTCGGCTGGATGGCGCTGATGTTCGGCCTGCCGATGTGCCTCATCGCTGCCGCGCTCATACACTTCCAGCAGGTCTTTGATAATCAGGATCCGTGGTGGCAAAGCGGCCGGCTCTGGGCATCGATCGTCATCGGGTTCGTTCCGCTCCTTTTGGTCTGGCTCATGGCACGCCGGGCAAACCAGCGCGACGGCCAGCCCATGAAGCCCATCAAGCCGGCTTCTCCCGCACCCGATAGCAGATTTACATCGCCTGCCTTTCTCACAACTGCTGCGGCGATCGTAGCGGGGACGCTGTGTCTGGTCGCTCAATCAAAACCACCGAGCGCTGCGCTAAGATTTCTGCCGTTATCTCTCGGGCCACTGTTCGTTTCCCTCATCCTGTCGCTCATCCTGTTGAATCGGCGCAGTCAGAGGGTCCTTTTAGTCGGCTCGCTGCTCTACGCAGCGTTGTTCGCATTCATTTACCTTGGGGCCTTCTTCTGGCACCTGGACCCGCAAAGTGCGATCGCACTGCTGTTCATCGGTTTCTACTCGCTCCCGGTGATGATCCCCGTCTGGCTCATCGCTCTGGTCATGTATTTTCGAGACAGAAGCGCGTTGCGTGGCGGCTCTTATGCGACGCTGCGAGGACACGCGGGGGCCATACCCAACTCGGACACGCCCGAAAACCGGTCCCGCTGGCAGGGCTGGGACGTGTGGATCATCGGGCTGTGCCTGGTGACATTTGGCGGGCTGTGGTTGGAGCGGTTGTCGTCGGAGCGACTCTATCTATCCATCCCAAGCGACAATCACGAAATGGATGCGTCAGACATCGTGCTGGGCAGCGCGGTCGCCACGGTGATTCTCCTCACGGGCGCGGCGTTTCTTTGGATGTTGGCGAAGAACATCAAAGTGGCGTCTGGCTCCCGAGTCACATCCTGGAAGCGGCAACTCGGACGCTCCATCGTTCCGCTCATCGCTGTCATCCTTTTGCTTCGCGCTTTCGTGGTGCAGCCTTTTTGGGCAGCAACAGATAGGGCCTCACCGGAACTCCCGCGAGGCAGCTTGGTGGTTGTCTGGAAACTCTCGCGCAATTTCGCCCAAGGCGAACTCATCGCTTACATCTACAAAGGCCGGGTGCAGTTGGGTCGCATCACCGAAAGCGGAGCTGAGACGATTGTCGTGAGCCGCAACGGCACCGAGCCATCGCGTATTCCGCACGCACAGATCGTCGGCAAAGTCATCAGTGTGCTCTGGCGGGCACCAGCGCCGTCCGGCGTCACGCAGTCCGACCTTTCGCCCGCGGACCCGAACTGGGTTTCTGTCTCCTCGGCACCGTCCACACCCGACGCCTCGGCGCTGTCCTCCTACAACGAATCGGGCGGCGTCATCATGAATTGGGAGGTGCTGGCCTCGCAGCCCGGCATCGTGTCTCTCCATCAAAGCTCAGGGCAATCCACCGCGTCGCTCAAGCGCGACCCGAAGACCAAGCTTTACCAAACCACCGTCAGACTCGAACTGACCCAAGCCGGCACCGATCGCGTGCTGCTGGTGTCGCGGATTGGCGGCACGACGGCTCGCGAGGAATTGCCCGGCAATCTGCGTGAACTCTCGGCGGAACTATGGAGCTACAAGAACCAAAGCGTGACGACCGCGCGCGGCACCGAGATCGAGTTGTCCCGCTTTCAAGGAAAGCCCATCTCGGTGCAGGTGCCGGTCCTGACCACCACCGTCACGACCCCTGCGACAGTCTATCCCGTCATCGGACCGTGGGTGATCGGACTGTGCGTCATCGGCGGAATCGTGCTGCTCGTCGTGCTCTGGCGCAAAGGCGGGACCGCAGGCAAGGTCGTGGCGCTTCTCTGCATCGTGCCGTTGCTGCTGTCGGCCGTCGTCCTGGTCGGATACTTGTCTATGCGAGATGGACGCGTGACGGACGCCGAACAAAAGGCCATGGCCGCAGCCAGAGCAGAGATGGGAGCCAAGGCCGCGCTGCTGCCTTCCACGACGCCCGCGCTTCAGCCCGCCCTCGCCGCCTGGCAGCGAGGGGACAAAGCTGGCGCGGTCAGCAACTTCTTGGCAGCCGACTGGAGCACCGGCCCCATCTTCGCACCCGACTCCTTGCTCAGCCTGACCGAGAGTTGGTTTCTTTCCCAGATGCAACCCGTGCCCGGAGTCGGCGTGCCGGGAGACGTCGAGGTTAAGAGTGAACAGATGACGAAGGAACTCCGCACGGTGAAGGAGTTGGCCGCCGCCGTGTCGCAGGCCGGTCTGGATGCTGCGGCCACGAACAACGCGGCTTTGGCCCAAAAGCACTTTGATTCGCTGATACGATTCGGGAAGGCGCTGGACCAGCCCAACCGCTTGAACATGCTGCGTCTGGAGGGCCGGGCGATTCAGAAGAAAGCCGAGGCTGCAATGACACAGCGCGGTTCGGCGGAGGCCGCCCGGTCTTCATCTGCCGCGCCACCCGATGCGCTTTTCAGTGTTGAACAACCCGTGGTCCTCCCCGGCGATGCGACGGTGCGAGTGCGGCTGATGATGGCCGGCAAGGACGGCAAAAGGCAGCCGCTCGACGAAGAGATTATCTTCAAGACGGCAAAGGATCGGGCGACCGGCTTTGTGCTCCGCTGGCATGCCTACGGCGACAAGCATCCGCAGCAGGCCAATGATGTGATAGTGCATCTCGTCGATCCGGACACTGGAGTCATCCTACACCGCATGGAGGGCGGCTTTGGCAGCGGCCTCCGCCTCACGTCCCCCGATCATCTTCCGCTTCCCGAGAAAAATAAAAGTCACCTCCTGGCGAGGCCGGGAGTCCACACGTCCTTCCATTTGATTCGCGCTGAAATACCCGCCGCACCCGGCGCACCCATCACGGACTGGAGGGATCTGCATGCCGAAGTCACGCACATCAGCCCGGCCAATGAACGCCCTGTGCCGACCTTTCAAATGCCCACTTTGGCTCCCAAGACGGCGCCGCCAGCCAGTCCAAATCAAGACACACCATGACCACCTCCGAAAAGCACAGCCTGCTCAAACAAAACACACTCTGCTGGCTCGGCGCACTCATCCTGCCGCTGATCCTCCACTTTGGCCTTCGCCACACCCAGTTCCCCTGGCCGCTGATTCTCCCCTTCTTGCTCTTCGGACTGATGCTCGCCTCGAACCGCCTGCTCTCGAAAGCCATCGGCAAGACCACGGACGATGCGAGTCAACGATAGGCGTGAGTTTCTGGCAGCCATGCTCGTAGCACCACTCGCCATGACAGATGATTCGTTCACAGTTACAGAGGCGGACTTGAGTAATACTGCCCATCAGGCCGCCACGCTTTCGATGATGGACGCCTATGCCAGGGATGACATGGGCGATGGCAGGCCGCTTTCGGATTGGTCCCTGGACCACCTGATCGCTGGACTTCGTGAGCACCCCACGACGCTGGTCTTTCTGGTGTTCCGAGGCACCGAGCCGGTTGGCATCGCCACCTGCTTCCGCGGATTCTCCACCTTTGCAGCCCGGCCACTCCTCAACATCTCCGATTACTTCGTCCTTCCTGCGTGCCAGGGGCGAGGTCTCGGCAGACGCCTGATGGAGGCTATCGAGCATCGAGCACGAGAGCTGGGGTGCTGTCGTCTCACTCTCGAGGTTCAGGAGCACAACCACCGGGCGAGGGCTATTTACGGCGCTGCCGGCTTTGCTCAGGCAGTCTATGTTGCAGAGGCTGGCGGTTCCCTCTACCTGGCGAAGCAGCTTTGACGACGACCCACGGCCAAGCCGCCGCAACTGACTGACTGAAAATGAACTCCCGGCTTTCACGATCAACCCAAACGTCTGAATAAATGAACCGTCTCCGCTTCTCACCTCCCCGCCGAACCGCATCACCTGCGCGCACACCATGAACAACGCTACACCCATTCATTCCGGCTTCGCCGCAACACCTGAGCCGCCGTATTACGCGGTCATTTTCACCTCACAGCGCACCGATGGCGATCAAGGCTATGGCGACATGGCGGATCGCATGGTCGAACTCGCCGCCAGCCAGCCCGGCTATCTCGGCGTCGAGAGCGTTCGCGGAGCCGACGGCGTGGGAATCACGGTTTCCTATTGGGCCAGCAATCGGGCCATCGCCGACTGGAAAGCGAACACCGAGCATCGCATTGCCCAGGAAACCGGGAAACGTGACTGGTATGCCAACTATCAGGTGCGCATCGCCAAAGTAGAGCGCGCTTACGGCAAACAGAACTCATGAACATTTCAAATCCAAATGACGCCCTACGAACCACGCCCGATCCACTTTCTCGAACTCTGGCAGCCTGCAGGCTGGCGGCTGAAGCTGTATGGTATCGCGTATCGCAAGGTGCGACCGAACGCGGAGCTGGTCGCGGCGGCGAAGCGTGTGTTTGAGCCGCTGCTCGCAGCGGCGGCGGAGCCGAACTACCGCATTGGCTTTGTCGGTGTGCATGAAGGGAAGACGGCGGACTTTGTCTTCCTCGATTTTTGGGCGGACGAGAACGAACTGCACCACCATGTCTTCGTCACACCAGTCGGGCAGCCGGACGCGCTGCGCTGCGTGACGGGCACTGGACTGTCGGCCTGCGTGTGGGATCTGCGATTGCAATCGTTCGAGCGTGATGCCTGGGTCGCGCATGTGTTGCGCCGCGCGCCGCAGCCGGACTTCGAGGGTTATCTCGCCGAGCGGATGAACGAGGTAGTATGACCCTGTTACCACCCTACGATTTGCGTCAGCCACAGAACTTCCAACGCCATGGACATCACCAAACTGCCATTCAATGATTTCATCGGATTGGAGCGCTCATCCGACGAGGGCTTCGTGTTCCGACTGCCCGCAGACGTTCGTTACACGAACCACCTTGGGACGGTTCACGCGAGCGCGCTGATGGCGATTGCCGAGGCCACCAGCGGCGAGCTGCTTCTGCGGGCGCTTGGCGGCACCGGTATGGACGTCATCCCGGTTGTGCGTCGCTTCGAGAGCAAGTTTCGCAAGGCAGCGACGGGTTCGATCCAGTCGAAAGGTGGGATTCCCGCCGACGGCATTGGCGATTTCATCTCCACCCTGCGTTCCAAAGGCCGGGCCACGATAGCCATTACTGTCGAGGTCTGCGACGAGTCAGCAGCCTGCGTCCTGTCCGCGTCTGTGGAATGGTTTGTCGCCATACGGAGCCCTGAACGAACGGAGTCCATTCGCGAATGAACACGATGGAACAGCACCGAATCCTCTTCGACGAGATCGAGTGGCAGTCGCCGCAGCCGGGCGCGCGCTTCAAAGTCTTTCGCGATGGAGCGAGGCAAGTGAGGCTGCTGGAGTTGACCTCTGAGTTCGTGGAGACCGAGTGGTGCAAGAAAGAACATGCGGGCTTTGTGGTGGAGGGCGAACTGGAGATCGACTTCTCAGGTCATGTGGTTCATTTTCCACAGGGATCGGCGCTCTTGATTCCATCAGGAGCAACGCACGCCCACAAGGCGCGGGCCGTCACCTCCAAGGCCCTTCTTTTCCTTGTTGAGGAGGTTGATGCGTCGAAAGGCTAAAACCATGAACAAAGACCAACTTTCAAGCTCTGTCTTCGAGGTGGACGAGGGCCGCAGACCATGAACCCGGAAACGTCAGGCGCTGCCAGGAAGCAGTCGATCGGACAAATCGCGCTCGTCGTGCGCGACTACGATGAGGCCATTGCCTTCTATGTCCAAAAGCTCGGCTTCACTTTGGTGGAAGACACCTACATTCCGGAGCAGGACAAACGTTGGGTCGTTATCGCTCCCCCTGGATCAACGGAAACCCGATTGCTTCTCGCGCGAGCGGCCAACAAAAAGCAGGCGTCACGTATCGGAAATCAAACCGGCGGTCGGGTGTTTCTGTTTCTCTTCACGGATGACTTCTGGCGCGACTTTCGCGACTACAAGGCCAAAGGCATTGTCTTTGTGCGGGAGCCCAAAGAAGAAAGCTACGGCACGGTGGCCGTGTTCGAGGATCTTTACGGAAACCTGTGGGATCTGCTTCAGCCCAAAACCCTATGAACGCGGACACCCAACGCATTCGCATACGGGAATTGCAGCCCGATGACTCCGTTGCGGCCATCACCGAGTTGCTGCATACCGCCTACGCGCCATTGGCGGCGATGGGCTTCAAGTATCTCGCGACGCACCAGGATGAAGCGACGACACGGCAGCGATTGCAAAGCGGCATGTCTTTTGTCGCAGAGATGGAGGGCGTCATCGTCGGAACGGTGACGTTGCGTGCTCCGAAGGCTGAATCTGGATGTGCCTGGTATTTGGAGCCGGGCGTCTGGTCGTTCGGTCAGTTTGCCGTGCGGCCCGATCTGGCTCGAAACGGCCTTGGGACGCGGTTGATGCTCGTAATTGAGCAACGTGCGCTCCAGCAGGGCGCGACGGAACTAGCCCTCGATACCGCCGAGGGAGCCACGCATCTCATCCGGTGGTATGAGCGTATGGGCTTTCGTTTCATCCAGCATGTCTCATGGGATGACACGAACTACCGCAGCGTGGTGATGTCCAAACGATTGATCGCGCCCAAACCGTGACTGCCCATCACGCTCTGCGACTACGTAGGGCACTTCCCGGTTTGGAGAGGAGCATCACGATATCTGGGATGCGGGGCGGAACTCGGGCAACTGTGCAGAACCCCCATTTCTGGGTTTGTAGCGAAAAATGGAACCCTTTCCTCCCTCGCCGGTATCATCAGGGAACAACGAATGAACGAAACCGACGAACTCCAAATCATCCGCCGCATTGTGGACGGGGAGATCGACGCCTTTGAGCAACTCGTTCTTCATTACCAAGATCGCCTGCTCCGTATGATTGCCACCCTTCTCAATGACGAACGACGCCACGCCGAAGACCTCGCGCAGATCGTCTTTGTGGAAGCTTTTCGGCGTCTCAAGGATTTCGATCCGGCACGCTGTCGATTCTCCACCTGGCTGTTCATGATTGCCCGCAGCCGCTCGCTCAATGCCCTCCAGAAGAAGAGCCCGACTCTCTTGGCTGAGCTGCCCGAGCAATACGCCGACACACCCGAACCCGAAGACCGAGACCGCATGAGAACCCTCGACCAAGCTCTCCATCAACTCCCAGGAAAACAAAAACGTGCCTTCACTCTCGTCGCCCTCGAAGACCTCTCCTACGCGGAAGCCGCCCAAATCGAATCCACCACCGTCGGCACCATCAAGTCCCGCGTCAGCCGCGCCCGTGAGTTCCTCAAAGCCAGCCTCAACCAACATTGAACCATGACCACGTCATCTGATCACGAACTCGACCTCTGGATTGCCGCGCGAAAGCAAGACCCGTCCGCGCACCTCGCTCCGTCTGTCATGAGGGAGATCCAGAGAGCATCCCAACCCACTCCCCATTCTTCACCCAGACCTGAACAACCATCCTGGCTCCTTACTTTCGCCTGTTTCATCGCAGGCATCGGAAAACTCGGCCTCATTCTTCGCCTCGCATTCTAACAACAAAAACAAACATCCAAGACAATGAACACCCACCCTTCAAACGAACTCGCCCTTGGCCCTGTGAGCAAACGGAAGCCATCCACTGCCATCAACCTCTCACTCTTCCTACCCGGTCTCGGACAGGTCTATTGCGGAGCCCTTGGTCGCGGCCTTCTTCACCTCTGCGCACTCACGGCTCTCCTCGTCGTTGCCCTCGTCTTTCTCGCGACCCAGTCTGCGCCCCCGACAACGATCCTCATCACCGTCGCCATTCTCTCAATCATCCCCACCGCCTACTCCACCTGGGATGCACGTCGAATGGCGCTCGCCAGCCGCGAGGACTATCGCCTCAAAGACTACAACCGTGTTTCCGTCTATGTCGCCCTCGCCTTCCTCACGCTACCTCTCCTTACCGGCCTCGCCTTCTCCGTTCGCGAGAACTTTCTCCACATCTTCGCCATGAGCGGCAGCTCGATGAGCCCCACTTTTGACGAAGGTGACAGGATCTTCGTCCGCAAAGACAGCTATCTCGACCGCCAACCAGCGCACAACGACCTCGTCGCCTTCCTCAACCCTGCGAATCGTCAGCAAACTTGGGTTAAGCGAGTCATCGCCCTCCCAGGGGACATTCTGGAAATCAAAGCAGGCGTCGTCCACCTCAACGGAGCAGCCATCAACGAAGTGAACGGCGTCCATCTCGACAAAACCGACCTTCCCCCGATCACCATCCCTGACCACCACTGCTATGTGCTCGGCGACAACCGCGCCCACTCAAAAGACAGCCGCCAAATCGGCCCCGTCCCTATGATCGCTCTCGTTGGGAAAGTGGTATCGTGGAGGTAGAGCTTCTTGCCGTGCTGGACGACACACCAGCAGCCTTGCCGTGAGACAGACACTCCTGTCTGTTCCCCATCTCAACTGGACGACAGACAAGAGTGTCTGTCTCAAGCTCTCATCACAAACTCACCAACAGCCTGGACTCTAGTCATGAACATGCACACCACTTCACTCCCTGTTCTTGCTGCAATATGCACACTCACAGCTTCGCCCGCGTTCTCCCAAGTCGAAATTGATCCTGCACGGCCCGTCGGCTCCACCGTGCGTTACTTTGCTTGGGATTTGAAAGGCTGGAAGGATGTGACAAACTCTCCTGAACGCGCTCAGAAGCTCTATGGCGAAACCCCGGAAGGTCCTCGCGGGGTCTGTGCGCCGATCCAGGTTATTGCACGTCAATCCACGAGGACAAACTCCGCCGCGCAGAGAAGGGATTGGGCGAGTGTGATGAGTGCCTCGCGCTGGGTTTGCGTTCTGGGGCCTTCGAGGCTCGCTTCCATCTCAAAGGTGAAGGCGTTGGCGAGTTCACGCTCCTTGGCGGTCGGTGGACGACCGAAGGCAGAGAGCCAGGCGTGATCAAGCTGCTCAAACACGGTGAGCTTGCCGAGGCGGTCGGCAAAGGCTTCTGCTTGCTGCCGCACGAAGGCGGAGTTCAGCGCGTGCAGTGCCTGGAGCGGCACGGTGGTCGTTTCGCGTGCGCCCATGACGTTGCTGGCGTCCGGTGCGTCGTAGAGTTCCATCATCTCCGGCAGCACGCTGCGCACACGCGGCAGATACACACTGCGCACGGGTGCTTCGATCTTGCGGATCTCCGGCTCGAACACCGCCTGGCCCACCGTTCCTTCGCCTGCGGCGGCGATGAGCGGCTTTGCGGGCCTGGCGAGGTCGAGCTTGCCGCTCACGGCGAGCATGGCATCGCGCACAGCCTCGGCTTCGAGACGGCGCGGACTCATGCGCCAGAGAAGCAGGTTGTCGGGGTCGTGGTCGAATTTGTCTGTATCAAAGGTGGATGCCTGCTGCCAGGTGCGCGTTAGCACGAGTTCGCGGATGAGTGATTTGAGCGACCACTTGTGCTCAATGAGGCGCAGGGCGAGAAAGTCGAGCAACTCGGGATGCGTGGGCTTGTCACCCGTGAAGCCGAAGTCGTCCACGGTGCGGACCAAGCCCTGCCCAAAGAGCCAGTGCCATGCGCGGTTGGCGATGACACGGGCTGTCAGTGGATTGCGCGGGCTGGCGAGCCAGTCGGCGAGTTGCAGGCGTCCGCTGCCTTCACGCAGACGCAGCACGGGAGGTGAGGATTGCGGATGCAGCGCATGCAAAAAGCCGGGCGCGACGAGAGCGCCGGGCTTGTCCAGCTCACCACGCTCGAGAATGCGTGTCTCCAGCGGTGCATCGCGGTCTTGCACCCCCATGACGAAGGTGAGCGGGTTGCCCTGGGCATCGTAGGATTGCATCAGCGTCTCGCTTTCATCCCGCTGTGTGCGCGAGCGCCGCAGCATCGCACGCGTGACACCATCGCCGCCGCGTATCGTGCGCATGATGTCATCCATCTTCTGCGCGGCGGCCTCCCGCTCGGCTTTCATGTCAGCGAGCTGCTGCGCGGTCAAAGCATCGCGCCCCGCGGGCAAACCCATGCCGGTGACATCGAGCAGCGTGGAATACTGCCGCGACTGCGCCTTGATGAGGCCGTAATGCGTCTAAGTGTTCCGAAAAATGGCGGCGAGCGCGTAGTAGTCCGCCTGCGGGATGGGATCGGTCTTGTGATCGTGGCACCGTGCACATGAAACGGTGAGGCCAAGAAAGGCACGAGTGGTCGCATCAATCTGCTCGTCCACCAGATCGGCAAAAAACTTTCGATCCTCGACCTCGCCGACGAGCTTCTGACCCACGGCGAGGAACCCCGTGGCGACGAGGTTTTGCGCCCACTCTTTGTCCGACGAGATCGGCAACAAATCACCCGCGATCTGCTCTCGGATGAAGCGGTCGAAAGGTTTGTCCTCATTCAGGCTGTCGATGACATAGTCGCGATAGCGCCAGGCATGGAGATGGATGCCGTTGGCGTCACCGCCGGTGGATTCGGCAAAACGTGCCACATCGAGCCAGTGCTGGCCCCAATGCTCGCCGAAGCGTGGTGACTTGAGCAGCGAGTCCACCAGTGCCGCGATGGCAGTTTGATTCAAATCAGGCCCAATCTCACGCTGCCAGTGCTCCATCACGTCCGCAGCAGGCGGCAGCCCGCAGAGCGCAAAAAACAACCGGCGCACGAGCACGCGTGGTTCCGCTGCTTTCGACGGTGACAGGCCTTTTTTCTCCTGCGCTGCCAAAATGAAGCGATCCACCATGCCGAGCGGCCATTCTGTGTTTTTCACCACCGGCGGCGAAACCGTCGCTGGCGGACGAAAAGACCAAAACACCTCTTTTTTCGCACTCTGCTGTGCGGGAGAGGTCGCTGCGGCTAGCAGGGTCAGCAGAAGCAATCGTTTCATGGTGTGAGCGTGGTGGATTTCGAGGGCGGACGCTTGGGTTTCACGGCAATGGGCGCATCGCTTTCCTCCTGGGACGTGATGAGATTCAATTCGGTGATCTGCCCGTCCTTCACGACGAGATGCGCCCCCGCACCACCCTGCCGCACCGCATCAAAAGCCGGATTCGACAACCCGCCGCTCAGCTCGATGCCCACCAGTAAATCCTGCGTGCGCCGAGCCAGTGTGGCGGAGGTGATCAGCGCCTTATCCGCGAGTTTTTGCGTCGTTTCACTGCCTCCGCCGCGCATCGCGCCGCCCTTGCCCTTTCCTTTGCCCATGCCGCCACGCATTATGCCGCCGCCAGCATCATCACGGGTGTAAGTGACCGCGTTGCCGCGCACCGCCGTGAGGGTGGCGAAAAAGCCGCCGCTCTCCGTGGCTGCCGCAGGCGCGGTATTAGTCGCTACCGGAGTGGCGTTCGTGCCGAAGGGCGCACCCATATCGATCCACTTTTTGAAATCAGCCAGCACCGACGCGGAGAGCCGTTCACGCGGCGGCATTTGCAAATCGTCATCCGCATAGGTCATCGAGACATAGAGCAAGCTCTTCGCTGCATCACCGGGCACAAGCGAGGGGCCGCTGTCACCGCCCGCGATCAGCGCCGCATGCGAATCCACCGCGAGTCCGCCCTTCATTTTGCGCCCGGTTTGATGGCAGTTGAAGCACTTCTGCTGGAGCACGGGCAGTATTTTCTGATTGAAGAAGTCCGCGCTGGCAGCCTGGTCTCCCTTGGCACCGGTTGGCGTCTGACCCGTCGGCGTGCTTGGAGGCACTGCTTGAGCCGGTGCAGATGTCGGAGGCCCGGGTGGCATGAAGCGGCCTTTGCCCTTTCCCTTTCCTTTGCCAAAACCGCCCCGCATGGTCGGTGGCGGAGTTTCGCCCGGCTTTTCCGGCATCGGAGCCTGACCAAGCACCTGCACAGTGGTGAGGGCCAGAAGCAGAATGAGAATCGTCGGTTGCGTCATGACGCCATCTTGCAGGCAGAAAATGACGTGAACATGATGCGCGGGGAGAAATCGAGCGATCACACCTCCGCTCGCGCCAGCATCTTCGCGTCATCTTGGGGGGCTACGATGGTGCTGCGAGCACTCGACGAGTCCTGTGCTCACTCCAGGTCCAAACCCTCGCCGAACATCTCGCGAAGGGCGCGTTTCGAGAGGGGCGCGTCGGGATGAAACCCCATGATCCTTCGGTTGCTCGATTTCTTTCCTTCGGGTTCAGCCTGGGATGCGTTCGGATCAAATCCGAGTCGCTTCGTGTTGATGGCGTGTGGTGGGAAAGTTTGAGCGAGGGTTTCCCATGCGGCCCACTTTTTGAGGACCTCGGCATAGATGGCTTCGCGTTCTTTTGGTTTGTCCTCGGACTGTTGCATGAGGGCGCGGATTTCGACCATGGCTCGGGTGTGATCGAGTCCGGCTTGGGTGAAGGCGACGCGGGCTGCGTATCTCGCGTCCGCATTGGCCACGGCGGTCTTGGCTTGGCCGATGAGCGTGTCGGCTTGCTGGAAGACCTCGGGTGTGAAGAAGACTGGCGAGCGCAGCAGACTGACGCGCGGCAGAGCGACGGTTTCGACCATGGTCTGCCGGGTCTGGGCCATGAGTTCCCAGTAGGCCTTCATCGGCGCGGCGGCAGGGCCGTAGCAGCGGCGGTAGTAATCGTCGAGCAGCGCATTGCCGTCGGCGTAGGGGTTCCAGGCGAGCTGGCTGATGAGGTAAAAGAAGGGCGCGTTCGGTGCCCAGTGCTCGAAGAACGCGTCAAAGAAGATGCCCATGACGCCGTGCTCGGCAGCGAAGCGGAAGTCCTCCATGGCCTGCTGGAAAGGCACATCGGGATAACCAGTCTGAGTGCCGCCTTGGTTGCCGAGATTGGGCCGCCAGTAGAGTTGCTTGCAGATTTTCGACCACTCGGTGAACATCTGCTTCTCCTCGTTGCGCATGGCTTTGTGGCGCAGGAAAAAGTTATGCACGGAGACGACGAGGATGTCGTCACGCGGCTTCGCTTTGACAGGCACCGTATTGCCGACCTCACCGTAGGCATTCATCATGACGAGGCAGCCGTGATTGGGCAGGCGTTCGGCGGCGAGTTCGGAGAGCTTGTTGGCAAAGTGGACGTAGCGGTCGGAGAGCGGCGGCCATTCCTGCTTGATGTTATTCCCCCACGAAAGCGTGACGCGAAGATCGGTCTCGGAAGGGGCGGGGTCCCAGGCGCGCGAACGAGGATCGGTGCAGTGGCCGTCGAAGTAGCTGTCGTTGGCCATGGTGTAGAGCACGTCTTGATGCGGGTAGGCAGCCAGGTGCTTCGCCTGTTCGTCGAGCCAGGTCTGCCAGACGAGCGGCTCGCCTTCGCAGAGCTTTTTACGTTGGGGATCTTCAGGGAAGGTGCCGCGCGTGCCATCGGGCTGGAGGGCGAAAAGCTCGGGCTTGGTTTTGCCATACTTCTCCCACCAATCCTTGAAGTAATGGCCGCCATCGAAGGTGAAGGAGTCGAGCAAGAGGCGCTGGTGCTTCGTCCAATCCTGCTCGGGGTTTGCTTTGATGTAGCCGCGCTCGAGCTGGTTGAAGACGCCGGAGCGGTCGCGGAACTGTGGGTGATAGCGCAGCGTGAAGGGCCGGATGTTCAGCGATTCCTTTCCGGGGTAGTCGGTGCCGGTCTCGCCTGGGTAAAGCCAGCGGATGCCGATTTGCTCCTGGAGGAAGGTGAAGACGGCGTTGGCCGTGCCGTATTCCTGCTGCGCATCGGTGATGGGGAAGCGGCGGCCTTCAACGGTGGAGAACTTCGGATCCCATCGGTCTCGACCGGTCATGGCGATGTGGTTTTCATTCGCGGCGAGCACGATCTCCTCCGGGTGCCGGAAGGTGAAATCCACGCCCGGAAACGCGGCGTCCATGGCCGGTTGATGGCCGACCCAGATGGCTCGTGCAGGCACAGGATCAGGTAGCTTTTCGAAGATCTTCGGACGCACACCGCCGATGCGCTCAATGCAATCCGCGAGCGTGACAGCGGCGGCTTTCGTGTGCGGCGGCGCGTCATCGACCACGATGATCGGTAAGGCTATGCCATCGGCGGCGATCAGCGGGAGAGTGGCCCTGTTAGCGAAGATCTCGAGCTCTCGTGAGGGCTGACCGATGCGTGAGGCATGCTGAGCCTGGGTCGTGAATGCTGCGAGGGCCAAAGAGAGGGCGAGCGCGATGAAAAGGCGCCTTTTCGCATTCGTCCGGTGAGGGTGATCGGTCATTTCATTCATTGGTGACATGGGGTTGGGATGACGCTGTTGTTTGAAGTCAGACGCGGCTTCGCTTCGAGAAAACCGATGGCGGAGCCCGATGTCCGAAGGTTTCAGGTCAACGAGTGCAAGGATGAAACCTTGCCGTGCCTGAAGCAAATTTCGGCGTGCCAGAACGTGCATCGCTTCATCGACATCATCTTCGCGTCATCTTTCCCCGCCATGATGCCGCTGCCTCATTCCCGCTTTTGCAGCGGCGGCGAGCAGGCTACATTTGCTCATGCGCATCCTTTTGGTCGAAGATTCCCGCCGCCTCCGCGAGTCCATCGTGCTCGCGCTGAGGCGCAGTGGCTATGCGGTTGATGCCACGGGCGACGGACGCGAGGGGCTGGAGATGGCGGAGGATCATCCGTACGACGCGGCCATCCTCGACATCATGCTGCCTTCGCTGGATGGCGTCAGCATCCTCAAGACGCTGCGTGCAGTGGGCAATCGCACGCCCGTCATGTTCCTCACAGCGAAGGATGCTATTACCGATCGGGTGGCTGGTTTGCGCAGTGGAGCCGATGACTACCTCGTCAAACCTTTCGCCCTGGAGGAACTGCTGGCCCGCGTGGAAGCGCTGTGCCGACGCGGTTATCATAAAGCTGCCAGCGAACTCGTCATTGGCGACTTAAAGCTCGATTCGACGGCGAAAGCAGCCACCCGAGCAGGCGTCACGCTCGACCTCACCGCTCGTGAGTTTGCGCTGCTGGAGTATCTCATGCTGCGTGCCGGCCAGATCGTCACGCGCACTCAAATCGAGGAGCACATCTATGACGATCTCGTTTCACCCATGAGCAACGTCGTGGACTCTGCCGTGTGTGCACTGCGCAAGAAAATCGCCGTGAGTGATGATTTGCTGCCGCTGATTCATACCCGGCGCGGACAGGGCTATGTGATGGAGGCGCGTCCCGCATGAGGTCCATTAAACAGCGCCTCATGCTCTGGCTGCTCGCCGGTCTGGCCGTGCTGTGGTGCGGCACCGGCGCGGGCATCTATTTCAGTGTCAGGCACAGTTTGTATCAATCCATCGACACCGCGCTTGCCTTGGATGCACGACTTGCCCGATTCACCGCACTTGGCGATTCCGACTCCGAGGATGGCACCGCGCGAGGTCGCGGTCAGCGATTGCAAGATCGTCTGGCGGACTATCACGACCCTCAGGGCCGCTCATTCTATCAGGTGTGGAATAGCCAAGGCGAGGTTAGCGAGCGCTCCGAGAGCCTCGGTGATGTCACGCTGCCCAAACTGGACATCTCCGGCAATGATCCTGTGTTTTCATCCACAGTGCTCGCAGATGGCCGCGCCGTTCGACTCATGAGCTTTCGCACAGCGGCAGCAGGCGGTGGCGGACCGAAAGCCAAGGGCAAGGGGCGACATGGTGCAGGCTCCAGCCTCATCGCTTTAGCCAAGGAAACCTCGGAGATGGAGGGAACGCTTGCTTCATTGCTCGGTGGCATCGGCATCGCGGGCCTGCTCGCGGCAGCGGGCACGTTCTTCCTCGTCACCATGGCTCTGCGTCATGGTCTGCGCCCCTTGAAGACCCTGAGCGAGCAGACACGGAACATTGATGCACCATCGCTGAACGCGCGATTCGATGCGGCGCATGCTCCTGCTGAGTTGCAGCCGATTTATGCGGCCCTCAATGAGCTGCTGCACCGTCTTGAGCAGGGATTTGAGCGCGAGAGACGCTTCAGCGCCGACCTCGCTCACGAAATGCGCACACCCGTGGCGGAACTGAAAATGCTCGGTGAGGTCGCTCTGAAATGGCCGGATCAAACCGATCCCGAGCTTCCGGCTCACACGCTCGCGATTGCTTCCCAACTTGAGAACCTGATCGAAGCCCTGCTCACCCTCGCCCGGCTCGAATCCGGTGAGACTGCCCTCCAACTCTCCACCGTCGCTCTCAGCGCCCTGTGTCACGAATGCCTGCAACCCTGCGCTGAAAAGGTGGAAGCCAAGCAACTCGACCTCCGCCTCCGCTCCGAACCCGGACTCTCGATGGAAACCGATGCACGTCTGCTGCGCATCATCCTGTCCAATCTGCTCACCAACGCCGTCGAATACGCACCCGCATCCACTCCCATCGAGATCGAACTCAATCCCGGCAGCATCACCATCGCCAATGCGGTGCCCGATCTGACTCAAGAAGACCTGCCGCACTTGTTCGACCGCTTTTGGCGTGCTGAGAAGTCACGCAGCAACAGCACCCACAGCGGCCTCGGTCTTGCGCTCGCCCGGCAGGCAGCCAGTGCGATTGGTTGCCGACTCGACGCGTCGCTGACTGGCGGCGTATTGAGTTTCACGCTGAAAAAATGCTGAGACATCACCTTCGCGTCATCTTTGCGATTCATCATGAGGCACGTGACTGAAACAACCCGGTCACACCAACGCACCATGAAGAAAACACTCATCACACTCATCGCCGCCGCGTTCGCGGTTTCCATCCCCGCCGCCTTCGCCCACGGTGGAGCCCGCATGAAGGCCGCCGCCGGACAGGACAACCCGCCAGAAGCCGCCCCCGGAGCCATGCACGGCAAAGGAAAAGGCAAGGGTAAGGGAAAAGGCAAAGGCCAGGGCAAAGGCGGCCCCGGTCGCGGCGGCAAAGGCACGAAGGGAGGCCTGACGGAGACACCGTAAGTTTCCCTGCATGTCCTCCTTCAAGCCGCGCCCATCCACAGGCGCGGCTCTTTTTCTGTCAGAAATGGCGGAGATGGGTCAGGATTCCGCCAACTGACCGCCATACTTCTGCCTTGTTTGATGTATTACTCTATCGGACTGGAGTCTTTGAAGCACTCGTGACTCATCGATTGGCTGTCAAGACCGCGAAGAGCTTTACAACCACCTGCGTATCGTCTCACCGCATGACCTCCGTCCAAAAATCTTCTGAACCATGAGCGAAACCATCGACTTCACACCTCTCACCGCTGCCGACCGCGTGCCCATCGCACGGCTGCTGCATCGCGCTCTCGTTCACTGGTATGAGAGCAGACTCGGCCAAGGTGCCCGCTTTGGCGACAGCCATGAGCCTTTCACGCTTTTCCCCGAGGTGTATGAGGCGCTCGATCCTGGCGAATGCGTCACCGCACGCACGGACAGCGGCGAGATCGTCGGCGTGTGCTTCTCGCATGAGCGGGAAACGCACGTCTCCATCGGCATCGTCGCCACTTCGCCGGATGCAGGCGGCCGCGGCATCGCGAAGAAGATGATGTCGCTCGTGCTGGAGAAGGCGAAACGCCTCGGCAAGCACGCACGGCTCGTGTCGAGCTTGCTGAATCTCGATTCGTTCTCGCTTTACACGCGGCTCGGGTTTGTCCCCGGAGCCATTTTTCAAGATCTGCTGATCTCCGTGCCTGACACCGGCCTGACCGCCGCCGCGCCGGCAGGCATCGAACGCGTGCGCGAGGCCGTTTTGGCCGATTCGTCGCGAATCGCCGACTTCGAGCAATCGCAGCAAGGCATCCGCCGCGAGAAGGACTTCGCGTTTTTCGTGCGCAACGAGGTCGGTGCCTGGCGTCTGCTCGTCTCAGAGGCCGCGGACGGCATCGTCAACGGCTTCCTCGGCATGAGCACGCATCCGTCGTGCACGATGATCGGCCCCGGCGTCGCTGCAGATGAAGAAACGGCCATCGCCTTGCTTTGGAAAGCCCTCGACGGACTGCGTGGCAAGACACTTGTCTTTCTCGCTCCCTGCGCTGCCACCACGCTCGTGCGCACGGCCTACGCGTGGGGTGCTCGGAATGTCGAACTCCACGTTGCGCAATCCACCGCACCGGTAACTGGCGCGAAAGGCATCGTGTTCCCGACCTTCATGCCCGAGACGGCATAGATCCGAATATCGCCATGCCAGTCATCACCGCCCCGAAAAACTCGAGCGCCAACTCAGCCGCATATTCAAATCGATGAGGGACAAGATGGACGTGCGCCCGAAGACCTCTGATGCCGCGCAGATGATGTTGGAAGAGGTGTGAGATAAATCATTGAGAATAGTCGCCATTCATCTCCGCATCAGTTTTGGAACCGAGCGAATCTCTACAAACGTAAACCTGCGTGCCTGACGAATCGCACCACAAGCTATCAACTCGTCCGGTCTTGCCATTGCGGCGTGCAAATAGGCGAGGGCTCTTCCACATGCTAACCTCTGGCGTTCCTTGCAGAGGATATGCGAAGGACACAGTGCTACTTCGAATATCGTCTGGATTTAGAGTAGTCTCCTTCATCCCAAGCTTTTGAACCAACGCTATGCAGTCAGCGGCTGTGCAGGAAAAGAAGAACAGTGTTTGCGCATCGAACGGGATGTGATGAACTCGAATTTCTTGTGCGCTTGGTGGCAGAGTGACACCAAACTCTAATTGGAAGTAGCGGGCAGCAGAAGGTGGAGATTCCCAACGCTTGAATACTGAAGTGCTAATGACAGTCAGGGCGACGACCAAAGCCACAATCACGAACAGGCGGTCCCAATTGCGGCGAGCACACAGGATTGCGACTGGCACCACGATAAAAGCCGCAACAAGACCAGCACCCCCAAAAAGCAGAACGCCCACAAAGAAGGCACTCACGATTGCTTGATTCTCTGGAAACAGAAGACCGAACGTAAGGAGACAGTGAATCAACGGAAGCGCGCAAAACAGAACGACAGCTCCCGCGACTGGAAGGAACCTCCATCTGGAAGTTGTTCGTCTTGTCTTTGCATCCGCAGAATTCATGCCCATTGAAGAACAGGAAAACGTCCCTGCTTGCAACCATTGATTCAACCAGCAGACTGCCTTCATGCCCGTCATCACCGCCGACAAACTCCAAGACAACTACGATGTCGTCATCGTCGGCTCCGGCGCGGGCGGTGGACAAACGGCTTACACGCTGACAATGGAGGGCGTGAAGGTGCTCGTGCTGGAGGCGGGGCGCTCGTTTGATGTGCAGACGGAGGTGGCGATGCTGCAATGGCCGAGCCACGCACCGCTGCGTGGTGAAAAGACGCCGGACAAACAATACGGCTTCCACGATTGCTCGATCCACAGCGGCTGGGAAATCCCGGGCGAGCCTTACACGAATGCTCACACGGAAACGGAGAACCAGTTCAAGTGGTGGCGTCAGCGCATGATGGGTGGCCGCACGAACCACTGGGGCCGCATCTCGCTGCGCAATGGACCTCTCGATTTCAAACCGCGCACGCTTTGGGGCCTCGGCTTTGACTGGCCGATCAGCTACGACGACCTCGCGCCCTACTACGACAAGGTGGAAATGCTCGTCGGCGTCTTCGGCACGAATGAAGGCCTTGAAAATTCGCCCGACTCCTCGCCCGGTGTGCTGCTGCCTGCGCCAAAGCTGCGCGTGGGCGAGCTGTATGCGCAAAAGCATGGGAAAAAGGTCGAGGCGCACATCGTGCCGATCCATCGCGCCGTGCTCACGAAGCCGCAGGATGCCGAAACGATCCCCGCGAGGCTGCATCCCGACAATGCGAAGGCCCAGGGCATTCTAGCCGAGTCAATGCGCACGCGAGCGCCGTGCTTCTGGGCCACGGATTGCCATCGCGGCTGCGCCATCCGTGCGAACTACGATTCACAGACCGTGCATCTGCGCCCCGCTCTGGCGACGGGGAATCTCGACATCCTCCCAAACGCGATGGCTCGCGAAGTGACAATCAACAAGGATGGCAAGGCCAGTGGCATCACCTTCATCGACAAAACCACGGGCCGCGAAGGTCATGCGAAAGGCCGCGTCGTGGTGCTGGCCGCCAGTTCGCAGGAGTCGGTGCGGCTGCTGCTGAACTCGAAGTCGAAGCTCTTCCCCGATGGCCTAGCGAACTCGAGTGGCAAGGTCGGCAAATACATCACGGACTCCGTTTCCAGCAGCCTCAGTGCGCACATCCCCGCCTTTGAAGGCATGCCGGTTCACAACGAAGACGGCGCGGGCGGACCACATGCTTATGTGCCGTGGACGCTGCATGATCTGAACCGCAAAGCCGAGCTGGGATTCCCTGGGGGCTATCATTTGGAGTTCACCACCGGCCGCCAAATGCCCTCGATGAATGTCGTGAACAGCATCGAAAGCCGCGCAGGCAGCCCGAGCGTGCTGTTTGGCAAAAAACTCTTGGAGGAGGCGCGGCGCTTCTACGGCTGCCAGTTCGGCTTCGGTGCGCAGGGCACCATGCTGCCGAATGACGACTGCTTTGCCGAACTCGATCCTGATTTGAAGGACCAGTGGGGCATCCCCGTGCTGCGCTTTCATTGGAAGTGGTCGGAGTTTGAACTAAACCAGGTGCGTCATCAGCAAAAGCGCATCCGCGAGCTGCTGGAGACGCTCGGCGGCAGAATCTCCGCGAAGGCTGATGCCGATCCGGCGAAGGTCATCAAGACCGGCGGCAGCGTGATCCACGAGGTCGGCGGCGCGATCATGGGCGCTGATCCGAAGACCTCCGTGACCAATCAGTGGAGCCAGACCTGGGACGTGAAGAACCTCTTCCTCGCCGATGGCGCACCCTTCGCCAGCACGGCGGATAAAAACCCTACGCTCACCATCATGGCGCTCGCCTGGCGCATGGCGGATCACCTCCTCGGCGAACTCAAACGCCAGAATCTCTGATGCACGCGCCCGATTCACTCCCCCTCATCAGCCGCCGCGTGTCCATCCAGTGGATGCTCGGAGCCACGGCCGCGCTCGCTGCAAAGGACGCATCCATCTTTGCTGCTGAACCCGCGATCACCGCGAGAGGCTACGGCCCAGACCCGAGCATGGTGAAAATCTACCAGCCCGGCGATGTGTGGCCGCTCACCCTCACCGAGTCACAACGTCGCACCACTCAGGCCTTGTGTGATCTCATCATCCCCGCCGATGCCTCCTCGCCCAGCGCCTCCGCCGTCGGCGTGCATGACTTCATCGACGAATGGATCAGCTCGCCCTACCCAGCGCAGTCTGGTGACCGTCGCACGATCCTCGACGGGCTGACATGGATCGACGCTGAATCACAGCGCCGCTTTCAGAAGCCCTTTGCTGATCTCTCCGCCGAACAACGAACAGCGCTCTGCAACGACATCGCCAGCCTCAAGCCGAAGCCTGAGCACAAAAAGGCCGCCACGTTCTTCAAACGTTTCCGCGACCTCACCGCTGGTGGTTACTTCACCACGCCGGAAGGCTCCAAAGCCATCGGCTACGTCGGCAACATGCCCGGCGGCACCTTCGAAGGCCCGCCCATCGAGGCGCTGAAGCATGTGGGGCTGGCGTAGCATCGTCACTCGCACGGAACGGAATCGTTGCGAAGCTCCACGACCAACTGCGTACTGATGAGATGCTCTTCCCTTCGCGCCTTCTTGCCATTTTTTGTCTCGCCTCACTGACCGCCCACGCCGCCGTGGTGCGGGTGGAAATCAAAGAGCGATCCGATGCTGGTGCCACCGGCTACGAGCAGATCACCGGCAAGCTGCACTTCGAGATCGATCCGAAGCGGCCGCAGAATGCGATCATCGCGGATGTCGATCTCGCGCCGGTGAATGCGGCGGGCAAAGTGAGCTTTGTGGCCGATTTGCGGCTGTGGAAACCGAAAGACGACTCGCGGAGCAATGGCGCGGCGTGGGTGGAGATTCCAAATCGCGGTGGGAAGGCCAGCTTGAGCGAGTGGGTGATGAAGGCGGGCTTCACGCTCCTGAATGTCGGCTGGGAGTTCGATGTGGCGGCGGATAAACTGCGTATGGAAGTGCCACGGGCTCAAAACAAGGATGGCAGCCCGATTCGCGGTGTGGTGAGCGCAGTCTTCACACCGGACAAAAACCTCGATGAGCAACCGATCACCGATTTGACCGATTATCCGCCGGTGGACATCGCGGGAGCTGAAAGCCGACTCATCGTGCGAAATCGTGCCGCCTATCCGGAAGGCCAGGAAGTGCCGCGAGCGCAGTGGAACCTCGAAAAAGGCCGTCTTCGGCTCAAGGGAGGTTTTGAGCCCGGAAAGACCTACGAGGTGTTTTATCTCGCGGAAGCTCCCCCCGTCGCCGGACTCGGCTACGCGGCGATTCGCGATGCGGTGGCGTGGTTGAAGCACGATCCGGCCTCGCCCGCGAAGGTGAAGCACGCCTACGCCTTCGGCTCTTCGCAGTGTGGCCGCTTCTTGCGTGACTTCGTCTATCTCGGCTTCAACACCGACGAGCAGGACCGCATGGCGCTCGATGGGGTGATGTCGCATGTCGCTGGCGCGGGCCGACTCGTGCTGAATCAGCGCTGGTCCACACCGCGAGCCATTGCCGGTTACTACACGGCCTCGTATCCCTTTGCCGACACGGCTCAAATAGACCCGATCAGCGGTCAAAGCGAAGGCATCCTCGCCAATGCACGCGTGAAACATGCGCCGAAGATTTTTTACACGAACATGGCCGCCGAATATTGGGGCGCGGGGCGTGTCGGAGCGCTCACGCACACCACGCCAGATGGCAAACAAGACATCGCGCTGCCGGACAATGTGCGCTCGTATTTCTTCGCCAGCACCTCGCATGGTCCTGCGTCCTTCCCGCCGACCTCGCAGGTGAAAGGCTCGCCCTTGGCGAATCCAGTGAATGCCAATCCCGCCATCCTCGCGCTGCGTTTGGCCATGCATCGCTGGGTCAGCGAAGGCATCGCGCCACCGCCGAGCGTGCATCCGAAGCTCAGCGACGCCACGCTCGTGCCCATCAAGGACGTGCACTGGCCCAAGGTGCCCGGTTTGGCCACGCCGAATGCCGTGAAGGCCGGAGGTCGCGTGCGCAATCCGCAACTCCCCGGCGGCGCGGGAGAAGGCGCCGAGTTGCCGCTGCTCGTGCCGCAATGCGATGCCGATGGCAATGACCTCGGCGGCATTCGCGTGCCGGATGTCGCCGTGCCGCTCGGCACCGGCACCGGCTGGGTGTTTCGTCCGGCGGAATTCGGCTCACTGCACGAGTTTTACCTCCTACGCGGTGCCTGGGTGCCCTTGGCGAAGACCAAGGCCGAACGCGAAGCCGCGAATGATCCACGCCCGTCTCTCGAAGAACGCTACGGCAACAAAGCTGCCTACCTCGACCAGGTCAAAGCCGCCGTGCAAAAGCTCATCGGCCAACGTTTCCTCACCGAGGCCGACCTCGAACTCCAGCTCAAGCAAGCCAGCGAGCGATGGGACTGGGTCATGCGCCAGAGTGCCTTTCGCAAAATCCTCTTCCTCGGCAACAGCATCACCAAACACGGCCCCAAGGCCGACATCGACTGGAGTGGCAACTGGGGCATGGCGGCGAGTGCAGAGGCAAAGGACTATGTGCACCTCTTCACGAAAGCACTCGCTGACAAACAAACCACTGCCCCGGAGGTGCTGGTGAAAAACATCGCCGACTTTGAGCGGGCGCATCAGGATTATGACTTCGCCACGAAGCTCAGGGAAGCCATCGACTTCCAAGCCGACCTCATCGTGCTCGCCATCGGTGAAAACGTGCCCGCTTTGAAGACGGCGGAGGACAAAACAAAGTTCCAAGAGGCCGTCACGAAGCTGCTGACCACGCTGAAAGGCGAGCGAAAGCCGGTGATCCTCGTGCGCAGTTGCTTCTGGGCCAATGCGGCCAAGGACGAGGCCTTGCGAGGTGCCTGCGCCGTCGTGAACGGTATCTCCGTGGACATCAGCGCCCTCAGCAAGAGCGAGAAAAACTTCGCCCGCTCGGAGCGTCCCTTCAAACACGCCGGAGTCGCCAATCATCCCGGCGATGCCGGCATGGCCGCCATCGCTGATGCCCTTGTCAAAGCTCTGCCAAAGTAATCCCCGCATCGTTCCATCAATCCATGAAGAACCTCATCCTTGCCGCCTTCATTGCTCTCGCCAGCGCCGCGTCTGCCTCGAACATCGTCATCATGGTCGTCGAGGACCCAAACAACTACGAGGCGCCGCGCACGATGCGTGATTTCGCCGAGAAGCAGCTCCGTCCGCTCGGTCACCACGTCACGATCATTGACGGCGACAAGCCACAGCCGCATCACTTCGCCGGACTCGTCGAGGCGCTGAAGGACGCCGACCTGCTCGTGCTCTTCTCACGCCGCCGTTTCCCGCCGAAGGATCAAATGGCCGCCATCCGCGCCCATCTCGCCGCCGGAAGGCCGCTCCTCGGCATCCGCACCGCGAATCACGCCTTCATCCCGAAGCCCAAAGAGGTCGTCGATCCCAGCCTCGTGCCCTGGCCTGAATTCACACAGGAGGTGCTCGGCGGAGAAAATGCCGGTTACGAAACCAAAGGCCTGCCTTACAGCGTCTGGGTGCCTGATGGTATCAAGTCACCTCTGCTAGTCGGCGTAAATTGCGCGAACATCTTCGGTCATCAGTCGCTATACAAAGTGCTGCCGCTCGCTGCCGATGTGACGCCCATTCTCTTCGGAACTCCCCTCATCGGACCACCCAAAGCAGGTAGCGGCTCACCACCTCAACCCGTCGCTTGGATACGCAGCTACGGCGCCAAGAAGGCCCGCATCTTTTACACCAGCCTCGGTGCGCCGGAGGACATGAAGATCGCGGATGTGCGCACGCTGCTCGTGAACGCTGTGAACTGGACCCTCAAGCCATGAAGCCTCTCCTCGCTCTTTTTCTTCTCACATTGCCCCTTCACGCCGAAATCCTCGCCGGGATCGCCAAGGTGGACATCACCGACCGCACGGTGCCGGTGAATGATCCTTGCTTTGCCAAGGCGCTTGTTTTGAAGAGCGGCGAGACGACTGCGGTGCTCGTGACGGTCGATGCGGTGGCGATTGGCGGCATCGGACGCATCGGAAATGGCTTCCTCGCGAATGTGCGGAAGGAGCTTGGCGACCTCGCGGACGAGGTCATCATCAATGCCAGCCACTGCCACGGCATCGTGCGCACGGATTTGCAGCAGCTCGTCGTGCAGGCCGTCAAAGAGGCCGCAAAGAACCTCGTGCCGGTCAAAGTGAGCGCCGGAGTCGGCAGCGAGAGCCGCATCAGTGAAAACCGCCGCATGTTTCTCAAGGATGGCACGCAGATCGACATGCGCCGCGCTTACTCGATGCCGCGCGATGAGGAGGTGGTGAACACCGGGCCGATTGATCCGCAGATTGGTCTGCTGCGGCTGGATCGCGCGGACGGCACGCCGCTCGCGGTGGTTTATCAATTCGCCTGCCACCCGATCATGAACCCGCCGAGCAAGGGCAACTCGGCTGACTACCCCGGTTTTGCCTCCAAAGTGATCGAAGAGGCCACCGGCGCGATGGCGTTCTTCGTCCAAGGCTGCGGCGGCGACATCAATCCGGTGCATTACAAAGAAGTGAGCCGTCCCGCCGATGCCGAGCCGCTCGGCACCATGCTCGGCGCGAGCGTTTTGGCCGCGATGCGTCGTTTTGAGCCGCAAAACGACGCCACACTGAAAATCAGCCGCGAAGTGCTCCAACTGCCCCGCGCCGCCGATTTCGAAAAACGCATAGCCAACATCGAAACGGAGCAAAAAGCCCTCGTAGCGGCTCTGAGGCCCACGAACATCAATTTCAAGTCCTTCCTCCCGCTGCTCATGCAGCACAAAATCTTCCCCGAAATGCCCTCTCACTACGCGCAGGGCTATCTCGACAACGCCAAGCCCCTCCAGCAGCTCGACGCCGACAACAAAGCGCTCGTCGAGGCCTACCTCGGCAATCTCGCCATCATGGAAAAGCTCACGCGGCTGAATGCGAACCTCGCCTTGCTCAAAAAGCATCTCGCCGACACAAAAGCCGCGAACAGCCCCACACTCGACGCGGAGGTGTGCGGCCTTCGGGTCGGAACCTTCAAGCTCGTCACCTTTCCTGGCGAGGTCACCGTGCAGGTCGGCCTGAACATCAAAAAAGCGGCGCAGGATGCCAATGCGCACGTCTCCGGTTACACGAACGGCTACATCTGGTACACCGCCACCGAGCAGCAGCGGCGCAACACCGGCTACGCGCAGGAGGACTGCGATGTGATGGTTGCTCCGGAGTGGCAGAAGCTCTTCGAGACGAAGGCTCTGGAGGTGCTTCGCGGTTTGTGAGCCAGATAACGGCATATGGATCGTTTGTTGGCGCTCATGAAGTTTTCGCTGTTTCTCCTTCTTTCTACCTCGCTCGCCGCCGAACAGGTCGGTCCGTGGAATCTCGACGCATTGAAAAGCACTGTGCCTGCGATGAAGTGGGTGCGGCAGGATTTGCCGGTTCACTCGCTCACCTATGCCGGGGAGACGTATCAGGGCCACGATACCGCAGTGTTCGCGTTTTATGCTTCGCCGAGCACGCTCGGAGTGGAGGTGAAGCCGGGCGCGAAGTTCCCTGGAGTCGTGTGTATTCATGATGGCGGTGGCACGGCCTTCGCGGAGTGGGTGCATCTTTGGGCCAAGCGCGGCTATGCGGCCATCGCGATGGATTTGAATGGATCACGGCCGCCAGAGCCGACGTACGGCCCGGATGGCATGCCCAAGAGCGATGCGCATGACCAGAAGACGCGGACACGGCTCCCCAACGGCGGCCCGGCGCATGGTCACGCGGAGAAATTCGACTGCGTGAACACCCCTGATACGAGTGACGACTGGCCCTTTCATGCCGCCGCCAGTGTGATGCGTGCTCACAGCCTGCTGCGGAGTTTCTCTGAAGTGGATGCGGAGCACACAGCGGTGACTGGGATCAGTTGGGGTGGCTACACGACCTGTCTCGTGGCCTCGCTGGATGATCGCTTCAAGGCGGCGGTGCCGGTTTACGGCTGTGGATTTCTTCATGAGGGCGAATCCGTTCAGAAGCCCAGCATCGACAAACTCGACGCAGTGCATCGGGCGCTGTGGGTGAAGGAATACGATCCCGGCAGCCTCCTCCCACGCTGCCGCGTGCCGATCTTTTTCGTGAATGGCACGAACGACGTTCACTACGTTCTCGATAGCTACATGAAGTCCTTCAACGCGGTGCCCGGAGAAAAGCAGATGCGCATTCAGGTGAAGATGCCGCATGGTCATCCGCCCGGCTGGGCACCGAAGGAGATCGGTCTTTTTATCGATTCGAAATGCCGTGGAGGCTCGGCACTGCCCATTCCTGATAAACCCGTGATTCAAGGAGATCATGCAACCGTCACCTGTGAGTCAGTCACTGCTTTGAAGGCGGCGAATCTCAATTACACGACCGACACCGGTCTGCGATCCAAACGCGAGTGGAAGACAGTGCCCGCGACGATCTCGGGCAAAACGATCACGGCTCCCAAACCTCCTTCGGAGACGAATTCGTGGTTCATCACGATCTTCGACGAACGCGATGCGATGGTGAGCACGGAGGTGACGCTAAAGGAATAATGGCATTAGCGCCGGTCACGCCAACTCTGATAGACCAGAACGCACCAACCGATCCCAGCAAAGCAAGATACCGGGAAAGCCAGCAGACCTAGGACCCACAGTGCTCCGTAGGCGGCATCTTGTGAAGACTGATCGGCTTCGCGAATGCCCCCCATGATGTTCACGACAACATGATGGAGGTTCATCTCGATGAGAGCGATGAAGATGAAGACCAGTGGCAAGGTGGCAGCCACAGCAGTCATAAGCCCGGTAAAGCGTCCGTAGCGACTCAGATAGTGAATCCATAAGCAGAGTCGCCAGAGAGCAACAATGCCAAGGAATCGCAGATTCATCTGATTCGCCGCTTCCAGGGTCATCCACTTTTCGACAGGGATTGAATAGAGAATGGCCGGTGGTGAAGTCATCGTCACGAAAGTCAGCAGGCCGACGTAACTGAAGCGTTCTGGGTCGATGGGTTTCACGGTCAACCAGAGGAGTGCCGCAAGAAGGAACACATAGACTACCGAGCCGATGCCAGCCTTCTGGAGAAGAATAGCCCGCGGATCGTCCCAGTATCTTCCAATGCCAACAAGCCAGCACACGAACAGTCCCATGAGTAGATGCCTAACTCCGAGGGAATGGTAGTCCTCAAAACGGGCACGGAATGTCAGTATCCGCACCCACAGTTTGAAGAGAGAAGGTTCAGTGTTCATGAGCGGCTTTGGCGAATACAGTGTTGAAAAACTTTGCGACGGGCGCTTACCCTTTCCTGAGAATACACAGCCTTCATGAGTTGGTGAAAGCCAGATCTCATGGCGTCCACGCTCATCCGTGCGGGACGGAACGTCAGATCAAAAAGGGTGTACTGTCCCCAGGTCGTGCCAGGCAGAATACGACCCTCTTCGAGCAAGCGTTGGCGCAGGCTCGTGCCTGGGAAAGGTGTCAGAAGAGTGATCTGCACTTCGGAGAGCTGGAGAGACTCGATGTAGTCCAGAGTCCGCTCGAAGATATCTGGTCCATCCTGATCAAAGCCCAGGATGAAACAGCCATTCACCGAGATGCCATGATCCTGAATCTTCTGTACTTGTTCGGCGTAGTTTCGATGCCGTCTAGACTTCCAATCTTGAGTGTCTAAGCCGGACATGGATTCTGAGGCGGCAGATTCTAGACCGATCAAAACCTGCGCACATCCGGACTTGGCCAAGAGCTTTAGCAACGCCGCATCATCCGCCAACGAGATGTCTGACTCGGTGAACCACTTCAATGGATACTCAGACAACAACGCCACGAGTTCGCGAGACCAGCGCTTATCCACGAAGGTGTTGTCATCCGCCAGTTCGATGAAGGGCCTTGGCCACAGATTCAGAATCGTCTCCAGCTCGCGTCGGACCTGCATGAGGGACTTCTTTCGGTAAGGGCTGATCGTGCGGGAAGCTGCACAGAAGGAGCAGTGCAGCGGGCAGCCGCGCGTGGTCTGGAGTGTCAGTCGGTTGTAGCGGTCCAGTTCCAGTAGGTCATACCTCGGAACGGGATGCACCTCGTGGAACTGTGATTCATCAGCATTGACTGAGGAATCGTAGGCTGATCGATAACGGCCGCTTTCCAGATCTGAAAGCAGCCGCGCCCAGACCCGCTCGCCCTCACCTTTGACGACGATGTCAGCATGGTTGGCTGCTTCTTCCGGCACCGCGCTCACATGCAGCCCACCGAGGATCACGAGCATACCTCTGGCTCGCAGCTCGCGACTCAGAGCATAGGCCTCGTCAATCCTTGCGGTGAGCGCTGAGATGGCGACCACGCCAAATCCTTGTTGGCTGATTTGCTCAGCGGAGTCGGGCGGCAGATCGTCATACTCCCGATACTCAATCTCCCAGTGCTCCGGCGTATGCGCAGCGAGAGTCAGCAGGCCCAAGCTGGGCAGCGAAGCGATCACGCGGCTTCTTTCGACAAAGCCGGGAAGCGTCAGGCCGATATTCAGCAGTTCTTGATCGAACACACGCACGCCGCTCATCGCTAGGAAGAGCAGTTTGCGTCGGATCGGCTGAACGTGATTCATCTTATCATCACTTTTTCTCCAGGGACATCAGCTCGATCTTCCGAAACCACACCGGCTGCCCTTCGGCTTGAAGGGCGATGTGGCCGTAACTGAGCATGAGATTGCCACCGAGTTCGATCTGGTCAGTGGCGGGGGCATTGTTGTTGGTGGGATCGAGTTGGGGGCGCTGGTAGCGCAGGACTTCGACGCCGTTGATGCGGTGGATGAGTTCTTCATTGCCACGCACCTCCACCTCAGCACGCACCCACTCATCGGCCGGGAAGGTGGGGGCGCTGGATTTGACGATGTGCTTGGTGATGAGCTGCCCGCCCATTTCCACATGGGTGCCAGGCGTGCAGAGATTGCCAGTAGAGCGTGCGCCTTTGCCTTCATCGGCGAGGAATTGCATCTCCAGGCTGGCGGGGAAGCCCTGATCGAAGCGCATGCTCTGCGGCGGCTGCGCATGCAGCATGATGCCGCTGTTGAGGTTCACATAGTGCGGGGCATCAGCCATCATCTTACCGGTGAAGCGATACTCCAGCCGCAGGATGTAATGGGAGTAGGCGAGGTTTGAGTAGAGATGACCAAAGTGCTCGTCGAACTTCTCGTAGCCATCGTAGCTGACTTTGAGGATGCCATCTTCGACACGGAAGGTGTTCGCGAAGTTCTCACCCAGCGGTCGCTTGGAGATTTTGATCGTCCAGCCGCTCAGATCTTTGCCGTTGAAGAGCGGCACCCACTTGGATTCTTGAGCGGAAAGAGCGGTGGTGAAGAGTGCGAGGAGGGCGACGAGTCGAAAAGCGGACATGCGGGCCATCTTGACCGACTTGAGGCCTTTTCCAAGGCCGAAGCTCACTACCTTGGAAGGGCGGCCTTTGTGCTCGTCAGCTCACGCGGTGGCGCATTGCCGAGCGTGGGCACATCCGGCAGCTTCAGGGTGAAGAGGTAGGCGATGATGTCCCAGCGCTGCTCGGGCGTGAGCGTGGCATCAAAGCTGACCATCGGCGTGCCGTTGAGGCCGGTGGTGAGCACGCGGTAGATGTCCTGAGGGCGATCACCACAGCGGAGGTGTGGTTGGCGGAGATCCGAAGGGCGTGCGGGCTGCTCCCAAATGTCCTTCAAAGCGGGAACCGCGGGGCCTTTGCCATCGGCGGCGGGGCCGTGGCAGGCGCTGCAGTTCGTCTGGAAGAGTGCTTTCCCTGTGGCGGCATGCGCGGCCTTTGATGCGGCTTCTTTGAACCACTCAGGCTCCGCCGGGAAGGTCATAGGCTCGGCGTAGTTTTCCGCTTTGCGCCAGCGGCGGGAGAAGGACTTCACATATTCGATGACATTCGTGATGTCTTCCTCGGTGAGCTGGGAAAACATGCCCATCGCCGTGCCGGTGAGGCCGTGTTTGATGGTGTGGCGCAGATCATCCTCGGCGGGCAGGCTGCCGAAGGGAGTGGTGCGGAATTTGAACATGCCTTCGCGGAAGGAACGCGGCCGAGGCTGGAGCGTGGGAGCCATCTCGCCCTTGCCATCGCCACGCGGTCCGTGGCAGACGATGCAGTTCCGCTCGAAGAGGTATTTGCCCTCCATGTAGCGATTGAAATCAAGCGTCAGCGGCTCTGCGGCGAGGGCGCAGCAGGCAGTGAGGAGCAGGATGACGGAGGAAAGATGCATGAGGGTAGCAACTTTGACCTTGGATAACGTTCCGTCGCTATCGGGGAGTTCCCGGATGTGGCGATCCATGAGGCGAGAATTGCGCCGCAAAGGTCGCGAGGCCTATTCGTCCATCAATCGCACGGCCAGTCGGCGCATGAACTGCCGTTCGGAGAAACGGTCCGCTCGTGTAAATGCCTCGTCGAGGTTCCGCAGGATGCGCAGCAGGATGGCGCTGGAGCTGGCAGGCTCGCGGACGAGCTCTTCCATGGCTGGATTGGAGGTGGGATGATGCTTGGCCACGTCCTCGGCATCCATGAATTTGCCTCGGTTGAAGCAATCGACGAGCCATTCTTTTCCTTCGACCTGCACGCGGGCGAGGAAGTGACCTGGGAAATTGCAGCCACCGATGTCGAGGCCGAAGCGCTGGCCCACAAAGCGGTAGATGCAGCAGAGGCTCAGCGGATTGCCGAGGCCGGTCTCGATGACCCAGAAGAGGTTGCTGTTGAGCGGCGAATAATAGTCCTTCGAGTTCCCACGAAAGCGGGTGATGCCGCCACGCTGGGCGAAGAGCCACTCCGCCAGCTCGTGAGCATTCATGCGCCCGCCCTCTTCAAAAGCCACGCGAGCCAGCATATCGAGCTGGAGACCGAGATCACCCGGCTGCGTCTTCCAGCCATCGAGAAAGGCGGAGATCTGGCTCAGGCCCTCCTCAAGCTGTGCCGTGGAGCCTTCCAACCAGCGCCAGCGCATCCAAATCTCTTCCATCTCGGTGCGGCGGGCAGGCTCCAAAAGTTCGGCCACGGCCTGCTCCTCTTCGGGCGTGAGCGGCTCATCGAGCAGCTCCAAAAACTGCGGCAGCTCCCGCCGCATGCCGGTGAGCTCGCGACGCACCGCCTCGCGGACCACCTCGGAATCATCGTCGAGCAGTTTGCGGAGGTGGTTGAGCTGAAGAACGCCGGGCATGGTGAGCGTGATAACATTTCCCGCCATTCCCGCCAGCAAAACCTCTGGCAACCGCGATTCTCGCCTCTACTCTCGCCGCCTCAAATCACGGCATGACGTTTCGGGAACGATGGAATCGCATAATCAAAGAGCGCTCAGCGCTCGTGGCGGTGCATGGCCCCGATTTGACGCTGACGTTTGCTGAGCTGGATTCACAAGCGCGGGCGCTGAAGCCGCAGGGGGATGTCTTCATCGCTCAGGGAAACACGCCGGATCTTTTAAAGGCGACACTCGCGGGCCTGCTGCAAGGCGTGCCGGTGCAGTGGGTGGAAAAAGACCGCTCACGCCGTGTGCCAGCGATGCCGCTGCCGGATGGCACGGCTTTCATCAAGCAAACGGTGGGCGGCTCTGGCGTGCGGCGCTGCCAGTTTTTTACCTTTGAGCAGATCGCGGCCGATGTGGACCGGTTGCATGACTATTTTGATCTCGCCAATCGCGGCGCGGCGGTGGCGGCGATCTCCTGTGCGCATTCCTATGGCCTCACGATGACCGTCATGCAGACGCTGCTGAACGGAGTTCCACTGTGCTGGGCTCCGCAACCCTTTGCGCAGCCGCTGATGGACGCGATGCGGCCGCATGAGCGGGTCTTTTTGCCCGGTGTGCCAGCGATGTGGAAGGCCTGGCTGATGGGGCAGGTGAGCTTTGCCAATGTCTCGCTCGCGATTTCTGCCGGATCGCCGCTGACGCCGGAGCTGGCGGCGATGGCTCGCGAGAAGCACAGTCTGGAATTGCGAAATCTCTACGGCACGAGCGAGTGCGGCGCGATCTCCTGCGATGGCGAACTGCTCGCGGGCGTGGAGGCACAAAACGGACCGGAAGGTCGTTTGATCATCGAAAGCAGTTCGGTGGGCCTCGGGTATGATGAGACGCTACCGGGCGAGACTTTTGAAAACGGCCGCTTTTTGACCTGCGATGCTGTTTCGCTCGAAAACGGTCGTTTGAGCTTCGAGAAGAGCCTCGGACGCGGCATCAACGTCGCGGGCCGAAAACTCAGTCCGGATGAAATCGCAGCCAAGATCCGCCAAGCGGGTGATTTGGGACTAGTGGAAGTCTTTGGAGCGCCCAGTCGCGATCCCGAGCGCTGCCAGGACATCGTCGCCCGTGTGCCGCTGCCGCAGGCGGAGATCACCGTGGCCTTCAAAACAAAAGTGTGCGCCGCGCTTGCACCCTGGGAGGTTCCGCGCAGGTGGATCGGCGACGCATGAAGCTCGAATGCCCACCCGAAGAAGTGAAACGCATCGCCGCGCTCTGCACGACGCGGTGGCATCGCGACTACACGCGGATCAAGCTGCGCTCTGATCCCGTCTATGCGGCGGCGCTGCGTGAGATCACCGGCACGCACCTTCCGGTGCTCGACATTGGCTGTGGCATCGGCCTGCTGGCGATGTACCTGCGCGGTGCAGGCTACACGGCTCCCGTGACGGGCTTTGACTACGACACCGAAAAGATCCAAGCCGCTCGCCGCATGGCCGAGCGCAGCGGCTTTACCGATTTAAACTACGCCGCGGGTGATGCGCGACGCGAGATGCCGGACTTCAGCGGTCATGTGATCATTCTCGACATCCTGCAATTCTTCACGCCCGCCGAACAAGATGCGCTGCTGGCCCTCGCGGCGGCTCGCGTGGCTCCTGGCGGAAAATTGATCATCCGCAGCGGCCTTCGCGAGGCCACCTGGCGGCATCGCGTGACCATTCTCGGTGATTGGATCGCCAAGATCACCTTTTGGATGAAAGCCGCGCCGGTATGTTATCCGACCCGCGAGCAGTTTGAGCGCGTTTTGACTCAACAAGGCCTCCAAGTCCATCTGGAGCCGATGTGGGGCGGCACGCCGTTTAACAACTACCTGATCGTGGCCGAAAGGCAGGCTTGAGCTGAAAGCAGGTCGTGGTAGCATCCGAGTATGTCCGCCACGGCAACGATCCGCCCGCCACGAGAAGACTTCGTGCTCATCCCGAGGTCGAAGGGCGGCGTTCCTGCGTTGGAACAGGGGGATCGGCTCTCACGCCAGGAGTTTCACCGGCGCTACGAGTCCATGACGAATGTCAAAAAAGCCGAATTGATCGAAGGAGTCGTCAACATGCCCTCACCCGCCAAACTCAAAAAGCACGGCAAGCCACAAATCGCGATGGCAGGTTGGCTTGTGAACTACGCCGCACAGCACCCGAAGACAGAGGCGGCTGACAACGCCACGGTGATGCTCGATTTCGACAATGAATACCAGCCTGATCTGTTGCTGCGAATCCTGCCAGAGCATGGCGGCCAGTCGCGGACGACGGCGGAGGACTATGTGGAAGGCGCTCCCGAGCTGGCGGTCGAAATCGCTTCCTCGAGCGCTGGATACGATCTGCATGCCAAAAAGAACGCTTATCGCCGGAATGGCGTGCGAGAGTATCTCGTGTGGATCACCCAGGAGAACCGTATCGTCTGGTGGAAGCTGGTCGAGGGTGAGTTCGTCGAGATCGAGCCGGACGCGGACGGTTTGTTGAAGAGCAGCATCTTTCCTGGTCTCTGGCTGGATGCTGCGGCGATGCTCGAAGGTGATCTGGCGAAGGTTTTATCGAGGCTTCAGGACGGAATGCGTTCAGCAGCATAGCCTGTGAGCATTTGAGCCACCTTTTCTGTCACCTCGACGCAGACAGGCGTGCCTTCGTGGATGAGCACGATGCCGTCGGGGGTGAGCTTGCGGCGGATGCGGCGGATGATGGAATCGGTGTTCGTGAGCGTGCCGTCGAAGCCGCGGGCGGTCCACATGAGCGTCTCCAGGCCGATGGCGCGGGCGGTGAGCACACAGAAGGCATTGTGATGGCCGGCGGGCGGGCGAAACCAGCGCGGCGGATGCTCCGGAGCGATGCGGGTGAGCGTTTCCTGGCAGCGAGCGATCTCGTCCCACATGCGGGCGGGGGTTAGCGTCCAAAAAGAAGCGGCGGGATGAGTCTGCGTGTGGTTGGCGATCTCATGACCCCGACGGATGATCTCATGCACAAGATGCGGATATTGCTCGGCGCGGTCGCCGATGAGGCAGAAGATCGCCTTGAGGCCGTGGCGGTCGAGGATGTCGAGAATGGCGGGCGTGTGCTCGGGATGCGGGCCGTCGTCGATGGTGAGCAGCGGCGCTTTGCTGCCGCTTAGTTGGCGTTTCACCAGCGGGCCGAAAAGCGAGCAGCGCGGCACCAGCGTGCCGACGACGATGACGACGAGCGTAACGCAGAAAACAACCGCCGCCCAAGGCCATAGGCCCAGGCTCGTGAGGATGACGCATAGCACCGCGGGCAGCAGCGTGAGCACGAAGCGCACATTGGCGCGGCGCAGGTATTGGGCGCGGGATCGCTCAGAGGTCATGCGTCCACTTTGGTGACGAGCGGTTCAAACACAAACCACTGATCCCAGTGCCGCTGAAGAAAGTCATGCAGGATGGCACCCCATTTCGGAGCGAGTTGGGCGCATTTCGGCCTGCCACCGCCGGTGTGAAAGGGTTCGCCGATCTCGATGCCATAGCGCAGGCGGCCGAGGCGCTTCAAAAACACCGGGTAGCACGGTGCGCCGGTCACCTCGGCGAGCACCAGCGGCCCGCGTGGGATCTCGTAGCGCAGCCCGCCCACCTCCACATGCGTGGGGGCCACATCGCCCATCACGCGGTCGCCCTGCACACAGACGACCTCGCCAGCCTGGAGAATGCGGATGAGCTCCATGCCGAGGTGGGAGCCGGGGGCGTTGTAATGGATGCGCAGCAGCGGCTGTTTGTGCTCCTGCTCGCGGAGTTCCTTCTCACGCAGCTTTTGCAAGTCAGCTGTCATTTCCGGCATGCGGACGGTATGGATCACCCGCCCAAACTTGCTCGCGAAAAGCGTCGCGCCGATGTCGTAGTTACCGCTGTGGACGGTGAAAACGAGGGCGCCTCCCGGCTCGGCCCGCAGCTTGTCGAAGTGATCCATGCCCTCCACTTCCCAGGCCACTTCTTTGCCGAAATACAGATGCCAGAGGCGGTCGATGTAGGTCAGGGCGAACTGCAAAAGGACGCGAAAACCCGCCAGGCAACTGCTGCCAGCCCCGCCGGGCACGAGAGCAGTCAAATTTTGCCGCAGGGCCTCCCGCTGCGGCACCGCCAGCACATAAATGACCAGCACGATGGGGTAGGTGAGCGCCGTGGCGAGCCACATCGGCATCCAGCGCATCAGTCCCAGCGCCAATTTCGTCCAAAACGCCCCGTGCAGACCGTGACGCGATGCCTGGGAGGGCACGGGTGGCTGGTAGGTTGCAGAATCGGTGGAAGGCATTACTAGATGGCGTGCGCGGGGAAAATCGGGCCGCTTTTTCGGCCCGTCCGCCTTCGACGACAACTTTCTTTTTCACTTCATGAAATCTCCTGCCGCCGAATACGATGTCGTCATCATGGGCGGTGCCTTCTCCGGCTCCGCCGCCGGGATCCTGCTGAAGCGTGAGCATCCCGAGCTGAAAGTGCTCGTCGTGGAGCGCACCACGCACTTCAACCGCAAGGTGGGCGAGAGCACCTCCGAGGTGGCCGGCTGCTTCCTCACCCGCGTTTTGCATCAGGGAAACTACCTCACTGGCCGCCAGTACATGAAGCACGGTCTGCGCCTGTGGTTCTGCAAATCACCCACGGACTCCGTCTGCGATCTCACGGAGATCGGCCCCACTTTCCAGTCACGCTTGCCTACTTACCAGCTCGACCGCGAACTGCTCGACGAGCATCTGCTGGAGGAGGCGCAAATGTATGGCTGCGAGCTGATGCGGCCCGCCACCATCAAAACGATCTCGCTTTCCGAGGACAGCATGCCGCACACGCTCGAGATCATGCCGCTGGAAGGCCAGATGCGCACCGTGACCTCCCGCTGGGTGCTCGATGCCTCCGGCAAGGCCGCCGTGCTCGCTAAAAAAATGGGCATGCTCCGCAGTTTTGCCGAGGAGCATCCCACCTCCTCGATCTGGTGCCGCTTCACGAACGTGAACGACCTCGACAGCTTCAAAAGCCGTCGCATGCATCCCGGTCTCACCATGGGGGCAAAAGCAAACCGCACCTCCGCCACGAACCACCTCATGGGCCACGGCTGGTGGAGCTGGATCATTCCTTTGCCCGATGGCAGCTTCAGCGCCGGTGTCACTTGGGATCGCCGCATTTACAATCCGCCGGAAGGTCCCAATCCCCTCGCCCGCCTCCAGGCACATCTGCTCACGCATCCCGTTGGCAGGCTGATGTTTGAAAATGCCATCCCCGACGAGGACGATGTCTTTTCCTACAAGAACCTCATCTACCGTTCTGACCGCATCGCGGGCAATCGCTGGGTCATCGTCGGCGATGCCGCTGGCTTCATGGACCCGCTCTACAGCCACGGCCTCGATTTCTGCGCCCACACCGTCTCCGCAGCCACGGAGATGATCCTCCGCGAGGTCAAAGGCGAGTGCGTGAAGGAAACCGTCGATTATCTCAACCTCGCCTACCCGCGTGCTTGGCGTACTTGGTTCGATGCTCTCTACAAAGAGAAGTATTTCTACCTCGGCGATGCCGAGCTCATGCACGCCGCCTTCCTCATGGATCTCGGCGCTTACTTCATCGGCCCTGTGCGCGGCGTTTACATGAACCCGAAGGAGGAATGGAAGCAGATGCCCTACAACGGCACCGCAGGAGCCATATTCGGACGCTTCATGGCCTTCTACAATCGCCGCCTCGCCCACCTCGGCCGCGAGCGCATCCGCAAAGGCATCTACGGCATGAAAAACCACGGCCACTTCTGGTCGCCACGCTTCAGCTTCTCGCCGGATCCCAGCGCCCTGCGTCTGCTCTGGGATGGAGTCAAAATCTGGCTGAAGGCCGAAGTCACCACCGCACTCGCTTCATCGCGTGCCACCGCAAGCGAGCCGATGATGAAGCCGGTCATGGCGGAGGCTTGAGGTGAGGCGCGTGCTGCTTTAAGGGCCGCTGCCCGTGCTACCTTCCCTCAACCAGCTCAAACTTCCCGATCCCTGGCAGCACCAGGCGGTGAATCTGTTGCGAGACGGCACGGATGTCGTCGTGAGCGCACCCACCGGGGCAGGGAAGACCTACATCTTCGAGCTGTTGCACCAGGGCCGTCATCTGCAAGGTCAGGCCATCTACACCGTGCCGACTCGTGCTCTCGCGAATGACAAATATGCCGAGTGGAAGGACGCGAAGTGGAACGTCGGCATCGCCACGGGCGACATCGCGGAGAATGTCGATGCGCCGGTCGTGGTCGCCACGCTGGAGACACAGCTTGAGCGTCTCGTGCGCGGTGAAGGGCCAGCGCTGCTCGTGATCGACGAATATCAAATGATCTCGGATCACGCTCGCGGAGCGAACTACGAGGCGGCCATCGCTCTTGCGCCCGCGAACACACGGTTGCTACTACTCAGCGGCTCGGTGGCAAATCCCGAGGATGTGGTGGCGTGGATGCGTGCGTTGAATCGCAAAGCCGAGGTCGTTTTGACGAAGGATCGCCCCGTGCCGCTTGAAGAAGCACCCATCGAGGCGCTGCCGCAGCGTCAGAAACAATTCGAGAACTACTGGCCGCGTTTCGCCGCCGCCGTGATGCTCGCGGATCTGGCTCCGCTGCTCATCTTTGCACCTCGACGCAAGGAAGCGGAGTCGATTGCACGACGTCTCGCGGCTGATCTGCCGATGGGTGATCCTTTGGAACTCACGCCCGAGCAGCGGGCGGTATGTGGCAAGGATCTCGCCACGCTCATCGAGCGCCGCATCGCCTTCCATCACAGCGGGCTTTCGTATGGCGCACGAGCGGGTGTGATCGAACCACTCGCGAAAGCGGGCCAGCTCCGTGTCATCGTCGCGACGATGGGACTCGCCGCAGGTATCAATTTCTCCGTGCGCAGCGTTCACGTGGCAGGGACGACCTTCCACGATGGCCGCAGCGAGCACAAACTCGCGCCGGATGAGCTGTTGCAAATGTATGGCCGTGCCGGACGACGTGGCCTGGATGACAAAGGCCATGTCATCACCAGCCGCGACAGCCCTTCGATCTTCGATGCGAGACCTGCGAGGCTTCATCGCAGCGCCTTGCTCGCTTGGCCGATCTTTTTGCGTGTGATGAAGCACGCCGCCTTGAAGCAAGAAAACCCCTTCGAGGCCGCCAACCGCTTCGCCGAACGTCTTTTCGCCAAAGTGCCTCCGCTGCTCGGTTTGGAAGAAAATGCCTCCAGCATGCCTCCCGAAGCCGAAAAGGCTCTTTTCGGCCTCGAAGCCACCGAGAAGCAGATTTGGAATTCCACCGGCGAATGGGAGCGAAAGCATAAACACGCTCTCCAACGCGTGCCGCTGAGCCGTGTGCATGCCACACTCACCGTTCCGGCCTTCGCAGCGAAGTTTGCGCATGGTATTGGCCGTGTCGGAAAGATCGCGTCGTGCGGGGGGGGGGGGGGGGGGGGCGGGGGCCCCCCCCCCCTGCCCCCGCGGGAAAGAGGTGACCTACGGTGTCGGGATCAGCCTTGGCACGCCGGAAGGTGATCTCATCAAACCCACGAAGTCGATTCGTCGTTTGCTCAAGCTGCCTCGCCAAGCGCAGACCGTGCCGCTGGAGGAAATCACCATCCTGCATGCCGGTGAACTCGCGAAAGCCGTCCTCGCGAATGTCGAGGAGGTCATTCAAGATGTGGCACCCGAATTCATCGGCACGGTGGAGAAGGAGAATCTAGTCTTCGCCTGCTTCGACCTCGCTTCGGTGGAGGTCATGGCCTACGAGGACAGCCATGGAAAGCTGCTCTTCCATCCGCAGGAGCGCAGCATTGTGGTGAAGAACGAAACGGGCATTCATTCGCCCGAGGCCTCGACCACCGATCGCGAGCCGCGTTCCGGTTCGCCCATTCATGCTTGGCGCACGCTCGGCCTCATTGATGCCGATGGCGTGCCGACTCGGCGCGGCGAGATCTTCAGCTTCTTCCAGCATGGCGAGGGATTGGCGGTGGTGTCTGCTTTGGAGGATGAAAGCTATCCCGCTGATGATCTCGTGCATCACTTGGCGAACCTGCGCAGCGGCTCGAAGTTCGATCTGCCTCTCGATTGCGGCTCGGAGCGGCTCGCGGCCGTGTGCCGCGGCACGTATGGCTTCGTCAATCACCATGGTTACCTCGAAAACGGCCTGCCGGTCGATTACGGCGAAGGCGCGGCGGAGTTGCTCGATGCCATGCTGCATCCCGAGCGCTCCGGCGCGGCCGAGATGAAGGCCGGCATCGCCGAGGGCGACATCTCACGAGCCTACGTCGAATGGCTCAGCCTGCTGCGGCATGTCATGCATGCACCGGATCATCCATGGAAACGCTGGATGGCGCTCAAGGAAGCCGCGAAGGCCGTCTTAAAGCATCACACCAAGACCCTGCGCCACTTCTTCCATCTCGACCTGCCGCCGCTGACGAACAAGCAGAAGCACGGCAAGACGCGTCACTACTTGATGCTGCGCTGATCCCCGCGTGCCAGCAGCGTGACGATGAGGATGAAGAAGCACATCACCACCGAGAAGAGCGGGAACTGCAAGGCGGGCGGCAGGCTGTAAACCAGGGCGAGGGTGGGAATCCACACCAGCCAGTTCGTCACCATCACCGTGGGGCAGGTGCGGGTCCAAAAGTCACGCGTGAGCGAGGCCCGCGTGCGTGCCCACGAGCCGCCCATGTCCACCCAGCGCATGGCGATGAGCACGGTGGGCACAAACCAGAGCGGACTCATCACAAACTGGTCCAAGGCCACCTTCTTCAGCAGCGTCGCGGCATCGTTTCCCGTGCCGAAGAGCCATCCCTGCACCTGGTAGAACAAATCGATCTCCATGCCTCGATAACCCCAAAACAGCGAAAGCAGTCCCACACGCTTCCAGCGACCTTCTGAAGGCAGCGTGCCCATCACCAGCTGAACGAGCGAAGGCAGCAGCGCCGCTGCGAAGATCGTGGAGCCGAGCGAAAAAGCATACGCCCACTTCAGCTTGAACGCTCCCACCGCCTCCCACACCGCCGCAACGGCCGGCACCTGATAGTAGCTGCCCACCAGCGTGATGACGATGATGTTCAGCGCGATGCATGGCACGCGATTCTCGCGGAAAACGGCGGCGATGCTTGACGCGATGCTCACAGGATGTCGTGCAGGTTGGAGCGGATCGTTTCGCTGATCGAATCGGTCGGCAGATCATTCGCCTCGGTGCCAAACGGATCCTCGATCTCCTCGGCGATGACTTCGATGCTGGCAAAAGAATAGAAAATCAGCGTCACCACCGGCACCGCCCAGTAGCTGTAGTCCAGCACAAAGCCGATTGGCATGGTGAAGACATACAGGAAGATCACTTTCTTCAAAAACAGGCTGTAGGCATACGGGATGGGCGTCTTCTTGATGCGCTCGCAGGCCCCCAGGTTGTCGGCAAAGGATTGCAGCTCGGCATTGAGCACGATGAGCTGATCGCCCGAGATCACGCCGGAGGTATGCAGGCGGTTGATCTCGACGAAAAGAGCCTTGAGCACCTGGTTCGGCACATGGCTTCCTTTCGCGAAGTAAGCCGCGTCGTAGCCGCCCTCCACGGCGAGCTTCTTTACGTCCACGCCTTTGCGCAGATGCTCCTTCGAGGCCTGGATGAAGTTATGGATGAGGGTACGGAACATCGCCCGCTGCTCCGTGGCGGACTCTGGCAGGAAGGCATTGAGCTTCAGCGCCAGATTGCGCGAGTTGTTCACGAAGCTGCCCCACAGCTTGCGGCCTTCCCACCAGCGGTCATAGGCGGTGTTGGTGCGGAAGATGAGCAGCATCGAAAGCACAAAACCGATCAGCGTGTGGACCACGGTCGTGTTGCGGAAGCTCACATGAAAGACCTCGTTCTCCAGCCAGGCGATCAGCGCCGTGTAGAACGCTACGGCGATCATGCCGGGCAGCAGCACGCGGAAGGTATCGCTGCGGTGAAAGGCAAAAATGAGCTTCCACCAGTCCTTGGGATTGTAGGTGATCATGCGGCGTTGCTTTGCGGGAGGAGCGGCGCGGTGTCAAGAATTCCGCCCGTTGTGGCAGCGCAGCATTGCCAAAAGATGACCGGCTGGCATCCTCCGCGCACCCATGAAAGAGCTTCTCTCCGGCATTCACCAGTTTCACTCCCAGGTCTTCAAACAGGAAAAAGACTTCTACTCGCAGCTCGTGGGCGGCCAGAGCCCCAGCACGCTGTTCATCGGCTGCTCCGATTCCCGCGTGGATCCCACCATCATCACCCAGTCGGATCTCGGTGAGCTCTTTGTGCTGCGCAACGCGGGCAACATCGTGCCCTGCTACGGTGCCTCAAACGGCGGCGAGCCGGCCACCATCGAGTATGCCGTGTCCGCGCTCGGCGTGAAGGACATCGTCGTCTGCGGCCACAGCGGCTGCGGCGCTCTGCAAGCCATGCTCAGTCCCAAAAAGATGGAGAAGCTCCCCCTCGTCAAAAGCTGGCTGAACCATGCCGAGGCCACCCGCCGCATCATGGAGGAGAACTACAGCCGCCTTCGTGGTGCCGAGCAGCTCGAAGTCGCCGTGCGCGAGCATGTGCTCGTGCAGATCGAGAATCTGCAAACGCATCCCGCCGTGGCCGTGAAACTCCAGCGTGGCGAACTCAGCCTGCACGCCTGGGTTTACCGCATCGACTCCGGCGACATCCTCGCCTACTCCAGCGACGACGGCCGCTTTGCGTCCCTCACCCAGCTCGACCGCCGCGCCGCCACCAAACGCCAGGTGGCCAATGTGCGGAGGGCTAGGAAGGCGTGACGAAGCTAGCAAGCCATCGCCGAATCCCAAAGCGATGGTGACTCACTCCACCTTGCGCAGCTCGATCTTCGCCACGTTTCGCACCCAGCGGAAGTGGCGTTTCTCTTTGGGAATGACGAGGCGCAGCGGGCCGAGATCGGCGGGGAGCGGGGCGTCGTTCATGGTTTCGCAGAGCAGGACGGGGTCATCGGTGCTGCGTGGGTCGAGTTCGGGCAGGGCGAAGACGGCTTTGTAGCCATCGGTGGCGGTGATGACGACGTATTGGGCGAGCGCGGGGCCGCGCAGGCTGTCGCCGAAGCTGATACCGGCGAATTGCAGCACCTGATAAAGCGGTACGCCGGTCCAACTGGCCTCTTTACCAGCATGATCGGCGGCTTTGACGGTCTGGTGCGGCAGCAGTTCCAGATCGGTCATTTTGACAGCGAGGGGCTTGTCCGTGCCGATCTGGACGATGAGGTCCGCAGCGTGGATTTGAAAGCAGAAGGCGAGGAGGATGAAAAGGGTGCGCATGGATCAAAACTTGAGCTGAAGGTTCGCGAAGAGCGTGCGGCCGGCCTCGAAGTAGCCTTCGGTGACGGCGTAGTTGCGGTCGGCGAGGTTGTTCACGCCGAAGCTGAGGGTGGTCTCGCCGGGGAGACGCACGACGGCCTTCAAATTCATCACGGCATAGGCTCCGACCTCCGCGCCGGTGGTCAAAGCCCAGCGGGCGCTGCTGTATTCCGCGCTGGGGATGAGGCTGAGCCATTTCACCGGGCGGATGTCCGCGTAGGTGAAGAGCGAGTGACGCGGCGTGTCGATGAGCTTCACCTGCGGCTGGCTGATGTTTTTGCGGTCGAGGTAGGTGTAGTTCAGTCCGAACTGGAGGGCATCACAGGGTTTGTAATCGAAGCCGAGCTCGGTGCCGAGGTGGCGGGACTTGCCCACGTTTTGGAGCTGAAAAGTGCCGGGCAGCACATTGTCCACACGCTGGATGGTGTCTTCGATCATGGCGGCGAAGAGACTGGCGTGAAGGCTCAAATGCTTCGCCAATTTGCCGTCGTAGCCGATGTCGTAATGAACGGCGCGTTCGGGTTCGAGGTTGGGATTTGGAATGGCAGCGCCGAGGCGGTAGGAGTAGCGGTCTTTGATGGTGGGGAAGCGACTCTTCTGCGCCACGGTGGCGTGAAAGGTGCCGCGCTCCGGCAGTTTGTAGAAGAGGCCAAGCTGCGGGTTGAAGGCGGAGAAGCTGTCGCCCCCGAGGCCGTTGCCGTTGTTCGTATCCACGGCCTCCAGCACGTCACGGCGGTCATAGCTGGCTCCGAGCGTGACGCTGAAACGCTCGGTGAACTGATGCGTGTCCTCGATGCCGAGCGAGTAGGTGCGATCCTCGAAGGTGTAGAAGGGAGCGCCCTGGTTGTGCTCGTTGTGACGATCAAACTTGGCGTGCAGCGCGGCTTTGAGCGTGTTTTTATCGCTGAGCTTGGTGCCAAACTCCAGGCTGCCGCCGAGCGTGTAGTCATCGTAGTAGCTTTGGAAGCCTGCGGGTGGGTTCTGCGTGTTGTAGGCCGCGTTGTTGTAGGCAAAGAGCGAGTTGATGAAGCGGTCATAGTAGAGGCGTTGCTTGATCCAAGTGTCCGTGCCGAGCTGCGTGTGGCCGATGAAGTAGATCGTCTGCTTGTCCCACTGCGGCCACCGCCAGAAGCGGCGGGGCTGCTGCGCGGCGGGCAGATTGCCGGCATAGACGGGATTGCCCTTTTCACCCCGCTGCCAGATGTAGCCGAGCGCATATTCGTCCGTCTTGTTCGGCATGTAGCCGAGCTTGGCGCTCACCCGCCAGTCCTCGCGGTAGGCATTGTCCCGCGTGCCGCCGTTCTCCGTCGCGGTCGGCACGAAGTCCTTCGACATGCGGTAGCTGTCCACATCCGTGAAGGAGCCGCCGAGCTGGAGATACCAGTGCTCGCTGCGAAAGCCGACGTTCGCCGCGCCGATGTAGCCGTCCTCCTGCATCCAGCCACCGAGCAGATCGCCCTCAAAGGGCTTCTCCGGCTTGCGAGTGACGATGTTGATCGCCCCACCGAGCGTGTTCGGGCCAAAGGTGGCGGAGCTGAAGCCTTTCGAGACGCTGATCTCCGCCACATCGGCGGACGAGAACCGGCGCAGGTCCACATAACCATCGTAGGGCACATAAACCGGGATGCCGTCGATGAAGACCGGCGTCTGGCGCAGGTCAAAGCCGCGCACATACACGCCGGACTCGTTGCGCGGGCCGTTGTTGCTGCCAAATACGCCCGGACTCAGCCGCAGCGCCTCGGAAAGATCCGTCCGCTCGAATTTGCGGATGTCCGAGGCGGTGACGCGAGAGTTCATCGCCTGGGCTCCGCTGATCGTATCAGCGGTGATGACGACCTCACCCAGCTCAAAGGGCTGCGGATCGGCGGCGGCGAGAGAGAGGAAGGGCAGGGAAAGCAACAACAGGAGGCGCATAAGATATGAAACTGTCATTAAGTGACAGGATCTTGCCAAACGGGGCTTTCGCTGCCGTCTATCCGCCCGGATTGACTTTGGCAGCATCGCGGCGACTCATGCCAGCATCATGCCATCCGCGAAAAACGAGCCTCATCCCGTCGCCCAGCGCCGCAAGGCGCTCGGATGGTCGCAGGACGAGCTGGCGGTGCGAGCGGGCATTCCACGCAGCTCCGTCAGCGCCATCGAGGCGGGCCGTTTGACGCCCTCGGTCACCGCCGCCCTCGTGGTGGCCCGTGCGCTCGGATGCAGCGTGGAGGAGCTTTTTGGCCAAGGCGGCACGAAGGCCGCGAAGACGCCGCTGTGGGCCTGGGAGCCGCGCAGTACCGTGTGCCGCTACTGGGAGGCCGAGGTGGATGGAAAGCAGGTGCTCTATCCCGTGGAGACGCTTCCCGGCAGTTCGTGGGCGCATGACGGCATCTTCCGCGAGGGAGTGCTGCATGATCGTGGCCCGTGGGAACCGGCGCAGACGCTTGTTTTGGCTGGTTGCGATCCCGCGGCCGGATTGCTGGCCGCCGAATATGCTGCCGCGTCGGAATTTCGACTGCTCGCTTTTTCGCGAGGCGGCGGTGTGGCGCTCGATTTGCTCAAGCAAGGCGTCGTGCATGTCGCCGCGCTGCATCGCTCGACGGCGGATCATCCAGCTCGCAATGGCGAAACCGCCCGTGAGCGCCTCGGCAGCGGTTTCCGCCTGCTGCGCTGTGCCGAGTGGCAGGAAGGCGTGGCCTTGCCAGTGGAGAATCACACCCGCTCCGTGAAGTCCTGTGTCGAAAACGTGCGCCATTGGGCGATGCGGGAACCTGGATCGGCCGCTCGCGAATGCCTCGACGAGCTGGTGCATCGTCCGCTGCATGGCAAACGTGTCATGCTCAGCCATCAAGCCGTCGTCGAGGCTGTGCGCGGCGGCTGGGCGGAGGCTGGCGTGTGCGTGCAGCTCTGCGCCGAGGATGCTGGGCTGCGTTTCCTGCCCGTGCGCACCGAATCCCTCGATCTCTGCTTCGCCGCCTCGATGGAGCACGACCCACGCCTGCAAGCCCTCATCCGCCTGCTGCGCAGCCGCTCGCATCGCAAACTGATCGATGAACTCCCCGGCTATGACGCCCGTCACACCGGGGAAATCACGAATGTACCTTGATCACTTGCCCGCTGCCTTGCCGCCCGTCTCGGCAGGCAGAGATTTGCCATCGAGCCAGACGTATTCCTTCCAGGAGCCTTCGTAGAGGTGGACGTTTGGATAGCCGAGGACGTGTTTCAGCGTGAAGTAGATCAGGCTGCCTTCACGCGAGGTGCCGCAGTAGCAGATGATGTTTTTGTCGGGCGTGATGCCTGCGCCTTCCAGCTCCGCTTTCATCGAGGCGAGTGGTTTGAACTGGTGCGTGTTGTCGCTCTGCATGAGGCGGGCCCAGTGAAAGCTGATGGCACCGGGGATGTGGCCTTTGCGCAACCACACATCGTCATCACCTTGATATTCATTGAGCGGGCGGGCATCGACGAGCAGATTGCCGGGCTTGCCGACATGCGCCTGCACGGTTTTGACATCGACGCCGATGCTGGCATCGCCTTTCTCGGGAAGCTTGCCCGCTGGATTGCCGAAGTAGTCCTTCGCAGGCTCCAAGCCGGCCTTCACCCAGCCTGCGAGCCCGCCATCGACGACGCGGATGTTTTGCACGCCGAATTTCTCCAGCACATACACGACCATGCTCGTGCTGAGGATTTCGTCATTCGGCAAAGCGGCTCCAGTGGCATAAACGAGGTGCAGGCGGTCTTGGTCGGCACCCGCACGGACAAGCAGCGCCTTCGTAAGGTCATCGGGCAGGTATTGCACGGGCACGGCTTCGTTCGTGCCGCGCAGCGTGTCGAAATTGATGTGATGCGCGGTGGGCAGATGGCCGCGGAAGTAGTCTTTGTAGCCGCCGCGGGTGTCGAGCACGATGGGGCGCTGTGCGGCGTCTGGGTTCTCGATGAGTTTTTTGGCTTCCACAGGCGAGATGAGGCCGATGTCGGCCTGCGCGACGGTGGCGAGGAGAAGGAGGGTGAGGATGGATTTCATGCGGTGGTTGGAGTGATGGAGTTGTGGAGTGATGGTTTAGAAGGTGAAGACGAAGTTGATCTTGGCGATGAGGCTCACGGCATCGCGGTCGGGGAAGTTGGCCCAGGTTTCGAGGACGATGTGTTTGCTGAGGTCATACTTGGCCCCCACGGCGGTGATGAGGCCGCGCTGATCGCGGGTCTGGGCGAGGTCGGCGTTGAGGTTGAAGTTGCGCCCGAAGAGCTTCCAAGTGCGGTCAATGCCAGCGAGGTAACTGCTGCCATTCGTCTGATAGCCGTAGCCGACGTGAAAGCGGGCGAAGCCGAAGTCATGCGCCAGCATCGCATAGCTGAAAGGATCGCCCGCGCGGTCGATGTCCGTCAACGCGATGCCTGCGATGCCGACGGCGAACATGCCATGCTCCCACGGCGAGAAGCGGGCCTTGGTTTGGAAGAATAGAGGGCCGCTCACGCCCGTACCCAGCGGGCTGTCCATGCCCCACTCGACATGCACGGGCTCAAAGTCCCAGCCCGTTTTGAAGCCCATCCAGTGACCGGATTTGCCCGGCTCGCTCGTGCCGAACTGGTTCGCGCCGCCGAAGCTGCTGAAATACTGCACGGCGACGGTGCGGTGCGGCACGGTGTCGGCGGTGGGGATGTTGTTGAGGCCTGTCGGCGTGCCGAAGGCGGAGGAAACGACCGCGAAAGCGGCCACGAGGAGTGCGCGTGTTGGTTTTTTCATGGGGAGATGGTTTTGAAAAGCAGCGCCGCCACGAGCGCCGAGCACGGCAGCGTGATGACCCACGCCGCGAGCACCGGAATGACCGTGCGCCACTTCGCCTGCTGCGTGGTGATGCCGATGCCGAGCAATGCCCCGACGCTGACATGCGTGGTGGAAACAGGCAGGCCGTGCAGGCTTGCGGTCGTGACGAGCAATGCGGTGGCGAGGTTTGCCGCGAAGCCCTGGCCGGGATTCATGCCGGTGATCTTGTGCGCGAGGGTCTCTGCGACCTGCTTGGCACTGATCAAACCACCGAGCGCCATCGCGATGGCGATCACGATCATGCCTGCGCTGCCTTGTAGCCAGCCGATGCCGAGCAGCAGCGCCGCCATCTTCGGCGTGTCATTCAAACCGCGTGCAAAACACACCGCGCCCGCACTGAGGAAGTGCGCCGTATCCAAAAACCGCGAACGCTTCGCCGAAGGCCGCAACAAGAGCTGCAACACACCGCCCAGCACCACCGCGAGCACCGGACTGAGCAGCAGCGGCTTCAAAAAAGCCTCCCACAGCTTCGCCGCGTTCACATCCCCCGCGATCCAGCCTGCGCCGAGCAAGGCCCCGGTGAGCATGTGCGTGGTCGAAACCGGAAAACCCAGCCGCGTGGCCAAAAATCCCGTCAAACCGGCCCCACCGGCCACCGCGAGTAAAAACGCCGGCTGAGCGATCAATGCATCCGGCACGAGTCCTTTGCCAGAAAAAGCCTTGAGCATCGAACTCGCGAAAAACATCGCCACCACGCATCCCGCCGCCGTCGTGACCGCTGCCCAGTTCACCGCCGTGCGGTAACTTGTGGTCCCGCTGCCGAACAGCGACGCCACGCCTTTGAAATTGGCGTTCGCTCCGTTCGCGTAGGCGACGACCAACACGGCGATGATGACGAGAGTGATCATGGTTCTTTATTTGTCCAAATGGGCAAATATCAGGTTAAAACTCGGTGAGCATGATTTCATGAGGGAAGAGCACTCAGCAGCAGCCGCTGCCGGGTTTGCAGCCGCCTTTGACTTCCAACACCACTTCGCCGTCGCGATGCGTCGGCGTCGGTTTGCCGGGGCGGAAGTGCTCTTCGTGGTCGAGCGTGGCTTTGAGGCCGAAGAATTGCGCGGCGGTGGCTTCGATGCCAGCTTTCACCGCTTCCATAAGCGACGCGGGATCAGCCTCGGCCCGCAGATTGATGATGAGCTGCCCGCCTTCACTCGGCTCATCGAGCTCCATGCCGAGTTCGGGCGTGCTGTCGCTGCGCACGAGATTGATGCTCGCCAGCTCTCCCGCGATGCCGTCATCAGGGCTGAAGGTCATCTTAAAATGCGCGATCTCGACGCCTGCGACCTGCAAGCGGCCCTGCACATGCGTGGCGAGCTTTTTGAGGAAGTCGTTCGCCTCGAACTCATCGTCCGATTTCAGCGTGACGGTGGCATTCAACCAGCCGAGGAGCGCCTCGCCATCGGCATAGACTTCGTAATCGACGGCCATCGGATTGCGCCGCGCCTGCTCATCGGTCATGAGACTGGCGAAAAGCTCGTCGAGACCGGTTTCTTGTCGCGGCGAGGCCGTGACGACCTTCGCGAGCGGGAATTCCTTCGTCAAAACGGCTCGCAGCTCCTCGCGCTGGGCGTCGTCGATGAGATCGCTTTTGCTGATGACGATGATGTCGGCCTCTTCGAGCTGCTTTTTGAAGATGTAGGCCACTTTGGTCGAAAACGTGCCGCCATCATCGAGACCAAACACACGCCGAGCCCGCACCGGATCGACCAGCACGGCCAACGGCGCGATGGTGAAGGCATCGCCATACATGCGGCGCAGTGGATACGTCACCGTCGCCACGAGATCCGTGCAGCTCCCGACTGGCTCGGCGATGAAGACATCCGGCTTGGATTCAGTCGTGAGCTTGCTGGCCGCATCGACGAGAGTGTTGAAGCGGCAGCAGAAGCAGCCGCCCGCGATTTCCTCCGTGGCATAGCCCTGTCCACGCAACAGCTTCGTGTCCACGAGGCCACCCGCTTGATCATTCGTGATGAGGCCGACCTTGAGACCCTGATCGCTCAAATGCCGTGCCAACCGGCCGACGGTGGTCGTTTTGCCGGCTCCGAGGAAGCCGCCGATCATGATGTAGCGTGCGCGTTGGGACATAGGTCGTGTTTATTTGCCAGATGTGGCAAATAAACAAGCGCCAAGCAGGCATCTTGCAGAAAAATCTTCCGCGCTGTATTCCCACGACATGCCCGCCCGCAAAACCTTCGACTGCCTCAGCGCCATGCGTGCCCTGGGCGAGCCGACCCGGCTGCGCCTCGTGCGCCAGCTCATCGCCGGAGCGAAGCCCGTGACGGAGCTGTGCGAAGCACTCCACGTCACGCCCTACAACGTTTCCAAGCACCTGCGCGTCCTCAAAGAGGCCGGTCTGCTCGAAGTCGAAAAACAAGGCCAGCAGCGCATCTACGCCCTCGCCGTCGCCTTCCGCGAAAAGCTCTCGAACAACGCCAAGACCCTCGACCTCGGCTGCTGCCAGTTTCATTTCGACAAGCTGCCGGAGTAGCGAAGGGCAGGGGAAAGCGTCGGGCGTGCTGGTGTTCGTCGTTCGGGGTTCGCTTCGCGGCTCCGCAGCAGCCCGTTGCGGAGCGCCCAATCACGGCCTGAAGGCCGAACTACAAGCTCATCACCGATCTGGAAAGAGTTCGCTTCAGATGTGCAAGCTTACTAGAGCTGAGTTGTCAGCGGCTTCGAGTGACCGCTTGACCTTTCGGCCCTCACTAGCTTCATCACCTCTCGCTATGCTTTCTCCTCTCTCCAATCCCCTGTTCTGGCGTCTTGCGGTCCTCGCGTGGGGTGGGGTGTTGTATTGGCTTTCTGCTCAACCGAGCACGGCATTACCCGGTGGCTTTCCAGGCATCGACAAGGTCGAGCACGCCACCTACTTCACCCTCGGTGGCATGTGTTTTCTGCTGGGTTTGCGGCTCGCCGGTCTCGCTCAGGGCCGAATGACCGCCATCGTGCTCACGGTGCTGTTTTGCTCCCTCGTGGGCGTTTTGGATGAGTGGCATCAACTCCACGTCCCCGGCCGCAGCGGCGGCGATGTGTGGGATTGGCTCGCCGACACGCTCGGCGGCTTTTTAGGCGCTCACGCGGCGTTTTGGACGGAGAAGCGGCTTACTTCTGCGTCCACCAAAGGATCAGGGCGGTAAGGAAGACGTTCGCGAGAGCGAGCTCAAAGAAGACTTTCCAGCCAAGGGCCATCAACTGGTCAAAGCGGAAGCGTGGAAGCGTCCAGCGGATGGCGATGAAGAAGAGAATAAAGGCGAAGACCTTGGCGAAGAAGGTGGCGATGTGCAGCAGGCCAAGCCACCAGGGGGTGTTACCGGCTTCAAAGGCGAGGCCGAGGTAGGGGGCGAAGGGAATGCTCCAGCCGCCGAGGAAGAGCGTGACGGCCATGCCGGAGCCAATGATCATCGCGGCATACTCGCCCATGAAGAAGAGGGCGAATTTCATCGAGCTGTACTCGGTGTGGTAACCGGCGACGAGCTCCGTTTCGCACTCAGCAAGGTCGAAGGGAAGGCGGTTGGTCTCGGCAAACATGGAGACGGTGAAGATGCAGAAGCTGATGACGATGGGGATCATGAGCGCCCAGCGCTGGAGGCTGAGGCCTTCGCCCCAGAAGGGCAGGAGGAGCCAGCCGTTCGCGTCCTGATAAGCGGCCATTTTGCCGAGATTCAGCTCCCCAAAGATCATGAAGACGGGGATGATCGAGAGGCCAAGGGAGATCTCATACGAGATCATCTGGGCGCTAGAACGCACGCCGCCGAGGAAGGGGTATTTGGAGTTCGACGCCCATCCGGCGAGCACGATGCCATACACGCCGATGGAGGCGATGGCGAAGGTGAAGAGCGGCCCGACGCTGAGATCAGCGATGACGAGCTTCACCGGCTCGGTAAAGCCGCTGCCGCCGAAAATCGAGGTCACGATGGGATTGAGGAAGCTCAGATCGATCTCGCTGCCGAAGGGCAGCACCGCGCAGGTGAGCAGGGCGGGCACCACGACGAGGCAGGGAGCCATCCAGTAGTAAACCTTTCGCACATGAGCGGGCACGAAGTCCTCCTTCAGGATGAACTTCAACCCGTCCGCCGCCGCCTGGGCGAGCCCGCCGATGCCGAGGGGCTGCCAGTCCTTTTTGAAGCCGAAGAGCGTCAGCGGCACGCCGACGCGGTTCGGACCCACACGGTCCTGGATGACGGCGGAGAGCCGACGCTCGAAATACACCGAGATCGAGACGAGCGGCAGAATGACCAAAAAGCAGAGGAAAACGATCTTCCCGACCGAGACGGCGAGGGAGAGCAGGTCAATGGCAGCAAAGGGCAGCGTGGGGGTCATCTGGAGGCCGATTATCCGGTCGAGGGAGGGAGGGCAACCCGATTTTGTGAAAAATTTCACAAAGTCACTTGGAGGCATCGCCGGACCGTCGAAAACGCGACAGTTCATACTGGGCAAGTAGGATCTCGGCCGAGATGGGGATGGAGTCAGGCAAAGGCGGAAGCATGGGGGGTGGCTCCACAAGTCCATTTATGTCGAATTGCGGCCGTTTGGACCCGATTCAACGGGTGAGGGAGAAGGCGCGAGTTGGAGAAGCTCTTCGAAGTTGCGCTGAACATTTGTCCGCCTCGGCTGCGTTGTTCCATCTCCAGATTTCCCAACCATGCTCTCCTCAGGCCTTTCCTCCTCCTCGCTCTCACCGCCTTCGCACTCCCCGCCTTCGCTCAGAAGGCCAAGGAGAAGAAAGCGGAGCGTCCGCAGCCGCCAACGCGGCCGTTTGATGCGCCGAGTGCACCGAAGTTCACACGGCTGGATGGCAAGCCGGGTGTGAATGCACCGGCGGATGCGGATGGAGATTTTGTCATCGGGCCGGACTATGTCGCCCCGCCGGAGGCGAAGGTGGTGGAAGGCGTGCCTCAGGGGAAGGTGACGCAGTTCGTGATGGAGTCGAAGGACTGCAAGCTCTTCAATCCCGGCATCGCGCGGGATGTTTTCGGCACCGTGGACCCGAATAATCCGAAGACGCTCATCGTGGAGACGCATCCCATCGATTACCAGCGCTTCGTGACCGTCTATGTGCCAGCGCAATACGTCGCGGGAACGGAGGCTCCCTTCATCGTGGGCCATGACGGGCCGCGTGGAAAGCCGGACATGACGCTGCCGCACATCCTGGACCATCTCATCGCCCAGAAGCGTGTGCCGGTGCAGATCGCCATCTTGATCTCCAGCGGCGGTGGCGATGCGCAGGGGCATGAGCGTGGTCGTGAATATGACACGATGTCCGGCCTGTATGCGGAGTTCATCGAGAACGAGGTGCTGCCGCTCGTGGAAAAGAATGCGGGCGTCAAACTTACCAAGGACCCCGAAGGCCGCGCCACGATGGGCAGCAGCTCCGGCGGATCGTGTGCGCTGGCGATGGCGTGGTATCGCACCGATTTGTATCATCGCGTGCTGACCACCTCGGGCACGTTTGTGAACCAGCAGTGGCCCTTCAATCCCGAGACGCCGGACGGCGCGTGGGGTTTTCACAACAAACTCATCCCGGAGAGCCCCAAGAAGCCGCTGCGCATCTATCTGGCCGTGGGAGATCGCGATCTGCTCAATCCGAACGTCATGCGTGATGACATGCACGACTGGGTGGAGGCCAATCACCGCATGGCGAAGGTGCTGAAGGCCAAAGGTTATCCGTATCAGTATGTCTATTGCCTGAATGCCGGCCACGGCCTCGGCCCTGCGCGGACACAAATCCTGCCGCAGGCGCTGGAGTGGCTTTGGAAAGGGTATGCGGCGAAGTAGGCTGCTCTCAGCTCACGGCATCCAGGCGGGATGTCGTGAGCGCATTTGGTCGCGGTAGTGCTCGAAGCGCGGCTCGCTCACGCATTCGTAGGGCGGCAGCAGGCGCAGGGGGAAGTCGGGATCGTGGATGCGGCAGAAGAGTTTGTCATAGGCGCCGTCCATGTGCGCGGTGTCGCCGACGGCTTCTTTGAAGGTGGCGATGAGGCCTTCGAAGTCGGCGGTGATGGCGGCGAGTTGAGTGGTGTCGCGTTCGCAACCGGCGCGGAAGTAGTCGTGGGCAAGCTGGAAGTTCGTGGAGAGGAAGGAGATGAGGAAACCGCAGTCGCCGAGGTGGCAGGCTTTGGCGAAACCCAGCTCGGTGATGAAGTGGCGGAGCTGTGGAGCCTCGGAAAAGAGGCTTTGGAGGCGTTTTTCGTCGGCGGTGCTGTTTTTCGTGGCGACGAGGTTTTCGTGTTTGGCGGCCAAAAGGCCGTATTCGGCTCCGGTGATGATCCGGCCGCTGCGCAGGAGGTTGTAGTGCAAAAACTCGCAGTCGCGAAAACGGCCGCAGGTCTCGCGAAAGAAGGTTTGGAGCTCCGCATCGTTCAAAACGCCCCAACTGGGCAAACTGAGCTGAAAACGCCTTGCGCCCATGTCGCGGGCACGCTCGATGCGCTCGATGATCGTCGGTAGCGAAGGGCTGATGAGGCCCACCATGGCCTGCACGCCGTCGATTCGCGTTTCATCGAGAAACACCCGCGTGATGGCATCAAACTGCGATTCCGTGACCGCGTAACCTTCCCCCGCCGTGCCGAAGATGTAGAGATCACGAAGACCGCTCGCGATTTGAAGTCGCACATTGCGTCGAAAAACGTCCTCCTCGAACTTCAGGCCAGCATTCCAAGGCACACAGCAGGTGGCGAGGATGCAGCGGCGGTAGCGTGGCGTGGTCATGACTCAAGGCTTTGGTGCCTCCCAGATGGCGACGCCCATGTGGTAGCGGGCGTGGTATTCGGAGGCACCGGCATACCAGGCGGTGACGAGCTTGCCATCGGCACGCTGCACGGTGCTGGGGTAGCCGCAATCCCACGTGGTGGTGTGCGCGATGCGGATCGGCTCGCCCCAGGTCTTGCCTTCGTCGCTGCTGAGCTTCGCGAGCACGCCGAGCTGGTCGCCGGTTTTGATGCGGCTGCCGTAGGCAAGCAGGATGCGTCCATCAGCGAGGCGGAGGAGGTGGCCGTTGATCTCGTTTTTGGCGGTGACGCGGTTTGGGCCGCTCCAGGTGACGCCGTCGTCTTCGGAAATGAAGAGGTCCATGCCCGTCTCACGCGCCGCGGCCATCCAGCGTTTGCCGCCGAGGTGGAGGAGAGTGGTTTCGTTGCTCTTCGGGCCGATGGTGCCGGTGCGTTTCCATGTTTTGCCATCGTCATCGCTGCGGAAGTGCCAGGAGCGATAGCCTTTGGTCTTCGTGCTCTTCGTGGGGTCGGTGAACTCGCCGCCGTAGCAAGAGACGTGCAACGCGCCGTCGTCGCCTTGTTTGATGTCGCCGAAGGGGATATAATGCGTCCAGCCCGCATCGGGCGCGGGGAAAGACGTTGATTGCGACCACGTCTTGCCGCCATCGCTGCTGCGGCAGACCCAGTTGGAGAGGATGTCGTCGCGGAAAACGGGCTGTTTCGGCCGCTGCGGCTGCTTCACATCCGTCCATCCGGAGCAGAGCACGAGCAGGTCGCCATTCTTCGCGAGTCCGGCAGCCACGTTCATGCGATTCGTGTGCGGCTCGTTCGGCGCGGGAATGCCGCGCTTCGTCCAAAACTGGCCATCCGGGCTGTTCCAGCACTCGGCGGCTCCCTCCATTTGTCCGTGGCTGGGTTTGCCGAAGATGGTCGTGTTGATGCTGCCGTCTGGGAGCAGCGTGAGGTTTGGCCACGCGCAGACGTTGTCGATGGCGATGAGGCGCTGGATGTCTTGTGCGGAGAGCAAAGGGCAAAGAGCGAAGAGAAGGAGGAGTGTGCGCTTCATGATGGAGTGGTGTCGTCGGCATAACGTCCGCACGGGGGCGCTTCTGGTCGGGGTCATGCTGAAATCGTGAACTCGCGGTCCGTGCGTAGTTTTACGGATGGCTGCCGGCTTGGAGCGGCGGGGATGAATGGCAGGCTAGCGGCACATCCGGCGAGGTCCCGGCGATGCCGTGTGGCATTCCGGTGGCTCCACCCCGACCACCACGGGACCACGCCGGATGGTTTCCACCGCTCCAGCCATGAAAACTCACCTCGCCGCCCTTCTCTTTGCCGCATTCACCGCTTCCGCTCTGGCCCAGGGCGGTGCGCTTACTCCTCCCGGGGCACCTGCGCCGACGATGCGCTCTTTGCAGGAGATTTGGGACAAGGTGAGTGCGCTGGAGTCGCTGGCGCAGAGCCAGCAGACGCAGATCACGCAGCTCCAGTCGCTCAATACGATGCTGACGCAGCAGTACGTCATGGTGCAGACGCAGAACAATCAAATGCTGCAAAACGCGGGCCTGCCTTTGCAGTGGAACACGGCGCTGGTGAACGAGACGCCTCCAGGAGTCGGGTCTGCGTCGTCGCTGGCGTTTTTGCCAGATGGCACGCCGGTGGTGGCCAGTGTGACGCTCAATGGACTGAACCTGATCCTCGAAACACTGAACGGTGCCGAATGGCAGTCCGAGGTGATCACCACGGGCACTGGCCTGACGCTGCCCTCGCTGGTCATCGATCCCGCCGGTCAGCCCGTGGTGGCATTCTCGGACAACGTAAACGGTCTGCGAATTGCCCGCAAAACAGGTGGCACATGGACTTTGAGCAGCGTGGATGCCTCCGGCATCGCCGCAAAGGCCGCGTATGATCCGGCAGGGCGGCTGCGGATCGGTTACTTCGTCGTCGGAGCGCCTTCGATGGTGAAACTGGCGACTCTCACGGGCGTGAATTGGAGCTTTGAGACGCTCTCCAGTGATGTGGGCATCACGCTCGCCTGCTCGCTGGCCATCACACCCACCGGTCACCCAGCCGTGGCTTATTTCGATCAGGTGAACGGGGATATGAAATACACCGTCTTCAATGGCACGAGCTGGAGCACGACGACGGTGGACGCGGACTCCACGGCTCTGACCGTGCGACTTCGGTTCTCTCCGACGACGGGGCATGCCGCGCTGGCGTATGACGCGACGGACCTACAGGGCATCCGCTATGCGAGCTCAGACGGCAGCACCTGGACGGTCTCACTCGTCGGCGTGAATGGCGGGATGGACTTTGTGTTTAATCCTCTGGGCAGGCCGGTGATCGCCTCAGGCGGGACCAGCCTGCGGGTGGCGACATTCAATGGGACCGCTTTTGAGACGAAGGTGGTGGATGGCACGACGAGCACCGGCACGCTGCTCTCAGCGGCGCTGGGGGCGGATCATCTGCCCGCGATCAGCTACTACGACAGCACGGGGCAGAGCCTGCGCTTTGCCCGTCCGGGCTTTGTCGGCGGAAACTGATCCCAGGCACTCCATCCCAGCGCTTCTCCATTCTTCGTTATGAAAACGCTCTTCTTCATGCTGGCGACGCTGCTCGTCGTCCATGCCTCCCACGCGGCCCCACAACCCGCCTACGCGGCGAACACGGGCTGGATCAATCTCACGCCATCCGCGGAGCATCGCGTCACGGTGCATGCGACGTTTCTTTCCGGTTGGGCCTGGTCGGGAAATTTGGGTTGGATTCACTTCGGCGATGGCACTCCAGCGAATGGCACGAGCTACGCGAACGATTCGGCGGATGATTATGGCGTGAATCGCGATGGAAGCGGCTTTTTGAGCGGCTACGCCTACTCGGCGAACGCGGGCTGGATTCAGTTTGGCTCCGCATCGCTCACCGGGGATCAAAAATCACGCTATCAGGCCGCCACGGACACGCTGAGCGGTTATGCCTACTCGGCGAACACCGGCTGGCTCTTCCTCGGCGAGGCTCCACCGCCGGTGGATGACACGAATCTCGCACTCGACACCGATGCGGCTCCGCTCGCCTTCACGGGCGGCAGCGGCTTCACCACCGTCACGGGCACGCAGGCGCAGGATGGCGTGGATGCGCTCAAGGCGGCCTCGTTGGATGCGAATAACTTCACGGAGCGAGTGCTGAGCTTCACCGTGACCGGCCCGGCTCGTGTGCGGGTGTGGCGGAAACTCGTCGATCCGGATGGCTACGGCAATTTTGTGATGCAGTTGAATGGCGCGAGCCTTTTCAGCACCAGCGCTTTTGGCACGAATGAGTGGGCACAGGTGATGCTGCCGGTGCCGCGAGGCACGCACACGGTGAGCCTGGTGGCTGCGAGCTATGCTTACGGCACCAGCACGCCACCGCAGATTTTTCTCGATCAACTCACGGTGACGCCGGAGGTGGTGCCGCTGAGCGAGTTTATCACCTCAGCGCCCACGGGCGGCTTCCGGCAGCCGTATGGCTCGCCGATCTTCATGAGCGTGCAGACGATGGCGAATAGCGCCTTCACCTTTCAGTGGCGGAAGGACGGCACCGATCTGCCGGGCAGGACAATGCCCAATTTGGAGATCTTCAACTTTCAAGCCGCTGATGCCGGCTACTACACGGTGCGTGTGAGTGATGGTGTGGACACTTGGGAGTCACTGCCGATCCTGCAGGCACCGTTTGTGAGCAGCGACCCATGGTTCACGCAGTCGGTGGTGGACCGCAGCACGGGCGGTGCGTGGCAGAGCGGCACCACGCCGCACTGGGGTGAGAATGTGAAGAGCGACTTTCTCGAGGGCGTGGGCACGCTGCGCTTCTGGTGGAAGGTGAGCAGCGAGAGCGGCAAGGATTTTCTCCGCTTCAACTGGAACGGCCAGGTCACCAGCATCAGCGGCGAGCAGGACTGGCAACTCGTGGAGCGCGTGGTGAACCACGGTGATCCCGCTTTCCACCTGGCCTCGTGGACCTATGCGAAAGACGGCGCGGGCTCCGCTGGCAGCGATGCGGCGTGGCTGGATGACATCGAGTGGATCCCTGGCAATGCGGCGCCGCAGATCAGCAGCGCCCCGCCTTCCGGCAATGTGCCGTATGGCCTTTGGACACACCAAGTCGCTGTCACCGATGCGGACGACACGGCCTTCACCTTCAGTCTGCTGAACGCACCGTCCGGCATGAGCATCAGCAGCAGCGGTCTCATCACCTGGAACACCACCGACGCCGGCACGAGCAGCGGCACGGTGACAATCCGCGCTGCGGACGGAGGAGAAAACAACGCGCCCACGGCCACGCAGACCTTTTCTGTGGCTGTGGTGCCGCGCAGCGTGACGTGGACCTTGTCCAACCTGCTGCAAACCTATGATGGCACGGCCAAAAGCGTCACCGTGATCTCCGATCCGCCCGACGTGGCCGCGAGCCTGACCTACAACGGCTCCGCCACCGCTCCCGTGAATGCAGGTGACTACACCGCGAGTGCCGCGCCCACCAGTGCGAACTACACCGGCACATCCAGCGCGACGCTGACGGTCCAAAAAGCGGCGCAGACGATCACTTTCCCATCCATCGCGGGGAAAACGACGCTCTCCTCGCCCTTTGCCCATCAAGCGACGAGCAGCAGCGGCCTCGCGGTGAGTGTTTCTTCGTCAGACACGGCCGTGGCGACGGTTTCGGGATCCCAGGTGATCATCACCGGCGCAGGATCGACGACGCTGACCGCTACGCAGGCTGGAGACGCGAATCACTTCGCCGCCACCTCGGTGCAGCGCGTGCTGAGCGTGACGACGGCCACGGTTTCGCCCTTGGAAGCAGATTTGCTGCTGGTGAATCCCTCCACCGTCACGCAGGGCGGCACGGACTACGCCACGGATGTCAGTCTGCATGGCGATCACGCGGCTCTTTGCATGGTTGAAGGCGCTTCCTTTCTGCAAAGCACTCTCAGCGTGTGGAAGCGCACCGGTGGCGACTGGAGCCTGCTGCAAACGCTGCCGCGTGGATTTCCCGACTGGGATCTGAATGCCGACTTCGGAGCCTACGCGAGCAAGGTGCGGATCTTTGGCGATACGATGGCCGTGACCTATCACGGCGACTTTTGGACGCCCGATTCGCCAAACATGCCGCTCGAGCGCGATCTGCGTTCCCTGACACGCGTGGCGATGTATCAGCGAAACACCACCAGCGGCCAGTGGGAGTATCACAGCGAGCTCATCGCCAAAGTGGAGCCGTATGTGTTTGGCGAGCGTGACTATGAATTTGGCAGCCAGATCGCCCTGCATGGTGATGTGTGCGCCGTGGCTGCAATCGGCAGGCGCATGGTGTTCGTCTTCGAACGTGAAGGCGGTGCCTGGCAGCACCGGGCCACGCTCACACCGCATGGTGGCCATCCCAGCATGTCATGGGGCTATAACATCGCGCTGGATGGCAAACGCATCCTCGTCGGCTCGCCGCGGAATGGCCGTGGAGTCAGCAGCGGCGAGGGATTTCCACCGTCGGAAGCCAATGGCTTTGTCGAAGTGTGGGACCGTGTCGCCGCTGGTCAGTGGCAGCGGAGTGCGGTGATCCATAGTCCGGAACCGGCGAGCAATGGCTGGCAATTCGGTGAAGGCGTGGCCATCGATGGCACACAGCTCGCGGTGGGTGATCCTCTTTTCTCACCGCAGGTGCATGATGGCACCGTCTATGTTTATCGCGAGACAGCTCCCGGTGTCTGGACGCAGGACGATGCCTTCCATGGCTCCACCGTGCCGCTCGGCATACGTCCATTCCCGTATGGCAGGCATCTGGCCTTTGATCTGGGCAAACTCATCTCCGCTTACCCAACCGCAGCCGGTAATGGAGCTGCGGGAACGGTCATCGAGGTGCGTGAAAGGCAGCCGGATGGCACCTGGCCGCCATCGCATCGGCTTTCGAGCGGCTATGAAGCGCCCACGGCACCTTACACAGCCATTCCGCCGCAGAGTGATGCCATCGGTCAGGGCATCACCGAGGCAGACATCCATCAGATCACCGCGCTCGGAGCCCATCACGGCACCTACGTGGCCAGCATGGTCGCATTCTTTGCTCCGCCCTCGACGCAGCGTTATCACAGCGCGGTCGGTCTCATGACATCGCTACCCTCCACGCCGTCGAATTCACCGCCGGAGTCCATCACGCTCACCGGCACGCAGACCTGGCCTGCGAACGTGGTGAACAACGCGCCGCTCGGCAGCTTCAGCAGCTACGACCCCGATGGCGGCCAGCTGACGCACACGCTCACCTCCGGCGCTGGAGACACGGACAATGCGCTTTTCAGCATCGTCGGTGCGGAACTGCGTGTGGCGAATGCAGGCTCGCTGGCTGCCAAGACCTTCGCCTTCATCCGCGTGCGGGTGACGGATGCAGGAGGGCTTTTCCACGAGAGCCTCTTCATGCTGCGAAACGCCAGTCCTTACACGATTTGGGCTGTGGGCGCTGGTGGAGCCCATGGACGCTATCTTGATCCAATCGACGCCGCGCCCGAAGCCGACCCCGATGGCAATGGCGTGGCCAATTTGCTCGAATTTGCCGCGAATGATGACCAGCTCGCGCAAAACGGCGGGCAGATGCTTTTCGGCGGTGATCCGGCTCCGAAGCTCTTCATGGACTTCGACCTCGATGACGTCCGCGCCGGCCAGATCACGCTCGCTGGCGAGGGTAGCGACGATTTGATCACCTGGACGCCTGTGACGCTGCAAATCGTGTCGCAAAACGGCGGTCGCCGCGTCGTGCGCATCATCGACAGCGTCACCTCGCAGACGCACACGCGGCGCTTCATCCGCCTGCGGGCAGGTTTGTGATGCGAAATGCCCGCCGCGCCGTTTATGCTGCTTCATGCCTCCGCGTTATCATCGCCACATCCTCCGCGCCGCCTTCGTGCTGGCGCTGATGGGCGCTGGCTGCACGCGGCAGCGTTTTGACCCGCATCCGCCGCTCGTTTCATTGCCCGAGGTGGTCCGCTTTTCGTCAGGAAACCGCGTGGAATGGGCTGCGGAGGACTTTGACGATCATGCATGGCAGCAGGTGCGCATCGGCCCGGCGTGGCAGCACTATGGTGGGCCGCGCTGGGGCGGTCAGGGCTGGTATCGGGCCCGATTTCGCATTTCACCAGCGCAGGCCACCCAATCGCTCGCGGTGGTCATTGGGCATGTGGGCAACGTGTCGGAGGTTTTTGTGAATGGACGCCATGTGGGCGGCTACGGCCCTTTGCAGCAGCCGGTGCCCCGAGAGACCTTTTTGAGCGATCCGACGAGTGCGGTGCCCAGCTCGGGACGCGTGCATCTGGCGGTGATACCGGCTGGTGTGCTGCATGGGGATCGTGAAAACGTGCTCGCCATCCGCGTGCGGAATTACATCGGAGCGGCGGGCTGGTTCGGCGGGGCTCACATTGGCGTGTATGAGGTCGCCGCCGCGTATCGGGCGCAGCGGGCCAGCGAGGCGCTCAGTGACATGGCACGGCTCGCCATCCTCTCGCTCTGCGGCGTGTGGAGCCTTGTGCTCGTCGCGTTGCGCGTGCTCGGAGCCACAGACCGCGTGTTTTGCCGCCGGGGCGCGGTGCTGGGGCTGGCGTGGATGATTTCCAATGCCGCGCAAATGCAGGGCGTGCGTGACAGTCCGCAGCTCTGGGCCTGGCTGGCCGCGCCCTTTGCCGCCGCGCTGCTGCTGCTGCCATGGCTGTGCTACCGCATGGTCGGCGGCTTTCGGAAACGACCGCTCGCTGCGTGGACGGACTGGCTCGTGCTCGGCTGCCTCGTGCTCGTGCTGCTGGGTCACCATGAGTATCAGCAGGGACGCATCTACAGCCTCATCCCCGCCTTTCAGCTCTACTGCGTCGTCTCATGGCTCTGCGGCATCGGGCATGCGCTCATCGATCTGCGCCGCCACGCGGGAGGCGCGGCCCTGCGGCTCACGCTTTCGCTCCTGCTCATGGTTTTCGGCGGACTGGAGCTCGTGGCGCAAATGACGCCGCATCTGCGCTACGCCACGCTGCCCGTCTCCATCGCGGATCTCGCCATGCCCGCCTTCATCACCTTGGCCGGAGTCTCCAGCCTGCGTCACTACCGCCGACTGCGCCAGCAGACGGACGAACTCCAGCAACGCGTGCTCCAGGGGCATGAGGAGGAGCGTCGGCGCATCGGTCATGATCTGCATGACGGCCTCGCGCAGGACCTTCAGGCGCTGCTTTTGCGTGCGGAGATGCTTAAAGCTATGCCCGCCGGTTCCGCGGAGCTCAGCCAGCCGCTCGCCGATGGCCTGCGCAAAGCGGTGACCGATGTGCGGGCGCTCGCCGAGGACCTGCAGCCCGTGCATCTGCGTGAAGCGGGCAGCCTCGCCGCCGCGCTCCAGGCGCTCGCGCTCGAAAGCGGCCCGCAGGTGCACGCACAGGTAGAACTGACCTCCGAACCACCGCCGCGCCTCGCGGACACGCTTTACCGCGTGGCGCAGGAGGCACTGGGCAATGCACGCCGTCATGCGCAGGCCGAAACGATCCACCTCATCGCCACGAAGGATGCCGAAGGCCTGCATCTCGTCATTCGCGATGATGGACGCGGCTTTGATCCCGCTGCCGACACCACGCGACTCGGCCTGCGCTTCATGCAGGATCGCGTGCGCCTCGCGGGTGGCCGTTTTGACATCACCTCCACGCCCGGCGGCGGCACCTGCATCCGCGTGGACATCCCGCTCGCTCCATCGCCATGACTCCCGCCCGACTCCTCCTCGCCGATGACCACCAGCTCCTCCGCGAAGGCCTCAAACTCCTCCTCCAGCAAGACTCCGCGCTGCAGGTCATCGCCGAGACCGGCGATGGTGCGCAGGTCATCCCGCTGATGCAACAGCACCAGCCCCAGCTCGCCGTGCTCGATCATTCGCTGCCCGGCATGAGCGGCCTCGACATCGTGCGCGAGGTCACCCGCCTCGCCCTGCCCGTGCGCTGCCTGCTGCTCACCAGCTATGGCAAACCCATGCTCGTGGCCGATGCCATCCGCGCCGGTGTGAGCGGCTTTGTCATCAAAGACAGCGCCTTCAATGAGCTGCGCACCGCCGTCGATCACGCCCTGCGCGGCGAGCTTTTCCTCAGCCACGCCATCGACCGCGCCGCGTTGCGCCAGGCACTCGCCTCCACGCCCGTCACCGACCGCGAACGCGAGGTGCTGCGCCTCCTCATCCAAGGCCAAAGCGCCAAAGAAATCGCCGAAACACTCGGCATGAGCCCCCGCACCGCCGAAACGCACCGCAACCACCTCATGGCCAAATTTGACGCCCGCAACGCCGCCGACCTCGTCGCGAAGGCGATTGAGGGAGGTTATGGCGCGACGTGATTGGCCGGCCGTCGATGGCGATGCCGCTAATGGTCGCTGCCGATCTGAGCTTTCAGCTTCGCAAGCGCCATAGCATTCGCCTCAAAAACACCGTGCTCGGTGACGAGTGCAGTGACGAGAGCCGCGGGTGTGACATCGAAGCCATCGTTGCGAGCCTGGGTGCCTGCCGGCGTGATGAGCACTTCCTCCCGCAGGCCCTCGGCATTCAAACCAGGCATGTGGGTGACCTCGCGAGCGCTGCGTTGCTCGATGGGGATGTCGCGGATGCCATCCGTGATGGTCCAGTCGATGGTGCTGACAGGGCAGGCGACATAGAAAGGAACACCGTGTGCCTTCGCGGCGAGCGCTTTGAGGTAAGTGCCGATCTTGTTCGCCACATCACCCTGCGCGGTGACGCGGTCAGTGCCGACGATCACCGCATCGACGAGACCACGCTGAAGCAGGTGCCCGGCGTTGTTATCGACGATCAAGGTGTGCGGCACGCCGTGCTCACGCAGTTCCCAGGCCGTGAGTGAGGCTCCCTGGCCGCGGGGTCGCGTCTCGCTCACCCAGACATGGATGTTCATGCCCGCATCGTGCGCCTGGTAGATGGGCGAGATGGCCGTGCCCCAATCCACGCAGGCGATCCAGCCCGCGTTGCAATGCGTCATGACATTCAGCGGGGCCGAGGGATCAGCTTTTTTTGCCTGGATGGCCTGAAACAACTCCAGCGCGTGTTGCCCGATGGCGTGGTTGGTTTGCACATCTTCATCGCAGATGCTCAAAGCCTCGCTCCAGGCCGCCTCGGCCCGTTTTTCGGCTACGAGAGGCAAAACGACGCGCCTCACACGATCCAGCGCCCAGCGCAGATTGATCGCTGTCGGCCGTGTGGCATGCAGCGTGTCATAAGCATGCTGCAAAGCCGCGTCCGAGGCATCATCCCGCAACGCGAAGAACAGGCCGAAAGCTGCGGTGGCCCCGATGAGCGGCGCACCGCGCACCCGCATGACCTGGATCGCCTCCGCCGCGTCCTCCATCGTCTCCAGCTCACGCCACGCCACCTGATGCGGCAGAAAGGTCTGATCGACGATGCGTGCGATGCGCCGAGCGTGATCGGCTTCGATGGAGCGGTGCGGCTGGCCGTGGATGTTCATGCGTGGGTGATTTCAGCGAAGGAAGGGATGGCAGGATGATCGTTCTCCGGCTGCGGTTTGTTGCCGGGGCGGAGGGCGAGGGCGGTGATCATGCCGGCGGATTGGGCGGCGTTCAATTCATCGACGAGGTCGCTGATGAAAAGGATGTCATTTGGCGGCAGACCGCAATCGGTGGCGATGGCGGTGTAGCTGGCGGCTTCGCGTTTGGAGCCGGTCGTGGTGTCGTAGTAACCGGAGAGGCGCGGGGTGAGGTCGCCAGCGGTGGTGTGGGCGAAGAAGAGGCGCTGCGCGTGGATGCTGCCGGAGGAGTAGATGCGGACTTCGCGGCCGTTTTCGCGCCAGTGATCGAGGGCGGGCACGACATCATCGAAGAGCGTGCTGCGCAGGTCGCCGGTGCGGAAGCCCTGCTCCCAGATGAGGCCCTGGAGCTGCTTGAGGCCGGTGACCTTGGCATCGGCATCCATGAGGCGATGCACGGCGGCCTCGGCCTCGAGTGCATTGAGAAAGGAGGTGACTCCGGCATCGCGGGCGAGCTGGGCGATGACCTCATGGCCCCAGTGCGCACCGAGCCAGGCGGCGGCGTGCCTCCGCGCATACGGAAACATCACGTCATGCACAAACGCGAGCGGCGAGACGGTGCCCTCGATGTCGAGCAGGATGAGTTTGCCGCGAAACTCGATCATGCAGTGAGGGTGACGGCCTGCTCGATGTGAATGCCTTTGGCCGCGAGGTAGTTCGGGCCGAAGCAAAGCGGCTGATAGCCGCTGGCGATCTCGTCGCCGGTGTAGAGCGGTGTCCAGCCGGCTTTTTCCTTGAAGAGGCGGATGGCGCGGATGCTGCGGTCGGCGCAGAGGTCAAACCAGTGCTTCGTGCCAGCGGGGACGTTGATGAGATCGCCCTCCTCGACCTCGATGGAATAGACGGGATCGCCGTTCTCGGGGTGGATGTAGAAGATGCCGCGGCCTTTGACGATGAAGCGCACCTCATCCTCGGCGTGGCGGTGCTCTTTGTTAAACTTGTCGAGCATCTCCTGGAGGTTTGGAATGTGGGGCGTGACGTTGACGACATCGGCGGTGATGTAGCCACCGCGTTCCTTCAGCGCGGTGACCTCCGGCTCATACGCGGCGAGGATTTCCTCCTGCGACGCATCGCGGTCGATGCGGCCCGCGACTTCCCAACAGTCATAGTGAATGCCATGCGGCAGGAGGAAGCTGCGGATCGCGTCCACGTCATCAATGACGCGGTCTTCAGAAGGGATGCGGAGGAGGGCCATGAGCGTGATTGCGATTCAAAACGAGCCGGTGAGCAAGCGCTTCTGCGTGACGACTTCGAAGAGAAACTCCAGCACCTCGATTTGCCTGCGTGCGGCGGCGAGGCTCTCGCCCCAGGTGTAGAGGCCGTGCCCGGCCATGAGAAAGCCGTGGCGCAGCGGGTTGGTGGAGTCGGCGAGGCGGCCCTCAATGACCGTGGCGAGGCTGGCGATGTCCTGTGTGTTCGGGAAAATCTCGATCACGGCCTCCGACTCGTGCGTGGTGATGCCGGAGAGGCCTTTGAGCATTTCGTAGCCTGCGATGCGCAAGCCGCCGTCCTTGAGAAAATGCTCGCTGAGCACCGTGGCGGCGATGGAGTGCGTGTGGAGCACGGCTCCTGCTCCGTGTCTGGCCAAAGCCGTGTGCAGAAGGGCTTCGGCGCTGGGTTTCAGTGTCGTTTCGCCCACGGCGACGGCGTGTTCATCGACGAGGAGAAACTGCTCCGGCTGGAGCCTGCCTTTGTCGAATCCGCTGCCGGTCATGAGCAGCGTGAGCGGCTCGCGGCTGACGACGACGCTGTAATTGCTGCTCGTGCCGAGCGACCAGCCACGACGGTGAAAATCATGACCGGTCTCGGTGAGATCGGCGATCAGATGGCGGTGTGGATCCATGGCAGGCATGGGCCTTTGATTCACAAGCCGGAACAGAATGCGAGGCGCAAAACGGTGACGGATTCGTCGCAAAAGGCATCACTCCGCAAAACGCAGCGCATACAAATCCGCGTCCTTCATCGTCACGCGGAGTGTCACGGTCTTTCCGATGATCTTCGAGGTATCGAGAACGTTCGCTTCGAACTCATCGCCGTAGATTTCGGCGGATTTGGCGGCCACGGCACCGGTTTCATCGAGGGCTTCGATGATGAGCGAGCCGGTGGCGGAGGTGGCGGAGTTGAGGAGGAGTTTGGAGCCGGTGATTTTGATCGGCTTCGTCGTGAAGCTGCCGCCTTTTGCATCGGCGTGCATGGAGGCGAAGCCCTGCTTGCGCACGGTGAGGCGGCGGATGCGATGATCGGGATGGCGGTAGTGCTCAGAAATGTAGAGCGACCATTCGCCGTCGCCCGGATCGTAGATGCCGCAGGCGGTCATGTTGCTGCGCTCGGTCCAGTTTTGGAGATCTGGGCCGGGACGCACCCAGGCTTCGAGGAAGGGGCGATCCCAGTGCGTGCCATCGCGGCTGCTCATGAAGACAGCATCGCTCACGCCTTTGCCGCCGACGTGGCCTTTGACCTTCTCCCGCGAGGTGGCGAAGCGTTTGGGAAACGAGAGAAACAGATGCGGCGCGGTCGGGCAGGGGACGGTGGCGCTGGTGTAGAAGTGCTCGAAGGGCACGCCCGCGGCGTATTGATGCGCCACGCCGTCGCTCCAGCCCAAAAAGTCCGCCGAGGTCATGCTCTGGATGGCGCGGACTTTGTTCGTGAAGATGCGGCTGAAGCTCGCGTAGCGATTCCGCGTCGCGTCCCAGAAGGCGAGGTTTTGCGAGTCGAAAGCGCCCTTCGTGATCACCGGCGTGTCCTGCATCTTTTTCCAATGAATGCCGTCCGGCGACGCAAAGGCGTAAAGACCGCCCGGAGTCTCGCCTTGATGCCAGTTCTTGCCCGGCTGCTTCACGCCGCCGAGGGCCTTGTAGCGCTCCGTGGGCTTCGCGTTCGGATTCGCATCGAGAAACGGCGCGAAGTTGTGTGACTCGACGCCGCGCCAGATCACATTGTTGTCCTTTGTGCCACCTGCTTCGATCAAACCGAGCTTCGGTCGTGTGAAATGGATGCCGTCTTCGCTTTCGACGAAGCAGGTGACCTGCGCATCGCTGTGATCGCTGCCACCCGCCGACCCGCGATAGTAGAGCCGCACCTTTTTGCCATCCTGAATCGCTGAGAAGTAGCCGCAGGTCGGTCCTTCCCACGGTTTGTCGGTGGTGAGCACGATTTCGCGGCGCACCGGTTCGTGAAGCTTCAAAGTGAGCCCTTCCTTCTTCGCGACGAGGTGTTCATCGATGAAAAGTTCCCACTGTGAGCCGAGATCGAGAGACTGAGTGAAAGCCGTGGAGGCAAGAGCGAGGTAGAGGAGTGCTTTCATGTGTGCTTTAAGGTTGGATGAATCGGAATGCGTAGAGATCGGCGTCTTTGAGAGCGAAGCGGAGGCGGATCACTTTCCCTGCGAGAGTCTGGAGATCAGAGTTCTTTCCCCATGTGACGGTGCGCTCGATCGAGTCGCCAAAATGGGCATCGGAATCGGCGAGGGTTAAGCCGGGGATAGGCTTGCCTGCTTCATCCTGGATCTCGACTTGAATGCCACCAGCGACCGAGCTGGCGAAGTTCATCGAAAGTTGGTTTCCGCTGAATTTGAAGGGTCGAGTGAGCAAATCGCCACCTTTCATCGGAGCATGGATCGAGACGAAACCATCGAGTCGGAGGGTGTAGCGGCGGAGGGCGCTGCTTTTACCCGTCCAGTAGCTTTCGGTGGTGTACAAAGAGAGTTCGTTGGGAGCGCCTTCGAGCTTGGATTTGGTCTCCACGACATGCCAGGCCGCGTATTGATGGCCATAGTTCCAGGTGCCTTCACGTTCGATGCCTGGCGGGAGGAAGGCTTCATTCCAGCGCTTGAAGGTAATGCCATCTCGGCTGGACATGAACAGCCCTTCGGTGATGGCGGTGCCGTAGCGTTGGCTCGATTTGGCCCGCCATTCCCGGTGTTCGCGTTCAGGCAAATGCCGGAGAGACTCTGTCCAATCACGCTCCACATAACGAGTGGGGAAGCCGACGAGCAAATGAGGTGCCCGGTGGTAAGGTTTCACCTGATTGGTGTAAAGCTGCTCGCTGGGAGAATCGACGTAGCGGAGATCCTGCTGATCTTCCCAGTGGATGAAGTCCTTGGACGAGGCGGTGCGGATGGCGCGGTCTCCGCTGGGTTTCCAGTTTTTCTCGTCAGTCACACCTCCGGTGAAGTAGCGCCAGTAGGCTCGATAGAGGCCGCGGTGAGCATCCCAAAAGGCGAGGTTTTGGGAGTCGAAGGCTCCATCGGTGATGACAGGTTTATCCGACATGGGTGACCAGCGGAGGCCATCAGCTGATTTCAGTGCGAGCAGACCTTTGGGCGAATTGGAGCGGACGATGGCCTTGTATCTGGCATCTGTCGGCGCACTCGGGTTTTCATCTTTGAAGACGGCTGGGTGGCCGCCGTCGGGGTTCACCTTTCCCATCATGCCGTGAGGGATGACGATGTTGTTGGCCTTGGACCCTTTGAACTCATGCAGGCCAAGCTCGGGCTTTCTCCACTGAATGCCGTCATCGCTTTCGGCGTAGCAGCAAAAGAGCGGATGCTCTCCGGTGTTGACCTTGCCATCGGGTGTGACCGTGAGTTGCCAGGATTTGTAATACAGGCGGTATTTGTCTCCGTCTTTGAAGATGCTGTGGTAACCGCTGCCACTGCCTTCCCAAGGCGCATCATGCGTCAGAACGATCTCCTGGATTTGCGGCTGGTGCAGACGCTGTTCAGCGCCGCCGCTGAGTTTGTCGATGAGGTAGTCATCGACGAAGATCTCTCGTCTGGAGCCAATGTCCAAAGGCTGGGCGCAGGCGCTGACGGCGAGCAGGAGGTGTAGCAACGCTTTCATAGTTCGCACAGGATGTCGGAGATGGAGATGGGGGCACCGCCCTGCTCGCGACTGCGGATGCCGGCGATGATGACGGTCATGAGCTCGACGGTTTCGTCAAAGGGCAGCGGACGCTGACCGATGCGGAGCATGTCGATGAAGGCCACGAGTTGGCCGCGGAAGGCGTGGTAGGTATCCGTGAGCTTCACAGCGAGATCGCCTTTGGTGCCATACAGATGCACCGCGCCGAAGCTGCCATACGCGTCGTGCAGCGCCCCGAGGGTGACTTTGACGCCGCTGCGATGCGTGAGGTGCATGACATCGCCACCGGCATCGCTGTGGGCCTGCACGGTGAGGAAACCGGGGCCGAGCAGCGGCTCGACGGCCTCCAGCGCATGGATGCCGTAGCGTTCCCAGGTCTTGCAGGTGAAGCTGGTGATCCAGCGCAGGTCGCCGAGCGCCGAGAAGTCCGCCCGCATCTCCGGGGCATAGCGCATGCCGCTGGTGGAGAGCAGCACGCGGCCCTCGCGATGCCACTGTACCATCTGGCGCAGCTCGGGGATCGTCGTGGCCATCGGCTTGTCGATGAAAACGGGCAGCCCGGCCTCCACAAAGGGTCGCGCACGCCGCACATGATCCGTTCCATCATCGGTGGCGATCACCGCGGCATCGACGTGGCCGATCACGTCCTCCGGTTTTTCGACGACATGCTCGATGAGGCTGGCCGCGGCCACCTTCGGCGCATCGGCGGGATCATCGCACCAGATGTGCGTGACGCGGGCACCGGGGATGCGCACGGAGTCGAGCGGCTGTTTGCCCATGTAGATCGGAATGCCGGCGTAAGGGCACTTCGCCATCTCGGCGGGGTTGTAGCCGTTGATGATGCCGCTCCAGGAATACGGATGGCCGTTGCCTTCGATCATGCCAAGCATGGCGAGGCGGAGTTCTCGGTTCGCCGTTCTCGGTTCTCGGTTCTCTGTTTCCGGTTCGCGGTGGTTCATGCGGGGTGGATGTCGATGGCGGTGCCGGTGTCGGAGGAGCGGAGGGCGGCGAGGTTGAAACGGAGGGTCTGCACGGCCTCCTCGAAGGTGCAGAGCGGATTCGGGCGGCCTTCCATGCCGTCGAGGAAGGCGTTTGCCTGGGCGATGAAGAGGTCGTCACGCTCCAGCGGCGGCGTGACATGCCAGGTCCAGTCCTTCTCGCCATGCCTGAGCACGCCCCAGCGCTGGAGATGGCCCTCGATCTTCACGCTGCCGTGCTCGCCATGGATGTGGAGCGTGTTTTCATTCGCCGCCTGGAACTGCGTCATCGCGTAACTGACCATCACCGAGCCATGGCGGGCGGTGACGTTCACGGTGTCCTCAATGGTGACGCCTTCGAGCGCCTGATGCGCCGCATCGCAATACACCCGCGTGCAGGGTCCGAGCAGCCATTCGACGGCATTGGCGAGGTGCGTGAGCGCATCCTGAATGACGCCGCCGCCGGTCTCGCGGCGTGTGTAGTAGATCTCGCGATAGGCCGGACGAAAGGTTGGGAAGTGCTGGCCGGAAACGGATGTGGCCTGGAGCACGCGACCGATTTGTCCGCTCTGCAAAAACGCCCGCGCCTGCTGAATCCACGGCATGAGATGGTACACATACGCCACAGCGACAAAACGATTCGCCGCCGCAATGGCCGCACGCACCTCCGGAACGAGCGCCTCCTCAATCGCGAGCGGCTTTTCGATGAAGACATGCAAGCCGTGTCCGAGCAGCCGCTTCGCCATCGGCAGGTGCAGATGCGCCGGCGTGCAGATCACCGCCGCGTCGTAGGTGGCGGCGGCGAGCGCTTCATCGAGCGTGGCAAAGCCTGCCGCATCGTAGCGTTCCCGCATCGCGGCGAGCAATGTAGGATTCGTGTCGCACGCGGTCACGGTGCAGCGGCCGGTCTTTTGAAAGCAGCGCAGATGCCGTTCGCCGATGCTGCCGCAGCCGATGATGAGGAGGGAGGTCATGAGTGCGCGGATTGAACCTCATCACGCCCGTTTTGCCTGCCTGAAAGTGATGGTTTCGCTCCGTTACCACTTTTTGTGGATCGTTTTTCTCCCACAGATTCAGGGAGGCCCACAGATTTCCTTTTTTGTTCAGGGAACCATTCAGAAATAATCTGCTGGCCTCCCTGAATCTGTGGGAAATCATCAAACTCGATGACGTAAGCTGTGGCCCCAAGAAAGCAGGCATGATTTCCGTCATCACGGCACGCATCGCTGTTTGACGGACCGCGTGCCCCCGCCCAACTGCTTCCCGAGTGACCTTCAGCCTCCATCACGCTCTCTTTGTGGCCCTGCCGATCCTGCTGGCAGGGGCGGTGGTGCTGCGTCGCGGTGGCGATGCCATCACGCGGGCGCAGGCCTCGATGCGGCTGTGTCTTGGCGTGTCGAAATGGGTGCTGCTCGTGGTGCCGCTGTGGCGCATCGCCATGTTGGTGCTGGAAAATGGACCGCAAAACGTGAGCTGCGGCGCGGCCTGGGCCGGTCTGCTTTCCGTCAGCGTGTGCCTCGGCCTGCTCTTCACCAGCGCGGGCGATGTGAGCGCAGGACTCGGCGGCTGGCTCGGCGTGCCCACGCCGCCGCTGTTTGAAAAGGCGCTCACGGTGAAGCGCAAATCGCTCGCCCTGCTCGTGCTCGCCTCGATCGTGGTGATGGTCGCCGTCACGCGTTCGCCAGTGCAGACGGCCTTGTTTTTGAAGGCGCTCATCGTGCCGCCGGTGCGGTCGTATGCGGTTCTGTTTCAAGAAATGCGGGTGTGGACGGATCTGCACATCCTCACGCTCGCCGCGGGTGCCGCGGTGTTTTTCCTCGCGCCGCCTTCGGCTTCCTTTTTGACAGTTTGGAGGCCGTGGAAGGGCTGGTGGTGCCTCGGCGTGCTCGTGGTGGCCGTTGTGATGCTTTGGACGCAAATCTCGCCGATGTGATGAAACCGACCGCCCAGCCCATCGACGCCTCGAAACGCACCGAAGTCATCCCGGAGCGCACGCTGACGGCTCCGGAGGCCTCGCTCATCACGCGGGTGTTTCTCGTGCTGCTGCTCGTGCCGATGCTGTTTGAGATCAGCGCGTGGCTCACGCCGGGCAAAACGAATCTGCTGGCCGTCTGGACCCGCACCGGCATGCAGCGCGTGCTGACCTGGACACTGCGCCAGGGCGGTAACGGTGCCTTCCTCGGCAACGAAGGCTGGCTCTTCGACCAGCGTGAGCTCGAACGCATGCTGGCTCATCGCACCGCGGACGCGCCGGCGAGTGAATTGGTGACTTCGTTTGCCGCCGAGTTGAAAAAGCGCGGCATCCCGCTCGTGCTCGTGGCTGTGCCGAGTCGTGCCACGCTTTACCCCGAGAAGATTCGCGAAGGCCGCTACTGGGACCCGATCCGTGCCACCGGCGAAAAAGCCCGCCTCGATGCCCTGCGAAAAACCGGCATCGACGTGCTCGACCTCACCGATCCCTTCTGGAAGCTGCGCGACCGCAAACAGGTCTATTTCCGCCGCGACAGTCATTGGACCCCTGAAGCGATGAAACAGTCCGCTTTGCTCACCGAGAAGCACTTGCGCGAAAAATTCCCCACGCTGCTCGGCACCGAGACGCCGCTCATCTCCGCCACCATCCTCACCCATCTCGATGCCGGCGATCTCACGCGGAAACTCGATCCTCACTCGCCCGACAAGCTCTTCGGCCTCGAACAAGCCGAGGTCGTCAGCATCAGCGGCATCGAGCTGGATGCGAAATCGCCCATCCTGCTCGTCGGCGGTGATTTGATGTGGATCTACGACGACGACACGCAGCACTTCGGCGGCGACAGTAGCGCCGGTTTCGTTTCGCACATGGCCCTGCTGGCTCAAAAGCCCCTCGACGTCGAGGTGTGGCCGAATCCGAACTTCGCCAAGCTCGATGGCAAAAAGCTCGTCGTGCTCGTTTTGCCCATGTCGGAGGTGTTGCCATGAAAATCATTGCCAAGCTCCTGCATCTCGTTTTCGGCGGCGTGTTCGTTTACGCCGGTGTTTTGAAGGCCTGGAACCCGCAGGCCTTCCTCGACGATGTGCGCAGCTTTGATCTCCTCGGCGATCCATGGGCCGCGTGGCTGGCGATGGGTCTGCCATGGCTCGAAATCTTCGCCGGCCTCGCCGTCATCACCGGCGTGCTGCGTCGCGGTGGCCTGCTGGTGCTCAATGGAGCGCTCCTCGGCTTTCTAGGTGCCATCGCCCTCTCTTGGTATCGCGGCATCGACATCCGTTGCGGCTGCTTCGGCTCTGCCGAGGCCAGCTCGAACTACATCGAGCTCATCGTGCGGGATGTTTTGCTGCTAGCGCTTGGCTTGTGGCTGATGAGGAGGCGGTCAGGTCGAGTGAAGTGATTGCGGAGTCTTCCGGCGGATGATAACCTCGGACCCATGAGCCATTCTCTGACCATCGACTATCCCGCCCGCCTGCCGGATGAGTTGAACCTCACCCCGAGGCAGTTTGAAAGCGAGGCGCGGCTGGCACTGGCCGCGAAATGGTATGAAATGGGCCGTGTCTCTTCCTCGCAAGCCGCCGAGATGGCGGGATTGGATCGCGTGCGCTTTCTGCTCGAATTGGAGCGTCTTGGCGTGTCCTTCATCAATGTCGATGAAGAGGAGTTAAAACTGGAGTTCGCCAACGCCCGTGAAGCCTTCGCCAGTCATTAATAGCAGCCCGCTCATCGCCCTCGTGGCGGCTTTGCCGGATTTTGAGATGCTCGCGGGCATTGTGGAGAGGTTGATCGTTCCTGCCGAAGTGGTGGCAGAACTCGCGGCTGGCGGACACAAGGATGACACGGCCGCCCGAGTCTGTGCCGCCGCATGGTGCGAAGTCCGCCCACCGATGGCGGCCCAGTTCAATCCTTTGCTATCGACTCTTGGCAGCGGCGAATCGGCAGTGATCCAGACAGCCATGGATCATCACATCCCCCTCGTGGTGATTGATGAGGTGCGTGGTCGCCGGGCAGCCAGACTTGCGGGCCTTACCGTCATTGGATCGCTTGGCCTGCTGGTCGAACTGCATCGTGCCAAGCTGCTCGATTCAGTCGAAGACGCGATCCTGGCGATGAAACGAAAAGGCATTCACCTCGCCCCGCACCTCGTCGAACAAACCCTGCTCGCGGCCCGCGAGGCCAGACCTTGACTCTATTCTCCATGACTCCCACTCCCAAATACCACTTTGCCTCCGACAACACTTCCGGCGTGTGCCCGGAGGCCTGGCAGGCGCTGGAAGAAGCCAATGAAGGCTACCAGCCCAGCTACGGTGCCGACACGATCACCGCGGAGGCTTGCGAGACCTTCCGGCAGTTCTTTGAGACGGATTGCGATGTGTACTTCGTCTTCAACGGCACGGCGGCGAACTCGCTGGCGCTGGCTTCCATGTGCCGCAGCTATAACAGCATCATCACGGCGCACGAGGCGCATGTGGAAACAGACGAGTGCGGTGCGCCGGAGTTCTTCAGCCATGGCTCGAAAATCCTGCTGGCACGCAGCCCGCTGGGAAAACTCGATCCCGCGGATGTCGAGCGCATCGTGCTGAGCCGAAACGATCTGCATTTCCCGAAGCCGAGGGCGCTGAGCATCAGCCAGAGCACGGAGCTGGGCACGGTGTATCGTCCGGGTGAGATCAAAGGACTCGGAGCACTCGCAAAGCAGCACGGGCTGGGCATTCACATGGATGGCGCACGCTTTTTCAATGCGCTCGTCGGCCAGAACTGCTCGCCGGCGGACATCACCTGGCGTGCAGGTGTGGATGTGCTGTGCTGCGGCGGCACGAAGCTCGGCATGGCCGTGACGGAGGCGGTGGTGTTCTTCAACAAGGAGCTCTCACAGGACTTTCAGTATCGCTGCAAGCAGGCGGGCCAGCTTTGCTCGAAGATGCGCTTCATCTCCGCCCAATGGCTGCGCATGCTGAAGGGTGAAATTTGGAAAAAGCATGCCAGCGGAGGCAACGCCCTCGCGAAGAAGCTATCCGATGCGCTCGGCAATCTGCCCGGAGTGCAAATTTTGTATCCCGTGGATGCCAACGCCGTCTTCGCGAAGCTCCCGGACAAGATGAAGGCCGGGCTCAAGGAACGTGGCTGGGTGTTTTACAGCTTCATTGGTGGCGGCACGCGGCTGATGTGCTCCTGGCGCACGATGGAGGCGGATGTGGAGGCGTTTGTGAAGGATGCGGAGGCTTTTGCCGGGTGACGGATGTTCCAAGTTTCAGGTTTCAGGTTCCAAGTTTAAGCGAGTGGCGGCGTTGGTTTGGGCCTCTTGAAACGTGAAACTTGGAACATGAAACGCCTTCTCCTCTTCTTTGCCCTCGCCGCGACCTGTTTCGCGCAGGATTTGCCAAAACTCGATCTCCCCGGTGTTCGAGAGCAGCACGTCATGATTCCGATGCGGGATGGCGTACGGCTTTCGGCCTATCTTTACCTGCCGGAGGGCGAAGGGAAGTGGCCGGCAGTGTTTGAGCAGCGCTATGCGGATATCAGCGGTGCAGGCACGAGAAAAAATGCCGCCGAATTGGCGCGGCGTGGCTTTGCGGTGACGATGGTGAACTTCCGTGGCTCGCAGAAGAGCGAGGGGCAGTATGTGGGGTATCGCGCCCTGGCCTGGGGCGAGAAGAAGGACGGCTACGATACCTGCGAATGGCTCGCCACGCAGCCGTGGAGCACGGGGAAGGTGGGCACCTTCGGCAGTTCGCAGGGTGGCTTTGCGCAAAACTTCCTCGCCGTCACACGTCCGCCTCATCTCGTGTGCCAGTACATGGTCGATACCGGTTTGAGCCTGTTTCAGGAAGGCTACCGCATCGGCGGCGTGACGCGGCCGGGTCGCTTTGCGGACTTCGGGAAGAATTGCCGCGTGCCGGAGAACAATGCCACGCTCATGCGGGAGTGGGACGCGCATCCGCACTACGACGACTACTGGCGTGCGGAGGACTGCACGTTGCATTTCGACGAGATGAACGTGCCCTGTTTCACCATCGGAAGCTGGTATGACTTCATGGTGCAAGGCAGCGTGCAGAGTTTCATCGGCCGGAAAAAGAATGCGCCACAGCAGCTCTTGCTCGGCCCATGGCTGCACGGGCGTCTCAACAAGGGCAGCAAGGTGGCGGAGATGCAGTATCCGCCCAATGCCACCTGGCCGGAGGTCGAGCACATGGTGCGGTGGTTCGATCACTGGCTCAAAGGCATCGACAACGGTGTCGAGAAGGAGCCCGCCGTGCGCTACTACGTCATGGGAGCCGTCGGCGAAGAGGGGGCTCCCGGCAATGTGTGGCGTGAAGCCGCCGATTGGCCGCCTGCGACGACAGAGAAGAGCCTGTACCTTCATGAAGGTGGCGTTTTGAAGCCCGAAACACCTTCCTCCGCATCCAGCAGTACAAGTTACGACGGTGATCCGCTGAAGCCGATGGAGATTCCCGGCCGCAGCTTCCCTGGCGCGGCCGATGCACGACAGGTCGAGGCTCAGAAGGATGTGCGTGTGTGGTCCACCGAACCTCTCACGGAGCCGATGGAGATCACCGGCGAGGTTTTTGCCGAGCTATGGGTGAAATCGACCGCGAAGGACACCGACTTCCTCGTTCGCCTCTCCGATGTGTATCCCGATGGCCGCAGCATGCTGCTCATGGATTACCCGCTGCGGGCAAGGTATCGCGAGGGTTTTGATCGTGAGGCCTTTCTCGTCCCGGGGGAGCCCGCCAAGCTCAAATGGCACCTCGGCTGGACGAGCCTCATCCTCAATAAGGGCCACCGCCTCCGTGTCACCCTCACCAGCACCGGTGCCCCGCTCTACGAACCGAACAATCAGACTGGTGGCCCACAGACGATGGATTGGCTCAAAAATGCCCAAACTGCCACTCACACCGTGCTACACGAAAAAGAGCACGCTTCTCGCGTGCTCCTTCCCGTCATGAAAAACTGATCGGAAGCGGATTAGGCTGCCTGCTGCTGGCTGACTTCCTTCACCGTCATGGCTTCTTTGCCAAGGCGGCCGCGGAGGTAGTGCAGACGGGCGCGGCGGACGCGGCCGGATTTGGTGACCTCGATCTTAGCGACCTTGGGGCTGTGCAGGGGGAAGACACGCTCCACACCTTCGCCGTAGCTGATTTTGCGGACGGTGAAGGCTTCGTTGATACCATAGCCTTTACGGGCGATGACGATGCCGGCGAAGAGCTGGACACGCTCCTTGTCACCTTCGATGACTCGGGTGTGGACTTTCACGGTATCGCCCACGCGAAACTCGGCGATTTCCTTCTTCAACTGCTCTTGGTTGATCTTCTCAATGGTGTTCATGGCAAATGGGGTCCAAAACGCGCCGCAGGAGGGGTTGTACAATCGGTCCTAGGGGGCGAGGGGGCGCGAAGATGGGCACTCCAGCCCTTTTGGCAACCGGTTTTTACCTTCCAAACCGGCCTTTCGGGCTGGTAGAAGGTCTCTCCCCCCCCTTTTTACTCGCCCGGCGGTGCGATTGAAAAGCTGATTTTCTCCGGGATACGGCCCCTTTTACCCCTCCAGCTTGTCGAGGTGCTCTTTGGCCCGAGCGATCTCGGCGGTCGTTTCGGCGGCGGTGGGGAGGATGGGGATGCCGCGAGGGGTGGGGTGCATGAAAATCTCCGTGGGGCCGGTGAAATTGACGGCTTTGAGGGCATCGAGCAGAGGCTTCCAGTCGAGAGGGCCGCGACCGGGCATTTGCTGGAGTTCCTCGTCCTTGGGCATCGGCTTCATGCAGCCTTTGCCGTGCTCCCAGGTATAAAAGAGCGTCATCTTGCGGTCGATGAGCCGGATGAGGTCGCTGAGAAGTTTGGTATCTTGAGGCAAATGATAGGGGGCCAGGGCGATGCCGATGCCAGGCATCTCGCGGATGTCATCGGCGAGCCATCGAAGGCTGTCCGGGGTGTCGATGAGGTTGTTGATATGATTTTCGATGCCGATGGTGACACCGTTTTCGGCCGCGAGGGCGGCATGGGGCTTCATTTTCTCCACGAAGTCCTTCACGTTCGCTTTGAGCTGCTCCGGCGTGAGGCCCTTCCATGCACCTTCGCCTCCGGTGACAATGAAGGAGCCACCGAGTTTCTTCACGACGGCGATCTCCTCGGCCAGCTTGAATGGCCCCAAATCATACCGCGTGGTGCCGCCGAAGCCGATGCCGTGTTCCTTGAGCATCGCGGCGAATTTCTCATGCCCGATGGCATCCAACTCCTCCCGCTGCGTGCCATGCTTCTTCGGCCAGAGTTCGATGGCGGTGGCACCGGTCTTTTTCACCTCGGGGAGAATGTCTGCCAGTGGTAGGCTGCCATACATCGAGGAGGCGAGCATGTAGTTCAGCTTCCACGGCTTATCCGCCGCCAAGGCGGGCGTGGTGGCTGCAGCGGCGATGGATTGGAGAAAACGGCGGCGGTTCATGTGAGCGATAAAACGCCTGCATGGTGCCTGCTTCATTCAGACTTTGACGCGTCGTCTTCAGCTATCGCGGCTGGTTTAGAGCCGCACGGGCACGCCGTGATCGCCGAGGAATCGCTTCACATCGCCCACGGTGTATTCGCCGAAGTGGAAAATGCTCGCGGCGAGGACGGCATCGGCTTTGCCATCGCGGAGGACATCCACCATGTGCTCCACCTTGCCCGCACCGCCGCTGGCGATGACGGGAATAGTCACCGCCTCACTCACCGCCCGCGTGAGAGCGATGTCGTAACCTGCCTTCGTGCCGTCGGCATCCATGCTGGTGAGCAAAATCTCGCCCGCGCCGCGTCGGCAGACCTCGGCGGCCCATTCGATGGCATCGAGCTCGGTCGGATTGCGTCCGCCGTGCGTGTAAACCGTCCAGGAGCCACGGTCATTGCGCTTCGCGTCGATGGCGACGACGAGACACTGGCATCCAAACGCCTCCGCCGCCTCATCTATGACGTGCGGGGTCTTCACCGCAGCGGTGTTGATGCCCACCTTGTCCGCTCCGGCGAGCAGCATCTCACGCATGTCCGCCACGGTGCGAATGCCGCCGCCCACAGTCAAAGGCATGAAACAGCTCGCGGCGGTACGTGCCACCACATCGACCATCGTTTTGCGCTCTTCGTGGCTGGCCGTGATGTCGAGAAACACCAGCTCGTCAGCTCCCTGGGCATTGTAAACCTGCGCACACTCCACGGGATCGCCCGCATCGCGGAGCTGGAGGAACTTCGTGCCTTTCACGACACGACCTTCCTTCACGTCGAGGCAGGGGATGATTCTTTTCGTCAGCATAGAGGGGGAGGGGCATCAAGGACGCGGCGGGAGAAGGTTTCAAGTTTCACGTTCCAAGTTTCAGATCCAGCACGGCCTCCACCTTGAAACTTGGAACCTGAAACTGGCCCCACCTTACCTCACCGTGCCCACCAGCTCCTGCAGGCGGCTGATCTGCGCCTTCATCAGCGCCATTTCCGCCTCGATTTTGGTCTTCCAATCGTCATCGAGCGCCGCCGCCGAGCTGGCAGGCGTGCTCACGATGGGCGCGGCGATCGCCTGCGGCTCCACATCACCGCAGAAGAGGTGCAAATACTGCGCCACGCGACGTCCGGGGCCGGCTGGCAGGCATTTGATCACCGGGCCTGAGCGGTAGCCGATGAGCTCGGCGAGGGTGTTGTCCACGCTTTCAATGTCCGGGAAGGCATGCAGGCGCTCCGTGCGCTGGCGCAGTTCGCCGGCGGTCTGGGCTCCGCGCAGCAGCAGCATGCACAGCAGCGCCACCTGCGGGCGTTCGAGGTCCGGGAGCTTGCCTTTGAGGTTGTGGCGATACTTTTGCACCCGAGCACCCACGATGGTGACCTGGAAGACGTATCCCCTGCCCTTCATCGAATCGAGCGCCCGTTGCACGGTACTGTCATCGAGCTGCATCACCGGATCACGGCTCGTCGTCTGATTGCAGGCGGAAACGAGCGCATTCAGCGTCATCGGGTAGTAGTCCGGCAGCGTGATCTCCTTTTCGATCAGGCAGCCCAGGACACGGGCCTCCTCGGGGGAAAGAATGCTCGGAATGGCGGGAGAAGCAGAAGTGATTTCGTCGGACATGGCTGTTGGGGGCCGGAAATGAAGCCGCGCTTCATCTCCCTTGCAACCTTCCCGGCCGCTCGAATCTCAATCCACCGCCAAAAAGCGCACGCAGATGCTGCCGGGGACTTCCACTTTGGTGCCGGTGAAGGTCAGCTTGCCGCTTTCGGCATCCACCTTGAAGAGCGCGGCGGTGCCGCTGTTTTGATGAGCGGCGATGAGCCACTTGCCGGTGGGATCGAGGCAGATGTTGCGCGGGATCTGGCCTTCGACGGCCACGTTCTGGATGAGCGTGAGCTTTCCGGTGGCCGGATCGCAGGCAAACACGGCGATGGTGTCGTGCGTGCGGTTGGAAACATAGACATTCTTGCCGTTCGGATGCGCCAAGGTCTCGGCGGTGCTGTAGCCGGGCTTGCCGCGATCGGCTTCCGGCAAGGTCGAGACGGTTTGAACCTCGGTCATGGCACCGGTGGCGGCATCGTAGGCGAAAACGGTCTCGGTCATGGCCATCTCGTTGTTCACAAAAACGAACTTGCCGCTCGGATGAAAGGCCAGGTGACGCGGACCGCCGCCTGCGGGTGTTTTGGCAAAAGCGGGCTCGTTTGGCGTCATCTTGCCGGTGGAGGGATCGACTTTGTAGATGAGCACCTTGTCGAGTCCGAGGTCGCACGCGAAAGCGAAGCGATTGTCGGGGCTGAAATTCACCGAGTGGGCGTGCGGCCCGGCCTGGCGCTTCGGATCAATGCTGCTGCCCTCATGCTGGATGAAGCTGGCGGCCTCGCTGAGCTTTCCATCGGCGCTGATCGCATACGAGGCCACGCTGCCGCTGCCGTAGTTTGCCAAGGCGGCCATCTTGCCGGTGGCATCCACATTCACATGGCAGGGACCGCTGCCGACGGCGCTCTGCTGGTTGATGAGCGTCAGCTTGCCTGTGCTGGCATCCATCGTGAAGGAACTGATGCCGCCGCCCTTCTTGCCATCCGGTCCTGTCACATCGCCAATGGCATACAGATACTTCTTGGAAGGATGAATCGAGAGGAAGCCCGGATTGCCAGCCTCGGCAGCGAGTTCAGGTTTTGTCAGCGCCCCACTGGCCGCGTTGAAACGGGCCACATAGATACCTTTGCTGCCGTTTTTGGCATTCGTGTTCGTGCCGAAATAGACGAGGTAGTTATCACCCGCGAGGGCGGCGGAGGTGAGCAAGACAAGAGCGAAGGCTAGCAGGCTGGATTTCATGGCCGTCGATGCTGAATGAACGTACGAGCACGGTCAAGCACCCTTCTTTACCGCCCACCGGCCACAGTCCACCGCCCACAATTAATCCTCCACCGTGCCATCGCCGCCGTTTGCCACGTCCAAGGCACGCATCATCGCGTCCATGAACTCCTGAGCGGCCTCAATGGGGAGGATGATCGTATCGCGGCGGCCGCGCACGTCCTCGGTGATCTTGATGAACCGTCCGCGGTCATTCTCTTTGAGGTCCAGGAAGAAGATCTTCCGGTCCGTCACGATTTTTTCCGAGTGCAGCGGCGGGTTGTGTGGCCGCCGTTCTTCATCTGAATCAAAGTTCCTCATGCCAGTGGTGTTGATCTTCCAAACCAGCCGCCCGATGCCGCTGTTTCCTTGGAATTGCTGACGAGTCTAGGAACCTGCCCGGTTGTTGTCAATGCTTGTCTCAAAGCATGATCTGCCGTCTAGTGCGCACATGAAGCGCTTTCTTCCTCTCCTTCTCCTCGCCTCCTGCGCTCAAAAGCCCGTCAGCGAGGCAGATGCCACCGCTTTCGACCAAGTGCGCAGCGTGCTCGAAACCAACTGCGTTCACTGCCACGGTGACAACCGCCTCTCCACCATGCCGCCGATCAACGACACGCAGGCCATCGCGAAGCTCATCGGCACGAGTTGGATCGTTCCTGGCAAGCCGGAGGCCAGCCGTTTCTTCCAGGTGGTCACTTTCTCCGACAAAATGCCCGGTGCCATGCCGCCAAGCGGCCACGCCATCTCCAAGAAGGAAGTTCAAATCTTGCGCGATTGGATCAAGGCAGGTGCCAAACTGCCTGCGAGCAACGTGAAGCTCTCACCGCAGGGTCCGCTGCCGCGCTCCATCTAGCCCGGTCACTTCAGCAATTCGGCAGGCATGCCATACTGTTCCGGCCAGATGATGAAGAAGGCATCGCTGTGTCCGGCGGCGAAATCGACCACCTTCCACCCGTCTTGCGTACGCAACCACAGGGCAACGGTGTCGCTGTTTTGAAGCTCGGGATACTGCACCGGCTTGCCATTGGCATCGAGAGAGTTGCCACTGAAAAAGGCCCAGTTCCGATACACTCGGAGATTGCCTTGGAATTTCACAGGTGCCCCAGCGAGCTTCTCTGCCTTGGGCCGGATCAGGTCGAATAGGTCACGGCGCAATTCCGAGTCGCCGGGCAACTCCGTCGGTTTTTCAAAGGCTGGATCATAGATTGCTTTCCATTCCTCCGAGCCCGGGGCGACGGTGGGGAGTTCGGCGGCCGTCAAAAGGCCAGCGAAACAGCAGGCAACAGCGAAGCGGAAAAGGAGGGCATTCATGCAAAAGGTGCCATCATCCTGCCTGATGAGAACGCCATCGTCATTGGGAATCCGGCGGGCGGCTCTTTTTCGCCCGAAAAATCGCCCCCAGGAAGCCCAGCACGCACAGCGCCTTCATCGCGAAGAGCCACCATGGATGCCACCAGGCACCTGTTTGCGCTTCGATGACATCAGAGATGCCGAAAACGACAAAGCACATCGGCAGGAGCCATCGCCAGCCTGTTTTGGCGAGCTTTGGCACCGGTCGCACGAGCAAGGTGATGGCGATGATGAACCACAGCGCGGCCTCGCCTTGATTGAAGAGGCGGGAGAAATCAGTGGGCTCCGGTGGCATGCGAAAGCATGCGAGATGCGAGGAGGTCTTGCAACTGACCTCGCAGCGTGTTGGTATGCCGGATGCCTGCGCGTCGCGGTTCGTTGGTGCTTTTGATCCTGGTTCTGCTGGGAGCCATCCTGATCCCCTTTTTCATCTGGGGCGGACGCTTTGACGCGGCGCTGAGCCTTGAGGGTGCTCGTGAATGGATGGAAGGCTTTGGCGTGTGGGCCTGGGCAGGTGGCGTCGTCCTGCTCGTGAGTGACATCGTGCTGCCGGTGCCTTCCACCGTTGTCATGTCCGCCATCGGTTGGGTGTATGGCTGGCTCGTCGGCGGGATCGTGTGCGCCGCCGGTTCGATGCTTTCCGGCATCGTGGCGTATGCCGCGTGCCGCTGGCTGGGACGCGGAGCGGCGGTTTGGATTGCCGGTGAGGCAGGCATTCAAAAGGCGGAGGCTTTGTTTGAGCGACACGGCGGATGGCTCGTGGCGGTTTCGCGATGGACGCCCGTGCTCCCGGAAGCTGTCGCGTGCCTAGCCGGCATTGCCCGCATGCGCTGGCGGGTGTTTTTGCCGGCACTCGCCTGTGGCAGCATCCCGCTGGGCGTTGCTTTTGCTGCCATCGGTCATCTTGGTCAAAGCGAGCCCACTTGGGCCATCGCTCTGAGTGCCATCACGCCTATCGTTTTGTGGATTCTGGCATCCCGGCTTGTTTTGCGGCCTCGTGCAGCATCGCCGTCAGATCACGGCGGATGAAGCGCAGCGCCAGCGGGATGCCGATGAGCGTGCCGCCGGCTCCGATCACGCCGAGAAATCCGATGGGCATCGGCAGCGTGGCCAGCAGGCCTGCGAAGCCCAGCCACAGCACAAGATTCCACCCCAGCCCACGCCTCACCCGCAGCAGGCAGCGCACCCTCGTGAGGCAGCGCCCCTGCCCGTGATACTCGGTGACGGTTATGAAGGCTCGTGAGAGATCGCTGTGCGGGTCCAACTCGAAATCAAACCACCGCCAGCCATCGTCCTCACGATACAGTCGGCGTTTTTCCGCCAGCACGCTTCGCAATCCATCGAGCAGGTGATGACGGTCACGACCTTCTTCACTCCAAAACGACCGCGTCGCCAGCGTGAGCGAGATTTTGCCCGGCTTCAGCGGTGGCAGGATCTCCGGCAAATGCGGCCGCCAGGTGGGACGTGCGGCGTAGATTAGCATGCCGCACAGCCTCGCAAACTCCCGCACCACCGGCTGCAAGAAGCTCAGCAGCCAAAGCAAAGCGCCATCACGCACACCATGCAGGCAGGACGCATGCGCGTTCCGCCGGCTGATCCGCCACGATGCCCATCCGGCAAAGATCACCATCATCACCGCCACTGATTCCAGCCTCAACACCACCGCCAGCAAGGCCAGCGCGATCCAGATCACGCCCGTGAACCAGTCCCACCAGCGAAAGCCGGTGTTCGCCGCATAGATCGTCTGGAAGGCCCCGAGACCCAGCGGGCCATGAAAGATGCTACCCTCACGCGGATGATCGGAAGGCAGATGATCGCCGTAAATGCCACCTCGCCAGCGAGCGCCACCAAGCGGGCCAAAGCGCTCTGGATGCTCCGCCATCAAAAGCGCCTCTGCGAGGCCATAGCCGCGTTGTTGCTTCAAATAGGCACGAATCGTGAAACGGCGATGATGCCACACCATCGCGCCCGGCACGAAGCGCAGGCTGCCGCGTCCGCCATGCTCGCGAAGCCGCCAGCAGATATCGACGTCATCGCCCGCCGTAGTGAAATCCGCTGTGAAACCACCAATGGCATTCAGCGCGTCTTTGCGGATCGCCAGATTGCAGCCCGGCAGATGCTCCGCCTCCGTATCGCTGAGCAAAACATGCGCCGGAGCACCCGGCGCGGCGGCCACGACACGCTCGACGCGATTCCGCGGCGGCGGTGGAATGTTCGGTCCTCCCGCCGCGATCACACCTTCATCGGCAAAAGCATGACTGAGATGCAAAAGCCAGTCCGTATGCGCGATGCAATCATCATCCGTGTAGGCCACGATGCTGCCGGTGGCCAGTTCTGCGCCGCGATTGCGTGCCACGCTGAGTCCTGCCGGCTCCTGTCGATGATACTTCACGAAGTCGAAAGCCTTCGCGATCTCCGGCGTGGCATCTGTCGAACCATCATCGACCACCCAAACCTCGCAATCGGGATAGTTCAGCGCTTTGAGCGACTCCAAACACTCACGTAACGTCCGCGAACCATTCCGCGTGCAGACCACCACGGACATGCGCGGGGCATTCGCAGGCGGTGAAAGCTTCGCAGGCTCGATCTGGCATACCGCACGCTCATTTCGCTCACGCGTCACCAAACCGAAACGCCATGCCGTGACCTCTTCACCGCCGCGAAACCATTCATCGGTGTAACTGAACCAAAACGTGCCCGCACAACCTCCCACCATACATTCAGCCTCAAACCATCGAAAAGCCTCGCTTTGAGCCTCTTCACCATGCGCGGCAGTATCGAGACCAAACTCGGTGATCACCAGCGGCATGTTCCCCGCGAGGTTTTGCAAGCGGGCGAGATAGCGGGTGAATTCCTCGCGACGCTCCAGATACACGTTCACCGCCAGGAAGTCCGCGTTTCGCGGCACCAGGTACTCCGTCGAAGGGTAGGTGGCATAGCTCACGAGCTTTTGCGGTGCCTGCGCATGAGCCAGCTCGATCAGCTCTTCCATCGCCGCTCGCACGCGGCTCGGCCGCATCCATCGCACGAGCGTCTTCTCGATCTCATTGCCCACCAGGATGGCCGAGACCGCCTCCTGCCTGCCGAGAAACGCCGCGCCATTCGCCACACGCCGCCGAATGTCCTCCCATGCACTCGCATCGCTCAGAAAGTCGATGTGCTCTGACCATGGAATGCCGCACAGCAGCTTCAAGCCATGCTTCATCGCCGCGTCGAGCGTGGCCTGATCAGGAATTTCATACAGCCGCACGCTGTTGAAGCCGAGCTTGGCGATGTGCGCGAAATCCACGTCCACCACCCGCTTTGAATCTGGCGCGAAGGGCCCGTAGCTCACGCCACGCCAGTGCGAGGCAAAGAACTTGCCTGGCATGGAGGTGGATTCGGTGGGAGACGGTATCACGGGGAACAAAAGACGGGGTCAAGCAGGCGAAGATTCACTTCAATTCCAACACCCCAAAGCTCGCCAGCACATGAAAGTCCGGCTTTTCCGTGCCCGGGTTCACCCACGGCATCCAGCCGGAATGCACCGTGCCATCCGGCCGATGATGAAACTCCGCGCGATACAGCCCCGCGAACATCTCGCGGCCTCGCAGCACGCCCAGATCACGCAGCACCTCCAGAGGGATGCTTCCGCTCACCGTGTAACCGCCTTCACGAATCTCCGGCTGCAAAACGAGGCCCTCACAACCCCAGCTCCAATCAATCTCGCGATAAAACTTCGCCGCGTAATCCGCCACATCACCCCGCGGACTCATTTCCAGGCCAAAGTAGCGCTCCAGACTCAAATCCGTCGCGAAGAAGATTTCCACGCGATCCGCTCCCAGCGCCCGCTCTTTGGCCGTGGGCCCATCTGGCAGCACCAGATCCTCATCCACACAGTCGAAACGAAAGCGAAAGACCTCACCATCATGCATCGCCCGGAACTCCGTCTTCGGCGCAGGCCGATCCTCCCACGGAAAGGTGAAATCCGTGAGCAAATCGGCTTCAGACCAGTGCGTGGCATTTTGGACGTGGTAGCGTTTCATGTGCGAGCAGTGGCACGAATGCACCGGGGCGACAAGACATGGATTGACGCCCCGGCGGCTCTTCTGCCAGCATGGCGGCTTCATGTTCGCCTTTCTCAAACCTGCCCCGCATGCACCGCGTCTGCCGGAGGCTCAAATCGACCTGGTTTATCGCCGACTGCGGCTCCAGGTCTTCGCCGGTATCTTCTTCGGCTACGCGGCCTACTACCTCGTGCGGAAAAACTTCTCGCTCGCCATTCCAGACATCCTCAAGGACTACCCGCAATACTCGAAGGCTGAGCTGGGCACCGCGATGACCGGTTTGAGCATCGCCTACGGCTTCTCGAAGTTCCTGATGGGCAGCGTGTCGGACAAAAGCAATCCGCGCTGGTTTCTGCCGCTCGGTTTGCTGCTCTCCTGCGCGGTGCTTTTTGTGTTCGGTTTTGTGAAGGAGATCTACCTCTCGCTCACGGCCATGATCGTGCTGCAAACGCTCAACGGATGGTTCAATGGCATGGGCTGGGCACCTTGCGGCAAGACGATGGTGCACTGGTTCAGCACGAAGGAACGCGGACGAGCGGTTTCGATCTGGAATGTCGCCCACAACATCGGCGGAGCCCTCGTGGCGACCATCGCACTGTGGGGCGTGACGATGTTTCACGACTGGGGCGCGAAGTTTTACTTCAACGCGATGGTTTCCACGGTCGTGGCCGTCGTCGCATTCCTTTTGATCCGCGATACGCCTCAAAGCTGCGGTCTGCCGCCTATCGAAGAATATAAGAACGACTACCCGCCAAACTACAGCGCCGAGCACGAGCGCACCTTCACCTTCCGCGAGATCTTTTTTGGCCACGTCTTCAACAACAAGCTCCTGTGGGCCATCGCCACCGCAAATGCCTTCGTCTATTTCGTGCGCTACGGCGTCGTGGACTGGATTCCGACTTACCTGCAAACCGCGAAGAACTTCAGCTTTCAGCAATCCAGCACAGCCTGGGCTTGTTTTGAATGGGCCGCCGTGCCAGGCACCATCCTCTGCGGCTGGATGTCCGACAAGGTCTTCAAATCCCGCCGTGCTCCCGCGACGATCCTTTTCATGATCCCCACGCTGCTCGGTCTCATCGCGTATGGCCTGAATCGCAACGGCCCGCTGTGGATCGATGTCACCGCGCTCATCACCATCGGCTTCTTCATCTACGGCCCGGTGATGCTCATCGGCCTGCAAGCGCTCGACATGGTGCCGAAAAAGGCTGCTGGGACCGCCGCAGGCTTCACCGGCTTCTTTGGCTACGTCTTCGGCAGCGCCTTCGCCGGCACCGGTGTCGGCTGGATCGCCGATCACTGGGGCTGGGGCGGCGTGATCGTCACGATGTGCATCTGCTGCGTGCTCACGATGGTCTTCAGCGCCCTGACACTCGGACACAAAGCCGAAAGCGCGGAAGCGGGAGAAAGATGAGAACTGGTCGGCTATTCTGCGGCATCTCGCAGCACACGCTCAACCAGCCGGTCCGAAATCCAGAAGCGGGCGCGGGTTCGCAGTTCGTCTATCAATGGTTTGATTGCTTTGATCAAACCATGCTGTTTGGCCTCGGCCAGACAGCCCAGCGTTCCGGTGAATAAAAGGCCGTTGCTCGTCGCAAACTCTCTGGCGGCCAGATCATCGAGCAGCAGAAGCGAACCCGGATGCTCCATGGCAAGGGCCAGACATTCGGCTTCACCAGGGTGCAACCGACTCGCCAAGCTTTTCACGAGCAGCCGGTCTTGCGGCGCAGCTAGTTCAATAAACGGAAGAGAGGTAACTTGGGCAGCTTTCGGAAAAAGCGCCGATTTTTCCGTTAGTTCGGCTCGCACGGCAGGCGGAATGACCAGTGAACCAAACAATCCCTCCAAAACATCCAAGCGCCCGATCTCGGCAAAATTGATGAGCGGTGTGGTGTTCGAAATGATCAGCGTGCTTTCCATGCAGCGAGATTGCTCAAATCTTGATCGAGATCAGGCTCATCGAGCGGCTGCTGGATGCCACGCTCGCCAAGCATGTGCTGAAACTCGGCCTTGGTCATGCCTGCCATCCGGCAAGCGGAGGCCCCCGAGAGGACCCCATCTGAAAACAACGCCGCAGCCAATCGCCGACAAAGCTCCTGCTGAAGCTGCCGGGGTGGGATTCGCACGCCGATCAAGGACTCGGCGGGCAAGGAAAGCGTCATGGTCTGCATACTGGAAGAATATCCATGTGGAGCCTGAAAGTCACCGCAAATCTCATGGCTCTCCGAAGCCAAATCGACATTCTCAGGCTGGAACGGGACAACGAGAACGTTCTGAAAAGACCATGAAACAACTTGGATTCTACCTTTTCACATTCGTCACCGCCGCCGCGCAGCCGGTCACCATCGCACATCGCGGGGCCAGCGGATATGTGCCGGAGCACACGCGTGAGGCGAAGGTCATGGCGCATGCGATGGGGGCGGAGTTCATCGAGCAGGATGTCGTTTTGAGCCAAGATGACGTGCCGGTGGTGCTGCACGACATTCATCTCGATACCACCAGCGATGTCGCGAAACGCTTCCCGGATCGCAAACGGGCTGATGGACGCTATTACGCGCTCGATTTCACGCTCGCGGAGCTGCGACAGCTTTCGATGCACGAGCGCCTCGATCACAAAACGGGCAAGCAGGCCTACCCGAAGCGTTTTCCAGCCACCACGGGCGGTTTTCGCATTCTGACGCTCGATGAGGAACTGGAGCTCATCGCAGGCCTGAATCAGAGCACCGGTCGCGTCGCGGGCATTTATCCGGAGATCAAACAACCGGCCTGGCATCGCAAAGAGGGCCACGACATCAGCCCCATCGTGCTGCGTGTGCTCGCGAGGCATGGCTACACAACCAAAGAGCACGCGTGCTACCTGCAATGCTTCGAATTCGAGGAGGTGAAGCGTTTGCGATATGAGCTCGGCTGGAAGGGGCAGCTCGTTTTTCTCGCCGGCAGCAAGATCAAGATCGACCTCGCCGAGCTGGCGAAGGTCGTGGACGGCATCGGGCCTTCCATCGGGGCCATCGTCTCCGAAAGGCAGGTGACCGATTTGGCCTCACAGGCGCATGCGCTTGGTCTCGAAGTGCATCCTTACACGCTGCGCATTGATGATCTGCCCAAAGGCATTTCCACGTCCGAGGAGCTCATGCGGCTGCTTTTTGACGAGGCGAAGGTCGATGCGCTCTTCACGGATTTTCCGGATGCGACGGTGAATTGGCTGAAGAAGACGAAAAGCCGCTGACGTAGTGGATTCGCCATGATCCGCTCTCTTTCCCACCGCCGTCAGTTTCTTCGTCAGGCCTCGATTCTCGCCGCAGGAGCCGTTTGGCCGCTGCGCGACGCTTTAGCGGCTCCTGATGTGCCGAATGCGCTCGCGGGTCGTCTTTATAAAACGCTCAAAATCGGCATGATCAAAAGCGGGGCGAATCTCACGGAGAAATTCAAGATCGCGAAGGAGGCAGGCTTCAAAGGCGTGGAGATGGGCTTTCCCGGCAACGACGTGGCCGAAACGAAGAAGGCGATCGCCGAGAGCGGCCTGCCGGTGGATGGCAGCGTGTGCGGCGAGCACTGGAGAGTCCGCCACACGAGCGCGGATGCCGCCACGCGGGCAAAGGCGCTCGAAAATCTCAAGCAGGCGCTGCGAGACACGCGCGAGGTGGGCGGGCACAGCGTGCTGCTCGTCGTCGGCAAGGGCGAGGACGGCCCGGAGAATGAAATCTGGCCGCGCAGCGTGGAAAACATCGCCAAGGCCGTGCCGCTGGCCGCGGAGCTCGGCGTGCAGATCGTCATCGAGAATGTGTGGAACCAGTTTTGCTACGATCACAGCGGCGGCAGCGACCAGAAGGCGGACAAGTTTGTGAAGTATGTGGACGAGTTCCGCTCGCCGTGGGTGGGCATGCAGTTCGACATCGGCAACCATTGGAAATACGGCAGCATGGGCGACTGGATCCGCCAGCTCGGCCATCGCGTGCTGAAACTCGATGTGAAGGGCTTCTCCCGTGCTCAAAACAAATTCACGCCCATCGGCGAGGGCGACATCGACTACGCCGACGTGCGCAAGGCACTCATCGAGATCAATTTCCACGGCTGGCTCGCCGCCGAGGTCGCCGGTGGCGATCTCGACTACCTCAAAGGCGTGTCCGCGCAGATGGACACGGCGTTTGGGCTGTAGGCGCAGCTTCAAGGAGCGGGGCTTGCCAAGTCCCATCCTGACTATTCTCTCGACGGCTCGAGTCAGTCGAGACGGATTTCGTGGCTGGAGACGGTCAAGGTGGAGCCGTTTTCGCGATGCGCATGCACGGTGATGAGGTTGATCGTCCTTACCGGGCCATCGACGAGGGTTTCACCGGTGTAGGTCGCCGCGCCGGGCTTCGTCAACGGCGTGGAGGTCCACGCGTCGAACTCCATCTGGATGCTGTAGTCAGGGTGGCGGTTCACGGACCACCAAAGCGTGTTTTCCTGCGGATCGCTGCCATCGGGAAACACCGCCGTCACGGCGAGGCGATGTGTTTCCTTGTTCCACAGCGTGGTCACTTTCGGCGGGGCCACCAGACGTCGTGAGCCGAAGAAGTGATGCGTGGCAAAGGCGTAAAGATTTTCGTCCACCTCCGGCAGGCCGTTCACCGCCTTCACAAAACCCGCCTCCTTGGCACCGCCATGCTGGCCGCCGGGCACGATGAAAACAGGCAGCTCTGGACAGCGGCGGCCGAGCTCCACCAACCCGGGGCTGACGTTGTCATTCGAACCTTGGTTGTAGAAAATTTCCGTGCCGCGCTGCTTCAGCACGTCGAGGTAGTTGGTCGTGCGACAGGCTTCCCAAGCCGCGCTGCAGGCAGTTTTCATCTCGTCTTCGCTCCAGCCGGCCTCGCGGGCCATGCTCACCGTGATGCGTTCATCGGAGCGGGCCTTCTGACGAATGAGTAGCTTCTCTTTGCCAACCGGGTCCTTCATCGCGGCGATGAATTCGTCGTTCATCCGCGTGATCTCCGGCGGCATCATGCCTTCGACATACGGCCCGCCGGGACTTTCAATCACCGGCGCGACGACCGGCATGATGGCGGTGAAGCGATCATCTGCGATGCCCGCCGCGGCGGTGGCCACACCACGCTTTGAGCCGCCGGTGGCGAGCACTTTCTTCGGCTGAAACACCTCCTTCTCCGCGATGGCGGCCGTGAGGGCCCGCATGTCGCTGATGCCCCAGATCCAGGCGGGTGTGTAACGGGTGTTTTTCGTCTTAATGAAGCGCTCCTCCATCAGGAGATGCAGTTTTCCCACCGGCTCCATCGCGTCGATGGGCACCATGCCGATGAAGACAAGGCCCACGCCATGTTCCTTGAGCAGCCGCAGCTTCGCACCGGTGGCAGCGGCTGGTTTGGGCTGCAAGCCGGTGTTTTCGATGAGCACATTCGTGCAGATGCCTTGAGCGGGAGCGAGCATTGTGACCGGCAGCCGCACCTTCATGCCCGGCCACCATTCGCAGACGGTGATTTCGACCAACTTCTGACGAATCGCCGCGTCCTTGGGGTTCGCGTGCCAGTCCATGAGCACCTTCGTCTCCAGTGTCGCGGTGTCGCGAATCTCCTTCAGGTCAAATTTGCCGATGGTGATCTCCGCGTGGGCGGCAAGGGCGGACAAAAGAACGAGGACGATGCGTGCGATCAGTTTCATCTCCATTGAACGGTGCCGACTGCTTCTTTGAGCCAAAAAAAATCCGGCCTTGCAGACGCGGTGGTCACGCAAGGCCGGTGGAGTGGTTTTCGAGCAGCTCGGATCAGGCCGCGAGCGCGGCGGCGACGTTGCCGACGAGGTCCTTGCCGGGCGTGAGCGTCTTCGCACCGGGCGTCCACTTGGCGGGGCAGGCTTCGTTGGGGTTCGCCAGGAGGTGCACATTGGCTTCCATCTTGCGAACGAGTTCCTCGGCGTTGCGGCCGACGTTGTAGAAGTTCACCTCGGAGGTGACGAGCTTGCCTTCGGGATTGATGATGAAGGTGCCGCGCAGGGCGAGGCCGCTGCCACCGTCATACACGCCGAAAAGACGGCTCACCGTGCCGGTCGGATCAGCGGCGAGGGTGTACTTCACGTTCTTCATGAGGCCTTCCGTGTTGCGCCAGACCATGTGGGCGAACTTCGTGTCCGTGGACACGGCGATGACGTGAGCGCCGAGAGCGGCCAGCTTTTCCTGCTGGTCAGCTAGGTCCGCGAGCTCTGTGGGGCAGACGAAGGTGAAATCAGCAGGATAGAAGACGAGGATCGTCCACTTGCCGGCCTTCTTGAGGTCGGCGAGCGAGACGCTGCCAAAGTCGCCCTTGGCAGGTTCGTAGGTTTCCATGGTGAAGTCGGGCACGGTGGAGCCGACGGAGACGGAGGTGGGGAGGTTTTCCATGTTTTGGGGGAGGTTTGGGGGTGAATTTGTTCATGCGGTCCTTCCATTTTTCATCGGTGCGGTTCCAAATGACGATGGCTTCAATGGGGAACTCTTCTTCAAGATCGAGAGACCAAAGCGGATTGGCACTCTTGCTGTCGGTATGGCTGATCTTGTCGCCTTTGCTCTCATCGCCGCCCGTGTTGCCGTCGATGGCATACTCGGGCTTGCCGCCGTATTCTTCCCCACTTTGGGTGGCTTTTCCCTTCGCGGCGATGTTTTTGCCGTCGCTGATGACTTCCACCTCGGCGAGGTTGATGACCATGCCCTTCGCGGCCTCGATGCGGACGTAGCGTGCCATGATGCCTTTGATGGCTGGTGCGGCTTGAGGAGCTGCAGCAGGCTCGGTGCTCGTTGGAGCGAGGGGCGCTGTCACCGTCTCCGCAGGAATAGGTGAGCCAAAGCCCAGCTTTTCGTAAACCGCATCCACCATCTTCTTCCAACCTCCGCCGCCATTGCCCGTGAGGGCGATGATGACGAGAACAAGAATGATCAGCGCGATGAAATTGAGCACGATGATGGCGGCGAGACGGCCTTTGCTGCGTTTCGGGGCTGCTGGCGACGTTGGAACGGGTTTGTCCTTCGCCGTGGCGGGACCGCTGGCAGTTGTCGCGGTCGTTTTCGGGCCGACGGGCTTGGGTCGTGGAGCGCCGGGATGCATGGGCGTGGTGCCGCTTTGGATGAGCGGGCCGGTTTGATAGCCGGCGGCCATCACCGGGGCCTGACGTGGAGGCATCTGGATCATGCCGGTGTGCATGCTGAGCATCAGCGAGTCCAGCGCCTGCGCCACGCTCGGTGGACGCTGCGCGGGGTCGAGTTTCAAAAGCCAGCCAAGCCATTCGATGAAGGCGGGATCGATGTCCGGCCTCATTTGGTGCAGCACGACCACGTTAAAGGTCTGCCATTCAGCGAGGATCTGCTCGGCGGTGTCGCCTTGAGCCGGAGCGGTGTTGGTGGCGAGCACAAAGAGGCTCGCGGCCGCGGTGAAGAGATCACTTTGACTCGTGGCCGGAGCACCGCTGTGACGCTCTGGTGCCATGAACCACATCGTCTCATGCGGCTGGGCCTCGCGGGCCTGCGAGAGGCCCCAGTCCTGAATTTGGAGAAACACGCCGCCGGAGGGATGATCGGCCAGGAGGAGATTGCTCGGCTTCGGATCGCCATGCGGCAGGCGCAGGTGTTCGCCCACCAGCAAGGCCTGCATGAGCTGCACCGCCACGGCACGGAGATCCACCGCCGTGATCTGACGCTCCGCCGCGAATTGCCGCGCATTCATGCCCGGCATGTACTCGCTCACGATGGCAAACTCCTCCTCCGTGGGCAGCAGCGTGATGAAGCCCGCGATCTGCGGATGCCGGAGCTGCATCAAAGCGGGCGCGAGGAGCTGCAACTTTTCACGGTCATACGGATGTGAGGCCTCGTGATCGGCCAGCAGCGCTTTGATGAGCACTTTGCGGCCCGTGGCCGTCTCCACGCCTCGATAGATCTTTGCCCCTGGCCCGGCGGCGAGGAGTTTTTCGGGCTGAAAGTGGTCGTACATACGCGTCGGGAGACAATAAGAGCCGCAGCATGGCAAACTCACCCGCGAGTGCGCAAGATCAGATTTGATTAAAAGGATCGCTCCCATGCACTTTCCCGCTCCTGCCCAGCAAACTACCCCGGAATGGCAAGAATGAGCCTCCCTTGCCGTATTCGCCGCTGATTTTGATCTAACCACGCACCCTTCGCACACCATGTTCCGCATCCCTGGAGTTATCGGCAAAGACCTCTGTGACACCCATCTCGGCAGCACTCGCCGTGACATCCTCCGCGTCGGTGGCGCAGGCATCATGGGTCTCACGCTCAACAATGTGCTCCGCGGTCAGGCCATGGCCAACACCTCGCCAAATGCCGGCCGCGCTGGCTGGGGCAAAGCGAAGCACGTCCTCATGATCTACCTTCAGGGCGGCCCGTCGCACCTCGACCTTTGGGACCCGAAGGAAAACGTGCCGGACAAAGTCCGCTCCGCTTTCAAAACGATCCCGACGAAGGTCCCTGGCAAGCACTTCACCGAGATCCTGCCTCAGCTCGCGAGGGTGAACGACAAGTTCACCATGATCAATTCGATGAGCTACACGCCGAATGGGCTCTTCAATCACACCGCCGCGATCTACCAGATCATGACCGGCTACACGACGGACAAAGTCAGTCCCTCCGGCCAGCTCGAACCGCCGAACGCCAAGGACTTCCCGAATTTCGGCTCCAACATCATCCGCCTCAAGCCGCCGCAGGAGCCCATGCTGCCCTTCGTGCAGCTCCCGCGTCCCTTGCAGGAATCCAACGTCGTCGGCAAAGGCGGCGGTGCAGGCTTCCTCGGCAAGGCTTTCGATCCCTACACCCTCTTCCCTGATGGCGATGACCTCGACATGGGCAAGATGGACCGCATCAAGATCGACGACCTCCAGCTCCGCCCCGATCTCTTCAGCGTGCGCCTCGAACGCCGCGCCAAGCTCCGCGACGCCATCAACGACCAGATGCCCGCCATCGAGGCCGCCACGAAGGACCTCAGCCTCGACAGCTACTACAGCCAGGCCCTCAACCTCATCTCCAGCGGCCGCGCCCGCGACGCCTTCGCCCTCGACCGCGAGCCCGATAAACTCCGCGACCGCTACGGCCGCAACACCTTCGGTCAAAGCTGCCTGCTTGCGCGTCGTCTGCTCGAAGCCGGCACGCGCGTCGTCGAGGTCATCTGGCCGAAAGTCGCCAACTCCGACAATCACAGCTGGGATCACCACGTCGGCCTCACCGACCGCATGAAGAACAAATCCGGCCCCATGCTCGACCAGGGCCTCAGCGCCCTTTTTGACGATCTCGACGCCTCCGGCCTGCTCGACGAAACGCTCGTCGTCGCCCTCGGTGAATTCGGCCGCAGCCCTGAAAAAGGCGTCTCCACCTCCGGCAATGGCAACAGCGCCGACGGTCGCGACCACTGGCCTTACTGCTACACCGCCGTCATCGGCGGTGCCGGCATCAAGCGCGGCTACGTCCACGGCAAATCCGACAAAACCGGCTCCGCGCCGACCGAAGACGCCGTCCACCCGATGGAACTCCTCGCCACGATCTACCACAGCGTCGGCATCGACCCCGAAACCGTCGTCTATAACCACCTCAACCAGCCCCGCGAGCTGGTGAAGGCCAAGCCGGTGACGAAGCTGTTTGCGTAGTTTGTAGTTCGGGCTTCAGCCCGTTCAGGGCTCCTGCCCACGGCCTAAAGGCCGAACTACAAGCCCAGAAGGAGCAGAGGGCGCAGAGATGATATCAGAAGCCAACTTCTGCCCCTTAGCCCCTCTGCGGCAAAGACGAGTGTGAGAACCCGCTCTGAATCGCCACGCAAAGCCAAAAACCCTTGGCGCTTCGCCCTGCTTTCGACTTCATGACGCATGTCTTCCATGCAGCTCACCTTTCTCGGCACCGGCACCTCCGTCGGCATCCCGGTGATCGGCTGTGACTGTGCGGTGTGCCGCAGCACGGACCCGCATGACAAGCGGCTGCGCAGCTCCGTTTACATTCAAACGCCGGAGTTTGCCTGGGTGGTGGACACCGGGCCGGATTTTCGGGCGCAGTGCCTGCGTGAAAACATCCGCCATCTCGACGCGGCGATCTTCACGCATCCGCACATGGATCATCTGACCGGCTTCGACGAGCTGCGGCGGTTCACCGTCGATGTGGATCAGTTCATGCCGATCTACGGCACGCCGGAATGCCTCGCCGTGCTGGAGCGCATGTTTGAGTATGCCTTCAACGGCGAAAACCGTTATCGCGGCTACTTGAAGCCGTTTCCAAAGCCCATCCACGGCCCGTTTCACCTTGGCGAAACCACCGTCACCCCTCTCCCCGTGAGGCACGGCAAGGTGGTGACCATCGGCTACCTCTTCACGCGTGGCGGCAAAAAGCTCTGCGCTTACATCCCCGATGCCAAAACGATCAGCCCCGAGGCCATGGAGCTCATGCGCGGCGTGGACACGCTCATCATCGATGCCCTGCGCCACACGCCGCATCCCACGCACATGAACTTCGAGGAGACGCTGGCCGTCGTAAGCGAGCTCAAGCCACGCCAGACCTGGTTCACGCACCTTCAGTGCGAGATCATGCACGCCGTCGAGGACCCGAAACTGCCGCCGGGGGTGAATCTGGCGTTTGATGGTCTAAAGCTCACTTGGGAGGCATGATGAGGCTCTTCCTTCTCATCGCCCTGGCGCTCCCAAACCTCGCCCAGGCTCAATTCACCGCCGAATGGGAACCGGCGGCGGAAACGGTCGTCGTTTACAATCCGAAGTTTCCCGGCTCCGAGGCGCTTGCTCGCGAGTACGGCTCGAAAAGGCTCATTCCGAGTGATCGCGTGATCGGGCTCGATTGCCCGGTGACGGACTCGATGAGCCGTTCGGAGTTCAATCAGCAGCTTCGCGAGCCTTTGCGGAAAATTTTCACCGCCAAACAATGGTGGACGCTCGACACCGAAAGCACATCGCCCGCAGCCAGCAGCGTGGCACGCTCCGGCATTCGCGTGCTCGTGCTGATGCGCGGTGTGCCGTTTCAGGTGCGCCGGGATCGTGATGCGCCGCCACCTCAAAAAGAAGACGAAGCCAGCGTGGATTCCGAGCTCACGTTACTGGCGATGAACGCGCCACCGACGGAGGGAGCGCTGAAAAATCCGTATTACGGAGCGGATGTGCGCCTGCCACGCTACACGAAGGCTCCTGGATTGCTTCTTGTGGGTCGGCTCGATGGTCCGAGCGATGACATCGTGCGCCGGATGATCGACGATGCCATCTTTGCCGAGGAAAAGGGGCTGCAAGGCCGTGCGGTGATCGATCTGGCGCTGAAGTCCGGCGGCTTCAAAGAAGGCGAGGACTGGCTGCTGTCCTCCGCGTCCACTTTTCAGCGTCACGGTATTCCGCTCTACATGGATCGCCATGAGCTCGTCATGCGCGACCATTGGCCGCTGCCTGACACGATCCTTTACTACGGCTGGTACACAATGGATGCCGCCGGCGCGGTGGCCTCGCCGGAATTTCAATTCAAACGCGGTGCCGTGGCCTGTCACATCCACTCCTTCAGTGCCAGCGTGATGCGAGATCCAAAGCAGCACTGGACCGGCCCGCTGCTCGTGAAGGGCGCGGCGGCCACCTTTGGCAATGTGTTCGAGCCTTACCTCTCGCTCACCGTCCACTTTGATCTGCTGAACAAACGCCTGCTGGAAGGTTTTACGCTCGCCGAGGCGGCGTGGTCCGCCACGCCCGCCCTATCGTGGATGAGCGTCGTGGTGGGGGATCCTCTCTATCGGCCGTTTGCCAGGAATGGCGGCTCGTCTCTCGGTAGCGAGGACACCCGCGACTACCTCCTTTATCAAGGCGCGGCCCGCCGCTCACCCCTCGATCCAGACTCGGCCATCAAGACGACGATCACCACGCTGGCGGAGCGGCGCAAAAGCTCCCGGCTGCTCGAATTCACCGCCCTGCTCTCCGGCCTACAAGGCAAGCACGCCGAAGCCATCGACCTCTTTGACCATGCCGAGGCTCTCTCGCCTGCTCCCGCCGACCGCGTGCGGCTGCGGCTCTACCGTGCCGAGATGTTTCGCCGTGATGGAAAGCCCCAAACCGCCGCTGATTTGCTGCGAGATCTTCTTTCCGATGAATCCGTCAAAGCCGAGCCAGCCCGCGCCGCCGCCGAATCACTGCTCCGCGAATTGGGCGGGTGATCGTGTTATCAGGGCGGCGTCACCTGGCTGAGCACCGCGCCTTCCATATCCACGATGAGCACGGCATCGCCACTGGCCTGCACATTCAGCCGACGAGTGAAAACACGGCAGAGGTAGGCTTGGCTCCAATCTGTCTCGCGATCGAGGTAGCGTCCGAGCGGCGTCTCACGCTCCGCACAGGCTACGAGAGGGGAGCGGCCATCTGCCGTCACATGCATGGCAAAAGTCAGATAGAGAGGGCGATCCTTTTCGCTCAGTTCAAAGCCATGACTCGGCTTGAGGAGCACCCACGCCCAGGAGGGTGCCTCAGGTGCGGAAGCCAGATTTTGGCGCAGCACGCCATTGTGCGTCTCGCGAAGCAGCGGCCAGTCGATGCGGCGTTTCCCATCGGAACCTTCGATGAGCCTCACGAGGGCTCCCTGGCTGCATTGGGTGGTGCTCAGATTCAGCAGCGGATGCACCTCCCCGCCTGGAAGCGTCACCGCCGTGCCCTTCACCGCACTGAGGACGGTCAGCTTCGGGCGTTGATCCGCGGGCACATTAAAAAACGCCTCGATCTCCGCTGCATGGCGCTCGCCTTCATGCACGGTGGCGAGGCGTTGAGCGGCGTCATCGGTTTGGAAGAGCTTCTCCACCAGCCCGCGAGCCTCGCTTTGCATGGCCGCCACATCCACCTCAGGCAGCACCGCCTCCGCTGTCTCCGCCGTGGTGGGGATCGCCGCTCGCCGCACTTCCGGCTCGGGCGCGGGAGGAATTTCCGGCGCAGTCACGATGGGTGTGGCCTCCGATTTCGGACGTGTGGCACCATCGTTTTGCGCATCCCACCACACCCAGCCGCCAATGCCGAGCACCGCCACCATCGCCGCGCCGAGCAGAAACGTCTTCACCGGCGAGCCTTGCTGATGCGGCGGCACAAACTCCATCTCATCCCCTTCCCCTGGAGGTGGAAGATGCAGCGAAGGCTGCATCGCCGCCGTCGGCTGCGTATAGGCCTGTTGCCGCCAAATCTGCGGCGCAGGCTGTGGCTGCATCGTCGGGGCCGTCATCGGCATCTGTATCGGTGCCGGGGGCGGTTCAAAGATTGGCTGTGCACTCACCGGCATCTCCAGCGGCCTTTGAAACGCCTGCCGCCTGCCCGGCGCGAGCGAGACCGTCTGCCCCTGCGTGGCGAAATGCGCCCGGTAACCTTGGTGGGCACAATGTGGGCACGTCACCATGCCTTCCGCCGCCTGCTGTTGGCAGAGGAAAGGCTGTCCACACGCGGGACACACAACGCTGGCGACGAGACCGGAGGTCATAGAGGACGGGAACTGTAGTGCAGGTGGCGTGAAATGCGCGAGCCGAATCTCGCGGCGATGCTCGTCAGAGGTGATAAGTCACTTCTGACGACTGCCTACCGCCCACTGAAAGCAACGCTGGCACATCCATCCCGGCAGGCTACTTTCGCCGCCCCGTCCCCATGAGCCGCGCCGCCTCCGAAGACCTCAAAATCCCCCGCCACATCGCCATGATCATGGATGGCAATGGTCGCTGGGCCAAGCAACGCGGCCTGCCACGCACGGAAGGCCATCGCATCGGTGCGCAGGTGGTGCGCAAGATTACCCAGGCCGCCGGCGACCTCGGCGTGGAGTTTCTCACGCTCTACGCCTTCTCCTCGGAAAACTGGAAACGCCCGAAACGGGAGGTGGACGCCCTCATGAAGCTCCTCGTGCTCTTTTTGAAGACCGAGCTGCCCATCATGCAGAAGCAAAACATCCGCCTCCAGGCCATCGGCAGGCTGCACGCCCTGCCGGATTTTTGCCAGGAGGAGCTACACCGCTGCATCGCCGCCACCGCGCAAAACACCGGCCTCACGCTCATCCTCGCCCTCAGCTACGGCGGCCGCGAAGAGATCGTCGATGGTGTAAAAAGCCTCATTGAGTCTGTCGAGAGCGGCCACCTCGACAAGGCCATGATCGATACCGAGGTCTTCTCGAAACACCTCTATACCCGCTACTACCCCGATCCCGATTTGATGATCCGCACCAGCGGCGAGATGCGCCTCTCGAATTTCCTCCTCTGGCAGCTCAGCTACACCGAATTCGTCATCACCGACAAACTCTGGCCTGATTTTGGCCACGAGGATCTCGTCGAGGCCATCCGCGCTTTCAACCAGCGCCAGCGCCGGTTCGGCGGCGTCTGAGCGCCGTGTCAGACGGATGTCAGCAGAGAAAACTTTGACCCGGCGGGATTTTCCGGCGATAACGCCCTCCACTTTCAGAACGCGCCGATGGCAGAAGCTCAGGATACTCACCTCATCATCATCGACTCCGACCCGGACTTCCTGTCCTGGGCCGCAGGGCACTTGAAAGCTCCCGGCGTGAGTATCGCCACCTGCGAAAAGCCTGAGGAAGGACTCGCTGGCTATCAAAAGAAACGTGCTGACCTCGTCCTCGCCGAGATCCGCTCTGGCACCGGCCCTGCCAGCGGCATTGAGCTGCTCAAGCGCCTCCGCCAGACCGATCCGAACGCGATGGTCATCCTCTTCAGCGGCACCGCCACCACCTCGCACGTCATTGAGGCCATGCGCCTCGGTGCCTACGATGTGCTACCCAAGGAGCGGCTGCCTTACGAACTGCGCAGCGTCGTCGAAAGCGCCCTCAACGGCATCGAAGCCCGCCGCCAGAAGCGTGAGCAGACCGCCGAAGTGCCCCCCGAGAGCATTCAGGAGACCATCATCGGCCGCTCGCCCGCCATGCAGGAGGTCTTCAAGCTCATCGGCCGCGTCTCCCGCTCCGATGCCCCCGTGATGATCACGGGCGAAAGCGGCTGCGGCAAAGAACTCGTCGCCGGTGCCATCCACAAATTCAGCCCGCGGGCGCAAAAGGAATTCGCCGCCATCAACATCACAGCGATTCCGGACAACCTCATCGAAAGCGAGATCTTCGGTCACGAGAAAGGCAGCTTCACTGGGGCCGTTAACCAGCGCATCGGCCGCTTTGAGCAGTGCGATGGCGGCACCCTCTTCCTCGATGAGATCGGCGACATGCCGCTCGCCGTGCAGAGCAAGCTCCTCCGCGTGCTTCAAGAAGGACAGTACAGCCGCGTCGGCAGCAATCAGACGCTCAAGACCGACGTCCGCGTGCTCGCCGCCACGAACAAGAACCTCGAGGAAGAAGTCTCCAAAGGCACCTTCCGCGAAGATTTGTTTTACCGCCTCAACGTCGTGCGCATCCACATCCCGCCGCTTCGCGAACGTCGCGAGGACGTGCGCCTGCTGGCCGAATTCTTCCTCCAGCGCCAGTCCGCCCGTCGCCGCGGTCCCGTGATGCGCTTCACCGATGACGCTCTCGACATCCTCGAAGCCTACGACTGGCCCGGAAACGTCCGCGAACTGGAAAACACCATTCAAAGAGCCTGCGCCCTCTGCAATTCAGACGTGCTCCTGCCGTCCGATATTCCGCTCGGCAGCAAAGGCACCCGTCACCACGGCCCTGCCAGCACCGTCACCCGCATGCGTGATGCCCTCACGATGCTCGTGAACATGGCCGACAAGACGCCTGACATTGATTTGCTCCCCTGGGTCGAGCGCGAGCTTACCCGCATCGCCTGGCGTCACTGCGAGGAGAACGAAGCCCGTGCCAGCAAGCTCCTCGGCGTCCCCGCCAATACCCTCCAAAACTACCTCTCCGCCCCCGCCGTCAAAAAAGCCAAGAAGGCGAGCTGAGCTTGGTGGGCAGGAAGCTATTGAGCCCGAGGCGCAGGTGTATCTTCGCCGCGGCCTTGCGGCGGCGATGCTTCGCCCAGTTCATGCAGTTGGCCACCATCTCCATCACGGTGGAGTCCACCGCGTCGATGCGCACCTTGAAGCGATGCAGCAAAGAGCGCCCTGCATGGCCTCCAGGCCGCTGACGCCCAAAACTGCGATCATGGTGCTGGAGATGGGCCAGCGTGCGCCAGAAGACCAGCTCGGCGAACTTCGCATCGCGCACCTTGTTGGAGTTGGAGAGGTTGTTGCGCGATGGCGGTGTGAGACCGAAGGCAGCGATGGCCCGCGCCTTGAGGCGCAGCCAGTCGCAGACATCATTGAGGCTCAGCGCATGGGCAAGCTGGGCGAAAAGCATCGTGCCGAGGTGGCTGAGCACAGAGTAAGTCCGGGCTTTGACATCGACGCCAGTCTCCCTGGCTGTCCGTTGGATGATGTCGCGCGGAATGAACTTGAGCATCTGCCCGAGAACATTGATGTGGTGACGTGCTGGCTGAGTGGCGTGAGTGTGTGTTGATTTTGACATCGCACTCCAAATCAAGCCCCTTCCCGCCCTCGGTCAGCGCCTTTAACCTCAAATGCTTATGGGATGCCTGTGGTTTTTGATGCGAATATTCTTCTAGGTCTGTATCGGTATTCAGATCACACGAGGGAGCAGTTCCTGAAGACTCTCGCAATGGCAAAAAAAGATGCTGGGAGCGAGGGGCCGCGCTTTTGCATCAACCCATGGCATTGCAGCCAGTTCCGGAATGTGTTCTTGGAGATGCCCGCCATTTTGGCAAAAGCGGAGGCGGAAAGTCCGCTGCGCCGATACTCAGCAACGGCCTCCGTCCGCGCCTCAGCCGTGCTGCGCACACGACCGCGTGCGTCCCGTTTCAAAATCGTGAGTTGGCTGTCCATAACGTGGGACATCCCTGCTGCCCCATGTGCCCCTCTCCAAGCTCGATCCCATGGTCGCTACTGTGACGTTTACGATCAAACGCAAAAGGCAGCACCTGCCCCGGAGCGCCATGGGCGGTGCCATCGACTACACCCTGACGATGTGGCCCATGCTCACCGTCTATCTCGAAGACGGTCGAGTCGAGATCGACAACAACCCCGTGGAGAACGCCATCCGTCCCACCGCCATAGGCAAGAAAAACTGGCTGTTCATCGGCGAAGCCGAAGCCGGGCAACGCAGCGCCATCCTCTTCACGATCATCGAAGCGTGCCGCAGTCGAGGAATCGACCCGCAAACCTACCTGCGGGAAGTCCTCACCCGCCTGCCGACGTTGACCAACCGGCAGATCAAGGAAGTGACACCCGAAGCTTGGTCCAAGGCCCAACAAACCGACCATCAGCGAAAAGCGGCGTAGCTGTCCCCATCAAAACGCAACGCCAGATCAGAGGTGCTTGGCAAACCGCTAACCGAGGTGAAGCCCTCTGGGCGGTGTTCTTTCAGGAAACGAAGGGTGGTAGCGGTGGGAGAGAGGGGGAGGGAAAGCCTAGAAACAAGACGCCCCGCGTCTCTTTCGAGGCGCGGGGCGATATAATCTGGCAACGTCCTACTTTCGCGGGGCCTATCGCCCAACTATCATCGGCGCAACAGCGTTTCACTTCCGTGTTCGGAATGGGAACGGGTGGGACCACTGTGCCATGGTCACCAGACGTCGTTTCATAGTCGATGTTCGAAATGAAACGCGTGTCTGGGGACACACTTGAAAACCATGTTCTCTGGCAACTGTATACAGGTAAAAGAAACAAAAATGACTGAGCTTGTTTTATCAAGCCGTGTTGGATTGGAAATCGAACACAATGCAAGACAAACGGATGATTAGTATCTCTGAGCTGAACGCATTACTGCGCTTATACCCGAGACCTATCAACGTGGTAGTCTTCCACGATCCTTCAGGGAAAGCTTATCTTGGGAGGAGCTTGGCACTTAGATGCTTTCAGCGCTTATCTCTTCCGCACATAGCTGCCCAGCGATGCTCTTGACAGAACAACTGGAACACCAGAGGTGCGTTAATTCCGGTCCTCTCGTACTAGGAATTAAACCCCTCAACTTTCCTTCGCCCACAGAGGATAGAGGACCGAACTGTCTCGCGACGTTCTGAACCCAGCTCGCGTACCGCTTTAACCGGCGAACAGCCGGACCCTTGGGACCTTCTCCAGCCCCAGGATGCGATGAGCCGACATCGAGGTGCCAAACTTCATCGTCGATATGAACTCTTGGATGAAATCAGCCTGTTATCCCTAGCGTACCTTTTGTCCGTTAAGCGACGGCAATTCCACATTAAACCGCCGGATCACTTTGGCCTGCTTTCGCATCTGTTCGACTTGTAGGTCTCACAGTTAGGCTGGCTTATGCCAATATACTCGTCACGTGATTGCCAACCACGCTGAGCCAACCTTCGCACTCCTCCGTTACTCTTTGGGAGGATACCGCCCCAGTAAAACTGACCGGCTGACATGGTCCCGAGCCCTGATTCAAGGGCCTCGGTTAGATCGTTCAATACCCAAGGGTGGTGTTTCATCGACCGCTCCGCGTTACCCGAAAGTAACACTTCAAAGCGTCCCACTTACTCTAAGCATGGAAACCAAACGACCAGTGACAGCTTACAGTTAAGGTGCATAGGGTCTTTCCGTCCTTCTGCGGGTAAGCAGCATCTTCACTGCTAATACAATTTCACTGAGCCCCTCGTTGAGACAGCGGACAACTCGTTACACGATTCGTGCAGGTCGGAACTTACCCGACAAGGAATTTCGCTACCTTAGGACCGTTATAGTTACGGCCGACATTCACGGGGACTTAGGTTCAGAGCTTCGCCTTGCGGCTAACCCCTTGCCTTAATCTTTCCGCATTGGTCACGTGTCACATCGTATACTTGGACTTTCGTCTTGGCACAATGCTGTGTTTTTGATAAACAGTCGGTTGTCCCCTTTCACTGCGACCCACTAAAAGTGGGCATCCCTTCTTCCGAAGTTACGGGACTAGATTGCAGAGTTCCTTAACGAGGTTTCACTCTTTCGCCTTGGTATATTCTACCCACCCACCTGTGTCGGTTTGCGGTACGGGCGGCCATGGAAAGGGCCACAACGCTTTTCTCGGCGGTCGGATCAAAAGACCGGATTTGGGTTACCCCGCCTCCTTCTGCCACTTTCAATCGGCATGCTTTCTCAATTTCCGCGAACGTGTGGTTTAACCATAGCCGGTGCAGGAGTATTAACCTGCTGTGCATCGCCGACGCCAATTGGCCTTGACTTAGCTCCCGACTAACCCTGGGACGACGATCGTTGCCCAGGAAACCTTGGGTTTACGGCGGGGCGGGATTTCACCGCCCTTAACGTTACTTATGTCTGCATCCTCACTTCTGTGAACTCCACTGTCAGTCACCTTCGAGCTTCAACGCTCACAGAACGCTCCCCTACCACTGAACTAACCTTGGTTAATTCAATCCAGAGCTTCGGTATAACGCTTATCGCCAATCATTTTCGGCGCGAGACCTCTCGATGAGTCAGCTATTACGCACTGTTTAAATGGTGGCTGCTTCTAAGCCAACATCCTCACTGTCAATGAGATCTCACTTCCTTTCCACTGAGCGTTATTTGGGCACCTTAGCTGCAGGGCTGGGCTGTTTCCCTTTCGACAATGAAGCTTATCCCCCACTGTCTTACTGCCATGCTACATTCGAGGGTATTCGGAGTTTGATTGAGTTTGGTAGGCGGGTGTGCCCCCTAGCTCATTCAGTGCTCTACCCCCCTCGATCAGCGCATGACGCTGCACCTAAATACATTTCGGGGAGAACCAGCTATTACGGGGCTTGATTAGCCTTTCACTCCTACCCACAGCTCATCCGAGAACGTCTCAAGGTTCACCAGTTCGGTCCTCCACGTCGTATTACCAACGCTTCAACCTGGCCATGGGTAGATCGCCACCGCTTCGGGTTCAGCCCGTGCGACTTGTCGCCCTATTCGGACTCGCTTTCGCTCCGCCTCCGCCCCATAAGGGCTTAGGCTTGCCACACAGACTGACTCGCAGACTCATTTTGCAAAAGGCACGCCATCACCGGACAAGCCGGCTCTGACACCTTGTAGGTATGTGGTTTCAGGTACTATTTCACTCCGCTCACGGCGGTTCTTTTCACCTTTCCCTCGCGGTACTTGTTCACTGTCGGTCACCAGATAGTATTTAGCCTTATGCCGTGGTCGGCACATATTCATACGAAATGCCACGTGGATCGTATTACTCTGGGAATCCCTAGGCGTTGTCTGGTTTTCGGTTACGGGCCTCTCACCCTCTTTGGAGCGATTTTCCATTCGCTTCACCTAACCATTCAACTGCCACATCGGGCCCCGAACCCCGGAAGTAAACTTCCGGTTTAGGCTGTTCCGCTTTCGTTCGCCACTACTGACGGAATCGCATTCGCTTTCTTTTCCTCGCCCTACTGAGATGTTTCACTTCAGGCGGTATTGCGTGTCCGCTCCTATGAATTCAGAGCGGAACGTGACGAGATGAATCGTCACAGGTTATCCCATTCGGAGATCTCCGGGTCAATGCCTGCTTGCGGCTGTCCGGAGCTTATCGCAGCTTACCACGTCCTTCATCGCCTTCTGGTGCCAAGGCATCCACTACATACCCTATATATCTTACATTGTGCATGAACGACTTCCTTTGTTTGCACCGCGAACGGTGCAGGAAATTCATGCGTTTGATTACTAAAATTTGAAACCTTACGGCCTCAAGAATTGCTCAATTAATTTTGTTTCTACCCTGTATACAGTTGTCAAAGAACATGGACCTAAAAAACAAAACAAGATTAAGAGAGGGTGGTGGGCAGGACTGGACTCGAACCAGTGACCCCCGCCTTATCAAGGCGGTGCTCTAACCAACTGAGCTACATGCCCGGAAATCCAAGCACGTATCACTTGGAGTTGGTGGAGGTAAGGAGACTCGAACTCCTGACATCAAGCTTGCAAAGCTAGCGCTCTACCAACTGAGCTATACCCCCGCTCTTTTACAGAAAACAAAAGGCTAAATTATGCGCTGCAGCTTCGCTGTATGCATAAAAGGTTTGCAGTGAGTTTCCTCATTCGCGAGCTTTCTAACATGAAGTTAGCGAAGCTTCGACCTTGTTCATATTAAAGCGTGAGAGCGCTTTAGAACAATTTCTCCATAGAAAGGAGGTGATCCAGCCGCAGGTTCCCCTACGGCTACCTTGTTACGACTTCATCCCAGTCACCAGTCTTGCCTTAGGGCACTGCCTCCTTGCGGTTGGCGCATGCACTTCGGGCGAAACCAGCTTCCATGATGTGACGGGCGGTGTGTACAAGACCCGGGAACGTATTCACGGCGCCGTAGCTGATGCGCCATTACTAGCGATTCCAACTTCATGGAGTCGAGTTGCAGACTCCAATCTGAACTGGGCCCAGTTTTATAGATTTCCTCCACCTCGCGGTATCGGATCTCATTGTGCTGGGCATTGTAGTACGTGTGCAGCCCTGGTCGTAAGGGCCATACGGACTTGACGTCATCCCCACCTTCCTCCTAGTTGATCTAGGCAGTCTGATTCGAGTGCTCCGGTAAACCGGGTGGCAACAAATCACAGGGGTTGCGCTCGTTGCGGGACTTAACCCAACATCTCACGACACGAGCTGACGACAGCCATGCAGCACCTGTGCAAAGCGGGTATTGCTACCCTATCTGGCTTTCACCAGAGACACAATGCATGTCAAGACCAGGTAAGGTTCTTCGCGTTGCATCGAATTAAGCCACATACTCCACCGCTTGTGCGGGTCCCCGTCAATTTCTTTGAGTTTTAATCTTGCGACCATCTTCCCAGGCGGCACGTTTAACGCGTTAGCTCCGGCACGGGCGCGGTCGATTGCGCCCATACCAAACGTGCACCGTTTACTGCCAGGACTACCGGGGTATCTAATCCCGTTCGCTCCCCTGGCCTTCGTGCCTCAGTGTCAGTAACTGCCCAGTGACCTGCCTTCGCCTTTGGTATTCCTCTGATATCTACGCATTTCACTGCTACACCTAGAATTCTAGTCACCTCTTCAGTACTCGAGCATGGCAGTATCGGATGCAATTCCGAGGTTGAGCCCCGGGCTTTCACATCTGACTTACCACGCCACCTACGCACCCTTTACGCCCAGTGATTCCGAACAACGCTTGAGACCTCTGTATTACCGCGGCTGCTGGCACAGAGTTAGCCGTCTCTTCCTCTTGTGTTACCATCAATTTGCAAAGGTATTAGCCCCGCAACCTTGTTCACACATGACAGGAGTTTACAATCCGAAGACCTTATCCTCCACGCGGCGTCGCTCCATCAGGGTTGCCCCCATTGTGAAAGATTCTCGACTGCTGCCACCCGTAGGTGTCTGGACCGTGTCTCAGTTCCAGTGTGGCTGGTCGTCCTCTCAGACCAGCTACCCGTCGTCGCCTTGGTGGGCTTTTACCCCGCCAACTAGCTGATAGGCCGCGGACCAATCGGGAAGTGACAGGCCTTGCGGTCCCCGTCTTTGATCTTTCGATCACATGCGGTATTAATCCAAGTTTCCCTGGGCTATCCCCCGCTTCCCGGAATGTATCCACGTGTTACGCACCCGTTCGCCACTAAACATTACTTGTATTGCTACTCATAATGTTCCGTTCGACTTGCATGTCTTATCCACGCCGCCAGCGTTCGTTCTGAGCCAGAATCAAACTCTCCAAAAAAATATTGGTGCTGACTTTTAAAGTCAGCCAAATTGAAACCATGGTTGTTCCCAACCACAGCTGCATACATTTTAGCATGCAGCGCACAATTTAGCCTTTTTGTTTTCAAGTGGCTCGCCTCGCATCTCTGCTTGGTTGACCACTGTTTTGTTTTCTGAAAGATCGTTTCTAACTCCAGAAATGTGAACCGCTTTTGCAACTCGCTCTTCTTTTGTCAGCCGCTGCTTTTCGCTGGCGGGTAAACAGACTAGTACAGGTTGAAGACTGCGCAACTGGTTTCTGCTCTTTTTCATTTTCCTGATCCGGGTATTTTTGACCAGCTTGAATAACGCCTTGACTTCACGGCGAACTTTTAACCTGGGGGCGTGCTTCGTGCTTCGTGCTTCGTGCTTCGTGCTTCGTGCTTCGTGCTTCGTGCTTCGTGCTTCGTGCTTCGTGCTTCGTGCTTCGTGCTTCGTGCTTCGTGCTTCGTGCTTCGTGCTTCGTGCTTCGTGCTTCTTGCTTCGTGCTTCGTGCTTCGTGCTTCGTGCTTCGTGCTTCGTGCTTCGTGCTTCGTGCTTCGTGCTTCGTGCTTCGTGCTTCGTGCTTCGTGCTTCGTGCTTCGTGCTTCGTGCTTCGTGCTTCGTGCTTCGTGCTTCGTGCTTCGTGCTTCGTGCTTCGTGCTTCGTGCTTCGTGCTTCGTGCTTCGTGCTTCGTGCTTCGTGCTTCGTGCTTCGTGCATTCAAGACGATGACTGGCATCACTTGCGATTGTATCGCTGTAACGCACGCCCTTATTTCAGGCGAGTGCTGCGCATGTATCGAAACACCAGCCAGGCAGCCACATTGATCACGGCCATGGCCGCGAGGAGCTGCGTCATGGTCGTGGTGATGTTCTCCTTGCCCAAGCCACTGCCGACGAGGCTGAAGGCGATGTTCAACGGCAAATAACCGAGCGCCGTGCCGAGCAGAAAACGCGAGTGACGCACGGGCGTCATGCCGATGAGCACGTTCAGCACGATGCCAGGCACCATGAGTTGCCGCGCCCAGAAGACACGCATGACGGAGGGCTTCTTCAGCATCTTCTTCAGCCACGGCCACTTCTCAGCACGCGCCTCCGCCGCACGGCGGAAGCCATGACGTGAGAGGATGAAGGCACCGTAAGAACCCAGCGTGGAGCCCACGAGCGAAAGAAGGAGCCCTTCACCAAAGCCGAAGATGAGCCCGGCCGCCGAGCAGAACGCCAGACGCGGCACGCCCATCATCACCGCACCGGCGGTGACGAGCATGAACACGGCATGCGCCAACCAGCCGAACTCGCGCACAAAGCCCTTCCACGACTGCACATTCGTGATCCAGGCCTTCATCGGTGTAAAATGCGCCAGCGCCATGAAGGCGGCCACGATGAGCACGGCCGTGAGCACCTGGCGTGTCTCCTTGCCAAGCGCACGCGAGGTCTCCTGCTCGACCTCGTTGGAGATGAGAGGCTCCTCCTGCTGATCAGGCGGCTCCATCATTGCAGCTTCCAGAGCTTCGCATCACTGCGCACATAGAGCGCACCATCAGAGATGGCGGGTGTGGTGAGCACGGTTTCCTTCAGCTCGATCTCCTGCGTCACTTTGCCCTCCGGAGCCGCGGGGTCGATGGTTTGGAAAATGCCGCGCTCATTGACGATGTGGATGCGCTTGCCAGCGGCCACCGGCGAGCCGCTGAATGGGCCCTTGAGGCGCAGCTTCCAGGCTTCATCACCGTTCTTGACGCTCGCTTTGATCAGCACGCCCGCGCCGTTCACGACGTAAAGATGATCGCCGAGCACCAGCGGGCTCGCGGTGCCGGGATTGAGCTTCTCATTGCGCCACAACTGCGTCACCGAGCCCTTCTCAGGTGCCAGCGCGGTGATGCCTTTTGACACCGCGTAGATCAGATCGCCACTCACGACGCTCGATGGGATCGTGCTGGCACCGTCTTCGTAGTTCCAGACAGTTTTGCCCGTGTCAGGATCGACGCCGAGGATTCCTTTGCTGGACTGCAAAGCCGCCACGCCTTTCAGCAGTGTGGCACTCGTCCAGTTCGCCGCCTTCGGACGTTCCAGCTTCCACTTGTTCATGCCCGTGGCCACATCGAGACCGGCGGCGAAGGATTCCGCGTCGTTCTCGCTTTGCACCACCAGCGTGTTGCCGATCACCACGGGCGATTGTGACATGCCGAGGCTGTTGCTCGCATTCGGATAGTCAAACGTGAGCCCGCGCAGCCAGAGGAGATTGCCATCGAGGTCGAATGCGAAGAGGTCATTCGATGAAAACAGCGCGAAGACACGCTCGCCATCGCTGCACGGCGTGTTCGCTGCCACACAGGTCTTCGTGTGCGACATCGTGCGGCCCGTGGCACGCATCGCACGCTCCCAGCGCTTCGAGCCATCCTTCGCGTTGAAGCAGAACACATGCAGCGTCTCCTGGCCGGGGCCGCTGGAGCATGTCACGAACACTTTGTCTCCCACCACAATCGGCGCGGAGAGCCCGCGTCCCGGCAAATCGGCCGTCCACGCGATTTTGAGCTGATCCTCCGGAGCCTTGGCCTCGGTAGAAACCGCCGCCGCGTTCGGTCCGCGAAACTGGAGCCAGTCGGCGTGGGCGAGGGATGAAAGTGAAAGGCCAAAAGCCAAAACAAGAGTCGTCTTCATGGTCTGCGGTGTTGGTTCGTTTGGATCTTTAGTTCTTGGCCACGATCGCCGTGCCCGTGGCATCGCAGACGCGGAGCTGGAATTCCCACTCGACGGTCCACTGCTCGGTTTGCTCGTTCTGGCAGCACTTCACGAGGAGGGTGTTTTTGCCCTTCTTGAGCTGGCAGGGCAGTTTGTATTGATCGAGCTTCGCACCGCGGTGGTATTCATCGCGGGCGAAAAGCAGCTCGCCATTCAGCCAGACCTTCCAGCCGTTTTTGCAGCCGATGCGGATCTCCGCCGGGCGGTCCTCGGCGCTGATGAAATCCGTGGCGGCATAGCCTGTGACGCTCTTCTCCATGCCGAAGGGCTTGTTGAAGTCGATTTTGCCGTACTCGTCCTTGCTGGTGAACTCGACCCACTTGGCTTCCTTGCCTTTGCCTTCGTAAACGGCGTCGAATTTGAGCTCCTTCTCCGGTGGATAGACGGTGTCAAAGCCGCCGCGGTCCGCGTTGCTGAAGGGCGCGATCAACTTCCAGCTCATGAGAAAGCCGAAGTGAGTGGGAAGATCGACCTCCTGGCCGAGGTCACGCAGCTTCTTCGCGAGCGTTTTGATCTGGTCCTCGTCGCGGGCACCATCGAGCCCTTTGCGGTAGGCGAGCACGGCAGCGGTCTGCTCCTTGGCGGCGAGGGCTTTGTCGCCCGTCTCGATGAGCTTCGCCACCGGATGACGGCGCAGCTCGCTGCTTACATCGTTGATGAGCGTGGGCGTCAAACTCTCCGCCAGCTTCGCATCGGCACGCTGGATGAGGTCAAAGGCCACCACGCGGGCTCCGGGGCTGTTCGACGAGTCCTTTAGAAAGGTCACGAGAGCCTCCACCGGCATCTTTTTGGCCTTCAACGCCTCATCCGCGATCACGCCCACGGCCGCCCGCAACCAGTTCTCGGCGAGCGGATTGGCCGCGTTCATGCCTTTGAGCACTTCAGGCAGGTTCGAGGCATCCGCCTTCGTAATCTCCTGCCAGGCCTTGGACGCTTCCGCATTCCCCTGCCCTTCCTTTTGCACGCCCCGCAAGGCTTCAAGGGGTTTTGACAGGTCCGCCCGCGCAGGCAGCGGCAGGCTGGCGAGGAGAAAAAGGAACGCGAAAGGCAACTTCATGACGTGGGAGTTCATGCTTTCACAAACAACGCCTTCAGCCAAGCCAGAGTTTCGTTCCGTCTCACATCGACGCTGAAATCTTCAACTGCTCCGCGATCTCGTGGATGAAGCGGTAGTTCCGCGTGCTTTGGGCGACGGTGAAGGCCAGCAACAGCACAGCCACGGGAACACCGAGCGTCCTGAATTTTTCCAGCGCACGTCCCACGCCCACGCCGGTGAGGGCGACGACGGCGGGGGTCCAGGCGGCGGATTGCAGAAGACGCTCGCCAGGATCTTCCAGCGCCCCATAAAACAGCACCTGCCAGCCGAGCAGCAGAAGCGCCCCCGTAGCCACGCCAGCATGCTCGGCCGCATTGGGCAGGCCGGTGAGGCCCAGCAGCATCAGAATCATCCATCCAGCCCACAAAGCATGGCGGAAGTCGAGCACGAACCACTCCTCGTCCACGAGTGAGACCACACGCCGCGTCTTGCGTTCTTGCGCCTTGCTTTGATCGAGCATTGTCGGTGTAGGAGCGAGGATGTTCGTAAAGAACACATCCTGCAGCCGAGAGACCCATGGTGTCATCGCCGCGCGTTCCTTCGCTTGGTGCAGGGTGGTCATCGAAGACTTCGCCACGTCAAAAACATCCATCTGGCTCGATTTGGGATAAATCCAGCTTTGCAACATCATGCCCCCTACGGCCATCAGGATAAGCAAACTCACGCTGCCGAGCACCGCAGGCACCGGCCTAAAGGAATCCGTCGTGCGCCAGCGCCACACGGCACGGCTCAAAGCCAAGATCGCCACGGGAATGAGATTCCAATGTGAGCACAACACCGAGTAAAGCGCTGCAGCGGAGAATTCCCACCACTGCGCCCGTTTGCCGCGAGCCATGGCCGTCAGCATGCCCGTGAGGCCCAGCATGCTAAAGATCTGCACCTGCGGCACCGCCGCGAAGACCGTGGCCGTGGTCGAAAAGCCGAGGATCGCCGCAAACATCACCGCATTCCAAGTGCTCAGCCCGCTCCATAGGAGCAGATGGTAGAGAAAGACGACCATCAAGGCCCCCGCGAGGCCCTGCAACGTGCCCACAGCCATCTTTTTCGCTTCGTTGGCATCTTTTGAAAAGGACGTCCAGCCTGCCTCAAACACCGCCACCGGGATGCGATGCACCAATAGAAAACTCGACGCTGCCCCCGTGCCCTTTGAGCCAGCATCCACCCTTGGCAACGTGAGGTCAGCCTGCACCGCCGCCGCATCCGCCCCCATCACCACACCGTCCTTCATATAGACAGTCGTCTTCACCAGCTCCAAATGCCCGGCGAAGAAGAAGCTATAGAACGCCGTCAAAAGCAGTGCTCCCATGCCACGCCAACGGTGGTGGAGCTTGGCGGCTAGCTTCGGATCGGTTTCAGTGACGGGCATGAGGCTAGAAATCAAAACGAGTCTACCCAAACCCGCCAGTAAATGTGCAGCTGCATCTGAAAAACAATCGCCTACCCGATCAGGCCACTTCGAGGCCGCGCATCGTCGTCTCACTCGTCGCAAAACGCTCTTCTTCGAGACCAAGCCGGTGCAGCATGCTCAAGTACAGATTTGGCAGCGGATAATTGTCCTTCTGGTCGAAGGCGAGGTGCTGACCGTGTTTGAAGCCGCCGCCGGCGAAGAGAACGGGCATGTTCTTGTTGTCGTGGGCGGAGGCGTTGCCGAGGTTCGAGGTGAGCAGCACCATCGTGTCGTCGAGAAGCTTGTTGGTCTTCAGTTTGCGCAGGAAGGCGGCCCATTCGTGGATCACGCCCTGCTCGACGAGGGCGAGCTGCGCCAGCTTTTCCTCGTCCATGCCGTGGTGGCTGAGGTTGTGGTAGCTTTCATCGACGCCTTCAATGCCCTGCACGTTGTTGCCGGTGACATGCAGCGTGATGAAACGCGTGCTGTCCGTGGCCAGCGCCATGTGCACGATGTCGAGGTAGATGCGCTCGACGGCTACTTCGTTGTCACGAGGAATCTGGCGCGGCGGCGCGAGCTTCACCTTGGGCTTCGGTTTGTGCGTCCAGGCCTCGTTCGCGGCAAGACGCTGCTCCAGCTCCCGCACGCTGGTAAACCACGCGTCGAGCTTGTCGCGATCCCCGGAGCCGAGCTCGCGCTGGAGCGATTTCGCCTCGGCACCGACAACATCCATCACGCTGCGGCCCTGGCGGATCAATTCGGCCTGCCGCTCCTGCTCCGCAGCCGTGTCATCGACAAAAAGTCGCGTAAAGAGCTTCATCGCGCTGTTTTCCGCGGGAATCATCGAGCCATTCTCCGTGTAGCTCGGGCTTGTCTGCGAGTTCGTGTTCAAAACGAGCGATGGAAACCGCGTTTCGTGCCCCAGCTGCTTCGCCATGAGCTGATCGAGCGAGATCGTGTTCCGCGTCGTCGAGCCCCGCGCATTCGGACAAGCCGAAAAGATGCTCCCCTCCGCCGTGTGACCACCCGTGACGCCCGGATGCGATGAACCCGACACCACCGTGAAATCCTCCCGCAGATCCTGAATGCCCGCGAGGTAACGTGAAGGCTTGTAGCCGCGTCCAGCGCCCTCCGGCACCAAATTCGGATTGTGCAGCCCCAGCGCCAAACTCATGCCGACGAAGCGCTTCGCCCGTTTCGTCTCCTTCACCGCCGCAAACGCCGGAGTCATCGCCTCCAGCAACGGAAGCCCAAGCGTGATGCCCGCGCCACGCAGCATGGCACGACGGGAAAGGTGTTTTTGAAAGGTAAAGGTGCTCATGATGCGGGGAGGGGATTGAAAATTGATGATTGGAAAATGGAGATTGTAGATTGGGGAATGGACTAGCGGCCTCGATTCTTTTTCGCGGTGATGAGAGAGCTGGCGATGATGTTGTTGAGTTGCTCGCATTCGTCCAGCAGGGCGACCATGCGTTTTCCTGGAAGTAGCCGAGCTTTGATGATCATCTTGATCCAGATGCGGCTCTCGCGCAGCTCTTTGAAAACGATGCCGAGTTTGTGAATGAAGTCATTTTTGCTTTCAGCGGCATCCGCCTCGCCGTAATTGGGAGCAGGAGATGTGCCGCAACGCACCAACTGGCCTGCAATGTGCCGTCCCAGCCGCGTGTCCGGCAATGCGTCCACGACAGCACCGACCCGGACCGCAAAGTCCAGGAACCGATCTTCCATTTCTTCCGCTTTCTTGGCACTCATTTTACAATCTCCATTTTCGATTTTTCAATTTTCAATGCTGTTACTTCCTGCGAAACACCGCGCTCAAAACAACCTCGCGGATGATGGAGCGGACACTCGCGGCTTTCTTGGCGATGTCATCGAGCTTGGATTCATCGCTGAAGCGCGGTGGAGCACCTGAGGCGTAAGTGAGGAAGTGGGTGGCGAAGCCGCGGGCGAGTTGCTGGGGCTGTTTCGTGTAGATTTGCTGCCAGGTGGCGAGGTCGGTGAAGGTCGCGCCTTCGGGCGTGCGGCCGGAGGGATCGATTTTGGCACCTTTGCCTTCTTTGCCGTAGCCTGAGCGCCAGATGCCGACGGGATCATAATTTTCGAGCGCGAAGCCGGGCGGGTCGATGGTTTGATGGCAACTGGCGCAGCTTTCGTTGTTGCGATGCTTGTCGAGCTGGTCGCGGATGCTCGTTGCGCCTCGGATGTCGGGCTCGATGGCGGGCACGCCGGGTGGTGGCGGCGGGATGTGATTGCCGAGGAGGCGCTCGTTGATGAAGACGCCACGCACGACGGGCGAGGTGCTGGTGCCATCGGCGGTGACTTTGAGGATCGCGCCTTGGGTGACGAGGCCGCCGCGTTTTGCTTCGGGCTTGAGGGAGACTTTTTGCAAACCTTCGCCGCTCTTGAGAGAGAGGTCGGCTTTGTAGTGCCGTGCGAGGCGGCCGTTCAGGAAGGCGAAGTCGGAGTCGATGAGGTTGGTGATGCTTAAATCGCGGCGCAGCAGTTCGGTGAAGTAGGTGCGGGTTTCCTGGAGCATGGATTCCTGCACGACGGGATCGAAGTCGCGGAAGAGACGCGTGTCAGGCGTGGTGAAGTCGATTTGATTGAGCTTGAGCCACTGGTCGGTGAAGGAGGCGATGAAGCGTTTGGCTTTGGCGTGCGAAAGCAGTCGCTCGACCTGCTGCGCGAGGGTTTGAGGCTCGCGGAGCTTGTTTTGGTTCGCGAGTTCGAGCAGCTCTTGATCGGGTATGGAGCACCAGAGGGCGAAACTGAGGCGCGAGGCGATGGCGTGGTCGTCGAGAGGCCCAGGAGCCTCGATGAAGGTCAAAAAGCGTGGCGAGCACAAGATGGCGCGGTAGGCGGCGCGGAGGGCTTCGAGCACGGAATCGCCTTCTTGGAGCGATTTGGCGGCGATTTGGCGATACGGGGCACTTTGAGCTTCGGTGACGGGACGGCGGAAAGCGCGTGTGGCAAAGCGATTGACGAGTTTGTCGATGTTTTCGGCTTTCAGCGCCTCCAGGCCGTCGCCGCCGAAGAGTTTCTTCCGCACGCCGTCCGCGTTCGCGATAGGATAGATGCGCTCGATGTCGATGCCGCGATGCGCGATGCCGGGGAAGCCTTGTTTTTCGAGGTTTCGGCCCGCAAAGCTCACGTTGCCGCCTTTGGCACCCGTGGGAGCGCGTTTGTGCGTGCCGTCGTTTGGTCGCAGTTCGAGGCGATGATTTTCTTCGATCCAAGCCTCGAAAGTCAGGTCACGCGGTGTCGCGGTGGCTTCAACGAGACCGATCATGTAGAGCAGCGGCGCATTGGATTCGCAGTGGCCGGAGCGCAGCGTGCCCCACACCGCGCCGTCAGCGGTGGGATTGATGCCGCGAACGCCGCGCAGCGTGACGCGATACCAACCACTCGCCGGTGCCCACGTCGGTGTGCGGCCAAAGAATTGCAGCCCGATGGGCCAGGTGATGCTTTCGCCATTTTTCAAATCGGGGCCGCGATAGTTGCCACCGCGGTTTTTGATCAGCATCTCGGGCGTGTGATGCTTCGCGTAAGTGGCGTCGCCTTTCGCGGCGCGATCAAAGGCATCGCTCAAGGCGAGATCGGCCACGTCGAGGTAACGAGCGAGCTGGTGATGCGAGAGCTGCTGGCCATCCGCGACCGTTTCAAAGCCGTGCGAGGCCCGATCCTCCGGCAGCAGCGTTTTGAGTGGGATGTCGATGCCGAGCAGATCGTGCATGGTGTGCTCATATTCGACCCGCGTGAGCCTGCGGCTGCGCACACGGCCATTCGCGGCGATGTCGGCCTGGTCGGTTTTGAGCAGCGGTTCCTTCAAGGCGGCGAGGAAGAGGTCTTTTTCGTTCTTTTCCGGCTGCGGCTTCTTTTTCGGCGGCATCTCGCCATCGCGCACGCGCTCGAAGACTTTGATCCAAGCGGCATTGGCAGGATCAAAAGTCAGCGATTCGAGGTCGAGGCCGCCTTTCTTCACGTCCGCGTCATGGCAATCGACGCAATGACTTTCGAGAAAGGCAGCGACGGGGACGGCAGCAAAGGTTGAGCCGCCGCAAAGCGCGATAAGAAACAGGAAACGAAGCATGGGGGACTGATTCAACGAGGGCGATGGAGGCATTTATCGTGCCGTTTCGCGGTCACCGTTGCCTCACCCACGCAGGCGTGCCAAACCAGTCGTGCATCTCTTTTTCAAAGGGGGCGATAATTTCCGGTGGCTCGGGTGTGGCACCTCGATCGCCGGTTCCGGTGATCCAGGTGTCGAGGGCGGCGCGGAGGCGGGTGAGGGCCTCGCGGTGCTCGGGCTGCGTGGACTGCGAGAGGTCGTGGATCTCGTGCGGATCGGCCTGCGTGTCGAAAAGCTCCTCGCAGGGGCCGTGGTGCTGCATGAGGGCGAGTGGCGGGCCGGTGAGCTTGCCTTCGGTGTGCAATTGGCGCATGAGCGGCTGGATGGGGAAGCATTTTTCCTTGTAGCGGTTCAGTGAGGCAAAGGTGGGGCCGGCAGTGAAGGTGCGGACGTAGTGAAAGCGCTCGTCATGCACGCTGCGAATGCGCTGTACGGCCTCGTCAATGCGGTCGCGGGCGGCGAAGGCGAAGCGGCGTGGTGCCTCCGCGTGATCGCCGAGGAAGACACGACCTTGCATCAGCGGCGGACGCGGGATGCCAGCGAGAGCGAGTGTGGTCGCGGTGACGTCGATGAGACTGAGGATGCGGTCATCGACGCTGCCGGGCTTCCACTGCGGCGGTGCGGGATGATTTTTCGGCCACTGGATGATCATGGGCACGCGCAGGCCATTGTCATAGCACCAATGAATGCCGCGTGGCTCCAGGCGGCCATTGTCGCCGAAGAAGATCACAATTGTGTCGTCCTCCAGGCCATCGGCGCGGAGTTGGGCGAGCACTTTGCCAAAGCGCAGGTCCATGCCGGAGACGGAGTTCAGGTAACGAGCCCACTCCTGCCGCACCACCGGATGATCCGGGTAGTAGGGCGGCGGCGTGACGTTTTCCGGCGTGGCATGCTTCACATGGATGTCCTCGCCCACCCACTTCACGCGATCTTTCTCGGCGCTTTTGCGGTCGTAGATGTCGTATTCGTTTTCCTCGGCATTCACGACGGCGAAGAAGGGCTGCCGCGACGTCAGCGTGCTCCAATCCTGCGAGTTCTCATCGTAGATGGGGCCTTCGTTGACGAAGTTGAGGTCCAGCTTGCCCGTGCCAACGCTTTCGCCGTTGGCGGTCTTGATATTGGCGGTGAAGAAGCCCGCATCGCGCAGCCTCTGCGTCACAGGTCGCACGCCTGCGGGAAGATGAAAGTCATCGCTTCGATGCGACCGCATCGGATGCGTGTCCGTCGTGGTCTGATACATCCCGGTGAAAAACGCCGAGCGACTCGGCGCACAGGCGGGATTCGTCGAAAACACCCGCGTGTAGCGCACCCCACGAGCCGCGAGCTGGTCGAGATTGGGCGTGTGGACATTCTTCGCGCCGTAACAGCCGAGATCGTGGCTCAAGTTCTCGCCGATGAGCCAGAGGATGTTCGGCTGCGCCGAAAATGACGAATGCATAAGCACGAATGACGAAAGGATGATCAGAAGGCGTGGCATGAGAGGTCAGAGGCGCTTGGGGTTCACGGAAGAGGGAGGAGGTTGACCGATGGCACGACCTTCAAATTGAGCGTGGAGCTGTTTCATCACGGCACTGGCTTCAGCCTTTGGCAAGCGAGCGAGGTTCGTGTGCTCGAGCGGGTCTTTTTCATGATCGTAGAGTTCGAGGCCGTTTGCGCCTTCGTTCCACTCGGTGAAGCGCCAGCGTTCGGTGCGGATGGTGCGGCCCATGACTTGAGTGGGGAGGCGATCATCGGCGGGGCGGAGGATTTGGGTGATGGCAATGCTGTCCCAGGTTTGGGTGGGATCATTCAGAAGCGGGCGCAGGCTTTTTCCGTCGAGTTTCGAAGGTGTGAGCGAGGCGAGGTCGGCGAGCGTGGGGTACATGTCGATGAACTCGACGATGCGATGACATGCCCGGCCGTTTCCTTTGGCGCCGGGGGCGCGGATGATGAGCGGGGCGCGGGCGCTTTGTTCGAAGAGGGTGCGCTTTTGCCAGGTGCCGAGATGCTCGCCGAGGTGGTATCCGTGATCGCTCCAAAGGACGACGATGGTGTTGTTGGTGAGCTTCAATTTATCGAGCGCATCGAGCACGCGGCCGACTTGGGCATCGACGAAGGAAACGCTGGCGCGGTAGGCTTGGAGGGCTTTGCGGCAGGTGAGTTCGTCGAGGCCATAGTGCGGCGTGGGGTTGTTGTGGGCGAAAGCGGCGACGGGGATGTCGCTGCGGTCGTCGGCGGGGGCTTCGGGGAGGCGGATGGAGTCGAGCGGATGCAGGTCGAAGTATTTCTTCGGGGCAACGAAAGGCGTGTGTGGTCGGAAGAAGCCGACACCGAGGAAGAAGGGCTCGTCGCGATGCTTTTCGAGGAGCTGGATGGCCTCGGTGGCGATCATGCCGTCGGTTTGTTCCTCGTCGGTGCCTTCGGCGGCGAGCCAGCTCAGCGCGGCGCTGACGGGTTTTTGCGGTGTTGGGTTGGTGATGAGCTTTTCATCGGTGACATCGCGACCTTTGGGATTCAAGACGAGTTGCCACGAGGGTTTGTCATCGAGACCGTCGGTGCCGATGCCGTTGGGGACATCGTAGTGGTAGATTTTGCCGACGCGGGCGGTGAACCAGCCGTTTTGACGGAAGAGCTGCGGCAACGTGACGACATCGGGCAAAGCGTCACGGAAATGGCGGTCGAGGTCATAGACCTGCGTGGCATCGGGCCGGCGACCGGTGAGCACGGAGGCTCGGCTGGGATTGCAGAGCGGGATTTGATTGTAGGCGCGGTCAAATCGCACGCCGCTGGCTGCGAGTCGGTCGATGTGCGGTGTGTGCGTGGAAGCGTTCGCGAGATCGTCGATGGCGATGAACAAGATGTTGGGCTTCGCCGACAAGGACGAAGCCAAAATGAGGAATGACGCAAAGAGGCAAGGGCGGTGCCGCATGGTGAGGAGACTACAAGAATGGTTGAAAGAGGCCAAACGGAGACTTGGATGTGACGATGACCGATTTCGAGCAAGAACTGGCCTCCCAGCCGCATGACGCCTTCGCACGCTGCATGCTCTCCGATCCGCTACATGCGAAGGCGTTTTTTCAAAGCCATCTGCCGCCGGAAGTCGTGGCGGCGGCAGATTGGAGCACGCTGGCGCTGCAACCGGCATCGTTCGTGCGGCAGAACCTCCAGCAATCCCACACGGACCTGCTTTACACGGTGAAGGTGGCTGAACGTGAGGTGCTGCTGTATCTGCTGCTGGAGCATCAGACGAGCGTGGACGCGCTGATGCCGCTGCGTTTCTTCATCTACATCGCCGAAGTGCTAAGGCATTATGCAGAGACGCACGGGCTACCTCTTCCGCCCGTTTTGCCCTTCGTGCTGCACCAAGGGCCGGACCGCTGGACAGTAAGCACTCACTTTCGAGACCTGTTTGAGCTGCCAAAGGACCTGGAAGGGCTGCTAGGGCCGTATTTACCCACCTTTCAGCATGCCCTGCTGGATCTGACACAGGTCGATCCCGCGAACGAGGAATCCCAGCCGCAGATGAAGGTGATTCTCCAACTGATGAAAGCCGCACGGCAAAAGCGCCTGATGGAATTCTTCGAATGGGTGGCAAAAGGAGAGGTCGAGGTCACTCTGCTGCTGCGTGAGGATCTTTTCCGCCGCTGCCTGCTCTACGCGGTGCACATCGACATCAACCTTGACGTGGAAGGCATCGCCCGTACTCTTTCCACGTCCAACGAACTCCAAACTGAAGCCATGTCACTCGCCCAAAAACTCCGTCTCGAAGGCCGCGCCGAAGGTCGCCAGGAAGGTCAGGTCCGTGGTGTTTGGTCCGGCAAGATTCAATTGCTAGAGCAGCTAATGGGCAGGAAACCCACAAGTACCGAGCATCTGGTGGAAATGGATGTCGCGGCACTTGAAACTCGGTTCAACGAGCTGGAGCAGCAATACACCCTGCGCTTCAAAAAGTAACGATCATGCCTTCCAAAGGTCTTCGCCGTAGCTCCAGCCGTCGCGGACGGGCTCTTTGATCCAGGTGTCGAATTCGGGGGCGTTTTTGACTTTCATGGCAGCGGCGTCCCATTCGATGGTTTTGCCGCTGCGGATGGCGAGGACGCCGACGTTGACGAGTTCGGTCAAAGGGCAGGCGTAATCGAAGTGGGAGCCTGCGTGCGGGATTTCGCCGCGGATGGCGGCGAAGAGCTCGCCGATGGGTTCGCCCGCTTTGGAGCGTGGCAGCGGCTTGCGGCGCAGGATGTCGATGAGCGGCGTCATGCGCTCGCGGGGCCAGAGTTGCGGGCTTTGCACGCGCATGCCGTCGGAGAAGAGCGTTTCTTTGCTGCCCTTCATGATCATGCCGTTGGTCGGCAGCGGCTTGTCCATGCCAGCGAGGCGTTCGGGCTGCCAACCGCCTTCATACCAGTGAATCTGCACCGGTGGCAAAGCACCACGAGCAGCGAAATGGAAAATGATGTGCGAACGCGGCGCGGTGTAGGTCTTCAGCGTGCCTGGCTCTTGTTTGACGACTTCGACTTTCTCCGGCATGCCGAGTTGAAGGGCCCAAAACGGTGCGTCGAGGCAATGACAGCCGATGTCGCCGAGTCCACCGCAACCGTAGTCCCACCAGCCGCGCCAGCGCTGTGGTAGAAATTGCGACGAGTAGTCACGCGTGGCCACCGGTCCCTGCCAGAGGTCCCAGTTCACGCCTTCGGGCACCGCTTCGGATGCAGGGGCGACCACGGGCTGCGGATCGAGGAATCCGGCGTGTCCAAACGGGCGGTCGGTCCAGCAATGCACTTCTTTGACCTCGCCGAGCACGCCGGCCTCGAACCACTCGCGCACGAGGCGGATGCCTTCCCAGCAGTGGCCTTGATTGCCCATAACGGTCTGCACGCCGTATTTCTGCGCGGCTTTGTGCAACGTGCGCACCTGCCAGATGTTGTGAGCGAGTGGCTTCTGCACAAAGACGTGCTTCTTCGCCTGCATCGCGGCCATGGCGGCGGCGAAGTGCGTGTGGTCCGGGGTGGAGATGAGCACGGCGTCGATCTCGCTGCCCTTCTTGTCGAGCATCTCGCGGAAGTCGGTGAACTTCGGCACGTTCGGATGCTCCTTGGCGATGGCACCGGCGCTGCGCTTGTCGAGGTCACGCCAATCGACATCGCAAAACGCGACGATCTCTTCTTTGAGCGAGCCTTTGACCGCGCCGTTGCCCATGTTGCCGATGCCGACGCAGGCGACGCGGATTTTTTGTTTCGAATCGAGCGCACGCAGGATGTTCGGCGCGGCGAAGGCGCTGAGAGCGGCGGTTTGGAGAAAGTGGCGGCGGTTGGTCATGGCGTGCAAAGGCAACGTGAGGGGCGGGCGGGGCTTTCAGGGAGCGAGACGTAGAAAAGGGATATTTTGAACGCTCACGCAAAGGCGCAAAGCCGCAAAGGGTTCCAAATCTCAGCCCTTTGCGGCTTTGCGCCTTTGCGTGAGATCTATTCTGCTCCGATGCGTCGAGGAGGAGTCGGAGACGGAGGCGGATTGTTTAGGCTGCACTCACCTCAACCTCGATCTGCATCGCGGCGGTGGCGTCCATGGGGCCGTCGAATTGGCCCGTCAGGGGCGCGGCGTCGGCGTAATCGCGGCCGGTGGCGATTTTGACGTGGCGCTCGTCGGCGAGGGTGTTGTTCGTGGGATCGAGACCGAACCAGCCTTTGCCGGGCACGAAGACTTCACACCACGCATGCGAGGCCTGGGCACCGCGAAGGTGAGCACCGGGGCCGTTGTAAAGATAGCCGCTAACGTAGCGAGCGGGGATGCCGAGGCTGCGGCACATGCCGATCATGACGTGGGCGAAGTCCTGGCAGACGCCCTGACGATTCGCCATGACCTCGCGCATGTGCGTGGAGGCATGGGTGGTACCGGGGAGGTAGGCCCAGTTCGTGTGGATGTGAGTCATGATGGCCTCGGCGGTGGCGAAAACATCATCCGCCGCCGTTTTGACATCGAGAGCCTCTTTCCAGATCTCGCGATTGATATCGACGTAGGTGCTGCTTTTCAGCAACGGGGTCAAAAGATCGTCCTGGAGGCTGTTGAGCGCCTCAAAGCTCACTCCGTGAGGCATGCCAGCCGTGTAGGGGCTGCTCGTGTGTACGGTAAGCTGGGCATCAATGCTCAGGCCGGCATGCGGCTCGGCGATGTCAAACCAGTGCACATAGTTCATCCATTCATCGCGGTAGTGCTTCAGGCGGACGGGCGGATTGACGTTGAGCAGGAAGAACTCGCAGCGCGCGCTGTCGTCCGTGGCGGGCCGCAGTCGCACCTCGTTGTGGCTGTCGCGCACGGGAGCGCGGTAGTGGTAGCGGGTGCGGTGGAAGATGCGGAGGCGCATTGGGTAATGACGAATTGAGAATGAGGAATGACGAATTTCAAAGCGATGCTCGCGAATCTGTCATTCGGACTTCGAGCTTATTTCGTCATTCGAATTTGCTCATTCGTCATTGCTGTTGCTGTTGCTGCATCTGCACGTCCGAGGACAAAATCGTATGGAAGGCACCTGGAATCATGGCGGGAACGGCGGGCTGGATGTCGTTCTCAGTGGTAAGGGCTTCGGAGTAGAGGACGAAGGTCTCAAAGATGGTTTGACCGATGTCGTTGAGCTTTTCCTGGAGGCGGTCGATGTATTCGTGGAGGCCTTCTTTGAGGACCTCGTTCATCGTGATGTAGGCGATGTCGGCCCGCAGGCGGCCGGAGGTTCGGACGGGAGATTTCATCTCGTCGAGGCGGCCATTGCCGCTGAGCTCGATGAGGGTGTCGTGGAGTTGCTCGACGCACCAGGCGACACTGCGCGGGAAGGTGGGATCGAGCATGAGGTACTCGATGATTTTGACGGGATCGAGTTTGTTGCTGCTGTAGGCCTGGAAGGCATGCCAAGCGGAGCAGGAGCGCAGCAGGGCAGACCAGCGCAGTGGGCGGGATAGCGGGCTGGGCGGCATGTCGAGCGAGATGGCGCTGCAGGTATCAATGAGGCGGCTGGTTTTATCCGCCCGCTCAAGGCACATGCCGAGGCGGAGGAAATGCCAGCTCTCATCCCGTGGGGTGGTGCAGGCGGCGATGCCTTGGAACTGATACGAGGTGACGAGCACCTTTTCATAGAAGGCGGCCGTCTGCATTTTATGCATCTCGGCGGCGTCCGGTGATTCGAGGAAGAGGCGGAGGCTGTTGATGCACTCCCACATCTCATCACTGATCTGATCGCGAATGGTGCGGGCGTTTTCGCGGGCGGCACGGACGCAGTTGAGGATGGAATTGCCGTTCTTCGTGCTGAGGGCGAGGAAATTGGCCACGGTATCGCCATCGATGAGCGGATGGGCGGCGTAGTATTTTTCTTCGTCACCAGTGGCCATGAGGAGCGGCCCCCAGAACTGGGATTCATCGGCGGCCTCAGCTCCGGCATCGAGGAGGAGGTCCTGCGTGGAAAGCAGCAGGCGGGCGAGGTTTTCGGCTCGCTCCATGTAGCGGGCCATCCAGTAGATGCTGTCTGCGACGCGGCTTAGCATGAGAAGAGGAAGAGTGAGAAGTTAGAAGTGGAGCGGGCGGGGGCCGTAAGAGGTGAGAAGTTAGAAGTGAGAGGTGGTGTGAGGACTTCTGACATCTCACTTCTGACTTCTTACTGAAGCGCTATTCATCATCCCAGAGCACCCAGGTGTCCTTGCTGCCGCCGCCTTGGGAGGAGTTCACGACGAGGGAGCCTTTCTTCAAGGCCACGCGGGTGAGACCGCCGGGGACGACGCGGACGCGGTCGCCGTAGAGGACGTAGGGGCGGAGGTCGATGTGGCGACCTTCAAAGTGGTCGCCCTGGAAAACGGGGTGGCGGCTGAGCTGCAGCACGGGCTGGGCGATGTAGTTGCGCGGATTGGCAGCGATGCGCTTGGCGAATTCGGCCTGCTCTTCTTTGGTGGAATGCGGTCCCATGAGCATGCCGTAACCGCCGGATTCGTTCACGGCTTTGACGACGAGGTTCGGGAGGTTGTTGAGGATGTAATCGCACTCCTTCGGGTCGATGCCGAGGTAGGTGGCGACGTTCGGCAGGATGGGGTCCTGATCGAGGTAGTATTTGATCATCTTCGGCACGAGGGCGTACACCGCTTTGTCGTCCGCCACACCGGTGCCGATGCTGTTGGCGAGAGCGACGTGGCCCTGCTGGTAGGCATTCACGAGGCCTGGCACGCCAAGGAGGGAATCTTTGCGGAAAACGAGCGGGTCGAGGAAGTCGTCATCAATGCGGCGGTAGATCACATGCACCTGCTGGAGACCGGTGGTGGTGCGCATGAAGACGCGGCCGTTCTTCATGATGAGGTCACGACCTTCGACAATGGGCACGCCCATTTGCTTGGCGAGGTAGCAATGCTCGAAGTAGGCGCTGTTGTACACGCCGGGGGTGAGCACGACGATGTTCGGATCGATCACGCCGGGAGGCGCTAGGTGGGCCAAGGTCTCGCGAAGCATGGAGCCGTAGGCATCCACCGGGCGCACAGGCAAGCTTTGCAACAGACCGGGGAAGGTGCGCTTCATCGCATTGCGATTCTCCAGCATGTAGCTGGCACCGGAGGGGCAGCGGCCGTTGTCTTCGAGGACGAAGTACTCACCCTGGTCATCGCGGACGAGATCGGTGCCGCAAATGTGGATGTAGATGCCGTGGGGCACTTTGACGCCTTTGAACTCCGGGCGGTAGTGGCTGGCGGAGAGCACGAGTTCGGCCGGCAGCGTCTTGTCGTTCAAGATGTGCTGGCTGTGATAGACGTCGTTCAGGAAGAGATTCAGCGCCGTGATGCGCTGGATGAGGCCGGCCTCGACGCGTTCCCATTCTTTCTGCGGGATGATGCGGGGCATCAGATCGAAGGGGAAAATGCGCTCGGTGCCCTGCTGGTCGCCGTACACGGTGAAAGTCACGCCCTGGCGCAAAAACACCGCATCGGCCGTTCGCTGGCGGGCGGCGTATTCTCCGGGTGAAAGGGTGCCGATACTGCCGGTGATGCCCGAGTAATGCTCGCGGGCATGCGCGGGCGAAGCGAACATTTCATCAAAAAAGCTACCTGGTTGGTAGTCGTCGAATAACGAGGACATATCCTCCACTTAGCACAGGCCGTGCCAGAATGCCCGAAGGCAATTTTGGCGAAGGAAGCGCCGGGCTTGGCTGGGGTGGGCGGAGGCGTCAATCCATGAACATGAACTCGTTGCTCATGAGGAGGATTTGCGCGAGCTGGCTGAGGGGCTGCTGGGGCTGGGCGCGGCCGAAGGGCCAGCGGTTGGCGTTGCAGAAGTCGTTTTTGGCGTGAGTGAGCAGCTCGCCGGTCTCGGCACGGGTGATGATGGGCTGCCAGTCGAAGCTGTCGCTATCGGTGCTCTTCTCGTTGTGGACGAGGAAGCTCAGGATATCGCCCTTTTTCACCTCGGTGGTGAGGGCGGTGGGGACTTTTTTGTTCTGCGGCGTGCAGAGGTGCTCGCTGAGGATGCCGGTGCGGCTGTTGTGAATCCAGGCGCGGACGCCATCGCCACGATCACTGCTGCGGCTGAGCGTGGCCTCGATGTGGATCTTCAGATCGGCTGGGACGTGCCAGCGGGCGGTGACGGCGACATTTTTGGGGGCGGCATGGCCGCCGTAATTCGCCCAGAAGGCGTGACCCCACTTGGGATCGGCGCTGGGAATTTTTTCGCCGGGGCTCCAGAGCCGCTGACCGCCGCCACCACGCTCGGTGAGGTGGGCAAAGGGCTGGAAATCGGCGAAGGCAGGTTTGCCATCGGCAGCGGGTGCCAAAATCATGCTGCCGTAGCTCCAGCGGAAGGGTTTTTCGCCATTCAAAGCGGTGGCATCCGCGAGGAAACGTTCGGCGATGGCTTTTTCATCGGCAGTCGGCTGGCGGGCGAGGATGCGGCGGTAGAGCGACTCGACCTCGGCGGTGGCAAAAACATCCGCCCTGGCACGCATGAAGGGGCTGTTCATCAAAAACAGCGCCTGCTGCGGCACGGTGGTGTTGAAGCGCTGTGGGCTGTGGCCGTCCGGATTGGCAAAATCGAACATGGCGGGCACGGTGGCCTGATCGTAGCGATCGACCTTCAAATAGAGCGTGCGGCGAGTGTCGGCATCCTTGGCGTTGAGTTCGATGGCACGGCCGCCATTTTTGGAGGCATCGAGTTCGCCGGTGGCGGCGAGGATGGCATCGCGCATGGTTTCGTAGTCGAGGCGCTGGCGGTTGAAGCGGCTCAGCAGATCGTTTTCGGCATCTTTGACGAGTTTTTCGGGCGTGGCGTGGCTGCTCTGCTGCCAGGTTCGGCTGGTCAAAATGAGGGTGTGGAGCTTTTTGAGGCTCCAGCCGTTTTGCATGAGGTAATCGGCCAAAAAGTCGAGCACATCGGCTTGAACGGGCTTGGGTGTCTGCACGCCAAAATCGCTCGGTTGTGAGACGAGCGGCTTGCCGAAGTGCTGCATCCACACGCGGTTCACGATGACGCGGGCGGTGAGCGGGTTGTCCTTGCTGGCGATGTGCTGGGCGAGTTCAAGGCGACCGCTGCCATCGGCGAATTTCTTCCCGCCAAACATGGTGAGCCAGCCGCGAGGGGCCACATCACCCTGGCGGGCTGGATTGCCACGGATGTAAACACGCACATCGTTCGGCTTGGGCTTATCGAGCAGCACCATGGCACGCGGCGGAGCACCGGGATGCGTGCTGTCGAGCTTGGAGCGTTCGTTTTCGAGGCGCACGACGGTTTCGCGGTCTTTGCGGGTGAAGAAGATATCCGCCCCTTCGACGGGCACGGACATGGGGGAGAGCTTGTCCTGCATGAGCTGGCGCAGGGGCTCCACGTTGCTGTCGAGAATGATCTGCGCATAGGCACTGGCGACGTCCTTCATGGACTTCGGCGGGGCTTTGGCAAAACTCGCGGCGATCTCAGGGGCGCAGCCGCTTTCGGCTTTAGCCAGTTCCTGGGCGATGGCGGGTGCTTTGGCGGTGAATTCACCGGCGGGTAGCTCGGCAAAGCGTTTCCAAGCAACCATGGTGGCGTGCGGTTTCGCGGTGAGGGCGTGGCGTTTCAGGAAATCACGCCATTTATCGGCCACGCGATCCCGCAGCTTGAGCTGACCGGCACGGCCTCGGAAGGCGGAGTCATCGGCGATGTTTTGCGCTTCCTGGGCAAAGACGAGGTATTCGGTGAGGCGCTCCGGCTTGCGAAATTCGTCGTAAACAGTGCGCTTGAAGTCGAGCATCTTCTTGTCGATCTCGGCGACCTTGGCCGTGTAGTCCTGCGCGTCCTTTTCATTCGCCGCCTTGCCGATGACGGGCATAGCGGGCTCATCTGGCTCGTCCGAGCTATTGAGGATGCTGTAGATGGCGTAGTAATCGCGGCTGGGGATGGGATCGAATTTGTGATCGTGGCAGCGGGCGCAGGCGACGGTGAGGCCCATGAGGCCACGGCCGATGACATCAATGCGGTCATCGGCGATGAGCAGGCGGTCATTGATGAAACGCTCGCCCACGTTGTAGAAGCCGAGCGCCGCGAGGTGCGGCGAACCCGGTGTGGAGGCCGTGAGGCGATCCGCCGCGAGCTGATAACTCACGAACTGGTCATACGGCATGTCGTCATTCAGCGCTTTCACGATCCAATCGCGGTAGGTGAAGGCGTAAGGATAGAAATTCGAGCGGCCAGCCACTTGGTAGCCATTCGTGTCCGCATAGCGGACAACATCGAGCCAGGTGCGTGCCCATTTTTCGCCGTAGGCGGGGGAGGCGAGGAGCTGGGGAATGAGATCGGTCGGATTGGACGAATCGGACTTATCTTCTGTAGGCGGCAGGCCGGTGAGCGTGAGATAAAGGCGGCGGGTGAGGGTGCGGTTGTCCGCCTTCGGGGCGAAATCGAAGCCGGCGGCTTTGAGCTTGGCCTCGACGAGCTGATCGAGTGTTTTGCTGCGATCCGCCTTCACCGGCTGGAAGGCCCAATGCTGCATGGGATCGGCTTTTGTTTCGCCGTGGGAGACCACGGGGGCTTCCGCCGGCCAGGGAAGGCCGAGCTGCACCCACTTTTCGAGGGCGGCGATCTGCGCGGCGGGGAGTTTATCGCCCTTTTTTGGCATGCCTTCCACACCGGGAGCATGATGGATGGCTTTGATGAGCTTGCTGGCGCTCGGATTGCCGGGCTCGACGACCTTGCCGTAGTCGCTACCACGGACGACGGCCTCGCGGGAGTCAAGGCGGAGGCCGTTTTGGTGCTTGTGAGCACCGTGGCACTCGTAGCAGCGCTCGGCGAGCACGGGGCGCACGTTTTTCTCGAAGAACTCGATCTGGTCCGGCGGAAACGTGTTCTCCGCAGCGACGGCGAACCCGCTCCCGATCAAGGAGAGGATGAAAAGACGATGGAACATGGGGGGGGGTAAAAGGCAAACGCCTCGCCAACGTAGCACCTTACAGCCGCATCAGCTCTGGATATTGCGGCCATCTCAGACGAGCTGTGACCTTGCCTTCGATGCATTTACGCCGAGTACGTTCTCAAATCGCATTTGGGGTTGTTCGTCGAATCTCGATTTCTTCTCTGCGGAATGAAAATGCCCTCAACCATGCTTCGAGAGACTACACGGCGTCTGGCGATCCTGCTGGCCGCAGTGAGCCTGGTGACGCTGGCGGTGTGGCTCCCGCGTCAGGAAAAGCACCTGCGCCTGCGTTTGGCTTCCGGGCTGTGGCCTGGCTCGGAGGCGATGGTGCTGGCGCATGCACGAGGAGAGCTGCCGAATGCGGATTTTCAAATGATCGAGCTGCCGTGGTCTTCGGCGGTGATGCGTGCGCTGGGAAATGACGCGGCGGATGCGGCGGTGGTCACGCTGGATGTCGCCCTGCGCATGCGGGAATCCGGCCAGGATCTCCGCGTGGTGATGGTGCTGGATGAATCGGCGGGAGCGGACGTGGTGCTGGCCGGCGGCGGCTTGGCGGAGATGAAAGCTTTGCGAGGCAAACGGATCGGTGTGGATGTGCGAGGGGCAGGTGGTTATGTCCTGGCGAACGCCCTGGAGGGTGCGGGCATGACACTAGCTGATGTGATTGTGGTGCCGATGATCCAGGCCGAGATGGAGCAAGCGGTGGCTGACGGGCTGGTGGATGCGGTGGCATCATCCGAGCCCTGGGCCAGTCGTTTGCGCAGCGCTGGCCTGCGAGAGGTATCCGATGTGCGTGAGCCCAAGGTGCCGGTCATGCGGGTGCTGGTGGCCTCCGCTCGTGCCTGCGAGGAATTGCGGCCCCAACTGTCCCAGCTGATCGCCGCCCAGATCGAAGGAACGAAAAGGATGCGGGCGCAGCAGCCTTTTGCCGGCATGGAGGTGGTGATGAGGCGTCAAAAGCTGGCTGCGGAGCAGCTTCAAGCAGCCCTGGGCCGGTGGACGCCATTGGATCTGCACGCGAACCGCAGCCTCCTCGATGGTGACCCGCCTAAACTGGCGGAGATGGCGGATGAAATGACCTCGATGATGCTGCGCTGCGGCCTGCTAAAGTCCGAACCGGTCGATGAAACCTGGATCGATGGCACGCTGCTGAGGGAGGTGAAGCCATGAAGATGCCAAACTCCATTCAGAAGAGAATTTCTGGCATTGTGCTGTTGTTTGGCTGCCTCACGATCGGCCTGAACAACTGGCGCAGCCAGACCTGGCTGGTGGAGCGCAGGCTGGATAGGCTGGAGCAAGAGGCGCAGGACACGGGCAACCGACTTTCAGGCCTGCTTCAGCATTTGTCCCGGCGACAGCAGGAACGTGCGGCGGAGCTGGAAATGGCCTACGCCTCCCTATCGCACGATGTGGAGCTCGGCGTGGTGTGTGATGATGATGGATTGATCCGCTATTCGACGCAGTTGCAATGGCGTGAAATGCGAGTGGAGGACTCTCCTTTGAGCGGAGAGTGGGCAGAGACAAAGCCCGTGATGGAACGGATGACCACCCTGGCCAGTTGGAATAAGGCGCGGACGAAATTCATCGTCGTCGCGCCTTTTTTCGAGAGCTACGATGTCTCGGGCAAAGCGGTGGTGATGATCCGCTACGATCCTGCGATCTCGCTGGAGCAGGTGAGGCAGGAAGCGTGGGATGAATCGTTTCGACAGGCAGCGGTGCTTTTGGCGCTGGTCCTTCTTCTGTGGCTGGCGCTCGATGAGGTGGTGGGGCGTCGTGTGAGGGGGCTGCTGCGGCAGGTCTCGGTCGTGGGCCATGTGGGAAAGGAGACTGCACCCGCAACGATGACGGGGAATGATGAGCTGGCGTTGGTTTCGCAGGAGTTTGAGCAGGCGGTGGAGCGCCTGAGTGAGGCGGAAAAGATGGTGGTGGGCGCTGCTGAAGAGGAACGGCGGAGGATCGGACGTGATCTGCATGATGACCTCTGCCAGCGGCTCTCGGCGACGAAGATGAAAACCGAGGTGATGGTGAACGCGAGCGCCGAAACAAGCCCGGAGGTCAAAGCGCTGGCGGAGCAGGTGGTGAAGGAGCTGAAGGATTCGGTGACCATCGCCCGCGGTCTTGCGCGGGGCCTTTCGCCAGTGGGACTGGATGCCAACGGCCTGCGGGATGCGCTCGAGGAGCTGGCGCAGTTCACGCGGGATGCTTTTCAGACCTCGTGCTTCGCCGAGGGCGATGATGTGGATGCCGTGCTGGACTTCCATGAACGTGAACTGCTATTCCGCGTGGCTCAGGAACTGGTGATGAATGCGTGCAAGCACTCCCGTCCGACCGTCATCAGTATCACGACGCTGCTGGAGGAGAATGCCGTCGTGCTACGTGTGCTGCATGATGGTGAGCCGTTTCAGCCCGCTGTGGCGGCCAGCGGGACGGGCATGGGCCTGCATTTGATGACACAGCGCATCCGGGCACTCGGTGCCACGCTGGAAAGGACGGTGGAGACTGACCTTACAATCAACACGGTTCATATCCCGTGCAGGAAAATGTGACGTGCGCCACATCCCATGTTGACGGCTTTTGCATGGCAGCGCTTCATGTTCCTATGAAAGCCCGTGAGCAGCCGACTCAGATCCGCGTCGCCATCGTCGATGATCACACCATGATGCGGGAGGGGCTGAGGCTGTTCCTCGAAAGCCACGCAGAGATGTGCTGTGCGTGGACGGCAGTGAATGCGGCGGACGCAGTGCGTCATGTGGATGAAGACACCCCGGATGTGCTCGTGGTGGATATCTCCCTGCCGGACCGCTCCGGGCTGGAGCTCATCAAGGACTTGCGGCTGCTGCGCCCGAAGATGGCGATGCTGGCCCTGTCGATGCATGATGAACGCATGTATGCGCAGCGGGTGCTGAAGGCAGGTGCGCGGGGCTATCTGATGAAGAATGTACCGCAAAAGACACTGGAGCAGGCTTTGCGTCGTGTGGCAGCCGGTGGCATCGCAGTGAGCGAGGAGATGTCCGAGGAAATTTTGAAGGCATTTTCATCCGGTGCTCCTTCGCAGAGCCAGGATCGAGTTTCGGACCTGAGTGACCGTGAGTTTGAAGTTTTCATGCTCATCGGGCAGGGGAAAAACACGGCGCAGATCGCGGAGGCGCTGAAGATCAGCACCAAGACGGTGGACGTGCATAAAATGAACATCCGCATGAAGCTGGGCATGAATGATCCGGCGGAGCTGGCGTATTTTGCCATCCGCTGGACGGAGGGGCAGGAGAAGCGAGGCGCATCCAGCTAAAGGATTCCTTTAGCAGCCCCCAAGAGCTGGCGGAGGGATGAACAAACCACGCGCCAATGGTTTGCGAAACGCGTTCGGGATCAAATGCCGGTGAAATCCACCCATCGGCATGCCTGGCCGATGCGGCGGGATTTCACCGTCCCCAACCAATCGCATCCCATGATCCCCCAACCTGCCCCTTTTCGCCTTTGGCTCCGTCAACGTGCCCGCGTGCCGGTGGCCACGGTGCTCGCTGCGCTGACGCCCTTTCTCACCGCGCCCGTGCAGGCGGCCACCGTTGACTGGGGCGTGTCGCAAAGCGGGACGCCGGGGATCTATTCGTGGCAGCATCTCTACCATTGGAATGCGGTGAGTCTGCATCAGACGCCGCTGGTGGTGCCGAATGCGGTGGGAGACATCGCCAATCTGCATCTTCTGAACCTCGCGGGCACGCAGACGATCAATCTCGACGGGGCGGTCACGCTGGGCACGCTGAACATCGGAGACACCACGGGTCAGCAGAGCTACATCCTCGCGGCGGGCACGGGTGGATCGCTGCTTTTCAATGGGGGAGCTTCATCCGCACTGAATAAATTCGGCATCGGGACGGATGTGATCACCTCGGGAATCACGCTGAATGGCGCGGCGCCGCTGACGGTCGATGTGGATGATGGCATTCTGGCTCTCACCGGCGTCATCGGTGGTGCGGGAGGCTTTACCAAAACGGGCGAGGGCACGCTCGTCATGCGTGGATCGAGCACCTTCACCGGACTCACGACGATCACGAACGGGATGCTTCTCGCCATTCCCACGGCGAATGACGGCGCGGTGCTGGGCTCTGCCACGGCTGGCAATGGCACCGTCGTCAATGCGGGCGGCACGCTGGCTTTCGGGCCGGACTCAGCGGGCGCAGGCGGCATCGGCAATCCAGCGGAGCCGATCACGATCCATGGCAATGGCTTTCGCAACAATGGTGCCCTGCGTGGCTTCATGGGTATCAACACGATCAGCATCACCGGCGCGGTCACTCTGGGCAGTGCGGCACGCATTCAGAATGATCAGGTGGGCACACTCCAGCTCACGGCAGCGTTTGATGTGAGCCAGGCTCTCTCGGCGGGTGGTATCGGCTTCATTTCGATCAATGGGCTGGCTTCAGGCAGTGCCGATATCCAGCACTACGGCATTGGTGGCTTCCGCCTGCTCGGTGTGGGAGCCGGGCAGAGCTACTCAGGCACGATCTCCTCCTCCCTCGGTGAAATCCGGGCTGATACGGGCAATGCCACACTGGCCAACACGCCCTACGCGGACGTGGCGGCGCTGAATCTCAAAGACTCGTGGCTGCGCATGGCTTTTGGCGCAGGGGCAGGTGCTCCGGCTGCGGGCGACACGGCGAATAGCAAGTTCTCCACCACGGCACCGATCAGCCTGTCGAGCAGCCAGATCTACATCGATAACTCGGCCTTCAGCACGACGGCGTCGAACTTCTTCGACTACGCGGTCGCGCAAGGACTGGGCGCGGTCACCCTCAACGGTGGTCACAACCGAATCGGCTACCGAACGGCGGACACGGGATCGGTGACGCTCACGCTGGCAGACCTCGTGAGGCCTGCGGGCAGTGCCACGCTGGAGTTACACGTGGATAATCTCTCCGGCGCGGCTCTCGGCACGGCGGCGAAGCATCGCATCCTGAATTCCGCACTCGAAACAGGCGGTGTGGATGTGCCTTTCGTGGGTGGCTGGGCGTATTCGAACACCGAGTTCATCAAGTACAACACCGTGGCCCTCGGTGGCTTTGGTTACACACCACTCACGGCGGCTGATTATGCCATCGACACGGCGGAGACAGGCTGGTCAGCAGCAGATCATGTGAAACTCTCGGCTGCTGGTGCCACACTCACCGCAGACCGCGTCATCAACTCACTCAACATGCAGAATGCCACGGCGCGGACCCTCACAGGCAGTGCAGGAACGACACTGGAGATCGGCTCGGGTGGTTTGATCACCAGTGGCGGCGGGCATGTCATTTCGGTGCCGTTTTTGACTGCTGGCGCGGCGAGTAACTACCAGCTCTTTGACATCGCGTGGTCGTCGAATGTGATCTTCTCCGACGTGACGGACAATGGGGCCAATCCTGTGTCTCTGGTGAAGACCGGTGCTGGCATCACCTCCTTCCGCACGGGCAATAGCTACACCGGATCGACGATCATCAATGAGGGCGTGTTTCGCGGCGTGATCGGTGCTCTAGGCACGGCGCTCGGCACGGGAAATCTCGTCTTTGGCGGCTCACCGAGCAGCCCTTCGGCTTATGAAACCGATGCGGACTTCACCCGTGCCCTCGGCACGGGTGCCGGGCAGGTGCAGTTCCTCGGTGGAGGTGGCCTGGGTAGTGGTAGCTCGGGCATCAATGCCTACGGAGCACCTGTGACGGTGAATTTCGGTGGTGCGGGAGCCACGGTGACCTGGGGCACGCCCACGTTTGATCCGGGCATCTTCGGTTTGAATGTGGGTGGTGCCTCCACGCATGCCATCACGATGGTGAACCCCATCGACCTCGGCGGTGAGCAGCGCTACATCCGCGTGGATGGCGGTGCTTCCGGTGCGGAGCGTGGTGCCCTCGTCATCATGCAGGGGGATCTCTCGAATGGCTCGCTGGTGAAACGCGGAAGCGGCCTACTGCTCTTTGACACGCCGAAGAGCTATGAAAATGGCACCATCGTCAATCAAGGCACGCTGTGGCTTCGCGGCACGGGCACAGCCGGGGCGAACGTGATCGGGAATGACATCCAAATTGCTCCTGATGGCGTTTTGAAGGTCGAAAGCCCGGCGAACATCGGCTCGCGGCAGATGATCATTCTGCAAAACAATGATGTGAACACGCCTGCAGTGATTTCCTTCGGCGCAGGTTACGGCACAGGCGCGGACATCGTCTTCAACAGTCTCACCGCCACGGGCGGCATTCCCGGCACGGGTGGCAACAACATCATGATCGCCAACAACCAGAGCGGTCAGGCGCGGCGCATCGCGGTGACGATCAGCGGCAATCATGACTTCCAGGCGGACCTTCCCGGACAAATCCGAGCCGTCGCTCCGAATGTCGAGATGTGGTTTGGTGCAGACTCACGCAATGGGACCTTCACCGGCAGCACGCTCTCGCCCTCCGGCGGTGCTGTGAGTGCCTACCGCCTTGGCGGCCACACCAACAACGGCGGCGTGCTCACCATCGCGAATGCCAATGTTCTCACCGACAACGCACTCGGAGCACCGACGCGGCTGATCGTCGGCGCACCGGACCAAACGGACCGCAACTACACGGACGGCACCATCTACATTCCAAAAGCACAGGGCTTCTCCGGCCAGGTTACGATCGGCCAGGGGGGTATCCTTTGGGTGGGCGAAAATGCCTCCCTGGGCACCGGGACCGATGATATCCTGCTGCGTGCAGGTGAGCTGAGGCTGGACACGGCGGATGGGAATTTTGGGGGAGCCGTGGGCACTCAGTATTCCGCTCGCAATCTCAACATCGCAGGTGGAACAAGCACCATTCGCACCACCACGCTCGATGGCGGCGGCTTTAATACGGTGCAGCTCGGTAATCTCACCTTTGATGCCAATCGAACGCTTCAGGTGTTCAGCATTGGCACCAATTTTACCGATCTGGCGGTCAATGACATCACTTTCGCCAACTCGGCCAATACGATCTCCCTCACCATCGGAAACGACAACAGCTTCCAGGCCGGGGTCGGCATCCTCACCGTCAACGGCATCATCGGAAATCAGGCGACTGGTGCACAAAGCCTGACGAAGAACAACGGTGGTGTGCTCATCCTCAACTCCGACAACACCTACGACGGTGTCACCACCATTTCCCAGGGGCGGCTCGTGCTGTCAGATACAGGAGCCGCAGGTGTCGCAGGCTCAGCCATCAACCTGAACACCAACAGTGACCGCTCGGCTCAGCTCGAGTTTCGCATCAACGGCAGCGGACCTTTCCTCTTCGACAACGCGGTGGCCACGGCGGGCGGCAACGACAACAGCGACCGCCTCATCACCGTCGGTCCGACCGGACCAGGTTCGGAGAATCAGGTCGTGCAGATTTCATCCCTCACCATTGGTCATGGCGGAAATTACGCGGTCGGCGGCGCGGACAACAGCGCGATCTTTTTTGACGGGTTCAATGGCTACCAGATCGAAGTCGGTGCCATCACACTGAACCGCGACATCGCACTGCGCCCGCGTGGAGCACTGACCACCGTCACAGGCGTGATCTCAGGTGCTGCGGGCAATGACCTCGAAAAGAACGATCAGGGCACGCTCTGGCTGAATGGAAACAACACCTTTCTCGGCAGCACCACCACCAGCGGCGGTTACCTCGTGCTCGGGCATGACAATGCCCTCGGCGCTGCCACCTCGGACGTGATCTTCCGCAGCAACGTGGTCTCCCAGGTGCTCGCCAGCGGCACTCGCACGATTTCGCGAAACTTCATCAACACCGCTACCGGCGGCATCCAAACTCTCGGCGGCCTGGATGCGGGGGCCAAGACCTTCAGCGGTAATGTCAACATGTCCGCTCGCGGTGTCTCGCTCACAGCATTTGAAGGCGGCGACACCACCTTCAGCGGGTTGATCAGCGGTTCCTTTGGTATTCAAAAAGAGGGGAATGGCATCGTCATCCTCGCCCCTTCATCCGGCACGGGTAACACTTACTCTGGCACGACCACCGTCGTCCAGGGTCTGCTCATCGGTCAGGCGCAGGCCACGAGTGGCAGCCCTTTTGGCACAGGTGCCATGACCATCCTGGATGCGGAAGTACAGTTGCGCGGCCTGGCAGGCGCCAGTTCGTCCACCTCCCATACAGGTGCCTTGACCGTCTCTGGCGGTGCCCGGGTCGGCGTCGCAGATCAGTCGTCGGGATCTTTCTCCACGACCTTGGGCTTCGGATCACTGGTGCGCAGCGGTGCCGCAGGCACAGTCACTTTTGTGCCTGCCACAGGCGCTTTGGGCACAGTTGAAAACTTCTCCTTCACCTCCGCCCTCGACAACGTGAATGGCATCGCCGGACCATGGGCGGTACACAGCCTCTCCGGGGTCAATCATTCAGCCAACTACATCACCGGAGGAGTCAACAACGTCTCCACTTATAACTACAGCGGAGCCACAGGCAGCATCGATGCCGCCAGTGGCTCTACCCAGGTCTTCGATGCCACGGGAGTCGGTGGCACACTGACTGCGGACCGGGCTGTCTTCGCCTTCCGCACGGATACAAACATCGACCTCGGTGGCTTCAGATTGCAGGTGGGAGACACCACCACACCGGCCAACGGCGGCGGCATCATTCTGAACAACGGCGCTGACATCAGCGGCATCACGGGCTCGCGGATCAATATCGAGGACACGGCCCTCTCGATCTATGTGGACAGTGCCGCTGTTTCCTCGCTGGACGTGCCGGTCAGAAACTTCCGCAACAATGCCAACAACACGCTGACAACGGTACTCACCAAATTTGGTCCCGGCACGCTCCAGATCGGCGCAGTTCAGGAATTCGAGGGCAATATCGAACTGAACCGTGGCACACTGAGCTTCGGCGCGGCCAATGTGCTGCCGTTCTTTTCCAACCTCAACGGCACCACCGGATCAGTCATCTTCATGTCTCCGGGCACCACCATTGATTTGAATGGCTTCGACCAGGAATTCGGCAACATTTCCGCAGTCAATCCGAGCAACTCATTCCAATTCTCAGCCGGCACGATCAATCTGGGATCAGCCACGCTGACGGTGGGTCGAGAAGACAGCAGCCAGACCTATAACGGCCAGATCAACGGCGGTGCAGGATCCATGCTCGTCAAAGTCGGGGTGGGAAGACTGACCTTGGACAATATCAACGGCTTCAAACCCAGCACCGTGGAGACAATCCGAATCGACCGCGGTATCCTAGCCACGTGGGTGAACGACAATTCCTTGGCCACTCCCACAACCAATGCATCCGCCATTCCTGGCACGGCGGCGGTTATCCTTCGCGGCGGCGAGTGGGAACTCCGTTCCATCGGTGACAACACCGGAAACCAGCAGCGCATCGCCATCGGCAACAACGTCACGGTACAGGGCGGTAACAGTATCATTGACTCGAATCGACCGAGTGGCGGCGGTTCGAACAAGCTGCTTACTCTGGGCACCCTCTCGCTTGACCGGAACCAGCTCCTCATCACCGGCGGCAACACTTACATCCCACGTTTTGACGGTACGACGACGCTGAACAACCACGCACGCATTCAAACAGACACACAACTCGTGCTCGGTGGTGAGATACATGATGGTGGGAGTGGCTTCACACTCAACAAGGTCGGTGGCTCCGATCTCTCCATCGCCGCAGACAACAGCAGCACCTGGAGCGGAGGTCTTGTCGTGACCGGAGGCACCCTGTTGTTTGGCACGCGGGGTATGGATGACATCCGCTCCCCTGGCACCACCATTGTTCCTCTGGCCACGGCCAATGCAGGCACGGGTGACATCATCATCAACATCGGCTCTGCCATTCGCCTCGCTTCACCTGCAAATGTGCTCACGGCACAGGGACAAGAAGTGCGCATCTATGGCTCCGAGCGTGGAGCCAGCACGCGTGTGGATCTGCTCACCGACGCTCCTTTGACCTCCTACGGCCTGCGTTCTCTAACTGATGGAGCCATCGCGCTCGGCCTCTCGGAAGGTGCCTGGACAACGCCGCTTAATATGGCTCGGCTCGGCAATGGCAGTTGGGGGCTGTCTGCCTTGTCGAACACCTATTACACGTCCGCGACACTCGGTGCCAGCGAGGACAACGTGTACAACTTTGGCGGCAGCAGCGCAGGCATTTTGAGCTTCACGCAGGCCAATGTGATCACCGGCACGGCCTCCGTCGAGCTGGGCAAGAACCCGATCTATGCTGGCCTGACTCCGGCAGGCGCGGGGGCCTCGATCCGCTTTTACGACAATCAAAACTACACGGGAAACACCACCATCTTCCGCATGGCAGACGCGGGCAGCCTCGGTGCGATCCTGGAGATCACAGGCGACAACGCCTCGCCCCTTTTTGAAGTATATGGCCGCCTCACGCTGCGTGGGGCTGGCAGGCTCACCGATGACAGCGGCACCCAGATCCATGCGCTGAACCTCCGCCCCGGCGGCAATCTGCGGCTCGATTACAGCATGGATGTGAATGACAGTATCTTCAATGCCCGCCTCCGCGAGAGCAATCTCGGACGCGAGAGCGATGAGAACAAGCTCGGCGACACCACGCCGCTCATTCTCGACGGGGCAGGCATCAATCTGATCAACAGCGGCGGTCGCGTGAACATGGAAACCGTCGGAGCGATCACGATCAGAGGCGGTGCAGGCATCACGCTGGAGCGAAATGGCACCAACGGCCAGATCGTGCTCAGCACGGCGAGCATCACCCGCAGCGGCCAGTCCACGCTCACGCTGCGGGAGAATGCCAACGAACTCGGCTCGCTGAATCTGCAAAGCATGAAGCTCTTCAATGGCGCGGCTCCTGCGCTCACGAATGGCATCGTGGCTCCGTGGATGATCAATGCCACACGCCGCACCTTCCTCGGTTACAATGCGGACACTGGCTATGTGAATGCTCCGTTTGCCGCTGCTACCCCCGTGGCGGCGGGCGGTGATGCCTACCTGGGCACTTTCACCGGCACGGAAATCGTCCAATTTGCCGGAGGCTGGGGCGACACCACGCTGACCGGCACCAAAAACGTCTATGCCCTGCGTGTGGACGAGGAAAGCAGCACGAATGACATGATCTTCACCGGGGGCCAGATCAACATCCACAGCGGTGGCTTGATCCTCGGCAGTGATGACGGCAACCGGGTGAGCTTTAGCACGACAAACATCTTCTTTGGGGATGGCACGACCGCGGTGGAAGGCATTGTTTATGCCGGCCACAGCACGCCCAACCAGCTTTTCGGTGGGGTGGTCACTGCGGCGAACCTGACTCTCGATGGCCCGGGCGGCTTTCACCTGACGAACACGGGCAACGCCATCTCCGGCACGATCCAGATGAATGGTGGAAGGCTCTATCTCGATGGCGCAGGCACCCAGGGCACGGCCAGCGAGATCATCCTGCATGGCAACTACGCCAATAACTTCAACGGCAACCAGATGCCCGACCTGCGCCTGCGCCACAACAGCGCCACCACCACCTTCACCGGCCTGACGGTGACGGTGGCCGAAAATGTGCCCTACGCCCAGATCCAGACCGAGCGTTTCAGCGGCACAGCCACGACGACGGCCGTGCAATTCGAAAACCTGAACATTCTGGGCACCACGGGGCCTGCGGGCACGCTCCTCCGCCTGAACAACAGCAACTCGAACACCAACGTGCTCGGCACCACCACCATCGGCGGCACCAGTGATGTGGGCATGAACGTGAACGCCAACACCTGGCGGCTCATCGGCGGTATCAGCAGCGCCGCGCAGATCGTCAAAACGGGCGATGGCACTCTGCGCTTCGATGCAGACAACTCCGCCTTCACCGGGGGCTTCACTCTACGCCGTGGTGAGTGGCGTCTCACGGCGGCAAACACGGCGAACTACGATGTCGGTGGCACGGGCGATGTGAATCTCGACTTCGGCACCGTGCGCATGGCGCAAAACGGAGCCTCCAGCATCTTCACCGCCGCAGGACAGGACATCACGGTGCGTGGACAGGTCACTCTTATCACGGATCGCAACGGCGGAGCGACGGGAGCCACACGCACCATCGGCGTGAACAATGCAGGGAACCTTTTCACGACGCAAAACAGCCCCTACATCATCTTTCAGGCCGCCAGCTTTGGCGATGACATGATCATGGAAAACCAGATCGTGATCAACGACAGCCCCGTATTCCGTGTGGACAGCACGGACCTCTTCCTGCGCGATGTCGTAAGTGGCAGCGGCCAACTGAACAAGGCGGGCGTCTGGTATCTGCACTTCGACAACAACGCCGCAAACACCTTCTCAGGCGGCTTCAACAACTTCCTGGGTGTCACCACCGTGCGTCAGGCGAATGCCACGCTCGGCGATGGCCCGGTGCAGGTGTTTGCAGGCAGCGGTCTTTCCATCAGCAGCACCGCCCAGCTCGGCGGCACGGGCTTGACGAAAGTCTTCACCAGCGGCGCGGCCTTGCCCGTCATCGGCACACGCACCATCGCGAACTTCAACTCGATCACCGCCGCCGTGGCGGCAGCGATCAGCGGCACAGGCGCGGGTGTGCTTTCGATTGATGCCAATCAATCACTAGCCGCCGATCCACTCATGGCCACGCGTGATGGGGGTGTCTTCAATCTCTGGCAGCTCGGTGGTGGTGAAGGCAATGGCAATCTGACGGCGAACAGCGTGACTCCGTGGGGCGTCGGCGGCACGGAGTTCCGCCTCGGCGGTGGCAGCAGCCAGTTGACGGTGAATCCAACAACGGCAAACGCGGATCAATTGGCAGGCGCAGGCAACAAAGTGATCATCGGCGTGGCCCACACCGTGATGGGCTACGGAACGGTCCTGTTCGGTGCGAATGGAAACAACAGCTACGACGGCGGCACAGTCCTCACGCGGGGTCGCAATCTCGATGGCGGCTACCGTGGCACCGTCCTGAGTGTGCAAGGCGGCGCGATTGGCACGGGCAGCACTTTCCGCACGCCACTTGGCACCGGTCAGGTGGATGTTTTTGGCGAAGTGCGCATCGAAGGTGCCTCCGGCACGGCCGTGACCACTGGCGGCCTCACCAATGCCAACACCTGGGTCTTCCATTCGGGTTCACGCATCCGTTTGGATAACAACACCCCCTTCACCGGCAGCGGAACCACGGGCAATCGTGCCACCGGCACCCTCGGCGGTGGAGGTCGCTGGGCCGATGCCGTCGGCATGACGCTGAACAGCTCTGTGCTCGAACTCTTTGGCGACAACTCCGACCACATCGCCAATCGCGAGATCATCGGTGATCTACTCATTCAAGGTGGCTCGGAGGTCGTCATTCGCCGTGATACGGGCGACTGGGTGGAGCTTTCCACCGGCAACATTACCCGCAGCGGTTCTGGCACTCTGATGATCGCCGGCATGGTGGCCACCACCAACACCGCGAACATGCTCGGCACCGTGGCAAGCAATGTGGACAGTGCTCTCTTCCTCGCGGCGAATGGCACCAGCCTCATGAACAACAGCATGGTCGATCCCTGGATCGTCAGCCGCTATGACAACAACTTCGTCAAATACGACGCCACACTCGGCTTCCAGACTATCACGCAGGGCGGTGATCCGGCGAATTACCTCACCAGCGCGGGCGGCACGCTCGACGGCAGTCTTTTGACCCTGAACGACGGCACGGAGATCCTGAACCTCAACACCGCCACCGGCACACTCGGTGCCAATCTGGATCTTTATGCCCTGCGACTCGACCGCGACATCAACAACAGCGCGGACAATGCCTTCAACAAGATCATCATCCGCAGCGGCGGCCTCATGCAGGCGGGAAATACGCCGACGATCAATGCAGACCTCTATTTTGGCTCCTCCGGCCTCGGAGATGGCGAGGCGCTCATCTGGGCGAACAACAACACCATCCAGATCAACGGCAAAATCCACGCCAGCAATGTGATCAAGTCTGGTGTGACCTTCCTCAGCGTACGCAGTGATCAACCTCAATTCACGGGTGACTGGATCGTCAATGGTGGCGGGCTTCAGTTCCTCACTCCGGGTGCCCAAAGCAGCGGTGAAGTCATCCTCAACGGCGCTCACATGACGGATCGCGACAACACGCTCCAGACCACCGAACTGCGCTACAACTTCAACAGCGGCACGCCGGATCTCTTCACCTGGGGCGGTGGCAAGATCACCGTCAATGACCTGGGCATCGTGCGCAGCATCGCCGCCAGTGATCGCCTCGATCAAATTCCCGCGATTGACCTGAAAACGAGCGGTGGCGGGCATGAAGGCATCATCTTCTTCCAGTCGGACTCCTCACGTCACACCATCCGCACAGGCACCGTCACGCTGTTTGATGACTACATGCTCAGCATCGACGCCACGAGCTTCGGCCCCGGTTCCTCCAGTGGCGTGCAGCTCGGCGCAGGCGCTGGTGCGGGCGGTTTGAACAACCAAGGACTCTACGATGTGCGTGTGACCGGTGATGGCATTTTGAGCCTCGGTGACAACAGCGCCAGCTTCACCGGCACGCGGAATTTCCGCGTGGGCGATGGAACGGTGCGGGTGATGCACAATGGAGCCTTTGGTGCCTCCTCCGTCACCGCGAGCCTGCGCTCCACGGCGGCGATGGAGATCGCTGTGTCAAACTTCGTCCCCACCGCCACGGTGATCCAGGAAGCGGGCTCCATCGAACGATGGGCCGTCAGCGATGCTCGTGGCACGGGCAATTATTCGCTGCCCACTGGCGTGCATCTCCAGCTTTTCACCGATGTCACCGGCACACGCACCATCGACCTCGCCGGTGGTTCTCTCATGGGCTATCTGCCGCTGGATTACGATCAGGTCGCCGTCATTCAAACGATCCGCAGCGGCGTCACGGTGAACCTCACCGCCGACTCTTTCCTCGGCCAGATCTACCCCGCAGGCACCTCGAATGGCTCCAACCATATCATTTACGACATGGGCAAGCTCAACACGAGCACCAACCTCAACCCGAGCGATGTGGGGCTGCGCGGCTCCTACCTCGTGATCGATGGCAGCATCACCGGCAGCTTTAAACTCACCAAAGTCGGCCAGGATGTGATCAAGCTCGCAGGCATCAATGCATTCACCTCCCTGAGCATCGAGGACGGCATCATCCAGCTCGGGCGTGACAATGCGCTCTCTACCTCGGTGGAGGTCAGCACACGCGGCAATGGCTCGTCCGGCATCCTCGACCTGAACGGCTACAATCAGGAAATCGGCTCCCTGAGCGGTCCAGGCGGCTCCATTAACAACAGCGGCATGGACATTAACACGCTGACCGTCAATCAGGCCTCCAGCACGGTGTATGGCGGCTCCATCAACGGCTCCGTGACGGTGCGCAAGCAAGGCGGCGGCACGCTGACCTTCACGGCGGTGAACGAATACCAAGGCGGCACGGTGCTGGAGGCGGGCACGCTTTCCGTGGCGCAGGACACGAGCCTCGGCCGGCTCCACCTCACGCCGAGAGCCGACTCGCTACGCTTTGATGGCGGTGCGTTGCAAACCACCGCCAACATGACGATTTTTGCCAATCGTGGCCTCACACTGGCGGCTGGAGGCGGTCTTCTTTTGCCTGCATCCGGCACCACGTTGGGAGTGGACTCCATCATCACCGGTGCCGGTGGTCTCTCCATCGGCGATGCCGGCACCGTGCAGCTCAATCATGCCGCCAACGACTACACAGGCGTCACCGGCATCTTTGCGGGCACCTTGCAAGGCGGCGCGACGGATACCTTGGCCCCGCTTTCGCGTCACAACCTGCATGGCGACGTTTTCAACGGCACGCTGAGCCTCAACGGCTTCAATCAAACCATCGGCTCGCTTTCCAGCTCCGGTCCCACTCCTGCGAACACCGTGGTGGCTCTCAGCGGCACGCTGACCGTCGGCATGGACGGCACTCAGGACGCTGTTTTCGCCGGAAGCATCACTGGCACAGGAGCCTCCATTTTCAGAGTGAATGGCAACGGAGCCGTGCAGACGCTCCTGAGCGTGGACAACAGCTCCCAGGCCTGGAACACCGAGATCGCCAATGGCGTGCTGGTTGTCGCTAGCGGGGCCAAACTCGGCTCTGGAAGCGTGAATCTCGGCATCACGGGTGTATCGGGCACGGATGATCACACCGAGCTGCTCCTGCAAAACACGCCCACCTTTGCCAACAACATTACGGTAGGCACCACGAACGCCGTGGGAAGTGCCGCGATCACCTCGAACCTCGCCGATACCACCCTCAGCGGCACGCTCACGCTGAATCGCGACACTTTCACCGGAGCTGCCACGGCCACTCAGCTCAGCCTCAGCAACTCCGTGAGTGGCGATGGACGCCTGACCGTGATCGGTGGCGGCACTCTGCGGCTCAGCTCGGCCAACAGCTACGGTGCAGGCGTCAGCGGCTCCGCAGGCAGCGCGGTGGATGGAGGCACCATCATCCGCGCAGGCAGCGTGCTCCTCGAAACCAGCACGGCGGCCGGTGTGAAGCACATCGAACTCGGTGACACCACCTCCTCCCTCGTCGCCGCCGTGGATCGGGCCAGCTTCACCAGCATCCTCGGCACGGGTGAATTCAATCCGAATGGCGGAACGAATGGCTTTGGAGCCTTCGGCAGCGTCAGCAGCACCTTCGACGGCCAAACTTACACCGCAGGGGATGTGGGCACCCGCCTTCTCATCGCAGGTGAGGAGGCTCATCCTGAGCGAAACGGCATTTACACGATCACCGCCGTCAGCGGCGGCACCATGAGCCTCACCCGCGCCACCGACTTCGAAACCGGCGGCCAAATTCTCTACGGCAGCCAGGTCGCCGTCACCAGTGGCAGCTACTCCGGCCAGACGATGTTCCAGTTCGAAGAAAACATCGTCGTGCGCAATGAACTGACGCAGGAGCCTATTCGCTTCCGCCAGGATGTGGTGAACCCCCATCTCGCGCTGCTGCAAAACACCAGCGGCCTCAGCGTGGCCAATGACATCGACGTGAATGCCACGAACGGAAGCGGCAGCATCACCATCGGCGGCAGCGCCACCCTCACCACCGGCAGCGGGGCCTTCACTGGCGCACTCACACTCGCCAACGTCGTCAATGGCACCGCCGAAAGCAAAACGGTCCATCTCGTCTCTTCCACGACTACCGCGAACGGCATCACCTTCGGCGGCATCGTTTCCGAGGCAGACATCACTGCTGGCACGGGCGACACGCTCTCCATCATCAAAATGAATGCGGGCACGGTCACCCTCAGCGGTGCAAACACTTACCGCGGAGCCACCACCGTCGCAGAAGGTCGTCTGCAAGTGGGGGATGGCACCAGCGGCAGCCTCCTGGGTGCGGGCGGCACGGCGGGTGTCGTCAGCGTCACCGGCGCGGCTACCACGCTCGCCACCGCCCCCGTGCTCGCGGGTGGCTCCGCAGCATCCTCGATCGCAGGCTCCACGATCATCGGCACCGTGACGAATCCCGGCATCCTGGCCCCCGGATTGACAAACAGCAGCACCAGCAACCAGCAACTCATCTTCACCAGCATCAGCGGCATCACCGTGGCGAATGGTTCGCAGCTCCAGATGACCATCACCACACCCACGCTCGATGTGGGCAATAGCACCGTGACCTCCTGGCTCAGCAGCGGTCAGGACCTGGGCACCTTCATCATCGCCAACAGCAATGCCGCGGTGTTCAACGTGTCCCCCGCCACCTATGGCGACCATGATTTCATTCAGCTCACGAATGGTGGCCTCAGCCTCGGAACGCGAGCCTCTGGCAGCTTTGGAGATGGTGCCTTGCTCGTGATCGACAACGGCTGGCTCAGCGGTGCTGCTGCGGGCGATGTTTTCAATCTGCTCGACTGGACCACGATCCTCGGCGGCTCCTTCAGCACCCCGGGCTTCACCACAACGGGCGGTGCGTATGGCGATCTCGATCTGCCCACCCTCTCCGGCGGTCTGCTGTGGGACCTTTCCGCCTTCGCCAGCCACGGATTGATCGCCGTGTCCGGCGTCCCCGAGCCATCTCGTGCGCTGCTGCTCGCCGCTGGCCTCCTCGGTCTTCTCCTGCGCCGTCGTCGGTCGATCTGAACCCATCCGTTCCTATGAATCTAACTGCCTCATCGCCTTTTCTCGTGCTGTCCGAATACGACCTCGATTTCTGCCAGCGACTGGCTTTGTCACCGAAGTCAGACATCGGAGTGAAACGCATGGCCCGGCTATTGCTCGAAATGCATCGCTACCCCGATGAGGCATGTCTTTCGCAGCGCACCGGCATTTCCACCCGCACACTCACCCTGATCCGGCAGCGATACGAGGAGCACGGGCTGCCCCAGGTGCTGGATGAAGGACTGCCTGACGACGCCCGCCTGCCAGATAAACGTGTCACCCTCACTGAAGGCGAACGAGACTTCTGCCAAAGGGTCGTCCAGCAGCGCAAAGGATCAGCGGGACGCCAGCGCCGTGCACGAGCCATGCTGCTCCTGCACGAAGGCCTGCCGCGACCCGAGATCGCCAAGGCCAGCGACGTGTGCGAGCGGACCCTGGAACGACTCGTGGAACGCTACCAGACGCACGGCGTCGAAGGTGCGGTGAATGACGCGGAGCGCAGCGGCCGCCCGGTGCGTTATCCGCAGGATGAATTCGTCCCGCTCATCCAGCAGATCGTAAGCCGCACCCAGCCGGCCACCCTCCTCTCCTGGACCATGCAGGATCTGCGCCAAAACCTCGCACGTCATCGCGTCGAGGCCGCCAAGATCTCCGAGCCCACCCTCAGGATGCTTTTGCGCCTGGCGGGCATTCAGTTCCGGCAGCGCACGAGTGCCTGATGGCCAAAAAAAGGCCGGAGGCCTTGCGGCCTCCGGCTGAGATGAGTGACTCACACGGGCATCAAACCAGCATCAGGGCCGGGTTTTCCAGAAGCTTGCGCATTTCCGCGAGGAAGGTGGCGGCCACGGCACCATCGACGACGCGATGGTCGCCGCTGAGGCCCACCCACATGCGCTGGCCGACGACGATCTGGCCCTTGTCATTGACGACAGCGGCCGAACGAATGCTGCCGATGGCGATGATGGCCGCCTGCGGCGGATTGATGATGGCGGCGAACTGGTCGATGCCATACGCACCAAGGTTCGAGACGGTGATCGTGCCACCCGCGAAGTCATCGGGGCTGAGCTTCTTGTTCTTCGACTTACCCGCGAGGTCTTTGACGGCCTGGCTGATTTCGAGGAGCGTTTTCTTTTCTGCCTGCTTGATGACCGGCGTGACGAGACCGTCCTCGACGGCGATGGCGACGCTGAGGCCGACGGATTTGAACTTCACGATGGCATCGCCATCCCAGGCGGCGTTGATGGCAGGCTGGGCCTGAGCGGCGCGGATGACGGCCTTCAGGATGAAGTCGTTCACGGTGTATTTGTTGCCGCCGGTCTTCTCGTTGGTGGCATTGAGGTGCGCACGGAACTCCATGAGCGGTCCGGCATCGACTTCCATCTGGAGGTAGAAGTGCGGAATCTGAGTCTTCGAGGCCAGAAGGCGCTCGGCGATGATGTTTCGCATGCCGCTGGTGGGCACGCGTTCGTCCTCAGGGCCAAAAGAAGGGCGAATGGCCGGTGTGGCGGCCACGCGGGCGCTGGAACCACCCACGGGGGCGTTTTCGACGTCTTCACGCACGATGCGTCCGCCAGGGCCGGTGCCGATGAGGGCATTCAAATCGACGCCGCGCTCAGCGGCGATCTTTTTGGCCAGCGGCGAGGCTTTGACGCGAAGCGCGGCACCACCGGCGGCGGCGCGGGATTTGTGCTGCGGAGCCTGCGGGAGGCGAGGACCGGCTGCGGCGGCTTTCGAGGCGCTGGCGGCAGGTTTTTTCTCGGCAGCGGGCGCAGGAGCAGCGGCGGCCTGGGCCTTGGCGATGAGTTCGTCGAGATTCGCGGGGGCAGCCTCGTCTTCTTCGAGCATCACGGCCAGCGGGGCGCTTAACGGCACTTTTTGACCGGCCTGGACGATGAACTTGTGAAGCACGCCTTCAAACGGGCTGGCGTATTCCATGGTGGCCTTGTCGGTTTCGATGTCCGCGATGGCTTTGCCGACGGTGATCTTGTCCCCTTCTTTGACCGTCCATTTAGCGAGGGTTCCCTCGGTCATGGTGTCACTGAGTTTGGGCATTTCGATGAATTTGGGCATGGGAAAGGGGGGATTTGGAGCGGCCATCTATGGGCGCAGGAGGGCTGGAATCAATGACGAATGCCGAATGAGGAATGCCGGGCGGAAAATTCCTATTCAAGACATCATTGATCTGCTCAGCCAAGCGTGTCGCCCGCCGCCAGCGGATGCCCACGAAGGAAATCAGCGGCAGGGAGACGTTTGCCACCTTCGGTTTGGACTTCGAGGAGATTGAGAAGGCCGGTGCCGCAGTTCACGAGGATGCCGCTGGCATCGGCACGGACGATGGTGCCGGGGGCAGGGCAAGCATCGGCGTTTTCGATCAAAGCGGCGCGGTGGACCTTCAACTGGCTGCCGTGAAGCAGGCAGTGGGTGCCGGGCCAGGGGGTGAAGGCTCGCACGAGGCGTTCGAGTTCGGCGGCAGGCTTGGTCCAGTCGAGCTTTCCATCTTGTCGCGTGAGTTTGCGGACGTGGGTGACTTTGGACTCGTCTTGTTTTTCACGCGGCGGGTTGCCAGCGGCGATGAGATCAAGGGCAGCTTCGAGGGCGGAAGGGGCGAGGAGGGCGAGTTTGTCGTGCAGGCTGCCGCCAGTGTCGTCGGCGGTGATGGGCAGCGTGCGGGTGAGGAGCATGTCGCCCGTATCGAGGCCTTCATCCATGAACATGATGGTGAGGCCAGTCTCTGTGTCGCCATCGCGGATGGCGGCCTGAATGGGCGCGGCACCACGGTGACGGGGCAAAAGGGAGGCGTGGATGTTCAGGCAGCCGAGCGGTGGCACGTCGAGCACGGCGCGGGAGAGGATTTGACCGTAGGCGACGACAACGGCGAGGTCGGCGTTGAAGGCTTTGAGCTCCTCGACGGCATGTCGGATCTTCAGCGGCTGGAAGACGGGCAAGCCGGCGGCGAGGGCGCGGACCTTGGTTTGCGGCGGGGTGAGCACCTGCTTGCGGCCGACGGGCTTATCAGGCTGCGTGATGACGCCGACGACCTCGTGCTGGGGCGTGTTGATGAGCCATTCCAGCGAGGGAAGGCCGATGTCTCCGGTGCCGATGAAGAGAATGCGCATTAAATGGTCATCTTCTCCAGCTCTTTCCACGCGTCGAGGGTCATGATGCCGCCGAGGATATCGTAGAGGACCTTGGCGGGGGCTTGAGAGGCATCGATGGGCATCACGCGGTCGCCGGCGTAGTAGTCGAGGATGGGTTTGGTCTCGGCTTCGTAGGTGGCAAAACGCTGCTGGATGACGGCTTCGTTGGCGTCGTCGAATCGGTTATCCTTGAGGGCACGTTTGCGCAGGCGGCGGGCGAGTTCGGTGCGGTCCGGGCAGGAGAGGTGGAAGACTTTGAGCACCTCGATGTGCTCCTCCATGTGCCTCGCCTGCTCCACATTGCGAGGAATGCCGTCGAGCACGAGGAAGTCGATCTCCGGCTTGAACTGATGCGAATCGACCCGCTGGCGCACATTGGCATGCCAAAGCTGCACGGTGACGTCATCCGGCACGAGCTCGCCTCGGCTGGAGTATTCGACGAACTTCTGCCCGAGCGGCGTGCGGGTATCGAGCGAGCGAAAGACATCCCCGCAGGCGAGATGATGAAAGCGCGGGATGGAGCCGAGCACCTTCCCTTGCGTGCCTTTGCCGCTGCCGGGGGCACCAAGGATGAGGATGGTGCGGAATCGTTCGGGCTGTTGGAAGTCGGACATGGATGGCAGGGCGGGGAGCGTGAGAAGTCAGATGTTAGAAGTCAGAAGTGGCGACTGCCCTTCCACCTCTCACGTCTTACTTCTCACTTCTGACGAAGGTTTGATGGCAACCTGCTTAGCACGCTACGATTTCGACACAACTTGCCGGGCGGCCAATTTTACCTGCTGGTCTTCGAGGGAGGCCAGATCGCCGTTTTCGGCGCGAAGGATGGTGACCCAAGGCTGCGGCGGTGCCCACACCGCCGGATCGGTGGGACCAAAAAGCAGCAGCGAGGGCACGCCACACGCAGCGGCGAGGTGCGAGATGCCGCTGTCGTGACCGAGAAAGGCCGCGCAGGTGCTCAAACGGCTCGCGAGCTCCGGCAGGGGCAGCGAGTGCCAGTTTGTGATGCGCGGGCTAAAGCCCGAACTACAAACACCGCGCTCCTGCTCGGCCTCGCCGGTGATGAAAATGACCTCGTGATCGCGAAAATCATCCGCCAGAGCCAACCACCGCTCCAACGGCCAGTTTTTCTTCTCCGAGCCGCTGCCGAGATGGATGGCGAGGCGGTTGGGGACAACTTCGCGACGCTCGAAATGAGCCCTCAGCAGATGTTCGTCCTCCACGAACATGGCGAGCTTTTCGAGCGGTTTCGCGAGCTGACGGGAGGCGTGGCCTTGATCCGGCTGCACACGGTGGGAGCACTCGATGAGCGTCTTCACGCCGACACGTTCCATGCTGGCGCGGAAGTGGCCGTCGGGATCGAAGAGGTAGCTGACGATGAGATTGAAGCTTCTCAGATGCTCGCTGAGCGCCTCATCAATGGGCGCGGTTTTGGCGAAGAGAGCCGCCATTGTGCGGTGATCGAGACTGCGCACGCTATCTGCAAGGCCGGCGGCTTGAGCGAGCGTGGCGATGTTGAGGTAGCCCATGACCTCAAGGTGGCAATTCGGGATCATCTCCCGCAGCACACGCATGGCAGGAAGGGTGAGGATGAAATCCCCGATGGCCCCGCCGCGGATGACGAGCACGCGAGGTGGCGGTTTCATGGCCGATCAATACGAAACGATGGCCGTGGCGAGCATCAGCACGCCGTAACCGATGCCACCATACACGGCGGCATTCCAGCGACCCGGCTTTGCGGTGAGCCAGGTGATGCCATCACGCATCAGATAGGGCATGCCGATGAAGTACATGCCCGCGATGATCCATGCGTAAGCGAGGATCGGCAGCAGCAGACGGCTGGTCTGCGGCTGCATGAAGGCGGCGTAAAGCACCGGGCTGGCCGCCAGCAGCATCAGGCAGCCGAGGGCGCGGACGGAGAGAAACTCAGGCACATAAATGATCATGCCGATGCCTCCGGCAGCAACGACCATCATAAAGTACTGCCGCATGTTGAAGAACTCGCCCATGTCCATGTTCGAGAGCAAAAACATCGCCCACAGCAGGGAGACAGACATGAGGATTACGCCCCATTTGAAGGTGCGGGGAAAGGCTTTCAGGAAAGCCTTCGTCTTCTCCCCGTTCATGAGCACCCACGCGTGCGAGGCGATCAAGGCGAGCCCCAGCACGATGCCCGTGCCCTTCAGCGGAATGCCGCCGGTGGGAGCATCGTGGTAGAGGTAGTCGTAGAGATCGTGAAACATCGGGCGGGGCCGGAGGGATGGAGTGGTGGAGTATGGGAGTGATGGATGGGAGCAAAACTCCACGACTCCATCACTCCATCGCCGCATGTTTACTTGGTGCCCTTGGCCTTGAGGTCGTTGTACATCTGGAAGCCCTGCGCAGGCGTCAGGCCTTCATGCACCACGCCGCGAACGGCCTGCATCATGCTGATCGGCGCGTCGCTCTGGAAGATGTTGCGGCCCATGTCCACGCCATTCGCGCCTTGCTGGATGGCGTTGTAGCACATGGTCAGCGCATCGAGCTCGGGGAGCTTCTTGCCACCGGCGATGACGATCGGCACGGGGCAGCAGCTCGTCACGGTGTCGAATTCGGTGTCGGTGTAGTAGCACTTCACCACGTTCGCGCCGAGCTCGGCCATGATGCGGGTCGCGAGGCGGAAATACTGCGGCGTGCGGGCCATCGCACGACCCACGGCAGTCACGCCCATGACGGCGATGCCATAACGCGAAGCCGCATCGACGAGGTCGGTGAGGTTTTTGAGGCTCTGGCGCTCGTAAGCGCTGCCGATGAAGACCTGCACGGCCAAAACGCTCGCGTTGAGGCGGATGGCCTCTTCGATGTTCAGCGCGGTGGATTCATTGGAGAGCGGTTCGAAGCCGGGGCGGCCAAACTTGGCCTTCTTGCCGTCGATTTCGCCTTCCCACTCCTCGAACTGGCTCACCATCGAGGTGCCGCCCGAAGCGCGGAGAGCGATGGCTTTGCGAGTGGAGGCCGGGATCACGCTGCGCTGAATGCCACGCGTGAGCATGAGGCAGTCGGCGTAGGGTTCGAGAGGGAGAATGGTCTGATCGACACGCTCAAGACCAGTCGTGGGGCCTTGAAAATAACCGTGGTCAAAGGCGAGCATCACGGTGCGGCCGTCCTTGGGGTTGAAAACCTGGCTGAGGCGGTTCTTGAGACCCCAATCGTATTGGTGGGAACCTTTGAGGAAGAAGCCCGGCGTCTCCTGAGGAGTGCTCGTGAAGTATTCTTTTTCCTTTTTGTCAGCAGCGGAGGTGGAGATGTCGGCCATGGTCGTGTGGTGATGAGTGAGGGCGCGGATGATGGGCGCAAAAACCCACGGCGCAAGGACGCAAAACCCTCGATTCAGCCACTTAGGCCCCGCCAACGATCAGCGGCGGCGACGGAAGCCTACTACAAAAAAGCCCGCGATGGCCAGGACAACACGGGACGGCTCGGGGACGGCGGCGACGCCGATGACGTTGAAGAGGAAGTTGTCCGCACTCGCATCACTCCAACTGGCTCCACCATCGGACGACGTTTGAGCAAACGTGGAGGCAACCTCCAAAAAGCTACCACCGCCGTCAATGCCGTCACCGCTGTTGCCACTCCAGTTTGGCTGATCCCCACTGCTGACGACGTTTTCGAGCATTTCGAGCACCACCCAGTATTTGGTGTTGGCCATCAGGCTGTAGCTCCCTGTGAAAAGCTTGTTGACCGCCCCAAACGTGTTGGCGGCAATCAACTCGCTAGAAAAATTGGTCAGGAGAGAGCCCACCGTGCCACCCGCATCGCTGTAAAGGCTGACCGTGAAATTGTGGCCAACGGTGTCACTGTTGTTCAGATTCAGCGTCAGTCCCGTGATGCTAGCTCCGACCCCCTGCGTCTCGAAATCAGACGCTAGGCGGTAGTCCGTATCGAAAATACCGTTCGGGGCGTTGTTCGATTGCCCGAGCGTGCTGAAGAGCACGGCGGCGGAGGCATTCGCGGCGAAGAGACCTGCGATGGCGACGGCAAGAGAGAGAGCGCGCATGAACATAATAAAAGTTACTTTAGCCCATCCCCCTCTTTTTCGGCAATCTCAAATTTCGTCCGAACCGCACATTTGAGGGCGTTTGGGGAGGATGCGCCTCCTGCTTTTTGTCCTCGTGACCACCACCACCTTTGCCCAGATGGCCAACCGGCCTCCTTCGCCGATGTGGCTGACCTCGGAAAAGCCCGCCACGATGTCCCGCGAGGTGCAGCACGAGGGAAAACTGCTCAAAGCCGTGCTCCTCACCGCCTCAGAGGCCCCGGTGGAGGTCCTCGTCGATGGGAAAACCATCGCGACCCTTTCACCGGCGGAGAGTGCCATTGGCACGGACCTCACACGGCAGCTCGCCGATGGCAAAACGCATCAAATTGGCCTCCGGGTGCCTGCGAAGCGGAAAGTGGCCGCCTTGCTCGAACTCAATGGCGACCTCGCTGCCGTCCGCTGGATCGTCACCGATGCCGCTTGGCAAAACGCGGTCGTTTCCGGCTCCACGGACGCCGATCCCGCCAAGAACCCCTTCGACCTCAAAAAAGCCTTCGATGCCTACAACTCCTGGCAGCTCGCCAAACCCGGAGCGCAGAATCAGGCCACGGATGCGGCTTCTTTGAGCCTGCCACCCGGTTTCAAAGCCGAGCTCGTCCGCTCCGCCCAGCCTGGCGAGGACTCGTGGGTGGCGATGGCCTTTGACGAGCAGGGTCGCCTCACCCTCGCGAAGGAGAAAAAGGGCCTGCTGCGCCTGACGATCAGCGGCAGCGGCGATCAAAAGGTCGAGATCATCGACGACGAGCTGCTCGAATGCCGCGGATTGCTCTATGCGCATGGTTCCCTCTTCGCGAACGCCAACAACACCAAGGCTCTCGTCCGCCTGACGGACCAAAATGGCGACGGCACCTTCGACGAGCGAAAGGAGCTCATGCGCACCGGCGGCGGCGTGGGGCACGGGCGCAATCACATCAAGCTCGGTCCCGAGGGCGACATCTACGTGGCGCATGGGAACAACGTGCTTCTTCCCGAGAACATCGCGCCGGATTCACCGCTGAAAAACTATGCCCACGACCAGCTCATCCCAAATCCATGGGATGGCAGCATGTTCGACGGCAATGTGGAACTGCCCGCCGGGCACATCCTCCGCGTGAAGCCGGATGGCTCCAAGATCACGCTGCTTGCTGGCGGCCTGCGCAACCCGCTCGACATCGCCTTCAACCGCGCCGGCGAGCTCTTCACCTTCGACGCGGACATGGAGCGCGATGTCGGCACACCCTGGTACATGCCCACCCGCGTGCTGCATGTCGTGCCCGGAGCCGACTTCGGCTGGCGTCGCGGCACCGGGCGCTTCCCCGCCTGGTATGCTGACACGTTGCCGAGCGTCATCGATATCGGCCTGTCCTCGCCCACCGGCATCTTCTTCGGCTATGGAGCAGCGTTTCCGAGGAAGTATCAAGAAGCGCTCTACCTGCTTGATTGGAGCTACGGGCGGATCATCGCGGTGCATTTTGGCAAGGTCGTGACGCAGGAGGATTTCATCACCGGCCGACCGCTCAACGTCACCGATGGCTGCATCGGCCCCGATGGCGCGATGTGGTTTATCACGGGTGGGAGAGGGACGCAGAGTGGGCTGTATCGGGTGACGGGCACATTGTCGGACGGGTCCGACCAGTCCGACTGGTCTGACAAACATGCCGAGAAACATCAAAAACGCCTCTCCCTCGAGAACCGCCCGGTAGCTGAATGGCGTGCGGAGGCGCTTCAGAACGGCCAGATGCACGAACTGCTCGCCTTGGCCCGCGTCAGTGAAAAAACAGACCTCGAACCGCTGCTCGAATCCGTGATGAAAGCCGCGCCCAAGCCCACCTTGGATGCCTTGCGGGTGATCGCCGTGGCGATCGCGAGGCAGGGAGAGCCGACGCAGAAGGACAAACTCGCCGCGTGGGCGGTTTATCCGGCAAATGAGACCTTTCTAAACCGCGAGCTATGCCGCCTACTGGTCTATTTGAAGTCACCCACGGTTATCGCAAAGACCATGCCGCTGCTCACTGCGGCCACGACCTCGGAGGATCTGCTGTTTTATCCCTTCATGCTCCGCTACCTAAAAGATGGCTGGACACTGGAGCAGCGCCAAATCGCCTTCGAGGCCTTGAACAAGGCCGAAAAGATGACCGGAGCCTCCACCTTCTTCAAAGCCATCAGCGATACCCGCAGTGAACTCGCTGCCGCGTTGAAACCGGAGGAAGCCGTGAAGCTCGCCGCGGTGATCAATCCGCCGAAACCGGTGGCGCTTTCACCGCATGCGTTGCCGGGTCATAGCTTCAAAAACTGGACCCTGGCCGACCTGGAGCCTCAACTCGCGAAAATGGACGCGAAGTCCCGCAGTCGCGAAAGTGCCCGCGATGCGCTGGTGCGGGCCCAGTGCGTGTTTTGCCATCGCGTGAGCACGGATGCCACGCTGCCCGCCGGTGTCTTCGGGCCGGATCTGGTGCAGGTTTCCGCTCGATTTGGCCGCAAGGACCTACTCGATCACATTTTGAACCCCTCGAAGTTCATCGACGAGAAATTCCGCCTCGTGACGGTGAAGACGAGCGATGGCAAAACGCACTCCGGCAGCCTCGAAAGCGAGGACGATGAGCGTGTGGTGCTCAAACCAAACCCGATCGCACCCGAGACGGTCGAGATCGGCAAAGCAATGATCAAAGAGCGCACCATATCTGAAGTCTCGCCGATGCCGCCGGGCTTGCTGAATGCGCTCAAGGCCGAGCAGATCCTCGATATGCTCGCCTGGTTTGAGAACGGCGCGAAGTAAGCGAGTTGCGGGGCGGGGCTTTCGCGGTTGGTTCGGCGCATGTCCCTCTCGTTTGTTTTGAAGTGTCTCGGCATCGGCGTCGTCAGCGGTCTCATCGCGGCCTTGTGCGGCGTGGGCGGCGGCGTGGTGATGGTGCCGGGCTTTGTGCTGCTGCTCGACCTACCTCAAAAGACGGCGGTGGCCACTTCGTTGGCGATCATCATTCCCACCGCACTGATGGCCACCACGCAAAACGTCCGCGCCGGCCTCGTGAACTGGCAGGTGGCGCTCATCACCGCCATCTCGGCTTCGATCTTGGCCTACTTTGGGGCCAGTTGGCTGAAGTCGATGAGCGATGAACGCCTCACGAAGATCTTCGGCGTGCTCTTGATCGTCTTCGGCGTGCGAATGCTGTGGGCTGGGAAAGCCTAGCCCCTCTGCGCTGCCGCTTTGAGAATGCCCGCCGCCTTGTGCAGGCTCTCCTCGTGCTCCAGTTCGGGGATGGAATCGGCGACGATGCCGCAGCCGGTGTGGAAGCGGATTTCGGAGCCTTTTTGGATGGCGGTGCGGATGGCGATGTTCCACTGGCTGCGCCCGTCGAAGCCGAACCAGCCGATGGCACCGGTGTAAATGCCGCGTGGATGCTGTTCGAGCTCGGCGATGATTTCGGAGGCTCGTTTTTTCGGTGCGCCGGTGATGCTGCCGCCCGGAAAACAGGCTCGAAAAGCGCCCGCATGGTCGATGTGTGCTCGCAAGCGTCCGGTGACGGTCGAGACGAGGTGAAACACCTGCGCAAAGCTTTCCACGCGCCAGAGTTCCGGCACCTGCACGCTGCCGAACTCGCACACTTGGCCGAGGTCGTTTCGCTCGAGATCTGTGATCATGAGTAGCTCGGCTTTTTCCTTCTCGGAGGCTCGCAGCTCGTTTTGTGCGGCCACATCCCGCTGCACGTCATCGAGGTAACGCGGCCGAGTACCTTTGATCGGCCGCGTGCTGATCTGCTGGCCGTCGAGCTTCAAAAAGGTCTCCATCGAGGCGGAGAGCACCGCAGTGCCATCGAGCCGCAAAAAGGCTGCGTGAGGCGCGGGGGAGACCTCGCGGAGTTTCAGATATAGACCAAGCGCATCCGCCTTCTCGGGCCACTTAGCGGTCCAGGGGTAGGAAAGGTTTACCTGGTAGATATCGCCGGCCGCGATGTAGTCCTGCGCCTTCCGCACAATGCCGGTAAAGTCGTTTTTGCTCACCAACGGCCGAAAATCCAGGGGCGGCGGCGAATCAAGCATCAGGAATCCCGAATCAGGAGTCTTAAAATCGCCGAAGGAGGACCAGCGGCCTGTGTCGTGCTCGTACATCATGCCGTGCGGATACACGCCGAGCACGAATTGCCCGTCATAACCCACCCAGCCGTAAAGTCCGCCCCGCGTGGCTCGTGGCAGACTCAGGGCAGCGCGGACGAGCTTCCAATCCCGCTCGATGTGGCCGCGCAGCACCTCGATGGGTTCCGCCGTGAGCACACTCACCGCCCCTGGCTGTGGCAGGGACGAGTCCATCCACACAAAGCCCTCCCGCTGGCTCAGCGCCGCCGCCATTTGGACGGGTGAGAGGTGGAAGACGGGGACGGGGGAAGCCATGAGCGTGTGACGAGTGATGCGTGAATGCGAAAAGGCAACCAAAGCTGCCTCACGAAGCCCGGCAGCACCATTGACACATCTCCGGCAAACCCATACGATGCCGCTCCTTTTCCGGTAAAAAAACCCTCGTGATTCCCCCCTCCTCCATTCTCACTCACAATCGTGAGCGTTCCTCGGCGCTTGCCTGGGGCTCGCTCGGCCTGCTGGCCGTGTCGCAACTCGGCCTGCTGATCTGGCTTTTGGCCGCGAAAAGCCCGAGCGAAGCGGAAATGGCCGCCGCGAGCGCCCGTGATGTGCCGCCACTGCCTGGACTGGCCTCCACTGGCACGCGGAAGCCAGTGCCGGAGCCGGGGCAATTTATCACGCCACCGCCTACAGTTCCCGTCGTGCCCGCTCTCGCCCCGCCGCCGGTTTCACCCAATGCACCACCGCCGATGGGCACCTTTGGCAAAGCGCCGCCTGTCCCCAGCCTCGCCGCCAGTGAGCCACCCCCTTCTCTTCCTGGCAGTGGCATGAAGCCGCCTCCGATTCCCGATTTTTCGAAGCTTCCAGCCATCACCGAGCCTCCACCGGAACTGCCCGGTGCCGGACGTGCCATGCCCAAAGACCTGCCGAAAGGCCTCGATGGCACGCAAAGCATTCCCAACAGCAGCAGCACCGTCGATCCACGGCGTGATGTGAATGGCCTGCTAGCCGCCGCCAAAGACCTGCGCACGGCAGGCAATACCCAAGAGGCGCTGCAATCCCTCCAGCAGGCGGATTTGGTCTCCCCAAATCACCCGGCGGTGATGGCGGAGACAGCGGAGGTTTACGAGCAGATGGGCCTCAATGCGAAGGCGGTGGACATGTGGCGCGGCATCCAGCTTCAAGGCGCGGCGAAGGCCGGGCAGTTCTTTGATCTGGCGCTGCGCCGCCTCGGCAATGTGCCAGGAGCGGACACCGTGGCTGCTCCCTCCATCGGATCGCCACCAGCAAGCGAATCCGATAAGCGCCTGCGCCTCGGTGCCTGCGAGATCAAGCGTGACTTCGCCGTGAAGGAAGGTGGTGAGCGTTTCCTGCTCCGAGTGCCCATCCAGCGCAATGGCAGCAAGTCCATTGATCCGAACGCCATCGACCTGAAAGCCTTCTTTTACTACCGTCACAATGGCGGCACGAAGCTCGATAACACCACCGAGCTCATCGAGACCTGGCAGACGCAGCCGGTGAACTGGGTGGGCACGGACATGGAGATCGTCGATATCGTTTATACCCTGCCTCCGCCCACGCCGGAGGAGGCAGCGCAGCGCAATCCGAAGACCTACCACGGCTACATGCTGCACCTCTATTATGACAACAAGCTCCAAGACGTCGCCGCTGAGCCGCGGGATCTTTTGGAGCAGGCGAAACTGAGCCTTCCCGGTGCTACCATGCCGGGTAATTCGCCCAACCCGCTCCTCCCGCCCGTGGCCCGGCCCTGATGCAGGGCATCCCCGCTGATGATTCTTCTTTTTGTCGATTCCAATGCCAGCCTCCTCGAAAGCCGCGCCGTCTTCCTGAGAGAGCAGCTCCCCGGCTTCACCATCGTGCCCCTCGCCCTCGCGGATGAGGCGGCCGCCTGGATTGCGAAGGCGGAAGCACTCGATGTGCTCGTCACCGAGGCCATTTTCGATGCCGGGCACACCGGCTTCGCGCTGCGTGATGCGGCGCGGGCACGCTTTCCTCATGTGCGCGTGCTTTTCACCACCCGCTTTGATTTGAGTGGCTTTGAGGAGCAACTCTCTGGCACCACCGTGCTCAAAGACGGCCCTTATCCGCCGGAGAAGCTCGTGCAGCGTGTGCAGGCCCTGCTCACTGCCCCGGTGGATGCCTCCGAGCCTCCGCCCGTCATGGTGCCCGGCACCGTGCTCGGCAGCTACCAGGTGCTCGACCGCCTTTACATCGAAAACGAGGCAGAAACCTATCGCGCCGTGCAGGTGAGCGTGCAGCGTCCGGTGGCCCTCGTGCTGCTGAAGCCGGAGTATTTGAAGAAGCCGGAAGTCGTGGCGAAATTCAAAGAGCGTATCCGCGTGAAGGCCTCGCTCACCTTTGCTCGCATCGCCCCGCTTTATGAGGCGGGTGAGGCGAATGGCTGGCTCTTCTACACGCGGGAAATTCCGCGTGGCCGCACGCTCGATGAGATCGAAGAATCTGGGGAGCGCCTCTCCGAACGCCGCGTGATCGAGGTGCTCCACGGCATCACTGAGGCCATGGAGCATGCCACCAGCCGCGGCTACCATCACCGCAGCCTCGCTCCGCGTGATATTTACGTCGATGGTGAGCATCAGGCCAGCATCACCAACATCTTCCGCCAAGCCACCACCGCCCAACGTGATGCCAAGGCCGATGTGAAGGCGCTGTTGCTCCTGCTAAAGGATGTCGCCAGTGACGGGAAAGCCCGTGGCGTGCTCGAAACCCTGCAAAACGGCCAGCACGACTGGAGCGGCCTCCTCGATGCCCTCGATGAAATCCGCGATGCCATGCGCGAGCACAGCATTGTGAAAAAAATCGAGGCCGAGACGCTGCCCGCCACCGTCGCTCGTGAACGACCGTGGTGGCTGTGGCTCGCCGCCATTGCCATCCTCATCGCCGCCGCCCTCTCCGGCGCTCTCACCAATGGCATCGTACCCTCCTCCAAGCCCAAAAAAGCCGCCAGCACCAGCGTGGCTTGGCGTCAGATTCCTGCGGGAACCTTCGTGTATCAGAAAGACGAACACCCGAAGCTGCCGGACTACTGGATTCGCCAAACGGAGGTCACGATCGCTCAATATGCTGAGTTCCTCGCCGAGCTGAAAAAAGGCCCCGTGAATCGTTTCGACCATCCCGAGCAACCTAAAACCAAAGAAGGCCACACACCGCCAAAATGGGCCGCCTACTTTGCCGCCGCGCAAAGCAGCACCAGCTTCAATGGTGAAGCTCTCTCCCTCGACATGCCCGTCACGCAGGTGGACTGGTTCGACGCGTATGCCTTCGCCAAATGGCGTGGCGAGCGCCTCCCCACCGAGCAGGAATGGGAAAAAGCCGCGCGTGGCGAAAAAGGCCTCCGCTATCCTTGGGGCAATCAGCCACGTCCCAACGCCGCCAACCTCGGCGATGACTACACCACCTCCGCCAATGCCAAAGGCGGCCAGATCGATGGCTTTAACCTCACCGCCGCCGTCACCCGCAGCACGCAGGACGTTAGTCCTTACGGCGTGCAGGACATGGCGGGTAACGTGCAAGAATGGACCGCCAGTGAGAACAAAGACGCCGCCTGGCCCTCGCATCCCGAGTTCCCCGATGTGCGTGTGCCCGTCGCCCGTGGCGGTCACTACGGCCTCAAATCCAACGACCAACTCCTCACCGCCCGCCTTTTCCCCGAATCCGCCCTCGAAACCGCTCCAGCTCGCGGCTTCCGCACCGTTCGAGATACCGCGCCGTAAACGGTCGGCGTTGTCAGACGTGAGAAGTCAGAGGTCAGAAGTCCACTTCTCACATCTGACATCTGACATCTGACTCGTCCCCTTGACTCCCTTGCCCTCTTCCCCCCATACTCCCGCCATGCGCTTCTTTCTCTTCCTCCTGCTTCTCGCCAGCCCCGCTGCGGCTCAGTATGCCGCCAATCTCACTCTGCAAAAAGGCAGTTTCCTTCAGGGTGAGCCGTTGCTGGCCTTCGTTACCATCACCAATCGCTCTGGAGCCGATGCCATCGTCGGCGGCGTCGGTTCGCGGCCTTGGTTACAGTTTCAGTTTGAGGACTCATCGGGCCGCCAGCTCGCCCCCGTGCCCATCAGCTCTCGCAGCGCCATCACCTTAAAGGCGGGCAGCACCACGCGACACACCGTCGAGATCGAAGGCAGCGCCTCCACCGCCGATGTCGGCACTTTTTATACCATCGCCAGCATTTACCACCCGCTCAGCAGCCAATACTACGCCACCAATCGCTCACGCATCACCGTCACGGATTCCAAACCCATGTTCGATGAGTCCTATGGCGTGCCGCAGGGATTTCCCCAGGCAGGCCGTGCCCGCCGCTATCAGGCCATCATCTTTCGAGACATTGATTCCGTCACGCTCTACGCACGCATCGTCGATGATCGCACGAAGGAGCGTCTCACCACCCAACTCCTCGGCCCCATCATTCATTCCATCCAGCCGCAGATGGCCATCGATAGCAAAAACCACTTTCACCTCCTCTTCATGGCTCAGCCCCGTGTCTTCTGCCACACCATCATCAAGCCCGACGGCCAGATCGGTAAGCGCAGCTACTACCGCGATCTCGAAGGCAGCCGCCCCAGCCTCATGATGGTCAAAAACGGCGCGGAAATCATCGGTGGCGAGTATTTCGATCCCTCGAAGCCCCCCGTGCGCAAAGGCCCCGCCATTCGCAAAGCCTCCGAGCGCCCTTCCGGTCTGTGAGTTGAACGAGACAAAGGTTGACCGCTCTCCCACCGCTCCGCTAGCCTTCACCGGATGAAGGCAAAATTCGCTTTATTCGCACTCGCCGGCCTCACCGCGCTTTCCAGCCATGCTCAGGAACCCGCCCCGCCGCCTCCAGGCATCCAAAGAGCTGTGGACGCCGTCTTTCCCGCCCTCGTCCGCATTCACGTCGTCACACTCGAAGGCCAGGACGGCGTGATGAGAAAGCTCCGCGCCTCCGGCAGCGGTGCCATCATCTCCGAGGAAGGTCATGTGCTCACCAATCACCACGTCGCGGGCCGTGCCACCCGCGTCGTTTGCCGCACCGCGGACCGCGAGGAGATCGATGCGGAGGTCATCGGCACCGATGTGCTCACCGATTTGTGTGTGCTGAAGCTCGATCTCGCGTCCCGCACGCAGCCGGGTAAAAAACTCCCCGTCGCGAAGTTTGGCGATTCCGATCAGCTCAAGGTCGGCGATACCGTGCTCGCCATGGGCAGCCCTCGCGGCCTCGCCCAGTCGGTGACCAGCGGCATCGTTTCGAATGTGAACATGATCCTGCCCAACAGCACGCTCACCATCGATGGCGAAAACGTCGGGCAGCTCGTCCGCTGGATCGGTCACGATGCCGTCATCCAGCCCGGGAACAGCGGCGGCCCTCTGGTGAACCTTTCGGGCGAAATCATCGGCGTGAATGAGATCGGCACCGGCCCGCTCGGCGGCGCCATCCCTTCGAATCTCGCTCAATCCGTCATCCCCGAGCTCATCAAAAATGGCACCAAAGCATGGAGCAGCATCGGTCTCACCTTCCAGCCCTTGTTAAAGACCTCACGCCATGAAAAAGGCATCCTCGTCGCCGATGTGCTCACCGGCACCCCAGCCGATAAAGCTGGCATGAAGGCTGGCGACATCCTCACGACCTTCGACGGCCAGGATCTGCCGCTCTGCACCAGCGAAGAAGACGTGCCCGTGGCCAATCGCCTCATCCTCGCCACGCCCGTCGGCAAAAAAGTGAAGCTCGTAGGCCTTCGCGATGAAAAACCCACCACCTGGGAACTCGCCACCGAGACTCGCGAGCCCGCGTGGCATCGTGAACGCGAACTCAAAGCCTGGGGCATCACCGCCCGCGATCTCACCCGCCCCATCGCTCTGGACCGTGGGCTGAAAAACACCCACGGCGTCTATGTCGATGGCGTGCGTCCGAGCGGACCCGCCGCCGCCTGCAAACCGGCGCTGGCTCCCGGTGATGTCATTTTGAAACTCAAAGACCGCGAGATCACCCAGCTCGACGAACTCGAAAAAACCACTCGCGAGCTCACCCAGGATGGGGCCGCACCCGCGACCGTGCTCGTCACCTTCCAGCGTGGCACGCAGCAGATGCTCACCGTCGCCAAGATCGGCCCCGATGACGAAGATGAAAACGCCGCACTAGCCGCCAAGGCCTGGTTTGGAGCCACTTCGCAAGTGCTCACCAGCGATCTCGCCGAGGCACTCGGTCTCGAAGGCAAAAAAGGCGTGCGCATCACCACCATCGTTCCCGGCTCCTCGGCCGAAACCGCCGGCGTGAAGCCCGGTGATGTGATTGTGAAACTCGACGGCCAGGTCATCGCCGCCCAAAACATCGGTGACGAGACCGTCTTCGGCGATCTCATCCGCCAATACAAACCCGGCACCGAAATCGAGCTCGATGCCTTCCGCGATGGCGAGCCGATGAAGTTCCATGTGAAGCTCCTCCAGCAGCCCAAGCAAGCCTCCGAGCTTCCCAAGCATGCCGACACCCAATTCGAATTCACCGCCACCGAACTCTCCGTCTCCGACCGCCATGAGAGCCGCCTGCCCAAGGATCTGCAAGGCCTGCGCATCACCACCGTCGAAAGCGCCGGATGGGCCGCTCTCGCCGGTTTGCGTGAGCGGGATGTTCTCCTCGCCATCGACGGCCAGGCCGTGGACAGCATCGACGCCCTCAAGACGATCCTCGCCAAACTCAAACAAACCAAACCCCGCCGCGTCACCTTCTTCGTCCGCCGCGGCATCCGCACCTCCTTCGTCGAACTCGAACCCAAATGGTAATTCACCCCAGCCGCAACGCTTCGCGCCGCGATGCAGACTGGTCCCACCACTTACTTCCCACTTCTCACTTCTTACCTCTCACCCTCATGAAACTCCCCGCCGCCCTCTTCCTCCTCACCACCGCCCTCACCCTGCACGCCGACGACGTGCCCGCCATGTGCCGCCAGCTTCTCGAAAAGCATGACGCCGCCATCGTGAACGTCTCCGCCGTCGTCAAAGTCACCGTCACCGGTTCCAGCGGCACGCGAGCTGCCCCGCGTGAGATCAAGCTCGAAGCCCCCGCCACCGTCATTGATGCCGCCGCCGGTCTCATCGTCACCAGCCTCTCCCGCATTGATCCCAGCAACATGCCAACCAGTTCCGGCACCAAGTTCGAAGCCTCCCTGCAGGACGTGCGTCTCGTGCTCGCCGATGGCTCCGATGTCCCCGCCAATATCGTTTTAAAGGACACCGACCTCGATCTCGCCTTCATCCGGGCAGATTTGAACAGCAAAGAAGCCAAGGGCATCAAGCTGCAAGCCATCGACCTCGCCGATGCCACCGATGTCGGCCCTGGCGATGACCTCATCGGCCTCAGCCGCGCCGAGAAAAGCGTCGGTCGTGTCGCCGGCGTGCATCGCGGCAATGTTTACACCGTCGCCAAGCGTCCGCGGAAACTCGTGCTCACCTTTGAAAGCTACCTCGGCAATCCCGTCTTCGCCGCCAACGGCAAATTCGTCGGCATCGGCACCACACGTGACATTCCCGGCTCCACCCGCAACGCCCCCGCCATCATCACCGCCGCTGACGTGCAGGAACTCGCCACCCAAGCCCGTGCCGCCAAAGTCCCGGAACCCAAAAAAGAAGAAAAGAAGGAAGAAGCCCCGAAACCTGCTCCCGCCAAAAAAGAGCCTGCCAAAGGCTCCGCCGCCGATTGATCCATGAGACACGTCCTACTCGCCCTCCTTCTCACCACCTCGCTCGTCGGCGCTGCTCCGAATGTCGTCGTCATCCTCGCCGATGACCTCGGCTACGGTGATCTCGGCTGCTACGGCCATCCGAAATTCAAAACACCCCGCATCGATCAGATGGCGGCGGAGGGCGTGAAGATGATGCAGTTCAACACACCCGCGCCTTTCTGCGCTCCCACACGGGCCTCGCTCATGACCGGGCGCTATCCTTTCCGCTGCGGCATGACGCAGAATCCCGCGCCCGATGGCGGCGCGGAGGCGGATGCGCTTCGTTTGCCAGCCTCCGAAGTCACCCTCGCGCAGGTGATTAAGTCCGCCGGTTATGCCACTGGCATGGTCGGCAAATGGCATCTCGGCCACAAAGCCGGCTCGTTGCCGACTGAGCGTGGTTTCGACGAATACTACGGCATCCCCTACTCGAACGACATGCGCCCCGTGCAGGTCCTCGAAGGCACGGAAGTCGCCGAGTATCCCGTCGTGCAGGCCACGCTGACCACCCGCTACGCGAAACGCGCCGCTGATTTCATCCAGCGAAACGCCAAGAAGCCTTTCTTCCTCTACTTCGCCGAAGCGATGCCGCACAAACCACTCGCCGCCGCCGAGAAGAACTACCAAAAGAGCGGCGCGGGCCTCTACGGCGATGCCTTGCTCGATCTCGACGATAGCGTGGGCGCGGTGCTCGATGCGTTGAAGCAAAACGGCGTCGATGAAAACACGCTCATCCTCTTCAGCAGCGACAACGGCGCGTGGTTCGGTGGCAGTTGCGGCGGTCTTCGCGGCATGAAAGGCACGAGCTGGGAAGGTGGCTACCGCGTGCCAATGATCGCCCGCTGGCCTGGCAAGATCCCCGCCGGTCGGGTGAGCAGTGAACTGGCCGTGATGATGGATCTCTTTGCCACCGTCCTCGCCGCCACCGGTGCGAAGATGCCCAATGACCGCGTGCTCGATGGTCGCGATCTGATGCCCGTGCTCACTGGCGATGCCAAATCACCTCACGAGTTCGTTTTCGGTCATCAAGGCCCCAAACTCGTCACCATTCGCGATGCCCGCTGGAAGCTTCACCTGCTGCCCGCTCGTGAAATGAACCTCAAACCCGGCCCCGATGGCAAATGGCTCGATCCACGCCTTCCCGATGGCGTGACGATTCTCGCCCCCTTTGAGCAATACAATATCGATGCCCACCCCGGCCTCAAAACGGGCGTCGAAGGAGCAAAAGGTTTGCTCTTCGACCTCCAAGCCGATCCCGGCGAGCAAGTCGATGTCGCCACGAAGCATCCCGACCAAGTGAAACGCCTCCAAGACGCTTTCGACGCCATGAACAAGGACGTTCCCGTTGTCGAAGAGGTCAAACGAGCTCCCTATAAGAAGCCTTAGCCATTCTCGGCTGATACACACAGGCCGGATCTTCCGCGAAGGGATCACCACTCACGCCATACGCTCGTGCCCGCGAGCCACCGCAGATCGAATTGAACTCGCAGCGACCGCATTTGCCGCCGAGCGCGTTGTTGTCGCGTAGCGAGACAAAGAGCGGGTGATGCCGGTAAATCTCCGCCGGATGCTCCTCGCGCACGTTGCCGCAATCGAAAGGCAAAAAGCCGCTTGGCGACACCACGCCGGTGTGCGAGATGAACATCACCCCTCGCCCATCGCGAATCCCCAGCGGCGAGCGCATGCCCGGGCGATGCTTGCCCGCTCTCACGCCGAGCGTTTGCATCACCACGCGGCGGAAGTGATGCCCCTCCGTCGTTTTGACCGCGAACGGAGCTTTTCCGACGAGCGATGCCATGTCCCGGAAGATGAACTCGGTATCCCAAGGGTCAGGTAGATCATCCGTGCCAGCCCGACCGGTGGGAACGAGCAGAAACACGCTCCACATCGCCGGCTTCAGCTCGAACATCAGGTCTTTGAAGGATTCATACTCACGCAGATTGCCACGCGTCAGGGTCGTGTTGATCTGCACGCTCAAATCCGCCGCATGCGCCCGGTGAACCGCCGCGATGGTGCGGTCAAACGTGCCGCTGATACCGCGAAACGCGTCGTGCGTGGTCCGCGTGGCCCCATCCAGACTCAGCGAGATGCGCTCCACGCCCGCCGCCTTGATCTCCGCGAAGTCCGCGTGGATCAGCCGCGTCGTCGCCGAAGGGCTCAGCCCCACATGAAGCCCCGCTGCCGTCGCCTCCCGCACGAGATCGAGACAATCTGTCCGCATCAGCGGATCACCGCCCGTGAGGATCAGCATCGGCGGCTTCAGCTCCGCGAGCTGCTGGATGAGCCGGCTCGACTCCTCGCGATTCAACTCCTGCGGATGCCGATGCGACTGCGCCTCCGCCCGGCAATGCTGGCAGGCCAGCGCACAAGCCCGCGTGATCTCCCAAAACACCAAAAACGGCCTCTCATCGAAACCATCGTAAGCCATCATTTCGGGATCAGGAGCAGGAGACATCGCGTGCATGCCTCAACAAACGCCAAACCCCGCTAAACGCTCCGCCACCCCCTGCCGAAGGCTGTGCCGATCTTGTTGGCTGGGACCAAGGTCTGTATATTTCCATCAATGGACAACCACCTTCACTTACGATGGCCCACGAGCGATGTACTAGAAACAAGACCGTTTCACGGAACACCAGCCGACGTCAAAAATTAAAGGGCACCTCTGGAAACCTCATTTCCCCAGGAGAAGCTTTCGCCGGGCGCATTGATAAGCCATGTAGAAGGGCATGAATCACTACCGCAAGACCCAGCGAGGAGGAGGGCTTTTCAGCGCCATCGAACACGAGCAGGCCGTCGCGGCCAAGACCACCGGCATCCTCAAGCTACGCGAGCTTATCCCTTGGGAGAGCTTCCGCCCGCTGCTCGAAGAACTCACCGGCTACGCCACCCGCGACTGGCGCAAAGGCGGCAAGCCACCCTTCGACCCCGTGCTCATGCTCAAGGTGCTCGTGCTGCAAAAGTTCCACGGGCTCAGCGACGACGCCACCGAGGAGCAAATCTTTGACCGCACGAGCTTTAAAAGCTTCCTCGGCCTGCGCATCGGCGATGTTATCCCCGACGCCAAGACGATCTGGGACTTCAAGCAGCGTCTCGAAGAAAGTGGACGCGAGGGCAGTCGCAAGCTCTTCGATGCCTTCAACCTCCAGCTCGAAGCTCAAGGCTACATCGCCCGTGAAGGCAGCATCATCGACGCCAGCTTCACCGAAGCCCCGCGCCAGCGAAACAGCCGCGAGCAAAACCAGAGCATCAAAGAGGGCGGGCGGCCCGAGGAGTTCGACACCAACCCAGCCGTGGGTCGGCAGAAGGATAGCGAAGCGCGTTGGACGAAGAAAAACAACGAGGCCCACTACGGCTGGAAGAACCATGTGAAAGCCGACTTGAAAACCAAGCTCATCATCAAAGCCACCACCACACCTGCGCATCTGCATGACAGCCAGGTCTTTGAAGAACTCCTCGATGAGAAAGACCAAGCCGTGCTCGCCGACAGCGCCTACCACAGCGCCGAGCACGAAGCGCATCTCATCAAGCTCAACGCCGAGGAGTTCCTCATGCGCAAAGCGACGCGGGGCCATGCGCTGAGTGAAAAAGAGCAGCAGACCAACCACACGATCAGCCGGATGCGAGTGAGGGTGGAGCACATCTTCGCGAGGATGGCGCAGATGGGGGCCGACTGGTGTCGGAGCATCGGGTTGAAACGAGCCACACAGCACAACCACCTCAGCAATCTGGTTTACAACATGGATCGCTATGCCTGCTTGGCCCGTTGAGACGGGCAGAGCGCCGTAAGCGCCGTAGAACGGGCAAAAAGAAGACAAAACGAGCCTCAAACCCCACTCAAAAGCCCGCTGAGGCATGGCTCGTGCACCATCGCACGAGGAGAAAGGCGGGTAAAAACGCCGTTTTTTCAGTTCCTGGAGCCGCTTGCAAAAATGCACCCCCTATCCAGAGGTGCCCTAAAGTTCTTCATCGCTCACTGGCGGAAGATCGTCCGGCACGGCAAATTTGGAGCGCGGAGGGTCAATGGCGTCCTTTTCCGTTGGCAGGTGGCTCGCGACGCTCAACATAATTACCCACAGCATGAGCATTGCTCCAGTCATGAAATTCCACATGCCACCGTGGTTGGCATCTGGATGGACTGAGCAGCGCCCTGCGAGGAAGGCAGGAATGATCCAGCAACAGGCTCTCGCGGTGTGAGCATACCAGACATTGAGATCAAGCTCACTGGTGCTTCGCACATGGTTGCGCAGCAGTTTGAGCAAGTGGCATCCGATGAGGAATGGGATGGCGAGCAGAAGGACCCAAAACATGTCCCCGCCTCCTTCATCGGCTGGCATAGTGGTGGCAAGAGCGGACCAAATATTCATGGATTGAATCTGCTCCGTGCTGGTGGGATGTTCCAAGAAAATCTCATCTGGAGCAATGGCCTGATCACGGGGGGCAAAAGCTAAGCCAATTCAAAGTCCAAAGTTTAAAAATTCTGAGATGAGAGGTGCGTTGGCCGCCGTGTTCACAGTTGTCTCGTTCGTCATCAAATCCGCCCCCATTCCTATCCGCCTAGTGCCGCGATTGGGGCTGGAATTGTTGTTACCAAGAGAACTCCCCACCACGCTTGCCAACGCTTTGATCGAAGAGTCGCCAATTCGCCTTCGAGTAGATTCGACTGCCAGTCGAATCAGGCTTCGGTTGCCAACCGAAGCTACTCCCCCTCCCGCTTCACGAAGCGTTTCCGGTGCCATACGAGCCAGAGCAGACTCAGCAGGCCCCAGGTCCAGGCGGCGTAGATGTGATGGGAAACCGTCGTCGAAGGCACCCAGGCGGGTGTGGCACGAGTGGTGGCGGTGAGGATGCCGAGGAAGATCAAAAGGCGCACCCACTTCGATTGGGCGAAAAAGCCTTCCAGATCGCCGCTGTGGCCAAAAAGCACGCGGGAGCCGACGATGAGCATCAGCATGCCAAAACCGCCGATGTAAAGCAGATGCTCGATGGAGACATGTTGCAGGTAGTGAAACGGCGAGAGCACGAGGCCGAGCCAACCCATCGCCAGGGCCCAAAACAAGCCCGTGGTGAGTGAACCAGCCTGTCGTGGCCTCCAGCGCACCTCAATGAGAAGATAACCGGTCGCCACGATCGCTCGCATTGCATACCCGACGGCCACCAGGCCATGCGCTTCGAGGAAAAAGCTGCCCACGAGCAAAACGGCTGCCGCGATGGCTCGCAGGAGCTTCGCTTGGCTCTGCGCCGCGGTTTTTGGATCGCCAAAATCTCCACCGAGCATGCGCGGAAACACAAACGAGCCGATGCCGAGCACCGGCGGCAGCAGCAGTCCTTGATAGAGCAGCAGCCCGGCGAGTCGAAACCGCGCCAGATCCATCTCCGTGTGCATCAGTGCCGCACCGGCGATGCCGCAGCCGAGGCCTGTCAGCGCCAGCAGCATCTGCGGCGGCGGCGCTTCTTGGCGAAAGCGCAGCACGCGGATGATCAGGCAGAGCATCAACGAGCCCAGCAAGGCGATGAAGAAGGCATCGCCCCTCGCGAGTCGTTGCATGAGATGGCTCACGCCGCAGGCGAGATGCAACCCGAAGAGCCAAAGAAGCTCCAGCGGCGTCAGTTTCGGTGCTGTGGCCATGCGTGGTCCTGCGGTGCCGAGGAAGCCGACGACGAAGGCACCGCCAAACGCCTCGATCATGAGCCGCGCATGAATGACGTTCGGATAGAACGCCAACTGCTGCGCATAAAACAACGGCCACAAGGACACGCCGATCACACTCCACAAAGCGCCGCTGGCAAAGAACACGCGGTACGGCTCCGACGCGAGCCAGCGCAGCCCGTTTCGACGCGGACCTTGGGCTTTGTGCTTCTTGTGTTTGCAGGCGGGGAAGCTCATGAGGCGGCCTTGTAACGTGAATACCTCTCCCGTTGTTCCGGCGTGAGGTTCGCGGGATCGAATCGCGGATCGGGCACGGCGTTGATCTTGCTGTAAATGACATTCGCCATGTCGGCGGCGCAGTTTTTGATGTGTTCGGCACGCTCGCCAGCAAAGAGATCATCCACGGTGGTGCGGAACAGCTTCAACCAGTGATCAAACTTGTCGCGGCCCATGTCGGTGAGTGGCACGAGCTTCGCATGCGCGGCGATAGGATTGCCGGTGAAGCCGCCAGTGCGGAAGAGCACCGTTTCCCAGAAGGCATACATCTTTGGCAGATGCGTGTTCCAGTTCGTCTGCGCCACTTTGTCGAAGATGTGACCGAGCACTTCGTCGCCGCGCACGCGATCGTAAAAGGTGTTCACGAGCGTCTCGATCTCGGCGCGGCCTTGGATGTCGGGTTTGGATTCAAACATGCACGCACTGTGCAACTTTGACGGATTCTGTCACTCCACCCTTCCTGCGGGGTTGTGTGCTCGAATTGGCGACGCAAACACCGCGCATCGCTGCGCAGGATCGGCGCATTGATGCATCACTCGTGCAACTTATGAGAGAGTCCAACAATGAAACTCATCCTCACCTCCCTCGCTACCATCACCGCCGTGATGACCCTCCTCGTGAATGCCGCGCTCGCTGCTGATCCAGCTGCTGTCGCCTCCGAGTCGGCCTCAAACACCGTCTGCCCCATCAGCGGGAAGCCCATCGATCCGGCGATCAGTGCCGATTATGAAGGTCGCAAGTGGTCCTTTGCCAAAGCGGCGTGCAAAACGAAGTGGCTGAAGGCCCGCGAGGACAGCCTGTATCAAAAACTCGGCGGCAAGGCGGCGATCGACGCCGTGGTGGACGCATTCTATGTGAAGGTGCTCGCTGACAAGCGTGTGAAGGATTTCTTTGCCGACGTGAGCATGGACAAGCAGCGCCGGAAACAGAAGGAGTTCCTGTCGTTCGCCTTTGGTGGTCCGCTGCCATGGACCGGCAAAGACATGCGCAAGGCGCACGAGGGCATGGGCCTCACCGAGGAGCACTTCAACGCCATCGCGGAGAATCTGGTGGGCACGCTGAAGGACTTCAAAGTGAAGCAGGAGCTCATCGACCAGGTCGTTGCTATCGCCGTCTCCACGAAGGATGACGTGCTCGGCCGTCCGAAGAAGTGATGCTTTGATTCGGCGAGGGTGTTTGCCATGTCCTGACTGCTTGCGAAGATGCTCACATGACTCCCGCTGACACTTCCGACGCCCTCGCCGACATGCGCCGCCATTACACGATGGACCGGCTTTCGCGTGATTCGCTGCATGCGAACCCGATCACGCAATTCGAGCGATGGTTGGCGGAGGCGGTGGAGGCCAAGCTCATCGAGCCGAATGCCATGACGTTGGCTACTGCCGATGCGGAAGGTCGGCCGCTGGTGCGGACGGTGCTGCTGAAGTCGCTCGATGCGCGAGGCTTTGTGTTTTTCACCAACCTTGAAAGCCGCAAGGCGGCGCATATCGCGGTGAATCCAGAGGTGTCGCTGCTGTTTCCCTGGCTGGCGCTGGAGCGGCAGGTGATCGTGACCGGCACGGCGGAGCGGGTTTCGATGACGGAGACGCTGAAATACTTCCTCACCCGCCCTCGCGAAAGCCAGATCGCCGCCTGGGCCTCGCGACAAAGCCAGGCGATCTCTTCGCGTAAACTGCTGGAGATGGAATGGGCGAAGCTGAAGGAGAAATTCAACGCCGGCGAAGTGCCACTGCCGTCTTTCTGGGGAGGTTTTCGCGTGAAGCCGCGCACCATCGAATTCTGGCAGGGCGGCCCGCACCGCCTGCACGACCGCTTCCAGTATGAGCGTGCTGAAAATGGTTCGTGGACGCTAGAGCGGCTGGCGCCTTGACGCGGCTTACTTCTTATCGAGCTCCTTCTCCGCGAAGGTGAGGATGCGACCGACAGCTTCCGCGTCCTGCGCGGCTTTGGCGGTTTCAAAGGCTTCCTTCGCCTTCAGCATGCGGCGCATCACGGGGATGGAGATGATCTCCTGCGCCCGCTCTTTGACGGTTTCAAAGCGGGATTGCAGCGCGTCGAGATTCGTATCGCCCGGCTCGAAGGTGGAAAAATCAGGCGCGGCACTGGCTTCCTCGGGTTCGTTCACGCCGGAGTCTTTGATCAGAGAGTCCAATGCGGCATCAGCGGAGGTCCAGTCGCCGTTTTTGATCATCGTTTCGATTTCCTCACCGCGATAGGCCATGGCCTCGGTGGGCTTTTCGCCGAGCGCATCGACGGCGGCGCGGAGTTTGTTGGCTTTGGCTTTGACGCTCGCTTCGAGATCGGAGGATTGGAGCACCGCCTTGGAGAGGCTCAGCTTCGCCGCTTTCTTTTGCTGCTCTGGCGTGAGCACATCACGCAGGGCGATGAGGGTGCGGAGCTGGAGGTGCTTCACCTCCCCCTCGGAGGCCAGCACCTTCGTGAGCACGGCGCTGGCAGCATCCGCCGTGGTGGAAGGTTCACGCAGCATCTGATGCAGCGTCTTTTGCTGCTCTTTGAAGGCGGATTCGACGGAGGAGCCCTTCTCGCGAGCCTCGCTGACGATGGCAGTCATCTTGGATTCCTGCTCGGCGGTGAGTTCGAGCTCCGGTTTGATTTTCTGAATGATCTCCGGGCTGAGCAGGCCTGCTTTGAGCAGGTCTTCAGGAGCGGCAAAGGCCGTGGCGGCGGTCAGGATGAGAGTGAGGGCGAGGTGTTTCATGGCAGTTGAATGGTCAGATGGGTTGGAAGGAGAAAATCAGTCGAAGGCGCATCGAGGCTCGCAAACAGCTCGCGAGGCTCCGAATCGAGCAGCGGCGGAAAATCAGCCAAACGGGGCTTTTGCTGCGGCAGGAGCCAAAAAGCTGCTCCGCAGGCCAAAACGGCCGCGAAGGCGATTCGCGGTGCCCAGCGAGGTTCGGCGGCGGGTACACGCAAAAATCGCGGATGCCAGGCCGATGCGGCAGGGCGTTCGGACTCGCGCAAATGGTCGAAGAGGGGTTTCAGGTCGTCATTCATGGCCGGGGGAGGTTTGCAGCAACTCGCGGAGCCGCGCTTTGCCGCGTTCGTAATGCTGACGCACGGAGCCGAGGCTCACTCGCATGACCTGCGAGGCCTCGTTGAGCGTCAAATCCTGGTAAAAAACAAGGTGCAGCGTCTCGGCCTGCCTCGCGGGCAGTTTTTCCAGCGCCGCCCGCAGCCGCGCCGCCTGCTCGTCCCGCTCGATCTGCCGGGAGGGCGAGGGATGATGCTCCTCGGTGAAGCTGGCGAGCAGCTTCCCGAGCAGCGACTCGCGAAACCGAGCCCGCCGATGCTCCTCCAGCGCCGTGAGCCGGATCACGCCGAACCACCAGGTCTTGAAGGCCGAGCGCCCGTCGAAGCGCACCCGCTCCGCCGCGATTTTCAGGTAGGCGTTTTGCAAAACGTCCTCCGCACGGCCCGCGTCCCCGCCGCAGCAGTGCAGGGACCACCCGAAGGCGTCCGGGTGCAGAGATTCGAGGCTGGCGGCGGTGGCGCTGTCCATTCATTTGCCCTTTGGGTGACCGGGGCGGGCGGATTGTATGACAGGCGGCTCATTTTATCGAGAAAGGAAGAGGAAGGCCGAGGAACCGAGTCCCTCTTGAATTTCATTCTCCAGCCCGCTAAACTCGGCACATGAAAATACTCGAAGACGCTGCCCAGGCTCTTTCTAAAGCCATTGATCCCAGAAAGCTTCGTTCCGTCCATGCTTCAAAGTCCACGTCTCAGCGCGTCGAGTCGCTGGTGCAGAAACTCAAGAACGGGGAGATCAGCAAGGCGGAAAAGGCGGAACTCGAACAATACCGGATGCTCAACCACATCATGTCTCTGGTGAAGGCTCGTGCTCGACTCGCCGCTGCGTCCGCATGAGCCAGCACGTTCCAGCAGCCCTGCGCCGGCAGGTTTGGGACCGTGCCGAGGGACTCTGCGAGTACTGCCTTCTCCATGAGAGGGACGATTGGGTAGGATTCCAAATCGAGCACATCCACAGCCGGAAACATGGTGGTCGCACGTCTCTGGCGAACTTGGCTCTGGCCTGCCTCGAGTGCAATATCGCGAAAGGCAGCGATCTCGGCTCCATATCGCGGGCGACCGGCACTTTGATCCCTTTTTACCATCCCCGCCGAGACAAGAATTCTGGGCTTCAATGCTCGGTCGCGACTGTTGAAACGCCAAGCCATTGCCGCGGCTGGCCAGTATCCGAGCATCGAAGCCCTGGCCTTGCTCCGAGAGTGTGCACCAGCCCCCTTGTGAAAAGATTCACAATCTGATTGCCGCTCCCTCGCCGGGGGGGTAACTCTCGCGGCCCTCAAACCCCTCTTTCAGACCATGGTCGCCCCTGCTGACTCTACCCTCGCCGCTTACGACTCAAAGATCGAAGGCAATGTGATTTTCACCAAGCTCGATTCCGCCATCAACTGGATGCGCAAGAACTCCATGTGGCCGATGCCAATGGGCCTCGCCTGCTGCGCCATCGAAATGATGGCCGCCGCGTGCAGCCGCTACGATTTGAGCCGCTTCGGGATGGAAGTGATGCGCTTTTCCCCCCGTCAAGCCGACGTGATGATCGTCGCTGGCACCGTGACCTACAAGATGGCCCTCGCCGTGAAACGCGTCTGGGATCAGATGCCGGAGCCGAAGTGGTGCATCGCCATGGGTGCCTGCGCCAGCAGCGGCGGCATGTATCGCAGCTACGCCGTGCTTCAGGGCGTGGACCAAATCATCCCGGTGGATGTTTACATCTCCGGCTGCCCTCCGCGCCCCGAAGCGCTCCTCGAAGGCCTCATGCGCCTCCAGCACAAGATCGAAACCGAGCATTCCTTCGTCGAGCAGAAGAAGGAACTGATCGCCGAACTCACCGCTTAATTTTTTCTCCGCCCCGCCATGAACGCCGCCCAGATGGTTGAAGCCTTGAAGCAAAAATTCGGTTCCGCCGTGCTCGAAACGAAGGACTTTCGCGGCGAGCACACGCTCGTCGTCACGCTCGAAAGCGCGAAGCCGTTGCTGAAATACTGCCGCGATGAGTTGGCCTTCGACTACCTCGTGGATGTCTCCAGCCTCGACTACATGGGCAAGGAGCCGCGTTTTGAGATGGTGTATGAGATCTACGGCTACGGCCACCATCAGCACCTCCGCGTCCGTGCCGCTGTGGCCGAAGACGTCGAAGTGCCGACCGTCAGCGACATCTGGCCGACCGCCAATTGGCATGAACGCGAGGTGTACGACATGATGGGCATCCAATTCAGTGGCCATCCGGATCTGCGCCGCATTCTCATGTGGGAAGGTTATCCCTTCTTCCCGCTGCGGAAGGATTTCCCCCTCGAAGGCAAGCCCAGCGACATGCCCGATGTCGGCTTCACCAAGACCGCCCCGATGGCCGACGGTCCCTTCGTCACCAACGCCGGCTGCGGCGACACCGTGACGCGTGAACCGCGCTCGCGTCGTCCGGTGGAGTGAGTTTTTGTGAGACGTAAGAAGTGAGAAGTCAGATGTAGCGACAAGCTCGGCACCACTTCTGACTTCTAACATCTCACCTCTCACATCTGACGCTCCCCGCCCCGCTAGAAAGAGCCCGCCTCGCTCCGCGTTCATCCTTTCTCTCATCCACATCATGACACGCACCCACCTTACCACCGCGCTCGGCCTGGCTTTTGCCACCGCCGCTTTCTCCGCTGATTCCACCGACTGGGCCAAGTTCCGCGGCCCTGCGGGCAATGGAGCCGTTCCCGCCCTCGCCGGCGCCAAATGGAGCCTCAATCAGGTCTGGAAATCGCCCACTAACCTCGGCTTCAGCAGCTTCGCCGTCTCCGGCGGCAAGGCCTACACGCTTGTCACCGGCGAGACCGATGGCAACACCGGCGAAATGCTCGCCTGCCTCGACGCCGCCAGCGGCAAGGAAGTCTGGAGCAAGCCCCTCAGCGTCATCCCGAAGTATGACGGCGGCGGCGACGCCGGCGCGGGTGATAATAAAGGCGGCGACGGCTCCCGCAGCACGCCCGTGATCGACGGCGACAAAGTTTACGTCATCGACAGCCTCCTGCACGTCTTCGCCTTCGACGCCGCCACCGGCAAAGCCGTGTGGGACCACGATGTGATGAAGGAAAACAAGGGCGAGATGATCAAGTGGCAGAACGCCGCCTCCCCGCTCATCGATGGCGACATCCTCATGCTCGCCGGCGGCGGCAAAGGCCAGGCGCTCATCGGTTTGAACAAAAACACCGGCAAAGTCCTGTGGAAGGGCGAGGACGACAAGATGACCCACGCCACCCCGATCCTCGCCGACATCCACGGCGTGCATCAGGCCATCTTCTTCACCCAGACCGGCCTTGTCGGCGTCGAGCCAAAGAAAGGCGACGTGCTCTGGCGTGCCGAGTTCCCCTACAAGACAAGCACTGCCGCCTCGCCGGTCGTGTTTGAGGACATCGTGTATTGCAGCGCCGGTTACGGCGTCGGTGCCGGGGCCTTCAAGCTCAGCAAAAAAGGCAGCAAACTCTCCGCCGAGCAGATCTGGCGTCGTGAAAACGAGTGCTTCAACCACTGGAGCACACCTGTCGTGAAGGATGGCTATCTCTACGGCATGTTCAGCTTCAAGGAATACGGCGCTGGCCCCCTCGCCTGCGTGGACATCCGCACCGGCAAGGACATGTGGAAAGAAGGCGGCTTCGGCCCCGGCCAGGTCATCCTCGTCGGCGACAAAGTCGTCGCCACCAGCGACAAAGGCGAAGTCGTCGTCGCCGCCGCCAATCCCGAGAAATACAGCGAAGTCGCCCGCAAAGACGTCCTCGAAGGCAAAGTCTGGAGCTACCCCGTCCTCGCCGGCGGCAAAATCTACGCCCGCAGCACCAAAGAAGGCGTTTGCCTCGACGTGAACTGATTTACGCCAGACCAACTCGACTCACACGAAGCCCGGAGATGACCTCTCCGGGCTTTTTTTGCGCCCACGGGGCTCAAGAATAGCTCTCTTGCCAAAAAATCCATCCTGAGGCACTTTCGCCACATGAGCGCTGTCCAGTCCACACCACGCGATCCCCGCGAACTGCGTCCCCTCCTGCATCAGAAACTCGATGCCATCAGCGACGCTGCCATCGGAGCGGTGCATGATCTTCTGTTGGAGTTTGAACGCCGCTGGTTGTTCGCACAGATGGCAGACGAGGCCGAAAACGACCGTGAAGCAGGAAAACATGACCCTGCACTCGTCGAGCAGGCAATCCGGGAGCACCGCAGCCGTCATCCTTACGCGGCATGATCGTCGTGCTGGATACGAATGTCCTTCTGCAGGCCCGGGCCGCAGGGCATGAGTATCATCCCATCCTTCAGGCATGGTTAAACCAGCGGTTCACTCTCGCGATGAGCGCGGAGATCATGCTCGAATACGAGGAAGTCATCACCGAGCGTGCCGGGGCATCCCGCTGGGCGATTTTGGAGAAGTTGTTTCTCATCTCAAGCAACGTCCTCCGCGTTGATCCAACGTTCCGCTTTCACCTCATCTCCCATGATGTGGATGACAACAAGTTCACGGACTGTGCCATCGTCGCCTCGGCAGATTACCTCGTGACTGACGACCATCACTTCGCAACCGCCCGCCTCAGTGGCCACCGCTTTCAGGTCGTCTCGCCAAGGGAGCTGATGAAGGCGCTCTGAAATGTCTCCGGGCGATAGCGACGCCATGGAAAGCCATTTCGAATTGAAAAGACAGCTTCCCGGCCCGTCGGCGTAGGTTTGAGCCTCACGCCATGCAAACCGCGCTCAAGACCAAGCTCTCCCTCTTCATGTTTCTCCAGTATTTCATCTGGAGCACGTGGTACATGACCCTCGGGGCCTACCTGGGCACCTTGAGCTTTAGCGGGCAGCAGATCGGGCTCGCGTATGGCGCGTTTGCGTGGGGTGCGATCCTTTCACCGTTCATTGTCGGGCTCATCGCGGACCGCTACTTTGCTTCGGAGAAGATCATCGCCGTGCTTGGTGTGGTGGGCGGGTTGGTGATGCTCTGCATGCCGCAGTTCAAGACCTTCGGGGCGTTTTATCCGATGCTCATCCTCTACTGCACGCTTTACGCGCCGACGCTCGCACTCGGCAACTCCGTCTCGATGACGCACCTCGCCGATGCGAAGAAGGATTTTCCCTTCGTGAAGATTTTCTCCGCCGTTGGCTGGATCGCAGGCGGGGTGGTGCTCAGCCTCGTCAAAGGCGAGCAGTCACCGCTGCAATACTACCTCGCGGGCGGCATCTCGATGGTCTTCGGCCTCTTTGCGCTCACGCTGCCACACACGCCGCCGCGAAAAAAAGGCCAGGACGTCTCGCTGGGCGAGGTTTTGGGCCTCGATGCCCTCGCGCTGCTGAAGAAGCCCGCCTTCGCGATCTTCATCCTGTGCATGTTCCTCATCTGCATCCCGCTGTACTTCTACTTCGTGAATCTCGGCACCTACCTCACGCAGCTGAAGTGGTCGGACATGGCCAGCAAGATGACCCTCGCGCAGATCTCCGACATCATCTTCCTCATCCTGATGCCGGTGATGCTCAAAAAGCTCGGCTACAAGAAAACCATCTTCCTCGGCATCGCCGCGTGGATCACGCGCTACTTCCTGCTCAGCGCCAGCGCCTCCAGCAGCGGCACCGTGCTCATTTTCGCCGCCATCCTGCTCCACGGCATCTGCTACGACTTCCTCTTCATCGCCGGCCAGCTCTACGTCGATGCCGAGGCGAACGAACGCATCCGCGGCGCGGCTCAAGGACTCATCGCCATCATCCTGTGGGGCTTTGGCTCGCTCTTTGGCACCTACCTCGCCGGTTCCGTGATGGAGAAAAATAAACTCGCTGTGCCCAAGGGAGACATCGCCCACGACTGGGCCGCCATCTGGAGCACACCAGCGTGGATCGCCGTCGGCGTGCTGGTGCTCTTCCTCATCTTCTTCCGCGATCCTCCGGCGAAAGAAGACAGCACCTCTTAAAAGCCGACACTCACGAGCCAAACAAAACCTTCACCGCAGGCTTGGTCACCTTGCCCATCGCATTGCGTGGCAGCTCAGCGACAACTTTAAGCCGCTGCGGGATTTTATAGACGGAGAGACGCCCTTTGCACCACTCACGCAGCGCCGCGAGCTCCAGCGTGCCGCTTTTCAACACAACAGCCGCAGAGACCGCCTCGCCCCAGGTGTCATCGGGCAAACCAATCACTGCGCACTCGGCGATGAACGGATGATCGAGCAGCGCGGCCTCGATTTCGAGAGCGCTGAGTTTGTAGCCGCCGCTCTTGATGATATCGACGCTCAAACGGCCCATGATGCGGTAATAGCCTCTCTCCAGCACCGCCATGTCGCCCGTGCGGAACCAGCCATCCTCAAATGTCTCCGCCGTGGCCTCCGGGCGATTCCAATACGCCTGAAACACCGTCGGACCGCGCACCTGGATCTCACCCGGCTCATCCTCGGCGGTGATGACAGGACCATTCTCCGCCTTCAAACGCACTTCGACGCCCGGCAGCGGCGCACCGACCGATCCAGGCTGCCGCTCGCCGCGATACAAATTCGAGATCGCCATGCCGATCTCCGTCATGCCGTAGCGTTCGAGCAATTCCTGGCCGGTGAGTGCCGTCCAACGCTGATGCACGCTCGCAGGCAGCGCCGCGCTACCGCTCACCATGAGCCTCATCTTCTTAAAACCGGCCACGATGGCCGCGCGATCCGCGTCGCTGGCAGCTTCGAGGGCCTGGATGAGCTTCACATAGATCGTCGGCACCGCCATGAACAGCGTGTAGGCATCGCTGCGGACACGGTCGAGAATCGCGTTCATCTCAAAGCGCCCAAACGGCTCCACCACCGCGCCGCTCCAAAAGGCGCAGCCAACAATGTTGATGATGCCGTGAATGTGATGCAGCGGCAGAAACATCGGGATGCGATCCTCCTCGCTCCACTCCCAAGCCTGCACCAGACTCTCGATCTGCGCCTGAATGTTCGCATGCGTCGTCACGACGCCCTTGGGCTTGCTCGTCGTGCCACTCGTGTAGAGAATCATCGCGCGGCGGTTCACGTCGATGTCAGGCAAGGGCTTCGACGTGCCTTGGATTTCATCCACGACCTTCAACCGCACCCCCAGCCTCTCGCAAAGCGGCGAGATCTTCACCGCATTCGCCTCATCGACGATCACCACGCTCACCTGCGAATCCGTCAGCGCGTATTCCCACTCTGGTTCCGTCGCCGACAAGCAAATCGGCAGCTTGATGCCGCCCGCACGCCAAATTGCCCATTGGGAAGCGGTGTATTCAAACCCCGGCGCCACCAGCAAGGCCACGCGAGCCTCTTGAAGGTCCGTTTGATCACCCAACAACTCCGCCGCGATCACCGCCGAGCGATCCAGAAGCTCACGGTAAGTATGCGAAGCCTCCGGTGTGCGAAACGCGATGCGATCTGCAAACAAACGGGCTCGGGCGATGAAGGGAAGGTCGGGCATAACTCATTCATTTCTAAGGCATGAGGATTTAGCGCGAAACCCCAAACTCAACGCCGCATATACAGTGTCGCGGACCAATCAGAGCGGGCGGTGCGCAGGCGATAGGCGGCTGTTTTAGCTTGGGGGAATTCGACAAACTCACGCGCAGTTGTTTTCACCGGTGCCCAATCGCTCCAGCCGTTGTTTTGCAGCACGCGGCGTTCGAGTAAGCCATCGACGGTCCACGTGAGCCTGCCGTTTTCGAGTTTTAGTTCGGGTGGCGGCTCGTAGCCGGTGAGCTGGCCGTTCCAGCGGCGCTGGTGGATGGCGTTGGCGACGTAGTGCGGGCTCCAGAGCACGAAGCCATCGCCATCGGTACGCACGATGAGTTCGTGCATGCCGTCCATGAGCGGCTTGAGCACCTGCGGGCCGAGATCGAGCCTGCCAACGAGACTGAGGTCCGCGCGGCGATAAACGAGCACGGTGAAATGATGCGCGTAGGCGACGAATAGATAGTCGCCGCACAAGGCCGCGCCGTAAGCCTGATCCTTCGTCCGCGTGTCGATCACGACGTTGTGCAGCAACTCCGCGCTGTGGGTGACGGTGAGTTTGCCATCGTCAATTTTGCAGCGCTGCATCAGGCGGCCGAGCGGCCAGTTCATGCCGCATTCATTCGGCTGGTCAGCGGGAAAGCCGAAGAGAAAGGCCTCGCCGCGCTGGGAGTCGATCTCGAAGCCGCCGAGCCGTGCTTTGCCGTCCTGCCAGGGTGCGGGCAGCTCGTGGAGGGCGTTTTCCGGTGCGTCCCATTTCCAAACGGGCGCACCGTTTTCGTTGAGTCCGGTGAGGGCGAGTTTGCGCAGGTAGCGCACGCCTTTGATGCGCGTGATGAACCAGTAGTGACCGTTTTCGTCGATGTTTTGAAACGCGGTGTCGCTGTCATCGCGCAAGGCTTTGGCGTATTCCGCAGCGGCGAACTGGCCGTCGCCGTTTGCATCCGTCCAGATGATGGAGCCGAAGCCGAGCGGCTGGTGCGGTGGCCAGATCTTCGCGGTGTGACGCGGCGCGATGAGCGCGCACGGGATCGCAGCCTCGTCATTGTCTTCAAAGCGGAAGACGCACATCGGATTGCCGTGCTGCGTGGTGGTGATCAGGAATTTTTTCCCGAACCAGCGGCGCACGCCATAAACGAGCGCATTGCCATTCGCGCGTGGGTCATCGGGGAAGCGGGCACGGTCGAGCGTGCTGGCGATCCACTTTTCGTCGCGGTAGTGATTGAAGCTGGAGAAGACATCGCGCGGCGATTGCGGATCGGCGTCCACGCTGTCGAGGAAGGACGTGCCGTGCAGGCTCCACTTCGGCTCAAAGTCCGGCGTGAAGGCATGCAGACGGCTCTGGCACATCCCGGCCATGCCGACATCGCAGACGTAAAGACAGCCCTGCGCATCAAAACCGATGCCACGGATGTTTTCGAAGCTCGTGGGGCCGATTTTGCCCTTTTGAGCCCGCCAGCCGCCTTTTTCGCCCCAACTCACTTCGCGCGTCATCTGGCCGTTTTGCTCGGAAAAGCCGTGAATCTGATGCTCAGGCCCGCCATCGGCCACGAAGAGCCGTCTCGTGCGCGGATCGATGGCGATGTCCATCGGCTGCGTGATGCTTTCGATGCTCTGCGGCTGCTTGTGGCCCTGCGAATCGTATTTCAGCACGCGACCCGGCAGCGGCTGCGGCGGTGCGTAGGCAGCCATGCGGCACATCGTCAAATCAGGCGCGAGGACTCGCACGGCGCAGATCGGCCGCGAGGAATCGAGCGTCACAAACTCCTCCGGGTAGCCGTAGAGCTTGTCCTGCGGCGTGGCGACATCCGTCCATGGTCCATCGCGGCCGGTGGTGCTCGTTTGCACCTTCAATTGTCGGAAATCGGCCTTCGCGATGTCGCCCATGAAGCTGAAACGCGACACCGCCACCGCTTTGCCGAAATCGAATCCAACAAACGCGCTGGTGCGGTCCTTCGCGATGTATCGCATCTTGTCCGAGCTGCTCACCGCCTGCTCGAGCCCGTGCTCCGCGTCGATGGGTTCGCTGCCAAAGACCTGCGCCTCCAGCTTGGTGTGCGCGTAGGGCGAGGTGCCGCGCTGAATGACCCAAAGTGCTCCGCCATCATCCACGAGCATCTTTCCAGCCCGCTCCAGCGCGATGCGGAAGTCCAGCGGCTTCATCGTTTTCAGCGACAGTGCCTTCACGCCCTCGTCATCCGCGAAATAGACTCGATCCCGCGCTTCATCGATGGCGAGACCGGTGATGCTGCCCTTCTGCTCGGTCAGGTAGGCGGTGCGTTGCTTGGCTCCATCGAGCGCTTTGCCAGCAGACCTTTCATAGAGCACCAGCGTGTGCACCGGGCCTTCTTTGCGATTCAAGAGCCGCGCATACGCCGCGAAGTGCTCGCTCACCGCCACTGCCTCGCCCGAATTCACGCCGAGCCCGGTCATCTCCGGCAACGCATCGCCATCTTTATAGATGCCCGCCGCTCGCAGGCCCTCCTCCCACTTCGTGGTGAGAAACACAAAACCCTCCGCGCTCACTGCCATGTCCGCCGTGTAGAGCTGCATCCACGTCTGCGACTTGTCCTGGAAGCTGTTTCCACGGATCAGCGTGTTCCCAAACCCCGTCGTCATACAAGGCAGTCGCGTGATCGCCACGACATCGGGTGCAGGCATGACCTGAGCAGCAGCGGTGGTGGCGAGAAAGAGGTATATGAGGCGCATGAATCACAAAGAGGGTGCGGCGAGAACTACAGAATCGAACGGACGAAGATGAACACTACCGACGGCCCCAGCAGGCAGCCGAGGCCGGTGTAGAAGGTGGCAGTCATCGCGCCGTAGGGCACGAGTTTGGGATCGGTGGCGGCGAGTCCGGCCATGACGCCGCTGTTGGTGCCCATAAGGCCGCCGAAAATCATCGCGGCACGCGGATTGTTCAGACCGATGGCTTTCGCGAGAAACGGCGTGGCGATCATCACCGCGATGGCCTTCACCAAACCGGCCGCGATGCTCAGCGCGATGACATCGCTGCTCGCACCAATGGCGCCGCCCGTCACCGGCCCAACGATGTAGGTTGCCGCACCCGCGCCGATGGTCGTGATGCTCACCGGATCACGATACCCAAACGCAAATGCCACCGCGCCACCGGCAAAGAAGGACACAAACAGGCCAAGAAACAGCGACACCATGCCGATCACACCGCTTTTCACGAACTCCTCCATGCGCACGCCAAACGCCGTCGCAACGATGGCAAAGTCGCGCAGCATCGCGCCGCCCATGAGGCCCACGCCGGAGAGCATCGGGATATCGGCGACGCCGTTTTTGCCACCTGCATACACCGTCATGAGCAGCCCGAGCAGGATCGCGATGGCGCTGCCGTGCAAGCGGCCACGCGTGAGCTTTTCACTCGCCCAATACGAAACGAGCATCGTCACGCCGATGAGCGCAAAGGCCGTCAGCAGGCCGTTCTTTGTCAAAACACCGTCCAGCACGTTCATGACGGATTTTCCTCCTTCCGGCCCTTTTTCGCCAAAACGGCCACCAGCACGAAACTGATGCCCACAGCACTCAAACCGGCCAAAATAGCCATCACACCGCCCGAAAGCGCCCCTCTCACATTCTGACTCGCCGCCATCGCGACAACAATAGGCACATACATCTGCCCCCAAAAGACGATGCCGCTCTCCGTCGGTGCTTTCATCAGCCCGCGACGCTGCAAGGCATCACATCCGAGAATGAGAAGGATCATCGCGATGCCCACCCCGCCGATGTCTGCATCCACACCGAGCGCCGCGCCGATCATCCGCCCCACCGTGAGACCGGTGAGCAGGCAGAGGGAGAGCAAGGCGGTGCCGTAGATGGGCATGAGTTACCTTTTGGCAGATTCAGTTTCGATTGTCTCGATAAACTTCAGCAGCAGCGGAAACGCAGGCTCGGGCATCTTGCCGTGATCGAAGCCGTCGAGTTCGTGGAGCGTCGTGGCCTTGTGACCGGCGAGCTTCATCATCCGCCAGAAGTAGGCACATTCCTCGTAGCGGCCCATGAGTTCTTTTTCACGATCTCCAGTGACGAGAAGGATGGGCGGGGCGTCTTTGCGGACGTGAAATAGCGGCGCCAGGTCATCGATGATGGGCTGCGTTTCCTCGATGCCGCGCTCGTCGCGGATGGTGAAGTGAGTGATGACCTGCGGGCTGAGCGGTATGAGGCCGGCGATTTGATCGGCATCGACGCCGTGCTTGCCGAGCCATTGTTTGTCGAGACCGCACATGAGCGCGAGGTAGGCTCCAGCGCTGTGACCACTGACAAAGATGCGCTTTGGATCGCCACCGAAGTCGGCGATGTGTTTGAAGGTCCACGCGATGGCCGCCGCGGCGTCCTCGATGAAGACGGGCGACTTCACGCCAGGGCTGAGGCGGTAGTTCGCGGTGACGACGGCGATGCCTTGATTGCGCAGCGGCAGCGGGATGGAGCGCTCGCCTTGCGTCAAACCACCGCCGTGAAACCAAATGACCGTGGAGAAGGGCTTCTTCGTAGCCGGCGCATACACATCGAGCCTGCAACGCTGGTTTTGCTCAGCCGTGACGCCCTTCTCCTCGCGATAAAGCAGCTCGGTGGTGAGGTGATAGCCGCCGTCGATGATTTGCTTGCCGAGTTCGCGGCTCACGCTGGCGAGGAGGGCCTCGGCTTCGGTGAACTTCGACGAAAACATCAGCGTGGAGGCCTCATCAAGCTTCGCAGCATTGCCGCCACGTTTGCGAAGCTGGTAAAGCATGACCGGCAGTCGCAGATCAGCCGGATTGCCGCAGCGCTGGAGCTTTTCGAGATGGCGGAAGCCATGGTTGCGTGTCGGCTCGATCATCGTGCCCTCGCCGTAGTCGTTCCAAGTGGCGATCTGGATGAGCGGCGCTTGGCTTTCGAGTGCCTGAGCCAGCGATTCACTCAACGTGAGCCCGGCCCTTGAGGCGATGCTGCCGTAGCTGTCATGCACACCGGCCTGCTGATAGATGTCTTTGAAGCCTGGGAACGTGGTGGCGATGAAAGGTGTTTTTTCCGAGTAGATGAGGCCGAGTTCCTTCTTCCACTGCTCCGGCGAGAGCGATTTGCCACCCGTCACCGGCGGCCACGCGAAGGCACCATCGAGGCTGTTTTGCTTCACGAGGTGCGAAAGGCCAAACACGAGCGGTTTGGAGCTCAAATCGAACTTCCATTTCAAATGCTGCGGTCCGAACACCAGCAGTACCGGGCGGCCATCTTGCTTCACATAGCTCGGGTCAGCGAAAAAGTGCTCTTCAGCCCAGTGGAGGTCTTTTTCGGCCTGTTTCATGTCCTCGCCGTTTTTGAGCGACTTCACCGCCTGGTCCTCGTAGCACACTGCGAAGCTCAAACCGGCCTTTTTGAGCCAAGGGATAAACTTCTGCGTGTTGCGATGATTCATCGCGTGGTCGTTGAGGTCGCTCGTGCCATACCAGTCGATCACGACGCCATCGAGCCCGGCGATCTTCATCAGCAGTGCATGGCATTCCAGCGCGTGATCATCCCCCGAGTCATACGGCCCGATCAGCGGGTAGTCATGCGAGGCGATCTTCCGCTGGTCATCCCACTTCTTCTGCTCCGGGTCGAAGTGGTTCATCGTCCAATGCCAGCCCCACGCGCCGCTGACATCCTTCGTGGCATACCAAGGCATGTAGTGAACGAGGAGGCGCGGCTCCGCCGCGAATGACGAAACCAGAATGAGGAATGAGGAAAAGAAGAGGAGGAGGCGCATGAACAGGGACGAATGGCTTACAATACCATGAAGTGAAAGCTCTTCGCGTCAGCGCTGCTCGTCACTCAGTCGTGTGACGACGAAGTCGATGGCACGCAGTTTGTTGTCCGCTTCGGTGATGATGGCGTTGCGTGGGGCGACATCGGTGGCGACGAAATCACCGCGTCGCCAGGTCTGCTGGGCTACGACAGCGCTTTCGGTATCGGGCGACCACGGTTCCCACCCGCAGGCTTTCATCCACTCTTCGAGTTCGTCCTCGCAGGGACGTCTGCCGACGAAGAAGGGCTGGCTGAGCGTGAGGAAATCAGCGCGGGCGCCGAGGCTGTCGAGTTCCAAGCCGCTGACAAAGCAGGCCTCGAACCATGCAAAGCGATTCAGGGCTTCGACCAGACTGCCGCCGCGAATGCGCCAGCGACCATTGCTGCCTTGATCGAGCACATAACCGAAGCCGCCGTCATTGGGCGGCGCGAAGAGCTTGATGACGCGCTGGTGGTCGGGATCGAAAAAGACGACAGCTTCACCACCGGCGTCGATCAAAGTGAGATCGCCACACGAGTCGCTGTCGTGATAGGGATCGACTCGTGCCGAGAGTGAACGGCCAAATTCCGGCGTGGCACGGAATTGCTCGAAGAGTTCGAGGCTTACTTGGCGGCCGTCGAGACGAGCGGCGAACTGGCAGGCGGCATGGAGCCTGCCGCTGGCTTCAGCCCACGCCAGGCACCGCGCGAGGTGTCCTGCAGACGATTGCGACGGCATTGCTCCAGCGCTTCCTGCGCTGTGACTCGGCGTTGATTCGGCGGTGCTGACATGGGCGTAGGGTAATACTTGGTGAAGATGACGCAATCGGAAGCTTGGCAGGGCGGACATGGTCAGTTTGCCTCGGTGAAACGGCCTCAGCGCCTGAGATATTCCAGCGCCGCAGCGCGGAACTCCTCATCGGCCGGATACTGCCCGGTGCGTTCCTTGGTGTCCGCGAGGTGCTTCTTCGCCCAAGTGAAGTAGCGCTGATGAGTGTACCAGAGGGGCTGTTTTTCGTTCTTTTCGTTGATGAGCCAGAAGCCGCCGGGTTTTTCGGGGGTGCCTTCGTTGTCGTAGAGTTCCCAGTAGAGCACGAAGGGGCAGCCCCATTCGAGGGCGGCGATCATGGTCTCGATGCTTTTGCGGTTGGTCACCTCGGGCGGGTAGCGTCGCGCGGGGAAGCCGTATTCGCCGATGAAGACGCGTTTGCCGGGGATGCCGGGCTTGGGCTTCAGTTTCGATTCGATATGATTAAGCGCGGCGTGGAGATCGTCGCGGATGCCGCGCTGGAGGCTGTCGTAGCAGGAGTAGCTGACGAAATCGACGTCCACCTGCGGGAGGATGTCGTTGGCGAGGCATTGGCCGCCTTGGAGGAAGGGCTCGACGAGGTTCGCCTCGGTGTAGTGCCAGACTTCGACGTTTTGATGCGGCGTGTCGCGCTTCGCGTCGTCGATGGCCTGCTGGCGGACTTTGAGCCAGGCGATGAAGTTGTCGCCAAAGTGGTCGGGGAAGGGCTGTTTCGGGTCGAAGTGCGGTCGCAGATGCCAGTCGCCCTCCCAGTGGCCGAGGTAGAACTTTTTGCCGCTGCCGCTGTAGGTGCGCAGCAGGTGCGCGGTGAGGTCAAACATCTCGCGATACTCCAGATCGCGCTCGGCGGGCTTGAAGGTGCCTGCGCTGCCATGCGTGGTGAAGGGATAGGCCCAGATGAAAAAGTGAGTGAACGGCATGTCGAGCACCGCGCGATGCGTCGGCTCCTTCGCCGCGATCTCGGCGAGTGTTTGGAGGCCAGGATGGCTCCCGCGCACATTCACCTTCGTTTGGCCGAACGAGGCCTGCTTCGAGATCGAGAACTTCATGATTCCCGACCCGAGCTCCGCGATCAGCTTTGCGCTCTCCAGCAAAGGCTCCTCCTGCGTGAACTGATACCGCCCGCCGATGGCCTGCGTGCCGAGGAGCATGTTGGGCGGCTGCGCCGAGAAGGCGGAGAGCAGAGGGCAAAGACCAAAGAGGAGGAGGCGCATGGGACAATCTTTTCAGTCGTTCGAGTGCTTACGGCAATAGAGTCCGTCGCGGATGATTGTGAACACGAGGGCAATAGCGAAAAGAAGATGGAATCCAGCGATCACAATTGAACCCCATGGAGCGAACCAAGAATCCGTCAGGAAGGCGGCACCCAAAAACAGCAAAGGAAATAGCGGTATGCCTGGCAAGATGCTCACACCGCCTCGTGGCTGTGGTTGCGTCCCACTTTTTATTTCTCGAACGCGCACCTGAATGGCGGATGCCAATACCCAAAGGAACCAGACGCCGAAAAGCCAAACAGGGAGAATCCAAGCAGGGATGGAAGGCATATTGATTTGTGGAATAAGGATTAGTCGCGGCATTGGGCCTCTGGACTCAATCCAACCACTTCCAGGAGGGCACGACGCGGATCGTGAGGCCTTGTTCTTCGAGTTGATCTTCCTGATCGAGCGTGAGGACGAGCAACTCCCTCGGCTGGCCTTTGATGCCGCCGGGAAGAGCTGCAGCTTGGAGGAGGCCGCGCACCTCGCGGGTGCGGTTTTCAGGCGTGAGGCGGGCGCAGCACTGGATGGCGTGGGTGCGTGTGACGAAATCGCATTCCCAGTCGTTCGGCATGGCGGCGAAGGTGGGCGCTTCACCGAGGCGACGGAGATGAAGCATGACGGCGTTTTCGAGCCGACGACCAAGGTCAGGCGTAGGGTTTGGGCTGTTGGCGGCAGCGAGTCCGGGATCGACAGCGTAATACTTCGGCGGGCTGATGATGCGTTGTTTGAACTTCGTGCTGAAACGTGGCACGGCGAGCAGCAGCCAGGCGTCCTGGAGGTATTCCACGAGTCGCCCGGTCTGGGCCACGGATGGCATGGCGAGACCTTTGGTGAGGGCTTGAAGGGACAAAGGCTGACCGGTGTGTGCCAGCAGATGCAGGGCGAGCGTCATGAGCGGTCGTGAGGCTCGCAAGGCATGACGCGAGACGATGTCGCGCTGCACGACATCGCGCAAAAGCTCGCGCAGAAGCGTGGTGCCATGCACGGGACCGGCGGCGAGTGCGGCGGCGAAGCCTCCACGCTCCAAATACTGCTGCAAGCTAGCCGCGCCAGGTTGCTGCGCGGTGAATTCGACGAACTCGCGATACGAGAACGGAAACACCTCATGCGAGAGATGCCTGCCGGTGAGCTTGGAACCGAGTTCGCGACCGAGCAGGCTTGCGTTGGAGCCAGTGAGGCAAACGCGGCGTCCCTTGTCCAACAAGGCACGCACGAGACGCTGCCATTCGGGGACTTCCTGCACCTCGTCGAGGTAGATGACGGCCTCAGGATGACGTTCATCGAGGATGGCGAGGAGCGGCGCGAAGTCCTCCGGACCAAGGCCATAAAGCCGGGTGTCCTCCAGATTGATCGTGACCGCCTTTCCCTTCACCGTCTGGCGAATCTGGCCCTGCAACGTGCTTTTCCCACAGCGCCGCACGCCCGTGAGCACCAGCGCATGGGATTGCTGCTGGCTGCGGTTCCAGACAGGCTGACGATGACGGCTCACCTCGCCCTCGGGCGAGAGCGTGGCCGTCGGCTGATCCAGGACAGCGAGTAAGGTTTCACGGAGGAGCATGACGGCATTTTAGGCCTTGCTACAAATTGTGCAATCGTAATGAACACTAGTATTGCAGCGTGGTGAACACCTTTGCCTCACTTCCCCTTCTCCAGCCGCTTCCGCCATCGCGGGAGTTCCTTGCCGAGGAGTTCGGCGGGGAGGCTCAGCGTATCTTCCAGATCTTCACGTCGTCGATCCAAACGGTGTTCGGGATCAGAAAGCTGAACCAGCGCTTCATCGGATGTGCGAAGCCTTCGGAGTGGTGTTTGGCAATCAGTTTGCCATCGAGCGTGAGGCGCATTTCATCGCCAACGGTGATCAAGATGAGCTCGTGCCACTCGGTGTCGGCTTTGAAGGGCACGTTGATGCTTTTCGTTTTGAGCAACGCTTCGAGGTCGGCGGGGATCTTCTGCTTCTTCGCGACTGCCTCGTCGCGGCGACGACGGTTTTCGAGATTCATGATGCCCGTTTTGTGATCGACGAGTGTGACGGTGCGCTGGCTGAGGATGCCGTAGCAAAGGTGGCCGGCATGCACACCCTTCGTCTCGCGATCAACAAAGCCGAGCTGGAGGCTCTCTCCCTTGCTCAGGCCAGGGAAACGAAAGCGCACCACCGCGCCGCCATCGGTGAAGCCTGCCTCGTGGTGGATGTGCGCCGAGTGTTTCGCCGCTTCCGAGGCGCTCGCTACCTTTAAGATGCCGTCGTCGAGATCCGCCATCTTCACCTTCGGCACACGATCGGCGGTGGCGCTGTTCCAGCCATTGCCGATGGCTTTGGCGAGGTTGCCATCTTCCTCGCGCTCGAAGGCCTCGTGGAAGATGATCGTGGCGTTTTTCTCCAGCCAGGCGGTGGAGTCCTGGGAGAAGGATGGAACCGAAAGAAGAGCGAGGAAGAGGAGGGTACGCATGGAAAGGAAAGGAATGAAAAGGGAGATGAACTCAAAAAATCATACCGTCTCGCCCGGCATGTAGGCGGGCATCAGGCGCATGCTGCTGACGGAGGAGCTGCCGTTCTCCGCGAGCTGGCGCACGGCCTGCACGATGCGGCTGGCGAATTGTTTGGACTCGATGCCGTAGCGGCAGACGGACGGGCTGGTGCTGTCGAGGGTGGGATCGTTGTCACGCGAGAGCACGGCCACATCCTGCGGGATGCGTTTGCCTCGTCGCATGAGGTGCATGAGCGTGGTGATGACGAACGGCGGACGAGCCACAAAGTAGGCGGTGGGAGCATCCGACCCGCGCATGACCTCGTCGAGGAGGCGGCAAAGATGCGAGGTGGTGCCGTCGTGACGCAGAATACGGAGCTGTGTGCCGGGCAGGCTGAGCAGCGCTTCGTTGAGACCTTCTTCGCTGGCGATATCGCCACCGTACTGGCCTTTCGGAACCACGAAGGCGATGCGGCGGTGGCCTTTTCGCCAGAGCATGGTGCCGGCGTGATGGCAGGCGGCGTGGAAATCGGTGTCGAGCGAGGGCAGCACGAGCCCCTTGGCGGCTGAACCCATCAAAAAGCATGGCACACGATGCTCCACCAGCCAGCGCTGCATGGGCACCTGGGCGCTGAGCACGAGCCACGCGGTGTAGAGATGCTCGGCGAAAAATTTCTCCAGCGCCCGTGACGGTGATGGCGTGTAGCAGGCTGGCTGCACATGGATGCGCACCTCGTAGCCGGCGGCGGTGAGCTTGCTGCGCAGCATGTCCATCACGTAGGCCACATGCGCCGGCATGCCGAGAAAGGACGCGGAGCTGAGCACGCCGACAATCTTCGGCCCGGAGGTCTTACGGGGCGCCTGGGTGGTTTGTTTGATCTTGCGGCGCTGACGTCCGCTGACCTCCAGCCAGCCTTCTCGTTGCAGATCCTCCAGCGCGGCACGCAGCGTGCGACGGCTCACTTGCAGTTCCTCGCACAGTTCGCGTTCGCCGGGGAGAAAGCCCTGCCAGTGACAGCTTTGCAATCCCTCCCGCAAGCTGTCCACGGTCTGCGCCACGAGCGACTGGCGCTGCGGCAGTTTCGGTGCGGTGGAGGTGGTTTTCTTCATGTGGTGCCCCGGTGGAACCACGAGTAAACGCTCGTTTCCGCAAGGCTCGCAATCAGAATCCGCGCCATCATGAGCCAGCCACCCTTCTCTCTCGAAAACCGCGACATCTGGGTCGTCGGCGGTGCGGGTTATCTCGGCCAGGAAGTGGTCAAAATGCTCACGCAGCTCGGCGCGACCGTTTTATGCGCGGATCTGCCCGGCAAGGCTCAAGGCGGCCCTCAAGTCACCGCCGCGGATCTCGACGCGGCGGACATTCTGGCGCTCGAAGCCTTCATCGCGGATCAAATCGCCGCTCGTGGTGTGCCACATGGCCTTGTCGTCATGACCTATGCTTCCACAGCCAAAAAGTTCAATGACCTCACCGCCGCAGATTTCGATCACGCGAACCACGGCAACCTCACCGCCACCTTCACGCTGGCCCGCGCCGTGGGCCATGCGATGGCGGAAAACGGCGGCGGCAGCGTGGTGCTTTTCTCCAGCATGTATGGCACGGTCTCGCCTGATCCGAGCATCTACGAGAAGCCGATGAATCCGAATCCCGTCGAATACGGCGTGGGCAAGGCGGGCATCCAGCAGCTCACGCGTTACCTCGCCGTGCATTACGGACCGCGTGGCGTGCGGTGCAATGCCATCTCGCCGGGGCCGTTTCCGAATCCGAAGATCCAATCAGAGCAGCCGGACTTCATCGCTCGCTTAAGTCAAAAGGTGCCGCTGGGTCGCGTCGGACAATCGTCCGAGATCGCGGGCGCGGTCGCGTTTCTGCTCAGCGATGCCGCCGCCTTCATCACAGGCCAAAATCTAGCTGTCGATGGCGGCTGGACGATCTGGTGACCTCTTTGATGCCATGAAGCTTCTCGCCTTTTTTCTTCTCGCTCTCTCGCTGCATGCGGAAAACCTCGTCACGCTCAACATCGAGCCGACAAAGGAGTTTCCCCGCAACTCGGAAGGCTCGTTTGCCACGCTGAAGTCGGGCCGCATCCTCTTCATCTACTCGCAGTTTTACGGCGGGAATGGCGATGAGAGCCCCGCCCGCCTCGTGCGCATTCATTCGGACGACCTGGGCCGCACCTGGAGCCCTCCGGTCACCGTCGTGGAAAACACGGCGGGCAACAATGTGATGAGCGTTTCGCTGCTGCGCCTCGCCAGCGGCAAGCTGGCCATGTTTTACTGCCTCAAGAACAGTTGGATCGACTGCCGCCCGCACATCCGCCTTTCCACTGATGACGGCGAAAGCTGGACGGAGCCCAAATTGATCCAGCAGGCGCCCGGCTACTTCGTGCTGAACAACGACCGAGTCATCCAGACCGCGAAAGGCCGCCTCATCGTGCCGCTCGCCTTTCACCGCTCCCGAGGCACCGATCCGCACACGAGCAAATCGTGGGACTCGCGGGCCATCGCGACTTGGATTTACTCGGATGATGAAGGCACCACCTGGACGGAATCAGCCAGTTGGTGGGCCATGCCGGTGCCGAGCGGCAGCGGCTTGCAGGAGCCGGGTGTCGTCGAGCTGGCGGATGGATCGCTCTTCTCATGGTGCCGCACGGATCAAGGCGCACAGTTTGGCTTTCGCTCGACCAACGCGGGCAAAACCTTCACGCCACCCGAGCCCACGGAGATGAAATCGCCCAACGGCCCCGCCAGCATCAAGCGACTCCCCGCTAGCAACGACCTCCTCGCCATCTACAACGATCACTCCGGCATGTTTCCGTTTCCGCCGAAGAAGCGCAATCCCTTCGTCGCGGCGGTTTCGCACGACGGCGGTAAAACTTTCCCAAAGCGCAAGCTCATCGAAAGCGATCCCGACGGCCTCTATCATTACACGGCCATTCACTTCATCGACGATGCCATGCTCATCGCCTACTGCGCCGGCGACAGCAAAGTCGGCGCTCTCAATCGCCTCCGCATCCGCCGCATCACGCTCGATTGGCTGAAGCAAAACTGAAAATCATTTTCCGCTAACATGACGCTAATTCATAACTCTGAATGCCTATTATCAGCGTCAAATTAGCGTCTAATCAGCGGTTCAAACTTTCCCTTCCTTCTCATGCGTAAATCCAAAGTCCTCGCCAAGCTCCGCGCTGGCAAAGTCGCCCGCATCTGCTGCACCGGCTCGCCCATCGCCTTTTTCCCGGCCATGGCCGCCCACTTCCACTACGACGGCATCTGGCTCGATGGCGAACACCGCGCCTGGGAGGCTCGTGAAATCGAAACCATGCTCGGCCGTCATCACGCCGCCGATATCGACTGCATGTGGCGTCCGCCGACCAAGGAAAAAAACGGCCTCTACCGCCTCCTCGAAGATGGCGCGGCCGGTCTCATGATTCCCCACGTCGGCACCGCCGATGAAGCTCGCGCTTTGGTACAAGCCATCAAATTCCCGCCACTGGGCGACCGCGGCTTCTGCGGTGGCGGACGCGATGCCGACTACTGGATCGGCAAACCCGACGACTACACCGATCAAGCCAATCGCGAGACCTTCCTCACCGTCCAAATCGAAACGCCGCAGGCTCTCGCCAACGCCGAAGCCATCGCCGCCGTCCCCGGTGTGGACATCCTCTTCCTCGGCCCTGGCGACATGTCCCTGCGCCTCGGCTGCACCCCGGGCGTGAATGATCCCGTCATGATGGACGTGCAGAAGCAAATCGCCGCCGCCTGTAAGAAGCACGGCAAAGCCTGGGGCCGCCCCGTCGGCACCGCCGCCGATGCCAAAACGCTTATCGACCTTGGTGCCCAGTTCATCGTCCTTGGCAGTGAGTTCGGTGCCGTCCATGCGCACCTTTCCGCCTGCGCTGCGGACTTCGATTCCATTCTTTCCTAAACTCGTTCGCTCTACTTCTTCCGCTCCATCGCGACCGCGGCGAGAATCACGAGGCCGAGGACGATGTTCTGCGTGTTGCTCTCGACGTTGGTGAGGTTCATGCCGTTTTGAATCACCGCGATGATGAAGGCTCCGATGAGCGTGCCAGGCATCGTCCCGCGGCCGCCGCTGAGGCTGGTGCCGCCCACCACAGCGGCGGCGATGGCATACAGCTCGTATTTGGCTCCAAACATGCCCGAGCCGCTCTTGAGCTGCGAGGCCATCACCACACCGCCGAGACCTGCGAGCAGGCCACAAAGCGCATACGCCATCACCGTGACTCGCTTCACCGGCACGCCGGAGACCATCGCGGCCTCCGCATTGCCGCCCACGGCATACAAATGCCTGCCAAAGGCCGTTTGTGTCATCATCCCATGTGCGGCGGCATAGAGCAGCAGCATGAGCACGACCGCGTTCGGCACATTCATGAGGTCCGCGCCGCGTCCCAGCCAAATAAAACTCTCCGGCACCTGATACACGCTTTGATTGTCCGCCAGCCGGTAGGCCAGGCCGCTGCCCACGAGCATCATCGCCAGCGTGACAATGAAGGGCGGCATGCGCAGCTTCGTGATGATGCTACCGGCGAGCCAGCCGCTCGCGGCGCACAAACCGATGCCGCCGAGTGAGGCGAGCATCATTTGCACGCTGGATGCCTTTTCACCGCCAAACGCATCGCGAAGGATCAGCGTCGTCACGACCGCAGAAAGCGCCAGCAGGCTGCCGACGCTCAAGTCGATGCCTCCGGCGATGATGACCACCGTCATGCCAATCGCCAAAATCGCGATCACGGCGATCTGGCTGGCGATGTTGAGCAGATTGTCCCGCGTCAAAAACACCGGCCAGGTGCGGCTGGAGGGCTTCAAAATTTTGACGTCCTTCAAATCGCTGAAAACGAGCCACTCGGCCGTCACCTGCGTGCCGATGATCACATCGAGTCCGGTCGCCGTGACGCGGTCGAGAGCCTTCCGCGCATCGCGTGGCTCGCCGGTGACGACTTCGACAGCTCGCGGACCCAATTCCGCCTTCAAAGCCTCCGCAAACGCCTTGTCCTCCGCGATGCTACGCACGGCCACCATCACCTTTGCGTCCTTCGCAAGGCCTGAAACGAGTTCGCGAGCTGCCGCGGCATCTTGCGGGAATTCCTCGCGCCGTGTCATGACGCTGAAAAACACCGCCAGCACCAGAAGCGCCGCGAGACGGGAGAGCTGTTCCTTCCAGAAGTTCATTTCAGCTCGGGATCAGCCACACCATCGGCTTGGCGATACAACTTCGTCGGGATGAGCATCTGAGGCGGCAGGTCATCGCCCTTCGAGTAGCGGAGAAAGGCGTTCACCACCTCCACGCCCATCTTTTCGGGGAACTGGATCGGATCGGCGTAGATCTTGCCGTCCTTGATCGCCTGCTTGCCCTCGGGTTGACCATCAAATCCGATGATGACGACCTTGTCCGCCTTCCCCGCCTTTTCGAGGGCTCCACGAGCCCCGAGTGCGGAAGGATCATTGATCGCAAAAAGGCCCACGAGGTCTGGAAAGCCTTGCAGCATGTCCTCGGCGACCTTGTAGCCCTTGTCCTTCGCGCCGCCGCCATCGAGTTCGCTGACGATTTCGATCTTCGCGGCACCCGCAGAGGCATTGTGCGCCTCGATGACCTCCTTGAAGCCCTTCACTCGCAGGATGCACGACTCCACCTGCTTCAAGTCGAGCACGCCGATCTTTCCACCGCGTCCTCCGAGCGCCTCGATCATCGCTTTGCCCGCCTCTTTGCCGCCACCGAAGTTGTCCGTGGCCACCTGCGTCACGATCTGCACGCCCGGCTCGTTGCACGGGATGTCCACCGTGAAGACCGGGATGCCCGCCGCGTTCGCTTCTTGAATGACCGGCACGATGCCCTTCGAATCGCACGGGCTCAGCACGATGGCAGCCACCTTCTTCACGATGAAGTCCTTCACCTGGTTGCTCTGCCGCCCCACATCCTGATCCGCGCTCAGCACCACTGCCTCATAGCCGTTCTTAGCCGCCTCCGCCGTGAGGCTATCGCCGATGACCTTGAAGAACGGATTTTGCAGCGTGAGCAAAGACACGCCGATGGTTCCCTTCGCGGCAAAAAGCGGCTGGGTGAGCAGGATGGAGCAGATGAGGCAAGCGACGAATTTCATGCGGGGTGAGTCTGCAATGAAACGTCATTGGGACGCAATCCCATTCGTCATTCCATTTTGACAGCACCCTGCCCACGCACCATCTGCGCGGGTGCCTGCCACTGACCTCACTCTCGCCCTCGCCGCCGTGCCCGGATTGCCGGCGAAGGTGGCGCGCACGTTGGTGAAGGAGGGCATCAGCACGATGGCGGATGTGGTGTGGCATCTGCCATCGCGGCATGAGGACCGACGGCGGATGGAGGCGCTGGCGTTTCAAGCGGCGCTGACACCTTCGTGCCATCATGTGATCGTCACGAAGTGTGCGAACAAGTTCTTCGGTCGCGGCAAGGGCACCTTCGAGGCCCTGGTGCAGCAGGCGGGCGGATTGCTCGGCCAGCAGCTCACGCTGCGCTGGTGGAACATGCCGTGGCTGTCCAAATCACTCGCCGAGGGCATGGAGCTGATCGTTTACGGCGTCATCAAGGACTTCAAAGGTCGCCTCTCCATCGTCCATCCCGAATACGAGATCATCAAAGGCGAAGATGACGAATCCGCCACCATCCACACCGGTCGCATCACGCCGATCTACCGCCTGCGCGGCGGCATGACGCAGAAGGCGCTGCGCGTGGCAGCGTGGCATGTCTTGCAGCATCTGCCGCCCGATTTCGTCGATGATCTGCTGCCCAAGCCTTCCGAGCAGGGCGAGTTCGCCGGCATGACGCGGGCGAAAGCGTTGCGCGAGGTTCATTTCGCCACCAGCAACGAGGTTCTCGCCGTGGCGAGGCGCTACCTGGCTCTCGAAGAATTCTACGGCTACCAGCTCCGCGTGGCTCAAAGACGCCGCCGCATGCTCGACGCAGGCGGAAGGGCGCAAAAAGGCACTGGCGAGCTGCTGCGCGACTTTTTCGCCGAGCTGCCCTTCCAGCTCACCGAGGCTCAAAAACGCTGTCTGGATGAAATCCATCGCGACATGGCCTCGACCGCCCCGATGAACCGCCTGCTGCATGGCGATGTCGGCAGCGGGAAGACCGTCGTGGCCTTCGCCGCGATGCTCCGTGCCATCGAAAGCGGTGCCCAGGCCGTGCTGATGGCTCCCACACAGATTTTGGCCGAGCAGCACGCCCGCACCGCCGCGAAGTGGCTGGAGCCGCTCGGTCTCAGCGTCACCCTCCTCACCAGTCAATCACGTCAGCAAGGTCCATCGAGTCAGTCCGACATCGTCATCGGCACCCACGCGCTTCTTTTCAATGACGAGCTGCTTTCCAACGTCGGCCTCATCGTGATCGACGAGCAGCACAAATTCGGCGTGGCGCAGCGAGCGAAGCTCATCCGCAAATCGGCCACGCCGGATGTCCTCGTGATGACCGCCACGCCCATCCCACGCACTTTGACACTCACCGTGTATGGCGACCTCGATGTCTCGACCATCGACCAGCGACCACGCGATGGCGTGAAGATCATCACCAAGGTCCGCGCCCGCACCAAGCAGGCCGAGGCCGCGAAATTCCTGCGCGACCAGATCGAGGAAGGTCGCCAGGGCTACATCGTGTATCCGCTCATCGACGAATCCGAGAAGGTGGATGCCGGCGCGGCGGTGAAAGGCCATGCGGAATGGTCCAAGTTGCTCGCCCCGCTCGAGGTGGGCCTTTTGCATGGCAAGCTCAGCCCCGAAGAGAAGGAGCATGTGATGAAGCGCTTCCGCGATGGCAAGCTCGATGCCCTCGTCTCCACCACCGTCATCGAGGTGGGCATCGACGTGCCGAACGCCACCGTCATGTTCATTCACGACGCGGGGCGTTTTGGGCTCGCGCAGCTTCACCAGCTCCGCGGCCGCATCGGACGCGGCGCGCACACGAGTTACTGCGTGCTCTTCATTGATGACAAAGATGAGGAGAACAAGATGCGCCTCGCCATCATGGAGGAGACCAGCGACGGCTTCCAAATCGCCGAGGAAGACCTCAAACGCCGCGGCCCCGGCGATGTGCTCGGCCATGCGCAAAGCGGCGAGGCTCCGCTGCTCTTCGGCGAGCTGCTGGCGGACACGCGCCTCGTGCGCCTCGCCCGCCAACTGGCCGATAAAACCCTCGAAGACGATCCCACGCTCGCCCGCCCCGCTCTCGCTGCCTTCCGCGATGCCATCGCCACGCCGGAGAAGGCGCAGGCGATGATGCAATGAGCCACATCCACGAGCACCTGCTAGCTCGTAACCTTCCTCACATGGTTCTCGAAGTTCGTTCCCTCACCAAAGCCTACGCGGATCGCCCGATTTTACGCGGCGTGGGATTCGAACTGGCGGCAGGGGAGCGAGCGGCGCTGCTCGGCCCTTCTGGCAGCGGGAAGACGACGCTCTTGAACTGCATCGGCGGTGTGGACCGGGCAGACAGCGGCGAGGTGATCGTGGCTGGCGAGAAGCTGCAGGCGCTCGATGCGGATGGTCTGGCGCGGGTGCGGCGCATGAGGATCGGCACGGTGTTTCAGTTTTTCCATCTGCTGCCGACGCTGACGGCTGCGGAGAATGTGGAACTGCCGCTGCAATTGATCGGCGTGGGTGCCGCGGAGCGCGAAAGCCGTGTGCGGGATCTTCTGGAGCGTGTCGGCGTGGCGCATCGGGCCTCGGCGCTGCCTTCGGAGCTTTCAGGCGGTGAGATGCAGCGCGTGGCGATTGCACGCGCGGTGATTCACCGGCCTGCGTTGCTGCTGGCGGATGAACCGACGGGGAATCTGGACTCGCACACCGGAGCTCAGGTGCTTGATCTGCTGGCGGAGATCGTGCGAGAGACGAATGCAGCCTTGTTGATGGTGACTCACAGCGAGGAAGCGGCGAAACGATGCGGTCGCGTGCTGCGCATGCGGGACGGGGAGCTGACCGAGTCATGAGCGCGAAGCCCAAAGTGGAACAGGTTTTTAAACTGTTCGGCATGGCTCTCGGCTCGCGAAGGCGGAACCGAACAGGTTGGAAACCTGTTCCACTTTCTTTGGCGGCATGAGCACGGTGCGCCTCATTCTCGAAAAGTGTGCGCTGAGGCACTGGCGGCTGGCTTGGCGGCAGCAGGTGATGCTGATGTTGATCCTGGCGCTGGGTTCCGGTGTGTATCTGGCGATGCGGCTGGCGAATCGCGCGGCGCTGTCGTGCTTTGAGCAATTTACGAGTGGGATCACGCGACAGGCGGATTTCACGATCACGGGCACGACGGGCTCACTCGATGAAAAGTGGCTGCGTGAGATGCGCGATGCTTTGGCGGAGCGGCCGGTGCATTTACTGCCGGTGATTGAGGAGACAGTGATGCCGTTCGAGGAGGGCAAAACGATCGAAATTGGCTCTGGGGTGACGTGGAAGCTCGTGGGCACCGATTTCGTGAGTTTGCTCAATTTGCGCGGCGAGGCTCCGGCGGGCCTGAAGGGTGATGTGAAGGCAGCGGACGGTGTTTTTGTGAGTGCGAAGCTTCACAAAGCCGTGGGCGATGTGATTCGATTGGTGATGCATGAGCAGGTGGTGTCGCTGAAAGTGGCTGGTGTGGTCACGGAGCAGCCGGGCGTGCCGACGTTGCCGGAAACGATGCTGCTGATGGACCTGCCCGCGGCGCAGAAGCTCATGCAACGGGAGGCGAAGGTGGATCGCGTCGAGGTGGTGGTGACGCGTGGCGAGGCGTTTCCCGATTTGCGTGAGGAGACGGGCGAGGTGCTGAGCAACCTGGCGAATCATCGATGGCAGGTGAGCGGCGCGGAGGATCGTCGGGCGCTGGCAGGAACGATGACGGAGGCGTTTCGATTGAATCTGACGATCTTGTCGCTGCTGGCGTTGTTTGTGGGCGGTTATCTGATTTTCCAAGCGCTGGATGGCGTGGTGATCCGGCGTCGCGAGGAGATCGGCGTGCTGAAATCGCTCGGCGTGACGGATGCGGTGATTCAGCGGGCGTTTTTGATCGAGGCGCTGCTGCTGGGTGTGATCGGTGGCGGCTTAGGTTTGCTGGTGGGCTGGCTCGGGGCGCAGGCGGCGGTGGGCGGTGTGAGCAAGACGGTGAATGCGCTGTATGGCGCATCGAGTGTGCAAAGCGCGGACCTCTATTTCGATGAAGCCATGCTGAGCATGAGCATCGCCATCGTGACGAGTCTCATCGCGGCCTGGTGGCCGGCGCGTGAGGCATCGCGCACGCCGCCGGTGCATATGCTCGGACGCAAAGCGGCTGTTTTCAGCGGTGGTGGCTGGTGGCGGGCGGAATGGCTGGGATGGGCGCTGATGGCCGTGGCGATGCTTTTGGCTCAACTGGGTGCCTGGAGGCTCAGCGGAGGCACGCGAGTGCCGCTGGCGGCTTATGCGGCGGCGCTTTGCTGGCTGCTGGGCACGAGTGTGGTGGCGGCACGGCTCATGGGTCCCATGGGACATATAGGACACATAGGACCTATGCGAGACGTGACGACGTTACGCCTCGGCCTCAGCCACCTGCGCAGGCCCACGGTGCGTCATCGCTTCGCGGTGGCGGCGTTGGCGAGTGCGGTGGCGATGACGGCGGGCATGGCGATCATGGTGTCGAGTTTCGATGGAACGATGCGCGGATGGATCGAGCGGAGCATGAAGGCCGATTTGTATGTCTCGAGCGCCGGAGCTCAAAGCGCGAGCAGCACGCATCAGATCAGCGCGGCGACCATCGAGAAGCTGCGAGCCATGCCGGAGGTGGCGGAGGTGGCGACGTTGCGGGCGCGTGGCATCACCTTGAAGGGTGCGCCGACGATGGTGCTCGGCGTGGATGGTCCCTTCACGCAGCGGCAGGATGCGTATGCGTGGGTGAAGGCACCGGGAGTGGTGGAGTGGTGGAAGGATGGAGGGGCGATCATCAATGAGAGCTTTGCGGAGCGGTTTGAAGTGGATGCAGGCGATGAGTTGGAGCTGCCGGGCGGGCATCGCGTGCGCATTCACGGCATCCAGGCGGATTATGGCAATGAGCGTGGCGCGGTGACGATTTCGGAGGCGACGTTTCGCGAATGGTTTGAAGGCGAGATGGCGTGGCGGGTGGCTTTGATGCTGAAACCGGGCGCGGATGCCGAGGCGGTGGCGAAACGCCTCGCCGAGGCGAATCCGGGGCTTTCGGTGTTCACGAATGCGCATCTACGCCGCGAGGCATTGCGCATCTTCCGCCAGACGTTTTCGGTGACGTATGCGCTGGAGGTCATTGGGGTGTTTGTGGCCGTGGCGGGGCTTGGGCTGGCGCTGGCGAGCTTGCTGTTGGAGCGTCGTGCGGATCTGAGCACGCTGCGTTCGCTGGGCATGACGGGTCGGCAGATCGCGGCGACGAGCGCTTGGGAAGGTGCGGGCGTGGCGATGGCGGGCGCGGTGATGGGATTGATCTCGGGCGGCTGGCTCGGCTGGTTGCTGATTTATCGCGTGAACAAGCAGTGCTTTGGCTGGACGCTGAGCTTTGCGATGCCGTGGGGGCAGTTTGGTGTGCTGCTGCTGGCGGTGGTGGGCGTTGGAGCGCTTGTTTCGGCGATGGTGGGGAAGTGGGCGGCGAAAATGAAATGGGAGGAGAAGGAATGAGTACTCACGCAAAGGCGCAAAGACGCAAAGGAATGAGCATTTTCATTCTTTGCGCCTTTGCGGCTTTGCGTGCGATCTGCTTGAGCATCGAGACGCCGGATGGTTTCGCGATTCCGCAGAAGGGGCGTGTGTTTGCGTTTCCGAAGGATCACGGGAGTCATGAGGCGTTTCGGACAGAGTGGTGGTATCTCACGGGACATCTCGATGGGGCAGATGGACGGCGCTTTGGCTTTCAGGTGACGTTTTTCCGGCAGGCGGGACGTGATGCGGCGAGTGGAAAAGTTTCGCATCTGCATCTGGCGCATGCGGCACTGCTCGATGCGGCGAGCGGGCGGTTTTTGCATGAGGAGAAGCTCAACCGGGAAGGTTGGGATGCGTTTTCATCGGCAACGACGCTGGAGGTGAGGAACGCGAACTGGTCGCTGAAGCTCGATGAAGCCACGAATCGCATCACGGTGGCCGCGACGGTGAAGGCGGAGGCGGTGTTGAAGCTGGAGTTGGAGGCAGTGAAGCCGCTGGTGGTATTTGGCGAAGAGGGGGTTTCTCGAAAAGGCGCGAACGAAAGCGCGGCGAGCCATTACCTCACCTTTCCTCGGCTGAAGGCGACGGGTACGGTGAAGGTGGGAACGAAGGAGCATCGCGTGAGCGGCGAGGCATGGATGGATCATGAGTTCAGCAGCTCGCAGCTCGATGAGGGCCAGGCGGGCTGGGATTGGGCGGCGATCCAGTTGAAGGATGGTCGCGAGATCATGGTGTATCGCATGCGTCGCACGGATGGCAGCACGGACGCGGCCTCGACGCTGACGTGGATCGCCAAGGACGGCGCTTTGAAGAAGGCGGCCTTTGATTGGAAGGCGCTGGCGACTTGGAAAAGCCCGCACAGCGGCGCGGCGTATCCGAATCAGGTGCGCATCGAGAGCGAGGGCCGTGTTTTCGAGCTTCGCCCCGTGGCGCAGGATCAGGAGCAAGGCGGCTCGATCACGGGTCTGCCGTATTGGGAAGGGGCCTGCGATGTGCTGGATGCGCGTGGTGAGGTGATCGGAAGAGCGTTTCTGGAGCTGGCGGGCTACGCAGGCGATTTGCGGCGCTATTTGGGCCGTTGAAGTTTGGAGCGGTTAGCTTCATGCTGCAGCCATGAGCACGCAGCCACCTCCGCTTCCCTTCGGTGATCCGACGAACATTCAAAAAGAGCACGCGGCGGCGGTGGGCAAGGGTGTGGCGTTTGGGTGTGGTGGCTGCGCCATCGCGGTGATGGGCGTGCTGGCGCTGATGGTGGGGATTTTGTGGCTCGTGATGTCGTTCCTGAAGGGGGCGGATGCGTGTCAGATGTCGCTCAAGGCGGCGCAGGAGTCGGAAGTGATGCGCGTGGAGCTCGGTGAGCCGATCACGATGGGCTGGGTGGTTTCCGGCAGCATCAAGATCAACAACGGCGATGGCACCGCCGATGTGACCGTGCCGGTGTCCGGGCCGAAAGGCTCGGCGAGCATTCACACGGTCGGCACAAAGAAGGGCGGCGGCCCATGTAGCTTCACGAAGATGCAGGCGACCATCGAAGGCAGTGGCAAGCAGGTGGATCTGCTGAAGCCGTGAAGGATGGGGAGGCAGGGACGCCCCTCACCCCAGCCCTCTCCCCGCAACAAGGCCAAGATGCGATTGGAGGCCTCTCGCGGGGAGAGGGAGTGAGACTTAGCTCCTCGTGACCGTTTCGTGGAGGTTTAGCAAGACACGGGCGATGTGGGTCCACGCGGCGAGTTCGGGCTTGTTCAACGTGGCGGCGACAGGCGCAGCGCCGGTTTTGAGGAGCGCTTCGGCGGCTGCGGCGTCCTTTTGGTAGTCGGTGAGGTGCTTGGTGAAGAGAGACGAAAGCGTCTTCATCTCGCCGGCGGTGGGTTGGCGCTGCAAGGCTTGTTGGAAGGCCCAGGTGATGCGTTTTGCGGCATCGCCATCGCTTTGGAGGATGCGGGCGGCGAAGGCGCGGGCGGCTTCGACATACGTGGGGTCGTTGAGGAGGACGAGGGCTTGCTGCGGGATGTTGGAGCGGTTGCGCTCGGCGGTGCATTCTTCGCGGCTGGGGGCGTCGAAGGCGAGCATCGACGGATGCGTGAAGCTGCGCTGCCACCAGGTGTACATGCCGCGGCGATACAGGCCTTCGCCGCTGTCGTTCTGCCATTCGCGGGTGGGGAAGTTGAGGTTTTCCCAGTATTTGGCGGGCTGGTAGGGCTTCACACTGGGACCGCCGATTTTCGGCACGAGCAGGCCGGAGATGGTGAGCGCGTTGTCGCGCACGAGCTCGGCATCGAGGCGGAAGGCGCTCTGGCGGGCGCATTCGCGGTTGTAGGGATCGGCGGCGGTGAGTTCCTTCGTGGAGGTGCTGACCTGCTGATAGGTGTGACTGGTGACGATGAGCCGGATCATGTGCTGGAGGTCCCAACCGCTGTCCATGAACTCGCAGGCGAGCCAGTCGAGCAGCGCAGGATTCACCGGCGGCTCGCCTTGAGCGCCGAGGTCGTCGAGCACCTTACTCAAGCCGGTGCCGAAGAACTGCTTCCACAGGCGGTTCATGACGTTGCGGGCGGTGAGCGGGTTTTCCTTGGAAACGAGCCACTGGGCGAGATCGAGACGTGTGAGGTCGCGGCCTTCGATCTTCGGTTTCGGCAGGTAGCTGGGTAGTGCGGCCTTCACGACCTCGCCGCTTTCGTCCATCCAGTTGCCACGCGGCAGGATGCGCACGGTGCGTTTGTTGGTGTCAATGATGGAGACAATGCACTTCGGAAGCGGATCGTAGAAGGCCTTGCGGGCGGCTTCGGCTTTCGCGACGGCTTCGCGCTCGGTTTTGTGAAGCGGGCTCACTTTGTTGAAGTAGGCATCGATGAGCTGTTTTTGCTTCGCGTTGGGGTTTTTGGCCTTCAGGACGGCGAGGACGTCTTTGGCTTCTTTGTCTTTGTGATCGGTTTTGGCGAGGAATTCGGCTTCCCAGGCTTTTTGGGCCTTGTTGAGATCCGGCTGCACTTTGGCGAGGGCTTTTTTGGCCTCGGTGAGTTTGGCGTCGAGCTCGGCGAGCTTCTTTTCGTTCTCCGGCGTGGTGACGATCATGCCTTCCTCGCGGCGGCCGAGGATGGGCTCTTTGATGTCGGCGAAGAAGGCACCCAGCGTGTAGAAGTCACGCATGGTGATGGGATCGAACTTGTGATCGTGGCACTGGGCGCAGCCGGTGGTCTGGCCCATCCAGGCGTTGCCGACGGCGCGGACGCGGTCGGTGAGCATGCGCTGTTCGTAGTCTTTGGCTTGTGCGCCGCCTTCCTCGGTGGTGAGGAGCAGGCGGTTGAAGGCGGAGCCGACTTTGGTCTCTTGATTCGCGCCGGGCATCAGATCTCCGGCGATCTGCTCGATGGTGAAGCGGTCGAAGGGTTTGTTGGTGTTGAAGGAATTGATGACGTAATCGCGGTAAGGCCAGACGTTGTGTGGATTGTCGCTGTGGTAGCCGATGGTGTCGGCGAAGCGGACCTGATCGAGCCAGCCGATGGCCATGCGCTCGCCGTAGTGCGGGGATTTGAAGAGAGACGAGACCAACGCGTCGAGCTTTTGGTCTGACAGGTCGGACCCGTCAGACAAGTCGGACGGTTTGGGAGGAAGGCCGAGCAGATCGAAATAGAGGCGGCGCACGAGTGTGCGTGTGTCAGCGCGTGGTGAAGGCTTTAAACCGATCTCGGTGAGGCGCTTTTGGACCAGATGATCGATGGGGTGCTTTCCGGCGGGAATGGCGGCTTTGACGGGCTTTTCATAGGCCCAGTGCTGCTGGTAGGCGGCACCTTGCTCGATCCATTTTTTGAGGATGGCCTTCTGACGCTCGGTGAGCTTTTTGTGGGAGTCCGGCGGCGGCATGAGGTCGTCCTCGTCATCGGTGACGATGCGGGCGATGAGCTCGCTCTCACCGGTTTTGCCGGGGACGATGGCTTTGGCGGTGATGGCCTCATCGCGGAGGTCGAGACGCAGATCGGCCTCGCGATGGTTTTTGTCCGGGCCGTGGCAGTAGAAGCAGTTGTCGCTCAATATGGGCCGCACATCGCGATTGAACTCGATTTGGGCCGGCACGGGCGGTTCGGCGGCGAAGAGAGAGATCGGAGCGAGAGCAAGAAGGAGGAGCTTTTTGGGCATGAGAGGGAAACGCGGGAAACGAAGCGATTTGTTCGCGTGGAAGCTCAGGCTGTGACGGGCTGCGTCATGGCCTGGAGATGGCTTTCTTTGCCGTAGGCGGTGAGGACATCGCCGGGCTTGATGAGGTCATCGCGGCTGGGGATGCCGGGATGGGTCTCGCCATCGCGTTTGATGGCGAGGATGACGACGCCGCGATCCCACGGGCGTGAATCCCGCAGGGTGCGGTCGGCGAGGTAGGTATCCGGCAACACTTCGATTTCGGAGACGACGTAGCCATGCTGGATGCGCAGCAGCAGCTCGTAATCGAGGGCGCGGACGAGGCCCGCACGCTCCAAGGCATGCCGGATGAGGTAATCGAGTGCCCGCTGCACCCAGCCGAGACGGGAGATGAAGAACAAGGCCACGAGACCGCCGAGCAGCCACGCGAGCATTTTGAACACATCCCCATCGGAGCTGCTCTGCAACAGGGTGACGATGAAGGTGGCGAGGGCGGAGGTGAGGCCCACGTTGCCAGCGAGAATGAGATCGCGGATGATGCGGCGGCGGACGGGATGGTTCACGACCATCTCCGCCTCCTTCGTGGTAAAGCCCACGCCGAAGAAGGCGGAGTAGGACTGAAAGCTCGCGGTGTCCCAGCTCAGCCCGGTCATCATCAAGGCCGTGGAGCCCACCCGCACCGCGAGGAGCGAGACGAGGGCGATGACGAGCAGGGCGATGATGGAAGACATGGAGCGGTGGTCAGAAGTATTTTTCGCTGACAGATTTGTCGTGGTCGTAGGTCTGCTCCTTGGTGAGCTTGCCTTTCATGTCCCAGTAGCGGTTGAGGCCGTGGCGCTGGCCGTTGGCGAAGTTGGTCTCGGCGGAGGGCTGGCCGTTTTCCCACCACTCCTTCATGACGCCGTGCATCTTGCCGTTCACATAGGGATACTCGCCGGCGACTTTCTGGTTCGAATGCTTGCGGCGGATGATGCCGGTGTAGGGGCTGGTTTTGTAGCGGGCGGTTTTGCCCTCATCGGTCATCTCGACATTCGGATCGCTGAAATCGACTTCGGCGGGCTGCTTTTCACAGGCGACGAGCACGAGGCTGAGCAAGGCGAGGAGGGTGGGAAGCGTGAGATGGCGCATAAGGGGTCGGCGGTGCGATGGAGTGGTGAAGTAATGGAGTGGTGGAAAATCACGACTCCATTACTTCATCCCTCCATCTGTTAAAAGACTGTTGATGACCGGCTCTTGCGCAGGCTATTCTAAATGCATGACTTACCACATCGCACGCGGCGGCCAGCAGATCGGGACTTTTGCCGAGGAGGAAGTGCGCTCGGGACTGGCCGCGGGCCGTTTTCAAAACGGTGACCTCTGCTGGACGGAGGGCATGGCTGACTGGCAGCCAGTGGGCTCGAAGTTTTCCGCTCCGGTGCCCTCGTTTTCGATGCCGCCGCCGGTGAGCAGCGTGAATCCGTATGCCGCGCCGCAATCCCAGGTGCTTTCGAATCTACCGGGGCTGACGCCCGCCTCGCGTGGCTCACGGCTGGGTGCGTGTCTGCTGGATGGACTGACGGGTATCATCGGCATCGGCATTCCCATTATCGTGGCCATTTTTTTCATCTCGGAGATGGAGAAATCCGGCTCGAAGGACTTTCCCGCCGGGGCGATCGTCGGCTTTGTGCTGGCTGGGCTGGCGTTCCTCGGCCTGACGGTCTGGAACATCGTGCTGTTGACGACCCGCGGGCAGACTTTGGGTAAAAAGTGGCTCGGCATCCGCATCGTGACCTTTCCGGACGGGCAGAAGCCGGGCTTCGTGAAGGGCTTTTTGATGCGTTCCTTCGTGAACGGCATCATCGGACAGGTGGTGCCGTTTTATGGCATCATTGATCCCTGTTTCATCTTCCGCGAAGACAACCGATGCGTGCATGATTTGCTGGCGGATACGACGGTGATCGAAGGACAGCCGCCAGAGGAGTGAGGAGGTTCCGATTTCGGAAAACGGACGTTTTCCGCTACGAGGCAAGAATTCATGCGGGTAGCGTAGCGGCGGGCGTCAGCACGCCGACGGATGATGTGGCGATCCGATGAGGAAAACTGACGTTTTCCTCTACGACTTCACTTTTCAAGCGAGGCCGAGGGCGGCAACTTGGTCTTCATCGAGGCCGAGGTAATGGCCGAGCTCGTGGAGGAGCGTGATGCGGACTTCATCGCGGTAGGTTTCGAGATGGCCATCGCAGTCGAGCCAGAGGTTGTCGAGGAAGAGGCGGATGCGTGGCAGTTCGTCGGGCGCGGCGGGAGGGGGATCGCAGCGGGCGTTGCCCTCGAAAAGGCCGAGAAGATCGGGATCGAGGTCTGCCTCGGCGCTCAGGAGGGTATCCATCTCGGCGAACTCGATCGTGCAGGCCTCAGCCTCATCACGAATGACCGGCGGGAGGGAGGCGAGCGTGCCTTTGACGACGCTGGAGGCGATGGATTGCAGACGCTCGAAACGCATGACGGCTGATTTTGGCCGTCAGTTTCGAGAGGCGGCGTGGTTTTTCAGCTCTCGCTCACGAGCGACGAACCACAGCAACTCGCCGTGATCGTCGAGAATGGGAGCGATGGAAACCTGCACCAAATAAGCATCACCATCTTTGTGGTAGTTGAGCAGCGTTTCCGTGCAGGGGCGGCACTGGTGGACGGCGCGGCGCATGCGATCGATGGACGCAGGATCGGTCTCGCGCCCCTGGAGGAAGGGGCCGGGCTTTTTGCCACGCAGCTCGGCAAGGCTGTGGCCGCACATGGCGGTGAACGCATCGTTCACCCATTGCACCCGGCCCTCGGGATCACACAGCACGCGCCCCTCAGGGCTGAACTCCATGGCCCGGGCGGCGATCTGGGCCGCGACACGGCTTTTCAGAGTCGCTGGCGGCGGGAGCGAGACCGAGGAGACGGCGGTGATGAGGCTCGTGCCGACATCGGCCATGCCGAGGACGCATTCGCGGAGTTCCTCGTGATAATCGATCACGACATCAAAGTTCGCCCGCTCCTCGGGGGTCATTAAACCCGAAACGTAAAGAGTAGCTTGGTCTTGGAGAAAATCGCTGAGCATGAGGTGGGGCGTAAAATGGCACTGTATGCCGATACGCAGAGCTTTTTCAATTGGATGCAGGCAGCAGGAAAAACGATGTGTGTGGTCTCACGGATCATTTGCCTGCAAATCGAACTCGGGATCGAGCGGCGTGCCGTCGAGGAGGTGCTCGACGAGGTGCTTGGCCAGCCACGGGGAGCGGAGGGAGCCTTTGGAGCCGAGGCCGTTGAAAAAGAGGACTCGCGGATGGGATGGATGCGCTCCGAGGAGGGCCTGGCGGCTTTTGATGATGGGTCGCACGGCGCTTTGGCTGTCGAGGACCTCGACGGGCACGGCGAGAAAATCGCGCAGCTTTGCTTCGAGGTCGACGGCCATCGCGGCCGAGGGCGTGGGCGGATCTGGAAAGGTCCACTCGTAGGTGGAGCCCGCCCGCAGGGTGCCGTCGGATCGCGGAATGAGCCAGCAGCCTCGGTTGAGGATGCGGCGCTCGCCTTGGAGATCGGCTTTCGCGGTCAAAATGGTGCCGAGCGCATTTTGAAAGGGCACCCACGAGAGGAGTGAATGCTTCGCCGCCTGCCAGCCCTGCGCCCACACGACATGCGAGAAGCGCTGGCCGTTCCAAGTGACGCCTTCGGCATCGTCTTGGACCTCGCCGGGCTCGACGATGGCTTTTTGAAAGGCCTCGCCGAAGAAGCGTCGGCTGGCCTCCAGGTAGGTCACGGTATCCAGCCAGGCCGCGTGGCGTTGCTGAAAGCCCTCGTGCGGCAGTGTCACAAGGGCGGGATCGAGCTGCGGAGCCTGCGGATGCACAAACGGCCCCACCTCGGACTCACGAAGGCGTTTGGGCCATTTTTGGCGTTCCTGCTCGTTTTTGAGCAGGCGCACATAACCGCGAGGGAAGAAGAAACGCGTGCCCAGATGCTTCCCGAGCCGACGGTAGAATCGCAGCGCCTCGGGATAAAAGACCTCAAACCGCCAGCTCACCTTCAATCGCATGCCGGTGACTGGTGTGATGAGTCCGGCGGCTACTTTCGAGCAGGTGACGGGCTCGTCACGATCCACGATGACAAAAGGAACGCCTCGCTCATGCAGCCGCCAGGCCAGCGCCGTGCCAGCGAGACCTTGGCCGATGATGAGGATGGGGAGGGCACTCGTCACAGGCCACGGAATGGATTCTCGACCCTCACCCCGCCGTATTGCTGGCCGTCGTTCATGTCCTCAGAAAATACTCGGTCACATCCACACCTTTCCGCTGCTCCGATGATGGCGGAATCAAAGTAGCTGAGCTGGTAGCGGGCGCAGATCGCCAGTGATGCATCAAACAATGGAAGGTCAGGCTCAAGCACTGAGAAAAGCTTCTTCCATCGAGCACAAATCTGGACGGCCTCTTCATGCGTGTAACCGAGCTTTTTCGGATGCACCGCCACGCGGTAAAACTCTTGCAGCACCTGAAGGGAAATCCATTGACCCGTCGGCTGGATGAGGGCGCGTGCCGCAGCCGCTTTGGCCGCGTCTGCAGCCCGCCGACTGGCGGCATAGACGAGCACGTTAGTGTCCAGGAAGTCCACGCTCGTAGAGGCTGTCTCGGTTCAAAGGGCCGACACTGCCCTCGATCAGGGGCTTGGAGTCCACAAAGGCCCAGAGTTCGGTGAGCGTTGCTTCTCCAGGGTCTTGTCCATGCGAACCTGTCCGCCAGGAACCCATGAGATCGCGAATCAGCTCTGGCAGAGAGCGACGGGTTTGCTGGCATGCCTTCATCGCTTTCTCATAGACCTCGTCGTCGAGGGTGAGGGTGAGGGTTTTCATGCGGCGGATTATGACATGCGCCTCCACCACGGCAACCGGCCTTTTCCTGTCGCCGTGCCAGCGAGACCTTGGCCGATGATGAGGATGGGAGGCATGAGAAAGTTCTATTCCAGCCTAACGCAGGCGATTCAAATGCTTCCATAAGGCATGATTCACTGGCGCGGTTCCAACATGGACCGTAGATTTTCCGCCCTCCATCCATTTTATCCCCCAAAGACCCTTTATGTGCGGAATCGTCGGCTACATCGGAACTCGTCAGGCCAGCTCCATCCTTCTGGATGGTCTTCGTCGTCTGGAATATCGCGGCTATGACTCGGCTGGCATGGCGCTTTGCGGCACCGGCGGACTGCACACGGTGAAAAAGGCCGGGCGCATCGACAACCTGCGCCTCGCCGTCGAGGAGGCGAAGCCGGAAGGCACCGTGGGCATCTCTCACACCCGCTGGGCCACGCACGGCCCCGCCACGGATGAAAACGCCCACCCGCATCCCGATCAGGGCGGCAAACTGGTCCTCGTGCACAATGGCGTGATCGAGAACTACCAGTCGCTGCGGGATCAACTCGCCGCGAAAGGCCACACCTTCCACTCGCAGACGGACACGGAGGTGCTCTCGCATCTGGTGGGCACTTACTTTGACGAATCGAAGGAGAAAGATGGCACGCAGCGCCTCGTCGGTGCCGTGAAGGCCGCTCTAGCCCGCGTGAAAGGCACCTACGGCATCGCCGTGATGCATGCGGACCTGCCCGGCGTGATCGTCGGTGCCCGGCTCGGCAGCCCCTTGATCATCGGTCTCGGCAAGAACGAGCACTTCCTGGCCAGCGACGTGGCCGCCGTGGTGAACCACACCCGCGATGTCGTTTACCTGAACGACTACGACATCGTCACCATCACGAAGGACAGCTACGATGTGCAATCCCATCAAGGCACGCCCGCCGAAGTGAAAGTGAGCCGCGTGGAATTCAGCGCCGACGACGCGGAGAAGGGCGACTTCCCGCACTTCATGCTCAAGGAAATCTACGAGCAGCCGCAAAGCCTGCGCAATGCCATGCGCGGCCGCCTTTCTCGCGATGAATGCACGGCGGTGCTCGGCGGCCTGAACATGACCTCGCGTGAGCTGGCGCAAATCGACCGCATCATCCTCGCCGGCTGCGGCACGGCGTATCATGCGGCGATGGTGGGCGAGTATTTGATCGAGACGCTGGCCCGCGTGCCCACGGAGGTCGAAATCGCCAGCGAGTTCCGCTACCGCAATGTGCCGACCAACAAGAACACGCTGCAATTCGTCATGAGCCAGAGCGGCGAGACGATTGATACGCTCGCCGCGATGCGCGAGGGCCAGCGCAAAGGCATTCACTGCCTCGGCATCGTAAACACCGTGGGCAGCACCATCGCCCGTGAGAGCGACGGCGGCGTTTACATCCACGCCGGCCCCGAAATCGGCGTGGCAGCCACGAAGACCTTCACCTCGCAGGTCACCATCCTCACGCTGCTGAGTTTGCTACTCGGCCGCATTCACCATCTTTCCAGCGTTGATGGCCTGGAGATGATCGACCAGCTCGAAGCCTTGCCGGACAAGATCGTGGCGATTTTGAAGCAGGCGGACAAGATCAAGGCCATCGCCGAAAAGCACTGCCACGCCGAGGGCATGCTCTTCATGGGCCGCCAGGCGAACTATCCCGTGGCTCTCGAAGGAGCGCTGAAGATGAAGGAAATCAGCTACATCTACGCCAGCGGCCATCCGAGTGCCGAACTGAAGCACGGCGTGATCGCCCTGGTGAAGCCGGACATGCCGAGCGTGTTCATCGCGCCCGGTGATGCGGTTTTTGATAAGAACGTCAGCAACATCGAGGAAGTGCTCGCCCGCAAAGGCCCCGTCATCGCTGTCACCACCGAAGGCCGCACGGAGTTGGAGCGCCTCACGCAGGACGTCATTTACGTCCCGGACTGCCCAAGCTACCTCACGCCGCTTTTGAATGTCATTCCGCTTCAGCTTTTCAGTTACTACGTCGCCGTCGCCCGTGGCTGTGATGTGGATAAGCCGAGAAACTTGGCGAAAAGCGTGACAGTTGAGTAATACTGGGCTTTCCCTCGTCGAAGCCCAGCCAACCATGATTCCCTGCCAGCGCCTCCTTTTTGCTGCGATCAGCCTGATCGCCTGCTGCGGGGTGCTGCGTGGTCAAATTGCGACTTCGGAGCCCGGGCTGGCTGTGTCACCGATCATCGGCGTGGTGGATCAGACGCCCGCCGAGTTCCTCGACGTGCTCGGCAAGGCCGCGAAAGCCCGCTGGCGCCTGCTTTTCCGGCCTCCGCCACCCACCCCTTCGACGGATCGCAGCCGCTCCGCCCTCGTGCTGGGCAGTTTGATCGCCGAAAGCTACCTCATCTGGCAGGCCGGTGACTCGCAGCAGTATCGAAACACCAATCAGGAGATGGTGAACTACTGCCGCACGCTCGGCCTGGGCGAAAAGATCATGCCTCGTCTCATGGCTCAGGGCAAAATGGCCGAGATGGAGCAGTGGAAAGAACTCCAACTGGAGATCACCGAAGGTCACCAGGAGCTCCAGCGACTGCTCCGCGAGATGCAGGACGAAGATCTCGCCCTTCTGATCGACACCGGCCTTTGGCTGCGCCTGCTCGAAGTCTCCTCCACCCTCATCGCCGACCTCCCCGGCAGCGAATCCCGCCATCTCTGCATCGGCTCCACCACCACCCTCCAGCTCATGCGCGACCGCTTTGACCGCATCAGCGAGAAAAAGCGCCGCACCCCGCTCCTTCAGCTCGTGCAGGGCGCTTTGTTTGAGACACAAACACTCTGGCTCACCAAGCCTGAGGAACTTCCCAGCGCCGAAGCCGTCCTCAAAACCCGTCAGCGCATGGGCGATCTGATGCAGGTGATGTGGGAGAAGGGGAAGTGAGGCGTGTCGGCCGGAGGCCGACCACAAAAGAACTTCCCGTGAATGGCGTTGTTTGATACAACCGCGCCATGAACACCCCAACCCTCCTCCAGCCTTCGTCTGTCTCCCGTCGTAATTTTCTCGCTCGCAGCGCTCAGGCGGCTGCGGCGGGCTTTTTAGGCTCTGCCTATGCCGAAAGTGCTCCGGCGGCCTCGCTGCCCTCCGAAACGCTGGTGACGCAGCTCTACAAAACGCTGGATGAGAAGCAGAAAGCCTCCATTTGCCTGCCGTGGAGTGATCCGCGTCGCCAGAAGGTGGATAACAACTGGCACATCGTGAAGCAGCCCATCCGTGATGTACTCAATGCCGACCAGCAGGCCATGGTGCGGGAGATTTTCGACAAGCTGCACAGCGATGAATACAAGACCGAGGTCTGGCGGCAGTTCGATCACGACAACAAAGGCGACGGCGGCTTTCCGAGTGCCTCGATCGCTTTGTTTGGCGAGCCGGGCACGGGTCAGTTCGAGTTTGTGCTCACCGGCCGCCACTGCACGCGCCGCTGCGATGGCGACAGCGAAAAGGGCGCGGCCTTTGGCGGCCCGATTTTCTACGGTCATGCCGCCGGTAGCTTCAACGAGAAGCCGGATCATGCCGGCAATGCCTACTGGTATCAGGCAAAGCGTGCGAACGAGGTCTTCGCCGCTCTCGATGGCAAGCAGCGGGAGGCGGCTCTTCTGGGCAAATCGCGTCAGGAACGCGGTAACCTCACCGTGGAGCTCACCGGCAAGAAATCCGGTCTCGAAGGCCTCCGCATGACCGATCTGAGCGGTGATCAAAAGGACCTCGTCCGCAAGGTGATCGGCGATTTGCTGAAGCCTTTCCGCGAGCACGATGCCAAAGAAGCCGCGAGCTACATCGAAGCAGGCGGTTTCGACAACCTGCACATGGCCTTCTTCAAAGATCAGGACGTGGGCAAGGACGGCGTGTGGGACGTGTGGCAGATCGAAGGCCCGAACGCGGTCTTCTACTTCCGTGGTGATCCGCATGTGCATGCCTGGGCGCATGTGCGCCAGCCGGCGTGAAGCGACGCGGCAGTGGAGTGACGGAGAGCTGGAGTGATGGGAAAATCACAACACTCCATCACTCCACTACTCCAACACTCCGCCTCACCTACCTCCTCACCATCCAGATGTTCCGATAGCGGACGGGGTTGCCGTGGTTTTGCAGGTACACGGGGCCGGGGGTGTCGTCTTCCTTTCGAGGAGCCGAGGCCGTGGGGCCGGGGAGTTCCTGGTTTTCGTGAATGAGCACGCCGTTGTGTTTCACGCTGATTTTCGCGTTCACGAGCTTCTGGCCGGTTTCGTCATACTTCGCGGCGGTGAAGTCCACGTCGTAGGTTTGCCAAGTGAGCGGGGGCAGGCACATGTTAACCCGTGGCGAGGCGATCTTGTAGAGTCCGCCGCATTCGTTGTCTTTGCCTGCGAGCGCAAAGCTGTCGAGCATTTGGACCTCGTAGCGGCCTTGCAGATACAGGCCGCTGTTTCCACGGCCCTGGCCGCGTGCCTCGGGCATGAAGGGCTGCATGAATTCGATGTGCAGGGAGCAGTCGTGAAAGGTGTCTTCGCTCGTGAGGCCTTCTTTGAGAGCCTGGAGCTTGTCGTCGATCTGCGAGTTCGGAAAGCGGTTCGCGCCTTGGCCGTCGAAGAGAACCACGGCACCGGCAGGAGGCTTGGCACCGAGGGTGAGAGAGGTGCGAGTTTGCTTGGTGAGGGTGTTTTTCTGGTCGCCCGCCTCGATTTGGATCGTTTTGCCATCGGCGGTGATATCACCGCCTCCACTTGGAAAAGAGGCGGTGTTTTTGCCCGCATCGCGGCGACCTTGGACACGCTCGATCGTTCTCCGATCCTCGTTCCAACCTGCTCCAGGCAGGCCGCCAAGGTAGGCGACGGCTTCAAACTCGCCTTTGCCCTTGGCCCAAACCTGCACGGCGATTTCCTGGCCGTCGATCTGACCGGTGTACTCGCCTTGAATCAGAAAATCCTCACCAGCTTCCGCCGCGCTGAGATAGGCCGGAGGCTTCGGTTTGGGCGCGGCGGGCTGCTGGGCTTGAAGATGGAAGCCTAGGAACAGGAGGATGACGAGAGTGCGCATGGGATGGCGAAATGAATACCCCACTCCGCCACGGTTTGTGAATCTCGAATTTCTCTTCTGTTGGCCTTCAACAGCTCACTGAGGTGGTGGTGAAGGCTGTTGCGCGGCAGCAGCGGCGGCCTGACGAGCGGCTTCTTCGGCCTGGCGCTGAGCTTCCATTTGAGCTTGGCGCTGCGCTTCTTCAGCGGCACGACGAGCGGCTTCTTCGGCTTGTCGTTGTGCCTCCATTTGAGCTTGGCGCTGCGCTTCCATCTGGGCCTGACGCTGTTCTTCTTGGGCTTGGCGTTGCGCCTCCATTTGAGCTTGGCGTTGAGCTTCCATCTGGGCTTGGCGCTGCTCTTCTTGGGCTTGGCGTTGCGCCTCCATTTGAGCTTGGCGCTGGGCTTCCATCTGGGCCTGACGCTGCTCTTCTTGGGCTTGGCGTTGCGCCTCCATTTGAGCTTGGCGCTGGGCTTCCATCTGCGCTTGACGCTGGGCTTCTTCGGCAGCGACGCGGGCAGCTTCCATCTGAGCTGCTTGTTGTTGAGCTTGTTCCTGGGCCAAGCGTTGGGCTTCGGCGGCTTGGCTTTGGGCCTGCATCTGAGCTTGGCGAGCCGCTTCTTCTTCGATAGCTCGGCGGTCGGTTTCTTTAGCTCGCATTTGCTGCGCTTCTTCCTGTGCGACACGGGCGGCTTCCATCTGGGCTTGTTGTTGAGCCTGCTCCTGGGTCTGGCGTTGGGTTTCAGCGGCTTGAGTTTGGGCCTGCATCTGGGCTTGGCGGGCGGTTTCTTCTTCGGCCGCTCGGCGGGCCGTTTCTTCGGCCTGCTGTTGCTGGGCGGCGGCCATTTGGGCCTGCTGCTCGGCGGCCGCACGGACAGCTTCGTCGGCAGCGGGAGGTATGACGGGGACGGTGGTGGTTTCGGGAGTGGCGGGCGGGGTTTCGGTGGGTGGAAGGGTGGCTGTCGTTGTCGGCTGCGGTGGCTCGATCGGGCTTGGAGCGGAAGGAACTGACATTTCTGACCGGTCTGACCTTTCTGACGATGTGAGCGGTGTGCTCACCAAGAGGGCGGGCTGATCGATCACGACGGGCGGGAGATTCGGCGGGGTGATTTGGGGCTGGGCACCACGATTTTCGATGGGCGCGCTGAGATTGGCCGTGAGGGCTGGCTGTGGCTCGGTCGGGCTGCTGGAGGTCTCGGGAGTGCTGGGGGTGCTTTCTGGCAGGGTCGCGGGTGCTTCGGGCGTTGGATTGGAGGGCATCGGCCTGGGCGAATCGGCGAGGACGACCTGCCTGACCTCGGCGGCCAAGGTTTGCTGAATGGCAGGGCGGGCACTGGCGGGGACGCCGGCGTAGGGATTGGCGAGGATGGGGTTTTCGATGCGCTCGACGGGCCGCACGTCAGGCAGCTTGTTTTGGGCGGCAGGCGGAAATTGTACCAGTTCGATGACGGAGGGTGAACCTCTCGGCGGGCCTAGGTTGGAAGGCTTGATGGCTATTTGAGCAGGCTCGACAGGGTGAATTTGCGTCTGCGGAACGGGCTGGCGGCAGGTTTCCTCGATCTGGTGCCGTGGGGGGCCGCCGTGATGCATGTAAAGCGGGGTGCCGCCGGGTTTTCCGCCGCCGCAGGGGACGATCTGGGTGATGTTGACGGTGTGGTGAAAGAGGGTGCTGTTGTAGCTGACGGGCTGGATGCAGGCGCTGTAGCTGGGCCGCACGAAATGGGTGGTGCGAACGAAGGTGTAACTGGCTGGGCCGAGGTTGTAACGGGTGTCGCAATCACGACGGACAGGGGCACAGGGGCCGCTTTCTGGTGGCAGCGGGGCCCAGCCGATGTGGTCACGGCTTTGCCGCCAGGCGACCCAGGCAGGTGCCCATTCGCAGCCGGGGACCCAAAGCCAGCCGTGCGAGGTCAGATTCACCCAGCGACCATAGTGGTAGGTGGCCCAGCCAAAGGGCTCGCTCGTCTGCCACGTCCACCCAAGCGAGGACCAGCCCCAGCAGCCATCGACATAGGGCCGCCAGGTGCGGTTGCGAGCAAGGCGAGGCTGAAAACAGAGGCCGTGACCGCTCACGTCAAGCCACCGACCATGCGGGGCGAGGCGTTCATAAAAGACGGCGTAGTCTCGCGGAGCGGCTGGTGCTGCCAAAGGGGCCGCCGCGGCCGGGGCGGAGGCGGCGAGGCGCTGGGTGAGGGTATCACTCTGTCTGCGGGCGGTGTCGGCCTGGGTGCGGAGTTGGTCGTTTTGCTGTCGCAGGCCTTCCAACTGGCCTCGAAGTGCTTCGTTTTCGCTTTGCTGCAGCCGGGCTTCGAGGTCGGCGAGCTGCTTGTCGAGGAGGGCGCTGCGGGTCTCGACCTCCATGGCCTGCCGGGCGAGGGCATCACGAGCCTCACGCAGTGCGGTGTCACCGACGGGTGCCTTCACGGGCTGCTCGGCCACAGGTGGCGGCGCGGCCTTTTCGCAACTGACGAGGACGAAAACAAAGGCGAGAGCAGGGAGCAGCAACGATTTCATGGTCGGTCTGAGACTAGCCTGAGCCCTTTCTATTCAGAGGACTTTTCGACGAAGCTTCCGACGTCGAAACGGACAGATATTTAACTTTGCCAAAATACCCAACTGGTGCCAAAATACTCTAATTGGCATAATTCCCATGTAAATCAGCCGGGAAGTCCTGCCTCCGCCTTGTGCGTCCGAATCACCCATCACACCGACGGGGTGCCTCCCTCCATGGAGTCACCAAGGGCGGCAGCTTGGCCGGGTGGAATGGAGTGTTGGAGTAGAGGAGTGATGAGGCCTACAACACTCCAAAACTCCACGACTCCAGCCTCCCCCCCTCGTTCCGGCCATTGACGCGGCCTCTCAACGCCCCACACTGCCGCCCCATTTTCGCCCCCTTCCTGTCCCGTGAGCCAATCGCATCCCACTGACGACCTTCGCGTCGCTGAAATCCTCCCGCTTATCCAGCCTGCGCTGCTCATGCACGAGTATCCGCTGCGCGATGCCGAGGCCGCCTTTGTCGAGGAGTCCCGCAAGAAGTCGGAAGCCATTCTCAATCTCAAAGACGACCGCCTGCTCGTCGTCGTCGGCCCCTGCTCGATCCACGACACGAAGTCCGCCCTCGAATACGGCCGCCACATCATCGCCGCGCGTGCGAAACACGGCGCTGACCTCGAAATCGTGATGCGCGTCTATTTTGAAAAGCCGCGCACCACCGTCGGCTGGAAGGGTTTTATCAATGACCCGCATCTCGACGGCAGTTTCGACATCAACAACGGCCTGCGCGGTGCTCGCGGCCTGCTGCTGGAGCTCACGCAGATGGGCATCCCGGCCGGCACGGAGTTCCTCGATGTCATCACGCCGCAGTACATCGCCGATGTCGTCGTCTGGGGCGCGATCGGTGCCCGCACGACCGAAAGCCAGGTGCATCGCCAGCTCGCGTCCGGTTTGAGCATGCCTGTGGGCTTCAAAAACGGCACCGACGGCGGCATCCAGGTCGCACTCGACGCCATCGAGGCCGCGAAAGGCCAGCACAGCTTTCTATCCGTGACCAAAGACGGCGTCGCTGCCATCGTGAACACGAAGGGCAACAACTCCTGCCACGTCATCCTGCGCGGTGGCAAAGGCGGCACGAACTTCGACGCCGCATCCATCAAGACCGCCTCCGATCAACTCAGCACACGCGGATTGCCGCCGAGCGTCATGATTGATTGCAGCCACGGCAACAGCCTCAAGGACTACCGCAAGCAGCCGCTCGTCAGCGCTTCGCTCGGCGAGCAACTCGCCGCCGGTAGCAAAGCCATCACCGGCGTCATGATCGAGAGCCACCTCGTCGAAGGCCGTCAGGACACCAAGCCCGGCGTGCCGCTCACCTACGGCCAGAGCATCACTGACGCCTGCGTGAACTGGTCCACCACCGAAACGATGCTCGACGAACTCGCCGCCGCCGTGCGCGAGCGCCGCAAAAAGGCATGAACTTCACCCGCAACTGCCTCGGAAGCCTCGCGAAGTGCCGCATCCTCGTCATTGGCGATGTGATGCTCGATCACTTCATCTGGGGTCATGTGCGCCGCATCTCGCCGGAGGCCCCCGTGCCCATCGTCGAGGTCACGCGCGAGGAGTTTTATCCCGGTGGCGCGGCGAACGTCGCCCGCAACATCTCGCCCTTCTCGCCGCACACGCACTTGATGGGCCGCGTCGGCAAAGACAGCGCCGCCGACCGTCTGCGCGATCTTTTGATCGCCGACAAAGTCGATCCAGCGCCGTTGCTCGTGCATGACACACTGCCCACGATCTCCAAAGCCCGCGTCTCCGCCCGCCAGCAGCAAATCGTCCGCGTCGATCGCGAAAAACTGCTGCCGCTGACCTCCGATGAACTCGCCGAGATCGAAAAGCGCCTCCGCGCCCTCGCGCCGAATCTCGACGCCATCATTCTTGAAGACTACGGCAAAGGTTTCATGACCACCGAGCTTATGCAGCTCGTCTCCAAGATCGCCGCGGAGCACAAGCTGATCGTCACCGTCGATCCCTCGCCGCGCAATCCGCTGCCGTGGAGCGGTGTCACACTCGTGAAGCCGAATCGCCTCGAAGCCTTCGCCGCCGCAGGCCTCGAAGATCACCTCCTGCCCGGACCTTCAGATAAAAACCCCGAGCTGCTCGAAGTCGGCCGCATCCTCCTCGAAAAATGGGCCGTGAACAGCATCCTCGTCACCCTTGGCGAGCATGGCATGATGCTCTTCGAGCGTGGACAGAGCCCGCATCACATCCCCACGCGTGCGCGTGAGGTCTTTGACGTTTCCGGCGCGGGCGACACCGCCATCGCGCTGCTCACGCTCGCGCTCGCAGCCGGTTTCAAGCTGCCCGATGCCGCAGAAATCGCCAACCACGCCAGCGGCATCGTCGTCGGCAAACTCGGCACCGCCACCTTGACCCCGGACGAGCTTCTGGCAGCCTTCTCGTGACATGAGCGACTTCTCCTCCCTTTTCCAAACGCACCTCGGCGAGCATCAGGACGCGATCTCAAAGCTCAGCGCGATGCAGTGATCAAATCGCTCCGCTCGCCGATGCGTGGCTCACCGCGCTCAAGAACGGCAAGAAGATCATCTTCTTCGGCAACGGCGGCAGCGCCGCGGACGCTCAACACCTCGCTGCGGAACTCGTCGTGCGTTATCGCGTCAATCGTCCTGCTCTCGCCGGTCTCGCTCTCACAACGGACACCTCCATTCTGACCGCGCACAGCAACGACTTCGGCTTCGAGACCGTCTTCTCGCGCCAGATCGAAGCTCTCGCGCAGCCCGGCGATGTCGCTCTCGGCATCTCCACGAGCGGCACGAGCCCCAACATCCTCGCCGCACTCAAAGCTGCTAACGAACGCGGTTGTGTCACCATCGCCTTCACTGGCGAAAAAGAGTCCGAGTGCTCCAATCTCGCGAAACTCAGCTTCAAAGCCCCTTCGAGCATCACCGCCTGCGTGCAAGAGTGTCATCTCCTCATCGGTCACCTGCTCTGCGACGTGGTCGAAAAGGCTTACGCGGCCTGATCGGCGTTCAACAATCAGCAATCGATTGTTCATCAATCTTCAATCCTGCCTTTCGTGGGATTCGGTCTCTTCATCCACACCTGCCAGGGAATCCTTCGGAATCCCGGCGTAAGCCCCGTGCCGGCGCTGATGCGTCATGCAATTTGGCATGGCGTGCGACGCCTCCTTCCGCTGCCCGCCGCCATCGAGATCACCGACCGTTCGCGGCTTTTCATCGAGCAGCGCCGCGAGATGAACGGCTGCGTGGCGCTCGTGTGGAGCCAGCGCCGCTACGACTACCACAACATGTCCTTCCTCGGCCATCTCGGAGCCAGCGGCCTTGTGCGCACCTGCTTCGACATCGGCGCGAACATCGGCATCTACTCGCTCCTTATGTCCGAGTGCCCGGAAGTGACCGTGCATGCCTTCGAACCACATCCCGCTACCTTCGCCACCTTGCGTCGGATGATTGACAAAAACGACCGCGCGAAAATTCATGCCCACCAGATCGCCCTTTCGGATGCCAGCGGCATGCTTTCCTTCACGAACGACGATTTTAGCCCGGTGAACAAAGCCCTCGCCGAAGGTGAAGATGCCGAAAATGCCATCCAGGTGCCTTGTGAAACTGGCGCGGCCTTTTGCGAACGGAAGCGGGTGTATCCCGATTTGCTCAAAATCGACACCGAAGGCCTCGAACCTGCCGTGCTGCGTGGTTTTGGTGCTCATCTCAGCTCCGTGAAGTTCGTCTTCGCCGAGATGAACGCCTCGACGGAAGAAATGCGTGCCGTTCTGCCCGAGCACCTCTTTGACGGCCCCTTCTATGTGGACATGCCTGCACGCCGTCTGCGTCGCGACCGCCACACGCGTGAAGACGCCGTCTTCGTGAATCACCGCGCCATCGAATCGCTGAAGCAGACCGGCTTCACGGTCGAAGAACCTTCATGAGCGCCCGCCGCTCCATCCTTCACACGCTTTCGGTCGCCACCGTGTTCCGGCTCGTGCGGCTGGCGTTGAGCTTTGGGCTCACTTGTGCGCTTGCGCGGTATCTCGGCACCTCCGGTTTTGGTGAAATCGGTGTCGCCATGGCCATCATCTCCATTCTGCTGTGCATTGGAGAATTGGGCTTTGGCCGTTACACCGTCCGCGAGCTCATTCATCGACCGCAAGAGCAGCCCGAGGTGCTTGGAACGACCTTTACCGCGCGGTTCATCGTCTCGTTGATGCTTTTCATCGGCACCATGCTCTGGCTCGTGATGGCACAACCCGCCGGCGCATTACTTATCGCGGTGTATGCGCTGCAATTGCTGACCAATCCCGGCACGGAGGTCTTTGCATGGCTAGAGGCGCATGATCGGGTGCGCAGCACCATCACCGCGCAGTTCATCGGCTTTATCATCAGCGCTGGGTGCATTGCGGCGGGTATTTGGTGGAAGGCTCCGCTGTGGTTCTTTGCCCTCACCTATGGACTCGAAGGCTGGATCTTCATCGGCCTGTGCTGGCGTGTGTTTCATCAAAACGGCGGCCGCATGCGCCCCGGAGCCTTTCGATGGTCGCGTGCGCTTCAACTCATCCGCCGTTCATGGCCGGAACTCGCGTCGCAAGCCGCGTTGCTGCTGCTGTTCCGGCTCGACACCGTCATGATCGAGTGGCTGCGTGGCAATGAAGAAGCCGGTGTTTACAGCGCCGCGGTGCGTGTCTCTGAAATGGCCTACTTTGTGCCCGGCGTGCTCGCCACGCTCTTTCTTCCGCGTTTGATGAGTGCACGTCAAAACGAGCCGGAATACCGCCGCCGTGCGGTGGATTACCTCTCCGCCTCCGTCGTGCTCGCCCTCGTCGTGGCCGCGGGGCTCTTCATCACCTCGCCGCTGCTGCCGCTGGCCTTTGGAAGCGAGTATGAACGCTCCGCCGACATGCTGCGCGTGCATGCCTGGGCCTTCATTCCGTATGCCGTTGGCATTGCACGCACGCAGATCCTCACCGTCGAGGATCATCTGGCCGCGAATCTCCCCTCCGTCGTGCTCGCCGTGGGCATCAATGCCGCGCTGAACCTCGCGTGGATCCCCGCGCATGGCGGACTCGGTGCCGCGTGGGCCACGTTGGTGGCCTACGCCGCTGCGTGGGTGCTCGGCACCTACCTTTCGCCGGGGCTGCGCACGCATGTCTCCGGCTTCCTCACCCGCGCGGTGATGGGCCTGCCACGCTTCACGCTGCTGCAGGCCCGCTCATTGCTGCGCCACTCCTGATTTATCATGCAAGGCAGGGCCTTCATCGTCGTCCTCTTCTTCATCGGCGCACTTTATGTGATGCTCTCCGTGCTGCTGGACATGGGGAATGCCATCGGCTCGCTCGCGCAGTTCCTCTGCATCGGCTCCTTCATCCTCGGCATCTTCCAGCCGCGCCTCACGCTCTACCTCATGGTGCTCTACGCAGCCTACAGCGACCTCTTGAAGCGTCTCATGATCCTCGACGGCCACGTCACGATGAATGACGTCATCTGGGCGCGAGGTCTCGCCCCGCTGACGCTTGCGGGCATCTGCATCGGCGCCATCTCCCGGAGCATTCACGACGGCTCCGCCCTGGAGAAGCGAAAGCTCAAAACCCTGCTGCTCTGTCTCCTTGGTTTCGGCGTATCCGCCATTTCTGCCACGCGAGCAGGCGGGCTGAACACCGCTGCGAACCAGCTCGCAGATGGCGCGGCCTACATGTTCCTGCTTTTTGTTGTTCCCTGCGTGCTGCCAAAGCCGGACGAGATCAACCGATTCATCAAATACACGCTCATCGTCTTCGTTCCCGTCTCGCTCTACGGCATCAAGCAGCAGTTCTTCGGCCTCAGTGATTTCGAGATCGACTACCTCCGCAGCGGCCTCACCATCCTGTCGAAGCATCTCGAAGACGTGCGCCCACGGCCCTTTTCCACGTTGGTGGATAGCTCCCCCTTCGGCACTGCCTGCGCCATCTGCGCATGCCTTGCCATGATGGTACGCCGCTATCATCGTGATCATGGCGGGCGGCAATGGGGTAGCCTCAGCTTTGCCCTCGCGCTCATCTTCATCGCAGGCTGCGTGGCCAGCATGGCCCGCATCGCGAACATCAACTGGCTCCTGCCGGTGCTGCTCATCCCGGTGCTGCGCTCTGGCAAGGGCACTGCGGCACTTTACGGCGGCATGCTAGGTCTTTTCGCTCTCGCCTGCATCTTCGCGCAGGAGATCAGCCAGTGGGTCACCAAGCTCACGCTGGCCGCGCTCGATGTCTTTGGCGGCACCGCGCTCGGCGAACAGTTTGCCCGCTTTTGGACCATCTGCGCCCGCCTCGATGGCATGCATGACATAGCTCACAACCCTCTCATGTGGACGCCCTTCGGCCATGGCTCGCAAGCTGTGGAGGAAATGCAACGATCTGGTGAGGTTTCCAGCCATGATCTCATATCCAACATGCTCTTGAACAACGGCTGGCTGCCGACTCTTTTTCTTGCCATCATCGCAGGCTTCGCCCTAAAATCATTCCACGCCAGCATGTTGAGGCTGAAGGGAACCAAAAACTTCGCCACCGCCATCTGGCTGGCGAGTATCGGATTTGGTCTTCTGGCTCACAATATCTACGCCGGTGCGATCACCTCCACCTTTCCGGTCAATTTCTTTTTCTGGTTCATCGGCGGCGCATTGAACGCATTCATCGCAGAACACGAATTTCATCAAGTCTCCAATGCGGAGCAGGCAGCTTGTGCCCATGTCCTGCCGCAGACCATTCCCGCGCCGAACTGTTCGGCGACTCTACCCCGTGTGAGCACTCGTTTCCGCCCCGTTGGCAGCTGTGCAAATGTCCGCTGATCCTCAATCCTCCCTGGTTGTCTTGACGCCGCAGGCCATACGCTGCTGGAGCGAGCGCCCCCGGCGCTACCTGGACATTAATCCGATGCCATCACCTGGCCTTGCGCTGGTGAATGCTTGGTTTGAGTCCGACATCGAACTGACCACCAAATACCACCTGAGGCCACGCAGTGATGTAAGGCGCCTTGTTGAGGCGCTCTGGTTCATTTGGAACAACCTACACCATATCAAAGGAGCCAGCCTTGTTTACTGCCATGATGGCATGTATTTTAACGCGTTGCTTATGCTATCGCGTGCGGGTCTCTTCCGGGCCAGAAAAACAACCGTGAGGCGATACTGTTTCCACGACTCTGCCGTTCGCCGCCTCGTGCCGATGCTGAAACACGCCTCTCCGGCCTTTCAGGTCGAGTGTATCACGCGCCAGCAATATGAGACTTTCTCGGGTTTACTCGGCGCAGGTCGCATGGCACTACGATCTTGGAAAATCGATACCGAATGGTATCAGCCAGATGCCTCTCCTCAGGACGGAGCCTGTCTCCTCGCTGGAAACGCCTGCCGCGATGACGCGGTGGCAGACGGCCTGCTCGCCCGTGGCATTGCCGTTACGCGGGCGGGACGCGCGGATTTGTTACAGCGACGCTTTGCCTCCCAGCTCGCCAACCCTCTATTCAAACTCGCCCTGAACACCTCGCATCCCGCTTACCTCGCGATGCTCCGCTCGAGCAGGGCGGTTCTGCTGCCTATTCTGCCTTGCGATGAACCGGCGGGCCTCACGGCCGCAATGGAGGCGCTCGCGTGTGAAGTTCCCATCCTTGCGAACCGAAGCATGGGCATCGCGGAACTGTTTGAGGCGTGCCGCTATCCGCTGCCACTAATCGATTCGCTCGATCCAGAGGCTTGGGCTATTGCCGTGCGTTCTCTAGAAACTCAAAAAAACTCCTCCGTATTCCGTGAGGCTCTTGGAGCCTCACGTCGTCGTTTGCTGGAAAAGCATTCGATTCTGCCCGAAGGGCGTGACTGGCTTGAGGTGCTTGCTGGAGTGACTTTCCCCACACGATGATCTCCCGCCTGCTTTCAGTGGCATACAGCCTACGCATCGCGTTTGCCGCGAAACTACCGCCTGATTTCACTCATCGGTTTTATGGCATGCCGGTCATTCGCCGGACGCTGGGTTCACGGCTCAATATTGGCAGACGCTTCACCGCGCTGAGCCTTTCGCGTTACAATGAGATCGGTGTTATTCAGCCAGTGGTTCTATCGACGCTTGATGCAGGTGCCGAGATCATCATCCATGATGATGTCGGTGTTTCAGGGTGCTCCATCAGCTCGCGCATCCGCGTAGAGATAGGCGCTGGAACGCTCATCGGCAGCGGCGCTCTCATCATGGATCATGACGCCCATGCTCTGCCGCTCCCCGGTGACGGGGGTGATATCGGAGCAGCTCCCGTGACCATCGGCCGTCATGTCTTCATCGGTGCCCGTGCCATCGTGCTCAAAGGTGTCAGCATAGGCGATCATGCCGTGATCGGCGCGGGGGCGGTCGTGACGAGAGATGTGCCCGCCCATGCGAGAGCGGCAGGCAATCCTGCCCGCATCCTGCCATCTACACGCTTCGCAGCATGAAGCCCTCCCTGCTCATCATCTGTCACACTTACGCCGTGCCGGAACACGCCAAGAAGCTCGCCTCGCTGGCCCGTTTTTTTGACCTCACCTGCGCCACCGTCATGCCACGTTTTCTTGGAGCGCAGTATGGTGCTAGCATACCTCCACGTGATCCTGCCTCATGCTCGTGGATACATTACGAACTTCCGGCTGTGGGACGCACTCCTTTCACAACCGCCGCCATGCTGGCTGGTCTATCGCCGCTCATCAGAAGTCGCTCATGGGACTATGTGCTTGTCGAGAATGAGCCCTGGTCCCTCGTCAAATGGCAGACCCTGCTCGCCTGCCGCCTGCCGGGAGCCAGCGTGCAGCACTACGGCGAGTTCACCTGGGAGAATGTTCCTCGCCCCGGTCTTAAAGGCATCATCCTTTCCTGGGTCTATCGCCTCACCTCTCTCTGGGCTGACTTTTGGGTTTGTGGTAATCAGGCTGCTGCACGCCTCGTCATGCATCATGGCATGCCCTTTCAGAGGGTCATCGTTTGCCCTCAACTTGGTGTGGACTCGGGTTCCTTCCACCCTGTTACAAAAGACGAACGTCATGCGCTCCGTGCCTCCTTTGACTTACCTGCAGAATCCTTCGTCACCGGCTTCGCGGGCCGTCTTGTCGCGGAAAAAGGCGTGCTCGACCTGCTCGGTGCGGCGGATGCACTTCACGCCTCGGATAATCCGGACAGCACCCGCCTTCACCTCGCCTTTATGGGAACTGGCCCGCTGTTAGAGCATCTCCATGAAGCCTCAAAAGCCCGTCCATGGCTTCATCTGCTGCCACCTTTGCCCCACGACCAAGTCCAGCACTTCCTCCAGTGCCTCGACCTCCTCTGCGTCGGTAGCAAACCCGTCAACCATAAGGGCGAGGTATGGGAGGAGCAGTTTGGCCATATTCTGATCGAAGCCATCGCCTGCGGCGCTCTGTCCATCGGAAGCACCAGCGGTGCCATTCCCGAGGTGCTCGGTGATGAGGCCCTGCTTTTTCCTCCTGGTGATGTGCCCGCCATCTCACGTCTTCTCTTGCGCTCCCTTGCTGATCCCGCGTGGCATCAGAGAAAGCAGCAAGAAGCTCGTTCGCGTCTTGCCCGGCTTTACACCCATGATGCCGTCACCGAACAGCTCGCCAGCGCCCTCCTCCGCCTTCCGGGCCTTCCTTGCTCGTGAACGACTTTCACACCACCATCATCATTCCTGTCTTCAACCGGAGAGAGATCACCTTGCGCTGCCTCGAACGCCTCAGCTGGACGCGTGGCATGCCTGACTGGCGTGTCATGGTCGTCGATGATGCCTCGACAGATGGCACGGCCGAGGCTGTTCACTCACGGCACCCTCACGTCATCGTTGTTGCCGGTAGTGGTGGCCTCTTTTGGACAGGGGGTATCGCCATGGGCATGCGCGAAGCAGTCCGCCTCGGCACCCAGGCCATTATCTGGCTTAATGACGACACACTCCCCAACGAGCCATCCATTCGCCGTCTAGCCTCTGTCATCCGTGAGCATCCAGACTGGATGGTCGCATCGACTTATCTTCACCAAGGACGCATCATCAACATGCACTCATTCCGTCGGCGACCCGCATCAATCTCGGGCGCTGACTTTGACGAGGCTGACATGCTTGCCGGCAACCAAGTCGCCTTCTCCACTCGTCTGATCCATGCCATAGGCTATCCCGACGAGACCCGCTGGCCGCAAATCGCAGGAGACAGCAGCTACAGCCTCATGGCACATCGGCACGGTTTTCATGTGAAGGTGGACGCCCGCAGCCATCTCGACCTCGTGTCTTATGAAGCCTATCCGCCTGTCGAGGCCGCGTTCTGGCGGGCAGGCGGTTCCCTGGCAGCTCGTATTCGCTCCACCTTCTTTGCCAAAAAGTCCCGTTATCAGCTTAAAGCTCAGTGGCACCTTGATGTCCTCCATCATCGCTACCCGCTTGCGCCCTTGATATTCATCACCCGGCTTGCCGTCTGGTTGCTGCGCATCCTTTTCCGGTCGCGTTCATGAAAAAGCCTTTTTCCTTCGCCCTGCTGCTCGCTGCTGCGGTGATCCTCGTCGCGGTGCTGCCGTATGCCGCGGGCTACGGCCCCATCAAGCGCAGCATCCTCTCGCATCTGCTGATGTATTGGAAGGACCCCACCTGGCAGCACGGCGCACTCGCTCTCCCCATCGCCATCTATTTGATCTGGCGACGCCGTGCGGAGATCGCCGCTTTTCCCGCCACGCCCACCCACCTCGGCCTGCCGGTGATCGTGATCGCCTTGTTCTTCTACTACGCGGGCTATCGCGCGAACAACTTCTACCTCGGCTTCATCGGCCTGATGACACTCATCGCCGGTGCCTCGCTGTGGCTGGTCGGCACGCGACGCACCTTGGAAGGCGCTTTCCCATGGCTCATGCTCGGCTTTGCCTGGCCGCTCGCCTTCCTTGAGAGCAGCCTCGCGTTCGAAATGCGCTTTCTCATGATCCGCCTCACGTCTGGCATCTTGAACTTCCTCGATGTGCCCGTCATTCAAGAGGGTACCACCTTGCTCTCCGGTCCTGCCCATGGTCGCGAGGCAGGCGCGTTGTTCAGCCTGAACGTCGAAGGCCCCTGCTCCGGCATGCGCAGCCTCTTCGCGCTGATGATGGTCGGTGCCTTGTTCAGCTACCATCGCCAAAAAGGCCTCTGGCAGCGCTGCTTCCTCTTCCTGATGACATTCCCACTCGCCATCCTCGCGAACATGGCCCGCATCCTCGTGCTGCTCGGTGCTTCGACGCTCTTCGGCCAGGACTTCGCCATCGGCGATGCCGACAAGGAGGTCTCTACCTTCCACTTCCTCACTGGCATCGTCGTCTTCCTCGTCGCGCTCGCAGGCTTGCAAGGCATCGCGTGGCTGATGGATCGCCTTATGAATAAGCAGCCCGCGTCTGCCATCCGCCGTGTGGCTATCTCGAATGCCGCTCTGCCGTAAGGAAAGTGGAACAGGTTTTTAACATGTTCGCCTCGAAGCCAAAAAACAAACTCATGACGCAAACCATTCGAGAGTCTCTCTGCCTACCCGGTCCACTTCTGGATCTTCATCCGCTGTCCGCTCCGTCAGCACAGGTTGCAAACCTGTGCCACTTTCCTTCCGCGTCTCGACTTCCATGATCTGGCGCTCGCTCATCATTCTTGCGCTCAGCGCCGCCACCGCGTTGCTTTGCCATTCCTCGCCCTCCGCACGCGGTGGTGATGATGCCGGCGTGGTCACCGCGCTACCGCTGGTAGCGGGCATCTATGTCGGTGAGGCAGAGTCGCAGTCTGACATGGAGAAAAAACTGCTGCCAAGCGACACCACACAGATCAAACGCACCTACCGCACGCCCGGCCGTCGCGTCGAGGAGCGCGATGTCGCGCATGCGTCACTCGTGATCGCCGGGCAGGACACGCGCAGCATTCATCGCCCCGAGGTTTGCCTGCCCGGACAAGGCTGGACCATCACCGACTCACGCGTCCTACCGGTCGAGCTTCCCACCGGACAGCAGCTTTATGTGCGTGATCTCTCCCTCGAACGCCTCGACCAGCGCTCCGCGGATCGTCGCGTGCTCAAGGCGCACTACATTTACTGGTTCGTCGGCAAGGATGTGACCACCACCAGCGACGCGAAGCGCCAGTGGCTCAGCTTTAGCGACAGTGTCTTCCGCCAGATAAACCACCGGTGGGCCTATCCTTCTGTGATGGCCTTCGTCACGCAGGGCATGGACCCTCGCCAATCCGGCCAGCGTGAGCGCACCGACACGCAAACCATCGGCATGCTCCTCGACCTCGTGCGCAACCTGGCACCGAAGTTTCAGAAGAATCTGATGCCATGATCACGGCGCTCCTTCATCACCTCAAGCCGCTGCAACGCGTGGTCGTCGCCTACTCCGGTGGCGTGGACAGTTCGCTCGTGTTGAAGGCCTCCTTGGATGCGTTGGGCTCCGAAAACGTCATCGCCTTGCTCGCGGTTTCGCCGAGCCTTCCTCAAAGCGAAAAGGATGAGGCCATCGAGCTCGCGAAATCACTCGGCGCACGCTTGGAACTGCTCCCGACCTCCGAAACCGATGATCCACGCTACCAGGCGAATGCGCCGAACCGCTGCTACTTCTGCAAAGACCACGTGTATCGAGCCCTGCGGCACTTTGCGGAGCAAAACGGCCTCAAACATGTCCTCGACGGCATGAATGCCGAGGACACGCTCGATGTGCGTCCCGGCCGCGCTGCCGCTCGTGAGCTGCACATTTTGAGTCCGCTGCATGAACTCGGTTTCACCAAGCCAAACGTCCGCGAGGCCGCGAAAGCCCTCGGACTGCCGAACTGGAACAAACCAGCCGCCGCGTGCCTCGCCTCCCGCATTCCTTACGGCACGGCGGTGACGCCCAAACTGCTCTCGCAGGTCGAAAAGGCCGAAGCAGCCCTTTTTGACTTCGGCTTCCGCGAGCTGCGCGTGCGCCATCATGGCGATGTCGCACGCATTGAGGTGCCCGAGGCCGATTTGAACCGTGTTTTGAAGCAGCGTGATACCATCCACACCGCGCTGAAGGCGCTTGGATATGTGTACATCACGCTCGACCTCGCCGGCCTGCGCTCCGGCAGCCTGAACGAAGTCCTCGCCGCCCGCTCCGCATGAACGAAGCCCGTCTCCGCGATCTCCTCAAGCAAGTCAGTGAAGGCAAGCTGCACGCTGATGCCGCGCTCGACCGACTGCGCACCCTTCCCTTCACGGAAGCGGGTGATGTGCTGGCGGATACGCATCGTGTGATCCGCCAGGGCTTTCCGGAGGCGGTGTTTGCCGAGGGCAAATCTCTCACGCAGGTCACCGATGCGCTCGCCGCGCTCGTCGCCGCGCATGGGAGTGCTATCGCCACGCGAGTGCCGGCGGAAATGGCCACGATTCTTTTACAACGCTTCCCCACCGGCAGCTACGACGCCGTGTCACGCCTTTACCGAATCGGTCAGATGGAACGCAGCGGCACGCAGGCACCGGTGGTGGTTGTCAGTGCCGGCACCAGCGATCAACCCGTGGCGGAAGAAGCGGCGCAGACGCTCGAGTTCGCTGGCGTGAAGGTCACGCGTGTGTGCGATGTTGGTGTCGCAGGATTGCATCGTGTGCTTTCAAAGCTCGACACGCTTCGCAGTGCCAGCCTCATCATTGCCGTCGCGGGGATGGATGGAGCGCTGCCGAGTGTGATCGGCGGTCTCGTGGCCCAACCCGTCATCGCCGTGCCCACCAGCATCGGCTACGGAGCGAGTCTGCATGGCATCGCCGCGCTGCTCACCATGCTCAATTCATGCGCCAGCGGCCTCACAGTCGTGAACATTGACAACGGCTATGGCGCCGCCGTTGCGGCTCTTCGTGTGCTCCGATGATCATGTCGCTCGAAGACACGCTCTATCCGCTGCTTCGTCTGTATGAAGCGGCACCGCAGCCGGTGAAAACCCTGGCGGGCAGGGCTTATCGAGCCATTCCGAGCTCGATCCGGCAAGGTTCGGCGTATGAGCGTTCTCGTCGTGAGGCGGCTGAATCGGAGTCGTGGGATGGGGAAACGACCACGCGCTATCAAATTGCCGCGATTCGGGATTCGCTGATCGCGGCACAGCGTGCACCGTATTATGCGAAACGCTTCGCTGAAGCGGGTGTGAAAGCGGAGAGCTTTGAATCGCTGGAGCAACTCGCGGCTTATCCGATGCTCACGAAGGAAGACATCATCCGGCATCGCAATGAAATGGTGAGCGGCGAGGCCTCGCAACGGCTGGCGATGACCACCGGAGGATCGAGTGGCGTGCCGGTGAGCTTTTTCCTGCACAAGGGCGTCAGCCGAGCCAAGGAGCAGGCTTATCTCGAAGCGACGTGGGCCCGCGTTGGCTATCAGCTCGGTGATCGCGTGGCGGTGATTCGCGGTGGGGTGACCTCCAGCCGGTCTGACGGCCGCATTTCGAGTTTTGATGCCACGAGGAACTGGCTGGCGCTCTCGTCCTATCATCTCACGCCGGAACGGTTGCTGGAGTATGTGGCGGAGTTGAATCGCTTTCGGCCGCAGCACCTTCATGCCTATCCCAGCGCGGCGCTGATGCTCATGCAGATGGGCGTGAAGCTCGATTTCAAGCTCACATCTGTGCTTTGCGGCTCGGAAAAACTCAGCACCGAGGCTGAAAAGCAGTTGGAAGGCCATTTCGGAGCGCCGGTGATGCACTGGTATGGCCACAGCGAGCGAGCGGTGCTCGCCGCGCAGCGTCCGGGAAGCTCGGCGCTGCATTTTTGGCCTGCCTACGGCTTCGTCGAGTTCGGTGAAGCGGATGCCGCAGGGAATCGAGAGATCATCGCCACCTCGTTTCACAATCACGTCATGCCGCTCATCCGTTATCGCACGGGTGACCTGTGGAGCTCGGAAAGCCAGGTGATCGGGCGTGACTATGAGTTTATCATCAGCCGCACGGGTCGTCGCATTTCGCTCACGGCGATGAACATGCATGATGACATTTTCGATGGTCTCCTGGCCGTGCAGTTCCATCAACACGAGCTAGGCGTGCTCGAATGCCATCTTCTACCGACACCTCGCTGGTCCCGTGATCGGGAGGAAGCGATCAAGATTGGATTGCTGAGGAGGCTCGGTGACGACTTCGACCTCACGCTGCATGTGGTGGATCAAATCGAGAAAACCAGCGCTGGAAAGCATCGCTGGCTAGTGACCACGCTCAAACCATGATCCCGCGCTTTCACATCCTCGGATCGCCAGTCGATGCGATGAACATGGAAACGTGCTGCGCCGCCGTGGAGCAGGCGTTGGATTCGAAGTCGAAAGGCTACGTCTGTGTGGCGGGGGTGCATCAGCTCACGGAGGCGTATGAGCATCCGGAGTTCCGCGAGGTGCTGGAGAAGGCCTTTTTGATCACGCCGGATGGCATGCCGCTGTCGTGGATCGGCTGGATGAAGGGCTTTCCGGACATGGACCGCGTGTATGGGCCGGATTTGATGATCGAGGTGATGCGTCGCGGTGTGGCGACAGGTCGCACGCACTTTTTGTATGGCGGCATGCCGGGCGTGGCGGCGGAGTTGAAGGCGGCCTTGGAGCAAAAGATCCCCGGCGTGAAAATCGTCGGCGCGGAGTGTCCGCCGTTTCGTCCGCTCACGAGTGAGGAGGAGGCCGCTTTGATCGACCAAGTGCGCACTTTGAAGCCTGACATCATCTGGATGGGCATCAGCACGCCGAAGCAGGATCGCTTCATGCATGCGTATCTCGACCGGCTGGACACGACGCTCATGTTTGGTGTTGGCGCGGCTTTTGATTTTCACACGGGCCGGGTGAAGCAATCGCCGCGCTGGATGCAGCGACTCGGACTCGAATGGTTTTACCGTGTCTGCCAGGAGCCGCGCAGGCTCGCGGGACGCTACTTCCGCAACAACCCGCTTTTCATCTGGCGGCTGATCAAGGAGGCGCTCGCATGAAACAGCTCGCTCAATATCAAGACGGCCGTTTGGAGCTGCAGGAGGTACCGGAGCCTTCGCTGATGCCGGGTGGCATTCTGGTGCGCACGACTTGCTCGGTGATCTCGCCGGGCACGGAGCGGATGAAGGTGGAGCAGGCGAAGATGTCGCTGCTCGAAAAAGCGCGGGCGAGGCCGGATCAGGTGCGCAAGGTGCTCGACACGGCGCGGACGCTCGGCTGGAAGGCGGCGGCGGAGAAGGTGCGCAATCGTTTGGAGTCGCCGACGCCACTGGGATACTCGGCGGCAGGTGTGGTCGTGGCGGTGGATGCGTTGAACACGCGTTTCCGTGTGGGAGATCGCGTGGCATGTGGTGGCGCGGAGTGTGCGCATCATGCTGAGGTGATCGCGGTGCCCGATTTGCTCGCGGCGAAGGTGCCGGAGGGCGTGGAGGACTGGCAGGCGGCCTACACAACGCTCGCGGCAATCGCGATGCAGGGCGTGCGGCAGGCACAAACGCAGATCGGCGAGCGTGTGCTGGTGATCGGGCAGGGGCTGGTGGGCTTGCTGACCACGAAGCTGCTCCAAATCGCTGGTGCTCGCGTGATGGCGGTCGATTTGAATGCGGCACGTCTGGAGATCGCGAAGCAGATGGGTGCGGAGCGTGTGGCCTCGTCGAACGTCGAAAACGCGGTGCGTGAGTGGACCAGCGGCATGGGCGTGGATGCGGTGCTGCTGTGCGTGGGTGGCAAGTCGGCGGAGGTGGCGGCTCAAGCCGTGGCTTGTCTGCGCGATCGTGGGACGCTGGTGATCGTGGGCATGCATGAGGCGTCGCTGGAATGGAAGACGGCGTTCCAGAAGGACATCACGGTGAGGTACAGTCGCAGCTACGGGCCGGGAAGGTATGACACGAGCTATGAGTGGGGAGGCGTGGACTATCCGGCGGGTTATGTGCGCTGGACGGAGAATCGGAATTTTGAGGCTTGTCTGGAGCTGATGCGGAGTGGGCGGTTGGATTTGAAGCCGGTGACGACGCGGAAGGTGGCGTTTGGTGAGGTTATTCAAGTTTACGAGCGGCTGGACGACGAGATCGGCGTGATCATCGAGTATTGTAGTTCCGGCTTTAGCCGGTCCCTGGATCGAGTGGCAGTTTCGAGTGCAGTACATCCAGACCGCCTAAAGGCGGGACTACAGAACAGCGTTGCGACGCTCGATGTCATCGGCGCGGGGAACTTTGTGCGGACGATGCTGCTGCCGCATGTGAAGGGGAAGATCGCGCTGGGGACGGTGGTGAATGGCACGGGGCTTTCGGCGAGGCATGTGAAGGAGAAGTTTGGCTTCGCGAAGGCGGCGACGGACTTTGCGGAGGCGACCTCGGAGGCGGTGATCATTGGGACGAGGCATGATTTGCATGCGTCGCTGGTTTTGAAGGCGCTGAAGGCCGGGAAGCAGGTGTTTGTGGAGAAGCCGCTGTGCCTCACGGAGGCCGAACTGGCCGAAATCGACGCGGCGATGGCTGAAACGAGCGGAAGCTTGATGGTGGGCTTCAACCGGCGGTTTGCGCCAGCGACGGTGGAGATGAAGAAATGGCTCGATGCGGCTCCGGGAGCGAAGATGATGTCGTATCACGTCTGCGCAGGGGTGGTGGCCGCGGATCATTGGTATGCTGATCCGGCGCAGGGCGGCAGGATCATCGGCGAAGCCTGTCACATGCTCGATTTTGCCTGTTTCATGCTCGGCAAACCGGTGCGGGTCTCAGCGCAGAAAACGGGCACCGATTCGGTTTCAGCGCAGGTGGAGTTTGTGGATGGGTCGACCTTCCAACTGCTCTACTCGGCGGAGGGTGACAGCGCGTTTCCAAAGGAGAGCATCCGGGTGTTTGCGAATGGTCTCGTGGCGGAGTGTGAGAACTTCATGAGGCTGACGGTTTGGAAGAACCGGAAGGCGAAGGTGTCGAAGCATGCTTCAAAGGGCCACGCGGAGGAGATGACGGCCTGGCTGGGCTTTTTGAAGGAAGGAAAGCCACATCCGCTGCCTGATGCGCAAGCACGGCAGGGCATGCGGCTGACGTTTGCGGTATTGGAGGCGACCAGGAGCTCCCAGTCTGTTGAGTTGTGATCTTGCGCGGCTGATCGAAACCATTACCCTCCTGCCATGAGCACCACCGTCGCCCATCTTTTGAACGAAGCCATGCTGCTGCCACACGAAGCGAGGATTGATCTCGTGGAGGCGGTTCTGGAGCGGTCACCGCCTACGGATGATTTTTTGACTGCTCAGATGAAGGTGGTCCAGACGCGGATGGAGAAGGTAAAGGCAGGTCAATCGACGCTGATACCAGCGGATGAGGCACACGACAGTGTGCTGGCATCTCTGAAATTGAGGGCATGACCATTCAATTTGAATCGGGGGCTCTCGAAGAATACCGGGAGGCGGCGCAGTACTCGGAAGATCGCTTCGGTCTCGGGCTTCAGTTTGTGGCGGCTATGCAGGCGGCGCTGAAAGAGATCGAGCGAGATCCGGAGTGCTTCCAGCCGGCAGGCCAGGGCATGCGCATCTACCGGATGAAGCGGTTTCCATATTATCTATTCTACCATCATCAGCCGAAATCCGAGGTCGTGGTGATTTATGCCGTGGCACATCACAAGCGGCGGCCTGATTACTGGCGCGATAGGCTTCCATAAACGCATGATCGCCTTCCGAAAAGTAAGCTGGTTGTGGCATCGCTTGAGGGCGATGCCGCCGCAGGAGATTGCGGGTCGCGTGAAGGTGAAGGCGCAGGAATGGACGGCGACGACGACACTGCGGACGCTGGATGATTTTGTGCTTGGCGCGGTGGATGCGGGCTCGATGAGGCTGCCACCGAAGGATAAGGCTCCGGCGACGCTTCGCGAGGCGGTGAAGGCAAGGAAGGCCTGGCTGTTCGGATGGAAGGAGGTGCTGCTCGATGGTCCGCCGAATTGGAATCTCGATCCGCTGCATGGGGTGGAGGTGCCTGCGGAGGTGCTGAATCATCGTGAGCTCCCCGATGGCGCGGATGCGCGGTGCGTGTGGGAGCTTTCGCGTTGGAGTGAGGTGGTGCGGCTGGCGCAGGATGGGTGGTTGAATGAGGATTTGGGCACGTTGCGCCTCGCGCAGCGCTGGATGAGCGATTGGCTGGAGAAGAATCCGGCCTCCAAGAGCATTCACTGGCGCAGTCCGCTGGAAGGGGCGCTGCGGTTGATCAACTTCTGCTGGATTGATGCGCTCGTTAGAGCCGGTGGTGATGCGGAGATTGTTGCGGAGCAGGATCGCATCGCGCAGGCCTTTGTGCCAATGCACGCGTGCTGGGCATGGCGGAAGCGTTCGTTTGGCTCTTCGGCAAACAATCATCTCATCGGCGAACTTGCCGCGGTGGTGATGGCGACACGGCGCTGGCCATCGCTGGCCAAAGTGATCTGCTGCCCGGAGCGTTTGTGGCCGATGCTGGAGGAAGAGGTCTTGCGGCAGTTCGCAGAGGACGGGGGTAACAAGGAGCAGGCGCTGCATTATCATCTCTTCGCGTGGGAGATGGCGTGGCAGGCGGGTCGCGTGATGGATGGGCTGCATGGTCCGGTTTTGAAGCGGCTCAAGGATGCGGCGCAGCTTTTCTGCGATCTCAGCCTTGGTTCGTGGGACTTTGGGGACAGTGACGATGCGCAGGTGACACCCTTCACGATGGATCGCCGACACGCGGAGCGTGAGTGGCGTGCGTGGATGCTCGGTGAAGAGAAAGGTGCCGCGTTGGCTTTCTGGCTGGGGGAGGCTCCGCGTGTGACCTCGGCTATGAGGCAAAAGTGGATCACGCATGCGGAGAGCGGCCATGCGATCTGGCGTGATGAGGCGTGGACGGCGCGAGTGGATGCCTCACCGCTCGGCTTTGGCACGTTGGCGGCGCATGGACATCTCGATGCGATGCATGTTTCGCTGTGGAGCGAAGGCGAGCCACTGGTGATTGACCCCGGAACGGGAGCTTACTATGGCGATGTGGCTTTACGGGCGAGTCTAGCCGCGTGGGAGGCGCACAATGGCCCGGTGCCAGTGTGTGGACGCAGTATGCCGATGCGTGCGGGGCCGTTTCTGTGGCGTGAGCATCACGACGTGCCGAAGATGGAGATCGTGGATGATGCCTGTGTGGTGCGGTTTGCTTGTGACGGGCCGTTTATGAAGCGGAGCGTTCAGATGGCGGGCAGGAGTGCCCGCATCACGGATGAGGTCTGCGGACGCACGGCGCATGTGGTGACGTGGCAGTTGGCACCTGAGTGGGAGATGGTGGGAGAGCTTACCTGGAGGCATGCGAATGGCGCGGTGGTCACGCTGAGCATCGAGGGCGATGCGGTCCAAAGCTGCGAGGTGGTGCGAAACGTGGTTTCGCCGAGATTCGGGCAGGTGATGGAGGCTCCCGCGGTGCGGGTGATCTTCACGGGCAGGCTGGTGAGCACGTTCTCACGCTGAGAGGAGCCCGTGGGCGTGACGAGTGGTTCATCGTCCGCGTCCGTCTTTCGCTTCGTCGAGCACAGGTTAAAAACCTGTGCCACTTTCTTGAGTGATGGCGGCAGCCATGGCCAAAAACAAAGCCGGGGCCGCTCCTCAGCGAACCCCGGCTCCGCAATGTTGTTGGTTGCGGTAATTAGTGGATGTCTCCAGCGAGTCCTTCCGCGTTCAAAGCGGCGGCCAGTTCGGCCTTGGTGAACTCGCCTTCGACAATGAAGGACTCCGATTTGGCGACGATGTCGTGCTTGGTGATGCCGGAAACGTTCTTCACGGCAGCGATGGCGGCATCGGCGCACTTCTTGCAGCAGAGATGCACGCCAGAGACGGTGGCCTTGGTGAGCTTGGCTTCCGGCTTGGAGGATGTTTTGGCGGCAGCAGACTCCTCGCCTTCGACTTTGCCGAAGTAACCGGCGGCGATGATGGCCTCGACGGCTTTCTTCGCATCGGTCTTCTTCTTGGTGGTGATGGTGACCGTCTTGCCTTCGGCGGTGACGGTGATGTCCTTGCCGGCGCTGGTGCCTGCTTTGACAATGCCATTGGTGCAGCTCTTGCAGCAGTTGTGCACGCCAGACATGGTCACAGTGGTCTCCGCGTGAGTGAACGTGGCGACGGCAAGGAGAGAAAAGATGAAGCGCTTCATGGTGCGTGCTGAGACGTTAGCACGGAACACTTTCTTAGCACCAATTGATTTTTGACCTCATTGACGAGGCTGACTTCATTGAGGCTTCATGATCCATGATGGAATGGATTGATCCGTGGTGAGGAAGATGGCGTGGAAGGCGGGGAGAAGTTTTTGGTGCGTGCTTTCGATGTTGTTGGTATCGAACCAGGCGGTCCCAGCATGGGTGCGGCGGAAGGAGTGACGCGTCATGGTGGAGTCGCCGTTCCAGAGTTGGAGCTTGTCGGCATCTGGTGAGAAGCCGCTGGAAGATGTCATGGACATGGAGGCGGGGCTTTGATCGAGCGGATGACCGGAGCCGATGAGTTGTGAACCGGCTCGGAGGCTGATGATGAAATTCCAGGCACGCACTTCACCGCTGACGGGCAGTGTGATCTCGGTGCTGCGGCTGTGAACGAGGACGCCTTCACCCGGTGCGAGGATGGTGGAGCCTGCATCGGCGAGGGTGGTGTCATCCTGACGTGCCCAGTGTGCGCCGAGAGCGGAGGCTTTGAGCCAGAAGATGCGGTAGCCTTTGCCATCGAAGAACATGATGCGGTCGGCGTTCGCGGGATTGATGGCGGCGCGGAAGGCGGCGGGCGGGAAGAGCGTGGCGAGTGTCCAGTGCGGACGAATGATGATGTGATCGTCGGCGGCAGGTGCGGAGGTCTTCCAGGTGAGGGAGCCGCTGGTGCTATCGATTTCGAAGCGGGTGCCTTGCTCGACGATTTCAGCGAAATAGGCCACGGAAGCATTCAGAGCGAGGTTTTGGGCTTCGGAGGCTTTGCCTTCAAAGATGGCGGGACGCAGCAACGGCATGGAGAAGGTCTGCGGCGCGGCGGCGAAGGTGCGGAGGCTCCAGGCCTGCACGCGAGAGTGGGTGACCTGCTCGGCGGTGCCGTTCAAATCGGCATCGAGCTCGACTTTGAGGCGGATGAAGCCGGTGTCACAGCCGACGAAGAGAGGCGCGAGGTCGAGTTTTGCGAAGCGGGTGGTCTCGGTGTTGTCGGCGTTGAAGGTGGTGGAGGGTGTGATGGCGAGCGGAGCCCACGATTGCATGTCCGTGCTGGCTTCGAGGCGATAGACGAGATCGGAACGAGAAGGCACGGGGCGTGTGAGGACGGCATCGGTGGCTTCGAGGCGGAAGGGGCTGGCGAGGGCGTAATCGAGCAGCGTGCCGTCGTGGTCGAGCTGCCACTGCGCATAGGTGATGGGGGCAGCGAGCACGTTGGTGGTCATGCTGTTGGAGGCAGAGAGATTGTTGATGAAGGTATTGCCGCTGAGGGGAGTGCCTGGAGGTGGCAGCGGGTAGAAGCCGAGATCGACGGTGAGATCGGTGTTGGAGTCGGCGGTGTCGTCGCTGGTGTTGGCGGTGCCGGTTTCGCCGGTGGCATTGGTGGGCTCGGTGCCGAGGACGAGGGTGAAGATGCCGGTGTTCACGCCAGTGAAGCTTGGCTTGAAGGCCATGAGCACGTTTTGATCGAGGTTGTCATCGATCGGGGTGACGACGTTGTCCGTGGGGCCGATGGCGGGGATGTGATTGTCGAGCACGGCGCTGGTGGCGAACTGCGAGGGCGGCACATGGATGTAGTAGCTGCCGGCAGGGACGCAGAACTGGTAGATGCCGGAGGCATTCGAGGTGGTGCTGTAAAGGGGCGTGCCGGTGAGCGGATCGGTGACGCTGGAGGGGAAGATGCGGAGTTGCACGCCGGAGAGCACGGTGTCCGTGCCCGCCTGGTAGCTGCCGTTGTTGTTCACGTCTTTGAAGACGAGGTTGCCGACGCAGATGCCGGCGTAGGCACCGAAGTCGATGGTGAGGTTCGAGGATGAATCGGCATCACCATCGGTGGTGGATTCAGCGGCGGTGGCGAGATTGATGACGGGGCTGAAGAGTGGTGTGCCGACGCCGCCAGGTTGCGAGCCGTCGTTGTTGTTGTTCACGTTGTTGTCCGTGGTGGCGGGCGTGCCGCCGGTCATGTTGAAGGGCGCGGGAAGGGTGACGCGAACGTAGTAATTGCCGGGCGGCAGATTGGTGAAGCTATAAAGGCCGGTGGCGGTGGTGGTGAAGTTTGAGCCGACCTGCGTATCCGCCGAAGCGCCGCCGATGACATTGTCCGCGCCGGGATTCCAAAGCTGCACGGTGGCTCCGCTGATGCCGGTTTCGCCACCATCGAGGAGGCCGTTGTTGTTGGCATCGTTGAAGATCATGTCGCCGATGATGAGACCACGCACGGTGATGGTAACGCTAGCGGAGCCCGTGCAGCCATAGTTGTCCGTGGCGCGGATGGTGACAACGGAGGTACCTGCGGTGGTGGGTGTGCCGCTGAGTACACCGGCGGTGGAGAGCGTGAGACCGGCTGGCAGCGTGCCGCTGGTAACGGCATAGGTGTAAGCGGCGGTGCCGCCGGTGGCGCTGAAGGTCTGCGAGTAAGCGGTGTTCAGGAAAGCATTCGGCGGCGTGGTGGGCGTGACGGTGATCGTGGGGCAGGCCGGCGCCAGCGTGTAGCTGCGGGTGCCGGTGCAGGCATTCGCATCGGTGGCACGGATGGTGAAGGTCTGGCTCGTTCCGCTCGTTGGCGTGCCGGTCACGGCTCCGGTCGAAGTATTGAGGCTCAAGCCGGCTGGGAGCGTGCCGCTGGTGAGCGCATAAACATAAGGGGCGGTGCCGCCGGAGGCTGCGGCGGAGCTGCTGTAAGCGCTGCCAATGGTGAGCGTGGAGTTCAAAGCGGCGAGGCTGATGACCGGGCAGATCTTGATGGTGTAAGCACGCGAGCCGGTGCAGCCATACGCATCCGTGGCGGTGATGGTGACATTCACTCCTGCGCCATTCGAGGTCGTCGGCGTGCCGCTGATGACTCCGGCGGTGGAGAGTGTGAGACCAGCGGGCAGCGTGCCTGCGGTGACGGCAAAGCTATACGGTGCCATACCACCACCACCGGTGAGGGTTTGTGAGTAAGCGCTGCCGACGAGGCCTGCGGCCACGGAAGTGGGATTCACGGTGACGGGCAGGCAGTTCACGGTGACGAGGTAGTCCTCGACTTCACCGATGCCGCTGGCTCCGGTGGCCCCCGGATTGGTGGTGCTGGTGAAGCGGAAGCGTGCACCACGCTGGCCGGGCACGGCGGCGAGCGGCGTGGCGATGCTCACGCTTTGAGCAGTGCCATTGGTGCCGGTGGCGATGCTGACATTCGTAGCGACCTGCTCGCCGGCATCGGCGAAGGAGCCGTTGTTGTTGAAATCGATCCACGCGTTGAGGAAGGCGGCGGCTCCACTGAGGTTCGTAACGGTGACGCTGGCGTTCGACGAGGTGCCGGGAGTCAGGGTTGGTAGAGTGACGCCGTCTTCGTCATCGCTGGCGGTGATGTCGTCACCCGTGGCGGTGCCGTTTCGCGTGGAGACATACTCGGTATCGACGAGCGGGCCCATGCGGAGGTTATTCGATTGGGTGCTGGAGGCATCCGCAGCTCCATTCCAGTCGCCAAAGTCGGTTGTGGGCACGGCGATGTTCACGATGTGGTCTTCGACTTCGCCATTGCCGGAGCCGCCGGTGGAGCCCGGCGTGGCGGTGGAGGTCAGCCGGACGCGGATGCCGATGTTCGTGCCCGTGACAGCAGCAGCGGGCACGGTGAAGGCGATGTTTTGCGGAACGGCATTGGTGCCGGTGGCGATGGAGGTGTTCGTCGCGATCTGTTCGCCCGCATCGGTGAGAATGCCGTTGTTGTTGAAGTCGATCCACGCGTTGAGGTTGGCGGCAGCACCGGAGGTGTTCGTGACATTAACGACGAGGGTGGCGGGAGCACCCGCGGTCATGGAGGGCACGGTGACGCCGTCTTCGTCATCGCTGCCGGTGGTGTCGTCACCGCTGCCGAGGGCGTTCAAGGTGGCGGCGAACTCGGTATCCGTCGTGGCACCGATCTTGATGGCGGCATTGCGGGTGGAGAAGGCGCTGCCAAAGCCGCTGAAGTCACCAAAGTCACTCGGAGGTGTAGCGACGGTGACGGTGTAATCTTCCACCTCGCCGGTGCCGGAGAGGCCGGTGGCCCCAGGATTCTGGATGTTCGTGAGGCGCACACGCACGGGCAGCGCGGCACCCTGCGTGGCCGTGGCGGGAACGGTGATGCTGAGGTTCTGAGCGATGTTGTTGGTGCCGGTGGCGACGGCGACATTGGTGGCGACTTGTTCGCCGGCATCGGTGAGGAGCCCGTTGCCATTGTAATCGATCCAAGCGTTGAGGTAAGCAGGAGAGCCGGAGGTATTCGTGGCGAGCACGGGGATGGTGGCGGGTGCTCCGGCGGTGAGCGAGGGCATGGTGACGGCGTCTTCGTCATCGCTGCCGGTGGTGTCATCGCCCGTGGCAGTGCCGTTCGTTGTGGCGATGTATTCCACATCGGTGAGCGGGCCGAGTTTCAGCGCACTGCTTACCGTGCTGGAGGCGCTGGCGAGTGCGGAGTGATCTCCAAAGTCCGTCGTCGGCTGCGAAATCGTTACGGTGTAGTCCTCGACCTCGCCTGTGCCACCGCTGGAGCCGGTGGCTCCAGGCGTGGTGGCACTCGTGATACGGAAGCGAGATCCCAAAGCCGTGCCAGTGACTGCGCCGACGGGTACGTTCACGGTGAGGTTCAGCGTGCTGTTGCTGAGACCCGTGGCCACATTTGTATTGGTGGCGATCTGCTCGCCAGCGTCTGTCAGCACCCCGTTGTTGTTGAAGTCGATCCAAGCATTGAGGAAGGCTGCGGTGCCAGTGGCGTTGGTGACGGTGACTGGCACGGTGAAGCTTCCACCGGCGATGAGAGAGGGGAAGGTCACACCGTCTTCGTCATCGCTGCCGGTGGTATCGTCACCCGTGGCGGTGGCATTTCGAGTGGAGGCGAATTCGGTATCGACGGTGGCACCGAGGCGCAGATTGGTGCTGGTACCGTTGGAGGCATCGGCGACGCGGTTCCAGTCACCGAAATCGGTCGTCGGAGCGGAGATAGTGACGGTGTAGTCTTCCACTTCACCATTGCCGGAAGCTCCAGTGGCCCCCGGAGAGGCAGTGGAGGTGAGTCGGAAGCGGGCACCGAGCGGCAGACCGGTGACAGCGGCGGCGGGGACGGTGACATTGAGGTTCAGCGTGCTGTTCGTGAGACCGGTGGCGACAGACGTGTTCGTGGCGACTTGCTCGCCGGCATCGGCGAAAGAGCCATTGTTGTTGAAATCGATCCAGGCGTTCAGATTCACCGCGAGACCGCTGGTGTTGGTGACGACGACGGGGATGGTCGCGGGGGCACCGGCGGTGAAAGAGGGCATCGTGACGCCGTCTTCGTCATCGCTGCCAGTGATGTCATCACCCGTAGCGCTGGCGTTTTTCGTGGAGGCATACTCTTTGTCCGTCGTGGCACCGAGACGGATGGCGGCGACGACGACGCTACTCGCATCCGCGAAGGCACCGTGATCTCCAAAATCAGTCGTGGGAGCAAGAACATTCACCACATAGTCTTCGACCTCACCCGTGAGTGCATTGAGGCCGGTAGGGCCGAGGCCGGTGGGAGCGGCGAGGCGGAAACGCACACCGAGATTCACGCCAGTGACGGCGTTGGCGGGCACAGCGAAGGTAAGGTTTACGGTTCCATTGGCGGTGCCAGCGGGGATGGAGACATTCGTAGCGAACTGCTCGCCTGCTTCACCGAGAGTGTTGTTGTTGTTAAAATCAGCCCAGGCGTTGAGGAAGGCGTTGGCCCCGGTGGCATTCGTGACGGTCACGGGCACGGTGACGGTCTGGCCTGCGGTGACGGCTGGAATGGTCACGCCGTCTTCGTCATCCGTGCCGGTCGTGTCGTCACCGGTGGCGGCGGCATTTTTCGTGGCGACGAATTCGGTATCGATGCTGGCCCCCATACGGAGGGAGGTGTTGGCCCCCTGCGAAGCATCGGCGAAGCCGACGAAGTCGCCAAAGTCAGTCGTGGGTGCGGAAATGATTGTGGTGTAGTCCTCGACCTCGCCATTCCCGCTGGCACCGGAGAAGCCTGGAGAGGCCGTGGAGGTCAGACGGAAGCGAACGCCGAGACTGACGCCGGTGATCGCAGAGGCGGGGACGGTGATATTAAGGTTTTGTGTGCTGTTGGTGAGGCCGGTAGCGTAACTCACGTTGGTGGCGATTTGCTCGCCAGCATCCGCGACGGAGTTGTTGCCATTGAAGTCGATCCAAGCGTTCAGATTGACGGCCGCGCCGGTATTGTTGGTGATGACGACGGGGATGGTGGCAGGCGCACCAGCGGTGAGAGTGGGAATCGTCACGCCGTCTTCGTCATCGGTGGCGGTGGTATCGTCACCCGTGGCGCTGGAATTGGTGGTGGGCGTGTACTCGGTATCAATGGCGGCACCGAGGCGGAGATTGCTGTTTCGTGTGCTGCTGGCGGAGGGGAAAGAGGCATAGTCACCAAAGTCCGTCGTGGGCTGGGCGATGCTCACGACGTAGTCTTCGACTTCGCCAACCGTGCCGATGCCGGTAGGACCGGGTGAAACGACAGAAGTGAGACGGAAGCGAGCGCCGAGATTCACGCCAGTGACCGCATTGACAGGGACCGTGACACCGAGATTTTGCAGCACATTGGTGGTGCCATTGGTGATGGTGATGTTGGCAAAAACCTGCTCGCCTGAATCAGCGAAGGAGCCGTTGTTATTGAAATCGATCCAAGCGTTGAGGTAAGCGGCCGCACCCGTGTTGTTCGTGAGAGTGACAGCCACGGTCGCGGGAGCCCCGGCGGTAAGCGTCGGGATGGTGACGCCGTCTTCGTCATCATTGCCGGTGGTGTCGTCACCCGTGGCGGTGGCGTTTTTCGTGGCGACGTATTCCGCATCAACGAGGGCACCAAGGCGGAGGTTGGAGTTTGTGGTGTTGATGGCATCGGCTGCGCCGCTCCAGTCACCGAAGTCGGTGGTGGGATTGAGCACGTTGACGGCATAGTCTTCGATTTCACCGGCGGTGCCGCTGCCGGTGGGGCCGGGTGAGGCTGCGGTGGTGAGGCGCACGCGCACACCGATGCTCGAGCTCGTCACCGTGGAAGGTGGCAGCGTGAAGGAGACATTTCGCACGAGGTTTGTGGAGCCCGTGGGGATGCTCACATTATTTGCCACCTGCTCTCCCGCATCGGTGAGGACGCCGTTGTCATTGAAGTCCACCCACACATTGAGGTTGGCGGCAGCTCCGGTGGCATTGGTGACGGTCACTGGCACGGTGACGGACTGTCCAGCGGTCATGGACGGGAAGGTGACACCGTCTTCGTCATCGCTGCCGGAGGTGTCATCGCCCGTGGCGGTGGCATTGGTAGGTGCCACACCTTCCACATCGGTCAAAGCGCCGATGCGAAGGTTCGAGTTGAGCGTGTTGGAGACGGTGGCGAAGCCGCTGTGATCACCCCAGTCCGTGTTTGGATTCGGTGTGATGGTAAAGCTGCGTGCACCGGTGCATCCCAGCGTATCGGTGGCGGTGATGGTGAAGGTTTGCGAGGTGATGGAGGTGGGCGTGCCGCTAAGAAGACCGCCTGAAGTGAGGGTGAGACCCGCAGGCAAGGTGCCCGTGGTGACGGCGAAGGTCTTTGTGCCAGTGCCGCCCGTGGCGGAGATGGTCTGCGAGTAGGCGGTGCCGACAGTACCATTTGGCAGCGAGGTGGGACTCACGGTGATCGCAGGGCATACGGGGGTGATCGTGTAGGCGCGGGAGCCGGGGCAGCCGTTCGCATCGGTGGCAGAGAGGGTGAAGCTCGCGGCGGTAAGAGCGGTGGGCGTGCCGGAGATGACGCCCGTGGCGGTGTTGAGGCTCAACCCTGCGGGCAAGGCTCCGCTGGCGATGGCAAAGGTATAAGGCGTGGTACCACCGGAGGCCACGATGGTCTGCGAATAGGCCTGAGTGACCGTGGCGGTGGCGAGAGGAGGTGCGGTGAGTGTGATGACAGGGCAGATCTTGATCGTGTAGGCCCGTGTGCCGAGGCAGTTGTAGGCATCACGCGCCTGCACGGTGATGGAAACGCCCGCGCCATTGGCCGTGGTGGGTGTGCCACTGAGGACGCCGGCCGTGGTGAGCGTCAAACCAGCAGGCAGAGAACCCGCGACGACGGTGTATTGATACGGTGCCGTGCCGCCCGTGGCGGAAAAGGTCGTCGAAGGATAAGCCGTGCCCGCGAGGCCGACGGGCACACTGCCTGGATTCACGGTGATGGGCGGGCAGCTCATGGCGAGCGTGTAACTGCGTGTGCCGGGGCAGCCATTGGCATCGGTGGCACGAATGGTGACGGTAGAACTAATCTCGACATTCGGCGTGCCGCTGATGACGCCGGTGGTGGTGTTGAGGCTGAGGCCGCCGGGTAGCGAGCCGCTCGTGACAGCGAAAGTATAAGGCGTAGCTCCGCCGCTGGCGGTGACGGTTTGCGAGTAGGCTGCGCCGACGGTGCCAGTGGTGGTGATGGCACCGAGGGTGACCACCGGGCAGACCTTGATGGTATAGACGCGGGTGTTTTGGCAGCCGTAGTTATCCGTGGCTCGTATGGTCACGCTGACACCTGCACCATTCGATGTCGTGGGCGTGCCACTGAGCACACCAGCGGTACTCAACGTGAGACCGGCTGGCAGTGTGCCGACGCTCACCGCATACGAGTAAGGCGCGGTGCCACCCGTAGCGCTGATGGTCTGAGAGTAAGCGACACCGACGGTGGCGGAGGGAACCAGGACAGGATTGATGGTGATAGCCGGGCAGACAGGCGTGACAGTATATGGACGGGTGCCTTGGCAGCCGTAATTGTCCGTGGCGCGAATGGTGAAGCTCTGCGCCGTGGTGCTGGTGGGTGTGCCGGTGATGGCACCCGTGCTCGTATTGAGGGAGAGGCCTGCTGGCAGCGTGCCCACACTCACGGCGAAGGTATAAGGCGCGGTGCCGCCGGTGGCGCTGACGGTTTGTGAGTAGGCGGTACCGATGGTGCCATTTGCGAGCGAGGTAGGATTCACTGTGATCGCAGGGCAGGCGGGAGCCACGGTGTAGGGGCGGGAGCCGGGGCAGCCATTCGCATCCGTGGCGGTGATGCTGAACGACTGGCTGGGGGTGCTGGTGGGCGTGCCGCTGAGCACGCCCGCACTCGTGAGCGAGAGACCGGCAGGCAGTGTGCCACTGGTGACGGCAAAGCTGTAAGGCGCGGTGCCACCGGTGGCGGTGATCGTGGTGGAGTGAGGCGTGCCCACGGTCATGGCGCTGAGCGTGGCGGGATTGACCGTGATGATCGGGCAGACGCGGAAGTTGCGGTCCGCTGAATAGACGCAGCTCGTGTAGGGCGCTCGGGTGGCCCATTGCGGCGTCACCTTGTAAACATTGACCGGCACCGTGGCTGAGATCAGCAGTCGGCCATTGGCGTCCATGGTGATCGTTCCCGGTGCGGGTGAAGGCGTGACGGCGAGGCTCAAGTTGTATCCCGCCGCATTGAGCGCCGCGTTGGTTGAAAGGCTGAAACCGGTAGCCTGGGTGTAGGCGGTGCCTGTGGTGCTGTACATGAGCGACCCGTTCGTGATGGTGGGGGCGGGGCATGGAGGAACGATGTTGTAGCTGCGAACGCCCTGGCAGCCATACAGGTCCGTGGCTCGAATGGTGAAGCTCGTGGCGGTGGTGCTGGTCGCCGTACCGGTAATGGCTCCTGTGCCTGTGTTCAGGCTCAAACCGGCCGGCAGCGTGCCGCTGCTCACGGCGAAGGTGTAAGGCGAAGTGCCACCGGTAGCGCTCACCGTCTGCGAATAGGCCACACCGATCGTTGGAGCTGGCAGCGAGGTGGGGTTCACCGTGATCGCGGGGCACACGGGCGTGACGGTGTAGGGGCGGGTGGCCACACAGGTATTCGCATCGGTAGCGGAGAGCGTGAAGGTCTGCGCAGTGCTGCTGGTGGGCGTGCCGGAAATCACCCCCGTGCTGGCATTGAGACTCAAGCCAGCCGGAAGGGTGCCGGAGACGACGGCATAAGTGTAAGCAACGGCTCCGCCGCTAGCGGCAAAGGTCTGCGAGTAGGCCGTGCCGACGGTGCCATTTGCTAGGGAGGTGGGCGAGGTAGTGATGGCCGGGCACACACGCACGGTGATGACGCGTGTGGAGGCGCAGCCATAGGCATCCTGAGCGCGGAAGGTGATGCTCACGCCAGCACCATTCGCTGCGGTGGGTGTGCCACTGAGCACGCCAGCGGTGGTGAGCGTGAGCCCAGCCGGAAGCGTGCCGCTGCTCACACTCCAGGTGTAAGATGCCGTGCCGCCGGTGGCGGTGAGCGTCTGCGAGTAGGCGGTACCAATGAGTGCATTAGGGAGCGAGGCAGGTGAAATCGTGATCGTGGGGCACACCGGGGTGAGCGTGTAGGCACGGGAACCTGTGCAGACGCTCGCATCGGTGGCGGTGATGGTGAAGGTGCGGCTGGTGGTGCTGGTGGGCGTGCCGGTGATGGCTCCGGTGGAGGTGTTGAGGCTCAAACCCGCCGGAAGTGTGCCGCTGGAGACCGAATACACAAACGGACTCGTGCCACCGGTGGGCACCACGCTGGCGCTATAAGCCGTGCCAACCGTGAGCGTGGTCGAAATGGCAGGCAGGGTGATGACCGGGCAGATCTTCACGGTGTAAACACGGACGCCAGTGCAGTTGTTCGCATCACGAGCCTGCACAGTGATGGAGACACCGGTGCCATTGGCCGTCGTCGGCGTGCCACTGAGCACGCCAGCGGTGGTGAGCGAAAGGCCAGCGGGCAGCGTGCCGGAGGTGACCGTATAGGTGAAGGGTGCGGTGCCACCCGTGGCCGTGAAGGTGGTGGAGGTATAAGCCGTGCCCACGAGACCAACAGGCACCGTGACGGGATTCACCGTGATGGCCGGGCAGCTCATCAAGACGGTGTAGGGGCGGCTACCCACGCAGCCATTCACATCCGTGGCCCTGAGAGTGAAAGTGGAGCTGCCAGCCGATGTCGGTGTGCCTGTGATGGCTCCCGTGCTCGTATTGAGACTGAGCCCGGCCGGTAGCGTGCCACTGCTCACCGCAAAAACATACGGCGTAGCTCCACCGGTGGCGCTGGCCGTCTGCGAATAGGCGGTGCCCACAGTGCCGTTTGCAAGCGAGACGGGATTCACCGTGATGACGGGGCAGATTTTCAGGGTGTAGGGACGTGTGCCCTGGCAGCCATAGGTATCTGTGGCGCGGATGGTGATGCTGACACCGGCCCCGTTGGAGGTGGTGGGTGTGCCCGTGATGGCACCCGTGCTGGCATTGAGGCTCAGACCGGCGGGCAGCGTGCCTGCACTCACCGCGAAGGTGTGAGGTGCGGTGCCACCCACGGCACTGACCGTCTGCGAGTAGGCGAGACCGACAATGCCATTCGCCAGCGACGTGGGATTCACGGTGATCGAAGGGCACGCAGGCGTGACAGTGAAGGGGCGGCTGCCCACGCAGCCATAAGCATCCCTGATCTGGATGGTGAAGGTCTGCGAGGTACTGCTGGTGGGCGTGCCAGAGACGACACCCGAGCTTGTATTCAGGCTGAGACCCGCCGGAAGCGTGCCGCTGATGACGGAGAAAGAATATGGCCCGACGCCACCCGTGCCAGTCACGCCTTGCGAGTACGCTGTGCCCACGACACCATTCGCTAGAGGGGTGGCGTTCACCGTGATGGTTGGGCAGGTTTTGAAGCCGAAATCGATGGTTGTCTCCGCATTGCCACCGCCTGCGGTGCCTGGCTCGGTGTTGTTCGCGAGGGTGATCACTGGCGAGATGGCAGACTGGCCCACGGCAGACTGGATGCCGTTGCTGTCATTGTTCACGCCGTTGTCTGCATTCACCGCCGTGACGGCGAGTCCGTAGGAGGCATTCGGCGTGACTTTGACCTTGTAACCGCCCGCTGGCAGGCCGGTGAAGGTGTACACACCGCTGGCGTTCGTTGTCGTCGTGACTGCCGGAGCGAAGGAAGTGCCCGCAGCGGTCAGCAGCTCGACCGCGAGGCCATTGATGCCGCTATCCGTAGCGGGCTCATAGGTATTGGTGCCATTCAGATCGGCGAAAACGGTGTCACCGATGCTCAAAGCCGGACCGCAGGTGGCGGAGCCGCCGAGGACGATGTTGTCATATTCCAAAGCACCGGGAGAAGCAGCTCCGCCGCTGTCCCAGGCCTGCACGATGAGCACGAGCTTCTCGTTCGCCACTTCGTTGTAGGCGGGCAGCGCGGTGATGCCGCTGCTGAAATTCGTGAACGGTAGGTTCATCGTCGTCCAGGTGTTCGTGGAGGTGACGGTGAAGGTATTCGTCCACGCCGTCTTCACAGCGGAGGCGGGCGGCGTGACGCCGCTGCTATACGGATAGCTGCCCTGGAACCAGACCAGCGCGGCACGATACTTGATGGGTGAGTTTGTGGCCGGGCGGCGCACATCCATGCTGAAATTGCCCCAAGTAAGCGAGAGCAGGTTTTCAAACGCGAAGGTGCTGGTGAGCACGCGGTCATTGAAGCTGTCATTCGGCCGCGGGAGGGTGAGCGTGTCCAGATTATCCCAGCCCGTGGTGCTGCGGGCACGCGCCCCGGTCATCGCGATGCCGTTCAGCACGGAATTGGACGTGCTGAGGATGGTGCCGTTGTCACTGTGGTTGAGACCGTTTGTATTGAAAATGCATCCGTGCACAAAACTAGGCAGCGAGACTCTTCCGCCGCTCGTGCTGTCCTCTGTGTTCCATTCGAGCAGTGTGGCGTGCGTCTGGATGGTGTAGCCTTTCGTGGTGGCACAGCCATTCGCATCCGTGGCGGTGATCGTGAAGCTTGATGTGCCCGCAGTCGTCGGAGTGCCGGAAATGATGCCCGTGGACGCTGCGAGGCTCAAACCGGCCGGCAGTGTTCCCGTGGAGTGGGCAAAGGTGTAGGCCGTGGCACCACCGGAGGCCGTCACCGTTTGTGAGAAGGCTCGGCCGACCACGGCGCTACCGCCGAGATCACTGAGCGAGATCACCGGGCACACTTTCAGCGTCACCGTGCGCACGCCGGTGCATCCCAGCGAATCCGTGGCGGTGAAGGTCAGCGAAGTTCCGGCTCCATTGGAGGTCGTCGGCGTGCCGGTGATGGCTCCGCTGGAGGTATTGAAGCTCAGGCCCGCCGGCAGCGTGCCGCTGGTGAGTGCATAGGTATAAGGTGCCGTGCCTCCCGTGGCAGAAACCGTCTGCGAGTAGCCGATGCCCACGGTGCCGTTTGCCAGCGAGGTGGGATTCACCGTGATCGCCTTGCACGCGATGGTCACGACGTAGTCCTCGACCTCCCCTGTGCCAGAGGCCCCGGTGGGCGTGGTGGCATTTTGATTGGTGAAGCGCACCCGGACGCCTCGCTGAGCTCCTGGGCTGGCATTCGATGGCACAGTGAAAGTGATGTTTTGCGCCGTCGTGGTGCCCGTGCCGGTGGTGATGGTGCGCACGGCCTCCAGACGCTCGCCACCAGCGGTGGTGTAGATGGTGTTGTTGAAGACGCCGTCGTTGTTGAAGTCGATCCACGCATGCAGGAAGCCGTTGGCACCGGAGGTGTTCAGCACGCGGGCGGTGACGGTGGCGCTGGCATTCTGCGTGATGCTGGCAGGCACGGTGACGCCGTCTTCGTCATCGGTGCCTCCCGTGGTGTCATCCGTAGTAGCAGCAGAGTTGGGGGCCACGGAGGCTTCGGCATCGACGAACTCGCCGAGGCGCAGATTGCTGTTCGAAACGCTCGTCGTCGTGGTGGTGGCAGCGCCGGTGGGATTCGTGGCGTGGGACCAATCACCGAAGTCGGTGTTGGCAGCGGTGGTGATGTTGTAGGCGCTGGAGCCAGCGCAGCCATTGTAATCCGTGGCGTGCAGGTGAAGGTCGCGTGCTGGCGGTGGTGGGTGTGCCGGTGATCCGGCCGGTACTGGGATTAAGGCCATCGGGCAGGCGGGCAATGGTCCCGGCATGCCGGAGGGCCGGCTGCCGTGGGGTGATCGTCGCGGCAGGCTAGCCCAGCTGGCCGTTGCAAGCGAGCAGGGTTCACCGTGACGGTGGCGGTGGACAGGCGGCGAAGGCACCCATGACCGGGCAGGCGCAGGGAGCACGCAGCGCGAGGTGGATGCGGGGTGCCGGCATTCATCGGTCGTGGGAGGGGCACGAAATAGTAGTTTGGCGGTGTGGCCCAGCTGGCGAGATTTGCACCTGGTAGATCACGGCGGGCCGATGTTGTGGTGAGTTTGCCCGCATCACCAGCACCCCTCGGAGCAAGGTGGGCACGTTGCCCTAGGTGTAAACCGGCGTCCCGGAGCCGGTGCGGAGGCCTTCGGGCGTGAGGTGAGCGTGAATTGATACCCGGTGCCGGTGTTCGGGGACCAGACAGCATAGGCGGAGCAGCCTGCTCGCAAAGCGCTGGACTCGGAGGCCGCCCCGAGGTGCCGGCCACGGAACACCACCCGGGCCTTGAGGGTCGTTGTTGCTGAAGGCCAGGCCCGTGACGTTCCATGATTTGTCCGTGATGCCTGCGTTGCCGCCGCCAATGGTGCTGGCGCATCGAGTTGGCGACTGCGATCGGAGAAGCGCGCCCGCAACCGGCACCAATAAGGCGGCCTGACCGCCCGCGGCGGCCATCGAGGGCCACACCTGCGGTCAAAGCTCCCGCGATGATTCGGGCAAAGGGTATAGGCCTTCGATGCAGGCAGCCGGCGGCGTCGGTGGCGTTGATGGTGAACGGAGCAGCGGCGGTGGTGTGGTGGGGTGCCCGCCTGAGGGTGGCCAACTCGTGTTGAAGGTCAAGCCGGCGGGCAGGCTGCCAGCGGAAGCCCGTAGGTGACCGGTGCGGTGCCTCCGGTGGTGGTGAAGGTCTGGCTGAAGGCGCCGCCCATCAGGCCTGAAAGGGCAGCCGGGGACACGGTGATGGCCGCGGGCAGATGCGGACCGAATAGTCCTCGATCTCCCCGGTGGCGCAGGCCCCGGTGGGAGGGTGGCGAGTCGTTGCTGAGGCGGAAGCGCACGCCGCGATTCGCCCCCAGGCGAGGCATCTGGCGGCACCGTGAAGGTCACGTTGATCGTTTGGGTGCTGGCATTGGAAGGCACGGTGATGGCTGCCACGAGCCGCTCTCCGCCGCTTGAAACGACCGTGTTGTTGAAGGTGCCGTCGTTGTTGAAATCAATCCAGGCGCTGAGGTAGGCATTTGCACCGCTGTTGTTGAAGACGGTGGCCGGGATGGTCACATACTCGCTCTCCGTGATGATGGCGGGCATGGTCACGCCCATCCTCGTCATCGCTGCCGGTGGTGTCGTCTGTGGTCGCGGTGGTATTGGCGTGACGCTGGACTCTGCCATCCGGAGAGGCCCCGAGGCCGGCCGCAGTTGATCGTGGTCGAAGTGGTGGACGTGGCCGCGCCGGAGCCGGCCCAGTCACCAAAATCGGTGGTAATGCCGCGCAGGCCGAAGTCGATCGTGTCCTCGTTTGATCCCGCACCGCTCGGCTCGGCACCGATCGTGAGGGTGATGAGCGGGGAAACAATCTGCGTGCCGCTGCCGCCGGGTTGCGAGCCGTTGTTGTCATTGTTCACGCTGTTGTCCGTCGTGGTGACGGTGCCGGAGGCCATCGGCAGGTTGGCGGGAGGAGTCGGAATGCGGACGTAATACACCCCGGCCAGCACATCCTGGAACTGGTAGAAGCCGCCGTTGAACGTCACGGAGTCGGCGATGAACTGGTCATCTCCGCCCCCATTTTCGCGGGTGCCGTTGGCACCGGGCGTCCAGAGCTGGAGAGCCACGCCGTCCACCCCGGTTTCGGCGGCGTCTTTGATCCCGTCGTTGTCATCATCCTGCCACACGAGGTCACCCACGGTGAGCGTGGGACAGAGCTCGGTGACCACGGAGTAGCTGCCGTCTTCAGAGGTATCGAGCCAGCCCTGATTCGGCCAGCCCATATCCCCCGTCACGGCGAGGGTGCCATTGGCATTGTAGGTCCAGGCGGTGTTCACATCCATGGGGTGGAACCACAGGCCCGCCCGGCTGTAAAACTTCGCTCCCACCCAGGCAGACTTGTCCGTGACGACCGACCAGTTATTGGCGTTGTTGATGCGGGCGGTGTTGATCGTGGCCTTGAAGCGAACGCTCACACCGGTCTCCACCACGCTCATTTGCAGCACATCAGCGGCATTGATGCCGGTGCCGGAGGTGGCGACCATGCAGTTCGCCGCCGTTTGCCAGGAACTCTCACCGAGGGAGGTGGTGTATTTATAGACGGTGATCTTCGGCGAGGCGCGGTTCGTGCCGTCAAAGTAGATGATGGCGCTGTTGTCCGTGTGCGGAGCCGGGCCGGGCGTGACGGTGATCCAGAAGGCATCCACCTTCTTGCCATTCACCTGCTCGTAGGTCACATCGATGCTCAGGCGGTCCTTGTCCGCATCGAAGATCATGTCCCAGTCCGTGAAGTAGAAGAAGGTGCCGTTGTTGCCATTGTTGTAGCCGAAGTCATAGGGCTGGTCCGGGCTGATTTCCTCCACGGCGCTGAAATTGCAGTCCTTGTCCAGATCCTTCATGTTGAAGCGGTAGCAGCCAGTGACGACCTGCTTCGTGCCGTCGAGGGCGAAGTCGATGGTCATGTCCCCGTTGTTGTCCGCGGCGTCGTCCTCACTTCCCATGAAGCCGCCTTCCGTCGCCCCGGTGGGCTCGCCACCGGCGCTGAGGGCAAAGGTGTGGCTGGAGATGCCGGTGATGGCAGGCTTGCTGGCATCCACCCCGCTGTCCGCGCTGCCGGTGGTGCTGTTGTCGTCCTTTTGGTCATCCGTGGGAGCCGTGGCTTGCACGAAGGAGAGACGGCCTTCGAGAGGACCGCCACCGCTGAACTCCGTGTTCGGGATTTTCACATAGTAGGAGCCTGGGCTGATGTTGTTGAAGCGGTAGCGTCCCGTATCCGAGGCGGTCCCCGAAAAGGTCACCGGGATGCCTCCATTGGCCGTATCTCCGATGAGACGGAAGTCGTCGTCGAACCAGTCCTGCTGGCCACGCTTGGCCCAGACCTCGAAACCGCCTCCACCAACCCATTCGAAGCCGAGAAACTCGATCGCATGCGGCCCCGCAGCCAGCACGACGCTACCGAATCGGTCTTCAGGACCATGCAGACCGTCGTCATGGATCAAAAGACTGCCATCCACCTTCAGGCGACCGCCATCATCGGTGTTGATGCAGAAAGTGTAGGTATCCCCGGTGGTGATGTTCAACGTCGCCGTGGCCTGCAGGACCATGTTTTCCATGCTGCCATTGGGAAGGAGTTTTCCGTCACCCGCATGCCCCCAGTCCGTCCAGTCATTGTTCCATGAGGTGGTGACGTAGTTGATGAAATCGGTGGTGCCGGTCCAAAGCGATGTGCGGCTGGTTCCGAGCATCACCGCCTCGGCGGTGGCCACGTTCTTCACTTCGATGGAAGCCTTGGCCTGCTTCAGGCTCCAGCCGGGCATGGAAGGCGGTTTGACCGTGGTCGTTTCCTGCAGGAGCACATTGGAAGTATTGAAAAGCTGCACACGCACCCCGCCCACACCGCCATCACCGGAGTCGTAGCGGCCGTTGTTGTTGTTATCGAGATACACCAGGTTCCCCACGCTATTCTTGCGGGAGGCGGTGAGGCCGAAGTCGATGCTGTTTTCGTTGTTGCCACCACCGGCGCTTCCCGGCTCAGTGCCAGCGGCGAGGCTGATCACCGGGCTATAGACGAAGGAATACTCCCCACCGGGCTGCGAGCCGTTGTTGTCATCATCATTGCCGTTGTCCGTGGTGGTGACGCTGCTACCCGTGGCTGGGTAAGTGGAGTCAGGCGTGACACGGACGAAGTAGCGGCCCGGAGATGGAACGCGGAACTGATAGGCTCCGCTGGCATCCGTGGTGGTGGTGGCCACGAGCGTGTCCGCATTCGCACCGCTGCCCCCGATGGCAGCGTCCGTTCCGGGCGTGAAAAGATCCACGGTGAGGTTCGGGATACCGCTCTCGTTGTTGGCCTTCCTGCCATTGTCATTGGCATCAAACCACACGAGATTCCCCACGCGGAGGTTGGCGCCATCACGGAAGCCCAAATCGACGGTGAGATCCCCGTTGTTGTCATCGGCGTTGTCCGTGGTCTTGTTGCCGCCGAGTTCCACGCCGGTATCAAGAGGCTCGCCATTGTCCGTCAGGACGATGATGCCCGTGCTGATACCCGCAGAGGCGGGGAAAGCGGCATCAATGCCGTTCTCGTCCACGTTGTCGTCCGCCACGGCATCCCCGCCAGCACCTGAGAGGGATACTTTTCCATCCAGCGGACCTCCCACCTGGAATTCGGAAGGCGGGATGTGGACGAAGTAGCGCCCGGCGCTGAGGCCTGTGAAGGCATACTGACCTCCGCCGGTGGTCAGCACGGCGGCAGCAGGTGTATCCGTGAGCGCATTGCGGCCTTCCGGGAAGAGGTACACGAGCACGTTGTCCACCCCCTCGCCGGCATCGAAGTTGCCATCTAGGTTGGCATCATTGAAAACCATGTTCCCGATGGTCATGATGGCTCCGCAGGGACTTTCCGTGGGTAGGGCCTCGGAGTTGTAGGAGTCCATGTAGTTCCACCAGGAGCTGTCCGGGCTACGGCGTGGCCAGGAGGTGAGCTTGCCTTCGGCATTGTAGGTGGGAGCGCTGGCCAGATCGTAGTAGTGGCTCCAGATGCCCATGTAGCGGCCGATGCTCATGCCGCCCCAGGTGGCCGGATTGATGCCGTAGCTCGTCCAGAGATTGCCATTGTTCACGCGGCTCATGTCCGCGCTGATCGTCACCGTGAGCGAGGCTCCCGACTCGACGACCGAAGCGGTGCAGAAAGCCGGGCGGGAGATATTGCCATCCAAAAGCTGGCCGGGGGTCACATAGCTCGTCTGGCCGCCTTCCGGCCCCTGGTACTTCATCACCGAGATCTTCGGCGTGGCCCGGTTGAAGACGTCCACATACATGATGGCGGCGGTGTTGTCGTAGTTCGGCGTGGGGCCGTCTGTGAGCACAAAATAGAAGCCACGCACCTTCTTGCCGCTCCATTGATTGAAGATGTACTGCACATCGAGGCGCTGGGTGCGGGTGTCGTAGGCGAACTGGGCACGATCAATGTTCGCAATGGCACCGCCGAAAACGAGATTGGTGCTCAGTGTGGTGCCGTTGAGCCGCTGGATGAGCGGCACGCCATCACGATCGGTATCAATGATTCGAATGTAGAAGCAGCCTTCCTGCTCCGTGTGGAAGCCGAGGTCCACCGTGAGGTCCACATCCGCATCCCGCGTGTCATCGGAGGTGCCCGCCGTGCCGGTCTCGCCTGCCGCATTGGTCGGCTCTGTGCCAACCGCGAGCTGGAAGGAGGTCGTGCGCACCCCGCTGGCGGAGGGCGTCGGAGTGTCCGTGCCATTGTCCGAGCCGGTGGCAAGGCCGTCGTCATCAATGGCAGACCATGCTGGAGTGCCGTTTTTGATCGATTTGAGTCCAAAAAGCGGTTTTCCGGTCAGGAACTCACTGGCGGGGATTTTCACAAAGTAGCTGCCAGGAGCGAGACCATCGAACTGGTAGCGGCCACCCGAGGATGAATCGTTGAAATTCACGGCGAGGCCGCCATTTGCCGTATCACCGACCAGTTTGAATGTGCTGCTCCACGAAGTGGCTGCGCCTGAACGGGCGCAAAGCTCCACGCCGCCACCCCAAACGCCCATGTAAATCATCTCAATGGGGTAGGTGCCGGCGTTCAGGGTGATCTGGCCGAACTTATCCGTTTTACTGTGCAGCCCAGCTTCATCCACGATCACGTCCGTGTTGTTCACTCGGAGCCTGCCCCCGTCATCCAAGGTCATGCCAAAGGTGTAGGTGCCAGTCGTGGGAATGGTAATGTTGCCGGTGGCCCGCACGACGAAGTCGCCGGGAGAGTAGGGGTTGATGTCGTTGGGGAAATTGACGTTGCCGGAGGTGAAGCGGCCATCTGAATCACCGGGATACAGATAGTTGATCTGCGTGGCCGATCCGGTCCACAAGGAGCTCGAGTTCGTGCCGTTGATGGCCGCCATGGCCTGGGTGTAGTTTCTCACGGCGGTGGAACTGTACACTTCCTGAACCTGGAATCCTGAGGTCACCGTTCCCAGGCTCGTCGTGGTGCTGGCCACCAAGGTATTCGAGGTGTTGTAAAGCTGCACCGCCACGCCTCCCGCGCCAGTGTCTCCCGTGTTGAAGCTGCCGTTGTCATCGCGGTCGATGAACACCATGTTGCCAACGCACAGGCCGCGGAAGATGCCGAAATCGACGGTGTAGTTCGTGTCGTTGTCCGTGTCTCCATCGGTAATGGACTCGGCATCGATGGCGAGATTGATGACGGGAGAGAACAACGGCGTGCCACGCCCGCCGGGCTGGGCCCCGTTGTTGTCATTGTCCTCCGCGTTGTCCACCGCATCCGGCACGCCGCCGGTGAGGAAGTGCGTGGAGGGCGGTGTGACCTTCACATAATAGTTTCCGGGATCGAGGGTGGTGAAGTTGTAAGCGCCCGTGGCTGTGGTCGTGATGGTCGAGCCGATTTTCGTATCCGCATTCGCCGCCGTACCGCCGATGGCCGCATCCGCTCCCGTGCTGAAAAGCTCCACCTGAGCACCCGCGAGACCGCTTTCGCCGGTGTCCTTGATGCCATCATTGTCGAGGTCATCCCAGACGAGATTCCCGAGGGATACCGTGGGGCAGGTGAAGTCTCCCTGGATGCCTACATTGTCGAGAAGCACGACGGGGATCTGGTAGGCATCGTAGCCGTGCTCATGGTAGAAGTAGAGCTCGAAGGCGATCTTGCGGTTCGCATACTTCGCCGTGGTAGCGTTGATGGCCGTGTGCAGCGTGCTCAGATCCCACCAGAAGGTGCGGAACTGGTTCAGGTTCGCCGTCTGCATCGCCTGATAGTAGATGGCATTGATGTCGATCGTGCTGCCCGTCCAGCGCTGCACCACGCCCGCGTCATTCGTGTAGTAGGCGTACAGTCGCACATATCTGGCTCCGGCGGTGCCGTCCAAGGTCATGTTGTCCTTCAACCAGCGCAGCATGTCCGCCTTGAACGAGCGCAGCGTGCCCGTGGCCGTTGGTCGGAAGGTCATCGAGTATTGCAGCACGTTCGATTCGCCCGTGGTGACGTACGCCGTGGGCGGAATCGAGCCCGTGTTGGTCGTGGGACTCACTCCAAAGCGCCAGTTGCCGGAGGAACTGGAAGGATCGGTGATGTGCAAAAGGCTGTTTCGGGTGGCGGAGTAATTGTCACCCACCTCCCAGCCGGTGAAACAGCGCATGCTACCGCTGCTAGTCCGCGTGAGTGAGATCGGATTTCCACTTGCAGCCGCCGTGCCCTCCGCGTGGATGCTGTTGCTCAGCGTGCCTTTTTCATCAAAGCCCCAGGTGACCTCCGAAAGGCAGGCGGACATGGTATTTGGCCCCCTCGGGCTGTCCGCGCTTTCCCCATCGTAATTCCATAATGCCAAGGTGGCTCCAGATGCCGTGGCAGGTGCTGCACCGATCACCAGCGTAAACAAACGATCCGTATTCGCCGAGCCGGTGGCACGCAGGGTGAAGGTGAAGGTTCCGGCCGCTGTCGGCAGGCCCACGAGATTCCCTGACGTCAAAGTGACGCCACCAGGCAAGGTGCCACTCACAAACGAATACGTATGGGAGGCCACATTGCCACTGCCCGCCTGCAAACGCTGAAAGTACGGCACCCCCACATTGCCGTTGGGGAGGCTCGCCGGAGTCACCCAGGCCGTGGCACCCGTCACCGCCGTATCCGCCAGCAGCTTCACATCGTCGAGGTTGATCTTGTTGCTCGCACTGGAGCAGTTGAAGAAGTGCAGTTCGAGCAAGAATGTCTTCCCACTCATCGCCGTGCCTGTAGGCAGCGTGTCGCCGGACGAACCGGAGCCGCCAATGCGCACATTGAAGGCGGATTGCCAGGAGCTGGTGCTGGTGGTGCTGGAGAGATTGGTCGTCGCAGAATAGCGGCGGCGGTAGGTGGTCCCATCAAACCAGGTCAGACAGGCCTTCACATCCTTTGGCGAGGTCGTCGATGGCCGCTGGTAGCGGAATTGGAGCGTGGCGTTGGCGAGGCTGAAAGAGCTATTCGGACCCATGGTGAACCGAGTCCACAGCGTCGGACCCGTGAGGGTGGGGTTTAAGTTGGAGCGGGTTCCGCTCGCCCAGCCACCGGAACCACTTTCTGCGGTCGGCCAGTTGTTGTACTCCATGAAGCCTGTCGCATTGCCGCCCGTGTTAAACTTGGGCGTGGAAGTCATCTGATTGCCGATCCAAAGGTGTGGATCACCCGCGACGACATTGTTGTGCCGCGTCGAAGGCGTAAGCACCGGTGTGCTCGTCGTGCCAAAGTTGTAGTCAAGCACGGTGATGCTCTGCGCCAAGGCTTCTCCGCTGGCAGCGAGCGCTGCCATGCTGATCAAGAGGTAACGGAGTAGTCTTCGCATGGAAGAATCAGCGGTTCAGAGCGGTGGCAGAGATGGTGGGAGTTCAGACGGCAGAAGCGGCTTTCGCAGGGCGAGGGCGACAGCAGCGGTGGAGGTGGATAGAATCATGGAGATTATATAAATTATAGCAGATTCTATTTTTATCGAGCCATGAATCAAGAACTTTATCCTTAAAATTACGGAAAACTTAAATGAATCCGTCTTCTGCGGTTTGTTCCGGGAAAAATGCAGGGCAGATGAGTTGGGCGGAGATGGTGCCTTGGTTCCCGGCGGGAAAGCCGCCCAACTATCCGGCCCAGGGCCTGATCGAGTGCTGACCCGTTCGCCCCACCTCCAAACCCGCCGGATAGTTCGGCGAAGTGCATCCTTCGTGTGAGTGACGTCCTGCCCGCCGAACACATCCGGCCTACGACTGGACCGGTCTATCCCGAGCCTCGCCTCCCCTGCTCCGCTCACCGGCGGCGGCGCATGCCCGCCAGCCACCCCGCAACGCCCAGAAGCACGAGGCTACCCGGCTCCGGCACCACGGCCGTCTGAAGGTCAAAAGCCGCTGGTGTGGCGCTGAAAGTCCCATCGCCACGCAGATCGTTGGCTCCGCCCCAGACGGTGCGGTCGGCGCTGTTTAGCTCCCAGACCACGGGGGTGAGGTTCAGCAGATCCGAGGCTGGAAAAGTCCACGTGCTGCCGCCGACCAGCGCCCACTCGCTCGTGGGAGCCACCACCTTGCTGTCATACACCCACAGCCAGGCCTGCGTGCCCGCCGTGAAGGCATAGCTCGCCAGCGGGGGGGACTCGCTCGAAAGCTGCCCGCCGATCACCGTCGTATCTTTGGTGAAGTATTGCAGCCCCGGCTCCCAGCCATTGCCCAGCAGCGGCTCATACGTCGCCTGGCCGAAGGCATGCCAGCGGCTGCTCCAATCACCGTAATTCGTGGCGTCCGGCGTGAAACCGGCATCGAAAGCGCCCAGTTCAAAGGTGAACGAGTCATCCAGCAAGAGGCCGCTGCTATTGAGGAGGTCATCCCCGATGCCGCTGCGCCACGAGATCGTCCTCGCGGGCGCTGAGACCGCGATCAGGGCAAAAACAAGGCAGAGGAGCTTCTTCATGGCGTCGGAGGTTGTTGCGTCCAGGTGGCGTTACCGGCGCGGCTAATGACAAAAGCGGCCCGCCAGGCATCGAAGAGCGGTTCCAGGCCGGCATCGACCAAATCAGCATCACCCATCTTGTCCCAGAACTGGCTGCCGCCGAAATCCATGAAGGTGTAGCTCGTGTAGGCATCCATACTCTCCACATCCCCGCGCCAAACATGGATGCGATCTGCCTGCGAGGCATCCGGATGGGCTTGGAAACCGGCCAACGTCGTCATGCTGCGATCCAGCGGGCTCATCGGCACGGCCCAGCCGGCACCGACGAGGTTCATCCCGGCACGCAGCGGGCACACAAAGGCATTCGTGCGGGCCACGCCGGCCTGCGGCAGTGTCACCGGTGTGGCACGCGCATGCAGGAAGACGCCTTCCGCTGGATCCACCACGCGACCGTTTTGATTCGTCAGCCTCGCATCACCGCTCAGCACCCACTTCGGCGATCCGCTGTTCGTGAAGAGCCAGAACTCACGCAGCAGGCCGGTGGCACGATCCAGCGTGATGAGCCTGTCCGCGGCGCTTTGCGAGGTATTCGAGCTGAAGCGGCTCACCGGGAAGAGATCGTTGAAAGTCCAGTGCGCACGAATCGCGATCAAATCGCCCTGCAGCGTGATCGGCAGCGTCGCCATCGTGTTACGGCTGTTGCTCAAATCCATGCGCAGCATCGTCGCGGTGCTTTGAGCCTCATCGATGTCCCAGCGATGACCTTCGTGGTCACCACCGATGACCTCAATGTAGTAGCTGTTTCCATCCACGAAGTAGGGAGCCAGCGAGCCAGTGCCCACCGCTGTCGTCAGATCGAGCGTCGAGCCGGTGACGACACCATCCACCGCGCCGGTGAAGACATCCTTGCGCACTAGCGGCATGCAGAAAGTCTGCGGACGCTGCGGCAGCGAGCGGCGTTTCCAGTTCCACACCGGCGTCACCGCCTCGGCTTCCGGCGTGCCGTTGTTATCCGCATCCAAAGCCACCCGCAGCCTTACCTCGCCGCCATCGAGACCGGTGAGCAGCGAATCCCCTTCGATGTTCGTGAAGCGCACCTCCTCCAGGCCGTTCGTCTTCGGCGTCACCACCGGCGTGAGCGTCAATTCCGTCCACACCGTCGCCAGATTGGCCTCCACCGCATAAATCAAGCCCTGCACACCACCCGCACGACGGCAGACGACCGCATCCAGCGAGCCCGCCACGGTGCGCTCAATGTAGAAACCGGGGAACTGCGGATCTTCCACGCTGCTGCCGCCGCTTTGACCCAGCGCGAACTCCATCAGGTTCGAATTGCGGTCGCCATCCGGATTGTCGTTGGCACCGTTTTGGCCGTTCAGAGCATTCTCCGTCTGCCACAGGGCAAAGCTGCGCGGCAGCGCATTCGTGAAGCCAAGGTCGATCGTGAGATCGGTGAAGGGATCGCGGTCATCGTCGGTGCCGTTGTCGAGACCCGTCTCGCCCGTGGTGCTCGTGGGGGCCGTGCCGATGGCCAGCGTGAAATCCGCCGTGCGCACGCCTGTCACACGCGGATCAGCCGCGTCGATGCCGTCCTCGCCGATGTCATCATCGCCCACAGCCACACCCGCCATCGACTTCATGCCGCCGAGCGGAGCCGTGCTGGAAAACATCGCCGCGGGGATTTCGAGGTAGTAAGTACCCGGCAGCACATCCGCGAAGCCGTAGATGCCGCTGCCATTCGTCGAAGTGCTCGTCACCAGCACGCCTGCGGAGGTTTTCAAATTCACCGTCACGCCCGCCACGCCCTCGCCGCCATCAGCGAAGCCGTTCGAGTTCCGGTCGATGAAGACCATGTTGCCCACGCTCGTGCCCGCCGGGGCAGGATCAATGGTCAGGGTGATGTTCACCGTGGCCGTGCAGGCCTGGGCATCCGTGGCCTTCACGCCAAAGCTCACCGTGCCGGGCGTCGTCGGCGTGCCGGAGATCACTCCCGTGCTGCCCAGCGTCAGGCCCGCGGGCAGACTGCCGATGGCCTCAAACGTATAAGGTGCCGTGCCACCCGACGCGGAGAAGGTCTCGGACATCGGCACGGATTGCATGGTGTTATACGAACCGGTGGATGGCGAAATCGTGATCGTGGGGCACACCACGCGGAAGCCAAAGTCGATCGTCATGTCGCCATTCGGATCATCCGCGTTGTCGTTCGCAGCCCCCATGCCCGTCTCCGTCGTCGAATCCTTCGCTTCGAGGTAGTAGGCGAGGCCAAAGAACAGTGACGACACCCCCGTGGACGAAGGAGTGGGCGCATCCACGCCATTTTCGTCCACATCGTCATCCGCACCCGTATCGAGGCCAAAGCCCGACACGCTCACATGAGAGACCAGCACACCACCGGGCTGGAAATTCGACGGCGGCACATGCACAAAGTAGTTCCCCGGCTCCAGACCGGTGAAGCGATAGAAACCGCCGCCGCTCGTCACCTGCGACTGCAAAGGCCCGACGAAGAGTGGATTGTCCCCCTGGCGGAAAACCTGCACCGTCACGCCATCCTTGCCCTCGCCCTCATCCGGCCGCGTATCGCCATCGGCATCCACATAGACGAGATTGCCCACCGTCAGTCCCTGCGCCGGCAGCGGCACAAAGCCGAGGTCGATGGTCATGTCGCCATCGTTGTCCATGCCGAGGTCGTCATCGGTGCCGAGACCCGTTTCCGTGGTCGCATTCGTCGGCTCGCCATCCACCGTGAGGGCGAAAACCGTGCTCGAAATGCCGAAACTGGCCGGCAGCGCCGTATCGACGCCATTTTCGCCCAGGTCGTCATCCTGACCGTTGTCCGTTCCAGCGCCGGGAATCGAAATGTGCTGATGCAGCGGTCCGCCTTCGAGGAATTGCGAGGCGGGCACATGCACAAAGAAGCTGCCCTCGCCGAGCTCGCTGAAAAGATAGCGCCCCTGCGCATTCGTCGTCACCGGCGTGACCACCGGCGGCACCACGAGCGGGTTCATGCCCTGCTGGTAGAGCTGCACGGTCACGTTCGGCACGCCCTCGCCCTCGTCGGCACGGCCATTGCGATTCTGGTCGATGAAAATCAGATTTCCCACCGAGAGCGGCACCTCGACGGTCACCTCCTGCATCACCGTGATTTCCGCCTTGCAGCCGTAGAAATCCGTCGCACGCAGCCGCAGTTCGTAAGCCCCGGGAAGCCTCACCGTGCCGGTCAGACGGCCCGCCGGGCTCAGCGTGAGACCTTCCGGCAGGTTCAGCGTCGTCGTCCAGGTATAAGGAAGCGTGCCACCGCTGGCGAAGAAGCTCTGGTCGATCGGATCACCCGCCATGATGGAAGGCAGCGTGGCAGGTGTGAGCGTGATCAGCGGGCAGTTCCGCGTGAAACCGAAGTCCATCGTCAGGTCAAAGTTCGCATCCACCGTGGCATCCTGAGTCGTTCCCTGGCCAAACTCACCAAACTGCGTCCCCGCCTGCGATTCATCCGTCGGCTCCAGACCGGCGCTGAGCTCGAAAACCGCTGTCGAAACACCCGTCAGCGTCGGATCGACCGCGTCGAGCCCGTTTTCATCGAGCTGGTCATCGAGGCCATTATCCGTTCCAGCACCGCGAACACTCATTTTGCCATTGAGTGGCCTGCCGAGAGCAAATTCCTCTTTCGGCACATGCAGGAAGTAGCGACCCGCCGTGAGGCCCTCGAAGAGATAAAAACCTCCCGTGCCCGAGGTCCGCGTGGCCAGCGGCACCGCCGTCTGCGCATCCGCGCCTTCCGGGAAAAGCTGCACCACCACGCCGGAAAGACCTTCACCGGCATCAAAGGCATCGTCTTCGTCGTCATCCAGGTAGATGAGATTCCCCACGCCTAGTCCCGAATCGACCACCAGCGTCAGCGGCACGCGTTTCACGCATTCATCCACCCCCGTCACATCCACCTCGAAGCTGTAACTGCCCGCTGCGGTCGGCGTTCCCGAAATCAAACCGCCCGTGCTCATCAGCAGGCCTGGCGGCAAAGTGCCCACCAGCGTGTAAACATACGGCGCACTGCCACCGGTGGCCGCGAGCTGCTGCGAATAGGCCACGCGGAAGGTCCCATTCGGCGGTGCCGGGATCGCCACACCGCTGCAAGCCGCCTGGAAGCCCAGATCCTGCGTGAGATCCGCATTCGCATCATCCGCGTCGTCGCTCGTGCCATCGAAACCCGTTTCACCCACCGGCTCCGCATTCAGCGTCATCGAAAAGATCGGTGTGCTGATGCCATAAACCGAGGGAATCACCGCATCGGTGCCATTTTCATCCGCATCGTCATCCAGCGTCGAATCCAACGCCCCGGCTCCCGGCATCGAAACCATCGCGCGAAGCTGCCCCTGATTGCCAAACTCATTCGCCGGCACGTGCAGGAAGTAGTTCGCCGCCGTCACATCCGTAAAAAGGAAGCGCCCGCCATTCGCGGTGACGGTTTGCATCACGGGATTGGCAAACGCCGGATCAGCGCCCGCCTCGAAAAGCAGCACCGAGACCTCGTCCACACCTTCACCGGCATCGAAATGCCCGTTCAGGTTCGCATCGGCGAAGACGAGATTCCCCACCTTCAGCGGACTCAGCGGGCTGGCGATGTTGAAGTCACGCGTGAGCTCGCTGAAGCAGCCTAGCGAATCCGTCACCCGCACGATGAGCGAGTGATTCGCCGAATTCACCGGCGTGCCGGAGACAAGGCCCGAATTGGCAAGAGTGACTCCTTCCGGCAGCCCGGCCAGCGTCGCCGCACGCCACGTCCAAGTGTAAGGCCCCGTGCCACCACTCACGTTGAGCTGCTGCGAATACGCCACGCCCACGCGGCCATCTGGAAAGGTACTCACCAGCGGCGAGATGCCGATGGCCGGGCAGCCTCCGCTGAAGCCAAAATCGACGGTGAGATCGAGATTGTCGTCATCCCCATTGTCACTGGTAGCCGCGATGCCGTCTTCGCCATTCGCATCCGTCGGTTCAAAGTTGGCCGTGAGCTGGATCACTCGCGTGCTCACGCCCGTGGCGGTCGGATCAGCCACGTCCTCGCCGTTTTCATCCACGCTGTCGTCCTGACCGTTGTCGAGACCGTAGCCGGCAAGCGAGGTCGTGAGCTGCAAAGGCATCGAAGCGCCAAACATCGAGCCCGGGATGTGCAGGAAATAGCTTCCGGGCACCAAACCATCAAAGAGGAACAAACCCTCGGGGTCCGTCGTGCGCACGCCCAGCGGCAGATCCGTCTGCGGATTGCTGCCAGCGGTGTAAATCTGCACCGTCACGCCCTCCACACCTTCGGAGGCATCCATGCGGTTGTTGCCGTTGTTGTCCTTGAAGACCGCATTGCCAATGCCCACCGGTTCGTAAGGCGGCAGTGTGAAGCCGAAGTCACGCGTCAAATCCACGGCCTCATCGCGGAAGTCATCGCTGAAGCCACCGAGGCCCGATTCGCCGACCAAGCCTCCCGGCATGCCCGTGGCAGCGAGATCAAAAACAGCCGTCGAGACACCCGTGACCAGCGGATTGACCGCATCCACGCCGTCTTCGCCCGCGTCGTCATCGCCGGAAACCGTGCCCGTCATCGAAACCGTCGCGTAGAGAGATTTTTCCAGCCGGAACTCGCTCGCCGGGATGTGCAGGAAATAGCGGCCGGGCGTCAGATTCTCGAACAGGAACCTACCGCCATTGGCAGTGATACGCTGTGCCAGCGGCACACTGCCGTTTTCAGCGAAAAGCATCACCACCACGTCATCGCGGCCCTCGCCCTCGTCCGCGACGTTGTTTCCATTATCATCGACGAAGACCAGATTCCCTACCGCCGCCTTCCCGGCCTCGAAAGTGAAGCCAAAGTCCCGCGTCAGGTCCGTCGAGCTATCACTCGTGGCATCGTCCGAATCCGCAAACAGACCCGTCTCGCCCGTTTCCGCCGTGGGCGCATTTCCGGCGAAGAGATTGAAGACATCCGTCACCACACCCACCAGCAGCGAATTCGCCGAATCCTCGCCGGTGTCATCATCCGAGACGGGGGAGGCTCCGCTCATCGGCATGCCACCCGAAAGCGGTTTCCCAGCCTCAAACTCGATCGCTGGAATCATGAGGCGGTAGTCCCCCTCGATCAGATCCTCAAACAGGAAGCGACCCTGCGAATCCGTCCGCGTCTCCAGATGCGGCAACTCCGTTTCCACATCCTGCGAGCCTCGATACAAACTCACCAGCACGCCCGGAATGCCCTCGCCCAAATCCGCGTGGCCATTGCCGTTGATGTCCGCGAACACCAGATTCCCGACCGCCATCGGGCTGTAGAAACCGAAGTCGAGCGTGAGGTCTGAATCCGTGTCATGCCCATCATCCGTCTCGGAGAGATAGCCCGTTTCCAGCGTCTGCGCGTCCGGTGCCCCGCCAGTGATCAAAGTCAGCGTCGGTGTGCGGATGCCATTCGTCGCCGGATCTGGATCATCAAAGCCATCCTCGCCGACATCATCGTCCGCCGAGTAGCCCAGCACTCCCGGCAGGCTCAGCAAGCCCCGGAGCGGGCCTTCCGCGGCAAACTCGTTGGGGTGGATGAACGCGAAATAGCTGCCATCTGGCACCGGAGGCAGCAGGAACGAACCATCCCCCGCCGTCGCGGCGGTAGCCACCGCAGTGGCGGTCATCGGATCATCATTCTCCAAGTAGAGTGCCACCGTCACCCCCGCCACCCCTTCACCGAGGTCGAAGCGCTGATTGGCGTTCTGGTCCCGGTAAACCACATTTCCTACCATCACATCCGCACGCACTTCCCCAGCCGCGAAGCCCAGAACGAGCGCCAACAGCCAGCTAAACAGCCAAAGTTTTGTTGAGAGAGAGGTCATTAGAATGCCAATTTATAGAAAATATGGCAATCCTAATGAATTTACAAGCTCAATTCCCACCCCCAATCGTGATCCTCTTCTCCGGGATCGGGGATTCGATGATCCCCTCGCTCGTCTCCTGCTTCAGCCGGAGCTGTCCACAGGCCGCCGCGATGTCGTGACCCTTCTCCCGCCGCAGCGTGGCCGTCACCCCGGCGGATGTCAGCACCTCCAAAAAGGCGTCCTGCCGCTGCTCGGACGGCCGCTTCCACGGCAAACCGTCCACGGTGTTGTAGGGAATCAGGTTCACCTTGGCGTTTACGCTCCGCGCCCGTTTGGCCAGCATCCGCGCCTGGTCGAGGCTGTCGTTCACGTCCTCGATCAGGATGAATTCGAACGTGAGAAACTGCTTCCGCTTCGCATTCCAGGCCTCCAGCGCCTCAAAAAGCTCCGCCAGCGGGTACTTGCGGTTCACCGGCATGATTTCATTTCGCACCGGATCGCTCGCCCCGTGCAGCGAGATCGCCAGACGGATCTGCAGCGGGAAATCCGCCAGCTTTTGGATCTGCGGGGCCAGTCCGCTCGTGCTCACCGTCATGTGCCGCGCCCCGATGCCGATGCCCCACTCCGCGTTCAGGATTTCGATGGCCTTCACGAGGTTCGAAAAGTTCGCCAGCGGCTCGCCCATGCCCATGAAGACCAGGTTGTCCACTCGCTCGCCCGTGTGCGCCTCCACCTGCACGATTTGCTCCACGATCTCCCCGGCCGTCAGATTCCGCGTGAAGCCCGCCAGCCCGCTGGCGCAGAATTTGCAGTCATAGGCGCAGCCCACTTGGCTCGACACACACAGCGTCCGCCGGTCCGATTTGCCGCCGTAAAGCGCCGGATTCGCCGGAATCAGCACCGTCTCCACATAGCGACCGTCATTCAGCTTCAGCAAAAACTTCCGCGTCGTGTCCGCCGACCCGCTCACCGTGGCGATGGACATCGACCGCGTCACCAGTCGTTCCTTCAGCCGCTCACGCAGCGCCTTTGGCAGGTTCGTCATCGCCTCGATGTCCGCCACGCGACGCACAAACGTCCACTCCACCACCTGCTTCGCCCGGAAGCCCGGCTCGCCCATCTCCTTGATCAAAGCCTCCACCTCCCCCGGCATCATGCCGAGGAGGGATTGGGGCGCTTTTTTGTCAGTCATCGCGCACTAGTGGCGTGGAAACCCCGCTTGGAAATTCGAGATTTGCTCCGCCATCACGACTCCGCTGCCGCGATCATGCGGTCAAACTGCCGCTCCACCTCGCGCGTCGTCTCCGCATCCAGTTTGAAGCCCACCGGACCGCGCACGAGCGTGTTTTTGAAGATGCCCTGACGCTTCAGCAGATGCTTCTCCACCGCCAAAAAGCCATCCAGGCTCGTCTGCATCGAAATCAGCGCTGACAGCGGCCCATGAATGCGATCCGCCTTTTCCGCATCGCCGGCCTCCAGCGCCTTCCACAGCGGCACGATGCCACGAATCAGATCCGCCCCCGGCATCGTGCCAACCACACCACGCTTGAACGAATCCACCAGCGCAATGCCGCCCGTGCCCTCAAACACGCGGGCACGGCCCTTCGTCGCATCTCGCAGTTCGCTCAGCTTTGGCCCGATGGGGCTCGCCTCCGGCTTGTATTGCACACGCTCCGGCCCGAACTCGTCCAAGAGCCGCGCCTGCATCGCAATCGGCATCGGTTTGCCCACATAGCCGCTCGCATCCTGCACGATCACCGGAATGCGGATCGCCTCGATGATCCGCGTGTAATACGCCAGCAGCTCATTCTCGCCGATCCCGATGGAAACCGGCGGAATCGCCATCACCGCATCAGCGCCGACGGCTTCAGCATGCTTCGCATATCGCTCCGCGACTTTGGATGACTCTGCCCCCACACTGATGACGACCACGCCACGATCTTTGCCGAATCGACACGCCGCCGCCGCGAGTTGCTCGCGTTCCTCGCTATCCAGTCGCAGCGTTTCGGAGACCATTGCCATCACGATTCCATTCGCCCCACAATCGTAAAGCCACGCGATCTCCCGCTCCAACGTTTCGAGATCAAACGTCTCATCCTCCAACCAAGGAGTCTGAAAAACCGGCAGGACGCCGCGGAGTGGGTGCTTGGAGGTTGGAGTCATGGAAGGGCGAAGCGGAGACAATACCAGCCACGGCGGGGGCTTTGCTCAGGAAATTTACGTTCGGCGGACCGGGGTGGCGCTGCCGCACTTGATCTTGCAAGCCAACGCGGGTGCTCCACAATCCTCCCCGCATGAGCTACTCTGCCACCTCCGCACCAGCCCGCCGTTCTCTGCTGGTCACCCTGCTGGGCTGGATGGTCATTCTGGGCAGCGCGGCGCTTTCGGTGATCAGTTTCTTTTCGTTCCTGATGATCCTGGCCGGCAGTTACGGGACGCAAAACACGGAGTTGTCCGGGTTCCTGCTGATCGTGGTGGCGCCACCGGCGAGTTGCGTGGCAGGCATCGGATTGCTGCGGCGATGGCGCTGGTCTTGGGTGTATCTGGTGGCAGGCCTGTTGTTGGCCATCGGCTGGCAGGTGGTTGAAGGGATGCGTCCGGCGAAGCCGGCGGTGACCACCACCGTGCTGCCGAGCGGGGTGAAGAGCACGGTGTATCACTCCGGATCTCAGTTTTCCGCGCCTTTGACCGCGGTGCTCGGCGGTCTGCTGGTCTTTGCGCTGACGCCGGGAGTGCGTCGGGAGTTTGGGATTTCGCGGAAAAGCCTCCCCCCTCCTGTGCCCAATGCATCTGAGGCACCGAAGGCCGAAACCACAGCACGGGACCGTGAACGCGGCTGGCGTGTCGGGCATCGCGGCCGGGACTGCCTGTTTTATGAGGAACTTCACGGCGGGGCATGGCAGCGGCTGGACATCAGCGGCGAGATGCTGACCGGGCGGGCTCATCATGTGATCTATTTTCCCACCGCGAAGGCTTGGTCGCAGATGCCTGAGTGGGCTCGGGACCGTCGCGAAGAGATCGTCGCCCGCATCAAGAGCGAGTTCCGTGAGCCTGATTATGAGTATGCAGACGATGTGGACGTGACCACGGTTCCTGCTGGGGCAGTTGTTGCCCATCATGTGAATGGGGCCACGTCAGCCGGACAGAAGGGCGGCTTGCTCGGCATGCTGCTGGCCTTGCTCGCCGTGGTGGCGTTTATGGGCTGGCAGGCCAAGGATGGTTTCGAGAAAGGACAGATCCGGCTGCCGGTGGCCAAAGGTGGACTGCGTCGCACGGTGGTGCGTGAGGCAGAGCCTGCGCTGTTTTGGACCTGCATGGGCATTCATCTGGTTGTTGGCGGCGGCTCTCTTGGTCTGGCGGTCTGGCTGGCGGCTCAGGGATTGAAAACGCGTCGCCCCGGAGGTCTCCGATAAAACGATCATGAATGCGCTCCGTCGGCATCAGCTGAGCCATCCGCCACCGGCGGAAAAAGTGCTGGAAGAGCGCCGGGTGGACTGCGGCTGTGATGAACGGCTGCACCGCCCCGTGCTGCTGGAGCCGGGTTTCCAGGCGTGGGCCGTGCATGCCTGCTGCGGCTGCGGCGCGGTGACCTGCAGCGAACTGCGCGGCGATGACGGCCGCTTCACGGGCGAGGCATGGAGTGTGCATATCGCTCTCATGCTCAAGCCGGAGGTGATGACCTGGCTGGCATCCTGGGCGCGGCTCGAACCGCATGAACGGGAGGTTTTATGGCCGATGCCTGCCAGCTGGGTGCGTCGAGGGCATCGTTATCTGCCAGCCGGCTGGACTGGCTTCTCGGTGGAGGACTTGGAAAGGCGTGAAGCGGCGCTGCATGAGGAACAGGCGGATCTCGGTGTCCGCCAGCAGTTGCTGCTGACGGGCGTTCCATCGGAACCACCTCCTGCGGCCCTGCCGCCGCAACTCGCTGGCTTTGCCGTGGTCTGGCAGGCGATGCAACTCACGCCGGAAACGGACACGGAGGTGCTTTTGCCATACGCTCAGGGCAGCGGGCCTGGCAGCACCATCGCGGCGGAGTTGCTGACGGGGATGCAAGATGCGCCCCAGCGCCTGGAGGAGCTTCTGCGCAGCGGCCGGGCGGGTCCGCTTCAGGCGGCGCTGGCCCTGCTGCGTGCGGCGCCACGCTCGGAGTGCCTGCCGCTGATCTTGGAGGCGCTGCAGGCGGTGCCGCTGACTCCGCTGCCGGACGTGCCGGACCGCCTCACCCACTGGGACTGCTTTGAGCTGCTGCTGCTCATGCTTGCCGAACTGCGGCCACGGACGAGCGAGGCGCCCACGGTGCTGCGGGCGCTCATGCGCAAGGTGGCCCGGCATGACACCACCCTGGTGGACCGCCTGCGCCTCGTGACCGCCCTGCTCGAATCCACCGCGCCGCCTCAAGCTTGAACCTTCCTCCATCGCATGACCGCCTCCTCCGACTCTTTTCTCAGCCAGATGCTCGCGGCCTTGCGGGCCAATGACGGGCTCATGGTCGGCATCGTTCTCTGCGTGGCCCTTCCCCTCGTGCTGGGCTTTGTCGGCCTGATCATGCGTGCGGCAGGTGTCTCGCTGCGACCCATCCTTTTCATGGCGGTGCTCATGCTCCCCATGGCGCTCGTCTTCCTCATCGGCCAGTTGGTGCAGGCGAGAGTGCCGGTGGCGGAAACTCAAAAATCGCCCGGTTTGGAGCTGCGGGATGGGCGCCTCGCGGACCGTGAGGAGCTCTTCGGGGCGGATGTGGACCCAAAACTCATTCGCGAGGCCAGAAGCAGCCTGCCGGGCATTCTCGATGAGGCGGAGGCTGCGGAGGCGGCGGTGACCTTGAGCGGCGAGACGATGCTCGTGGCCCAGTTTCCTGATGACGCTGCAGCGAAGCGGGCCGCTGCCGCTTATCACCGTGGATTCCAGCTTCATGGGACCAGCGGGGATGAAACTCACGGCTGGCGGGCCAAACGCGGGCTGCAGGGAGATTTCATCGAGATGCTGCGCACCGGGCGTGTGCTCCTGGTGTGGACCGGACTCACTCGTGAGGCCTGCTCCGCCCGTCGTGCGGCCACTAGGCTGGATTTGCACTTTCCAGCCATCACGCCCCCGCCGCCCGCCCCGCTCTTGCCCGCCCTTCAGCCGCTCGCCGCCGTCTTTGCTCCGCTGCCGGCCAAACTAGCGGGCAGCGTGCTGATGCTCGTTTTTTACGTGGGCTGGTTTTTCAAAGGCGCGGCATGGGCCGCCAGTGCTCCGCCTGCTGCCGGCACGGTCCCGGTTTCCCGGCAGGAGCTCGTTTCACGGCTGATGGCGGTCAATGATCTCGATGTGCCGTTCACGATCACGAATGGCGAGAGGCCGGGGCAGTTCATCGCCGACTGGCGCTATGCGGACGCCAAGTGGGTCGATCACGCGCGGGCCCATGGACTGCGCCGTTCGTTTCGCCTGCGCCTCAGCCTGGATGAACCGGGCCGCGTCGTCCGCATCACGGACTACAGTTCCACCTGCGACTGGTCGGCTGGACCGCGAGGAGCCAGTCTGGACTGGAAGGCATCGACGGGAATCGTCTTCTTCCAAGTGGAACGGCAGAGCGTCTTTGGTCTGCAACTGGATGAACACGGCCGCTTCAAACCGGAGCTCGCGTACACCTACACGTTCAATCTGGATGAAATGAAAAGCCCGCTGCGGGAAGCGGTCACCCGCTCGGGTTGGACCTGGCGGCCCACCGTCTGGCAGGGGCCGTCCTGGTTGCGCTGGTTGACGGAGTAGCGTGCATCTCGTTCCCATGACTCTCTGCCTTTCCTCCGCGCCATGAGCATGCCTTCACCCCATCCATCTGGAGGAGCCTCCGTGCTCGAACGCTTCCGTGAAAGCATGGTCATGAACCACGAACGCTGGCACGACGGCACGGGATACGACCTGACACTCCTCGCCGAGGCCTCGCCCGCGGAACGGGCCGGCATCGAAAGCCTGCTCGTCTCTCGCGGCGTGCAGGACTGGCGGGATGCGGAGGCGCTGGCCGCCCTCGGCACCGAGGGCGCTCAAGCGGCGCTCCTGCGTGCCTTTCGAAATGGCGATGATGAACTGCGGCTGGCCCTCATCAGTCACGCGGCGGAGCTTTTCAGCGCGGAGCAGCGTAGCGACGTCCTTGGCAAGGCTCTGCGAGAGCCCGGTCCGGCTCTCACCCAGGCCCTGCTGCTCGCGGAGGAATGGCATCCGCCGCCTGTCATCGCGGCGCTCATGCACGGCGTGCGCACGCATGATGGGGTGACGGCGGGCCAGTTTGCCATGCTGCTTCTCGTTCTTCACGGCCTGGCCGACTCGGTTTACGACATGAGCCAGCGCGGCTTCATCCTGAGGTTTCAGGACGAGGATCGCGAGATGCTCTGCCGCGAGCTTTTCGCTCGCATCGGCAGCCAGGATCCGTGAACGCCTTTCCGCCATGCTCTCCACCGTTGACCCCTTTCCATTCGTCCGCAGACTCCGGGTCACGTTTCGCTGCGGAAATCATCCCCAAGCCTTACTCATCATGAAAGCGCTCCCGCTCCTCATCTTCAGCGTGCTGCCATGCCTGGCCGCGGAACCGGCTGGAAAAGCCAGCCTCGCCGAGGAGCACCATGCGCTGACGCGGCAACGGGATGAGCTGCGTGCGGCCGCGACCGCGCTCTGCACCGAGCTGCGCCGCGAGCGCATCAGCGGCCTGCCCTCACCGGCGCAGATGAAACGCCTCGAAGGCATGCTGACTCCACCACTGGCCTCGGTCATCGAAGTCGCCCGCACGCGGCAGCAGGAGCAGATGCGCCAGCATCCCGACGAGAAGCCCCAGTGGGTCGAGGGCGACCTTTTCAGCAGTCTCTTTGAAGGGGTCAAAACATGGGAGATCGGCGAAGTGTTTGCCGCTCCCTCCACGGAGGCCACGGTGAAGGTGCACAACAGCTACGACGAGCCCGGGCTCGACAAGGTGGAATGGACCGACACCTGGGTCTTCCAGCGTTTGGCGGACCGCTGGCGGCTCGACGACATCCGCATGGGCGGCGAATGGGCATTCCGCTCCGGTGCCAGCCTCCGCCACGCCCTTCCCGGCGGAGGAAAAGAAGAAGGTGATCATGACTCGCCCGATGAAAAATGGCACGTGACCTTCACTCGCGACGGTGATGAGGTCACACGCATCACGCTGAAAAGCCACGACGCGAAGATCCAGCCCGTGGTGCTCTTTGGTGACAAGCCGGATGAGTCCTGCCCCATGCCCTGCTGGCTGGTTTGGAATCCCTCCTGCGACCGGCTGGCCCTGCGCCTTGGCGACGGTCCGCGCTTCACCCGCACGCAGGTCTTTCGGTTCAAGGACGGAAGCTGGCAGCCGCTGCCCCTGCCCGATTTTTTTGCCAAGGAAAAGAAGACCCTCGCCAGCCACGGCTTCGATGAACGCGACGGCCTCGTGGACGCGGAATACTGGCGGGATGCGGACACGCTCGTGCTGACCTGCTTCGGCAGCTTCACCAAAGGCGATGAAGGCGACGGCTTTCACAAACGAGTCAGCGTCCGCTTTAATGTCAGCGGCCAGGCGAAAGTGATCGACGCGGTGGACGCGCCCGCCGAACCCTGATTGTACCACTCCTACCATGCGCCTGAGCCTCCTGCTTCTCTGCCTCGCCTCCTCCTGCGTCTGCGCCCGGGAGGGCAGCTCGTTCGCCAGCTTCATGGAGCTGCCCTGGCGCTATGTCATCGGTGGTCATGCTGACGGCCGCTGGCTCAATAGCGAGGCTGCGGGCAGGCGCTTGCCCGCCAAGACCTCGTATCGCCTTTTCACTCTGGCGGGCGAGATCGGCCGCGCCTCCGCCGGCAAGGCCGCGCCCGAGGCGGATGTGTGCCCGGACGTATGGATGCAAAAGCTCACCCCGGCACCTGATTTGAAACACCGCGCCATCGGCGTGAACGCCTCGTGGGACCCCATGCCGCGTAAACCGGAGAAGCTCAAAACGGATGACGCGGCCCTTGTCCAAGCCGTCGCCAGGCTGCTTGCCACCAAAGGCATCACTCAATCGAAGGTCCAGATTCAACAGGCCTATCGCGTCGATCTGCCAAGTGCCGGCGCTCCCATTGAAATCATCACCGCCACCCGTTATGCCAACGCGGCGGAACTCATGGAGACACAGCCGGGCGACTACTCCTTCGTCGCCATCCGCGCCGCCGGCGAGACCAGCCTGCGGCTGGTGGCCGGAGAGTTTTACCCCGCCAAGGATCCCGAGGCCGCGCCGAGCATCTACGATCTGGCCGGCCTGCTCGATCTCAATGGGGACGGTACCCTCGAGGTACTTGTCCACACCGCCTATTACGAAGGCGGCGGCACGCAGATCTGGCAGTGGCACGATGGGCGGCTAGAACAAGTGCTCGCGTTCGACTGTGGTGTCTAAACAACTCAACTTCCTTCTTCCCTGATCATGATGAGACGTCCTTGGATTCTTGGTAGCGTGGCCGCGCTTTTCTCCGCCACACCCCTTCGTGCCTTTTGGTCAAAACCGGTCCGGGCACCTTTGCCGGGTGGTGGCAGCGTCAACCTGCCCTCCGGCTACATCCCCGTGCTGCCTGGCAGCTACAATCATGATGCCAGTCTCCAGGCCCTCATCGCCTACCGCAAGTTTCGCCACACGCTCGCCGGCACCTGGGATTGTGATGGCATGGTGGCGGTCTCGCAGGCACGCTTGCACGGCAGCTTCGATCAGTTTCGTCAGCAGGCACGCGGGGCTCTGAGCACCAGCTGGAGCTACGCCGACCTGAAGCCGGGCTGGTTTGGCGGCACGCACACCAGCTACCCCATCGAGCGCAGGACAGGCACCCACGGGCCTGAGATGGAGCAGGAGCACTCGGTGCATCTGGTCGGCTTCTTTGGAGTGTATGACAAAGCGGGCCGGATGTTTGCCCTGCATCACGAGGCCAGCGGCCTCATGATCGCCATCTGGATCTTCGACTCCCACGGCGGGGTCAACAAAGCCCGCAAGATGGCGCTGGCGATCGTGGCCTCCTTCACGCCCTGAGATGCCGACTCACCACAGCAGCTTGCCGCCATCCAGCACCAAAACACTGCCCGTCATGAAGCTGCTGGCCTCACTGGCCAGATACAGCGCCAGCGGCCCGATCTCCTCCGGCCTGCCCCAGCGGCCCATCGGAATACTGGTGGTCACTTCGCCTTCAAACTCAGGCTTTTCGCCGATCCAGCGCCGATTCGCGTCCGTCAGGAACGGACCGGGCGCGATGGCATTCACGGTGATGCCATGCACGGCCCAATCCGCGGCCACGGCCTTCGTGAACATCGTCAACGCACCTTTCGAGGTCTCGTAGCTGCGGCCGCGCATCGCTTTGCCGGGCCAGAACGCGTTGATGGAGGAGATGTTAATGATGCGGCCCCACTTTCGCGGGATCATCGCCCCGCCGAGACGCTTCGTGAGGATGAAGGCCTGCGTGAGATTCAAGTCGATGATCCGCTGCCAGTCTTCGAGAGCCAGATCCTCCGTCGGCGTGTTGATGCGGCGGCCGCCGACATTGTTGATGAGGATGTCGATGGGAGGATGATCGTTCAAAACCACATCACACAGCCTCTCCGCCTCTTCCGGCTTCGATAGATCGACCTGGATCGTGGTGAAGGGCCATTCCTCACATGCCTTGAGCAAGTTCGCCTCACTCGATCCGGTGATGATAACCTCCGCCCCGGCCTCGCTCAGCGCCTTCGCCATCTCCAAACCAAGCCCGCGTGAGCCACCGGTGATGAGGGCACGTTTTCCAGCGAGGCGAAACTGGTCGAGGACAGGCATGAGGTATCGAAAGCGGCAGACAAAGGATGTTTCTTGCCGAGCATCGCTTTCCTCAATGACGAGGAGGGGAATATCAATTTACCGCCACCGCGTTTCCCGGCAGAGTTCGCGGCGTCATGGATGAAATTCTCTTTTTGCTCCTGATCGTCGCTGCGGCGGTCATCATTATGCCCGTTTGTGCGCTGGTATCTGCCAGCCGTGCCCGACGTGAAACTCGCGAACTGCGCCAGGAGGTCGAGCGCCTCCGCGATCTCGGTGCGAACCAATTTGAGCGCCTCAACCGACTCTCCAGTCGCGTCAGCGAACTGATGGACGCCAAACCCATGCCGGAGTCCAAATCCGTGCCGGAGCTCAAACCTGCACCAAAGGTTGAAGAGCCTGTTTTCGTGCCTCCACCGGCTTATCTTGAGCCAGCACCGAAAATTCTACCACCGCCCAATCCGCCCAAACCGGAGCCGAAACGCGACATCGCGCCCCCAGTGCCCAAACCGCCTCCCCCATTGCCCAAGGCACCGGAGATCAGCCTGGAGCAGTTCATGGGAGCAAAGCTCTTCGCGTGGGTGGGCGGTTTGGCGTTGTTTCTCGGTGTCGTGTTCTTTGTGAAGCACAGCATGGAGCAGGGCTGGATCTCGCCCGCGCTGCGCATGGCCATGGGACTCATTACGGGCATCGGACTCGTCGTGGGCGGTGTCATCACGCATCGTCGGCCGCGCTACCTCACACTCGCGCAGACGCTCATCGCCACCGGCATCGTCATGCTTTACGGCGTGAGCTTCACCGCGCATGCCATCTGGCACATTGCGCCGTTTGATCATGCGTTGGTCACGTTTGGCTTCATGGCGGCGGTCACGGCGGCGGCCTTCCTCCTCGCCGTGCGACTCAAAGCGCAAGTCGTGGCCATCCTCGGTCTGCTCGGCGGCTTTTTGACGCCAATCCTGTGCTCCACCGGCCATGACAATCCGTTTGGGCTGTGGAGCTACATCGCGCTGCTGTGCCTCGGCGTGCTCGCGGTGGTAAAACACACGCGCTGGTATCACCTCGTGCCGCTCGCGGCTGGTGGCGTGCTGATCATGCAGCTCGGCTGGCTGGAGAAATTCTGGAGAAGCAGCGGCTACGATCACGGCGCTGCCACCTGGGTGCCGGTGAGCGTGCTGCTGGGCTTTGCTTTGCTCTTCACCACAGCGCTTGCATGGATGCGCAAAGACGAGCGTGCTCCTGCGAGTGGTGCGCTGATGCTTTCGGCGAGCGGCCTGCTCGTTTCGTTTCTTTGGCTGTTCAGCGACAGCGTCTCCGAACGCCCCGGCGTGCTCTACACGCTCGTGTTCGGCCTTTCAGCACTCGTGATGACCATCGTGTGGCTGAAACCGCAGGTGAAAACAGCGCAGGGCATCAATGCGGGCCTCGGCTTCCTGCATTTGATGATTTGGACCACTTCCAGCCTCAAAACCGAGCTGCTGCCTTGGGCGCTGGGCCTGTATTTGCTCTTTGGCGCGGTGCACACCGCGTTTGCGGTGCTGTGGCAGCGGCGTGGCGAAAGCGTGCAGGGTTTCCTGAGCTGGACGCCGGTCATCTCGCTCGTGCTCATCATGCTGCCGGTGCTTTGCCTGGATGACGTCAGCATCGCCCTGTGGCCGGCCGTTCTGCTCGCGGACGCTCTCGTGATCGGCGTGGCCATTGCCACCGGTGCGCTCGCTCCGGTGCTGGCCGCGCTGACGCTGACCATCATCACCGTCGGCATGTGGTTGTTTTTGCGACTGCCCTCCAATGCCTCGCTCAGCCTCGCGCCCTTCCTCGCGGTGCTCGGCGGATTCAGCCTGCTCTTCATCGGCGTTGGCAGTTGGCTGGCGAAAAGGCGACCCCAGGCATCTTTTGCCGGTTCATTGCCGGTGTGCGCGGCGGTGATGCCCTTCGTGCTGCTCATCGCAGCCACGCTGCATCTGAAGGTGGCGAATCCCTCGCCCATGTTCGGCCTCGCGCTGCTGCTCACGGCTTTCATGCTAGGCCTGGCCCGCGTGAGCGGCATCACGCAGCTCGTCCCAGCCGCGCTCGGCTGCGTCCTGGCGCTGACGTGGTCCTGGCACGCTCAAAGCTTCGATGCGGAGACGCCCGTGCTGCCGCTGGTGTGGTATCTCGGCTTTTACACGCTCTTCACGCTGCATCCGCTGCTCTTCCATGCGAAACAAGCCGAGCGGAAACTGCCGTGGATCTCCTCCGCCGCGGCGGGGCTCGGCTTTTTCGGGCTCGTGTATCGCGTGGTAACGCTCGCGTGGCCGAATGGCGCGATGGGCTTGCTGCCGCTCGGCTTTGCGGTGCCACCGCTGCTCTTGCTGGTCTTCATTTTGAAAAGTCATGCGCCGCAGAATCCGGCGCGGCTCACGCAGCTCGCGTGGTATGGCGGTGTGGCGCTGTTTTTCATCACGCTGGTGTTTCCGGTGCAGTTTGAGCGTCAGTGGATCACGCTCGGCTGGGCTCTGGAAGGCGCGGCGCTGTGCTGGCTCTTCCGCCGCGTGCCGCACGATGGTCTCCGCCTCACTGGCGCGGGATTGCTCATCGCCGCCTTCGTGCGCCTCGCGCTGAATCTCAACCTCTGGGCCGGCCAAGTGCGTGGCGATACCGCGCTCATGAACTGGCCGCTGTATGCGCTGAGCCTCACCGCTCTGGCCCAATTCGCCGCCGCGTGGTTCTTGCAGCCGCCTGCCGACAAGTGGCGGGAGGTGCATCTGCGTGCGGGCTTTCTCAGCCTCGGCACCGCGTTGGTTTTCCTGCTCATGAGCTACGAGATCGCCGACTTTTATACCGCGCCCGGTGCCACCGTGCATGTGCTGCGCTTTGGCGACAGCTTCGCGCGGGACATGGTCACAACCATCGCGTGGTCGCTCTTCGCGCTCGCCTTGCTCAGTCTCGGCATTTGGAAAAAAGCCGCGCCCGTGCGCTACACGGGCATCGCGCTGCTCGGCGTGGCGTTAATAAAACTCTTCCTCCACGACCTCGCGAACATCGGCAACATCTACCGCGTCGGCGCGCTCATGATCGTCGCGGTGATCGCGCTCGCGGCGTCGTATCTGTATCAACGCTTCCTTCAGGAGGATCAGCCGTGATGAACATCCGTGATCGTGGTCAAACACTCCCTGCAAACTTGCCTGGCTGGCTGAAGCTCGACAGGAAGTCTTGTAATCAGCGATTGGCGAGCATCCCGAAAACGACGAAGCTCGGCTTGGTATTCACCGACCACCTTTCTGGCCTTGATGCTGCGATAAACGGTCCAGCCACCGCCCAGAAAGCCAATGAAGGCGAAAAAGAGCGCGGGAAGGTATTCAAACTGCGTCTCAAACTTCAGTTGGCTCAGCATGAAAACTCCAAAGCAAATCAACGCGACGCCTATGAAAGTCAGAGCCTATCCACCTTCTTCTGTCGGAAGGCTAACAGAGACGTCGTCGCCTTTGCGTGTGTGCCGCTGCACATATTTACGGATGTCCGATGCCCATCGCTCATCCAGCGCATCGATCTTCTGACGCGTATCCATAGCCGCAAAGCACGTCGCCACGGTCTCCAGTTCAGCGTCCGTGAGACAACCTGCCGCTCGGATCTTTTCGAGCATGCCTGATGAATCGATCTTCTTTTCCATCCGCAAAACTACTTCCTCACCCGGGTCACTGAAATGACTTTTTGGAGCAAAATGAAATCCAGCCTCTTCCTTCTCCTCGCCGCCACCAGCGCCCTCGCCGATCACGCGGCGTGGAAGCATCTGCAAAAACTGCCCGTCACGCAAACCGGCCTGCAACGCGTGGAACTCGATCCCGCGCTGCTCGATGCCTCCGCGACGGCGCTGGGTGATCTGCGCCTCGTGAATCCTGCGGGTGAGGAGCGGCCCTTTGCCATCCTGAGGCCACAACGACCGCCGCAGCATGTCGAGCAAGCGGCGAACTTCACGCAGCGGCTTGAAGGCACCGTTTCGCGTTTTGAATTTCAATCCGCAGGCCGCGAAGCGCTGAATCAAGTCGAGTTCGGCGTGGTGGAGGCGGATTTCATCAAACAGGCGACACTCGAAGGTTCGGTGGATGGCGCGACGTGGCAGATGCTGGCCGAAAACGCGCTCATTTGCCGACGCAGCGGCTTTGAAAAAGTCACGCTGCGCTTTGCGGAGTCGAAGTGGACGCATTTTCGCCTCGCGCTCGATGACAGTCGCTCACGCCCGATGGTGATGCAAGGCGCGACGCTGCGCGGAGGCCGCGATGCAGCGCTGGAGTTGCAACACACCGCCAGCATCCTCGGCCGCGAGGAGAAAAACGGTGCCACGCGTCTGCGCATCGGCCTCGGAGCCGCGAATCTGCCGCTGGCAACACTGCGGCTCAAATCGCCAGAGGGCGTGTTTGAGCGCCAGATCCGCATCGGCAGCACTTCGACGTGGTTTTTTCGCCTCCAGCACGAAGGCCGCAGCGTGGAGGATTTGGAGCACATGCTCGATCAAAGCCATCCAACCCGCGAACTTGGTCTCATCATCGAAAACGGCGACAATCCGCCGCTGAAGATCGACGGCATCGAAATCACACGCCATGTGCTGCCGCTCGTGTTTCAAGCCGACGTGGCAGGCGAGTGGCAGCTCTTTGCCGGCAATCCGCAAGCCTCCGCGCCGAGCTATGACCTCGCGAAGATGTCTAACCAACTCCGCAGCGCCTTGAGCACGCTCGTGAAAGCGGCCGCGGTGGAGCCGAATCCGGCTTTCCGTGCCGAAGCGGCGCTGCCCGCGACGGGTGAGGCAGGCGACGTGCGGCTGGACACGCGCGGCTGGCAGTGGCGACGAGCGATTACACCTTCGGAGAAGGGGCCACGCATCTTCCGAGTCGTTTTGGATGATCACATACAGACTCATGCGTCTGCCAACGGGAGTGATCTGCGTGTGATCTCTGGTGATGGCGTGTTGGTGCGGCATTTGATGCAGGACAAGGGTCAAAAAGCGACGGCGAAAGCGGAGTTTGAGCCGTATCCTGACGAAAAGCGTCTGCAGACCTCACGCTGGCGCTTCAACCTGCCACTAGCCGGTTTGCCAGTGACGGCGCTGCATTTGGAAACGTCATCCACGCTGTTTGAGCGGCAGTTGAGGCTGTTTGAGATGGAAGAGGATCGCCGCACGGGGCGGATGGTCGAGAGACAGCTTGGCTACGTTTTTTGGAAGAGCACGCCAGACGCACCGGTGAAGAGAATGCGGCTGGAAATCTCCCAAAGGCCGCGTGGCAATGCCATCATGCTTGAAACGAACAATGGCGACAATCCCGCGCTGCAACTCCGCGCCGCGTTTTGGGAGAAGAAGGCGGTGAGCCTGCTCTTTGAAGCCGATGGCAGTGCACAGCCGCTGTATTTGCTCTACGGCAATCCCAATGTGGCGGCACCGCAATATGACATCCAACTCGTGCGCGAGCGGTTCGAAAAAGCTGCCCACGCGGGCACCCTGCTGCGCGATGTGGAGGCGCTGACTCCGCAAAAAGCCTCCGCTAGCACGATGAGCGGCAGCCCGTGGCTGTGGGCGGCGCTGGTGCTCGTTGTCGGAGGATTGCTCTGGGTGGTGGCGCGTCTGCTGCCGAAGGTGGAGAGTGCGTCATGAGCCCCGAGCCGTTTTCCAGTTTCATGAGCCGTGCGCTGTTTGATCCGCAGCGCGGCTATTACACGCGGAACATCAAGACCGTCGGTGCTCGCGGAGACTTCAGCACGTCGGCGACGCTTTCGCCGGAGCTGGGGAAGCGCATCGCGGCGTGGTTGAAGGGTGCGCGGAATGTGATCGAGATCGGCGCGGGGAATGGGCAGCTCATGGAGCAGGTGCAGCGCTCGCTGGGCTGGTGGCGGAGGCTTCGGATGCGTTTTCACATCGTCGAGACATCGCCGGTGTTGCGTGAGCAGCAGCAGAAGCGGCTCAAAGGCGTGATGTGGCACGAAACGATCGAATCCGCGCTCGCGGCGGCGGGTGGTGAGGCGTGGATTTATCACAACGAGCTTCTCGATGCCTTTCCGGCGACTTTGATCGAGTGGCGAAATAGCCGCTGGCATGAAGTTTGGGTGCCTGAGGAGCTGCGACCACTCGAACTCGATCTACAGGCGTTTTCGGCGCTGAAGCACACGACCTTCGCCGAAGGCCAGCGCTGCGAAATCCATCCCAGCATCCGCGATTGGCTGCAAAAGTGGTCACCGCACTGGAAACGCGGGCAGATGCTCACGATCGACTACGGCGGCGAGTTTCCGGCTCTGTATCACCGCCGGCCCGGAGGCACGCTGCGCGGGTATTGGATGCATCAGCGGCTTTACTGGCCCGAACTGCTGCAAAGCCCCGGCCGCATGGATTTGACGGCGGACATCAATTTCACCGATTACCGCGCCTGGTGTCATGAACTCGGCTTGGACGAGCTAAGCTATCAAACGATGGCGGAGTGGTCGGGCTATGGTGAAGCCGATGGCGCGGGTGAGGCTTTCAAGTGCGTCATTCATCAACCATCGAAGGTAGAATGATGTCGGGTAAAATGATGAATCCCATCATTCTACCCTGAATCATTTCACCCTTTCTGACGGCAACATCTGCGAAGTGCGAGTCCAAGAAGCCAGCACAAAGCACCCGAGAAGAACTCAAGAGCATGGTTTGCCCAAGTCGCAGGGATGGAGCGCGGCACGAACGCATCGAGCATGAACAACAAGCCTGCGGCCTGCAGCACGAAGCTCACAACTCGGATGACGATCCTTTTGGCCATGGATTCACCGCAGGCTGAGCTTCGCGATCTCCTCAGCGGTGAGCGCCCGCTCAAACACGGCGACTTCGTCGAGGCGGCCTTCCCAGTTGTCGGTGTTGTCGCTGCGGCCGCCGAGGAAGAGGGCGGGGATTTTCACGGCGGGGGCTTCGGCTTCGAGATCGAGGGTGCCGTTGAGATAGATGCGCACCTTGCCGCCTTTTCGCACGAGGGCGATGTGCTGCCAGGTCCAGCGAGGCAGCTCGGTTTTGCCAGCGAACTGCGCGACACCGACTTGGAGGACGAGTTTGCCGGTGTTTCCGCTTTTGCCGCCGATGCCGAGGTGCTCGCCAAAGGCACTGACGCCGTGGTTGTGATCGCGGGAGTAAAACCAGCCACAGAAGTCGCGACCGTCATTTGGCATGCCGTTCCAGATCCACATCGAGAGCGTGTAGTCCTCGCTGAGCTGGGCGAACTCGGTGGCAAGGCGACCGCCGACGAAGTGTGGGGCGCGGTTGACCTCGCCGCCGCAGAATTTCGAGGCGTGCGGGCCATCGAGGTAGTAGGCGACACCGCCTTCGTAGGTGGCGTGATGCTCATGCGAGGTGGCATCGACCGCCACGGGACCGGTGAACTCGTTCAAGCGCCAGTAAGCCAGCGGGCCGAGATCGGCTAGGCTCTTCGTGGCCGGGCCGGCGCTGAGATGCCAAGGCTTGCGCGGAGCTTTGCTCACCGTTTCGAGCAAGCCGATGGCGGCCTGCGTGATCTTCGGCTCGGCCATGACTTCGAGTCCGGCGGAACGTGCGGCCCAGGTGTTGTAGCCGCCCCAGGCGTGCATCTCCGGCGGCGGGATGTAGCCATCGCCGCCGTTCGCGAGCTCGATGACCATGGTGTGCGGCAGCGGGCTGGCGGCTTTGATCTTGAGGCCGGTGATCGCATACGTTTCGTTCGGCGTGGTGGCGATGCCGATGGGGCCGATGCGCAGCGCCTGCACGACGATCTCCGTCTGCTGGCGCTCGTGGAGGATGATCTGCTCGCGGGCATAGACCTCCGTCGGTGTCTTCGCCAAACGATCGCCCATCTCGGCGACGATGCGCTGGGCCCATTCGAGGCGTTGCTTGTCCGGCACGCGGTATTTCAGCGTCATGCGCCGCTCGGCCATGGCCACATCGACATCGCTGCGATACTCGATTTGCGTGTAAGCCTTCATCGCGATGTCGAGCAGGCCCTGGGTGTACTCGTCGATGGTGGGCTTCGGGCGGTCTTTCTCCGGCACTTTGTAATCGACGCGGTAGATGTCGCCGCTGCAGCCGTGGGACATGATGCCGACCATGCCGCCCTGCGGGTCGATGCGCTGCTTCAGCCCTTCCGAGAAAAGGCCGAAGTAATCGGCGCTGATGTCCTTGTCGCCAAAGTAGTGCATGGAGAAGTTCGCCAGCACGGCCAGCGGCTTGCCGTCGGCGCTTTGAATGGAGATGAGCGAGAGATCCGGGTCCTCGGGGCCGGATTCGCCGGTCACATCCTCCCACACGCGACCCGCGTGCATGTTGGCGCGGACGCTCAGGTTGCCAAAAGGGTCCTCCGCGAGCTTGTCCGGCCTGCGAATCCACTGACGCAGCGCAGTGAAGGCCGCCGCGTCCTCCTTCGCAAAACCGATGCGGGCCGGTTTGAGCGCCTTTTGAGCCGTGGCGATGGCCTCGACGAGTTTTTCCTTCAAAAAGGGCACATAAGCCGGGTCCGCCTCCGTGCCGAGACAACCCATCGAGGCCGGGGCCGTGTGCGAATGCGTGGCGGAGATCAGCAGGTGATCCGTGGCGATGCCCGTCTTCGCCGCCGCGGCCTTTTTCGCCTCATCGAGCAGCTCCCGCCCCATCATGCAGCTATCCACCACCACGATGGCCACCGACTCCTTTCCATCCGTGGCCACGATGGCGCGGGCATTCACCCGCGTGTTGATCTTGTCGAGGTAGCGACTCAGCATCCCACCATTCACCAGCACCGGCAACTTCGGCGGCGTGATGTCGATCACCGCTGCTCCCGCCTGAAACTCCGCGTGGAGTGGTTGGACAGCGAGAAGGGCGAGCAGCGGGAGAAGTCGGCGGATCATGATCCGCAGAATACGGGGGCTAACCCGCGAGCCTTTTAAACGAAGTCGTATTGATCGCAGCCTTGTTGCCGCTTGAAATTCTCAATGTCCCTAGCCACCATATTGAAATGAAATACCCTACTCTGAAAGATATAGCTCAGTGTTTGGAAAGCTGCGAAGTCACCGAAGATGACAAGGAAGAATTGGAGCTTATCCGCCAGATCGTTGGGCGTAGACTCGCAGATATTGAGGACCAAGCTGACACCGACTATAGCACCACGAAAAACGATCCAATTTGCATAAGAGATGTGTGGGAGATTGATTTGGGGTACAAGAAAAAAATAAGAGCCTATCTCGTCATTGCCGTTCCGAATGATAAACGCAATTTGGCTATTCTCGTTCCAAGCACCTCATCGCTTAAAGGTTCTGCCTTCGAAGTAGCTAGAAGTACTGGTTCAAAGAAGAGTGCTTGGAACATTCCAGGAATACTCTCTCTCGATCACAATGAGATAAGATGTGGCCGAAAGGTTGGGACCATTTGTTTGGAAGAGTTTTTGATGGTTCTGCGTGGAATTGATGCCGCTCTTGAACTCTTTGAACAGCTTGAACTGCTTCCGAGGCAAATTTCAGAAATTGCCCTCCAAGCACAAAAACCAAAAGGAATCCGGAGATTCATCGACGAGATGCTTGAAAGCTAAAGCATCCTTTAGAGGAGGAACTTGCTTACGTTCCAATTGCTCTTTTCGGAACAGTTACAGCCTGGCATGAAAGGCATTTCAAAGTGAGGTAACTACCTCGCGGGCTTTTTAAACAAAGCCCGTGATCGAACCTAACTCGGAGTCGAAGAGGCGACGGAAGCTCCCGTAGGCGAAGCGGTGAATACTTCTTCCTCGACCGCTAAACTCCAAACGCCTTGAGCATCGCATCCATGACTCCTTCGATGCCTCGCCCGGTAAAGCCGGTTTTCCTACGCGCATCCGGCATCTCTTCATAAATGAAGATGCCAGCATCACCAGCAAAGAGATCATTGAACAACTCATCCTTGCCACGCAGATAGTTGAGAAACACCTCGGATCGCGTGTTGGAATATTGAAGGTTTGCGCTGAATCCGATGGTTGCAGACTGGCTGATAAGCCTGGATTCCCCTGGTGCAGGTTTTTCGATACATACCCCCCGACATCCTTTCAAAACGACTTTGCACGGCCCGCGGAAAACTAGATAGCGGAACTGTAGAGTCAGCCAGCTATGAAGACTTTTCAGACGCCACCGGCTTTGAATCGAGATCTCTTGATCTTTCGGTTTGATCACCGCTGCAATGCAGCGCGGGTATAGCACCATTCTTGCACCTGTCGGCACTTCAATCACCGCCAGTTCGCCGAGTGGATCATGTGTTGGAGATATTCTGACAGTCTCGCACGCTCCATCTTTTGCGCTGACCCGGGTTAGCAGGCACATTCCAGATACCAAACTGCTGAGCGGCAGTCGGTGATTCAGAAAGAGCTTCGTCCGCTTCTGAGCCGACTTGGCGGTGCTTTGGAGGTAGTCAGGGTGGACCAGCAACTCCTCCATGTCACTGATCTGAACATTCAAAGAAACGCCCGATGAGTGAATTTGCGGTTCCGCAAGTTCCCCTTCGCTTGGCTCAATTGTGATGGCGGGCACTTTATCGGCTAGTGGAGCGATAAAGAAGAAAAACATTGCCTTAACTGCAACCGGCAAAACAATTATACCTCCAAGGATCCAGAGAGCCGAGGGTGCCACTTCACGCACAGCAAGAACTAGCCGCTGCACGGGTGTTACGGAAGTCCTCGACTCAACTTGAGCCTTTTGATCCTCTAGGCGAGTTAGCTGTGCCTGCTCAGCATCAATCTTCGCCTGATTTATCGCCCATGGTGAGTCCGCCTGCGCATTTCTCGCCGCTTCAGCGGCTTTATTCGCTAGTTGAGCCGCTTCCCAGGCCGCACTTGATCTAATAGCCGCTGCTCTCTCTGCGGCCCAGTCATCTCCGTCTAGCCATTCCGGCAATAACCAAGCTACACCTTCTTGTCGTTTCTCCCATCTGCGACGAGCTTGTGAATATTCTTGCTGCGCCAATCGAGCAACTTCATCAAGGTCCTTTATTTTCTGTACAGTGTTCCGAGTAGCTTCGTCCAGTTCCTGGGCTTTGTGACGCAGCTCGTTCAAGGTTGACTGCCTTTCGGCAATCTGTTTTTCGATGCCTTTTGTTTCGTCGAGTAATCTAGATAACTCCGCCCATTCACTCTGCACCCAAGTCGCGATTAACAAAATAGCGAGGATGACGATGAACGTAAGGAGTTTCGAGCCAATGAATCGAACGAGGCGGGAGAGTAACGTGCTCATATTTGCTAACTCGTGGGCTTTAACGATATTGATGTTGTGAAAGCAAAAGCCATCAATCACCTGCTCTTGGTTAGAAATGAATGATCGAGGCGAACGAAGTGCGGCCTTGTCTCCAGTGGTACGATGATGAGAAAATACAAACTGCTGAAAAAGTTGAATCGCTCATGCCTTCGATTAATTGGTCACTAATATGCAGTCTGAGTATTCGACGCATTACCTCAAACGGTAAACGCGGTCACACAAAATCCGTGATCGAGCCGAACTCGGCATCAAACAGTCGGCGGTAGGTGCGGAAGGCGAAGCGGTCGGTCATGTTGGCGATCCAGTCGCAGACGAGGCGGGCGCGGACCTTGGCGTCGGGGGCGGTGGCGATCTCGGTTTCGAGGGATTCGGGCATCAGGCGGAGGCCTTTGGGCTGGGCGGGCTCGATGTAGCGATCGCGCAGCACGCCGAAGAGCTGCTGGAGGATGTAATCGGCCTTGTGATCGAGCTGTTGGAGTTGCGGGCTGCGGAAGACGAGTTCGAGGGAGATTTTTTTGTGCAGATCGGCGCGGGCACGCAGCGCGGGGTCGATTTGCAGCTCGAACTGATGGCGGCGGGTGCTGGCGCTGAGGAAGTTGGCGGTGGGGACGAGCTTGGTGGCGCGGATGCAGTCGCCGATGAGGCGGTTGAGGCGGCCTTCGACGCGGTCTTCGCGGATGGCTTTGCACAAGAAGGCGACCCACTCGGCCTGTGAGGCATCGAGCGACTGTTTTTCGGCCCAGCGTTCGAGGTTGGTCACGTTGATGAATCCGGCTCGGATGCCATCGGCGAGGTCGTTGAGCGAGTAGGCGGTGTCGTCCGCCCAGTCCATGATCTGGCATTCGATGCTCTTGAAGCCGTTGCGGGGCTTGCCGGGCGTGAGCTCGACGGGGAAGGCCTGGTGGCCCATGGCGAAGTCGAGCCACGTTTCCTGGTCGTCGTAAATGTAGTGGTTGGTTTTGCCAGCGGGGCGCTCGGTGAAGAGGGTTTTGTATTTGAGCACACCATCGAGCAAGGCTCGCGTGGGATTCATGCCGGCGCGGCCTTCGCTGAAAAGGGTCTGCGTGAGGATGCGGAGGGTCTGCGCATTGCCTTCAAAGCCGCCGTAGGGCTCCATGAGGCGGTGCAGCGTGCGCTCGCCGGCGTGGCCGAAGGGCGGATGGCCGAGATCGTGGCTGAGGCAGGCGCTTTCGACGAGATCGGGGTCGATGAAGCACTCGTCATCGAGCACGCCGCCCTGCTGGCGGAGCCAGCCGCAGATGCTGCGGCCGATTTGGGCGACCTCGATGCTGTGGGTGAGCCGGGTGCGGTAGAAGTCGTATTCGCCGGAGAGGAAGACCTGCGTCTTGCTCTGCAGACGGCGGAAGGCGCTGCTGTGGATGATTCGGTCGCGGTCGATCTGGAAGGCGCTGCGATACTCGCCGTCGAAGACTTTGCGCTCGTGGAGCGTGGCGGTGTCGAAGGGGCTGTAGAAGCGGTTGGCGGGCATTTCGGATGAGGCTAGCGCAGGTTTCGACGCGGCGGAAACATGAAAAAAGGGCGGATCGTGATGATCCGCCCTTCTCGTGTGATTTTGAGGCTGTGAGCAGCTCTTAGATGTCCTCACCGACGGCGTAACGCACGAAGCGACGCACGACGAGGTTTTCGCCGAGTTCGGCGATCTTGCTCTTCACGAAGTCGCCGATGGTGATGTCGGGGTTCTTGATGAAGGCCTGCTCAAGGAGGCACTGCTCGGCGAAGATCTTGTCGATCTTGCCCTGCACGATCTTCTCGACGATGGCCTCGGGCTTGCCCTTGACCTGCTCGGCGGCGATTTCACGCTCCTTGGTGATGAGATCGGCGGGGATCTCCTCACGACCGATGAACTTCGGATTGGAGGCGGCGATGTGGAGGGAGATGTCCTTCACGAAGGCCTGGAAGATTTCGTTGCGGGCAACGAAGTCGGTTTCGCAGTTCACTTCGATGAGCACGCCGATGCGGCCTGCCATGTGGATGTAGGAGGAGATGATGCCTTCCTTGGTCTGGCGGTCACCTTTGGTTTCAGCCTTGGTGATGCCCTTCTTGCGGAGGATGGTTTCGGCCTTTTCGAGGTCGCCTTCGGCTTCCTTGAGGGCTTTTTTGCAATCCATCATGCCTGCGTTGGTCTTTTCACGCAGGGCCATGACGATTTTCGCGGAGATTTCTTCGGCCATGATCGGTCTGGGGTTGGGGACGAGGGTTTCTTATTTCTTCATCTCGGCCGTGGCGACGATGACGGGGTCGATCAGCTTCTGCAGGATGATGCGGATGGAGCGGATGGCGTCGTCGTTGGCGGCGATGGGGTAATTGATGACGGAGGGATCGGCGTTCGTGTCCACGAGGGCCACGATCGGGATCTTGAGGCGGCGGGCTTCGGCGACGGCGATGTGCTCGCGGGCGGCATCGACGATGACGACGGCGTCAGGGAGCTTGTCCATGTGGCGGATGCCGCGGAGGTTGCGCTCGAGCTTGATGCGCTCGCGGTTGAGGGAGGCGAGCTCCTTCTTGGACATCTGCTTGAACTCAGGCTTCTTCTCGATGTCTTCGAGGTAGTTCAGGCGGGCGATGGACTTGCGGAGGGTCTCATTGTTGGTGAGCGTGCCGCCGAGCCAGCGATGGTTCACATAGAACTGGTGGCAAGCTTCTGCCGCCTGCTTGACGGCTTCCTGGGCCTGACGTTTGCAACCGACGAAGAGGATCTTCTTGGACTTGCGGGCGAGTTCGCTGAGGAAATCGGCGGCTTTGTCGATCTGATTGACGGTCTCCTCGATGTTGAGGATGTGGATGTTGTTTTTGGTGCCCATGATGAATTTCTTCATCTTAGGGTTCCAGCGCTTGGTCTGATGTCCGAAATGGACGCCAGCTTCGACGAGTTCGACGAGTACGGGGGATGACATGTGGGTATCTACGGTGCCTTTTCTTCCGCACGCGGCCAGTGAAGGCGGCGCTCTGGCTCACGAGGAGCTGATTCGGTAGATCGGGCGATGGGTGACCTTTGTCCCGACCAACATGGCCGGGCGAAAGGGGCCGCGATGGTAGCGGCGACCACCCCGGCGGCAAGCGGTTTTTCGACTCGTGACCGGCTTGTCACCCAGGAGATGGCTTCGTGAGGTCGCGAAAGCCCTCCCCGAAGGTTTTACAGCCCCAAATCCGTCACGGCACCGTGGCTGGCGTCGCTGGTGAGCTTGGCATACTTCGCCAGCACACCGCGGGTGTAGCGGGGTTTAGGCTGCTTCCACTTGGCGAGGCGTGCCTTGAGCTCCTTGGCGGGGATGCCGAGGGTGATTTGACGTGTTTCCGCGTCGATGGTGATCGGGTCGCCATTCTTGATGACGGCAATCGGGCCGCCGACGAAGGCTTCGGGCGTGACGTGGCCGACGACGAAGCCGTGGCTGCCGCCGCTGAAGCGTCCGTCGGTGATGAAGGCCACGTCTTTGCCCAAACCTTTGCCCATGATGGCGGAGGTGGGCGAAAGCATCTCACGCATGCCGGGGCCGCCTTTCGGCCCTTCCATGCGCACGACGATGACATGGCCTTTTTTGACCTTGTCGTTCAAAATGGCCTGCAGAGCGGTTTCTTCGCTTTCGAAGACGATGGCCTTGCCAGTGAAGTTGAGGCCTTCTTTGCCCGAAATCTTGCCCACCGCTCCTTCGGGGCAAAGGTTGCCTTTGAAGATGACGAGGTGGCTGTCTTTCTTGATCGGGTCGCTCAGCGGACGAACGATGGTCTGACTCTTCGGCCACACGATCTTGGAGTTTTTCATGTTCTCCTTCATCGTCTTGCCGGTGACGGTGAGGCAGTCGCCATGCATGAGGCCTTCGTTCACCAGGATGCGGATCAGCGGAACGGTGCCGCCGATTTTGACGAGGTCGTTCATGAAGTATTTGCCGCTGGGCTTCACATCCGCGAGCACCGGCGTTTTTTTGCCGATGCGGACGAAATCCTCGATGCCGAGCTTCACGCCCGCGCTGTGCGCCATGGCGATGAGGTGCAAAACGGCGTTCGTGCTGCCACCGAGCGTGATGATGAGCGTGATGGCGTTTTCAAAGGCTTCCTTCGTCATGATGTCGCGAGGCGTGATGCCCTTCTTGATCATGTTCATGACCGCCGCACCGGCGTCGAAGCAGTCGATGAGCTTTTCGTTGCTCACCGCCGCCTGGGCGCCGGAGTTTGGCAAACTCATGCCGAGGGCTTCGATGGCGCTGGCCATCGTGTTCGCGGTGTACATGCCGCCGCAGGAGCCTTCGCCGGGGATGGAGTGCTGTTCGATGTCGATGAGTTCCTTGTCGCTGATGAGGCAGTTGGCGTGCTTGCCGACGGCTTCAAAGACGGTGACGATGTCCGCGTCCTTCTTTTCCGCGCCCACGCAACCGGGCAGGATGGTGCCGCCATAGACGAACACGCTGGGGCGATTCATGCGGGCCATGGCCATGAGGCAGCCCGGCATGTTTTTGTCGCAACCACCGATGGCGACGAAGCCGTCCAGGCCTTCGCAGCCGACGACGGTTTCGATGCTGTCCGCGATCACTTCACGCGAGACGAGTGAGTATTTCATGCCCTCCGTGCCCATCGAGATGCCATCGGAGATGGTGATGGTGTTGAAGATCACACTCTTGCCGCCGGCGGCATCCACGCCTTTCGCGGATTCCTTGGCGAGGCGATCGATGTGCATGTTGCACGGCGTGACCATGCTCCAGGTGCTGGCGATGCCGATCTGCGACTTCTTGAAGTCCTCCCGCTTGAAGCCCACCGCGTGCAGCATCGCCCGGCTGGCGGCGCGTTCCGCTCCATCGACGACGATGGCGCTGTGTTTGCGATGGAGAGACGAAGTGGAGGCAGCTTTCTTGGACATGGCGGTGGGAAAAGGGCCGCCAGTGTGGCGCGGAGAGGCCTGGATGCAAGACGCGGCTGACTGATGCTGCCACACATTGAAAGAAGACGGCCGTGAGCCTCGAACTGACCTTCACCACCATGAAACTCACTCCGCTGCTCTCTCTTCTCGCTCTCACCACGGTATTGCACGCCGGCCCTCCGGAGGGCTTCAAGGCGATCTTCAACGGCACGGATCTCACCGGCTGGTATGGGCTGAACCCCCACAGTGTGGTGAAGCTGGAGGGCGAGAAAAAGACCGCGGCGCTGCAAAAGATGCGGGAGGAATTCGCCAAGCACTGGCGGGTGGAAAACGGCGAACTCGTCAATGACGGCGAAGGCGGCTACGCCACGACCGACGCCGACTTCGGCGACATCGAGCTCATGATCGAATACAAAACGGTGCCCAAGGCGGACAGCGGCATCTACCTTCGTGGCAATCCTCAGGTGCAGATCTGGGACAAGACGCAGGTCTTTGATCCGAAAAAGCCTGACCGCAAACCGCACCTCGGCTCCGGCGGCCTCTTCAACAACACCCCCGGCAAGCCTGGCCGCGATCCGCTGGTGCTTGCGGACAAAGGCTTTGGCGAGTGGAACAGCTTCCGCATCCGCCAGATCGGGGATGTGACCTGGGTGTGGCTAAATGAGCAGCTCGTGGTGGATGGCGCGGTGATGGAAAACTTCTGGGACCGTGCGAAACCGATGCCCGCAAAAGGTCCGATCATGCTGCAAACGCACGGTGGGGAGATCCGCTGGCGGAACATCTATGTGAAGGAACTCAGCGCGGCGGAATCTGCCGAGCATCTGAAAAAGGCCGGAAAGTGAACTGAATACGAAAAAGGGCGGCTCGCAGGAGCCGCCCTTTTTGTTTGGGTCGAAAAGGTGGCGGGGCTTATTTCACGATGCCGAGGAGCTCGACGTCGAAGATCAGGGTGGAGCCTGGGGGGATGTCATCACCTTGAGCCTGATCGCCATAGGCGAGGTCCGAAGGGATGTAGAAGCGCCACTTGGAGCCGACGGGCATGAGTTGGAGGCCTTCGGTCCAGCCGCGGATCACGCCCTGGAGGGGGAAGGAGGTAGGCTCACCACGCTCGACGGAGCTATCGAAGACTTTGCCGTCGATGAGCGTGCCGTGGTAGTGGACGCTCACGCTATCGGTCACGGCGGGCTTGGGTCCGGTGCCTTCTTTGAGCACTTCGTATTGCAGGCCGCTGGCGGTGGTGGTCACACCTTTGCGCTTGCCGTTCTCAGCGAGGTACTTTTGGCCTTCTTCCTTATACTTTCCGGCGGCGGCGGCCATTTCCTTCTGCTCTTCGGCCATTTTTGCCTGCTGCTTGCTCTGCATAAGCTTGTTGAAGCCATCCATCGCGGCGTCGAGTTCTTCCTTGGTGTAGGGCTCGGCTCCAGTGGCAGCGCCCGTGGCACGCTCCATGCCTGCTTTGAGTTTGTCCGCATTGATGGCGATGTCTTCGTTCTTGAACTGCTGGCCTAGGCCAATGCCCATGGCGTAACCAGCGGGCTTCTTGCCGCCCAGCACATCACTCACGCCTTCGATGAAGGCACCGAGATCCATTTTCTCCTTCTGGCCGGCAAATTGACCGCCGACGTTTTTGCCGATGAAGTAGCTCACCTTCTCCATATCCACCGCCGGAGGTGCGGCGTTGGCGGGTTCGGCTTTTTTGACTTCTTGAGCGTGCGTTTGACCGAGCATGGAAACAACGGCAAACAAGGATGCGATGTGGAGTTTGTTCATGGAGGCGCGGAGACTACCCGTCCGCGATGCCGGGTCAATCGGGGCTTTCGTCACGTCTTTGCTGCTGCGCCGGGCATTTGACGGCCCCCTCGGCTGCGCCTAAGCAGGCCTCATGGAACGACCCGCTGCCATCACCCAGATCCGCGAAGCCTGCAAAAACATCGCCCTTCAGTTCATGAAGATCCATCCTGCTGTGCCCGGACTGGCGGACGAGGAGACCCAGAAGGAGTGCTTCCGCTGTGTGCATGAGATGACGGTCCTGCTGGAGACGATCAAAAAGAAGATCGGCCGATTGGAGCGTTCGGACGACAGCTCGCTTCTATGAGCGGGCAAATGCTTGCGAGGGGGGGCTGACGAAGCGGTCCATTTATTGGTGGCAGAGGGGAGATTTGAACTCCCGACCAAAGGCTTATGAGTCCTCTGCTCTACCCCTGAGCTACTCTGCCGTGGATGGCTCCTGAGGTAGGGTTCGAACCTACGACCTAGTGGTTAACAGCCACCCGCTCTACCGCTGAGCTACTCAGGAATCATGTTCCCCTTTGGAGAAGGGGGCCGGATGAATAGCCGCTTCGAGTTTTCGCGCAAGCACTTTGTCACGCGACGTCACGAGTCGGTCATTTCGGGCCGCGGGCAGCCTCACGCTTGTGTTTGACCACCTCGATCACGATGGGCAGCACGGAGACGACAATGATCATGAGGGAGACGAGCTTGAAGTTGCTCTTGATGATGGGGATGTTCCCAAGGGCAAAACCGAGGATGGAGATGCTGATCACCCAAAACAGCCCGCCACCGAGGCTGAACATCAAAAAGCGACGATACTGCATCCGGCCAAACCCGGCGGTGAAGGGCGCAAAGGTGCGCACGATTGGCACGAAGCGGGCGATCACGATGGCTCGGCCGCCGTGCTTTACAAAAAAGGCCTCCGTCTTCGCCAGGTAATCTCGTTTGAACCAGCGCTGGTTCACGATCCAGCCGCCACACTTGCGGCCGATCCAGTAGTTCACGTTGTCGCCGAGGATCGCCGCACAAACGAGCAGCGGGATGATGATCTCGATGCGCATGAAACCCTGCGCCGCCAAGGCTCCGACGGCAAACAGCAGCGAATCTCCCGGCAGGAAGGGCGTGACGACGAGGCCCGTCTCGCAAAACACGATGGCAAACAGCAGCGCATAAATGAGCGGCCCATGCTGCTCCGCGAAAGTTTGCAGGTGTTTATCGACGTGGGCGATGAAATCGAAAATCTGGGTCATGCGGGAAAGGTGGCGGATAGTCCGGCGCAGGCCGGAGGCGTCCAACAAAAAGTGGCGATTGTTTCGTGGGGCACGCGTCGTTTTAGCCTGCACCCGCCATGCGCTCCCTCCTCATCCTCTTCACTGCCTTTCTCGCAGCTTTCACCCCCGTCCTCGCCGATCCCGTTTACGAACTCCGCATCTACACCTGCCACGAGGGGAAGCTAGATGCCCTACTCACCCGCTTCCGTGATCACACCTGCAAGCTGTTCGAAAAGCACGGCATGGGCAACGTGGGCTACTGGGTGCCCGTCGATGAGGAAAACGGCTCCAAAACCACGCTCGTCTATGTGTTGGAGCACAAAAGCCGCGAGGCCGCGAAAGAGAGCTTCAAAGCTTTCGGAGCCGATCCCGAATGGAAAGCCGCCGCGAAGGCCAGCGAGGCGAATGGCAAAATCGTCGCCAAAATCGAGTCCATCTTCATGTCGCCGACCGACTACTCGCCTGCTTTGAAGGTCGAAAAAAGCGGCAAACCCCGCGTCTTCGAGATGCGCACCTACACCACGCCTCCCGGCAAGCTCGACGCCCTCCACGCCCGCTTCCGCGATCACACGATGAAGCTCTTCAGCAAGCACGGCATGAGCCACCTCGCCTACTGGACGCCTACCGATGCGGACAAAGGCGCAGGCACCAAACTCATCTACATCCTCGCCCACGCCAGCAAGGAAGCCGGCCTCGCCTCCTTCACCGCCTTCCGCGCCGATCCTGAGTGGATCAAAGCCAAAGGCGATAGCGAAGCCGCGAATGGCGGTCCTCTCACCATTCAACCGCAGGCCGAAGGCGTGAAGAGCGTGTACATGAAGGCTGTGGACTTTTCGCCGATTCAGTAAGAGGCTTCCAAATCGCTCCTCCCATGCGCCGCCGTTTTCTGCCTCTGCTGGGCTTGCTCGCCTCTGCCCTCCACGCCGAGCCGCTCTACACCTTTCCCTTCACCGGCTCTCCCGGACCTTACACCGTCGAGCAGTGGAAGAAGGACTGGCCGGGCTGCGAGTATGAGGACGGCCTGGCGGAAGGTCATGGCGAGTTGGTGACGCATGACGGCAGTTCCTGGCTCCGCGTGCTGTATCCAAAAGGCAGCGTCGGTTCGGATCAAGGCGGCGCGGGATGGCGCTTCCCTTTCGGCGAGCATGAGATGGCGGAACTGCGCTACAAAGTGTGCTTTGAAGAAGGATTCGAGTTTGTGAAGGGCGGCAAGCTGCCCGGACTCTGCGGCGGCCCCAAAACGATCACGGGCGGCGATGCCGTGAACGGCCTCGACGGCTTTTCCGCCCGCGTGATGTGGCGGAAGGACGGGCGCGGCCAGGCCTATGTATATCACATGCATCAGCCCTCGAAGTATGGCGATGAGTTCGACTTCCCCGAGGACTTCCGCTTCGTGCCCGACAAGCCCGTGACCCTCCGCATCCAGGTGGAGATGAATGCCGTCGGCAAGAAAAACGGCCAGCTCCGCATCTGGGCCGATGACAAGCTCATGGTGGAGAAAACCGACCTCCAATGGCGAAAAGGCACCACCTACGGCGTCGATTCCATCCTCTTCAACACCTTCCACGGCGGCACCGGTGCTGAGTGGGCCCCGTCCCGTGATGTGCATGCCGACTTCACCGGATTTCAGGTGCGGGTGCTCCGGTGATCTGCTTCATCAGCTCAAAGAATCCCTGCTTTCTCGGGCTGGAGATGCCCCAGTTCACGGGGACGCTTTGATAGCCGTCGTCGAAGGCCTCGCCCTTCATGCGAAAGTCGAAGAAGCCCCATGAAACGTGCTCCTTCACGGCGGCGGTGAAGTTGTTGTCGGGCTGGTCGAAGTCGAAGTGGTCGTCCTCATTCACCACGATCGGGATTTGGCGATCACCGCGGGCTTGTTTGACCTTCGCGATGAATTCCCGCATCGCATCGGGGCCTTTGACGCCATTGCCATGAATGAGCAGGAAGTCGGAATGCTCGATCACCTTCGCCGTGGGCACGCCACCGCCGCCGAAGGACGTGCCGGCGAGCAATCCGGCGGCTTTGACGCGTTGGATGAGCTCATGCACGCGATTTGGCTTCAGGATGACGTGGTCGTATTTGACATTCGCCTCGTTGTTCACCTCCACGAGCACATGCCGCCACTTTTTGGCGATGATCCAGCTCGTGACCGCGTCCACGGCGGCGATCACGGCCTGCTCGTCCTTCACCCGCTGATCCTGGCCGAAGTAAAACACGCCAAGGATGACCACCATGCCGAGTTCGTCGGCCCTCGTGAGGATCTTCTCAGTGCGGGCGAGGTAATCCGGCCGCAGGGTGCCATCGGCGTTGATGGCGGTGTTTTGCCACGGCTGATCCTTCGAGTAGCCGTAGGGCGAGCCGCCTTGCAAATTCAGCGTGAAGGCCAGCAGGCCATGCGCCTTCCATTCCGGCATCGCGGCGATGAATTCGCGCGTGTTGCGATCCGCGTCCCATGTGCCGGTGTCCGGGTAGGCCCAGTTTTTCACCGTGGCCTCGTTTTGATCATCAAAGATGCCCTGCACCATGCGCGAATTCATGAGCAGGCCCTCGATGCGATGCCCCTGCCACTGGCGACCCACGTAAGTCGGCTGGCCATTCAGATGAAAATCCTCGCCACGGATGCTGACGACGGTTTCAGCTTGGGAGACGACGGCGAAGGCAAAAAGAAGGGCGAGAAGGCGCATGCGTCGCGAAACGCGAAATCACGCGGCGTGTTGCGACGAAGATTTCCTTGCCAGATCGGCTGCTTTTTGGCGGTATGAGTCCCGCCATGCGCATCCTTCCGTTTCTCGCCGTCTTCCTTGCCGCCCTCAGCCTTCGCGCGGAGTCCATTTTGCCAGCCAATGCCCGTGTCGCCGTGATTGGCGACAGCATCACGGAGCAGAAGCTCTACTCGAAATACATCGAGACCTACCTGCTGGCCTGCACGGGGCGGAAGGACATCAAGGTCTTCCAGTTCGGCTGGAGCGGCGAGCGTGCCGGTGGATTCGCCGCGCGTCTCGAAAACGATCTCGCGGTCTTCAATCCGAACGTCGCCACCACTTGCTACGGCATGAACGACGGCAGCTACAAGGCCTACGCGCCGGAGATCGGCGCCGAGTATGAGAAGAACATGCGGGCGGTGATCGCCGGGCTGCAAAAAGTCGGCGTGAAGGCCATGGCCGTCGGCTCGCCCGGCGGTGTCGATCCCGATTTCTTCAAACGCCCGACCATCGAAGGCAGCCTCTACAATCAAAACCTCGCCCAACTCCGCGACATCGCCAAAAAACTCGCCGAGGAGAACCAGCAGCCCTTTGCCAACGTGCATGACACGATGATGGACGCGTTGCCGAAATCGAAAGCAGCGCTCGGCAAGGAATACGGCCCCTTTGGCGGCGATGGCTTCCATCCCGCGCCTTCGGGCCAGCTTTTGATGGCGCAGGCCTTCTTGAAAGCACTGGGCTTCGGCGGCGAGATCGGCGTCATCACGCTGAACATGAAAGGCCAGAGCAACGTCAGCGAAGGTCACAGCCTCAAATCGAGCGACGCAGGCAAAATCGAGATCGTCAGCGAAAAATGGCCCTTCTGCTTCGACGCCGATGCGAAGAGCGCGGGCAGCAACCGCAGCATTCTGCCCTTCACCAGCTTCAATCAGGACCTCAACCGCCTCATGCTGCACGTCATCGGCCTTGCGACCGAGAAAGCCAAGGTCACCTGGGGCGGACAGACCAAGGAATTCACCCGCAACCAGCTCGAAGACGGCATCAACTTGAACGCCGAGTTCGACAAGACGCCGTTTGATGGCGCTTTCGCGAATCTGACCAATGCTGTCGGCCAGAAGCAGGCCTTTGAGACCACGCTCGTCAAAAACCTCGTCACCCACATGCGCGTGATCGCCGCCGAAGCCGCCGAGGAACCCAAAGTGGCCGCCGCGCTCGCGAAGCTGAAAAAGAAACTCGCCGACGAACACGCGAAACAGGACGCCAACGTGCGCAAAACGCTCCAGCCGGTGACGCACACGATCATGGTCCAAGAAGTCCAGTAATCGCCATGCAGCTCGCCGATTTGAAATGGAACGAGGTCGCCGCGCTGAGCCGTGACACGCCGGTGATCTTTCCGGTGGCCGCGCTGGAGCAGCATGGCCGCCACATGCCGGTCTTCACGGACAGCATGCTCACGAACGAGCTCGTGCGCCGCACGGAGCTGGCGATGGGTGATCGCGTGCTCTTCGCGCCGCTGATGTGGCTGGGCAATTCGCATCATCACATGGACTTCCCCGGCACGCTCAGCGCCGAGCCACGCGTGTATCTCGATCTGCTGAACGGCCTGCTGGAGAACTTCATCGCGCACGGGTTCAAGCGACTCGTCATCCTCAACGGCCACGGCGGCAACGACGTGCCCGGCAAGCAGTCCGTCTTTGAGACGCGGCAGAAGCATCGCGACCGCAAGGACCTGCTGCTTCTCTTCGCCACCTACTGGAACCTCGGCGCGGAGCCGTGGACACGCGATCCCAGCATCTCCCAGCGCGTCATGGGCCATGCCTGCGAATGGGAGACCAGCATGGTCCTGCGCCTGCGCCCCGAACTCGTCGGCGATCTCACGAAGACCAACGACGTGCCCTTCGGCAATCCCTTCGAGCCCGCCAGCCGCGGCTGGATCATGCCGGATCGCAGCGAGCCCGGCCATGTCGGTGATCCCCGCAGCGCGACTGCGGAGAAGGGTGAGGTGCTGTTTCAATGCTTCAGCGAAGAGGTCGTGAAGCTGCTGGAACGCGTGATCGCGTGGGATGGAAGGTGCTGGGAGGGATGATCTTATGAAAAGATGGATTGCTACAACAACCGTTGCTGGAGCTGCTGTACTAGGTTTTGCCTACCTCGTGTTAAGGTTCGCTGGGATTCTTGGAGTTTACAGCGTCCCAACCAACGCGATGGCCCCTTTTGTGAGTAAAGGGCACCTCTGGATAGGGGGTGCATTTTTGCAAGCGGCTCCAGGAACTGAAAAAACGGCGTTTTTACCCGCCTTTCTCCTCGTGCGATGGTGCACGAGCCATGCCTCAGCGGGCTTTTGAGTGGGGTTTGAGGCTCGTTTTGTCTTCTTTTTGCCCGTTCTACGGCGCTTACGGCGCTCTGCCCGTCTCAACGGGCCAAGCAGGCATAGCGATCCATGTTGTAAACCAGATTGCTGAGGTGGTTGTGCTGTGTGGCTCGTTTCAACCCGATGCTCCGACACCAGTCGGCCCCCATCTGCGCCATCCTCGCGAAGATGTGCTCCACCCTCACTCGCATCCGGCTGATCGTGTGGTTGGTCTGCTGCTCTTTTTCACTCAGCGCATGGCCCCGCGTCGCTTTGCGCATGAGGAACTCCTCGGCGTTGAGCTTGATGAGATGCGCTTCGTGCTCGGCGCTGTGGTAGGCGCTGTCGGCGAGCACGGCTTGGTCTTTCTCATCGAGGAGTTCTTCAAAGACCTGGCTGTCATGCAGATGCGCAGGTGTGGTGGTGGCTTTGATGATGAGCTTGGTTTTCAAGTCGGCTTTCACATGGTTCTTCCAGCCGTAGTGGGCCTCGTTGTTTTTCTTCGTCCAACGCGCTTCGCTATCCTTCTGCCGACCCACGGCTGGGTTGGTGTCGAACTCCTCGGGCCGCCCGCCCTCTTTGATGCTCTGGTTTTGCTCGCGGCTGTTTCGCTGGCGCGGGGCTTCGGTGAAGCTGGCGTCGATGATGCTGCCTTCACGGGCGATGTAGCCTTGAGCTTCGAGCTGGAGGTTGAAGGCATCGAAGAGCTTGCGACTGCCCTCGCGTCCACTTTCTTCGAGACGCTGCTTGAAGTCCCAGATCGTCTTGGCGTCGGGGATAACATCGCCGATGCGCAGGCCGAGGAAGCTTTTAAAGCTCGTGCGGTCAAAGATTTGCTCCTCGGTGGCGTCGTCGCTGAGCCCGTGGAACTTTTGCAGCACGAGCACCTTGAGCATGAGCACGGGGTCGAAGGGTGGCTTGCCGCCTTTGCGCCAGTCGCGGGTGGCGTAGCCGGTGAGTTCTTCGAGCAGCGGGCGGAAGCTCTCCCAAGGGATAAGCTCGCGTAGCTTGAGGATGCCGGTGGTCTTGGCCGCGACGGCCTGCTCGTGTTCGATGGCGCTGAAAAGCCCTCCTCCTCGCTGGGTCTTGCGGTAGTGATTCATGCCCTTCTACATGGCTTATCAATGCGCCCGGCGAAAGCTTCTCCTGGGGAAATGAGGTTTCCAGAGGTGCCCTAAAGGAGATCATGTTGTCGCAGAAGGCTTTTCGATTCATGGCGGACTTCCTGATCGGGGAGATGTCATTACGTTCACTACTGAAGGCATCGATTCGCCCTTTATGATGGCCCCAGAGCCACAGAAATACATCAAACGGGTTGTCGGCTTTCCTGGAGAACATCTGGCATTCAAAGAGGGCACCCTGCATGTGGATGGCCAGCCTGTGAGTGACTTTCCCGCTTTGAAAGGCATCCAATATGTTCCGATGGGCAGCTTGCAGGATGGCAAAGAGATCATCGTGCCGCCCAATCATCTTTTTGTCATGGGAGACAATTCCGGCAACAGCTCAGACTCTCGCTACTGGGGGCCGCTGCCGGTGAAGAACATCCTCCAGAAATACTGGTTCCACGTTTACCGGGCACCTCGCACCGGCACCGAAACGACCCCTGTGCGCTGAAGGGCGCCTCGTCAGACCGGTCAGACGAGTCCGACCCGTCCGACGAAGCCGCTGAAAACTCTCTCGATGCGGGGCGTTCCCATCTCACCATGCTCTCTCGACTGCTCCTCTGTCTCTTCGCCCTTGGCTCTTCGCTCTTCGCGGCTCCGCCGCGTCCCAACATCGTCATCATGCTCGTCGATGACATGGGCGTCATGGATACCTCCGTGCCGTTTTTGACGGACGCGGAGGGAAAGCCGAAGCGCTACCCGCTGAATGACTTTTACCGCACACCGAACATGGAGCGGCTGGCGGCGCGGGGCGTGCGCTTCAACAACTTCTGCGCCATGAGCGTGTGCTCGCCCACGCGCATCTCCATCATGACGGGGCAGAACGCCGCGCGGCATCGCACCACGAACTGGATCAATCCCGACAACGACAACGCTGGGCCGCAGGGCCCTCACGAGTGGAACTGGAAAGGCCTCAAGCCCGGCGATGTGACGTTGCCGGGCGTGCTGCGTGACGCAGGCTATCGCACCATCCACGTGGGCAAAGGTCACTTCGCGCCGCGTGCTTTCGACGCGGCGGATCCTTCGAAGATCGGCTTCGACATCAACGTGGCCGGTGGCTCCATCGGCGCGCCGGGCAGCTACTATGGAAAACAGAACTTTGACCGGCCCGTGAAGGCCAACGCCAAGGTGAAACGCGGCAGCCACGCAGTGCTGGGTCTGGAGAAATATCACGGCCAGGACATCTTCCTCACCGAGGCCCTCACGCTGGAGGCCAAAGCGCATGTCAGCGACGCGGTGAAGGCGGAGAAGCCCTTCTTCCTCTACTTCGCGCAGTATGCCGTGCATGCACCCTTCGACTCAGATCCGCGTTTTGCCGCGAATTACGCGAACTCCGGCAAGCCAGCGAATGCGCAGGCCTTCGCCACGCTCGTCGAAGGCATGGACAAATCCCTCGGCGACATGCTCGACCACCTCGACGCCCTCGGCATCGCTGAAAACACGCTCGTCCTCTTCCTCGGCGACAACGGCAGCGATGCGCCGCTCGGTCATGAGCATGCCGTGGCATGCGCCGAACCGCTGCGCGGCAAAAAAGGCTCCCACTACGAAGGCGGCATGCGCGTGCCCTTCATCGCCGCGTGGGCGAAGCCGAGCGAGAACAACGAGCATCAGAAGCGCCTGCCCATCGCGGCGAATGCCGTGCAGAGCCAGCAGGCCGCTGTGTACGATATGTTCCCGACGATTTTGAACCTCACCGGCATCGCGACACCTTCGCAGCATGCCGTGGATGGCAAAAAACTCGACACCCTGCTCACCGCCAAGCCGGACAGCAGCCGCGAAGAAAAGTTCCTCATGCACTACCCGCATGCCCCGCACCGCACGAACTACTTCACCACCTTCCGCGACGGCGTTTGGAAGGTCATTTATCATTATTTCCCCACCGACGCCGTCAGCGGCGGCAGCCACTACCAGCTCTTCAACCTTCAAAACGATCCCTTCGAGCAAAACGACCTCTCCAAGTCCCATCCGGCTGAGTTGAAAAAAATGATGCAGGGCCTCATCGCCGGCCTCGAAGCCCAGAAGGCCGTCTATCCGGTGGAACAAGGCACGCAGACGCCGTTGAAGCCGAAGATGCCGTGAAGCAAGGCGGCTGCCGGCTGAACCATGTAACCGCCGGGGCAAGCCCTACTCCGCCTTTTTCATGAAGACGGAGATCGGCGCTTCGACAACGGGCTTGGCGGCACGGAGTTTTTTGTCCGTCGAGGAGAGTTCCTTGTCTCCCATCAGGTATTCGGGGATCTCCTCGGTGCTCGGATTGAAGCGTAGGCTGACTTTGCCGAAGAGCTTGCCGCCTTCGAAGTTCGCGTAGCCGCCATAGTCCCAGGCGAAACCGGAGATCTTGAACGGCTTGCCATTGATCTTTTCGACCTCCTCCAAGGTCATGCCGGCTTTGAGACCGTTCTCGAACTTCCACGCCGTGCCGATGACGTGCACATCGAAGACCACTTTCTTCTTCTCGTTCTCCGGGTCCCAGATCACCTCCAGCTCGCGGTCGGTATCGGCAAACAGTCGCGCCCCAGGAATCGTCTCGCCTTCGGCACCGGGGATGTCCTCGTGCTTCACGTTGGCTTTGCCATAGGCGCGTTCCAACTCGGTGGCGGTCATGCCGGGTTTGATGAGTCCCACACGTTTGCCGAGCACGATGGTGTTGTCTGCGGGATCAAAATCCTCCGCGTGAACGAGGGCCGTAGTGAAGACGAGGAGGAGGCAGAGGAGCGTGCGCATGGCAAAATCTCGCCGGAGCGCGGGGAAAAATCCAGCGATCAAAAGCGTCATTTCAGGACGCGGCGCGTTCTTCGATCCAGCGCATCAAAGCATCGGTATTCGCCCTCATCTGAAAGCCTTTCGTGGCTTCTCCAAAGCTTGGTTCCGTGAGCAGCCGACTCAATTCCTTCGCCACGCGATCCGGGGTGAACTGCCTTACACTCAGCCCGATACCCGCTCCGAGCCTTTCGACACGGTCCGCGTTGTCCGGCTGATCGTGCGCCATGTACATGATGAGCTGCGGCACACCCGCCGCGAAGGCTTGCGACATCGTGCCGATGCCGCCGTGATGCACAAAGACCGACGAGTGCTTCAAAAGCGTGCTGAACGGCGCATACGCCTCGACATGAATGTGCGGTGGCAAGTTCGCGGGCACTTGGCTTGGCTCGCGAGTCACAAAAACGGCGCGACAACCTACCTTTGCCACGGCTTTCGCCGCCACGTCAAAGAAGCGAGTTGCCTGCACATTCGCACTGCCAGGCGTGAAGACGACTGGACGATCGCCTGCGGCCAAAAAGGCCTGCAAGGCCGGTGAGAGCGGTTGTTCCTTCGCGAGGTCTTCGAGTGGAAAAGTCCACTGGAGCAGGTTTTTCGGCCAGTCGGGCTGCGGAGCACAAAACCACTTGGGGAAGAAGGCGATGACGCCATCCGGCGAATCCCACCACTCACGCCAGAGGCTGCGTGGAGGCTTCACACCATGCGCCTCGCAGATGCGGCGCACCTTCGGCAGCGCAAACATATCCACGGGGTTCGGCAGCGAGAAGAGCGCTTTCTTGAACCACACCGGCATCGCTCGCAGCCACTTCATCGCCGGATGCAGCAGGGGCGTCTCATGCACGCTCAGAAACACCGCCGGTTGCAGATGCACCGTGATCAGCGGCGTGCCGTGCTTCTCCCGGGCCAGCCTTCCAGCGAAGGTGGTAACCGGCGCGAGCATCAAATCCGCCTTCTCGCAACTTTCAATGGCCGCGAGATACGGCTCCACCGCCTTCGCGGCGAAATCGAAGACCACCTTCGTGCCCTGGCCGACCTTCCAAATCCTCGGATCACGGATCATCGCCTCAAACTCCTCCGCCTTGCCCCACGAGATGAAGTCCAGACCTGCGCGGCGTGCCTGCTCTTCAAACAAGCACGCTGTGATCATCGTCACGCGATGCCCCCTCGCTAAAAGCTGACGTCCCAGCCAGATGAAGGGGAACACATCGCCGGCGCTGCCGAAGGGAAGAAGGAGAAGATGCATGTGGAATGTCATCCGAATGGCGAGGGCGGAAGTCAATCCTCCATCTCCGGTTGCGAATGACATGCTTCGTGCCGAAAGAGCATGGACGTCCCTCCCCAATCCGCATGCATCCCGCCTGGTTCCACATCGAAAACGAAGCCGAGATCCCTTCTCCGGCCCTTCTGTTCTACCGCAGCCGCATCGAGCACAATTTGAAGCTCATGATCCAGATTGCTGGAGGTGATCCGAAGCGTCTCCGTCCGCATGTGAAGACGCACAAGTGCGCCGAGATCATCGCTTGGCAGGTGGAGCTAGGTATCACGAGCTTCAAGGCCTCCACCATCGCGGAAGTCGAGATGTGTGCCGCCGCGGGAGCGAAGGATGTGCTGCTCGCCATGCCCTGCGTGGGGCCCAATGCGCACCGTTTGGCGGAATTGGCGCTGAAATTTCCGCACACTTCCTTCTCCAGCATCGCCGATGCGGAGGACAGCATCCGCTTTCTCGCCTCCGCCGCCCAGCAGCATCGCGTGACACTCGGGGTTTACATCGAGATCGACTGCGGCATGGCCCGCACGGGCATCGTACCCGGCGATGAGGCTGGCTTCCTCGCTCGTGTGATGAAGGAGACGCCGATGCTCCAGTTTCGCGGCATTCACGCTTACGACGGCCACATTCATGATGAGAGCCTCGATGTGCGCCGCGAGCGCTGCGATGCCGCGTTTGAGGCCGTGCATCAGTTCCGCTGCCGCCTGCAAGGTGAGGGCCTCATCGTCAAAGAACTCGTCGCAGGTGGTTCACCCACCTTCGCCGTGCATGCGAAGTATGCGGACCGCACGCTGAGCCCGGGCACCACGGTCCTGTGGGACTTTGGCTATGGGGACAAGCACCCCGATCTGCCCTTCCTGCCCGCTGCGGCTCTCCTCGCCCGCGTCATCAGCAAGCCGGGCAAAAACCGCCTCACGCTCGATCTCGGCCACAAGTCCGTGGCACCGGAGAATCCGCATCCTCGCGTGCGCTTTGAAGAGCTGCCAGACGCCACGCCGGTCATGCAGAGTGAAGAGCACCTCGTGCTCGAAACGGAACGCGCTCATGAGTTTCTCATCGGCCAGGCCCTACACGGCATCCCACGCCATGTCTGCCCCACCGTTTCCATGCATGGCGAGGCGCATGTGGTGGAAGGGGGTCGCTACACGACACGCTGGCCGATCACGGCACGCAATCGGCGCATCACGGTCTAGCGCTTCGCTGAATGACGAAACCAGAATTCCGAAGGATGAATGAAGCCCGAAATCCGAATTCGCGGCACTTCGTCAGTTGAACTTCGACATAGATTCGTCATTCGCCATTTTGGTTTCTTCATTCTCGCCTTTCCCATGACCCACTGGCTCCTCAAATCCGAACCTGACGTCTTCTCCTTTGACGATCTCAAGAAGCGCCCGAAGAAGACCGAACCGTGGAACGGCGTGCGCAACTACCAGGTGCGCAACATGATGCGTGATCAGATGCAGGTGGGTGACCTCGGCTTCTTTTACCATTCCAGTTGTCCGCAGCCCGGCATCGCCGGTGTGGTGCGCATCGCCAGCGAGGCCAAGGCGGATGCCACGCAGTTTGATCCGTCCTCGGAATACTTTGATGCCGGCAGCAAGCGCGAGGACCCTCGCTGGCTGTTGATCGACGTGAAGTGGGAGGCGGATTTCCCCACGTTTGTCAGTCTCGACATGCTGCGTGCCGATCCCGCCTTGGCTGACCTCCTCATCCTCCGCCGCGGCAATCGTCTCTCGATCACCGAAGTGTCCCAAAAGCATTTCGACCGCATCTGCCAGCTCGGCGGATTGAAGCAGTCATAGCCTCTTCTTGAGATGGAACCGCTCGCAGCCTGTCAGCGCTTTGAGTTGCGACGCTTTCCGAGTCGGCAAAGTCTGATCGTTGGCATCATGGGGTCTGTGAACCTAGCGGCAGCTCTTGGGCGGGGCTGGGTCCTTGAGCTTCTTTTTGGTGGTGTGCTTCTGGCCTACTGGATTTGGAGATTCCTTCGGCCGTGCAGGGCACTCCTGCTGACTGAGACGGAGGTTGTGGGCAACATCGACTTGCTGGAAGCGATCCGAGTCCCAAAGCGGCTGGTCGAGGAAGTGTCTCCCTCTTCGAACGGGGTGATCATCACGTGGAAGAATGCAGGTGTGCCGTGTTACACCCACATTCGTGCCTCTTGGTTCCACGAGAGCGTTTGGCGCCAAGCCTACCCAGCGCTGCTTTCGTGGGCAAAACCCAGCTCCACGTCTCCCGGAGGGAGCCAAGAGATTAGCCGGGGGTGAAAGCCGCGAAGCGGCTGAGAACCCCCAGACCACCCCAAGCGTCTCACACCTCTGAACGGCGTCCTGGAAGGACGCGAGAAGCTTTCAACGGCGTTTTGGATGCTTCATTCGCCCAGCGACCTTCTCGCGTCCTTCCAGGACGCGTTTCGTGAGCTGAAGATTTTTCGCGGTGATCCGGTGGTTTCGCCGCCGGCTAATCTCTTTCCTCCCTCCGGGAGGCGTTCAAACCTTCAAGTCGTAAAACCGGATCGCGTTCCCACTCCAAAGCTTCCGCTGCTCGCTGGTGGGGCGTGAGGAGATGATTTGCTTCAACGCATCCACCCAGCCACGCACGGGGCTACCCAGCAGACACACCGGCCAGTCGCCGCCGAAGAAGACGCGGTCGGGGCCAAAGGTGTCGAGGCAGTGGTTCACGACGGGCGCGAGGTCTTCGGCGTGCCATTGGCCCGGCGGGACGAAGGCGACGATGCCGCTGATCTTGCACATCACCTCGGCGCGTGAGGCGGCGACGGCATCGATGCCGCGCTTCCATGCGTCAGCATTGCAGCTTCGCTTCAAACCGGGGCCGAGCTTGGGATTGAAGGCCTTGGGATCGCCGTTGCCGCAGTGGTCGAGCACGAAGCGGGTGTCCGGGCACTCCTGGATGAGCTTCGCCGCATCCTGAAGTTCGGTGGGACGCATGGTGAGTTCGAAGTTGAGGCCGTGCCTGCCCAGCGTGCGCACGCCGCGGATGAAATCGGCGCTGAGGCAGTAGCCGGCAGGCGTGGAGCCGCCGTGAAGCACATGGCGCAGGCCTTTGACGAGGCCGTTGCCAGCGTAGCGCTTCACATACGTCTCGAAATCAGGCGAGGAAGGCCGCCCGCCGATGGTGGCGGCAATGGTGGGCGTGTTGCCGGCACGACATTGGGCCACGATGGCATCGGCTTCCTTCACATGATCCTTCGGGGCGACATCGACCTCCATGTAGATGGCCTTCACGTTCAGACCTGCATTGGCCTTCACATAGTCGGCGGTGACAAAATCATGTCGCAAGACCTCGGGCGCACCTTGGATCCATGGCGGGCTGATGACGCTGAGGTCCCAGAGGTGCTGATGGGTATCGATGATGAGCGCATCGGGGGCGCTCAAAGTGGAGCACGAGGTGAGAGCGGCTCCGGCGGAGGTTTGGAGGAACTGGCGGCGGTTCATGGTGGTGACAGGCAAACGCACGCCGCCGCCCGGCTTTGCCATCAAGCGGGCAATTGATAAAACGTCAGGCCGAGAATGGCATACACGGCGAGCAGGAGAACGCCTTCCATCCAGTTCGATTCGCCGTCTTGAGAGATGAGGGCGGTGATGGCCACGGAGACACCGACGGCGACGACTTCCATCGGCGTGAAGATAAGGTCCATGGGCTTGCCGAAGGCATAGCTGGCAAACACGAGCACGGGAGCGACGAAGAGCGCCACCTGAAGGCTGGAGCCGACAGCGATGTTCAGGGAGAGGTTCATCTTGTTCTTCAACGCCATCAAAACGGCCGTGGAATGCTCGGCGGCGTTGCCGATGATGGCGACGAGGATGACGCCGACGAAGACCTCCGTGAGCCCAAGCGTGTGCGAGGCCTCTTCGACGGCCCCGACGAGGAATTCGCTCATCACGGCCACGCAGGCGGTGGCGATGAAGAGGACGAGCATGGACTTGCCCTTGCTCCATCCATGAGTGCCGAGGGCCTTCTCCTCATCGGCATTCGGCTCGCCGACGTAGAGATGGGAGTGCGTCTTGAGGCTGAAGATCAGGCTGAAGATGTACACGATGAACAAGACAATCGAGATTTCGAAGCTGAGATCCTGCTCGTGGGCGTTTGCATGCTGTCCGGCGACGAAGTGATACACGGCGGGCAGCAGCAGGGCGATGCCGGAGAGGGCGAGCATCGTGGAGCCGATGGAGGCGGCCGTTTGATTGAACTTCTGCACTTTAAACTTCAGGCCACCGCACAGCGAGCTTAGACCGAGCACGAGGAGAAGGTTGCCGATGATGGAGCCGGTGATGGAGGCCTTCACCACGCCGTGGAGGCCCTTGCTCATGGCCATGAGGGCGATGATGAGCTCGGCGGCATTGCCAAAGGTGGCGTTCAAAAGGCCGCCGATGCCTTCGCCGAGGCGCTCGGCGAGATGCTCGGTGGCGCGGCCCATCCATCCGGCGAGTGGAATGATGGCGATGGCCGAGGTGATGAAGATGGCGACGGGGCTGGCGTGCGTGAATTCGAGCACGGCGGCGATCGGAACGAAGGCCAGGAGCCAGTTCATGAGGTTTTTGACGGCAAAGAGATTTCGCATGCGGGCCGCTATCTAGACCGCTGGGACTCGCGATCAAGCCATGACGCCCCTCAGGGTGCAAAATGGCCACATCGTTGGATTTGCGGCAGGCGTATGTCACGATACCCGCACACCACGCATGAACCTCCTCACCTCCCTGCCGCTCGCCGAGATCAACTTTCTCGATTTTTCCTGGATCAACAGCCCCGAGGCCTGGGTGGCCATGGTGACGCTCACGGTGATGGAGATCGTGCTCGGCATCGACAACATCGTCTTCATCTCGATCCTCGTGGACAAGCTGCCGGTGGCAGAGCGTCCGCGAGCACGCTTCCTCGGTCTGGGTTTCGCGATGCTCACCCGCATCCTGCTGCTGTTTTGCATCTCGTGGGTCATCCAGCTCAAAGAGCCGCTGTTTGCCGCTTTCGGCCATGACATCTCCGGCAAGGACCTCGTGCTGATCCTCGGCGGCCTCTTCCTGCTCTACAAAGCGACCGTGGAGATCCATCACAAGGTGGAAGGCTACGAGGAGGATGACGGCCACGCCAAAAAGCCGACCGCCAAGGCCGCTCTCGGTGCCATCCTCGTGCAGATCGCGATTCTCGACATCGTCTTCTCGCTCGACTCGGTGATCACAGCGGTGGGCATGGTGGATCACATCACGGTCATGGTCAGCGCGGTGCTGATCTCCGTGGGCTTCATGATGGTCTTCGCCGGTGCGGTAAGTGATTTCATCAGCGAACATCCCACGGTGAAAATGCTGGCGCTGTCCTTCCTGCTGCTCATCGGCACCACGCTGGTGGCGGAGGGCTTCCAGGTCCACTTCTCGAAGAACTATGTGTACTTCGCGATGGGCTTCTCGATCTTCGTCGAGATGCTGAACATCCGCATGAAGAAGAAAATGGCCGTCAAGAAGGCTTCCTAGCTCGTTGTGCCACAAACGGCACATCGCTGTGCCGAAAGCGGCGTTTTTTGGCACAACGAACCCCGGCTTGAACGGGGTATCCAAACGGCGTCAAAGCGCTGAAACCTCGTAAAATCAAGGCTTCCAGCCTCGCGAGGCATGGTGTGGCATGGCGCATGCAGGGGTAGGGAGCGGAACTCAAAACTCCAAAACCCAAACCAACCCCATCCAAGCCATGAAACTCCTCCGCACCCATCCCTCCGCTTTCGCCCGTGTCTCCGACTTCGACGAGTGGTTCCGCCATCCCCTCGTCGGCATGCCCACACTGGGCCAGTTCTTCAGCCACCTCGGCGAAGTCCTCCCTTGTGTGACTTCCGACAAGCTGGCCGTCGATGTCCACGAGGACAAAGACGCCTACCACGCCCACTTTGAAGTGCCCGGCGTGAAGAAGGAGGATGTCAAAATCGAGCTGAATAACGGCATGCTCACCGTCACCGCCGAAAAGCGTCAAAAGAACGGCGAGAGCGAAAGCAGCCACACCCTCAGCCGCTCCATCTCCGTGCCAGATGGCGTCAACGTCGAAGCGATCACCGCCAAGCTCGAAGACGGCATCCTGAACCTCACGCTCCCCAAAGCCGAGAACAAGAAACCCCGCACTATCGAACTGAACTAAACTTCTCACCTCTGACTTCTCACTTCTAACCTCTTCACCACCATGAACGCTACCTGCACCCCTTCCACCTGCGCTCCAGCCGCTCCTTCCGGCGTGACGGAATCCGTCCGCAAACCGCTCTACAACGTCAACCGCAACGCCGACGCCTACGAAGTGCGTGTCGAGATGCCCGGCGTGCCGAAGAGCGGCGTGAAGCTCGACCTGGAGGACAACATCCTCACCGTCCACGGCGAACGCGCCTCGAATGCCCGTGAGAGCTTGAAGGCGCTCCACCGCGAGCTTTCCCCGCTCAACTACCTGCTCCGCCTGCGCCTGAACACGCCGGTGGATGAGGAAAAGATGACCGCGAAGCTCGAAGACGGCGTGCTGAGCATCACGCTGCCGCTCAAAGAGGCCGCCAAGCCCCGCCAGATCACGGTGAACTGATTCACCGCCTCTACCCCCCCAAACCTGCCGCGACGTGCCTCGAAAGCCGTCGCGGCATTTTGTTACACCAGCGCCGCACAGAGCAGGCGGGCCGCGTCTTCCGTGTTGGTGCCGAGCTGCTCGCGGATGAAATCCCGCAGGCGGCGGCGAGCCCGGCAGAGCGCCACGCGGAGGGCACCACTTTGGGCCTCCTGATGCGGGGTCTCGTCCACCAGATCGCTTTCGAGTCGCTGCCATACCTCGCGGCGGCCGCTGGCGCAGAGTTCGTGGTTCATGCGCTCCAGCGCCTTCTCCAGCACCTCTCGCGCCCAGTCGCGATCCTGCTCGCGGTCCGGCGTGGCATGGTCATCGGCCACATCGATGGGCTGGCCTTCATCGTCGTGCAGCGAAAAGCACACGCAGCCACCACCGCGACGCTGGCGCGTGCGGAACTGCCAGCGCTTGATCAGCAGCGTGCGCATGCGGGCCAGCAGAAAGGCCGATTGCTCGCCATTGTCCGGGATGGACGCGGCGCGTTCCATCTGCCCCTGAGCCACCAGTTTGGCGAAAAGCTCCTGCGTCGCGTCCTCCGCATCATGCTCCTCGCAGCCGCGGGCACGCGCAAAGGCGCACAGCGAGGCAAAGTGACGGCGGTAGAGCGTGGCCCCGGCGGAGCTGTCATGCGTGGTGGAGGTGGCGGCGGGGATTTCGATGGCGTTCATGGCGTGGGAGGGGTGGTTGACTGCCGAAATGAGAAACCCGCCGCATGACAGCAGCCCACCGTCGATCATTAAAAGGAATTTATCTGCGTGCATGGCCGCGCCGCTGGCGTGACACTCCACGCCGATGAGCCAACCGGCCTCCACCCGCAGCTTTCGCATCCGCCTTGCCATGCAGACGATCTTCGTCGCGGGCTCGCTCGTGGCCGCGTTTGGCGCGGCGGCCTGGTGGTATGCCAGCCGCGTGCTTGAGCGCAGCGTGGATGCCCGCATCACCGCGCAGGCCCAGCGCATGTGGAATCGCGTCGATCCCCGCACCACCGTCGAAGAATTCCAAACCATCAGCGAGGCCGTTTTCGCTCCCGCTGGCGGCGAGGCACCCATCGTCATGGTCGTCAAAGAGCACGCCCAAGGCACCACCATCTTCAGCACGCAGGGGGCTCCGAACGATCTCGATACCTACTTCCGCAGTAGTTTTCCCACCGACGAGGAACTGCGCAATGCCCCGCCCGTTCCCGCCGACAATCCACCGCCGCCCGAGGCCCGTGATGATGACTTCGGTGAACTGCTCGGCCTGCCGAGGCTGGAACCGAGACCCCCGCACGGGCAGGGTCAGCGCGGCCGTGCCACCCGCTTCCGCCCGCAGATGCCGATGGTCCGTGATCCCGTCATGTTCACCGCTCGCTCCCGCGGTGTGGACTGGCGCTGGGGAGCCTTCAGCAATCCACACTACACCATGTTCGTCGGCCTCTCGCTGCGTGAATTTTATGCCGATGTGAACCGCATGGGCTCCTGGTATGCCGGAGCCGCCGTCATCGCCCTCGCCCTCGCCGGTCTCGCCGCCCTGTGGACCTCCAAACGAGCGATGAAACCGCTCGAACGCGTCGTCACCACCGCCCAGCGTCTCACCGCCAGCGATCTCGCCGAGCGCATCCCTTTGAGCCGCGATGACGACCGCGAGTTCGCGCAGCTCATCGCCGTGCTCAACGAGATGATGCAACGCCTCGAGGGCAGCTTTCAGCAGGCCGTGCGCTTCACCGCCGATGCCTCGCATGAGCTGAAAACGCCGCTCGCCGTCATGCTCGCCAGCCTCGATGACGCCCTGCGCCACACGCCGCCCGGCAGCGCCGAGCACGAGCGCTTCGCCAGCCTCTTCGAAGAAGCCACGCGGCTCAAAACCATCACGCAGAGCCTGCTCCTCCTCTCCCAAGCCGATGCCGGCCGCCTGCCCACACGTCCCGAAACTTACGACCTCAGCGCCGATCTCTCCCGCCTCATCGAAGATGGCGAAATCCTCTGCGAAGCCGCCGAGCTCACGCTGCATCACGAGATCGAACCGGCTGTCACCGTGCATGCCGATCGCGCCCTGCTGCGCCAGGTCTTCCAAAACCTCCTCAGCAACGCCATCAAATACAACCGCCCCGCAGGCACCGTGCGTCTCAGCCTCACCCGCGTGGCAGACGAGGCCGTCTTCACCATCCACAACACCGGCGCCGCCATCCCCGCCGAGATCCAGCCGCGTCTTTTTGAGCGCTTCTTCCGCGGCGACAAAGCCCACAACCGCCAAACCGACGGCTTCGGCCTCGGCCTCAACATCGCCGCCGAATTCGCCCGCGCCAACCACGCCACGTTGAAGCTCGTGAACTCCAGCGATGATCAAACCACCTTCGAAGTGCGACTCGCAGCGGTATGAGCTTTTGTTTTCGTATGACCAAAATGACGTTCACAGGGCGATGTTCTCTCGCCTTCGCCTTACTGGCCTTTCTATTGCCATCTTGTGATCGACATGGTCAGCTAGTGACCAAGGAGCCCGCCGCATCCGAGGTGGTAGGTCGCTACCGTCTGAGTTCCACCCTCTTCGGAAGCCAGACGGACTCAAAAATCGCGGACCAAGCCAAGGATGCCTTCATCGAACTCGGACAGAATGGTCGAGCGACGCTCCACAAAGTCCCTTTGGTGCCCGAGTCGAGTAACAAGGACTTTTTTGTCCACGAGTTCCGTAGCGGCACAGGCTCCTTCACGATCGCCCCGCTTGGCAACACCACCACCAGCGAGTTTTATGGTCTCTACTTATCGTGTGGCGAACTACCCGAACCGATGAATGTCCCAAGATTGCGACAGAAGGGAGACTCGCTGAGCTTGTCGATCGACTACTTTGACGGTGATTTCGTTCCACGGATGATTTTCACTCGCGAAAAGCAGGACTGAATCGATGCACCCCGACGACGACACCATCCCCGAAGTCATCGAGCATCCCATCGGCCCCGAGCTCGATCTGCACACCTTTCGTCCGAACGAAATCGGCAGTCTCATTGCCGAGTACCTCGCCGAATGCCGCCAGCGCGGCATTCTCCGCGTGCGAATCATCCACGGCAAAGGCACCGGCACCCTGCGCACCGGCGTTCACGCCATCCTCGCGAAGCTTCCCGAAGTCCAGCAAGTCATCTACCCCGCCGATGAATCCAGCGGCTCCTGGGGCGCGACGTGGGTGATCCTCAAACCGGCAGGTGTTTAGCCCCGCCAGCCGCCGTTGATCTCAATCGTTTGCCCCGTTACATAGCTGGAGAGCGGCGAGCAGAGAAAGAGCACCACATTCGCCACCTCCGCCGTCGTGCCGAAACGGTTCAAAGGCACGTTTTTGAGCATCTCGGCCCTCACCGCCTCAGGAATCGTCGCCGCCATGCTGGTGTCGATCACGCCGGGAGCGATGGCATTGGCACGGATGTTCTTCCGCGCGGCCTCACGGCTCAGCACGCGCATCATCGCCTGCACGCCGGCCTTCGCGGAGGCGTAGTTCGCCTGGCCGAAAAAGCCTTGGATGGCCGCGATGCTGCCAAAGCTCACGATCGAGCCACCCTCGCGCATGATCTCCAGCGCATGCTTGCAGCAGTAAAACACGCCACTGAGGTTCACACCGATCACGGCATCCCATTCCTCATAGCTCATCTTCGCAATGGTGCGGTCTTTGATGATCGCGGCATTGTTCACCAGCATGTCCAGCCCGCCATGCCGCGCCTGAACCTCGCCCATCATGCTCTGCACCTGCTCCGCCTTCGACACATCCGCCGCCACGAGGCTGGCGCTGTCCGTCCGTGCCAAGTTCAGTTCGTCTGCGAGCGCTTGCGCATCCGCCGTGGTGCCCGCCGTGCCGAGGTGATTGATTACCACCGTGGCTCCCGCACGATGCAGCGTGCGGGCGACCACCGCGCCAATGCCTTGAGAGGCTCCGGTGACGAGTGCGACTTTGCCTTGGAGGTCGATGGAAATCATGCGCGGCAGTTTTAACAAGCCACGCCTGCCCTGCACGCTCAAAATCAGGCCACCATCGGCACACCCAGCTTGGCCACGCTCGACTCCGCCGTCTGGAAGAAGCTCACCTCGCCGCTGGCGACGTCATAAAGAGCGCCGACGATGGCGATCTTGCCTTCTTCGACGAGCTTGTTCAGCGTGCTGCTGCGCTTGCGGATGGTCGCGATGGTCTGGATGACGTTCAGGCGGGAAATCTCGTTCGTGTAGGCCGCTTTTTCGCCGGGGGCCCATTGATCAGGCTTTTTCAGCGTGGCGGGATTGATGGCCGTCTGGATCTCCGTGACGAGTCCATCGAGATTCGCACAAGGCGTGGCTTCGCTGGCTTTCTTGGCCGCCGCGAGCAGATCGACGGCCGCATTCACCGCACCGCAACTCGTGTGACCGAGCACGACGACGAGCTTTGAGCCGACCACGGCGCAGGCGTATTCCAAACTGCCGAGCAGCTCGCTCGTGGCGATGTTGCCAGCCACGCGGGCGCTGAAGATGTCGCCGAGACCGAGGTCAAAGACAACCTCCGCTGGCGCACGCGAATCAATGCAGCCGAGCACCGCGGCCATGGGAAACTGCCCCGCTGCCGTAGCGGCCACCTGACGGCCAAAGTCACGCTCGATTCGCTCACCCGCGAGGAAGCGCTGATTGCCCGCCTGCAAAATTTCGAGCACCGACTGCGGCGTGAGCCCGCTTTGGATTTCACGGCTCGTGTAGTCGATGAACTGCACGTGATCGTCGATGAAATTGTGATCCCGCATGCCGATGAAGCTCATCTCAATGCCGCGTGCAGGCGCGGTTTTGTCACGCAGGTCGGAAAGGAGGTCGCGGATGTCCGGATCGATGAAATCGGTGCTGCGCGCATCGATGAGCACGCGGCCGCCGCGTGGCACGCTGAAAAAGACTTTTTCCAAGGCGGCGCGGTTCAGGAAGCTCACCTGATTCGCCAATTCGATGCGCAACACATCACCTGCCGTGTGCTTTTCCAACACGCGGCGGATGGGATTGCGCAGGTTGCTGTGCAGGATGAACAGAATGCTCACACACAGGCCGATGAGCACACCCGTGAGCAGATCGGAAAGCACGATGGCGCTGATCGTGATGAAGAAAGGCAGGAACTGCGGAATCCCCTCGCTCCACATCTCTTTGAAGAGCTTCGGACTCGCGAGCTTGAAGCCGGTGACGATCAAAATGGCCGCGAGGGCCGAAAGCGGGATCTCATTGAGCCAGTGCGGCACGGTGACGACGCACACGATGAGCAGCAAGCCGTGCAAAATGGCGCTGAGCTTCGTTCTGCCGCCGGAGTTGATGTTCACGGACGAGCGCACGATGACGCTGGTCATCGGCAGGCCACCGATGAGGCCCGCGATGAGGTTTCCGGTGCCTTGGGCGATGAGTTCGCGGTTCGGCGGCGACTGGCGCTGGTCGGGATCGATCTTATCGACGGCCTCCAGATTGAGCAGCGTCTCCAGCGTGGCTACGAGCGCCACGGTGATCGCCGCTTTGAAGACGAGCGGATTGCTGAAGTGCTCCACGCCGGGGAATTGCAAAAAGCCGAGGAAGGCCTGGAAGTCCTTCGCCGCCGGCACCTGCACGAGATGCGAGGCCTTCACCTCCCAGGCGTGGCCCATCTTGCGCAGCAGCAGATTGATGCCGACGCCGAGCACCACCACGATGAGAGCGGAGGGCACGGGCAGTTTTTTGAGTGCCTTCACCTTGTCCCACGCCAGGAGGAACAACACGGACGCGATGCCGATAAGCGCCGCGCCGGGCAAAATGTCCGAAAGGGTCGCCATCAGCTCCGTGAAGGTGTTTTCATGGTCCGGCTGCTCAAAGCTCATCTCGCCCTCGGCATCGGCATCATGGCCGAAAACGTGCGGAATCTGTTTCAGGATCAAAATGAGGCCGATGGCCGCCAGCAGGCCTTTGATCACGCTCATCGGGAAAAACGAGGCGATGAAGCCGAGGCGGAAAGTGCCCAACAGAATCTGGATCGCGCCCGCGATCACCACCGCGGCCAAAAACGCCTCGAAACTGCCCAGCGCGGCGATTTGCGCCGCCACAATCGCCGTCAGACCGGCCGCAGGTCCGCTCACGCTCTTGTGCGAGCCGCTGAGGATGCCCACCACGATCCCCCCGACAATCCCGGAGATCAATCCAGAGAAGAGCGGCGCATTCGAGGCCAGCGCGATGCCGAGGCACAGCGGCAGGGCCACGAGAAACACCGCGATGCTCGCGGTGATGTCTTTGGGCAGGGTGACGGAGAGTGGGGCTTGATTGTGCGGCATGGTCAAAAGCTGGTCCCTGCACCATGCTTTGACGATTCCGCTCTTTCAAAGCGTCAGTTAGAGAATACCGAATCCCAGAACCGCCCTTTAACCCGCCCGGTAGCGCCTGACGCCACAGGCTAGCTGGCGTTCTAAAACTTCTCCGGCCGCATCACACGCACCTCGCTTTCATAGGCCACCATGGCGTAGGCCGCGAAAAGCTCGCGATGCAGCCGCTCCAGCAGTGCGGCAGCCACGACGGGCTTCACGATGACCTGGATCTGCACATTGCCCGTCTCGGCGATGTCCGCGTTGCGCTCGCCTTGATGCCCGCTGCCGCGCACATTGAAGGCTGTGTGGCCATGCGCACCGGCCTCACGCAGGAGTTCCACCACCCGCTCTTCGAGGATGGCCTCGCAGATGATGGTCACGAGTTTCATGGGATGCAGAATCATGGCTGGAGACGTTTGGCGATTTCAAAGTAGAGCGGCACACCGACGGTGATGTTGAAGGGAAACGTCACCGCCAGTGCCGCCGTGAGTGAGTAGGTTGGATTTGCCTCCGGCAAAGACAAGCGCACCGCCGCCGGTGCCGCGATGTAGCTCGCACTGGCGGCCAGCACGCCCAGCAGCGTGGCACCGCCGACACTCAGCCCCACCCACGTCCCGAGCAGCACGCCCGCCGCACCATGCACCACCGGCGCGATGAGGCCAAAGAGCAGCAAAAAGACACCCACCTTCTTCAAATCACCCAGCCTTCGACCCGCCACCATGCCCATTTCCAGAAGGAACAAAGCCAACACGCCTTGAAACGGTGCCACAAAGAATCCCTCGACCGAGTTCATGCCGCTTTTACCGCTGAACGCACCGATCACCATCGCGCCGATCAGCAGCAGCACGCCGCGCCCCAGCACCGCATCCCGCAGCGCATGCCGCACACCCGCATCACCCAGCGAGCACTTCCCGCTCCCAAGCACTCTTTTGCCCAGCACGACGCCGACGATGATCGCGGGCGACTCCATCACCGCGAGAAAGGCCGACGCGTAGGTTTCATACGGTTGCTGGATGCTTTTGAGGAAGTTCGTCGCGGCGATAAAAGTCACCGCACTCACGCTGCCGTAGTGCGCCGCGATAGCTCCGGCATCTGCCACGCTGAACTTTCCCATCTTTCGCAGCACAGGGTAAGTCCACAGCGGGATCATCCCGCCCAGCGCCACCGCCGCGAGCGCGGGCAGCCACACCGCGCCGATGCCCGCCTCGTTGATCGCCACACCGCCTTTGAAACCGATGGCGATGAGCAGGTAGATCGTCAGCGTCGTGTAGAGCGACTCAGGAAACTTCAGATCACTCTTCGAGACCGACGCAAAAACGCCGAGCACAAAAAACAATACCGCCGGGCTGAGGAGGTTCGATTGGATTGCCGTGAGAAAGTCCATCAAGAGGGTGAATCAAGGTGTTGGGAGCGTTCAGACATCACGCGGCCTGGCAGCGGGCATCCCTTTCGCTGATGCCAAATGCCTCCCGCTTGCGATACAGCTTCAGCAGCAGGTGCAGACTCAGGCTCGTGACGACCGCCAGCTCGATGAACATCAGCCAATGGCTCGACATCACCAGCACCACGACGCCGGTCAGCGTTGCCACTAGCCTGCGTGAGAACCGTGCCTGCATGGCATGTCCTTCGAGGCGATCCGCCGCATGGCGCATGACCACCACACCGAGAAAACTCACCACCAGCAGCAGCAGCGAAGACAGCTCATCGACCCGCAGTGTCAGCCTTGCCGCCCCCCAGGCCGCCAGCTCGATGAGCATCGGCCCCACCAGCATCACACCGCCTGCCAGCACCACCGCCAGGCCAAAAAACATCCTCGCCACCCACGCCGCGCCCTCGGACGCTTCATTCCCATGACGCAGCATCGTGGTCACAGCCATGAGGCCAAAGAGGAGTAGCGGCGTGATCCAGTCAGAGGCGTGGAGCAGGGCGGGAGTCATCGAGGAGAGTTGATTCATGCGCGTGGGGTTGGGTGACGCCGCAAGCTCTGGCCGTTTTCCTCGCTTCACTCCAATTCATGTTTTGCCACACATCGTTCGCTTTGATAAAAGTCTGATTGCCATGGCCTTTTTGAACTACCACCACCTCCGCTACTTCCGCGCCATCGCCCATGAAGGCAGCCTCACGAAGGCCGCGCGGCACCTGAAGCTCTCCCAATCGGCCCTCAGCGTGCAGCTTCGCAGTTTGGAGGAAAACCTCGGCCAGCCGCTGTTTGAGCGAAAGCACAAGGCCCTCATGCTCACCGAGGCCGGCCAGATCGCCCTCGAGTATGCCGACTCCATCTTCCGCAGCGGCGAAGAACTCACCGACCTCCTGCAAAACCGTGCCAAACGCAGCCGCGGCTTCCTCCGCGTCGGCGCAGCCTCCAATTTGTCGCGAAACTTCCAACTCACCTTCCTCCGACCACTCATCACCCGCGACGATGTCGAGCTCATCATCCACTCCGGCACGCTGCGCGAGCTTTTGGCCCAACTCCAGGCCCACACCCTCGATGTCGTGCTCTCCAACACGCCCGTGCGCCGCGATGCCGAGACCGGCTGGCACAGTCACCTGCTCGATGAGCAGCCCGTGAGCCTCGTCGGGCACAAAAAACGCGGCATGAAGCCTTTTCGCTTCCCCGAAGACCTGCGCAAAACGCCCATCGTCCTCCCCAGCCTCGAAAGCAGCATCCGCGCCGCCTTTGACGTGCTCATGGATCAAACCGGTATCCGTCCCATCATCGCCGCCGAAATCGATGACATGGCCATGCTCCGCCTGATGGCCCGCGAAACCAATGGCGTCACTCTCGTTCCGCCCGTCGTCGTCAAAGACGAACTCGCCAACGGCACCCTCGTCGAGCGTCATCGCTTTCCGCAGATCAAAGAAAGCTTCTACGCCATCACGCCGAGCCGACGTTTCCCAAATCCAATCCTGCGCGAGCTGATGAAACGGAAGTGAAACCTACCGCCTCGGCCCATACACCGGCACTTTTTCGCCTGCATACGCACCAGCCTCGGTGAGCGCGGAAAGGTCCGGCGGCTCATAAAGCCGTGCGGGGTCTTCGGGGAGTGAAACGGGCACTTGGAGCACGCGGCCGTGTTTTTCGAAGTCGGGGCCGGGGAGCGTTTGGAAGGTCCAGGTGCGGAGTTTGCCTTCGAAGGGCCTGCCGAGCACGGCGTAGGCATTGTGGTCGATGACGCAGTGGTCGCCGAAGCTCTGCATGTTCACGCCACGCCCGCGGCTGATGCGGAAGCCGCCGAAGTCGTTCTTCGCCGGTGGTGGGCCACCGATGAAGAGATTCTCCTCAATGCGGGCATGATCAAAAGCCTCGCTGGTGTAGATGCCTAGGCCGTCTCCGGCTTTAATCACGGTGTTATGCATGATGACATCGCCCTGGCTGTGACGATGCAGTTTGAAGGCCTCGTGGATGATGTTGAACATCACATTGCACAGGAAGTAGTTCGGCCCGCCGAGTCCGGGCTGAGAAGAGATGCCGACAAAGCAGTTCGTGAGGCGATTCCGCATCACGCGGCAGTTGTGCAGGGCGAAATCGGCCTCGATGCCGTCGTCGAGACCGGCGCTGAGGTCGTTGTTGAGGATGTCATTGCACATCTGCGGTGCCGCGCCGTCGTCTTCCATGTGGCTGATGCAGTCGCGGAAGCCGCTGACGCGATTGTGGCGGATCACATTGCCGCTGCCAGTGAACTGGATGCCCTCGCCCTCGTTGTCGCCGCCCGCGCCCATGATCTCCGGCTTCCATTCGCGGATGCCGGTGATGACGTTGTCCTCGATGCAGCAGTTCATCATGCCCGGCTTGTAGGCTTTGATGCCGAACTGCGCGTTGATGCTGCAACGCCGCACCACGCAGTGCTCCGAGCCATTCAAGCGCACCGGCCCATTCACCGTGACACCTTCGAGATACACCCACTTCCGATTCGTGAGGCTGATCTCGCTGAACACAGCCTTTCCACTCGTGCTGCGATACAAAATCGGCCTTCCAGGTTCCCCATCGCGATTGAAGACCGCCGCGCCGTAATCGCCATCGGCCAGCAAAAGCACCTCGCCCGGCTTCACGGCATTCAAATCGGCCTTCGAGCCGTTTTTGATCAACGCATCGGCTTTCGCGATGGGTTCGGGCCGCGTTGAGACTTTCACGATTTTTGTCGCGGAGCCTCCATCGGGGTCATGCAGCTTCAATTCGATCTCGTAGCTCGTTCCTGCCTCCAAATCGAAGACGCTGCCGCTCAAACGATTCGTCCAAGTGAAGATCGGCGAGGTCTTTTGGCTTTTCCCGGCAGGAACACGACGCAGCGATTCGGCATCACGCCAAGCTGTTTCGCCGTCTTTTCGCACTTTCACCTCACAGGTCGCATCGAGATCGTCATCGCCCTCGATCTGCCATTCGATGGCGAGGTGGTTGATCGTGGGTAAGGGCGTAGTGAGTTCACCCGGCATAGTGGGGTCGGCTGCGTGTAGGCTCACGGTTGATGCCATGTATGAACAGACGCAGAAGGCAAGGAGGTGATGGAGCGTGGTTGTCATCATGGTGAAATCACTTCGTCACTGCGGGTCGGCTGTTTGGTGATTGGGAGGCAAAACCGATGGTTCTTTACGGGACTTTCACCGCTGCCTGGTCATCCTGGCGGTTGCTGTCGTCCATGTCGAGCGTGCCGCCGGTGTCTTCAGAGAGTGGGCGTTGCACGCGATGCAGCAGGCAGTCCTTCAGGCGCACGGCGGCACGGGCGTCGTTGTCCACAGACACGGCGTTTTTCAATTCGTGAAATGTGCAGCCGGTGGCGGTGACGGGGCCGTCCTTGGCCCAGATCCCGTCGGAGGCCAGGCCGCTGAAGCAGCCCTTCATCTCCGCGTGGGACCAGAGGCGGAAGTTGCGGCTGTTGCGCAGACCCACGCATTCTTCCAGCCGCACGCCCTTGGGCTTGAGGTCAAAGCCGCCGTCCTGATTGCGCTCGGCACGGCAGCGGATGAAGACCAGCTCCGCGTTATTTTCCTCGGCCACAAAGCCATCGCCGTTATTGTATTTGTTCTTTTGCAGTGGCATGAGGTGGTTGCTCGCGTTGCAGTCCTCAAAGCGCAGCCGCGCATTCGGAACGTCCGCACCGTTGGCGAAAAAGCCGAAGGGCAGCAATTCGGTGAGGCGCTCCCATGCTTCATCGCCCTCGCTGCAATCCGCCACACATTGGCGCACGATCACGTCCACGCAGCCCCCTTCAAAGCGGAAGCCATGCTTGGTGTAGCGGCGCACCGTGCAGGTGGCGAGAGTGAGGTCGGTGCAATCGCTGAAGTAGTAGCCGTGGCGGATGCGCTCCATGTCGATGTTTTCAAAACGGAGTCCAGGACGCGCGAAACCGGTTTTCGTGCGCGGCGCATTGACGCCCACCACGGCGTCTCGCACGTGCAAGCCGCGCAGCGTCACCCAGGCTGCACTATCGGTGAGGGTGAAGATGATGCTGCCCTTGTCGGGGTGCTTCTCATCCCATTGACCGGAAAAAACCGGCAACCCACCGCCCGTGTCCACGCCCTCGATGAGGATGGACGCTGCCTTCGTGCCCGTCACGCCGATGCCAAACTCGATACCGCGATATGCCCCGCTACCGATTCGCAGGCGGTCGCCGGGCTGAAGCCCCGTCTTCATCAAGGACATCGCCGTCGCGGCGTCGAGTGCGTGTTCCCAGCGGGTGCCGTCACGCATCCCCGCACCTTGGGGCAGAACATGGTAATCACGCGCCGAAGCGGGGAATGGAAGAGTGAGAAGGAGACAAAAAAAGAAGAGAGTTTTCATGATGATGTCAGTTCATCGAAAGAACGGCGTGGTCCGCGCCATGTTGCCAAACATGTGATAAATGACACTGCCGGGTGTGCCGCCGTAGGTGAAGCCGCGGGCGGTGTAGCTGGGGGCGTCGTGATGGAAATCATGCCACGTCTGGCCGCCATCGGTGCTGCGGAGGATGCCTTTGCCGCCGTGCAGCGTGCTCATGAGCATGATCTCGGGCTTTGCGGGATCAATGTATAGCGGGCCGCTGTCGTTCGCGGCGAGTTGCGTCCAGGTTTTGCCTGCATCGGTGCTCTTGAGGAGTTTGGCGGGGCGTGCGCCCTTGTAGCTCCAGTAGTTCTCGTGCTGGCCGTCGCTGATGAAGAGCGTCGTCTCGTCTTTCGGATGATGGGCGAGCCCGTCCACGCCATCGGCGGCGTGGGCGACCTCCCAGGTCTCGCCGCGATCATGACTGGCGTAGAGGCCGGTGCGCTTGAGGCATTGCAGATACACATGCTTGCCGCTGGGGCTTGTGACGAGGCTGAGGCCGTTCTTCGTTTTCAGCGTGTGCTTCCATGTCTGGCCGCCATCGCTGCTTTTGAAAACGCCGAGCTGGTAGTTGCAAAGGTGCATCACGTCCGGATTCGAAGGGTCGAAGATCAAATCGCCCATCTCGCTGTCGTCGAGCCATTTGCCCCACTCGCCGCCGAACTGCTCTTTGAGGTCCAAAACGAGCTTCCAAGTCTCGCCGCCGTCATCGGTGCGATGCAGACGCGGATGCCGCGTGCCGCCGTGGCCGTGGATGATGGCAAACCAGTTGTCTTTCTTCGTCGGATGCACCTTCACCACGCTGCCATCGTGATTTTGCCAGTCGTCGTTCCACCACTCGGTCTGCACGCGCATTGGTTTCCATGATGTACCGCCGTCTTCGGTTTTGAAGACGCCTTGATCGAGCGCGGCGACCATCGCCTGCTGCGGATCATGCGGGCTGATGGCGGGTCCCTGGAAGTAGCAGAGGATCTGCAAGCCCACCGTGCTGCCCGTCCAGTTCACGCCGAAGTCGGTGCTGCGGCACATGAGCGAGCTGTCGCACTTCAGCCATGTCGAGCCATCGGCGGTGACGGCGAGAGCGCTGCATTTGCCCTCGGGCGAGGCGTAGCGGTTCATGCCCGGATAGCTGCCGCGATTCCAGTTCGTCTCGATGCGATGGCGCGTCCATGTCTCTCCATTGTCACTGCTCACCACGAGCTGCCCGAGCGACCACAGCATGACCTTGCCGCCTCTAGCGATTGCCAGACCTCCTGCGAATCGCAAACCCGGCTGCCACTGGTGCGGGACCTCTTTGATCATCGTGAAGCTCGCTCCCGCATCGACACTGCGATGCAGTTTGCCGGTCGAGTCGAACGCAAACACGCCCGCGCCTTCCGGTGTGGCCTGTACATTCAAAATGATGGTCTCGGTGAGCTGAAGCTGCCACGTCTTGCCACCATCGCGAGACACCGCGAGGCCTGGCGACGGTCGGCACGAGACGCAGAGCGTGTCATCGGCGAGGAAGAGCGGATACGCGGGCGTGTCGGCGGAGTTCTTTGCCACCGGCGGCCTCGACAACTCGGCCCAAGTGGCGCCGTGATCGCGTGAGATGCGCAGCACGCTTTCATGATCGAGCGCGACGACCTCGCCCTTATTTGAAACGGCCATCGCATGGCCGAGATGCGGTGTTTTGTCGTCGCCCACCTTCGGTGCGGTGCCAAACACGGCCTGCCACGTCGCACCGCCATCGTGCGAGGCCCAGATCATGCCGCACACACCCCAATACATGTGCTTCGAGTCCGCCGGATCGATGGCGAACTGCCGGTTGTGCGAGGTGATTTGTTTTCTCGCGACGACACCGCGCTCCACATCGGCGGACATCTTCCGCCAGGTGACTCCCGCATCCTGCGAGCGAAACAAACCGCTGAGATCGGTCATCGCCCAGACCTCTTTCGGGTTCGTCGGATGCGCGACGACATCTTCAATCCATCCACCACCGCCGGGGCCTAAGGGTGACCAAGTGGGTTCGGCAAAAGCGGCGGTGGTGACCAGCAGCAGGAAAAGGATGAAACGCATGGGGCAGTCAAAACGCCTCGCTGGAACCAAAGTGTCTCAGCAAATGGCTGAGATCAATCGAGAGATAGGCTGGACCTGCGACGACCATCGTCCAGCCGCACAGACGCACGAGTGGCTGGTAGCGCGTGAGATCGCGTGAGATGGCCCAGATCAGCACGGCGATCGTCACATAAGCAAAGCCAGCATTGCCGGAGAGGTAAACGATGAGCGGTGTGATCGGTTGTTTGCCATAGCCCATGAGCCACGAGAACTTTTGGAAGGCGATCTCCGGCAGCAGCGCTCCCGGCAATCCGGTGATGAGGATGGCAATCATGAGGCGCAGCATCCAAAGCTGCACGCGTGGGCGAGAAAGGCGGGAGATGGACATGGGAAACCTATTATCGCGTCGTCAGTGGCCCCATTTTCACGACTTCGAGGTCTTTGCCCTTCACTTTGCGAATCGGGAGCAGCTCCTCGTGATTCCAGCGATCATCCGGTGCGCCGCTGATGAACCAGTCGCCGCCGTTGTCGGCGAGGATCATGCCGTGGGTTTTGAGGCCTTCGAGGATGACTTTGGCGGCTCCGGTGAACTTCGAGGTGTCAAAGCTCGCCTTCAATCGCACACGCATGCCCATCGGCGGCAGGTTTTCATCTTGGTGCGGACTGGCGAAGTGCGTGGCGGGCGGCACATACGCTCGGCGGCTCTTTTTGACGGTGAAGCGCAGAGCATGCATGAGCTTCTTGGCGCCGCAGATTTCATCGTAGCGGGCGAGGCCGGGCAGGATGGGCAAACCGGCCGCATCGGCGCTCGTCCAGCCTGCGGGACGTGGCTTGGGGTTCTTCAGATCGAAAACCGCACCGCTGCTGGCTTTCCAACTTTTGCCACCATCGAGCGGGAAGCTGTGAAACAGCTCGTAGAGCTTCCAGTTGTCCTTATCGAGCACGAGCACATGCCTGTCGCCCTCGGCCTGCGGACCGCCTTCGATGTGCGCATCCGGCGGGATGGGATACGGCCCCGGATCGCTCTCATCGGCATATTCAAAACTCACCGGCACCTTTGGCTGATCACCGCTGACGACGTAATACGGAATGCCGCCCGGCTGGCCCTTCCACACGATGCCAAAGTCCTCATGCAGGCCCGTCTCCGCGCCGATGGAGGCAATGATGGCATCGCTGAGCGGATCGACCTCGTCTTTGGAGACATCGCGATTCCATTCGTCATTCGCCGGCATGAGCAAAGCGCCGCCGAGATCGGCATTCGGGCCGGTTTTGAGCTGCGGATGCTGGGCCACAGCCAAGCTAGCGAGGACGAGAAAAAGAATCGGCTTCATGAGACGGTGAAACGAGTTCAGGATCAGCTACCTCGTCAACTTGCTCGGCGCATCGGCAGCTATCGCAGCGCGGTAATTCGCCTGAGCGCGGAAGTAATCAGCCTGGGCTTCGACTTCGAGGACTTGGGCGTCGAAGGTGGCTTGTTCACGGATTTGGAGGGCGAGCAAATCCGTCGCGCCTTGTTTGAGGCGCTCGTTTTCGGCGGTTTCGAGCTGGCGGGCGAGTTCGACGTTTCGGCGCGTCATCTTGAGCGCGTCATACGCGGCGATGAGGGCGCTGTAGGCATCGCGAACGTCGGCGGTGATGCGGTCGCGGGCGAAACGCTTGTCGTTGTTCAGGCGCTCGATGGTGGCATCGGCGATGTCCACGCGGCCCTGGGCTTCGCGACGTTGCAGAGGGAGTTTGAACTCCATTTTGGCCTCGATCTCGTTTTGCTCGATGTCGCGCGGACGGTTGCCGCCGAGGAATTGACCGGCTTCGACGCCGACATCGAGATTGGGCAGCATGTTGTTCTTCGCGAGCTTGCGGTCGATTTCGACCTTCTGGGTGAGCAGTTCGATGCGGCGGATCTCGGGACGAAACACGGCCGCTTTGGCGATGTCGGCGGTGAGCTGGCTTTCATCGAGTCGCGGATGCGGCGGGAAGGCTTTGGGCACGCGATTTCGCGCGGCGATGATGGGCTCGGCTTTGTCCTTGGTGCGGAAGAAGAGCGAAAGCTCGATGGCGGCGGCTTGGAAGCGTCGCAAAGCCTGCACGGTGGCGATTTCGCGACTAACGACGAGGCGTTGGTTGTCGATCTGCACGATGGGGGCGCTGGCGCCTTTTTTTACTTGCTCGGCGATGGCGCTGTCGCGGTCTTTGGCGATGCGAAAGAGCTCCTCGGCGAGTGCGAGGCGCTGTCCGCTGGCGACCCAGGTGTAGTAGCTGATCGTCGCGGCGCGGATGAAGTCGAGGTATTGGCGCAGAATGATCGGATCGGCGAGTTCCTGGTCGATTTGCGCCTGCCACAACGAAGCGCGGCGCCGGTCGATGGTGCCATCGCGCAGCAGCGGGATGCGAAAGCCGAGCACGCCCTCGCCATCGACCCCGGTGCGCTCTTTGTTGTAGTTCGGGAGGAAGCCGCTGCTCAAGCGGTAGCCGCCATACACGCTGCCGCCCCAAAACGGCAGCGGTTGCTCGATCATCGCGTAACCGGTGCGTCCGTCGTAGTAGCCCGCGAGGTTCATCGTGCCGCCGGCATTCAAATTGACGTCAAACGCGCCCTGCGCCTGCCGCACACGACCGTTCGCGATGTCTTGTTCGATCAAAGCGGCGAGATAGGGCGGATACTGCGATTGAACGGACGCGAGCACTTCGGCGAGGAGGAGCGTTTTAGGCTTCTCGGCAGCGCTGAGGATTGAAAATTGAGAACTGAAAACTGAAAATTGGAGAATGATCAGACGCGTGGCGAGCGCGATAGCGTTTTGGCGCCGGGCCCCCCCGCACTCGTCGGCCCCGCTCCAGAGGACTGGAGCACTCCAGGACGCTGCCGCGTGGTTTGAGTGCCAGAGCTTTCGCAGATCATCATTTCTTCGTGGGATCGAGTTTGCCGTCCTTATCGCTGACCACAGGCGGGAAGCCGTTGATTTGACGCCAGAGTTCAAACCAGAGCGGGACTTGGTTCAGCATGACCCACGCATTCGCACGGGCACCCTGACGGAGCCAGCGGTCTTTGTCAGGCCAGCCGACGGTGACGGGGCCTTTGCCATCGCCGCGATCGACGATGTCATCAGCAGGACCGACGACGACGCGGAATTTGCCGGTGCCATCGTCCGTGGCATCGACGAACACGACTTCGCCACCAAAGGTGCCGACGGCGAGTTGAGGCCAGCCGATCATCTGCACCGCGGGCCAGCCTTCGAAGGCGAGACGCACCGGGCTGCCGTGCTGACCATCTTTGCGCGACTGAATGAGCGGCATGTCATTGCCATCGACCATGATCTCGACAAAACGGCTGTCGGTTTCCGGAATGATGACGCAGATGAGCGAGCCAGGCCTCAAGTAGGTGCCATCGGTGGCGGCGACATTCAGCACGATGCCATCGCGCGGCGATTCGACGACCTGACGGAGGTTTTGATTGATCTGCACGTCGATGACGGAGAGATCGCGCTCGGCGGTGGCCACTTCGCTCAAGGCGGTGCCTTTCGACGCGTGCGTGGAGGCGATGGTGGCGTCGAAATCATTGCTGGTGCGCTTCAGCGCCGCCTCAGCGGACTTCAGCTCCGCGATGGTCGAGTCCCGCGAAAGCGTGGCGAGTTCGAAATTGCGCTGCGACTCGAGTTTCTTCTCAAAGAGATCCTTCGTGCGGTTGTAGTTCAACTGCGAGGTCTCCGCGCCGATCTTCGCGGCGGCCACGCGTTGTTCTGCACCATCAATGGCCTGCGCTTTGGCGAGTTCCTGCTGCGTGATCTGCGCGGTGAGCGACTCGACGCGGCCATTGGCAAAGTCGCGACGACTTTCGATGGCCTCGCGCTGGGCTTTGAGGTTGTTGAGGAGGTTCGGGTCGTTGTCCTGGATCTCGATGATGAGCTCGCCCTTCTTCACGCGCTGGCCTTCGGTGACGTGCAGGTGCTTCACGCGCCCGGCGACCTGCGCCTCGATGTTGATGCGACGATCCAGCGGATTGAAAGCGATCACGCGGCCCGCGCCGGACACAAACTGCCGCCACGGCAGAAACAGAATGCCAAAGACGAAGGCGACGAAGCCGACCAGCAGCAAGCGGCTGAAGATGCGCGTGAATTTCGCTGAACCAGCGAGGCTCAGCGCGGGCAACGGAGGCGCGGAGTAAGTGGTGGCTTGGCTCATGAGCGGTTTTGCAGGCGTTGAGTTTCCGATTCGGAGGACGTGCCGTCATTCAAATGGCACGGCGCAAGTTCGATGATCTGATCGCAGCGTTTCGTGACATCGTGATCGCGGGTGGCGAGGATGACAGTCCAGGTGAGCGAGGGGTCGAGGATGGCGGTATCGAGGAGCTTGAAGGACTCGTCGTCGAGGCTGTCGAAGAGTTCATCGATCAGCAGAAGCCGCGGACGCTGCACCAAAGCGCGGGCGAGCAACAAACGTGTGCGCTGATTGCCGCTCAGCGGCGCTCCACCGACCTTCAGACGCAAGTTGAGGCCATCGGGGCGATGCAGCAGCACATCAAGCAGGCCGACGCGGTCCAAGGCGCTGCGGATTTCATCCAAACCGACATCGACACGGCCCAAGCGCAGATTTTCGATGACCGTGCCATCCACGATCTCATCACGACGCAGCAGCATCACGCTCTCGCGCAGCGCCTCCAGATACCAACTGCGCAAATCGAGCCCGTCGATGCTGACATGGCCCTCCAAAGGCTGTCGAAGGCCAAAAAGGATGTCGAGCAGCGAACTCGCTCCCGAGCCATGCGGACCGACAATCGCCGCGCGACTGCCTGGAGTGATGGTGAAGGTCTTTTTGGCGAAAAGCGGCTCATGATAGCCGAACGATACTTCGCAAGCTCGCACCTCCGCGCCGCCTTCGCGCTTCGCGGGCTGCTCGCCGTCCTCGCGCTCGATTTCGAGGTCGAAGATGTGCCCCAGCTTGTCCATGGCGGCCATCGCGTCATACCAGGCTTCGAGCTTTTTGCCCATCTTTGCCATCGCGGTCACGATGGTGCCCATGATCAACTCCGAGGCCACGAGCTGGCCCAGCGTGATCTGCTGGCTCACGACGAGCCAACTGCCAAGAATGAGCAACACAGCCGCCGCGAGCACGGAGAGCACCAGCAGCGCCACGATCTGCCGCATGACGATGCGGAAGTGCGCCGAGCGGCGCTGCAAATACTCGGTGGCGAGCTGATTCGCACGCTCCGAGGCCATCTGGTAGCCACCGGGGCCTTTGAAGGCGAAGGGGAAGGCCGCGATCTCCTCGAACCAGTTCACGACATCGTATTTCACGCGGGATTCGGCGATGCTGGTCTTCACCGCGCCTTTGCCGAGGAGCCACATGCTCAGCGCAATGAGCGCCAGCAGGATGACGACAAACATGAGCATCAGCGGATGATATAGGGCGAGCAGCAGCATGCCGATGAGGCTGCCAAAGACGAGATTGATGCCATCGAGCAGCAGCAGCGCGGTGCTCTTCTGCGCGGTGACAACATCGAGGAAGCGGTTCACCAGCTCCGGCGCGTGCACTTCATCGAGCGCCTCCGCTTTGACGCGTGGCAGGCGATACGCGAGATCCGCCGCCGTGCGCACAAAGATGCGGCGCTGGATGATATCGGAGATGTAGTATTGAAAGCCGCTCACCACCGCCTGCAGTCCCAGCGCCCCAAACAACGCCAGCGCGAGCACCACGATGGCCTGCACATACGGTCGCGATTGTCCGCCGAAGGCCAGATTGCTCACCACGGAGTCCACCGCGAGCGGTGCGGCGAGGTACAGGATGCCGGAGAAAACCGAGAAAATGAGCAGCGTGAGGATGTCCTGCCGTTCCGCCTTCAAAAGCCGGAAAAAGCGTCGCTCAGGGCTAACGTGATCGTGATGCTCGGGATCGGCGTGAATGCTCATCGCATGCGCCGGCCGCTCGGGATGCACCACACCGGCCTCGACGACATCATTCACGCTCTGCAAGCCCAGCATCCGCACCAATTCACTGCGCGAGATGCTGAGCCGATGCGTCGGATGATCTCCATCCGCGATGCGCAGGCGAAACCAGCCTGCGAAGGTCACCACGATCCATTTTTTCTCCTTCACGCTCCAAATGACCACCGGCAGATCCTGCCGCGCATGCCACAAAACCTCCGCCAGCGGCTGCCGCACCGGCGTGACCTTCATGTAAACCTCCGCAGCGGCCGAGATGAGCTGCGAAAGCGGATCCGCGTCCGCTTTCGCAGCGTTTTGCACCGCCAACCGGGTCCGCTCATGATCATACTCGCTCCCCGTGATGGCGGCGAGCTGGGCTAGCAGGCTGGTAGATGGTGAGGTGTTTGTAGGGGGCATCGGGCGGTGCGGATTGTGACGCAGAATGATACTTTGACGATTTCGATGTTTCAAAGCATTGATTCGATAATACCTCATGAACGAGCCCCACCTCAATTACCATCATCTGCGCCTGTTTTGGGAAGTCGCCCGCGCAGGCAGCCTACGCGCCGCCGCCTCGCGGCTAAACCTCTCGCAGCCGACGATCAGTGCCCAGATCAAAGCGCTGGAGACCAGCCTTGATGAGCAGCTCTTTGACCGCACCGGACGCGGATTGAAGCTCACCGCCCAGGGGCGGTTGGTGATGGATTGTGCGGCGGAGATTTTTTCTCTCGGCACGGAGATGGTGCGCTCACTGCACGGTCAGGGCAGCGCACGCAGCCTGCGCCTGAACATTGGCATCACCGATTCGCTGCCGAAGCTCGTCGCGTGGCGGCTCATCCGGCCTGCCGTGAAGGCGTTTCCGAATCTGCAGCTCTCCTGCGCGGAAGGCCATGCGCAGGAGTTGCTCGGATCGCTGGCGGCAGGCAGGCTGGATGTCGTTTTGTCCGATGAAGCTGCGCCTTCTTCGATGCCAGTGAAAGCCTTCAATCATCTTCTCGGCGAATCACCCGTGGTCTTTTGTGCCGTGCCAGCACTGGCCAAGAAGCTGAGTGCGAACTTCCCCGCCTCGCTCAAAGACGCCCCGGTGCTCCTTCCCGCCAGCCGCACGGCGTGGCGGCATGAGCTGGATCGCTGGTTTGACTCCCACCGCCTCCGCCCACGCATCGTGGCGGAGTTTGATGATGCCGCGCTGATGAAAACCGCCGCCTCCGATGGCATGGGCATCGCACCGATTGCAGCGTCGGTGTTGGATGAAGCCGTGGAGCGTTACGGCCTGAAACCAGTGGGCCGCCCGGTGCGCTGCGGCTTTTCCTGCTACCTTATCACCCTCGAGCGGGCGATGCGGCATCCCGCGCTGGCGGTGATCGCTGGGGAGTCCAAATCTGTCTTCACGTCATCACGCCGTCGTGAACCTGCTTCGTGATTGCAAGCGAAGCTGCTTTCTCCTAAAACGAGGCTGTCATGCTTCGCCCACGCAAAAAATTCACCGTCCACGATCTCCGTAAGCTCAAAGGCAAACGCGTCCTCACGCACATCCATGTGAAGTCTCCCGAGGAGGCTGCCGCTGCGGAGGCGGCGGGCGTGGATCTCATGAGCTGCCCTTTCGACACGCCGGAGGCACAGTCCCGCCTGCCATTGCTCGTGGCCGCTGCGCCGCAGAGCTTTCTCTCTGGCTCCACGCCGCATGGCATGGCCACGCAGGAGGAGGCGATCCGCACCGGCTTTCGGGCGCTCGAGCTCGGGGCCAGCTCAGTGTATTGCTCCGGCAGCCCGTATCTCATCGAGGCGATGGCACGCGAGGGCATTCCTGTCGTCGGTCATATCGGCATGGTGCCGCGCCATGTCACCTGGACCGGCTATCGCAGCCTCGGCAAGACCGCCGTGGAGGCGAAGGCCATCTACCAAAAGATGAAGGACATCGAAAACGCGGGTGCTTACGCCGCCGAGATCGAGATCGTGCCGCACAATCTCGCCACCTGGCTCTGCCAGCAAACGACGATGATCCTCATGTCCCTCGGCTCCGGCACGGGCTGCGACACGCAGTTCCTTTTCTCCGATGACATCCTCGGCGATTACGACGAACGCCTTCCTCGTCACTCCAAGGCCTACCGAAACTTCGCTGAGGAATACCGCCGCCTGCAAAACGAGCGCATCGCCGCCTTCCGCGAATACATCGCCGATGTGAATGAGGGACGATTTCCGGAGCGCAGCCACCTCACGGAGATGGATCCCGTGCTGCTCGACGAGGTGCGCCGCTCGCTCGAAAACGTGACGTGACATTTTGCCAGAGGCAAATCCACGCGGAGAATCCGTCAGAGCATGCGTTCTTCCTCTCCACCATGAAGCATGCTCTCTTTTCCCTCCTCGTCCTCAGCTCCACCTTGCTGGCCGCGGAGCCGTTTCTCGAAAAGCAGGATCTCTTCACCACAGGCGATGATCCCGCTTACAACATCTACCACATTCCCGGCATCGTCGTGACAGCCAAAGGTACCGTGCTGGCTTGGTGTGAGGCACGCCAGGGCGGTGGTGATTGGTCCGACATCCGCATTTTGCTCCGCCGCAGCACCGATGACGGCAAGACGTGGAGCCAGCCGCAAAGCATCGCCGACGTGCCCGGACCGAAGCAGAAGAACCCCTTCGCTTTGCGGCTAAAAAACATCGACACCACCCAGGTCACCTACAACAACCCGGTGCTCATCGCGGACAAAGACGGCACCGTACACATGCTCTTCTGCCTCGAATACGAACGCGCCTTCTACCAGCGCAGCGAGGACGACGGCCTTTCTTGGTCGAAGCCGGTCGAAATCTCCTCCACCTTCGACGCTTTCAAAAAGGACTATGCTTGGAAGGTCCTCGCCACCGGCCCGAATCACAGCATCCAGCTCAAAACCGGTCGCCTTGTCGTGCCCGTGTGGCTTTCCACGGGTGAAGGCGGCAACGCGCATCGCCCGAGCGTCACCGCCACCATCTACAGCGAGGATCAAGGCAAGACTTGGAAGGCCGGTGACATCGCCGTGCCCTGCACCGACGAATGGATCAACCCGAACGAAACCGGTGCCATTGAACTCAACGATGGTCGCGTCATGCTGAACGTGCGCAGCGAATCCAAAGCGCACCGCCGGCTCATCACCACCAGCCCTGATGGTGCCACGAACTGGAGTACGCCCAAGTTCGACGAAGCCCTGCTGGAGCCGATTTGCATGGCCGGCATCGTCCGCTACGACCACGGCGGCAAGCGCCTCATTCTCTTCTCCAACCCTCACAACCTCGAAGGCGGTCGCGAAGGCACACCCGAGCCCGGCAAGAGTCGCGCTCGCAAAAACGTCAGCGTCAAAATCAGCCGCGATGAAGGCAAAACCTGGCCCGTGAACAAACTCCTCGAAGACGGCCCCAGCATGTACTCCGACATCGCGGTCACCCAAAACGGCACCATCCTTTGCTTTTACGGCCGTGGCACGAAGCCTGGCTTCGCTGGCTCCTTATTAACAGTCGCCCGCTTCAATCTCGAATGGCTCGAACAACCATGAAAACCCTATTTTTCCTTCTTGGGGCCACCTCGGCCTTCGCCACCGTGCACGAAGCCGATGTCTGCGTCTTTGGCGGCACGTCTGGCGGTGTGAGCGCCGCCGTGCAGGTGGCGAGAATGGGCAAAACGGTCGTTTTGGCCGAGCCAGGGCGTCATCTCGGCGGCATGACGAGTGGTGGGCTTAGCGCGGTTGACATCGGTGATCCGCGCAGCGTCGGTGGCATCGCACGCGAGTATTTCACACGGCTCGTCGCGGCCTACGGCAAGAAACTGGAATGGGATCAGCCCTTCAAAAGCACCGGCGGCCCCGCGACCGGCGGTGCGTATGCCATCGAGCCACATCAGGCGGAGCGCGTGTTTGATGAAATGGTGAAGGAAGCGGGCGTGAAAGTGCTTCGGAACGCCAAACTGGCTTCCGTGGAAAAAAGTGAGGTGGCCACTCCTGGCCGCCCAGATGCGGGCAAGAGTGCCCGCATCACTTCCATCACCCTCGAAAACGGCGATGTGATCCGCGCGAAGATGTTCATCGACACCACCTATGAGGGTGATTTGATGGCGAAGGCCGGTGTAAGCTTCACGCTCATGCGCGAGGGCAATGCGAAGTATGGCGAGAGCTTCAATGGCATCCAATACGACGAGCGTTTCAAGCCGCGCAGCGAGTTCGCGCAACCCGGCAGCAACGGACGGCTCCAAAACGGCCTCGGCGTGTGGGATCGAGATTTTCCGCTCGATCCCTATGTCGTGATCGGCTGCAAAGACAGCGGTGTGCTGCCGCTGGTGGAGCTGGACGATGTCGGCAAGCCTGGCGATCCCGCGCCCGGTGTGCAGGCCTATTGCTACCGCCTCTGTCTGACGACCAACAAGGCCAACAGCCTCCCGATCACGCCTCCGGCCGATTACGACCCGAAAACGTATGAGATCGTCGCCCGCTTCATCGAGGCCTGTTTGCAAAACGGCGATGACATGGACCTGCGCTGGTTCTCGAAGCACGATCCGCTGCCGAACGACAAGTGGGACTTCAACACGGCCACTTTTGGCGGCAATCTGCCCGGTGCCTCGCACGCGTGGCCTGGCGCGAGCTACGCGGAGCGCGAAAAGATCGCGAAGAAGCACGAGAACTACCACCGCGGCCTGCTTCACTTCCTCGCGACCGATCCGCGCGTGCCGGAGAAGGTTCGCAAGGACATGCAGCGCTTTGGTTTGCCCAAGGATGAGTTCACCGACAACGGCGGCTGGCCGCATCAAATCTATGTGCGCGAAGCGCGGCGCATGGTGAGCGATCTCGTGCTCACCGAGCATCACACCTTCGGCAAAACCATCGCGCCGAAGTCCATCGGCCTCGGCAGCTACGGCACGGACGTGCATGAGATCCGCCGCATCGTGAAGGACGGCGTCGTCATCCGCGAAGGCAAGCTCGCCGGAGGTCGCGGCGGCTTCGGGCCGTATCAAATCGGCTACGACGCCATCGTGCCGAAGATGGGCGAATGCTCGAATCTGCTCGTCACCTTCGCCTTGAGCGCCAGCCACACCGCTTTCGCCAGCATCCGCATGGAACCCGTTTTCATGATCACCAGCCAAAGCGCCGCCACCGCGGCTGTGATGGCATTGCAGGACGAACAGGCCGTGCAGGAGGTCGATTACGCGAAGTTGAAAGCACGACTCGAAAACGACGGCCAGGTGTTGAAGTGGAGCAAGTGAGTGTGGTTGAGGCCTCTGGACTCATCTGAGGCAGTCCGGTGGACTGCACCACACTAAAACCTTGCTCCTTCCATCTCGCTGATGAAGGAACAGCGCATGGACCGTGACCCGTTGCCGCTGGACCGCCGATTGAGGCAGGAGATTCTTTTTGCGCGTGAGCGTGTGTATCGCTTCGGGCAGGCGACGCCGATGGAGCGGCTGGTTTTGCCCGGGAATGAGCCGGGGCCGGAGATCTGGGTGAAGCGCGAGGACCTTTCGCCGATCAAGAGCTACAAATGGCGCGGTGCGTGCAATCGCATGGCGCAGCTCACGCCGGAGCAACGCGAACGCGGCGTGGTGACGGCCTCGGCGGGCAATCATGCGCAAGGCGTGGCTCTCGCGGCGAAAACCCTCGGCATTCAGGCTCGCATCCACATGCCGCGCTCGACGCCGAAGGTGAAACAAAACGCCGTGCGGCATCACGGTGGCGATTTTGTGCAGATCGTGCTCGCGGGCGACAGTTACGACGAAGCGGTGCTCGCGGCTCGCGAACACGAAAAGGCCAGCGGCGCGGTCTATGTGCATGCTTACGACGATCTCGCGGTGATGGCCGGTCAGGGCACACTGGCGGATGAAATCGTGCTTTCGGGCCATGGGCCGTTCGACGCGGCGTTTTTGCAAATCGGCGGCGGAGGCATGGCCTCGGCCACGGCGGACTGGCTCAAAACCTACTGGCCGAGCATCGAAATCATCGGCGTGGAAGGTGTGGGCCAGGCGTCCATGAAAGCGGCCATCGAAACAGGCCACCCAATCGAGCTACACGACCTCGACATCTTCTGCGACGGCACTGCGGTGCGGAAAGCGGGTGCCCTGCCCTTTGAAATCTGCCGCACGATGCTCAATCGCATCGCCACCGTGACGAACGCGGAGGTCAGCGCGGCCATCCGCGTGCTGTGGGAGACCCTGCGCTGCATTTCGGAGCCGAGCGGCGCGATGGGGCTCGCGGCGGTGCTGAAGGAACGTGCGGCGCTGGCGGGCAAGAAGGTGCTCATCGTCATCACTGGCGCGAACATCGACTTCCTCCAGCTCGGTCTCATCGCGCAAAGCGAAGGCGCGGCCAGCACGGTGTCCCGCACGTTGCGCATCAACATTCCCGAGCGACCTGGCGCGATGCTGTCGCTGCTCGACTCGTGTTTCGAGGGCCTGAACATCGCCGACTTCCAATACGGCCTGCATCATCCCGACGAGGCCTGGCCTGTCTTCACCGTCACCGCCGAAAGCGCCGCCAAACTCGCCGAACTGCCCGCACGGCTCGATGCAGGCGGTTTCCAGTGGCAGGACCTCAGCGGCGCGGTCGATGTGGCCTTCCGCGCCATCCCGCTGCGTGGTGATCTGCTCACGCATCCGCTTTTCCTCCGTCTCGACTTCTACGAACGCCCCGGCGCCCTGCACGACTTCCTCTCCCGCCTGATCCGCGACCGCGCCAGCCTCTGCTACTTCAACTACCGCCAGTCCGGCGAACGCGTCGGCCGCGCCCTCATCGGTCTCACGTTTCAAGAAGCGGCTCAACGCAGCGCCTTCCTCGCCGATCTGCCGGAACAAGGTGAAGGCTATCGCTCGTGCAAACCTGTGGGTGACGAAGTGCTGGCACGAATGACCGCGTGATAGTCATCTGATTTTGCCAGCAAGCACCGAGAAGCGCGCACGTTGACACGGGATGATCTCACTGAGACTTCTGCTTCTCCTACTCACCGTTACCGGCTCGATTCTGGCCCAAACACCCGCGCCGAAGCCCAAAACGGCCAATGACTACGTCGCGCAGCTCGTGGCGAAGCTCTCGCCGACGCGAAAGATCGTTTACAAGAAGGTCGCTGATCGTGAATTGAGCCTTCATGTGTTCCAGCCGGAGGGCTGGAAGGCATCCGACACGCGGGCGTGCTTCATCACCATCCACGGCGGTGGCTGGACGGGCATGGGACCGGAGCGCATGTTCTCATTTGCCGATCATTTCGCGAAACTCGGTCTCGTGAGCATCAGCGTGCAGTATCGGCTGGCCAGCGCGAAGACCAACACGACCGTCTTTGACTGCGTGAAGGACGTGCGCTCGGCGGTTCGCTATGTGAAGGCGCATGCAGCCGAACTCGGCATTGATCCTGGCAAAATAATCGTCAGCGGCGGCTCGGCAGGCGGTCACTTAGCCGCCTCAACGGCGATGTTCGACGGCGTCAACGAAGAGGACGACGATTTGAAGATCTCGCCGGCACCGAATGCACTCGTGCTGCTCTTTCCCGTCATCGACACCTCGAAGGAAGGCTACGGCAACGCTCGAATCGGCGAGCGCTGGCAGGAAATCTCGCCCGCGCACAACGTGCGCCCCGGTTTGCCGCCCACCATCATCTTCCACGGCACCGCCGATCCCACCACGCCCTTCAAAGGCGCACAAATCTTCCACGAGGCTATGCTCAAGGCCGGCAACCGCAGCGAACTCGTCATCCACGAGGGCGGCGACCACGGTTACCTCATGCGCACGCAGCCGCTGTATGACGAGTGCCTCGCTAAAACCGATGCTTTCCTGAAATCCCTCCATTTGCTCCCATGAAGCACTCTTGGCTGTTTTTCGCCCTCGCACCCATTCTTCATGCGGCGCTGCCGGTGGTTGATCTATCGCAGGACACCGCGCGGCACGTCATCGTGTCTCAAGGCACGGCGGAGGTTTATCAAGGCCATCCGACGACGCTGTTGATGCCGGATGGCAAAACGATGTTCTGCGTGTGGACGCATGGGCATGGCGGCACGGCGGGGCCGTTGAAGCGGAGTGATGACGGCGGCAAGACGTGGAGCGAGGAGCTGCCGGTGCCGGAGAACTGGTGGAAGGTTAAAAATTGCCCGGCGATCTATCGCCTCACGGATCCGCAGGGCGTGACGCGGCTGATCGTGTATGCCGGTCAGGGTCCCGATGGCACGATGCAGCAGTCGGTTTCGACGGATGAAGGCAAGACTTGGTCGCCGATGCAGAGTAACGGCCTCGTGTGCGTGATGCCGTTTTGCACGATCATGCCGGTGGAGGGCGGCAAGAAGCTGATCGGCCTCTCGAACATCCGACGGCCCGGTGAAACGAAGGACAAGCGGTCGAATGTCGTCACGCAGAGCGAATCGACCGATGGCGGGCTGACGTGGAGCCCGTGGCGCATCCTCGTTGATCTCGGTGATTTGAAGCCCTGTGAGCCGGAGGTCATTCGTTCGCCCGATGGCAAACAATTGCTCTGCCTCATCCGCGAAAACATCCGCACCGAGCCTGCGCACTTCATCACGAGCGAGGACGAGGGCAAAACGTGGTCGGAGGTGAAGGCGTTGCCGACGGGTTTGCACGGTGACCGGCACAAAGCGGTGTATGCGAAGGATGGGCGGCTTGTGATCGCCTTTCGCGACACCGGTTTGAAGAGTCCAACGAAGAATCACTTCGTCGCGTGGGTGGGTCGCTACGAGGACATCGTCAGCGGAAAGGACGGCGAATACAAAATCAAGCTGCTGCATAGCTACAAAGCCAGCGATTGCGGCTATCCGGGCCTCGAACTGCTGCCGGATGGCACGGTCGTCGCGACGACCTACATCAAGTATCGCGAAGGGCCGGAGCAGAACTCAGTGGTGAGCACGCGTTTCACGCTCGAGGAGACGGACAAGGCCGAAAAGGCGACGCTGACCACGGCAGAACGAAAAGCGACAGGCATCGTGCTCGATGACGATGCGGCGGAATACACTGGCGCTTGGAAAGTGGCCGACAAACTCCCGGCGCTCGTCGGTGCTTCGTATCGTCATGATGATCGGGGGAAGAAGTCGGACGCCGTGGCGAAGTTCACGCCGGAGATTACCACCGATGGCAAATACGAGGTGCGATTGCTTTACGTCCATGCCACGAATCGCGCCCAGAAAGCGCAGATCACCATTCGTAGTGCCGACGGCGAGAAAACGGTGACGCAGAATCAGCGTGAGGCATGCCTGGAGGATGGCATTCCGCGCTCGCTGGGTGTGTTTGCTTTCAATAAGGGCAAAACGAGCATCAAAATCTCCAACGCGGGCGCGGATGGCTATGTGGTCGTCGATGGGCTTCAAATCGTGCCGGAGGCCGAGGCCATCGCGGAACGCAACACGCGAGCCGATGCCGGCTTCCCGGCAACCAAGGCGAGCGAGGCCACACCGGTGAAAATCCCGCCGCCGATGCTTTTGAAGACCGCGGCCAAGCCGGAGGACGTGGATGGCAAGTCGTATGACCTCATCGTCATCGGCGGAACACCCGGCGGCATCGCCTGCGCGGTGCGTGCGGCACGTGAGGGCTTGAGTGTGCTAATGGTGAATCACACGCAGCATCTCGGTGGATTCGTCACGAGCGGCGCGGGTGGCTGGGAGGCGCCGTATGATGGTCTGCGCTCGCCGATTTATGGAGAGATGATCAACGGCGCGGCGCAGTATTACGCGAAGACTTACGGCGAAGGCTCCGAGCAGCACCTTGTCTCCATGCCGAGCAAGACGAGCCGTGCGCACATCGACCGGCCGAAGATCGAGCCGCGCATCGCGGAGAGGCTTTTCAACGAGATGGTCGCGAAGGAGAAGACGCTGACCGTGCTGCTCGGCCACATCGTCACCAAGGCGCAACGCGATGGTGCTTTGATCGAAAACGTGACGCTCAAGCCGATGCATGGCGACAAGACGATCAAGGTGAGCGGCAAGGTTTTCGCCGATGGCATGTATGAGGGCGATTTGATGGCTGTGGCGGGCGTGAAGACCCAAATCGGCCGCGAGTCGCGTGCTCAATACGGCGAGAAGCACGCGGGCGTCATTTACACGCAGGAACGGCACAAGGAGCCCGGCCAGCGCGGCTTTCCGAAGGCGGCCGATGAAGGCACGCTGAACATCCGCTACAACAGCCACGCCACCGCTGACATCGTCGAAGGCCCGCAAAGCGGCGAGGCCGATGGCAGCGTGATGGCTTACAACTACCGGCTCATGCTCACGCGTGATCCCGCGAACCGCATCATGGTCGAAAAGCCCGCGAACTTCGATCTCGCCATCGCCAAAGCCGCCAGCGGAGGCGGCTTTGTGCCGAACCTGCCAAACAAGAAAGTCGCGTGGAACGGCGGACGACTCATCGGCCCGCAGAACGACTATCCCGGTGCCGATTGGCCCACGCGTGAGGCGATTTCGAAGCGCTACCTCGATGCCATGCTCATGCGCCTCTGGTGGGTGCAAAATGATCCCGCAGCGCCGGAGAAGGATCGGAAGCAGTTCGCTGGTTACGGACTCGCCGCCGATGAGTTTCCTGAGAACGGCCATGTGCCGTATGAAATCTACGTCCGCGAGGCGCGGCGGCTCATGGGCCGTTATGTCTTCAAAGAGCAGGACAACGTCATCGCCGAAGGCATCGCCCGCACGCCGATCCACGCCGACAGCATCGCGATGACCGACTGGCCCGTCGATTCCGTCGCCTGCCTGCCGCGCAAAACGCCTGGCGGCAACACCGACGGCATTCTCTTCCTCGGCGAAGAGTCACGCCCCGCGCAGGTGCCTTATCGCGCGATCCTCGCGAACGAAGTCGAGAATCTCCTTGTGCCCGTCGCCATCAGCGCCTCGCACGTCGGCTGGGGCAGCATCCGACTCGAACCCGTCTGGATGCAGCTCGGCGAAAGCGCCGGTTTCGCTGCCGCACTGGCCGTGAAAGGCCAAAAAACGCCCGCCAAGCTCGATCCCGATGCCTTGATCCGAAAACTCGCCAGCAGCCGCGTGATGATCAGTTTTTTCAACGATGTCGATGTCACCTCCGAAGTGCCTCAAGTGGCCGCAGCCCAGTTTTTCGGCACAAAGGGCTTCTTTGCGAGTTACGACGCGAAACTCGACGAACCGCTCACCGAGGCCGTGAAGGCCGCCTGGGAGAAAGGCCTCGCCGAACTCCAAAATGGCACGCTGGAGCCGATGCAGCTCGCGAAGGCGGTTCAAGAAGCGGAGGCGAATGCCACTCCACCGACCAACGCCACTCGCGGTGCCGTGCTGAGTGCGATGTGGAAGAAACTGAGCGCCCCTTAAGTCATGAAGCAGATCCTGCCCCTCACCATCCTCCTCCTCCTTTTCAACACCGCGCTGGCACCTGCCGCAGGGCCAGCAGAGCCGGGCAAGCCGCAGGCCTCGGCCAGTGGGTTTGAGCTGCGAGTTCCAGCGCCTGGGCCGGATGCCATCGCCGATTCCATCCTGCAGGAGGCCATCGACAAGGTGGCCGCAGCGGGTGGCGGCGTGGTGTTGCTCGGAGCGGGCGATTTCAAACTCTCGCGTCATGCCGATGACGAGACGGTCATCCTCAAAAGCAATGTCACGCTGCGCGGTCAGGGCTATGCGACGCACGTTTACCTCGATCCCAAGACGCCGCCGCATGAGCTGCGTTACTTTCCCGTGCGCATCGGCTCCGCGAGCGTGCCAGCGCACAACGTGGTCATCGAGCACTTGCGCTACACGGGAAATGACAAGGCCATCGGTGGCGGCTCCATCATGGGCTTCAATGCGCGACTCGATGAGAAGGAGTCGCTGCTGCTTTCGTGCGACAACATCACGGTGCGGCATTGCTGGGTCTATGACGCCAAGCAGGCGGCAGGCTGCACCAAGCCCGCGACCTCCATGTATCTCGCCAAGCATGTCATCCCCGCCGAGGAAGCCCGAGCGGCGGCGGCGGATCCGGAGAAAGTGCGCACGGGCTATTTCGACGCCGACCGCATGGCCACTCAGTTCAAAAACTGGCAGGTCCACCACAACTACATCGAGACCTGCGGAAACAAGGCGGTCGAACTCGCCGAGTGCAACGGCGGCCTCATCGCGGAAAATCACATCGTCAATGTCGTCGATGGCCCGCAGGTGATCTTTGGCAGCCGCAACGTGCAGATCCGCGACAACGTGGTCCATTTCACCCGGACCGGCATCAACATCTCCGAAGGCTCGCACCACATCCGCGTCAGTGGCAATCATGTCGAGCCGATGCCGGAGGTGTCGAAGAAAGCAGTGCTGCCCTGCCTGATCTTCCGCACCGAGCCGCTGCCGCTGCACTCCCGGATCAGCGATGTGGTCGTCACCGGGAATGTGTTTCGCAACCAGCACACGAATGGGAAATGCACCGTGCGCTTTGTCACGCGCCCGGAAGCGCTCTCCTGCGTGTATGAGAGCCTTCTCCTCACAGGCAATGTCTTCGATGGCGACGTGCAGCTTTACGACTTCCGCACCTCTGGCGGCAGCACGATCCAGGACATCATCCTGGCGGACAATGTCTGTGAAGGCGCGGTGCTCTCGGCCCCGGAGAAGGCGATGGCCTCCAGCCATGTGGTGCTGCGGGGAAACCTGCTGCGCCTGCCCGGAGCCATGACGCTGAACGCGAGCCACTGGATCTGGACCGGCAACACCCACGTGAGTGGCACGCTCGAAGTCGCCGCCGGTGCCCGGGCCAACCTCATCCGCGACAACGTGACCGCATCCCCGATCACCGACAAGGGCACGGACACCGTCCTGGCCGGCAATGTCGTGATGAAGAAACCCGCCGCTCCATGAACCAACTCTGCGCCGCCAAAAGCATACGGATCTACCTGAGTTGCTCCAGGCTGCTTTCGGCATTCAGTTTTCGAAACATGTCATCGGAGGAGCAGGGCAATGACGAGATTCACCCGCATTTTCTGCAAGCTTCGCGCGAGCTGGCTGTTCACAGGAGATACCATGCGCCTGACCATCCTCCTCGCCGCCCTTTGCCCTTTGCTCACCGCTTTCTCGGCCCAGCCGATGAACGTTCTCTTCATCGCCGTCGATGACCTTCGGCCTGACATCGGCTGCTATGGCGTGAAGCATGCGAAGACGCCGAACATCGACCGCCTCGCGGCTCGCGGCATCGTGTTCGACCGCGCTTACTGCGCCCAGGCGGTGTGCAGTCCGTCGCGCACGGCGATTTTGACCGGCTTGCGACCGGACACGACGAAGGTGTGGGATCTCGACACGCACTTCCGCGATGCGCAGCCGGATTGCGTGACGCTGCCGCAGCATTTCCGCATGAACGGCTATCACACCGCTGCTCTGGGCAAGATCGAGCATCATGGTTTTGAAGACGGACCGTCGTGGAGCGATCCACGCTGGTTTCCGAGCGGCCAGATGGTGAAGGTGGATGAGAACGACTGGACGAAGCACACGGTGACGCAGTTTGAAGGTGTGAAGAGCGAGTTCGCGAATCCGCTCGAGGACGTTCCGAAGCGCAAAGGCGGCAAAGCGGGCAAAAAAGGCCCTTCATTCGAAGTCAGCCCGAAATCCGACGATGAACTGCCCGATGGCGCGGTGGCCGCCGAGGCCGTGAAACGCCTCGCCGCGCTCAAAGCAGCCGGAAAGCCGTTTTTCTTCGGCGTGGGCTTTGTGAAGCCGCATCTGCCCTTCGTCGCGCCGAAGAAGTATTGGGACATGCACGATGCCGACGCGATCCCCGTGCCTGCCTTTCAAAGCTATCCGGAGGGCACGCCTGATTTCGTCGGTCACACGAATGGCGAGCTGCACAGCTATCCCGGCGTGCCGGCGGGCAATCCGATCCCTGCTGATTTCGCCAAAACACTCCGCCACGGTTACAACGCTTGCATCAGCTTCACCGATGCGCAGATCGGCCGGGTGCTCGATGCGCTCGACAAGGAAGGCCTCGCGGACAACACGGTCATCGTGCTGTGGGGCGACCACGGCTGGCAGCTCGGCGAGCACGGCCTGTGGCACAAGCACACGAACTTCGAGATCGCCGCACGCTCGCCGTTGCTCATCGCATTGCCGAAAAGCAGCACCGCAGGCAGGCACTGCGCCGCGCCGGTCGAATTCGTCGATGTGTATCCGACGCTCGCCGATGTGTGCGGCCTCAGCATCCCGAAAGGCCTCGCGGGCATGAGTTTGAAGCCCTACCTCGAAAATCCCGACGCGCCGATGCAGAAGCCCGCGATCAGCATCTATCCCAAATCGTCCAAAGAGCACGGCGGCAGCCTCATGGGCTACAGCGTCCGCACTGAGCAATGGCGCTGCACCTTCTGGCGCAAGCGCAACGCTGCCGACATCGGCTTCATCGAGCTCTACGACGAGCAAAACGACCCCAACGAAACCGTGAACCTCGCCACCAAGCCCGAGCACGCCGCTTTGATCGAGTCCCTGAAAAAACATCTGCCACCCACCGGCAGCGATTCCCAACCACCGAAGAGCGGCAAGGTCGCCAAAACCGTCGGCGGCAGCAAAAGCAAAGCCTACGACCCCAACGAGCCCCGCGACAAACGCTACGACCGCCTCTACCCCGGCAAACCCAAGCTCACCGAAGCCGAATACCTCGCCGGCCAAGGCGGCGACAAAGCCGAGTCCAAAGCCCGCTTTTTGAAGCTAGATGGCGACAAAGACGGCTTCGTCACACGCGAGGAGTTCATCAGCAGCGGGAAGAAGAAGTGAGTGTTCTTAATGTGGTGCAGTCGTCCCGACTGCCTCTGATGAGTCCAGAGGACTCAACCACATCATGGTCATCACACCAGATGCACTGGATTGAAGCCTGCCGTCTTGTTCTTCATTTTCAGTAGCACCTGGCGGAACCGCTGGGAGACGATGACCTCAGGATGATACCAGCGTGGAAAGCCGCCAACCAACTCTTGCGTGATCGCCACATCAAACTGGCCCAAAGCCTCCACCTCGTTGCGGCGAAAACTCATCTCCGCAGGAAGATAGCCACCGTTGTACCACTGCCGGTCTTGAACTTCAGCCTCTGGGAGCGTGGTTACATCGGTGTATCCGCTATCAACGATCGGGGTCAGACATTTGGGCATGGTGACGGAACTGCAAAGCCGGAAAAGCCCCTTTGCCGCCTTCTCTGGATGATCAAAAACCACCGGTTCCCAGTCGATGCCGGTCAGATTCAGACCGCTCAAATGTTCCCGGCCCTCGTCGCTGGCGTAAAACACTCGGGATTGCTCGACACTGCCGAATGCCAACTTGTTCTTGAGCCGGTCGTTCGCCTTCAGCACATGCACACCACCTCGATTTTCCGCAAACTCAGCAATCCAAGCCAATTTCTCCGGGCGCAGTGAAAGGAATTCAAATTGGTCATATTCCGTCTTCTCGTAGTGGCGACTTCGATAACCATGGAACTTGGTCAACGTGTCGAGATCAATCCCATGGGCTCTAAACAAGGCCGAAACCTTATCATGAATCGGATCAGTCTCATCTGCCTCGATCCGATAAAAAACAGATTTTGCTGAATCGGTAAAAGGAACATTTGAGGTCACACCCAAGTCAGCCAGAGCTAGAAACAAATCGAGATTGGAAACATAGTAACGCCCCGTGTAACTGGCTTTGGGACTTGTCGCCCATTCGATCGTGTAGCTGACTTTGACTGTAGGCATAATGAAATAGTAATCGTAGGTTTCTGAGTGTGCGCTTTGCTCAATCTCCAGAAACAGGACATTCCTTCAACTCTTTGTCGGACTGTGCAGATATCTGAGTCCAGAGGACTCAACCACACTTCCGCTTGCTCGCTTCCTCAACCTGACGAAGAAGCCTCATGGACCGTGACCCGTTGCCGCTGGACCGCCGATTGAGGCAGGAGATTCTTTTTGCGCGTGAGCGTGTGTATCGCTTCGGGCAGGCGACTCCGATGGAGCGGCTGGTTTTGCCCGGGAATGAGCCGGGGCCGGAGATCTGGGTGAAGCGCGAGGACCTTTCGCCGATCAAGAGTTACAAATGGCGTGGTGCATGCAATCGCATGGCGCAGCTCAGGCCGGAGCAGCGCGAGCGCGGCGTGGTGACGGCCTCGGCGGGCAATCATGCGCAAGGAGTGGCCCTCGCGGCCAAAACGCTCGGCATTCAGGCGCGCATTCACATGCCGCGCTCAACGCCGAAGGTGAAACAAAACGCCGTGCGGCATCATGGCGGCGAGTTCGTGCAGATCGTGCTCACGGGCGACAGTTACGACGAAGCGGTGCTCGCGGCTCGCGAGCATGAAAAGGCCAGCGGAGCGGTGTATGTGCATGCTTACGACGATCTCGCGGTGATGGCCGGTCAGGGCACGCTGGCGGATGAAATCGTGCTTTCGGGCCATGGACCGTTCGACGCGGCGTTTTTGCAAATCGGCGGCGGTGGCATGGCCTCGGCGACGGCAGACTGGCTCAAAACTTACTGGCCCAGCATCGAAATCATCGGCGTGGAAGGTGTGGGCCAGGCGTCGATGAAAGCGGCCATCGAAAGTGGCAAGCCGGTTGAGCTGCATGACCTCGACATCTTCTGCGATGGCACCGCCGTGCGAAAAGCAGGTGCCCTGCCCTTTGAAATCTGCCGCACGATGCTCAATCGCATTTCCACCGTGACGAACGCGGAGGTCAGCGCGGCCATCCGCGTGCTGTGGGAGACCTTGCGCTGCATTTCCGAGCCCAGCGGCGCGATGGGCCTCGCGGCGGTGCTCAAGGAACGTGCGGCGCTGGCGGGCAAGAAGGTTCTCATTGTCATCACCGGCGCAAACATCGACTTCCTCCAACTCGGCCTCATCGCGCAAAGCGAAGGCGCGGCCAGCACGGTATCCCGCACGCTGCGCATCAACATTCCCGAGCGACCCGGCGCGATGCTGTCGCTGCTCGACTCCTGTTTCGAGGGCCTGAACATCGCCGACTTCCAATACGGCCTGCATCATCCCGACGAGGCGTGGCCTGTCTTCACCGTCACCGCCGAAAGCGCCGCAAAACTCACCGAACTGCCCGCGCGGCTCGATGCGGGCGGTTTCCAATGGCAGGACCTCAGCGGCGCGGTCGATGTGGCCTTCCGCGCCATCCCGCTGCGCGGTGATCTGCTCACGCATCCGCTTTTCCTCCGTCTCGACTTCTACGAACGCCCCGGTGCCCTGCACGACTTCCTCTCCCGCCTCATCCGCGACCGCACCAGCCTCTGCTACTTCAACTACCGCCAGTCCGGCGAGCGTGTCGGTCGTGCGCTCATCGGCCTCTCGTTTCATGAAGCGGCTCAACGCGATGCCTTCCTGGCTGATCTGCCCGAGCAGGGCGAAGGCTATCGCTCGTGCAAAGCGGTCGATGAGGCCACGTTGGCGCGAATGACGGCGTGAACATGGAGGCAGGTGCCTCTGGCATGGTCTATGGGCTGGTGACGGGCGGCGGCGCTGACTTGGATGACTGCCAAGTGCTTTCGCGGAGGACGCGGATCTGGCTGGCTTCCTTGATCCTGCCTGCCTTGGTCAACTCGGCCCCATAGACATCGAGCGCGGTGAGGTAGATGTCATCGAGTGGCGCGGCCCTGGCTTCCCGCGCAGCGGTGATTTTGGCCATAGCGGTGCTTTAGGTGGTGCGCAGGTCTTTGAGCGGAGTGTCGAATGCGGAATCAGCCTTCGGGGAGCGGCTGAACGCTCACGCGGAAGAAGTAACGCGTCTCGCCACTCACGTTCACAGGTAGTGTCAGCGCGGTTCCTGTGCCAGCCTCCGCCGTGCCGATGTCCGTCCAGGGAGGGGCGAGGTTGGGGGAGGATTGGAGCTGGTAACTGCGTCCTGGGACGGTGGGAAAGGTCAGGTGGAAGCTGTTGGCGCTGAGCATGCTCTGCGTCACGCGGAAGAAGCTGGCGGCACTGGTGGGATCAATGCCGGCGAGGTTTTCAAACACGTTTGTGTGCCCATCACCATCGGGATCGAGCAGCGGGGCGGCGTTGGGATTGCTGAGACCGAAGTATTGGACCTGCCAGGCGTCGTCGAGACCATCGCCAGAGTAGCCTGGGATGTCGTCGGTGTTCGTGTTGATGACGGTGAGGTTCAGTGAGCCGGTGATGCCGGAATACACGCCCTGCGCGGTGGCGGCGGTGTTTTGATACACGATGCCCGCCGTGGCCAGGCCGCTGGTGCTGATGCTGGTGAGCGGCCCGCTCGGCACGCTCCAGGTCACATCGGTGGCGAGCAGCGCGGTGGTCGTCGCATCATCGAGCGTGGCGGTGGCGGTGAGCTGGCGTGTGGTGCCTTCGTTGATCGTCGTGGGCGTGGCGGCGAGCTGGAGAGCGGTGACCTCGGTGAGCTGGGCGGTGTAGCCCGCTTTGGCCATCTGCGCGGGAGCGGCGACGGTGGAGATGCCGACGATGCCGCCAGCGCTGCCGTCGTTCGTGTAAGCCGCGCTCGTTATGCGGGTGCCGCCATGGCTGACGGTGTCGGTGGTGATGGTGTAGCTCGCGGACGAGCGGGGTCCGGCGTAGGCGAGGGAGACAAAGAGGATGAGGAAGGCGAGGGCGAAGCCCCTGGACTGCGGCAGCGGATCAGGATTCAAAACTTTGGAGACTGCGGCGGCAGCAGGGCTGCCTCGGAAAGGCGGCAGCAGGGCTGCGCGCAGTCCAGGGCGCTGCGCGCCATTGGGTTCGATGAGGGTGGAAGTGTCCATGGTCGTGGGTGATTGGGATTACTTCTTCAGTGCCACCTTCACCGTCTGCACGCGTGCGGTCTGAACGTTTTGCTCCAGCCTGGCCAGGCGGGCTTCGAGGGCTTTGTCCCGCTCGGCTTGCGCCACGAGCTGTCTCTTCATTTCCACGTTCTCCGCGGCGAGCCGGGCGATTTCCGCGTCCTTCGCGGCGAGCTTCTTCGCCAGTTCCTGGGTGGCGGAGACGTTGAGCATGGAGATGGCGTCGTAGTCCACACGGCGCAGGTCGTTCACCTCGCGCCCATAAACGAAGACCTTCCCACCGGCGGGGAGCGCGGCGGGCCGGAACCGCTCCTTCTCCACTTCGAGGATTTCATGCACCGCCTCGTCCTTGTCGCCGAGGAGTTTCACGCGGTCGCCGGGCTGGAGATCGGTGGCGAGCATGACCCAGCCGTTTTCCACGGCGGCGGCTTGGTAAATGTCCGGGATGATGCCCTGGCCGCGGGTGACGGCCTGCGGGAAGGCTTTCTCGACCTGCTGGGCGATGACTTTTTTGATGGTGCCCGTGCCTTTGGCGACGGTGTCCTTCATGGTGTAATCGGTGATTTCGATCTTTTGTAGGGTCTCGAGGTCGGTGACCGAGGAGGAACGGCCTGTGATGTTCTTGATCCGCGCATCGGAGAAGAGGCCGATGCCGCTGGCAACGATGTTGTCGGAGGCATAGATGGAAACGAGTCCGCCGCCCCAGTTGCTGACGGTGCCGTCAATTTGAAGATTGAAGTAGCGCACGTTGCCGAACTGCCCGGCGGTCGTGCTGGCACCACCGTTCACCTCGAGTTTCGCCTGCGTGGGGGAGTTCGTGCCGATGCCCACGTTGCCGACGAGGATGGTTCTTTGGTGTGTTCCATCCGTGCCAATTCGGATGATCCCGCTGTCGCCAGTGACACCGAGATTGCCAATGCAGATGTTGTTGTGGGTGTTTGTGATGTTGCCGCCGGCATCCTGGCCTAACGCAATATTGCCGGAGCCGGTCGTGTTGTAGTAAAGCGCACCTTCTCCGATGGCCGTGTTGTCGGAGCCGGTCGTGTTGGAGAAAAGCGCATTAGTTCCGCTGGCCGTGTTGTCGGAGCCGGTCGTGTTGTAGTAAAGCGCCTGTCCTCCGCTGGCTGTGTTGAAGTGGCCTTCCGTGTTGGAGCGAAGCGCACTATGTCCGCTGGCCGTGTTGTCGGAGCCGGTCGTGTTGAAGGCAAGCGCATTAGTTCCGCTGGCCGTGTTGTGGGTGCCGGTCGTGTTGGAGAAAAGCGCACTACGTCCGCTGGCCGTATTTCCGGAGCCGGTCGTGTTTGAATAAAGCGCATTATTTCCGTTGGCTGTGTTGTAGAAGCCGGACGTGTTGGAGAAAAGCGCACTTTCTCCGCTGGCCATGTTTGCGTAGCCGGTCGTGTTGAAGGCAAGCGCATTATTTCCGCTGGCTGTGTTATGGGTGCCAGTCATTGTCAGGTTGCCGGCGTTCGTGCCGATAAAGACATTGCCGGAGCCGCGCGTGTGGAGCACACGCTGACCGCCGATGGAAACCACCCCGTCACCACCGCCCGTCGTCGCGGGAAGGCTCAAGCTGCCGCTCAGGGACAGGGAATGAGCGGAGAAGTCTCCGCTGCCGTCACGCAGGACGAGGGTGTTCGGTGTATTGGCCGCCGTGCCGGTGGTGGCGGAATTGGGCAGGTTTGTCAGCCCCGCGCCGTTGCCGCTGAAGCTGCCCGTCGTGATGCCGCCGAGGGTGAGATTGCTCCCAAGCTGGGTGCCGCTCACGCTGCCTGCGGTGAGGCTCGCCCCGTTGAGGTTGGTGAGCCCTGCACCGCTGCCGATGAATGAGGTGCCTTTGATGCTGCCGTTTACTTCGAGCTTGGCCGTGGGTGTTTCAGTGCCGATGCCGACATCACCTCCATTCGGCTGCAGGCTGAGCGCCCCAAAAGAGCCACCCGCGCTGCTGGTGCTCTGAAGGATGGAGTGACCTCCTGAATTCGCCGTCACTGCCATCAGCAGGCTGGTCCTGCCTGGAATGAATTCGTTGCCAATGACCATCGCCGGGGAGGTTCCATCAACCTGCAGTGGCCGCCCCGGTGAACTGGTGCCGATGCCGACGTTGCCGGCGCTGCGGAAGACATTCGCGCCGCTGACACTCCAAAGGCCCACGTCGGTCCCGAGCTTGGCGGCGGTGACGGATGCGGCGGCGAGCTGGGTGGTTCCCACCGTGCCCGCATTGATGTTGCCGCCCGGGAGGCCGGTGAGCGCGGCCCCGCTGCCGATAAAGGCGCTGCCCTTGATGTCGCCGCTCACTTCGAGCCTGGTCGTGGGTGCGTTGGTGCCGATGCCCACTTTACCGTCCGGGGCGATCATCAGAGAGTTCAGCCAGGTGCCGGTGTATTGGGTGCGGAGCTGGAGGCCGATGCTGGAGGTGCCGCTGGTGTCGCGGGCCTGGAGGACAGCGGTACCGCTCACTCCATCGCCCTCGAAGGCGTGGAGCCACATGTGGCCGCGGCCGTAGTAGTCGCCTCCGACGTTGAGGTTGCTGTGGACTTTGAGCGAGTCCCAAATGCCGAGGGTGTGATTGCCGGAGATTTCCAAGGTCACGTCACCGGCGGAGACGGTGCCGTTGAGTTCGCCGGGGCGGATTTGAAGGCTTGCGGTGCCGTCGGAGACTTCGAGTTTCGCAAGAGGAGCGGCGGTGCCGATGCCGACATTTCCCGCGCTGCGGAAGACATCCGCGCCAGCGGCGGACCAGAGGCCGACATCGGCCCCGAGCTTGGCGGCGGTGACGGCACCATCCGTGATGGCTGCCGTCTGCACAGCGCCCACAGCCAGTTGTGTGCTGGCGACTGATCCTGCGGCCAGATTCGCGCCGTTGAGACCCGTGAGCGCAGATCCGTCGCCATGGATGATGCCGGTGAGGAATGTATCCGTCTGGCTCGTGCCGATGCGGATGATGGCACTTTCTCCAGCCACCCCCAGGTTTCCGATGTGGATGTTGTTGCTGCCGGTCGTCAGCGCATTTCCTGCCAGATAGCCGAGCGCGATATTGCCAGTGCCGGTGGTGTTGTTGATCAGCGCATCGCGGCCCACCGCTGTATTGTTGCTGCTCGTGGTGGCACGGAGCGCGTTCATGCCCACAGCAGTATTGCCGTGGCCCTCGATGTTTAAGTTGAGAGCGTAGCGGCCGACACCGGTATTGAAACTGCCGGTGGTGTTGTACGCAAAGCTGGTGTTCCCCATGATGGTGTTCGATGCGCCCGTGGTGTTGGAACCGCCCGCGTTGTTGCCGATGAAACTGTTGTCGTTGCCCGTGCTGCCGGGGCGGTGTGGCGCGATAAAGGTGCTGTTCGATCCCATGGAAAGGGCACCCGTGAACGTGTTCGCGCTGTTGCGAAGCGCCACGTTGGACGAGAGCCGGGCATCGGCCACGGTGCCGCTGGTGAGGCTGGTGGCATTCAGGGTGGTGAGCGCATTCCCGTTGCCACTGAAAGTGCCACTGAAAGTGCCGCTGGTGGTGCCGCCAAGAGTGAGGCCGCTGGCGAGCTGGGTGCTCGTCACGGAGCCTGAGGTCAGTTTGGCGGATGTAACCGCGCCATCGGCGATATAGCCGACGGGCGTGAGGCGCTGGTCGGGGGTGAGGAGCTGGTTGCCGTTCACGCCGTCGTTGAACCAAACGCGGAGCCGCACGTCGGGATTGGTCCATACACTTGCAGGGATGGCGGCCATGTTGGCGATGCTCGTGTCGCCGAGGAGCACGGAGTAGAGGCCCTTGCTCACAGTGAGGGAGACGGCGGCATCCGGCACGCCGTCAGCGGGCGTGGTGTCAGCCGCGTTGCCCCAATAGACGGTGGTGCCGGATGTGTTCACCAGGGCGAAGCGGAACTGGCCGGTGCCTTCGAAATTCACCGTGCCGACGGCGACGCGGCCCTGGTAGCTGACGAGATTGGGCACCTGAGAATGTAGCGTGCCCCCTGCCGAGCCGAGCGCAGCGAGACAGCCGCTCAAGATGATTCTCGAAACAAAGCGGCAACGTAAAAGGGTGCCGATCAAAAGGCAGAGGTGCAGCAGGCGATGATGTTTGGTTTTCATGGAATGGGTGGGTGGCCGAGGGAAGCGAAAGGGCGGATGACGGGCTCGTGGAGACTCCTGACGTGCCCCAGCGGATTGGTAACCAGTTTTTTTCAGGGCGTCCGGCGGGCTATTTCTGCTTTCCTGTGGCCTTGCTCTTCTTTTTGGCTCCGCTGGCCGATTCGGCCTGCTGGGAAAAGCTGGGGGTGCTTTCCGCCTTCGCTACCTCGACCCCGTCGCGGCGGACGATAACTTGATACTCCATTTCCTGGCGTTTCGACCCATCGTGCTGCACGGCGACGGCTCCGACATCCATCGTCATCTCCGCCAACGCTTGGAGTGATGGGAGCTTTTCCTTCCCTGAGCTATACAACGCCTTGCGCTGGCCACTCGGCCGCTGCACGAGCACGGCCCACTCGATCTCGCCCTCCCCGAGCGGCTTGGTGGTGGCGTTCTTCACGGTGATGCGAAGGCCGCATGTCAGCTCCTGAGCATTCTTCTTTGGGCGGTTGAGCTTGTCCTCCCGGTCGAGAGTGCGGCGCTGGACCTTGACTTCGGTGTCCTGCGCCTGGGCGAAGGCGGGCGAAAGGGCGGCGGATGCGCAGACGAGGATGAACAGGATGGTTTTCATGGCGAGAGCGGATGAGTGGCTCATGCAGGCTCCTGACGCGCCGCCCGGGATAGGTAACCAGGTTTTTTGCGGCCAGGCAGCGGCTCGCGGGTCTCCCCCGCACTATGGCTTGGTGGCCGGCAGGATCACATCCGGCCTCACCGGAGTGAGCGTGCCGCCATCCAGCGGGGTGAGGCGAAAAGTGTGCCACGTCACTGGGGCCATGCTTTTGAGGCCGGGCCGAGCCGGGTCCGCCATGGCATACTGGCGGCTGTCGAGGTCCGCCACTGGCCCCTGGAAGCGAAAGAGCGGCTTGCCCTCGAAGGTGGCGGTGATGTGAACTTGATCGCCGTTGATGAGCACCTCCACCGAGGCCTGGTAACGGCGCTCGTTCTCCAACTGATGGAGTGTGCGTGTGGGGTTGCCCGCGTCCTTGAGGGTGAAACCACGCACGTAGACCAGCCCCGCGAAATCCGAGCTTTCCAGAAAATTCGCCACCACGCTCCGGCCGTCCGCGAGCGGGAGGATCACGCTGACGGTTTCTCTGCGGCCAAGTTTCGTAAACTCGACCTCCACACGGTAGGATCCCGTCACCCGCACCGGGAGGGCGAGGCTGAGCCGGGTGCCAGAGCTCTTGACGCGGGGCTTGGCTGGATCGTCGGCAGTGGTCAAATCCGCTCCCTCGCGACGCCAGACACCGCCTTCCGCATCTTTGACGACATCAGCTAAGGCGAGCAGGTCCACGGCTCCGGGTGCCTGAGGCGCAGAGGCCGCCGCCGACCCACTGGTTGCTGGTGGAATGGCGTCGGGCCTCACCGGGGTGAGCGTGCCGCCGTCCAGCGGGGTGATGCGGACGCTGTGCCACGCCACGGGATCGATGCTTCTCATGCCGGGACGAGCCGGGTCCGCCATGACTAACAGATCCGGGGACTCCAGATCCGTGACCGGGCCTTGGAATTGAAAGAGAGGTTTGCCATCCAGAGTGGCGGCGATGTCCACTTGGTCGCCCTTGATGAGTACCTTCACAGTGCCTCGGTAGCGGCGGTCATCCTCCAACTGGTTGGGGATGCGCGTGGGATTTTCCGCCTGCCGGGTGGTGTAGCCACGCACGCTCGCCAGCCCCGCGTAGGGATTGGACTCCTGGAAAAACGCCGCCGCGCTGCGCCCGTCCGGGAGCGGGAGGAGCAGGCAGACCGTGCCTAGATTCCCAGAGTTTCGCTTTCGGCTGAGCCTCGTGAACTCGACCTCGATCTGGTAGGAACCTTGTACCTGCACCGGCAGGGCGAGACCAAAACGAACCCCTTTTCTCCCGGACGAGGCTTCATCTTCAGCCACGATCAAATCCGTGCCCTCGCGACGCCAGGTGCCGCCTACAGCATCTTTGACGAAATCGGCCAGTGCGAGCAAGTCCACGGTGCCGGGGGAGAGCGGTGCGAGCTTCGCGGTGCCAATGTCGTCCCACTCGACGATGAAGCCAGCTTTCAAATCGTAGCGCTTCACGGGGTCATCAAACCAATTGAGCGTCCCATGTGTTTGATGAGCACGCCAAACGTCCCTGGCATCGGCTGGCCCGACGTGCCGGAGTAATCAGGCTCGCCCGCCGACCAATCGGTGAAGCCAAAAGGCTCGCCGGTGACCCATTTGAATGATTGGCCCATGCTGCCAGCAAACCCGCCAATCCAGATGCTGGAGGCGCGGATGGCCGGATCGAGTTTGTCACCAAAGGTGGCGTAGATGAACTCGTTCTCCTCCTTGCTCGTGATCGTCGCCAGGTGCCCGCCCATCGTCTCGGCCTTCGCCTTGGCCTCCTCCCAGCGGTCCGCGCCGGGCACGAACTGGTAGCGATGACCCGCGAAAGTGTGGACTTCGGCCTCGGGGGCGGAACGAGATGCCTCGGGAGCGTTGTCCCCAGCATCCGGCCGCGAGGTAAAGAAGGGAATGCCTGCGAGCACGACCACGCACAGCACAATGCCGAGGATAAGCGGCGTGTGGGAGGCGGCGCGGGTAGGCATGTGCTGGCCCTCTGACTCAGTGCTTGGTCGCGGGCCAAGCTGATCAGCGGAGGCTAGCGGGATGCTGCTGACATCGGATTTGACCTCGCTGGCCGCCTGATAGCGGTCCTTGGGATCGGTCTGCATCGCGTGGCTCACGATCTCATCCCAAAACGGATCGCACATCGTGTGCTGTGTCGGCGGTTTCCACGCTCCGCGAGGGAGATGGCCGGTGAGCATCTGATAAATCATCACACCGAGCGCATAGATGTCCGCGCGGTGATCCACTTGGTCCGCCGCGCTGAACTGCTCCGGCGCGGCGTAATCCGGTGTGCCCATCCCGGTGCCGCTCCGGGTCTGGAAGGTGCTCTCCACGTCGTGGCGCTTCGCCAGGCCGAAGTCGCACATCTTGATGCGACCGTCGCGGGTGAGCATGATGTTACTCGGCTTGATGTCGCGATGGACGATGCCGTGGTCGTGGGCGAACTGGAGCGCGTCACAAATCTGCGGCAGCAGCCTCAGCGCCATCTCCTGCGTCATGCGCCCGGTGCGGAGCACCTCCATCATGTCCGCACCCTCCACCAACTCCATGACGATGTAGAGGTAGTCTGGACCCGCCTCGCCATAGTCGATGACGCTCACGATGTTCGGGTGGTTCAGCTTGGCCATGGCCAGCGCCTCACGGTGGAAACGCTGTTCAAAGCCATGGTCCCGCCCCTGGTCACGTCGCATGAGTTTGATCGCGACCGGGCGATCGAGCCGCAACTGCTCCCCCTTGTAAACCGCGCCCATGCCACCCCGACCGATCAAATAATCCACGCGATAGGTTTCCGCTGGGAGCAACGCGGTGAGCTCCTCCGGCAAGGGAAGCTCAGGCGCTGCTGCACCCGTGGGTCGTGGTGTCCCCTCAGGCGCGGAGACCTGTGAGGGCTGCATCACCTGGGCCATCAGGCAGCGCGGGCACAATCCCTCCGTCGCATGGGCGGGCAGGGCCGCTTGGCATTTCGGGCAGGAGCTGGGGGACGAATCACTCATGCAGACAAGTGACGCAGGAGCCGGAATGGGTAACCAAATAAGTTCATGATGAAAGAGCCGCGAACAATTCCTGCATTTCCGTCTCCACCATCGCCACATCATCCAAGGTGCCGGCGACCTCCGCTCGCACGCAATCCCGAAATCGCCTGCGCAAGCGACTAATGGCCATCTTCAGCGCCGCAGGACTCATGGCGCATGCTTCCGCCACCGCGCCCTGGTCTCCATGGGTGGCATCTCCCGTCAGCCAGGGCTTGATTTGATGAAAAAAATCTGCCTTACCTTCCTTCTCGCACTCCTGTTTGACCGTCTCCATCGCATGCGCCAGCGTGGTCAGCGCCCATTCACGGTCAAAGGCTGCGTCGGGCGAGATCTGCCTCTCATCAGGTAAGTTGAGCACGCCGGACAAGTCCTCATCGAGGGAAACGTTCACCACGCCACCGCCTCGCTTCATGCGGCGAGCCGCTTCTCGCTGGTTGGCGAGGAAATGCTTCACCGCGCCCAGCAAGTAAGAGCGAAAGCGCCCGCGCCCCTGCTCCACTCCCGCAATCGTGCCGCCAGCGAGCATCTCCGAGAAGAACGCATGGCTCATGTCCCGTGCCGCGTCCGCGTCCCGCAACTCCCAGCGCAGAAAGGCGACGACCGGCTCATAGTACGAATCACAAAGATCCGCCAAGGCTCGCTTCCCATCCTCAGACCCCGTTTTGGCGAGGCCTACACGCGTCCACCTCGTCGTATGGAATGAGGCGGCCTTTGATGGCGGATGTGGCTCCCGGGTCATTGCGGAAAAAAGAGCAGACTGCCACACTTTGGCAAACATGTGAGGAAAGTTTGCTGCTGTCTCAATGGCTAAAGGGCTGCCGTGCTGGTGCGAATGACGGCGTGAAAAGTGGAGCATTCACTTGGCCGCCATCTTCGAGAATGCCTTCGCATACCGTTTTCCGAGTTCGCGGTAAGACGCGGCATCGAAGTGGATCTTGTCGCCCTTGTGCTTGAGGCCCTCGGCGGTGACGAAGGCGGTGTTGGAGACGTGTTTGGGCAGCTCCTGATGTGCCTGATCCACCGTCACGATCTCCGGCGACCACGGCACCTCGTCGAACTTGCCCATCTGCCCGGCGATGAAGGGCACGTTCGGTGCTTTCACCAGCTCGCGAAGGCGTTTCACGAGGTCGTGGAGCTTGGGCGCATAGGCGGAGGCCAGCTCCGGTTTGCAATCACTCTCGCCCTGATGCCACAGAATGCCTTTGATCGTGCCCATCGGCAGAGAAAGCGCCACACGCTTCACCGTGTCATCCCAAGGATGACTCTTTGTGGGTGCGTAAAACACGCCAGGCTGCCAAGAATCAATCGGCGAGCCGCCCACCGCGCAGGGAATGAGGCCGATGGTCACGCCCGGATTTGCCTCGGCGATGAGCTGGCCAAAGGTTTTGCCCAAGCCCACACCCACGGCTGGCTTGTCGAAGTGCAGCGGATCGACTGCCGGCACCCACTGGCCGTCCTTGCTCAGCATCAGCACACGCGGATGCGACGTCTTGTCCTGCTCCTCCACCACGCCACGCCCGGCCATGTTGGATTGCCCGACGAGCAAAAACAGATGAAACTGCTCCTTCGGCGGTAGTTTGACCTCCTGAGCGGAAAGCAGGCTGATGAGGCAAAGAAAGGTAAAGATCGATTTCATGGGTTTGTGATGCTTACAGAGGTGCTTTGGGCAAAATTTCATAAAGCACAAAACCCGGCACCCGCGCCACTTCACGCACACGAGGCATCACGCCTGTTGGCAGACGATCTCCAGCACACTCGGCCAGGCAGGTGACTCCGATACGCTCTGCATAGCGCAGTGACCAATCCTCCAACGTTTCATTCGCCACCGGCGGCACCAACTCGAATGGGCGAACTCCTTTCTGCGTGCCTGCAGCCTCCCAACCTCCAGGCAGCTCTGACTTCATGGGCGCGATGCGGGCACAGCGTGCGTCCAGCATGGCCGCCAGAGGACCGTGAATGGGCATCCACCAGCCGCTATCTCTCCGTGAGTAGTATCCAAAAGCACGTCCTGCGAGGGCCTTCTTGATGGGGGCAAGCTCATCGATCGTCCAGGGGCGCTGATAAGCACTGCGGTGCTGGATTAGGTCCGCCACGCCCATGCCTGAGCCAAGAAGGATGAGGAAAATGGCGCACGCTCTCTGCCAGGCTTTTGTCTCTTTCCGGGAGACAATCATCGCGAGCCCCCAGACACCCGCTGGCATGATCAGCAGTGCATGGGCCATGACGATGAAGTGCAGTTGGTTATCCGCCATTTCCGTGACCAACCGGTAGCCCAAGAACGACCCGAAAAGAGAGCTCAAAGCCAACCAGCCGAGCAGCCTTTTCATTTCCTCGGCTGCGCGGATCAGCAGAAGAATGCCTGGAAGAGACAATACTCCGATCACCAGCGCCACTGCGCTGTCACGCAGTCCCATCCGCACGCTGTTGAAGAGGTGGCTGGCATTCAACTGGATGAGGGCCTGGCCCTCCGCTCTGGGCAAAGAAGAGCCACATCCGAAGTGCAGCACACCCCACACGATGAGCAGCGCACCAATGATCACCGATCCTGTCCTCACCATAGCGCCTTCCCGGCGCAGCAGCCCAACAAAAGTCAAAACGCCCGCCGTCACACCCCCGACCGCCAGCACATGAGGCGAGGCGATGGCTGCGCAACCCAGCAGCCCAAGGGCAAAGCCTCGCTCCGCTCGTAACCACAGAAGCACGGCCGCGAAAACTGCCACCGCCTCCAGCTTATAGCTAAACACGTAGGCAAGGCTCATGCGCATCAGATGCAGCGTCTCAGTAGCGGCAGTGAGTCCGAACCACTGCTGCCCCAAGCTCCGCGAAAGCGGCACACTGATCATTGAGGCCGCACCGAGAAGTAGCGCAGGACCGTGGCTGAGACCGCTGATACGACGCACAATGGCACCAGCACAAAAAACCAAGATGATATCCAGGAGCGCACCCGTGACATGCATGAGCGAAGCCAATGGCATCATCCCAGTGAGTGATGTCACCGTCCCAGCAATCCACATCGGCCCCCAGTGATACCACACGTCTCGGCTGGACGGCACTTCGGCAGCGTGCTGAGCCATGGTTGAACTCCAGCCATCTGCCATACGGGATTCCAACATGCCGCGTGCTTGGTTCGAGAAAAAGCCAAAATCCATGTGCAGGACGCTCAATCGACCATCCCAGCCCACCCATCCCGTGTTCCACCATTCGAATGCCGCTCCACCGAGAATCACCGCAAGAATCAGCCACCGCCCTTTTGCAGACCAAACTTCTCGCGGTGTCCCTTGCATAGGTTTCTCACGTTTCCGTGCCCACAGAGCCATCAGCACCTGTGAGGCAGGAATCAGCGCAACGTATGAAGCACGCTGCAAAACGAACAAAGCAGCCACACCCGATAAAAACAGCATTCCGCTAGCGCAGCGTAGTGCGAACCTTTCCAAGGCATCTTCCGAAGCCAGCGCCGCAGGCATGAGACCGATGCCCGCGAGCCAGCAAAGAGCGAGCAAAGCAAGCAACGTAACGCCACAATACAAAATACCTGGATCAAACTCGTTCGGGAGAAGCGGCATAGAACTCAAAGTCTAACCCAGCCGAGCATCTCGAATCAAGAATGGACTCGTGTGTTTCCCAAATCGTATGATGAATGCTCTTTGGGCTGAATCTGCACCGGTCATTGCCTCCGTTAATCCAACAGAAAAGCCTGCGCCGTTACCGGAAGCTTCTTGCCCTCACCTTTCAGCCACAGAGCACATGGTCCCGCCAGTTTCAGGAAGCCGGGCAAATCGAGGTACTTCGAGCCGCCGGGCAGGAACATGGGATCGCGGTAGCTGAGGACCTTACCAAAGCGGAAGCCGTGCGTGTCGATGGCGGCGCGGTCGATGGCTCCGGGCAGCAAAGCGAGTGCCGCCGTGGCGATGGGGCCAGTTTGAGGGCCGAAGGCGGCGAGGCACACGGTCTTCGGATTCGGATGCGAGCCAACTTTCGTATTTCGCAGGAAGGAGACGAGCGAGAGCACGTCATGCACACGCTGGGCAAAGAGGGCGTGATTGTAGCCGTGGGTGTAACCGGCGAATTCGCGTGGGTTTTTGACCACACGAGTCTCCTTCTCGCCTTGGAAGAGCAGATCGGCACCCACAACGGCGCTGCCAGCGGCGACGAGTTTTTTCACGTCGTCGTTTTGCAGGCCGGACTTGCCGTTGTCGTCGAGCCAGATCACGACGCGGCCGTTCCAGTTCTTCGGGTAGAGCCACGCGACGTTGATTTCCTCGCCGTGTGTCGTGTTTTTCAGCGTGCCGGTCATTTCGAGGTGCTCTCCACGGTCCTGCTTGTCCTTCAGCTCCCACTCGACGCTGCCCGCTTGGTCGTAGGTGCGGCCGATGACAACCTCGATGGCCGGGCGCAGCACTTTTTCGGCATCGGCGCTTTCGAGCTGCTTCTTCGTGTCCTCGGTGAACCACTTCAGCAGCGTGCGCTCAAACTCGGGATCGCCCGCTTTCGGCGCGGGATGTTTGTCGTCCCAAACGGTGAGCTGCTCGGCGGTGAGCGGTTCGTAGTCCTGCTCGATGACGGGCGAGGGCTGGCCGAGTTTGAAGTGCTTGTTCACGAAGGTGTAGAAGGCGCTGCGGGTGACGGCGTTGTAGTTGTGTTTGAAGTGCTCGCCGCGCAGGAGGAAGACGTTGTCCTTCTTGCCGAAGGTGCCGTAGAGCTTTTGCAGATCGGGAAAGCCCTTGGTGGCCATCTCCTTGGTCCAGTCGTCGGCGCTGTTCATGCCCTGCGGCTTCGGCGCGAAGAGGCCGGCGAACTCGACATTGCCGGTGCCGATGCGCAGCAGGCTGGCGTTTTCGCAGGTGCAGCCGCCCTGCATGGACGTGCTGACCATCACGCAGGGAAACGAGAGCTGGATGCGGTCGTCGATGGCCGCGAGGAGCATCGTCTGCGTGCCGCCGCCGCTGGCGCCGGTGATGGCGGTGCGTTTTGGATCGACCTCTGGCAGCGAGAGCAGGAAATCGAGGCCGCGCACGGCATTGAGCGTTTGCAGGCCCATGATGGATTGCAGGTTCGACTCCGCCTGAGCACTGAAGAGGCCCCAATTCTCCGTCGTGTTCATTTCCGGCCGCTGTTTGTCGAAACGGTGCACCACCTCGCGCGGGATTTGCACCGAATCGGAGTCGCTCAGCATGTCCCACTGCCACACGATGCAGCCCATGCGGGCGAGCTGCACGCAGAGCGCCTGGAAGATGCTCTTCCCGCCTTTTTCAAATCGCTCCGCACCAATCGCGATCTCCTCACGCACCTTTTGCGGCTCCGTGAGCGACAGCCGCGCATCCTGCCAATGGCCATGAGCGAACATCACTGCGGGGACCTTGCCTTGGATCACTTTCGGCTTCCACAGGCTGCCGGTGACGTAAAACCCGGGAGCAGACTCGAAATAGACTTTTTCGACCGTGAAGCCATCACCTTCGACCTTGCCATGGATCACGGGATTGAGCGGCGTCTTTGTTGGCATCGGCCACAAACCCTCCGCGACGAGGATCTGGCGCCGCACATAGTCTTTGCGCTCATCCCACTCACTCAGCGATGAAGGCGGATTGAAGGGGAAATAGCCATTCAGGTCCTTCGGCGGCAGTTGGCGGATATCCTCCGCATGGGCGATGGAGGCGAAAAGGGCGGCGAGAAGGAGCGGAGTGGCTTTCATCAGAGGGTCGGGATGCTGCGGCCCACCTTAACGCCCGTCCGGCAGGAAGTTCATCAACTTCGCGATGAGTTGCCGTCGCCGCAAAGCCGTGCATCATGCGACGCGACTCCGTCATGCACCTGTAGCTCAGTGGACTAGAGCAGCGGATTTCTAATCCGTCGGTCGCAGGTTCGATCCCTGCCAGGTGCGCTTTTTGACTGAACTCACGGATTCCCCGCCACCTGCGGCTCCGCGCGGCGATTGAGGAACTGGCGGCTCTTCACGATCTCGAGCACCGCGGCGGAGAAATGGCCGTTTTGAGCCTTCAATGAGGCCTGCATCTGCTGGAGGAGTTTTTTGTCGCTGGGGAGGGTTTGGCGACCGAGGGCGTAACCGAGGAGTTTGCGGGTGAATTGGGTGAGGAACTGCGGCTCGTTCTTTTTGAGGTAGTCGCGCAGGCCGGCGAGGCCGGTGAACTTGGTGCCGTCCATCATTTCGCCGGTGTCGTCGATTTTGCCGCCGGCTTCATCGGTGGGACGGAAGCGGCCGATGGGGTCGTAGCTCTCCAAGGCGAAGCCGAGCGGGTCGATGCGCTCGTGGCAGACGGCGCAGGCGGAGTCGGTGCGGTGCTGCATGAGGGCCTCGCGCAAGGAGGACGGCTTGCTGGTTTCTTTGAGCTCGGGAACGTTTGGCGGCGGTGGTGGGCTGCTGAAGCCGAGGACGACTTGATACAGATAGTCGCCACGCACGACGGGGCTGGTGCGGTGTGGACGGGAGGTCTTGGTCAAGATCGCGCCCATGCCGAGAAGGCCGCCGCGATGATGCTGGCCGACTTTGACCTCGCGGAAGTCGTTCCCGACGATGCCTGGCACGCCGTAGTGCCAGCCGAGACGCTCATTCATGAAGGTGTAGTCGCCGCTGATGATGTCGGAGACGTTGCGGTCATCGCGCACGAGATGGGTGAAGAACTCGACGACCTCGCGGTGCATGTCGGCGCGGAGCTCGGCGGTGAACTGCGGATACTTTTTCTCGTCCACGCTGTTGTGCGCATCGAAGCCGTTGAACTTCAACCACTGGCCGGCGAACTCTTTGGCGAGCGCGGAGGCTTTCGGATCGCGCAGCATGCGCTGCGTGTGCGCGGCGAGCACTTCGGGCTTTAGCAAGCTGCCGTCATCAGCGGCTTTGCGGAGCTGCCAGTCGGGCAAGGAGGCCCAGAGGAAGTAGCTGAGGCGTGAGGCGAGTTCGTGTGTATTGAGCGGCACCTCCGTGGTCTTCGCGTCGGCGATGGGCGGCAGCGTTTCGGCTTTGAAAAGGAAATTCGGCGAGACGAGCACGCGCACGAGCACCTCACGCGCGGCGGACTCGCGGTCGAGCTCCTTCGCGCGGCTGGCGAAGTAGAGTGCATCGAGTTTCTTTTTCTCTTCGTCGGTGATGGGCCTGCGCCAGGCTTTGCGGGTGAACTGCTGCAGGTGCCAGAGCAACGCGCCGTCGTATTCCTGCTGCTGTTGCTTGTTGAGGTTCGGCGTGGCGTTGTAGCCCCAGTCTTTCTTCATCGCGGCCAGCGTGTCCTTGTCCTGCTGACCGAGGATCTGGCCGAGTTGATCATCGCTGAAGTAATAGACGGTGATGTTCGGTTTGCCGCCGCGGTAGAGATTGTTCGCGACCTCCTCCAGCCGTCGCTCAAACATGTCTGGGAAGGCGGCCTTCATCTTGTTGAAGTCATTCATCGTCTCGCCGGACTTCTTCGTGCTGCGTTTCCAGATGGTGAGCACGCCGGGGATGATCTTGGTGACGTCACGCGGCGTCTCGGTGGTCATTGTCCACTGCATGCTGGCCTCATCGACCTCGGGGTTTTTCATGTCGAGCCGCGTGTCCACCTTCAACCAGTGCGCACCCTCCGGCAGCGGCAGCGTGACGACCTGCGGCGCAGCAAAGGCGAGCACCTGCGGCTCGATGCTGCGCCCCGGCTGCGGATGCCTGCCATAAAGCGCACGCGCCTTTTCCAATTCGGCGAGGTTCGGCGGAGGCGGTGTTTGTTTGCGTTTTTCCGCGAGCGTTTTGTCGAGCCAGTGGAGGTAATTGAGCTTCTGTTTGCCAACGCTGACCTCGATGTAGGTCACGAGCGCGATGTCGCCCTTGTTGCCATCGCCGGTGTCGCCAAAGCAGAGGTGGATGTGCTTTTTGCCGCCGACAGGTTTTTGCATCGCATAGGGACGAATGCCGTCGCTGTCCTGCTGCTGGCGCTGCACGCCGCTGCCGGGTTTTTTCGGGTTGTTCCAGCTCAGCAGATCGGCCTCGATGGCCTTGATGCGCTCCTGTGCGGATTTTTCATCGGCGGGCAGATCACGCCACGGCACGCGCACGAGGTCGAGGTAGCGGCTTTTCGGCTCCACGCTGTTCACGAGGTTCCACCAGTTGCTGAGGAAGTGAATGCTGAGCTTCATGTCCTTCGCGAGCTGGTCGAGCGGCGTTTTGAGCGTCTTGTGCTTCCAGCACGCGAGCATGTAATCGCCCTCGCGCATCGGATCGAAGTCCTTCGGCAGATGAGGCGCGGCTTTCTGCTGATACCACACGTAAAGACCCTGCTGCGCTTGCGCCTTGACCTGCTCCGGTCCGCGCAGGCCGATGCGCTGCGGATGAAACACGATGCCCGTGCCCGGCATGATGGTGGCATGCTCGGAGAGCTTCCGCGCCGCGGCGAAATACTTGTCGATGGCCGCCGGGCTCATGAAAAGCACGTCGCCGGTATTGGTGAACCCTTCGCCGCCGCCGCCGTCGGTCTGGAATTCCTTCGCGAGGGCGTAATCGCGGCCGGTGAGGTCGCGGATGGTGTAATCGTATTCCGCGTTCGTGAGCCGACGCATCGTCACCGGGCCCGGATCGCCGGATTTGGCCTCGGCGAGCACATCGAGGCTGTGCTGCACCCAGCCGGTGATGCCAGCTTTTTCTTCGGAGGTGAGCTGTTTGGCCTTCCGCGGCGGCATGTCGCCGTTGTCGATGGTGTCTTTGACTTTGGTCCAGATTTCAAATTCCGCCGCGAGCTTCGGATCGGCCGCGAACTGCTTCAAATCGACATCGCCCTTCATTTTGTCGGCGTTGTGGCACTCGTAGCACTTCGCGGCGAGCATGGGCTCGACGGCCTTCCAGTCGGCGGAGCGGGCTGGAAGGACAAAAAGGACCGAAGGGACAAAAAAGACGGCGAAACGACGCATGGGGGGCTGAGGACTACGCACAAAGCGGGGCATCTTTCATGCCGGAATTGTGCTCCGCGTCGTCTCTCTTGCCGAAGAGGCCGGATTGAGGGTATTCTCGCGGTATGACTCCTTCGAAACTACCCATCAGACCCGACCGTCGTTGGACCTGGGAACAATGGCAGGCGGGCCGCGCGCAGCGGCGCCGTATGGGGAATCTCGTGGCGCCGAAGAACATCCGGCGGACGAAAAGTGAGGGCGATGAATACCTTCGCGAGACTTACGGCGGCGAGCGCGGACCGAAGTTCAACAAGCCTTTCGATCCCTAGGCGGACGAGGTTTGAGGCCGCGCCTCTCTACGCACTGGAGTGCATGTGAGTTCAAAATCGCGGGTGACAATGCGCAATTCAACTGCACATTATCATGTATATTCGCAGCAGCCCTGCACATTGTCATGTTCCAGCGAATCCTTTCTCCAGAGCACCTCGACCAGGAAACCTGCTTTTTGTGGGGACCGCGCCAGTCAGGGAAAAGCACCCTTCTACGAGAGCTTTTCCCGGAGGCCCCCTACTACGACCTGCTGCTGGCAAAGGAGTACCGCAGGCTGGCGGCCAATCCTGGCCTGCTGGCGGAAGAATGTGCGGCGCTGGGCTGGAGCAGGAAAAGCCAGCTACAGCCCATCATCATCGATGAGGTGCAAAAGCTACCGGAGCTGCTCGATGAAGTGCATGCTCTCATCAGCAGACTCGGCCTGCGTTTCATCCTCACAGGCTCCAGTCCGCGGAAACTGCTGCGCGGCGGAGGAAACCTCCTCGGTGGAAGGGCGGTGCGGCATGAGATGTTCCCTTTAGTCAGCGCCGAGGTGCCGGATATCGATCTCGACCGCGCTTTGAACCACGGTCTGCTGCCACGACACTACCTATCTGCGAAGCCCGCCCCATTGCTAGATGCGTATGTGGGAGACTATCTCCGTGAGGAAGTGCTCGCCGAGGCACTGACGCGCAGTTTGCCGGCATTTCAGCGCTTCCTTGAGGCAGCCGCATTCAGCAATGGGCAGATCGTGAACTTCACCAGCATCAGCCGGGAGATCGGCGTGGCTGCAAACACGGTGCGCGGCTACTTTGAGGTGCTGGTGGACACGCTCATCGCCACCTGGGTGCCAGCCTGGACCAAGCGGGCAAAGCGACGTGTCATCGAGTCTCCTCGATTCTATTTCTTCGATGTCGGCGTCGTAAATGATCTCTCCCATCGTGGAAAACTCCATCCGGGCTCTTCGGAATATGGCGCGGCCTTTGAGCACTTCCTCTTCATGGAGCTGCGTGCGCATACCAGCTATCGGGGGGGGCTGCCCATTTCCTACTGGCGCACCGCCTCCGGTCTGGAGGTCGATTTCATCCTCGGCGACGGCCAGATCGCCATCGAGGCAAAGTCCAGCGACAATATCACCAGCGATCATCTCAAAGGCCTGCGTGCCTGGAGGGAGGAGCACCCGCATAGTCGCTGCCTGCTCGTCTCGCGTGCTCCCCGTGCCCGCATCACGGAGGACAAGATCGAAATCCTGCCCTGGCAGAGCTTTGTGAAAATGCTGTGGCAGGGGCAGTTGGTCGCCTCATGAAATATGCACCGCCTCACTTCTCCACGCCCATCTGCCAGAGGATGAAGGCCATTTCTTCAGCGACCTCGTGCAGGTGCTCGTAGCGGCCGGATTTGCCGCCGTGGCCGGCGCCCATGTTGGTTTTGAGGAGGAGCAGATTTTTGTCCGTCTTCATCGCACGCAGCTTGGCGACCATTTTGGCGGGTTCCCAGTAGGTGACGCGTGGGTCGTTCAAACCGGCGGTGAAAAGCATCGGCGGATAGGCTTTGGCAGTCACGTTGTCATACGGGCTGTAGCTGCGGATAAACTCGAACGCGGCTTTGTCGGTGATGGGATTGCCCCACTCGGGCCATTCGCCGGGGGTGAGCGGCAGTTCTTCATCGAGCATCGTGTTCAGCACATCGACGAAGGCGACGTGGGCGACGATGGCACCAAAAAGCTCTGGCGCTTGGTTCGCGACTGCGCCCATGAGCTCGCCACCGGCGCTGCCGCCGCTGGCGGTGATGCGGCCTTTCGCGGTGTAGCCGCGTTCAATGAGGCCGCGGGCGGCATCGACGAAGTCGTTGAAGGTGTTCGTGCGCTTTTGCAGCTTGCCATCGAGATACCACTGGTAGCCCATGTCATCACCGCCGCGGATGTGGGCGATGGCATAGGCGAAACCGCGATCGACGAGCGAGAGGCGGTTCGCATAAAAATCCGGCGGCGTGGCCATGCCGTAGGCTCCGTAGGCGTAGAGATGCAGCGGCTGGCTACCGTCCTTTTTGAAGCCTTTCTTCGTGAGAATGGAAACGGGCACCTGCACGCCATCACGGGCGGTGATCATGATGCGCTCGGTTTGATACTGGCTGGCGTCGTAGCCGCTGGGGATCTGCTGCACTTTGAGCGTCTCCAGCCGCTTCTCGGCGACGTGGTAGTCGTAGTCGGTCGAAGGCGTGACCATCGATTCGTAGTCGATGCGCAGCTTTGACATGGCGTAGTCGGGATTGGCACCGAGTTGGGCTGCGTAGCTCGGTTCGGGGAAAACGATCGGCTCCGGCTTCAAAGGAGCGTCGTAGCGGCGGATCTCGATCTGGTCGAGGCCGTCGATGCGGCCTTCGGTGACGAAGAAATCTTTGAAGAGGCCGATGTCGGTCAGGTAATGGCGATCGCTGCCTGCGATGAGCGTTTTCCATTCACCGGGCTTGTCCAACGACGCGGTGGCGATGCGGAAGTTCACGTGCTCGTCATTCGTGTGGATGTAGAGCACGCCGTCACGCACATCGACATCGTATTCGCGGCCCACCTTGCGCGGGCTGATGAGGATGGGCTCCGCGAGCGGATTCGCGGCGGGGATGAGGCGCACCTCGCTCGTCACCTGATCGCCGGTGCCGAGGATGATCCAGTCTTCCTGCACGCTGAGGTCAACATCGCAGCTAAAGCCGATGTCCGGTTCTTTGTAGAGCCGTTTGGCCTTCTTCACGTCATCGCCGAGGCGGTGGTAGTGGATGTTGTCCGTGCGCCAGTTGTCATTCGCATAACCAAACACGAGTCCGCCGCTATCGGAGGTCCAGACGAGGCTGGAGAGCGTGCCTGGGATGACATCGGGCAGGTTTTTGCCCGTGGTGAGATCACGAAAATGCACCGCGAAGCGCTCCGAGCCGTCATCATCATACGCGTAGGCCATGAGCTTGCCATTTGGGCTGATGACGAGGTCGCCGAGACGAAAGTATTCCTTGCCCTTCGCGAGCTCGTTTTGATCGAGAATGCGCATCTCCTCGCCTCCCGCTGCGGCTTTGCGGTAGTGCTGGCGATACTGCGAGCCTTTGGTGAAGGTGGACCAGTAAATCCAGTCGCCGTCTTTTTGCGGCACGGTACTATCGTCTTCCTGGATACGGCCCTTCATCTCCTCGAAGAGCTTTTCTACCAGTGGCTTCTGAGCGGCCATGTGGGCCTCAAAGTAGCGGTTCTCCGCCTTCAAATAGCCGAGCACATCCTTGACCGTGACCTTGGGATACTTCGGGTCACGCAGCCAGTGCCAGGGATCCTCGAGGGTGATCCCGTGATGGGTGAAAGAGTGCGGACGTTGTTCAGCGACAGGAGCGGGGATCACAGAGGGAGATGCAGCCGATGCTAGGGTCTGGATGACCGATAGCGCAAGACATGCGGGGAGGGGTTTCATTCTCGCTTCTGTAAGCCTCAGGCTGGAACGGATCAATGGCGGAGAGATCCCGATCACCGCAGCCATTCGTCTCGATGCTCCGAGACGAATTCATCATCGCTGAGGTGCGGGTAGGCGGCGCAGACTCGGTCGATCTCGGCGAGTTGGCCGGGACTGAGGGTTTCGTGCTCGTCGAGGCACCAGAGGCCTTCGAGGAGGCCTTGGCGGCGGAGGATTTCGTGGAGGCCGGCGATGCAGCCGTGAAAGGCGTTCGCGGCGTCGAAGAAGGCGGCGTTGCTGTCGGTGACTTCATTCGCGAGTTGGAGCATTTCCGGCGAAACAGGCTCGCTGTGGCACTTCGCGAGGAGTTCGACGGCTTTTTGTGTCCAAACGGACCAGTGGCCGAGCAAACCGCCCACGATACGCACCGGATACGGCGAAATGAGATCGAGCACGATGTTGTCATCATTGCCGGTGTATAGCGCGATGTCGGTCCTTCCGCTGTCTTTGACCGCGTGGATGACATCAAGCGTCTGGTAGCGGTTGAAGGGCGCGATCTTGATGGCGACCACGTTCTCGATTTCCGCGAATTTTTGCCAAAACGAGCGCGGAAGCACTTTCCCGCCCACGGCGGGCTGGAGGTAAAATCCGACGATGGGGATGATTCGCGCGATTTCGCAGCAGTGAGCGACCATTTCGGCCTCGGTGGCCGATTTGAGGGTGGCGAGGCTGATCAACGCGGCATCGTAACCGAGTTCGCGGAGCAGTGTGGCCTCGTGAACGGCCTGCGAGGTGAGTCCGCACACGCCGCCGATGCGGACGAGGCGGCGTGGATCGTTTTTGAACTCTTCGGCGGCCAACGTGAGCACGGGTTCAAAAAGCGCGTGCTTCGGATCGCGGATGGCGAACTGCGTGGTGTGGACGCCGACGGCGACGCCACCCGCTCCGGCGGCATGGTAGTAGCGCAGCAGGGCTCGTTGACGACGCTCGTCGAGCCTGCGCGAGGCGTTCAGTGCCAACGGGCACGCGGGAATGACAAGGCCGCGATGCAGGGCGGCGCGGACGCTCGGCGGCGTGCTGACGCCCGCCGCTACGAAGGGCGTTGCATCAGAATTTGCCATCGCGAGACTCGAAGTGAGTGGGTTTGCCGAGGGAGGTGCCACCACGTTTGATCCAGTCGGCGGTCCATTCGATGAGGTCGGTTTCGCTGACGAAAGGCGGACCGAGGGAGAGGATGGAGCGTGTGGCATTGCTCAGCAGCGCGTCCTTGGCCTCGGTGCCGGTGATTTGCGGCGTTTTGCCGAGGAGTTCGCCCAAGTGCAGCGCGGTGTCGCGCACGGAGAGGGTGCGGATGCCGGTGATGTTGAAGGCGGTGGCTGGTGAGGAGGTGTGGGCGAGCGTGAGCAGGGAGAGCGCATTCGCATCGCCCTGCCAGATGGTGTTGAAGTGGCCCATCGTGACATCGACGGGTTCGTCGGCCCACACTTTGCGGGCGATATCGACGAGCACGCCGTAGCGCAGGTCGCAGGCGTAGTTCAGGCGGATGAGCGAGACGGGCGTGCCGCGTGCGTGGCTGAAGTGCTCGAAGAGGCGCTCACGGCCGAGGCAGCTCATGGCGTATTCGCCGGCGGGATTGAGCGTGTCTTCCTCGCGGCTGCCGCCGTTTTCGACGGGCGTGAGGCCATACACATTGCCTGTGGAGAAGGCGACGATGCGGCTGCGGCTGTAGCGCTCGCACACGATGCCGGGCAACCATGCGTTCATGGCCCAGGTGAGCGATTCATTGCCGGTGGCACCGAATTTCATGCCCGCCATGTAGATGACATTCGCTGCGGCGGGAAGATAGGCCACGGCGTTCGCATCGAGCAGATCTCGCGCGACGGTTTCGATGCCATGCGCGTTGAATTCCTCCTGCGAGCCGGGTGAACTGAAGCGCGACACGGCGATGACGCGCCGCGGCGTGCCGGCATCATCGCTGGCGCGTTTGATCATGCGGGAAAGTGAAGGCCCCATCTTTCCTGCGGCACCGAGCACGATGAAATCGCCCGGAATCTGCCGCATCAGGTCGATCACCGCCGGTGTGGGGCGTGAGAGGCGCTCTTCGAGGTCGGGGAGGTCGTGGGGAGACATGGAAGTAATGACGAATGGCGAATGCGGAATGACGAAGGGGCCACTTTAGGAGTGCCGGAGCTTTTGATCGAGTCCGGGTGCGGGGCGGAAGATGCGTTGTTTGCCTTCGATGCGAGAGGTGAGCAATCCTTTGTTCTCCAAGGCCAGCAGGTCGGATCTGGCGGTCATGAGGGAGATTTGATGGCTGCGCTGGTGGCTGTCGAAGGTGTAGGTGGCACTGGCGTTTTCCAGCGCATGTTCGAGGAGGGCTTGCTGGCGCGGATTGATCCAGCCGATATCGCGAAGGCTGGTCTGCAAGGTCTGCCGCTCGGCGGATTTGCGGGCGAGATAGGCGTGCAAGTCTTCGATCGCGGTACCGATGCAGCGCAGTTGATGCAGGAGGAAATAGTTGAGGTCGTTGTCGTCGGTCTCCGTGAGCAAAAAGGCGCGGTAGTAATCTGCTGGGGAACGCAGCAATGCCTGGGAGATGGAAATGAACTCGAAGAGCCAGAAGCCGCCGCGCAACATCGACCAGTAGAACAAGGCTCGGGCAGTGCGGCCGTTGCCATCGACAAAGGGGTGATCGTAGGCCAGCCAGAAATGCAGGATGATGGCACGGACGACGGGGTGCAGGTACCCGCGGAGCTGCTGATCGTTCGCGAAGTCGCACATGGCGGCGAGGCGTTCGGGCAGTTGCGATGCGGCGGGAGGGATGTGGAAGACATTGTCCTCATCATCGGCGACTTCGATGCGTTCATCCGCGCGGCGCAGGCGGCCTGCGCCATCGGTTTTGTCCAAGGCATCGCGGGAGATCATCGCGTGGATTTCCAGCACCAGCTCCGGCGTGAGCGGCCGGTCTTTGATCTTTTGAAGGTGCTGCATCGTGATGAAGTTGTTCACGATCATGCGCTCACTTTTGTCACGCGGCTTGCGCCCGCTGCGGAGCAGGTCGCGGGCCTTTTCACGCGTCACGGCAGCTCCTTCGAGCAGGCTGGAGGTCACCGCCTCCTCCATGAGCGAGTTGATTTTGTAGCGCGTCTGAATGCCGGAGCTTTCGGCGGCCTTCGAGACATGCTCGGGCATGGCGATGTTCCCCGCGCAACGCTGGTCGATGTGATGCAGCGCCTCAAACATCTCTGGCACGATGGAGAAGCTGAATGGCTGACCCTTTTTGTCCTTCAACGGCACTTCCTGCCGGGCAAACTGCCTGCCCGTTTTCATCAGCAACCACCACTCGGCCTTGGAGAGGTCCGCCGGGGGCTTTCGAGCCTCCAAATCATCCCAGTGCAAATATTCCCCCTCCAACGGCTGCACCGGGTTTTTCATGCTCAGCACCTGCGACCACCGCGCCGGACTGACCGAAGTGGTCAGCAGGTAGTGAAGGGGTGGCGGGGGTTCGGGGAGGCGCATCTGTCTAAAATGTATCTAATTGGAGTATAATTAGATAGGTTTTAGAGGGTTGGCAACCTTTCTGACGCCTTGGCGCCTCCTTGGGAGGCTCAATCAGCGGGATTCCGACTGGCTGCGCAGTGCGGCGATCAAGGCCGCTGGATCAGTCACGCTGAGCATGACCGAGTAGCCTTCCGTCGTGGGAAGGCGGGCGACGCGGGTGCGGTCGGTGACGTAAAGCAGGGCTTTCGCTCCGTTGCGCAGGGTGAACCAGCCAGCGGCGTAACCTGGCAGGCCGGTGCCCATGGTGCGGCGGGTGGGCTGATGATCCGTATCGGTGTTGAGGTTGGTGACGACGGCTTCGTCGAGCTTGAGTGATTGGAGAGGAATCAAGCGGCCATAGAGATCACCTTGGAGTCGCAGGCCTTCATGGGAGACGGTGAAGCGCACATGCTGCATGGACCACGCCAGCCAGATCATCAGCACGAGGACGCCGAGCAGCACGAGGCTGATGATGGCAAAGAACCACAGCGACTTGCTGGCGGCGGGAATCATGGGGAAAACGGTGGAACTCATAATCACGAAGGAGTTACCGGGAAGCGGCGGCGGCTTTTTCGGCGAGTGACTTGATGTGCTTGAGCACGCGAGTGTGGATTTGGGAGACGGTGTGGCGGGTGACGGGTTCCCAATACCATTGAGGCCACAAGTCATGCACGAACCAACTGGTGCCTTCGATGCGTGTGCGTCCATCCGGGAGAGGAACGAGCACGAAACGGCCATAACGAGCCTGAAAGTAGCCTTCGAGGTGGTGTGCGTGGACCTCACCGAAAGGATTCGTTTCCACCATGGCGGGTGGTGTTTCCTTCACCTCAAATTCGAGCTTTTTGCCGGGTTCCCAGGCGGTGACGACCTCCGGCATCGTGCCGGTGGAGACGATGCAACGCCGCGTGGCACCCACGCCGCTGCCATCGATCTCCGAGGAGATGGGATAGGCGACTCCGCTCGCCAACCAGCCTGCAGGAGCGTCTTTGATCGCTGGGAATGAAGGAATGAACTGCCACACGCCCTCTGGCGAGGCATTCACTTCGATGCTGGTAGTTTGTTCGAGCATTGGCGGCGTCGGACGATGGGATGCCTCCCAATTCATCGCGAGAGGGATGCAGAGGATGGCGAGGCAGTGGAGCTTGTTCCGGTGTCGAAAACTTCGTAGCAGAAAGTCAACGAAACAAAAAACCAGCATGCCTGCGAGCGCGACGAAGGAAACTAGCGTCGCAGCCATCAGCACACAGATAACTCCTTCGATCTGGCAGAGAATGAGCCACACTGATGCCATGCCGAGCGAGCAAACCAGCAAATAAAGCGATTCCAACCATTTCCACCTACGACCACGCTGATAAAGAAGTCCTAGTAGCACGCCCATTCCTAGCGGCACTCCGATGAAGAGCGAGTAACCGTATGTACGGAATCTGTCCGTCACCGTGAAAACAGCCATCGCGGCCAAGCTCGAGACGATAAAACAGATCAACCCATTCGGAAATGGTTTTGGTGACAGGGGATCGGGGGAGCATGGCATAAAAATGTCTCTAATTAGAGGCTAATTAGAGACATTTTAGAGGGTTGGGCAATGCCGCAGACTTTTTATGCAAGCGGGTGTCGCTGAACGAACTGAAAGTTCGTTCTACGGCTTACCCATTCGCACGCAGGATCTGCGCGAGCACATACGGCAGGATGCCGCCGGCGCGGTAGTAGTCGATTTCGACGGGGGTGTCGATGCGGACGACGAGCGGGATGTCGAAGGTGCTGCCGTCGGACTTGTGGACGCGGAGGGTGGCTTCGCTCATGGGCTTGAAGTCGTTGCTGAGGCCCAGGAGGTCGAAGGTGGCATCGGCGAGGTCCTTGACCTTGTCGTAGTCGGCCTTGTTCTTGAAGTTGCAGGGCAGGACGCCCATGCCGACGAGGTTGCTGCGGTGGATGCGCTCGAAGGACTTCGTGATGACGGCCTTCACGCCGAGCAGACGAGTACCTTTGGCGGCCCAGTCGCGGCTGGAGCCCATGCCGTAGTCTTCACCGCCGAGGATGATGCTCGGCGTGCCAGCGGCCTTGTAGGCCTCGGCGGCGTCGTAGATGCTCATTTCGGTGCCAGCGGGCTGCAACAAGGTGTCGCCGCCTTCTTTGCCGCCGAGCATGAGGTTCTTGATGCGCACGTTGGCAAAGGTGCCGCGGGTCATGACGAGGTCATTGCCGCGACGGCTGCCGTAGCTGTTGAAGTCGGCCTGCGTGACGCCGTTTTCGGTGAGGAATCGACCGGCGGGGCTGGCTTTCTTGATCGCACCAGCGGGGCTGATGTGGTCGGTGGTGACGCTATCGCCGAAGATGCCGAGCGGGCGGGCGCCTTTGATCTCCACGATGTCGCCGGGGGTCATGCTGAAGTCGGCGAAGAAGGGCGGATGCTGGATGTAGGTCGATTTGCCGTCCCACTCGAAGACCTCGCCGATGCTACCCTGGATCTCGTTCCACTTCGGATTCTGCGAGGCGAAGTCGGTGTAGAGCTTGCGGAAGACATCGGGCGAAAGCGCGGACTCCATGGCATCGCGCACTTCTTTGAGCGTGGGCCAGATGTCCTTCAAATAGACGCCGCTGCCGGCGACGAGTTCGTCCTTGCTCAAGTCGATATCGACGGTGCCGGCGATGGCGTAGGCGACGACGAGCGGGGGCGACATGAGGAAGTTCGCCTTGATGCTCTGATGCACGCGGGCTTCAAAGTTGCGATTGCCGCTGAGAACGCTGGCTGCGACGATGTCCTCGCTTTTCACGACGTCTTCGATGCCTGCGTCGAGCGGGCCGGAGTTGCCGATGCAGGTGGTGCAGCCGTAGCCGACGGTCTGGAATCCGAGTTTGTCGAGTTCGACCTGGAGATTGGTCTTGGTGAGGTAATCCGTCACGACGCGGCTACCTGGGCCGAGGCTGGTTTTCACGGAAGGCTTCACGGTGAGGCCCTTGGCGTTCGCTTTCTTCGCGAGCAGACCGGCGGCGAGCATGACGCTGGGGTTGGAGGTGTTGGTGCAACTCGTGATGGCGGCGATGAGCACGCTGCCGTGGGTGATGACGTCCTTCACGCCGGCTTTGCTGTCGACGGTGACTTCATAGGAGGCGTAGGAGGGCTCGCTGCTCGGTTCGAGCACGACGCCCTGCTCCGCGCCGAGCGCGTCAGCCAACGACCCTGCGCCATCCGGCACAGCATCAAGCGAGGCCCGGGCGCGCCGGCGCCCCCGCCCCGTGCCCCGGTGGTTTCGTGAGCAGATCGCCCCAGGTGGTCTTCAAATCACTCACGGTGATGCGATCCTGCGGACGCTTCGGCCCGGAGACGCAAGGCTCGACGGTGCTGAGGTCGATCTCCATCTCGGTGGTGAATTCGATGCTGCCTTTCGCGGTGGGGATGCCCCACATACCCTGCGCTTTGTAATAAGCCTCGACGGTTTTGCAGAGTTCCTCGCTGCGGCCGGTGCCGCGCAGGTAGGCGACGGTTTCTTCGTCCACGCCGAAGAAGCCCATCGTCGCGCCATACTCAGGCGCCATGTTCGCGATGGTCGCACGATCCGTGACCGGCAGGCTGACCGCGCCGGGACCGTAGAATTCGACGAATTTGCCGACGACGCCGAGCTTGCGGAGTTTCTGAGTCACTTCGAGCACGAGGTCGGTGGCGGTGACGCCTTCTTTAAGAGCACCCGTGAGGTAAACGCCGACGACTTCCGGCACGAGGAAGGTCACCGGCTGACCGAGCATGCCTGCTTCGGCTTCAATGCCGCCCACGCCCCAACCGACGACGCCGAGGCCGTTGATCATCGTCGTGTGCGAGTCCGTGCCGACGAGTGAATCCGGATAATACACGCCGTCTTTCTCCAGCACGCCCTTCGCGAGGTATTCGAGGTTCACCTGATGCACGATGCCGATGCCGGGAGGCACGACTTTGAAGGTATCGAAGGCCTGCTCGCCCCACTTCAGGAACTGGTAGCGCTCCTTGTTGCGCTCAAACTCCAGCGCGAGGTTTTGATTCAGCGCCTGCTGCGTGCCGGCGAAATCGACCTGCACCGAGTGGTCCACCACAAGATCGACGGGCACCAGCGGCTCGACCATCTTCGGGTTCTTGCCGAGCTGCTTCACCTTCGAGCGCATGGCAGCCAGATCGACGAGAAGCGGCACGCCCGTGAAGTCCTGCAGCACGATGCGGGCGACGGTGAACGGGATCTCATACTCGCCGGGCGCCTTCGCGTTCCAGTTCGCCAGATTCTTCACATCGGCCTCGGTGACCTTCTTGCCGTCCAGATTGCGCAGGAGGGACTCCAGCACGATGCGGATGGAAACCGGCAGCTTCGAGACTTTGCCGATGCCCGCAGCTTCGAGGGCCGGGAGGGAGTAAAACTTGCCGGCGGAGCCGTTGCCAGTGGTGAAGGTCTGAGGGGTGTTCATGAAGGGAAATCGAGGGAGGCGGAGATTTAGCCATGTGAGCAGGTTTGACACCTATTTTTTGCCCACTTGGCTCCTCGCAGCCCTTTTCAGCCCGCCACGGCCAGCAGATGACGAAGCTCGGCATCAATGTCATCGCCTTCGGGCAAAGTGGCAGCGACCTCGGTGCGGAGGATCTCGCCATACTCGCGGCGTAGGCGATGAAGGGCGGTGCGGAGGGCGTTTTCGCTGATCTGGAGTTTTTCGGCGAGTGCGGTGTGGTCGAGCGAGGCGCTGTCGGTGAGGTGAGGCTCCAAAGTGCGGACGAAATCGCCGCGGCCGCGTTCGTCGTGCTTCGCGATGAGTCGGGCGAGGGCACGGCGGAGCAGATCGCGCATCCACACGCGGTCAAAGGCCTCGTCGGGGCTGCGGGCGGAGTCTTGCGCGGTGAATTCGCGTTCGAGAGCGTCGAGATCGAGCGGCTGGAAGGTGATGGCGCTGCCGCGTTTGAGCGTGTTTTGGTCGCGGTGATGGTTGCTGAGGTGATGTCGGAAAATGGTGCGCAGCCAGGTGCGCAGGCGACCGCGCTCGGGGAGCACGTTGTCAAAGCTCTGGCCGTCTTTTTGCAGCAGCTTCAGCACAAAGTCCTGCGTGAGGTCCGCGGCGTCCTCCGGTCCGCTGCCGAGGCTGCGGGCGAAGGTGTAAAGCGGTTGCCAGTAGTCCTCGCAAAGCTCCTCAAAGGCCCGCTGCCGCTGCGCCTCATCCGCTGAGCGCAGTCGGGCGATCATGGTCCAGCGGGTGTCGGGGAAGTCGGGCATGGGGAGAGGTCAAAGACGGGTCAAAGAGTGGTCAAGAGAGTCAAGAAGGAGGGGCGATAGGTCAAGCAGGGTGTCTTGACACCTTGACCCTTTGACGGCGTAGCCTTGATCTTGTTTGATACCCAGCCCATGCCTGATCAACCTTCCTCACCATCAGCTCCAGACGCCCTCTCCGGGCGTGAGGCAGGTTTGTTGGGATTGGCGCTGGTGAAGGAGGATTCCGAGACTGTGGCGAAGGGCGCGGCGGATTCGGAGGTGGCGTCGGAGACGTTGATGGGGCTGTTTCCGGAGCTGGCGTTTGGCGGGAAGATCGGGCGCGGGGGCTTTGGCACGGTGTGGCGGGTGAAGCACCGGCATCTCGGGCGCGAGATGGCGATGAAGGTGCTGGCACCGACGTTTCGCGGGGATGCGGCGACGCTGACGCGTTTTGAGCGTGAGATGCAGGCGGCGGCGCAGGTGGATCATCCGGGCGTGGTGCGCTGCTTTGATGCCGGGCAGCGGGAGGGGACTTGGTTTCTGACGATGGAGCTGATCCAGGGCATGAGTTTGAACCGGCTGCTGGAGCAAACCGGAGCGCTGCGCGTGGCGGATGCGTGCGAGATCGCGCGGCAGGCGGCGCTGGCGCTGCATCATGCGCATGAGCGCGGGCTGGTGCATCGCGATGTGAAGCCGGGGAATGTGATGGTGGGCGCGGAGGGCGTGAAGCTGCTGGATTTCGGTCTGGCGCAGTTTGCAGCCGCAGATGCGGGGCTCGGCGGCATGAGTTTGACGATGAGCAGCGAGTTCGTGGGCACGCTCGACTATGCGGCACCGGAGCAGGTGGAGTCGCCGAGCACGGCGGACCTGCGCGTGGATGTTTTCAGCCTCGGGGCGACGCTTTGGCATCTTCTGGCGGGTGAATCGCCGCGGGTGGATCGCGAAAAGGAATCGTCGTTGTTGAAGAGGCTGAATCGCATCGCGCAGCAGCCGCTGGCGGACATCGCGGCGCATTGCGCGGGCGTTTCGGCTGCGCTGGCGGCGGTTTTGGCCAAGATGACGGCGCATGTGCCTGCGGATCGTTTTTCGAGCTGCGCGGAGGTGGCGGAGGCTTTGGAGCCGTTTTGCGCCGGGCACGATTTGAAGGCTTTGATGGCCAAAATGCCTCCGGCAGAGCCGGTGGAGTGGAAATGGGCCACGACGCGTGTTTTGAACACAACGAGGCCTTCGCGTGGAAGAGGCCGGTGGTGGGCTGTGGCGGCTGTTTTGGCCTTGGGGGCGTATTTTGGACTGCGGCAGCCAGATGGGACGAATGCGACGAAGAAGTCGGATGAGTCCAAAGAGGCCGCGAGCGTGCGGGACGTGAGGGAGAACTTCGAGTGGCAACGCGTGGCCGCGCTGAAAAGCGAGCTGCCAAAGCCGACGGTGTTCCGCGCACACGTGCCGGAGCTGAACGATGGCTCGGCGATGTCTCCACGCTCACTGACACTGCATCCGCGCTGGGATGACCGGGCGTGGCTGGCGGTGGGCAGCGGCATGGCGTGGCTGATGAAGGGTGAGCAGCCTGCGGCGTGGATACGGGAGACGCACGCGGACGGCATGGCCTTCACGGCGGATGGTGCGCGGATGGCGTGGACGCATCCCGGCTATGTCTCACATGTCGATCTGGCTGATCTCGGCGAGGCGCGTCTGCTGGCGGCGGATTCGGCGTGGGGAGATCATCCGCTGCCGGTGAAAAATGCAGGCCCGGTGGAGCTGCCGCCTGCGATTTGGAGTGGAGATGCATCCATCACGGCGCAAACCGCGCTCGTGGTGGCGGAGAGGCAGCTTTTCGCGGTTTCTTTAAAAGACGAGCACGCGCCGAAGGTGCTCGTCGAGGCCAAGGCGGCCCTCGTTGATGTGACTCTGACGCGACATGAGATCGTCGTGGCCGTGGAGGACGAAATGCGGCTCGCGAGCGTGCAAAACGGCGTTTTGACTCCGCTGAAGCTCGTGGAGCCGCTGCCACCGGTGCGTGGTGTCGCTGCCGATGTGGCCAACGGCACGCTTTATGTGATCACGGATGAACCTGCGGCCGTTTTTCGGCTGATGAAGACCGGTGGTGATGTGTGGCTGGCGAAGAAGCTGGCGGAAAACTTCACCGGGAGGCTGATGCGTGGCTGCGTGGCCGTTTCAGCGGATGGAAAGCGGCTGGTGGTGGCGGATGAGGGCGCGGTTTTTGTGTGGCGGCTGGAGTGATCGAGCAGGAGGAGCAAGAGTGTGACCCAAAAAAGCTTGCCTCCCTGTGTAACAACGCCAAGCAGGCCGTGTGGGAGCCTTTTGAACCACATCCTCCATCCCATGCGATTTCTCGTTCTCCTTCTCGCTCTCACAGCCTCCGCTGCTCTTGCCGCGCCGACGATCAATACGCAACCCGTGCCGCGAAATGTGGCCCGTGGAGCGTCCACGAGCCTTTCGGTGACGGCGACGGCTTCGGCGGGGGCTTTAAGTTATCAATGGAGGAAGGATGGGCTGGCGATTCCGGCGGCGGCTTCGGCGAGTTACAGTCTGCCGAGTGTCCAGCCGTGGCAAATCGGTGATTACACGGTGGTGGTGACGGATTCTTCGGGATCGGTGACGAGCAATGTGGCGGCGGTGACGCTCACGAGCGTGACGACGGGCTTGTGGAAGGGGCTGGTGGGCTACTACCCACTGAGCGCGGACGCGAATGACAGGTCGGTGTTTGCGCGAAACGGAACGGTGACGGCCGCGACGACGGCGGCGGACCGTTTCAACCAGTCGGCACAGGCTTATGCGTTCAATGGGACGAGCAGTTATGTGTCGGCGGCGGCGACTTCGCTGGGATGGCCGGCGGGAAATGCGAACCGCACGGTGTCGATCTGGTTCAGGGCGACGACGCACGCGGGGAATTTGTTTTCGTTCGGGGTGAACTCCGCCTCGCCGGGCAATCAGCGCTTTTCCGTTCTGCTGACGAATTACAACTCGGCGTTTCAGACGAGCTTCATTGGCAGTTTCAATGACTACGAATTCGCCACGGGGACACATGCGGGCGGTGGCTGGAAGCATTGCGTGCTGACGTTGAGCGGTGGCGTGGGAAAGATGTTCATCAACGGCACGCGGGTGGCAAACGCGACGGACTCGTTTACCAAGACACTGAACACGGACGGCACGCAGGCTTTGCTGATGGGCGCGGTGCCTGGGCTGGGGGGGTGAGTTCTTCAATGGCAGCCTGGATGACATGAGGGTGTACAATCGTGCGCTCAGCGATGCGGAGGCGGCGGCGCTGTATGTCAGCGAGGCATCAAACATCGTCGTCAGCGGCAATGGCACGATCATCCCAAACGGCGACACCTCGCCTTCGACAGTGGATCACACGGATTTTGGCACCGGGGGACCGACCGTGGACCGCACGTTCACCATCGCGAACACGGGCACCGCCCTGCTCACGCTGGGCACGGCCAGCTTTTCCGGCACCAACGCGGCGGACTTTGCCATTCAGACGCCACCAGCAGCCACGGTGGCGGCGGGCGGCAGCACCACGCTGGTCGTGCGCTTTACGCCATCCGCGAGCGGGCTGCGCAGCGCCACCCTCACGCTACCGAGCGACAACGCGACGAACGGCAGCTACTTCTTTGCGATCCAGGGCGGCTCGGCCGGCGTCGGAGCGCTCGACGTGCCAGAGATCGCCGATCTCGGCATCACCGGCACGGAGGTCCGCGCATCGGCGCTGCAACCGGATGGGAAAATGCTCATCGGTGGTCTTTTCACCGTGGTCGGCGGCGCGGCTCACAACCGCATCGCACGACTAAACGCGAACGGCACGCTCGACACCAGCTTTAACCCCGACGTGAACAACACGGTGAACTGCATCGCGGTGATGCCGGATGGAAAAATCATCATCGGGGGCTTTTTCACCTCGGTGAATGGCACCACGCGCAACCGCGTCGCGAGGCTGAAGAGCGACGGCACGCTGGATACGGGCTTTGACCCGAATGCGGACGCGGAAGTGTACTGCCTCGCACCGCAGCCGGATGGGAGCATCCTCCTCGGTGGTGATTTTCTCAATGTGGGAGGCCTGTCCAGGAGCCGTGTGGCGCGGCTGACCACGAGCGGCGTGCCGGACAGTCTCGCCACCTCGGTGAACGGGCGCGTGCGCTGCATCGCCCTGCAGGCTGATGGAAAAATCTACCTGGGCGGCACTTTCACGACCGTGAACAGCGTCGCGCGGTGGGGAACCGTGCGCCTGCTCGCGGATGGTGGGATTGACGGCACCTTCAGCGATCCGCTCAACGCGCTGGCGAATGGCAACGTGCATTGCCTGTCCCTGCTGCCGAACGGGCATGTGCTGCTCGGTGGCAGCTTTGACTATGTGGACAACTACACGACTCTCAAAGCCATCGCACGTCTCGACAATGCAGGTGACGCGGACGTGTTGTTCGCGCCGAACATGCCGGGCGGTGTGTACAGCCTGGCACCCCGCGCTGACGGCGGGCTGATCGCGGCCGGACCGTTTCAGAGCTGCAATGGCAGTGTTCGCAAAGGCATCGCCACGATCAGCGGCACGGCCACGCTCGAGACCAGCTTCGATCCGGGTATTTCCGGGGATGCGCTCGGTGTGATGCTGCAAGGCGATGGCAAAGCACTGCTCGCGGGCAGCTTTACCACGATGCAGCCTGGCGGCGGAGCTGGGAATACTTTCACCCGCAGCCTCTTCACCCGCGTGCAGCACAGCGCCAGCGCCACGCAGACGATCAGCTTTCCGAATACGGCGTGGGCGCAGTGGACGCGCGGCGGAGGAGCACCGCTGGTGGAGCAGGTCAGTTTTGAACTCAGCACGAATGGCGGTGCCACCTACACAGCGGTGGCTGGGACGATCTCACGCATCGGCACCACATCCGGCTGGCAGATAACGGGTGCCACGCTGCCGGTCAGCGGTCTCCTCCGTGCGCGTGGCCGCGTGGCTGGTGGCAGGCACAACAGCAGCTCAGGCATCATCGAGCAGGTCATCAACTACAGCGGTGTGACCCTGCCGCCGGAGATCGCCCTGAGCGGCAATGGCAGCGCCATCAACCATGGCGCGACCTCGACCTCCACCACGAATCACACGCAGTTTGGCAGCGTGAACGCCAACAGCGGCAGCATCACTCGAACCTTCACCGTCAGCAACAGCGGCACTGGCGTCCTGAATCTCACCGGCACGCCGCGTGTCACGATCAGCGGCACTCACGCGGGTGACTTCACCGTCACCACGCAACCCGCCGCCTCCGTGGCGGTGAGCGGCAGCACCACCTTTCAGGTCACCTTTGATCCGTCCGCACAAGGCGTGCGCAACGCCACCGTCACCCTCACCAACAATGATTTGGACGAGAGCAGCTTCAGCTTTGCCGTCGCAGGAAGCGGCGCCGGACCGGACATCGCGGTGCTGGGTCAGGTGCTCGGAAATTTCACCTTCAATATCCCCAACGGCTACAACACCAGCACCACGTCCACCTCCTTCGGCTACACCACCACGGTCGCCGCACCACCGACGCTATCATTTCTCCTCTCAAACCAAGGCAATGCGGTGATGAATCTCACTGGCAGCCCTCGCGTGCAGGTCCTGGGCGCTCAAGCCGCCGATTTTAGCATCGTGTCACAACCTGCGGCCACCTTGGCGGCGGGCAGCTCTGCCACTCTCCAAGTCCGCTGGGCACCGCTCACGCCGGGTAACGCCAGCGCCACCATCAGCATTCCGAGCGACGATCCCGACGAGAATCCCTTCACTTTCACCGTCTTCGGCACCTGCCTCTCCCCCGCCAACGACACGGATGGCGATGGTCTCAACGACGTGGCCGAATTTCAAATGTCCACACTCGGCTTTAACTGGCAGAGCAGTCAAACCGCGCTCGTGCAGACGCTCACCAGCAATCTGCACACCGCCAGTTATTACAACCAAAGCCAGCTCCAGCAGCTCAATGTCGGCACGCCCGTCCTCGTGCGCAACAACGCCACCGGCACCTTCAAGCTCAGCTTTGGCCTCCAGCAGAGCAGCAACCTCGTCAACTTCACCCCCTTACCCTTCACCAGCGGCACCACCACCATCAACGGCAGCGGCCAGATTGAGTTTGAATTCACGCCGGGCACCGCACCGAGCTTTTATCGCGTGGGGGCGCAGTGAGTGGGGGCGGGAACAATGTTCCCCACCTTCAGAAAAATGTCTCCAAACATCTGTAACAACCCCAAACAGACCGTGTGGGAGCCTTTTGAACCCATTCCTCTACCTTCATGTCTGCCTCCATCGCCGCCACCTCACGTCGTGATTTCCTTCAGCAGCTCACCGCCGCGGCGGCGGGCACGCAGTTCTTTGGCCTGGTGACGCAGGAGGCGCAGGGCGGGCAGTTTGCCTCGCCGATGAATGTGATGCTGATCATGACGGATCAAGAGCGTCCGCCGATGTGGATTCCCGCGGGTTGGGAGGCGGCGAACCTGCCAAACACCACCCGCCTGAAAAACAACGGCCTCACCTTCACGCACGCCTTCTGCGCCACCGCCATGTGCACACCCTCGCGCAATGCGCTCTTCACCGGCCTGTTTCCCGCGCAGAACCACGCACACTCGACGCTCACGGAGGACTATTTGCAGACACCGCTGGAGCCGCAGATGGATCCCTCGCTGCCAAACATGGCCACTTGCCTGAAGGAGGCTGGCTACGATGTCATTTACAAAGGCAAGTGGCACATGAGCCACGGCATCGACGGTGTGGACGGCACCTACATGGAGGATGACATCAGCCGCTACGGCTTCGATGCCTGGGACGCGCCGGACGCGGGTGGCGACACCGCCGCGCACAACTTCGGCGGCGGCACGGCGGATCATGACGCCCGCTTCATCAATGACGCGAAGGCCTTCCTGCAAAACCGCATCCAGAATCCGACCGGGCGCCCCTTTTGCCTCATCGTGTCGCTGGTGAATCCCCACGACGTGCTCGCCTATCCCGGCGCAGGGAATCCAGAACCATGGCAGGTCGGTGGCTACGACTCCTCGTGGCTCGTGCCCACCACGCCGCCCATTCCACTGCCGCCGACGGTGAATGAAAACCTCGCCACCAACTACAAGCCGACCGCGCATGCGCAGATCAAGAGCGTGATGGCCGGCGGGCTGGGCGTGGTGGCCACGCCGCAGGTGCAGCAGAACTACCTCAACTTCTACGGCAACCTCATGAAGAAGATCGACGGCCAGATCGGCGAGTTGCTGGCTGTCTTTGACAATCTCGGCGGCGCTGGCACGGCCGCGCTGAACAGCACCGTCATCATCCGCACCTCGGATCATGGTGAAAACGGCATGTGCCACGGGGCGCTGCGCCAGAAGACCTTTGTCACCTATGAGGAGACGATCCGCGTGCCGATGATCTGGTCGAATCCGGTGCTCTATCCCACCGCGCAAACGACCAATGCGCTCGTCTCGCATGTGGATCTGCTGCCCACGCTCTGCGCCCTCACTGGCGTGCCGGGCTGGCAGTCGAAGGGCTTCGCGGGCGTTGATTACAGCAGCATCGTGCTCAATCCCGCCGCGCCGCCGGTGCAGGACTACATTCTCTTCATGTTCGACGACATCTATGCCGCCTCGAACGCCGCCACCTTCCCCACCGGCCCTGTTTCGCCGCCCAATCGCATCCGCATGATCCGCACGAGCGACTTCAAATATGCCCGCTACTTCGATGCCGATGGCGTGGCGGCGGACCAGCAGGAGTTTTATGATCTGCGCCCGGCCGGCGGTGATTTCAGCGCCCTTTATGGTCTGCCGCTGGAGGAGAAAAACCTCTCCCTCTGGGCCGAGGCACTGCGCACACTGAACAGCGAGCCCACGCTCGCCAATACCGCGCAGCAAGCCGCACGCACACTGCTCATGAACCAGCTCGCCACCTTGGAAGGCACGCGACCCGCCCCGCGGGCCTACACACCTTCCGTCGCGCCGGAGAAGATGAGCTTCGAGATCAAACGCTGGACCGATCCCTCCAACGGCCCGCAGGCCAAGGTGCAGGTCACCTTCCTCTCGCGCATCAACACGACCTACCAACTGCAAAAGTCCACCGACCTCGTCTCGTGGTCAAACATCGGCTCCACGCTCACCGGCAACAACGGCCCCGTGTTGATGAGCGACACGCTCGCAGGTGTGAAGGCGTTTTATCGCGTGCAGTGGGTGCAGAGTTCTTAGTTCGTTGTTGTTTGGTTCTTGGTTCCTCATCCGCCAAACCGCCACCCATCGCCTTTCACCAAGAACAAAGAACCATGAACCAAGAACCTTTCCACGTCATGGCGAAGCCTTCGGGCTCGAAGTGCAATCTCGACTGCAAGTATTGCTTCTACCTCGAAAAGGAAGGCCTGTATCCACGAGGCAGCCATCGCATGACGGATGAGGCGCTGGAGACCTTCGTGAAAGCTCAAATCCATGCGCAGCCGGATGGTGCGGAGGTGCTCTTCGCGTGGCAGGGTGGTGAACCGACGCTCATGGGCGTGGACTTCTTTGAGAAGGCCGTGGCGCTGCAAAAACAGCACGGTGCGGGTCGCCGCATCGCGAACGCGTTTCAAACCAATGGCGTGCTGCTCGACGATGCCTGGGGAGCCTTTTTGAAGCGGGAGAACTTCCTCGTCGGCCTCAGCATCGACGGGCCGCGCGAGCTGCACGACCTCTACCGCGTGGACAAGGGCGGCCGACCGACCTTTGACAAAGTCATGCGTGGCCTCGGCGTGCTGCAAAAGCACGGCGTGACCTTCAACACGCTCACCGTCGTGCATCGCGAGAGTGCTCGCCGGCCATTGGAGGTCTATGAATTCCTCAAAAGCATCGGCTCCACGCACATGCAGTTCATCCCGCTCGTCGATCGCGTGGATGACGGCGAGGCCGTGAGCGAGGCGAGCGTGCTGGCGGAGGATTACGGCATCTTTTTGACGTCGATCTGGGATCACTGGCTGCGCCACGATGTGGGCCGGGTGTTTGTGCAACTCTTCGATGTAATGCTCGGCGTGTGGATGGGGCAGCCCTCCGGCCTGTGCCTCTTCCGCGAGACCTGCGGCGATGCCGTGGCGCTGGAGCACAATGGCGATGTCTATTCCTGCGATCACTTCGTCACGCCGCGTCATCGCCTCGGCAATCTGCTCGATCAAAGCCTCGGCGATCTCGTGCGCGGCCCGCAGCAGCGCGAGTTCGGCCAAAACAAGGCCAGCACGCTGCCGCGCTACTGCCAGGAGTGCGACGTGCGCTTCGCCTGCCACGGCGAGTGCCCAAAGAACCGCTTCCTCCACACGCCCGATGGCGAACCCGGCCTCAACTACCTCTGCGCCGCCTACAAACGCTTCTTCACCCACGCCAACCCCGGCCTCCGCGGCATGGCCTGGCTCGCCATGAACCAACAACCGCCCGCGAAAATCATGGAGGTCATGGCTTCGGCTTAGGCCTCAATTTCGCAGGCAGCGAGGCCACGACGAGGTCGTAGCTGTGCTGGATGAGTTCGCGGATGAGCTTGGGGGGCACGGACCCGTCGAGGACGAGGGTGTTCCAGTGCTTCTTGTTCATGTGCCAGCCGGGTTTGATCGCCTTGTATTGGTCGCGAAGCTCCAGGGAGCGCTCGGGATCGCACTTCAGGTTGATGCGGGCAGGGTAGTCCTCCGGCACGGTGATGGCGAAGAGCTTGCCACCGACTTTATACACGAGGGCTTCAGGTCCAAAAGGCTGCGTTTCCTCGGCGGCGGGGAGGCTGAGGCAAAGGTCGATGACATCGGCGAGATCCATGGCGGGAGGTTAAAACCAGCTTCCGCTGGCGAAAAGGTCCGAAAGCGTCAAAAAGCATCTCCATGACCTTTTTCGATGCCCTTGCCCTCAGTGCCGCCGGATGCGCGGCGGGGCGGTAAATGCGGTGGCGGGCGGCGGGACGCTGCTAACCTTTCCGGTGCTGCTCATGTGCGGTGTGCCGCCGGTGGCGGCGAATGCCACGAGCACGGTGGGCCTCGTCATCGGCACCTCGAGCAGCATCGTGAGCTTCCGGCACCACTTGAAGGCCGTGCGGCAGTGGCTGCCGTGGTTCATCCCGGTGGGAACGGCGGGCGCGGCCTTCGGAAGCTGGCTGCTCACGCAGACGAGTGATGACCAGTTTTCAAAGCTCGTGCCCTTCCTCGTGCTGTTTGCCACGGTGCTGTTCTTTTTGCAGGGTTTTCTGAAGAAACCGGGGGCGACCAGCCAACGCAGCACGATCTGGTTCTCCCTCGCCCTTCAACTACCCGTGGCCATCTACGGGGCCTTCTTCGGCGCAGGTATCGGCATCCTGATGCTGGCCTCCTTTGGCTTCATGGGAATGACCCATATCCATGAGATGAACGCGTTGAAAAACCTGCTCGGCAGCCTGATCAATGTGGTGGCTGCGGTATGGTTCATCGCCGCGGGAATGGTGCAATGGCCACAGGCACTGGCGCTCACGGCGGGCGCTTTGATCGGCTACTACCTCGGAGCACATTTTTCACAACGCATCGAGCCGCGCCGCGTGCGGCAGATGATCACCGCCATCGGGCTGGTGATCTCGGGGGTGATGTTCTGGCGGCAGTTTTACCCGAATGGCTGAGCCTTGAAAAATCACGCGGTTCTCCCACCAGACTTTTCTTGCCTCCTCCAGCGGCTTCTTCCAAACTCGCCGACCCATGAAATGGCTCATCCGCATCCTCATCGTTCTCGCTGTCCTCATCCTCGGACTCCTGTGGTTTGGCTACTCGAAGATCGACGATCTCTTGAAGCTCGGCATTGAGAAAGCGGGGAGCGAGGCTTTGCAGGTGCCGGTGAAGCTCGAAAAAGCCAGCGTCTCCGTCTTCTCCGGTGCGGGCAGCCTTGAGGGACTCGAAATCGGCACGCCCGCTGGCTTTTCCGTCCCCAAAACCCTCCGCATCGGCAAGACTGAAGTGGCCATCGATACCGCCGCCAGCAAAGAGGACCGCATCGTCATCAAACACATCCGCGTCATCGAGCCAGACATCCATCTCGAGCTCGGCCCCGGCGGCACGAATCTCTCCCAGATCGCTCGCAATGCCCGAACCACTGCGGATGCCATCGCTCCATCCGCCCCGGCCTCCGGCACAGCACCCGCACCCTCCAACCCCCAGCAGGCAATGAAGCTCCAGGTCGATGAAGTGCTCATCACTGGTGCCAAGGTGAATGCCAGCGCGGGCGTTCTCCCCGGAGCCAAAGCCATCGTCACGCTGCCCGAGATCAAGCTCACCAGCCTCGGCACGGGTCCAGAAGGTGTCACTCCGGCTGAGCTCACCGCCCTCATCCTTTCACGACTCGCCGATGAAGCCGTCAAAGCCGGTGCGGGCGGGGCTGTCGAAAACCTCCTCAAAGGTGGCAACATCAAAGTCGATACCCAAGAGCTCAAACAAAGCGTCAACGAGTTGAAGAAGCTCTTCGGCAAATGACCTCGTGGTCTATTGCCCCCAAAGCCTCTCCAGCAGCGTAACTGCCTGCGGATCGTGCTTTTTCAATTCCTCTCGCGTGAACGGAAAAAAGTCATTCCGCGAGAAAAAAGCCTCGGAGCACTCCGCGAAGTATTCTTGGGGATTGGTCATCGCGTAAGCCCTATCCAGCCGCTTTCGGCCTTCGCTGTCCTGACGCTGCACCCGATTGTAGGTGCCTGCTGCGCTTGCTTGTTGGAAGGCGGCCTTGATGTCGGCATGGTCAAAGCCGAGCACCCGATCATGAAAGGCATGCGCCAGCTCATGCAGCACGAAATTGGGCATGCGACGTACCTCTTCCTCAAAGATACGCACGTTGGTAAACTCGACCCCTTTTGCCATCACCGGATCGCGACCATTCTCGCGTAGCCAGTCGGCACCCGGGTGATACTCGGCACGCGGACGCACGTTCGGATACTCGGGATTGATCCACAGCGGCACCTTCTGCAATTCCGCCACCGCCTTGGCCGGAACCACACGCACGATTTCCTGAAGCTGCGCCGTGAGAAGTGGCAACGCTTTGGCGAGCGCCGCTGCATCCATCTTCACGCTCACATGCACCTTCCATCCTTCGATGACTCGTTCGTGATGCGTTTTCGTGCTGACTGCAGCATCCGAACGTTTTTGCGCCGACTGACGGATAGCTGCTCTGGCCTTCTCTAGCCTCTCAGGCCAGGCAAACGTCGGTGCTTTGGCGGGATCGTAACCTGCCAGATGTCCAGTCAGCCGTGTCGTTGGTTTCGTGTATTTCAGCTCGGTGTCTCCGAAAACTTCACGGCAGAGCGACGCGAGGCCTGGGTCATATGCCAGAAGTTCGGAGCGTGTGTTCACATGGTTGTGATCGTGATCGTCTTCGCGGTTGTTGTCGAACCAGCTCTGCACGCCCTCGGCGAAGCTTTCGTGATGGTTCACGCTGGCGTATTTGCCCTTCCACAGGCCCGCTTTCATCGCGGTGTCGTAGGATGCCCTAACCCGTCGGTCAAAGGTGGCGTCCACATTCGCCAGCCCACGCAGATGGATGTTGTGGGCGAACTCATGGATGAATATGCATTCGGTCGAATAGGGATCGCCGTCGTAAGCCAGCAGATTCTCCTCTCCGCAGGAGCAAAAGGGGTCCGTGGCACTGCCGCCCATGCCGCGGGCACGGGCATCGCGGTAGTCTTTGATCGAAACGCTTTCAAAACCAGGCACCGGCACCTTTTCCAGCCAGGCCCACTCCGGCTGATCGGTCGTGAACTCGTCGTGCGCGAGGATGCAAAGCCGCGATCCACTGGCAATCATCGCCTCCCGCACATCCGGCCGCTTTGCCAGCATGAGGTCAGCGAGGTAAGCCGCCTCCTTCAGCGCAAACGGACTCACCTTGGCCGAACCACAGATCGGGTAGCCCTGCGCATGGACGACCTGGGTGTAAAACGCTGGCACGCCATCTTTCGCCTTCGGATCATGGCGGAACGCCTGCACCGGCACCTTGCTGACGACTTCCGTCTCTAGCGCCTCATCCACGATGACAAACCGATGACCTAGCGAGGTGCCAATGATGCTATCCTTACCCGGTTCGATTTTGCCATTGGAAACACGCTCCCCATCCGGCGAGATCCAATAGACCTCCACCGCTCTGTCGCCTGCGTTGAGGATTTGCAGCTTGAGTCGGTCCAAACCGAACGCAGATAGTGTCAGCAGGGAGAGAGCGAGAATGGTCGGCTTCATGAGTAGATTCGATTGGCAATCGAATGGTAGGAGATATCCGGCTTCGATGGCCAATCGAAGTTACGCAAAACGATCCGGTGACATCAAATCGAGCTTCACACTCGATTTCTCTCCCGCGAGCAACTCGCTCACGATCCTGCCCGTCGCGGGCGCGAGGCTCAAGCCCATCATCGCGTGACCGGTGGCCACGGTGAGGTTCTTCCAGCGCTTCGTTCGGCCGATGAAGGGCATGCCATCGGGTGAAACGGGTCGCAGACCGCTCCACGGCTTCACTTCGGCGAAATCCGCCTCGTCAAACGCCGGGAAATACTGCGGAAACGCCCGCGTGATGCCGCGCACGCGGCGCTGCGTGATCGATTCGTCGATGCCCGCCATCTCCATCGTGCCGCCGACACGCAACGCACCTTCCATCGGCGTCACCGCGAGCCTTGCCTCCGTGCAGATGCTGCACAGCTCGGGAAGCTGCTTCGGATTCGCCAGCGTGAGGCTGTAGCCTTTGCCCGCCTGCATCGGCAGCTTCAAACCCAGCTCCTTCGCCATCTCCGCCGACCACACACCGCCACACAGCACGACTTCATCACTTTCGATTTGACCGCGTGAGGTTTTCAGCGCGCGCAGTGCTCCGCCTTCCGCCTCAAAGCCACTCACCTCCGTCTCCCACAGAAACGTCACGCCCAGTCGCACGAGTTCCGCTTCGACGGCAGCGATGAAGCTTCCCGGTGCGAGATGGCAGTCCTTTGGAAAAAACACGCTGCCGCAGATGTCCATCGTTACCGCGGGATCGAGCGCTGCGGTCGCCTTCGCATCGAGCACCTCGGCGGGGATGCCGAGCGCGTTCGCCTTCTCCGCCATGTGCCCTTCCTCATCCAGCGTTTGCTGTTTCTGGCACAGCATGAGCAGACCACGCTTCACGAGGCCGAAATCGAGTCCCAGCGTCTCAAAGCACTCGCGGCTCAGCAGGCTCAAATCGCGCAAAACAGGCGCGGCGGCCTCGACACGGGCCTTCGTGGCCGCTTTCCAGAAATGCAGGCCCCAGCTCATCAAATCGGCATCCAGCCGTGGCTTGATGTAAAACGGCGATTCCGGGTTCCACATCCATTTCAGGCCCAAAGCGACCATTCCCGGCGCCGCGAGTGGGATGAAGTGACTCGGCACGATCATCCCCGCATTCCCAAACGAGCATCCATCGCGCTGACGAGGTTTTTGGTCGATGATCGTCACCTGCATGCCGCGCCGGGCGCAGTAAAGCGCCGTACTGAGGCCGATGACGCCCGCGCCGAGGATGGTGACTGATTTGCTCATGTTTACGCACAGCATGGCGTGTGGATGCCAGTCATCTTGGATGCTTTGGCGGCCCATGCCGCGATTTTTGCCAATCGCGACCGCTGGACGCCTCGCGCACGCTCGCTAAGCCTCCGCGCATGGATCAAACTTGGACAGACAAAATCGTGATCGTCACCGGCGGTGGCGGCGGCATGGGACAGGCGGCGGCGAAGCGTTTCGCGGACGCAGGCGCGAAGACCTTCATCTTCGGACGCACGCTCGATTCGCTTCAAGAAACCGCTGCGCTGTCGAAAAACATTCTTCCCGTCGTCTGCGACGTGGCCGACACCGCCAGCGTGGCCACCGCGCTCGATGAAGTGCTCAAACAAGGCGTGCCCGATGCGCTCATCCACACGGCCGGCATCAACACGCCCGACCGTTTCATGGCGCACGCCGATCCCGCCCGCATTGCCAGCGAGGAAAGCTGGCGCAAGCGTCATGGACATCAACGTCCTCGGCGTGGTGAACATGATCCAGGCCGTCGCCAAGCCCATGGCAGCGAATGGCGGCGGCCAGATCGTCGTCGTCTCCTCCACCGCGGGTCACGGCTACGATTCGTATGCCGGCGTGCCTTACACCGCCAGCAAGTGGGCCGTGCATGGCCTGCTCTTCACCGCCCGCATGCAGTTGAATGCCCACGGCGTCATCCTCTCCGAATACGCTCCCGGTGAGGCACTCACCCCGCTGGTCAAACTGCGTCCCGTCCAGCCCACCGATGAGCACAAAGCCAAAATGATCACCACCGCCGACTGCGGCGACACCTTGTTCTTCATCGCCAGCCAGCCGCACAGCATGAGCGTCATCCAGCTTCCGGGTTATCAACCCTTCGGCGGCATGCCCCCACCCATCACCGCGCCATGGCTGAGCGGTTTGGAGATCAAGCCGAAGACTTGACCCTGTTGTCGGTCATTCAGCGAATGCTTCCACTTTGCTCCACTCGGGTTCGAGGCGGTGCTCGCAAATCATCTGCATGAGATCCGAGCGTGGCCACTCGTCACCGAGGCTGGCGAGCATGCGCTGGATGTCTCGCAGGTGCTTGGCAGAACCGCCTTCACGGAAAAACTGTAGCTTTCTCACGATCACATACTCAGGTGGCGCGAAGATGATGGTTTCCCCGTCCAAGTCAGCGGTCACGACATGGGCAAATCCCCAGGCATGAAGTTCGTCGCGTCCGGTGAGGTAGATATCCGCTTTGAAGCCGGTCTCGTGATGGATGATGTTGAAGTGGCCCCGTTGGTCACGTGTGCGTTCCGACTCGATGATCTCCACAGGCGGGCAGTAGAACTCATCCTCAGGAAAGGCTTTGATCAATCGTCGCACATCTTCGCGACGCAGGAACACGATGATGTCCACATCGTTCGTCAGCCGAGGCTCGCCATAGTAGATGGCTGCGATGCTGCCGCTCACCATGTGGCGTAGACCCAGCTCCTGCAGCTTCCGCGTGAAGATCAGGTATGGCTCAGGTGGTTGCATGCATGAAGATCTCCTTCACTCGCTGTTGCACCTGTGCCTCTGTCCATGCGGGATGCTGTTGCCGAAGGCGTGCCGCTTTGATTTTTCTGGCCCCCCAATAGAGCTGGAACGCTGTGCGCAACTTTTGCGCCCCGCTCATCCGGCGGAGCGTGGCGATGTATTCAGGCGTGAGTTCCGATGCCATGCGGCAGACTAGCGAGCGTCGGCAACCGGAGCAAGCAGCAACCTGGCCGCTACTTCAGTTCGTGAATCGTCCCGTGAAGGACACGGTCGCCGATTTTCAGTTCGTAGCACCACGTCGGAGCCAAATCGGGAATGTCGAGCGTGATGGTCTTCTTGTCCTCGCTCAGCTTCACGCTGCGGATGGTCAGTTCGTGCTCGTCGTGGTGCTTTGAGCCGTAGTTCTTCGTGCGCTTCAGCGACCAGACCTTCATCGCACAGTCAATCCGGTCAATCGGGTCACTAAATGTCACCTTCATCTCACCCTTAGCCGCCCTCACCGCCAGCGGCACTTGCGCGGGCTGCGGACCACGGCGGATGCGGTGAAATCCACCCGGTGAAGTCGCATTCCCAGCCCACGCAAACATGCCGCAGGTGTAGAGGGCTCCATCGTTGCCAAAGCGACCGCGCATGATGCCGGTGGCGAAGGCGGGCATGGGGAGTTCGCACACGGCGCCTTGCCATTGGCCTTTACTTCTTCGTGCGGGATGATGAAGGCGCGACCGGTGCCGTAGCTGAGATTGAGAAGGCTTCCGCCGAGATTGCCCCACGCGTTTTTCGGCACCCAGATGAGCTCGGCGGGGCTGCGGTCTTTGTCATTCGTTACCCAGACGAGCGGTTGCTCCATCGCGGAGTCGGATTCGTCGGTCACGCTGGTGTAGCCATACATGTTGCCGTAGAAGCCGCCGACTTTGACGCGGTTGATGCGGTTCTTCGGCGTCCAGAAGCCTTCTTGATCGGTGACGAAGAAGGTGCCGTCGTCATTGAGGCACACGCCGTTCGCCGCGCGGAAGCCGGTGGCGAGGATGTCTGTCTTCGAACCATCGGCGCTGACCTTCAACAGCGTGCCGTGCTGCGGAATGACGCTGTCGAGCGCATGGCGGCCGGACTTGGCATAGTAGAAATTGCCTGCGGCATCGGTTTGCAGGCCCATCGCGAACTCGTGGAAGTGCTCGGTGACCTGCGCGTCGTTGTTGAAGCACTCGATGAAGTCCGTTTCGCCATCCGCATTCAAATCGACGAGCTTGGCGAGTTGATCGCGGCAAAGGACGAAGAGCTCTCCCTCGCGAAACTTCACACCCAGCGGTTGGAACAGCCCGCTGGCGATGCGTCGCCACGTCAGTGTGGCAGGCGCTTTCGCCATCAAGCCATCCACGCGCCACACATCGCCATTCCACATCGCGACGATGGCCGCCTTGCCATCCGGCGTGAAATCGAAGCCACCGGGGCGCATCCAGCTTTGAAACGGATTCTCGACGGGCAGCGAAAAGTCATCGGCGATGAACGCAGCATCGTCTTTGCCTGCCACGGAGGTCGTGGTGACGGTTTGCGGCCATTGCGCCGGAGCGCCTTTCGTCAGCGGAGCCAGATCGAGCGGCGCGGCGAAGTTTTTCGCCATCGTGTCGAGCGAGGCCGGATCGACGCGGGAGATGAAAAGTCGCGTTTGAGCCCCCGAAGCCAGTTTGGCGACCCAAAAGCCGTTTTCGCGCTTCAACTCGCCTTCGCCCTTCAAAACGACATTCACGCTGTCGGGTGCCACACGGAGAAAAAGCGGCTGTTTGGCCTCGGCGACGTTCACCGTGCGCACGAGGATCGGCGTGGAGCCGTAATCCATCCAGGCAGGCGATTCGAGCACACGCGTGCCATGGATGCTCGCGGCGATGACGCTTTGGTTTTGATGCTTGTAGAGGCCGAGGAAGCGCAAACCAGCCACGGGGCCGTATTTTTCGCCGTCTTTGGCCGCAGCGCGGGTGTCTTCAAAACTACCGCTGAGGCTCCAGCCGGGCTCGACGGGCAACACGAACTGTTTTTCGCCGATGAGGCTCGTGTGCGTGCCGTGGCTGCCGTCGAAGGCGATGCCTTTCCAGTCCACAAACGCGCCGGTGCTCGCCGCGGCCACGCGCATCGTATCGTGATCGTAAACCATCCACGCGCGACCTTTCGTCACGCCGCCAGGGCCGTCATCGAGCCGGATGGCGATGCCTTTTTGCGCGATGTTGTCCGCGGCGACCTCCAGCGTCCAAAACAGCGCGTTGCCGAGTTCCATGCGTTGATACGGTGGCAGCGTGGTGTCGATCTTTTCGGCCTCGGCGCGGGCGAGACCGCGTGGCAGCGCGGCGAGGTCGATGTCCTTGAGCTGCGAGGGATTGTGCGGTCGCAGGAAGGTCTCGCGGATGTAATGGATGACCGCATACTTCTGCGCGGTGGTGTATTGCGGCTGCGGCACCATCTGGCCGAAGCCTTTGGTGAGCGTGAGATACATCGAGAAGGGATCGCTGCCGTTTTTGAACTGCCCTTCGGCAAATCGCAGCGCGGTGGGCAGCGAGCCGGGCTGCTCCTTCGTGCCGTGGCACACGACGCAGAGCGTTTTGTAGATCGTCGCGCCTTCTTCGAGCGTCTTCGCATTCCATCCGGCCACGATCTCCGCGTGATCGCTGCGCTCCAGCGCCTGCACCCAACCGCTGCCGCCTTCGATGACCGGTTTGCCGCTTGCCTTCGGTGCATGCGTGAAGTCCGGCGTGTTCGCGCCCGCGCCGCTGTCTTTGAAGAGCAACGCGATCTCACCTTTCGGCAACGCCCGTTTCCAAACCTTCACGACGCTGATTTTGCCATTGGTGAAGTCGCCAGCGAAGTTCGGCGCGGCACGTCCCACTTTGAAAACATGCCCTTGTTGATCCGGCTTTGTGAAGTTCGCCTTCTCCGCGATCTCCTTGCCATCGAGCCACAGCTTCGCGGTGCCGCCGCTGACACTCAGCACGGCGGTGTGCGGTTTGCCGTCATTCACCTTTGGACCTGAGTTGATCGCGCCGAGCCAGCCGATGTCATACACGAGCCGGCCGCCGCGAATGAACAGCGCCTTCGCATCCGGCGACCACTTACCCGTCGGGGCGCACATCGAGAACAGCGTGCCTTGTCCCGTCGATTCAAACTCCGCCATCGCCGTGAAGTCCGCGCCGAGATCGAGCCCCGCGTCCGGGAAATCCTGCGCTCCTGCTTTCGCCAACGCAGGAACATCTTCCGGCCCACGCACCAGTTTGCCATCGCTCCACACCCGCAACACCGGCGCTCCTTTCGCTGGATGCTCCATCGCGATGTCGTGCGGACCTTTCGCATCGAGCGAGAGCGTGAGTTCATCGCTGAGCTTCACGTTCGCCGCGCCTTCGAGGTGCAGACGATAATTGAGAGGCCATTCCGGTGCGTCGAGAGGCAGCGCATCGCGTGGTGCGGCCTGAGACTGGCCGCCAATGAACGCAGTGATCGCAAAGAGAGTGAGGAGGAGCTTCATGGAGACGGATTCTAAAGGCACCAGACCATGCTGGTTATCAATCCAGCATCCTCATCGGCCATGAATCTACTCTGCCGCATTCAACACGCCACGTCTTGGCGCGATTGACCGCAAGGAGCAGGCAATCAGGCACAGCCATTCTGGTGCAGTCCTCTGGACGGCTTCACAAAGTGGCTTCGGCTTTAGCCGAACGGCCTCAAGACGATTCGGCTAAAGCCGAAACCACATTTCCCAAGCCACACTTACCGCCGCAGCGCATTGATCAGCTCATCCACCTTGTTGATGAGGTCCTGCATCTGACTTTGGTTGTAGCTGCCATCGGCTCCTTGGCCGAGGGTGCTCACGTTGTTGCAGTTGTTACTGGTGCCGGAGATGGCGTTGCTGAGGTCGTTGGAGGAGACCTCGCCCGTCGGTCCCACTTCACCTTGCGGGAGGTCAAAGGTGAAGTGCAGGGTGTTGCCGATCACGCTCAGGCTCACGTTGGCCGGATTGCCGGGCGACACTGTGTTCACGCCATCCACCTGTGCGGAGGTGATCGTCTGGATGGCATCAATGAGCGCCTTCAGCCCCGTGAGCTGGCTGCGCATTTCCGCCGAGGAGTTCGGCGAGTTGTTCGCGGCTTGGTGGGGTCGAAGGGCATGGGAAAGTGCTGGAGATTACTATTTCCCGAGAACGAGGTAATTTGTTCCTCGAACTAGCTGGCTGAATGTAATCAACCCGAAGATGATTCCCACGAATTGAGCCACAAGACCAAGCAACGGAATGATACCGCAGACCATCAGGATGCAAGTTGCCAAGAAAAGGCCTTCGCTTGCACGTTTATCTGGCTGATCTAGCCCCTGGCTGACCAGATGCTGGTTGTAGTCCTTGGCCCATCCGTGGTAGGCCTGAAATACCCAATACAAGCCAAAGAAGGGAATGAAAAGATATCCCACCGCCTTTCCTGGGGTTGTCCGTGCGGTGCTCCCTTGAAGAGTTCGCCATGCTCTGTGAAGAACGATAGCGCCGTAAACCGCGGTCCAAATAATTGCGATCCCTGCCAGAACAAAAAATACTGCCCCAACTTCTTCTTCTCGACTACCCATCGCTATCCCACCGATAATGGAAAATGCGATACCTGTCAGATTCGGCCAAAGAAACGCGTGAAAAGAAGAAGGTTTAAGGCTCGATGCGTCCAACTGAGCTGTTGCTGGACTCAACTGACTCCCGTGGCTAACAACAGAAGAGGGTTGGCTGATTCGGTTCTGAGTAAGGCGTGACTTTTGCATATATTTGGAGGGTGGATGGATATGAAGTTGGAGATGTTTGGTGAGCTGTGTGTTTGAAAAGACAATCAAGCTGCTTGGCGGGCGACTTTCTCTCGGATGATGGAGTGAATACTGCGCATATGCCATTGGCGGCCTTCGCTAACGAGTTGCTCCCATGCTGCGTCCGCAGCCGACTGGAGTTGTTCCGATGACAGCGGAGATTTAAGGCGGCCGTCAACTGCAAGAGCAAAGCATAGCGGTCAGCGAGGGAATACACCTCAATCTTTTCTATGGATGGAATAGCACTGACGTATCTTGTTCGATCTCTTTCACCGAAAAGAGATGGCAATAGCTCGCGTCCAGTCTCCCCAGAATTTGGTCGTCGAAAGGAATATCCACGAAAGAGCGGGCAAGCCAGGAACACGAAATGCAAAATCATCGTGAAGATCCTGAAATGCCTGCACAGCGAGCAATGGCCGCTACGGTCGAGTGATTCCAGGGCTTCGACCTCATCCAGCAGGAAAACCAATCTCCCGGCGAGCCCCATGTGATTGAACACCCCAAGGATCACTTGCAGCGCCTCGTTGGCAAGAAGCGGTTCTTCCTTGGCAATCCAGGCCGTCAAGAACTCGGAGAGAAGTGAGGCATTGCCGCTGAGTAGCGCTGTTGCGAAATCTTGTGCAAAAGTTGGATCGAGTTTGCGCATGAACTTTCGCATAACCTCAACCAGACGTGCTTTCGCCCGAGGTGGTGGCTCTTTTGCCAGCGCGTTGCGCAAGGCGTCAAAACCGGACATCTCGATTCCAGATTCAATGCGGGAACCACATTGCGACAGCCAGAGATTTTGGAGCGCCCGCGCCCAAACCTCTCCCACAGACCGATCCCCCGTCATTTGGCAGTGCATCACAAGGGTTTTTGGTGCTGTGCTGATGAAGTGGTATTTCAGCAAGAATCCGAGATGACTCTTCCCTGAGCCAAATTCACCAATGATGGCTTCAATCGAGGCTCCAGAGTAATTGGGTTGTGGGTCGCTCAGAGAGAGGAATGTGGCTGTGCGGTCCTGGACTTTTTTGAGCAGATCAACACGCCCGCCCGCTGTGCTCATGAATGCCAGCCCGTCCACCCAGTCTTGAGCAACCCTGCTTTGATAAACTTGAAGAAGTTCTTCGGCGAATTCTGTAAAAGAGAAGGTTTGGTTACTGTTACTCATGCTGCTGTGATGGGATGGTTTTAGGGTTGTGATGTTTGTGTGGAAAACTTCGATTAGTTAGGAGTGTTCTCCTTCATGGCTTGAAGCGCCTCATGCGAGATGGCTGCGACATAAGGGGATTCACCGGGGTTATCGCTGCGGCTCTCAACGACTGACAGAAAGTTCTCGCGTCTGAGTATCGGATGGCCGCACGAACTGTAAGCGGAATTGGCAGATGCTAAGATGCTCCTAACATCAGCAGTTGAACAATTCGCCAAACGGGCAATCGCGTCCAAGCGCACTCTGATGATGCCACCCATAGGATTGACCTCGGAAGCACAGATAAGAAAAGCGCTAATCACAGATTTTGCCTCTGGTGACTGCATGGTCACCGGATCGCTACGCGTCAATTGCGCCATCAAATCGCCATGTGCTTTTGTCGGCGGGCCATTATCACGATAGGACATGCCTTGATCTTCCATCCTGCGGTCGAGCATCTGCGCGATCTGTTTGGGTAGAATCTGCACACTTGATCGAATCTCATCCATCTCACGTTTGAGGCTGGCAGAAAGTGCCCGCAGTTGCTTTTTAACTGCCACGACTTGGACAAGCGTCACGATTAACAAAAGCAGCAAAACTAAAACAGGGACGAAAAAGCCAAGGAGTAGGATGAGCTGTTGCCAGTCGGCACCTTCATCCTCTTTTGTCTTCTTGTCCGGCTTCTTCGTCGAGGGTTTCGCCGAAGGCTGGACTGTCTCATCCGGTGTCTTTGGAGTTTCTGCTGCGGCACTGGATTTCTTTTCTTCAGCAGTCGGCGGAACATTTTTTGTCGCCGCCGCGGCGGGGGCTGCATTACTATCCGCCTTGCCCGTATTCTTTCCTTCCTTGCCACATCCAGCAACCAGGAAGCATGTAATCAAAAGAGTCAGCAAGGCGGCAAGGTTGGTATTCGATGTGCAAGACTTGATCCTGGGGCAGCTATTCGAGGAGATAAAGGGGGCATAAGTGCAGGGTCAGACCGAGAGATGGAGAAGCAGAAGTTTGGTTGCCTACTTTGTTGGCTTCAAATGGCCGACTTAACGCCGATGCACGGTGACGCTGGGTGAGTCTTTAGATGGCTCGAAGCGGTCATTGCCAGATTTCCAGGCGCCGGACTTCACAGGGTAGGCCTCGCGGTTGCTGAGGGTGGCATCCACTTTGGCTTCAGTCTTGGCGACGGTGCGGCCTACGGGGTGTTTGTCGGAGCGGGTCATGATCGTGGTAGTGGTGAGTGTTAGCGGAGACGATTGAGAGCACGTTCGGCGAGCTGTTGCTCGCGCTCGATGAAGCGGATTTTGCTTTCGAGGTATTCGAGCTTCTGGTGCCAGTCTCGGGCGTTTAGGGAGCCAGCGTTTTCGCCGATGTGCCCTTCGCCGCTCGATCCACGCGCTCTTGTATCGGCAAGTTGTTGACGCACGGTTTGCAAATCACGGCGCGAGGTGGCGACTTGAGCTTGGAGAGTATCCCGCGCGTAGTCGCCACTCCCGAGGTGATCAAAAGTGTCTTCGCGAGGCAGCTCGCCTTTGTTGTAGAGATGGGAGGACATGGTTGTTGGTTGTTTGGGTTTGGATCGTGATGCTAACGAAATCACCAGCCATAACTGGCTGCACAGCCGCTACAGCGTTTGTGACCACAGGTGCAGGAGTCGCGGGTGAACTCGTGGTGGCTGCCACATTTGCAGCACTTCCATTTGCGCAGGGCCATGTGGATGAGGTGACGAAGGGAGGAGAGCATGATGAAGGCGGAGTTGTGGAAATTAACCAACAGTGATGCTCACCTCTGCGCTCCATTGGCCGACTTGTTGGTCGTCCACGCGGTAGATGGCGCGGTATTTCCATTTCGTGGGCGTGGCAGGGAACGGGGTGCTGTCGGTGTAGCCGGGGGTGGTGTCGAAGGTGAGGACTTGGTAGCCGCTGCCGCGATCCACTTGGATTTCGCACTGGTCGAGGTAGGCGCTGTTGCCCTGCCAGCTCCAGTCGAGTTCCACTTTGTTGCCTGCGAGGCTGACTTTCAGCACGGGCTGGAGGGTGGCGAGGTCAGGAGCGGTCTTGCCTGCGCCGATAATGCCGAGGTCTTGGCCGATGGCGTCGGTGTAGGTGTCGCTGGATTTGATGTCGCCCACGGTATCGAAGATGCGGTCGAGGGCTCCAGGGGGACGGGCGACGACGGCGGGCTGACCTCCGGCGGCGGCGGGCAGCGCGGGTGGGACGAAGACGGGGAGCACGAGCGCGGCGGCTCCGGTGCCGCTCTGGGCCTGCTCGGCAGCGGCGGTGCAGGCTTTTTGCCAATCCCGCACGGCGGGCAGCCAGGAGCCGAGGGTATAGACGAGCCAGCGGGCATCGGCGATGGCGGCCTCGCACTTGGCGGTGGAGATGCCGAGCGTGGGGGCGTGCCCGGCGAACTTGTTGCGGAGGTTTTCCAACCAGAGGATCTGATCGGCGATGCGGACGGGGTAATAGGCTTGGCGGGTCATAGGCGTTTTCTTCTTGGTGGTGGATGTGGAGTTGAGTGAATCAGAGTCCCAGGACTGGCTGTCCCAGCTTCCTTGGTCCCAGGGCATGTCAGGCGGCCCTCCGGGTGATAGTGTGATATGCCAGACGAGAAGACTGGGAGAGGGGGAGAAGAGGAGATTTGGAAAAGGGAGCCTCTTTCCGCGCTGAGGGATGCATCCCTGGAGAAAAGGTAAGAATCCCTGACGCCGAGGGAAGTTCCTGCTGGAGGTGGGGAGGAATCCCTCGGGTTGAGGTGACAATCCCTAACGGTGAGGGAGCGTTCCCTCGGGCCGAGGGAACGTTCCCTGAGAGTTGGGGATGAATCCCGCGTCTCATGACGCGAATCCCTCCCGCTGAGGTAAAGCTCCCTGAGAGCGAGGGAATCGTCCCTTTTCGTGAGGGAAGCTCCTGAAAACCTTGAAAAACGCCCACTTTGAGGGTCCGCGAGCCGCTACACGCGCTGTGCGCTGTGCGCTGTGCGCTGTGTAAGATGGCGGCCCCTAAATGCATAGGGGAATAGATGCTCACAAGTCGTTGCCGAAACGCAAGATGTTTTTGAACAGATTTCTTCTCGTGGTTCGATTAACCTCGCGGATTCGGGCTCGGCTGATCATGCGGATGACGAAGAGCATGAGCAGTCGGGTGAGTGAAATCAGAATGAAACAAGGGGTTGCCGGGCGGGAATCTGTCGGGCAAAATGCGCCATGAACTCAGACGTCCCCCAACCGATCCCCCTCGAGGAGGCGCAACGGATATGGACCTTGCAGAAGCAGAACAAGCCGCTCTCGCAGCGGGACATCGACCTTCTCCACCAAGCCGCCGAATGGCAAATGTGGGTCAGCCACGGGATCCGGTTGCCGAGTGGGAAGCCCGAGTCGCCGCCCAGTTTGAAGCCCTCGCGAGCTTTGCAAAAAGCAGCGGCTGTGCTCTGAAGGAGCGCGATCTCCCAAGCCGTGCGTTCGGAAAATCCGGGCGAGAGCATGAGGTGTTTCATGCTGGTGGTGGCACGAGGTTTTGGAAGTCCACTTTCCCCGGCGAGGCCGGTTTCGGGCAATTCGGTTACTACACGCCGGCGGGATACTTGCGCAGGCTGCGGCTGAGCAATCGAATCTTCGGTGATGACGTTCGCTTTGAGGGCATGTGGAAGCGGCCGGGCGGTCTGAGCATTGTGACCTCGCAGCCCTTCATCCAGCCGCATCCGGTGCGATTCATTCCGACGGAGGAGGAAATCCACGGCTTGCTGCATGCGCTTGGCTTTGCCTACAACGACACGTTGATGCTGTGGGAACGCGGCGATGGCGTGCAGCTTGCGGACACGCATGATCGCAATTTCATCCGTGCGCCGGACGAGTCGATCATCGCGATCGATGTGCAGCCGCGTCTGCTGCCGGGGCATGACTTTGACGCCGTGATCGCGGCTGGCGTTTTTCGATTTCGAGGGAGGTCGGGGTGACGGCGAGGCCGCCGAGGGAGGTGCAGCGATGCTCGCGAGGCATGCGTTCGGAGACGGCTTTGGCGGCGTCGATGACTTCATCGAGCGGGATGAGCGGATCGTAGCCGGCGAGGGCCATGTTTGCGCAGGAAAGGGCGTTCGAGGCTGCCATGACGTTTTTGCCGAGGCACGGCGCTTCGACGCGATTCGCGATGGGATCGCAAATGAGGCCGAGCATGCTCTGAAACGCCATCGAAGCCGCCGCGATGGCCTGATCCCGTGTGCCGTCCGCGAGTGTGACGAGCGCGGCGGCGGCCATGCAGGCTGCGGAACCGCCTTCGGCCTGACAACCGCCCACTTCCGCCGCAAAGGTCCATCGCGTGGCAATGAAAACACCGATCAATCCGGCAGCGAGCATCGCTTTGGCCATTTCGGTCTCGTCCTTGCCCATTTCCTCCGACATCGCGATCACCGCGCCTGGCAGCGCCGCACAAGCCCCTGCTGTCGGCGCGGCCACGATGACGCCCATGCTGCTCTTCACTTCCATGATGGAGGTGACATAGAGGATGATGCGGTTCAAGGCTCCGCCATCGAGCAAACGGCCCGCTTTCATCATTTCGGCAAAGCGCCCGCTTTGATGATGCAGCACGCGATCTTCGTAACTCGTGCCCGCGATGCCGCTGGCGATGGATTTGCGCAGGATGCGGACGATATCGGTCATCTTCGCGATGACTTCCTCCTCGGTGAAGTTTCCGCGAGCACGCTCATACTCGATGGCGAGCTGCCAAAGAGGCGTGTTTTGGGCTCCGTCGTGGGCAAGCATGTCGGCGCAGCTCGTGAAGGGCACCTGGAGGTTTTTGCGGGAAGGGACGGGAAGCACGGGAGAAAGCTTTTTGACCGAAAGAGGGCCTAAAGGGACCAAAAGGACGGAGGGGACAAAAGTGGCGGCTTTGACTTGGGTGAGCTGTTTGTCAGCGAGTTCGTGGATGATGACTTTGTCTTCTGAGAAAGTGGTTTCGGCTTTAGCCGAATCATTCCTGAATGCGACTAAAGTCGCAGCCACTTTCCCAAATCAACGTCTCGTGATACCCGCCGTCCATGTGCAGCGGCACGCCGTCGATCTCGATGACTTCGATCATGCCGCCACCGGTCGAGATGGCGATGAGGGTGTGCGTTTCACGCGTGTTCTTCAGTGTGAGGCGGTAGGTGTTCGGATGCGGATCGCCGACGTCGACGGTTTCGATGCGGAGCTTGATGCCAGCATCGGCGAGAGCTTGCGCGGAGTTTGGCAGACGCTCGTCATCGGCGTCCCAGCCGAGGAGGCCGCCAAAGAGGCCCATGTCGCTGCCTTGGCTCTCGTGGGTGGTCGGCAGCGAGCCTGCGCGGTCGAACTCGACGAGCACCTCACTGATTTCGCCCTCCATCAAATCCCGCGCCAGCCGGCCGATGCGCAGCGCGGCGGCGCAGTGCGAGCTGGACGGACCACGCATCACGGGACCGATGACGTCGTTGAAAATGGAGACGGCAGTTGAGTGCATTGTGGAGACTGGTTTACCACAGAGGCCACCGCAGAACAGCGAGGTTTTCACCAAATCGGAATTCCCAACTCCTCGCGCACTCGCTCCGGCGTCCAGCCAGCCTCGCGCAGGCTGCGGAGGCGAACGGGCGTCATCACGTTTGGCGAGACGTTTGCCGGATTCATCGGTGATGAGGCGGTGATGATGCCAGCGGGGCACAGGAAGGCTGAGAAGATGCTGAAGCAGACGGTGAAGGTGCGTGGCGGGCATCAGGTCCTCGCCACGCGTGACGAGCGAGATGCCTTGGAGCGCATCATCCACGACGACGGCGAGGTGATAGCTCGCAGGGGTGTCTTTGCGGGCGAGCACGACATCGCCAAAGATCGTCGGATCGGCGGTGATTTCACCGCGAGAGAGCTCGGTGAAGGTCAGCGGGGTGTCGATGAGTTGCAGCGCTTGGGTCACATCGAGCCGCAGGGCATAGGCGTCACCGCTGACGAGTCGTTTTGACGTTCATCTGCATCGAGATGCCGACAGGTGCCTGGATAAAGCGGCCCATCGGGACCTTGCGGCGCGTTTCCAGCTCTGGCGATCTCATCCTGGATTTCGCGTCGCGTGCAAAAGCATGGGTAAAGCAGGCCCTTTGGTCTCCAACTGGCCCAAGGCGGCTCGATAGTCTTCAAAGTGATCGCTTTGTCTGCGCACCGGTTTTTCCCATGAAAGGCCTAGCCAAGCCAGGTCCTCAAAAATGGCTTCTTCATACTCTGGCCGTGCTCGCGTGGCATCGATGTCCTCCAGACGAATCAAGAAGCGTCTGCGATCCGCTTGTTTAGCGGCAAAAGAGCCGCGTAGGCATGACCGAGGTGCAGCCATCCGGTGGGGCTTGGGGCAAAGCGGGTCGTCTCAGCCATATCCATCACACGCCGCTGAGTTTGCGCACCACTTCACCGGCCAGCACGAATCCAAACGTGCCGGTGACAAATGTCGCCGCGCCGAAACCCGCAGCGCAATCGAGCCTCAAGCCGACTTCCGTTCCTTCTTGGGGCTCGAGTTTGCAGGAGCCGTCGGCTTGAGGGTAAATGGCTCGCTCGGTAGAAAACACACACGGCACGCCAAACGCCATCGGACGGCCTTCGAGGCTCTTCGCGAAGCCAAAATCACGTCGCAAGATCTGCCGAGTGCCTTTGAGAAGTGGATCGGTTCCAGCAAAGCCGAGATCGGCCAGCTTCAGCGCCGTGGCATCGCGTCGTCCGCCTGCGGAGCCACTGGTGATGACGGGAAGGCCGCGCTGTACGCACTTCGCAATGATCAACGCCTTGATCGAGGTGCGGTCGATGGCGTCGACGACGTAATCAAAGCCACCATCGACCAGGCGATTCGCATTCGATTCGGTCAAAAACTCGATCACGCGGTTCACGCGGCAGTCTGGATTGATTTCCACCACACGCCGGGCCAGCACCTCGACCTTCGGAATGCCGACGGTGGCCGCGAGTGCGGGGAGTTGGCGGTTCGTGTTCGTGATGCACACGTCATCCATGTCAATCAACGTGAGCTGGCCGATACCGCTGCGTGCCAGCGCTTCCACCACCCACGAGCCAACACCGCCGACGCCCACGACCGCCACATGCGCCGCCGCGAGCCGTGGCAGAGCTGCCACGCCATAGAGCCGCGCCATGCCGCCAAATCGTTGCTGGTAGGTTTCATCCATCCGCGTTCCTACGCGCTGCGGCGTGGCAGGCAAGCGTTGTGGATTACTTCATGCCGTCCGCCGCGCCCCAGGGCTCGATTTGACGGAGATTCTTCGCCGCGAGCTGCGCGTAGCATTCCGGCAGGTCAAAACTCGCCAGCACATCGCGCAGCATCGTGGCATACGGCCATTGCTGGTCCTCATGGATGGCAAGCTCGTGGAAGGAGGTGAGCGCATGCTTCAGTGTCACCTGCTTCACCGCAGGTGAAAGCAGCGCGGCAAACGCCGCTGGCAAGGCGCCCCAACCATTCCCGACGAGGTGAATTTCCTCATGGCCTGCGGCGGCAAGCAATTGCACCACACGCAGCACATCATTCGTGCGCTGGCCAAGCAGCGGGCGGTCGAGCATGAAGCTGTAGGCCGCGTAGAAGTAGTGGCTGCCGTAACGAGCGAGAAACTGGTTCACACCGCAGGTATCCGGCTGCGAATCGCCGATGCCGCGCACATCACAGGCGAAGAACGCCGCGTCCGACGAGGTGGTAAGGAGCTCCTGCACGAGTGGTTCGTCACGCAGTTCTGCATCCGCCGAGTGATGGGAGATGTAGAGCACAGCCCTTTTTAAACCACGCGGCAGGCGGGAGGTGAGCGCTTCCTCGCTCAAGCGCGTGACCAACGCATGCACCTCCGGCTCGGTCTCGACCGCGTAGGTGCAGTAGGCCTTCGCGGGATATTTGCGATTGCCCGCGCTTCGCAGGATGCGGTAATCGGGCGCGGTTTTTGGCATCGGTGGCAGTTTCAACACGTCACGCACGACGTTGAGATCGAGTTGGCGACGCTTTGAGGCCAGCGACTCAGCTTTCTCCTTCGTGAACGACATCAACGTGCGGCTGCCCATCGAACCAACTTGGCCTCGGGGCGTGCATTGGAGATCCGCATCCTTCTCGATCATGATCGCTGGCTCGACATCAGCCATTTTGAGGCCAGTGGCCTTGCCAAAGAAGCGATACATCGCCTCGCGGTTCGGTTGCGAGTAGCCATGCGGATCGGGGCCCGTGTGCAGCGCGATGTTCTCCGGCTTGCCGAGTAAGGTGTAGAGCTTCTTCAACCGCTCGTAGGTCTCCGCGCTGCCACGGGCATCGAAGTAATCTTTTTCCTGCGCCATGATGATCACCGGCTTTGGTGCCATCGCGGCAAGGAAGTCACAATGATCGAGATCGAAGGCCAAAACGCGGGGTGGACACTGTTCGTTGTCCTGAGGCAGTTCGTTTTCGGCATCGCGTCGAAAGGTGGTCACAAAGCACGATGGCGCCCCCATCGTGAAACGTGGCTCCAAACCGCACAACCATGTCGTCTGCGTGCCACCGCCGGAGTTTCCGGTGACACCGATGTGCCGCTCGTCGATCTCAGGCCGCGTCAGCAAGTAATCGAGCGCCCGAATGGCATCCCACGCGAACCACGCGCCGAGAAACTCGCCCACGAGCAGCATGGGATTGCCCATTTGATTGTGCTCCGTCGTGCCGCCGCTGAGGCGCGAACCGAGTTTCTCATTCAAATACTGAAATCGCTCGCCCTGGCCTGCGGGGTCGATCAAGAAGCACGCCATGCCCTGCCGTGCGAGACCTTGCGCAAAGCTTTGATACGCCTCCGCCGCCTTGCCATTGAGCGAGTGGCCGCACACGCCGATCACGCCGGAGACCTTGCTTTGGGTGTTCGTCGGGAGATAGAGATTTCCCGTGACGATGAAACCAGGTCGGCTCTCGAAATGGATATTTTCGATGCGGTAAGCATCGCGATCCAGCACACGCGTGACCTTGGCATTCAGCGCCGTTTTCTCAGGGAATGGCCCAAAGCTCACGCGAATGCGTTCCTGCACTGATTTCACATAGGCCTCGGCATCGGCCTTCGTGTTCAATTTCGCCCGTCTCACATTCCCGCGTGCTTCCGCAGCTCGCACCTCGGTGACGAGCCAGTCCTGCATCATTCGCGGAAAGCGGTTTAGCGTATCTAACGTCGATACTTGGACAGGCTTTGAATCGGTTTGAGCCAGCACTGGAGAGTTCGTCGAGCCGACAGCGCATCCAAGCGCGGTGAAAACGCTCTGGGCAAAGAATTCACGACGATGGAGCAGTGGGGATAGATCATTCATGGGGGCGATCTTTATATCGGTGATACTCGGCTGCTCTTTTCCGCCGAAGGATCTTCATTCCTTTGTCAATCGTTCGTTCGCGAAAAATTCATCGCTATGCATTGTTTGGCTTCTTTGAGGCGGATGATATAGCCCGTCCGATCGCCGCCGTATGATGGGGTGCTAGATTGTGACCTCAAAGTGGCCGGTTTTCTGCTATCCGGGTCGCCGCCGCTCTGAATTCCTCAAAAGCCAGTTGTTCACAAAAATTTCTTTTCAAATAGCCGTAGTCTTGTAGAATTTAAGCAGTCTTAATCCAGTTTTTATAAAAATCTTCGCAGATTTGCCATGCATATTCGATTTTTGAGTGATGGAAGCGAGTACCGCTCTTACGGCGGGGGTAGCTTCTCAAAAAAGAAAGATTCCGGGGGAATCTTTTGGTGGACCATTTTGATCACGTTCCTGATGGGAGTGGCCACTTTCTGTTGGTTCTTTAGCATTATGGTCTTCTCGCACCCCGAGAAGCCCTTTAATTATCGTGTTCTCGCGAAATTTGATAAACTCGATCCCATCCGCCCCTTCTCGAAGTACTCGGTCCCAGGTGGGAAGTTTTTACCATCTCGCGATTTGCTCGCTGAATTTTTTGCATTTTCACATGAGCAGCTCGCTGTGAAGAACGACATGCTCAAGCGGGCTTACATCCGTAACTACAAGCAGGAGCAGCCCATCTACGTCACCGGGGAGTATCAGGTGCTCAATACCCGTCCCCTTTCTTCCGCCGATGTGATCACCGAAGGCTGGGTCATCCGAGCTCGCTCGGTAGAACTCGAAGATGTGGATGTGGAAATCGTCCTCCCAGGACTCAAGGAGGCGGCAGATCCCTGCCAAGTGGGCGACAAGATCACACTCGATAAGAAGAACAGCTTCGCCGCTGCGCTTCATGTGCAGAAGTTTGATCATGACCGCCTCTGCGTGACGCTCATGCCGATCACCTATCAAGGTGTGGGCATCAAGGATGGCAAGGCATGGAAGATGAATCCTCCGAACCTACTCAACATGGAGGCCTTCTGGCCTATCTCGGGTGATCAGGAAGTCGGTGAGAAGGTCGCCGTCCAAGGCGGAGAATAGTTTCTGCTTCTCTGGAACTTTGGCTAGCAAGCAAAGGCACATCTCGTGATGGCGTAGTAGATCACTATTGTGATCAAACTCGTTTCATGGATCGTTCTCGGCACCTCTGCGGCAGTCTTTGCGGAGGGACACTGGGCTTTCCAGCCGTTGCATCCTATCCGCTCATCAGGAATCGACGAGTTGGTTGAACGAGAACTGGTGAAGCATGGCCTTTCCTTCTCGCCGAGAGCGGATGCCCGCACGCTGTTGCGGCGTGCTAGCTTTGATTTGACCGGCATGTCTCCCTCGGATCTGCCACCGGAAAAATGGTCAACCGATGTCTATGCAGCGCATGTGGATCGGCTGCTCGCCTCACCACATCATGGCGAACATTGGGCGCGGCATTGGCTCGATGTGGCGCGGTACTCCGACACCAAAGGCTACGTCTATGCGCGGGAAGAAAAACACTGGGTGCATGCCTCTACCTATCGTGACTGGGTGGTGAGAGCTTTGAACGAGGACATGCCCTATGACCGCTTTTTGCTGCTGCAAATCGCAGCGGACCAAGTTGTGCAGGCAAAATCACCGGATCTCGCGGCGATGGGTTTTCTGACGCTAGGCAGGCGCTTTCTCGGCGTGACACACGACATAATTGATGACCGAATTGATGTTGTCATGCGGGGCACGCAGGCGCTCACGGTCTCGTGCGCACGATGCCACGATCATAAATTTGATCCCATTCTCACCCGCGATTACTACAGTCTCTACAGTGTCTTCCAAAGTTGCGCCGAGGCGCTTGTCGCGTGCGATGAAGGCTTCTCGATCGAGTTAGACGCGTTGGTAAAGAAGAACCGCGGGTTGCTGACCAAACGCCGCGAGGAGCAAATGGCTCGCACTCGTGCCCATGCAGCAGCCTACATCGCGGCGCAGAGGCAACTCGATAAGTATCCCGAAGAGGTCTTCGGGCAGATTCTCGAAGAGAAAGATCTCAATCCCTTCATCGTTCACCGCTGGACGGCGTGGCTGGAAAAGCATCCCGGCATCAAGATCACGGATGAAGTGCTCACCCGGCCTGATTCGCCATGTTTTGTGCCGGATGAGCACATCGCCAACATCGAGATGTATTTCCCCACGAATGTCGTCGTGGAGCTTTGGAAGTCCCAAGCCGCAGTGGACCGACATTTGTTGCAGAACAAAGCCGCGCCCGCCCATTCGACAGTCCTTCTCGATCGTGCTGTGCCGAGCACTGCACGCGTCTTCCTTCGTGGCAATCCTTTGACCAAAGGAGAAGTCGTCGAGCGAAGGTTCCCGAGCTTGTTTGGCCTCCGCCCCGCTTTTACCAAGGGTAGTGGCCGCCTTGAGCTCGCACAAGCCATCATCGACCCCGCCAATCCACTGACGGCCCGCGTCATGGCGAACCGCCTCTGGCAGCATCATTTCGGCCGCGGCCTCGTCGCCACACCGAGTGATTTTGGGAAGCAAGGAAGCCTGCCGAGCCATCCTGAGTTGCTCGATTGGCTCGCGGCGGAGTTCATCCGTTCTGGCTGGAGCATGAAACACATGCATCGGCTCATCATGCTCTCACGCACCTACCAGCAGCGCAGTGACAAGGCAGACCCGCGTGATCCCGATAACCGGCTCTTCTCTCGCATGACACCTCACCGGCTGACTTTCGAAGAGGCCCGTGATGCGTGGCTGACATCATCCGGTCGGCTCAATCTTAGCATGGGAGGCCGCCCGCTGTCCTTGTTTGCCTCTGACAACACACGCCGCACACTATACGCCCTCGTGGATCGTGAAAACCTGCCCGCCGTGATGCGCACCTTTGATTTCGCCAATCCCGATCTCTCGATCCCCCAGCGCACCGAGACCACCGTCCCCCAGCAGGCACTGTTTGGATTGAATCATCCTTTCATCGTCCAGCAGGCCAGAGAGCTTACACGACGCATCACCTCGTTATCGAACCCGAACGAGCGTCTTCGCTTCATCTATGAGCGCCTGTTTCAGCGCGAACCAACTGCCGTGGAGGCCGCACAGGCGGTGGAGTTCCTCCAGGTGAAACCGAGTCCCTTGTCTCGCTTGAATGAGCACGCCAAAAGCTGGTCTTACGGCCATGGCGGATGGGATGAGAATGCAGGCCGTGTGCGTGAGTTCAAATCGCTGCCTCATTTCAACGGCTCCGCGTGGCAGGGTGAGGAAACTTGGCCGAATGCGTCCTTGGGCTGGGCCCAGTTGACCGCTCAGGGCGGTCATCCTGGCAACGACCGTCTTCATGCCGTCATCCGCCGATGGACCGCTCCAGCAGATGGACGCTACAATCTTTCTTCGATCCTGATTCATGAGCCGGAGGCAGGTGATGGCATTCGCGCCTTCGTTAGCCATTCGCGGCTTGGGAAACTCATGAGCACTGATCTTCATCATGCCAGCGCCCGCCTAGATCTCTCAGTGATCACTTTTCGTCGCGGCGAGACGCTCGATTTCATCGTGGACATCGGCGACGGGCTCAACAGCGACCAGTTTCTATGGACCCCTATTCTTCGATCATCGCAGCCTTCCGTCACCGGTGGAGGTGGTGAGACTTCGGCGGAGGTTTGGGATGCCGCCAAAGACTTTGGCGAACAACCGCGCACGCTGCTGAGTCCATGGGAGCAGCTTGTTCAGGTCCTGATGCTCTCGAACGAATTTATGTTTGTGGACTGAGCGAGCAGCGACCTTGTCGCAGTGGTGGAAAAGGCCATGCGCGGAAAGCTAGCACGGTGGCAGAAATAGCCTGCGGAGGGGATGGATGGAGAATTCATTCGCATCTTGATTCAGTGTGCGAAACTACATCCCCTTCACCTCCATGAATCTCCGCCGCGATCTTCCCGCCTCTCTTGTCGTCTTTCTTGTCGCCGTGCCGCTCTCGCTCGGCATCGCGTTTGCTTCGGGGGCGCCGATCATCGCGGGACTCATCGGGGCGATAGTGGGGGGCATCGTCACGGGATTGCTTGCGGGATCGCCTTTGCAGGTTTCGGGGCCGGCGGCAGGTTTTACGGTCGTGGTGGCCGGATTGGTGCATCAGTTTGGCTGGGAAACGATGTGCCTGATCACGGCCTATGCGGGCGTGGTGCAGCTTGTTCTCGGCTGGTTCAAAGTGGCACGAGGGGCGCTGATCATCGCGCCATCGGTGGTGCATGGCATGCTCGCGGGTATCGGCATCTCCATCGCACTGGCGCAGATCCATGTCGTGCTCGGCGGTTCGCCACAGAGCTCGCCGGTGGTGAATCTGCTCGGCATTCCGAAGCAGCTCGGCCTCGTGAACACGCAGGCGGCGATTTTGGGTTTCCTCACCATCGCGATTCTCATCGTGTGGAAAAAGCTGAAAGCGCCTGCGCTCAAAGCAATTCCGGGCCCGCTGGTGGCTGTGGTGGTCGGCACGGTGGTGTCCATCCTCCTGAAGATGGACGTGAAGCGTGTGGACCTACCGGACACTTTCATGAAGATGGACCTGCAGCATGTGAACCTTTCGGAGACCTTTGCGCTGGCCAAACTCGCCCCGCCTGCTGACTGGGGGCCATTCATCACCGCCGTGCTCACGGTGGCGATCATTGCCAGCATCGAGTCCCTACTCTGCGCCGTGGCCACGGACAAGCTGCACAGCGGTCCGCGCTCGGATTTGGACAAGGAATTGCGGGCGCAGGGCGCGGGGAATCTCGTTTCCGGCCTGCTCGGCGGCCTGCCGATTACGGGCGTCATCGTGCGCTCGTCGGCGAATATCATCGCGGGCGGCGCCAGCCGCTGGTCGGCCATTTTTCACGGCGTGTGGATTCTGCTCTTCGCGTTGTTTCTTGGCAGTTTGATCGAAAGCATCCCGCTGGCGGTGCTGGCGGGCCTGCTGGTGCATGTGGGCATTAATCTGGTGAATCTGCATCACATCAAAGAGCTCACGAAGCATAACGAAATCCTCATTTACTGGGCCACCGTGCTCGGTGTGACCTGCGTGAACCTCCTGGCCGGTGTCGGCATCGGTTTGGGTCTCAGCATCTTTTTCCTGCTGCGCCGCCTTTCGAACACAGACGTGCAAATGGAGCAGCGCGAGGGCAAATGGCATGTGAAGATCGGTGGCACGCTCACCTTTGCCTCCGTGCCACGGCTGAACGCCGCGCTTTCGACGATCCCCGCCGGTCATCCGGTGGATATCGACCTCGCCGTTGATTTCATCGACCACGCGGCTTTTGAAGCGCTGCATGGCTGGCGTGAAAACCACGAAAAGACCGGCGGCCACGTCGATATCGACGAAACGCACGAGGAATGGTACAAGCCCGCCCAGGCCGGCACGCCAAGAAAAGGCAAATCGCTGCCCGTGACGGCCAAAGCCTAAAAACCATCTGGAAAGGCGGGTGCCGGGCTGTTATTCTACCAGCATGAGCACCCTCGCCGCCCAGCCTGTCCCGAAGAACTTGCGTCACCAAATGGTGGAGCGTGTTTCGACCATGGATGAGCAGTCTCTGCTCCGTTTGCATGAGCTCGACCTGCTTTCGGAAAAGATCCGTCTCCGTGAAGAAATGTCCCAGCAGGCCGATGCCGAGCAGACAGCTGGAACTTGGGAGAATCTCACGGAAGTCGTCCGCGCTTACCGGATGCGCCATCGCGCCTCATGACTGTTTGCGTCGATACCAACGTGCTCATTCAGGCACGATCTAAGCGTCATCGTTATGGCGTGATCTTGGATGGGTTCATGTTCGGTTTGATGGACTGGGCGGTGCAAACCGGGTGGTGACCGAGTATCGGGAGATCCTCTCAGCCAAAGCAGGGCAGGCGGCTTGGAGCACGCTCGAGAACTTCATCGACCTCGTTGACCGCAGCGGCAACGTCCGCTGGATCTCGCCGCACTACCAATTCCGCATCATCAGCGCCGATCTCGACGACAACGCGTTCACGGACTGCGCCATCGCCGCCAATGCGGACTACGTTATCACGGAAGACAGCCACTTCGCGCCGCTGGCCAATGCAGGCTTCAAGCCGCAGCCGATCACACCGGACGAGTTCATTGCGAAGTATCGAGGCATTCACGTCTGATCGGGGGGGATACCCCCCCTGACGGGGTCACATTATCCCCTCTCAAGGGGATGGGTTTTGGCGGGGTGAAGGTGGTTATTGAGGGCAAGTCACTCACGCTTTCCCCACTCAATGTCGCACGCCGCCGAACCCGCCCTCGTTCATCCGACAACTGCCTCGGCGGTCGATTATCATCCGCATTCGAAGAAGCGAAAGAAGCCGCTCGCCAGCGATCTGCTCATCGCAGAGAAGGCGAAGAAGCCGGCGATCTTCACGCTCGACAATCTGCGGCGCGATGCGCTCGCGGGCTCGATCACGGGCCTCATTGCGGTGCCGCTCACGGTCGGCATCTGCCTGATGTCGGAGTATCCCATCGAGACGGGGCTTCTGACGGTGCTTTTCGCCTGTTTGATCGGCTTTGTGACCTTCCTCTTCCGTCCGGGGAACTACGTCGGCGTGCCCGGCGTGGCGGCGGGGCTCGCGCCGGTGCTGGCGATGAGCGTTCACAAGTTCGGCATGGAAAACATGCCGTTCCTCATCTTTTGCACCTCGGTGATGCAGGCCATCGCGTGGAAGTTCAATCTCCAGCGCTTCATTCTCAAGGCGATCCCGAGTTACCTCATCGAGGGCTTGCTGGCGGGCATCGGGCTCAAAATCGCGCTCAAATTCCTGCCCTACACCTACGGCATCCTCGGCGAGAGCCATGACTGGTTCACGATGGAGCGTCTCAAGATGATCGTGCTCTCGCTCGGGGCGCTGGGGCTGTTTTTGCACCTCTTCGGCAAATACAAGGCCAAGTATCCGGCGGTGCCCTATGTGGCCGTGGTGCTCGTCGGCGTCATTGCCGGCATCTATTTGAAGATCCCGATGCTGCACATTGAGCATTCGCCGATCAAAATCGCATGGCCATTCCCCGACTTCGATGTCATCCCGCCGAAGATGGTCGCCGAGATCATCGGTTACGCGCTCATGCTGGCCCTGATCGATGTGATCGAGCAGGTGATGAGCAATGCGGCCATCGAAAAGCTCGATCCACTCGGTCGCCCGGCGAACACAAACAACAGCCTGCTCGCCATCTGGGTGGCAAACATCGGCAGCAGCTTCTTTGGTGGCATGACCAACCTCGACGGCCTGGCCAAAAGCGCCACGAACGCACTCGCTGGTGCCGTCACGAAGATGTCGAACCTCTTCACCGGCCTCGTTCTGCTCATTTTCATCCTCGATCCGCATCTGCTGGAGCATCTGCCGTATTTCTCACTCGCGGTGCTCATGATTTTCACCGGATGGAAGATGATCGTCGGCCTCACGCACGTGGCGGCGCATGGCAGCTACGCGCTGCTGCTGGCGCTCTTCTGCGGCATCCTCACCTATACCGTCGGCATCTTTGAGGGACTCATCGTGGTGCTCGCGATTCATCTGTTCATCAACTTCGTCATCTTCCGCCACGACCACGTGCCCTTCCTCGAAATGATGAAGCGTTTTGCCCACCGTTTCGGCGAGGAAATCGATCCTCGCAGCACCGACACCATGCTCGTGCATCACGACAAACAAGTCGGCGGCCTGCGCTACAGCACCATCAGCCACAATGCGGCGGAGAAGAAGAACCTGACCGAGTTCATCAACGACTGGGCCTTTGGCATCAACAATCACAGCATGGCCGCCGTCGTCGGCTGCTACGACATGAACGGCCTGCTCTGGGGCACCTTCGCCAAGGAGCTGCGTGAGGGGCACCACAAGATCAAAGGCTACTTCGAGCACCTCTTCGAGCTAGAGGACGTGCATGTGAAGTTCGAAAGCGGCGAGGTGCGCCAGTACAAGGACATCTACATCCAGTCCGGCAAATACGTCTTCACCTTCAAGCGCAAGAAGGAACTCGTCAGCGTGCCCGCCCGCTACTCCTTCGTCTGCAAAAAGGAAAAGACCGGCTGGTTCATCCTCGAGCACCACTCCTCCGAGTTCCCCGCCTGATTTTCACTCACCGCCTTTACCAACGAACAAACCAAGCCACGTCATGATACCCGCCGCCGTCATCCTCATCGTCCTCATCCTTCTCAGCGCCTCTGTCATCAAACAGGGCCATGTCGGAGTCGTCACCCGCTTCGGCAAATACCAGCGCCTGATGCTACCCGGCCTCAACTTCAAGCTCCCGCTCGTCGAGGGCGTCTTCAAGAGCATTTCCACGCAGAACCAGTCCATCGAACTCGAATTCGAAGCCATTTCGCTCGACCAGGCCTACGTGAACTTCAAATCGCTCATCGTTTACTCCGCGCAGGACGCCGGTGAGGAGACCATCAAGAAGATCGCCTTCCGATTCATCGATGAAAAGAGCTTCATGCAGACCCTCGTCCGCAGTGTCGAAGGCAGCATCCGCTCCTATGTCGCGAACAAAAAGCAGGCTGAAATCCTCGTGCTGCGCTCCGAAATCATCGGTGCCGTGAAGGACCACCTCGAAGAAGCACTCAACAGCTGGGGCTACCACCTTCTCGACCTTCAGATCAACGACATCTCCTTCGACGAAGCCATCATGCGCTCCATGTCGCAGGTCGTTTCCAGCAACAACATGAAGATGGCCGCCGAAAACGAGGCCCAGGCCCAATACCTCATCAAAACCCGAGCCGCCGAGGCCGAAGCCCGCGCCATCCGCGTCAAAGCCGAAGCCGAAAAAGAAGCCTCCGAGCTCAAAGGTGCCGGAAACGCCCGCTTCCGCGAACAAGTCGCCGAAGGTCTCGCCAACGCTGGCAAAACCATGCAGGCCGGCGACGTGCCTCCCGGCTTCATGCTCTTCACCATGTGGCTCGACGGCATGAAATACATCTCCGAGCACGGCAAAGGCAACGTCATGTTCTTCGACGGCTCCAACGAAGGCATGGAACGCACCATCAAGCAGATGCAGGCGCTCAAGACCCTCGACCAGCGATCGCTCGCCGCCGCGAACGCCGCGCATTGATCCGCCCACCTCGCGCTTTCGACAGATGATGGAGGCTTCTTCCGCCTCATCACTCTTTCCCGGCGGCCCAACGAACCGTTAGCGGTATCAGATAGTGCAAGCCTTCGGTGAGTTCGGGATGCGGGCTGAAGCAGAAGACGCGGCCTTTGCCGTATTGAGCACGCACGGCGGCGGAGGTGCGGGCCATGACGCCTTGCGGGGCACCTTTGAGGGCGATCTCGGTTTTGAAGATGGCGAGACTCTCGTAGTTCGGCACGTCAGGATCATCCCACTCGGGGCGGGCGAGCAGCGGGCCTTGGGCATATTGGATGGTCAGCTCGGGCTCGGTTTGGCTGAAGAAGGTCGATCCCGTCGGCGAGAGTTGCAACTGCACCGGGCCGTTGCCGCGTGCCCAATGGCGTTTGTCCACGACCTTAGCGTCGATCAGATTCAGCGACCATTCGTAGTCGTTCGTCGCTAGATAGGCACCGCCGCAGACGCCGAGGTAACCGCCGCCTTGATTCACGAAGTCGCGCACCGCCTTCCGTCCGTTTTCGCCGAGTGCCTTTCCTTGGCCGCCGCCACTGCCGCCGGGATGCACGAGGACATCCACCTCGGCCAGTTTGCCGCTTTGAATCTCCGCCGCCGTGATCCGCGTGATTTGAAACGGATGCTCCTTCGCCTTTTCGATGGCTGCGATCAACGGAATGGCACTTGGCCCGACGCCATCGCCATCAAAGACCGCCACGCGGACGGGTTTATCTTCTGCAAGCAGGCCGATGGAATTGAGCAGCAGAAGGAGGAGTGTGAGGTGTGGTTTTGAGGTCATGGGGAGTGGTCCAGTTTCAAAGACGTTTCTTGCTGAAGAGCCAGCGATAGACCTCGGGATTGAGATACACTTGGTCGGAGCATTGATGGGTGGCTCTGGGGAGGAGGGTGAGCTGGGCATCGCCGCGAGCGGATTTGATGCTCTCGACGAGTTTGATGGAGTTTTGAGGGGTCACGGTGGTGTCGGCATCGCCGTGGAAGGCCCAGATGGGGAGGTCGCCGAAGTTCTTTGGGCTGCGGGGCGCGGCGGTGTTGGCTCCGCCTGCGATGGGGATGATGGCGGCGAAATGCTTGCGACTGGCGGCGGCCCAATCCCAGGTGCCGTAGCCGCCCATGCTAAAGCCGGTGAGGTAAACGCGGTCTTGATCGATCTGCGGGAACTCTTTGAGGACGTCTGCTAGGAGGTGATCCAAGTCTTCGATGTGCCAGGACATGCGGGGTTTTGTCTCTCCTTCCAACGGAACGCTGCGGAGCTGCGGAGAGATCGCTACGGCGGGAAAGTCGCGGTGAGTGCCGACGATTTGATTGAAGGGCATGTCGATGCAGCTCTTGGGATCATCACCACGTCCGGCGCTGCCATGAAGATAGATGACGAGAGGAATCGTGCCCGGTTTGGCCTGCGCGAAGTCAGGCGGAAAGGCGGCGAGATACTTCGGGTTCACGGCTTCCAGGCGTGTGGTGAGATCTTTGGACACGGAGCGCACTTCCATGCGGTTCTTGCCTCCTGCGGTTGCCTTGGGCGTGAAGTCGGCCTTCGAAGAAGATGCCGAGGTGTCCTTCGTGGGCGGTGAATCGGTATCCTCAATGATGCGGCGGGCATGGGAGAAACGATCTTTATACCAGTTGGCGAAGTTTCGGACATCGACTTTGCCATTGCAGGCGTCGATGATTCTGTCATCGCCCATGTAGATGACGGAGTGCGCGATTCGGTCGCCTTCGACACTGGTTTGAAAAAGCAGGTCGCCGGGCTGCAATTTCTCGTCAGGTGCCAGACGACGGCCTGCTTCTTCGCCTTGATTGGCAATGCCGGAAGGGAAACGGATACCCATGCTGTAATTGTAAACCCAGGCGGTGAAGTTGGAGCAATCCAGTCCGCCCGCAGCGGGGATGTGTTTGTGCATGTAGGGCAGGTCGATGTATTTCTTGGCGGCTGCTACGATGCGCTGGCGCTGAAAGGTCACGGGATCCTTCACGCCATCTGGCATCTTGAGTTCAGGATAGGTCTTGGCGGCGGGTCCCCATTCGGTGTCCCACTGGCTTTTCGGTGTGTCGGTCTGCGGGAGAGAGTCCCGGTGCTCGAAATCGAAATCTACGGCGGGTTCCTTTGTTGCAGCAGTAGTGCGAGGCTTGGACTGCTCTTTGACGTAAGCTTGATCCGCTGCGCTGAGCATGGTGAGGGGAAACTTTAGCGGGCCAAGGCCCGTGCGCTTCACCTCGACGATTCCGCTGGCGGCATCATAGCGGGTCAGCACGCCGTCGAAGGTCTTGGTGCCGTCTGCACTGGTGAACTTTCGCAGGTCTTCACTGAATGCCTGGGCGGCGAGGCTGAGGAGTAACGTGAGGATGAGGGTGGATGTTTTCATGGATGGTCTAAGGTGATCAGGACCACTCACTTCGCTGCGGCGATGAATGCCTTGATGAGTTTTCCCTGACGTAGATCGGACGGGAGCAGCTTTTCCGGGTGCCATTGGACTCCAATCAGGAAACGGCTGGGGTCAGTGGTCTCGGTGGCTTCGACGATGCCTTCGGGGCTCTTGGCCACGATGCGGAGGCCTTCACCGACTTTGCGCACGGCTTGATGATGGAGGGAGTTCACTTCGAACTGAGTTTCACCAAAAATGCCGGCCAGTTTGGAGTCGGTTTCGAGAGTCACGGGGTGTGTGGTGTCGCGATGGTTGACGTTAAACTCGGAGGGGATGTCTTGGATGAGTGATCCGCCGTGGACGACGTTGATCCACTGGCTGCCGAGGCAGATGCCGAGCAGCGGTTTCTTGGTCTTTTTGACCCAGGCGGTGGCGAGGGCCTTTTCAAAGAGGTAGCGGTCATTGTCCAAGACCTTAGTGGTGGCGTGAGGTTCTTCATTCCACTCGGAGGGCGGGATGTCGGGGCCGCCGCAGAGGAGCAGGGCATCCAACTTGACCAAATATTCATCGATGGCGGCAGCGCTGCCGTCTGTGTTGGGAAGGAGCACGGGAACCGCCCCCGCTTCACGGATGGCGCGAACGTAGTTGTCCGGCGAAGGACCACTGGCGATGCCAATGAGGGGCTTGCGAGGCCCGCTGGCAGGCGTGGCGGCTTGAGGTTGCTCCTTGGGAGGAGTTTGGCCTGCTTGGTAGCTGATCCAGCAGGCGGCGGCGACGATGACGCCGAAGGTGAGTGATTTGAGAGTATGCATAGCGATGTGAGAGATGGGTTACATGCGGCAGATCAGCAGCTCGCGTTCATAGATCATTTCTTTGGGCAGATGGCTCTTCAGATCGAGGAACAGCTCTTCGTGAGAGAGAATCTCCTGCCGCCAGGCGGCGCGGTCAAAGCGCTGCAACTCGTTGAACTTGTCCTCGGGGAAATCGAGACCTGTCCAGTCGATGTCGGTGTAGTTTGGCACCCAACCGATGGGCGTTTCTTTGGACATGCCGTGGCCGTTGGAGCGGTCCACGATCCATTTGAGCACGCGCATGTTTTCGCTGAAGCCGGGCCAGAGGAACTTGCCGTCGGAGTCTTTGCGGAACCAGTTCACATTAAAGATGCGCGGGGTGGCCGTGAGCGTGCGCTGCATGGAGATCCAGTGGCGGAAGTAGTCGCCCATGTTGTAGCCGCAGAAGGGCAGCATGGCCATGGGATCACGCCGCACTTTGCCAATGGTGCCAGCGGCGGCGGCGGTCATTTCACTGCCCATGGTGGCTCCGAGATAGACGCCGCAGCTCCAGTTAAAGGCCTGATACACGAGCGGCATGGTGGTGGCTCGGCGTCCGCCAAAGATGATGGCACTCAGCGGCACGCCATTGGGATTTTCCCAATCAGGATCAATCGTCGGGCACTGGGAAGCGGGCGCGGTGAAGCGTGCATTTGGATGCGCGGCCTTGCTGCCTTTCTCCTTGGCGATTTGTGGTGTCCACTCGTTGCCCTGCCAGTCGATGGCCTTGGCAGGCGGCTCCTCGGTCATGCCTTCCCACCACACGCCGCCATCGGGTGTGAGCGCGACATTGGTGAAGATGGTGTTTTTGCGCAGAGCCGCCATCGCGTTCGGATTCGTGTGGTGCCCCGTGCCGGGCGCAACACCAAAGAAGCCTGCTTCGGGATTGATCGCGTAGAGACGGCCATCCGGGCCGGGTTTGATCCAGGCGATGTCGTCGCCCACGGTCCACACTTTCCAGCCCTGATCGCTGAAATGCTTTGGTGGGATGAGCATGGCAAAGTTCGTCTTTCCGCAGGCACTTGGGAAAGCGGCGGCGACGTAGGTCTTCTGCCCTTTTGGGTCTTCGACACCGAGGATGAGCATGTGCTCGGCCATCCAGCCTTCATCACGCGCCATGGCGGAGGCGATGCGCAGAGCGAAGCACTTTTTGCCAAGCAGCGCATTGCCGCCGTAACCGGAGCCGTAGCTCCAGATCTCGCGAGTCTCGGGAAAGTGAACGATGTATTTCTCGTCGTTGCACGGCCAGGGAACGTCCTTTTGCCCCTTCTTCAATGGGGCACCGACGGTGTGCATGCACGGCACCACACGCTTCTTCGTTGTGTCGATGAGTTGAAACACCTTCTTCCCGATGCGGGCCATGATGCGCATGTTGGCGACCGCATAGGGCGAATCGGTGAGCTGCACGCCGATCTGCGACATCGGTGAATCCAGCGGACCCATGCTAAAGGCGAGCACATACATGGTGCGGCCTTTCATGCAGCCATTGAAGAGCTTCTTGAGCTTGTCCTTCATCTCCTGGGGATGCACCCAGTTGTTCGTCGGGCCTGCGCCGTCTTTTGACGCACTGCAAATGAAGGTGCGGTCTTCCACACGAGCCACATCACTGGCGTCGGAGCGAGCGAGAAAGCAGCCGGGCCATTTTTTGGCGTTCAGTCGTGTCAAAGTGCCCGCTTCGACCATTTCATCGCATAGCTGGTCATACTCCGCCTTGGAGCCATCCACCCAGTGAATGCGGTCCGGCTTGCAGAGGGTGGCCATTTTTTTCACCCAGTTCAAAAGGTGGACGTTCTGGCTGAGTGGCTTGGAGGATGAGCTGGTTGGCATGGTGTGCTTGAAGTTGGGAATGGGAGAGACTTCACCCAGCAGGATGGTTTGTCTCCTCACCAAAACTGGTGAGTGAGAATGGCCCGCTGCTACCGCGTCACCTTCATGCGCATGAAGCGGTAGGGATGCGCGGGATCGGTGGCGAGAAACATGTCGCTGACTTCCACGGTGCGGGTGGCACCGCTGCCGGTGGCGCTGGTGGTGACGGCGGGCTGGAGGATGGTGACGGCTCCTCCATTCACCGTGCTCACGAGATCCATCCAGGGCCCTGCGGGGCTATCCGCTGCCTGGAGAATCATGGTGATGTCGGTATTGGCCAGGGTGCGGGTGAAAGTGCCCCGTAGTTTGCCTGAGCGAATCTGCACACTGAAGAGTGGTGTGGCAGAAGAGGTGTTGGGATTACCGCCCAAGCCGTATTCGACGAGATTGGCGTAGCCATCGCTTTCGGTGTCCACCGTATCACCTGAGATGGCAGTATTCGTCCATAACGGCCCAAATTGAGCCTGTTGCCAGTTCGTGAGCGGTGAGTCGGCGGAGACAGTGATGGTGAAAGTATCCGTGCCGGAGAGCAAACCATCGCTGACCGTGAGGGTGATGACGGTGGCGCCACTTCGATTCGCTGCGGGTGTCACGGTCACGGTGCGATTCGTGGAGCCGAGGTCAGCGAGGGTGATGCTCGCATTCGGCACGAGCGTGGTATTGGATGAACTGGCGGTGAGAACGAGCGCCGTGGCGAGATTGTCCACGTCGCCCACGGTTACGGCGATGGGGCCGAGCGTGGTGTCTTCGTTCATGGTTTGGTTGGTGACGTTGAGCACATACGGCGGGTCGTTGATTGCGTTGACCGTGAGGACGAAGGATTGCAGGGCATAGCGTTGATCACTGTCCTGCACCTTGAGAGTGATGGTGGCTGTGCCAAACTTGTTGGCCGCAGGCGTCACCGTGAAGCTGCGATTCGCGGCGTTGCCTGTGACGACGATGTTCGCCGTGGGCACGAGGGTGGTGTTGGAAGATGATGCCTCGACAACAAGTGAGCCTGCTGGTGTGACGGCGTCATCTACGGTAAAGTTGAGCGCATTGGTTGCCGTGTCTTCGTTGATCGTGACATCAGCGAGTGCGGTCATGGTGGGCACACTATCGGTCGGAGTGAGGGTGAACTGATCCGTCAAATAAGTGTCCACGGCGCTGGCGAGTTGCATGGCGAAAGCTTGGCGATTAGTCGCGTTGTCGCGGACACCGGCATTGTGGCACTCGATTTGGATGGCACTGATCGTTCCAGCGGTCTTTGAGCCGTGCTGAACAGTGTTATGACCTCCCTCGAAAAACTCATCTCCTCCGGGAGTTGGGATCGCTGGGCTGGGCACGGACAAATAGCCGCGTGCAGCCATGAGGCCGCCCAGGCTGGCTGGACCGCGCAAGAGCTGGGAAAACGTGAGCGGGGAAATCTGGTCCAGGTGCTTGATGCTGCTGTTTGCAGCCTCATTCGTGGCATCCAAAGTAGCGTCATCGAGATCGAGTTCTGCATTGTCCATCAGATACCCGAGTTCGAGGCGACCAGCGGGATGGCCGTGCCCATGGATTTCAAGGAAGAGCCCGCGCCCGTATTGCGCTGTCACGGACTGCTTGGCCGCGATGATAAAGTTCTGATAATCGTGCCAAGAAATCTCCGTGAGCGCATTTCCCTGCGCTCCTTCGACGATGTTGCGATTGCAGTCGAGTTTGAGGCGATTGAGTCGGCAGATGATGATGTGCGGGTAGCCTCCGAAACGATCAGCGACCGTTTTTTGGATTCGGCGGGTCAAATCTTCCGTGCCGGTATCGGGGACAGTCGTCGTCACGCGATCCGGCAACTCCTCGGGCGTCAAAGCACCGCCATGAGGCGCAGCCACGATGATTGGCAGATTGCCCGCGATGTATTCAATGTAGTCGTTGCGGCCAAAGTAGGTCTGATTGGGCACGTAAGTCTGTGCGGCGAGGGGCGTCGCAACGGCTGCAATGGCAAGACAAGCGTAGCGGAGGTTTTTCATGGGTGGTTGGTTGAAGGTGAGCATGGCCGCGATGTGGGTTTTGTCTCCTCGCCAAAACTGGTGAGCTGTGGGTGGCACAGTCCTCACCAATTTTGGTGATGCCTGCTGCCCAAAGAGGTCTTGGAGATGTCTCCGAGGTCACTAGACTGGACGGATGGCTTTCAATCTTATCGAAACTCTCGCCTTCACTGCCTTCGGACTCCTTCTCGGACGGGCGTTGTTTAGGTTCTTCCCCGTGTTTGACCGGCTTTGCTTGCCAGAACCCGTCTTGGGCGGATTGCTGCTTTGTGGTGGGTTTACCGCTGTGAAGTTCTTCAGCGGAAAGGACATCACCTTTGACACCACTCTACAGTCGCCGCTGATGCTCGCATTTTTCCTCTCCATCGGCTGGATGGCTTCTTGGCGCGAGTTGAAGCGAGGCGGGAAAACCGTGATCTCCTTCCTGCTGTTCTGCTTGGTGGCATTGGTCACTCAGAATGTGATTGGCATGGCGCTGGCGGTGGCGATGGGTGAACCTCCTCTACTCGGTGTTCTTGCGGGGTCGGTCGCCCTGACGGGTGGCCCTGGCACTGCGCTGGCATTTGCACCGGCGTTTGAGAAAGCTGGCTTGGAGGCTGCGGCAGCGATCGGAACGGCCAGTGCTCTGGCCGGCATTGTCATTGGCGGATTGATGGGTTCTCCTCAGGCTGCTCGCCTGATCGCGAAATATCGACTCAAGCCGTCACCAGAAGACCTTTCGAGCGCCATGCCGGAGGATGTCCCGGTTTCGATGGGCGAGCAGATGGTTCACCCAGAGCTTTCGCCGGCACATTTTACCAGTCATCTGCAGTTCATCATCATCGTGATGGCCTTGGGCGCTGCTCTCGGCGGATGGATTCAAGCCCAGGGTATCACTCTGCCACTCTACATCGGGGCGATGGCAGTGGCAGCTTTGGTTCGTAATGCATGCGACTTCAAAGTGTGGCCGCTGAGTAGCCTGCCCGTTTCAAACTCCGTGATTGAGGAACTCGGCTCCGTGGCGCTCGCCTACTTTTTGGTGATGGCCACGATGACGCTGAACTTGGGACAACTGGCCAGCATGGCCTCCGTGCTGGTGATCATCCTGGCTGTGCAGGCGATTTGGATTTTCCTCGTGGCTTCCATCCTGGTCTTCAGGTGTTTTGGCAAAGACTACGATGCAGCGGTGATCGGCGCGGGGTTCACAGGCTTCATGATGGGCACCATGGCCAATGCGATGGCCAACATCAACGCCATCACACGTCGTTATGGACCTGCGCCGAAGGCTTATCTCGTCGTGCCCATCGTCGGTGTGTGCGGAGTGGATTTTGCCAACAGTGCCTTGATCACCTTCTTGCTGGCGGTGTTTGATTGAGCACGGAGACCACAATGCCTCACGGGAACAGGCCCCGCTGGCGTTTGGCATCCGCCACACGTTTGATTCCGAGGCTGAGAGCCGCCATGCGCATGGGCAGCTTGCGTTGATTGGCCATGTTCAGCGTCTGTGTGAAGGCGGTTTCAAGAATGCGATACAGTTTGTCCATCACCTCGCCCTCACTCCAGAAGAAGCTCTGCAAGTCCTGCACCCACTCGAAGTAACTGACGACCACGCCGCCTGCATTGCAGAGGATGTCCGGGATGATGAAGACATCGCCGCGTTCATTCAGGATCACATCCGCGTCAGGCGTAGTGGGGCCGTTTGCGCCTTCAGCAAGCACACGGCATTGGATCTTGGCGGCATTGTGGGCAGTGATCTGACGCTCCAGGGCACATGGGGCTAAGACATCGCATTTGAGCAGGAGAATCTCTTCATTGCTGATGGGCTCTGCCTCGGTGAATCCAAGAACCGTGCGGTGCTTGGCGATGTAGGCATCGAGTTTCTCGAAGTCGATGCCTTTAGGATTGTAGAGGCCGCCATCCGCATCGCTGACAGCGATGACCTTGATTCCATTTTGCGACATCTTCTGCGCAGCGACGGAGCCGACATTGCCATAGCCCTGCACGACGGCGGTGCATCCGCTGGATGCGATGCCGAGCGTGTCCAAAGCACGGCCCACGAGAAACGCCACTCCGCGCCCCGTGGCCTCACGACGGCCGAGTGAGCCTCCGAGATCGACGGGCTTGCCCGTGACCACGCCGGACACTGCATGCCCGAACTGATTCGAATACGTGTCCATCATCCACGCCATCGTTTGCTCATTCGTGCCCACATCGGGCGCAGGGATGTCAATCTGCGGTCCGATGAAGGAAATGATCTCCTGGGTGAAGCGTCTCGTCACACGCTCGACCTCGTTGATGGACATCGTGCGCGGATTGCAGGCCACACCACCTTTGGCACCGCCGTAGGGCAGCCCGGTGAGGGCGCACTTCCAGCTCATCCACATCGCCAAGGCCGCGACCTCGCCCAGAGCTACATCTGGATGAAAGCGCATGCCGCCTTTCGTTGGCCCGAGGGAGAGATGGTGCTGCACGCGGTAGCCGGGAAAGACCTTCACCTCACCGCTGTCCATGCGCACTGGCACGGCCACGGTCAGCGAGCGCTTCGGGAACTTCACACGTTCGCGTTCGGACTGCGGCATTTGCAAAAGATCGGCCACGAGGTCGAACTGCTCGCAGGCCATGTCGAAAGTGGGGTGCTTGTAGATGTCCATAGGTTTGGTATGCCTAGTCTTCGACAATCCGCGCCTTTTGTCCTCTCACCAAAATAGGTGAGGCGACACGTCGTCCTCTTGGGCTAATCTACAGGCGCATGAAATCCGCCACCGCTGCCCTGTTCCTCGCCCTGATCGCTCAGGCGGGAGATTCGCGTTGGGTGGAGAGACTGGCTTTTTGGGCGCGGGCAGATGTGCAGCGCATCGAGCAGCGCGTCACGGAGATCGACGCCGCACTCAAATCCCTGCCTGAACCAGCGCTGATCAACAGCAGCTCCAGCATCGGATTCAAAACGGCGCTCGATCAGGATGACTCTGAAATCTGGGTGGAGGTCACTTTGCCGAAAACCATGCCGGTCGATCGCGTGGTGCTCGTTCCGGCCTTGGGCAAAGGTGCCAGCGGTGTGCTTGCCGGTTACGGCTTTCCCACTCGCTTCAAAATCGAAGCGTTCGATGATTCGGGTGCCGCGACCAACGTTTTCGATGCCAAAGGGCTCGACGTTAAAACCGAAGGCTGCTTTCCCGTGACAGCCAGATTCGCATCCCAGCCGGTCAAAAGGGTGCGTCTGACAGCCACGCAGCCATGGACACGCGATGGCGCACCCGTGCTGGCTTTGTCGGAGATGTTCATCCTCTCCAGTGAGCGAAACGTGGCCCTCGGTGCCACCGTGACGAGCAGCACCTCCAATGAACTCCCGCTCTCATGGGCGCGGCGAAATCTCGTGGACATGGTCACGCCACTCGGCCTGCCGACTTCACCTCGCTCCAGCAGCAGCTTCGGCTATCACAGCGCCATCGCCAATCAGGCTGATGCACAAAAGAGCGTCACCATCACCCTGCCTGCCACGGTGCCGTTGGATGAAGTATGCCTCGTCCCCGTCCGCATGACGGAGGTGCCACTCTGGTTTGACTACGGTTTTCCTGTCCGTTTCAAGATCGAGTCCGCCACTGCGCCTGACTTTAGCGATGCACATCTGATCTACCAAAGCACGCCCAACAAACGCCCTCAATCTCCAGGCAGCAACGTGCTGCACCTCCCAGCCAATCAAACACCCGCCCGCTACCTGCGCATCACGGCGACGGAACTTTGGAAGCGCCGTGAGGACTTCATTTTTGCCCTGGCCGAGGTTCAGGCCATCAGCGCAGGCAAAAACATCGCATTCGGTGCCAGTGTGGTCGCCAGCGATTCACTCGAAGGCGACGAGACATGGCAACCCGCCGCTCTCACCGATGGCCTAGCCGAGAGCGGCTCCATCATCTCGCTCCCGCAATGGTTTGAGCAGTTGGAGCAGCGTCGTGTGCTCGAAAAGGAACGCTCTCAACTCGTCACCGAGCGCCTGAAACGAATCGAGCAAGCCCAGCACACCCTAGTCAATGGCAGTGTCATCACTGCCGTCAGCATCACCTTAATCTCCGGCGTTTTGCTCTGGCGGCAGCAACGCACGCGGCGGCGTGATGCCCAGCGCCTGCATGACAAGCTCGCCCGTGATTTGCATGACGAAATCGGCTCCAATCTCGGCAGCATCCGCCTCATCTGCTCCTTTGCCAGCCAGCCCGACAGCACCTTGGAAGCCATGCGCGATGACCTGCTCGATATTGAACGAGTCGCCGCAGAAAGCGCCGACTCCATGCGAGACATGGTGCAGCTCATCAGCCCACGCCGCAGCACCCACAGCCAGGACTGGCTCACCGTTCTACATGGACTCACCGAGCGGCTTCTGCGCGGACACGTCCTCGACTGTGCCCTGCCATCCGCGCCTCTCACCCGCGAGCCTGACATCGAGACACGCCGCGAGCTGTATCTCTTCTGCAAAGAAGTCCTGCACAACATCGGTCGCCACGCCAAGGCCACGCATGTTCGCTTTCAACTCAGACCCACCGCCGCAGGCCTGCGCGTCGAGATCAGCGATGACGGCATCGGCTTTGACGACCAGGCTGGCAGCGCCGGTCACGGCCTCAGCAACATGCAGGAGCGCGCTCATGCCATGAAGGCCACCCTGCACATGAAAACCCAACCCGGCCAAGGCACCACCATCCAGCTCGACGTGCCACAGACCGCACGCTGGCAATCGCGCAAATCATGAGCACCTCACCCATTTGTGTCTGGATCGTCGAAGACCACGACGTCTTCCGCCGTTCCCTCGTCCGACTTTGCACCCCCGCCCGCGGCATGGCCCCGGCACGCGCCTTTGCCAATGCGGAGTCCATGCTGACCGCCCTCCGCGCCACCGACATCACTGAGAGACCCGCCGTCATGCTGCTCGACGTGGGCCTACCAGGTCGAAGCGGCCTGGAAGTCATCCGCGACGTGCACCAGCTCGCCCGCGAGTGCCGCGTCATCATCCTCACCGTCTTTGAAGACGAAGCCAAAATCAGTCAAGCCATCAGCGAAGGAGCCTGTGGCTATCTTTTGAAAACCGCCCGTGCCGATGAAGTCGCCGCCGCCATCCTCGAAGCCCACGAAGGCGGCTCACCCATGTCGCCGAAAGTCGCCAGCAGCATCGTCAAGCTCCTCGCCAATCTCACCCGCCCCGCACCCGAGCCGGTCTCCCTGTCCCCACGCGAGCGTGAATTGCTCGCCCTGCTCGTCGAAGGTCTCACCGCCAAAGAAATCGCCGACCGCCTCAAAGTCAGCATCCACACCACGGGCACCCACACCAAGAATCTCTTCACCAAACTCGAAGTCCACAGCCGCGCCGCCGCCGTCGCACGGGCACTGCGGGAAAGATTGATCTAACCAAGATGTCCAACGCCACCTCATGCTCCGCGTCTAGCCGGTGAAACGGGTCGTGCTGAGGATGGTCCCACGGCTGCGACATGGTGAAGCCACATCATTCCTCTCCGCGCCTGGCTTCATTTGCCTAAAATAGTTTCAGGAAGTTGTGACCTCGTGGCTGATGGCTGATGGCGGTTTCGGCTTGCACGACCGCAACGCATCGCCAGCGGGGGGCGGCACCGATTTGCCAAGCGCGGATCGACAGCACCCGACGGCACCGATTTGACCCTAATGCGCCACGCCAACAGCTAGCGGTGTTTATAACATCCATCGCTTCGAAGAAGGCGGCAGGCTGATTGAAAGCACCGCGCATTGATCGACCTCCATCGTTGCGTAATAGAGGGCCGCCTTTTTCATGAAACGTGCCCTCTTCATCTTCCTCGCGTTCGTCGGCAGCCTCTGCGCCGCCGACCACACCGAGTCCAACGGCAACCTCTGGCTCAACTACGTCGGTGATCATCCCCTCGGCAAAGGGCCGTGGGGTGTGCATCTCGAATCGCAGATCCGCCGAGCAGACATGGGCGAGCACTGGCAGCAGCTCCTGCTGCGTCCCGGCATCAACTACACGATTAGCCCCGCGTTGACGCTCACCGCAGGCTACGCCTGGGTCGAGACGCATCCCTATGGCGACATCCCGGTGGCGGCGGATTTCCCGGAGCATCGTCTCTGGGAGCAGGCCGTCCTTTCGCACAAAGCCCTCGGCCTCGACTGGACGCATCGCTTTCGCCTGGAGCAGCGCCGCATCGGCGAAGTGGCCCCCGCCACCGGCGACGTGACCAACTGGCGCTACGAAAACCGCATCCGCTACATGCTGCGCACCACCATCCCGCTCACCGATGACAAGAAGTGGTATCTCGCTCTTTGGGACGAGGTCTTCTTCAACTTCGGCTCGAACGTGTCGATGAACCACTTCGACCAAAACCGCGCCTTCATCGGCCTCGGCCGCCAGCTCACCCCGACGACGAAGCTCGAAATCGGCTTCATGGAGCAGACCGTGCAACGCCGTGGCGGAGTGGTGTGGGAAAACAATCACACCCTCACCGTCTGGCTGTCCTCAAAGTGGCCCTTTAGCGGTAAACTTTGATGAAGCGACGCTTTGGCGAAGCAAAGTAGCCAAGTGCATCGAATGCAGGAGCCGCGATCGGCGTGCGGGAGCCCTTGGCTCATCTTGCGGAGCAAGATGGCTACTTTGCTGGCGCTTCATTGGCACCTGAGGCGGCGAAACTCACGTCTTGAGCATCGAATCGTGCTGCGGCATGATTTTGGCGTATGCGCATCGTCTTCGATCTTCTCATGCGGATTCAAAAGCGCCGCCAACTGCCGCTGCTTCTGATCGGCGGCTGGGCGGTGCAGGCGCATGGTTATGCGCGGAACACGCTCGATGTGGACTGCCTCATCGCCATGGAGAATGACCCGGCGATGGCCGAGGAGCTGACCAAGGCCGGATTCGAGTGTTTCGAGGAAAAGCCGTCGTTTCGGCGTTTCCGGTATCGTTTGCAGCCGTTCCTGATCCTCGATGTCATGCGAGTAAATGCAGTGACGTTTGAGAAAATGTGGGCTGTCTGTGAAGATTACGACATGGACGGCATTCCGATGCGTATTCCGGCTTTGAAGCATCTGTTGGCCCTGAAAATCCACGCGGCCCAAAATGAGCATCGCGTCGAAAAAGACCTGGGGGACGTGGTGGCGTTGCTGCGGGGAAATCCGGGTAAAATATCGGCTGCGGAGCTGCAGGGCATCTGCGATCAATACGGCACGCCCGCTCTCGCCGAGAAGCTTTCGGCGTTTCTATGACTCCTCCGCCCGAACTCGATTTGCCTTTCGACTCCTCTGCCCCGCAGCCGGAGCCTCGAATCGACTCCAGGCGCTATCTGGAGTTCATTGAGTTCAACATGAAGGTGCTGCGGCAGAACGGACAGCTTGAGAAGATGCTCGCCGCCAAACCGCCGCCGGTGGACCGGATGTTCACGATGGACTGATGCCAGTCAGCGGAATAGGGCTGGAAAAGGAGAACTCGGAGCATAGAATTTCGCATCATGACATCCGCTCTGCCATCACCCGTCCCCAAAGACCTTCGTCAGCAACTATCGAAGTCGCTCGAAAGGTTTGAGGAATCTGAACTGGTCTTCATTCACCGCGTGTTTCTGGAAGCCGAGAAACAGCGGCTCTGGCGTGAAATCGGTGAGGATGCTGAAAAAGAGCGGCTCGCAGGCAAGTGGGACAATCTCCCCGAGGTGATCCAGGAAGTCCGTGCCAAGCTCCGCGCGGCATGATTGTCGTGCTCGACACGAATGTGGTCTTCGAGGGACGTGCCATCGGCCATCCTTACCGTTGCATCCTCGATTCCTGCGTTGATGGCCGGATCTACTGGGCCGTCTCGACTGCTATCCTAACCGAGTATCAGGAAGTGATCCGGCGCAAAGAGCCACCTTCCGCTTGGATGAAAATGGCGATGCTGATGGACCTCATCGGAGCGACGTGTGGCACCATGATTCATGTGAATCCGCAGTTTCAGTTTCGAATCATCGGCGCGGATCCTGACGACAATCCATTTGTGGACTGTGCCATTGCCGCCCACGCCGACTACATCATCACAAAGGACAGTGATTTTGCCCCGTTGAAGAACGCAGGCTACAAACCGCAGCCCATCACGCCTGAGGACTTCATCGCACGCTATCGTGGCGTGTACGTTTAGCGCCTCACCGGCACCACTGCCTCGACGCGGAGGCCGTGGGGTTGGGCGGGGTTCACGCTGAGTTCACCGCCGCATTGGCGTGCTCTGGCTCGCATGCCGACCATGCCGAGGCTGGGCGATGTCGCGGACTCGGGATCGCCTTCGGGGAGGCCTTTGCCGTCGTCGATGATGCTGAGGCGGATGTTTTTGTCTTCGAGGGCGAGCTGGATGACGACGCGCGTGGCCTCGGCATGCCGGGCGATGTTCGTCAGCGCCTCCTGAGCGATGCGGAAGAGGTGCGTCTCGGTTTCATCGGCAAAACGGCCGGGGCAGGTCGAGTCGCAGTCCACCTTGATTCGCGTGCGTTGGGCAAATTTTTCCGCGAGCCAGCGCAGACCGGCTTCGAGGCCGAAATCGTCGAGAATGACAGGTCGCAGCAGTTGCGAGAGCTCGCGCACGTTGGCGATGGATTCATCGACGAGGCCCAGGCAGTCGGCGCGGAGCGAATCGAGATCATGCGTGGCTCCTTTGGTCAAATTGGAGCGCACGGCGGCGAGCGACTGGCCGAGTTCGTCGTGCAACTCATGCGAAAAGCGCCGCGCGGCCTCCTCCTGCGTTTGCAGCATGTGCCAGGAGACGCGGTTCAGCTCGTCGGATTGCCAGCGGATGCGCTGGATGCTTTTGCGGGCAAAAAAGACCGTCAAAGCCGCGCAGACGGCGGCGAGCAGAAAACTCGCACCGAGAAGCAGCGCGGCGTCATCGCCGAGTTCCTGCGATTGGGCCTCGATCTCGCGTTCCGTGGCCGCGAGGCGATCAGAGCTGCTTTGGATGAGATCGTTCACGAGGCCCACGACATGGTCGTGATGTCGAAAAAGCGATTCTAGGTCGCTTCGAGGCACGGGAGCATTCGTGCCGAGCACCTTGCGTGCCTCAGCGGTGAATGCCTTCACGCTCGATTCGAGAGCTTGCCACACTTGGTCCCCCGCGATCACGCGGGCCTCATCAGCGAGGCGGGAGAGCGCGGCATCGCTTTGTTCCAAGTCACGCAGCAGCTTCGCGTGCTCCGGCGCGGTGGGATGGAATTCCGCCACCTGATGCAGCACCTCCGTCATCGCATTTTCCTCCATCTGCACGTCATGCACGAGCCGGGCGATGAGGAGCTGGTCACGCGCGAGCTGCGCCACGCTGCTGCGGATGCGCTGGCTCTGCCGCACGGCGATGAGCCCCGCCGCGCCGAGCAGTGTCATCACGAGCAGGAAACCGAGCGCCAGCACGCGGAGCACATTGCTTTCAGTGATGCGGAAGAAGGGGAACATCAGTCGATGAGGCCGTTGCGGATGGCAAAGCGCACCAACTCGCCGATGGAGTGCAAATTGAGCTTCTCCATGATGCGACCGCGATGCGCCTCGACGGTGTACACGCTCAAATTCAGCGCGGTGGCGATCTCCTTGTTCGTTTTGCTCTCCGCGATCATTTGCAGCACCTCACGTTCACGCGGGGAAAGCAGGTCGATGGGATTGGTGACGTGTTTGCGGTAATCCTCGAGCACCGCGTCACTCACCTCGGGACTCAGCCAGCCCTTGCCCACGGCTACGGCACGCACCGCAGCGAGGAAGTCCTTCTCATCGCAATCCTTGAGCAAGTAGCCTTTCGCTCCGGCCCGCAGCATCTCGCGGACATACACGCCATCCTTCTGCATGCTCAGCGCGAGGATGCGGATCTTTGGCTGCGCCTTCGTGATCTGCCGTGCGGCCTCGATGCCATTGAGTTCCGGCATCGTCACGTCCATTACCACGACATCCGGCGTGAGTTTTTCCGCCATCTCGACGGCCTCGCGGCCATTCGACGCCTCGCCCACCACCTCCATGTCCCACTGCGCGGCGAGGAGAGCACGGAAGCCACTGCGCACGACGCTGTGATCGTCAGCGAGGAGAATGCGGGTGAGTTTGGCGGCCATGGGAGGAGGGTGAAACGTAGGCAGGCAGGCATGAAGAGCAAAAAAGCAGGGGAAAAATCCGCACCATGCCTCACCATGCCTTCATGACTCAGGACGAACTCAGCCGCCTCCTCCAGCAAGCGGCCTCCGCCACTCCGGCAGAGGTTCCGGCTGCCTTGGAGGGCTCCATCATGCAGCGAGTGCGCACAGACACCGGCCGCGCCCGGCGTTGGTGGATGCTCACCGGCCTCATCGTGATGCTGGCATTGCTCGCGGGCATCGCGACGGCTGCCTTCATCGGATGGTCAAAAGCCGTCCAGGATCCCATCCATGCGAAACCGCCTGCCATGCCGCTTTTCAAAGGAGGACCGCTGTGATGCACTCGCGGTCGAAATGGCTTTTCGGGGCGGTTTTGATCTCCTGCGTGCTCGCGGGCCTCACTGCGTGGCGGGTCACGGACTGGACGCTGCATCGTCACGGCGAAAGCCACGCGAATGACCATGCGGAGACGGATCTGCATGCGTGGATGCACGAGCATCTCGACATCACCCCGGAGCAGCATGACAAACTCGATCCCATCGAAAAGGAGTTCGATCAGCGTCGCGTGGCACTCAAGGCGCAGATCAGCGCCGCGGGCGTGGAGCTGGCGGAGATCATCGGCGCACCCAATGTCGATGAAGCAGGCATGAAGGCCGCGCTGGATCGCTTGAATCAAGGCCAGGCGGAGCTGCAACGTCTCACGCTCGATCATTTCTTTGCCATGAAGCGCCACCTGCGCCCGGCGCAGGCACGCAAACTCGTCGAATGGACTCATGATAGCCTCGCCCGCGAGCACTGACCTCCTGCTGCCCGCGGCGGACTTGTCATCGTCGCCGGACATCGAGCAGGAAAAGATCCTCGCCGCGCAGGCGGGAGACACGGTCGCGTTTGAATGGCTCGTGCGGCATCATGAGGCGAGGTTGCTCGGCTTCTGCCGTCGCTGGCTGCGCTGCGAGGAAGATGCCCGCGAGGCCTGCCAGGATGCCTTTGTGCGGGCGTGGCAGGCACTGCCGGAGTTTGAGAGCCGCGCGAAGTTTTCGACGTGGCTGTATCAAATCGCCCTCAATGCCTGCCGGGATCGTGCGAAGGCCAAAACCACCCGCCAGCGCGACAGCACCGTGACGCTCGACGAGATGGCGGATGCTCCCGCCTGCCCCAAACTCTCGCCAGATACCGGTGCCGAATGGCGTGGTGAACTCGACAAGCTCCAGCGAGGCCTCGCCCTGCTGCCCGAGAAGCTCCGCGCGGCCCTCATCCTCGTGACCATGGAAGGCCTGAGCCAAAAAGAATGCGCCGACGTGCTCGGCTGCTCCATCCGCGGCGTCGAAGGCCGCGTCCACCGCGCCCGCCAGATGCTGCTGGAGTGGTGGAAGGAGGAGAAGTAGTCACGAGAGGCGTCAAAGGCATTTTGTGGGCTCCGCCCTTCCAGGTCGTCACACCCCACGATGACCTTCCAAAACCTCCTTTATCTCTCCTGCCTGCTTTCGCTGCCGTTGGCGGCTCAAACGGTGGCGGAAAGTGTCACGGAACTGCAAGAAGTCGTCATCGAAGGCAAGGCGGAGTCGTTGCTTGGCATCGCCACGTCGGCGTCGAAGGGGCAGACGAATGCGAAGGAGCTGATGGAGCGGCCGTTTTCGCGTCGGGGCGAGCTGTTGGAGAGTGTGCCAGGACTCATCGTGACGCAGCACAGCGGCGATGGGAAGGCGAACCAGTATTTCCTCCGCGGCACGAACCTCGATCACGGCACGGACTTCGCGATCTACGTCGATGGCATGCCGGTGAACTTCCGCACGCATGCGCACGGCCAGGGCTATGCGGATCTGAATTTCATCATCCCGGAGCTGGTGGGTGAGCTGGAGTACTGGAAGGGCAATTATTACGCGCAGCATGGCGATCTGAGCAGCACCGGCGCGGCGAGGTTCAAGCTCGTGGACTCGCTGCCGCAGGGCATTCTCTCCACGACGTGGGGCGAGTATGAGTACACCCGGACGTTGATCGCCGATAGCATCCAGGCGGGCGCGGGCATGCTCACCGCGGCCATCGAGCATCAATTCTACAACGGCCCGTGGGATCTGAATTCCGATGCCACCCGCTGGAACGGCCTGCTGCGCTGGCATTGGCATGATGACACGGACCGCATCAACGTGACGCTCATGGGCTACAAGGGCGACTGGATGAGCACCGATCAGGTGCCGCAGCGGGCGCTCGATGCGGGTGTGATCGGTCGCTACGGCAACATGGACCCCACCGATGGTGGCAATTCGCAGCGCTACAGCCTCAGCTTTGACTGGGAACGCCAGGAAGGCCGCACCACGACGCGGGCCAATGCCTACGCGGGCTACTACGACCTCGATCTCTTCTCGAACTTCACCTACTTCAAAGACAGCATCGCTCGCGGTGATACGCTGGGAGATCAGTTTGAGCAGAAGGACGGTCGCTGGTTTGTGGGCGCGGGCATTTCGCGGGACTGGCGCTTCGACGCGCTCGGTCATGAGCAGCGGCTGACGATCGGCTTTGCCACGCACCATGATTTCATCAACGCGCTCGGCCTTTACAACACCTCCGGCCGCCAGCGCTGGAACACCGTGCGCCAGGACGACATCTACCAGGCCACCTACGGCCTCTACTCGGAGCTTGAGTTCAAGCCGGTGTCCTGGTTCCGCGTCATCCCGGGCCTGCGGGCAGACCTGTTCCACTTCAGCTCCCGCAACGGCAGCCTCCAGGACAACAATGGCAACCTCAGCAAAGGCATCGTCAGCCCGAAGCTTGCCATGGTCTTTGGTCCGTGGGCCAAGACGGAGCTGTATCTGAATGCGGGCCTCGGCTTTCACTCGAATGACACCCGCGGCGTGACCATCATGACCGATCCCTCCACCGGCCTGCCCGCGGATCGCGTCGATCCCATTGCCCGCACCTACGGCGCGGAGTTTGGCATTCGGAATGAATCCATCTCGAAGATGGTGAACACGCTGTCCTTCTGGTGGCTGCGCAGCGACTCGGAGCTGCTCTACGTCGGCGATGCCGGCACCACCGAGCCCGGTCCCGGCAGTGATCGTCTCGGCATTGAGCTGGCCAGCTACTGGCGGCCCACCGAATGGGCCATGGCCGACCTCGAGGCCACCTGGACCTGGGCGCATCTACGCACCGCCAATCCGCCCAGCGCCTCCATCCCCGGCAGCATTCCCTATTCACTGAACGCGGGCTTCACGCTCGGCCGCGAGGAAGGCCTGTTCGGCTCGCTTCGCGCCCGCTACTTCGGCCCTCGCCCCCTCACCGAAGACTACGCCGACATCCGCGCCCGCGATTCCCTTCAAGTGAACGCCCGCGTCGGCTACCGTCGCAAAAACTGGGAAGTCGCCCTCGAATGCCTCAACCTCCTCAACCGCGCCGACAACGACATCGCCTACTATTACGAAAGCCAGCTCACCACCGACCCCCCAGGTGGACCCGTGATGGACTCCCATGTGCATCCCATCGAACCGCGCATGCTGCGGGTGTCGGTGACGTGGCGGTTTTGAGGGGGGCACAAATCGGGCAGGTGCCTTCTTATGCGCCTGCATCGAACACTTCCTCCCACTCATCTGTGTCACTCGAACCTTCCATCTTCCGATGCCACGCTCTCCATCCGTGATTGTGGGCAAAGTCGAAATATGGGCCGCGCAGAATCCGTGGGTTGGAATTGGCGTGTGGACTCGCATCCGTGCCAATCTCGTAAACAGTATGAGCCAAAGGAGACATCTCTCCGTTGTGGTTGCTGGGTGAAGCGTTGCGCTGCACGTCCTCAACTGCGGCGCGAAAGTTCGATGATCGAACAAGGTAAATGGTATCCTTGGCATCTCCATTGCCCCGCGAACCCCAGAAGATGACCTCGAATATTTTCATGTGCGCGAGTGCAGGTTAACGCTTCGGATTCGACGACGGTGAGCGGGATGCGGTGATGACAAGACAGATGCCATACGAGCCGTTACACCATCCTTTTGTCAGGCCACTTACTCGGAGTATTTCTCCGACAGGCTTGCATCCAAATCCTCCCAAATTGGGAGCTGGTTTTTGATCTTGAGGGCCTCGCTAACGAGTCGTGCTGCTTCGGATAGCGCGTTGGTAATTCCCTTGCTGGTCAGATGCTTGAGGATGGCTGCGTAATCGAGGTTCTTGATGATGTCAGCGAAGCCAGTTCCGGATTCACGAGGGATTCCGAGATCGGCGCTAAATGATGCGATCTTTTTACAAAGGGCAACGTAACTCGCCAAATCTGCGTCCGTGATGTCGGCGTCATTGATCTGTCCGAGTATGAGTTCCGCTCCTTCAAATGTCGGGGCCTCAACTGACATTTTAGCCTTTGTGTATGATTTCTGATTAGCAAGAAAGGCTTTCTGCTCTGGTGTGAGTTCGACTGGCTTTGACTCTTGCTGAACTGTCCCGTCGGGCTGCTGAGGCTGCCGCCGACAGCCAGTCAATCCAACTGCGATCATTAACAGGAAAGTGACGGAAATCGCGGCGATGTTGGAGCTAGTTTTCATTGTTGGGATTTTAGAAGAATTTGAATCTTCCTGCGCTGGCAGAAGATAACAAAAAGCAGTGCGATAGTAAGAGCGGGCCAGAGAACGCAGAAAATCCAGACGTTGACTGCCTCGTAGCTCATGCCAAACAAGCCGCCCAGCCAGAGAAGGAACTGGACGCACCATTCGAATGCGTGGTTGATTATGTGGGCAGGGGACATGAGCGCGGCATTGGCCTAACTTTGTTTAGTCACAATAAAATGTAGGCGAATCCGATTCGCCCACAGTTTCTTCGGGCTTGGCGCAGGTAGCTTGAGTTAAAAAGGTCATTCTCACGAAAAGACAGGTTTTGAGATGAATGCGCCGATTGCAGCAAAAATGCCGCCGGACATCAAGCCTTGTCTGCGCCGGTTTGGGCCTGAAAGGTCCTTGGGAGTCCAGCCCAGGCTCGAAGAGCCTGGGATCGTGAAGGGAACGACCCCTGCACTCTGAAGGAGTGCGGGAGACCGTTCCCATCGTCTCCCGCGCTCTTTCAGAGCGCCCGGCGTTGCGGGTGCCATTCCCAGGGTTTGCGTGGCTTTGCCACTTCAAACCGGGCTGGATTCCCGGAGGCCTTCAGCCTTCTCGGGGTGCGATCAGGCGAAGCAAAGTCGTCCTCTCGCTCCGCGAGAGGAACGAGACGTGTGGGAGGCTGAGCGACGAACAAGCTCCAAGGCATTTCCCCTGCCTTGCTCATATGTGTCTTTGCCGCCGAGGGGCAAAGAGGCAGAAGACGCCACGATTTCCCTCTGTCTTCATCTCTGCGCTCTCGGCTCCTCCGCTCCTCCGCGGCCAAACTTTTGACGGGTACAGGCGGCGAGTGGTTTAGGTGTTCGCGAGAGCCTTTCGCTCATCTTGCGGAGCAAGATGGCTACTTTGCTGGCGCGTCCTTCGAGTGCCCCAGATGGTTTTCAAACCTAGCTCAGCTCACCAAACTCATCTCGACCTGGCGTTCCTGATCATTGAGATAGCAGCCGGGATCGCTGCCCCAAAGCGTGCCGCCATTGCCATAAGCTGCACGCGTGCGGAAGCCGCCGCCGCAGATCTTGAACCAGCGGCAGTTTGCACACGGGCCGACCATGCGGGACTGACGCTCCTCCTGCGTGAGCGTGCCAATGGAGCGGATGTCGCCGAGGGTGTCGGCGCTGGCGGCGTTTTGACCGTCCCAGATCTGGGAGAAGGGCTGGAGCTTCACATTGCCGAGCGTGATGTCCTGCCAGAACTGGTCGGGATGCACATTGCCCTGCGTGTCGATGTTCGCGATGCCGCGGCCGGAGCTGTTTGCGCCACCGCCATTCCAGGAGAGCAGACGACGCGCCTCATCGAAGTTCGGGTGGCTCTCACGCTGCATGCGCAGGAGCAAATACGCGCCGTCGGCCGGCTGCGCCACGGTGAGCAGCTCACGGTTCACACCTTGGCGACCCCAAGCCTCGACGCGGGCGATGAGGGTATCGAGCGCATGGCGGGATTCATCCGGCGTGAGCACCTGCAGCGATGCACCGCGCCCGGCGGGCACGAGGTGGTAGAAGCACACGCGTTGAATCTGCTCCTCCTCGATGAAGTCGAGGATGCGCTCGATGTTTTCCACGTTGTGTCGGGTCAAGGTGAGGCGCAGGCCGGTCTTCTGGCCGACCTCATGGCAGGCGCGGAAGCCACGCACAGCGGCATCGAAGGCACCTTCCTTGCGGCGGAACTCATCATGCACCTTGCCGATGCCATCGAGCGAGATGCCGACGTAGGCGACGTTCGCCTTTTTCAGCAGCGCGGCCTTCTCCGGCGTGATGAGCGTGCCATTGGTGGAGATGGTGAGCTTCAGCCCGGCGGACGAGGCCTTCTCCACGAGGTCGAAGAAGCGCGGATGCACGAGCGGCTCGCCGCCGGAGAGCAGCAGCGAGGGCACCTGGTAGGCGGCGAGGTCGGCCACGACGGATTCCATCTGCTCCCACGTCAGCTCGCCGGGATAACCCATGGCCTGCGAGTCGGAGTAGCAATGCACGCAGCGCAGGTTGCAGGTGCGGGTGATGTTCCAGACGGTGATGGGCTTGCGGCTGGTGGCGCTGTGCTGGGCCTTGTGGCCGGTGCCGTAACGAAGGCCGTCCGCAGGCTGCGCGGCGCCGGTCCAGAGTTTGGTGAGGTTGATCATAACAAGTGTGTGAAGAGGTGCGCATCATAACGCCCCCACCCCCGCCGTGTCGGTGCCGTGCCTGTTTTAGGCTGCGCCGATTTTGCTGCCATGGAAAGACTGAGAACGGAAGACTCCCGCGTCCCGTCTCGTTCATGCTACCGATGAAACACCTCGCTTTGCTCTGTCTCCTGCTCGTCTCCACCTCCGTTCTCGCCCAGCACCCCGCCGCCGATGAGGCGGGCTTTGTGCCGCTTTTCAATGGCAAGGACCTCACCGGCTGGAAAACGACCGGGAACTGGCTCGTCGAGGCCGATGGCAGCGTCTCGCTGCATCCGCGTGAAGGCGAGAAAGGCTGGAAACGCTTCGATGCCTACATCGCCACCGAAAAGCTGTATGGCGACTTCGTGCTCGACCTTGAATTCAAGATCAACGCCAAGGGCAACAGCGGTGTCTTCATGCGCGTGGCGGACATGAAGGAGCCGGTGAAAACCGGCTTCGAGGTGCAGATCCTCGACACTTACGGCCTCGCCAAGCCCGGCCACCACGACTGCGGCGGCATCGTCCACGGCACCGGCCCATCCAAAAACATGGTCAAACCCGCCGGCGAATGGAATCGCTACACCATCACCGTCCAAGGCCGCCGCGTGAAGGTCGTCTTCAACGGCGAGCAGGTCATCGACACCACCCTCGAAGCCATGAACATGGCCGATCGTCCAAATCTCGGCCACATCGCCTTTCAAGATGAGGCGCTGCGTGTGTGGTATCGCAATGTGCGGATCAAGGAGCTGAAATAGCTGCACGATGCTTGGTTTTCATCTGGACGGCAAAGAGCTGGGCGTGGTAACGAATGAGTTGAAATGAGTGACGACTTCAATCCCTACGCGGCGCCCCTGACGGAAAAGCCAAGCCGTGAAGAACCCTTGGGCGAACTTCCACTCGCCACACGCTGGAGACGTTTCTGCGCAGCGATGATCGATACACTCATCTTAATGGTGATCATGGTGCCAACAGCGTTCTTGTTTGCCATCTATCTGGTAGGCTTGGCTGAGTTTCTGCAAAACCCGGAAGCTTACATAAACTCCAACGAACTACTTTGGGGCGGGGCAGCCTTCTTACTTAGCCTAGCTGTGAATTGGGTCTTTATGGCCAATGGACAAACGATCGGGAAATACTGGCTGAGGATGCGGATCGTCATGCGTGAAGACGGACGGGTATGTAGCCGTAGCCACAATATCTTCCTTCGTATGTTACCAATGCAAATTGTCTCCATGATACCCGGCATTGGCAGTTTCCTTGTCCTGATTGATTGCCTCATGATTTTCCGAAAAAGCCGTCTCACGCTACACGATGATTTGGCAAAAACCAAGGTGGTCGATTTGCGGCCAGTAATCTCATGAGACATCGGTTTAACCCATCAATCTCTCCATGAAGCGCCTCTTGCTCCTCCTTTCGTCGTTCGGCCTTGCTCACTCGTCTTTCGCGGCTCCGCCGAACATCCTCTTCATCGCCAGTGACGACATGCGCCCGCAGCTCGGCTGCTATGGCGACACGACGGTGAAATCGCCGAACCTCGATGCGTTGGCGAAGCGCGGGATGGTTTTCAAAAACAGCTACGTGCAGCAGGCGCTGTGCTCGCCCTCGCGCATCTCGATGCTCAGCGGGCGTTATCCGGCCACGACGGAGATCTTCGAGATCGGCCGCACGCTGCGCACCACGATGCCGGACATCACCACGATGCCGCAGCACTTCAAAAACAACGGCTACCACACGCGCAGCCTCGGCAAGATCTACCATGTGGGCATTGATGACGACGCTTCGTGGACCGTGCCCGCCTGGCACAGCAAAATGCCGCGCACCAGCGCCGCCACGCAGGAAGGCGTGAAGAAACTCATCGAGGACGCGAAGGCGCAAGGCATCACGCTTCCGCAGAAGGGCAAAGGCAGCCGCAACAGCGCCATTCCCGCGTTTGAGGCCGTCGAATGCGGCGACGATGACCTGCTCGATGGCGACACGGCCGCGAACGCCATCGCGCAGCTCAAAGAGCATGCGAAAAACCCCGCGCAGCCCTTCTTCCTCGCCGTCGGCTTTGCCAATCCGCATGTGCCGTGGATCTCGCCAAAGAAATACTGGGATCTCTACGACCCCGTGAAGTTCACGCTCGCCAGCAACGAGTATCTGCCGAGAGACGCGCCCGATTTCGCCGCCACCAGCGGTGCCGACTTCTTCTGGTATCGCGACGTGCCGCAGGTCACGGGCGACCAACTGCCGGAGACCTTCAAGCGCCAGTGCCTGCACGGCTACTACGCCGCCATCAGCTACGTCGATGCGCAAGTCGGCCGCCTGCTTGCCACGCTCGACGAAACGGGCCTCGCGAAGAACACCCTCATCGTCTTCTGGAGCGATCACGGCTACTACATGGGCGAGCACACGTGGTGGGGCGCGAAGCACAACAACTACGAAGGTGCCACGAACAACTGCCTCATCATCGCCACACCCGACCAGAAGACAGCCGGACAAAGCACCACCGCCCTCGCGCAGAGCGTCGATCTCGCTCCCACGCTCACCGAGCTGTGCGGCCTGCCCGTGCACACCGGCTTCCAAGGTCGCAGTTTGAAGCCCGTTCTCGATGATCCGAACGCGAAGGTGAACGATGCCGCGTTCAGTTGGTATCCGAAAGGCGCCGGTTACCTCGGCGTCGCCATGCGCACCGACAAATGGCGCTACGTTGAATGGACCAAACCCGGCGCCGAAACCGTCCGCGAGCTCTACAACATGGTCCAGGACCCGCAGAACAACCAAAACGTCGCCGCGAAGCCCGAGCACGAAAAAGTCCTCCAATCCCTCGGCAAGCGTATGCGCGAAAAATTCCCCGTGCAGGAGTTCAAAGCGCCGACGGAAGCGGTGAAGGGGAAGAAGCGAAAGAAGTGATGCCGAAGGCAGAAGTTGGAGTCCAGGCTTTAGCCGACGGTTTGGGGCACTCGTGAGGCCAAAGATCGGCTAAAGCCTACACTCCAACTCACCGGAAGGATGCATCCAGCCCCATTCGTTCACGCCCCATCGTGAAACCGCTCCTCCTCGTCCTCCTTTCGTCATTCGCCATTCTGCATTCCTCATTTTCGGCGCCGCCGAACGTCCTGCTGCTCATGTCCGACGACCTCGCGGCCACTCTGGGCTGCTATGGGCATCCACAGGCGAAAACGCCGAACCTCGATGCGCTCGCCAAACGTGGCGTGGTCTTCAACAAGGCCTTCTGCCAGTTCCCGCACTGCAATCCGTCTCGTTCATCCATGATGACGGGCATGCGACCAAACACCACGCGGGTCACGAACAACGAGGACAACCTCTACAAGAACCATCCCGGCGTGCTCACGATGCCGCATCACTTCCGCCAGAACGGCTACGCCACGGCCCGCTGCGGCAAGATTTTCCATCTCGGTGTGCCGACCGGCCTCGAAAGCATGGATGACCCGCAAGGCTGGGACTTTGGCACGCCCTTCAAAAGCGAGCTGCCCTTCCCACCGGATCGCAAAAGCAGCGTGCAGGTGAAGCGCGGCAAAAAAGAAGGCCTTGGCTGGCAGGAGATCCCCGGCGATGACGACCAACTCGTCGATGGCGTCTTCGCCAAAACGGCCATCGAGTGGCTCGGCAAGCGTGAGAACAACAAACCCTTCTTTCTCGCCGTCGGCTTCCATCGGCCGCATCTGCCGCTGGTGGCTCCCGCGAAGTATTTCGACCTGTATCCCTTCGAAAGCATCACGCTACCCGAAGCACCCGACGACGATGAAGCCGACATCCCCGAGCCTGCCCGCAACGGCGCGGTGCCCGGCTACGCGCTCACCGCCACGCCCGAGCAGCGACGCGCCGCCATCCGCGCCTACCTCGCTTGCGTGAGTTACGTCGATGCGCAGGTCGGTCGTTTGCTCGATTCGCTCAAGCAGGCCGGGCTCGATGACAACACGATCATCCTCTTCACCTCCGACCACGGCTGGCACCTCGGCGAGCACGGTTTGTGGCACAAACGCAGCCTTTTCGAAGAAAGCGCCCGCGTACCCTTCATCCTCGCCACACCCGGCATGAAAACCGCCGGCCAGCGCAGCGAGAGCCTCATCGAACTCACCGATGTCTTCCCCACGCTTTGCGACTTGTGCGGCATTTCAGCGCCCAAACAGCTCGAAGGCAAAAGCCTGCGTCCTTTCCTCGAAAACGCCTCTGCCGAGCTGCACGACGCAGCCTTCACGCAAGCCCGCCGCGGCAAAAACGCCGAATTCTGGGGCCGCACGATCCGCACCGCCCGCTGGCGCTGCACGGAATGGAACGAAGGCCGCGACGGCATCGAACTCTACGACCACGACACCGATCCACACGAGTACACCAACCTCGCGAATGAACCCAAGCATGCGGAAGTGCTCAAAGACCTGCGTGCAGAACTCGCCGCGAAGCTCCCGCCAATCGTGATGGGCAAGAAGTGAGGTATGCTCACTTTTTCTTCTTACCCTTCTTGGGCTTACCAGCGCCGGATTGCTCGAACTGTCGGTCGAGTTCGGCGGGACGAGCGTCTTTGTATTGATCAAGGATGGCCTGGAGTTTGGCTCTCGCGGTTTGTTCGCCAGTGAGCGGAGTTTTCTCCTTGGGATCGGCTTGCAGGTCGTAGAGCTCGCCAGTGCGGTAAAGCTTGTGATGATGGTCGAAGGCCAGCTCCTTCACGGTGAGGTCCTTGGACTGTCGCGGTGAATACCACATGTAAATGGCTTCGCGAGGTGTGCCGGGCTGACCTTGAAGCTGCGGGAGAAAGCTGACGCCGTCGATGCCGTCGGGCGCGGGCACCCCGGCAGCACCGCAGAGCGTGGGAAGGAAGTCGGCGCAGGTGATGAGGTCGCGATTCACGCGGCCCTGCTTCATCACGGCGGGCCAACTGACGATGAGCGGCACATGATGACCGCTGTGCGTGGTGCTGCCTTTGCCGCCGGGAAAGTCCGCGCCCTTGAAGCGGGAGGTCGCGCCTTTGCCGGTGCCGTTGTCGCCGATGAACAGGAGCAAGGTGTTGTCGCGGATGCCCAGTTCGCCGAGTCTGGCATCGAGGCGGCCGATGAGCTTGTCCATGTAGGTCACCATTTCGGCGAAGTGTTTCACATCGCGTTGCTTGCCCTCGCTGCTGGTCTTGGGATTCCAGTCCGGGCTGTCGGGCGTGGGCTGGTAAGGATCATGGGTGAGGATCATCGGGTAGTAGAGAAAGAAGGGCTTCTCTTGGTGCCGTGTGACGAATTCGAGCGCGAAGTCGTTCACGAGCTTGGGGCCGTAGCTGCCCTCGGGGTATTGTTTTTCCTCGCCGTTGAGTTCCAGCCCTGGATTCGCGTAACGTGGCGGGCGGCGGGTGTGCTGCCAGAGCAAGGCCTCGTCGAAACCGAAGTGCTGCGGCGCGTCCTTCTCCTGGCCGAGCTGCCATTTGCCGCAAATGCCGGTGGCATAGCCCGCCTTCTTCATGAGATGGCCGAAGGTGGTCTCCGTGCGCACGAGCGTGCCGAAGTTCAGGTAATTGCGCACATTGTATTTGCCCGTCATGAGCTGCACACGGGTGGGTGTGCAAAGCGGCTGCGAATGGCAGTGCTCAAAGCGCATGCCGGAGGCGGCAAGGCGGTCGAGATGCGGCGTCTGATACGACTCGCCGCCATTCGCGGTCACGCACTCGTAACCGAAGTCATCGGCCATGATGAGGATGATGTTCGGCTGCGCCGCGAAGAGCGAAGGGCCAAGGGCGAGGAGGATGGAAAGCAACAGGCGGATCATGCGAGCCCTGTGAACGCGGAAGATGGCGGGGGTTATCGCTGATCCTATGCTGAGAGATGGCTCACATGGACTGCGGCAGCCTGCTGCCGCTGTCGGGAGGCCAGTCTGCTGGCCGCCACGCTTCCATCCGATTCTCGTCCGCATCTGCGGCTTTCGCCCCGGCGAGAGCCGCCCAGAATGGTCGATCACGAAGAGACTGCGGCGGCAGCAGGGCTGCCGCAGTCCAGGTTACTTCTTCGCCTTTTTGCCCTTTCCTTTGCCTTTCGGTTGGTCGGCGAGGGTTTGTTTGGCCAGGGCGGTGAAGGTGTCGGTTTGCTTTTGCCAAAGGTCGGCGAGTTCTTTGGCCTTTTCGGGCATTTTGGCGGCGAGATCGTGTTGCTCGGCGCGGTCGGTTTGGAGGTCGTAAAGCGCCCAGGCATGGCCTTCGGCGGCGACGAGTTTCCAATCGCCGACGCGGATGGCCTTGTTGCCTTCGTGCAGCCACCAGAGCGAGTCACGGGCGACGGTTTCATCTTTGGCAAAGGCAGGCACGAGGCTCTTGCCGGGTGCTTCGGGGATCGCTTCGCCTTGCCAAGCCTTTGGCTTCTCGATACCAACCAGATCGAGCACGGTGGGCACGAAGTCGATCACATGCGCGGGTGTGGTCCGAAGCTCGCCTTTCGCGGCGATACCAGCGGGCCAGTGCACGACGAGCGGCGTGCTGATGCCGCCTTCATGCACCCAGGTCTTGTGGCGACGATGAGGTGTGTTCGCGGCGCTAGAAAAGCCGGGGCCGAGGCAGAGGTAGGTGGCGGCGCTTCCAGGAGAAGCGGCGGGATCGTGGCCGCCATTGCGCACCATGATCTCGGCGCTCGCGCCGTTGTCAGAGGCGAAGAAGATGATCGTGTTCTCAAAAGCGCCCATCGCTTTGATCTGGGCGAGGATGCGGCCGATCTCCTGATCCATGCGATCGATCATCGCGGCATGAATGGCCATCTTCGTGGCCTGGAAGCGGCGCTGCTCATCATTAAGCTCGCTCCATGGCAGCGGGCGGTTCACCTCGCCGGGACCGAGCTTTTCGATGTCGTCGGGGAACGCATACGGCGGGCCGACTTCGCGTTCGAGAGCGGACAAGCTTGTCTTCGTGAGGCCCATGTCCTTCTGGCGGGCAAAGCGGGCCTCGCGCAGCTTTTCCCAGCCGTCGAGATACTTGTCGCGATACTTCGCGATGTCCTCCGGCAACGCGTGAAGTGGGAAATGCGGCGCGATGAAGGGGATGTAGTGGAAGAAGGGCTTCGCAGCATGATTGGCCGCGTGATCCTTGAGGCACTCGATGGCGTGATCGGCGGTGGCGATGGTGGCGTAGTAGCCTTTTTCATCGGCGGGTGGCGTCACAGGCACGTCGTCGATGGAGTTGCCTTTGGCGGTGAAGAAGTTCCCCTGGTTCTTCATGTCGAGCGAGCGGTCGAAGCCGCCTTCGAGCACGGGGCCGTCGATATGCCATTTGCCGCTGTGGTAGCTGCGATAGCCGACGGGCTTCAAAAAGTGCGGCAGCAGCGGCGCCCACTTTTGCCGCACGCCTTGACCACCACCGCCTACCTCCGGCAAGGCATCACGATGGATCTGCTGCGCATAAAAACCGCTCATCAGCGCACTTCGCGTGGGCCAGCAGCGGGCGGTGTTGTAGAACTGCGTGAAGCGCAGGCCGTTCTTGGAGAGCGAGTCGAGGTTCGGCGTGGCGATCTCGCTGCCGTAGCAGCCGAGGTCGGAGTAGCCGAGGTCATCCGCAAGGATAAAAACGATGTTCGGCTTCGCGGCGAAGAGCGAAGGGCAGAGGGCGAAGAGACAAAAGAGGACGCGAAGCAGCTTCATGGAAGTGCTGGAAACGCGGCATGAGCGAACAGCTTGCGACAAAGATCGGCTAGACGCACATCACGGCATCACTTGCCATAATCCGTGCCAGCGAGACTCTGTAGGACGCTGCCTTGCCACTCGCGGAGTTGCGTTTGCAATGACTTCACGAGTTGAGGTTGTTGGTCGGCGAGATTGGTTTTCTCCGCCGGATCGGCCTTCAAATCGAAAAGCTCGATCTTGGGCTGACCTTGCTTGGAATCGTGAATGATGAGCTTGGAGTCGCCTTCGATGATGGAGCGCGTGCCGAGGTAGTCGCTTTCGACGATGACGGGATGGCGGAAGTTTGTGAAGTCGCGCGTGGCTTTGCCGCCCATCTTTTTCACGAGCGGCGTGGTGCCTTTTTGAAGCTCCGGGTCGATGTAAGCTTCACCCCTGGCTGATTTGCCTCCAGCCTGAAACTCCCAAAAGTGCAGCGCCTTGGGCCGCGTCGTCATCGAACCATCGAGCACGGGTGCGAGGTCGATGCCATCCAGCGGACGATCAGGCAATGATTGTCCAGCGATGGCAGCCACAGTGGGCAGCAGATCGCTGGTGCAGGCGCGGACGGAGGTGACGCGTGGCTTAGGAATGCGTGCCGGCCATTCGATGAGGCCCGGGACGAGGGTGCCGCCTTCATACAAGGTGGCTTTGGCACCGCGATGCGGAAAACCAAGCGCGGCATCCGGCGAGGTGCCGTTGTCGCCGCAGTAAAACAGCAGGGTGTTTTCACGCAGGCCGTTTTGAGCAAGATGCTTTCTCAAGAGGCCAATGGCTCGGTCCATGGCCGTGATCTCCGCATAGCGCTCGCGGAGGACTTCGCCCTGCGGGCGTTTGGTGCCTGCACCGGTTTCGTTGGAAGTGACTTTGACCAGCTTGGTGTACTTCGCGGGCAGGTCGTCGTAGAGAGCGAGATCTTTGGGCAGGCCGCTGTAAGGCTCATGTGGCGAGCCGAACCAGATCACCTGGAAGAAGGGTTTTCCGGCTCTTTGCGCACGCTCGATGACCTGAATGGCCTCGCGAACAAGAATCTCGGAGCTTTCGCCTTCGAAAAGCTCCGGCGGGCCACCATTGCGCGAGAGCGAAGGGTTCATCTCGAAGAAGTTGTCGTGCGAAAGGCACTCATGAAAGCCCATCGACATCGGACTGACGGGCGATTCCTTCTTCACCGCGCCGACATGCCATTTGCCGAGGTGAGCGCAGTGATAGCCTGCCTTGCCGAGAAGGTGCGCACTGGTGATCTCCTCAGGCCGGAAGGACCAGCCGGGCGTGAAGGTGCCCATGCGGTTCGGATGCCGGCCCGTGAGGAAACTCGCCCGAGTCGGCGAGCAGCTCGAATGCGCGGCGTAGAAACGCTCGAACTTCAACGCGGTGGCCGCCATCTCGTCGAGCACCGGCGTTTTGACATGCGGATGACCATTGTAACCGGTCTCCTCCCAGCCGTGATCATCTCCCATCATGAGAATGATGTTCGGAGGAGCGGCAAACAGCGTCGTGGAGATGAAAAGCAGGCAGGCGAGGCGCATGGAAAATCACTTCTTTTTCTTTTTGTTCTTCTTCGCGGGAGCCGGTGGCACGGGCAGATCATCACCCGGCTGATTCGAAAAGCGGAAGGGGTCGTCGAGACGGCGCATCTCGGCCAGCAGCAGCGCTTCCATCTCCTTGAGCTTGTCGGCGTGTTTGGGATCCGCGGCGAGATTCGGTTGGCCGTGCTCGGGGAGCAGTTCGTGCGGGTTTTCGGCCAGATTGAAGAGCTGGGTCTCATTCACGCTTCGATCAGGTGATTCGTAGCGGATGAGTTTCCAGTCTCCCTGCTTTACCGCTCTCATGCCGGGCTTTCCACCGCCGCTGTAGGCGCCGTAAAGCACCTCGCGGATGGCTTGGGTCTTGCCTTCGAGCACCGGCTTGAAGCTTTGGCCTTCGTTCGTCTCCGGCGGCGGCACCCCCGCGAGATCACACAGCGTAGCGAGCACATCGAGCAGGTAGATGTTTCCTTCGACGCGTTGCCCGGCGGCGATGCCGGGGCCTTTCACGATGAAGGGCACCCGCCAGGTGTGTTGGTAGAGGTTTTGTTTCCCCATGAGACCGTGGCGGCCGATCGACATGCCGTGGTCGGCGGTGTAGATGATGTAGGTGTTGTCGAGCTCGCCCATGTCTTCGAGCTTCTTCAGCACACGGCCGATCTGGATGTCGATGTTCTCGCTGCACGCATACTGGCGGCCGATCTCGTTGCGGATGCTCGCCTCATCGCGGCGCTTCCACACTCCACTGACGGCCACTTCATCGCGTACGCCGGAGTCGGTGGTGTCAAACGGGTGCTTCATGAGATGGTTCGGCGGCAAAGGTGGCTGCAAGGAGTGCAGCGAAGGCGGATTCGCTTCATCGGTGTGATTCGTGGCGCCGTATTTCGCCAGCAGCTCCGGTTTGCCATCGCGGGTGTCGTGCGGATGCGAGAAGCCGTAGTAGATGAGGAACGGTTTCGACTCCTTCGTAGTCTCGCGTTCGCCCAGGTAGTTCATCACCTGATCGCCATGCCAGGTGCTGCCGCTTGCGTCATCGCCGCCGCGTTTCGAGGCATCCTTGCGCACGGTGAAGAGCTTGTTCGCCGCCTCATAGCTGTTGCCCATCTTGCAGGTGCGCATCGTGGCATAACCCGCCCGATTGAAGACCGCCGGGATCGTTTGCTGCTCCAGCGCTGGCGGGCTCGTCTTGGCTCCCCAGGGCGCAGGCGGCAGGTGCCACACCGTGCGACCGCTCATGATCATGTGCCGCGAAGGCATGCACACGGCGCCACTGAAGGAGCCCATGTGATAAGCGCCGTCGAAGACCATTCCCTGCGCCGCCAGCTTGTCCAAATGCGGCGTCTGGAGTGTCGATTGCGGATTGTACATCTTCAAATCCATCGGCGACTGGTCATCGACGAGGATGAAGAGCAGATTGGGACGCTTTTCAGCGGCCGTGGCCGCGACGAGCGAGAGCAAAAGAAGGGCAAGGAGGCGCATGGGTTGCTCAAAACGTCTCGCGAGCCTGCAACTTGCCTCCTTTGCGGGCAAAACCTGCCTCTTTCATCGCGTAGGTTTGCGCCGCCTGATGAAGCCCACCGCCTTTTTACTCCTCACGACCTCCGCTTTGGCGGTGGAGCCGGTGCTCACGTTTGAAAAGGATGTGCGCCCCATCGTGAAGGCGCACTGCACGCATTGCCACGGCGAGGAAGAGAAGCCCGAAGGCGGCGTCGATCTGCGTCTCCGGCGCTTCATGGATGAAATCGTCGTCGTGGGCCAGCCTGCAAAGAGCAAGCTCGTCGAGGTCATCCGCAGCGGCGAGATGCCGGAGAAGGGCAAACCGCTCACCGAGGCGCAATTGGCCGTGATTGAGAAATGGATCGCTCAAGGTGCGAAGACCGCGAAACCCGAACCTCTCGCTCTCGCGCCTGGACCGATCATTTCGGACGAGGATCGCGAGTACTGGGCCTTTCAGCCGGTGAAACGGCCCGCGGTGCCCAAACTGGCCAACACACGAAATGCCGTGGACGCCTTCGTCTCGGCTAAACTGGCCGAAAAGGGCCTCTCGATGGCTCCTGAGGCGGATCGACGCTCCTTGATCCGAAGAGTCACCTTGGATCTGACGGGCATCCTTCCGACTCCTGAGGAGGTCGAAGCCTTTTTGTCGGACTCGTCTGACACGTCCGACCAGTCCGACCGTGCTTACACTCGTTTGGTCGATCGTCTTCTATCCTCCAAAGCCTATGGAGAGAGATGGGCACGTCATTGGCTGGATGTCACCGGCTACGCGGACTCGAATGGCTACACCGAGGCTGACAGCCTGCGCCCGCATGCCTGGCGCTTCCGTGATTATGTGATCCGGGCAATGAACGAAGACAAACCGTGGGATCAGTTCATCCAGGAGCAGATCGCGGGCGATGAACTCGCGGGCGCGACGCATGGCGACTACCAACAGGCCGTGCTCGATCCCAAGCGCACCGATCAGCTCATCGCCACCGCCTTCCTCCGCATGGCTCCCGATGGCACCGGCGATACGGTGGATGATCCGAAGCTCGCGAAGAACAACGTCATCGCCGAGCAGATGAAGATCCTCGGTTCCTCGCTCATGGGCCTCACGGTTTCGTGTGCGCAGTGTCACGATCATCGCTACGATCCGATCACGCAGGCCGATTATTACCGACTGCGGGCCGTGTTTGATCCGGCGTATCATTGGGAGGCCTGGCGTGCGCCAAACAGCCGCCTGTACTCGCTTTACTCGCCGCAGGAGCGTGCGAAAGCCGCCGAGATCGAGGCGAAGGCCAAGGAGATCGAGGTCGCGGCCCGCGCGATGTCGAAGAAGTTCCTCGATGAGATCTTTGAGGTCGAGATCAAGAAGGTGCCACAGGCCGAACAGGCGGCGTTTCGCGTGGCACGCGACACACCAACTGCCAAGCAGACGCCGGAGCAGAAAGCGCTCATCAAGAAGTATCCCTCCGCGCTGGCCACCTACTCGCTCGATCTTTACGACAAGAAGAAACAGGACCTCGTGAATGCGAAAATGGCCGAGGCGACCAAGCTGCGTGCCACGAAGCCTGCGGAAGGCTTTGTGATGGCCCTCACTGAAGTCAAAGGCCAGGTGCCCGTGTCGAAGCTCTTCAATCGCGGCGATCACGATCAACCAAAGACCGAGGTGAAGCCCGGCGAGCTCAGCATCCTCGCCAGCCCGATGATCGAGCCCTTCAAGCCCGTGCCGGTGAGCAGCGGATCGAGCGGCCGACGCCTCGCCTACGCGCAGTGGCTCACGAGTGGCAAACATCCGCTCACGGCCCGCGTGCTGGTGAATCGCTTCTGGATGCATCACATGGGTCGCGGCCTGGTGAACACACCCGGCGATTTTGGCCGTCAGGGCGAGCTACCGACGCATCCTGAACTGCTTGACTACCTCGCGGATGAGTTTGTGAAGAGCGGCTGGAGGCTCAAATCGCTGCATCGGCTCATTTTGCTCAGCGCCGCGTATCGTCAGTCCTCGGTGAATGATGCTTCGTTGAAGGCCGATCCCGAAAACCGCTTCTACGCCCGCTTTAAACTTCGTCGGCTCGATGCCGAGACCCTGCGTGACTCGATGCTCGGCATGACGGGATCTCTGGTGCAAACCAGCTACGGCCCGCCCAGCGGCATCGGCCGCGATCCGCAGGGTCGCGTGATCACCGGCATCGACAAAGGCACCATCACGCTCAACAAGGTCGATCCCGCGGGCGAGGCCGATTTCCGCCGCTCGATCTATGTGCAGATGCGCCGCAGCAAGCCGCTCACCGTGCTCGATACCTTCGACGCTCCCGTGATGCAGCCGAACTGCGAGATGCGTGCGCAAACCACCGTCGCGCCGCAATCGCTGCTGCTCATGAACGATACCTTCGTGCTCGACAGCTCCCGACGCCTGGCAGACCTCGTCGAAAAAGAAACGCCCAAAGATCGAGCGAAGCAGCTTCAGCGCATCTGGAGCCTGCTTTACAGCCAGCCCGCCAGCGAGGCCGACATCACCAAATGCCTCGCCTACCTCGACGAGCAGACGAAAGCCCTCACCCAATACCACCACGACATCCAGCACCCGAAAGGCGTGGTGCCAAATCCGCCGCAAGAGGCCATGGCCAGCCTCTGCCAGATCCTGTGCAGCTCGAACCGCTTCCTTTACGTGGAGTGATCAAGCCGGTGGCGTGGCGGTCACGGCGGCGGCGTAGGCTTCTTTGAGCTTCGGGTCGGTTTGAGTGTGAGAACCGCGATACACGAGCAGCAGGCCGAGGCGCGAGTGCTCGGTGGTGTTGGGCGCGGAGTGATGAATCGTCTCGCACTGATGAATGGTGGCGTCGCCAGGCTCCAAAAGGCCGCAAAACTGCTCGTTGAGAGGAACGGTGGGCGTTTCGGCGAGTCCGATGCTGTTGCCGCGCACGCCGCTGGGGCGTGTGGGCAGCATTCCGGCCTTGTGGGAGCCTTTGACGAAGAAAACGGGGCCATTCGCCTCCGTGACGGCATCAATGGCGATCCAGACGGTGAGCATGTCCGGCGGCGTTTGGCAGAAGTAGGCGTTGTCTTGATGATAGGGCACGCCGGAGCCGATGCGGGCCGGTTTGTTGAAGGTCTCGACGCCGACCAAAACGGGCTCGCCATGCACCAGCGGCGCGATGAGGGCCTTGATGTCCTCGCGTTCGCCCAGAGCGCGGAAGAAGTCGTTGTGCTCCTCCAAGCGCCAGAGGTTGCGCACGGTTTTCTCGTCCTTTTCGAGTGTGCGGGCATTTAGCGGCTTGCTGGCGAGATCGTCGCGAATGTAGCGATCCAGCTCGGCACGCACGGCGGCGACTTCTTCAGCGCTGAGGAAGCTGCGAATGAGGACGACGCCATCGCGTTCGTAGTCGGTGAGGTGGTTCATGGCTGAACATACGTCGCCGACTTGGATCATCGCTCAACCGAGACAACACGCCTACTTCCCCGCCACCTTTGGCGCGGGTTCGAGCACATCGAGTTCGTGGATGGACCAGTAGGTGCCTTTGGTGCTGCCGGTGTCGGTGATGCGGATGAATTTGGCTTTGGCGGGCTTGGGGAAGAGGAAGTCGGTGGTGCTGACTTTTTCGCTCTGGCCTTCGAGGACGGGTTTGTCCCAGGTTTGGCCGTCTTGGGAGAGTTCGATCTTCCAGCCGCGTGGCCAGTCATTGCGCGAGTTGGCGGTGTCGAGGGTGAGACCGGCGATGCTGGTGGCTTGCGGGAGTTCGATCTGCAGCCACATGCCGGGTGTTTGCGAGGTGTGCGTGTCCCAGCGGGTCTCGGGATTGCCGTCGATGGCTCGGGCGAGATCCTTGGCGTTGTGGCTGGCGGTGAGCTTCCATGCGCTGCGATTTTCCAGCGGGAGCTGCGGGCCGGTGCGCTTGAGTTCTTCGATGGTCCACGGCGTGGTGCGCGTGGCGAGTTCTTTGCGCAGTTTGGCCACATCATCCTTCGTGATGAAGCGGCCGTTGTTGCCAAAGCTCTTGCGCACGTAGCTGGCGATGTCGGCGAGCCATTCGTCGGGGTTGTTCGCCATCGGAATCATCTGCGCCTGATACGTTTTGCCGTTCACGGGGCCGCTGAGGCCGTGGAGGAGCACGCGGAGGACTTGATCGCCCTGCACGACAGTCTTCGAGGCGGCGAGCGCCGGGGCGAGCGTCATGCCGGGTGCGAGTCCATCAATGGCGGTGCCTTTGCCGTCGAGGCCGTGGCAGGTGAAGCACAGCTCCTGGTAAATGGCCTGACCGCGACGCATCTGATCCTTCTGCGCGTTGCTGAACTCGCGCGGGAAGCTGATCTGGCTGTTGAGCATCTGCCCGGCCATTTCTTTGACGCCTTTCGAGGGCGTGCTGAGCGCGGTGAGGTTGATGAGCTTCGCATGATCCTTCCATTTCATCTGCTTCGCGGTGAGCAGCGCCTGGATGACGACGGTGGGATCGCTGTCCTTGGTCAAAGCGGTGACGTCAGCGACGAGCGTGTCATCGGCGAGCGATTCGCTGGCGCGGATGGCGGCACGGCGCAGCACGGGCGAGCTGTCCTTCAAAGCGGCACGCACGAGATCGCTGGTGAGAGCGCCGAGACCTTCGAGCGTCCACAGCGCGTGGATGCGGGCGAGGTCGCTGCTGTTTTTCTGAAGCATCGCGATGAGCGCGGGCGCGACGTTTTTGTCCTGCTTCAACACGAGCAGCTTCTGCGCGGTGTCGCGATGCCAGCCGTTCGGATGCGCGAGCGCCTCCACGAGTTGCGCGGGCGTGGCATCGAGCAGTTTCGGCGCGGGCACGGGCTTCGTCGTGTCATGCACGAGACGCCACACGCGGCCGCGATTGATGATCTTGTCCATGCTGTGCTGCAGGATCACTTTGCGCAGGTAGCTGCCTTCCTTCGTCCAATTTCCCTCCTGGATGATGCCGCGATACATGTCGCAGATGAAGAGCGTGCCGTCGGGCGCGGTTTTCATATCGACGGGCCGGAAGCACGCGTCCGTGCTGCGGAGGAATTCGCTCTGCGGATGCGGATTGTGCAGAATGGTGATGCCGTCCTTCACCTCGATGCTTGTGCGGCGCACGAGACGGCCCACGGGCTCGCCAAAGAAGAGATTGCCGCGCAGCTCGGCGGGCAATTGATCGCCTCGGAAGATCTCGCCACCGCAGGTCGCCGTGAAATGGTTCAGCGTGTCGTCTTCGCGCGACTTGCCAGGGCCGCCCTGGTAATCGCGCAGACCCATCGCCGGCCACACGACCTCAAAGCCGGACTCGAACTGCCCGCGGGCGAGCGATTGACCATAGAGGATGTGGTTTTGGAAATTGAGCGGGCCTTTCTCGCCGCCCGCGTTCACCACCCAAAACTTGCCCTCATCATCCTGCGTCGCGCCCCACTGGCCGCCATTGCCGGGAATGTCCTGCTTGATGAGCTGGCCGTCCTTCCAGCGCAGGCGGTAATTGTTCACTGCGGTGTAGATCCAGTTGTCCAGCGCCCACGTCATGCCGCTGGGCTGATGCTCCAGATTGCCACCGCGCGGCCCGCCTTGATACACCGGCTTCTTTTCATCGCTTACGCCGTCGCCGTTCGTGTCTTTGTAGAGGTAGATGTCGTTCGTGTCCGTCTCGCCGATCAGCACGCCATCGGCCAGCGGCAGCAGCATACGCGGCAGCTTCAGCTTGTCGGCAAAGACGCGATGCATGTCGTATTTGCCATCACCCTTGCTCGACCAATGCACCGACACGCGGCTCGTGCTCACCAGCTCGTCCGTGCCGTCGATGTCGCGCATGTAGCTGCTCATCTCCGCGACGTAGAGCCTGCCATTGCCATCGAAAGCGATGCCAACCGGCTCCGTGATGTCCGGCTCGCTCAGGATCAACTCCATGCGATACCCCGGCGGCAATTGGAAGGTCTTTTGCTCCGCCGCCGCCGTGAGCGCCTTCACCGGCGGCTTCGGCGGGAAATCGGTGGCATCATCGGCCAGCAGGCGACCGAGCGAGAGGGCAGTGACGAGAGCAAAGGGGCGGAGTTTCATGGCGGGAGCGAAAAAGTGTCTTGATCAATACTTTCGTCGCCCACAGCTCCTTTGGTGACAGACTGCCAATCTTTGTTAAAATCCGGCCAATGCGGGTGCGGGCGGTCAGTGGGAAGTCGCACAACTTCCATTACCGCCGCCCGTTCAGGATCATTTCACGGAGCTTCTGACGCAGCGCTTCCATGTCAGAGTCGGCGAAGGGCGAAAACACACTCATCGATCCATCTCCGGGGGTGGAGAACGTCTCGGATCAGGCGATAGCGAGGAGTGACGTTTGCTGACACGACAGATTGCCTTCGAGCCGTTGCCTGCATCCGTTTTTTCGGCCTGGTTGGTGGATGGTGGTGGCTAATCATGGTTCCGAAATCGCTGCGACACCAATTCTCTCTGCAAGAAGGTCAAGGAATTCATGGTCATTAGCGTATGGAGCGAGACTGTCTCGGAGGTGTGATCGAATACCCTGTAAGTGTCCACGTGAACGTATCGATCTCAGGCAATCCAACATCTCTGAGCGCCTCTCCTTTAGAGCGTAGAGCATGAATAGATTGTATGTCGTGTCCTGTCTTTCGTAGTCAGCGATAGCCAATTTCTGCGCCAGGAGCAGGTCGCCCTCTGCCTCGTCCAATCGACCCAGTCGGCGAAGCATGGCTCCACGATAGACATAGCACCGCGCTTTCCAATTCTTGTCTGTCTGGATGTCTAGAAGTGCGATAGCCTCGTTGTAGGCACGCAACGCTTTCAAGTTTGTGTCTGCACCATGTCGGGTGTTCGCATAGGCGACACCTCTGGAGAAATGGGCCTCGTGATCCTCTGGTCTCAATGACGAGTAAACCTCTAAATGCTGGGCGGCCTCAAGCCAATTGCGCTGAGCCATAAACCCTTGTGCTAATGCCAAGTGCCACTCTGGGTCACTGCTCGTGGATGTTCGGGACTCCAGAAGCTGCGCTTTCTGCATCAATGACTCGATGGCGTGCTGCAGCTTAGCGCTGACGTCTTCCACACGCCGCCCCATCAACAAACTCTCCAGAGTTATTCCAGAGTCCTTCAGGGCCATCTGCAAATCTGCCTGCAATTTAGCGTTCTCCGCAGCAAGCTTCTCCTGCTCTCTCTTGCCCCACTTCTCAGTTCTGTCTCGATCTTCTTCAACGGCCTTCAGACGTTCTCGGAGCACTTCTAAATGCGCCTTCATTTGTTCCCGCTGCTCTCTGATGAAGTTCATCAGAAAGCCCAAGGTTCCGAGGCCGACAACTGTTCCTACAATCGTGGCATATCCTTGGATGTCTTGGATGCTAGGCATGGCGATGTTGTTACCCATAATGTTGTGTTGTCACTATAAACTGCGTTCGAATCATCTCCGCCCACAGTTTCTTGAATACCTGTCCAGCCAAGCGAAGGCCGGACGAACGGCGTGAGTGTCCGAGGATGACAACTGAAGTCAAGACGTGAGGAAGTCTCACGCCTTCCTCTACCTCCGCCCATTCAGGATCATCTCATGGATCTTCGGTGCCTGAGCAGCCATGAATCCTGCCGCCTCCTTCGCCCATACGTTACGGAGCCGCGTGCCGACTCGTGCGGGTGTGTGAGATGTAATGCTGGCACATTCACCCCATCCGACCTCGTATTTGTTTGAGTGCGGGCACTATTACCTGCTCATAAATCTCAATCCCGTTCCGACTTTCTTGCGACAGTCCGATCATTTTCTCCAATGGGCAATCTGGAGCACCCACAGCCGTTGGAACATACTTCAAGGCCATCTCACCGGCAGTGACACGACAAGCAGGAAATACCTCGAAGAACCGCACCATGGTCGGGTTGATTGCACGAAAGAATTGAGACCGAGGAACGCCCTGAAGTGCAAGGAATGCGCGAATATCAGGCGCGATAACATCGTCAATCTCAGCCGTTGCCGGTGCTGGACTCTCAGCAAGCACAATGTCAGGAAGATGGGCATACTCGTCCTCGGAGTGTCCTTGCTGGCGTATCGTAACGTCGACGACAGCGAATGGTGGCGCAAAAACCCATGTGTGTGCAGCAACGAATTCTCCCTCATCAACGGTCCAGAAGAACCTCTTCCCAATTCCACTTCTCGACGGGAAATCCAACGTAAGCGATCCTTTCACCACGAAATTCCAAATACCCTCCCGCTCTAACGCCTTGGAAAGAACACCTGATGTATCAACACACGCTCCCTGGCGCCCGTCCTCAACAAGCTCCCCATGAAGGGCTTTAGCCACAACAGGGATTTCGGTTCGCGCACGATCAAGGTAGTCCGAGTCGTAGGCACGCAAACTGACGAATCGCGCATAATTGTTGAGGTATTGTGGGTTCTGCTTCTCCTTTCGAACAAATGCCTCATGGTCATAAAAACCTGGAGTTCCTACTGGTATTCCATGCGACTCAAAGTCTTGAACAAGACTATCTAATCCAGCGGTGAAATCGGCCATATGTAATTGTTTTTGGGCTAACAATGCCCATTTAACCAAACGAGTCCCGAACGGACGGAGCGAGTCTCCAAGGATGCCGTGGAAAGTCAAGGCAGCCGGGAAAGTCTCACAGCTTCCTCTACCGCCGCCCATTCAGGATCATCTCATTGAGCTTCTGGCGCAGTGTTTCCACGTCGGGATCGGCGAAAGGGCTGTCCAGCGTGCTCACGCTGTTCGTGTTCGCGCTCGTGCCGCTGATGGCACTATCGAGTTGGGCTTGGCTGATTGCGCCGGGTTGGCCTTTGGAGCCGTCGCTTCCGTTGCTGCCATCGCTGCTGCGAGGGCAAAAGGCGGCCTATATCGTGCGTCACCCTGATTGGTGACTTCCCACAGATTCAGGGAAGCCCACAAATTTTTTTGGAATCCAATCTGTGGGCCTGCCTGAATCTGCGGGAGATCATTCTGGACTCTGTTTCCAAAAGGGTCATGACGCGGAGAATAGCCCCAAAGGCAGCTTCACTTGGGACCAAGCGCCCATCGGATAGGCCTTGAGGCGATTCGCCGGAGCGGTGATGCTCAAGCGGCATACCTGTCCCGTTTCAGCCGGCACTTCCCGCCTGCACTTTGGCCGTTACGGGTGGGTCATGAAGCCCGTGCTTTCCCTGCGACAGGCGATTTTTCTGCATCACTATCCGGCCATGCCGCTGCCACGCCTCCAAGCCGACTTTTTCGCCCGGATCGCCGATCCGCAGGGCGTGCGGGCGATTTTCGAGCACATGCCCGGCGTGTTCTTTTTCATGAAGGACGACCAGGGGCGGCACATCGCGGCGAACAGCGCCACCTTTGAGCGATTCGGCATCAAGAGCGAGCGCGAGCTGGTAGGCGCGATGGATGAGAAATTCTTCCCGCCCGATGTCGCGAAGGCGTATCGCGACGACGACCAAAAGGTCATCCGCAGCGGCAAACCGCTCATCAACCGTCTCGAAGTCTGGTATGACGAGCAGCGCAATTTGAGCTGGTTCCTCTGCACGAAGCTGCCCGTGCGCGACAAACGCGGAAAAGTCATCGGCGTCATGGGCATCACCCGCCGCGATGAGGACCGCATGCGCCAGCACGATGTGCGCGAGGTCACCGTCGCCGTGCAATACGCCCGCGAGCACTGCCACGAAGTCGTCACCACCGCCGAGCTCGCCCGCGCCGCCGGCGTCTCCGAGCGCCACCTGCATCGCAAGCTCCGCATCGCCCTCGACATCAGCCCCTACGAGCTCTTGCTCCGCTCCCGCATCCAATCCGCCGCCGAGGCTTTGGCCAAAACCACGCTCCCCATCATCCAGATCGCCCTCGACCACGCCTTCTGCGATCAAAGCGCCTTCACCCAGCAATTCCGCAAACGCACCGGCATGACTCCGAAGGAATTCAGGCGGCGGCATCAAGGCTGAGCTCGGCCATCAACGCCGGATCATCGAACTCCAGCGCCGCGAAGGCCTGATCGAGATGCGCCGGCGTGCGACCGCCGATGAGCACGGTATCGATGCCCGGCTGATGCAAAGCCCACGCCAGCGCGAGATGCGCCTGTGAGTGTCCGGTGCGCTTCGCGACGGCTTCGAGCCGTGCGAGGCGCTGATAGGCTGCGTCATGAAAATAGACGCTCTGATGCCCCGGAACGATTTCGAAGCGTGAACCGGCCTGAACGCCGTTTTGATGCTTCCCGGTCAAAAACCCGGCTCCGAGCGGACTGTAGGTCACGATGGCGATGTCATTCGCGGCGCAGTAGTCGCGCAATTCATCGCTCACCTCGCTGACGGCGAGGTTGTGGTTGTTTTGGATCACGCGGAAGCGCGGGCCGAGAGCGCGGAGTTGATCCAGAGTCACGTTGCTGGCTCCGAATCGCTTCACCGGCAGTTTTTCGAGCGCTGCACCGGCTTGCAGCGCGGTTTCGTGCCATTGATGCAGGTAAAGCAGGTCGATTTGCTCCACGCCAAGGCGTTTCAGGCTCGGGGTGATGTCGATGCCATCATACGGCGGCAGGATCTTCGTGGCGATGGTGATGCTTTCCGGCTTTCGCGAAGCCAGCCACTTGCCGAGGATCGTTTCCGAAGCTCCACCGCCGTAAGCGGCTGCGGTGTCGAAGTGCGTGACGCCGCGTGCGAAGGCGTGATCGAGCAGCGCCAAGGAAGCGGCTTCGTCGATCTCACGACCGAAGGTGACGCAGCCGAGGCCGATGCGGGGAAGAGATGAAGATGGGCCTACGGAAGACACGGAACAGACGGAAGGAGGGGGATGGCGGGAGCTTTGCGTTAGCGAGAGAGACTTGGAACGCCCGAAAGCGCCGGGGGGCCGGCGCACTCCAGGACGCTATCGCGCAGCTTCAACTGCATGATGACAGCACAAATCAGCGCCAACCCATGGGCTGCGTCCAGGCCATCTCCTTCTGGTCTTTCATGGAGGGATTCGGATGCGGCTTCGAGGAGGTGATGGAGGCGCGGAAGTAGAGTTCGTTGCCGCTGGGTGTCCATTCGATGACGGGGCCAGTGAGCGTGGCGAGGGTCTTGCCGATGTCGTCGGAGTAGCGTTTGCGCACGGGATGGAAGTCGCCCTTCGGGGTGGCGACCTCGGTGGTGGTGGCGTCGAAGCCTTTCAAAGTGCCGCGGATGACGGTGGTGTAGGTCACGCCGGGCTCGGCGTGGATCTGAATGCGCAGCTTGCCGCCGGTGAAGCTCACGTCGTCCAGCGTGACGCCGCTGCTGGCATAGAAATCGCCGCGCTTCATGGCCTCGACGAGCGCATTGGCCTCCAGCTTGTCGGCGCGGACCATGACCCAGCCGCGGCCGGGGCTGCTTTCCTCGCCGTGGTAGTGGTGGGAGTCATCGGTGCCCACGCCGAAGAGCGGCGCGGCCTTGAACTGCGTGAGGCGCAGCGTGTTGGCGATGTCCCAGATCTTCTCGTGACTGTGGCGGAACTCGTCGCCCTCCCACTCGATCATCGGGTGGCCATTGTAGATCTCGAAGAAGTTCTCCTCGGTCACGGCGGCGAGGTCATCGGCGGTGAGTGCCCAGCGGAAGTTCGGATGGTTGATGTGCGTGAAGATCGGCACGCCGAGGCGCTTCGACTGCTCGGCGACGAGCTTCAAATTCGCCCGCATGGTCTCCTGGATGCTGGTGAGGTCTTTCACGGGCTGGATCTCCTCCTGCACGTTCACCGCGTTCATGTGGATGGGGGCTTTGTTGAAGGAGGCGCTGATCTCCTCGGCCTTCACGAGGAGGAACTTGCCCGGCTCGTCAAACTTCGGCGCGTACTCCCGCATCTCGCGCAGACGCACCTCGGTGGAGCCTTCCTTTTCACGCGTGATGACCCATTCATCGCCGAAGCGGGCGCGATACTTTTCCATCGTCGTTTTGCCGAGTGCCTTGCGGCGCTTCTCGACGGCCTTCACATCCATCCACACTTCTTTGGCCTGGAGGATGTTGTGATCGCTGAGCGCGAGGAAGTCGTAGCCGTGCTGCTTGTACCAGTCGATCACCATCTCGGCGAAGTCATTGCCATCGCTCCAGAGCGTGTGGGTGTGCGTGTTGCCTTTGAACCATTTGTTTTCGGCGGAGGCGGAAAGAACAGTGAGGAAGAGCAGGGCGAGGATGCGGCGCATGGCAGCCAAACGGCAGGAAACAAAGGAAGTGACAAAAAATGTGCCTCCGCGCATGCTCGCCGCATGAAACCTCTCCTGCTCGCTCTCGCGTGGCTTTCGCTGAGTTCCGTTTTGTTGGCTCAAAAGCCTCTGTCGCTGGCCGGCTCGGCGCAAAACATCGCCAAGAGCATGCCGCGTGGCTGCATCGTCACTGGCGAGTGGCGGGACGGAAAGGCGGTGTATGCCATTTCAGGTCCCGACAAGCCTGCGAACCTACCTGCGGAGAAGGTGGTGTTTGAGATCGGCTCGATCAGCAAGGTATTCACCGGGCTGCTGCTGGCGCAGGCCGTGCTGGAGAAGAAGCTCACGTTTGAAACGACACTCACGCAGGCGCTCAATGCGAAGCAGGCCTTCGCCGATGACAAGGTGGCCGCCATCACACTGGCGCAGCTCGCCACGCACACGAGCGGCTTGCCCCGCATGCCGGACAATGCCGATTTCACCGTGGCGGACCCTTACGGCACTTACGACACGAAAAAGCTCGGTGAATGGCTGGCGAGCGTGAAGATCGAAAAAGCCGGCCCGCATGAGATGAGCTACTCGAATGCCGGCGTGGCTATTTTGGGTCATGTCATTGAGCGTGCGCTGGGTGATTCGTGGTCGAATCTCGTGCGTGACCGGATCACCCAGCCGCTCGGCATGCATGACACGATGCCGGTGCCGACAGCCGAGATGCGCCAGCGCCTCGCGCCGCCGTTTGATGGGAAGAAGGAAGCACATGAGTGGACCTTTCAAGCCTTCGCACCCGCTGGTGGACTGCGCAGCACGGCGGCGGACATGATGCTCTTTGGCCGCGCTTTGAATCACCCGGAGTCCTCGCCGCTGCGCGAGGCCATCCAGCTTGCGGTGAAACCTCTCGCCGAGGGCATCGGCTGCTGTTTTTTCCTTGGCGACGATTTGATCGCGCACAACGGCGGCACCGGCGGCTACCGCACGCTGCTTCAAGCAAAGCCCAAGACCGATCAGGTGCGCATCGTGCTCATCAACAATGCCGAGCTGGAGCCGGTCATGGTCACGCGGCCGCTGGATCGCGAGCAATTCAAGGCCGTGGAAGGCCCCAAGCTCAGCGAGGCGGAGCTGAAACCTTACGTCGGTGTCTTCAAACTCGGCCAGGAGGGCAAGCTGACCTTTGTCATCCGCGATGGTGGCCTGTGGTGCAAGCTCACGGGGCAGGTCTTCCTGCCTTACCTGCATGAGAAGAAGGATGTGTTCTTCCATCGCGGCGTGGCGGCGAGGCTGATCTTTGGCCGCGATGCCAGCGGAGTCATCACGAGCGTCACGCTCGATCAAAACAACCAGAAGCAGGTGGCGAAGCGGCTCGATGAACAAGCACCCGAGTATCTCTTCCGGCCCGCGAAGGAGCTCGAGGAGTTCACCGGCGTGTATGACTTCTTCCCGCCGGACAAGGTTTTCACGATCGAAGTGCGTCGCGGCACGCTCTTTGTGCAGCTCACCGGCCAGCCGTTCCTGCCGGTGTTTGAGACGAAGCCGGGGCACTTTGAGTATGACGTCGTTTTTGCCTCGCTGGAGTTCGAGCGGGACGAGACGGGCCAGATCAAGCGTCTGCACATCACGCAGAACGGTCTGAAGCTGCCGGCGTTGAAGAGGAGGAAGTGAGCCTCGCCCACCGCAGGTGATCCGACTCTGACTCCTCCTCCGTCTCCGCCTCGAATCCGGGCGCATCAGCCCCCGAAGCGAGGCGGAGCAGGGGGCGGAGACGGAGCAGGGGGCGGAGACGGAGCAGGATTCCAAGCACTCACGCGTACAGCAGATAGCCCTGGCGCTGGGAGCGGAAGCTCTGCACCCAGCCCTGCCAGTGTGACGCGATGACGTGGCCTGGCGTGCCGCGAAGGAGGTCGCGATGAAGAGATTCGCTGCCGAAGACCTTGTTGAAGAGGTTCAACTTGGAGCCGCTCATGTTGCGGGCGGCTTTGCCACCAGTGAGGCGGTTGATCTCGGCGAGGAGCATGACGTCGAGGCCGGTGAGATCGGCCGTGTTGCGGGGATGGATGTGCAGTTTCACGCCGCCGAAACCGTTCTTGGTGTAGGGCGAGTAGGTGACGCCCGGGGTGTTCCAGCGCTGGCACGCGGCGAGGAGTGCGCCGGGATTCACACCGCTGCCGCCGGCATAGCCGAAGGGATTGTCCGAGCCGATGCCTACATCCACCGCCGCCGCGCCGCCGAGGATGCCGGTGGCGACGTAGTAAAACGGCGAGGTGGCATACGGGATGTTTGGCGAGGTGGGATGCCAGCGCAGGCCGGTGTCCTGCCAGATCATGGAGCGATTCCAGCCCTGCATCTTCACCGTGGTCATGCGCGGCACACGGCTCACCCAGCCGCGAGCACAGGCCATCTGGGCGATCTCACCCGCGGTCATGCCATGCACATAGGGCACGGGCACCTGACCCACGAAGGACTTCCACTGCGACTCCAGCGGCGGACCTTCCACACGCCATCCGCCCATGGGATTCGGCCGGTCGAGCACGACGAAGAGTTTCCCATTCTCCGCCGCGGCCTCCATCGAGACGATCATCGTGCTGATGTAGGTGTAGCTGCGGCAGCCGATGTCTTGGAGATCAAACACCAGCACATCGATGGGAGCGAGCATCGCGGGGGTGGGCTTGCGCGTGGGGCCGTAAAGCGAGTAAACGGTGAGGCCTGTGACGTTGTCGCGTCGCGTCGCGACATGCACGCCCGCCTTGATGGAGCCGTCGATGCCGTGCTCCGGCGCATACAACGCGGTGAGGCCTCCGCCCAGCGCCCGCTGCATGAGCTGGCGTGTGCGCTCGCCACGGCCGGTGAGGCTGGTGTGATTGGTGATGAGGCCCACGCGTTTGCCACGCAGCAGGTCAAAGCCACGCGAGGCCAGCACATCCACGCCGAGCATGAAGGGACCGCCTTGTGGAGCGGCCTGCGGCGGCTGATAGGCCTGGGGCATCGGTCCCTGGCAGGCGGTTCCAAGAATCGAAAGCGCGAGACCCGAGGTGAAGTGACGGCGTGACGTTTGCATCGTGCTCCTGTATCGCGGGAGTCCGCACGCTGCGCAAGAACCTCTTGTGAAAGCATGGCTTCTCGTGCTATCGCGCCGCCTTGAAGCCCTTCACCCTCCTCGCCACCGCAAGCACTCCCGACGGTGCCGAGCTCACGCTGCATGCGCATGACACGCATTTTTACCTGCGGGTGAACCGCCAGCCGCTCATGGGCACAAATGCCGCGGAGTCGGAAAAGGTGCTCGCCCAGCTGGCTTGTGTCCGTGCGGGTTCTCCGGCAAAGGCCCGTGTGCTCATCGGCGGCCTCGGCTTTGGTTTTACCCTACGGCAGGTGCTGGAGCTGGTCGGTGCGGAGGCCAGCGTGCAGGTGGCGGAACTGCTGCCGGAGGTGGTGGCGTGGAATCGGGAGTTCCTCGGCTCCGTGAACGGTCTGCTGCTCGATGACAAACGGGTCGAGGTCTTCGTCGAGGATGTTTTCCAGGTCATCTCCCGCGCTCCCGCCGGGCACTACGACGCCATCCTGCTCGATGTGGACAACGGCCCTATCGCGATGGTGCAGGATGGCAATGCACGGCTTTACCAGAATCAGGGATTCGCCGCGATCATGCAGGCGCTGAAGCCCGGCGGGCGGGTCACGTTCTGGTCGGCGAGCACCGACCAGGCCTTTGCGAGACGTCTCGCCAAAGCGGGATTCAAAGTCGAAACCGTGGCCGCCAAGGCCTATCCGCAGGCCCGGCGATGCACGCACACCATCTTTGTGGCGGATCGGCGGTAGGTCACGCGTCCTTCGGCTTCGCATCCGCGTCCCGCTTCATGTCCGGCAGCGAGTCGAGGTAGAGCGCCTCCACCTTGTCACGTGCCCACTGGGTGCGGCGGAGGAAGGTGAGGCTGGATTTGATGCTGGGATGCCAGTTGAAGCAATTGATCGGGATCATGCGTCCGAGCATCTCCCAGCCGTAATGCGCCACGAGCTGCGTGACCATCATCTCGAGGGTGATGCCATGAAGGGGGTTCTTGGGGCCGGCGGCGTGCATGGTGGGATTATTCCTCCGGGAGTTCGCCGGACTTCGCGGCCTTCAGCACGGCAGCCTGGGCTTTGGCGCTGAGCTTGCCCGTTTTGACATACTCGCCGTCAAAGTAGGCGCGGGCGCCATGATACTCGCTGGTGTTCGCTCCGATGACTTCGAGCTTCTGATCTCGCAGGATGAAGCTCAGGTTCGTTTCGTCCTCCTTCGCCGGGTCGCGGCCTTTGTCGCTGAACCATCCGATCGTGCTGTTCCAGGCGGCGATGCCGGCCAGACCGCCCGTGTGCGAGGTGGGGCCGCGCACGCACTCGATGATGAAATGCAGCTTTCCGTCCTTTTCGACGACTTGCACGCTGCCGCCATAGCTGTCCGTCCACTGGCCGGTCAGCGGTTCTTCCGCCTCCCATTCACGGACGAGGCCTTTCAGCCAGCGGGTGCGATCTTCTTCCAACGCGGCGGCGGCTTCCATATACTCCGGCGACTCGAGCGAGAGCTCGTCGCTGCCCTCGGCCCCGGTGTACATCGGCGACCGAGCCAGGTAGTCGCGATACTCGACCCAGGCCTTTTGATCTTCCTTCAACTTCGCAAACGTCTCCTCCGGCAGCTTGGCCTTCGCCGCGGCCCAGGCGTCGTTCAGCGCCTTGTCCGCCTTGGCAAAAGCGGCCTTGGCTTGTTGAGGAGTGAGCTCCTTTTCCTGCGCCAAGGCAGGCGAAAGCAGCGAGACGAGAAACAGCAGGGAGAGAATACGGCTAAGGCTTAGCATGGCGGCGCATCTTAAAGCCGGAGTCCGATCATGGCTATTGACACTTCATCGCGAATTTGGTGAAATCCCTTCACCAACCTCCCCATGCCTATGAAAACATCCTTTGTTCATGCTTGGAATGCTCCCGCGGCGGCCGTCACCTTGATGGCCGCTTTTTTTGTGTCCCTCGGCTCCCTCACCGCTGCCGATGACCTCAACGCGCTGTATCAAAAAGGCCGCGAAGCCTTCCACAAAGGCGATTTCGCCACGGCGCAGGTTTTTCTCACTCAAGTAGCCGCCGCCAATCCCGCCCACCCGGACACGCAGAACATGCTGCGCTACATCAAAGCCCACGCGAAGCCGGAAGCCTCCACGCTGCGCCGCGACTACGCCGGGGTGACGATCCCGAAGATCGAGATGGAAGAGGTCACGCTCACCGAGGCGCTCGCCGGTCTGCGGGTGCTCTCGAAGAATGCCTCCAACGGCAAGGTGAGCCCGAACGTCATCGTCAAAGGCGCTGATCTCGGCACCAAGAAGCTGACGCTCTCGCTTTCCAATGTGCCGCTCTCCGAGGCGCTCGAATACCTGGCGCAGCTCACGGGTTCCAAGGTGAGCTATGAAAAACACGCCGCCATCCTGAGCGATGCCACCGTGGCCGTGGAAACGGCTTCCAAGGAAAAGTGAAGTGATTCATTTCGCCGGGCGCGAGGTCGCGAGGCCGACGAGCATCGTGACCGCGCAGCCCAGCAGGCTGAACCACACGAAGGAGACCAGCTGCGGCGGCTTCGTCGTCGTGAACCAGCCGCTTTGATACAAGAACACGCCGAACAGCAACGCAAAGCCGCTGAAGCAGCCGGTGAGCGCCCCACGCGTCGTGGCTCGTTGCGTGAACATGCCGAGGAAGAACAATCCGAGCAGCGGTCCGCCGATGAGGCCGATGACGGTGTTCACGGATTCGACCAGATTGCCTGGCATGGCCGACACCGCAAAGGCGAGTGCCATCACGAGCACGCCGTAGCCGACGGTGATCCAGCGGGCATTGCTGACCTTCGTCGAAGCCGAGCCATCGGCGACACCGGAGAGGCGCTGTTGGAAGTCGATCACCGTGGCGGAGGCGAGCGAGTTCAGCCCGGCGCTGATGGTGGACATGCTGGCGGCGTAGATGGCGGCGATGAGCAGGCCGGGAAGACCGGCGGGCAATTGCGTGACGACGAAGTAGGGCAGGATCTGGTCTTCTTTTTGAATCAAACCGGCCGCGAGAGGATCGCCGTGGACCTTATAGAAGGCGTATAGCACCAGACCAGTGCCGTAAAAGAGCACCAGCACCGGCAGGACGAACCACAGCTTGATCCACAGCGAGCGTTGCGATTCCTTGAGACTGCCGGCGCTGAGGTAGCGCTGCACGCTGACTTGATCAGTGGCCATTTGCACGAGGTGCAGAAACGCACCGGCGATGAGGATCGCGCCGAGGTTCACACGTTCGGCGGGATTGAAGGACAGGCTCAAATTCATGCGGCCATCGGCCACGACTGTGTCCCACATGCCGCCGAGGCCGCCGGGGATTTTTCCCAATGCCACGACGACAATCATGAGCTGGCCGCCAAAGAGCACAATGAGCTGCATCACATCTGTCCAGATGACGGCCCGCATGCCGCCGAGCGCGGTGTAGAGCGTGGTGAGCGTGCCGGAGGCCAGGATCGTGAGCCACAGCGGCAGGCCGGTGACTTTTTCCAGTGCCAAAGCGGGCGCGTAAGTGGCCGCCGCGAGCCACAAGGCCACGCGAAAGATAAAGAGACCGGACGCGAGCAATCGCGTGGACAGCGAGAAGCGTTCTTCGAGGAACTGGTAGGCCGTGAAGTAGCGCGATTGATAGAACTTCGGCAGCATCCAGAGCGTCGTGAAGGGCGTGGCGATGAAAAATGCCAGCACGATGTAGGCGAAGGCGAAGCCGTTCTTGTACACATCCGCCGGACCGGCGAGGTAGCTGATGCCGGAGAACAGCGCCGCGAGGATCGACATCGCCACGAGGATGCTGCTCATGCCGCGGCCGGCGAGAAAGTAGTCGCTCAGCGATTTCGAGCCACGGGCGGAGAGCAGGCCCACGCCCACCGACGCGGCCAGATACCCGCCGAAGATGCTGTAATCGAGCCAGGAGAAGTGTGTCATGCGAAGGAGGCTACGGGAGACACCAACGCAGCGGCAATGCCTCATTTCGTGGTTTCCTCGCGGAGCCACTGGTTTCGCCGGAAATGTTTGTAGTTCGGCCTTTAGGCCGTGATTGGACGCTCCTGAACGGGCTAAAGCCCGAACTACAAACAAATCGAAAGTTCCGCCATGCTGGCGACGACTCCACGCCATGCCCGTTGACTCCGCCCTGCCTTATCTCGACACCAAACCGGTGGGGCACGCCGATTTCTATCTGGCCACCAACGCCACCTTTCGCTTCATCAAGCAGCGCCACGGCATGGACGGCTTGCGGCGTTACTGGCAGGACATCGGCCGCGAGTACTACCGGCCGGTGTCGGAGCAGTGGCGGGAGCGTGGGAGTGGTGGAGTGGCGGAGCATTGGCGGGCCTTTTTTGCCGCGGAGCCGGGTGCGGAGGTGGAGGTGCGTGAATTGCCGGACGAGGTGACGCTGGAGGTGAAGGTCTGTCCGCTCATCACGCATCTGCGGGCGCATGGTCGCGAGATCGTGCCGGAGATCTGCCAGCACTGTTATTTTGTCAGCGAGGCCATCGCGGAGCCTGCGGGCCTCGCGGTGCGTGTGTGCGGCGGCAATGGAAGCTGCACGCAGCGCTTCGTGAAACGTCACGGCGCCTTGGAACCGCAAAACCTGGAGGACATCGCCACCGCATCATGATTGGCAGCTACGACTTCTGCGGGCACTACGAGTGGACTTTCGAGTGGCTGAACCGTCTCGGCGGTCACGAGCTTGTGAAAGCCTACTGGGACGAGGCCATTCATCGCGATTCGCAGCTTCACGCGTCGGAGTTGATCGGCGCGAAAGGCTTCGAGGGAATGCAGGAGTATTGGGGGCCGACGCTGGCTGATGAAGGCGCGGTGTATGAGCGCACCGTGACGGAGGATGTCTTCCGCATCGACATGCACGAATGCCCCTCGAAGGGCTTTTTGATCCGCAACGGCCTTCTTCAATACAGCGACTACTGCGACCACTGCATGGGCTGGATCGGCCCGCTCATGAAACAAGCCGGTTTCGTCATCGACCACGAGCATAATCACCGTGGCCAATGCTGGTGGGAGATGCGTCGCCAAGAAAACATCGCTCCTGCGAGCGCCCCCGGCGAACTCAGCGGGGAAAGCGATGTGCGTTTGATGCCCGGCTGGAAATCCGAACACACCGACCACTATGAACGAGCAACTGATCCTGATGACAAAACGGTTGTTTCGTGAGCCTGGCTCGCGCAAGCGTCCTGGAGTGCGCCGGTCCTCCGGCGCTGTCGAGCGTCTCACGGCCTTCGGAAAGCTCCAGAGGGCTGGAGCAGTCCAAAACGCTCTCGCGCTGATGCTGATCGCATCGCTGATAATCGCTGCGAGGCCCGTTCAAGCGCAGTGGGAGCAGCTCCCACCGCTGCCGGAGCCAAATGGAGGGTTTGTTGCCACCACTGTGGATGGCAAAATCGAGGTCAGGGGCGGCACCAACTGGTCAGGGGGAGAAAAGAATTGGTTGAAGTTTGTGCGTCAATATAGTCCCGCATCCCAAAAGTGGTCTGCTCTGCCGGATTTGAAATCGCCACTGGCTTACGGCATCAGCATAGGTGGCAAAGGCCATGTTTTGGACTTTGGCGGCACGGATGGCAGCCGCCCTTTGCGTGTCTTTGGAGCACCTTCGGAGCTTGTTCTAGCATGCGGTGGAGTGCGCGACTTCAACCAGCTCGTTTTTGCAGGTGGCACCAATGATCCATCGAACCTACTCGGTCTGTGCCGCAGAACTTGGTCACACAACGGCAAATCAGGGTTCAAGCAACTCGCCGACTACCCCGGCAAGCCTTTTGGTCTCGCAGGTTCAGAGATGGTGGGGGAAGAGTTGTTCGTGTTTGGCGGGATGAACTACGATAAGGTCAACAAAGCGGCGGTGAACACGGCGGAGGCCTATGCCTTCTCGCCTGAGAAGAACGTGTGGCGGAAACTGGCTTCGCTCGCGGCTCCGACGCGGGGTTTGACCGCCGTCACGCTTGATGACGGCCACATCTACATCGCTGGCGGGTATCGTGATGACTTCACGGCGGAGGCGGTGATCTATGACGTGAAAGCGGACAGCTATCGAAAGGCTATCCCGCTGCCTTACGCGGCGATGGTGGGCCTCGTGAAGATGGGGGAGCATGTCTATTGCCTCGGTGGCGAAGACAAGAAGCAGTCGCGCACGGACAAATTCTTCCGCATCCCGGTGGCGGAACTTCTCAAGTGAGGAGCGATTGCAAAACGACGACTCAACGGCAGTCTGGCGGTGTGAACGATCATCAACTGCTCATCGACGTCGGCAATGGACGCACGAAATTTGGATTCGCCAACCGCGAGGCCATCCTCGACCGCCGCGAGCATGCGACGCGTGAGATTTCTCCCGAGAAGGTGCGTGAACTGACTGCTGGCTGGTCCTTTGACCGCGTGGTGCTGTGCAGTGTGGTGCCGAAGGCTGTGGAGGCTTTTCGCGAGGTCTTCGGAGATGCTTTGACCGTGCTGCGGCATGACACGCCGATGGGCATCGGCATTCGCTATCCGAAGCCGGAGAGCATCGGCCCGGACCGCCTCGCGAATGCCGTGGCGCTGGCGCACATGCATGGTGCGCCGGGCATCGTGATCGACTTTGGCACGGCGGTGACCTTCGACATCCTCAGCGAGGACAAGCATTACATTGGCGGCGTGATCGCTCCTGGGCTGCGGCTGATGACGGACTATCTCCATGAGCGCACGGCCCTGCTGCCGCGAGTCGATTTGAGTGAACCCCTAACTGCCATCGGCACCTCGACGAAGGATGCCATTCTGGCGGGTGCCGCCATCGGCTATCGCGGCATGGTGAAGGGCATTTTGGAGGCGCTGCGCCAAGAACTGGCGGCTCCGAAGATCGTGGCCACGGGCGGTGATGCGGCCTGGATCATCAGCGGGATGGAGGAAGACATCGCCGTCGATTCAGACCTCACGCTGCATGGGCTGAGGTTGGTGGGGAATCAGGCTGCGGTATGCCTCGATTGACGTTTCGCGGCTCGTTTTTCGAGTTTCGGAGCGGCGAGATGATGTCCTCGGAGATTGAGTGCTTCACGGCTCGGCGTGCGGTGCCAGTCGGCTTCGAGTGTGGTGGCGACGAGATCGCGATCCAGCGCTGATTCATTGACCAAAAAGTCGAAAAGGGTCTGGGCGAGCACGTGGAGGGCGATTTGATGGGTGCGGCCGAGTTTGGCGTGCAGCCAGTCGCTGAAGCGCAGGAACTCGGCGAAGGGCGATTCGGCGTTTTGCCACATCAGCTTCAGTGTTCCGGTGAAATGGCCGCTGTTGGCGACGATGTCCCAATACCGCGCGAAGCGGCGCATGCGCTGCATTTGCTCAAAGGGGATGTCACGCGTCGAAAGGATCTCGTAGGGCGGATGCGGTGCGTAGATCATGTGATACTCGTCGTCGTGTCGAACGATGGGCGTGCCGCGCAGTCGCTTGAGGATGCCGATTTGAATTTCCTGCGGTCCGAGGCGCACGAGGCGGTCAAAGCCGCGACCGAAGCTCTCGATGCCCTCGCCGGGCAGGCCGACGATGAGATCGGCGTGGATGTGGACGCCGGTTTCTTCTCGCAGGAAGCGGAAGTTGTCCGCGAGGCGGTCGAGGTTCTGTCTCCGGCTGATGTTTTTCGAGGTGGCGTCATCAAAGGTCTGGATACCGACTTCAAACTGCACCGCACCGGCTGGGAACTGCCGGATGAGGCCACGAAGCTGTTCGGGCAGGCGATCCGGCACCATCTCGAAGTGCAAAAACAGCCCCTCGCGCCAGCGATCGAGGAAGAACTGCAAAATGGCCGAACTCGTCGGCAGATGCAGATTGAAGGTGCGATCCACAAATTTGAACTGCGTGGCCCCGCGAGCCAGCAGCCGCTCCATCGAGGCCAGAAATGCCTCCGTGGGAAAGGCGCGGACAGGGATGTCGAGCGAGGAGAGGCAGAACTCGCAGGTGAATGGGCATCCACGTGAGGCCTCGACGTAAATGACGCGGTTTTTGAGGTCTTCGTCGGTGTAGAGCTCGTAGGGCGAGGCGATGTGAGCGAGCGGTGGCAACTCGGCCGCGATGATGTGAGGCAGACACTCCTGTCTGCCCTCTGAGGCAGCACAGACAGGAGTGTCTGTGTCACGCAGCAAGCTGCGGCACACTTCCGCGAACTTGAGATCCGCCTCGCCGGTGATGATGTGATCCGCCAGCTCGGTGATGACTTGCTGGGCCGTTTCATAGGAGACCTCAGGCCCGCCGAGGATGATGATCAGCTCGGGGCGGATGCGTTTGAGCAAGGCGACGACCTCCGTGGTTTGCTCGACATTCCAGATATAGACGCCGAAGCCGACGAGGCGCGGCTCATGCGCCAGAATGGCCTCGACGATCTCCAGAGGCTGCTGATTGATGACAAACTCCGCCATGCAGGCGCGATCACGCAGCTCTCCGAGGTTCGCCATGAGGTAGCGGAGCCCGAAGGAGGCGTGGATGTATTTCGCGTTGAGCGTGGCGAGGACGATGTCCGGCATGTGGGAGGCATCGGTGCGGCGGAACGAGGCCTGTTTCAAGCCTGACGACGTCGTCGCAGACAAAGACCGAGCAGGCCGAGGAGCACGAGCATGGCCCTCGAAGGCTCGTGGACGGCGATGATGACGCCGCTGCTATTGAAAAGGGAGGTGTCCCAGAATTGCCCGGAAGAGAGCATGGGGAGCTGGAGATCCGTGGCGATATTCCAGGTGCCGGCGCTGAGCGTCGTCCAGTCGAGCAGATTGAAAAGATCGCCAAAGACTGGGGTGTCGCTATTGGTGGTGCTGACGACGAAGCGACCGCCACCGGTGAGGGTGAGCATGCCGCCGACGTTGACGTAGTCGTGGTCGGCGAGCGTGCCAAAGCTGCCGTTGACCGCGCCTGGTTGATTTGCGGTGCCTGGGGGAAGTCCGCTGATGAAGGAGGCGAGGGAGGTGCTGCCATCATAGCCGAGGGTGGTGAGCGTTGTGGTGGCACCACCGAGCTGCAAGAAGAGACGATCAACGGACTGCGCGGGAGAGCGATGGGTGGATGGAGGCGGCTGACGCAACACTTATTGCGCCACGGCAACCAAACGGGTCGTGACGCGAACGTCACCCAATTGTTTCGGCGAATGTCACATTCCCGCCTTTGACAGAGCGAGGGCCAGCCGCTCTAAATGGCCCGCCTCCTCACGGAAGGCTCATTCTCCCACCTACTGACCATGATCTCCCTTCAAAAGTTTTTTGGCAAAACGGACGTCTTTTATGATCTCCTCGAACGCAGCGCCAAAGAGGCGCAAAACAGCGTCCACCTGCTGAAAAGCCTCCTTTCCAAGCCCGCCGGCACACAGGACTTCGAGAGCCTCAAGGATGCCCGCCGCAAAGACAAGGCCATTACCCAGGAGATCGACGAGGCCCTCTGCAAAACCTTCGTCACCGATCTGGAACGCGAAGACGTGGAGGCCCTCTCCATCGCCCTCTACAAAATCCCCAAAACCGTCGAAAAGATCGCCGAGCGCTATGAAATCTGCGCCGGCAAGCTCGACGGCGTGGATTTCTCCAAGCAGATGGCCTTCACCGAGGCTGCCGTGGACATCGTGGTGACCATGGTGGCCGAACTGCGCCGGAAGATGCAGTTGGAAAAGATGAAGGAGCACAACGCGAAGCTCCAGCAGGTCGAGGGAGATGCCGACAAGCTCGTCCTAGCCCTGCTGAAGGACCTGTATCAGGGCAATCACGATCCCATCCGTGTGATCATGCTGCGTGACCTCTACGACCTGCTCGAAAAGGTCGTGGACCGCTGCCGGGATGCCGGAAACGTGCTCTCCCACATCGTTTTGAAATATACCTGATCCGTCACCACGCGACTCATGACGACCGCCCTGTTTCTTTTGTTTGTGGTGATGTTCGTCGTGCTGGCCTTTGAGTATATCAATGGCTTCCACGACACCGCGAACGCCATCGCCACCGTCGTCTCGACGAAAGTTTTGACGCCCCGGCAGGCGCTGCTGCTGGCCTCCATCACCAACCTCATCGGGGCCTTCTTCGGCCAGGCCGTGGCGAAGACGATCCACAGCGGCATCGTCGATGACAAGGTGGTGGCCGTGACCACGCTGACGATCTTTTGCGCCATGATGGGCGGGATCATCTGGAATCTGCTCACCTGGTGGTTCGGCATGCCCTCCAGCAGCACCCACGCCCTCGTCGGTGGCCTCATCGGGGCCAGCCTGGGGGCCTCGAACGGCAATTGGGACGTGCTCATCTGGTCCCGTGAGAAGATCGACAAGGTCAGCGGCAAGGTCAGCATGGAAGGCATCTACCACAAGGTGGTCATTCCGATGATCTCCAGCCCGCTGCTCGGGCTGACGATTGGACTGTTGGTGATGGGGCTTCTGTTTGCCATCATCAGTCACTGGAAGCCCAAAATTACCTGCCCCCTAGGCGGTATGGTTGGTGGATTTTTAGGCTGGTATTTCCCCACTTTGTTGGTGTCGCTTTTCGTTTGGTTGACAGGTGGTTCGGCAGGAAGCCTACACCTTTCTATGGCGGTAAACGTCATCGGTGCCGTGATTGGCTTTGCGTTTGTGACTCGTGCCTGCTGGCAAATGGGTTCTTGGAACAACGCCAAGGTCAACACCACCTTTAGCAAGCTCCAGGTATTCAGCGCCGGTTACATGGGTTTCGGCCACGGCATGGCGGATGCGCAAAAGACCATGGGCGTCATCATGCTGACCCTTTTTGGGGCCACGGCCGCGGGAGACCTCGACGCGCTGCCTTCCTGGCTCAGCTTTCTCAAAGTCCCGGACAAATCCGCCTCCATTCCGCTGTGGATCATCATGACCTGCGCCCTCACGATGGCCGCCGGCACCTACGCAGGCGGCTGGCGCATCATTAAGACGCTGGGCCACAAAATGGTCAAAATGAAGCCCGTGCATGGTTTCGCCGCTGAAACCACGGCCGCCACGATTTTGGCCGTCACCGGAGCCATGGGCATGCCGGTCAGCACGACGCACACGATCACCACCTCCATCATGGGTGTGGGGGCCGCGAAACGTTGGAACGCCATCCAGTGGAGCCTCGTCGAGCGCATCGTCTGGGCTTGGGTGATGACCATCCCGGCCACGGCGCTACTGGGCTGGCTGATTTACAAGGTTTGCGGGCTGTTTGGAGCCTGATTTCAGGCAAAAGAAGCTCGCCTGACATTTATCTTACAACTCACTCACAAGCATCTGACGCATCTTCTAGTAGCTATGGCAGGATAGCGCCATTCCAAGCGAGTGGATCCTTCTGGCTGTTGGATAACTCAAGATAATCGGGGCGGTCTGAACAAGGCCGCCCCGGTTTGTTTTGTGGAAATTATAAATTTCAGGTGACCAAACCTCCAGCGGCCCTAAATTATGCGGCTTTCTGATGCTTCGCCGTCGTTCTACCGTCCTCTTCATTGTCCTCGTTGCCCTGCCGCTAGCCCTGCTGGCATGGCTCGGGACGTATTTGATGCGAGACGCTGCGAAACGGACCGATGCCTCCATGCAGGCCATTCTCGCCGAGCGACTTTCTTCAGCGGATCACCAGATCGTGCACGATCTGCGGCAACTTACAGATGAACTCGACGAAATCTCCACAGGTGCAGCCAATGCCGCGACAGCATCTGCCGGGCTGATCCAGCACCCGTGGACAGCCCGGGCCTGGTCACTGGATGCCAGCGGGAAGCTCAACGAACTGCCCGGCAAGAATGCCTTTGAACCGCCTGTGGAGTTGCAGCCGATGGAGTTGCTGACGGAGCTCAGGACCCGGGCCCTTTCCTTCGGCCCTGCTGCGGAATTGATCGTGGCCGATCCGCGTGGTGGGCCTCCGTTTCAGCGGATTTCTCCCAATTTCATCGCCACTTCCAACACCGAACGCCGAAAAGCCCCTTGGCAGACGTTTCAGAAGCTCGGTGGCTATCACATTCACGAGATCACCACGCCCTCCTCGACTCCCCGCACCGTCAGCGGCTGGCATGTGGCTGAGCAGACCTTCATCTACTGGAAAAAATTTCCGGACGGCAGTTTATCTGGGCTGCTTCTGGATACCCACCGGCTCATGCAGGGCCTATTTGCCCGCCTGCCGCACCCCGGACTGGAGGTCCCCCCAGGACGGATGATGCTCGCCAGCCTGCGCGGTGTACCCCTGCACCAGTGGGGCAAGCGCCTCGAAGGTTCTGAGCGGCCTCCGGCAGCTCACCGGGCCTGTTCGGAGCCTCTCAGCCAGTGGGAGCTGGCCTACACCTCCGCCGATGAGGAATTCCCGAAGCCGTATCTCTTCCCCATCATGCTCGGCATGGGTTCCGGTGTGATGCTCGTCATCGTGCTGGCTTGGCTCTACTTCCATGAAAGCGCTCGCGAGCTGAGCGTGGCGCAGCAGCGGGTGACTTTTGTGAATCAAATCTCGCACGAGCTCAAAACTCCGCTCACGAACATCCGCCTCTATGCGGAAATGGCAGCCCACCGGGCCGAATCCTCGGGCGATGCGACGATGAAACGCCAGCTCTCCGTGGTGGAAACCGAGACCTCTCGCCTCGACCGGCTCATTCAAAACGTGCTCAATTATGCCCGCCAGCAGAGGGATAAGCTCACCATCTCGCCCAAACCTGTCTCGATCGACGACATTGCCACGCGTGCCATTGAGTTTTGGAAGCCGGTGCTGGAGGCAAAAGGCTTTGAGATTCACCTCGATCTGCACGGGCCACCCGTTATCCATGCCGATGCGGATGCTATCTCGCAAATCCTCGGCAATCTGCTTTCCAACGTCGAGAAATATGGCCTGGCGGGCCGCTATGTGGGCCTGCGCACGGAGGTGGACGGCAGCCTGGTCCGTATCATTGTGGAAGCCTGCGGTCCCGGTATCCCATCGGGCAAGCGCAAAGCCGTCTTCGAGCCCTTTGAGCGCCTCCGGAGCGACCTGAACGAAGGCGTCAGCGGCACAGGCATTGGATTGACCATTTCCCGCGAACTGGCACAATTGCACGGCGGCAAGCTCGTCGTCTGCCCGCAGTACCGTGAAGGAGCACGTTTTATTCTCACCCTTCCCATTCAACCTACCACCCCACCATCATGACCAAGATCCTCATCGCCGAAGACGACGAACACACACGCGAAGCCCTCCGCGAAGTGCTCACCATGGAAGGCTTCCAAGTCGTGGCCGCCGCTGACGGGCTCCAAGCCGTGGATTTCTTCCGTGTGGAGAATCCCGACTTCGTCTGCCTCGATGTCATGATGCCCGGCCTCAACGGCTACGAGGTCTGCAAACAGATCCGCAAGCAGGACGAAAAGGTGCCGATCCTCTTTCTCACCGCCAAAGCTGAGGAAATCGATACTGTCCTCGGCCTCGAACTCGGTGCCGATGACTACATGACGAAACCCTTCGGCGTGAAGGAGATCATCGCCCGCATCCGCGCCATCCTGCGCCGCACCGCCACCCGCGTGAGCACCAGCGTCACCACGAAAGGCGATCAGGTCTTCACCATGGATGACCTGCGCATCGTGCCGGATGAACTCCGTGCCTACCGTGGAGAGGTCGAAATCCAGCTCTCCCCGCGTGATGTGAAAGTCCTGCGCCTGCTCTTCGATCGCCGAGGCAAGGTGGTGGACCGTAATACCCTCGCGGATGAAGTTTGGGGCGTCGATTACTTCCCCGAAAGCCGTGCCCTCGATCAGCACATCTCGCAGCTTCGCAAGCGGGTCGAAAAAGACCCTTCCCAGCCTCGCGTCATCCGCACCGTACACGGAGCGGGCTATCGCTATGAATAAACTTTGAGCCATGTCCTACCCCGGCCCGCCACCCCATTCTGCCCTGTGGCGGCTGGTGCGGCCGCTGATGCGGGCGGCGGAGGAACTGGTCTTTCCGCCGGTGTGCGTGGCCTGCACGAAACCGCTGGAGCGGTTGGCGGAGCGGCATGAGGAGGTGAATTGGCTCTGCCAAACCTGCCTGGAAGAGATCGAGCCGCAGGTGCCGCCGTATTGCTCAAAGTGCGGAGAAATGTATGACGGGGCGTTCACGAATGCCTTCCGCTGCTCGAACTGTGAGGGCCAAAAGCTAGAGTTCGACTTCGCGGTGGCCGCCTGCACGGCTCGCGGGCCGGTGCGGGAGCTGATCCACCGGTTCAAATATGGCCGCCGACTGCATCTGCGGTCTTCGCTTGCCGTCCTCCTGCGCCGGGTGCTCGACGAGGAGCGGCTGCGGGCCGAAAAACTCAGCGAATGGCTGCTCGTCCCGGTGCCGCTGCATCCCGAGCGGGAATCCGACCGCGAATTCAATCAAAGCTGGGAGCTTTGCGTGCGACTGGGGCAGTTCACCGGCATCCCGGCCGTTCAGGTGCTGGAGCGCATCCTCCCCACCGTGAAGCAGGCCAACCTCAACCGCCGTCAGCGGCAGGAAAACCTCCGCGGGGCCTTTCGGCTGCGTCCACCCTGCTGGTGGCAGTGGCATCTACCCCGGCCGCCCGACCTTCACGGGCGGAACATTCTCCTCGTGGATGATGTTTTGACCACCGGCAGCACCACCAGTGAATGCGCCCGCGTGCTCAAGAAAGGTGGCGGGGCTGAAAAAGTGGTGGTCATCACCGTGGCACGCGGCTAGCATCGCCCTCCGCGCCCGGCTCAGGCTGGTCCGGTCCTGTGTGCTGGCAGAGCGGTTTTACCCCGCTTTGTCGATCCCGCGAGTGCCATTTCGGGGAGAGCCGCTCAGGTCTGGTCTGCCACCGTCGGATGCGTCTGAACGCCAAACACTACACCATGGGATTTTTCAAAAAACGCAGCGTCGATGAACTCGGCGAGAAGAAGAAGGACATGCCGGAGGGCCTTTGGACAAAGTGCCCCTCGTGCAACGAGAGCCTCTTCGAGGATGCCCTCACCAAAAACCTCCGCGTCTGCAACCACTGCGGCTACCATTTCACCATCAGCAGCGGCGAGCGTCTCGCCAGCCTCGTGGACGAGGGCAGCTTCCAGGAGATGGATGCCAAGCTCGACAGCGTGAACGCCCTCGGCTTCAAAGGCTACCTCGACAAAGTGAAGGCCTACCAGGGCAAAACCGGCCTCGGCGAGGCCGTTGTGACCGGCCGGGCCCAAATCGAGACGATTCCCGTCCTGCTTGCGGTCATGGATTTCCGCTTCCTCGGGGCCTCCATGGGCAGCGTCGTCGGTGAAAAAATCACCCGAGCCATCGAGGCGGCCACCGCGGAGCGAAAGCCCGTGATCGTCTTCTCCGCCTCCGGCGGCGCCCGCATGCACGAGGGCATCCTCAGCCTCATGCAGATGGCAAAAACCAGCGGCGCCCTCGCCCGCCATGCTGAGGCACGCCTGCCCTACATCTCCGTCCTCACCCATCCGACCACCGGCGGCGTCACCGCAAGCTTCGCGACCCTCGGCGACCTCATCATCGCCGAGCCGAAGTGCATGATCGGCTTCGCCGGCCCCCGTGTGGTGAAGGAAACCACTCACGCCGACCTTCCCCCCGGCTTCCAGACCGCCGAGTTCATGCTCCAGCACGGCCTCGTGGACATGATCGTCGACCGCAAAGACATGCGTGCCACACTGGCGAAGGTGCTGCGTTACACGGTGAAGTAAGCCTCCGCCACTCAGTCGAGCCAGTTTTCAAATCGCAGGTCAGGCACCTTGGCGAAATCGACCGCGTTGCGGGTGAGCAAGCTCACATCATGGGCGAGCGAAATGGAAGCAACCTTCAGGTCCATGGTGCCGACTCGGACTCGTTTCGCCTTCAGGTCGCGGAGAATTCTCGCGCTATCCGCATCCCAGGGCAGCACCAGAAAGGCGGCTAGGAACTCGATACGTTCCACCAGCTCGGCGTAAGGTTGGATTTGTTCGTCAGGATCGTGTTTGGCGTGGAGAGCTGCCAGCAGGCCACTGAGCTGCTCATCGACGTTCACCACCGTGGTAGCTACCTCCTGACCTGATTCCGCCAGCCGATCCAGTAGTCGCTGCCCGAGGGCATTCCGGTAGCCCAAGGCAGTCAAATGGTCAGTGTCCAGCACAAGCATGACCATCAACCTTCCTGCTGATTTTGCCTCTGGCGATACTCCCTCCCGAGGCGGTCCACCTCACGGGCAAAGGCTGTGTCACGCAGCTTTCCAGCCGCAGCCCGCCAGTCTTTTTTGACGGAGGTTCCACCGAAAAGCGCGTGCCTCATTTCGGCGAGCGACTCTTCGACGAGGCCCAAGCGTTGTTCCACGGTAGCTTTCATCCTCCTAGAATACGCTTTCACCTCCGCACAGGCAAGCCTTGGATCAAGGCGGTTGGCGAGCCACTTGCTCTTTCCGCCGCATCGGCGAGACTCCGCGCCCTTTTTTGGGCTGCCGCATGCCGTTTGAACTTCTCGCCACCGATTCCTCGTCTCTCGCCCGTCGCGGTCGTTTGACGACACCGCATGGCGTGGTGGAGACGCCGGTTTTCATGCCGGTGGGCACGCAGGGCACCGTGAAGGCCGTGCATCCGCAGGAGCTGAAAGCGCTGAATTCGCAGATCATCCTCGGCAACACCTACCACCTCTTCGTGCGGCCCGGCATGGAAATCATGAAGGAGGCCGGCGGCCTGCATGCCTTCTCGAACTGGGACCGGCCCATTTTGACAGACAGCGGCGGCTTCCAGGTCTTCTCGCTGGCGAAACTGCGCAAAATCAAAGAGGAGGGCGTTCACTTCCAAAACCACCTCGATGGCACGCCGATGTTCATCGGGCCGGAAACCTCGATGGAGATCCAGGCGACGCTCGGATCGGACATCGCGATGCTTTTTGACGAATGCACGCCCTATCCCTGCGAGGCCAAAGAAGCCTCCAAAAGCCTCGATTTGACGCTGAGGTGGGCGAAGCGCTGCCGCGAGTGGATTGATCAAAACCGGCCGCAGACCGGCGGTGGGCCGCAGCAGCACTTTGGCATCGTGCAGGGCAGTGTGTATGAGGATTTGCGCAAAAAATCCGCCCGCGAACTCGTCGCGATGGGTTTTGATGGTTACGCCATCGGCGGTCTGAGCGTCGGCGAGCCGGAGGAGGACATGATGCGCATCGCCGAATGGGTGACGCCGCTTCTGCCCGCGAACCAAGCCCGCTACGCGATGGGTCTCGGCACACCGCCGCAGGTCATCGAACTCATCGCCCGCGGCATCGACATGTTTGACTGCGTTTTGCCCACAAGGCTGGCCCGGAACGGCACCGCCTTCACCCACGACGGGATGATGAACCTGCGAAATGCCTGCTACGCCCGCGATTTCCGCCCTATCGCCGAGGATACGCACCCGCTTTGCCAGGGCTTCTCACGGGCCTACATCCGGCACCTTGTGATGGCTCAGGAGATCATGGGTTTGCGGTTGATTTCTCTTCATAACCTGCATTTCTACGCGTCCCTCACGTCCAGGGCACGTCAAGCGATCGAACAGGGTTGTTTCGCCGAGTTCCGGGCGGAGGTGGTCGCCCGCTACAAAAACACTCCGTCCCCCGATACCGACTCATGATCTCCCCGCTCTCTCATGCCCTCGTGCTGGCGCAAGCCGCAGGTGCTCCGCCCGCCGGTCTCGGCAATCCGCTGTGGATGTTCGTCATCATGATCGTCATGATGTACTTCATCGCCATCCGTCCGCAGCAGAAGCGCATGAAGGAGCACCAGGCCCTCATCGCCAGCGCCAAAGTGGGCGACCATGTCATCATGGAAGGCGGTGAGCACGGCATCATCACCAGCCTCAAGGAGCGCACCGCGATGGTCAAAGTGGCCGACAACGTGAAGATCGAATACGAGCGCACCAAGATCGCCGTCGTGACGAAAAAGTCCGATGTCGTCGAAGCCGAGGCAGCCTAACCCTGGCCTCTCCAGTTCCCTTTTTAGCTTTCCCCAACCATGAACGCCTACGCTACCTTCCTTATCGGAGCCACCCTGCTACTGATGCTGCTGATCTATGTCGGCACCGCCGTCCACAAGACCAAGCGCCTCGTCGGCACGCTGCTCATCGCCCTCACGGCGGCCTCCTCCCTGCTCACGATCAACACCGTGGGCCTTTCCTTCGGCATCGACCTTCAGGGCGGCAGCGAGTTCATTGTCGAGTTAATGCCCGGCAAATCCGATGACGGCACGCCCAAGCCTGTCACCTCCGCCTCCGTGCAGCAGGCCATCGGCATCATCGAAAAGCGCCTCAATCCCGATAGCAACAAGGACATCACCCTCCAGCCGCAGGGAGACACCCGCATCGTCATCCAGATGCCCGGTGTGAAGCCGGAGGAAATCGACGGCATCCGCAAAAAGATCCAGCAGGTGGCTCACCTGGAGTTTCGTATGACGCACCCGGATTCCGGCTACCAGCAGAAGGAAGACGAGTTGAAGGCCGCCCAGGCCAGCGGCGTGCGTGATCCTTCCTTCGAGCTTCTTCCCCAGAAGCCCCGCAAGGACAAGGCCGGCAAAGAAATCCCCCAACCAGACCTGGTGGTGAAGCGCCGCGCTGAATTTGAAGGCAAGCATGTGGACCGCGCCGGTGCCACCTTCGATGCCGAAGGCTGGACCGTGCTGCTTAAGATGAACAGCGAGGGCACCAATCTCTTCGATGCCACTGCCGAGGTCAATCAAGGCCGCCGGATGGCCATCATCGTGGACGGCGTGGTCATCTCCGCCCCGGTGCTTCGCGAGAAGAAATACGGCGGCAACGCCAGCATCACGGGTGACTTCGACCAAGAAGAGGCTTTCACTCTTTCCACGCTGCTGAACAATCCACTGGAGAACCCGATGGCAATCCAATCGGAAGCCACCGTCTCCAGCGCCTATGGCCAGTCCTCCATCGATCAGGGCAAGTGGGTGGGCATCGCCGCCTTGGCGCTCACGACCTTGTTCATGGTCTTCATCTACCGCCTCGCCGGTCTTGTGGCCATCATCGGCCTCGTGGTGAATATGTGCATTCTCTTCGGTGCGATGGCGCTGTTCCGTTTCACGCTCACCATGCCCGGCATCGCTGGTCTCGTGCTCACCATCGGCATGGCCGTGGATGCCAACGTGCTCATCTTTGAGCGCCTGCGAGAGGAAATGGAGGCGGGCAAGACGCTCGCCGGCGCTCTCGAAGCTGCCTACGAGAAGGCTTTCTCCGCCATCGCTGACTCGAACATCACCACGCTCATCTCCGCCGTCATCCTCTTCGCCATCTCCGGCGGTCTCGTGAAGGGCTTTGCCGTCACGCTGATGATCGGTCTGCTCTCCTCGATGATCGGTGCCCTCATCGTCACCCGCGTGATCTTCATGTGGGTGGTGGACAAGAATATCCTCACCAAGATCCACACCACCCGCATCATCCCGGACAAGGTCTTCGACATCCTTTCCAAGGCTCCCGCCTTCATCATCGCCTCGCTCGTCGTCACCGCGATCTCTTTCGGCACCCTCATTTACAACGGCAAGTCCAGCCTCGGCATCGACTTCCGTGGCGGTGGCCGTGTGGACGTCGTTCTCGCCCCCGGTAAAACCCTTGCCGACACCGATTTCGACGCCGTGATCAAGCCGCTCAGGCAGCCCGTCACTCAGGAAAAGCCAAAAGGAGCCGACATCGGCACCTACTACATCCAGCGCAAGGCTGATCCGGCCACCGGAGCCACGAACATCTCCATCCGCACGGAAAAAGACAGCGCACCCGTCATCGACGAGGCCATCAAGGCCAAGTGGACCAAGGATGGCACCGTCTCCGGCACCAGCATCGCCACCGTGGGTGCGGTCATCGGAGATGAAGCGATGGTTTCCTCCCTCTGGGCCATGGCTCTCGCCCTCGTCGCCATCTTCGTTTACCTCATGTTCCGCTTCGAGTTCGCCTTCGCCCTCGGTGCCAGCGTGGCGCTCTTCCATGACGTGCTCATGGTGCCGGGTCTCGTCGTCCTCTTTGGTCAAGAGCTGAGCATCATCCACGTCGGTGCCTTGCTCACCATCGCCGGTTACTCGATCAACGACACCATCGTCGTGTTCGACCGTATCCGTGAGGAGATTCAGCGTGGTGTGGGCGGCTCCCTGCGTGAGACGATGAACGAAGCTATCTGCAAAACCCTCTCCCGCACGCTCCTCACCGGCCCCACTGCCCTCGCTCCGATGGTCGTGCTGCTCTTCCTTGGCAATCCCGCCATGCTCGAATTCGCCCTGCCGATCACCATCGGCGTGCTGCTCGGCACCTACTCCTCCATCTTCATCGCCTCCCCGCTCGTGCTCTGGTATGCGAAGAAGACCGGCACCAGCCTCAAGCGTCAGGTGCTCGACGCCCAAATCGAGCAGATGAAGGCCGAGCAGGCCATCGCCGCCGCCCAGGCCGCTGGCGCGAAGGTGTAACAGCCATTCGACAGTTCCCATCCCTCATCCGGCGGATCGCTCAGGTCCGCCGGATTTTTTGTGTCTAAGGTTTTCTGATTGCTGCCTGCGAGTCTTCTCTGTAGAAGCCCCGCGCCATGAATTACCACGTTGCCAAAAATGGAGCCCAGCTCGGGCAGATGTCCGAAGAAGAAATCACCGGTCGCCTTGCCACAGGCGAGCTTTCCTCTGGCGATCTTTGCTGGACCGATGGCATGGCCGAATGGCAGCCGCTCGGATCGAAATTCCGCTCCCCGGTCTTCGTTCCGCCGCCTTCCGGCACCGCCAGCATCAATCCCTACGCGGCACCGTCTTCGAATGTGCTGAGGGCTCCGGGAGCCGTGGGGAACATGGATTTGGCTGGAAGATGGTATCGGTGGCTATCCGCCTTCATTGAGGGGGGTATCATCTTTGGTCTTTGTGCATTGCCTCTGGTGCTGCAGCGGTGCTTTTAGACAACGGAGATGTGCATCCGAGATGAATGTTTACTTGGCCGCTCTCAGCGGGTTGCTCATCCTCGCGCTTGGAATTTTTCAGCTTGTGATGCTGGCGACTCGTGGTCAATCCATTGGGAAGCGTTTGCTGGGCATCCGCATTGTTACCTATCCTGAAGGTCAAAATCCGGGGGGAGTAAAAACCATTCTGCTGCGTGGTGTGGTGCCGGCCGTCATCGGTATGATTCCCGTCCTCGGCCCCTTATTCTCTCTCGTGAACGTTTGCTTCATCTTCCGTGAGGACCGCCGCTGCATCCATGATCTTATCGCGGGCACGCAGGTCGTGAACGGCCAGCCGCCGCAGTAAAGCCGCCCATAGTAGTCCGCGAGTCCTCTCGCGGTGCAGACGCGAAGCCGCGAGAGGGCTCGCGGACTACGGCTACTCCAGCGCCTTCTTCGCCATCACTGGATCATCTGTGGTGATGCCATCGAGGCCGAGTTTGGCATAGCGGGCTACGTCCGCAGGCTTGTTGATCGTGTAAACGACGGCGGTGAGGCCTGCGGCGTGGATTTGGGCCACCATGGCCTCGCTCCAAGCCCAATCGGCACCGAGATCGAGGCCGTCGAGTCCATCGGCTTTGGCTTTGGCAATGACCTCGGTGAGATCGATAGGCTGCTTGGTCTTCTTGTCCTTGCTGCCGGAAAGCTGAAGCACCGGAATCCATGGCAACGCCTTCTTCGCGGCGATGCAGGCCTCCCGCTGAAAACTGATGATGGCGATCTGCTTCGCTCGCGGTTTCAGCGGCTCCAGCACCTTCACCAGCACCTTCACCAGCGCCGGAACAATCTCCGCGCCGGTTTTGATCTCGATGACGAAGCGTCCGCGATCTGCCGGCATCGTGGCGAGTGCCTCGGTGAGCGTCGGAAGGTCGGAAAGCTCCGCGAGCTTCGTTTGGGCGATGACCTTGTTTTCGCCGGGGAAGGTGCGTTTGGTATCCTTGTCGTGAATGACGACCACTTCGCCATCCGCCGTGAGATGGATGTCGAGTTCACAAGCATCCGCGCCGCTCTTCCAGGCCAGCTCAAAGGCCTCAATCGTGTTTTCCGGAGCCTTCGCCGAAAAGCCGCGATGAGCGATGATTTCGACCGCGGCGGCATTCATGGCGAGAAGGAGGAAAAGAAGGGTTTTCATCGAATCGAAGATCGAGACGCGTCAGAGGTGAGAAGTTAGAAGTGAGACGTCTGACATCTCACTTCTTACATCTTACTTCTCACACCAATTCCGGCCGCGTAAACGCCGCGACCACCGGATAACCCTTGCTCTCGATGTTCTCGCGGCCGCCCTCCTGGCGATCGACGAGGATGAGAGCGAAGGCGACCTTACCGCCTTCTTCTTCGATGGCCTGAATGGCCTTCAAAGTCGAATCGCCGGTGGTGATGACGTCATCGACGACGACGACGGGCTGATCGGGCGTGAAATTGCCTTCGATGCGCTTGCCGCGGCCGTGGCCTTTGGCCTCCTTGCGCACAACAAAGGCCTGCACAGGCTTCGCATCGCCCGCCATGCTGGAACTCATGGCCACCGCAAGCGTGATCGGGTCCGCACCCATCGTGAGACCGCCGAGCGAGCCGATGCTGAGGCCACGAGCAGCTTCTTCCTTGCGCAGCAGATCATGCAGCACGCGTCCGACGAGCACGGCACCGCGTGAATCGAGCGTGGTGACGCGGCAATCGACATACAGATCACTCTCCTTGCCCGAGGCGAGGGTGAATTTGCCCGTCTTCACGGACTTGGCTTTGAGGATCGTGCGGAGTTCTTCGCGGTCAGCTTGCAGGGACATCGTCGGTGGGGGTGGGTTCGGGGTTGGGGAGATTGGACGGATCGGTCTGATCTGTCTGATCGGACGGATCTGGATTTTCAGAGGGAACAACGCCATCAACCGTCAGCGTCACGCCGACGGCCTTCGCCGCCTCGGCCGCAGGGCCACCGAAGGCCAGGATCGTAGCCACTTCCTCCTGCATCTGCACGAGTTCATCGAGCTTCAGCTCGGGATCACGCACGATGAAGATCTCGCCGGTCTTCTTGTTCTCGTAAAAGAGCATCTTCTTCCCATCGATCTCCTTTTCGGCGGTCTGGGTGAGCTGGCGTTTCCGTTCCAGCATGAGGGCGAGGATGTAGCGGGCGTCTTCGGTCTTGGGATCACCCTCCTCAATGAAGCGCTGGAGCAGCTCCTGGGCACTGGCTTTGGGAGCGATCTCTGGCTTCGCATCCGGCTCCACTTTTTGGTAAAGCGTACGCCAGGCAGCGATGGGCTTGCGAACTTCTTTCTCAGCGGGCCAGGCCTCGGCGCAGATATCGCGGCGGGCATACTCGTTGAGGTCCGGGTCAAAGTAGATGGCGGTGTGGAAGACCTCGCCGTCTTCGAAGGGTCGCTCGGTGACGGCGCAGGCATGGGCTCGGCTGCGGATATGCCAGTTCTGTTGCATCAGGCTGTCTTTATGAGTTCCAAGTTCAAGGTTTCAAGTTTCAAGTGGCCGCGCCCTTGGTGAGCGGGCCGTCCTGACGGTTTCGAGGCCGGGAAATTTGCGTGGTTTTGCGCTTCTTCGGCAGCAGGCGGAGCTTTGGCAGGTCGCGGTTGTTGGAGCGGTAGTAGAAAAGAAGAAGGCCCAGGCTACCAAAGAGCAGATGCGGCATCCAAACCGTGAACCAACCCGGCAGATGGCCGCCTTTGCCGAGATTGAGGAAGAGGTTGTTCACGAACATGAACACGAAGAACACAAAGATGCTGCCCGCGATGCCGCCGACCGCGCCGCGTCGCGAATAGGCCACGCCCAGTGGCACGGCAAAGAGCACCACGGCCAGCGCCTGCCACGGCAGGGCAAAGCGATGCCAGAGATGCGTGCGAAAAGGTGCCAGCTTGTCCTCGGCGGCCTTCGGATGCGCTTTGAGGTAGGAAAGGATTTCCGGCACGCCCATGAAATCCGCCTTTAGCGCATAGCTGACGAGGCTCCACGGCGTCTCTTCGATCTGCGGCGCTTCCAATACGAACTGTCCTTGGTTGTCTGGCGAAAAGGGCGGCGTGCCGACGGGATTGCCATCTTGGTAGAGCACCTCGTTGCCGTCGAAGAAGCGCCAGCCACCGCGTGGCGTCCAGGTGGCCGAGCCAGCCAGGATGGTACGCGAGGGGCTGCCATTCGCGGCTTCCTCACGCATCTGGACGCCGCGCATGCGTTGATTCCCGCCTCGCAGAGAGACCGGGAAAGTACCCACATACCAGGTGCGGCGGCTTTGCGGGTTCCGGAACATGATCGAGTCCGCCATGATGGAATCCGGCGAGTTCTCCGAGAGCGCACGGACCACCGCCTTGCGATTTTTTTCCGCTCGTGGCGCCCAGTAGTAATTCGCCACCATGCTCAGAAACGCCGTGTAGATCGTGGCGAGGAAGATGGGACGCAGCACGCGGGCGAGGCTTTGCCCCGTGCCGAGCAGGGAGATGAGCTCGTTCGCCCGGGACATCTTCGTGAGCGAGTAGAGCGTGGCCAGCAGCAGCGCCACCGGGATGATCGTCACATAGATGTAGGGCAGCAGCCCGGCGTAAAAGCCGAGCACGTCGGCGAGCTTCGAATGCGCCTCCTGGAAGTCTTTGAGGTTGTCCAGCAGGTCCGCGATGATCCACAGCGAGGTGAAGGACACGAAGCAGAACACCAGCGGCTGGAGGAAGGAACGCAGCGTGTATCTTTCCAAGATGCCGCACTTCAAATAGTAACGCAGCGCCAGCGGCATCGAGAGCACCGCCACGGCCAGCAGCACCTGCTTGACGTAAAACGCGGCCGGCACCGGCGGCTCGCCCATCTCCGTCATCTGCGCATGCGCGATGTAATCGACCAGCTCGCTCGCGATGGCCCATCCGGCGATGGAAAAGGCCGCCACGGTGATGGGGAATTGCAGGCGCTTTGGCTGATTCCACCGTCGCCACACCACCAGTAGCAGCACGGCGGAGCCGATGGATATCCACAAATTGAGATACGGCAGGATGCGAGCCAGACGCTGAATGCCATACGGCACCGGTTGGTTCGAGCGGGCGGCCATCTCGATGGCCTGATCCACATCCTCATCCGGATGCGTGCGATGCCAGTCCTGCGAGATCGCCACGATCAGCAGGGCCAGCGCGAGCACGAAGGACCCTCTCCCCAAGTAAGGAAGGTGAATCACCCGCTGCCACGCGGCTCGTGCGCTTTGAAGCCATTTCATGCCGTAAAACCGTCACTTCGGCCATGCGCCGGGATGCGTCAAGGCTCGCCGCCCCGGTTGACGGCCCCCGCCGCCCGAGCCAGAGGCTTCGGCATGCCCGCCCACCCGCTCATCCAGGCCGCCGAAACCCTCCGCGAGGCCCTGCGCCCGCTGAAATTCGCCCCGCCGGTCGATTATGTGTATCAACCGCTCGATTACGCCTGGGCCCCGCACACCGCCTACCTCTCCCGCTTTGGCAGCGGCCGCAAAAAAGTCGTCTTCGTCGGCATGAATCCCGGCCCGTTCGGCATGACGCAGACCGGCGTGCCCTTTGGCGAGATCGCCGCCGTGCGTGACTGGATGAAAATCAGCGAACCGGTGGGCAAACCGCCTCGCGAGCATCCCAAACGCCCCGTGCTCGGCTTTGACTGCCCGCAGTCCGAAGTGAGCGGAAGACGGCTTTGGGGCCATTTCGCAGCCAAATTCGGCGCACCCGAGAATTTCTTCCGCGAGCACTTCGTGGCCAATTACTGCCCGCTCGTTTTCATTGAAGCCGGCGGCAAAAACTTCACGCCCGACAAGCTCCCCGCCGCCGAGGCCGCCGCCCTCAACGAGCCTTGCGATGCCCATTTGCAGGCCGTCATCACCGCGTTGCAGCCTGAGTGGGTAATCGGCGTGGGTGCCTATGCCGAAGCCTGCGCCGTGCGTGCCGTTGAAAACCTGCGCGGTCCTTTCAAAACTGGCCGCATCCTGCATCCAAGCCCCGCCAGCCCCGCCGCGAACCGCGACTGGGCCGGTGCGGCCACGAAGCAGCTCGAAAAACTCGGCGTCTGGTAGCCGCGCGGTTGACCGGGACAGGCTTCGCCCGCAGCTTGGGGTCTCCCGATGCTCGAACCCTTTTCCACGCTCCAGCAGTCTGGCCTCGCGCAGCCTCACGGCGGCGCGGACAAACTGGACGGCTGGTCTCCCGAGCTGCTCGTGAGCCTTGATTGGGTGCGCCTCGCCGAGTTGGCGCGTGGCCTTGCTGTGGAAGCCGGATGCGAGCTGGCGGGTTCACGCAATTTCCCTGATGGCAGCGTCATGTTTGCCATGATCGAGCAGCCGCGCAGCACCACGCCGCAAAGGGCACTCGTCAAACTGGCCCCGTGGAACGAATGGGGAGCCAGGCCGGAGACCGTCGAGCATTTTGCCAACGAGGTCGCCACCGCCAGAAACTCCCGTGGCATCCTCATCGCCCCTGCCGGCTTCAGCACGGCCGCCTTTCACACCGCCCAAAAGCACCGCATCGAGGCCGTCGATGCCGCTGCGCTATGCTCCGCACTCACCGCCCTGCGCCCTGAGAAAAGCGAGATCATGTTCGCGGTGGCCACCACGGGTGATTACGACACGCCAACCTGTCCCATCTGCAACAAGCGCCTTCATCGCACCGAGCAGATGACCGCCTCGCTCCCCTCCCGCACCATGGATGTCTCCGGCCTCATCGCCGATTCCGTCGTCTGCGATCAACTCGTCATCACCGAAAGCGCCGAAGCCACCTTCCTTCAAGAGGTGCGCTGCTGCTCGCTCATCGTGCGAGGGCAGGCCGACGGAAACTTCGTGTGCCACGGCCCTGTCACCCTCGAATCCGGCGGCATTCTCTCCGGCACCGTCGCCGCCCGTTCGCTGAATGTGCGGGATGGCGGCCAGCTCTTGGGCCAGTTTCACATCCTGGAGGGCAAGCTCGAGTCCCTCGTCAAGTCCACTGCCCGCTGGCAGTGGCGCTGCACCAATGCCGAAAATGCCCTCGGCTGCTCCCAGGTGGCTTTTGAGCCGCACGACGTTTCCGGAGCTCTCGCTGTCCTTTTCTTGCCCCCATCTTGACCTCGCCTTGACCTCTTGACCCGCCTTTTTACCTCTCCCGCCCCCATGTCCGCCAAAATCATCTACACCCTCACCGACGAAGCCCCGCTCCTCGCCACGTATTCGCTGCTTCCCATCGTCAAAGCCTTCACCAAGGCGGCGGGCATTGAGGTCGAAACGCGTGACATCTCCCTCGCAGGTCGCATTTTGGCGCAGTTCGGGCAGCAGGACGACGATTTGAGCTACCTCGGCAAACTTTGCCTCGAACCGACCACAAACATCATCAAGCTTCCGAACGTCTCCGCGTCGCAGCCGCAGCTCAAGGCCGCCATCGCCGAACTTCAGGCCAAAGGCTACCAACTGCCCGATCTGCCCGAAAACCCGCAGACCGACGAGGAAAAGGAGATCAAAGCCAAATACGCCAAGGTCATGGGCAGCGCCGTGAACCCCGTGCTGCGTGAAGGCAACAGCGACCGCCGTGCTCCAAAGGCCGTCAAAGACTACGCCAAGGCTCACCCGCACTCGATGGGCAAATGGTCCGCCGATTCCAAGACCACCGTCGGCACCATGGGCAAAGACGATTTCTTCTCCAACGAGAAGTCACTCACCGTCGCTGAAGCCACCGAAGTTAAAATCGAGTTCGTGGGCAAGGACGGCAGCACCAAAACCCTCCTGCCGAAGCTCGCCCTCAAAGCCGGCGAGATCATGGATGCCACCAAGATGAGCAAGAAGGCCCTCGTCGCCTTCTTTGAGCAGCAAATCGCCAAGGCGAAGGCCGATGGCGTGCTCTTCTCGCTCCACATGAAGGCCACCATGATGAAGGTCAGCGATCCGATCATCTTCGGTCACGCGGTGAGCGTCTTCTTCAAAGACCTCATCGCCAAACACGCCGCCACGCTCGCCGAGATCGGCGTCAATTTTAACAACGGCTTCGGCGACCTCATCGCGAAGCTCGACAAGCTCCCCGCCGACAAAAAAGCCGAGATCGAGGCCGACATCCAGGCCGCCTACGCCAGCGGCCCCGCTTTGGCCATGGTGAACAGCGACAAAGGCATCACCAATCTCCACGTGCCCAGCGACGTCATCGTCGATGCCTCCATGCCCGCCATGATCCGCGGCGGCGGCAAGATGTGGAACGCCGCCGGCAAGGAGCAGGACACCCTCGCCGTCATCCCGGACAGCAGCTACGCCGGCATCTACCAGGCCACGATCGACTTCTGCAAAAAGAACGGCGCTCTCGACCCGAAGACCATGGGCAGCGTGCCAAACGTCGGCCTCATGGCCCAGGCCGCCGAAGAATACGGCAGCCACAACAAGACCTTCGAAGCCCCCGCCGACGGCACCATCAAAGTCACCGACACCGCCGGCAATGTGCTCTTCGAGCACAGCGTCGAGCAGGGCGACATCTGGCGTGCCTGCCAGACCAAGGACGCCCCCGTGCAGGATTGGGTGAAGCTCGCCGTCAACCGCGCCCGCGCCTCGCAGACCCCCGCCGTCTTCTGGCTCGACAAAGCCCGCGCCCACGACGCCCAGATCATCGCCAAGGTCGAAAAATACCTCAAAGATCACGACACCAGCGGCCTCGACATCCGCATCCTCACGCCCGCTGAGGCCTGCACCTTCAGCCTGGAGCGCATCGTCAAAGGTCAGGACACCATCTCCGTCACCGGCAACGTCCTCCGCGACTACAACACCGACCTCTTCCCCATCCTCGAAGTCGGCACGTCCGCCAAGATGCTCTCCATCGTCCCGCTCATGAACGGCGGCGGCCTCTTCGAAACCGGTGCCGGCGGCTCCGCGCCGAAGCACGTGCAGCAGTTCTGCGAAGAGAACTACCTCCGCTGGGACAGCCTCGGCGAGTTCTTCGCCCTCGCCGCGTCCTTCGAGCACCTCGCCGACACCTTCAAGAATCCGAAGGCCAAAGTCCTCGCCGACACCCTCGACGCCGCCAACGGCAAGTTCCTCGAGTTCGACCGCAGCCCCGGCCGCAAACTCGGCACCATCGACAACCGCGGCAGCCACTTCTACCTCTGCCTCTACTGGGCCCAGGAACTCGCCGCCCAAACCGCCGACGCCGCCCTCGCAAAGACCTTCAAACCCATCGCCGAGGCCCTCACCACCAACGAGAGCAAGATCGTCGCCGAACTCCTCGCCGTCCAAGGCCAGAAAGCCGACGTCGGCGGCTACTACAAACCCGACAACGCCAAAGCCGATGCTGCGCTTCGCCCGAGCGCGACGCTGAATGGGATCCTGGCGGGGGTGTGAGTTGGTTTCGAAGTCTCTACTGAAGAAAAAGGGTGGTTCGCGGCTAGTTTCGCGAACCACCTTTTGTTTTGATCGTCACCAACAGTTTTGCAGACATAGACAACCCATCATGAACGCCTTCATCAAGATCTTTGTCCCCGTTGGACTCGTCATCGGCCTGACATGGTTCGCTTGGTGGGCAGCCGTGGAGAAAATGACTCCGCATAAGGCAGAGCAGGGCCAAATCGGAGATTTGTTCGGCGGAATCAACGCGCTGTTCTCAGGGCTGGCATTGGCAGGCGTGGTCACTGCCGTCGTTCTTCAAAGTCGGGAGTTACAACTTCAGCGTGAGGCGATGCACAAGCAGAACGAAGAACTCGAACTCACTCGAAACGAGATCAAATTACAACGTGAGCAGCTAGAACTACAACGCGAGGAACTCCGCCTTAGCCGTGAAGAGTTCGAACGAATGGCCACCGCTAACGAGGAGGCTGCAAAAGCCTTGGCCAAGCAGATCAAAATGCAGGTTCTAGCATCGAGAATAAATGGGTTAAGTAGTAGACTTGAGTCCGCCAATTCGAGAAACCTTGCCCGGGCTACAGTCAAAAACAACATCAGCCAAGAGGGAATGGATTTGATCATGGGCCGTGAAGAGGAGCTATTAAACGCCTTGCATGAATTGGATCAGCAGATGGGTATTTAAGCCACAGAAGGCTTTCGTGACGATAGCGATTCGGGAGTCACTTGACTCACAACTTGACTTATGGTTGACTTATTTTCATGGCCTACGAACCGCAATTCACCATCAGCGCCCGCCTGCTTTCGCTGGTGGAGGAGATCGCGGTCTTGCGGGAGCGCATCCAGGGAGCGGCGGTGTCCGTGTCGTGGATTCCTGCCTTGCAGAAGGACACGCGGACTCGCAACGGCCATGCCTCCACGGCGATTGAGGGCAATCCGCTGACCCTGGAGCAGGTGCGGGCGCTTGAGGAAGGCCGCGAGCTGGCGGCGGCGGACCGGCGGTCGAGCCGCGAGGTGCTGAACTACTTCGCCGGGCTGCGCTATGTCGAAAAGAATGCCCGGAAGAAGAAAATCCGGCATGAGGACCTCTTTGAGCTGCATCGCCTGCTTGCCGACAGCGTCATGGATCAGGGCGAGGCGGGCCGCTACCGCTCCATCGCCGTGCGCGTGGGCCGTCATGTGCCTCCACCGGCGGCGGATGTCTCCGGGCTGATGTTTGAACTGCTCGACTGGTGGAACACCAAGGCCACCGGGCTGTCCCCGGTGCTCAGCTCGGCCATTTTGCACTACCAGTTCGAGCACATCCATCCCTTCGCCGATGGCAACGGACGCACGGGCCGAGCGCTGGGTCTGTGGGAGCTGTATCGGCGCGGCTTTGACAGCCATCACATCTTCAGCGTGGACGAATACTTCTGGGAAGACCGCCCAGGCTACTACCGCGCCCTTGATGCGGTGCGGCTGGCCGGGGAAGACCTCTCCGGCTGGTTGGAATACTGCGCCATCGGCCTGCGACAGACGCTGGAGCGCACCTGGCTGCGGGTGCAAAGCATCAGCCGCCAGTCACCCGGAAAGCTGGTGCTTCGCCCCCGGCAGGAGCAACTGCTCAAACTGCTCGCCGACCACGGCAGCATGGCCCCTTCCGAACTTTGGGAAGTCCTCGGCGTCTCCAGGCAAGGTGCCATGGGCCTGCTGCAACCACTCCTCGAAGCCGGGTTGATAGAGAGAACCGGAGGCAAGAAGACAGGGCGCTACTCACTGAAGAAGTAGAAGCCAGCTCGTCATTAGAGCATTTTAAATAATACTATAACCGCAAGAAGCAAAATAACCCATCGCATCTTTGGCTGTGATTTTTGAGAACGCTTTGCTGATGGCTTCATCGAGTTCTTCAGGCGTGCGTGCTTCGTAACTGCGCAGCAGTGCCTTGATCTTGCTCCACATTTTCTCGATCGGGTTGAGATCCGGCGAGTAGGCCGGCAGGAACTTCACCTCGGCTCCTACTGCCTCAATCAAGGTGGTTACCCGTGGGCTTTTATGCACAGCGAGGTTGTCCATTACCACGATGTCGCCGCGCCGCAGCGTCGGGCAGAGAACTTCGCCAACATAGGTGACAAACGCTTCTGTATCCGCCGCTCCTGGCAGGTGCATGCAGGCGGTGGTGCCATCCAGCCGGATGGAGGAGATCATCGTCGTGCTCTGCCAGCGTCCGCAGGGCGCTGCGGTGTGCAGTCGCTTGCCTCGTGGTGCCCGCCCTCGCAGCCGGGTCATGTTGGTTTTGGCTCCGCTCTCGTCGAGGAACACCAGCCGCCAGGGCTCTAGCCCGCCTTGCTTGCGCTTCCACCGCCGCCGCGCTTTGGCGACGTCTTCGCGGTCTTGCTCGGCAGCGCGGAGCGTCTTTTTTTATATGTCAGCCCCATGTCCACGAGCACATAGTGGATGGCGGGCAGTGTGCACTCCAGTCCGAGCGCGTCGCGTAGCTCGGCCAAGGTCATGTCAGGCTTGCGCTGGAGTTGTTTGCGAATCGCGATGATGCTCGGCCACGATCTTCTTCTTGCGTCCGGCGAGGTGATGTCGAGGCTTGATGCAGCCGGTCTTGCGCCGCTGCTGGAGCAGCTTTTTGACCATGCCGTAAGAGACGCCAAAGCGCCGGGCGACCTGTTCTTGCGTGCCTTCACCGCGGTCGCAGGTGCTGATGATGCGTTGACGAAGATCCAGAGAGAGTGTGGCCATGCCTTCCCTTAGCACCAGTTTCCCGACATTCCACATTATTATTTAAACGGCTCTAACACGTCAATAAACCGTCCTTAAGCGCCTGCTCAAATGGGTCCACACCGACACCGAGGTGCCCGCGCCCATCCGCGCGGCCGTCTGCCATTACGAGATGGAGTTCATCCATCCCTTTGAAGACGGAAACGGACGCATGGGCCGCCTCTGGCACAGCCTCATCCTCCAGCGACATCATCCCCTCTTTGCCCAAGTCCCCGTCGAATCCGCCATCCGCGACCGCCAGGCCGATTACTACGCCGTCCTCGGCCAGTGCGACAAAGCCGGACACTCCACCGCCTTCATCGAATTCGCCCTCGAACTCACTCTGGAGGCGCTCAAGCACGTCGTCACGCCGCGTCAGCCGCGGATGACCTCCACCTCGCGACTCGAAGCCGCGCGTCATCACTTCGGCAAAGCGACCTTCACCCGCAAAGACTACCTCCACCACTTCCCCGGCCTCTCCCCCGCCACCGCTAGCCGCGATTTGCAGGAAGCCGTCTCAAATCGCCAACTCACCCGCGAAGGCGACAAAGCGACAGCGAAGTATGGCTTTGCATGATCTCCGGCGGCCGAAGGCCCGTCATGAAAACGTCGATAAACCGTCATAAGCCATTGAGCGGCCGACGGGCCACTGCTTGACCAACAACTTGACTTACACTTGACCAAACTGCCGCCTACCTGCCTCACGACTCCGGTGTCACAACAAACGCCGCCGAGCCGATCACGGCTTGGCAGGCTTCACGCGTTCCTTCAGGATATCGCGGAGGGATTTGCCGTCGAAGGTGAGGTTTTCGAGGACGGCGAGTCCTTGGTGGACGCGGACTTCGGCGATGATGCCTTTGGCATCGCGGATGGATTCGGCGAACCATTTGTCGGCTTCAGGGGCGAGGGCTTCGTTGAGGTAAAAGCGGTCAAAGGGCCAGGAGACGTTTGCTTTGTCGGCCGATTCCCAGTTGTAGGTGACGCGGACGTAGTCGCCGGAGGTGGGCGGCTGAGCGTGGATCTCGCGGAGGGTGGTGAGGCCGTCAGTGGCGGTTTGCAGGGTGGCGTAGGCATGCTGGCCCGTGAGCAATTTTTCACCTTTGGCGATGGGGGCCTCGGCCTGATCGGGTCGCACGGCGAGGTAGCGGCCGCGCAGGGGATCATAGGGATCGGGGGCGGTGCATTTGAGGCGAATGAGCGTGCCGTTGGTCAGCGTGCGTTCGTATTTGAAGATCTGCGAGAGCGGCGCGGCCCACTGGGCCAGCGAGACGAGGGCAAAGAGAATGAGCGGGAGTGATTTCATGGCTTGGTGGGGGCGAGGCGAGCTTTGAGGCGGCCCATGGTGATGTTGAAAGCGAGGAAGGCTACGCCGATGACGATGAAGGCGAGCCCTTTGGCGAGCAGGGAGAGATCGCTCTCAAACATGCGGGCGATGAGCAGCACGCAAAGCAGCGCGGCTCCGAGTCGTGGAGCGCCGCGTCGGCCGCTGAACTCCAGCACGATGAGCGTGATGCCGAGTACGAGCAGATGCAGCGTCATGAGCCAGGGCACAGCGATGGCCGCCGAGGAGCCGAAGATGAGCCCGAAGAGCGGGGTGAGAATGATCGAGGTCACGGCGAGCACCGCCCAGCGGCTGGTGCGGATGGCGTGAAAGGCGAACAGGCCGGTCGTGAGAAGCAAAACCCAGGTCCATGGGATCTTCGCCGCTGTGGTGTAGCTTTTCACGATCTCCTCACCGGCGTCCTGGAAGGTGCTGGCGACGCCGAAGATGAGCAGGAAGAGAAAACCGAGCACGATCTGTGGTTTATGCCGGGCCGGTGCATCGAGGCCAGTTTGATTCAGCGGGAGCAGGGCCATCGCGGCGGCGGTGAAGGCCCACAGTGAGAAGAAGGTATCGCCATCGCCCCAGCTACGGCCAAAGTGCTGCTGGGTGGCACAGTAAGCCGCCGCCGCGAGGCCAAAGGAGGCGCTCAGAGCCATGATCCAGCGCAGGGTGACGGAGAGAGATTTTTCCAATCGGAAGCCGGGCCAGAAGGGGAAGAGACCGAGCAGCAGCAGCGGATAGATGAGGGCGCTTTGATACCAGACCTTGCCGAGATCACACTGGTGGATGGACCACTCGGCGATGGCGAGGAGGTAAAAGATGGCCACGGAGGTGGAGCGCATCACCCACACGAGCGGCAGGCTGAGGAGGAACCACGCGAAGAGGAAGTCCGGCCAGACACCGCCCAGATTGTAGATCTGCGAAACGAGGGCGATGCAGGCTCCGGTGGCCATGGTTTGCAGCATGGCGGCGGTCTCACGCACCCATGCGGCGGCGGCATCGCCTTTTCGCAGCACGAGGAAGCTGAAAACCTGCGAGCCAAGCAGCGGCAGGAAGGCAAACAGCAGCCGCACCGGCCGGGTGAAGTCGTCCCAGTTGTAACCAATGATGGCGATGAGGCCGGTGCCGATGAGAAGAGCTCCGAGTGCTCCCATGACGAGCTGAGCCACGCCGGGCTGCGAATCATCAAAGGGATGCCGCTGGCGTAGTGAGGCGGCGTTTTCGGCGGTGAGGAGGCCGTCGCGTTCCCATAGTGGGAGTTGATCGTGGAGCCAGCGGTGATGAGAGGCGTTCATGAAGGCCGGATGGAAGCCGAGGCCGACAGCGTAGGCGAATCGAATTTTACGATCCTCGCATCAATTGGCTGAATGGCCTCGTCCTTACCTCGGCTTGCGGGCGAGGATACCAATGAGCAGCCTTTCGAGCACGAGCTTCGAATCGAGCGAGGAGGTGACGAGCTTCACGTTGGCATCGAGGCAGGCTTTGAAGGCAGCGTGCAGCTCATCGAGCGAGAAATTCCCTGTTTCAGGCAGGGCGAGGAACATCGGGTAAGCGTTGAAGCCGGTGCCGTCCTTCTTTCGCGGCAGATGCGCGGTGGCGGAGGATGGCAGGCCGTCGAGCGAGGCGCAGAAGCCGTTGTAGTTGAATTTGTTCAGCTTGTAGCGGCTGCCCAGATCCTTGATGAGGAGAAGGCTGCGCACGCGGGGCACGATGGCGGCGAGCAGCAGGCCAATGGCGTTCTGCCCCTGGTACATGAGCGTGCCGAGCAGATCGAGTGCTCGCTGGAGGTCACGCTTGCCGATGGCATTGCCGAGATCCCAGAGCACGCCCGCACGGCTCATGGAGACGAGCGTTTGCACGGTCTTCAGACCGGCGCGGCGTCGCTCGCCGAGGTAGAGATCGATCTTGATGAGTTCGTTCTCGAGCTGGCGGGTGTCGTCACCAGCCATCTGCACAAGCAATTCGAGAGCACCAGACTCAAAGGTGATGCCGAGGTCTCTGGCCCGCTGCGTGGCCATGGCGAGCACGGGGCCTTCCCAGCCTGCCCGCGAGGTGTCCGGCTTGTCGAAGACCTCGATGTTCGCGAGCTTCGAGATGCGTTTGTAGGCATTGCGGCGCTTGTCGATGCCGCTGGTGCTGATGACGAACTTCACATCGCTGCCCAGCCCGCTTTCCACGATATTGAGGATGCGCTCGAATCCATCCACGGCGGCCTGCGAACGGCCTGTTTGCGTATCGCCGAGGAAATTGGCGTATTTGAGCCACACCACCTTCGTGCCGCCAAAGAAGGGCAGCGTCTGCAGCGCCATGCAAACGTTCGAGCAGATGGTGCCGGCATGCTCGGAGTTGTCCGCGGTGCCGTCGATGATGTCGTTGGAGAAATCCCCCGCGTCCGGCGGGGTGAGCTGGCGCACGGTGAGCAGTGCGGCCTCCTTCACGCGTGCCTCGTCGCTACCCATGAAAACATGGATGGCGGCGGTGGGGCTGGCTTTTTTCGGCGGAGGCATGCGAGAGTGGCGAGCGGCATGCTTGGCGAGATTCAGCGGCTCGGCAAGCCATGCTCCGGGCACGTTTTTGCCGCTCGCACTATCCCGGCGGGAGGAGTAGTCATCCCGCATGGCTACTCCGAGCGACCGTCCTCACATCATCGCTGTCTTCTGCGATTTCGAAAACCTAGCCATCGGCGCCCGCGAGGCCAAGTACGACCGCTTTGACATGACGAAGGTGCTCGACCGCCTGCTGCTCAAAGGCAGCGTCGTGGTGAAAAAGGCCTACTGCGACTGGGAACGCTACAAAGGCTTCAAAGCCACGATGCACGAGGCGGCCTTTGAGATGATCGACATCCCGCATGTGAGCAAGAGCGGCAAAAACTCCGCGGACATCCGCATGGTGGTGGACGCGCTCGATCTCTGCTACATGAAGGGTCACGTCGATACCTTTGCCATCGTGAGCGGGGACTCCGACTTCTCACCGCTGGTGAGCAAGCTGCGTGAAAACAACAAGACGGTCATCGGCGTGGGCGTGAAGCAGAGCACGAGCAGCCTTTTCATTGGCAACTGCGATGAGTTCATCTTTTACGACGACCTCGTCCGCGAGGAGGAGAATGTGAAAGCCCGCGTGACGCAGGCCAAGCAAGCGGCGGCTCCGGCTGCCTCTAAACCGGCCTCGAATGACAAAAGGCAGCCTGAGAAGCCCGCCGGTGATCCTGAGGAGGCGATTCGACTCGTGATGGAGACCATCGATGCCCTGCTCGCCCGTGGTGATAAAGACGCCGTCTGGGCCAGCCATGTGAAGCAGGCCATCCGCCGCCTTCAGCCGCAGTTTGAAGAGCGTTTTTATGGCTTCCGCAGCTTCAGCACCTTGCTGGAGGCCGTGCAGGCGCATGACCTGGTGAAGTTGGAGAAGAAGGGCGATAGCGGCTACCTCATCCGAGCGGTGGCGGCAGGAGAAGTGTGAAACATCACGGCCCGAATCGTATCCGGTAGAATCGCTTGGCGAGGGCGGAAGGAATGAAATCACCGCTGGCGCTGCCAGTGGTCGTGGTGGGAACGAGTGGGTTGCCAAAGCGGGTCCATGTCGTCAAATCAGGCGATGATTCGAGAGTGTAGAGAGCATAGGGCGAGGCTGGAAATTCGAGTGTGGACGCGGTGAAGGCCGTGCTGCGAAGGCGGGAGAGTGCATCGACGGGACTGGTTCCGAGGATGAATTCGGTGACGTTGGTGAGGCCGTCGCCATCTTTGTCATCCGTGGCGCGGCTGAGGTTGCCCGCACTCGGGGTGCTGCTGCCAAAGTAGGTGGTGGACCATGAATTGGGCAAGCCGTCGGCGCTGTCGTCCCGGTAGAGGGAGGTGACGCGAACGCGAGACCAGGGGGAGCAGTTCACGCCATCGGAGAAGCGCACCCATTGCAGCTCAAAGAAGGAGGTGGTGGCGGGGTCGAGGAGGTTATCGCCGAAGAAACCGGCGGGCGTGAGCTTCATCGTGTTGCCCGTGAAACTGATGGTGGCGGCGCCGACGCTGCTGACAGGCCCCGTGGTGATGAGGGTGAGCGAGGTGGAGGCGGTTTGGAGGTCATAGCCGAGCAGCGGGAGCTCATTGATCCCTGGAATGGCCGGCATGGCGCCGGGTGCAGTGACCAGCGGAACGATGCGATCGTAGGAATAGGGCGGCGTGTTGGCGGGTGGGTGGGCTTTTTGAATCACCGGTCCATCATAGGCTCCGAGCGTGGCTCCGCGGTCATCCGCGTGGACTTGGAAGAACATGACCGCTTCTTTGAGCATCGTATCCGGCTCGGCGGCGTTCTCGCTGGAGTGGGCCATGCCCAGCGCGTGTCCGACCTCATGGCAGAGGACCTCGGTGAAGGTGCTGAGCGTCTGCATGGAGGTGGCGGTGTGTTTCAGGACAACGTAGCCACGGGTGGTCTTGTGAAATTCGAGGCCGTTCACCTGGCCGCCACCGCCGCCCGTGGTGGCGAAGTCGCTGCTCACATTCGTGAAGCTCCGCCCGCCAATGCCGAGGGTGGTGGGGCCAGTGATCTCGCCGAAGAGATCGTGCAGTTGAATGCGCAAACGCTCGTCATTGATGGCTACATCGGCGGCGGAAAGGCCGAAATTTTGCAGGCCATCGTAGCGGAAGGTGATGCCGGTAACGGCCGTCCAGGCGGCGAGAGCTTGAGTGACCGCGATGAGTGCCTGCGCCTCGCTGATGCCGGCTGGCAAGGCCTGGACATCGACGAGATAGCCGATGGCCTCCCCGCGATCTGGCGGGAGTAGCCGGGCGGGGATGCCGCTGCCATTGACGAGCAGGCCGGTGGCCCCGCTGGGCGTGCCGGAATTCGCCTGCTGCACGCCGGTGACCGCTCCAAAATCTTCTCCTGTGATGAAGGTCGAGGAAGACTGCGCGGAGGTCAGATTCCTCACGCGGCGGAGTTTTTGCAGACTGCCCAAACCGGCGGAAAGCTTCACCGCACTGGCCATGCCGCGCAGCAGATCGAGAGTGCCATCCGCACGGCGCTGGAGATGGAACAGGCGCTCATCACCGATCTGCAACACAGCGCTGCTGCCGGTGGACTCACTCTCGCCGTCGATCGTGCCGCCACGTTGGATGAGCGTGATCTCCGCCGGAAAGCGGCCTTTTAGTGCTTCCAGCACCGTGATCCGCACCCGTGTGAAGATGCCGCCACGCTGCGGATGGCGGAAGGCCTCCATGCTGGTGACACGGCCACGACAGATGCCGCGTGAGGCACGGACATCATCTGCCTCGGAAGCGGCCAAAACCGACGAAGCATGCAGCGCCGAGGTGTTGAGGATAAGCCCTGAAGTGGCGATGAAGGCTGCGAGAAGGAGTTTCTTCATGCGCCTAGCATTGCACAAGCCTGGCGGATGCACAAACGACGAACGCTTCGCGGTGGATTGAACCTCAACAATCAGCCCTCGGCATTCATCCATCATTCATCCTCTGCGGCCCTAGCTCATCGGTTCACCCACCTCGACCCTGACGAGAGTCCCACCTGCCAGTTCCGCTCGTGCATGTGGCTGTAGTCGGTTTTGCCGTGGGCTCCGATGAGCCAGACGCCCGTGCGGCGTTTCCATTCGCGGCTCATGCTTTCGGCGGTATGGCAGCCCCAGCTCTTGCAGAAGGCATTTTTGGCGAAGGCGCTGCCGTTGATGCGGCCGAGGTCCGCCTGGTGAAGCCAGCAGACGGAGTTCGCATACACATCGGAGCTGTAGTCGAACATGAAGCTGTATTTGTTCGAGTGGCCGAAGTACTCGAAGCCGGAGATCTTCGTGCTCCAACGGCTCATGCCGCCGTTGATGTAGCGGATAAGTTCATCCGTACTGCGAAACCACACCAGTTTGATGAAGGGGTAGGCCTTGGGCACGGACTCCACGTTTTGCGTGAGCGGCTGGCGCTCGGAGGCGGCGCGGCGGACGTAGCCATCTCGATAGACCAGCCAGGTGATGCGGGTGCCGGCGGGAGCGGTCTTGTGGATCTCCTGCATGCGCACGCGGGCGGTGCGGATGAAGTTCCCCCACCAGCGGTCGTGCTGCTCCGTTGGCTTCCGCAGGTCCTCAAACTGCCGCACCGCCGGCCCGCCGCTGACGACGATGTATTCCGTATCGGCGACGGCGGAGGTGATGGAGGCGGCGAGGAGAGCGAGGAGAAGCCGGAGGCGCATGGCGGGGATTGGTTACTTGAGTTCGGTGAGCTTGAAGTTCTTGAACTGGACGACCATCGGCGGACCCTGATGGATCTGGAGAGCCAGGAGGCCTTCCTTGGGAGCATTCGCGGCATCTTCATCGGTCACGTCGATGGTTTGCATGCCGTTGATGAAGTGCTGCACATGGTTGCCCTTGGCGACGATGCGATATTCGTTCCAGTCTTCCTTTTTGATGGCGGCCTGGATGGCGGCGGAATCACCCACGAGGCCGTTTTTGGCCACTTCGGGCTTTTTGCCGTCTGCGCCGGGCTTGATGGTGTTTTTCTCTCCGCGGAGGGCGAGGATACCGCGACCGCGCTCTTCATAGAGGATGCCGCTGTATTTATCGCCCGCTTCGAAATCGGCCTGATAGCCGCTGATAATGGGGCCGAAGGCTCCGGGGTCGAGTTCCTTGCTGCGATACTGCACGCCGGAGTTTCCCTTTTCGATGCGGTATTGGAAGGAGAGTTCGAAATCGGCCACTTTGCCGCCTTTCCAGACGAGGAAGGTATTGTGCTTGATGATGCCCTTTTTTGGATCGGCGGGGTCAGGAGGCGTGATGCCGGTGATGGTGCCGTCCTTCACGCTCCAGAGGTCTTTGTTGCCTTCCCAGCCGGTGAGGTCTTTGCCGTTGAAGATTTCCACCTCGCCAGCGGCGGCGGTCAAGGTGAGGGCGAAGAGGGCGGCGAAGGTGTGGAGCGGTTTCATGGATGGTTGAAGTGCGGGCGAGGTGTAACGCCAGCGCTGCGGATTGTCTAGCGGCGGAGCGGGAGCTTACTTTGCCAAAAACAAGCCGCTGGCGGCACTGGCGGGTTTCGGCTCGCCGAAGGTCAGGGTCAGCGTCGAGCCGTCTCCCTGGATGATGCGGATAAGGTACATGCGTTTGCCGCCGGGCTCGATTTGCATGTCGATCTGCTTGAGATGCTTTTTCACCAGCAGCGGCTTCGGGACGAGGGTGATGGTGGCAAACTTCGCCTCCTGCTGGGTGACTTTGATGCTGAAATTCGCCGTGAGCGAGGCGGTGTCCATCTCACGGCCGCTGAGGAATTTCATCCAGGTGCGGGCGCGGCGGTCGTCGGGGTTCAGTTCTTGCCAGACGGCGTCTTTGCCTTCTTTGAGGAAGCCTTTTTCGCCATTGAAGATCATGATCGTGGTGGGTGGCGAGCCCAGCTCCCAGCGGAAACGACCATCCTGCATCTTCCAAAAGCGGCCCTCGCTCTTGGCGGGCTCCTTCAGCGCGGGTGTGGTGCGCACCTGCTGGAAGGTCACGTGGATGTTTCCCACCGTCTTTTGATCGGCGGCCCACTTTTCAAACACCGGCGGCAGTCCCTGCGCCGCGCAGGAAAGCGTGAGAAGGCAGAGCGAGAGGACGAGGCGGATCATGCGGGGTGCGGAGCGGGGTGATGGAGAAGTGGAGTGATGGAGTGGTGGGGAGAGCCAATCAACACTCCATTGCTCCAATACTCCATCACTCCGCCTTCAGGTAGGCGATGAGATCCGCCATCTGCTGCGGCGTGATCGCCGCTTCGAGGCCTTCGGGCATGAGGGAGATGCCGGGGCTGGCGAGGGATTTGATTTCGCTGCGCAACACGGTGTCCGTACCGCCATCAGCGCGTTTGAGGGTGAGATTGCCGGCGGTCTCGCTGGCGATGAGGCCGCTCAAGGTGCGGCCGTCGTTGGTTTCGACGAGGTAGAGGCTGAAGTTCGGCGAGACCTCGCGATTCGGGTCGAGGATGTTCGTGACGAGCTGCTCGGCGGTCCACGCCTTGATCGTCGCGAGATGCGGGCCGACTTCGTTGCCCTTGTCCGCGAACTTGTGACAGACCATGCAGGCCATTTCATAGACTTTGGCTCCGCGGGTGGCGTCTCCGGTGATGCGGGCACTCTTGCCCGCAACCACGCTTTCCTTGCGGGCAGGAGTGCCCGCATCACTGCCCTGCATCGCCGTCAGATACGTCTCGATGACCGCCTTCCGGTTCGCCGACGAACCATCGCCGATGAGTTTGGCGATGCGCTCCGCCAGCGCGGGCGTTTTCTGCCGTCCGAGCGTCGCCTTCGCGGCGACGCTGAGTTGCGCGGGCGTGATCTTCTTCGCCTCGATGGCATCCAGCAGCTTCGCGATGCGGTCCGTGCGTGAGAGGAGGGCTGTGACGGCTTGTTCGCGCACGACGGGCGTCAGGACTGGCAACGCCTCCACGATCCAATCGCCAACCTTTTCGCTCATCAAGGACGCGAGCACTTTTAAAGCCGTCTCTTGCTCCAAAAGCTCTCGCTGGGGAGACAGCATCGGCTTGAGGAGTTCCATCATTTTGTCGGCTGGCAGCAAGGCAGCGAGGAGTTGCAGCTCATGTGCGAGCTGGTTTTTCGGAAGAGCGCCCGAGTGAAACATCCTCAAGCGGTTTTGAGCCATGTATTCAAAATGCCCCTGATGACTCGTCTGGCCGAAATGAAGCCCTTTGGGCCTCAATCCATCCTGCATGCCCAAAATGATATGCTCTCCATATCGAGTCCAAACTGACCATTTGTGCTCTTGCACATACAATCCTTTGTCACCTAGCGGAGAGGGCTTCACGATCTTGAAGACTTCCGGTGAGAGCAAAAAGGACATTCGTTCGGCTGCTTCCTCTTTTGTTTTTGAAGCCGCGAGGGCCATTGAGGCTAGGCGGCGCAAAAAGTCTGGGTTCCAATCCTGCCCCTCCACAAGGTCCGATTTGATTACACGACGGCAGACCTCCAGCAAATTTCCGGGGTCCATGCTGAGCACTGCCGCACCCAGCCACGGGTCATGGCTCGCCTTGCTCATCAAAGCTAGCGTTTCGGGCGCAGGCAATTCTTTGGCCTTTTCGACGAGTTCAAAAGCATCTTGAAGCAAGGGGTGTCGGATTGTGCTTTCCGCAGGGTGTCCCTGTTCAAACAGCAAGCGTTGCGCGGTTTCTCGGTGCCAGGCGTTGGGGTGGTCGAGGAGGGCGACGAGGTCGGTGGTGGTGGCCGAGCTGAGCTTGGGAGTGACTCGTTTTGTAGTCCCGGCTTTAGCCGGTGCTTTGTCTGAGCCGCCTGAAGGCGGGACTACGGAACGGCGTGGGGTTAATCGCCAAATCCTGCCGCGATCTCGCCCACGCAGCAGATCGACGGCGGTGTGGATGTCATCAGGGATGCTCCAAGGGTGCTCGATGACTTCGCGATACATGTCGCAGACGTGGAGGCAGCCGTCGGGGCGTTGACGAAATTCACGGGGCGGAACCAGAGGTCGTCGCTGGTGCAGAAGTTCTTGTTTCCATCGACCTGCACGGCTTTGAAGGTGACGCCGTCGGGGACGAGCTTCATGCGGTAGAAGAGATTGCCGGCCACGTCGGCAACGAAGGCGAAGTCGCGATACTCTTTCGGATACGCATCGCCGCGATAGACGGTGATGCCGCTCGACGAAGTGACGACACCGGCGCCGACGAGCTCGCTTTTCGGCAGGTGGCTGCCTTCCTGCACCCATCGCTTGGCGCGGAACTCGCGCCAGGGCTCGGGCGGGCTGGTGCGATAGACGGGGAGCTGGTCGCCGGCCTCGGCGCAGTCGTTCAGGGCGTTGGGGACGACGAGATACGGATTTCGCGCGAGGTAGCGATACGGCAGGACGACGTGCTGGCAGGGATTGCGGATGTTGCAGAGGAAACGGTTGCCCCAGTCGTCGAAGGTGTTGCCAAAGCGTGCGCCGCCGCTTTCGAGGCGCACGTCGCCGGTGCTGGGATCAAAGGAGAAGTCGTTTCGCTTGATGGGCAGCGGTTTGAAGTCCTTCGGCAGCGGCATGACGCTCTCGCTGCCGGGCACGCGTTGGATTTCGCCTCCGTTCGAGCCACCGGCGATGTAGATGCGGTGGTCGCGGCCCCAGATGGGATTGTTCATGACGGCCTGCACGTTGAGCTTTTTGAAGCCGGTGAAGACGCGTTGCCGCACATCGGCCACGCCGTCGTCATTCGTGTCTTTGAGATACCAGACGTCCGGCGTGGCGGTGACGAAGATGCCGCCTTTCCAGCAGGCGGCACCGGTGGGCCACGACAGGCCGTCGGCGAAGACGGTGGCCTTGTCGAAGATGCCGTCGCCATCGGTGTCGGTGAGCAGGCGCACCTTGCCGATGTGGGCATCCGTGGGGTTTTCCTGGCTGGGCTTGTGCGCGGCCTTGTCGGTGTAGGGGTAGTCGTTCATCTCGCACACGTAGGCGCGGCCATCGGCATCGTAGGTGATGGCGACGGGATCGGTGACGAGCGGCTCCGCGGCGATGAGCTGCATCTCGAAGCCATCGAGCACATGGAAGGTCTTCGCGGCGTTTTGCGGCTCCACGGGAGGGGTGGAGGGGAAATCGAGGGCTGCGAGGGAAAGCCACGGAAGGCCTAGAAGACTCGACAAAAGGAACGGACGCATGCTTTCAAAACGCGGGCTGAGTAGGGTGTATTGCCCTCACTCGCGAAGGATGAAGGCGAGCCGAATTTGCCGCTATCGAAAGGCACAGACTCGCTTTGTGCACCCCGGAGGGCTGGGAAAAAGCCGTTTGACCCCTCGGGGGCTATGAACCACTATCGCCGCCCCTTAAACCAGACCACACTAATGCCCGCCAAAATCTACACTGAAAAAGACGCGAGCCTCGCCCCCCTTAAAGGCAAGACTTGCGCTGTCATCGGCTTCGGCTCCCAAGGCCACGCCCACGCCCTGAACCTCAAGGAGAGCGGCGTCAAAGTCATCATCGGCCTCTACCCAGGCTCCAAGAGCCGCGAAGTGGCCCAAGAAAAGGGCCTGAAGGTCATGGACACCGCCGAAGCCGTGAAGGCCGCCGACGTCATCTTCGTCGCCGTGCCGGACACCAAGATCGGTGGCGTTTACAAGAAGGACATCGCCCCCTACCTCACCAAGGGCAAAACGCTCCTCTTCTCCCACGGCTTCGCCATTCTCTACAAGACCGTCGTCCCGCCGAAGGACGTGAACGTGATCATGGTGGCTCCCAAAGGCCCAGGTCACATCGTCCGCCGTCAGTACACCGAAGGCAAAGGCGTCCCCGCCCTCATCGCCATCTATCAGAACGCGGACAAGCAGGCCAAGAAGATCGCTCTCGCTTGGGCGCACGGCATCGGCGGCACCCGTGGCGGTGTCCTTGAAACCACCTTCAAGGAAGAAACCGAAACCGATCTCTTCGGCGAGCAGACCGTGCTTTGCGGCGGCGCCAGCGCCCTCGTCCAGGCCGGCTTTGAAGTGCTCACCGAGGCTGGCTACAGCCCTGAGATGGCCTACTTCGAGTGCTTGCACGAATTGAAGCTCATCGTCGATCTCATGAACGAGTCCGGCATCGCCGGCATGCGCTTCTCCATCTCCGAAACCGCCAAGTGGGGCGATGTCAAAGTCGGACCGCAGATCATCGACAAGTCGGTGAAGGTTCGCATGAAGAAAGCTCTAAAAGACATCCAGACCGGCAAGTTCGCCAAGGAATGGATCAAGGAGACCGAAACCGGCTACAAGAAGTTCAACAAGCTGCTCAAAGCAGGCGAGAAGCACCCGATCGAAAAGACCGGTGCCCGTCTCCGCAGCCTCATGCCCTGGATCAAGAAGCGCGACATCAAAGGCGCCCAGGCCAGCTACTCGTAAGCGAGGTCAAGACGGTCAAGCATCGTCAAAGAGTCAAGAAAGGCGCGGACCGGAAACGGTCCGCGTTTTTTTGTGCGTAGGCCGCGCTTGCGGCCTTTTGACCACTGCTTGACCGTCGTGATGCCTCATTGAAGTAGGACACCGAGGAGGATTTCAGGAAGCGGCTCGATGCCTCACGATGGGGGACACCGTGATGGGCTTGGCTTTGGTGGTTCTTGGAGAGGTTGGCAAGGCTTGTTTTCGCGTGGGACTCCGCACGGGGGATGGCGGGCTGGAGTGCAGTGAGTCGAGGGAGCCTGAGGCGACTGAGCGAACGTAACGCAAGCCCGCCATCCCCCGTGCGGGCACGCTGAGAGTGGGGCGCTCTCGGGGCGGCCTCCATGTCGTCATCCTGCTGGGCTTGGAGCTGGGCTCGTTGGCTGTAGAGCGCCCGCAGCTTGGCTTCGATGCTCGCTCTCATCGCGATGGGGTCGTGGCTGCTGAGCATGGCTTGCAGCTTCTGTCGCTGCTCTTGGCTGAGCTCTTCGCGTGCGAGCAGCCTCGCGCAGGGCGTGCTGGCTTTCTTTTCGTGGTATCTCTTCACTTTGCCATCGGGTTGACGCTCTTTGCGCAGGAGCCGGCGTTGTGCGCCATAGAGGTTGTTCCACAAGCTCCACTCGCGCAGCGCTTCGTTGAGCGGCTCCACCAGTTCGTAGTGCTCGAAGCGGTCGTCTCCCAGCAGCAGGCGCACGTGGGTGTAGTTCTTTTGTTCGATGTGGGCGTTGTCGTTCTTGCGGTATGGTCGCGAGCGGCTCAGCTCGATCTTTGGCTCTTGCGCTTTGAAGTGGGTGATGAAGTGCGCGTTTAAGAACTCGGTGCCGTTGTCGAAGTCGAGCTTGGTGATGGCGAAGGGCAGCGCGGCCTGGATTTCGCTGAGGCGTTTGCGCGTGGCGTGTGCGCCCCGGTTCCACACGGCGCGCACTTCGGTCCAACCGCTGTGGATGTCGGTGGCGTCCAGCGCCCAGACGATGGCTCCGCTGAGGCTGCCGCCGCACAGCGCGACGGTGTCTATCTCAGGGCTCCGGGCGTGGTCTCGGCCCAGGGTTCGCAGCGCACGGCCACCTCCCGCTGCAGGGTGGCCAGGGCACTGCTGGCGATGCGGCGCTTGCGTCCGGCGATGCGATAAGGGGCCAGTTCGCGGTCGATCTGCGCGGCGCTGATCCCCTCGAGGCGCTCGCGTTGTGCTTTGCTCACCGCGCGGTGATGCTTCTGCCACGATCTTAGCCAGAGCTTGAGCATGTCGCCCGCCAGGCGCTTGCCGCAGGGCTGCCCGGCGGCCAACCAGAGGCTTTTGAGCACTTGCAGGTCGCTGCGGGTGTAGCGGCTGCCTGCACCCCGTGGCGCTCCGCTGGGCCCTCGTCGTCGCTGTCCTCGCAGGACTTTGTTGGCGTATTTGCGCTCCAGCCCGCTGGTCTGGCAATACTCGTCGAGCAGCTTCTGGCGGGCGGGTTTTCCGGTGTGCTGGGCGTAGCGCCCACGCATCACACGGGTGTAGTCTTCGAGGCTTTTTTCATCAGTCGTGGCTCCATCGGCCACGGTGTCCTCCTTTATGAGGCATCGACTCTCTCCAGCTACCCCGGTCTCTCCCCTCTCGGTGTCCTTTTCAATGAGGCACTGCGCCGTTTTGAGGAATCCTTGACCACGTCGCCCCATCCCGCGTAAACTCCGCGTCTCCCATTCCGTTAATCCCAGCCCATGAACTCATCCATCGTCGAAAACGCCTCCCGTCGTGACTTTTTGAAAACTGCCACCAAGGCCACCGCTGGCCTTTCGGTGCTCTCCGGCATCTCCCTGCCCTATGTGCATGCGGCGGGCAGTGACGAGATCAAAGCGGCGCTCATCGGCTGCGGGGGGCGCGGCACAGGCGCGGCCAGCAATGCCATGACGGTGAAGCAGCGCATGCCGCGCCTCGTGGCGATGGCAGATGTGTCGAAGGAACGCCTCGACGGCAGCTTTGAAAACCTCACGAAGAAGCACCCGGACCGCATGTCAGTGTCCGAAGACGCGAAATTCATCGGCTTTGATGCTTACAAGCATGCCATCGACAGCCTGCGCAAAGGTGACGTGGCCATTTTCACCACGCCGGTGGCCTTCCGCTGGGTGCATTACAAGTATGCCATCGACAAGGGCGTGAACGTTTTCATGGAAAAGCCGATCTGCACGGACGGCCCCACCGCCCGCCGCTTGCTCGCTTTGAATGAAGAAGCGAAGAAGAAGAACCTCAAGGTCGGCGTCGGCCTCATGTGCCGTCACTGCCGCGTCCGTGGCGAGCTCTTTGAGCGCATCCAGGGCGGCGAGATCGGCGATCTCTTTATGCTGCGTGCCTACCGCATGCAGGGCATCATCGGCAGCGTGTTCACGCCGCGTCGTGACCAGAAAGCGCATCCGAACGAGCTGCTCTGGCAGATCAAAAACTTCCACAGCTTCCTCTGGGCCTCCGGCGGCGGCTTCAGCGACTTCAACATCCACAACATCGACGAAGCCTGCTGGATGAAAAACGACTGGCCCGTCGAAGTGCAGGCCAGCGGCGGCCGCAGCGACCGTGGCGACAACGTGGACCAGAACTTCGATCACTACTCCTGCGAGTACACCTTCAAAGACGGCGCGAAGCTCTTTCTCGAAGGCCGCACCGCGCTGAACGTGCACACGCAGTTCGCCACCCAGGTGCATGGCACGAAGGGCTGCGCCATCGTCTCCACCGCCGGCCACTTCCCGTCGAAAGCGATGTCCTTCAGCGGTCAGGACTTCACCAAGCGTGAAAACCTCCTCTGGCGCGGCAAACAGCCGGAGCCGAACCCCTACGACCTCGAGTGGGAAGACCTCGTGAAGGCCATCAGCGACGACACCGAATACAACGAAGTCGAGCGCGGCATCAAATCGAGCGTCACCACCGCCATGGGCCGCTGGGCGGCGCACACCGGCCAGCGCATCACCTACGAAGACTACATCAACAGCCCCTTCGAGTTCTCCCCCGGCGTGGAAAATCTCACGATGGACGGCCCACCGCCCATCATCGCCGACAAAGACGGCAACTACCCCTTCCCGAAAGCCGGCCAGTTCAAGGACCGCGAATACGCCATGGAACCCCAGGCGAATCCGTTCCCGCTGATCAAGTTCGGCGCGTAAAGCTCCTCGCACTTCACCACCGCCGGATCACCTCGATCCGGCGGTTTTTTGCGCCGGTTCAGAGCATGCGTTCGGCGGCGGCATGCATCATCTCCAAGAACACGCCTTCACAGCGAATCGGAATGACATCAAAAGGCACGATCTCGCCGTCGTCGCAGTGCATCACGTTCTTCTCCAGTACATCAAACAGCGCCACGCCATCCGCTGGGCGGAACCAGGTCCATGCGCTGATGAAGCGGAAGCCATTTGCGAGCATCCAGGTGCTGATTTCAGCGAGACTCGCGGGTCGTCCTTGGGCGATGAGCTGCGCCGTGACCGCGTGCAGCCGATCCTTCGTCACGATGAAGCCCGCGAGGCGTGTGTGGCAGCGTGGAAACAGCTCATTGAGCAGCAAAAGCCGTCTCAGGTATGGCAGCGGCGTTCCTTCCACCGTCGTGAACCAGTGGCAGACATCGCGATACCGCGACTTCGGCAAACAGGCGGCATAAAAGCCAAATTCCGGCCCGATGGTGACTTTGACGATGCGGTCGGACTCGATCAACGGATTCACCAGCCAGTGCTCGCGCCCGCCTCGAAAGCGTAACGGGAACGAACCGGCCTCAAAGAGCAGACCAGCCCGACGAGCCCACTTCTCCAGCTCGACTACTTGTTCCAATCCGTCACCGGAACCAGCTTCTCGCCCATGTTTTTCTCCAGCATTGCCCGAAGCTCCTCGGGCGACATCGTGTGCGGACCGGAGCCAGTCATCTGCATCGGCAGCGACGAACCCTGAGTAGAGGTTTCGCTGGATTTCAGATGGATCGGAGGACTCCATACGGGCATGGTCGCGACGGCGGGCATGAATCCAAGGTAACGGACAAAAGCCGGGCGGCAATCATTTACTCCTCCGTGACCAGATGCACCACACCGGCCGGATTCTTGATCCAAAAGGCCTTCATGCCTTCCGGGAGAGCCTCAACCTCATCACATCGATGGATGCCGGCCTCCTTCAGCTTCTCCTCGGCTGCTTGAAGGTCAGTGGTGCGGATTTCGAGCCAGACCTCGGCCTTCGCGGGACCTTCGACGCGATCGATCCAGAGAAAATGGCCGCCGCCGTAGTCAAAGCGAACACTCGAGGCCTCACGGCTCACCACGCGGAAACCAAGGGTCGCTTCATAGAAAGCCACCGTGGCCGCAAAATCGGCAGCAGGCACTTTCATAGCGATGTTGCGGCCGGGTTGCATGGTGGCATTCCTTCGGCGATCTCGGATCGCTTCGATGGTTTCATCAAAATCCAAGGCAAAACTTGGATTGGCATTCAGTTCAGCATCGCGGCGCTCAGCCTCCGCAAGAACCTCCCAGTCATCCATCGCAGCACTGCTCATGCCGAAAGGATGCCTGAGATTGGAAAAGTGCCAAGGCGGAGTTTAACCCGCTGCTTCCACCTTCTCACCGGCGAGCTTGGCGGCGCGTTCGGCGAGTTCGATGTGGAATTGCTCGGGGGTCGGAGCCTCACCTTTGGTGCGGGTGCGGGCGAACCAGTCGGCGAAGATTTCGCCGGGCTGGCGCTCGGCTTTGAAGGCTTCGAGGAAAGTGCGGACCTTGGCGGGGATCTCGTCGCCGAGCACGGACTTGAATTCGAGGCCGGCGAGGGCGTTGCCGCGTATGCTGCCGCCGACGAACATGGCGTATTTGTTCGGCGCACGGCCCACGAAGCCGAAATCGGCGTTGTAGGGGCGGCCGCAGCCGTTCGGGCAGCCGGTCATGCGGAAGAGGATGGGTTCTTGTTCGAGGCCGAGCTCCTTCAGGATGGGGTCGATCTTGTCGAGGATGCCAGGGAGGGCGCGCTCGGACTCGCTAAGGCTCAAACCGCAGGTCGGCAGGGCGACGCAGGCGTGGGCGACCTTGCGGGCGCGGGTGAATCCGGCCTCATCGGCGTGCACGACGCCGTGTTTGGCGAGGATGGCATCGACGGCGGCTTTTTGGTCCGGCGCGACGTCGGCAATGATGAGGTTCGTGTTCGCGGTGACGATGAGCGGGAGGTTCAGCGTGGTGGCGATCTCGGCGAAGCAGGAGCGATACTTCGGACCGTTTTCACGATCGACGACGCGGCCCATGTTGACGTAAACGCAGCAGTAGAGCTTGCCGTCGCCCTGCTCGTGCCAGCCCATGTTGTCTTCGACGGTGTCAAAGCTGAGCGGCTTGGGCGGGGAGGTCTCGATGCCGGGAAGGCGGCGCACGACTTCGGCTCGGAAGCCGTCGAGGCCCATCGTTTGCACGGTGTATTTGAGACGGGCGTTTTTGCGCTCGGTGCGGTTGCCGTGGTCGCGCTGGGTGGTGACGATGGCTTCGATGGCATCGACGACATTCGCACGCTTCGCGTAAAGCAAAGGCTGGCCGAGGAAGGGGCGCGTGTTGAGCTGTCCGTGGCTCATGCCGAAGCCACCGCCGACGGTAATGGTGTAGCCTTCGACTTCGCCATTCACGACGTGCGGCACGAGGCCGACGTCTTGCGAGTAGATGTCCGCGTCATTGAGCGGCTGGATGGCCACGCCGATCTTGAATTTACGCGGGAGGTAAAGTTTGCCGTAGATGGGATCGTCTCCCTCGACTGCTTTGGTTTGCTCGCGGACGGCGGGATTGACCTCGGGGTCCTTGATCCAGTTCGGATCGATCTTTTCGCCGTCGAGCCAGATGTCGGCATAGGCGGTGGAGCGCCAGAGGAAGCGCTGGCTGATCTCTTCGGTGAGCTTTTGCGTGTCGGCATGCACGGCGTCCTTGATCGGCGCGGCAGGGCCCATGGTGTTGCGCACGACATCGCCGCAGGCACCCATCGTCGAGAGGCCGCTGTGGCAGACGTTGCTGATGACTTCCTTCACGCCGCCTTTGAGCACGCCGTGGAGCTGGATGCCCTGGCGGTTGGTGAGGCGCATGTTGCCCATGGCTTTGGTGCAGAGGGCGTCGTGGATCATCCACTGCTCGGCGGTGATGCGGCCGCCGGGCATTTTGCTGCGGATCATGAAGCTCCAGGCCTTGTCCTTCTTCTCCTTGGAAAGCTGGGCACGCAGATCGCGGTCATCCTGCTGGTAGGAGCCGTGGTGCTTCATGAGGATGTTGCTGTCCTCCGGGATGCTGGGGGTGCTGGTATCAGCGAAAAGCTCGGCGAGCTGGCCACGGAGGCCGGCGGAGGCGAGCTTGATATCTTCGACGGAGGCTTTGGACATAAGAATGGGGGTGAAAAGGGGGCGAGAGTCGCCGATTTTGGAGGGAAAGCAAGCCGTGAGGCCAGATAAATCTATATTGCCTATCGAGATGATCTAGAATTAGGCTGATGCCCTGCTTGGGAAGGTCATCCTCGGTGGTTACATCGCTGGTCTCGCCAGCTCTTTCCAAGGGCCTTGGTGGAGCACGATGTCCGGCACGAGGGAACGCCAGCGTTCATCGCCAGCCTCGATCATTTTGCGCACTTCGGCGCTGGTGTGGAAAATGTAGTCCGCATGCGGGTCTTCCAGAGGGCGGACGCTGTTCGTATCCAGCAAGTAGCGCAAAAGATGGCGCTTTTCGGGGCTGAGCTTCGCATCGTCGGCTCCAAGCACCTTACCGGTCATCGGATCGCCCATGGGATAGACATAGACGCGGACCTGGTTCTTGAAGAGACGGCCAAAGGACTCCAGCAGACCGCCTTCGAGGTCGGCGCACCAGCGTTCGTTGAAGAGCTCCTGGAAGAGCGGCTGGCCCAGCACGATGGCGATGGGCATCTGTGTGTGGCGGGCGAGGAAGGCGCTCACGCGGTGGAACTCGGGATACTTCGAGATGAGCACGTTTTTGCCAAGCGCCTGCAGCACATCCGCTCGCGCCAAAAACTCGCTGTCAGGCACCTCGCAGCCGGAGGCGAGCAGGTTGTGCATGGTCAGTTCGAGGATCTCCACGTTGTCGCGGGCCTGGTCGCCGAAGTCAGCGAGGAAGGCGGCCTGACCGCGGGCAATCATGTCGAGGTTCAGATTCGTGATCGGGTCAAAACTGCCGCGTTTGAGGAAGACGGGTTTCTTATAGAGCACATCGCTGGCCTGCCAGATTTCGCCGTTGGCGCCAAACAAAGCCGCATCGGCAAGGCCGAGGCGCACGAGTTTCAGCGCCACGAGGCGGTCTTGATAGTCGAGCGAGGCAAAGGCAGGGCCGGTGAAGTCGATCATGTCGATCTCCACGCGTTTCCGTGTGAGGCCGTCGAGCAAGCTGGCGAGGAATTCGTCGATCGAATCGCGAAAGTGGAAGGCGGCGTAGAGCAAATTCACGCCGAGGATACCCACCGCTTCGGATTGGCGGGAGTTCGCGTCGTCAAACAGGCGCACGTGGAGCTGGATGTCGTTGCTCGGGGCACCGGGTTCGGTTTGAAAACGCAGGCCGATCCAGCCGTGGCACTCTTGATTGGTATCGCTGTAGGCACGGGCGCGGATCGTGTCCGCCATGGTGAAGAAGCTCGTCGTCTCACCACGCTTTCCCGCGAGGCGCTGGATGAGCATCGGATACTCGTGCTCCATCATCGAGCACATGCGCTGGCGGGAGACGTAGCGCGTGGCTTTCCCGTAGATCTCGTCGCTGATCACCATGTCATAGGCGCTCATCGTCTTGGCGACGGTGCCGGAGGCTCCACCGGCGCGGAAGAACCAGTTCGCGATCTCCTGACCGGCACCGATCTCCGCGAAGGTGCCGTAGATCTGTTTCGAGAGGTTGATTTTGAGCGCTTTTTCAAGCGTTCCGGGTCGTGGGACGGAAGTCATGAGTGGGCCGCCATGATGAGCAGGCGGCGGGCCGATGCACGGAGCTTTTCTCCGCATCTGATTTCCGCAGTTTTGCCCAGCAGGCCTCAGCAACCTCCTTTTGGGCAAAAAAGACCCGGATCTCTGCTGGCGAGCACGCCGCCCACTCGATGGGCACGCGATCCCGTCGCATCACCGCGAGGCTGAGAAGTAGTGCAGTGTTAAAGGGCAGGCAAAGCGGCAGCAGGCCGGTTTTCAGCAGTTGATCACTCAGCCACGGATGCGCCCAAGCCATCGCGCAGGCCAGCAAAAGCATCCACACCATGCTGCGGAGGTTCAGGCGCAGGTAATGACCGCCCAGCGCCACCAACATCGCCACGAGATTCATCGCCAGCGAGGCATCGCCAAAGCCAGGAAGCCATTTTGATCCGATCAGGCACATCGAAACGCCGACCAGCGCCATCGCCGCGCTCGTTCGCGAATGCCACAAGATGCCGATAAAGAACCACAGCCAGCACAGCAGCACGCGTGACGAGGTGAGTTGCGCCGAAAGCGAGAGCTGACGGCTCAAGAAGCGGCTCACGGCGATGGCTTGGCCCCTCACCCCAACCCTCTCCCCAGAAGTTGGCTTTAACTGTGATTGTGAATCGTTGGCTGGGGAGAGGGAGACCGGTTTCTGGTCCCTCTCCCCCGCTGGAGATTCTCGATAGCTTGTTAATGGCTCGCCGGGGGAGAGGTTAGGTGAGGGGAAGGTGAGAGCGAGACCTTGCCACGCATCGGCAAACAGCGGCGCACACAAAACGGCCATCGTGAAGTGTCGGCGGGCTTCGGCAGGCTTTTGCTCGGCCAAAGCACACCAGCCCAGTCCATCCCATGAATCGGCAAAAAAGCCGTCGAGCGCCACGGCGCGGCGAAACGCCATCTCGGCATCCTCAAGGCGGTTTTCGCGAAAACGGCTCCAGCCAAGCCCATCGTAAGCATCGGCCACGCCGGTTTCGAGGGTGAGCACGCGTGAAAAGGCCTGCTGGGCCCCGATTTGATCGCCGCGACGAAACAGACTCCAGCCAAGCCCCGCGCAGCGGGAGGCCTCCGCCTCGTCGGTGTGCACTTCGGTGTGCAAAAAGTGCCGCTCAGCCTTGTCGAGTTCGTTCGCAGGCAGCGCCCGCCATCCACGCGTCAGCTCCGCGTCATGCACGCCAGCCGCTATCAGCGTCAAAATGGCCACCCAAGCGGCGGCGACATACGGCAGGCTGAAAAGTACATAAGGCGAGCGCTTCTGATGCATTCGTTCCGCCACGGGAACGAAGACTTTCGCCATGAGCACCGCGCCAAGAACGGTCGCCGTGATCTGCGCCCACAGCGGCATCTGCGGAAACGCCATCCACACCGCGCCGAGCAAGGCCCCATTAACGCTGAACAAGCCGGTCTTTAAAACCTCCGCATTCTTCGCCAGCCGCCTCGCCGCCCACGAGATGACCGAAGCACCGAGCAAGGCCAGCATCGCGGATTGTGGCGAGAGAAGAAACAGCCCGATGAGCACGCACAGGCCCGTGCCACGGTTGTTGCACACGAACATCTGGCCGAAGCCGCGCAGGACATGATCGAGGAGCGTCTTCATGCGGCTTGCGTGAGTTCGGAGACAACCAACGGCAGCTTGCGACCGCGGCCTTGAGGTTTGATTTCGGGCACGAGGCTCACACGCACGTCCATGTCCGCATGGTCGAGCACGCGGAGGAGATGCGTCTCAAGATCCGCGGTGTTCGTGGCGACGATTCTGACGTCAAGGCAGCCGGCTTGGGTCTGCACGACTTGATACTGCGAAAGCCCGGGCACCTCCTCGATGGCGTTCGTGATGACAAACGGCGACAGCCAGATGCCGCCGCGTGTGCGCAGCATGGCGGCGCTGCGGCCTTCGAGCTGGCGGATGCTTCTCAAGGTCGAGCCGCAGGGACATGGCGAGGTCTCCCAGCGGGCGAGATCACCAAGGCCGCGGTAGCGGATGATCGGTGTGGCGTCGTTGGTGAGGTCGGTGATGACGAGATGGCCGAGTCCATCGGTCGGCTTGCCTTCGTCATCGACGATCTCGGCGATCACGTTCGTCTCCGCGATGTGCCAGCGAGCATCGTGCGTGCATTGGAAGGCCACGAGCCCGCCTTCGGTGCTTGTGTAGGTCTCGATGAGCTTCGCGTTCGGGAAGACTTTGCCGAGCAGATGCCGTGTGTGCGCATCAAGCATCTCGGAGGTGAGGTGGATGAGCTTCGTTTTGGCGATGACTCGATTGCCGAGTTCGAGGGCGATGGCTCGCAGCGTGGATGGATACGACGAAATGAACTCCGGCGCGATGCTGAGCACCTTGTCGGTGAGTTTGGTGACGGGTTCATGCACCGAAAACAACCGCGAATCCGGCACGGTGGTGCGCAGCAGGTCCGCGGCGGCGAAGTCGATGCTGTCGGGAGCGAAATCGACTAGGTAGAGGCCATTTGAGATCGGCTGACCTCCGCACCAATCGAAGAACAACGCGGTATTCCAGGCCATGTAATGCCAGAGTGAGGTTTCGGAGCGGGCGATCTTCGCGGGGATGCCGGTGGAGCCGGAGGAGGCCAGCCATTTATGACTTATGATTTGTGATTTATGATTTGTGATGAGGTCGGCCTCTGGAAGGCCTCGCAGATCGTTTTTGGTCAGAAGAGGCAGTTTTTGGAGATCGTCCCAATCTTCGAGCATGTCGGGCTTGAAGCCGTTTTTGGCGAAAAGGCGCTGGTAGAGCGGAACGTGCTCAAAGGCATGCTGCACGAGCTTTTTTAGCGTGCGCCACTGATGCGCGCGACGCTTGGGCGTGCTCCACGAGCGCTGCTCGATGACGGTATCGAGTGCGCTGTGGAGTTTTTGGCCGCGTTCGCGGATCTGGGCGGGCGTGAGCATCGTTTCAGCGGCGGTTGGAGGCCTGGAGGTTCTGCGGTGGGATGCCGTGGGAGATGTTGTAGCCGTCGCGGACCATGTAGCCGCTCGGATTGAGGAGCATGAGCTTCTCAAAGGTCGGCGCGGCGAGCTTCACTTGGCCTTGCGCGATCTGCGCCCAGCCAAGCCAGCTCAGCGCGATGGCGTCTTCGGGGCGCTGATGGTGGGCCCGGTCGAAGTAGGTCTCGGCTTTGCGGTAGTCGCGCTGGTTGTAGAGCAGTTCGCCGACGATGAGCAGGAGAGCGAAGTGGTATTGATCGAGCTTCAGGCCGTTCGCAGCAGCGGCGAGCGTGTCTTTGGGCTTTTGCATGGCCTGATAGGTGTAAGTGAGGCCGAGGTGCGGTGTGATGGCGCGTGGCTCGTATTTGAGGGCCGCGGTGTAAAATTGCACAGCCTTCTCATAGTCCTTCGATTGGAAGGAAAGCCATCCCGCACGCACGGAGGCGAGGTAAGGATCACCACCGGCGTTTTTGAAACTGATGACGTGCTGCATGGCGGTGGTGAAATCATTGCTTGTTTCCGCCGTGATGGATTGCTGCCAGGCATCGGCGGCTTTTTGGAGATCAGCCGCGTGACCGAGCATGGCGAAGAGAAGAAGGAGAAGCGTCGTTTTCATGGAAGAGTGGAGGTGAAGGAGGTCTGCGTGAAGGTGACTTCGCGGTCAGCGTAGCGGGCGGTGAGCTGGGTGAGGCTGCGGATGGGTTCGAGGGTGAATTCGATCTCGCGTGGCAGATGCGCGGGAGCATCGGGGAGCGTGGTGAGGAGCTGCAGGCGGTGATGCGTGGGATGCAGCGCATGCTTCGTGATGACACGCTGCATGCGCTGCCCCAGGTAAGCGCCCGCCCATGCCCAACCGCGCCGCTTCGCGCTCGAAGCGACACAATCCTCCCAAATCATGCCGCTCTGATAAGCGAAGGGCACGGTGGGCATGGCGAACGAAAGGAGTCGCAGCAGCTCGGAGGCGCCGTCGAGGCGGCTGTGCGTGATTTGAAGCGCATGAAGGCCGAGCACGGCGGTGAGCTGGCCGTTTTCGGAGGAGAGGATGTAGCGACCGGCGTCATCAAGGGTGGTCGTGAGACGTAACTGACTGGATTGACCTGACTGACGGTAGGTGCTGATGCCGGGAGCGAAGTGCGCCAGCGTGCCCAGGACGGTATGAGAGAGCACGGCGGCTGAGAGGCGCTCTCCGACCTGAGGCACACGAGCAAAATCCCAGCGCAGACCGTTCTTGGTGCGTGTGAAAATGTTCGTGAGGCAGAAGGGCGTCGTCGGTGCGCCGGTATCGGTGGTGGATTGGGTGTGGAGGTGGATGTGCGGCACGGGGGAGCGGCCGGTGTTGCCGCAGTAGCCGAGGAGATCGCCGGCGGTGACGTGCTGGCCGGGCTTCACGTGGATGCCGTTCTTGGTGAAGTGCGCGAGCTTCACGATGCCGCCGTGATCGAGACGGAGGATGAGGTGGTTGCCCCAGTTCTGCGCGAAGTTGCAGCCGCCAGGGGCGTTGTCGGGCACGTTGTCGATGACGCGGAGGACTTCACCGCTTCCTGGAGCGCGGATTTCGAGACCCTGCGTGTAGTAGCGGCTCAAATCGTCGTCGCAGCCGGGTGGGCAGGCGTTTCCAGCGGCGTCGAGCACTTCAAAGTCGAGCGCGTGTTTCCAATCGCCGCGATGCGAGAGCTTGTCGTCGAAGCCTTGCGTGACAGTGACCTCGCGTGAAGTTGGCAGCAGCACATGCGTCTCGTGACGATGCGGGAAGCGGGCATTCGCGAGCGCGATGCTGGCCGCGGCGGCTTCGGGATTTTCAAAAGTGCCGACGGTGGGCAGCAGCGAGCCGGATTTCTCGCGCAGGCGCATGGCGCAGAGAAAACTCCAGATGGTGAGCAGATACGGCAGCGGCAGGTATTCCCAGCCTGAGCCACGCAGGAAGTGCTGCACTGCGGCGACATTCAACGCGGCCACCGCACCACCGCCAAAGGCCAGCGCGAGGCTGCTCCAGCTCGGCACGAAATAGACGGCACCGAGTGCCATGCCGGCGAGAAGGTAGTTGTGACCCGCGAACCAGCCAAACCACTGCAAGCCGCAGGCTTCGAGCATTTTCACGACGAGAATGCCGCCGGCATAACCCGCGATGCCATTCACGATGGCCACGCGCGACCACACGAGCAACGCGACGAGCACCGCGACACCGGCCCACACGTTCGGCATGAACAAGATGGTGCCCAGGCTGCGCAGGAAAGCGTTCACAACGAAGGGCAGCGCGGGATCGGCCGGGAGCGCATACGGCAGCGCGGCGGAGGCGGCCGCAGCGAGCGGGAAGAAGGTCAGCAGCGTGCCGAACACGACGACGAACGCGACGCTGAGCGGCGGCAGGCCTGCTTTGAGCGGAAACCAGTGCCAGAGCGCCGCGGAGAGCAGCAGCGAGTACACCATGGCGACACCTAGCATGCCGTAGATGGCCGCGGGCGGCAGCGTGGTGTTCCGCGTGATCCACGCGACAGCGAGAGCGCTCAAAAGCACGTTGTAGAGCAGCGTGCCGTCTTTGCGCATCGCGGCGGGCAGATGCATGAGCTTTGCGAGCACGCCGCCGAGCAGCGTGGCGCTCATCGCGAAGAGAAAGTAGCGCGGGACGAGCAGCAGCGAGGCGCAGAGCAGCGCGCCGGTTTTCCAGCTTCCGCAGAGGAAGATGGACGCGGCGGCGCGGGAGGTGTCGAGGAGCGGGGAGAGAAAGTGGGACAGGTTTTTAACCTGTCTCTGGGCGAAGGCGCGGAGGGTGGCGAGTGCGCTGGAACGCACAGGTTGGAAACCTGTGCCACCTTCTGGCGTGACTTCGAGAAGGTCCATCATAGGGAAGGAGGATGATGGTGGGTTCATGGTGGCGTGGGGTTTGGAAAGTCACTTGGGTCCCTGGAGTCCTTTTTGTCTCTTGGAATGGAGCGCAAGGATCGAGGACGAGTTCGAGTAGGAGGACGAGGACGATTCAATTCTGCGGCGCGGCCAGCAGATGATCCGGAATGCGCTCCAGCCGCTGCACATAATCGAGGTCCTCGCGTTGGCGGATGACATCGACGCGGCCGTCGAGGCCGATCATCACCACAGCGGGACGATAGGTGATGAACTGCATGCTCTGTGTGATGTTGTAGGCACCGACGGGATGCATGACGAGATGATCGCCGGTGGTCATGGCGGGCAGGGAGACCTGCTCGCGGATGACGTCGATGTTCATGCAGAGGCAGCCGTAGAGCTTCACCGGCTGCGCGGCGGCCTCGCGGAGGGCTTTGGCGGGCTTCACGTTGAAGCGATACCAGTTGCCGCTGTAGAGCAGGTTGATGCCGGCATCGACGACATACGCGGTGCCGGGTGTCTCGTGGACATAAGCGGGGCCTTTGTTGGCCTTGCCAGCGAGCGTGATGGGTCCGCTGGCGGTGGTTTGCCTCACGGCAACGACGCTGGTGATGAGATAACCGGCTTCATCGACGAGAGCGCGGCCGCTTTCGAGGTAGAGGCGCGGACGGCGGTCGCGTGGGAGCGAATTCAACACGCTGGTGATGGCCTCGGCATACTTCTCGATGGGCTGCACGAACTGCTCGGCGCTCTGATACGAGTAATGCAGCGTGCTGAGCGAGGGGAAGCCGCCGCCGAGATTGAGATAGCGCAAACTCCAGCCGTAGGTCTCGCGGCAGCGCTCCATGAGCGTGACGAGTTTTTCGGCGGCGACCTTGTAGGCGTTCGGTTCGAGAATGTAGGTGCCGATGTGCGTGTGCAGGCCTTGCAGGCGGAGACGGCCCTTGCTTTCGGCGATGCGGCGGATGACACGCCAGGCCTCGCCATTCTCGACGCCGAAGCCAAATTTGCTCCACACCGGCTGGATGCCCGCGTCGAGCCAGCAGCGGATGGCGAGGTCGATGCTGCGATTCTGCTCCTTCGCGATGCTGTCGAGCAGCAGCAACTCGTCCCAGTTATCGACCTGGATCATCGCGCCTTCGGCGACGGCGAGTTCGAGGCCTTCGCGGCTTTTGTGTGGTCCGTTGAAGATGATGTCGCGTCCGGCGATGCCGTTCCGGCGTGCTTTTTCATACTCGAATTCGCTGACGACCTCCGCGATGCTGCCCTCGCTGTGAAACACGCGGCAGATGGCGTTGAGGTAGTTCGTTTTGTAGCTCCACGCGAAGCGCGTGTTCGGATAGCGGCTCTCGAAGGCCTCGCGAGCGCGGCGGATCTTCTCCCGCAGCGTGCGCTCGGAGAAAACGAAGAGCGGCGAGCCAAAACGAGCCGCCAGATCGGCGACGGCGACGCCATCAATGCGCTCGCAGACGTTGTGATTGAGGCCGTGCGCGTTGCGATTGCGATTCACCGCGCTGTTCGCTCCGTGGAGGTGGCGGGTGAGTGTTGGCGGAGTGTAGGGGAGGAGAGCAGGCATAAATTTATGACTTATGATTTTTGATTTATGATTTCAGAGAGCAGGTGGTTTGGGGCTCTATGCCCTTCGCCCTTGGCTCTTCGCTTGCTCGGATGAGCTGCCCGGTGGTGGTCAAAGCCGCCAAGTCTCGGATATCACCCGTCATGTCGATGGCGTGGCGGATGAAGAACTTGCCGGGCGTGGCGTGGCGCAGCGGCTCGCGGGGCTGCCAGCCGAGGGCGAGCTCGACAGCGGCGGCGGGGAGGTTGCAATTCAGCGTCGAGGGGAAGTCGCACCAGGCAGGGAAGCGCGGATTGATCTCGATGAGGCAGTATTCGGCTTTCGGGCCGTCGGGTTTGACGAATTCGAGTTCAAACGGGCCGTTCCAGCGAAGCTCGGCGATGAGTGATTGCGCGACGGCGTCGAGCTGCGGATCACGCACGACCATGCCGCCGAAGCCTTTGCCATTCGACGTGCGCAGCATCTTGCGGATGGCGCAGGAGCCGAGGATGTGCCCGCGACCGTCGCCGATGCCGATGACGTTGTATTCCTCGCCCTCGATGCGCTCTTGAACGAGCACCGGAGCGCCCCAGGTCTCCAGCATGTGCCAGTAGGCTGATTCACGCGCCGCCGGTGTGCTGGCGAGCTGCGCCTCATAGTAGCGGCCTTTGACAAACACGCTGCCACCAAAGCCTGCGGCGGCCTGATGCATGCTGCTCACATCGTTCACCGCCACGGTTTGGGGTGTGCGGCAATGCGTGCGCTCGCAGAGGTCCGGCAGCTTCGATTTGTCGCGAGCCTCAAACGCCTTCCACGAGGGCAAACAGGCCGAAATGCCGCGCTCGCGGAGTTTTTCGGGCGATTCGACCAGCGGGGCCATTTCGGCGTCGAGGCAAGGAATGAGCACATCGAAGCGCTCGACCTCGCGAATGGCATCGAGGCGATCCCAGAAGGCTTCGAGACCTGCCGAAGGATACGGCAGCGTGAAGGCGGCATCCGGCGCGTCTTCCTCGCTGTAGAGGCCGCTTTCCAGCGTGTCGTAGCAGAGGCCGATGATGCGCAGCTCGGGATACACGCGGCGCAGGCTGCGGATGACCGCAGAACCGGGCTGGGGATTTTCACCGCGATGAAGACCCGTGACGGCGATGGTGGGGGAGGAGTTCATGGGCAATTTATGATTTACGATTTATGACTTATGATTTGCCGAGGCCCATGCCTTCGAGTTCGGCGAGGAAGGACTCCAGATCGCGTTCGGCGCTGCGGCGTGGGACGTCGAAGGTGCTCGTGAGGCGGTCGAGGATCTGCGCGGTGGTCATCTTCGCCGCGAGGCACTGCATCACGACCAGCGCGGTCGGGCTGGCGGTGAAAAATTCACCGCTGGTGGCATCGAAGCCGAAGCCGTCCGCCTGCCAGGTGGTGGTGCGGAAGGTGAAGGAGGTGGCGTTTGTGACCGGAGGGACAGGAATGACCGGACTGACGTGGCGTGATTTCGGAAGCGTGGGAGGAGGGAGGAAGCTCATGGCTACCCGCATAGAAACCCAGTGGGTTAACCACAGGGGCGTGCCGTAGATGAATTGGCGTTTATTTTTGCCTCAACGTGAGACCGGTATGCCAGCGGCCTCGATGGTATCGCGAGCTGCCTTCATCTGGCCCTTCCACACTTTATCGGGATCGGTGGCACCTGCGGGAATGCGCTGACGGCGCTCGGCGGCGTCGAGTTCGTTCAAGACGGTGCCTTTGAAAGGATTTGCAGAGAGCTGACCCAGGCGCCTGACCAGCAAGTCGTTGGTCGCTTCACTAGCAGCCTGAATGTTTTTGAGTTCTTGAATCTCACGAGCCTGCTTTTGAAGCTCGGCCTCCTTTTGATCCAATGCAGCCAAACTTTGCTGCCAACTGATGCCGAGGTAGGCAGCGGCAATCAAAGACGCGACGGCGAGGAAGGAGGGCAGGAAGGTCTTCATGAGATGATGAGGTAGTTAACGCCAAGGCATGATCTGTTCGTGAAGAATGGCAGCGGCGGCTTTCATCTGCCGGTGCCAGACTTCATCAGGATCGAGGAGTGTCCGCGGCAACTTTGCCCCTAGATCTATGGCTGTAGTAAACTCGATCGAGCCTTGAAGCACCTGAGACACCTCGTACTCCTTCCACCGATTCTGAATTCTGGTTTCACTCACAATACGGAGCATCTCATCGCGAGAGCCCGTGGCTTCCGCCATAGCCCGCTGGTAGGCATCTGAATGGTCCGACGGCACATCCTTTGTGAGAGGAGGGCTGCTCTCGGTATGCAATTGGAACGCATTGACCTCCTGCACAGGAAGCAAGCCGGACGAATGCCAAACCACAGCCGCTCCAATGCTGAAAGCAAGCAACGTGAACAGCTTTGAAGTGATCTGGCTCCATCTCATGGCGTGATTTTACCAAATCGAGATCTTTGTGGCAAGACCTCGGTTTGACGCCCCGGCAGCGGCTGCTAGGCTCGCGGTCTCATGACCGATTGGAAAACTTGGAAGCCCTCGATGCTGGCGACGCTGATGTTCATCATCGACGAGGCGCGTGGTGAGGTGCTCTTGATTCGCAAGAAGCGCGGGCTGGGGGCGGGGAAGATCAACGGGCCTGGCGGCAAGATCGATCCGGGTGAGACTTCCGAGCAGTGCGCCATCCGCGAGACGCAGGAGGAGCTGGGCGTGACGGCGATCTCGCCGGTGAAGCATGGGGAGCTATGGTTCCAGTTTGTGGACGGGCTGAGCCTGCATGTGGATGTTTTTTTGGCCACCTCCCACAAAGGCACGGCCATCGAGACGGACGAGGCGATCCCGCTTTGGACGCCGCTCACGGCGCTACCTCTGGAGGAGATGTGGGCGGATGATCGCTTCTGGCTGGAGGCGCTGCTGGTGGAGCGCCGCCATTTCATCGGGCGCTTCACTTTTGATGACGACACGATGCTCTCGAACGAGATGGAGTGGCTGGATTGAGGCCCGGATTGGCAAAAAGGCAGTCAAAAAGCCGGGCGGGTTGATTTATGTGACGGACTCGTCTAACTCGCCGCCCCATGATTGAAAGCCTGAAGATTCTCAGTGGCTCCGCGCACCCCACGCTCGCACGCCTGATCGCCCAAAACCTCGGCACCGAGCTGTGCGCCGCTGAACTGACGACCTTCCCGGACGGCGAGACTTTTGTTCAAATCCACGAGAACATCCGCGGGAGCGATATTTTCATCGTCCAGCCGACCTGCCCACCGACGAATCAAAATCTGATGGAACTGCTCATCATGGTGGATGCCGTGCGTCGTGCCAGCGCGGCCCGTATCACGGCGGTTTTGCCCTTCTTTGGCTATGCACGCCAGGATCGCAAAGACCGCCCGCGGGTGCCGATCACGGCGAAACTGGTGGCGAACCTCCTCGTCGCCGCTGGCGTGAACCGCGTGCTGACCGTGGATCTTCATGCGGGTCAGATTCAGGGCTTCTTTGACATCCCGGTGGATCATCTCTACGCCGCGCCGGTGCTGATGAAGGCCATCCGCGAGCGTGGGATCGATCAGGACCTCGTGGTCGTCTCCCCAGACGTGGGTGGGATTAAAATGACGCATGCTTTTGCGAAGGCGCTGAAGGCTCCGATGGCCATCGTGGCGAAAAACCGTGTCAGCGCCGAGGAAGTGGAGGCTCACAGCGTGATCGGCGATGTGAAAGGCAAAAATGTGCTCCTCGTGGACGATTTGACCGAGACCGCTGGTACCCTCACCGCCGCCGCGAAGCTGCTGCTGGAGCACGGCGCGAAGAAAATCTACGCTGGTGTCACCCATGGTGTGCTGGGGGAAAAGGGTCGCGCCCGCATTGCGGCATCGCCGATTGAAGAACTGCTGGCGACGAATTCCACGCCGCAGGCGACGGGGGAGAAAGTGACCGCTTTGGACATCGCTCCGCTGCTCGCGGATGCCATCCGGCGCATCCACGGCAATGAGTCTGTGACATCGCTGTTTGACATCCGGGGCTAGGCGGGTAGTCTCCGCGCCCTTTTTCCAGAACCCCACCTACCCGGAGACTTCAGTCATGGCCAAAATCCTCGATCTCAACGCCGAACCCCGCACCGCCGCCGGTTTCCGTGCCGTCAACCGCCTGCGCAAGGCTGGCAACGTCCCCGCTGCTCTTTACGGCCGCAAAACTGCCCCGGCACAGCTCCAGGTGCATGCGAAGACCTTCTCGAAGCTCCTCGAAAGCTCTGCCTCGGACAACATCCTCGTCTCTCTGAAGATCGCCGGAGGTGCCGCTGACCAGCTCGCCCTCGTGCAGGAAGTGCAGCATGACTACCTCAAGGGTGGCATCCTTCACATCGACTTCCACGCGGTGGCTCATGACGAAGAAATTCACGCTCATGTGCCTGTCGTCACCATCGGTGATGCTGCTGGCGTCAAATTCGGTGGTCTGGTGGAAGTCATTCATCACGATCTGGAAGTGCGCTGCCTTCCGAAGGATTTGCCTGAGTCCATCTCGATTGATGTGACGGCTCTCCAGCTCAACGAATCCATCCACGTTGGTGAAATCAAGCTTCCTGAAGGTGTCCGCACCCGCCTTGCCGCCGACGTTGTCGTGGTGCATTGCAGCGAGCCGAAGGTCGAGGCTGAACCTGAGCCTGCCGCTGCCGCCGCTGCTGCTGCTGCGAAACCCGCCGCTGGTGCGGCCGCCGCTCCTGCTGCTGCCGCCAAGGCCGCTCCGGCCAAGAAGTAAACCCCGCACCCTCCCCGCGATGTGGCCGAGACCACCGACAGCACGGGCCGTGGCCTGAATTTGCCACCCCTGCTCATCGTCGGCCTCGGCAACCCCGGAGAAACCTACCGCGACACACGTCACAACGTCGGATTTATGGTGCTGGACGAACTCGCCAACCGCTTACGAGCTACCTTCCGCGAGGAAAAGCGTTGGAGTGGCTTGCTCGCGAAGTTCGATGGTGGGTATCTACTCAAGCCGTTGACGTTTATGAATGACAGTGGTCGTTCCGTGCAGTCCGTGGGACATTTTTTCAAAGCTCCTGCGGCTCGCACACTCATCGTGTATGACGATGTGGACCTCCCGCTGGGCCGCCTGCGCTTTCGCGGCAATGGCAGCGCCGCTGGTCATAACGGCCTCCGCTCGCTCATCAGCCATTTGGGAACGCAGGACTTCCCTCGCCTCAAGGTGGGCATCGCCCCGCAGGAAGGGCGCCCCACAGGTGAACGCATGGTGGGCCATGTGCTCGGCAAATTCCGCCCGGATGAGCAGCCCACGCTCCAGGACATCATCCAGCGTGCCGCTGATGCTGTGTCGATGACCTTGCAACGCGGCCTCGAGCAGGCGATGAACGTTTTCAACCAGCAGCAACCCGCCGTTTAACCCCAAACCACACCCAGAACATGAAACGCCAATACGAAGCCCTCATCGTCCTCGATACGAAAGGCAAAGAAGAGTCTGTCGAGCAGCTCGTCAGCACCGTCAGCAAAGATCTCGAAGCCGCCGGCCTGAAGATCACGCAGATCGACAACCTCGGGAAACGCAAGTTCCCCTTCAATCCGCGCCACGTCGAGGCCGGCACCTTCATCAATTTCCACTGCGAAGGCGCTCCCACCGCGGTGGATGTCGCCCGCTCGAAGCTGAAGCTCAACGACAGCGTCTATCAGCAGCAGTATCACAAGAAGGTGGCCTAAGCCGCGTCTTCGCCCTTCTGTTCGAGACCTTTTCAAAGCCCCGTGACCGCCTCGTGCGGCCCGGGGCTTTGTGCCGTTCACGACTCGTGGCGAAAGGTCTGGCTTGGCAAAGATGCTTAACATGTGTTAAGTTAAGCCTGTCGTGCCTCTTCCCAATCCCAGCGAAGTCATCGAGACTCTCCAAAAGGTGCATCCCAGCCTTTGGGTCACCGCAGGTGGCGTGGGCTTCATTGCCTTCGCCGCCGGGCTGGCCTTTTCACGCGGCGTGGTGCGTCAGCTCGTGGGGATGTTTACGCTGGCGGTATCCGTGGGCGTGAGCTGGTACGTCTTCCGGCATCGAATGGAGATCTTCGGTGCCTCTGCCACTGGCATGAGCACGGACCGGCTGCTTTTCCTTTCGGCTGCGGCGGGGCTTCTGACCTATTTCCTGTGCAAAGCCGGTGTTTATTTGATGACGGCCTTTGGCTTTATCAATCTGCTCGGTGGCCTCAATGGCTGGAAGGGAGTGCTGCTGAGCGCTTTGCCCTCCAGCTTTCTGATGTGGGTGGCCACGATGGCGCTGCGATTGCTTGGCAGCATCGATGGCATGGAAAGCGCGGCTGAAGTGGCGAAGAAGGGCGTGGACGTGCAAACGCAAGCCCGCTCCATCTGGACGAGTCTCAGCCAGAAGCTGGACAACAGTTTTCTCGGTGCCGTGGCGCAAAAATTCGATCCCTACGACCTCAAAGCCACTGCGAACCTTTCCCGTCTGCTCATTTTGTGGCCGGAAGGTACGATGTGGGAACGGCTTGCGGCCCAGAGTCCGAAGACGGCCGCCGCCCTGAACCATCCGCGCATCGTGGAGCTCGGCACTGATCCGAATGTGCGCAAGCTCATCGAAAAGCAGGACTTTGCCGGGCTGATGCAGCTCAAGCAGGTGGAGGAAGCGGCACGCCATCCAGACCTCGAACCGGTGCTCGGAGGCCTCGATTTGGAGGCGGCGATGGATGCCATCGTGTATAAGCGGCCGCAGCCGGTGCGTCTGCGCTGAGTTTTCCTTCGCCAAATGGCTTTGCAGCTCATGTGAAGGCGACGTTGACAGTGAGCGCATCGCTCCAATATATGCGGCCTCATGATTCCGGCGTCTTTCCCCGCTTTTTTTCGACTCACGTTCGCCGTGCTGGCGGTGTTGACGCTCGGTGCCTGCTCCTCCTCGGTCACCGGCCCTGGTGGCAAGATCACCCAGGTGAAGTATTACCATCTTCAGCCCGGTGACCTCCGCCAGGCTCAGCAGCGCACCCTGAGCTTCGAGCGCGAGCACATCTTCTATGGCGCCATCACGGCGCAGGAGATCAATGACCGCTTCGGCCATTACTATGCCTTCAGTTGGAAGGCCGATGACCGCACGGGTCCCGTCACGGTGCGCTTTCAATATCGCCTGGCGAAGACCGGCCTCAGGGACTTCGTGCAGGAACAAGTCGTGGACGACATTGGCCGCTCCAACCTCTCTCGTTTCGAGGTCAATGGTCCCGAGTATCGCAACAACGGCCGCATTACGATGTGGAAGGTCACCCTTCTGCGTGGCAAAGAGGAGCTCGTCAGCCAGCAATCCTACCTCTGGAACTAATCCTGCTCACGCCCGGAACTCTGACATCGCATTCATGAATACCCCCGCTTCTCGCATCCTCGTCGGCATGATTGGCCGTGTATTTTGGATGCGCGTGGAAGGCAAAGGCACCTTCCAAAACAGCCTACAGGCCAAGACAGCCTTTCAGGGCATCATGGCACGCGGTGTACGCAGGCTCGTCGTCGATCTCGACCGCTGCCCGATGATGGATTCCACCTTCCTCGGCATGCTGACAGGGGCCGCCCTCAGTGTGAAGACCGCCACGCCAGCGCCTCTCGAAGATGAAGGCCTCAGCGTGGTGAATGCCAACCAGCGCAACGTGCAGCTCCTCACCAGCCTGGGCCTCGATAACATCCTCAGCCTCGACATCGACGGCAAAATGTGGGCTGCCGAGCGTGAACGTGCCTGCGCCGCTCTTCAGCAATGCGCAGACGCCCAGCCCTGCCAGAAGGAAGTGCAGACGATGCACATCCTCGATGCTCACAAGACCCTTTCCGGCATCAACGCGGAGAATGAAGTCCGCTTCCACGATGTCATCGAGTTCCTCGAAAAGGAGCTCCAGGCACAAACGGCGGATTCCGCTCCCGTGCCTGCCTGATGGTGCCTGCCCGGAGGTGCCGGGCCGCGCCGCACGCCCCATGACCACCTTCCTTCTCATCTTCCTCGTGCTGCTTATGGCGGCGGCGGTATTTTACCTCGGTCGCCTCTCGCGTAGTCAAAAACGCCAGCTCACGGATCTTCGTGCCGAGGAGGAGGCCATCGTCGCCGAGGAGCGCCGTCTCTTCGGATTTCTCCACGAACTGGGGGAGGCCATCTGGCGGGAGGATCAGCAGCTTACCATGCACCGACTGATCGTGGAGGGTGCCATGCGTGTCACCCAGAGCACCGGTGGGGCTATTTATACCTTTGATGTCCCCACCAAGCGCCTCGTCCCGCGTCATTTCAGTGAGTTTTGCGCCCACCTTCACACCGTGCCGGAGCATGTGAATCAGCAGGCCAGGGAAAATCCCGGCGCAATCCTGAGCTTCTTCCGCCGGGCGGATATTTCTCCCGTCGATGGCACGCTTGGTCGCATCTTCTCCGCGCAAAAAAGCGAGCTCGTCCCCGAACTCGATTCCAGCACTGGCACCACCGCCCTCGTCGGTCCGCTCAGCTTTGGCTCGCGCCGCCTCGGGCTGCTCGTCCTCACGGTGCCGAAGGAAACACGCCGCTTCAACGCGAACGACTTCGAGGTCTTCTCCTCCATCGCTGAGCAGTCCGCCGTTGCTCTCGCCAATGCGCTCGCCCAGCAGGAGGCCGCCCGTGCTCGTGCGGATCAGCGAGAGATCGATACCGCCGGCGAAATCCAAAAGATCCTTCTCCCGGATCGTGATCCGCAAGTCGAAGGCTTCTCCATTGCGGGCAAAAACATCCCTGCCCGCCGCCTCAGCGGGGATTATTTCGACTTCATCCCGCTGCCCGATGGCCGCTTCGGAGCCGTCATCGCCGATGTCTCCGGCAAAGGCATGCCAGCCGCGCTCATCACCGTCATGTGCCGCTCGCTGCTCCGTTCCGCCGCACCTACGGGAGCCAGCCCCAGCGCCGCCCTCGGCATCGTGAACCGCGCCATCGCTCCGGACATCAAGGAGGACATGTTCATCACCATGACCTACCTCACGCTGCGTCCTGGCACCAGTTCCATTACCCTCGCCCGCGCCGGGCACAACGCCGCTCTCCTCTGGCGGGCCGCCACTGGCAAAATCGAAGCCATTCACCCGCCCGGCCTCGGCGTCGGCATTGATACCGGCAGTGTTTTCGAACGTGTCACGAAGGACACCGCCTTCGACATGCAACCCGGCGATTTCCTCCTTCTCTACACCGATGGCGTCAACGAGGCCGAAAATGCTCAGGGCGAGGAGTTTGGTGATGAACGCGTTCAAAACGCCCTCGCCCGCCTCGCCCTCACCACCCGCGCCGCGCCGCGCACTATCATCGACGGCATCCTGGAAGAAGTCACCACCTTCACCGGCGGCAAACGCTCCCACGATGACATCACCTTGATTGCCCTGCAGAAGACGACATAGTCGCGGCCCCCTAACCCCCAAAAAGCCGCCATGACCGAGCAGAGTCCCGATTCCGCGACCCAGCCCCCTTCTGAATTCCCCGCTCCAGCCGACCAAAACCCTGCTGAAGCCCCTCCTGCCACTGAAATGCCTTCTGAAACCGCCCCCGAGGCTCCGCAGGACCCCATCGCCCTCCTCACCGCCGAGGTCGATAAATGGAAAGACCTCGCCTACCGCTCCCAGGCCGAGCTCGACAACTTCCGCAAGCGCAGCGCCCGCGAGGCTCAGGAAACCCGCGCCTACGCCAATGCCGATCTCCTCCGCGCCCTCCTGCCCATCATGGACAACTTCGAAATGGGTCTCGAAGCCGCCCGCGCCGAGTCCGAGAAGTCCATGATCTTCATGGGCATGAGCATGGTCCAGCGGCAGATCGCCGATTTCCTCCGCGACATGGGCGTCACCGAGGTCGAGTCCCTCGGCAAAGCCTTTGATCCGAATCTCCACGACGCCGTCTCCACCGAAGCCACCGCTGAGCATGCCGAAGGCACCATCCTTCGCGTCACCCGCCGCGGTTTCCGGCTCAAGGACCGCCTCCTCCGCCCCACCAGCGTCATCGTCGCCGGTCCTGTAGCGTGATTTAAATCTCCAATCTCCAATTTCCAATCTCCATCATGGCCGACAAACGCGACTACTACGAAGTCCTCGGCGTCTCGCGTGACGCCACGCCGGACGACCTCAAAAAAGCCTACCGCAAACTCGCCGTGAAGTTTCACCCGGACAAAAACCCGGGCGATAAGACCGCCGAAGACAAATTCAAAGAGGTCAGCGAAGCCTACGACATCCTCAACGATGCCGACAAACGCGCCGCCTACGACCGCTACGGTCATGCCGCCTTCGCCGGTGGCATGGGCGGCCCTGCGGGTGGCGGTGGCGGCTTCCACAACCCCTTCGACATCTTCAACGAAGTCTTCGGTGGCGGTGGTGGCGGCGGCATCTTCGAAACTTTCTTCGGCGGAGGTGGCGGTAGCCGCTCCCGCCGTGCCGATGGCCCGCAACGCGGGGCTGATCTCCGCTACGGCCTCGAAATTTCCCTCGAAGAAGCCGCTCATGGCGCTCAACGAGAGATCGATTACGAACGCCAGGTCGGTTGTAAAACCTGCCGTGGTTCCGGCTCCAGCAGCGGCTCAGGCAAAAAATCCTGCCGCACCTGCGGCGGCGTCGGCCAGGTCATCATGTCCCGTGGCATCTTCCAGGTCCAGCAGGCCTGCCCGGATTGCCACGGTGCGGGCGAGACCGTCACCGATCCCTGCCGCGACTGCCGCGGCACCGGCATGGCCAAAGAATCCGCCCGCGTCCGCATCAACATTCCTGCCGGCATCGAGGACGGTTCCCGCCTTCGGTCCAGCGGCAATGGCAATGCCGGCCTCAAGAACGGCCCGGCGGGCGATCTCTACGTCGTCATCCAGGTGAAGCAGCATGAGATCTTCGAGCGTGAGGGCGATGACCTTCACTGCCAGATGCCGCTCTCCTTCACCTCCGCCGCCCTCGGCGGTGAAATCATCGTTCCCACGATGGGAGCGAAGGCCACCGTCAAAGTGCCCGCGGGCACCCAAAACGGCACCACCTTCCGCCTTCGCGGCAAAGGCATGAAAACCCTCGGCTCCGATCACCACGGCGATCTCTACGTCCACGTCCAGATCGCCGTGCCGACGAAACTCAGTGCCGAGCAGCGGACGAAACTCGAAGACTACGCCAAATCCCTCGGCGAGACCACCTCGCCCATGGAGGAGTCCTTCTTCGAGAAGGCCAAGAAGTTCTTCCGCTGACCTCTGTCGTGCATGGTGGACTGAAAAACGCAGCCCATGCCCGCACAGCGTCCTTGCAAACTCACCCCGATGCTTCGGCACTGGTTTGAGCAGCGTGGATGGAAGCCGCTGCCGTTTCAAAAAGAGGCCTGGCAGGCCTACGCGGCAGGAAAGAGCGGTTTGATCCATGCACCGACGGGCTTGGGCAAGACGCTGGCCGCTTGGTTGGGGCCGGTGATGGCGCACGGAGAGGAGAGCGGCCTGCGGGTGCTCTGGATCACGCCGCTGCGGGCACTGGCGGCGGATACGGTGCGCAGCTTGCAGGAGGTCGTCGATGGCACGCAAAAGGTGGTGGAGGCACGCACCGGAGATACCTCGAGCAGCGTGCGGGCAAGGCAGAAGACGAAGCCGCCTTTTGCGCTGGTCACCACGCCAGAGAGTCTTTCGCTGCTTTTGACCGATGAAGCGCAAAAAGCAAACCTCAGCGGCCTCCGTGCCGTCATCGTGGATGAATGGCATGAACTCATGGGATCGAAGCGTGGCGTGCAGACGGAGCTCTGCCTTGCTCGCTTGCGGTCACTGAACCCCCAACTCCGCGTGTGGGGCCTTTCGGCCACGATTGGGAATCTCGATGAGGCACAACGCGTGCTACTCGGCCGTGCCGCGCCAGACGGCGTGCTCATTCATGGCCAGGATCGCAAGCGCATCGAGGTGGAGACGCTGATGCCACAGGAGGTGGAGACCTTTCCATGGAGCGGCCACCTCGGCGTGAAGCTGCTGAAGACCGTGGTGGAGCGCATCCAGGCCGTCACGACGACGCTCCTTTTCACCAACACGCGGGCGCAGACGGAAATCTGGTTTCAAGAGCTGCTCGAGGCGCGGCCGGACTGGAGTGAGCAGCTCGCCATGCATCACAGCAGCATCGATCGTGAGGAGCGGGAGATCGTGGAGCAGCGGCTACGGGAGGGGGCGGTGAAGTGCGTCGTCTGCACCTCCTCGCTCGATCTCGGCGTGGATTTCTCCCCCGTGGAGCAGGTCATCCAGGTGGGCAGTCCGAAGGGGATCGCACGGCTTTTGCAGCGTGCGGGCCGCAGCGGCCATCGTCCCGGCGAGACCAGTCGCGTGCTCGGCGTGCCCACGAATGCACTGGAGATCATCGAATTCTCCGCCGCCCGTGAAGCCATGCTGGCGCGGCGCATTGAGCAGCGGCGGCCTGTTTTGAAGCCGCTCGATCTCCTCGCGCAGCATCTTATCACCATCGGCCTCGGCGGCGGCTTTCGAGCGGAGGAAATGCTCGCCGAGGTGCGTGGCACGCATGCTTTCTCGCAGCTCACCGACGAGGAATGGCAGTGGACGCTCACCTTTGTGACCACCGGCGGCGTCTTGAAGGCCTACCCGCAATATCAAAAGCTCCACCTCGATGAAAGCGGTCTGCTCCGTCTCACCGATCCCAAGATGGCTCGCATCCATCGCCTCAGCATCGGCACCATCGTGGCCTCCGCCTCGGTCTCCCTGCGGCTGAAGAATGGCCGCCGCCTCGGCAGTGTGGAGGAGTGGTTCATTGCGGGCATTCGGCCGGGGAAGTGTTTTGTGTTTGGCGGCCGCATGTGGGAGCTCGTCCGCGTGCAGGCACTCGTGGCGACGGTGCAGGTCCCCTCGAAAAAGCAGGCGCGGGGAGAGATTCCGAGCTGGCAGGGCGGGAAAAGCCCGCTGTCCTCCGAACTGAGCGCCGCCGTGGCGGAAAAGCTACGCCGCTACCGTGCTGGCGAGCGTGATGACACGCCGGAGATGCGTAAAGTCGCCCCCATCCTCGCCATCCAGACGAAGTGGTCCATCGTGCCGAATCCCGATGAGCTGCTCATCGAAACCACCGTCACTCGTGATGGCCATCACGCGTATCTTTATCCCTTTGCTGGAAGGCTCGTGAATGGTGCCCTTGGCACACTCATCGGCTATCGTCTGGGCCGTGAGAGGCCGCTCTCCCTCCGCGTCACGCCGAATGACTACGGCGTGGAGCTTTTCAGCAGCATATCCTTTGAATGCGATGAGGCCCGCTGGCGTGAACTGCTCTCCCCCGATGACCTCCTGGCCGACGTGCTCGCCTCCGTGAACGCTGCGGAGCTGGGTCGGCATCACTTTCGCGAGATCGCGAGAGTGGCCGGCCTCATCCTCAGCGGCACGCCCGGCTCACCGCCCACTTTAAAGAGCCTGCAAACCAGCAGCGGCCTGCTGTGGGATGTCTTTTCCCAATACGACCCCGCCAATCTGCTCCTCGCCCAATCGCAAAGCGAGGTGCTGGAGCGCCAGATGGACTTCCACCGCCTCGCCGATACCCTGCGCCGCCTGCAAAACCGCCAGCTCATCCTGCGTGAATGCTCCCGCCTCACGCCGCTCGCCTTTCCGCTGTGGGCGGACCGCATCTCCCACGCCGTCGGCAAAGACGATCCTGCCGATGTCCTCGCCAGGATGCTGCAAGAACTCGAAACCGCCGCCTCGAAGCCATGACGATCACTTTCGGCCAAAAGGATCTCCAGCTCCTCCCCGAAGGCGCTGCCTTCGATGCGGCACGCGGCCTCCTTTTCGTCAGCGACCTTCATTTGGGCAAAACGGCGGTCTTTCGTGATGCCGGCCTCCCTTTGCCGGAAGGCCCCGATGAGCGCATTTTGATTCGTTTGGCCGATTTGATCGCCAAAACGAAGGCGAAGAGCCTCGTCGTGCTCGGGGATGTGTTTCACGCGAAATCCCCCGGCACGCAGATCGTCGTGGAAAAACTCGCCCACCTGCGCCGCGAGATTCCCTGGCTCATCGTGCCCGGCAATCACGACCGGCATGTGCCCTGGTCCGAATGGCTTCCCGGTGCTGAAATCCTCGAAGAAGGCGCTCTCATCGGCCCGTGGCGTGTGCGTCATTTTCCACCGGACGATCCTGTGGAGCCGACGCTGTGCGGCCACCTGCATCCCGGCGTCTCTTTTGGCCCGGCGAGGCAGCGCAAAGTGAAGCTCCCCTGCTTTTGGCAGCGTCGCGGCGCTCTCATCCTGCCCGCTTTCGGCGATTTCACCGGCCTCCGAATTATCCGCCGCGAACCCGCCGACCGCGTGTGGGTCAGCATCCATGATCAAATCACCGAGCTGCCTTGACCCAAGGCCGTCAACCACCTCGGTAAGCAAGACGCCCAATTTTATCTCTGGCACCCGCGTGCTTCTCCGCGCACAATTCCGCCCATGAAAACGGCCCTTCCTCCGATCCTGGAGTCCAAGCTCGCGGACTTTCGCCGCCGCGTTTGGGTGGTGAAGGTGCTGGAGGGTGTGCTCGCGGGCTTCGTCGGCTTGTTGGTGTCGTGGATCGTGCTGTTCGTGCTGGATCGTGTGATGGAAACGCCGACTTGGATGCGCTGGACGCTCATGCTCGGTGGTTCGGCGGTGCTGGGGCTCGGTTTGCCGCTCAAGTGGCATCGCTGGGTGTGGAGGCAGCGACAGCTTGAGGATGCGGCGCGATTGTTGAAGCGCACCTTTCCGCGGCTTGGCGATCAATTGCTCGGCATCGTCGAGCTTTCACGGCATGAAGACGCCAGCCGCAGCGAGCGGCTTGTTCAGGCGGCCATGGCGCAGGCGGCGGACGCGGTGAAGGACAAGGATTTTACCAACGCGGTGCCGGAGGCGCGGCATGCACGCTGGGCTTGGGGCCTCGGCGCAGCAGCGGTCGTCACGCTGGCGGCCGCTTTCGGCGTTCCGGAGGCCGCGTGGAATGCCGCACAGCGCTGGGCGATGCCGTGGAAAAACATCGAGCGCTTCACCTTTGCTCGCATCGAGCCGCTGCCTGAAAAGCTCGTCGTGCCGCTCGCGGAGCCGGTGAAGCTCGTGGTGAAGCTCGACAAAGACACCCGCTGGTCGCCGCAAGGCGCGAAGGCGAGCCTCGAAGGCCAGCCGCTCATTCAAAGCACGCTCAAAGACGGCGCGTATGTGCTCGCCCTGCCTCCGCAGAAGGACGATGCCACGATGAAGCTCTCGCTCGGCGATGTGCGCGAGGAAATCGCCGTGCTGCCTCGCGCAAGGCCGGAGCTCACGACGCTCACCGTTCGCACGAAGCTGCCTGCGTATCTCAAATACCAAACGCAACCGGTGATCGAGGTGCGCGGCGGATCGGTGAGCGTGCTGAAAGGCGCTTCGGCCTCCATCGAAGCCACCGCGAGCCGCGAACTCGCCAGCGCCTCGCTTGATGGCCAAGCGCAGTCGGTTTCAGGCGACAAGATGACGACGAGCTTCAGCGAACTCGCCGCTGACACCGAGAAAACGATGACGTGGAAGGATCGCGATGGCCTGGAGCCGCGCGAGCCGCTGGTGCTGCGACTCCACGCCGTCGAGGACGAGTCGCCGAGGCTCGCCGCGCGTCGCGAATCGCCGGAGCAGGTCGTTCTCGATACCGAAGTCGTGACCTTCGAAGTCGATGCGCAGGATGATTTTGGCATCCAACGCGTCGGCCTCGAATGGCGCAGCGTGAACGACGAATCCACCAAGGGCGACAAGATCGCCGCGGCCGGTGAACCGGAGAAAAAGACGCTCAACGCGAAGGCCACGTTCTCCGCCGTGCGCGATGGCGTGACGCCGCAATTGATCGAAGTCCGCGCCTGGGCCGAAGATTACCTCCCAGGCCGCAAACGCGCCTACTCCGCCGCTTTCCAGCTTCAGATCCTCAACAAGACGGATCACGCGCTGTGGCTCACGGAGCAGTTCGGTAAATGGCTCGAATCCGCTCGCGAGACCTACGAACGCGAGCAGCAGCTCCACGCCACGAATCGCGAACTGCGCCAGATGAAGCCCGAAGAGCTCGACCGGCCTGAAAATCGCCGAAAAGTGGCTCAACAAGCCAGTGCGGAGACCGCGAACGCCGCGCGACTCGGCGCACTCAATCAAAGCGGTCGCAGCCTCGTCGAGCAGGCCACGCGGAATGATGAGTTTGATGCCCAACGCCTCGAAAGCTGGGCCACGATGCTCAAATCGCTCCAAGACATCGCGTCAAAGAAAATGCCGAGCGTCGCGGATCTGCTCAAACAGAGCGCCGGAGCGAAAACTCAGCCCAGTCAATCCGGTCAACAAAGTCAAAAACCCTCCGCTCCACAGCTCGCCAATGGCGAGCAATCGCCGAAAAGTGGCTCGCAGGGCAAACCGAGCGACGAAGAGCAAAAGAAGGCCAACATGCCGAGCATCACCGATCGCGAAGGTTCGATGAGCAAGCCTGTTGAAGCCAAAAACGATCCAAATGCCAAACCGGCTCCGCCGAAGCCCAGCACGCTGAAATTGCCGACCACGCAGATGGCCGCCGCAGCACCCAAAGAAGGCAAAAAGGACGAAGAACAGCCGCAAACGCCCGCGCAGCAAAAAATGGACGAAGCGATCGAGGAGCAGGAATTGCTGCTCGCCGAGTTCGCGAAGGTCTCGGATGAGCTGGCGGCCGTTTTGGCCAGTTTGGAGGCCAGCACCTTCGTGAAACGGCTCAAAAAGGCCTCACGCGATCAAATGGTGGCCGCGAAGGATTTGAACACGAAGACGCTGAGTGCCTTCGGTTTGGAGAAACAGCCCGTAAAGGAGGCTGCAGGCATCGCCGAGCATGAAAAAGGGCAGAGTGAGACCGTGCGCATCATTCAGAGCGACCTCGAAGCCTACTATGCGCGGAAGCCGGAGATGCATTTTAAGACCGTCATCGGCCAGATGAAGGACACGCAGGTCGTGAAGGCGCTCCACACGCTCGGCGATCAGGCCGCGGTGAATCTCAGCGGCAGCAGCATGGCCGGCGCGGAGTTTTGGGCGGACACGCTCGACCGCTGGGCCGAGGAAATGGTGGCCGCCAGTGAGTGCAAGGCCTGCAGCTCGTGCAGTTCGGACAGCCTGCCGCCAGAGATCGTTCTCAAAGTGATGAAGGCCCTGCGCGATGAGATGAAGCTCCGTGATGAAACTCGCGAGGCCGAGAACGCGAAGCCTGCCGTCGATACGAAGGTTTACACAAAGCAATCGAACGACCTCGCCTCGAAGCAGTTCGGCATCCGCCTGAATGTGCGCGGTGCCTTGGATGACATTATGCGGCTTCCCGACGGCAATCAGAAGTTCGGCAAGGAGCTGAAGCTGCTCGATGCCGTCATGCAGGTGATGGACGAGGCCGGCACGATCCTCGACAAGCCGGACACCGGTGCTCCCGCCATCGCCGCGGAGACCGAGGCCATCGAACTGCTGCTGCAAGCCAAGCGCCCGAACCCGAAAGGCGGCGGTGGTGGCGGCAGCAATCCCGGCGGCGGTGGCAGCGCCGCATCGACGGGCCTCGCGGCGCTTGCGGATCTCGGCGAAGGCGATGACGCCGCGACGAATGTCGATGCCCGCCCCGTCGGTCAGGCCACCGGCAAGGCTGGACGCGAGTTGCCAGAGGAGTTCAAGACGGGCCTGGACGCTTACTTCAACAAGCTGGAGGAGGCGAAATGAGGAAAGGAAGCCGATGCACGTTCCTCGTTGCCATCTGCCTGCTGCATTCGGCATTCGTCTTTGCCGCCGCGCCCTTCAACACGCGGTCGGAGTCCAAGAAATCCCTCGGGCCGGATTCGGAGAAGGAGCTGGAGAAGCTGGCGGATGATGGGCATGCAGGAAAGAAGGAGCAGCTCACGCGGCAATTGGAGTGGGTGCTGGAGCTAGCGGGGGAGGTGAAGATCTCGACGGAGGAAAAGGCGGCGCTTTTGAAGGACGCGGAGCCTTTGATCGAAGCGGCGATCAAGACGTGGCGACCGCGCTACATCGAATCGCTGCGTTTTTACATCGTCAGCTACACAGATGATGCCTCCGCAGCGCGGCGTATCGCGCAGTGGAAGATGGATCAGGCGGAGAAACGCCTCACCGTCGAAGGCTGGACCTTGCCGGACCTCTCGCCGGCGTGGCAGGAGCTGGTGAAAAAACATCTCGGCGAGGAGCGTGGTGCACAAGCCATCGCCATCCGCGCGAAGCAGCGGGCGGAGGTGAAGCTGGAGATGGAGTCCTTCCTCGAACGCTGGGCCAGCACGGGCCGCGTGCCGATGGATGAGGAGCTGCGCCTGCTCATTGAGAGCTTGAGGAAGGAATTGAAGCTTGAGCAACCGAAGGTGGACGATCTGTTCACCGCCGCGAAGAAGCTCGTCGATGAGCATGTGGCCTCCGAGTTGATCGCGGGCTTGGATTTGCTCTCGTCACTGCCAGAAGAGCAGCGACTCGTGGCGATGGGCCAAGGCAACAGCTTCGCCACACGCTTTGTGCGTCCGAAGGGCACGGATATCGAAAAGAAATGGGCGGAGGTCATCACGAGCCTCCTCGGTGCGGAACCGGTGAAGCAGTGGCAGAAGCTCGTGGCGGAGCAGAAAACCAAAGAAGAGGCTGATCTGGTCGATTCGCTCAAACCGAGCGAGGCGCAGGCGCAGATGCAGATGGAGGAGCTCATCGGTCGCGAGGTGGAAAGCTATGTGAGCGGCCTGAATTTGGATGATGAGCGCAAAAAACAGCTCGAAGCGCTTGGAAAGCAGGCGGTGACCGCGAGCATCGAGGCGTCGAAGAAACAGTGGATCAAGACCATCCAAGGCTGGTCCACGGCGGATCGCAAAAACAGACGCAATTCCTACTTTGGCGTGTCGGATGAAGATCAGCCGCCAAAGCAAAAAGTGTGGGCGGATGGCTTGAAGAAGATTTTCAGCCCGGAGGAGCTTCAAAACATGCAGGAGGGCCTTGCCCAGCGGAAGACGCGCATGAGCGGTGCCCTCGCCGCAGCTACGCTGGCGGAAATGGACAAGACGCTCGCTCTCAGTGTGAAGCAACGCGCCGACCTCGAGCCGCTGCTGCGCCCGCTGATGGAGCCGCTGCTGCGGGATGAATCACAGGAGTATTGGAGCTACCAGGCCTACCAGCTTTGCAACACCGCCGCGAAGGTGGACGAGAAGCAGCTCACCGCGATCCTCGATGACGTGCAGGTGAAGCAGTGGAAGACGCTGGTGAGCATGGTGCCAAACAACAGCCGCAGCGGCGGCATCACCGTGACCTCCAGCGAGATCGATCCCGAGGAGGAGAAGCCGGATGTCGAATGGGAAATCTCGCGCCACCTTCACCAGCTCGGCGTGAACGAGCGGAAGCGCCTGCTCGAGGTCATGCTGGCGCAGGTGGGTGATGCGAAGCGCGTGCTCAATTTGCCTGATGAGAAGGTGAAACGCCTCAGCACCGCCGCCAAAGGCGCGGTGGAAGCTTCGATGGAGGAATGGCGCACCCAGGTGGAAAGCTGGGTGCGGAACTCGGTCGAGCGTGCCACGCCCGCCACGGTGAAGGCCACGCTCACCAACCTCGCCCGTTCCACTTACAACACGCAAGGCAAAGGCCCGCACACGCAGGATCGCTGGCGCGAAACCATCACCACGCTGCTTTCCGAGAGCGAGCAAACCGCTTGGAAGGAGGTGCTCGATGCCCGCAAAGCCTACCGCACCGCCGCGATGGCCACGATGAGCGTGAACGAGCTCGACCGCCGCCGCCGCCTCACGCCGGAGCAGGTCAAAAAAGTGCATCAGCTCGTTTCCAAGGTGCTCAATGACTACCTGCCGGACATCGAGCGCTACATGAACCACTCCTGGCATCTGCAATACTACTACGCCCTGCTTCCTCTCGCTGGCGTGAAGGAGGCCGATTTGAAATCCACCCTCACCGAACGTCAATGGAAGCTCGTCCAGGAACGCGATCTTTCCGATGCCCTGCAATACTGGGAAGGCATCGAGAGCTATCACAAGCAGCGCCTGGAGCAGGACAAGAACGCGGAAGGAGGCGCGGGGATTTTCGACGAATGAAAACGACCCTTGGCAGGAAGGACGAATGGCGAATGACGAATGACGAGTGCCGGAAAGTTCGGCATTCGGGCTTCGGCCTTCTTTCAGCCTTCGTCCTTCTGATTTCGTCATTCGCCGCGCATGCGGCCGATCTCCGCTTCGGCGGCGCGATTCCACACGAGGTCGAGACGATCTACGAGCGCGGCCTCGCGTGGCTGGCCTCAAAACAAAACGACGAGGGGAGCTGGCAGGGTGGCAATGACGGACCGGGCGTGAACGGCATCTGCGTCATGGCTTTTCTCGCCAGCGGGGATGATCCGAACTTCGGAAAGTATGCGCGGAATGTTCGCCGCGGCGTGCGGGCCATTTTGAAGTCGCAGCAGGAGTCCGGTTATTTTCCGAGCAGCATGTATCACCATGGTTTCGCCATGCTGGCCTTGTCGGAGGCCTATGGCGCGGTGGATGAGGCGCTGCTGTGGGAAGGTGAGAAACCCGTGCGAACCATCTCGCAGGCGCTCGATCTCGCCATCCGGCTCAGCGGCACCTCGCAGAAGAACAATCGCTGGGGTGGCTGGCGCTACTCGCCGGAGGCTCGCGATGCGGACACCTCCGTCACCGGCGCGATGCTCATGGGCCTGCTCGCGGCGCGAAATGCCGGTCTGGATGTGAGTGATGAGGTGATCGAGGCCGCGCTCGAATACATGCGCCGCAGCACCAGCAAAGATGGCAGCGTGGCTTACAGTGGCGGCTTCGGTGGCATGGGCGAGTCGATGAACCGCAGTGCCATCGCCACGCTGGTGGCTGCCGTGGCAAAGAAGAAGGACACACCCGAGTACAAGGCCACGCTGGAGCACATTAACACGCGGCTGGAGCATCAGGAGGGCCACTACAAAGAGTACTTCCGCTACTACATGGCTCAATCGCTCTTCCAAGGGGATTACGATGCCTGGGTGAAATGGAACACCGCCACCGTCCGCACCTTGAGCGAGTCCCAAGGCGAAGATGGTGGCTTCGGCGATGCCTACCAGACGGGCATGTCCCTGCTCGCCGTGGCTTTGAACTACCGCTTCCTTCCGATTTACGAGAGGTAAGAGGTGAGCAGGACCATTCCGAAGTGCTTGCGCATCTATTTTATGGTAATTATAGTTTAGGGTGGACCTCTTTGTCTCCCCCTCTCTCTTCAGGAATCCCTTCTCCAAGCTGTGGGCCGTCCTCCCCTTCCTGGCGATGGGTTCTCTCTCCTTGCGGGCGGAGGGGCTGCCAGCGGACACGAGGGTGCGGCAGCTTCAAATCGAAAGGTCGCAGCACGACGCCCGGCCGCTGCCGGCGAACGTCTCCTTTGCCGATGTCATCGGAAACGACTTCAACGCCTTTCATAACGAGAACGATACCCACAAGGAAGGCACCCATGCCTTTTTTCTCCAGCTTGGGGACAAGACGGCTGTGGCTCTCGGCTTCGAAAAACGCTCCGACAGCACAGGGCCGACCGAAATCCGCTACAAGGGCCAGCCGGTCAAGCTGGGGCCGCTGCTGCGAAGCCCGCCGAATGCCGAGCGTAGTATGATGTGGGTGTGGGAGGCGGAGCTGCCGCCCGGAGCCGTGCCGCTGGTGCGTGAGAAGCTGGCGCTGCCACTGATCCTCTGGGAGGATAAGATGACGGTCCTCACCGCCGAAGGGCCCAAAGAGGCGGTGCTGACTGATCGTTATTTTAGAGGCCCCTACCTGCCCGGCCATGCGGTCGATGGCGGCTCATCGTTGGAACTGGAAGATGGGGATGCCTACAACGCCATCCGCATCGGTGACCCTGTGATTCAAAAGCGCACGGGCATCGTCGTCGCGGCGGTGCGAAACAAAATCCCAGAGGATAAATCCATCAACTCGCCAGCGGATTGCGGCATCGTCTGGCTTTCCTTTCCCCGACCACCGGAAGAGCTGGCCGCTCCGCTGGTGGAGGTGTGGGGAGCCGCAGTGCCGCCCCATCCGTCTCTCGATGAGGCCATCGTGCGGAGGTTCATGCCTGCCCGTGTCTTTGGGACGAAGATCGGCGAAAAGATCGAGGACGCGTGGGAGAGAAACCCCTTGCTCCACCGCCTGCCGCCGGAAGCCAAAGACCGATGGCCCAGCGTGGACGAGTTTGGTGAGGAGTGGGTGTTTTCTCAGCAGTCGATCGACTCGGAGGAAGGCCGGGTGGCGAGTATCCAATACGGGGGGGGCGACAGCCTCGGGTCGAAGACGACGATGGAGTACATCCAATGGCTGGCTGAAAAATTCCAAGATCCTAAAGTCCTCCTCAAAACCCCGAAGGGGAACGAATTGCTGGCGATTTGGAATCGGGAACCTATCTGGATCGCTGCAGGGTTCGATTGGAGTGACAAGACGATCACCACGAGCCTGTTCGTGGCAGGCAAGGAAGCGCAGATCAAAGAGCGGTATAGGTTAGAAAGGTTCTCGGTGACCGCAGCGGCGGATAAGAGCACCTTCGTGAGCCTGGCCACGGCGCTGGCTTCCCAGGCCCAAAAAGATGATTTTGGCGTCACGGAGAAGCTTTCCCTCCAAAACCCCATGACGACGACGAGCTCCTCCAGCTCAGGCCAGGTCGTGATGAAACGAAACGGGCAAGACATCCCGGTCGAGGCCCCCGCGAAGCCTGTCACTGCGCAGAAGACGGAAGAGCCATCACAACTCACTCTAGCCCCGCCGCCCTCCTCCAGGATGAAGGAAGAGATTCGAAGCATGGCGGTGCAAAGAATCGAAACGCTGGGCCGCGTCGTTCAGGCTTACAACGCCATGCCAGCGAACGTGCGCGAGGCCGCACGCGTCCAGAACGTCGCTGGGGCCTTTGGATTGCTGCGAACCCACGCGGAACGGTATCCAGACCTCCCGTTGAACGACGATCTGCGTGACACGATGGAGTGGGCGCTCGTCTTCCTCGACACCGGCAAAGTGCAGGGCTCGCCCGCCTTGCAGAAACTCGCCCAGGTCATCAACGCCGAGATCGCCCTCGAAAAGGCCCAGCGCATCGCCCAGGAGGCGGCCACCGCCTTCGCCGCCGCCAAGAAGGCAGGCAGCAAGGAACTCGACAAGCTGAAGACCATCGAAGACATCCTCCAGCGCCTGAATGCCGGGGTCAAAGGCACCGGCACCTCCAAGAGCAAGGTTTTCACCGCCCAGTCCACCCCCAAACAGGCCGCCCAGGTCGTGCCCCACCTCCGCTACGACGCGCCCCACCAAACGCTCCGCTACGTTCCGAAGTCCGTGAAACTGGAAGGCTCCGACGTGCCGCTGGAAGGCATCGAGGCGCTGGCCCAGTTGATCAAGCAAATGCCGGAAGCCAGGCTGGCTACCCAAGCTCCCATCACCCCGTCTAACACCGCTGACGACATGGCGGGACGCCGCAACGCACAAAGTTTGTGCTCTATCTTTGCCGCAGCCCAAGCCACAGGCAGCACGGAGTTCGCCCATCTGAAAACAGTCGAAGCCGTCATTCATCGTCTCAATGCCGGCGTGAAGGGAGGCCAGGCACTCGGCGGCGCATTCAAGGACAAAACCTTCATCATGAAGACCACTCCGGAGGAGACGGCCGCTGCCAAGCGCCACCTCAAATGGGATCTGGCCGAGCACACCCTCATTTACAATCCGGAGGGCATGACTCCGGCCGAGTTCCATCGAAAACTCAACGCCCAGCAGGCCAACCTGCCCCCCACGAGCCCTTCCGAGGTCTCAGACGCCCAGGCCCAGCGCACCGCGCAGAGACTGGCCTCGATCTACGCCGCCGCCGTGGCCACCGGCTCGAAGGACATCGATCAACTTCAGTCTCTCGATGCGGTGATCAATCGACTCACCACCACCGGGATGATCGGCGGACCCGGACCCTTCGAGGGAAAACACATCTACACCAAGACCAAACCAGGGGAAAACGAGGCCGCCAAGCCCTACCTCCGGTATGACTCGTTCACCAAAACCCTTCAATATTCTGCCACTCCCATCGGCGGCAGCCGCAGCTCCAGCACTACCCCTGCTGTCGGCGAAACCCGGCCCCAAAGCATGTCAGCGGGCCGTGAGACCAGGCATCGCACCTTCTCCCTGGATGGCGATTCAGCGTCCTCCCCCGTGACGGACCGGCGTAATGCGGAAATCATCTGCACCGTCTTCAACATGGCGGTGGCCAGTGGCGCTGAGAAAGTCCAGGACGTGACGACCGTGGATCGTGCGGTGCAGCTCATCATGACCGGAGTGTACGGTGGCGGGGTATTCAGAGAGGTACGCTTCTCTGTGGACGGCACGCCAGAAAAAGCCGCCGCCGCCAAACCCTTTCTCACCTATGACCGTGACTCAAGAAGCCTGCGTTATGTGGCAAACGCCCGCCCCACCCCCGCCGCCAACGAAACACGGCCGCAAGTCATGCAAGTGAGCCGTGCTGTCGGGGGAGGTGTGACCTTCGCCGGCAGGAACTTCGCGAATGTCGCCGAGATGGAAAAGGCCATTCGAGAGTCTCACGAGGCCGCCAAACAGGCTCTGGCCACGCGAAATGCCCAAGCCTTCGTCTCGACCTACAACGCCGCCATGGCCGCCGGAGCCAAGGAACTCGACAACGTAAGTTCCGTCGATCAGGCGCTGAAGCGCATCATGGCCGGGGTAAACGGCAGCGGCCCCTTCAAGGACCGGTTCTTCGTCGTGGACGCCACGCCCGAGGAAGCTGCCGGGGTGAGGCCTTACATCGAGTTTGATCCGCGCCAGCAAATCCTCATCTACAAATCACCCTATCGGTGATGGCCCGCGATTGATACATCTGGTGTGATTCAGACTTGGGTTGTCCTCATGCATCGCCGTTGAGCAAAAACGGCCCCGATACTCGCGGCAGCGTCGTGGAGTGCGGTGGCAGAGGAGCAAGGCGCAGACCTTGCTCCGGCGACACCGCTGTCGAGCGCGGAAAAGAAGGCTGAAAGGCCAAAGAACGCCGTCCGGCCCGCGGCAGCGGTGTCGTGCCGATGCTTGCCACACGCACTCCACGACGCTACCACGCGAATAGACGACCAAACGGCATTGCACCTCGCCCGCCTTTCTCACACTGACACGCTTTCTCTGACACTTTGTATGCCGCCGCAGGGCCAAGAGGCAGAAGAGTGAAATCATGATTTTATCTTCTCGGGGATGGCGACTTGGAGGCTAACCTCTGTTCCCCAGTCCAGCCCGACGGCGTTCAGGTGCTTCGGTCTTCATCTCTGCGTCCTCTGCGTCCTCTGCGTCCTCTGCGTCCTCCGCTCCTCGGCGGCAAACACGAGGCAGGTTCAGCGTGGCAGGCGTGAGAAAGGCGAGGTGAGCCAGTTCGACCGAAGAATAGGGACAAAAGAATGGTCCAGGTTCAAGACATCGGAAGTGCCTTTGGTTCAGGACATAGGTAACGGTCTGCCCGGCGTGCAGGTAGGCTGCAAACATGGCGTGGCAACAAACCGAACCCATCATGAACCAGAAAATCCAGTTCGCCTTTCGAGCGAAGAGCAGTGCAAACTTCAGCGAGCTGTGCCGTGAATACGGCATCAGCACGAAAACCGGCTACAAGTGGAAAGCCCGCTTTGAAGCCAAGGGGCCGGAAGGCCTCAAAGAAGAGAGTCGGCGCCCAAAAAGCAGTCCTGAGGCCTTGAGCGAGGAGGTCGTCTGCCGTCTGGTGCGGATCAAAGAAAGCCACCGCCACTGGGGAGCACGCAAGGTGCAGGCCATCTACCAGAGGAGCTGGGGTGCGGCACCGAGTGAAAGCAGCATCAAGCGAGTGCTGGAGCGCTGCGGCATGGTCGAGAAGCGGCGCAAGCAGCGAGGCCGCCACGCCGAGCGGTCGGCTCACCACCGATGTGAAAGTCAGCGCCCCCAATGACCTGTGGAGTGTGGACTTCAAAGGCTGGTGGAGAGAGGCAGTGGGCGCAGCAATCCACTGACGGTCCGAGACGCGCACAGCCGCTACATCTTGGAGCTGCGTCATCTGGACAAAGGCGACACGGCCAGCGTGCGAGCCTGCTTTGAGAAGTTGTTTGAGCGGCATGGATTGCCCAAAGTCATCCGCAGCGACAACGGGCCGCCCTTTGCCAGCAGTCAGGCGCTGCTGGGACTCAGCGCCCTGTCGGCTTGGTGGATCACGCTGGGCATCGGACTGGATCGCAGTCGGCCGGGCTGCCCGCAGGACAATGGTGCCCACGAGCGGATGCACCTGGATCTCAAGCGCGAAGTCCAGGCGCTGGCCACCGAGAGAGTGGAGCGCAGCGCGGCTGAGCGACAGGCGCACTTTGAAACCTGGCGACATGAGTTCAACCACGAGAGACCGCATGAGAGCCTGGGGATGAAATGTCCTGCGCAGGTGTATGAGAACTCGCCCCGGAGCTACAAGTTCGACGAGCAAATCATCCTCGGCTACGAGGGCATGGAGGCGCGCAAAGTGCAGCGCATGGGCTACATCAAGTATGACAAAGAACGCTATCAACTCTCCACATCGTTGCGCGGCTGGGATGTCGGCTTGAAGGCAGTGAGCCAGGAGCGGGTGGAAGTGTATTTTGGCAGCCTGTGCATCGGGCATCTAGATTTGCCGAGCCGAGCGTTCAAAGCCGTGCTGGAAACCGAAAAACCAGGAGAGGAGGAGATGAAGGCGACGACTGGCCGTGTTGGTGCTGGCGAGCCTCTACGTTCGGCTCCGCCTCACTCCGAGGCACGTCAGCACCAACAAGATCCCAACCCCAAAGCAGCCTGAAAGCGAGAGTTGACCCCATTGAGCCCAGACCCTAAACCATAACCCAATCCCACCATGTGTTACCTATGTCCTGAACCAAAGGTGTTACCCATGTCCTGACTGAGCCGAATGAAAAGCCATTCTCCTGTCCCCATTCTTTGGTCGAATCCGGGTTCATCGTTTCTCCCGCGAGGCAGGGCAGTCCGCAGCCCAACAACAGGAACATGTCATGTGCCTTTTGCAGACCAGAGCCTTCCCACCCGCCTTGACTTCCCCCGCCCTCTTCGGACACTCGCACCGCCCGCCCGACCTTCGCTTGGCTGGATGGGCCTTGAAGAAACCGTGGGTGGAGATGATTCGAACGCGGTTTAGTGTGACTCAACAACGTTAGGCTCTACTTCGCACACCATGAGTCACCGCACCTGGGTCTGCCTTTCATGCCAGAAATCGTATCGTCGCGTTCAGACGATCTCGAATGTGTCCTGTGCGCTCTGCGGTCAGGCCTGCGAATACGTCCATTGGAAGCTACACATTCCCAGTCCCAAGAAGACTCGTGAGTGGAAGGAATTTTGGACCCAATACCTACACGAGAAGAACCTCATCGCTCAATTCCATGCAGACCCGACGCTCAAGCAGATCGACCTACCGTTGCTCAACCAACGGCACTCCAAACAATGAACCCCAAGCCGAACAAAACGGATACAGGCAGCGACTCGTCTGGCTTCCAGCGTGCCATCATGTCTTCCCGCTCACTGTCATCTGATCCGAGTTCATAAGCCAAGATTATGCTCTCACCGAATGCGACATGGCATGGCAACAGTCCTGCAGCTCCAGCCGCGCTGGAAGCTCTATGTCGCATCGCCGAAGTGGAATTGCCTGAAGATTACCTTTCCTTCCTCGCGTTCAGCAACGGCGGCGAAGGCCCACTTGGGATTGAACCCGGATACATCGTCGTCGATTCGGCGGAAGATGCTGCATCCCAACAAGAAGAGAAGATTTTCGCCGAATTCTTTCCCGGGTTCTTTAAGTTTGGCGGGAACGGTGCTGGCGAGATGTTCGCGTTCGATCTTCGAGGATCGAAACCGTGGCCGGTGGTCATGATCGACATGACGAACTGTGATTTGAAAGAAAGTGTCATTCAGATTGCCGATAACTTTCAGCAGCTCCTACGGAACATTGGGTTCGAGCTCAAATTCCCTCCTTGATTAGCAAAACGCCCCACTTCCCGGCAAGGCGCCCCCTCGAACTTCCGCACTGACCCGAAAATTTGACGTGCGTTTTACCAGCCGGGGCCTTTTCATCGGGCATGCTCATCCGCGTGCCTCGTCTGGCTCTCCACATGAATCCGCTTCTCTTCTTGGGCGGGCTCATCGTGACATCGTTGCCAGCATCCGAACTGGAATGGAAAAATGGCGAGGTGGTCGGAGGGGGCATCGTCAGCGGGACGGACAAGGAGCTGGTGTGGCGGGTCGATCCGCCGCGCTTTGGCGAGCCGCTGGAGCTGCGGCTGGAGGTGCTGCGCTCGATCGACCTCAAACCGGATGCGAACAAGGACTGGAGCAAGGACGAGAGCACCAAAGAACCGCTCAGCATCCGCCTGGATGATGGCTCGCGGCTGTTCGGCACGATCACCGGCTTCGATGCGAAGAACGTGACGGTGAAAGCGGCCCGCTTTGGCACCGTGCAGGTGGCCCGCAGCGCGGTGACCAGTGTGCAGCGCCTGAATGGTGACGGCATTCTGATGGCGGGCCCGGCCGGGCGGGCAGCCTGGAAGCCGGATGACCCGAAGTGGAAGCACCTCTGGCGTCATGTGCCGGGCGGTTACATCAGCCAGATCGGTTGGAATCATGCGGCGCGGGTCGAGATGAAGCTGCCGGAGCGCGTGGAGCTGCGCCTCCGCCTGCGCTCGCAGCAGCGGCCGGACTTCAAACTCGAACTGGCCTCCGAAGAAAAGCAGCGCTGCGTGATCGAGACCTGGGACAACGAAATCGTGTTGCAAGGTCGCGAGTTCAACGTGCTCACCACGCTGGCCGACGATCAGCGCAGCGTGACGCTCGGCCTCTTCTGGGATCGCCAAACGGGCCTGTGCTCGCTGTTTGATGGTTCGGGCAAAAAACTGGCGGAGACGAAAATGCCGCCGGTGGAGTCGAAAGAGGCTGAAAAGCCCGAAGAGGCCGAAAATCCTCCGCCGCAGGTCGGTGGTCTCCTCGGAGCCATCGCCGGGTTGGTGCAGGCGAAGATCGCGAACAGCCGCCCGGCCACGCCGAAGAAGGAAATCGCCCTCATTCCCGGTCTCACGCTCAAAAACAAAGGCCAGGACCTCACGCTCGACGAGCTGATGCTGCGCGAGTGGAACGGCAAGCTGCCCGAGGAGATCTCCGACGTCGTGCCGCGAGTCGAGCTGATGGACGGTCGCGTGCTGAAAGGCCGTATCGTGAAGGCGGATGCGCAGACCTTCACCGTGAAAGCCGGTGCTCGCGAGACGGCGCTGCCGTGGAGCCAGCTCGCCGCCGCGCATCAGGCGAAGGACAATTTCACTGGCACGTGGTTCAGCACGCCGCAGATCGCTCTGAGCTACACCGATGGCATGTGGGTGCGTGGCGACCTCGTTTCGATGACGGATGGCCGCGTGGAGCTGCGCACCGCTTTTGCCGCGAAGCCGGTGACCTTCCAATTGAAAGGCGCGATGCGCATCGAGCTGCGTGTGTCACCACCGGAAGGCACGCCGAAGATGCCGCCGCTGGCGCAGTTTGGAAAATTGACCGTCGGCGGCAAGACGCTGCACGGCACGATGCAGGCCGATGGCGGCCCGATGCCGCGCTGGAAGCCGATTGGCTCGTCCAAATCGGTGTCCGTGCTCCCAACGAAGGACCTCGAGATCACCCGCACCGGCTTTGATCCGGCGAAGGCACGTGCCGAGGCGCTGTTTTACCTCAAGAACGGCGACATCGTGCCCGGCAGCCTCCGCGCCATGGATGAGCAGCGCCTCGACATCGAATCGCCTTTGTGCGCCACGACCTCGTTCAAGCCCGAGGAGCTGCACGCGGTGCATTTCGCCGGCGAGCCGCTGAATGCCTCCGGCTTCAAAGACAAGGGCTGGCGGGCCATTCGCGGCACGAAGGAGCAGGTCTCCTTTGCCGATCAGCATGCGGAGATCGAGGCCGGCGGCTCGCTGGCGCATCCGACCTTCTCCCAGGTGAGCGAGTTGAGTTTCCGCCTCGACAGCAATGGCTTCTGCGGCCTCCGCGTGCGTCTTTTCACCAACGGCACCGATCCCGCCAGCAAGAGCCTGAACCTGCTCTTCGGCCAGATGAGCAATGAAACCATCTTCGGCATCGAGAAGCAGCCCGACCAAATGGACAATCAAAACCGCGTGGCGACGCCTCGTAGCGTGCCGCTGCGCATCGCGATGAAGGAACGCTTTGTGGAGGTCTCCATCAATGGCGTGCCCGTGCGCCAGATCGCGGTGACACCGCAGATGAAAAGCGGTGTGGGCCTCATCCTCGAGCCCTTCAGCCTCTGGGGAAATGGCGAGCGTGAGGTGAAGCTCACGCACTTTGAATCGAAGAGCGGCCCCGGCCAGATCGCCCTGCCGGGTGTCGATCCGAAGGCCCGCGAGCATGCGCTGCTCATCCCGCGCTTCCGCCGCGAGTCGCCGCCGAAGCATGTGCTCATCGCCGCGAATGGCGATCTCCTCCGCGGCGTGATCGAGGCCGCCACCCGCCAGCACTTTGCCGTGCGCAGCGGCCTGGAAAACGTGCAAGTACCCGCGGATCGCGTCAGCGCCCTCATCTGGCTCGAAAAGCCCGAGGCGAAACCCGCCGAGGCCCCGCCGCCGAGCACGCACACGCTGCTGCTGAGCAATGGCGGCCGTCTCGCCCTCAACGTGACCCGTTTCGACCTCGACACCGTCAGCGGCACCGCGCCGCGACTCGGTGAGGTGAAGGTGCCGATGAATCAAATCGTCACCGTGCGCACCACGCCGCCGGAGGAGAGCGCCCTGCTGCGCAGCTTCCGCGAGTGGAAGCTCGCCTACACGCCCGAGCCCGTGCTGCCCGAGGGCGGCGGCGAGAGCTCGCCCATGCTCACCCAAGAAGCGCCGACCTTCACCCTGCCGCTGCTCGCTGGTGGCGACTTCGATCTCGCGAAGGAAAAGGGCAAAGTCGTCGTGCTCGACTTCTGGGCCACCTGGTGCGGTCCGTGTGTGAAATCCCTGCCGGACATGATCGCGAAGATGGCCGAGTTTGATCCCACGAAGGTCCGCTTCATCGCCGTGAACCAGGCGGAGCCCGCGGACCAGGTGAAGACCTTCCTCGAAACCCGCGGCTGGAAGATGGAGGTGGCTCTCGATGGCTTCCAACGCGTGGGCCAACAGTTCAAAGTCGAAGGCATCCCCCACACCGTCATCATCGACCCCGATGGCAAGGTCGCCTTCGTGAAAACCGGCTACTCCCCCGACGGTGCCGAAAAGCTCGCGGAGCAGGTGCGGAAGCTTTTGAAGCCCTGATGCGCCTCAGGCGGATTGACGGCAAGCCTGCGACTGTGGCATGCTGCGCCGAAAATCATGCCTCCCATGAAATCCTTGCTCAGCCGATCCGCTTTTCTCTTTCTGAGCCTGTGTGGTCTCGCCCACGGTCAGGGTTCTTTGCCTCCTACGGTTGAGTCTCCGATTCTGGGTCAGGGTATCTTCATCAATCCTTTTCCGAACAACGTGTCCTTTTACGGCACGGTGAATCCGAATGGCACCGCCACGACAGCCCAGTTTGAGTATGGCCTGACGAGCAGCTACGGCAGTGTGCTACCTGCCACGCTGGGCGCACCAGTTGCCGTTTCAGCCCAATTCGTCGCTGCCAATGCCCCAGGCCTCAGTCCCAACACCATTTACCACTACCGGCTCACGGCGACTAATGCGCACGGGACAAGCAGCACCCCCGACCGAATGATTCGGACGGCGGACTATGCTTTCCAGATCAACTATCTGGCTGGCACAACAGGCGGGATGGGCCTCACCGATGGTCTAGGAGGCACCGCCAGGTTTGCTTTTCCGTGGGGTATTTCGAGTGCGCCAGGGGGGCATTTCTATGTGGTGGACCGTTTCGCGCAAACCATCCGCAAAGTCACCGCCGAAGGCATGGTGACCACCTTTGCGGGCTCCGCTGGCTTGCCTGGCAGCGAAGATGGTGTGGGTCCATCGGCCCGTTTCGCGGGTCCTAATGATGTAGCGGTGGACGCTGGAGGGAATCTTTACGTCACCGATACAGGGAACTCCACCATTCGAAAAATCACCAGTCTCGGCGTAGTGACGACTCTCGCCGGGGCAGCCGGGATGAGCGGCAGCGCCGATGGCACGGGAAACACGGCGCGATTTTCGATTCCGGTGAGTATCGCCGTCGATGCGACCGGGAATGTCTATGTGTCGGACAATCAGACCATTCGGAAGATCACGGCCTCAGGACATGTGACGACCTTGGCAGGCCTGGCTGGAAGCTCTGGGAGCGCCGACGGACCTGGAAGCACCGCCCGCTTTAATTCGCCCGAGGGGCTGGCGATGGCTTCCGACGGCCATTTGCTGGTGGCGGATAGATCCAACCATACGATCCGCAGAATCAACACCACCACAGGCGTGGTTGGCACCCTCGCCGGCCTCGCTGGCATCAGCGGAACCACAGACGGCACGATCAGTCAGGCACGGTTTAACAGTCCCTCGAGCCTTGCCGTGGGTGCTGATGGCACCATTTATGTTCCATCATACAACGGTATCCGCAAAATCACCGCAGCAGGAGTGGTCAGCACGCTGAACAGCACGGGCGATGACCTCTTGCCTTGGGCGGATCTCACGGTGGGTCTCTCGGGCCAAATGGTTTTCACCAAGGCAGTTTTGGGGCTGCCTGCTGTTTTTATTCGGGACAGCGCAGGCGCGGTCAGTGTACTGGCGGGGCTTCCTCCCGAGTCTGGAAGCAGTGACGGACCCGCCGAAACAGCACGGTTTAATCAGCCGGCGGGTGCGGGCATGGATGGTGATGGCAATTTTTATGTGGCCGACCAAGCAAACCATACGATCCGCAAAATCAGCGCCTCGGGAGTCGTGACAACTTTTGCGGGCATGCCAGGCATAAGCGGCAACACCGATGGCGTGGGCAGTGCCGCGCGATTTACTAGCCCCAGTGATCTGGCAGTGGACGGTGCCGGATATGTGTTCGTTGCCACGGCCAACAGCGTCCGCAAAATCACGCCTGCCGGCAGCGTGAGCACCTTGGCAAATCTGGGCAACGTAAGTTATATTAATAAAGCGATCGCGTTGGATGGAAGCGGCAATGTGTTTGTGACAAACGACCATTCGATTCAAAAGATCACCAGCGGTGGTTTGCTGAGCACCTTCGCAGGTGACAAATCGGCGTCAGGAAGCCTGGATGAAACCGGAACGAACGCACGTTTTAATCAGCCACAGGGCATGGTTGTAGGTGCGGCGAACAATCTTTATGTCGCGGATAGTTTCAACCATACCATCCGCAGGGTCACTCCAGCCGGCGTGGTGACCACCTTTGCTGGAGTAGCAGGTGCTGTTGGCATTGAGGATGGTCCCTCCACCTCTGCGAAATTCGTTAATCCGAATCGCCTGTGTTTGGACGAAGGTGGAAATCTAATCGTCGGGTCTTTTTCGACGCTCCGCCGCATCTCACCATCGGGTGATGTGAGCTCATTTGGGCTCGTGGATCTGGGCTCAGGGCTGTCGTTCTCGCTGTCTAACCCATCGGGCATTCTTAGCATTCCCGGCGGCTCCTTTTTCTTGGTGGACTTGCAGCACAAAGTGCAGCGCCTCACTCCCGGTCCGCTGGTCGGGCGCAGGCCCGTCTCAGGCCTCAACACCACCTCGGCCACCCTGAACGCCCGGCTCGATCCCAATGCGGCGACGACTACCACCGCACTCTTTGAATATGGCACGAGCACCATCTACGGCAGCACAGCCGCAGTGACGCTCTCACCCGACAGCGGCGTGGCCGAGCAATCCGTGAGCGCCAGCCTCTCCGGCCTGCTGCCGGCCACGACGTATCATTACCGGCTCACCGCCACCAATGCCCGTGGCACCAACACCACCTCCAACGGGACCTTCACCACGCTGAACCTGCAGCAAGGCTGGCGGCAGACCTACTTCGGAAGCCCGACCAATGAAGGGAATGCGGCGGACACCTTCGATCACGACGGCGATGGCATCGTCAACCTCCTCGAATGGGCCACCGGCCTGAATCCCACCATCAACAGCACGCTTCCCGCGTCCTCGACCGTGAGCGGCACCGACATCGAGTACCATTACACCCGCCTCGTGGCTGCCATCGCGGCTGGAGCCATCTTCACCGTGGAATGGAATGACACTCTCTCGCCGCTCGGGTGGAGCAGCGCTGGCGTCGTCGAGACCATCCTCTCCAACAACGGCACCACCCAGCAGGTCAAAGCCACCCTTCCCGCAGGCAGCAGCGGAAAACGCTTCGTGCGTCTGCGAGTCACTGGAGCGCCTTGAGTTGGCCGAAGGCTTTCGCGTCTCGCTTTTCCTGTCTCGACAAAGCGTTTCCATCCGCCATGGATCGGGCGCTTTCATGAAACCGACGCGCAGCTATCTCTCGCCGTGGATCTGGGCCGTGTATGCGGTCCTGCTGGCGATCTCCATCCCGTGGTATTGGCCGCAGGAGGTCGGGACGATCGTGCTGGGCATGCCGTTGTGGGCGGCGGTGTCGGTTTTGGGCTCGGCGGCCATGTCGCTGTTCACCGCGTGGTTGTTTGTGAAACGTTGGCCGGAGGAGGATGACGATCAGGCATGAATGCGATCCCTTTCGGCACCGGCGGGCTCGTTTTCATCGGCCTCTATCTGCTCTCGCTCGTGTGGATCGGCTGGCTCGGCCGTCAGGCCCGCGAGGAGAACTCGATGCGCGATCATTTCCTCGGCGGGAAGGGCGTGGGCTTCTTTGTGCTGCTGCTGACGCTCTACGCCACGCAATACAGCGGGAATACGATCCTCGGCTTCTCCGGCAAGGCCTACCGCAGCGGCTTCTCGTGGCTGGCGAGCGTGCATTTCATGACGGCCATCGTCGTGACCTACCTCATCCTCGCGCCGAAGCTCTTCACGCTGGCGAAAAAGCATGTCTTCATCACGCCGACGGATTTCCTCGCGCATCGTTTCCAGCATCGCGGGCTGAATTTGCTCGCCACGCTGATCATGGTGGCCGCGCTGCTGAATTTTTACCTCGCGCAGCTCACCGCGATGGGTCGCGCGGTGGAGGGACTCACGACACTGCCGCCGGATGTGGCCTTTGCGTGGGGTGTGACGGTGCTGGCGGCGATCATGCTGCTGTATGAGACGCTCGGTGGCTTTCGCGCCGTGGCGTGGACGGATGTGATCCAGGGCGGCATTCTCGCCGTGGGCTTCTTCCTGCTGCTGGGGCTCATCTTCGTCGAATACGGCTCGCTGGAGGTCACGACGCGCAAACTGGCCGAGATCGCTCCCGCGAAGGTGCTGCCGCCGAAGGCTGCGGAGGCGCGGAGCTGGCTCAGCTACATCCTGTTGCTCGGTGTCGGTGCTGCGTTGTATCCGCAGGCCATCCAGCGCATCTACGCGGCCCGTTCGGCGAAGGCGCTGCGTCGCAGCATGGCCGTGATGGCCTTCATGCCGCTCACGACGGCGCTCATCGCCGTGCTCGCCGGTGTCACCGCCGCGGCGCATCTCGCGGGAAAACTCGATGGCGTGAGCTCCGATGGCGTCATCGGCGTGATGATGCGCCAGGTGCAGGAGCAAAGTGCGTTTGGTCATGGCCTCGTGGTGCTCATCTTTGCCGCCGTGCTCGGCGCGATCATGTCCACGGCGGATTCGACGCTGCTCTCGCTCTCCAGCATGGTCACGAAGGATCTGTATGCCGGTTTTGTGAAGCCGGAGGCCAGCCAGCACACGCTCACCAACATCGGCAAATGGACCTCGACGATCATCGTCGTCGTGCTGGCCTCCTTCGCCATCTACATGAACAACTCCGGCGTGAAGTTCACGCTCGTCGAGCTGTTGGAGATGAAGTTCGACATGCTGCTGCAAATCGCCCCCGCCTTCCTCATCGGCCTGCATTGGAAAGGCATGAAAGCCGGCGCCGTCTTTGCTGGCATGCTCATCGGGCTGCTCTTCGCGCTGTCGTTTTTCTGGGTCGATGACAAGAGCGGCAGCTTCATGGCCTCTTTGAAGACCAGCGGCTTCCACCCCGGCATCTGGGCGCTCGGTTTGAACACGGTGATTGCCGTGGGCGGGTCGTGGGTGATGAAGAGCAAGTAGACTGCCTTGGAACGCTCGATTCAGCCGCAGAGAGGCGGAGACCGCCGAGTTTCAAACTTCTCAGCGCTCTTTGCTCCTCTGCCCCTTTGCGGCAAAAGCGAAGGGCTGAAAGCGCTAGCTCGGCGGCGCGGCCAACTCCTCCGGCGTGTTCGCGTTCCGAAAGAAGCCTTCGTCTTCCTCGGTCAGCTCCTGCACGCATGGCTGGCAGGCTTCGATAACGCGTTGCAAAGCCAGGCGATGCTCGGCCAGTGCCGTTTGCATGGTCGGTAGCATGTTGGGCTCGTAAATGGCACACAAGGCCTCAAAGCCATGCGGACCGCGAAAGAAGCCACCGGGCACCACTCGCTCTCGAAGAAACGCGACGCTCATCCACGGCATATCGACGGCGAGGACGAGGAGCGGCATTCGGACGCTTTCCAAGCATCGCGTGATAGCTCCAAGCGGCCCGTCATTGGCGTCAATCGGGTCAAAGACCATCTCGACATCACTCACGATGTTCTGCTCCGCCCGACACGAGATCAGAAGGCGCTCAGGGCCGAGTTGTTGGAGCTTTTCGAGCTGGACCTGCCAGAGCGGGCGGCCTTGCCTGTCGATGAAGGCCTTGTCGCGGCCCATCCGGGTGGAGCGTCCGCCGCAGAGCAAAACGGCCGCGAAGCTCATGACACGCGGAGGATGCCGTCGCTGAGGATTTTGGCGCGGAGACCGCCGTGGCCTTTGAGCGCCTCTTCCGCGCCTTCGGCGAAGGCCTGGTTCATCCAGTAGCACGGAGCGCTTTCCTGCGTGCCGAGGAAACGCACGCCCTGCACCTCGAACTCGACGCCGATGAGCGTGTTGAGGTCCACACCTCGGGTGAGGATGTTTCGGCGAAAAACGGAGGGTGGCAGATGCGTGACGGCAAACTTCTCGCAGAGCCGCTCATACTGCTCCTCCTCGAAAAAGGTCACCTGGCCTTTGTAATCCTCTTTCCAGCCGAAGAAGCGGTCGCCGCGCAGGCCTTTGCCCGCCACGCACTCGACTTCCGGCACTTCGAGGATCGGCGCGGTGCCCGCGGGCTGCCCGTGGTGGCCGTAGAAGTTGTGCTCAGGAGAGATGTAGAGGTGGCGGAGGGTCACGGCGGGAGGCGAATGGAGTGTTGGAGTAGTGGAGTATTGATTGAGGATTCGCAAACAACACTCCATCACTCCCCTTCTCCACCACTCCATGTCTTCCGACCTCCAACCTGTCCGCATCGGCCTCATCGGCGCCGGTGGCATCGTCAAATCGCGGCACATGCCGGGCCTGCGAGCGATTCCCGGCGTAAGCATCACGAAGGTGTGCAATCGCAGCACGGCGAGCGCGGAGGCGTTTGGTCGTGAGTTCGCGCCGGAGGCGGAAGTGGTGGCGGATTGGGGCGATGTCTGCGCGGCGGAGGATGTGGATGTCGTGTGGATCGGAGCGCATCCGTATTTGCATGCGGATGCCACCAATCTGGCGCTTGCGAACGGCAAGCATGTCTTCACGCAGGCCCGCATGGCTTCGAGCCTGGCGGAGGCGCAGCTGATGTGGGAGGCCTCGATGCGCTTCCCGGAGCTGGTGACGGGGATTTGTCCTGCACCCCATGGCATGAAGGGTGGCGAGTTGGTGAAGAAGCTGCTCGCGGAAGGTGCCATCGGCACGCCGCATCAGGCGATGCTGCACAGCTTCAGCGATTCATGGCTCGATCCGCAGGCCCCGGCGCACTGGCGGCAGCAAAGCGAGCTGAGCGGCATTCAAATCCTCACGCTGGGCATTTACACCGAGGTGCTGCAGAAGTGGCTGGGCCACATCGTCGAGGTCGAGGCACGCGGAAACGTGGTCATCCCGCAGCGGGGCGAGATCGAGGTGGAGATTCCCGATTTCGTGAACGTGCTGGCGAAGTTCCGCAGCGGCCTGGAGGCCACGATGCTCTTCAGCGGCGTGGCCGCGCATGCGCCGACGGACAAGCTGTGGCTCTTCGGCTCCGAAGGCACGCTCAGTTACGACTTTGTGAGCGATGAACTCTGCCTCGGCCAACGCGGCGGCAAGCTGGAGCCGCTCACGATTCCCACCGAGCTGCAACGCACCTGGACCGTCGAGCGTGATTTCATCGCCGCCGTGCGTGATCCGCAGGCTCCGCGGCCTTCCCCCAGCTTCCTCGAAGGCATCTGCTACATGCGCGTGGTGGATGCCGTGTGGCAGGCCATGTACTCGCAAAGCGCGGCAAGGGTGGCGTGAGGGCTTTTCGTCTCCAAAAATCTCTCCCAGGCCAAAAACCACTTTCCGCCCATTCCTCATTCGTCATTCTGCTCATTCGTCATTCCCACCCCCGCATGCCCAAGTACATCCTCACCATCGGCCTCGAAGTCCACGCGCAGCTCACCACGCGCAGCAAGATGTTCTGCGCCTGCCCGGTCGAGTATGGCGCGGAGCCGAACACGCACACCTGCCCCACCTGCCTCGGCCTGCCGGGCGCTTTGCCCGTGCTGAACAAGGCCGCCATCGAGAAGACGCTGCTCACCGGCCTCATGCTCGGCTGCTCCACGCCGCCCGTCGTGAAGTGGGATCGCAAAAACTACTTCTACCCGGACATGCCGAAGAACTACCAGATCAGCCAGTTTGATCTGCCCTTGTGCCTCGGCGGCGGCGTGCCGCTCTATGATTTCGCGTATCCCAAAGACGCGCAGAAGACCATCGCCAATCCCGGCAAGGTCGTGAAGCTCACGCGTATCCATTTGGAGGAGGACGTGGCCAAATCCACCCACCACGACAAATTCACCACCATCGACTTCAACCGCGCTGGCACGCCGCTGATGGAAATCGTCAGCGATCCCGACATCGACAGCGCGGAGGAGGCCGTCGCCTACCTCGGCAGCCTGCGCCAGATCATGCTCTACGGCGGCGTCAGCGATGCCGACATGGAAAAAGGCCAGATGCGCTGCGACGTGAACATCTCTGTCCGCCCCGAGGGCACGACCGAACTCGGTGCCAAGATCGAGCTCAAAAACTTGAACTCCCTCTCCGCCGTCCGCCGCGCCATCAAATACGAAACCGAGCGCCAGATCGACGCCCTCAATCGCGGTGAAAAGCTCATCCAAAGCACCCGCCGCTGGGATGATGATCGCGGCGAGACCACGCTCATGCGCACCAAGGAAGATGCGCACGACTACCGCTACTTCCCCGATCCCGATCTCCTCCCGCTGCACACCGCCGACCTTCTCGCCAGCGTCAAACCTCACGTCCCCGAGCTTCCCCACGAAAAACGCGCCCGCTTTGAGCGCGATTACGGTTGCTCCGCCTACGACGCCAGCGTGCTCAGCAGCGAGCAAACCCTCGCCGCGTGGTATGAAGGCGCCGTCGCTGCCGACAAGGCCGTGCCCGCCAAAAAGATCGCCAATTGGGTGCTCAACGACCTCCTCGGCGCATTGAATGATCGCAGCCTCGCCATCACCGAGTGCCCCATCGCGCCCGCCGCGCTCAGCAGTCTCGTTTCCAACGTCGAAGCCGGCAAAATCAGCAACAATCAGGCGAAGGAAGTCTTCGCCGAGATGCTCGACACCGGCAAACCCGCCGCCGACATCATCAAAGCCAAAGGCTTTGAGCAAGTCAGCGACACCGGCGCTCTGGAGGCCATCGTCGAACAAATCCTCGCCGCGAACCCCGACAAAGTCGCCGAGGTCAAAGGCGGCAACGACAAAGCCATGAACTGGTTCACCGGCCAGGCCATGAAAGCCAGCCAAGGCAAAGCCAACCCGAAGATGGTCACCGAGATCGTGCGGAAGAAGGTGCTGGGGTGATTCAAGAATCAGCCCCATGAACTGGACACAACTCATTCAAGATCACCATCAGCGCCATCACCCGCACGGGCATACGAAGCTCATTCTTCGAGATGGAGCCTCTGATGCCGAACTCGATGCTTTGAGTGCCACGATGGGTTTCCAGTTACCCGAGGAATTTCGGGAACTTTATCGAACCCACAACGGATTCGGCACTCCGTCGAGCGATGGGCCGAACGCGGTGAGCTGGTTTTTTCTTCCGCTCTCGTTGATCGAAGAGAAAACAAAAGATGCCACCAGTTGGATTCAGGAAACGCATCCTGAGATCGCTCGGAACTTCTTTGTTTTCATGGATTATCGATGCGGCGACTACAGTGGTTATTTCAAGGACAAAGCCGATCGAAATCCTCCCGTCATCTGCACCTTCGAGCATGAACTCTATGAATTCGATGCCAGTCAGCCAGCCGAAGACTTTTTGAGCTATTCATGGTCGAGCTTAATTGTAATTCTGGAAGCGTAACAGCCATCGTCGAGCAAATCCTCGCCGCCAATCCCGACAAAGTCGCCGAGGTCAAAGGCGGCAACGACAAAGCCATGAAAGCCAGCCAAGGCAAAGCGAACCCCAAGATAGTCACCGAGATCGTGCGGAAGAAGGTGCTGGGCTGATTCAGCCCAAAACGTGTCCGACATGGTTCTTGCGGCTGCTTCGTAGTTCCTGCTACAAAGTGCCTCCCTACCATGCGCCCGCTCCTTTTTCTTTCCTGCTGCCTTCTCACCTCCAACTTGTTTGCCGCGGGCAAAGAAATCGAAGGCGAACGTAAAGCCGCCCAGACTGTCTGCCCCACGCCCGAAGAAGCCCGCGCCAAAATGAGCGTGCCGGAAGGCTATGAGGTCCGCTGCTTCGCGCATGAACCGATGGTTCAAAACCCCGTCGCCATGACCTGGGATCATCGTGGCCGTTTGTGGGTCGTGGAGGCGTATGAATACCCCGAAGGCTCCCCGCTCCCCGTTGAGCAGCGCCCTTTCGGCGCAGAGGCCAAAGACGATCAATACCACCCCGTGCCCGCGAATTGTCTGCGAACCAAGAACCAAGAACAAGGAACCAAGAACCTTCCCCGCGACCGCGTCATCATCCTCGAAGACACCGACAACGACGGCACTGCCGACAAGCGCACCGTCTTCGTCGAGGGCCTCAATCTCGCCTCCGCCATCCTTTGCGGCGATGACGGCATCTACATCGGCCAGCAGCCGCATTTGATCCACTTCCGCGATGACGACGGCGACGACCAACCCGACGCTTGGCGTGTCGTGCTCACCGGTTTTGGTCGCGAGGACACCCACGAGCTCGTGAACAGCTTCACCTGGGGCCCTGACGGCTGGCTTTACATGACCCACGGCGTCTTCACGAACAGCAAAGTCCGCCGCCCCGGCCAGCCGGAGAGCGAAGGCTTCAAATTTGATGCGGGCATTGGCCGTGCGAGACCGATGGGAGTGCGGACGCCCTCGTCCGCCATCCAAGAGGAGCGGGTGGGGGCACCCGCGCTCCCATGGGAATTCGAAGTCTTCGCCGATGGCACCAGCAATCCCTGGGGCTGCGACTACGACGCTGCGGGGAACTTCTTCGTCAGCGCCTGCGTCATCGATCACTTCTTCCACATGGCTCCCGGCGGCATCTACGTGCGCCAGGGCGGTGCGCCGGAGAATCCGTATGCCTACGAGCAACTGCCCAGCATCGTAAAACATAAACACTTCCGCGCCGCGTATGCTGGCGTGCAGATTTATCAAGGCGGTCGCTATCCCGCCGACACCCACGGCCACGCCTTCATCGGCAACATCCACGACAACGCCATCCACGAGGAAGTCCTCACGCCCGTCGGCGCCACCTTCAAATGCGAGCCGCGTCGCGACTTCCTCCGCGCCAACGACGGCTGGTTCCGCCCCGTCAGCACCCAGACCGGCCCCGACGGCTTCCTCTGGATCATGGACTGGTGCGACAAGTATCCCTGCTACCAAAACGCCAAAGCCAACCCCGAAGGTGTGGATCGCGAACGCGGAAGAATCTGGCGCGTCGTTCACACAGGAGCGCGGACGCCCTCGTCCGCCAAAACCAACGACCCCAAAGCGGACGAGGGCGTCCGCACTCCGCCAAACCTCGACCTCAAAAAACTCTCTACCGCCGACCTCGTGAAGACCCTGGAGCATCCCAACAACTGGATGCGCCGGATGGCGAGAAGGATGCTGGTGGAAAAGAAAGACGCTGCTGCGCAGGCACCTTTGGATGAATGGGTGCTTAACGACTCCAAGCCACTCTCAGCGCGTATCGAGGGTCTTTGGACACTGATGGTTTTGCGAGCAGACGTGGAGAAAAGTGGTCGTAAACTCAAGGATTGGTCACTACTATCCCGTCAGGTCATTGATTCTCTAGGTCGATCCTCTGATCCTGCCATTCGCACATGGACTATTCGTCAGGCCTCCGGCAGCATCATGACTTCAATGGGTCTCTCAAACACGAATGACCCAGCCGAAGTGGGATTGATCGCCTCACAACGGCTTGCAAGCGATGACAGCCCCAGTGTAAGGCTCGCTCTGGCAACCTTGCTCCGCGAGTATTCTTCAGATTGTCTCACGGTGGACCGAAATCCTCAGATGGCGGTGGAGATGCAAATCGAACTCCGAAACTTGATCAAAGCTTCATCCGCTCCCGACGACAATTTACTGCCGTTCATGATTTGGTCAGCTCTCGAGCCCAAACTGGCCATCAAGCCTTCACGTTGGACGCCATGGCTCGCCGAATTAGCCCCCACCACCCAACCCCTCTCCCGCGTCCTCTCCCACAAAGCCATGCGCCGCTTGTGTGACACACGCAAAGCCGAAAACCTCGGCCTCGCCGTCGAGTTCTGCGACAAGATCGCCGAGCACGACATCCTCCTCGCCCATGCGCTCGACGGCCTCGTCAAAGGTCAGGAAGGCGGTGTCATGAAGCCGGTGAAGGATGTGTCGGCCAGCCTCGCGAAGTGGCGCTCATCATCGAATGCAGACGTGCGGAAGCATGCGCAGACGCTCGCGGTGCTGTGGGGCGATGCAGCGGCGGTGGAGGAGATGATCACGGCGCTGCACGATGCCTCGAAGCCGGAGAAGGACCGCATCGCGGTGCTGCAATCGTTGCGAAAGGTGAAGACGGACGCGGTGAAGGAAGGCATCAAGCCGTTGCTCGCTCCGAGCACATCCACAGCACTTGGCGTGGCGGCGATTCGGGCGGCGGCGGATCTTGGGGGCGATGATTTCATCGCGCCGCTCCTGAATGTGGTGCAGGCCCCCGGCCTGCGTTCCGATCCGCAGTCCAGAGGACTGCACCACACTGCCGCCATCGAAGCGCTCGCGAGCCGCGATGCGTGGACAAAGGCCCTGCTCATCGCGATCTCCGAGCAAAAAGTCAGCGCGAGCGGTTTCCCCGCGCCGGTGCGGCGTGCGCTGGCGACGCACAAGGACAAAGGCATCCGCGATCTCGCCTTCCAAGTGCTCGGCGCGTGGCAGGACTCATCGGAAGATGTGAAATCCCTCATCGCGACGAAGAAGCAGGCCTGCCTCACGGGCGAGCCGGACCTGGCGAACGGCAAACTGATGTTCACGGCGACGTGCATGGTCTGCCACGAATTCCACGGCGGCGGGCAGAAGGTGGGGCCGGACCTCATCGGCAGCGGGCGCAGCAATCTGGATGCGCTTTTGGCGAATGTGATCGATCCGAATCAAATCATCGGCAACGGCTACGAGAACTTCACCGTGAGCACGAAAGATGGCCGCACGCTCGCGGGTCGCGTGGTTGAAGACACACCGGGCCATGTGAAGCTGCTCGGAGCCGGTGGAGCCACGCAAGTCGTGCCACGCGATCAAATCGCCTCGCTCACGAACACGAAGCAGAGCCTCATGCCGATGGGATTCGGTGGTTTGCCGGATGCGGCCTTCCGCGACCTCATTTGGTACATTCTCGCTCCACCGGAGGAAGGCCCGCTCACGGCCGAAAAGAAGAAACTGCTCATCCAAGGCGTCGAAGTGCCTGAATCAGCCGCGAAGCCCAAAGGCACCAATTGGCGTGCCATCGACTGGGAAAGTGTCAGCCTGTGGAATCCCGACTGGAAGGTCAACGCGCCCGATTTCGAGCGCACGCCGGTCAAACTGGCCGAGTACCATGGCAAAACGAACGTGCTGCTCATGCATCCGTTCCCGGATAAGAAGACACCGGCGAGCTTTGAGCGGAACATGAAGGTCGAGAAGACAAAGCTGACCTTCCACGTGGCGGCGGATGATCGCGGTGACTGGCTGGTCAAGGTCTTGGTCAACGGTCAAGAGGTCAAGACGATGACGGTGGATCATGACAAGCCGCGCTGGAAGACGGTGGAGGTCGATTTGACCCATTGGAAAGGCCAGGAGATCACGCTCCGGCTCGAAGGCCACGCCAACGGCTGGAGCATGGAGTTCGGCTACTGGCACGGCATCACGCTGGAGTGAGTGAAGGCCGCTTCGAAGCGGTGGTTGGATTCTAGGCTTCAGCCGACCCGAACGTCGTGCAGTCAACGCGTCGGCTAAAGCCTAGACTCCAACGCCTACTGTTGCTGCCGCGTGACAACTCCGCCTTGCCGCGCATGCTGATGGCATGACCAAACACCTCGTCGCTGGAGCCTTGCGCCTGTTTTCGGGCTCGGTGGCGCGTTGGCATGGCTGCGGACCGGAGTTGAAGCAGCGCGTGTATTTCGCCAACCACACGAGCAATCTCGACGGACCCGTGCTGTGGGCCTCGCTGCCGCCGCCGGTGCGGATGCTGACGCGGATGGTGGCGGCGAAGGACTACTGGAGCGCCAGTCGCCTGCGCATGAAGCTGGCTTGTGATGTCTTCAACGCCCTGCTCATCGAGCGAAAGAAGCCCACGCCGGACTGCAATCCGCTCGACGACATGGTGAACGCCCTCGGCGATCGTCACTCGCTCATCATCTTCCCCGAAGGCGGTCGCCAGACGACGCCGGAGCCGCAGCCCTTTAAAGGCGGGCTATATCACCTCGCCAAAAAGCGACCGGATGTGGAGCTGGTGCCGGTGTGGATGGAAAACCTCAACCGCATCCTGCCGAAGGGCGAAATCCTGCCCGTGCCCATGCTCGGCAGCGTCACCTTCGGTGCCCCACTTCGTCTGACGGAAGGCGAGCCCAAGCCAGAGTTTCTCACGCGGGCACGGGAAGCGGTGATGGCTTTGAGAATGACGAATGCCTGAAATCCGAATGACGAATGAAAGCGCTCTCTGACCCCGCACTCCTCTATCTCCTCGGCGGCACGCTGGGGCTTCTCATCGTGGCCTCGTTGATCGGCTTTGTACTCGCGAAGAAAGCCGTGACGGACTCCGCCAAGGTCACGGTGGCCAATTTGAATGCCCGCACGAACGCGTGGTGGCTAATGGTGGCGGTGTTTGCCACGGCGCTGATCATTGGCCCGCTCGGGACGACGCTCATGTTCGGCTTCTGCTCGTTCATGGCCCTGCGGGAGTTCATCACGCTCACGCCGACGAAGGTGGGTGATCATCGCACGCTGTTCTGGGTGTTCTTCATCGTCACGCCGCTGCACTACTACTTCCTCGGCACGGGTTGGTATGGGATGTTTGTGATCTTTATCCCCGTGTATGCCTTTCTCGTGCTGCCGGTGCGCTCGGCGCTGGCGGGTGACTGTGAGCGCTTTCTGGAACGCGCCGCGAAGACCCAGTGGGGCCTGATGGTCTGTGTCTATTGCATCAGCCATGCGCCGGCGATTTTGATGCTACTGAAAATCCCCGGCTTCGAGGGGCAGAACGCCAAGCTGCTCTTCTGGTTCGTCACCGTCGTGGAGCTGAGCGATGTGATGCAATACGTCTGGGGCAAGACCTGCGGCAAACACAAGATCGCGCCGACCGTGAGCCCGGGCAAAACCTGGGAAGGTTTTCTTGGTGGCGGTGCCACGACGGTCGGTATCGGGGCGGCACTATGGTGGGCCACGCCCTTTTCACCGCTGCAAGCCGCCGCGATGGCCGGGTTGATTGTTTTGATGGGCTTCGCTGGTGGCTTGGTGATGTCGGCCATCAAGCGTGACCGTGGCGTGAAGGACTGGGGCGGTGCCATCGCCGGTCACGGCGGCTTCATGGATCGCCTCGATTCACTCAGCTTTGCCGCGCCGGTGTTTTTTCACGTCACGCGGTATGTGATGGATGCGTGATGAGAAAGGCCGCGACTGCGTTTCCGGAATTCAAAGCTTTCTCAGCGTCGCCAGCACCGCGTCGATGTCTTCGGCGCTGTTGTAGCCGTGCACGGCGAGGCGGATACGGACGACCTGATGCATGACGTGGATGTTTTGGGCCAGCAGGGCGTCGTGGATGGCCTGCGTGTTGGCGTGGGTAAAGGCGACGATGCCGCTCGGGTTCGCGGATTGCTCGGGGGCGAGCGTCTGGATGCCGAGTTCGCGCAGACCGCCGTGCAGTTTGGCGATGAGCGGATCGGCATGCGCGACGATGGCGGGCACGCCGAATTGATCGAGGTAACGCAGCGAGGCATTCAGCGCATACAGCGCCGCAAAGCTGGGCATGCCGACGGAGAAGCTGGCCGCGCCGGTTTTGATCCGCGCGGTTTCAAAGCGGTCGGGGTCGAAGGCGTTGGTGATGTGATACCAGCCGCCGGCCTTGGTGGTGAGACGCTCTGCGCCTTTTTTCGGCACGCCGACGATGCCGCCGCCGTGGATGCCGAGGGTCCATTTGTGCGTGCTGGAGATGATCACATCGGCGTCCTGGCAATCGAGCACGACACGCCCGAGCGCCTGCGTGACATCGACGGAGAGCACGGCATTCGGCGCGAGTCGGCGGACGAGGTCACGCAGCGGCGCGAAGACGATGCGATGGCCGTTGTAGAAGCTGACGAGGCTCACCTGCACGAGCGCGGTGCGTTCGTTGAGCAGCGGCGCGAGGTCGTCGAGCCTCAAAGCGCCTCCGCGATGCTTCCACAGCTTGGTGACGGGCTTTTCAGCGGCCGTAAGCCAAGGCGTGGCACCGGCGGGGAAGTCGAGATCGGTCACGATGACCTCGTCGCTGCTCTTCAACTGCAAGGCGGATGCGAGGAGGTTGTAGGCCTCCGAGCTGCACGAGCAGAACGACACCTCTTCCGTGCTAAGGCCGAGATGCTTGGCGGTGATCTCGCGGCAGGCTTCGACGCGGGGAAAGTGGAACTCGCGTCCACGCATGCCGAGGCCTTTGTGCGTCATGTACTCGGCCACCGCCTCATTCACGCAGGTCGGGGGAATGCTTTCGGCGGCGGTGTTGAGGTAGTGGATGCCGGCGAGGGAGGGAAAGTCGGAGAGGGGGAACATGGGAGGAATGGAGGGCGGGATTGCATTCCCGCCCACTTTAGAGGGGCGGAGGTGGTGCGGAGCTTGGGAGCGTGGTGTGTTATCGAGCGTGATAGAACAGAATCTTGGGCAGGAATGCAATCCTGCCCTCCTACAAGGTGAGTGGGTGAATGCGGCCTTGGAAGGGCCAGTCGTCGGCGCTGGCGACGTATTTGGCTCGAACGGGGTTGTTTCGAAGGTAGTGCCACTTTTCCGTGTAGCTCTCGTCGTGCCGTAGCTGGCGATCCCAGTAGTTGCGCTGCCAGATGGGTGCTTCCTCGGGCCTCGGCCATTGCTTGGAGACTTCCTGCCGCCACCATTTCATCCAGTTCTTCAAAGGCAGTGAATTCGGTGAACGCGGCGCGGCGAAGAAATGCAGGTGATCTGGCATCAGAACGTAATCGCCGACGAGCCAGTGAGAGCTGGGAGCACTCCAAATGCCCACGAGGAGGTGATGCACATCCTCTCGATCCAAACGAACGCGAGGCGAACCAACGCATACCGTGAACCAAAGCACGTTCCCGCCCCACGGTGCATTCATCAAAGGCAGGTGAGCAGGTCTGGAGCGCCCAACTCGATCACTAGGCACTTCTTCCTCATCGGAGGGCGGGATTGCATTCCCGCCCATTTGGAAAGGGGCGGAGGCGGTGCGGAGCTTGTTGGGTTCGGTAGGCGGAGGCATGCGATAGACCAGGATGAATGGGCGGCGGAAGCGAAACGGAGCTTGTGGGCTTCGAGTGCGAGCGGGAGCGATAGACCAGGCAAAATGGGCGGGAATGCAATCCCGCCCTCCTATTTGAGGCTTCGCAGCCAGGCGACGAGGTCGAGGAGCTCGCCCTCAGGCATCGTTTGATCGAGGCCCATGGGCATGAGGCTGGTGGTGAGGGTGGTATCGCCGGTGATGGTTTGATGGGGGATGTTTTTTTCCTGGCCGGCGATGTCGAGGACGAGGAGGCCTTCGGCCGTGTGGGATTTGATGACGCCGAGGGTTTGCTGGCCGTCGCTGGTTTCGATGATGTGGGCCTCGTAATCGCGGGCGAGGGTGTTCGACGGGAAGAGGATGCTTTCGAGCAAATCACGCTCGGTGCGGATGGCACCGATGTGGGAGAGGTCCGGACCGATGGCGCGACCGGTGTCGCCGATCTTGTGGCAGGCGATGCAGGTGCCTTTGCCGGCTTTGAAATGTTTTTCGCCGTTCGCGGCGTTCCCGCTGCCGATCACTTTGTCGGCGAGGGGGCCGAGTTGGCGCTTTTTGGCCTCGGTGGCGGCCACGGCGGTGTTGTAGGCAGGCAGGATGATCGTCTCAAAAATCTCCGGCGGCAGATCGGCGAGCGCGGTGCGGTATAAACTCTCCTGCTGACTGGCGATGGCCGGATTCTTCGCAATCTCGCGGGCGAGCGACTTCGCGATCTCGACGTCTTTGTGGCGCTTGAGCAGCGGCAGCAGTGTTTTGAGCTCCACCGGGCCGACGCTGGCCAGCAGCGGGGCGATTTGTGGCATCTGCTCCTTCGCGATGGGTGCGGTGGCGAGCATGCCGGCGGCCTGAATCTTGGCTGCGGAGGATGACGCGGCATCCGCGAGGACGTTTTTGACCATGTCGAAGGTCTCGCCGGTGAGTTTCACCGACTTGGCCGAATCGAGCGCCTTCAAGCGGATGGAAAGCGGACGCTTGGTGTCGCTGGCGATGGCTTGGAGGGCGGCATCAAAGATGGGCGCTTTGAGTTTCTTGATGGCGTCGAGCACCAGCGGCGTGGGGGCCGCCGTGAGCGCTTTGTCGATGAGTGGCAGCCAGTCATTGTCCACGATGCCACCTTTTTGAGAGGCGAGGATATTCAGCGCCGCATCACGCACATCCACAGCGGCATGACCGAGCATCGCGGTGACGAGTTTTTGGGCACCGGGCTTTTCAAGAAGGTGTCCGCAGAAGCCGATGAGAGCCTGAAGGCGGTGTGCGGAGACTTTTTCGTCTCGCAGCCAGAAGGTCAGATCCTTGGAAAACCATTCATCCGCCTCGGGATGGTCCGTGGCGAGGTGCAACGCGGTGCGGGCGAGCGATGCATCCTCGGAGTCGAGGTGCTTGGCGGCCACGGTGGCGGTGACATTCACCGCGCCCGGATCATGCGGCACGATGCTCAGCAACGCCCGTCGAAGAGCGGGTCCGGAATAGGAATCGAGGTCATGCTCGTCCACGAGGCTCAACCGGCGCGCGGCGGCGATGAGGCTGTGCTCGGCCGATGGATCGAGCTCGAGCTTGAATAGAGGCATGATGGCTGACTTGACCGACTCGGAGGCGGCATCGTCGGGCTTGAGGTTGGCGCTCACCCATTCGAGAGCACGGCGGCGGGCATGTGCATCGGGGGAGGCGAGGTTTTGGATTGCTGATGGCAGACTGGATTCAGCGATGCTGGCAATCACCTCGCTGGTCGCCGGCTTCTTCGGCCGGATGCGATACACGGCACCGAGGAGATCTGATTTCGCCATGAGGGAGCTCGGGCAGCCGATGCGGAACCAGCCGCCGGTGTCGATGAGGAGGAGGGAACCATCGGCGTCTTCCATGACATCGGTGAGATGGATGTCGGGGTTGTGGAGTTTGAGGAATTCGTTTTCGACGGCCTTGTAGGTGCTGCCGCTGGGGGTGAGTTCCATGCGCACAAGGCGCTGGGTGTTGAAGTGAGTCACCATGAAGTTCTCAGTTCTTGGTTCTTCGTTCTTGGTTGGATAGCTCTTCCAGAAGCCGCAGCCGCTGACGGCGACGTGGCCGAAGTTGTACATGACCGGCATGGTTTCGAGTGTGCGCGGGAGATGGGAGATGGCCTTGAGCTGGTCGCTGCGCTCGTAAACGCCGCCGTAGAGCCAGTGGATGATTGTGTCGCCGCGGGGCTGGGTGTAGTAGAGGTTTTGCACGCCGATGATGTCGCCGCTGCGGGTGAAATCGACTTCGACGGGGTTGTCACCGCAGCCGAGCGAGTGCCAGGCGACGTCGCTGCCGTCCGGTTTGCAGCTCCAGATGCCGCAGGCGAGCGAGGCATCGACGGGCGTGCCGTCTTTCTGCTTCACGTCGTGGCCTTTGCGGCCGTGGCACCAGTAGAGGCGTCCGTTGGGATGCAAAAACGGGCCGTGGATGTCAGCGGCATTGCCGGTGTAGTCGAAGCCGCTGACGATCTCCTCGCGCTGGTCGGCCACACCGTCGTGGTCGATGTCCGTGAGCTTCCAGATCGACGGCGGCGAGCCGACGTAGAGGCTGCCATCGAGCCAGCACGCGCCTTGAGGAAAGGTCATCTTGTCGGCGAAGATGGTGCTCTTGTCGAAAGCGCCATCCTGGTCGGTGTCTTCGAGCATGAGGACGCGGTTCGGCGGATTCTCCTCGAGCTGCTTCTTGTTCCAATTCACGCCGGTGGCATCGCCGACGAAGAGGCGGCCCTGGTCATCGAGGCAGCCCATGATCGGATGCGTGACGAGCGGCGACGCGGCAGCGACCTCCAGCGTGTAGCCGTCCTGCAGGTCGTGCTTTGGCAAAGCGAGCGTGGATTTGCCCGTGACGACGACGGGGCGCTTGGCGCTGTCTGGAATCGTGTTGCCTTGGTCGGGCGGCAGATCGGCAGCGAAGACGGGAAGAGCGAGGAAGGGCAGGAGTCGGCGCATGAGGGTGATACGGGCCGAGATGCCGGGAACTATGCGGAGACGCTGGATTTGGCCCAATGCCGTTAAGTAAAAACGGCACCGATCCTCGCGGCAGCGTCGTGGAGTGCGGTGACAGAGATGCAAGGGGCACCTTGCATCGGCGACACCGCTGTCGAGCGCGGCAAAAGTGCTCTTTGGCCTTTGGCTGCTGTCCGGCTTGCGACGGCGGTGTCGCGCCAAGGCTTGCCACCGCACTCCACGACGCTGCCGCGCCAAAAGACTGCTTAACGCAATGAGTTTAGGCCGCTCACTCCCTAGGCTGCCCAATGAGCAGCCCGCGGCACTTGAGTCACGAATTGCGCAACCATCTCCACGAGCATCCGTTTACGATGCCTCGCATGGAAACCCGCCCCGCCTCTGACCGCCGACATGATCTGGATGCTTTGCGGGCGTTTGCGATGCTGCTGGGGATCGTGCTGCATGTGGCGCTGTCCTTCTCCGGCGGGCCGTGGATGGTGCAGGATGAACGGACGAGCGGGGTGTTTCATGTGCTCATCAGCGCGGTGCATGGCTTTCGCATGCCGCTGTTCTTTGTGCTGAGTGGCTTCTTTACGGCGATGCTCTGGCGGCGATATGGGCTGCGAGCGCTGGTGAAGCATCGCTTCAAGCGCGTCTTTCTGCCGCTGGTGCTCGGCACGATCACGCTGGTGCCGCTGATGCATGTCATCGGCGGCTTCGCGGCGGCGTCTGGGATGAAAAAGGCCTCGCAAGGCCGGATGACGATCTGGAAAGCCTGCACCATCGGCGATCACAAAGAAGCGGCAGGCTTCATCGACGCAGGAAACGCCGATGTGAATGCCGCTGATCCCACGCTGGGCATCACGCCGCTAAGCTACGCGGCGCTCTTCGGGCATGAAAACGTCGTCGAGCTGCTGCTGGATCGCGGTGCGAAGGTGAACCACCCGAACCGTGATGGCGGCACCGCGCTGCATTCGGCGGCTTTTCTCGGTCGGGTGAAGATCGTGAGCCTGCTCTTGACGGCAGGAGCGGATGCCTCGGCGAAGAACGAACGCGGCGAGACGCCGCTCGATGCCACCGAGGCCGATGAGAGCATCACACGCTTCATCACGCAGGCGCTGAAGATCACCGTGGAAGAGGAAACACTCGCCAAGAACCGCGAGGAGGTGCGGGCGCTGCTGGGCGGCGAGCCAAGTGAAGTGAAGAAGAGGCCTCTGCTGGGTGTGTGGCTGTTTTTGACGCGATTTCCTCTTTTCAGCCATCTTTGGTTTCTGTGGTTCCTGTGCTGGATGGTGGCCGGATTCGCGATCTGCGCCTGGATCGCGAAACGAGTCGGCTGGCGTCCCAAACCGCGACGCTGGGTGACGTCGTGGTGGCGGTATCTGTGGCTGGTGCCGGTGACTTTCGTGCCCGCTTGGTTCATGGGGCGCTCCGTGCCCGTTTTCGGCCCGGAGACTTCGTCGAGCCTGCTGCCGCCATTGCCGCTGCTGATTTACTACGCGGTGTTTTTTGGTTTCGGGGCGGTGTACTTCGACAGCGAGGATCAAAAGGGTTCGCTCGGTCGCCGATGGCCGGTGACGCTGCCTTTAGCGCTGCTCCTCGTGTATCCCATCGGATTTGCCGCGACCCACGGTGGCAGCAAGCTGCACTCCATCGCCGTCTTGCTCCAGGTGATCTACGTCTGGATGATGAGCGCGGCGATGATGGGCTTGTTTCGTCGTTTCGTGGCGCAGGAGCGTGGATGGATCCGCTATCTGTCCGATGCGTCCTACTGGATGTATCTGGCGCATCTGCCGCTGGTGCTCGCGGCGCAAGTTTGGGTGCGTGACTGGGCTCTGCCCTCCGGCGTGAAGTTTTGCTTCCTATGCGGCGGTGTGTTCGCGGTGCTGCTGGTGAGCTACGAGTATCTCGTGCGCTACACCTGGATCGGGGCGCTTTTGAACGGGCGGAAGGTGCGGCGAACGGAGGGCAGCGCCTGAAGCAGTCGGACGCGGTCAGCTCATCTTGCGGAGCAAGATGGCAACGGTGCTAACGCCTTTTTCGCGGCCTCGCCTAGGCAAACACGTCCATCACCGGCTTGCCTTTGTCGCCGACGGTGAAGGGGCGGTTGGTGGGGGACATGACGACTTCATCGACGGGCAGGCCGAGGCTCCAGCCGATGGTGCTGAGGAAATCCTGAGCGCTGGTCTGTTTGTCGGCCACGGAATTGCCTTCCTTATCGCTGGAGCCATGGACGTAGCCGCCTTTCACGCCACCACCGGCGAGCAGGGTGGAGAAGACCTTCGGATGATGATCGCGGCCGGCATTGCCATTGATCTTGGGGCCGCGGCCGAACTCGGAACAGAGCACGACGAGCGTGGTGGCGAGGAGGCCACGCTGGGAGAGGTCTTCGAGGAGGGCGGAAAGAGCTACATCGAGTTCCGCGCCGTGTTCTTCGAGGCCTTCCTCGATGTTGTTGTGCATGTCCCAGCCGCCTTTGGCCACTTCGATGTAGCGGATGCCTTTTTCCACGAGGCGACGGGCAAGCAGGCAGCCTTGGCCGAATTTGTTGTCGCCATATTTCGCTCTCAGCTCGGAAGGTTCGTCATCGAGGCGGAAGGCTTCGAGGTCCGTGCTGGACATGATGGAGACTGTTTTCTCGTAGAACTCGGTGTAGCTCTTCACGCCAGCGGTTTGAAAGCGCTCACGGAAACCGGCGTCGAGCTTGTCGAGCATGGCGAGGCGCTTCTGCATCACATCGGCACCCGCATCGCTCTGCGAATACTGCAAACCGGCCTCAGGATCGAGGATGGGCAGTGGCGAGTAGCTGGCGGGGAAGAAGCCGTTGCCGGCATTCGGCTGACGGTTCACGCACACACTGGAGGGAAGGGTCTTGTGACTGGCTCCGAGGAAGTTCTGTGCCCAAGCACCGATGTTCGGATGCTGGATGGTGCCACGCTGCTCATAGCCGCTGCGAATCAGATACTGCCCGCTGGCATGCACGCCGGTCTTCGAGGTCATGCTGCGGATGATGGAAATCTTATCGGCCTGCTTGGCGAGGTTTTGCATCGTGCCGCCAAGCTGGAAACCCGCTTTCGTCGAAACCGGCTTCACCGGCCCCTGGGTGTCGCCTTCCTTCGGATCGAGCGTGTCGATGTGCGACATGCCGCCGATCATTTGAAGGAAGATGATGTTCTTGGCTTTGCCGAAGCCTGGGCCATCTGCCGCAAAGGTTCTGCCGCCGAGGCCATGCAGCACCGTGACGCCGAGGGATGCTTTGGCCCACTTTTCGCAGAATGAGCGGCGGGAGAGCGGATCGAGTTGGTTTTGGAGTTTCATGGCGGAGCTGAGTTGAATTGGGGGTGGTCGTGCCGAGGTCAGAAAGAAAGTGGAACAGGTTTTCAACCTGTTCAGAAGGGCGATGTGGTCCTCCTGGCAGCCAAGGCACACAGGTTGAAAACCTGTGCCACTTTCCTCGCTGCTAGGTGGGTCGTGATCATGGGTCGTTTGAGTGCGCTTTACTCCACAAAGACAAACTCCCGCGTGTTGAACAGCACCCAGCTCAGGTCACGCGTGGTGAGGCCGTTGCCCAGGGCGGCGACGGCATCGGCGAGTTCCTCGGGCTTGGGTTTGCGGCTGAAGAAACTGAGGTAAAGGCTTTCGACCTGCTGCTCGGGGGATTTTTGGCCGGTGGCGGTCTGGATGACCAGGGAATCCTCCTGGCCGATGACTTTCTGTGCCTCGCCATTCATGAGCATGAGCACCTGCGGGATGCTGCCTTCATCGCTGCTACTATCGGCGATCTGGCGATCGCTCTGGCCGAACATGCGGAGGAAGTGCTGATCCTTCTCCGGCTGCGGCAGCTCGGAGGCACGGGCGAGCACGAGGCCGTTTCGCACGGGCGGGGTGATCTCGACGCTGTCGTCGCCATCACCAGCGGGCTGCATCTGCTTCTTTTTGCGGTTCTTCGCGTTCGGCTTGGCACCGCCGTATTGGCGCATGCCGCCAGCGGCTTTTTCGATGTCGGCCTTGAGGGATTCGGGCGTCATGCCCTCGCCGAGATTCACCTTCATCACCTCGGCATACTTGGCACCGCGGTGGGCGTGGAAGCGATCCACCTCCTTGCCGACGACGAGTGTGGCGCAGGAGTCCCAGGCCTGCTCGGCGCTCATGCGGCGCAAGACGGGGCCAGGAAAGAGATAGGGACCGCCATCGGCCATCTCGTGGCTGGTGGCCTCGCGTTGATAGGCCTGCGTGTTGCAAAGGAGACGGTTGAACTGCTTCAAATCAAATTTCACACGCACCATCTCGGCGGCCAGATGATGGAGCAGCGCCGGATTCACGCTGGCCTCGGGGTCATCGAGATCGGTGACGGGTTCTTTGATGCCCACGCCGAAAACGCGTTTCCACATGCGGTTGGCGATGGTCATGGCAAAGCGTGGATGATCCGGCGAGGTCATCCACTTGGCGAACTGCGTGCGGAGGTCCTCCTCGTTCTTCGTCTGGACGTTTTGGTAGGCTTTCTTGGTCTTGTCATCGGCCCAGGTGACGAGCTTGGGCTTCACAGGATCGCCTGGCTTGCCGTCGTCGTATTTGTAATCATCCGGCAGCTTCAGATCGTTCTCCGTACTGTCCTCCACGGCCATCGCATTGACGCGGAGGATGTTCTTGGCCTGCTGCTGAAGGCGGCGGTCATCCAGCGAGGCCAGTGCCTGACGCATTTGTTTGCCGTTGTAGCCCGCATTGCCACGCGTGCCGAAGGTCTCGGTGGCACCGAAGAAGGCCGCCATCTCGTAGAACTGACGCTGCGTCCAATCGGCGAAGGGGTGGTCATGGCACTGGGCGCAGGAAACATTCGCGCCGAGGAAGGTGCTGAGCGTGAGCGAGAGGTTATCGAGCCGCATGCCAGCATCGCGAAGGAGGTAACCGGTGGCTCCCTGGTCGAGCAGCTTGCCATCGGCGGTCATCATCGCGAAGACCATCTGGTTCCACGGCACGTTGTCGGCGATCTGGCTCTTCAACCAATCCTGGTAGGTATAAAAGCGGGCCTTTTGAGCCACATCGGCCACGCGGAGCATGTCGGCGAGGTAGTTGAAGAGATGACTGCGGTAGCCATCGGAGTTGAGGAGCTTGTCGATGACCTTGGCCCGCTTCGAAACGCTGGTGTCGTTGATGAATTCCAGCGCCTCTTCCCGCGTGGGAATGCGCCCGGCGATGTCGAGATACACGCGGCGCACGAATTGCTCATCGGAGGCCAGCGGATTCGGTTTCTGCCCGGCCTTGGCCAGACCGCCATCGACGAGCATGTCGATGCGAGCGGCCGCCTGGGCGAGATTTGGGTCCGCCGGGATGCCAAGGCCTTCGGGCTTCAACGTCTTCGCCGCCTGCTGATCCACTGGGCTGAGCTTGTCGAGCGGCAGGCGATAGACATAGCCGTTTCGCACTTGGAGGAAGACTTGGCCGTTTTCGATGCCGCGGAAGGTCGCCTCCAGTTTGCGCCCCTGCGCATCGGTCCAAGTTCGGTAAGCTTCACCTTCAGCCTGTAGGCTTGGGGTGAGCAAAACGCAGGCGAGGAGAGGAAAAAGGCGCGTCTTCATGGGGGTGGTGGGCGGCTTTAACGATGAAGACTCGGGCAAGTTGCGGCTGATTTTAATTGCTGCTTGCGGCATGAAGGCTGCGTCGGCTAGCTTTTTGAAATTATGTCACAACAAAAAGAAGCTTGGGGATCACGTCTGGGAGTCATCATGGCCGTCGCGGGCAGCGCGGTGGGGCTGGGGAACTTTCTACGCTTTCCGGGGCTGGCGGCGCAATACGGCGGTGGAGCCTTCATGCTGGCCTACGCCATCAGTTTCCTGATCATCGGCCTGCCGATCGGCTGGGCAGAATGGGCGATGGGGCGCTACGCGGGTAGCAAAGGCTACAATTCCTGTCCCGGTGCTTTTGCAGCCATCCTGCAAAAGCCTTGGGCCAAGTACATCGGCATCATCGGCGTCATCGTGCCGGTGGTGATCTACATGTATTACGTCTTCATCGAGTCGTGGTGCCTCGGCTACGCGGTGAAGTTCTGGACCGGACAGGTGCATCTCACCAGTGCCGAGGAAACCGTGGCGATGTTTAAAACGATGAGCGGCCAGGGTGGTGACGGGAGCTCGCTGGCCTTTTCGTGGGATTCCGCGCTGCCGTGGCTGATGGTGGTGTTTGTCATCAATTTCTATCTCATCTACCGAGGGCTCTCCGGCGGGATCGAGAAGATGTGCAACTACGGCATGCCCGCGCTCATCGTGCTAGCACTCGTCATCCTCGGTCGCGTGATGACGCTGGGCACGCCGGATGCCTCCAAACCGCATGACAACGTGTACAACGGCCTCGGCTACATGTGGAACCCCGGCAAGGTGCAGGTCGTGGCCACCGCAGCGGATTCCACCATCAAGCCGCGTGATGTCGTGGGCGCGGCGGCCATCGCGGAAGCGGAGAAAGAGGTCGCAGCGAGTGCTGGAGCACTCAAAATCCAGACCATCTCGCCGTGGCGGCAGTTGGCGAATCCCGCGCTCTGGCTCGCGGCGGCAGGTCAGATCTTCTTCAGCCTCTCGGTCGGCTTTGGCGTCATCATCGTGTATGCCAGCTACTTGAAAAAGCAGGACGACGTGGTGCTCAGCGGCCTCACAGCCAGCAGCGCGAATGAGTTTTGCGAGGTGGCGCTCGGCGGTCTCATCACCGTGCCGGCGGCGGTCACCTTCCTCGGCCTCGCCTCGGTGGCTGGGCAGGGCACGTTTGGTCTCGGGTTCACCGTTTTGCCGCTCGTCTTCGCGAAGATGCCGTTTGGGGCCTTCTTTGGCGGCGCGTTCTTCTTCATGCTCTTCCTCGCGGCCATCACGAGTTCCATCTCGATGCTCCAGCCCGGCATCGCCTTCCTCGAAGAGTCCCTCAACGTCGGCCGGAAGGTCTCCGTGGCGCTGCTGGGTCTGCTCACCACCTTTGGCACCGGTCTCGTGGTGTATTTCACCGAAGGCCTGAAGGCGCTCGACACGCTGGACTTCTGGATCGGCACGCTGCTCATCTTCGTGCTCGCCACCGTTCAGATCATCGTCTTCGGCTGGCACTGGGGGATTGATCGAGGGTTTGCTGAATTGCATCAAGGCGCTTCCATCCGGGTGCCCGCCATCTTCCGGCCGATCATCAAATGGATCTGCCCCGGCTTTCTGCTGCTCATCTTTGCCATGTGGCTCTTGAAGGAGATTTTCGGCTTTGATCTCACCACTTTCAAAGCGGGTGAAGTCTCCGCCTACGTCACCGACCTCATCAGCGCCAAGCCAAGCCTGCCCGCGCAGCTTAGCGTCGTCATGGCGGCGGCTATTTTCGTCTTTTTCGCCCTCATCACCTCCCGCAGCCGTGCCTACAAGCGTGCCGAGCAAGGCCTCAACAAACACGACTAAACCCTTATTCCCTTCCCATGACCTCCTCCGGCCTTTTCGTCATGCTTTTCTCCGTCAGCACCGTCGTCATCCTTTTTGGCTGCTGCATCTATAAAGTCCTCACCACCCCGAATCAGGCTGAAAAACTGCACAGCCTCGAATTCGAGACGCCGGACATCGCCGCGGACAAGTAACCCCTCTCAAGCGGCGCAAGCTTCAGTCCGCCTTCCCAAAGGCCGCCTGCCAGCCGTAGTAGGCCAGCGACGCCAGCACCGAGATGAAGAACAGCCAGCCCACGGCTTGGACGAGCTGATCGAGCGGATTCGATGCCTCCCGCCACTCGTGGCGCATGCGTCGACGCTTCACTCGCTTCTCCGGGGTCTCAGCATCGCTCTCGGAGGGTTCGTTCATGCGTTGAGCATCAAGCCGGAGAAGCGGACATCAACCGACAACCTTGTTGATTTTGGAACGTGGCCTAGACCAGCTCTCAAAAAGAATGTCATAAACGCGTCTTTGGACGGCACTGCGACTGAAGAATGGTGGGTTGATCGAACAAAGAGCGTAGGGAGGCAATGATGCGGTCCTGAAGTTCTTCGGAGGTTTTGGCAATCCAGCCGTTGAACCAGTCTGCTTTCATGCGTAGCCACAGTCGTTCGATGGGATTAAGGTCAGGTGAGCGTGCTGGCAGATACTCCGGTTCGAAGTGGTGCCAGTTCAGACTCTTCGTCTTGTGCCATGAGGCGTTGTCGAGCACGAGGATGGCACGGCGACCCTCCACTGGCGGATTCTCCTCAGCCAGCGTGTCGAGGAACACTTGGAAGGTCACACTGTCGCACAGGTTGAAAAGCAACGCGCCGAGGCGACCATCCTTGGGACGCACGGCACCAAAGACGTTGTAACGGATGTGCTCTCCAAGGTAGGGGGAGTGGCGCACTTTGCCGATCTTTGTCCACGTGCGGCGTGGGCGCGGATCGCCTTCGAAGCCACTTTCGTCACTGAACCATAGGTCGATGTTTGGATCGGCCACCCAGTTCTGAAGCTTTTCACAGAAGGCTTGGCGCTTGTCCTCATCCTGATTAAGCGGCCATGGGCGTGGCACTTTGAGACGATAGTTGTGCTCGTGGAGGTAACGCACTGTCGTGCTGTAACCGAGCTGAGCTTGCAGGTTCTCTTTGATCCAACCGTGTAATTTGACTGCGGTCCAGTGGCTCTGTCCAGCCAGCGATGGGTCTTCGATGATGGGGACGATCTTTTCACTCACTTGCTCTTTGGGCAGGATGCGGTGGCGTCCGCTGCTGCGCCAGGAATGAGGCCGTCGAGACCCGCGAGATTGAAAGCTTTGATGAAACGCAGCACCTGCCTCGGACTAAAGCCAGAAAGGGCTGCGACTTCTTCGCGACTTTTGCCCTCACAAAGCCAACGCAGTGATTGGAGCCTGCGAAACCCCTTTTTTGTCGGCGTGCAATCCATCGCAACGCGCACCTCTTCCAAGGTTGCGTTTTCAAGATTGAGTTCGATGCACGGACGGGCCACCGCCGCCTATTCATTACTACAATTCTAAAAAGTACAGCTCGAATGTGACATTCTTTTTGAGAACTGGTCTAAACCTTCCGGCAGTTGCCATCTGGACGAATTCCACCATCCTCAGCAGCCATGCTTCGTGCCGCCAGCCTCGCCTTGATGCTCACCTGTGCCTCCGCTCAGGCGCTCACCGTCGTGGGCTACAACGCTACGGAGAACAACCGCTTCGCCAGCGGCTATCCCACCGCGCCTGTGCCAAACAGCAGTGGCTCCTTCATCGGTGCTGGGATGGACTGGTCCGGCGTGGGCTGGGATGCGGGGCTCAGCACGCGCAGCGTGACGATGATCAGCGATCAATATTTCGTCTTCGCCGCTCACTACGCGCCGGGCAGCACCATCCAATTCCTGAGCCCCACGCTGCTCGCGGCAAATCCTGGCAATCCCGCCGCTGCCGTGGTCTCCTACACCGTTCAAAGCCGCACGCAGCTCGTCTCTCCGATCAGCGGCATGGCGGGGGACTTTAGCATTGGCAGGCTCACCACACCGCTGAATCCCGCCCACGGCATCGCCCAGTATCCCATTCTCGAGCTCGATAGCCTCAGCGCCTACATCGACCTGCCCGTGCTGATGCTGCGCCTGGCGATCTCACGACGAACAGCACCATCATCGGCACCAACACGATTTCGTCCTTCTTCCACTACAACCTGCACGGCGGAGACAGCCTCGATGACACCTTCGCCGCCGGTTACAGCTTTCAACCTGCCTCCCCTGGTGACTCCCAATTCGAAGGCGGTGATTCCGGAAGCCCCACCTTCGCCTTTTACCAAGGTCGTCTCGCCCTCGTCGGCACGCACAGCGCCATTGCGAACATCAGCGGGACCCAATGGAGCTTCGACAACTTCATCCCCGTCTATCTCGACCAGCTCTCCCTCCTCAATGTGGCCTTCACCACCGTCCCGGAGCCGTCGCGAATGGTATTGCTGCTGCTCGGCATGCTTTCGGTGATGAGGCGAAGGAGCCGAGGGATTCGATGAGGAGACGCTGATCAGCGATTCACTGGGAACGCGGAGGCATTCTCGCGAACGAACTGCTCTTGCTGAAGCGCTGCTTTGGCCCTCGCCTCGTCTTCTTCGAAGACAGCAAGGCCGATGACACCCACGTTGCCAGCACCGCCTTTGGCCGCTGCCACGGAATCGGCCACACGGCCAAAGCGGAAGGTGCGCACCTTGTTGCCACCGGTGCGGAAGCCTTCGACGTCGTAGGTCTGTTTCGGTTCGAGGATGTAGCCACGCTGGGAGTAGCCGCCTGTGGTGCTGGTGAGCGAATTCAGACCGTCCACCGTCACGATGACCTCGACGCGCTTCTTGGAACGGTTCTCCAAACGCACGCGGTAGTCACGTCCCGCTTGTCCGATCACGATGCGGCGCCCGACGGCTTCAAGGTGTGGATAGGGATCACCGTAGCTGACGAGCCCGACCTTCAGGCGATCCCCTGTGGCATCGAACAGACCGTTGTGCCTCGTTTTGCTGCCACCAAGAATACCGACCATGGTTTCGGCACCCTTGTCATCGTTGTAGTGAAAAGAGTCCACCGCATCCGGGACGGAGGATTTGCGGATGAGGCGGCCGGCTTGGAGTGTCGATTCATACTCATGCCCTGCCTGAGTGCCAAGACCCGGACGGTCTTGAAGTCTGGCTTCGGATCTTTTGGCATAGCCAGATGCCTGAACCGGCGCTGGAGGAGACATGGATGTCCCAGCACAAGAGGCCAAGTAGGAGATCACGAGAAGCGAAACGATGGCGCGGAGGAAGGATGAGGTGCTCATGGCAAGTGCAGAAATATCTGCATTTAAACATTTGGCAAATCCAAATGCTGAAAAAACTGCACATGAGGCTTGCGCGATGTTTGGGAATCGCGCATGCTTTGCCCATGGCCGCCCGTCATGAGCATCTCTCGAAACGCGAGCACCAAGCGATGGACATTGTCTACCGCTTGGGCAAGGCGACGGCCGAAGAGATCCAGGCCGAGATGCCAGATCAGCCATCCTATTCCGCCGTCCGTGCCCTGCTCGGTGTGCTGGCGGAGAAGAAGCTCCTCAAATACACCCGCGACTCTCGCCGCTATGTCTATGAGCCTGCCATCGCCCCGGAGAAAGCGGCGGACTCCGCACTGAAGAAGCTGTTGCGCACCTTTTTCGACGGCTCCCCCGGCAAGCTCGTCGCCTCGCTGCTCGATAAGAACGAACGAAAGCTCTCCGCAGAGGAAATCGCCTCGATCCGCAAACTGCTGGATGAATAACTTCGCGCCGCCATGATCGCCTTTTGGACTGCTCTTGCTCTCAAATCCACCCTGTGGGCTTTGATCCTTGGATTGGCCTCGGTGGCCGTCCCGGCAGCCTTTCCGCGCGGGCGACGTGGTCTGGCGCTTGTCGGTATCTGGGGGCTTTGGTTGCTGCCGTGGATGCCTGAACTGCCAGTGACTGCTTTAAACTCCGATCTGCGGCTTCCCGCTCCTGTGATGGAAAGCGTCTCCCAGCCCTGGCTGGTCTGGGCTTGGGTTTTGGGAGGATGCATCGCTATGCTGCGGTTGCTGCGTGAAGCACTTCATCTGGCCGCCTGCGCCCGGAAAGCTCAAAAGGACCGCATCGGAGAGGCCGAGGTGCATTTCTCCGCGGAAGTGGAGGGGCCTTGCATGGCGGGCTGGCTCCGACCTCGCGTCTTTTTGCCGTTGGAAGCCAAGAACTGGCCGGCGTCGAACTTGCGGGCCGCCTTGCGTCACGAGCTTCAGCATGTGCGGCAGCATGATGGTCTTCACCGTGCGGCGGCCGCCTTGCTGCGCTCGCTCTTCTGGTGGAACCCCGTGGTACATGCGCTGTGCTCCATCTACGAAAACGAATCCGAAGTGTGCTGCGATCTCGAAGCCGCTGATGGTGTCATGACTCGTCACGACTACGGCCATCTATTGCTGGCCCACGCTTGTGGTAGCCACGCGACGGCTCTCGCGCCGCTTTTCGCCTGGCAGTCGAGCCTGCAGAAGCGGATCGAAAGACTCGTCGCCGAGCGCAGTGAATCGCCCTGGAGGCTCACCGTCCGCTGGATGATCGTCACCGCTTTGCTAGTGCTCGGCGGCGTGACGATGGCATCTATTCGTCTGTCGTCAGAGGCCTCTGCGACGGGTGCATCTACCGAGAAACAAGAGGCGCTGACGCGCTTGCAGGCGAATCCGTTTCCAGCGGGATCTTAATTCAAACGCTAAGCCTCACGGCATGAGCAGCGGTCGAAGCTCAACGGGGGTCAGTTCACGCGGCAGGGGCTTCCAGGGGTAGTGGTCGGTTTTGACGAGGGACCATTTCAGGATGCCGCCGCTGCGCCAGGCATCGAGGATGATGCCGGTGTCGAAGGGCTGGCCGTGGGCGGTGACGACGATGCCGTTGTGCTCGCGGAGGGTGGCACGACGCGCGGCGGCGAGGTGGAGATCGAGGGTGCGCGGATGCAGGGCATGCAGCGGGGGAAAAAGCGCCTCACGCCATTGATGGCAGAGGCCTTGCTCACGTAGCCCGGAGTTCACGAGGAAGTTGTTCATCCATGGAGACTGCGCGGGACGCCATTCGAGATTGAGCTGCGCGGCACGCTCGACGGCGGCGTTGGCGAGGGAATCGGCTTCCTGGGCGGAGACGGACGGGCTGAGGGATTTCAAATCCGCGGCGAGCCGGGTGGCGCGAGTTTGGCGCTCGATGGGTGACTCAGGCGAGACGCAGCTGAGGGTGAGCAACGGGAATAAACAATAGACGATAAACGAGAGGAGGCGCGACGGGGGCATTCGTTACGATTGCATGAGCTGCTTTGCTTGTTCCTGCCAGTGATCGCGGGTGGCGCGGTTTTTGAAGGCGAGGAGTTCGCTGAAGGCGAGGAGATCGTCGTCATTCCACTCGGCGATCTGCCTCCAAGTGCGGATGCCGAGGGCGTGGAGCTGCTCGCTGAGCACGCCTTTGATCCCTTTGATCTTGGTGAGATCGTCGTCGGGCAGGCTGGCGAGTTCGGAGGTCTGCTGGAGGGTTTTGTGAAGGGCACGCTGCTGATTTTGCAGCGACGCGACGGTGGTCTGGGCTTCGGAAAGGCGCTCGGCGCTGCTCGCCAGGCTGCGGCGGGCAAGACCGAGACCGGCGAGATCCGGCGGTGTCTTCGATTCGAGCATCGTGACGCGGCGCTGCCAATCGTCCCGCTCCTGCGTGAGGGCGGCGAGGATGGAAAGCTGCGGCGCGAGGGCGGTTTCGATCTCGGCGAGCTTTTCCTGGGCGTTGTGTGCCGTGGTCGTGGAAGGCTTCTTCTTGGTGACGCGAGGTTTGGGCGCGGCTTTTTCGACTTTGGGCGCCGGCGCAGGAGACACAGGAGCTTCGACGACGGGCTGAACGATCGGCGTGGGAGCAGGCGGCGGGGCTTCGGCAAGCTTTTGTTGAAGCGCCGCGAGTTCGGCGCGGGCGGATTGAGCTTCGCGAGTGGCAGCAGTGAGTTGGTCGCGAAGAGAGGAAAGTTCGCTTTGAGCAGCTTGTTCGGCCGTGGTGTAAGTTTCGGCGGCGGTGGAGGCTTCGGTAAACTTTTGCTGAAGCGCGGCGAGTTCGGTGCGGGCGTTTTGGGCTTCGCGAGTGGCGGCGGTGAGTTGATCGCGAAGGGTGGTGAGTTCGCTTTGCGTGGCCTGCGCGGCGTTTTCGGAAGTGGCGGAGGCTTCGGCGAGCTTTTGTTGAAGCGCGGCGAGCTCGGCGCGGGCGTTTTGGGCTTCGCGAGTGGCGGCGGTAAGTTGATCGCGAAGGGTGGTGAGTTCGCTTTGGGAGGCTTGAGCAGCTTGTTCGGAGGCGGCGGAGCTTTGAGCGAGTTTTTGTTCGAGGGCGGAAAGCTCGACACGGGCGTTTTGGGCTTCGCGAGTGGCAGTGCCAAGTTGGTCGCGAAGGGTGTTGAGTTCGCTTTGGGAGGCTTGAGCGGCTTTTTCGGCGGCGGTGGAGCTTTCGGTGAGTTTTTGCTGTAGGGCGGCGATTTCGGCGCGGGAAGCTTCGAGGGTTGTTTGAGCCTTTTGAGCCGCTTCGGTGGCATTTTGGGTTTCGGCCACCAATTGAGCGCGGAGGGCGGAAAGCTGCTCGTCGGCTTCGTCTGCGGCGGAGAGCTTTTGCTCGATGGTGGAGACCTCGGATTGGTGGGCCACTTTCGCATCGGCGAGCTGTTGGCGGAGCGTGGCGGCTTCGGAGGCGAAGGCCTGAGCAAGGGCGAGATCGGTTTCGAGCTGGTGCTGCTTCTTGAGCGCCTCGGCGAGGTTCGCGGAGGACTGGGAGAAGAGGTGGGCGTTGTCCGCTTGCAGGGTGGCGAGCTGGCTTTCGAGGTTCTTGCGATCTTCGCGAAGGCGGACGTTCTCGTTTTCGAGGACTTCATTGGCCTGAATGAGCGGTGCGGCTTCGCTGACGTGCACGCTGCCGCTGGAGGACTCGGCACGGGCGGCATCCCGTTCGTCCATGGCGGCGCGGGCGAGGCGGCGCTGCTCCTCGACCTCGTCCTGGAGCTTCTTCACGCGGTCGCCACGCTCAGAGCCGCGCCACATCCAGCCGAGCCACGCGAAGACGCCGGCTGCGAGGGCGAGCAGCACGGTGAATTCGAGCAGGAACCAGAAAGTGGAGGACACGGGAATTTATGACTTACGATTTATGACTTATGATTTGGGGCGGAGGAGGGCGCGGAGTTGTTCGAGGGTATCGGCGGCGGCTTCCTCGACGAGGTTGGCGGGGATGTCTTCGGGGAGGAGGCCGGATTTGGCAAGGGCGCCGGGCTCGATGAGGGCGGGCGTGACCTCACGCACTTCCCAGGTGCCGCCGGGCGTGGCAAAGGCGAGCTGGGGCTTCGCTCCACGCGGTGGGAGGCTTTTGGCGGTGTGCAGCACTTCGTCGGAGGGCTGGCAATGACCGCGCACGGCGAAGAAATCTGCCTCGGTGATGACGCCGGGCGCATACGCGGTCTTCACGGCGGCGATGAGCTGGGCGTGCAGCGCGGGCTCGGCGATCTGGCCGCTGAGCAGGGCTTTGTTGCCGATGAGGGCGAGCACGATGAAGGCGGGCTGCGTGCGGGCGATGGGCGGCATGTTGGCATCGCTGCCCTGGAGGAAGTCGATGAGCAGGGCGTTGTCCGCGAGGAGGAGGGAGGGATCGAGGCCTTCGAGGAGTTTTTCCTTCCACGAGGGTTCCTCGCGTGAGCCTCGCCAATCGAGCGGCAGCCAGGCCTGGCCGCTGATGCCGAGGTGAAAGGCTTTTTCCTCCGTGGCATCGCTGGCGGGTAGCAGCGCGGTGGTGAAGGGACCAAAATCGGCCACGGGACGCCGCGCGGCATTCACTCGGATGTCATCGTGGATGCGGCGGGCGGGGAAAACTTCGAGCGCTTCATCAAGAAGGGCACGTTTGATGGCGATGCTGCCCACTTCGCCACGGAGCAGGATGCGCTGATCCCGCACGGCGATGAACAGATGGCCGAGCGGGAGCTTTTCGAGCGCGGCGCTTTGCTTGGCCTGTTCGGTGGCGGAGATGTTGTCCTGGCGAAGCGTGGCGAGCAGGGGCGCGATGTCTCTTTTCCACTGGTCTTCCTTCACGCCGAGGGCGGCGGCTTGATCGCGGAGGGCGTCATCGGCTTCGGCGAGCTTCAGCTTCTGCCAGCGGCCGCCGATGCGGGCGAGGTGTAGCTCGACATTCGCGGAAGGTGCCGGCAGGCCGCCGAGCGTGGCAGAGATGTCGGCGGCCTCGTCGTGGTCTTCGAGGTTCGATTGAAGCGCTCCGCTGACGTTGCCACCTTTGGCGCTCCAGCTTTCCATGATGCTGCGGGCGAGATCGCGGGCCTCGAACTCCGTGGCGGCCTCGCCGAGGAGCTGGGCTTTGGCTCCGTGGGAGGCGAGGAGCATCCAGCCTGGCGGAAAGGGCACGATTTCGATGTCGTTCCGCACGGCGGCGACGGGGTTCAAGGTCTGGCCGAGGCCGCTGGCGATCATCGTGGGGGCGCGGACGTGGTCACGCACGGCGGCCTCGATGGTGAGCTTGTCCTGCACGCTGCGGACCTGCCCGGTGAGATGGGCGACCTGGCCCTGGAAGGCGGTTTGCACCTTGTCGAGGCGCTTCACGAGCGTCTGCTGCGCGGCGAGCGCTTCGCGGGTGGCGGTGGCGAGCTTTGCCTCCAGGCGCGGCATCAGCACAAACGCCCCCGCACACCAGAAGGCAGCGAAGACAACAGCGGCGATGAGGCAGCGCACGGGTTTCATTTCGAGATGGAGGGCGGAGATCAGGCGGCGGCGGCCTGGGCGAGCACTTCCGCCTTGGTGAGGCGGCGCACATGGCCGTGCTGATTGACCTGGATAAAAACATCCGTGCTCACATCCGTGCCGGTGAGCCATCCATCGCCGTAGGCCCAGGTATCGATGCAGAGGCATCCGGGCTTGATGGCGGGCAGGCCGTTCTTCTGCGCGGTGTGGCCACAGATGACGGTCTTGCCGGAAAAGTGCGGGTGCGCATCATCAAAGCGCCGCCAGAAGAGCCAGTCATCGCCTTGATCCGCGAGGGGGAGCACGGCATTCACACCGGCGTGGGCGAAGATGTGCGTGGGGGTCTCAAAGTAGCGCTGGCAGCGCTTTTCCATGAACTCCCAGTGCGTCCTGGGCACGGCGGTCCACTCTGGAACGGGAGCTCCGGCATAGCTTTCCATCGTGCTGCGGCCCCCGACGGCTAGCCAGGCCTCGAAGTCGATCTCTCGCTTTTTGGTGTCGAGCATGAGGATCTCGTGGTTGCCCATGATGGGCACGAGTTTCGTCTGCGAGTCGAGTTCGATGAGTCGCTGGATGACGCCTTTCGTGTCGGGCCCACGGTCCACATAGTCGCCGAGGGTGACGAGGGTATCCTCCTTCCCCGGAGCCAGCTCTCGCAATAGTACGTCCAAAGCCGTGGAACAGCCGTGAATGTCGCCAATGACCAGAGTGCGCATGGTTGGGGGGTGCGGAGAATGCGGCACGAGGGAGAAATGGCAACCTCGGATTCGATGGTGGCGGCCCCGTGCTAGCCCAGGCTATTCCTTGGCCTTGCCGACGAGTTTCGTGGCAATGTCGTGGACCTTCGTGCCGGGTTTCAGGTCGTCGATGATGTCTTTCCAAGGCAGGATGAACTCGATGGAGCCCATGGCGTAGGCGGCGATTTCATAGGGCGAATAGGAGAAGCCGATGCCGCCGGGCACGAGGAACCAGTTTTCGTTCAGTTCGAGCTTGTCGTCGAAGAGGCCGGCCTCCTTCAGCGAGGCATCGGGCTTCTGGCCGTGGCTTTTGAGGATCTCTGCCCGGCCGAGGGCAGCCCATTTTTCTTCAAAGCCGGGCTTCACGAGGTCGGCGAGCTTCAGTTCCTTGCCGGTGGCGATTTCGAGGGTGTGATAGCCGCTGCCGTGATTGCCATGAGCGCCTCCTTCGAAGGCGTAGCTGGCATTTTCCACGGTCAGGAAGCCGCTTTCATTCATGCAGACGCGGAAGTCCTCGCTCTGGCTGCTGATGTAGTTTTGATCCGCTTCCATGTCACCACGCACCTGATCGCGAAGGTGCTTCGTGAGCGCCTCGGGCGTGGCCGGGAGCTTGCCATCGGGGTCGATGCTGTTGCGGGCGAGCTGGGCGAGGCGGCTGTTCAGCGCCTGGGCCTTTTTATCTCGCACGCGGAGGAAGGTGACATCCATCTGGTTGCCACGACGTGTGGTGCCGATCTGCTCGATGTAGGAGAAATCGATCTTCATGCGCTCGACCTTCACCGAACCGGCGGGGTAGCTTTCCTTCAAAGCGATGGGCAGCTTCTTTTTGCCATCTGGGGCGGTCCAGGTGCCGGTGATGCGGTCGTCTTCCATCGTGATGCTCCAGCGGCCGGTGACCTGTTCCTCGCCCTCCGGTGTGTAACCAGCGATCTCACGAAACTGGAAGCCCTCCGCCTCGGCGTCATGCACGAGCGGGATGGGCAGGCCGGATTTGTGATAGTGGTAGGCCGCATCGTAAAGGAAGCCGCTCTCGCTGATCTCCCGCTCGGTGAAAAAGAGCGTGATGCCAAGGTTCTTGCCCAGGGTGCCCTCAAAACGGCGCACGAGGCTCGGTGGAGCCTCCTCATCCTGAGCGTGCAGGGAGGCAATCGTGACAAACAGGGCGGTGGCGAGAAGAAGTCGGCGTTTCATGCGCGGCGTAGATGGGGCGGACCAAGGCATTGTTCAATGAACGCTTTGGATGGAATGAATCGTTTTCGAGTCCTGCTCCCATGAATCTTCGATGCCTCCTGCTCCCCATTTTGATCGTCACCGCCTCGCTGGCCGGGGAAAAGCTCGCGCCGCATCCGAAAGCGCTGCCCAACACGCACGCCGCTGGCGAGGTGGATCGCCCGGAGATGGTGAAACACATCGTCGCCGATCCGGCGAAGCTCCCTGGCATCGTCGTTGATGAGACCGCTGCGGAGCTCGTGGGTGATTGGCAATATTCCACGCACACGCCGCCCTATGTGGGACTCGGTTACCTGCACGACATGAAATCGGGCAAAGGGGCGAAATCGGTCACTTTCACGCCCGAGCTACCGCAGGCGGGCTGGTATGAGGTGCGGCTGGCGCATTGCTACAATGTCCGCCGTGCCACCAACACTCCCGTGACCATTCACCATGCCGATGGCGAGGCCACGATGCGCCTCAATCAGCAGGAGGAGCCGCCTCATGCGCACCTGTTTCGCACGCTCGGCATCTTCCGCTTTGAAAAAGGCCACGCCGGATGGGTGCGCATCTCGAATGACGGCACGGAGCCGACGAAGGTGGTCATCGCCGATGCGGTGCAATTTCTCCCCGTGGAGAAAAAGTAAGCCCGCTCACCACCACAGCACGTCGATGAAGAAGGTGGCGATCATGGCCAGTGAGATGCCCACCCGCAGCACGAGGCCCACGCCCGTTCCCAGCAGCGTGCCCCAGGTGCTCTTGATCGCCGGTTGAAGCCGCTGCTTTGCAAACAGCAGCTCAAACGCAAAGCCGCCGATCAGCGGCCCCAGCAACAAACCGAGCGGACCAAAAAACAAGCCCACGATGCCGCCGATGAACACGCCAGCAATGCCCCAGCGGCTCGCTCCGAACCATCGAGCCCCCATCATGCCGCTGAAAAAATCCACCGCATAGGCCAGGCAGAACCACAGGATCAACAACACGATGCCCCAGGTGCTCATCCCGCTCTCCGGCAGCAGCAGCGTATGGATGATCCCCGCCGCCACGATGAGCAGCGGCCCCGGCAGAAACGGCACGATGGCTCCCACCAAGCCCACGATGAGCAGTGAAATCGTGAGCGACCACACGCCCAGCGTGCCCCAAGGCAGACCGCTGAAAAACTGAGCCATGCTGCTCCACACACTGGAAAGCCACTCAAGCATGCGCGGTGGCCCTCCATTCGATTTTCGAGGCCACCGGCTGCCGCACACTGCGCGGCCATTTGAGCCCCTCACGCGGCCAACCGAGGTAGATGAGGCCCACGCAGCGATCTTCCGCGCCCACCTTCAAAAACTCGCGAAACGAATCGCCCTCCAGCAGCGGCGGTGACGACCAGTAACTACCCAAACCCGCCGCCGTGGCACTGAGCATGAGATTTTGCAGCGCACAGGCCACCGCCTCCACCTCCTCGATCTGCGGGATCTTCGCTCCACCACGGCGCTCCATCACGCAGGCAATGACGACCGGTGCCAGCAGCGGATTCGTGCCGATCTTTTCCAGCTTATCCTCGCGAAACTCCGCCGGTGGTGTCACCTCGCGATAGGTTTGCTGCATGATGCTCACGAGTTCCTTCCGCACCTCGCCTTGAAACACATGAAACCTCCACGGCTCCGTGAGACCATGGTTCGGAGCCCAGGTGGCATTCTCGATGAGCTCCGTCACCAGCGCCGCCGATACCTCACGGGCAGGATCGAGGTCCTGCGGCTTGATCGAGCGTCGGTGACGAATGAGCGCGGTAAGCTCCGCGAGAGTAACAAGGCTGTCCGGCATGGTGGTGATCCCTTTCCACATCCCCGAGAGGGAAGCTAGTGAGACAGCGAGTCATCTTTCCACAAATCCTCCCCAAATGCCAAAACGCGCCCGGCCTTTCGACCGGACGCGCTTTGGGGTTTTGGGGGGTGGTGATGGGTAGTGTGGTGCAGGCCTCTGGCCTGCTCTGAATCAGCCCGGAGGGCTGAACCACATTAATAACGGTAGTGATCCGTCTTGTAGGGGCCTTCGACGGGCACGCCGATGTAGTCGGCCTGGTCTTTAGAGAGGACGGTGAGCTTCACGCCGATCTTCGCGAGGTGGAGACGGGCGACTTCTTCGTCGAGCTTCTTCGGCAGGACGGTGACGCCGACGGGGCGCTTGTCCTTGTTTTCCCAGAGGTCGATCTGCGCGAGGCACTGGTTGGTGAAGCTGTTGCTCATCACGAAGCTCGGGTGGCCGGTGGCGCAGCCGAGGTTCACGAGGCGGCCTTCGGCGAGCATGAAGATGCTGTTGCCGGCCGGGAAGGTGTACTTGTCCACCTGCGGCTTGATGTTGAGGCGCTTCACGTCCGTGCGGGCGTTGAGCTTGTCCACTTGGATTTCGTTGTCGAAGTGGCCGATGTTGCAGACGATGGCCTGGTCCTTCATCTTCTCCATGTGCTCAAGGCGGATGATGTCCTTGTTGCCGGTGGTGGTGACGTAGATGTCGCCCCAGCCGAGGGTGTCCTCGATGGGCATGACGCGGAAGCCTTCCATGGCGGCCTGAAGGGCGCACACGGGGTCGATTTCGGTGACGACGACCTGAGCGCCCATGCCGCGGAGGGCGAAGGCGCAGCCTTTACCCACGTCGCCATAGCCGCAGACGACGCCGACTTTGCCGGCGATCATGACGTCGGTGGCACGCTTGATGCCGTCGAGGAGGGATTCGCGGCAGCCGTAGAGGTTGTCGAACTTGGACTTCGTGACGCTGTCGTTCACGTTGATGGCGGGGAAGAGCAGCTTGCCGGCCTTGGCCATTTCATAGAGGCGATGCACGCCGGTGGTGGTCTCTTCGGAGACGCCCTTCAGTTCCTTCACGATCTCGTGGAAGATGCCGGGCTGCTTCTTGGCGATGTCCTTGAGGAGGTCTTTGATGACCTTCACCTCGTGGTTGTCAGAGGGGGTCTCGACCCACTTGTCGCCGTTTTCCATCTCGTAGCCCTTGTGGATGAGGAGGGTCACGTCGCCGCCATCATCGACGATGAGCTGCGGGCCTTTGTTGCCGGGGAACATGATGGCCTGCCAGGTGCACCACCAGTATTCTTCGAGCGTTTCGCCCTTCCAGGCAAAGACGGGCGTGCCGGAGGCGGCGATGGCGGACGCAGCGTGGTCCTGGGTGGAGAAAATGTTGCAGGAGGCCCAGCGGACATCGGCACCAAGTTCCTTCAGCGTCTCGATGAGCACGCCGGTCTGGATGGTCATGTGCAGGGAGCCGGTGATGCGGACGCCAGCGAGGGGCTTTTTCGGGCCGTATTTCTCGCGGGTGGCCATGAGGCCGGGCATTTCGCTTTCAGCGATGTCGAGTTCCTTACGGCCGAAGTCGGCGAGGGCGATGTCTTTGACTTTGTAGTCGCTCATAGTGGGCGTGGGTGGGTTCAGGTTGAGGGTCTGAAACGGTTCAAATCAACGTATCAGGATGCGTTGATATGTTTCAGGATGCCCCGCGAGTCAAACGAGGATTTCCACGCATTCAGGGGTGAGCGCAGCCCCGCCACGGCGCAGCGACAACGGTCTTCCCCGGCAAGCCGGGGGCGAAAAGCCGCGTTTTCTCCCCCATCGAGAATCTCGTATCCATCCACGCCAACCACCGTGCGCTCAGTTCACCTTCAGACCTTCCAGCTTGGCCAGCTTCTTCGCTTTGGCATCAAAGCTCCAAAACGTGTCGCACCCGAGCACCAACGCGGAAGAGACGTGGAGGATGTCGTAGGTGCGGAAGCCTTCCTTGGCAGTGTGGCAGTGGGAAATCTCCATGAAAAGATGTTCAACGCTGGACTCATCCACGGGACAGCGACGATAACGAATACCCGAGTCAACCTCCGACAAAAAATGGGACTCCAGCACCGTCGCATGTTCGGGCGCCAGTCGCAGGTCTTGGACACCATGACGGCTCATGAAAACACACTGCTGGATGGCATTCACCACCTCCAGACGGAGCAGCCAAGTTACAGGAAGAATACTGACATTGCTCCTTGTGAGCAGTTCGGCCTCACTGCCGTGGGACAGTTCCAACAGCAAGTTGGTGAAGAAATTGGTGTCCGCGTAGATCATGGCTCTTCACCTGCGATCATCCGAGCGATCTTTTCCGAATCGCTGACCGACGGCGGCACGAAGCCCATGGAGCGGAGTTTGCCCCTCATTTCAACCAGTCTCTGGCAATATGCTTCAGCCTCCTGCACCCGCTTGTTGGGTGTCGAAATTTCGGGTGTGAGCACAAAATTGCCTCCACTCCGGCTGCGGATGATCACCCTCCCCAGCTTCTGCGCGGCAGTCAGCAAGGATTGCGGCTGGCGGTTCATATCACGAACGGTGAACGTGCCGCGTACAGCCGCAAGAACTGGTGAGCGACGCTTGGCTGATTTCTTGACGGCGGCTTTGGCTTTCATGTCAGACATGATGGCTGACATTGGTTTCCAAGGCAAGTTTCAAATCGAACCTTCATTATGAACTCCATCGCCAATCACACCCGCCGTGCCTTCCTCGGCCGCGCCTCGCAAGGCTTCGGCGGCATCGCTTTGGCGTCGTTGTTGAGTCCGAACCTGCTTCAGGCGGCTTCGAGCGGCGTGCTGGGCAAGCTACCGCTGCCGCAGAGGGCGAAACGCGTGATCTGGCTCACGATGGCGGGCGGGCCGTCGCAGTTGGAGCTGTTTGATTACAAGCCGAAGCTCGCAGCGATGGACGGCAAGCCGATGCCGGAGTCGTTCACGAAGGGACAGCAGCTCGCGCAGCTTCAGGGGCAGAAGTTGGTGTGCAAAGGGCCGATGTTTGGCTTCGCGAAACACGGCCAGTGCCAGATGGAGCTCTCGGAGTTGCTGCCGCATCTCAGCAGCGTCGCGGACGACATCTGCCTCGTGCGCTCGATGACGACGGACGCGATCAATCACGATCCGGCGCACATGTTCATGAACACCGGCGCGCAAATCGCCGGCCGGCCGAGCATGGGCGCGTGGATCACTTACGGCCTCGGCAGCGAGGCGGAGGATCTGCCCGGATTCGTCGTCATGGTGTCCACGGGCAAAGGTCGCACGCCGCAGCCCATCGCGGCGCGGCAGTGGAGCAGCGGCTTTTTGCCGTCGAAGTATCAAGGCGTGCAACTCCGCTCGCAGGGCAACCCCGTTTTGTATCTCACCAGCCCCAACGGCGTCACGCGCGAGCGACAAGGCGCGGATGTGGCGGCGATCAACGCGCTCAACAAGCAGCATGCCGCGCTTTGCGACGATCCCGAGATCGCCACGCGCATCGCGCAGTATGAAATGGCGTTTCAGATGCAGGCCAGCGTGCCGGAGCTGATGGACATCCGCCCCGAAGGCCCGAAAACGCTCGAACTTTACGGCTGCACACCCGGCGACGGTTCCTTCGCATCAAACTGCCTCCTCGCCCGCCGACTCGCCGAACGCGGCACGCGCTTCATCCAGCTCTACCATCGCGATTGGGACCACCACAGCCTCCTGCGCGAGGAATTGCCGCTGCGGGCGAAGGAAGTCGATCGCGCCTGCATGGCGCTCATCACCGATCTGAAGCAGCGCGGCCTCTTTGACGACACGCTCATCGTTTTCAGCGGCGAATTTGGCCGCACGCCGATGGCGCAGGGCAACAAAGGCCCCATCGGCCGCGATCATCACAACAAAGCCATGTCCATGTGGCTCGCCGGTGCCGGCATCCAGCGCGGCCTCACCTTCGGCGCCACCGACGACCTTGGCTACGCCGCCGTCGAAAACATCACCACCGTCCACGACCTCCACGCCACCATGCTGCACCAGCTCGGCATCCAACACGACGCCTTCAGCTTCAAGTTTCAGGGGCTTGATGCAAGGCTGAGCGGCGTCGAAGGAGCGAAGGTGATCAAGAAGATCCTCGCGTAGCGGCGCTTCAAATGACGAAACCAGAGCCGAGCGAAGCGAGACAGACAGCTAACGGCTGCCCCGCAGGGGTGAGCGTAGCGAATCAATGGCGAATGAGGAATGAAGCTCTAATCACGAATCCACGAATCGAGCCAGTCTTCGATCAAACGAAGTCGCCAGGCACAAGAAGGCGTTCGAAGAAAAGCTCGCAGCTTCTCTTTCGCGCCAGGAACGGCTTCGATCGCGGATTTAACCTCCAGACGGCGTTCGGATTGCATCAACAGCATGAAGATTGAGGCGGTCGTGTTGCTCGCGTCGAGATGAAGGTCACGGAGTGCCGGGTCATTCAAAAGAGGAACCAGATATCCCAGCGCGGTTTTCCAATCTTCGTCTTCTGCGGCTGTCAGACCACGAAGCAGCCGCATTTCCGGCAAATATCGTCCTTGGATGAATTCACTCTCATATTGGGTGATGGCGTCCCTCACCCTTGCACCATCGAAGGGAGATCCGCGCTCGATGACGAAGGCCGCATAGCCGCTTTCATCCCATTTCAGCCCACAGTGACAGCGGGTCATGCGCAGTGTGTTCACTGCCAGACGCGCCAGCGCGGCCTCACGCTTCACGCTTTTCGGAAAATCGGCCAAAAAGGCCTGCATGCGCTTCATCTGCGCCTCTGCACTGCGTTGCCGCCAGCCGTTTTCCTCATGATTTGTTTCGCTCGGAGTGGACACCGCGTTCCAGAAGTTCACAAAGTCCTTCATGCTGGCAAAAGCAGGATCATCGGCGGGAACGGGCTGATGATCGAGGCGTAGGGCGGCATAGCGGCCGAAAGCGTCGCGTCCCACGCCTGGCTGTGCAGCCAGCAGTCTTAGATCGTCGATGTGATTGAGCAGTGCGGCGGCTTTGAGCACAGGAGCTTCGTGTTTCACCGTTTCGCGGAGGTGTGCGAGTTGCTTGTTCACCTCACTGAGAGCCTCTGCACCCGTGGCGAGCGACTTTACCTCCCCCTGCAGCCGCTTCAGCGCCGCAGAGTGCTCCCAAAATCCCTCGGTGATGCTGCCAAGCGCCGTTGCGATCTCGATTTCCACCTGCCAGAGAGCGCTGCGCCCGGGCTTCCAGACGCCAAGCGTGGTCGCCGGACGAAAAGTCCACGGCACGATCTCGGGGCGCTGCAGTTGCGCGACGAGCTTCTTCGAGAGCGCCGCATCTCCGATCTCCACCGCGCGATCCATCCAATAAGGTGAAATTTCCGCCCGCTCACACAGCGAGTCATTCAACTCAGCTAGGCTGCCTGCCCGCTCAAAGCACGCCCGCACATGGGTAAGCGCATGTCTTTCATCCAGCATCTTCGCCGCCCCCGAATCAGGGATGTGCAAATAGGACGCCAAGACACGCAGTTCATGAGCTGGAGCGCCGAGGCTCGCGACAAAATAGGGCTGCGGCAGATGCACGACGCCGCCATCGAGCAAACGTGGATGCTTCCGCCATTCCAATCCCAACACCTCCCATGACGCGGCATCTTTTGCCGCCTGCGTGAGCTGCTTTAACTTGCTTGCCACCTCGCGCCAACGCGTGGATTTGGCGGCAGCATCTTCGCTGTAGTTTCCATCCTGCCAGCCCTCAAAGTCGGCCTCCGAAGCGTAGGCGAGTGACTGATCAAACTCACCACGGCTCAGGTGCCGCGTGCGGAGGGCTCCGCACAGTGCCGCACTCAGCAGGGGACGATTCTTTGCTGCGTCCGCTGCTCTCGCGAGCCGGTCCAGCGGGGCGAAACTCAGGATTGCGGTAGCTCGCTGCGTGACCTCTCCGGGCAGATGCAGTGCCGGGCGTTCGTCGATCCCACCATGCAGTGTGGCTGCGTCACGGCCCTCCAGCATGTCCCAAAGCAGTGGCAAGGCCGTCTCGATCTGGCCCAGTTCCACCCAGGCATCGACACATCTCAGTGTGAGCCCGCGATTCAGGGGTGAGTTCGTATATTTGGCCTGAAAAGCCTCAATGCTACGAACCGCTTCGGCATGCCGTCCGGCCTTGATCCATGCAAACAATCGCGTCAGTGCCAGATCATCCGCGGCAGGACTGTCCTCTTCTGTTTCCTCGACGCCCAGCGCCACGCTCGCGTGTCCGCGAGAGATCAGTGACCAAGCATGCAACACCTGCCGCACAGGGGCAAACCTTCCTCCATAGGTCTCTGCTTGGCGGTCCAATGCTGCATCCAGGGACAACCACGCTTCACGTGCTCGCTTCCTGACCGCAGCCAGATCGGGCACCAATGTCTCCAGCACTCGATGATCCTCGCCGCTGCGTCTCTGCATGAGCGCACCGAGATCCACCTGACTCCGAGAATCCATGAGGTGATAACCCATGCGTAGCGCCACCAGCGGCTCCTTGGCGATTTCGTCCCACGGCAGATCGCTGACCTCCACGAGATCACGCAGCATCCATTCGATCTGTTGGAAAGCTCTGCGCCGAACCTCGGGATGGGCCGAGTCGCGTGTTTGAGCTAAAAAGAACTGCATCGCCATCTCCGGGCTGCCACTTGTCAAATAGTAGCCTGCCTCCCAGCCGTAGAGATCGATCAAAAAGCGGCCTTGCGGATATTTGTCTCGGTAGAGCTGTGCCGCACGCCACCATGCTGTTTGTAGTTCATGCAATTTCTTGTCGTCCCTCAGGGGATGGCCTGCTGTTTGCCTCCACTCCTCCCAGCGCAACCTGGCCAGCATCAGCGCAGCGACTTCTGACCTTGGATGTTGGGGAAAGACATCCAGCACATGCTGAAAGCTGGTTTCCGACTCTCGATATCGTCGATGACGGAACTCCACCGCCCCTGCTTGCACCAACCAGTGTGGCTTCAGAGATCCACCAGCCGTCTCGGCACGCAGAGTGATCTCACGCACCTCTTGATGCCGTCTCTCGGCCCACGCCTTCTCCCTTTCGGTCTTTTGCGCGGGTGTTTCATCCCAGGCACCCCTTGGCTGATCCTCAAAGAAGCCATCGTCCTCATTCAGATGATCCATCCGCCAATCCAGATAGCTTTTGGCCTCTGCGTTATCCGCGCCCGTGAGGTCGTCCATGTCATGCGCGAGGTTCGCAAATCGCTTTCGATAGTCGCCACGGCGGTTTTCCGCCACGAGTTTGCCCACCCGTGCTTTCCGCTCCGCCTCGAGCAGCGTCGTCCAGGCATCGACCAGCGCACGGGCCTCCGATAGCAGGTCTGCCTCCGTCCAGGCATCCTCTGGCGCAGGCTCCCACTCATCACGTATCTGTTGCAGTGTCTTGCCGGGAAAACGCTCCGGATACTCGCCAATCAAAGCCGGATGCGTGAGTCCGATGCACGGAATCAGAAGTAGGCACGAGAAGAAAAGGTGGCGCGAGAACATGCGGGTATGCGGGTCATTCTACGCTCTTGGAGTCTATTTCATTGGGAGGAACAGGCGTTTGGAAGCCTCCCAAACCCAGTATGCTTCCACTTTCTTGTCAGACTGCCGACCATCTTCATCAAGTTGGTGCTCCGTTCCGTGCAGGCGCATGATGACTGGCTTAGAAGTGTCAGTGTCCATGTATTCGATCTGCAATTGGCCGTGGTCGAACCAACGCTCGTTATTTTCCGCCACAGCGCGGGTGTTCATCAAGGAACACATTTTGCCGTCCCTGATTTCTAGCAGCCAGAGCGAGCCGTTGCCTCGATGGGTGCTCGTTAGCACTTGCAGTACCCAGCCGACCTCACGGATTTTCCGCCAAGAGATGTCGCGAACATAGTGTCCCGCATTCTCCAAGTAGTCGGCAGGCAGGGAAACGAAGCCGAACATGGCATCGCCGTCATGCCGGACGACTACCAGGTTGCCCCACCAGCGAGATTCCCTTTCACAATGGAACGCGGAAATCTGGGCATTCTCGGGATGCGGGGCGCGAGTCGTCTGCACAAAGCTGTTCGTGGCTCGAATCAAGCCCTCACGTTTCCAGCGGGCCTCATCGAACAGATTCTCCTGGCTCCAACAGCTCAATGTGCAGCAAACAAGCGTCAGAACGTGAATAAACGACCGAGTGAACATGGAGACATGCTTGGCAGCATCGTCATCGGGCGCAAGGCGGGAGAACGACAAACTCTTGAACTTGTGACCGCCGCAACATTCGGCCTTCGTGCTTCGTCATTGATTCGGCATTCCTCATTCTGGTTTCCTCATTCCCTCCCTTTCCATGAAAAACACCCTCCTCTTCCTCGCCCTCACGCTTCCCACCTTCGCCTTCGACATCACGGTCGCGGAGAAGGATCACGTCGCGGTCGCCAATGGCGGCAAGGTCGTCGCGAAGCTCATGATGGCGAATGATCTCAGCACGCCGGAGAAGCATCACGAGACCTACAAGCCCTACATGCACGTTTTCAGCGCCGATGGCTCCACGCGGCTCACGAAAGGCGCGGGTTTCAACTTCACGCATCATCGCGGCATCTTCCTCGGCTTCAGCAAGATCGGCTATGGCGGCAAATCGTATGACCGCTGGCACATGAAGGGCGGAGACCAGGTCGTGACGAAGGTCGCGCCGGGCGAAAACGCCTTCACCGCGCACATCGACTGGCAGGGCGATACCACTGCGCCTTTTCTCACCGAAGAACGTCGTTTCACCTTCACCACGCCCGCGAAGCCCTTCTATCTCGGCATCGAAATGAACAGCGCCATCAAAACCGTGAGCGGCGAGGCCGACATGAATGGCGATCCTGAGCACGCCGGTGCGCAGTTCCGCCCGAGCGAGCTCGTGGACACGAAAACGACGACTTACATCTTCCCCGGCGAAAACATCGACGCTCACAAGGTGAAGGACCTGCCCTGGGCCGCCGAGATCTTCGCCGTGGAAGGCAAAACCTTCACCGTTGTGATCCTCAATCATCCCAACAACCCGAAGGACACCGCCACCTCCGCCTACCGCGACTACGGCCGCTTCGGCATGTTCCCCAAAGGCAAAGCCAGCGCCGAATCGCCCTTCAAACTCCGCTACCAATGGCTCATTGCCGAAGGCGACGTGCGTGACGCCGCCGCCTTCCAAAACGCCTGGAATGCCTTCGCCGGCAAAACCGATCCTGTGCCGTCTTTGACGATCAAGGCGTCCGAGCAGCCGAAGCCGAAGAAATGATCAGGTTTGGCAACATCGACTGATGTTCACGCAATTCACCCACGCCGTCACCGCGAGCAAAAGCTGCAACTGCTGCAGCAGCGCGGAGAAGATTGCGAGCTGGATTGAGTGACGCATTAGCCGCTGATTTACCAAATTCTCGAGGCGCCCAAGTCGGAGAGCGGCGTGTCAGGTGACAGCAGCGTCATGCCCTCAGCAATCGCATGGGCCGCGATCAGGCGATCAAAGGGGTCGGCATGAACACGCGGCAGCTCGCCGCTGAGATAAAGGCACTCATGATTGACCGGCAATGGCTTGAACTGATGGAAGGCTATCTTTTCCGGAATCCATAAACGAGGGGCTTTGGGCAAAGGCAGTTTCCCGGTCGAGTGTTTCAAGGTGATCTCCCAGAGGCTCACATCACTGACGAACAACTCGCTCGTTTGGTCATTGATAGCGGCTTTCGCTGCGACGGAGAGCATCTTGGGCTGTTGCGAGACCCAGAGGAAGGCGCAGGTGTCGAGCAGGTATTTCATAACCCCCAGTTCTTGAGTTCTTCCGCCGAGAGTGGAGCTAGCGCTTCCAGTGAAAACTCAAAGGGCTTGCCTTTGATTTCACCGGCCATCGGGCGCGGTTTACCTCGGGGCTTTTTCACTGGCATGAGCATCGCCACCACCTTCTGCCCGCGTGCGATCATAAATTCGTGCCCTTTCTCGACTTCGGCGAGGTAGCGTGAGAGGTGGGTCTTGGCCTGATGTGTGGTGATCGTGCTCATGAATGTGAAGGTGGGAGAGCGGGGAGCTTAGTCAACTTAGTTTATCCGAGGGTCGAGACCATCTCGAACGAGAGGAATGCCAAGCTGAATGCGTTGAAATCGCCTCCCCCATGACGCGCCCCCTCATCGCTCTCCTCTGTCTCTCGCTCGCGCCACACGCACTGGCGGTGCATTCCAAGAACGCCGGCCCGGAGAAGGTCGAGCTGAAGTTCAAACTGCCACCGCCGAAGCCGTTGTCGCCGGAAGAGGCGATGAAGACCTTCGCGGTCGAAAAAGGCTTTCGCATCGAACTGGTGGCATCGGAGCCGATGATCGAATCGCCAGTGGCGATGAGTTTTGATGATCAGGGGCGGCTCTATGTCTGCGAGATGCGCGGTTACATGCACGATCTCAACGGCGCGGGCGAAAAGGAGCCCACGGGACGTGTTTCGCTGCTCGAAGACACGGATGGCGACGGGCGCATGGACAAGGCGACGGCGTTTCTCGACAAGCTCGTCATGCCGCGGGCGGTGATGGCGGTGAATGGCGGCGCGTTGATCTCCGTGCCGCCGAATTTGATCTTCTGCAAAGACACGGACGGCGATGGCGTGGCGGATGTGAAGGAAACCATCGCCACCGACTACGGCGCGGCAGGCGGACAGCCGGAGCACATGAGCAACTCGCCCGTGTGGTGCATGGACAACGGCATCTGGAGCGCGGGCTGCAGCTTTCGCTTCAAACTGCGCGGCGGCGTGTGGCAGCGGGACGTGGGACTTGGTCGCGGTCAGTGGGGACTCTGCCAGGACGACCACGGCCGGCTCTACTTCAACTACAACAGCGACATGCTCCGCGCCGATCTGCTTCCAGCGGAGGCCTTTGCGCGGCATCCGCTCCTGCGCGAGGCCAGCAGCATCAATGCGAAGCTCGCCAGCGATCAGACGCTCTATCCCGCACATCCTACGCCAGGTGTGAACCGTGGTTACGACAGCAAAACACTCCGCGCCGATGGCACGCTGGCAAAGCCGACCGCCACCTGCGGCGCGCTGATTTATCGCGGTGACGCGTTTCCGGCGGCGTATCGCGGCAACGCCTTCGTGCCCGAGCCTGCGGCGAATTTGGTGAAGCGTTTCACCATGAGCGAGGCCGATGGTGTCGTGAAAGCCACGAACACCGCCAAAGGCAGCGAGTTCCTCACCTCCACCGACGAGCGCTTCCGTCCGGTGAATGCCTGCAACGGCCCCGATGGTGCGCTTTACCTCGTGGACATGTATCGCGGCATCATCCAGCACCAGAGCTTCCTCACGCATTACCTCATCGCGAACATCCAGGCGCGGAAACTCGAGCAGCCCTTCAACATGGGCCGCATTTGGCGCATCGTGCCGGAAGGCAGCGGCGCGAAGCCGGTGAAGGTCACGAAAGACGCGAAACTGCTTACGCATGCCAACGGCTGGGTGCGCGACACCGCACAGCGACTCATCGTCGAGTCCGCCGATGCCTCCGCGGTGCCCGCTTTGAAGGAGTTGCTGCAAGACGAAAGCGCTATTGCCCGCGAGCATGCGTTGTGGACGCTCGATGGACTCGCCGCCATCACGCCGGACCTCGTGAAAACCGCGCTCACCGACAAAAGCGAGCACGTCCGTGCCGCCGCGGCGCGTGTGGCACCTCGCGACTACGTTTTCGATCTCGCCGCTGAAAAGCATCCGCTCGTGCTCGCCAACCTCGCCATCAAAACGATCAACGAGGCCGCTTTGGCCCCGCTGCTCGTCGCACACGGCAAAAACGCCCTCATTCGCGAAGCCGCGCTCACCGGCCTGCGCGGCAAAGAGGCCGCGTTTGCCAAAATACTCGCTCAAACGCCTTCTGAAGGCTCGAAGGCCGTCATCGGCACTTTGGCCGAATTGACCGCGCTCGCCGGAAAAGCCGGTCCCATCGCCGACATGCTCGAACTGGCCGCCAACTCGCCCGAAAACCGTGACACCATTCTCAAAGGCCTTTCAAAGTCGGACAGCAAATCAAAGACCGTGAAGCTCGTGTGGCTCGACAAAGCGCCGGAGAACTTGAAGCAGCTCAAACTGGCCTCCAGCCTCGCGAATCGCCTCGTCTGGCCCGGCAAACCCGGCGCACCGGCCCCGCCCGTCATCATACCGCTCACCGAGACGCAGACCGCGCTCTTTGAAAAAGGCAAAACCATCTACGCCACGCTTTGCGCCGCCTGCCATCAGCCGCACGGCTTCGGCCTCGACGGCCTCGCCCCACCGCTCGTCGATAGCGAATGGGTGCTCGGCAAGCCCGAGGTGCTCGCCCGCATCGTCATGCACGGCCTCGCCGGTCCCGTGAAGGTCAGCGGCCGCACCTACAACCTCGCCATGCCCCCGCTTCCCCAACTCACCGACGAAGACATCGCCGGCGTCCTCACCTACATCCGCCGCGAGTGGGAACACACCGCCGGTGCTGTCGAAACGGCGAATGTCACCAAAATCCGCGAGCAGGAGAAAGGGCGGCTGATGATGTGGACGGAGACGGAGTTGAAGAATCTTGGGAAGAAGCCAGCGGCGAGTTCGAAATGACGAAACCAGAATTCCGAATGAGGAATGAAGCTCCAATGCCTCAATCGCAACATTTGCCCTTCGAACTTCGTCATTGATTCATCATTCCTCATTCTGATTTCGTCATTTGCCTCATGAACACCCCCAGCTTTCTCCATCGCCGCGCCTTCCTCGGCAAGTCTTCGCAAGGTCTCGGAGCCGTGGCGTTGGCTTCGTTGTTGAAACCGGCCGCGGCAGCTCCCATGCCGGGCGTTTTGACGAAACTGCCGCTGCCTCAGAAGGCGAAGCGGGTGATCTGGCTGACAATGGCGGGCGGGCCATCGCATTTGGAGACGTTTGATCCGAAGCCAAAGCTGGCGGCGATGGATGGGAAGCCGATGCCGGAGTCGTTCACGAAGGGACAGCAGCTCGCGCAGCTTCAAGGCAAGCCGCTGAACTGCTTCGGGCCGCAGCACAAGTTCGCGAAGTTCGGGAAGAACCAGATCGAGATATGTGAGCTGTTTCCGCAGATCGGGAGCGTGATCGATGACATCTGCCTCATCCGCAGCATGACGACGGATGCGATCAATCACGATCCGGCGCACATGTTCATGAACACCGGCTCGCAGATCGCCGGACGGCCGAGCATGGGCGCGTGGGTGACGTATGGACTCGGCACGGAGGCTTCGGACTTGCCGGGGTTCGTCGTTTTGACCTCGCTCGGCCGAGGCGGGCAAAATCAGCCCATCGCGGCGCGACAGTGGAGCAGCGGCTTTTTGCCGTCGAAGTATCAAGGCGTGCAACTTCGGGCCAAAGGCGATCCCGTTTTGTATCTCACGAATCCGAACGGCGTCACGCGTGACCGCCAGGGAGCCGACGTGGCGGCGATCAATGCGCTGAACAAGCAGCGCGATGCCCTCGTGGACGATCCGGAGATCGCCACGCGCATCGCGCAGTATGAAATGGCCTTCCAAATGCAGGCGAGTGTGCCGGACCTGATGGATGTGAGCAAGGAAGGCACAAAAACGCTGGAGCTTTACGGCTGCCAGCCGGGCGATGGCTCGTTTGCGTCGAATTGTCTGCTCGCACGCCGACTCGCGGAGCGTGGCACGCGGTTCATCCAGCTTTATCACAAGGACTGGGACCACCACGGCGGCGTGAAGGATGGCGTGAAGCTCAAAGCGGAGGAAATCGACCGCGCGTGCATGGCGCTGATCACCGATCTTAAACAGCGCGGCATGCTGGAGGAGACACTCATCGTGTGGGCGGGCGAATTTGGTCGCACGCCGATGTCGCAAGGCGGCAGCGGTCGCGATCATCACAATAAGGCGATGAGCGTGTGGATGGCCGGTGCGGGCATCCGTGGCGGCATCGTGCATGGTTCGACCGATGACCTCGGCTACGCGGCGATCGAGAAGATCACGACGGTGCATGATCTGCACGCGACGATGCTTCATCAGCTCGGCATCGACCACAACGCCTTCAGCTTCAAGTTTCAGGGCCTCGACGCACGACTGAGCGGTGTCGAGGGCGCGAAGGTGATCAAAGACATCCTCGCGTGAGGATCAATCCGCCGCGAGAGCGTCGATCAGATACTTCGACGGCTGGAAGTGCTCGATGAGCACGGTCGTCACGCCATCGCGATGCATGCGGGCCTGCTTGATGTCGAAGTTTGGCGTCTTATGCGGCGCGAAGAGGATGTCGTCGTGCGTGGCGTTTTGATGACGCTTGAATTGAGCAGGCGTGATGTGGCCGCCGAGATGGTCATCACGACCCGTGGCGAGGTGGCAGGTGCCGAGCACCTTCTCATCCTGGATGTCGGCACCGGAGACGGGAAGCACCTGCGTGCCAAATCCGAGTTCGCCGAGCACGCCGGTCATCGGATCGTCGGCGAGCTTGGCGTTGTGTTCGTCGATGGTGCTCTGTTGGCCTTCGATGAGCTCGGCCTTGATGATGCGGCCGCCGGTGACGGTGAGCTTGCCCAGCGTGCCGTCTTCATATTTGAGCGGGAAGGTGCCTTCCGCGCCGGTGGGCACGAAGTACACTTCGCCCGCAGGAAGATTGGCCACGTCCGGGGTGTCACCCTGGCAGAGGCCGTGGCTCTTTTGTGCTTCCTGGCGGTTCAATTCGAGGCGCACGGTCATGTCGGGGCCGTTTTCGACGGTGAAATCGATCTCGACCCAATCGGAGCGTGTCATGGCGAGACGCAGCTTTTCGGCATCGACGCTCACTTCCTCATAATCGACGGCGAGGCCGGAGTTGAGGATGACCTCGTTCACGCCATGCAAGGTGGCACCGCGGAAGCCATATTGCTTGGCAAAGGCCGTCAGCGGGGCGGTGGCGCTGAAGGTGGAGATGCAGAGGATGATGTCGTAGTTCGGATAGATGTCCTTTTCGAGGCTGAGCTGCTTGCCGCTCATGTCCACGCACTCGTCAGGCAGGTCGAGGTTGCTGCCGGTGGTCTGCGTGTAGGCATACATGTCACCGCCTTTGAGCACGAGTTCATCGGCGACGCCGTTTTTGAGGCCCTGGTAGAAATAATCATGCGCCCGCTTCTGGATGGCACGCGCTGGATTTTTCAAAAACGCATAGTCTTTGGCCTCCGCGAGGTCCGGCAGGTCGATCAGGATGCAGATCGTGCGGCCGAAGGTGGGCTTGAAAACGGTGCCGAGAAGGCGGGAGAGATCGAACTTCGGGAACTGGCGGCCTTGGGCCGTGGACTGGACGGTGGACATGGGGGCGGTTAGCATAGGCGGAGAAGACGTTGAGGCAAATACGCCGTGCTCATGCCTGCGGATTCATGCCAGGATGTGATCAAGCTGTCGCAAACTGGTCCCACAACAGTTTCGTCACCATCGCAAAGACGACCGAGATGAAGACCACGCGGATGAAACCCGCGCCGTGCTTGATGGCCATGCCAGCGCCGAGTCGTCCGCCGATGAGCTGCCCGGCGATCATGGCTGCGGCGATGGGATAGTGAATGCGATCCGAAATCACAAAGACGAGCAGCGAGGCCATGTTGCTCGTGAGATTCACCACCTTCGTGAAAGCGGTGGCACGCGTAAGCTCCAAACCAAGCAATGAGATGCAGGCCATCGTCCAGAACGTGCCCGTGCCTGGTCCGAAGAATCCATCGTAAAAGCCGAGCGAGCTTCCCGCGAGGCACGCAAAGGTCACGAGGCCCAGCCGAGCCTTGGCGGCTGTTTTTCCGAGGCCCGGACTCAGCAGCACATAGACGGCGATGCCGAGCAGCATCCACGGCACGATCTTTTTCAGCACCTCATTGCTCACCTGCGTGACTGTCCAGGTGCCGAGACAGGCAAACACAAATGTGATGAGCACCGTGAGGCGCACTTGATGCCACGAGACGAGCCCGGCCTTCGCATACTTCCGCACGGCCATGAGCGTGCCCCAGGTCGATTGCATCTTGTTCGTGCCCAGCGCCATCTGCGGCGGCAATCCGGCCGCAAGCAAGGCCGGCACGGAGATCAATCCACCACCGCCCGCGATGGCGTCGATGAATCCGGCGCTGAGCCCGGCGAGGAAAAGAAGCGCGATGATTTCCCAGGTCATGATTGATGACGGATCCTCGCGAAAGCGTGACGAGTATCAAACCGCTGATGAGAGGCTGCCATGACGCGGTGAGCTGGGATAAGAAGCCGCCCTTTCATCACGCTTGCAGCCGCTCATCCGAGTCGATAAAAAGCCAACACACCGCTGAGACCAGGTAGGTGCCTGCGGCCACATAGAGGGGTGCGTTCCAGTCTCCGCCAGCGGCATCGCGGATCCACACCACGGCCAGCACGGCGAGGGCACCACCCATGTTGCCCAGCATATTCATGCTCCCGGAGACGGAGCCGGCGAGCTTGCCGCCGATGTCCGAGCACGCTCCCCAGGCCCCGGGCATGGAGAGGTCGTTGAAAAAGCCGGAGAGACCCAGCGCCATCATTACCCAGGTGGAATCAGACTGCTGCAGCGCCAGGCAGATGCACCCGCCCGCCCCCAGCATGCCCGCCACGCCCACCACCCGCCGCGCCCGACTGATGCCGCCCCGAGTGGAACCTGCCGAAAGCCTTTTCGCCAGCACACCGCCCGCGTAGCAGCCGATGCCGCCGAGGAAAAGCGGTGCGCCGCCCAGCATCGCCGACCAAGAGGCCTTCATGTCCATCTTCAGCACCACCTCCATGTACTTCGGCAGCCAAGTGATATAGAAATACCAAACATAACTGATGCAAAAATAGTACAGCCACAGCAGCAGCACCGACCGACTGGAGACCAGCCGCCGCCATGGAATGGCGATATGCTCAGAGCGATTCTTCGAGGCTTCCTCCAGGAGCTTCAGTTCGGCGGCATTCACCTGTGGGTGGTCCTTCGGATCATCGCGGAACCACCGGCTGAAAAAGAACACCCACAGCACGCCCAAGCCTGCAAAGACGGGAAACGTCCACCGCCAGCCACCCACTAGTTCGGAGACGTACAGCACGAGCAGCGGGGAAAACGCCCCGCCCCAGCGTGCGCACATCCAGGTGATGCCCTGCGCCACACCGCGTTCCTCCTGCGGCAGCCAGAGGCTGAACATTTTGGTGATGTTTGGGAAACCACCTGCCTCCCCCATGCCAAAAATGAAACGGCAGGCGAGCAGGGTAACCAGCCCTGTTACCGCGCCTGTCAACGCTGTGAAGACGCTCCAAAAGATCACGATACGGATCAGCACCCGCCGCGGACCCCATTTATCCCCCAGCCAGCCGCCGGGAATCTCAAACAAGGCGTAGGCGAAGGTGAACGCCCAGAACACCCATTTCATTTCCGCGTCACTCAGGCCCAGATCGCGTTGGATGGCGGTGTTCATGCTGCCAAAGCACACCCGGTCCACATAATGGATGACACCAAGCAGGACGGCGAAGACGATTACGCCATGACGGGTACGGGAAGGGGGGAGGGGGGAAACCATGAAAAAGGACCGGAAAAGTCCGTTGTGCCATGGTTTGAGGCCCGGCGTCAATGACCTCCTCCAGCCCGGAATGCCGCTTGCCAAGCCGGAAACCGCCCACATATTCGCGCCCCCTTTCCCCTTCCCTCTTATGCTTATCGGTATTCTTACGGTGGTCGAAGTCCTCGTCTGCCTGCTCCTCATCCTCATCGTCCTCATGCAGCGCCCTCGCCAGGAGGGCCTCGGAGCCTCCTTCGGTGATTCCATGACCAGTCAGGTCTGGGGAGCCCAGACCACGAACGTCCTCCAGAAGTTCACCGTCTATCTCGCCGTCCTTCTTTTCGTGCTCACGCTCTCCCTCGCCGTGCTCACCGCCCGCGAGCAGACGCCAGAGAAGTTCAACCTCTTCGGTGACAAGCCCGTCGCTCCACCACCCGTGCCCGCCGCTCCTGCTACCCCAGGCCCGATCTCCGTGACCCCGGCCCCAGCCGCTGCGACCACACCCGCTCCGGCTCCTACCGCCGCCCCAAAAGCCGAAGAAAAGAAGGCCGACGCCCCGAAAGCGCCTGCAACGCCGGCTCCCGCTGCCAAAGCCCCCGAGGCTCCAAAACCGGCCGCCACGCCTGCCCCGGCTCCCGCACCCGCACCTGCTCCGGCTGCCCCCGCCACCCCGGCTCAGCCAAAGTAAGCGGCCCCGAAGCTCCAAATTTCCGAGAGGAAGGCCCCCAAGCCTTCCTCTTTTTATATCTCCCCATCACTCCCGTTGTCCAACACTCCACCTCTGCTCCCATGGCTGTCTCCATCACTGTCGATTACACCGGCGATCTCCGCTGCCAAGCCACCCACGGCCCCTCCAAGAACACCCTCATCACCGACGCCCCCGTCGATAACTGCGGCAAAGGCGAGTCCTTCTCCCCGACCGACCTCGTCGCCACCGCGCTCGCCTCCTGCATGGCCACCGTCATCGGCATCAAGGCGCAGCAGAAGCAACTCGATGTCACCGGCATGAAAGTCAGCATCGAAAAGCACATGAGTGAAGACAGCCCGCGCCGCATCGTGCGCCTGCCCATCACCATCGAAATCCCGCTCCCGCCTGATCACCCTGAGCGCAAGCTCCTCGAAGCCACCGCCCTCGGCTGCCCGGTCCACCACAGCGTCCACCCGGACATCGACAAGCCGGTGACCTTCGTCTGGAAGGCGTGAGCCGAGCCGTACAACGAGTTTTCCAACTCGTTCCTCCCTTCCCTGAAACGAGTTGGAAAACTCGTTCTACGCCACCACCTCGATCCGGCTCGTCCCGCCAGCTCCACGCACCACCCGCACCTGCGTTGTCAGCCGCTCCTTGAGCAAATCGACGTGCGAGATGAGCCCGATGGTCTTCCCACCAGCTCGCAGATTCTCCAACGCACTCAGCGCCACCTCCAGCGTCTCTGAGTCCAGCGTTCCAAAACCTTCATCTATGAACAGCGAGTCGATGGGATGATGCTGGCTCGCCAGCTCGCTCAGCCCCAAAGCCAGCGCCAAACTCGCCAGGAAGCTCTCGCCACCTGACAGGCTCTCCATCGGTCGGTCCACGTTCGCCTGGTAAAGGTCCACGATGCGAAGATCGAGTTCGTCCCCTTCCGCCGCCATCAGGCGATAACGCTCCGCCAGCACCTTCAAGTGCTCGTTCGCCAGCCCGATGAGCTGCCGCAGCGTAAGCGACTGCGCGAAGCGCGAGAACTTCGCACCATCCGCCGAGCCGATCAGCTCCTTCAGCCTTCCCCAGCGCAGCGCCTCCGCCTCCGCTGCCTGCAATTCCGCTCCACCGGCGTCGCGGCGCTTCTTCGCCTCATCATCATTCTTCACCTGCTGCTCCAGCGAGCCCACCTCGGTGCGTTTCGTGGCAAAAGCCTGATGCAGCGCCTTCGCCGTCGTTTCCAGCTCGGCCAGTGCCTCCGCATTCAACACCTGCTGCTCCGCCAAAGGCCTCCGCCGCGCTTCGAGCTGCTCCAGCTTTGCTTTCAGCGCCGCGAGTTCGGTTTGCAGCTTCGTGAGCTTCACCTCCGCCTCGCGCAGGACCTTCTCCGTCGTCAAAACCTTCGCTTCATGCTGCTGACGATCTTCCACCAGCGTCTGGCCACCGAGCAGCTCGCTCAACTGCGCCTTCAACGCATCCGCCTTCGTCCGCAGCGAGACGCCCTCGGCCTTCAACTCCTCCAGCCGCTTCGTCTTCGCCGCCTCATCCGCCTTCACGAGTTGGATCTCGCCTTCCAGTTTCTGCCGCTCGCTCCGCTGCTGCGCCGCGTCCTGCAGCTTCTTCGCATAAGTCGTCGCCCGCTTCTCTAGCGCATCCAGTTCACGCTCAGCCTCCGCAGGCTCGTAAGCGCGTTCGTCAGAACGCGGGGCTCCAAAGGTTTGCCACGCGTCCTTCCGCAGTCTGGCGCCTGCGCCTACAGCGCCGTAGGCGTGCTCGGCAGAGCACGAAAGCATCGTCAGCTCTCCCCGCCTCTTGCCTTCATCATCACTCCACTGCTCCAGTACTCCATCCGCCGGTGCCTCCACCTCGGTCACCCGCTTCCGCATTTCCGCCACTCGCTTCCGCTCTGCCCCCACCTCCGTTTCCACCTTCGCCAGATCACGCTCCAGCATCGCCAGATCGCGATTCGCCTTCTCGCACTGCTTCTCCAGTGTCGTGAGCAGCTTCCGGGCAGTTTGGAGCTGGGATTCAAAACTCGCGCCACTCGTGGCAAAGGGATGCTCGCCGGCTCCGCAGAGCGGACAAGGCTCGCCGGGCTTCAAATCATGCCGCTGCTCGTCAAATCCAGCCACCCGTTCCGCTTGCCGCGTCACCTCGCGTTGGGCTTCGAGCGCCTTCGCGAGCCGTTCCTGCTCGACGCGAGCCGTTTGGGCCTGCGTAGCGCTTTCAGCGGCTTTTTTGGTCAATGCCACCGCCTGCGTTTCCGCCTCGGTGATCTTCACATGCAGCGCTTGCGCCTCCGCATGACGCTTCCGACCTTCCGCCAGCTTTTCAAAGGCCACGCGCCATTCACGCACGGCCACGCGCAGCTTAGGCAATCGCTCCGCCAGCTCCGCATCAGCCGCGTTTTGCTTCAACCAAGCCTCCAACGCCTGCGCCGCCTCAAGGTGCGACGTGAGTGCTTTCTCCGCCGCTTCGCGGCGTGAAGCCGCCTCCTTCTGCTCCTTCACCCAGGTTTGATAAGTGGAGCGACTTTCCGCGAGCTGCTTTTCGAGCTGATCACTCTGCGCCGCCATACCAGCGGCTTGTTCCCACACCGGCTCACGTTTCGTGCGCTGCTGCTTCGCCTCATCAGACAGCACTTTGACCTTTGAAACCTCCGCTGCGGCCTGTGCCTGCGATGTTTGAAGCTGCGGCTCCGTCTCGGCCAGCTTCGTCAGTTCGGCCACGATGGACGCATGCTCGCGCTGATCATGCCACAGCTTCGTCGCGGCCTGGCTTTCGATCGTGAGACGTTCGGCGGTCGTGCGGGCCTCACTGAGATCGGTTTCCAGTTTCGCCCGCGCCTCGTCATCGAGCACCGACACCGCACCGAGTGCGGCTTTGAGCCGCTGCACCTGCTCGTCCTTCGCTTTGTAGGTCTCAAAGGCCAGCTTCGACAGCTCCGTGTAGATTTCCGTGCCCGTGATCTTCTCCAGCAGCTCCGCCCGCTCATTCGGCTTCGCCTTCAAAAACGCCGCAAACTGCCCCTGCGCCAGCAGCACAGACCGCAGAAAGCGCTGGGCATCCAGCCCGGTGAGCGATTCGATCATCGGGTCCACCTCGCGACCTTTGTCCGCCAAGATCTCGCCCGTCGTGGCATTCGCCAGCGTGCGCTGCACCGGCTTCAAATTGCCCGTCTTCGTCTTCCCCAGCCGCCACGTCGCCCGCAGCCGACGCCCACCCGTCTCGAAATCCACCTCCGCGAAGCACTCCATCGTGTGGCGGCTCATCATCTCATCTGCCTTGTCATTGCCGTAACGCGCCGCGCGGCCATACAGCGCCAGCGTCATCGCATCCAGCAGCGTCGATTTCCCCGCCCCCGTCGGCCCAGTGATGAGAAACACCCCCGCCGCGCTCAACGCCCCTTCATCAAACCGCACCTCATGCGCCCCGCTGAGCGAGTTGAGGTTTTGGAGACGGACGGCGAGAAGGCGCATGGAGGAACTAGCCTGATGTGGCGATCAAGGCCAGCGCCAACTGTGTCTTCAAAACCGAAGACTCAATCAGGCCTCAAATGCCGCACGAGGAACTCCATCCGCAAACGCGATCCATACGGCGTTTCGGCCGCGCCGTGGCCGGTCCCGGCGATGGGCATGAAGTCGAAGCTCTTCCCAGCTTTTTGCAGCGCCGCGACGACTTGCGTCGTGCTCGCGGGATCGACGTTCGTGTCGAGTTCGCCGACGATGAGGAGCAGGTGACCTTGCAGCTTGTGCGCGTCCTCCTTGTTCGAGCTTTTCACATAGGACTCATCCACCGGCCAGCCCATCCACTGCTCGTTCCACCAGATTTTGTCCATGCGGTTGTCATGACAGCCGCAGTCGGCGACGGCCACTTTGTAGAAGTCGTGATGATCGAGCAGCGCACGCATCGCATTCTGACCGCCTGCGCTGCCGCCGTAGATGCCCACGCGGCTCAAATCCATCCACGGGCGTGTTTTCGCAGCTTCTTTGATCCAGAGCTTCCGATCTGGAAAGCCAGCGTCTTTGATGTTCTTCCAGCACACATCGTGGAAGGCCTTGCCGCGATGATTCGTGCCCATGCCATCCAATTGCACGACGATGAAGCCGAGTTCAGCGATCACATGATGCCCCATCAACCGGCTGAACTCCTTCGGCGCGAACGAACCGTGCGGACCGGCATAAATGTTCTCCACGATGGGATACTTCTTTGCCGGATCGAAGTTCGAGGGCTTCACGATCACGCCGTGGATGTCTGTTTTGCCATCGCGACCCTTCGCCACAAAGCGCTCCGGCATCGTCCAACCCGTGCCGAGCAGCGCGGAGACCTCCGCCTTCTCCAATTCGCACACCAGCCCGCCATCGCGGCTGCGACGCAGCTCCATCACCGGCGGCTTGTCGGCCCGTGACCATGTATCGATGAAAAACTCACGATTCGGTGAGAACTCGACGCGATGATTGCCATCGACTTCCGTGAGCTGTTTGAAGCCGCTGCCGTCGAAGTTCAGGCGGCAGAGATGCTCATGATAGGGGTCTTCCTTTGCCCGCAAACCGCTCGCGAGGAACCAGATCTCCTTCTTGGCTACATCCACGTGCAAAACTTCGCGCACCGGCCATGCGCCCTTGGTGATTTGCAGCTTCGGCGTGCCTTTTTTAGCGTCGTAGAGGTAGAGATGGCACCAGCCATCACGCTCGCTCATCCAGATCAGCTCACCGCTGCCGTGCAGCCAGTGACGCCAGCTTTTGCCGGAGTAGTGGATGAAGGTTTTCGACGTTTCCTCGGCGACGACACGCACCGCGCCGGTCTTCGCGTTCACCGCGAGGATGCGGTAGAGCTGATGGCCGCGCTGGTTGTAGTTAAAGTAGAATTCGCTGCTGTCCGGTGCCCACACGGCATCCAGTTCGCCGCTTTCGGTGAACGGATTCTCGTAGAGATCACGCGCCACGCGGAGCTTCGTTCCATCGCTCTTTTCGATGACCCACTGCGGCTTTGGCAGCGGATCGCCGGGCTTGATGTAGTCGATGACCTTCAGCTTCGGCTGCACGCTGTCGTTTGGTGTCGATTCGACAATCGTCACCTTTCTGCGCTCCACTTTGTCTGCTTCCGTGAAGACGACGCACGAACCATCCGGCGAGCGGAAACCGCGCTCGGGCTTCCGAGGTTTCTCCATTTTGGCTTTCGAGATGCCTTTGCCATCAATGATGAAGGTCTGTGCCTGCGATGCGCCTTCCACGACGGCGAGATGCTCGCCCGTGCGGCTGGTGATGAGCCACACATGGCCGTCAAAGGTGTGCTGCTCGCGTTCCGTGCCCGCACGAACCCCGCCGTAGCGCACGTGACCGCCTTCTTGATTGATCCAGTAAAGCTCCACGTCCTCGTTGAGCTGGTTGATGAACTTCAGGCCGGAGGACTCGCCGGTGCGCCGTGTGCGTCGCAGCTCGATTTTCATCGTGGAGGTCTTCGCGGCCTCTTTTTCCGGCAAACCGAGTTCTTTGAGCGTCGCGGCCGTTTTGCGGGTGCCGTTGGCGGCGTCGATCAACACGAACTCGGACTTCCCTGGCGCTGTTTGCACACGATACCAGAACGTTTTGCCATCCGGCAGCCAGTTCGCCTGCACGCGGTCGCGGAAGACTTTGTTTTCGGTGCGCTTCGGGAAACTCAGCGCTGCGCCGAAATCGGCTGCGAAGCTGGAAGTGATCAAGAAAGCCGCAAAGAATCGGCTAAAGCCTAGACTCCAACTCAGCGTGCGCGAATGCAGAGGTGGGAGTGAAGCCTTGAGGCGATGAGTGGAAGAGTTCATGCGATGCCGAATTGGAATGGGTCTGCCGGATCGAGCAGCAACGTCGATTCGGCTGTGATGAAGGCCTCTCCGGTGATCGTGGGGATGATGCCGCCTTCACCGGCTTCATAGCTGCCTTCAAACACACTCCCGAGGATGCTTTCCTGCCGCCACACCTCGCCCGGAGCGATTTTTCCATCCGCAGCAAGACAGGCGAGCTTCGCGCTGGTGCCGGTGCCGCACGGTGAGCGGTCATACTCGCCTCCAGGGCACAAAACGAAGTTCCGGCTGTGATTCGCGGCATCGTGCGGCGGACCAAAAAGCTCGACGTGATCGACTTCCGAGTATCCAGCGCCCCGAACGGCCTCACGCATCGCCAAACTGGCCTGCGTGAGTTGTGGGACGTTTTTCAGCGTGAGATCGAGTCCATGATCCGCGACGAGAAAGAACCAATTTCCGCCCCAAGCGACATCTCCGGTCACTCCACCGGCTTTGACGCCCTTTGTCTGTCGATACGAAGGCACATTGCGAATGCTCACGCGCCCGCTGTCATCCAAAACGGCCGTCACAATGCCCACTGGCGTCTCCACGCGATGCTCGCCCGCCGAAAGGCGTCCGAGATGCTTCAGCGTCGCGATGAGGCCGATCATCCCATGCCCGCACATGCCGAGCAGACCGACGTTGTTGAAGAAGATTACGCCTGCAGCACAACTCGCGTCCTTCGGCTCCACGAGCAAGGCACCGACGATCACCTCATGCCCTCGCGGCTCGCAAATGATGGCGCGGCGATACGTTTCGAGCTCCGCGGCGCTGATGCCGCTCAAAACGACGCGCGTGGGCTCGCCGCCGGTGTGGGAGTCGATGATGGAAATGCGTTTCATCGCGAAGGATGAGACCGGCTGCGCCTCCCTTCTTGATTGATTCCGGCAGTCGTGACCTGAATTCGATCAAATCGTCAGCGCACCGGTGCTGCTGGCAAAGGTGTCGGTCTCGATGCCCATGTTTTGCATGAGGCGGACGAAGAGGTTGCTCATCGGTGTGTTGTTCTTCGCATCGCCGGTGACATGGCGGCCGTGTTTGAAGCCGCCACCGGCGAGCAGCAGCGGCAGGTTGTGCCAATCGTGCGAGTTCGCGTTGCCGAGATTGCTGCCATACAGCACGGCGGTGCTGTCGAGCAGGGACTTGGAACCTTCTTGCTTCGCTTTGAGCTTCGTCATCAAGGTGCCGAGTGCTGCAAGCTGCGCGGTTTCGATGAGACGAAGCTGCGCGATCTTTTCGGGGTCCTGACCGTGGTGGGAGAGGTTGTGATGATCCGCTTTGACGCCGGGAATGGTGGGCACATCACCGCGCCCTTGAACGAGCATGGTGATGGCACGCGTGCTGTCGGTTTGGAAGGCGAGCGGGATGAGGTCAAAGAGGAGATTCATGCGTCCGATGAGGTCTTTCTCGTCTTGGAGGTCCTTCGGCGGCGGCGCTTCGACCTTGGGCTTCGGTTTCTGCACCCAGGCCTCGGCTTTTTGCAGGCGCTGCTCCATCTCGCGCACCGAAGTAAAATATTCGTCGAGCTTGTCGCGATCCGCGCTGCCAAAGCGCTTCTCCAACCGCTTGGCCTCCTCGCCCACGGTGTCCATGATGCTGCGGCCTTCCTTGAGCTTGCGCATCTGCTGCTGGATCTCTGCGGCGCTGCCGTCGAGGAAGAGCTTGGCGAAGATTTTCGACGGTTTCGACTCCGCGGGGATCATCACGCCGCTGCGGGTGTAGCTTTGACTGCCACCGCCTCCGGTGTTGAGCTGCAGTGACGGGTAGCGTGTTTCAAAGCCGATCTTCTCCGCGATGAACTGATCGAGCGAGATGGTGTTGCGGAAGCCGCCGAGTCCCGGATGCCGTGCGCCAGTGAGCCAGGTCAATTCCGAGGCATGCCCATCGCGTCCATTTTGATCTGGATGGCAGATATTGGAGAAAACGGTGAAGTCCTTCCGATGGGCCTCGATCCTCTTCAAATAGGGCGTCGGCGTGTAGGCATCGCCACTCTCCGCCGGAAAGAAATCCGGCCCGTAAATGCCAAGCGACGCGCAAATCGTCACGAGCCGCTTGGGCGGCACGGCCTCGGCGGCGAGCGCCCGTCTTCCCCACATGGCATCGAGAAACGGCAGGGCGAGCGAGACTCCAGAAGAACGGAGAAAGGTTCGGCGAGAGAGGGGAGAGTTCATCGGTTTGAACCTGCAAGGTACTTGGCGGCTGGCAAGCCTTGGCTCCCGCGAGTTGCGCCGCGTTGCGATTACGCGACGAGCAAAAAATCCTCGCCCTCCACGCGGCCGAGCTCGATCAGATGCCTTGAGATGGCTTCGCGGGCACCGCGATTGGCCACGCCACCGAGGATGAGGCTTTGATCGCGAGGCGGCAGTTCATCCACGAGCCGCACCTCGCGACCATCGCGACGTTGGCCGCGTTTGGATTCATCCACATCGATGAAGCCGGTGAGGAGATCGGCGATGGGATCAAAGCGTCGCCGCGTGATTCTACCGGCACCCCAGAGCCAGATTTCACGGTCAACGGCCTGCGCCAAGAGCCAGCGGCGCAGGTAGCCGAGCTTCATGGCGTAAAACGACTCCACCGAGTAACGCGGATCGGTGCGTGAGAGACGCTGCGGAGGATCATTCCAGATGAGAAGCTCCTGCTCCACCTTGCCAAACCGGACGCCGGCCTCTAGCCATCGAAGCCACAGCTCGTAGTCCTCGGGGAAATCGCCTTCACGATAGCCGCCGTGCTCTTGCAGTAGCCGACGCCGAAACATCACGCTCGGATGCGCCACAGGGGCCTCGACAAAGCGACGCAGCGCCATCGACTCGGGCGTGCGCAGCGCATTGATCCAATCGACATGCGCCGCATAGCCAGCGCCATCGCCACCGAATTTCACGAGGCAGGAAACGAGGCCGATGGAAGGTTCCGCCTGCAAAAAGGCCTGCTGAAGCTCCAGCCGCCACGGGGCCATCACATCATCCGCATCCATCCGGGCGATAAAATCTCCGCGACAGCCTTCGCAGCCATGTTGCAGTGCTTTGGCGATGCCGGAAGGCGGCTGCCTCAAGATGACGAGGCGTTCATCCTGGGCGGCCAGATGGGCCAGCAAGGTGGGTGTGGCATCCTGCGAGCCATCGTCCACGATGACGAGTTCCCAATCCGTCCAGGTTTGGCCCTGCACGCTGCGAACCGCCGCCTCCAGCGTGGCGGCGGCATCACGCACGGGCATCAAAACAGAGATGGCGGGTGGTTTTGGCACGCGGGGCTCCTAGCATGCGGGGACACGAAATTGAAGTGAAAGGCATGAAGGATTGAAAAGCCGTTCACAGGTCGCTAAAGTCCCTGCATGCCATTATTCATCGACACCCTTGCCGCGACCGCATGATTCGCTTTTTGCTCAGCCGCTTCTTTCAGGGCCTCGTCGTCATCCTCGCGGTGATCACCATCACGTTTGCGCTTTCCCGCCTGCTGCCGGGTGGGCCGATTCAGAGTGAAAAGAACTCCTCGCCGGAGGCCATCGCGGCGCAGCGAGCTTATCTCGGCCTCGACAAGCCGTGGTATGCGCAGCTCGGCCTGCAGATCGCCCATTACGCGATGCTCGATTTGCCAGAGTCGTTTCATTTCAAAGGACGTGGCGTGGATGAAATCATCGCCTCCGGCTTCCCGGTATCCGGTGCGGTGGGTTTGACGGCGCTGGCGATTGCGCTGGGCCTCGGGGTGCCGCTTGGAGCCTTCGCGGCGCTGCGTCCCAACACTCTCGAAGATCGGGCGAGCATGCTGGCGGCCACGTTGGGCATTTGCACGCCGAGCATGATTCTCGGACCGGTGATCGCGATGCTGCTCGGTCTGAAGCTGCGGTGGTTCAATGCCTCCGGCTGGTTTGATCCATCGGACGTGTTGATGCCCGCGTTGACGCTCGGCATCATCTACAGTGCTCAAATCGCACGCCTCACGCGTGGCAGCCTGCGGGAGACCTTGTCACAGGAATTTGTGCGCACCGCCCGGGCCAAAGGAGCCAGCGAAACCTCCGTTGTCTTTTTGCATGCGCTGAAACTGGCCTGCCTGCCAGTTTTGAATTTCCTCGGCCCAGCGGCGGCGGGCCTTCTCACGGGCAGCATCGTGGTGGAGTCCGTTTTTCAACTGCCGGGCCTCGGCCAGTTCTTCATTGCCTCGGCCATCAATCGGGACATGAACCTCGCCATCGGCATCTCCGTCTTTTACGCCACGCTCATCGTCGGCTTCAACCTGCTGGTGGACATCCTCCAGGCCTGGCTCAACCCGCGAATCCGCCTCCACGCATGAGTGATTCGTCCCAACAGAGCCTTTCGCCGATGCAGGCCGCGTGGCGGCGGTTTTGCCGCCACCGCATCAATCTCATCGCGTTCTGGTTTCTCATCGCGCTGGTCGCGGTGTGCCTCATCGGGCCGTCCCTGTCGCCGTATGCACAGGATGCGCAGGATCTGGAACTGAAGGCCACCAACATCAGCCCGCAGCACTTGCTGGGCACCGACACCCTGGGACGCGACATGCTCACGCGAGTGCTCAAAGGCGGGCAGGTATCGCTGGCCGTCGGTTTGCTCGCCACGTTCGTCGCCGCGTGCATCGGCGTGACGTATGGCCTGATCAGCGGCTTAGCGGGCGGACGCATCGATGCGGCAATGATGCGCCTCGTGGACATCTTGTATGCCTTTCCCTTCATCAACTTCGTCATCCTGCTCATGGTCGTCTTTGGACGGCATTTCTGGCTCATCTTTGTGGCCATCGGCGCGGTGGAATGGCTGACGATGGCGCGTGTGGTGCGTGGGCAGGTGCTGGCGCTGAAGAATCTCGAATTCGTCACCGCCGCGAAGGCGAGCGGTGCTGGCTTTTGGCACATCGTCCTCAAACACTTGCTGCCGAATGTGATCGGCCCCGTGATCATCTACGCCAGCCTCACCGTGCCCGGTGTGATGCTGCTGGAGGCCACGCTGAGCTTCCTTGGCCTCGGTATCCAGCCACCGAATGCGAGCTGGGGCGTGCTTCTCGGTGATGGTTCGCAGGTGATGCAAACCTATCCATGGCTGCTTGTGTATCCGGGGCTGTTTTTCAGCAGCACGCTGTTAGCACTGAACATTCTCGGAGATGGTTTGCGGGATGCGTTTGATCCGAAATCAGCGGCGCAGGAGTAAAATCGATCGACATCGTGTAACTCTTTTTCGGATTCCGTGCAGAGAGGAATGCAATCGCATCTCCTCCATGAAAACCGCATCTCTCCTCCGCCGCAGCCTCGCTGCCCTCACGCTCCTCGTTCCAGCTCTCGCCTTGGGTCAGGGCCAGCTCACGCCTCCGGGTGCCGCCTTCACCTATCCGAATGAACGTGCTCTCACACCCGGCGGCCTGCCCACGCCTTCAATGAAGACACTGATGCAAATCGACGCCGGTGAGCACATCCCCAGCCGCGATACGAGCAACCCCAACCTCAACGGCAGCCTCGGCTACTACAACCTCGCCAAGCCAGGTCGCTACTATCTCACCGAGAATATCGACAAGAACATCGTCATCAGCTCGGACAATGTGACGCTCGACCTCGGTGGCTTCGAGGTGCGCTACATGGGTGGCGGCATGGGTCCGGTAGCCATCTCCGCCACGGGAGCACTGGTCACCTACCAGCGCACAAAGGTGATCCATGGTCGCATTCGCGGAAACTGGTCGCAAGGCATCGTGCTCAGCGATGACAGCGTGGTGAGCGGCGTGGATGTCTCCGAGGTTTCCGGTTACTGCATCAAGGTGGGCAAAAACGGTCAGATCGCCGACTCGCGGGTGAAGGGGCCGTGGTCGCCGCAGAATCCAGGCATGCCCGGACCTCACGGCGGCATCTATGGTGATGACGCCACCGTCATTTCCCAATGCAGCTCCAGCGGCATCGGCGGCATTGGCATTCAGGTGAATCAAAGCGGTCGCGTGGTGGATTGCACCGTGCAGGGCGTGGCTGGCTGCGGCATCGTGACGAATCATCATGGCAGCGTCGGCGGTTGCGCGGTGCGGATGTGCGGCAGCACGGGCTTTGATCTCGGCATGGGCAGCACGCTGCACAACAGCGCCGTCTCCGAATGCGGTGACAGCGGCGTGCATGTGCGCAACGGCTGCTCGCTCGCCAATGTGACGAGCCGCGACAACCAGGACCACGGCTTTCTTTCCGAGTCGTGGACGGTGATGAACCAGCAATACAACAAGAACGCCACGAACTTCGTGAACTGCGTGGCGCAGGGCAATGACGGCGATGGCTTCCATGTCTCGCACGAGTGCCTCTTCACCGATTGCACCGCCGATGACAACGGCATGCCAGGCCAGATCGGCGGACCTCCCGCCAGCGGCGACGGCTTTTTCTTCAGCGACAAGTGCCGCCTGACGAACTGTGTGGCGAGCAACAACGTGGACGACGGCTTCCACGGCAACAACGGCAACACGATTGATCAATGCAGCGCCTCCTCGAACGGCAACAACGGCATCGAAGTGGCTAGCGATCAAAACATCGTCACTCGCAACACGCTCCGCAGCAACACCACCGCTCCCGTGCAGCCCGTGCCCGCCAATGGCATCGCCCCGCTGCAACTGCCTTTCGGAGCCACGAATCCCTTCGCCAACTTTGGCTTGTGATCCTCCCGCGTCCCCAACACGCACCCGCTCACCGCCATGAATCCTTTTTCTCATCTCATCGTGCGTCGGCCGCCTTTGCCGCCGCCTGCGAAAACTCCTCCGCTGCCTCCACCTCCCATGCTGCTGCCGCCTCCGGCGCTGCACGCGGTTCTCGCAGCGGTCCTGCTGGCTTCCACAGCGTTCAGCCAGGCCGCCAGCCTTCCCTATGGCTGGGGCTACAACTCGAGCGGCATGCTCGGCGATGGCACGACCACCAACCGCCTCACCGCCGTAGCCACCGATGTCTCCGGTGCCCTCTCCGGCAAGACAATCACGGCCGTGATTTCATCCGCTAGCGCAGCACATACCGTGCTACTGACTTCCGACGGCAAGGTCTATGCCTGCGGGGAGAATACCAAAGGCCAGCTTGGCAACAACAGCACGACCTTCTATTCAACGCCCGTCGCCGTGGACATGACCGGTGTGCTTTCTGGAAAAACCGTGATCGCTGTCGCCGCAGGTTATCAGCACACACTCGCCCTCACCTCCGATGGCGGTCTCTTTGCTTGGGGTAGCAACGACGCCGGGGAACTCGGCATTGGCTCCACGACTGACAGTCTCGTCCCCGTGGCTGTGGACACCACTGGCGTGCTCTCCGGGAAAACCATTGTTCAAGTCCACGCTGGCTGGAATTGCAGCGCCGTGCTCGATTCCACCGGTCAGGTCTATACCTGGGGAGCTGCGGGATCGCTCGGCAATGGAACCACCAGTGCCAGCACAGTCCCGGTGGCCGTGGACACCACGGGGCTACTCTCCGGCAAAACCGTCTCCAAGCTCAGTGTGGGAGGCCATCACATGCTCGTTCAGACCACCGACGGCATGCTTTTCGGCTGGGGCGTCAACAACCGGGGGCAGATCGGGGATGGCACCTCCCTCACAACCCGAGGCGCTCCTGTCGCGCTCGACACGTCGGGCGTGCTGGCCACGAAAACCATCACGCACATCTCCGCAGGCTACCAGCACAGCCTCGCACTCGCCTCGGACGGCACCGTCTATGCTTGGGGTGCGGATGATTCACATGAACTCGGAAACGCCACCACTACCGTGCAATCTGACTCACCCGTCGCAGTCGATATGACCGGCGCACTCCTCGGCAAAACCGTCGCCGCCATTTCGGCAGGCACATTTTCATCTTATGCGCTCACCAGTGACGGCGATCTCTTTGCGTGGGGCAGCAACACCACTGGAGCCGTCGGCGATGGCACGACGACCAGTCGTGACACGCCTGTCGCTGTCGATATCAGTGGCGTGCTGGCGGGAAAAGGCGTCACCAGCATTCAGGCAGGCTTCACAAACTGCTTCGTGCTCGCCGAGCCAGCGATCAGCACCATCACGCCCGCCTGCCGCTTCACTTACGCGGCTAATTTTGGCTGGCTGAACTGGCGCACGAATCCGCTCGCCCTCGATGCGCCGGTGATCGAGACGACGATGGCGCATGGCAAGGTGTATGCGGCCAATGTCGGCTGGATCGATCTGGGCGATGGCACGCCCTCGACCACGTCTGGCTACTCGCAGACGGGCGGTGACATCGGTGTGAACCATGATGGAGCAGGCGCTTTGAGCGGTTACGCCTATGGGGCGAACATCGGCTGGATCTATTTCGATCCCACCATCGCCGCGCCGCCGCGTTTGGATCTCGTCACGGGTGCTCTCAGCGGCTACGCCTACTCCGCCAACTGCGGCTGGATCAATCTGGCGGGCGTCTGCACCCGTCTCCATCCCGGTGCGGATAGCGAGGTGCTCGCGGGTGGTGGCAGTGGCGATGGCATCGCCGACTCGTGGGAGATCGAAAAGGCCACCGCCGCCGGACTTGGCTCCAGCCTGAGTCTGCTCGGTGCGAACGCGAACAGTGATTTTGACGGCGATGGCATCAGCGACCGCGATGAATACCTCGCGGACACCAATCCCTTCAGCCCCGGCAGCCGCTTTACCGTCACCGACTTCCAATTCGATCCGCTCACTGGTAACATCGATCTCGACTGGACGGGCAGCTCCCGCCGCAGCTTCACCATCTGGTGCAGCAGTGATTTGCAGACGTGGACGCAGGTCGGCAGCACGCAGACAGGTGGCAGCGCCGCTCTCTCGCTCGGTGGGCCATCCGCCAGCCATCTCTTCTTCCGCGTCAAAGCGGATGTGCCGCTCGCTCAGTGATCGTTTGGAGCGTTTCGGAACGTGTAGGAGCCATGAAACCATGGCTCCTCTTCGTTTTCGCTTTTCCACTCGCTGCGGCGGAGCTGCCGGACATCCAAAGTGTGCCTGCAGATCTGGTCGTGCCGGCTTTGAGTGATGAAAACCCGGCTCCAGGCAAGCGGGTGCGGCTCGGCCTCGATGTGTTGTATCTCCCCACCGATTGGCAAAAAGACATGAAGTGGCCGGTGATCGTCGAACTGGCCGGAAACGGAGGTTACACGAACAAATACGGCGATGTGAGCACCGGGCTTCCTGAAGGCAGCAACCTCGGTTTCGGCCTTTCGGGAGGTCGCGGCTTCATCTGGCTCTGCGTGCCGTATTTGAATGCGAAAGGCGATCAGGTGGCGATCAAATGGTGGGGCGATGCGCCAGCCTACGATCCTCAGCCCACGCTCAAACACCTCCGTGAGAGCGTGACGAGCATCTGCCGAGATTTCGGCGGTGATCCGAAGAAGCTCGTGCTCGCCGGATTTTCACGCGGAGCCATCGCCTGCGGTTACCTGGGCCTTCACGACGACGAAACCTCGAAGCTGTGGTGCGGCTTCTTTGCCTACAGCCACTTCGACGGTGTCAAAAAGTGGCCTTATCCGGGCTCGGATCGCGAATCAGCGCTGACGAGACTTCAGCGGCTTGCGGACCGTCCTGCCTTCATCTGCGGTGAAGGTTCCAACGCTCAAGAAACCGAAGCGTACCTCCGTCCGCTGCTACCAAAAGCTGATCTCACCTTCCTGAGTACCGGCTTTCGCAATCACAACGATGCGTGGACGCTCCGGCCCTCCGCTGCTCGTGACCAAGCACGCAAGTGGCTGCATCGCGTGGTGAAATGAAGCGTGTCACTTTTTCTCGGTGTCGCCGAGGCCTTTCCATTGCTTGAGCGTCTTTTCGATGCGCTCGCGGATTTTTGGGAAGGGTGTTTTCAGGGCGTGGGCGCGTTCGAGGTAGTCGAGGGCCTTCGTGGCATCGCCGAGCTGTTTGTGGGCGAGGGCGATGTGCTCGAGAATCTCGGCGTCTTCACTTTGAATCTCGGGGATGAGCTTTTCGGCGCGTTGGAAGTCGGCGAGGGCTTTGGCAAAATCACCCTTCTTGAAATGGAACCAGCCAAGGCTGTCGATGTAGGCGGCGTTGTCTGGTGAGAGCTCGTTAGCCTTGGCGATGAGTTCGCCGGCCTTGTCGAGATCCTTGCCCTGTTCGAGCCACATGTAGCCGAGGAAGTTCATCGTGTTGGCGGCGGCCTCGGATTTCTCGCGGGGCGTCAACGTGATGGACTTCTCCAGCATGCGGGAGGCATCATCAAAACGCCCCAGATGCTCCAGCGTGCTGCCGTATTGATAGTAGAAGGTGTGGTCGAGCAGTTCGGACTGCGAGGCGGCGGCGAGCTGCTCGGCATCGGCGAAGTGCTTCGCGGCCTTTTCGTGCAGCTCACGAGCACGACAGGAAAGGGCGAGCTGGAAGTGCGTGAGCGGTTGCTCAGGGAAGATTTTGACCGCTCGCTCGCCGACGAGGCCCATGCGGTCAAACTGCCGCGTCTGCCAGAGGAGCGAACCGAGGAAGAGGTAATCATTCACTTCGCCGGAGCCTTGCTGGATGGCGGCTTCGAGCGGCGGAATGGCTTTGTCCGGCTTGTCCCGCTTTTCATACTCGCGGGCCAGCAGGCGGAGATGGTCGATCTCCTCGGGGGCCTGCTTGGTGATGGCTTCGAGCATGGCGAGAGACTTCTCACCTTCCCCGGAGGCCTCGTACATGCGGAAGAGGACTTTGCGTGCCTGGAGGCTGTGGTGCTCTTTCACGAGCTTTTCGCAGAGTTCGCGGCTGCGGGTGAGTTCGTTGGTGAGGAGGTAATGCTGAGCCACCTCGAGCTGAATGTCCTCCGCATTGGCCGGGGTGACGTGAGCGAGCGCTTTATCGAAAAATGGGGCCACTTTGGCGAGGTGCTCGGTTCGCTGCTCGATCTGGCCGAGCGGCCACACGCGTTCGGCGGTGGTGGCGAGATCGAGCCAGAAGCGTGGATCCTTGCTGTCTTGCTTGGCCGACTGCTCCATGACGGCGATGGCGGCATCCCGCTTGTTTTGCGTGAGGTGATGCATCACCGCCGCCTCGTAAACCGCGGCGTGGCGTGGAAATTTTTCGAGCGCCGTCGTCACGGCTTTCGCCGCGCGGTCATCCTTCTCGAACACATCCTCCGGCGGGTAGGTGCTGGCAAAGCGGGCCAGATTCAGCAGCGGCTCGGGACTACCTGGATTCGCCTGGATGGCCTCATCGAGGATTTTGAGGGCGGCTTCGCGTCCTTCGAACTGCAAGGCGATGCCGGCCGTGTGGCTGGCAAGTTCCGCGTTAGTAGGATCCGCCTTGAAGACGGCCCGGTAATGCTCCAGCGCCTGCCGGAGCTTGCCCGCCGTCTCGAATTGCAGCGCGGCGCTGTAATGCGCCATGGCATCCGCGTTCGCCGCGCCACGCGGCGTGAGGAGCAGGTCCGATTTCGGCGGCGGCAGCCGCCCGATGGACATATCCGCGTCGGAGGCCGCGTGAAGAGGAAGTCCGATTAATCCGATTAATCCGATCTGGCGCATTAACAGCCCCCAATCTCTCGACGCGGGTGCGTAGAGAGAGGCGGCGACTCGAATCACTCGAATCACTCGTCGGGGGCTGATCATGCCGCGGAGGCTAGCTTTTACGACTTGTAGCGCAAACGCTTCTTGTGGCGGTTCGCACGCATGCGCTTCTTGCGCTTGTGCTTGTTGATCTTCGTTTTTCTCCGCTTTTTGAGCGATCCCATGGTCGGTGTTCTCCTTGTGGTTTTGGCTTAGTCCCAGTGTTAGTGGACGATTTTATTGAGAGGATATTCCACGATGCCCTCGGCACCCAGCGCCTTGAGACGCGGGATGATGAGACGCACGGTGGCCTCGGCAATGACGGTTTCGACGGCAACCCAGTCGCACCCGGCGAGCTGAGAGACGGTGGGTGAGCGCTGCGAGGGCAGCACGGCGACGACCTCCGCCACCTTGGCGGCGGGGACGTTCATCTTGAGGCCCACCTTGTCGCGGGCTTCGAGAGCGCCTTTGAGCAGCATGACGATGGTCTCCATCTTCTCACGCTTCCAGGCGTCCTTCGCGGCGGCCCGGCTGCTCACAAATTGGGGGTAGCTCTCCATGAGCGTGTCCACGATGCGAAGCTTGTTCGCTCGCAACGAGGAACCGGTCTCCGTGATGTCCACGATGGCATCGACGAGTTCCGGTACTTTCACCTCGGTGGCACCCCAGCTAAATTCGACCTCGGCCTTCACGCCGTGGCTCTCCAGGTAGCGCTGCGTGAGGCCCACAGCCTCCGTGGCGATGCGCTTGCCCTGCAAATCCTTCACACTCTGGATGGGGGAATCATCCGGCACCACGAGCACCCAGCGGGTCGGCTTCGAGGTGGCCTTTGAGTAGCGCAAATCGGTGATCACCTCCACATCGGCACCGTTTTCGGCGATCCAATCCCGCCCAGTGATGCCGCAATCGAGGAATCCATGGTCCACGTAGCGCCCGATCTCCTGCGCACGCAGCAGACGCAGCTCCAGCTCATCATCGTCCACCGTGGGGCGGTAGGAACGACTTGAGACGACCACATTGAATCCCGCCCGCTTGAAAAGCTCGAGCGTTGGCTCCTGCAGGCTGCCTTTGGGCAGACCGAGACGGAGGGTGTTTTTTGATTCAGACATGTGGGGTTCCGGGGAAAGGGGGGCGGAGATTAACGGCTTTTCCCCGGCTGGCGAGGGTTTTTTCAGGGCCGTTTGCCTCTCAAAGTGCCGCGATAGGCTTTATTTCACGGCGACACCCGCCTCACCCGCCTCCCAAGCCATGCCGCAGGCACGAATCGCCACCGCCGTGGCTCCGGCGGGCCATTCGGTGCTGAACTGGTCTTTGAAGAGGGATTTCCACGTCACCCAGCGGCCGCCGATCTGGGCCTGGAGCACCCACCAGCGGGTCTGCGACATCCATCGCTCGTCGGCGTGCTTCCACTCGACGCGGAGTTTGCCCTCCGGCTGCGTTTTGCCGACCAGCGGCGCCGGCAGCGCCGTCTGGCTCAGCCACGGCGAAGACGGCGGGATGGCGTGCGTGGTGTAGGCACGCTCCATCGTGTAGGTGGCAATCTTGCCGGTGTTTTTATGAAGGGCACCGAAGTTCCAATGGAAGTGGCCGGGCGTCATTTTGAGGCCGCGTTCACGCAGCACGCTCATTTGGCGGAGGATCTCGCCGGCGACGCGGTCCGTGCCGATGTTGGAGGTGTTCATGCCGGGCCAGATGTGGCGGCCCTGCGTATTCTGCTCCAGCCACCAGTCGTAGTAGGTGGTGAAGCCGAGCTTGGGCCGGTCGATGGTCCAGTAGAGCTGCGGGGTGAAGTAATCGACCCAGCCGCTTTGCAGCCACTTCTTCGAATCGGCGCCGAGGTCCTCATAGGGATCGAGACCACCACCAGTGCCTTCAGGATGGTTCGGACGCCAGAGGCCGAAGGGGCTGATGCCGAACTTCACATGGCGTTTGATGGCTTTGATGCCCTCGTAAGTGGCCTGCACGGTCTGATCCACATTTTGACGCCGCCACGCGGTGAGTTCCAAAGGGCCGCCCGTGGCTTTGTAGCGAGCGTAAGTGTCCGCATCGGGGAATTCGACCTTCTTTTTGTCCGGGCCGGTGATTGGGTAAGGGTAAAAATAATCGTCGATGTGAATGCCATCCACATCGTAGCGCCGCGTGACATCCAGCATGACGGCGATGGCCTGCTGGCGGACCTCGGGCACGCCAGGGTCCATCCACCAGTCGATGTTGTATTTCATCGTCCACTCCGGGTGCTTGCGGCGGATGTGATCGGCGCTGGGCGCATGCTTTTCTCCGGCGAGAGCCCGGTAAGGATTGAACCAGGCGTGAAGCTCCATGCCGCGTTGGTGCGCCTCGGTGACGGCGAACTCAAGCGGGTCCCAACCCGGTGATTTGCCCATCGCTCCCGTCAAGAAGGGCGACCACGGCTCGATCTCAGAGGCATACATGGCATCGCCCGCGGGCCGCACCTGGAAGATGAGCGCATTGAGCCGCAGTTTCGCGGCGGAGTCGATGAGCGTGAGGAGCTGCTCTTTCTGCTTGGCGACGGGCAGACCGGGCTCGCTGGGCCAGTTGATATTCCGCACGGTAGCGATCCACGAACCGCGAAGCTCGCGAGCGGGAGGTGGGACGGCGTTTTGAGCACGCAAAACTCCCGTAAGGCCCAAAAGACCCGCCGCGAACATCCAGGTGGATCGTTGGAGTATCTCCCTCATTTCTCGATGCGATACAGTGCTTTGTCCGTGCGGATGAAGAGCGCCTCGCCGTCGGTGGATGGACTGGCCATGATGGAGCCGTCGAGCGTGTTCTGAGAGAGCAGTTGGAAGGTGCGCCCGGCTTTGACGAGGCTCACGACGCCCTCGCGACTGCCGATGAGGATCTTGTCACCGGCCAAAATCGGGCTGGAGCTGAATTTGCCACCCAAACGCTCGCGGTAAACGGCCTCGCCTGTCTGCGTGTCCACACAGCTCAGAATGCCGCCATCATCGACATAGTAGAGCAGGCCTTCGTGCAGCAACGGCGAGCACATTTTGGGGGCGTTCTTGTTGTTCTTCCAAGCCACTTCCGGTGTGGCGGCACCAGCGTGTTTCAAGGCGGTGATGTTCGATTTGCCGAAAGCGGTGCTGAAATAGATCATCTTGTCATCGGCCACGGGCACGGTGGACATCGAGAAGCCCAGCTCGCCGTAGTGGACCTTCCAAAGCTCCTTCCCGGTGGCTGGATCGTAACCGTAGATGTTGTTCGCCGCGGAGCTGACGAGCACCGGAATGCCACCGCTTTGAATCACCAGCGGTGTGCCATAGGCCTTCTTTTGCTGCGGACGCGGGTCCATCTCGCCACTGCGCATCGTCTTCCACGCCACCTTGCCCGTTTCCGTGTCAAAAGCCGCGATGAACTGCGCATCGCTGCCATCGAAGTGGGCGATGAGACGGTTCTTCCAAAGCACCGCCGTCGAGCCGGGGCCGTTTTCGTGCATGATGTGCAGCTCTTCGTTTTTCCAGAGGATTTTCTGCGTGGTCGTATCCATGCAAACGGTGCCGAACGAACCGAAGTGCGCATACAGTTTGCCACCCGCGAGCACCGGCGTGGGCGAGGCGTAGCTGTTGAGCTGATGCGCCCACTGCGGCTCCTTCACGTTCAGCAATTCGATGTCGTGCAGCAGCTTCCCGCTATGACGATCCACCGCCAGCGCCCGCAGGCTCAGCGATTCGAGCACGACGAGCGGCTGATCACCCGTGTTCGATTTCAGGCGACGCTCCGTCTCTTCCTTGCTCGCCGCCTTCTCCACCGCCGTCGTCATCCAGATGACATCGCCACCGATCACCGGGGTGGAATGCCCGCGACCTGGCAGTTCTGTCTTCCACGTCACGTGGCTGGTCTCGCTAAAGGTCTCCGGCAGCTTCGTGATGACCGCCATGCCTTGTGCCGAAGGCCCACGCCACTCCGGCCAGTCGGCGGCGGCCACGTTCAACGAAGAGACGGCAAGGCAGAGCAAAAGTCGGGAGGTCATGCGAGGCATTCAACGTGCCCGGCGAAGATGCTTTCACAAGCATCATGCCTTTCTCACGAGACAAAAAAGGCGCTGGATCATGCGATCCAGCGCCGGAGAGCTTTTCGAGGCCATTTTAGGCTCCGTCGTACTTCTTGATCAGCAGCGCCGAGTTGTGGCCGCCGAAGCCGAAGCTATTGCTGAGGGCGGCAGTGAGCTTGGCGGGGCGGGCGGTGTTCGCGACCACATCGACATCGACTTCGGGGTCGAGGTTTTCGACGTTGATGGTGGGAGGGACCACTTGATCGCGGAGCGCCATGATGCAGGCCGCGAGTTCGATGCCGCCAGCAGCACCGAGGAGGTGACCGGTCATCGACTTCGTGCCGGAGACGAGCAGGCCCTTTTGAGCGTATTCGCCGAAGGTGCGCTTGATGGCGCGGAGCTCGCAGAGGTCGCCGACGGGCGTAGAGGTGGCGTGGGCGTTGATGTAGCTCACATCGGTGGGATTGAGCTTGGCATGGCGCAGGGCCATTTCCATGCACTTCGAGGCGCCCAGACCTTCGGGATGCGGCGCGGTGAGGTGGTAAGCATCGGCGGTGACGCCGTAACCGGCCAGCTCGGCGTAAATCGTGGCTCCGCGCTTCTTCGCGTGCTCGAGTTCTTCGATGACGACGACGCCAGCACCTTCACCCATGACAAAACCATCGCGGTTGATGTCCCAGGGGCGGGAGGCACGTTCGGGCTCGTCATTGCGCATGGAGAGCGCCTTCATGTTGCCGAAGCCGGAGAGGCCACAGGGACGGATGGAGGCTTCCGAGCCGCCGCAGATGATGGCATCGGCATCGCCGAATTTGATGATGCGCCAAGCTTCGCCGATGTTGTTGTTCGAGGTCGCACAGGCGGTGGTGATGCACATGTTGGGGCCCATGAAGCCGAATTCCGTGGCGATCATGCCGGTGGCGATGTTCGTGATCATCATCGGGATGAGGAAGGGGCTCACGCGGCCGGGTCCCTTGTTCAAAAGGATCTCGTACTGCGTTTCGATGGTGCTCAGGCCACCGATGCCGCTGCCGACCATCACGCCGATGCGGTGGGGGTCGAGGGCATCCGGGTTCAGCGCGGCGTCTTTGGCGGCCATTTTGGAGGCGGCCATGGCCAGTTGGAAGAAGCGGTCCGCCCGGCGGGCCTCCTTGTGATTGTTGAAGAAGGGCGTGGGGTCAAAATCGACCACTTCACCGGCGATTTTGCAGTCGTACTTCTCCGTGTCCATCGACTGGATACGACGGATGCCGCTCTTGCCGGCGACGAGATTCTTCCAGAAGTCGTCTTTATTATTGCCGAGGGGGGAGACGACTCCGATCCCGGTGATGACGACGCGACGTTCGCTCATGAGTGTGTGCTGTGAGGGGTTAATGGGAGGGCGAGAGAACACGGAATGCACGACGGGGCAAGGGAAAAGCTGCCCACGGCAGCCGCCCTGCTCGTCAGGCCAGTCTTCCGGTCACATAATCCTCGGTCAGCTTGTTTTTCGGCCGCGTGAAGAGGTCCAGCGTCTCGCCCACCTCGACGATTTCGCCTTTGTAGAAAAAGGCGGTGCGGTCGGCGATGCGTTTGGCCTGCTCCATGTTGTGGGTAACGATGACAAAGGTGTAGCGATCGCGGAGCTGGTGGATGAGCTCCTCAATGCGGGCGGTGGCGATGGGGTCGAGCGCGGCGCAGGGCTCGTCCATGAGCAGGATGCGTGGCTGGAGGGCAATGGCCCGGGCGATGCAAAGGCGCTGCTGCTGACCGCCGGAAAGACCGGTGGCGAGCTCGTGGAGGCGGTCTTTGACCTCGTCCCACAACGCGGCGGCCTTCAGACTGCGCTCGGCGGCATCCATGAGCTCGGCTTTGTCCTTCACGCCCGCCACGCGGAGGCCATAGACGGCGTTTTCGAAGATGCTGCGCGGAAAGGGATTGTACTTCTGGAACACCATGCCGATCTGGCGTCGCAGCGCGATGGGATCGACTTCCGGGGTGTAGAGATCTACGCCGTCCACCTTGATCGTGCCGCTGACGACCCGGGCGCTATCGACAAGGTCATTGATGCGGTTGATGCTGCGCAGCAGCGTGCTTTTTCCGCAGCCCGATGGGCCAATGAAGGCCGTGACGTCCTCGCTACGGATGGGCAGATCGACGTTGAAGAGCACCTGATGGTCTCCGTAGGCGTAGTTGAAGCGCTCGACGGAGATGATCGGTGGTGCAGAGGTCGCTGGAGCTTCGGCGGTCAAGGCGGCGGTGAGAGGTGAGATGTTAGAAGTGAGATGTCGAAGACCGGATCGTCCTCGTCCTCCTACTCGAACTCGTCCTCGATGAATGAGCACACGAGGCAAGACGAGCATTCGAGTAGTTTCAGGACGTTCTAAGCATGGGGAGAAGGCGGAGCGGAAGAATCGAGGACGAGTTCGAGGACGATTAACTGAACGTCCCGCGCAGATACGAGTCGGTCAGTTTCTCGCGGGGATTGGTGAAGAGTTCTTCGGTGGGGGCAAATTCGACGAGTTTGCCGAGGTGAAGGAAGGCAGTGAAATCGCTCACGCGGACGGCTTGCTGCATGTTGTGCGTCACGATGACGACGGTGTAGTCGCGGGCGAGCTGGGTGATGAGTTCCTCGATCTTGAGCGTGGCGATGGGATCGAGGGCGGAGCAGGGTTCATCCATCAAAAGCACATCGGGCATGGTGGCGATGGCTCGGGCGATGCACAGGCGCTGCTGCTGCCCGCCAGAAAGGCCGAGGGCATGATCATGAAGGCGATCTTTGAGTTCGTCCCAAAGGGCGGCCTGCGTCAAAGCACGCTGCACGGCTTCGTCGATGGCGATTTTATCCTTCACGCCATGCACGCGGAGGCCGTAGGCCACGTTTTCGTAGATGGTCTTCGGGAAGGGGTTCGATTTCTGGAAGACCATGCCCACCTGCTTGCGGAGTTGGGTGAGATCGACATCGGCGTCGTGGATGTTTTTGCCTTTGACGAGGATTTCGCCCTTCGAGACGCGTGCGCCGACGACGCGGTCGTTCATGCGGTTGATGCAGCGCAGCAGGGTGCTCTTGCCGCAGCCGGAAGGTCCAATCAGGGCCGTGACGCGGTGGTATTCGACTTCCAGATTGATGTCATGCAGCGCCGTCTTGCTGCCATAGCAGAAGTCCATGTCGTGGATTCGGACGACAGGGGCAGGTTTGGTGCTGGAAGGGGATTCGGGCATCGAGGAAGGAAAATCCGTCTCCGCCTCCTACTCCGTCTCCGACTCGAACGTGAGCCTAGAGGCACTCGGATCGAGGCGGAGTAGGAGACGGAGGCGAAGGCGGATTGGAGAGAGCATCACCATTTGTATTTCTTTCTCAAGTGAATGCGCAGCCAGATGGACGTAGCGGCGAGGGAGGCAACGAGGATGAGGAAGACGAACACGGAGCCGTATTGGGCCTGCTCGGAGTATTCGTTTTGCGGGATCTTCGCGGCGAGGGTGTAGATGTGATACGGCAGCGCCTGGACGCTCTCGGTGAAGACACCGAGGAAACGCTGCACGCTCTGCTCCCAGTGGGCAAACATCCCGGCATCCGCCGGCAGTGGCGGGAGGTCTTTTTGCCAGGGGAGCTTGTCTTTGAAGGCGAGCGCGGCGGTGAACATGATCGGCGCGGTCTCGCCGGCGGCGCGGGCGATGCCGAGGATGGTCGAAGTGAGGATGCCGGGCGTGGCAAAGGGCAGCACGCTTCGCCAGATCGTTTGCCAGCGGGTGGCTCCGAGGGCCATGCTGGTCTCGCGGAAGCCCTGCGGCACGGCTTGCAGGCATTGCTCACTGGCGGTGATGATGACGGGCAGGATGACGAAGGCCAGCGTGAAGCCCCCAGAGAGCACGCAAGTGTCCCAACCTTGGAAGCTGAGGTTCGTGAAGAAAAGCGGGATGACGAAAATGGCGCGATCAGCCGGTGCATCCGTCAAAACTGGTGCGGTGAGCACGAAAGCGCCCAGCCCGAACAGGCCGAAGACCACGGAAGGCACGCCCGCGAGGTTCAAAATGGCGAGGCGGACGGTTTCGAGGAATTTGCCCTTCTTCGCATACTCGCTGAGGTAGATGGCGCAGCACACGCCGAGGAAAAGAGCCACGGTCACGCTCACGATGACGAGCAGCGCCGTGCCGACGATGGGACCCAGAATGCCGCCGCCAGAATAGGAGATGGTTTTTTCGCTGCGGAAGTTGTCGCCGAGCTGCTTTTTGATCACATCGGCCTCGACGGGGTTGGTCTTGAAAACCTGGCCGTCGTTGGATTCGATGACGTGGAGGGTACTGGTGAGCTCGGTGAGGAATCCCGGCTTCAGCGCATGCGGCAGGCCTTTGACGGTGATGAAGAGGAAAATCGACACCGTGAGGGCGACGACGACATAACTGCCCAAGCGCAAGAGCCACCGCGCGAGAGTCTCTCGCCGCTGGATGCTGGAATTATCGCCTGCGAAGGGGTTGTTCATGGGTTGGGTTCAATCTGACTCCGACTCCTACTCCGTCTCCGCCTCGTGGTTTGGGCGCGGTGGCAGCTCTCGATTCGAGGCGGAGTAGGAGACGGAGGCGGAGTCAGATTTGGAATTCATGCCTTTGGATGCTCAAAGCGTTTCGCGATGGTTCGGGCGCACCAGTTCACGGAGAGGGAAATGACGAAAAGCAGGATGCCGACCATGAAGAGGGCCTGCCAGTGGCTGGAGCCGCGGGAGACTTCGCCGAGTTCCTGGGCGATGATGCCCGTCAGGGTGTGCGCAGGCTGGAAAATGGCACCGAGGCCGTCGCTGAAGTCGGGAATGGCGATTCGATTCCCGGCGACGAGGAGCACGACCATCGTTTCACCGATGACGCGGCCCAGGCCGAGCAGAATGGCAGAGAGGATGCCGCTGATGGCGGCGGGGACGATGACGCGGAAGACGGTTTGCAGCTTCGTGGCCCCGAGAGCGTCACTGGCCTCGCTGTAGGCACGCGGGACGTTGTTGAGGGCGTCTTCGGAGAGGCTGAACATGGTGGGCACGGCCATGAAGGCGAGCAGGAAGCCGGCGTTGAAGATGTTGAGGCGCTCTTGAATGGGGAAGCCGGGTATCCAGCTCAAAAACTCCCACTGGCTGAAGCCTTTGATCAAATCGCCGACGACGGCGATGCCGATGAAGCCGAGCACGACGGAGGGAATGGCCTGGATGAACTCGATGACGGGCTTGATGAGTTCCTTTTCGCGTTCGGAAGCAAACTGGTTCGTATAGATGGCGGCGGTGACGCTGATGGGCGTGGCGATGAAGAGGGCGACGAAGCTGATGAGCAGCGATCCGGTCAAAAGGGGCAGGACGCCATAAAAGTCCTGCCAGGAGCTGTTCGTGATCCAACCGGTGCCAAAGGCGAAGGAACTGACGGCACGGAAGAAGGAGACGGGCTCGTCCCACTTCCACGCGGCGAGGTCTTTGGAGGCTTTTTGGATGTCCGCGAGGTGCGTGGGGATGGCTTTTTCGACGCTGGCGATGAGTTGAGCGGCCTCGGGATGGGTGCTGCTGCTTTGCAGGCTCTTGGCGGCCTCTTCGACGGCGGTGACGTAGTCGCCGAGGGCTTTGACGAGGTCTTCCCGCTTTTCGAGGAGGGTCTCGACGCGTTCGGCATACTTCGGTTCCTCGACTTTGCTGAGTTCTGCCTCTTTGAGAAGATCTGCCTTCTCACTGCCACTGGCACTTGCCGCCGCGGCGAGGAGCTGCTGGCGACCGGCTTCGAGGGTGTGGAATTCGTTGGCGGCCTCCTTGGTCTCGGTGGCGTGTGTTTTGAGCTCGTCGAGGATCTCGGCGACGGGTTCAGCGGCTTCCTCGAAGGTTTCCTCGGCTTCGATGATGGTCTTGAATTTGGTTTTGGCTTCGCGGTCCTTCGTGGCGAACTCGCCAGCGAGTTTTTGCAGGGTGGCGGGCAAATCGGTGCTCTCGGGCGCCAGGGCGGCGAGTTCGGCCTTGAGCTGGTTTTTTTCCTCCGGGGTGAAGAGCGGGGAGGCATCGAAGGTGGCGGTTCCGTCGCTGTTTTGCTCGTCGTGCGCCCGTTTGAAGAGGAAGGCGGCATCGCGGCGCTCGCGGGCGGTTTTGACGAGCGGCTCCATCTCGATGCTCAGGGCACGGCGTAGGCTGCTGGCCATGGTTTGCTGCTGCTTGAGCGGCGTGTCCGCGATGTCGCAGAACTCGAGGCCGGCCTTGCGGTAGGTTTCGAGCTCGTGGTGGTAGGTGGAGAGGAATCCGGCCCCCTCGCGGAGGAGGAAGACCATGATCAAGACGAGCACGATGATGGCGATGCTCGAATTGGCTCCGAAGAAGTTTTTGATGAGCTTTTGCGGATCCATGCCCAGCACAGTCCGGCGGCCCCGGCGCAGGATCTTGCTGCCAAGGGTGCCGGGAGGCGTGGGGGAGACTTCAGGCATGGGGCGGAAAACGAAAATCCGGCGGAAAAGGTTCTCTTCCGCCGGATCGTGGAACGGTCAATCAACGATTATTTCACCGAGACGAAGCCTCCCTTGGCGATGACGGCGTTACCGGCCGGGCTGAGGCAGAAATCGATGAAGGCCTTCACGTTGCCGGCAGGCTCGCCATTGGTGTAGAGGAAGACGGGGCGGGAGAGGACGTAGTCCTTCACCGCAGCGGGATTTGGGGAGGAACCGCCGATGGAGACGATTTTCACGCCTTTGGCGCCTGCGTAGGCATAGCCGATGTAGCCGATGCCGTTGGCATTGCTGCCCACTTCAGAGGCGATTTGCTCGTTTCCGGCCATTTTCTGGCTGTTTTTGCCGTATTCGCGGCCCTTCATGGCCATGGTCATGAAGTCTTTGTAGGTGCCGGAGGAGGTGTTGCGGGTGTACACGCTGATCGGGCCGGGGGTGCCGCCGACTTCGCTCCAATCGGTGATGTCGCCGGCGAAGATCTGCATGATCTGCTTCTTGGAGAGATCAGCGACGGGGTTGTTCTTGTTCGCGATCACAGTGATCATGTCCCAGGCGAGCTCGATTTCGTTGAGGTCGATGGATTTGCTGCGGCAGAGGGTCTTTTCATCCGGCTTCACCTTGCGGGAGGACATGCCGATCTCGGCGGTGCCGGAGGCGAGATTCGTGAAGGCGGTGGAGGAGCCTTCGGCGGCGATGTCGAAGCTGACCTTGCCGCCGGTCTTCTTGAAGGACTCAGCGAGGGAGGGGATCAATTTCGCGCCGAGGGTATCGGAACCACGGATGCGAAGCGTGGACTGCGCCTGGAGGGAGGCGGAGGCGACGAGGGAGACGATGAGGGCGGTGATGGCGTATTTCATGAGTTGGGGCGGGTTCACCCGCACGCCGCTATGGTGACGAAAGAGCCGCCTTTCGTCCAATCTGGTAATGTGACAGAACTGTCACAGAGCAAATCTGGCCAGAACTAGGGGTGGGCGGCTAAAAGAAACGGTATCGTGACATTCATGTCACCTCTCTACGCAACATAACCGTCACCCACCCATGCTCAAACTCACTCCTCACCGCGGCCTGGGCCGCCTGCTGGCCCTGACGCTGGCCGCCCTCGTGGCCCTGCCGCCCTCGCTCCCCCTCGCCGCCAGCCCGGCGATGGAAAAGCTCTTCTACATCCTCAAACAGAAAGGCTCGATCACGGCCGATGAGTATGACTTGCTCATCGCGACGATGAAGGCGGAGGACAAAACAGCCTCGAAGAGTACACCTGCCGCAGCCCCGGCCATCGCTCAGCGTTTGGAACAAACTGAAGCCAAGGTGGAAAGCCTGGAATCGACCCTGCTGAACACGAAAGGACAGATCGAAGAACTGACCCGGGTTAGCGACAACACCTCCCCATCCACCCTGACTAAGACGGACCTCGACGCGCTGCTTTCGGACAAGTGGTATGAGCGGGTGAAGGTACGCGGCTATGTGCAGACGCGCTTCGTCGGCATCATGGGAGATGATGATAATCCCGGATACAACCAGGCGAACGACAGCTTGGCGAGTGATAGCTCCGGCATCGGCATCCGCCGCGGACGCCTCGTGTTCAGCGGTGACGTCACCGACCACGTCTTCCTATACCTTCAAGCCGACTACAATGCCTCCGTGGGTGGCTCCAGCGCCCTCCAAGCGCGTGACATTTACGCGGACATCTCGCTGGACCCCGCACGCGAGTTCCGCGTGCGTGTGGGCCTCTCGAAGGTGCCCTACGGCTTTTCCAACATGCAATCTTCCCAGAACCGCTACGCGCTGGAGCGTCCTGATGCCCTCAATTCCGCCGTGGAAGGCGAGCGCGACATGGGTGCCTACCTCATCTGGGCTCCTTATGAGAAGCGCAACCTGTTCAAGGATCTCGTGAAGATGGGCCTGCGCGGCTCCGGCGATTACGGCGTGCTCAGCCTCGGTGTCTTCAATGGCCAAGGCATCAACAACTCCGACCGCAACGGCCAGCTCCACTACATCGCGCATGCCGCCTGGCCTTTCGAGGTCGGCGGGCAGATCGTCGAAGTGGGTGCCAGTTACTACAATGGCCGCTATGTGCCGACGGCGGCCACCATCGGCCCAGCCGCACCGACTCCTGGCGGCTTTACCCCCACGTTCGACCCTACTGGCGTTCGTGACACACGTTTCGCCGTCAACGCCATTCTCTACCCGCAGCCCTTTGGCTTGGAAGCGGAGTGGACTTGGGGTGAAGGACCGCAGCTCAGCCAGGACATGCGCACCATCACGAGTCAGAGCCTCAGCGGCGGTTTCGTGCAGGCCGTTTACCGCCATGTCTTCCCGAATCAGGCGGAGTTCATTCCCTTCGTGCGCTGGCAGACCTTCGACGGTGCTCGCAAGTTCGCCGCGAACGCCCCGCGCAATCGCGTGGACGAGCTGGCCCTCGGCTTCGAATACATTCCCTATCCCGAGTTGGAGCTGACGCTGATGTATGCCACAGGCACCCGCACCAACACCGTGGACAATCCCGCCGTCGTAGGTGCCGCCCGCTACCGCGATGTGAACTACCACTACCTCGGCATCCAGGCGCAGATCAATTTCTGATCGGATACCCTTCGTTGGTTTGAGCAAAACACAGGCCGGATGCGCGAGGTTGGCGCATCCGGCCTTTTTTGCGGCCTGAAACCGCTGGAAAGCCCCGCTCCGGGCGGCATAGATGGCTGCCCGCATGATACCTGATCTCCTCGCCGCCGCCGATCTTTGGCAAAACCTCAAGGAAGCCCTTCCCGTCATCCTTTCCCTCGTCGTCATTGAGGGGCTTCTCTCGGTGGACAATGCCCTCGCCATCGCCGCGATGGCCCGTCACCTCGATGAAAAGAAGCGCCAGGTGGCGATGAACATCGGTTATATCGGCGCTTACGGCTTCCGCGTGGTGGCGCTGCTTGTGGCCAGCTGGATCATCGAGAACCACTGGATCATGCTCCTCGGCGCTTTGTACCTCGTGTGGCTGATGTGCGCCCATTTCGTGGGGCAGAAAGGGCAGGAGGAGGACGAAGGCGAGGCCGTGAACGTGCATCACCGCACCTTCGGAGCCACCATCGTGATGATTTCGCTCATGGATTTGAGCTTGAGCGTGGACAACGTCGTCGCCGCCATCGCTTTGAGCCCGAAGGACCTGTGGCCGGTGTATGTCGGCGTCACCATCGGCATCATTGCGCTGCGCCTCATCGCCAATGTGGCGGTGAAGATGATCGAGAAGTATCCGGTGCTGGAGCACACCGCCTTCATCCTCGTCGGCTACGTCGGCTTGCTGCTTTTGGCGGAGCTGCAGTTCGAGCATTGGTTCCATCAGTTCAGCCCCACGGAGCTGAAGATCGGCAAATTCGCCGGCATCCTGCTTTTGACCGCTTTGACCATCGCGTGGTCGCGGCTGGAGTGGCTGCAAAAGCTGCTCAAGCCGTTCCTGCAGCTCGTTTACATCCCGATGAACATCATCGCCTCCGTGATCGGTGCGGTGATCGTGGTCATCACCCTGCCGTTCAAGCTTCTGTGGTCCAAACTGGGCCGCAAAACAGCTGCCTGATCTTTTTTGCGGCTTTCGAGATGGATCGCGGCTATAAAATCCGCCTTCCAGCCGCGTGAAGCCCGATTCCTCCACCACCAACCAGCCACCTGCTGCCACGCTCGATGAGCTCGGCAGCATGGCTACCATCGTCACGCACACCACGCCGAAGGATGGCCCGATGCCCCTGCCCTCCCAGGCGGCCACCATCGAGACCACGCCGGACATGCCCACCATCGCGGTAACGAATCCGAGCCGTCAGCTACCCGCCGCCACGATGCATTCCGCCGGTGCCTCGATGGGAGGCAAATCGAGATCGCAGATGGCCATGGAATCCGTCTCCGGCCAGGACGGCTGGATCAGTGACCGCTTTCGGCTGCTCGATAAACTCGGCGAAGGCGGCTTCGGGGTCGTTTACCGGGCGGAGCAGGTGAAGCCCATCCAGCGCCTCGTGGCGATCAAGATCCTCAAAGGCGGCATCGACAGCGCCGTCATCTTTGGCCGCTTTGCCGCTGAGCGGCAGACGCTGGCGCTCATGGAGCACGAGAACATCGCCCGTGTTTTCGATGCCGGGGAGACCGAAAACGGCCTGCCCTATTTCGTCATGGAGCTGGTCAAAGGCCGCTCCATCACCAGCTACTGCAATCAGAACGAGCTCGATCTGCGCCACCGCCTGGAGCTTTTCATCCCCGTCTGCCAGGCGGTGCATTACGCCCATCAAAAGAGCATCATCCACCGCGACTTGAAGCCCGCGAACATCCTCATCACCGATGAGGGAGATCGAATCACGCCGAAGGTCATCGATTTCGGCATCGCCAAGGTCGTCGAAGGCCGGGACATCTCCCAGGCGGACTTCACCGGCGTGGACCAGCTCGTCGGCACGCCCGGTTACATCTCTCCGGAGCAAATCGAGCATGGCAGCAGCCATGTGGATACACGCAGTGATGTGTACGCCCTCGGCGGCATCCTCTTCGAATTGCTCACCGGCAAGCCGCTCATCACGGCTTCCGACATCGCTTCCAAGCCGATCCACATCTTGCTCCGTGAACTGGCCGAGCGGGATGCTCCCAAAGCCTCCACCCATGCTCCCGAGCTCGCTGGCGATCTCGATTGGATCGTGATGAAGGCCCTCGAGCGTGATCCTGAGCGCCGCTACGGCAGCGCGGACGATCTCGCGGAGGACATCTCCCGCTATCTCACCTTCCAACCCATCTCCGCCCGCCCGCCGAGCCGTTCCTACCTCATCGGTCGCTTCATCCGTCGTCACCGCATCGGCGTGGCCGCCAGTGCCGCCATCGCCTTTGCCGTGCTGGCAGGCGGCATCACCAGCACCGCGCTCTACTTTGAATCGGAAAAGAACCGCACCCGTGCCGAGAAGGCCGGTGATGACCTCCGCACCTCCTATAGCCAGAGTGATGAGCAGATGGCGCGGCAGTTCACCGAGCGCGGCCAGGTCGCCGAGTCGGTGGCTTACCTGACCCGTTCGCTGCGCACGGATCCACGGAACAGTCTTTCCTCCACCAATCTGCTCTCCTTGCTTTCCAACGTGCATCTCATGCACCCGGTCACGCACAAGCTGCCGCTGCCAGAAGGGGCGCAAGAGGCCCGCATGACCGCCTTTAGCCGCCAGACCGGCGTGGCGATCGCCGTGAGCATGGTGATGTCTGCCCGGCTCGAGGCACCGATGCAAAACGTGCGCCTGCCCATGCATGAGGTCATCAGCACCTGGGACATCAAAAAGGGCGCTTCCTCCCGCGTCGATCACCCGTTGCCGGATGGGATGCAGGTCACCTGCCTAGAAATCACCAAAGATGGCCAACAGGCCGTCATCACCAAAATGGATGGCACCGTCGAGCTGTGGTCCCTCACCGATGGAAAGCGCCGCATGCTCCAGCCAAAGCTGCCCAGCATCGCCCTCTCGATGAGCCTCTCCGAGGATGGCTCCACGCTCGCTGTCGGCAGTGAGGCGGTCGCTGCCAAGGGTGGCATCGGTGTCTGCCACGTCTGGGATCTCCGTGAACCGCAGAAACCGGCCCGCGAATTCACCCATCCGAAGGCCATCACCGCGCTCGATATCGATCCCTCAGGAGAAATCATTGTCGTCGCTAGCAACGAAGGCATCGCGCAGACCTGGGATCTCACCACGATGACTTCCGTCGGTTCCCCCATCGAAATCGACGAGTCGGACAACGGCCTCTCCTGCATCTCCCTGCATCGCGGGAAGCAAGTCGTGGCCGCCGGCACGAACAGCGGCACCGTTTACGTCGGCAATTACACCACCAACGAGCTCGCCACCGCCCCCCTCACCCATCCCGGTGCCGTGCTCCATGTGCGCATTTCCAACGATGGGAAAACCCTCCATGTGGGAGATTCAGGAGGATTCATGCACGCCTGGAATCTGGATCGCTCTCAGCCGCTTCATCCTGCTCTCAAGCACGATGGTGAGATCATCGCCGCCAAGGTGGCGGATACCCAGGGGCTCGTCGTCAGCGTCTCGAAGCATGGCGAAGTGCAGGTGTGGAACTCCCGCAACGGCCAGCGCCATTCACAGCGCCTCCAGCACAGCGTCTCCGATGCCAGCATCACCGATGACGGCACGATGCTCATGCTCGCCCCGCGCATGGAAGCCTTTGCACAGGTCTGGAACATCCAGGAGACGATGAGCAGCCGAACCTTCGCCGATGGACCCGAGAAGCCCCTCATTCCAAAACCCGAGCCGCCCGAGAATGCGCCGCCCTTTGTGCGCAGCTCCGTGGCCGCCGCCTGGAACCGAACACAGACCCACATCATCGCCGCCGATACGGAAGGCCATGTGGGCGTCTTCACCGGCGAGAAGTGGAGCCACTTCGGCGAGGGCTTCCGCCATGCCCCCGCCGTGGGTGCCGTCGCATTGACGAAAGATGGCAAGACCGCCATCACCTCCGGTCGCGATCAGGTGGTGCGGGTGTGGAATGTCGAGACGGGCGAGGCGCTCGCCGCTCTGCCGCATGATTCCTTCGTCGAGGTGCTCGCCCTCGCTCCCGATGACGAGACGCTCGTCACCTTCACCGAAAAGGGAGACATGCGTGTGTGGCGCTTTCGCACCGGTGAAGGCCTCACGCCTGCCATCCGCCATGGCACGGGCTTTGTGCAGGCCCGCGTGAGCGATGACGGCAAAGAAGTGCTCTTCCGCCTCGAAAAGCTCGGCTGGTTCACCATGCCCATGCCGGTGCAGGACGCGGTTTTGCCCGAGTGGTTCCTCCGCTATGCCGAAACCCTCGCTGGCAACCGCCTCACCTCCACGGGTCGCCTCGAAGAGCTCGATCTCACCGAATATGAGAAAGCCTTCGCCGAGGCAGACAAGGCCGCGAAAGGCCAGGACATCGCCTCACGCCTCCTCCGCTGGCTTGCCGCCGATCCATCCAAACGCCCGCTCAATCCGCAATCCGACCAATCATTGCCTGAGTACCTCAAAGCCCTCGAAATGAATCCCGCCGCCATCGAGGAGCTGAAACGCTTCAGATAGCCTCACGCATTCACCCTTGCCAAAAACCGCCCGTCTATCGCATAACCATATCTCTCATGAAAAAGCTCCTCGTCCTCTCCTTCCTCGTTGCGTCCCTCTCCAGCAGCTACGCCGAGCTCACGGCCTCTCACACCGCCGCCGTCGAAAAGCTCCTCACCGTCATGGAAACGGAGAAAGTGCTCGCGAAGTCCCTCGCCTCCGGACTCAAAGCCGGTCTCGGTGTCAGCGAGGATCAGATCAAGGCGCTGCCGAAGGAGCAGCAGGACAAGTTCAATGGCGCGATGGAGAAAGTCATGGCCGCCGTCATGGCGGAGATGAGCTGGGAAAAGCTCAAGCCCGGCCTCGTCGAAGCTTATGGCAAAAATTTCACCGAGAAGGAAGCCCTCGAAGTCACCGCCATGATGGAGTCCCCCGCCGGAAAGCTTTACGTCTCCAAACAAGCCGCCATGGCCGCAGACGTCGCCAAGATCACCCAGGAGCGCATGAAGGAGCTCACGCCGAAAATCATGCAGATCATGCAGTCTGAAATGCAGAAGTAGCATGCCGCCGATCACGGCGTAACCTCCCGCACCATGACCGCCCGCCTCCTCCCCGCCGCGCTCTCCTTATTGCTCCTCGCCGCCTTGCCCGCCGCCGCGCAGCAAGCTGAGGTCGTCTCCACGCAAAAGATCTGGGACAAAGCCGCCCACCAAGGCTTCACGGACCTCGTCCGCTTCCAGAACCTCTTTTACTGCAGCTTCCGCGAAGGCGAATCCGCCACCAAAGGCCCGGGCACCATCCGCCTCATGATCTCCGCCAGCGGCGATACCTGGGTGGATCACATCACCCTCAGCGAAAGCGGTGTGGACCTGCGTGATCCGAAGCTCGTCGTCACGCCGGACAACAAGCGCCTCTATTTGATCTGCGCCGGCGTCACCGCCGATGGCGGAAGGCAGTCCCGCTACTGCACCAGCCTCGATGGCAAGGTGTGGACGCCCTTCCAAAAGCTTCTCGCCAAAGGGGACACCCTCTGGCGTGTCACCATCAACCCGGCCGACAGCCGCTTCTACGGCGTCAGCTACAACATTCATCCCAACTCCGGCGGTCCCGCGCCTGAAAAAGAATACTCGCTCAAAGGGTTCGCTAGCACCGATGGCTCCGTGTGGCAGCTCGCCTCCATCCTGAACGTCCCCGGCCAGCCCACCGAGACCACCCTGCGCTTCCTCAAAGACGGCAGCGCCATGGCACTCGTGAATCGCGAAGGTGGAAACCGCCTCGGCGCTCTCGGCATTTCCAAAGCACCCTATCGTGATTGGACATGGACACCGCTCAAGCAACCCATCGGCGGCCCAAACTTCATCGAACTGCCTGATGGTCGCCTCATCGCCGGCTCGCGTGGCTTTGGAGCCACACCCGGCCCGCACATGGTGCTCTACAAAATGTCCGCCGCAGGCATTGATCCCCTGATCGAACTGCCCAGCAGCGGTGATTGCAGCCATCCCGGCCTTTGGTGGCATGACGGCATGCTCCATGTCATCTACTACTCCAGCCACGAGGACGCCAAAGCCGCCATCTACCACGCCAAAGTGCGCCTCAAGTAACGTGGCACGCCATGTGCGAAGCCATGTGTTTTACGTCTTGACCAACGCCGCTGCGCTCGTGCATCCTCGCCGCCGCTTCCGCCCTAGATGAATCTTCGTGAACAACTCCGCAATCTGCTACCTGATCTCCTTCCGGATGATCCGGCGGATGCCATCAAAGGCACGGAACTCATCCGCCTCGTCCGCCTGCGTTTGGGCGATGGCTACAGCGATGCCACGCTGCGCTATCACTTCTCCATCCTCAGCTACGATCCCACCTCGCCCATCGCGAAGGTCGATCAAGGCCAAGGCTACTATCAGCGGCAGAAGAAGCTCTCCGGTGCCAATGGCGTCATCCGCCAAAGTTTCTTTGATGACGCCAGCGAGGGCGACCAGGCCTGGTCACGCTATCTGCGCCTCGTCGCCATTTACGAGCGACTTTGCCTCCTGCGCGGCCACTACCCTTTCCTGCTCAACCGCACCAGCAGCGGCGCACCGAGCATGGAGGGCGAGTGGGATGTGCCTGATCTCGTCGTCGCTGAATGGGATCTCGATCCCGCGGCAGAAGACGGTGCCCGCTTTGACGAAAGCATGCTGAATCTTCGCCGTCATCTCGGCGGGCCAGAGGTCGGCATCTCCGGCGTTCGCCTCCAGCTCGGCGTCACGCTCGATACCTTCAGCGCGGATTTCTTCCAGGCCCTCAGCGCCACCCGCTGGACGTTGCAAAGCGAGCTCGTCATTGCCGAGCCGCTGCCGGATGAGGCCCTCGTCGATGCGCTACGCAGTCTCGGGCATCAATTCGGTGTCGGCATCAGCACGCTCGGCATTCCGCTCACCCAGCTCGATGCGCTGCCCTCCGCCAAGGATATTCGTGCGATGAGTTCCAATGAATTCGAGCACGTCCACAACCGCCTCCACGTCCAGAAGATCACCATCGCCAGCCCCCGTCACGCCATCGACTGGCCGGCGCTTTCCGCTCTGCGCAAAAAGCACGAACCCGTCGCCGAAATGGTCCGCTGGCTCTCCGATTGCCTCGCCAAACGCCAGCCCGAGTGGGCCGGTGGCGTGGTGAGGTGAGGTGAAGTGTGGCGTTGAAATCCGTCCTGGGACAAACTAACATCCTTCATGCCCGCTGCCTACAACTTGACTCAAGCTCGGAAAAAGCTTCCCGCGCTGATGAAGGAGTGCTTGGAGAGACCGGTGCCTCTCACCCGAAAAAAGCAGGTGATCGGCTTTCTCCTCTCGCGGGAACGCATGGAGTCGATGCTCGAAACCATTGAGGTGATGCAGGACCGAAAGGCCATGAAGGCCATCCGTGACTATGAAGCAGGCAAGACCACGTTTCACCCGCTCAGCGCCCTTGGATGAAAGCCCGCGTCCAGTTGTCCGATCAGGTGCTGGCCTACATCGGGAAACTGGCACCGCAGCCGAGGAAACGCCTTCGTGATGCCCTCCACCGGCTTGCAGAAGGCCGCGCTGACGTCAAGGCGCTCGAAGGCAGGCTGTCTGGCTATCATCGACTTCGTGCGGGTTCATACCGTGTGGTCTTTCACTATCGGATCGATCACGGCCATCCGATAGCTGACTGCATCTTCGTCGCCGAACGATCCCTCGTTTACCAACTGTTTGAGCAGAGCCTCACACAAACATGATCGCCAGACAGGCCGCTTCACACCTTGAGCACCTGCTTCACCGCCTGCAGGATCGTCTCGACCTCCGCGAGCCTTCCCACACCCTCGTAGCCGCAGGCGAGCATGCCTTCGGCGGGCTCCACAAACTGGGCGCCATACCCGCGAAGCGTTTCGACATTCTTCAGCGTGGCGGGATGCTGCCACATCTTACCGTTCATCGCCGGGGCGATCAAAATCGGGGCACGCGTGGCGAGGGCGATGGCGGTGAGCGCATCGTTGGCAAAGCCATGGGCCAGGCTGGCGAGCACGTTGGCACTCGCCGGAGCGATGAGGAGCAGGTCCGCCTCGTCGGCGAGCTGGATGTGACCGGGCTGCCAGCCTTCTTTTTCGGCAAAGAGATCCGTGATGACGGGATTCTTGCTCAGCGTGCTCAAGGTGAGCGGCGTGACGAATTCCAGCGCGGCTTTCGTCAGCACGCAGGTCACGCGATGGCCGACCTTGGTGAGCTGGCTGGCGAGGTCCGCCGCCTTGTAGGCCGCGATGGAGCCGGTGATGCCGAGAATGATGCGGGACATGGTTTCAGCTAGTTCACGGGGCATCGCCGGTCAACTGGCCGCTTGCCTTCACGCGGGCGAGAGCGCACTGTCACCTCCCCCAACCCACTCAGGCATGCGCTGTCCCAAATGCGGAAGTTCCCAGGATAAAGTGATCGACTCACGCGAGGCGCGGGAGGGGCAGGCCATCCGCCGCCGCCGGGAGTGCATGAAGTGTGATTTTCGCTTCACCACCTATGAAATCGTCGAGCGTGAGGAGCTGCGTGTGGTGAAGCGCAACGGTGCCCGCGAGAATTTTAACCGCGACAAGCTGCTGGGTGGCGTGCGCAAAGCCTGTGAGAAGCGCCCCGTGAAGATGGAGGACATCGAACAGCTCGTGGACGACATCGCGAGCGAGCTGGCCGAGGAGGGCTACAAAGAAATTCCGAGCACCGTCATCGGCGCGAAGGTCATGCGTGGCCTGGAGCGGCTCGATCATGTGGCCTATGTGCGCTACGCGAGCGTTTACCGCCAGTTCGAGGACGTGGGCGAGTTCATCGATGAGATCCAGAGCCTCGGCAAGCGCCGCCTCAACGAAAAAGGCCAGATCGAACTCTTCAATCCGAAGAAGCCCTGATCACTCCGGCAGTTCCAGACTGGCCAGTGCCGCCCCGAGGCGAGCGCATTCCTTTTTGAGCTTCTCCAGCAGGGCACGGGCGCCGAAGAGATCCCCGTCCTGGGCGAGGTGGCAGAGGTGTGAGGCCGTTTCGGAGGCCCGTGAGGCCGTGTAAACGCCGAGCATGCCTTTGAGCGAATGCGCCGCTTCATACAGCGCGATGGAATTGCCTGCCGCGAGCGAGGTGGAGGCATCCTGAAGGAATTTGACCGAATCCTCGGCGTAGATCGCGATGAGCTGTCGCGCCATTTCTGGCCCGCCAGCGGCGGCGATGAAGGTTTCGGCCTGGAATGCGGTGGAGGCGCGTTTTTTCGGCTTGGTGATTTGCGGGGCTGCACCAGCGATTTCGAGTCGGGGCGGCGCGGCGGCACGGCCGTGCATGAAACGCTCCACGGCATGCAGCAGCTCGGCGCTGTGGATCGGCTTCGAGACGTAGTCATCCATCCCGGCGGCGATGCATTGCTCGCGGTCGCCTTTGAGGGCATTCGCGGTCATGGCGATGATGGGCACATGGCCGCCGTGCTTGTCCTCGATCTGCCGGATGGCCGCCGTGGCCTGAAAACCATTCATCTGCGGCATGTGTACATCCATGAGGATGGCATCGAACTCATCATCGCGCACCATTTCGACGGCTTCCTGACCGTTCGAGGCGATCTCGACGCAATGACCGCGCTCTTCGAGCAGCTTGGCCGCCACGAGCTGGTTCACGCGGCCATCTTCGACGACGAGGACCTTCATGGGTTTCTCGGCCAGACCGAGCAGCGGCCCGGTGGCGGAGGCGGCGGGACGATCGACGCTGTCGTGCGTGGCTTCGCCAAAAACAGCGGTGAAATGGAAGGTGCTGCCTTTGCCAGGCTCGCTCTCCACCCAGATGCGGCCCTGCATGAGCTCCACGAGATCCCGGCAGATGGCGAGGCCGAGACCGGTGCCGCCGAAGCGGCGGTTGGTGCTGCTTTCCGCCTGCGTGAAGGCATCAAAGATGCGGCTCTGCACCTCGTGCGAGATGCCGATGCCGGAATCGTGGATCTCAAAATGCAGCGTCGTCTTGTCCAGCGCCCGCGATTCGATGCGCACGGCCACCTGGATGCCGCCGCGGTCGGTGAACTTGATCGCGTTCCCCACGAGATTGATCAAAATCTGGCGCAGGCGGCCGTCATCACCGAGCAGGATCACGGGCACATCCTCGGCCACCTTGTGCATGATGGTGAGGTTCTTCTGCATCGCCCGCACGCTGAGGGCGAGGAGCGTATCCGCGATGGTGTGACGGAGGTCAAAGTCCTGCTCGTCGAGCTCCATCTTGCCGGCTTCGATCTTGGAAAAGTCGAGCACGTCATTGAGCAGGCTCAGCAGGCTCTCGGCGGAGTTTTTGAGCATCAGCAGATACTCGTGCTGCTTCGGATCGAGCGAGGTGTTCAGCAGCAGCTCGCTCATGCCGATGATGCCATTCATCGGCGTGCGAATTTCATGGCTCATGTTCGCCAGGAAGGCGCTCTTCGCACGGTTCGCAGCCTCGGCGGCCAGTCGTGCGTGGCGCAGCTGCTCCTCGGCCACTTTTTGCTCCGTGATGTCCGTATGAGAGCCCGCCATGCGGTAGGGCTTGCCTTCCGCATCGCGGAGCGCCCGACCACGGGCTAGCACCCAGCGCCACGAGCCGTCCTTATGCAGAAAGCGAAACTCCACCGCGTAACGATCCAGCGGACCATCAAGGTAGTCCTTCACCGTCTTCATGACGCGTTCATGATCCTCCGGGTGCAGGCGTTCTTCGAAGGTGGCGAAGGTGTTCGGCAACTCCTCGTCGTCGTAGCCGATCATGTTCTTCCACCTTGGCGAGAAAAACACCTCGCCGCTGCGGATGTCCCAGTCCCAGATGCCATCATTCGTGCCGCGCACGGCCAGCGCAAAGCGTTCCTCGCTCGCGGTGGCGAACGGAGGCAGGTCGTCGGAGGAGAGCGAGGGCATGCGGCGGGCTGGGCGTGGAAGATGAACCGCAACCGCCCTGCTGTCGAATGCGCAAGCGTTGCACGTTTGACCATTTTCTCTTCGTTCCACTGCCCGCATGCATCGCCGCACCCTTCTCACCGCCCTCGCCGCCGCTCCGCTCACCTCGTTTGCCGCCGAAACGAAGCTCCGCGTGGCCATCATCGGCCATACCGGCCGTGGAAACTACGGCCACGGCCTCGACACCATGTGGAAGGCCATCCCCGCCACCGAAATCGTCGCCATCGCCGATGCCGATGCGAAGGGCTTGGAGACCGAGTTGAAGAAGATCGGCACCGGCAAAGGTTTTGCCGATTACCACGCCATGCTCGCCGAGGTGAAGCCCGACATTGTCGCCATCGGCGCACGGCACATCGACCAGCATCGCGACATGATGCTCGCTGCCATTCAAAACGGCGCGAAGGGCATCTACATCGAAAAACCCTTCGTTCGCAGCCCCGCCGAGGCCGATGAGGTCATCGCCGCCGCCGAAAAAACCGGCACCAAGGTCGCCATCGCCCATCGCAACCGCTACCACCCCGTGATGAGCACCATCACCCGTCTCATCGAGGCCGGAGAGATCGGCCGTGTGCTCGAAATGCGTGGTCGCGGCAAGGAAGATACCCGTGGCGGCTCGTTGGACCTTTGGGTGCTCGGCTCCCACCTCTTCAATCTCGCCACCCTGTTCGGCGGAGAGCCCACCGCCTGCACGGCGGGTGTTTATCAGGATGGAAAACCCATCACCAAGGCGCAGGTAAAAGAGGGCGATGAAGGCATTGGCGCTCTCGCTGGCAACGAAGTCCACGCCCGCTTCGAACTGGCCCAAGGTATCCCCTTGTTCTTCGACTCGGTTCAAAACGCGGGAGTCAAAGAAGCCGGCTTCGGCCTGCAAATCATCGGCACGAAAGGGGTCATCGACTTTCGCATCGACCAAGAACCCGTCGCCCACCTGCGCCCCGGCAGTCCATTCCAACCAAATCTGAAGGCCAGCCCCTGGCTGCCCATCACCACCGCAGGCATTGGCAAGCCTGAGCCCATCGCCAACCTCGGCAAAAAGCTCTCCAGCCACGAAACCGCCGGCCTCGATCTCATCGCCGCCATCCATGAAAACCGCGCCCCGCTCTGCGATGCCGTGCAGGGCCGCCAAACCATCGAAATGATCTGCGCCGTCTTCGAGTCCCATCGCCTCAACGGCCAGCGGGTGCCGCTGCCGCTCAAAACACGCGTGAATCCACTCACCCTGCTTTAACCTCGTCTGACAAGTCGGACAGGTCAGACCCGTCAGACTACTCCAAAGCCCGCTTCCGATTCAAAAACGCCGCCAGCGCCTCCGCCGTGGCAAAATGATCGCGTGAGAGCTCCGTGGGTCCGATGACGATGCCAAAGCGCACTTCGATTTGCAGCATGAGCTGCATCAGCGCCATCGAATCGAGCCCCAAAGCAAAAAGATCCGCCTCGGGCGTGATGGGTTCGTCGGGTTCCAGGAGGTGCTCGGTGGTGAGCAGGCGGATGACATCCTCAGCAGTGATGGGGGCGGGCATGGAGAGCGAAAGGTCAAAACAAGGCTTCACTCCACCGGCTCATCGAGTTGGCCTGCCTCTTCCTTCTCCTGCGGCAAAAGCAGAGCGATCGCCGCAGCGGGCACAAACAACCAGCCAGCGTAGTAGAGGGCCGTGTGGTAGTCTCCCACGGGTGCGTAGAGCTTGAAGACCACCGTTCCACCCGCCGCCACGATGCGACCGATGTTGTAGCAGAAGCCCGCGCCCGTCGTGCGCAGCAGCGTGGGGAAAAGCGGCGGCAGGCACATCGTGAAAAGGCCAAACACACCCTGGCAAAGGCCGATCACGGCATACCACCACAGCATCTGCGAGTGCGTCCATGCCTCAGCGCTGTGAAAAGCCGCCAGCATCGCTACTGCATATGCCAACAGCATCACCACGATGGCCGTGCGATAGCTCCAAAGCTTCGCCATCCCTCCGGCGACATAGTTTCCAATGATCGAGCCGCTCATGATCCACACCAGCGCTTCCACCACGGCGTTCATTTGATCCGGCCCGCTCAGCGATTTCACCTCCGGCAGTGCCCGGATGAGGCTCTGCTGCCAAAACATGAAGGCCCAGTGCGCCGTCAACGACACCGCGCAGATGATCAGCACGCGCCATGTCGTCCCGGCCACCTTCGGGCCGAAAAGCTCTCGTATCTCCGGCGGTTTTCGATCCTTCGCCGCGTGCGTCCATTCCTCCGTCTCCGGCACCGCCTTCCGAATCCACAGCGTGATCAGGGCCGGCAGGATGCCCACGAGGAAGACCACGCGATGGCTCATCGCATCGGTCATCCAGCCTTGGTTCACGATCCAGGCAAAGGTCCCGCCAGCCGCACAGGCCAGCAGCACGCCCATGTTCACCGCCGTTTGCAGCGTCGCGGCGATCCACGGCCGCCAGTTCTTCGGCCACGTCTCGGAGAGCAGTGAAGCCCCCACCGCCCACTCGCCGCCGATGCCCAGTGCCGAGAGGAAGCGGCAGATCAAGAGATGCCACCACTCCGTGCAGAAGGCCGAGAGACCGGTGAAGCCCGCATAGAATAAAATCGTGAGCACCAGCGTGCGGCTGCGGCCCAACACATCCCCGAGACGACCAAAGAAACCGCCACCCAGCGCCCAGCCGACAAGAAACGCCGCCTGAATGATCGAGGCCTTCGTATCCACATCCTTCGGCGCGGCTGCAATGCCGTCATTCATGAGCAAAGCCGCCACGAAGGGCGTGGCCACGAGCGTGTAGATGTGCATGTCCAACCCGTCGAAGAGCCAACCGAGCCACGCGGCGAGGCCGGAGCGTTTCTGATGAGGCGAGAGATCGCTCAGGCGTTTGATTTCCGTGGTGGCTGGTTGGGACATGCGGCCGCGAGTCTTTCGCAGCCCGCCCGGAATGGCAAGCTTTTCGACAGCACGGCCACGATCACGAGGAAATCCGCAACATTGCCGCTCATCGCGTCGATGTGTTCACCCAAGCTACAACCATGATCCGCTCCCTCTTCCTCCTTCTCGTTGCCACCATCGCCACGGCCGAGCCTCTGCTCGAAAAGGTCGATGTCTTTCCCGCCAACACGAATGGCATCGCCCGCTATCGCATTCCGGGGATCGTGGTGACGCCAAAGGGCACCGTATTAGCTTACTCAGAAGCGCGGCGGAACAGCAGCTCGGACTGGGGCGAGATCGAGATCCATCTGCGTCGCTCCACCGATGGCGGAAAGACATGGGAAGCGGCCAAACACATCGCGCATCACGGCGCACGCCTCGAAGGCAATCCGCACAAGAAAAAGGACGGCGGCGAGAAGGAGCAGACGGTGAACAATCCTGTCGCCATCGTCGATCGGGACACGGGAGCCATCGAGTTCCTCTACTGCATCAATTACGCCCGCTGCTATGCCATGCGCAGCACTGATGATGGACTCAACTGGAGCACACCGGTGGATATCACGGCCACGTTTGAGCCATTTCGGAAGCACTACGACTGGAAAGTGCTCGCCACAGGACCTGGACACGGCATTCAGCTCAAGAGCGGCCGCCTCGTGGTGCCGATCTGGCTCGCGTATGGCAAGGAAGGCGATCATGCGCCCTCGGCGGCGGCCACGATCTACAGCGATGATCACGGCAAAACCTGGCTCGCAGGCGATCTCGCCGTGCCAAACAACAGCGAGTTCGGCAATCCGAATGAAACCATGCTCGCCGAGCTATCCGATGGCCGCGTGATGCTCGTCACGCGCAGCGTGTCGAAGCCGAATCGCAAGATCATCACCCTCAGCCCGAACGGAGCCACAGGCTGGAGCAAACCGACCTTTCACGATCAACTCTGGGAGCCGATCTGCATGGCCAGCATCACCGCGCATCCCGCGAAGCCCGGCACGCTGATCTATTCGAATCCCCACACGCTGAAGCTCGACAAAGACGGCCAAGAAACGCCCGCAGGCCGTGGCAAACGCGAAAACCTCAGCATCAAGCTCAGCCGCGACGACGGCAAGACCTGGCCTATCAGCAAAACACTCGACGCCGGCCCCAGCGCCTACTCCGACCTCGCCGTGCTGCCGGACGGCACGGTGCTCTGCCTTTGGGAAACGAAGAACGACATCCAATGCGCCCGCTTCAATCTCGAGTGGATCACCGCGCCATGAAGCACGTCGTTTTTTGTCTCGTGCTGCTTTCGCACATGGCTCCGGCACAAAGCCCGATGACACGCGGCGACGAAGTCTATTCGGTGGAGCGCTGGGGCGCGACGGGCTTTCCGGCGGATGACACGGCGGCGATTCAGGCGGCGCTCGACTTTGCTCGCGAGACTCCCTGCGTGCTGTTCTTCCCAGCGCAGCGCTACCTCGTCCATCGCACGCTCACGATCAGCAATCCGGGCGATACCCGTGCTTCTGCGCCGACATTGCGGGGTCGTGGCTCGGAGTTCACGAGTATCGAGTTTCGAGGTGCCGGCGGGCCGTTGTTTCGCGTCACGGGTGTGAAAAAGGCAGGGCAGTTCCTGCATGATCTGTCTTTGGAAAAGCTGCGCCTCATCGGCAAAGGCCGCGACACCGATGAACACGCCATCGAGTTGATGGGCTGCTACGCACCGGCCATCCGAAACGTCTCCATCACCGGTTTCGGTGGCGATGGCATTCGCGTGATCGGCGATCTCACGAAGGATGCGAACCCGGACTTCACCGCCACCATCTTCCTCGCCATCGAGGGCTGCACCATCAGTCGCATCGGCGGTCACGGCTTCCGAGATCATCATCCCATCGGCTGCCCGAGCGTGTCCATCGAGCGCAGCGTCTTTAATATGTGCGGCGCGGGCGGTGCGCTGATCCGCAGCGCTGGTTTCGTCATTGATCGCAGCTCTTTCGCCGGCTGCGGCTGGAGCGGCGAGAGAACGCTCGTGAATGCGGAAGGCATCGGCCTGCAAATCCTCACGCCCGGTGCCAGCGTGTCACGCGGCCTCGTGCGAGCCTGCGAGTTCGACGCGAACCGCGCCGAGCATCTGCGCATGGATAACTTCGCCATGGCTCGCCTGGAGAACAATCGCTTCATCTACAATGACCGCTACGCCGCCGGATTCCTCACCCCGCCCATCGGCGCGAACATGGCTCCGCTAAGCGCCAAATCCGTGCTCACCGAGATCGTCATCGACGGCCTCTTTCACCGACTCGACCAGCCCGGCAAAGCCATCGGCATCAAGTGGTCCAACTCCGCCAACGTGGATGAAAACTCCATCGAGGTTCTTCGCGTCCGCACCACGAATGCTCCGAAGGCCGACTTTCAGCCGGTGGTAGGAAATCCGTAGAGCCTTCTCTTTCCCATGCGCAAGCTTGCCATCTTCCTTTCCTCATTCGTCCTTCTGCATTCGTCATTTTCGGTGCAGCCGAACGTCGTCTTCATCTACGCCGACGACTGGGGCTTTGGCGATCTCGCCTGCCACGGGCATCCGCATTTGAAGACGCCGAACCTCGACCGCCTCGCGCGGGAGGGCACGGACTTCCATCAGTTCACGGTGTGCAATCCGGTGTGCTCACCGAGCCGCACCGCCATCGTCACCGGGCAATATCCCGCGAGGCATGGCGTGCATCAGCACTTCGCCACGCACGCGGAGAATGTCGCTCGCGGCATGCCGGACTGGCTCGATCCGAAAGCGCCGCTGCTGCCGCGCACGCTGCATGAGGCCGGCTACGCCACCGCGCACTACGGCAAATGGCATCTCAGCGGCCAGGAGAAGACGATGAATGCGCCACTGCCCGCCGAATACGGCTACGACGATGCCGCCGTGTGGGTTGGCCCAGGTCGCAGCGTTTTTGAAGGCACCAGCCTCGCCAAAGTGTCCGCTAAAGACGGCCCCATCTACCAATCCACCGCCGCCACGGAGAATGCGCTGCGTTTCATCCGCGGCGTCAAAGACAAGCCCTTCTACCTGAATCTCTGGCTGCATGAGACACATCACCTCGTCGCCGCCTCCGACGAGGACAAAAAGGAATACCCCGACACCGCCGAGCCGCAGCGCACCTACTACTCAGCCGTCACGCGTGCCGACAAACAAATCGGACGCGTGCTCGCGCTGCTCGATGAATTGAAGCTCGCCGAAAACACGCTCGTCTTCTTCTCCAGCGACAATGGCCCCGAAAACTCGCACGCCAAGCCCGGCGAAAAGTTTTATCACAGCGTCGGTACCACCGGCGGCCTTCGAGGGCGCAAGCGCAGCCTCTACCTCGGCGGCGTGAACGTGCCCTTCATCGTGCGTTGGCCCGGCGTCGTGCCCGCAGGCCGCGTGGACAAAACCAGCGTGCTCGCCGGTGTCGATGTCATGCCGACGATCCTCGCTGCGCTCGAGGTGAAAGCGCCCGCTGGTTATCAAAGCGATGGCATCAACGTGCTCGCCGCGCTCAAAGGCGAATCCTTCAAGCGCGAAGCACCCGTTTTCTGGGAATGGCGCGGCCCCCATTCGCACGAAGCCGACTGGCCCACCCACTCCGTGCGCGATGGCGATCATATCCTCATCCACAACGCCGACTTCACCCGCGTCGAGCTCTACAACGCCCTCACCGATCGCGAGCAGCAGCAAAACCTCGCGGACAAGCGCCCCGAACTCGTCACCGCGCTCAAAGCCAAGCTCGACGCCTGGCGCAAAACCCTGCCCACGCCCTTTGTGCAATCCGGCAGCCGCGAACCGCCGCCCAAACCGGCACCCACGACGAAAAAAGCCCCCACCGTGGACCGCGCCGCCGCCTTCACCCGCTGGGACAAAAACACCGACAGCATCCTCACCCTCGAAGAATACACGAACGGCCTCGCCAAGAAAGACGACGCGCCCAAACGCTTCCAAACCTTCGACAAAGACCGCGACGGCAAACTGACACGCGAGGAGTTTGTCGGGGTGAAGTGAGGTTCGAAGGCCACGAAGAAGGCGTCAGCATGGAAGCCATCTCGCTCCGCGAGATGAGCGAAACGCTTTCGACCATCACCACGCTGTCAGATCCCGGTGACGTGTGGAGTCTGCCACACGCCCCGTTCCTCTCGCGGAGCGAGAGGACTACTTTGCTTCGCCGCATCGAAATCGATCAGCCGAGGGCTTCGAGCATCACTTTGAGCTTCGCGAGCTTCTCCTCCCAGTCGGTCTTTCGCTGCTGATGCTCGTCGAGCACCTTCTGCGGGACTTTGGAGGTGAAGTTCGTGTCGGCGAGCTTGGCGGTGACCTTTTCGAGCTCGGATTCGACCTTGGCGACCTCTTTGCCGACGCGGGCCGTTTCGGCGTCCACATCGATCAAACCGTCGAGAGGCAGGAAAAGCTCGCCGAGGGGCGTCAGAGCCGCCGGAGTGCCTTTTTTCGGCTGGAAGGCCGCATCGACCTCCAAGGGCTCCGCGTTGAGAAGGATGCGCAAAACCTCGATTTCGTGCGCGGGCAGCTCGGAGGCCGGTTTGAGCACGAAACGCACCTTCTTGTTGATGTTGAAGGTGCTCTTCAAACCACGGCCAAGCTCCACGGCCTTGTACTTGTCGTTCGCAGCCTGTTCGTCTTCGGGAAGGATGCCGAAGTGGGCGAGTTCGTCCGCATCGAGCGGTTTCGGCCAAGGGGCGAACATGATGCTCTTGCCGCCCTGATTTTCCGGCATGTCGGCGCTGAAGCCCATGCCATGCCAGAGCTCTTCGGTGATGAAGGGCATGAAGGGATGGAAGAGACGCAGCGTCTGGCCGAGCACGAAGTCGATGACGGCCAGGGTGTTCGCTTTGCGCTTCTCGTCGCTGCCTTGGAGGACGGCTTTGGAGGCTTCGACATACCAGTCGCAATACTCGCTCCAGAAGAAGCGGTAGAGCGTGGAGGTGGCGTCGCTGAAGCGGTATTCTTCCAAAGCGGTACTGACTTCGACGATGGCCGTGTTGAGGCGCAGGAGGATCCATTTGTCGTCGCTGCTGAGGAGCGCGGCGCTGATCTCCGTCTCGGTGGCGCCGCCCTGCATCTGGCGGAAACGCGCGGCGTTCCAGAGCTTGGTGCAGAAGTTGCGGCCAAGCTCGACGTTCTTTTCGTCGAAGCAGATGTCCTGGCCGAGCGGCGCACTGCGCATGATGCCGAAGCGCAACGCATCCGCGCTGTAGCTCGCGATGAGCTCCAGCGGATCGGGCGAATTGCCGAGCGATTTGGACATTTTGCGGCCCTGATTGTCGCGGATGATGCCAGTGAAATAAACGTTCTTGAACGGCAGCTCGCCCATCCACTCGAAGCCCGCCATGATGCTTCCTTTTTCTCTCAGGTTTAAGAACTCATCGAAAGTGCGAACGGTCAGGAGCATGGAGTCAATGCAGGCATCATCAACCAGTATCCGTAGATCCACTGGGAGCTTCAGCCCTTTTTGCTTGGCATCATCCCAGTGTTTCGACGCCGGGAGTTGTTTCATCACACCGATAGTCATCTTGAGGGATTCGGCGAAATCTGTCTGGTTTGCGCTTTCAGATGCACGGGTACTTTTGTCCATTCCACAGCCTTGGCCGGAAAAAATTTGAGGCAACGGTTTTGCGTATCAGCAGCCTTGGTTTGTGAAATGTCGTTTGCTGGATTGGCAAGGTGGGGCCACTGCATTTTATAATTTCATGGCAGACGAAGAAAACTGGTCCCTCATCGCGCAGCCCGGCCGCAGTCTGGCTCGCGAGGGTTCGGCTGGTCGGTGCATCGTCGAGGAGATGGTTACAGGGGCGCTTGAGATCATGGAGGCCCAGACGTCTGCCTTGGTGCCGCGCTTCGCCATTGGGGAGCATCTGCTCTCTGAGCCGACCTATCTACAAATCCTAGCGTGGGCAGATGAGCTGGGCCTCAAGCCCGAACTGGTGCTCGAGCATCTCCTCAGGTTGCCGGAGGCTGAGAAGAAGCTATGGGGGTGGAAGGATGACATGCGAACCCTCATCGAAGACGGACGGCTGAAACGCATCGCCTTGAACCGGGACTGGCTGCCTGTGGACTGCGCCCGCTGGCAGGTGGGGTTGGTACTGGAGTCCTTGGTGATCTGGGGTGGAGCAAAAAAACTGACATACTTCAAACCACAACTCCCCGAGCTGAAGCGGCTCTGGATTGTTGATCAACAACTTAACGAACTCGTTATCAGCGAGGTTCCGAAGTTACAATTTCTGGACTGTACCAACAATCAGATCACTGAACTCGATCTCAGTAAAGTGCCCGCGTTGCAAGAACTGAGATGTACCCTCAATGAGCTTGTTGAGCTAGATCTGACCGCAGTTTCGGCTTTAAGGGTGCTGCGTTGTGGCGGCAACCAGATCACTGAGCTAGATCTCAGCGCGGTTCCCGCATTGCTCGAGCTGGGATGCGAAACGAACAAGATATCTAAACTCGACCTGAGCGCTGTACCCGAGTTGCAGGAGCTTTTTTGCCTTGGCAATCTGATCTCTGAACTCGACATCACACCTCTGAAAGCACTGAATTCTTTAATTTATTTCACTGAAGCACAAATCCCCTTAATCCAACGTCCAGACCAAAACTTTTGACCATGCTGAACCTTGAATGGATTCTTTTCGACACAGATGTCTTCAAATTGAAGGGAACTCAGCATCTGGTCGAACTGGCCGCGCGAAAAATGCAAGGCTGGGAGCCGATAGGTCAGCCGTTTCGCAAACTGGTGCAGCCGCCTCTGGACTGGCTAACAGGCGTCTCGGCGACGCATGGGTATTCCCGTAACATACTGGAGCGCGATGGAGAAGCCCTCCAATTGGTGCTTCAAGCCTTCGCCAACTGGTGCGGTAGCAGCCCGTTAGCGGCCTACAATGCCGAGCATCATTTGAACGAAGCTCTGCTCCCTGCCGGTGAGGAACAGCGCCGCGCATTTCCCACTGACAAGAAAGGATTGTGCCTCCTGCGACTTGCTCATCGTTTGCTCGATCCGGTACCCTCAGGGAGTTGTACGTTGAACACCCTGCGGCAGTTTTACTGTCTGCCAGAACCCGAAGTGTCCGGCTCCCTCGCCGATGTGCAGACCGCTGCCGCGCTCTTCAGCGAGGTGCTGCGCCCGATGCTAGAGCAGCGCGGGCTGGACGACTGGAAGGCGATGAATGCCTACGCCGAGGAGGAGTGGTATCCCTCACGTCTGACCTTCGGCAAGCATAAGGGGAGGTCCTTTCTAGATGCGCGGCATGATCCCGAAGTGCGGGCGTGGCTGGAATGGCTGGCGGAGTCATCGAACCCGCAAAGCGCCAGCATGGGGCGCTGGTATCTGCGTGCGCTCAACCAGCCGCCGCCGGAACCTACGCTACGCTTCACGGCGCCAGCCGAAGGCAAAAGCGCCAGCCACTTCGGTCATGAGGTGGTCGTGTATGTGGACCCGCGGGTTCAGCACCTGCGGCAGCTCATTGATGCCGCCCGGCTGCGGCTGGCAGACCTGGAGGCGGACTACACCTCGCAGAAGAGCCGTGTCACAGTAGTGCAGGCGGCGGTCTTCAAACGCCTGCGGAAGCACTTTGAAGAACGCGACCGCCTGCGGCTCGTGGTGCGCTATCGCCGCGTTTATGTCCAGAAGCTCCTCAGTGATGGTGAGGAAGCGGCCTCCAAGGTGGGGGATGAATTCCAGGAGGCCGAGGCCCAGACGAAGCAAGATTACCAAGACATTGGCGCGGAGATGGAGGCCCGGCACCGGCTTTCCGATAATGAAGAAGCTGAACTCAAGCGGATGTGGCGCGACCTCGTGAAGCTCTACCATCCCGACCGCTATGCGAACGAGCCTGACAAGCAAGCGACCTACACCAAGCTCACGGGAGCGATCAACGAGGCCAAAGACAGCGGCGATCTGGGCACGCTGCGAAAAATCGCCGCTGATCCCAATGCCTTTGTGATGCGGCGCGGCTGGACGGCAATCGACCTGCGCGACGATGACGACCCGGACCATCTGCAAAAGCTACTGCACAGCCTGGAGGCGGAGATGCTCTCCGTGATCGAAGCCACCGACACGCTGAAGCGCAGCCCGAGCTTCAAGTTGCACGAAGCGATGGAGGTTAACGAGGATGAACTGGACCGTGCGGTCACCGAGCAAATCGCCGGGATCACTAAGGACATCGAACAACTCCAGGCTGAGGCCGAGAAACTCCGGCGAGAAATCGAAGAGCTATCCGGTGACGATCAATCGAAGATCGAGTGACCCGTCACATTGCAATAGCTTGCCGTCACCCGAGCGCTTCGAGCATCACCTTGAGCTTCGCCAGCTTTTCCTGCCAGTCGGTCTTCCGCTGCTGATGCTCGTCGAGCACCTTTTGCGGGACTTTGGAGGTGAAGTTCGTGTCGGCGAGCTTGGCGCTGACTTTCTCCAGCTCGGACTCGACCTTGGCGGCTTCTTTGCCGATGCGGGCGCGCTCGGCTTCGACATCAATGAGGCCATCGAGGGGCATAAAGAGGTCTCCGACTGGAGTCCATGCGCCTTGTGCTCCAGTGTAATTTGGGTCCACTTCCAATGGCTCGGCGCACAAAAGGACCTTGATTACCTCTATCTCGTGTTGGCTAAGCGTAGCATTTGGCTTCAGTACGAATCGGGTGCGCTTACTTGCAGCAATGTTGTAGTTGCTTTTCAACGTGCGGCCGACAGTGGCTACGGTGTATCTGCCTCTGGCCGAAATCTCATCAGGGTCGTTCAATGTCCAAATATAAGGAAGTTCAGAAGAACTTGGCCAAGCCTCGAACATGATTGAACCACCATTCTTTGAGTATCCCATTCCATGCCAAAGCTCCTCTGTAACAAACGGAATAAACGGATGCAGCAGCCGTAAGAGCACGCTTAGAATCTTGTCGATTACTGCCAAGGCAGCTTTCTTTTGATTTTCATCTTTCCCGGTCAAGGCAGCTTTGGCAGCTTCCAAATACCAATCGCAGAACTCTTTCCAAAAGAACTCGTATAAAGCCGATGCAATGAGGCTGAAGTCGTAAATGTCATATCCGATGTTTACGTTTCTAATCAGCCTTTCGAGTTCTTTCAGGATAGCTCGGTCAAATACACTGAGACAGTCCAAAACTATGTCAGCACAAACCTCGCCGCCTTGCATCTGGCGGAAGCGGGCGGCGTTCCAGAGCTTGGTGCAGAAGTTGCGGCCGAGCTCGACGTTCTTGTCGTCGAAGCAAATGTCCTGACCCAGCGGCGCACTGCGCATGATGCCAAAGCGCAACGCATCGGCGCTGTAGCTCGCGATGAGCTCCAGCGGATCGGGCGAATTGCCGAGCGATTTGGACATTTTGCGGCCCTGCTTGTCGCGGATGATGCCGGTGAAATAGACGTTCTTGAACGGCAGCTCGCCCATCCATTCGAAGCCCGCCATGATCATGCGCGCGACCCAGAAGAAGATGATGTCCGGCCCCGTGACGAGATCGGTCGTGGGATAGAAAGCCTTCAACGTGGAAGTCTTCTCCGGCCATCCCATCGTCGCGAAGGGCCACAGCCAGGAGCTGAACCAGGTGTCGAGGACGTCGGGGTCTTGGGTGAAGCCTGCTTTCTCAAGAATCGCTGCTTCAACCTCAGACGTGGTTGCGGCATAAGTCTCTTCTTGAGTCCCGATTGGATAGCTTTGAAACACTGTGGTGTGTCCTTCCTGCTGCGATAGCGACGTCTCGAATCCTTCAGCGCTATGCATATCAGTCGTGGTCGGAATTCGTGCGCCAAAAAGACCTGGCAAACATTCTTCCCAACTTCCCTGCGTCGATTTGCGATGCCAAACCGGCACGCGATGACCCCACCAGACCTGGCGGCTGATGCACCAGTCCTGAAGGCCGGTCATCCAGTGGTCATAGACCTTCGCCCAGCGGTCGGGGTGGAAACGCATGGATGGAGCGCACGCGTCCTCGCGTGCTGCATTTCGCGTCCCCGCGGAATGCCGTTCCAGCGTGTCGTCTGCTCCAGGGACGGAGCCCGGCGGGACGCCGACCTCAGCACGCGAGACGCGTGCGCTCCCTTCCTGCGCGACACACTCTCGTGCTTCCTTCACGCTCGGGTATTTGAGGAACCACTGCTCGCTCAAGCGGCTCTCGATCGGCACGTCGGCACGCTCGGAGTAGCCGAGGTTGTTCTGATAGGGCTCCTCTTTGACGAGGCTGCCGATTTCCGCGAGCAACTCGGCGGCGCGTTTGCGGGCGGCGAAACGCTCCATGCCAGCGAGGTCCTTGCCAGCGAGCTCGTTGAGCACGCCGTTCGGATGCATCACATCTATCGGCTGCATATCTGCCAATTCTGCGATGTGCTGAACACGACCTTGGTAACGAATACGCGTCCAGATCTCAAAGTCGGCCTTGTCATGCGCGGGCGTGACTTTCAGCACGCCGGTGCCGAAGGTGAAATCGACATGCTCATCGGCGATGATCGGCAGCAGCGCCTGATCTTCGACCGGCAGCGGACGGCGCACGTGTTTGCCGATGAGATGCGCATAGCGCTCGTCCTTCGGATTCACGGCGATAGCAGTGTCGCCAGGAATCACTTCGGGACGCGTGGTGGCGATGGTGAGCCAGGTGCCGGGTTCTTCGACGACCTCGACTTTGAAATGATACATGATGGCGTTTTGCGCCTTCATGACGACCTCCTCATCGCTGAGCGCGGTGAGGGAGGACGGGCACCAGTTCACCATGCGCTTGCCACGGTAGATGAGGCCCTTTTTGTAGAGATCGACGAACACGCGCATGACGCAGGCGTTGTAGTCGTCGTCAAAGGTGAAGCGCTCGCGGCTCCAGTCGCAGGAGGCGCCGAGTTTCTTGAGCTGCTCGATGATGATGCCGCCATGCTTCTCCTTCCACTCCCAGATCTTCGCCACGAGGCCCTCGCGGCCGAGATCGTCGCGGTGCTTGATGACGCCCTGCTTTTTCAGCGTCTTTTCGACGACGTTTTGCGTGGCAATGCCGGCATGGTCGGTGCCGGGCAGCCAGAGCACTTCCTTCCCCAGCATGCGGGCGCGGCGGGCGAGGATGTCCTGGATGGTGTTGTTCAGCACATGGCCGAGCGTGAGGATGCCCGTGACGTTCGGCGGCGGGATGACGATGGAATAAGCCGGGCGCTTCTCGCTGACGCGGGCGGGATCGGCTTCAAAGCATTTGTCGTCGAGCCAGCGCTGATACCAGCGGGCTTCGACCTCGGCTGGCGTGTAGGATTTGTCGAGTTCGGGCATAAAAGGGGCGCGAAGATGGGGCGGAATGCCCCAGGCGCAAGCCCTCGCGAACGGGGAGAGTCAGACGTGAGAGGTAAGAAGTGAGATGTCAGACGTACAGAGCCGTGGCCGACCACTTCTCACCTCTTACTTCTCACTTCTCACTTCTAACTTCTAACTTCTCACCGCCCAACGCTCACGGCTTCCTCAAACCGCACAGCCAGCCGTGGCGTGTTCTTCTTGGTGACAAGAATGATCGCAGCAAGGGCTCAGCGGCACGCCGTCCATGGACTGGGGGGCTTCGAGGTCGGGATTGGGCTCCAGCGGCATGAGGCCGAGGTCGCGGAGGAGCTTCATGTCCTCGTTGGCACGCGGATTGGCGGCGGTGAGAAGCTTGTCGCCGTAGAAGATGGAGTTCGCGCCGGCGAAGTAGGCCAGCGCCTGGGCCTCGCGGCTCAAATTGGTGCGGCCGGCGCTGAGGCGGACCTTGGCCTTCGGGATGGCGATGCGTGTGACGGCGATCATGCGGATGAAGGCAAAGGCATCGACGACCTCGTTGTCGCCCAGCGGGGTGCCTTTGATGGGCATCAGCGCATTGATCGGCACGCTCTCGGGCTGCGGATTGAAGTTCGCGATGACTTCCAGCATCTTCAGGCGGTCCTCGATGGTCTCGCCGAGGCCGAGGATGCCGCCGCAGCAGACGGACATGCCGGCATCCTGCGCATGGCGGATGGTGCGGAGGCGGTCTTCAAAGCTGTGGGTGCTGACGATGTTCGGGTAGTGCTCGGGAGAGGTGTCCACGTTGTGGTTGTAGGCGGTCACACCGGCCTCCTTGAGGTCGGCAGCCTCATCAGCACCGAGCTCGCCGAGCGTCACGCAGACTTCCATGCCGAGCTTGGAAACGTCGCGCACGATGTCGAGCACCTGATCGAACTTCTGGGTGCCTTTGCGCACGCCTTTCCACGCGGCACCCATGCAGAAGCGGGTGGAGCCGTTGGCCCGTGCGGCGAGAGCACGCTCCATGACCTGCTCCTTCGGCATGAGCTTCTCCGCCTGCACACCGGTGGTGTAGCGGGCGCTCTGGGCGCAGTAGCCGCAGTCCTCGCTGCAACCGCCGGTCTTGATGCTCAGCAGGGTGCAAAGCTGCACCGCGTTGTCCGTCCAGTGCTCGTCATGCACGGCGCGGGCCTGCTTGAGGAGGTTGAAGAAGGGCTGGTGATAGATGCGGTGAAGCTCGGCAAAGGTCATGGCTAGGGGGGAAATGGGCGCGGGATACTTGGCGCAAACGGCCGGGATGCACGGGAAAAGTGCCACGAAAGGGCATCCAGCCCGCCATCGGATGCTCGGGCTTCGTTTGCAAAAGTCCTGTGCAGACTGCGGATTCCTCGCTTTAGACAGCGGCCAACATGGACGACCTCGAACTTGCCCGCGCCTGCGCGGAATTTGCTGATGACAAAAAAGCGGAGAACATCCGCATCCTCGACCTGCGCGGGCTTTCGCCCGTGACGGACTGGCTGGTGCTGTGCAGCGCCCTCTCCGCCCCGCAGCTCCGCGCCGTGCGGGACCACATCGAGGACGAATTGAAGGAAAAGCACCGCGAGCGCCCGCTCTACCGCGATGGCAACTACGAAAGCCAGTGGATGATCCTCGATTACGGCAATGTGACGGTTCACATCCTTTCGCCCGAAAAACGCGAGTACTACGCTCTCGAAGAGCTCTGGGGTGATGCGGTGGAAGTCACGCTCACCGGCAGCGATCCCGCCGGGCCGCCTCCCGAGGTCAAACCACGCGTCAGAGCCGTCAAACCCAAGGCCGCCAAGAAAGCCCCGGTGAAGAAAAAGCCTGCGGCGGCCAAAAAGAAGCCCGCCGCGAAGAAGACGGCCAAAAAAGCCGCGAAGAAGGCCCGCAAGTAGGCATGCCCTCCGAACCTTCGCCGCCTTCCCAACTCAAGGACTGGTTTGATGACGCCCGTCATCGCCAGCTCGCGAAGGCGCTGGGGAAGATCGAGGCGGGTTTTGATGCGAAAGGCTTCCTCAAGCTCCTGCTGGAGGGTCTCGACGAGCGAAGCCTGATGCAGCGGCTGCACCAATGTGCTGTCGCCTCCGAGGCAGCGCTGCCCGGCGACTACCGGCGGAAGGTCGCGGTGCTGCAAAAGCTCGCCCCAGAGATTGGGCATGAGTTCGTGAGCATCTTCCTGTGCGACTTCGTGGCCACGTTCGGCCTAGATGACTTCGATTTCTCGATGGAGGCGCTGCGTTTCTTCACCTGCTTCGGCTCGGCGGAGTTTGCTGTGCGGCCCTTCATTGCGGCGGATCAAAAGCGGGCGTTGAAGACGATGCTTCGATGGACCTCCGACGCGGATGAGAAGGTGCGCCGCCTCGCCAGCGAAGGTTCACGGCCCCGCCTGCCCTGGGGCATGCAGCTCAAAGCGCTCGTGCGTGATCCTGAGCCGACTTCGGCCATCCTCGAAGCGCTGAAGGAGGACGAATCCCTCTTTGTGCGCCGCTCGGTGGCGAATCATCTCAACGACATCACCAAGGATCATCCCGAACTCGTTTTGGCCCGCCTGGAAACCTGGGACCTCGACGTCGAGGAGTTGCGCTGGATCGCGAAGCACGCCTGTCGCACGCTGATCAAGCGCGGCCATCCGCGAGCCTTGAAACTCTTCGGCTTCGGCAAAAAAGCCGAGTTGGAAGCGGCGTTGAAGCTTTCTCCGACAAAGCTCTCGCTTGGCGAGCGTCTGCACATCACCGCCGAGATCACCTCGACGACGGCGAAGCCTCAACGCCTCGCCATCGACTACGTCATCCACTATGTGAAGGCTCGTGGAACGGCTTTTGAGAAGGTCTTCAAATGGACGGAAATCGACCTGCCGCCTCGTGGCGAGATCACGCTGACCAAATCCCAGGTCATCCGCGATTTCACCACCCGCAAACACCACCCCGGCCATCATCGGGTCGAGCTCCAGATCAATGGTCAACGCGTGGCGGCGGCGGGGTTTGATTTGAAGTGATCTGCTCGATGGCCCAGGCGGCATGCTCGGCGATGAGCGGATGCGGATCGGCGGCGGCTTGATGAAGGGCAGGGAGGTCTTCGGAGGTGCCGGTGTTGCCGAGGGCGATGCAGACGTTCCGCAGGAAGGCGTGGCGTTTGATGCGCTTGATGGGGGATTTGGCGAAGAGAGAGCGGAAGTCGTCTTCGCTGAGGGATAGGAAGTCGCGGAGGCGTTTTGAGAAGACGCTCTGGCGGGCTTGGAAGGCGGCTTCGTGACTGGTTTGGGCGAAGCGGTTCCACGGGCAGGCGTCGAGGCAGTCATCGCAGCCGTAGATGCGGTCGCCGATGGCTTTTCGGAACTCGAGCGGGATGCTGCCTTTGTGCTCGATGGTGAGATAGGACACGCATCGCCGGGCATCCATCGTGCGCGGGCCGGTGATGGCCTGCGTGGGGCAGGCGTCGATACAACGCGTGCATTTGCCGCAGAAGTCGCGGGCGGGTTCGTCGGGTGGCAGCTCGAGCGTGGTGAGCACTTCGGCGAGGAAGAACCACGTCCCGAGCTGTCGGTGGATCTGCATGGTGCTTTTGCCACCCCAGCCGAGCCCGGCTTCGCTGGCAAAGTCCCGCTCCAGCACCGGGCCGGTATCGACATAGCGCCGCGTGGTGCCGCCGTGGGCGGTGAGGAAGTCTTCGAGGGCTTTGAGGCGTTTCTCGATGAGGTCGTGATAGTCGTCATTCCACGCGTAGCGGGCGATGCGGTAGTCGGTGACGGGCTTCGGACCTTGGAAGTAGTTCGTGGCGAGCACGATGATTCTTTTTGCGCCTTCGAGCACGAGACGCGGATCGCTGCGGCGCTCGATGTTTTTGGCCATCCAGGCCATTTCGCCATGTTTGCCCTCGGCGATCCATTTTTCGTAAAGCTCGCGATGCGCCGCCGGAGCGGCCACCGCCACCCGGCAATCGTCAAAGCCCAGCTCGCGTGCTTTCACACGGAGGGCGGCTTTGAGTTCGGAGGGCGTCATGAACTGCATCCTTCTTTTGCAGCGGAGGTTTCTCAATGCTCAATTTGCCGGGATCCAAGCTAGGAACACGAATCAAGCAGGAATGACACGCGAATGATCGCAAATGAGGAGGCTGAGCCATTCGTGGTGATTCGCGGCCCATTCGTTTTCATTCGCGTTGAAAAACGGGCTGGCTTGAATGCCTCCGCATGTCTCCCTGCCCGCATCTTCCGCCACTCGACCGCGTGTACACGTCGAGTGACATCGCGGCGCTAGGCAAGGAGCGAGGGCCAAGGTTTGTCGAGACCTGCCTGAAGTATGCGCAGTGCCTTTGGCTGGATGGTTTTCCGGCGAAGAGCATACTGCTGGTGAATCGGGCGATGTCCGTGCCATGCGAGGAGATGGAGCCGCCGTATCGGGCGGTGGCGTGGATGCTGCGAAACCGTCCGGCGGGGCGCTTCATCGGCAATCCGCGCCGTCACTGGCAGCATTACGCGACTCGGATGAATGAAGGGCACAAGGAACTGCGCATCTGGCGGGCCTGGGCCTGCTGGTTTCTTGCCTGCCGGATTTTGCCGGAGGCGGAGTTTCCCGCCGATCACGAGCAAATCCGCGAGGAAGGCATCGTGGAACCTTCGCGGCTGGACATCGCCGCGCATCTGCCGCCGGCGGATCTCGCGGTGTGGAGCGACGTACTCGGCGCGGAGCCGGTGAAGCCGCCGCCGATTCGCCTTCGACGCATTGAAGCGAACGAGCTGCCGGTGGTGAAGCGTCTAGCGCATGACATTTGGCATGCCTGCTATCCGGGCATCATTCCCTTGGGCCAGATCGATTACATGCTGAGCATCTGGTATGAAGTCGGCGCGATGGCACGCGAGATGGCGATGCGGGGTGTGTGGTTCGCTCTGATCGAAGCGGAGAATTTTGGCCCGGTGGGCTATGTGAGCTTTGAAAAGGTGCCGGAGGAGCCGGTGGTCTTCATCAACAAGCTCTACATCCAGCCCGCAATGCAGGGTCGCGGCCTCGGTGCGGCGTCACTGAGCTGGATCGCGGATCGTGCTCGTGAGATGTACGCGACTCGGCTGCGGCTCCGAGTGAACAAACGCAATGCCGCCGCCATCCGCTCGTATCTGCGCGGCGGCTTTGTGTTCAAGGAGGATGTCGTCACGGACATCGGGAGCGGCTTTGTGATGGATGATTATGTGATGGAGAAGGAAATCGCGGAGCGGCCACGTCGCTGAAGTTCGATTTTTGCCGCCGAGGGGCAAAGAGGCCGAGGGCGCGGAGTTTTTGATCCTTCATTCTCCCTGCGCCCTTGGCTCCTCCGCCTCTTTGCGGTGAAAACGAGCCTCTGAACAGAGTCGAAATGCCCAAACAGCATTCTCCTTGTCAGGCACCGTGCTGCTCGGCATTCTCGGGCCTCGTATGCCTCCTCCCGATGACAACTCCCTGCGAACTACCGGCGGCAATTGGCGCTGGGAGCCGCCCGCCCCCGCTGAGGTGCAGCGCATGCTGCCACAGTATGAAGTGGAAAAGCTGATCGGTCGTGGCGGCATGGGCGCGGTGTATCGCGGCATCCAGCTCAGTCTCGAGCGGCCGGTGGCGATCAAGCTGCTGCCGCCGGTCATTGAGAAGCAGGACCCGGCCTTTGCGGAGCGCTTCAAGAATGAAGCGAAGCTGATGGGCCGCCTGAACCATCCCGCCATCGTGAGCGTGTATGACTTCGGCCGCACAAACGAAGGCCAGCTCTATTTTGTGATGGAGTACATCGACGGCACGGACGTGCAGCAGATGATCGCCGCGCATGGGAAACTGCCTGCGGATCATGCGCTAGCCATCACGGCGCATGTTTGCGATGCGCTCGGCTACGCGCACAAACAGGGTGTCATTCATCGCGACATCAAACCCTCAAACATCCTCATCGACAGCGATGGCCGCGTGAAGGTGGCGGATTTCGGCCTGGCCAAAGTGGCGGGTGATGATGGTCACTCGCGTGGTCTGACGCAAACGGGCATGACGATGGGCACGCCAGACTATGTGGCCCCCGAATCGCTCATCCTCGGCATTCAGGTGGATGGCCGGGCGGATCTGTATGCGGTGGGCGTGATGCTTTACCAGATGCTCACCGGCGACCTGCCGCGTGGGATGTTCAAGATGCCCTCGCAGAAGGTGCCGGGCGTGGACCCGCGCTTTGACCGCATCGTGCGGCGTGCGCTGGAGCAGGATCGCGAGGAGCGGTATCAAAGCAGCGGTGAAATCCGCCGTGATCTCGATGTGATCCTCACCACGCCGCTGGTGGAATCTGGCAAGCAATCCAGCTCCGCCATTCCGCGACAGGTCGCCCAGGAGGTGCCAGGCCGTGGGAAGGTTCCCGCGCATTTGCAGCGCCAGCCGAGAGCGCCGGTGCATCACGACGAGGTATTCGAGGAACTGCCGAGGCGCTCATCCTCGCTGCCGTATGTCATTGCCGTGGCGGTCATCGTGCTGGGCGGCGGCTGGGCCGTGCTTCATCAGCCTGCGGGCACTGAAACACCGGTCGAAGAGCCCAAAACGGCCACGACGACGGCTCCCGTCACAAAGCCCGAACCACCCAAACCAACGCCTCCACCGGTCACCAAGCCGGTCGAAAAGCCCGTGGCCGTCGTCACCCCTCCGACAGCGCCACCGAGCATGCCGGTGACAACGCCGATTCCTGCTCCGAAACCAGCCCCGCTGATCCCCACGCCACCTCCGAGCACGCCATCGCTGCCCGTGGCGACCATCAACAAAAGCCTGCCGATGGCTAAACAGCTCGATCTACTCGAAGAAAACTTCCAAGACACCTTCGATTCGAAGATCAACGCGGCCTACGCCACCAACATCAAGACTCTCGGCGAACGATACCTCGCCCGCTTGGAAAGAGACATCAACAACGCCTTGCAAGCCCGCCGGGCCGCCGAGGCCGCCGCGCTGCAGGAGGAGCAGAAACGCTTCACAACGCATGAATTCATGCCCAGCATCGACCCACCCGGCTTGGCGAAGGTCATCATCGAGCTGCGGGAAGTTTACCGCGATACGGAAAAAAAACTTACCCAACAGCGGGATGCCGATTCGCTGCCGGAATATGACAACTACCTCCGATACCTCGCCATCCTCGAAAACGAGGCCCTCGTGCAACGCCGCACCGAGGACGCCTCGAAAATCCGCGTGAAGCGGGATGACGTGATGGCCCGCCGAAAGCAACGAGCGGCCCGCATCTCTTCGCGGTAAGGTTTGTCACCCTCACTAGGTCCGCTGCATTGACAAGGCCGCCGCCCGCCTCTTGATTCCACGCCTCATGATCCCCACCAGCCACGATTTTCCCTCCGTCATCGCCCCATCGAACGCTTACATGGTCCCCACCGTCATCGAGGCGGACGGCCGCGGCGAGCGTGCCTATGACATCTACTCCCGCCTCTTGAAGGACCGCATCATCTTCCTCGGCGGCGAGGTGAATGACACGATGGCCTCCATCATCATCGCCCAGCTCCTCTTCCTCCAGATGCAGGACCCGAAGAAGGACATCAACATCTACGTCAACAGCCCTGGCGGCAGCGTGACCGCCGGCCTGGCCATCTATGACACAATGCAGTTCCTCACCTGCGATGTGTGCACCTACAGCATCGGCCTCGTGGCCTCGATGGGTGCCGTTTTGCTGGCCGCCGGCACGAAGGGCAAACGCTACGCCCTACCCAATTCCGACATCATGATCCATCAGGTCTCTGGCGGTGCCCGCGGCACGGCCAGCGATGTCGAGCGCACGGTGGAATACATGTTCGGCCTCAAAAAGCGTCTCAACCGCATTCTCGCCCATCACACTGGCAAGTCCGTCGAGCAGATCGAACGTGACGCCGATCGTGACAACTACATGTCCGCCTCTCAAGCCGCTGAATACGGCCTCGTGGACAAGGTGCTCGAATCCAAGCGTGACCTCACTGGTGTGAGCGGCGACGCAAAGTAAGTGCCTTTTCTGTGTTTGAAATGAAAACGCCCGGCCTGATCACAGGCCGGGCGTTTTGTATCTGGTCAGATCACTCCGCCTTCTTTTTGCCTTTGCCCTTCTTTTTGGGCTGTTCAGGCGGCTGGGGTTCGTTGTCGAAGGCCTTGTTGCCGTGGGCGAAACGCGGTGGCGGCATGGTTTCGCCGAGTTCTTTTTGGAGTCGGATGATTTCGGCTTTCAGCTCCTTCACGGTGTCGGCGTATTCGGGATCGTTGTAGAAGCTCTTCGTCTCCAGCGGGTCTTTTTGGCGGTCGAGGAGTTCCCAGTCATCCACGTCGGGCTTGTAGTAATGGATGAGCTTGTAGCGATCCGTGATGACGCCGTAGTGCGGACGCACGCGATGCGGCACGGGATACTCGTAGTAGTGGTAGTAGTGCGATTTGCGCCAGTCGGCAGGCGTTTCGCCTTTCATGATGGGCACGAGGCTGCGGCCATGCAGGCCTTCCATGGGTGGCGCACCGGCCATGTCGGTGAAGGTGCTGGCGAGATCGACGAGGCTGGTGAGCTGCGAATTGCTGCTGCCTGCGGGGATGACGCCGGGCCAGCGGGCGAGGAAGGGCGTGCGGACGGACTCTTCAAAGACCCAGCGTTTGTCGAACCATCCGTGCTCGCCCAAATAGAAGCCCTGATCGCTGCTGAGCATGACGACGGTGTTCTTGGTGAGGTCGTTTTTGTCGAGGTAATCGAGCACGCGACCCACATTTTCGTCCACCGCCTTCACGCAGGCGAGGTAGTCGTGCATGTAGCGCTGGTAGCGCCATTTCACGAGGTCACGACCGGTCGGCGCAGCGGCGGCGTATTTGGCATTGCGAGGCTCGTAGTAGGCATTCCAGGCCTGCTTCTGTTCGGCGGTCAAATTGCCGGGCATGACGAGTTTGGCATCTCGCTCGGTGAAGGTGCGGTCGATGCCCATGTCGTGATCACTCACGGCTTTGCTGCGGCCGCTGTAAGCGTCGAAAAGCGTTTCCGGCTCGTCATAGACGCGGTCATTGTCAAAGCCGAGCAGTCGGAGCGGCGGTTCCCACTCGCGGTGCGGAGCCTTGTGCTGGCACATCATCATGAAGGGCTTTGTTTTGTCGCGGGAGTCGAGCCATTTCAAAGTGAGGTCGCCGATGATGTCGGTGCAGTAGCCTTCATATTTCACGGGCTTGCCGTTTTCGATCATGGGCGGGTTGTAGTAGGCGCCCTGACCGGGGAGGACGTTCCAGTAGTCGTAGCCGACGGGATCGGTCATGAGGTGCCATTTGCCGATGACGGCCATCTGATAGCCGCTTTTCTGCATGACCTTCGGGAAGGTGGGCTGGCTGCTGTCGAACTTGCTGTTGCTATTGTTGTAGAAGCCGTTGGCGTGCGAGTACTTGCCGGTCTGGATAACGGCCCGCATGGGGCCGCAGATGGAGTTCGTCACGAGACAGCGGTCAAAACGCATGCCTTCTTTGGCGAGGCGATCCATGTTGGGCGTGTCGAGCAGCTTGCGCTTATCGCCGTAGCAGCTCATCGCCTGGAGCGCGAGGTCATCGCAGAAGATGAAGACGATGTTGGGCCGCTCGGCGGCACGAAGGCCGACCGCAAAGGTGAGTAGGGCGAGGAGAGTGCGAATCATGGGCAATGAAGTGGGGCGTGTGAACGCCCGCCCATCAAGGCTTCTTCACGTCAAAGCTCCAAAAATGCCTTCAAGCGCAACTCAGCGCATGATCGTCACGCGAGTGCCGACGGGAGCGTTTTGATAGATCGTCTGCGCCATGTCATAGGGCAGGCGAATGCAGCCGTGGGAGGCGGGGGAGCCAGGATTGGGGATGGCTCCGGCATGCATGCCGATGCCGTAGCCGGTGAGGCGCATCCAGTAGGGCATCTTGGCTCCTTGGAAGCGGCCTCCGCGTGCGGAGTGGACGCCGGCGGTGGCGTTGCTGCGAAGAACGGAGCCATTCGAACTGACGATGCTGCCGTAGCGATTGGAGCGCTTATCGACCTGCTTTTCGAGGATGCGGAAGGTGCCGGTGGGCGTGTTGAAGCCGCTGCGGCCGGTGGCGACGTAGGTCCAGCCGAGGTTTTCACCGCCTTTGTAGAGGTAGGCTTTCTGCTCGCTGAGGTCGATGGTGACGGTGCTCAGCCCAGGGCTGCCATTGCCATGCCAAACGTAAAGCGGCGAGCTGGAGGCCTGCACGGGCTGAACGATGAGCGGGCGACGGACGACCTCACGCTGGCTGGGGAAAAGGGACGTGAAGGATGCCCGAGTCGGCAGGGTGCAGTGGCTCAGGATGAGAGCGGCGGCGGTCGAGAGAAGAATACGTGCGGCTTTCATAGCGGGGCGGATTTTAGAAGCAAAAGCCGCGCCACCGCAAGCGAGCAGCTAGAGGGAGTGAAGACAAAATTGTTTCACTGGTTCCGCTGATTCCAATAAATCTTAACATTCTTGCTACGACGACCCGCGCCGATGATCTCGAGATCGCGGTCGCCATCGAGATCGGCGCACACGGCATCTTCGCAGGCCATGCCGCCATCATCAATGAAGGCGTTTTGCCAGCCGTTGCCATCCTCCTTGGTGGTCCAGAAAAGCTTCACGGCCACCTTGCCGATCTTTTGCTGCGCCCGCCAACCGACGACGATCTGACGATTGTTGAGGCCGAGCAGATCATGCGTGGCGATGGCATGACCATCGACGAGATCACTCGAAAGCACACGACGCTGCCAGGTGCCGTTTTTGGGTCCATCGGCAGGTGGTGTGTAAAGCACAAGCTTGTCACCATGCATGGGCTCAATGGTGACGACATAAGGCTGACCGCCAGCGAAGGCTCCGTAGCGCACTTCACCCGCGCCTTGGAGGTCGGGGCTGTCCTTCGGATGCTGGGCGATCCACTGTTCCTTCCAGCCGTTGTCGGTGGGGTCGAGTCGCACGACGCCTTCGCGTCCGCAGAGAAGCAAACTCTCGGCTTCAGTACCCATGGCAGGGATGATGTCGAGGTTGTGCGTCTTGTGCATGGTGCCCTGCACGAGGGTTGTATTCCATGCTTGGCGCGGATCTTCGGGCATGTGGTAAGCCAGCACCTGCACGCCGGTTCCTTCGGCGTTTTTGTCGTTCCCACGGCCATGGAGCGGCACGACGACGAGGTCGTAGCGTCCGGAGCGGTTGCGCACCCATTTCATGCGATGGGTCGTGGGTTCGTGAGCGAGTTGGACAGGTTCCCAGCGCTGGGTGCGATCGGCGGGAGCGATTAAATAGAACACGGCACCGCTCCCCACGGTGTCGCCGGGGTTCCAACCGGCACCGACGGCGATCTCGCATTTGCCATCGCCATTGATGTCGCGGGCGGCGATGCAGACGTGGTCCTTCTCGGTGAGTTTTTCGGCGATGAGGTGTTTCTTCCATGTCGGGTTTTCATACCAGACGATGACGTTGCTATCGGCGAGGAGGATGTCCGTGCGTTGATCGCCATTCACATCCGCGACGGCGAGGCCGTAACCAATGCCGACTTCGGCATCGATGAGCTGCTCTTTGAAATTCGGCATCTGCGCCTGAACGGCGGCAGCAAGGAGGGTGGCGAGAAGAAGCGCGTTTTTCATGCGAAGGCTCAGCGTAGGCGAAAAGGACCTGCGGAGGCAAGGACGCAATGAGCTGTGCGGGCAGGAGTGCCCGCATCACTGGTCCTACGACACCTTGCGACGCCAGCGCATGCCGAGGGCGACGCTCCATTGGTATTTGCGGGCGTGCTCGCGGATGAGGAAGGGCATGTCGCAGGTCTTGGAGAGATCGAAGTGAGGTTCGAGAAGGGAGGTGAGCCATTCACGGGTGGAGCCTTGGGGCCAGTTTCCACGTGGGGTGAAGTCTTCGAGCCAAGTGCAGGGTGTGGTGAGCAAAAGCTGGCCGCCAGGGCGCACGAGGGATGGCAGACGCTCGATGAGCTTGAGCGGATCGGTGAGGCGGCAGAGGAGATTCGCGGCGTGGACGATGTCGTAGTCGCCAAGATCAGCGCGGAGGTTCATGGCATCGCCTTGCTCGAAGGTGACGCGGTCACGGCGGAGGTTGTCTGGCACACGGGCGATGAGCGAGGTCCTGGCGTTACCTTCATCGACGCGGTCGTAAGGCATGCAGCCGTCTCGTGCGAGCAAGGCGGCGGCATCGACGAAGCTTTGTGAGTAGTCGATGCCCAAAACGCGGACGCCGAAGTTGGCGAGTTCGAAGCTGGATCGTCCGACGGCACAACCGAGATCGAGGGCGACGGCTTCACAGGGCGTGCGCGGAAGGTCGATGAGGTCCATGACCGTGCGCACGGGGAAGTTCAGCGCCTCACGCGGACCGTTCTCCCATGGCAGCACCTCGGCAGGTGTGCCGTAATGAAACAGGAGGTATTCATCGAGCAGGCGGCGGGTTTCGTAGATGTTTTCGGCGGCGGACATGAAGGGGAAAAGAACAGGGCGTCTCGGTGTGAGACGCCCCGAAGGAGGTAAGACGTGAGAAGTAAGAAGTCAGATGCGGTTATTTGTCGAAGAAGGACTTCTCCTCGGTATCGGCGACCTTGAGGTAGCGGTAGTAAACTTCGAGCTGGAGGGTGCAGAGGCACTGACGGTAGATTTCATCGGCAGCATCGCCAGCGGGATAGTTTGGGCGGCCACGCTTGAAGCTGCCATCGGGCTGCTGGGCGCTGAGAATCTGCGGAAGGAACTGCTGATTGTAGAACTTCCACTCTTCACCGCCGACCTGGAAGAAGGCCTGGGTGTAGTAGTACCAGCAGTAAAGGTTGCAGTTCTTGTTCCAATCGAGCGGTTCGGCAGCGAGGAACTCGTGCATGAACTTCACGGCCTTCTTCGTGGCGGCGGATTTGTTCTTGGCCATCGTTTCGAGGGCGAGAATGCCGACGCCGGTGAGTGACCATTGGTTGTAATGCTTGTCGCGATCTGCTCCGCCGAAGCCGCCGTCCTTCGTCTGCATGCCTTCCATGTATTCGATCATCTTTTTGATGCAGGACTCGAGCCCGTCGATCTTGAGTTTGGTGTTCTTGGCGGCTTTGACGGCCTGGAACTGCCATCCGACGACGGAGAGATCGTTTGCTGCCTTGTTGTAAACGATTTCTTTGCCGCCGTAGCCCCAGCCGCCTTTGGGGGACTGGTTGTCGATGATGACCTTCACGCCCTTCTCGAAGGCTTCACGCATGCCAGGGAGGGATTTGGAGCCAAGCCGTGCCAACGTGTACATTTCGCCGAGGGCGTAGGTGGCAATGCCGTGCTCGTAAGTGCCCGCGCCGCCCTTTTCACCCATCCAAGTCTCGGAGATGATGCCGTGGGGGTTCTTCTTGCTGAGCTCGATGAGGTAGGTGATGCCGTTCGTGACGTTCTCGCCGTAGAAAGGAGAATCGGGCGTCTCGCAGCGGCCGAGGAAGCACAGAAGGGCGAGACCGGTGTAGGCGGCTTTGTTGCCACGGCCCCAGGAGCCATCGGGGTTCTGTTTTCCTTTGAGCCATTCGAGCGAGGCACTCACCGCCTGCTCACACTCCGGGCTGCCGCCGTTTTGACGGAGCTTTTCAAGACGCTCCTGTGTGCTGCAACGACTGCGCATCGAAGGCGGCAGGCTCACAAAGCCGTTCGCTCCGCCCATGCCGATGCCTTTGCCGAAGCCGCCACCGGCGCCTGCTCCGCCGAATCCACCGCTGCCCATCGAGCCGCCGCCGAGCATGCTGGTGGCATCGGGAATATCGAGCGCATCGGGGGGTGCTTCCGGCAGCGAGATGTCCGCGTTCACGCTGTTCGTGACGATCTTCTTCATCGGGGTCGTCTTCGAGATGCTGCTGCGTTTCTTCTGCTGCACCTTGTGCTGGAGGTCCTGGCTGGCCGCCGCGCCCTGCTGGGTGCCGCCGCCGGGGAGGAAATCGACCTGCTTCTCCTGCATCTTTTGCGCCACGACGATGAGGCCCATGGCGATGAGAATGCCGGCATGGACAAAGATCGAAAGCGTGAGCGAACCACCGCCGACCTTCTTCCACATCTTCACAAAGGCGTTTTGCGGCTTCGCAGGCTCGATGTGATGAGCGGCTTCGGGATGAAAGACTTCCACGGGGCCGAATTCACCGTGGTGATGAGCCGCATCATCGGGAATCGCCGTCGCTATGGCGACAGCAGAATCGGTGGGAGGCGCCGCCGCAACGACCGGGGCCGCTGGAGTAGGCTGTGCTGGAGCCGCCGGCTTTGGAGCGGCGGGTTTCGGTGCTGCGGGGGCAGGCTGGGCCGGAGCGAGTGGGGCGGTAGTGCCTGGAGCAGGAGGCGGAGCCACGGCCGGCATCGGCATCGTGGGCGGCGGCATCATGCCGGGCATCTGCGGATAGCCGGGAGGCATTTGGGGGTAACCCTGCGGCATCTGTGGGTATCCCTGAGGCATTTGAGGATATCCCTGCGGCATCTGCGGATAGCCCTGGGGCATTTGAGGGTAGCCGGGGGGCATCTGCGGATAGCCCTGCGGCATGGGGTAGCCCGGTGGATAGCCCATCGTCATTGGGCCGGTCATGTGCGGCGGATAGCCGGGAGGCATCTGAGGATACCCCTGCGGCATCTGCGGGTAGCCCTGAGGCATCGGCTGGGTGGCACCGGGATGCGGATAGGGAGCGGCTCCGGGCTGCGCGGGTGGCTGCTGGTTGGGATCAGGGTTCATGACGGATTTCTGATTGAGGATTCAAGAGTTCAGATTCCATGCTCACGCATGGGCCAGCGGGCATCTTGGGGTGCGATGAGAATTTCCTGCCCGGAGCAAAATGGATCAGAAGCCGGTGTCGCCGCCAACGGAGAAGGTCACGTTGGAAACGCGGGCGATGGCGAGGGAGTTCAGCACGTCGATGACACGCTCGTACTTGGCCTGTTCCTCGGCTTCGATGGTGACGATGACTTTGGCGCTGCGGTTATCGGCCTCCTGTTTGAGGCGTTTCAGCGTCGCGGTCATGTTTGGGAGCTTGTCGAGATCGGGAGCCGCAGGCTTCGCGGGGCCGGGATTGTCGAATTCTTCCTCGTTGAGCAGCACGATGCCGGATTCCTCGATCTTAATGATGATCTCGTCTGGCATTTCCTGCGGGGCATCGGCGCTGGCGGGGGCGATGCCGGGGAGCTGGCTCTTGAGCTCCATCTCCTTTTTCTGGGAACCGGCCATCACCATGAAGAAAAGCATGATGACGAACACAACGTCGATCATCGGGGCGATCTGGAAGCCCAAAGCTGTTCCGTCATGCTCGATTTCGTTCTTCTTCTTTCCGTGGGCGGACATAGCAGCGGGAGTTTACTGGTTAAGGGCGGAGAAGGAGATGTCGTCGATGCCGGACTGGGCGATGACGGCCATGACTTTCTGGACTTCGACGGCGGGGAGAGCCTTATCACCGCGGATGATGACACGGTAGGAGGCGTTTCTGGTCTTCAAATCGGTGAGTAGCTCCACGAGGGCATCCGTCTGTGGATATTCACGATCCTGGAGCACGAGGGTGGATTGCTGGCGGGTATTATTCCAGCGCACGTTGATGATGCCCTCGTTGGCGAGGTTTTTCTCCTTCTTCTTGGCCGCACCGGCCACGGGAGGAGTGATCTCCTTATCGATCTTCGCCACCTGCGAGGAGGTGATGCTCATGAAGAAGATGAGGAGAACGAGTAGGACGTCGATCATCGGAGCGATTTGAAACTCCGGTTCGCCCCCTTCCATATTGCCGCCGCCGCCGCCCATAGTGGTATGAAGTTAAAGGTGAGATGTAAAAAGTGAAAAGTCTGACCGAGCGGGAGACGCGGGAGTGCCGCGTCTCCTTGGGGTGAGTTGGAAATTAGGCAGCCACGGCAGCCGGAGCGGCTTCGCCACCCGCGACCCAGTTTGGCACGGCGGCATAGAATTCTTCTTCGCCGACGTGGGCACCCTTGAGGTGCTCGTAGGGCATCTTGCGGAAGAGAGCCTGCAAGCACTCTTGAAGGCCGCCCATACCGCCCTGGAGACGGTTACGGAGGAAGTAGAACACGAGGAAGGCCGGCACGGCGATCACCAGACCGGTGGCGGTAGCGACGAGCACCTCACCGATGTGGCCGGAAAGGGCACCCACGTCCGAAGCGCCGGATTTGCCCAGCTCGGCGAAAGCGCCTTTCATACCAGCCACCGTGCCGATCAGACCGATCATCGGGGTACACACACCGATAACCGAGAGGTAGTTGATGCGGGTCTGGATGGCGGCGTTCACCTTGTTGATTTCGGCAAACATGGCGGTTTCCACGGCTTCTTCACCGTCACCGGCAAAGCTGAGGCAAACGCGGCTCACATCGCAGAAGGAGGAATTGTTGTTTTTGGCAAACTGGTAGGCACCGACGTAGTCACCGCTGCGGAAGAGGTCCTGCATCTGAGCCACATGGGCTGGAGGAGCGAGCTTCTTCACGCCCGTGCGGCCCCAAGTATCGACCGTGAGCCAGACCATCGCGATGGAGCAAACGAGGAGGGGATACATCACCCAGCCGCCCTGGATGAAGAGCGTGATGAGGGAGTCACCCTGCGGATGGGCCGCTTCAGCGGCGGCAGCGGCTTCCTGAGCGGAAGCGAGGCCAGTGAGAACACCCAGCGCCAATACGAGCAACGGAGCGGCAGGGACGAGACGGGAACGGAGGAGGCGTGTCATGTTTGAGGAACGAGGTGGAGGGTTATGATGGGGGGTGTGAGAGAAAATGTGGAGTTATTTTTTTGGCTCTTCGGGAGTTTTTGCAGGCTCGGTGCCCTCTTTGGGCTTCTCGCCGCCTTCGGCGGGCTTTTCATCCTTCTTGCCGTCCTTGCTTTCATCCTTCGTCTGCTTCGAGGGATCTTCGTTCTTCATGCCGGCGATGGAGGCTTTTTCCTTCGTGGCACGCTCGGCGATAAGAGAACCGGGGTAAGAAGCGATGAGACGGGTGAAAAAGGACGCGGCATCTTCAAAGCGGCCCATCTTCACGAGCATGAGGGCGGCCTGTAGCTCGGCCTCCGGCACACGCTGCATCTGCGTGCCGTAGAAGACAGGGATGCGCAGGTAGGCGAGAAGAGCTTTTTCCCATTCCTTCTTCTTCACATGCACATCAGCGATGATGTTCCAAAGGGCGGCGCCGACGGCGGAATCATCCGTCTCCTTCAAAATGCTCTCCGCTTCGGCTACGATGGTCAGGTAATCGGAAGAGGTCTGGCGGTCGATATCGAGCTGGATAATGCGCAGGCGCATCTTCTGGGCATCGGTAAGCTTCAGATTGCGGGCCGAAGGCATGAGCTTGATCACGTCATCAAACTTCCCGCCAGCGTTCAGGGCCTCGATGTAAGCGAAGTTGATGTCCACATACCAGTTCCCCTCCACGTCCTTAAACTTCTCGAAGAAGTCCTTCCCTTTTTTCAGCACGGCGATGGCTTCCTCGGTCTTCCCTTTGGCGAGAAGATCCTGCGAGTCCGTGAGCTCGGCGGGGTAAGGCCATTCGAGAGAGTCGATGTTCTGCCGCATGATCTCGCTCTTGGCGGTGGCCTCGCCGATCTTGATGGTGCGGATGATTTTCTCTCCTTCGAGGGAGAATTCGTTCGAAAAGACCTTGCTGCCGTCTTTCAAGACGATGGCCTGGGCACGGGCGAAACCGGCGGAGGCGAGCAGAAGGCCGCAAACAGCGAAAAACAGGGAAACGGAGCGCATGACGGTCAAAGGTGAGGCTTCAGTGGCAGTTTAGAGCGTGGCGATGAGGCGTTGGGCCTCTTTGGTCTCCGGCTTTTCCTTGAGGTCAGCCCGGTTGATCATCTCCTGGAGCGTGTTGCGAGCCTCTTCTTTCTTGCCGAGGGCGATGAAGGACTTCGCGGAGCCGAGGTAGGCCTTCGCCATCTCGTCTTTCCAGCGCTGGTGGGCGATGAAGACGCGCTGGTAGTAGGCGATGGCGGCCTCGTGCTTGTTCTGAGCGGCCTCAATGTCACCGAGCATACGGAGGGAGTTCGCAGTGGGTTCACCACGCCATTCCTTGGTCTGAGCGATCTGCTCGTAGAGCTTCTTGGCATCGTCCCATTTCTTCAGCTTCGCGGAGGCCTTGGCGATGCCCTGGGTGGATTGGAGAATGTAAGCGCTGCCTTGGTATTCGCTGGCAGCTTTGAAGAGTTCCAGCGCCTTGTCGTAGTTGTTCTTTTCGAACTCGATCTCGGCGAGGCCCACGGGAGCACCGTCGGAGTATTCGGTGTTCTTGAAGACATCACGCAGGCGAACGTAGCAGGTGGTCGCCTTGTCGAGATCTCCCTTGGTGCGGGCATTGTCACCTACGATGGCGAGGAGCATGGGGCTGAGGTCTTCGGCTTTCGCCACCTCGACGAGGATGTTGAAGAACTTGCTCGTCTTATCTGGAAGCTTCATCGCCTTCGCCAGCCAGGTCTTGGCAAAGAGAATGCGCATGGCGGCGGTGCCATTGTTCAGCTCCTTGGGAGGCGTGAGCAGCTCTTCGAGCTTCTTCTCCACCTCTTCAAAGGTCTGCTCATACTCCGGCACCTTCGGCGCGGCGGGGGCAGGAGCGGCGGCGGTTTCGGCGGGCTTCGCATTGGGGTCAGGAGCCGGGGCGGGCGCGGCGCGGCGGCGTTTCGGCGTTACCACATTCACGAGCTGCTGAATCAGGCCTTCGACTTGCTGGTTGGCGGCATTGGAGATGCGCTGCTTGATGTGCTCGGAGAGGAGCTTTTGGGCTTCTTCAGGCTTCTGGTCCTTGATGTGGGAGCGGCTGATCCAAAGGATGGCTTTGAGGGAGAGTTCCTCGTTGTCCTTTTTCGTGTTGTAGTAACGCTGCCACATGCCGGCGAGCTTCTTCCACTCGTTTTGGCCCACATAGAGGTCCGTGAGCTGGTCCATGACGTAGTTTTGCACGTCATCGGTCTTCGCCTTGTCCACGGCGAACTCGAACTGCTTCGTGGCGTTCTCGTAATCGGCCTTCTGGTTGTAAATATCGCCGAGGAGGGCATGCACTTGGCCCACGTTTTGATCGTTCGGATGCTCCTCGGTGATTTTGAGGAGCATTTCCTGCGCCTTGTCCTTTTTGCCATCCTGGAAGGTGATGAAGGCGAGGCGGTATTTGGCATCGCAGAGGTAGTTCCCCTTGGGATTCTCCTTGATGTAGGTCTCCAGAGCTTTGACCACGTTCTTGTAATCGTTCTGGTAGAAGTAGCTCAGGGCGATGCGGTAGAGGCACTCGTCTTTGTAAACGCTGTCCTTGTTGGCGGCCATGAGAGCATCGAAGGCGGCGCGGCCCTGCTCAAAGCGCTGCAATTCAAACAGCACGATGCCGCTGAGGTAGCGAAGGCGCTCTTGGTCCGCCTTGGGGAAGCCGGAGGCCTTGTTGAAGGCGCGTTCGGCCTCTTCGAGCTGGCCGTTCTGATAGGCGAGCATGCCGTACATCTCGGAAATCTGGCCCAGCTCGCTGCTGTCCGGGAAGTTTTCGATGAATTTTTCGCAAAGCGCCCGCGCTTCTGGGATGCGCTTGAGGGCGGCGTTCACCATGATGAGGCCGTACATGCAGCGGTCACGCTGGGGGAAGTCTTTGAACTCATCGACGATGGTGGTGAAGGCCAAAATGGACTGCCACATGCGGCTGGCGTCTCCAGCGGCACCTTCGGCGGGCGGCTGGCCCATTTCGAAGTAGCAACGGCCGAGACGGTAGTAGAGCGAGGCATCGTAATCCGTGCGCTTTTCGATCTCCGCGAGGATTTCCTGACCGGCCTTCAGCTTCGCTTCGAATTCGGCTTTTTGATCCCCTTTGGACACTTTGAGCTTCGCTTCGATCTTGGCGATCTGCTCTTTCTGGATGCGGGAAATCTCGCTCTTGCGGCGGACGAGCTGGTAGGCATTCAAGGCATCCTGGAAGGCCTTTTTCTCCATCATCTGATCGCCCAGCTGGAGGTAGATGTTGTTCATCTGGGCGATGTTGTCGCCCCCGGAGGCAAAGTTCCGCACCTTGTCCATGAGGGCGCTGGCTTCATCTAGCCTGCCACCGGCCACATAGAGCTGGGAGGCCATCATGGCCGCCTGAATGGATTCCGGGCTGCGCACGCCATCGGCGAGCACCGCAGAGAGGATCTGGAGGGCCTCTTCCGTCTTGTTTTCCGCCTTGTAATGATCGGCGATGATGAGACCGGCCTCGGCTTTCTTCTCGGGGGACTTGCCCACGACCTCCTTCAGCACGGCCACGCCTTTTTCTCCCTCTTTGGACTTCAAATAGGCACGACCGAGGGCCATGCGCACATCGGTGATGCTGCCACCTTCAGGAAACTCCTTCACATAGAGTTCGAGCGATTCGATGGCCTTCGGAAAGTCCTCCAAGTTGAAGAAGCACGCGCCCTTGGCGTAGAGAATGCCTTCGAAGGGCTTGTTGTTCAGATTCTTCTCCGCTTGAGCGATCTTCGAGAGAGCCTCTTGATACTTGGCCTCGGTGAAGAGCTTCACCGCCTCATTCATGAGCGCCTCGGTCTCCTGGGCGATATTCAGAGCACCGCCCGCGGCAGGTGCAGCGGGTGCCCCTGGGGCTGCTGGAGGTGCTCCAGGCGCGGCGGGAGGAGCACCGGGGGCAGCAGGAGGGGTCGTGGGTGCCTGTCCCATGACAGAGACACAGGCGGCGAGGGAGGCGAGCGTGACGCGAAGGGGGAGCTTCATGCGATTCAGACGATTACCGGTGCGGGAAAACTAATGGAAGGGGAGGACGTGACGGTTTTTTTGAAAAACGGGACGGCGAGACTAGCAGCCACCCCTCTTTTGTCACGAATTAATGCAGGACGCAAAAACGCCCGCAGTTTGAACTGCGGGCGTTCATTTCAAAATTCGCGGCTTCGAGGCCAAGATTCACTCACTTCGCGGGAGCGGCAGGCTTGGTGATCATGGGGAAATCATCCGTGCGGAAGGGCGTGACGGGCAGGCCTTCTTTGCTGAAGAGATTGCACACCGGATTGTCACTCCAGGCATAGCGGACGGCGACGGGCTTGGCGACGCCGGGTGCGGTGACTTCGATCTTGTCGGCTCCGAGGAGCTTGCCGGTGGCCCAGACCCATTTTTTGTCTTCACCGCAGACGGCGAGGCCTTTTACTTCCTGCACGTCGAAGGTGTAAAGACTGCTGCCAAAGGTATCGAGGGTGACGATGGCTTTGTTGCCCTGGATTTCGACGCTCTTGTACTCGGGGCTACGGAAGGGAATTTTGACGCCGTAGTCCTTGGCAAGCGCCAGACGCACGAGGCGGTCAGAAACGTCGCGCTTGTTGCGTGGGTGGATGTCGCGGCCTTCGCCGATGTCGATGATGACGGCCTGGCCGCCGTTCTTGATGGCGTTTTGTGTCTTCGTCTGGCTTTCACGCAGTTCGGCCCAGTCGCTGTCGCCGGGAAGGGGAAATCGCCCTGCTTCCACTCGTCGCGCCAATGCTGAATCATGAGAGGGAAGAGGTAACCGTATTCATAGGCACGTCCGGCATTGCTTTCGCCCTGATACCAGATGGCCCCCTTGATGCCGTAGCCGATGGTGGGGAGCAAAACGCCATTGTAGATGTTCGCGGGGCGGTTGTTGCCGGAAAGCTGCTGCTGTGGGCTCTGCGGGGCACGCTCGCGGAACTCGGCCTTCTTCGCCTTGGCCTCGTCCGCACGCTTTTTCCAAGCGGCGAGGGCGGCATCGTATTTCGTCTTCGCGGCGTCGCTGGTGAGGTCCTTTTCACGAACGGCCCAGCTGTCGAGCAGGTTCTTGAAGCGTCCATCCTTCTCCAGCACATCGCGGCGCACCCAGGCTTCCGCAGCGCTGCCGCCCCAAGCGTTGTCGATCAGACCCACCGGCACATCGAGCGTCTGATGCAGCGAGCGGCCAAAGAAGAAGCCGACCGCGCTGAATTCGCCCGCGTTGGCCGGCGAGCACTCCGCCCAGGCACCTTTGAAGTCGTTCTGCGGCTCCTGCGTGCCGACCTGCGGCACGGAGATGAGGCGGATGTTGGGGTGCTTCGCCGTGGCGATCTCCAAATCGGCGTCATAGCTCTGCGAGAGGCTCCACTGCATGTTCGACTGGCCGGAGCAGATCCAAACCTCGCCGACGAGGATGTTTTTGAGCTCCACCTTGTTGGTACCCTTGATGTTCATCGTCGCTGGTTTGGCGCTGGCGGGCACAGGATCGAGTTTCACGGTCCATTTGCCCTTCGCATCGGCCTCGCCGGTCTTCGTTTGGCCGTTGAAGGTGACGGTGACCTTCGTGCCGGGTGTGTCCCAGCCCCAGATGGGGTTCGCCTGCTTCTGCTGAAGCACCATGTTGTCGCCGATGATGGCGGGGAGTTTGATTTCGGCATGCGCGGCAGCCGCGAACGCGAGGAGGGAGAGGATCGAGAGACGTTTCATGTGGTCAGAGAGGGCGCAAAGAACGCCCCTGGCCGACACTTCATTTCAACAAGCGCTCAAACCAACTGGAGCGGTGGAGTGCTGGAGAATGGGAGGATTGGAATCCATGACTCCACCACTCCAATACTCCACCTCCCCTTCCCCGCTCACGCATCCCTCGGCGCCACCGGCACACGCAGCGCGGGCAGATCGATCATGATGTTCGGGCTGCGCATGAGCGTCTCGCCGACGAGCAAAGCGTCCGCCCCGGCCTCGGCGAGGCGCTGGGCATCCGCCACGGTCTTGATGCCGCTTTCGGCCACCAGCACAACATCGTCCGGCACTTCCTCGGCCAGCTTTTCGGTCGTGCCGAGATCCACGGTGAAGTGCTTCAAGTTGCGATTGTTCACGCCGATGATGCGGGCGTCAGTTGCGAGGGCTCGTTCGAGCTCCGGCAGGTCGTGGACTTCGACGAGGGCATCGAGCTGGAAGGTACTCGCCACCTCCAGCAGATGCTCCAGCGTCGGCTGGTCCAAAGCGGCCACGATCAGCAGGATGGCATCCGCACCGGCCACCACGGCCTCAAAGATCTGCGCCTCATGAATGATGAAATCCTTCCGCAGGCACGGGATGTCCACCTGCTCGCGAATCAGCGTGAGATACTCCAGACGGCCCTGGAAATACTTTTCGTCCGTGAGCACCGAGAGGGCGTTCGCGCCGGCTTTTTCATAACCACGGGCAATCGTGAGCGGATCAAAGTCCGCTGCGATCGTGCCGGCAGAAGGCGACGCACGTTTCACCTCGGCAATCATGCTCAGGCGGGTGGGGTCGGCCCGCAGGGCATCGTAAAAGGAGCGCACGTCATCCCGCAGCGCGGCGGCGGCACGCAGCTTCTCCGCACGGGGCAGGAGGCGCTGCACTTCGAGGTGCTTTTGGGCGATGATTTCGTCCAGTTTGTTCATGAGGGCCGCCACAGTGCGGGCGAACCGCCTCCGCGCAACCCGTCTTCACCTCCTTGCCGGAGGTTTTTCCGGCTCCTCACTCCTCCGTCGGCAGGTGGCCGATCACCCGTGGCTTGCCCGCACCTTCCCACACTTGCATCGCCGGGCCTTGGTCGTCCGGCGCGATGTAAAACAACCGCGGCTTTCCGTTCACCTCGGTGGCGCAAAACCCCTCCAACCGGTCCGCGTCCTCCTCCAGCACCTCCGCGCTCTTCAGCGAGGCCAGCATCGCATCGAGTTGGTTCTTCACCGTGGGAAAATCCTCCGCATCCGGCACATGCATCGGCTTCGCCGGCAGCGGCACCCGCACCACCGAGCCCAGGTGATGCCCGCGGAGGCCGCAGTAAATCCAGCCCCCTGCCACCGCGATCTTCGAGACCCACTGGCCGCCGCCATTGCCTTCATCCGTGTTCAAAGCCGCCACCGGCGCCATGCGAGCGCCGACGAGCACACCAATCCGGTCCACCGCGTCATCCGCCTCATAGAGCGAGATACCGCCCTCCCACACATCACCGCCGCTTTCGAAGAAGAAGCGGCCATCCGCCGTCGGCGTTCCTGCGGCCGCGCCATTCACGCGACGGCAAAACACCTGCACAAAGCTCTTCGAGCCGGGTTTCCGGCCCCACATGCCCGGCATGCCCGCGCCGTCCTCCTTCTCATTGCCGCTCACAAACAGGATGTCCTTCAGCGGCGATCCTTCCTTCGTCACCACGAACAAATCGGAAGCAGCCACCACCGGCTCCGTGGAGCACACACGCTTCACCGCCGGCTTCGCATCCGCCTTCCACACCCACACCGCGTCTTTCGCAATGAAGAGCGTCTCGCCCTCGCTACCGCGAGCGATGCTTTCGATGCATTCCTCCGCCAGTTCCTTCGGAAGCGGAGCCTTGGTGATTTTCCCCGTGCCCACATCCACTTGGATCAATCCCGTGCGCACACCGCACAGGCCGATCGTCACCGTCTTTCCGTCCGGCGAGAAAAACGCATCGGCACCGGCCGCAGAGCCGGTTGGCATCAACGAAGCGGCGAATACGACGGCGAGCGAAAGGCGGAGAAGCTTCATGCCGCGCCGATACCGATCCTCGCCACGACTGTCAAACTAGCTTCACTCATACTTCAGCCACGCCGTCGCTAGGTAGGTCTTGTCAGCGGTGACGCGGAGCCTGCGTCGGAAGCCGTGTGTTTTATGTTAGCTTCAGCGAGACGGCTGGAAGCTTGTTGGTCACCGAGTGTTAGCGCGAGGTATGAAGTGCGCGAAAGCGGCTACCGAGGCTTCCTTCTCTCCTGGTAGCGGAAGCCCAAGAAGGGAGCGGCCTTGGTGAGGACGGCACGGCGGGCTTCTGTGATGTCGGTATGGATTTCTTGGGCGCGTTCCTCGGCTTCGATCTTCTCGCGGTTCAGGGTGAGGATGTATTGGAAGTCGGCTCCGTCATCGACCTTTTCCTGAAGGTAGTTCAGGCACTGGACGAGCGTGTCTTGGTCCACGTCGAAGATGTTGTCATGGACGAGGAAGCCAGGGTGGCGGCCATGGGTGCAACTGGCGAACATTAGGGCGCAGTCGTAAATGAAGACCTTGGTGCGCTCGATGCTGTGGCTCATGTCATCGGGAATCATGAGTTCGAAATCAAGCGGATGCTTGATTTTGGCTCCGGTATTGAGCTGGAGCGTGAATGAGGCATTGGCCACGCCCATGATGCGCTGGTGGATTTCGGAGACCTCATGGTTCATGGAAACTTCGATGGCTTTGTGGTCTTGCAAATGCCTGCGCAGGCCGTCCATGGCGAGCTGGCGTTCACTCTTGAGGTCTTCCTTCCTTTGGTCGGCCTCGGAGTATTGATCGTAGAGGGTGACGCGTCGGTAATAGTCCTGCTGCTTGTGCATGGCGACGCTGAGTCCTGCGCTCAATTCCTTCAAGGTGCCCTTGCGATCAAGGCGGGAGACCAAGGCGGCGTGGTCGGAGGAAAGACGGCGAATTTGCTCGGTGAGTTTACGTCGCTCCTCATCTAGGCGGCTCAGTTCGTCGCTGAGGAGGGATCGTTGGAACGTTTCTACCTCTGCTTTGAAGGCTTTGGCCTGCTCTAGGGACTTCGTGACTAACTCTCCCAACCCAGCACGCACACGATCATAGACGATGGCAAGATCCGTCTCATCAATGACCTCGGGCTGCGGCATTGCCCGGATTTGATCGATTTGGTAGCTGATCCCTTTTCTGCGTCCCCGCAGGCTGGCCAAAGCGGTTTCGATCTCATTCAAATCCGCCTCGACCTGTTCGAATGCTGGCTCCGCCTTCAATTCCGCCAAGCCTGCCTCAATGGCTTTCACTTCCTTTTCATCCTGATTGAGGCCAGCAGGGATGTCGGCCAGTGGAATGGAGCCTTGCTTCGTGAGGTCCTTTTTTAGCTGGCTTACCAGAGACGTTTGAGCATCTAGATCTTTGATGCTCTGGAGAAGATCCCGATACTGGACCAAATCAAAACCCATCAGGAAGAGATGCGGGGTGGGATCGCCTGGAGTAGTGCGGTCTGCAGGCATGGTGCGCAAGATGTCAGAAAACTCCGAGCCTTCATCACGCATCAGCAAGCTGATCAGGCTCCTGAAACTGGTAAAGCCGTGGCTAGCCATTCCGGTGAAGAGTAGATCGGAAAGAAAACGAGTCGCCTCAGCCAGAGTGCCAAAGGTAGTCGATTGGCCGTTCCGAATGATCCTGGGTTCACTGGGGTGGGCCAGAGAACGCCGGATTTGCAGCGTTTCGCCATTGATGGAGAGGTCCAGAATGACGGTGAGCCCATCTGGAAGTCGCTCCGGTGGGATGCGAGAGACTCGTGTCTGAGCAAAGTCTCGCAATAGAGCAAAGTGGATGAACTCCACCGACATGCTTTTGCCGACTCCGTTGACCTTTTTTGCCTGGGGTGAGTCGCCCTCCGATTTCTCGCCCAAAATGAGATTGATCCCAGACCGGAAGATGATGGGGGTAAAAAGAGCGGGCTCTGACGAGAGTCTGTGGAGGCGGAGCGTCATGGGGCCAGCTTGTAAATGTAAGGTGCCCTGAAATCAATGAGGCCCGCCATGTGAAGGAAGATGAGTGCGAACATCATCGGCCTGGATTTCGTGACTCCGTGCTTGGTCAGGTGATGGGAAATCTCGGCAAGCGAAAGCCGTCCATCTTCCGTTTTCTCAAGTTTTTTGATGACCAAATAGCCCACGTAGGGCATGGAGGTTTTCAAGGGTTCGTCTTTGGAAACAAGGGCGTTCATCTTGGGGGAAGGACTGGATTCGGGAAGACGTTACAGCCGCAGAATTCGTCCGCGAGAAAGTAGCGCACGGCGTTGTCATCACAGTCGTGTCCCGCCGTGTGCGCGTGGGAGGCAAGATGTGTGACCATAGCCTCGAAAGCCCTTCGGGCGTCACCATCGTTTGCTTCGAGCGCTGAGAGACTGTGCTCCCGCAGCCAAGCACTGGAGCGGCGGACTCTAACAGTGTCGCAGCCGACGGCTTGTCTGGCCTCGTCGATGGCGATGTAGCATTCCACATTTGTGAGGAACTGGCGTTTCAAAAACTCGGCGTGTTCCTTGAATCGCTCAAGTTTTTGGAATGCGTCTGGTTTCATCTCCTGGATCATGGCGGCAGCGGGAAGCCCGCCCTGGGAGATGTACTCAATGATAGAAATGATGGCGGTGACATTCTGGTCAACGCCCATCTGAAGCGCTGCCCCGAGTGGGCGGAGTTCCTTGCGCAGAAGGGAGACGACGGCCTGCTGGTGATCCACATCAGGCAGAAGTTGCAGCGCCTTGAGGATGGTACTCAGATCGAGTCGGTCCCTTGAGGCAACGAAATCGAAGCCAGCCAGTTGCTTGTCGAAATTGGCGGAAGTCGAAGGCATTTCCATGAGCGGATACACAAACACCAACCGGTCAAAATCCCGCTGGTGATTGGGGATGAAGGTCTCAAGTGTTTGGCGGATTTTTGCGGCAGTCATGGTGCTCGTGACCTGCACTGCGATGCGATTTCGCCGGTCTTCAAGATCGAATGAGTCCTGGCTGCTCCGCCCATCCCAGTTTCCGTTAATCAGAGACCATCCGAAGAGCCTATTCAGCAGCGATTGGAAGAATCCTTCAGCTTCGATGTTGGTGTCAAGATGCCGCAGCGCTGAATTTGCCTGTACTGCAACGCTCAAGCGGCCCAGCCATTCTTTGGCTTCTTCCAGATTGGAGCGTCGTTGAAATTCCATGATTTGGTAAGCTGGTCGAGCTTTAGTTTAGATGGGTGCTGAGGACGCTGCGGTCAAACGCGGCGCTGAGGAGTTGATGGTAATTCCCACTACAGCTTTCGTCAGTATGGAAATAACGGAACTCGGCGTAAAAGTCGAGTTTCTCCATCCTGATCCGAGGAGGCAGCAACGCCTTTGAGTTGTACCAGCGCAGGTGTGACCGAGTTGGTCCTCGCCGACAACGACATCGTGTAGCAGGTGAAGGCCACGCTACTCGTTGGCAACAAAGACCAATGCTTTGTGCATCTGAAGGTGACGCTGCCGCCTTGATTCGGGTTATCACTCATCACCTGCTACCTATCAATTTGATCATAAATCCACGGCCTGCGGCGGCATCCTGTCAAACTAGCTTCACTCATACTTCAGCCACGCCGTCGCGGCGCAGGCCTTGTCCGCCGTCACGCGGAGCCAGCGGGCTTGGATGGCGGGGTCGAAGGTGAGGGCGGTTTCTTCGCCGGGGGAGACTTCGTGGTGTTTGTGCGTCACCCAGAGACCGGTGCCGGTGAGGTCGAGCTCGATGTGGAAGCTCACGGGCTCGTTTTGATCATGGCTGAGCGTGAGCGTGCGCTGATCGTAGGCCCACATGAGGTAAGGATCGCTCTTTTGCGCGGCTTTGACCTTCGTGGCCTTCCACGGGCCGCCTTCGCCGCGAGGTTTGCCGAGCTTCCAGAGGTCGTCGATGGCACCAGCCCACAGAGCGGCTTTGCCGTCGTCGCTGCGGAGGATGTGGTCGCTGGCTTTGGCGTCCGGTTGGATGCCACTCATCAAAAAGAGGCCGCGGTAGCCGCCGAAATCGGTGACGCGAAGGTTGTGCGAGCAGATCGGGCGGATCTTCGCGAAACCATCGGCGTTTTCGGCGGGCAGCTCGAAGAAGGTGCCGCAGGCGCTGAGCATGTCGCGCTCGGTGGCGACCTCGCGGCAGATGCGCAGCTCGCCAGCGTTGGTGGCGGCATCGTAGGCCTTGGAAGCACGCGGCAAGCGCCAGCGACGGCCGCGATCATCGACGACGAGCACGCTGGCTTCATCGAGCGTGATGACGTTCTTCGGCAGGGCGACGGCTTTTTCGACAAAGGCCTTCGCTTTGGCATCTTCGACGCGTTTGAGGGCCAAATCGGCTCCCATCTCGTAGTAGCCGTCTTTCGTCGCCAAACTCAGCGTGCGCTTGTTTTCGCCGCGAGGGCGGAAAAGGCCGGTTTGGGCGTTTTCATCGCCGATGCGGGCGATGCCGTCGAACATGGCGTCAGGCTCGGCGCTTCGAGATTCGCCATTCGAGAGCGTGATGACGACACTGAGGCTCTCGCAGTCCTTTTCCGCCTTCAGGCGCAGCCAGTCGGTCTCCACGTCAATCTCCACACAGGGCTTTGTCACGCCGTTCACCGGCGCTGGCATCGCAAAGATCTTCGCGTTGCGGATGACCACACTCACCGACTGCCCCGCTGGGATGCGATGCTCTCCCAGACTGCCTGACAGGTGTGCCTCGCTCTTGCCATGGTTGATGAGCCAGGCCTGGCGATGCGTCCAACCGCCGACGAGAAACGGATCGGACTCCTCACCCGCCTTCACCGTTTCACGCAACCACACCGCGCAGCTGGCGTGGGCAGGACCGAGTTTGCCGGGTGTGTCGGGGCTGGTGAACCACAGATTGCTCTGCGACTGGCCGATGCTGTCGATGCCGCCTTTGACCTTGCGTTTGTTGAGGAACTCCGACTTCGCGGAGTCATCGCAGCCGAAGACGAGACGTTCGTTCCAGCGCGTGAAGTCGCCGATGACCTTCAGGTAGGCGCTGCGGGCGCGAATGCCGTTCGTGTTCGCGGCGGAAAAGGTCTTCGGGAAGCTCCAAAACGCGCCGTGCATGGTCATGAGCAGGTTGTCTTCGCCAATGTCACGGATGCGCGGCCATTCGGTGTTCCAACCGTGCGCGCCGTCATAGCTGTGGCTGACTTTCGGGAGGCGAAACGACTGCCATTTGCCGCCATCGAGCACCATGAGGATGAGCGATTTTGCATCCCAGCCGATGCTCCACACGGGGGCTTTTGCATCGCTGCCGTGAATGCCGCCGGGGCCGGTGACCTCGGTGAATTGATTGCGACGCACGAGTTGCCAGTCGCCGCTGCCAGTCCATTCGCCGAGAGCGCCGCTGGGCGTGGTGGGATCGGTGAGCACGCGCTTGTCGCGGTCGCCGTTGTTGGCGTAGATGACGCGGCCTTGGGAGGTGTAGAGGCCTTTGCCGTGGTAGCCGGGCAGTTGGGAATCGAGCTTGGAGAGCGGCGTCTCGACCTTGAAGTCCTTTTTGATGCCGTTGCCGTCGCGGATGAAGTTTTTCACGGCGAGCGACTTCACATCGACCTCGTAGAGGCCTTCCTCCATCGTGGCGTAGTAGATTTTGCCTGCGGGATCGGTCAGGTGCCGCGCATTGCCGGTGAGGCGGCCCGGCATGATGTAGGGCGGGATGACGCGGACTTTGCGCTCTGCGTCGATGACATACGGTCCGATGAAAAGCTGCTGCGACTCGTCGTGGATCATGCGGTTCGCCGGCGTGCCGCCGACGCTTTCGGGGCGCACAACTTGCTTCAGGTCTGGTGTGATCTCGTAAAGTTTGTCGCTCGATCCAAACGGCAGATGCGGCCCATACGTGATGACCCAGAGCCGATCCGCCCACGGCACCACCGCGCCCGTGCCGCACTCGCCCTCGTTGTTGAACATGGCCAGCGACGGATAGATGCCACTGATGTTGCGCGGCTCCTGCGCACAGAGCAGGCCTACGGAACACGCGGAAAACACGGAAAGCAGAAGGTTGGGCTTCATCCGGGCAGCAAAGCAGAGTCGGCAAGACGAGCAAATGCCGGTTGTTATGTCTGGACGAAATCGCTTACACTTGGCTCGACGACGGATGACGCCCGAGAAACCAGACCAACCTGCTCCTTGGAAGGGGCTGCTAGGCGCGATTGCGTTGAGTTGGTTGCCCGTGGTTCTGTTTCTCTCTTTGGCAGGGAACAAAGCGACAGAACCCAAGGCTTTCGGATTCGCAGCGGCGGGAGCGATGCTCGTGGTTGTCGTTTATGTGACCTCCCGCAAGCACGCGTGGTCGGCGATTCTTTGGGTGCCATTGATGCTGTTTGCCAGCATTGGTGGCCTAGCCTTGCTCGAAACTGGATTTTCCACTCCGACATCTGGACCCAGTGCGGGTCCTCTGGAAGGTGTGGCCGTGCTGATCATGCTTCTGCTCGCGGCGGGGTTTGGGTTGATGGCGACAACGGGCTTTTTAGTCCGTCCCAAGACCTGGAACAGCACCATGTTGGTGACCGCAGGTTTGAACTCAGCACTGATGTTTGTCGTGGGCAGCAGTGGATACCATGAAGTGACAAGACAGGACATCATCGTGCACTTGAGTGATCCGTCAGGCAGACCGATCAGCGGCACTTCGGTGGAGTTTGAGATCTACGCTCTCAACCAATCCCAAGCCAGCAGCCTTGTATCCCGAGGTATAAGATACAGCGACAATGACGGAGTCGCCCGGATTCCGACTCGTGACGTTGGACTCGAAACTCGGATGAAGATCTTCAAGGGCGGCTGCCGCCAAATCGAATTGGAGATCAAAGCTGAAACATCGAAGCAGTCCAAGACTCGTGACTTTGTATTGTCCACTTACGAAACGCCGGCCATTCATTCGGGAACACTCCCGTCTACCGAGCCTTTTCTGGTGGCACTTGCTCTTCCGTCTGATTTGGATGCGCCGTCGTCGAAGGTTCGTCACGTCAGCCTCTATTCCAAGCATGACTTATCTCAAACTGTCAGGCCAAAGTCTCTCGATTTGGAAACAGGTAAGTTTGCCGCCGATCTCTCGGGAGACCTTGAACTGGAGTATTTCTCTGCCACAAGAACCCGTTTTCGGGATCAGCAGCTGCGGATTCGTGGCCTAAACGGAGTCGAATTGTTTCTGGCCTCCCACAATGAGTGTCTGCCGACGGCGCATACCCTTTACGAACAACTTTACAGGGTCGCGCCTCAGTCCGGCTACCGACAAGAAGTCATCATTTCCAATCCAGGCAATTCGCCCGGTCCTGTCGTGTATATCCGCGCCTCGGATGGCAAACTTCATGGCCGCCTGTGCTTGGAAGCCTTGGGCGATGGAGTGGATGAAACACCGCGCTACAACGGCACCTTGGAAATTAATCCCTCCGGCCGAAACCTCGAGTGGGTGAAAAAGAACGACTGACGCATGCCCCGACCACCCGAATTCACTGCCGATGCCTGGCGCAGCCTGCGCTGGGAGTGGCTGTGGGTGTATCGCGGGGCGGTGCCGGTGTGCGGGGTGTGGTCGGCGGAGATTCCGGTGCCGGCGGGCGTGTTTTTCATCGAGCAGGGCAGCGGACGGATTCGGGCGGATGGGAAAGAGATCGCCGTGAAGCGTGGCGAGGCGTTTTTTTCGGCTCCGGGGCCGCGGCAGCATTGGTTTGCGGCGGGGACGCGGTTGCTGTCGGTGGGTTTTCGCTGCCAGTGGCCGGATGAGCGGTCGGCTTTTCGGCGTGGGCTGAATTTCGCCGCGAAATCGGCTCCGCTGCGCACCGCGACGCTTGAACTCTTCCGCCGCGTGCATCGCGGTCGCAAGGCGGTGACGTTTCGCGAAGCAGTGAAACCTGCGACGCATTCACTCGCATCGTGGTCGGCGCGTGAAGCGGCGTTTTTGGAATGGTTCGCGGTTTGGAGTGCGGTGCTGCATCAAAACGGCATCGAGCCAGAGCCGCGTGTGGCGGCGAAAGGCCGTCGAGGTCGCGTGGAGCAGCTCGTCGCTTGGCTTGATTATCGTCCTCTGGATGAAACGGTGCCGAGCTTGCCGCCGAACTTCGGTTTGGGCCTGCGCCGTGCCGATCAACTGCTGCAACAACAGCTCGGCACGAGCTTGCGGCGCTATTTGGAGAAGCGGCGGCTCGAAGCGGCCTGCGAGCGTGTGCTGGCGGGAAATGGCACGCTGAAGGAAATCGCGTTCGAGCTGGGTTTCCGGCATGCCTCGCACTTCACGGCGTGGTTTCGGCGGCAGGTTGGCGTGTCGCCTTCAGTTTATCGCACAGGCGGAATGGAGGCGGCGTGATTTAACGAAATGGCGTTGCACGGAGGGGCCACGCCACGTCAGAATAGTCGAACGATGATTCTTAACGTTCGCACTTGGCACCGCCTAGTTTTGGCCTCCGTCCTAGTTATCGCGTTGTCGTTTGTTTGTTGGTTCCTCCCGGAAGGGACGATCAAGGAGACCGTGATCTTGTTTGGGACGGGCTTCACGATGTTCACCGCTGCTTTAGGGGTCGTCATGGCGGTGTTGTTGGTGATCGGCCGGCTGAAAATGGGATGTCCGCAGTGTGATCGTGCGAGCAAAGCCTCTTTCGGCGGTGATAACACTCTCTGTCTGGAATGCCCTGAATGCGGCGAACTTTTCGTTTCATTTGGCAGGATGGGGCCTCTCAAAATCCTTGGCGGGGACTCAGCCGACGAAGCAGAAGATGATCCAAGCGAATGGGAGGAGAATCAGAAGGACGGCGCGGGTTTCAAACGGCTGATGATGACCCCGAGTCGGCACCCGGTAGTATTCACTCTCATCTACGCTCCTGTTGTCGCGTCCGTAGTGGCAGCGAGCATCATCCATGAGTTCATCATCATCTATGTGATCGTGCCCGGTTTCTGGTGCTATGCGATCGGAGCGATGTTGGTCGAAGCCATCCAACGTGGCCGAATTGCGGATAATCAAGGCTCGGCTGTGCGGTCGAAGCAACCCATCCGTTTCTGGCTGAAAACGGGCGTTTGGATCCTCGGATATTTGTTCGCCACTTGGGTTCCCATCGGTTTGGCGCTCCAGGAGAGCGGCAAAGAAGACGCCAAATCAGCAAAGAAGGCTTTGCCCCGATAAACCAACTTTCGGCATGCCTCGCACTTCACGCCATGGTTTCAGCGGACGTGACCTTCTTGAGCCTTTGACCTCAGGCAAATCACGCTTACCACAAGCGCCCGCCTTTCCGCCCCATGCTCTCCGTTTCCAACGTCAGTAAAACCTACGCCGGCCGCACCCTCTTCAGCCAGGTGTCGTTTCACATTAACCGAGGCGAAAAGATCGGCCTCATCGGTCCGAATGGTGCGGGCAAATCGACCCTGTTCTCGCTGCTGCTCCAGGAATCCACGCCGGACGACGGTCGCGTGATGATGGAGCGCGGCATCACCTTTGGCTTCCTGCCGCAGGAGAGTGCGCCGGTGGATGACGTGACCGTTTTGGAACTCGCAACGGGTCATGTCGATGAGCATCACCGCTGGGAGGTGGAGCCGAAGGCGAAGCGTATCCTCAACGGCCTCGCGTTTCGTGAATCGGACTTCGAGCGCAACGCCCGCACGCTCAGCGGTGGCTGGGTGATGCGTGCGCACCTCGCCCGACTGCTCGTGCAAGAGCCGGAGATGCTGCTGCTGGATGAGCCGACGAACCACCTCGACCTCGAATCGCTCATCTGGTTCCAAAACTACCTCCAGGGCTATCCGGGGGCCATTTTGATGATTTCGCATGACCGCGAGTTTTTGAACGCGCTGTGCGATAGCATGCTCGAGATCGCCCACAGCAAGATCACGCGCTACACCGGCAACTACGACGATTACCTCCGCGAAAAGGCCGCTCGCATGGAGCAGCTCCAAGGTGCCTACGAGAACCAGCAGCGTGAACTCGCCAAAATGCAGGCCTGGGTGGATAAATTCAAAGCGAAGGCCAACTTTGCCTCCCGGGCTCAGGACAAGGCGAAGATGATCGACCGCATCGAGAAGATCGACGCACCGATGGCGGATGCCAAAACGGTCAAATTCCGCTTCCCGCAGCCTCCGCGCAGTGGTCAGCGCGTGATCCGCATGACCGGCATCGACTTCGCGTATGGCCAAACGCCCGTTTACAACGGTCTCGACCTCGAAATGGAGCGTGGCCAGCGCACCGTGCTTGTCGGTCCGAACGGCGCCGGCAAATCGACGCTCTTGAAACTCCTCGCAGGCGCTTTGACGCCGCAGGCTGGCACTCGCGAGCTCGGTCACAACGTGAAGCTCGGCTACTTCGCCCAGTATCGCGGCGATGTGCTCAACATGCGCCACACCGTGCTGCAGTCCGCCATGGATCTGCCCAGCCGTCCCGGTGAAAACCTCTGCCGCACCCTGCTCGGCTCCTTCCTGTTTCACGGCGACGATGTCTTCAAGCCGGTCGGCGTGCTCAGCGGCGGTGAAAAGAGCCGCCTCGTGCTCGTGCGCCTGCTGCTCGATCCACCGAATTTCCTCCTCATGGACGAGCCCACCACGCATCTCGACATGGGCAGCATCGACGCCCTCATCGGCGCTCTCGATCAATACGAAGGCACGCTCGTCTTCATCAGCCATGACGTGCATTTCATCCGCCAGATGGCCAAGCAAGTCCTGCACGTCAGCGCCGGCGTGATCACGCCCTACGCCGGGGATTACCAATACTACCTGGACAAATCCAAAGCCGGCAGTGCCCGCGAAGCTCTCACCGCCACGCTGCACAACGCCCAGCCCACCACCTTCACCGCCCCCGCCGTCCGCGAGCCACCGAAGACGAAAGAGCAAAAGCGCCTCGAAGCCGAAGCCCGCAACGCCCGCAGCAAAGGCAAAAAAGACGCCGAACAACGCGTCACCAAGATCGAAGCCGAACTGGCCGCTCTCGACAAACGCAAACACGAGATCGTCGAACTCCTCCAGGACGAAGCCACCTACGCCGATGCGGTCAAATTCCGCGACCTCAGCGCCGAACTCGAAGGCATCGAGCCCAAAGTCGCCAAACTGACGAGCGAGTGGGAGAAGGCAGCGGAAGAGGTCGAGAAGCTGACGGTGGCAGGGTAACGGCGAAGTTCGGAAACTGAAATTTGGTCCTCCAGACCGAAAGGATTCGGCGCTTTTCTTTCATTTGAAGCCACAAAACGATAGAAACTTTCGATCTTCCGGCTTAAATTAAAGAAACTGCACTGTTTCTTTCATTCATGAACCGAGGACTCACCGGCCATTTCGTGCCTGTCTCCACTTTGGGGGAGGAATGTCGTGCCTTTGTCCCATCACCTCTTCCGCCGACGCCTGCGCTCGTGTTGGACGAGTCACTGCATGAGCAACTCCAAGATGCCTCGCTGGCCATCGGGCGGCTGGACGGCCAGATCGAGGTGCTGCCGGATCGGCAGGTCTTTTTGTATGCCTATGTGAGAAAGGAGGCGGTGCTCTCCTCGCAGATCGAGGGCACGCAATCTTCGCTCAATGACCTGCTGACGCATGAGATGGATCTCGCGCCGGGCGTGCCGCTGGATGATGTGGCCGAGGTTTCCTGCTACGTCGCCGCCTTGGAGCTGGGGATGCAACGTCTTGCCGAGGGACTGCCGATTTCGCTGAGGCTGATCACGGAACTACACGGGCTGCTTCTTTCGTCTGGACGTGGCAGCACCAAGCAGCCGGGCGAGTTCCGCCGCTCGCAAAACTGGATCGGCGGCACCAGGCCAGGTAACGCCCGCCATGTGCCGCCGCCACCGGACATGGTGCTCGATTGCATGGGCTCGCTGGAGAAATTCATCCACAACGATCCGGTCAAGACCGGCACGCTCATCAAGGCCGCGCTGGCCCATGTGCAGTTCGAGACCATCCACCCCTTCCTCGATGGCAATGGGCGTTTGGGCCGCCTGCTCATCGCTTTGATCCTCAGTTCGGAAGGAATGCTGCGCCAGCCGATGCTGTACCTGAGTTTGTACTTCAAGCAGCACCGCTCGGACTACTACGCGCATCTCCAGCACATCCGGGAGACGGGTGATTGGGAGGCGTGGCTGTCGTTTTTTCTCCGTGGTGTCAAAGAGACGGCGGACGATGCCGCACTCACGGCACGACGGCTGTGGACGGTCTTCCGCGAAGACCGCGAGAAGCTCCTGGCCCTCTCCGGTGCCACTGGATCACTCATTCAGGCACACGACCAGCTCCAACGCGTGCCGCTGCTCTCCGCCAGCAAGGCTGCTGCGAAGATGAATGTCTCGCTGCCCACCGCCACGAAGGCCCTGCAGCGCCTCCAAACTCTCGGCATCGTCCGCGAGATCACCGGCGGCAAATACGGCCGACTTTACGCTTACGACGCCTATCTCTCGATCCTCAGCGAGGGCACGGAGCCGCTGCGTGGGTAGCCAGCAGCCTCACTCGATCACGCCCCGCGTCGGATACCCCGAGTGGAAAGCACGTTGCGCACGAGGCGCACCATGTCGGCAGGCTCGTAGGGCTTGGGTAGGACGGCGGCGAAGCCGTAGGCGGCCGGTTTGGCCATGACGGGATCATCGCTGTAGCCGGAGCTGACGATGGCAACCACGTCCGGATCGAGCTGGCGGAGCTTTTCCATGGTGCGGACGCCGCCCATGCCGTTCGGGATGCTCAAATCGAGCACGACGAGGTCAAAGACTCGGCCTTGATTCATGCTCTCCTGATAGAGGCGCACGGTTTCGCTGCCTTCAGCGCTTTCGGTGACCTCAAAGCCCTGGCCGGCGAGGTTTCGCACGATGAGATTTCGCACGAGCGGGTCGTCTTCGAGCACGAGGATTCGTGGTTGGCTCACGGGAGCATCCGGCGCGGCGTCAAAGACATTGCTGAGGCCGAAGTTGTCCGCCTCTTCCGCGTCGGCATCGAGGGGCACATAGAAGCGCACGGTGGTTCCGCGGCCGGACTCGCTGCTCACCGTGATAGTGCCGCCGTGGGCTTTGGCGATGCTTTCACAGACGGTGAGGCCGAGGCCGGTGGCGTTTTCGCTCTTCCGGGTGCTGAAGTAAGGCTCAAAGATATGCGGCAGATGATCGGCGAGGATGCCTTCACCAAAGTCCTGCACTTCGATGGCAATGCCGGAGGGCTGGAAGTTTTGATCTGTGACGAGTTCGCCGGGGAACATCTGCGCATGATCCGGCACAAAGGCACGTACGACGATCTGACCGCCGTCATGCTGGGCCTGCTCGGCGTTGCGGATGAGATTGCCGAGAAGACGGCGGACCTGGGCGGGATCGAGCGGGATGGAGGGCAGACCGGGCTGCACCTCGATGCGGTAGTCAATCCGCGCGGCGCGGGTGTGATGCGCGAAGAACTTGTCGATGAGGTCGCCGATGTTCGTAAGGCGTTTGATCGGTGCTCCGCCGCGGGCAAAAGTGAGCAGTTGCTGAACGAGATTCTGCGCCTGGAGGGTGGCCTGCTTGGCCGTGTGCAGCTCGGGCAGGGTGATGGCATTGCGCAGGCGCATCTCGGCGAGCGAGATATTGCCCAGCAGCACGGTGAGGAGGTTGTTGAAGTCGTGCGCGAAACCACGGGCCAGCAGGCCGAGCGATTCCAGGCGGTCCATGCGGCTGCGGCGCTCGGCTTCCTCGCGTTTCGCCGTCACGTCCTGGACGAGCATGAGCATGCCTTCGCCAAAGGGATAACCTCTCAGCTCCAGCCAAGCGCGTTTCGCTTCATAGTAGAGGTCACGACTCACCGGCTCGCGATGCATGAGAGCATGCGCGAAGGCCTCATGATGCTCGTCTCGCACGGCCGCGGGCACGAGATCCCAAAACGACATGCCGAGCATCGAGGCGGACTCCCGCTCGAAGAGCTGGGTGGCGCTGGCATTGGCGTACGTGAGCCGCCAGTGCGCATCGAGCGCGATGAGCGGATCGGAGATGCTCTCCACGATGTCCACCAGTGGGGCGGAAGCATGGGAGGGCACCGTGGCAGGTGCCGTTTGCGTCGTGCTTTCCTGCAAAATGGGGCGGAAAAGGATGATCAGGCCGGTGAGATGCCCCTGCGCATCCCGAAGCGGCGCGGAACGATCCTGAATCGGCACACGGGTGCCGCTGCGGGTGGTCAGCCACACGGTTCGCTCCGCTCCGGCGGCCTCGCCCTCACCGGAAAGAACCTCGGCGGGTTCGCCCGAGCTTTGGAAGATGCGGAAGACCTCGTTCAACGAACGTCCAGCGGCCTCCTGAGCCTGCCAGCCGGTCACTCGGGCGGCGGCCGGGTTTACAAACACGATGCCGCCGGCCAGATCCGTGGCGATGACGCCATCGGCTAGGCTTTGGAAGGCCTCGAAAAAGCTCTGCTCACGGCGCCTGCGCTCCATCTCCTCCAGATGCCGCTGCGCGGCCACCTCGACGGCCAGTCGCAATTCATCGTGGCTGAAGGGTTTGAGCAGGTAGCCCTGCGGATGCGTCTCGCGAGCCCGCGTGACCGTTTCCAGGTCGGCGCAGGCCGTCACATACAAAATAGCCACGGAGGACTTCGTCTGGAGCCGCCGAGCGGTCTCGATGCCGTCGATCTCACCGGCCAGATGCACATCCAGCAGCACCAGATCCGGCTGCATCTCGTCGAAGCGCTCCAGCGCCTCTTCGCCCGAGGCGCAGATGCCCGTGACGTGATACCCAAGCTTGCCGAGCGATGAGGCCATATCGCACCCGACGAGACCTTCGTTCTCGACGATTAGGATGCGGATGCGGTCAGTTCCGGTCATTTGAGGGTTTGAGTGAGTATTTTAAGTCGAATGAAATACAAACGCCATAAAAATTAAAGAGATATTACAGTCTAGCTTCCAGCCAGAATGGAAAAACCCCGCATCTTCCTGGAAAACTTGGCTCCTTTCAGGGCGGCTCACTCGGTTGATGGTGGAAAGCGCCCGAAGTAGGCCTCTTCCGAGCGGATGGTGAGTATCACCAGCCTGTTCAATTTGAGAGCTTCCACCCTGGCGCGACCTGTCGCAGAGATGCCGACCAGCCGAAAGCCCTGCCAACGGAAATGCACCGACCACCGTTGTTTTCGCGGGCGAAACAAGGCCACCAGCCGCCCCGTCTGCGGATCAGGTGCAAGCTGCCGGGCTCCTTTTCGTAGCGAACATGAGACACAGGCCAGCGCCAGATTCTCCAGCACCGTCAGGCCGCCATCCATTTCCGGCAAGATGTGATCGACATGAAACAAAGCCTCCTGCCCAGCCTGCGACAATCGACAATACTCGCAGCGATTCCCCGCACGCTGCGTCACGAGCCGGCGGATGGACGCGGGGACCGTCATGCCGCACTGCGGTTGAGCCGACGGGCACGGAGTTTCAGCAGAGAAATCCACTCGGCCATCTCCACCAGCCCTTCCGCCTCGCGACGCTCACGAGCGGTGAGCTTGGTTCCCTTGTCCTGGCGGTCCAGCAGCTCCTGCAGCCGACCCTGTACCCCGGCGGGCAGCTTCAGCTTTCCGAGGTCGCTCACGGCGGGCATCTCAAGATGGATCGTTTTCGGCATGGGCAGATTTTGGGCTGAGCGGCATGAAAAGTCGAGGGAACTTTCCGATGGTCATTTTTTGGCTTCAGCGGCCTTTTTGCCCTTCTCTTTCTCCTTCTCCGGCTTCGTGACCTCACGCATCGGATTCGGGGCCTTGTCGTCTTTGTAGAGCTGGAATTTGCTCTTTACAGGGCGGCGCGGCCAGAAGTTGTTTTCCACATCGGTGTCGGTGAGTTCCTGGCGTGGGTCAAAGGTGACGGCTTTGATCTCCTTCTTCGTGAAGATCATCTTCGAGGTCTTCCGCGTGTCGAAACGCCAGATTTCCGCCGGCAGCTTCATCTCCTCGGACGAGCCGTCGGTGTATTCGACCTTCAAAATCACCGGCGTGAGCATGCCGCCGAGGTTGCTCAACTCGACGAGGTAAAAGTTATGCTTCGTCTGCAGCAGCTTCGGATCGATCTTCTCTTCTTTGAGCTCTTTGATGAGGGTTTCGTATTTTTTCTTGTCGCTCGGCAGCACCGTCGTCTCGTCGAACGTGTCGTAGAAGTCCTTCAGCTCCGGAAAACGGTCCACACGCTTCGGGAGCGGGTAGTTTCGCTCCTCCGTGAGCGTCTTCGGCAGCTCGTCTTCCTCCTGCTTCTTCTTTTTCTTCTCGATGGCCGGGTCACGCGTGTCGAGCTGCATCCACTTCACCTCGTCGATGGACACATCGACATGATCGACGCTGTAGAACCAACTGCGCCAGAACCAGTCGAGGTCCACGCCGCTCGCGTCTTCCATGCTGCGGAAGAAATCGCTCGGCGTCGGCCGCTTGAACATCCAGCGACGCGAGTAGGTCTTGAAGGCGTGGTCAAACAGCTCACGGCCGAGAATGTGCTCGCGCAGGATGTTCAGCGCTGCTGTCGGCTGGCCGTAGGCGTTCGGACCCAGATCGGCGATGCTTTCGCTGTTCGTCATCACCGGCACGCGGTCCGTGCTGCGCAGGTAGCTGACCATGCCGCGCTCATCACGGCGATGCTTCCAATCGTTCTCCCATTCTTCTTCCGCGAGGTATTCGACGAAGGAATTCAGCCCCTCATCCATCCACGTCCACTGCCGTTCGTCGCTGTTCACGATCATCGGGAAGTAGTTGTGACCCACTTCATGAATCACCACGCCGATGAGCGCATACTTCGTGCGCTCGGGATAGGTGCCGTCCTTTTCTGGGCGCGGGCCGTTGAAGCAAATCATCGGGTACTCCATGCCACCGACGTATTTGTTGTTCACCGACCACGCGACGGGATACGGGTAATCAAAGGTGAACTTCGAGTACACCTCGATCGTGTGCGCGATGGCATGCGTCGAGTATTTGTCCCACAGCGGCATCGCCACCGTCGGGTAGAGCGACATGGCCATCACTGGCTTGCCATCCACCTTCATGCCCTCGACCGCCATGGCGTCCCACACGAATTTCCGCGAGCTGGCGAAGGCAAAGTCACGCACCTTGGCCGCTTTGAACGCCCAGGTCTTCTTGCCCTTCGGTTTGCCCTTCTCCGCTGCCTTCGCCTCGTCCGCGGTGATGATGAAAACCGGCTTCCGCGTCTCTTTTTCCGCCTTCGCCAGCCTCTCGCGCTGCGTCGCGGTCAAAACGGCCTCCGCATTCGTCAGCACACCCGTCGCACCGACGATGTGATCGTCAGGCACCGTGAGGCGCACCTCGTAATCACCGAACTCGAGCGTGAACTCGCCCGTGCCGAGGAACTGCTTGTGCATCCAGCCCGCGTAGTCGGTGTAGGCCGCCATGCGCGGGAACCACTGCGCGATGGTGTAGATGCAGTTTTTGTCCTCCTCGAAGTATTCGTAGCCCGTCCGTGCCCCGATGCGGCTGCCGTCATTGATCGGAAAACTCCACGCGATCTTGAAAACGAACTCGCCACCCGGTTTCAGCGGCTGCGGCAGGTCGATGCGCATCATCGTCTTCACAATCGCATGCTTCAAATCCTTGCCCGCCGCGTCGGTGAGGCTCGTGATCTTGAGCGTGCCGTCGTATTCCTCATACGCCAGCAGCCGGTCCACCGCCGCGTAGCTCACTTTGGCCGGATCGATGCCGCGTTTCGTGTTCGGCACCGCCCGCATGTCCGCATCGTGCGCGAAGTAGTTCTGGTCCAGCTGCACCCACAGATAGTCCAGCGTGTCCGGCGATGCGTTGTGGTAAGTCACCGTCGCCTTCGCCGAGAGGCTGCGCTTCACATCATCCAGCTCCGCGTCGATCACATAATCCGCCGTGTTCTGCCAATACCCCGTCCCCACCGCCCCCGACGCAATGCGCTGCCCATTCGGCGTCGGCAGCATCTGCTCAAGCTGCTGAAACTTGCCCACCGGCGTGCCCGATTGGGCGGCAGCGGAGCAAATCGCGAGGAGTGGGAGCAGGAGACGCTTCATCATAGAAACGCGACTCTCTCAAAGCCGGGTGGAAATGGCAAGCGCAGCTTCTTCGCGTGATTTGGGGAGGGAGGGTTCCCTCTGCAGACTCTTTGGTCGAAAGTGCAGATCTGACCACAGAGGGTCACAGAGGTTTTTCAAGAGGCTCTGAGGTCATGGCAAAATCTCTGCGTACCTCTGCGACCTCCGCGGTAGCTTCGACCTTCGCATCCCTCCCGGGTGGAAATCAACATTGGGGTTGATTGGGAATCCCGCTGATCTTCGTTCTGCACAAGGTCTTATGGAGATCCCAATGCTTTAGCGCACCATAACCGCCACAAGCGATCAACGTGATCCCGACAATGGCGGCAAAGACTGCTGAAAGGGCCTGGCCAACTGTGACAAGCTTCCCGGAATGTGAGCACTCCCAGAGCCAGCTTACGCGGTCAACCACCATCCAGCCCCCGAAGCAGGCGATCAGAAAGAAAATAAAGATCAGAGTGAATCTCACTTTCGGTGGCATTCTTCCTTCTCGCTTGAAGGCCGTTCCCTTCATTAGCATTCCCTCAAACGGAGCTACCACTGCGGAGGGAATTACCGGCGCATGGCATGCTTCGCAAGACGAGCTATGTTGATTTAACTCCGCGAGACAAATCGGACAAACGTCTGCTCCATCCAAACATGGTGCATCATCAGTGGAAACTTGTTCGGCGTTCATGTTTTATAGTTTAACAAACCTGCACTTCGTTAAACAAGCATTTTATTCGCGATGCATCGAGGGACCAGGGGTGCCGTCGCATGGATTTTTGCAGTCACGGACTGCAAAATCTACCTTCCCTCTTGCCAGCCTCACGGCGCTCTGATTCCATCGGCGCATGAATCCTCCTGCCGATCTTCTTTCCCGTCGTGATGCGTTGAAGGCCACCATCGCCTCAGTGGGGCTCAGCTCGCTGGCTTTTGAACCGGCCAAGGCAGCTCCGGCATCGGTACCGGATGTGCGGCGGGGTTCGGTGAAGAAGTATGACATGCTCAAGTCGATCAACCTGTGGGCGTTTCCGTATCCGGAGCGCATGACGCTGCGTGAGTGCCTGCAACTCGCGAAGGACGCCGGATTCGACGGCATCGAGCTGAACTACGATCTCGACAACGACCTCTCGCCGAAGCACGGCACGGCGGATTATGTGAAGATCCGAAAGATGGCCGACGAGATCGGCATCCAGATCAGCGGGCTGTGCTCCTTCCTCTTCTGGCCGTATCCGCTGACGAGCAATGATCCCGCGAAGCGTGCTCAAGGCATCGAACTGGCCGGAAAGATCGCGCAGTGTGCGCATGACCTCGGCGTGGAGAACGTGCTCGTCGTGCCGGGAGCCGTTCACATCCCGTGGCGCACCGATCACGAGCCCGTGGCGAACGACGTGTGCGATTCACGGGCTCGCGAGGCCGTGGGGCAGCTCGCGAAGCAGGCGGAGAAGCTCAAGGTGTGCCTCAACATCGAAAACATCTTCTTCAACGGCTACCTCATGACGCCGATGGAGATGAACACCTTCGTGGACAGCTTTGGCAGCGAGCATGTGCGCGTGCACTTCGACACGGGCAACATCAGCATGTTCCAGTTCCCCGAGCACTGGGCGAAGGTGCTCGGAAACCGCACGAAGAACGTTCACCTGAAGGAGTTCACGAAAAAAGGCACCGACTTCAGTCTCGAAACCTTCCGCCCGCTGCTCGACGGCACTACGAACTGGCCCGCTGTCACCGACGCGCTCGCCGAGACCGGCTACAAAGGTTTCCTCACCTTCGAATACTTCCACCCGTATCCCCATTACCCCGAGGCGCTGATCTGGCAGACCTCCGACTCGATGGACCGCATCCTAGGCCGCAAATCATGAGAGAACTCCTCACCAGCCTCGATTGGACGCGACTCGGCTTTTACAAGTCGGTGCTCGATGAAGCAGGCATCGCCAGCTTCATCCGCAACGAGCACACCGCGCAGCTCATCAATGTGCTCATCGGGCCGTGCCAGCCTTCGCTGTGCGTGGTGAACGATGAGGAATACGACGCGGCGATGGAGCTGCTGCGGCCGCATCATGATCAAACGCCTGCCAGCGGCGAGGAATGGACCTGCGCAGGCTGCGGCGAGGTGAATCCGGCGGAGTTTGAGCTGTGCTGGAAGTGCGGACTGGGCCGTGGCGAAGGTCGGGAATAAAAAAAGCGGAGCCGTTTCCGGCTCCGCTGAGGAAAATCGAGATGTCGAGCAATCTTAGACGAGGCCGGCGGCCTTGAGCGTCTTGAGAGCACCGTTCTTGTTCACGGTCTTGAGGGCGCGAGCGGTGAGCTTCACATCGACGAATTTGCCCAGTTCCGGCACCCAGATGCGCTTCTTGCGAAGGTTGGGGAGGATGACGCGCTTCACACGCTTGGTGATGTGACGACCGATACCGCCTTCTTTCTTGGCTTTACCGCTGCGATGGATGTGGTGGCCGCGAGTGACGCCGACGCCGGTGATTTGACAAACTTTAGCCATAGGATTGGTAAGGTGGGGGTGGGAAAGGGGGGGCGATGGTAGCCACCTCGGACGGTCCGTCAAATGCTTTGGCCGATCGTTTTGACCTCAGGGGAGTCCAAAAGGGCAGAAAACGGGCTATTTCAGCTCGTTCCACTTGTTCACGAGGCCGGTGCGCACGCCGCCGATCTCATAGAGCTTGGACTTGTCGTGGACCATTTCCTTCCGGGAGAGGCCGGTGATGGCGTAGTCCTTGCGCAGGAAAATGGCCTGCTCGGGGCAGACCTCCTCGCACATGCCGCAGTAGATGCAGCGGATCATGTCGATATCGAATTCCTTGGGGCGTTTCTCCACCTTGGCCCAGGGGTCATCGGAGGGGATTTCGCCGGGGGTGATCTTGATGGCCTTGGGCGGGCAGATGAATTCGCAGAGCTGGCAGCTCACACAGCGCTCGCGGCCGTGCTCATCGGTGACGAGGGTGGGTGCGCCGCGGTAGTACTCGGGGAGGTTCTCATCCCATTTCTGCTCGGGATACTCCATGGTGATCTTCGGCTTCTTGCCGGCGATCTGGAGAAAGGTCTTTAAACCATGCGAAAGGGTGATTTTGAGGCCTTTGGCGAGCGTGGAAAGGAACCAGCGCTCGTGCCAAGCGAGCTTCGGGCGTTGAACGACAATGGTGGCCATGAGGTGCGGGGCGGCGGGGGCTGCCGGGAGGGTTTTTCGGCGCGGAGTATCCGGGCGCTGGCCGGAGCGGCAACCGCATTTTGTGAAAAGTTTCACAAGCAGCGGCTCACCCGCGTTTTGCGTCTGCACGGGCACCTCGGATGCAGCCTTGCGCTTTCTTCGCGAGCCTGTTTCTTCCGCGCCTCATGTCCAAGGCGGCCCACAAAGAAGTGACGACGAAGTTTTTCCACACCGGCAGTGCGGAGGAGCCGTTTCGCTTTGCCTGCGGCGAATCGCTGCCTGGCATCACCGTGGCTTATGAGACCTACGGGAAGCTGAATGCCACGAAATCGAACGCCATCCTGCTTTTCCACGCTCTCTCCGGCAGCCAACACGCCGCCGGGGTGAATACCCACGTCGAAGGCGTGGCAGATCGTTGGTCCGAGGATCTGCACCACGGCTGGTGGGACCTTTTCATCGGCCCGGACAAGGCGCTGGATACGAAGCGCTACTTCATTATCTGCGCGAACTACCTCGGCGGCTGCTACGGCTCCAGCGGGCCGCTTTCCATCAACCCCGCCACCGGCCAGCCCTACGGCCGCGATTTTCCTCAGGTGCGGACGAGCGATGTGGTGGCCTCGCAGCTCGCCCTGCTCGATTCGTTGGGCATTGAGAAACTGCACGCGGTGATCGGAGCGAGCGTGGGTGGCCTGCTCGCGATCAACCTCGCCACGCTGCACCCGGACCGCGTGAAGCTCGTCGTCCCCGTGGCCACCGGCTGCCGCACCACGGTTTTGACCCGTCTCACGCTTTTCGAGCAGGTGTTGGCCATCGAAAACGACCCGCATTTCAACGGCGGTGCCTACTCCGAGGACAAGACGCCCGAGTACGGCCTCGCCCTCGCCCGCATGATCTCGCACAAGACCTTTGTGCATCTCGACGCCATCGAACGCCGTGCCCGCCAGGATGTGAAGCAGGGTGGCGATACCCTCGCGTGGTATCGCGTGCAGCACAACGTCGAGAGCTACATGCTCCACCAAGGCAAAAAGTTCGTAAAGCGCTTCGATGCGAACACCTACCTGCGCATCGCGGACATGTGGCTGCGCTTTGATCCGCTGCGTGATGCCGGTGTGGACAGCTACGAGGATCTCTTCGCCCGCTCGCGAGCCGCCGGGCAGCATTACCTCGTCTTCAGCATCGACAGCGATTTCTGCTTCTACCCCGAGGAGCAGGCGGAACTCGTGTCGCATCTCGAAAAGGCCGGTGTTTCCTCCATGCACATCACCGTGCATTCAGACAAAGGGCACGATTCCTTCCTACTTGAGCCACAGCTCTACACCCCGCACCTTGCCTACACACTCGAAGGTCGCTGGGAAAAGACTTCCATAGATCGCACCGTGCCAGAGGTGGAGTGAGCGGCCTCACTTCGCGTTCACCGTGGCTTCCACCTGCTTGGCGAAGGCCTGATCCTCGGCGCTGAGTTTATCCAAAGGTACCTCGAAGGGCTTGTTGTTCACTAGGAGGCGGATTTTGCCCTCCCGGAGCAGGGTGAATTTCTCTGGCGGCTTCGGCGCGGGAGCAGCCATTGCCGCCGATTGCGCTTCCGCAGCCGGCTGACGCTTCACCTCGATCACCGCATCCTCGAAAGCGATCATCTTCCCGAGCAGCGAACGACCATCGGCGCTCTTCCATTGCCGCAGTTCACCAAAGGAATAATGGCTCGTGATGCGAGCCGTCGCTTCCGAAGCCGCGGGTGCCACATTCACGGCGGCATTCCCCGAGTTCGTTCCGCCGGAGATGCCACGCTGGCCAAACTTCGTCGGCGTCGTGGGCGTGGCGATCTGGGCCAGCGCCGTCATCGAGAGAGCCAGAAAGATGCCGGTGAGACGATTCATGCCGAGGAGACTACCACAGCGGGCCTTTCGCCAGCAAGCTCTTGCTTGAGCTAACACTCGCTTGAAGTAATCTCGATCTCGCCACGTTAAACGACGTGCCTGCGCTAGGCTTCAACATCCTTAATCCACCCTGCCCATGAAAACCCTCATCACCTTCGCCACGCTCGCCTTCGCATCCGCCACCTTCGGTGCCGACGCATGCCCCGTCAGCGGCAAGCCCGTCGATGTGAACGTCAAGAGCAAGACCGCCGATGGTAAAACGGTCTATTTCTGCTGCCCGAAGTGCAAGGTGAAATACGACAAGGCCAACAAGACAAAGTAGTCCCGCGCCTCACCGCCTAGCATCATCCTTTCCTCCACGCGGAGCCGGTTTTCCGGCTCCGTTTTGTTTATTGGCAGGCTTAATGACCGCAGTTTTCGCCTTCTTCCGGCGGATCAGTGTCTTCGATCTGAGCGGCAGCTTTGAGTTGGTCGAGGAGATCGTTGAACTTCGCATCGCGATGCTGCTCAATGAGACGGGCGCGGACGGCTTCCTTGACCTCTTCGAAAGGATGTGGCGCGGGCTGCTTGCGGCCGAGTAGGGTGCAGATGTGAAAGCCGAGTTGGGTGGTGAAAACGGGGCTGATTTCACCGTCGTTCATGCTGAAGGCGATGGCTTCGAACTCCTCCATGAACTCGCCACGCTTGAACCAACCCAGATCGATCTGCTGCTGCTCATCCGCACGGTGTTCCTCGGCCGTTTTCATGAAATCAGCTCCATCGAGGAGCTGGCGGCGGATGTCCCGCATGGCCTGGAATACCTCATCGCGGCTTTTGGCTCCTTGCAGGCTCTTGGTGATATGCGCGGCGTGGACCTCCTCGGGGGTCAAATAGAGCTCAGTGGAGGCATCGTAGGCCGCACGGAGTTCGGTATCTGTCGGCACTGGCTCCGGCTCATAAATGGCTTGGAGCGTTTTATCGAGACGCACGCCGCCGGCGAGGTTGTCCCGGATGACAGCCTTGTCAGCGACGGGGACGCCGATCTTGAAATAGAACTCCGCCTCACCGCCGGCTTCCTCGATGAGCTTGGCCAGGCGGGTGTCGATGTCCTCCTCAGCCACCTCGGGATAGCGGCGGCGGCTTTCCTGTCCCAGTAGGACACGGGAGGAGATGTTTTCCTTCGCCAGAGCACGAAACTCAGGATCCCGCTCGCAGCAGGCGATCTGAAGCGTGCGCTCGTGGAAGCCTTTGATCTCGCGGAACTCCGCTTCGATGATTTCGTCGTCGATTCTCTCGCCGTTGATGATGAGTGCCATGGGCGGCGATCATGGAGCGCAGTGGCGCGGGCGCAAGGTTTGACAAGGCAGACGGGGTGGCCTACTTGCCGGGCCAAAACGCCATGCTGAAGCCGATTTCCATGATTCTCGCCGCCGTGCTGCTTCTCACCTCCTGTGGCAGCGCACCGCGGGCCATCCCGGTGAGCCCCCGCGAAGTGCCGATCTACCAGCAGGCCTCAATGACCCAGGGGGATAGTGGGGCGCATGTAACGCCTGCCTTTTCCCAAGCCGCAGATGTGGAGCCAATGTTCGCGGTGAGCTCCGGCCCCTCGATCCGTGCGGCTTCCTACCTGCTGCTGGATGCTCGCAACGGCCAGCACCTAGCCGCTCGGAGCGCAGAGACGCCTCGCGCCGTAGCCAGCACACAAAAACTTGTCACCGCCCTCGTCGTTCTCGACGCCGGAAACCTCGATAAAACCGTTCGTGTGGCCGCTAGCGATGTGAATGTGGAGCCCACCCGCCTCGGCCTGAAGGCTGGCGAGGTGTACACCCGCCGCACACTACTTTACGCCTTCCTCGTCAAGAGCGCCAACGACGTGGCGAACGTGCTCGCTCGTGACAACGCAGGCAGCATCCCGGCCTTCGCGGCGAAGATGAATGCGAAGGCACGTTCGCTTGGCTGCACGAGCTCCTATTTCGTGAACCCCCACGGCCTCACCGCACCCGGCCAGCGCTCCACCGCTCGCGATATGGCCCGCGTCGCCATGGTGGCCTATCGCAATACGACGATCCGCGACATCGTGCGACGGAAATTCTACTCTTTCCGTCGTGCGGACGGCCGCACGGTCACCCTAGTCAACACCAATGACCTCCTCGGTAGCATGCCGGAGTGCAACGGCATGAAAACCGGCTACACCGTGGCCAGCGGCCGCTGCCTCATCTCCACCGCAAGCAGCGGAGGACGAGATGTGATCCTCGTGCAGCTCGGCACCAAGACGAAATACATTTGGGATGACGCCCGCCTGATGATGAGCTGGGGCCTGCAACGCGCTCGAAGCCGCTTCGGTGTCGCAGCCAACTGGTAGCCAGGCCGACAAAGCGGAATTTTGTCGAGCCATCAGTTGCGACAAAGCAGGCGTAGCGCATCATGCGCGACCCCAATGCCCGCTGTTTCGCTCGTATGCCCCCATTGCGAAAAGCCTGTCGAAGTGCAGGTCACGGGTGTAACGCGCTCGCGTCCCTGCCCGGAGTGCGGGGAAATGCTCATGCTCCAAGTGGCGGAGAAGAACAAAAAGTCCAAACGCCGCGCCCTGCTGATGGGTGGTGCCGTGCCGGAGACACCCGCAGAGAGCACGCTCCAGATTCCCTCTCGCCCGCCCGCTTCGACAAAGGTCGAAATCACGGATGCCCCTTCGCCCGCCGCCAAGGTCACCGCCTCTCCACCTTCAAGTGAGAAATCAGCGAAGACTCCTGAGGTGCCCACCGAGTCCGAAGAGCCCCGCCCACCGACCGGTTCGCACGCTCGTTCACTCAGTTTCGTGCCGTCCCATGAGCCCCAAGTGCTGCCTGGTGATGCCTTCGAGCGCATGCGGATGGACCCGGAGATCAAGGAATTCCGCAAGCGCCTCATCCTTGGCAGCGGCATCGTCCTCGGCTGCATCGCACTGGTGTTTCTGATCCGCGCCCTGACCTCCGGTGAGGATACCGAGGTGAATAGAACGGCCACTACAGAGATCGAGACAATGCCAAGCCTGATTCAAGAGGAAGAACCACCTCCCACGCCTGTGCCAGATGGCAGCCTCGTCTTCAAAGCCACTGGCAAGCAAGACTTCGCCCAAGCCACAACCGCCTCCTCTCCCGGTGTCACCTCCAGCCAGCTCACGATGGATATGGCCCTCTCCCTGGAGGCACTGCGGAAATTTCTCGCCGCGCCAAACTGGAAAGAACGCCTCGCGTGGTCGCGCCCTGTGAATGGCCTCGAAGAGCGCATGGCCGCTTTTTACACCAAAAATGCCGATGGCCCTGTGGCCCACGAAAACATCGTTGAATCCAAAGAAGCCAGTGGAAACTTCTTTGAGCACACCGTCGTCCTTGAAGGTGGTGGCCGCCGCCCCGCCATGGTTGAAAAAACCGCGAAAGGCCCCCGAGTGGACTGGGCGGCTTTTCATGGGGTAGGTGACATGGGTTGGAGCCAGCTCATGGAAGAGAAGCCCTCCTTACCCGTCACCATGCGAGTGATGGTCTCTGACGGCTTTTTTTATGAAAACCAGTTTGGCAGCCCGAGACTGCTCAAATGTCTCGAGCTACGCTGCGTCTCTGAACCCGGTGCACCGATGATTCACGGCTACATGGAGCGTGATAGCAGCGCCGCTCAGCAGATCGAATTCTGGCTCAAACAATCCAGCGGAGCCGCCCTGCCGCTCACGCTGCGTATTAAGTACCCGCTCAACGCGCCCTCACCTAAACAGGTTTGGGTCACCGAGATCGTCCGCCAAGGTTGGCAGGACTGATTGGCATAGATTTTGCATTCAAGATCCATATCACCGCGCGAAAAATGCGATGATTATGCAATAATTGCGAGAACCAGTCGTAAGTTGTGCGTCTTCGCACCCCTGTTTTTCAAAAAATACCCCCCGCACACAATGAAAATGCATCCCCACTGCCAAGGTAACCACCTTGATCTCCGCGCTGGCGTGAGCCGCCGCGATTTCCTCTACGTCGGCATGGCTGGCAGCCTCGGCCTCACCTTGCCAGATATGCTGCGCCTCCAGGCCGCTCCGGTGATGCCCGAAGTGGAAACCTTCAAAGCCGTCGCCGATTCCATCATTCATATCTACCTGCCCGGCGGCATGGCCCAGCACGAGTCTTGGGATCCGAAGCCCTTTGCCTCCCCGGAATACCGCGGCCCCTACACCCCGATCAAGACCAGCATCCCGGGAGAATACGTCGGCGAGAAGTTTCAGCACATCGCCAAAATCATGAACAAGCTCAGCGTCATCCGCAGCATGACGCACGGTGAGGCCGCCCATGAGCGTGGCACCCACAACATGTTCACCGGCTACCGCCCCAGCCCCGCGATCAAATTCCCTAGCTTCGGCTCCATCATCTCTCACGAGCAGGGCAGCCGGAACAACCTTCCGCCCTACGTCGTCGTGCCAAATGTCATCGCTCCTGAGCAGGGCACTGGCTACATGAGTAGCGCTTTCGGTCCGTTTGCCCTCGGTAGCGATCCCGCAGACAAAGGCTTCACCGTCCGCGACCTACTCACGCCGAAGGAAGTCGATGAAAAGCGCTTCGACCGTCGTCGCAACCTCCTCGGAGCCGTGGACGAGCACTTCAAAGCCGCCGAGAAATCCGACGCCATCGCGTCGATGGATAGCTTCTATCAGGCCGCCTACGGTCTCATCAGCAGCGCCAAAGCCCGCGAAGCCTTCGACCTCACCAAGGAATCCGACAAGCTCCGCGATGAATACGGCCGCAACACCGCTGGCCAGCGCTTCCTCCTTGCCCGCCGCCTCGTCGAGTCCGGCGTCCGCATGGTTTCCGTCACCTACGGCGGATGGGATCACCACAGCAACATCAAGAGCGCCTTCGACGGTCAGGCTCCAAACTTCGACCAAGCCTTTGCCCGCCTCATCCGTGACCTCGACGAACGCGGCATGCTTAAGCGCACGCTCGTCATGGTCAGCTCCGAATTCGGCCGCACGCCAAAGATCAACGGCACCAATGGCCGCGACCACTGGCCACGCGTCTTCTCCGTGGCCATGGCTGGTGGCGGCGTGAAGGAAGGCTACATCCACGGTGCTTCCGATGCTCTCGGTGGCGAACCAGATCGCGATGCCGTGGGTCCAGAAGATCTCGCCAAGACCATGTACCGCCTCCTCGGCATCAATGCCGAGAAGCGCATCATGTCCGACGGCGCTCGCCCCATCGACATCGTCAATGGTGGTCGCATCCTCACCGAGATGCTCGCCTGATCGAGGCCTCGTCTTCATCCAAAAAAAGCCCGGACAGCGATGTCCGGGCTTTTTTGTGACTTTGGAGAAACGAACTCAGGCCACGGCTGGCGTCATGGCGACCTTAGAGGTCTTTGAAGCGGCTTGAACCGACGATTTTGCCTGTGAGGCCTCCACTTTCACACCCATCGCGGCGAGCGTTTTCTCCGCTTGCGACACACTGCCGTTCCAGGAGGTGACGATGGGATAGACCTGCGCGGTGTTGGCGAGGAAGACGGTGCCGGGCACGAGTTCCTCGGGTGGGCAGAGCTTCTTTTGGCCGAGACGGTAGATGGGCTCCACGAAAGGGGCGCGGAAGATGTAATCGGCCTCGATGTCGTTGGCCGTGAGGTCAGGGAAGAGCTTTTGAAGCGCGGCGGTCCAGTCGCGGCGGACGTCGGCATCGGGCTGGGCGAAGCGTGAATCACTTCGGTGAAGGTACTTCGTGAGATAAACGACGTGGCGGGCGCCGCGGTCGGCGACGTCGGTGAGCGTCGAGGTCTCGACGACACCATCAAAGGGATGCTCGCTCTGCGGCGTGGCCACCCAGTAGTGCGAGGTGAGCGGGCGCTTGAGGAAGAGCAGGTGGTTGATGACGCCCTGATAATCGGTCGAGGTATCCAAAGCAGGCATTTTGGCCTTCATCGCGGGGCCGATGAGCTTTTCGACCTGCGGCGTGGGCAGGGTGATGACCATTTGGTCAAAGGCGCTGGCTCCCGTGCTGGTGGTGACGGTGGTGCGGCCTTCGGCATCGAGGTCGATGCCGGTGACAGTGGTGTTGAGATGGATCTGACCGCCGTGACGGGTGATCACCTCGGCAAAAGTGTCCGTGATGCGCTTGTAGCCGCCACGGATGTAGCCCTTCTGCTCGCCTTTGCTTTCGCCCTTCTCGCGATTGAAACGAGTCCAGAACCACAGCGCGGGCACGTCGTGGTAGCGGTCGCCGAATTTGGCCTCCAGCATCGGCTTCCAGAACTTCGCGAAGGCGTTTTTGCCGCTCAATTGGGTGAGCCAGCTCACCGTGGTGACGTCGTCGAGACCTTTGTCGCTGACGAGACGACCGACGAGGCCGGTGATGCCGACGCGAATGCGGTCGAGAAAACGCAGCGGGGCAAATTTGAGGAGATCGACGGCGGTGTTAAGCGGGAAAAACTTCCCCGCATGCGCATACGCGAAGGTGGTGGGCCTCCAATAGACCTCATCGCGAATGCCGAGCGCCTCCAGCGTGCGCAGCAGCGGTCCATCGCTGGGCAGCGTGCAGTGATAAAACTTCTCAAACGTCCTGCCCGCATGCTCAAAGAAGGTGCCGAGACCTCCAAGCTGGTCCGAGCCTTCGAAAATCGTGACGCGATGACCGGCTTGAGCGAGACGAAGCGCACAGGTGAGGCCGGAGATGCCGCCGCCGAGGATGGCGATGGATTTGGAAGGTGTGGACATGGGTGAGGTGGCTGTTGGGTGGTGTTCGAGATAATCCGCCTCCTACTCTGCCTCCGCCTCGATTGTCGAAGGCCGCTAGCCGTTCGCTTCGAGGCGGAGTAAGAGACAGAGTCGGAGACAGATGTTAAGCACGAGCACGATACTGCTGACGAAGATCGGAAAGCGACTCCTCCTGCTTCTGGGGAAGCTGATCGAGAGCCCAGTAGCGGGAGATGACGTTGAAGTAGCGTTTGATGGTGCGGGTGATGTTCATCTTGCTCACGCCGACTTTGAGGTCGTAGCGCAGTGTGTAGGGGATCTCGACGGCGCGGGCACCGAGCCAGCGGAAGCGCAGCAGCAGCTCGAGCATGCAGGCAAAGCTGGATTCCTGGATGAGCTTCTCGCCGCTGTTCTGAATGAGACGGCCAAGGGCGACGCTGCGATAGGCGCGGAAGCCGGTGCTGTAGTCACGCACGTTCTTGTAGGGCAGCAGGATCTTCATCATGGCGAAGCAGCCGAGGCTGAGGAACTGGCGGAAGTAGGGCACGCCCTGCACGACGCTGCCTTTCTGGAAGCGGGAGGCGATCACGATGTCGGCATCGCCGGCTTCGATGATCTTCACCATGTCCTGCACATACATCGGGTCGTGGGAGTTGTCGGCGTCCATCGTGATGACGACATCACCGACGAGCCAGCCTTCGCGGAGGCCGGTTTGGATGGCTTCGCCGAGGCCTTTGTTCACCACATGCTGCACGAGCTTCACGGGCATCGTTTTCGCGGCTTCGCGGGCGATTTCAGCCGTGCGGTCCTTCGAGCCGTCATCGACAACGACGATGGTGTATTGGTAAGGCAGCTTCTGCAGCTTCGTGTGCAGGTTGTCGAGGAGCACAGGAAGGTCCTTCTCCTCGTTGTAGGCGGGCAGGACGACGGCGATTTCGTTGACGGTGGTCGGCGTTTTCATGGTGTGGTGGTGGATCAGGCGGTTTGAGTGGTGAGGGTGGAAATCGGTGAAGCGGAGGGCATCGCGGTGGCGACGGCGGTCATGCTGCCGGTGGGCCAGTGGCGCTGGATGCTGCGGACGGTGTGCTCGACGAGGGCGCATTTTCTGGCCGCGGAGACCTTCATGCCGGGGAAGAAATCCATCTGCGGCACGTCGCTGAGATCGAGGAAGTCGGTGGGATGCAGCAGCAGCGAGGGAGCGATGCCGCGCACCCGACTGAGAGCGAGGTTCATGCCCCAGTAGGTCTTCGCGAGGGCTTCCGATTTCTGCGCGAGGAACATCAGATAGGTCGCATGCACCGGCACGCGGAAGAGCGGCATGGTCGTCACGGGGATCTCGATGAGTCCATTCGGCCAGGTGAAGGGCTGCAAGGTGCCGAAGGCATCGCTGAACTTGCCGTAGAGACCTTGGCGCTTGGCTTTTTCCTCGGCGCTGAGCTTCGAATTCAGGAAGAAGAACAGCCGCGCCACCGGTCCGAGGGCGCTGGGGAAGATCGAAGCGTCGTATTGATAGCCACGCTCGACGAGCACCTCGCGAACGAGCGGGCTGGTGCTGAAACCCGGGCCGCGAAAGCCGCGTGTCTTCTTGCCGGTGACCGCGGCGATGGCGTTTTCAGCGCCGCCGATCTCCTCGTGCAACTGCTCGCGGCTGTAGAGATGCAGCCAGGGCTCATGCATGAAGCTGTGATTGGCAATTTCATGCCCCGCATCGGCGATTTGCTTCAAAGCGGCACGGTTCGATTCGATCGTCGCGTCTTTGCCGACGACAAAAAACGTGATGCGCTGGTTGCAGCGATCCAGCGTCTCCAAAATGCGCGGCACGACCACATCGAGATAGCTCGGAAAGCTCTCCCAGCCGGATTCGCCCTGCGTTTTCAGGTAGCTCCAGAGATTGTCGAGATCGAGCGAGATAGAGGCGGCGGGTTTCATGACGCGAAAGGGGTGAAAATTAGGCGGCCATGCGCATCGGCTCGGGCATCGCGATGACTCGCGGGCCGAACAGGATGTCGGTGATGCGTTCACCAGTGGTGCCATCGCCGAAGACATCGCGGGCACGGCTGGCGTCTTTGAACCACGCGGCATCGGTCAACGAGGTGCGCAGCATCTCGCGGAGATGCTCAGGCGATTCGCCGACGAGTCGGGCCACGCCGCACTCGACCGCCTCGGGGCGCTCGGTGTTTTCGCGGAGCACGATCATCGGTTTGCCGAGCGCCGTGGCTTCTTCCTGGATGCCGCCGGAGTCGCTGACGATCAGCCAGGCCTCGCCGAGCAGGTGAACGAAGTCGCGGTAGCCCATCGGATCGGTCAGACGGATGCGCGGATGCTGGTCGAGCTCGGCGGCCACGGCGGCGCGAACGTTCGGATTCGGGTGAACCGGAAAAATCATGCATAGATCCGGCTGGCTCTCGATGAACTCACGCAGCGCACGCAGATGATGGCTCATCGTCTCGCCAAAATTCTCGCGGCGATGGGTGGTGACGAGCACGAGGCGCTTGCCAGCAGCCCACTGCTGCATCTCCGCCACCGTTTCGCCTGGCTTCGTGCTGGAAAGCGTCTGACGCAGGGCATCGACGACGGTGTTTCCGACCATGTGGATCGAATCGGGCGAAACACCTTCATCGAGCAGCGTGCGGCGGTTCCGCTCGGTGGCGGCGAAGTGGTAGGCGGCGATCTGGCCGACGAGTCGGCGGTTCATTTCTTCGGGGAAGGGGCTGAGCGGGTTGCCGGAGCGCAAACCGGCTTCGAGGTGTCCTACGGGGATTTTGCGATTGAAGGCCGCCATCGAGCTCATCACCGCCGTGGCGGTATCGCCCTGCACGAGCACCAGATCGGGCTTTTCGGCCTCCATGACGGGATCGAGCTGCTCCAGGAGGCGGCTGCCGAGCATGTTCAGACTCTGACCAGGGCGCATCGCGTCGAGGTTGTGCGTCGGGCGGATTTTGAAGAGGTCAAACAGCGGCAGGAGCAGGTCCGTGTGCTGGCCGGAATTCACCGTGACCAGTCCAGCTCCCCGGTTTTCCAGCGCCTTGATCATCGGGGCGAATTTGATGAGTTCCGGGCGGGTGCCGAAGCAGACGAGGACTTTGGAGGGGCGAGCGGCTGAATTTGAGAGTAACTTCATAATTACTATGATAAGCGGAGGTTTATCATAGGCAAGACGAATTTATGAAAATTATCTCATTTGCGGTTATTTTGCGCCAATCTTCTCAAAATCGAGAGGAATTTGCTCCTCAAGTCCCCTGACTTGGACCGACCGGACGAACGCTTCCCAGTTCACTAAATGTCTCGGTGCTACCCCTGACAGAACTTCCGCGACGGTATCATTTCTCGCCGTTCAGCTCGATCCGAAGCCCTTTGGACAGCACCGCTGCCATGACCAAACCGATCCAAGGCCAGACCACGATGGTATAACGTGGCAGTCCAGGCAGCAAACTGGTCCCGCCGAGGTAAATGAAGGTCAGCAGGCCGAGCAAAAGCAGCTCGAAGGGCAGTTTTCGGCAGTTTCGCCACGCCACCACGAGCGCCAGCAGCAGAACGAGCACGATGGGCCCATTCACCGCCACCAGGACGAGCATGAGAAGCTCCTCGGGATAGTAACTGCGTGGAAAACCGACAATGAGGCGACCCCAGTTGCAGATCCAGTTTTTGAGCACGCCTTTGGGGTTCGCGCGGAGGTTTTCCATCGCCTTCTTCTTCAGCGCAGCCTCCCGCTCCTTCACGGGAAGATAGTAGTTGGCCTTGTAGAAATCGCGATGGCCGTTGGCGACGAGTTCGGGCTTGTTTTGTGAGTCCTCTTCCGAGAACCAATGGCCGTTTTCGCCTTCGTGGGTGCTGGTGGCCCAATAGAGCAGCTCGCCGGCGTTGGTGGACCAGCACAACGTCTCGCCCGTCCATGATTTCGTGTAGGCCAGCCAAGGCACGCACATCGTAAAGGCGAGAGCCAGCACGGCCAACGCCCGCAGCACCCGGCCGCGGATGCCTTTCCACATCAGCATCAGCACGAGAAAACACGTCGCGGCCATGATCACATTGCCAAAGAACACTCGCGTCAACGTCAGCCAACCCAGGGCGAAGCCTGCGGCGACAATCGGCCCCCAGCTCCATCGTTCGCTTCGAAGCGCCGCCGTGAAGGCCCAAGCAAATCCAGCGATGCAGGCCAGCGAGAGCGCCTCCGTCATCAAATACGGCCCCACCCGTAGCACGCTCGGATGCAGCGCGGTGAGCAGCGAAATGCCCAGCGCCCATTTTTTGCCCGCATACGGCCAAACAGCCCGGAAGGTAAAAAGCACCGCCAGCGCCATGAAAACCGCATTCAGGCCTCGCAGCACGATCAACGGCGCTCCGGCGGCGATCAGCGGTGCCAAAACAAGCGGATAACCAGGCCCGTTAATGACATCCGGCTTCTCCGGCGTGCAGTAAGTGCCATGCGTGAGGCTCGTGGCAAACCACTTGTACCTCGCCTCATCCCAGATCAGATCCGGCCGGTCCGCGACCAACGTCGCCGCGACGTAAAGGAGAAGCGTGGCGAAGAAGAGAACGAAACCGAGGGCGCGTGAGGACATCGTGTACCGTCCGCTGCATTGCCCGTGCCTGTCAAGAAGCCCTCGGCGACACAATCCTTGCGGCGGCCAAAGTGGAGAGGTAATATCCGGGCATGTTCTCCAGCACCACCAACCCGCCCGAAGACATCGCCGACTGGGAGCTGCCACCGCGTCCCGATGTCTCCCATCTCATCACCGAGGACGACACGCCTGTGGACAATCTCTTCTCTGAAAAACAGATGCGCCTCCTCACCGAGTCCATCCACTCATCCTGGCAGCCCGGCTTTCCTTTCTTCGCGATGGCAAACGTCGGTGTGTATGTGGCGCTGAACCGGCCGGCGATCGTGCCTGACGTGCTGGTGAAGACGAACGTCGAAATCCACCAGAACCCTTGGGAGAAGGATCACCGCGCCTACTTTGCCTGGACCTACGATGGCAAGCCGCCGGATGTCGTCATCGAAATCGTCTCCAACACCAAGGGCGGGGAGCTGGACGCCAAACTGCGCAATTACCAGCAGATCGGCGTGCCGTGGTATGCCGTCTATGACCCGGAGCAGCACCTCGGCGAGCGGCTTCTCACCGTGTTTTCACTCAGCTCCAGCGGCCGCCGCATACAGGAAGGTGATCCGGTGATGTTTGGCGGCCTAGGCCTGGGGGTGAAGCTGTGGGAAGGCACCTACGAAGGCATGACTCGTCTCTGGCTACGCTGGTGCGATGAGGATGGAAACATCATCCTCACCGGGAAAGAAAACGCCGCAGCGGAATCCAGTCGAGCCACCGCCGAAGCCAACCGCGCCGCCGCCCTCGCTGCGAAGCTTCGCGAACTCGGCGTCGATCCCGAGAGCATCTGACGCCTTCGTCAAGAATCGTCATCTGCACAGCAAATCACGACACAGCTTCCGTCTTGTAAAGCGGCCACGGTTTGCGGCACTCTGCCTGCACCATGAGCCAACCCATCTACCTCGTCGCCAGCGGCGATCTGCGTCTTTCTGCCAATCAAACCTGCTGGCCTGCGCAAAAAGCCATGGAGGACGCCCTCGCCGCCGCCTTCAAAGCCGAGGGACGCGTCATCAAGCGTGCGCATCCCTATGATGCGAAGAAGAAGCACGGCTTCATCGCCAGCCAGCGGGAGGGCATCGAGGTCTTTCGCGGCATCCCGCCGGAGGCACCGCTCATCGTCGCCGAGGCCGTGTGGCAGTACTCGCACCATGTGCTGGCCGGATTGACGACCCACCGAGGCCCCATCCTCACCGTCGCGAACTGGAGCGGCCAGTGGCCCGGCCTCGTCGGCCTTTTGAACCTCAACGCCTCGCTCACCAAGGCCGGCGTCACCTACTCCACACTCTGGAGCGAGACCTTCACCGATGCCTTCTTCCAAAACGGCCTGCGCGAGTGGCTCGAAACTGGCCGCGTCTCCCACGATCAATCCCACGTCCGCGATCTCGCCCACCTGAAGCTCCCCGCGGATGACGAACGCCTCGGTCGCGACTTCGGCCGACGCTTCCGCTCGCAAAAGGCCATTCTCGGCGTCTTCGATGAAGGTTGCATGGGCATGTTCAACGCCATCATTCCCGACGACCTCCTGCACGCCACTGGCTGCTTCAAGGAACGCCTCAGCCAGTCCACGCTCTACGCCGCCATGCGCGAGGTGAGCGATGCCGATGCCGCCGCCGTCTTTGCCTGGCTCAAACGCAAAGGCCTGCAAATGAACCTCGGCACTGACGAGGCCACGCAGCTCACCGAATCGCAGGTGCTGCTCCAGTGCAAAATGTACATCGCCGCGCTTCGTCTCGCCGATGAGTTCGGCTGCGACGCCATCGGCATCCAGTATCAACAAGGCCTGAAGGATCTCGCCCCGGCCAGCGACCTCGTCGAAGGCATGCTCAACAACGTCGACCGTCCACCCGTGCGCAGCGCCGATGGCAAACGCGTCCTGTTTGAAGGCGAAGCGCTGCCCCACTTCAACGAAGTCGATGAATGCGCCGGCCTCGATGGCCTCGTCACCTACCGTTTGTGGCGCGAACTCGGCTTCGCGCCCGAAAACACGCTCCACGATCTGCGCTGGGGCGCTGAAGTGAAGCGGGCACTCTTGCCCGCTCGATCTGGCGGGCAGGAGTGCCCGCCTCACTCTAATCCTTACGTCTGGGTCCTCCTCATCAGCGGCGCCGCACCGCCCGCGCACTTCATCGGCGGCTGGAAAGGTGCTTCCAGCGAACGCCAGCCCGCGATGTACTTCCGCCTCGGCGGCGGCACGATGAAAGGCATCAGCAAACCCGGCCACATCGTCTGGAGCCGCGTCTTCGTGAAGGACAACGCCCTACATTGCGATGTCGGCGTGGCCGAAGTCGTCCAGCTGCCTGAGGCCGAAACCCAGCGCCGCTGGCATGAAACCACGCCGCAGTGGCCGATCATGCATACGGTGCTCAAAGGCGTCAGCCGTGATCAAATGATGGCGCGTCATCAATCCAACCACATCCAGGTCGTTTACGCCCCCAACGAAAAACAAGCCCACCGTGCCGCCCGTATCAAAGCCGCCGCGATGCGTGAGCTGGGACTCAACGTCTCACTCTGCGGCGAGGTAAAGCTTGGCTGACTCAGGCGATGGTAAAGGCTCGCACCTGGATGCCGTTCTTACCGCTCTTCTGAATGCTGCGCGGCTCCGGCTGGGCAAAGCCATTCAGATCGACGGTTCGAGCTCGAACCTCGTATTTGCCAGGCTTCAAATCTCGCAAAACGGTGCTGAAGCCGACCATGCTGTAGCGCAGCGGCCAGGTGAGAGGCTTCCCGCTGGCTGGATCAAAGCCGAGGATGCTCTGCGGGATCACCTCCTTTGGCAGAACGGCCTTCCAATCCGGTGGCGGATCGAGCGGTGCGGGCTTCCAGTCGGCTTTTTCCCATTCAGGGTCATTCTCGGCCAGAGCTGTTCCCGCAGGCCTCAACCACGTTTCGACATGCGAGAGACCCGAGAGGCCACTGATGGCCCAACCGCCGATGTGAGCCATTTTTCCGCTTACGACAACATCATCGAGATAGGCGGCAGTTTTGAGATGCGACTCGGGATCGTTGTTTTTCTCCGCGTAGGTGTCGTTCGCTTGGTAGTCATTCGTGAGGCGGATGTGCTGGAGCCACTTGATGGATTTAAAGCCATGCGCCCAAGGCACCACCATGCGCACCGGGCCGCCACGTTCGAGATTGATCGGTTCACCATTCAGTTTGTAAGCAAGGAAGACAGGGAGCTCTGCCGGCGGCGTCTCCATGACCTGCGTGTAGCTGAGGGAGGACTGGAAGCGCTGCTTCGGGTCATCGTTGTGAAAGCCCCAGAAATAGACCCGGCGCACATTCGACATCGCGCCGCACAATCGCAGCACGTCGCGCAGGGGAACGCCTTCCCACAGGCCCTGGCCGAGCGGTGCAGCGATGTTCAGGCACTGCATGGCCTTTAAAAAGCGCACGCGATGCTTTTGCCCGAGCTCCAGCAGCGCCGCGTAGTCGAGCGTGACTGCTTTTCCGATCTGCGCCTTCTGAGTGACGATGGCATTCGTGGTTTCATCCGCGCTGATTTCGAGCTTCCACGTCTCCGGAGTGAGTTTGGCGTTCAGCAGTGCTTCGCCAGTGAGTGTGTGAGGCTTGGGTGTGCCGCGGGAGACATCCTCGAAATCATCCACAGGCGTGAGAAACGAGCGTGGTTTGATTTGAGCCGGTTCGTCGGCTCGCGAGGCGGTCTGCATCGCGGCCAGTGATCCGATGCCGAGCTTCACGGCCTGCCTGCGGGAGAGTGGCGTCATGGTGGTGGAGATGGGAGGGTGGCCTGTCACGGTTCCTCAACGTCGAAATCGGTAAGCAACACACACCCCTTCCACATTGGATCGCCTTTCCGGCATGCGTGCCATGACCGGAGCACTGCCGTTTGCGTCCGCCTGCTCCCGCTGCCATATCCGGGCATGCGCTGGATCATCCGCCTTTTTCTTCTCGCCGCCCTCGTGATGGGTGTGATGTGGTTTCATCACGTCCGCACGCATCGTCCCTCGCGGGTGGAGGAGGCCACGAAGGCCGGCATTCTGCTTCTTGGTAATGGTTCCGAGCCAGCGACGCTCGATCCGCATCTCGCCAGCGGCCAGCCGGAGCATTTGATCTTCCATTCGATCTTCGAGGGACTCGTGGCTCCGGGCACGGACGATCCCGATGCCGACGGCCCCGGCGCGGCGGCCTCCTGGACGCAGGAAAAATTCACCACTTGGACCTTCAAGCTTCAGCCAAACGGCAAATGGAGCGATGGCATGCCGCTGACGGCTCACGACTTTGCCTACGCCTACCAGCGCATCCTTACCGCGAAGCTCGGGGCTGACTACGCCAACATGTTGTACCCGCTTTTGAATGCCGAGGAGTATCACACCGGCAAAATCAGCGATTTCAGCCAGGTGGGCGTGAAAGTGATCGACGATCAGACGCTGCGTCTCACGCTCAAAGGACCTGCGCCGTATCTGCCGAGCATGCTGAAGCACTACTCGTGGTTTCCCGTGCCGAAACACGTCATCGAGCAGCACGGCACGATGGACCAGCGAAACACCAAATGGACGCGGCCTGGCAACCTCGTCGGCAATGGAGCCTTCAAACTCAAAAGCTGGCGTGTGAATCAAAACATCGAGGTGGAATGCAATCCGCACTACTGGGATGCCGCCACCGTGAAGCTCAACGGCATCGTCTTTGTCCCCATCAGCAGCCCGCCCACGGAGGAGAGAGCCTTTCTCGACGGACAGATCCACATGACGCTCGACGCTCCGCTGTCGAAGATTCCGGGCTACTTCGCCAGCAAGTCCCCGCTGTTTCATGCCGATCCGCTGCTGAGCGTCTATTTCTACCGCTGCAACGTCACCAAGAAGCCCTTCAATGATGTCCGCGTGCGGAAAGCCTTGGCGCTGGCGATTGATCGGGAAAGCCTCGTGAAAAATGTGCTTCGCGGAGGACAAAAAGCCGCCACCGGCCTCACCCCGCCTGGCACCGTGAAGGACTATCAAGCGCCCGACATCATGAAGTTCGATCCTGCTGAGGCCCGCCGACTCCTGGCCGAGGCGGGCTACTCAGATGGCAAAGGTTTTCCGCCCTTCGAAATCCTCATCAACACCAGCGAATCCCACCGCACGCTGGCCGAGGCCGTGCAGGCCATGTGGAAGCAGCATCTCAAAATCCCTGCGGGCGTGTTGAATCAAGATTGGGGCGTCTATCTCGAATCCCAGCGGGCGCTGAAATTCGACGTGTGCCGCGCGGCCTGGGGCGGGGATTACCTCGATCCCACCACCTTCCTCTCGCTCTGGCAGACCAACGATGGCAACAACAACACCGGCTGGAGCAACCCGCAGTATGACGCCCTCATTAAGCAAAGTTTCGTCGAAGGAGATCCCGCCAAACGCCTCGCCATCCTCAAAGAAGCGGAAACCCTGATGCTCAATGAGGTGCCCGTGATGCCGGTGTATTGGTATGTGCATCCGCACTTGAAGCGTCTGGAGATCAAAAACATGCTCCCTTCGATTCTCGACCATCGCTGCTACAAGGCCATCGAGCTGAAGCCGTGAGGCGGGCTTCGAGTTTCTAGACTAGCGGTCAGTCGCTCCGTCTGACCCGCCCTCTGGCGGCCCCATTTTCTCGCGAATAATTATGGCGTTCGGACTGGCGATGAACTATTTAACACACGTTAAATACCAAGTTCTGGCCCCTCCCGCGTCATGCCCTCTCCCAAGAAAGGCTCGAAATCTCCTGCTCGCTCCCCCTCGCGTTCACGCAAGGCGGCCGTGCCGCATGTGATCGATTACGAGCCGGAATCCCCGGTCATCCGCCAGCAGGAGGCGGAAATGGCGCGGCGGAAAGGTTACCGAAATGCCCTCTGGCTGATCGTCGCCATCGTCGTGGTCGCCTTGGGCAAGCTGGCATGGGAAGAGGCCTTCGAGAAAAACTCCCGATTCCTGCTCAAAGCGCTCGATGTGCAGACCAGTGGGCCGCTTTCCGTGCCGAAACTCGTCGCGGCCACCGCCCTCACGCTCGACACCAATCTTCTCACCCTCAACCTCGGTGAGGTGCGCAGCCGCCTCGAACGCCTGCCGCAGGTCAAGGGTGTACACATCCAGCGGGACTACAACGGCAGCCTCACCATCAAAGTGCAGCAGCGTTTCCCCGTGGCCTGGTTGGAGTGCGCCAAGCAGAAGTACTTCGCCCCGCTCAGCGGCACCGGATGCCTGATCGATGCCGAAGGCGTGCCGATGCCTTGCGAGGTCGTCACGAAGGAATACCTCGCCCTGCCGGTGATCTGCTTCGATGCCGTGAGCAAGATCGAGCATGGCAAAAAGCTCTCCGATCCGCTGCTGCACACCGCTTTGGAGCTGGCGAAAGAACTCAACTCACGAGCCCAGGCTCCGGCTGAGATCGCGAGGAAGCTCATCCTCCCCAATGCGTGGTCCATCGAGGCCCATTACGCCACGGCCGAGTCCGAGCCCAAGGTCATCACCTTCGGCGTCGATGATGTGGAGATGCAGTTGGAGCGTTATGACCGCCTCATGAAGGAGGCCCGTGCCCGCCAGTGGAAGATCGCCACGCTCCATTTCATCCCGGAGGGCAACACGCCCGCCACCTTCCACGGCACGCCCGATGTCAGCGGCCTCAACCTGGCTGCAAACCGCTAAACCCTGAACCTCCCACTGACTTATGGCCAAAAGCACCATCTACGCCGGACTCGAAATCGGAACGCACAAAATCTGCGTCGTCGTCGGCGAGGCAAAGCGTGACGGAGCGATCAAAATCCTCGGCGTGGGCCAGGCACCTTCTCGCGGCGTACGTAAAGGCGAAATCGTCGATTTCGAAACGGTGCAGACCTGCCTGAACGACGCTCTCGTGCGTGCCGAAGACCGCAGTGACGTGATGATCCGCAATGTCTTCCTCGGCGTCAGCGGCGCTCACATCCAATCGCTGAACAACCGCGGCTGTCATCGCCTGCCCGAAGATCAGATGGAGATCACCGAAGACGATGTCGAAGAGGCCAAAGAGATCGCCCGCAACGTCAGCATCCCGCAGCAGAACGTTTTTCTTCACAGCGTCACGCGGCAATACATCGTCGATGGCGTCGAAGGTGTGCGTCAGCCGATCGGCCGCGAGGGCCGCATGCTGGAGGCGGATTACCACATCATCCACGGCATCCGTGGCCGCATTCAGAATGCCATCCGCTGTGTGCGTGAGATCCCGCTCGAAGTTGAAGACGTCGTCTTCAATCCCGTCGCTGCGGCACAGGTCGTGCTCACCCGAGAGGCCAAAACGCAAGGAGCCCTCATGCTCGATTTCGGCGCTGGAACCTGTGACTACGTTTTGTATGACGACGGCATGATCACCGCCTCCGGCTGTGTGCCGCTGGGTGGCGATCACATCACGAACGATGTCGCCATGGCGCTCGAAATCCCGAACGGCCGTGCAGAGAAGCTCAAAATCGAAGAAGGCAGCACCGACTACCAAGACGTGCCCGAGGATGAAATGCTGAACATCGAGGACGAGACCGGCCTCGTGCTCGGCGAGGTGCCCCGCGCCTTCCTGAACGAGGTCATGTATCTGCGCACGAAGGAGATCATGGAGACCGTCAAGGCAGCGGTGGAGCCGCATCTGCATCGCATCGGCGCCGGCGTGTTTTTGACTGGTGGCGTCAGCCTGATGAAAGGCATCGAAAACGTCGCGCAGGAAGTCTTTGGTCGCAAAGTCACCCGTGCAGGTTCCGCACCGGTGAGCGGCATCTCGTCCACCTTTGAAAACCCGCAGTTCTCCGCGCCCATCGGCCTCATTCGTTACGCACAGATTCTCGATGCTGAAAAACCTTACCTGTCACCGCTGAAAAGGCTTGGCAGACGCATGCAAGAGCTGCTTTCATCCTTCGCGCTTTGATTTGAGGAGATCACCGCGCCAATCCGCGTTCGCCCGCAATCCACAACAACACTCTTATGGTCGAATATCAACGCACCCTGGCCGCCGGCATTCCCGCTGAAGGCGCCCCCCGCATTTGCATCGTCGGCGTCGGCGGTGCCGGCTCGAACGTCATTGATCGCATCACGCTGGATCGCATCGTCGAGGCCACGCTCGTCTGCATGCACACCGATGTGCGCGTGCTCAGCCATGCCATGGCACCTTCCAAAGTGCAGCTCGGCGTCGAACTCATGAAGGGCATCGGCGCCGGTGGTGATCCCGATCTCGGCCGCGAGGCTGCGCTCTACTCCCGCGAGCAGATCCGCCAGTCCATCGACGGGCATGACATCATTTTCATCAGCGCCGGTCTCGGCGGCGGCACGGGCAGCGGTGCGGCACCTGTCGTCGCGGAAATCGCCAAGAACACGGGCGCCCTCGTCATCGTCGTGGCCACCATGCCCTTCAGCTTTGAAGGCCGCCGCCGCATCGGCCAGGCCGAAGAATCGCTCGAACTCCTCCAGAAGCGCTGTGATGCGCTCATCCTCTTTGAAAACAATCGCATGGGTGAGCTCATCCTGCCGAAGGATGGCATCCAAAAAGCCTTCACCCAAGCCGATCAGCTCATTGCGCAGTCCTTGCGTGCCGTCTCCACCATCACCGCCACGCCAGGCCTGGTGAAACTCGGCCTCGATGATCTCACTGCCGCGCTGCGCACCGCCAACGGGCGCTGCCTCTTCGGCTTTGGCGAGGCCCGCGGTCAAAATCGCGGCACCGAAGCGGTCAAAAAAGCCCTCAAGAGCCCGCTCATCGATCAGGGCCGTCTTCTTTACCACACCGAGACCCTTCTCGTGCATGTCGCCGGTGGCGAATCACTCACGCTCGTCGAGGTCGAGGGCATCATGAAGCAGCTCGGCAAGAACGTGCCGGACCAGACGCATATCCTTTTCGGTCTCGCCATTGATCCGAAGCTCGGTGAATCCGTCGCCGTCACGCTCATCAGCTCGCTCAGCCTTGCTCAACTCACCGCGCATTCCACCGCCGCACCGCCTGCTGAGATGATGGCCCCACGTGTCGAAGCCGCACCAGCACCCGTGGCTGCCCCGGCTCCGAAACGCGAGCCAAAGCCTCGCAGCATGCCCCCGCCGCTGCCAAAGCCCGTTGAAGAAGATTTCTTCTTCAAAGCCGAAGAAATCATCCCCGAGGCCCCTGCCGCCATCCTCGCTCCCGAGCCGGAAGAAGTCGCTGAACCTGCCGCCGAGGCGGAAGAAGCCTTTTATGAGCCAGAGCCTTCCTTTGAAGAAGAGATCGAGGAACCCATCAGCACGCCCGTGCATACTCCCGAGCCTGAAACCGCTCGCGTGCCCGTCCGCACGCCCGTGGCGAAGGAGATGGTCGATGCTGTGCGCGAGCCCAAGACGCTGGCTTCCGTCGTCGCCCGCAGTGTTACCCTTCAGACCGAGCCACCGCCCGTTGCCGAGGATGACATGATCGTCTTTGAGCAGGACGAGCCTGCCCCCGCTCCCGCTGCACGACCAGCCCCAACCACCAGCATCACCCCGCGTCGCACCACCATCGCCATCGAGCAGCCTTCCCTCGGCCTCGCCAGCGAAGAAGACCGCGGCCGCTTCAAAGACACCGAACCTTCCATCGTCGAAGGCGAGGACCTCGATGTGCCCACCTGGAAGCGCCTCAAGATGAAGCTGCGCCGGTAGGAGGCAGAGAGAGAGTTCATCCGGGTAGTTGATGCGTTCGCCAGACGACAGATCGTTCGACGTCCCCTCACCTAACCTCTCCCCGCATCTTGCGATAAAGTCATCGACTGCCGCTCGCGGGGAGAGGGACCAGAATATGCGCCTCCTGTCTTCATCTGGGTGGGGCTGCACGGTGAAGGTGAAGCGATCTAAAGTGAGTCCGCACACTTTTCAGTCCCTCTCCCCGCTCGGCGTATTCGCCTGTTTCTTGGCGTGTTGGCGGGGAGAGGTTAGGTGAGGGGGACAGCCATCCGCCCGCGATCGAAGAATGCACGACTTTCCGATTGTCCCAGGAAGCGTAGGGCAAAGTGAGAAGGCAGTCGAGTCCACACCGGTCTCAGAGCCTCTTCATCCATTCGCGAAGAGTCCGCACGGTCTCGTCCTCATGTGTCAGCATGAAAAAGTGACCGGCATGCGGCACCAGATGTGTTTTGGCTCCGGTGGCCACCTTCAAAAAGTGTCCGGACGTCACGAAGGGCTCCTCGCTGCCGGCGATGAAGAAGTGAGGTGGTTGATTGGGCGTTCGCGTGACCGGGTAAGCTGCCATGCAGATGACTCCCGCGAACGATTCCGGCAGAGCTGCGGCCGCCCGAAGCACGCCAAAGCCACCCGCGGAAAGTCCGAGAAGCCATGGCGCTTTGATTTGGAGGTCGAGCCGCGTTTCGACCGCCTTCAAACACTCGTTCAGGTAAGCAGGAGAGATCTTGGCCGGTGAAATGCCCCAGGCCGGGCAGATGATCAGATGCTTCGGAAAGTGCCGCGCCAGATAGTGCTGATACCAAAGGAAGCTGCCGCCATAGCCATGCAGAAACACCAACACGGGCGACTCTGCCGTCCAGCCATCCGGCACCTGCACATTCGCGAGGCCATGGGCGGGCGTCTTTTCGCTGAAGCAGTAGCCCAAAAGGCTCGGTGCCTTTTGGTAAACTGCCGAGGCTGCCATCTGCCGGTATTGCTCCGCCACCAGCGGCTGGAGTTGTTTGGCCTGATCCATCGTCAGCCCCAGCAAAGCGGGCTGCGCGAGAGCGAGGTTCACCGTCGTCTCCTCCGGCACGCTTCCCAGCGCCACTCGAAAGGCGGGCATCCACGCCATCACCTTCGGCTCCAGCATCATTGGGGGAGATGCATGCTTCGTCGGCCAGGTCACTTGGATGATGTCAGCTGCTTCGGCAGACCCCGCGAAGGTCACCAGCAAGATCATCAACCATCGTTTCATGCCCTCAGGCTATCACGCCATCGGATGAGGCGGCAACAGCCGATTGCCTTCTTGCCAAAGGAGGCCTCACCCGTATTCTCGCGGGCCGCGTAACTTCTACCCACGCACAAACCACCCCAATGACCCAGCTCGATCAGCTCAAGCAGCACACCGTCGTCGTCGCCGATACTGGCGATTTCGAGGCCATGAAGGCCTACAAGCCTCAAGACGCCACCACCAATCCTTCTCTCATCCTTCAGGCCGCCTCGAAGCCGGAGTACAAAGCCATTTTCGACAAGGCCGTCGCCGATGGCAAAGCGGGCGGCGTCGATGCTGTCATGGACAAGCTCGTCGTGGCCTTCGGCCTCGAAATCCTCAAGATTGTGCCCGGCCGCGTCTCCACGGAAGTCGATGCCCGTCTGTCCTTCGACGTGCAGGGAAACCTCGACAAGGCCCGCCAGATCATCGGTGCGTATGAAGCCGCTGGCATTTCCCGCGAGCGCATCCTGATCAAGATCGCTTCCACCTGGGAAGGCATCAAAGCGGCCGAGGTGCTGCAAAAGGAAGGCATCAACTGCAACCTCACCCTCCTCTTCAGCCTCGCCCAGGCCGTCGCCTGCGCCGAGGGCGGCATCAAGCTCATCTCCCCCTTCGTCGGCCGCATCCTCGATTGGCACAAGAAAAGCACCGGCAAGGATTTCGCTCCGGCTGAAGATCCCGGTGTGCTGTCCGTCACGCAGATTTACAACTACTACAAGCACTTCGGCTACACCACCGAGGTCATGGGTGCCAGCTTCCGCAACAAGGGCGAGATCACCGAGCTCTGCGGTTGCGACCTCCTCACCATCAGTCCCGGCCTGCTCGGCGAGCTCGCCGCCAGCGAGGACGCCATCACGCCGAAGCTCAACGCCGCCAACGCCAAGTCCTTGAAGATCGATCGCATCGGCAGCGATGAAAAAACCTTCCGCTGGCTCTTCAACGAAGACGCTATGGCCACCGAAAAGACCGCCGAAGGCATCCGCAACTTCGCCAAGGACATCGTGAAACTCGAAACCATGGTCAAAGCCGCCCTCGGCTGATCAGGAGCTTCCAGTTCATTCATCTCAAGGCGCGGTCCGAAAGGTCCGCGCCTTGTTTTTGGCCGGTTGAACCCCGCAGGGGTTCTCCACGAATAGCCAGGGGTGAAACCCCTGGAGCGTCGTACGACGCAGCGCCAACCCCGGAGGGGTTATCCGATGCGGATTGAGCAGGCGAAGCCCAAAAGCATGAGCGAACCCCTTCGGGGTTCATGTTGCCCGTGCATCCTTCCAGGTGTTTGACAACCCCTGGCTATTCACGGTGAACCCCTCCGGGGTTCCATGAGTGCCATGCTTGGCGGCTTTGATTCGGCCAGCTGGCTACCCTAACGAAGCGGTTGCCATCTTTGCGGCAGGAAATAGAATCGTAGTATGAGCCTCGAAACCATCATGGAAGAAGCGCGGAAGCTGACGGATGCGGAATCGCGTCGCCTCTCGGCTTTTCTTTTGAGCCTGCGCCGTGAGCCTGGATTTGCAGAAGAGATGACGCGGATGATTGATGACAAAGAGCCAAAAAACTGGGCCACACTCGAGCAGTTCGACCAGCGTTACGGCATCGCTTCATGAGTTATCGGCTGCTCATCGCGAACGAGGTACTGGAGTTCCTCGACGAACTTCGCCAGCGTGAGCGCTTACTGCTTCGAGCTCGGTTCGTACAGATCGCGGACTTCCCTGAGAACTTCTCGGACTTTCAGGAACGAGACTCCACCGGTCGTTCCCTTGATGTGAACCTGTGTGGCAAGCATGCCATCACCTACTGGACTGATTTCGCGGATCGTGATGTGAAGATATTGCGCCTCAGACACGCCGACCGTTAAGACCACTGCGGTTTTAACTTCAAACCATAGTGTTAAAGACCAAAAACTGTTCTTCTGAAAACATGACCAGATCAGCATCCACACTCATCGAAGTTCTGGAAGCTGTCGAGAGGGGTAAAATATCGTGTGAAGAAGCTCGATCTGAACTCGATCGTAATCCGTTGGTCGACTTTCCCGAATCGGAGATGATTTCCTGCTTGCTCAGTCACTACTGGGATGACGAGGAAATCCGACAACGTGATAAAGATTATCGGGCCATGCAGAATGCAGAACTGGGCAAGCTGATCGAAAGGCTTCGTCAATCCGACTATTCCGCCGCAGCAAAGGTGTCATTTTTACATGTCTCCTGACCGAATTTCAGAAGAAACAAACCTAGTTCACTACTCCCCGCCTTCCGGGAGCACATCGACGGCGACTTGGAGGCGTTGTTCGCCGGCACCGATGGTGACGCCGCGCAGGGGGCTGACGTCGCTGAAGTCGCGGCCCCACGCGACGGTGATGTGGCGTTCGCCGGGGAGGATGTTGTTGGTGGGATCGGCGTCCATCCAGCCGATGCCGTCGCCGCAATAGACGCTGACCCAAGCGTGGGAGGCATCGGCTCCGACGAGTTTCACCTGACCGGGCGGCGGCATGGTTTCGAGGTAGCCGCTGACGTAGCGTGCGGGCAGTCCGATGGATCGCAAACAAGCGATCATGACCTGTGCGAAGTCCTGGCAGACGCCGCGGCGTTTGGCGAGCACCTGCGCCACGGGCGTCGTGTGATCGGTAGCGGCGGGATCAAAGACAAAATCCTCGTGGATGCGGCGGTTCAAATCGCACACGGCTTCGAGGATGGGGCGTTTGGCCGGGAAGGAAGGTCGCGCGTAATCGGCGAAGGCGGGGCCGACGGGGATCAAGGCGGAGGGAAAGGCCAGTTCACCAGCGAGGAGCAGCGGGCGTGCTCCATCGCCACGGCAGCCATCGCGAATTTTCTCCCAAGGCACGGTGGTGGAGGGATCGGGAGGCTCGATGCGGTTCACCTCGATGAGGCTGCGGGAGATGACTTCGAGCTTCTGATGGGAACCGGCGATCTCGAAATACACGGTGGCATTGCCGAAGTAGTCCGCCCGCTTGGCCCGCTCGACTGGCTCCGGGCGGATGTGAAGCTCGTGCCACGGGCATTCCTGCTGCGGCAGGGCACGCGGCTCCAGCCGGGCGGTGTAATGGCCCACCGTCACCGGGCTTTCGTAGGTGTAGGTGGTGCGGTGGATGATGTTGTAGCGCATCGTGATGTTCGCGGTTCTCAGTTCACCATTCCCCGCAGCGATCATTGCCTGCCGCGAACGGTCGCGTGGCTGAAATAGTGCTCGGTGATGACATCGGAGAGGATTTCGATGCCTTTGGCCATCTTTTGGCAGAAGTGGGGTGTGACCTCAAAAACGAGGTCGCCAGCGGTGGCGAGCTTTTCGAGGTTCAACCCCATCAAATCGGACAGGAGGGAGTCCGTCTGCTCTCGCTCGCGGTTTCCGGTGTCCTGCGTGGCGTCGAGAGGGAGCTTGGCCACGAGTCGGTCGAGGGAATGAAGCTGAAAGCTGACGCTGCGCGGGTTTCCAGGCTCCAGAAGGAGCAAATCGAGCGTCTGGATGAGCATGGGCCGGGCGAAGTGCAGTCGGCGATAGGTCATGGTGCTGTCGCCGATCTCCAGCAGCGGGCCGAGCACGATCTCATCGGTGCGTGCGTGCGTGGTGCCCACGTCGAGGAGGCTGAGCATCACATCCGCCCGCTCGATGCGGCGGCCGATTTCGAGGAAACGCCAGCCGTGACCGCGAGTCATGTTTTCCTGCTCCATGCCGCTGAAGGCGGCGAGATCGAGCACGAGCGTATCGAGGGATTCGATGGCGCGGGTGACGGAAAAGCCGCTGGCGGGCATGCGGGCATCCCGCTCGATGCGGTTGAAGAGCCGCCAGGTATCATCGGAGAGGCGGTCACGGGCGGCGGCGGCATTGTAGCGCACGCGGCTCATGAGATCGGGCACGCTGCCATCCCGCTTGGGATCCTGGAGAAGGGCGGAGAGCTGCTCGCGAAGATCGCGGGCACCGGCGGGCATGAGGCCGAGCTTCGTCATGAGGACGATGCAGGCGGCGACCTCGCGATTGCTCTCCGTGGAGCCTTCTCCGGAGAAGCGATGCAAGGTCGTGCGCAGCACGCGAACCGTTTGCTCAAGCCGTTCGGCATAGCGGCCGAGCCAGTACAAATGATCTGCCACACGGCTGGGCACGCCACTGGGTGGCCGTGCCGGGCGGATGACGATGGGCGCGGGATGCAGGCGCACGTTTTCGCTCGGGGCATCACCGAGCACCCAGGTGTCCTTGCTGATACCGCCGCTGCGCATGGTGACGAGCCAGCGGTGCGGCTCGGGGCTCACGCGGGTGAGGCCGCCGGGCATCGTTTCAAAGGTATCTCCTTTGGCGATGGTGTAGGCACGCCAGACGAGGGAACGCGGCTCCATCTTGCCCTGCACAAGCGTGGGCGTGGTGGAAAGAGGCAGGATCTCCTGAGCGATGTAATCATGCGGCGAGGCACGGATGGTATCCAGGAGCCGTGCTTTTTGCTCCTTGTCCAAATCACGGACGAAGACCGGATCGCGAGCACCGCGGACAAAGGCGGGCTTGATCACCCAGCGGTCGGGATCGCTCATGACGAGATCGAGCTCGCGTTTTTGACCGCACCACCACGTCGGCACGCAGGCCATTTTTAATTCTTCACCCAGCAGCTTGCGGCACAGGCCGGGGAGGAAGGGATGCATGGCAGGCGTCTCCACCACGCCGCAGCCGAGGCCGTTGGCGAGAGCCACACTGCCGCTGCGCCAGGCCTCGAGCAGCCCGGCGGTGCCCAGCATGGAGTCCGAGTTCAGCTCCAGCGGATCGACGAAGACATCATCAATGTGCCGCAGCACCGCATCCACCCGCCGCAGGCCTTCCAGCGTCTTCAGGAAGACACGCCGGTCACGCACGGTGAGATCGGCCCCTTCCACGAGCGGAAAGCCGAGGTAACGAGCCTGGAAGGCATGCTCGAAGTAGGTCTCGTTGTAAGGCCCCGGCGTGAGCATGAGGCTGCCGGCCGTGCCACGACGATTCGGCTGGAGACTGCGCAGCAGATCCCGCTTCAGGTCATACCAGGACTTCAGCCGCCGCACCTTCGAGGCATTGAATTCCTCCGCAAAAACGCTCGCCAGGATGATGCGGTTTTCCAGCGTGTAGCCCGCGCCGCTGGGAGCCTGCACGCGGTCCGCCAGCGCCAGCCATTGCCCTTTGGGGCCACGCACGAGATCACAGCCGAAGCGGGTGGCGAATCGCCCGCCCGTTGGCAGTACGCCCACCACGGGGCGCAGGAAGCCGGGATTCGCATGCACGAGCGTGGATGGCAGCCAGCCCTCGCGCAGCAGCCGCTGCGGACCGTAAATGTCCGCGAGGATCGCGTTCATGAGCCGTGCTCGTTGATCGAGGCCTTCAACCACTTTCGTCCAATCATCCGCACTCACGATGAAAGGCAGCAGATCGAGCATCCACGGCCGGCTGGTGCCCAAAGCATCGTCGTAGATGTTGTAGGTCACCCCGTGGTCACGCAGCAAACGCTGCACCGCCTCCGTGCGAGAGGCGAAATCCTGCGGCCCACATTGCGCGAGGAAACTCCCAAACGTCTTCCAATGCGGCCGGAGCTGGCCGCGCTCATCCATCATCTCATCAAAAGCGCCGCTATCCGGCCGGTAGCCGGGCAGGAGGCGTTCGAGGGGTGAGGTTTGAGCTTGGGTGGTGAGCAAGAGAGCATCTTCATAGCAGCTTTGGAGCCGATGTGGAGGACGATTTAAACCGCCCGCAGGCTTCAAAAAGGGTGTGAGCTGAACTTTTTGGACGAAGCTCCGTCTGAGCCACCCGCCATGCGCCTTTTGACCTGCGTTTTCCTCCTGCTGTTTGCCACGGCGAGGGCGGAGCAATGCCTCGTCCTCGGGGACAGCCTCACGAAGGAGTATGAAGTGGAGTTTAAAGGCCTGTTTCCGAGCAATCCGGCCTCCTGGCAGGCCCGAAACTGGATCGAAATCCTTCACCAGCATCGCACGGACTGGTTTGATATAGGTGTTTTTGATTTATGGAGGGACATCCGAGCCACCGGCCATGCCCACAACTGGGCCGTGCCAGGGGCGACGACGGGCGAGCTGAAAAGCCACCTCACCAATCCCGTGAACCAGATTTTGTGGGTGAACTCGCTCAAGAACCACATCCGCTTCGATGTGGAGCGTGTCGTGATCTTTGCCGGTGGCAATGATGCCGATAGCTACTACGCCAATCTCTACAACGGCGTCGTCGGCCCCGAGGTCACCAATACGACGCTGAGCAATCTACAATGGCTGGTGGGCTGGGTGAAGGCTTTGAAGCCCTCCATGCCCATCGTGCTCGTCAGCGTGCCGCATGTCGGCTGCACGCCTAAAGTGCAGCAGGGCTATCCCACGCATCCCGTTTACACCGCCCGTGTCAGCGCCGCGATGGACTCACTGAATGCCAGCCTCGCCGCCTGGACGCAGACGCAAGGCATCGGCTTCGTGCCGGGCGTGTATGCGATGACGAAAGCGCTCATCACCGATCCGTTTCGCCTCAACGGCATCGACTTTTACCGCGTGGCGGATGCCGATGCGCGTCCGAGGTATGTCTTCAGCGGCGATGGTTTTCATCCCAGCACCTGTGCGCATGCGAAGATCGCCCAAATGGTCGTGCAGACCTTCAACACGACCTTCCCTGCCTCGCCGATCCTGCCGCTGGACGATGATTACCTTACCACGACCGTCCTCGGCCTCGATCCGAATCTGCCCTTCACCGAATGGATGACCTCCCAAGGCCTCAGCGGCCCCTTCACCGGCGATTCCGATGGCGATGGCGTGCCGAACCTCATCGAGTTCGCCCTCGACCAGCCCGTCATGCCGCAGCCGGTCATGCAAAACGGCGCTTTGAGCCTCAGCTACCGTCCACGAACCGTCTTCACCGAATGGGGCACGCTGAAGGTCCAATCCTCCACCAACCTCCTCGACTGGACCGACATGCCCGAAAACCAGATCACGACGAATCCCGATGGTACCCGCACCGTGAATGCCGCCGTGGCGGAGAAGGCGTTTTTGAGGTTTCAGGCCACCCCGTAGCGGAAAACGTGCGTTTTCCGCCCGAGGTGAAATGATCAAACCAGCGCAGCGATGCGGCGGCAGACTTCTTCGACGTTCGAGCGGCTGTTGAAGGCGCTGATGCGGAAGTAGCCTTCGCCGGCGCTGCCGAAGCCGCTGCCGGGGGTGATGACGACGTTCGCCTCGTTGAGCATCTTGTCGAACATCTGCCAGCTCGTGAGTCCGCCCGGGCAGCCGACCCAGACGTAGGGAGCATTCACGCCGCCAAAGACTTGCAGTCCGGCCTTTTTGCAAGCCTCGACCAGCAGCGCGGCATTGCCCATGTAGTGCTCGATGAGCGCTTTGACCTGCGCCTTGCCCTCGGGGCTGTAGATGGCCTCGGCACCGCGTTGAACGATGTAGCTGGTGCCGTTGAACTTCGTGCTGTGACGACGGCTCCAGAGCGGATGGATGGCCTGCTTGCCACCGGCCTTCGTTTTGCCCATCAGACCCTTCGGAATGACGACGATGCCGCAGCGCACGCCGGTGAAACCGCCGTTCTTTGAGAAGCTGCGGAACTCGATGGCGCAGTCGCGAGCGCCTTCGATCTCATAAATGGAACGCGGCAGCTCAGGATCGCGGATGAAGGCCTCGTAAGCGGCGTCGTAGAGGAGCGTGGTGCCGTTGGCGAGGGCGTATTTCACCCAGGCTTCGAGCTGCGCCCGCGTGGCGACGGCGCCGGTGGGATTGTTCGGGTAGCAGAGGTAGGCCAGATCGACCGGCTCGCTCGGGATCTCGGGCACGAAACCGTTGGCGGGCGTGCATTTGAGGTAGTGCAGACCGGCGTAAGCACCGCTTTCATCGGCGTCGCCGGTGTTGCCGGCCATGACGTTCGTATCGACGTAAACGGGGTACACCGGGTCGGTGATGGCGATCTTGTTCCCGGCACCGAAGATGTCGAGAATGTTGCCGGTGTCGCACTTGCTGCCGTCGGAGATGAAGATCTCATCGGCCTCGATGTTCAGCCCGCGTGACTTGAAGTCATTCTCGGCGATGGCGTTGCGGAGGAAGTCGTAACCCTGCTCCGGGCCGTAACCGCGAAAGGTGGAGCGATCGCCCATCTCATCGACGGCCTTGTGCATGGCGGTTCGCACGGCTTCAGGCAGCGCCTCTGTCACATCACCAATGCCACAGCGGATCAGGCGTTTCGCGGCGTCGGCGTTCGCCTCCGTGAAGGCTTTCACGCGGCGGGCGATTTCGGGGAAGAGGTAACCGGCTTTGAGCTTGTTGTAGTTTTCGTTGATGTAGGCCATGGCGGGGAAAAGGGCCGCCATGGTGGCGAGACTGCCGAAGGATGCAAGGGGCGGACATGGCCGCACTTCTGGGCACGAATCCCGCTCCCTGACATTGAACGAGCCGCTTCCCTCCGGCGAAATCGTTGTATCATCGACACATGAGCACCACGCCCTCACCCAAACCCCGCCGCCGATGGTGGCGATGGGTGATGGTGGTTTTGCTGGGGCTGGGGCTGGCGCTCGCGGGCATCGGCTGGTGGGCGTGGACGGAGCGGGTGAGGCTGGTGAACCTGCTGCTCGACCGCGTGGTGCCGGAAATCGTCATTGAGGTGAAGACCATCGAGTTCAAAGGCCCTGACGTGGAACTCGGCCAGGTGCGAGCATGGTGGCGTTCGGATGGCGTGGAGATCGCCGCCATCGAGCAGGCGAAGTGGTCACCGCACTGGCGTGAGTTGCGGGAGGGGAAACTCGGCAGCCTCTCACTTGAAGGGGCAAAGGTGGATGCGGACCTGGAACGCTTTCGCCAGCTCTCCAGCAGTGGTGGTGGCAGCAGCCAACGATGGAGTATCGATCACCTCGAACTCACCGAGACACCTGTGACCATTCGCGATGCGAACGGCCTGCTCTTTTCGGCGAAGATCGAGACGCGAATCGAAGGTGTCGTGATCGGCGGGGCTTCACCGCAGGTGCAAAACGCCCATTTGAAGGCTCGCGACATCGTCTGGCGGGATCATCCCTTGCTCGCGGAGTTGACGCTGAATGCGAAAACGACCGCGCAAGGCATCGAGGTGAGCGATTTGCATGCCGCGGAGGCTTCGATCAATCCCGCGTGGTTTGCTTCGAAGGGCGAAAGCAGTTCCGGTGATGCCTGGCCGCATGAGGTGCGGGTGCTTTCGGCCTCGCTACAGAACGTACGCTTCACTGCGGCGGATCTCGGGGGGCTGAATCTTGGCTTTCGCTTCTCGTGGAAAGGCCGTGAGCTGCTGTGGCAGCGTGGCTCGGAACTCAAGCTGGGCCTTCACGAGTTCGACGTGACTGAATTCCAACTGCGTCCAGCGAGCGGGGAAGGGGAGATGAGCGCTGCGGTGCTGCATGTCGAGGCACGCGGGCTGGGTGCCGTGCTCAAATCCAAGCTCACGCAGCCTCGCGTTCGCTGGACGCAGGCTTTGGAAGATGCCCTTCTGAGTGACAGCGATTCATCTAGCGAACGGAAGATTCAAATCGGCTCACTGAGCCTGGAGCAAGGTGACGTGGCTTTTGAGGCGACGAAGAAGCTTCCGGTGAAGGGTTCCTTTCAAATCAGCGCCGAGCTGCGGGATGTCGATTCGAGCCTTCACTCGGCTCAAAAGCAGCAAATCACGTTTTCAGAGCTTCAGACGTCTTGGAAAGCTTTCGAGCCGTTTTTGCAGTTGAAGGCGTTGAAAGCCGAACTCGTGCCGGATGAGCTTCGCGAGCGTTTTCACATCGACTCGCTGCGCATCGAAGAACCGCAGTTGACGCTGAATCCGGAAAACGGCCCGTGGTTTGAAAAGATCACCACCGAGACCGAGCCGACGATGAAGGAGCTGCCCTTCTGGAAGCGTCTCGGCTTTGGCTCGCTCGAAATCAGCCAGGCCACCGCTCGCGTCGTGGTGCCGCTGGCAGATCGGGTGGAGGTGGAGACGGCTTTTGAGGTCAAAACGATGGCCAGTGGCCTCCATCAGCTCACCGTGGAGGAGGCTCGCGCCATGATCCCCTCGCGGGCGAATGTGCCTGTGGCCTCGCTGAGAGCAGCGGTGGTGGAAACGAAGCTGCCGGCCATGTGGCGTGAGCATCGCGTCGAGCGCATTGATCTCTCCGGCGGCCATGTCGATGTGGGTGACGCACTCATGACCTTGTTTCGAGGTCCGGCGGAGATCGTGGAGGAAAAGGCGCAGGCCGTGGCGCAGCGCTGGCACGCGGGCGAGGTGAAGATCAGCGATTTCGGCGTGACGTTGGAGGAGATCGCGCCGCAGTTTCCGCCCGTGCATTTTAATCTGAACTTCGCCACGAAGGACACGCCGCTCGATCTCGAAGGCCTCGCGGAGAATGTGGAGCCGCAGCGCATCATTCTGAAGAACCTGCGCATTCCCTCGCCACATCGCCCGCTGCATGCCGTGGCGGAGATGACGGAGATCCGCGTGCATTACACGCTCGACGGCCTCCTCCACCGCGTCATCGACCGCGTAGAGATCCTCGCGCCCACGCTCTTCGTCGGCGAGGACCTGTTTTGGTATGTGGAGAACTACCGCAAATTCATGAAGGGCGAGCCGGAGCTGGCGGATACCTTTGTGGGACCTGTACAGCCGCCAAAACCCGAAGCTCCAGGCTGGCGAGTGGACACCCTCGCGGTGAATGATGGCCGTCTTGCCATCGCGCCGAAGGGCGTGCCGATTCGCGGCCTCGGCGAGCCGTTTCCCTTCAGCTTCAGCACGCGGCTGGAAAGCGGTGAGCTCCAGGCTGAGCTGCAAATCCCGCAGGAGGACCGCGAGCTAGCGGACATGAAGCTCAAATTCACCAACCTGCGCGGCAAGGTCAGCTTCAACCTGCCGATGCGGGACCGGGACAACAACGTCGTCGAGGTTTTCCAGGCCGACCGCATCCAGTGGAAGAACCTCCACGCGGACAACACGCACCTCAGCATCACCTACGACCGCAACGGCATCTACGGCAGCTTTTATGGCAAAGCCTACGCGGGCGATGTGAATGGAGCCTTCAACATCTACCTCGACGACAGCTACACCTGGGACGGCTGGATCGCCGCGACGAAGATCAATAGCGGTCCCGTCACGAAGCTGCTCTTCCCCGAATACTTCACCCTCGACGGCACCGTCACCGGCAAGATCGTGGCCACCGGCGATGGCGATGAGCTTTACCAGGGCGATGCCGAGTTCCTCAACGACGGCCACGGCCGCTTCGAGATCGCCGCGTTGAATGATGTGATCAAAAAGCTGCCCGCGCCGATGCGTGGCGACATGGCCGATCAAATCCGCCGCATCGGGCTGGAAACGCTGCGTGACTTCGACTATGACAGCGTCGATGGCAAAGCACGCTTCTACGGGCGCGAGGGCCGCGGTCACCTGCGGTTCAAAGGCCCTGACGGCAAGCGCACCATCGAGATCAACGTCTATGATCACCGTCTCGCGGCCAGAAAGAACCCCTAACGTCACACTTCTCCTCGTGTGCGGCCTTCTCGCGGCCTGCAAACAGATGCCGGAGGTGCCCATCACCACGCCGAAGCCGCTCGAGGTGAACCTCAACATGCGCCTCGACGTGTATCAATACCGTGGTGATGAACCCGCCGACAAAGAAGCGGGCAAGGCGCTCGACGAGGCGAACACCCGCATGCGCAATCGCATGGCGGAGATCTTCAATTTCAAAGCCAACGAACTCGTCGGCGAGAATCACCGCGGTCTCCTCGACATCCGCCAGGTGCCCGCCGGCAAGTGGGGCGAGGATGTGAAAAAGCAGGTGAGCGCCGAGAACGAGGACCGCATGCTCCTCATGCGTCAGAAGGCCAAGGATTCCAGCCGCGCCCTTCAGGAAGTGCAGGACGAGCAATGGAAGATCCGTACCCGCCAGGCCAACGCCAAGGAATGGATCGAAGTCCCCGGCAAGAACCCCGGCACCTTCCAATGGATCCGCGCGGGCGAAACCACCGCTGAGCCGGAAAAACCTGCCGAAGAACCTGCGAAGGAAGCGGACAAGCCCGTCGAGGCGAAGCCGGTTCCTTAGAGTTCAGGCGAAAGAACCCGCCTTGGAGTCGCTTCTTCGTTCTCATGCGAACTCTGCTCTGCGCTGCTCTTTTCTCCTGCGCCTGCCTCCATGCTCGTGACATCCATGTCGGCAAGGATGTGCCGACGATTCATCACGCGATCAAAGCGGCCGTCGCAGGTGATACGATCCATTTGGAGCCGAAGGTGTATCGCGATTACGCGGGCTTCTACGGGAAGAAGGGTGAGCCGGGCAAGCCGATCACCCTCGATGGGCATGGGGCGACGCTGGAGGGAAGTGATCCTCTTGATCCGGCGAAGTGGCGTGAGGTTTCGCCAGGGTTGTTTGCGAATGATGATCTGCTGCCGGGGCTGAGTGATGCGGTGATCGGCAGATGGTTCTTCCTCTTTGATGGTAAGATGCAGCTCATGGGCCGCACGTCGAAGGGTCGAAGTGCGGCGTTGAAAACGCCGGAGGAGCTGCAAGCGGGCGAGTGGACCTTTGTGAAGGACCCAAGCCGCGAGAAACCGCCATCAAAGGCCATTTACGGCACCTTCTTCATCAAGCTGGCCCAGACCCAGAAGCTCGTAAACATCTCCGCGCCGATGCGCAGTGCAGGCGTGCAGTTCGGCGGGGACAATGCGCACCTCGTGATCAAGAACCTCACGGCCACGCATCCCTACAACGACGGCTTCAACATCCACGGCGACTGCCGCGACGTGGTCTTTGAAAACATCCGCGCCATCGAATGCGGCGACGATGGCATCAGCGCGCATGAAACGGCGGAGTATCGCGTGGATGGATTCATCAGTATCGGCAACAGCACAGGCATTTGCGACACGGGGACGGCGCAGACGAGTTACCACCGCGTCTTCATCGCGGATTGCCATGCGTTTGAGCTCTATTTCCTCGATGACGGTCGCTACAAGATCACGAATGCCGTCATCTTCTCGAAAGCGCAGAATCCCTTCACGGTGACCGGACGCGAAGACAAGCACTGCGAGCTCGAAATCGACAATGTGCTCTTCCGCAGGCTTGCAGAGCCGAAAACGGGCCTCATTGCGAAAACGGCCGTCGTGCGGGCGAAACGACTGACGATGGAAAATCTCACGTGGGATGCTCGGGGCGAGTTTCAGAGCGAAGGAGTCGCTGACGCGGCGCAAATCATCGAATCGTTCGGCGAGGCGATGCGGGAAGCGGTGGCCGGTTTGGGCCATGATTTGTCGCAGGCACTCACGCCAGCAGCTCGGTGATCACTTTGCCTTCCACGTTTGTGAGGCGGCGCTGGATGCCGTTGTGCTCGAAGGTGAGGCGTTCAAAGTCGAGGCCGAGCAGGTGAAGGATGGTGGCGTTGAAGTGGTAGAGCGGATGCACGTCTTTCACGGCCTTTTGACCGAGCTCATCGCACTCGCCGTGGCTGACGCCGGGCTTCACCCCCGCGCCGGTCATCCAGCAGGTGAAGCCATCGGGATTGTGGTCACGGCCTTTCGCGCCTTTTTGGAAGAAGGGCATGCGGCCGAACTCGGTGCACCAGACGACGAGCGTGTCCTGCAGCAGGCCGCGTTGCTTCAAATCGCGGATCAAGGCGGCGGCGGGCTGGTCGAGGATGCTGGCGTGCACGTCATACTGCGCTTTGAGATCGCTGTGGCCGTCCCAGTTGAGTTTGCCGCCACTGGCGTAGGCCCCGTTGAAGAGCTGCACAAAGCGCACTCCGCGTTCGATGAGTCGGCGGGCGAGGATGCAATTCTTCGCGAAGGCGGCTTTGTCGGCGTTTTGCGTGTCGTCCGCGCCGTACATTTTCAGGATGTGCGCGGGCTCGGTGCTGAGGTCGTTGATCTCTGGCACGCTGAGCTGCATGCGTGCGGCGAGTTCGTAGCTGGCGATGCGTGCGGCGAGTTTTTGATCGCCTGGATTCGCTTCGAGATGCCGCGCGTTCATCTTTTGCAGCAGTGAGCGAGCGGCTTGATCGGCCTGTGTGGACACGCCGGGGGCGGAAAGATGCCGCACGGGGCTTTTGCTGCTCATCGTGGTGCCTTGGAAGGCGGCGGGCAGAAAACCTGGGCCCCAGTTGTTCGCGCCGTTCTGCGGCACGCCGCGTGGATCGGGAATGGCGACGTAGCTCGGCAGATCCTGGTTCTCGCTGCCAAGCGCATACGTCACCCACGAGCCGAGCGAGGGAAAGCCATCGAGGGTGAAGCCGGTGGAGAGAAAATTCTCCGCGGGACCATGCGTGTTCGATTTGCTGGTGAGCGAGTGAACGAAGGCGATGTCGTCCGTGAGCTCCGCGAGATGCGGGATCATGTCGCTCACCCATTTGCCGGTCTGACCACGCGGACGAAAGGTGTATTGAGGCCGCGCGAGATTGCCGGCGGGGCCTTGAAAAGTGACCGCCGGCCCCCCGGGCAGCGGTTTGTTGTCCCACTTAATGAGTTCCGGCTTGTAGTCCCAGGTTTCGAGCTGGCTCACCGCACCGGCGCAAAAGATGACGACGATGTTTTTCGCCTTCGCGGGGAAATGCGGCTGGCGTGGCGCATACGGTCGGCCGGGATCGATCACGGGGCCATCCGCGGCGAGCAATCCATCCATGCCGAGCAACTGCGTCAGCGCGACCGACCCGAGCGCCGTGGCGCTGCTCGAAAGGAAGCGCCGCCGGTCCAAAAGGTGGCGTCCTGCGAGGGAGAGATGTTCGTGGGTGGGTGTCATCGAATGGGCACGAGTTAATCTCCCCGGCGCGTCCACATGTTACGGAGTTTCTCGCGTTTCTTCGAGCTCCGCGAGTTCGCGAAGCACGGTGGTGGCATAGGTCCCGCGTGGCAGATCAAAGGTGAGCTGCAAATCGCCATCCGGCAGCGCGATGAGCGCGGGATGAATCGGGCGCAGCCGCATCACGCGGCGTTCCTGACGCAAACCGGCGGCTTCGAGGCCCGCGGTAAGCTCGGGGAAGCGTGAGGCGACCTCCATCTCCAGCGCTCGCACGGCATCAGCGCTGTGAAGCTCGCCACTGCCCCACAGCGGCGCGGTGAGCTCGACTTTGCCTTCCGCGAAGCGTTGAGCTTCATCGCCGCGTTGGTTGGGGATGAGCAGGAGCGTGCCGTTGTCGGGAAAGCCATACACTTCGCCCGCAAGCGGCTGATCCCAAATGCCGCGCATCATTCGCTCTGCGATCACCGCGTTGAAAAGATGGCTGCGCACGCTGGAAAGCAGCAGGCCACGCAGCAGCCGATCACCCGGCGTGAACTCGCCGCGAAACATGGCGAGCGCTTTTTCGACGTTGCGGCCTTCATGGCCAAAGCGCTGCTCGCCGAAGAGGTTTGGCACGCCTTCGGAAACGATTTGCTGCCAGCGCTGCTGCGCGGAGGCGAAGTCAAAGGATGGCTCGCGCAGCCGAATGGTGAAGCGATTGCCGAAATGAATGCCGCGCCGAAGTTTGCGCGTGTTTCGCGTGATGCGCAGCACGCGGAGGCCTTCGGATTCGAGCGCGGCGGGCTCCGGCGAAGGCTGTCCGGGCATGTGCAGGCTGAACCACTGCCGCGTCACGGCATGACGATCCTTCAAGCCGCAATGACTGACGAGCCGCCGCCGCAGCCCGAGCACATCGGCGAGGCGTGCGCCGGCGGTGTTGCTGTCCAGGTCGCGCTTTTCCACCCACACGAGGCAGTGCTCGCCCTCGCCTGAAGGCTCAAAGCCGAGCAATTCCTCCACGACGAAGTCCTCCGGCTGCACTTTGAAATGTGCGCGGCCAAGCGGACCTCCGTGGCGGAAGGGTGGTGCGAGTGAATCCCTGTTCATGAAGGCTCTTCTTATCTCCTATTGATTCATCAAGCCAATGAACTCGGCGCTACGGCAGGAAGAGAAACTCGTTCGAGTTGAACAAGGCACGGCAGAGCACGGCGAGGCCATGCTCGCGGACTTCAGGCGTGGCCTCGCGCAACTCGTCGGTGCTCGGTGGGCGATTGAGCGCGAGCTGGTAGGCGCGGGTGATTTGCGCGGCGATGTCCGCTCCGGCCTCCTTTTGCACTCGTGTGGCAAAGGCGGTCGCGGTGTCGAGGGTGAAGCGGCTGTTGAAGAGATTAAGCGCCTGAATCGGTGTGGTGCTGCTGCGGCGAACGGCGGTGCTTTGTCCGGCATCCGGGCAGTCAAAGGCTCCGAACACCGCCTCGGGCTCGCGACGGACTTTGTGCGCGTAAATCATGCGGCGCGTGTTTTCCGGCGTGAGCGTCTCCACGGGCTCAAAGCCGGTCAGTCCGCCGCGTTTGTCGAAGAGGTTGAAGCCGCGACCGTGCATCTTGAGATCCAGCAAGCCGCTGACGGCCAGCATCGAGTCACGAATGACCTCCGCATCGAGACGACGGGAGGGGAATCGCCAGAGGAAGCGGGATTCGGAATCTAAAGTGGCTGCGGCTTTAGCCGCATCATTTCGGCTAAAGCCGAAACCACTTTGTCGATACGCCTCACTCATCACGATCAGCCGGTGCATCTGCTTCACACTCCAGCCGCTGCGGATGAACTCCGCCGCGAGCCAATCGAGCAATTCCGGGTGCGTGGGTTTCATGCCCATGCGGCCGAAGTCACTCGGCGTTTCGACGAGTCCGGTGCCGAAGTGGCCTTGCCAGAGGCGATTCACCATCACGCGGGCGGTGAGCGGATTCTGCGGGTTGGCGATCCACCGCGCGAGTGCGAGGCGCCGCTGCTGCTCCGGCGTTTCCTTCGCGAGCTTCAAATCGCCCAAGGCGCTGAGCACCGCGGGCACGACGGGTTCCTTCGGCTGCTCGGGATCGCCGCGATTGAGCAGGTGGATGTCGTCTGGCGTGCGGAAGGTGCCGGCGAAAACTTTTTGCGAGGCATCGAGGCGTTGGAGTTCCTCATCGAGCGGACGTTTCCGATCGAGCAGGCGCTTGGCTTCGGCGACTTCTTCTTTTCGAAGGCCTTGCGTGGAAAAAGCAGGCTGCGTGCGATCCCGCGTGTCAAAACGCTGCCGGTCATCGGAGTCCGCCACCGTCTTCCAAGTGCCTGAAGCATCCGAAACCTCGATCACATAACTCGTGGCGAGCCGATCCTTGAACTTCCCCTGCCGGTCGCGACTCCAGACGACGCGATCAATCTCGTGCTCGCCGCTGAACTCGACCATCACCCAGCCTTTGCCGACCTCGTTCGACATCCAACTGCGCGAGTTGCCGTAGTGGCCGTCATTCACGAATCGCTGCTCATGACGGTCCGCGCTGACTTTTTCGCCCGAAACCGTCTCCGAAGCCTTCAGCGCGATGTTTTCGCCTGTGGTGGTGAAGACCTCGAATTCGTCAATGCAGGGCTCGAGGTTGTTTGTGTCGCGAATGGTGAACCGCACGCGCTTGGCCTTCACCGGCATGAAACGGTCGCGATTTTCGCGAGGGTCAACCATCGGGCGTTTCACGCCGGATTTGGCCAGCGGAACGAAACGCGAGAGCTGCTTGTCGAGGTCGGCGAGCTTTGCTTTGACCTCGTTCAGTCGCTCACGTGCCGCGAGAGCCTCCGGCGTGCGCAGATCGCGCTCGCCATACTCCACGCCCGCCACGAAGGCCTGCATCGCGTAGTAGTCTTTGGCGGTGATCGGATCGAATTTGTGATCGTGGCAGCGTGCGCAGCCGATGCTGAGCCCGAGAAAGGTCTGGCCGATGTTCACGACCATCTCGTCGATGGAATCCTGCCGGGCGAGCCGCTTCGAGGGCTCATCCTTGCCGATCTGTCCCGGCAGCAAAACGGACGCCGTCACGAGGAAGCCCGTGGCCGCATCCACGCCCATCGCATCGCCGACGATCTGCTCCTGGATGAAGCGATCATACGGCGTGTCGCTGTTGAAGGCGCGGATCACGTAATCGCGATACGGCCACGCATTCGGGCGCTCGGTGTTCACTTCAAAGCCATGCGTGTCCGCGTAGCGCACCACATCCAGCCAATGCTGCGCCGAGTGCTCGCCATAGCGCGGCGAGGCCAGCAGACGCTCGACGACGGCGGCGTGGTCTTTGTCCTTCAAGAACGCAGCGACTTCCTCCGGCGTCGGCGGCAGCCCAGTGAGATCGAAGGTCACGCGGCGCAGCCAGGTGACCGGATCGGCAGGCAAAGAGCGGTGAAGGCCTTTCTCGGTGAGTTTGGCGTCGATGAAGGTGTCGATGGACAAGGAGGGGCGCTTTTCAAGCGCCCTCGGCGGTTGCAAACCGCCGTTCCTTGAGAGTGGCTTGAAGGCCCAATGATCGCGTTTGTCCTCGATCTTCGCTTTGTCGATGCCGTCCGGCCATTTCGCGCCTTCGTTGATCCATCGCGTGAGCATTTCGATGTCTGTGGCGAGCAGTTTGCCCTTCGGCGGCATCACCTCGTCTTCATCATCCGAGGTCAAAAAGTGCACCAGCGGGCTTTCAGAGGCTTTTCCGGGCACGATGTCGGGCGCATGGTTGTCGCCGCCTTTGAAGGCTTCGGATTTGATGTCGAGGCGCAGGCCGGATTTCTGTTTTTTCTCGCCGTGGCATTCGAGGCAGTGCTTCTCCAAGATCGGCCTCACCTCACGCACGAAATCGACCGGCGCGGCGAGAGCGGAAGTGGTGAGTAGGGCGAAAATCAGGCGGATGAACGGCACAAGAGCTTTACGGGCATGCAGCGGACCCTTTTCACGCCAAACACAACGGCGGGAGAATAGGCCTGCGAACCGCGTTTTGTGTCGGTCCTTCATGAAACACCTCGCCATTGCCCTGCTCGTGCTCGTTTCGCCTCTCGCAAGTGGCAGAAAGATCCGGGGTTGAGCTTTCAGAAGGGGCGAATAGCATCTGCGGATGAAATTGAATGAGTCCAGCTCCCCGACGCCCCTTGGCCTGCCAAGGGCTTTGTTTTGGGACACTGACCTCGCGACGCTTGACGTAGCCAAACACGAAAAGCAGGTCATCGCCCGCGTGGTCGAGCGCGGAGGCCTGGAGGGCTGGCACAAGGTGCGCAGGCACTATGGGGACGAGAAACTCCGGCACGTGGTCACGAAACTGCGCACGCTGGAACCGCGCACGGTCAATTTTCTCTGTCTGATGCTCAATCTCAAACGCGAGGACTTCCGATGCTGCACTTCGAGACCCTTCCCACCGGCACCCTGGGTCTCCTGAAGGACCTTTCTGCTCTTCCGGCGCTTCAGCAGTTCTCGCTTGTGGGTGGGACGGCTCTGGCGCTTCACTTCGGGCATCGTCGATCCATTGATTTCGACTTTTTCACGCCTGAACCCTTCGATGTCGAGTCGCTGGCGGACACCTTGAGCCGTGAGGTGGATGGTTTTGAGGCCACCGGCATGAACAAGATCGGTCTGAATGCTCAGGTGGCAGGCTTGAAGGTGGATTTTGTGACCTATCGCTATCCTCTGCTGGCTCCCCCCGAAACCCAGGACGGCATCCGCATGTTCAGCTTGGAGGACATCGTGGGAATGAAGCTCAGCGCCATCACCAACCGTGGAGCCCGCAAGGATTTCTACGACCTTCATGCCCTGATCCAGCACCTCGGCGTGGACATGCTCATCGAGATCTACCGCCGGAAATATCCGTCACACGATGCGATGATCGTGCTGCGCAGCATGATCTACTTCGACGATGCCGAAGATGACAATGACCCGGAGCTGCTGATGAAGCAGGATTGGGAAGAAGTGAAGGAGGCGATCAACGAAGCCGTTAAAACTTGCGGATTACTTCAATGTTGAGCTGCTGTCGTTTGTCTGGCGTCTCTTTTTCGGCGACCATCCGATCATGTCGAAGATTTCGAGATACCAAGCGAGTTTCATCACGACTGCGTAAGCGATGATTCCTGCCAACAGGCCCGCCTGCCAGCCGCTGGCAAGAGTGACGAGGAATCCGACGACCACGGCCAGAGCCACGGCAATGACTTGAGTGAGAAAAAGCCACGCAAGAGCCAGAAGACCGAGCGCCGCGATGGCGCTCAGTGTTTCTCGAAGGTTCTTCATCCAGCGTTGCATGACGGGCAGCGTGTCAGAAAAGCCTTCGATTGGCAATCGAAGCTACTTCCCAAACATCGCGTGCTCCTTGTTTCCGCCGCTGAGGACGTAGGCGAGGAGGTCGAGGATTTCGTCTTTCTTGAGCATGGCGAGGAGCATCGGTGGCATCGGGGAGACTTTGCTGAGTTCGATGCTCTTCACTTCCTTGCGATCGACGTTCACGCGTTGATTCGGGTCGGTGAGGTCGGTGTTGAGAGTGACGCCGTCGCCGCTGAGGTTGACGACGACGCCGCTCATGATCGTGCCGTCGTTTTTGGTGACGACGATGGGAGCGAACTGCTCGTTGATCTCTTTGCTGGGGTTGATGATCTGATCGAGCAGGTCGTGCGGGCTGTAGCGGCCGCCGGCGCCGGTGAGGTCGGGGCCGGTCATGCCGCCGGCGTTGCCAAAGCGGTGGCAGGTGTAGCAGGCGGCGGCGCTGAACATCTTCCGGCCGTTGTCAAAGCTGCGGCCTTTCATGCCGTTCTTCGCAGCGGCGCTGAGCTCGTCGAGCGTCCACATGGTCGGTGTGCGGCCGACGAACATCGCGCCGACGTTTTCGATGGCGGTTTTGCGCTCGGGTTTCTTCGCGATGAGCTCGGCGAGCTGCGTTTTCTCGGCGTCGGTGAAGGTGCTGAGGCTGTCGTTGCGGATGAACTCAATGAATTTGTCGAAGCTGGAGCCGCCTTTGTAGTTCGCGGCCTTCAGGAACCATTCGAGCTGCTGCGTGCGGAGTTCCGGCGTCCAACCGGCTTTGAGGAAGCGCAGGCTGCGGGCGTATTCCATCTGCGGCTCCTGGCTTTCGGCGGCGGCGATAAGTGCCATGCCTTTCGCGGCGGCGTTCGGTGCTTGGAGGTAGGCGAGCGTTTCGGTGAGCAGCCAGTTGAGCTCAAAGTTGTCGGCGGGATAGGCGGGATCGAGCTTCGCGATGATCGCGGCGACGGTGGCGTCGTCGGGATTGCCAAAGCGGTGCAACACGATCTCGATGAGGCGCACGTAGCCGAGGCGTTGCTCGGGCGTGAGCTTGGCGAAGTCGTGCTTCAGCAGCGCGGCGAGGATGGCGTCGCGGGACTTGGAATCGGGCTGATAGGACGGATCGGTCCGATGGGTCGGGCACACGCCGGTGCGACGCGTGAGAGCAAGCAAGGCTTCGAGCTGTGCGGTGACGTTGGTCTCGGCGAGCGCTTTGTCCTGCCATTCAGCGAGCGGCTGGTGCTCCAGCGCGGTGCGGGCGGCGGCGCGGACGTAGCGGTCGGTGCTGCTGAGGTGCGGCCAGGCGGTGGCGACGGCTTTTGGGTCTTGTTTGCCGTGAAAGGTTTCGAGGATGCGGCGTGGCTCTGTTGGCGGCGCTGAGCCCATTCGACCACCGATTTGAATATCCGTCCTCTCTTTGCCCGTGTAAGACACCCGATACAGCCCGCTCTGCACGCGGCGGCCGCCGATGGTGAAATACATCGCGCCGTCTTTGCCGATGATGGCATCGCTGACGGGCAGCGGGCCGCCGGTGACGAATTCTTCCTTCGTGGCGGTGTAGGTGCTGCCATTGGGCGTCAGATGCACGGCGTAGATTTTGCCCCAGCTCCAGTCGAGCGCGTAGAAGGCCTCTTGGTATTTCGCGGGGAACTTCGCGCCGTAGCCGAAGGTGCAGCCGGTGGGCGAGCCGGGGCCGATGTTCAGCGTGGCGGGCAGATTGTCGATGTAGAACTCGGGATACTTGCCCGCGCCGTTGCGCCAGCCGAATTCCGCGCCGCTGACGACGTGGTTGATGCGCGTGGGGCGATACCACGACGTGTTGAAGTCATACTCCATGTCCGCGTCATAGACGAACAGCTCGCCATCGCGGTTCACGCCGCCGTCGTAGATGTTGCGGAAGCCGCTGGCGAAGATCTCGAAGGTCTTTCCATCCGGCGTGAAGCGATACACGATGCCGCCAGGTGCCATGACGTGGCGATTGTGGCCGCGACCGTCCGGCATGCGCGGCAGCAGATGGTCATCGCCCCATAGTTTGGCGACGGGCGAACTGTCCGGCGTGCCGGCCTTCGGGCCTTCTTTGAGCACGGCGTTGTTGCCGCTGATGAGGTAAAGGCCCTTGCCGTCCGGTGTCTTCAAAATGGCATGCACACCGTGGTCGCTGCCCGCGTCGAACTCGCGCAGCATCTCCACTTTGTCCGGCATGTCGTCGCTGTTGCTGTCGCTGATGCGGTAGATGCCGCTGGGGATCTTTTTCTCGTAATCATTCACGCCGACATACAGCGCCCCGAAGGCAAACAGCATGCCGTTCACGCCGCGGATGTCCGCAGGCACCTTTTCGATGTCGCCAGCGCTCAGCGTTTGGCCTGCGGCAGGCGCTTTGAAGCGGTAGAGCATGCCATACTGGTCGCTCACGTAGATGCGGCCCGCGTCATCCGTCGTGAGGTTCACCCACGAGCCCTGTTCGCCGCCCGGCACGCTGTAAATGAGCTCCACCTTGAAGTCCTTCAGCGTCTTGATGTTCGACACCGGCGTCGCCACATTCGCGCCGATGGCCGGCCCGACCGCGTCGGGACGTTTGGGCTTGGCTTTGCCTTTTCCCTTCGCCTTGGCGTCTTGCGCCATCAAAGAGCACGGCAAAGTCAGGGCGGAGAGCAGCAGGGAGGTGAAAAGCAGTCGTTTCATGGTTGGTCGCGTGGTTAAACGCCCTCACCTGTCAAAACATGCCAGCAAAAGCTGTGTCGGATCTAGCAAGGAAGGGGCTAATCGATGCCTTCGGAAAACAAGCGGCTCTCTACAGCAGCGATCCTTTGACCCAGATGGCTTTCGCATCCCACATCAGGTCCAACCTCCCACCAGCGCGATCTTCTGTGGGGACGGATGGCTTACCGAGGTCTAAATCGAATCGTACAGCGGTGCTTTAGTTCCACGATCGCGACACCATGTCGCGATTCGTGTCGCAATAGAAACGGAGTGAGTCCACTCAATTCATGATCCCGACATAATGTCGTGATCTCTGTCGCGATACGGCGCTAGCGGTTTGCCACTCTGGAATAGCGGGTAGATGGGCCCTTGCCGAGGCGCTGGATAAGACCGAGTTCCACAAAGCGCCCTAGGTGGCGCTGGGCAGTGCGTGCGGTCACCTTCAACTCTTCGGAATACTCTTTTTGGGTTAGGTCGTTCCGTTTGGAGATAAATTCCCACCCACGCTGCTCTTCTGGTGCGAGCTGCGACAAGACCTCCTGACCCAGCGCTTGGGCAGCGGCCGCCGCTGTCCGGTAGAGAGTGAGCACGAGATAAGGATCCTGCCATTCATAAGTAGGAAGTGGCAAGCCAGCTTCTTGCGCGCGAAGTTTCATGGACTTCAGCCCCAGCCCGCGTTCTTCCGCCATTTCTATCTGAGAGAAGACGTAATGCAGGATCGGATTACGGCTGAGCATCGGCGCGTTGAATGCCCTCATTTGCTCCAGCGTGATGGGCGGTATAGGACGACCAGGACTCTTGATCTGAATGATGTCTTCAGTGACAATAAGCTGGCTTTTCGCTCCAAGGATGCCGTAATCACGATGCACGAGAGCGTTGACGACGCCCTCGCGGACCAGTTCGTAGAATTTATCATTCGCTCCAGTGCGTTGGGCCGCGCTGCGATCAATCGGGTCGGGCAACTTGTCTTTAAGCCAGTTGATCACATAAACGGGAACCATGATCAAAGGCTCGTCGAAGTTTCTCACTTCTTCCCTGTCATCTGGATAATGAATTGTGCCAAGCAGGCGCGCCTGCGGGAATGCATGGGAGTACTCCCCGAAGAGAATCAGTCCGAAGCCGGTCGCAATTAAACGGTCATCCACCTTTTTAAAAAGCCCTTGCTGGACCATAAGGCGCCGGAAGTATTCGGAAGATGCCTCTATGCCAAGCTTGGCCATTTTGCGGTACACCCCGAGCATCAAATCATAAAGGTGGAAGTCTGCATCAGTCACTGGCTTCTCCAATTGAGATTTCTCGACATCCACAGTCTTCTCCTGTTCCTGATCCGCCAGCACCTTGCGCTCGATGGCTTGATCAAGGAATTCCTTGTTAGCCTTCTGAATCTCCTCCTGCAGATCCAAATCAAACATGTGCACCTGGATACCATGTCTTTTCAGATGCTCAATGCCGTCTCCAGCCACTGTTGGGTCAGGGTCTTCAATACCAATCCACACCTCTGAGATGCGAGCATTCACAATACGCTCTGCGCATCCTAGCTTGGGATGATTGCGTGCGCCAGGCGCGCACGGTTCCAGGGTGGCGAAGAGCTTGCTGCCATCCAGCTTGTTGGCGCGGTTTTTTCGCTCCAGCAGGGTGAATTCAGCATGATCACCATGCCGTAGTTCTCCGCGATGGGCTGTTTCCACACTGCCATCCGACTTCAAAAGCACCGCTCCGACCAGCGGACTGGCTTTGCCATCCTCGCGGGGTTCGAGCACGGACTTTCGCATCTCTTCGATGGCCAGTTCCATGAGTGCTCGCGGATTGAATTTGGATGGAGTGGCCATGAGTGAGAACGTTGCTGATTTTATGCAGAAAGACTGACATGGTTCAACTCCGCCTGGTTAATAATCTCATCGCCCCGCGGGTTTGATGAGGATGGCTTCGCTGTTCTCAAATGGTCGCCCATTGTAGAACCGTGGTTCGCCGTTGACCTAACACAGATGTAATACCTCTACTTTCCCTTCGCCTTCTTCTTCGGCGCCTTTGCCTCAATGATCTGTGCATCACTGGGGATAGGATGCGTGGCAAAGTCGATCACACCGCCCTCAGGCAGTTCTTTGAGCATCACGTCCTTGATGTGGACCTCCATGGCGGGGCCGCGGTGGATTTGGAAGGCGAGGAGGCCTTCCAGGGAGCGTTTGGCCTCTTCGAAGTCGGTGAGCTCCATCGTCGTTTTGCCGTCGATCTGGTGCACGAGGTGGTTTCCCTTCGCGATGATGGTGTACTCATGCCACTCGGCCACATCGGCCTGGACGAGGTCGTGCTCGCCCGCGAGCCATTTCACGCCGGAGGGGTCGATGACGACGCTCTGGCCGTTTTGCGAGACGATGCCGCGTCCGCCTTCCTCATACATCATCGCGCGGTAGGGCGCGTTCGGGTGGATGTCGCACTGGTAGCCGCGGATGGACCATTTTTTGTCCGTGTTCTCGCTGCTGCGGTATTGGATGCCGGTGTTGTTGCCCTTCTGGCGGATTTTGGCCTTCAATTCGAAGTTTTTGACCTTCCCGCCGCGCCAGATGAGAAACTGGTTATACGCGAGTTGCTCCGGCCCGGTCGTGTTGCCGACGATTTCGCCGTTTTCGACCTTCCACAGCTCCGGATTGCCATCCCAGCCGGTGAGGTCTTTGCCGTTGAAGATGGATTTAAAACCGTCCTGCGCGGAAGTGGCAGAGAAAGCAAGGAGCGAGAGGAGAATGAGACGTTTCATGGTTGGTCGCGTGCATAAACGCGACCGTCTCACGAAACCTGCCAGCAAAAGCTGTGTCGGATCTGGCAAGGCGCTACTTCAAGGCCTGCCGGTGACTTCGCGGAGAAATTTCCACAGTTCGAGCGTCGGTAGATCATTCGCGCCGCCGAGGTCGCTGCTGATGGTTCCATGCGTTTTGCCTTCGGCGGCCACAACGCGGGCGGCGATGCTGGCTTCGGTGAGTTTGCCTGCGAACCAGTGCGCTTGAGCTTTCGTGTCGTCGCGAGAGGCGACGTGCAGGATGAGGAAGGGCGGGATGTGCTTGTCTTTGGTGATGTGATGGACGGGCGACACCTCGCGTTGCGCGTCGTCGTCGGCACCGAAGACGGTTTTGAAGGTCTTGGAGATGCCGTCATCGACGTCGTGGATGCGTTTGGGGATGTCGTAGGCGGAGACATCGAGCGGGACGCAGCCTTTGAGGCAGGTCATCGGCACGTTGGCGGCTTTCAGATAGCGATCATCAGTGCAAAGCAGCGCGGCGAGATGCGCTCCGGCGGAGTGGCCCATGATGATGAGCGCATTGGGATCGCCGCGATGCTCGGCGGCATGCTCACGCACCCAGCGCACGGATTTCGCGAGATCGGCCATGATGTCCTTCACGGTCACGGCGGGGACGAGGCGGTAGTTCACGGACACGAGCACGAATCCTTTGTCCACGAAGGCCTGCGGCTTTTGCTGCAGCGAGGCTTTGTCGCCCTTTGACCAGCCACCGCCGTGAATCCACACGATGACGGGATGATCCTTGCCCTCCGGCGGCGCATACACATCGAGCGATTGCAGCTTGTCCTTCGCCTCCGTGTAAAAGAGGTCACGATGCACCTCCGGCGTGACGGCGGAGGCGGAAACGGCAAACAACAGCGCGAGAAGAGAACGGCTCATGCGCCGTGAAACGTCACGATTGCACGAAATCGCGCATCGCATTCAGCATCACGACCACCGAGCACGCACCCGCATCCGGAAAGCCGATGCAGCCTTCACCGAGCGTCTTCGCACGGCCAAATTGGGCGATCATCGCCTTGCTGGCTTCTTTGCCGGCTTCAGCCGCCGCGGCGATGGCGGTGAGAGCTTCGGGGAGAGGCAGATTCGTGACTTCCTTGGCTTTTTCAGCCGCGGGGACGAGGGCGTCGAGCATCGTTTTGTCGCCCGGTTTGGCGCCGCCGCGCTTCATGATGCCTTCGGCAGCGGCTTCGAGGAACAGCGGCAGATCCGCCGGATCGAAGCGACCCGCGGTGGAGAGCGCTTTGCCGCCCGCGCGAAAAAGCGTGCCGAAAATGGCTCCTGAGGCTCCGCCCATGCTCGTCATCATGGCGGTGCCGGTGGTCACAAAGACCTGCTCGACGGTTGTGGGCTCCAATTTCTCCAATTGGACCTTCACCGCCTCCATGCCGCGTTGCATGCCGAGACCGTGGTCGCCATCGCCGAGATCGCGATCAGCCTGAGAGAGCATCGGTTCGGCTGCGATGATGGCATCGGCCACCTTCAGCATCATGAGGCGGACTTGGTTGGGTTTGAGTTCCATGGTCGGGTTTGGTGGAGTGGTGGAGTATTGGAGTGATGGGTTGGACATGACTCCAAAACTCCATCACTCCATCGCCACAGGTTTACTTGGTTCCAGCGGCCTTGAGGTCGTTGTACATCTGGAAGCCTTGCGCAGGTGTCAGGCCTTCATGCACCACGCCGCGAACGGCCTGCATCATGCTGATCGGTGCATCGCTCTGGAAGATGTTGCGGCCCATATCGACGCCGTTCGCGCCTTGCTGGATGGCGTTGTAGCACATCGTCAGCGCCTCGAGCTCGGGGAGCTTCTTGCCACCGGCGATCACAATCGGCACGGGGCAGCAGGAGGTCACGGTGTCGAACTCAGTGTCGGTGTAGTAGCACTTCACAACGTTCGCGCCGAGTTCCGCCATGATGCGGGTGGCGAGGCGGAAATACTGCGGCGTGCGGGCCATCGCACGACCCACGGCGGTTACGCCCATGACGGCGATGCCATAACGAGAAGCCGCATCGACGAGGTCGGTGAGGTTTTTGAGGCTCTGGCGCTCGTAAGCACTGCCGATGAAGACCTGCACAGCCAAAACGCTGGCGTTGAGGCGGATGGCTTCTTCGATGTTCAGCGCGGTGGACTCGTTGGAGAGCGGTTCGAAACCGGGGCGGCCAAACTTGGCCTTCTTGCCGTCGATTTCGCCTTCCCACTCTTCGAACTGGCTCACCATCGAGGTGCCGCCGGAGGCACGAAGGGCGATAGCTTTGCGAGTGGAGGCCGGAATCACGCTGCGCTGAATGCCACGCGTGAGCATGAGACAGTCGGCGTAAGGTTCGAGAGGCAGAATGGTCTGATCGACACGCTCCAAGCCGGTGGTTGGTCCTTGGAAATAGCCGTGGTCAAAGGCGAGCATCACGGTGCGGCCGTCCTTGGGATTGAAGACCTGGCTGAGGCGGTTCTTGAGACCCCAATCGTATTGATGGGAACCTTTGAGGAAGAAGCCCGGCGTCTCCTGAGGAGTGCTCGTGAAGTATTCTTTTTCCTTTTTGTCAGCAGCGGAGGTGGAGATGTCGGCCATGGTCGTGTGGTGGTTGGTATTTGAGGCCGCCACGCATAACCATGCCGCGCCCGCCTTCCATGCCAGCGTTGGCGGGAGATGTGTCGGATTCGGCAAAGAAAGGAGCCGTGACGAGGGCGTTGGAGGTCGAAAAGCGGTCCATTGACTCAAATCCATTTAGTGTTCTAGTGAACATATATGAAAACCGCCCTTTTTGACCTCCAAAACCTCCTCCGCGACCGCTTTCCCGAGGCCATGGCGATGTCGCAAGACGTGCGGCGCTTCGAAGTGGTGCAGCCGATGCTGCAGGCTGGAAAAATGGTCGAGGTCACGGGCATGGATTCGAGTCTGTTGCTGCATCGGTTCATGAAGGAGCAGGCCTGTGCCTTGATTGATGCGGCGGATGCGCTGGAGCCGGGCGGGCTGGATGCGAGCACGCTGCGGCATCTGCTTTGGGTGCGCTGTCAAAAAGCCACCGAGGCCATTCGCGCGGCGGATCTGCTGCTGCGGGATGGGAATTTGCGCACGGTGCTGATCGATCTGCGGCTGCGGCCGGTGCGGGAGCTTTTCGCGCTGCCATCGAGTGTGTGGCATCGGCTGCGCCTGCTGGCGGAGCGTGGTGGCGCGGCGGTGGCGGTGTTTTCGCCGTGCCAGGTGGTCGCGTGCGCGGCGGGACGATGGTCCGCGCCGCAGACATCGCCTCTCACGCTCGCCGCTTGATGAACCCCTCACCTTTGATGACGCATGTTTGCCGCCTGGTGGTTGCCGAGGTTTGTTTTGCAGGCTCTGCGCGTTTTGTCGCGCGAGCGGGCGGCCGTTTTGGAGGCGCAGGCTTTGAAGGCGGAGGATGCGCGGCTGCTTTGCGTCTCGGAAACGGCGGAGCGTGAAGGCGTGCAGGCCGGCATGACGTCCTCGCAGGCGCAGGCGCGATGTCCGCGATTGAGGTTGCTGTATCGCGATGAAAAAGCGGAGCAGGAATTGCAGCAGCGTCTCTTGATGGCGGCGGAAAGTTGGACGCCGGACTACGAGGCCACGCAGCCCGGCCTCTGCGTGCTCGATTTGTCCCGCCGACGCATGAACGAGCCGTGGCAGGATCTCGGCATGCTCATGCATCGCGACGCAACTGCGCTCGCTACCGAGGTGCGCATCGGCTTGGCCGACAAAGCCGATCTCGCGGTGCTCGCCGCGCATGTGGCGGATCCGGTGCGCGTGATCCGCGATGGCAAAGAAGCGCTGCGTGAGCTGCCGATGACTGTGTTGTGCCGGAATCCGGAGCTGCTGAATTTGCTGCACCTTTGGGGCGTGCGCACGCTGGGGCAATTCACCGCGCTGCCGCGGGCAGAGATCGCGCGACGTCTTGGTGCGGAAGGGCTCGCGCTGCATGATCTGGCCCGCGGTGGCAAAGAACGTCTGCTGCGTCTCGTGCGGCCGATTCAGCTCTTTCGCGAGGAAAGCGAGCTCGAGTCACCCATCGAGTGCGTGGAGCCGCTCATGCATCTGCTGCGTGGCATGCTCGGGCGGTTGTGCGCACGACTCGCGGAGGCATGGCGTGTGGCGGGCAGGCTGCTGCTGGCGTTGCGTTTCGATGATCGCAGCACGCACGAGCGGGATCTGCGCATCGCCGAGCCCACGCGGGATGAGGCTGTGCTCGGTCGCGTGCTCGAAACGGCACTCGAAGGCGTGAAAGCCTCCGCGCCCATCGTCTTTGTCTCGCTCGAAATCGTGCCCGTGCGTGCCGCCGCGAGCCAGGCGGGGCTTTTTGATCAAGGCCTGCGTGATCCGAATCGCTTCGCCGAGACGCTCTCCGCGCTCGAGGCGCTGCTGGGCAAAGGCCGAGTCGGTCGCGCGGAGTTGCTGCCGTCGCGTCGTGTGGATGCGTTTCGCGTGGTGAACTTCCTCGAAGCGCCCGCACCATCCCTCGATCACACGCCGGGCGGCCCGCCGCTGCAGCGCTTTCGTCCACCGCGTCCCGCGAGGCTCGTGTGGCAGGATTGGCGGCCCGTGGCGCTGCATGTCGATCGTGAAACGAAGCCGCTCATCTCCGCCAGCGGCCCGTGGTTTCTCTCCGGCGAGTGGTGGGACACGCAGCAGGCCTGGCAGCATGAAATCTGGGACGCCGCCACCGATGACGGCGCGCTCTATCGTCTCGTGCGCGAGCATGAGGCATGGCGTGTGGAGGGTCGCTATGGATGAGTTCACCGAACTGCATGCCCGCAGCGCGTTCTCGTTTCTTCGCGGGGCTTCCTCGCCGGAGGAGATGGTCACGCGGGCGGCGGAGCTGGGCATGTCATGCCTGGCGCTGACGGATCGCGATGGCGTTTACGGCTCTGCACGAGCACATCACAAGGCGAAGGAGCTCGGGCTGCGTGCCATCGCGGGCTGCGAGCTCACGATGGAGTGCGGCTGCGTGCTGCCGGTGATCGTGCGCACGCGTCGCGGCTATCAAAATCTCTGCCAAATGCTCACGCAGGCTCATTTGAAGGCCGCGAAGGGTCAAAGCCGCGTTTCATGGGCTGCGCTCGAAATTTACGCCGAAGGCCTCACCGTGCTCACCGGCGATGAAGACGGCGTTTTGAGCCAAAACGAGCCCTTGGAGGCTTTGGACCGCTTGAAGCGTGTTTTCGGTCGCGAGCATGTTTTCGTCGAAATACATCGTCATCGCGTTCCGCGTGAAAATGACCGCGTGCGCCGCTGCTGCGACCTCGCTTCGGCCGCGAAGCTGCCGCTGATCGCCTCCAATGCGCCGCTGTATGCAAGGCCGGAGGGACGCATGCTGCAGGATGCCTTCACGGCGCTGCGGCATCACACCACGCTCGATGAAGCCGGCCTGCGGCTCGCGCCGAACTCCGAACGCTGCCTGAAATCCGCCGCGCAGATGCGTGAGCTGTTTCACGACCTGCCGGAGGCACTCGCGAGCACGCAACGAATCGTCGAGAGCATCGAATTCGGCCTCGAAAACCTCGGCTACGAGTTCCCGCAATATCCCGTGCCGCCCGGGCACTCGCAGGACAGTTTTTTGCGCGAGCGCACCGACATCGGCGCTCGCGAGCGCTACCGCGAAATCACGCCGGAGGTGCGACATCAGCTCGATCATGAGCTGCGGCTCATCGCAAAGCTCGGTTTCAGCGGTTACTTCCTCGTCGTGTGGGACATCGTGCGCTGGGCCAAACAAAACGGCATCCTCGTGCAGGGTCGCGGCAGCGCGGCAAACAGCGCCGTGTGTTACAGCCTCGGCATCACCAATGTCGATCCCATCAAGCAGCAGTTGCTGTTTGAGCGCTTCTTGAGCGAGGGACGCAGCTCCTGGCCGGACATCGATCTCGATCTGCCGAGCGGCACGCAGCGCGAACGCGTGATCCAGGAGGTGTATCGACGCTTCGCGCCACATGGCGCCGCGATGACCGCGAATGTCATCACCTACCGCGGCCGCAGCGCCATGCGCGAGATGGGCAAGGTGCTGCATCTGCCGCAGGACGTGATCGAGCGCTTCAGCGATCTCTACGCGAACGGCGACTTCCCGCACACCCTGCAACTCGATGAGCAAATCCGCCGCGCCGGCCTGCCGCAAGGTCATCCACGACTGCCCGCATTGATCAAACTCTACCACCTCGCCTACGGACTGCCGCGTCACCTTGGTCAACACAGCGGCGGCATGGTGCTGTGCAGCGCCGGTTTGGACAAAATCGTGCCGCTGGAGCCCGCGAGCATGCCAGGACGCGTCGTCGTGCAGTGGGACAAGGATGACTGCGAAGACCTCGGCATCATCAAAGTCGATCTGCTCGGCCTCGGCATGATGGCAGCGATTGAAAAGACTCTCGAGGTCAGCGCCGCACGCGGCAGGCCCGTCGATCTCGCGCAATTGCCCAAAGATGATCCCGCGTGCTTTGACCTCATGCAGCGGGCCGATACCGTGGGCGTCTTCCAGATCGAAAGCCGCGCTCAAATGGCCACGCTGCCGCGCATGAAGCCGAAGTGCTTTTACGATGTCGTTGTGGAGGTCGCCATCATCCGCCCGGGGCCCATCGTCGGCAAAATGGTGCATCCGTATCTCAATCGACGGAACGGCAAGGAGCCCATCGATTGCATCCATCTCGATTTCGAGCCCGTGCTGGCCCGCACACTCGGTGTGCCGCTGTTTCAAGAGCAGGTGCTGAAGATGGCCATGATCATCGCCGACTTCACCGGCAGCGAGGCGGAGGAATTGCGCCGCGCCATGAGCTTTCACCGCAGCGAGGAGCGCATGACGAAGGCGCTCGACAAGCTCACCGCCGCGATGACGCGCAAACGAGTCGATCCCGCGATCCAGGACCGCATCGTGAAAAGCATCCGCAGCTTTGCGCTCTATGGTTTCCCGGAGAGTCACGCCATCAGCTTTGCCCTGCTCGCCTACGCCAGCGTGTGGCTGAAGGTGCATCGCGCCGTCGAATTCTACGCTGCGCTGCTGAACTGCCAGCCGATGGGCTTTTACTCCAGCGCCACGCTCGTGCGCGATGCGAAGCAACACGGCATTCGTCTGCTGCCGGTGTGCGTCGTGGTCTCGCAGATCGAATGCAGCGTCATCGACGACACCACGCTGCGTCTCGGGCTGAACCAGCTCAAAGGCGTGAGCCATGCGACGTGGCAAAAGATCATCACCGAACGCCAAACCACGCCGTGGCGTGACCTGCGCGATTTTTTACGCCGCTGCTCTCCTGCCAAAGACGAGCGCCGCGTGCTCGCCCAGGCCGGTGCGCTCAATGCGCTCGGTCATCACCGCCGCAGCGCCTTGTGGGAGATCGAAGCTCCGTTGCACGACGACCTGCTCAGCGGCCTCGAAGCTCCTGACGCAGCTCCTTTGGCGATGATGAGCGCTCACGAACGCCTCGAAAGCGACTACTCCACCACCACGCTTACCGTCGGCCCGCATCCGATGGCGCTGCTGCGCCCGCAGATTCCGAAAGCGAGCCACGCCAAAGCTTTGAACACCCTGCCACATGGCCGTCGCGTCACGATCATCGGCATGGTCATCTGCCGCCAGCGTCCCGGCACGGCGAACGGCCACTGCTTCATCAGCCTCGAAGACGAAACCGGCATCGCCAATGCCTTCGTGCCGAGCGATCTCTTCGAAAAACGCCGCCTCACCATCACCCAGGAGCCCTTTTTGAAGATCACCGGCCAGCTCCAACGTGCCGACGGCACCACCACCGTGCTCGCCAAGACCATCACCGCCTTCCGCTACGACGAAACACGCCGCGTGAGCGTGAAGTCGCATGATTTTGGCTGAGCCTGGGCTTGCCATCGTATCGGACTCCGGCAGGCTTGTATCCGATTCCGCAAATCAAGCATGTCAGACAAATCCTCCATCCTCAGTGTCGTGCCCGCCGGGTCGGCGCATCGCGTGCAAGGGCACCGCAGCGTGGCGCTGCCGGGTGTGACAGTGGACATCCTCACCACTCGCAAAATCGAGCTCCAGCAGTGGGAGCTGCGCCGACTGAACGATCCTTACTGGCGTCTCTACTGGCCGATGCAGGAGGGCGGCGTGGTGGAGATCGATGGCGTGAGCACCGTGCTGAAACCGGGCACGGTGTATCTGATCCCGCCACGCACGACCTTCAGCACGACCACGCGGCGGCCGTTCAGCAAATGGTACTGCCATTTCAACCTCGGTCCGGCGGCGGATCGTGCCGCGCCGGGCATTTACGCGTTTTCCGCCACTGCGGCGCACAAGACGATGCTCAACGAGCTCATCAAACTTGGCGCGAAGCCTCAAAGCGTGCGTTTTCCGTGGGTGAGCATCCAGCTCGTGAGCGAGTTCGTCAAAAAACTGCCCGCCAGCGTGTGGGAGCAGCAGCGGCTCGATGCACGGGTGCTGCGGGCGATGGAGTTCATGAATCAGCACCTCGGCCTGAAGCTCACCGCCGATCAAATCGCCCGCCATGCCGGACTCAGCGTGCGCAATTTGAACCACCTCTTCAAAGAGGAAGTAAATCAGCCGCCGATGCGCATCCTGCTCGATTACCGCCTCGACGAAGCCTGCCGCCTCCTCCGTCACACCGACGACAGCATCGAGGCCATCTCCGAGACCTGCGGCCTCGTGAACCGTCACTACTTCAGCCGCATGATGCGCCAGTATCGGAACACTTCGCCAGCGGCGTATCGCAGCGAGCAGTCGTAAGGGTCACGCCACGATCTCTTTGAGCACGCCGGAGCTGTCGCCATGGCGCTCGGCATTCACGCCGATGCCGTGGAGCAGGGTGAGCCAGGTATTGCAAAGCGGCGTGTCTTTCGGCGCGACGATGTTGTGGCCGAGCTTGATGCCGGCGCCGCCGCCGGTGAGGAGCGTGGGGCAGTTGTCGAGGTTGTGCTCGGTGCGGATGTTGCTGCCGTAGGCGAGCGCGACGTGGTCAAAAAGACGGCTGCCATCAGCTTCCTTCGTCGCTTTGAGCTTGTCGAGCAGGCCAGCGAGCAGCTCGCTCTGCACGAGATCGCGCTGCTGCGAGGCGGCGAGCTTTTCGCCCATCGTCGAGTGGTAGTGACTCATGTCGTGCGGCGCGACTTTGATGCCGATGCTCGTCAGCAGCGTGCTCACCGGCTGGCGATAGGTCAGCACGCGGGTGCTGTCCGTCTGCATCGCGGCGAGGATGATGTCATACATGATTTTGATCTCCTCCTTGCCCGCCAAACCCTCCTGCGGCTGCGGAATCGGTGCCTTCGGCTGCGGCACGCCGATCCATTGCTCGTCCTTCGCGAGCCGCGTCTCGATGTCGCGGATGCCTTGGAAGTATTCGTCGAGCTTCGCCCGGTCGTTTTTGCCAAGGCCACGCTGCATCGCCTTCGCATTCTCCATCACCGTATCGAGCACGCTGCGCTTCTGCGCGAGCATGGCCTTCTGCTGCTCGATGGGCGTCGTGTCCTTGGAAAACAGCCGATGAAACGCCTCCACGGGGCCTTTGTGACCTCCGATGGGCTTGCCGCTCACGTCCCAAGCCATCGAAAGCCCCGGTCCATGTCCCGAAGCCTCTGCATTCTCGCTGCCATTGAGCTGCAGCGACGCAAAACGCGTGTCCATGCCCAGCTTCGCCGCCGCGACCTGATCCGCCGAGATGCTGTTGTGAAACGTCTGCCCCGGCTCCGCGAAACGGTTCGCGCCCGTGAGCCACATCGTGCTGCCCCAATGCCCTTCGTTCGAGTATTTGTTCCAAAGCCCCTGCACCATGGAAAAGTCCGCCTTGTGCCTCGCCAGCGGCTTCAAGCCCTCCGGCAGCGTGTAATCCTTCCCCGTCTGCTTGATGTCCGGAAACCACGTCTCCGTCGTGATGCCCCAACCAAAGCCGAGGAACACCAATCGCTTCGGCGGTGCTGCTGGAGCCGCTGCGGAAGCAAATCGACGAAAGCCCAGCGACTCCAAAGCGGGCAGAGCAATGAGCGAAGTGCTGGACTGGAGAAAGTGACGGCGTGTTTTCATTCCGTCTTCATACGTCGATGACTGCTAGTTTCATCGGAGTAGCATCAAAAGACCGGCATGAAAGCATCGCGAGGAGTAGATGGGCATCACTTGGTGAGTAGCGCGAAGTTTGAAACCTCCAGCCGGGTGTCTGCGCTGGCACTGAAGATCAGCACCGAGGTGAGGATGTTCCCCCAGGGGCCGGCATGACTTTTGGAGACGGCGCTAAATCGTGATATCGGCACTTCGACCTCGCACCAGCCGTCAGCAGCGGGATGGAGTTCGCTTTCATCGAGCCGGGTCAGAAAGTTGCCGCCAAACTCGCCATCTTTCCGGTGGGTGAGCAGCATGATGTGCAGCGTGCCCGCTTGCTTACGTCGCAGCCGATAACGAATCACGCTGCGCTCCGTCCCGAGGAGTCTCGATGGCTGTTCTAGCATCGCGGTCCGGATGGAGATGCCGTGGTGGGTGACGATGCGGCCATCGGGCATTTTTTTGGCGACGTAAGGGCTGGCGTGCATCGTGCCGCCTTTGGAAATGCCGCGCCAGTCGCGAGGCGGGGTGCTGGTGGTGAAATCAAAGCGCCATGCGGTGAGCGGCTCCGGCGTGGAGGCGGCATCAAGCGCCGCGCCGGTGTCCAGCGAGGCCACGGCGCTGCGATTGGCAGGCACGTCGATCTCGCTGCCATCGGCGAGGCGTTTCAGCTTCACCAGGCCCTCGTTGACCTTCAGCAGCGTGTCTTCCGATCTCGTCGAGAGATCAAACGCCGTCCCCACGACCTCCGCCACGGCGCTGGGCGTGCGGATGAGCATCGGGCGACCCGCAGGCTGCGGCCGCACCTCGGCGGAAAGCGTGCCGCGGGTGAGTGAGAGCACTTTATGATGCTCGCTGGCAAAGGAAAGCTCCGCATCGCCATGCAGCGTGATGAGCGATCCATCTTCAAAACGCAGCAACGCGCTGCTGGCCTCGCCCACGGTCTCCAGCGTGCCTGCGGGCACGGTTTCGCCGCTCGCGATGACCGTGCCATCGCTCCACGCGACCGTGCCGGTGCTTTCGACGAGTGTGAGCACGGCGTCGGGCTTGCTGGCGAGAAAAAGCCACGCGCTGGCCGCCAGCACCGCGATGGAGGCAGCGAGGGCGAGAGAAGTGAGCCAGACACTCTTGTCTGGCCGTTTGGGATAACAGACAGGAGTGTCTGTTTCACGCCGCGCGAGGTCACCGAACGCCACGACTTGCTCGGCGATTTCGCGCAGATGCTGGCGTAAGTCCGCTTCGTCACGCAGGCGCTGATTTAGCACCGCGAGGTCCTCACGCGAGAGGCTGCCATCAAGGTAGCGCTGGATAAGAAGGTCGTCGTTCATGGTGTTGCTGGGTTCAGCCGCTGTTCGACACATTGCTTGAGCTGCCGATGCAGCCGCGAGAGCCTTTGATAAACCGCATCGACATTCGCCCCGACCTTCCGCGCCACTTCATCGCATGAATGCCCGTCGAAGTAGCGCAGGTGCAGAAGCTGCCGCGACTTCTCGGGCACGGAGGCGAGGCACTCACGCAGCGCCTCCATGCGCTGGCCCTCGGGCTGCGGATGCGTGGACCATTCGTCGCTGATCAAATCGAGCAGTTCCGGCTCCAATCCGAGCGTCTCGGGCTTGCGCTTGCGCAGCCAGTCGATGGCCTCGCGTTTGATGGAGACCATCGCCCACGACAGCAGCGCGCCCTCGTGCTCGAAGGACACATTCTTCGTCACCGACTTCAGCGCGACGTTCTGAAACAGGTCCTCCGCCGCCTGCGCATCCCGCACCATGAGCCACGCCACCCCGCTGAGCCGCTGTCGGGCTTCAAAGAGGTGTTTCAGGATGGTTTCGTGATCGAGTGGCATGTCTCAAGGGCAACGGATGAGGTCGGCGCGGCCTGACAGTGAAACAGACACTCTTGTCTGTTCTGCTGAAAAGGTGCAGGCAGGAGTGCCTGCATCACTTTTGGCCAGAATGCAGTGTCTGGCTCACTTTCTGCCAAGTCTCCCAGGCGATGGTTTCGAGGTAGCGGGCCGTTTCTTCGTTCAGCGTCGCGGTTTGATTCATGGACATGTGTTTGAACATCCACTTCGCCATCTTCGCTTGGTAGGCATCGGGCTGGAAGGCGGCGAGTTTGGCCGCATCGGCCTCATACTTGCCGTGGGGCCAGACGTGAAAGGTGCGCGGCAGTTTGCCGACGGGTGATTCACGCGTCAGCGCGGCGTAGAAGCACGCGAGATTTATGAAGTGGCCTGCATCGCCGGGGTGAGCGTTGTCCTGCGGATGCTGGAGGGCGAGATCGGGTTTCTCGGCATAAACACGTGCCCAAGCCGTGGAGCAGGGGGCAAAGAGGGTGATTTGGTTCGTCTTCGCGAGTTCGAGGATGCGCTGGCGGCCCTCGGCCTCGCGTTCCGTCTTGCCCCAGCCCATCTCATAAAACATCGGCTCGCCTCCGGCGGCGCGAATCGCCTCACAATAGCGGGTGATGGACGTGGCGTGGTCGGGCTTGCCGTTCGTCGGCGCGTCGTCGCCCATGATGAAACGGCACACGACCATCATCGGCACGATGGCAGGCTTTTCGGTGGCGATCTTGTCGAGGAAGCTCTGCCCGGGCTTCACGCCGTATTCGTAGCGATTGAAGCCGGGCTCCAGATACACGCGGATGTCACTGCCGCTGCGGCCCACGGCTTCGGGAATGACTGTCTGGCCGATGTGACTCGCGATTTTGCCATCCACGATCTTTGCGACTTCACGCGGCAAATCGTTCCAATACATGCTGCTGCTGCCGGCGAAGAGCAAAGTAGTTTGGGCTTCAGCCCAAAGCGAAGCAATGGGTAACAGGAGGTAAGCGAGGAGAAGGTGGAGTTTCATAAGTAGCTTGGGCTTTAGCCCAAATGGTTGTGGGGGGATCTTGGGCTAAAGCCCAAACTACTTTTGCTCATAGCCCTTCTTCTTCGGCAAAGCATCGCGATCCGGCGGTGGTGGCGGCTCGATGCCGTTCGCGCGCATGATTTCGCTGATGGCTTCGATCGTAGGCACGCTGGGTTTGAAGTTTCCAGGGCGGAAACCCTGCGCGATGAGCAACGGCGTCCAGCCGCGGTCGTTCTTCTGATTCCACACGGCGATCTTCGCACCTTTCGCGGAGAGGAGTTTGGCGACCTTTGGCAGGCTTTTGTAGGCGGTGCCGTGCATGGCGGTCTGGTTTTTCTTGTCCACGGCATTCACGTCCGCGCCGAGGCTGAGGAGGTATTCGCAAGCGGCCACGCATTCGTCTTCGGTGCCGGCTTCTTCATCGGGCGCGTAACAGCCGAGGCCCGCAGCGGCCATCAGCGGCGTGGAGCCATCGGCGTTGGGCTTGTGCGGGTCAGCGCCGAGTTCGACGAGCAGTTTCATCATCTCGAGATCGGCGTTTCGACAGGCGAGCAGGAAAGGCGTGGCACCGTGGAAGTTGATCGCGCCAAAGGCCTTCGCCTTGGCTCCTTTCGCGAGTGTGGCATCGACCTTGGCACCGGCTTTCACGATCTCGCGGATGAAATCGAGGCTGCTCAGCTTGCCATGCGTGTCGGGCGGTGGCTGACCGGCTTCGTCATCGCCATGCGGCGGCCGACGCACCCAGGTGATCGTGTGCAGTGCGGTGAAGCCGTTGCGCATGTCATTCGGATCGGCTCCGGCGCGGATGAGATCCATCGCCAGCTCGAAGTGACCGTTCTCGACGGCCAAAAGCACCGCGCTGGTGCCCTGCGGCGCATCGCGGCCTCCGGTGGACTCTTTCGTGTCGATGGCATCATGCACCTCCGCGCCGAGTTGGAGCAACTTCTTCACCGCCGCGCTCTTTCCCTCGCGTGCAGCGAACAAAAAGGCCGTGAAGCCGGATTCGAGTCGATGATCGACCTTCGCGCCGTGCTTCACGAGCAACTCAATGACCTCCGCATGACCCTCCGCCGCGGCCCACATGAGCGCGGTTTGATCCTCACGATCCTGCGCGTCCACTTTCGCGCCTTTTTCGAGCAACGCTGCCACCGCGCCGACTCGACCTGTGCGACTGGCAATCATGAGCGCCGTCTCGCCCCCACGTCGTTTCGCCTGCGGATCGGCTCCCGCCTTCAAAAGCGACCGCACGATGCCTTCGCTGCCATTTTCACACGCGAGCAGCAATGGCGTGATGCCATAACGATTGGCCGCATCGGCCTTTGCGCCAGCGGCGAGCAGCTTTTCGACGATCTCGGCCTTGTCGTGGTAAGCCGCCCAATGCAGCGCCGTCGCTCCATCGGCTTGCGTGGCATTCAAATCGGCTTTGGAGGTGATTTGAGCGGAAACAGCGTTCCAGTCCTGCTTTTCGGCGGCGGTGGGAAGATCGGCGAAGACAGAAGCGGCCATACAGAGGAAAAGAAAAGTAGTTTGGGCTTTAGCCCAAATCGACGGGGATCCTTGGGCTGAAGCCCAAACTACTTTGGTCAGGCTCATCACAGCACCTCGATGATTCCGCTGCTGTCGCCGAACTTGTCCAGCTTCACGCCCGCCTTGTCGAGCAGCGTGAGGTGCAGATTCGCGAGCGGGATGGTTTGGTTGTTTCGCAGGTGGCGGTTGCCTTTGACGCCGGAGCTCGCACCACCAGCGACGATGATGGGGAGGTTGGTGTGGTCGTGGACGTTGGGGTTGCCCATGCCGCTGCCGTAGAGGAGCAGCGTGTGGTCGAGCAGCGTGCCTTCGCCTTCCTTTACGGCGGCAAGTTTGGCGAGGTATTCGGCGAAGAGGCTGACGTGGAAGGCATTGATCTTCGACATGCGCTCGATCTTGGCCGGATCGTTGCCGTGATGACTCAGCGGATGATGCGGATCGCTGATGCCGATCTCGGGATAGGTGCGGTTTGAGGTCTCGCGAGCGAGCTGGAAGGTGATGACGCGTGTCACATCGCCCTGCATGGCCAGAAGCTGGAGGTCAAACATGAGCCGTGCATGCTCCGCGTAGCTCGCGGGCACGCCGCTAGGTCGGGAGAGGTCGGGCAGTTCGTTTTCAGCGACGGCAGCGGTCGCCTTCTCGATGCGGCGCTCGACTTCGCGGATGCTGTCGAGGTAATGATTCACGCGGTCGCGGTCCTGCGGGCCGAGTTGCTTTGCGAGCCGGGTCATGTCGTCTTTGACGAAGTCGAGCAAACTGGCGCGGCGCTTCAAGGCGGCCTGGCGGTCGGCTTTGCTACCGCCATCGCCAAAAAGCTGCTCAAACACGAGCCGCGGATGCGCCTCGGCGGGCAGCGGTGTGGTGGGCGAGGACCAGGAGAGGTTGTTCTGATAGACGCAGGCGTAGCCGTTGTCGCACTGGCCGACGACCTGCAGCAGGTCCATCGCGAGTTCGAGCGACGGAAGCTGCGTCTGCTGCCCGATGGCCTTCGCGGCGATCTGGTCGGCGGTGGTGCCGTTGTAGTAGTCGCTGCTCTCCGTGTGCTTCACCCGAGCGGCGCTAAGGAAGCTGGCGTTCGACGTCGCGTGCGTGCCGGGATAAGCGGGCTCGAGTTCGAGATTCGAAACGACCGTGCAATGCTGCCGCACCGGCGCGAGCGACTGCAAAATGGGCGAAAGCTCATCCAGCGTGCTCGTCGCGCCGAGATTCCACCGTGAGTGATCCGTGCCCATCGGAATGTAGATGTAGCTCAGCCGTTTTGCCGGCTGCGCCACCCGATTTGCCGCCGTGGCGGCCGGGATCATCGCCTCCAGAAACGGCAGCGACAACGTCGCCCCCACGCCGCGCAGCAGATGGCGGCGGGACAAAGCTTTGCGCGTGGTGAAGGTGCTCATGGCGGGTGAAACGGTGTTGAAGTTGGGAAACTGACAGAAAGTAGCTTGGGCTTCAGCCCAAATGGTATCGGCTCAGATTGGGCTGAAGCCCAAACTACTTTCTTAAACTCTCCGCGATGCCGACGATGATCTCGCTGAACTTCCAGCCGTTCGCTTTGGCGCGGCTCACGATCTTCCGCACGGCGGGCATATCGTTGGCTTCGAGGCCGCGACCGAGGGCGTAGGTCATGAGTTTTTCCGTCAAGGCGGTGACGAAGAGTTCGGGGCGCTTCAGCAGGGTGTCTTCAAGGCCGCTCACGCCATCGAACTCGCTGCCATCGGCGAAACCGCCGCGGGCATCGGCTTCGGCGCGCCAGCGGCCGATGGCGTCGTAGTTTTCCAAGGCGAAGCCGACGGGGTCCATGAGGTTGTGGCAACTGGCGCAGGCGGCCATTTCGCGATGCTTGGCGAGTCGCTCGCGGATGGGGAGGCTTTCGGAGATGACGCCATCAAGCGCGGGCACATTCGGAGGTGGTGGTGGTGGCTCGGTGGCGAGCAGGTTCTTCAAGATCCAATGCCCGCGAATCACCGGCGAGGTGCGCGTGGCGTAGCTGGTGACGGTGAGGATGCTGCCCTGCCGCAGCAGGCCGCCGCGTTGCGTTGGCGGGTCGAGTTTCACCTCGCGGAAGCGGCTGCCGTGGATGTGCGGAATGCCGTAGTGCGCGGCGAGGCGTTCATCGAGCCAGGTGCGGTCGGTGCGCAGCAGATCGAGCATGCTGCGGTCGTTTTCGATCACATCGGCGAAGAGCAGGCTCGTCTCCGTGCGCAGCGATTCGCGCAGGTTGTGATCGAAGTCGGGAAACAAGCGCGCGTCCGGCGTGATGGCATCGAGATTGCGCAAATACAGCCATTGATCGGCGAAGTTGGTCACGAGTGCCTTCGCACGCGGATCACGCAGCATGCGGCGGGCCTGCGCTTCGAGATCGAGCGGACGCTGCGAGAGCAGTTCGTCATCGGGAAGGCTGCTCCAGAGGAAAAAGGCCAGTTTGGAGGCCAAAGCGGCTTCATCGGCCTTCTGCTCCGTGCGGAACAAAAACTCGCGACTGACCAAAATGGCCGCGAGAGCCGATTCGATGCCTTTTTCGAGCGACGAAGCCTCGCGAACGAAAGGAAGCACGCGCTCCAGATCGGTTGCCGTGATGTCACGGCGCCACGCGCGACGCAAAATCGGCTTCAAGATGGCCTCGGGGTCGGTTTGGCCTGCTCCAAAGATCAAACGACGGCTCGGCGTGTCGCCCGCGCCCTCAGCCTTGAGCGGACCGGTGATCGTGACCTGATACACGGCAGGGTTCAGCCGCGGATGGCGATGCAGGTTGTAGCTCGACTTGTAGGGCTGACGCAGACGTTCCAGCACGGACGAGCCATTCGGCAGAAAGGTCACGCCGAGGTCATGCTGGCCGCCAGAGACGTGAAAGCGGACTTTGAGATGCGCGTCGATCTTCTCGTAGTTCTTGTCTTTGGCTGGTTGGATCGTGAACTCGCCCTTCACCTCGCGATTCAGCAAAATCTGCAACTGATGCTGGCCGCGCATGCCCTCGACCTGCTCGTTGCGATCCCGCTGAAGGCGCACCTGCACCTCGTAGTCGCCGCTTTGCGCGAAGACATGCTTCACGAGCACGCCGCCGCGAGTGCCGAGCGGCAGTCCGGGCACATGATACTCCTGCGTGATGTCCGGCCGCACTCGGATGGCCGTGATCTCCGGCTGCGTCGAGGTGCCCACGGCCTGTCGCGCGATTTTTTGCGCCGCGCTGATGTAGCGGTCGAGCAACGCAGGCGGCAGATCGCCGACGGTGATGTTGTCAAAGCCGTGGCTGATCTCGTCCGTCGGAAAGGCCGCCTTCGCATCAAACTCGACCGCGAGCAGATCACGCACGGCGTTTTGATACTCGGTGCGTGTGAGACGACGAAATGCCGGGCCCGCGATGGCTTTGGGCGGTTGAGCGTCGAGTTCCGTCGTCAACGCGGTGATGAGTTGCTCGTAGCCTTGCTCATCCGGCCGCTTCTTGCCAATGGGCGGCATGTGGCGGGCGTTGAGTTGCTTCACCACTTTCTCCCAAGTGGCCGGATGTTTCGCGATGCCATCTTGGAGGATCGAATCGAGATCCACGCCGCCCTTTTTCGTGTCTGCATCATGGCAGTCGATGCAGAACCGCTCCAGCACGGAAAAAGTAGTTTGGGCTTTAGCCCAATCTGGAAGGCAAAAGAGAATGAGAAGGAGATAGCGCATTAGCGGCCTTGTTGGTTGATCTGGTCGATGTGGGCTTTGAAGGCTTGGGCTGAAGCCCAAACTACTTTTGCCAATCCACATGCGTATTCGCCTTCCTTCAAACCCGCTTTGATGGGGTTTTCCGCGATGTAGCGGCGGTAGTGCTGCGTCTGGGCCTCACTGCGCACGATGTGATCGTAGGGCTCAGCCTGCCACAACGCGCCAGTGCGATTGAGTGCCTTGTTGATGTCGCTGGCGCTGCCGCCTTTCCACACGCGAACCACTTCACCGAGCGTTTTGCCCGTTGGCGTGACCAAAGCATGGAGATGATTGGGCATGATGACCCAGGCATCGAGCTCGCAACTGTGCTCTTGGGTGGCGAAAAGACGCTGGATGAGCAGTTCTCGAAGATGAGTGAGGCGGAGATGGCACTCGCCACGGCCTTGATCGAGCCAGTCGTGCCATTTAGCAGTGAAAACGGTGTGAAACTCGTGGCGCTCGGTTTCTGAGAGTGAATCGAGTTGGGTGATGTCGGAGATGCCATGGCCTCGGAGCCAGTTTTCGCGTTGCTGATGCCACTCGCGAAGCCTCTCCTGCGGCATGGAGTCCGCCAGCCGCGAGGTGATGAAATACATCGTTCCCTCCTGACGCCAATGCGGCAGGTGGCCGTGATGAGCGTGGATCTCTTCGCGAGGGTTGAAGTATTTGGGCATCGGAGAAAGTAGCTTGGGCTTCAGCCCAATGGTTTCAGAGGATTGGGCTAAAGCCCAAACTACATTTTTAAAGGCCCCGTGCTGTCCGCAAAGCGTTCCTGCTTCACACTGGCCTGTTGCGCCATGGTGAGCCAGAGATCGGCCAGCGGACGTTTGCCTTCGAAGTGGTGGTGGCCGCGCTTCCAGTTGCCTCCGGCGATGAGGACCTGGAGGTCGGCGTAGTTGTGCTGGTCGCCATCGCTGATGCCGCTGCCCATGACGAGCGTGGTGCTGTCGAGCAGGCCGGTGGCGCGGAGGCGCTCGACGACGTGCGCGTAGAACTCGACATGGAAGCGGTCGATCTTCGCCACGACGGCTTTGGCTTCGTCGCCCTTCGTGTGCGTGAGGACGTGATGGTTCTGCGGTTTGTCGAAGAGGCCGTGAAACATGCGCGGCGAGTCCCAGCGCTCCGGATCAATGACGAGCGTGGCCACGCGGGTGAGATCGTTTTGAAACGCGAGCACGAACAGCTCCGCCTGGAGCCGCAGGTAATCACCACGCGTCTCGGGAATGCCCGCAGGCTCGGCGATGGGCGGCTGGCGCATCTGTTTGGCGATGCGCTCGGCTTTTTCGATGCGCTTCTCGGTGGCGCGGACGCTTTCGAGATACTCACCGAGCTTTTCCTGATCTTCGCGACCGAGGCGGGTGTTCATCGCCTTCGCATCGGCGAGCACGGCATCGAGCACGCTGCGCGTCGCATCGCCATCCGGTCGGCCAAAGAGGCGCTGGAAGACGGCACGTGGATTCTTTTCCACATTCGCCGCGTAACCCGGCGCATACCAGGAGATGCATTCGTGGTAACGCGTCTCTTTGTTGTCGGTGTGGTCGTTGGTGCTGAGTTCCAGCGAAGGCAGCAGCGTGTCCGCGCCGATCTGGCGGGCGAGGATTTGATCGAGCGTCGTGTTCGTCGGGAAACCACCATCCAGCGTTTCCTGCGGCGCGGAGGAGGTCAGCCAGCACGATCCGCATTGCGCATGCACCCCCGTGCCGCCGACAAACTGCCGGTCGAGACCGGTGACGAGCGTGATGTCGTTCTTCACGGCAGCCAGCGGCGACAGCGTGGGCGTGAGTTCCCAGTTCACGCCCGTTGTCTTCGGCAGGAACGCGGCCTGGTTGTAGCCATTCGGCGTGTAGATGAAGGCGAAGCGCTGTGGCGCGACTTGCACTGCCTTCGCGAGGCTTTCGAGAAACGGCAGACCTAGCGTGACGCCTGCGGCGCGGAGGAAGTGGCGGCGGGAAGTGAAACAGACACTCTTGTCTGTTTTTGAGGATGAACAGACAGGAGTGTCTGTTTCACGTTTAAGGTTCGAGAACATGGCGTGATTCGAGGGTGTATTCGTCGTGGCGTAGTTTGGCCTCCGTGGGGTTTTGGGCGATGTATCGCCGGAATGCGGTCAGTTCGTCCCAATCGCGGACGATGCGGTCATAAGATTCATCCATCCAGAACTGGCCTTCCTGGTTAAGAGCGAGGTTGCAGGCTCGCGCCGAAGCACCTTTGAGCCCCTTCAACTCTTTGCTGAGGTCTGCGCCTTCACGCAACTGCCACAGCAGATGCACATGATTCGGCATGATGACGAACGCGTCGAGGTCATAGCGGATCTGATCAAACTTCCGCACGGAGCGAAGAACGCACTCGCGAATCTCGGGCCGACGGAGATGACAGGCACCATGACCGGCATCGAGCCACTTTTCGCGGGTTTCGATGAAGCGTTCGTCGTGCTCCTGCTCGATTGCCTTGTTCCATGGTTTCGGGTGATGTTCCAGCCACGCGGCATGTTCGCGTTTCCACTGATCGAGCATTGACTGAGGCAACGAGTCGCCGAGGCGGAAGGTGACGAAGTAGCACGCCGTCTCCTGCTGCCAGTGCGGCAGATGACGCTTGGAGCGGTCAATCTCCTGGAAGGGCTGGAAAGGGCGGAACTTCATGGTTTGGGGTGAAACAGACACTCTTGTCTGTTTTATCTAGAAGGGACAGACAGGAGTGTCTGTCTCACGTTCCGAAACGGATACGACTTGGCGATCTCAAAGATGATGTGGCTGAACTTCCAGCCATCCGCCTCGGCGGCTGCTTCGATCTGCGCGACGATGGGCATGTCATAAACCTCAAGCTGGCGACCCAGCGCGTAACTGAGGAGATGCTCGATGAAGCCGCGGGTGAACTCGTGCGGATGCTTCGCGAGGAGGGCCTTGTATTCGGCGGGGCCATCGAAGGCGGTGCCGTGCCACTCGGCGCGGGCATCGACGGGCTGCGAGCCGTCTTTGTCACGCCACGCGCCGATGGCATCGAAGCGCTCCAAGGCGAAGCCCGGGGGATCGAGTCGCACATGGCAGGAGAAGCACGCGGGCTTGTGGCGATGCTGCTCAAAGCGCTCGCGCACGGTTTGCGGCGCGGTTTGCGACTGCGGCTCGTCTTTGAGCGCGAAGGCGACCTTCGGCTCCTGCGGCGGGCGATTGAAAAGCGTCTCCAGCAGCCATGCGCCGCGTTTCACCGGGCTGGTTCGCACCGGCAGTGAGGTGACGGTGAGCGGGCCGGCCATGGTCATGTAGCCGCCGCGTCGCGTGTCCTTCAGCGGCACGCGGAGCCATTTGGAGTTTTGTTTGGCGTCGATGAGCACGTTGCTGTTCGTCGTTTTGGCGAGTGTGGCCGCGTCGATGTCGTAAAGCTTGGCGAGACGGCCGTTGAGCCAGGTGTAGTCGGCAGCGAGCAGATCGAGAATGCTGCGATCCTCGACGAGCACGGTTTCAAACAGCAGCAGCGCCTCCACCAGCATCGAGCCATGCAGCGTGACCTTGCCCTGCGGGCCGCTGTAGAAGCTTTTGAAGAGCTTCGGGTCCGGTTTCGCCGTCATGAGCTGGTCGAGACGCAACCACTGCGTGGCAAACGACTCGCTCAGCTCACGCACTCGTGCATCACGCAGCAGACGACGCGTCTGCGCCTCCATCACGGCGGGATCGCTCAAGTTCGCGCTCATCAACTCGTCATCCGGCGGCGCGGACCACAAAAAGTAGGCGAGCCGCGATGCCATCTCGTGATTCGCGAGCGGCTTCACGCTGCCGCGTCCGACTCCCGTTTCGCTGAGATACAAAAACTCCGGCGAGGCCAAAACGGCCGCGAGAGCCGCCTTCATCGCTTCTTCAAACGGCAGATCGCGATCCAGTGCCTCGTCAAACACCTCGACATAGCGCTCGATGGTCTTCGCCTCGACCGGACGACGAAAAGCCCGTGTCACAAAGCCCGCGAGTCGTTCGCGTGCAGCGGCCCGTTTCTCACGCGACGACATTTTCTTCTCCGGCACGGCTGCAGGCGCTGTGGCAACCGCCGTGGCGCCATCCGTGAGAAAGGCGAGATCATCGAAGAGCACGTAGTTTCCACTGAACTTCGAGCCATCGAGCGTGAGACGCACGATGTGCTCATTCTTCGGCGAACGGAACGCGAAGAAGGTATTCCCCACGCCCTCGCCCGTGATGAGCGCATGCGAGAGCGCCGAACTGCCGCCGCCGCTGAAGTGCGCGGTGAGCGTGACCTTACCCGATTCCTTCGCGCGACTCAGCGCACACACCGCCAACTCGGTGATGCCTTCGCCCGCGGCTCCGTTTTCGATCTCAAAGTCGAGCGTGAGCACTTTTTGCTGCTTTTCGTGATTCGTGAAGAGCGATTCGCCCGAGGTCTCGCCCGCTGTGGAAAAGCCTGCGATCCACACATCCTGCGGCGAGGTGATGCGCAGCGTTTTGGCGCCAAAAAGCACGCGAATCGCCTCGCCGGCCTTCACCACGGTGCTGCGGCCCGTCGCGTCCCACACGCCGCCCGTGCCCTCCGCGACCGCGGTCTGCATCGCGAAGCGAAATTGGTAATCCAGCGTCGAAACCGCGCCGTCCTTGGCCTGAAACGGCAGATTCAGATTCGGCGCGAACTCCTTCGATGCGGTCCATGTGTTCGCTTCACCTTCCTCAATCACCGGCGCGGCCTTCAGCGGCTTCGCGGGATCATGAATGAGCGAGCGAAACACCGCGCTGAGCTGCGGCAGCTTCGGACTGCTCACAATGTCACGCGCCGCGCTCAAATACTGCTCCAGCAGCATCGGCGAGAGATTCATCGCTTCGCCGCGATTGCGATAGCCATGCTCCGCGCGGTTTTCGCCAGGCAAACCGAGCTCCGGCAGCAGCACCGGATATTTCAGTCCATACTCACGCACCGGCACCTCGACCGAATCGCCCAGCGAGCCCTTTTGCGGCTGAAAGTAGGCCTTGCTCGAAATCGGCAGCCGTTCCGGAAACATGAACACATCCATCGGCAGCTCAAAGAGGTCGCGCACCGTGTTGTTGTATTCCAGCCGCGTCAGCCGCCGCAGCACCGGATTCCCCGGATCCGCCACGCCGAGCTCCGGATCAGGCCGCCCCGCGATGTCCATGATCCACGCCATGAGCTCCTGCCGCTGCGCCTCGGTCGGCTGCGATTTCTGCTTCGGCGGCGGCATCTGATGCGACTCGATCTTTTCAAACACCGAGCGCCAGATCGAGCGATCCCGCATCACCGCCGCTTCATCTGTGAACGACGACAAATCAATGTCGCCCTTCTTCATCTCACTATCATGACACTCCAGGCAATGCGCCTCCAAGAAGCCACGAAAATCCGCCCCCATCGCGGAGCTGGTCAGCAGGATCATCGCAAGCGTCGGAAATCTCATGTCCTCGGGTAACGCGAGGTGAAGGTGAATCCTGACAGAGTCAAAGTGCCCCCGCCTACTTCGTGTGGAACTCCTTGCTGCTGACCAGCGCGTGAATGAATTCGCGCATCGCGAGGTCCTTCTTCCCGGCTTGGGTGATCATTGCATCGATCAGCGGCTCGTCGCGGAAGCCGATCGGCCTGCCTAACGCGAACTCGATCAAGGCTTCGCTGAAGCTGCGGGCGAAGGCGTTGGACTTGCTGGCGATAATGTCGCGGAGGGCGAAGAAGTCGGTGAAGGATGGGCCTTTGAAGAAGGCGGCGGCGGGCTGGATGGGCCAGCGCTTGGTGCTCTTGGGGTCGGGTTTGCCGTTGGCGTCGAGGGCGGTGTAACTGTCCTCGGTGCGCCATTGGCCGGCGGCGTCGAAGTTTTCCAAACCGAAGCCGATGGGATCGATCTTGCGATGGCAACTGGCGCATTGCGGATCCTCCTGATGCGCGAGCAAGCGCTCCTGCGTGGTGAGCACCTTGCCGGCGAGTCGCGTGATGGCGGGCACGTTGGCAGGAGCAGGCGGTGGTGGATCGTGCAGGAGCTTGCGCAGCACCCACGCGCCGCGCTCGACGGGGCTGGTGCGCTCGCCATTGCCGCCCATGAAATGAATGGCCGCCATGCCGAGCAAGCCGCCGCGCGGCGAGTCCTTCGGCAGCGACACCTTCTCATAGCCTTCACCCTTCACGCCGTGGATGCCGTAGTAGTGGGCGAGCACGCGATTGATGACGACGTAGTCGGCTTTGAGCAGATCACGCAGGCTGGCGTTGTGTTTGAGGATGTGCGCGATGGTTTCGTGGATCTCGCCTTTGGCCGCGACCTTCGTGCCGGTGTCAAAGCGCGGATACAGCGCCCGATTCACCTCAAAGAAGTCGATGCGATCCAATCCGAGCCATTGATGCACAAACGCCGTCAAGAAGCCCTCCGAGCGCGAATCATCGAGCAGGCGATTCGTTTGCGCGGCGAGCACCTCGGGCTTCGAGAGATCGCTTTGGCGCAGTTCAGCATCCGGCGGGGCGCTCCAGAGGAAATACGAGAGTCGTGTGGCGAGTTCCGCATTTGAAAGTGGCTTGGGCTTCAGCCCAATCTCTGATTCCTGAGTTGAGCTAAAGCTCAAACTACTTTCTGCCAGGTAGAGAAACATCGGCGAGGCCAGCACGACGGAGAGCGTCTCCTTCAGCGCGGCCACGGGCTTGTCACCGGCTTTGCGGCGCACGTCGTAGAGGCGCATCAAGCGATCCAGATAGTCCGCAGGCGGCGCGGTGCCGCGAAAGGCCTCGGTGGCGAAGCGTTCGAAGGCCGCACGCAGTTCGGCAGAGGCGGGCGCGGGCGATTTGTCATCGAGCGGCAGTTTCAACGCGGCAAAACCGGGCGGCACGGGCTTCGCGGCATTCGGCACACGCTCGACCTCGATCCAGTCCACCCAAAGCACGAGTTCGGGGCCGATGCCGTTGCGCTTCACGGCCTCGGCACGTTTGCGATTGCCTTCTTCGTTGGTGTCCCAACTGCCTTTTTCACGAAAGAAGAGCGAGCGATTCTCTCGCGTCAGGTTCGCTCGCGTCAGTGTGAGCGGGATCTCGATGGTCTGCGGGTTTTCCATCGTGCCGGTGATCTCGTAAGTATTCAGCACCTTGCCCGTGCGGGCATGAATGCCGAAATCGAGAAAGCGACGCTCCGCAGGCGCGTCCTTCACCGCCGCCGCTCGCACGCGGACGATGTAATCGCCGACCGGCCAGTCAAAAGGCACGAGCAGCTCGATGTAGTTAACGTTCAGCTCCGCCGGATGCCGCGTCTGCGTGCCGAGATACGCCCCCCGATCCACGTCGGGCATTTGCGTGTAATACTCGTGATACTTCAACCAACCTGCGCCCAGCGAATCGTTCGCGAGGTCGGCATCGTTCTCGCCCTTCTTATCAAAGCCAAACGTGCGCGGATTTGGGGCACCGGGGATGCGGGCCCACTCGCGGCGGAGGCGCGATACATTGTTCTTCACCTCCTCTTGGATCTTGGCGACGATCTCCTTGTTCTCCGGCTTCGCCGCGGCGTCATCGACGGCCTTCACCCACTTCTGCGCACGTTCGCGGGCATCGATTTGATACTTCACAAAGTCCTTCACCTTCGGCGTCGTCGTTTCGCCTTCGTAATGCAGCTTCTTCGTCACGCTAGCCGCCGTCTGCCATGCAAACGCCTCCTCCAGCGCCTCACGACCGAGCGCCTGATACTGCTCGATCTGGTTCGCCGACATGAAGAGGTTCGAGCCCACGGTATCAAACGCCCCCGAGCCACCATCCGGTGGAAGCTCCGCCACATTGATCTCCACGCCGAGCAGCTCCCGCAGCGTGTTTTTGTATTCGCGACGATTCAGCCGCCGCATCGTGATGACGCCCTTTTGATCGCCAAGGCTCCGCCGCGCCGCGACCATCACATTCGCCAGATCATCGAGTAAATCCGCCTTCGCGGCACTTGGAGGCTGTTTTTCGTCCTCCGGCGGCATGTCGCCCGAATTCATCGCATTCAGCACCTTCTGCCACTTCTCGGCGATTTCGACATTCGTGATCGAAAGCGGCAGATCATCGACCCGGAACTTCCCTTTCTGCTTCTCCGGCCCATGACAGCTCACGCAGTGCTCTTTGAACAAGGCGCGGTGTTTCTCCGGCATCGCCGGATCCGCAGCGAGAAGGACGGAAGGGACAAGAAGGACGAAAAGGCGACGCATGGGGGAGCGAGCTACTACGGACGAGCGGCTGGCTCTTTCACTGTGATCCCTGATCGGTGACGTTTTCCGATCTGGACGCAGATGGGGAGAAATGCCAGCATGAGATATGGCAATAGTCATCGAAGCATTCACGGTCGTTGTGCGAAACGAGGCGGTTCAGGGCCGCTATCCGGGCGGCGAGGAAACTTTTCAGGCGAATATTCCTAACGGCACGTTCTGTACGGACGGTGTGCTGTCCCGCGTGGGCTTCATGGTCGATCAAGACGCGGCGGAGTATCTCAACGAACTGGGAAGCCTAGGCCTGGAGGTGCGTGATGGAAGCGATGCGGTGATCTGTGACGCGATGGAAGGTCTGACGCGTCCTCCGTGCGAATGGCTGCAAGTCGGCCGTTACCAAAAGGCATGCATCGCATGGCTAAAGGGCGAGCGAGTGGAGACCATAGTCGGCCCGACTGGCTGGAACCCCGATGAGGAAACCCTGACCTATGCTACGAAGGAAGAAGCAATGCGCCGACTGCGGTTCCTGCGCAATGAAGGCCATGTGCAGGTGTTTTGGGACACGGTGAGCGGCAAGGAGGTCTATGTGGGGCGCACCGGGCCTCCGCTGGAGGAGCTTTTCGATAAGGCCGGGCCGATGGTGACCGCCAACCTGCGCAACCCAGGCTCGCCAGTCGATGCGTCAAAAGCAGTCGTCTTGAACCGCGCCATCGAAATGCTCGAAATCATCGACGACAAGGCACCGGGCAACTGGCGCATCTGCTGGCTGCTGGGCAAGGCGTGGCATGCGCTGGGACGCTCCGACCGTGCCTACGAGTGGCTTATGAAGGCCTTTGAGCACGAGAAGGAGGAAACCGTGATCCCGAGGGAGTTGAGCGGCATCTGCCTCGAACTCGGAAAAGGAGCCGAGGCGGCGCGAGTCTCCGAATATGCCGTCGGATGCGAGCCGAACAGCCCTGAATTGATCGGCAATCTCGCCGTCGCCTATCTGATCGATGGTCGGATCAAGGAGGCTGAAACCACGATTCAGGCGGCCCTACGACGAAATCCCAAAGACCCGGTGAACCAGACCCTGCAACGCCTCATCGGCGAAGTCGCGAAGGGCAAGCGGTCGCAGCCGAAGAACCTTTTTGAACTCACGGGTGTGAAAATGCCGTAGCGACGCCCCCGTCACAAGGCCTCCAGCTTCACCACGAGCGAGTCGTAGCCGAGGGTGCGGTCGAAGTTGGCTTCGTGCTCGACGCGTTCGGTGGCGTGGATGAGGTGGAAGCGTTTCACGTGGTCACAGCAGAACTTCAGCAGCGTGCGCAGGATCAGGCGTGCATGCGGGGCGCCGAGGCAGAGGTGGGTACCAAAGCCAAAGCTGAGGTGCGGGTTCGGTTTGCGGTCGAGACGCACTTCATCGGCCTGCGGGAAGGCGGTCTCGTCAAAATTGGCCGAGGACCAGCACAGCGAGATGCGCTCGCCGGCTTTCACCGTGACGCCGTTCACGTCGGTGTCCTTCGGGCAGACGCGGCCGATGTGTGTGAGCGGCATGAAGACACGGAAAAACTCCTCGCTGGCCAAGGTGATGCGTTTGGGATCCTCGCGGAGGTATTCGAGCGCCTCGGGATGCTCGGCGAGGTAGCCGATGGCGCAGGCGATGGTAAGGATGATCGTGTCGCGACCGCCTGCGAAAGCGAGGTTCGCGTAGCCCATGCATTCTTCACGCGTGAGCTTGCGGCCGCGATACTCGGCTTTCACGAGGGCGGAGAAAAAGTCCTCGCCGGGATTGGCTTCCGCCTCGTCAAACTTCGCCGTGAGGTAGTCTTCGAGCACGGTGCCTTTCTTGAACTCGCCGTTGGTGACTTTGAAGACGTGGATACCCCAGCCAATCCAGGTATCCGCCTCTTTTTCGGAGGTATTGAGCAGGTAGGTGAGGGCTTTGGATTGAATGGGAAGAGCGAAGTCATGCACGATTTCGATGCTCTCGCGCTTCATCGCTTCGGCAAGCATTCCGCCGATGAGATTTTCGACCTTGGCGATCATCTCGGGCTCTTTCGTGCGCGTGAAAAACGGCTCGGCGATGGCGCGGTAATCGCCGTGCTCCGGCGGATCGGTCTCGATGGGGAGCTGGCGCATGCTGCGCACGTCTTCCTCGGAAGGAATCGGCACGCGGAAGGGCACGTTCGAGCTGAAGGTCTCCCAGTCCTTCGCGGCTTTCCGCACATCTTCATGGCGCAGGATCATGGTGATGTTCTCGCCGTGAAACGGGCACTGCATCACACCAGTGGCGGAGCGGGCTTCTTTGAAAGGATCGGTGAAAGCGGGCATGGGAAGGGAATGACGAAACCAGAATGACGAATGATGAAGGGAACAGCAATACGCTGTGTTTGCGCTTTACTGCTTTTGCCATGGCGTGCTGCCGCCTCGCTGAATGTGCTGACGGAGGCTCGTGGAGAGCTCGTTGAAGACTTTCGGGGCCTTCGTGGCGACGTTGGTCTGCTCCTGCGGATCGTTTTGGAGATTGTAGAGCTCGAGCGGGCTGAAGGGATCGTTTTGCATGAGCTTCCATTCACCGCGGATGAGGGCTTGGTAGTCCTTGCCGCCGTAAGTCTTGCCTCCTTCGCGACGCACGAAGTAGAGATCTCGCGGCTTCGTGATGCTACCACCTTGGAGAAGAGGCACGAGGCTCACGGCGTCGAGTTCTGGCGAGGGCTTGAGGCCGGCGAGTTCGAGGAAGGTGGGGAAAAGATCAAAGTTGAGGCCTTGGTAGTCGCTGCGGCTGCCGGGTTTGATTTGCGCCGGCCAGCGCAGCATGAAGGGCACACGCAGGCCGCCATCGTAGTGATCCTGCTTGCCGCCTCGCCAAGGTTCGTTGTTTTGAGCGTGCGACACGGAACCGCCGTTGTCGGCGCTGAAGACGACGACGGTGTTTTGCTCCAAACCGGTGTCTTTGAGCACATCGAGCACTCTTCCAATGTGGTGATCGAGATGCTCGACGAAGGCGACGTTCATCGCCCGCTTCTCATCGAGCTGCGGCGCACGCTGTTTGACCTTCGCGAGCCATTCGGCGGGCGGCTCGATGGGGAAATGCGGGGCGTTGTAGGCGAGGTAGAGGAAAAAGGGCTTCGCGGCCTTCGCACGCTCGCGGAGGTAGTCGGCGGCCCAGTCGGTAAAAAGCTCCGTGGCATGGCCTTGAGGTTCGATGACCTCGCGATTGAGCCGCATGTAGTTGATGCCATGGCGCAGGTGCGTGGTGTAGCTGTCCATCATGTCGCCAAGGAAGCCGTGGAAGTGGTCGAAACCGCGTTCGTTGGGCTTGTTGGGCGATTCGAGGCCAAGGTGCCACTTGCCGATGATGCCGGTGTGATAGCCGGCTTTCTTCAATTCATCCGCCAGCGTCGGCACACCCGGTTTGAAGTAGCCCCAGGAGTCCTCCGGCTTCGTGCGGATCACTCCCGGCACGCCCACGCGGTCCGCGTAACGCCCCGTGAGCAAGGCCGCCCGCGAGGGCGAGCACACGGTGCAGTTGGCCCGCATCGCGGTGAAGAGCATGCCCTCGCTGCCGATGCGGTCGATGTTCGGTGTGCGCACATCGGAGGGATGATAGGCGGAGACATCGCCATAGCCGTGATCATCGGCGAGGATGATGAGGAAGTTCGGCGGAGCTGCAGCGAGCAGGCTCGGAACGAGAAGAAGGAGGAAAAAGATATGCTTCATGGTTTGCCGCTGATTTTGAGTCCACGAATCGAGGCTGTCTGACCGCCGACAGCGATCCAACTGCGTGTCTTCGGACTGGCGAGGTAGGTATGCGAGGCATCAATGGCGAGGTCGTTCACTTTCAGCGTGATGCGATCGCCGCTCCACGCGATGCTCAGACGGTGCCAGACGCCAGATTTGAGATCGGCGGGCGCTTTGGCGATGGTGTGGCTCGGTTTCACGGAGTCCTCGGCGATGCTGATCATCTTCGGGCCAATCACGATGCGGCCGATGTGCGCGAGACCTTTCGACGTCGTGCCATCGCAGCCGAGGATGAGGCTTTTCGAACCGTCGAACCGGAATTCGCACTCGATGAGGCCGCTGTTCCATCCCACTTGATGCCAAAGCACGGCCACATGCTTGTTCTCCGGCTTCTCGGCGCAGACGAGCATGCCGTCCTTCGGCTCGTAAGTGCCGTGGGCGATCTTCCAGGTGGCATCGAGAGGCGATTTGAAATCAGGCGCGGCGAGGACAGGGAGGTCTTCGGCCAGAACCGGGATGACGAACGCGATTAGGGTGAGCAGCGGGAGCAGTTTCATGAGGTGAAGACTCAACGAAGCGGCGGCACTGGTCTTTTTCGAGAACCAGACGAATTGCCGCGAAGGTTTCACGAGCGGTGCGCATACTCCGCGCATGTCCCTGAAGCTCGTCACCGAACTCAACGACACCGACCGCAAGCTGCTCCACCGCGCTCTCGACGGCTTTGTGCCGCAGAAAGTCTTCGATGCTCACACGCACCTGTTTCACAGCCGCCATTTCGCGGAAGGAAAGCGTCCCGTGTTCCTCGATGAGGATCGCGGCTACGGCATGGCGGACTTTCAGGCCGCGATGCAGCTCTCGATGCCAGGCCGCGAGGTCGAAGGATTGTTCTTCGGCTATCCAAGTGCTGGAAACAATCGCGTCGGTGAGAACGCGTGGCTGCAATCGCAGATCGACATGAGCACGAACTCGCGAGCGCTCGTGCTCGCGGCACCCACCGATGATCCTGCGGAGGTGCGTCGCCTCATGAGCACCGGCGTGTTCGTCGGCATCAAACCGTATCGTCTGTATGCCGATGTGCCGGACACGAAGGAGGCGGAGATCGAATCCTTCGCCCCGGAATGGATGTGGGAGGCCTGTCACGATCACAACGGCATCATGATGCTGCACATCATGCTCGCCAACGGCATCACCGATCCGCGCAACATCGAGGCCATCAGCCGTCTTTGCCGCAAATACCCGCGCTGCCAGCTCATCCTCGCCCACATCGCCCGCAGTTTTAACTACCGCCACGCCCGCGAAGGCCTGCATCACCTCATCGACCTCGATAACGTCGTCGTGGACACCTCCGCCGTGACGCAAGCGGGTGCCTTTCGAGCCGCGATTGAGATTCTCGGGCCGAAACGCGTGCTCTGGGGCAGCGATTACATGGTCAGCGAGCTCCGCGGCTCCTGCATCACCCAAGGCGATGGCTTCACCTGGATTCATCCCGACCTCGGCACCGACAAACTGACCATCTTCGGCCAATACACGACGGTGGGCATCGAATCGCTCCTCTGCCTCCGCGAAGCCTGCGAAGACACCGGCATGACGCAGGGCGACCTGGACGACATCTTCCGCGAGAACGCGCTGCGGCTGGTCCGTAGAACGAGTTTTCCAACTCGTTCATCCGAAGACCCGAGTTGGAAAACTCGGGCTACGGGCCCCGCACTCTGGGAAGAAGCCAAAACCAAAATCTCCTGCGGCACAGGCCTGCTCTCCAAACGCGCCCACCTCTTCGATCCGCAAACCTGGCCCTCGTATTTCTCGCGAGCGAAAGGCTCCAGCATTTGGGACCTCGATGGCAAACGCTACACCGACTTCACCGGCGGCGTCGGAGCCATTTTGCTCGGCCATGCCGATCATGAAGTGAATGCCGCGGTGAAACGTCGCGTGAATCTCGGCAGCTATGCCACACTTGCCTCGCCGGATGAGGTAAAGCTCGCCGATGAGCTGCTCGATCTGCATCCCTGGGCCGGGAAAGTGCGCTACGCCCGCGGTGGTGGCGAGGCGCTCGGTCTCGCGGTGCGCATCGCACGTGCCGCGACGGGCAAAAGCGGCATCGCCTTCTGCGGTTACCATGGCTGGAGCGATTGGTATCTCGCCGCGAACCTCGGCGATGATGCGGCGCTCGATGGCCACCTGCTGCCGGGCCTTCAACCGCTCGGTGTGCCCCGCGAGCTGGCGGGCACGGCGGTGCCGTTCCGCTACAACGATCCCGCGTCCTTCCAAGCCGCGTTGCAGAAGCTCGATGGCAAGCTCGCCGCCGTGGTGATGGAGCCGATGCGCAGCGAGTTCCCGCGCGATGGCTTCCTGCAAAACGTGATCGATGCTTGCCATGCCGCCGGAGCCGTGTTTGTGCTCGATGAAGTCACCAGCGGCTGGCGCTTTGGCTTTCCCGGTGCCGCGCCGGTGCTCGGCATTGAACCGGACCTCGCCGTGTATGCGAAGGCGATGAGCAACGGCTATCCCGCCGGAGCCATTGTGGGCAAAAACGAGGTCATGGAGGCCTCGAACCACAGTTTCATCTCCAGCAGCTACTGGACCGATGGTGTCGGCACGGCGGCCTCGCTGGCCTGCATTAGCAAAATGAGGCGTGAAGGCGTGCAAAAGCACGTCTGGAACCTCGGTGAGCGTTTGCAGGCCGGTTTGCGCGAGGTGGCTTCGCGGCATCCCGCGCTCGGTTTGAAGATCGGCAGCATGCCCTGCGCTCCATCGCTTGTTTTTGCCAATCCAGCCGCGAAACCGCTCATGATCCGGCACATGCTCCAGCGCGGCTATTTGATGTCGAGCCAGCTTTATGTGACCTGGTGCCACGATGACGAAAAAGTCGCCAGCATGCTCGCCACGCTGGATGAATCCCTCACCATCGTCGCCCAGACACCGCTGGAAGCGGCTCACGGACCGCAACAAGGCTTTGCGCGACTCGTTTGAATTCAACCATGATCACCTACGGAAAACACAGAACAAACGGAAGCATCAGAAATGCATGCTTCTGCTTTCCGGGTATTCCGCGTGTTCCGTAGGCCGCTCCTGCTGACTTTATGCTCATTGACTGCCACAATCACCTCGGTGCCGACCTGCTGTTTTACCTGCACGGCGACTTTCCCTACTCGCAGCAGCTCGTGCAGATGCAGCATGAGGGCGGAGCGCTCGGCATCACGCACTGGATCGCGTTTCCCTTCGTCAGCTATGCGGCGATGGACGTGACGAAGTTCCGCAGTGGTGGGATTGGCTTCGGTCAGGGCGGCCTCGAAACGGTGCCGTATGCTTTTGAAAACAAACGCCTGCTCGATGAGTGCCAGAAGCTCTTTCCGGAGGAGGGAAAACGCATCCTGCCCTTCGTCATGGTCGATCCGATGCGAAACACGGACGCGCAGGCGAAGGAGTTGGTGAAGCTGCGCGGCGAATACCGCTTCCACGGCATCAAGATCCAGAGCACCATCATCCAGTCGTTCATCAAATGCCTCGCGGATGAAGGCAAAGTCTTCCTCGACCTCGCTCGCGAGTGGGATGTGCCCTTCATCATCCACAGCAGCGTGGCCAAAGATGATCCATGGGCGCAGGCGCATGACATCATCGACATCGCCGAGGCGAATCCGGACATCCGCTTCTGCGCCGCACATTCCTGTCGCTACGACAAGAAATGCCTCGACCGCATCCAGGCGCTGCCGAACGCGTGGTTCGACAACTCCGCGCACTGCATTCATTGCGTCGGCGCGGTGGATGACCTGCCTTACATCGCCCCGCGCGAGCGTCGCTTTGACAGCGATTACACCGATCCCGGTCGCGTCACCGCGGATCTGGCCGCTGCCTATCCGGACAAGTTCATCTGGGGCAGTGACTCACCCTTCTACAGCTACGCCGCCGAGATCAGCGGCAAGGTGGTGAAGCTCATCAGCACCTACGAGGCCGAGATGAAAGCCCTCCGCGCCGCCGGCGATGCAGTCGTCCAGCGCATCACCTGCACGAACACCCTGAAATACCTCAAGCTCGCCGATGAAAGCATTCTCTCTTGATGGCCACGCCGCTCTCGTGACTGGCTCCTCGCAAGGCCTTGGCCTCGCGATGGGCAAGGCGCTGCAGGAAGCGGGTGCGCGTGTCGTGTTTCACGGTCTTCAGGACTCTGTCGAAGGCCTCGCAAATTATGTGCAGGCCGACCTGATGCAAAACGACGGCCCGCAACGGCTGGTCGATGCGGCCTTCCAGCTCGAACCCGGCCTCGACCTTCTGATTTGCAACGCAGGCAGCTTCTTTGACCTGCCCTTCCTCGAAATGACTCGCGAGCGTTGGGACAAGACGATCCAGCTGAATCTCGCGTCGGCGTTTTTCACGGCGCAGGCCTTTGCGAAGCGCATGGTCGCCGAAAAACGGGGTGGCTGCCTCGTGATCACCTCTTCGACGAATGGCTTTCAGGGCGAGATGGACTCCTGCGCCTATGACGCGAGCAAAGGAGCGCTTGTGATGCTCACGAAGTCGCTCGCGGTGTCGCTGGCAGATCATGGCATCCGCGTGAACAGCGTCGCCCCCGGTCTCATCAAGACGCCACTCACAGCGAAGGTGATGGAATCCGAGGACCGCTCGCTGCTGGATCACTACGAAAAGAAGATCCTGCTGCGCCGTGTCGGTGCGCCGGAGGATGTCGCGGGCGCGGTGACGTTTCTTTGCTCGGCGGCCGCGAGTTACATCACCGGCGAGATCATCGTCATTGATGGCGGGCTGACGAGCTGCCAGATTGGTCGGATGTGAGACGGCTCGCCGACGAGCGGCAAATCAGTCGTTGAAGAAGTGGCGGCCGGTCTGGCCAGCCTCCGTCTTGTTGTCCACTTCCCAATACACATCTTCGAAAATGGTCTCCGGCTCGGGATAGGGACTGCTCTTAGCGAACTCTGCGGAATCTTCGGCTTCTTTTGCGCTTCCTTGTCGATCTTCTTCAGGTCTTCCTCGGTGGCCACGCCTTCGTTGATCAGGTTGCGCTTCCACACTTGGATCGGGTCGTGCTCACTTTGGAATTTTTCGACCTCTTCCTTGGTGCGGTATTTGAATTTGTTCGCGTCGGCCACAGAATGGCCTTCCCAGCGGTAGGTGGCGATTTCGAGGATGCTTGGCTTCGATTCGTTGTGTGCACGCTCGATGGCTTTGCCCACGCCGGCACGCACTTCATAGACGTCCTCGCCGTTGAACTGCTCCCAAGCCATGCCGTAGCCTTCCGCACGCTTGGCGAGGAAGTCCACATACGCGGAGGAGCGGCTCTGGCTGGTGCCCATCGAGTAGCCGTTGTTTTCGATCACATAGATCACGGGCAGATCCCAAAGCTCGGCCAGATTGAGCGATTCGTGGAAGGCACCTTGATTGACCGCGCCGTCGCCAAGGAAGCAGAGAGCGGCACCCTTGATGCCGCGATACTTCAAACCATACGCGAGGCCGAGACCGAGAGGCGTCTGGCCGGCGACGATGCCGTGACCGCCCCAGTAGTTCTTGTCCGGCGCAAAGTAGTGCATCGAGCCGCCCTTGCCGCGGGAGCAGCCAGTGGCCTTGCCGAAGAGCTCGGCCATGCACTCGTTCATGCCCATACCGACCGCCAAAGCGTGGCCGTGGTCGCGGTAAGCGGTGATGACGTGATCATTCGGTCCCATGACGGAAACCGTGCCGACGGCGACGGATTCCTGGCCGATGTAGAGGTGAAGGAAGCCGCCCATGCGACCCGCTTGATAGTGCTGGAGCGACACCTGCTCAAAGCGGCGAATGCGCACCATCTGGCGATAAAGGTTCACTTTGTCAGCCGCCGTCAGCTTCTGATTGATCGGGGCGGAGGCATGCGCCGCGAGGTCGGTCGCAGCGGAGGAAGAGGGAGCTTTCGTCTTGGCCATGAGGGTCGCCGATACTAGCGGGAAGGGGGCCAAAGGCAAGCGGGTGTTCGCTGAGGCGAGACGCCAGTTTCAAGTTTCAGGTTCCAAGTTTCAGGTCTGGAAAACCGAACGGCACGACCCGCTCACGCCTCCACTTTTCGAGCGTGAGCTACGCTCCGCAACGCCCTCCGTGCCACCATCTTGGAACCTGGAACCTGAAACTTGAAACCCAACTCGGACTCCGCCACCCCCACGTTCCACATGGAACAACCGCCTCGCCTGTGCTACCCTGCCCTTCCCGGCAGACCTCTCACTTCTCACTTCTCACGTCTCACCTCTCACCCCGCGTTGAATCGAGGACGAGTTCGAGTAGGAGGACGAGGAAGATCCGCCGCCCCGTCTCCCAGCCTCCTCTTCTCCCCGTCTCCATGTCTCTGTTTACTTTCCCCAAGCACTACGACGTCATTGTCTGCGGAGCCGGTCACGCCGGGGTGGAGGCCGCGATGGCGGCGGCACGGATGGGCTGCCAGACGGCCATTCTCACCCAGAATCTCGACACCATCTCCCAGATGTCCTGCAACCCCGCCATCGGCGGTCTGGCCAAAGGGCATGTCGTGCGGGAGATCGACGCCCTCGGCGGCGTCATGGGCCGGAACACCGACGCCACCGGCATCCAGTTCCGCATGCTGAACGCTCGCAAGGGCCCCAGCGTCCAGGCCCCCCGCGCCCAGTGCGACAAGAAGGCCTACCAGTTCCGCATGAAGTGGCTCATCGAGAATCAGCCCAACCTCGACCTCCACCAGGGCAACGCCGCCGAGCTGCTCGTCGAAAACGACGCCATCACCGGCGTGCGCACCTCCCTCGGCATGATCTACCGGGCCAAAGCGGTCGTCATTTCCTCCGGCACCTTCATGCGCGGCCTGCTCCATGTCGGCCAGCAAAACCAAGCTGGCGGCCGCATGGGCGACAGCATCTCCACCCTCTCCGACAGCCTCCGCCAGCTCGGTTTCGATGTGCAGCGCTTCAAAACCGGCACCCCCTGCCGCCTCAACAGCCGCAGCATCGACTTCTCCAAGTGCGACCTCCAGCCCGGGGATGAGCCCGCCCCGAGGTTCAGTTACCTCTCGGGAGTGCTGGCGGAAGACGAAGCCGAAGAGACAGTGAGAAGTCAGAAGTCAGAAGTTGGCGGTGAAAGCGACTCCACTTCTCACCTCTCACTTCTCACTTCTCACGGTTCCCCCGCCCTCTCAACGACCGGTCCAAACCAGTTTACGCTCAATAGCTGGCGCGATGTAACGTTCCACGTGGAACAAATTCCCTGCTGGATCACCTACACGACCCCCCAGACGCACGACATCATCCGGGCCAATATCCACAAATCGGCCATGTATTCGGGCAAAATCGAGGGCGTGGGGCCCCGCTACTGCCCCTCCGTGGAGGACAAGGTGGTCCGCTTTGCCGAGAAGGAGCGCCACCAGATCTTCCTGGAGCCCGAGGGCCGCCACACCCGCGAATTCTACGTCAACGGCGTCTCCACCTCCCTGCCCTTCGAGGTCCAGTATGACTTCATCCGGTCCATCCCCGGCCTGGAGAACGCCGAGATCATCCGCCCCGGCTACGCCGTCGAATACGACTACTGCCCGCCCACCCAGCTCCACCCCACCTTGGAGACGAAGCGCGTCTCCGGCCTCTACTTCGCCGGGCAGATCAATGGCACCTCCGGCTATGAAGAAGCCGCCGGCCAGGGCCTCATCGCCGGGGCCAATGCCGCCCTCAAGGTCCAGGGCCGTCCCCCCTTCCTCCTCCAGCGCAGCCAGGCCTACCTCGCCGTCATGATCGACGACCTCGTCACGAAAGGCACCACCGAGCCCTACCGCCTCTTCACCTCCCGCGCCGAATACCGCCTCCTCCTCCGCCAGGACAACTGCGACCTCCGGTTGACCCCCCTCGCCGCCCAGATCGGCCTCGTCTCCGACTTCCGCCAAAAGCACACCCAGGCCAAAATCGACGCCGTTTCGGCCGCCAAGACCCTCCTCGCTGAAACCCGCCTCGACGGCCTCTCCGCCGTCCAGTGGCTCAAACGGCCCGAAAACACCCCCGCTTCCCTGCCCTCCGACCTCCGCGACCGCTTCACGCCGGAGGTCTGGAGCCTCGTCGAAAACGACGTCAAATACGCCGGCTACATCACCCGGCAGGAGGATCTGGTCGCCAAAACCGCCCGGATGGAGGAAAAGATGATCCCCGCCGACTTCGATTACCACGCCATCACCGCCCTCAAAACGGAGGCCCGCCACCGCCTCACCGCCGCCAAGCCCACCACCCTCGGCCAAGCCGCGAGACTCCAAGGCGTCACCCCGGCGGACATCGCCCTGCTCGGCATCATGCTGAAACGGACTGGCATGGAGCTTGGGGCAAGAAGCTCAGAGAAAGAAGCGGGGAGCTGAGAGCGAAGAGCCGAAGGTTCAAACTACTCTGGGTCACGCCTTGAGAAGGAGCAACAATCTCAGGCTTTTCCTTTGCGTTTCTTAAGAGGGGCTTTCTTTTTAGACTGACCAGCCCGTTTCTGGGTGGGCTTGCCTTTCTTCATTTTCACGGCAAGACGCTTTACACTGCCCTTAGAGTTCTTTTCACTGTAATCAACACTGCAAAGTAAGCTGATCAATACATAGACCACAAGGCAGCAGCCCAAGAACATCATGACCATCAGAATGGATGACCTTGGTGAGTTCTCCATTGCTTGGATGCCGCTGTCAAAGCGAGACCAAAACGCTAATACGGGAGAGTGCTGGGCGATCGAGATCATTCGGGTGCAGGTAGGTTGTGTTTGGTGTTTGAAAGGTTATCCAGTTCGGTTGCAATTTCTGAAGCGCGACGTAGGCCGGCAGGCAAAATCTCATGACGAAGTTGTTTTCCTTCAGCCTTCTCTGCTTCCTGGCCAGGCAGCACGCGGATGAGTTTTTGATCCAACAGTGGCTTGATACCCCATGTCACGTTGCCGATTGCCATGTCATACTCATTGAGAATAGCGTTGATCGCTCGTGTGCGCCAAATTGTGCGCTCTTCCCATGACAAGTTGGTCTGGCAATAGTGATGCCCTGCTGCCAGTAAAAAACGCTTCGCGGAATTATCCGCTTTATCTTTCTCATCCGGGAGCAAACGAAACAGTTTCTCTATCCTGGATTTGGTTTCGAGTCCGATACTTTCCACACTAGGCCACTCCACGCTTTTGCTGGGCTTTTCGACTTCGTAGCGTTTCACCAAATCTTGCGCAAAACCCAATAGCTTTTGAGCATCCTGCTGTGCTGTCTCGGATGGACGCTCGGTGAAGACCAACTCCAGTAAACTCACGATTTGCTCCCCGCTCGCGTGGAGCAGACCCTCGAGGGCTGTCGGGAGGAAGTGTGTCATCTTGTGTAGAAAATGGGCGCTAGTTTTACGACTTTAGACTTATGTTTGACATTTTTTGCCATCTTGCAAGCTTTTTGGCCAAATTTTTAAACTATTGCTGGCAGATTTTACATCCTGTATGCATTTACTAACGAGAGATCAGTTGATCTCCCTTCGATCTTCCTCAAACGGGCGGGGCCATACCAAACCCCATTTCCAGCCCCCTCCGTTTCAGCGGGGCCTCCCCAACGTCTCCCCTTCGCCTGCCATTTTAGCAGCCGCCTCCGAGACATCTCTCCGGTCACTCGCGCCGCTTGAACGACTTCCGAGACGTCTCCCCGGCCACTCACGCCGTTTGAACGACCTCCGAGGCATCTCCCCGGTCACTCTCACCGCTTGAACGACCTCCGAGGCATCTCCTCGATCATTCACGCCGCTTGAACGACTTCCGAGGCGTCTCCCCGGCCTATCTCGAAAAAGAAGGCCGCGTAGAGCCAAATTACCGGCAATAGCCGAAAATAGGGCGGATTTCCGTATTCACCCATAAATAAACCCCGTTCCTTAGCGCACAAAAAGATCGCCGCAAAGCATCATTTTCCTGTAAAAGGCCGCTGACGTTCAAAAATCCTAAACTGACCACACCATGGCACGCTGGGGCTTCGCTTTTTTCGACTCAGGCGTGCGCTTTGATTCACCTGACGCACACCCAACCACTATGAGAACGCTATCCACCTTCCTCGAAAACCCCTTCGACGATCCGAACATCAGCATCCCTGAACTCGTCGCCTTCTCCACGGATACCCTCCAGCGGCTCATCGCCAACAATCCCGGTGGCGAGCTCACCTCCCACATCACCGCCATCACCAGCTCACTCGCCGTGGTGGAGGACTGCGTCACACAGGACCAGGGAAAGCTGGGCATCCGCAAGGCCGCCAAGCTCGCCAAGGACAACTTCCGCACGGAGATCATCCCATCGGAGGTGAAGCGCATCGAGGCCGGCTTCATCGCCGCCTTTGGGGCCGACTCGCCCGTGCTGCTGGAGGCGCTGCCGCAGGGTCGCAACATCTTCAACACCTGTCGTGATGATCAGGTGGAGGTACACCTCCTCTCCCTGCACGCCGCCGCCACCACGCACGCCGCCTCCCTCGCCCCGGCCACCGTCACGCTGGCCACAAACCTCAAAAACAACTGGGCCACGATCTACGCCGCCAGCGAAGGCTCCACTGGCGGCAAGACCACCACCCAGGAAGGCAAAAAGCTGGCCCGTGAAAACCTGCAGCTCATGCTCTTCCTCTGCCTCCTCAAGCTCGCCGAAATGTTCCCCCGCCAGCCCGAGAAGCTGACCCTCTACATGATGCAGCACCTCCTGGAGAATCCGTCCTCGCCGGAGGAACCGGAGCCGCCACCTGCGCCGCCAACGCCGTAAAGCTGCGCTGGCCGGACGTACTATTCACACATCGAATAGTCCCTGCTAGGGGAGTGATGTTCCAACAAAACTGTCGGCGATAAAGCGGCTGACAAACCTCACGATGTGTGAATGATCTTCAATGTTCGCTTAAAATCCAAGTCAATCATTACAGACCAATATGGCCACGGACGCACAACTGATACAAGCCCTAGAGAACGCAGCCACTAAGTTAGTTGGCCGTGAATTAACCACGCAAGAAAAGGCCCGACTGGTTGAGCTTTTCAACAAGTCCGCAGCGAAATCGACATTCCAGCGTGCGCAAGAATCGATCATCAATTTCTCCAGCATCGATGAGAGCGTGTTGATAAAGAGGGCGGCCGCCTCTGATGATACCAATCGCGCGATACGTGACCTCAAGGACATAGCGGACAACTGGAAGAAATGATGGCTTGGACACTGAACCAGTTTAAGCCAGAAGACTGGCCAGCCTATAGCTGGCTTGTTATAATTGGCGTAGCGATCGGCTGGTTCATTGAAAACCGGCGTAAGTCCACAGAGACGACAAAGCTAAGAAATGAGTCTGCAAAACTGAAAACTGAAGTATCAAAGCTCGAGACCGAACAGGTCAAGTTAGCAGGCGATACCTTGCGTGAGCTTCAGAGGGCGCGTGACGCTTATGCTGACGCTTGCGTCGTTTGCACTAAGTGTGTCCAAGACATCCTAAGTGCCATTGGGTCCACCGACCCGAGTGCCGTAACCAAGGCCCGAAACGCGTTCTGTGAGGCGCTAACACGTGGAGCTATCCATACTTATTGCGCACTTATCGAATGGGAGTGTCTATCTCGCAAGCTAACCCCTGATAAGCTGCGCTCCTATATTCTGAACGACGTGATCGCCGAGCTATCGAAACTGACCGAGTGGGTATTGGTCATCAATTCGGATATGTTCCGAACTGGCTATCAATCATCACCACTGGTGATCTCGGAACAGACGTTGCGCCCCATCATTGATTGTGATCGGTTTCTCCCAGATGAGGAAGCTGCAAGTGTCAGGCAGAGCCTGAGAGCAGCCACAAACAAACTTCAAGCAGCATGAAGGCGAACAAAAATGGATACAGCCTACGACTCGAATGTCATCGGTCATGAACGCTTCCCTCTCGCCGCCAGATCTAAAGCATTCGTCCAACCAAAAGAGTCTACCCATGCAAAATCCACGCTCCGTTGTTACCGCGCTAGAACGTCTCTTTGACGAGGCTCGAACAGGTGAGAGAACCCTCCAGATTGCAGCTTATGCAGCAATGACGATTATGGTGAATGAGTTAGATCGCTACGCTACTGAAGAGAACATGTCGCCAGGGAGTGCATATGTTGGAGAGAAGCTAGTGAGCTTTCAATACTACATGCAGGCAGCACTCGGCATGGACGACGCACAAGGCCAATCACACGAAAGAATGTTCGAGATCGCTTGGGACAAACTTCAGACAGTCAGGGAGCTTTTCGAGTCGGCGTAACACTTCTACTCGTCCCTGATCTGCTGCTCACGCCAGGGGCGCTTGAGGTCGTCGGGATGGGCTGAGGCGTGGTCATCGACAGGAAGCGGGAGACGCGCCCAAAGATTCAGATGCTCCCAGGTGTGCCAGCCGGAAAATGGTGTCAGTGTGCAACCCTCTGACAAACCCCAACCCGACCCCTTCTGAACTCATCGACAGAAGAATGACTTTCTGCTGTCGATCGCCTTTCCGCTGGATGGTTTCACCCAACATGAGGACGGGAGGCATGGACTGCGAAGGCGACTTTCTTGAGAAGCACGCCTAACAGGCGGCGGCTTGCGATTTCACCGTCATCCGCCAACGATGCCTCCAAGGGTGGGGTTCCATTCGGGACTCCGAAGGCGGCCCGCCGGTTACTTGCCGCCTCTGACCAAGCGAAACACCAGCAACACCAGAACGGCACCGCCGACGGCAGCGATGAAGCCCACGGGCTGTCCCTCCGCATACCAGCCTGCGGAACGTCCCAAAAAGCCGGCGAGCATGGCCCCGACAACGCCCAGGAGCATGGTGACCAAGCAGCCCTGCGGATCTCTGCCCGGGGTGAGAAATTTGGCGACGGCGCCGACGATGAGGCCAATGAGAAGCATCCAGAGGAATGACATGGAGGTAGAGGAGTGAAGGTTATTTCATGGGCGGCGCCCGCTATTACAATCACACCTCGTTGCAAGGCTGGTCGTATCTGCCACGAACAGGGAGCTGGCATCCAGCCGACGCAACCCATTCCCACCCCCTTCTCCGCGCCCTGGCCTGCGAATGGGGGACACGTTGAAACACTTGGCAATCCAGATGAAACCGCGACCACTAACGGCATGGTGGCCGCTTATGATCGAATCCTCCCAGCCGGCGACGCGTGATGATGTGGCGCTGCATTATGACCAGCTCGACCGCTTTTATCGTGAGGTGTGGGGCGAGCATGTGCATCACGGCTTGTGGCGCACGGGACGTGAGACGAGCGCGGAGGCGACGCGGAACCTGACGGATGCGGTGGTGGCGAAGGCGCGGCTGGCGGCGGGCATGACGCTGTGTGATGTAGGCTGCGGTTACGGTCAAACGGCGCGGATCATCGCGCAGGAGCAGCGAGTGAAGGTGACGGGCCTGACGGTCTCGGCGGCGCAGCATCGCTATGCGGTGACGGCGACACCGGCGGAGGTGGATGCCACGTTTCTGCTCCAGGACTGGCTGCACAATGATCGCGCGGCGGGCGAATTCGATGCGCTGATCGCCATCGAGAGCACGGAGCACATGGCGGACAAGGCGCGTGTCTTTAGCGAGGCGGCGCGGGTGCTGAAACCTGGCGGAAGGCTGGTGGTGTGCGCGTGGCTGGCACGCGAGCCGTTGAAGCCCTGGGAGCAGCGGCATCTCATCGAGCCGATCTGCCGCGAGGGACGCATGCCGGGCATGGGAACGGAGAATGAATACACGCGCTGGATGACGGAGGCTGGATTCACCGCGATCTCAGCGGAGGATGTCTCCATGCAGGTGGCACGCACCTGGCCGATCTGCGCGTGGCGTTTCTGCGTGGGCGTGCTGCGTCGGCCGGGGTATCTGCGCTTCCTTTTGGATCGGAAGAATGACAACCGCATCTTTGCGCTGACAATGCTGCGGTTGTGGCTGGCCTATCACAGAGGCGCGATGCGGTATCTGATCTTTTCAGCGGTGAAGGCGTGATGAAGCGCTGGTAAACCGGTTCTCATCATGTCTGAAGCGGTCTAACTTCGTTTGCTGGCGGTGACCGCTCGCAGCGCCGCGTCGAAGGCACGCACGGACTCCAAGCCGCGGATGAAAAAGAAGGAGGCATCATCACGGCCAGGCTGGGGGCTGGCGTAAGCGGCGATGCCAGCGGCCTCCATCTGCTCATAGACATGGGCGAAGGGCTCTTCGAAGTCGATGCGCACGGCCGGGCAGGAGGCGGAGAGTTGTACCTCCCCGAGATCCGCCTCGGCGTGGGCGAAGGCTTTCATCAAGGTGGCATCGGCGGAACGCTCGATGGAGACGATGAAGAGACGCTCCGGCAGGGTCTTCATCGGCACCCAAGCGTCGAGATTCTCCGGCTCCGTCATCGGCGCAAAGAACATGAGCGGGATGATGCGGCCGAAATGCTGCGATTGATACTCCGCCGAGACTTCCATGACATTGTCGAGATCATCCCAGTCGGTGCTGTCATCGAGCGCGAACACGGGCGCGTTGTTGGAGGCCGGTTTCATAGCACCTCCATTGTCTTCAATCCGGCCGGAAAAGACAAGATGGAAATCGAAGGGGGGATGCCGTGCTGCGCATACCAAGAACCGCTCACTCTCCCGCCACGGGGGCTCAGTCAGCACGAGCGGCACAGACGTTGAAGAGGACGCCACCTCTCTTCCCGCCATGAACACCTACGTCGCACTCCTGAACTTCACGCAGCAAGGCCTTACCAATATGCACGAGTCCGCGCACCGGGCCTCGGCCTTCCGGGCGGCTGCCAAGAAGAGCGGCTGCAAGGTGCAGCATCTGCTCTGGACAATGGGAGCGCATGATGGCGTGATCGTGTTCCAGGCGAAGGACGACGCGGCGGCCACCGGCCTGATGATGAGCCTCTCCGCCTTGGGCAATGTGCACACGAGCACGATGCGGGCCTTTGATGCGGCGGAGTTTGCCGCGCTGGTGGAGAAAGCACCAAAGATGTGAGGGCAGGTTTACCACCGGGAAGCGCTTGGACACGCTCAAGCGTGAACAACGTGCTCAAGACGGCCTGAATGCTGCTGAGAGGGAGCATCCATGCCTTCTACTGCTCTTCCCTGGAAAGTCCTGTCCTCTCATGCCGGCGTCGGTGTCCTCACCGAGGGCTGGACGCTCGATACGGTGTCTGCCGAGACCGATGACGTGCGCACCTTCATCACGGAAATCGTGTTCGCTGCGCCCTTTGACACGATCCCGGTGGTGCAGCTGGGCCTGACGGGCTTTGATCTCGATCAGCGGGATAGCGCCCGCATCACGCTGAAGGCCGAGAACATCACCGCTGGCGGCTTTCAGGCCGTGATCTCCACCTGGGCGGCCACACGAGTCTTCGCGGTGGAGTTCAACTGGCTCGCCATCGGGGCCTGAAGCCGCAGCGGTCGTGTTCAAGCACCGGCACGTTGTTCACGCTGCATGGGAAACCTCTCGTCACGCTGAAGCTTGACAACGTACCTACCTGCGGCTCCGCACTCGCGAGCATGGGATCGAGATCCCATGAGGCCGTGACGCAACTCAAGCCTCGTGAACGAAAACTCGTTTGCTTCGCGTGCCTCCTTGCCATCATGGGCGCTCCCTTTCTCATGACCTCAGACATCGCCTCCGTCGCCACCTCTCTCGGCATCTCGCCGGATGACCTCAGCTTCTACGGTCGCGACAAGGCAAAGATCAGTCTCGATGCGCTCAAGAGCGGCCAGAAGAAGGGCAAGCTCATCCTCGTCTCCGCCATCACGCCGACTCCGGCGGGCGAGGGCAAGACCACCGTCTCCATCGGTCTCTCGCAAGGGTTGAAGAAAATCGGCCAGAGCGTGGCCCTCGCGCTGCGTCAGCCTTCGATGGGACCCGTGTTTGGTCGCAAAGGTGGCGCAACCGGGGGCGGCAAAAGCACCGTGCAGCCGGCGCAGTCGATCAACCTGCACTTCACCGGTGACTTCCACGCCATCACGAGCGCGAACAACCTGCTCTCCGCCGTGATCGACAACGAACTCTTCAACGGCACCTGCCGCCTGAAGCCGGACGGCGTGCTGTGGAAGCGTGTCATGGACATGAACGACCGTGCTTTGCGCCAGATGCGCACGAGCGCTGGCAAGCCCACCGAACGCGCCACGGGCTTTGACATCACCGCCGCCTCGGAAGTGATGGCCATCCTCTGCCTCAGCGAATCGCTCGCCGATCTGCGTGCACGACTCGAACGCATCGTGGTCGGCTTCACGCCGGAGGGCGAGCCGGTCTTCGCCAAAGAATTCCGTGTCACCGGAGCGCTGCTGGCCCTGCTGCGCGATGCCTTGAGCCCGAATCTGGTGCAAAGCGTGGAGGGCGTGCCCGCCTTCCTCCATGGCGGGCCGTTTGCGAACATCGCACACGGTTGCAACAGCGTGCTGGCCACTCGCATGGCACTGTCGCATGCCGATTTCGCCGTCACCGAGGCCGGATTCGCCTTCGACCTCGGCGGGGAGAAGTTCATGCACATCAAGTGCCGCCAGAGCGGTCTCGCGCCGGAGGCCATCGTGATCGTCGCCACCGTGCGAGCACTGAAAATGCATGGCGGAGCCGCTTTGGACCAGCTCACGCAAACGGACACCGCCGCTCTCTCGCGAGGGCTCGACAACCTCGCCGCGCATCTCGACAGCGCCGCGAAGTTCCAACGCCCCGTCATCGTGGCGATCAATCGCTTCACCAACGACCACGAAGACGAACTCGCCCTTGTGCATGAGTTCTGCCAGGCCCGCGGCGTGCCCTGCGCCACCGCGAATGTCTTCGGCGAAGGCGGTGACGGTGCGGTGAAGCTCGCCGAGACCGTGCTCGCGGCCTTGCCCAAGGAATCCAAGCCGCTCCCGATGCTCTACGATGCCGCCGAGCCGGTGGAAAAGAAGCTGCATGCCATCGCCACACAAATCTACGGTGCGGACGGCGTGCAACTCACCGATGAAGCGAAAGCGAAGCTGGCTTTGTTCGCTCGCAGCGGCTTCGACAAATTGCCGCTGTGCATGGCGAAGACGCAGGACTCGCTCTCCGATGATGCCAAGAAGCGCGGCCGCCCGAGAGGTTTCACCATCACCGTGCGTGATTTCGAGATCAGCAACGGCGCCGGCTTCCTCGTGGCTCTCACCGGCACCATGATGCGCATGCCCGCCTTGCCGAAGGTGCCCTCTGCGGAACGCATCCAGGTGAGCGAGAGCGGCGAGATCAGTGGGATCTGAGGCAAAGGCCTGTGAGAAGTCAGAAGTGAGAGGTCAAAGTTCCGTCTCACCTCTTACATCTCACTTCTCACCTCTTACATCTCACTTCTCACGTCTTACGGATGACCACCCCCCCCCCCCTCACTCCGGGAAGATGATCGTGATCACCAGCTCCCAGGCGCGGTTTCGAATGCACCAGATGATGATGGCCACCACCAGCATGACCAGCATGACAAGGTGGATGAGGCAACTGCTGCCGCAACCCATGCCTTCGTCCCGCTGGCGGGCGTAACGAGTGAGGGACTGTTTCAGGTAGGGCACAGCTCGGATGCTGGCTTCGGCGGCCGGGATTGCACGCGGCAAATCTTGCCGTGAGGTATTTTCCGCGCCAGAGATGCGCTCTCATGTCCGCCCGCGTTTCTGATTCATCCGAGCCTGTGTTTGAAGCACGTGGTTTGCGAAAAGTGTATCACACGGGCGAGCTGGATGTGGTGGCGCTGGCTGGCGTGGACCTGAGTCTGCATGCCGGCGAGCTAACCGTGCTGCTCGGTGCTTCAGGCAGTGGCAAATCCACGCTGCTGAACATCCTCGGGGGCCTCGACACACCCACCGAGGGCGAGTTGAAATACAAAGGCTGGAATCTCACCGACGGCGATGAACGCACGCTGACGCTCTTCCGGCGGAACTGCGTGGGCTTCGTGTTTCAGTTCTACAACCTCATCCCCAGCCTCACCGCCCGCGAGAACGTGGCGCTCATCACCGAAATCGCACCCGACCCGATGAAGCCCGAGGACGCCCTCGACATCCTCGGCCTCAGTCATCGTCTGGATCATTTCCCCAGCCAGCTCAGCGGTGGCGAGCAGCAGCGCGTGGCCATTGCCCGTGCCATTGCGAAGAAACCCGAGGTGCTGCTTTGCGACGAGCCCACCGGCGCCCTCGATGTCACCACCGGCATCACCGTTCTCGAAGCCGTGGAGCGCATCAACCGCGAGCTCGGCACCCTCACCGTCGTCATCACACATAACGCCGCCATGGCGGGAGATGGCGGACCGAGTGCTCTACCTCAGCGATGGTCATATCGTGAAGGAACGGCACAACGAAACCCGCATGCCCGCCTCCGGTTTGAAGTGGTGAACGCGGCAAAGCCCTCCTTGCCGTGGTGAGACCCACGTGCATACTCCGCGCCGCTCGCAGCACAGGCTCCTGTAGCTCAACGGTTAGAGCAGGGGACTCATAATCCCTTGGTTCTGGGTTCGAATCCCGGCGGGAGCACCACCATCACCGCGTCACCACGCCTTGGATGATCTCCTTGGCGTCTGTTTTGAGGATCTCAATGCCGCTCATCACCGGTTCGCCGGTCACGGGGATGAATTCGAGGGTGAGAAGCTCGCTGGCGGGCACTTTTTCGAAAACTTCGACGGCGGCACCTTTTCGCGTCGCGGGGTCAAAGGCCTTCAAAACGACCTTGTCTCCGAGTTTGACGTCGAAAACGCGTTTCCCGGCCACATCGCCTTCGAGGGCGGCAAACATGAGTTTCACGGTGTAAGTCGCTGGAGCGGCATTGGGGGCCTGAACGGGGATTTCGAGCTTCGTGAGGCCGCGCAGACCGCTGGAGAAGATCCAAGGCGTGTCGTGACCGGTGATTTCGAAGCTCTCGGCGTTGTAGGCATACTCGCCGCCGCCTTTCAGATACTGCGGCTTGAAGTTAAGCGGCAGATCAATGCCCGCGCGGCTCGCAGGGCGCGGATAGCCGAGCCAGAGTTTGCCGTGCGCATCGCGTCGATCGCCGGGAGCGCCGAGATTCAGCGCGATGTGCTGCACGGGCAGCGTGACGCCATCGGCGCTGTACACGCCCCAGTTCATGCGGTCCTCGCGAGGCTCGAAGACGATCGTGCTGGCGATGGAGAAAAGGCACACGCAGCCGGCGCTGGCCTCTGGGATCATGACGAGGCCGTTGGCGGGGATCGTGTTGATCCAGCAGCCGAGCCGATGCCCCGCGAAGTGCTCGGTGCCGCTGTCCGTGTCGCGATCATAAAACGCGGTGAACTTCGAGCGGAAGAACATCATGCCCGGCGTGGCCGAAATGGCACCGCAGTGATGCCCCGGCCGCGCAAACATCCACGCGGTCTCCTCGCCCGTGATCGGATGCTGCCGCGTCTTCTGCTTCCCGGTGTAGAGATCGTAGCTCCACGGCTCCGCGATGATTTCATCGTCCACCACGACGGGGCGATGCCGGTAGTTGCCGTCCTTCGCCCACACCTTGTCACCCTTCGCCGCGTTCAGCACCACGAGACGTCGGCGTTTGAATTCACCGCTCAAAAACTGCTCCCAGTAGTGCCCGTTCGCGTTCGCGCCGCCGAGCACGAGATGGCCGTTTTGATACATCAGCGTCAAAGCACCGCCGCCGATGCCGATCTCGCTGCAATCCGTCACATCGACCGGCTTCGCCCACAGTTGTTTGCCCGTTTTCGCATCCACGGCCACCGCCATGCGCATGTCGTTATTTTTGACGCGATCCTCCGCCAGTTCGCGTTCCTTCCCGGTGAGTTTGGCGAGGGCGCTCTTGTCTTCCTTGAGCATCAAATTCCGCTGCTCCGGGGTGAGCGAGGCGTCGATGAAATACACGCTGCCATCGCCAATCGCCACCGTCGTGTGGGCGATGTGCTTGCCCTGGTAGCTCCACGCCAGCGTCCCGGTCTTCACATCAAACGCAAAGAGGCGATCTGTCGAAATGGAGGCGCTTTTGCCGCGACGCGCCACTTCGCTGGCCTTCTCGACGCGTTCCGTCTCCGTGCCGTAGAGCAAACCGTCCGCATAGGCGATGTAGCCCCACTCCAGGCCCTGCTTCGTGCCTGCGCCGGGGATTTTCAGCGTGCGCACCACCTCGCCGGTGGCCGCGTCGTATTGCAGGCACTCATCGCCGAGCAGCATGAAGAAGTGATCGTCGCTCGCCACCATGTTGCCGGGTTCGCGAGCGTTGTAGACGCCCGTTCGCATCGCGCCGGGGTTCTTCGTCTCCCACAAGAACTGGCCGTTGTAAGCGTCGTAGGCCATCACGCTGTCGTTGCCTTGCACGAAGAGCCGCCCGTTGGTCGAAATCGGCCCCACCGCGCCGTCGTGACGGTTCACCATCTGCCCCGGACCTGGATCGCCATACCACAGCACGCTCATGCCGCCTTTGATGCGCGTGTCGTTCGTGCTCGAAGTGTTCGCCGCGTTGCCGTATTGATGCGACCACGCGCTCGCACCGGGCAAAGTCGCCCGCGTGAGCACTGTCCAGCCATCCGCTTTCGTGATCGTGGCCTTTTCTTCGCTCAACTTCGTCTCCGTGAGCCATGCATCGCTCTTCGCATTCGTCGCGAAGCACAACTTGCCGCCAATCGGCTTCAAATGCCGCGCCACCTCCTTCGGCACGCCGCCGGGCTCACCGACGATGAGGTTCGCGAAGTAGCTCGAATACGGAATCATCGCCAGATCGAGATGATCGAGCGTGATGCGCGATCCGTAGAGGCCGGTTTGGAGCAAATTTTGTCTTCCAGCGGCCACTTTGGCCTCATCCGAGTTCACACCGAAAACAACGAGTTCGCTCTGTTTCGCCAATTCATAGGCCAGCGAGCCGTCATCGCCCAAAACGAGGCAGAAGCCTTTTTTGATGCCGGTTTGCTTCAAGATGGCTTTCGCCTCTTCACCCTTGCTCGAAATGAAGTTGGAGGCCGCAAATGTCGGTGAACCCTCTTTTTCACCAAACACATGCACGCGACCTTTTGTCGTGCTGACGACAAGATGACCTTCCGAAACCGCCAAACCGCGTGCCTCGCCTTCCACCGCGAGTTTGGCGGTGATTTTGCCGGTTTCGGTGTCGATCACGATCACCTCATCTTTGCCACCAGCGATCAAATGCTTGCCCGCGAGGATCAACGCCGACTGATGCGGCGATTCGAGCGTCCAGCGCACGCCCACATCGGCTGCGATGGCGAGGTCAGCCTTGTGCTTGGCGCTTTCGTCCTGCTTCGCTTTGTAGGCGGCACGCAGCGGCTCGTATCTCGCCGCGATGGCCGCCAGCTCAGCGATCAAGGCTTGATCGCCCGGCGCCTTGCGTGCGGCAGCTTCCGCGGCTTGCAGCTTCTTCGCCTCGGCGAGAGCGGGATGCTTTTTCAAGTCGGCGCTGATCTTCGCGATGGCCATTTCGTGCCCGTGACGGATGCGCGTGCCGTCCGCATGCTTGAGGCGATCCACCGCCGTGATCGTTTTGCCATTCGCCATGTAGCCCATGTCACCCGCGAGCGTCATCTGCGTGCCCCCGAACCATCCGAAGCCACTTTTTTGCTTCTGTTGGTCCAGCGCGAGGATGTGATGCTCGCCCACCGAGTAGATTTGATCATCCGCGAGGAAAGCCTGCGTGCCGCCGATCTGCCCGCCCGCGTCGCCGCGCCAACCCGGCTCCGGTTTGGCGATGTACTCGCCCGTTTTGCGATCAAACGACGCCGCCATCGACCGACCCGAGGGCACAAACAAGATGTCCTTCGTCGCGAGCAAATAACCCTGCGGCGAGAGGTCATTGCGACCCGCATCCTTCTCTGAAATGGCGTCGTTCTTCCAGATCACCTTCCCCGTCGCGGCCTCGACGGCATACAGATAGACTTTCTCATGCGGAAACACGCCCGCGCCGAAATACGCGATGCCGCCATCCACCAAGATGCCCGTCCGCACCGGCCAGCGCGACACCATGCGACCGCGAGCGAGGATGCGCTCGTCATGCGGACCCGCGCGCAGCTTCCACACGACCTTGCCGCTCGCCGCGTCGAGGCAATACGCGTAGCCGTCATCCGAGCCGACATACACCTTCCCATCCGCGATCATCGGCGCGAGCCGCACCGGCGCATTCGTGAAAAACGACCACACGTCTTTGCCGGTGGCCAACTCACGGCAAATCACGCGCCCATCCACCGACGAGCCGAAGAACAACCGCCCGCCGCTGATCGCCACGTGAAACACATCGTCAAAGCGAATGCGATTGAAGAGCTCATGCCCTTCGATCACGCGACCATCCTCGCCTGCCCAAGCCATCTGCGGCGCTGACGGCGAGGTGAAGGTCCACGCGGGCTTCAGCGTGCTCGGAAGACTCTCCGTCGTCGCGCCGACACGCGAGGCATCGTGCAAATAAGTCGGCCATTCAGCGAAAATAGCCGTCGAGAAGGCGAGGAGGCAAAGGAGCGGGCGCATGGTCGGGATAGAACGCCCAATCGGCGATGTTCTCGCGACTTGCGGGTGGATCACTGGCGTGGCAAGATTTGGGCATGACAGCCTCGTTTGCCAAACTCGAACGCCTTTTTGATCCCTCGCTTCCTTTCATCACGAAGGAAGGGGCGCAGATGATCGCTGACATCCGTGCTGAACCAGAGGAGGAAGAGCGAATGGATATGCTGGCGGAAAAAATCAACACAGGCACCGCCACGCATCAAGAAAGCCGTGAATATGAAGAATGGGCTCGCCAAGGTGCCCTGCTTTCCGTCTTTCAGGCGAAAGCCCGCCGGTTTCTGAAAAGCCTCTGATCCGCGTGATGATCGATGCTGCAACCAAACTTCGCGTGCGGCAACGTGCGGGCGATCGGTGTGAGTATTGCCGATTGACACAGGACTACGAGCTGGGGCGGCGCTTTCACATTGAGCATGTCATCGCCAAACAACACCGGGGTTTGGATGACTTGGGAAATCTGGCTCTCTCATGCCGCATCTGCAATGCGCACAAGGGCACAAATCTCACCAGCATCGATCCCGACACCAATGTGCTCACCCGCTTGTATCATCCTCGGAAGGACCGCTGGGAAGAACACTTCATCGTTGATGGCGTTCGCATCTTGGGCGTCACCGCCATCGGACGCACGACGGTGTGGCTACTGGAGATGAATTTGGAGAGTCGGTTGGAGTTGCGAAGCTTGATGCAAGAAGACGGTGAATGGCCGTGATCTTTGGCATCATGCTTCGTGTCCTTGTATTTCTCCTCGCTGCCACCACCGCCTCCGCCTGCTCGGTGCCGGTGTTTCGCTATGCGTTGGAGCATTGGGAGGCGGATGCGTATCGCGTGACGGCTCCGGCAGGTGCGAAGTTGCCGGAGAACTACATCGTCACGACCGGCACGGAGCCAAAGATCGAGCTGCGGCAGCCAAAGTCGGCGCGGAATGACGCGGTAATCTGGTCTGCGCCGTTTTCGGAGGCGAATGTGGCGGTGCTGGTCGATTCACCGGCGCGGAAGCAGATCGCCGAGCGGCTGGCGAATGGCGAAAGCGCGGTGTGGGTATTTTTGGAGAGCGGCGATGCCGCGAAGGACGCTGCGGCCCTGAAGATGCTCGAAGAACGCATCGACTACCTCGGTGGCGTGATGAACCTGCCGAAGCTCGACGATCAAGACATCAAGAACGGCCTCGTTTCCATCCCCGGTGATGGTTTGCGGCTCGCTTTCTCGGTCGTGAAGGTGAAACGCGATGATCCCGCTGAAGCGGCCTTTGTGGCGATGCTGCTGGCGAGCGAAGAAGATCTGCGTGGCTTCAACGAGCCTATGGCGTTTCCGATGTTTGGCCAAGGTCGGGCGCTCTATGCGCTGGTGGGGAAGGGGATCCGCCCGGAGACGATTGATGAGGCGGCGCAGTTTTTGATCGGCTCGTGCTCGTGTCAGGTGAAGGAGCAAAACCCCGGCATGGACATCGCGATGGCGGTGGATTGGCGGCAGATGGTGAAGGATCAGGCCACACCGGGGCAAAACCTGCCGGAACTCAGCGCCGTGGCCGATTTGCTGCCGCAGACAGCGACGATTACCGCTGCTCCACCGGATGCTAAATCGAACTCGTGGAGTTGGATCGCGGCCGGCCTCCTCGTGATCGGTGGGTGCCTGTGGCTCCTGAAAAGCCGCCGGTCGTGAGGGTTTGCGGTTGCTGATGGATCACGCTGCGGCTAGCTGCCGTCCCCACTGATGTCCCACCCATCCGAACCAGCTTGGTATGTTGTTCACTCGCGCCCGAAGTGCGAGCACATCGCCGCAGGCTTGATGGCGGGGCTGGAGGGTGTGCAGACTTACTGCCCGCGCATTCGCTTTCAGAGGAGCACGCGGCGCGGCAAGGTGTGGTTCGTGGAGGCACTGTTTCCGAGCTACTTTTTCGCCCGCTTCAATCCCACGGAGATGCTTCGCGCCGTGAAGCATTCGCAGAGTGTCATCCGCGTGGTCGGCTTTGGTGAAAGCCTCGCCCGCGTCGATGATGTAGTGATCGAGCAGATCAAAGCGGAGATGGCCGATGCAGACGTGTGCGTGGTGGAGGTGGGCATTGAGGTGGGAGACATCGTCGAGCTCACCGAGGGACCCATGCGCGGCCTCAAAGGCATCGTGAATGCCAAACTGAGTGGCGCGGACCGCGTTCGCGTGTTGCTGGAGTTCCTCGGCCGCGAAAATGCGGTCGAGGTGCCAGCCTCGAAGCTGCTCACGGAGCACCAGCCCCGGGTTTTGGTCTCGAAAAAGTAGTCGTGAGGGCCGCGGAGCCGCCTCCGCCGTTGCACAGCGCCGCGGATGCACTACCTCCTCCGCCCCCATGCTTACCCTCCGCAACGTCACCAAGACCTTCAACGCCCGCACGCTCTTCAGCGGTGCGAACATGACGATCAACCACGGCGATCGCGTCGCCCTCGTCGGGCCGAACGGAGCAGGGAAATCGACGCTGTTCTCGCTCATTTTGAAGAATGACACCGCCGATGCGGGTGAGGTGACGCGTGACGAGTGGACCACGGTCGGCTTCCTGCCGCAGGAGTGCGAACCGGTGGGCGAGGAGACCGTTTTGGAGGTCTCCACCGGCAAAGCGGGCGAAATCGAGCGCCTGGAGAAGGAACTCAGCGCCTACGAGGCTGCGGGTGATGTCTCCAGCCCGGAATACTTCGAGACACATGCCAAGCACGATGCCCTCCAGGACCCACAGGCCGAGGCGAAGGCCAAACGCATCCTCAAAGGCCTCGGTTACCTCGACACGGACTTTGACCGGCCCGCCCGCGAGTTCAGCGGTGGCTGGATCATGCGTGCGCACATGGCGCGGCTGCTGGTGATGGAGCCGGATCTGCTCCTGCTGGATGAGCCGACCAACCACCTCGACCTCATGTCGCTGATGTGGTTCCGCAATTATTTGAAGAACTACCCCGGTGCCATCCTCATGATCTCGCATGACCGCGACTTCATGGATGAGCTGGTGCAAAACGTGTACGAGATCGAGGAGAGCAAGCTCATCGAATACCAGGGCAATTACAGCGACTACCTGCGCCAGCGGGAGGAGAATTACGAGCGTGCGATGGTGACCTGGAAGAACCAGCAGAAGGAAATCGAGGCGATGCAGGAGTTCATTGATCGCTTCCGCTCGGTGGCGTCCAAGGCCGCGCAGGCACAGAGCCGCGAGCGCCAGCTCGAAAAGATGGAGAAGCTCGATAAGCCGCGCCCGCTGCGCAAAGGCTTCCGTTTCAACTTCCCGCAGCCGCCACGCAGCGGCCAGCGCCTCGTCGCCCTGAACAACATCGATCAGGCCTACGGCACGAAGCAGGTGTACACCGGCCTCGACCTCGAAATCGAACGCGGCGAGCGCACCGTGCTTGTCGGACCGAACGGCGCGGGCAAATCCACGCTCATCAAGCTCCTCGCCGGCGAGATCCCTTTCCAGAAAGGCGAGCGCAAGCTCGGCACAAACCTGAAGCTCGGCTACTTCTCGCAGCACCGTGCGGACACGCTCGATCCGGATTGCAGCGTGCTGGACGAGCTGAAGCGTGTCTCACCCGAAATCCGCGAAGACGAGGCCCGCAGCATCCTCGGCAGCTTTCTCTTCAAACGCGAGGACGTGCATAAGAAGTGCAAGGTGCTCTCCGGTGGTGAAAAGAGCCGCCTGAACCTCGTGAAGTTCCTCGTCGATCCGCCGAACCTGCTGCTCATGGACGAGCCCACGACGCATTTGGATATCTGGGCCATCGAAGGCCTCATCCTGGCCCTGCAGAAGTTTGAAGGCACCCTCGTCTTCATCAGCCATGACGTGCATTTCATCCGCAGCCTCGCCACGAAGGTCATCCACATCAACAACGGCACCCTGACGACCTACACTGGCGATTACGACTACTACCTCGAAAAAACCGGTGCCGAGGAAAACGCCCGCGCAGCGGTGATTGCGGGGTGAAAACCTCACTCCAGCCAGTTTTCCACCTTCAATCCAGGCACTTGCTGGAAGTCTTTCAGATTGCGTGAGAGGAGGGTGGCTTCGTAGGCCAAAGCGATGCTGGCGATGCGTAGGTCCATGGTCCCGATGGCCACGCCGCCCGCCTTCAACTGATCAAATATTCGAGCCGAATCCTCATCCCACCCAAGGCGCATCCATTCCTCCAGCGAATGCAGAGCGGCATCGAGACGTGAGTAGGCGTAGATGAGATGGGTGGCGCCTTTTTAACCATGAATTGCCGCCAACCAGCCTCGGAGAGACTCCTCCGCAGTGACGATGGTTACAAAGACCTCGCGGGCATGTGGCGTGATCCTGTCTCTCAAGGCAATGCCCAGCTCCGAACCGCGATCCATTTCAGAAAGATGGTCGGTATCAAGAATGAGCATGGTCTATTTGCTGATTTTGACGGTATTGTGCTCCCAGCTTGACGGCCTCAGCATGCAAAGGGTCACCAGCAGCCCAGCCAAAAACCCGACGCCAGTCTTTGCCACTGCGCTGAGCCGCTTCCAACGCGGCCTCACGTTTGGCCGCAGCAGATGTTGATGCATTCGTTTTGATGGCGGTGCTCATGTCGCAAGTTTGACCTGCGGGCGCTTTTTCTGCAATGGATAATCTTCCCAGCCCCTTATCACTCGGTCTCGCTGCATTCTTTGCTTGAGCGAATAGGCGCAGGTCGTTTAGGTTTTTCTCATGACCCCGCCCAATCTCTCCCGCCGTCACTTTGGCATTCTCTCTCTTGCTGCGGTGCTGCAAACGCAGATCGAAGCCGCTGACAAGGCTGCGGGAGGCAAGGTGAAGCACTCGGCGTGCAAGTGGTGCTACAAGGAGATCCCGTTGGAGGACTTCTGCCTCGCGGCGAAGGAGATCGGCCTCGAATCCGTCGAGCTGCTTGATCCGAAGGATTTTGCCACGGTGAAAAAGCACGGTCTGCACTGCGCCATGGTGAGCTTTCCCACCATCGAAGGCCCTGGCGGCGTGAAGATCGGCCCGATTCCGAAGGGCTGGAACCGCATCGAGCATCACGACCTGCTCTTGCAGGCTTATGAGCCGCTTTTGAAGGAGTCCGCCGAGGCGGGCTTCAAGCAGGTCATCTGCTTCAGCGGCAATCGCGACGGCATGAGCGATGAGCAAGGCCTCGACAACTGCGCCAAGGGCCTTCAACGTCTGCTTCCGCTGTGTGAGAAGCTGGGCGTCACGCTGGTGATGGAGCTGCTGAACAGCAAAGTGAACCACCCGGACTACATGTGCGATCACAGCGCCTGGGGTGTCGCTCTGTGCAAAAAGCTCGGCTCGCCGCACTTCAAGCTGCTCTACGACATCTACCACATGCAGATCATGGAGGGTGATGTCATCGCCACCATTCAGCGCGATCACGAATTCTTCGCCCACTACCATACTGGCGGCGTGCCAGGACGTGCGGAGATCGACGAGACGCAGGAGCTGAATTACCCCGCCATCATCAAAGCCATTCAGGAGACTGGTTACACCGGTTATCTCGGTCAGGAATTCATCCCGAAGCGTCCTAACAAGCTCGCCTCGCTCAAGCAGGGAGTGACAATCTGCACGGTGGTGTGAAGGCTTGTTCAGCCCGCAAAGGGCCACCGAAGGGCCTGTAGGCGGCGGAAGCTACGACCGGGCAACCGCCGCCTATGGCTCACGCCCTTCCCAAACTGCACCGCCTCAATGAGACGTTCACTTTGAGAATCGGCCTCGATCCGGCGCTACTACCTGCCGAAACCAAAGCTGAAGCTGATGCCGGAGCGCGGACGGCCATAGTAACCGCTGTGGCCATGGTGCGGCGAGCCGTAACCGGAGGAGTAACCGCGGCTGGGCACCTGCGGAGGAAGGGTCACCCATTGACCGATCGGTTGACCGCAGCGGTCATAGCCGACGATGCGATAGACAGCGAGGATGGGCGTGCCGCAGGAGGTGTAGCCGACGACGCGGGTGGGGCTGCCACTGCGGCAGCCGGGATCAGCCTTGGCGGTGGTGGGAGCCGCGACACCAAGAACAGCGGCGGCGGCAAGGATGGAGAGGAGTGTTTTCATGGGGTGAGTGGAAAGATTGATTTCCGCATCTTGTGACGAGCCCTCTCGCGGCCTATTCAGCCACTCAGAAAATATTTTTCACGGCACTGGCTTCTCAGGCTCTCCGCCCATTTCACGCTCGTGATACAACAGCGTTCGCAAACGACGACGCTCGATGTTTCGCGTGGTAGCAGGACGTTTGTCCACCTCGGCCAGATAACTTTCAAGTGTGAGCGAAGACCATGGCGTGATCGTTCGCAGGCCGGTATGGGCGAACATCCATCCGGCAAAATGGCTCCACTCGTCCTTCGAGTCCTTCGGCACGAGTTCCTGCAACACTTCAAGACCCGGATGATCCTGCATCTCCACCGTGCCCTGCGCTGTCATGCGGCGTGACACATAGGTCTCCGCCAGTTTCAGAAACCACTCCGGCACAGGAGACGAGGCCGCAGGCGCGATGTCATGCACGAAGGTGCTTCCATTCCCGATGGAAAAGGCCACACGAGTGCCGTGATGGTTCAGCGTGAGCTTGCGACCAATGTTGGGCAGCGTGAAGCCTTCTCCCAGAAGGCCTCGCGCCTCGAAATCACCCACGATGACCTGCTGCGTCGTGGCGCAGGCAAACCGACGGCCATCCCCACTGAAGACCACCTGCTCCACCGCATCATCCAGACGCAAAGGATCCATCAGGGGAGCCAGCGAACGTGCCTTCCAGATCGCCGCCGTGTGATCCGTGGAGCCGGTGAGCAGGGCATTTCCATCCGGGCTGAAAGCCAGCGAGGTAATGGCGCTTTGATGCAGCGGCACCGCGATGCCGCGCGGATCTTCCTGACCGTGAATAACCCGCACATGACCATTGCCCAGTCCGAGCGCCACACGTCGCGTGCCCGCGTGGATGGCGATGGCCGAGAGACGCTCCGCTGTCAACTCACGCGCCTCTTTCTCACCCTCCCACCACACACGCAGATGACATTGATGCTGCAAATCGGGTGATGAAGTGGCCCACGCGGCTCCACGGCCATCCGGCGAGATCGCGGCGAGCGTCCAGACATTCGCACTGGAGGCCGGCACCAGCGTACGCAAGGCCCCGCCATCCATCGGCACCTCGATCAGAGAGCCATCGACCAGCACGGCGCGGATCGAATCACCCGCGCCGGGTCCTAGCGCCATCGCCGCCTGGCTCCAGCGGCGTGAGTCGAGCAGCGTGGCCTTCGCGGTGTCCCACAGCGCAGCCACGCCGAGCTCGTTTGATTCCACCAGCGTCTCACCATCCGCGCAGAAGATGGCGCAGGCACGCCCGCGCAGTCCGAGCAGCGACTTCGTGCCACCATGGTCGAGCACCGTGCCATACATCGCGTCCTGCGGCAGCGTGAGCACCTCAAGCCCACGGCCAAGATCACGCCGCACGGCCATCGCGTGGCCGTGGGTGCTCATGGCGATGAATCGCGCACGCTGGGGCTTCCGCACGGTGATCGCTCCCTCGCCCGCCTGACGCCACATGCGCACAGAAGCGTCCGCGTTCACGATCACGGCGCTGTCCCCGCTGCGTGTCATGGCGATGTGGCGCACCGATCCCGCGGACTCGACCGGCGGTTTCAACTCAACGCGGCTCTTCAAATCAAACCACTTCACCCGCAAATCGCGTGCGCCACCGGCGGTGAGCATCATCGGGTTTCCACGTCCATTGGTCAGTGCCACGGCGGTGATGGCGCTGTCATGCAAATGCGTTACCGGCAGTGACTCCACATCATTCGTGACGCAGGCCACGTTGCCGAGTGAATCACCCACGGCCAGCATCGCATTGCCGGAGCTGCTCACGGCGCTGACCTCGCCGGGCATTTTGATCAGCAGTCGATGTTCGCTCGGGTTGAACACCGCCAGCCTTCGCAGCTCGCCTTCACGGCTTCCAGCCACGATGAGACGCTCCTGCGCCTGGATCAGCAACTGCGTCACCGCACCAGAGACCTCGCCCACGCGCTTTGGCGACCGCTCCTCCGAGGCACCCATGATCCACACCGAGCCATCCGCGCAGCCCACCGCCACGGATTCACTCACGGGGGTGGTCGTCACGGCGGTGACCTTGGCGGGCGGTGTCCACTTCTTCTCAAACGCCGGTTCTTCAGGTCGTAGGAGCCGCACCTCACCGCCTTCCTCGGCCATCACGAGAATATTTCCACTCGGTGACAGCTCCAGCGCCAGCAGCTTCGTCTTCAGCGAGAGTTCGCGACGGTTCCAAAGGCCCTTCGCATGACGGAAGAGCATCGCCCGCTGTTTGCCGTCCTTTAAAAACACCACGGCCAGCACATGTCCGCCGGCGGAGACCGCGCCCACATTCTCCTGCACCTCTCCCCAGGCGGGATCGACAGGTATCACCGTCTCCACCGGCTGCGGCGTGTCGTCCTGAAGCAGCATCATCTGCAAGTCTGCCGCTGCCGCTTTGAACGATGGATCTTGTCGTAAAGCACGCACGAGGCAGGCCACGGCGCTTTGCGCATCGCCCGTGTTTTTGAACTGCTGCGCCGAGGCATAATCCGCTCGGCTCAGCGTGCGGCGCAGCTCCGCCTCACGGGCCTCGATCACGAGCTGTCGATCCTCGGCGTGCGAGCGGGCTTTTTGCTCTTTGATATACAAAATTGTGCTCACCGTGAGACCGGTCACCACCGCCACCGAGGCCACACTGGCACTCACCACAAAGGGCAGATGGCGCCGTGTGAATTTTTGCATCACATACGTCCACGACCTCTCACCCGCGAGCACCGGCTCATCATGCAGGTGACGCTGGATATCATCCGCAAAGGCCGCCGCGCTGGCATAACGACGCGTCGAATCCATCTCCAGCGCCTTCAGCACGATCGCGTCGAGATCACGCTTCTCCGTCTTGGTGAGCAAAATCGTGCGTGAGAGCTGCGAAGGTGACGTGACATGCTTTGCCACCGGCCATTGGCGGGCGTCGTCATTGGCTTTGCGCTCGATCTGCAACGGCGTCGAGCCTGTGAGCAGCTCGTATAGCACCACGCCGAGCGCGTAGAGATCGGAACGAGCATCCACATGATGAGCGCCCCAGGCGCTCTGCTCCGGGCTCATGTAGCCGGGCGTGCCCACGGCTTGATGAATCGAGGTCATCGCGCCGGTCTCATGATCATCCGCCGCGTCCGGTGAAAGCTCCAGTGCCTTCGCGATGCCGAAGTCGATGATCTTCACCACTCGCTCCGATCCCGCTCCGGCCACGAGGATGTTCGAGGGCTTCAAATCGCGATGCAGCACGCCTTTTTCATGCGCATGCTGCACCGCATCGCAGATCGAGCAGAAGATTTGCAGCCGCTCGTCGAGCGTGAGGTGGTTCTTCTCGCAGTAAGCCGTCACCGGCTCGCCGCGGACCAGCTCCATCGCAAAGAACGGCTGCCCGTGCATCGTCACGCCGCTGTCCCAAAGCCGAGCGATGCCTGGATGCTCCATCCGCGCCAGCGTCTGACGTTCCGTCTCAAAGCGTGCCAGCACATGGTAGCTCGCGATCTGCGGTTTGAGCACCTTGATGGCCACCTCGCGCTTCACCGGCTCGCGTTGCATCGCTCGATACACATTCGCGAAACCACCTTCGCCGATCTTTTCGATCATCGAATGCCTCGGCACCCGCGGCATGTCTCCCACCGCCGGAGCCTCCGTGATCTGAGTCTCCGCCTCCGGGTCAGGCTCTTCCATGAGGCCGCGCAACATGCATGCCGGGCAAAATGTCCTCGAACCCTTGGTCTCAAGGGGCGTGTGGCAGACTTCGCATTCGGGCATGATGTTTCCTTAACGACTCTCGGGCATTCAGTTACCGTACAAACTCAAAAGATGCCGCAGCTCATCGTCCACCTCGGCTTCGCTGCCCACGGTGGCGGCCACATGCTCACGAAGGAGCTCGCGGAAACGCTTCCGCAAGCGATGCACCGCCACGCGAGCCGTTCCTTCACTCATGCCGAGCTTTTCCGCGGCAAGGCCATGCTGGGCTTCTTTGCCGTGAACCATCAAAAACTCACTCAAGACAGCAAACTGTTCTTTTTTGCCGGTGAGCGCCTGTTCGAGCTCGAGAGCCTTAAACGCATGATCGAGCAAGGCCACAGCCCAGCGCCGCTCAAAGAAGGCATCCGGTGAAAGCCCATCGCCATGCTTGGAGCACACGGCTTCGACTTCGGTGGTGTCGAAATCCACGCGTTGCAGCCTGCCGCCACGTTTCACCGTCATCTCGGCGCGACGCCAGTTCGAGATGAAGCGTTTCATCGCCCCGAGCAGGTAGCTGCGCATACGCCCCTTCTCGCTGTCGGCATTCTTGAGTGTTTCGTCCTGCATCAGATGCGCAAAAAACGACTGCGTCACGTCCTCGGACTCCGCCGGGCTCATGCCATCACGACGCGCAAAAGCATACAGCGGCGCCCAATACATACGGCAGAGACCTTCGAGCGCTCGTGTGTCCGCCACGCCGGCGAGACGCACCTGCGTCCACGAGGTTTCAGGAAACTGGCCGGCACGGGTAAAATTGGATGTCATAGATCAAACAACGCGGAAATGGAGCATCATTGCACCGCCGAGGCAATGCCGATGCCAATTTCAACCGTGGGTTCCTTCGCATCTCGCATCGGCGGACTCGTCGGCGCACCGCCTTGAGATTGCAGATCGGTTCCCACGGACCAGATCCAGCCGTGACGGATGTCGTAATGCAACGGCGCGGCCGAAAACGGATCGAGCGGCACATCGAGTAGATACCTTGGCCGCAGGCTATCGAGCGTTGGCGGTAGCGTGCGCTGTTCCGCCACGCAGCGGCGCATCGCAAAGAGCGTCAGCACCAGCCCGCCGCGAGCTTTTGCGAGGCCGAGCTTCGCCGGCAATGAGCGATACCCCGCGAGGCGGGCGGCGGCGTAGGATTCACCGGCCGAGTTTGGCTGATAGCCCTGCTGATGCAGCGCGGCGGAATCCTCCACGCTGATGAGTCCCGTGTTCGCCAGTGGTGCCTGCGCCTCCATTCTCAAGCGGCGAAAATGATCGACGAAGAGCTGCAAGGTGGCGTGTGGTTTGAAGAACAAACGCCCCGGACGCTTCAACTGCGCCCCGCCCGGCATCGTGTCGAGCGGCTCCCCGCTGGCGGGGCCAAAGATGAGCTTCTTCTCATGCAGATAAAACGCACCGAGCGCCTGCACCAGCGTGTCATTCAATGGCAGGCAGATGCTGTACTGCCGCTGATACTGGCGCAGCATCGGCTCCGGAAGCCGCGTCTGCTTCAAAAGCTCCGCGAGCACCTGCGCGGCCTGTTCCTGGGCTTCCAGCGAACGCGAGTAGAAAGAAGGCCAAGCCCAGATTTCTTCGAGACGCGCCGCCAGGTCCGCCAAATCGATCGCGGCCACATACGCGGCCTCTTCCTGGCCCAGACGGGCGTGGTAGGCGCTCTCCGCTTGCTTCAAAGCAAACACCACCGGCCAGCGCGGATCATTGCCGAGGTCTGCCGCATGCCAGGCCGCATGCGCCGGATGCCAGTCCGGATCTTCGAGAAGGTCACGCAGATTATCCAGCGCCGCGCCATTGCCTTTGAAGAAGCGGGAAAGCGTGGGCGTGTCCCACATCCACGGCGGTGTGGCAGGCATCGCACCAGCGGGCAGTGGCACCACGGCATCCAGGAAGCGCTTCATCTTCTGCGGCACCTGAATCACAGGCATCTGGTCCGCCACGCGTAGCGGCCGCAGATCATCATCCGCGCCGCGAGGTTCATCATGAAGGTATTGCCAAGCCACGAACACAAAGAGAAGCAGCCCCAAGCTCATAATGATCAGCGCAGGCCAGGAGCCCTCTCGCTCCGGCACCGGTTTTGGGCGGCGCACCATCGGCACATACTTTTCGCGTGGCTCGGGTGGTCTGACTTCGATTTTCGGCTTGGGAGGCTCCGCAGCGGACGACCTCGGAGGAGGTGGCGGTGGTGACGGCGAGAGCCTTTTCAGATCCCTAGGTGCCTCCTGCCAATCCGTATCCAGTTCCCACGGGGATGGAACACGCTCTTTCCCACCCACACCGGGCCGAGGCGGCGCAGCGGAGGATTCAGGCGGGAGGTCGTTTTCCATGAGGTGGCTAGTATGAACGCACCCTCGTGGCTCGGTCAATCTGCCATCCAGAACCCGCACTTGCGCATTCGCCCGATCCGGTTACTATCGCCCCCGCCTCCGGGCAAAATGGTGACCGTAGTTCAAAGGTAGAGCCCCAGATTGTGATTCTGGTTGTTGCGGGTTCGAATCCCGTCGGTCACCCCATTTTCCTGCTCCACCGAGGCCCTTACACCTCGGACTATCGGCGAACAGCGAAACATGGAATCCCTTGAGAGCATCCTCGGCCACTCCTTCCGCCAGCTCCGACTCCTCACTGAGGCCCTCACGCATGCGAGCGTAAGCTACGAGTCCCAGCGCTCCGGCCTCGACAACCAGCGCCTCGAATTCCTCGGCGATGCCGTCCTCCAGCTCGCCCTCAGTCATGAGCTTTTCGCCCGGCTGCCCGATGCGGATGAAGGCCGCCTCACGAAGGCACGCGCCCATTTGGTGAGCACCAAATCGCTCGCCCGGCTTGCCAGTGACATCGGCCTCGGCCCGCATCTCATCATGGGCCGTGGCGAGGAGACCAGCGGCGGCCGCGAGCGGGATTCCACGCTCGCGGATGCGCTGGAAGCCATCATCGGGGCCATTTACATCGATGCCGGCCTCGATGCCGCCGCGCAGTTCGTCATCCGCGTGCTCGGCGCTGAGCTCGACCAGCTCGGCAATGGCCTCATCGAGTCCAACCCCAAGGGCGATCTCCAAGAACGCCTCCAGGCCATCAATTCCGAAGCGCCCGCCTACCGCATCATCGGCCAGACCGGCCCTGATCACGCCAAATTCTTCGAAGCCGTCGTCACCTGGGGTGGCCGCGAACTCGGCCGTGGAGCCGGAAAGAGCAAAAAAGAGGCGGAAGTGCAGGCTGCTAGTTCCGCCCTCGCCAATCCGGCCTTCAATTCTCTCACGGCCGGCACCTCGTGAACAACCTGTGAGCAAAAAGACCAACAACTACCAAGAAGCTGCGAGGAACCTCGATAACCCCAAGTTGGAGGCACCTGCTCACAGTCATCCCCATTTTCATTCACAGCTTCCATGCTCGTGGAACGGCCCATTTTCAGCGATGGAACGCACTTCTTGAGCTTATCCACACCCCTTACGGTTATGGAATGATTTGCCCTTAATTCTTCATCATCATAGAGGATGTGAAGAAGCGTCAAACAGCCCTCCAGAGACAGCCTTCATGCATGAAAACGCTCCTTGCCATCTTTCTGCTCTTGGGCACGGCTCTCGTCGCGGCAGATAAGATCCCCGTCCGCATCCAAGCCATCGCGCAAATGCTCACGATCACGCAGCGCATGAAGCTGCTCGATCTGCTCAACAAGGGGCGCGATGAGTCGCTGAGATCCCTGCCTGGCGTGGGTGAGACACGGCTGGAGGCCATCAAGAAGGCCCGACCCTTCAATGACATCACGGAAGTGACTCAAGTGCCGGGTGTGGGCGAGGGAACCTTCATCGACTTCGTGAAGCACGCGAAGGCAGGCTTTCCCAAAAAGGCGGCGAAGTAGCTGCGGACAATCTTTTGACAACTCGACGCTGGCATCTTGCAGGCCTCACGCTTCTCTCACGCCCCAATGAACAGGCACGAAGAGCCATCGAACCCGATGACACGCCGCGATTGGCTGCGGAGTGGTCTTGCTTGCTTGCCGCTGGGCCTTGCCGGGTGTGCCGGTGGTGGCCTCATGAGTCCCTCGGCTCGCAAAGTGCGAGCACAGTGGGAGTTTCGGAACCGCTTCATGGCCTCTGGAGCGTGTCTCCGCTTTCGTCCGCATGCCGCGCATGGTCGCCCATGGACCACACGCTATGAGCAGGCCTACCGTGCCTACCGTGGCGATCCTCGCGTGGGCTACGCGGTGAAGAATCTCGCCACCGGTCGCTATCTGGCAGAGTTTCAGGCGGATCGTTTGTTTGTTGGTAGCTCCATGCCAAAACCTGCCGTCGCTGCGGTCCTGCTTGAGCGAGCGCAGGGAAATCTCAGCCGTGAGGAATTCCAGCACATCGTGCATGCCTGTGACAAGAGCGAGAACAGCTCGTGGTTTTACCTGCTCTCCCGCATCGGGCCCTCTGACGAGCATCAGTTTCTCTCCAAGTATGCCCTGCCGAATGTAGCCATCCGCGACAATGTGCTCTCGCCGCGCTTCTATGCCGAATTCTACGAACGCTGCGTGAACTACCGCCTCGATCACGGCTGCGAATTGCTCCTCGAAGCCATGCGGCGTGATCAATACGGCCTTGGCCGCTGGGTGCTGCCCGCCAGCATCACCTACATCGGTGGCAAGACGGGCAACTACGGCGAGTGGGACCACGAATCCCTCTTTTTCTATTACGGCAGCACGCCCTACGCCATCGTCCTCTTTACCCGCGGTCACTTTGCCCCTCCAGGGCAGGATTGGAAGCTCGGTGCCATGATGGGCGGTCTCTTCCGCGATTACTGCGCTTGATTTTATGCCGCGTGGAAAGTCCAAGGCCTTTGCCAATATCCGTGCGGAGGTCCTGCGCCTCGTTGCCCTCATCCCGCCGGGCAAATTCACCACTTATGGCAGCATCGCCATCCACATGAATGTGATGGCACGGCATGTCGCCTTCGTGCTCGCCCGTCTCACGCCGGAGGAATCCGCCTCACTGCCCTGGCAGCGCGTTGTCTCCGCCGATGCTCGCCTCAGCCCAAACATGGATGCCGCTCTCTCCCGCAAGCAACGCCGCCTGCTAAAGGCCGAGGGACTCCGCATCGACCAAGCGGGTTACATCCAGGATGCCGATGCCCACTTCCACCACCTGGGCGTGCGGAGAAACATCCGCTGGAGCGAGGTTGAGTAGCGCTTCAAATCAGGCCGCAGGTGCTCCTGCAGCCGCTTCCGGCTTCTTTTCCTTCCAGGTGCTCTGGATGTAGATTTCGCGGAGGGTCTTGAAGTCGATCTGCGTCGGGCTGTCGGTCATCAAATCGCTGCCCTTGTTGTTTTTCGGGAAGGCGATGACTTCGCGGATGCTGTCCTCACCGCTCACCAGCATGGCGATGCGGTCGAGACCGAGCGCGAGACCACCGTGCGGCGGTGCGCCGAAGCGGAAGGCGTCGAGGATGTGGCCGAATTTGTGCGCCTGTTCTTCCTCGGTGACACCGAGGACGCTGAAGAGCTTGGCTTGCAGGTCCTTTTCGTGGATTCGGATGGAGCCGCCGCCGAGTTCGTAGCCGTTCAAAACGACATCGTAGGCCTCAGCGCGGACCTTGGCGTATTCCCCAGCTTCCATGAGCGGGATGTCTTCCGTCTTCGGACGGGTGAAGGGATGGTGAACGGCCACCCAGCTCTGCGTTTCGGCATCGTGAGCGAGCAGCGGGAAATCGACGACCCACAGGAAGTTGAAGGCGGTGCTGTCCTTCGTGAGTTCGCACATGTTGGCGATCTCGACGCGCACGCGGCCGAGGATGTCGCAGGCTTCCTGCCAGGTGCCGGCGTAGAAGAAGATGAGGTCGTTTTCGACGACGCCGAGCTTGGCGATGAGCGCCTTTTGCTCGTCTTCGCTGAAGAACTTCCAAAGCGGCGATTTGTATTCGAGCACGCCGTTCGCATCGCGCTCCACTTTGATGAAGGCGAGTTGCTTCACCTTCATGCCCGCTTGCGTGGCGATCTCGTTGAGACGGATCATCTGGCCGGTGGTGATGCCAGCAAAGCCCTTCGCGTTGATGGCGCGGACGACGCCGCCATTTTCAATGGTGCTGCGGAAGATTTTGAAGCCGCTGTTCGCGAAGACATCGGCCATATCGACGATTTCGTTGCCGTAACGCGTGTCCGGCTTGTCGGAGCCGTAGCGGTCCATGGCTTCTTGATACGTCATGCGCGGGAACGGCGACGGGATGTCGCGTCCGGTGCCAGCTTTGAACATGCTGACCAGCAGGCCTTCGACGAGGTTCACGATGTCATCGCGCTGGATGAAGCTGGCCTCGATGTCGATCTGCGTGAACTCCGGCTGGCGGTCCGCGCGAAGGTCTTCATCGCGGAAGCAGCGGGCGATCTGGAAGTAGCGCTCCAAACCGGCCACCATCATGAGCTGCTTGTACTGCTGCGGAGCCTGCGGCAGGGCGTAGAACTTGCCGGGGTTCAAACGGGCCGGCACGAGGAAGTCGCGGGCACCTTCGGGCGTCGGATTGCTGAGGATCGGCGTTTCGACCTCGATGAAGCCCGCAGCGTCGAGGTAGTTGCGGGCGGAATTGGTGATCTTATGCCGCGTGCGGATGTTCTTGTTCATGCGCTCGCGGCGCAGGTCGAGGTAGCGGTATTTCATCCGCATGTCCTCGTTGGAAAGCTCGCGATCAAGCTGGAAGGGCAGCACGTCGGCCTTGTTGAGCACCTTGCACTCGGTGGCGACGATTTCGACGTCGCCGGTGCCCAGCTTGGCGTTTTCGGTGCCGGTGAGACGGGCGGCGACTTTGCCGGTGATCTGCAAAACGTCCTCGTCACGCAGTTCATGGCTTTGGGCAGCGAGCGCGGCGTTTTCTTCCGGACGGAAGACGACCTGCGTGAGGCCCTCGCGGTCGCGAAGGTCGATGAAGATGACGCCGCCGTGGTCGCGGGCCGAATTCACCCAGCCACAGAGCGTGACGTTCTGGCCGATGTGCTCTTTGCGGACGGCGTTGCAGTGAAGGGTGCGGTAGGCGTTTGGGATCATGGCGGAAAAAGGGCGCGTAGAGTCGGCGGTTTCCTCCAGCGTGCAAGGGAGAAGGCGGCTTGGCGGGCCGAGCCATTTTTTCCTCGCTTCCGCAGGGGGGCATCCGCTAGAGTCACGCACACCCCCGAAACCTTTCCGCATGGCACGACGCGCCCAGTCCAGTATCTCCTTCACCCACCTTCTCGGTCTCGTCCTGATCCTCGTCGTGCTCGGTGGCGGCGGCTACATGCTGCTGCATCGCACGACCGATCCCATGACGGGCGTGACGGAGCTGCTCACCTCGGAGTTCCTCGAAAATGCCACCGCGCTCAGCGGGAACATCTACAAGGTCGAAGGCCTCGTGGATGACCGTCTCGACACCGGCTGGCGTCAGTCAGACGGTCGGCTCTTCAGCGTCCAGGTGAGCGATGGCAGCGGAAACACCTTCGTACCCGTGTGGGTGCCGCCGGACTACGAAGGAGCCAATATCCAGCGCGGCCAGCGCTACACCTTCAAAGTCCGTGTGCAGGAAAACGGTGTCCTCGAAGTGCTCGAACTCCTCAAAATCTAACCCGCGTCCGTCATGAAGCCCTCGTTCCGCCTCCTCGCCCTCGCCGCGGCCTGTCCGCTGGCGCTTTGCCATGCCCAGGTGCTTCCTGGCCCCGCCCCAGCGGGTGCCATGCAGCCCGCTGCACCCACGACGACGACCTCGAATAACAACTACAATATGGTTCCCGGCAGCGCGGCCGACCGCCAGACGGACACGCAGACCGGCCTCACGAACATGCCGATGGGAGATCCCGGCAGCGAGAACGTGGCCTTCAATGGCAAGCTCTGGAATGTCACCAACAACCGCCTCATGCGGTCCCGTTTTGAGACCTACCTCACCACGCCGGAAGCCATTTCCGCCGAGGATCAGGCTTACCGGGACATCATGGCGCAGATCATGCAGATCCTGGCTCCGACGAACAAACCCGGCCCCGATCCGATGAAGGCCTTTGCCATGCTGCCCGAGGCCGGCACCTACAAAATCGACGGCGGCCTGTGCAATTCCATCGCCAACGCCATCTGGGACGTGTGGCTCTCCCAGCGCAAACAGAACAACCTCAAGGCCGCGAACGTCGCCATGGATGAGCGCCGTCGGCAGCTCGAGTGGAATGCGCAGATGAGCAATGAAAACACCAAGTCCGGCAAGGTGGCCTCCTCCGAAAAAGGTGCTCAAGCCAAGGCCGATGCCAAGGCGCAAGCAGATGGTGCCACCTTCGGCCGCACCAGTGGCTACATCAAAGGCATCGCCGAGATCGAGGCGCGGAAAAAGATGAACGAGGCCGCCACCGGCCTCTCGGAAGTCTCCAGCAAGGTGCAGTTTCAGGCCCTCATCATCCAGATGTTCCTCCAGCGTCGCTTTGAGCACGCCGTCATCGCCTGCCGCTTTTACCCGAACCTTTTCAAGGACGGTGACAGCATCCTTCAAATGGACAAAGACGCCGATCTGCAAAAAGCCCTCTCCGGCTCCTTCGGCGTGCCGCCCACTGTCACCATGATCGACGGCCTCTCGCTGGAGGCTATCCGGAGTGTCGATGAATCCCTCGTCTCCTTTGAAAACCTCCTCGCTCGCACAGACATCGATAGCGCCAGCAATCGCCTCCTTGAGGCCTTCGGCGTCGGCGAGTATCTTCCCCGCGTGCGCCGCCTGCCGATGAAGGAAAAGAGCAAGGTGCTCGATTTCGTGCGGAAGAAGAACAAGCTCCTCGGCTTCCTCGAAATGAAGGATTACGCCGAGGCCGAAAAGACCGTGCTCGAGCTCAAAAACGAGGCGCAGGACTTTGAATACGCCAAACCGCTTGCCGCCATCAACACGGCGAAGTCCGTCAGCTCCCTGCACATCAGCAAGGCCCGCATGGCCATGGCCACCAAGGACACCAAAACCCTCGAAACCGAGATGAAGGCTGCCACCGAGATCTGGCCCACCAACCCCGACCTCGCCAATTTCAGCGGCGAGCTCGTCAAAGGCAGCGACATGAAATCGCAGGGCATCATGGAGTTTGACCGACTCATCAGCCAGAAGGCCTACCGGCAGATTTTCGACAACAAACTCCCGCTTGCCATTGCCCTGCAAGGCGATGCCGGTCGCGAGAAGCAGCTCGAAAAAGTCCTCACCGACATGGGCCGCGTCGAAATCGTCATCAACGGTGCCAAGGAACTCGCCGCCACCAGCCCCGCCGCCGCGTGGGAGAAGGTCGAGAAGGAAGCGAAGCTCTTCCCCGATGACAACGCCCTCAGCAAGCTCCGCGCCGACCTTGGCATACAGGCCAGTGAATTCGTCACCGCCATCGAACGCGGCCGTCAGCATGAAGAGAAGAAGCAAACCGGCTCCGCCATCGCCTGGTATCTCAAAGCCCGCCGCATGCATCCGCCCAGCGAGCTCGCCCAAGCGGGCATCAAACGCCTCGTCACCGTCGTCCGCGCCGGCGATCAGCCGCCCGAGCCCGCCGTGCCTTCCTCACTAGACGAGAAGTGAGATTCATCCGGCGAAGCCCTGGACTGCGGCAGCCTGCTGCCGCTTGTGGGAGGCAGCCTGCTGCCGGGAACGTCCTGAGCGCGGCGAGGCTGCCTGGATACGACCATCCCCATCAAGCGTGACCTCCGGGCAGCTCGACGCCGGGAAGTTGTGGCCCGGAAAGGTAGAAAATTTTGGGGTAGAAAGATTGGAACCAAATTTTTCTACCCCCAATCTTTCTACCAAACGGCTTGGCTCGAAAAAGCCAGCCTGTTTTCCATCATGCCTCTCTGCCGCCAGCATTGACGGCACGCGCCGTCTTCCGCTAAAACCGCCGCACCACCATGAAATACGTCCTCGCACTCGATCAGGGCACCACCAGCTCACGCAGCATCCTCTTTGATCACGACGGCAAGGTCGTCGCCGTCGCGCAAAAGGAGTTCCCCCAGATCTTTCCGAAGCCCGGCTGGGTCGAGCATGATCCGCAGGCCATCTGGGACACGCAGCTCGCCACCGCTCGCGAGGTGCTCGTGAAGGCCAAAGCCACCGCCGCTGATGTCGCCGCCATCGGCATCACCAATCAGCGCGAGACCACCGTCGTCTGGGATCGCGAAACCGGCTGGCCCGTCGGCAATGCCATCGTCTGGCAGGACCGCCGCACCGCGCCGATGTGCGATGCCTTGCGCAAAAAGAAGCTCGACCGCCTCATCACACGAAAAACCGGCCTCGTCGTCGATGCCTACTTCTCCGCCACGAAGGTCCAATGGATCCTGCAAAACGTCAAAGGGGCCAAACAGCTCGCCGCCAAGGGCCGCCTCGCCTTTGGCACCATCGATAGCTGGCTCCTCTGGAACCTCACCTCCGGCCAGGTGCATGCCACCGATGTCTCCAATGCCTCCCGCACCATGCTTTACGACATCCGCCAAGGTCGGTGGGATGAAAAACTGCTCAGCCTCTTCGGCGTGCCCGCCTCCATGCTGCCCGAGGTGCGGGACTCCAGCGGCTCCTTCGGCCACACCACGCTGCTCGGAGGCTCCATTCCCATCACCGGCATCGCGGGCGATCAGCAGGCCGCTCTCTTTGGCCAGGTCTGCGTGCAGCCCGGCATGGTGAAGAACACCTACGGCACCGGTTGCTTCATGCTCATGAACACCGGCACCAAGCCCATCACCTCCAAAAACAAACTGCTCACCACCGTCGCCTGGCGCATTGGCGGCCGGACGGAGTATGCGCTCGAAGGCAGCGTCTTCATCGCCGGAGCCGTCGTGCAATGGCTGCGGGATGGTCTCGGGATCATCCAAAGCTCCGCCGAGGTCGAAACGCTCGCCGCCAGCGTGCCGGACACCGGCGGCGTCTATCTCGTGCCCGCCTTCGCCGGTCTCGGAGCTCCGCATTGGGATGCCTATGCCCGCGGCACCCTTGTCGGCATCACCCGCGGCACCACGCGTGCCCACATCGCCCGTGCCGCCCTCGAAGCCATCGCCCTTCAGGTGGCCGACATCCTCCACGCCATGCAGGCCGACTCCGGCATCAAACTGAAGGAACTCCGCGTCGATGGCGGTGCCTCGCTCAACAACCTCCTCATGCAGATGCAGGCCGATCTCCTCGGCGTCCCTGTGGTGCGACCGAAGGTCAACGAAACCACCGCCCTCGGTGCCGCCTGCCTCGCCGGTCTCGCCACCGGCTTCTGGAAAAACCAGGCCGACATCGCCAAGCACTGGAAGGCCGATCAAAAGTTCACCCCCAAACTCAAACCCGCCCTCCGCACCCAAAAAACTGCCACCTGGCAGCGAGCGCTCGAACGGGCGAAGGCTTGGGAGGAAGCTTAGCTATGAATCAGGCAATGTTGTGCCAGACCAACCCACATTCAACGATGTATGAACTTGAGCGAAGTTATTGAGCATTTGCGCGAGCTGAATGAGCCTGTTCCGAAACCATTACGCCTTCCTACTCCAGATGAGTTATCGTCCACCGAGTTCGCTCTTGGCGTTACTTTTCATGCCGACTATCGAAGATACCTGTTGGAGGCGAGTGACATCGTCTTTGGGGCTTTTGAGCCTGCTACGATTGTGCGGGGAGGGGGTCATACAGACTTGATTCCGATGGCTCAGGCGGCCTGGCGCGACATGGGCTTGCCTCGTGATTTGCTGCCTATTTGCGAAGACAACGCCGATTACTACTGCATCCACGATTCCGGCGAGATTGTCTTTTGGTCACACAACGGCCAGACCGACGAGCGTTGGCCCAATCTAGCTGCTTGGATTCAGCAAGTTTGGATCGGTGAGAGTTAGAAACAATATTCAGGTATGCCCCCATGCAGCTTTTCGACCCGATGAGTTCCGCTACCTCCGCGCTTCCGCAAATATGCACCTTCAAGCCATCACCGAACGATTCAAAGTCATCCATTGGATGTGGTGGGCCGTTTGGCTGGTCAGCGTGGCGCTGCTTGGGTTTTTGATCGCGACTCACCCTTCCGTCGAATTGAAGGTTCTGGCCGAGTCTTTCCGGCCGGATGTTCTGCCATTGCCGGTTCACATCATCCTCCATCGCGGGCTTGCTGACATGGCAGGCTATACATTCTGTGTTTCGACGGTTCTGGTCATCGTGGCAGTATTCCGACCTCGTGAAGCTCCTTACCTTGTTCCCTTGGCCGTTGGACTGGCGCTCCTGTTTTTTGCCTTCCACACACTGTCCTACTCCCAGACGCTGACCCAGTGGATGCGAGCCACCGCCCACACCCGCACAGCGACTCCTTAGCCCAGCGATTCCGACATCTGCCAGCACGGAAAGAGAGACTCTTCCAACACTCTGTGATCCCCTGTGCCGCTCTGTGGCGAGCCTTCATTTTGACCACTGAGATCTCTGCGTCCATCGCGCCTTCGCGCTGATTCAAAGGCAATCCCGAAGGCCTCTCCTCACGGCTGCGGCTTGGTCGAGGAGGCGGGGCCGGGCTCGGGTTCGAAGTCGAGGACCTCTTGGTGGGTGCGGAGGGCCTTGCGGGCTTGGCTGAAGAGGGAGGTGAGGTCCTCGGGGTTTTGCTGCTTTTTCTCGTCGAGGTAGTCCTGCAGCTTTTTGATCTGCGCATCGGCATCGAGGCTCACATTGCCCATGGCCTTCTGCGCCTTGGCATACACCTGGGTGAAGACGCCCTGCGCCTGCTCGAAGGCCTGACGGGCACCTTCGCTGCGCTCGTATTCTTTTTCGGCCTCACGGAATTCCTTGCTGAACATGCGCTTGAAGAAATTGCCCTTCGGTTTCGCGGTCACCTTGGCGGCCTGGGCTTCAAAGTAGTCCTGCAGCTCTTTGAACTCCTGCATCGGCTTCTGATACTGCTTTTTGAGGTAGCCGAGGCCGGTGGTGATGATGGTGAGGCGTTCCACCTCCGCCTTGGCGAGCGTTTGACCGGCCTTCACCTTGTCTTCGAGGCTGTTGAGGTAGCCGAGCGTGGCTTTGTTGCCCTCGAAGATGTTGTCGAACTCCTTCGCGGCGGCGGCCAGGCGCTGGCGCTCGCCCTGGCGCATGGCGGTCACGGCCTTGTCATGCTCCGCGTTGATCGTATCGATGGCCTGCTGGTGCTTGGCGGCCTGGTTTTCAAGGGTGCGCTGGAGCTGCTCATCGCGTTGTTTGAGCGCCTCGGCGTGCTCGCCTTCGAGGCGGGAGAGCTGAGCACGCAGGGCATCATTATCCGTGCGGGTTTGGAAGAGAAACCAGCCCAGCACTCCAGAGCCGAGCAGGGCGATAACAAGCAGCGTGACGAGGTTTTTGATCGCAGTCATGACAAACCATCCTTCCAGCGCAGGAAGCATGCAAGACGAAAGCAGGAATCGCTCACGAAAGCGCTCTGCGGGATCACTTTCCTCCCGCCATGACCTTCACTTCATCGATGAGGCCGGTGCCACCGTAGAGGTTGACGAGGACGCCGGTTTTTTCGCCGGCGGTGCCGGGGTGCTTCAGCTCGGCCAGGTCCTTGCCGTTGACGCGGACGAGCAGTTTGTCATCGCGGCTCTCGATGCTCACACGCCACCATTCGCCAGGCTTGATGTCGGTTTTGGCGCTTTTGAGGACTTTGAGCTTGGCGGCATCGGCGGTGGCATCGGGCTCGACGACGCGGATGATGCCGCTGGCATAGACGATGGTGGCGACCTTCCAGTTTTTGGCACCGTCCTCGCCCTCGGTCATGAAACGCACGCCCATCCAGGTGCTGCTGACGGGCTTCATGAGAAGCTGGATGCCCGCATCCGTGGTGCCGGCCTCGAACTTGCGGAAGATGTAGCCCTGCCTGCCGACGCCGGTTTCGATCAAGGCGGCTCCGTCCTGCAGCGTGACCTTCCCGGCGAACTCGCCCTGCGGGATGCGCCAGCTTTTGTCGATCTCGGCGGCGCTGAAGTCATCGGTGACGAGCACCTGACCTTCGCGGAGGAGCTTGGGGCGCATTTCCTTGGGCGCTTTATCGGCGGCGATGACGGAAAAATGTAGGCTGAGGAGAAGAATGGACAGCGGAACGGCTTTCATGGCAGGCTGCCAACGCTCGCCACGCCTCCCGCTTCTCATGGAAAACGCCCGACCTACCGCCGTCCGCCATCAAATCCTCGCCACGGCGACGGTGGTGGCCTTCCTGATGTATCTGGACCGGATCTGCCTAGCGCAGATTTTGACGTCGGACTCGTTTGAGGCGGAGTTTACCTTCAGCAAGAAGGAGACGGATTGGATCACCGGCGCGTTCTTTTGGGCTTACGCCCTTTTCCAAGTGCCGGCGGGCTGGCTGAGTGATCGCTTCGGGGCGCGGGCGTTGATCACGGTGTACATCGCGGCGTGGTCGCTCTTCACGGCGGCGACGGGCTTTGCGACGGGTTTTTGGACGCTGTTTGCCGCCCGCCTTCTATGCGGTCTGGCGGAGGCGGGCTACTACCCGGCCAGCAGCAGTCTGGTGACACGCTGGACGCATATCGAGAGTCGCGGTGTGGCAAGCAGCCTGATCACGCTGGGTGGCCGGGCGGGCCTTTTCCTGGCTCCGATCCTGACGGTGAAGGTGATCGTGGGCCTGGGCGACTGGCGCTGGGCGGGCTGGGTGTACGGCGCGGCGGGGATCGGCGTGGCGCTTTTCTTCTGGCGGGTCTTCCGCGACCACCCACGGCTGCATCCGAGCTGCAACGAGGCCGAGATCGCCATCCTGGCGGAGGGTCGTGGTGACTTTCAACCGAGTCGCGAGCCGGCGCGGCGCTTCCCGCTGCGTGCGGCGTGTCGGAGTCGCAGTCTGTGGATGGCGAACGCGGTGCAATTCTTCACGAACATCGGTTGGGCTTTCACGGCGCTGACGTTTCCGCGTTACCTGAAGGACGTGAAGCACTTCGACGATGTGACGAACGGCTGGATCACCAGCGGGGCGCTCTTCATCGGCATCGGCGGGATCATGGTGGGCGGCTGGGGCACGGATTACCTCACGCGGCATCACGGCCGCCGGCTGGGCCGCATGTTGCCGATGTCCGTGACGAAATTCATCGCGGCGGGTCTTTACCTCGTGGCGCTGTGGATGGACACGCCGTGGACGATCCTGCTGGCCTTTGGCATGGTGGCGTTTTTTGGCGATTTCGGCCTGCCGGCGATGTGGACGACGATGCAGGACATCAGTGGAAAGTATCAGGCGCAGCTTTTCGGCTGGGGAAACATGTGGGGGAACTTCGGCGCGGCCATCATGCCGATGCTCTTCACGGCGGTGCTGGATCGCTTCGATACGAATCACGACTACCACGAAGGCGTGTGGCTTTGTGCAGGGGCCTTTGTGCTCGCTGGGGTCTTTGCGCTCTTCGTGAACGCGGAAAAGCCGGTGACGGAGGATTGAGCAGGAGGATCAGTCCTTGTGCGGGATGGTGAACTGCCCGGTGGGCACTTCGAACGTGCCGGTGGGGGCCTCCGACGAGCGCTTCTTGCGTTTGCCGGCGACGAAGGCGGGCCGGAAGGGCTGTTTACCGGCTGCCTTGAGGGATTCGACTTGCTCTTCGCTGGCCCCATGGGCGCGAAGGCGGCTGGCTTCGTAAATTCGGTCTCTTTGGATATCCAACATGTCTCTGAGGTTTGCGGCGATCAGACGCTCTGCGAAGGGAGTGTGTTCAAAACTGGCCGGTGTGCAGCAACACCAAGGTACAAGCTTCTTCGCACGCGATTCCTGCGGAGGTCAATGCATCCTGCAGAGGTGCATTTTCCGTGCCGGGATTGAAAATCACCCGTTTGGGTTTCAGCGCGATGAGTTTGTCCTTCAACGTCAACGAAATGGCTGGGCCGACGTAGAGCGTCACGGTATCCACCGGACCGGAAATGGCGCTCAAATCGGCCACCACGGGCACGCCTTCGATCTCGGCGAGCTTTGGATGCACAGGAACCACCTCGTGGCCATGCTGGCGGAGGAGGAGCTGGGCTTTGTGGCTGTAGCGTTCGGGATTGTCACTGGCGCCGATGATCACGACGCGTTCGGTTTTGGGCTGGCTCATGGATTGGAATCGTCCTCGTCGAGGTGGAAAAGGTGCAGTGCCCGGTGGGCCGCAGGTGCCAGCACAATGCCGATCACCGAGATGAACACCAGCCCGCTGAACAGGGCGTAAAAGAAGGCAAACAACTCGGCTGCATCCGAAACTAGCGGCTTGCTCTGGCGTGCGTTCGTGTCCCCAACGCTTGTCTTGGCGTGCAAGAACCGGCCTCACCGCCTAGTTTGACCTTCTCCAACCGCATGAAACCTCTCGCCGTCCTGCTTTGCCTCGCTGCTGCTGCCTCCGCCGCAGACCTCAAGTTCAAGAAATTCACCCTCACGGAGGAGTTTGTGGCCGAAGGCGCTCACTTCGCCGATTTCGATCACGATGGCGACAACGACATCTGCTCCGGCCGCTTCATCTGGAAGGGCCCGGACTTCAAGGAACGCGTCAGCTTTGCGCCGAAGTTCGAAAAGGAGCCGTATGACCCGGCGAAGGGCTACAGCGACTTCTTCCTGACCTACACCTACGACTTCAATGGCGACGGCTGGAGCGACATCCTCGCCTACTCGTGGCCGGGCAAGGACACGTGGGTCTTCGAGAATCCGCAGAACAAAAAGGAGGAGTGGACCCGCCACACCATCTTTGACATCACCGATGGCGAGTCGCCCGACTTCCGCGATGTGAATGGCGACGGCAAACCGGAGATCCTCGCGCACTCCAGCAGCGGCAAGCAGCCCTCCACCGACGGCCAGCTCGGCTATGTGGAGATCGATTGGAGCAATCCCTTCGGCAAAGCCCGCTTCCGCCCCATCACGCCCAAGTCGCCGGAGAACGACAAGAAATACTTCCGCTACACCCACGGCTACGGCGCCGGCGATGTGAATGGCGACGGCCGCACGGACATCCTCGACAAGGAAGGCTGGCGCGAACAGCCCGCGGACACGAAGGCGGACAGCGACTGGAAATTCCACCCGCAGCTCTTCACCGTGCCTGGCGGCCGCGGCGGCTCCTTCCTGCTCGTTTACGACGTGAACGGCGACAAGCGCAACGACGTCATCACCGGCTACGACGCGCATGGCTACGGCTTCGGCTGGTTCGAACAAAACGCGGACGGCAGCTTCGCCGAGCACAAGCTGATGGGCAGCACCGTCGAGGAAAGCCCGGTCGGCGTGAAATTCAGCCAGCTTCACGCGATGCAGCTCGCCGACATGAATGGCGACGGCGTCATGGACGTGGTCACCGGCAAGCGCCGCTGGGCCCACGGCCCGCTCAAAGACGACGAGCCAAACGCCGCCCCCGTGCTCTACTGGTTCGAAATCCAGCGTGATGGCCAAGGCGGCGCGAAATTCATCCCACATCTCATCGACGACAACAGCGGCGTCGGCACCCAAGTGACCCCCGGCGACGTGAACAAGGACGGCAAGATGGACGTCGTCATCGGCAACAAGAAGGGCGTGTTCGTCTTCCTGCAGGAGTAGGCTCGGGATCGATGGAGTAATGGAGTGCTGGAGTAATGGATGGGCAAAAATCCATCACTCCAATGCTCTACCACTCCATCCCCCCGCTCACTCGCGACGCTGCGCCCACTTCTTGCCTCGCGAGAGTGCCCGCAGCGTCTCGGCGAGGCGTTTGGCGATCGTTTCCGGCTGTTTGGCCGTGCTGATCCACACCTTGTATTCCCGCTGATAAGTTGGCCGCAGCGTTTCAAAGAACGCGGCGGCCTTTTTGTTCTTTTTCAGGCCTTTCGCCAGGGCCTCGGGCATCGGCCACCCCTCGCGTATTTTCGGCGGCGGCGGTTTCGCGGTCTCATCGGCATCCAGGGCCACCGCCGCGTGCAAAAGCCGCCGCAGAGCCTGCGCATCGAGTTTCTCCAGCGAGGTCACGCGGATGGAGAGGATGTTTGTATTCGATTCGCCATCAGTGAAGAGCTTCGTCATGTTCCGCAGCTCCGTGCCCCGGAAGAAGGTGATTCCGAGGTGCTTTTTGCAGGCGCTGAGGCCGCACACGAGCTTCCGCCCGCTGAAACAGAGCATGTGCCATTTGATTGCCTCCGTGAGATCTGGCTCCCAGCGCTGAATCCAGCTCCTCACCTGCCTCGCCATCGCCTGCGAGGCCTCGGGCGCGAGGTCGAGCCAGGTTTCGGGATCACGGGTCGGGGTGCGGGAGCAGTCCATGCAGAGATTGATTCAGTATGCTTGATGGTCGCTCACTCACGGGATAGGCCGCCATCCCAGCAGAGATTTTCAAAATGAATTCGCGTCCAAATGGAGTAGCCGGTTGGGAGTACGATTGTCGCAAATCGAGACTTTCTCCCACTAAACAAGTGCCAAGGCGTTCCCTAGAAAGGTGTTGGAGGGGACGCTGAGTTCGAGACAAAGCTTTCTGTCAAGAGCAGCCTTGAGACCAAAAGATGCAGAAAAATGAAAATTATGCTTTTCAGAGGTTACAGTCCCTGCTAATTTTTGATTCTAACGGCGCACGTAATTCTTGCTTCGAGCACAATGCTTGAAGTTTGAGCCATGCGAGTGTCCGACCTCAACCAACCAAACCAACCAAACTGATCAGACATATGAAATTGAACGCATTGCTGAAGACACTGGGTTTCTTGGCTCTGGCCGCCACTCCCGTTGTGGCCGGAACAGCCCCCGCCCCTAAAAACCCCGCCCCCGTACAGCCCGCCATCAACGATGACCTCGGCATTAATGTAGGCTTGGGCTACCACTCCAGCTACGTCTGGCGCGGCCTCAACTTCGGACAACATTGGGTGGATGGCTCCCTCGGTGGTGCGATCCCGCTTGTCGAAGGCACCCGCCTCGCTTGGGACGTGAACTACGGTTCACTCGCCAGCGACCAGAGCACTTTTGGTGGTGCCAACAACCGCTCCTTCCAGCGTCTTCAGCTTGGAGCCGCTCTCCAGCATGACCTCGGTCCAGTGACTGCCTCTTTGGGCTATCGCTATTTCCGCAACATGGGCACCCTCAATACCTTGGGCGGTATGCGTGATGGAAACGAATTCAGCTTCGGTCTCGCCACCGCTCTGGGTCCGATCAATCTCGCTTCCAGCGCAAATTACGACATCTCGAACGCCTCTTGGTATTTTGATCTCGATGCAAACACCAACATCGCTATCACGGATTCCATCAGCCTCGTTCCTTTCGTCAACGTTGGTTATGGAAAGAACTTTGCTTGGCAGCTTGTCCGTAGTGAGAACAACTTCACCGGTTGGACAGCAGTCACTACTGGCCTCCGTCTTCCAGTCAAATTGAACAGCCGGACGACACTGACTCCCTACATCGCCGTCAACGCACCTCTCGGTCAGCTTGATAACAGCGCAGTCCTGCCGATTAACACCACTCAGCCTGTTGTCTTCGGTGGCGTGACCCTTAGCGTTCGCTTCTAATCGCCCAGAGCGATCTTAACCTTTTAGGTTGAACCTCCCGACGAAAGTCGGGAGGTTTTTTTTGCCCATGAAGCCGCTCCCGAATTCGACTCCAGCACGCCCTTCGGTGGCGGCGGACCTATTCGGGCAGCCTTTGGAGGCCGTTGTGGCGGCAGAACTCCTGCAGGGTAGCGTGGCGAGGGTCCAGTTGGAGGGTTCGGCAGTCATGCAACTGGACTACCTAGTGCCTGAGGAGATGGCACGTCGGTTGATTGTTGGGTCACGGGTGATGGTGCCGCTTCAATCTCAACGCGTGCCCGCGGTGGTGATTGAGCTGCTCGCGGACTCGCCCTACCGATCAAAGCTCAAGCCGTTGGCTTCCATTGTGGGTTCACGGCCGATGTTCACGCCCGGGCTGATGCGTCTGGCTCGCTGGATGGCGGAGTACTACATGGTCGCTCCGCATCAGGTGCTGCGGACGATGCTGCCACAGGTAGTGCGGGACAGGCCGGAGACCTTCATCATGGACAGCCGCCTGCATTTGAAGGCGATGCCGCCGCTGGAGACCTTGGAAAAGATGCGCAAAGCTGCTCCGATGCAGGTCCGCCTGTTGGAAATGATCCAGGCGGCGGGTGGCGAAGCGGCTTTGAGCACGCTCCGGCGGGAACTGCCACGGGCCGCCGCCATATTAAAACCGCTCCTGAAGGCCGAGTGGCTCACCCGCAGCGAGGCTCGTGCAGAGCGTGATCCCTTTCAAGACGAGGAATTCATGCCGTCCGCGCCGCTGGAACTCACTGCGGAGCAACGCGAGGCCGCAGACGCTGTCTTCAAAGCTCTCGAAAAGCCTGCGGACGCCCGCCCCATTCTGCTGCACGGCGTGACAGGAAGCGGCAAAACGGAGGTGTACCTCCAAACCATCGCCCGGGTCATTGAAAACGGCTTCACTGCCTTGGTTCTCGTGCCGGAAATCAGCCTCACCCCGCAGACCATCGAGCGCTTCAAAGCTCGCTTTTCGGATCGGAAGGAGAGGATCGCCGTCTTGCACAGTCACTTGAGCGATGGGGAACGCCACGACGAATGGTTCAAAGTTCAGGAAGGCCGTGCGGACATTGTCATCGGTGCTCGTAGCGCCATTTTCGCTCCGCTGGAGAAGCTCGGGATCATCATCGTCGATGAGGAGCATGAGCCGTCCTACAAGCAGGACGAGACGCCGCGCTATCACGCCCGCGATCTCGCTGTCGTGCGGGCGAAGATCGAGAAATGCCTCGTCCTGCTCGGCAGCGCCACGCCTAGCTTGGAATCTTTCGAAAATGCCTCACGTGGCAAATACGAGCTGCTGCGTCTCACCCGGCGCACCGATGGCAAAAAGCTCCCGTACATTCGCATCGTGGATATGAGGCTCGAGCGGCGCAAAGGCACCGCCGTGGCTCCGCAGCATGCGGGCATGGTCTCCGCCAAGCTCCACGCCGCCATCACCGCCCGACTCGAAAAAAAAGAGCAGACCATTCTCTTCCTAAACCGCCGCGGCTTCAATACCACGCTCACCTGCACCGCCTGCGGCGAGACCGTGCAGTGCCAGGATTGCAGCGTGCCGATGACCCTCCACAAGGAGGAGCAACGTCTCGTCTGCCATGTGTGCGGCGCACGCAGGCTACCTCCTTCGAAGTGCCCGGCGTGCTCGGACCGGGCCATCAAATTCTCCGGCTTCGGCACGGAACGCGTCGAGGAGGTCATCCGCGCTCTTTTCCCCAAAGCCCGCATCGCCCGCGTCGATACGGACACCATCCAGCGGAAAAACCAACTCCGCGACATGCTGCGCGACTTTCGTGCCCAGAAGCTCGATCTCCTCATCGGCACCCAGATGATTGCCAAAGGACTCGACTTCCCCAACGTCACGCTCGTCGGCGTGTTGAATGCGGATATCGCCCTGAATTTGCCGGACTTTCGGGCTGCGGAGCGCACCTTTCAGCTCCTCGTCCAGGTCGCCGGACGAGCCGGACGAGGAGAGATCATGGGCGAGGTCATGGTGCAGACCTATGCTCCGCATACTCCGGCGGTGCAGTTTGCTCGTCACAATGACTTCGAAGGCTTCGCCCAGCAGGAGCTTGAGCACCGGCAGGCCTTTCGCTATCCACCCTTCACGCATGTCGTGCTGATCAGCGCCCGTGGAAAGCATCAGGCGAGGGCCGAGTTTGCTCTTCAAACCCTTCATCGTCGTCTCGCTGAGGGCTTACCAGAAGGCACCGTCATGGGCGAGCCAGCCCCCAGCTCGCTGGCCAAGGCGCACGGCCAGTTTCGCTTCCAGCTCCTGCTGCGTTCGGACAAAATTCGCGTGCTCACCAGCCATCTACACAAGGTCATTCGCTCCACCAGTCTGCCGGAAGATGTCATCGTCGTGTGGGACGTGGACCCGGTTTCGCTCATGTGAGCGGCGTTATCTTCCAGCTTGCGCCACCGCACTGAAAGGTTACAAATCGGCCCCGCACACGGCGAAACCGTCGTGTGACTTCCGCAGATTTCGTCAGCAATGACCAAACGGCGGGCTGTGGCTCAGCCTGGTAGAGCGCTTCGTTCGGGACGAAGAGGTCGTGGGTTCGAATCCCGCCAGCCCGACCAATCTCACTCCACCCCCCACCATGAGTGACACTCCACGTCCTTCCGGTCAGCGATGGTCTCCGCCTGCACCGGAGCACATGCAGGCCATGCTGCCGCAGTATGACGAATGGTCGCTGCTGGGCTGTGGTGGCATGGGGGCGGTTTACAAGGCACGCCAGACCTCGCTGGACCGCTCCGTGGCGGTGAAAGTGCTGCCGCCCGAAGCGGCGGAGGACGAGGCGGAATTCATCGAGCGGTTCAAGAACGAGGCCCGCACCATGGCGAAGCTCAATCACCCGGCCATTGTGGCTGTGTATGACTTCGGCACCACCGCGGACGGCCTGCTGTACTTCGTGATGGAATACATCGACGGCACCGATGTGGCGAAGATGGTCCAAAACCAGGGCCGCCTGCCTCCCGAGCATGCGCTGGCAATCACGGCACATGTTTGCGATGCGCTGGCCTATGCCCACGAGCACGGCGTGATCCATCGCGACATCAAGCCGGCCAACATTTTGATCAACATGGAGGGTGCGGTGAAGGTGGCGGATTTTGGCCTCGCCCGCATGCATGATCCGGCGATGACCAGCGGCCTCACCCGCACCGGCATGGCCATGGGCACGCCGGACTATGTGGCCCCCGAGTCACTGGCACTCGACATGATCGTGGATGGCCGGGCTGATCTCTACGCGGTGGGTGTGATGCTCTACAACATGCTCACCGGAGCCATCCCGCGTGGCTTCTTCGAGCTGCCGAGCCAGAAGACTGGCTGTGACCGCCGCTTTGATGCCATCATCCGCAAGGCGATGGAGCACGACGTGGCGAATCGCTATCAGAGCAGCCGCGAAATCCGCCAGGATCTCGACCGCATCCTCACGGTGCCAGAGGTGAAGGAGCAGCCAAAGCCTGCCGCACGCCAGATGCCGCCGCGTCAGCGTGCCGCTCCCCCACCACCACCGCCGAAAAGAGCTCCATGGGGTCTTATCGCGGCCGTTTTGGTCATCGCCAGTGCCGTGGCTTGGTTCCTTCTAAAGCCTGCTGGAGAGCCAAAAATCGCCGAAGAGGTCAAAACGCCCGTCAAAGCCCCCGAGAAGGTTCCCGAGCCGAAAAAGCCGGAGTCGATCGCGAAACCGGAAAAGCCCGTGCTGAGCGTTGCCGGTGCGCCGAAGGGCAGCCCGCTCTCTTCGCTGCCAGTTTTGAGTCATGCGGGGCATTTTTATCAGGTGGTGCCGGAGGAGATGAATTTTGAGGCGGGACAAAAGCACGCGGAAGAGTTGGGTGCCCATCTTCTGACGATCACGAGCAAGGAGGAGCAGGCGTGGATGGACCAGACGCTTGCGCCTTTCATCATGAAGATGCCCAGCCGCATGACGACCATCGGCGCGAAGCGGGTGAAGGGTGTGTGGAGCTGGGTCACCGGCGAGCCGTTTGCCTTCCGAAACTGGAAGGACCCATCGGAGGCGGACAGGGACGCCGACAAAGAGCTTTACGCTTTGAAGGTGACCGCGGTCTCAGACAAAGAGGCTGCTTGGGGCAATGGCTATTACACCGCCAAGCGGGCCATCGTGATCGAGTGGGACAGCCTTCCCCAATCACCGCCATCCTCCGTGACGATGCCACCGCCCGTTCCCGTGGTGGAAACCGAAGGCAGCAAGCGCCTGCGTGAGCTGGAGACGGCGTTTCGAGCGGCGCTGGAGCGTGAGGCGCTGGCCAAATTCCGCACGGCCTTTGCGGACCTGAACACGAAGTACCTCGCGGCTTTGGACCGGTCCATCGCCACCGCCTCATCCGAAGCGCCGGCCTTGCGGGAGGAGCGGCAGCGCATCGAGGCGGGAGAGCCTTTGCCTGCGGTGGATGACGATCTGCCGGGCATGCTCAAAAACCTTCGCGGCACCTATCGCACGAGCTTGAAACCTTTGGAGACGGAGCGGCGGAATGGCGTCATCAACCTCTTCCTCAAGTATGCCGAGGTCTTGAAGGCGGAGCAGGCCGCGTGGACTCAAGCGGGCCGCACGGAGGATGCCAAGCTGGCCGCCGAAAAGCTCGCCAGGCTGCCGGAGGACCGCCGCGAGCTGCTCGATGAGGCTTTGGAACTCGTGCCGGAAGGTCAGGAGATCGTTTTGAAAGGCGATGAGCGGTTTACCTCACCGGAGATGTATTCGCCCCCGGTGGAGTTCACCCTCGTGGCGAAGACGGACACATCGAATCTGCGCATGGCCCATGCGGCAAAGCAGGTCATCTTCAACTGGGACCGTGATGAGAACATGCTCTACATGGACAATGACCCCGGCGGCGCACGGCATGTGCATGGGAAGGGCCGCATCCCAGCAAATGAGTTCGTCACCATCCGCTGGCGCCTAATGCCGCATTTCCAATCCATCAGTGTGAATGGCGAGCAGCGCATGATCCATTTCGGTGACTACTCGAAGGTGAGCAAGCCCGTCGAGGTCTATCCCACCAACTCCACCGTGACCTTGAAATCCCTCCAGGTCCGCGCCGGCAGCCTAAAGGCGCTGGAGGATAAGGTGAGCACCGCGCCGGAGATGCGGGAGCCTCTGCTCAAGGCCGAGCCATGGACGGGCAAGCTCACCATCCCCGCTGGCACCTACCGCCCCTTCCGCCGCATCGAGATCGGTGCCAGAGGCAAAGGCACGGACAAGCAATCGGACGAGATTCGCGGGGAGGTCACGAGCCTGCCGGGCATGAGGATGGAGGGCGTGCGTTTTCATTTGCTGGAAGGCTCGTGGAAGGCGGCGGGCGGGCATTTTCGAGATGTGCGGATCACGGCGGACCTGCAGGGCAGCCTCGAGGCGCGTGACAGCCTGTTTCAGGACTGCTCCTTTGCCAAAGAAGGCGGCTGGTACATCGCCTACTTCAGCAGCAAATGGAGCTTCACCAATTGCGTCCTCAGCGGTTCGTTCATGCAGAACTGGAAGGTCGGAGACGTGGGCATGAAGCTCGAAGGTTGCACGCTCTACGACGCGGACCTCATCCCCATCAGCTACAAGGCCGACGCGGCGGCGGAGGTCGCGATGGAGTGGCTGCGCATCACGAACTGCCGCTTCGTGAACTGCCGCGTGCCGGAGAGTTTTGCCTTGGCGACCCAGAACTGCGTCTTTGAAAAATGCACCTTCGGTCCCGCCGAGGAAAAGCTGCTCACGGTGAAGCCAGTGAAGGCCACGCTGTATGTGCAGGACTGCTCCAACACCCCGCAAACCGGCCCAAACCGCGTCATCGAGGTGCTGCCTGCCACGCAACTCAGCACGAAAGCCGGTGCGGACCTGCCGCACAGCTACTCGAAGGGGCGGCTGGAGTTTTTGAAGAACTAAGCCCCTACCAGCATGCGGGCGGGGTTTTCGATGCAGTCCTTCACGCGGATGAGGAAGGTGACGGCTTCTTTGCCATCGACGACGCGGTGGTCGTAGCTGAGGGCGAGGTTCATCATCGGGCGGATCACCACTTGGCCATCGACGGCCACGGGGCGCTGCTGGATGCTGTGCATGCCGAGGATGGCGCTTTGAGGCGGGTTGATGATCGGGGTGCTCAGGAGAGAGCCGTAAACGCCACCGTTGGAGATGGTGAAGACGCCGCCGGTGAGGTCGGAGACCTGGAGTTTGCCGTCTTTGGCTTTTTTGGCGTAACCGAGGATGTCTTGCTCGAGTTCGGCGAAGGATTTCTGATCGGCATCGCGCAGCACGGGAACGATAAGGCCGCGCTCGGTGCCGACGGCGACGCCAATGTCGTAGTAGTGTTGGTGGACGATTTCATCGCCTTCGACGCGGACGTTGATCTGCGGGACGGCTTTGAGGGATTCGACGACGGCTTTGATGAAGAAGCTCATGAAGCCGAGTTTGACGCCGTTTTTGGCGACGAAGGCATCCTGGAGCTTGCTGCGCAGCGCCATGACGTTGGACATGTCGCACTCGTTGAAGGTGGTGAGGATCGCGGCGGTTTTTTGAGCGGTGACGAGCTGGTCGGCGATCTTTTTGCGCAGCGGGGTCATCTTCTTCCGCGTGATGCGGCCTTCGGGGGAAGGCGCGGGCTTCGCGGCGGGTTCTGGAGCGGGTTCGGGCTTCGGAACGACTTTAAACTCGGTGATGTTGGTGGGCTTCTCCTCGGCTTTCGGAGCGGGAGCGGCCGCTGGAGCCGGTTTCGGCGCTTCAGGGGCTTTTTCGACCGCGGGAGCGGCTCCTTCGGCGATTTGGCCGACGACATCGCCGATGACGACATCGTCGCCGGGCTGCTTGGCGATGCTCAGCGTGCCTGAGGCCTCGGCGGTGACTTCAGCGGCCACTTTGTCGGTTTCGAGCGTGAGGAGGATGTCGCCGACTTTGACGAAGTCGCCGTTTTTGAAGTGCCATTTGGCGATCTGGCCTCCGGTGACGGATTCGCCGAGTGCGGGGATTTTGATGTCGGACATGGTTTGCGAGAAAGGGTGTTTGGCGGACCTGATTGACTGGATTGACCGAATTGACGTTGTTGAGATGAATCAGGAATCAAACGCTGAAGGCGTCCTCGACCAGTTTGTCCTGTTCGAGGCTGTGGATGGCCTTGGAGCCTGCGGCGGGGCTGGAGGAGCGTTCGCGGCCGGCGTAGCGGAGTTTGTGATTGCTCAGCTCTTCGAGGCGCGGGCGGATGTAGTAGAAGGCGCCCATGTTGCGGGGTTCTTCCTGGCACCAGATCCACTTCTTCTGCGCACGAGGATACTTGGCGACGATCTCTTTGAGCATCTCGTAGTTCAGCGGGTAGAGCTGCTCGATGCGGATGATGGCGGCGTTCTTGATTTTGTGCTCTTCGCGGAATTCGAGGAGGTCGTAGTAAACCTTGCCGGAGCACAAAATGAGGCGCGTGACACGCTCGGGAGCGGTGGTGAGATGCTCGTCGTCGAGCACTTCTTTGAAGGTGGTGCCTTCGGCCATGTCGGCGAGTTTGCTGACGCACTTCGGATGACGCAGCAGGCTCTTCGGCGTCATGACGACGAGGGGCTTGCGGGTGCTGCGCTTCAGCTGACGACGCAGAGCGTGGAAATACTGCGCGGGCGTGGTGAAATTACACACCTGCATGTTGCCACCAGCGCAGAGCTGCAGGAAGCGCTCCATGCGGGCGCTGGAGTGCTCGGGGCCCTGGCCTTCGTAACCGTGCGGCAAAAGCAGCGTCACATGCGAGGGGCGCTGCCATTTGCTCTCGGCAGAGGCGATGAACTGGTCGATGATGACCTGCGCACCGTTCACGAAGTCGCCAAACTGCGCTTCCCAGCAGACGAGGAGGTTGCTGGCGAGCAGCGAGTAGCCGTAATCGAAGCCCAAAACGGCTGCTTCGGACAAGAGCGAGTTATAAACGCAGTAGCGGCCTTGCTCGGCTTGCAGGTTGTTCAGCGGGATGTGGCGTTCACGCGTCTGGGAATCATAAAACACGCTGTGACGATGGCTGAAGGTGCCGCGGCGCACGTCCTGGCCGCTGAGGCGAACGCCGTGGCCTTCCGTGAGCAACGTGCCAAAGGCCAACGACTCGGCGTAGGCCCAATCGAAGCCTTCACCGGCCTCGACGGCCTTTTTGCGAGCTGCGAGGAAGCGTTTCGCGATGGTGGGATGCATATTGAAGCTCTCCGGCACTTCGAGCAGGCGCTCGGCGACGATTTTGAGCTTCTTCATCTCCACGCCGGTCTTCACGGGCGTGTAGTCGTAGGCAGGCTGCGGCATGGCCATGCTGCCTTCGAAAGGATTGCCGCCATTCGCGGACTTGTCCTTCTCGGCGAGCGTGGTGATGCCGCCTTCGAGTTCGTCATCGAGTTCCCGTTGCAGCGCCGCGGCACCAGCTTCGTCGAGCACGCCCTGGCTGGCGAGATCAAGACGGAACAGCGTCGCGGTGGACGGATGCTGCGCGATGCTGCGGGCCATGTTCGGCTGCGTGAAGCCGGGCTCGTCGGTTTCATTGTGACCGTGACGGCGGTAGCAAACGATGTCGATGATGACATCGCGGCCAAAGGTTTGGCGGAACTCCAGAGCGAGCTTTGCGGCGCGGACGACTTCCATCGGGCAGTCGCCATTCACATGGAAGACCGGCGCTTCGATCATCTTCGCCACGTCGGTGCAGTAGTGGGACGAGCGAGCGTCTTCCGGCATCGTGGTGAAGCCGATCTGGTTGTTCACGATCACGTGGATCGTGCCGCCGGTGCGGTAGCCGGGCAGCTGCGAGAGATTCAGCACTTCTGCGACGAGACCCTGGCCTGCAAAAGCGGCGTCACCATGGATGAGCACCGGGACGACCTTCTTGCGCTCCTTCGTATCGCCCAACGCACGCTGACGTGCACGCGCCATGCCTTCCACGACAGGATCGACGGCTTCGAGATGGCTCGGATTTGGCGCGAGCATCACACCGACGGAATCGCCGCTGCTGGTCTGGCGCACGGTTTCAAAGCCGAGGTGATACTTCACATCGCCATCGCCGCTGACCATGTTTGGCACGTAGTTCTCGCTGAACTCGTAAAAGAGATACTCCAGCGGCTTGCGCAGGAAATTCGCCAGCACGCTCAAACGGCCGCGGTGGGCCATGCCCATGACGATTTCTTTGCCGCCCGAGGCGGGAAGACCTTCGAGAATGGTCTCCAAGGCCACGAGCATGCTCTCGCCGCCTTCCACGGAGAAACGCTTCTGCCCCACGAAACGGCGATGCAGGAAACGCTCAAAGCTTTCGGCCTCCAACAGCCAGCGCAAGGCATCCACCTGCTCCTTCGCGGCCGGTTTCGGCGCTTCGGTGACCTCGATGCGATCAAGCAACCAGGCGCGGATTTCGGGATTGTTGATGTGCCAGAACTCGAAGCCGGTTTTGCCACAATAAATGCGGCGCAGCTCGCTGAGCATCGTTTTGAGCTTCATCGGCTGACCACCGCGGAACATGTGCGTCTGCACGTCTTCCTCGAGTTCGTCATCCGTGAAACCAAGACCCGCGAGGGAGAGCGACGCGATGTCCGGCCCCTGCGTGCTGAGCGGATCGAGGTGCGAGGCGGTGTGTCCGAGAGCGCGGAAGTGATGGATCGCGTTCGTCACGCGCATGCGGAAGCTCAGCGTTTTTTCCGAGAGCGTCGCGGAGCCATCGGCACCCTTCGCGGGTTGAGCGGCCAGCTTGGCCATGCCGAGCTCGAAACCTTCAAAGAACGACGACCACAGCGGCTCGACGGAAGCAGGGTCTTTTTTCCAGTCGATGTATTTCGACTCAAGGAAGTCCGCGTTGGCGCGGTAGGGGAGCGAGGCACTCATTGGGGCTTTTACGGGGGGAAAGGGGGCGGGAGAATGCGTTCGTTTTAAGGTTCTGCAAATCAGTAACCGCCTGATTTTTCAGGCTGGATTGGCAATCTGAAGGCTCAAATCGTGCGAATGAGCCTTTCAGACCGGCTTTCTGATTGATGAAATGCGGTCTGCGGGCATCGTCACAGGCTCGATTTCCCCCAACTCCCCGTTCATCGACATCCATGCAATCCGACTCCTCGTCCTCTCCGTCGTTCTTTAACTTCTTCAACCGCGTCCTCGGGATCGGCCTTGCCGGTTTCACCCTCGCTTTTGCCCTCTCCTTTGCTTTCAACGGCATCGGCAACCTCCAGCCGAAACCCGCGGAGCCCGCCAAAGAAGCGGCCGCGCCCGTTGCTGCGGCTTCGGCACCTGCCCCGGCTCCCGCAGCCCCTGCGGCCGCCACGGCTTCTGCTCCCGCCCCCGCCCCGACCGCTGCCGCCCCTGCTGGCGGTGACTCCTCGGCCTCGAAAGAGCGTGGCAAGACGGTGTACATGCAGGTCTGCTTTGCCTGCCATCAGCCGACCGGCATGGGCCTCCCGAACATGTTCCCGCCGCTCGCCGGCTCGGATTGGGCGAAGGCGAAAAAGGCTGACCGCATGATCCGCATCGTGCTTCACGGCCTCACCGGCCCCGTCCAGATCAATGGCGTGCCCTTCACCACCCCCGCCCCGCTCATGCCGCCGCAGGGTGCCGCCCTCAGCGATGCGCAGATCGCCGATGTGCTCACCTATGTGCGGGCCGAGTTCGGCGGCGGTGCCTCCGCTGTCACCCCGGAAGAGGTCAAGGCCATCCGCGAGGCTGAAAAAGCCCGCGCCGCCATGTGGACCGAGGCCGAACTCCTCAAAGTTCCTGCGGAGTAAGCCCTCATGAGCTCACCTGATCCGGTCGTTCCCCCGCCTGCGGCATCCTCCCCAGGCGGCAAAGGCTGGATCGGCATGCTCATCGGCATCGTGGGAGTTCTTGTCGCGGTTCTGTATCTGGGCCGCATGGCCGTCAGCACCTTGCCGAAGCCTCCCCTGCCCGTTTTGGCACCCGCCTGGACTGGCAGCCTCACCCTCACTGAGCGGGATGGAAAGCCCCGCACGCTGCCAGACCTCCTCGTCGGCAAAGTCACCGTCTGCGCCTCTCTGTACACTGTCTGCCCGCACGGCTGCGCCGCCATCATCGCCGAGATGCGGAAGCTCAATGAAGCCCACCGCAGCCACCCCGACTTCCAGCAGCTCTCGCTCGCCCTCGCACCCGAGCGGGACACCGCCAGCTTCCTCCAAAGCTACGCCGAGGGCATCGGTGTGAAGCCAGGTGATCCCTGGTGGTTCCTCACCGGCCCTCAGCAGGGCGTGTGGGATTACCTCACCCAGGCTCAGAAGCTCGAAGCGCCCCGCCTCATCCCCGAAGAGAAGCGCCTCAACACACTCGATTTTTACGAGCACGATCTCCGCATCGTCGTCCTCGACCGCCAGGGCCGCGTTCGCGGTTACTACAGCGTCTTCCATCCGCAGCCCGAGATCACCGAGACCATGACCAAGAAGCTCGCCCGCGATGTCGAGCGCCTGCTGGAAAACCCCGCCGATTGATCGTTTCGGCCACGCAGGCACCCAAAGTGCGCCTTTTGCCTTCACCGGCTCAAAAAGTCCTCGTCTCTCTTCGTGGGGCTGCGTAGCTTTCCGACCGTGATGTCCAAAAAGTCCCTTCTCGTGCCGCTCGCGGCCTTCGGCCTGCTCGTGACGGCTGCTCCGGCGGCGGAGACGATGCTCGTCGTGCTGAAAAACGGCTCCGAGCTCCGTGCCGAGGTCCTGAAGGTGCGTGACGATGCCGTCGTGCTCGATCTTGGCTCCACCGTCGTCACGCTGCCGCATGCGGACATCGCCCGCATTGAGAAGGAGGCGGACAAAAACGCCGCCGCAGGCCAAAAAGCCGCCGCGCAGAGCGAGGACATGTACTTCGTCGAACCGGGTCGCGAGGCCATGACGGTCGAAAAGAACGTCCAACGTGTCGCCGAGGCCGTCGTGCAGATCCAGACCGCCTCCGGCCTCGGCTCCGGCTTCATCATCAACAAGATGGGCCATGTCATCACGAACCAGCACGTCATCGCCGGCGAGCGCGAGATCACCGTGCTCGTTTACAAAAAGAAGCAGGGCGGCCTGGAGAAGCAGTCGTTCACGAAGGTGAAGATCATCGCCATGAACGGCTACCTCGACCTCGCCATCCTTCAAATCGACGACGAGGAGGCCGTGAAGAGCCTGCCCTTCGTCCCCATCGGCGATTCCGATGCGCTCACGCAGGGCCAGCAGGTCTTCGCCATCGGCAGCCCGCTCGGTTTGGAGCGCAGTGTCTCGCAAGGCATCGTCAGCATCCGAGCCCGTGAAAACAGCGGCCGCTGGTACATTCAAAGCACCACGCAGATCAATCCCGGCAATTCCGGCGGCCCGCTCTTCAATCTCAAAGGCGAGGTCGTCGGCGTGAACAACATGAAAGCCGCCGGCGTCGGCGTGGAAGGCCTCGGCTTCTCCATCCCGGCAAACATGCTGAAGCTCTTCCTCAAAAATCGCGAAGCCTTCGCCTTCGATCCCCGCAATCCCAACGCCGGCTTCCGCTATCTCCCGCCGCCTTCGGCGGAATGATCCAATCCGTCTCCGCCTCCGTCTCCTCTTCCCTTTGCCATGAAAACCCTCCTCCTCATCACCACCCTCCTCCTCGCTCTTCCTGCCTTCGCGGCGGACAAGGTCGAGCAATGGATCAACCTCATGCCGAAGGACACCGTCGGCGTTCTCGCCTTCAAAAGCATGCCCGAGCTGCTCGCCGATTGGGACAAGAGCTCCTTTGGCAAGTTCATGCAGGACGAGGAAACGAAGCGCTGGCTCGAACCGATGAAGGAAGACGGCGAGACACCTTGGGACAAATATTTCAAAGGTGTCTATGGCACCGGCCTTTACGACACGCTCAAGGACGAGACCGGCCCAGCGGTGGCCTTCTTCGTGGCGGGTGATGCCGCGGAGATGGAAAAGACCCAATCCATTCCCTTCATCGGCCTCAGCGATGCCTCGCAAAACCAGCCGCAGCAGGAGGAGCACAAGCGCAAGCACCGCGAGCATTTGAAGAAGGAGTCCCATCCCGATCTCAAGGAAAGCACGCTCGACATCGCCGGCGTTAGCGTGAGCATCGCGACCTCCTCCGAAGAGGCCGACGCACCGTGGGTGGATGCGTTTTGCTTTGTCGATGGCGTCATGATCGAGGCCACCAATCGCAAGCTCATGGAATACATGATCGGCGCCGTGAAATCCGGCAGCGGTGAGGCCAGCGCCGAGATCCGCGGCCACTTCGAGCGTCTCGCGCAGCTTCGCGAGGGCGTGGCGGATGTGACGCTCTACTTCAACGGCACGCGGGCGCTGGGTCTGCTGAAGGAAAAACTCGCCGAGGAAGCCAAAAAGGAGGGCAAGAAAGCGGCCGCGAATCCGCTCGGCGATGTGAAGCCCGAGCAGATGCTCGAAGCCGTCGGCCTGAACGAATTCCAAGGAATCGCCATCACGCTCGACTTTGCCGATGATCGCTCCCGCTCCGACGTGCTCGTTTTCCATCCGGAGAAGCCCGTCGGCATCCTCTCCTGGGTATCGAGCAGCGCGAAGGACGTCGAGCTGCCCGCCTTCATCGCCGACGATGTGGCCAGCGCGCAGGTTTCCACCGTCGAGTGGCTCAAGATGTATGACGGCCTCATGGGCATGGTCACCAAGCTCAGCCCGCAGATGGGCATGATGGCAAACATGTATCTCGCCGGCTTTGAGCAGCAAAACGGCTTCAAAATCCGCGATGACTTCTTCGGCAGCCTCGACGGCGCGAATTTCCAGGTCAGCGACAGCGATGGAAAAGTGCAGAGCGAGGTCATGGGCTTCAAAATCAAAAACGGCGACAAGCTCGGCATCGCGCTCAAAGGCATTCAAAACGCCCTCGGCGGCATGGGCTTCGCCGCCTTCGATGAGAGCGACTACCTCGGCTACAAAGTGAACACGCTGAAGGCCAGCGGCGGCGGCAGCGGTGCCTCCGCCATGCCGGAGATCGCGTATGTGAACACCGGCAAGCATCTCCTCATCGGCACCGGCAAGCTCGATGCGCTGCGCAAGGTGCTCGGCCGCATGAAGGACCCCTCCGGCGGCTCCATCTGGGAAACCCCGCGAGCCCAGGCGCAGATCGCTTTGCTGCCAAAAGGCTACAACGGCCTCGGCGTCACCGATTCGAGCAAGATGATCAGCACCATCTTCAACGCCATGGAGATGGTCTCCAAGCAGACCGCCTCGCAGAAAAAGTCCGCCACCAAGAAAAAAGGTCCCGGCAAAGGCCCCGCCAAAGGCGGCGATGACGACGCCAAGCCCGCCGAAGCTGCTGGCGAGGCCCTCGCGAAGCTCGTGGACTCCAAAAACCGTCCCTCCGATGCCACCTTCCAGAAGTACTTCGGCACCATGATGAGCGGCAGTTACTCTCATCCCGATGCGCTGCACATCCAGATGCTCTCGACGCCTGTGGAAGCAAAGTAACCGCGTCAGCGAATCTTCCTCCGACTCCTACTCCGCCTCCTCCTCGTCGTGAAATCGCGCTCCTTCGTCTCCTCCCTTCCTCATCCGCAGAATCCTTCGCCCCGACGAGTCGGAGAAGGAGTCAGAGTCGGAGTCGGATTGGCGGCGCTGATTCTAGCCTCGAGTGCGTTTTCTGCCCCTCTCTACTTCGACGGCCCCGAAGTCGTGAAGCTTGATTGGGCCACGGGTTCCCCCCGCGCCGCCGATTTCAATGGCGATGGCCTTACCGACATCGCCATCATCAATGCCGACCGCGCCCGCATCGAGATCCTGCTTCAGCGCAAAGACGGCGTGAAGCCCGGCGATCCGGAGAAAACCTCCCGCGAGGATCGCTGGAACCCCATTCTCGAAGTCTCGCGCTTCGACAAACAGCCGCTCGTCCTCGGTCACGCGGCCTTTGCCCTCGCGGTGGGCGATTGGAATGGCGACAAGAAGCCCGACCTCGCCGCGATCACCGACGACGAAAAGCTCGTGCTGCGCATGCAGGATGGCAAAGGTGGCTGGACGCTGAAAAAGGACTTCGCGCTCGATTCCACCTCCGAGGACACCGAGGTGCTCGCCGCCGCCGATTTGAATGCGGATGGCAAAACCGACCTCGCTTTGCTCACCGACACACGGCTCATGCTTCTCACGCAGAAGGACAAAGCTGGCGAGTGGTCTGATCCGCAGACTTATGCCCTCGGCGAAAGCGGCTGCGCCGGCCTGCATGTCGCTGATTTGAATGCGGACGCGAAGCCCGATCTCTTTTACACCGCGCCAGAGGGCGATGCGCTGCTCGTGCGCCTCCAGCAGGACGACAAGAGCTTTGGCGAGGAATGGCGCATCGAGATTCCCGCCAGCCGTCACTGGCTGCATCCCGTGCGTCTCGGCGGCGGCAAGACCGGCGTGGCATGGATTCAAAACGAAACCGGCATGATCGAAGTGGCTCGACTCACTCAAGCGAAGGCCGAGCCGGATAGCGACCGCGCCTCCACCATCCGCTACGCCATGCCGCCCACCGAAAGCAAAGGCGGCGCCGTGGCTTACGGCGATCTCACCGGCGATGGCCAGGCCGACGTGATCATGTCCGAGCCGAAAAGCGCCCGCCTGTGGCTCTTCAGCGGTCAGAAAAACGGCGGCTTCAGCCAGGGGCGTGAGTTTCCCATCCTCGGCGGTGTCGAGTTGATGCTCATCGCCGATGCGGATGGCGATTCGAAGCCCGAACTCATTCTTTTGAGCACCACCGAAAAGGCCATCGGCATCGCCAAATGGCACGAAGGCCGCCTCAGCTATCCCGAGATCGTTTATCAGGCCAAAGAAGGCGAGACGCTGCTCACCCTCACCAGCGGCACCATCGGCACCATCGCCGGAAGCATTCACGCCGTCGTCGAGATCAAATCCAAGCCGCAGCTCCTCAGCATCACCGCGAAGGAAAAGAAGTTCACCACCGCCAGTCTCGAACTCAGCGCTTTGACCGGCAGCAGCCGCGTCAGCGCCCTCCGCGTGCTCGATGCCAATCAAGATGGCAAAGGTGATCTCGCCGTGTTTTCCAGCATCGGAGCCATGCAGGTGCTCGTGAGCACTGCGGATACCAAAACACCCTTCAAACGCGTCGAAGGCATTCCGGATACCTTCGTGAGCAAGCTCACCCCCGGTGCTCTCACCACCGGCGATCTCGATGGCGATGGCAAAGATGAATTCGTCATCGCCCGCGAGCTACTCGCCCGCGTCTTCCGCGTCGGCGCCGATGGCAAAGCGAGCATCGTGGAGCAGTTCAACGCCCCGGATGCCAGCGCCGAGATCCACACCGCCCTGCTGAACCGCGACGCCGCCAAAAAACTCCGCGTCACGCTCATCGACACCGCGCACAGCAAGCTCTACGACCTCACGGCCGGAGCCGATGGCGTTTACCGCAGCCAGCACAGCCATCCCCTGCCCGCGATGACGCCCGATTTGATCCGCCTCGTGAGCCAGCGCCTGCTGCTGCTCGGCAAAAGCAGCTTCCAAATCACCCCGCTCGATGGCGATTCCCTCCAGCTTGAGACCGTCCACACCTTCGACAGCGAGCTCAAAGACACGCAGCCGAGTGATTTGATCTCCGCCAGCTTCTCTGGCCTCGACATCGATGATCTCGCCCTGCTCGACACCGCCAAGAGCCGCGTCATCGAGTTCTTCCAGCCCGAGGCCAAGACCCAGGAATGGACCAGCCGCATGCACTTCCGCATCTTCGAGACCGATCCCCACTTCCGCGGCAAATCCGGCCGCGAAAACGAACCCCACGACTACACCGCCCTCGATTTGAACTCCGACGGCAAACTCGACCTCGTCCTCCTCTGCCACGACCGGGCGCTGTTTTATGTGAGGAAATGAGGCGGCTCACTCGAACAAGCGCGGAAGGTTCCTCGCGCCGTGCAGCACACGCAGAATTTCGACCGCATTGGATAGCTCGCGGTAAAAAACCAAGTAGTTCGGGTACCGCGAGGTGGGAAGAAACCGGATGCCGGCAAACCGACGAGCGCTGAACCGGGGACGAATGCCTAAATCGGGGTGCGCACCCAAGCTCTCCGCGGTATCGAGAACCGCCTCTCGCACCTCTTCGGCGGCCATTGGGTTGTCCGACGCGATGTAGTTGGTGATCTCGTCGAGGTCATCCAGTGCCACCGGATTGAAGACAACTGTCTTCATGCTGCTTTGCCACGTAGTTGAGAAAGCGGAATCCGTTCACCTGAATGCGAAAGGGCTTCATCGAGCAAAGATTCGAGGGCAGGTGAAGCCGTGCGGCCAAAAACCGTCTTCACTGCGCTCTCAATCGCGGCCTCGATGCTGGAAAACTGTCCGCTGGCGACTTGTTCGCGGAGCAGCGACTCGACGGGTTCGGTGAGCGTGGCGTTCATGGTTGCAGCCTATGCCTTCGCCTTCCTGCTGCAAGCGACCAAATGGCGGCTCAACGCCCGTTTCCCTGCCACAGCGCCGAAAGAGCCTCATTCGCGCATCTCCCAGTCGAAAAGTCGCAAAAATAACTTCTTATTCATCTTCGTGCCCCAGGGCTGTTTATCCTCGCGGGACTAACTCGGGTGTAACCAGCACCCCTCCCATGAAATCCCGTCTTCATCTCCTCCTCGCTCTCTCCGTCGTCACGGCGGCCCAGGCCCAGCTTCCGGCAGGTTCGTCGATCAGCTTTGCGCCCGGCGCAGCGGCGAACACCAGCCGCGTGACCATCATCGATCCAGGTGATCACGTCTGGACGCTGCAAAGCTCCCCCGACCTCGTGAACTGGACCAACGTGCAGAACTACAAGGTCCACAACGGCCGGCTCGATTGCACCACGGCGCATGCGCCTTCCACCACGAACCTCTTTTACCGCACCTCCTACTCCGCCGCGTTGCAGGGCAGCATCACCAGCACGCTCGCCACGGCGGTGAACCTTCCCGTCTCGCCCTACGACTACGACAACCCCACGCTGCCAGCCAATTTCGCCGTCCCGCCGATTTCCAATCAGAGCAACATGCCGGCGACCAACATCACCACCGATGCCGGTGCGAAGCTGGGACGCATCCTTTTCTATGACAAACGTCTCTCGCTAAACCAAACGGTCTCCTGCTCCTCCTGCCACCAGCAGGCGCATGGTTTCTCGGATCCAGATCGTTTTAGCAAAGGCTTCGAGGGCGGACGCACGGATCGCAATTCAATGGGCCTCAGCAATGCCCGCTGGTATCAGCGCCAGTCCTTCTTCTGGGATGAACGCTCCGCCACACTGGAAATCCAGGTGCTGCAACCGATTCAAAACGCCGTCGAGATGGGCATGACGCTCCCCGCTTTGGAGGCCCGCCTCGGCGCGGAGCCCTTCTACGTCGATCTCTTCACGCAGGTCTTCGGCACACCTGGTGTCACCTCCGACCGCATCTCGAAGGCGCTCGCGCAGTTTGTGCGCTCGATCATCTCCGTGAGTTCCCGCTTTGATGCCGCTCGCACGACGAACTTCGTCGTGGGAACCAACTGGACGCAGTCCGAGGAACGCGGCCGCCAGCTCTTCAACGCCCCGGGCAATTGCAGCGCCTGCCATCGCACGGATAATTTCGTGCCCGACGTGGACATCTTCAATAACGGCCTCGAATTCCCCTATGTCGATCTCGGCAAAGGCGGCGTCACTGGCCAGGCGGGCGACAACGGCAAGTTCAAGGTCGGCTCGCTGCGCAACATCGAGCTCACCGCGCCCTACATGCACGACGGCCGCTTTGCCACGCTGGAACAGGTCGTCGATTTCTACAGCACCCAGGTCGTGGACAATCCGAACCTCTCCCCGCCCTTGCGCCTCCCTCCGCAACAGGGCGGTGGCGTGCGCCGTCCGAACTTCACCGCGCAGCAGAAGGCGGATCTGGTGAACTTCATGAAATCGCTCACGGACACCTCGCTCGCCACGAATCCGAAATACAGCGATCCCTTCAACTACGGCTATTGAATCCAGCGTGGGAATCGCGGAGCATCTCCGCGATTCCTTTTTTGCATGCGCCGCCTCGATCAAGTCCTCTCCTCCCTCGGTTACTGCTCGCGACGCGAGGCGGTGTTGTTTGTGAAGAACGGACGCGTGAAGCACAACGGCCTCGTTTTGAGCAAAGCGGACCACAAAGTCGATCCGCGTGCTGTGACGGTGGACGACGAGCCGCTCGAAGCTCCGGATGGATTGCTCGCGATGCTTCACAAGCCTGTCGGCTACGTCTGCACGCATGATGGAAACGAAGGCCCGACGATTTATGAGCTGCTGCCGGATCAATGGCTGCGCCGCAATCCCGCTGTGACGAGCGTGGGAAGGCTCGACAAGGACACGAGCGGCCTGCTGCTCGTCACCGACATCGGTCCGCTGGTGCATCGCTACACCTCGCCGAAGGCTGAAATCGAGAAAACGTATGTCGCGGAGGTCGATCGGGACTTGGAGGCCTCACTCGTCGAAACCTTCGCCAAGGGCGATTTGATGCTCCGCAGCGAGGAGAAGCCCTGTTTGCCCGCGAAACTCGAAATTCTCGCCCCACGCACCGCCCGCCTCACCATCACGGAGGGTCGCTACCATCAAGTGCGCCGCATGTTCGCCAGCCAGGGCTGGCAGGTGGAGAAGCTGCACCGGGAGAGATTTGGCGAATATACGCTCGGTGATCTGGCGGAAGGGGAGTGGAAGATGGTGGGAATGACGAAACCAGAATGAGGAATGAGGAATGAATGTCGAAGTCCGAACATTCGGGCTTCATTCCTCATTCGCCATTCTGGTTTCGTCATTTGAGCACTCCGTGCGCCTCGCGCAGCAGCTTCTCCGTCGTTTCCCAATCGATGCACGCATCCGTGATGGACTGGCCGCGCACGAGTTGATCGAGCGGCTGCGGGAATTTTTGGCTTCCGCCGACGAGATTGCTTTCGAGCATCGCGCCGATGATGGCCTTTTGGCCTGCGGCACGCTGGCGCACGATTTCGCGGAAGACATCCGGCATGCGGCGGTGGTCTTTGGCGCAGTTGCCGTGGCTGGCATCGATCATGATCGCGGGCTTCAGCTTCGCGGCTTCGAGGCCGTCGATGGTCTCCATGACGTTGTCCGCGCCGAAGTTGGGACCGCTTTCACCGCCGCGCAGGATGATATGGCAGTCGGGATTGCCGCTGGTGGTCACGGCGGAGGCCACGCCATCCTCGTTCACGCCGAGGAAGGTCTGCGGCTGCATCGCGGCTTTGATCGCGTTGATGGCGGGCGCGATGTGCCCAAACGTGCCGTTTTTGAATCCGAGCGGCATCGAGAGGCCGGAGGCCATCTGGCGATGCGTTTGCGATTCCGTCGTGCGGGCACCGATGGCGCTCCAGGAGATCAAATCGGCGATGTACTGCGGCGTGATGGGATCGAGCAACTCCGTGGCCGTGGGCAGGCCGAGGTCGATCACATCGCGCAAGATGCGTCGGGCGAGGCGGAGGCCGTCAGGGATGTTGCAGGTGCCGTCGAGATCCGGGTCCATGATGAGGCCCTTCCAGCCGACGGTGGTGCGTGGCTTCTCGAAATAGACGCGCATGACGAGGCAAAGCCGGTCTTTGAGCTCCTGCGCCAGCGCCGCGAGCTTTCGCCCATACTCCAAACCGGCCTCCGGATCATGAATCGAGCACGGACCCAGCACGACGAGGAATCGCGAGTCTTTGCCAAACAAGATGTCGCGGATCTCGCGGCGTGATTCAGCGATGAAAGCCGTCTGCGCCTCCGTCGGCGCGATTTCCGCCACCATCGAACGCGGTGACGGCAGCGCGATATTGGAGGCGATGTGAAGATTGGCGGTCTGGCTCATGGGAAAGCGCTCTGTGCAACAAGGAGAGGGACTTGCCAAGTCCCCTCCGGCTCCTGCGGCACTTGGCAAGTGCCGCTCCTTGGGGCTCAACTGTTCAGCGTTTCCCCCTCTGACTTCGCGATCACCACCGCTCCTACGGTGTCACCAAAGACATTTACAGTGGTGCGGGCCATGTCGAGAGGGCGGTCGATGGTGAGGATGAGGCCGAGGGAGGCTTTGATGGCGTCCTCGCTGAAGCCGGCGTTTTGCATGATGATGATGATGGCCACCAAACTGGCCGCCGGGATGCCGGCGACGCCGATGCTGCTGACGAGGGCGAGCAGGACGACGATGAACTGCTGCGTGAGGCTCATGTCGATGCCAAGCACCTGCGCGGCAAAGACGACGACGACACATTCGTAGAGCGCGGTGCCGTTCATGTTCACCGTGGCACCCAGCGGGATGACAAAGGAGGCCACACGCTCGCTCACGCCGGATTCCTCCCGAATGCAACGCATCGTGACGGGGATGGTGGCGGTGGAAGAGGCGGTGGAGAAGGACATGAGCAGCGAATCACTCATGTTTTTGAAATGCTGGAGCGGAGAGGCTCCGGCGAGCTTGAGCACGACAGGCAAAATGACGAGCGTGTGCAGCAGCAGCGCCCCGACGACGGTCAGCACATATGGCACGAGATTCTGCAACACGCCCACGCCGACCTCCGCGATGGCCGGGATGACGAGGCAGAACACCGCGATCGGCGTGAACTTCATCACCCAGGTGGTGATGAGCGTCATCACATCCGCGAGCTGGTTGAAGACGTCGCGCAAGGCGGCGGGAGGTCCACCGGGCACGAGCACCATCGCGATGGCAAACAGAATGCTGAAAACGATGATGGCAAGCAGATCGCCCTTCGCGCAGGCTTCGATGACGTTCGTGGGAATGGCGCGGCGGATGATGTCCACCAGCGAGGAGGCTCCTCCTTGCGCGTTCTTCATCACCTCACCCACCTCGTTGGCGCTTTTGCTTTGCAGCGCACCGTCCATCGCGGCTTTGAGCGTGGGGTTGGGCTTGCCATCGCTGCCGAGGCCGGGCTTGAGGGTGTTCACCATGAGAAGGCCCACACAGACGGCGGTGAGGCTGCCGAAGAGGTAATAAGCCCACGTCTTCAAACCCATGCGGGCAAAACCATCGAGCGATTTCAGACCCGCGATGCCGCTGATGATGCTGGCGACGACGAGCGGCACGATGACCATCTTCAAACCACGCAAAAACAGGTCCGAGACGAAGCGGCAGGCTTCAATGACCGTCTTGATCCACTCCGGCGCGACTCCTTCCGCTGGATGTGCGATCTTTTGGAGAATCATGCCGATACCGACGCCGGCGGCGAGGGCGATGACGATGGGCCAGTGATTGTGGCCGTGGGTGGTCTTGGCGGGAGAGGCAGTGGACATCGAGGGTCTTTCTAGCCGAGATCATGCCGTGCGGGAAGGCAAAAAGCCGCGCGAGCCTCGCCTGTTTAAGCGAGGCCTGAATCACGCCCGTGGATGAAATTTTCGATGCGTCTCCTTTAGCCGCGCCTGATCGACATGGGTGTAGATCTGCGTCGTGGCGATATCCGCATGGCCGAGCATTTCCTGGATGACGCGGAGGTCGGCACCGTGGTTCAGCAGATGGGTGGCAAAGCTGTGGCGCATCTTGTGCGGATGGATGTGCTGCTCCAGGCCGCAGAAGGCGGCGCGTTCGAGGAAGATGGCGCGGATGCGTTCCCGGGTCAGCCGCTTGCCGCGATACGAGAGAAAAATATGGCTGGAGCTTTTGGCCTTCACCAGATGAGGTCGCGAATGCTCCAAGTAGGCTGCGATGGCTTCGCGAGCGGCACCGCCGACGGGAATGAGGCGCGTTTTGGCCCCTTTGCCCGTCACCCGGATCCATCCTTCCTCCATGCTGAGGTGCTCGAGCCGGGCATCGAGCAGCTCGGAAAGCCGCAGGCCGCTGGCATAAAAGAGCTCCAGGATGGCGCGGTCACGCCGGTCGAGCGGAGAGGTCCCGTTGATCGACTCGATGAGGCGGCGCACGTCGGGTTCGTTCAACGTATCCGGCAGGTGTTGCTCTGGGCGGGGAGGCAAGATGGCATCGGCAGGATCGGTGGGGATGTGTTTTCGGGCCGCCAGCCAGCGGAAGAAGATTTTGATCCCGATGAGCTCCACCCGGGCCGAGGAGGTGGCCAGCCCGTCCTTTTTGCGACGGGCGAGGTAGTCGGTGATTTGGTCCGTCGTCACCTGAGCAGGCGATTCGGAGGCATGTACCTGCTTGTACCACGACGCAAACGCCTCCAGGAAGCGCCGCACGAGGAGTTGGTAGTTCACGGAGAGGCCGCGTTCCGTGGCGAGGTGGAGAATGAAGCCGTCGATGAGGTCCAGCACGCTCTCAGCATGCACGCGGAGAGTCTTGGTGACAAAAAAACATTGCCGTCAGGGGTGGCACCCGGCAAAGATGGCGTTTCAACTTCTCTTCTTATGGCCTCCCTGAACAAAGTCATGCTCATCGGCAACCTCACCCGCGATCCCGAGGTGCGCTACACTCCCAAAGGCAGCGCCGTCTGTGATATCGGCCTCGCCATGAACCGCGTGTACAAGTCTGAAAGCGGCGAGAAGGTCGAGGAAGTCACCTTCGTCGATGTGACCCTCTGGGGCACCACGGCCGAGCTGGCCGGGAAGTGGCTGCACAAAGGCCGCCCCGTCTTCATCGAAGGCCGCCTTCAAATGGATTCCTGGGAAGACAAGGCCACCGGCCAAAAGCGCACGCGTCTCAAAGTCGTCGGCGAAGCCATGCAATTCCTCGGCAGCGCTCAGGGTGGCGGCGGAGATCGCGGTCCTGCGGGCGGTGGCGGTGATGACGAAGGTGGCGGCTATTCCGGCGGTGGTGGTGGTGGGTATGGAGGCGGCGGCGGTGGAGGCGGTGGCGGATACAATCGCCCGCAGCAACGCCCTGCGCCCCAGCGTGGGGGTCCTCCACCGGCGGCTCGCCCGCAGCAGCGCCCCGCTCCAGCACAGCAGAATGATGACTTTGGCGACGGTCCGATCACCGATGGAATGGAAGACGACGACATTCCGTTTTGATCCTTCGCTGAATGACCCCGGAGCATGAGCAGCGCCTCTACCAGATCATTCACCGCATGGTGATCTGGGATGAGTCTCGCGAAAATGTGCTCGCGAAGCTTGAGGTCAATGGCATCACCGGCCCCCAAGCGGAGGCGATGTATGCCCGAGCCCAGGCGGAGCGCATCGCGGGTCTGCGGGGTAATGCCGTGCGCCAAGGGGTGGCGGGACTATTTCTGATGGCCGCGGGGATTGGCGTTTTCTGGGCCTTTTGGGAGTGGGTCGGGGACATCACTCGAGCCCTGTTGATTCTGTGCTTCGTGACGACGTTGATCGGCTTTTGGAAGGCGACCGAGGGCGTGCTGGGCTACCTCTTTGCGCCGACCAAACGCGGTTCGCTGGCGGACGAGGAGTGATGGCCAAACTGTGCCTCGGGAAAATCTGGCCTGAAAAGGTGCGAGGCCGCGAGGAAGAGTATCGAGGCGGCGTTTCGAGCAGTCTCATGAAACTCACCTGCGTTCTCACCGTCCTCCTCGCGGCTTCCGTCGCCTTGGCGCAAACACCCAAAGCCCCCGCCAAGCCCAAAGGCCCCACCGTTCCTGCCGATGCGCAGTGGCAAGATGTGACGACTTGGGGCGTCGAAGGTCGCGGCTGGGAGGATCAGGAGCGTTTGCGCTGGTTTGATCGTTTGCCTGCGAAGGCTCAAAAAACCGTCACACCGGCGGTTTGGGGCCTGAGTCGTGATTCGGCGGGGATGATGGTGCGTTTCAAAACGGATGCGAAGGCGATTTACTGCCGCTACGACCTCGCGAAGGCCAATCTGGCCCTTCCAGCGATGCCGGCGACGGGTGCAAGCGGTCTCGATCTGTATGCTCGCGATGATAAAGGCCAGTGGCGCTGGGTGGCGTGCCCGAAACCGGACAAGCAGCATGTGGAAGCCGTCATGATCAGCGATCTGGCTGCGGGCGAGCATGAATTCGCCGCCTACCTGCCGCTCTACAATGGCATCGAGAAATTGGAAATCGGCGTGCCGAAAGAAGCGAAGTTTGAAGGCCAGGCTCCGCGGCAGAAGCCCATTGTATTTTATGGCACCTCCATCACCCACGGCGCGAATGCCTCCCGCCCGGGCATGGTTCACACGGCGATTTTGGGTCGTCGTTTGGATCGTCCCGTCCTCAACATCGGCTTTTCTGGCAATGGTCGCATGGATGCGGCCGTCGGCGATTTGATCAACGAACTCGATGCCGCCGCCATCGTCATCGACTGCTGCCCGAATATGGGTCCGGCGGATGTGACGGCCAAGTGCGTGCCGCTGGTGAAGCAACTCCGCTCCAAACACGCCACCACACCGATCATCCTCGTCGAGGACCGCCGTTTCACGAATTCGTGGATCACGCCGGCAAAGGCCAAATTTCACGATGACAACCACGCGGCACTCAAAGCGGCCTTTGAGCAACTGAAGGCCGAAAAAGTGGCCAATCTGAGTTACATCAGCGGCGATGCGCTATACGGCACCGATGCCGAAGGCGCGAATGACGCCTCCCACGCCACCGACCTCGGCTTCATGCGCCAGGCGGATGTGTTCGAGCCAGTGCTGCGTGCGGTACTGAAGTAACCCGCATGCCCCGAAGAGCTCAAATCGAACTCAAAGCCTCGATTATACAATAAAAGGTCTGTCCCTTTATATGATGCCGCTTGCGCTGTTTCGATCTCCCGGTTACTCGTTGCCATGCGACAAGCCCGGCTCAAGGCCCCCTCCCATCACCCGCTGGCCTATTACCACTGCGTTTCCCGCGTCGTGAACCGTGACTTCGTCTTGAAAAATGCGGAGCGGGAGATGTTTGTCGGACTCATGCGGATGTATGAAAAGCTTTGCCAGGTCCGCGTGGTGACTTTTTGCGTGCTTTCCAATCATTTTCATGTGCTGGTGGAGGTGCCGCGTCGGCCTGATGTGATGCCTTCCGAGGCTGAGGTGCTGGGAATCATTTCGAGGTCGTTGGGGAAAACGACAGCCCACTTGCTGCGGGTAGAAATCGACCAACTTCGCAAGGCTGGCGCTCATGCGGCAGCTCAAAAGATCATTGATGGCTGGACGGCTCGAATGTGGGACATCAGCTCGTTCATGAAAGCGCTGAAACAGCGCTTCACGCAGTGGTTTAACAAGCATCATCAGCGGAAGGGCACGCTCTGGGAGGAGCGGTATAAAAGCACGCTCGTGGAGGGTGGTGGCAATGCGCTGGCGATGACCTCGGCCTACATTGATCTGAATCCCGTGCGGGCCGGTTTGGTGAAGGATCCAAAGGACTACCGCTGGTGCGGGTATGCAGAGGCCGTGGCGGGGATCAAGATGGCTCGTGGTGGCATTGAGGTGGCAGCGCGTGTGCAACTGGATGGTGTGAAGGCGGAGGCTGGGCTGCTGGAGCACTACCGGCGATTGCTTTTCACCTGGGGCCTGACGTCAAAGACTGGAGCCGGAGGTGTGAAAGCAGGAGCGATCAACCGTGAGGATGCTAAGAAGGTGCTGAAACGAGGCGGCAGGCTGCCAGTGGCTGAGGCTCTGAAGTGTCGGATGCGCTACTTCACGGACGGAGCGGTGCTTGGGGGCCGGGATTTTGTGAACGGCATTTTCAAGGCGCAGCGCAGCCGGTTTGGCGCGACGCGGAGAGACGGGGCACGGGTCGTGCGCGGCTTGGAGGCGACGGAGGGTGAGAAAAGGCTCTTCGCGATGCGTGATCTCCGCGTGCGGGTGTTCGATGCGTCTTGATGAGACAGTGTGCTTACGTCTGTTCGGTGGTCTGGAAGTCGGGATAAGCGTTGGCGGCGTGTTCGGCGAAGTCGAGGCCGTCGATCTGTTCCGTGTCGCTGGCTCGCAGGCCGACGAGCATGTCCACGAGCTTGAAGATGCCGAAGGCCATCACGAACGTAAATGCGGTGATGCTGAAGGTGCCGAGGGCCTGCACGCCGAGTTTTTGGGCGTTGAAGCCGCCTTGATCGAACAAGGCGACGCAAAGCGTGCCCCACCAGCCGTTGCAGAGATGCACGGGCACCGCACCGACAGCATCATCGATTTGAAAACGCTCCAGCGCGATGGTGGCGACGGTGGTGATGATGCCCGCGATGAGGCCGACGATGAAGGCGGAGGCTGGGGAGATGTTCGCGCAGCAGGCGGTGACACCGACTGCGCCACCGAGGCTGCCATTGAGCGTGATGCCAACATCGGGGCGCCCTTGCACAAACCACATGGAGATCATGGCGGAGAGCGCTGCGGCGGCAGGAGCGATGGTCGTGTTCACCGCGATGCGGCCGATGGTGCCATTGCCGAGCAGCGTGGAGCCGGCGTTGAAGCCGAACCAGCCGAACCAAAGGATGAAAACGCCAAAAGCGGCCAGCGGGATGTTGTGACCCGCGATGAGTCGCGGCGTGCCATCCTTGGCGAAACGTCCGTGCCTTGCTCCGACGACCAAAATGCCCGCCAGTGCACACGCGCCACCGCAGCCATGCACGACGGTGGAGCCGGCGAAGTCGATGAAGCCCATGTTTTCGAGCCAGCCTTTGGCTCCGCCGACGCCGAACGAGCCTCCGAAGCTGCCCCAGGCCCAGTGACCGCCGAGCGGATACACGATGGCAGCGAGCAGCGCGGCGTAGATGAGGTAGCCGACGAATTTCGTGCGCTCAGCCATCGCGCCGCTGACGATGGTGCAGGCGGTGCCGGCGAAGACGACCTGGAAGAACCAAAAGGCCCACAGCTTGTCATCCGCGCCATGATCGGAGAGCCAGAAGCTGTCCGTGCCGATCCATCCACCCGCGCTGGTGCCGAACATGAGCCCGAAGCCGAGGAACATGAAGACGATGGCGCTGATGCAAAAGTCGAGGAAGTTCTTCATGATGATGTTGATGCTGTTCTTCGCTCTCGCGAAGCCCAGCTCCACCATCGCAAATCCGGCCTGCATGACGAAGACCAGCGCGCCGGTGATCACCATCCAGACGAGGTTCAAATTGAGCTGCACGGCCTCGATTTCGGCCTTGGCGGCGGTTTCAGCCGGCGCAGAGGCCACGGCGGCCGCTAGCGCGGCCGACTCTGATTTCGGCGCGGTGTTTTTCTCGATCTTGTCGAGCTTCTGGATGATGACATCGAGCTTCGACTCGACCTTGGCGGCTTCTTGGCCGGAGGCGAGCAAGGCGCAGCCGAACGCGGCGGTGAGAAGGATGAATAGGCGGATCAAATTCATAAAACGGTCAGAGTTGGAGTTCGGCGAGCGAGGCGTCGAGCTCGGTGAGGAGCTGGCGGCGCTTCGCGGTGTTGGGGACGTGCTCGATGATGCTGGCAGCGAGTTTTTTGACCTCGGCGGCCGGCAGGCGATAGGGATCCTTGGTTTGTGAGGCTTCGAGCGTGCGGTCGATTAGATTGGAGGCCTGTCCGCGGCCCATGACCTTACCCAGAATGCCTTCGACGGCTTTCCGCACGCTGCCCCACTGATTCACGATGGGCTCAGCCTTGTCAGTAATCTGGGAGAGCGCCCTGGGGGAAGTGACGAAGAGCTCTTCAATGCCCGTGGCAGCGGGTTTGGCCTCGCTGGAGGCGGCGGCGAGCGCGGCGGCGTGATCGCTGAGCAGGACGGAGCCGGCGCTGGCCGCGAGATCGGGATCGGCCCGGGCAGTGAGGAAAAAGACGAGCGACACGTCTTCACTGGCCACGATGAGCAGCACACCACCGTCGAACTCGAGGTAGATCTGCCGCATCCGGCGGCGCACCTGACGGTAGCCAGCGAGCATTTCCTCCAGCCGCTCACGCAGCTCTTCGGCACGGCTTTCGGCGAAGGGCATCTGGCGGTGGATGGAGTGTTTGCCTTTGAAAAGCAGCACACCTGCGACGCCGTCGAGGCGTTGCAGCGCGGCGGCGGCGGAAATGACAGGTTCAAGACTCATGCAGCGTGGAAGAGATCAGCGTCCGAGCGATTCGAGCACCTGCTTGATGGAGCGGCGGCTGGTTTGGATGGAGCCATGCCAGCTTCCCTGGTTCTGCCCTGCGGCGATGGAGGTCTGGCCGTCGCGGTCTTCGAGGATGCAGGCCTCCAGGCGGCGCATGCCAAGCGTTTCAGCCAGCCTCGCGGCGTAGTAGCTCACATAGTGAATTTCGCCGGAAAAGCGCTGGGCGTTCTCGGGGTCGCCACCGGAGATGCTTTCCTTCCCGCTGGCGGTCTCGATCTTGATGAGTGTGGGATCGGGGTCCATGCGGATGACATTGGCTGGCTGCCCGGAGCGGGCGCTGGAGATGGGAATGATGCGCGTGGGTTCCATCGAAGAGTTCATCAATTAGCAGCACTTGTGCCAAAAGACGGTTGCGTTCTGAGCAGGCACCGTCATGAATCGCCGCCGATGAGCGAGAGCAAAACGCAACTGATCAATATGGCCGTGGAGGAAGCCGATGAGGCGCGAGTGGCCGCCCTATCAGCCGAGCATGCCGCAGAAGATGCCGAAAAAGCCGCCGAGGCTGCAGCGGTCGATGCGCGTGTGGCCTTGGAGAAATTTGAAGCCGCCGAGGAAGCTGCCGAGAAGAAGCAGGCTTCGATCGAGCTCTTCGAGCTCTGCACCGCCATCCTTCTTGGCCTAGGTGCCATCTTTTCCGGTATCGCAAGCCACCAGGGAGGGCTCTGGGATGGTGCCTCGCTGGAGGCCTATAGTCAGGCTTCGACGATCTCCACCCAAGCGGCGGACGCGGCCAGCCTGGCAAACGCCATCATCACGCACGACAACAACGTGAACCTCCAGGCCATGCAGATGATCTGGCAGGCTCAGCTTCTCCCTCGGGAACATCAGGACCGCGAGTTCCTCCTGCATCAGGCGAGCGTTTTTTACCTTCGCCAAGCAAGTGACGAGGCCTACACAGCCTTGGGACTGCCGGAGGAAGCACGAAAGATGTATAAGGAATCCGGCATCGAGAGCATCCCCGAGGAGGAGCTGCTGATGGTGCAGCGGAAGGAGTACAGTCCTGATTACTACCTAGCGATGTACGCGGGCAGCGATGAGAAGTATAAAGAGGCCAAGGTGAAGTTCGACGAGGGCAGCCACGCGAACAACGCAGGTGATTACTTCTCCTTGGCCGGTGTTTACTATGCACTGAGCCTGTTCTTTGCCGGTATCGGCCTTGTTTTCAAAACCGGCATGCGCTGGTGGTTCTTCTCGGTCGGGTCCTTCATTTTCGTGGCCACCACCATCTACATGTACACGCTCGAATGGGCGTGATGCCAATTTGCACCCCATGATTCGAAGAGACGAAAACGGTCATGTTCATTTCGGGCGCTGGCTCGATTTTATCCTCCAGGCACTGATCATTGTAAACCTGATCACCCTGGCGCTGGAGACCCTGCCCAACCTGACGGAGGCGCAGATCTATTGGTTAAACCTCGTCGAGGTGGCCAGCATCGCCATCTTCACCGCCGAATACATTGCTCGCTGCCTCTTTTCGCGGCCGATGCTGCGGTATGCGGTCTCGTTTTATGGCATCGTCGATCTGCTTTCGATCCTGCCCTTCTACCTCAGCGCGGGCCTGGATCTCCGCAGCGCCCGTGTGCTGAGGATGATGCGCTTGTTCCGGCTCTTCAAGCTCACCCGGTATAGCAAGGCCGCGCGGCGCTACCGCCATGCCTTTGCGATCGCCCGGGAGGAACTCGTGCTCTTTGGCTGCGCGGCGTTGATCGTGCTCTATCTGGCTGCCGTGGGCATTCACCATTTCGAATGCGAGGCCCAGCCGGATAAGTTTGCCTCGGTGCCGGATTCCATGTGGTGGGCCATGGTCACCCTGACGACGGTGGGCTATGGCGATGTGTATCCGATCACGCTCGGTGGTCGGCTTTTTACCTCGGTGGTGCTTCTGTTGGGCCTCGGCTTCGTGGCGGTGCCCACCGGTCTCCTCGCCGGGGCGCTGTCCAAGGCCCGCGAGCAGGAAAAGAAACTCGAAGAGGAGGAGGAGGCGCTGGCTGCCTCCAAAGCCGCTGCCGAGGCCACCGAGGAGAAGTAGTCGCATCGGCGCCCATTGCTTCGGAAGCCTGAAAAACCGGCCTTTCGGGGACTTTGTGAAAATTTTCACAAAAGGGCTTGCCCAACCCTTTTTGGCTGGCTAGAACAAACTGCTTCCCCCGTTTTGGGCTACCACCTCGCGCCATGCTTTTCCCAATCCAATCAGCCTCGTTTTCTCCCGTGCTCGCCAACGTGAGCAGCAAGGCGGCGGAGTTGTTCGCGAAAGAAGGTTTGATGGCGTTCCTGACCAATTCGACGCTCGTGGCGCTCTGCGTGCTCGGGATCGTGCTTTGGTTTGCACGGAAGGCGACGAAGAACATGTCGCTCATCCCGCACAAGGCGCAGAACTTCTTCGAGTTCATCATTGAGTTCCTCTACGGCCAGGTGGTGAACATCGTCGGCGCAAAGCAGGCGAAGCTGGCTTTCCCGCTGCTCGGCACCCTTTTCATTTACATCCTCGTGTCGAACTGGTTCGGCCTCCTTCCAGGCGTCGGCACCATCGGCTGGGGTGAATCGACGGGCTTCCTTTCCGTGAAAGCCGCGCACGAACCTCTTCTGCGTCCGCCGACGGCTGACTTGAATGCCACCGCCGGTATTGCCCTCTCTGCTTTCTTGGTTTGGCTCTTCCTCACGATCAAGGAAGTCGGCGTTTGGGGCTTCATCGTTCATACCTTCGGTCCCAAAGGCGGCCTGAAAGGCGTGATGGGGTTGATCGTGGCGCTCGTGTTCATGTTCGTCGGCGTGATCGAAATCGTCTCCATCGTGATCCGCCCGGTGACGCTCTCGATTCGTCTCTTCGGGAACATTTTCGCCGGTGAAAACGTGCTCCACATCATGAGCGACATGATGAACTCCAAGGGACCGGTGATGAGCTTCCTCGGCAGCGTGGCGCTCCCACTTCCCTTCTACTTCATGGAGCTGCTCGTCGGCCTGCTTCAGGCCATCGTGTTCACCCTCCTTTGCTCGGTTTACATTCAGCTCTCCACCACCCATGACGATCACGGTCATGAGGAGGAAGGCGATCATCATTAATCTCTGAATTTGCCCGCGGGACCATGCGCAACGTGTGGACGCAGACGAAACAACACCAACACCCAACTCGATAACACACTATGACAATGGAACTCCTCTCCATGGCCCAGGAAGCCGCCGCTCACGCCGCCCCTGCCGCCTCCGGCATCACTGGTAACCTCACGATGGCACTCGGTGGTGCTGGCGCCGCCATCGGCGTCGGTATGGTCGGCTCCAAGGCTGTGGAAGCCGTCGGTCGCAACCCCGGCGCTTTCGGTAACATCCTGACCCTCGGCATTATCGCCATGGCCCTCGCTGAAGGTCTCGGCATTATCGCCTACCTCGGCGGTCTGTAATTCTTGCCTTCCCGGTGGCGGATCACTCCGCGTGATCCGCCACCACCCTCTCTCCCCCTCCTTTTAGTCCGTTTTAGATCCATCCTGCCCCGCCTATGATCACCAGCTTGCCCACCATCCTTGCCGCCGGCAAAGTTGACGCGCTTGTCGAGAAATTCGGCCTCGCCTGGCCCAAGTTTTTCGCCCAGGTGATCATCTTCTGGATCGTTTTCTCGATCCTCAAGAAATACGCCTTCGGCCCGATCCTCGGCATGTTGGAGCAACGCCGTCAGCGCATCGCCGATGGCGAAGCGAAGCTCGAAAAGATCACCAAAGACGCAGCTGAGGCCGCGAAGAATGCTCAAGCGCTCATCGACAAGGCGGAGGCTGATGCCGCCCGCCTCGTGAAGGAAGCCGATGAAGCCTCCAAAGCCCTCCAGGAGCGCCGCCAGCAGGACGCCGTGGCTTCTGCCAATTCCATCCTCGCCAAGGCCCGTGAGGCTGCCGAGCTCGAAAAAGAGCAGCTCATGTCCCAGTTGAAGCGTGAGTTCGGCCGCATGGTCGCCGACGCTACCAGCCGCGTGACCGGCAAGGTGCTCAATTCCGACGATCAGGCTCGCCTGAATCAGGAAACCGCCGCTCAGGTCTCCGCTTAATTTTTCCTCCCGAACGCGTCGCCACCATGAAAATCTCCAAGGAAGCCCGCCGCACCTCCCGTCAGCTTTTCCGCGCCTGCTTGGTCGATGGAAAGCTCGATGAGTCCCGCGTGCGCACCGTGGTGAACGGCGTCGCCAGCAGCAAGCCGCGTGGTTACATCGGCATGCTCGATGCCTTCTCCCGCCTCGTCGCCAATGAGGTCAGCCGCCAGCGTGCGCTGGTGGAAAGCGCCTCCGCGCTCAGCCCCGCGACGCAGTCTGAGCTCCAGGCCAGCCTTTCGAAGAAATACGGCCGCCAGCTCACCCTCGATTTCAGCGTGAACCCCGAGCTCCTCGGCGGCATCCGCGTCAAAGTCGGCTCCGACGTCTGGGACGGCAGCGTCAAAGCACGCCTGGAGGGGCTAGCCGCATCCCTGGCCGCTTGATCATCTTTTACCGCCCCTAAATGACAAAATCCGAATGACGAATGACGAAACAAACCCGAATGCCAAAGTCCGAAGCGCCGCTTCGAGGCTCCTGAGCGTGGTTTCGTCATTCGAGCTTCGCCATTCTTTCGTCATTCGTCATTCCTGAATTCGTCATTAGCCAAACTCCCTTTCCCACCACCGCCCCCGTATTATGAGCAACATCCTCCAGGAAATCGAATCCCAAATCGCCGGCCTCAAGACCGCCGTCACGAAGTCCAATGTGGGCATCGTCCGTGAAATCGGCGACGGTGCCGCCAAGATCGAAGGCCTCAGCGATGTCATGCTCAATGAGATGATCGAGTTCCCCGGCGGCGTTTACGGCCTCGCTCTGAACCTCGAAGAAACCGAAGTCGGCTGCGTGCTTCTCGGCTCCGGTGAAAACGTCAAGGCTGGCGATGAAGTCAAGACCACCGGCCGCCTCCTCTCCGTGCCCGTCGGCAAGAGCCTCCTCGGCCGCGTCGTGAACGCTCTTGGCCAGCCCATCGACGGCAAAGGCGAAATCAAGGGTGAAACCCAGTATCCCGTCGAAAAGCTCGCTCCTGGCATCATCGCCCGTAAATCCGTGTCCGTCCCCGTGCAGACCGGCATCATGGCCATCGACGCCATGATCCCGATCGGCCGTGGTCAGCGTGAGTTGATCATCGGTGACCGTTCCACCGGCAAGACCACCATCGCCGTGGACACCATCATTTCCCAGGCGCAGCAGAACAAAGCCGCCGAACAGGGCAAGCTGCAGGGCCACAAGCCCCTCTACTGCATCTACGTCGCCATCGGCCAGAAGCAGTCCAACATTGCCCGCGTCGTCAAGACCCTCGAAGACGCCGGTGCGATGGAATACACCACCATCGTCTCCGCCTCCGCCTCTGACTCTGCGGTGAACCAATACCTCGCTCCGTATGCCGGTTGCGCCATCGGTGAGTGGTTCATGGATCAGGGCCAGGACGTCCTCATCGTGTTCGATGACCTTTCCAAGCAGGCCGTCGCCTACCGCCAGGTGTCCCTCATCCTGAAGCGTCCCTCCGGTCGTGAAGCCTATCCGGGTGACGTGTTCTATCTCCACTCCCGCTTGCTCGAGCGTTCCTGCCGCGTCAGCGAAAACTACGGCGGTGGTTCCATGACCGCTCTGCCGATCATCGAGACGCAGGCTGGCGACGTGTCCGCCTACATCCCGACGAACGTGATCTCCATCACCGACGGCCAGATCTTCCTCGAAACCGATCTTTTCTACCAAGGCATCCGCCCCGCCATCTCCGTCGGTCTTTCCGTCTCCCGCGTGGGTTCCGCCGCGCAGACGAAGGCCATCAAGAAGGTCTCCGGCACCACGAAGCTCGACCTCGCCCAGTTCCGCGAGCTCGCCGCCTTCGCCCAGTTCGGTTCTGACCTCGACGCCGGCACGAAGGCCAAGCTCGACCGCGGTGCCCGCATCGTGGAACTCTTCAAGCAGCAGCAGTATCAGCCGAAGAGCCTGCCCATCATGGTCAGCACGCTTTACGCGATGCAGAAGGGCTACTTCGACAGCGTCGCCGTCGATCGCGTGAAGGAATTCCAGGCCAAGCTCGAAGACTACCTCACCACCCGCAAAGCCGACCTCATGGGCCAGCTCGCCAATGAGAAGGCCCTCGACAAGGTCGAAGAAGGTCTCAAGTCCGCCCTCGACGACTTCAAAGCGTCCTGGAAATAAGTTTTCGGCACTCCGCCCTTAGCCCTCTGCTCTCCGCTCCATGCCTTCCACACGCGACATCCGACGCCGAATCAAATCGGTCAAAAACACGGCCCAGATCACCAAGGCCATGCAGCTCGTCGCGGCCGCGAAGATGAAAAAAGCGCAGGACCAAGCCGCCAACGGCCGTCACTACGCTGAGCTGCTGAACAAGGTGCTCGTGAACCTCAAGGAGAAAGCCGAAGAAGGCCTCCATCCCTTCTTCAGCGAAGGAAAAGGCGGCAAGCTCCTCGTTTTGCTCGTCTCCAGTGACAAAGGCCTCTGCGGAGCCCTGAACACGAATCTCTTCAAAAAGCTCATCACGACCGATTTTGGCACCGAAGACGTCGATTACGTCACCATCGGCAAGAAAGGCGTCCAGGCCATCAACCGCCTCCGCCGCCACCTGCTGGCCGATTTCCCGATCAAAGACCCCGCGAAGTTCGCCGAGGTCCGTGGCGTCGGCCGCTTCCTCCAAGAAAAATTCCTCACCGGTGAGTACAAGAAGGTGCTCGTCGTCTTCAACAACTTCATCAACACCGTCACCGTCGTCCCCACCGTCGAGCAGATCCTGCCCGTCAATCCGGTGACCCTCGGCGGCAAGCGTGACTTTGCCCCGGAGATCGAGACCGCCACCGCCAGCACTGAGTACACCTTTGAGCCGAGCGCCGCCGTCGTCTTCGAGACCGTGCTGCCGCAGTATGTGAACGACACCGTGTATCAAATGGTGCTCGAATCCCGCGCCTCCGAGCACTCCAGCCGAATGGTGGCCATGAAAAACGCCACCGACAACGCCAAGCAGATGATCAAGGACCTCAGCCTCGAGTACAACAAGCTCCGCCAGGCCGCGATCACCAACGAACTCCTCGAAATCACGACCGCCAAGATGGCTCTGGAGTAATCCCAAGTTTCACATTCAAATTTCAAATCACCCAACATGAGCAACATCGGCAAAATCGTCCAAGTCATCGGTCCCGTCGTGGACGTGGATTTCTCCGCCTCCGGCAAGCTTCCGGCCATCTACAACGCCCTCGAAATCAAATTCGAACAGGCTGGCAAGGCCGCACGCCTCACCTGCGAAGTGCAAAGCCACCTCGGTGACGGCTGGGTCCGCTCCATCGCCATGATTTCCACCGAAGGCCTCAAGCGCGGCATGGACGCCGTGGATACCGGCGGCCCAATCACTGTCCCCGTCGGCGAAGAAGTCCTCGGCCGTATCTTCAACGTCACCGGCGACGCTTGTGATGACCAAGAAGCTCCCAAGACCGAAAAGCGCTACGCCATTCACCGCGCCGCTCCTGCTCTCGTTGACCAGAATCCTTCCGCTCAGATCCTCGAAACCGGCATCAAGGTCATCGACCTCATCTGCCCCTTCACCAAGGGTGGTAAAGTCGGCGCCTTCGGTGGTGCTGGCGTCGGCAAGACCGTCGTCATCATGGAGCTCATCAACAACATCGCCAAAGGCCACGGTGGTTACTCCGTGTTCGCCGGCGTGGGCGAGCGTACTCGTGAAGGGAACGACCTTTACCACGAAATGATCGAGTCCGACGTCATCAAGGTGAAGAAGAACGGCCACGACATCGTGAAGAACGACCAGGGTGGTTACATCAGCGAGCCCGGCTCCAAAGTGGCCCTCGTGTACGGCCAGATGAATGAGCCTCCCGGTGCCCGTCTCCGCGTCGCCCTCTCCGCCCTCTCCATGGCCGAGTACTTCCGAGATGAGAAGAACCAGGACGTGCTCTTCTTCGTCGACAACGTGTTCCGTTTCTCCCAGGCCGGTTCCGAAGTGTCCGCTCTCCTCGGTCGTACACCTTCCGCCGTGGGTTACCAGCCCACCCTCGCCGCTGAAATGGGTCAGATGCAGGAGCGAATCACCTCCACCAAGACCGGCTCCATCACGTCCTTCCAGGCCGTTTACGTCCCTGCCGATGACTTGACCGACCCCGCCCCGGCCAACACCTTCGCCCACCTTGACTCCACCGTCGTGCTTGAGCGTTCCCTCGCCGAGCTCGGCATCTACCCGGCCGTCGATCCTCTCGCCTCCGTGTCCAAGGCCCTCGCGCCTGAAATCGTCGGTGAAGAGCACTACCGTGTCGCCCGTGGCGTCCAGCGCGTCCTTCAGCGCTACAAAGACCTTCAGGACATCATCGCCATTCTCGGCATGGACGAACTCAGCGAAGACGACAAACTCACCGTCTTCCGCGCTCGTAAGCTTCAGCGTTTCCTCTCCCAGCCCTTCCACGTCGCCGAAATCTTCACCGGCACCAAAGGCGAATACGTCAAAGTCAGCGACACCATCAAAGGCTTCGCCGAAATCCTCGACGGCAAACACGACAACGTCCCCGAAGCCAACTTCTACATGAAGGGCGGCATTGATTCGGTGAAGAAGTCTTGAGACCTTTTTCGCTGCCCGAAAATGACGAAACCCGAATGACGAATGACGAAAGAATGACCAAGTCCGAATTCTCCCGCTCACTTCGTCATTCCAGCTTCGCCATTTAGTCATTCCTTCGTCATTCTGATTTAGTCATTCGTCATTCTTCCCCGCTATGCCCCTTAAACTCGAAATCGTGACCCCAGAGGCCCGCATCTTTTCCGATGAGGTCGATACCGTCGTGCTTCCGGGTTACGAAGGCGAAATGGGCGTCCTCGCCGCGCACGCCAACCTCGTGACCACGCTGCTCCCCGGTGAGCTGCGCATCACCAAAGGCGGCAAAACGACCGAAATGGCCGTTGGCGAAGGCCTGGTCGAAGTCACCGGCACCGTCACCCGCATCCTGACCGACATGGCCATCGATGCGGACAAGATCGACGAAAAAGCCGTCGAAGAAGCCCTCGCCCGCGCCCAGAAGTCCCTCGCCGACCTCAAACCCGGCGAGCAGCAAGAAGAAGTCGCCGCCGTCATGGCCATGATCCAGCGTAGCACCGCCCAGCTTCACCTGAAGCGGAAGCGCAAGACGGTCTAAGCCGCTTCAACAAGCTTAAATCTCCGAAGGGCAGCGCCGCCGCGCTGCCCTTTTTATGGTTGCGCCTTCCGAGAAGGCTCTCATATCCCGGCTGCCTTCGTCCACGGCTCAAACTCCGGCGGGATCACAGCTTCGAAGCTCATCGGCTGATCGTGGATGGGATGCTGGAAGGCGAGCTTCCAGGCGTGAAGCATCAATCGAGCGGTGGGGACTCTTTGGCGGCTGGGATGGCCGTAGATCGGATCGCCGAGGATGGGGTGGCCGAGGGCTTCCTTCATGTGGACACGGATCTGGTGCGTGCGGCCGGTGAGGAGGCGATTTTGAATGAGGGCGCAGCTTTGATGCTCGCCGAGCATCGTCCATTCGGTGACGGCTTCCTTGCCGGCTCCATCGTAGAGGATGGCCATGCGTTTGCGGTCCACCGGATGCCTTCCGATCATGTTTTGAATGCGGCCGCTGCTTTCTTTGGGCACGCCGTTGATGACGGCGAGGTAGATTTTCGTGAGCCTCCGCTCGGAAAAGGCCTCGGTGAGCCGACGATGAGAGATGTCGTGCTTCGCGACGACCATGCAGCCGCTGGTGTCCTTATCGAGACGATGCACGATGCCGGGGCGCATCTCGCCGCCGATGCCGCTGAGATCGTCGATGTGATGCAGCAGGGCGTTTACGAGCGTGCCATCGGGGTTGCCCTCGGCAGGATGCACGACAAGGCCGGGTGGCTTGTCGATGACGACGATGTCGCTGTCTTCGAAGAGGATGGTGATGGGAATGTCCTGCGCTTTGACCTCCACGGGCACGACCTCCGGGATGGTCACCTGGATGGCATCGCCTTGCTTCAAGATAGCCCCCGCCTTCACGGTTCGACCGTTCAGGGTGATGTGGCCGTCTTTGATGAGGTCTTGGACCCGGGTACGTGACAAATCTGGCAACCTTTGGGTGAGGTGCTTATCGAGTCTCAGGCCATAGTCAGCAGCTTCAGTGACAGTCCAATTCATGGTTCCATACTCAATATTCAAATTAATTAGGCAATCTGTAATTTCTGGCATACAACCAGCGTCCCTTCGCGGCGTTAAGCCGTGAATTCAAAGTGACGATCCCCCCTCCAGAACAGACCTTTCTCAGCACCTGTCCCGTGTGTCAGGAGAAGATTGATGTCACCTCGCTGGAGCCATTTACCAAATTAAAATGTCCGTTTTGCGGCCAGATGGTGAGGGTGCGGCGGCGGTTCGACCATTTCATGATCGTGCGACAGATCGGTGAGGGCGGCATGAGCCGCGTGTTCGAGGCGGAGGACGAGACGCTCGGCCGCCGCGTGGCGCTGAAAATCCTCAATCGCACCTACAGCCGGGACGCAGCCCGTTTGGAGCAGTTTCGCCAGGAGGCGCTCATCACCGCCAGCATCACGCATCCGAACGTCATCAAGCTCTACTCCGTGGGCTACGACCAAGGCTACTTTTACCTCGCCATGGAGCTCGTGGGCGGCGGCAGCCTGGAGCAGCGCATTCGTCGAGAAGACAAGCTCAACGAGGGCGAGGCCCTACGCATCGGCCACGAGGTCGCCGAAGGCCTCCGAGCCGCGCAGCATCAAGGTCTGATCCATCGCGATGTGAAGCCCGCGAACATCCTTTTCACGGAAACAGGCACCGCGAAGGTCGTGGACTTCGGTCTCGCCCTCTTCACCGCTCGCGGACCAGATCGCAGCGCCGAAATCTGGGCCACGCCCTACTATGTGGCCCCGGAAAAGATCCTCCAAAACGAGGAAGACTACCGCAGCGACATCTTCAGCCTCGGAGCCACGCTTTTCCATGCCCTCACCGGCTCGCCTCCGCATCAGGTGGACACACACGCGATTGAAGAGCTGCGCCGCATCAAGAGCCGCCGCGTCACACTGGGAGACAGCGGCCTGCGCTTCGCCGCCCGCACGGAGCATGTCATCAACCACATGCTCAGCTTCAAGCCCGAGGACCGCTTCGCGAACTACGATGAAGTCGTCGAGGAGCTGCGCCTCGCGGATGGTTTGCTCAATCAAACCGGCATCCGTCGCCGCCTTATCTCGCGTCGCGCTCGTCTCATCGGCACCGTCGCCGCCTCCATCATGCTGGCCTTCCTCGTGGGATGGCTGCTGGGCGAGGGAAGGCAGCGCAGCACCACGAAAAGCATCGCCCGGCAGCTCACCACCGCCGATCCGGGCTCGCTCGCGGGCGAGGGCGTCACCGTCGAGGCCGGGAGCAAGAAAACCGTCACCGAAAAATTCCTCAAAGCCCGCCAGGAAATGCTCGGCGGACGAAACTTTGCCGAGGCTCGGCATCAGTTTGAGCGAATCGCGGATTCCAAAGACACCCGTCAGCCCACGCAATGCTGGGCACGCTTCAATGCCGCGCTCTGCGCCCTCATGCTCGGCGATCGCAAGAAAGCCGAGGAAGCCTTCCACGACCTCGCCGTCAAAGGCGCGGAGAAGGACACGCTCGCCGCGGTGAATGGCCTCGGCACCTTCTTTGCCACGCTCGGCCAGCGCATGGAGAAAGGCCTCGGCCTCGGCACGCCGCAGCCAAAGCTCGGCTACAAAACCACCAACGAAGAACTGCTCGGCTACCTGGCCCAAGGCCTCGCCGAATGGCATTTTGGCGATGCGGAGGCTGGTGCCCGCGAGATGGAGTTTTTCCAATTAAGCCTCGTCGAACTCAAAAAAGCCGCCGCGGCCTCCACCACGGCTTCGAGTGATTGGGTAGTGCTCTACAGCGTGCTCGTCGATTTCTACAAAGCCGATTTCCACCTCCTGCGCACCGCGTTGAAGCAGCGCAAGGTGAACACGCTCGATGAACTCCGTGCCGCCCTCGCCGAGGTGCAGCAGACGCGGGAGAAGATCAAATCCAGCGGTGCCTTCCGCACCAGCATCGAGCAGATGGAGGCCGGCCTGAAGCGTGAACTCGCCCGTGTGCGGCTCGACGACCAGACCAAGCAACGCCGCGAAGAAGAGACACGCCGCAAAGCCGACCTCGCGCAGCTGGCGGAGGTTACCGCGCTGCTGCCCTCGCTCGTGCATGGCTTCGATTACTCACGCGCCATCGATCTGCTCACCGGCCTGCGCTTTGAAAGCATCGATGTGCGCACCGTCGTCGAAGGCCGTCTTTACCTCTACACCTCCGCCCGCGACTTCACCAAGCAGCTCCAGCTCGATCTCATCGCCAAAGGCTGGACCGGCACGCTCACGCAGCGCAGCGGCGTCACGCTCACCGGCACCGCGAGCCTCGCCACGCTCGGTGGTGATCTTCAAATCAAAGTCGATGGCGGCACGCTCACCATTCCCTTCGAATCCATCGCGCCACAAAGCCTCATCGAGATGGCGCAGAGCTTCACCACGCAGATCACCGACTCCACGGACTACTACAACCGCCAGGAGCTCGCCGCCGTCTTCGCCCGCGCCGCAGGCCTGGATCAGCTTTCGACCACTCTCGCCGCCCAACTCATGGAAGAGAACCGCCCCTTCCGCTCCCGCTGGATGAAGGTGATGGAAGCGGGGATTTGAGTCGCTGCGCTCCGCAGGCAGCAAAAAGGCGCAGAGCTTATCGCCCTGCGCCTTTCGAGAAGGTCTGGTCAAAGACTTACGCCTTGATCTCCTGAGCCCAGAAGATGTGCCAGTCGTCGAGGTTGTTCAGATCCACGGCACCGGGGTTCACGCTGCCGTCGTCGGCGAGGCCATCGGCGTCGAGGATGCCTTTGCGGACGTCGTCACCATGGATGTAACCGCGGATGGCGGCGTTGTGCTTGTAGATGCTGGCCTTGGTGAGGATCACACCGGGCTGCGCCTTGATCCAGGATTCGAGCTGTGGGTAGCTCGGCTTCGTGGCGATGAAGGTCTTGAAGGTCTCGATGTTGATGCCGAGCGCGTCGAGCGTCATCTGGTCATAGCCGCAGCCGATGCCGGGATAGTCCGCGTGGAGTTTGCCAGCAGCGGCCAGCGAGGCCTTCTGCCAGAGACGGGGAAGATGAAGCACGCCGAGGGGGCCGGCGATGCCGGAACTGATGAGAGGAACAATCTGGCTCATGATGGGATGTGGGTTGGTTTAATGAATCGCGTTCGCCGTGACGAACGAAGACCCGACTTTGACCAGTCCGCGTCGATGCGGCAAGCAGATTCGAGTCTCCGCGCCGGAGGCCGACTCAGGCCTTGGCTGTGAGCATCTGTACCAGGGCCTTCATCATCTGCGTGCAGTCTTTCGAGCCAAGGTAGCTTTCCGCCGCGCCCACCAGCGCATTGAGATTCACGTCATCGGCGCGGTCCATGTCGTCATAGGCCTTGTCGAGCGGCATCTGGAAGCGGAAGTAGCGGTCATCGGCCACGATTTGCCGCGCCACATAGTCCGAGGTATCCGTGGAGCCGTCGAACAACACGTCGATGATGGGCACAGCCCATTCGAGAGCGCCCCATTCCTGGGATTCTTTCGCGGAGATGGGCCTTGTTGAGGAGCCTGTGCCGAAGCTGGCGAGCACAAAGTTATCGAGGGCCACGCGGTCCGCCTTCTTCTCCTTGGAATTAATCGCGATACCTTCGGCCACCGCGCAGGCGCTCGGATTGTTCGCCGCCACACCTCCATCAATGTAGGGCTGGGTGGACTGGCCCACCTTCAGCTGCATGGAAGGGAAGTAGGTTGGCGCGGAGCAGGAGGCGCGGACCACCTCCCAAATGGGCAGGTTTTGAAAATTTTCGCGGTAACTTTTGAAGGCCACCGGCTCGCGGGCAAACACGTTGTAACTGAAAATCAGCGTCGGCACCTTCAAGGAGCCAAGTGTCTTTTTGCCAAACACCTCCTGCAAGCATTGCTCCAGGCCCGCAGGGTCATACTTGGGTGCCGAGACGCCATCGGCGAACACACGGGTGACTCGCGACCAAAGCCGCGATGCCGTTCCAGGGAAGATCGTGGAGCCTTTTTCAAGGTATAGCTCGACGATCTTCTGCGCAGGAATGCCCAGCGACAAAGCGGACGCCAAAATGCTTCCCGTCGATGTGCCGGCGATCAGCTCAAAAAACTGTCGAATCGGTTTCTTGAGCTGTTTTTCCAACTCGGCCAGCCAGACAGCGGTGATGAGGCCGCGAATGCCGCCGCCATCCAAGGAGAGAATGCGATATGAGTTCATGATGATGAATGGAGTGAAGCAAACTGCGTTGACTTTGACGAGTCCGCTCCGACGCGGCAAGAACAAACGTTTCTCTCCTGTTTTCTCGATCCCCCCATTTCATGAAAAAACCCTCGCTCATCGCCCTCGCGGCGCTGCTTGCCCTGCCATGCGCCGCTGCGGAGAAAAAAGCTGCCGCCAAGCCCGCGCCGAAAGCAGCTCTCGAGCTCCACAAATGGTCCGGCGACCTCAATGTGCCCGACCCCGTCGCGGTCACGACGGATGAAAAGGGCCGCGTCTATGTCGCCGCCACCACGCGGCGCAAAGTGGCCGATCTCGACATCCGCGAGCACTCGATGTGGATCGCTGACGACGTCTCGCTGACCAGCGTGGAGGAAAAAGAGGCCTTCCTGAAGCGCGAGCTCGCGCCGGGCAAACTGCGCCTGCCGCGCGGCGGACTCAAAGATCACAACAAAGACGGCTCCATCGACTGGAAGGACCTCACCGTGCACAGCGAGCGCATCTTCCAGCTCCGCGACACCGATGGCGACGGCACCGCCGACAAGATGACCACCTTCGCCGAAGGCTTCAACAGCGTCGTCACCGGCATCGCCGCCGGCATTTTGTATCACGACGGTTGGGTTTACGTCACCGTCGCGCCGGACCTCGTGCGCCTGCGTGACACGAATGACGACGGCGTCGCCGATGAGCGCGAGGTCGTCGCGCATGGCTTCGGCATGCACATCGCGTATGCCGGGCATGACATGCACGGCCCACGCATCGGACCGGATGGCCGCATCTACTGGAGCATCGGCGACAAAGGCGTGAATGTGACCAGCAAAGAAGGCGTGAAGTGGTTTTACCCGCACGAAGGCTGCGTCCTGCGCTGCGAGCCCGACGGCAGCGGCTTTGAGGTCTTCGCGCACGGCCTGCGGAACATCCAGGAGGTCGCCTTCGACGACTTCGGCAATCTTTTCGGCGTGGACAACGACGCCGACCTCCCCGGCGAAAAAGAACGCCTCGTCTATATCACCGAGCGCAGCGACTCCGGCTGGCGCTGCGGTCATCAGTATCAAAAAAGCGACAGCCGCTGGATGCGCGAAGGCCTGTGGAAAGCTCCGCCCGTAGCGGCTGGCGTCAGCCTGCCGTCGTATCACACCCCACCGCTGCAAAACTACTCGAACGGCCCCGCCGGCTTCATCCACGAGCCCGGCACGGCGCTCGGTGCTTCGCTTCGCGGCCATTTCATCCTCGATCAATTCCCCAGCGGCGCGATGACCGCCTTCCAGCTCGCTCCGAGCGGCGCGTCTTTCGTCATGAAAAACGAGCGCGTCATCCACAGCGGCCTCATGGGCATCGGTCTGTGCTTCGCGAACAACGGCGGCCTCCTCGTCGCCGATTGGGTCGGAGGTTATCCGCTCGATGAACTCGGCCACATCTGGCTCGCCGACGATCCCACCAGCCAAAAAAGCACCGAGCGCCAAGAGACCGCCAAATTGCTCGCCAACCCTCATCAGTCTCATCAGTCCCATTTGTCCCATCCCGATCAACGCGTCCGTTTGCAGGCTCAGTTCGCCTTGGTGAAGAACGGTGACTTCAAAACCCTCGAAGCCATCGCTACCGATACAAAGGCGAATCAACTCGCCCGCATCCACGCCATCTGGGGCCTCGGCCAAGGTCTCCGCGCCCAAAAGCTCGAAGTCGCCACGCTAACCAAACTCCTCACCGATCCCGATCCCGAAATCCTCACCCAAACCGCCAAAACCCTCGGCGACGGCACCACACGCGTCCCCGAGCTCATCTCACTTCTCACTTCTAACATCTCACGGGTTCGTTTCCACGCCGCCATCGCCCTCGGCAAACTCCGCGACCCCGCCGCGACACCGAAACTCCTCCAACTCGCCGCCAAGGAGCAAAACGACCCCTTCATGCGCCACGCCATCGTCACCGGCCTCGCGGGCTGCGCGGACGCGAAGATGCTCGTGAAGGACAAAGGCCTCTGCAGCCTCCTCGCACTCGCTCGGCAGCGTTCGCCGAAGGTCGCCGAGCTCCTCTCCAAATTCCCCGACGAAGCCGAACGAGCCATTCACGACGACGCCGGCATCCCGGAGGCCCTTCCCGCGCTCACCACGCGACTCTCGCGCCGCGGCCTGAACGCCTGTTTGCGCCTCGGCATCGCCGAACCGCTCATCCAGGCCGCATTGAAGCCCTCCATGCTGCAAAGCGAGGCGCTCGACCTCCTGCTCGTCTTCACCAATCCGCCGCGACTCGACCGCATCGACGGCCACGCGCATGAATACGCCCCGCGCGATGCCAAAGCCTTCGCCGCGCTCGTGCAATCGCGCCTCGACTCGCTGCTCGACCTCACCGACGGCCAGCTCAAGGCCAAAGCCGTCGAATTGCTCATGCAGCTCCAGCTTCGCGTCGAGCCCGCCGTGCTCCAAAGCATCGTCGCCGATCAAACCGCCCGCGCCAGCCTCCGCGCCGGCGCTTTGAAGATGCTCGCCAGCACCGGCGACTTCGGCCCGTCACTCGATCTCGCCTTGGACAAAAAATCCCCCGCCGAACTCCGCCGCGAAGCCCTCAAGCAGCTCTTCGCCCATCAACCCGACCGCGCCATCACCGCCGCCGCCACCGCCTTGAAGGAAGCCGACACCACCACGAAGCAACTCGCCCTCTCGCTGCTCGCTTCGTCAAAAGACGACACCGTCATCACCGAGTGGCTCGACCTCCTCGCGGCCAACAAAGCTCCCGCAGCCATCCAGCTCGACATCCTCGAAGCCGCCGCCACCCGCGAAAACCTCAAACCCAAACTCGCCGCCCTCCAAACCCAAAACACCGAACTCCTCGAAGGCGGCGACGTCACCCGCGGTCGCGACATAGCCACCAATCACCTCGGCGCCAACTGCATCGCCTGCCACACCATCGAAGCCAAAGAAGGCAGCCAGGTCGGCCCCAATTTGAAGACCATCGGCAGCACCAAAGACCGCCAATACATCCTCGAGTCCCTCCTCAATCCGCTCGCCGTCGTCGCCCCCGGCTACGGCCTCGTTTCCATCACCCTCAAGAACGGCAAAAGCCTCTCCGGTGCCCTCGACAAAGAAGACGCCACCCAAATCATCCTCCGCTCCCCCGATGGCAAAACGCAAAAGGTTCCCCGCGATCAAATCGCCACCTCCACCCCACCCATCAGCGTCATGCCCCCCATGCTCGGCATCCTCACCAAAGCGGAGATCCGCGATGTCGTGGCGTATTTGGCGAGTTTGAAGGCAAAGAGGAAGTAGCCTGAGCCATTCGGTCGGCAGCCCGGCAAACTTTTTGTCACAGGTCGGTCCGGCGTGGCTATTACACCATGCCTTCAACCCACCTCACCACCATGCCCTCCGTCAAAGACGCCCTCAAAGCCGTGTTCCAAAAAAACAGCAGCAAGATTCAAGATCTCGCCAAGGAGCTGAATCGGGAACAAAAGATGATTAACGATCTTCAGAGGGACAAGGCCTACCTCGATGTTGAGATCGACAAGGGTGAATATGGAGATGGAGAGAGCGCGAAACTTGCCCAAAAGAACGTGGACAATATTCAGAAGCAAATCGACGATAAATTCAAGGCGGCGAACGACATCATCAACAAAGTCGAGCGACTCGGGGGAAAAGAACAGGCCCGCGCGATGCGCCACCTTCTGAACCAGCAGGGAAATGAAAAGAACGTCGAGGGCTTCAAGGCGCAGGCTCGCGGTGTACGGTGAGATGCTGTTTGCCAGCCTTTTCCGAATGCCGCAGCGAGCATGGAAGACCAGGCTTGCTTCGGCAGCGAATTAAGGCTTTCCATTCGGGACTCATGTGGCAGTCACGTTTCCAGGCGCTTCTCATCATCATCTTCCTACTCGGAAAAAGATGCTAGGCATCTATCGCAATGATCGCAAAGCGTCTTGCAAGGCGGCGGCGAGCGAACCGCTGGCATGAATCTCTGGATACATCGGTTGCTTGCGGCGATACCACGTCGAAATGAGCCAGACCGGACTGAATGCGAGCACCGCCCCGACGAGGACACCTCCATAGCTGTCGATGCGGAGAAACGGTGTGAGCACGAACGGCCAGCTCAGGAAGGGAAACAGATAAAGCCACTGCCCCCACCTTCTGACTCCTGCCAGCATGGCGAGCGCCGCCGAAAGCAAACCAGTGCAAGCCAAAGCCGGGTGCAGGATCGGTTTGTCATGCCCGAACAAGTCCATCGCGAGACTCAACCCACAAAGAGCAGACAGCCAGAGTCCTCCCACGCCCAGAAAGACAAACCGCAGGAGTTGTTTGATGCTTCTCATGGTGTCGGGTGTCAGTCTTACGACCTTCTCAAGTCCAAGCATGAGTGGGAACTCGCGGCGCTTTTACTTCTTTGGGAGCGTATCCAGATACCCCTGGTATTGCTTTTGCTGCTTTTCCCAAACATCCAAAATTGTCTCGAAGCGTTTGAATGAAGCCTCTTGCTTGCCCATCAGCTGTTCCTGACGTTTCAACAATTCCTCAGCTCGTTTGAATCTTTCGCTTTGTTCATCGAGCAAGCGTTGAGACTGGGCATTAATTTCCTGTGCCTTCGAGTTAACTTCTTGGGGTGTTTGGGCACGGGAAGGAACGAGATAGGTCAATGCCACTATTGGGAGCATCAAATGCAAATAGGGTTTCATAAGAGTGACGTGTTATCCTCTACTTTAGCATCATTCATAGATCGTAAGGATTGTCAGCAGTTTTTATGTTCGGCAGTTAGCCGCGTGGCGTGAGGTCTTCAATCTCAGTCGAGAATGAAACCGCTGCTTCGTCGGACGAGTCTGATTCGTCCGACCTGTCTGATCCTTCTGACCTATGCGCCCTGCCCGGCTACGTCCTCCTCAAATCCAGCGTCATCGGAAACTCGGCCATGCCTTCGATCTTTTTGGGCTTCATCGGTCCCGGCGTGTGGCCATAGGGGAAGAAGCGGGCGAGGCGGCGGCTTTCGGCTTCGTAGCTGTTCACGGGGAAGGTATCGTAGCTGCGGCCGCCGGGGTGGGAGACGTGATGGGTGCAGCCTCCGATGCTGCGGCCGTTCCAGGTGTCCACAATGTCGAAGGTGAGCGGGGCATGCACGCCGATGGTGGGCTGCAAACATTCGCCGGGCTGCCAAGCCCGGTAGCGCACGCCGGCGACGTGCTCGCCGACGGTGCCGGTGGGATGCAGCGGCACCTGCACGCCATTGCAGGTGATGATGTAGCGTCCGCTGACGAGGCCCTTCGTTTTGAGCTGCACGCGTTCGAGGCTGCTATCCACAAAACGCACGGTGCTGCCGGCGCTGCCTTCCTCGCCGAGCACATGCCAGGGCTCCAAAGCGGTGCGCACCTCCAAATTGACCCCACGCTGCGTGATATGGCCGATGGAGGGGAATTTGAATTCGAAGTGCGGCTCGAACCATTCGGGCTTCAACGCATAGCCGTGGCGGTTCATGTCCTCGATCACATCGGTGAGGTCATCCCACACGAAGTGCGGCAGCAGGTAGCGATCATGCAGCTCGGTGCCCCAGCGCACGAGATTCTGCTCATACGGCTTGTTCCAAAATCTGGCGATGGCGGCACGCAGTAGCAGATGCTGCGCGAGGCTCATCTCGGCATGCGGCGGCATTTCAAAGGAACGCAGCTCGACGAGGCCGAGGCGTCCGGTGGCGCTGCCGGGATCGAAAAGCTTATCGATGCTGAATTCGGTGCGGTGTGTGTTGCCGGAGGAATCGCACAGCAGATTGCGGAAGAGGCGATCGACGAGCCACGGCGGTGTATGGCCGTTTTTCGCGGTGTAGCGGTTCAATTCCTCAAAGGCGAGCTCCAGCTCGAAGATCGAATCATTCCGCGCCTCATCGACACGCGGGTGCTGACTCGTAGGACCGATGAAAAGGCCGGCGAAGAGGTAGCTGAGGCTGGGATGATTGTGCCAGTAGCCGAGCAGCGAGCGCAGCAAATCCGGGCGACGCAGCAGCGGCGAGTCCTTCGGACGTTCACCGCCGAAGACGATATGATTGCCACCACCGGTGCCGGTGTGGCGGCCATCGACCATGAATTTCTCCGTGCCGAGGCGGGTGAGCCGCGCCTCCTCGTAAAGGGTCTTCGTGTTGCTCACGAGCTCGTCCCATTTCTTCACGGGATGCATGTTCACCTCGATGACGCCGGGATCGGGCGTGACCTTGATCACGTTGATGCGCGGGTCATACGGCGGCGGCGTGCCTTCGACGATGACGGGCATTTTTAATGCGGCGGCGACATCTTCCACGGCGGACACGAGGTCGAGGTAGTCCTCAATTTTCTCGACCGGCGGCATGAAGACATGCAGGCGGCCATTGCGCGGCTCCAGGCACACGGCGGTGCGGATGACCCACGACGCGGACTGCTGCTGGAGCGGATACTTTTCCAAGTCCGGCACCTCAGCTTCCGCCAGCGGTTCCAGCTTGCGACGCTCGGGCTTGCCCTGGCCGGCATAGACGCCTTTGCCATAGCTGGCGGGGATCGGCATGCCTTCGAGCCAATCCGCCACGGCACCGAGGAAGTGCTGACGGCTCTCAGGACGCGGCGGCAGCTCCGGCCAGTCCTGCAGCGGGTCGTTTGGATAGATCCACGGATAATCCTTCGCACTGACCCAGGGCAGGCTGTCCAAAGGCAGGCGCAGACCCATCGGCGAATCGCCAGGGATGAGGTACATCGTGTCGTCACGCACGAACCACGGACCGCTCTGCCATCGCAGCTCGCTGCCCAGCGTGGCGCGTTGCAGCGGCAGCGCAAAGCCGGTGATCTTGTTGAGTCCTTCTTCAAAGATGCGGGCCAGCCGCTCACGCTCATACTCGTCTTTGAGATTCGACTTCAGCGGATCGACGTTCACCGGCAGGCGCTTCTCTTTCCAAAGGTAGTAGAAGGCATCTTCATAGCCCGCTTTGAGCCACTTCGGATCGACACCCAATGCGGCGCTGAGCGCCAGACCGAACCGATACGCCACATTCTCATCGTGGCCGTAGCTCTTCGATTCATCGGCGATGAGCGAGTCATCGCGCCACATCGGTTCGCCATCCTTGCGCCAGTAGCAGCCGAGTGCCCAGCGTGGGAGTTGCTCACCGGGATACCATTTGCCCTGGCCGAAATGCAGCAGCCCGCCGGGGCCGAATTTATCCCGCAATCGCCGCACCAGCTCGCCGCTGAGTAGGCGCTTCTTGGGCCCCACGGCCTCGGTATTCCACTCCGCGCCTTCCATGTCGTCGATGGACACAAAAGTCGGCTCGCCGCCCATCGTGAGGCGTACGTCGCCCTTGATCAAATCCGCGTCGATGAGGTGGCCGAGCGCCTCGATCTCCGCCCACTGCTCCGGCGTGTAGGGTTTTGTCACGCGAGCCGATTCAAAGATGCGCGTGATCTTCATCTCGTGCTCGAATTCCACTTCGCACTTCTCCAGCGCACCGGTGATCGGTGCGGCGCTGGAGGGATCCGGCGTGGCCGCGAGAGGCAGATGGCCTTCACCGGCGAGCAGGCCCGAAGTCGGATCGAGACCCACCCAACCGGCCCCCGGCAGATACACCTCGCACCAGGCGTGGAGGTCTGTGAAATCCACTTCTGTGCCGCTGGGGCCATCGAGCGATTTCACATCCGGCTTCAGCTGGATCAAATAACCGCTCACGAACCGCGAGGCGATGCCCATGTGCCGCATGATCTGGCACATCAGCCACGCGGAGTCACGGCAGGAGCCGCTGCCCTTTTCCAGCGTCTCCTCCGGCGTCTGCACGCCGGGTTCGAGCCGGATCGTGTAGCTCACATCCTCCCAGAGCATCTGGTTTACCATCACCAGGAAGTCGATCGTGCGCAGCGGCTGTTTCGCCGCGTGCATCTTCGCCTTCACCTCGCGCAAGTATTCGCCCAGCAGATGCGAGAGGGGCAGCTTCCGATGATACGGCTCCAGCTCATGGGCCAGAATTGGATCGTATTTGAAGGGTACATGCTCCGCCTCCGGTTCCAGAAAGAAGTCGAAGGGGTTGTACACCGCCATCTCCGCCACCAGATCCACCTCGATGCTCAGCTCCGTCGTCTTTTCGGGGAAAACGAGCCGTGCGAGGTAGTTCGACTGCGGGTCCTGCTGCCAATTGATGAAATGATCTCCCGGCGTGACCTTCAGCGAGTAGCTCAAAACCGGCGTCCGGCAGTGCGGGGCAGGCCGCAGCCTCACCACTTGGGGTCCTAGCGAAATAGGACGGTCATACTTGTACTTGGTGACATGGCGGAGGGCGACGTGGATGGACATGGGCTGGGCCTAATGTTCAAAGCACAGCCCGTGCCAGACCCCCGAGTGAAGGCTTGCCAGCCTGAGACGGGAGATTACCTTCCGGCCATGGTATCCCTGCCCATGCCATCCGCTCCTCTGCTCGACCTCGCGGCGCTTTTTGCCTCGCCGAGGCTGCCGGACATCGCGCAGGAGATCAATGAACGCCTCCGCCGCGAAAACGAGGTGCGCCGCCAGTTTTACCACGACATGACGGACGACTGCAAAATGGAGTTCATCGGCGGCGAGGTCATCATGCACTCCCCCGCCAAGGCCCGGCATGTGCGGGTGAAGGATAATCTGCTCCGCATGGTACAAAACTTCGTCATCTCCCGTGATCTCGGCGAGGTCATGGGCGAAAAAGCCCTCTGCGTCTTCCCGCGAAACGACTACGAGCCGGACATCGTCTTCTTCGGACCCGAAAAGACCGCCGCCATCCGGCCGGATACCATGAAATTCCCTGTGCCCGATTTCGCCGTCGAGGTGCTCTCCGAGAGCACGGAGGAGCGTGATCGCGGTGTGAAATTTCAGGACTACGAGGCGCACGGCGTTCGCGAATACTGGATCATCAATGCGGACGAGGAATGGGTGGAGCAATACGTCGAAAAGGACGGTCGCTACGAGCTGCGGCTGAAATCCGGCAGTGGCGAGATCGCCAGCACCGCCATCCCAGGCTTTGTGGTGCCCGTGCGGGCCATCTTTGACACCAAGGAGAGCCTGCGGGTCATGCAGACGCTTCTGGAGTGATGCCCCCAATCACTCCCCACCATGCTCCGCCGTGCCTTTTTCGCTCTTTTTGCCTCTTCGGCCGTTTTCGCTGATTCGGCACCGGACCTCGGTCTGACCCCGGAAATGCTCCACGGCATCCTCCGCGACGCGGCGGCGAAGATTGAGGCTCGCCACGGCTCTGAGCGGCCTGAGGCCGAAAAGCTCGTCGAGCGCATCGAGGCCATTCTCGGCATCGAACCGCCTCCCGTCCGCGAGGGCGACCGCGCCCAGGCCATCGCCGAGGGCATGCACCTCATCAATCTGGACGCCAGCGCCAAGTCCTCGCTCGGCGGCTTCCGCGGCTACGTTTTCGATGGTTCCCAAACCGGCTGCCTCCAGACCTACCACGACCTGGAAAAGCTCGACACCAAGGACGCCGACGAGGTGCTGCGCTGGATCGACATGCATCGTGCTGCCGAGGAACTTGATTGGGATGACAAGGCCGCGCTTTGCAAGCAGCGAGCCATCGGCGCCGCGCGGGCGCTCGTTTCTCGCGAGCCGAAGAACCCCACCGCCCAGGTGCTGCTCGCCAGCGCCCTCGATTGGGATGACGACAGCGGCCCCGAGACGCTCGCCGCGCTGAAAACCGCCCTCAAACTCGACCCGAAGCACCCGATGGCCACCGCGAAGGTGCTCCTGCGCCGTATCCACATGGCCCTCGAAGCCGCCGCCACCCGCCAGCCTGCCGCGCTCGACGAACGAGGCATCGACACGATGCGCCCGCTTTACGACCGCCCGCTGAGTGCGGAGGAAGTCACTGCGTTCGAGCAAGAGCTGCAAGCCCTCGGCAAAGAAGTCGATCAACTCCTCGCCATCGCCAGTGAACGCCGGGATCTCGGCGGCTTTTTGCATGGCGCGATGCTGCGCCTGGAGCTTCGCAAGAGCCTCCTGGCTGCGATGGCCTCGCAAAAACGTCCGCCCGACATCTCCTTCGAGGCTTTTGCTGGCGAGGTGAGCCAGCGGCAGATCATGCAGATCTTCATCGTGCTCGACAACGCCGCGCTTTTTGGCCGCGCCATCGAGCTCTCCGGCGCGAATGCGGAGGCGGTCGGCACGCTGGCCATGCTCCACCTCGTCGGGCAGATGATGGACCGCGCCACCGAGGGCAGCGAGCCAAGTGAGGAGCAAAACGCCCGCATGAAAGCCGTCACGGAGCGTCTCGTGCAGATCGCCCGGGCGGATGACTCGCTCAATGCCGCCCGCGCCGCCGAGGCCGTCTGCATCATCGGCATGGTGCGTGTCATGATGGATCAAAAGCCCGAGCACATCGACATGCTGCCCCGCACGCTTCAGCTCGACCCCCTTCGTCATCGCACGCTCGGCTTCCTCGCCGCCGCCGCCATGACGTTGAAGGAGAAACGCGATGTCACCGCCGCCGCGGCCATGACCCTCCAGCTCGCCGCGTTGCCCGGCCTGCCCACCCGCAAGCTGGCCGCCGCCGGTGCCGCCAAGATCGGCGACTACGACACCGCCCTCCGCCTCCTCGACGACTGCGCCAAGGAAAAGCCCGGCGACCTCATGATCCTCCACCAGCGCATCGCCACCCTCCTCCGCCAGAGCCAGAGCAAGGCCACCATCAAAAAAGCCACCCTCCTCTATGGCGACATCACCCCCGACACCGTCATCGAAAAGACCGCCACCCTCGACAAAGCCGACCGCCAGACCTTCCTGCACACCTATCTCCTCCTCAAACCCGAAACCCAAACCGCCTCCGAACTCCTCACCAAGCTCCTCGACGTGCAGGTGCTGGACGAAAGCAGCGCGAATGACGTGCGGAAGTGGATGGAGAAATAAAATTGAGTCATGCTGAACCCAAAAAACTTTATTCGCTGCGAGGCGACATTCGGAAATGCATGGAAATCGACCTTCAACGAGTTGGAGGTCTGTGTGATAGGTGATGAGATTTCGCCTTCTCAGACAGCGATCGCTCTCGTCCAGCAGCTTGGTTTGCACATGGAAGCGGCCAGAACCAAGGCACTTCAGCTGCTCAAACTTCTCGTTCGCTTGGATGACCAATGGTCGTTTGACGGAATCGAAATCGGCCCCGAGTCACTAACGGACAAAACTGTCGATCTTCAGCTTTCGCATGTCGATGATTTGTATGGTTTGTGGGTTGTGACCTTCTCACTGAACAGTGGGAGCCCCGAACCGGTCGCGTTTCGACGCGAACAAATCTGACATCTTGATCTCCGTTTTCCTCGGACCGCGTGAAGCCACTTTTCCATTCTCTGCTGCTTCTGTTCGCGTTTATCGGGGCCTTATGCTTCTCTTTGGTGGCGTCCTACTTTTCGGGACGCATCAGCCTCCAGACCGATTCCTCGCAGGAAGCAACAGTCGGCACGATTCGGCGATGTGGATTTCCTGTCTGGTTTTACGAGCAAGCGTCAGGGATCAGCATCATGAGCGGTTGGAATCCCGATCGCTTCCTCGTTAACAGCATCGTCTGGATGGTCCTTTTAAGTATCGCCATGGCGGTGCTCTTTTGGAAAACTCGCTCACCGCGCGAGTAGGCACGCTGTCGAGCCGGAGGCTCGTGAGAACCTAGCCGGTGGTGCAACCACCGGAAACGTGCACAAACCCCCACGCTTGGGTATTCGCGCTCCGGAGGGAGCGCGAGAAGCCACCGGAGTCCCGAAACCCCTCGAATCCTTCTCGCGCTTCCTTCGGGGCGCGAAAACTTCCGTGTGACACCGGCTCAATTCCGGGGGGCTTCACCCCCGGTTCCCCTCTTTCGAGCCTCCGGCTCGCCGCGAAGCCATGCGCAACGGGATCGCGGGACATCTTGACCTCCCCATCCCCCCACGGCAGCATGCGCGGCCATTTCATGAGCGACACTCCCGCGACCACCATTGCCTGCCTCGGACCTGAGGGCAGTTTCTCGCATCTCATCACGCAGAGGCGCTTTCCCGGTGCCGCGGTGAGCCTGCGCGACAACATCGGCGATGTCTTCGACTTCCTCAGCAGCCGCCCGGACGCCCTCGGCATCGTGCCCATCGAAAACTCCTCCGGCGGCTTCATCATCGACACGGTGGACCGCCTGCTCGATGCCCGTTGCGAGTTCAGCATCGTCGAAGAACTCACGCTGGATGTGAAACTGGCTCTTCTCGGCCGTCCCGGTGAGGAAGTGCGCACCATCCACTCCCACGCGATGCCGTTTTTCCATGGCGACGACTGGCTGAAGGCCCACTACCCGCACGCGAAGCGTATCGTGGAGCCCAGCACCGCCAAAGCTGCCGAAAAAGCCGCTGCCACACCCGGTGCCGCCGCCATCGGCCCGCGTCAAAACGCGGAGCGGCACGCCCTGAGCATCCTGCACTTCCCCATTGCCGGCGAGGTGCCGAACATCACGCAGTTCTTCCTCCTCGGTCACACCGCGAACACGCCGGATGCCACGCACAACCGCACCGCGCACGTCGTCGAGCTGCCGGATCGTCCCGGCAGCCTCTGCCGCTTCCTCACACCGCTGAGCGAAGGCTCCATCAATTTGAAGCGCCTCGAATCCCGCCCCATCCGCGGCCAGCCGAACAAATACCGCTTCTACATCGAGATCGAAGGCAGCACCGCCGATCCCCGCGTCCAGGCCGCTCTCGCCCAAACGCATGCCGATGGAGCCACCACGCGCCGCATTGGCTCGTATTGCTCCGGCACGCGATTTGAGTCGTAAGCTGCTTCAAACAAGCTCAACGCTCGGACTTGTCGCCGCCAAGTGCATGAGCGCCTCCGGCCCCACGGGCTCCTCGGCCTGCCAGGGGAGCCAGGCGGTGCGGGTGGCTTGTTTTTCGACAACTTCCTGGATGTAGCGATGCTCGGCGTGCTCGCGGCGTTGCAGCAAGGGATCGCAGGAGCCGCTGTGAAGCAGGCTTTGATTGATGACCCACGCGTAGGGCTCGATATGAGCACGGCGGAGATCTTCCTGAAGCGCGGCGGCCTCGTGCACGGGCGTGGCCTCGGGCAGGGTGACGAGCAAAAGGTGCGTGAAAGCCGGATCGCGCAGGTGCTCCAGCAAATGCAGCACTTCCTCTGGCTGCGTGCTGCGGGCCTGGCGTTCGAGTTCGCGATGATAGGCCTCGCTGGCGTCGAGAAGCAGCAGTGTGTGGCCGGTGGGCGCGGTGTCGAGCACGACAAAGCGCGTGGTGCCTTGTCCGACTTCACGAGCAAAAGCGCGAAACACCGCGATTTCCTCCGTGCAGGGCGAACGCAGGTCTTCTTCGAGCAAAGCGCGGCCCGCGTCGTCCATTTGCGTGCCTTGATTGGCCATCACCTCGGCGGTGTAGGCGGCCGTTTCAGCGGCGGGATCGATTTTGCTCGTCGTGAGGCCTTCCACCTGCCCGGCAAGCGTCTGCGCGATGTGCGCGGCGGGATCGGTGGTGCTGAGATGCACGTGGTGACCACGTTTCGCGAGCAAAACGGCGATCGCCGCCGCGACGGTCGTTTTGCCGACGCCTCCCTTGCCCATCGTCATGATGACGCCGTGGCCTTGGCGCTCGATCTCATCGACGAGGCTGGCGAGGCTTTGCATGTGAGGCGCGGTCCATTCGTCGAAAGTCACACTTGGCTCGGTGGCGACATTTTCTGTGAGCAAAGCTCGCACGCCGCCGATGCCGAGGATGTTGATCGAGCGAAGCGGCACGATGAAGGCCGGCATGCTCTCAATGAAGGCCTGCGCGGTACTCAAAGCGGTCTCACCGCGCTTTTGCATGGCCTGCGACACAGGATCGGTCGGGCAAGGCGTCGCGAATACGCCATTGATGACGAGGCATTGGTTTGCCACGCCGAGCGCTCGTAGCTCCTTCGAGGTGCGTTCGGCCTCACGCAGCGCGGAGAGTTGTGGACGGCTCACAAGCACGAGCGTGGTCGCGGCGGCATCGGCAAGCGTGTTCACGGTGGCCTCGTAGATGACGCGTTGTTTTTCCAAACCGGCCAGCGGACCGAGGCAGGAGGTGCCGCTGGTGTTTTTGTCGAGAAACTGGTCCCAAGCCTTCGCGAGGCTCATGAGCCGCAGCGTGTGGCCCGTGGGCGCGGTGTCGAAGATGACATGGTCGTAGGCTTTCGCCGCCTCGGGATCGCCAATGAGCCCGGCGAACTCGTCAAAAGCCGCGATCTCGACCGTGCACGATCCAGAAAGCTGCTCCTCCATGCTGCGCAGCGCCGCTTCTGGCAGCAAACCGCGCATCGGGCCGATCAAGCGCTCGCGATAGGCCGCCGCGGCAGCGACGGGATTGATGTTCAGCGCTTCGAGGCCCGGCGCACCAGCGATGGGCGTGGGCGCGTTCGTGAGTTTCGTTTCGAGCACCTCATCGAGGTTCGAAGCCGGGTCCGTGCTCACCAGAAGCACGCGTTTGCCCGCTTCGGCGAGCTTCAGTGCCGTGGCGCAGGAGAGCGATGTTTTGCCCACGCCGCCTTTGCCGGTGAAAAAGAGGAAGCGCGTCGTGGCGGCCGGATCTGGCTGGTAGCACGGCAGATTCATGACGCGTGCTCCTCCTGGCCCAACGCGGCGCGGAAGAAGACCGGGCGCTCGTCGTGATTCAGATAGCGGCCCTTCTGGTAGATCGCGTCATCGAGAAAAATGAGCGGCAGCGCGCCAGTGCCCTCTTTTTGCAGCAACTCCTTCACCACCGGATGCTTCGCGAAGGCCATCGGCTGCTGGCCGAGGTTCTGGCGCTCGATTTTCACGCCCATGTTCGCGAGCTGCGAGAGCATCGCGGCGAAGTTCACGAGGTCGGGATCAATGTTCGGCCCGCAGATACCGGTGGAGCAGCACATCGGCGGATCAAAGACCTGAATGGTTTTCATGGGTGAGGCTCGTCCGGTTACTCAGCAAGTAAAGCCCCGTCACTGAGCGAAACTTGTTGCCCGCCCGCTTTATTTGGCTATTTCGCCAAATAGATGCCCGCCACCAAGAAAAAGCTCGAAGACCGTGCCGCCGTGATCAAGGCGCTGGGGCATCCGTCGCGCCTGCTCATCGCCGAGTCGCTCATGAAGGGCGAAATGTGCGTGTGCGACCTGAAGGACCTCGTCGGCGCGGACATGTCCACGGTTTCGAAGCATCTCACGCTCATGCGCGAGGCCGGCGTGCTGAACTGCGAGAAGCGCGGCCTGAACATCTACTACTCGCTCGCCTGCGACTGCCTCGGCGACTTCCTCCGCTGCGTGGACCGGCTGGCCTGCGGCGGCAAAAAAACCACCTGCTGCTGATTTCCCATGACCATCGCTGAATTCCTCACCCAACTCCGCTCCCACGCCGACAAACCACTCGCCTTCGTCCTTCCCGACGGCGGCCTGATCCCCGCTCACTTCCACATCACCGAGGTCGGTCATGTCACGAAGCGCTTCATCGACTGCGGCGGCACCCGTCGCACGCTGGAGACTTGTTTGCTGCAAACCTGGGTGCATGACGACCTCGATCATCGACTCCACGCTGGCAAACTGGCCGCTATCTTCGATCACGCCGGCGATGTGCTGCCGCACCACGAGCTGCCCGTCGAAATCGAATACGAAGACGGCGTCGTGGCCCAATTCCCGGTCGAAAGCGCCGAGATCATCGACGGTGCCCTCGCCTTCCGCTGCGGCTGGAAACACACCGACTGCCTCGCCCGAGGCATTTGTCTGCCAGGTGAGTGTGCTCCGGCTCCACAACCCGTTTCATGCTGCACACCGGGCTCAAAGTGCTGCTAACGCGAAAAATGACGAAACCAGAATGATGAAGGCCGAATGAATGCCCAAGCCCAAATGCCCCAACGGCCCGCCAACTTCGTCATTCATTCGTCATTCTGAATTCGTCATTCGTCATTCCCCTCCCCTTCTTCCCATGCCCCCCACCAAACCCCTCATCCTCATCCTCTGCACCGGCAATTCCTGCCGCTCCCACCTTGCCGAAGGCCTGTTGCGCCATGTCGCGGGTGACATCCTCGAAGTCGCCAGCGCTGGATCGAAGCCGGCGGGCTACGTGCATCCGCTCGGCATCAAAGCGATGGCCGAAATCGGCATCGACATCTCCGCGCACACCAGCAAGCACATGAACGACTTCCTTGTGCGCGACGTGGAAACCGTCATCACCGTTTGCGGCAACGCGGATCAGGCCTGCCCGATGTATCCCGGCCAGCTCAACCGCCACCATTGGCCCTTCGACGACCCCGCCCACGCCACCGGCAGCGAAGAGGAAATCATGAACGTCTTCCGCCGCGTGCGGGATGAAATCAAAGCCGTCTTCACCGCGTATGCGGACGGCCGTCGTGATCAAATGAAGGCCTCCCAAGCATGAAATCCCTCCGCACCGCATTCCTCGGCGAACTCGTCGGCACCTTCATCCTCACCTTCTTCGGCTGCGGCGTCGTCGCGGCCTCGGTGACGACCGGGGCGCAGTCGGGCGTGTTTCAAGTGGCCATCGTGTGGGGCCTCGGCGTGGCGCTGGCCATTTACAGCACCGCCGCGCTCAGCGGAGCCCATTTGAACCCGGCGGTGACGGTCTCACTCGCGGTGCATCAGCGTTTTCCTGTCTCTCGCGTGCTGCCCTACATCGTGGCGCAGCTCAGCGGTGCCTTTTTGGCTGCCGCGACGGTGTTCGTCTTCTTTGCGGATGCGCTGAGCATCCACGAAGCTGCGAACGGCCTCACACGCGGCCTTCCCGGCAGCGAAGGCTCCGCGATGGTGTTTGGCGAGTTCTTCCCGAATCCCGGCGGCAAGCCGCTCGCCGAGGCGAAGGCCATCGTCACGCATCTGCGGGCCTTCGGCATCGAAGTCATCGCCACGGCTGTGCTGATGCTCGTCATCCTCGCCGTGACCGATGAACGAAACAAAGAACGGCCCGCGCATCACGCGCCCGTGCTCATCGGTCTCACCGTCACGCTGCTCATCTCCATCTGCGGCCCGCTCACGATGGCCTGCTTCAATCCGGCCCGCGATCTCGGCCCGCGCCTCTTTTCCGCCGTCGCCGGCTGGGGCAGCGTGCCCTTCACCGCGAACGGCATCGGCTGGCTGACCGTTTACATCGCCGCCCCAGTGCTCGGCGCGGTGGTGGGCGGCTTGGCGCATCGCCTGCTGCTGAAGCCCGGCTACGCCGAGGCTTCATGATTAGAGCTGAATCTGCATCGCCTGCGCAGCCCGATGCGCTTTCGCACGCGCTTCGTTGATGTTTTCGGCACGGGCGAGTGTTACCGCCATGCGGCGCTGGCCGCTGACGTTCGGTTTGCCGAAGAGTCGCACCTGCGTGTTCGGTTCGGCGAGCACCTTGTCGAGGCCGCCGAAGCGCACCTGACTGGATTCTCCTTCAACGAGCACGGCGCAGCTCGCACTTGGGCCATGCTGATGGATGTTTGGAATCGGCAGACCGAGGATGGCCCGCACATGCAGCGCGAACTGACTCAAATCCTGCGAGATGAGTGTGACGAGGCCGGTGTCATGCGGACGAGGAGAAACCTCGCTGAAGATGACGTCATCACCTTTGATGAACATCTCCACGCCGAAGAGTCCGCGACCTCCAAGAGCACCCGTGATGGCTCCAGCCATATGCTCGGCGGCTTCGAGGGCCTTTTTCGACATCGGATGCGGCTGCCAGGACTCGCGGTAGTCGCCCTTGATCTGCGTGTGGCCCACCGGCGCACAAAACGAGGTGCCTCCTGCATGACGCACCGTGAGCATGGTGATCTCGTAGTCGAACTCGACGAAGCCTTCGACGATCACTTTGCCCTTGCCGGCACGTCCGCCCTCCTGCGCATACTTCCACGAGTAATCGATGTCGGAAGCGGTTTTGACGACGCTCTGGCCTTTGCCGCTGCTGCTCATGATGGGCTTCACCACGCAGGGCATGCCGATCTTTTCAATGGCGGCGCGGAACTCCTCCTCGGTGCTCGCAAACACATATGGCGAGGTTTTGAGGCCCAAATCTTCCGCCGCGAGCCGGCGGATGCCTTCGCGATTCATCGTCAGTTTGGCTGCACGAGCGGTGGGGACGACGTTGAGGCCCTGTGCTTCGAGTTCGACAAGGGTGTCGGTGGCGATGGCTTCGATCTCCGGCACGATGAGCGAGGGATTTTCCACCTCGATGAGGCGGCGCAGCGCCTCGCCATCGAGCATGGAGATCACATGGCTGCGATGGGCGACCTGCATGGCGGGGGCATTGGCATAGCGATCGACGGCGATGACCTCGCAGCCGAGCCGTTGCAGCTCGATGACGACTTCTTTGCCGAGCTCCCCGGAGCCGAGGAGCATGACTTTGGTGGCGGTGGAGGAAAGAGGGGTGCCGATAGTGGCCATGCAGGCATGTAGGCAGGGAAGGAAAGGCCTTCAACCGACCATTCAGCCCTGTTTAGAAACAAGCCGGTATTTGAACCGCTCGTCAAAGACGCCGCCCGCATGCTGATCACAGCATTTTTTGCACGCGACGGGCTTGCGAAACTTCTTCACTCGCCGAGCCACCTGCTGGCAGGACGGGCAGGCATAGACCAGCTTTCGATGCACTTCCTTGCGAGGCAGTGGCAGCGTGTGCCGCGCACGTTCACCGGGAATGCCGAGATCGGTGCAGGCCTGCCGCCATTCCGCACCGTGCGGTTCGATGCGGCGTCCGCTGCGGTGGTAGGCGATGAGATGGGCCAGCTCGTGCTTCAAGGTGCGCTCCACCTGGCCTTCGAAATCCCGCAGTCGCGGATTCAGTTCGATGCGCCAGTGCGGGTAGTGCGCATAGCCGGCCGTGCTGCGCAGCCGTGAGTTCCACTCCACTTTGAGCAGTGCCTTGGCACCCGGCATGCCGAGCTGCTCCAGCCACGCTCTGGCCTGGGATTCCAGCTCATCATCACGCACACCAATCTGCTCGACTTCGCGCTTCGGCTCCGGTGCAGGTGCAAACTCCCGCAGCGAGCGGATCGGTGCCCGCTTCGGCGAAGCGGTGAAGTCAAAGAAGAGCTGCGAGAGACTCAGCATGGCCATGTCACTTCTTCTTTTTCTCCTTCACCTGATGCGATTGCTCGCCCAGCGCATACAGCATGTCCGGCGGCACGGATTCGAGGATGAAAACATTCGCGCCGATGGTGCTGCGAGCACCGATGACCGTGTCACCGCCCACGATGGTGGCATTGGCATACACGGTGACGTGGTCCTCCAGCGTCGGATGACGCTTCTTGCCACGCAGCGCCTGCCCGGCGGCGAGCGAGCGTGCTACGAGACCCACGCCTTGATAAAGCTTCACATGATTGCCGAGCGTCGCCGTCTCGCCGATGACGACGCCGGTGCCGTGGTCGATGAAGAAATGCGTGCCGATCTCCGCGCCGGGATGGATGTCGATGCCCGTGCGGCCATGCGCCCACTCCGTCATCATGCGCGGGATGAGCGGCACGTTCTCCTTGTAAAGCACATGCGCCGTGCGCTGGATGGCGATCGCCTCTAGGCCTGGATAGGCGAGGATGATCTCTTCAAAGCTGCACGCGGCCGGATCGCCTTCGAAGGCCGCCTCGACATCCGTTTGCAACAGCGCCCGCACCTTCGGCAGCGCCAGCATGAAGCGGCACACGAGGCCTTCGCTCTCCGCGGGAGCCGTCTCGCCATTCAGACGCACCGTGCGGCGCACCTCGATATTCAATCGCTGACGGATGCCCGCTACGAGTTCGTGCGTCATGAGCTGCAACTCGTCCGATGACACCGCTTCCTCGGAGAAAAAGCCGGGAAACAGCACGTGCAGCAGATCCTCGCACAGCGACGCGATGGCCCGCTTCGATGGCAGGTTCCCGCAATCGACGTGGTTGATCCCTCCGACCTCGCAATACGAGGTCATGAGGCTGGAAACGATCTCATCCTGGCGGCAATCCATGTGTCAGCCTGCGATACCGTGCCGCGAGGTGGATTCAAGCGCCGTGCATGCAGTGTGAATAAGTTGAGGCGCAAGAAGGGCCTTCGTCGCCGGGTTTGAATGCCTTCCATGAAACTTCCGGCCCTTTTCCTCCTTCTCGCCCTCGCGGCGCAGGCACAGCAGCTCACGCTCAAAGTCACCACGGATCGTCCCGATGCGATCTACAAGGTCGGCGAGACCGCCACCTTCACCATTGAGGCCTCGCAGCCCGCCGAGGTGACGCTCGTGTTCAGCAAAGACGGCGTGCAGCCGCAACCTGCGAAGAAAGTCACGCTCAACGCCGGCAAACTCGCGCTCGCCAGCAAACTCGACGAGCCCGGCTTCCTGCAACTTCGTGCCACCAGCGGCAAAACGACCGCGCTGGCTGCGGCAGCCTACGATCCGCTCCAAATCAAGCCGAGCATGCCCGTGCCGGATGACTTCGACGCCTTCTGGGTCTCGCAAAAAGCCGCTTTGGCCAAAGTGCCGCTCAAATCGACGCTCACACCCATCGAGACGAAAGTGAAGGGTGCGGACGCTTTTGACGTGAAGGTCGATTGCATCGGCGAAAGGCCCGTTTCGGGCTATTTCGGCCGCCCAAAGGGCGCGAAGCCCAAATCTCTGCCCGCCATTCTGCACGTGCATGGCGCTGGCGTGGGCAGTTCGAATCCCGGCAGCGTGTTTTGGGCGATGAACGAAGGCGGCATGCTCTCGCTCGACATCAACGCGCACGGCATTCTCAACGGCCAGCCGAAGGAATACTACACCGCGCTGCAAACCGGCGAGCTGAAGGACTACCGCGCCCAGGGCAACAAGGACCGCGAGACCGTTTACTTCAAAGGCATGTTCCTTCGCCTCATCCGCGCCATCGACTTCCTCACCGCGCAGCCGGAGTGGTATGGCAAGACGGTGATCGTGTATGGCAGCAGCCAGGGCGGCTTTCAGGCCTTCGCCGCGGCCGGACTCGATGAACGCGTCACCTTCATCTGCGCCGGCGTGCCCGCCGGTTGCGACCACACCGGCAGCCAGGCGAACCGTGTGAACGGCTGGCCGAAAATCGTTCCCAACGGCCCCGACGGCAAACCCGATGCCGCCGCGCTGCAAGCCGCCCGCTACTTTGACTGCGTGAACTTCGCCACGCGGGCGAAATGCCAGGGCGCCGCCGTCACCGTCGGCTTCATCGACACCACCTGCCCGCCCACCAGCGTCTATGCGGCCTACAACGCCCTCCCCATGCCGAAAAAGATCCACATCGACACCCTCGCCGGCCACACGAACACCCCCGCCGCACAGAAATTCATGCAGCAAGCCGCCTTCGAGCATGTGCGGGCGATGAAGTGAACGATCATGGCGAAGCAAAGTAGTCCTCTCGCTCCGCGAGAGGAACAGAGCGTGTGGCAGGCCGAATGGCTGACGACATACGGGACTGCATCAGTTAGCGAAAGCTGCTGGCTCATCTCGACGGAGCGAGATGGCTACTTTGCTGTCGCCTCCTTCGAAGCTCCGAAAGTTTTCAAACACGGCTTGGCAAAAGAGGAAGCTCGTCCTTCGAGCTTCCTCATTCCTTTTTCCCGGTGGCAATCCTCAGCCGCATGGCTAAACACTCCGGCCCATCATGCAGCCGAACACGCCTCCGCCAGTCGCCCCCGAACATTCTGAGTCTGAACTCCTCGCCATCCGTCGCACCAAACTCGACGATTTGGTCAAGGCGGGCGTGGATGCGTTTGGCGGTCGTTATGACACCACGCATCAACCCGGTGCGCTGAAGGCGAACTTTGAGGAAAACCTCACCGTGAGCGTCGCGGGCCGCATTTTGAGCCGTCGCGAGATGGGGAAGGCCACCTTCTTTGACCTCGGCGACATCTCGGGACGCATGCAGTGCTACTTGAGCAAGTCCGATGTGGGTGATGAAGCCTACGCGCAGTTCAGCCAGCTCGTGGACATTGGGGATTTCGTCGGCGTGGAGGGTATTACCTTCGTCACGAAGCGCGGTGAGAAGTCCATCCACATCAAGAAGCTCACGCCGCTGTCCAAAGCGCTGCGTCCGCTGCCGGACAAGTGGCATGGCGTCACCGACAAAGAGATCAAATACCGCCAGCGCTACCTCGACCTCATTTCCAATGACCGCAGCCGCGAGATCTTCGTCACGCGCAGCAAGATGGTCGCCGCGATCCGCCATTACATGCAGGAGCACGGCTTCATGGAAGTCGAGACGCCGATGATGCAGGACGTGCCCGGCGGCGCGGCCGCAAAGCCCTTCGAGACCTTCTTCCATGCGCTGAACCAGCCGATGTTCCTCCGCATCGCGCCGGAGCTGTATTTGAAGCGCCTGCTCGTGGCCGGCTTCACGCAGATCTTCGAATTGAACCGCAACTTCCGCAACGAAGGCCTCAGCCGCCGCCACAATCCGGAGTTCACCATGCTGGAGGCCTACTGGGCCTACGCCGACTTCGAAAAGATGGCCGACCTCGTCGAAGGCATGATTTGTAACCTTGCCGAAAGCTTCTGCGGCGGGCTCAAGATCGAGCACAAGGACGAAGAGGGCAATGTCACCAAGACCATCAACCTCGCTCGCCCGTGGAAGCGTGCCCGCTACACCGATCTGCTCAAGAGCATCGACCCGAAGTGGTATGACTACACTCCCGAGGAGCGCAAAGCCCGCGCCAAGGAACTCGGTGTCGAGATCGGTGCCAATTTCGAGGACTACGAGGTCACGCAGCATGTCTTTGAGCGACTCATTGAGGCGAAGCAGTTCGATCCGCTCTACGTCACGCATTGCCCGAAGGAACTCGTGCCTTTGGCCAAGCAAAACACCGAGGACGACTCCATCGTCGATGTGTATGAGCTTGTCATCAACGGCCAGGAGATCAGCCCCGGTTACTCCGAGCTGAACAACCCCATCGTCCAGCGCGAGCGCCTGGAGCATCAGGCCGGCGAGGAGACGCAAAAGATCGACGAAGAGTTCATCCTCGCCCTCGAGCACGGCATGCCGCCCGCCGGCGGCATCGGCATCGGCATCGACCGCCTCATCATGATGCTCACCGGCGCCGAAAGCATCCGCGATGTGATCCTCTTCCCGCAGTTGAAGCGGAAAGATTGATGTGACACCATCCGCGCATCATGAATGCCCTGCTTTCACTGCCAAAAATCAAAAACCAGACGGCCTTTAATCTGGACCGCTGGGAGGAGATCGGGCGTGATCCCGAGATCCGCCGCTGGCATGGCAAAGTGGAAACCGACCGCTACGGAAACGCGATTATGATGTGCTACGCTGAATTCTCTCATGGAGGCAAACAATACGACATTGGTAAACTCATTGAGAAACATGGCCCCTCAGGCCGTGTGACGGTCGAGTGCCCTATCTCAACCAGTGATGGCGTTAAAGTGGCCGATGTGGCCTGGGTGTCGAAGAAGCGCCTTCTTCAGATCGGTGGGCGCACGGCGCTGAAGGCAGCACCGGAGATATGCGTGGAGGTCATTTCACCGTCGAATAAACGCGGTGAGATCGAGGAGAAGCGTCGTCTCTACTTTGAGGCCGGTGCCAAGGAAGTCTGGGTCTGTGACAAGCAGGGACGGATGACCTTCTTCCTCAAGCAAGCGCCTGAAACTGCTGCTTCCGCTTCGGTGATCTGCCCGAAGATGCCGCGGATGATCGAAGATTGATCTGGCCGTTTCGTCGTCGCAGATTCAAAGTGGCGGGATGAAGCGCCTCTTTCTCGTTACGCTGTTGTCACTCGCCGTCTCCGCAACTGCCGCCACGCCGGAAACGGCTGCGCAGGCGGTGAACGCCTTCGGACTCGATCTTCATCGGCAGATGCCCAAAGAGGGAAATGTGTGCCTTTCGCCCTACTCAATCCAGTCGGCGCTTGGAATGACGTATCTCGGTGCCAGCGGCGTGACGCAGGAGGAGATGGCACGAGTGCTGCATCTGCCAAAGGACAAAGAAGCGCTCGCAGAGTCTTTTGCAGCGCTGAGTGCCACGCTGATGGAGGCACAGGAGAACTCGGCGAAGCAGGTGGCGCAGTCGAAGAAGTATGGCGGCCCTTCCGAAGCGCTGAAGCTGCATGTGGCGAACCGGCTTTTCGGTCAGAAGGGCTATGAGTTCCGCGAGACCTTCCTCTCCGGCGTGAAGAGCCACTTTGGTGCGCCGATGGAGCTCATGAACTTCATCAAAGACCACGACGGCGAGCGGCAAGAGATCAATCACTGGGTGGAAAAGCAGACACAGAAGCGGATTCACGATTTGATCCCCGAAGGCGGTCTCAGCGCGGACACGCGGCTCGTTTTGGTGAATGCGCTTTATTTCAAAGCGGCATGGCAAAGCGAATTTTCAGCCCACGCGACCGCTCCGATGGCTTTTCATGCGAACGGAGTCAAAGCCACGGTCGAAGTGCCCACCATGAGCCAAAAGATGCAGATGAAGTATGTGAATGGTCGAGGGTTTCAGGTAGTAGCGCTGCCGTATGCGGGCAATGACCTGCATTTCCTGCTCATTGTGCCGGATGACATTAACGGTGTGTCGGCCGTGGAGAAGAAGCTGACGCTGGAAACGCTGCTGGCCTGCGCCAAAGCGGAATACCGCGAGGTGATTCTGCATCTGCCGAAATTCAAGATCACCCCACCGACGGTGCCCCTCAGCGAGTTGCTGCAACAGATGGGCATGACAACCGCCTTCGACAAACCGCGAGGAAGCGCGGATTTCGACGCCATGGCTCCGAAGAAGCCAGACGACTACCTGTGCATCTCCGAGGTCTTCCACAAGACCTTCATCGAACTCGATGAAAAGGGCACCGAAGCCGCCGCAGCTACGGCGGTGGTGATGGGAAAAGCTGCCGTCGCTTTTGCGGAGAAGCCAAAGCCCATCGAACTCAAAGCCGACCGGCCGTTCCTTTTCGCTATCCAGCATGCGGCGAGCGGCGCGTGCTTGTTTCTTGGCCGCGTGAGTGATCCGAGGTGAGAATCGGCGTGATCGCGTTTTGGACTGCTCCAGCCCTCTGGAGCTTTTCGAACGTCGTGTGGCCCAACGAAAGCGCCGGAGGCCCGGCGCAGTCCAGAACGCTTCGCTCCAATTCTCACGGCATCGGCTTCGGCTCGATGTCCGTAGGGTTGATCCAGCCGGCTTTCAGCGGCTCGCCGCGCATGAATTTCTCGTAGAAGCCCACGTTGCCTTTCGAGGCGTGCTCATACTTGTCGAAGATATCGCCCTTGCCCTCCATGCGCGGGTCGCCCTGGGCTTTGAGTTCGGCGTGGAGTTGTTCCTTCATGGCGGCCACGCGTGGATCAGCAGGACGATTCTTCACGAAGTCGGGATCGCTCTTCAGATCATAGAACTCAAGACCTGGACGCAGGCCGAAACAAAGCTGCCAGAAGGGATCGTTCGGGTTCTTCCGATGAGCGTCGAGGATAAAACTCTTCGTCGCACCAGCATCGCAGTCCATGTAGCCGGTTTCAGGATTGCCACCGGGCCAGCGAGACGGCTCGAAGTTCTCGATGAGCACGCTGTCTTTCGTCACCAGCGCCCGGATCGGATAGCCCCAGTCATTCGGACGGCCCACATCCGTGCGTTCCCTTCCCAGCAGCACATGATCCCGTGTGTGCTTCGATGCGTTGGCAAACAGATCCATCAGGCTGCGTCCTGGACTTTCCGCCATGCCGGTGTCGCTCCATTTGATTCCAGCCAATTCGACAAAGGTCGGCGCCAGATCGATGAAGCTCACAAAATCCTCCATCACACGACCCGGCGCGGCGATGCCCTTCTTCCACATCACGGCCAGCGGCACATGATTGGCCTGCACATTGGAGTTCCCCTTGCTGCGTGGGAACGGCATGCCGTGATCGGCGGTCACAACGACGAGCGTGTTCTCAAGCAGACCGCGTTTCTCCAGCTCCGCCAGCATGCGACCGAGGTGCGTGTCGAAATGCTCGACCTCAAAGGCGTAGTCGAGGATGTCATTTCGGACCACCTCGTTGTCCGGCCAATAGGCAGGCACATGATCCACATCACTGAGCTTCTTGCCGCCCTTTTTCACCCCGCTGCCGAATTCATAACCGCGATGCGGCTCGATGGCCCCATACCAGAAACACCAGGGCTTTTCCGCCGGCGCGGCATCGAGGAAATCGGTGAAGTTCGCCGCGTAGTCGCAGTTGCTGATCTCCTCGGTGGCAGGCTTGGTCTTGCGCTTGTTCCAGGCCTTGCCCGTCATCTCACGCGGCTTGCCGTTCGCATCCTTCGCCGAGCCCGGCCCCCAGCCTTTCGTGGTATGGCCGACATTCCATCCCTTCTCCGCCAGGGCCTCGCCCCAGCCTTTGAATTCCGGCGGGAAGTAGCAGATGTGGTTCGCCGCCTCCTTGAGCTGCCAGGAATTCCGCCCCGTGAGGATGCAGGCACGCGATGGAGCGCACTTCGCATTCGGCGTGTAGGCATGACGAAAGAGCAGGCCCTCTTTCGCCACGCGATCAAAGCTCGGCGTCTTCACCCAGGGGGTGCCGTAGGCGCTCGCGTGAGGACCCCAATCATCCGCGATGGCGAAAAGAATATTCGGAGTCGCGGCGTGAAGCGACGAGCAGAGGGAGAGCAGGGCGATCAGGTGTTTCATGAGCTTCATTTGTTCTTCAAAGCGGACTCAATGCTCGCAGCGACGGCCGCGGCGAGCACTTGGTAGCCTTCGGGGGCGAAGTGAACGTCATTCGGGCGGCCATGTTTCTCCATGATCGGCTTCGCCGTGCTGTAAAGGTCATCGATGGCCACATCACTCGACAGCATAAGCTCCACGGCGAGCTTGTTGCGCTCCTCCACACTGTCGAACTTCCGCGTCGGCGAGAGCACGCCGCCCATCGGCACCGGCGTGGTGGTGGCAAAGACCAGCTTCGCACCCGTGGCCTTCATCTGCGTGATGAGGTTCTTCAGGTTCTCGATGTATTGCTCGCGAGAGGCACGCTGTGTCGTCTCGGAGTTGTACTTTGCATCATGGAGACCGAAGTTGAAGTGAATCACGTCCCACTTCCCGTCGCCGAGCCACGATTTCATTTTATCGAGACCCACTTCCGTCGCACCGCCGTTCTGCGGGATGCGATGCACGTTCGCCTTGCCATTCAGCTTCTCGCGCACCGCCAGCGTGTAGCCGATGGAGATCGAATCGCCGATCAAAAGCACACGCGGCAGCTTCGGATCATCCTTCATGGGCTTCATCGCGTCGTTTTTCTTCGAATCGGAGTCCGCCACGCTCTCGCCTTCGTTGGCTTGATCGAGCCCCAGCTTCTTCAATTCGGCTTTCTTCGCCAAGAGCGGCTCCAAGGCCGGATTAATGCCCAGTATGGCCTTGTTCAGCGCCGCCTCATAAACCGCCGTCGCCTCGCGAAAAGCCTTCCCTGCATTCTTGTCACGATCTGCTGCGAACTTCTTCCGGTCCTCCGAGTAAGTCGCCCGAGCCTCACTGTAGATCTTCGCCGCCTCCCGCATCACCGGCGTGCGCTTCGCCGCCAATTCGACCTCGGTCAGGTGCTTTTTTTCCGCCTCGGTCAGAGCTCCGACAACGGCGAGGAGAATAAATAGAAGGGATTTCATGGCTTCTTTTTTGGCTTTGGAGTTTTTCAACTCGGCCTGTGGCTATGAGTGATTCGGCTCCCAGCCGTAGCAAGCAGAGAATGAAAACCTAGTCCTCAGAGCAGCTTCTTCCGCTTGAAGTACACAATGGGTACAATGGCGGAGAGGATGATGGTGACCATCACGAGGAGGAAGGCGAAAGGGTTCTCCTGAGCGGGGAGCTTCACATTCATGCCGTAGATGCTGGCGATGAGCGTGGGCGGCATGAAGAGCACGCTGGCCACGGTGAAAATCTTGATGATCTGGTTCTGCTGGATGTTGATGAGGCCCAGCGTGGACTCCAGCAGGAAGGTCATCTCCTGAGTCTGCTGATTGGTGTATTCATCGAGGCTCTTGATGTCTCGCATCACGCTGCGGAACTGCGCCGCCAGATCACCCCGCATCCAGGTGGCGGCGTTGTTGAGAAAGAACTGAAGCATGCGGCTGAGGCTGAGCAGGCTCTCCCGCAGATTCGCCACGAGGGCGCTGCGGCGGCCGAGCAGCTTCACCACCTCGGCGAGGTCTTTTTCCACACCCGCATCCGTCTTCTGCGTGCTGCGAGAGAAAATTTCATGGCAGATTTTCTTCAAATCACCTTCGACGATCTGCAAGGCATCCGCGATGCGGGCCACGAAGAGCTCCATGAGCAAAAGAAACACTGCATCACTGGAAACAGGCATCGTACACTGCCGCCGCACCTGATCGAGCAGCACACGGAAGGCCAGCGGATCGGCATAGCGCACGGTGGTGAGGCAATCCGGCGCAATAACGAAGGAAATGGACGTGCTCTCCGGCTCGGTGGTATCGAGACCCACGGGAATCCACGCCGTCATGTAGAGGGCACCCTTCTCCGCGTAGAGTCGGCTGGATTCTTCGATCTCCTGCATTTCTTCCCGCGTGGGGAGCTGATATTCGAGCCACTTTTCCGCCTCCAATTCCTCCGCACGCGCCGGGTTCATCAGATCGAGGAAGACAAGGTTGTCCGGAAACGGACGAATTTTTTCGTCGTTCCAGTCGATGAGCTGTCCTTGTTGCGTGATGAGCCGAACCATGCGCGGGCGGTGAGTGAAGGGCGGGAAGACTAGGCGCGGAGGAGGAAACTGCCAACGCAAAGGACACTCTGCGCATCATTCTTCACACAGAGGCACCTTTACCTCTCACCTCCGGTACATCATCTGCCCCGTCCTCGCATCGATGTAAGTGCCGGGGCCACCATTGACGGAAGGCGCGGGGTAGTTGTAACCAGGAACGATCATGCCAGGATGCACGGGTTGGCCGCCGATGCTTTGATAGCTCTGCACGCCGCCGGTGGAGCGAATGACTCCACTGGAGCTGCGGTTGCCGAAGGGGCCGGATTCGTTCTGCTGATACATCACCGTGCCGCCGGGCTGCCCCATCGCCGCGGCATTTTCTTCGGCCCGGCGTGCCTCACGCTCGGCGTGGCGCGCACGATCCGCCTCGGAGAGCTGAAAACTGCCAGCGCCCCCCTCTGGGTTGGCGGTTTCACAGGAGGAAAGGATGGCCACCGTGGCGAGCAGAAGCACGATTTTCAGTGTTTTCATGCCGCGATAGTAACATGGAGGCCTTGTCGCGTTGAGAATTCTTTGTCACGATGTGCGCATGCAGCCCGTCGTCGTCTCTCATCCGCTCGCCCAATGCCATCTCACCGAAATGCGTGACGCCAGCACGCCGCCGCATCGCTTCCGCCGGCATCTGAACCTGCTCGGGCGCATGCTTTTTCTCGAAGCCACGCGTGATCTGCCCGTCGAGGCCATCCGCGTCCGGACGCCGCTTCAAGAAACGAGTGGCGTGAAATTTGCCCGCCCGGTGGTCTTCGTGCCGATCCTGCGTGCAGGACTCGGCTTGCTCGATGGCATCCTCTCGCTCGTGCCAGATGCCACCGTGGCGCATCTGGGCATCAAGCGGAACGAGGAGACGGCCCTGCCACAGCCTTACTACACGAATCTCCCGCCCGTGATCGCCGAGGCGGATGTGTTTCTGCTCGACCCCATGCTCGCCACGGGCGGCAGTGCCGTGGAGGCCGTGCGGCAGTTGAAGGCCGCTGGGGCCTCCCGCATCACGATGCTCTGCGTCGTGAGCTGCCCCGAAGGTATCGCCGCGCTTTCCAAAGCGCATCCCGATGTCCGCATCGTCACTGCGACGATCGACGAGGGTCTCAACGAACGCAGCTACATCGTTCCTGGCCTCGGAGATGCCGGTGATCGCTATTTTGGGACGGTGTGAGTGTGCGAGCAGCCCCCACTAGCATGAGCTTCCACCTTCACCCCATTCACTGGCTGGCTCTTTTTGGGCTGGTGGTCTCCTTAGTCCTGCTCGTGGGCACGTTTCGATGCCGTGGCAGGGTGTTTAAGGTACTGCTCGTGATGCTGGCCTGCGCTTCGGCCATGCCAGCCGGGCTGGTGGTGCTCGTGAGCTACCCGGAGTGGGTCGATCCGCGTTTCCGAGTGTACAAAGATTTTTTCGCTGCCATCCAGCCGGGCATGTCACGAAGCGAGGTGAAGGTGCTTTTGGAGAAGCACTATCCCGAAGGCGGCACACGCTCGCGGCCTATCGTCTTCCTCGAAGACGAAGACAGCCTGAACTTTTTCATGCACCCCGAGGCAGGGCGGACGGAGCCGAATTGCGAAGGCATCCTTTTGAAGCTCGAAAATGACCTCGTGACCGCCAAAACTTACTCACCGGATTGAATGAACCTGCTTTTGAAACGCCTTCTGCGCCTCGCGATCATCGCCATGCTCACGCCGGTCATCTTTCTGCTGAGCTGCCAGTCCTCGCTCATCTACCACCCGCGACCGAATGAGCCCGGCATGACGGAGCACTTGGAAAACAACCGTGGAGAACGCATCACCTACCGAACCTCGCAGGGTATGCAGACGGCTTGGTATCGGCCGCCGTATCGAGGTGATGAAGCCACTGCGCCGCTATGGATCGCCTTTGCTGGGAATGGCTCACTGGCTCTCGATTGGATGCATCTCGCCGGCATCGCCGATGGGCGCTTTGCCTGGCTGATGATTGATTACCCTGGCTATGGCGAATGCGAGGGTAATCCCACGCCAAAAGCCATCCGCCAGAGCAGCGTGGCCGCGCTCGAGCAGCTCGCGGTGCGGTTAAAGACCTCGCGTGAAGTCTTGACCTCCCGAAGTCTTGTCATCGGCCACTCGCTCGGCGCGGCGGCGGCTCTCATGTGCGCCGAGGACCTCGGCATCCATCGTGGCATCCTCATCTCGCCCTTCACCAGCATGACGGACATGGGCCGCGAGGTGCTCGGCTGGCCACTGTGCTACCTGAACCTGCACCGCTTTGATAATCGCCAAACGCTCTCCGCGATCTGTCAGCACCCCGATGCCGTTTTCACCCTCTACCACGGCACTGGCGATGATCTCATACCCACTCGAATGAGCGCGGAGCTGGCGGCCGCACATCCGAGCAAAGTCATCTTTCATCCCGTGGCCGGAGGGCACAATGACGTGCTGCTGCATCTGCAATCCACGCTCAAAGCGGAAATGGTCCGGCTGAGCAGCCTGAAGTAAACTCAGCGGTTGCCTTCCGTGCCAGGCGTCACCTGCCCACCGCGGATTTTTGCCTTCAGGCGAGACCAGAAGTCGTCATCCTCGGGATTGAGTTCCGGTTTGCGGACTTCGACGGGTTTGTTCTCGATCTTCGGCACGGTGGGCGGCTTGGCCTCACCGCCATCACTGCGGGAATCGGAGAGCGAACCGCCGTAGGCAGCGAAGTTGTTCACGGGCACGTCATACTTGCGTGAATCCACCGCCAGCTTGCGGCGGGCATTGATGAAGGCCGTCGGCGAATAATAAACGCTGTTATCACGGGGGAACTGAGAGCGGTTCATGCCCACGCGGAGGTCTTTGCGCATCTCGAAGTGCAGATGGACGAAGTACATGCCGTTGTTCCCACCCATGGTGCCGACGAGTTGACCTTTCTCGACGAGGTCGTGAAGCTTTGCCACACGCTGATGAAGATGAGCATACAGCGAATCGACCATGGCGATGCGCCCATCCAGCTCACGATAAACGTGGCGGACGATGATGCAGTTCCCCCAACCCACACCGATGTTCGCCGAGAAGATCACCACACCACGGGCGCATGAGTAAATGGGAGCACCCAGATCGCTATCACCACCACCATTGCCGTTCCAATCCTCACCGAGGTGGCCATTGGGGAAGTAGCCACGGGCTTTGTGATAGCCAGCGGCATCCGGCTTGCCTACAGGGAAATCAAAGCCATCCGCCAGTCGCACACGCAGGGTGCTGCCGGCCTGTGCAAGGCCCTGCACGGTGGCCGCCAGCAGGCACAGGAGGGCCAGCAGGAGCGAGAAGGCAGGTTGGTGGTTGGTTTTGGCGTGGTCAGTCATGCCCAGTTGAGCGAGGGGGCCGGAGGCTAGCGCAAGGAGAGCGAAAGGCCAGCGAGGAATCAGGCGACGGTGGCTTCACTTACTCTGAAAAATCTCACTCTGCACGATGGCGTGAATCAGATTCCGCATGGCATGCCCGCTGCCTTTGGATTGTGCTACGAGGTGGTCGATCTCGCCACGATCAGAAAAGCCCATCGGGCGGCCTGTGGCAAAGGTGAGGAGCTTTTCGATGATGCAGCGGGCCACCTTGTCCTGATCGGCGAGGAGCATGTTTTTGAGTTCAGCGAGGTTTTGGAAGGTTTTGCCATCGGTGAGCACGCCGGTGGCATCGACAGGCTGGCCGAGCCGGTAGCGCACTTTGCGGCCTTCGACCTTCAAATCGACCTTTTCACCTTCGCCGAGGCTGCGAAAGCGCTCCCGCCAGCCGCCAATGACGTCGTAGTTTTCCAACGCGAAGCCCGGCGGATCGATCACGCGATGACAACCTTGGCAGCTTTCCATTTCGCTGTGCTTCGCCAGTTGCTCGCGAAGTGTGGTGGCTCCGCGGATGTCCGGCTCCACGCCTGGGACTCCGGGTGGCGGTGGCGGTGGCTCCATGCCGAGGATGCGATCCATCACGAAGATGCCACGCACCACGGGCGAGGTGTTGGTGCCGTTGGCGCTGACCTTTAAAATGCTGGCCTGAGTCAAAATACCTCCGCGATGACTCTCCGCAGGCAGTTTGACCTTTTGCAAATCCACGCCGCTCACACCGGGAATGCCGTAGTGCTTGGCGAGACGATGATTGAGCAATGCAAAATCGCTGTGGATGATGTTATCGAGACTCAGATTTTCCTCGATGAGATGAGTGATGAAGCCGCGTGTCTCACGCAGCATGCTATCGAGCAGGTGACCATCATACTCGGGATAGAGCTGCTTGTCCGGCGTGGTGAATTCGATCTCGCGGAGGTTCAGCCAGCCATCGGTGAAATCGGTCACGAAGCGTTCGAGCGTATCTGCCTTGAGTAAACGCTCCGTCTGCTGGCGCAGAACATCCGTCTGTGAGAGCTTCGCAGTGAGCAGCGCCTCATCCGGCGTGCTGCGAGTGAGAAAGTAACTCAGCCGTGTGGCAAGCTGGAGGTCGCTGAGTTTGCCCGCAGGCTCTTTGAGAAACAAGAAGTCTGGGGAGCACAGCATCGCCACCGCCGCAGCTCGCATGGCCATGAGGAAATCTTTTCCCTCCGCAAACTCCGCCTCAAAGAGTTTCACATAGGGCTCCACTTCCTCCGCCGTGACGGGTCGGCGAAATGCGGTGCTGGCAAAGGCAGGGAGGAGCTTTCCAGCATCCGTGGCCGGATTGGCCGAATCAGCGGTGAAGCTGGGTTTGTAACCTGCTTTGCCCTTCATCCATGGTTTTTCAGGAGCCAACTCGCGGAGCTTCGCATCGCCTAGAAGCCTCTTTTGACCACGCGGCGGCCATTCCTCGATAAACGGACCTTCCAACTCCACGCCCATCAGTGCGAGACCTTCGCCGGGGTATTTATCTGGGCCGTCTTTGACGGCCGAATGTCCATCTGGACCATTCAGGCCCTGCGGGCTGATCCAGATGCCTTTGCCTGCATCGAGAGGCAGCGTGATCTCGACGGTGCCGGGCTTGCCCGCTGGCAGCTCGTGGTAGCTGTGCGTGATGTTATCGGCATTGCGGAAGTTAAAGCTGCCAGTGATGAGCGCAAAGACGACCGGCTCCTCGATTTGATAACCGTAGCCAGTGACTCGCACTTTGTAGGTGCCGGAGGTTTTGGCGCGAAGGTTTGGGATGACGGTGCTGGGAAAGCCGCCCTCGTTAAAAACGACGATCGCGCCGTCCTCGCGTTTCAGCCAGTGTTTGCCGATGGCTTCCTTGTTGCGATCACTCTCGAGCGTGGCGCTCTGCGTGGTCCTTTCCGGCTTCTGATCGGAGAACAGAGCGGCGTTGATCGCCAGCTCGGCGGCTTCCATGTAGCGCTGCATCTGGATGCCGGAGATGGAGAGCGCTTCGCCGATGTTGTCGAAACCCGCGGCGCGTCCGTCCTCTGGCAGCAGGTCGATGACGTTCACCTTCACGCCAAGGAGGTCATTGAGGGTGTTTTGATACTCACGGCGATTCAGGCGACGCAGCACGGTGCCTTTTTGAGCTTTTGATTTTGCCACGAGATCAGCACCGAGAGCGGCCATGAAGTCCTGCACCTCGTCTTGCGTGGGTTGTTTCTTCTTTTTAGCGGGTGGCATCTCGCCAGCCGCCACACGATCAAACACGCGGACCCACTTTTTTAATGCGGCGGCATCTGATCCATCGGTAGATACAGCGGCCAGATCGAGGCCACCTTTCTTCATCTCGGAATCATGGCAATCCATGCAATGCGTGTCGAAAAACGGCTGCAACGTGGGCAAGGCACCGCAGGCAACGTGACAGGAGATGAATAGTGCTCCGAGGCTTTTCATGGCACTTGGGAACGAAGCGTCGGCTCCCTTTCTGACGACAGGATCAAATCAAACGATCACAAGCACGATGGCGCTCATCATGAGCATCGTGCCGACAAGCCGCCAGCGCATCACCTTTGGCCCCAGATGCTGCTCGGCGTTCTGGAACCAGTGCCCGATCATCCACACGAGCAGCACGCTGAGAAGACCGCGAGATGCGTAGATGATGTTGGCGTTCGTGGCCTTGCCAAATACAGCCAGGGTGCTCACAAACGTGATGCTTTGCACACCAAGCAACACGGAGCCACCCAGCAGCCACGGCCAAGCTTTGCCAGGAATGCGACTAAGCGGTGCGGAGAAACGGAAGATGAGACCAAAGGAGAGGATGGCATTGATCCAAAAGATGCACGGAAGCAGCCGCCCCACTCCCCAGGATGGCCCCCACTTCTGCACCAATACATCAAAGACCGCGAAGGCTACCGCACCAATGCCGCCAGCGATGAACGTGATGAGGAGATTGCGTGGCGGCTTCTCCGCATCTTTGCGATTGAGGCAGGTGATACCCAAAACGCTCAAGAAGGCAGCGATCCACAACTTCACGCCAACGGCTTCGCCGATCAAAATGGGCGTGAGAAAGGCCACGAAGATCACTTTGAGGCCAAACACCGGCACAGCCACGGAGACATCGCCCTTTTCCAAGGCTAGAAACTGCGAGAGCTGCCCGACGAAGAGGCACATGGCGATGAGACCCGGCTGCCACAGCAGCTCTTTTTCCACCGGCGGACCGCCGAACAACCAGAGCAACGAAAATAGAGCTGCGACGATGAGGTTCGCCACAAAGGTGGTGCGCCATAAACCGACTCCGAGATCGCTGGAGCGCTTCAACACCAGTGCTCCAAAAGCGTAAAGAAGGGCAGCGAGGAGCGGGAAGATCGTGGTAGCAGCGGCGGGGGACACACTGCGCTCTAATTCAGCGGCGTAAGCTTGTCCATGCCGGGAGCGTCTCATTGAGGATGCCCTCGTCAGAATACAAAAAGCCCTGTGAGGTTTCCCCCCACAGGGCTTTTGTTCACGGAGATTAATCCGTTACAGCGGCTAAAGCCGCCGTGTAGTTACTTCTTGGCAGCCTTCTTTGCGGCCTTCTTGGCAGCCTTCTTGGCGACTTTCTTAGCAGGGGCCTTCTTGGCAGCCTTCTTGGCGGCTTTCTTTGCAGCTTTCTTAGCCATAGTGTTTGTCCTCTTGTTGTTGTTGGTTGCTTTGTTGTTTTGTTTTGCCGAGGCACCAGCGGAACTGGAACCACGGACATTTTTACCGGCGGCAGCCTGGGCGGCGGCTCGCTTTTCCTCGATGGCAGCCTGCGCAGCAGCGAGGCGGGCCACGGGGACTCGGAAAGGACTGCAGCTGACGTAGGAAAGGCCCACCTTGTGGCAGAACTTCACGGAGTCAGGATCGCCACCGTGCTCACCGCAGATGCCCAACTTGATGTCGGGGCGTGTGCTGCGGCCTTTGGTGATGGCGGTCTGGATGAGCTGGCCGACACCGGTGGTGTCGAGCGTGGCGAAGGGGTTCTTCTTGAAGATTTCGTTCTCCGTGTAGGGCATGAGGAACGAGCCCATGTCGTCACGGCTGATGCCGAGAGCGGTCTGGGTGAGGTCGTTCGTGCCAAAGGAGAAGAACTCAGCGGTCTGGGCGATCTCGTCGGCGGTGAGAGCACCACGTGGGACTTCGATCATGGTGCCGACCATGTAGCTGAACTTGATCTTCTTCTCGGCCATGACGGCCTTGGCGACGTTGTGAATGATCGCCACCTGAAGGTCGAGCTCCTTCTTGAAGCCGACGAGAGGAACCATCACTTCAGGCTTCACTTTGATCTTCTTCTTCGCCACATCAGCGGCGGCTTCGAAAATGGCGCGTGCCTGCATGGCGGTGATTTCCGGATAGGCGATGCCGAGGCGGCAGCCACGATGGCCGAGCATGGGGTTGAACTCATGCAGAGCGGCGACGCGGGACTTCACTTTTTCGACGGAGACGCCCATCTTCTTCGCAAGGTCGGCCTGAGCGGCGTCTTCATGCGGAACGAATTCGTGGAGGGGCGGGTCGAGCAGTCGGATGGTCGCGGGCAGGCCTTTGAGTGTCTCAAAGATGCCGGTGAAGTCTTCACGCTGATACGGAAGGAGCTTCGCGAGGGCTTTTTCGCGGTCGGCGACGTTGTCGGCGAGGATCATCTCACGGACGGCGTCGATGCGGTCACCTTCAAAGAACATGTGCTCCGTGCGGGTGAGGCCGATGCCCTGGGCACCGAACGCGATGGCGTTTTCGGTCTGCTCTGGATTGTCGGCGTTCGTGCGGACCTGAAGGCGGGCAGCTTTGCCGCACCAGTTCATGAGCTGTTGGAAGTTTTTGAACTTCTCGGTGCCCTGCGCGGCTTTGTCGCCATGAAGTGCACCCGTGACGATAGAGGAAGGACCCGTCTTGATTTTGCCACCGTAGATCGTGCCGGCAGTGCCGTCGATGCTAAGGCAGTCTTTGCCTTCGTGGAAGACTTCACCAGCGATGGTGACGGTCTTCTTGTCGTAGTCGATTTCGACGGCGGAAGCACCACAGATGCAAACCTTGCCCATCTGGCGGGCGACGAGCGCGGCGTGGCTGGAGACACCACCTTTGGCGGTGAGGATGCCAGCGGCGGCGATCATGCCACGAAGATCTTCCGGGGAAGTTTCGTTGCGGACGAGAAGAACGGTTTCACCAGCTTCGGCGGCCGCAGCTGCGCGGTTCGCGTTGAGGTAAATGGTGCCGGAGGCAGCACCAGGACCAGCAGGAAGGCCTTTGGCGAGTTCCTTGGCCTTCTTGATCTCGCTGAGATCAAAGTCAGGGGCGAGGAGCTGTTCGAGCTGGTCGGCGGGATTGCGCAGGATAGCGGTTTCCCAGTCGATGAGCTTTTCCTTCACCATGTCCATGGAGAACTTCAGCGCGGCAGCGGCGGTGCGCTTGCCATTGCGGGTCTGAAGCATGAACAGCTTGCCCTGCTGGATGGTGAATTCGACGTCTTGAACGTCTTTGAAATGCTTTTCGAGGATCTGGCGGACTTTAAGAAGCTCGGCGTATGGTTTGGGCATCGCCTTCTTGAGTTCAAGCACTGGCTCTGGTGTGCGGACGCCAGCAACGACGTCTTCACCCTGAGCATTGATGAGGAACTCACCGTAGAATTCATTGACGCCGTTGGCAGGATTGCGAGTGAACGCCACGCCAGAACCGGAGTCGTCACCCGTGTTGCCATAGACCATGGCCTGCACATTGACGGCGGTGCCCCACTCGGCGGGGATGTTGTATTTGCGGCGATACACGATCGCGCGATCATTCATCCAGGAACCGAACACAGCACCAGCGGCACCGCGAAGCTGATCCCAAGGGTCATTTGGGAAAACTTTGCCTGTGCGCTCTTTCACGAGCTGCTTGAAGAGGCGGACGAGTTCTTTTTGGTCGTCGGCGGTCAGGTCGCTATCAACGATGTCTTTGTGATATTTTTTGTGTTTGAAGCCTTCGATGACGACTTCGAAGGGCTCATGATCTTCGCCTTCGGTCTTCTGCACGCCGAGAACGACGTCGCCGTACATCTGAATGAAGCGGCGGTAGCAGTCCCATGCGAAACGCTCATTCTTGGTCGCCGCAGCGAGAGAAAGAACCGTCTGGTCATTGAGGCCGAGGTTCAAGATGGTGTCCATCATGCCAGGCATGGAGTCACGAGCACCAGAGCGCACGGCAACGAGAAGCGGCATGCCTTTGGCATCACCGAATTTGGCGTCCATGATTTTTTCCATGGCGGCGACACCGGCTTCCATCTGCTTCTGAAGTTCAGCAGGGTAGCTCTTCTTGTTCGCGTAGAAGTAAGTGCAGACTTCCGTGCTGATCGTGAATCCGGGAGGAACAGGGAGACCGATGCGGCTCATCTCCGCAAGGTTTGCTCCTTTGCCGCCGAGCAGCGCTTTCATGGAGCCGTCACCGTCCGCTTTTCCTGCTCCGAAGGAATAAACGTATTTTACTTTCTTTGCGCTGCTAGTTGCTTGTTTAGCCATGGTTTTAATTTCGGTCGATCAATGTGATCCGAGTGTGTTGTCGATATTTGAGTGGGATTGAATCGCCGATTTATATTGATGGATTATATGATGCAAGCGTTTGTTGACAATGAAAACTTCAGCGTCGCACCACAACACGCATCGTGCTGAGCCAGTGAGAGACATTCAGACACGGCTATTGACGTACGGATTCTTTTCCTGATAAAAGCTATTCGTCATCACACGCGTCGAAGGTCTCCCAACTCCACGTCAGCATGACGCCACCAACTCAAACCGCCCATTGCTCATGAAAACTCCAGCTCACATCTCCTCCCGGCGAGGCTTCACCCTCATTGAACTCCTAGTCGTCATCACCATCATCGCTGTGCTCGCGGGCCTCGTCATCTCGCAAGCCCCCAAGATGATGGAAGACGCCCGCAAACTTGAGGTTCGCAATGCGATCATCAGTCTCAAGACAGGCATCAGCAACTATCAGGTCGAATACAATCGCTACCCAATCGATCCTGCTCTGCTCGCCAGTGGTGGAGGTGATGATGCCCAGCCGATTTTGACAGATGAAAACTCCACCATTGTTGACACGCTGATGGGTGACGCGGCTCAACAGCCAGGTGCTTCCAGCGGCAGCAGCGGGGGCAGTATCAATCTCAACCCGAAGGGCATCGAGTTTGTTACCTTCAAAGTGGCAAAGAACGGCCGCAACGGTTTGATGGGAACTCAGTCGCCTTTTAGCCTGCTCGATATGTGGGGGTCCCCTTTTTATGTGCTGCTCGATACCAACCTGGACCGAAAGCTTGAGAACCCTGATGTCATGAATCAGGACCCAAAAATTTCCCAGAGCCAAGTCAGCCCGCCACCGCAGTTCCTTCCCACGGATGTGGCGATCTATAGCATCGGCAAAGATCTCGTTCAGTTGACCGGCGACGACATCGTCTCCTGGCGCGAGTAAGACCCAAAGGAAATTTCACGGGGCGGCGGTCTCCTTTCAGAACCGCCGCTTTTTCATGCTCACGCGTATTTCGCGAGCAAATCGGCCGTCTTCGCCGGATCGATTTTCTCGAAGAAATCATCCTCCACCATGCAAACAGGACCGAAACCGCAGCTCGCGAGGCATTCGGCGAACTCGATGCTGTATTTGCCGTCCGGGCTCACTGCGATCGGGTGATGGTGATCGACGTGCGAGCGGTCAATATTTGCCGTTTTGCAAAACGACTCCATGAGCTCGTAGCTGCCCGCCATGGCGCAGGAAAGCGTGCGGCAGACGCGGATGTGAAATTTGCCCGGAGCGCTTTGGCGGAAGCCCGGATAAAAAGTGACCACTTCGAGCACCTGAATCGGCTCCAAGCCGAGTTTCGCGGCCACCCAGTTCACCGCTTCCTCGCTGATGTAGCGGAAATGATGCTGCATGAGATGCAGCAGCGGGAGCACCGCGCTGCGTTTCGACACCGGATAGTGCGAGATGGCCTCATCCATCTGCTTCTCCAATTCGGCTGGAACTTCAAAGGCCATGCGTGGGTCGATCAATATCAGTTGAGGGTGGAAAATCAGCGGTCGCACTCGCCCATCACGAAGTCGAGGCTGCCGAGCACGGCGGGCACGTCGCTGATCATGTGGCCTGGTAGCAGCTTGGAAAGAATGCAGAGATTCAGGAAGGAGGGGCTGCGGATCTTCAGGCGATGCGGCACACCGCCGCCCGTGCTGTTGATGTAGAAGCCCAGCTCGCCCTTCGGATTCTCAGCGGAGAAATAAACTTCACCGGCAGGCGCGTCGATGCCCTGCGTGGCGATGATGAAGTGGTGGATCAGCTCCTCCATCTTCATGAGCACCTTCTCCTTGTTCGGCAGCAGACCTTTGGCCTCGGCCACGTTGATCGCACCGCCGGGCAGCGTTTTGAAAACCTGGCGCAGGATGCGCACGCTCTGCCTCATCTCCTCCATGCGGACGAGATAACGATCATAACAATCGCCCTTCATGCCCACCGGGATGTCGAACTCATACTTCTCGTAGTCGAGGTACGGATGCGCTTTGCGCACATCGAATTCCACGCCTGATCCGCGCAGATTCGGCCCCGTGATGCCATAACCGATGGCGTCCTCGCGGGAGATCACGCCGATGTCTTGCGTGCGCTCCATGAAGATGCGGTTCCGCGAGAGCAGCTTGTCGATCTCGTCGATCACCGGCTCCAGATCATTCAAAAAGGTCGTCACCGCAGCTTCAAAGCCCGCTGGCAGATCGCGAGTCTGTCCACCCACGCGGGTGTAGCTCGTCGTGAAGCGTGCGCCCGTGAGCTGCTCGCACAGATTGTAGATCTTCTCACGCTCCGTGAAGGTGTAGAGGAAAACCGTCATCGCGCCGACATCCATCGCGAAGACCCCGACACCCAGCATGTGCGCCGAGATGCGGGCCAGCTCGCAGCAGATCACGCGGATGGCCTTGCCGCGCTCCGGCAACTCCCAGCCCATCAGCTTTTCCACGGCCAAAGCATAGGCGACGTTGTTCGCCAGTGGCGCGAGGTAGTCCAGACGGTCCGTGTAGGGCACAAACTGGTTGTAGTGCATGTTCTCGGCGATCTTTTCATCGCCGCGATGCAGGAAACCGACATCCGGATCGGCTTTCGTGATGATCTCGCCGTCCAGCTCGAGGATCAGGCGCAGCACCCCGTGCGTCGCCGGATGGCTCGGGCCCATGTTCAGCACCAATTTCTCGCCCACGATGTCTGTCGTGGTCTCTTCCACGGATTCGAGATGCCGGGCGGCCTTGGCGGCGGTATCGGGAGCCTCGTATTCTCGGGTGACAGTGGGCATGCGTTCGGAAAGTGGGGGAGTTCGACTTATTCGTCGCCCACGAAAGAGCGGCAACACGATTTTGTGAAAAGTTTCACAAGCTCACCCAGCCGCACGGAATCCGGCCTCGCCAACCGGTTTGTCTCTCTATAATAGGCACACCCCACGTCACGCATGGCCCGCCCGCTCTTTTTCCAGCTTTTCTCCCCGCTTTCCAGCCTCTGGCGGGTCGCCGGAATGCTGGCTCTGCTCGCCACCGGCTCCTCGGCAGCCATCGACAGCATCCCCGCTCCGGCCGATGGCATCTACGACGACACCCGAGCCTTCAGCGATGCCGCGCGACAAACCCTCGCCCAGGAAATCCGCACCCTCGCCACCGATCTGAAGTGCGATGTCTGGCTCACCGCCACCAGCTTCTCCACTGGCGGGCTCACCCCGCGCCGCCAGGCACAGGCCACCCGCATCCGCTGGAGTGGCGACAAACCGGCCATCCTACTCGCCTACGACCGCGCCACGAATGCGATGGCCTTCTCCTTTTCGCCCGATCTCTGGGCACGCTACCCGGCCACCTCCCTCGCCACCATCGGCCTCGAGTCGAACCGCGCCATCGCCGATACCAAGCTCACGCTCGAAGAACGCCTCACCACCATCCTGCATCAGGTCGCCAAACGCCTGCGTGAGCTCGAAGTCGTGCGCCTCAAGCAATCCGTCTGGTTCCCAAAAGAGGAACGCCTCTCCACGATGCTCCTCATCGGCGTGCTACTCGGCGGAGCCCTCCTCGCCGCCATCCTCGGCATGATCTCACGCGCCCGCAGCCACGCCAGCGGCGAGCAACTCCTCTTCCCCGACGTCACCGTGAGCACCCGTTTTGGCGCCCCCTTCGGCGGCGGCCTCATCGCCGAGATCCGCACCCAACCACCCGCCAGGTAGGCTGACGGGAGTGATGGAGAAATGGAGTGTTGTCTTTCCAATCAACCAACACTCCATCACTCCAGTTCTCCACCACTCCAGCCGTCCACCGCATCACCGCGGACGCAACTGCTCACTCGAAGGCTCATCCCCCTTCAAGCCCTTCTCCTTCAGCACCTTGTCCACCATCTCGATGTACTTCAGCGGATACTTCTTCCGCTGATACTTGCGGAACATCAGATCGCGCAGCATCAGCCAGTCATCGTCCGTCGGATTCTCTAGAGGAGCCCAGCCCTCCATTTCGGGCTCGATCAGGTAGTGCCAGACCCAGTTCCGGAAGTCCCAGTAGGCACGCACGTAGCGCTTCTTGCGGGGTTCGATCTGCTCGTGCCATTCGTGCGCCTGGTTCTTTTTCATGGATTCGTGGGCGGCCAGCATGCAATCGTCCGCCTGCGCATGCAACCCAACACACGCTCCGCTTTGCCGCCGCTCTTCGCCTACCTCGCCGCCGTGCTGGTGGGCGGTGCCTTGCTCGCGCCGCTGCTCTTCGACCTCGGCAAATGGGCCCAAAGCTGGCTCACCGACTCCGCCATGCGTGATTGGGGCATCGTGAAATGGCTCCTCAGCGAAATCGAACGCGCCCACTTCACCCGCTACTTCAACCGCGCCGTCCTCGTCCTCGCCATCGTGCTCATCTGGCCGCTTTTGAAGGCCATCCGGCTCGATCGCAGCGTTCTGCCCGCATTCGCGCCCGCCGCCTCAGGCCTCAAACAAGGCCTCACCGGCTTCCTTTTGGCCGCCGGACTCCTTTTCGGCCTCGGCCTGCTTTTCATCCAAAACGGCATCTACATGCTCAAACCCGACGCGGCATGGCTGAAGCTCTCCGCGCACCTCACCGCCGCGTTTGGCGCCGGCATCGTCGAGGAGCTGTTTTTTCGCGGAGCCCTGCTCGGCATCCTGCTGCGCACCATGAAGCCCAAAACCGCCTTCTTCTGGTGCACCTTCATCTTCGCCATCGTCCACTTTTTGCGTCCACCGGGCGACTGGCAACTCGCCGATGCCGACGTGCGCTGGCACAGCGGCTTCGCCGTGCTCGTGCGGCTCTTCGACGGCTTCGGCCACCTGCGCATCTTCATCGCCGAATTCCTCACCCTTGCCGCCGTCGGAGCCGTTTTGGCCTTCACGCGACTCCGCACCGGTCGTTTGTGGCTCCCCATCGGCCTGCATGCCGGCTGGGTCTTCGGTTTGAAATACTTCACCGCCCTCACCATCACCTCCGAAGCCCTCAACCGCGGCGAAACCCTCCCCTGGATCGGCACCAACCTCAAAATCGGCCTCGCGCCCTTCGCCACCGTGCTCTTCACCGGCTTCGTGACCAGCCTGCTGTTTCGCGCCCCGCAAACTTCAGCAATCAGCATTCGTTGATCAGCAATCTTCAATCGATCCGCTCCACGCCGCCTTTGATTGACGATTGTCGAACAACCGATTTTTGATTTTCGAGGTCATGCGTCCCTTTCTCTTCTTCCTTCTCGTCGGCTCACTCATTGCCGCCGAGCCCAAGGACCGCCTCATCCGCGAAACACCCGCCCTCACCCCCGAGGCCGAACGCGCCGCCCTGCATGTCCCTGAAGGCTTCGAGGTCCAACTCTTCGCCGCCGAGCCGCAGATCAACAAACCCATCAACCTCGCCTTCGACGCCAAAGGCCGACTCTGGGTCTCCTCCACCGTCGAGTATCCCTACGCCGCCGATCAAAAACGCTGGGCCGATCCCCAAGGCACTCGCGTCAAAGACAGCCGTGATGCCATCAAGATCCTCGAAGACACCGATGGCGACGGCCGCGCCGACAAAGTCACCGTCTTCGCCGACGCCCTGAACATCCCCACTGGCGTCCTCCCCTGGCACAAGCCCCAGCACAAGTCCGGCTGCATCGCCTTCAGCATCCCGAACATCTGGTACTTCGCCGACACCGATGGCGACGACAAAGCCGACCTCCGCGAAGTCCTCTTCGGCCCCCTCGGCTATGAAAAAGACACCCACGGCATGTGCAGCAGCTTCCGCCTCGGCCTCGACGGCTGGGTTTACGCCACACATGGCTTCAACAACACCAGCCGGTTTGAAGTCCGCGCCGATCGCTGGCAGCCCGATGGGAAAATGACGAATTCTCGAATTCCGAATGACGAACGAAGCCCGAATGCCCCAAACCCGAAAACCAGCGATTCGTCATTCGAGCCTCGTCATTCATTCGTCATTCCGCATTCGTCATTCGACATTCCTGGCCGCCGTCTCGAACTCCAATCCGGCAACGTCTTCCGCTTCAAGCCCGACGGCTCACGCGTCGAAAAATACACCAGCGGCCAAGTCAATCCCTTCGGTCTCGCGTGGGATCGCTACGGCAATCTCTACAGCGCCGACTGCCACAGCTCACCCGTGTATCAGCTCATCCGCGGTGCCTGCTACCCCAGCTTTGGCAAACCGCACGATGGACTCGGCTTCGCGCCCGTCATGTGCCAGCACACGCACAGCAGCACCGGCATATGCGGCATCGTCTATCTCGACGGCGGCGTGTGGGGCCCTGAATGGGACGATCACATCCTCCTCGGCAACTGCGTCACCTCCCGCGTCAACCACGACCACGTCACCTTCACCGGCTCCACGCCCAAGGCGAACGAACAGCCCGACTTCCTCACCAGCGACGACCCCTGGTTCCGCCCCGTCGATCTCCAGCTCGGCCCCGACAACGCCCTCTACATCGCCGACTTCTACAACAAGATCATCGGCCACTACGAAGTCCCCCTCGATCACCAAGGCCGCGACAAAGAGCGCGGGAGAATCTGGCGGGTGGTGAAAAAAGGTTCCAAGCCACAACCCAATGACTTCACCGCGATGAACCCGAAACAAGTCGCCGAAGAAATGGGCAGTCCAAACCTCACCCGCCGCCATCTTGCGTTGCGGGAGGTGAAGCTTCGGGGCACCCAAGAATGGCTTCCCGAGTTCACCCGCATCTTTGAAACCGAAGCGTTCGGATCGGCCGACAGGTTCAAGCCGATGGGTGATAAGACTCCCAAAGGTTTCGATCCGGCAAGCGTCGCGCCGAGCGACTTCAATGCTGAGAACGTGTTTTGCACGAAGAGAGACCTCCGTTCCGCCTTCACCCTGTGGGCGCTGTCTTATCTGGGCGAACGATTTGCCGTTTCATGTGAGATGCGGCATCTGCACACGGGCGGTCAATGGGTCGAGGACCAAGAGGGCGGGCCGCTCAATGGCCTCATCATGTCACACGCCGCGCAGATCATTGGCTCCTATGACAAGCTGCACCCGTGGGAAAAATGGAATCTGGGCATCATCTTGTGGAACCGTGGCAGCGCCGCCGGCCGCGCTGTGACACAGGCCCTGCAACATCGGCCCGATTTTCTGGAGGCGGACGCAGAATGGCTCTCCATGCAACTCGGCTGGCACATTGATTTGATTGATGGACTCCTCTCGCCCCCTGATGCGTCCAACGAACTCGCCCGCCACACCGGCGATGTCAGTTATGCGCTCGCCCTTCGCATCTTATTGCGGGACTTTCTTTCGCAACCCGGCGTGATGGAAACCACCGCCCGACTGGACCGCTTGGCCAGCCAGCGGCAGAAGCCTTGGTTTCTTGAAGTGGTGCAGAGCGTTCCCACCGTCAGTGCCTCCTCTTTTCTATTCAAGCGTTTGAAGGACGGAGCAGACATCACTCCCGCCATCCTCACCCACATCGCCCGACACGGCGATCCCACACTTCTCCCTCAAGCCATCGCACTCGCCAAGCAATCATCACTCCAACACTCCACCACTCCACTCCCCCTCCTCACCGCCCTCCACGACGGCCTCAGCGAGCGCGGCACACCACCGCCGCCCGAACTCCTCTCCTGGGCTCAAGACCTCGCCAAACAGCTTCTCGATGCTGCTTCGAAAAAACCCGCTCCATCCTGGAGCAGCACCGGAAACGCCAAATGGTCCCTCCAGCCGCGAAAACTCGCCGAAGGCGGAGAAGTCACCGTCTTGCAAAGCATGGCCAAAGGCGTAGGCGATGAAGAAAGCCGCACCGGCACGCTCCAATCCAAAACCTTCGACGCACCCGCCAAACTCACCCTCTGGCTCAACGGCCACCGCGGCTTCCCCACCGCCAAACCGCACGACAAAAACCTCGTCCGCATCGTCGAAGCCCAAACCGGCCAAATACTCGCCCGCGCCTTCCCACCGCGACACAACGACGGCCGCCGCACCGAGTTCGATCTCTCCAAGCACGCCGGCAAACGCGTCCGCCTCGAAATCATCGACGGCGACAACGCCAAAGCCTACGCCTGGCTCGGCATCACCCGCATCGAGCCCGCCGTGGTCAGCGTGAACGATTTCCAAAGCGAGGACAGCACCCGCGAAAGCCTCAAAACGCTCGCCGTGATGCTCCAGCACAGCGCCCCGGCCGCGCTGCGCGAAAAACTCGCCACCTACCTCCCACCACGACCCGCACCACCTCCCCTGCCCGTCTCACCTGAGCAACGCAAGCAACTCGACACCCTCATCGCCGCCCGCGCCGCCGCCTTCGCCAAATCCAAGCCCGATCTCGAAGTCGGAGCCAACGTCTTCAAGATGAACTGCGCCGCCTGCCATCAAATCAAGGGCGAAGGCGGCCTCATCGGCCCGCAGCTCGACGGCATCGGCACCCGCGGCCCCGAGCGCCTCTGCGAGGACATCCTCGATCCCAACCGCAACGTCGATGCCCACTTTCACCTCCACACCTTCACCCTCAAAGACGGCACCGTGACCGCCGGCTTCCTCAAAGCCGAGCTCGGCGAAGTCAAAATCCTCGCCGACGCCACCGGCAAAGAACACCGCCTCTCCAAAAAAGACATCACCAAGTCCGAAGTCACCCCCATGTCCCTCATGCCACCGACTTTTGGTGTGACGCTGGATGAAGAAACCTTCTGCGACCTTTTGGGGTATCTTCTCGCTGAGAAGGCTTCCAGGTAATGCCCTCGGCTCATAATCCTGACGACTTGATCCTCGACAGGTACATGGGCCTCGAGGCATCATTGGGGCATGGAATCAAAAAAAGTTTTCTGGGGAATGGCATTGCTTGTCCTAGCCAGTCTTTGCGCCGCATCCTGCTCCAAAAGTCCGCGCTACAGCGGAAAAGTCACCGTCCGGATTGATGCGGATCAGGAACAGCCGGTTGGTATGCCAGTGATCATTCGCGTCTATGTCCATAACACGGGAGATCAGCCGATTCATTGGCACTGTGGCAACGCACAAAGCTTTCCCGATCCTCACTACTTTCACGTTGAGGCTCGCTACCAAAGCGAAGAAGAGTGGCAGCCTTTCTTTCCCACAGATTGGGAGGAAGCCATCTCAGGCTACACGAGGTCTCTCGGCCCCGGCGACTTTCTTTCGGTTCCCATGTTCATACCCGTGAGGCCGAAAAGTGTCGCCGGCCATGTCGCTAGCGATCATTTGTATGTGGATACCATCCAGGTGCGGGTCAAGACGCGCTTGGATGAGACAGAAACCTTCGCAGAAACCAAAGTCGCGATGATGCACAGCCACTCGCTGATGGAGCAAAGGCAGTATCAGATGATCACTGGCATCATGGGAGCGGGGCCTGACGGGTTTTGGAGGAGGGTGGCTCTGCTGCATGCCGATGAAGCTGTGATCAGCATGGCCGTCTTGCTGTCCGAGTCATCGAACGACCTGGTCGTCCGAGACGCTTACGCGGTGCTAGCAAGACAACCTGTCATCCCGCAGGTGTATGCCGAGGCTTTGACTCGTGTCATGCGCCAGCGGGCCGCCAAAGGTGATTGGAGGCCAGAGATCGTTTCCGCAGCGCTGGCCACCAAGTCTGAGTTTGCGAGAAATGCCGTCCTCGAACTCTTGGCACGGTCCACCGACGATCTCGCCTCTTCTTGCCTGGTGGATGCGCTGCGCAAGTCACCTGGTGACACTGAATGGCTGCGTCGGGCACGAGTCGGCATTGACCAGTTTCGCCCCCGCATCTTCCGCAACGAGCGCCTGGCAGACGACGTCTCACGCGTCATCCAGGAACTTGATCAACGATTGGCCAAGCATGAATGACTGGCTGAGATGGTCCTGGCGCGAGTCGTTGGCAGGTCTGGCCTTTCGTTTGCACGCTCCACTCTCACACCCAGCATGCCATGTGATCTTCCGCGACCGGTGTTTCTTCCCCTCCTCACTGCCTTCTAGGGCTGCAGGCCTTCAACGACTTGCTCGCCTCCCTACTCACCGGGCGGGTTGCGAATTGAATGCCACCGGGAGGTCCTCTGTGCCCATCGTGCCTCCGTGGTGCCACGCCATCTTTGAGTAACTCACGCAAACCACCTCTTTCCATGCTCAATCGCCTCATCACCCTCGTGGCATTTGCCACCAGCCTCCTGCACGCCGCCGATCCCAAACCGGGCGAGCATACCCCGATCACCTTTTCTGAGTCCCCGCCGCACTCTGAGGCGCTAGAGGTCAAACTCCGCCTCAGCGCCGCCGAGACGCCACCGGCCTACGACGTGAAAAAAGAGGTCTTCGACATCCTCCTGCCGAAAAACTACCGCGAGAGCGATCCGCACGGCCTCTTCATCTGGATCAGCGCCAGCGACAAACCGGCCATCCCGGCCGAGTGGGAGCCCGTTTTGGCCGAAAAGAAGCTCATCTTCATCGGCGCTCATAAATCCGGCAATCCACGCAGTGTCTTCGACCGCATGCGCCTCGCCATCGACGCGAACTTCAACGTCCGAAAGCTCGCCAACATCGATCCCGCCCGCGTCATCGTCTCCGGCTTCTCCGGTGGTGCCCGCGTCGCCAGCATGCTCGGCGTTTGTTATGCCGACATCTTCCCCGCCACGATCTGCTGCATGGGCGTGAACTTCTACACCGACGTCGCGACCCTTGACGGCAAACAAACCTTTCGTCTCGGCTACCTCCCTCACGACGACTTCGTCAAAATGGCGAAGACCGACTGCCGCTACGTCCTCATCACCGGCGAAAAAGACTTCAACCTCCCCAACACGCAGGCCGTCTTCACGAACGGCTTCCAAAAAGAAGGCTTCAAGTCCGTCGAGATGCTCAACATCCCCGCCCAAGGCCACTCCCCGCCGAAAGCGGAATGGCTCAAGAAAGCCATCGAGTTCATCGACGCCAAAAAGTGACCCTACATCGCGCCAGCGTCCTGGAGTGCGCCGGTCCTCCGGCGCTTTCGAACGTCTCCAGGCCTGCGAAAAGCTCCAGAGGGCTGAAGCATTGATTCGCTTCGCTCGCCCTGCCGGGCAGCCTTTGGCTGTCTATCTCCGCTACGCTCCGGTTCCAGGACGCTGGCGCGTGAGAGAGGGCTCCTTGGCGTGACGTTCTCATGCGCCTCATGAACCGCCGCTCCTTTCTCAAGCACACTGCCGCTTATGTTTCCGCGCCTGCCATTTTGAGCGCGAAGTCGCCGAACTCGATGTTTCAGGTGGCTTCGATTGGGGTCGGGGGGATGGGCGGGAATACGATGATGAGTGTGCTCCAGCATCCGAAGGTGCGGATCGTGGGGATGTGTGATGTGGATGCGAAGACGCTGGAGCTGGCGACGAAGGGCATGTCGTCGCGGCGGAAGGAGCTTCAGGACCCGGCGGCGAAGGAGCGGCTGGAAGGCACGGCGACGTTTCGGGATTATCGCGAGATGATCGCGAAATTGGGCGACAGCGTCGATGCGGTGACGATCGGCACGCCGGATCACATGCATGCGGCGCAGGCGGTCACGGCGTTGCGGGCGAAAAAGCATGTTTATCTTCAAAAGCCGCTCACGCATCATTTGCATGAGGCGCGGATTTTGAGCGCGGAGGCGGCGAAGGCGGGCGTGACGACGCAGATGGGCACGCAGGGGCATTCGAGCGTCGAGACGTCGCTGGCGGTCGATTTGATCAAGAGCGGTGCCATCGGCAAGGTGAAGGAAGTCATCTGCTGGGAGAACAAGAAGGCGACTTGGTGGCCAAAAGTCACGCAGCGCAAAGCGGAGGCCGATCCGGTGCCGGCGAATGTGGATTGGAATCTGTGGCTGGGCGTGGCGAATGAGGTGCCTTTCCTCGAAGGTGCGTATCATCCGTCGATGTGGCGCTCGTGGGTGGATTTTGGCGTCGGCATGATGGGCGACATGGGCTGCCACTACTTCGACGTGGTGTTTGCCTGCCTCGGTTTGCAAGCACCGAAGCGCGTGCGCTGTCTCGACGAGGGCAGCAAGGGCGATTTGTATGCGCAGAAGCGCCATCTGGAGCTGGAATTCCCCGGCACGCCGCTCACGGCCGGCGACACGATCAAGATGACGTGGACGGATGGTGGTTACGACTATGACAAGCGCGTCATCAAGCCCGGCGTGCTCACCAAAGACACGCCGAGCGGCATTTTCTTCATCGGCGAGAGCGGCGGCATCTTCAAACCGCACAGCCAGCGCCCGTGGCTGGTGCCGGAGGCAAATTTCACCGGCCACACCTACCCGAAGACCCGCATCGCGAATCATTACACCGACTGGGTGGACGCGTGCATGAAGGGCGAAAAGGCCGCCACCGACCTGCCGACGTATGGCTGCCCGGTGACGGAGGCCGTTTTGCTCGGCGTACTCTCCGAGCGAAATCCGGGCGACTGGATCGAATGGGATGCTACGACGGGCAAAATCGCGAACAGGCCTGAACTCAATTCCCAGCTCACGCGGAAGTATCGCGATGGATGGAGCGTTGAAGGACTCGGTTGATTAACTTTCGCGAAGCAAGGCCCAAAACTTGCGCTGTGTTCATGCCGGGAGTTGCGCGAACGTTAGACCGTCGTAGCATCCGACCATCCAAATGAGCACCGTCGTGGACAACACTGAATCGCGCATCAAGCAGGCCGAGAAAATCGCCTCGCATCCGGAGCAGTATAAAGTCTGCGAAGGTTGCGGCTCGATCGTGGTGATGCGTGCGGTGACCTGTCCAAGCTGCCACGCCTATCGTTTCGATACCACGGCTCTGCGGGTCGTGGCGCAGGCGAAAGATCTGGCCATGCGTGCGGCGAACTCGGTGCTCGCGACGGATTTGTCGTAGGGCGGATTGGGGAGTTGCGAGGCGGCAGCTTGCATTCGGGGCTGTTTCATCGTTTATGGCAGTCTCTAACCTCAACCTGACGATAACACATGGGCGCACAATGGAAGCAAAAATGGCGTGAACTGGCCGCGGATCAAAAAGGCAAAATCGTGGGCAAGCTGGTCCGTGAAATTCAGGTCTCGGTGAGGCTAGGCGGAGCGCATCCGGAGTTTAATCCGCGTTTGGCAGCAGCCTTGGTGAATGCCCGCAAGCAGAGTGTGTCGAAGGATACCATCGAGCGGGCCATCGCGAAGGGCAGCGGCACCGGAGCGGATGCGGTGCAGTATGAGACGGTGATTTATGAGGGCTTCACGCCGCACCGTGTGCCGGTGATCGTGGAATGTCTCACGGAGAACAACAATCGCACTTCATCGGAAGTCCGTGTGCTTTTTCGTGCGGGCAGCATGGGGAAGGTGGCGTGGATGTTTGACCACTGCGGTCTCATCGAGGCGCATCATGCGGACAAGTCCCTCGACATTGAGGAAGCCGCCCTCGAAGCCGAGGCGGAAAACGTCGAGCCGATGGAAATTGAGGACGAGGAGCATGCCGGCCACGTGGGCGCTCGTTTCTTCACGCAAATGACCACGCTGGATGCGGTGACGAAGGCTTTGAAGGCCGCCGGATGGCAGATCACGAGCTCGGAACTTGGCTACCAGCCGAAGGAATACCCCGAGATCACGGATGAGCAGCGTGAGGAGGTGACGAACTTCCTCCAAGCCCTCGACGGGCATGACGATGTGCATCGCGTGTATGCGGCGCTGAAGTAAAACGATCAGTAGAGATCGAGCGCCAAATCGAGAGCCCTGGCTGAGTGCGTGAGCGCACCCACGGAGATGGCGTTCACGCCGGTGGCGGCCACGTCGCGAATGGTGTTGAGGGTGATGCCGCCGCTGGCTTCGAGCCAGAGCTGGCGGTTCACGAGCTGCACGGCTTCGCGGAGTTGCGGGACGCTCATGTTGTCGAGCAGGAGCATGTCCACGCCTTCGAGGGTGAGGAAATCACGCACCTGCTGAAGGCTGGCGGCTTCGAGTTGCACTCGCACACCGGGGCGTTCCGCGCGAAGTCGCCGGATGTTGGTTTGAAGTGCCTCCAAGCTGGGGTTCGCGGCATGGTGGTTGTCTTTGACCATCGCGTGGTCATAGAGGCCCATGCGATGATTGGTGGCTCCACCGCACTTTACGGCCGCTTTTTCGAGCAAACGCCAGCCGGGCGTGGTTTTGCGGGTGTCCCAAACCTCCACGGGATGCGGTTTCACGGCTTCGACATAGCGCCGGGCCTGCGTGGCGACGCCGCAGAGGCGTTGCAGGAAATTCAGTGCGGTGCGTTCAGCGGTGAGAAGAGATCTCGTGGAGCCTTGGGCCTCCAAAAGGAGGCTTTTCGGCTCAAAGGGCTGCCCGTCGGCGATGAGCACTTTGACCTCGATTTGAGGATCAATCTCCCGAAACACGGCTTCGACGACTTCCATGCCAGCAACGACGCCTGGCTCGCGAGCGACAATTTCTGCCCGGGAGCGGGAATCGGCCGGGATGAAGTATTCGGAGGTCACATCGCCAGAGCCGACGTCTTCGGCGATGGCGGCACGGATGAGAGCGAGGGTGCTGGGGTGCATGAGGAGGGAATGACAGATGGATGCAGAAGCTTGGCGGAACGGTATCAGTCCCCTCACCCCAGCCCTCTCCCCCGAATGAAGCACAGCGGTTATCATGAGTCTTGGGCGGGGGAGAGGGAGTGTGCGTGCCAGTCCCTCTCCCCCGCCAGAGATTCCCGAGGAACACGATGCGGCATCATCGGGGGAGAGGTTAGGTGAGGGGCCAATCCAGAACCGATCTTCTACATCATTCCGAAAACGCTCCCAAATCAAGCTGCGACCGGGCGTCCTTTTGCGGCGCAGGATGCCTCAGCGTGCGGAAAGGCCCATGTAGAGTTCTTCCAGCGTGCGGCGGTGAGGCTGCCAGGCACTCACGGGCACGCCACCGCGAACGAGAGCGGCCACGAGATCGTGCGGCTCCATGGTGAGAGGCACCTCGACGATGCCGTGCTTGTCCATTTTGGCTCCGGTGCGGTCCATCACCTCGCGGGCGAGGCCCATGTCAGAGGTTTCGAGCTGGAACATGCGGCGGGTTTTTTCCTGCGAGGGCAGGGGACCTTCGAACACCTTTTGGCCGTCTTTGATGATGACGCAGCGGTCACACATCTGCTCCACCTCGCCGAGGAGGTGGGAATTGAGCATGATGGTGAGGCCGTGGTGCTTGCGGAGGTGGAGGATGAGCTCGCGAAACTCGCGGATGCCTTCGGGATCGAGGCCATCGGTGGGTTCATCGAGCAGCAGCAGGCGTGGCTCGGGCAGCAGGGCCTGGGCGAGGGCGAGGCGCTGGCGCATGCCGTGGCTGTAGGTGGCGGTTTTTTGCTGGATGGCACGGGTGAGGTTCACCATTTGCACGACGCGTTTTACTTCTGTCTCATCCCACCAGCCGGAGAGGGAGCAGAAGACGCGGAGATTCTGCCAGCCGCTTAGGTAGTCGTAAAAATGCGCGGCTTCATAAATGGCACCGATCTGGCGCAGGGCGGTGGAACGGTCCTTCTGCACGCTGCGGCCACCGATGCGCACTTCGCCGATGTCAGGCCGCACCATGCCGAGGGTGATGCCCATGATGGTGCTTTTGCCCGCGCCGTTGTGGCCGAGCAGACCGAGGATTTCGCCTTCTTTGACCTCAAAGCTCACGTCATCGAGCGCCAGACGGCCGGTGGGCCAGCGCTTGGTGAGGTGTCGAACTTCGAGGAGGGCCATGTGGGGGCGATTGTGGGAGATTCATGGCATTCCGCCAGCGGATTGAGTGTTCGCGACACTTTTGGGGCGAAAAACGCATTTGCCCTCACTGCCGCAAGCATGCATCACTGGGCCGGTTTTCCGCCTTTCCCCTCTCCCGCACCGCCCGCCATGCAGTTCTACTTCCCCACCTCCCTGAACCTCGGCCAAGAGAATAGCGAAGGCTTCCATCAGGAGCTTCTTCGCGGTCTCACGCACAAGCTGAACAACCTACTCGCCGTCATCCAGGGCTTCAGCAGCCTCATTTTGATGACAGAGGACCTCGATCCGAGCGTCACGGAAAACATGCAGCACATCCGTGAGGCCAGCGTGGGCGTGACGAACCTCAGCGAACGCATCCGTGCCGCCGGTGGCTGTGCCAAGCTGAGCCCGCAGGCATTGAATTTGAACGAATACCTCGGCCTCATCGAAGGCAGCGTGATGGAGCCTTTCCAAAAGGCTGGTGTGCAGCTCGAGGCGGATGTGCAGCAGGGCCTCCCTGCGGCGCTGGTGGACCCAAGCAAGTTCAAGGAGCTGCTCGTGGAGTTGCTCAAAAACGCCGCCGAAGCCGCTCAGAAGGGTGGTGGTCGCTGTGCCCTGAAAATCTGCGGTCCAGGCGTCATCACGCCCGCCGAGCAACGCCGTGTGGATGTGCTCGTGAGCAACACCGGATCACAAATCGCCCCGGAGAAGATGCAAGAGGTCTTCCGCCCCTTCCACGGCTCGAAGAATAGCAATCACCTCGGTCTCGGCCTCACCATCGCCGCCATGCTGGCCCACCAAATGGGCATCCAGCTCGGAGTGGCCTCGGAGAACAACACGACGACCTTCTGGCTGAGCTGCCCCATGGCTTGAGCTGGGCTGCTTTGAGCAGATGGCGTGGCCTGAGTGTCAATTCCGCCTGATTTCTTCGCCATAATTTCGCGCAAATACCGCACTGGACGCCTCCGCGTCCGTCCCGGAACATGCGCGGCATTCATCTCTGGAGGCTTTCGCTTATGAAACACTCGTCGCTCCTCACTCTCGCGGCCTTGGCCGCATTCACTGCCGCTGCGGCGGCCGATACCATCACCACGCTGCGTGGCAAAACCTTCCGCGATTGCAAAATCGCCCAGGTACATCCGGACGGCATTTCCTTCACTCACCGCAGTGGGGCGGCAAAAATCCTCTTCACCGATCTACCGGCCTCTCTGCGCTCGAAGTATGGTTACGACCGCAAAAAGGCCGATGCCTATGCGAAGAAGATCGTCGAGGCACGGAAGGAACGGGAGAAGCGCACCCAGGAGTTTCTCGCCCGCGAGCAGGAAGCCATCGAGGCGGCGAATTTCGTGAACACCATGCGCACGATGCAGGCGCAGACGCAGATGATGCTCGATCAGTCGAGGGGTTATCCGAACTATGGGGTGCCCGCCATCTTCAACGGCGTGGCGGTAAACCCGATCCACGGCCCGGTCGTCAACGGCCACGGCTACCGTGTACGTTCCTGGGATGGCGTCGGCATCGCGCCGCTGGTGCCCGGCAGCGGCGGCATCTACGTCCCACCGAGCGGTGGCTATGCCTTTTACCCGCCGGTTTATCCTTCACTCGGCTACGCCCGGCCTGGCTATCAGATCAACGGCAGCTTCAACCTCGGGCGCAATGTCCGCGTCGGTGTAGGTCTCGGGCATGTCCCCGGCATCGGGCCAAATTTCGTGGCTCCTCCGGCGCCGATGATCAGCTCGCCCGGCAGCGCCACGATCACCATTGGTCGGTGATCGCGGAGAAAGTGGATCAATGCGCCGTGGCTTTCTCCGAGCCGAGGCCGGTGTGAGCGCGGACTTTCAGTTCGGCAAACTTGGCTTCGGCCTCAGGATCGCGAGCGGTGAGGATGGCTCCGAGCCAGGCGGCTAGGAAACCGAGCGGGATGCTCACGATGCCCGGATTTTCGAGCGGGAAGAGGGCACCGGCCTTGCCGAACATGCCGTTCGGGCTGAGCAGGATCAGCACGATGGAAGAGACAAGGCCCACGCTGAGGCCGCAGACGGCGCCGGTGGTATTGAAGCGCTTCCAGAACACGCTCAGCACGATCACCGGCAGGTTCGCCGAGGCGGCCACGGCGAAGGCGAGACCGACGAGGAAGGCCGCGTTCACACTGGGGCCGAGGTAGATGGCGATGCCGATGCTCACTGCGCCCACGCAGAAGGCGGTGATGCGGGCCACCTTCACTTCCTGGCCGGGGCGGTTTTCTTTGCCGTGATGCAGCACGTTCGAGTAAAAATCATGCGCAAAGCTGGCGCTGGCACTCATCGTGAGTCCGGCTACCACCGCGAGAATCGTCGCAAAGGCCACGGCGCTGATGAAGGCGAAGAACAGCTCGCCACCGAGCACTTGAGCAAGAATCGGAGCCACCATGTTGGTATCCGGTTTGCCATCCACCGTGGTGATGAGGGCTTTCTTGAGGATCGTGGCGGCTCCAAAGCCGAAGAACGTCGTCATGATGTAGAAGAGGCCGATGATCGCCATCGCCCACACCACGCTGGAGCGGGCTGTTTTGGCATCCGGCACGGTGTAAAAGCGCACGAGGATGTGTGGTAGGCCGGCGGTGCCGAGCACGAGGCCCAAGCCGAGCGAGACCAGATCCAGCGGACCCCACGGGCCTGCCACCGCCACGCCAAATTTGAGGCCAGGTTCGAGCAGGTTCTTCGGCTCGGCGGTTCCGGCGTAGTCGGCTTTCGACACCGCCTCAAAGAAGGCCGTGAAGCTGTAGTTGTGAAACTTGAGCACCAGATAGCTCAGCAACATCGCTCCCGCGATCAGCAGCAGCGCCTTGATGATCTGCACCCAAGTCGTCGCCAGCATGCCGCCGAAGACGACATACACGAGCATCAGCAAACCCACGCCGATCACCGCCGGGGCGAAATCGAGGCCGATGAGGCGCTTGATGATCACGCCAGCGCCCACCATCTGGGCGATCATGTAAAACGTGGAAACGGTCAGCGTGCTCAGCGAGGCCAGCGCCCGCACCGGACGGGGTTTGAGACGGTAGGCCAGCAGATCGGCCATGGTGTATTTGCCCGCATTGCGCAGCGGCTCGGCGACGACGAGCAACACGGTGATGTAGGCTACAAGGAAGCCCACCGAATACATGAAGCCGTCGTAGCCGCTGAAGCAGATCATCCCCGAGATGCCGAGGAAGCTGGCGGCGCTCATGTAGTCACCGGCCACCGCGAGGCCGTTTTGCCAGCCGGTGATGCTGCGCCCGGCGGCGAAATAGGCGCTGGCGCCCGTGTTTTTCTTGGCTGCCCAGAAGGTGATGAGCAGCGTGAGCGCCACGAAGGCGAGGAACATGATGAGAGGGACGGACATGAGGGAAAAGATGAAAGGCTTAAAGATGAAAGATAAAAAGCTGGGGGCTGAGGAAAACGGTTGAGCTTCGAGAACTATCTCTGGTCCTTTCCTTCACCGCCACGGCGTTTGGCATTTCGCACGATGGTGGTCATCATGGCGTTGAGTTCACCGGCTTCTTGAAAGAGGGCTTTGAGCTTGGCGGGCGGCATTAGCTTGTGATCGACGATGAGTTCCATCCAAAGCTCGGTTTCCTCAAGCTCCTGGATAGCGCCTTCGACCTTGCTGATGAAGTCTTTGACGGATTTGGGTCGTTTGCCTTCCCGTGTCTGAGCAGCCACCGAGGTGGCCGAACGAAGCATCTGTGGTCCGAAAATCTTCGTCAGCTCATGCTTTGGCAGCGCCAGGTAAAGATGGATCACCCGGGACGCAAAGCGCTTGGTTCGTTCAGGTAAATCCGTCATCGCGAGCAAGCTTTGATCTTTAATCTTTTAGATTTGATCTTTGATGACGTCGGCGGCTTCTTTGTCCCATTTCGCGGCCACGCGGACGTAGATGAAGGCCACGATCCAGGCCATGAAGAACTGCGAGAGGGCGAAGACGTAGGCGATGTTCACCTTGCCCCAGACCTGCCTCTTCATCAGTTCCGGCCAGTAGCCGACGAGAATCGGCAGAGCGAGGTAGTAGGCGAGGAAGAAGATCGTGGCGGTGACGATGAACTTTGCCTTGCGTGCCAAAAGACTTCGGAAGGCGGGTTTGGCTTCGATTTCGGCCCAGTTCACTTTTGAATTGTCGGTCATAAGGGGCGCGAGGTTAGGGACTCGGCCCCGGTTTGGCAAGGGAAGGTTCTCCGGGCGGCCCGCATTGACTTTCGAGACGGCGGCGGCAGCCTCGGGAAGCATGCTTCGCCTTGTTTTGATCCTCCTCGCCCTCGGCTTCACCTCCGCAGGCTTGCAGGCGCATTCGATTCACCAATCGAGCGGTGAGATGGAATGGAACGCGGCCACGCGGAAGCTCGAAGTGAGCCTCACGCTCTTCGTGAACGACCTCGAACTGGCCCTCATCCGCCACACCGAGAAGGAACTGCGCTTTGAAAAGACGCCGCCGGAGGTGCTCGATGCGCAGATTCACCAGTATTTGGCGAAGACCTTTGTCGTTAGCACGGTCGCTGATAAAAAAGCCGAGCTGACTTGGGTCGGGCGTGAACTGGATGCGGACACTCAAAAGAGTGATGAGCCGGCGGTGACGCTCTTTTTCGAACTGAGCCTTCCCGAGGGTCTGAAAGGCTCCACGCTGTACATGACGCTCTTCACGGAGCTTTTCGTCGATCAGCTTCATCTGATGACTTTCCGCCGTGAGGGGCAGAAGATCTCGTGGCAGTTCAAAAAGGGTGATGAAGCTAAAAAGCTCGATGACTAGCCAAAGTAGGGCGCCAGCACGTTACGGGCGACTTTGAGGGCCTTCATGCGGCCTTCGAGCGTTTTGCCGAAGGTATCGTCCTCCACCTCGATGCACACGGGGCCGTCGTATCCGGTGCGCATGAGGGCAGCCATGAACTTGGCCCAATCGATCTCGCCATACCCAGGGATGCGGGGCTGATGCCAGCGCAGCGGGTAATCAAAGCGGCCCACCTCGTTCAGGGCGGCGCGGTCGATCTTCACATCTTTGGCGTGGAGGTGGAAGAGCTTGGATTTGAACTCCGCCAGTGGGCTGAGCGGGTCCATATCTTGAAGGATGAAGTGGCTGGGGTCGTAGTTGAGGCCGAAATTGGGCGAGTCGATGTCGCTGAAAGCGCGGCGCCAGATGGCGGGGGTGGTGAGCAGGTTCTTCCCACCGGGCCACTCGTCCCGGGTGAAGGACATGGGGCAGTTCTCGATACCGATTTTCACGCCGTGATCTTCGGCGAGAGCGATGAGCGGCTTCCACGTCTTCAAAAAGCGCGGCCAGTTCTCATCGACGGATTTGGTCCAGTCACGGCCGACGAAGCCATTCACATTCGCCAGCCCCAGCTTTGGGGCAGCGGTGATGACCTTCTTGAAATGCGCCACCGCCACGCGGGCGGTTTCCGGGTCTGGATCGAGCATGTTCGGGTAGTAACCGAGGGCGCTGAGGCCCACGCCCTGGTCCTGGCATTTCGCGAGGATGTCTTCCGCTTTCGTTTGGGTGAGCGTGGTCACATCGATGTGCGTGACGCCCGCGTATTTGCGCTCCGCCCGGCCTACCGGCCAGCACATGACCTCGATGACGGGGAGGTTTTCATGCCGGGCAAAAGCGAGGACTTCCTCCAGCGAGAGCTCGGGAAGGATGGCGGTGACGAAGCCGAGTTTCATAAGGCCGCGTCTATACCTGCGCCGTGCGGTGGCAGGCAAGGTGATCTTGCGATGAATGCCAAAAGCCCTCGCAGACAGGTTGCTCGCGGCGGCATGAAGGCTACTCGTTGCACCGCCGCAACTAACGGGTCCCGCCCATGAGCGAAAAACATTCTCCTGCCTTCAAAGAGCCGCGTATGGAGCAGTTCCGCGCTCTCATCCACATCGCTCGACATGGCAGCTTTGTGAATGCCGGCGATGCCGCTGGCATGGCCCGCTCCTCCATCTGGCGGCAGATCCGGGCGCTGGAGCGGGACACGGGCAGCAAGCTCATCGAGGTGCAGGGCCGTAAGGTGCGCCTCACGCCGGATGGGGCCCTGCTCGCTGAAATCGTGGAGCCGATGATCGAGGATTTTGAAAAGGTGATCCCAGAGTTTTCACGGCGGAAGGATGAGGCACACCGCACCCTTCGCATCGCGGCACCGCCGCAGGTGCTCGCCCACGAGCTGCCGCATGCCCTCGGTGAAATGCGCCGCCGCCATCCCGATGTGCGCATCATCATCACCAGCGTCACCTCCGGCACCGCCATCGAGCAGCTCGTGCAAGACGAGGCGGATGTGGCGCTCGTCGGCCACATGGATCGGCTCAGTGACGAGGCTGGCAAACTGCACATCGTGCCGATGACCACCTTTCCCATCGTGGCGCTGCTGCCGCCGGATCATCCGCTCATCAAAAAGAAGCGGCTCACGCTTCGCGATCTCGTCTCCGAGCCTCTGCTGCTGCCACCGCAGCGTTCCAGCTCTCGCCCGCAGATCGACGCCGTCTTTTCGCGGCACGGGCTGCTCTCGGAACTCAACGTCACGCTTGAGGCGAATGTCTTCAACGTCGTCCTTCCCTACGTTGCCCTTGGTTTTGGCACCGCCATCCTCGGTGCCAGCCGGAACTACATGGAAGGCGAACTCAAAAACATGGCCAAACGTGGCGAGATTGGCCTCAGCGATGTGTCTCATCTCTTCGGCGATGAAAAAGTCTTCTTCCTCACGCGTCGCACCCGCGTTCGCCAGCCACACATCGATGAGTTGCGGCGTTTGTTGTGTGGACGGTGAGCGTCCTGAGAGCTGCATCGTTCATCCGCCACCATGAAGTCCCTATCTTTCCTCCTGCTCGTTGCAGCGGCTTTTGCCGTGCACGCCGATGATTTGATCCTCGAAGCTCGAACGCTTCACCTCGGTCGGCCTGGCTCGTATGAATGGGAAGAGTTCAAGGACCGCCCAGTCGATGGCGAAAAGCTGGAGCGGCGGTTTCTGGCCGCAGGGAACACCACCGAGCAGGCCCTGCGCTTGTGGCACTCGAACGTGAAGCTCAATTGGACGGTGAAACTCAATGGCAAACGGCTCGGCATCCTCACCACCGCTGAGACGTCGATGGAGACCGTGCTGGCGATTCCTCCAGGCATGCTCGTGGAAGGCGAAAACATCCTCACCCTCTACGCACCCCCCAGCCTCGACGACATCGAGATCGGCCCGGTCATCCTCACGCCGGAGCCAGTGAAGCATTTCCTCAGCGCCGCCAGGATCGACGTCGAGGTGACGGATGCCATCCCATGCCGTCTCACGCTCACGCGGCCTGACGGCACCTTGCAACCTCTGCTGGCCTCGCCGGAAGGGGCGGTCGCCGCACGAACGGGGGTGGTTTATACCCGTGATGGCCGGGCGGTGATTTCCGTGCCGGCGGGAGACTACGTTTTGCATGCCGGGCGTGGCTTTGAATGGAGCGTCGCGACCCAAAAGCTCAGTGTGAATGCGGGCGAGACATCGAAGGTGGCTCTCACCTTGAAACGAGAAGTGGACACGCAGGGCTGGATCGCCGCGGACAGTCATATTCACACGCTGACGCATAGCGGTCATGGCGATGCCACCATCGAGGAGCGCATGCTGACCATCGCAGGCGAGGGCATTGAGCTGGCCATGGCCACGGATCACAATCATCCCACCGATTACGCTCCCGCCGCCGCCCTCACGGGCACCGCCGCAGCCTTCACGCCCGTCATTGGCAACGAGGTCACCACCAAGCACGGCCACTTCAATGCCTTCCCGATCCAGCCCGGCTCACCTCTCGTGGACGCGGCGGAGCAGGACTGGGCCAAGCTCATCCCTGCCATCCGCCGCACACCAGGCGTGCAGGTGATCACCCTCAATCATCCGCGTGACCTCCACAGCGGCTTCGTGCCCTTGGGTGGCCTTCACTTCAACCCGACCACCGGCAAACATCGCGATGCCGACGCGATGAAAATCGACGCCATGGAGGTCATCACCTCCGCTGCGATGCAGTCAGACATTCATCTGCTCTTTCGAGATTGGTTTGCCCTGCTCAATCGCGGCCACCGCATCGCCGCCATCGCCTCCAGCGATAGCCATGACGTGAACCGCTTCATCCTCGGCCAGGGCCGCACCTACGTCGCCGCCAAGGATGACCGCCCCAGCGGCCTCGATCTCGATGAAATCTGGCGCAGCTACCACGAAGGCCGCCTGCTGGTGAGTCTCGGGCTTTTGACCACGCTCAAAGTCGATGAGCGCTTTGGCATTGGTGACCTCGCCACCGGCCTCGGCAGCACGGTGCGAGTCGAAATCCGTGTTCATGGTCCTTCCTGGGTGCAGGCGGATCATCTCGCGCTTTACGCCAATGGCCTCCTCATCCGTGAGGAGAAGCTCAGCGCCAACCACCAGCCCGGCGAGAAGGCCAAAGTCGTTTGGGACGTGCCGAAACCCACCCACGACATGCATCTCATCGCCATCGCCACCGGCCCGGGCATCACGGAGGCTTTTTGGGAGATTCCGCGCCCGTATCAGCCCTCGAGCAAGACCTTCACCTCCCGCGTCATCGGAGCCACGAACCCCGTTTGGATCGATGCCGATGGGGATGGGAAGTTCGAGCCTGCCTTCGCGATTGCTCAGCGTGTGCTGCGTGAAGCCGGCGGCGACCCGAGCCAAGTGAACCGGGAGAATCTCGATCAAGCTGTGCAAACGCAGCTCGATTCGCTGACGCCGTGACGCTGGGACCAATCCAGCATCGAGCAGATGGATGTGCCTTCTGAATAGCTGGACGAGCGCCTGGTGTGCAATGCGGCTGATGTCGCTGCGTTTGATGCGGATGCTTCGAGTTCTATTCTTCCTTTTCGCCCTTTGCCCTTCGCTTCACGCAGCACAGCCAAACATCGTCATGGTCTTCATCGATGACATGGGCTGGGGAGACTTTTCCTGCTTCGGAAACAAGGACGCGAAGACACCGAACATTGATCGTCTCGCGGCGGAAGGGATTCGTTTTGAACAGTTTCATGTGAACTCGCCCATCTGCTCGCCGTCGCGGTGTGCGCTGACGACCGGGCAGTATCCGCAGCGCTGGCGCATCCATTCCTTTCTCAATAACCGGGCAGACAACGAGCGTCGCGGCTGCGCCCAGTGGCTCGATCCGAAGGCACCGACGCTCGCCCGTGTGCTTCAGCAAAACGGCTATGCCACCGGCCACTTCGGCAAGTGGCATCTGGGAGGTCAGCGGGATGTCGATGACGCCCCTCCGATCAGCGCTTACGGCTTTGATGAGTCACTCACGAACTTCGAAGGCATGGGCGCAAAGCTTTTGCCCATGACGATGAAGCCTGGGGATCAACAACCGGGTAAAATCTGGGCGGATGCCGAGCGCCTCGGCCAGCCGGTGACGTGGATGCAGCGCTCTAAAATCACCACCGGCTTCGTCGATGCCGCGATTCCCTTCATCGACAAGGCGGTGGCAGCCAAGAAGCCTTTCTTCGTCAATCTCTGGCCGGATGATGTCCATGGTCCCTGGTGGCCGCCGGTTGAAAAATGGGCCGAGGACAAGCGCGGTAAGTATCTCGCCGTGCTGGAGGCCATGGACACGCAGTTCGGACGGCTTTTTGACCATCTGCGATCCTCGCCCACGCTCTGTGACAACACGCTGCTGCTCATTTGCTCGGACAATGGCCCCGAGCCGGGCGCCGGCAGCGCAGGCCCCTTTCGCGGCTCAAAGACGACGCTGTATGAAGGCGGCACACGCTCTCCGCTCATCGTTTGGGGACCTGGCCTGATCGAAAAAGCCAAGGCAGGCAGCGTGAATGCGAAATCCATCTTCGCCGCCTTTGACCTCGCCCCTTCGCTGCTGTCCATCGCAGGCATTGAGGCCAAAGACATCGCCTTTGATGGGGAAAACATCGCTCCGGCACTGCTGGGCAAAAACGAGGTTTCACGCACCGCCCCCATCTTTTGGCGTCGTCCACCTGACCGGAAGACCGTGAGTGACAAACTCAAAGAACGCCTGCCCGACCTCGCGATGCGAGAAGGACACTGGAAGCTGCTCTGCGAGTATGATGGCACCCAGCCGCAGCTTTATGACCTCGCCAAAGATCGCGGAGAAACCACCAATCTCGCCGCGCAGCATGCCGACATCGTCAATCGCATGTCCAAGGCCTTGTTGTCGTGGCACGCCTCCATGCCAGCGGACAACGGACCGGCTCTGGGAGCCATGCCAAAGCGAAAATGAGCCTCAGCGCTTCACTTCGAGCACCACATCCTTCGCACCTTCGACGACTTCGAATGACCAATCGTTCTTCGTCGTCACGGTGCCGTCAGCCGTTTCGAGACCGGGCACATCGGCCGCACTGTAGCTGACCGTGAGCTTGGCCTTGCCCACCACCGGCCCTGTCTTCTCATCGAGTTTGAAGTTTCCACGCATCACCCGAGCGCAGGCGACCGGTGCACTGGGATCTTCCGGCGTGAAGATGACGCTGCCCCAGCTCACCGGCGTGCCATTGACGGTGACTTTGCCGTTGATGGCGGTGCGCTTGGCCGGTTTGAGGAAGCCTTGATTGCGCAACCAGTCGCGCAGATGGCCGCTCCAGGTGCCGAGCACGGGATCACCGAGATAAAGGCCCACGCCGTGCGGCCCCGGTTTGTAGATGTGCAGCTCCGCGGGCACTTTGTGCTTCCGGCAGGCGAGGTAAAACGCGACGGGATTCTCCGCGGGCACCACCGTATCGTCATCCGTGTGGAAGATGAAGATCGGCGGCGTGTTCGCCGTCACGCGCAGTTCGGTGCTGACGTGTTTGGCCAGCTCGTCATTGTCATTCGGGCCGAGCAGATTCTTCCGCGAGCCTTTGTGGCCGTAGTCCTCGATCATCGAGATCACCGGATACGTCGGTGCGGCGACTGTCGGGCGAGCACTGACTTGATCGACGGCATCGTTCGTCATGCCTGCGGGCTTTTCGTCAAACATCGTCGCCGCCATCGAGGTGAGGTGACCGCCGGCGCTGAAGCCGATGATGCCGATGCGCTCCGGATCGATGCCATACAGCTTCGCATTCGCTCGCACATGGCGGATGGCCCGCTGCACGTCGATGAGCTGCGTGGGAAAGTGATAGCCGCTCGTGCCGAGTCGGTAATGCAGCACAAAAGCGCTCACGCCGATCCCGTTGAACCACTTCGCCACCTGCACGCCTTCATGATCGGCCGCGAGGCCGCCATAACCACCACCAGGGCACACCACAAAGGCCGCACCATTCGCCTTCTCCTTCGCTGCGGCCCATACATTGATGAAGGGCTGGTCCTTGTCCTCGTTGCCCTTTGCCAGCGGAGCGCCTTTCGGCCAGAGTTTGACCTTCACAGGCTCCGCCTGGGCGAGGGAGGTCAAAAAGAGAGCGGCAGTGAAAAGAGAAAGCTTGTTCATGAGGTTGGAAGTCTGTTAATCCTGCCATTCCAACCCGTTCTTTCAGCCGCCATGATCTCCCGTCGTCATTTCCTTTCCACCAGCCTCGGTGCGCTCACCGTCACCTCGCTTCCAGCCATTGAGCCGATCAATCGCCCTGGCAAAAGCCGCATGCAGCTCGGTGTCGCGGCGTATTCGTTCCGCGAGTACTTCCAGTGGATGCGTGACAAGCAGCAGAAGCCCAAAGGCGACCGCCCACAGTGGAGCATCCTCGATTTCATCGACTGGTGTGGCGACAACAACATCCCCGGAGCCGAGCTGACGAGCTACTTCTTCCCGCCGGAAGTCGATGAGGCCTTCCTGCTCGAAGTGAAGCGTCGTGCCTACCTGCGTGGCGTGCAGATCGCGGGCACGGCCGTGGGGAACAACTTTGCCTTGCCAAAGGGCGACAAGCTCAGCGAGCAGATCGCCTACACGAAGAAGTGGATCGATCACTCCGCTGTGATGGGGGCACCGCACATTCGCGTCTTTGCCGGAGCGAAGGAAAAGAGCCTCAGCGAAGAAGAAGCCGTCGCCAACTGCCTCGCGTCCTATCAAGAGTGCCTCGACTACGCGGGCAAGAAGGGTGTGTTCCTCGGTCTGGAGAACCACGGCGGCATCGTGGCGCTGCCGGACAACCTCGTGAAGATGGTGCAGGCCGCCAAAAGCCCCTGGGCGGGCATCAACCTCGACAGCGGCAACTTCCACACCGCCGATCCTTATGCCGACCTCGCCAAGATCGCGCCGTATGCCGTCAACGTGCAGCTCAAGATGGAGATCAAACGCGAAGGCGCCAAAGAAGCCGAGCCGAGCGATGTGAAACGCGTGCTCCAGATCATGCGGGATGCGAATTACCAGGGCTGGTTCACACTGGAGTTCGAGACCAAGGAAGACCCCTTCGTCAAAGTGCCGGAGATTTGCGATATGCTCAGGCCGCTGCTGGCTTGAGGTGTTTCTGGGTACGTTGTTCACGCTTTAGCGTGTTCCCCGTTCCCCCCGGACACGCTAAAGCGTGAACAACATACAAATACGTCCTTCCGGCGACGCATCCGTTTTCACCGCTCCTTCTTCGGTCCCTTGCCGCGAACGCTCATGCGGAAGGGCACGCCGGGGGCGGGCCATTCATCGCGGATGACTTTTTCGAGGTAGCGGGTGTAGCCCTCGGTGAGCCTGGAGGCGCGGTTGGCGAAAAGGACGAAGTGCGGGATGGGGATGGCGAAATCGGCGGCCTCGTTCACCTGCGTGGCGTAGAGGAGCTTGAAGCTGTGCGTGCTGCGGCCGAGGGCACCGGGGGTGTTTTCGATGGCTTGACCGAGCAGGCGGTTCAAAGCTCCGGTGCTGATGCGGTTTTGCGCTCCCTGGCGCACCTTTTCGACCTGCACGAAGAGCTTGCCGATGTGTTCCTTGTTCTTCGCGGAGATGGCGATGAGCGGGGCGTAGCTGAGGAAGAAGAACTCGCGGCGCATGAGCTCCTCCAGATGCTCGACGCGGTCTTTTTGCTTCCCGCTGGGATGGAAGAGATCCCACTTGTTCATGACGAGGATGCAGGGCTTCCGCGTCTCCATGATGATCTGGGCGATTTTGCGGTCCTGCATCTTCGCGCCGTCGGCGCAATCGACCACGAGCAGCACGAGATCTGCTCGTTTGATGCTCTGAATGCTGCGATCGACGCTGGAGATCTCCACATAGCTATCGAGCTTGGCCCGGCGGCGGATGCCGGCGGTGTCGATGAGCTGGTAGCGCTTGCCGTTGTAGGTGGCCTCAAGGTCCAGCGCATCACGCGTCGTGCCGGCCACTTCGCTTACGATGGCTCGATCCTCACCGAGAACGGCGTTCACAAGCGAGGATTTGCCCGCGTTCGGCCTGCCGACGATGGCGATCTTCAACGGGCGCACGTTATCACCAGCGATGGCTTCCGCTGTTTCGGTCGATTCTTTCAAATCGAGCTTCTCGGCGATCATCGCGATGAGGTCGTCGATGCCTTTGCCATGCGCGGCGCTGACTTCGACGTAGCTCTCGAAGCCGAGGCGGGCAAATTCGCCCGAGTGAAGCTTCCGCGAAGGTGAATCGGCCTTGTTGCAGACGAGGATGACGGGCTTCGTGGTGCGGCGCAGCTCGCGGGCGAGCGTGGCATCGATGGTGGTGACGCCGTCCATGATATCGACGACGAAGAGGAGCAGGTCCGCCACATCGAGGGCGATGGAGGCCTCCGTCTGCACCTGATCGGTCAGCACATCCTCGGTGTTCGCACCGATGCCGCCGGTGTCCATGATCTCGAACCACGCGGGGCCTTTGCGGCATTGGGCGGTGATGCGGTCACGCGTCACGCCGGCCAGGTCATGGACGATGGAGATGTTTTTGCCCGCGAGGCGGTTAAAAAGCGCGGATTTGCCGACGTTGGGTCGGCCGACGATGGCGACGGTTTTGAGCATTGTTCACAGAGCATGCCGCGAGGCATGAGTCAATCCTGCCCGGCGGCTTTAACCTGCCGCACACCATCTGCGAGGTAGAGGAAGCCGGAAATCAGCGTGAAGAGGGTCGCCAGCGCTGTGGGCCACACGCGGTCCACAAACCTCACATCGAGCAAAACCCATGAAATGGCCGTGATTTGGAAAAAGGTGGCAACTTTGCCGGTCCAGTGCGGCTTCACGACGCATTTGCCCGCAAAATGATCTACGAGGAAGGCCCCGCCGATGGAGGCCATGTCGCGAAAGATGACGATGACCGGGAACCAGAGCGGAAAATGCTGCGGCCAGGAGGTGAAGCTGAGCGTGACGATGGCCGCGAGCATGAGCAGCTTGTCCGCCAGCGGATCGAGGATGGTGCCGAGGCGGGTGATTTGGTTGAAACGCCGCGCGATCCAGCCGTCGATGGCATCACTGATGGCCGCGATGCCAAACACCGCCGCCGCCCAAAGCCGCAGCGATTCATTCGCCGCGCCCTCGCGGACGCTTTCGCCATAGTAGATCACCAGCCCGATGAAGACCGGGATGAGCAGGATGCGCAAAATCGTGATCTGGAGGGCGAGGTTCATTCGGGGAGTAGTTTCAAGTTCCAGGTTTCAAGTTGCAAGCATCGTGAACTAACCTGAAACCTGAAACTTGGAACCTGAAACTCCCGAATGCCGCAAATTGAACCTCTCGACCTCCTGAACGCCTACTGTGAAGGCGTGTTCCCGATGGGGGGACGATGATGGCTCGATTTCGTGGTATCGGCCGAAGATGTGCGGCGGCTCGGATCGGGAGGCCACCTGTCTCAATGAGACCATCCTCGACACCAAGGATGGTGCTGCCTCATGTGCCAGGCTCAGTGAAGGTATTGATTCACGGGGCTGTCGTGACCTTCATGCGCATGAAGCGGGACGGCGGCGTGCCTATGAGCGTGTTGTCACGCACCTTCAGCGTGGTGGCGTTGTCGATGAGAACCGTCGTGCTGGCTGGGCTGAAGAAGCCCGGCTGCGCAGGGGTGAGCGTGCCTGCACTCTGGACCTCGTAGCTGACACCAGGCTGCTTTGTGATGGTCATCGTCAGGTACCCACCCTCCTGCGTGAGCGGCGGCAACGCACCGGGATTGGACTGCGTAGGGTTCAGACCCAGCGCGAGTTCCAACAGTTCCACATACCCATCGTGATCGTTGTCGTCGAGCGCGCTGTGTCCGCTCCTCGTCGGCCAGTGCATGAGTTCCCACGAGTCCAGCAGGCCATCGCTATCGGAATCCGCCACGGGATTGAAGCCTGTAAAGAAGTATGTCGCCCCGGATCGGCTCGCGCTCTCATTGGGCGAGCTGTTCACACCCGTACTGCCGCTGTCTTCTTCATAGGCTCCGACGATGACCGTGTCCCCCGAGATAGCCACATCCCGCCCAAAGTAATCCGCCGCGCCGGGATTCCCTGCCTTCAGATAGGCATCTTGCGTCCAGACTGAGCCTGTCCGGGTAAACACATAGGCGGCACCAGCATCAGTGGCTGCTTCGTTGGGTGTGGTGTTTACTCCAGCAGTGCTGCTGTCCTCCAGCCACGCACCCACGACCAGCGTATTCTCATTGATCGCCACCGAGCTGCCGAAATTATCTCCCGTGCCGGTGTTGCTGGCCTTGAGGTAGGCTTGCTGGGTCCAGGTCGTCCCGCTTCGCACATAAACATAGGCCGCACCAGCGCCATCGGCACTCTCATTGGGGGTGCTGTTCACGCCCGTGGTGCTGCTGTCCTCAGCATCGGATCCTACCACCAAAGTGTCTCCAGAGATGGCAACGGAAACACCATAGAAGTCATTCGCTCCTGTGTTGCTCGCTTTGAGAAAAGCTTGCTGCGTCCAAGTCGTCCCGTTCCTGAAAAAGACGTAGGCTGCTCCCGCGTTGGTAGCCAGCTCGTTGGGTATGCTGTTGACTCCTGTCGTATCGCTATCTTCACGGATCGCACCGACAACCACGGTGTCCCGCGACAGTGCCAAAGAGTAACCAAAAGTGTCCAGGCCGCCCGTGTTGCTGGCTTTGAGGTAGGCCTGCTGTGCCCACGTCGATCCACTCCGCACAAAGACATACGCGGCACCTGCGTTCGGTGCACTGTTATTGGAAGTGCTGTTTACCCCGGTGCTACTGCTTGCCTCGCCACGCGCTCCTACCACCACGGTATCAGCATCGATTGCCACCCTGTCACCAAAAAAGTCCCCCACGCCAGTGTTACTGGCTTTGAGGTAGGCTTGCTGGGTCCAGATCGCCCCGCTCCGCACGAAAACGTAGGCCGCCCCGGATTGTGAGGCGAACTCATCGGGCGTGCTGTTAATCCCTGTCGTCTGGCTGTCCTCTGCCGGAGCCCCAACAATTAGAGTCTCATTCGAGATGGAAACCGAAGCACCAAAGTGGTCTCCTGCCTGCGAATTGCTGGATTTCAAGAAAGCCTGCTGTGTCCACGCCCCTCCACTACGGACGAAGACATAGACCGCGCCTGAATCCGCAGCCGCATCATCGGGTGTGCTGTTGATCCCCGTTGTGCTGCTGTCTTCCCACAGTGCGCCAACCGCCACCGTGTCTCCTGAAATCGATACCGATAGACCGAACAGGTCATCAGCTCCGGTGTTACTAGCTTTGACATACGCCTGCTGGGCGATTGGGTCGATGGTCAGCGGGTAACGGGCGCCGTGTTCCGTCACATGCAGACGCACAGCGCCTTCCCCGGCGGGTTCAAAGCGGGAAGGCAGCACCTTGCCGTCGGCGTCCCACACCTTCAGACCGGCGTAGTTCAGTACTGTGTTGCCACTGGCATCCTGATAGAGCACGGCTTGTGCATCAGCGCTCACCCTGGGAGTCAGGCTGCCACGCGTTGCCAGCGTGAAGATGAGGGTGGAGGGCGGGGAAAGCGGGAGACCGCCAGAAGGCTGCGCAGGGCGTTTATTGACAGTGAAGCCATGTTCCAGTCCACGCTGATCGTTGACGAACCACTCCTGTACATTTGCGTCCCACTGGTAGCTAAGTCGCTGGCCCGCCGCCTTCACGATGGGGGTCCCCCTAATCTCTCGTTGTGCTGCACCGTAGCCGTATCTCGTCAGCTCGAGACCCCAGCTCCAGTTGCCCTCACGCGGACGCGTCAGGAAGCCCCGCCGGTCAAAAGTGGTCGTCCATTGCTGGCCCGGATTGATTGCCTGCCAACCGCCTTCGACCGACTGAAAGGAATGACGACCCGTCTCATATGCGGCACGAATGTTTTGCCAATCGGACTTAGCCAAGCCCTCTGGCACCGCTTTTGGATCACGCCGCGAGGGGGTGTCGGCAAGGGCGCTGGTGCATAGCGCAATAGGGATGATGAGAAACGTGCGCATAAGGTGAGTACAGGGTAGTTTAATCCATACGGAAGCGTATTCGTCCTGACAGCCGCTTTAATAGGCTGATTGTAACCACAAAAGCCTCCCTTGAAGCAATAGCTTTTTACCAATTCGGCTGTTTTGAGAAGCTGGTGATGCGCTGTCCGCCAGGTTGGCGGTCGTGGTAGCGCTTTGTATATGAAGAGGCGAGCCTCTGCTCCCGGAGTTTGTCAGTGACCCGTGTAGTTTGGCTCGAAGCACGGAGAAATCCGGCTCGCGGAACTTGAAACCTGAAACTTGAAACCCGAAACTCCCGAATGCCGCAAATCGAACCGCTCGACCTCCTCAACGCCTACTGTGAAGGCGTGTTCCCGATGGGGGACGATGACGGCTCGATTTCGTGGTATCGGCCGAAGATGCGCGGCATCCTCCCCATCGCGGATTTTCATCTGCCGGCTCGGTTTGAGCGGTATTTCAAGAATCACCCTTTCGAGGTAAGGTGGAACACGGCCTTTGGCGATGTCGTCCGCGGCTGTGCGGACCGCCCATCGACCTGGATCAATGAAACGATTCTCGATACCTACGAGGAGCTGCACCGCATCGGCCACGCCCACAGTGCGGAGGTGTGGCGGGACGGGCGACTCGTCGGCGGCGTGTATGGCGTGAGCATCGGCGCGGCGTTTTTTGGCGAGTCGATGTTCAGCCGCGAGACGCAGGCCTCCAAAGTAGCCCTCACCTGCCTCCAGCGCCGCCTGCACGAGCGTGGCTTCATCGTTCACGACACCCAGTGGACCACGCCCCACCTCGCCATGTTCGGCGGCCGCGAAATCCCCTGCGCCCAATATTTGAAACTTCTTCACCGCGCCATCCAGATGCCCGCCACGTTCGTGGACGGGCAGCAGAAGTCCGTGCTGGTGTTTCGGTGAGAAGAGAGATCCCAAGTCATGACATCGACCTTTCCGAACACGAGATGGAGCCTGATCCTGGCCGCGGGAGCGGAGGAGGCGGGACGTGATGCGGCGCTGGCGGAGCTGTGCCGGCTCTACTGGTATCCGCTGTATGCGCATGCCCGGCGGTCTGGAAGAAGTCCGGAGGATGCGCAGGATCTCACGCAGGGCTTTTTTGAGCATGTGATCGAGGCACGGGTGTTTGAGCGGGTGGACGGGCCGGACAAAGGCAGGCTGCGCTCGTTTTTGATGCGTGGTTTGCAGAATTTCATGCTGAAGGAGCATCGCGATGCCACGCGGCTGAAACGCGGCGGCGGGGCGAAGCTGGTGGAGCTCGATGCGCTGGCGGCGGAGGAGCGTCTGGCGCAGGAACCGGTGACGGAGGAATCGCCCGAGCGGCTGTTTGACCGTCGCTGGGCACAGGCGGTGATCGAAGCGGCCTATGCGAGACTGCGAGCGGATTACGAGCGTGCGGGCAAAGGCGCGATCTTTGCCGTGCTGGCTCCGCTGGCGGACAAAACGGATCGCGCCATCCCGATGACCGGCGTGGCGGCGGAGCTGGGTGTGACCGAGGGGAATGCGCGGGTGATGCTCTTTCGCCTGCGAAAGCAGTTCCGCGCTGCCTTGCAGACGGAGATGATGCGCACGCTGACGGACGACGGGGATCTGAAACAGGAGATGGAGCATCTGCGAGCCGCGTTGGCGGCTGGGTGATCGGATTGGAGTGATGCAGTCCTGGAGTGGTGGAGTGTTGTTTTCAGCCATCCATCACTCCAATACTCCACCACTCCATTTTCCCCTGTAACGCCACAGCGCATTGAGTTTGGAAAAAACCGCACCCACTCTCCTCGCATGCCTTCCGCCGCTTCCCATCACTCCAGCCAGCGCTGCTCGCAGTGCGGGAGTGTGCTGCAAGCAGGCACGGGACTGTGCCCGGCGTGCGTGGGGGAGTCGTTCTTTGAAACGGGAAGCTTCACGCTGCATGCCATCGGCGCGGAGGTGGAGCGGGTGGGGCGCTATCGCGTGATCGAGCTGCTGGGCGAGGGCGGCTTTGGCATGGTTTACCGGGCGCTGGATGAGGGACCGCTGGAACGTGAGGTGGCGCTGAAGGTGATGAAGCCGGGGCTGGATTCCCGCCAGGTGATCGAGCGTTTTCAGGCGGAGCGTCAGGCGCTGATGCTGCTGGATCATCCGCACATCGCCCGCGTGCTGGATGCGGGCGAGACGGAGGATGGGCGGCCGTTTTTCGCGATGGAGCTGGTGGAGGGCCTGCCCCTGAATGAATTCTGTCATTCGATGCAGCCGGGATTGGAGGAACGGCTGGCGCTGTTTCTGCAAATCGGCGGGGCGGTGGAGCATGCGCATGCGCGTGGGGTGATTCATCGCGATTTGAAGCCTTCCAACATTCTCATCACCTGGAGCGGCGCGGCGGGAGAGGCGAAGGCCACGGTGATCGATTTCGGCATCGCAAAGGCGCTGGGAAGTGAGACGGCGCCGCACACGGGCACACTGGGTGCACGACTGGTGCTGGGCACGCCGGAGTACATGAGCCCGGAGCAGGCGGCGGCGGATGGCTCGGCAGTGGATACGCGTTCGGATGTGTTTTCGCTGGGCGTGCTGCTCTTTGAACTGCTCACCGGTGCTCCGCCGCTCGGCACAGGCCGTCTCACGACGCTGCCGCTGGACGAAGTGCTGCGGCTGATCCGGGAGGAGGAGGCGCAGCGGCCTTCGCGCACGATGATCGAGTCGAAAAGCACGGCGCTGGGACGTCGCGTGGCGGATGAGCTCGATTGGGTGGTGCTCAAGGCGCTGGCGAAGGAGCGGGATCGTCGCTACCAGACCGCTCGCGAGCTGGCGGAGGATGTGCGGCGCTTTTTGGAGAACGACACCGTCTCCGCCCGGCCTCCCACGCTGGCTTATCAAGTGGCGAAGTTCTTCCGTCGGCATCGTGCGGCGGTGATGGCCGCAGCGGCGGTGGTGCTCAGCCTCGCGGCGGTGGCGGTGCTGGCGCTGGTCATGGCGCAGCGTGAAAACCATGCCCGACTGGAGACGCGCCGCAGCTTTAGCGATGCGGATACATCGCTGGCTCATGATCGGGCTCGCGAGGGCCGGTATGCGGAGGCGGTGGCGCTGCTATGTCGGGCGCTGCGCAATGATCCCGCGAATGGTGCAGCGCGGATGCGTCTGCTCTCGTTGCTGGCGGCTCCCGCCTGCGGGGTGCCGTTGGCCGAGCCGCTGCACGAACCGGCGGGCGTGGATGCGGTGGAGTTTCTGCCGCCGGAGGGTCGTCGCGTGCTCACACGCTCGCCGGAGGGGCGTGCGCTGACAGTTTGGCAGCCGCAGGAGGCAGCACCTTTGATGCGCCGCTTTGAAATGGCGGATGAGATGACCTGCCATGCCGTCTCGGCGGATGGGCGGCTCGTGGCGGCGGGAGCGAAAGATGGTCAGTGCGAGATTTGGGACACGGACAAAGGGCCGCAAAGCCTGAGCGGCCTGCTGCAAGGTGCGGACGATGGCAGTGCGGTGCGTGACTGTGCCTTTGCGCCGGATGGAAAGGTCTTCTTCGCCGGTGGGGAGCGTCCGTTGGCGCGGGCCTTTGATGTGGCCACGGGAGCGCTGCGCTGGAACTGTGCGGTGCCTGCGGCGCTCACGCGGATGGCCGTTTCGCCGCGTGGTGATGTGCTGGCGGCGGGCACGGAGGATGGCAGGCTCGTTTTGCTGGATGCGGCCACAGGAGAGCTGCGCCACGAGGCACAGGTGCAGGCGCGGCCGATCGGGTGGGTGATTTTTTCGGCGGATGGCCGGGTGGTGCTGGCCGGTGGCGGTGGAAAGGAAGCGGGCGTGATGGTGGTGGCCACGGGGCAGCTGAACGCGGAAAAAATCTCCCACTGGACGACGCTGCGGAGTCTGGCTTTGCACAGCTCGGGCAAATGGGCGGCGCATGCGGCCGATGATTTCTCCGTGCGACTTTGTGACGCGGAGGGGCACACGCTTGGCCTGCGTGCGATGAATGCGCCGGTCTCACGTCTGGCCTTTGCGCCGGTGAAGAAAGGCCTGCAACTGGCGGCGGGCACGGCGGGACCGCTTTCGAGTGTGAGCCTGCTGGCCGGACGTGATTTGCGTCGAGTGGATGCGCCGCTGCAATTCGACGGCGCGGTGAATGATCTCCGAATCGATGGCGCGGCGCAGCGCATGCTCGTCGCCACGGGTTCACATCGCGTGGAACTGCTGGATCTGCGGCCTCGCCGATTGGAGCCGGTGTCGCTCATGGCCGGTGGGCGGCTGCACACGGCTTTCTTCACGCAGGATGGCCGTTGGATCGTCGCGCTGGCGGAGGATGGTCGGGTGTTGCGCTGGGATCGACGCAGCATGAAGCCCGAAGAGACGACGAATGCGTCGCTGCGCATCGCGGTGAATGCGGGATCGGTTTCCTCGCGTGCCGGAGATCGTCTCGCGGTGCTCACGCGACTGGAAAACGGCTCTCGCCTGACCGTGGTGGCTGCCGCAGAGCCTCAGGTGCTGTGGGAGAGGGATTTGGAGCCGAAATGGGCGAAAGTGCTCTTCCACCCCGAAGGCACCACTGTGACGCTGACGGATGAAAACGGCGCGGAGATGGTTTTGGAGGCCGAAAGTGGCAAACAGGTCGCTTCAGTGCCCAAACGCGTCGCGGAGCCTGAAGTGTCGCCGCGGGTGAAAGGCATGCGCTTCGCGAAACTCGCTGCGAATGGCCAGGTGGCCGTCACGAGCGATGAACTGCATCAGGTGACCTTCTGGCATCTGCCACGCCGCCTGCCCATCGCCGCCGATGTGCCGGAAATGCGCTACACCGTGGCTGTAGATGCCACCGCGGATGGTGCGATGGCTCTGGCGGCTCGCAGCGCGGGTGAAATCCGCGTTTGGCGTCTGCCGCCAGCAGAGGGCGCGGCCTTGCCGGAGTGCTTTTTGCGCTTTGCGGAAGGTTTTGGCCGCTGGCGCACGGGCGGTGAACGCGGCTTTGAGCCAGTGCCCTTTGCGGAGTTTGATTCGGCTCGTCGCGAGGTGCTCGCCCTTCCTGACAGCGATCCGCAAACGGTGTGGATGAAGTGGCTGGCGGGTGATCCGGAAGAACGCGGGGAGATGGCGGAGGGATGGAGTGTTGGAGAAATGGAGCATTGAGCCGCCCCTCGCTCCACCATTCCACCACTCCATGTCTCCAGCGGCTCTCGGAGACATCTGCCGGATAGTCACCGCACTTTTTGGTTCTTCGCGGGTTTTGATGGATGCTGAAGGTGGGGTAAGAAGGTGAATGCCCAACGATCAAAGCCTGCGAGCGCACTATCATTTACTCCTCGGACTCAACAAGGACTGGGAGGTTGAGGAAGTGAAGCTGAGCATGGAGGCGCGTGCGGTGCATATCAGGCTGCGGCACACGGGCAGGTCAGCAGTCATCTGTCCGGGATGTCAGAGCCGTTGCAGCATCTTCGATCACGCGCCGGAGAGGAAGTGGCGGCATCTGGACACCATGCAGTTTGAGACCGAGTTGCGCGCCCGGGTGCCACGCTGCCAGTGCGAGCGTTGCGGCGTCAAAACCATCGGGGTGCCATGGGCCGACAAGCACTCGCCATTCACCTGGATGTTCGAGGCGTTCGGCGTTGCCGTGCTGCAAAGCGCGGCGAGCACCATTGAGGCATGCGCACTGCTGCGCATCGGTTGGGAAGGTGCGCAGCGGCTGATGGACAGGGCCGTGCAGCGCGGGCTGGCCCGGCGCAGCCTGGAGGACTTCGAGCATGCCGGGATGGACGAAAAAAGCTTCGGCAGCGGCCATGACTACATCACCACGCTCAACGACCTGAGCGAAGGAGCCGCCCGTGTGATCGAAGTGGTGCATGGGCGCAAACACGAGGACGCCGTCAGGCTGCTGGAGCAAATCCCCAGCACATCGCGGAGGGATCAAAGCTGTGGCCATGGACATGTGGGACGCGTATCTGAAGGCCGCGCGGCAGGTGCTACCTGATGCCGACATCGTGCATGACCGCTACCACATCAGCGCCCATCTCAACGCTGCGGTGGACCGCGTGCGCAAAGACGAGCACAAGAGGCTCGCGAGCGCAGGTGATGACACGCTCAAAGGCAGCAAATACCAGTGGATGCGCACCTACGAGGACAAGCGCAGCAGAGAGGCGGTGAGCTTCCGCAAGCTGCACGAACTGGATCTGAAAACCAGCCGTGCGTGGCACTACAAGGAGGACTTTCGGCACTTCTGGAACTACCTGTATGCTGGCGCGGCGGAGCGGTTCTACAAAGGGTGGCGCAGAGCGGTCATGAGCAGCCGGCTGGAGCCGCTCAAGAAGGTGGCGAAGCTCATCGACACGCACTGGCAGGAGATCCTCAATTACATCAAGCACCGTATCACCAACGCGGCGAGCGAAGGCCTCAACAGCCGCATCCAGGCGATCAAAAGCGCCGCACGAGGCTTCCGCTCATTCGCCAATTACCGCACACGCATCCTCTTTCACTGCGGCAGGCTTGACCTCAAACCCCAGCCAACCCACTAAAACCCGCGAAGAACCCACTTTTTTTGTAACGATACCCCGCGACCAGTTTGGCAGGGGAGTGACGGCTTCTCCACGGAGAGGCTGAAAACACCTCCACAAGCCATGAAACTCTCGTTTTTGCCTTCTTTGCCCCGTTTTGCTTTCGCGCCGGTTTTGAGCCTTTTGATGCTCGGAGCTGCTTCACAGGCCTTTTCGGCGGACACGCATGATTTTGGCGATCTGCCCGCTCCTTATGCCACGTTGCTGCCGAATGGAGCGCGTCATGTGATCGTGCCGGGCCTGAAAATCGGCCACGCTCTCGATGCGGAGCTGGATGGCCAACCACAAGCCACCGCCGGTGGCGATGATGCGAGCGGTAGCGATGAAGATGGCTGGATCGCGACGACGCAAACGGCCACGGCAGGCCATTCCCACACGCGGCAGGTGCGCGTGACAAACACCACCACCGCCAATGCCTTTCTGCATGCCTTTGTGGACTGGAATCAAGACGGCGACTTCGCCGATACCGCAGAATATCTGGTGAGCAGCGTGCCGCCCAATTCCATTGACCTGCTGGCGGAGTTTACCTGGAGTGTGCCACTGAATCTTGGTTCCAGCTCACTGTGCGCTACGCGTCTCCGACTCAGCAGCGCTCATGTGCTGAACGCGGATGGCCCCGCTCCCGATGGCGAGGTGGAGGATTCCTTCATGCCGGTGCTGCGCCTGCATGACTTCGGCGATCTGCCGGATTTCGAGCCCGGCACCTCCGCCGGCACTTGGGGAACGACGAACTTTCCCGACTACCGCACGCGTTTGAGCGATGGCGGTCCCTCACATGTGATCCGTGAAGGTCTGGCGCTCGGTTCGAGCTACAGCACCGTGCCGCTGGTAGATGCCGATGCCGACGGCCAGCCCGCCGCAGATGCGCAGGGCGATGATATGAGCGGCGTGGATGATGAAACACGCCACGAGGTAAATGGAAATGAAACGGATGAACTCATCCTGGCGCGCCGCGACCTGGATGATGGGCAGGGCAGGGTGCTGGTATTGGAACTGCGCCGCCGGATTGTGGTGCAGAACCGCACCGGACAAGTTGCCTATCTCACGTCTTTTGCGGACATGAATGGCGACGGGGACTTCTCTGACCCGCAAGAGGTCATCGTGCATGAGGTTCCTTCTTTTCCAGAGGGTGTGGCCGCGCCTGCCTGGCCTTTGTACCACCGGGTGCGTGTGCCGCTCGCCGATCTCGATGGCCAACTCACCATTGCCTGCACGATCGCGATGCGCGCCCGGTTGAGCACTCTTCAGGGGCTGGGACCAGACGGTGTCGCGCCGGACGGCGAGGTGGAGGACGATGTGCGCACGTGGAATGTCGATCTCTATCAAGACATGGGGGATCTCGCCGCGCCCTATCCAACGCTGCGTGCCGACAATGGGCCCGCGCATCTCATCAACCCGAACACTGTTTATGTCGGCAGCACCAGCCCTGACAGCGAGAATGATGGTCATCCGCAAATGCTGGCGCAGGGGGATGACGTATCGGCCAACGTGCCCGGTCTCGATGATGAAGATGCGCTGCCTTTCACCATTCCCGCGATGATCGGCATGCCTGCCAGCCTCCGCGTGCCAGTAGTTGCGTGGCAGCCAGGCACCTACACCGTGGCCGGCTTCATCGACTGGAATGCGGACGGTGACTTTCACGACATCGGCGAACTGGCGTATGTGCGCCGTGATTTATCGCAGGGTGATTCGCAGGTGATGCTTACCTGGCAGGTACCGCAGGATGCACAGCTCCTTCATCAACTGGCCATCCGCCTGCGCGTGTCCTCGCAGCATTTCACCTCCCCCACTGGGTGGCTGCCGGATGGTGAGGTGGAGGACGGCCTTTTTTACCCCACGCCGCCTCAGAAAGACCTCGGCAGCCTGCCAGACGAGCACGAAGGCACCCGCCCCGGCTCACGCGTGGTGCAGACGCTCCCGGACGGCCGCCCGCTCGTCGTGGATGTGCCCGGCGACTTTCGCAAACGCCTCGCCGACGGCGGCCCCACGCACACGCTGAGCTCGCTGCTCTATCTGGCACGTCATCCCACGGACACCGCCCTGCAATCCGTCGATGCAGAGCCGGATCAGCTCTCGCTGTCACGGGACCGCGACTCCGGCATTAATGATGAAACGACGCTCCAGACAGCTATCACGACTGTGCATGCCTCTCCGTTAGCAAATGGCCCGAATGGCCAGGCGCGCCTGTTGCTGAGCTGCGTGTCGCATCTCTCCATCCAATGCGTGAACGCCTCCGGGAATGCGGCCACGCTTTGGATCTACGCGGATGTGGATGGCGATGGTCTTTTCACCTCCGTGGGCGAAAGCAGCAGCCATCCGGTGAATGCGGAAAGCAGTCCGGTGATCACTCACGACCTGTCTTTTGCCCGTATCCTCGAGGAAGGTCAGACGAATTACGAATGCGTGGTCCCTGTGCGTCTGCGCCTGAGCTTTGCCGCGAATCCCGGCCCTGACGGTCCCGCAAGCGGCGGCGAGGTGGAGGACCATCTTTTTACCGCAGCGATTCAAGTCAGCCGCTGGTGGCCGGAGCCAGAGAGCGACCGCACGCTGGCGCAGCGCCTCACCAACACCTTGGTCAAAAGCCTCGCGAACCGTCTCTCCGCCGCCGCGATGAGCGGAAGGCCCGGTCCTCATGCAGGCGCGGTGTGGCGGGTGGGCGAGCACGTCTTCACCCAGGAGAATCCCGAGCTGCCACCGGCGCTGCTGGATGCCTTCACCAGCGGCCGCGTGCCCTGGCTGCTCACGCTGCCCGGCACGGACGGACCGGAGCATTTCGCAGGAGAGTTCGCGATCAAAGAGATGCCGGAATATGCCGCCGCCGTGACCGGCTTCTCCAAACCCGGCCTGCTGGAGGATGAAGATGGCGATGGCATCATCAACTTCGCCGAACTGGCCTTTGGCAGTGATCCCGCCACACCCGGCAAGCCCGCACCGAGCCTCCCGATGCAGGACAGCGGCGGTGCCCAGATCCTTATCTACCTCGAGCACGAACCGCGTCCCTCCACCGCCGGCGAGGTCATCGTTTACGAATACCTGCCGCAGATCAGCCATGATCTCACCAATTGGATCACCGCCGAGTCCCATCCCGTGCCGGGCGGCCTGCCCACACCGCCAGCAGGCTATCGTTGGAAGGCCGCCCGTGCTCCCGCAGGCCCCGCGCCCGCTTTTCTTCGAGTGAACGCGAGCCCGCCGTGAGGAGGCGTAAGCCTGTGCGTTTCAGCTCTCAAAGTAAGTGTACCCACGCAGACCCGCCTCAAACACATCCATGATCTCGCGGCGTTCGGTGGCAGTGATGCGTTTCGTTGCCACGGCGTTTTCGGCGAGGTGGCGGAAGCGGGTGACCATGTCCTTCGGCTCGTATTCGACGTAGGTGAGCACTTCGGCGACGCTATCGCCTTCGAGCTCGCTGTATTTGACCTTGCCGTTTTCGACGTGGACGGAGACGACGTTCGTATCGCCGAGGAGGTTGTGCAGGTCGCCGAGGGTTTCCTGATAGGCACCGACGAGGAAGATGCCGAGCATGTATTCGTGGCCTTTTTCGATCTCGGGATCGTGAAGCGGCAGGCTGCGGCTGATGCCGTCGGCGAGGGCGAATTTGTCGATCTTGCCGTCGCTGTCGCAGGTGATGTCGGAGAGCACGGCATTGCGTGTGGGCTTCTCCTTGAGGCGATGGATCGGCATCACGGGGAAGATCTGGTCGATGGCCCAAAGGTCAGGCAGGCTCTGGAAGACGCTGAAGTTGCCGTAGTAGTAATCGGTGAGGATGGTTTCGAGGCGCTCCATCTGGGAGCCGTCGTGCTCGCACTTCTCACGCATGTCGGAGACCCACTTCAGGATGTCCCAGTAGAGCTCTTCGCCATGCGCACGCTGGCGGAGGTTCACTTTGCCGTAGTTGAACTCGCTGCGGAGCTTGTCGCGGTAATAAACGGCGTCGTTGTAGATCTCCTGAAGGCGGTCGCGGCCGGTCTTGGCGGCGTTGCGGGTGCTTTCGACACGCAGCTCGTGCAGATTGCGCAGCAGCGCAGGGGAGTCCTTGCTGATCTGGATCTCGCTGATGTCGGAGCGGGATTCAAAGCGGTTGATGTCGAGGATGTTGATCACCAGCACGCTGTAGTAGGCCACGATGGCGCGGCCGGACTCCGTGATGATGTCGGGATGCGGCACGCCGGCCTCCGCGGTGACTTCGGTGATGGCCTCGATGATGTCGGCGCAGTATTCCTTGGTGCCGTAGTTGCTGCTGGCGGCGCTGGCACCTTTTTGACCGTCGTAGCTGATGGCGAGACCGCCACCCAGATCGAGGATGCCCATGCGAGCACCTTCCTGGACGAGGCCGCAATAGACACGCGTGGCTTCTGTGACGGCCTGACGGATGGCGCGGATGTTCGGAATCTGCGAGCCTTGATGATAATGAAGCATGCGCAGGCAATCGAGCATGCCCTGCTCACGCAGGTGATCGACGACGTGCATGAGCTGCGAGATGTTGAGGCCGAAGACGCTCGAATCGCCGCCGCTGCCGCTCCAGTGACCGGCGCTCTCGGCGCTGAGGCGGAAACGCACGCCGAGGGTGGGACGCACGCCCATCTTTTTGCAGCGTTCGAGGATCAAATCGAGCTCGGTGGGCATTTCGAGCACCAGGATGACCTGCAAGCCCATCTTTTGAGCATAGAGAGCCAGGTCGATGAACTCCTCGTCCTTGTAGCCATTGCACACGATGTAGGCCTGTGGGTCGTGCATGTAGGCTAGCGCGGCGATGAGCTCGGGCTTGCTGCCGGCTTCGAGGCCGTAGTGATACTTGCGACCATAGCGGGTGATCTCTTCGATCACTTCCTGCTGCTGGTTCACCTTGATGGGATACACGCCGCGATAGACGCCCTGATATTTTCCTTCGGCGATGGCGGAGGCAAAGCCTTCGTTTAGTTCGTCGATGCGGCCACGCAGCAGATCGCCAAAGCGCACGAGCAGCGGGAGCTGCGTGCCGCGTTCCCGCAGATCGCGAACGATGGAGGCCAGCGAGACGGCTTTCGTCTTCGTTTTGTCCTTCAGATTCACGGTCACATCGCCCGCCTTCGAAATATCAAAGTAGCCATGCCCCCATTCGCGGATGCCGTAGAGATCAGCGGAGTCATCAGTGGACCAGGCGGGGGCTTTCATTTCGGTGGGGCGTGCGTTGCGGGTTCGGATTTGGGGCGGCGATTATCAGGTCGATTTGGGAAATGCAAAGCGACATCTCAGCCTTTGCGGCTGCCTGCGAAAGGAAGGTGCAGCAGCGAATAAATCGCAAGGCCGAGCAGTATCGCCGAGACATTGTGCCAGGGAACGGGGCCGAGATGGTCGAAGAGACTGGCCTGCGGTGGCTTTTGGCATTGGAAAGCGTAGTTCGTGCCGAGGGCGAGATTCACCAGCGCCGTCACCGCATACCAGCCGAGCGAAAAGCTCATCACCCGCCGCACCGCGCCTGCCTGCGGACGCTGCCGCATGGCGCTGACGACGTAAAACGAAGTCACCGGCACGCCGCCATGCATCGCGAAGAACAGGAAGAAGCGTGGATCAGGAAAATCATACACCAGCGCCGGGGTGAGCAGTCCCTGCAGCGTGCCGGCGATGCCAAAGAAATAGACAATCTCACACCAAAACTGCCTTCGCGTCCAAAGCGCCAGCCCACCCGCGATCGTGGCAATGTCACAGTATTGTAGCGGCAGCATCGTCTGTGCCGTGAGCGATCCGCACAGGCCATGCACCACCATCCCGACGGGATACAGCGCGAGAAGCAGCGTGCCGAGCGCCCGCTCCGCGAGGCTGGCAAAACGCGTGCGTGCCAGCACGAGCAGCGTGATCAGGACGACGCTGACCATGGCGAGGACGATCTGATGCGAGGTTCCCCAAGGATGAAAAGCAGGCACGGCGGGAGGCATGCGCGGAGAATACGCGGCTCTTGCGTGTGTCAGGCGGTTTGTGCGAGAGTCACGGCATGGCAGAGATCACAAACCATCAGGCAGGCACCGCAGCGACAGGCTTGGGCGGAGGGTGCGCGGCGTTGTTTGGATCCATCTTCATTTTCGCGGGCGTGGGCATCGGCCTGTTTCTCTATTTTCCTGCGATCGGTGGCTGGTGGTCAGCCCGCTCTTGGGAGGAAGTGCCCTGCCGCATCGAATCGGCGGAGCTGGCGGCCTCGCATGGCGATGACAGCACGACCTACGAGGCCAAGGCGAGCTACAGCTACGAGTATCAAGGGCGCACCTTCCGCAGCGAGCGAGTGAGCCTCGTGGATGGAGGTGATAACTTTGGCGACTATCAACAGCGTCGTCACGATGAGCTGCGCATGGCCCGCGAACAGGGCCGGACCTTTCGTTGCCTCGTGAACCCAGCCCAGCCCGGAGAAGCCATTCTCTTCAACGATCTACGCTGGGGCCTGATGGTGCTGATGTCCCTTTTTCCCACGCTGTTTCCGCTGGCGGGAGGCTTCGTGGCAGTGGGTGGCATCGCGATGGCCCGCGAAGGGATCAAGATCATGGGACGGCAGCAAAAGTATCCGGGTCAGCCTTGGAACTGGAAACTGGAGTGGGCGGATCAGAAGGTCACCGCGAGTGGGGATGGAACGAAGGCCCTGCTGGCCGTGGCGGCGTGGATCATGCTCGTGCAGGCTCCGCTCGCGGCGGCGGTGGTCGTCAGCGGCGTGCTCACGGAATCGCTGATGGCCTTGCTGGCGTTCTTGCCGCTCGCCATCGCCTTTTTCCCACTTCGAGCAGTGTGGAGTCGGATGAAGACGAAGCGCCTGATCGGCGTGGTCACCCTGGAGCCGCACTCATGGCCGCTGCATCCAGGCGATGTGCTGGAGGGTCGGTTGCGCTTCTCACGGCTGCTGAGTCCTCTCCTGCCGCTCTCTGTGCGCACGCGGGCGATTCGCAAAGTCACTCGCGGCAGTGGCAAAAGCACCTCCACGAGCGAAGAGACACTGTGGGAGCACACCGAAACACTTTCCGCGAGCGAGGCACAGCGTGAGGATCGCGGCTGCAGCCTGCCTTTGCGCCTCGAACTGCCTTCCGAACCGCCCGGCACCAGCACCGGGCCCCTCATGAGCGTCTCGCACGAGCGCAGCGAGCATCTTTGGAGCATGGAAGTGATCGCCGGAGAGGGCACCAAGCCCGTGACCCTGCCCCTGCCGGTCTTTGGCGATGCACGTGAAGAAATGAGCGTAGCTGCTCCAGCCACGGCCATGGCAAAGCCTGTCGTCGAAGAAGACCTCACCGAGCAGCTCCTCGCCCGCCTCCAGGCCCGCGGCATTCAGGCGAGCTTCGCCACGGATGGCACTCCGGAGTACATCACCTGTCCGCCTGGCCGGAATCGAGGCGTTGCGATTTTCCTGCTGTTTTTCGGCACGATCTGGATGGGCGCCATGATCATGATCTTTGCGCAAGACGCCCCCTTCATCTTCAAGCTCGTTTGGGGGCTCTCCGCGCCCGCGATCCTGCTGCTGGCGTTCTATTTGCTCCTGCACTCACGCCGCCTGCAGCTCAGCGGCAGCACGCTGACTCTCATCAACCAGGTCGGTCCCTTCTATTCGAAAAAGGAGACCTTCGAGCCGCGTCACCTCGTGCAGTTCATGCACGATAACTACTTGCGCTCCGGCAACGTTCACTTCTACCGCGTGCGCCTTGAAACCACCTTCGGTAAGAAACTCACCCTCGCCGATGGCCTCACCGAAGAATCCACCGCCCAAAAACTTGTGAACCGGCTCACGAAGTGGAAGCGGTCCGTTGATTGACGTTTCCCGCCGCCGCGTGGAAGATGCGGCATGATCACCGCACGTCGAGCCGCCACGCCAGCCCGGGGCCGCAGAGAAATCATCCCCGCCCCCCCGCCGTTGCATAATGGCGACCGCCTGGGCGCGGCGGAGTTCCTCCGGCGCTACTCCGCGATGCCGGAGGTGAAGAAAGCCGAACTCATCAATGGAATCGTTTTTATGGCCTCTCCCGTCCGCGCAAAACAACATGGCATTCCCGACAACCTCGTTCAGGGATGGTTATTCTCTTATGTCGCCAGCACACCGGGAGTCCGGGCGGCCGCCAATTCCACCGTCCGTTTTGACGCGGATAACATCCCGCAGCCGGATGCGCTGCTCATGATCGAGAAGGGCGGGCAGGCTAGAATCGGTAAGGACGGCTACATCCATGGAGCACCTGAATTGGTCGTGGAGATCGCGGCGAGCAGTGCCTCACTTGATTTGAATGACAAACTCGATGCCTACCGCCGCGCTGGTGTGCTCGAATATGTGGTGTGGCGTCCTGAGGAGCAGCTTTGCGATTGGTTCGTGCTGGAGGAAGACCGCTTCATCAAGCTACTGCCGGATAAGCAGCACCTCATCCGCAGCCAGGCCTTTCCCGGTCTCGTGCTCGACGTGAAGGCGCTGCTCGCGGAGAACGCGGCCGCGCTGCTCGCCGCCTTGAACAAATCCCTCGGCAAAGCCGCGCACAAAGCCTTCGCGGCGAAGCTGGCGAAAGCATGAGCCGCTCATGAGGTTCTGGCTGCCTTTCGTCCTGCTGGCATGGGTTCTTTGTGCTTCCGCCCACGCTCATCCAGCGGATCAAAGCGAGATGCAGGTGAAGCCCTCGCCGCATGCACTGGAGGTTCGGTTTACCTTCAATTTGCTCACGCTCACCAAATGCGTGCGGGTGGATGCCGATGGCGATCAAAAGCTCAGCGTGGCCGAGCTGAAGGCGGCGGAGCCTGTTTTCACGAAGTACCTCAACGAGCACATCCACCTCGAGGTGAATCAAAAACCGACGACGTGGGGTGAAAAGGCCGCGTTCAAGTATCTGTGGCCCAATTTCGCCAAAACACCGCCGATGCCGGAGATCGAGTATGCGGCGCGGAATGTGGATGTGACCTTCGTTTTGCCGCAGAAGGCGCTGCTGGAGGATTTCTGGATCGAGTTCGCCTTCTTCGAGCAAACCGGGACGATGCAGACGATCCGCGGCCTGTATGAGCAGGACGGGCAGATCATGGAGGTGCCCTTCAGCTTTCAGGAGCCGGAGTACACCTATGATACCGGCTTCGCGGAGGATCCCTTTGTGCAGCAGGAGGAGGCCAAACGTGGCGAAAGCTGGAGTTGGGTTTGGGCAGTCGTGCTGCTCATGGCTGCGCTGGCGTGGCTTTTCGTGCGGCGATGAACTGCCACGCCATGCTGAGCAAATGCAGGACGAGCGAGGCACCGAGAAGCACGAGGCCGGCGTTGAGGATGCGGGTGGGATCGGCGAGCGTTTGCGCGGCCTGGGCGGGCGTGGTGATCAACAGCGGCTGGAAGATGCGCATGACGCCGCCGGTGAGCGGCTGCGGATGCAGCGTGGCGATGGCGGCCAGCCACACGATGAGCTGCGAAAGTGTCTCGAAGCTCCACGCGGCCAGATGAAAGGTCTGCTGCGCGGCGGGCTGGCCTCGGAGTTTGGCAAAGCATGCCGGGAAGCTCATCACGCCGATCACCAGCCACATGAGGAGCCACAAAAACTGCTGCGAGGCAATGCTCACGCTCAGCGCCAGCACCCACAGCGGCCAGGGCAGCCAACTGATCGTGGCGAGAGGTCCCACGCCGCTGCTTTGTGTTTTCGGCAGCGCATTGAGCAGGGTGCAAAACACGGCGGAGAGCCACGCCATCACGGCGACACCGGAGGCCACGTTCGCGGCTTCGCCAGCGCGGATGGCCTGCGCCATCCAGCCGCCCCAGCCCATGAAGTGCAGCACATCCTCGATGACGATCAGCCACGCGATGCCGTGCAGGCAGAGCGATTGCAAACGTGCTCGCAGCGGCTTCCCGATGCCTCCGAGCACCTCGCCAAAGAGCGGCACGGCGAGCACCAGCGCCGGCGCGAGGTATTCCCAAAGCTCCGCGCCGAACATCAAGCGCCAGTCATTCAGTTCCGCCCCGAGTTGGAAGGGCATCAAGGTCTCCACCGGCTTTCCAAGCGATCCGATCCACCAGCCCACGAGACTCCACGCCAGCGCCGCGACAGGGAAAAGGGCCATCGCACGTCCGAGCATGGCAACGATGCTCGTCACCACGCGTCCGCAAGATTCCGCCAGCCATGAGAGCGTGTAGCCTGCGCTGGCTGCAGTGAGCAGAGCGATGGCGAAAACGATCGCGCTGCGTCCGCCGCGAGCGAGCAGGGCTGGATCGAAAAGCCCTGACCATCCGGAAAAAAAGCCCGCACCACCGCTCAGCGCGATCACGCATGCCGCCAGCATGCCGCCGAGCACGATACGCACCGGCAGCCAGCGTGGCGGATTCGGCAGGACGGTGGAGATCATTCGTCAGGCAGCTTCAATTCGAGCGACGAAGGCGTGCGCGAAGGTGTTTTCGGTTTGAAGGCCAGCTCGCGCAGTGTCCACGAGGTGCGCGGCTTGTTCGCCGCCAGCGTGGCATTCACGGCAGCATGATCGACGGTGTGAAAAAGCGGCAGCATGGCCTGCAAAGGCAGCAAACGGCCTTCGAGCTGCCTCACGCGTTCACCGGCCGCTGCGGGCTCAAACTCAGTGGCGAGCGCTTCGAGCAGCAAATCCGTCTGCGGGTCCTCGATGCCGGCAAAATTGGTTCCGCCCGGTTTTGCCTGCGAAGAGTGCCACCAGGGAAATTGATCCCACGAGACCTCAAAACGCTGCTCAAGCATCACCGCGTCGAATTCACGGCTCGCGAGACGCCCCGCGAGCAAGTCGGCGGAGGCGAGCGTCTCCACGCGGATGTTGGCGCCGAGTTCACGCCACTGAGCGGCGAGTTGATGGGCTGTTTGCGAGACGACGGGATCGCCGGCCACGAGCAGCAGGGAGAATTCAAATTTGTGTCCCGCGTTTCGTCCGATGCCGTCCACGCCCGGCAGCCAGCCAGCCTCGGCGAGCACGCGTTTTGCTTTCCCGGAGTTCCACGACACGCGTGGTGCCTTCGTATGCAGCCACATACCGGGCGGGAAGAGGCTGCCATCGGAGATGGTGTGCTTTCCCGGCAGCGCAGCGGTGATCGAGGCCACATCGGTGATCGTGGCCAGCGCCTCACGCGTGCGCACATCGGCCAGCACGGGGCTCTTCGTGTTCCAAAGCACCACGAGACGGCGATGCGGCGGCGTGAGGCAGGCGAGGAGATCGTCGTGATTTCCCGCGATGGTGGCCGGCCAGACCAGATTCGTGGTTTTCGTGCCGAGACCGACTTCCGTCATGAGGGGCGAGGCATTGAAGTGAAACAAAAAGCGCGGTGACTCCTCCTGCGTGCTCACCGGTGTGAGCGAGAGCGTGCGTGCATCGAGATGGGTGAGCCGGAACGAACCTGCGCCGGGCGGCGGCGAGAGACTGAAGACCTTGTCATCATCCTGCTCATGCGCCTTCCACCATGAGGCAGGCAGCACCGGCAGGCCCGCCCAGCCGCAGAGTGCGGGACCGTAGCGGCTGCGGAAGACCACGCGGAGCTGGTTCCCGCCGTTCTGAATCTCCATGTCCTGGATGTGGCGCAGCGCCTCGCGATTTGGCAGCAGCCATGGGCGGCGGCTCACCTGCTCGATGGTGGTCTTCACATCCCACGCGGTCACCGGCGTGCCATCATGCCAAGTTTGGCCTTGGCGCATGTCGAGATCGAGCACGGGCTCGCTGAGCGCGGAAACTTCACCCATGAGGCTGATGCGCACTTCGGTGGGCACTTTCGCGGCGAGGTGACTGCGAAACTCATCCAGCAAGCGCTGCGCCGGACCGACGGTGACGATCTCAAAGACGTTCTCGCGATCAAACCACACGCGGCGGATCTGCTTCGCGAGGGGCGAGCTGTTGAAAAAGCTCGCCGCGAGTTCTTTGAGCGGCTGCTGGCACTCGATGCGCCAGAAGGCGACCGTTTGCGGCTGGAGATCTCCAATGACTTCGAGCGCCTTCGGGGTGTTGGCGTGCGTGGCGTCATTGAAATTGAGCACGAGGCTGTTTGCCACGAGACGCACGGCACTCAGCCGCCATTCCGCCCAGCGATTGCTCTCGCCGATCTGGGCTTGAAGTCGCTCCTGTGCCTGCTTCGCGGTCTTTTCATCGGCAAACCAGCACGTCACATCCTGCGACCAGCGCCACAGCTCAGCGAGGGCTGGCTGGAGCGTGCCATCGCCGCCCACTCGCATGAGAGGCTCGTGCACGAGATCAATGATCTGCCGCTCCGCCTCCGTGCGCGGCGCATAGGGATGCATCGCGGGTTTTGGATCGGTGAGCATCGCCACCACACCCTCGCCACGCATCGCCCGCATCTGGCGTGACTGCTCCGCAGCCCAGGAGGCCAGCCCGAGCACCGCGAAGGGCACGAGCATCAAAAACAAACGCAGCGTGATGGTGGTGCGGGAGGTCTTGGGCTTGATCGTGTGTGTTTCGCTCTGCTGTTTTTCGCCAATGAGTTCAGACTGAGTCGCCGCGAGCTGCGAGCGAACGTCTGAAAGCTCGGCTTTCTCCTCTTCCAGCATGCGGCGAGTGGAGGTGAGCTGCTCCTCCGCCGTGGTGAGCTGGCGGTTGAGGTCACGAAGCGTGTTCTCGATGCGGCCCTGCTCTTCGCGACTGGCTTCGGCTGCTTTGAGCGTTTGGTGAATCTCGGACAGCTCGGCTTTTTTGGCAGCGACATCGCTTTCGAGACCCGCAAGGCTCGCGGTGAGGTCTTTTCGCTTCTGCGATGTCTGGGCGTCGAGATCACGAAGTCGGTTCTTGGCTTCGTTTTCGCGGGTGAGCAGCTCGTCGAGTCGTTTTTGAACAGCTTGAAGGTCTGTTGTCTTTTGGTCGTGCTGCGAGCTGATGGCATCGAGAGCGGTCTGGCGTTCCTTTTGCCAGGCTTCGGACTTTGCCGCTGCCGCTTGAAGCATCGAAAGGGATTCCTCCGCGATGCGGGCTTGATCGCGAAGCCGTGCGGATTCGGAACGCGCTTCATTCAGCTCGCGGCGCACTGCTTCTGCTTGAGCGGCGTCTTCCGCTTTTTGCTTTGAAAGAGCATCGAGCAGCTTTTGTGCTTCCTCGGCCTCGCTGGTGATCCTGGCCAATGACACGGCTTTTTGCTCGTGCTGGGTGGAAAGCGCGGCGATGGCCTGCTCGGTCTTGACCGTGGTGTCTTGCAGGCGGGTCAGCGTCTCCTGGCTGATGCGAATCTGGCCTTCGTGCTGCTTGATGGTCGCTTGGCGTTCTCGAAGCTGGGCGTCTGAATCCGTGAGCTGCTGGCGGAGGGTATCGAGGCGGGCGTTTTCCTTCGTGGTTGTCTCGCGGGTCTGCTGAAGACGCTTTTCTTCCTCGGAGTGGACCTTGGTGAGTTGATCGAGCTTGGTCTGTGCGGACAAAGCGTCGCTGGTGAGCTGATCGAGACGGCTCTGAGCCTTGGCGGTGGCGGAAGCGAGGAGATCAAAGCTGGCCTGGACTTTGGAAGCTTCGCTCTTGAGTTGATCGAGCTTGGCTTGTGCTTTGGCAGCATCGGTCGTGAGCTGGGTGAGCTTCGCGGTGGCCTTTTCACTCTCAGCGGTGAGTCGGTCAAGTTCGGCGGCTTTTGCGGCGTGTCGGGCATCCAAGGCTTCGAGGGCGGCTTGGGCCTCACGCAGGGCGGTGTCGTTGCGGAGAGGGATGCGGGTGGTCACCGGGCTCGCGGCGGTTTTCTTGAACCGGAACACGGCATTGAGAGGCCCGAAAGAGAGGCGGTCGCCATCGCGGAGGATCTGGCTGTCCACCCGCTGGTCATTGACGAAGGTGCCAGTGCGGGAGCCGCGATCCCGCACCTCGGCGGTGCCATCGGCGTGGGCGATGATCTCGGCGTGATGGCGGGACATCTCGCCGTCATCGACGATGACATTGTTGTCCTCCGCCCGGCCAACGGTGAGGCGCTCAGCGCCGGAGAATTCCATCTCTTGGCCGTCTTCAAAGATGATGGTGGGGGTGGCCATGAGCGCGGGGAGGGAGGCAGTGGAGCTAAAAATCAAAAATAGAGGAGGCTGGAAGACGCCGCCAGTTTGAATTTCCCTTCGCTGGAACGTATTCGAGGCAGATGAAAGCTCTTCTTTTGCTCCTCACCGCGATTTCGATCTGCCATGCCCAAGACTGGCCGCGCTGGCGCGGACCGGCGGCGGATGGGCGATGGAATCCGAAGGGTCTGCCGACGGAGTTTGTTTCAAAAGAACCGCAACGCCTGTGGAAGGCGGAGATCGGCGCGGGCTTTGGTGGCGTGACCGTGAGTGAAGGTCGCGTCTATGTGATGGACCGGCAGAAGCAGCCGAACGAGGTGGAGCGTGTGCTTTGCTTCGACACGGCGAGTGGGAAGCTGCTCTGGCAGCACGCTTGGGAGGTGAGCTACGGCGGGATGGATTATGGCACCGGTCCGCGAGCCTCCGTGAATGTGAGCGAGGGGAGTGCCTATGCGCTGGGTGCCACCGGCATGGCTTTGTGCCTCGACGCGGTCAGCGGAAAGGTCGTGTGGGAAGTGAATACGGTGGAAACCTGCGGGGCAAAGGTGCCGACCTGGGGCTTCGCGGCCTCGCCCGTGCTCGATGGTGGCCGCGTGCTGCTGCATGTGGGGGCGAAGAAGGGTAGCGTGATCGCTTTGGATGCCAAAACAGGCGCGGAGGTCTGGCGTGGCGGTCCTGATCCAGCGGGCTACTGCACGCCGGAGATCATCACGCATGCCGGGCAGCGCCAACTCATCGCCTGGGGCCCGCAGCACATTCAAAGCCTGAACCCGGACAGCGGCGCGGTGCTTTGGACCTATCCTTATAAGATCACTTACGGCGTGAGCATTGCCCAACCTCTCTACCACGATGGTGTGCTACTCATCTCCGGCTACTGGCATGGCACCAAAGCACTGCGACCTGACGCAGAAGGCGCGAAGCTGCTGTGGGAAAACGAAACCGAACTCTGCGGCCTCATGTCCGCCCCGCTCTTCAAAGAGGGTGTCGTTTACATGCTCGATAAAAACCACGGCCTGCAAGCCTTTGAGCTGAAGACCGGCAAGATCCTCTGGAGCGATGGCAACACGCTCACGCCCAAAGATCGCAATCCGCAGATGAGCCTCGTGTGGATGGACGAACCCCAGAACCTCGCCGCGCTGCTCAACGCGAGCGGTGAGCTCGTTTATGTGAAGCTCACGCCCGAAAAACGCGAGGAGCTGGCCCGCTGGCAGATCATCGGCAAGACGTGGGCGCATCCGGCTTTCGCGGGCTCGATGCTGTTTGCGAGGGATGACAAGGTGTTGGTGGCTTGGAGGCTTTGGTGAGTCTCATCGCCCCTCAAACCGGTCTCGACCCTTCGCCAGCGCTTCTATTTTGCGATCGGCGATGCTGCGCTTGAGCATCCAGAAGCCGCAGTCGGGATGGATGAACTTCACGCGTCCGGCACCGAGCTTCATTTCGGCGGCTTCGATGCGGCGGGCGATTTCGTCGGCGGTTTCGATGTGGTTGACCTTGATGTCCACGACGCCGAGACCGACGCCGATTTTCGGATCGAGGTCCTTCAAGGCATCGAGATCGGCCGGCGGACGATGCGCAAGTTCCAGCACGAGGTGATCGGCATGCAGCGAGTTCAAAAAGCTGATCAGCGTGGCCCACTCGCCTTTTTGGATCGTTTGGCCGCCGTAGTTGCCGAAGCAGAAGTGAACGGCTTTGCGGCCTTTGACGGCATCGAGTACGCGATTGATGCCTGCGGCGGCGAGGGGCGCATCAGCGGGATTGCCGGGAATGTTGGCTTCATCGACTTGCACGCAGTCGCATTCCAATTCGGCGGCCTGGGCGGCCAAAGCATCGGCGATGGCCATGTTGAGCGCGGCGAAGTCGTGGTAGTGTGTGTCCAGCAGCGTGCGGGCGAGCATGTAGGGGCTGGTGAGCGTGAATTTGAAGGCACCACCGGCCACCTTCGCCGCGCGGGCGCAGTCCTCGGGCAGATTCAAAACACCCTCGGTGATCGGGCCGCGCACCACCGCGGCCGGTTTGCTGCGAAAGGCCATCTCGTGCTTGGCGCGGAAAGCGGCGGCATCAGTGCGGCCAACTCGGCTATCGATGCCGCCGAGCTTATGGACGAAGTATTCGATCATGCCGTTCGTGTCGGGATGATTCACATCGAAGCGGTAAAGCTCGCCGTCGGTGGGCAGATCGATCCCGGCCTGGCGTTGCGTGTCGAAGACGACGCGGGTGGCATCGATGACGGCCTGCTCGCTCGGGAGCGCGGCAAGCCATTCAGGGACGGGATAGGAGCCGACGGTGGTGGTCTGGATCATGGCCCGCTAGGAACGCGGCAGATGGGATCTAGACGCGGCAGGGTGCGATTGTCCAAAGCCAGGGATGATTCGGCCATGCGAGCATGCTCGGCACTTGCATGGAGGTGGAAACGGCGTTTTCACTGGCCGCCATGTCCCAATCCGCCCCCGCGCCCACGAAGATCGATCTGAGCAGTTTTGGCGAGCCCGTCTATCGCGGCTCCGTGCAGAATCTCCACGCCGCCCCTGGCCATCCGGGCTTTGTGGTGTGCGAGACGACGGAGGCCGGCTCCGTCTTCGACGTGGGCTCCATTTTCAAAATCGAGGGCAATGACCTCAACCGCGCCATCTTCCGTCATGCGATGTATTCCCGCCTCGCCCAGCCGGAGACCTGGAAACGCGTGAAGACGGCCATCGAGGCCTCGTCGATGGCACCCCAGCTCCGCGAAGAACTCCTCACCGGACCTTTTGAACGCATGCTGGAGCAGGGCGCGGTCACTCATCACATCGGCATGGTGGATGCCCTCACCGGCGAGGTGGTGCGCGAGGGCATGCCAGCCAATCCAAGCTGCTTCAACATGGTGCGCCGCTTCCCCGTGATGCATCCGCCGCAGCGCCAGATGCTGGGCACCTTTGTTTTTGATTACGCCCAGTTCCACCAGAGCAGCAGCTACGTCATTCCGCTGGAGTACATCGTGCGCTTTGGCGTGACGAGCGGCTCCTCCATCTTCAAAAAATACCAAAGCCTCGGTGACGCCGCGAAGCGTGCCTACGAGCAGGAAATGGGTCTCACCAAGCCGATGAAGGTCTGGGAGATGCTGGAGCGCCCGGTGTACGACCTCACGAGCAAGTATGAGCCGGAAGATCGGGCCGTGAGCAAACAAGAAGCCCTCATCATGAGCGGTCTCAGCAGCCAGGACTTCCTCGATACGATCAAGATGTCCATCCTCGGCGGCTGGGCAGTGCGTGAGCTTCTGGAGACCGCCGGGCTGCTGCTGTGGGATTTGAAATGGGAGTTCGCCGTGGACGGCGAGGACCTCCTCTTCGTCGATACCATCGACGCCGATTCCTTCCGCGGCACTTCCTTCGTCGAAGTCGAAGGCCGCAAGCTCGTGGTCCACTTCAACAAGCAGGCCATGCGGGACTACTACCGCCTCGTCGAGCCCGAGTGGTTCGCCGGCATCAATGATGCCAAACAGCAGGCGCAAAAGATCGGCCAGCCGTTCAAGCAGGTGCTCCGGGAAGGTCAGGCCGCTGGCAAATGGCCCGCCACGCCGGTCGTCGATCCCGCCTTCCTCGAACTCCAGGCTCGCAAAACGGCCCTCATCCGCGAGCACGTGCTCGCCGCCCGCCCCGCCGCTGCTATCCGGGCGGATCTCGAAGCCGCCGGAGCCGCCGAGGTGGCGTTTTACCGCTCCAAAGGCCTCGTGAAGGCCCTGCTCGACATGAACGCGGTGGCCTGAAAAGGCTCTCCAGCCATCCTTTGAACTCGCGGGTCAGGGCCGAGGGGAACAAAAGCCTTGCGTCCAAGCTGGTCGCGGTTAGTCTCCGCGCCCTTTTTCAGCCCACCCCCCTTCTTACCCCGTTCACCGTCATGTCACAGCATCGCAGCCTCAAGACCTCCGGCTCCGTCGGCACCAAGCGCAGCGTTTTGAAACGCGGCGAACGCATCAAACTCCTGAAGTCCCGTGGACTTTGGAAGGAAGGCCGCCTTCCCACCAACCTGCCAAAGACCAAGTCGGAGTAGGCTTTCGCGCCTGCCTCAGGCAGCGCGATCCTGACCCCGCCAGCCCTGCTTTCTCGTGCGCCTAAACCGCTACCTCAGCCAGTGCGGCGTCGCCTCCCGACGCGGAGCCGAGCAGATCGTCCTCGAAGGGCGAGTCTCCATCAACGGTCACGTCATTACCAACCTCGCCACGCAGGTGTCCCCCGGGGACAAAGTCGTGGTGGATGGCAGACCCGTCCAGGCAGAGATGCCCATCGTCATCGCCATCAACAAGCCCCGCGGCTATATTTGCTCGCATGGTGACACCCACGAGCGCATGACGATCTACGATCTCCTGCCGCTGAAGTATCAAAACCTGCATCATGTGGGCCGCCTCGACAAAGAGAGTGAAGGTCTCATCCTGATGACGAACCGCGGAGACCTCTCCCATCGCCTCATGCACCCCAGCATGGGCGCTGAAAAAGAATATGAAGTGGTCGTGGACCAACCACTGAACCCCGAGGTGCTCGCTAAGCTCATCAAAGGCATGCCGACCGAGGAAGGACACGCCCGAGCCGAACGCGCCTGGCTGGAAAAACCCACCAAGGCCCACGTCGTGCTCAAGCAAGGCCTCAAGCGACAGATCCGCCTCATGTTTTATCACCTCGGCTACGAGGTCGAGCGTCTCACCCGCATCCGCATCGGCTGGCTGCAACTGCGCGGCCTCCAGCTCGGTGGATGGAAAGAATTGAAGCCTGCTGATGTGGAGCGTTTCTTCAAAGAGACCGCTGCCGCGCCTCGAGAACGTGTCCGTCCTGCCGCCGCTCGCAAACCGGCCGTCCAAGACGATTCGGATACCTTCGCGCCTTCCAGAGCCAAAAAGGCGGCCAAAAAGGTCGCGGCACGCCGCCCTCGCCCGGCAGGTCCAAAACGGACGGAAAAGCCTGAACGCCCCAAGGGTCGCTCGGCCTTCAGCAAGACACGTCGTCCTCGCTGAAGATCACTTCGCTTGGAGTTTCAGTAGTGGCCGGTAGCCGTGCTCATTAAGCAGCGCAATTGCCCCGCGATCACTCGAATCACGTGCGGCGTCGGCGAGGGAGTTGAGGGCGTTGTAGATCGATTCGACGGCGGCATCGAGGGACTCGGCGCGGGTTTCGTGGGCTTTGTAGAGGTTTTCGAGGCAGCTCGCGAAGTGGAAGGCGAACTCGAGCTTCTTCGCGTAGTAAAGCGTGAGCGTGCGGCTGCCTTCGCGGGCGCGGGTGTTCGCGCGGTAGAATTCGCTCATCGCGGTGAGGTAGTGCGTTTTGAGCTGAGTGATCCACTCGGGCAGCGACTCTTTGGTATCGAGGTGCCGCGTGAGCATGTCGGGGGATGGCTTGCCGAGGTTTGGAGCGTGTTTTTCGATCAAGGCGTTCGCTTTGGCGATTTCTTGGAAGCCAAGCCACAGGCGCTCGGCGACACCTTCGCCGCACATCGGTGTGATGAGGTCGCTGAGGGATTTTTCATCGGTGAACTCCATCTGCGGCAAAAAGGTGCCGGGCGCGGGATCGGTCTCGATGATCTCGAAGCCCATCTTGGCGGCTTTTTCGCGGAAACGGGTCGTGATGGCGGCCACGTCGGAGTTGTCGAAGGTTTTGGCACCGCCGAAGGCTTTGCGGCCTGCGGTGTCACCATCGACGCGGATGGGTGAAAACGGCGAAATCGCCTTCGGCACGGCTACGGCGGTGTACTTCAGCGTTTTGAGCTGCTGCAGGCGCTTTTCGAGTTCTTCATCGCTCCACGATTCCTGGCCCAAGGCATCGCCGGTGTAGCCATTCCACACTTTGGAGCCGCTGACAGGCCGCGAGGCGAGTTCGAGCGTTTGCGGCTTTGTTTCCGCTTTCGCCAAAACCGCGCCAGAGCCGCCATTCGCGATGCAGAAGAGGTTTTCGCGTGTGCGGACATACAGGCGGCCATCGGCGATGCTCGGTGTGGCGATGATTTCTTCACCGAGGTCGTTTTTGCCGAGCACTTTCATCTGCGGGCCGTCTTCGAGCACGACGACGAAGCCGTTTTTGCCGGCGACATACACTTTGCCATCGGCGGCGACAGCGGAGGCGAAGTAGTCGCCGAAGTTGCCGAGGCGGCTGCGATCCCAGAGCGACTTGCCGTCCTTCGCGTCGTAGCAGCTCGACATGCCGCCGCTTTTCACGAGGTAGAGGCGGCCGTTGTAAAAGAGCGGGCTGGAGATGTTCGAGGGCGTTTTGGGATCGATCGACCAGAGCAGATGCGTCTTCGTGACATCGCCGCTGCCGCCACCGCGGATGGCCTGGATGATGTTTCCACCGGCGGCCATGTTGTCGGGACTTTGGAAGGCGGTGTCGATCTCGTCGGCATCAATGAGGCCGTTTTTGTTTTTGTCGGAGGCATCGAAGCGCTCGTGGAATTCCTTCGGCGTCTCGTCGCGGGCGAGGATTTTGTCCTGATTGGTGTCGAGCCATTCGAGCAGCGCATGCTTCAGCGTGCGGGTGCTGTCTCCATAGCTTTGCACGGCGATGTAGATGATGTCGTCCTGCACGACGGGCGTGACCATGATGGTGCGCAGCAGCGTGTTGCAGGTCCATTTCTCCGTGCCAGTGGCGGGATCGTAGCCCTTCATCTTGCCGCTGCCGGCCACGACGATGTCGCCCTGGCAGATGACCGGCACCGCATAGCCGGCGAGCATGTCTTTGCGCAGCGTCTTCCACTTCTCTTTGCCCGTTTTGGCATCCACGGCGACGAGGAAGGGCGCGAGATCATCGTCCTGACAAAAAATGACCATGCCATCATGCACGATGGGCGAGGACGCCGCGCCCCAGTCCATCAGATAAGCCGGACGCGGCATCGAGTAGCGCCACGCTTCTTTGCCCGTGGCGCAATCAAAGGCCAGCAGGCCGATGGTGCTGAAGTGGATGTACACACGTTCGCCATCCGTCGCCGGCGTGGCCGCCGCGTGGCTGTTCGGTGGCGTGATGCGCGGCAGTGTGCCCGTTTCGAACTCCGTGCGCCATTTCGGAGCGCCGGTTGCGGCATCAAACGCATGCATCGCGGCCTTCGAGTCCCCCGCCATGCCGCTGGCATAGACGATGCCGTCCTTGATGATCGCCGAGCCCACGCCATCGCCGAGCCGTGCCTTCCACGCGATGTTTTTGTCCGCGCTGAACTCCAGCGGCAGTCCTTTCGAAGAGGAAATGCCGCTCGAATTGGGTCCGCGGAACTGCGCCCAGTCCTCGGCATGGAGTGTGAAGGCGAGAAGGCAGAGCGCGGCGGTGAATTTCATGCGCGAGGCATACGAGGCCGGGCCGCCGCCTATATCATGGCTTGAACTCGCCCATTTTGGACTGCATGAAGTCCAACGATGAAACTCCGCGCCTGCCTCACCAGCCTGCTGCTCGCTGCCACGACCACGATGGCGGTGGAAATCGATGCGGAGACGTTTCTCAAAAGTCTCGACGGTGCCAAGGTACTCAAAGGTCGTGCGATGGAGTATGAACTCTCCGGTGCCAGCTACCGCACGTATCAGCCGGAGGTCTCTCCTTCACCCGATGGCGGTTTGTTTGCCTCCATTCGGATTGATCACATGCGCGGCTTTTTGGCCTCCGATGACCACGCGAGCCTGGAGATCACCATTTCGCCCGATGGAGCCATCGTGGCGGCACAGAGCAGCATCGCGCTGCAAGGCATCACCATCAGCAGTGATCTCATCAAAGGCACCGCCGCCGCCTCGACGAACGTGGCCGCGCCGTATGTGGATCGTGCGGTGAAGATCGGCACGGATCTCGTGGCCGACCTTTCGTCCAAACTGCTGCGCGAAAAAATCGTCGAGCCTGGCCGCGTGTCGTTCCCGGCGGTGATCCGCCACAATTACAACCTGCTGTTTCAAGCCGTGAAGAAGGCGCAGGCCACCGTGCGACCCGCCGATGCGCCCAAGCCGGTCGCTGCACCTGAGGTAAAACCTTTTCAGCCCAATCAACCTTCGGGGCCACTGCCGAAGAAGTAATCGGGATCACTTCACGATCATCCAGGGCAGCCAGTAGGCCTGCGCCATGACGAGCAATCCCATCAGCAGCGCCAGCGCGATGCTATGCCAGAAGACGCTGCGTAGCACCGTGCCTGCATCGGGGCTCTCGGGATGGCCGCCCGTCGCCACGCTGGCCACGACGATGCTCTGCGCGTCGATCATTTTTCCCATCACACCGCCGCTGCTGTTCGCCGAAGCCATTTGAATCGGCGACAGATGAAGCTGATTTGCGGTGACCTGCTGGAGATTGCCAAAGAGCACATTAGAAGAGGTGTCGCTGCCGGTGAGGGCCACGCCGAGCCAGCCGATGATCGGCGAGAAGAAGGGAAACAACCAGCCGGTGGAGGTCATCATGAGGCCCATCGTCGTGTCCGTGCCGCTGTATCGCGTCACATAGCCCAGGGCGAGCATCAGCGAGATGGTGAGCATCGAGACGCGCAGCTTCCAGATGGTCTGAAAATAGAGCCGCAGCAGATGCGCCGGCTTCAAGCCGAGGCAAAAACCCGCGAGCACGCCGGCCAGCAGCGCGGCGGTGCCTGCAGCGCTGAGCAGGTTGAGTTTGAACACGGCTTTCTCGACCTCCGCATGCACGACGACGGGCGGGACACGCTCCACGGCCTTGTGCAGCATCGGCACTTCGATCTCGGCGCTGAAGAGACCGTTGAGCCCGGCTTTCACCGCAGGCATTCCCCAGATGAAAACCAGCGCGGTGAGGAAGATCCACGGCAGCCAGGCCTTCCAGGCTCCGGGAGTCGCAGGCACCTTCTTCGCCTCGGTCTGCGGCTTCCACACCTTCATGAAGAGCACGAGCGCCACCATCGCCACCACGGCGCTGACGAGATCCACCAGCCATGGGCCATGGTAGTTGCTCATGATGAACTGCATCACGCCAAAGCTCGCGCCCGTGACGAAACACGCGGGCCAGACGCCCAGCATGCCACGCCATCCCACCTGCGCCGCCACCAGCCAGAAGGGCACGATGAGCGAAAAGATGGGCAATTGTCGTCCCACCATCGCGCTGAGCGAAAGCAGATCGAGCCCGGTGATCTCCGCCAAAGTCGTCAATGGCGTGCCGAGCGAACCAAAGGCCACTGGAGCCGTGTTGCCGATGAGAGCGAGCTTGGCCGCTTCGAGGGGTTTGAAGCCTAAACCAATCATGAGAGCCCCCGTGATCGCCACCGGGGCTCCAAAACCCGCCGCGCCCTCAATGAAGGCACCAAAGCTGAACGCGATGAGCAGGGCTTGAATGCGTCGGTCACTTGAAAAGCCCACCACCTGCCGTTGCAGCACCTCGAACTGGCCTGTCTCGACCGAGAGGTTGTACACGAACATCGCATTGAGCACGATCCAGCCTATGGGAAACAAGCCAAACACCGCGCCATTCAACGCCGCCATCCCCGCCAGCGGCGCAGGCATGTGATACACGAAAATCGCGATCCCCAGCGCCGCGATCAGCCCTGCCATCGCGGCCATCTGCGCCCGCACATGCCAGAACGCCAGCAACCCCAGAAGCACCACCACCGGCACTGCCGCCACCAGGGAGGAGAGAATCAGATGGCCAAGAGGATCGTAGTTTTGGGTCCAGTGCATGCGGGCGGGCATTCAAAACGAAACCCACCTGCCAAGTCCAGCATCATTCTCCCGCAAACCGGCCCATGAACAGGATCAGTCCCGTCCGCCGATGCTGAATGACCCACAAGAAGGGGTGGTTGGCGATGAAGCTCACGCGACGGCGTTTCGGCGGTTCTCCCGCAGCAAATGGATTCGCGGCTGCCGTCGCAGCACTGGCCTCGGCACCGATCTCGTTCACTTCGATGGTGGCCTCATGAAGTATCTGCCTTGTCCAGCAGGGGCGCTGGGCGATCATGTTGGTGAGGTCGCACTTGTCCCTGTCGAAGACGTTCGATGCTCCGAGATATTGCCAGAGTCCTTTCAAGTCGAGTTGCGTGCTGAATCCAAAACGCGGCAGCAAGACGTTCACATCGCAGTTGGTAAACGCGGAGGTCACTTTGTCCCAAGTGTCACTCGAAAGTGACTTTTCAATGGTCGGACGGTTTTCCTCAAGACGTGGAAGGAGGAAGCGCATGCTGAACTCACCACTCAGAAAGGGCAGTTCGAGACATTGCCAGGCTTCGGAGTCGCCATACTCAAACGCGGAGGTTTGCTGCATCGTGGAAAGAAGGCTCGTGCTGCCTGAGCTTTGGGTAAAGCTGCGGGGTTTGGTCCGAATGAACTCGAAAGGGCTTTCCCAGGCCGCTTTCAAATAGACAGCATTGATGACGAGGGCGGTCGGATCATCCCCGGTGAAGACTCCAGGCCCGACGAGCGAGGTGATGCGTCCACGCGTCCTGTCTCGAATCCATCGGTTCACGATCGCCGCCGACTTCGTGGGATCGTCTTCGGGTAAAGTTTGGGCCGCCGCTCCAAATTGTTCCTGGGCCATGGACACAAATGCGGGATCAAAAGAGTGGCTCTGCGGCATCCAGATCGAATTCGCTATTTCCAGGATAAGCCCCTTACCGGCTGCTTTGGATAATTCTTGCCGCAGTGCTGCTGCCTGAGCGGCACGCTCCGTCATGTCTCTAGCCAAATGAGCCATCGCGAGGAGCTCCTTTTGCGTATCGCCCTTCGCTCCCTCTGCCAGCATCGCCGCCACGCGATGGCCACTGTAGGGTGAGAAGCAAAAATTGCCCTTCGTCATCTGCCGGAAGAGCTGGAAAAGCTCAAACGCATGCTGATTGGCCTCACGAGCCGCAAGCGTCGCGGCATCCTGAGCATGGCAGCAGGTCGCGAGCAGCAGAACGAGGACGGCAGCGATCTTCATGATTGTTTTTTGCGCTTAAACGGATGCAAAAACTGCTGCCAGTAGCCTTTGGGCACGGGATGGCCACCGATGCCGTAGCCTTCAGGCCAGCGACCGTTTTCGGGCATGTGGTGGGTGCCGAAGAGTTTGTCGAAGAGGGGGAAGTGGACGGCGAAATTCACGTCGATGGCCTCTTTCTCGATGCCGTGATGCCAGTGGTGGAAGCGTGGCGTGACGAGCAGCTTTTCGAGGAAGCCGAATTTCCAGCCGAGATTCGAATGCACGAAGGTGGCGTAGAGGTACACGACGAGAATGTAGGCGTTCACCGCCCCTTGGCTAAAGCCGAGCACGATCATCGGAATCACGGTGGTGCTGCGCAGCGCGAGGATTTCAAAGAAATGCATCCGCGCTCCGGCGATCCAATCCATCGCCTGCGCGGAGTGATGCACCGCGTGAAAGCGCCACAGGGCCGGGATCCGGTGAAACAGGCGATGCACCCAGTACTGCACCAGATCCGTCAAAAACATGATGGCGATGAATTGCACCGCGAAAGGCAACGCAGCCACCCAGGCGCGGAATTCGGTCCACGACGTGATAGCGAACAAGGTCTGCGCTGGCATGAAGCTCAGCCAAGTGAGTACCTGCACCATCATGCTGCTCACGAGGTAGTAGAAGAGGTCCTCACGCCACTCGTAGCGGAAGATGCCCTGCTCCTCGCGATGCGGGAAAATCGTCTCCAGCGGAATGAAGAGGAAGCCGGTGAACAGGAGACGCAGCACAAAGAAATCGAGCCCGAAGTAGAGGGGCGTCATGTCCGGCGCCACGGCCTGTGCTTGCGAGCCGCCGAGAGTCACCGCGATGAGCACTGCCACCATGCCGGTCATGCCCAGCACCTTGCTGGGGCGCAAAAGCAGGCTCAGCATCGCAAACAGGAAGGCCAGCACCATGAGCACCATCATGCCCGTGCGAAAACCCGGATGAGCCACCAGCGCGGCGCTTTCCTTCATCACGAAAACCCCGGGGAAGCGCATCATGATCACCGCACCTAGCGCTGCGAGGCCCAGCATCATGCCGAGCACGCCGCTGATCCAGCCGCTGCCAAATTTTCTCAGCGCAGGCGGCGCTTCGAGTTCGCGACGGAGTTTCAGGCGGGTCTCGTGGATCGGGTTCATCGCGATCTTGTATCAGGTCGCGTGTCGGGCGGCAAGTTTTGGCTCGCCTGAGTAACTCTGCCGCGACCGGCGGGTTATAGTCTCCAGAATTTAGTTGTTCATTTTCCGAAAAAAATTTCATCGCATCCGGCCCGTCAGCGTGTCAGACTCGACCCCGTCCAACAGCCACTCATGAACCTTACCTTAGGCCAGCGTCTCAAAGCCGCCCGCGAAGCTCGCGGACTTTCGCTTGCGGATGCGGCGCATGAGACGCGGATTCCCGCGCAGCGGCTGATCCATCTGGAGGCGGAAAATTATGCCTCCTTCGGCAGCATGACGTATGCCCGTTCGTTCCTGAAGCTTTACAGCGATTACCTCGACGTGAATGCCGCTGAGGTGCTCGAAGAGCTGCCTTCCGCCGTGTTTGGCGGCCCGCAGGACTACCGTCACCTCGTGGATTCCTTTGGCCCCTGGCTGCGTGAAAAGCCTCAGCGCATGGAAAAACTCGCCGATCCGGTGGTGGGTCGCGTGCAGACGATCAAATCACCCGTTCCTGCCGCCCTGGCGGTTTTTATCTGTGTCTTGGCGGCCAGCGGCATCTTTGGAAAGTATGTGATGGATTCGCAGCGCACGCTCACGGAGCAGCAGACGGTCTTGGATCAAAAATTGCCTTCCGCCGTGGCGCAGCCGATGAACATGGCCAATGAGGCTCCGCTCAAGGAGCAGGTGCAGGTCGCGGTGCCCGTCGATCCCATTACCCTTCAGCCGAAACCCCGCAGCTATCCGGTGCTGCAACCCGGTGACGGTCTCTAAACCATGACCGCTCCTGCCGCCGAACGTCGCCGCTGGTGGATCACGCCACTTCTTGGGTCGATTGCGATTTTCGTCGGTCTCTACATGGCCTGCCGGGTGAATGAAACGGCCCGTGAGGTGGTGCTGCAAGGTACAGGCTATCTTTTCGCCTTTCTCACCACACCCTTCATCATGGAGACCTGTCTCTTCATCGGCGGTCTCGGCATCGTGATGATCATCAACGGCCTCCGCATGGAACGCGATGGCGATGACTGGGTGGAGATGGAAGTGAAGGACGAGGAGCCGGTGAGCAAGGAGCCGAGGTAAGGGCGGAAGTGCTCAGTGCTCAGTGCTCAGTGCTCAGTGCTCAGTGCTCAGTGCTCAGTGCTCAGTGCTCAGTGCTCAGTGCTCAGTGCTCAGTGCTCAGTGCTCAGTGCTCAGTGCTCAGTGCTCAGTGCTCAGTGCTCAGTGCTCAGTGCTCAGTGCTCAGTGCTCAGTGCTCAGTGCTCAGTGCTCAGTTTGTCGTCACCTGTTTGTCAACTGACCACTGAGCACTGCGCCGGAGGCGACTGAGCACTTACTTCTTCTTCTTCTTCGCCACACGCTGCACGAGCGGCCAATCGGGATGATTCGTGCGGGCGGATTTCATGAGGGCTTCAGCTTTGGTGACGAGTTCGGGCTTCTGCTTGGCGAGGTCGTTTTGTTCGCTGGCATCGTTTGAGAGGTCGTAAAGCTCGATGGGCTTCACCGGGCCGTTGCGGACGGCTTTCCAGGGGCCAAAGCGCACGGCTTGCAGGGAGGTGCCTTCGTGAAGTTCCCAGTAGAAGTGATCGCGTGAAGGTGCTGAGCCGCCTTGGAGGTAATTCACGAGGGAAAGACCATCGGTGGGGCATGCAGCGGGGATTTTGGCACCGGCGAGTTCGGCGGCGGTGGGAAGAAAGTCCCAAAAGGCCCAGGGTTCATCGCTCACACGGCCTGCGGGCACCTTGCCGGGCCACCAGGACAGCGCGGCCTGTCGGAGAGCACCTTCATAAAGACCACGTTTGTAACCACGGAGGCCGTTGGAGGCTTGGTTGAAGAGACTGCCGACTTCGGACTTCGGATCGAAAGACGAGCCGTTGTCGCCCGCGATCATCACGAGGGTGTTTTGATCGATTTTCAGCTCCCTCAACAGATCGAGCAAACGGCCCACATCGCTATCGAGCCGGGTCACTTGGGCCGCGTAGGCTTTCTGCGTGGGCGTCCAATCCTTGTCGGCGTAGATGCCGAGCTGGTCGATCTCGTGGCGACCATGCGGCAGCGTGATGGCGTAGTAGAGAAAGAAGGGCTTGGTGTGCTGCTCACGCACCCATTTCAAAGCCTCGCCGGAGATCAGCTCTTGCGCGTAGGTCTTGCCGAGGCCTTTGCCGTCGTTGCCGGGCAGGTCGAAGCGTTGGTCGTCGTTGTAAAGGTAGGTGGGGAAGTAGCTGTGAGCGTGGCGCTGGCAGTTGTAGCCGTAGAAGTGGTCGAAGCCGAGCTTCAGCGGGCTGCCGCTCGTGTCGAACATGCCCATGCCCCACTTCCCGCACGCGGCGGTGGCATAGCCGGCATCCTTCAAAATCCGCGCCACGGTGATCGTGCCCTCCGGCAGCGGTTTTTGGCCTTCCGGCTGCACTTCGCGATTCGCCCGGATGGGGCAATGACCGGTGTGCAGGCCCGTCATGAGCACCGAGCGAGAAGGAGCACATACCGTGGTGCCGGAGTAGCCTTGCGTGTAGCGTGTGCCTTCCTTCGCCATGCGGTCGAGGTTCGGCGTCTGGATGATCTTCTGGCCATAGCAGCCGAGATCGCCCTGGGCGAGATCATCGCAGAGGATGAAGACGATGTTGGGCTTCGCGAAGGCGGAGACGGCAAAGAGGAGTGAGAGGGCAGAAGTACCAAGTTTCATGTTTCAGGTGCATGCTAACGCAGCCGACGCTTGAAACTTGTAACCTGAAACCTAACTCACGCCCTTCATCAGTCGGCTCAGCGGTCGCGAGAGGAGAAGCAGCAGCACGCCGGTGGCTCCCGCCAGATAGACGACCTGCATGAAGACATGCGGCATCTGCGCGGAGGCATCGCCGGAGACCTCACCCGCGAGCAGACCGGCGAGGATATTGCCCAAGGAGCTGCCGAGGAACCAGATGCCCATCATCTGGCCGGCGAGTCTCGCGGGAGCCAGTTTGGAGACCGCGCTGAGGCCGATGGGGCTGAGGAAAAGCTCACCCAGCGTGTGCAGCAGGTAGATGGAAACCAGCCAGGTGGGCAGCACCGGCCCCGTGGCCAAGGCCTTCTGCGCGGCAAAGGCGGCCACGACGAAGCCCAGCGCCAAAGCGAACAAGCCCCAGGCGAATTTGGTGATCATGAGCGGCTCTGCCTTTCGCCGGGCCAGCGAGCTCCACAGCATCGCCACCACCGGCGCGAGCCCGATGACCATCAATGAGTTCAGCGACTGGAATTGACCCGCCGGAATGGTGCCGAGAGAGCCCACCGTGCGGATCGTATGCCGTTCCGCGAAAAGGCTGAAGGACGAACCCGCCTGCTCAAAGCCGGCAAAGAACAGCGCCGAGGCTCCAAACAGCACGACAATCACCAGCATGCGCTTCTTTTCATCCGGCGTGAGTCCCGCCAGCAGGAAGGCCCAGATAAAGAAGACCGCCGCGATCCCGCCGATGATCCAGGCGGTGGTTTTAGCCAGAAAGACGGGATCAATCACAAGGATGCCGGTGGCACCCAATGCCATCAGCACGCCGATGGTGGCGATGCCCAGCACGAGCAGGAGCTTGTCACGTCGCATGTGAGCGGCCGGGTGCTCAGGCTGCTCGCCGATGTGGGCGATGCGATGTTTGGTGAGATGAAACTGCACCAAGCCCAGCACCATGCCCACCGCCGCAGCCGAGAAGCCCCAGCGCCAGCCAAAGCGCTGCGCCAGCCACGGGCAGAGGATCATGCCGATGAAGGCCCCGATGTTGATGCCCATGTAGAAAAGCGTGTAACCCGCATCCCGTCGTGCACCGCCCTCCGGGTAAAGCTGAGCCACCATCGTGCTCATGTTCGATTTGAGCAGCCCGGAACCAATCGCCACGATCACCAGGCCGAGATAAAACGCCTCTGGACGTTCAATGCCCAAGGTGATGTGTCCCAAAGCGATCACCACACCGCCCCACCATACGGCCCGCTTCATCCCGAGCAGGCGATCTCCCACCCAGCCGCCCGGCAGCGCCATCACATACACGAGCGCCGTGTAGAGGCCGTAAACCGCCGTGGCCTGCGCATCGCTCAATTTGGCCCCCTGAACCTGATCCACCATGAACAGCACCAGCAGCGCCCGCATGCCGTAGTAGCTCATGCGCTCCCACATCTCGGTGAAAAACAGCGTCATCAATCCGGGCGGATGCTTCACAGGGGCGTTCATGGCAGGGCGGGGAGGTTTACAGGAAAGGTGAAAAAGCGTTCTCTCACGACGATGGCGAAACGCCAAGCCTTTATTGGCAGTCGCTCACCTGCTCAGCGGCTGCGCAGGCCAAAGCCCGCCAGCAGCGACGCGGCGGCGGAGACCAGACCGCACACGCCGGCACCTTTCGCGATGCCTTCACGCACCGAGTACCTTTCAAAGTCCTCCTTCGTGTGCATCGCTCCGGTTCGGTCCACATAACTGCCCTCACGCTGAATCACGGCCCCATCGGCAAAGTAGGGCAGCATGACGATCACCGCGACGGCTGCCGCCAGGATGAAGACGACGAGCGAGCCGATTTGAACGCGAACCAAAAGACGGGTGAAGCTGGACTGAGTCATCGGGCCGTGTCGATGGGTTCATCCCTGCCTCTCCTGCTCGCGGAACTGCGTTGGCGTAAGCTTGGTCATCTTCTTGAAGTCCTTGGAGAAGAAGAATTGATCGTGATAGCCCACCTGGCGGGCGATTTCCTTCACCGGGTCATCGCTCTCGATGAGGCGGCGTTTGGCCTGATGGATGCGCTCGCGGCGCAGCCAGTCGATCGGGCTCGTGCCGAGCGCCGCTTTGAACTGCCGACTGAAGTGACTCTCGCTCATGCCGCTCAGCTGCGCGAGCTCCACGACTCGTGTTGGCATGTGAAAGTAAAGGCGCATGCGCTCCACGGCCTTTTGCACCGCCAGCGGCAACTCGGGTTGGATCGCACCCGGCTCCGAAAGCCGCGCATCGAATAAGATGCCAATGATCGCCGCCACCGCCGCGCTCGTCAGCGCCCCATCGCTCGGTCGCTGACCCATCATGCGTTCAAACGCCCGCTCAAACTCCTGTGCCACGGCCTTCGCATCCAGCTTCTCGAACACCGGCTGCGAGCGAATCTGCAGCAGCTCCGAGATGCGATCCAGCGGGCGACCCTCCACCCGCAGCCAGTAGAGTTCCCACGGGTCCCGCGTCATCGCACCATAGGCATGCGGATGGTGACAGTTCACCCAGATCAACGAGCCAGCGCTCACGTCATGCTTCTTTCCCGCCACTCGCAGCCAACCCTTGCCACTGAGACAGAGGATGAATTCATGACCCGGATAGGTCTCCCGCTCGATGCGGTGATCGATGCCCGCTTTGAGATGCCCCGCCCTCACCACCGAATAAAACAAATCGCGCTGCCAGTCGGCAGGCGTGGCATACAGGTTCTGGTAAAACAGCGTTTCTTGGAACAGCGATGGCATGGTGGGATATTACATCATAGCCCCTGTGGCTGTCGAGAAATGATTCCGCCGGGGCAGAAATCAGGCGAGCCAAGCGCCTTGGTGAGGAGAAGGTTTTCGTGGTCTCCGATAGGCTGCGTGAGATGGCAGCCGCCCTAGCCGGAGGCTCGTGAGAACCACCGGATTCGAGGACATCACCTCATACGACGCCACCGCGCCCCGGAGGGAGCGCGAGAAGCATTCGATGGCCGTTTGGCCTTCGTCCCCTTCTCGCGCCCTTCCAGGGCGCAACGGAGGATGAATGGGTGTCCGCGTGTTTCCGGTAGTTGCACCACCGGCTCATTTCTTTCGAGCCTCCGGCTCGGGGCGTCAGGCCTGCGTCATCGCATCCAGCAGCGACGATTTCTCCGCGTTAACGTTTTGCCTTTCGCATGCGAGCCAAGCGCCATGCAAAGAACCGTTCGATCAGAGATTTCTTTGGCTTGGGATAGATTTCGGCGGGGATTCCCAGCATGACGGGGCCGCTCAGCACGGCTCCTTCGATTTTTCCTCTCGCATTGAGAAGGTTGTTAACCGTGTTGAGCATAGCACTTCGCAGTGCGATGTTTTGAAACACCTCTCTGGAGCCATGGTGGAACATGTGCTGGGCAAGCCTGAAGGCAGCGTCGAAAACTGGCTCGACCTCGAATTTGAACCACTCCCATTCGCCATCCTGCGATTTTGCTGAAAACTTTGTGGGTAAAATCAATTCCGACGACACATGTGCCGCTAGGACGATTCCAAAAGCCTCGGTAACACAGTCAATCAGCCTGCGTGTGACCATTTGGTCCTTAGCCAAAGCCAAGACCTCCGATTCAATCTCCTTTTGGGAGATTCCCGTTCTGCCGATGCTGGCAATGCACTGCTCGATTAGTTCGGTGGGGACAGCGTTCATGATCTCACATCTAATTTAAGCGGTGATCCGCTCCTCCCTCAACGCCAGCAGCTCATCAAACACGGCGCTGAGTTCGTCGCTGGGGAGCTGCTTGTCCTGGAGGAGTTCGCGGAAGACATCGCGCGGCTGGAGGTCGTGGAGGGAAAACGGGGTGCAACTTGACAAAAGTTTCGTTTTCATGAGTTCGTGGCATCGGCTTGCTCCAGGAAGTGTTTCAGATCTTCGGGCGCTTTCTTGAGCACAGACTTCCCGTCAAGGTACCGCAAGTGCTGGCTCACATCGGCCGCAGGCTTCAGCCCTGGATGCTCACGCCCCTTGCAAAGTGATCGCCGCATCGGCGACGGCGCGGCTGGCTTCTTGCTCGTCGTTGATGACGACGGTGGCACCGAGGCGTTTGAGGCGCTCGACATCGCTGGCGAACCTCGCCCGGGCGAGCACGGGGATGTCGGGACGGGATTCGCGAATGATGGCGAGCGCCTGCGCATTGATGAGGGCATCGGGGAAGGTCAGGGCGACGAGACGAGCCTTGGCGAGCTGGGTGAGTTCCCACGTTTCCTGATGGGTGGCATCGGCGAAGAGCACGGTCTGCCCTTGGCGCTTGAGTTGACGCACGGTTTCAGCGTTCAGCTCGATGACGAGTGTGGTCACGCCGCTATCGAGCAGCTCTTTGTTGAGCTTTTCACCCACCGGGCCATGCCCGCAGATGATGGCGTGATCGTGCATGCCTTTCACGCGTTGGCGAAGTTCACCGGCATCGCTCATCGCGACCTTGCGGCGACCCCAGCCGCGCTTTTCGAGCCAGATGGCGAGTGGCGTGCCAAAGCGCATCGCGGCAGGTAAAAGGCCCATCGAAAGGGCGGACGCGGAAAGCAGAATCTGTTGTGTGGAATCGCTCCAAAGCGCGGATTCGCCCGCCAAACGAAGAAGCACGAGGGAGAACTCCCCCGCGCTGCACAGACCAATGCCCGCCATCAGCGCCTGGCGATGCGCGAGGCCGAGTTTTCGCGCGATGGTGGTGATGAGGGCCGTTTTGCCAAGCATCAGCACGAGGGTGAGGGCGAGGATCGGCTGCCAGTGCAGAGCAGCCATCTTCACATCGATCATGAGGCCGACGGTGACGAAGAAGAGCGTCAAAAACAAATCCTTCAGCGGCATGACATCCGCGAGGATGCGGTGCTTGAAGATGGATTCGCTCACCGCGAGGCCCGCCACGAAGGCCCCGAGAGCCAGCCCAAGCCCGAGCAACCCGCCGGTAAACGCGAGACCCACACAGCAGCCAATGACGGTGAGCGTGAAGAGCTCGCGATTCCGTGTGCGAGTGACGGCATTGAGCAGCCAGGGAATGATCCAGCGTGCCGCCACGCCGGCGAAGACGACAAACAACGCCCCACGCAGCACCAAACTGCCCAGGCTGGCACCCAGCGCCTTCGTTTCACCCGGCTGCGGCAAGATCAGCGGCACAAGAAGGAAGAACGCGATGATGAATAGATCTTGGAAGATCGCCACGGCCAGCGCCATGCGAGCACCAGGGCTCGATTCGAGGCCGAGATCCTGAAAGCTCTTCAAACTCACCGCCGTGGAGCTCATCGCCAGCGCCACGCCGAGCACCACCGCGCCCTGCCAGTCGATGCCAAAGCCAAAAACCACCGCCGCCGCCAGCGCGATGCACAGCCCCATCTGAAATCCTCCGCCCACGAAAGCCAGCCGCCGCAGGTATTTCAGCTCACCCAAGGAGAACTCCAGCCCCAGCGTGAACATCAGCAGCACCACGCCAAACTCCGCCATGTTGGCGATCTGCGCCTGCGAATCACCACCGCCGAGCAGCATCATGATGCTGGAATTGGCAATGACCACACCGCAGAGGAAATAGCCAGCGAGCAGCGATTGCTGGAGCCGCAGCAGCAGCAGCGACACGAGCACCACGCCGCCCAGCATCACCGCGAGCAGGGCGAAGATGGGCGGAATCGTTTCAGCGGCGGCCAGGGGCAGATCGAAAAGCATGCGCGGCATCCATCCTCGCGTTTGCGGCACGGATCAAATGCTTGGGTGCCGGGATGCTTCTCTCCTTGAAAACAGCCCCGCCTCCCGCATCATGGCCGCCCGTATGACGAAAACCGCCCGTTTCATCGCCTTCGCAGCCAGTTTGGCCCTCGCGTCCTGCCAGAATCCCGCCGATCCTGCTGCCAACGTCAGCGATCCGTATGCCTCGAACTACAACGACGGCTTTTACAATCCCTACCCCGGCCAGGGCGGACGCGTGCAGCCCGGCGCCCAGCCGCCGCCCTCCTACCAGACGCCTCCTGTGACTGCCGAGGCCCCGCCACCCGAGCCGCCTGCCAATCCGTATGCCTTTGGCGGTGCGGCTTCGAAGCCTTCCACCTCCTCCACGAGCAGCACGAAGCCAAAAACCGTCGCCAGCAGCACGTCGTCGAAAAAGCCCACCGCGAGCTCGTCGAAGTCGAAATCCAAATCGAAGCCCAAATCCTCCAGCGGCTCGAAGTACACCGTCTCGAAGGGTGATTCGCTCTACGCCATCGCATTGAAGAAAAAGACCACCGTGGCGAAGCTCAAGGCCGCCAACGGCCTCAAGAGCGATCTCATCCGCCCCGGCCAAGCGCTCAAAATCCCCTGATTCGAGTCTCCTGGCTTGAATAAACCGGCTACGTCCGGCGTCCGAAACCCGCCCTCATCCTGAAAATGTCCGCCGCCGCCCCTGCCGCGACCGATCCCGTCGAGCCACTCGACGTCGATCTCGTCAAACGCAGCCAAGCGGGAGACACGCGTGCGTTCGACCTGCTCGTCACACGCTATCGGTCGAGGATCTACGCCATGACTTACCATCTCATCCAGAATGAAACCGAGGCCTGGGACCTCGCGCAGGAGGCCTTCATCAAGGCCTGGCGTGCCCTGCCGAATTTCAAGCTGGATGCGGCTTTCTACACCTGGCTCTACCGCATCGCCCACAACGTCACCTACGACTGGCTACGGAAGAAAAAGATCCAGGGAGATGGCGAATTCGATGACGAGCGCACCGAGCACCGCGCCATGCCCGGCTCCCGCACCGCACCGCAGGGCTTTGATGCGCCCGACCGTGCGATGAAGCGCCAGGAACTCGGCTCCCGCATCCACGAAGCCATCGCCCGCCTCACGCCGGATCACCGCCAGGCGATTGTGCTCAGAGAGATCGAAGGACTCTCGTATGAGGAGATCGCCGAGATGATGAAGTGCTCGCTCGGCACCGTCATGTCCCGCCTTTTTTACGCCCGCAAGAAACTCCAGGAAATGCTCAAGGACACTTATGAAAACCCCGTCTGACGAAAACCACGATCTCATCCGCTGGCTCGACGGTGAAATGACCGCCGATGAACGCCGCGCCTTTGAGGCCACCCTCCAAAACGACCCCGAGCTCGCTGCCGAGGCCGAATCGATGCGCCAACTGAGCGAAAGCCTCAAGACGCACCTCCCCGCCGAGATGCCCGTGCCACACGCGGACTTCTTCAATTCGCAAATCCAGGTTCGCATCGCCCAGATGGAGCTCGACGACGCCCGCGAACGCGAAAAAGCCGCCGAATCCACCGCTGGCTGGCTTTCTTGGCTGCGCATGCCTTGGCTCGTCGGAGCCGCCGCCGCCGCGTTTGCCATCGCGGGCCTTGTTTGGACACAAAACAGCTCCAGCGGCACCAGCACCATCGCCAGCACCTACACGCCGAATCCATCGGTTCACGCCCAGGTCTTCCACTCCGCCGATGCCCAGGCCACCGTCCTCATGCTCGACGGCCTCGAACCCGTCCCAGCCGAGAAAAAGATCGTCGGTTTCCGCGTCCACCGCGCCGAATCCGATGCCGAAGTGGCCACGACGACCTTGTTTGATGAAAACGGCAGTGTTTTGGCTGTCGTCGCCCTCAATGCCAAAGGACAGCCACAGGTGCTCAAATGACGAATTCCTAAATCCGAATGACGAAGGAAATACCAAATCAGAAATCCGAATGGCGTGGTCGCGTGAAGCCACTTCGTCATTCTTGCTTCGTCATTCTTTCGTCATTCGTCCTTCTGAATTCGTCATTCTGCCCTGCGCAGCAGCCCGCTCCGGTTCCCGCCAAAAAGCCCGCCACCGATGGCAAAGTCTGGGGTGCTCTCGTCTATGCCACGACGGATGCCGCGAAGCTCACCGGCAGCACCGAAAAGGCACCGGAGAACCAAAAAGACCTCTCCGGCCGTCTCGGGAAGGTCTTCACGCCTTACACACACTTTGAAATCATCGGCCAGCACTTCCAGGATGTGTTCCGCGAGTATGAATCCTGGGTTGTCCCCTCTCGCGATCTGTTTTTGAAGATCGACTCCAAAGGCCCCGCCGCTGGCGGTGGCATGAATCTCCACCTTCAGGTTTGGCGTGAGCAGCAGGTGCTCGTCAAAACAGATGCAGTGCTGCACCCCGGCAGCCCGCTCTTCATTGGCGGACCGAAGTGGCGGGATGGTCAGCTCCTCTTCGTGCTCGATTTGCAGCGAAAGTAGCTCGGCACTTTTTCCGGTAGCTCCGGGGAGTTCGCCCGCGTACGCTGTCTTGCTGACCGCCATGCAACCGCACGCCCCCAATTCATGCTGCTGCTCGTCTTCCAAGAAAGGAGACGCCTGCGAAAGCGTGCCTGTGGCGGCGAAAGCCCTTTCACCCTCTCAAGCCGCCTGGATCTGCCCAATGTGCGAAGGCGTCGGCTCCGACAAACCGGGTGCCTGTCCCAACTGTGGCATGGACCTCGAAAAGAACCCGCTCGCCGTGAGCAGCACACCTGAATGTTGTGGCGATGGCGGCGCAGCGGAGCTTCGCGAGCTCTGGTGGCGGCTGCGCTGGGGTTCGCTCATGACGTTGCCGGTCGTGGTGCTGAGTATGGGCATGGATTTGCCTGTGATCCGCGACATCCCGGCGGATGCCTCCGCGTGGATGCAGCTCGTGTGGGCCACGCCGGTCGTCTTTTGGTGCGGCTGGCCGCTGCTGGTGCGCTTTGCCCGTTCCTTCGCCACGCTGAAGACGAACATGTTCACGCTCATCGGCCTCGGCGTGCTTTCCGCGTGGGTTTACAGCACGCTCGTGGTCGTCGTTCCGGATCTTTTGCCGCACAGCGGAGGTCACGGGCATGCGCCGGTGTATTTCGAAAGCGCCGCCGTGATCACCGTGCTCGTTTTGCTCGGCCAGCTCCTCGAATCCCGTGCCCGCCGCGCCACCGGCTCCGCCATCGAGTCCCTGATGAAACTGGCGCCGCCGACGGCGCATCTTGTGGATGGCTCCGTCGAAACGGAAATCTCGCTCGATGCCGTGAAGCCTGGCGATGTGCTGCGCATCAAGCCCGGCGGCAAAATCCCCGTCGATGGCCTCGTGCTCGAAGGCGTCTCGACCATCGATGAATCCATGCTCACCGGCGAGCCGATGCCAGTGATGAAGAAGGCCGATAGCCGTGTCACCAGCGGCACGGTAAATGGCAATGGCACGCTCTTGATGAAAGCCGAGCGAGTCGGCGCGGACACGCTTCTCAGCCAGATCATTGCTCTCACGGCCCAAGCACAACGCAGCCGAGCACCCGTGCAGCGGCAGGCAGATCGCGTTTCAGGCTGGTTTGTGCCTGTGGTGGTCTTGATCGCGATGTTGACCTTCCTCGTGTGGTGGGAGTTTGGACCGCAGCCGAGCCTTGGCTTTGCCATCGTCAATGCGGTGGCCGTCTTGATCATCGCCTGCCCCTGTGCGCTTGGCCTTGCCACGCCCATGGCCGTGACGACGGGCATGGGCCGCGGGGCGCAGCTCGGCGTGCTCATCAAAGACGCCGAGACGCTCGAACGCCTCGGCACCATCGACACCATCATGCTCGACAAGACCGGCACGCTCACCGAGGGCAAACCAAGCGTCGTCGAAGTGCATCCACTGCCCGGATTGTCCGCTCGCGATCTCCTCGCCTGCGCCGCTGCCGTCGAATTGGCCAGCGAGCATCCCCTTGCCGCCGCCATCGTGGCCGCCGCGAAGGAACGAAACATCCCGCTGGCGGCGGTGAAGGACTTCCAGGCCGTGCCCGGCGGCGGCGTGCTCGGCACCGTCGGCGAGACGGAGGTCTTCGTCGGCCAGGCGGCCTTCTTGAAGAAAAAAGGCGTCTTCATCGATGCCGAATGCGCCACTCGCTCCGCGGAACTTCAGGCCAGCGGCTTCACCGTCGTGCTCGTCGTGCTCGATGGCCGCCCGCTTGGTCTCATCGCTCTCACCGATAAAATCAAAGAGAGCACCAAGCCCGCCATCGAAGCGCTTCACGCCCTCGGATTGAAGTTCAAGATGCTCACCGGCGATACCCGCTCCACCGCTGACCGCGTGGCGAAGGACCTGCGCATCGACGAAGTGGCCGCCGAGCTCAGCCCGCATGACAAACTCGTGCACGTCTATCAAATGAAGGAACAAGGGCGGAAGGCCGCCTACGTCGGCGATGGCATCAACGACGCTCCCGCACTGACCGGCGCGGAAGTCGGCATCGCCATGGGCACCGGCACCGATGCCGCCATGCACAGCGCCTCCGTCACCCTCGTCAAAGGCGATCTTCGCGCCCTCCACCGCGCCTTCACCCTCAGCCGCGCCACCTTGCGCATCATCCGGCAAAACCTGGCGTTTTCCTTCCTCTACAACGCCATCGGCATCCTCATTGCTGCCGGCGTCCTCTACCCCTTTACCGGCCGCTTGCTCAGCCCCATGCTCGCCAGCGTGGCGATGTCCCTGAGCAGCCTCACGGTGATCCTGAACTCGCTGCGATTGAGGTGGTTTAAGTGAAGTTTTCACCGTGACAATCAGGCACGCCTGATGTGAAAATCAGCAGATGAAATCCCTCTTCCTCGTCGGCCTTTTCTTTGCCCTTGCCCATCATCTGGCCACCGCTGCTGACGATGACGACGTCACGACCTCACAGCTCATGCGGGATGCTGCCAGAATCATTGAGATGGCCCGTCAGGGAGACAATATCGAGGCGGGCCGCCAGGCAGATGTGGTCTTTCGTTCCGCCGCCAGGCTCCATCAGGAGAAGGAAGACATCTCTTCACTGGAGATGTACGAGCATGCCCTCCGGCTGTCTCCCTGGAGCGTGGAGCACTATCTGGGTTACGCTGACGTCTTGAAATCACTCGGGCGTGACGAAAAGGCCGAGCACTGGGTCCGTTCCGCATTCCAGAGGGCCGAAGATCTCGGGACAAGAGAAAAGGCGCGAAAATGGCTGGGGCTGCCGTCTTCCGCCGTGCTACCTGCTTACTCACGCGAGGGCCGTCTTCGCATCTGCCTCGTCCGCATAGGACAGCCGCCGGACTGGCTCGTGCATCGTTGCGGGATCGGCCTGGAAAACACCATGGGCATTCCCGTGATGCTGCTGGATGAAAAAATCGCGCTGCCGCAGTCCAATCGCAGCGCCTTCCGCCGCTGGGCCTCCCAGCTGAGGAAAGACATCAAATGGAACGACCCCGGGCTGGCTCAATTCGCCAGGCAGCACGGCTTGCCTTCCGGTGACCTGTCCGATCACCAAGTGGTGGAGCTTGTCGAGGCTCTCATCGCCGAGGCACGGCCTCCCGAAGAGCTGGCGAATTTTCGCCGGACCAAGCTCCAGCTCAAGGAATCCAAATACGACGAGCAGTGGGATGTGGAGAAGCTTCTGGAACTCGTGAAAGCGCACGCGAACGAGTCTGATGATCCGGACGTCATTTGGCTGGGAATCAGCTCCAAGGATCTATTCACGGGCGACAGCAACTATTGCTTCGGAGCCGCCGCCGGTCCTCCAATGTGCGGGGTCAATTCCTGCGCCCGTTTCATGGCGGATTTCAACCAGGAGCCGCCCGATGCGGAGCGGCTTTGCGAGCGACTTTTGAAGCAGATGCTTTCGAGCGTGGGAACGTTGCTGAGGGTGCCGCGTCCCATCGACCCCACCTGTCCCCGCTCCTACCCGCAGTCCCTGGCCGAGCATGATGCCAAGACACTCAACCTCTGCCCGGACTGCCGGACGGTGATCCTTTCCAACACCGGGAAAGCGGTGCCGCCATTGCCGGACAAGGTTTTTGAAAAAGTCAGCAGCCCCAAATGATCGGACGGCTGCAGATGCCTTACGGCGATCTTGAACTCGCTGCGGTTGAGGTGGTTCAAGCCGCCACCAAAGACAATTTGGCACCTTGACTCAGCGGCGAAAATCTCATGGCGATCCTGGCTCTGCTGATACTGATTCAAGCATGAATCAATCGGCCACACCCACAGACGCCACTGCTTTCTCGGCCCGGATGATGAGCGCCCCATTACGTCCAACATCCAACGAGACACGTCCCTTGCGCAGCTTGGAGCCGCTGCGGAAGCCTTCGCGTTTGAGCCCGCAGGAGGCGCGTGCGCAGTTGAAACGACACGCAGAGCAGGCAATCGTGTCCTGATGCATTGGTGAAGGGTCCATCAGCGATGGCAAAGCAGCAGAATGACTAGCCGCAGAAGATACATGGCGATGTTTACCAGAAGCACTGTGAGATTGATCAGGCTGGAATCGCCAGCACCTCTCGCTGGCGTTTTGATCGAGGACGAGTAGGAGGACGAGTTCGAGGACGTTTCCCTCCTTCCCCATGTCCGACCTCAAGACCTACCTTACCCAACGCTGCCAGATCATTGATACGGCGCTCGATCAATTCATCCCGTCGGCGGAAACGCGGCCGGTTTCGCTACACAAGGCGATGCGGCACAGCGTGTTTGCAGGTGGGAAGCGTCTGCGTCCGATCTTGACGTTGGCGGCGGCGGAAGCCTGCGGCGGCGCGATCGAGCAGGCGATGCCGAGTGCCTGTGCGGTGGAATGCCTGCACACCTACTCGCTCATTCACGATGACCTTCCTTGCATGGATGATGATGACATGCGCCGCGGTGTGCCCACCTGCCACATCGTCTTTGGCGAGGCCATCGCGTTGCTCGCCGGCGACGCGTTGCAGGCGCTAGCCTTTGAACTCACGGCGCAAACACCCGCGACGAGTCGCCACACAGCGGCGAACCTCGTTTCCGAGCTCGCTCGCACGGCGGGAAGCCTTCATCTCGTCGGCGGGCAGGTGGCTGACCTCGAAGGCGAGCAGAAGAAACTGCCGCTCGATGATTTGCGCTTCGTTCACGAAGGCAAAACGGCGGCGTTGCTCACCACAAGCATCAAGCTGGGAGCGATGAGCGCCGATGCCACGCCGGAGCAATTGAAGGCGCTGCACGACTTTGGCATGGCCACCGGCCTCGCCTTCCAGATCATCGACGACATCCTCGACGTGACGCAGACGAGCGAAAAGCTCGGCAAGAGCGCCGGGAAGGATGTGGCATCCGAAAAGAGCACTTACCCGGCCCTGATGGGCCTCGACGCCTCGCGAGTGGAGGCGCATCGCCTCACGACGGCGGCGCACGATGCACTGGCGATCTTTGGCGAGAAGGGCACACGGCTTCGCGAGTTGGCGGATTATCTGCTGAATCGCGATTATTGAGCTTTCCGCGCCCCGGCCTGCCGCTAGCATCGGCGCTCTCCTCCGCATGGCCTCCATCTTGAAATCCCTCAGCCTCATTGCCGACCCCACACGGGTGCGGCTGCTGCTGCTGCTCGAACGGGAAGAACTTAGCGTGGCGGAGCTGCAGGAGATTTTATCCCTGCCGCAGTCCAATATCTCCGCACAGCTCGCCAAGCTCAAAGGCGCGGGGCTGGTGAGTGATCGCCGCAGCGGCAAGAACCGTCTCTATCAATTGGAAGCCCCTTCCGCGAAGGATGCGGAGGCTCACGAGCACTTCCTGGCTTTGCTGAAAGCGGCAGGAGCAGAGCTGCGTGAAACGGTGAAGGATTCCACCGCGCTGCAAATCGCCCTGCGCAAGCGTGCCGAGACGGCGAAAGCCTACTTCGATGCGCTCGCGGGTAAATTTGGCCGTCACTACATCCCCGGCCGCTCATGGAAGGCCCTTGGTGAGACCTTACTGAAGCTCATGCCGCCGCTCGTCATCGCGGATCTCGGCGCGGGTGAAGGCACGCTCTCGCAACTGCTGGCTCAGCGAGCCCAAAAAGTCATCGCTGTGGATAACAGCGAGAAGATGGTGGCCTACGGCGCGGAGCTCGCTCTGAAGCATGGCTTCACCAATCTCGAATACCGCCTTGGCGATCTCGAAAAGCCGCCCGTCGATCCAGAGAGTGTGGACCTCGTTTTCCTCAGTCAGGCATTGCACCACGCTCAGAATCCCCAGGCAGCGCTGCGCGGTGCGTTTGGCATTTTGAAGCCCGGCGGGCGCATCGTGGTGCTCGATCTGCTCCAGCATACCTTTGAGAAGGCCCGCGAGCTTTATGCCGATGTGTGGCTGGGCTTCACGGAAGCGGACCTGCACGCGATGATGTCCGCCGTCGGCTTCCGCACCATCGAGACGGGCGTCGTCCATCGGGAGACACGCAGCCCGCATTTCCAGACGGTGCTGATCACCGCGGAAAAGTAGGCATTGCGGCTCACACCCGCACCATGTCCTTCAAAATCTGCCAGTAGAGGTAGAAGCACCCGCGCCAGGAATAGCGAAACTCGCTGCTACCGGCCTTCACGATGAGGCCTTCGAGGAGGTTGTGATCCACCTGCACGCTCATGTCACGCTGGATGTAGGCATGGAGATACTCGGTGTCCTGCTCGGCGATCTCCTCCGTGGTCACGGCGAGAGCTTGCAGGTAGTCCTCGTGGTCGGCGAGGAGGTCCTCAAAGGAGTCCGCGTCCTCGTAGCGGTTCACGAGATGCTTGGGCGGATGCTTCATCGTCGTGGGAAAGGGATAGTTCGTCGTCGTATAGACCACGCCATTCTTCCCGCGGGTGGTGAGGCTCACATAGGAAAAGCCCATCTCGCCCTGCCTCGCCAGTGCCACGGAGGCCTGCGCACGCTTTTCCTCATGGTAAAAGAGCCGCATGAAGTGCTCCGTCTCGCTCCACATCCAGCCGGTATCGCCCACTTGCACGAATCCGGCGTCCTCTGCCTCGCGAGAGAGCTCGCCCAGATCGGGAAAGACATCGCGTGAGGGTGGGAAGCGATGCACGACCTCGCTTTTGATCGGGAAACGCAGCCGCCGCACGCGGAACATGATCTCCATCCACGGCACCAGAAACCAGCCACCCACAAAGAGCGCCCCGCCCGCGTGCTGCTCATCGGTGATGTAATAGCCTGCGAGGTAAAGCGCCCCCAGCATGGTAATGGCTCCCAGCTTCGCGATGTAACGATTCTCCGAGGTCCGGCAGGCGAAGGCAAACACCACGGCGGCGGCCACAAAAAGGATATGCTGAAGGGTGGTTGGCTCCATAGGGCTGGCTGTCTCTGAAATACGAGCGACGAGAGGTTATAAGATGCCACCTCGCGAATCAATGCTCATTTCAAACGCCATGCCCGCCGCTTTTTCGCGTATCTTGTTCATCCTCCTCGTCGCCCTCGCGGGCTGGTTTGGCATCTCGCGGCTCGATTTCGATGTCGATCCGCTCTCGCTGCTGCCGCAGGACCTGCCTGGATTGGAGGGAACTCGCCTGCTGCGCGATTTGAAGAGCGATCAGCTCATCGTCACGCTGCAAAGCGAGGACGCTGAGCTGCTGGAAGTCGCCGCCGATTCGCTCGCGGAGCATTTGGAGGCTAAAAAAGACCTCGCAGCCTCCGTGCGGCACCAATCACTCCTGCAATCCGATCCTGAAGTCATCGCCGAAGTCATCGCGTGGCTCTGGCGCAATGCGCCGCCGGAAAAAGTGGCGACGTTGAAGGCCTCGCTCTCTCCCGAGAAACTTCCCGCCCTGCTCGAAAAGTCCCGCGAGGCCACCGCGAACTCGCTCGATCTGCAAAACGCCACGCTCACCGGCTACGACCCGTTCGGCATCGCTCGTGGGGCGATGGACATGCTCGGCTTCTCACCTCTCACTTCTAACGACTCACCTTCGGACGAGTTCACCTCCGCCGATGGCACGCTGCGCCTGCTTTTCATCCAACCGCCCACCGCCGCTCTTGCCGACTACCGCACGGTGAACGCCTGGCTCACGAAGCTAAAGCAAGACATCCGCGAAACCTGGCAAAAGAGCGATGAAGCGCTCGCGAAGGTCCACATCGGCTTCACCGGCGATCCGGCGTTTCAGGCGGAAATCGCCACCGGCATGGAATCGGACATGAGGCAGTCGATTTCCGCCGTGACCTTCATTGTCGGCTTTTTGTTCTGGCTGCTGCATCGCCGCATCGTGCCGCTCTTCTGGCTCCTGCTGGCCATCTTGTGCGCCAATCTTCTCACGCTCGGCGCGGCAGGTGCCATCTACGGCTCGCTCAATGTCATGAGCATGGGCTTCGCCGCCATTTTGACCGGTCTCATCGAGGATTTCGGTGTCATCGGCCTCCACGCGGCCTCGGAGCATCCGCGTGAGTCGTATCGACAAATTCTGCGTCGCGTGCTGCCGGGTGTCGCGTGGTCCGCGGTGACCATCGCAGCCATTTTTGCCACGCTCGGCCTCAGCCAGCTTCCCGGCGTGGCGCAGCTCGGCATGCTCGCCGCCCTCGGCGTGCTCATCGGTGCCGCCGTCATGCTCCTCGGCTTCCTGCCGCTCGGCATGAAACCGTATGTTGTTCACGCTTCAGCGTGCGAAACGCCCACGCCTCGTCTCGGTCTCACCCTGCAAAAAACCTTCACCTGGCTCCTCGCCGCGCTGCTCCTCACCGCCACAGCCGCCATCTTGATCAAAGGCCTTCCTCACGCCGACTTCGGCTCTTCCGTCCTCCGCCCCAAGCACAGCGAAGCCTTCGACACCTCCGAGCAGATCGAAGCCAAAATGATCGCCAGCGATCAAACCGTGCCGCTGCTCATCCACGCCGCAAACGCCGACCAACTCCGCCAAACCCTCACCGAAACCTCCAAGCTCCTCACCGGCCTCCCCCACACTCTTCCCACCGCCCTCATCCCCCATTCAACCAACCAACACTCCAACACTCCAGCCCTCCAGTCTCTCGCCACGAACGAGAAATCCCTCCAAACCGCCCTCGACACCGCCGGCTTCACCGACACCGCCTTCTCCCTCACCCAAAAGGTCCTCGCGAAGTGGTCCTCACCTCTCACGTCTGACGTCTCACCTCTCACCGGCTTGATCTCCACCTCCCCCGACGGCTCCCTCACCGCCCTCGGCTCCTTCTCACCCCCCAAAGGCATCCACGATCCGCTGCTCGCGAAACTCGAAGCCATCCCCGGCGTGCATCCCGCCGGTTGGAACTACCTCCGCGTCTCGCTGGAGCCGTTGCTGGAGCGTGAGATCATCCGCGTGTGCCTTCCCACCGCAGGCATCGCCCTCGTGCTCTTCGTGCTCGTGTTTCATGGCAAGCGAGAGCGCTTGCATGCCGCCGGCGTGCTCATCGCCACGGCCATCGTCTTGCTCGGAGCCATGTCGCTGCTCGATCTGAGCTGGAATCTCATGAGCATCGCCGCCGTGCCACTGTGCCTCGGCCTGGGGCTCGATTTCACCATCCACATGATGCACACCCTGCGTGAGAAAAGCGCCACCGCCGCGCATGCCGCGTCGCTGGGTCGTTCGCTCGCCTATTGCGGCCTCAGCACGGGACTGGCCTTTGGCTCGCTGGCGCTTGGGAGCAATCGCGGGCTGATCTCCCTCGGCCTCACCACCATGATCGGCGTGATCACCGTGCTCCTCACGTCGAGCTTTGCGCTGCCTTATGTGTGGTTCAGAGCCAATCCGACTCTGCCTCCGTCTCCTACTCCGCCTCGTCCCAGCCGCGTCATCGAGTCGGAGACGGAGTAGGAGGCGGAGTAGGAGGCGGAGGCGGATTTTCCCCTTCCCACCCCTTGACCATTCCCCGCCCCTCTTGACCTCTTGACGTTCCCCATGTCCGACGCCGCCACCACTCCCATGATGAAGCAATACCTCGCCATCCGGCGGGAGCTTCCGGAGGATGTGCTGCTGTTCTTCCGCCTCGGCGACTTTTATGAGCTGTTCTTCGAGGACGCGAAGGTCGCCTCGCCGATCCTGAATGTGGCGCTGACGAAACGAAATGCGGTGCCCATGTGCGGCGTGCCGCATCATTCGTCGCAGGGCTACATCGCGAAGCTCATCAAGGCCGGCAAACGCGTCGCCATCGCCGAGCAGACGACGGAGCCGACCCCGGGCAAGATCGTCGAGCGGGCGGTGTCGCAGATCCTCAGCGCGGGCACGATCAATGACCTCAACCTGCTCGACTCGAACCGCCCGAACTACCTCGCCGCGGTGTTTCGCAATGGGAAGAAGTTTGGTCTCGCCTATGTCGATCACACCACCGGCGAGTTCGAAGTGGCCGAGTTCAAGGACACCACCGAACTCGCGGATGAGCTGGAGCGCCTCCAGGCCAGCGAAATCCTCCACAGCGACGATCAGCGCGAGGTGATTGAGGCGCTCGGCAGCCCGGCCTGTGCGCAGGCGGTGGAGAGTTACCTGTTTTTGCTCGATCAGGCCCAGCACAGCCTCACGCAGCATTTCAAAGTGCAGTCGCTCGATGGATTCGGCTGCCAGGGGCTCAGCGCCGCGCTGTGTGCCGCCGGCTGCATCCTGCAATACCTGCAATTCCAGCTCCGCCGCAGTGTCGAGCACATCCAGCGCCTCCGCGTCGGTCAAACCAACGACGTCGTGCTCATCGACGCCGCCAGCCAGAGCCACCTCGAACTCGTCAGCGCTCGCGGCGGCAATGCGCACACCCTCCTGAGCGCCCTCGACCGCACCTGCACGCCCATGGGCGGCCGCAAGCTCCGCCACTGGGTCCTCCACCCGCTGCGCGATCTCGACACACTCACGCAACGTCAGGACATGCTCGCCGCCTTCCTCGACGAGCCCATGCTCCTCAGCCAGGTGCGCACCCTGCTCAAAGAAGTGCGTGATCTGGAACGCACCAGCAGCCGTTTGAGCCAAGGCAGCGGCAATGGCCGGGATTTGCAGGCGCTCGCGGTTTCGCTGGAGGTCGTGCCCACTTTGAAGACGCTGCTCTGCAGTTTTGATTCTCCCACAGATTCAGGGAGGCCAGCAGATGGTTCAGAATCAAAATCTGCGGGCCTTTCTGAATCTGCGGGACCACTTCTTTTTCAGCTAACCCAGCGCCTCCACGACCTCACGCCGCTCTGCCAGGAGATCCAACGCGCCATCTGCGATGAGCCGCCGATGCAGATCAAAGAAGGCGGCGTGTTCCGCGAAGGCTGGCTGCCGGAGCTCGATGAGCTCCGCAATGCCTCCACGCTTGGTCGCCAGTGGATCGCGGATTTGCAGGCGCGGGAGATCGAGCGCACGGGCATCAAGAGCCTCAAGATCAAATACAACGCTGTCTTCGGCTATTTCATCGAGATCACCAAGGCGAACGTCGGCAGCGTGCCCGCGGACTACCATCGCAAGCAGACCACCGTCAACGGCGAGCGCTACATCACCGACGAGTTGAAGCGCATGGAGGACAAAATCCTCGGCAGCGAGGAGCGCAGCAAGGCGCTCGAATACGAGCAGTTCATCGAGCTGCGCGGCCGCGTGCTGCAGCACCTCGCGCACATCCAGGAGACCGCCGAGGCCATCGCCGTGCTGGATTCACTCGGCTCGCTGGCCGAGACCGCGCGGCTCTTCAATTACACCCGCCCCGTCCTCAACGAAACGCGGAATCTCTTCATCCGCGACGGCCGCCATCCCGTGCTCGATCAGAATCTCACGAGCGGCGAGCGCTTCGTGCCGAACGACGTCACTTTGGAACCCGAGGAAAGCCGCCTCATCCTCATCACCGGCCCGAACATGGCCGGTAAGAGCACCTACCTGCGCCAGACCGCGCTGCTCACGCTCATGGCGCAGATTGGCAGCTTCCTGCCCGCCGCCAGCGCGGAGATCGGCCTCGTCGATCGCATCTTCACCCGCATCGGTGCCAGCGACGACATCGCACGCGGCCAGAGCACCTTCATGGTCGAGATGAACGAGACCGCGCTCATCCTCAACAACGCCACCGAGCGCTCGCTGGTCATCCTCGACGAGATCGGCCGCGGCACGAGCACCTTCGACGGCCTCAGCATCGCCTGGAGCGTCGCCGAGCACCTGCACGATCACATCGGTGCCCGCTGCCTCTTCGCCACGCACTACCACGAGATCACCGCGCTCGCGCAAAGCCGCAGCGCCGTGAAGAACTACAACGTCGCCGTGAAGGAGTGGAACCAGCAGATCATCTTCCTCCGCAAGATCCTCCCCGGCTGCGCCGAAAAAAGCTACGGCATCCAGGTCGCCCGACTCGCCGGCCTCCCCGAAAACGTCATCGACCGCGCCAAGGAAGTCCTCCAACAACTCGAATCCGGCCACCAGCCCGCCGAAAGCGTCAAAGAAGTCCCCGTGGCGACCAGCGTGCCCGCGAAGACGCGGAAGAAACCGCGCAGCGACGAGGACGCGGGGCAGATGAGTTTGTTTGGGTGAATCACTCCTGCAAATCGACTAACTATGACGATCAAAGACAGCAAAATGGATGCTTTTGCGTTCACGATTTATCTACCAGATGAATGCAGCTCAAAGTTTCGCATCTTCCATGACTTGGCCGAACTGTTCGGTCTTGAGTTCAACGAGCAAGCCGCCAAAAAGCTGAAGAAGTTGCTCAAAGAAGGTCCGAATGATCCGGGAGCCAAGCTTTCAATGGACAGAGAGGCAGACTATGTCTCGCTTCGAGCCAGCAAAGCGGATGTGATAGGCTTGATTGCACGCCTGATTAACGAGAACAGCCTTCCAGCATATAAACGAGACTTCACGGACGAGGACTATGAGCGAATTAATGTGGCTCTCGCATCATGGAAGCGTCCAAAGCCCAAGCCGTGGGCAGTTGGTGATGTATTTGCTTTCAAACTCCAGGATGGATCGCTGGGGTATGGTCAAGTGATTGACTCGCAGTATGGCGCTCCGTCATGTGTGCTGTTTGAACTCAAATCGGCTCATGAATCCGCTACTACTGAGATTTTGAAAAGTCGGGTCGTATCCATTCTCCACATTGGATCAGACCTACTGGATAAAGGCGTTTGGAATGTTCTGGGGAATCATCCGCCAGTTGCCAAGTCAGCGGAGTCGCAACATGGTCCTCGAAACCAAGTTGGTGCCGTATCATTCGGCGGTGGAGGTGTCGTCGAGGATCTCGCCAACGCCTATTTCGGCCTTGTTCCTTGGAATGGCGAATACTACCGAGAAGACTATCTGGACGAGCTATTGATGCCAGGAATCCAGATGCCTGAAACTTGCTGGATATTGAATCCAGAAGAGAGACGAGCATACCGCTTGGAGCGCGGACTTCCGGTTAGCTGATAACGCCAAGCTGCAACTGTCTGACAAACGAACTCAACCGCTCCTCATCCTCGTCTTCCTGCTTGGCGCTGGCTTGTGGCGCTGGCGTGTGGGCTGGTGGCAGGTGCGGACGGCGCGGAGGCTGGATCCGCGTGCCCCGTGGTGGAGGGGCGGGTGATCCGTGGCGGTTCAGCTCTCTCTAAACAGGCCTTCGGCATGACGCGGAAAGTCCATCGCCTCGTGCAGCACGCGGGCGATTTCGACGCGTTTATCCTTCACTCGAAACAAGATGGCATGGCGGCCAGCCAGGCAGATGCGGCAGTCGGGATGAAGCTCCGGGCGCAAGCGCCAGCGGCTAGGGTTGGCACCGATCTGCTCGAAGGTGGCCCATATCATGGCCAGATAACGGTCCGCCTGATCAGCGTCCCAAGTGCGCACGGTGTAGTCATCGATGGACTCCAAGTCTTCGATGGCAGTTTGAGCCAGATGGTAAGTCATGCGGCCTGCCTGCGGGAGCGGAAGTGATTCATGAAAGCGTCACGATCCATCTCCACGGAATCGCCACGATCCAACTGGTCAAAGCCCACCGCTGCCTCCTGCCGCAGCCAATTCAGCGCCGATTCACGCGATTCCATCAGTCGCAAAGCTTCCCGCACGACTTCGGTGGTATCCACATACAAGCCCGAGGACATTCTCCGGGCGATAAGCGCATCCAGCGCAGGTGGTAGGGTGATGGTCATGACCTACGAAATGCCACAAAGCAGACAGGATGCAACTGGCTCACCCTTGCTTGGCCGCGCATGGTAGGCGGCCTCCGCGAGGGCCAGGGTGAGGTTTCTGCGGCGCAGGAAAGCAGATGAAACAGGCGCTTGTTAACAGAGAGTGGTCGTTTTTCGCCATGACCAATGCAGCCCTTTGCACCGCAAATTTTGGGCTTTGGATTGGATTGCTCGGTGATGATCCGGCCTTTTGCGGAACGGAAGGCCGAGTTACCGAACTCCAGAGACGTTTATGGGCTTTTGAGCCTCAGATAGCTAACTTGGTGGAACGAAACTGGCGGTCGGAGGCACCTTTTCCTCACTCGCTGGGACGAATTCGGTGGTTTTAGGGTGAATTACCGAACCCTGAAGAACGGTAGCGGAGCCGTTGGGGTGAAAATGGAAGCCTGGAACGGGCAAAAGGTTGCTTCGAGCATCCGATGGCACTTCTGGACGGCCAAATAGCGAAGTGCTCAGTTCGATTTCGGAGCTTGGAGGGGCCGATAGCGAACTCGGCGGGACGAATTCGGGGCTTGGAGCTTCGAATCGAAGCTGGAGCAGTTCGCTTTTCAAGTCTGAAACGGCTAATAGAAGCCTCTGTGGTGCGTTATGAATCGGCGAGGGCTCGTGGTTCCCGCCCAGGGCGAGCTCTTACCACCCTGAGACCTGCCTTTTGCCCCTGCCATGTCCGACTTGCCTCCTCCCGACCCTGCGCCGCCCGTTCCGGTGGCGGAGTTTCCCAATCCGGTGCGCCTGCTGGAGGCGATCGCCGACCCGGTGCGCTATGAGGCGCTGCGAGCGCTGGCGACGGGGCTGTATCTGACGCCGCTGGAGTTGTCGAAAAAGGTGCAGGCCTCCCACGACAACATGGCGAAGCATCTGCGCCTGCTGAAGGCGCGTGGAGCCGTGCAGCTCGTGCGCCCGGAGAATGCGGATGGCCGCGCGCAGTATTACCAGATTCCCGCCCGCTTCCGCCAGACGACCGACACCGGACGCCCACTGCTGGACTACGGCGTGTGCGTGATCCGTTTCTGAGTGGTCAGGACAGCAACGGGAGCAGGCTGATCTTGCCGAACAAAGGTTCCCAGAAGAGGCAACACCGCAGAGTTGGGATAACCGCAGAGATGAGCTTTGAAGAAATGCCTTTCTCTGCGGTGATCCTATCGCTCGCGGTGTAACCGTTTTCTTCAATCCTCCCTGTCGCGGTGCGTCACGGAGCAGATGCCTTTTTTGCTCGGGGACTGGATGAAGGCGAGCAGGTGGGCGGCTTTTTCCGGCCACGCGTGAGTCGCGGCCTCGGCGAGGGCCTGGGTAAGGTTTCTGCCGGAGCAGAAGAGCAGATGAAACAGCTGCTTGATGGCGGCGCGGTCGGCGGTGGTGAATCCCTGGCGCTTCAGGCCGATGACGTTGAGGCCGGACATGCGGTTCAGTCGGTTCACGGAGGAGTAGGGCGGCACGTCCTTGCTGATGCTGCTGTGCCCCTGCACGAGCGAATAGTCACCGATGCGGATGAACTGATGAAACCCTGCGCCACCGCCGACGAAGCAGTGGCTGCCCAGATGCGTGTGACCGGCGAAGAGCACCGCATTGGCCACGGCGTTGTGATTTCCTACCTGCACATCATGGGCGAAGTGGACATTGGCCATGATGAAATTGTCATCGCCGATCTGCGTCACGCTGCCGGGCTTGGAGCCACGGTGGATGGTGCATTGCTCGCGGATCACATTGTTGGTGCCAATGAGGACACTGCTCAGTGTGGCGGGATCAAAGGACAAATCCTGCGGCAGCTCGCCGATGATTACCGCCCGTCCGATCTGTGTACCCTGGCCGATGGTGGTATCACCCATCACCTGCGCATGAGCCCCGATGACGACACCGGCCGCGAGTTTCACCGGCCCCTCGATCAAGGCATAAGCCCCGATGCAGACACTGGAGTCGATTTGAGCGTGCGGATCGATCAGTGCGGTGGCATGAATCATGCAGCCTCCATGGGCGAGCCAGCTACCATTAGCAAACGGCCTCTTTCCATGCTGGCGGCCGGTATCCGGGCCTTGATGTCGCAAGCGCGGATTGGCGCAGGGCCTTGTTCATGTTACCGTCCGCCGCTTAGACTTCCCATTCCATGTGGCAGACACGCATCAAAATCATTCTGATCACGACCTTCCTTTTGGGGATGGGCCTGTGGTTGTTTGTTTTCAGTTGGACCTGGCTTCAAGATGCTCGCCGACTCGATGAAAGCGCCGCCATGGTGGAAGGGCGCGTGATCCGCAGCTCTGCCAAGCGGCTTTCCAGAGGTGGGCACTCCTACACGCTGGTGGTAGAATACGCCCCTGTGAAGCACGCTACGATCACCAAGGAGTTCGATGTGGGCGGCGGAGACTTCACGACGGCTCAGGAGACGGGCAAGGCGAAGGTCACCTATGTGCCCCAGGAGCCGCAGATCAGCCGCGTGACAAATTTTGACGTGCTGCCGTTTCAGGTGCTCCTCGGTCTCGGCGGGCTGATGCTGCTAGGCGGCATGGTTTGCCTCGTACATGCTTGCTCAGGCCGGACAAGGCCAGGAACGATATAAACGTGCCTCTCATCGGCGCTGGATCGCACGCTCCACGAGGCCTTCGTAGATCTGGCGGCGAGCGTCGAGGCCGAGGCCTTGATTGCGATGGCCAAACATGGTGCGGTTGATCTCCTCGCGTTGCGAGGTGCTGAGGCGTGAGAGCTTCGAAACCATCTCCGGCGGCGGTTTGTCGGGGTAACCATCGGCAAGGAAGCCATCTTTGTAGTTCACCGCGGCCGCCTTGGCCTCGCTGACCTGTTTGTCGCTGATCGCAGGCAGATTACCACCTCCGCTGGTGCTGCCTCCTTTGCCACTGGTGCCAGACTTCGGCGGGCGAGGCGGCGGCTTTTGATAACGGATGGAGACGATTTCTCCACCGCGAATCTGTATCTTCGCGATCCATGTTTCTGTCCGAGCAGGATGCCCGCCGACGCCGATCAACTGCCAGCCCTCGCGGTTCGGTGTCTTGGAGACGATTTGAGATTCCATCGTCTTGGTGTCCATCAGGGTGGCGAAGGTGTCCTGATCAAACTTGGCCACGCCGGTGAGGATGATGGAGTCGGAGAAGCCGAGCGAGCGGGTGAAAGGCGGGTTCGCCATGAGTGCCTCGAAGGTCTCCTCTCGCATGGGCCGTGGGATGGCCCCGTCATCATCTTGGGCACCGAGGCTTCCCACCATGCCGAGGGCCATGAAGACGAGCTTCAAGGCTAGTTGGGCGGGTGACGACAAGGAATGCATGAGCTTGGCAATACGGCGCTCGACTGGCGGACCATGCAAAAGCCAAGTTAGTCACCCGGGTCAGGTCTCTTGCGTGCTCGGTTTCATGGCCTACATCCTCACTCACCATGAATAAGCAAGCCCTGCGCATCGGCCTCGCGCGTCACTTTCCCGTCTCGGTGCCTTGGCCGACTGGCTGGCGCACTTCGGCGGAGCTTCAGGCATGGCGTGCACACTACGACATCGCGGAGGTGAACCCCTTTCCGGTGGCCGATGAGACGCCGCGCTGGTCCCGCTGCTACACGAGCGATCTGCCGCGTGCGGAGACGACGGCGCGGGCCCTGTTTCGCGGCGAGATCACGCGGTTCCCCACGCTGCGGGAGGCGGAGTTTGGCCCCTTTGGCACAGGTGAGCTGCGGCTGCCGGTGTGGGCCTGGCGGATGGTGATCCGTCTGGCTTGGTTGAGTGGGCATGCCTCGCAAAGGCATCTGCGCGATGCCTTTTTCACCCGCGTGAAGGCGGTGGCCGATTTGATTGAATCGCAAAACGAAGAGGTGCTGCTCGTCTCCCATGCCGGGATGATGCTTTATCTGCGCAAGGAGCTCATCCGTCGCGGGTTTCACGGGCCACGCATCGGCATCGCCAAGCATGCGCAGGTGTATGAAATGACTCGCTGATCAAAACGGCAGGTCATCGTTCCGCACGATGGTTTTTGGCCGTTCGGGTCGCAGAGGGGTCCGCCCGCCGTTTCTCTTCCGAAAGGGCTCAAACACGATGTCGCTGCCATCGACCTTCATTTGATACACCATGCGCAGCAGCTCGCCGAGGCGGCCTTTGGGAAAGCCGGCCTTGTTGGCGAACCAAGCGAGGTACTCGGCGGGAATGTCAAAAATGGGAGCGCCATTGGGCGGGAAGTGCTGCGGACCAAACTTGCCAAAGGGCATGCAGGTGCGCCCGATCTCTTCGAGGTCGTGGCGCATGCGTTCGGCGAGGTCGCTCATGTCGTGCGTCCTTTACCGGGTGCGCAATTCCTCCGCAATCATCCTTTGCGCGGCGGCGGCTTTGCGTGAAGAAAACCAGCCCCCGATGACTGACCTCCTCCAGCACCCGCTCTGCCATGCCACAGACCTCGGCAAGGCCATCCCGCCGCACGAATTTGGCGTGTCGGTATGCCTGCCGCTTTGGAGGCATGTCATTGGCTACGAGGAAAAGGACCCAGACGTCGTGGCGAGCTTCCAAAGCGGCTACCCGCGCTTCTGCTGCCCACCGGCCATCAGCTCGCTCTTCGCTCTGGCGGAGTGTGAGTTTGCCAAGGAAGGCGAGCGCTGCCTGGTGTTTCCGCGGCTCGTGCATGCGCAGCGCTGCCTCGATTTCATTCAAACCGGCCGCGCCACCGCGTGGACCGATGAGCGGCTCGGCGTGGCCGTTTTTCCTGCCGCGGCTTATGACGAAGCACGACGCTTCTGGCGCTTCTGTGGCGAGTGCGTGAGCACCCGCCAGGCCGCGGATGCGCTCGGCACGCATTCCGCCGGCGTCACGGCGATGCAAGGTCACGAGGCCAACCAAACCATTCGCGCCCGCATCGCCGCACTCGCCGGGCAACAGCCGGAGGATGTGTTTCTTTTCCCCAGCGGCATGGCGGCGAACTATGCCGTGCATCGCATGCTCACGACGCTCTTTCCTGGCCGAAAGACCGCCCAGCTCGACTTTCCGTATGTTGATGTGTTGAAGCTGCAGCAGCGTTTTGGCAGCGGAGCACACTTCCTACCGATGATCCAGGACAGCGAGTATGACGATCTCCGTGCTCTGCTGAAGAGTGAAACTCTCGCCGGTCTGTTTTGCGAAGCGCCGAGCAATCCGCTGCTGCGCTGCGTGGACTTTGAGCGCCTGCTGGAGATCCGCGCTGCCACCCAGCCGGACACGCCCATCATCGTCGATGACACGATCTCGACCGTGGTGCATGCCGACGCCCATCGCGTGGCCGATGTGGTGACCACCAGCCTCACCAAAAGCTTCTCCGGCCAGAGTGACGTCCTCGCCGGCAGTGTCGTGCTGAACCGCCGCTCACCGCATCATGCGGCTTTCAGTGCCTTCCTGCATGCGAACGCCGATCACGAGCTCTGGCGCGGCGATGCGGTCGCTTTGGAGCTCAACAGCCGCGATTTCGTCGAACGTGCCTCACGTATGAGCCAGAACGCCACCGCGCTCGCTGAGCATCTGCGTGCTCATCCGGCCGTGGATCGTGTGTGGCATGCCAAAATCGATGGCGGCCGCGGTTACGAATTCATCCGCCGCGAGCATGGCGGCCATGGCTGCCTGTTCTCCTTCACGCTGAAGAACCCTGAAACACGAAGCCAGCCTGTTTACGATGCTCTGAGAGTCACCAAAGGCCCCAGTCTCGGCACGAATTTCACGCTCGCCTGCCCTTACACCCTCCTCGCCCATTACGACGAGCTGCCCTGGGTCGAAAGCGTCGGCGTCAGCCGCTGGCTGCTGCGTGTCAGCGCTGGTCTCGAAGATGCCGCCGACCTCATCGCAAGGTTCGATGAGGCCATCGCGGCGTAAGTCACGCTACTTCTTCTTCCCCTTGCCTTTGCCCTTTTTCGGGCCGCCTTCGGCTGCGTTGCCTTCCATGAGATCGGGGAGCGGGAGGTAGTCCCAGTCGAGAATCATCTTTTCGGCGAGGGCGGCACGGAGTTCGCGCTCGGTGGCGGCGAGTTCGGGTTTGCCGCTGAGGTTGTTCAGTTCACCGGGATCGGCGTCGAGGTCGTAGAGTTCATAAACGGGGCGCGGCGTGGTGAAGTAGGTGGTGCTTTGGCCGGGCGAGAGTTTTCCGGCGGCGTGGGCTTCCTGGATTTGCTTCCACGCTGCTCCACCGGCGGAATCGACGGGCGAATACGGGATCCATGGCGTGCCGTTGTAGATGAACTTGTAGCGATCGCTACGCACGGAGCGGGCGAGGTCGTAACCGGCATTCGTCATGTCGGCCTGCACCGGAGCGGAGCCGTGCGGGCCGCGTTCGACGAAGATGTGTTTCCGCGGCACATGCTTCTCGCCTTTCAGCAAAGGGAGGAAGCTCACGCCGCTCATTTTGTTGCCGGGTGCGAGGCCGGCGGCATCGAGCAGCGTCGGTGCGAGGTCTTCGCCGCTGATGAGGGCACGCGAATCGCCGCCGGGCTTCACGACGCGGGGCCAGCGGACGACGAAGGGCACGTTCGAGCCCGGATCGTAGAGCGAGCCTTTGCCGTGCGGCATGGCCATGCCGTTGTCGCCGCAGAAAATGATGATCGTGCTGTCCATGAGGTCACGCTTCTTCAACTCGGCGAGCACGGTGCCGACGGTGCGGTCCACGCGGTTCACCTCGGCGCAGTAATCGGCGAGCTGCTCGCGTACGCCGGGGAGATCGGGGAAATGGGCAGGCAGTTGGAGCGAGGCGGGATCAGGGCGAAACTCCGCGGGCGCATTCCACGCGTGATGCGGGTCGCTGAAGTTCGCCCACATGAAGAAGGGTTTCTCTTTGGGCTTCTTGTCGAGAAACGCGGCGACTTGCCCGGCCACTTCGTTGTCCGAGCAGGTGTTCAGCGAGTCCACGCGGCTGGCGAAGGTCTTCAACTGGTGCTCCTGAAAGACTTTCGCCGCTCCCTGGCCGATTTTGGTCGCTCCATCGAGATGAAAGCTGCGTCCGCACACGCCGGTGAAGTAGCCGCCTTTGTCGCGGAGCAGCTCCGGCAGCGTGATCTCATCGCGCGGTAGCGGCGCCGAGAATCGCGTCATGCGTGCGGCCACGGGCGAGCGGCCGGTCATGAGCGTGGCACGCGAGGGCACGCACTGCGGTGCGCCGGTGAAGAAGCGGTGAAACTTCATGCCCTCGGCGGCGAGCTGGTCGAGCGTCGGTGTTTTGACGTTCGTGCTGCCGTAGGTGCTGAGGAACGGGTAGCTGTGGTCGTCGCTGAGGAGGAAAAGGATGTTCGGGCGCTGCTCCGCAGCGAATGACGAAACCAGAATGGCGAATGAGGAAATGAGGAAGAGGAGGGGCTTCATTTAGTTGGGACGTTTTTCTTTTTCTTGCCCGCTTTCGGCTGCTGTTTCGGGATCACTTTTTCCCAAGGCTCGACGTTGGCTCGTGCGGCGTAGGCGTCATACAGGGCGGTCATTTGCTTCACGCGTTCGGGGTCCTGCTGGCTGAGATCGTGCTGCTCGGAGCGGTCTTGGGCGATGTTGTAGAGTTCCCACGGCTTGTTGTGCTCGGAGACGAGTTTCCAGTCGCCGACACGCACGGCGCGATTGCCTTCATGCTCCCAAAAAAGAGGACGAGGAGACTCGGAGACAGGGAGACTTGGAGAGGGGGAGACCAGGAGCGGTTTGAAGCTCTTTCCTTCCATGGGCTTCACGTTGGCGGGATAGACTGCTCCGGCGAGATCGACCGCCGTCGCCATGAGGTCAATCAGGTGGCAAGGCTCATGCACGAGTCTCCCCGTCGCATTGTCTCCTGGTCTCCCCGTCTTCATCCCTGCCGGCCAATGCGCGATGAGCGGGGTGCTGATGCCGCCTTCATGGACCCAGTGCTTGTGCTTGCGGAAGGGCGTGTTCGAAACGGTGGCCCAGGCCTCGCCGTAGCCGATGTAGGTGTCGCCTGCGCCTGGCATGACGCCTTTGCCCTGACGCACGGGAAAGCCGTCGCGGGTTTGCTTCGGGATCATGTCGGGCTGGAGGTAATCCTTGCCCAAAGGTGGCAGCGATGGCGTTTCGGCACGCGGCGAGCCATTGGGGCCGCGGCCCATGCCTTCGGCGCAGCCGCCGTTGTCCTGCAAAAAGCAGATGAGCGTGTTTTCATACTGCCCGGCGTCTTTGAGCGTCTGCACGATGCGGCCGATGCCCTGGTCCATGTTGTCCACCATGGCGGCGAAGACCTCCATGTTGCGCTGGTCCCACTCCCAGAACTCTTTTTCGCCCAAATCGGCCGGCAACGGCCAGTTCGTCGTGCTGGCGGCGGTGATGACGCCTTCTTTGAGCATCTTTCCGTAGCGTGCTTGGCGAATGGCCTCGTAGCCCGCGGTGTAGCGGCCTTTGTATTTGGCGATGTCTTTCTCTTTAGCATGCATGGGCCAGTGCGCGGCGGTGTAGGCGACGTAGAGGAAGAAGGGCTTTGCCTTGTCGTGCTCGCGGATGAAACGCGTGGCGTGATCGCTGATGGCGTCGGTGTAGTAGTAATCAGTGGCCGGATACTCCGCGTCGTTGAAGGGCGAGATGTAGGTGTTGTCGCGGGTGAGCGTGTTCGGGTCGAAAAAGCTGCCAGCGCCGTGGATGGTGCCGTAGAAGCGGTCAAAGCCGCGCTGGAGCGGCCAGTTGAACTTATCGGCATCGGTTTTCGGGTGCGTGACATTCGTGACGTGCCATTTGCCGACAGCGTAGCTCTTGTAGCCAGCCGGTTTGAGCGCCTCGGCGATGGTGACGCATTTTTTGTTCAAGTTGCCCGTGTAGCCCTCGAGCTTCCGATCCTCCATCATGTGACCGATGCCAGCCTGATGCGGATACAGCCCCGTGAGCAGCGAAGCACGTGTGGGACAGCAGCGGGCCGTGTTGTAGAACTGCGTGAAGCGCAGGCCGCCCTTCGCCAATGCATCGAGATTCGGCGTGTCGATCTCGCTGCCGTAGCAGCCGATGTCGGAGAAGCCCATGTCATCCGCGAGGATGTAGATGATGTTCGGGCGCTGCTCCGCAGCGAATGACGAAACCAGAGCCGAGCAAAGCGAGACAGCCAGCAACGCGAAGCGTTTGCTGCCCCGCAGGGGTGAGCGTAGCGAAGCAACGGCGAATGATGAAAGGAGGATGAGCAGGGGCTTCATGGCGAGCGGGGGGGAAATGTATTGGGTGAGTGGCTCAGGCTTTCTTCTTTTTGCCTTTGCCCTTCTTCTTCGGGTTGGAGCCAGCCTCATCGTTTTTGCCTTGGCGAGACGGAGCGAGGTTTTCGGTTTCGAGGCCTTGGTCCTTTTGTTGAGTCATCCAGGCGTCGAGTTGCTGCTGCAGTCCGGCTTTGATCTGGGCCAGCGCGGGATCGGCGGCGAGGTTTTTGGTTTCGAAAGGGTCGGATTGCAGGTCATAGAGCTCTTCGGCTGGGCGATTGAAGAGGTGGGCGACACGGGCGGCGAGTGCGGGATCGTTTTTCGCGTCCTCCTGCCAGGATTCGATGGGCTGGCCTTTGTGAATGCCACCGATGGTGTAACTCAGCTCAGGTGTGAGATTGCGGATGAGCTTGTAGCGTGTGTCCCGCACGGCCCGCATCGGATAAGGGCCGATGGCTCCATTCGTGCCGATGGTGGTGTGCTGGGCAAAAACGTGATCGCGCAGCGTGTCCGCCTGTCCGAGCAGCACCGGGAGGAAGCTGCGACCATCGAAACCGGTGGCTCCATGACCATCCGGGCAGCCGACGTCGATCTTCGTGGGATCGAGGCCTGCAGCGGCGAGGAAGGTGGGCGGGACATCGACGTATTGCATCAGCGCGGTGGTGCTGCTGCCAGCCTTCACCTTGCCCGGCCAGCGCAGAATGGCCGAGGCATGAATGCCATTGTCATAGACGCTCCATTTGCCGCCATAGGGGAAACTGCTGCCTTGTTCGCTGACGAAGAGGACGACGGTGTTCTCCGCCTGCTTCGCCTCATCGAGCATTTTCATGAGCGAGCCGACTTGTTCGTCGAGCTTGCTGATCTCGCCAAAATAGGCGGCCAGTCCGGCACGCGTGGTGGCGTTGTCATGCAGGTAAGGCGGCACGGTGATCTTCGCCGGATCATACTTGGGGCCTCGATTCCAAGGTCCGTGCGGGTCATTCGAGGCGAAGACCATGAACCACGGCTGCGCGGCATCGCGAGTGACGAAAGCGGTGGTCGCCGTGAGATCGTCCGCGCCGTCGATGTGCTCATACGGAAACGAGGCAGCGGGGCCGACGTGTTCCTTGTTCTGCAAGGCCACGCGATACCCCGCGGCCTTCAGATGCGTGAAGAGGCTCTTCGTTCCATCATAAGCGCGGGTGTGGTTCGGATACGCGCCGCTGCGGATGGGGTAAAGGCCCGTGTAGAGCGCATGACGCGTCGGCGAGCAGCTCGTGGCCGGGTTGAACATGCCGCGCAGGTGCATCGATTCGCCGCGGAGCTTGTCGAGATGCGGCGTTTTCACATCGGGGCTTCCCTCGTAGCCCAAATCGCGATAGCAGAGGTCGTCGCCGATGATGATCAGGAAGTTCGGGCGCTGCTCGGCAGCGAATGACGAATGCAGAATGGCGAATGACGAAAGGAGGGCGAGCAGGAGCTTCATGTGGCGGGCCGTGGGAACGCGGCCATGAGCGGCGGCTTTCGCCAATCGTTCCGCTGACGAGCATCGGAGGCACTCTTGCCTTGTTTGCCTCACTTCCTCGGCTCGACGGAGATCGCCGAGGTCGAAATCTCTGCTGCGATGCCGCGGAGGTGCTTGTCGAAGAATTGCAGGATGCGCTGGTCGAGCTCGGGACTGCGGAAACCGTGGCCGCCATTCGTCATGGTGATGAGGAGGGATTCCACGCCGGCTTTTTTCAAGGCGGCATCGAACTCCGTGGCTTGCGCAAAAGGCACGAGCGGGTCCTCGGTGCCGTGGGCGGTGAGCACGGGCGCATCGCCGGGTGAGATGTGGGTGACGGGCGAGGCTTCCTTCGCGGCCTCCTGCTTCTCCTGCACACGACCGCCGAGCAGCAAGGCCTCGGGATAGTCGGCGGTGGTGCGGTCCACAGTGCTCTTTTGGGTGACCATGGTGAGGAAGTTCTCCGGGCCGAAGAAATTCACCACGCAGGTGACTTTGCTGTCTTGATCGGTGTGCTTGCCGAGCGTCCCTTCGAGGGATTTTACATCGCCGCTGGTGCCGAGGAAGGAAACGAGATGCCCACCGGCAGATGAACCCCACACGGCGATTTTCGAGGCGTCGAGCCCGTGCTCTTGGGCGTGGCCTTTGATCCAGCGAATGGCGGCTTTGCAATCATGGATCTGGGCCGGCCACTGCGCCTCGCCGGTGAGTCGATAGCCCACGGAGACACCGGCGTAGTTTCCGCTGCTCACGAAGCGACCCACCTGGCTGATGCCACCCGCTTTATCGCCGCCCTTCCAGCCGCCACCGTGGATGAAGACGATGACGGGCAGTGGCTTGTCGCTCGCCCGCTTCTTCGGCAGGTAGAGGTCGAGACGCTGGCGTGGGTTCTCGGTGTCCGCGTAGGGAATGTCGCGCTTCGCGTCGATGCCCTGCGGCGTGAGAGCGTTGTTGAGGGCCTGCGCCGCTCGGTTGAAGATGGCTTCGTGCTCTGACTTTGAGATGAAGCCGTCCTTATCGGTATCCACACGGTCAAAATTCTTCCGCAGACCTTCTGGCAGCTCGTCCGGGCTGAGTTTGCCATCTTGGTTGCGGTCCCAGTTGGTGAAGGGATTGGGCCGCTGCTGGGCCAGGGCGTTGAGTGACAAGAAAGCGAGGAGTGGAAGGAGCTTTTTCATGCGAGGGCTTCAAACGGCGGTGGGCGGGGGAAGTTTCGGTGGGGCATGATCCCGCTCTGACTCCGCCTCCGTCTCTCACTCCGACTCGTGGTTCGGGCGTGGTCGCTGTCTTCGATTCGAGGCGGAGCAAGATGAAGAGCTACCACCCCTCTTGACCTTTTCGCGTCGTTCCGATAAAAAGGCCGCCATGATGCATCCCACCTGCCTCTTTCTCGCTTTCGCAGCCTTTTCTGGCCTCGCCATGGCCCAGGCGGAATTGCGCACCTTCACCAATGCCCAAGGTAAAACGATTCAAGCCCGCGTTCTCGGTGTCAGCGGCGCGAATGTGACCATCGTGACGGCGGCTGGCCAGCAGTTCACGCTGCCCATTGCCTCGCTCTCCGCGGCGGATCAGCAGTATTTGAAGTTGATGCCTGCCACCGCTCCCGTGCCAGTGGCGAGCAAGGCGACCTTTAAACCCTCGCCGAATGACAAGCTGCCACCCGCAGCGGTGAATGAAGCCATCGGCCAGCCGCTTTTCTCGGAGACCTCGCTTTGGGACAGCCCAGCCGAGGAGCTGGCGCAGAAGCTCGATATCCCGCCGGAGTCGAAGACGAAGATCGCGAGCAGCTTCCGCAGCTACACGAAGGACGACTTCCAGATGTTCGGCGCACATCCTTTCTCCGTCGCCATGTATGCGGAGAATGACCGCGTGACTTCCCTCTCGCTCGTCTTTGCGAACAAAGGCGATCTCTTCAGCGCGAAGGGCAGCGGTGAAATGCATTTCGACAAGGACACCCCACCGGCGAAGGCCGCCGCCATCGTCAAAACGGCGATGGACAAGGACGTGGCCGCCATCACCGCCACGCTCACCAAAACACTGGGGCAGCCGAAGAAGGAGCGCATCGGCGACACCGCGTCCGTGCGGGAAAACATGCTGCGCTGGGACTGGCGTGGCCATAGCATCCTGCTGGCCGATGTGGAGGGCAAATATGTGGGTATCCAGATCATGCCGAGCAGCTTTGCCGATGCCGGCGGCAAGGTGGCCGACACCGTGGACAGCGTCCTCAAGCCCCGTTTGCTCGCCAACCTCGAAAAGCGCGAGAACGGGGACGTGGTCATCGGTGACATCCCGATGGTCGATCAAGGCCCGAAAGGCTACTGCGCTCCCGCCACCGCGGAGCGTGCCATGCGCTTCCTCGGCATCCCGGCGGACATGTACATCATCGCCAACAAAGGAAACTCCGGCTTTGGCGGCGGCACCAGCATGCAGGCCATCTTTGAAGGCATGGCCGGGCAGATCCGCAGCAAGAACCGCTCCGCCGATGCCTGGCAGGGCGAGATGAAGCTCAAGGACCTGCAGAAGCACATCGACAGGGGCGTTCCAGTCATGTGGACGCTCTACAGCACCGACGATTTCAACAAGACCGCCAACGAGCGCACCAAGGCCCGCAAGGACGTCAAAAACTGGGCCGAGTGGAAGACCAAAGTCACCGGCGAGGCGGCGAGCAACTTCCTGCGGAAGGACAAGGAAACCGGTCATGTCGTGCTCATCATCGGCTACAACAAGGACACGAACGAAATCGCTTTCAGCGACAGTTGGGGCGAGCGCTACAAGGAACGCTGGATCACGCTGCCGGAAGCTGAGATGGTCTCCCAAGGCTTCTTCTACATCGTGGGCTTTTGAGTCCCCGAGCCATGCACCGCCACCTGCTCCTCTTCCTCACGCTGGCGCTGCTGCCCTTGCCGGCGCAGAGCACGCGTGATCTGGCCGAGCAATCGCGAAAGCATGCGCCAGTCGATGACAGTGTGGCTTCGAAACTCATTCATGCGGCGCTGGACCGCACGCATCAGGTCGTGCGCTACGATCCGGCCTATGTGAGGCTCGATTATCCCGGCGGTGATGTGCCTGCCGATACCGGCGTGTGCACGGACGAGGTCATCCGCAGCTACCGGAAGCTCGGCCTGGACCTGCAAAAGCTCGTTCACGAGGACATGAAGCGTCACTTCGCCGCTTACCCGAGGCATTGGGGCCTCGCCGCCCCCGATAAAAACATCGACCACCGCCGCGTGCCGAATTTGCAGATGTTTTTCAAGCGTCAGGGGGCCTCGCTGCCCGTCACGCCAAACGGCTCTGACTACCTTCCGGGCGATCTCATCACCTGCACCGTCGCCGGGAAGCTCCCGCACATCGCTTTGGTCGTCCCAGCGCCCGATGGCGGCACCACGCCCTGGATCGTTCACAACATCGGCCAGGGCCCGCAGTGCGAAAACCGCCTGTTTGAGTTTCCGCTCACGGGTCACTACCGCTGGCATCCCGGGCGGTGAAGGTGCTGGGGTGGTGGAGTATTGGAGTCATGGCTTTCCAAGCATCACTCCACAACTCCATCACTCCAAAGATTGCCCGCCGCTCACATCCACACCACCGGCAGCGGCAAAACCATCGCCAGATCCGCCAGCACGCGATGTTGCTCGACGCTCAATTTGCCACGGAAGCGGTGCAGGATGGTCATGAGGGCCAAACCGACGAGGGCCGCCGTGGCGGGAGCCAGCAGCACGGCATCGAAGGTGCCTTTTTGGATGAAATAGAGGATCGCCACCATCACCAGCACGTTGCCGCCGAGCAGGGTGGGATGGGCAGCATGCCAGTGTGAAGGTTTGCCAGCGGCCTCTTCCTCCTTCGCGGCGAGGGCGCTGAGGTTCGCGAGGAAGAGCAGCGTCAGCACCGCGCATTCCAGCATTGGGTCCGCCCAGGTCTCCGGCATCGAGAAGAAGCGGATGCCCGCCGTGCAGCCCAGCGCGAAGAGGAGGGCCGCGGCGTGCGGTCGCGGCATCAGCGCTGGGGCGATGCGGGCCACATAGATGAAGAAATACAGCGCCACGAAGACGGCGATGCTCACCGCCTGCCACAGGATGCCTTCCGGGATTTCCTTCAAAGCGATCCACGCAGCGCCAGCCAACGCCAGCGGCAGGATGAGCACCATGAAAAGCACGCGATGGCGATGATAAAATGCATGCCTCACATCCAGCTCCGCCTTCGGCTGGCGAAACGTGTCCCACAGCCGGTCGAGCACGTAGATGATCCACACCACCAGCCCCAGGCCCACGTGCACCATCGGCATGAGATGCAGCCCATGCGCCTTCGCGAGACCGATCTGCCACAGCACCGCCACCAGCGGCGCCTCCAGGCTCAGCACATGCGGCCACAACCACCACGGCGGTGATTTCGCAGGTAAAGAAGGGTCGGTCGGGAGTTCGGCGGGCAAAGTCCGGAAATCTGGCGTCGCTTCACGCTTCCGGCCAACATCATTTCTCCAAAACTCCATCACTCCGTCTTTTCTCCGCGCACTACCCGGCTAAACAAGAACCCCATGCGCATCCTCCACACCGCCGACTGGCATCTCGGCGCTCGACTCGTCGAGCGTGACCGCCTGCCGGAGTATGCCGCGTTTCTCGTCTGGCTCCTCGACACGCTCCGCAGCGAGAAAATCGACGCGCTGCTCGTCAGCGGCGATGTCTTTGATGCCGCCAATCCACCGCAGGATGCCGTCGCGCTCTATTTCGACTTCTTGAAGCGCCTCGCCGACCTCAAAACGGTGCAGGCCGTCATCACCGGCGGCAATCACGACTCCGCCTCCCATCTCAATGCCCCACGTGAGCTCTTAAAACGCTTCGACGTGCATGTCTTCGGCCACGCGGGCGAAACCAACGTCGTCGATCTCGGCGGAGCCGTCGTGGCCGCCGTGCCGTTCTTGCGCGAGCGCGATCTCCGGCAGGCCACCGCCGGTGAAACCATCACCGCCGTGCATGAGCAGCTCCGCGGTGCCATTCGTGCCCACTACGCCGCGCAACTCGCTGCGTGTCGCGAACTCGCGCAAGGCCGTCCCGTCATCGCCATGGGCCACCTCACCGTCCTCGGCGCCACCACCAGCGATAGCGAGCGCGACATCCACATCGGCAACCTCGGTGCCGTCGGCGCAGACGTCTTCAACGGTTTCGACTACATCGCCCTCGGCCACTTGCACCGACCTCAAAAAGTCGCCGGCATCGAAACCATCCGCTACAGCGGCTCCCCCATCCCCCTCAGCTTCTCCGAAGCCGCCGATGCCAAATCCGTCGTCATCCTCGACCTTCAAAACCATTCTCCTGCCCCCATTCTTCTGCCTAACAAGCCATCAGATAGGCAGGAGAATGGGGGCAGGAGAATCGAGATTCAGACTCTGCCGATCCCCACGACCCGCCAGCTCATCCGCGCCACTGTGAACCGCGCCACGCTGGCCGCCGATCTTCAAACCGTGCCCGCCGGGAGCTGGGCGGAGATCACCGTGAAGCTCGACGCCCCCGAGCCCGAGCTCGACCGCCAGGTGCGAGAAGCCGTCGCTGGCCGTTTCGAGGTATTGAAAGTCCTCGCCGACCTCCCCGCCACCGCCGCCACCCCCTGGCAACCCACAGGCCCCGCCCTCCACGACCTCCAGCCCCGCGACGTCTTCCGCGAACTCCTCCAGGAAAAGCAGCTCCCCAGCGACGAACTCAGCGCCGTGTTTGATGAGCTGCTGGCGTTGAGGGAGGCGAAAGCGTTGGCATGAGGAGCGGTTTGACGAGAGGCGTGGAGTGCGGAGGGGCGGCTCATCACGGAGCCCACAGGCGCGGCGAAATCGACGCTGCTGGATGCGATGACGCCAACCCGATGCCCCGAGCCGGAGGCTCGAAAGAGACAAGCCGGTGGTGAGACCACCGGAAACACGCCGACACCCGTCTATCTGCCGGGAAAACGGGGGGGCAGAGAAGTGTGCAAAAATTTGACAGATTGACCTCTGCTGTATCCGGCAAACATCGTGCCTTATTCAACCCGCTTCATTTTGCGCGGCGGGTTACAAGGGAATCGATACCCGCCAGATTGTGCTGAAAACACTCACCTCAGGCTCCCGCCGCATCCACCAGCGTGCCGATGTGCTCGCCAGTGAGGGCGCGGCGGATGTTGTCGGGCTCGTTCATGCTGAAGACGCCGATGGGCATGTTGTTCTCCATGCAGAGCGAGAAGGCGGTGGCGTCCATGACCTTGAGCTGGCGCGTCAGGCACTCGTGGAAGCTGATGCGGTCGAATTTGACGGCGTTGGGGTTTTTATTGGGATCGGCGTCGTAGATGCCGTCCACCTTCGTGGCCTTCAAAACGATGTCGGCGCTGATTTCGCTCGCACGCAGCGCGGCGGTCGTATCGGTCGAAAAGAAGGGATTTCCCGTGCCAGCGGCGAAAATGACCACGCGACCGAGTTCGAGGTGACGCATGGCCACACGGCGGATGAAGGGCTCGGCCACGTTGTCCATCTTGATGGCACTTTGCACGCGAGTCGGCACGTCCATGGCCTCCAGCATGCTCTGCACGGCTAGGGAGTTCATCACGGTGGCCAGCATGCCCATGTAATCCGCCGTGGCGCGCTCCATGCCTTTGTTCGAAGCGCTCACGCCGCGCCAGAAATTGCCACCACCGACCACCAGCGCGATTTCGAGGCCGGTTTGATGCGCGGCTTTGATCTGCGCCGCCATGTCCTCGACGATGGGCGGGCAGATGTTGTCCGTGCTGCCCGGCTGCCTCAATGCCTCGCCGCTGAGTTTGAGAAGAACACGACGGAATTTGCGAGGAGTAGTATCGGACATGCGGAGAAGCGAAGTTGAACCATAAAGCATGCAGCGCCGAGCCTTGCAAAGGTAAATCTGCCGTCGGCAGCACCGCATTTGAGGGGCTGGTGGTTTGCAAAAGGTTTGGATTGCTTCGAACGGAAATTTTTTGGTAAAACCGCGTCCAACCCGGTTCTGAACCATGAAAAAATCCGCACTCCCGCTGCTCTTTTCCGTGCTCGCCCTGCTAGCGCTTGCCTTGACGCTTCTGTGGCAGCGACCTGCCAGCGAGCCATCCACTTCGGAAAATGAGCTGCCCAAAAAGCAGGCCGATACAAGCGCGCAGATGACGCCGGTGGCGCTGAAGACGACGCAGAAGACCGCTCGCAGCGAGCCGCTGCCGGACATTGATCTGCGTCAAAAGAAGAGTGCGGCGGCGGCGGGACGGTTGGAGGCTGTAGCTGAGCTCAAGAGACTCGTTTCTGGCTTGTCCGTGGATTTTGACCCGGTGACAGGTTCGCCGAAGTGGATCGGGTCCAACGCGGCGCTATTGACGGGCCCGCAGAAGGACCTGGCGGCGAGGGACAAGGACGCACCGGTGCGGGCCTTCATCGACGCCAACCGCAAGATCTTCGGGCATGATGCACGGGCGCTGGAGTCGGCACGGCGGGTGACGGACTATGCGACGGAGCGCGGCCCTTCGCGCAAGGTGGTGTGGCACCAACAGCACGCAGGCATTGATGTTTTCGAGGCCGTTTTGCAGGCGAACCTGACGACGGAGGCGGCGTTGATCAACATCGGCAGCCAGTTTGTGCCGCAGGCCGGGCTGTCAGCAGCTCCGGTGCCTGAGCCCGGGCTCAACGTGCAGCAGGCGGTGGCGGCGGCGGGCCAGAATGTGGGGGAAAAGATGACGGCGGAGAGCGTGCGACCCATCGGCCCGCCTTCGGCGCAGCCGGACCGGCGGCAGCAGTTCCGCGCAGCGATGCTGACGGACGCCGATGCGAAGCTGACGTGGCTGCCGATGAATGAAAGCAGCATGCGGCTGGCCTGGGATGTGACTTTGACCAGCCGCAGCCGTGCGGAGATGTACCGGGTGCTGGTGGATGCCGAAAACGGCGATGTGCTGGTCCGGCAGGCGCTGACGGCCTACATCAGCGATGCGACGTATCGTGTTTTCACGACGGAAAGCCCCACGCCGATGTCGCCGGGTCATGAAAAGCCCTCCAGCCTGCAACCGCTGCCGACGAACCGTGTGCTGGTCACCACGCCGGCGCTGAACACGGCTGCGTCTCCGAACGGCTGGATCAATGACGGGGACAACATCACCAGCGGCAACAACACGGACGCCTACACGGACACGAATGCGGATGACGCAGCCGATCTGCCGCGCACGACGGGCACGAGCCGTGTGTTTGATTTCCCGTATGATCTGACGCAGGAGCCATCGAACTTCAAAGACGCCTCGGTGACGCAGCTCTTCTACTGGTCCAATTTCATGCATGACCGGATGTATGAGCTCGGTTTCACAGAGGCGGCGGGGAATTTCCAGACGGACAACTTCGGCCGGGGCGGCGTGGGCAATGATCCGGTGAATTCGGAGGCACAGGACGGCAGTGGCACGAACAACGCGAACTTCTCCACCCCGGTGGATGGCGGGCGCGGCCGTATGCAGATGTACAATTGGACGAATGCCACGCCGGACCGCGATGGCTCGTTCGAAGCGGAGGTGGTGCTTCATGAATATGGCCATGGCGTGAGCAACCGGCTCGTCGGCGGCCCTTCGGTGACGATCTCCGCCCTTTCCACGCGCGGCATGGGTGAGGGGTGGAGTGATTTTTATGGTCTGGCGCTTACAGCGGAGGCTTCCGACAATCCCCACGGGAACTGGTCCCGCGGAGCCTGGAGCCGCTATCTGAGCAGCGGTTGGTATTCGGAGAACTATTACTACGGGGCCCGTCGCTACAGCTACAGCACGGACATGCTCAAGAATCCGCACACGCTGCGGGACATCGACCCGAATCAGGTGGACTGGCACACGAGCGTGCCGCGAAATCCAACCTACGCGGCCACGCAGGATGCCACGCAGGTGCACTACCAGGGCACGGTGTGGTGCGTGGCACTGTGGGACCTGCGGGCGAATCTGATTTTGAAGCACGGCTTCGCCATCGGCAATGACCAGGCGCTTTTCCTGGTGACGGAGGGCATGAAGTACGGCCCGGCGAATCCGAGTTTCATCCAGAGCCGCGATGGCATCCTGCAGGCGACGCTGGTGAACCATCCGGGCGATTTGGGCGAGGTGTGGACGGCGTTTGCAAAGCGCGGCATGGGAGACGGAGCCACGGCACCGGCCAGCACCACGACAACGGGCATCGTGGAGCAGTATGACGTGCCGGACAGCCTGGAGATCAGCGACCGCAGCGGCTGGAACATCGAGGGCACCAAGGGTGGCCCCTTCACGCCAGCGACAAAGACGCTCACGCTGAGCAATGACGGTGCTTCAACGATCAACTGGAGTTCCAATCCGAACGCCTCCTGGCTGAGTGTGAGTCCCGCAAGCGGCTCGCTGGCCCCTGGGGCGAATGTGACGGTGACCGTGACGACTCAGGCGAACGCAGTGGAGCCCGGTTTCCACAGTACGAACCTCGTATTCACGAATACGGGCTCCAATTTCAACCAACCGATCGGCATCCGTCTCTATGTGACGCCTCCGGTGGCGGTGAGCTTTGATTTGGGCACTGATCCGGGCTGGACCACCAGCGGCCAGTGGGCCTATGGCACACCGACAGGCAGCGGTGGCAGCGCCGCCGGTGGCGCGGGCAATGCGGACCCGACAGGCGGGGCGACAGGCAGCAGCGTGTTCGGCGTGAATCTGGCTGGAAATGCCGCCACAGCCGTTGGCGGGCCGTTTTATCTCACGAGCACACCGGTGGATCTTTCGACGAGAAAAACGACGCGGCTGCGGTTTAAACGCTGGCTGAACACGAACGTGCTGAGCAGCACGCGGGCGACGGTGGAGGTCAGCACGAATGGGACGACCTGGCGGGAGGTGTTTGTCAATCCAGGCACGGCCATCACGGACAATGCCTGGCAGACGATGGAGTATGACATTTCCTCCATCGCGGACCAGCAGCCAGCCGTGCAGGTGCGCTGGAGTTATCAGAATGTGGTCGCGGGCACGGCTTACTCGGGATGGAACATTGATGACGTGGAGTTTCTCGGTGAGCCGACGGCTCAGTTCAGCATCGCGGCGGCTTCCACCGCGGCGGAGTCGGACTCGCCGATCACCGCCACCCTGAATCTCAACGTGGCGCAGGACGCGAGTGTCACGGTGAACCTCTCTTCCAGCAACCTGGCTGCGGCGACGGTGCCTGCGAGCCTCACGCTGCTGGCCGGCGAGACCTCGAAGACCTTTACGATCACCCTGGTAGATGATGCGAACCTGGACGGCACGCAGTCGGCGGTGATAACCGCTTCCGCCCCGTTCATCGGCACGGGCACGCACAGCCTGGCCGTCACGGACGATGAAACGGCTGTTTTGACGCTCACCGCGCCTGCGAGCGCCGCCGAGGGCTCCACGGGGCTGAGTGGCAGTGTGAGCGTGAGCGCCGCACCGACGCAAAATGTCACGGTACTGCTCAGCGCGGCCTCTACGCGGCTTTTGGTGCCTGCGAGCGTGGTAATCCCCTCCGGCAGCACCGGGCCGGTAAACTTCACTTTTGATGCGGCGGACAATTTGCTGGCCGAGGGGCCGCAAAATGTCGTTTTGACCGCCAGCGTGGCGAATTGGACGCCCGGCACGGCCACCGTGACGGTGAATGATGACGAATCGCCCGCCATGGTGCTCACGGGACCTTCCTCCGCACGGGAGGGAGACGGGCCGCAGACTTACACCGTCACCGTGAACACCGTGCAGGCCACGGACCGCACGTTGAGCCTCGCCAGCAGCGACCCGAGTGAGCTGACTGTGCCTGCGAGCGTGGTGATCCCCGCCGGGCAGTTCAGCGCCAACTTTGACGCGGCTCCGCAGGACGACGCGGTGCTCGATGGAGTTCAAAACGCCACGTTGACGGCCAGCAGTGCCGGTTTCCCGGACGCGACACGCGTGGTGAGCATCGCGGACAATGAGGTGAGCGCCTACACGTTTGCCGCCATCGCCAGCCCGCAAAAGCGCAACAAGCCCTTTGATGTGGTCATCACGGCGCGGGACATCAATGGCGCGGTCATCACGAATCACAGCGGCAGCGTCACCTTGACTTCGTCGTCATCCGGCGGGGTGGTTCCTTTCTCACCCGGCAGCGTCAGTGGCTTCGTCAATGGTGCAGCCACCGCAGCGGTGAATGTGACGGCCACCGCCACGGCCATGACACTCAGCGCCGCCGATGCGGGAGGGAAGACCGGCCTCAGCAATGCCTTCGACGTTCAGCCAGTGACGCATGACACCTTCGTTTTCAGTGGCATGCCCTCCAGCGCCTTCGCGGACACGACCTTCAACGCCACCGCCACCGCCGTGGATGACGTGGGCACGGCACTCACAAGCTACACGGATCCGACCGTGGTGGAGATCCTCGGCTCTTACTTTGACCGCACGGTGGGTTCCACCAGCACCACCAACGGCACGCTCAAGCTTCACAACACCGCCGCACATGATTCCCGCACTCAGATTATCTATACGGCGGCGGAGCTGGGTGCCGCGCCGAAGCTAATCTCCGCTTTCAGCGTCTCCCGCCTCACCACCGGCGGACAGGCGATGCTGAACTACAAGGTCCGGCTTAAACACACCACGCTGGACAGTTTTGACGGCCGTAGTTGGGAAGAGGACGGCTGGACCACGGTCTATACTACCACCAGTTTCACCGCGTCGGGAACGTTCCACACCTTCAACTTGAAGCCCTTTGCCTACGATGGGGTGCGAAACCTCATGGTGGACATCAGCTTTGATAATACCACCGCCTCGACCGCTGGCACCCTGCGCCAGACACCCGCCACCACGAACCGCATGCTCAGCGGCACCAGCAACAGCACTCATGGTGATCCCACCACTTGGACCGCAGCCTCCGGCCCCGTGCCCGTGATCTCTAATGAGCTACCGACGATGCTATTCAACGAAGCACGTTCTCTTGGTGCCATCCCTGCGTCGCCCGTGGCCTTCACCAGCGGGGTGTGGAGCGGCCAAGCATTCTCTCCTCAGGCCTCAATCTGGCTGCGGGCCACCGCGCCCTCCGGAGTGACGGGCCTGAGCAATCTCATCATCATTTCCAACCCAAGTACCACCGTTGGCACGGAAACGGTGTTCACAGATGGCTTTGAAGCGGGCGTCCTCGGTGCCTCATGGAGCACGGCGGGCAACAGCGGAGCCACCGCCCGCACGCAGGTGACCACCGCGAACACCCCGAAGACCGGTGCCTACCATCTCACCATGGACACCACGAGCTCAACCACGGGCACCTTCGCAGCGAACCGGCCCACGCTCACACTGAACCTTGCCGGACGGAAAAACGTTTCACTAGAGGGCACCTCTGGAAACCTCATTTCCCCAGGAGAAGCTTTCGCCGGGCGCATTGATAAGCCATGTAGAAGGGCATGAATCACTACCGCAAGACCCAGCGAGGAGGAGGGCTTTTCAGCGCCATCGAACACGAGCAGGCCGTCGCGGCCAAGACCACCGGCATCCTCAAGCTACGCGAGCTTATCCCTTGGGAGAGCTTCCGCCCGCTGCTCGAAGAACTCACCGGCTACGCCACCCGCGACTGGCGCAAAGGCGGCAAGCCACCCTTCGACCCCGTGCTCATGCTCAAGGTGCTCGTGCTGCAAAAGTTCCACGGGCTCAGCGACGACGCCACCGAGGAGCAAATCTTTGACCGCACGAGCTTTAAAAGCTTCCTCGGCCTGCGCATCGGCGATGTTATCCCCGACGCCAAGACGATCTGGGACTTCAAGCAGCGTCTCGAAGAAAGTGGACGCGAGGGCAGTCGCAAGCTCTTCGATGCCTTCAACCTCCAGCTCGAAGCTCAAGGCTACATCGCCCGTGAAGGCAGCATCATCGACGCCAGCTTCACCGGAAGCCCCGCGCCAGCGAAACAGCCGCGAGCAAAACCAGAGCATCAAAGAGGGCGGGCGGCCCGAGGAGTTCGACACCAACCCAGCCGTGGGTCGGCAGAAGGATAGCGAAGCGCGTTGGACGAAGAAAAACAACGAGGCCCACTACGGCTGGAAGAACCATGTGAAAGCCGACTTGAAAACCAAGCTCATCATCAAAGCCACCACCACACCTGCGCATCTGCATGACAGCCAGGTCTTTGAAGAACTCCTCGATGAGAAAGACCAAGCCGTGCTCGCCGACAGCGCCTACCACAGCGCCGAGCACGAAGCGCATCTCATCAAGCTCAACGCCGAGGAGTTCCTCATGCGCAAAGCGACGCGGGGCCATGCGCTGAGTGAAAAAGAGCAGCAGACCAACCACACGATCAGCCGGATGCGAGTGAGGGTGGAGCACATCTTCGCGAGGATGGCGCAGATGGGGGCCGACTGGTGTCGGAGCATCGGGTTGAAACGAGCCACACAGCACAACCACCTCAGCAATCTGGTTTACAACATGGATCGCTATGCCTGCTTGGCCCGTTGAGACGGGCAGAGCGCCGTAAGCGCCGTAGAACGGGCAAAAAAGAAGACAAAACGAGCCTCAAACCCCACTCAAAAGCCCGCTGAGGCATGGCTCGTGCACCATCGCACGAGGAGAAAGGCGGGTAAAAACGCCGTTTTTTCAGTTCCTGGAGCCGCTTGCAAAAATGCACCCCCTATCCAGAGGTGCCCTAGAATGGTTCGCGAAGAGCTTTGCTGATGATTCCCATGCTCCGACTCTGACGGGTCCGTTGGGCACTTTTGGCTCCACGATGAATTATGACGGCGTGGCCATCAGCCAGGATGGCGTCACCTGGGTGGAGGTGAGTGCGCTGCGCTTTCTTTCTTCCAGCTACGGCACCTCGGCGACAAGGGTGTTCCTTGATCCGGTCATTCAACGCCTTGGCTGGAGTTTCAATAGCACTTTCCAGCTTCGTTTCTCCCAGTATGACGATCAGGCCATCGCCAATGACGGCATCGGCATTGACGACGTGGCGGTGAAGGCCAATCCCACGACTTCCATTGCCGTGAATCTGCCGCCTGCGATCACCGAGGGTACCTTGAACCAATCAGTGACCGTGACCTTGCCTGCCGCCGCAGCGTCCAATACGAGCGTCACCTTGACCTCGAATGCTGCCGCCCGCCTGAGTATCGCGTCGCCCGTCACGATCCTCGCCGGGCAGACGAGCGCCAGCACCACCATCAGTGCTCCGCAAAACGTCTTCGCAGACGTAGGCAAGGGAGTCATCGTCACCGCAAGCGCCACCGGCCAGACCACCAGCTACACGCACATCCGCGTAGTCGATGATGAGCAGTCGGTGCTCACGCTCGCCCTGCCAGCCAGTGTGACGGAAGGCGGCAGCAACGGCACTGGAACCGTCTTTATCGAGCCCGTGCAGCCGGTGGCCACCACGGTGTTTTTGATCTCTGGAAACACGGCGGAGGCCACGGTCAGCTCCATTTCCACCATCAGCGCTGGAGCACGATCTTCCACCTTCACCATCGCGCCGGTCAATGATGTGCGGCTCGATGGCACGCAGACAGTCAGTCTCACCGCCAGCGGGCAGGGGCTCGTCTCCGCCAGCGGCAGTCTGGACGTGCTCGACAATGAAACCGTTACGCTCACCATCACCCCACCCGCCACGCTGAGTGAAGGCGGTGCTCCTGGTGTCGGCACCGTGGCACTGTCCGGTCCACGGACTGTGGATACGAGCATCACGCTGGTCTCCAGTGACAACTCGGAGGCCACCGTGGCTGGCACCGTTCTCATCCCTGCCGGCCAAGTTTCCACGAATTTTCAAGTCTTCCCGGTGGAAGATAGCGTGCAGGACGGTACGCAAAGCGTCACGCTCACCGCCACCGCCGCCGGGTTCTTCGATGGCAGCGCCAGTCTGCAGGTGCAGGACAATGACCCCGCCTCCTTTGAGTGGGCCATCGTGCCCTCACCACAGACGCGTAACGCACCGTTTGCCGTGACCCTCACCGCCCGTGATGCCACGGACAGTACCCTCACTGGATTCAATGGCAGCGTGGCACTCTCGGCGCACTCAGGAGGTGCCTCCCTACCACTCTCCGCCGCCAGCTCCGGCACCTTTGTCAATGGCGTGTGGAGCGGTAATCTGGCCGTTGGAGAAGCGAGCACGAGCGTGACACTCCTGGCCACAGGCGGGGACGGTGCCACGGGCACGTCAGATGCCTTTGAAGTGGTCACGGGCGGCCCGGCGATGGCTCTAGCCTTTGCCCCTGTCACCTCGCCCCATCCCGCTGGCACTGCCATCCCGGTGCAGGTCAGCGCAGTGGATGCAGCAGGTATCCTGGTGAATGAAACGACAGGCCCCGTCACCGTGGAGCTCGTCACCTCCCCTGGTGGGGCTGCGGTGGCTTCTGCAAGCCTGACGCTCGTGAATGGTGCCGCCAGCACGAGCTTTTACGTCCCCGCCGGCCTCGCCGCCGTGCGCCTGGAAGGGACGGCAGGCAGCCTCACCGGCCAGAGCGGCATTTTTGCCATCCAATCGCCAGCGCCCATCTCCTACCCGCCGCCGCAGGTCATGTTCACGGATGGTTTTGAAGATACCACCTTCAAACCGGAATGGACCATCTCCGGCACCGGCACCCACCGCACCATCATCACAACCGCGAACGGCCCGCGCACCGGCACCCGCCACATGACGATGGATTCCACCTCGGATGGCTCCAACGCCCGCAACGAAGCCACTCTAACCCTCAACCTCGCCGGTAAATCAGACGTGGAACTGAGCTTCTGGATGAAGGAGAGTGGTGACGAGGACAGCGGACCACCCACCCTACCCTTCACAGGCGGCGCGGACTTCGACGGCGTGGCCATCAGCAGTGATGGAAACACCTGGTATGAGGTAAAGGGCCTGCGCACCGCCGATGGCATCAGCAGCACCTACACCCAGTTCAAGGTGAACCTCAGCGCCGCCGCCACGACCCATGGCCTCAGCCTCAACTCCGCCTTCAAAATCCGTTTCAACCACTTCGACAACTTCACCTATGGCTCGGACGGTTTTGCTTTCGACGACATCACTGTCACTGCCAACGCCTACACGCCGCCAGAGCCAGTGGCCACGCTCTTTGAGGATGACTTTGAGAGCGGCGTCTTCAGGCCGCAATGGGCCATCACCGGCACCGGCAACCACCGCACCCAGATCACCAACCAGCAGGTGCCGCGTGGAGTCTATCATTTGCTCATGGATGTGCACACCACCGGTGATTCACGCAATGAGGCCTCGCTCACACTCGATGTCACCGGCCATCAGGACCTCACGCTGAAGTTCTGGATGAAGGAGAACAACGACGAGGACCAGGCGCCGCCCACCAATCCCTTCACAGGAGGAGCTAATTTCGACGGCGTGGCCGTCAGCACGGATGGAAACACCTGGTATGAGGTCCAGGCGCTGCGCGGCACTGCCTCCAACAACACCTATCAGGAGTTCACCGTCGATCTCAGCGCGGCGGCCACCACCTTCGGTTTCACCCCCGGCGCAGACTTCCGAATCCGCTTCAACCACTTCGACAACTCTTCGTGGGTCGGCGGTGATGGCTTCGCCTTCGATGACATCCGCGTCACGGGCCGTCCAGAGCAGCAGCTCGTGCTGAGCGCTCCCGCCACCCTCGCGGAAGGCGGCAGTGCCATGGCGAACGTCACCCTGCCTGCCGTGCGGGCGGTTGACACCATCATCACACTCGCCACGAACCGGCCCGGCGGCCTCACCGTGCCTGCCACGGTCACGATTCTGGCCGGAAACACCGTTTCGGCGGATTTTGCCATTTCAGTGGCTCAAGACGCCTTTTTGACCGGAAACCTGCCTTTGCAGGTCGTCGCCACCGCGGAGGGTTTTCGACGCAGTGTGGTCGAAATGGCCATTTTGGACGACGAAACGCCCGCAGGCTTTGATTTGAGCCTTCCAGCCACTTTGGCCGAGGGCGGCACGATCAGCGGAAGTGTCTCCATGACCTCCGCGAACCTGTTTGACCTCTCCGTGGCCCTTTCCGCCTCCCCGGTGAATGGATTGACGCTGCCAGCGTCCGTCGCTCTGCCCGCCGGAGCCACCAGCGCCGCCTTTGACCTCACGAAGGCCGAGAATGACACCATCTTGGAGGCCTCCAGCACCACTGTCACAGCCAGCTTGGGCTCCGGCAGTGACACCGCCGCCGTCTCCCTCGCGGACAATGACGCCTCCACTCCGCTGGTCATCACCCTGCCCGCCAGCGTGCTCGAATCCGCCGCACCACTCACCGGCAGCATCGGCTTTGCCCCGCCAGTCATTGCAGGCACCGATGTGACCGTCACCCTGGTCAGCTCAGACACCAGCGAGCTCACCTTGCCCGCCACCGTGGTCATCCCTGCCGGTGCGGGCAGTGTCTCTTTCGACATCACGCCCGTGGATGACGCTCTCAGCGATGGAGCCGTCGCCGTCAGCCTGAACGCGAGCGCCTCCGGCCTCACGGGTGACTCACACGACATCAGTGTCCTCGACGATGAAGTTCATCACCTCGCCTTCGATCCGATCAGCTCTCCTCAGCTTGCCCTGGGAGCCTTCTCCATCACTCTGCGTGCCGAATCCATCGATAACCAGACCGTGACGAACTTCACCGGCACCGCCACGCTCTCTGCGGCAAATGCCGGCGGAGCCGTCAGCATGACACCAGCGGGCACCGGTGCCTTCCTCAACGGCGTTTGGAGCGGCGCGGTGACTTTCCCGGCACCGGCTTCCGCCGTCACCCTCACAGCGAATGCTGCGGGAGGCCTCACTGGCAGCAGCAACAGCTTTGATGTGATCGCCGGCCCCACCCTCGCCATCTTGCCAGCGGCGTTAAACGTCACCACGCTGCAAGGTGAGGGCTCCATGAGCCAGGCTCTCGCACTCAGCAACCCCGGCACTGGCTCACTGAACTGGAACGCCTCCATCGTTGGTGCAGCCCCGTGGCTTTCCTTGTCATCGTCTTCCGGGACGATCGCTCAAGGCGGAAACGCCAACGTCACCGCCACATTCACTCCAGGCGTCCTTGTGGCAGGAGTGTATAACGCCACCCTGCGTTTTACCTCGAACGATCCCGCGTCCCCCCAGCAGGATGTTCCCGTCACCTTCACCCTGACCGCGCCGGTGCATCACTTCGACTGGAGCACCATTCCCTCACCGCAGGTGGCCAACGTGCCCTTCGCCGCCACTTTGACAGCGAAGGATAGTGCTGGAAACACGCTGACGGGATTTAATGGCAGCGCCCAGCTGCGAACGCTCACAAACACGGACACGACCACCATCGGCGTGGCTGCTGTGGCCAGTGAAAATATCTTTCGGACGAATTACGCAGACCATCGTGCTCAGTTTATTTACAGTTCTACCGACGTAGGCGGGGCGGGAAGAATCATGTCCCTGGCATTCAATGTGTTCGGCATCCCGCCGCACAGCATGACAGCCTTTACGATCCGCCTTAAACATACTTCAAAGGCCAGTTATTCGGCTCTCGGCGACCGCGAGTGGGAAAGTTCCGGCATGACCGTGGTTCATCAGGCAAACGTATCAGTGTCAGCCACAGGCTGGATGACGATCCCCTTCTCCCAGCCATTCGATTACAACGGCACAAACAATCTGCTCGTCGATATCAGCTTCAACAACGTGGCTGTTCCAGGCACCTTCGACTTCGGCTCGGTGTATTTCACCACAATTGGGGCCGGGACCATATTCGCCTCTTCCAACAATCTAGCCGGTGATCCTTTGACCTGGAGTGGAACATCGCCTGCTCCAGGTTACACCAGCCTCACGCCGAATGTGCGCATGGTCATCCAGCGGCTAGGCGATTTGCAGCCAAACCTGGCTTCCTTTACCAATGGGACATGGACCGGAAGTGTCTCGGTGCCTTCCTCACAGCCAGCAGCGCAGACACTGGCAATCCACGCGACTTCACCTCTGGTGACAGGCAGCTCGAATGCATTTGCTGTGACCAGCACAGGCTCGCTGAGCCTGTCGATACCCGCCAGCGGGACCGAGGGAGGAACTCTAAATGGCACGTTGACCGCTAGTGTGGCCCCCGCGTCGGATTTGACCGTGACGTTTGCGTCATCTGATACCTCCGAAGCCGTGCCCTCGGCCAGTGCCACCATTCTGGCCGGCCAGACCAGTGCCGCTTTCACGATCAATCTGCCTGAAGATGCATTGCTGGATGGTGCACAAGCTGTGGTCATCAGCGCCACCGCCCCTGCCTACAATCGGGCGCAGGCGACGACGACGGTGAACGATAACGAAACCACCACACTCACCCTCACGCTGCCAGCGACGCTCGCCGAAGGCACCTCAAGCACCACCGGGCAGGCCAGCGTCCAACTCGCCACGCAGGCAGCGGCAGACCTCACGATCAGCCTTTCCTCCTCACTAACCGCCCGCCTCACCGTGCCAGCTTCCGTGGTGATCCCCGCAGGTCAATCCAGCGCCGCCTTCACGCTCACCGCTCCGAACAACTCCGTCATCGACGGCAATCAGGACGCGGTCATCACCGCCACCCTGGCCGGCTCCACGCCTGCCACCGGCACCGTGCAGGTCACCGATAATGAAAGCCGTGCCTTGAGCTTTATTTTGCTAACCACCAGCATGAGAGAAGGAGGCGCTGCCAACACCACTGGCGGCTACATCACCCTTGCAGGCTCCGTCCCAGCCCCGCTGACGATCAATCTCATCTCCAGCGACACGAGCGAGCTGAATGTCTCCAGCACCGTCACCATCAACGCGGGATCGTTTGTCAGTGGTTACTTCACCCTCACACCGGTCAATGACACGGCCCTCGACGGCACCCAGACCGCGACGATCACCGCCAGTGCCGCCTCCTTCACGAGTGCCACCAGTTCGGCCATCAGCGTGCTCGACGACGATGCACATCATTTCACAGTCTCTGCGGTGGCCAGCCCGCAGGTGAGAAACGCCCCGTTCAACGTCACCTTCACGGCCAAGGACATCAACGATGTCACCATCACCACTTACGCGGGATCACCCGTGCTCACGGCGGCGGACGGAGCCTCGCCGATCTCGGTCACGCCCAGCACGCTCACCAGCTTCAGCAGCGGTGTGAAAACTCAAAGCGTGAGCGTGGGAAATGACGCCACCAATGCGGTGCTGACCCTCACCGATCCGGTCACGGGCGGCAGCAGCACGAGCAATGCATTCGCTGTCAGCGGTGGCAGCCTGGACCACTTTGGCATCTCGCCGATGCCTGCCACTGTGGTGACTGGCATCCAGGTCCCGGTCACGATCACCGCCCAGGACATCGGCAACAACACGGTGACGTCCTTCAACCAGACTGCCGCCCTCTCGATCTCCAGTGACTCATCGCAAGTGATCGTAGGCACGAGCACCTTCACATGGTCCATCCCGCTTGGATCACAAAGCCGCTCGCAGCGCATGCAAGTCATCTACCTTCCCTCCGAGGTGGGAGCCGCCCGCACCATTCACAACCTGGCCCTCTTCGTCGATGCCGTCCCTGGCAGCCCCTTCACCGGCTACACGATCCGCATGAAGCACACCTCGGCCACCTCGGCCACGGCTTCTTGGGACAGCGCCGGCTGGACGACCGTGTATCAGGCCAACACCACCATCTCCAGCACCGGCTGGCGTCAGTTCGATTTCAGCACGCCATTTGCCTACAACGGCACGAGCTCGCTCATGATTGACTTCAGCTACTACAACGCCTCGACGGGCGTGACGCAGGGCTACACACGCTACACCAGTTCAGTCACGAGCCGCACCACCCTGCTGCAAACCGACACTGACTACGGCAATCCTCTCACCTGGTCCGGCACCACCAACCCCACACCGGTAACGAACTTCGTGCTGCCGAACATCCGCTTTGGCACCGTGGGAGTCAGCGTGCCTGTCACGCCGACGGTATCCGGCACCTTCACCAATGGCGTGTGGAGCGGCAACGTGTCTGCGGCAGACACCGCCTCCAGCGTCCGCCTGCGTGCGGTCAATGGTGCCACCAGCGGAGCCTCAAACACCTTCAACGTGATTGCACCTCCTCCGCTGGTCGTGAGCCTGCCAGCGACGGCATCGGAATCCGCCGGCACTGTCTCCGGCAGTGTGTCATTCGCTTCAGCCCAGGCCACGGACACCACGATTAGCCTCTCCTCGAGCGATCTCACCGAGGCTGAACCGGCCACCGCCACCGTGGTCATTCCCGCTGGCATGACTTCGGCGGCATTCACCCTGAACGTCATCGATGATGCTCTTCAGGATGGCAATCAGCCGGTCTCCATCACAGCCAGCAGCTCAGGCTTCACTTCCGGCAGTGCCTCTATTTCCGTCCTGGACAATGATCCGCATCACTTCGCGATCTCCACCATTTCAGCTCAGTCCAAAAATGTGCCGTTCAATGTGACCGTCACGGCTCAAAACGCCGCCAACGCCACTCTGACCGGCTTCGTCGGCACGGTCTCACTATCCGCACAGTCTGCGGGCTCTCCATTCCCCATCACACCCGGCTTGTCGGGAGCCTTCGTCAATGGCGTGTGGACCGGCCAGATCACCGCCACGCAATCGACCACCAATGTCACGCTCGGCGTCACAGGACCAGCCGGAAGCACCGGAACGAGCAATAGTTTTGCCGTCACGTCGGGCCCGGCCACTCGCTTTGTCTGTACCAGCCAGCCGGCTCATGTGGTACCCGGGACACCCTTCCCGGTAACTCTCACGGCCGTGGATGCGGATGGGGCGCCGGGTGTCTTCTCAGGATCGGCCAGTGTGTCCGTCGCCAGCCCCCTCTCCACCACCACGACCATCGGTGACGGCCTCTTCCAGAGCACGGTGCCGCTTTACACCTTCCAGTCTGACTGCCGCGGCCAGATCATCTACAAACGTTCCGAAGCAGGGCCAGCCCGGCGGATCACCGGATTGGCACTGAATATCTCGCAATCCTCCACCTTTGTTTACAACAGCTTCACGCTTCGCCTGAAACACACGTCTCTGAGCAACTTCAACGCCTCCCAGAACTGGGAGACATCGGGATGGACGACCGTCTGGCAGGGAAACCATACCTTCAACACCACAGGTTGGGTGGTCTTCACCTTCACCACACCCTTCGATTATAACGGCGTGGACAACCTCATGCTCGACATCAGCACGGACAACACCACGACCGGAACGGGTGCGTGGCTCCGCCGTGACCCCACCGGCTATGACATCGGGATGATTTTCTACTACTCGCAAACCTCCGGTGCGCCGACGACCTGGAGCGGCACCTCCACACCTCGCTTCACCGCCATCGAGCGGCCTCAAATCCGTCTCGTCAGTGACTCGGGCTTGTCCGTCACTCCTGCGACGACGGGTGCCTTCGTCAACAGCCAGTGGACTGGCAATCTCACGGTCAATTCCACGCATCCGGCGGTGGTGCTGCATGCGAGCGCATCGGGTGTATTTGGTGCTTCGCAGCCAATCGTTTCCGGATACAGCAGCCCCGTCCTGGCCGCGGAGCCGCCCTTCACGGGTGGCACCAGCAATACGCTTTCTTGGTCCGCCTCACCGGGAGCTGGCAGCCACTTATTGGAGCGGGATCTTCTCCCCTCTTTCTCCTCGCCAGTAATCACTCCGGGCATCGCAGGCACCTCGAGTTCCCAATCCGGCCTCCAAGATGGCGCCCTGTATCATTACCGGGTTCGTGGCGTCGCGGCCAACGACACGCCCGCGTCCTTCGCCGAGTGGCAGCAGACCTCTTACGCGGACTTCGCCACCGCAACACTCTCCGGCACCAGCCGGTCTCTCTCCGTGCATGACATCTCTCTCGCCTCAAGCAGTTCCACGCCGGTGACTTGGACAGAAAACTTCGACGCCGCTGGCACATCCTGGGCAGAAACCGTGTTCCCGGCCACCGGCGGTGGTGCCACCATGGACAGGCAGGCCATGACAGCGGGCCCCAATACCACCCCCGCACTTCCAGTAAACCAAGGCAGCGATCTGGAGGGCCGCATCGGAAGTGCGTCCGGCACATCGACTGGCTATGCCTTCATGCCTGCCACCTCCACTTACACATTCGCGGATGGCTCCATCGAGGGCTATCTGGCTCCAGAAGGCATCACGGGATTCCTTTATGGCAGCCTGCTCATGCGGTCCAGCCTGTCGGCGACGGGCGGCATTCAAGGCTACGCTGCATTTGCTTCATTCAATAACACCTCGGTCACCCTCTCGATTCAGGTTCTCCTCAATGGCATCCTCAATCCATTGGGAGCCTCGTCCAACAGCATCACTTTGTCCTCTTCCGACAATGTCAAACTGCGGCTCACCACCCAGGGCAACACGCTCACCCTTCAAGCGTGGCGGGTCGCTGTCAGTGGAGGTGTTGTTGTCGAAACTCCTCTGGTGATTGACGGCGGGAGCACTTCCATGGTTCGATCAGACACGACCTTCAGCACTGGAAGACCCTCTGTTTACTTCTCTGCTGCCGCGGGACGTTGCTATTTCGACGACATCACCGTCACCAAAAACACACCGGTGTTTGTCTCGAGCGGCTCCGTGACATCCCCAGTCGTTTCACCGGCTTACCGCCATCAGTGGGGCCCGCTTTCATACGCGCTGGATACTTCCAGCCCGGGTTCTTCGGGGTCGATTGATGTGCTGGACGGCGCAGGAAACCTGCTCGCAGCCGGTGTCACCTCAGGCACGAACCTCGCATCCCTCCCTGCGGTGGCCTCGCACACCGCGCTGCGCTTAAGGGCAAATCTCGCCTCCTCCAACTCATCAAGCACGCCCTACCTTCGTGACTGGAGCATCGGCTATGTGGTCAGCCCTGCGGCAAAAATCACTAGCCCCTGGTCTAACGCCGTCTCATCCACCCAGGACGCCACGCCACCCGTCATCACCGTCCCGCAACTCACCACCACAGCCGCCACAGCCACCCTCGCCGGCACCACCACGGATGCCACCAGCGGAGTCGTAAGCGTCACGGCTGCGGGCAATGCCGCCAGCACATCAAACGCCTTCGCCAACTGGACCTCCGCGCTCACCGGCCTTACCGACGGCACGAACTCCATCACCGTCACCGCTGCGGACAACGCCGTCCCGCCCAACACCGCCACCACCACCGTCACCGTCTTCCGAATTGCGACACCCGGCGGCGATCCTGAAAACAACGGCCTAGATGCACTCCTCGAGCACGCCCTTGGCATCCCCGCAGGCTCCGCCAATGCCCGCAGCATGCTCCCAGCGGCACTCACTGAAACCGATGGCGGTAGCGGCCAAAAGTATCTGTGCATGCAATTCCGCCGCCGCATCCAGCGGGCGGGCCTGAACTACATCGTCGAAACCAGCACCGATCTCCTCACCTGGGATGACACGGGAGCTAGCGTCGTCGAAAAATCCGCCGTTCCCACTGGCGATGGCACCACCGAGACGGTCACCGTTCGCGTCACGCCGTCCATCGATCTCGGCGGAGCCAAATTCGTCCGCCTCCGAGTCACCAGTAACTGACGCCTCGCAGCCTTGCAAAGACAAGCCAGCCGCTGCAAGCATGCCGCCCCATGAAGGACGACCCTACCATCCCCGCCGACGCCCGTTTTGAGACCCGTGCCATCCACGTCGGGCAGGACTGGCGCAGCGAGACCGGCGCCGTGATCCCGCCGATCTACATGACCTCGACCTTCGAGACGGGAAACCCCGGCGGCTTTGACTACACCCGCAGCGGCAACCCGAACTTCCGCAACCTCCAAGCCACGCTCGCGTCGCTGGAGAATGCGAAGCACGCCACCATCTTCGCCAGCGGCATCAGCAGCATCAGCGCCATCATGTTTTCGCTCAAAGCGGGCGACACCATCCTCAGTGAGCAGCAGATCTACGGAGCCACCTACCGCCTCTTCGAACGCGTGCTGCGCCGCTTCGACATCAAGATCAAATACGCTGACCTCACCAACCCAGCGAACTACGCCCTCATCAAAGACCTCAAACCGGCCCTCGTGTGGCTCGAATCACCCACGAACCCGCTTTTGAAGATCCTCGACATCAAAGCGATCTCAGACGTGGCGCACAAAGTCGGCAGCATCGTCGCCGTGGACAACACCTTTGCCTCAAGCCTGCTCCAGCAGCCGCTCGACCTCGGCGCGGACCTTTCCCAGCTCAGCACGACGAAATACACCAACGGCCACAGTGACTGCCTCGGTGGTGCCGTGTGCACCAACAACGACGAATGGCAGGAAAAGATGATTTTCGCCCAAAAGCCCTCGGTTTGCAGCCGAGCCCGTTTGATGCCTGGCTCGTTTCACGCGGTGCGAAGACCGAAGCGGTGCGAATCGAGCGTCATAGCTCCAATGCGCTCGAACTCGCCAAACGCCTCGAAGGCCGCAAAGGCGTCAAAGCCGTGAAGTATCCATTTTTGACCAGCCACCCGCAGTACAAGCTGGCCAAGAAGCAGATGAAGCTCGGCGGCGGCATGCTGCTCGCCGATTTCGGCCTCAGCTACGCCAAGACACTCGATTTCATTCGTCGTCTCCGCCTCTTCACGCAGGCGGAAAGCCTCGGCGGCATCGAAAGCCTCGTCGCACATCCCGCGAGCATGACGCACGCGTCCTTCCCGAAAGACGTCCGCGAAGCCGCCGGCGTCACCGACAGCCTCGTGCGCTTCTCCGTGGGCATCGAGCATGTCGAGGACCTCTGGGAGGACATTGACCGTGCTTTGAAGGGGAAGTGATCTTTTTCATCGGGCTTGAAATTGCTGCCTCGACGGCCTGCATGGTTGACATGGCACTGCCAACCATGGCATCACGGTATCGATGCTCAAAAATAATCTTCTCCTGACACTGGCGGCTTTGTTGACTCTCGCCGCCTGCAAACCTGCTGAAAAGACTGCTGCTGACGCACCCGCGACCCAAGCGGCCCCCGCAGCCGATTCCGCCCGGCCAGCACATTGGGGCTACGAGGGTGAAGATGGTCCGCCCTACTGGCCAAAGCTGAGCCCCGTGTATGCGGCCTGTGGCGAAGGCAAAAGTCAGTCACCGATCAACATTACTAAAGCGGAGGCCGGAGAGTCCAGCGCTTGGAAGCTCGACTATCAAAAGACCAAGCTCAAAATCTCCCATCATGCGCATGTGGATGACATCATCGACAACGGGCACACCATTCAGGTCACGGTGGACGGTGGCAGCACGATGACGACGGACAAGGACACCTATGTGTTGAAGCAATTCCACTTCCACACGCCCAGCGAGCACACCGTGGACGGCACACACATGCCTATGGAGATGCACTTCGTGCATCAGAGCGCGGACGGAAAGCTGGCCGTGGTCGGAGTGATGGTGCGGGAAGGTCCGGCGAACGAAAACCTTGCCAAGCTGATCACCCATTTCCCCGCCGCCAAGGGCGAGACCAAGCATGTGGCGGACGTGGAGCTGGATTTGAAACTGCATCTGCCGGACAACGTGGCCGCCTATCACTACTCCGGCTCCCTGACGACGCCGCCCTGCACGGAGAATGTGGATTGGATGGTGCTGCGAGATCCGATCACCGCCAGCCCTGAGCAGTTGGCAGCCTTTGAAGCCAAGCTGGGGAAAAGCAACCGCCCCGTGCAATCGCTGCATGGTCGCTCGCTCCGGACTCGCCTTCTGCAGAGCAAAGCAGCCGAGTAATCCCTTTTGGACATCGCCCTCAACACTCGACACCAGCCATGAAAATGTCACTTCAGGCCCTTCGCGGGAAAAACCTGCGCTGCGGCGCTCTCATCGCCGCGACGACTCTTGCCGCAGCCTTCAGTTCGCAGGCTCAACCGACCGGCGGCAACGCCCACAGCATCGCTCAGGCGGCTGGTTTCAAATACCCCACGAACTTCGCCGATGGTCGCGCCGATTTGAAGGATCGCTACACGCTGGCAAATGGCCGCCTTGTCTTTGATGCGGCCTTCAACACGCGTTTCGAGATTCGGGAAAACAACAACGACTTCGACAGCCGCGTCAACGATCCCAAGGACGCCTCGTGGCAACTCACACGCCTGCGTCTCGGCGTCCTGTTTCACGCCAACGAGTGGCTCAAGGTCTATGTGCAGGGCCAGGACATCCGCGAGCTCGGCGGTAGCCGTCCCAACAACGTGGGCACCTTCGGTGCTGATGGGGATGACGTCATGGACATCCTGCAGGCCTGGGTGGACATCGGGCATGACGCCGACGGCCTCAGCCTGCGTGTGGGCCGCCAGCCGCTGAACTACGGCAGCCAGCGCCTGATCAGCAATCCGCAGTGGTTGAACTCCTCCCGCGCCTGGGACGCCGTGCGTCTGCGCTATTCCACGGCCTCCTGGGACCTGGACTTCTTCACCGGCAGCCCCGTCACCTTCACCAACAACCAGTGGAACAAGTCGGACACCTTCAACGACAACGAAGGCCGCAACGCGGTGGATAGCGGCGTGTACTTCTCCTCCAATTCACTGATTCCGTGGCAGAGCAAAACGGACTTCTATGTGTTCAATCAGGTGAGCAACAAAGTCCCCGGAGCCGCAGGCGCCCCGCTCGGAGCTGTCGGCCACATGAATGTCTGGAGCATCGGCACGATGATGAAGGGCGATCCCAAACACCTCGCCAATTGGGATTACGACTTTGAAATGACCGCCCAGTTTGGCAAAGCGGCCGGCCTGGATCATCGCGCCTTCGCCGGCCACTGGGGCGGCGGCTACAACTTCCAAGACGCGTGGAAACCCCGCCTCGGCGTGCAGTACAACTATGCCAGCGGCGATGAAAATGCCGCCGATGGCCGCAGCTCGACCTTCCAGAACTTCTTCCCCGGCAACCACGCCCTCTTTGGTTACATGGACACCACCGCCTGGATGAACATGCACAACCTTCAGCTCAATTTCTCCATCCAGCCCACCGCGAAACTGAAGCTCAGCCTCGATGCCATGGCCTTCTGGAATGCCACAAACAACGACGCGTGGTATGGCTCCAACACCAGCACCACCGTGCGTCCCGTGAACGCCGCCGCCCGCAGCGCCGGCAACTACCGCGGCACGGAGTTCAACCTCAACGCTTGGTACACCTTCAACGCCCACGTCGCTCTGCAAACCGGCTACGCCATCTTCCTGCCCGGCTCCTACCTCGCACAGACAGGAGCCAGCGATACCGCCCACTTCGGCTACGCCCAGCTTTCGCTCCAGTTCTAGTGCCCAGCACACCAACAGCCTTTCACCCCTCCATGTTGCCTCTACGCACCTCCATTCTCCTGACTGTGAGCCTTTCACTCGCCGCCTGCGCCACTCGCAGTGCTAAAATCGAGCTCGGAGATGCCTGGCCAGCTGAGGAGCCCACGATCCATCTCAACGCCTACGAAAGCGTGCAGCGCCGGCCCGGCCAGCGCAGCGATATCGCCCTCGCAGTGGCCATTTCCGGCGGCGGCATGCGTGCCGGAAACTTCGCCTCGGGCGTGCTCAAAGCGCTGGAATCGGTCCAAGTGCCCGGTCCTGGCGGCAGCCGCTCGAATTTGCTTCGCGAGGTCGATTACTTCTCCACCGTCTCCGGTGGCGGCATGGCCGCAGGCTCTTACATCACGCACCTGCTCGAGTACCGCCGTCAGCATCCCGAGGATCGGAACGCGGCGGGCTTCTCCTTTTCACAGCGCGGACATGCCTCGCCGAGCGAGGGCAGCCGCTCCTGGCGTGAGGCCTTGGCCAAAAACTACCAGGCCTCCATCGCCGGTTCCTTTTTCAATCCGCTCATGATGACGAATCTGGACCGTGGCGACATCCTCGAAGGTCGTCTGGACGAAAACGTGCTCGGATTGAACGACGGCAAATCTCTCACCCTGCGTGAAGTCTTTGTGCCCAAGGGCGGCGGCACTCCCCAGGTGCCCTACTGGATCACCAACGGCACCATCTATGAAAACGGGGCCATTTTTCCCTTCACCCCCGACATCCTCGCCACCTACCACATCAACGGCTACAAGCATCGCATGCGGAACCACCCGCTGGACGACCCCTACGACCTTCCGCTCGCCGTGGGGCTGAAAACCAGCGCCTCCTTCCCCGTCGCCATTCCCGCCACCACGCTCAAAAGTAGTCGCGATCCGAAAAACCCACGCCTCTACCTGCTCGATGGCGGCGTGGCGGACAATCTCGGCACCGTCACCGCCCTCCGCCTGCTTCATCAGGACAAAGCCCCTCGGAAAATCCTCATCGTCATTGATGCCTACAATGGCCATGTCGAGCCCTTTTCCAAAGCCGGTGCCCTCCCCGGCATGACGCACACCGCCCTGCGCACCACCTCCATCTCACTCGACTCCGCTCACCAACGCGTCAGAAACATGCTCGCAGTCACCGCAGCGCAAGCCTCCGTGAAATATGCCGTGATCGACTTCCACCAAGCGGTGCGCAAGCAGGAGGCCGCCAGCACCGTCGCGAACGAGCACGCCGCCTCCAAAATGCACGAGAGCGACATGAGTCCCCAATCCATTCAAGCCGTCTTTAACCAGGCACTCGGCGTCGGCACCTGGTTCAGGATTCACCCTGAGAAGCAGGAGGTCCTGCTCAAAGCCGGCGAGAATGCCATCTACCGCCACGACGCAGCCGCCGGCAACAGCGTGACCACACTCCTGCCGGAGATGGAGCGCATCCGCAGCCAGTTTTGAGTCTGGCATCTGAAGCATCTCACTTCGACAGCGTCATCACGCACTCGAGGTGCTTCGTCTGCGGGAAGAGATCAAAGGGCTGGACTTTGTGCAGCTTGAAACCGGCTTCGTGGAAGAGAACGAGGTCGCGCATCTGCGTGGCGGGATTGCAGCTCACATAGACGACGGCTTTCGGGCCGAAGACGAAGAGCTGATCGAGAAACTCGCGACTGCACCCGGCCCGCGGAGGGTCGATGAGCACCACGGTATCCGCCCCGGCATGCGGGACGACTTCAAAGACCTTCTGCGCATCCGCAGCGAGGAAGCGGCAGTTCGTGATCTCATTGATCTGCGCATTGTGCGTGGCTTTCACCACCGCCGTTTCGGAGATTTCCACGCCGATGACCTCTTCAAAGGCCTTTGCGGCGGACAGCGCAAACAAGCCGCTTCCGCAGTAGGCATCCACCAGGAAGCGGGCGCCACAGGCTTTGGCTTCTGCCACGGCGTGCTGCACGAAGGCAGGCAGGATGAAGGGATTGTTTTGGAAGAAATCGCCGGCCTGGAACTCGAACTTGATGCCGTCCACCTCCTCAAGGGCGATTTGATCGCTCTGCGTGAGCACGCCGTTCTTCGCCGCACGCAGCAGCAGCGTGGCACCGCGCTTGAATTGATCAGACCTCGCTTTGATGCCCTCGCGGAGAGCGGGCAGCGCCTCATTGATGGCTGGCATGGCGATCAGGCACTGAGGCACATCCAGAATGGACATGCGTGTGCCGATGCGGAGAAAGCCGATGTCCTGGATCTGGCCTTCACGCGGCTTTTGAAAGTGCGGGGTGATCTTCGAGCGGTAGCCATATTCCACCGGCGATGGAATGACCGGCAGTACCTCATGCTCGATCTTCGCCATGTGCCGCAGCAGTTCGGCGACCTGGTTTCGCTTCCAGATGAGCTGCTCCTCATACGCCAGGTGCTGATACTGGCAGCCGCCGCACTGGCCAAACAGCGGGCAGGGCGGCTGCAGACGCTTCGGAGAGGCTTCGAGCACCTCCATGAGATCCGCCTGGCTGTAGTTCTTGTGATTGCGGAAGACACGACAGCGCACTCGCTCGCCTGGCAGCGTGAAAGGCACAAAAACGACCCACCCATCCACGCGAGCCACCCCCGTGCCTTCGTTCGTGAGGTTATCGATGATCACTTCCAGCTCCTGGTGGTAGTGGAACGGATGCGGCAGGAATTTTTTCGGTCGTTGGGGGGCGTCCATGTGGGGCAAAGTGTCGCCCTCGGAGTAGCCCTCTATCGCTTAATGTCTATCGTCGATTCCCGGCATGCTCCGCTTCGGGGAAATCGTCCATCTTCGCACCGTCCTCGCTGCATTCTCGCTCCGTCAGCTCACCTCGATCGAAACACGTCACTCATCAGGCACTCGACCATGATGGTGTTGAGCCCGAGGCCTTGTTTCTTCACTTTTTCGTGGAGTTGGTCGAGGGGGAGGTCGTCGGCGAGTTCCATGGTGCGGCCGGTGGTGTAGGTGAGGAGTTGGCGAACGAGGTGACGGGTGAAGAGGTCGGCGCGGGTGTCGCGGATCACCTGTTTGAAGCCGGTGAAGTCGGCGTAGGTCTCGCCGGAGGGGAATTCGCCGGTGGTGTCGATCTTGGGGGCGTCTTTGGCCTTTTTGGGCTTCGGGTAGGTTTTGCGCCAGCGGCCGACGGGATCATAGGCTTCGAGGCTGAAGCCGAGCGGGTCGATCTTGCGATGGCACTCGGCGCAGGCGGCATCGGCGCGATGTTTGGCGAGTCGGTCGCGGATGGTGGTGGCGCCGCTGACATCGGGATCAATGGCGGGCACGACATCCGGCGGCGGAGGTGGCGGGACACCGAGGAAATTCTCCGTGACCCACACACCACGCGTGACAGGCGAGGTCTCGACGCCATTCGCGCTCACGGTGAGCACCGCGGCCATGCCGAGCAGGCCGCCGCGATGATTGTTGCCTTTGAGGCTGACTTTTTGGAAGCCATCGGCGAGGCGCAGTTTGTCCTTCTCCGGCAGTTCGTAGAGTTTGGCGAGTTTCTTGTCCACGAAGGTGTGCTCGCAGTCGATGAACTGGGCGATAGAGCCGTTGTTTTTGAGCAGATCGCGGAAAAAGAGACGCGCCTCGGCTTTCATCGAGCTGGGCAGGTCCTCGGCGTAGTAGGCGCGGTTGGTTTCACGCGGCGGCGGCTGTGAGCCGAGATCGCGGAGATTGAGCCAACTGTCGATGAAGCCGTTCACGAAGCCGTTGATGCGTTCATCGGCGATCATGCGCTGGATCTGCTTTTTGAGCTCGGCGTCCTCGGTGAGCTTGCCGGACTTCGCAGCGGCCAAAAGCGCGTCATCGGGCGGCGCGGACCAAAGGGCATACGAGAGGCGCGTGGCGAGGTCGTAGGGCTTGAGACGCTTTTCCGACTCGTCGGTGATCTCGCTGAGATAAAGGAAGCTCGGCGAGCAAAGGATCAATTTGAGCGCGTCGAGCGCCGCCTGACGTGGCGCGGCTTTTTCGGCGATGCGTTTCTCATAAAGCGCACGGATCGGCTTTTTGTCCTCGTCGGTGAGCGGACGTCGATAGGCCTTCTCGGCGAAGGCATTCAATTGATCGAGCGCCTTGGCCTCCTGGAAGCCTTCTTTGCCAAAAACGGCCACTTCCTCGGCTCCAGGCGCTTCAGGCACGGGACCATGAATGGCGATCTCGCTGATGCGGATGTGCGGGAGCTTGCCTTCCTTCAAAATGTGCGCACGACCGACTCCCGATGAGCCAACATCGCTTTTGAACTCGTCTTTGTACTTTTTGTTGATCGTGACGACGGCGGCGCGGGATTCATACGGGCCGTTGGGGAAGATGAAGCGCGGTGTTTGACCTGCTTCGAGCCACACGCGGAATTTCAGCCGCTTCGGCTCATTGTCCGGCACCACGGCGCTGGCGAGCAGCGGCTCAATCGGCTGCGGATAATGAATGTGGCCTTTCGTCACATCACCGGGCACGACGCCGAGGACGAAGGGCTCCGAAAAGTCGATGCCGAAGATGGTGGGATCGTAATGCGTGTCGCGATGCATCGCGGTGGCCTCGACTTCGAGGTCGTAGAGACCGGAGACAGGCACGCCCTTGAGGAAATCCTCGATGTGGCCGTAGCCGCCCTGGCGCGTGTCGGTGTTCGGCTGCTCGTAGAGATTGAGGTAGCGGTAGTTGAAGGCGCTTTTATGCGAGCCGCTGAGTTCTTCGTATTGCACGAAATGCCCATTGAACTTCCAATCTTTCGGCGGCGTGGCCTGTTTGCCGAGTCGCGTTTCGACGAGTCGGTTCGCGGACTGGAAATACTGATCGACGAGGAAGCCGGAGGTCACGAGCGACTTGCCGATGGTGTCCATGTGCTCGGTGGTCTTCTCCTTCGGAAAATCGGCCGTGAGCCCCAAAGTGTCCACGCGACGGCCAAACAGCACCGCGAGCGTGTTTTCATACTCGCGGCTCGAAAGGCGGCGCATGACGGTGCGGCTGCCGGTGCTCTCAAGTTTGCCATACGCCACCACCGTGCCGTCTCGCAGCGCCCGGATCATCGCGATGCGCTCCTCGTCATTCGGCTGGTCCGCCTTCTTCGGCGGCATCTCCTTCAGCGTGAGCTGGTCGATGATGTCTCGCGCCTCGATGAGGTCCGCGGTGCCTTTCAGTGGCAACTCGAACTTATCAAACGAGCGATCCCCCTTCTGCACATCCGCGTCGTGGCATTCGAGGCAGTATTTGCCGAGAAACTGCTGCACGACCTTCGGTGGTGCGTCAGCGGCGTGAGTCAGCGTGGCCGCAAACGCGAAGCAAAGTAGCCCTCTCGCTCCGCGAGAGGAGCGTGGGGCGTTGAGGGGGGATTTCGTCATCGAAGAGGAGGTTTGAGAGGCTTTCTGTATTAATTTTTGACGCCAATAATTAAAGAGTTACTGTGGCTTCAAGTTGGGGTGGAAATATCCGCCCGGCGCTAGGCTCTTGGAAATATCCGAGGGCCTTTCGCATTTCAGGGGATGGTGATCAATCCATAGCCCTCCGGTTCATCGTTTCCAACACGATCCAATTTGGCCTGGATGATGTCATAAGCCCGGTTGGGTTGTTGGGGTCGGATGTGTTTAATCCCGATGGGCCGGGCAACTAAGTCGGCCAGTTGCAGACCGGCAGAATTGGAAGTTTTGGGGATCATGACCAGATCAAAGGGCAACGGGCGATTGTGGCCTTTCCCAGAATCGCAAAACCGTCGGAAAGCGAGTTCGAGCTCTTTGTCCTCCTTTCGTCCACGACACTCTACCACCACGGGTGTTTTTGTGTCAGAGTTGTCGTGCCGTTGCAGAAAGGAAAAGACCGCATTGATCCCAATCTCCATGGCATAGTCATAGACACCCTCGGGAGAGGCATGGGCGGAGAGGAAGGCCGTCTTATCAATCACCACAGCCACGACGGTCGCGGGAAGCTCTTCCATGATGACGGTCAGTTCTCGCATGAACTTTTCTCGCAGTGGCTTGATTTGAAGGAAGGAAAAGGCGTCTTGTGGCTTCCTGATCTCGTGTTCATGCAGCACCACCTCATCATGGCCCCAGTAGCGCATTTTGAATTCCTGGAAGGCCGGGCACACCTGCCGCACATAATCTGTCTTTTTGATGATGACGAAAGCCAACACGAACACGGGATGCTGCGGATTGATGCTCGTGAGACTGTGATCGCCGCTCTCATCCACAAAGACAAGATAGTCACCGAAAGGAATGGCGGGCGGGCTGTTCATGAACTTTCGCAAGCAGCGACCTTGGTCATGGCGTCGGCGTGACCGCGCTATCGAAGCCGCTTGGCATCAAGCAAAGCGTCCCGTGCTGCTGCCGAACGAATCGGTTTCGACGCCCATCTTCTGGGCGATATCGACGAAGAGATTGCACAGCGGCACCTTGTTGATGCCTTCGCGGGGGACTTCGCGGTATTCGCCGTGTTTGTAGCCGCCGCCGGCGAGGAGGATGGGGAGGTCGGAGTTCTTGTGCGAGTTGCCGTCGCCCATGCCGCTGCCGAACATCACGGTCGTCGAATCGAGCAGCGTGCGCTCCCCGTCGTTCATCTTTGCGAGGCGGGCCACGAACTTGCCGAAATGATCGATCTGATACCGCTCCAGCGTGATGAGGTCGGCGATGGCCTCGGCGTCGTTGCCGTGGTGCGAGAGGCCGTGCCAGTCCTTCTTGATGCCGAGATGCTGCGGCATGAAATCGCCGCCGATCTCCAGCGTGGCGATGCGCGTGCTGTCCGACTGCAAGGCGAGCGCGATCATCTCATACAGCAGCGGCAGATCTTCGACCGCGTTGCGATTTGCAGGCTTGTTGAAGGGCGCTTTCGGCTTCGGCTGATTCGTCCAGCGCTGGCGCAGTTCGAGGCGCTTCTCCACATCGCGCACGGAGGTGAGGTATTCGTCGAGCTTGTCCTTGTCCTCTTTGTTCACCTTCTTGGAAAGGCGGTTTGCCTCCTCCAGCACGGAATCGAGGATGGAGGCCTGCACCTGATTCTCCTGCGCCCGACGAGCCTGACGCTCCTTCGAGTCGGTGACGAAAAGCTTCTCAAACAACTCCGCCGGATTCGTCACCGGCGGCACACGCACGCCCGACTTCGTCCACGCAATCTGGCAGCCGCCATGAATGCCGCCCTCCGAACCCACCGTGAGCGATGGAAAACGCGTCTCAAAGCCCACCTCGTCCGCGAGGAACTGATCGATGGTCACATTGCCATCCGGGCGATTTTGCGCCTCAGAATGCAGCACACCGGAAAGAAACGAATGCACCGCGAAATGCCCGCCTTTGACGCCGTGATCGAGCCCGCGGAGGACCGTCATTTTGTCGCGAATGTCCCACAAAGGCTCAAGCAACGTCGTCTTCTCGTAATTTCGGCCAGTGGTCGTCGGAAACAGGCTCTTCGTCTGGTAGCCAAGGAGATTCCCAATCGCCACAAAGCGCCGTGCGCCCATGCCAGCCCCTTTGGCCACCTGCACGGAGCCGCCAGTGGCCCCTTTGGCCAAAAGCGAAGACATGCTCGGCAAGGCCAGCGTGGTGCCAAGAGAACTGAGAAGGAAATGACGACGATTCATGAGATGTTTTGGGGGCCAAGGGAACGATCAGAAAGCCCAGATTGTTGCAGCAGAGAGCGGGCCAGAGCCAGCGGTGAGTAAAAACCCGCAACATTCGCCCCAACCGGCCAGTTCACAGGCCTCGCCGATCATGAAACGCCTTTTGTTCTTCCTCGCTCTTTGCCCTCTGCTGTCCGTTTTCGCGGCCCAGCCCAACATCGTCGTTTTCATCTCGGATGATCACAGCCAGCTCGATTCGCAGGCCTATGGCTCCACCGAGGTCCGCACGCCGAACATGAAACGACTCGCGGAGGAAGGACTGAAGTTCACGCACGCCTTTGTCGCCTCGCCTGCCTGTGGACCGAGCCGCACGGCGATGCTGACGGGACTTTGGTCGGCTCGCAATGGAGCGGAGGCCAATCACAACGCCAAAAGGCCCGAGGTTCCATCGTTGCCCACCGTGCTTCGAAGCATTGGTTACGAGGTCGCCATCATCGGCAAGGTCGCGCACGGCGATTGGGCCAAGTTCTACGACTTCGATACCGTCATCGGGCCACCCGTGGGCATCTCGGACACGGCCGAAGTAGCGAAGTTCCTCAATGAGCGCACATCGAAGAAGCCGCTCTGCCTTTTGGTCGGCACACGGCATCCACATGTGCCGTGGAGTGAAGAACGCAGCTACGATCCAACGAAAGTCACCATCCCGCCCACGCATGTGGACACCGCCGTCACACGAGAGCAGCGGGCGAGCTACCTCACCGACATCACCAAGGCCGACACGCTGCTCGGCGAGGTCCGCACCCTTGCTCGTGAGAAAATCGCTGGCGACACGCTCTTCATCTATACCGCCGATCACGGTGGCCAGTGGCCCTTTGGCAAATGGAACCTCTACGACGCTGGCATCCGCATTCCGCTCATCATCGCTTGGCCCGGCACGCTGAAACCCGCCACCACCAGCGATGCGATGGTCTGCTGGCCCGATTTGCTTCCCACCTTCATCGAACTCGGCGGCGGGAAAGTGCCGGACGACATCGACGGCAAATCCTTCGCCGGAATCCTGCGCGGCACCACCACCAGGCATCGCGATCGGATCTTCGCCACCCACAGCGGCGACGGCGACTTCAACGTCTATCCCATCCGCAGCGTCCGCACGCAGGACTGGAAATACATCCGCAATCTCCAACCCGAGTTTCAGCATCACTCGCACATCTCACGCTCCTCCGGCCCCAGCGGCCTCGCGTATTGGAAAACATGGCTCACCGCCGCCGAGAATGATCCCGCTGCCGCAGCCAAGGTGAAGCGCTTCACCACACGCCCCTCCGAAGAACTCTACGACCTCGCCAACGACCCGAACGAGCTTCACAACCTCGCTGCCGAGCCGAAACAAGCTGAGCGACTTGCCGCGATGCGCAGCGATCTCGATGCCTGGATGAAGCAGCAAGGCGACACTCAAACCGTCTTTGGCAAACCACTCCTGCAAGGCGAACCCGTCACGCTCATCGACCCCGGTGCGGCAAAGAAAGGCAACGCGAAAAAGAAGAAACAAGAATGAAACCGTTGATTGCCACTCTTGTCCTCACCACGGCTCACCTGAGCGCAGCGGGTCTTTTCGATGAAACGAAAGCGACCACCCTGTTCGCCTTCGACAGCGTCTCGATCCCACACACGCAGAATTTGAGGCTCGAAATGCGGCAGCCGGAGCGGTTTGAAGGCAATCCCGTGGTGACGCGTGGAGCACCGGGCACGGTGGATGCGCATGGGGTGCAGTTTTATGGTTCGATCATCCAAGACGGTGGCAAATACCGGATGTGGTATGTGGCCTTTGATGATGCGGGAAAGGGCGCGGTGGCCTCCGAGCGTTGGCGGGCGGCTTATGCGGAGAGCGTGGACGGCGTGACGTGGGTGAAGCCGGAGCTGGGGCTGGTTGAGTTTCGCGGTAGCAAGAAGAACAACCTCGTGGATGTCGGCGGTGCGTGGGGCTTTGTGAACTTGAAGGTGATCAAGGACGAGGTCGATCCCGATGCCTCGCGGCGCTATAAGATGGTCACGCATGTGTATTTTCGACACAAGACGCGGCTCGGGACACTGCTGCCTTTTGTGAGCCCGGACGGGCTGACGTGGCGGCCAACGAAGGACGTGAAGCCGGTGAAGGGCGAGCTGCGGAAACAAGACCTGCTCGTGCCCGGCTTTCATCTGGAGCCGGCCTGCGGGCTGTATCAGTGGGACGGGCAGTATTTCCTCACGGCGCAGAATGCGATGCCTCACACGCATCATTACCAAGGCCGTGTGGTGCGGCTGCATCGCAGCGCGGACTTTGTGAACTGGTCCGCCACGAGCACGCTGGCCTTTGTGCGCACGGCGCAGCACGAGTATCTTGGTGCGGGGAAGAGTCGCGAGGGTGAACAGAACCACGAAGGCATCGCGGTGTGGCCTCGCGGGAATGTGTTGCTCGGTGTGTATGGCCGCTGGCATGGTGCGGCGGCGTGGAAGGATGTGTCGGTCGATCTGGGCTTCGTGATGTCGAACGACGGTCAGACCTTTCGCGAGCCGAAGCACGAGTGGACGCTGCTGGAGCGTGGCAAGGATGGCGAATGGGACCAAGGCGGCATCATTCAGGGCCAGGGCTTTGAGAACATCGGCGAGAAGACCTTTCACTACTACGGAGCCTGGGATCCGCGAGCCACTGGCGGGCCGGAAGTGAAGCGCGGAGGCGTCGGTATCGCGGCGTGGCCTCGCGATCGGATGGGCGACCTGGTGTTTGATGCGAGTGGCGAGGGGCCGGGAGATTATCAGATGCCGAAGGTGACGGCGGAACTCGTCACCGCCGCTATTTCGAGGCCGAAAGAGGGCTTTTTCGTGAATGTGGATGGCTTGGGCGACGAGGCCGTTTTGCGAGTGGAAGTGCTCGATGAGGTTGAGAGGCCGCTGGAGGCCATCTCCGCCGCCGTGGTGAAGCAGAACGGCTTTCAGGTGCCGGTGCCGTTTGCAGACCCGCTGCCCGAGAAGCTGCGGCTGCGCATCGTCTTCGAGGGCAAGAAGCGAGCGAATATCCGGCTGAGCGCGGTGTATGTGAGGTGACAGTTTGTAGTTCGGGCTTCAGCCCGGGATTGGGAGTTCACGGAACGGGCTAAAGCCCGAACTACGAACTGCTACAAACCTGCGTCATCCCAGCCTGCGCCGTAATCGAGCACGGGGAAGGCCTTCCAGATTCTTGCCGCTTCATCCGCGCCTTGTTTCGCGAGGTACTCCCTCGCGCTCGACCAGGGCCATTCCTGCCATTTGGAGACGTAGCCGTGGCGCACGGGGTTGTGGTGGAGGTAGTTGAGGGTGGCCCAGCCGTGGGCTTCGTTGCGGATCTGCCGGTCAGAGACGCTATGCCAGACATGGCAGCCGCGTTGGTGGTCTTCGCCGTTCCAAATAAAAGACGCACGACCATGCAACTTGCCCAGAGCAACCAATGTCTGCTTCAGGTCTGTCGTCTCGAGATAGAGGTGGTAATGATTGGGCAGCAGGCACCATGCGTGAATCTGGCAGTCCTCCACAGCAGCCAGCAAATTCTCTGCAAACGCATCCATCCGTTCGGGCGTTTGGCCGATGATCGGCTGGTGCTCGTAACACGCTGCTGTCAGGTGAAACTCACCTGCTCCTCCAAGAGGATGCGGCGGTGAATGCCACGGGCGGCTGCGGAGTTTCCGCCATTGGAGGACGTTCTCCCGCTGTTCGTGAGTCATTCGCCGCCACGCATACATGCAGCGAGTTTGTCGTTCGGCCTTTAGGCCGTCAAGGTTCGACGTTTGTAGTTCGGGCTTCAGCCCGTTCTTTGAGGTCACAAACCACCCAGAACGGCCCGAAGGCCGAACTACAAACACAGAGGCGGGCTAAAGCCCGAACTACGAGCAGAGCTTCCGAGCCTCGGCGAGAGCCGCATCGACCTTGCTCACATCCTTGCCGCCACCGCGGGCGAAGTCGGGTTTGCCGCCGCCTTTGCCGCCGACGATGGGGGCGATGGTTTGGATGATTTTGCCGGCTTGGACCTTGGCTTGGTGGTCTTTGCTGACGTTGGCCATCAGGGTGACGTTGCCGCCGCCGGTGGCAGCGAGGACGATCACGCCGCCGAACTGGCCTTTGAGGGCGTCGTTCACCGCCATGGCGTAGTCGGCATCCACGTCGCCGAGGTTGGCGATGATAAGGTTGCCTTCGGCGGTGCCGAGGAGGTCTTTGGCTTTGCCGCTCGCTTCGCGCTGCTGGGCGGACTTGAGGGCTTTTTCGAGCTCTTTTTGCTGCGTGAGGATTTGATCGAGCTTCTTCTCGAGGTCGGCAGCACCTTGGGCGCTGACTTTGCCGGCGAGGAGCTTCAGGAGGTCAGAATCGGCCTTGGCGGCGTTGTAGGCTTCCATGCCGGCAATGGCTTCGATGCGGCGCACGCCAGCGGCGACGGCTCCTTCAGCGACGAGGCGGAAAAGGCCGATCTCGCCAGTGTGGCGGGTGTGAGTGCCGCCGCAGAGTTCCATGCTCCAACCATCGAGCGCATGCGCTTTGCCACCGATCTGCACGACGCGAACGTTCTCAGGGTATTTTTCGCCAAAGAGCTGCATGATGCCGCTGTTGGCCTTCGCCTCGGTGTAGGGCACTTCGGTCCAGGACACGATGTCGTTGGCCACGATGCGCTCATTGACGAGTTTTTCGATGTCGGCGAGCTGCGCGGCGGTCAAGGCGGCGCTGTTGAAGTCAAAGGTGAGCTTGTCCGGCGTGACGTTGGAGCCTTTCTGCGTGGCGTCCTGGCTGACGACCTCGTGCAGCGCCCAATGCAGGATGTGCGTGACGGTGTGGTGTCGCTCGATGGCGTGACGACGTGTGGCATCCACGCGGAGCGACAATGACGAATGAGGAATGACGAATGACGAATCTTCAGAGGAGATGAAGTGGAGCCAAGTGTTGCCGACTTTGGTCGTGCCTGTGATCGGGATGCTGTTGGCTCCGATGATGAGTTCGCCCGTGTCGCCGATCTGGCCGCCCATTTCGGCGTAGCAAACGCTGGAGTCGAGCACCACCGCCGTCTTGTCCTTCATGGACACGACTTCGAGCACCTTGGCGTCGGTTTCGAGCGTGTCGTAACCGATGAACTTGGTGGCGTCCTTGGTTTCGATCTCGCTGACGGAGACGACCTGCTTATTCTTCTGACCGGCTTCACGAGCGCGCTGCTTCTGCTCGTCCATGAGCTTGTCAAAACCTGCGGTGTCCACGCTGAGGCCGCGTTCGCGTGCGAGGAGCTCCGTGAGGTCGATGGGGAAGCCGAAAGTGTCGTAGAGTTGGAAGGCGAAAGCACCACTCAGCGATCGGTCTGATCCGACCGATCCGACCTGATCTTCAAAAAGCGCCACGCCGCGGTCGAGAGTGCGATTAAACGCCTCTTCCTCCAGCTTCAGCACGGCTTTGACCTGCTCTTTCTTCACTCGCAGCTCAGGGAACACATCACCCATGTGCGCGGCGAGGACATCGACGAGCTTGTAAAAGAAGGGCTCTTTGAATTCGAGCGTGCGTCCATACTTCACGGCGCGGCGGAGGATGCGACGGAGGGTGTAGTTGCGGTCGCTGTTGCCGGGCTGGATGCCGTCGGCGATGGAGAAGCTGAGGGTGCGCAGGTGGTCGGCGATGACGCGGAAGGCGACGTCGATCTTTTCCTGCTCGGTGACGGGGATGACGTGGCCCTGCTCGTTGGCCTTCGGCAGCGTGCTTTGGTAGTGCTTGCCGCTGAGCTTGGTCAGTTCGTCGAAGATGGGTTTGAAGACGTCCGTGTCGTAGTTGCTGATCTTCGCGTTTTCGAAATCAGTGAAGTTTTTCGTGCCCTGGATGATGCTGGTGAGGCGCTCGAAGCCCATGCCAGTGTCCACATGCTGCGCAGGCAGCGGGGTGAAGGTGCCGTCGGGGTTGGCGTTGTATTGGATGAAGACGTTGTTCCAGATCTCGATGCAGCTGGCGTCGCTGCCATTGACGAGTTTGGCGCCTTCGCGTTGGCGGTCCTCGGGCAGCTCGATGGGACCGGGGGTGAGGTCGATGTGAATTTCAGTGCAGGGGCCGCAGGGGCCGGTGTCGGCCATCATCCAGAAGTTGTCCTTTTTGTTGCCGTTGACGATGTGGATGTCGGGATCGAGGCCGACGGCGCGGAATTTTTCAGCCCAGAGGTTCCAGCTTTCCTCGTCACGTTCGGCGGGATCGCCTTTTTCTTTGTTCGGCTGGTAGATGGTGGCGAAGACGCGGCTCGGGGGGAATTTGAAGCGCTCGACGATGAGCTCCCAGGACCAGGAGATGGCTTCTTTTTTGAAGTAGTCGCCGAAGGACCAGTTCCCGAGCATCTCGAAAAAGGTGTGGTGGTAGGTGTCGAGGCCGACGTCTTCGAGGTCGTTGTGTTTGCCGCCGGCGCGGATGCACTTCTGCGTGTCCGCCGCACGAGTCGGCAGACCTTTGGCGAGCACGCCGGGCCAGGTGTCCACGTCCGCACTGCGCTCACCGAGGAAGATGGGGACGAACTGGTTCATGCCCGCATTGGTAAAGATGCGTGCGCCGTCGCGGCTGGTGTAGCCCACGTTGTCACTGGGGACGATGGTGTGCTGCTTCGACTTGAAGAAATCGAGAAAGGTGGAGCGGATCTGGGCGGCGGTGGGGACGGCGGACATGGGAAAGAGGGCGCGGATGGTAGCGGGGGCGGTTGAGGGGTCAAGGAGGCAAGGGCGGTGGGGGTGAAGGGGGGGCTTGCCCGTCTCGAGGGCCGGTGCATCATCCCCTATGGAACTGACTGCTGTATTCGAACCCGCTCCCGAAGGTGGCTACACCTGCTGGGCCGAGAAGATTCCCGCCGCCATCTCGGAAGGTGAGACGGTTGAGGAAGCGCATGCTAACCTGATGGAGGCCGCCCAGCTCGTGCGGGCGTGCCAGCGGGAGCTTTTCGAGGAAAGCCCTGGCCTGCATCGCGGTTGAAAAAGCAGGTAACTGTCCTTAAACTCGGCCCATGACCGCCACCCTCGAATCCATTGTCAGCGATCTACACGGCCTGGCCGCGCCCAAGCTGATGAAGGTGTCTCATTATATCCACATGCTGAGTTCCAGTGATGAGAATGCCAGCCGCCGGAGGGCTGCCATCCTCGCCACTGCCGGATGCATGGCTGGAAAGGAAGGGGAAGACTTCGAGAGTGCTGTGCGCGAAACGGCGGATCGAATCGACGCCCATGAGTGAAACCATTCGGCTCCTCGATAGCAGCGTGGTGATCCGTCACTTCCGATACGGCGGAGAGATCAGCTTGCGGCTTGCCTCCTACACCGAGCTCTATCTGCCCAGCATCGCCCTCGGCGAGCTTTACGACGGTGCCTATCGCTCCGCTAGGCCGGCCAAGCATCTGGCTCAAATCGCGGAGTTTCTGCCTGCGGTGAACCTGCTCACGGTCGATGAGGACACGGCGGCGAGCTTCGGTCAAATCAGCGCAGTATTAGCCGCCAAAGGACAGCCCATCCCGCATAACGACATGTGGATAGCAGCCTGCGCCATGCAGTGGAAAATGACCGTGGCGACAACCGATGAGCATTACAAACGCATCGACGGCCTGAGCTGCGAGATGTGGTGAAAGCCCAAAATTTTGAGCTGATCGGATGGAACGCGAAACCAGACATGTGACTTGAACAGCCGCCTCGCAGCGTCATAGCTCGCCGCCTATGTCGAAAGTCACCCTCGGCCTGGTGCAGAGCCGGGCCTTTTCCTCCAAAGACGAAAGCCTGCGCCAGCATGTGGCGCTGATCCGTGACGCGGCGGCTCGCGGCGCTCAAATCGTGTGCCTGCAGGAACTTTTCAACACGCCCTACTTCTGCATCACGCAGGACACGGAGCTGTTTAACCTCGCGGAGGCCGTTCCCGGCCCCACCACGGCCGCTTTGGCTCCACTGGCGAAGGAACTCGGCGTGGTGATCATCGTGCCGCTCTTCGAAAAACGCGGCCCGGGCCTCTATCACAACACCGCGGCCGTGATCGATGCCGATGGCACTGTGCTGGGCAAATACCGCAAGATGCACATCCCGCAGGATCCGGGCTTCGAGGAGAAATTCTACTTCACGCCCGGTGACCTCGGCTACCGCGTGTGGGACACGAAATTTGGCCGCATCGGCGTGCTGATCTGCTGGGACCAGTGGTATCCCGAGGCCGCGAGAATGACCGCGCTCATGGGCGCGGAGATTTTGTTCTACCCGACGGCCATCGGCTGGCTGCCGAGCGAAAAAGCCGCTCTCGGCAAGGCGCAGCACTGCGCGTGGGAGACCGTCCAGCGCGGTCATGCGGTGGCAAACGGCTGCTTTTTGGCCGCGGTGAACCGCGTGGGCACCGAGCAGCAGAGCGAATTCTGGGGCCAAAGCTTTGTGACGAATCCGTATGGAGAAATCGTTGCCAAAGCCTCGGTCACGGATGAGGAGATTCTCATCGTGGAGTGTGATCTGCAGGCCGTGGAGGATTTTCGTCGCATCTGGCCGTTTTTCCGTGATCGCCGCATTGACACCTACGCACCCCTGACCAAACGCTATCTGGATGAGCAAAGCTAATTACCCGCAGAACTACCGTCTCCCCGCCGAATTCGAGCCGCAGGAGGCGATCTGGCTTTCGTGGCCTTCCAACAAGGAAAGCTGCCCCAAGACCTTCCACAAGCTCCAGGACAAGTTCGGCGAAATCGCCAGCGTCATCAGCCGCTACGAGCGCGTGCGCATCAATGCCCCGATGCTCGCCCACATGAACATCCGCCTCTCCATCGCCGATAATGAGGGCGATCTCTCCCAGGTGGACCTTTACGAGCACAACACGAACGACGTGTGGTGCCGCGACCACGGCCCGATCTTCATCAAGCATAACGAAACCGGCAAAGTCGCCATCACCGACTGGGAATTCAACGCCTGGGGCGGCAAGTTCCCGCCGTGGGACCTCGACAACGGCATCCCTGAAAAGGCCGCCAAGGTGCTGAACATGGAGCGCTTCACCTCCTCGATGATCCTCGAAGGCGGTGCCATCGAAACGAACGGCAAGGGCACGCTCCTCACCACCGAGGCCGTTTTGCTCAATCCGAACCGTCACGGCGGCAAGCCCGGCAACAAAGCCGACGTCGAAAAAGAGCTGAAGGCCATGCTCGGCGTCAAAGACATCGTCTGGTTCAAAAAAGGCATCGAAGGTGACGACACCGACGGCCACATCGACGACATCGTCCGCTTCGTGCGTGAAGACGCCGTCATCTGCATGGTCGAGCCACGCGACACCGACCCGAACCACAAAGTTTTGAAGGAAATCCGCGAACGTCTCGACGACGTGAAGGCTCCCGATGGCGGCAAACTTGAGATCATCGAGATCGAAATGCCTCAGGCCATCGAAATGAAGGACTGGCGCCTCAGCCGCCTGCCCGCCAGCTACGCGAACTTCCTCATCCTCAACAACGCCGTCATCGTCCCCCTCTTCGGCAACAAGAAGAAGGACGCCGCCGCGGAGGACAAGATCGCCGAATGCTTCCCCGGCCGCGAAATCATCTCCATGATGGCCAAGGACCTCGTCACCGAAGGCGGCGCGTTCCATTGCATCGCGATGCATCAGCCGAAATAATTCCTGATTCTGGATTCCTGATTCCTGATTCGTCAGCGAGGCGGGAAGTGAATCAGGAATCTTGAATCTAAAATCAGGAATCCCACCATGCCTCGCTCTGACGGTCGCAATCACGACCAACTCCGCCCAATCGACTTCATCGTCGATGTCGCTCCGCACGCCGCTGGTTCGGTGCTCATCAGTTTTGGCAACACACGCGTGATTTGCGCCGCCACGATCCAAGAAGACGTGCCGCGCTGGATGAAGGTGCAAAACGTCAAAGGTGGCTGGCTCACGGCGGAGTACTCGATGCTGCCGTATTCCACGCTGGACCGCAAAGAGCGTGAAAGCAGCCGTGGCAAGCCCGATGGCCGCTCCACGGAGATTCAGCGCCTCATTGGCCGCAGCCTGCGTGCGGTGATTGATCTCGAAAAGCTCGGTTCACGCACGCTGAACATCGATTGCGATGTGTTGCAGGCCGATGGCGGCACGCGCACGGCTTCGATCACCGGCGCCTGCGTCGCTGCGGCCATCGCGTGCAATCGACTGCTCGAAAAGGGCAAGATCACCCGCCAGCCGCTCAAAAAGAAGGTCGCTGCGGTCAGCGCTGGCATCGTAAAGGGCGAAACACTGCTCGACCTCTGCTACGTCGAGGACGCGGCCGCGGACGTGGACTGCAACGTCGTGCTCACCGAGGACGGCGACTTCGTGGAGATCCAAGGCAGCGGTGAAGAATCCACCTTCACGCAGCCACAGCTCGATTCCATGCTCGAAGTCAGCCGCAAAGGCATCCGCGAGCTCTGCGCCCTGCAAGAGCAGGTCATCCAGGCCGCCATGAAGCCCGCCAGCGGCAACCAGCTTCAAAACCTAGCCAATTTCTTCGCGAAGAAGTGATCCAAGGTCAATTCTGCGAGGCTTTTCTCGCTCGTTCGGCCTTCACTCGCTCCAGAGACGCGGTGAGGAGCTTCTCGCCTGCGTGAAAATTGGTGGCGCGGAGGTTTTCGAGAACTGGCTCGTAATCGAGCAGTCCACGTGCGTCACCCAGCTCCAGCAAAGTGAGAGTACCGATCGTCGTGAGGCCTTGTTCGGATGCGACACGCCGTCCTTTGCGTTCATCCATCAAGACGGTCTTGATCTGAAGATGCATGGCTAGGGCGATCGCCTCCGTTTCGCCGTCATCGAGGCTGAAATCAGGCTTGGGGCCTTCAAAGCGGCGGACATCGACCCAAGCTGGCGGATTGGCAGCCCACTGGCGCACTTTCGCCGGTGCCTGCGGGCGCTGCAGTTCCATTACGACTGTTTGTGGGACGATTACCGTGCCAAACAGCTTCTCTAACAGCTCCACCTGGCCGATTTGAACGAGGTAGTTGATCGGCGAGGTGTCTGTGACGACGAGACTCATGACGCGGCCAGCAACTGATCCAGTTTCTGGCGATCCTCGGCGAGGTCATCCTCGTCTAGGCCATAATCCGCTCCGTGAAGCTTCAAAAAGCCTTCGGTCTGCCAGTAGTCCATGCCGAGCATGTCACCGACCTGACCGCGGGACAGATCACCGCTGCGGTAACCCTCCAAAGCCAGCGCTTCGAGCACGCGACGCTCGCGGCCCGTGTCCAGCAACCGCAGGCTGCTAGCGATGATGTCTGGAATCGTCAACGTCAGGGTCATGGCGCATTTATAGCCTGCTGACTCCGAGTTTGCTACCTCTTGTTGGCTCCTCCCCAAGCAGGGAGTGACAAAACTGCCGCGAAACAGGGTGTCCCATCGCTTGCAAGATGGCTAGCGAAGCGGAAAGTCGCCCTTTCCTGCCTCGCACCCTGCTTTCTCCACCTCACCCGCCCATGCCCGACTGGCTCGCGATCATCCTCCTCGGCATCATTGAAGGTGTCACCGAATTCCTGCCCATCTCCTCCACCGGTCATCTGCTGATTCCGCAGAACCTCGGCTGGCTGCCGGCGAAGAGCGATCTCTTCAATGTGGTGATCCAAAGCGGGGCCGTGCTGGCCGTACTGGCCGTTTTCACGCAGCGTGTGAAGCAACTCGCCACCTCCCTGAGTGATCCGGCCACGAAGGACTACCTCGCGAAGCTCGCGGTGGCCTTTTTCATCACGGCGGCCGGTGGCCTCGTGATCAAAAAGCTCGACATTGAGCTGCCGGAGACCATTCCACCCGTCGCCTGGGCCACACTGATCGGCGGCATCGTCATCCTCGCACTGGAGGCCATGCAAAAAGGCCGCTCAGGCGTGACGGAGATCACCTGGACGGTCGTGATCGCCGTTGCCGCCGCTCAATTGCTCGCGGCGGTGTTTCCCGGCACCTCACGCTCGGGAGCGAGCATTCTCATGGCGATGGCGCTGGGCATCGCGAGGCCGGCGGCCACGGAGTTTTCTTTCTTGCTCGGCATTCCCACGCTACTCGCGGCGGGCGGTTACAAGATCCTTTCCGCCTTCAAAGATGGCGAGGCAGCAGGCGAAGACTGGAACATGGTGGCGCTCGGCACGCTTGTTTCGGCGATTTCCGCCTTCGTCGTGGTGAAATGGCTCATTCGCTTCGTACAATCCCACACCTTCAACGGATTCGCCTGGTATCGCATCGCTCTCGGTGGCGGCTTGCTGGCCTGGACCTTCCTTGGAAAACATTGAGATGCTGATTAAACTACAAGCCTGGTTTCGCCGATCGGTTTTCCAAACCTATCGTTTCCTGAAACACCCGCGCAAGCTGCGTCAGCGGCCGCTGATGCGCTGGTTCGCCCGCCACTTCCTCGACAAGCGTGTGTGGAAACCCACGCAGCACACCTTTGCCGGAGGCATGGCCGTCGGCTCCTTTATCACGCTTCAGTTGCTGCCCATCCAAATGCCCACCGCCACCATCGTGTGCGCTCTCTTTCGGGTCAATATCCCCATCGCCTTGGCGATGTGCTGGGTGAGCAATCCCGTGACCGTGCCGCTGCTGGCCTCCGCCGAGTATGCCATCGGCAAGTGGTTCCTCAGCTTCTACACCGCCGTGCCCACCACGCCCTTCCCGGATCACCTGCCGGATTCCGCCATCGAGGCCTGGATGGTGCTGAAAGAGCATGCGCCCGTGATGCTCATCGGCGGCCTCGTGCTCGGTGCCATCTGCGCCGTGGTGGGTTATGTGGCCAGTTGGGGCATTTGGGAGATCGGCCACCGCATGGAGCTGGCAAAACGCACCCGCGAGCTCGCTGAGAAGGTAAAACCGGCCCATTCCTGAGATTTCGTGCTTGCCAGGAATAAAGCCTGCTTGGCATGATCGTATCCATCAGCGATACCCGGCCACGTCCGGCCGCTTCATCTCATCCAACACCACCACCACACGCATGAAATCACTCGCCACCTTCGCCCTCATCGCCGCCGTCTTCAGCCTCTCGAGCTGCAAATCCTGCCCCTTCGCTCCGAAGAAAGAATGCTGCAAATCCGGCACCTCCGCCTGCTGCGACAGCAAGAAGACCACCGACTGCAAGACCTGCAAACATTGAGCCTCACGCTCGATTTTTCTCACGAAGCCCGGCGCAGCAATGCCCGGGCTTTTTTCGTGCGGTGGAGTGATGGAGTGTTGAGCCCAACCACTACTCCAATACTCCACCACTCCATCGTCCCAGCCCCGCTTCCCGCCCGATCTTGCCCTCCACTGCGCCTCGTTTGGCGTGAGTTCGGCAAAGATGCACTTGTTGTGCAAGTTTAACCGCCGCCTCCGAGTAAACCGGGTTATGCGACTCAGCCTCTTCACCGATTACTCCCTCCGCGTGCTCATGTTTGCCGCGTTGAAGGGCGAAAGCTTTTCCCTTAGCGAGGTGGCGGAGGCCTATGGCATCTCCCGCCATCATCTGGTGAAGGTGGTGAATTACCTCGCGAAGCTCGGCTACCTCGAAACACGCCGCGGACGCGGTGGCGGCATCTCACTGGCGATGAAGCCGGAGGAGATCCGTGTGGGCATGGTCGTGCGCCGCACGGAAGGCATGCCACCTCTCGTCGAGTGCTTCGACAAAGATCACAACACCTGCGTCATCAACGGCTCCTGCCGCCTCAAAGGCGCTCTCGCCCAGGCGGCAAACGCCTTCTTCGAAACGCTGGACCGCCACACGCTGCGTGAACTCGTCGCCGGCGCAGACGGCTCCCGCATGAACCGTGTTCTGCTTTCCCCGTCATGAAAACGCCACTCCTCACCTGCCTCGCCGCGTTTGCCGTGCTCCCGGTCGCTTCCCAGGCCGAAAACGAATACGAGAACGCACCCATCCATTACTCCGACACCACGCCCAACGACGCCGCGCAGCGCCTCGAGCGCCTCATGGCCGCCGGAAAAGTCAAAATCGACCGCACGGACGCGTGGAGCGTGCTCGCTGGCGTGATGAAGGAATTCGGCGTGCTGCCGGAATCGCAGACGATGGTCTTTTCGAAGACCAGCAAGCAGAACGACCTTATCAGCCCTCGCACGCCGCGGGTCGTCTATTTCGGCGACAATGCCTACCTCGGTTACAGCGTCGGTGGGTCCATTGAGGTCGCCACCGTTGATCCGAAGCTCGGCCCCATCTTTTACCTGCTCGATCCGCATGAGGAACCCTCCAAGCCGCTGCACTTTCAGCGGGATCAGAGCTGCCTGAGCTGCCACGGCGGCCCGTTCACGCCCGAGGTGCCCGGTGTGCTCGTGCGCTCCGTTTTCCCCGGCCCCGAAGGCCATCCCATCATGAGCCAGGGCAGCACCGTCGTCGATACCACCACGCCGTTCAGCGACCGCTGGGGCGGCTGGTATGTCACCGGCAGGCATGGCGATGTGCTCCACCGCGGCAACGTGACCGCCATCGAGAACAAAGACCAGAGCGTGGACATCGATTTCAAGCTCGGCGCCAACATCTCCAACCTCGGCAAGTTCTTCGACACCTCCCCCTACAAGCGCAAGACGAGCGACATCGTGGCCCTCATGGTGCTGGAGCATCAGACCAGCGTGCAAAACGTGCTCACCAAGGCCAACCACACCTCCCTGCGGGCCATGCACATGCAGACGAGCCTCCAGCGTGAGCTCGGTGAAAAGATCACGCCCGGGCCTGTGGGCACCGCCCGCCGCATCATCGACCATTGTGCCGAGGACGTGCTCGACGCGTTGCTTTTCAAAGACGAGGCCGCTTTGCCCGATGGTGGCATCGAGGGCGATCCTGCCTTCCAGACCGCCTTCGTCAAAAAAGCCCCGCAAAGCAGCGACGGCCGCAGCTTGAAGGACTTTCAGCTCCTCAACCGCCTCTTCAAGCATCGCTGTAGCTACATGATCTACTCGCTCACCTTCCAGCACCTCACCGCGCCGCTGAAGGAAACCGTGCTCGCCCGCCTCTGGAACGTCCTCGACGGCAAAGACGCCTCCGCCAGCTACGCCTACCTCGGCGAAAGCGAACGCACCCACATCCGCCGCATCCTCGCCGAGACCCTCCCCGGTGCGCCGAAGGAATGGAAGAAGACGCTCGCGGCGAAGTGAGTCGATCAGCGGATAGTCGGAAGTCTCACGACGACGACTGCACCACCCGCGCCCCGCGCTGCCAGGTGAAGTAGGACCACACCCAATGCAGGAAGACCGAGGCACGATTTCGCATGCCCATCAGGAAGAGCAGATGCACAAACAGCCACATCAGCCAGGCGATGAAACCTTTGACCTGCATCCCGGCAAAGCTCACCACCGCCGCGCTGCGGCCGATCGTGGCCATGCTGCCCTTGTCCCAGTAGCCAAACGCCGGTCGTGAATCTTCCAGCGGCTCTTCGAGGATCGTCTTGGCAATGAACTGCCCCATCTGAATCGCCGCCGGGCACACGCCCGGCACTTTGACGCTGTTTTTGTCCGTCAAACTCGCGATGTCACCCGCCGCAAAGACCTCGGGATGACCCGGCAGGCTCAGATCCGGCCGCACCTCGATGCGCCCACCGCGATCCAGCGGGATGCCCGCCAGCGTGCGCGTCACCTCGCTGGCCTCCACGCCCGCGCCCCACACCACGAGATCCGTTTCCAGACGCTGATCTCCCGCGAGCACAAAGCCCGCGCCCACATCCTTCACCGGGCAGTTGAGGTGAACGGTCACCCCCATGCGTTCGAGACGCTTTCGAGTATATTCCGGCAGCTCGCCGGGAAACATCGGCAGCAGCTTCGGTCCCGCCTCGATGAGATGCACGCGTGCTTGTGCCGGATCGATGCGGCGGAAATCATCTTTGAGCACCACCTTCGCAAGTTCCGCCAGCGAGCCCGCCATCTCCACACCCGTGGGCCCGCCGCCCACCACGACCATCGTCAGCAGCCGCTCGATCTCCACCGGATCGGCAGACGACTCCGCCTTCTCAAAAGCCAGCAGCACCTTGCGGCGAATCGCCATCGCATCATCAAGGCTCTTGAGTCCGAGCGTGTGCGGTTCCCATTCCGGATGCCCGAAGTAGCTCGTCTTGGCCCCCATCGCGATCACGAGGAAGTCGTAATCCAGCACGCGATCCTTCAGATGCACCTGCCGTGCGTCCACATCGATCCGCGTGACCTCGTTCATGATCGTCGTGACGTTTTTGTGCTCCGAAAGGATCGATCTCAGTGGCTGCGCGATCTCCGTCATCGCCAGCCCACCGGTGGCCACCTGATAGAGCAGCGGCTGGAACAGATGATGATTCCAGCGATCCACCAGCGTCACACGAAAGCGCTCGTCATCGAGACCTTTGGCACAGGCGAGTCCGGCAAAGCCGCCCCCGAGGATGATCACATGTTTTTCACTCATCGGGTTATTTCAGTTCAATGTTATCAATCAACCTCGCCGAGCCGAAAAACACCGCCACGGCGATCAAAACAAGCTCCGTGGTTTCCGTCGGCGTTTGCAGCGTGCTGGCATCCACGACCTCCACATAGTCCACACGGCCCGCAGGGGCTCCGGCGGCGATTTGATCAAGCACAAGACGTTGGAGAGCCTTGCCGTCACGCTCGCCGCCTTTGACGTAAGCCTCGCGGGCCTTCAGCAGCGCTGCACGAAGCACCGGGGCCTGCGCACGCTCTTCTTCCGTGAGATAGCGATTGCGACTGCTCATCGCCAAACCATCCGCCTCACGCACCGTGTCGATGCCATGGATCACCACATTGAAATCGAGATCCCGAACGAGTCGGCGGATGATGGCGAGCTGCTGGTAGTCCTTCTTGCCAAACACGGCGTCATCTGGCTGCACCAAGTTGAAAAGCTTGGCCACGATGGTGCAAACCCCGTCGAAATGGCCCGGACGGCTCGTGCCGCAAAGTGTCTTGGACAGGCTCGTCTCGAAAAGCTGGATGCTGCGGTCCGCCAGATACAGATCTTCGGCCTTCGGGGCAAAAATGGCATCCGCGCCGTTGTCGCGGCAGAGGCCGAGATCCTCAATCAGCGTGCGGGGATACTTCGAGAAATCCTCCCCCGGCCCAAACTGCGTGGGATTGACGAAAATGCTCACGATGACATTGCCCGACTGCCCAGCGAGTTCGCGAGCAGCACGGATGAGAGCCGCATGGCCCTCGTGCAGCGCCCCCATCGTGGGCACGAAGACGCAGCGCGTGCCTCGATTGATGCTCGTCCAGGAGCGGAGCTGCCGGATGTTGTTGATGATGTTCATGATTTGAGGTCGCGGGATTCAAAGACCGCGTAGCCAAGGGTGAAAAGGGTGATGTTGGTGGCGAAAACGACCGCGAAACCGCGAATGACGAGCGGCCAGTCGATGGTCTCGGCCAGCAGCCGCGTCCAGGCGGCCATGTGGCGGGTGATGAGCAGGTGCTGGTAGCTTTCCATGAAACCGCTGTTTCGCAGGATGAAATCCACAAGGATGTACGAAAGCGCCCCGATGGTGGCGGCGGCCGGTTTGATGGGAAAGCAGGAGAGAAAAAAGGCGATGCTGGCCATGGCCGTCATGCTCAAGCCGAGGCCAAGCATGGCCAAAGCGTAGCGCTTGATGCCTTCATCCCAGTCGTAGAAGGACACGATGTCCATGTCCATGATGAGCACGCAGAAGCCGCCACCCCAACCGCGAAGCGCCAGGCCGAGGATGAAGGCCGTCCAGGCGAGGAACTGGATCAAAAAGAAGGCGTAGCAGAAGCAGGTCAGGTATTTCAGCAGCAGCACGCGAAAACGCGTCACCGGCCGGGCCAGCAAGAGGCGCAAATGGCCGTCTTCGCCTTCCTTTGCCACGATGTCACCCGCCACGAGCGTGAGATACAAGGCTCCCAGAAAGAAAACAGACATCGAAACGACGATGAGGGACACGGTGAGCGCCGAGAAGTAGTAATCCATGTTTTCGCCGGAGCCGACGATGGCCTTCTGTACCGGTCCGAGGCCCTTGACCTTGATGAGCCAGAGGATGAGCAGCTCCAGCAGCACAAAAGCCCCAAACCCAATGTAGGTGCGGCGGCGGGCGAAGAGCTTCAGCAGCTCGCCGCGCCATTGCTGGAAGAACAAAATCATCAACGCTCATCATGCAGGCTCCACGCCCGCAGGCAAGGCTCACACCAGCAAATCCTTCACCACATGCCCGTGGATGTCCGTGAGGCGATAGTCACGGCCTTGAAAGCGATACGTGAGCCGTTCGTGATCGAAGCCGAGCAGGTGCATCACCGTGGCTTGGAAATCGTGCACGTGGACTTTGTTCTCGGCGATGCTGAAACCGAGCTCGTCGGTGCTGCCGTAGTCGAATCCGGCCTTCACGCCGCCGCCGGCCATGAAGAGCGTGAAGCAGTCCGGGTAGTGATCGCGACCCAGCACCTTGCTCGCGGCCGTGCGGCCCTCGCGGAAGGGCGTGCGGCCGAATTCGCCGCCCCAGATGACGAGCGTGTCTTCGAGCAGGCCGCGCTGTTTCAGGTCCTTGATCAAAGCGGCCACCGGTTTGTCCGTCGCGGCCATTTTGGTGGTCAAACCGGTGGTGATGCCCAGGCCTTCACCCGTGCCGTGGAAGTCCCAGCCCCAGTCAAAGAGCTGCACAAAGCGCACGCCTTGCTCCACGAGCCGACGTGCGAGCAGGCAGTTGTTCGCAAAGCTCGCCTCGCCCGGTTTCGCGCCGTAGGCCTCCAGCGTCGCCGCGTTTTCCTTCGAGATGTCCATCACCTCCGGCACGCTCGCCTGCATGCGATACGCCAGCTCGTATTGCGCGATGCGCGTCACCGTTTCCGGATGTCCGAGCTCCGCCACCTGCTGCTGATTGAGCTGGTTGAGCACATCGAGCGTCTTGCGCCGCATCTCGCGATTCATCCCCGCCGGATCGCTCACAAACAGCACCGGATCGCCCTTGCTGCGGCATTGCACGCCTTGATACACGCTCGGGATGAAGCCGCTGCCCCACAAACCCTGGCCACCGCTCGGCTGCGTGCCGCTGGAGATCAGCGTCACAAAGCCCGGCAGGTCCTGATTGTCCGTGCCGAGCCCATACGTCGCCCACGAGCCCATCGACGGCCGACCCTGACGCGCATGCCCCGTGAAAAGCAGCAGCTCCGCCGGCGCATGATTGAACTGGTCCGTGTTCATCGAACGGATCATGCACATCTCGTCCGCGATCGTGTGGAAGTTCGGGCACGCATCGCTCATCCACATGCCTGCCTTGCCGTAACGCGCAAACGTGCGCGGCGTGCCCATCAGCTTCGGCACGCCCGTCGTGAAGGCAAATCGCCGTCCTTTGAGAATCGAATCCGGACAATCCTGCCCGCTGCGCTTCACCAGCTCCGGCTTGTAATCGAATAGATCGAGATGCGGCGGCGCACCGCTCATGTGCAGGTAGATCACGCGCTTCGCCTTCGCCGCGTGATGCGACTTTCGCGGCAGCATCGGATTCGCCGCCTGCGGCATCGCCGCAGAGTCCTGCTGCATCGCGTGCAACGCAATCGCGCCCAGGCTGAACTGCCCCGCATTGCCCAAAAAGGTGCGCCGCGTCGTGAGCTGGAGTTTGTCGTGGAGAATGGGGTTCATGGAACAATCGGTAAAGGTTAACGGCGCATCAAAAACTCATCCAAATTCATGACCACATTCGCCACCGCGGTCCAGGCGGCGAGTTCGATGACATCAGCACCGGCTTCGACAGGTCCGAGCGGCTCCGTGGCCATCTTCGTGGCCGCCGCAGCATCCGCGCGATACATCGCCACGCTCTCGGCATGCAATTGGGTCAATGTGGTCAATTCGGTCGCCGTGGGTTCACGCGCCAGACACAGCTTAAACAGCCGGGAGAGCCGCTCTGACTGCGTTTTGGCCTCACGCACAAGCCGCCGCGCCATCGCCTGATGCGTTTCGAGGAAGACGGGGTCATTCAGCGTCACGAAGGCCTGCAGCGGCGTGTTCGTGCGGCTGCGGCGGATCATGCACACCTCGCGATTGCCGGCATCGAAGGTCGTGAAGCTCGCATACGGCGAATTGCGCCGCACCTCGGTGTAAAGGCTGCGACGATGCCCGTCTTCGCCTTTGCTGACCTCCCAGTCGTTGCTGCGACCAAACGCCGTGCTGAGACCGAGGTTCGGCGTCATCGGACGCACCGGCACGCCATACATCTTCTCCGAAAGCAATCCGCTCACCGCGAGCGCCTGATCGCGCAGCAGCTCGCCCGTCGGACGAAAACGCTGCCCGCGAGCCAGCAGGCGGTTGTCGGGATCACGTTCGTTAAGTTCAGGCGTCGATTTGGAACTTTGCTGATAGGCCTGGCTCGTCAGCATCAGCTTCAGCAAGTGCTTGATGTCCCAACCGCTGTCCATCAGCTCCGCAGCGAGCCAATCCAGCAACTCGGGATGAAACGGCAGATCACCCTGGCTGCCAAACTCCTCGCTGCTGCGCACGATGCCGGTGCCGAAGATGCTTTCCCACAAACGATTCACCGTCACGCGAGCGGTGAGCGGATTGTCACGGCTCACGAGCCACTTCGCCATCGTGAGGCGATTGCGCGGCGCATTCGCGGGCAGCGGATTGAAAACAGCCGGCGTGCCCTCGCTCACTTCATCGCCGAGCGACTGCCAGTTGCCGCGGAGCTGCACTTTCGTCACGCGACGCTGCTTCGGATCGAGATCGCGCATGATCGGCACCGTCACCGACTTGATCGCGGCGAGCTCCTTGTTCGCCGCGGCGAGCCGAGTGCGCTCGGCGGCAGATTCCTTCGCGATGTTTCGCACATAATAATCCGCGACGACTTGCAGCTGCTCCGGCGTGCGTTTCGGCTGCGCCAGCGCGGCGATGACATTCGCGGGAATCTTCGCCGCCTGCTGCACGCGGGCATCGCCGGTGAAACTGAGGCGGAAATTGCCGAGCGTGTGCTGCTTGAACTCGCTCTTCTGCTCCAAAGTCACCCGCAGCTTCGCGCCTGCGGCCACGGCGATGGGTGAGTTCGTCAAAAGCGTCAGCGTGTGTGGCTTTTCGGCCGCGCCACCGACCGCCCAGCCTTTGCTCTTGGCTTCAAGAAACTTCGTGGCTTCAAAACCGCTCTGCGAGTAATCCGCCAGCGCCGTCGTGAAGCTCAGCGGCACTGGACCGCTCACTGCGAAGGCCTTTTCCTTCTCCGGCGCGGGTGTCGGCTCGCTCTTCCACAGGATTTGGCGCTTCTCATCGAGCAGCACGACGCGGAAGCCATCGAGACGCTTGCTCACCCCATCGAGCCGGTTCCACACCACCACGCGATCCACCGGCTTCGCGGCCTTCAGATCGACCTCCCACCACGGATCGTTGTCGTTGCCGCTCGTGTGCGACACGCTGCCCTTTTTGTAGTCGCCGTCGGTGTTGCCATCGTTGGCACGTTTCGCCGCAGCGTCCTGATACTGGCTGCTGTGACTCGCCACACCCTTCGGCGCGATGTTTTCCGCGTCGCTGAAAACCTGCACCTCGGCGAGTTGCAGCATCTTTTTGGCTCCCGGCAGCTCCACGCGCACAAACCGGGCCTGCGGAGCCGCTTTGGTATCCGGCGGCACCACCTCGGCCCTGAGGCTGGTGAGCACAAAATTGCCGAATCCAGCCTGCGGAGCCGTTTCGAGCCTCAACGCGCTCAGTTTATCGCCCGCGAGCGGCAATTCGATCGTGTAGCTCGCCGTGTCCTGGTTCTTCGCGAGAATCACGCGGCCGTCGTTTTCGATCTTCGTATCGCTTTCGCTCACTTTCGACGGCTTCGGGCTCTGCCAGCCCAAATCGCGAGCAAAACCGCGATCCCACGCCTCCAGTCCCGCGAGCCATTTCGCGTCCGGTTTCGTGAATTTCGACTCCAGCGCCGCGATCTCGCTTTGGAGCGACTCTCGCTGCTTTTTCAGCTCCGGCGTGTCAAAGCTGTGCAGCGGCACTTCGTCCTTTTTGTCGCTGTCGGCACTTTGATTGAGGAAGGCGTAGAACTGGAAGTACTCATTGATCGTGAGGGGATCGTATTTGTGCGTGTGGCACTGCGCACACCCCATCGTCAGCCCCTGCCACACCTCCATCGTCGTGTTCACGCGGTCGATGATCGCCGCCACGCGGAATTCCTCGTCATCCGTGCCGCCCTCGTTCTGCGTCATCGTGTTCCGATGAAACGCCGTCGCGATGAGCTGGTCGTCCGTCGGATTCGGCAGCAAATCCCCCGCGAGCTGCTCGATGGTGAACTGATCGAACGGCATGTTCGCATTCAGCGCCCGGATCACCCAATCCCGATACGCCCAAATCTCCCGCGGCTGATCACTCGGATAGCCGGACGAGTCCGCGTAGCGTGCGAGATCCAGCCACTGGCGCGCCCAGTGCTCGCCGTAAGCGGGTTTATTGAGATAGAAATCCACTGCATCGGTCAGATCGGACCGATCCGACCGATCAAACCGCGCTAGCTCCTCCAGCGTCGGCGGCAGGCCAGTCAAATCGAGCGCCACACGGCGGATCAGCGTCGCGCGGTCCGCGGCTGGAGAGAACGACAGCCCTTCCTTCTTCAGACGCGCCGCCAGAAACGCATCCACCGGATTTTTCGCGCCTGCGGGCACGCTTGGCCTCACCACCTTCTCATAGCTCCAATGCTTCCCCCACTTCGCGCCTTGCTTGATCCACTCTTTGAGCAGCGCCACCTGCGCGGGGGAGATCGTCTTGTGCTGCTTCGGCGGCGGCATGACCTCATCGGGATCGGTGCTCACGATGCGCTGGATGAGGGCGCTTTTCTCCGGATCACCCGGCACCACGGCGATGACACCGTCGTTGTTCTTTTTCGCGGCGACTTCGTCGTCGAGACGGAGGTCCGCCTCACGTTTTTTGTCGTCGGGACCGTGGCAGAAGAAGCAGTTCTCGCTCAGGATCGGGCGGACCTGCTTGGAAAAGTCGATGGGCTCCGCCAGGGCGGAGGAAACGAGGGCAAAAGTGACGAGGGGGCGGATCACGGCGCACTCATACGCGCTTCGAGGCCGATTTTCGACCTCGGGCGGCATTCTCCATGCCTTCGATGCCAAGTCTGGATGCGCTTTGCCCCTTGCCAATTCTCCCGCGAGTCCCTAGCTTGGCGGCCCCACTCGCATGAAAATCGGATTCAACCTCCTTCTCTACACGGGCCACGTCACCGAGGCCAATTACCCCGTCATCGAAAAACTCAAGAAGGCCGGCTACGACGGCGTCGAACTGCCCATTTTCGATGTGAGCAATCCCGCCCACTTCGCCGGCATCGGCAAGGTGCTCAAGGACAACGGCCTGGAATGCACGGCTGTGACCGTTTTGCCCGATGAAGCGCACAACGCCATCTCCCCCGTCGCCGCGAATCGCCAGGGTGCCATCGACCACCTGAAGCGTGTGCTCGAATGCGCTCACAATGCCGGCGTGCAGACGCTTTGCGGTCCTTACTACCAGGTGCTCGGCCAGTTCACCGGGGCCTTCCCGACAGAAGCCGAACTCAATCACGCCGCCGAGGTGCATCGCGCCATCGCCCCTGTCGCCCAGGCTGCGGGCGTGAAGTGCGCCATCGAGGCGCTGAACCGCTTTGAGAGCCATCTGCTCAACACGATGGAGCAGGCCGCCAGCTACGTGAAGCGTGTCGATCACCCGAACTTCGGCACGATGTACGACACCTTCCACGCGAACATTGAGGAGAAGAGCCCGTTCGCCGCCATCGACACGGTCTTCGCCTCCGGCAAGCTCAACCACGTGCACATCTCTGAAAACGATCGCGGCACGCCCGGTCGCGGCCACATCAATCTCACCGAGCAGATCCAGCACCTCAAAAAGATCGGCTACGACGGCTGGATGACCATCGAGGCCTTCGGCAGCGCCCTGCCAGACCTCGCCGCTGCCACCCGCGTCTGGCGTGACTTCTTCCCCAGCACCGAGCAGGTGTATGAGGAAGGCATTCAGGTCATTAAATCGGCGCTCAATGGCTGAGCGGAGCTGGCAAATGACGAATGAGGAATTCCGAATGACGAATTAAGCCCGAAGCCCTGCCTCGCTGCTCGTTCGGGCTTCGGATTTCGACATTCCTTCGTCATTCATCATTCTGGTTTCGTCATTTTACCGCACGTTTCGCACACAGAACACCCTCACCATCCACGTTATCCCATTCCTCATGAACACACCCACCACTCCAGCGGCCACCTCGCGCCGCCAGTTTATCGGCACCACCGCCGCCGCCAGCGCTCTCACCGTCGCCCAGTCCGCCTGGGCTGCCGGCAGCGACAAAGTCAAAATCGGCCTCATCGGCTCCGGCGGCCGTGGTTCGGGCGCGGCTGATCAGGCGCTCACCACGCCGAACGCCAATTTCGTGCTCCACGCCGTGTGCGATGCCTTCAAAGAGAAAGCCGAAGGCTCCCTCTCCAACATCCGCAACAAACACGCCGAGCGCGTGCAGGTGGATGACCGCATTTACGACGGCGTCGAAGGCTACAAGAAGGTCATCGACTCCTGCGATCTCGTTATCCTCACCACGCCTCCCGGATTCCGCCCCTACCACTTCGAAGCCGCCATCAACGCGGGCAAAAACGTCTTCATGGAAAAGCCCGTCGCCGTGGACAGCCCCGGCGTGCGCAAGGTGCTCGAAATGGCCAAAGTGGCCGACGAGAAGAAGCTCAAAGTCGTTGTCGGCCTCCAGCGCCGCTATCAGAACTGCTACATCGACGCATTGAAGCAGGTCAAGGAGCAGGGCATCATCGGTGACATCGTCTCCGGCCAAGTTTATTGGAACGGCGGCGGCATCTGGTTCCGTGATCGCAAGCCCGAGATGAACGACCTCCAGTATCAGCTCAACAACTGGTACCACTTCACCTGGCTCTGCGGCGACCACATCAACGAGCAGCACATTCACAACATCGACGTCGCCAACTGGTTCATCGGTGGCCATCCTGAAAAAGCCGCCGGCATGGGCGGTCGTCAGCAGCGCGTGGACAAGAAGTGGGGCCAGATTTATGACCATCACTACGTCGAGTTCACCTACGCCAACGGCGTCCGCGTGAACAGCCAGTGCCGTCACCAGAGCAACACCAAGCCGGACGTGCGTGAAGAATTCACCGGCACCAAAGGCAAGCTCTACCTCGACAACAGCGGCAAGTGCTACGCCGTCGATCACAAGGGCAACACCATCTGGAAATACCGCCCCGCACGCGGTGGCGAAGCCGGTGCCGACGGCAAAGCCAAGAAAAACAAAGGCGGCAACGCTGGCGATCCGAACCCCTACCAGGTCGAGCACGACACGCTCCAGGACGCCATCATCAACAATAAGCCGATCAACAACGCCTACTACGGCGCTGAGAGCACCATGACCGCCGTCCTCGGCCGCATGGCCACCTACAGCGGCCAGGAGATCACCTGGGATCAGGCGCTGAACTCCAAAGTGCAGCACATGCCCGCCATCATCACCGCGGAAAGCCAGCCGCCGGTCAAACCGAACGCCGAAGGCTGGTACCCCATCGCCATTCCCGGCCAGAAGGTCGAAGGCGTCGAAATCGTCTAAACAAAGGCTTCTCGAAGCCGCAGCGTGCGAAAGTGCGCTGCGGCTTTTTTGTGCCTTCGCGGGCTCAAATGAGCTTCAATGCCTCTTCCACGCCCGCGCCATCATGCACCATCGCCATCAGGGCCCGCGTGATGCCCTTCGGATTCGGATGCTGGATCACATTGCGACCATACACAATGCCCGCCGCACCCTGCTGAAGCAGGCCCTGCGTGCGTTCGAGGATCTCGCGATCACTCACGCGGCCACCGCCACGCACGAGCACCGGGATGCCGGAGGCTGCTTCGATGATCTTGTGATAGCGGCTCACATCGTCCGTGGGATCCGCCTTGATGATGTCCGCGCCGAGCTCCACGGCCTGACGCACGAGGTAGGTGATGGCGGTTTCATCACCATTCACCATGTAGCCACCGGCTTTTTCATTCGGCTGGAACACCAACGGCTCCACCATCATCGGCATACCATAGTAATCCGCCTGCGGCTTGAGCTTGAGGATGTTCTCCACGCACTCCGCATGCACTTCGGGAGCACCGGGGATTTGGAAAAGATTCACACACACGCAGGATGCATCGTAGCGCACCGCCTGCAGCATGCAGTCCTCGATCATGAGACTGAAGCGGCGGTTCTCCGGCAAGGTCTTGCCATAGATGTTCGCCACGTCCGTGCGCAGCACGAGGCTGGGTTTGTGACGGCCAGGGATCTCCTGGAGATGCCTCGCCATGCCCAGCGTGAGCTGGATCGCATCCGGTGCCGCATCCACGAGCGTCTGCACGACCGTGCGCATGTCCTCAATGCCCTGCAAAAAGCCCGGCTGATTGAAGAACCCATGATCCACCGCCACATCGAAGCAGCGATTGGACTTGGCATTGAAGAGGCGTTTGAGGCGGAAGGATTTCATGGTCGAGAGAGGGGCCTCTATAAGCGCCCCGTCCCAGCGTCAACTTTCACAAGGCCTCGCGAAGTATCTCAACCAGCTCCGCATGCTCCAGCAGCACCGGATTCGCCTTCATGCTGCTCGCTGCGGCGGCCTTGCGGGCGATTTCATCCAGATCACCCTCGCTGATGCCCCAGGCGCTGAGCTTTGGAATGCCGAGACGGCTCGTCATCTCGCGTAGCCACACCACCGCATCACCGCCGAGCATGGCATCGACATGATCGAACTTCTCGCGTTGCATGACCCGCTTCGCATTCGCCGCCCAAACCGGTGCCAGCAGCGCGGCACAAACCGCGCCGTGCGGTGCATGAAACATCCCGCCAATCGGCGCGGCAAAGCCATGCACGGCACCGAGGCCTGCGTTGGCCAAGGCCATGCCGCTGTAAAGAGCGCAGAGCGCCATGTCCTCGCGAGCCTCGAGGTCATTGCCATCACGGAAGGCTTTTTCGAGCGATCTCACCGCTCGCTGAATGCCATCGACACACAGTGCATCCGTCATCGGTTGCGCTCGTGAGCAGACGAAAGCCTCCAGGCATTGCGTTAGCGCATCCATGCCGCTCGCCGCGGTCACGGCAGGCGGCACATTGCGAGCCAGTTCGGGATCGATCAGCGCCACACGCGGCAGCATGCTCACATGCCGCAGGCTGGCCTTCACGCGATGCGCCTCGCTGGCGATCACCGCATTTCGTGTGGCCTCCGCACCCGTGCCAGCCGTCGTCGGCACGGCGATGAACGGCAGCGGAGCCGCATCCAGCGCCTTGCCTTCTCCGATGACCTCGATGTAGCACATCAAATCACCCGGCTGCGTCGCCATCGCCGCGATGGCCTTGCCGGCATCGATCACGCTGCCGCCGCCGAGCGCCACCACCACGTCCACGCCTTTCGCCAAAGCCACCCCACGCTCCACATCGCCCACCGTGGGCTCACCGGAGACGGCGAAGCGTTTCGCCAAAGAAAGCAGCGGGAAGCGATTCGGATCACTTCCCGTCACCAGAAGCACCCGCGACCCAAAACCCGCGCACAAGCCTTCCAACTCGGACACCACACCGCGTCCGAAAACGATTCTCTGTGCCGTCGCAAACTCGAAACGATTCATGCGGCCTCATAGACCGCCAGCGAGCGCCGCGCTACGACCTTTCCAACGCGGCGGATTCAGTTACGGCGCACATTTCGCTGCCGCCGCGGTTTGCCACGTCCCGCCGCTTCGCTACGCTCGCCGTCCCCATGGCAAAGAAAACCGCCCGAAAACTCATCGCCGACACCATCCGCATTCGCGGAGCGCGACAGAACAACCTGAAGGGCATCGATCTCGACCTGCCGCTCGGCCAGTTGAGCGTCATCACCGGCCCCAGCGGCAGCGGCAAAAGCTCCCTCGCCTTTGACACCATCTACGCGGAAGGCCAGCGCCGCTATGTGGAGACGTTTTCGCCTTACACACGGCAGTTCTTCGAGCGCATGGACAAGCCGAAGGTCGATTCGATCGAAGGCATCCCGCCGGCCATCGCCATCGAGCAGGTGAACAACATGCGCAGCACGCGCAGCACCGTCGGCACGATCACGGAGATCAATGACTACCTCAAAATGATCTTCCCGCGTCTCGCCGAAGCCACCTGCCCCGGCTGCAAACGCCCCGTGCGGCCCGAAACGCCGGAAAGCATCGTGCGCGAGCTTTTGAGCGCTTACGCCGAAAAACAGGCGCTCATCCTGTTTCCCGTTCCCGTGCCGAAAAACGCCGTCACCGCCGATTTCGCCGCGTTTCTGCAATCGCAGGGCTTTGTGCGTGTGTGGCTCTACAGCCAAATCATCCGCGCTGACGAACTCGGCACCCGCAAACTCCCCGCGCAGCTTTTCGTCGTCCAAGACCGCGTCACTCTCGACGGAAAATCCAAATCCCGCCTCTCCGAAGCCCTCGAAGCCGCCCTTCGTTACGGCAAAGGCCACTGCGCTGCCGCTTTTGAAGAAATCAGGAATCAGGAATCTCAAATCAGGAATTTTTCCACCGACTGGAGCTGCGCCGACTGCGGCATCACGCTGCCCACGCCGACGCCGGGCCTCTTCAGTTTCAATTCACCCATCGGCGCGTGCCCGACGTGCCGCGGCTTTGGCCGCACGCTCGGCATCGACATCGGCAAGGCGATCCCCGATGAGTCGCTGAGCATCAATCTCGGCCTCGTGCGTCCGTTTCAAGGGAGCACGTATGGCGAATCGCAGCTCGATCTGGAACGCGCGGCACGGAAGCGCGGCATCGACATCCACAAGGCCTTCGATGACTACACACCTGACGAGCGCCACTGGCTCATCGAGGGCACCGACCCCGATCCCGAGGTCGCCTACAACCGCGGCGAGTGGTATGGCGTGCGCGGCTTCTTCAAGTGGATGGAATCCCGCAGCTACAAGATGCACGTGCGCGTCTTCCTCAGCCGCTACCGCGCCTACACCGAGTGCGGCGACTGCGGCGGCGGTCGCTTGAAAAAAGACGCCTACGCCTTCCGCATCGGCCAGCACACCATCGCCGATCTCTGGCGCATGCCCGTGAGCGAACTGCATCCGCTCGTGCAAACCTGGCCGCTCAAAGAAGGCGATCACGCCGCGAAGCTCCTGCGCGATGAAATCGCCAGCCGCGTGAGCTACATGGACCGCGCCGGCCTCGGCTACCTCAATCTCGACCGCCAAACGCGCACCCTCAGCGGCGGCGAGCTGCAACGCGTGAATCTCACGACCTGCCTCGGTGCGTCGTTGGTGAACACGCTCTTCGTTCTCGACGAACCCAGCATCGGCCTCCACCCGCGCGACATCGGCCGCCTCATCGGCGTCATGGAAGGCCTGCGCGACAAAGGCAACACGCTCCTCGTCGTCGAACACGAAGAAGCCGTCATGCAAGCCGCCGACAACCTCATCGACATCGGCCCCGGCCGCGGCGAAAAAGGCGGCGAGCTCGTCTTCAACGGGCCGCTGGAGAAGCTCTCGAAGACGAAGGGATCGTTGACCGGCGACTACCTCTTCGGGCGAAAAAGCATTCCCGTCCCCACCCATCGCCGCCCCATCCATTCGGTCACCAAGGTCAATCCTGCCACCCCCGAAAATCCACTCGACGCCCCCACGCTCTCCGACGATGAATCCCTCCGCCATGCCTACAATGCCATCCTCCAACCAACAGCAGCCGATCCGTCGCTTCGAAACCGACCCGGCAAAGCTGCGTCAGTTGCGCATGAAATCGCCGGGGAACTCCTTCGAAGAACTGAAGGCGAAAGTTTTGGCTGGGCTCGCCGCCAGAAAAGAGAGAGGCTTCTCGATGACCAGCTAGCCGTCCTCAAAGCGGCAGCAGTCGAGCCGGAAAATCGCGGCCAGCACCTCGGTGGTGGTGGTGAGCACGAAGTGTATTGGTCCGGCGCCAAGGTGGCCCACAAGATCACCAACAACAGCCAGTTCGGTTACGTCATCGATCAAGACAGCGACAACAAATCGAACAAGCTCCGTCTGCGCCCCGCACTTCCTTCCGAGTATCTGCTTCGCCTCGGCACCCAGAACTGGGCCTTTGGTGACTCGATGCAGCTTGTGGCCGTCGAGCGTGTGAAAAACGCTGTGCCAGCCATCGTCACATCGCAGGCGATTGTGGATCAAGGCCGTCCCACCCAGGCCGAAGTCAACGCCTTCATGACTCAATGCGGCTTCGTGCGTGTGCCGGATGACATGATGCTCAGCCAATACAGCAACAAGTTCTTCTGGTATCGCGCCTCGGACTCCGTGCTCACGGGCGACACGAACCCCGAGAATTTCTCCAAAGCCGACGCCCACAACATCGTCCCCATCGACGTCATCGCGCATCCGTATCCACGCGCCCTTTTTGAGTCCACCGCCAAGCAGAACGGTATTTCACTCACTCACTTCCAGCCCAAAGCATCTGTCCGATCCGACCGATCAAATCAGAAATCAAAAATCGTAAATCATAAATGCTTGGCGATCCGCTCCGCCCGCCAAAACAACCTCCGAAAGCTCGACGCGGACATCCCGCTGCACGCCTTCGTCTGCATCACCGGCGTCAGCGGCTCGGGCAAATCCACGCTCGTGCATGACGTGCTCTACCGGAACCTGCAAAAGCTCCGCGGCGAGGTTTGCGAAGACGAACCCGGACGCGTGGGAAGCATCAGCGGCTGGGAGCAGCTCGGCAGCGTGGTGATGGTCGATCAATCACCGCTCGCACGCACGCCTCGCTCGACGCCGGCGGTGTTCACGGGCGCGTTTGATCACATCCGCACCCTCTTCGCCGCGTGCGACGACGCAGCCACGCAGGGCATCATGCCCGGCTTCTTCAGCTTCAACAGCGGCGAGGGCCGCTGCGAGCGCTGCATGGGCAACGGTTTCGAAAAGATCGAGATGCAGTTCCTCAGCGATCTCTTCGTCACCTGCCCCGAGTGCGAAGGGAAGCGCTACAAACCGCACGCGCTCAAAATCCTGCTCAATGGCAAATCCATCCACGACGTGCTCAGCATGACCATCGAGGACGCCGTGCCGTGGTTCGCCAGCATCGAGCATCGCGCCGTCGCCGCGATCAATCGCAGCCTGCAGCTCGTCATCGATGCCGGACTCGGCTACCTGCGCCTCGGCCAGCCGCTCAACACGCTCAGTGGCGGTGAAGCGCAGCGCCTCAAACTCGTCGGTCACCTCCTCGAGCCTCAAACCCCCGGCAAAAGCAGCCTTCTCCTCCTCGACGAACCCACCACCGGCCTCCACTTCGACGACATCGCGCTGCTCATCAAACTCCTCCAGCGCCTCGTCGATGAAGGCAACAGCCTCGTCGTCATCGAACACAATCTGGAAGTCATCAAATGCGCCGACTGGGTCCTCGACCTCGGCCCCGAAGGCGGCGCGGGTGGCGGTAGTTTGGTCATCGCGGGGACACCCGAAGACGTCGCCGCCTGCGATTGCTCTCACACAGGCAAATACCTCCAAGCGATCTTCAAGTCTGTTGGAGTGAAGGCTTTAGCCGATTCGAAGACTCCAAAATCGCCTAAAGGCTCGACTCCAACCTCCGCGAACTGCATCAGCATCCGCGGCGCACGCGAGCATAACTTGAAGAACATCAGCTTGGACATTCCCCGCGACGAGTTCGTGGTGGTGACAGGCTTGAGTGGATCAGGAAAGTCATCTTTGGCCTTCGATCTCATCTTCGCGGAAGGCCAACGCCGCTTCCTTGACTCGATGTCCGTCTATGCACGCACCTTTGTCGAGCAGATGGAGAAGCCGGAGGTCGATCTCATCACCGGCGTGCCGCCCACCGTCGCCATCGAACAGCGCATCTCACGCGGCGGCGGCAAATCGACCGTGGCGACGGTGACGGAGACCTACCACTTCCTGCGACTGCTCTTCGCGAAGCTCGGCACGCAGCATTGCCCGAAATGCGCCGTGGCAGTCAAAAAGCAAAGCGCGGAAGCCATTCTCAAAACCATCCAGGGCCACCTGCGCACCAGCGGCGGCCATTTGCTTGCGCCGCTCATCAAGGCGCGAAAAGGCTTCCACACCGACGTGGCCGAAAACGCCGCGAAACACGGCATCGAGACACTTTGGGTCGATGGCGAGTTCAAACCGACGATGGGCTTCAAACGCCTCGAACGCTTCAAAGAGCACAGCATCGACGCCGTCATCGCGAAGGTCGGAAAAGGCGAAAATGCCGACAACTTGCGCCCGTGGATCGAATCGGCGCTCAAGATGGGCAAAGGCACCATCAAGCTGCGTCTCGCCGACAAAACGATGCACGTGCTCAGCACCGAAATGAGCTGCCCGAGCTGCGGTTTGTCGTTTGAAGAGCTCGATCCGCGTCTCTTCAGCTTCAACAGCCCGCACGGCTGGTGCAAAGACTGCCGTGGCTTTGGCTACGTCGGCCAAAAACGCGATCTCAACGACCGCAACGCCGACGTTTCCATGCTCGAAGCCGAGTTGGAAGAAGAACGCCGCTTCAACAGCGACGACGACGAAAACGCCGCGCCACGTCAGCTCTGCCCGACGTGCAACGGCAGCCGCATCAACGAGATCGGCCGCGCCGTGCAGTTGCAAAAGAGCACGATTCAGGACTTCGCCTCGCTCACCGCGGGTGAGGCCGGGAAACTCATCGCGAAGCTCAAATTCGAAGGCACGGAAGCCATCATCGCGCGCGACATCGTCACGGAGATCACGCAGCGCCTCAAATTCATGCAGGAGGTCGGCCTCGGCTACTTGCAGCTCAACCGCAGCGCCGACACGCTCAGCGGCGGTGAGGCGCAGCGCATTCGTTTGAGTGCGCAGCTCGGCAGCAACCTCCGCGGCGTGCTTTACGTGCTCGACGAGCCCACCATCGGCCTGCATCCGCGCGACAACGAAAAGCTCCTCAACACGCTCGTCGCCCTCCGCGACAAAGGAAACAGCCTCCTCGTCGTCGAGCACGATGACGAGACGATGAAACGCGCCGACACCATCCTCGACCTCGGTCCCGGCGCGGGCAAATTCGGCGGCGAAGTCGTCGCGCAAGGCACGCTGGCGCATCTCTTGAAGTCGAAGCAGAGCATCACCGGCCAAAGCCTCAAACATCCGCTCAAACATCCCTCACGCGGCACTCGCAGGCCTTTGCCATCCGCGAAGTCGAAGGACGGCTGGCTCCGCGTCACCGGCGCCACCGCGAACAACCTCAAAAACATCGACGTCAGCATCCCGCTCGGTCGTTTGACCGTGCTCACCGGCGTCAGCGGCAGCGGCAAGAGCAGCTTCATGCACGGCGCGTTGTCACCAGCCGTGCGCGAAAAGATCAGCAAGGCCAAGATCAAGGTCACGAAGGCCTGGAAGACCGTTTCAGGCTTCGAAAACCTCCAAACCGTCCACGAAGTCGATCAATCGCCCATCGGCAAAACCAGCCGCTCCTGCCCCGCGACCTATGTCGGCATCCTCGACGACATCCGCGCTCTTTTTGCGCAGGTGCCGCTCGCGAGAACCCGCGGCTACACTGCCAGCCGATTCTCCTTCAACACCGAAGGCGGCCGCTGCGAGACCTGCGGCGGCAATGGCGAGATCAAGGTCGAGATGGCCTTCCTGCCCACCACGCGTGTGCATTGCGAAACCTGCCACGGCCTGCGCTTCAACGCCGCCACGCTCGAAATCGAATACAACGGCAAACACATCGGCGACGTGCTCCGCATGAGCATCACCGAAGCCGCCGAGTTCTTCGCGCCCGTGCAAAAGATCGCGCGGCCACTCAAACTCCTCGCCGACACCGGCCTCGGCTATCTTCAACTCGGCCAGCCCAGCCCCACGCTCAGCGGCGGCGAGGCCCAACGCATCAAACTCGTCACCGAACTCCGCAGCGGCGACGGCAAAACGATCAAGGAGCAGCTCAAAGGCATCACCAAAGCCGGGAAGCGCAATCTCTACCTCATCGAAGAGCCCACCATCGGCCTCCACATCCGCGACGTCGCCCGTCTCATCGACGTCCTCCACCGCCTCGTCGATGAAGGCCACACCGTCGTCGTCATCGAGCACCACCCCGACGTTTACGCCGAAGCCGACTACCTCATCGACATCGGCCCCGAAGCCGGCCTCGAAGGCGGCCAACTCGTCGCTGCTGGCACGCCGGAGGAAGTGAAGAAGAGCAAGGTGAGTAGGACGGCGCGGTTTGTGATTGCTGAATCTGAGGCGATCCGAAATCATGTCGGCATGACTGATGACCAACCCAAACCAACGCTCCGATGGTATGAGCGAGTATGGATGAGTTACATCGTAAGCTTCTTTCTCTGCACTGGAGTGACGGGGCTTTGGATGTTTTTGCACTACACTCTTGATGATTCAGCGGTTCAGCGAATTGGGGCAGCTTTCTTCGCAGCGTTATTTTTTGGTGGCCCAGTATTCGTGATTTACGTCTTACCTGCACAAGTCATTCTACACTTGGCTCTTCGCTGGTTTAAGCTCCTACCGTGCTGGAAGACCTTCGTTATATCTCTGCCTGGATTGACGGTATTCGTGATCCAGTCACAACGTCTTCTCTACTCATCGAGCTTTGAACACGAACGAAGCCATCTTGAACAAAGTGTCGGTGGCTCAATACCACCTGAAGCCAAGCTGATTCTAGCCCAGCATGGTTTTGGCTTAGCTGACCGAAGACATCTCTGGCTTATCGAGGGGACACCTGATGATTTTGATCGTTTCATCGCTGAGCGTGGATGGATGGCTGGTGGCGAGCGCGATTTGAATTGTATCACGGAGCAAATCCGAAACCGTATCAAGAAGCACTTTGTAGCTGATCCTCCTTGGAAGCCGGATCTCATATTTAGATGGGGGAACGTGGTGGAACCAGTTCCAGGCCCACTGGGGAATAGTTGTCTGCAATGCCTCCTCCTCGCTGACAACGAACGCAAACGCTGGGTCGTCTATGTGATTGATTGAGGCATGGCCTTGAAGTAGCTCGAACAACGCCTCGCAAAGCGGTGCATTCTATGGAGCCGATGGAGCATTCCTAGCCGCGCCAGCGTCGTGGAGTGCGGTGGCAAGCCTTGGCGCGACACCGCTGTCGTCTGGCGGACGGCGTTCTCTGGCCTCATCACGTTGTTCCTGCGCTCGACAGCGGTGTCGCCGATGCAAGGTGCCCTTGCATCTCTGCCACCGCACTCCACGACGCTGTCGCGAGTATAGTCACCCCCACTGACTAAACGGCCTCTCGGACAAACTGGCGTTCGTGTAGCGAAAATCGTGGGAGACCTCGTCACCGAGCCACGCAGGCCGAGCGAAGGCCGTTTCTTCCGATGGAAGCTCGATTTCGGCGATGATGAGGCCGGCGTTGGCGCCGTGGAATTCGTCGATTTCCCAGCGGGAGCCGTCGTGGAGCACGATGTGGCGGGTTTTGTCGATCAAGGGGTGAAAACAGAGCGGGATGAGTTCCTGCGCCGTTTCGACCGGCAGGGGGAACTCGATCTCGGATCGCGAAATGCCCTCGGTTTTGCCTTTGATGGTCATCCAGGCCTGTTCGCCACTGATGCGCACCCGCACGGTGCGCTCGGGATCACGCGAGAGGTAGCCCTGGGTGATGCGGAGGCTTTGGGTGATCGCGTTGCGCCAGCCCTCGGAGGCGAGGAGGAATTTGCGTTCGATTTCGGCGGGCATGACAAGAATGGCGTGTCGTCGAGAAATGAAAAAGCCGGGAACGTGGGTTCCCGGCTTGGATCGTTTTGGATGAAGCTTCTTACTTCAGGCTGGCGAGAACGCGTTTGATGTCCTCGGCCTGCTTGTCGGTGCTAGCGGCGTAGTCTTGCCAGACGACCTTGCCGTCCTTGATGAGGAAGCAACTGCGCTTGGCGAGGCTGAGGAGGCCTTTGGCCATCTTTTCGACTTTGAAGCCTGCGACGATCTTGCCTTCGGGATCGGCGATGAGGTCGTAGGGGAGGGTGAACTTGTCTTTGAAAGCTTTTTGCGCCTCGGGCTTGTCAAAGCTGACACCGAGGACCTGCACGCCGTCCTTGGTGAGGTCCGCAAAGGCATCGCGGAGGGAGCAGGCCTGCTTGGTGCAGCCGGGGGTATCGGCCTTAGGGTAGAAGAAGACGACGGTGGGGCCCTTCTTGTAAACCTCGGCAAAGTTGACGGTGGTACCGTCTTGATTCAGGCCGGAGACGGCGGGGGCGTCGTAGCTGACTTTTTCACCTTCTCCCGCTTTGGCGGTGCCGAGGAAGGTGCTGAGAAGGGCGGTGAGCATGAGGAGGCGCGTTTTCATGGGGTGGATGGCGTTGGACGGAGACTATTCGATGCTGACTTTCACGCCGGGAAGGGCAGCGGCGAGTTGTTTTACGCCGGCCTTGGTGGCTTTGGATTGCCAGAGGTAGATGTTTTTGAGGCTCTTGATCTTGGCGAGGTGCTTGAGGCCTTCATCGCTGACCTGAGTGCCATACAAATTGATGCTGTGAAGCTTTTTCAGGCTGGTGAGGGCTTCGAGACCGGCATCGCCGATCTTTGTCTGGCGCAGGTCGAGGGTGACGAGACGCGGGAGCTGGCCCACGCTCTTCAAGGCGGCATCGGTGATGACGGTGCGGCCGAGATCGAGGGCGACGATGTTTTCCTTGAGCGGCAGGATGCTCTCGACCTTGGCGTCATCACACTTCGAGACGCCGGTGAGGAAATCGACGCGTAGGAGCGGGCTCTCCACTTTCACGGAAGCGACCTGGGCTCCGGCCTTCTTGGCGGCTTCGAGCACGGCATCGCCGAGCGGTTTCACTTCTTTTTCGAGGGCGGCGAAGAGCAGATCGTGCTCGCGGGGCTTCACCGGCTTGGTGGAGCTGGTTTGCGCATCGGCGGGCATGCCGTCCTTGCTGCCGATCCAGCCGCCAAAGTCCGCGCCTTCTTCGATCCACTTCTTCAGGAGAGCGATTTCCTCCCTGGTGAGGTCGTCTCCCTTGGGCGGCATGTGGGCGTCGTCGTCCTTGGGCAGGTTCACGGACTCGTAGATGCCGCTTTTGTCCGGTGCGCCAGCGGTGAGTACGGGGCCGTTCTCGCTGCCCTTTAAAATAGCCCAAGAGGCATCGAGACGCAGACCGGCTTTGGGTTCCTTCTTCTTGCCGTTCTCCTCGTAGGGGGCGCGGTGGCAATCGACGCACTTCTTGTTTAGGAAGGGGAGGATCTCCTTTTCGAAGCTCACCGCCGCAAAAGAGGACGTGGCGAGCAAGAGGGAGGCAAGAGGGAGCAAGGCAGGGCGTATCACGGCGGGAAGATTGGGTTGGGGGCGAGGGAAACGCTTGCCTGCATGCCTTGTTTCAGGGAAATAGAACTGGGCCAACCCCCGCACAGCCATGAGCACGAAACGCGCCGCCGATACCGAAGCCGACTCCCTCCTCCGCCGCAGCACGCTAGCCATCGTGATGGGTGGTGGTGCTGGAACACGTCTCTTCCCTTTGACCAAAGACCGCGCCAAACCGGCCGTGCCGCTCGCGGGCAAGTACCGCATCGTCGATCTGCCGATCAGCAACTGCATCAACTCCGGCCTGCGTCAGGTGTATGTGCTCACGCAGTTCAACAGCGCCTCGCTGAACCGTCACCTGAATCGCACCTACCGCTTTGACCAGTTCACGCGTGGTTTTGTTGAGGTTCTCGCCGCGCAGCAGACGCCGGATGGCGAGCGCTGGTATCAGGGCACTGCCGATGCGGTGCGGCAAAACATGCGCTACTTCCTCGAAGGCGATCACGAGCACTTCCTCATCCTCAGCGGTGACCAGCTCTACCGCATGGACTTCCGCAAACTGATGCGCCAGCACATCGCCAACGACGCGGACATCACCATCGCCACGCTGCCGGTGAACGAGCGTGACGCCACCGGCTTTGGCATCATGCACAGCGACGAAAGCGGACGCGTCACGGAATTCGTCGAGAAGCCGAAGGACCCCGCCGTGCTCGCCAAGATGCGCATGCCCGGGGATGTCGTGAAGGCCCTCGGCATCGACGACGACGAGCCGCGCTACCAGGCCAGCATGGGCATCTACCTCTTCAACCGCAAGGTCCTCGAAGAGTGCCTCGACAATAAGCACAACGACTTTGGCAAGAACATCATTCCTACCGCCATCAGCGAGCGCCATGTGCATACCTACAACTTCCACGGCTACTGGGAGGACATCGGGACCATTCGCAGCTTCTTCCAGGCGAACCTGGACCTCTGCCAGACTGTGCCGCCTTTCGATTTCTTCGACAGCGTGGCACCCATCTTCACCCACAGCCGCGCCCTGCCCGCCAGCAAGCTCAACGGTGCCACCGTCCGTCAGGCACTCATTGCCGATGGTTGCATCATCACGGATGCTCATCTCGAAAACGCCGTCATTGGCGTCCGCTCTCGCATCGAGACCGGTACCACCATTCGCAAATGCATCGTCATGGGGGCTGACTTCTACGCTGGAGCTCGTGGCACCGATCCGGATCGTCCGCCTCCCGGCATCGGCCGCAACTGCCGCATCGAGCGGGCGATCATCGACAAAAACGTCCACATCGGCGACAACGTGGTCATCACCCCCGAAGGCAAGCCCGACCACTTCGACGGCCCAAATTGGTACATCCGCGATGGCATCGTTTGCATTCCCAAGGACGCGGTGATCGAAGATGGGACGTGGATTTGAGGTTATCTATCATGCCCGACGAACGTCCCGAAGTGCTCATGGCCGCTCCGCTGCCGGATTTTCTCCGCCAGCCGCTGGAGGCTGCGTATCGCTTGTGTGAGCTCGCCAACTCCACCGCGAACGTGCGGGCCATCGTGCCGCTGGGTGGCACCGTGCTGAGCACGGAGCTGCTGGCTCGATTTCCCAAGCTCGAAATCATCAGCGTGATGGGCGTGGGCTACGACGGTGTGCCGGTCCCGTGGTGCAAAGAGCGTGGCATCCGCGTCACCAACACGCCCGATGTACTTACCGATGACGTGGCGGACATCGCCGTGGCTTTGGTGCTCATGACGAGTCGTCGTCTCGTCGAATCGAATCGCTTTTTGCATGAGGAAAAATGGCTCGGTGGCGCCTTTCCGCTCGCTCATGCTCTTCGCGGTAAGGTAGCGGGCATTCTTGGGCTGGGTCGCATCGGCAAAGCCACCGCACAGCGCCTCGAAGCGCATGGCATGAAGATCGCCTACCATGGAAGGAAGCCGCAAAACGTGCCGTGGAGCTACTTCGAAGATTTGAAGGGGCTCGCGGCAGAGAGCGATTTTTTGATCGTGGCCTGCCCCGGAGGCCCTGGGACCCAGAAGCTCGTGAACGCGGAGGTTCTGGCCGCTTTGGGACCCGAAGGCACGCTGATCAACATTGCTCGTGGCAGTGTCGTCGATGAGGCGGAACTCATCACGGCTTTGGAAAAAGGCACCATTCGCACCGCCGGACTCGATGTGTTCGAAGACGAGCCCCGAGTGCCTTCCGCGCTCATGAACTGCGAACGAGCTGTGTTTCTGCCGCACGTCGGCAGTGCCACGCATGAGACCCGTCGTGCGATGGCTGGGCTCGTACTCGACAATCTGGCCGCGCACTTCGCGGGTCGTCAATTGATCACGCCGGTTTGAGATAGCCGGAGCATTTTTGATCTGAATATCGCTTCAACGGAAGCGTCGGAGGTGGCGTTATGAGAATCCACCTTCTGAAACTCCTCGGTGGCGCTGCATGCGCCGTATCACTCTCTTCGTGCTACGTCTATGATGATCCGTTGTCGTGGGCGGATCCTTGCCCGAGGCCATTTTATGGGCGGTCATACTACTCGCCGCCCGTGTATCGGAGCTATGGCTACTCCTCGCGGAGCTGTGCGCCTGTGGTGCCACATTGTGCTCCGCCACCCCCTGCATGCCACAGCCCTTTGGGAGGCGGTTTTCGAGGCCACCACGGTCATCACGGGCACTTCTAGAGTACCTTAAATAATATTATAACCGCACGAGGCAAAATAACCTGCGGCTCTCAATCGGATTGAGGTCCGGCGAGTAGGCCAGCAGGAACCTCACTTCGGCTCCCACCGCTTCAACCAAGGCCACTTGCGGGCTTTTGTGCACAGCGAGGTGATCCATCACCACGATGTCACCCCGGCTCAGCGTCGGGCAGAGCACTTCGGTGAGGTAGGTCACAAAGGCTGCCGTGTCGGCCGCTCCTGGCAGGTGCATGCAGGCGGTGGTGCCATCCGGCCGGATGGAGGAGATCATCGTCGTGCTCTGCCAGCGCCCGCAGGGTGCTGCGGCGTGGAGTCGCGTGCCTCGTGGTGCCCGCCCTTCGGCGTAGCGGCTAGCTCATCTGCTTTGGCTTCGAGGTCACGAGCAGTTTGCAGGAGGTTTTCATCCCGCATGCGCCGCCACCCTGAGATGGGCAGGTCGTAGCTGGCAGCACCGGCCTCATCTCCAAAGGCTCGGCAGCAGCACACCACGAGGCGTCCGAGCTCATGAGCCGCATCTTCGAGTTCCTTTTCTTCGCGGGCCCTATCCGTCGCATTGCCAGTGGTATCGAGTCCTTGATTCTGAGCCGGCTTTTCCAGCCTGGCGAGCTGCTCACGACCTTCATCAATGTCTTTTTCGAGGGCCAGGGGTGGTTTTCCCTTCCTCAGTGCCATCCAGTTCAGGCTGCAACTGGCTGACAAATTCCATCCACTAGAATGTCACGGCGGACCGACTCACCCTATCCGTCAAGCCCAGCCCGTTGATCGCAGCCCAATAGCCCCACGGCACGACTTTGGGCGGCGAGTTACGCGGTCAACGAAACAGCGATCACTGTGCAAGGGGCGTGAGCACCACGCGCTGCACATCGAGCACGGCAGCCTTCACTTTGGTCACGGGATCGACGGCGAGGAAGGTTTTGCCGGCTTGGGTGATCTCGAGCTGGCCCAGTTTGGCTTCCTGCCAGTTTTGGAAACCGCCGGTGTCCTCGGTGGTGAACTTCAATTCGGTGCGGCCGCTCTTCACAGCCACTTCACTGCCGTGGTTGCCACCGCCGCAGCCGTAAAACACGCTCACGTTGAACTTGCCGGGTTTGGCCACCTCGAATTCCCATTCGGCGAAGTCCTCTTCGCTGGTCCAGAAGCCGAGGCAGTTCTTCTCAGGCTTCGGCTCGTAGCGCATCGTTTCAGACCAGGTGGTGGCGGTCTTGGCGTCCAGCGTGATGCTGCCATCGGCGGCCTGCACGCTCATGGGGCCTTCGGGCGCGGGAATGAGGGCCAGCTCATGGATTTCGACCTTTTTCTCGGCGGCGCTGGCGGGTGCAAACAAGGCGAAAACATAGTCGCCTGGCTGCTCGACATAAATTTCACCAAGGTAATGCTTCGCGGGTTGAGCAGCGGCTTGGAGCGTGTTTTTGAGCGCCTGTTGGCCAAAGCGGAACTGCGTCTGCGTGCTGGCAAAGGGCATCGTGTAGGTCAGGCGCACATGGTAGCGGCCCCCGCGCTTCGCTTTGAAGCTCTTCCAATTCCACTGCTCCCAGTGCTCACGGGGATCGTGCTCCACATCCTGTTTGCCAAAGACGATCACGCCGCGCTTCGGCAGGTCGGCCCGCTCCACCGGCTGATCACTGCCGAAAGCGCCCACATCGACGGGATTGGCGGCCTTCTTGAAAATCTCATCGGTATTCTGGCCGACAGGCTCGACGGCGGTTTCGGCCTTCTTTTCGACTTTGGGAGCCTCGGCGGGCTTGGGAGCTTCCTTCGCGACTTCTTGTGGTTTGTCACAGGAGGTCAAAGCGAGCGCGGCAGAGAGCGTGAGGAGCGTCGGGAGTTTCATGGAGGGCCGCCATGATGGGCCGGGCGGCTATTGCGGCAAGCACATTGCCGTGTACTTCTGCCGCCCCGCATGAAACTCACCTCCTGGAACGTCAACGGCATCCGTGCCTCCCTCAACAAAGGCCTTCGTGAATACATGACCGGCGGAGATGCCGATGTGATCTGCCTCCAGGAAACGAAGGCGCAGCAGGAGCAGGTCGATTTGAGCTGGTTCGAGGGCTACCACGCCGTCTGGAACAGCGCCGAGAAGAAGGGCTACTCCGGCACGCTCATCCTCAGCCGCCTGCCCGTGCTCTCGCACAGCCTCGGCATGGGCATTCCCGAGCACGACCGCGAAGGCCGCCTCATCGCCGTGGAGTATCCCGATTTCTATGTGGTGAACGTTTACACGCCCAATTCGCAGGCCGAGCTGGCTCGCCTGAGCTACCGCCTCTCATGGGACGATGCCTACCGCGCTTATTTGAAGAAGCTGGAGCAAAAAAAGCCCGTCATCGCCTGCGGAGATCTGAACTGTGCTCATCAAGAGATCGACCTCGCCAATCCCAAATCCAACCGCATGAACCCCGGCTTCAGCGATGAGGAACGTGCCAGCCTCACTCGCCATCTCGACGCCGGCTTCCTCGATGTCTTCCGCCAGTTTGATCCCAATCCCGGCCGCTACACCTGGTGGACCCAGCGCACGCCGGATGCCCGCGCCAAGAACATCGGATGGCGTCTCGACTACTGGCTGGCCTCCGAGAAGCTGCGCCCGGCTTTGAAGCAATGCACCATCCGCGATGATATCCACGGCAGCGATCACTGCCCGGTGGAGCTGGTGGTGGGGTGATGTTTTCTTTTACCTCCGCAGCCCTTGCATGCGGGCGTGGAAGGCTTCGAGCATCGGGGCCATCTCCAGCTTGGCACTGAGCGGGGCTTCTTTGAAAAAGAGGCCCATGTCCTGGGTGAAATTCTTCTCAAAGCCCGCTGGGTCCATGTCGATGAGGAGCTGCATCTCGGGGTTCTTGGCGGTGCGCTTCTTGATGTCGCGATGAATGCTGCCGATGATGCGGCGGCGGTCTTCGGCGGGCAGTTTGTCGATGCCTTTCATCACGGCGTTGAAGTGCTCCTCGACCACGCGGCTGAGGTACTCGCCCTTTTCCTCCTCGCTGAGCGACTTCATGAAGCGGTCGATGGTCTCCTCTCCATCCTCGCGCATGCGGGCACGCTGGGAGAAGTCGAGCTTCACGACGGAGGTGATCACCTGGTCGAGATGCAGCATGCGCTGCTCGTGGCCGAGTCGCTCGTCTTCGAGCCATGGCGCTTCGTTCATGAGGGCAAGCGTCTTCTCAGGCGTGAAGACGTAGTCCTCAGTGGCCCACATCACGGCTGCCACGCCTGCCCACACGAGGGCGAGGAAGGCGATGACCTGAAGCCAGAGGCGCTGAGTTTGCATGCGAGATCAACGTTTGCCGAAGCGGCGGCTGACGATCGAGAGGAACTCGCCGGACTCTTCGACCTTGAGCATCTTCGTGAGGCCAAAATACACCACCGCACCGGCGGCGATGGTGACGCCGAGCGTGCCGCAGCGGGCGAGCGTGCCTAATTGCGCCCAATCCGCCATCAGCGTGAATTTCGATGCAAGACAAAGCCCGCCCATCGCCGCGGAGGCGAGGCCGATGCGACCTAGGGAGGTCAGCAGCGAGGTCGTTTCGAGGCCTTGAGCGAACTTCCGCATGGCCAGGTAGAGCACGGTGAAATTCAGCGCCAGACCCACTGCTGTGCCCCAAGCGAGTGCGGTGTGGTCCCATTTCAAAACGAAGACGGTGAAGGCATTCGCCCCGGCGGTGAAGGCGATCACGGCGAGAGAGGTGTACATCGGGATGAAGCGCTTGCCGATGGTGTAGAAGGATGGCTGCAGCACCTTGATGGCGGCATAGAAGACGAGGCCAAAAGCGAAGGCTTGGAGCGGCGCGGCCGTTTGAGCCACATCATAGGCTTTCACACGGCCGTGCTCAAAGATGACGGAGATGATCTCATGCGAGAGCAGGGCCAATCCGGCCGCGCAAGGCAGCGTGAGGAAGAGCACGAGGCGCAGACCTTTCGCTAACGCGCCGCGAAACGCCGGTGTGATGCCTTCGGTAGCCAACCGCGAGAGCATCGGAAGGGTCACCGTGGCCACGGCGACACCAAACAAGCCGAGCGGCAGTTGCTGAAGGCGCTGCGCATAGCCCAGCCAGCCCGCGGCAGCCTCCTGGCCGGGCGTGAACGAAGCGAAGATCGAATTGAGGAACACATTCACCTGCGTGCCGCTCGCCGCGACGAGCGAGGGCCACATGAGATGCAGCACCTCTTTCACGCCGCTGTCTTTCCAGCCGAAGTCGATGCCGAAACGAAAGCCGACGCGCTTCAACGACGGCAATTGCACGGCGAGTTGCATCAGCCCGCCGATGAGCGTGCCCACCGCGAAGCCCGCCAGGCCCTTCTCCGTGATCACGCCGTTGCGAAACGGTGCATCCATGATCCAAGCGCAGGCATAGCCGCCGATGATGCAGCCGAGATTGAAGAACGCGGAGGCCACCGCCGGGACGAAGAAGACTTTTTTGGCGTTCAGCATGCCCATCACCAGCGCCGTGAGCGAAACGATGGTGATGAAGGGATACATGATCTGAGCCAGCCACACGCCGAGCGCCACGCTGCTTTCATCCTTCCAGCCAAGCGTGAGCAGCGGGAATATCACGGGTGCCAACGCCGTGCCCGCAGCGGCTACCATCGTCATGAAGCAAAGCGAGAGAGACATCATTTTCCGTCCCAAAGCCCACGCGGCCTCATCGCCCTCGATTTTGATCTTCTTCGAAAACGTGGTCACAAAGGCCGTCGAGAGCGCTCCTTCGGCAAAAAGGTCCCGCAGCATGTTTGGCGTGCGGAAGGCCATCGTGAAGATCCCGGCGAACTTCATCCCAAACACGCCGCCGAGCACTTGATCACGCACCAGCCCGAGGATGCGGCTGCACAGGATGGCGATGGAGACGATGCCGGTGGATCGGGCTTGGCTGGACATTGGGGCGCGAATCAAGCCCGAAGCCCGCGTGAAAGCAAGATGTGCCGCGTGACAGCCCGGTGAATTCGTCGTGAAGGCCGTCGCGTTTGCCACTTCTCAAACGTGGCCTAGGATACGGCGATGATCGAAATCACGAAAAAGCCCTTCGGAAACCTCGCAGATGGCCGCGAGGCCTCGCTGTACCTCCTCAAAGTGCCTGACGGCATGAGCGTGGCCTTGACCGACTTTGGCGCCACCCTCGTGCAACTGCATGTGCCAGACCGCCGGGGTGTGCTCAGCGATGTGACGCTGGGTTACGATGACGTTCGCGGTTACGAGGAAGGTCGCTCGCACTTTGGCTGCACCACCGGCCGCTATGGCAACCGCATCTGCGATGGCCGCCTGCCGGTCGGCGATGAGGTGTACCAGCTCGAGCGGAATGACGGCCAGCAGCACCTGCATGGCGGCGTGACCGGCTTCGGGCAGTTTCTTTGGGAGGCAGAGGTCGTCACGGATGGCGTCCGCTTCTCCCGCGTGAGTCCGCATGGCGAGGAAGGATACCCTGGGAGTCTCACCGTCCACGTCACCTTCACGCTGACCCCCGCCAACGAGCTCTCCATCCGCTACGACGCAGTGACGGATGCTCCCACGCATGTGAATCTGACCAATCACGCCTACTTCAACCTCGCCGGGCACAACGCGGGCACCATTCTCAATCACAAGCTTTGCCTCGCCGCGAAGGCCTTCATCCCCGTGGACGACACGCTGATCCCCACTGGTGAGATCGCCGACGTGGAAGGCACCGCGCTGGACTTTCGTCATCCCACCCGCATCGGCGACCGCATCGAATCGACTGAGCCGCAGATGCTGCTGGGTCGCGGTTACGATCACTGCTTCGTCGTCGATGGTCGCCCGGGCACGCTGCGGCTGGCTGGAAGCCTCGTCGATCCCTCCAGCGGCCGTTTGATGGAGGTGCTCACCACCGAGCCGGGCATGCAATTCTACTCCGGCAACTTCCTCGATGGCACGCAGATCGGTAAAGGCGGCGCGAAGCATCCTTTCCGAGGTGGCTTGTGCCTCGAAACGCAGCATTTCCCCGATTCGCCGAATCAGCTGGCGTTTCCGAGCACGCTGCTCGTCCCCGGCGATCGATATGAGACGGAGACGATCTACCGTTTCACCGTGGTGCCCTGATCGGAGGGTGGAAAGCCGATAGGCGCAGGTGGTAAGTTTGCCGCGCCGCCTTCGTCTTCATGCACCGAACCATGAAGCACCTCTTGCTCGCCTTTGCGCTCCTTTCCTCTCTCGCCTTCTCAGCCCCGCCAAACGTCCTCGTCATCCTCGTCGATGACATGGGCTTCAGTGATCTCGGCTGCTACGGCTCGGAGATTCCCACGCCGAATCTCGATGCGCTGGCAGCAGAGGGCGTGCGCTTCACGCAGTTTTACAACACGGCCCGTTGCAGCACCACACGGGCGTCTTTGATGACCGGCTTGTATCCGCATCAGGCCGGCATGGGCTATCTCGATGGCTTGAAGCTGCCAGAGTCCAAAGGCACGCACGCAAAGCTCGATGACCGCTGCGTGACGATGGCGGAGGTGCTCGGCGCGGCGGGCTATCACACGTCCATCGTCGGAAAATGGCATCTCGGGCAGCAAAACGGCACGCCGCCGTGGGAGCGTGGCTTTCAGCGCACGGCGACGACGCAATTCGGCGAGCTGTATTTCCCGAAAGAGCGCAGCAAAGATGCCTGCAAGTGGGTTTACCTCGATGGGCGCAAGGTCGCGGCCGATTCACCGGAGGTCGGCAAGGGCGAGTGGTATTCCACCTTCATGTTTACCGATTGGGCGCTGAAGTTTCTCGATGACGCCAAAGCGAGCAGAAAGCCCTTCTTCCAATACTTCGCGCATGGAGCGCCGCATTTCCCTCTCAAGGCTCCGGCGGAGGTGATCGCGAAGTATCGCGGCAAATACAAAATCGGCTGGGACAAGCTGCGCGAATCTCGGCACCAAAAACAGATCCAACTTGGCATTGTCGATGCCAAATGGCCGCTCTCGCCACGCCCAGCGGATGTGCCCGCGTGGGATTCGCTCAGCGAGGAGGACAAAGACCGCTACGATCACCTCATGGCCATCTACGCCGCCATGCTCGACTGCGTGGATCAAAGCGTCGGCCGCATGATCGCAGGATTAAAAGAACGTGGCATGTTCGAGAACACGCTCATTTTTTTCATGAGCGACAACGGTGGCAATGCCGAGGGCGGTCCGCGTGGAATCACGCAGGGTGAGGTGCTAGGCGGCCCGGATAGCCATGTCTTCCTCGGCATGACCTGGGCCACACTGAACAACACGCCCTTCCGCCGGTATAAACACTTCACGCACGAAGGCGGCATCAGCTCGCCCCTCATCGCTCATTGGCCCGCCGGCATACCTGCGGCCCGAAATGGCAAGCTGGAGCATCAGCCTGCGCATCTCATCGACATCATGGCGACGGCCTGCGATGTGACCGGCGCCGTCTATCCTGGTGAGTTCAAAGGGCACAAGATTTTACCCGCGGAAGGCCTCTCGCTCATCCCCGCGATCCACGGTGAGCCGCTGCATCGCGTGAAACCCATCTTCTGGATGCACGAGGGCAATCGCGCCCTGCGCACCGGTCCGTGGAAGCTCGTGAAGAAGTTCAAAGGCCCATGGGAACTCTACCACATCGACGACGACCGCACCGAGCAGCAGGACATCATCGGCAAATTCCCCGCACTCAGCCAGCACCTCATCCGCCAGTGGGAAGACTGGGCCGCCTGCAGCTTCGTTGATGAATGGATCGGCGAGGTCCGCAACGACTGGGGTGAGGAGCCTCGCCGCGAAGGGCAGCCGAAGAAGAAAGCCAAGTGACGGAGCGCAAACACCCCACTTACTTCTTCGTCGGATTTTCCATGGTCATGTAGGTGCGGCCTTTGCGGGCACCGTCGAAGGGGTTGAAGCTTTCGATCTTCATCTCCTTCAGCGTCGTGGCACCGTCCACCTCCTGCACCTTGGTGACCTGGAAACGTTTGATGAGCTTGCTGTTCCAGTCGTAGGCTTCCATTTTTGCCGCGCCGCCGCTGCCTTGATGCACCCAAATATCGACGGTCCAGTAAGGGCCCTGGCGTTTGAGGTTCGGATTCGTGACGCGGACTTTCCAGCACTTCTGGCCGGTGACACGCTCCTCACCGAGGTGCTGCGGGCGCGGCCAGTAGAGGAAGCCGAGTGAGAGGTCGAGGTAGTTCAGCTCCATGTTCCGCACTTTTTTGTCCATCTGCGAGGCAGGCACCTCGCTGGAGCCGCCAGGCCGCACCTGATACAGCGTGGCGGGCGTGGTGTTGAGATCGAGGTGGACGATCTCAGGCGGCGGATTTTTGAAACGGAAGCGCATCACCTGCTTCTCCATGTTCAGTTCCATCGGTTCCACGCGGCCGCTGGCGTCATCGCGGAGCACGCCGTCCATCTTGTGGTTTTGCAGGGCATAGCTGAGGCGCACGATGCGAAGGATCTGCTCAGCGGTTTTGGGCTGGGGATCTTCGGCACGGAGACAGGACGCGAGGGCGAAGAGGCAAAGGAACGTGAGGCGTTTCATGTGGAGCTGGGTGGGGAGGGACGCTTTGACATGAGCGCGGCGTCCTCTATTCAATGGGTGAATCCACCATGCAGCGCCAGCGCTTTCTCTTCATCGGCCTCGCCCTGCTCACGCTCTGGCGCTGGGCGCTGCTGCCGACGCTGGAGCTTTCGCCCGATGAGGCGGCTCTCGCCCTAGCTGCGAAGCATGGCACGGCATCGCAGGCACCGCTGCTCGTGGGGATGGTAAAGATGAGCACGGCAATCTTTGGCGCGGCAGAGTTTGGGGTGCGGTTTTTCGCGCCGCTGATGGCGCTGCTGGCTTCGCTGGCGGTGTGGCGGTTCACGCGGGGTTTGTTTGATCCGATGATCGCGGGCTGGGCGGTGGTGGTGCTGAATGTGCTGCCAGCTTTCAACCTCGCGGCGGTATCGCTCACGCCGGGAACGGCGCTTTTTGTCCTCACCGCCGCCGCGATGCTCTGTCTTCGGCTGGCGCTGCTGCATGCGCATCCGCTGCACTGGGCGTGGTTTGCCACGGGTGCCTGCGCAGCGGCGGCGGTGCTGGTGGCTCCGCCGGGTTTGGCCTTAGTTTTGGGCATCACGACGTCCCTCGCCTGGCCGAATCGACTCCGTCATCATCTGCAATCGCGTGGCTTCATCGTCATCGTGGTGATGTGGGTCTTGGCGGCGGTGCTGAGCCAAAGCTGGCGGGCTTTTGAAATGCCGGCGCTGGCTCTCGCACCAAATCTTTTCCGCTGGATCATGCTCGCCTCGCCGATGTTGATCACGCTGCTGGTGCTGGTGGGACAGCTCATCGTGCCGAATGCGGCGCTCGTGGGCATGCGGGCGATGCCGCTGGGCTTCACGCTGCCGATGGCGGCACTCGATCTGCTTTACGGACCGTGGGATCGCTGGCCGAACACGGGTGGCGCGGCCTGGCTGCTGCCGGCGGCCATCGTGCTGGCGCATCAGGGCGCGGTCTTTGGAGCGTTGCCGAGCGAGCAAAAGATCAGTCTGCGCACCATCGCCATCGTCTGCGCGGCGCTGCAAAGCGTGTTTTTGATGCAAAGCGATCTCCTGCGCACGCTCGGCATGCCGTGGCGCTTCGCGGGCCACCTGCCGCCCCAGGCGGAATGGAGCCGTTTCTTCATCGCCGATCCTTCTTCGGTCATGCGAGGCTGGCGGGAGAGTGCCCGACTTTTCGATGCGGCGCTCGAAAAGGCCCCGAAGAGCTTCTCGATGGCCTCGAATGCTCAAATGGCCGCCGAGCTTGAGTTTTACTCGAAGAGCGGTTCGCGGTTCGTTGGCCTCGCCGAGCTGCAAAAGGGCTGTGACGTGCTTTTCATCACCGATGATCCCGCCGCCTTGAAGCCACCGCCGGAGCTTGAGGCCCGGTTTGGCTCCTGGGAGCTGCTTTCCGTGGCGCGGGTGATGCATGCGGGCAATGAAGTGCGCTGGCTGAAAATCTTCTCTTGCCACGACTACCGCCCGCCGGAAATCTAAGCGTCCAATGCCCGCCTCTCCCGCCATCTCCGTCGTCGTCCCTCTTTACAATGAAGAAGGCAATGTCGCGGAGCTTCAGCGCCAGATCGAGGCCGCTCTGGCCACCCGCGACTACGAAATCGTGCTCGTCGATGACGCTTCCACGGACAACACGCTGGCGAATATCCCCGGCGGCGAGCGTGTGCGGGTGATCCGGTTCGAGAAAAACAGCGGCCAGAGCGCTGCGATGCACGCTGGCATCCACAACGCCCGCGGCGAGGTGATCGTCACCCTTGATGGCGATCTGCAAAATGACCCCGCAGACATCCCCGCGATGCTCACCATGCTCAATCAAGGCTGGGACCTCGTCTGCGGCTACCGTCAGAAACGCAAGGACACCGCCTTCAAGCGCCTGCAAAGCCGCATCGCCAATGCCGTCCGCGCTCGTTTCGTCGGCGATGGCGTTCGCGATACCGGCTGCACGCTCAAAGCCATGCGCCGCGATTGCCGCGAGGCTTTGCTGCTCTTCAACGGCATGCATCGCTTCATCCCCGCGCTCATTCGCAACATGGGCTGGCGTGTCACCGAGCTGCCCGTGAACCATCGCCCGCGTGTCAGCGGCGTGAGCAAGTATGGCTTCGGCAACCGCGCCCTGCGGGCCACGATGGACATGTTTGGCGTCCGCTGGCTGAACAGCCGCCGCACACAGTATCGGATCAAGAAGGCGTGAGAGGTGCCCAGAGCGTCAAGACAGGGTCAAGAGGTCAAGGTGGTGCCTGCTTGACCTCTTTGACCCCTTCTTGACGCTTCAAATGGTCACACCCCGTGACCATCACCCCGCCATTGCCGCCCGCCGGCTTCCCTCCTTCCTTCGCGGCCATGCCTCTCCTCAGCCACGCCGATCTCCTTCAGCTCAAGCGCTGGAACACCCCCACCATCTACAACGGCTGGGAACAGATCACGAAAGGCGATTCCGGTGCCGATGGCTTCAACATCGAGGAAACACGCGATTACATGCCGCAGATGGGACCCATGATCGGCTACGCCGTCACCGTCGTCATCGAACCGAGCCAAAAAGCACACCGCGAAGCCAATCCGAACGCGGGCAATGACTACCGTCGCTACATCGCCAGCATCCCCGGCCCGAAAATCGTCGTCGTGCAGGACCTTGATAAACCACGCGTCATTGGCTCCTTCTGGGGCGAGGTGAACAGCAACATCCATCGCACCCTCGGCTGCGTAGGAACCATCACCGATGGGGCTATCCGCGATGTCGATGAGATGACCAACGCCGGCTTCAAAGCCCTCGCCCGCCGTCTCTGCGTGGGTCATGCGCATGTGCATCCGGTGCGCTGGAACTGCGAGGTGGAGGTCTTTGGCCGCACCGTCCGTCCCGGCGATCTCATCCATGCCGACAAGCACGGCTTCCTCGTCATCCCGCCTGAGGACCAGCCCGCGCTGCTCGATGCCGCCCGCTTCATGGATGCCAACGAATGCGAAACCGTTATTCCCGCCGCCCGCAGCGCCGCCGGACTGCCCACCGATCAAGTCATCGCCAATCTCGAAGCCTCCATCACCCAATTCAGCGCCAACGTGAAAGCCAAATTCCGCCGCGAAGGCGAGTGGTAAGCCCTTTTCATCTTTGATCTTTTATCCTTCATCTTTTCCTCATGCAGCTCCGCCCTTCCCGACTCCTCCGCGAACTCCGCGCCGGTCAAAACAGCACCGTCTTGAAGCTGAACCTCGGTGATCCACGCATCATCGAACTCGCGGGGCTCGCCGGAGCCAGCGCCGTGTGGCTTTGCAACGAGCATGTGCCGAACGACTGGCTCAATTTGGAGCACCAGATTCGCGCCGCCAAACTCTACGACATGGACACCATCGTCCGCGTGAACAAAGGCGGCTACAGCGAATACGTGAAACCCTTCGAGTGCGATGCCACCGGCATCATGGTCCCGCACATCACCAGCGCCGATGAGGCTCGAAATGTCGTCGATATGGTCCGCTGCCGTCCGATGGGCAGCAAAGCGCTCGACGCCGGCAACATGGACGGCCTCTTCTGCCAGGTGCCGCTGGCGGATTACGCGCATCACTGCAACACCGAGAAGTTCGTCATCCTTCAAATTGAAAGCCCCGAGGCCCTCGAAGTCGTCGAAGAGATCGCCGCCGTGCCGGGATTCGACATGCTGCTCTTCGGCGCTGGCGATTTCAGCCACCGCATCGGCAAGCTGGGCCAAGCCACCTGCCCCGAAGTCGTCGCCGCCCGCAAACGCGTCCACGCCGCCGCCATCAAGCACGGCAAATATGTCGCCGTCGCCTCGCTCTTCGGCCAAAAAGACCAGCTCATCGAAGAAGGCACCCGCGTCTTTACCCTCGGCGCCGACGTCATCGAACTCGGCAACGCCTTCAAGAAGATGGTTGGCGACTTTGGTGGCTCTGCGGCGGTCGCTTCGAGCGACTCAGTGTATGCGAAGAAGTAAAACCGCGGAGTGATGGAGTGGTGGAGTGATGGGCCGTTGATTAGCCACCACCCCTCCAGCACTCCAAGACTCCATCCCTCCTCCCATGAACTTCCCCACCTTCTCTCTCGAAAATAAAACCATCCTCCTCACCGGCGGCGCGGGGCTTTATGGACGTGGTTTGGCCGCGATGCTGGCTCAAACGGGGGCCACGCTCGTCCTAGCTGCCCGAGACGTGGCGAAGCTGCAAGTCGTGGCGGAAGAAGAAACCTCAAAGGGCCACAAGGTCTTCGCCGAAGCGCTCGATCAAGGGGATGAAGCCTCCGTCATGGCGCTCGCGGAACGTGTGCATGCGCGTTTCGGTGCTCTCGATGGCCTCGTGAACAACGCCGTGCTGCGTCCGATGAAGGGAGCGAATGGCGCGGCGGCGCAGTTTGCGGAGTCGATGCGGGTGAATGCCACCGGCGTGATGCTCATGCACCGGCACTTTGGCCAGAAGATGGCCGAGGCAGGTCGCGGCAGCATCGTGAACATCGGCAGCATCCAGGGCATGATCGGGCCGAGCTACGAACTCTATACCGGCACGAACATGGGCGACATGCCGCCCGATTACTTCTTCCACAAAGGTGGCATGGAGAACCTCACTCGCTTCTACGCGGCGCTCTATGGTCCAAAAAACGTCCGCGTGAACAACCTCGCCCCAGGCGGCTTTTTCAATCATCAGCCCGAGCCCTTCCTGCAACGCTACTGCGAGCACACCATGCTCGGCCGCATGGCGGATGATACCGATCTCGGTGGTGCGGTGATCTTTTTGCTCAGTGATGCCTCCAAGTACATCACCGGCGTGAATCTGCCGGTGGATGGCGGTTACACAGCCAAGTGAGGCGGCGTAGATGAGCGGCGATCCCACAGCAGCTTCATGGCGATCACGCCCAGCCAGGGTGCGAGGCCGGCGATGACGAGGCCTTTGTCATAGGAGCCGGTTTGATCGGCGATCCAGCCGAAGAGCGTGTGCAGCGGCGAGGTGACGGCCCATACCCACATGCTGAGCAGACCGGTGACACGGCCCACATGTGTGGCGGAGATTTCCTGCACGAAGCTGTAATAGCAGGGGAAGAGGGCGAGCGCTCCGCCACCAATGATGAGCAGCACGCCGAGCAGCAGCCAACCCTGCGGCAGCCAGGGGATGAAGACACTCAACGAGGTGAGCAGGCAGGCGGTGGCATAGACCCGTCGCCGGGCGCCATGCGCATCCAGGCCGCGTTTGGCCAACCAGATCGAAATCACCCCGGCGAGGATGCAGCCGACATCCGTAGCGATGTAGTAGGCGCTTTGGAAGTTCAACGCGGCGGCTTCGCTGTAGCCGCGGCCGGTTTGCAGGAACTTCATCATCCACACGCGGTAGATGTGCCACACCGTCTGCGTGCCGGTGATGAGCAGCGCCAGCGCCCAGAAGCGTCGGCTGAGGATCAAAGCGAGGCTTCCTGGTCCGTCGGAGGTTTTTTCAGACTGCGGGGCTGTTTCCAGCTCGCGAGGACGCATGGAGATAAACCACACGACGACCCATCCGAGGCCCACGGCACCGACGATGACAAAGGCCCCGCGCCACGAGCCGATGTCATCGGTCATGAGGGCCTTCATAATCTGCGGTGTGATGATGGCTCCGATGCTGGCGCCGCTTTGCAGGACGCTGTTTCCCATGGTGCGATCTTTTTCATCGAGAAGCGCAAAAGTGGTCTTCAAAGCGCAGGGCCAGTGTCCGGCCTCGAAGAAGCCGAGGCAGAGTCGGCACATGAGCAGTTCGGTGTAGCTGCTCGTCCACCCGGAGATCATGCCCATGATGGACCAGCCGGCGAGGACCACGGGATAGAGCCAGTAGATCTTCAAACGATCCGCCAGGAAGCCAAAGACGAGTGATCCGGCGGCAAAGGCCCAGCCGAAGACCAACTCGAGGTTGCCATACTGTTCCTCGCTGAGGCCAAACTCCTTCGTCACTCGCACAGAGGCATTCGCGAGGGTGACGCGGTCCATGTAATTGATTGTCGTGGCTAGCAGCAGCAGGCCGCAGACGTACCATTTCCAGAAGTGAGGGCGGGCAGGGGGCATGAGGACTGGCTGGCTGGAGAAAATGTAGGAGGAATCACATACGCGGCGGTTTTGTGATTCACGCATCGTGATCGGTGCGCTTCGGTGAAGCATGTGGGGTACAGTTGACGTTACCGGAAGCCTTTTCCAACCATGCTCCGGGTGCTCCTTTCTCTTTTCCTCCTTACTTCGTCGCTCTTCGCCGCGAAGCCGAACGTCCTCCTCATCATCACCGATGACCAGGGCTACGGCGATTTTTCCATCCACGGCAATCCACACCTTCAAACGCCGCACATTGACCAACTGGGTCGCGAGGGCGTGCGATTTGAACGCTTTTATGTGAACTCCTTCTGCGCTCCCACGCGGGCGGCGGTGCTCACCGGCCGCTGGCCGTTGCGATGCGGCGTGCATGGCGTCACGCACAACAAAGAGGCGATGAAGCCCTCCGAGGTCACGCTGGCGGAGGCTTTGAAGCCGCAGGGCTACCGCACGGCCTGCATCGGCAAATGGCACAACGGCGAGCAGTTCCCCTTCACCCCCGCCGGGCAGGGCTTTGAGCAGGTGTTCGGCTTCAACAACGGACATTGGAACAACTACTTCGATGCCACGCTGCTACGCGGCCCCAAGCACGAGCCCACGAAGGGTTACATCACCGATGTGCTGACCGATGACGCGATGCGCTTCATCAGCGAGAAGCAAAAAGAGCCGTTTTTCTGCTACCTCGCCTACAACGCCCCGCACTCGCCCTACCAGGTGCCGGACAGGTACTTCGACAAGTTCAAGGCGAAGGGCTTCGCCGACAACGTGGCTGCCTTTTACGGCATGTGCGAAAACATCGACGAGAACGTGGGTCGCCTGCTGGCGCATCTCGACACGCTGAAGCTCGCCGAAAACACCCTCGTGCTCTTTTTGACCGACAACGGCGGCACCGCCGGGGTGAAGATCTACAACGCCGGCATGCGCGGCGGCAAAACCAGCCTGCATGAAGGAGGCAGCCGTGTGCCGCTTTTCATGCGCTGGCCTGCCGCGAAGTGGACGCCCCATGTGGTGAAGGAGATCACGGCTCACATCGACCTCTTCCCGACGATCATGGAACTTTGCGGTGTGCAGGCGCCCGGCTCGAAGCTGGATGGCAGAAGCTTGAAGCCGCTGCTGCAAAGCGCCGGAAACTGGCCGGAGCGCACGCTCTTCACGCACAATCCCATCGACGAGACCAACAAGTATCCCGGTGCCGTGCGCACGCAGCGTCATCGCCTCGTGCGCGAGATCAAAGGCGCGGGCGGCGGCTCCAAGGCGAAGGCGAATGATGCCAGTGCCACGCCCTGGCAGCTCTATGACATGGAAACCGATCCCGGCCAGGCGAAGGACATCGCGAAGGACCATCCCGATCTGGTCAAAGACCTGGCCGCACGATACGACGCATGGTTTGCGGACATCTCCAGCGAGGGGTTGAAGCGTTTTCCACTGCCTGTCGGCCATGCTGAGCACGAACCGGTCGACTTGCATGCACCGCAGGCGTTTTACGACAAGCCGCTGACCTTTGCGAACGGTCCCGGCTTCGCCAATGACTGGCTCACCGGCTGGAGCGATGCGAAAGCAAAGGTTCGTTTCGAGATCGAGGTCGTCACCGCGGGCGATTACGAGATCGAGCTCGCCTATGGCGCTGCCGCAGACACGCGCGTGAGACTCCAGCATGGCACAGCCGCGCTTGATGCCGCGCTGCACGCTGCCGAGGCCCCGGAGATCCCGCTGCCGCATCGCGATGCGGAGGGGAAGACGCGCTATCGAGATCGCCAGTGGGCCAGCCACTCCCTCGGCACGCTCCATTTTGAGCGCGGCCCTGCGACGCTCACACTCGAATGCCTTGCGATGCCCGGAATCGATCTGAAGCATCTCCGCCTGAACCGCCGTTAACCCACGCCTTCCATGAAACGACTTTTTCTCCTCCTCGCCCTCTGCCCTTCGCTTTTCGCCGCGAAGCCGAATGTGCTTTTCATCGCCATCGATGATCAAAACGACTGGATCGGCCACCTCGGCGGCCATGCGATGGCGAAGACGCCAAACCTCGACAAGCTCGCCGCCCGCGGCACGACCTTCACCAATGCGCATTGCAACATGCCGCTGTGCAATCCTTCCCGCACGAGCTTGCTGCTCGGCCTGCGCCCGACCACGACAGGCATCTACGGCCTCTCACCTTGGTTTCGCACGCTGCCGCAGTGGAAGGATCGCGTGGCCTTGCCGCAGCACTTTGAAAATCACGGCTACCTCACCGCCGCCACCGGCAAGATCTACCACGGCGGCACCGGCGGTGCGGCAGGAGCCAGGGGCAAAGGCAAAAACGGCGCGAAGAATGCTCCCAAGATCAAACCCGAGTTCATGGTCACCGCGCCATATGGCGGCGTGGGCACGAAACCGCCGCAGAAGCTCGTGAACCCCACCCCGATGGGCAATCACGCCCTCGTGGACTGGGGTGTGTGGCCGCTCGACAACGACGACACCAGCAAAGGCGACTACCAGGTGGCCTCGTGGACGGCCGAGCAGATCAAAAAAGCGCCGAAGGACCAGCCCTTCTTCATCGCCGCCGGATTCTTCCTCCCGCATGTGCCCTGCTATGCCACGCAGAAGTGGTTCGACCTGTATCCCGATGACGACAGCGTGCTGCCGAAGATCATCAAGGACGACCGTGCGGACACGCCGCGCTTCTCCTGGTACATTCATTGGGAACTGCCGGAGCCGCGATTGAAATTCCTCAAAGAAGCCAACCAGTGGCGCAACCTCGTCCGCAGCTACCTGGCCTGCACGAGCTTCGCCGATGCGCAGATCGGCCGCCTGCTCACCGCGCTCGACGAGTCCGGTCATCGCGATGACACCATCGTCGTCGTGTGGGGCGATCACGGCTGGCACCTCGGTGAAAAGGAGATCACCGGCAAAAACACCCTCTGGGATCGCGGCACGAAGGTCCCTCTCATTTTCGCCGGCCCCGGAGTCACGCACGGCCAGCGCTGCAACCAGCCCGCCGAGCTGCTCGACATCTACCCCACGCTCATCGAGCTCGCCGGTTTGACGAAGCGTGATGATTTGGAAGGGCTCAGCCTTGCCCCGCAGCTCAAAGATGCCGCCACGAAACGCGAGCGTCCCGCCGTCACCAGCCACAACCAGGGCAACCACGGCGTGCGCAGCGAAAAATGGCGCTACATCGTCTATGCCGACGGCAGCGAGGAACTCTACGACATGGTCAACGACCCCAACGAATGGACCAATGTGGCCGCCAAGCCCGAAAACGCCGCCATCATCGCCGAGCATCGCAAGTGGCTGCCCAAGATCGACGTGCCACCCGCGCCGAACAGCGCCAGCCGCGTGCTCACTTACGACAAAAAGACTGACGAGGCCGTGTGGGAAGGCAAAACCGTGAAACGCGGTGATCCGATCCCGCAGTGATGGGATCTAGATGACAAAAAAGGCGGGCTGTGAAGCCCGCCTTTTTCATGAAGCATTGGATCGGTTATCGGCAGCGATAGAAGGACGTGCTCGTCGGCCAGTAGGCGGGGCGATACACATAGCTCCAGCCGCCGTAGTGGCTCATCGGCTGGCCGTAGCTTACCAGCGGGCTGCTGTAGTCTTGATAGCGGGTGTAGCCAGGCTGGTGCCACTTCGAGGTGTAGGGATAGGCATCCCAAGTGGAGCCATAGTAAGGACGGCCCCAACCGTAGTTCGAGTAGTAGGGGCGTGCATGCCGCGTGTGATAGGTGCTGGTGATGTAGGACGAGCGGCGGTAGTTGGGTGAGCAGGGATCAAAGCGGGAGTTCGCAAAGAGCCAGCTATTGGCCTGGGTGTTTCGTGTGGCTCCTGCCAGGGCGGAGCTGAGCAGTGGCGGAGTGGCCTGTCGGTGGGCGATGCCGCTGCCGAGAACTCCCGCCCCATAGGGATGGGCGCAGGAGGAGAGGAACAAGCTGCTGCCAGCCAACAGGAGAGCAGCAAGGCATAGGGTGAGCGTTTTCATGGGCGTCAGGGGGAAGAGACGCTCATATCGCACCAGAACTCGACCTCTCTGGCAAGTGGGAAGCCGGCTGTGAGGAGCAGTCTATTTTTACTCGGCCTGCTCGTTATGAAAAATCATCTCAAAAGCCCCAGATCTGGATTGGCGAGCTATCCTTCGGACGCTTCGCGGGATCATTATTCATCATGACCTCGAACTGCCGCGCCCACTCGCGGATGGCGAAGCGGGCCTGCCCGGTGGGAAAGGCTTCCTGCACGGGCAGCACGATGATCGTCTTGGCTTCCTCTTTGTCCGCAAACTCAAACACCGACTTCTGGCTTTTCGGTTCGATGAGGCGGCCCTCGATGGTGGTGGCGGCCCGCTCGGGTTTCCAAAGGAGATCACCCACGGCAGGGAAGGTGATCAAATCAATCGTCTCACGAGCGAGGAAGCCGGTAAAAGCGCCCGGCTCCCACTCGAGGAGGTGCAGATCGAGCGTCATCGCATCCTTCGCCGGCGCATCGACGATCTCGTAGCGCGGATTCTTCGAGTCTTTGAACGCCTTGATGAATCGCTTTTGCGCATAGCCAGCCAGTTCCACGAGCTTTTTCTGCCGCCGCTCATCGCTGAACTCCACTCGGGCGAGGTAGTTCTTCATCGGGCGCACGGCGTCGATGCGCACCGGGCTGATGTACAGCTTCTTCACGGCATCTGCAGCAGTCTGGTGTTTCTTGTCCGAGGTCCACCAGTTTCCCAAGAAGGCGCTGCGGGCGCGGTCCTCCTTCAATTCACTGCCGTGAGTGAGAAAGCTGGAGGGCTTCACGCTCACCGAGGCGAACACGCTCTTCGTCGTCTTGCAGGAGCAAAGGAAGGAGGTGGCGAATGCCAGGAGGATCAGGCAGGCGCGGTGGATGAGAGTCGAAGCTGCGGCGGGCATCACGGTTGAGAGCGAGAAAGAGAGGCCATATTCCATTCCGGCAGCCATTTCTACCCCGGAACAGCCTTTTCACCCAAAAGAATCGTGTGACGGTTTGCGCCCGGAATGCCCGGGTGGTAGCTTTCCGCCCTTTTTCGCTTCCCCATGGCCATGCTCTCCTTCCTCGGCACCCTTTTTCTCGTCATCCTCGTCTTCAATCTCATGATTGTTGTGCATGAGTGGGGCCATTTTCTTGCTGCCCGCTGGCGTGGGCTGAGGGTCGACAAATTCTACGTCTGGTTCGGCAAGCCGCTATGGAAGAAAAAGATCAACGGCGTCGAGTACGGCCTCGGCAGCATTCCTTTTGGCGGCTTTGTGGCCCTGCCACAGATGGCCCCGATGGGCGGCCTCGAAGGCGAGGTCGATCAGGACAATCTCCCGCCCATCACCCCGCTCGATAAGGCCATCGTCGCCTTCGCGGGTCCTTTGTTTAGCTTTTTGCTCGCCTGCGCTTTTGCGGTGCTCGTCTGGCAGGTTGGCAAGCCGCAGAGTGAGATGCACACCACGACCGTCGTGGGCGATGTGGCGGCCGAAGGGCCTGCGGGTAAGGCGGGCATCAAAGCGGGAGACATCATCAAAACCGTCGATGGCCATCCCGTGAAGCGCTTTGAAGGTCTCGTGGACAGCGTTCGCTGGAGCATGGTCGCCAGTGAAGGCGATACAATCCCATTTGAAGTTGAGCGTCCTGGCGAAGGGCTACTGAAATTCGACGTGGATCCCAAGGCTTGGCCGGAACTCGACAAGGAAGAGAAGGAAGAAAAGGCCTCTTGGTGGAGCACCATTTTCAAACGTCCCGAGCTTCGTGACGTAGGCCTCATCGGTCAGATGACCCCGATGGTGAACATGGTCATGCCCAACAGCCCGGCGGACGACGCCGGTCTGCAAGCAGAGGATCTCGTCCTCCGTGCGGATGGCCAGCCGCTGCGCAGCCTGCGCACCCTCGGTCGCTACATCGAAGACAAGCCGGGCAAGTCCGTTCAGCTCGACATTGAACGGGCTGGAAAACCGCTGACACTCACGCTCACCCCACGCATTCCCGATAAGAACAACATGAAGGACGTCGGTGACAAGAAGGAGTACGCCATGATTGGTGTGCAGTGGGATTCGAGCGGCAAGCGCACCGTCGTCCGCCCAGGCCCGAGTCCGGCGGAGCAGATCACCGATGCCGTGAAACACATGGGTGCCCTCGTCACCAAGCTGCTTTCGCCGAAATCCGACCTCAGTCCTGCGCACATGAGCGGCCCGATTGGCGTCGGTCACAACTACTACAAGCTCTTTCAGCTCCAGGACGGCTGGCGTCTCGTGCTTTGGTTCAGCGTCATCTTCAATGTGAACCTCGCGATCATGAACATGATGCCTTTCCCCGTGCTGGATGGCGGTCACATCACCATGGCCGCGATGGAAGCCATCCGCCGCAAACCCCCGCAAGGTCGCCTGCTGGAGTATGTGCAAACCGCCTGCGCCCTGCTGCTCTTTGGTTTCCTCATCTTTGTGACCGTGAAGGACACCGGCGACTTTTTCGGCGGCAATAAAGGAGATGGCAAGAGCCTCGAAATCGAATGGCTGCCCAAAGAGAAGCGCCCGGCCACGCCTTGAGGCGAATTCGTTCCCCTTTCTTCGTCTTCCGTGTATTTCGTAGCTCACTCGAATGCACGCCGTCCGTCGCAGAGTTCTCATCCTGGTCGAAAACCTCCCGGTCCCCTTTGACCGGCGGGTTTGGCAGGAGGCCTGTGCGCTGAGGGATGGCGGTTACGATGTCACCGTCATCTGTCCACGCATGCGAGGCCACACCCAGGCGGAGGAAGTGCTCGATGGCATTCAAATCTATCGTCACTGGATCGCGGCGGAAGCACGCACGCCCTTCGGTTTCCTCCTCGAATATGCCAGCGCCCTTCTGGGCGAGTTTTGGCAGGCTTGGAAGGCGATGAGCCGTCATGGCCGCTTCGATGTGATCCACCTCTGCAATCCGCCGGACCTCCTTTTCCTCGTGGCTTTGCCCTTCAAGCTGCTTTTCGGCACTCGCGTCATCTTTGATGTGCATGACCTCTGCCCGGAGATGTTTGAGGCCAAATTCGGAGCTCACGGCCTGCTCTACCGCGCTGTTCGCCTCGCGGAAAGAGCGACGCTGGCGGTGGCGGATGTCGTCATCGCCACCAATCAAAGCGTGCTCGCCGCCGTGACGCATCGCGGGCATCTCCATGACGATACCGCCTTCGTCGTGCGCACCGCGCCGAACGCTCTCGATACCGCCGCGCCTCGCGATGAAGCCTTGAAGCAGGGCAAAACGCATCTCGTCGGTTACATCGGCGTCATGGGAAGTGCCGATGGCGTCGAGTACCTTCTCAAAGCCGCTCATTACCTTATCCACACGCAGAAGCGGCAGGACGTGCAGTTCCTCCTCATGGGCAGCGGGCCTGAGTATGCCGCTCTCCTGCGCCTGCGGGATGAGCTGGGACTTTCGGCGCAGGTCAGCATGCCAGGTCGTGTGAGTGATGCGTTTCTCTGCTCCGCCTTGCAGACGATCGACCTCGGCATTGCCTGCGATCCCATCAATGCCTACAACGACCACTGCACCATGAACAAGGTGCTCGAGTACATGGCCTTCGCGAAGCCCGTCGTCATGTTTGGCACCATCGAAGGCCGTCACAGCGCTGGTGAAGCGGCCGCCTACGTCATGGAAAACGAGGCGGTGAAGCTCGCGGAGGCCATTGCGAGCCTCCTCGATGATCCCACGCGTCGCCAGCAGATGGGCCGCGCCGGCTTTGACCGCCTCACCACCGAGCTGAACTGGCAAAAAAGCACTGCCAGCCTCCACGCAGCCTACGAGCGGGCGCTACGCTGAGACCTTGAAAGTGGAACAGGTTTTCAACCTGTTCAGGTCCGTGTGTCGCCCATCACTCCGCTGTAGCAACACCCTGGGGTTTCACGAGAAGCATGGAGCACTCGCACACGTTGAGCTTCGTCGGCACAGGTTAAAAAACCTGTGCTTCTTTCCTTACCCTGCCTCACCCGCGAATCGGTGGTCCATACCAGACGTAGCACATCAGATAGACGATGATGCCGGTGACGGAGACGTAGAGCCAGACGGGAACGGTCCACTTGGCCATGCGTTTGTGCTTATCGAAGCGGTTCCGCAGCGCCGGAACGACGGTCATGATGATCAAAGGCAGGCTCAGCACGGCCAGCGGGATGTGGGTGAAGAGGATGGTGAAGTAAATGGGCCGCGTCATCCCGGTGCCGGCGAACTTCACATGCCCGGCGTGGTAGTGGTAATACAGGTAGCAGCCGAGGAAAGCGGTCGAGAAGAGCAACGCAATGACCATGCTGGCGATGTGCGGCGTGCGCTGACCTTTTTTGATCATGATGAGGCCCAGGATGATGTGCAGCAGGGCGCAGGCGTTGAAGATCGTGTAGAGCTTGGGGAGTTCGAAGACGGTCATGGGGGTGGGGGCGGGGAAATGGAGTGGCGGAGTTTTGGAGTGGTGGTGGGGCCTGAGTCACATCAATCCACGACTCCAGCACTCCATCACTCCGATGCTGGGTCAGTTCACTTTGCCGTCGCGGTAGTCGATGAGCCAGCGGAGGTCGCGGCGGAGTTGCTCGCTCCAGTATTGGGCGGTGGTGGGATCGGCATTCATCACGTCTTCGAGACGGCGGACGTGGCCTTGGTGATCGACGACGGCGATGCGCAGGTCGTGGATGTATTTGTCATCGGGGCCTAGGCGGTCCTTCTCGGGCATGTCTTCGACGGCTCGGAAGCCAAACTGGCGTGTCATGTAGTCGCGCACGGCCTTCTTTTCGCCGCTGAGGAACCACCAGCGGGCATCGGCAGGGATGCTGAAGTTGTTGGCGAACTTCGCCAGCATCTCGGGCGTGTCATCGGTATCGAGCGAGAAGGACAGGAAGTGGATCTCGGGATGATCGGCGAACTCGTCGTAGAGTTTCTTCATCAACGAGGTGACCGCGGAGCAGCCACGAGTGCAGCGGGTGAAGACCCACGAGGTAACGAGGATTTTTCCTTTCAGCTCGGCGAGATGCACCTTTTTGCCGCTGCGCTCGGTGAGCTCCAAATCGTTCGACAGGCGACTCATGATGGGCGGGCGTGAGGGCATGCCAGCGGCCTCTGCCTTGGCCCGGTCGATCTCCTGACGCTGGCGGAAGATCAGCCAGTTATAAAACACCACCACGCCGAGCATCACCATGATGATCGGGATCCAGATGGACCACGGATTCAGCGTTCGTTTGGCGGGCGGGGAGGAGGGTTCGGACATGGAGCGAGGAGGTTACGAGGGAAAACGGCCTTTGGATCAGCGTTTCCAGGCCAGCACGGTGACGATCAAAATGAGCGGCAGGTAGGCCAGCGTGCAAAAGAACAGCTTTCGTGCCGAGGCACGTTCCGGCTGGCGATTGAAGCGCAGCGCCAGCCAGCCGAGCCAGCCGCTGAGAAGCAGCGCAGGCGGCAAAAACCACGTCAGGCTCACCGTGGCGGTGTAAGCGGGATAAAGCATCAGCAGCAGCGTGGCGAGGGCGTAGGCGAGCGCATGGCGGGAGGTCTTCGCGCCGTGCTCGTCCTCGTTCGCCAGCATGACGAAGCCACCTTTGCGATACTCATCGCGGTACATCCAGTTGATCGCCAGGAAGTGCGGGAGCTGCCACAGGAAGAGCAGCATGAAGAGATAGATGGCTCCCGGCTCCAGCATGAGCTGCCAGCGGAAATAAGGCGTGATGCTGGTGGCCGGGCCGGCGGCTCCCGCCCAGCCGATAAGCGGTGGCAAAGCGCCTGAAACCGCGCCGACGAGGGTGTTGATGGCGTTTTGACGCTTCAGCGGCGTGTAAATGAACAGATAAACCGCCAGCGTGGCCGCCGTGAGCGCCGCCGCTTCCACATTCACGCGATTCGCCAGATGGATGAGTGCCAAGGCACTTAAAAACCAGCCCAGCCCAAACGCCGCCGAGGGACTCACGCGACCCGAAGGCAGGGGACGATCCGCCGTGCGCTGCATGCGGCTGTCTGGCTCGATTTCCATGAGCTGGTTGAACACCGCCGCTCCGAAGGCGGCCAGCGTACTGCCAAATATCGTGTGGATCAGCAGCCAGAAATCCAGTGGACGGGGTGCTCGCAGCCAGAAGCCGACAAACGTGGTCACGATCACGAGCGCACTGAGGCGGAATTTCGTGAGAGTGAGGAGGTCGCGGGCGGTCATGGGTGAAGGTCAGGAACTAGCGAGAGCAGTGATGAGAGGAAAGGTCAAGCAAGGGTCAAGCGCCCACCCCTAACCTGCCTCGCAAAAAAAACATCCTCGGAGCCTGTAACGCCTGCCGGAAAGCCGTGCATCCCCGTCCTGAAGCAACTTCTGGCGGCACGATGCCGCTGGAGACGCCCTCAAAATTCCAAACTTAATCATCCACATCCAATGAAAACGAAATCCACCCTCCTCCTCATCCTTGCCGCTCTCAGTGTACTTTCTGTCGCAGGTCATGCTCAGCTTGATTCAGAAACTCAAGACCTTGGCTTCATCATCAATGCGCCGATGCCTCCGCTGGATCATCCGATCCATCCGGGTGCTCCGCAGCCGGTGCTGGTGCCGAATCACCCTTCGGCGCCTGCTCTGCCTCCGGTGCATCGGAATACGCAGGCTCCCGCCCCCTCGCCATCCAGGGCCTTGCCTGCGGCGAATGTGCCTGCTGCCGCTCAGTTCCTCGCCGGCGTCCTCGCGAATGGCCAGACCGTCCGCCTCAGCGATCTCTTCCTGAATCCCGAGTTCTTCGCCGCCGCCCACGCGGCCGGTCCGGAGGCAGATGCGCTTCGCGGTCAGATCGACTGGCTCATGCTCAGCGGCGTGATCCTCGGTTTTGACGGCATGGACGGCAGTGACGACCTCCGTGGCAGTGACGACCCTGACGAGATCGCGGCTCAGACAAAACCAGCTGAGAACGGTTTCGTCTTCGGGACCACGGCCTACATCAAGGAGCCCGCCACGGATGGCTTTGTCTTCGGAACGACGAGCTACGCCAAGCAGCCGCAGGCCAATGGCTTCGTCTTTGGCACCACGACCTACCTCAAAGAGCCTGCCGCAGATGGCTTCGTGTTCGGAACAACGAGCTATGCCAAAGAGCCCACCACGAACGGCTTCATTTACGGCCAGACGGCGTATGTGAAGGGTCTGCCTGCCGAGGATGGCTTCATCTTTGGAACGAGAACCTATCTGGCGGGCGACTCCCAAGACCATAATCCCGACGTCGCCAACGACTGATCCTCCGGCTCACATCTCCACCGCCCGGTGCTCTCGCGAGCACCGGGCGTTTTCATTTGGGGACGTGGTCGGGATGGTTTGAGGGGAAAGTGCCGGCATGGCAGTAACGCCCGTGCGGAAGCCGTGCATCTCATGGCATGAACGCCCCACGCTTCCTCCTTCTGCTGTTGCTCTGCCTCGTTAGTTGCACCCGCCCGGCTCACCCGCGACAGGCGGAGATCGAGGCTCTGCTCCAGCGCTACTTCAGCACCTGGTCGGCGCAGGATATGGCAGGTTACGCGGCCTGCTTTGATGCCACGGCGCGTGTCGTGGTGGTCAAAAAGGATGGCAGCAGCTCCAGCCAGGCCTTGGCAGACTTCGTGGACCTCCAAAAGCGTGGTCACGAGAGCGCCGGGCAGGGTCGCATGGTGGAGACACCTACCTTCACCCGACTGAGTGGTGACGCCCGTGTGGCGGTGGCGGAGGTGGGCTGGAGGATCACCCGCGGCCAGCGCTCCGCCGCAGGGGTGGACTACTTCACCCTCGCCCGACAGGACGGCCAATGGCGCATCGTGGCGCTGGTCTTTTACCAGGACTGAAGCGCCCCGTAAAAAAAGTTTTACCTCCCCTGTAACGCCCGCGCGGAAGTCGTGCATCACCGGCCTGAAACCACCTCTTCCATCCCATGTTCAGACCGCTCCTTCTCTCCTTCGTCATCCTCTCATCCGCCGTCAGTGCCTTGGCTGGCGTGCAGCGTCTCTCCATCGGCGGCACACCGCCAGCGCAGGAGGCTTCGTTTGGCAGTCTGAAACTCCATCATCCCACGCTGGATCTGGTATTTCTGGACAATGGCTCGCTCTACTCGCTGGATACCACCACGGGAACCATCACGCCGCTGCTGCCGGTGAAGGACGGCTGGTATTCCGTGGAGGTTTCTCCCGATGGGAGTCGTCTGGTGGCACACGCGGCAGATGGTGGCATCTGGAGCGTGCCCGCCACGGGCGGCACAGCGGTTCAATTGGCCGGCGGGGTGAACTCTTTTGTGATTTCAGCCGACAGCATGCGGGTGGCCTATATTCAGAATGGCGGGGCGTGGAGCATACCGATCTCGGGCGGCCCTACGGTGGCTCTGACTCCAACTGCCTGGACGGCGGCGGGTGGCGAGGCGCATTCCATCGTCAAAGTGCCAGGATCGAGTCTCCTGGTGGTCGAGGCATCCGCCTCCAGCAGCGATCCTACGCGTCTCTACAGGGTGCAGCCATCGGGAGCAGGCATTTTGACACTAACGACAAATACCTTGGACATTGACACTTTCAAAACGAACGCCACGGGCACGCATGTTCTCTTCACGCATGAGAGAAGGAAGTTGGCCTCGGTAAATCTCAGCGGCACTCCTGTGCAGGTCGCGCTGCATTCGGCGTTCGGCGTTCATGGTATTCCATCGTTTGAAAGCACGCCAGACGGCACCCAGGTAGTCTTTTCAGACGAAAACTCTTCCTGGCTGGTCACGCTGTTCAGAGTGTCGGTAACGGGAGGTTCTCCCACGGAAGTCATCACCAGCGGCCTGACGGAGGGACTCGACTGGCCGGACTATGGATTCCTCATCTCACCCGATGGTCAGCATGTAGTATTCAAGCAAGATGGTCCCGATTATGGTCTCTACGTCGCAGCCGTGGCAGGTGGGGCTGCTTTGGCGCTAAATGCTAAATTCAACACACAAGATGTCTCGGGAGCCGCCATAGCAGCCAATGATCATGTGATCTTTGTGGATGATGAAGATGGCGACTCGAAGGATGATCTCGTGGCTGCGGACTACATCACAGGCACCCGCACACTCCTCCACAGCGGAGCTGTGGAGGACCTGAAACTAAGCCCGGATGCCGATCATGTGGTCTTCATCACTGCAGGAGGTGATTTAAAGCAGGTCAAATTGGACGGTTCGACCACACAGGTGCTTGGCGCTGGTGTTCCGTTCACCTCCGGCCTTATCGTCAATGCCCATTCTGCGGACACACGCTATGTGGGAGTGGACTCGTTGAATGAGGAAGTGTGGAAAGCCTCGCTGGGCACAGCCGGTTCCGCAGCAGTCATCCCGGCCACCGCCCCTGCCGCGCCCGGATTTGCTCAGATGATGCAAGTCTCACCGGATGGCCGCTTCACGGCCTATCTGGAGCCGAGCACGGCTTATGCGACCAAGCACGACATTCATTTGGCTTCGCTCGCGGACGGCAGCTCGGTGGCTCTGACGACGGCCGGTGCCGCTCACATATACTCTTGGGCACCAGTTAGCCCGTTCCTCTTTAGTGATGACAGCCAGTGGCTGGTGTATTGGGAATACTCAGCAGCTACTTACTATCGTTGGGTGCTTTACAGTCGCAGACTTGCGGATGGCCTCACCGTGACTCTCAGTGATACGATCACGAGCGCGAGCTTGGCCGCCATTCGTGAGACACAGGCCGATGTGCTCTTCATCGCAGGTGGGGACTTGTGGCGCAGTCCGCTGGACGGCAGCAGCCCTCCGGAAAATCTCACCACTTCCATCTCGGATGATGTCACCTTCAGCAGCCTCTCGCCGGACGAGGACAGTGTCGTCATCGCAGCGGGCGAGTCATTGCTGCTTGTCGAAATCGGCAGTGCCTCCAGTCCCGTGACTGTCGCGACTTTTTCCTCCGGCTGGAATGCCTCAAGATCAAGGTCTTCATTCACCTCGGACGGAGCCGGGATAATCTATGAAGGATATTGGAATGAATCGCTCATGCTTTACGATGTGCCCTCGGCCAGCGCATCCGCCCTGTTCAATCCCATTCACGAGATCTATCGCTGGGCACAGGCGGGAGATACGGTGATAGTTGATACCTGGGATGGGGTAGGAGACGAGGCTCACCAACTCCACGCCGTCTCCCTGAACTCTGCGACCAGCACGACACTCACCGCAGAATGGGACCGAGATTTCGAACTTGGCCTAGACTGGCTGGTGACCAGCAATGGCTCCACCGTCATCCATGCGGTCGAGGCGGCTGGAAAGGTGGAGTTGTATGCCATCGACACGACCACCGCCGCCACCACGAAGCTCAATGGCACGCTGGCACCCGGGGGAAACGTGCTGGGCTTTCAGCTCACGCCGTATGAGAGCGCTGTTATCTATCACGCTGATCAGGCAGCCAACGGCGTCTTCGAGCTTTTCGCCGTTCCAGTAGCTGGCGGCACATCGACCCGCATTAGCGCAGCGATGACGGCCGCCTCGGGCGTGCTGGATGGCTGGAGTATCGCCTCCTCCCAGCATGTGCTTTACCGCAGTCATCAGGGCACCCCAGGATTTGCACGGCTCTTCGGTGCCCCGCTCGATGGAGCCCCTGTGATTGAGCTTTCTGACCCAGCGCTGCCCGCATGGTCCTCGGTGCTGGAGTTCGTTGCCACGCCAGATGGCTCCAAAGCACTTTTCAGTGCGGATGCGCTGCTTCCAGGCCAGTGGACACTCTTTACCGCGACGGTGGAGCCTACGGTCAGCGTGATTGCCGACCAGCTTTCTCTGAAAAACACCCCGCACGGCCCGCTGGCCTTCACCGTGGACGATCTCGAAACCGCGCCGGACGATCTCCAACTCACCGTGCAGTCCAGCAACGCGGGCTTGCTCGATCCAAACAACGCCGTGCTCGGCGGCAGTGGCACCTCGCGCACGCTCACCCTCACGCCGAACGCGGATGCCTGGGGCCGCACGCTGGTCACTCTGCTGGTTTCCGATGGCAGCCTCACGACGGCGCGTCAATTCACTTGGACGGTTACGCCAGATGCGAATGATCTGCCGACCAATCTTTCACTCACGCCCTCATCAATCCCGGAAAACCAGCCCGCAGGCACGATCGTCGGCTATTTTTCCGCCACGGATGCGGATGCGTGGGACATCCACAGCTATTCACTCGTCAGTGGCAGCGGCGATGCGGACAATGGGCTCTTCCTCATCCAAAACAACGCCCTGCGTGCCACCGTGCCCTTTGATTACGAGACTCGCACCGCCTATTCCATCCGTGTGCGGGCCACGGACTTTGTCGGAGCAACCTTCGAAAAGATCATCAACATCACCGTGCAGGATCTGCGCGGCTTTTCCCAGCCCGTCACGCTGACCACTCGGGAGGGCATGGGCCGCTTCTTCGATGCGCAGAGCTTCATCGACCGCTTCACACTCCAAGACGGCGGCTCATTGACGAAGATCCGCATCGAAAGCGCTCCGATGAACGGCTCGCTGAACTACCAACTCGGTCGCCGGGACATCGACACGGCCGCGAATGCTGCGCAGGCGCTCGCCACCGGGGATGTGAATGGCGATGGCCGCCCGGACATCATCGCTGTGCTGGCGGGCAGTGGCGATGCCGTGTGGTATGAAAATGGCGGCGGTGCCTCGCCTGCCTTCACCCGCAGGCACATCGCCTCCGTGCTGAACCAGCCGCGTGACGTGGCCGTGGGAGATGTGGACAAAGATGGCGACCTTGACGTCTTCGTGGCCGAGCATGGCGCGAACAAAATCCTCTGCTTCCGCAGCAGCGGCGGCAGTGCGCCCACCTTTGCCCCCATCACCGTCTTCTCCGGTGCGGGCGGCCTCTCCTCCCTCACCACGGCGGACATTGATGGCGATACCGATCTCGATGTCATCAGCACGCATCCGCTGGGGCACCGCGTCATGATTCATCGCAACGACGGCGCTGCCACGCCTGGATTCATCGGCAGCGTGCTTTCCACCACGGAAACCGGCGCGGCAGATGCCGTGGTCTTCGATGCAGACCTTGATGGCGACCTCGACATCGTCTCCGCAGCCGCCACGAGTGGCGATGTCGCGTGGTTCGAGCAAAACGGCGCGTCCTTCATCCGCCGCGCCATCGCCACCGGTCTGCCCCAGCCAGCTTCACTGGCTCGTGCGGACATCAATGGCGACTCGCGCTCGGATCTCGTCATCGCCACCAGCGGGGACAACAGCGTGAACTGGTATCAAAACATCCCGCCTGCCACCTCCGGTGCCGCGCTGGCCTTCATGCCCAATCTCGTCTCCAGCAGCCTCGCAGGTGTCACCCAGGTGCTCGCCACCGATTTCACGGGTGACAATGTGCCCGACATCATCGCCTGCTCGCCCGTCGATGGCCGCATCCTCGGCTTCCAGACCTTCCGTGGTGCTTCTGTGGGCTTTGCCACCCATCAGCTCGACAAAAACGCCGCCGGAGCCGCTGCCGTGGCCAGCACGGACTTCACCGCCAATGGCCGCCCCGATCTCGTCGCCTGTCACGCTAGTGCCAACACCATCGCCTGGTATCAAGACGAGCGCCTGCTCATCGGCGGCGACGAAGTCACCGTGCATGAGCTGCATAAAATCCGCTACCAGCCGCACATGAGCTTCACCGGCGATGATGCCTTCGGCTGGCGTGGTCACGATGGCGTGCAGTGGTCCTTCCATCCCTCCGTCGTCACATTGAAGGTCATCGCAGGCGACTACTGGGACTGGCTTGTGGATGCCTTTGGCATGGAAAGCGTGAGCGACTTCTCCGAAAGCGTCAGCACCTGGGGCGACAGCGCCGATGCCGATGGCGACGGCCGCAGCAACCTCCTCGAATACGCCTTCGGCGGCGATCCCACCAGCGGCAGCGATAGCGGCGATGCCGTGGCCACCGCACCCCAAACGGAGACGGATGGCACCACCTACTTCCACCTTAGCTTCATCATGCGCCACAGCGATCCCGATCTCATCTACACACCCGAGGTCACCGCCGACTTCACGACGTGGAACAGCGGCCCGACCTACTTCCAGCACGTCGCTCCCGATGTCGTGCTCGATGCCGACTTCACGCAGGTCACCTACCGCTACCTCGTGCCCGTCACCTCCGGCAGCCCCGCAGGCTTCTTCCGCATCAAAGTCGAGCGTGCTCCGTGATGCCTTTCCACTCGTCAAACCTCCGCCTTTCCGCCACATGTACACGATGACCGCTCCGCTCGCCCCGAAACGCGCCACCGCCCGCACCGGCCTCCTTCCGCACACGCCGTGGACGCAGCTCATGCGCTCGCGTGGCGGCGATACGGTGGCGCAGGAGGCCATCAGCCAGATCGTGGGGCTCTACTGGCGGCCCATTCATGTGTGCGTGCAAAAACGCGGCTTTGATGCGCATGACGCGGAGGACATCACGCAGGATTTTCTCTCCAACATCGTCCACAAGGGCCAGTTTGAGCGGGTCGATCCGGCGAAGGGCAAACTCCGCACCTATCTGCTCACGGCGCTGAATCATCATCTGGCCAATGTGTGGCGGGATCGCAAGGCGCAGCGTCGGGGCAGTGGCGCGGCACACGTCTCACTGGATGCCGAGCCGGAGGCGGGCAGCGCCCCGCTCGATCTGCCGGATCTACGCACGCCGGACGATGAATTCGACCGCGAGTGGGCGCTTTCGCTGCTCGACAATGTGATGAAGGAACTCCGCGCCGACTACACCTCGCAGGGCAAAGGCGAGCTGTTTGAGGTCATCAGCCCCGCCATCTCCATGGCCGATGGCCAGACCGATGCCGCCGCGATGGGCGAAAAGCTTGGCATGAATGCCGGCGCCGTCCGCGTGGCCCTCCACCGCATGAAGCTCCGCTACCGCAACCTCCTCTTCCGCCAGGTCGCCGCGACCGTGGAGACGGAGGATCAGGTGGAAGGCGAGATTCGGAGCATGATTTCGATGCTGCGGAGAAAGTAGCCCTTCAAATGACGAATGATGAATGCCGAATGACGAAGGAAATCCGAAGCACGAATGACGAACCGCCGGCGAAGCTCGATTCGGGCTTCGGTCTTGGGTATTCATTCGTCATTCTGAATTCGCCATTCGTCATTTTTTGACTCTCCGCCAATGCCCGACGACTCCGACCTCGCCGCCAACCTCCTCGAAGCCGCTCTTTTCGGCTCCGAGGAGCTGATCGATCAGGCGACGGTCGATCTGAGTGTCGAGCTGCCGTTGATCGAAGGTTACAAGCTGCTGCGACTGCTCGGCGAGGGTGGTTTTGGCATGGTGTATGAGGCGGAGCAGCGGGTGCCGATCCGGCGTCGCGTGGCGTTGAAGGTGCTGCGGCCCGGCTGCACCACGCGGGAGCTGCTGGCACGCTTTGAGCAGGAGCGGCAGATGCTCGCGCTGCTGAATCATCCGCACATCGCACGCATTTTTGATGCCGGAGAGACGGAGGATGGCCGACCGTTCATCGCGATGGAACTCGTCAAAGGCAGCACCATCGACCGCCATGCGCAGAAGCTGCAGCTGCGCGAAAAAGTCAGCCTCATGCGGGATGTTTCACGCGCCGTGGGCTATGCACATCGCAAAGGCGTCATCCATCGCGATTTGAAGCCCTCGAACATCTTGATCGCGAAACCTGAGGATGGCCCGCCGGAGCCTCGCGTGATCGATTTCGGCATCGCGAAGGCTCTCGATGGTCCGCTGGTCACGAAGGTGATGTTCACGCAGATCCGTCAAATCGTCGGCACGCCCGGCTACATGAGCCCGGAGCGCCAGCACACGTCCCAGATCAGTCACAGCGCCGATACGCGGAGCGATGTCTTCGCGCTCGGAGCCATCTTGTGGGAGCTGCTCACCGGCAAAACGCCGGAACAGACGCCGGAAGGCTCCACCACGCGTGTTTCGCTGCCTGCGGCCAAAACGATGCCTGCCGAGCTGCGCTGGATCACTGAAAAAGCCACCGATCCCGACATGGAGCGCCGCTACGGCAATGCGGATGCCTTGGCAGATGATCTCGATGCCTGGCTCAGCGGTCACCCGCTCACTGCCGCGCCTCGCAGCACGCTTTACACGCTGCAAAAGTGGGCGCGGAGGCATCGCGCCATCGCAGCAGCCATCTGCATCGCCAGCGTCACGCTGGTGGGATCCCTCATCGTCGTCACCCAGGCCCTTTTCACTGCGCGACAGGAGCATGACGGCATGCAGCGTGCGCTGAGCCGCGCGGATTATTTCATGGGCGTGTCCCGCGAGCGTCGGCGGCCGGTGCTGGCGATGGCGCATTGGGCGCGGGCACTGCGGCATGATCCGCAAAACACCGTGGTCAGCGGCATGCTGCAAAGCTCGCTGATGCATCGCGATTACCCGCATCCCGTTTCTCCCGCCACATCGATCCCGGCGGGAGAGGTGCGGGAGTTTGCGCTGTCATCCGATGCACGCTGGGCAGCACTCATCCAGCCCGCTGCCGATGGCCTAGGCGAGACCCTCACCCGCATCGACCGCGAGACCAACACAAGCACCACCCACGCCATCCCCGCCGATGGACGCATGACCATGCTCGCCGTGGCCAAGAGCGGCCACATCGCCATCGCGGCGGCGAAAGGCCCCGTCGGGCTGTTGCAGCCCGATGGCTCGTGGAAGGCCAGCACGAGCGAGTTGGAGTCCTTGCGCGGCATTGCATGGACTGCGGCGAATGAGCTGTGGATGATCGGCATCGTGCAAATCGGCCGCTGCGATGCCAGCGGCGCTGAAATGGAGCCTCCACAGAATCACGGCGGCCGTCTCTGGCGCTGGAGCGCCTCTGAAAATGGCGATCACCTCGCGCTCGGCATCGAAGGCGGGATCATTCATCTTTTCGATACCGCCTCGCTCGAGCCGCAGATCATTCGTGCGCCCATTCCCGCCCCTTTGATCGCCCTGAGCATCGATGCCACCGGCAGCCGCATCGCCGCCGCGTGGCGGAATGGCGAGGTGTGGCTGCATAAGAGCGATGGCACCACCAGCACCTACATGGGCGATGCGGTGCTGAATCTGCATTTCCTGCCTGAAAGCCCGCTCCTGCTCATTCAAGGCCCGCAAAGCCTCACGACCTGGGATTACAAAACTGGCGGGCCCGCGAAAAGCATCCCGCTGACCACCCCAATGAAGGCCGTGCTGCCGCTGCAAAACGGCCACGCCTTGCTCCAGCCCACGTTTGGCGATCCCGTAATCCAAAAGCTCGCTCAAACGATGGAACTGCCCGGGGTGGAAGGTCGCGTGAGCTTTGCCACGGCGCAAAGCGGTCGCCTACTTGCTCTCGCGGACATGGAGAACCACGTCATCGAATGGCTCGCCATCCACGACGGCTCCCGCAGCACCGAAACGATGCCTCACACGCGAGAATGGCTCAGCGTGACCCGCAGCCGCACCGCAGGCGTGTGGATGGCCGTCGATCGCGAAGGCCGCGTATGCGAGTTTTCCGCGCAAAACGAGCCGATCGAGCGCTGGCGAGCCCATGACGGCACGATCCGCCTCGCCAGCCTCAACGCCGCTGGTGATCGCGTGCTCTTTGATACCGTCGCGAGTCCCGAAGTGATGCTCATCGACCGAAACGGCGAGGTGCAGCTCAAAAACTGGGGCAAGCCAAGCTGCCTCGCTCTTTCGCCGAATGGCAAAACCGCCGCGCTCGGCTTTCCCGCCGGTCACATCGCCCTTTTTGATCTCGAAAGCGGCCGCGAAATCGCCAAACGCGACTGGCAGCGCGGCCCCGTGACCGCCGTGACTTTCGTGGACGATCAGCGCATCGCCCTCGCCGCCGCCGGTCAGCTCCGCGTGTGGCATTGGAGCAGCGATACGGCCACGCCTGCCCCCATCGACTTTCCCGGCACGCTGAAGGCTCTCGCTCCCGATGCCAGCGGCCAGCGTCTCGCCGCCGCGAGCAGCGATTCACTGCACCTCATCGACATCGCCACCGGCCTGCGCATTGCCGGTCAAATCGATGTGCCGGAAGATGTGACAGCCCTGATCTGGGATGAGCGGTTCCACGCCTTCAGCACGAAAAACGACACGCAGATGCTGCGAGTGCCTTCTTTGAAATCCGAGCTGACCCCCGAGCAGGTGGAGAGCCGCATCGGCATGAAAGTGGATGCGGAAGATCGCGTGGTGCGGCTGCGCAATGCCCTCACGCAAACTCGATGACATGCTTCTTGCCGTGCTCGTCGTGGGCGGGATTGAGGCTGCGAAGCTCAAACTCGGCTTTTTCTGCGGTGGCACGGACGAGCACCCAGCCGTTCGGGCGGTCTTTGCCGAAGGTGTAGGCCACGGGTGGCAGGCTGAGCACGGGCAGGCCGGTTTCGGCATGCTTGGAGAGGTTCCAGTTGTGGATGTGGCCGTGGATGAAGCCTTTCACTTTGTCGTGCGAGGCGAGGACTTTGAAAAGGGCATCGCTGTCCTGGAGGCAGGAGTTTTTCTTCTTCTCCTCCATGCTGGAGAGCATCGGATTGTGGTGGGCGCAGACGAGGGTGGGCTTGTTCGGCAGGCCGCGCAGGGTGCGGTCAATCCAGCCGAGTTGGAGATCGCCGAGCAGGCCGGGGGTCTGGTTCACGCTGTGGAGGGAATCGAGCAGCACCCAGTTCATCGTGGCACTGGAGACGACGGAGACGTGCTTATCCGCCACGGGCACCTGGCGCTCGGCATTCGGCGGGCCGGGCGGGAGGACGGCATTGATGAAATTTTGGCGGCTGTCGTGGTTGCCAAGGGTGCAGTGGACCTGGATGGAGTTGCCGGTGAGCGGCTCCATGAGGCGGGTGAAGGTGGCGTAGTCTTCCGTCTTGCCATCGAGCAGGGCGCAGTCGCCATTCACGATCACGCCAAAGGGCTTCTGGCCGATTTTGAGCACCTGATTGACACAGCGGGCGAGGTTTTCCGCCATGCAGACCTCGCGGGAGATGGCTTTTTCATCCTCGGCGATGTGCGGATCGGAAAACAGCACCCAGAGCTGCTCCGGAAGATCGGCGGCAGGCAGTTTCGCGGCGAGCGAGGCGAATCCGGCGGCGGTGGCCTGCTGCATCCAGCGGCGGCGGGAGGTGGTGGGAAGGGTGATGGGCATGACAGCTGAAAAAACGCGATGAGAGGCGGGGTTACTTGCGGCTCAGCTTGCGAAACATCCAGGCACCAATGCCGAGGAAGAGCACATTTGGCAGCCACATGAGCAGGTGAGGCATGGCACCGGGCTTTTCACCCAGCGCCTCAGCCAAGATGATGAAGCTCATGTAGGCCAGTGCCGTGGCGATGCCGATGACGAAGCCCATGGAGGTCTCCCGCCGCTGCGCGGTGATGCCCAGCGGGATGCCCACGAGGGCAAAGGTGATGGAGGCAAGCGAGAAGGAGTAGCGCTTGTTTAGCTCGGTGTTGGACAGCGACTTCTGCACGGGCGTGAGCTCGGCCCCGGTGAAGCAGTCTTTTCCGCTGCTGACCTCCTGCGAGAGGGCCGGGGTGGATTTCATGCTGGCATTGATGCGCACGGTGTCCTCCTGGAGCTTCGCCAGCGAGAAAGAGAGCCATTTGCTGTTGAAGCCAAGGGCTTGCGTCTTATCGCTCGGACCGCTGCCAGCCTGCTCGAGATGCTCATCGCGGAGATTGAGCATGAAATCGAGGGAGCCGGGTTTCGCATGCAGCGTGGCATCCGTGGCGCGGATGTAGGCGGTGGTGGGGCCGTTGATCTGCATGATGTGCAGGTCCTTCAGCTCGGTGCCGTTGCGCTTGCCGGTGTAGATGCGGTAGCCAGGCATCTTGTCGAGCACCTGCCCCTCCTGGAAGAGCGTCTCGGGATTATCTGCCACGACACGATAAAAGAGGCGCTTCATGCGGTCCTTCGCCGCCGGAGCCAGATCGACATTCACATAAAAGCACACCGCGCTGAGCAGCACGGCCATGCCAAACACCGGCAGGCAGATGCGCGGCATGGACATGCCGGTCATGCGCAGGGAGACGAGCTCGTTATCTGCGGAGAGGCGACCAAACACGAGCAGGATGCCGGTGAGGAATGCCCAGGGGATGGTGTAAATCAGCGAGAAGGGAATCACCAGCGCCACAAACTCCAGCACGACGGAGATGGGCAGTTCGGTATTCCCAAGTAGCTCATCGAGCTTCTTGTACACATTCCCCAGCACCATCACGCCGCTGAGCAGCGCCACGCCGATCAGCGTTGCCATGCCGATCTGGCGGGCGAGGTAGCGGTCAAAGATGCGGAGAAACATGCACGCACGCTTTAGACAGGATTCGTCGTGGAGGAACTCGAAATTTCGCCTCACTTACCGCCATGCCTGAAGAAGCTGCTCCATTGCCCCCTGAACCGCCGGATGACCTCGCGGAAGGTTTTTTGCAGTTTCTCGATGCGGAGCGCCGCAGCTCTCCCCGCACGCTGGAGCTTTACGAGACCGCTCTGCGGCAGCTTCGGCAGTGGCGCAGGCCGTTCAAAGGCTGGGATCAGCTCACCTCCGATGACTTCCGTGCCTTCCTCTTCGATCTGATGAAGCAGGAGCGTGCCCGCACCACCATCCGGCTGCAATTCGCCGCACTGCGCAGCTTTTTCAAATGGCTCACCCGCCGCCGTGGCTGGAAGCACAATCCGCTCATGGATGTGCTGCTCCCCAAAATGGAGAAAAAGCTGCCCGTCGTCTTCACGGTGACCCAAATCGACGATCTCCTCTCCCTGCCGCTCAAAACGCCCAAGGACAAGCAAGCGCCGGTTTGGGGGCCGCAGCGTGACGCCGCCATCCTTGAGCTGTTTTACTCCACCGGCATGCGCTTGAGCGAACTCGTCGGGCTGAATGTGGAGGACATCGATGTCATCGGCGAAGTCGCCCGCGTTTTTGGCAAAGGTCGCAAAGAGCGGCTCTGCCCGCTCGGCCGGCCCGCACTCGAGGCCATCCAGCGTTATCGGCATCAGGCGGGCGTGCAGAGCGGCCCTCTCTTTCTCAGCAAGGTGCGTCGTCGCATGACCCGGGTGGCCGTGGCGGATGTGGTGGGTAAATACTGGCGACTCTCCGGGCTCGCCGTCCACATGACACCGCATAAATTCCGCCACAGCTTCGCCACCCATCTTTTAAACAACGGCGCCGATCTCCGCAGCGTGCAAAGCCTCCTCGGCCACGCCAGCCTCTCCACCACCCAGATCTACACCCACGTCTCCACGCAACGTATGAAGGAGGTCTATGACCTCGCACATCCGCGGGCGTGAACCTTTTGACCTATGTTTGACCGTTTGCTTCCACCCTCCCAAGACCATCTGCCATTCACCTGGTGGCGCCAGCATCCTGTTTACCTCGCCGCCATCCTCGCCCTCGCGGCGCTGGCCAGCATGATCCTCACCGCCCTGCTCGGACCGCAGATCTCGACGCAGTTCATCTTCAGTTACGAGAGCTTTTTCCGGCAGTACCACCTCTGGACACCCTTCACCTACCCGTTTTTCAATCCACCCAGCCTCTGGACCCTCATTGGTTGTTACCTGCTGTGGAGTTTTGGCGAGGCGGTGGAGCGCCACATCGGCCGCCGTGCTTTTGTGAAGCTGCTGGTCCTCCTTTGGTTGGTCCCTCCGGTGGTCATTTCTCTTTTCGGCGTGCTGGGCCTCGGCGGCTTTGCTTGCGCAGGCATCATGGCCATCGAATTCGCGATCTTCATCGCCTTTGCCACGCTGTATCCCACTGCCAAGGTGAGCATCCTCATCGTCACGCTCGATGCTTGGGTGCTCGCCGCCATCCTCGTCGGCGTGAATGTGCTGCAGTCCCTCTTTGTCCGCGATGTGAGTTCGCTCATCCTCCTGGCCTCCACGGTCGGCACGGCGTATGCCTTCATCCGTTTCGAAAAGGGCGAGCTGAAGCTCCCGTCGATGCCTCAAACCTCTCCCAAGCCCGCCAAAGCCGCCCCGCCATCGAAACCGGCCGCTCCCACCGTCGATGACATCCTCGACAAGATCAGCCATCAAGGCATGCACAGCCTCACCACCGAGGAGCGCCGCATCCTCGACAAGGCCAGTCGCGAGATGCGAAAACTCCGCTAGCGCAGCACCGCCCGGCAGGGAGCGCCATCCGCGCCCTCAATTTTCAAAGGCAGGCAGATGAGGTCGTAGTAGCCCGGTTTGATCGCCGCGAGATTCAATCCCTCGATCACCCAGATGCCAGCGCCGAGCATGATTTGATGCGTCTCGACCACGTCCTTGCCGTAGCCACCGATGCTCAGGTAGTCCACGCCCACGGTCACGATCTTCAGATCGACGAGGAGCTGCGCCGCATCCGCCCGGATGGAGATGAAGTCCTTGTCGAACTCGCTCATCGCCCAGCTTCGCGTCGAATTCCGCGTCTTGAAAAGCAGCCGCTGACCCGGCAGCAGGCGCAGATCCTTCAAATCATCCGCCGTGATCTGGCTCTCCACCTCAAACTCAATCACCCGGCACCGGCCGATCACCGGCTCCAGCGGCATCTGCTCCATCGTGAGGCCATCCGCCACGAAATGCCGAGGCGCATCCATGTGCGTGCCGGTGTGGGCACTCATGGAAAGGTGCGTGAGATTGCACACCGCCCCTTCCTCCATCTTGTTCACCCGCGTGATGCGGCACTCCGGATCGCCCGGCCAGTGCGCCATGCCATCGCGCAGCGGCACGGAGATATCTTTCCAAGGTCGTTTCATAAGTTGAGGTACTAAACGTCCTTGCGAACCTAGTCTTGTTCTGGATTCACTCTGTTTCTCCCGCCGCATGCCTCCTCCACGAGCCACCCCCAAAGCCGAAGTCCTCCGCGGACTGGTCGAGCGTGTGGTGTTTCACAACGAGGAGAACGGCTTCTGCATCCTCAAAATCATCCCGGATGGCAAAACGAGCTCCGCGAGCCTACTCGGTAAAGCTCCACGTGTCGTCGCAGGCGAGGAATTCGAGGCTCGCGGCGTGTGGGAGCCGAATCGGGATTTCGGGCCGCAGTTCAAGGCCGATGACTTGAAGCTGAAGCGACCGGATTCGCTCGGTGGCATCGAGAGATACCTCGGCAGTGGTTTGATCAAGGGCATCGGCCCGGCGCATGCGAAGCGCATCGTCGAAAAATTCGGCCCCAAGGTCTTCGACATCATCGAGAACGAATCGAAGAAGCTCGAAGACGTCGAGGGCGTCGGCAAAAAGCGTCGGCTGGAGATTCGCGAGTCGTGGATGAAACAGAAGGCCCTGCACAGCATCATGCTCTTCCTCCACCAGCATGGCATCAGCTCCTCCCGCGCCCTGCGCATCTACAAGACCTACGGCGATGAAGCCCAGGCGGTGCTCCAAGAGAACCCCTACCGGATGGCGCAGGACATCCGCGGCATCGGCTTCAAAACCGCCGACGACATCGCCTACCACCTTGGCGTGGCCAACGAGGCTCCGGAGCGCCTCAAGGCCGGTCTTTTGCATGTGTTGGAGACCGCCGCCCAAAACGGCCACTGCTGCCTTCCCGAAGCCAAAACCATCGAAAAGGCCCTCGAGCTCCTCGGATGCTCTGACGACCTCCTCCGCTCCCAAATCGAGCCCCTCATCGAAAGCAGCCAGATCGAGCGTCATGGCGAGTTTTTGTATCTTCCGCACCTCCGCGCCGCCGAGCAAAGCATCGCCGCGAGCGTAAAAGCCCTCGCCGCCTCACCCGCCGCCTATCCACCCATCGACGAAGATGCCGCGCTGGCCTGGGTGATGAAAAAAACCGGCAAGGAACTGGCCGAAAGCCAGCAGCGGGCCGTGCGTGAGGCCTTGCGACAGCGCCTGCTCATCATCACCGGCGGGCCTGGTGTCGGAAAGACCACCATCCTGCGCAGCATCCTGCTCATTCTGCAAAGCAAGCAGGTCAAACTCGTCCTCGCCGCACCCACCGGCCGCGCCGCGAAGCGTTTGAGCGAAAGCACCGGCCTCGAGGCGAAGACGCTGCATCGCCTCCTCGAATACCAAGGCGATGGCGGTTGGGGGCGACATCGCGGCAAGCCGCTCGTCGGGGATCTCTTCGTCGTCGATGAGGCCTCCATGATCGATGCGCCGCTCATGGCGCAGTTTCTTTCCGCGTTGCCGCCGGGTGCGCACCTGCTCATCGTCGGCGATGCGGATCAGCTCCCCTCCGTCGGACCCGGCATGGTGCTGCACGATTTGATCGCCAGCGGCACGGTGCCCTGCGTGAAGCTCACGGAAATCTTCCGCCAGGCCGCCAGCAGCCGCATCATCACCAGCGCCCACGCCATCAATCGCGGCCAGGTGCCCGATTTGAAGCCCGCCAGCCGCAGCGACTTCTTCTTCCTCGAAGCCAGCGAGCCCGAAGAGATCCGCGATTTGATCGTCCAGCTCGCCCACACCCGCCTGCCAGCCAAATACGGCTTTGATCCCATCACCGATATCCAGGTGCTCACGCCGATGAACCGCAATCTGCTCGGCACCGCGTCGCTCAATCATTCGCTGCAACTCGCCCTCAATCCGCCCAACGAGGTCAAATTCGAGATCGAGCGCTTTCAAACGACCTTCCGCGTCGGCGACAAGGTCATCCAGACGCACAACAACTACGACAAAGAGGTTTTCAACGGCGACATCGGTCACATCACCGCCATCGACGCCGATCCCGTGAAGCTCCACGTCCGCTTCGACGCCCAGCGCCTCGTCGAATACGAACCCGGCGAGCTCGACGAGCTTCAGCCCGCCTACGCCCTCACCATTCACAAGAGCCAGGGCAGCGAGTTCCCCTGCGTCATCATCCCCGTGAGCACGCAGCACTACGTCCTCCTCGAACGTAGCCTCATCTACACCGCCATCACGCGTGCCAAGAAGCTCTGCATCCTCGTCGGCGATGAACGCGCCCTCTCCCTCGCCGTCAGCAAACAAGAAAGCCGCAAGCGCTTCACCGGGCTGCGTGAGATGCTGTGAACAGGTGGCCGCTCAATTGCTTCCCAACAACGCCTTCATCAAAAACCGCTCTGAGAATCCTGCCGCCACTGCCACGCCGAGCATGCCGTAGTCATTGACGGCACCGAGGTTCAGGAGCCCGGAGTGCAGCAACAGCACCGAGGCGACTCCAGACGCGGCAGAAAGCGCAAAACGCCCGAGGACGATCGCGGTTTGAGCACGCTCCACAGGTATTCTTTGCTTGATGCCGGCGGACAAAGTGGACGTGAATCCGCTAATCACTGCTCCGAGTAGCGAAGCTCCTATCACCAGCAGCCACGAGCATGCGGAATGACATTCTTTGAGAAGCGGTGATGATGCCGTGATCGCAGGGAACGGCGCAAGGAGCGACCAAAGCGTCAGGATGATGATCGTGGACATCGCTAGCCACCAAAGGCGCAGTCTGAGGATCGTGAGCTTGTGATGTTCGTTGTTCTGCTGCTCATCCACGAGTCTTTGCGCAGACTGAAGCTGTCCAAGCGTGATGCCGTTGCCTGGTTCATCAGGTTTCGATTTGTCGCAGTTAAGCATCGCCTGGAGCGCATTGCGCCGCCATCCTTTGATCTTGTCCTCTGCGCAAGCCTCAATGGCCAACTGTTTGGCGTGGCGCTGGCGCTGATCGCTATCCCAGGACGCCATGAACTCACAAAGCGCCGCTTTGTGGAGGCACCACGCCGCCTCGCTGTTGTCTAATTCGATGTACTTATGCGCCTCGTCATGCAGTCTTCTCGTTTCAACCAGCCATGGATCAGCCGCTTTCTCCTGACTCGCGAGCTGCTGGAGTTGGCCCTCCAGCCTGAAGTGGCTTATGTTCAACCGCTCGATGGAGAGTTCCGGAAAGAGTTTCCTCTGCCATGAACTGGAGTTTTCTGGAGTGCTCATGTTGGTAGGTGGCCGTCTTTGGAAAGGCTAAGACAACAAGGAATGTCAGGGCAAGCGTTTTGAGATGCGGGTTTTATGAAACAGCAAAGCACAGGCACCGCTGGTGCCTATCCTGCGCCTGCTTCCGATCCTCGTTGATCCCTAGGGCGAAGCCGAGTCTGGAATGATTGGTGTGGCTACTCCTTGAAGCGCGGAGCCGGTCCCAGATCCGCAGCACCGGCACCTCGGCGGGCGGAGAGGAAGGTTTCGGGGGAGAGGCGGTTGAGGGGGGTATCGGCGTAGCCTTCGGCGGGGTTGATGTAGGGGCCTTGACGCACTTCAAAGTGGAGGTGGGCCAGGTAGGCTCCCTCCGCCGTGCCAACGGTGGCGATCTTTTCGCCGCGCTGGATCATCTGACCGTGTTTGACGAGGATTTGGTCGAGGTGCGCATACATCGTCTGCACGACGGGTCCGGCCTCATCACCGAGCGGGAGGCGGTGGGCGAGGATGATCATCTTTCCCCAGCCGGAGCCGGGCATGCCGGTGTAAACGACGCGGCCTGCACCGGCGGCGAAAACGGGATCACCGAGGTCGGAATTCTGGCCGCCGATGCCGTTGAGGTCATCGCCGAGGTGTCGAGCGATGCGGAAGGGCCGCGCATTGTAGGTGAGGGCGCCGTGCTGGGAGCCGAGCGGCATGTCAAAGCGGGTGGCGAGAGGCAGCGTGACGATTTCCTCGGGCGTGAGGCGGTGGAAGGCCGGATCAAACGGCACGGCAGCCTGAGGCGAGGCGCTTTGAGCACGCCACCACCAGAATCCCGCCGCAGCGGCGACGAGAAGGAGGCTGAAAATGATGGCAAGAGCACGAACGAAGGCCATGCTGCCCAGCATGGCACGTTTCAAACCTCCTGGTCAATGCCCCGTCTGCGGCGAATGGGTCTCCAAAGGCCAGGCGGCCTGCGAGGAATGCGGTGCCTGCGAGAAGTCCGGCTGGAAGAATGCGGACTCGTCTCCCACCTACGATGGCCTCGATCTGCCGGACGACGAGTTTGATTACGATGACTTCGTCGCTCGCGAATTTGGCTCCGCGAAGCCGAAGGGCACGGTGAGCGGCAATCAGCAGAGCCTGTGGTTCTGGGTGGGCATCGCTCTCGTAGCCGCCATCCTGCTCGGCTACCTGATGCCGCTGCTGCGCGGAAGGTGAGGTGGCATCGCGTATTACTCACACGTCCACGATCAAGTCGCTCACAAAATCTGGATTGGGTTTATCTGGATAGGCTCGCGGGTTGGCGAGCACTCGGGTCTGGCCGATGCAGTAGTCGTTGGAGTGATGAATGTGGCCGTGAATCCAGAGGCGGGGCTGGTATTGCAGGATGAGCGGCTCCAAATTCGAGGCATAGGCGCAACTGATCTCCTCGGAGCGGCGGCGCTCCGGAAGAGAGAGCATGGATGGAGCGTGGTGAGTGACGATGATGCTGGAGGAAGAGTCACCGGCTTCCAAGATAGCACGGATGGCTGATACAGACGCGATATGAGCCTGCCGCGTGTCTTTGGCCGAAAGCTTTTTGTAGCCGCGAGCCGAGTTTCGTATGCGCTTGTAGTCGTTCATGACGGCTCCGGCGGCGAGGCAACCGATCTGCCAGTCGCCCATGAGCGCCATGTCAGTCCAAAGGGTCGCTCCAAAGAAGCGGACGCCGCCGATGGTGACAGATTCGTTCTCGAGCACATGGACATTCGTGCCGCGGGCCATGTCGCGGAGCTTTTCGAGCAGCGAGGGGTAATTCTCGCCGTAGTATTCGTGATTGCCGCAGAGATAGATGACCGGCACGTCGGTGAAGGTGCGCAGGATCCACTTCAAGCCGTTGGTCTTGGTCGAAACATCGCCCGCTAGCACCACGCAGTCACAGTCCACCCGCGGAACCGGCACCTCGCCGAATTCTTGATGGAGGTCGCTGAGAATGTGGAGGCGCATGGGAAATTACGACACGCTGCTCAATCCCATAGCACCTCATAGACAGAGTAACCGGAACGAACAGGCTTGTGTCCAGACCAATGCTTGGCTTCCAGGCTTTGTTGGACACTGGATGCTCCAAAGGACTTTAACATCGCATGCTCCTCGGGCTCCAGCCTCGGCACGAACAATATCAAGCAGTCGCTAGAAGATGTATCCGCGTGCGGGACCACCCAGACGCTCTCTGGACCATGTTTCCTAACCAACGCTTTCAACCATGGGACGATCATCTCGTGCGTTCCAACGTTAGGCGCGATTTGTGAGCCACTCAGTCGCAGGAATGCTGAAAGCGGTATCGGATCACACTCTAAAGTATCGTGTGGCAAACGAAGGCGAAGAGTGTCCCAAGCTGCGCAGGCAAGAAAAACGACACCTGCACCAATGAGCGAGTGAACGATGAGATTCCCGGTAGTGTGGTGCCAAACACCCAATTCGCTGAGCAAAAGCAGCAGCAGCATGCTCAAAAGAAAGCCTCCAGATAGCCGTAGGCAGTCCCGAATTTTCATCTGTCGTAGCAATCGCTGTCCTTCGGTCATATGGACGAGTGTGGAAGTTAATAAAGCCCTGTGACCTCCTCCGCGATGATCTCCAGGCCTTCCTGCACGATGTGCGGGGGCTGGGAGTAGGTGAGGCGGAGGCATTCGTGGGGATGTTGCCAGGGCTTGTCGAGGCCGTAGGCGAAGTAGTGGCCGGGGATGACGAGGACTTTGCGGGCTTTGAGGCGGCGATAGAGTTCGGCGGCGGGGATGGGCAGGCCTTTGAGCCAGAGCCAGAGGAAAAAGGCACCTTCCTGCGCATGCAGGGCCCACGGGACGTTTTCGCCGAGGGCATTCGTGAGGATGGCTTTGGCGTGGTCGCTGCGTTCGCGGTAAAACGGGCGGATGGTGTCGCGGCCGAGCTTGATGAGTGTGTCGTCTTTCAACAGCGGGGTGAGGATGGCCTGGCCGAGGTTGCCATTCGCGAGGCTGACGATGGCGTTCATGTTCGACAAGGCTTTCACAATGGGGGCGTCGGCGACGATGACGGCATTGCGCACGCCGGGGAGGCCGACCTTGCTCATGCTGATGCTGAAGATCATGCCGGGCTGCCATTTTGGCTTGAAGCCGTTGTGGATGACGCCGGGGAAGGGATGGCCGTAGGCATTGTCGATGATGAGCGGGATGCCCTGGGCGGCGCAGAGGGCGTGAAGGGTCTGAAACTCGTTTTCGGTGAGCACATTGCCCGTGGGGTTCGTGGGGCAGCTTACGGCCATCGCGGCGATGCTGGGATCGAGTCGCAGGCGGTCGAAATCGACGTGGTATTTGATCTCGTGCGGGGCGGTCTCGACAATTTTGGGTAAACAAGCGGTGAACTGGCCTTCGCAGAGCGCTTGATTCGCGTAGCCGATGTACTCAGGCAGCAGCGGAAAGAGTACGCGGCGCTTTTTGCCGGCGGTGTCACCGGCGAGGAGGTTGAAGAGCAAAAAGCAGGCGCTTTGGCTGCTGGGCATCACAGCGATGTTTTCGCGGTTCACGTCCCAGCCGCATTCACGGCGCAAAAAAGCCGCCATGGCCTCGCGGAAGAGCGGATTGCCGCCGGGCGGGTCGTAGTTGAGGAGCGTTTTGTCGATGCTGCTGTCGGCGAGCATTTCGCTCATACGCTGACGCCACAGCGCCTGCACCTGCGGGATGGCCGCCGGCTGTCCACCGCCGAGCATGCGCATGTCAGGCGTGGTGGTGAGCGCCTCGCCGCAGTCGTCCATGAGCTCTTGGATGCCGCTGGGGCCACCGAGGCGGAGGCCGATGTCTGAGAAAGTGATCATGGATGGGAATGACGAATGAAGAATCATGCTTCGACATTCGGAATTCGCCATTCGTCATTGTGGGCTTCAGCCCACCCGTGTGCTCACCCAATGGCGAATGTCGAAGTCCTGTGAGGTCTTTTCTGCCTGCCACCGGCCGTCAGCATTCAGCCGAAAGCTGCCGATCCAGCGCTGGTGCCACTTCTCAGGCTCGATCATGCTGAGGTGGCGTTTACTGCCCACTTCATAGAGGTGATAGACCTCGCCACAGACAGGCTCGAAGCCGAACTGGGCCTCGTAGATGAGCTTGTTCCAATTGAAGGAATCAATGACCTCCATGTAGCGCTCCTGGATCTCGACCATCTCCTGCTGGAGCTCGCGTTCCACGCGGGAAACGCCGCGAGATTTGAAGTTCGTAAGGTCCTGGGGGACGATTTTCGGTGCGAGACGGGATGCCGGATACGGCAGATAGTTGCCGCGTGGCTCGGGGGCTTGCAGGGCTGTGTCGATGGGGTCCAAAACGGGGTGGGGAAAGTGGAAGAGATACGCCAGGCTTCAAACGATGGATTGAACGGAAGCGTTGCCAGGGTCACAAACTTTGCCTACTCTGCCGCCATGAGCCGACTCACCACCGCCCTGAACCTCCTCGCCTGCGCCGTGCTGGCCTCCTGCGCTTCCTCGACCATGGACTCGATCCCTTCGGTCGAGCAGATGCAGATCTATAAGGAGCAGGCGCAGCGTGACATGCAGCCCGATTACCTTCGGCTGGCCGATATGCGTCATTCAAAGGAGCTGACGGATTCTCAATACTTTGCCGAAGTGGCCCTGCTCGATGAACGCGCTGTGGCCCGTGCCCACACGCTGGCCTGGAATCAGCACAATATGGCAGAGATGGACCGCCAAGCGCAGGGCATCCCCACGCCTGCCGCACCTGTCATGAACATGGCGCCCAATGCCATGAATGGCGGCGCGGGTGGCGGCTCGATGTACCGCTCCTACCAGCAGCAGTTTAATTCAGCGGCAGGCGTCGGCGGTGGCAATCAGCTCTCTCCGGGCCAGATGCAGTCACGCATGTCCACGCAGGGCGGTGCGTTGAGTCGGCAAAATTTCCCTGGTTCGATCTACGACGATCCCACCTACAACCAGTAAGGTTTAGCCGTCTGCCAGCATGGCTCGCAGGCCGGAAAAAAAGTTCGTGTTCTCTTCCTGGGTGACGGTTTCGTTCATGTGGCGGGTGTAGTCCATTTCTTGGACAAACTTGCGGTCGAGTTCTTTGAGGAAGGGGCTCGGCAATGAGGTCTGCTTTTGACCCCATTTCACGCGGTTGCGAGTGTAACTGATCGTCAGACGCTGCTTGGCCCGCGTGATGCCTACGTAGAAAAGACGGCGCTCCTCATCCACGCGTCCTTCCTCATAGCTGCGGCGATGCGGGAGGATGCCTTGCTCAAGGCCAGGGAGATACACGATGGGGAATTCGAGGCCCTTCGAGGCATGCATCGTGATGAGGCACACGCCCTTTTTCTTCTCGATGTCGTCCTTGTCCTCACGCTCGTCGTCGAGGCTGATTTGATCGAGATAGCCGCCGAGGCCGTCCGCACGGTTCGCCTCATCGTAGGCGTTCACCGTCTTGAGCATCTCACTCACGCCGGTTTCCCAGCGCACGGTGTCCTCGGGTGTTTTCGCGCCTTTTTTCAGCCAGGCGAGGTATTGCGTCTCCTCCAGCAGCATCTCCGTCATCTGGCCGATCAGGGTGCCTGGCGTGTTGGCGGCGCTGTGATACTTCGTGATGAAGGAAACGAAGCCGGTCACGGCCAGGCGGGCCTTTTCAGGTATCTGACGCTGCCAGTCTGGATCACAAAGCGCCACCCACACGCTGTGATGCTTCTCCATGCTGCGTTCGCGGGCCAGCTCGGCAATCGAGGGCGTGATCCCGCGGGCGGGCACATTGATGATGCGGAGCAGGTCGATGTCCGAATGCGGGTTTGCGATGGTCTTCAGGTAGGCCACGATGTCCTTCACCTCGCGGCGGTCGAAGAAGCTGCGGGCACCGACGACGCGATAAGGGATCTTGCGCTGACGGAAGGCCTGTTCGAGCACGCGGGACTGGTCATTGGTGCGGAAGAGCACCGCAAATTGCTCCCACTCGCGCTTATCACGGGAGTGCATGGCTTCCACCTCCTTCGTGATCATGTCCGCCTCCTCCTTTTCATCGGCGGTGATCACGAGTTGTACGTTGTCGCCCTTCTCCGTGCGGCACCAGAGGCTCTTCGGGCGGCGGCCAGCGTTGAATTTGATGAGGCTGTTCGCCGTATGGAGGATCTGCGTCGTACTGCGGTAGTTCTCCTCCAGCTTCACGACGTGCGGATTCGGGAAGAAGTTCTCGAACTGCGTGATGTTCGTGATCTCCGCGCCACGCCAGCCGTAGATGCTCTGATCGTCATCGCCCACCACGCAGACGTTGAAGGGCGGCGGCACGAGCGCTTTCAAGAGGCGCATCTGGAGCGAATTCGTGTCCTGGAACTCATCCACCATCACAAAGCGATGCCGCGCCTGCACCTGACGGCGCACCTCGGCGGTGTTTTCGAGCAATTGCACGCCGAGCAGCAGCAAATCGTCGAAGTCCATCACATTGCGGCCACGCATTTCGCCCTGGTAGCGTTCCATGACCGCCGCCTCGGTGGACTCCTCGGCATTGCCAAGGCTGTTGCCATCGTTCTTCGCCTTGCTGATGCGCGAGAGCATGACGTTGGCATCGATCGACTCCTCACTCGTGAGCAAGGTTTTGAGCACCTGCTTCATCAGGCTCTCCTGCTCCGACTGGCTATAGATGACGAAGTTGTTTTTGTAGCCCACATGCTCCGCGAACTCGCGCAGCAGCTTCGCGCAAAAGGCGTGGAAAGTGCCCACGGCGATCTTTTTGCCCAGCCCGTCCCGCACCATGCCCTTCACACGCTCACGCATCTCGTTCGCGGCTTTGTTGGTGAACGTCACGGCCAGAATGTGCTTCGGCTCGATGCCCTCATTCACCATGTGGGCGATGCGGGCCGTGATCACACGGGTCTTGCCCGTGCCAGCGCCCGCGAGAATGAGCAGCGGCCCGTGAATGTGCGTGGCCGCTTCGCGCTGCTGAGGATTGAGCGTGCCGGTGAATCCACTCATGACCTCGTCGCGCTCCCCACCATTCGCCCGTCGACCCGCCGCGCCATGGCGACGAGTTTTTCAGAGCGGGTAAAAACAGAATTCATGCCCTGCTCATGGCACGCGGAGGCGGTGATGCAAGCAGCAGCATTCGCAGGATGGATCATGCCTTGCGGCGCCGACTTCCGAGCATCAGCCGGATGCGAGTTGGGTGCCTGCGCCCGCTGATCAGCCCGAGAATAAGTAGCCGCGTGGCTCCGTCTGGCGCAAAAAAGACCTTGTGGGAAAAACGAGCTAGCTTGACCCACCGAATCGATTCCTTCGCAGCGAGCAAATGCCCCTTGAGCTTTCCGGAAGCAAGACCTCGCAACATATCCTTGAAATCGGTTTCAAAAAGGTCTGCCAAGCCCGCATCAATCCTCGCAAACCACGTTTTGACTCACGAAAATCCTGCGCTTCCGCCGGGTGGTGCGTCAGTTCAAAGGGAGAATCCATAGGCCTCCTCGGTCGAGAGGCCTTTCACTAGGCCGTTGCGAAGATCGGCGGCGCGTTTTTTGAGTTCTTTGACCAGACCGGCATCCGCAGCCGGTTCTTCGAGGCTTTCGAGCAGTAGCACGGCTAGACTCATGCGCTTGTTGGCAGGAAGCTTGAGAGCACGTTGGCGGATGGGCATACGGGCGGTGGTCATGGGTGAATGCTAGTCACCGGGGTAAAACCAGCAAGCTAGCATTTGCCCCGCGCTTCTGTCTGCGCTTGTTCGTCGGCCCTTCCCGTGACCAAACAAGCCGTCCTCGACCAGTTCCGCGCCGTGCTGCAAGCCGATCTCGACACGCTCATGCGTGCCGCGCAGGGAGCCTTCGCCGCGGCCACGGACCCGGACAGCAAGGCGGAAAACAAATACGATACCCGCACCCTCGAAGCCTCCTACATTGCTCGCGGGCAGGCAAAACGTGTCACGGAGCTTCAGGAGGCCGTGCAGGCCTTTTTGGCGCTTTCGGGTATCGAACTCGATGAAGGCTCCGCAGCTTCATTGGGCTCTCTCGTGGCTTTGGAAGGTCCAGACGGCGTCGATCACTACTTCATTGGCCCGGCGGCCGGCGGTATGGAAATCAAGTATGAGGGTCGTGAGGTTGTCGTCATCACGCCAAGCTCGCCCATGGGGCAAAAACTCGTCGGCAAGCGAGTCGGTGACGTCGTGGCCATTCGTACTGGCGTGACAGCAAAGGCCGTCAGCGTGAAGTGAGGCGTATGCGTTGCGAGTCACCAGCTACACACAAACAATTTTCCCCTGCGGAAGCTCTTTTGCCGAGGAGGCCCAGTAGGTGTCGATTTCGGGACCTTCCCAGTCGATAGGTAGCCGCCCTGCTTGATAAACGGGCAATACCCTGGGTAATGCGAAGAGAGGGGGCACTAGATCCGCAAACTCAACCTCGCAGCACATGTCCATGAGGTCTTGGCAGATCGAATTCGTGATTTCGTTGGTTTTTGGGTCCGTGATCTTTGTGGCCAGTTGCGTCGCAATTTCGGACACTCTTGGATGAATGCCGGTCACGAAGGAATTCCAGCTTGTGAGGCGCTCGTAGCTAGCCTGGGCAAGGTTGTATGAGAGCCGGTTCGACAGCATGAGGCGATGGCCGTCCCAACGCGACCATTGCCCGCTAAAGCAATTGGCAGGTATTCGTGGCTCGGAGAGCTGGCTGTAAAGTGTCGAAGACAATGTGACGCTCGGAGACTGATATTCCAGAGTCAATGGACCCAGGGCTGCCAGTTCCTCGATCAACTGTTCCGTATCATGTCTCATGTCGCTTTCCTTTGGAGTGGCCTATCAACGCACGGGCAGCCCACGCTCACGCCATTCGTTGAGCACCTTGGGCAGCAAAACATGTTCGACTTGCTTGATGCGGTCGTGCAGGACGGTGGCGGTGTCGCCGGAGAGGATGGGGACGCGGCCTTGTTCGAGGATGGCACCGGCGTCGATTTCGGCGGTGACGAGGTGGACGGTGCAGCCGGCTTCCGCATCGCCTGCGTCGAGCGCATCCTGCACGGCGTGAGCGCCTTTGTGCTTCGGCAGCAGGGAAGGGTGGACGTTGACGATGCGGCCTGAGTAATGACCGATCACCGGCTCTTTGAGGATGCGCATGAAGCCGGCGAGCACGACGACATCGGTGCGTGCTCGTTCGAGATGATCGAAGATTTCCTTCTGCGCGGCCTCGCCGAGCTTTTTGGGGTTCGAGCCGGGATCGACGAAGTGGGCGGGAAGTCCGGCCTGTTTGGCGATGGCGAGGAAGCCGGAGTCTTTTTGATCTGAAATGGCCGCCACGACCTCGGCGTCGAGTTTTCCAGCCTGAATGGCCTCGACGATGGCGCGGAAGTTCGAGCCCACGCCGCTGCCGAGCACGGCGAGGCGCAGCTTGCCACCTTGTGGGGAATGCATTTTTTGAATGGTGGCGGTGGTAGAGCGACCGGGGACCAGCGGCAGGATGCGGATCTCCGCGCCCACGGATTGCAATGCGGCACGCTCCTCGGCATTCAGCGACTCGACGGTGTAGTCACCACCCTTGGCATACACATGCGGGCGGATGATTTCGATGAGGCTGGTGGCCCGTTCATCGCCAAAAACGACCACGACATCCACGGCTCGCAGGGCGCACAAAACCTCGGCGCGATCGTTTTCGTTGTTCAGCGGCCGGTCGGGGCCTTTGAGGGCACGGACGCTCGCGTCCGAATTCAGTGCCACGACCATCGCATCGCCCAAAGCGCGGGCATCGGCCAGGTAGCGGACGTGGCCAGCATGCAGGAGATCGAAGCAGCCATTGGTGAAGACCAGTTTCTTGCCCTGCGCGTCCAATTGATCACGGAGCTGCCGCACTTCGGCAGCCGTGGCGGGGGTGAAATCAGCTTCGGTCATGCCTTTGCTCATGGCGTGAACCACTGACGATGCAAGAATCAATGCTTCACCGTGCCGAGATGCTTTTTGAAGAAGGCATCGGCGATGTCCACGGTCTCGGCGCACCAGGGATCGCTCATCCAGAAGGGATGAGGCGCGTGCTTGAGGGTGTGGACGGCGGTTTCGATGCCGAGAGCCTTCAATTTCTCCATCATCTCCGCACGGCCGATTTTGAGCGTGTCCTTCTCGCCCTCAATGAAGATCGTCGGGCAAACACCGGCCCGCACATGGGTGATGGGCGAGGCGGCGGCATACAGATCCGGTTTCTCGGCGGCAGTGGAGCCAAAGAAGAGCACCGCGCCTTCATTGGTCTTGTCTTTGTTCGCGGCGACGAGGTCCTGCGTGGCGGCCATGACGATGCAGGCCTTCACGGTGCTGCTTTGATCTTTGAACGGGCCGTCGCCTTCAAACGCGGCGAGGCCGTTGGTCATCGCGGTGAGACCGGAGAGATGGCCGCCGGCGCTGCCGCCCATGCAGCCGATGCGCTCGGGGTCGAGTTTGAGTTCCTTGGCATGGGCACGCAGGCAGCGCAGCGCGGCTTTGCAGTCGTGAATGGCGGCGGGATACTTCGCCTCGGTGGAAAGGCGGTAGCTGACGAGCGCGGTGACAAAGCCACGCTGCGCGAGACGCTCCATCATCGGCTTGTCCGCCTCCACCTGGCGGGCTTTCCAGCCGCCGCCGTGGATGTCGAGGATGCAAGGATAGCTGCCGGGAGCATCCGGGACGTAAACGTAGAGCTCGACATGGTGCTCGGGATGCTTCTCGACGTCGATGGTCTTCAGGGTGAAGCCAGCGGGCGTCTGCGGATTGAGCTTTTTCCACTTCGGCGGCGCGTCCGCAGCGTGGATCGAAAAGGCTAGGGCGAGGAAAAGAGCGAGGCGCTTCATGTGGCTGGCATGAACTCCGCCGTCGCGTCGTTCTTTCCCGCGCATGACCTCCTCTCCCGACCGCCTTGGCATCATCGGCATGGGCCTGATGGGCAGCGCTGTGATGAAACGCACCGGCGCAGCCTGCGGCTGGGATGTCGATGCCTCCCGCTGTGTGAATGCGTTGACCGCGGATGAGGTTTTTGACTGCTGCGAGGTCGTTTTCCTCTGCCTGCCGAACTCCGGCGTCGTGCGCGAGGTGTTGCGTGGTGCGCCGATGAAGCCCGGACATGTGCTCATCGACACCACGACGGGCGATCCAGCCGAAATGACCGCTCTGGGAGCCGAGTTGGCCGCGCAAGGCATCCACTACCTTGATGCGACGATTTCCGGAAGCAGCGCCCAACTCGCCACTGGAGACGTTTTGATCATGGCGGGCGGTGACGCGGCGGTTTTTGAGCGTTGTCGCGATTTGTTCGCCCAAATAGGTCGTGATGCGGTTCACACCGGTCCCTGCGGTAGCGGCGCGAAGATGAAACTGGTCACGAATCTCGTCCTCGGGCTCAATCGGGCGGCTTTAGCCGAAGGACTCGTCTTGGCGGATGAACTCGGCGTGGAGGGAAAACAGGCTTTGGAAGTTTTGCGTCGCAGCATGGCCTACTCACGCATCATGGATACGAAGGGCGAAAAGATGCTCGCGCGTGATTTCACGCCGCAGGCGAAGCTCTCGCAGCATTTGAAGGACGTGCGCCTGATGCTCGCCGCCAGTTCGATCCCGCTGCCGCTGAGCGAGAGGCATCGCGAACTACTCGAAAAAGCCGAGGCGCTCGGCTTTGGCGAGGCGGACAACAGCGCGGTGATTGAAGCCATTTCAAAACCATGACCGCCCGCCAACGCTACCTTGTACTTATCACGAGTTTTCTCGCGCTGGTCTTTGATGGCGTGGAGCTGGGATTGATGCCGGTGGCATCGCTCTCGGTGTCGAAGAGTTTGTTGGGGCCGGCGTTCACGCCGGAACTTGGCGGGGAATGGTTTGCGCGGTTCACGGCGGCTCTCATGCTCGGCGCGGCGATCGGCGGCATCACGCTCGGCAGTCTCGGAGATCGCGTGGGGCGAACGCGGGCGATGGGCATCTGCATCTTGTTCTACTCGGTCTTCGCCGCTTTGGGCGCGTATGCGGAGGATCAATGGCAGATGCTGGCGCTGCGATTTTTGGTGGGGCTGGGTGTCGGCGGGCTGTGGCCGAATGGCATCGCGCTCGTTTCGGAGTGCTGGAGTGGCGCGTCGAGGCCGCTGGTGTCCGGGGCGATGATGGCGGGGCTCAATGCGGGCATTTTGCTGCTGTCGCAGCTCGCCTTGAACTGGTCGATCACGCCAGAGTCGTGGCGCTGGGTATTTCAATTCGCGGGCGTGCCGACCGTGCTGGGTGTGTTTGTGCTGCTGGCCTTGCCGGAGTCGCCGAAATGGCTGGCGACGCGTGGTGAGGTGAAGGCGGTGACGCCGCTGCGAGAGCTGTTTCAGCCTTCGCTGATTCGTTTCACGCTCATCGGCATCCTCATCAGCGCCATTCCGATGATTGGTGCGTGGTCCGCGAGCAAGTGGATGATCCCGTGGGCGGATAAAATCGCCGGAACGACCAACGTGGGCTACAAAGCAGCGACGCAGGGCTGGTGGGCGCTGGGTGCCACGCTCGGCAGCTTCGCTGGGGCGCAGTTCGCGAGCTGGATGGGACGCCGAGCAAGCTATGCGCTGATCAGTGTGACGACCTTTGCGATCACCTTCGTGATGTTTCAAAAGACTGCTCCGCTGCGTGAGGGCTTTCACGCCATCGTTTTCATGCAGGGTTTCGTGGCCACGCTGTTCTTTGGCTGGCTGGCGCTGTATTTGCCGGAGCTCTTTCCGACTCGCGTGCGTGCCACCGGGAGCGGCCTAGCCTACAACTCCGGCCGTTTTGCCACCGCCTTCGGCGTGCTGGCGGCGGGTTATCTTTTTGCCGCGATGGGTGGTGACTACCCACGTGTCGGCACGATCTGTGCCAGCATCTATGCGCTGGGCTGCGTGGTCATCTGGTGGGCACCGGATACGAAGGCGCGGGGGCTGGAGGGCTGAGTCCGCTTACTTCGCCTGCTTCATCGCCACGAGGCGGGTGGTCACTTGTTGGCGGACGGGGAGGATTTTGCCATCGACGCTGAGATTCACGACAGCGAGGAGCACGGAAAGCGAGACGGTGTGCCGTTCGAGGTCGAAAAAGACCTGCCCGGAGACTTTGGAATCGGCGGCGACCTTGACTGACCTCTTGGTGCCCTCGTCCGGCTGAGTCTCCATCGTGCCTTCAAAGGCGATCTGCGCATGCTTCCGGCCGCTGCGGTCCACGATGCCTTCGAATTTGGATTTGAGCTTCACCTGCACCTGGCCGGCCTCGGAGAAGGGAATGACCTCATCGCTGATCCATTTGTCCCCAGGGCGGACGGGGATCTTCGGCAGGCCCATTTCCATCGAGCGGCGGTAGAGAGTGGCGAGCTGCTTGGCATCGGCGATGGAGGTGAGGTCCGGGTTTTCGCCGCCGCTGACCATGGAGCTGATGTCACGCACGTCTTGGAAATCGCCCTGCGGATTATAGACCAAGGTGAAGGCCCGTCCGGCGGCTCCACCGACGGCTTTTTGCAGGACGGGGAGGGCATCGGCCATCTTGGCGGAGTCGAATGGATGCAGCAGGCCGTCTTGGAGGAGCTCGCCGGTGAGCGAATCAATGCTCACGCGGGCGAGTTGCTCACCGGCGTCATTCTTGGTGACCTTGATGGAGGTCGTCTGGCGCATGCGGAGCTTCTGATCGTGCTTTTGGCCGATGGTGGTGAGGAGCGTGGTGGTGTCCGTGTCCGATTCCTGAAGGTAAAACTGGCCGGGTTCCCAGCGGAGCCGCACCTCGATCGTCTCCTCCTGGGCCTGGCAGAGAGTCGCCGCGAGGGCGAAGAGGGGGAAAAGGGCACGGGGAAGCATGGCGGCGGGGATACCGTAGGGCTGGCGTTTTGGCAACCGGGGGCTGCGGGGCGGTTTTTCGTCGTTGGCAGGAAGGATAAGAAAATCCGTCTGGAAGTTGGCACGCTTCCCGCTAAATGAACTTTGCGCACCGGTCAGCCGGGAAAAATCATCCTTCTGTCGGCCTCATCGTTGCAATCCCAGAAACCACATATCTAATTGCCGTTAACCATGAAAAAAATCGAAGCAATCATCAAACCCTTCAAATTGGAGGATGTGAAAGAAGCCCTCGCTGAGGTAGGCGTCGAAGGCATGACCGTCGTGGAGGTGAAGGGATTTGGCCGTCAAAAAGGCCATACTGAAATTTATCGCGGCAGTGAATACACCGTGGATTTCCTCCCCAAAGTGAAGATCGAAGTCGTCGTGGACGATAGCCGTGGCGATGACGTCGTGGCTGCCATCCAGAAGGCCGCCAACACCGGCAAGATCGGTGACGGCAAGATCTTCGTGAGCGCAGTGCTCGATGCCATCCGCATCCGCACGGGCGAGCGTGGCTCTGACGCCGTGGCTTCCTCCGCGAGCTAATTTACTCCCTAAGACCGCTTCATTTGTTGCACAAAGGCCCGCCTGCCTCCGCAGGTGGGTCTTTTGTTTTTGATGTGGAACCACGTCCAAAGGAGCGATGAAGGCGTAAAACAGGCAATGTATAAACTCCTGCTCCTCTCCTGCTCGCTCTTGGCTGCCTGCACCAGCCTGCCGAACCCGAATCAGTCTCTCGGCCAGACCAGCCGGCAGGTCGTGCAGCTCTTGGAAAAGAGCGCCGAGAAGGCAGGCAAGCCTTGGCACAGGCTCGATCGCGTGGAGGTGGCCTTCACCGGCGAATGGACGAAGATCGTGCAGAAAATGCAGCCGGAGCTGGTGAATGCCGAGTATCGAAAAAGCTCCCGGGAGGTCTATTTCCCTCGTTTGAGTCGGGTGGAGCAGACGCACACGGGGCCAAGCGGAATCAAAACGGTGCTTCGCACGCCGAGGACGATCGAGGTGGACCTCCCCATCAATCGCCAGCCGACGCAGACGGAAAAAGATGCCGCCGCCCTGGTGGCGGATGCTTACACGATGTTCGTTTTCGGTGCGGACTACCTGCTCGCACGCGGCCACGACTGGCGGATCTGGCCGGTGATGCAACGTCAGGAGATCGAGGGCGATCCCTGTTCGCTGGTTTTTGGCACCTTGACGCCCGGCGTGGGCCGCTCGGCGGAGGACAAGATCATCGCCTGGATCAGCCAGCGTGACCACCGGCTGCGCCGGGTGCAGTTCACCCTCAACGGCCTCGATTCGACCGCAGGTGCCGATGTCGATGTGACCTTCAGTGATTTCCAGCCCGGCCCAAACGGCACCGAGTGGCCCCGCCACTTCCTCGAAACCGTGCGCCGTCCTTTGACCCTGAAAGCGCATGAGTGGCGGATGACGGAGCTGAAGGTGTGGCGGTGAGCTGGAGTATGCGTTGTGCCTATCAAGGATGGGATTGCAGTGAGAAAACGATGATGTTTCGGCCAACGAATGCCCCCCCCAATCCGGCCGGATAGTTCGGCGATGAAAACTGGAGGTATAGGTGGAGTCTAACCCGCCGAACACATCCGCCCTACATAACTCAAGCGTCGTGCGCCTCCTTAGCTTGTGCTAGTCAGAGATGCCTTCTCGCAGATTGGCGGCAACTGGCTTCACGAGGATCGTTCGATTTGCCTGTACTTCGATCTCGATCTCGTCGCCTAATTGGAGGCGGGCGAGCTGAAGAAGGCTGGGATCAAGGATGATCCCCTGAGAAGCGCCGGTCTTGATGATGGTCGTAATCATTTCTTAGGCTGCATAAACCAACCCACCCGGTCAAGCCCCGCTTTTTCGCCAGCGCCTCACCCGGCTCGCTTTCGCCGAAACGTGCCGGGCGTCATGCCGGTGCGTTTGCGGAAGGCCTCAGCCATGTATTGGGGGTGGGTGAAGCCGCATTTCGCGGCGATGGCATCGAGGGTGAGATCGGTCTGGAGGAGGAGTTTTTCGACGGCGGCGAAGCGCAAGCGGGCGATCTCCTCGCCGGGGCTGCGGCCAATGAGGGCCTTCATGCGCCGCTCGAGCACGCTGCGGGAGAGGGCGCATTCGCGGGCCACGCGGGCCACATCGAGCGGCTGGGTGGCATTTTGCCGGATAAAACGAAGCGCAGCGGCGATGCGTGGGTCTTCCACGGCCACGATGTCGCTCGACTGGCGGGTGACGATGTCGCCAGGGGCGTGGAGATGGCGTTCGCCGGGTTTCGGGAGGCGTTTTTTCGTCATCCACTCGTCGAGCACCCGTGCGGCATCGTATCCGACGGCTTGTCCGCGTAGCTTCACGCTCGAAAGCGGGGGCGAGGCGGTCTCGCAGAGCATGTTGTCGTTTTCGGCCCCGACGACGGCGAACTCCTCCGGCACGGCGAGACCTGCCCGTCGGGCCGCATCGAGCACCCAGAAGCCCATCTGATCATTCACGGCGAAAACGCCGGCGGGCTTGGGAAGGGCACGCAGCCAGGTGGCGAGCTCTCGCTGGTGCTGCTCCCAGTTCGAGCGTTTGGATTGAAACACCGGGCAGTCGAATCCGGCCTCGTTCACGGCCTGGATGAAGGTATCACGCCGTTCGAGGAAGAAATTCTCCGAGGCATCCTGCACGCAGGCGAAGTGCTGGAAGCCGAGCGTGCGAAAATGCGCGGCCACGCGGGCACCGATGACGCTGTTGTCGATACCGACGAAGGGAAACGGATGCTTCAAAACGGTGGTGCGCATCTCGACGACCGGCAGCTTCGTGGCCTTGAGCTGGCGCAGCAGCGTCGCATCGACGGTGCGCGAGAGGATGCCATCACCGCGCCAGTTTTTCAGCCATTCAGGAAAGCTGCTGCGCAGGTCCCTCGGCTCCAAATAGAGCGACCACGGCCCGTGCTCGGCCGCATAGCGCCGGATACCGCGCACGATATCGCGGCCATAGGACCGCGAGGTATCGACGAGGATGGCGACGGAGGGGAGGCGCATAGAGCAATCAGAATGGAGGAATGGAGAATGGAAAACTGAAAATGGCGCAAATGCCAGAGGGCAGCCTTCAGGCCTACATCCATTCCTCCATGCATAGTTCCTCCATTCTCAGTTTCTCCATGGATTGGAACTCTCCGCCCTACGCCCCTGGCTCTCCGCTTCAGTTCCGCAGCAGACCGAGCAGTTCTCGCATGCGCAGCTCGATGTTGAGCAGGCTAGCCTGCACGCCGGAGAGCCACTCGATATCGGCTCCGGCGGGGTGTTGCTGGACGAGCTTGTCGGTGGCGTTCAGGGCGGCGGCGAAGAGGGGGAGGCTCTGCTCCAGATCGGTGATGAGGAAGGTCCACTCGGGCTTCGCGGCCTCGGCAAACTGGCGCAGCACATGCACGAGGTGAGCGCCGAGATCCGCCACCGTGGAAAGCAGGCGTAGGACGGCGGGACGCGTGCGGATTTCGTCGTTGAAGACGAGCAGGCTCTGGAATCGGCGCAGCTCTTTGGCCAGTGCTGCGGAGCGTTTGGCCGGATCGGCGGACGGAGAGGGCTTTTCCGTGGCGGGTGGCGCTTTTTTACCTCCGGCGGGCGCTTGGAAGGGATCGCTGGCGGGATTTTTCGGCTGGAAGGGATCGTCAAAGCCGGGGCTGTGCAGCGCATCGGCGAGGGCACCGTCCTGGCCTCGCTCGCCGAGCAGGAAATGCTTCCGGCGGGCCCGGTTTTGGCGCAGGAGGGCGTTTTCCTCCTCTTTCGTGAGCTGCCAGCGGGGAGCGGAAACGCGGATTTGCAGATGCCAACTTTGGATGAGCACGCGCTGGTTGTCCTGGTTGAACCACTCAAAGAAAAGCAGGTTTTTGAGCCCCGGCGGCACGGGAAAGGCGCTCGCGGCCTTGCCAGCCCGGCGGCGGGGGATCTTCGCCACGCGGTAGGAGGCGGTCATGACGCCGGTGTATCCGCTTTGCAGGGGGGTGATGGCATCCACGCTGGCCTCGTTCATCTCCGGCAGGGGATTGTGGAAGTCCACGCGGCAGCCCGCGATGTCGCGCAGGAAGTTTCCCACCAGCTCGATGCGCACCGGCTGTTTTTGGCCCGTGAGGTGAAGCATGCCCGTGACCAATCCCGGCACTTCATTCGTGAGGTAACCGCCGAGCACTGAGGATTCGAGACACACTATCATTTTGCTCAGGTACTCTAAGGGCAAGATTTTCGGGGCGCAAGCCACGCGGCGCATCCCAGCCAAAATGTGGCAGACCTTTTGCTTGAGATGGAGGGCCGCTCGGTCGAACCGGGAGCCCCCTCAAACCTCATCATACCTCAAAAAAGCCTATGAAATCCCTCGTGACCCTGAGCCGCGCCTTCGTCGAATTTGGCCCCTTCGCCAAATCGGAGATCCTCGACTTCCACAAGCGTGGCCTCCTTCAAGACACCGACTACCTTCGCGATGAAGGCTGCGAAACCTGGCTCCATTACGCCGAATGGGTGGCCGCCTCCAAGCCCGCTCCGAAGCTCAAAGTCGTCAAAGCCGCCGCCCCGAAAGCCGCCCCGGCTGCCAAGAAGACGAAGAAGGCCGCCTAAACCGCTCCTCACCGCCACTGGACTCCCCGGCGCACGCATGCCATGAAGCGGGCGTGACCCACGACACAACGCGCACCTTTCGCAACGAGCTCTGGCGCTCGCTGCCCGCCGGGGTGCTCGACACGCTGACGGCCACTTTTGGCATGCTCGTGGCCGTTCGAGTCTTTGCGATGGGTGACATGGCGAAAGCGAGTTTCCTCGCCGCGACGAGCGGCGGCATGGTGACGAGCCTGTTTGTCGTTCCGCTGCTCCTGCGGGCGAAAAGCACCATCGCCCGAACAGCGGCGAAGGTGCAGATGCTCGGCGGTGCCAGCATGGCGGTCAGCGCCACCTTTCCCGATTCGCCCGCACTTTACCTGCTCGGCCTCGGTCTCGGCATCTTCTGCTTCTCGATGCAGATCCCGCTGATGACGCAGATCTATCGCATGAACTATCCCGAGGCCGCCCGGGGCAAACTCTACGCCATCGCGGGTGTCACACGGGCCGGCGCGGCAGTGGCCTTTGGCTACGCGGCGGGCTGGCTGCTCGATCTCGATTTGAAAAACTACACCTGGCTGCTGTGGGCGTATGCTTTGAGCGGCTTCGTCAGCGGCCTGTGGACCTACGGCCTGCCCGCCACACCCTGGCAGCCGGAGGAAAATGCCCGCACCAGCCTCTGGAGCGCCTGGCGCTGGGTGCGTGAGGATCATGACTTCCGCACGCTGCTGATTTCCTGGATGATGATGGGCGTGGGAAATCTCGCCGCCGCCTGCCTCTTCGTCGAATACCTCGCCAATCCCGTCCACGGCATCAACCTGCCGGAAAAGCAGGTCGCCTTCATCACCTGCGTGGTGCCGGTGCTCGCCCGTCTCGTCTTCTCGTATCCGTGGGGGCTCGTGTATGACCGCTTTCACCTCTTCGGCGTGCGGGCGGCGCTGAATGTCTTCTTCGCCGCAGGCATCCTCTGCTTCTACCTCGGTCAAAACGTCGCGTGGTGGACCTTTGGCATGGCCTTGTGGGGCATGGCGAACGCCGGCGGCAATGTCACCTGGGCATTGTGGGTCACCAAACTCGCTCCCAAGCATGCCGTGGCCGAGTACATGAGCGTCCATACCTTCCTCACCGGCCTGCGCGGTCTCCTCGCCCCCTTCCTCGCCTTTGCGATGCTCAAGGTGATGAGCTTCCAAACCTTTTCCATCGTCTGTGGAGCCGCCATCCTCTCCGCCAGCGCCTTCATCACCGTCCGCGCCCGCACCAGCGATCCCGAAACGATGAAAAGGCTGAGGCCCGAGCGGTTGTGACGCTTGTTCGTAGGCCGGATGTGTTCGGCGCAAAACGCACCGTCATCCTCATCGTCTCCATCGCCGAACTATCCGGCTGGTTTGGAAGCGTGCGTGGTCCTCTTCGCCTTCGCACATGTCATGGCCGGATAGTTGGGCGTGGCTCACGAAGAGAACCGCGAGACGCCCACCGCCCAACACATCCGGCCTACGATTGTTCATTGCCCTTCGTGGAAAGCGCTACATCCCTCAAAAAATCAGCAATCGATTGTTCATCATTCATCAATCCGTTCCGCCTCCCCAATGATCACCTACCTCGTCCAAATGAACTCCGTCTGGGAGGACAAGCCCGCCAGCCTCGCCAAGGCCCGCCAGCTCATCGCCGAGGCGAAACCGGCTCCAGGCTCGCTCATCGTGCTGCCGGAGATGTTTGCGACCGGTTTCAGCATCGAAACCCAAATCACCGCCGAGCCCGAGCAAGGTACCACCGAGCAATTTCTCATCGAAATGGCCCGCGAGTATCGCTGCGCCGTCATCGGTGGCCTCGTCACGCAGGACGCGAAAGGCGATTGCCGAAACCAAAGCCTCTTCATCACGCCTGAAGGCCAGGTTTTGGGCCGCTACAGCAAGAACCAGCCCTTCAGTCTCGGCGGTGAAAGCACGGCGCACACTGCTGGCAAGGGCGTGACGGTCATCGAGTGGCAGGGCGTCAAAATCGCGCCACTCATCTGCTACGATCTACGCTTTCCCGAGCTCGCCCGCGAGGCCGTGAAGGCCGGCGCGGAGCTGCTCGTCTTCATCGCCGCGTGGCCGATCAAGCGTGTGCAGCATTGGATCACCCTGCTGCAGGCTCGGGCCATCGAAAATCTCGCCTTCGTCATCGGCGTGAACCAATGCGGCACCGATCCCAGCTTCACCTACCCCGGCCGCAGCCTCGTTGTCGATCCCCACGGCGTCATCATCGCCGATGCGGGAGACCACGAGCACGTCCTCCGCGCCGAGATCGATCCCGCCATCCTCCACACCTGGCGCAGCCAGTTCCCCGCCTTGCGTGATGCCGGCTTCGCTTCATAAACCCGCACGCCTCATGCGAGTCCCTGCCGCCCTTCTCGTCCTTTCCGTCCCTGCCTTCGCCTTCGCCGCCGCGCCGAAGGCCCTCACGACCTTCCTCGACCAACATTGCGTCGAATGCCACGACGCCGAGGTGAAGAAAGGCGGCCTCGACTTGACCTCCTTGACCTTTGACCTGCGTGACCCGCAGCTCTTCGAAAAATGGGTCAAGGTCCACGACAGCGTCGCCGATGGCGAAATGCCGCCGAAAAGAAGCCGCGTCCCGAGGCGAAACTCGCCGACGCCTTCCTCGACTCGCTCGACAGCCAGCTCCGCGACACCAGCGCCGCGCAAATCACCTCACAAGGCCGCACGCTCGTGCGCCGACTGAATCGCATCGAGTATGAAAACACGGTGCGTGATCTGCTGCACATCGACACACCGCTCGCGGGCCTGTTGCCGGAGGACACGCCGATGCATGGCTTCGACACCGTCGCGGAAGGCCTGCGCTTCTCGCAGCTCCAGATCGAAAAGTATCTCGAAGCCGCCGATGCGGCCCTCGATGCCGCCGTGGACCTCCGCGTGCCGGTGGAGATGAAAAAGCAACGCTTCAGCTATAAGGAGCAAAAGAGCATCATCGAAAACCTCGCCCTACCAGACGATCCGCCCGCTGATCCAAAGAAGAAGTATCAGCGCAAACGCCAGGTCTTCCGCTCGCTCGATGACGCGCTCGTCATGTTCACGGATGCGGATTACATGCTCGGCCTCTCGAACTTCAAAATGGTCCGCAGTGGCACCTACCGTATCCGCCTTTCCGCCTACGGCTATCAAAGCGCAGGAGAACCCATCAGCGCACGCCTTTACGCGAACGATTACAAAATCGGCAAGCGCCTGCTCGGCACCTGGGACATGACTGCCGATAAGCCACGCGAGGTGGAAGTCATCGCGCCGATCAATCGCAGCGAGCATCTCATGCTGCTGCCCTTCCGCGTCGGTTACGATGCCGATGGCAAACGACTCAGCGACTCCGATACGACGAAGCAATTCACCGGTCGCGGCCTCGCCGTGCAGTGGGTGGACATCGAAGGGCCGCTGGAGGCTCAGGCATGGCCACCACCTTCCGTGAAGTCGATCTTTGGCGAGGTGCCCGTCGTTCAGATCGACAAAAAGAAGATCAAAAATCCTTGGGATGGCGAAAAGGCCATCGGCTACGAATTGCAGCCTGCTGATCCAGTCTCGTCGCTGAAAACGGTGATCGAAAACTTCGCCGCAAAGGCCTTCCGTCGTCCGCTGGAGCCCGGTGAGGCCGATCGCTTCGTCAAACTCGCCCAAGACGCCCTCGCGGGTGGCGGGAGCTTTGTAGAAGCCACCAAGCTCGGCCTGCGCGGCGTGCTGACCTCGCCGCAGTTTTTGCTTTTCGATGAATTGCCCGGCCCACGCCTCAGCGATCACGCTTTGGCCTCACGTCTCTCGTATTTTCTCTGGAGCACCCTGCCGGATGACGAACTGATGCGCCTCGCCGACGCCAAAAAGCTCCACGAGCCCGAAACACTCAAATCGCAGGTGAAACGCCTCCTCGCCGACAAACGCAGCCAGGCCTTCGTGAAGAACTTCGCCGGTCAATGGCTCGATCTGCGCAGCATCGACGCCACCTCGCCTGATACGATGCTTTACCCCGAGTTCGATGAGATGCTGAAGTATGCGATGGTCGGCGAGACAGAGGCCTTCTTCACCGAAATCCTCCACCACGACCTCCCCGTCACGAATTTCATCCACAGCGACTTCTTGATGCTGAATCGCCGCATCGCAGAGCATTACGGCGTCGGCACCGAGGTCGCGAAGAGCGAGGAATTCGTCCGCGTGAAGCTCCCGGCCGATAGCGTGCGCGGCGGCTTGCTCACGCAGGCCAGCATCCTCAAAGTCACCGCCAATGGCACCGTCAGCTCGCCCGTGCTGCGCGGCGGCTGGATGATGAAGCGACTCCTCGGCCAGCCACCGCCGCCACCACCGCCCGGCATCCCCGGCGTCGAGCCCGACACCCGCGGTGCCAGCACCATCCGCGAAATTTTGGCCAAACACAGCACCTCCGAAAACTGCGCCGGCTGCCACGCCAAGATCGACCCACCCGGCTTCGCTTTGGAGAGCTTCGATGTCATCGGCGGCTGGCGAGATCGCTACCGCAGCAAGGAGAAGGGCGATAAACCCAACGCCAAAGTCGAGAACCGCGGCGTCTGGCAATACAAAGTCTCCCTCCCCGTCGATCCCACCGGCCAACTCGCCGACGGCCGCCCCTTCAAAGACATCAAAGAGTTCAAACAACTCCTCCTCGCCCAGCCCGCCGACGTCCAACGCTGCCTCGCCGAAAAACTCCTCACCTACGCCACCGGCGCCGCACCAACGTATGCTGACAGCCAAGCCGTGAATGACATCGTCACCAACTCGCTGAAACAAGGCGGCGGCTTGAAGACCTTCGTGACTGAACTGGTGCTGAGTGAAACCTTTCGGCGGAAGTGACTCAATTGCTTCACCACTATGGAAAAACGCTACCAAGTTTTCGTCAGCTCTACTTATGATGATCTCAAAGAAGAGAGAAGTTGCGTTATTCAGGCTCTTCTGAATATCGACTGCATACCTTGTGGAATGGAATATTTTCCAGCGGCAAACGAAGAGGCTTGGGAGTGCATTGAACGACTCATTCCACAATGCGACTACTATGTAATTTTGTTGGCTGGCAAGTATGGCAGCATACCCAAAGGCAGGCGGAAAAGTTACACGCACTTGGAGTATGAATTGGCATTAAAGCATGGGGTTCCCGTGATCGGGTTGCTTCATCGCAGTCCAGCAAAGCTACCATTGGATAAGAGTGAGGCTGAGCCTTCGCGAAGAAAACAGCTTCTCAGTTTTCGTGAACAGGTGAGTCGAAAGATATGCCGATTCTGGGATTCGGCTGGTCAATTGCCCGGTGAGTTAATTCCCAGTTTGCTAAGCGAAATCAGACGTAACCCAAGAACTGGCTGGGTTAGGGGTGATGTTATTGCCTCGGAAGAGGCAAAGACTGAGCTTATTAAGCTTCAACGGACCATTGAATCACAAAGATCTCAGTTGGAGGATTTAAAAAGCAGAGAAGCGTCCAACGAAGGTGATTTGGCATCAGGTGATGATGTCTTAATTCTACCTGGATTTGGGATGGGATATATTGGTGACGGCAAGGAAAGGAAGCGAGTAGATGTCCAATTTGAGGTTTCCACTACTTGGAATAATCTCCTGCGAATGATTCGAGATGAGTTGGCTGGGAAATGGAAGACAGGAGGTCTAAATAAATACATCCTAGATCAAGCCAAGGCAGCGTTCCCCATGAACTATGGCAATGTCGAATCCCATACACGACACCTACAGTTCTCGGACGATCTCCCCTCAGATATAATTGAAGTGCAGTTAACGGCATTGGGATTTGCATCTCGAAAGAGCTCCAATTGGGAATTGACCACCAAAGGCCTCACGCAAGCAAGTCGATTACTTGCTCTAAAAAAAGGGGCCGTTCACAGACTTTCGATGGACGGACTTCTTCAGGTCAGCTGGACAGATGTGAGTGTGTTGGACGATGCGGATGACTTTTATGATCGTTGGTGACTGAAACTGAAATCATATTTGTGTTAGCTTCATAATCTGAATTTACTGCTCCATGTCTGCCGCTCTACTCTCCCGCCGCTCCTCAGGGAAAAGTAGTCAGGCAAATAGTGAATGAAAGCGTCTCCGCGAGGCCATGTCTCAAAGCGCCGAGCTGAAAAAGCCTCTAGGATGCTCAAAAAACAGTTTCTTGCGGTCGGCTTCACTTCTACTGCAACGTGGCTTCTTTCCATCAGCCACGACACTTATGTCCGCGCCCCGTCACCATGGTATCTCGCTCCTCACGGCCACTGCGGTCGTCGTGGCCAATATGATCGGCACGGGCGTCTTCACGTCGCTGGGCTTTCAGGTGGGAGGTTTGCCGTCGGGCTTTGCGATTTTGATGCTATGGCTCGTCGGTGGCGTGTGCGCTTTTTGCGGTGCCTTGTGCTATGGCGAGCTGGCGGCGGCGCTGCCGCGATCCGGCGGGGAGTATCATTTCCTCTCGAAGATCTTCCATCCGGCGGTGGGCTTTCTCTCGGGCTGGCTTTCAGTGACGGTGGGCTTCGCGGCACCGATTGCGCTCGCGGCGATGGCCTTCGGCAAATACTTCAGCGCCATCTTTCCGCATGCGCCGGCCACGACTTGGTCGCTCGTGATGGTGTGGATCGTCACGCTGATCCATGTGGGTGGCATTCATGTGGCGGCGAAGTTTCAAAACACGGCCACCTGGCTGAAGGTGCTGCTCATCCTCGTTTTCATCGTGAGTGGCTTCGTGATCAGCGAAGGGCAGGGGGTGAGCTTTTTGCCAAAGCCGGGCGATGGCAAGTTGCTGGGCAGCACGCCCTTCGCGGTGAGCCTCGTGTATGTCATGTATGCCTACGCGGGCTGGAATGCTGCCACCTACATCGTGGGGGAGATTCGCGATCCGCAGAAGAATGTGCCGAAAGCCATCGCCCTTGGCACGCTGCTGGTGACGGGCTTGTACATCGCCCTGAACGCTGTTTTCCTCTACGCCGCGCCGATGAGCGAGCTGGATGGCAAGCTCGATGTGGGTCATGTGGCGGCGGATCGCATCTTCGGGCACACGGGCGGGCAGGTGATGTCGGCGCTGATCTGCCTCGGGCTGGTGTCGAGCATCTCGGCGATGACCTGGGTGGGGCCTCGCGTGATGAAAACCATGGGCCAGGACCTCAAGCTCCTCGCGCCGCTGGCCGTCAGCGATGAACGCGGCGTGCCGGTGGCGGCCTTGTTTGTGCAGCTTTCCATCGTCGTGACGCTGCTGCTCACCGCCAGCTTTGAAACGGTGCTCACCTGCGTGCAGTTCAGCATCCAGCTCGGTTCGTTCGCTACCGTCGTGGGCCTCATCGTGCTGCGAATCCGGCAGCCGGACCTCCCGCGCCCCTATCGCTGCTGGGGTTATCCGATCACGCCGCTGCTCTTCCTCGGCATCAGCTTGTGGATGATGATTTTCGTCGCCAAAAAGCATCCTGAAGAAACCCTGGCCGGCATGGCGTTGATCCTGCTCGGCTGGATCATTTACTTTATCTCGCCGCGCCATCCTCAGACCGAATCATGAAACGCCTCGTCTCGTTCCTCGCCCTCGCTGCCGCCTCGCTTTCCTTCGCTCAATCCACCCCCACCGCCGACGATCAGGCGCGGTTTCTCGCCGGTCTGCCGCCGCAGGAAGGTTCACCCCTCTTCGATCTGGCCCAGCGGGCGGAGTTTGCCCGTCACGCGAAGGGCCTGGATGCCGCGTGGGAGGATATCGAGAAGCGCCAGCTCGGCGCGATCCGCGGCTGGATGCAGGAAACGCTGCCGCAGCTTGTCACAGACACCGCCCCGCTGCTCTACGTCTTCAGCGGGCCGGACTTCCTCCACGCGAACACCTTCTACCCGAACGCCAGCACCTACGTCCTCTGCGGCATCGAGCCTGTGGGCACGCCGCCGGATGTCACGCAGCTCGGCGGCGACTCGCTCGACCACTCGCTGCGGAACCTGCGCAACTCGCTCGAGGCCATCTTGAGCTTCAGCTTCTTCATCACCTCTGAGATGAAGAACGACTTCTCCGCCAACGCCACCAAGCTCAACGGCACCATCCCCGTCATCTACACCTTCCTCGCCCGCAGCGGCTGCCACATCGACAGCGTGGATCTCATCGGCCTCGACAAAGACGGCAAGGAAGGCCCCCACGAAGGTTCGAAGCATCCCGGCGTCAAAATCGGCTTCACCGGCAAAGCGGGCCAAAAGCAGACGGTGTACTATTTTTCCACCAATCTGGCCAGCTACATGATCAAGCAGGACCCCGGCTTCGTCCGCTTCTGCGAGGCCCTCGGTGCTCCGAACGGCTTCACGAAGTCCGCCTCCTATTTGATGCATCTCGAGGAGTTCGACCTCGTGCGGGATCTGCTGCTCGCGAAATGCACCACCCTCCTCCAAGACGACACCGGCGTGCGGTGGAAGGATTTCCCCCGCGAGGTCTGGACGCCGAAGGCCTATGGCTGGTATCCCGGCCCCATCGCCCGCTTCAAAGAGAAGTATCAGAGCGACCTCGCCGCCGTTTACAAAGCCGGTGACGTGCCGCCCATCCCCTTCGGCATCGGCTACAACTGGCGTCCCAAGATGAGCACCCTCATCTTCGCCCAGGCCAAGCGGGAGCCCGCCAAGGCGCTGCCGGTGCAGGAGTGACTGATTCCGGCTGGTGGAATGGGTTCTGGGGCCGAACGACCCAAGCTGAGCGACATTCGGGGCAGAGCGATCGTCTCACGGATTCGGTGTGATGTCGTAGATGTCGCATTCGAAGCCTTTGTGCTTCCAGACGCCTTTGGCGGTGAACTCTTTGCCGTTCGGACCGTCTCGCTCGAGCGTCGCAATGATGTCGTCCAAGCGCTTCTTGTCTTCTGGCGCGAGTTTCCAATTGATGCGCACGCCAGGAGACATTCCGTTGGGAAACACGGCCCAAAAGCTAGAAGGGCTGACGGCATCCTGCGCGATCCGATACTGTAGTTTGATCATCTCGGGCGGCTCTGCTGCCTCCGCGGACGCAGACGTGAAAAGACAAAGGATCGCCACCAGAAGTTTTCGGAGTGGATGTGCGCTCATGTCGCCGAACGTTGTTTAGTCACAGTAAATTGTGGGCGAACCCGATTCGCCCACCGTCTTTTCCATGCCCATCCAGCCAAGCGAAGACCGGACAAGCGAGGGGAATGTCCGTGGCGGACGGGGGAAGGTCAAGGCGCGACCGGTGCAGGAGTGAGGCCTTTCGGAGGGCGGGATGGCATTCCCGCCCATGCCGCCTCGGAGAGGCAGTGTACGGGCTACCGCCGCAGCGCGTTGATCAGATCATTGAGCTTGTTGCGCAGGTCCTCGGCTTTTGGGAGGCATGTCATGGGTGGAAACGCCTCCGAATTCGTGAACGCTGCTGGGGTGATGTCAAAAAGCCTTCCAGCCGCTCCAAATGCCCGAAAAATCAAGGGGTGCGGGGCTTTTGCGGTTGGGGTGGTTTGGCGGGGTTTTCGGGGCAAAAAATTGGGGCCGAAAAGGGCTGGCAGAGAAGGGGATTTGCCTTCGCTCACCGAACGTGGCGGGATTTTTTCAAAAATCTTATTTCTCCGGTTGCGCGTGGATTGTGCCAATCCTATTCTGGAGCTCCTTGTGAAATTTTTCACAAGCTCTCTCTCGACCGCAACTTATGGGCAACTTTTTTCCGCGCTGGACCAACTGGCTTCCCCTCAAGGTAGGCATCGCTGTCGTGTTCATTGCTCTCGGCGTGAGCATGGGCGTCGCTTACTATTTCACCCCGAAATACACCCGTGTGGGCTATGAGCCGACGCAGCCGGTGCCGTTCTCCCACAAAATCCACGCCGGCCAGCTCGGTCTGGACTGCCGCATCTGCCACAGCTTTGGGGAGTCCTCCAGCCACTCGAACGTGCCGACGAACCAGACCTGCTTCAACTGCCACGGCCAGGGCAAGGGCGGCATCCGTGCCACCTCTCCGAAGCTGGAACTGGTGCAAAAGGCCCACGAAACGGGCAAATCCATCCCCTGGGTGAAGGTGCACAAGGCGCCTGACTACGTTTACTTCAACCACAGCGCCCACCTGAACCGCGGCATCTCCTGCGTGTCCTGCCACGGCAAGGTGAACGAGATGGAAGTCGTCCGCCACGACCAGCCGCAGTCGATGGGCTGGTGCCTGGACTGCCACCGCAACCCGGAGAAGAACCTCCGCCCGCTGGACCACGTCGCGAATCTGAATTTCAAGCCCGCCGACCTCAAGCGTGCGGACTTCTACAAGAGCCTGCTCGACAAAAAAGTGCCCGCTGGCGAGATCGCCGAGGTGATCGGTGGCGAAGGTGCCAAGGCAGACGGCCTGGATGCCCTCGTGGCCCTCGCCGAGAAGACTTACGGCAAAGATGTGACCCAGAAAGAAGTGGGCACGCAACTCAAGAAGCACTGGCAGATCCAGCCCCCGGACTCCTGCACCGCCTGCCATCGCTAACCCCGCGCCCCCACCTTTCCCCGACACATGAAACGCAATTGGATTCATCCCGAGGAGCCGCAGAACGCGAAGCGCTACTGGCGCAGCACGGCTGAGCTCGAGCGTCGTGAGAGCTTTTTGAAGGACCTTGGCCGCGAGTTCCCCGCGGGCGACACCCTCACGCCTGAAGAGGCCGAAAACGGCCGCCGCGACTTTTTGAAGATCATGGGCGCCAGCGTCGGCCTGATGGGCCTCGCTTCCTGCCGCCGCCCGATCACGACCATCCTGCCCTACACGCAGCACGTCGAGTGGATGGTGCCGGGCAAGCCGGTGCTGTTCGCCACCACGATGCCCCGCAGCGGCGGTGCCACGCCCCTCGTGGTGACCGTGCATGAAGGCCGCCCCACGCATCTCTCGGGCAACCCCCTCCACCCCCTCGGTGGCGGCATTGATACCTTCGCGCAGGCTTCCGTGCTCGATCTTTACGACCCGGACCGCTCCCAGAAGCCCCTCGGCGCTGGCAAAGCTATCTCTTGGGCCAAGGCGAACGAACTGATCGCGGCGGCTGCGGCCGATGCGAAGAAGGCCTCCGGTGCCGGTCTCGGTATCGTCGTGGGTGCCACGACCTCCCCCACCTACCTCCGCCTCCTTGGCGAGGTGAAGACGGCTTTCCCGCAGGCCAAATTGTACAGTTACGAAGCCGTCGGCGGTGACGCCGCCGCGGTGAACAAGGAAGTCCTCGGAGCCGGCGTGAAGCCCTTCGTGAAATTCAGCAAGGCGATGCGCATCCTGGCGCTCGATTGCGACTTCCTCGGTGTCGATCCGGTCGCGGGCGAGCCGATCAAGGAATTCACCAAGCATCGTGCGAAGGAAACGAAGGCGGCGGAGAAGGACATGAACCGTCTCTACGTCCTCGAAAACCGCTACACCCTCACCGGTGGCATGGCGGACCATCGCAAGGCCATCCCGGCGGCCCTCATCCCCGCTGCCGCTGCCCTCATCGCCGAGCAGCTCGGTGATGCCTCCGGCAAGGCGCTCGCCGCCTCCGCCCCGCAGGCGCTGAAGGACTGGATCGCCCCTGCCGTCCGCGATTTGATCGACAACAAGGGCTCCGCCGTCGTGCTGGCCGGTTCCCGCTGCTCCGCCGAGGTCCACGCCCTCGTCGCCAGCATCAACAACGCTCTCGGTGCCTACGGCTCCGCCATCGACCTCCTCCAGGAGGCTCCGAAGCCCGACATGGGCGACTTCGCCGCCCTCCAGGTCGATGTTTCCGGCGGTCAGCTCAAGACCCTCGTCTCCCTCACGCCCGCCAGCCTCTTCTACGATGCGCCGGACGCCGCCGCCTTTGCCAAGCTGATCACCGAAAAGGGTGTGAAGCTCGTCCACGTCGGCTCGCTGCTGAATTCGACCGCCCTGCACGCGGCGCTGCACATTCCGGCCACCCATTACCTTGAGTCCTGGAACGACGTTCGTGCCGCTGACGGCACCTACTCCATCGTCCAGCCGATGATCGCTCCGCTCTACGACGGCGCGAGCAAGAACGATGTCCTTCTGGCCCTACTCGGCCGCAAGAAGCTTGGCCCGGCTGAAAAGCCCACCGATGGCTCTGCGCCTGCCGAAGACGCCGGTTACACGGCGGTTCGCGATACCTTTGCTCAGGTCGCTGGCGGCCTCGACGAGTCGAAGTGGAACTTCACCCTCCGCGATGGCTTCCTGAAGGCCTCCTCCTATGCCCGTGCGAACGCCAGCGTGAACGCCGCCGCCGTCGGCACGATCGTTTCCAAGGCCAAAGCCGCCGCGCTGCCCTCCGATGAGGCCATCGAGGTCGTTTTGGTGCCTTCCTCTGGTGTTTTCGACGGTCGCTACATCAACAACGCCTGGCTCCAGGAAGCGCCTGATCCGATCACCAAACTCACTTGGGAAAACGCCGCCTGGGTTGGCTCTGCCACCTTCAAACGTCTCGGCCTCGAAGACGGCCAGCACATCGTCATCCGCGTCAATGGCGCGGAGATCGAAATTCCGGCCATTGAGGCTCCGGGCCATGTTTCCAATTCCATCACCATCCCGCTTGGCTACGGCCAGAACAACGTCGGCACCGTCGGCGGCGAAAAAGGCGTGAACGGCTACGTCCTGCGCCGCCTGCCCAGCCAGTTCGTGATCGGCGGCGCGAAGGTCGAGGTGCTTGGCACCATCGCCGAACTCGCCATCACGCAGACGCAGAACACCATGGAAGGCCGCGCGGTCTATCGCGAAGGCACCTTGGAGACCTTCAACGCGGACACCGAGTTCGCCCAGAAGACGGGCATGGACTCCCACATCCCGGAGAACATTTCCTTCTACAAGGGCCAGGTCGGCGTGAAGTCCGAGGAGAACCCGCGCGGCTTCGACTACGAGAAGAAGCACCAGTGGGGCATGTCCATCGACCTGAGCAAGTGCATCGGCTGCACCGCGTGCATCGTCGCCTGCCAGAGCGAGAACAACATCCCGGTCGTCGGTAAGAATCAGGTGCGCAAAGGCCGCCTCATGCAGTGGATCCGCATGGATCGCTACTTTGCCGTCGCCAAAACCGGCATCAACAATGTCGCGCAGGAGTCCACTTGGTCCATTGATAATCCGACGCCCGAGCAGCTCGAAAACGCCGAGATGGTGCACCAGCCGCTGGCCTGCCAGCAGTGCGAAGCCGCCCCCTGCGAAACCGTCTGCCCCGTGAACGCCACCGTCCACACCGACGACGGCCTCAACGCGATGGCTTACAACCGCTGCATCGGCACCCGCTACTGCGCTAACAACTGCCCTTACACCGCCCGCCGCTTCAACTGGTTCGATTACAACAAGCGCAACCCGCTCGTCGAGACCGAGAAGCTTGGCATCAAGGCCAACAACCTCTACTTCGGCCCCATCGGCTCGCTCAAGGAAGACGAAAGCATCCGCCTCCAGCGCAATCCGAACGTCACCGTCCGCATGCGTGGCGTCATCGAGAAGTGCACCTACTGCGTGCAGCGTCTCGAAAGCGCCAAGATCCTGCAGAAGCAGGTCCAGCGTGACTCGAAGAACTTCCGCGTGCCGACTGACAGCGTCAAAACCGCCTGCCAGCAGTCCTGCCCGGCCGATGCCATCGTCTTTGGCGACCTCGGTGATGCCAAGAGCAGCGTGAACGCTGCCAAGGCCTCCCCCCGCAACTACCAGGTGCTCAAATACATCGGCACTCGCCCGCGCACGAGCTACCTCGCCCGCCTGCGCAATCCGAACAAGAACATGCCCGGCGCCGAAAACATCGCCGTGTGGAGCAACAACCAATTCTAATCCCGTCGCATGGAAGCCTCAGCCTCGAACACACCGCGCATCCTCGAACGCGAGCCGCTGGTCCTGAACAACAGGTCCTACTCGTGGATCACGAACCGCATCTGCGGCATCGTGGAAAACAAGCAGCCCGCCCTTTGGTGGATCTTGTTCATCCCCTCTGTGCTGCTTAGCGGCGTGATGGCCTTCTGCTTCATCTACCTCATCAGCACCGGCGTCGGTGTCTGGGGTCAGAAGCAGCCGGTCGCCTGGGCGTGGGACATCACGAACTTCGTGTTCTGGATCGGTATCGGTCACGCCGGAACGCTCATTTCGGCCATTTTGTTCCTGACCCGCCAGAAGTGGCGTACGTCCGTGAACCGCGCCGCTGAGGCCATGACGATCTTCGCCGTGATGTGCGCCGGTCTCTTCCCAGCCTTCCACGTCGGTCGTGTATGGATGGTGTGGTTCCTGGCCCCGATCCCGAACGCCAACGCCATCTGGCAGAACTTCAAATCGCCCCTGCTTTGGGACGTGTTCGCCGTTTCGACCTACTTCAGCGTTTCCGCCGTTTTCTGGTATCTCGGCCTTGTTCCTGACCTTGCCACGCTGCGTGACCGCTGCCGTCCAGGCCTGAAAAAGTTCTTCTACGGCCTCTTCGCCATCGGTTGGCGCGGCGGCAACCGTCACTGGAGCCACTACGAGACGGCCTACATGCTCCTCGCGGCTCTTTCGACCCCGCTGGTGCTTTCCGTGCACTCCGTCGTGTCCTTCGACTTCGCCACCTCCGTCGTCCCCGGCTGGCACACCACCATCTTCCCGCCCTACTTCGTGGCCGGCGCCATCTTCGGCGGTTTTGCCATGGTGCTCACGCTCATGATCCCGGTGCGCCGCATCTACGGCCTGGACGATCTCCTCACACCCAAGCACGTCGATAACATGGCGAAGATCATCCTGCTCACCGGCACGATCGTCGGCTACGCCTACTGCATGGAGCTCTTCATGGCCTACTACAGCGCCAATCCGTATGAAGCCGCTGCCTTCACGCTTCGTGGCCTCACCGGTCCGTCTATCTGGGCTTACGCCTTGATGTTCAGCTTCAACGTCTTCGCTCCCCAGCTCTTCTGGTATCGCCCCTTCCGCCACAACATGGTCGTCGTGATGTTCGTCTGCATGTGCGTGAACATGGGCATGTGGTATGAGCGCTATGTGATCATCGCCACCACCCTGGAGCGTCACATGACGCCGGGCTCCTGGGGCGAGTACAGTGCCACCTGGGTTGATCAATGGACCTTCATCGGCACTTTTGGCTTCTTCATGATGCTGTTCCTGTTGTTCCTGCGCTTCCTGCCCGTCATCGCCATCGGCGAAGTCAAAGGTGTGCTGCCGCAGTCCGATCCTCACTTCGATGATCATGGCGAGAAAGGTATCCAGGAGGAAGACCTCATGGCTTATCCCGACCGCCACGTCGCCAAACCCGTTGCCGCCTAATTTCACCCCTGCACCTGACTGTGAGCACCACCCTCAAACGAGTACACGGCTATCTGGCGGAGTTTGATAACGTCCAGGACCTTTACCATGCCGCCGAGCATGTGCGCGATGCTGGCTACAGCCGCTGGGACGTTCATACGCCCTTCCCCGTCCACGGCATGGATACCGCCATGGGCAATCCCCGTTCCATCCTGCCGAAGCTTGTCTTCTGCGGCGGCATCACCGGCACCACGGTGGCTTTCATTCTCCAGACCGTCACCCAGACGAATTTCTGGGGTGAGAAACTCGGCCTCAAATTCGTCGAAGACATCGTCGAGACGTACCCGACTGTCGTTCAGGCCAAGCCGATCGATATCTGGACGCTCCCCGCGTTCTTCCCGGTGATGTTCGAGCTCACCATCCTGTTCTCGGCCTTCACCACGCTCTTCGGCCTGCTCGCCCTCATGGGTCTGCCACGCTGGAACCACCCGCTTTTCACCTCGAAACGCTTCGCCAAGTTCTCCGATGACGGGTTCTTCGTCTGCATCGAGGCCCGCGACCCCAAATTCAGCCAGGACGGCACCAAAGCCCTCCTCGAAAAGGCCGGCGGCAAGAACGTCGAACTCGTGGAGGACGAAATCTAAGCCCCGGGCAACCGCACGACCATGAAGTACTTCTTCCTCAGCTACCTTTTCATCGGCGCCATCATCGTGAGCGCCTTCGGCCTCCGCGGCTCCAAGTCCGAACTGCCTCCCATCGAGGTCTTTGACGACATGGACCATCAGCAGAAGGTCAAATACCAAGCTGTCAGCGAATTCTTCGCCGATGGCCGTGGTGCCCGCCTGCCTGTGAAGGGCACGGTGCCCATGGGCTTCGAAATCCCTGCCAAGCCTGCCGCCGATGGCGAAAAGCCCACGCGCTTTGCCTTCACCAACGGCCTCAGCTACTACCAAACCGGCAAAATCGGTGATTTTTACGGCGACGGCCTCCCCACCGAGATCACCAGCGACGCGACTGTTTACAACGACGCCTTCATCAAGCGTGGTGAGCAGCGTTACGGCATCCACTGCGCCGTCTGCCACGGAGCCAGCGCCAACGGCAAGGGCATCACTTCGAAGTTTGGCATCATGACGGCCTTCAACTTCCAGCAGGCCGGCAATACCGATCCGGCCAACGCTGGTGCCTTCCGCGCTGACGGAGCCATCTTCGATGTCATCACCAACGGCAAAGGCCTCATGGGAGGCTACGGCGGCAACATCACCCTCCGTGACCGCTGGGCCATCGTCGCCTACATCCGCGCCCTCCAGCAGGCCGCCAAGGACAGCGGAGCCACCCTTCAATAACGGCATCACACGAATTCCGGCATGAGTCACCACGTCTCCTTCAACGATCTGCCCCAGGGCGGTGAAAAATTCGAACCCGCCAAAGGCGGCAAGCTCATCGGGGCCCTCGGCCTCTTCGGCGTGCTCGGTCTGGCCGCTTCCGCGTTCTTCTTCTTCAAGAACACGGATACCTTCGCCTACTCCTGGCTGTTCGCGATCTTCTTCACCTTCACGTTCTGTGTGGGTGGTGTCTTCTGGATCATGCTCCACGCCGCCTCGAACTCGAGCTGGGGCGTCGCCATCCGTCGTCTGTGGGAAAACCTCGCGAACATGGTCGTCATTCTCGGCCTCCTCGCCAGCCCGCTGCTCATCCCGGCGGTGAACAAGCACCTTTACGAGTGGATGAACCACCATCGTGAAGCCGCTCATCACGCCGCCGAGCATGGTGGCACTGTCCAAGAGGCGCTGCACCACATGTCTCTCGACAATCCGCACCTTCACATCCTCCACGCGAAGTTCGGTTACCTGAACATCAGCAACCACTTCATCCCGCCTTTCTCCTGGCAGACGCGTTTCGTGCTCTACTTCCTCATCCTCGGCTACATCGCCCGGGTGATGCGCAAGAAGTCTCTCGCCCAGGAGCAGGATGGCGACATCAAGCACACCATCTCCTCCCGTCAGTTCTCCTGCCGCTGGCTGCTTTTCTTCGCTCTCACCTCCACCTTCGCGGCCGTCGATTGGCTCATGAGCCTCGATTACAGCTGGTTCTCCACCATGTGGGGCGTGTACATCTTCGCCGGCAGTGCCTGGTCCTCCATGGCGCTCACGATTTTGCTCGTCACCTGGCTGAAGAGCCTAGGCTACCTCCAAAAGGTCGTCACGCAGGAGCACTACCACCTCATGGGCAAGCTGCTCTTCGCCTTCACGGTGTTCTGGGCTTACATCGCCTTCTCGCAGTATTTCCTCATCTGGTATGCCAATATCACCGAGGAAACCCGCTTCTACCTCACGCGTAACACCGAAGGCTGGCGTGGCGTCTCCATCTTCATCGTCGTCGGCCACTTCATCGCGCCGTTCCTGGCCCTCCTCTCGCAGGCCCGCAAAAAGAAGCCCTACGTCATGGTCTTCGTCTGCCTCTGGGTCATCTTCATGCATCTCGTGGACATGTACTGGAATGTCATCCCTGAGCGTGGCCCCTCCCTCGGCATCGGCTGGTGGGTGGACGGAGCTTGGATCCAGGACGTGGCTGCTCTGTGCGCCGTCGTCGGCACGATGGGCTTCCTCTTCCTCCGCGGCCTGTCCAAATACAGCCTGTATCCTTGGCGTGACCCTCGCCTCATCGAGTCCGTGAACGTCATCAACTGATCCGCACCCCGTTTCGATCCCATGTCGCAGCCTGAACAAACTCAAAAAGCCGGTGCCACCTTCCTGTGGGTGCTCGGAGCCTTCGCGGGCTTCGCCGTGCTCTTCAGCATTCTCCAGTCCACCGCCAGCACGCCGGAAGATCCCCGCATCGCCGAGCGTCTCGCCGCCAAGGAGGAGATCACCAAGCTCCAGGATGCCAATTTGACCGCCATGGGCCTCAAAGATGCCGCGAAGAAGGCAGAAGCCTTCAACAAGGCCCTCGCCACCCTCAAGGCCAAGCCCGTCGGCGCCAGCACGCAGGTCGTTCCCGGTTCCCCCACGCAGTTGAAGCAAGCCTCCGCAGCCGTTCCAGCCCCCGCACCTGCAGCAGCCCCTGCTGCACCTCCCGCCGCTCCAGCGAAGTAATCTTCACTCCGCCCTTTTCCCACTCGATATGGATTCCACTTCCAACTCCCCGGACCTCGCCGCCGACAACCAGCGCCGTGCCGCCATCGACAAGTCGGTGCGTGGCCCTGTGCTGTTCCTGTTCCTCAACGGCGCCTTCTGGCTCATGCTTTCCACCCTCCTCGGCGTGCTATCCGCGGTGAAGCTCTTCGCCCCCGGTTTCCTCGGCGACTGCGAATTCATCACCTACGGCCGCCTTCAGCCCGTGCACATCAATGCCCTCGTCTATGGCTGGGGCATCCAGGTGGCGCTTGGCATCATGCTTTGGATCATGGCCCGCCGCAGCGGTCAGGAACTCCGCAGCGGCAAAGGCCGGATGCTCGCCGCGGGCGTCTTCTGGAACATCACCATCACCGTCGGCCTGCTTTCCATTCTCATGGGTAAAAGCACCTCGATGGAGTGGCTCGAAATGCCGAAATTCGTTTGGCCGGTGCTCTTGCTTTGCTTCCTCACCTACGCCTGGCCCATCGCCCGCATGTTTGGCCGTGCCATCCGCCCCGAAGGTTTCATGGTCAGCACCTGGTACATCTTGGCCGCGTGCTTCTGGTTCCCCTGGATTTTCATCACCGCCAATGTGGCCCTGCACTGCCTCCCTGGTCTCGGCGCTCTCGGTGCCGGCATCAATGCTTGGTATGTTCATAGCTTGATCCTGCTCTTCTTCGTTCCAGTCGGCGTCGGCGCGGCTTACTACTTCATCCCCAAGATCACCGGCCAGCCCATCGCCAGCCAGCAGCTCGCTAGCTTCGGCTTCTGGGCACTTGCCCTCCTCGGCGGCTGGACCGGCATGCAGAAATTCATGGGCGGCCCCCTTCCCGCGTGGATGGTGGCCGTCGGCTCCGCCGTCGGTGTGATCCTGCTGGTGCCCTTTGGCCTCGTCGGCCTGAACCATCATCTCACCACGCTCGGCAAGCACGACGCCGTCAGCTACAGCCCCACGCTGCGCTTCATCTTCTTCGGATCCCTCTTCCTGCCTGTCACCGGTGTCATTTTGGCCCTCACCAGCGCCTTTTGGACGGGAGCCTCCATGCAGTTTACCCAGGCTTGGTATGCCTTCCAGACCGTTAGCGTGTATGGCTTCTTCAGCATGTGCGCCTTCGGGGCCATTTATTACATCACGCCGCGTCTCGCGGGCTGTGAATGGCTCAGCGTCCGCCTGATCCGCAATCACTTCTGGTTCTCCGTCTATGGCGTGAGCACCATCGTCATCATGAGCCTCGTCGCCGGCTGGCAGCAGGGCGCTGATTTGAACAATCCGGAGCACTGGAACCAGGACTTCATGAATCACGTCATCAATTCCCGCCCCTACGTCATGGCCCGCGCCATCGCCTGGGCGCTCATCAGCTTCTCGAACATCCTCTTCCTCCTTCACCTCATGCTCATGGTCGCAGGCCTTGGCCGTCGCAGCAATGCGCCGACGCTCCTCCACCGCGATCACGGTCATGACGACACGCACACCCCTGCTCAAGCCTCCCACGCATGATGAACTTCCGCTCCTTCATCCTCGGTCTCGCCGCCGCGTTCGCCCTTCCTTGGCTCCTGCTCATCGTCCTTCCGGCGATTCAGTATCAGAGCCTCACCCGTGTCGCTTATGACAAGGACAAGGATGGCGTCGAAGGCTTCTACCCACCAGCCGTCGTCAATGGCCAAGGCCAGCTCATCTACATCCAGGAAGGCTGCAACCAATGCCACACTCAGATGATCCGTCCCGTCCAGCTCGGCTTGGATGGCTGGGTCAAAGGCTGGGGCCAAGATCAGGAAAGCCGCCCCGCCACCGCCATCCGCAGCAACACACTTCGTGACTACCTCGGCGAAAAATTCGCGCCGCTTGGCGTCCAGCGCATCGGCCCGGACCTCACCAACTACGGCTGGCGTGCTCCCGCCGCCTCCGTGCTTCACAAGAAGCTCTACGCGCCGCATTCCCTCCAGGATTGGAGCACGATGCCCGCCTACAAGCACCTCTACAAGCTTCAGAAGATCCAGGGTCCAGCTTCGGAACGGGCTCTGAAGCTCACCGGTAAGTTTGCCCCTCCTGCTGGCTACGAAGTCGTCCCCACGGCTGAGGCTGACCGCTTGGTCGAATACCTTCTTTCCCTCAAGAAAGACTTCCCCGTTCCCGGACAGTCCGCCGTCGCCGCCGCTCCTGCCGCCGCGAAGAAGTGAGTTTCATCCTTTAGCTTTCATCTTTTCAGCCTTTCCATGAGCGCCCCCGCCCATCCCGATTCCACCGACCTCGACCGCATTCACGCCGCTGTGAAGCGTGAAAAGGCCGACCAAGCTCCCTCCAATGCCCCCGCGCCCATGTGGGCCATCTTTCTGCTGATGCTCGTCTCGATCATCGCGGGTGGCCAGCTCGGCGGAAACACCGGCAGCCTAAGCTTCAATACCAGCAATCCCTTTCCTGCTGCGACGCCTGCCGATGACGTGCGCCCCGGCGGCAGTGGCGCTGGAGATGCTCTCGACCCCTTCGCCCTCGCGATGAAAAAAGGTTCCAGTGGCTACGCCGTCTGCGGTGGCTGCCATCAAGGCAATGGCAACGGCATTCCCGGCCAGTTCCCGCCGCTCGCCGGTTCCGAGTGGGTCCAAGGCGGCACCGAGCGCCTCATCCGCGTGGCTCAGCATGGTCTCGTCGGTGCTATCACCGTCAAAGGCCAGGGATACAACACCCCCGGCGGCATGATGGCCTTCGGCGCGGCCATGTCCGCCCAAGATCTCGCCAACGTGCTGACCTACGTCCGTAATACTTGGGGCAATGAAGGCACCATGATCACCAAGGAGATGGTCGAAAAAGTCCGCTCCGAAGAAAAACGCGCCACCCAGTGGACCGAAGCGGACCTGAAGCCCTTTGCCGATAAAAACGTCGCTGGAGACATCCCTGCAGGCCCAGGTGCCACCGCCGCTCCGGCTGCCAAGAAGTAATTCGCCAACCCCGAAATGATCCGTCGTGTGACACAAGACTCCTCCCGCCAGGCGCTACTGACCGCCTTGGGAGTCGTTTTGTGCCTCGCCAGCACCAGTTGCGGCAAAATCGCCGACGGTGGTTCTCAGCTTCCGCAGGCTTCTTTGGCTCCTGCCGTCGAAGTCGCTGAAAAACCCAGCATCGAAGGCAAAATCACCCTCGCGGGCATTGACGCGGCTTCGCTGCGCCAAGTCGTCGATGTCGGCGGAAACCCGTTCTGCACCGGACACGGCGAAATCATCGATTCGACCTGGAAAGTCGCCTCCGACGGCGGACTCGCCAATGTCGTCGTCACCGTCGAAGGCAGCCCACGTGCCGCCAATGTGCCGATGGAGGCACCGCTGGTTGATCAGACTCACTGCGAATTCGTTCCTCACACACTTTCCGTGCAGCCCGGGCAGGCGGTGCGCTTTCACAACAGTGATCTGACCTTCCACAACATCCGCATCGCCCGTCATCAACTTGGCAGCAGCCACGAAGGAGAGAACCTCGCGAACCTCGCCCAGGCTTCGCAAGGCGATGCCAACACCGAAATCTTCTCTGTGCCTGGCATCTACCGCCTCGAGTGCGACGTACATCGCTGGATGAAAGCCTGGATCTATGTTCACGATGGCATCCACAGCGCCGTTTCCGCTGCGGATGGCACTTACCGCATGGACCGTGTTCTCGCCGATGGCACCTACACCGTGAAAGCCTGGCACCCGCAGTTCGCCGAGCCGCTTTCGCAAAAAGTCACCGTCACCAACGGCACCGCCAAGGCTGACTTCGCCTTCTCGTATGCCCAAGCGTTCCAACTTTGAACTTTGAACTTTGAACCTGAAACTTTAAACTGAAAATGAGCGCCGCCACGACCCACGATCACTCCCACGCCGCCGACCACGGGCATGACCACCATGAGCAGGCCTGGATTTGGAAATACGTCTTTTCCACGGATCACAAAACCATCGGCATTCAGTATGCCATCACTGGCTTGCTGTTCCTGCTCTTCGGCTTCTTCCTCATGCTCCTCATGCGCTGGAGCATCGCCTATCCGGGCGTGGCTGTGCCGGGCGTGGAGGTCATCCGCTCGATCCCGGGCTTGGGTTACGTCTTTGAGGAAATGTTTGGTCGCTGGCTGAATGCCGACGGCTCTCTCAATGGCGAGCTCTACAACATGCTCGGTGCCATGCACGGCACCATCATGGTGTTCTTCGGCATCGTGCCGCTTGGTTTCGCCGGTTTCGTGAACTTCGTGATGCCTCTCCAGATCGGCACCATCGACATGGCCTTCCCGAAGCTGAACATGCTTTCCTACTGGTTCTTCTTCCTCAGCGGCGTCCTCATGATGTGGAGCTTCTTTGTTGGCACCGGCCCCGTGCAGACCGGCTGGACGATGTATTCCCCTCTCGCCTCCACCACGGCCATCGGCGTGACGAACGTTTGGAATCACGGCCACACCTGGTGGCTCATGGCGATGGTGTTTAACATCTCCGCCTCCCTCCTCGGCTCCGTGAACGTCATCACGACCATCATCAACCTCCGAGCCAAAGGCATGGGCTGGATGCGCATGCCCGCCTTCTCCTGGGCGATGTTCGTCACCGCCTTCCTGCTCCTCCTGGCCTTCCCTCCGCTCGAAGTCGCCGCCCTTCTGCAGCTCTCCGACCGCATGTTCGGCTCCTCCTTCTACCTGCCCACCGGCCTCATGGAAGGCGGCAAGCACCTCGACATCTCCGGTGGCGGCTCCCCGCTGCTCTATCAGCACCTCTTCTGGTTCCTGGCGCATCCTGAGGTGTATGTGTTGATCCTTCCTGCCTTCGCCATCCTCACGGACGTCATCCCGAACAACGCCCGCCGCCCGCTCTGGGGCTACAAGATGATGGTGTACTCGATGCTCACCCTCGGCTTCCTCAGCTTCCTCGTCTGGGCGCATCACATGTACCTCACCGGCATGGGTACCATGATGACCACCTACTTCCAGATCACCACGGTGCTCATCTCCGTTCCTTCCGTGATCTTGCTCACCTGCCTCATGATCTCCCTTTGGGGCGGCTCCATCCGTTTCAACACGCAGATGCTCTTCGGCTCCGCCTTCCTGCCCATGTTCGGCATCGGTGGTCTCACCGGTCTGCCTCTCGCCTTCTCCTTCATCGACCTCGCCTTGCACGACACCTATTACGTTATCGGCCACTTCCATTACGTCGTCGCTCCCGGCACCATCTTCGCTCTCTTCGCCGGTGTGTATCACTGGTTCCCGAAAGCCACCGGCCGCTTCATGAACGACAAACTCGGCAAGCTGCACTTCTGGCCCTCGCTCATCGGCATGAACCTCATCTTCGCCCCCATGTTCATCCAGGGCATGGCCGGCTTCCACCGTCGCTGGTATGACGGCGGCAAATACTTCGAGCAGACCGCCGGCTTCCAAAACTGGAGCACCACCCTCACCCACAAGATCGGTGCCTTCTTCGGGCTTAACATCCCGGACAACATGCTCTCGCTGAACATCGTCATGACCTTCGGTGCGATCATCCTCGCTCTCGGTCAGGTGCCCTTCATCTACAACTTCTGGGTCAGCATCAAATGCGGCGAGAAAGTGAAGAGTGACAACCCTTGGAATGCCACCACGCTCGACTGGGCCACGCCGACACCTCCTCCGCATGGCAACTTCGTCTTCGATGTGAACGCCCACCGCGGCCCCTACGAGTACAGCGTTCCCGGCCACCCGACCGATTTCTTCCCCCAGTGGGAAACCGAGCACGGCAAGCCCAACCCCGATGGCAGCGACGAGGTGAAAACCGCCTCCGCCAGCCACGCCCATCACTAATTGAACTGAGAACAGCGAACCGAGAACCGCGAACTCCACATGGACATCCCTTACACCGTTCACGCCCGGCCTGACACTGGCCTCTACAACGCCAAAGTCGGCATCTGGCTCTTCCTCGCCTCCGAAGTCATGCTCTTCGGCGGCCTTTTCTCCAGCTACATCTTCCTCCGCGTCGGTGCGGACTATCCCTGGCCGGTGCATGAGCTCAATGTCACCCTCGGTTGCGTCAACACCGTCGTCCTCATCGCCTCGTCGGTGACCATCGTGTGGGCTTGGGCCGCGCTGAAGATGCGCAAATTTGGACTCTACAAATTCTTGATGGCCTTCACCGTCATTTGCGCCGGTGTTTTCATGGTCAACAAGACCTTCGAATATAAGGCCAAGTTCGAGCACTATGCCGTGAAACTTTCCGACGGCACAATTCTGACGGGTCATCTCCCGCATGGCTACCACATCAAATTCGGTGAGGTCACCCAGCTCTCCATGAGCATCCCGCTCAAGACAGCCTCTATTGGCGCTGATCCCGTTAACTATGTCCTCAACCATCTCGATGCTGGCGCCTCACCCCGCTTCAAGACCGAGGACGGCAAAGAAGTCACCCTTGATGCCGCCACCTTCGCCGCTCTGAAGGCTGCTGCCATCGACAAGGCCAAGGCTGAAAAGCGTGACACCGCTGGCATCAAGCTCACCGCCCTCGCCCCGCTCGCCTTCACCGTCAGCCAGTCTGACATCTTCGCCTACGCTGCCGATACGATGACCTTCCGTGACGGCACCGTCGCCGCTGGCAAGCTCACGGACGACAAGATGACCATCGAAGTCGATGGCGTCGATACCCGCGGCGTGGCGCAGAAGGAAAAATCTCTCGCCTTTGATCATCGTTACCTCGGCGAAGCTTGGCAGAAGGCGTACATCGCCAACCGCGATCACCACACCGCCGAGTTCGACAAGAACTATCCCACACGCGACAAAACCAAGTCCGCCACCTTCCAGAAGGAAGCCTTCTTCCTGCCTATCCATTCCGCCACTGCTCCGGCTGCTGAAGGTCACGGCAATGGCCACGGTGCCGAAGCTCATGCTCCCGCTGCCGATCATGGCGATGCCCACGGCGGCCATCACCCCTCCGTGGTGCTCGAAAAGAAGGACATCACCTTCTTCTCGAACTTCACGCCGAAGCTCAACACCTACTACGCCATCTACTTCACTCTCACCGGTCTGCATGGTCTGCACGTCGTCGCTGGTGCTCTCGTGCTCGCCTACTTCCTCGTCTTCAATGGCAAAATGATGCGTGAAGACCCCGAGCATCTCGCCAACCGCGTCGAAGTCGGCGGCCTCTTCTGGCACTTCGTTGACCTCGTCTGGATCTTCCTTTTCCCGCTTCTTTATCTCCTCTGAGACCTCTCACCGTTCACTTCTAACGACTCCGCACACCATGTCCGACTCCGCTGATCCCGTCGAGCTTCAGAAGCACGTTAAAAAGTACCTCTTCATCGGGGCGCTGCTCATTTTCTTCACCGGCATCACCGTGTGGCTTTCCTTCGTCGAACTGCCCACGCACAGCATGAATATCATCGTCGGCATGATCGTGGCCACCTTCAAGGCCGCCCTCGTTGCCCTCATTTTCATGCACTTGAACCACGAGCGCCCACTGATTTACAAGGTGCTGGCCTTCACCGTGGTTCTTTGCTTCGTCCTCTTCATCCTGTTCGTCATGGCGAACAGCGATCCTCTTGTTGATCGCCAGTTCACCGCTCCGCTCCAGTCCGTCGAGCAGCTCCAGTAAACACACGCATCCTTCTTCCGGCTCATGTCATTGAAGCACTTCCATGTCGTCTTCCTGTTCTTCGCCATCCTGGCGGACGCGGGATTTTGGGCATGGACTCACTTCATGCCTGAGGACGCCGCTCGTGCCGGTGCGCTTCACTTGAAGCCTTACGCCGGCTTCGTTTGCCTCATCCTTCTTGCCTACGGCCTGCATTACCTCCTCAAAAAGATGCGCACCATCATCGTGTGATCTTCGAGACTACAAACTGCTCTCCGCATGACCCTCTCACTTCCCATTGCCTGCGCCACCTGCCTGCCTGATCAAGGCAGCGCTGTCGGTCAGGCACAGGGATTTGCCATCCTCGTCATGCTCGCCGTCCTCGCCTTCATGTTCCTTTGCGCCGGCGGCATCGTGTTCACCCTCGCCCGCCGCCAGAAAAAGCACGCTGCCACCCTGGCCGCCTGAAATTACTCATCATTCATAACTCGTAACTCATAACTCCCCCATGAGCGTCTCCTGGATCAACGAATTCTTCGGTCAAACCCCGAACGCCTCCGAACACGGCGGCCTCGTGGATCACATGCTCGGCTTTGTGCATTGGTTCATGCTCGCCCTCTTCATCGGCTGGAGCATCTATCTCGTGCTGGCCTTCTACCGCTTCAATGCCAAGCGCAACGCCAAGGGTGATTATCATGGCGTCACCGGCCATGCCACCACTCACATCGAAATCGGCGTCGTCATCGTCGAGGCCATTCTCCTTCTCGGCTTCGCCTTCCCGCTCTGGGCACGTCAGGCCGATGACTATCCCGTCTCGCCTGACACCATCAAGATGCGTGCCCTCGGCGAAAAGTTCCTCTGGAACTTCCAGTATCCTGGCACGGACACTGCCCTCAGCACCTGGGACCTGCGTAACGTCGACGCCGCCGCTGGCAACACCACCGGCAAGGATCTCCACGATCCGAATGGCAAGGATGACTTCGTCAACCCCGGCACCATGAAGCTCCCCGTCGGCCGTCCCGTCATTGTCGATGTCGCTTCTAAAGACGTCATTCACAACCTCGCCTTGGTTCCGATGCGTGCCGCTCAGGACGCCACCCCCGGGGTGAAGTCCCACATGTGGTTCAAGCCCGTCAAAGAAGGCACCTGGGACATCATCTGCGGCCAGCTCTGCGGCCCCGGCCACGCCCAGATGAAGGCTGTCCTCGAAGTCATCCCTGCCAAAGACTTCGAAGACTGGAGCAAGGAAATGTCCGCCAACGCCGCGAAGAAGGCCGCCGAGGCCAAGTAAGGGCATCCGGCGTGGCGGCCATGACGAATGCACAATGACCGAATGATGCGAAAGCTCCTCCGCGAGCCACTCTTCGGCATTCATTCGTCATTCTGAATTCATCATTCGTCATTCCACCCCGTGTCCCGCGCCTTTCATCGCTACTCTCTCCTCACTCTCGCCGTCGGCGTGGTGCTGATTTGGTGGGGTGCGGCAGTAACCACCGAGGATGTCGGTCTCGCCGTGCCGGACTGGCCGTTATGCTTTGGCAAAATCAATCCCGAGGGCTGGTATCGCGTGCCCGCCCTGTTGCTGGAGCATGGACACCGCTGGATCGCCACCATCATCGGCTTTCTCGTGCTCGGGCAATACTTCTGGGCTTTCGCCAAGCATAAGCCCAACCTCGCCGAAGCCGCCATCATCCTTATCACGGGCGCGGGCTATCTCGTGCTCGTTTACATGGGCGTGCTTGCCGCGGCGGCTTTCATCCTCTTCCTGGCCTTCAGCTGGCTCTTCATGACTTGGTTTGGGCAAAAGTGGCATCTGTTGCGCGGCCTCACCACGTTCGCTCTCTTCCTCGTCATCCTGCAGGCCTCGCTTGGCGGCCTGCGTGTGCTAAAAATGTCTAACGTCTATGGCATCGTGCATGGCACGCTCGGCCAGCTTTTCTACTGCCTGCTCATTCTCATCGCTTTTGCCTCGTCTCGCACGTGGGAGGAAGGCCAGCTCCGCCTCAGCGCCTCCACGGCACGCAAAGCCCGCTGGTGGTCGCTCACGTTGTTTCTCGTCGTCTTCACCCAGCTCGTGCTCGGTGCCACGCTGCGCCACACGCAGCGCACCCATCTGGCGGCCAGCGACATCCTCACCACGCAGGGCCATGTGATCCCTCCGACCGTGCCGGCCGATGCCTTCGTGCTCTTCCTGCACAAATACTGGGGCTTCGGCACCGCCGCGCTCGTCATCTTCGTCGCCATCCAGGCGCATCGGTGGCTCGTCACCATGCCACGGCTCCGCTTCGTCCCCACGCTGCTGCTCTATCTCCCGCCCATCCAGGTCAGCCTCGGCATCTTCGTCATCCTCACCGGCAAATCCTTCTGGATCACCAACTTCCACGTCCTGACCGGACTCACCCTGCTCGCCCTCAGCTTCCTGCTCGCCGCCACCTTGTGGGGCAGCTACCTTCGCACGCCAGTGAGTCACACGACTGCCTGCACCGAGTAATCTTCGCCAGCCTCACCTGCCAAAGCGGTCGTAGTAGGCCGCGCCGTAGTTCTCGTAGCGTTTGATGAGGGCGGCATTCTTGGTTTCCAAGGCTGTCAGTTTGTCCTTCACGTCCAAAACCACCGGCATGTACCATTCGACGTTGGCGAAGTGTGTTTGCATGTCCTCGAGCTGAAAATTGTAGCCATGGCGTGCATAGATTTCGTTTCGCATGATCCGCAGCTCCTCCGGGCGCATGTTTTCCACATCAGATTCTTTGAGCAGGCGCTGGGATGCCTGCGGGTACTCCCCGACCTTGGCGTTGTATCGAAACACCCGATGATTCAGGACAAGATCGACACTCGGCTTCTTCTTGTCGTTCGCGTCCCAGCGACCTGAAAGCGTCTTCGCCTTGCTGTTGAAGGTGAGCGTGAAAAAGCCGTCCTCGGGATGATCGCCGGGTTCCTTGGCGATGAAAGCGATGCCCTCAGGAACCGTCTGCCAGGGGCCGCTGAAAGCGCGCTCATTGCCAGTCACGATGCTGTAGCCCGTGAGCGAACGTCCGATGATCTTTTCGATGCTCACAGTGATCTTGTGCGGACCGAACATGCCGGTGTAAGTGCCCACGGCGGAGGCTGCGTTCTTGTCCACCGCGGTGACGTCATCATTGTCCACTGCAAATGACTGCCCCACGAATCCTGGCAAAGCCAATGTGATGGCGCAGGCACCGAACAAAAAAGCGGATCGGGATTGGAGTGTGCTCATGGTGGTGAGTATGTTCAGGTCGATGTCGTTTTCCAAGCGTCAATTTTCCATCTTTATCCAGGCGGCGCTGCTGGTGGCCCTGGCTTGGTTTTCGTGGCTCATGATGCGCATCACCCTTGAGTATGTTCCACCACGGGATGACGCGGGCTTCCTCCAGATCAAGCAGCAATACCTCGGCATCTTGCCATGGAAGACGGCGTTTTGGGTGCATGTCTTTACCAGCATACTGACGCTGCTTGCAGGCTTCACGCAGTTCTTTCCGATCCTGCTGCGACGTCTTTCCTGGCTGCATCGCTGGATGGGGAGGTTCTATGTGCTGAATGTGTGCCTGATCACCGGCCCGGCCAGCCTAGTGATGGCGTTTTATGCCAATGGCGGCATGTCGTCGCGCATCGCGTTCACGGTCCTTGCCTGCGGCTGGATCTTCACCACCGCCATGGGCTGGCGAACGGCAGTCCGCAGACAGTGGGAGAAGCATCGGGCCTGGATGATCCGCAGCTATGCACTGACGCTTTCCGCCATCACCTTGCGTGCGTGGAAGTGGCTACTTGTCCTGCTGTTCGATCCCCGCCCGATGGATGTGTACCGGCTGGTTGCCTGGCTGGGATTCGTGCCGAACCTCCTCATCGCTGAATGGCTGATACGCGGCCGTCATGGAAAATCCTGATTCTCACCCCGTGAGGGAGACTTTTGGCGCGTTTCATTTTGCGGCCATACCAGTCCTGGCATTCAGGCGACATTTCGCCATTTTCGGACATGGATGAAATCTCCACCCTCTGTGTCCGTGTAGGCGAAGAAAAGCTCCGCGCCATGGTCGCGGCGTTCTATCGTCGTGTGCGTGTCGATGATCTGATTGGTCCGATGTATCCGCAGGATGACTGGGAGGGCTCCGAAAAGCGCCTCGCTGACTTCATCGTGTATCGTTTCGGCGGCCCGCAGACCTACATCGAGGAGCGCGGCCATCCCCGGCTCCGCGGACGGCACATGCCATTTTCCATCGACCTCGCCGCCCGCGACCGCTGGCTCGATTTGATGGGCAACTCCATGCGCGAAGTCGAAATCCCCGCCACCGAGGCCCCGCTCATCGGGGCCTTCTTTGCCCAGGTGGCCGATATGATGCGGAATCAGTCTGGCTGAGCTTTAGTGTATTCTAAATACTCATGTTGAATAGCATGAAGCTGGTGCTGAGGGAAGGCATGGCCACTCTGTCTCTCGATCTTCGTCAACGCATCATCAGCACCTGCGACCGCGGTGAAGGCACGCAAGAACAGGTCGCCCGGCGCTTTGGCGTCTCTTACGGCATGGTCAAAAGCTGCTCCAGCAGCGGCGCAAGACCGGCTGCATCAAGCCGCGACATCACCTCGCCGGACGCAAGAAGAAGATCGTGGCGGAGCACCGCATCACGATCCGCAAGCAACTCCAGCGCAAGCCTGACATGACCTTGACCGAGTTGCGCGATGCCCTGAGGTTGGAGTGCACACTGCCCGCCATCTACGATGTGCTCGTCGACGTGGGGCTGACATATAAAAAAGACGCTCCGCGTCGGCAAGCAAGACCGCGAAGACGTTTTGTCACCCCAGACCATCCTCGAAGGATGTAGGATTGCGCTTGAGCTGCCCCGAAGCCGCATCCAAGAAGGAGGAACCACTTATCCCTGATCCCTTATGGACGCTGAACTCACCATCATGGAATGCGAAGAATCGATGACGAAAGCCGTCGAGCACGCCATTCACGAATTTGCCACCGTGCGCACGGGCAAGGCGAACCCCACGCTCGTCGAGAACCTGGACGTTCACGTTCATAGTTACGGCAGCAACATGAAACTGAAGCAACTCGCCATGATCACCACGCCGGACGCACGCCTGATCCGCATCGAGCCGTTTGATTCGAGCACGCTGCAGGACATCGACCGAGCGATCCGCGAGTCACGCCTCGGTCTGAATGGCAGCATCGAGGGGAAGGTGATTCGACTCCCGATTCCCGCCCTTTCCCAGGAGCGACGTGAGCAGATGGTGAAAATGTGCAAGCAACTGGGCGAAGAAGCCCGCGTCCGCGTCCGCAGCGCCCGCCGCAGTGCGCTAGAGGCCCTCAAGGCCGCTGAAAAAGAGAGCAGCATCACCGAAGACGATCTCCACCGTCTCGAAAAAGATGTGCAGACGATGACGGACAAAAAGATCGCCGAAATCGATCAGCACGTCGTCTCCAAAGAGAAGGAAATCCTGACGGTTTAAGCGTGATGGCTTCTCTCGCCGATCAACTGTGTCTTCTGCTCGGCCCCGACCGCGTCTCGACCACCGCAGCCGATCTTGCCACGCACAGCACGGACAAATGGTTCGCCTCGAACCCGCCAGAGGTCGTGGTGCATGCGCAGAACGTGGACGATGTGTCCGAAACGCTGCGCTTTGCGAATGAGCACCAGATTCCAGTGACGCCACAGGGGGCCCGTGTGGGTTATGTGGGAGGTTGTGTGCCGTCACGTGGGGGGATTGCTCTCTCGTTGGCGAAGATGAATCGCATCGTCGAAATCAAAACGGAGGATGGCGTGGCCGTGGTGGAGCCGGGGGTGATCACGGGCCATTTGCAGGCTGCGGTGCGCAAACTCGGCTGGTTTTATCCGCCGGACCCGGCCTCGCTGAAGGAGTGCAGCCTCGGCGGAAATATCGCCACGAATGCCGGCGGGCCTCGCTGCTTGAAATACGGAGTCACGCGGCATTATGTGCTGGGCTTGCAGGCGGTGCTGGCGGACGGCAGCATCGTCGAGGTAGGCGGTCGTTGTCACAAAAACAAAACAGGTTTTGACCTCGTGGGCCTCATGGTGGGCAGTGAAGGGCTTCTCGGCGTCGTCACGCAGGCGACGCTGCGCATCATCCCGCATCCACCAATGCGTGCGATGCTCTCTGCAGGCTTCAACTCCTTTGCCGAAGCGGCGAACGCCGTGCAGCGCATCCTCGGCAGCGGGTTTTTACCCTCGGCGCTCGAGATCGCGGACAAATTTACCCTCCGTGCGGCTCGTGAGTATCTCGGCGAATCGGTCACACCGAAGGGTGATGCGCATTTGCTTGTCGAGATCGACGGGCAGAGCGAGTCGGTCAAAGGTGAGCTGCAACTGCTGGCTAAGCTCGTGCGTGAGCTTGGCTGCATCTGCCTCGAAGAGGCCATGGGCGAGGAAGCATGCGAGGCGTTTTGGAAGCTGCGCCGCGAGTTCAGCTACAGCCTGCGCAACACCGGTCTCATCAAGCTGAACGAAGACATCGTCGTGCCCCGTGGCAAACTCGTGGAACTCGTCGAGTTCGCCGAGCAGTTGCAGACTGAGTTTGGCTTCCCCGTGGCCTGTTTCGGCCATGCCGGCGATGGCAACATCCACGTGAACATCATGGTGCCCACGATGGACGATCCCGCGATCCGCGAGCGTGCCGAGGCCGCTCTCGACCGTCTTTTCCATCAAATCATCGCCTGGAAAGGTGCCATCACCGGCGAGCACGGTATCGGCATCGCGAAGGCACGCTGGTATCCGCATGCGGTGCCTGAGGCGGCTCGGGCGATGCACACGGCACTGAAGAAGGCGCTCGATCCGAACGGGATTTTGAACCCCGGGAAGTTCATTTCTTGAGCTGCGAGAGCACGTCTTCCTGGTGCGGGGCATTCTCATCCAGCGGGGCGATCTTTTCGGCGATGCGGAAGGTGACGAGGATCAGTTCCACCGTCACGCGGGCCACGATGGCATAGGCCAGAAAGGCCAGGGGAGCCGTGATGAAGCCCAGGAAGCTATCCATCCAGCGCCAGGTGTAGATCACAGCACCGACGAGGCTCAGTGCATAGACCACCCGGATGAGCTTCGGCGTCACGAGACGCTTAAAGCTCAAATCGAGCACGAGATCGAGAATGGCCCGAATGAAGGACCACAGGCGTGTAACGGGAGAACTGGAGGCTGGATCAGTGGGCATGGCGGAAGCTTACGGCAGCCGCGAAATGCGGCAACCGGCCAAAATACGGGCTTCCGAAGCATTTTGGTGCCTCGGAATATCCGTTTGCGCTTTCTGGCAAGCGAGACAGAATCCGCGCCTCTTTTTCCGGCCCGCCGATGCGGGCTGATTGAAAACATCCTTCGGAACTCAACACCCTGCCCGTCCATGCCTGCGAAAAAGTCCAAAGCAGCGGCCAAGAAGCCTACTGCGAAGCCCGCCAAGAAAGCGCCTTCTAAACCGGCAGGGAAGCCGAAGGGGAAACCTGTCCCCGTTAAGAAACCCGCTTCCAAAAAGCCTGCCCCCAAACCTGTGAAGAAAGCTCCTGCGAAACCCGCACCCAAAAAAGCCGCCCCGGCCAAGAAGCCAGCGGCCAAGTCGGCCCCCAAAAAGGCCGCTCCTGCGAAAAAAGCAGCGCCTGCCAAAACCGCCGCCCCAGCTAAGAAGCCAGCGGCTCCAGCCAAAAAAGCCCCTGCTCCCGCTCCCAAAGCGCCGGTGAAGCCCGCGGTGAAAGCCCCTGAAAAGAAGGCTGCTCCAGCGCCCGCACCTGCTGCCCCGGTTGCGAAGCCCGCAGCCCCAGCAAAACCTTCCAAACCCTCCTCCAAGGCTCCCGTGACCATTCCGAAGGGGAAGGTCAGCACCGGCCCGAAGACCGGCACGCCCCGCCGCGTCGCCGAGGAAGAAGGCGCCACCATCGAAATCGCCAAAGGTCCGGTGAAGATGACCCCGTTCCTCAAAAAGCAGAAGCAGCGCCTCATTGAGCTTCGTGATGCCTACATGAACTCCATTGAAGGCGTGGCTAGCGAGACCATGGGTGGCGGCGGTGATTCCTCCGCCTTCGGCATGCATCAAGCCGATGCTGGCAGCGATGCCTACGACCGCGATTTCGCTCTCAGCCTTCTCGGCAAGGAGCAGGACGCCCTTTACGAGATCAACGAGGCGATCAAACGCATCGACAACGGCACCTACGGCATCTGCGAAGGCACCGGCGAAAAAATCATGGAGGAGCGCCTCGAAGCCATGCCTTTCGCCCGTTACGGCATCAAATGGCAGGAGAAGATCGAACGCGAAGGCCGCCGGAACTCCTGGAATCGCCCCGTCCACAGTCTCTTCGGCCTCGATGACGGTGCCGATGACGATAAAGACGACGACAAAGACGAGGAAGAAACCACCACCAGCAGCTCGAATTCGAACAACTCAGGAGAGTCGCTTGACTTTAGTAAAGAGTAACCTAGCCTCCGCGCCCCAAAAATTATGCCGCGAGACATCATCATCCTTGAATGCACCGAAGCGAAAGCCGCAGGAATGCCGACTTCACGCTACGTGACCACGCGCAACAAGAAAAGCGTCCGCACGCCGAACCGCCTCGAGAAAGTGAAGTTTAATCACTTCATGAAGAAGCGCACCCTGCACCGCGAAATCCGCTAATCCGTCCCTTACCATGCAACCGAAGACCAAAGAACGTCTCTCCAACCTGCGCCGTCACAACCGTAAGATGCCCCGCCGTCGCGTGGACATCCCCGTGGAGAAGGTCGTCTACACCAACCCTGAGATCCTGGCCCGTTTCACCACGGAATCCGGCAAGCTCATCCCCCGCCGCGTCACCGGCCTCCCTGCCTGGCTTCATCGCAAGGTCGTCCGTGAGGTCAAGCGTGCCCGCTCCATCAACCTGCTGCCCTGATCCGGTCCGGCGTTGATTTTTCATCTTGATCCCACTGTTGCTCCGGCGGCAGTGGGATTTTTGTCTCCCAGCTTTCCCTTCCATGTCCGCCCTCACTGACACCCAGAGCGAACGCGACGACCGCCAGCTTCCCATCGACCGCGTGGGCGTTCGCAGCCTGCGCTTCCCCCTGCGCATCCGCGATCGCGATAGCGCCGTGCAGCACACCGTGGCCACGGTCTCCCTCGCCGTCGATCTGCCGCATCAATACAAAGGCACGCACATGAGCCGCTTTGTCGAGGTGCTGCATGCCCACGGCACCGAGCTCACCGTTAGCACCGTGGCCGGCATGCCCAAGGAACTCATCAAAAAGCTCCACGCGGACAAAGCGCACGTCGAGCTCCGCTTTCCCTATTTCCGCGCCAAAAAAGCGCCCGTCTCCGGTGCGGAGGGCCTGCTCGATTACGGCGTCATCTTCGAGGTAAATGCCGACAAAGAGCAGACGGACTTCGTTTTGACCGTCGAAGTGCCCGTGACCACGCTCTGCCCCTGCTCGAAGGCCATCAGCGCCCGTGGAGCGCACAATCAGCGTGGCATCGTCACCCTCGCCATCCGCTTCAGCGAGCCCGTCTGGATTGAGGACCTCATCGAACTCGTCGAGACCTCCGCCAGCGCCCAGCTTTACAGCCTACTGAAGCGTCCCGATGAAAAATTCGTCACCGAGGCCGCCTACGACAATCCCGTCTTCGTCGAAGATCTCGTGCGCAACGTTGCTCAGAAGGTCAAAAGTCATCCGCGTATCACTTGGTTCCGCGTCGAGGCCGAAAACTTCGAGTCCATCCACAATCACAACGCCTGGGCCATGATCGAAAGCCCGGCACGCCCCTCATGAGCGACATCCAAACGACCATCCTCCCCACTGACGAGCCACCGCTTCTGCACCACGCCGTCGAGGAGGCGGTGCGTTTGCTGCGCAGTGGAGAGGTCGTCGCGTTGCCCACGGAGACCGTCTATGGCCTAGCGGCGAATGCGCTCGATGCCGCCGCCGTCGCGAAGATCTTCGAGGCCAAAGAACGGCCCACCTTTGATCCGCTCATCGTTCATCTACCGCATAAAAACCAGCTCGACACCGTCGCGGACGTTCCGGCGGAGATTGCGCAAGTCGTGAAGCAGCTCTCCGAGCGCTTCTGGCCCGGCCCGCTGACGATTTTGCTGCCGAAGAAGCCCGTCGTGCCCGATCTCGTCACCGCCGGGCTGCCCACCGTGGCCGTCCGCGTGAGCAGCAATCCTGTTTTTCGCCGCATCATCGCCGCGTTGGAAAAGCCGCTCGCCGCGCCGAGTGCGAACCGCTTCGGTTCCATCAGCCCCACCAGCGCTGCGGCGGTGCAGGCGGAACTCAATGGACGCATTCCTCTCATCGTCGATGGCGGAGCCAGTCTCCACGGCCTCGAATCGACCATCATCCGCATTGAGGCCGCTAGTCCGAAGCCTCTCATCACCATCGTGCGGCCCGGCCCGCTCACGCCGGAGGATTTGAAGCCCTACGGCAAAGTGCAGCTCGCCCCGCGCACCTTGCTTGATGAGGCCTCGGATGCCCCCGGCCAGCTCGCGAAGCATTACGCGCCTCGCACCCCGCTCCGCCTGCTCACCCGTCCCTCCGATTTTCAGCCCGAGGAAGGTAAAACCTATGCTCTGCTGAGTCTCAGCGGCGAGGAGCGTGATGGCTATGCAGGCCTGCACGATTGGGAAGAGGTCATGATGCTCAGCCCTGGTAGCGGAAAGCTCCCGGAGGCTGCCGTGCGCTTCTTCCACTGCCTGCGCCGCCTGGATGAACTCGGCGTCGATGAAATTATCGCTGAGCCGATGTTCGAGCACGGCATGGGCATCGCGATGATGGACAAGCTGCGCCGCGCCTCCTTCAACAAGCCCAAGCCTGTTTACGGTCATCATCCTCAGCAGCGCCGCTGATCACTTCTGCCACTGGGCAAAAGCTCCGCAGGGGGCCGGTGGCACTCCTTCGCCACCGCGCAGCAAAAGCTCACCGCAGGCAAAAGTGCCGCCAAAAATGCTCAGCTCATGTTTCATGAGGTTTTGCAGTGTCGTCGGCGAGAGATTCCCCTGACGGCAGACCACCACGAGGCCCAGCGGCGTGTCACTGAGCAAGCCGCTCGCCGTGGCGATGAGTGAGGCAAGGTCACGCTCCGGCTCGAAGCCATGCTTGGCCTCCCGCGAGCTGTGCGGATCGACGATGACAAGGTCGTGGCGGGCATTTTGAGCCTTTTCACGCTGCGCAAACTTCATCGGATCATCCAGCACCCAGCGAATGTCACGACTGGCGAGTGCCGTCGCATTCAGCGTGGCATTCTCACGAGCACGCGAGAGAGACTCTTGATGGGCCTCTACGTGCGCCACACTCGCTCCACCCAGCGCCGCCGCTAGGGTGTGACCGCCCACGCCGCCAAAGAGATGAAGCACCCGCGCCGGACGACGCATCTTTGTCGAAAAGGCCGCGCACATCGCCGTCACGCGATCCCATGAATCATGCAATTCGGGGCCAAGAGCCCGCGGGCTGCCTCCGGAGCCGCCGATGAGAAACACCAGCTGGCCGAAGCGCACCTTCCGTGGCTGCTTCAGATCGCGTTTGAGGTCCAGCGCCTTCTTCCACTCGCCGCCGGGCAGTTTACGCCGCCACCAGATTTGCTGGCCCGGTCTCGCAAAGACCGCGCGACCCCATTTTTCGAGCACACGACCTCCGCCGCTGTCCAGCAGCTCGTAATTGTCGTTCGGGGCATCGGTTGGTTGCGTTTCGTCCATCACCGCCATCACTGCATCGCTGTCCTTCCGGCTCAAGAACCTTTCCATGAAACCCCATCTGCTCCTGCCCTTTCTCTCCTTGCTGGCTTCCTGCGTCATGCCAGGGGCCTATTTGCCCTCGCGAGGCGGCGCGGACCTCGTGCTGCCGCTGCATTTCCGGGCGGATGCGCCGCATGTGAATGCCAGCATCAACCGCCACCGGCCCGTTTCCATGCTGCTCGATACCGGTGCTTCCGTCAGCGTCATCGAGTCCAACCTCGCTGCCATGAATGAGATCGCTCAAACAGGCCGTGGGACGAGCATCAAAGGCATTCACGGTAGCGCCGCAGCCAGGCAGGGCATCATGCGCAGCTTCGATCTGGGTTCGTGGCACACAGAGAATGTCACCTGCTATGTGAGAGCCAGCACCAGCCAGCGGCCAGGCGGGCTCGGTAGCGCCATTTTGGGCATCGATCACCTCCGGCGGTCTTGCAGCTTCGTCACCTATGATTACCGGGCCCACCGCGTGGAGTTGGGTTTTGGCCGCTCCTTCATTCCTGATGGCAACCGCCTCACGCGGACCCCCTTTCGCATGGTGAACGGCCTGCCGATGATCCGTGTGAGCACCGGAGGCATCTCCTGGGATGCGGTGGTCGATACCGGCTCGTCGTGGGGCATTGTGATTGATCAAAGCACCGCTGCCCGGCTCGGTCAGGCGCAAGGTGGCCTCGGCATGGGACGCGGTTTGATGCTGAAGGGCGTGGGCGGCAGCGTGCGAGCGGATCAGGCAGGAGCCCGCATCATTCGCGGACCTGCCATTTCGCTCTGCGGCCAGACCTACGCTGATCCTCAGCTCTATGTCATGCCAGGGCCAAAGCGCATCGGCTCACGTTTCTGGCATGGCAGCCGCATGACGCTCGACTTCCGCACCAGCACGCTGTGGCTGGAGCGGTGAGGTTTATTTCCGCGTCGGAGCCGCGACGATTTCATCCATCTTGGCGATCATCGTTTTCAGTCGCTCGGGCTGCTCGGCGCTGAGGTCTTTGAGCTCGGCGGGATCATCCGGCAGATGGTAAAGGCGGTGAAGCGGGGCCTGGCTTTCATCGCGGGTCTTCATTGTGACCACGGCTTGGGATTTGCCCTTGGTCTTCATGCGCACGAGCTTCCACTCGCCCATGCGGAGGCCAAGGTTCGTGCCGTTGTTGTCCTGCTGGAGCAGTGAATCGCGGCCTTTGGCACCTTTTTCGCCGAGGAGGGCAGGGAGGATGTTCTGGCTGTCGAGGCAGGCGTTTTCAGCGAGAGGCGTTTCGGTCAGTGCCGCCAAGCTGGCGGCAAGATCGACGGTGCAAACAACCTCATCCGAAACGCCCGGCTGGATGCGAGAAGGCCAGGTGGCGATAAAAGGCGTGCGCGTGCCGCCCTCATAGACGCTGTATTTGCCGCCGCTAAAGGGGCCGGCGGGCTCGTGGGAGCCGAGTTTTTCGACCGCGCCATCGACGTAGCCGTCGTCGAGCACTGGGCCGTTGTCGGAACAAAGCACGATGAGGGTGTTGTCGGCCAGTTTGAGGCGTTCGAGCGTTTTCATGATCTCGCCGACGCTCCAGTCGAACTCGACGATGGCATCACCGCGATAACCGAGCGTGGTTTTGCCCTGAAACCGCTCGTGCGGCATGCGCGGCACATGGATGTCGTGGCTGGCGAAGTAGAGAAAGAAGGGCTCTTTCGCATGGGCTTCGATCCAGCGGTTCGTTTCGTTGATCCAGGCATCGCCGAGGTCTTCATCGCGGAAGCGTGCGGCGGTGCCGCCGGTGTAGAAACCGATGCGCCCGATGCCGTTGTGGATCGTCTGGTTGTGTCCATGCGTCCAGTTCATGCGCAGTGTGTCGCGATGCGTGATGCCGGTGGGATGATTTTCGTCCGGCGCTTTGTCGCCGACCCACAGCGGGTCTTTCGAGTCGAGATTTCGCACGCGATGATCGTCAACATACACCTGCGGCACGCGGTCGTTCGTGGTGGGCAGCAGCAGGCAGTGATCAAAGCCGATCTCCAGCGGACCGGGCTTCAAATCGCCATTCCAATCCGGTTTGGGATCGCCGAGGCCGAGATGCCATTTGCCGATCACGGCGGTGGCATAGCCTGCTTTCTTCAAAATGGAGGCGATGGTCTCCGTGCCGGGTTTGATCAGTGCCGGACCATTCGGCGGAGCCACGCCGGTGCCTTTTTGGCGAAACGCAAAGGTGCCGGTGAGCAGCGAGAACCGCGTCGGCGTGCACGTCGAGGCGCTGCAGTAGCCGCTGGTGAAGCGCAGGCCCTTTGCGGCCAGTTGGTCGATGTTCGGTGTCGTCACCGATTTCGCGCCGTAGCATCCCAGATCGCCGTAACCGAGGTCATCGGCCATGATGACGATGATGTTGGGCTTTTCAGCGGAGAGCAAATGGCTAAAAGCGAAGAGGATAACGGCAAGGAGTCGAGTCATGGCCTGCAAACGAGCCGTGGATGGGGCGCATTGCGAGGAAGTTTTGAGGCCCTCCGGCGTTCACGCCACCATGCGCCTGCTGCTGTTCCTCTTCGCCCTCTGCCCTTCACTTTTCGCAGCCCAGCCGAACTTTCTGCTCGTGATGGCCGATGACCTCGGCTTTTCGGATCTCGGCTGCTACGGCGGGGAGATCGACACACCGAATCTCGACCGGCTCGCGGCGAATGGCGTGCGCTTCACGCAGTTCTACAACACGGCGAAGTGCCACTCCTCTCGGGTGAGCCTGCTCAGCGGTCGCTGGTGCCGTCAGGCGGGTGATGAGAGCCTGAAGAACGCGGTCACCCTTCCTGAGGTGCTGGCTCCGGCGGGCTATTTCACCTCGATGACGGGCAAATGGCATCTGAGCAAGGAGCCGACCGATTTCGGCTTCCAGCGCTTCTTCGGCCATCTCTCCGGCGCGACGAACTACTACCTCGGTGACAAAACCTTCCGGCTGAACGGCGAGAAGTTCGAAGTCCCGGCGAAGGGCTTTTACACGACGGTGGCGAATGTGGATCACGCGTTGAAATTCATCGCCGAGGCCCGCGAGACGAAGAAACCGTGGTTTCACTATCTCGCCTTCAATGCGCCGCATGCCCCGCTCCAACCGCTGGAGGCCGATTATCGGAAGTACCTCGGTCGATACGACCTCGGATGGGATGCGGTGCGCACCGCACGAGTCGCCAAACAGAAGCAAATCGGCCTGCTGCCCGCCGATTTGAAGGAGAGCCCGCGTCCGGAGCATGTGTGTGGCTGGGATCAGCTCACGCCAGAACGCCGGGCCTGGGAGGCGAAGCGCATGGCGGCCTATGCGGCGCTCATCGACCGCGTCGATCAAGAGCTGGGACGCCTCATTGCCGATCTCGAAAAGAGCGGCGATCTGGCGAACACGGTGATTCTTTTCATCTCCGACAACGGCGCGTGCCCTTACGATCGCGGCCGCCCGGAGCCGGACTCGCCGCCTTTTGATCCCAACACGACCTGGAGTGACAGCACCGGCTGGGCCTGGGCGCGGAATTCACCCTTTCGCTACTTCAAACAGAACCAGTTCGAAGGTGGTATCTCCACGCCGGCGGTGTTGCACTGGCCCGCCGGCCTCAAACAGAAGCCGGGTAGCATCATCGCCTCGCCCGCGCACCTCGTGGATGTGCTTCCTACCTTTGCTGAACTCGCCGGAGCGAAGGTGCCAGAGACTTTTGCGGGTCGCGAGCCTTCCCCACTGGCCGGAACCTCGCTCGCCCCCATCCTCGCCGGGAATGAAATGAAGGTGCGTCCGCCGATTCATCTGCTTTTCGGCTCGGATCGTGGCCTGCGAGATGGCGAGTGGAAGCTGGTGAGCTTTCAAAGCCAGCCCTGGGAGCTTTATCACATGCCCGATGACCGCACGGAACGGCGGAACGTGGCCGCGGAGCATCCCGACCTCGTGCAGCGACTCGTCAAACAATGGCACGACATGGCGAAGGACGTCCTGCACGCCACGCCGAAGGAGTGCGCCCCAGTCGCCGATTCAGCGACGGAGCAAAAGCACCGCGAGTGGACGAACTTCGACAAGCCGCTCAACGAAGGCAAGGTGCGACCAGGCAAGAAAGCGGTCACCGAACTTCCCCGGGCACGAAAAGGCACGAAGCTGGCCGTGGAAGGCCCTCAACTCGTCCTGCAATGCACCGGCGAGGATCCCGGACTGGCTTTTGAGCGACTCCAAATCGGCGAGGCTGGCCCGTACCTCCTCGAATTCAGGCTCCAAAGTCACGCGAAAGGCTCCGGCGAGATTTTCTGGACCACCGACGCCGAAACCATCCTCCCCAAAGGCAAAAACCTGCCCTTTGAGGTCGTCCACGACGGCCAATGGCACGACGTGAAGCTCTCGCTCGAAGAGGCGAAAACCCTCTATGGTCTGCGTTTCGACCCTTGCGGTGGCCCCGGGGAGGTCCGCGTGGAGGGTCTGATGCTCAAAAAGGCCGATGGCCGGGTGTTGGCGAGTTGGCCTTGAGGCCGGAAACAGCCTTCCTTGAAGCACTGATTGACAAACTGGTCCGTCCCGGTAGTCTCCCGCCCCTTTTTCCGGGGTCATGGCGTTTGCGGCGTGACCCTCGATGATCGGCCTTCCCGCCGTATATTACCTTTTAACCACCCCAGAATACCATGCCCAAGACCTTCAGGACCTACCAACCCTCCAAGCGCACCCGGAAGCAGCAGTTTGGCTTTCGCGCCCGCATGAAGACGGAAAACGGCCGTGACATCCTCCGCCGCCGCCGCGCCGCTGGCCGCAAGCGCCTCCTGCCGAAGGGCGTGGAAGTTCACTTCAAGCGCCACGTCCAGCAGCACACCTGATTTTTCGCCCGCCGGGCATGCGCCTCCCCTCCCATCTGCGGTTGAAGCACGCGAGCGACTTTGCTCGCGTTCGGGAAAAAGGGGCAAGCTATGCGGGCAAGTATCTCGTTCTGGGCGTCCTGAAGGACGAAAATGTGGCCGAATTTGGCTACGGCCTCATCACAGGCAGAAAGCTGGGCATTGCCGTGAAGCGAAACCGCATCCGCCGCTTGCTGCGCGAGATCGTTCGGGCTCATCGGGCGGAAATCGCCCCCGGCTGGCACTTTGTCGTCATCGGACGCTGGCGGGCCGCCGGTGCCACCTTGCAGGATTTGGAGCGCGACTGGCTGAAGCTGGCCAAACGCCTGGGCATCCTTATCGCTCCCACCGCGCAACCCGCGACATGAAATGGGTCATTCGAGTTCTCATTCGCTTCTACCAAAAGATCATTTCACCGGTGATTCACGCTTTTGGAGGTCCTGGTTCCGGCTGCCGCTACACACCGACCTGTTCTGCCTATTTTCTCGAAGCCGTCGAGACTCACGGCGTGCTTCGCGGCTCTTGGATGGGCTTTTGCCGCATCGCCCGCTGCAATCCTTGGGGCGGTTGCGGCCACGATCCGGTGCCTCCGAAGCCGGAGGCCTGAAATCGAAATGATTCCTGATTTTTCCGTCGCCACCGGCGCATTCACGGCCATTCATCCGGCCCGCTAGTTCCCAAACTCTCACTCTCCTCTCCCCTTAATTTCATGGATCGCAAAGGCTGGATCGTCATCATCACCTGCATTCTCCTCATGGGGGTGAATTTCTATTACATGCAGGAGAATCAGAAGCTCGTGGCCGCCCAGCGGATCGCCGAGGAGGCCAAAAAGAAGGCCGAGGCTCCGAAAGACGCCCCCGCAGCTACTCCTGAGGCTGCCAAACCAACCGCCCAAGTCACGGCGGTACCACCTTCCGCCCCTGAGCAGAAGCACACACTCAAAACCGAGACGGTCAGCTATGAATTAAGCACCAAGGGAGGCGGGATCACCCGTGCCGTTTTGGGTGCCACGGACCACATCACGCTCAACGAGCATGCCTTGGAGCCGATCGGTGCCATCCGTCGCGAGCCTGCCGGCGCAGATGCCATCACCTACCAGATGCTGGAGCAGAGCGACCGCTCGGTGAGCTTTGAAGGCACCACCGCCGAGGGTATCCGCGTGAAAAAGACCTTCACGCTGACCGAGGGAGCGTCCAGTGATGACCATTTGCTGAATCTCACGGTGACGTTGACCAACACCGGCACCGCGCAGCATCGCTCCGAGGAGTATTACCTCTTCGCGGGAGCCTCCACGGCATTGAATCATGCGGATGAGCGCTACCAGAGCTTCTTCTGGAACGACAATGGCAACGCCGATTACAAGATCTCCAGCTACTACGGCAAGGGCTGGTTCAGTGAGGCGGCCACCGAGTTCCGCCAAAGCTACGCCAACCTGCGCTACGCGGGGGTTTCGAGCCGCTTTTACTCTCACATCCTGACCCGCACCACGGATGACAAAGGTGTGCCGGCGAAGTTTTGGTCCTCCCGCCGTCGCCTAGCTACACCGCTCGCCGGTCATCCGCAGAACGCAGCCGTCGAAGATTATGCTTACGAGGGCTCCATGAGCCTCCCGGTCATCGATCTGGCCCCCGGTGCTAGCAAGACGGAGACGTATCAGGTTTACCTTGGTCCGAAGGAGTATCACCGCCTGAAAAAGATCGACGAGGAAACGGACCGCCAGCGCCGCTACGCGATGTTTTACGGCTACTTCAAGCCGGTGAGCATCGGTCTTGTCATCGTGATGCGCTGGATGCACGGCGTGACCGGTAACTGGGGCGTGGCGGTCATCCTGCTCACCATTTTCGTCCGTCTTTGCATCTGGCCCATCCACGCCAAATCCATGCGCACGATGAAGCGTATGGGCCTGCTGGCCCCGATGATGAAGGAACTGCAGGAGAAGTATAAGGACAAGCCCCAGGAGCAGCAGATGGAGGTGATGAAGCTGTATCGTGACTACGGCGTGAACCCACTCGGCGGCTGCCTGCCGCTGCTGCTGCAGTTCCCCATTTTCATCGGCCTCTACAGCATGCTCGAATACGCCGCCGAACTCCGCGGCCACGGCCTCTGGTGGGTGAAGGACCTCTCCGCCCCGGATACCGTCGCCCAACTGGCTGGTTTTAACATCAACCCCCTGCCAATCATCATGGGCATCACCATGGTGGCGCAGATGAAGCTCACCCCGCAGCCGCAGACGGTGGACAAGATGCAGCAGCGCATCTTCATGTTCATGCCGCTGATCTTCTTGTGGATCAGCTATGATTTCGCCTCCGCTCTCGCCCTTTATTGGTCCACTCAGAACCTCTTCAGCATCGCCCAGACGTGGATCATGAAGCTCTACGTTCCTGATCCGGTGCTCGAAAAGGTGAAGCGCGAAGCCAAACCGGCTCCGCAAAGCCCCTTCTTCAACCCCATGGGCCACCAAAAAGACAAGAAGAAGCCCGGCAACAAGCCGCCGAAGCTCGGGGGTTAGTTCTCAGAAGGCGAAGAACGAATTTCTGAATGACGAACCGGCCCGGATCGCATACCGGGTCAGTCATCATGAACGCTTCCGCCCTCGAACACGCCCAGCACATTCTCGATGCCATGCTCGGTTACCTGGGCTTCACCGCCCAGATCGAGCAGGATGATGGCCCAGACGGCCCCACGCTCCAGGTTTTGACGAAGGACAGCGATGCTCTCATCGGCCGCCGTGGAGAGGTGCTGGAGGACATCCAATACCTCGTGAACCGCATCCTCTACCGTCACATGCCGGAGGCCCCGCGCATCCGCGTGGATGTGGAGTTTTACCGCTCCATGCGGGAGGACAAAATGATCGCCCGCGCCAAAGAACTCGCCGACAAGGTGCGTGCCACCGGCCAGCCCGCCGAGCTACCGCCGATGAACAGCTACTACCGCCGCCTCATTCACAATGTCTTCGTCGATGACCCCGTGGTGGCCAGCGTCAGCGAAGGCGGCGAGGCGCGCTTCAAGCGCATCATCCTTCAGCGTCGCCAAAAATAATCCCTTCCAGCTCGAATCCTCTCTTTACGAGCGAGGTGCTTTTTGATTATTTTTCCCGTTCGTCCCGACTTTTTCCGAAATCATTCCCAACACCATGAAACTGAGCCGTTCCCTGCTTTTCCTAGCGCTAGCCGCCACCTCCACCGGCCTGCTTCGCGCCGACATTGTCACGCTGAAGGACGGCAAGAAACTCGAGGGCACCATTTTGGAGCAAAAGCCGGAAGGCGTGCTCATGAAGTACAAGGTCACCGCCAAGATCATGGATGAAAAATTCATCCCCATGGCGGAGATCGCCCCTGGCGGCATTTTGAAGGAGAAGCCCGAGGAGGTTGAGATCAAGGAGCTGCGCAAGCTGGTGCCCACGGTGGACCTGATGACCGCCGAAAAGTATGAGCAGCTCATTCAGGACCGCCTCCGCCCTTTCGTGAACCGCTACCCAGGCACCCCGCAGGCTGACGAGATCAAAAAAATGATCGATGAGCTCCAGTCGGAAAAGGAAAAGGTCGTCTCGGGAGGCATCAAACTGGAAGGCCGCTGGCTCACCGCTCAAGAAGCCCGGGCGGAGAAAGCCAATGTGGACGCCTATCTGATCCGCCAAGCGATGAATGAAAAGGCCGCCGCAGGAGACATGAGCGGTGCGCTGCGTGAATTTGACCAACTCACGGACAAAAAGAAATTTCACCAAGCATCCATCTACTATCCCAAGGCCGTAGAGGAGGCTCTTGCCATCCTGACCACCTACGATGCGAAGCTCTCGCAGATGATCAAGGATCAGCCCATCCTCCAAAAGCAGCGCGACGAAAGCCTCAAACGCCTTGTCGAGCCTGATCTCACCCGTGCTAAATCAGCCATCGACAAAGAAGTGAATGATGCGGATACCCGTAAGGGTATTGAGCGAAAGGACAGCAAATGGATCACGCCCTACAAATACGATCTCAAGCTCCTTCAGGAGCTACAGAAAAATGTCTTCGCTGAAAAGACCAAGCTGCAGAAGGTGAATATCCCGCAGATCACGAAAATCTGTGAGCACCTGCATCAAGCCACCATTCACTTCTACGGTGAAAAGATCGTCGATGGTGAGTTGGCCTTGGCGGAAGCAATTAACGCCGCCCAGGCAAATCCGGAGTATGGCCCCATCATTCAAATCTACAGGAATGGCTTCCAACAGAAGCGCTTTGAATATGCCGCGAAGCAACAGGCGGCAGCGACTCATGCGGTCATCGGGGCTCCACCGGCTACCCCAGGTGCTGCTGGCGCACCCGGAGTTGATCCGTCCGTCGCGCGTGCAATGGCCGTGGCAAGTGGTCAGGTTCCGCCTCCTCAGCCTACTTCGGTGATGCCTCAGCAGGTGCCTGCTGGCGCGGCGCCCGTGCAGCAGCCGATCAATCCTGGCATGACACCTCCACCAGTTGGTGGCGTGCCGCAGGCGGGTGTCCCGATGCCCCAGGGCGCTTATGCACAACCGGTGGCCCCCGCTCCTGCTCCGGTAGCCCCTGCTCCCGTCGAGGAGGAGTCCACCATCAGCATGGATACCATCCTCATGGTCGCTGGTGGTGCCGTGGTGCTGGTTCTCCTTCTGGTGGTCCTTCTGGGCAAAAAGAAGGCGAAAGGGGAGTAGCCCGTTTTCATCGCATTGATTTTTTTGTGAGGGGCTGACGCAGATGCGTCAGCCCCTTTTTCTTGAGCTGGGAAGTGAACAAACGAACGCCACTGCTGGAAAACACACTCCCAAAGTGCCATGACGGCACTGAAACTTGTCCCCATCAGATAATTCGAGCCGGATGAGAGGGCAAGGAGGCGGCCAAATCACGGTTTGACACCCCCGGTGAACTCGACACCATCGCCGCCCCTTTGCCGGGTGGGCTCTTCTGCCTGCTCGGCGGAGCGTGAATACCCCCCACCTCATCTTGATCGCCTCCGTTCCCCTCTGCATCGCGTTTGTTTGTGCCAGCTCCCTCGCTGGAAAGCTTCAGCCTCCAGCTCAGACTCCGCTCGCCGTATCAGCGCCGATCCGCACCGCCGGACAGGTCATCCCAGGCGTTAGAACCACCGCCTACACCCACACTGAGGCGGACCATCTTCAGTATGGGGCCCGCACCGCCGTGGGCACCCAGTTGAAGGCAGGGACGGTTCGCAGCGCGGCCGCCGATTGGTCGATCTACCCCTTGGGCACCGTCTTCCAAATTCAGGGAGATCCAAGCGTCTATGTGGTGGATGATTACGGCCGGGCTCTGGTTGGCACGCGCACGATCGATATCTATCAGCCGACTACCGGACTGATGAATCTTTGGGGCACTCGAAAGGTGAACATCCGCGTCCTCCGCTGGGGTTCGCCCGCTAAAAGCCTCGCCGTGCTCAAACCGCGTGCATTTAAGGCCCAGCACGTCCGCGAGATGATCTCCCGCATTCAGCCCCAGGTCCGACCAAGCTGAAAAACGGCTCAAGGCCGCTCGTAAAGCGCCGTGATATCCGCCTGCGCCAGTTCCACCAGGTAGGAGCCGATCTTGGCTCCGAGGGCTTCGAGGTAGCGCTTGCCTTTTTCAGCCGTGGAATGCTGCGGATCGCCGCTGCCGGTGTCATTGGTGGCTTTCAGCCAGTCACGCTGGGCCCAGGCCCACTTTTCGTGGATGGCTTTGAGCTTCCAGCGGTTGTCCGTGCCGGGCCCCCACTCGCTTTTTGGCAAAACAAGGTTCGGGTGGAGGTGGAGTATGAGGCTGGTTTCCCGCTCGTCGGCATGATCCCCAAGGATGTCGAAGATGTCGTCACCTTTGACGGCGTTGAACCAGCTCACGGTGCTGAGGAACATCTTCGGGTGCCGTCCTTGCAACTCGCGGAGCATCTGGCGGAAGTCATTACCGCCGTGGCCGTTGAGGATGAAGAACTTTTTCACGCCTACGCCTTCGAGGCTCGAAATCACATCTTCGAGCACCATCATCTGGGTGCTCGGGTTCATATTGATGCAGAAGGGGATTTCGAGCTGTCCTGTCTGCACGCCAAAGGGGATGTTGGGCAGGATGGCCACCTTTGCCCCAGCCTCCCAGGCCACCCGACCGGCCTCGGCGGCGATGGCTTCATTTTGGAGCGAATCGGTGGCGTAGGGCAGGTGCCAGTTATGTGCCTCCGTGGCCCCCATCGGCAGCACCGCCACCTCGTAAGGCGTCTCTTTGACGTGTTTCCAGTTCGTTTCGGCAATGATCCAAGGACGAGGGGGCATGGGAGATAGAGTTGGCGGATTACTTCTTCTCTTCCTTGAGCTTACCTTGGTTTTCCAGCGTGTGCTTGAACTTCTCCGCCTTCGGAGTCACCACCCCACGGACGTAGCCCTGGTTGGGATTCCGCTCCTGGAAGTTTTGATGATAGTCCTCCGCCTTGTAAAACTTCACCAGCGGCACGATCTCCGTGGCGATGGGGTCTTTGAACTTCGGCTGGAAGGCGGCTTTCGAAGCCTCGGCGATCTGCTTCTGCTCGGGGTTGGTGTAGAGAATGATGGAGCGGTATTGCGTGCCGTAGTCATTGCCCTGGTAGGGGGTGCCTTTCGGGAGGAGCTTACCGTGCTTTTCCATGGGTTCCTTCGTCACGCTGGTGGGATCGTGAGCATCCCAGAAGAGCTCGACGATCTCTTTAAAGGTCGTCACCGCCGGATCGAACTCGATCTCGATGACCTCCGCGTGGCCGGTTTCACCCGTGCAAATGTCTTCATAAGTCGGGTTGAAGGTCTTGCCGCCGGAATAGCCGCTGACGACCTTCTTCACGCCCTTGAGCATCAGATACTGCGCTTCGACGCACCAGAAGCAGCCGCCGCCGATGTAGGCTTTTTCGGTTTTGGCGGCAGGTTTATCAGCGGCGGAGGCGGGTAGGCTCATGGCGGCAAAGAGGGCGGTGGTGAGGAGTTTGGCGAGGGATTTCATGGCTGGTGATGTGATGTTGTGCATCATGCGTGGGGTGAGATGGGAAACTTTCGCCGGAATTCCCGGAAGGGAGTCATTTTTTCATCGGGGCCGTCTTCCAGACCGTCCACAACTCCGGCGGGGCGGCACTACGATTCACCGGGCGGAGGTGCTGCACCTCGAAACGCCTCGAATCGAGACCTGCGGCCCATTGGGCGATCTCCCGTCTCTCCTCCGCCCCACCTTCATGGCCGGGATAAACCGCCAGCGTGAGGATTCCGCCTGGTTTCAGGAGCTCGATGGCCTGCGCCAAGGCCGCCAGCGTCGTTTCCGTGCGGGTGATGCAGGTTTTATCTGAGCCCGGCAGGTAACCGAGGTTGAACATGATGGCCGCGATCTTGCCGTGAAGCTCCACCGGCAGGTTTTCCGCCATCGTTTCATGCCCGGCATGGAAAAGCGTGCTCATCTCCGGGGGCACCCGCTTCCGCGTCTCCTCCAGCGCTGCCGCCTGCACATCGAAAGCAAACACCATCCCGCCCGGCGAGACGCACTGGCTCAGGAAGAGCGTGTCATGCCCATTCCCCATCGTGGCATCGACCACCACATCACCGGGCCGCAGGCGGTCCGCCAGCATGAGCTGCGCCCAGCGAACAGACGATGGCAGGCCGCCAGTGGGGCTGGCAAGATGGGGCAGGGGAGAATCGGGGGGCATGAGGGCGTGGCGGGCCGCCATTGAAACGGCTTTCGTCGAGGAAAGCAAGGCGGCGACCCACCCCGAACTTCGGCCTTGCCAAAACGACGTTCACCCCGACTATGGCGGCCCTCTTGTCCGGGCACCCTCTGGTGCTGCGGGACGAAAGCCCGCTGTGTGCCTCCGGAGCGGAAGCACATCAGCGGTTCACCCACCGAACGCTCCCAACCCGTAAATAACATCACATGAGTGCAAACGCATCGCTCGCCGACCTGATCGCAGGTTCTTTCCGCGAGCTCTCCGAGGGATCCATCGTCAAGGGTCGCATCCTCGAAATCAAACCCCAAGTCGTCCTCGTGGACATCGGCTACAAGTCCGAAGGCGCCATCCCCTCGAACGAATTCGAAGACGAAGACATCCAGGTCGGCGACGAAGTCGAAGTCCTGCTCGAGCGTCTCGAAAATGACGAAGGCATGGTCGTTCTCTCCAAAGAGAAAGCCGCCCACCGCCAGAACTGGGAAAAAATTTACCACGTCTTCAAAGACGGCGGTCTCGTCAAAGGCAAGATCAAGAGTGTCGTCAAAGGCGGCCTCATGGTCAACGTGGGCGTCGAAGCCTTCCTGCCAGGCAGCCAGATCGACATCATCCCGCCGAAGGACCTCAACGAATACGTCGGCAAGGTGTTCGAGTTCAAGATCGTCAAGATCAACGACGAGCGCAAAAACATCGTGCTCTCCCGCCGCGAAGTCATTGAGGCCGAGCGTTCCGAGCAGCGCCAGAAGTTCCTCGATTCCGTCAATCCGGGCGACAAGGTCACTGGCATCGTCAAGAACATCACCGATTTCGGTGTGTTCGTGGACCTCAGCGGCATGGACGGCCTGCTTCATATCACCGACATGTCCTGGGGCCGCCTCAACCATCCTTCTGAGATGGTCGGCATCGGTCAGGCCGTGGACGTCGTCATTCTCGAAGTGAATCGCGAGAAAGAGCGTGTCTCCCTCGGCCTCAAGCAGCTCCAAAACAATCCCTGGGAAAACATCGAGAACCGTTACCCCGTGGGCCACAAGGTCCGCGGCAAGGTCACCAAGCTCGTCGCTTACGGTGCCTTCGTCGAAGTGGAAGAAGGCGTCGAAGGCCTCATCCACGTCTCCGAGCTCTCCTGGACGAAGCGCATTGCCCGTCCGAGCGATGTTCTCGCCGTCGGTCAGATCATCGAATCCGTCGTTCTTGGCATCAACAAGGACGAGCGCAAGATCAGCCTCGGCGTGCGTCAGCTCGACACGAATCCGTGGGACGATATCGACGCTCGCTACCCTGTGGGCACGAAGATGACCCGTCCGGTCCGCAACCTCACCGCCTATGGCGCCTTCGTCGAACTCGAAGAAGGCATCGACGGCATGATCCACGTCTCCGACCTCAGCTGGACCCGCAAGATCAACCACCCGTCCGAAATGCTCAAGAAGGGCCAGGAAGTCGAAGCCGTCGTTCTCGGCATCGACAAGGCCAACCAGCGCATCTCTCTCGGCATGAAGCAGCTCGAAACCGATCCGTGGAGCGAGATCGACGGCCGCTTCAAGGTCGGCGAAGTCGTCAAGGGCCGCGTCTCGAAGATCGCCAGCTTTGGCGCCTTCATCGAGCTCGAAGACGACATCGACGGCCTCGTGCACATCTCGCAGATCAGCGAGGAGCGCATCGAGAAGGTCAAGGACAAGCTCAATGTGGGCGACGAAGTCGAAGCCCGTGTCATCAAGGTGGACAAGGTGGAGCGCCGCATCGGCCTTTCCATCAAGGCCATGAACTACAGCGACGCCGACATCCAGAAGGAAAGCGCCGCCTTCGAAGCCCTCAAGCCCAGCACCGACCTCGTCGGCCTGGAGCAGGCCTTCAAGTTCGCCACCGAAGAATGGCGCCCCGGCGGCTCGTAAGAGCTTCCAGCACCCAGTTCCATCCCGGAGGGGACGCCGCGAGGCGTCCCCTCTTTTTGTGGCTAGGAGCCTTTGACCTCTTCTTGCAACCTTCCCCATCGCGGGAACGTTCGCTGCATCCCCCAACCATGAGCGAAACCACCCCCACCTCGCCCAAGCACACCAACGCCCTCGCCAAGGAGCGCTCGCCCTACCTTTTGCAGCACGCCCACAACCCCGTGAACTGGCTGCCCTGGGGCGAAGAAGCCTTCAAATTGGCCAAAGAGCAGGACAAGCCCATCTTCCTCTCCTCCGGCTACTCCACCTGCCACTGGTGCCACGTCATGGAACGCGAGTCCTTTGAGAACGAGTACACCGCGAAGCTGCTCAACGAGCACTTCATCCCCGTCAAAGTCGATCGCGAGGAGCGGCCCGATGTCGATCTCACCTACATGACCTACGTCCAGGCCGCCAGCGGTCAGGGCGGCTGGCCGATGAGCGTCTTCCTCACGCCTGAGCTGAAGCCGTTCTACGGCGGCACCTACTACCCGCCGGAGGACACGCCGGGACGCATCGGCTTCAAACATCTGCTCACCGAGCTGTCGAAGATCTGGAAGGAGGATCGCAAAGGCGTCGAAGAACGCGCCAGCAAGTCCGTCGAGAAGCTCCAGGAGCATCTCGACAACGAAAACAAGGAAGTCACCGGCATCGATCCCGCGGCCGTGATGCAAAAAGCCTACGACGACCTCAGCGGCAGCTTTGATTACCACGAAGGCGGCTTCGGCGGCGCTCCCAAATTCCCGCGACCCACCGGTTTGAACCTCCTCATGCGCATTCACCGCGCCTTCGCGAAGCGCGAGGACAAATCGAGCAGCCACGAGAGCGATTGGGCCATGGAGATGACCGTCAAAACGCTGCGTGCCATGGCCAATGGCGGCATGCGCGATCACCTCGGCGGCGGCTTCCACCGCTACAGCGTCGATGCCTACTGGCACATCCCGCACTACGAAAAGATGCTCTACGATCAAGCGCAGCTCCTCAGCGCCTACATCGACGCGTGGAAGCTCACCGAGGGCAACGCGCTCTTTGAAACCATCATCCGCAGCACCGTCGCCTATTTGAAGCGCGACCTCCGCCACGCCGAGGGCGGCTTCTTCTCCGCCGAGGATGCCGATAGCCTCGCCACCGCCGATGCCGAGCACAAAACCGAAGGCGCCTTCTACGTATGGAAAGCCGCCGAGATCGACGAGATCCTCGGCAAGGAGCACGGCAATATCTTCCGCTACGCCTACGGCGCCCGCCGCGATGGCAACGCCCGCCCCGAGAGCGATCCGCATGGCGAATTGAAGGGCCTCAACACCCTCTACCGCGCCGTCTCCTTCAAAAAGACCGGCGAGTACTTCAAGAAGACCGCCGAGGAGATCAAAACGATCATCGACGCCGCCATCGACAAGCTCATCGAGGCCCGCAACAAGCGCCCGCGTCCGCATCGCGACGACAAAATCATCACCGCGTGGAACGGCCTCACCATCGCCGGCCTCGCCCGCTGCGGCGCGGCCCTCGGCGATGCCGAAATGATCACGCTCGCCACCCAGGCCGCGCAGTTCATCCACGATCAACTTTGCACCACACCCGGCAAAGAACTGCACCGCTCCTGGCGCGAAGGTCAGCGCGGCCCCAAAGCCTTCTCCATCGACCACGCCTGCCTCATCCACGGCCTACTCGACCTTTATGAAGCCACCTTCGACGTGAAATGGCTCCAGTGGGCCGTTTCCCTGCAAAGCGAAATGGACGCGCAGTTCCTCGACAAAGAAAACGGCGGCTACTTCAGCGTCCACACCGACATGCCGAACAGCGTCCTGCGCATCAAAGAAGACTACGACGGCGCCGAGCCCTCCCCGAACTCCCTCGCCGCCCTCAACCTCGTCCGCCTCAGCGCTCTGCTCGCGAAGGACAGCTACAAGTCGCAGGCCGAGAATATCTTCGCCCTCTTCGGCAACACGCTTCAAAGCAGCGCCTCCGCCGTCCCCGTCATGTCGATGGCCTTCGACCTCCTCCATCGCGGCAAAACCCAAATCGTCCTCGCCGGCGACAAATCGGCCCCCGAGTTCCAAAAGCTCGCCAACCACCTCCGTCGCCAATTTTTGCCCAACGCCGCCCTCCTTCACGCCGACGGCGGTGAAGCCCAAAAATGGCTCTCCAAGCACAACGAAGCCCTCGCCGGCATGAAACCCCTCGAAGGCCACCCCGCCGCCTACATCTGCCAAAACTTCACCTGCCAAGCCCCCGTCACGACGGTGGAGGAGGTGGAGAAGCTGCTGGCGAAATGATCCATGCGCACCGTCAAGCCATCTACTTTGCTGAACTGGGCGAGGAAGCATCCATCGGCTGCACCATCTCTCCTTCGATGGTTTGAGATCACCCGCAAGGCTACATGGAAATCGCTGACGGAGATTCGTTCCGACTTTTCACAGGCTGACATGGTCCGTGTGGAAAGCGGGAAACCCGTTTTGGTCTTCAACATCGCAGGAAACAGCTTTCGGCTGATCGCTGCCGTGCATTTCAACACCGGGCGGGTTTTCCTCTTGGATTTTCTAAGTCACGCTGAATACTCCAAAAACGTTTGGAAAAAACGCCTCTAAACTTTCATGCCAACTGCCAAGACCACCGTCCCGATTCGAAAATTGCCGGATACGATCTCCGGCCTGTGGGCACTTTGCGCGCTCGTGCCCTTTCGCAGCCGTTCAGGCTATCTTGAGGCGGCGAATCTATGCAGCCGCTTCTCGGTCAGAAAGCTCAGCAGCGTGCAGCGAGAGTATTTTCGTGAACTGCTGGAACTCGTCGAAGCCTACGAAGACGAACACGACGAAGAAGCAATGACACTCCGAGAATTGAAACGGCTAGCTGGACAATAGCTCGCAAGAGGCAGCTCTCAGCTGGCGATTCCTGACACCACCATGAATCGCCGCTCTTTCCTCCACCAAACGTCTGCGATTGCCGCAGCTTCTGCCGTCACCCGAATTCGTGCGGCGGATGCGGCGCAGAAAAAGCTCAAGGTGGCGGTCGTCGCGCTGGGGCGGGGCATGCAGCATGTCAGCGCCTTGCTGAAGATCCCGAATGTGGAAATCGCTTATCTCGCCGAGGTGGATGCGAAGCGTCTCGAAAGCGGTCTGAAGATGGTGAATGCCACGCAACAGGTTTCCTGCCAGGGTGTGAAGGACTTCCGCAGCTTCCTCGATGACAAGACGCTCGACGCCGTCTTCATCGCCACGCCGAATTTCTGGCACACGCCTGCCGCGCTGCTTTGCATGCACGCAGGGAAGCATGTGTACGTCGAAAAACCCGGCAGCCAGAACGCCAACGAGGCCGAGTTGATCGTCGCCGCAGCGACGAAATACGACCGTCTCGTGCAGATGGGCAACCAGCGCCGCACCTGGATGAAGGACGCCATCACGGCGCTTCATGAAGGAGTCGTCGGCGAGGTGCGCTTTGGCCGTGGCTTCTACTACAACAGCCGCAAAACGGTCGCCGTGAATGAAAAGCCGGCACCGGCGGATCTCGACTTCGATTTGTGGCAGGGCCCCGTGCCCGATGATGCGAAGCACGACCCGAAAAAGATGGCTCACTACGACTGGCACTGGTTCTGGCATTGGGGCAATGGCGAGCTCGGCAACAACGGCATCCACACGCTCGACATCCTGCGTTGGGGCCTGAAGGGCGACTACCCGCTGCGCACCACCTACAATGGCGGCCGCTACTTCTTCGACGACGCTCAAGAGACGCCGGACACCGGCACGGCCGTCTATGACTTCGGTCACGCAGGCTGCGAGTGGTTGCAAAGCTCCTGTCATCCGCGTGCCGCGGAGAAAAACCTCGGCGAAGTCGTCTTCTATGGCGACAAAGGCACGATGGCCATCTCCCGCGATACCTGGAGCATCTACGACCCAAAGGGCGTCGAGATCAGCAAGGGCAAAGCCAGCACCGCAGGCACCGGCGATGTCTCCCACATCGGCAATTTCCTCGATGCCATCCGTGGCGAAGCGAAGCTCAACAGCCCCATCGACGAAGGGCAGAAGAGCACGATGATGTGCCACCTCGGCAACATGGCTTACCGCACCAACACCGTCGTCCGCTGCGATCCGAAGACTGGCAAAATCATCGACAACGCCGCTGCCGAGGCGCTCCGAGGACGCGAGGGCGGTTACCGAAAAGGCTGGGAAGTGAAGCTATGAAAAAGCGGCCATGAAACCCGTCCGCGATCCCTTTGCCGTCACGCATCGCTTCACGGCCACTCTCTTTCATACCGGCGGCAAAGGCGGCTGGACCTTTGCGCCGCTGCCGAAGAGCCTCAAACTGCCCGTGACCGGCTCGTGGGGCATGACGCCGGTCGTGGCGAGCGTGGATGGCAAAACATGGAAAACCACCATTTGGAATGACACGAAGTCCGGCAGCCAATTTCTGCCTGTGCCGAAGAAGATTCGCGGCAGCAAAGGTGATGGCGACAAGGTCGCCGTGGAGCTGCGCATGGATCGAGAGCGCATTCTCGGCCCGGTGCATCCGCTGGAGTGATCACTGGATCGGCAGGCAAAATTCCATCTCGGAGTCCGGTGACTCGGGATGGAACTTCGCGCCGTAGATTTCGATCTCGGGTCCTGGGCGGAGCTGATGCTCGGAGCGTGGCAGCCAGGAGCCATACACATAGCCGAGCGTGCGGTCGATGCGGCTCATGGAGCCTTGGTGAGTGAAAACGGCATGCCTGCCACCTGACAGCTCCCGGCTCACCATGCCTTTGGGCACCTCGACAGCCGATGAAACCTCCACACAGGCCAGGTAGCGGCATGACGCATCTTCGCCCTCGTCGCAGAAGATACAGCCAAAGACCAGATCCCCGCTCCGATTCGGAATCGAGTCGATGCGCGGCCCAAAGTCCTGCCACAGGCGGGGAATGACGAGGTGGTTGTTTCGCTTGGGCGAAAGCGCAGAGATGAAGGGACGTTCGATGCCGATGACGAGACGTGGAGGCAGTGTTTCGATGCGAGGTGTCATGGTGATGCGGTGGTGGAGATGAAACAAGGACTCGGTCGTGATTTCGGGCACGGCTTGCGGCAGCAGACCGTGACCTCGTTGCTTGCGGCAAACACCGGGCGTGATGCCGAACATGTCTTTGAAAGCCCGTGTGAACGCCTCCTGCGATCCGAAGCCATGGTCGAGAGCGATATCGAAAAGGCTTTTTGGCGTGCCCGCGAGCTCATCCATCGCCCGGGACAAGCGGCGGCGGCGCACATAGTCCATCACCGGCTGGCCGAGCGCGGCACTGAATACCCGCTGAAAATGCCACATCGACATGCCTGCGTGTTTCGCGATGCGGACGGTGCGCAGTTCCTCACCGAGATGGGTCTCGATGTAGTCGATGGAACGCTGAAGCTGCCGCAAGTAGCTGGTCATGCTGCGGATGCTAGCTTGCCGTGGCTTTCCGTCTTGATGGATCGTGCTTAAAAAAGCCGCACTTCGGCCGGTGGCTCATGGGTTGGGAGGCTCGCAGTGAGAGGTGACGCTCCTCCATAACTGGCCATCGCGAACGCTTCGGATCAGGCGACGGCGAGCGCAAGACGTTGCTGACACGACAGATAGCCTTCGATCCGTTACTGCATCCGTTTTGCCCCGTTTCGTTCGTAGTCTTTCATGGTTAGCCTTCGAAATACTTCTGGATGAATTCACTCATCGTCGCGGCGAGCGCTGTTGGATCTTCGTGATCCGTGACACCAGGCCAATGAAGAACGATTGGCCACGGCTTAGGAGCCTCCATGTCATAGGCTATCAAGCGTCCGCCTCCGTCGGTGCCAAAAACAAAGAGCGTCGGAAACACTTCCGACAACGCTGCTTTCGTCTGGGCAATATGTTCGATGGAGTCCACCCGCAACATGTCAACATCGTCGCTTTCAAAGGCTGCTTCCGCCCCATCCCACTTTCTGAAGAACTCAGCAAAATCGTCGGGTGTCCCAGAGGGCACTATAGAGCTGAGGAGCCTTAGCGCCTCCGGAACTGCTGGTGTCTGAGGCCAAAGGCCGATTCGTTTCATGGCGTTGGACTCTGAGTCTTGGGTGACGTTGTTTATCCACACTTCATTGTGGGCGAATCAGATTCGCTCACCGTTTTTTGTGGTTTTTCAGGGTTGGCTTCAGGCAAAACGAGCTTCGTAGACAAAACGAAGGTTTTTCATGAATGAACCGATTGGAGCGAAAACGACTCCGGGGGTCAAGCCTTGAGTGCCGGGTTGTCGATGCTGAAAAAGCAGATGGGGCAGATGGGCAGCCGACTCAGGTCCGGGTTCGCCCATGCGCTAATTCATACTCGTTTTCGCCGCCGAGGAGCAAAAGGGGGTTCATCGGGGAAGTTGGTGCGGGTCCTCAAGTTTCAGCGGTGTTTGGCGAAGCCTTGGACTGCGGCAGCCGGCTGCTCATCACCGCTCTGCGCCACCCTTTGTAGAACCGCTCTGCCGCGTGGTCTTCAGATACGCGCCCCACATGTCCATGGCCACGCCTTTGATCTGTCCGCGATGGGCTTGGTGGATTCGCTCCAGCAGCCTGACGGCGTACTCGTGTTTGCGCCCATGCACCACTTCAATCACACGGGCAGCTCCTTCGCTCAGGTCGTTGAGCGTGGTGATGTAGTCATGGCCGCTGCCGAAGCTCTTTTCGTGCATCCCGGCGTGCTCGAAGTCCTCCAGGTTGCGCCGGGCCAGTCCGCGCTGCACGGCACGTTCCATGAGCCGCTGCGCACCCTCCCAACCGATGCGCAGCAGTGCGCATGCCTCAATGCGGCCCGCGATGAGAGTCGTGGCCGCCCAAAGCCCGAAAGCACCGTGCAGTTCCCTCGTTTCATGTCATCTCCCTAGTCACCTATCATGAATCGCCTGCATCTCCTCTCCAGCATCGTCGTTCTGTCTTTGTTCACGCCTCTCATCCAGGCGGCGGACGAATTGAAAAAGGCTGCTGCTGCTCTGGATGGTTATCGCTTTGAGTTTCCCTGCCGCGATCCCATGCCGGAGAATCCCAAGCCCGGTGCAGATGGCATCTCCGCCCGCATGACGGATGACCCGAAGACGAACGACAAATTCACCGACGTGAAGACCTTCGGCGGCGAGGCTGGCAAGCGCTACAAAGTCACCCTGCGTGTGCGAGGCGTGGTGGAGCCAATGATGTACAAAGACGGCAAGCAGATCGGCGAGCGCTTCTACATCGGTGGTGGGCCGAACAACAAGACCTACAACATCTACCAACTCAGCGTGTCCTCGCCCGCGCAGCACTTTTTCTTCAATCGTGACGACAAGGTCGGTCATCGCATTTTCACCATCGACTACACCGCCACCATCGAGATCGACGGTGGTGCCACCCTCACCCTTCACGGTGACGGCCAGAACGGCCATATGATCACCAATTTCTCAAAGCTCGTCGTGCCCGACGTGGCTCCCGCTCCGAAGCCTTTCAATGGTCAGTTTATCCAGCTCGATGTCGTGGAAGTGGTGGAGGTGAAGTGAGCCCGCTGGGCCATGCCCGGGGGCTTGACCTGGTCATTTTCCTTGGTGAAGCCCATTGCCAAGTATGCCGTCAACCTTGCTGTCGCAAAGCCGAGAGAGCCCGCAAACGCCGGACACCCGTTTTGGTTGGCGTGCAGTCCATCGCTACGCGCACTTTATCCAAAGTCACTTTTTCCAACTTCAACTTCATGCACAGGAGGGCCTCCGCCGCCTATGATTCACCGCTTCTCTAGAACGTATAGCTAAACAGGCACTCTTTTGAGCAACGGACAACACACCGCAGGCGACGATATTGACACTCCATCTGCTTTCCTGCTAAAAGCGCCAATGAAACACTCTCTAAGCCTACTCGCGGCCATTCTCGTTCTTTGCATCGGGCGAGTAGATATCATCGCTCAGACGTCCGATGGAGCAGACCTTGTACCCTTGGACATGGATGTGCTGATCAACTGGGAAGATCCCTTTAAAGTAACGGCGGACGACCTCGGCACGATTTTCAAATCCCAGGTCGAGTCGACTGGAAAGAAGATCTGGTATGATGACCCGAATGAGCAGCGCAGAGCGGTGTTTCGAAATGGTTCCTTTGATCTGAAATACACCATGAGCCTTTTTAAAGGCAGCATCGCCATCAAAGCCCTGCATGTCATGGTAGGTGAGCCTCGTGGGTTTCTGATGGAGATCGACAAGGACTACTTCACGCAGGAGGTTGAGCAGGCTTTGTGTGACAAGCTGGACGCGGTGTTGAAGACACAGCACACTCGTCTGATCAACCGTAAACAAGAGCAGATCGGGCACAATTGGGAGACAAAGACATGTCGGGTATTCATCACCCGAGAGTTGGACCGCTTCGTCAGCCTATGGGTTGTGCGTCCGAGAGACTTTGACCCGTCTGGCCCCACCGAGCCTCTCGCCGCCAATCTCGATGCCTTGCTCAATTTCTCAGCGATGTGGAAAACCTCCCCTGATGCCTTCGAACAGCTCTACAATGCGAAAGCGGAGAAGAAGGAGGACCAGAAAAAGCCGCCGCAGTTTGAGTGGATGAACGCGGAGAAGTCTCGCGCCCGCTTTTCGCGGCAGATGTTCTCCAATGTGGAGACGAAGCTCAACATGTTCGCCGGCTCGATCAAGGTGGAGGAGGCCATTTTGGAGTTTGTGAATGGGAAAGCCGCCAAATCGACGATCTCCTTCTACAACCGCGGGGACAGCGGCGATATCGAGGTAAAGGAATTCGACCGCATCTTCAAAACCATCGGTCAGAACCTCGGCCAGGTGCTGAAGGTGGCACCGAAGCGCCAGCTCATGTCCACCAATGCCGCGCTGCCTGTCTCTGGCTGGATATGGACCTCGCCAATGGCTACCGCCTTGCTCGAATACAACGAGTACCAAGTGCCCGGGAAGGTGATCAAACCGGAATTCCTGCGGCTGAGGCTGGCCGCCCCAGGACAGACGGATTACACGATGGGAAAAATGGTCACCGGCGTGCAGAGCATGGAGCTCATCAAGCGCGTGACAAAGAAGCCGGACGGCGAGGTTTACATCAGCGGCGTGCCGATGGTGGATCAGGGCCAGAAAGGCTACTGCGTGGCGGCGAGCTGCCAGCGCCTTTTTGAGTACATGCGCATCCCCTGCGATCAGCATGAGATGGCGCAGCTGGTCAGCGCGGATGCGGAAAGCGGCGCAAACGTGAGCGTGATGCAGAAGAGCCTCGCGAAGATCGACGGAAGATTCAAAGTGGCCTTCAAGCCGCTGGTGAACCCCGAGCAGTATTACTCCGGCTCCACCGGCAAGCGCCGCGTCTCAGACAAAGAATTCAACAGCCTCGTCAAAGAGTATGTGAACAAGGGCGTGCCCCTGCTGTGGGCACTGGAGCTGGGTCGTGCCGCCGAGGAGCCGCCCCTGCCCGGAGCCGGGCAGACTCGTGGTGGCCACATGCGCATGATCATTGGCTACAAGATGGAGAACAATCAGATCACGAAGATTCTTTTTACCGATTCCTGGGGCTCCGGCCACGAGCTCAAGCGCATGGCCGCCTACGATGCCTACGATGTGACCATCGGCCTCTACTCGATGGCGCCGCGGGGGTTGTGATGAAAGACAACGATTGTTTTGACAATCTCCCGCCCACCCGCCAAAACAACGCAGCGTGTCCTTTCGCCCGACCATCTCCGGCACATCAGCAGCCCGCCGCCTTGCTCAGCGTGCGGTGGTGGTGTTGACGTGCCTCTCGCTGGGCATGCACTGGACGGTGCTGCAAGGCGTGGCGTGGACGGGCATGTTCCTCGCGAACTTGAACGAAGGCACGGTGACGGAGGCGGTGGAGAAAACCTTCGATGGAGAGCATCCCTGCCCGCTGTGCTTGGCAGTCAAAGAAGGTCAAAAGAAGGAAAAAGACGACTCGAAGCCGCTCACGGTGAAGTTGGTGAAAAAGTTTGAAGCAGTGCTCGTGGCCGAAACAAGGCTCGTGGCACCTCCAGCCGAGATTCGGAGCTTTCCTTGGTTGGTTTCCAGCTTCGAAGGACGGTCTGAGAGGCCGTCCATGCCGCCTCCACGAGTTTGAGAAGGTGCTCTGAGCTGCCCGGAAAGTGGAACAGGTTTTGAACCTGTTCTCTCCGCCGCATCTAACTTGCCCGCTGCTTCAGCAGCGGTGGCCTCTTCCGGACAGGTTGCAAACCTGTCCCACTTTCTTCTCAACCCGCGCACGCGCCTTGTCGCGTCGCCACGCCTTTTAATATGAAACGTCTCACGTCTTACTTCTCACTTCTCACGTCTTTCCTTTCCGCCGGGCTCGTTCACGCCCAGCAGCCTGCCACCACGCCAAAAACCCTTCCCGAGGTGGTCGTCACCTCCACCAAGGACCCATCCAAGACCGTTCCCACCATCGAAACACGTCGCGAGCAAATCGCCGCTAGCACGCCCGGTGGTGCCAGCGTCACGAGTGCCGAGGAATACAAAACCGGCCGCGCCGCCACGCTGAAGGACGCGCTCGACTTTACGCCCGGCGTGCTCGTGCAGAGCCGCTTCGGTTCCGAGGAGGCTCGTATCGCCATTCGTGGCAGCGGCATCCAGCGCACTTTCCACGGTCGCGGCCTTTGGCTGATGCAGGACGGCATGCCGCTCAACCTTGCCGATGGCGGTTTCGACATGCAAGCCATCGAGCCAATGGCGGCGCAATACGTCGAAACCTTCCGTGGAGCAAATGCCCTTCAATACGGTGCGGCCACTTTGGGCGGGGCGATCAACTTCGTCTCGAATACCGGCCATTCCGCACCTGCCTTCCAGACGCGTTTCGAGGCCGGCAGCTTCAACACCTTCCGCGGCCAGATTTCCTCCGGCTTTGTGGCGGGCAATGTGGACGGCTATGTGAGCATCACGGCGGCGCACACGGATGGTTTTCGCGACTGGAGCGAGCAGGAAAGCCTGCGCGTGATGGCGAACATCGGCGCCAAGATCAACTCGAACCTCGAGAACCGCTTCTACGTCACCTGGGTGGACAGCAAATCGCAACTCCCGGGATCGCTGACAAAAGCGCAGATGGAGGCCAATCCGCAGCAGGCCAATGCCGCCAGCCCCACCAACCGCCAACGCCGAGACTACCAGCTCTTTCGTCTCGCGAACAAGCTGACTTATTCGGATGGCGACAACACGCTGACCTTCTCGACCTTCTGGAGCTGGAAGGATCTGGATCATCCGATTACACCCTTCGTGGGATACATCGACCAGCTTTCAAACGACCTGGGATTTGATCTTCGATATGACGGTCGCGGAACGCTACTAGGCATGGCCAATGACCTGACTCTCGGGGCGAGCTTCATGTATGGAGTGGCAGAGGACGCCCGCTTTGCGAACAATGGCGGCAATCGCGGTGTGAAAACCGCCGACAACAAACTGCAGTCCATTAATTGGAGCTTTTACTTCCAGGACAAGCTGCATCTCACAGATCGCCTCTCCCTGATCGCCGGAGCCCAGGTGTTGTATGGCAGCAGGGATCTGAACGAAGAGGTGCTATTTGGAGCCAACAACTCGGATCGGCAGGAGTACTGGGGTTTCAGCCCCAAGCTGGGCCTGCTCTTCGAAGTGAATCCAAAGTCACAGATTTACTTCAACGCGAGCCGAAGCTTCGAGCCGCCTACTTTTGGCGAGCTCACGAGTGTCGGAGCTTTCCCATCCCTGCTACCGCTCCAAGCACAAAGCGCCACCACGCTCGAAATTGGCACCCGCGGTCAGACAGACCGCATGTCCTGGGACTTCAGCTACTACTATGCTTGGGTCGATCGCGAACTTCTCACGCTCGGCGTGCTGCCCTTCCCCGCAAACACGATCAACGCAGGCAAAACCACGCATCAAGGTGTCGAATTCGGTCTAAGCTACGATGTGCTGCGAAACCTCACCACGGCGAACGACACGCGTTTCGACCGCCTGGTGGTGCGAAACAACTTCTTCTGGAATGACTTCCGCTTCAAAAACGATCCGACCTTTGGTGATCGCCTGCTGCCAGGTTACGCACCCTACTACTACCGAGGTGAGCTGATGTATGAGCACCCTTGTGGCTTCTACGCCGGTCCGAATGTCGAGTGGTCTCCCGTTCGCTACGCAGCGGACATGGCACGCACGACCTTTGCCGATCCGTATGCGCTGCTCGGCTTCAAACTGGGCTACAAGACCCAGAAGGGCGTGTCCTTCTTTGCCGAGGTGCGCAACATCACCGATGAGACTTACAGCCCCACCACCGGCGTCGTAACGAATGCAGCAGCCCCTGGTGCCGGTGCTGTCTTCCTCCCCGGAGACGGTCGTGCCTTCTACGCGGGCGTAGAATTCAAGTGGTAGTCGCATAACGATGCCGAGGGCGTAGAGCGGAGGGTGTCGAGTCCTCATCCGTTCTGCGCTCTCCTTTTTCTACTCCGTCATCTATTCTCTGACTCTTCGCTTTCAGCTCTTTGCCCTCCGCCCACATGTCCCCACGACTCATCCGTAAACTCCACCGCTGGCTCGGTCTTCTTTTCAGCATCTCCGTGCTGATGGCCTCCGGCAGCGGTGTGCTACATAACATCATGACCCGCACGCAGGCTCCGCCACCGCAGGCAAAGCCCTCGGGTGGAGGCATGGACGTGAACGCCATCCAGATCAGCGTTGCCGACGCGGTCGCCAAGCTCGGCGGCAATGCGGAGGCGCAGGCGGTGAACCTCCGCGGCATCGGTGGTCAGCCCTGGTATCAGATTTACATCAAAGACGCTAAGGGGCCGCAGTATGTCAGCGCCATCGACGGCCGCGTCGATCCCGCGCAGGACGAGGCGTATGCCGCGGAGATCGCCAAGAACTTCCTCGCGGGCGCGGAGGTGAAGAAGACGGACTTCCTCACCGCCTTCAACATGGAGTACCTGAACATCTTCCGCGTCCTGCCGGTGTATCGCTTTGATGTAAACGACAGCTTGGACACGCGAGTGTATGTCTCCACCACCACCGGCAGCGTCACGCGGCACACCGATCGCGAGCGCCAGCTCGAGGCCACCATCTTCACGATGTTTCACAAGCTCGGCTTCATCCGTGACAAGGACATGCGCGACCTCGTGCTCACCGTGCTGACCTTCGGCACCTTCCTCGTGGCCCTGCTCGGTATCTGGCTCTTCTTTGCCACGCAGCCGCGAAAGGCATGAGACGAACCGGTTGAAAACCTGTCCCACGCTTCCCATATGCGGCTCCCGCTTTTTGCCGCATGTCCAAACCTCTCATCGCCGTCACCATGGGCGACCCCGCCGGGGTCGGTCCTGAAATCTGCCTGCAACTCCTCGCCAATGAAGAGGTGCTGGCGATTGCCACGCCGGTGATCTTTGGCGATGCCCGCCTGCTGGCCCGTTGTGCGCGACAGACCGGTTTGCAGGCTCCGCCGCGCATCGTGAGCGAGATCGAGTGGAGTGAAAAATGCCGCGAGATCGATGGGTCGGCCGTTTTGGACCTGTTTGGCTTCGACGCGGAAGGTTTCGAGCCGGGCAAGGTCAGCGCCAAAACGGGTGCGGCAGGTTTTCGCTATGTCGAAAAGAGCATCGAGGCCGCTCTGGCAGGGCAGGTGGCCGCGGTGGCCACCGCACCGCTGAACAAGGAGGCGCTGCACGCCGCCGGCATCACCTACCCAGGGCACACGGAGATGTTTGCAGAGAAGATGGCCTCGAAACGCTCCTGCATGACGTTTTACTCGCCAGAGATGATTTGCAGCCTCGTCACGGTGCACATCGGTTATCAGGATGTCGTGCCCGCGCTGACGACGAAGCGCATCCTCGATGTCATCGAGCTCACCGCAGAGTCCGTGCAGCGAGTGAAGGGTAAAAAGCCGCGCATCGCCGTTTGCGGGCTGAATCCACACGCGGGCGAGCATGGTCTCTTTGGCCGGGGTGAGGAGGAAACGATCATCGTGCCTGCCATCGAGGCCGCCAAAGCCAAGGGCATCACCATTGAAGGACCTCTGCCACCGGATACCGCCTTCATCCCGGCCCGCCGCCGCACGGTGGATGCTTATATCTGCATGTATCATGATCAGGCGCTCATTCCGCTGAAGGCGCTGGCCTTTGACACCGCCGTCAATACCACCCTCGGCCTGCCGGTGCCGCGCACGAGCGTCGATCACGGCACCGCATGCGACATCGCCTGGCAAGGCAAAGCGAACGGCAGCAGCCTCGTCGAGGCCGTGAAGCTCGCCGCGAAGATGGCCGCGTGATTTGTCCCGCGCTTTTGCGTGACCGATCCGGCCCAGTTTTCGACCTTGAAACGATCTTTTCGAGCCGGTAAGAACACGGCTCCCGCGCCTGGCCGCCTCTGGCGCACTTTTTCCAAAATCCAAGCCCCTAGCTCTACGCTCTCATGCCCACCGATAACGCCCTCCTCTCCAAAGCCGCCAATGAAGCCCGTGGTCTCGCCATGGACGCGGTGCACAAGTGCTCCTCCGGCCACCTCGGTCTGCCGCTCGGCGCGGCGGAAATCGGCGCGGTGCTCTTCGGTCAGGCCCTCCAGTGCGATCCGGCCGATCCGAAATGGCTGAACCGCGACCGTTTCATCCTCTCCGCCGGTCACGGCTCCATGTTCATCTACTCCTGGCTGCACCTCAGCGGCTACGCGGTGAGCATCGACGACGTGAGCAAGTTCCGCGTGCTGCATTCCATCACGCCAGGCCATCCTGAGTTCCATGAAACGCCGGGCGTCGAGTGCACGACGGGCCCGCTCGGCCAGGGCGTCGGCAATGCGGTCGGTTACGCGCTCAGCGGCAAAATGGCCGCGGCGAAATACAACACCGACGCGCACAAGATCATCGACAGCCACATCATCGCCCTCGCTGGCGACGGCTGCCTCCAGGAAGGCGTCGCGCGTGAGGCGGCCGCCTTTGCCGCGCACAACGGCCTCGACAACCTCATCCTGATTTACGATTCCAACGACGTCACGCTCGACGCCATGGCGAACGTCACGCAGGGCGAGGACGCGCTAAAGCTTTGGCGTGCGCTCGGCTGGGACGCCGTTCAAATCGACGGCCATGACCTCGACGCCATTGCCAAGGCCATCCAGCGGGCGAAAAAGACCGACAACGGCAAGCCGAAGATCATCATCGCGAAGACCGTCATCGCCAAAGGCATCCCGGAAGTTGCCGGCACCGCCAAGGGCCACGGCGAAGGCGGCGCGAAGTTCGTCGATGCGGCGAAGAAAGCTCTCGGCATCCCGGAAGGCACGCATTTCCACGTCAGCGACGACGTGAAGGCCTACTTCGCCGATTTGAAGGCGAAGCGCAGCCGCATCCACAAGCGCTGGAGCAAGATGTACAAAGAGTGGGCCGCCGCCAATCCCGCCCTCCAGGCCGAACTGGAAGCCGGCAGCGCCAGCGCCGAGGACCTGCTCAAGGTCATCCCCGAGTATCCCGCCGAAGGCAAAGCCGCCACCCGCAACAGCGGCGGTGAAATCCTCAATCACCTCGCCAAGGCCGCGCCGAAGCTCATCACCGGCAGCGCCGACCTCTTTGGCTCCACGAAGAACTACATCAAGGACGGTGGCGACTACTCCGCCGCCAATCCGAAGGGCCGCAACATCTGGTTCGGCATCCGCGAGCACGCCATGGGCGCGATTTGCAACGGCATCGCCTACGACGGCATCTTCCAGGCCAGCGGCGCGACCTTCCTCGTCTTCGCCGACTACTGCCGCCCGAGCATCCGCCTCGCCGCGCTCGCGAAACTGCCTGTCACCTACATCTTCACGCACGACAGCGTCGGCGTCGGTGAAGACGGCCCCACCCATCAGCCGGTCGAGACCGTCAGCGGCCTCCGTGTGATCCCGAATCTCGACGTCATCCGCCCTGCCGATGCCGAAGAGACTGCCGCGGCCTTCGCCGCCGCCTTCAGCCGCACCGATGGCCCCACGCTGCTCGCTTTGAGCCGTCAGGATCTCCCGCATCAAGGCGGAGTCAGCGCCGCCACGCGTCGCGAAGGCACGCTCAAAGGTGGTTACGTCCTCGTGCAGGAAACCGCGCCGCTGGAAGCCATCGTCATCGCCACCGGCTCGGAAGTTCAGTGGGCCGTCGAAGGTGCCAAAGGCAAGCCCGGTGTCCGCGTCGTGAGCCTGCCCTGCTTTGAACGCTTTGACCGCCAGAGCGCCGAGTATCGCGAAAGCGTGCTCCCCGCCGCAGTGACCAAGCGCGTCGCCATCGAAGCCGGCGTCTCCGGCCTCTGGTGGAAATACGTCGGCACGCAGGGCCAGATCATCGCCATCGACCGCTTCGGCATCAGCGCCCCCGGCAACACCGTCTTCAAAGAACTCGGCATCACCGCCGAAGCCGTGGCGAAGGCGCTGGCGTGAGTTGTTTCTAACTCCAAAAACCCGTTTGAAACTCATTCGCGTGAGTTTAAACGATCAGCGCTACACCGTTACGCCCGTAGGCGGGCTACTATCTGCCCCCCGTTGTGAAAGCAACGGGGGGCTTGTTTGTATCCGTTCGTGCAAAAAGACGTACACACCTCAAACCAGCCGCCGATGAACCTCCTCGCCCACGCCCAGGAACAGGCACGCCGCTTCAATGAAGATGAAGCCGTGCAGCATGAGCTCGAGCGTCTTCAGTTTCTTCGCAGGCTGTTTGGCTCTGGCCTGCCTCGCCAGAAGGAAATCCTCGATGACCTCGACTGGCAAAACGCTGTGCGTAGCCGCCGCCAAACTCGTGCCATCTCACTGCCCCTGCCATGACCTCCTCCGAGCACGCCATCGCCCTCCAAGCTGAGCGGCGAATCCTGCTGATGCGCTCACAGAAAGTCATGCTCGACTTCGACCTTGCCGAACTCTACGGCGTCGAGACACGAGCTTTAAAGCAAGCCATGAAGCGCAACCCGGAACGTTTCCCTGAGGACTTTGCTTTCGAACTCACCCAAGAAGAAATGGAAATCTTGAGATCACAAAATGTGATCTCAAGTTCCCACGGTGGCTCGCGGTATGGAAATCTAGCCTTCACCGAGCAGGGCGTGGCCATGCTCTCAAGCGTGCTGCGCAGTGACCGTGCGGTGCAGGTGAATATCGCCATCATGCGGGCCTTTGTGCGCCTGCGGCAGATGCTCTCCACGAATGCCGAGCTCGCCCGCAGGCTGGAGGACATGGAAAAGAAATATGACGGGCAGTTCAAAGTCGTCTTCGATGCGCTCCGCCAGCTCATGGCACCTCCCCCCGCCCCGCCAAAGAAAGAAATCGGCTTCCACACCCTCGCGAATACGAAAACGAAGCCCAAAACCCGTGCGAAACGCTGAACCCGTCTCCTGTTTTTTTGAGATGGCGTTGGGTCGGCTGGACGCGTTAAGCTGAAGCATGAAATGGCTATTTGGATTTTGGCTTCTCACAGGCTTCGTGTTGGCGGAGGACTTCGACGCAGTGCGTGAGGTGCTTTTGAAAGCGGTGGCGAAACATAACCCCGAAGGTGCCGTGGTGTGGATCGAGAATGGCGAACGCAAAGCCGTGATGGTGGAGGGCCAAAGGGCGCTCGTGCCAGAGAAGGAAGCGATGACGGAGGATACGATCTTCGATGCAGCCTCGCTCACGAAGGTGGTGGCGACGCTGCCGAGTGTGCTGCTGCTCATCGAGCAGGGTAAAATCGAGTTGGAGGCCGAGGCGCGGCGTTATCTGCCGGAGATGAGGCCCGGGATCACGATCCGGCATCTGCTCACGCATACTTCTGGCCTGAAACCGGGCATTCCGAAGGAGCCCGCGTGGAGTGGATATGAGAACGGGATTCGTCGTGCCATCGAGTTGGAGCCAGATGGGCCGCCGGATCGCTTCTTCCGCTACTCGGATATCAATTTCATCCTGCTGGGCGAGGTGGTGCGCAAAGTCAGTGGCATGGCGTTGAACGAGTTTGCTGCGAAAAACATCTTCGAGCCGCTGAAGATGGATTCGACGCGTTTTGTGCCACCGGAGGATTGGCGGCCACGCATCGCACCGACGGAGAAAGACGAAAACGGCGTGATGCTGCGCGGCCTGGTGCATGATCCCACCTCGCGAAAAATGGGCGGCGTGACGGGTCACGCGGGCTTGTTCACCTCGGCGGGTGATCTGGCGAAGTATGCGCGGATGCTGCTCGATGGTGGTGCAGGTGTTTTGAAGCCAGAGACGGTGAAACTCATGACCATGCCGCAAACCATCGCGACGGTATTTGAGCGTCGTGGCCTCGGCTGGGACATCGATTCGGCCTACAGTCGGCCTCGCGGGAAGGTGTTTCCGATTGGCTCGTTTGGTCACACGGGCTTCACCGGCACGAGTTTGTGGATTGAGCCGGGCTCGAAGACCTTCGTGGTCTTCATGAGCTCACGTTTGCATCCCGATGGGCAGGGCAGCGTGCGGGATTTGTATGAGGAAATCGGCAGCGCAGCGGCTCAAGGCATGTCGTTTGTCCAAAAAGGCCCGCCATGGCCGCGAGATGAAAAAGAGGTGCCCACGGTGCTGAATGGCATCGACGTGCTCGTGAGGCGGAAGTTCGCCGATTTGAAGGGTTTGAAGGTGGGGCTCATCACCAACCAAACAGGCATTGATGCTCAGCGACGCAGCACCATTGATCTGCTGGCGGCAGCACCCGACGTGAAGCTGAAGAAGCTTTTCAGTCCGGAGCATGGCATTCGCGGCGAGCTGGATCAGGAGAAGATCGGCGACTCGAAGGACAAGAAGACCGGATTGCCCGTGTTGAGCCTCTACGGCGAACGGCGGGCCCCTTCGCCAGAACAGCTCGCCGATCTCGATGCGCTCGTTTTCGACATCCAGGACATCGGCTGCCGCTTCTACACCTACATCGGCACGATGCGGCTATGCATGGAAGCGGCGGCGAAGGCGAAGAAGGCATTTTTTGTGCTCGATCGCATCAATCCCATCGGCGGACTCCCCGTAGAAGGTCCGGCGGCGCTCGATGAGGAGAAGCAGACGGCCACCCACGCCATCCCGCTGCGTCATGGCATGACCGCTGGCGAGCTGGCCACCCTGCTAAACGCCGAGCGGAAGATGAACGGCGATCTGAAGATCATCCCGGTGGAAGGCTGGAAGCGTGACATGCTTCATGACCAAACCGGCCTGCCTTGGATCAATCCCTCACCCAACATGCGCTCGCTAAACGCCGCGCTGCTTTATCCTGGCATCGGCCTGCTTGAGTTCAGCGTGAGCGTCGGCCGAGGCACCGACACGCCCTTCGAGGTGCTGGGTGCGCCCTATGTGAATGATCTGCGCCTGTCACATGAACTGAACAAGCTCGGACTGCCCGGGGTGCAGTTCACGCCCGTGCGTTTCACGCCGACCGCGAGCATCTACAAAGGCGAGCCATGCGGCGGTGTGCGTATCGCCATCAGGAATCGCGAGGCGTTGAAGCCCGTCGAGATCGGCATCGCCATCGCCTGCACGCTTCAACGGCTTTATCCGAAGGCCTTCGCACTCGACAAGGTAAACACGCTGCTCAATCACGGCTCAAGCCTGAAGCCAATCCGAGCGGAAACCTCGTGGAAGAAGATCATCGGAGCCTGGGCGGAGGAAACCGCGGGTTTTGAGGCGAGACGGAAGGGTTTTCTAAGGTATTGAGGTCGGATGATTCACGCTCCCATCACCAGTTCGGGCGTGATTTCCATCCGCTCCGGCCCCGCGAGCATTTTGAAGTCCGCCGAAGCACGGTGCCAGTCCACGAGGTCGATCCCGTAGAGGGTGGGAAGGTTGTCGCAGATGACTTTGAGGGCGGCGTAGTCTTCAAAAGCGATGGGCTTGCCCGCGTCGAGCACGAAGTCGTAATCCGAGCGATCATGTGCGGTGCGGGTGGCGCGAGATCCCACCAGCATGACTTTGATCTCTGGCTGATCAAAGCAGTAGCCGCGCACGGCTCCGAGCACACGGCGGCAGATTTTGCGTTCTTCTTTGGTGAGGGGTTTCATGGCTTTTTATCCTTTTCTTTGAGGCGCTGGATCGTGCTGCGCATCATCGCTGCGGCCTTGGGAAGCCTTTCGTAGATTTCCTGCGCCATGGACTCCTCATACATGTGGGAGGTCAAGTTGCGCCATTTGATCAGCTCGGCGGCAAAGACGTTTTCCTGATTGCTGATGAGCTTGCGCTTGAAGGCGTAGTCGAAGCATTCGCTGGGCGAATGCACCACATCCTTTTTTTTGGCGGCCCAGGTGCGGATCACCTTCCAAAACAGCTCATAGGTGAACTCAAAGCGCTGAATGGCACTGTCACGCACGAGGTTGAATTCGTCCGCTGGCATCGCGAGCACGTCGGAAAGCCTGTCGCAGGCCTTGTCGAACTGGCTGAGGATGACTTGGAGCTTGGAGGGTTGGGCGGGCATGCCGGGCGGAGTGTAGTCAGAGGAGCCGAAAGCCGCATCTGGTTTGTTTGAGGCACAAAAAAGCCGCGCAGGCTCGCTGCGCGGCTTTCGTGATGGTTTGTAAATCGCTACGAATTACTTCGCGGCTTTCTTGAGGGCGTCGGCCTTGTTGGTGAGCTCCCAGGTGATGTCCTGGTCGTCGATCTTGCCGAAGTGACCGTAGTTGGTCGTCTTCGAGTAGATCGGGCGGAGGAGGTTGAGCTGCTTGACGATATCAGCAGGCTTGAAGGAGAACACTTTGAGGACGGCGGCGAGGATCTTGTCGTCGCTGATGGTGCCGGTGCCGAAGCTGTCGATGTGGACGCTCACAGGAAGCGGGTGACCGATGGCGTAGGCGAACTGCACTTCGCACTTCGCGGCGAGGCCGGCGGCGACGACGTTCTTGGCGACCCAGCGGCCCATGTAGGCGGCGCTGCGGTCCACTTTGGACGGGTCTTTGCCGGAGAAGGCACCACCGCCGTGACGGCCCATGCCGCCGTAGCTATCGACGATGATTTTACGGCCGGTGAGGCCGCTGTCGCCCTGTGGGCCGCCGACGACGAACTTGCCGGTCGGGTTGATGAGATACTCGGTGTCCTTGGTGAGCATGTTCTTCGGCAGGACCTTCTTGATGACCTGCTCGATGCAGAATTTCTCGATCTCGGCGTGGCTCACGTCAGCGGTGTGCTGGGTGGAGATGACGACGTTCACGATGCGGGTGGGCTTGCCATCGACGTATTCGACGGAGACCTGGGACTTGGCGTCCGGGCGCAGCCACTTGGCGAGTTTGCCAGCTTTGCGGATGCGGGTCAGCTCACGGCCGAGGCGGTGGGCGAACATGATCGGCGCGGGCATGAGCTCGGGCGTTTCGTCGCAAGCATAACCAAACATGATGCCTTGGTCGCCAGCGCCCTGTTCGGCGTGCTTTTTGCCTTCGGCTTCCGCGGCGTCCACACCTTGAGCGATGTCGGGGCTCTGGATGGTGAGGTAGTTGTTGATGAAGATCTGGTCGGCGTGGAAGACGTCGTCCACGTTGACGTAACCGATGCCGCGGACGGCCTCACGGATGATCTGGCCGACGTTGATGACTTCGTCGATGGGCTTGGTGGTGCCGAGCTTCTTGTTCTGGAGCTTCGGAATGGTGATCTCACCACCGACGACGACGACATTGCTCTTCACGAAGGTTTCGCAGGCGACGCGGCTTTTCAGGTCGATCTTGAGGCAGGCGTCGAGGATGGCGTCGGAGATGGTATCGGCAACTTTGTCAGGATGGCCTTCGCCGACGGACTCGGACGAGAAGATATAAGAGCGGGACATGGAGGTGGTCGTTTGGGTTATATATGGACGAATCATGATTTGTTGATGCGTCCAAGAGGTGCCGAGAGTAATCCCCAAACCGGGGGCGTCAACCGGGCTTTTGTGGGGGAAGCCCCCTGACCACGTCTCGCCCAAAAGCTTTGGAAAAGCCCCTCTCTGCCGCCGTTTGGCTACTCCCGCATGCGCCTCCCGTTCCTGCTGCTCACATTCGTCATTCTGCATTCGTCATTCGCCATGGCGGCGGAACGTCCGCGCATCCTCTTCGACACGGACATCACCGGCGATGTCGATGACGTGCTGGCGCTGGCGATGTGTCACACGCTGGCGGATCGTGGGGCGTGTCAGTTTCTCGGCGTGACGGTCTCGAAGAACAACCCGCTGACGGCGAGCTTTGTGGATGCGCAGAATACGTTTCATGGTCGCCCGGATCTGCCAGTGGGCGTGACGCGGGATGCGAAGGCGCAGCATCGCGAGAGCAAATACCTCAAGCTGGCCGATTCGCCGGATTACCCGCACGATTTGAAGCGCAACGAGGATGCGAAGGACGCCGTGGAGCTGATTCGCGAGCTTTTGACGGCGCAGCCGGATCACAGCGTGACGATCATCAGCGTCGGCATCGCGTCGAACATGGCGAACCTGCTGAAATCACCCGGCGGGGTCGATTTGGTGAAGCAGAAGGTCAAAGCGCTGTCGATCATGGCCGGTGCGTTCGCGTTTTGTAACCGCACGAACTACCACCTCGAAGCGAACGTCATCAACGGCATCGGCTACATGCAAACCGTGGCCGATCAGTGGCCCGACGAGGTGCCCATCGTGTGGAGCGGCTTCGAGATCGGCGAGGCGCTGCCGTTTCCGCGTGTGGTCATCCAGCGCGATCTCGACTACCTGCCGCATCACCTCGTCAAAGAAGCGTATCTGCTCCACAGCGGCCCGGAGCATGACCGGCCGTGCTGGGACGAGAGCAGCGTGCTGTGGGCCGTGTATCCCGAGCGCGGCTTCTTCGGCCTTTCCGAGCCCGGACGCGTCAAAGTGCTCGATGACGGCTTCACGCGCTTCATTCCCGTCAAAAACGGCCAAGGCAGCCAGCGTGATCGTTTTCTCACGATGAACTCCGTGCAGCAAAGCCGTGCGCTCGAAGCCATCGTCCATCTCACCATCCAACCTCCGAAAAAATGAAGCACCTGCTCTTTTCACTCTTGTTTTGTGGCCTCGCCCAGGCGGCACCCGTGAAGCTCATCTTCGACACCGACATGGGCAACGATGTCGATGACCTCATGGCGCTGTGCATGATTCACAACCTGCAAAAGCGCGGCGCGTGCGAACTGCTCGCAGTCACGGTGACGAAGGATCATCCGCAGGCGGCGGCGTTCGTGGATGCGGTGAACACGCTCTACGGTTATCCGGACACGCCCATCGGTGTGGTGCGCAATGGCGCGGCGAAGGAGGCGGGGAAGTTCAATTTGCTCGCCGAAAAGTATCCGCACGATCTCAAAAGCGGCGCGGAGGCACCTGAGGCGGGCGGTTTGATCAAAGACATCCTCGCGAAGCAGCCGGATGGCAGCGTGGTGATCGCGCAGGTGGGCTTTTTCACGAATCTGGCGCGTCTGATGGACGATACAGAGGCGAAGGCGCTCATCGCGAAGAAGGTAAGAGTGCTCAGCATCATGGCGGGCGCGTTTCAGACGGTGAAGTTCGACACACGGCACCTCGAATACAATGTGAAGCTCGATGTGCCCGCTGCGCAGAAGCTCGCGAAGGAATGGCCGACGCCGATGGTGTGGAGCGGCTTCGAGATCGGCGTGGCGGCGGCGTTTCCGCATGTCGTGATCGAGCAGGACCTCAATTACATGCCGCAGCATCCGTTGAAGGAAGCCTACTACCTCTACAACCCGCCGCCACACGATCGCCCGACCTGGGACCCGACGGCGGTGCTGTATGCGATCTACCCGGACCGCGGTTACTTCGATCTCTCGCCTCCCGGCAACATCAAGGTCGATGACGACTCCGCGACGCTCTTCCGCCCCGTCAAGAAAAGCGAGGGCAAGCACCGCTTCCTCATCATGAGCCCTGAGCAAGCCACACGCGTGCGCGAAGCCATCGTGCAACTCAGCGTCGAACCTCCACCGGCGAACAAGTAAGGGACGATTCGTCGAACTGGAGGTTCGCAAGATGTTAGCCGGTGGTGCAACCACCGGAGAGCACGGTTTGAACGAAGAATGCGTCCCGACAGGGACGCGAGAATTGTGCCATGGATGCTGAGCGAGCTTCTCGCGCCCTTTCAGGGCGCGGATCGGGTTTCGTGGACGTTTTCCGGTGGTTGCACCACCGGCTAATTTCTTTCGAGCCTCCGGCTCGGGGTTGGCAGCGAAACTATTTCGCGGCATCATCGGCCGCATGGCCTCCGCTCCCAGCATCGTCGTCGTCGGTTCGTTGAACGTGGATCACACGTTGCGTGTGCCGCGCATTCCTGCGCCGGGTGAAACGCTGACCTCGAGCAGCATGCTGACGTGTTTTGGCGGCAAAGGAGCGAATCAGGCCGTCGCGGCTGCGCGAGCAGGCGGACGTGTGGCGATGATCGGTTGTGTGGGTGTGGATGATTTCGGCATGCGCTACATTGAGGCACTGAAAGCCGAGGGAATCGACACGTCGGGCGTTTTGCGCTCCGAAACGCCGACGGGCAGCGCTTTCATCGCGGTGGATGATGCGGGCGAGAACTCGATCATCGTGAATCCGGGCGCGAATCACGCGATCACGGTCGCTGACATCGAAAAGCAGGCCGAACTCATCCGCGGAGCCGATGCGCTGCTTTTGCAACTCGAGTGTCCGCTGCCGGTGGTGCGCCGTGCGGCGGAAATTGCACGTGAAGCGGCTGTGAAGGTCATTTTAAACCCGTCGCCGCTCAGCGAAGCGTTTTTGGCAGATCGCTTCGAGGTCGATGTGCTGATCGTTAATGAGGGTGAGGCGGCGAAGATCACACCGAATCACGATTTGAAGGAGGCGCGGTGCGCTCAGCTCATCATCACGCGAGGTGCGGAGAGCACGCTGAGCCTCACGGCGGCTGGTTTGAGCGAGTTTGTGCCGCCAAAGGTCACGCCGGTGGACACGGTGGGCGCGGGCGACACGTTTGCAGGTGCGTTTGCCATTTCAGGTGACCTTGCGTTCGCCAATGCGGCTGGAGCGCTGGCGACGCTGAAAGCGGGTGCGCAGCCTTCGATTCCGACGCATAGCGAGATTGACGCGTTTGTTTCTTAAACGGGTTCAGTGCGCTCCAGAACGCTGTCGCCACTTCGTGAACCAGAGGCCAAGCACCGCGTAAGGCACGAGTGCGGCTATCCATAGCCAATAGATGGACCAACCCCGGTTCTTGAAATCCAAAGGAGCCACCGCCCACAGATCCACGATCGCCATGAAGAACACGAGTGGCAGCACAAGCTCGGCGTAACGCTTGCTTCGCAAGGCGTGCACTACAGGCAGGGCGAGCCAACCCAAGGTTCCAACCAGCGATAGCGTGTCGTCCGACATGATGCGTTTAGCGCAGCTTCCACACCTTCACATCATCCACTTGGGCGGACTTGTTCACGGCGAGGGTGATCATGCGTTTGGTGGGATGGGCGATGCCTTTGCTGGAAAAGGTGCCGGCGGGCTGGCCGTCGATTTTCACGGTCATGGTATCGCCGGAGACGGTGAGGTGGAGGGTGTGCCAGTCAGTGGGTTTGAGGTCGAGGTTGAACGCTTTGGTCTTCGTTTTGAGCAGCGCGGCGAGTTCGGGGGACTTGTCGCCGGCCTGGCGGCGTTCGCGGATCTGGTTGTCCATGCCGCCGGTCTTTGAATCGGTGATTTGCAGGTTCTTGTTGGTCACGCGGGCCATGCAGAGATGCCCGGCGTGGACGGTTTTGAGCTCGCGATCGACGAAATCGACGCCGAGGTCGTCGCCCTCGCCGAGCTTGAAGCGCAGTTCGACGATGCCGTCCTGAAACTCGACGTTGTGGAAGATGGCCACGCCGTGATCGGCCTCGGCATGCTTGGTGACGTGCATGATGCCGTCGATGAGATCGACCTGCTGATGGCCTTTGGCCCGCCAGCCGCTGTTGGTAGTCCAGCCATTGCCGATGTCCTCCTTGCCGGGTGTTTTTTCGTCACGGGCAAAGTCGTCGGTGAGGAGGAGCGTGGGCTCGGCGGCGATCAAATGGCCGCCAAAGATCGCAAGCAGCGCAAAGAAGGTGTTTTTCATGGTTTGAGGTAGTGGAGGTCGATGTGGTTGAGTCGGAGGGATTCGATGTGGAAGTCGAACCAGGTGGCTTTGCGGCCGTCGATCATCTTCTTCTGGTTGTGGTCGAGGCCTTCGACCTCGAAGTAGCTGTGCGGCATGCCGGCTTTGGTGAGAGCCTCATGGTATTCACGCACGGTGATGAGGTGATCGGGATCTGCGGTGCCGCAGGCCACCTGGATGCGGAGGTTGGCTTGGATGTAAGCGAGGTTCTTTTCGAGATTGAGATACGGGTCGTTGGCCTTCAGGCGCTCGGGATCGCTCCCGAGGTAGGTGTTGGGAGCCTTCGAGACATCGGAGACGTGATAGACATTGCCGCTTTGATTGAAGAGCGAGGCAAAGAGCTCGGGGAAACGCATCGCGAGGTGGGTGGAGCCGCGTCCGCCCATGCTGAAGCCTTCAATGCAGCGGGCTTTGCGGTCGGCGAGGGTGCGATAGGTGGCGTCGATGTGCGGGATGAGTTCTTGGGTCATCATCGTCTCCGCCATGAAGCGGCCGTCGCCACTGTCCTGATACATGGTGGAGCGTCCGCCATTCGGAAAGACCATGATCATCTCCGGTAGTTTGCCAGCGAGGATGCCCTCATTCAGCACGCTGGCGGAATACACGCTGCGCGTCTCATTCCCGCCCGCGCCATGCAGATGGTAGATGACGGGATAACGACGCTTCTCATCCTCCACGTAGCCCGGCGGCAGGTAGAGGCAGTAGCCCACGTCGCGCTTCATCGAGGCGCTGCGAAAGGTGTGATGCGTGACATTCGCGGGGAGTTCCGGCACGGGCGAGGTCACCCACATGTCGTCGGTGTTGGTTTGGTTCGAAGGCTTCTTCGCCTTTTGGGCGTGGAGCAGCGGGCAGAGCGAGAAGAGCAGCAAAGCGGTGGCGAGGAGGCGCATGCGGCATGAACGTCAGGCGCTTGGCGCTCTCTCAGGCGATGTGGTGACGCGGATCACCACGGCGGCGATGGTGGAGCCGACGAGATTGGAGACCATGTCCCAGGCGGTGTTTTCGTAGCCGCCGACGTTCGTGTTCGGGATGGTGAGCACGGCGATGAACTCCAGCACCTCGTTCAAAGCGCCAAAACCCATGCCTGCGGCGGCGCAGAGGGTAAGCATGCCAAAGGTGGGCCGCACCGCGCCACCATCTGGTTGGCGTAAGGCGTTCCGCAGGATGTGCCAACAGAGCCAGGTGGTGATGCCGAAGCCGTAGGCATGCACGATTTGATCATACTTCAGCCGCTGCGGGATGAGCCACCAGCTGTAGAGCACGGCTTGATCGCCGTTGTAGGGCCATCCGGCAGGCAGCGGCGTTAGCCCGCCAGCCATGTGCGCCAAGCCCCACATCGAAAACGCCCACAGCAGCCCGGTGGTGAGCTTCACGCGGCTGTGCACGAGGCTCATCACGGCGATGAGCACCAGCATGACGAGGATGTAGAAGATGAACTCGCCATTCCTCCGCGATACCGACAGCGCCGCCGCGATGGCGATGTAGGCGCCGTTGAAGAGGAAAACGGGCAGCAGCTTGGCGGGTGGTGAGGTGGACATGCTCCAGCATGATGTTTCCGGGCCTTCCGAGGCAAGCCTTTCTTCATCAAAGAATCAGCGGTAGCGCTTCGTATATGGCTGGCCCATGCCCAAACTCCTCGCTGCTGTTGTTTTGATGATGTCTGCCTCGTTACACGCCGCTGATCCGGCCGTGACGAGGACGTTTTATGTGTCGGGCGTGGAATGCGGGAGCTGCGTGTACATGGTGCAGCAATCCATCGGCGAGACGAAGGGTGTGGAGGATGTGCAGGTGGTGCAGATCATCGACAACTACGCTCAGGTGACCTTCAACCCGAAGACGGTGACCGATCATCAAATCGCCCAAGCGGTGCGTGAGGCAATCCCGCTGCATGGAACGCCGTATCTGGCGACCCTTCGCGTGAAAATGCCCGAGTATGCGAAACACAAAGCAGCGATCGATCAGCTCTTCGCGGGCTGGAAGGGATCGGTGACGCTTGTGCCGTCCCTGGAGGTCAAAGACGAGTTTGCGATCCATTTTGAGCCGCTGAAGGCCGATACAAAAAAAGCTGAACCCCAAGGCTGGAGGCTTGCCGCGTTCACCGAGGCCATGAAAGGCCTCGGTGTGAACTTCACGCTGGTGCAGGAGGGTTAGTAACTGAGCCACGAGCTCAGCCACTTCTCGGCGACAGCCAGCGGCATGCCTTTTCTCGCGGCGTAATCTTCGACCTGGTCTTTGCCGAGGTCGGTGGAGATGCCGAAGTAGCGGGCTTGGGGGTGATTGAAGTAAAGACCGCTGACGCTGGCACCGGGGTGCATGGCGTAGCTTTCGGTGAGCTCGCAACCAGTGGCGGTGGTGGCGTCGAGAAGGGCGAAGAGAGTCTTCTTCTCGGTGTGGTCCGGCTGGGCGGGGTAACCGGGGGCGGGACGGATGCCGCGATACTTCTCGCGGATGAGTTCGTCGTTGCTGAGGTCGCCGGGCTTCTCGATGCCGCACTGGAAACGGGCCTGCTGATGCATCCATTCGGCGAAAGCCTCCGCGAGGCGGTCGGCGAGCGCTTTGACGATGATGCTGGAATACGGGTCGTTCACGGCATCGTAGGTCTTGGCATACTCATCGCCGCCATGGATGGTGACGGCGAATCCGCCGAGGTAGTCGGTGCGGCCGCTGTCCTTCGGCGCGATGAAGTCGGCGAGGGCGTAGTTCGGCGTGTCCTTCTTGATCTGCTGCTGACGCAGCGTGTGCAACGTGGTGCCGTTGGCGAGCACGATGTCGTCACCGACGCTGTTGGCCTCAAAGTAGCCGACGACACCTTTGGCGGTGAAACGATTCTCTTTGATGATGAGATCGAGCAAGGCATTCGCATCGCGGTAGAGCTTGGCAGCCTCGGCTTCGGCTCCGGCTTTTTTGTCGGCCTCGTCCCAGGCGCTGGAGAACGTTTGCTCCTTCGAGTTCCAGCGGCCACGCAGCTCCCAGGTGTGGAAGAAGGGCGACCAGTCGATGAAGCGGCGCAGTTCTTCGATGGAAGGCAGTGATCGTTTCGACGCCGAGTTTGGTCGGTTTGGCGATCTCGACCGTGCTCCAGTCGCAGGTGAACTTGTTCGCGCGTGCGGCGTCGATGCTGAGGATGTCGCGGGCCTTCTTCTGGCCGTATTTGGCACGCATTTCGTCGTGCTTGGCCTCGTTTTCGGCGACGAAGGCGGCTTTGTGCTCCTCGCTGATGAGCGAGGTGGTCACGGGCACGGAGCGTGAGGCGTCCAGCACATGCACGACGGGGCCGGAGTAATGCGGCGCGATCTTGATGGCCGTATGCGCAGCGCTGGTGGTGGCACCACCGATGAGCAGCGGCACTTTGAAGCCCTGACGCTCCATCTCGGAGGCCACATGCGTCATTTCATCGAGCGACGGCGTGATGAGGCCAGATAGGCCGATGACGTCTGCGCCGATCTCGCGGGCCTTTTCCAAGATCTTGTCGCATGGCACCATGACGCCGAGGTCGGTGACTTCGAAGCCATTGCAGGCCAGGACGACGCCGACGATGTTCTTGCCGATGTCATGCACATCGCCTTTGACGGTGGCGATGAGGAATTTGCCGCCGCCCTGCTGTGCGGCTTCGGCGGGGATCAGGTCTGCTGCGGTCAGGCCTTTTGCGGAGCTGCTTGATAAGGCGTCGCCTCCTCCTGAACGAGGCTGGATTTCCTGCCCGCGTTGCGCAGCAGCTCCAGGGAGTCCTGTTCGATCTGGTTGAACAACTGTGCTGTCTCCGCGTCCAGTTTGGGCGAGAAATTGCGCCAGGAGCCGGTCAGAGTAGGCTGGGTTGTCGGGGTGTTCATGGAATTCTTCTTTGAGGGTTAGTTCGCCGATTTCACGGAGTTCATCAACGGATTTGTGGATGCGCCCGGCCAGCCACTCTAGGCTTTGGATGGCCGGATAGCCATGCGTGGTGTTGTCGAGCACGACGACTTTGAAGCCTTCGCGGCCGCCAAATTCCTCGACGAGCCGCAAGGTGGTCACCGGTGCTTGGAAATGGCCGTTGGCGGCACGTTTCAGCGGCACGATGCGGCCTGTGCCCTCGATGGCACGGCGAAGCATGTTGCGCACGGCCAGAGGCCACGGCGCGTAGATGTAGCGCACGTCGATGGCGCAACCACAGGCGAAAGCTCGTTCAAAGTGTTCACGGCTGCGGGTGTGATTTTGCAGCGTGCCGTCCATGATGAGAATGACGCGTTCACGCGGCGGGAGTCCATCGGTGGCCGTGGTTTTGCCGCTGCCCTGGCCTCCGGCATTGAAAAGCACCACATCGCCGGGTTTGGCGGCGCTTACGATCTTTTCAAACATCCAGTCCACAAACGCACCCGCAGGCTCCAGCGTGGCGACGCTCCACTTATGGCGGCTCTCGCGGGTGGCGGCGTAGTCGGGGCTGAGTTCCTGGACGTTGTTGCGGTCGAGGACGTTGGCAAAACGGCGCTTGTACTCGCTGGCAGCGGCTTCGAGGTCGGCAGCCAGCTCAGCGGCGAATTTCACCTCAACGCGACGTTCTTCGAGACTCAGACCGGGATAAGGCGTGTAGGTGAAGCCTTCGACAGCGGTGACATCGCTGCCGCTTTCCAGAGCCTTCACCGTTTTGTCAGCGATCTCGATGAGCAGCTCACGCTCACGCTTTTTCCGCGCCTTCTCGGCTTCCATGACCGGGGTGAGCACGGCGACGCTTTGTTTCATCACGCGAGCGGATTTGACGACCTGCGGCAGGAACATTTTGCCTTCGCCGAAGAGGTCGCCGACGACCTTCATACCGTCCATGAGCGGACCTTCGATGACTTTGAGGGGCACGCCGTATTTCGCGAGCGCTTCTTCGGTGTCGGGGATGATGAAATCGGTGATGCCTTTGAGCAGCGCATGCTCCAGACGCTTTTCGACGCTGGCTTCACGCCAAGTGAGATCGACTTCGGCACGCTTGGCACCGGCGACGCCTTTGAACTGCTCGGCATACTCAACGAGCGCCTCGGTGGCTCCGGGATGGCGGTTGAGGAGCACGTCTTCCACTTTGGTGAGGAGCTCCTTGGGGATGTCCTCATACACTTCGAGCATGCCGGCATTCACGATGCCCATGTCCATGCCGGCTTTGATGGCGTGGAAGAGGAAGGCGCTGTGCATGGCCTCGCGCACCTTGTTGTTGCCGCGGAAGCTGAAGCTGATGTTGCTCACGCCGCCGCTGACTTTGGCGCCGGGGAGGTTTTCTTTGATCCAACGGGTCGCGTTGATGAAGTCGAGCGCGTAATTGTTGTGCTCCTCCATGCCGGTGGCGACGGTGAGGACGTTCGGGTCAAAGATGATGTCCTGCGGATTGAAGCCCACTTCATCGACGAGAATGCGGTAGGCCCGCTCGCAGATGCGGATTTTGTCCTCGTAGGTCGCGGCCTGGCCTTTTTCATCAAAGGCCATCACCACCGCAGCGGCGCCGTAGCGTTTGATGATGCCTGCACGCTCGCGGAAGGCCTCTTCGCCTTCCTTCATCGAGATGGAGTTCGCGATGCCCTTGCCTTGCAGCATCTTCAGACCGGCTTCGACAACCTCCCACTTCGACGAATCGACCATGATCGGCACTTTCGTGACCTCGGGCTCGGTTTGCAGCAGTGCGAGGAACTTCGTCATCATGTCCACGCCGTCGATGAGGCCTTCGTCCATGCACACGTCGATGACGTTGGCACCGTTTTCGACTTGCTGGCGTGCGACGCTGACCGCTTCCTCCAGTTTGCCTTCTTTGATGAGCTTGGCGAATTTCGGTGAGCCAGCTACGTTCGTGCGCTCGCCGATCATGAGGTAATTGGCCTGCTTCGTGTGATTGTAGGCCATGGTGCCCGAAAGGCGCATGATGGGCTCCGGCGTCGGCACGTGACGCGGCTCGATGCCCTTCACGGCCTTGGCGATGGCTTCGATGTGAGCGGGCGTGTTGCCGCAGCAGCCGCCCATGATGTTCACGAAGCCCGATTTGGCGAAATCCGTCGCGAACTCGGCCATGTGATGAGGCAGCAAATCAAAGCCCGTCGGTGCCAGAGCATTCGGCAGACCCGCATTCGGATACGCGGAGACAAAGCAGCCCGCTTTGGCCGCGAGTTCTTCGATGTAAGGCCGCATCTCATCCGGCCCCGCCGAGCAGTTCATGCCGATGCTCAGTGGTTTGACGTGCATCATCGCATTCAGATAAGCCTCCACGTCCTGCGCAGAGACCAGCGTGCGGCCCTTCACCATCGCGGCGGAGATTTGCACGGGCAACTCGACCTGGTCTTTCTCAAACACTTCCTGAATGGCAAACAGCGCTGCTTTCGCATTCAGCGAGTCAAAGATCGTCTCGACGAGCAGCGTGTCGCTGCCACCCGCGATCAAGGCGCGGATCTGGTGCATGTAAGCCTGCTTCACCTGATCAAAGGTGATCGGGCGAAACGCCGGATCATCGGCATCCACCTGGAAGTTCAGCGACACCGTCATCGGCCCGATCGCACCGGCCACGTAGCGCTTCACGCCCGTGTCATTCGCCACGCGATCCGCCCATTTCCGGCACTGCTGCGCCGACATGAAATTGATGTCCCAAGCGACCTCGTTGACGTAGGCGTTTTCGATCACGCTCTGGTAGAATGCCGGGTCTTTCCGCCCACCGTGGTCACGCGGGTCTTCGATGAACAAATCACTCTGCGCCACCGAGGTCGCCCCGAAGGTATTCGTCTCGATGATGTCCGCCCCGGCTTCCAGGAAGCGGCGATGAATGTCCTCAATGATCTCCGGCTTCGTGATGCTCAGGATGTCGCCATTGTTGAGCAGGTCCTTCTCGTTCTTGGCAAAGCGGGTGCCACGAGCCGCCGTCTCGTCGAGGACGCCCTTGGCCTTGTACTCGCGGATGGTCGTGCCCATAGCTCCGTCGACGACCAGGATACGCTGGCGCATGGCGGCTTCGAGTTCAGGGCGGCAGTTGGGACGGGCGGGCATGTCGGATGCTAGCGCCAGAGATGGAGAGGTCAACCCTTCGCATCAACGCATCAGGATTTGATGATGCGAAGCTTGTCGATCTACAGCCTGCGGGGGAAAAGCCCCTATCTCGTGGTGGATTAGATCTGGCCAAGAATCCTCGGTTCCAGTAGGCTCACCTCGATATCCTTTATCCAAGATGCTCCACCCCACGACAACGATCCGTGTCATCGCGTTAGCCTGCGGCTTTGTGGCCATCTCAGGTCACGCTGCTTCTGGCGATCTGGATCGCACTTTTGCGCCCGGTGTGGTGATGACGCTATTAGGGGAGAATAGCCCGGTGACGGCGATGGGGGGCCTGAGTGACGGCAGAGTGGTCGTCACGGGAGTAGGGAGGGGCAACGGAGGCTTTTTCGACACCTACGAGGTGCATCGCTATCTTGCTGACGGCAGGCCAGATTACGCTCTCGGGGAACGAGGCACCGATCCCGCTCTCAACAGCGATTATGAAATCTCGGACATACTCACCGAATCGGGCAACAAGCTGCTCTTCGCCATGAAAGGCCCCGGCGGATGGTTGATCCGCCAAAACCCGGACGGCTCGCGGGATACCTCGTTTGGCGAGGGAGGTTTTTTGTCTCTGGGTGACGAGGAACTCGACTGGGAGAATCCGAGCAGCCCGCTTCTCCTAGGGCAGGCGGGCGATGGAAAAATCCTGCTGATGGGCTTCTCAGCCTATACAGGGGAGACGATGATCCGCCGCCTGCTGGCTGATGGTGCAGCGGACACGTCCTTTGGCATCAATGGCATGGTGCGTCATTCGATCATCTTTGGACCCAGCCTAGCGGTGCAGGCAGATGGAAAGGTACTCGTGGCCGGTTTCCTGCCGGCGGCCGGCGGCGTGGCGGTTGTCCGTTTTCTTGCCAGCGGTGCTGTGGATACCGCCTTTGGCACTGCGGGGACGGCGCTGGTGAGCCTCGCGGTGATCAGGATGGCTGTTCAAAGCGATGGTAAAATCATCTTGGCGGGAAAGAACGGCTCCTCCCAGCAGGTGTCACGCCTAAATGCGAACGGTGTGCTAGACTCCACTTTCGGGACAGGAGGCCATGCTCCTTCGCCTTTCAGCGGTCCATCCATTGCCACCAAGCCCATGATCGCCGCTGATGGCCGTGTGCTGGTGCTCGGCCAGCATCAGACCACCAACAGCACACCCGTGGTGCATCACCATGTGCTTTGCTTGAATTCCGACGGCTCTCTTCATCTTCCGTATGGTAGCAACGGCATCGCTCTCACAGGTCTCCAGGCAGACTCGGTGGACTCCTACGGCTCGACCAGCTACGCCACGATTCTGACAGATGGCAGACTCCAGGTTGGTGCCCAGCATTGGAATCAGTCTTTTTTCAGCTTTGCAATGGTCAGGCTGAAATCAGACGGTACACGGGACGACACTTATGGCGGCGGTGTGCTTCGTCTGAATAGCCGCGACTTGGCGTATCCTAGCTTTAGTAGCTTGGGGGGGCTGGCTCTGCAGCCGGATGGCGGCATCGTATATTCGGGATCAATGACCAGCTTCCAGGCTTCCGGTTACGCGGAAGTGCGTGCCTTTCACTCCGATGGTCGGGCCAACACCTCTTTTGGAAACGGAGGCACACTACAGATGACGGGTCCGAATGACGGGCAGCTTTACGGCAGTGCCATTCTGCCGAAACCGGACGGGCGATTTGTACTAGGTGGTCGAAATACGATCACCTGGCAGTGGATCCACAGTCAGCGTCTCCCCAATGGAACGGCAGATCCCAGCTTCAATTCAGGCCTTGTGTCTGTCACGAACATCGGGACGACTTCTTCGACCTTCTTGAATGCCATGCAGCTCGATGGCAGCGGTCGGGTCGTGAGCTTCGGCCATTTGCGAGGAGCAGGTTCCCTCCAGGACTTCGTCCTGACCCGTCATCAGGCCGATGGCAGTCTCGACACCACATTCGGTATGAACGGAGTGGTCACGGCATCAGTCGGTGTCAATGATTCGGCGGCCTGCATGGTCATCCTGCCGGATGGGAAGATCCTGGTGGGTGGAAGCACCCGCGTTTCGACCGCATCGCCCACCTCTTCACCAGCGATGGCTCGTTTTCTCCCGAATGGCAACTTGGACGTCTCCTTTGGAACTGGAGGCATAATTTCGAGCGTTGGTGCATTGAATGCCTCCGTCAACGGGCTGGCCCTGCTGCCTGATGGGCGTTTCATCGCTGCTTTGGGCAGTTTCGGCAGTTCAGGCCTAAACCAGAGGCCAAGCCTCCTGAGATTCATGCCTTCTGGGATACTCGATACCTCCTTTGGCGAAAATGGTGTGGCGGCCGGTCTGCCTGCCGATGACTTTCACTCCGGTAGCTTGAGGGATGTCCAAATACAGCAAGACGGGAGAATCGTGGCGGTAGGCGACTTGAGAGACCCTACCAGCATGAGTCTTCATCATGATGTGCTTGTGCTACGATATGAGGCCGACGGTTTCTTGGACCCGTCTTTTGGTCACCTTGGCAAAAGACTCGTTCCCATGAGCAGTGGAAACAGTCGAGGGCTGAAGGTAACCATTCAGCCTGACAATCAAATCCTTGTCTCGGCATCAGGCACGTCTGGCGAAAGCACATCGACCGTCAATTTCCAGAGCATCATCCGTCTCGAAAGCGGCCCGTTACTGGCGAATTTGGCCCTCGAAGCTCCAACAGACCGTTCAGCGTCCGGGGTGAGGCTGCGCGGCACGGTGAACCCGAACGGTTTTGCCACCACCGCCCTCTTTGAATACGGGCCGACGACTTCTTATGGCCAGAGCATTCCTGTCCCCTTCTCGGATGATGCTGGCACGGTGACGGAAAGCGTCGAAACGCTGCTCTCTGGCCTCACCGGAGGCACCACCTATCATTATCGACTCACTGCGACAACGGCCGCTGGCACACGCAGCACGCCGGACAGCACCTTTTCGACCTTCTCCAGCCTCGAAACCTGGCGGCAGGCTAACTTCGGCAGTTCAGGTAACACGGGCAACGCCGCTGACACGGCGGATTTCGATCTCGATGGCGTGCCGAATCTGATCGAGTGGGCCTGCGGTCTGTCGCCTTCCCTGCCATCGCGTTTGGACACGCCAGTGAGTGTGAGTGGGGCCGTGATCGAGTTCACCTACACGCGGGACACCACGGCTATCGGTGCGGTGTATCAGGTCGAATGGAGCGATTCACTGCCAGGAACCTCGTGGAGCACGGCGGGCGTCTCTGAGACTGTCTTGAGCCTGTCCGGCACGATTCAGACGGTGAAGGCGACACTGCCTGCAGGTAGCAATGGTGGACGATTTGTGCGACTGAAGGTGCAGGGGCCGTTGTGACGTTGATGCACCGACGAGTAGTCAGCCTTTTGGTTTTAGGCGACGAATCGTCGCCACTCCATGGTCACTTCACCGCCACACCCACCGCCGGAGGCGTGAGCACCTTTTGCAGCGGGCGGGGATAGACGCCGAGGGCGAGGATGACGAGGGCGAGGCCGCAGGCGATGGCTTTGGTGAGAGGGGCCAGCGTGAGGGCGGGTTTTTCGCTGCCTTCCGTGGTGTACATCGAGAGGATGATGCGGAAGTAGTAGTAGAAGCCGGCGGCGGCGGCGATGACGGCGCAGCTGAGGGCTCCCCAGTAGCCGTGATCGACGAGGCTGAGGAAGACGAACATCTTGCCGATGAATCCGGCGGTGAGCGGCAGGCCGGCGAGGCTGGCGAAGGCGATGGTGATGACGAGCGCGAGGATCGGCGAGCGTTTCGCGAGGCCCTGGAAGTCGCCGAGGTCCTCGCCCTGGCCGTTCACACGCATGAGGCCGAGGGCGAGGAAGCCGAGCACGGTCATGGGCAGGTAGGTGGCGAGGTAGAAGGCGACAATGCCGTTGCTGCCAATGTCGAAGCGTCCGTCGCTGCCGCAGGCGAGCGCGAGGAGCAGGTAACCGGCGTGGCTGATGCTGGAGTAGGCGAGGAGGCGCTTCACGCTGGTCTGGAAGATGGCGGGCAGGCTGCCGAGAAGGACGGTGAGCGAGCCGCCGACGAGCAGGAGGCTTTGCACCTCGCTGCCGATGATGGAACCGGGGGCGGTGAAGGCGTCGAGGGCTCGTGTGAGCACGACAAAACCTGCGGCCTTCGATCCGACGGAGAGGAAGGTGGTCACGGGTGTGGGGGCGCCTTGATAAACATCCGGCACCCACATGTGGAAGGGCGCGGCGGCGACCTTGAAGCCGAGACCGACGAGCAGCATGGCGGCACCGAAGAGCGCGGCGGATTTGCTGGTGGCGGGATTGGCGAGCGCTTTGCCGATGGCGTCGAAATTCATACTGCCGGTGGCGCCGTAGATCCAGGCGATGCCGTAGACAAGCACGCCGGTGCTCAGAGCGCCGAGGATGAGGTATTTGACGCCGGCTTCGAGGCTGAGGGCGCTTTTGCGGGCAAAGGCGACGAGGACGTAGAAGCTGATGGTGACGAGTTCGAGCGTGATGAAGATCGTGACGAGGTCGCGAGCGGAGGCCATCCACATCATGCCGGCGCAGACGATGAGCGGCAGGCTGAACATCTCGGCGAGTTTTCCATCGAGCGTGAAGCGCGTGAGGTAGGGGGCGCACTCGAGCGTGAGCCACAGAACGAGCAGCGTGATGACGAGAGCAAAGCCTTTGTAAAAGAGTGCCAGGGTATCGATCTGGTGCCAGGGCTGCATGAACTCGGGAAGCTGGGTGCCGCAAAGCGGAAGCAGCACGAGCGCAAGCGCGGTGCCGGCCATGGCGGTGTAGCCGAGCGTACGGCGGGAGATCTCCGGCTTAAAGGCCTCCAGCAACAGGAGGACGAGGCCGAGGAGGGCGAGGCTGGCTTCGAGGGAGAAGACGGACATGGGTTAGAGGGCTCTGGTTCGTCCTCGTCCTCCTACTCGAACTCGTCCTCGATCAAATCGGCTGGGAAGAGGTGTTTCGTCGGCGAGGGACTGAAAATTGAGAATTGGAAACTGAAAATTGGAAATTGGAAATTGGGCGCTTCGCGATCTGCGGCTCTGATTTCTGACTTCTGAGGTTCTGGGGCGGCGGAGCGGAAGAGACGAGGACGAGTTCGAGTAGGAGGACGAGTAGGATTTAGGAGGCCGCCAGAGCACCCTTCAGCAGATTCAGCAGCAGCCAGGGGCAGCAGCCGGTGATAAGGAGGGTGGCGGCCATGAGGATGAGAGGAAGGCGCTGCGGCAGGGCGGGGTCGCTCATGAAGAGGCCGGTGGTGGCGCTGCCGTGGAAGATGCTGCGGTAGGCGCGGAGCATGTAAACCGCGCTCATCACCACGCCCCACAGGGCGAGGATGACGGTCCAGTGCAGGTTGGTGAGGGTGCCGCTGAAGGTGGTGAAGCTGCCGGCGAAGACCATGACCTCACCCGCGAAGTTGCTGAGGCCTGGCAGGCCGATGCTGGCGAAGGCACCAAAGGCAAACAGCACCGTGAAGGCAGGTGCGTGGGAGGCGAGACCGCCGAGCTTGCTGTACTCGAGCGTGCCGAGCTGGTTGCGCATCTTGCCAGTCAGCGCAAAAAGCAGGGCGATGGACACGCCGTGCGCGAACATGAGCAGCACCGCGCCTTTGAGCGCCACCTCGCTGCCTGCGGCGAGGGCGAGGAAGATGTAGCCCATGTGCATCACGCTGGAGTTGGCGAGCGTGTCGTCGAGGCGGCTGGCACGGATGGTGACGAGACCCATGACGAGGATGTTGCCCAAAAGCATGAGCAGCAGCGCGTTTTGCACCCACGGGACGTTCGCACCCTGAGGCAGCAGCGGCAAAGCGATGCGCAGCAGGCCGTAGAGACCGAATTTCTTCAGCACGCCCGCGTGCAGCATGGCGACGGGCGTCGGGGCGGTGGCGTAGGCCGGAGCGGCCCAGCTATGGAAGGGGAAGAGGCTCACCAGCGTGCCAAAGCCGAGCAGCAGCACGAAGAAGATCGCGCCTTGTTTTTCGACGGGCAGCGGGGTCAGCTTGGCCTGCGCACGAAGGGCTTCGAGATCGAAAGTGAGGTCGCGACCGCCGCTGAACTCAACGACGAGCCACACGAGGCCTGCGAGGAGCACCAAGCTTCCGACTCCGAGATACACGGTGGCCTTCCAGGCGACTTTTTGCGCTCGATCGGCTCCGCGTGGCCGTGGAGGGCGATCATGAGGAAGGTCGGGATCAGCGCCAGTTCGTGGAAGGCGTAGATGAAGAAGACATCGGTCGTCAGGAAGGCTCCCAACGCACCGCCGCCGATCAAAAGCGAGGCGACATAGAAAATGGCCGGACGGTCCTGGATTTGCCAGACGGCCGCGAACATCACAATCGCGGTCAAAAGGGCCAAAATGAGCGAAACACCATCCGCGCCGACCGAAAAGCTGATCGCGGGATTGGCGAGGACTTCACGAGCCTGAGCGAAGGCGAGGCCGGTGCTGCCTTTGGCGGCGTATTGCCAGCTCAGGACCAGCACGATGACCAGATTCACCAGCGTGGCTCCGACGGAGGCAGCACGCGCAGGCGCTCCGAACAGCACCGCGAGGGCGGCGAGGATCGGGAGCAGGATGACGATTTCGAGGACGCTCATTCGGAAAGGGGATCAATGGGTGCGGGGCAGCACAAACACGACGAGATAAACCACGGCGATGATGCCGCCGCCCAGCAGGAAGGTGTAGCCTTGCAAATGCCCGCCCTGGAGCATCCGGGTGGCCGAGCCGATGCGAGCCACGATGGCGGCGGGAAGTCGGGCGACGAGGCCATCGACAAAAATGCGCTCAATGCCGGTCACCAGCCAGGCCAGGCGATCCTGGAACTCGCGGACGATGACGGCGTAGATCTCGTCGAAGTAGAATTTGTTGGCGAAGAGTTTGATGCGGATCGGGTCGGCATCCTTGCCCTTGTAGAGCAGGAAGGAACTGATGGAGCCGATGAGCAGCACGGCGACGGAGGTCCACAGGACGGTGTCGTGACCTTCGACATGCTCGGGTTTCATCGCTTGGAGGAAGTCGGAGAAAGGTCCCCAGGCCGAAAAGATCGAAAAGATGGCCAGCAGGGCCAGCGGCAGCGCCATGACGAGCGGCACTTCGACGGCGTGATGCGCGGATTCGGTGCGGGCTTTGCCAAAGAAGGCCACCACCAGCAGTCGCGTCATGTAAAAGGCAGTCAGCGCCGCCGTGGCGGCACCGGCGAGAAAGAGCACGCGGCAGCCGCTGTCGAAGGCGGCTCCGAGCACGGCTTCCTTGCTCGAGAAACCACTCAGCGGCGGCACGCCCATGAGCGCGGCGGTGCCGATGGCGAAGGTCCAGAAGGTGATCGGCATGTGCTTGCGCAGGCCGCCCATCTTCCAGATGTCCTGCTCATGGTGGCAGGCGAAGATGACGGCGCCGGAACCGAGGAAGAGCATCGCCTTGAAGAAGGCATGCGTGTAGAGGTGGAACATCGCCGGGTGGCCGGGATGGGCGCCGTGCGCGGCGTGACCATCAATGGCGGCCATCGACACCGCGCCGACGGCCATGACCATGTAGCCGAGCTGGCTCAGGGTCGAGTAGGCCAAGATGCGCTTGATATCGCCCTGCTGAGTGGCCATCAGCGCCGCGAGCAGTGCAGTGAAGCAGCCGATGCCTGCGATGGTCTCGGCGGCGAGCGGCGTGACGATCACAAAGCTCACGCGAACGAGCATGTACACGCCCGCGGCCACCATCGTGGCGGCGTGGATGAGGGCGGAGACGGGCGTGGGGCCTTCCATCGCGTCCGGCAGCCAGACATGGAGCGGGAACTGAGCGGATTTGCCGACGGCTCCCATGAAGAGGCACAGCGCGATGGCTGTGAGGATGCCGGGATTGTTTTTCACCACCTCGGCCAGCGGTCCGCCGGTGACGAAGGCGTCCTGGAGGTTGTCGATGTTCAGATCACCCTTGTTCAGGCCGAAGAGGATCAGTATCCCGATCATGAAGCCGAAGTCGCCGATGCGGTTCGTGAGGAAGGCTTTTTTGCAGGCCTCAGCGGCGCTGGCCTTCTGATACCAGTGACCGATGAGCAGGTAGGAGCTCAGGCCGACGAGTTCCCAGTAGATGAACATCATCACCAGATTCCCCGCCAGCACGATGCCGGTCATGGAGAACATGAAGAGCGAGAGCGACCCGAAGAAGCGAGGCTTGGCCTCGTCGTCCTTCATGTAGCCGAGCGAGAAGATGTGCACGAGCATGCCGATGAAGGTCACGATGAACATCATGCCGCGGCTTTGATCGTCGATCATGGCATCGATGCCGGCCTGGAAGCCTGGCACGTCGATGAAGGGGAGGATGCCCACGGTGCCTTCGGCTCCCTTGGTGGCGAGCAGCGCGAGGCTGGCGAGGAAGCAGATGACCGACGAGCCGACGGAGATGAGCACGCTGGCGTTTTTCAGTGCCCGATGACCCAGCAAAATGATGAATGCCGAGAAAAACGGCAGCATCAGCAGGATGGTGGGAAGGAACTGGCCTGGGGATTGGGCGTCGGCGGGAGGCATGGGACGGCGTTCGAGAGGTGCGGGTCAGCCCTGGAGCTTGGTGATGGCCTCGGTGTCCACGCTTTGTTTCGAGCGGAACAGCGCGACGATGATGGCGAGGCCCACGGCCACCTCGGCGGCGGCCACGGTGATGGTGAAAAAGACCAGCGACTGCGCCGTGTAGTCCGGCAGGCCGTTGACGAGATGGAAGCGGCTAAAGCCCACCAGCGCCAGATTCGCGGCGCTGAGCATCATCTCCAGGCACATGTAGATGATGAGGATGTTCCGGCGGGCGATCACCCCGGCCAGACCGAGGGCGAAAAGCATGCCGCTGACGACGAGATAGTGGCCCAACGTGATCATGCGGCACCTCCTGGGGTCTTTTCACGCTTGCTGAGCACCACCACGCCCACCGTGCCCACGAGCAGCAGCAGACCGACGACCTGGATGTGGAAGCCGTATTGGTTGAAGAGGGTGAAACCGATCAATTTGGCATCGGGAAGCGTCCCGGCCTTCAAATCATTCGCGATGGTCGGCAGCTTCGCCGCGCCTTCCGCCTTGCTCGCGGCCTCCACGAGGGCCAGCGGGGTGTTTTGCAGCGATTTTTCCGCCAGCTTCGTGTGGCCCACGACGGTCATGATCTGCGTCACCAGCAAAACAGCCACCACGATACCGCTCACGATGGCAGCCATGTTCGGCTGCTTGCCTTCCTCCGCCTTGATGTCCAGCAGCATGATGATGAACAGGAAGAGCACCATCACTGCGCCGGCATAGACGAGAATCTGGATCGTGCCGATGAAGTAGGCGTCGAGGCTCACGAACAGGGCAGCCAGCCCCACAAAGCACGAGGCCAGCGCGAGAGCGCTGGAGACCGGATTCCGCGCCGTGACCACCATGAGCCCAAAGCCCAGAGTGATGGCAGCGAGGAGGTAAAACAGAAGCGGAGGCATCGGGGGAGAATGACGAAATCCGAAGGGCGAATGACGAACGGGGCTGATGAAGCACGCCGAAGGCCAAAAGCACACGGGAGGCCGATGATGCGAGCGAGGGCGAGGGGCGGCAACCGCATTTTGTGAAAAATTTCACAAAGTCGCCCGGTGACAGGCACCCAACGGCAGATTTCACGGTCTTGGCGCTTGTGAAGGAAGCGCTTGGCGGCATCATCCGCGACCATGTCGCTCCAGTTTTACCATTACCTGCATCTCATCGGCCTCATCCTTGTCTTCGTCGGCTATGGCGGACTGCTTTCCTCTGAACGAGCCAAGTCGGCGATGATGTGGCATGGCATCGGATTGCTCATCAGCCTCGTTTCGGGTTTCGGCATGCTGGCGAAGATGGGCATCATGGGTTCCATGCCGCTTTGGGTCTGGATCAAGATCGCCCTTTGGCTCGTGCTCGGCTTCCTGCCGGTGCTGGCAAAGAAAAGGATCCTCAGCGGTCCTTCGGTGGTGAAGCTCGCCATCCTCACCGGCGCGGCTTTGGCCTATCTCGGCTATTTCAAGGCGGTCATCTGATTTCACCCTTGGCGGGAGGCCGCCGTGTGTGGCAGAGTGCGGCTTCTCAGCCAGAAACAGCCAGCTCATGACTCCCGCCGCCGCTCCCCCGGTCCTCAACCGCCCTTCCCCGCCCTCGGTGGAGGACATCACGCGCATGATGCCGCTGGGGCGCTACTCCGTGCAGGCCCGCGTGGGCATGGGCGGCATGGGTACGGTCTTTCGCGGCACCCAGCTCAGTCTCGGCCGACCCGTCGCCATCAAGGTCCTGCGGGTCAGCGACGGCTACGACTACGCCTTTGAAGACCGCTTCCGCCGCGAGGCCAAGGCGATGGCCCAGCTCAGCCATCCCAACATCGTCGCTATTTACGACTACGGGCACCTCGGCAGCGAGTTCCTCTACTTCGTCATGGAGTATGTCGATGGCATGGACATGGGTGAAATCATGCGCCAGGGCCGCATGACCACCGATCTGGCCCTCCAACTCATCCCGCAGATTTGCCAGGCCCTCGAATATGCCCACTCGAAGGGCATCGTGCATCGCGACATCAAACCCGCGAACATCATGCTCACCCGCCAAGGCGAGGTGAAGGTCACCGATTTCGGCCTCGCGAAGAATTTCGTCAAAACGCCCACCATGGTCACCGAGACGCACATGGTCATGGGCACGCCCGAGTATGCCTCGCCCGAGCAATACGACATGCATCGCGAGGTCGATCACCGAGCCGACATCTACGCGGTCGGCGTCATGGCGTATCAAATGCTCACCGGTGCCCTGCCCCGCGGCTCCTGGCTGCCGCCCTCGCAGCTCCGCCCCGGACTCGATGCCCGCATCGACGGCATCGTGACGAAGGCGATGATCCAGGATCGTGCGCAGCGCTATCAAAGCATCACCGACATGCGTCGCGCCCTTGAGGCCGTCCTCGTGCAGCCTCCCAGCCAACCGCTCCAGCCTGCGGCGCCAGCCGCCAAGCCCAAAGCCACTTCCCACCGCATTCTCCTTCTGGAAGACGACCTCCTCGTCCGCGACCTCCTCCGTCGCACGCTCGAATGGGCCAAATACGAGGTTCACGAGACCGGCGACGGCAAGGAAACGCTCCGCCTTTACCAGGAGGCCATGCAGAAAGGCCAGCCCTATGACCTCGTCATCCTCGATCTCACCATTCCCGATGGCATGTGCGGTCGCGAAACGATGATGCACCTGCGCCGGGTCGATCCGCAGATCCTCGCCATCGTTTCCTCCGGCTATCGCGATGATCCCGTGATGAAAGACAGCGCCGCCTACGGCTTCGCCGCCGCCTTGCCCAAGCCTTATCAACGCGAGGCGCTCATCCAGCTCGTGAACAGCGTGCTGGCCGTGGGCAGCAAGAAGGCGGCTTGAGGCGGTACCGGGCGAATTGCAGCCCAAGTGGTTTCGTGCTATCTCATCCGCATGACTGTCACCCTCACCATCCCGGACTCCATCTCCGCCGCTCTGATCGAAAAGTTTCCCGATCCAGGCCGCGCCGCCTTGGAAGCTCTTGCCGCGAAAGCGTATGCGGCGGGTGGGATTAGCCTAGAAGGTGTTAGACGGCTTCTCGGGCTTTCCTCGCGATGGGACGCGGAAACCATGCTCAAGCAGCATGACGTGTGGCCAAGCGTTTCCGCTGAGGACGTTCAGCATGACCTTGAATGCCTCGATCAACTTCTCGAGCCTAAGTGATGCTCATTATCTCGGACACATCGGCGCTATCCGCCTTGGCTGAAGCAGGCCTCATGAGTGCGCTGCCAGCGGTGTTCCCCATGATCGTCATCACGGAAAGTGTGCGTCACGAATGCACTCATCCGGGAGCACCAGTCGCGCTGCAGGAGTGGGCGAAAACGCCGCCCTCATGGGTCCAGATCGCCTCGGATCCAGCCACTCTTCTGCCGGAGACGACGGGACTTGGAATCGGTGAAGCTACTTCGATTTCTCTCGCCTGGGAACATCGGCCGGAAAGCACGGTCATCCTCGATGATCGTGAAGGCCGGGCTCTGGCGAAAGCGCTCGGACTGAATTTCATTGGATTGCTGGGCGTCGTCGCTATCGCCGCCCAAAGAAAAGCGATCCGCTTTGATGAAGCGATATCTAAGCTTCAAGCCGTTGATTTCCGCATGTCGGAAGAGGCCATTCAGATCTGCCGGTTACGCGCTGGACAATAGCAGCTCACTCCTCCTGCGGCACTTCGATGGCGGGCTTCACCTGCTCGACGGCGGTGCTGAAGGTGCCGGCGGTGCCGAGGCGGGAGTTTTGGAGCCATTCGCCGAGGAGTTGGCTCCGTGGGGCTTTTTCGGCGGCGGCGGCGAGGGCACTCTGGGCGAGGGCGGGATCGTCGTGCTGCGGGGTGAGGGCAGCGATGGCCATGAGGTCGGCGACGGAGGGCTTTTCCTGACGTTCGACGATCATCTGACGGGCCTGAAGCGCGGTTGAGGTGTCGTCGAGGATCTCGCCCAGCGTGGCGATGTGGCGGAGGTCGGCCTCGGCGAGGTTTTCGGTGGCGATGCGTTGCAGGGAACGCAGCGCGGGAAGGTGCTGGCCATCGGCGGTTTGAAGGGCGGCGAGGCGACGCAGCGCGGCGGTGTCGTCGGGGAATTTGCGGAGAAAGCCTTCCCACAAGATCATCGAGCTGCCAGGGCCGCGGCGGGCTTCGTCGATCTCGGTCATGGCAAAGGCGGCATCGCGATCTTCGGGCTTGGTTTTGAGATGGGCGGCAAGGAGGTCGCGTCCGGCTTCGGGTGCGCCACCGGCTTCGAGGGCGCGAGCTAGGTCAATGAGGCTCAAAGCCTCCTGCGGGCGGTTTTGCAGAGATTCGACGAGGGTGGCAAAATCCTTCGAACGACCGGTTTGAGCGGCGAGGGCATTCAGACGACCGAGGCACTTCAAATCGCCGATGGCGGCGACGCGGAAGAAAAGATCGCAGGCGGTGCCGTGGAGGCTTTGGAGATCGGAAATGCTGGCGGCATGCCAGAGCCAGTGGCGGTAGCTGGGAGAGGTTTCGCGTCCGGCGGCGAGCTGTTCCCATGTCGAGGCATGCTCGGGATGCTCGCGAAGGCGGCGCTCGATCCAGGGAAGGAGCTCGCCAGACTCGGCGGCAGCGGTGGCGGCACGCAAAGCTCGCTCGAGCATGATTTCGGGCACGGCGGATTTGGCAGGAAGCGCCCGCAAGGCATCACGGGCGATGCGGCTGGCCTCGGCGACGCGGCCACCCTCGATGAGAAGCTGAATTTGCATGTCCTGCGCCTTCGGGAGCTGCTCGCTGGTGAGGTGGCCTTTGGCGTCATCGAGCCAGGCTTTGACGACTTTCAAGGCGGCGGCGGGACGGCGAGCGTCACGAGCGGCCTCGATGAGCTCTTCGACCTCGCTCCAAGTGGCGACGGGAGATTCGGTGATGCGTAGCCAAATGTCCGTGGCGAGGTGCAGATCACCCGTTTCGGCGGCCTGATGGGCGAGCAGGCCGAGAACTTCGATTTTGACGGGTTCTTCCAAGCGATCTCCGGCGGCGGAAACGAGCAAACGCATCTCATCGAGGGCGGGTGCATCGCTGCGCTGCACTTCGGCGAGGATGAGGGCGGCAATCAGTGGGCCGGCATCGCCGATGGGACCTTGCTGCACGGTGAGCTGACGCAGCCGTGGCGTGGCGGGGTCTTCAAGCCAGCGGGCAAGATTTTTGACTTCCCCTTCGGGTAGCATGCCGAGCTGGAACAACGCGGGGTTCAGCCGGCGCGGCGGCAGTTTGGCAATGCGTTTCACCACCTCGACGCGGGTGGCTTGCAGCGTTTCATCGACGGGCGGCTGCTTCGAGGCCTGCAAACGCCAGCCCCAGGCTCCGGCGAGTGCCGCGTAAAGCAGCACGAGCAGGGGAAGGTTCTCGCGAAGGCTGTGGCGTTTGGGTGAAGGCATGAGCGGCAGGCGGAAAGAGGTGGGAAGGAATCAGTTCGCAGCGGTGGCGGGAGCGGGCGGCAGCGATTGAAGCTGCACGGTGGCCTGGCGGCTGATGTCGAGCCGCACGATGCCTTTCGAGTCGGCATTGGCGGAGTAGGGGCGACCGTTTTCGGTGTAGGCGCAGAGGCCATTCGGCTCGAAGCCGCCGATCACGACCTCGACCTGGCGCCAATCATAGACTTGGAAGGTGGCACGGCGGGAGGTGAGCTCGAGAAACTCGATTTTACCGCTGCATTCTTCGAGATGGAGATGCGGCACAGCGGGCGCTTTTTCGGTGAGGACGATCTCGCTGCGCTGCTCACCCATCGCGTGGATGTAAAGCTGGCCATTGCTCACCGTGTAACCGCTGATGCCTTCACAGCGTGCCATGTCGGGAACGCCAGCACTGGCGGGCAGTCGCAGCGTGCGGGCGCGGCCTTCATTGAGCACGATCCAGTGACGCTCAGCGAGCTTCAACACGCGGGTGCGGGCGGCATCACGCACGCTGGCGGCGTAGGAGGCGGCGGTGATGGCGTGCAAAGGCTCAGCGGCGCACCAATCGAGGGCTTTGCTCAGATCGGCGAGGCCTTTGTCATCACGCACATCGCGGAAGGAAGCGCTCAGGGCCACGGGCGAAATGCGGCGCGGGTTCTTTGCCTCGGCCTGCAAGGTGGCGAGCTGCTGTTCGAGTGTGGGGCGGGCATCGGCACGAGTGGCGGCGGTGGCAAAGACTTCCACATTGTCGCCGTGCATCCAACTGTTCGCAGAAACCTCGTTCGCCGAAGGCAGGGCGATCACGGCGGAATCTCCGGCGCTGCGGGAAGGCGCGGGCGTGAGGCTTTGCACGCCGATGCGAGCGCAGAAATCGAGGGCATCCGAGCCAGGAGCGCCAGTGGAGGGCCAGAGCATGAGGGAGATGCTTTTCCCGGCGGGAAGCAGGGCGCGGTGGATGTAGCTCATCGAGCCAGCCACTTCGCGTTCCATATCGAAGCGGTTGGTCTTGGCGTGCTCATTGAGCGGGCCGTTGATTTTGTCCTCTTGAGTCCACTGCGTCGGCTGCGAGAAGGAATACGAAGCGGCGGCCACGTGTGGCATGTCAAAGATGGCGCGGGCGAGCTGCTCAAAGTGCGGCGCGTCCTCGGGATTCTGCCCTGGACGCCAGCCACGAAGGTCCGCCTCGCACACGGCGACGGTGAAGGGCAAAAAGTAGCGGCTCAGGATGCGCTCACGCACCACCTCGGCACACAAGCGGAAGCCAGGGAGCGAAGACGGCGTGGTGAAACCCTCCGCGCTGAAGGTATTGAAGAAAACGCGGCGACCATCGAGTGTCGTCGTATCGGGCGCGGGAGTGACACCGCCTTTCGCCAGCCATTCTGCGGTGAAGGCAAAGAGGTCTGCCTGCGGTCCAGCGGAGAGAGCGGCAGGCTCCATCCAGGCGGAACCCCATGAGCAATGAAACACCTGATCAAAGCGATGCTCCGTGCCGAGGGTATCCTGACCACGCACGGCGAGCACGACTTTCGCATCGGCAGGCGCTTCGAGATCGAGGAAGCCCATCGCCCGTGCGGTGGCCTTCACGCCGCTACGCAGCGCGGTGGAATCCATGCGAGCCACGCCTGTTTTGACGAGCTTTGGAGCTGCCTTGCCGGTGCCGCCGAGGCTGAGCGTCTCGCGCACGTCGGCGAGCACGTCTTCATCACGCCAGGGCATGCTGGTGAGCAGGACGGGAATGTTTTTCGCCTTCGCCTCGTCACGCACCCAAGCGGCGAGCTGCTTCTGCTGATCCACATCGAGCAGCAAACTGCCATCGAGGATCACGCCGCGAAACCCAGCGGCATCCGGCAGCTTGGCGTCCTTCGTCATGGCGAGAAATTCAAGGCGGAAGCCCAGCCACTCGAGCGGCGCATGGAGGCAGCGGGCGGCCAGCGTCGTGTCAGCAGCAGGCGCGGGCTCGCCGGTGAGGGAGGCATCCCAGCCGTGCAGCACGAGCACGCGGCGGCTGATTTCTTCCACAGGACCCAAATTCACGCCATCCAGCGACGGGGTGGTGATGAAGGGCATCACGCCCATCGTGTGAAGTCGGCCAGCGGCCTCACGAATGGCTTCATGGTCATGCGGCGCAGCGAACTCGACACCCAACACACGCATCCCGGCGGCGCGGGCATGACGCAGAACGGCAGAGATTTCGCGGGCGGAATTGAGCGCCCCCAGCTCGGCCGCGCCATTTTTACCACTCTGGGTATGCACGCCGAGTGCCAGCACGCCATCGGCAATGCCAGCGGCCTCGCCGCCGATGCCGATGCGGGCATCGAGGAGGATCTGCTTGTCTTGAAACCGCTTTTTGAGCACCTGAGCGAGTTCGAGCACGGCCACACGCCAGGCTTTGCTCGCCGGCTGCTGGCCGAGGCTGAGGACAAACCCATCGAAACCCTTCTTCGCCGCCGGATCAGCCGCGCCAGCCACTGCCCAGCCGAGCCAGCCGGCCTGCGAGGGATCGGCCACGACGAGCTGATCTTTGTCACCGCCTGCGGTGAGCGTCACGGATTGCTTGGCGGCCAGCTTTTCTTGAAACGACTTCGTGCGCAGCTCGGCCACGTTCAACATCGCCAGGAACCGGTTCCCGGCCATGTGCCCCGGCTCCAAATCCGCCTCGGCCTGCGCATGCAGGACAGACAGGTCAAACGCCGCGAGCGAAAGCTCATCGGGGCGGGTGGAAAGATCGACGAAGAAGCTGCGCGGCATCTCGAATTCCACCGCCATCACGGGCGAGCCGAGCAAGGCGGCCACGCCGAGGCTCTTGAGCCAAGCGGAGGCCCGGTCACGAAGACCTGAGCAAAGGGGGAGTGAGTTCGAGGATGTCATGGCTGTTGATGTTCCGCTTTTTCAGAGCTGCGAACGCCCTCAATTTAGGCTCTCGAATTATAGAATCAATAATCAATATGGCTGATTGCAAAAAAATCACACCGAGTTTCTCACTTCTGAGACTCATTTAAGCGTCACTGCAAAGTCCCTCAACTCATCCGCCTCCGACTGGCTCACCGTTCCAGCCACGTCATACTCCGCCGTGTTTCGTTTGGAACGGCAGGTATCGAGATAGTCGGCATCATCATCCCGATCCGTTCCGAGGATCAGCGGCAGCGCCTGGAGTGTGCGATAGTGAGCGAGGTTCTTCTCAGGCCGGTAACCGCTCGCATACAGCAGGATGGTGCACAGCTTCAAAGCGGCGTTGTAGGCAATGCCAAACTGCCAGTCTGCCGAGACGCTGGTGTTGCGTGCATCAGCCAGATCACGCTCCACGATGGCCAGCAAATCGGCGATCTGCTGACGGTTCGTCTGGTGCGAGCGCAACCAGCCGTTTTTAGCCCAGTTTTCCAAGCTCATCGTCGCCACCTCTCAGCCAGAGTTTCGGCTCGCTCAAGACGCGATTCGCAAAGGCATCCTTCTTCGACTTCTTCAGCCGCCACTCATCCACCGTGAGGCAATGAGGATTGATCTCTCGGCCCAAACGCTCAGAAACGCCTCGCAAAGCCGGTGTCACCTTTCGCAAACCCGCCGTGCCGATCAGCATCACATCCACATCGCTCTCCGGTTTCGCCGTTCCAGCCGCAAGCGAGCCGAAAACGAAGGCCATTTCGATCCCCGGCACCTTCTCTAGCGCCTTTCGCAGCTCTGGCACGATGCCCGTCGTTTTCACCACCAGCCCGCGAAGCTCTGGGAAGAGCGGATGCGTCGTCTCCGCCCGAAAATATAGCCGGTTTCCATCCCGCTCACCCTTCACCAATCCGATCTCCTGGAGATACCCCAGCTCCTTCTGCATCGCCGCAGGCGTCATCCCCGCCAGCCTAGCCAGGTCACGAACATGCGCCTCCTTGCCGGACTCGGAAAAAAGCAGCCGGAATACCTCGGCACGCGCTTTGGGGAAAATGGCATTCAGATCCATCATTGTTCACCAGAAGTAAACGAACGGCCACTTTTGGTAAACATCTTTCTCTACGGCATTTAACCTTCATTAAACGGCACTCTGGATCGCCAAAACCATCTGCCGCAGCTCCATTTCCGTCACGCACAGCGGCGGCATCAGAACGAGGGTGTTTTGGATCGGCCGGGTGAGAAGACCATGTTTTCGAGCGGCAAGACAGACCTCAGCCCCGCTCCTTTCCACGTCGATTCCGGCAATGAGGCCGATTTGACGAGTGGCGAGCACCCCAGGCGTGTTTCGGAGCTCCGCGAGCAATTCAGCCAAAAGAGCGATTTTGGGCTCCAAATGCTCCAAAACCGCTTCATCGCGAAAAATGCGCAGACTGGCCAAAGCCGCCGCGCAGCCGAGTTGGTTCGCGGTGTAGCTATGACCATAGAAAAAGGTGTTTTCAGCTCCGTGGAAGCCTTCGAAGACGCGTTTTGTCGTCAACGCGGCCGCCATCGGCAGGTAACCGCCGGTGAGGCCCTTCGCGAGGCACAGAAAGTCCGGCACCACGTCCTCATGCTGACACGCGAACATCTTCCCCGTGCGTCCAAAGCCTGTCATGACCTCGTCGAGAATGAGGAAGACGTCTTCTCGGCCGCACCAGGCATTCAGCTCTCTCAGCATGCCCTTCGGCCAGAGGCGCATGTTGGCCACGCCCTGGATCAACGGCTCGATGATGACGGCCGCGAGGCGGCTTTGATCGTCAGCGGTCAAGAGGTCAAGAGCGTCAAGACTCGCGACACGGAGCACGCGATAGCCAAACTGGTTCGCGCTGCCTTTGAAGGTCGGAATGCCGCCAAGGCTCGCCGCGCCCAGCGTGTCGCCATGATAAGCGCGGTCAAAGGCCACGATGGTATCGCGCTCGGGCCGGCCGTTCTGCCGCCAGAACTGCAAAGCCATGCGCACGGCGCATTCGATGGCCGTGGAGCCGTCGTCGGAGAAAAACACCCGCTCCATCTTCCCGCCCGGCAGCAGATCGACCAGTTCCTTGGCCAGCAAGGCCGCCGGCGCATGTGAAAAGCCCAGGAACGACGTGTGCGACACCTTGCCGAGCTGTTCGAAGATCGCCGCGTTGATCACCGGATGGTTATGCCCGTGAATGTTCGTCCAGATCGAGGCATTGCCATCGAGATACTCTCGCCCGTTTTGGTCACGCAGCACGCAGCCTTGCCCGCTTTCGATCATGATCGGCTCATGCTCCTCCGCCGTCCACGCCTGCATCGGCGTGAAGGGATGCCACGAATGGCGTTTTTCGATTTCAGCGAGGGCGGTGGGCGTCATCAGTGCGCACGAGAAAGCAGACCCGCACTCACAGCAACGTCTTCTGCTGAAGGTAGAGCTGAGGACACTCGATTTTGCCGAAAAGTGGCAGAGGAGCAACGGGCGCAGAGCATTGACGGTCTATTCGACGACTACCACGTCATAGCTGCGCAGGAACAAATCGTATTCGGATTTGAGCTTCTCGAATACTGCCACCGAGTGAACAACGATCGTTTTGGAACCCTGGGGAGTCGTGCGGAAGATGCGGATCGCAGGCGTTTTACCCGATGTGTGACCTCCGGCAAGCCGGATCAGGCTAGACACGGTCAGATCTTGATCCAATTCAAATTTGCCGGGGTTACGAACCCCGCCTTCAATGGTCACCGTTTCCTTCGGACTTACAATAATGGTTGGGCAGTCATGACCGATGGTATCTATCGTAACGAGCACTGTCGGATTCTGAAAGTAGTTTGGCTTAAGCCTGTCTCGAATCTCGAAGGCCAGCTGCCGACATGATTTACCAGTGGCCTTCACGAGCCCGATATACGGCACGGATATTTCTCCCGTCGCGGAGACTTGCTGTTGAACAACATCATTGCGATCATCCAAGATTCGAATGCCCAAAATCAACCTCGGCTGAATGATCCTAGTTCCATCTAGAACCGACATCCATTCAGTTGGAGCAGCTGCACGGCCTGGATTTACCGGACCTGCCATCAGGCATAGCAGCAAGAATGTGAGCGCCCTCATCTGTTTCATCATGCCTTGGCTCAATGCTTTAGCCAAGAAGCATTTTGTAGTTGATGCGGTAACGACGACCTAGGAAACGACAGACCAAAGAGTAGCCCAATAAAGCTCATCCCGCCTTGAGCAGCTCATAATCAATCGCATGCAGCCGGGGCTGCTTCGGACCCATGCGAGGGACGCAATGCAAAAGGGCCTTGGTGTAGGCGTGCTGGGGATTCTTCAGGATTTCGTCCACGGGGCCGGTTTCGACGATTTGACCGCGAAACATCACGGCGACACGATCCGCGACGCTGCGGATGATGCCGAGATTGTGCGTGATGAGGATGATGCTCATGCCCAGCTCCTTTCGCAGGTCAGCGAGGAGGTCCATGATCTGCTTTTGAATGGTGACATCGAGCGCGGTGGTGGGTTCGTCAGCGATGAGGAGCTTGGGCTGGCAGCAGAGCGCCATGGCGATCATCACGCGCTGCTGCATGCCGCCGCTCAACTCGTGCGGATAAGCATGCAGACGCTTCTCAGGCTGCACGATGCCCACCTTATCGAGCCAGCGCACGATCTCGGCATCGCGATCCGCTTTGGAGACATCCGGCCGGTGCAATGCCAGCGCCTCGCCGATCTGGGTGCGGATGGTGAGCACGGGATTCAGGGAGGTCGTCGGCTCCTGGAAGATGTAGGCGATCTCTTTGCCGCGCACCTTGCGCAGTTCATCGGGCTTCAGCGTGAGCATGTCATGCCCGGCGAGGGTCAGCGCAGCGGCGCGGATGGTGGCCGGTGGCTCGGGCAGCAGGCGGGCGAGAGCGAGGGCCGTGGCACTTTTGCCGCTGCCACTTTCTCCGACGAGGGCCAGTGACTCACCTTGCTGGAGCGTGAGATCAATGCCCTTCACCGCCAGCGTCGGCTCCGCGTCGTGGCGACGGAACTCGATTTTGAGATCGCGAATGTGGAGGAGAAGCTCGGCGGGCATGCGGCCACGATAAAGGCGGACGCGGATGTGTCATCCATGATCTCGCGGACGGAGCGGCTCGAAATAGAGAGGTTTGAGCATGTTGTTCACGCTTAAGCGTGGGATCGTGTTCGATGCGCACACTGAAGCGTGGACAACGTACACCTTCACCCTCGCCGCTCAGTAGAGCAGGAAGCTGATCTCGCTGTCCGTGAGCTGGGAGCTGTCCTCGACGGCGAGGAGGGCCTCGGTGTGCAGGGAACTTTCCCAAGCGGCTTCGGTCTCGGCAGGGAGAGGCGATTCATCGAGCAAGACAGGGGAGGTCTGCACCACGGGAGCTTGGGCGATGCTCGTGGGCTGCTCCGACTGCATGAAGACGAAGGCGAGCGCAAGAGCCGCGGCAGCTCCACCGGCGAGGCTGAGGCCACCGAGAGCGGTGTTTTCCTGCCACCAAGCCATCAGCGAGGCGAGCCAGCCACGCTCCTGGGGCGTCTGGCGGGCGAGGCGGACGACGTTTTGCGTGAAATTCGGGCGCACCTGCACTTCCCGGGCCTGCTGGAGCAGTTGGCGGAGAGGATCTTGAGGTGAGAGCGGTTCCATGACGAATTTCAAAAACCGGTGTGGCGGCCTGAAGTTGCAAAAAAACTCAACCGGGAGGCCATTCGAGGCTGCGACCGGCCAAAAGATGGACGTGAAGATGCGGCACGGTCTCCCCCGCATCGCGGCCATGATTGATGACGAGGCGGAAACCCTTGTCCCGAGCCTGGATGCCGAGTTTTTCGGCAATGCGGCCCGCAGCCAGCAACAAGGCTCCAAGCGTGGCCTGATCCTCAGGCACGGCCTCGCCGACACGCGGGATGAGCTTCTTCGGCACGATCAGCACGTGGATGGGAGCCTGCGGATTGATGTCGTTGAAGGCCGCGACAAGCTCGTCCTCATAGACGAGCGGCGCGGGGATCTCGCGATCGATGATTTTTTGGAAAATGGTCTTTTCGCTCATGCGGTGGCGAGTCTAGGCGCGGTTTGAAGGGCTGGCAATGGTGCTGCGAGACAAGCAAATGAAGGCTTCCAAGTTTGAAGATAGGTCTTCTTCACGAGCCATCTCACGACACACGCTTCTGCCGCAGAGGGGCAGAGGAGCAGATGACGCGGAGATTGGAACCCACCAAAAAACTCTGCGCCCTCCGCCTCTTTGCCCCTCTGCGGCAAAAAACGGGCTGGCTTTGGAGACATCTTTAAAATGGTGCCTGAAACGGAGTCATGGGACGGAGAAAAGGTAGAAAAATGGGACCTGAATTTTTCTACCCCAAATCTTTCTACCAAACGGCCTGGGCCGAAGAAGCCTGATGTGGCGCTGATGAATCCCGGTGCCAAAAAAGCGGCCCGGAATTGCTTCCGGGCCGCTGGTGGGGGTTTTGGGTTTTGATTCGCGAGGCGGGTTGGGTCGCCGCGCGGTCAAAGGGGGATGAACGAGTTGGAAAACTCGTTCTACGACATTACATCATGCCGCCGTGGTCGTGGCTGTGGCCGGCATCGGCTTTCTCTTCCTTCGGAAGGTCGGCGATGAGGCACTCGGTGGTGAGGAGGAGGCCGGAGATGGAAGCCGCGTGCTGGAGAGCGCTGCGGGTCACCTTGGCGGGATCGACGACGCCTGCCTTGATGAGGTCTTCATACTTGGCGGTGGCGACGTTGTAGCCGTGGTTGCCTTTGCCCTTCTTCACTTCGGCGACAATGAGAGCGCCTTCGACGCCCGCGTTGGCGGCGAGCTGACGGAGGGGAGCCTCGATGGCACGAGCGACGATTTCAGCGCCGGTCTTTTCGTCACCGGTGAGACCGAGGTCGCCGATGGAGGCCTGGGCGCGGATGAGGGCGACACCGCCCCCAGGAACGATGCCTTCTTCAACGGCCGCACGGGTGGCGTGCAGGGCGTCTTCGACGCGGGCTTTCTTTTCCTTCATCTCGGTTTCGGTGGCGGCACCGACGTTGATGACGGCGACGCCGCCGGCGAGCTTGGCGAGACGCTCCTGGAGCTTCTCACGGTCGTAATCGCTGGTGGTTTCGGCGATCTGGTTCTTGATCTGCTGCACGCGACCCTGGATGGCGTCGGTGGAGCCTTCGCCTTCGACGATGACGGTGTTTTCCTTGCCGATGGTGATGCGCTTGGCACGGCCGAGGTCGGTGAGCTCAATGTTTTCGAGCTTGATGCCGAGGTCTTCCGTGATGCAGCGGCCGCCGGTGAGGATGGCGATGTCTTCGAGCATGGCTTTGCGGCGGTCGCCGAAGCCAGGAGCCTTCACGGCCACGATGTTGAGGGTGCCGCGCAGCTTGTTCACCACGAGGGTGGCAAGGGCTTCACCTTCGACGTCTTCGGCGATGATGAGGAGGGGCTTGCCGGAGCGAGCGACCTTCTCAAGCAGAGGCAGCATGTCCTTGAGGGAGCTGACCTTCTTCTCGTTGATGAGGATGTAGGCGTTCTCGAGGTTGCACTCCATCGTCTCCGGATTGGTGACGAAGTAAGGGGAGAGGTAACCTTTGTCGAACTGCATGCCTTCGACGACTTCGAGGGTCGTTTCGATGGATTTGGCTTCTTCGACGGTGATCGTGCCTTCCTTGCCGACCTTGTCCATGGCTTCGGCGATGATGTTGCCGATGCTGGCGTCCCAGTTGGCGGACACGGTGGCGACCTGGGCCACTTCTTTGCTGTCCTTGACGGGGGTGGCGATTTTCTTCAGTTCGGCGACGAGGGCCTCAGTGGCCTTCATGATGCCGCGCTGGAGCGAGATCGGGTTGGCACCGGCGGTGACGTTGCGAAGGCCTTCGGCGTAGATGGCCTCGGCGAGCACAGTGGCGGTGGTGGTGCCGTCACCGGCGATGTCGGAGGTCTTGGAGGAGACTTCCTTGATGAGCTGAGCGCCCATGTTTTCATAGGGGCATGGAAGTTCGATTTCCTTGGCCACGGTGACACCGTCTTTGGTGATCGTGGGAGAGCCGAATTTCTTTTCGAGGATGACGTTGCGGCCAGCAGGGCCGAGCGTGGCCTTCACGGCCTTGGCGAGCTTGGTGACGCCGCGGAGCAGCGCCTGACGGGCGGTTTCGTCGAAGTGGAGTTGTTTAGCCATAAATCAGTAATGAGTGATGAGTTAAGATTCAGTGAGTGAGGGATTAGCCAAGGATGCCGAGGATGTCGGTTTCGTTGATGATGAGGAGGTCGTCGCCGGCCACTTTGACTTCGGTGCCGCCGTACTTGGAGATGAGGACTTTATCGCCCTTCTTCACGGTGAAGAGGGTGGTCACGTCCTTGCCTTCGTCGTCTTTGCCAGTGCCGAGGGCGATGACTTCAGCCTCCTGGGGTTTTTCTTTGGCGGTGTCAGGCAGGAAGATGCCTCCGGCGGTTTTTTCTTCGCTGAGGGAGCGCTTCACGAGGACGCGGCGGCCGAGCGGGGTGATGGTGTTAGCCATAGTATGTGCTGGGTGTGTTTGGGTTGGTTGTGTTTGTTTGTCTGACCGACTCCCGGCCCTGCCACGAGGTTGTGAACGGGGGCGGTGGTCGGTCGGAATTGTTGGGGGAAAGGGAGTGAGGGAGAGTTGGAGTGGTGAAGGTCAGGCGACGGCGTGCTTGTGGCTGCGATGATCGACGTAGTGGCGGCCGGACGTGGCCTGTAGTTCGCGGAGATGGGCAAAGAGGCGGCTGACATCGTGTCCATAGCGGCTGGACAGCTCGTGCTTCACGCGGCGGACGCTGGCGAGGATGGGAGAGCATGTCGTCGAGAACATGTTCCCGGTATCAGGAACATGTTCCAGAACGGGCCGCGAAGAGCTGGCGGAGGCTGTGGGACGCTCGACAGCGGTGTCGCCGATGCCGGATGGCTCCGGCATCTCTGCCACCGCACTCCACGACGCTAAGCGTGCTGCGGAAGCCGTGGGGCGAAGATGCAGTTGCCCAGATGGCGACGACTGAGGCTGAACTCTCATAGCTGAATGGCCTCCATAGCAGATTGCACACTTTCTTGAACTAGTCTGGATTCGAAGCCATCGTTGGCGACAAAAGTGGATACAATTGGTGACTGTTTTTGAAGATCTTTATTTTCCAAAACCGCTGAAACAACCAATGATCCTACTTCGCGAGAACGTGAATTTACCTCATTGATCATTTTTTTGGCCTCATCAAAGGCCATCGGAAGTCGCTCGAGCTTGTCTAGGTGGATGTCGATATGCATGCGGCCTCTTTCAAAGCTAATACCAGGCTTTTGAAGCTGCTTTGCAACTGCCTCCCACACCAAGCCGGGCCAACTCCATCTCTTTGCTTCTTTCGACACAAGAAAGGAAAATCGACAATTTTCTCCCCCCTCTGCCTTGGCTTCCAATTTACGAAAAACGGTCACGTCCGTTTTGTTAACAACTTCTTCATAAGTGCACGGCCCTTCTCCATCACCAGGAAACCATAGGAACACGTTACGACCAAATAATCGAAACTTCTGCTTCGACAGTATCACGTGTGCTAGTTTTTTAATTTCGGAGATCATATCTGGCCGTTTTACTTGTCCTTATCCACGACTTCGAAATCGGCATCGACGACCTTGCCTTTGTCCTGAGACTTCGGTTCGGCGGCGGCGACATCGGGGCCTGCGCCGCCCATGCCGCTCATGTCGGGCATGCCACCGGCTCCGGGGGCACCGGCGGTGGCTCCTGCGGCGGCAGCGGCTTGGTAAGCAGCGGCGAAGAGTTTTTCGATCTCTTCGGTCTGCGACTTCATCGCGTCGGTGTCGTTGGCGTCGATGGCGGACTTCAGGGTGGTGAGCTTGTCCTTGATGGGCGTGAGCTGCTCGGCGGGGACTTTGCCTTCCCACTCCTTCATGGTCTTCTCGATCTCGTAGCTGAGGCTGTCGGCCTTGTTCTTGACCTCGACGCCTTCTTTGCGTTTGCGGTCGTCTTCGGCGTGCTCTTCAGCGTCGCGCTTGGCTTTTTCGATCTCGTCGTTGCTGAGGCCGGAGCTGCCCTGGATGGAGATTTTTTGCTCCTTGCCGGTGGTTTTTTCCTTCGCGGAAACGTGGAGGATGCCGTTGGCGTCGATGTCAAAGGTGACTTCGATCTGCGGCTGGCCACGGGGCATCGGTGGGATGCCATCGAGCTTGAAGGTGCCGAGCGTTTTGTTGTCGCGGGACATCGGACGCTCGCCCTGGAGGACGACGATCTCGACGCCGGGCTGCTGATCGGCGTAGGTGGAGAAAATCTGGCTGTGCTTCTTCGGGATGGTCGTGTTGCGGGCGATCATCGGTGTGGCGACACCGCCGGCGGTTTCGATGGAAAGCGTGAGCGGCGTCACGTCGAGCAGGAGCACGTCTTTGACGTCGCCTTTGAGCACACCGCCTTGGATGGCCGCGCCGATGGCGACGACTTCATCGGGGTTCACGCCCTGATGCGGGTCTTTGCCAGCGAGCTTGCGAGCGGTTTCGACGACCTTCGGCATGCGGGTCATGCCGCCGACGAGCACGAGTTCGTCGATCTTGGAGGCATCAAGCTTCGCCGCAGCAAGGCAGTCCTTCACCGGCTTGATGGTGCGTTCGAAAAGCGTGTCGGTGAGCTGCTCCATCTTCGCACGTGTGAGCGTCTTCATGATGTGCTTTGGCCCGGAGGCATCGGCGGTGATGAAGGGGAGGTTCAAATCGTAGCTCTGGCTGGAGCTGAGAGCGATCTTGGCCTTTTCCGCTTCTTCTTTGATGCGCTGGATGGCGTCGGGCTGGCTGCTGAGGTCGATGCCGCTGTCAGTTTTGAATTCGTTGACGATCCAAGTGATGAGCGTGTTGTCCCAGTCGTCGCCGCCGAGGTGGGTGTCGCCATCGGTGGCGAGCACTTCGAAGACGCCGTCGCCGATTTCGAGCACGCTGATGTCGAAGGTGCCGCCGCCGAGGTCATACACGGCGACTTTTTCGTCGGACTTGCTGTCGAGGCCATAAGCGAGCGCCGCGGCGGTCGGTTCATTGATGATGCGGCGCACATTGAGGCCGGCGATCTCACCAGCAGCCTTCGTGGCGTTGCGCTGGCTGTCGTTGAAGTAAGCGGGGACGGTGATGACGGCCTCGGTGATCGTTTCGCCGAGTTTGGCTTCGGCGTCGGCTTTCAGCTTCGCGAGGATCATGGCGCTGACTTCCTGCGGGGAGTAGGTTTTGGTCTCGCCGCCGACTTCGACCTGCACGTGGGCATCGCCATTGCTGGCGGGGACGATCTTGTAAGGCATGCGCTTGTCGGCCTCGGTCAGTTCAGTGAATTTGCGGCCCATGAGGCGCTTCACGGAGAAGACGGTGTTGCGGGGATTCGTCACGCCTTGGCGCTTCGCGGCCTGGCCGACGACACGCTCGCCGCTCTTCGTGAAAGCGACGATGGAGGGCGTGGTGCGGGCGCCTTCGCTGTTTTCGAGCACCGTGGCCTTGCCGCCTTCGAGGACGGCCATGCAGGAATTCGTGGTGCCGAGGTCAATGCCGAGGATTTTGCTCATGATATGTGGTTTGGGGAAAAAGTGGGACGCGAGGTTTTGGTGCTCTCTCCTTGGCTGAAAGCGTGCCAAGTGCCCTCAGCGGCGCTGGAGGCCTTGATTTCACGAGCTTCCAGCGTTTTGAGGACCGTGAGCACCGAAGTGCCAAAGGCTCAAAAAGCGGTCCAAAGTGCCATTGAATGGCACAATTGGCTGGCACTTGGCACTTTGAGTGAGGGGCAGGGGGAGAGGTGGAGTGATGGAGTGGTGTTTTCCCAGCACTCCATACCCCCCGCCGCATGATTTGACACCTCTCCGAGTCCGGGGATGCTCGGCGCTGATGAATGCCGTCATGGACGATCCCGCGCAGAGCCTGACCGAGGCCGGAAAGCTGCGGCTGTGGAGCGAGATGATGCGCATCCGGCGTTTTGAGATGGAGGCGATTAAGCACTATCAAGCAGGGTGCATGGGAGGCTGGCTGAATGTGCAGATCGGGCAGGAGCCTCTGCCTGTGGTGATCCGCTCGGTGATGGGGGAGCCGGATCACTGCATTAGCTCCTACCGCTGCCTGGGGTATGCGCTGGCGTCCGGGATGTCGATGCGGAGCTGCATGGCGGAGCTGTTTGGAAAGGCGACCGGGGCCTGCAAGGGCAAGGGCGGCATGCACTCGTTTCAATCGCCCGTGACTCGCTTCTGGGGTGGTTATGGCTTCGTGGGCACGCAGGCACCGCTGGCATGCGGCCTGGCCTTCGGGCTGAAGCATCGCGGCGAGGCTGGCGTGGTGTTTTGCTGCCTCGGCGACGGGGCGGTGAACCAAGGCGCATTTCACGAGGCGCTTAACCTCGCCGCTCTTTTCTACCTGCCGGTTGTTTTCATCATCGAAAACAACCGCTACGCCATGGGCACCTCCGTGGCCCGTTCCTCGGCGATGGGAGACTGCTTGGCGAAGCGGGCCGAGGGCTATGGCATGGCTTGGGATACCGTCGAAGCCAATGCGATCCCCGATTTTCACTCCAAGCTGCTCCTCGCGCATCGCCGGGCACGCGATGAATGCCGTCCGTACCTGCTGGAAGTTTTCACCTACCGCATTGAGGGGCATACCATCGCCGATGCCAACAAATTCAAATACCGTGCCAAGGCCGAGGTGGTGGACCAGCAATCGAATCATGATCCCATCCAGCGGTGGGGGGAAGTCTTGATCGCGGAAGGCATCGCCACCGCCGGGGAACTGGAATCCATCCGCACGCAGGCGATGGCCGAGGCCCTGGACGCGGCACACTTTGCCCACAACAGCCCGTTTCCCACCAAGGACGCGATCACCGAGGATGTCTATTGGGAGGTGGACCATCAAACGGCTGCCGGGGGCATCGGGCGGCATTTTTTCAACGACTGAGCGAGGTGCCCAGGAGGAGTGACGGCTTCCCAGCATTCCAACACTCCGCCACTCCATTTCCTCACAGCGCCGCCTTGAGCAGGCGGGCCAGATCGTGGCTGGCGGCTTGTCCGACCTCGACGACCTCAGCGTGGTGCAGGGTCTGCGATTTCAGGCCAGCGGCCCAGTTGGTGAGCATGGAAAGGCCCGCCACCTCCATGCCAAGCGCCCTTGCCTGAATGGCCTCCGGCACGGTGGACATGCCGACGGCATCGGCCCCGAGGGTGCGTAGCATGCGGATCTCCGCCGGGGTCTCATACTGCGGCCCGAGCAGCGCGGCATAGACGCCTTGATGAAGCGTCAAACCGAGCGAGGAAGCCGCAGCGAGGAGTTTTTCCCGAAGCGAGAGGCCGTACACCTCGCTCATGTCGTGGAAATGCGGTCCACCGAGCAGCGGGGTGGTGCCCTGGAGGTTCAAATGATCGGTGATGAGCATGAGGCCACCGACGTGGAAGGATTCATGAATCGCCCCGGCGGCATTGGTGAGGACGACACGCTTCACCCCGAGCTCGTGCATGAAGCGGATGCTGGCGGTGACTTCATGGGCGGTGAGACCTTCGTAAAGATGACGGCGGCCTTGAGCGAGCAGAATGGGCTTTCCATCATGATTCCCGAGTACAAAACGTCCCGCATGCCCTGGCACGGTGGAGGCACTCAGCCCCGGCACCTCGGCATATGAAATCTCCGCCTCGATACCGAAGGCCTCGGCGACACTGCCGAGACCCGAGCCGAGCACGATGGCGGTTTCTGGGCGGGCGTTTTGGAAGATGGCGAGCATGCGGTGATTCATTGAGAGGTGGGTTACGCCTTCAAGGCATCTGCGGCAGCGGCTTCGAGAGGGCGGGAGCCATCGCCGCCGAGTTTTTCGTCGAGGGCTTCGAGGCGGTGAATGAGATCGGCGAGGTGTTTTCGAGGGTACATGCCTCCGGCGGCCTCGCAGAAGTGGGTGCGGCAGCCGAAGGGGCGATGCGCATACACGGTGCAGCGGCCATCGCGGCCGAGCAGCGGGCAGGCCCCATCGGGGTGAGGCTTCAATTGGGTGCGACCGCTGGCACGGATACCTTTGGCGAGGTACAAAGCCTCACCGAGGGTCAGGAGCGGCGTTTTGCCGGTCAGGCGAAAATGGCAGCATCCGCTGCGAAGCTGGCAATCCCGCGGCAGGGGGCGACGCTCGATTTCGGCGTAGATAGCCTCGATCTCCGCCGCAAAGGGGGCGGGCGCTGGACGGGAGGAGGGGCGGCGGGACATGCGAAGGGCTGGAATGAGCCGAAGATGGCGGTAAGCGCATCATTTTTGCTCTCCGAACAATTGAAGTTTGAGAAATTTCCGTTTCGCCGCCATCTTTCCGGCCCTGCGTTTTGCCTGTCGATCTCGTCGGCAACCGCTCCCAACCCAAGCCACCACCTTCCCGCCGCCTTTACATGAGCCTGCCTGAAATCGCCGGACATGAACTCCAGGATCTCGTGGGGAGCGGACGCTGCGGGGCCGTTTACCGGGCCTCCGCCGCGAATGGCAAGGCCTGTGCCGTGAAGGTCTTCAGTTCGATGGCCATCAACCGGAAGGCTCTCTCGACGGCCTTCCGTGCCGTGCAGCAGATGCCACACCACCGCGGCGTGCTGCCGGTGGAGAGCTTTAGTTTCGAAAAGAGCCCGTACTACTGCGTCATGCCGCTGGTGGGCGTGATGACGAAGGACAGCGCTGGCCGCCGCCAATGGCAGACGCCCACCCTGGAGTCTCTCTGCTCAGGCCTGCCGCCCGATCAGGCCTGGCGGCACATTTATGAGATCGCCGATGCGCTCGCCTGGCTTCACAAACACGGCCTGCCGCATGGCAATCTGCGCCCCTGCAATGTGCTGCTGGAAGATGACGCGGAGTCCTCCATCCGCCTCGCGGATGTCGCTCAGGGCTGGGTGGGAGGCATCCATCATCTGGAGCTCACAGATCATTTCATCCACCTCTGCCCGGATCAGATCGAGAACCCGGACGGCGTCTTCGCCGGTTACGGCTCCTCGTGGGATGTCTATGCCTTTGGCGTCATCGCCTATCGTTTGCTCACCGGTACGCTGCCGAGAGCAGCAGCCGCGTGGCAGGAGCAGCTGAGCATTGCGCAGCAGCAGGCGGCCACGGGGCATGCGTATTCGGTCAATGGTGCCGCCTTGCTCTCCGCCGTGCGATCCCAGCCGAAAATCGTCTGGCCCCGCCCCGCCCAATCGAAATGGGAAGAACGCCGCCGGAATATCATCGAGCGGGCTCTCGACCTGAATGCTTCCGCTCGCTGGAGTGATGTGCGGGAGATGGTGCGGGAGTTTGAGGTCCTGGAAAGCGATTACCTCCTCGAGGAATCCCGCGAGCAGACCATTCAGGAACGGGTGAAGCAGGCCAAAAAGGTGCTCGTGCTGCAATCGACTGCCGTCGTGCTGCTTTCCGTGCTTTTGCTCGCCACGATCTACGGCTTTGTCACGCTCCGCCGTGCCCAAAAGGCCGAGTTAACCATTCAAAACATCAACGACGTCCACAAAGTGGAGATCGATGCCCGCGAAGGTCGCATTGCCACGCTCACCAGCGAGCGTGACATCGCCCGCCAGGCCAAGGCCACGGCGGATTCGAACCTCCAGCACTCGCAAAACGCCGTCGATCAATTCCTCACGCAGCTCCTGCAAACGCCCACTGGCAATGCGGTGGAGGCCGATTTCTCCCGCGAACGCCTCCAGGACGCGCTGAACTTCTGCATGCAAGGCCTGCCCGCTTTGGAAGCCGATCCCGCCCTCGGTGTCGAACGCCTGCGAGCCTATGGCAACATTGGCCAGGTCCACATCCGTCTGCGTGACACCGCCAAGGCCATCACCTACCTCACGAAAGCCCGCGAGCAGGCCGCCGAACTCATCAAGAACGGCAAAGAAAGCACCCAGGGGCCGCTGCATCAGCAGTGGTTCGGACGCTACAGCCTGCTGCTCTCGGATATCCGTGCTCGCGAAGGCCGCCACAGCGAATCTCTCGCCCTGCTCCGCGATGCCACGACGAATCTCGAAAGCGGTCTCGCCGCCGATCCGAAGAACCGACTCGCCCGCAACGAATGCGCCCGCGCCTCGCTGGAATTTGGCCTGCGCAGCCTTCGCAATGGCGACACCGCCGATGCGGAGACCGCCTTCGCACGCATCCCCGTGGTGCTCGATCCCCAGCTCATCGGTGCGGATCTCGGCAACGACGAAAAATTCATCATCGCCCGTGCCAAATTCGCCAAAGGCATCAGCCAGCGAGATGCCGGCAAGGCCGAAGAAGCCCTCAACACCCTCATCGATAGCGTGAAGGACATGGGCGAGCTCGTTCTCGGCAGCAGCCCTCGTAATCAAGATCAGGCGCTGCTGCTCGCCGAGGCCTACACCGAACTCGCCGAACTCATCGCGAAGAATTTCAGCGGTGCCGATGCCAAAGAAGCGCACAACCAAGCCGTGCCGATCCTTTTGGAACTCAACCGCCTTCTCCCAGACTGGGCCGAGGTGAAGTATCTCCTCGCCCGCAACTACGGTGCCCTCGCCGCCCTCTCGCGAGATGCCGGCCAGCCGAGCGAAGCCAGCAAGAAGAAGCAGGACGCCATCCTGCTCGTGAACGAGATCCTCGCCGACGACAAGACGAACGCCCGCTACCAGTTTCTCCTCGCGAAGCTGCGCGGCGAATACGCTGAAATCGTGGCGGACCTCGGCAAAGCCGCGACTGCGCTGCCCATCGCCAAACAAGCTGTCGAACTCCTTCAAACTCTCCTCGCCGGTCAAACCGATACCAAGCTCACCCCCGAGCGGAAGATGTGGGAAAGCCAGCTCGCCCAGCTTCATGGCATCCTTGGCCACTCCAGCGAGGCCGCCGGACAAAAACCCGCCGCTCGCGAGTCCTTCAAAAGCGCCATCGCCATCTGGGAAAAGCTCGCCGAGGCCTCCCCCAATGACGAAGTCGTCCAAACCTCGCTCACCTGGAGCAAGGACCGTCTCGCCCGCCTGAAATGAGCCTCGCGGAAAAACAGCGCCAGCTCATCGAGGATCTCAACTTGATCCCCGACGTGCAGGAGCGGCTCTCCGCCCTCACCAGCTACGCCTCCCGCATGCGCCTCGATCCCGCGCAGCAACTTGAAGCCCATCTCGTCCCTGGCTGCGTCTCCCGCGTTTGGCTGCATGGCGAGCTTCGCGATGGCCTCACGCGCTTCGATTGCGAAGCAGAATCACCCATGGTCAAAGCCCTTGCCGCTGTCCTGTGTGATCTTTACAGCGAGGCCACGCCCGCTGAGGTCATCGAAGTGGAGCCTGATATCTGGCAGCAATGCCACTTCTCCAAAATGCTCACCCCCACTCGTCTCAACGGCCTCGCCAATGTGCGGCGCATGATTCGCGAGAAGGCCGCGAGCTGGGTGTGAACCGTGGCGATCACTCGCCTGCCTGCTTGAAAACTTCCGGGTGGTCGAGCACGAGCTTTTGGAGCTTTTGAAAATCGGCCTCCGGCACGCCCTCAGGGCAGGTGGTCTTCTCGATGGCCTGCCGTCCGCCAATGGTGCCCGCCAGCACGAGGGCGCTGAGCGACGTTCCAAGCCGCGCGGGGTGATGATCGTCTTCCTCATACAGTGGCATCTTCGGATACTTCTCACGCGCCAGTTGCCAAAAATCACCCACAGGGCTGATGAGTATCCGCACGGCTCCCTCATGCTTCTTGGCCTCCTTCAGCGTGGTCACCGTGCCACGATGGATGTTCACCGTGGCCTCCGCCGCACTCGAACCGGTGATCACGGCATGCTCATCCTTGGCATCCCACCTCCTCTGATGCCGTGACCACACCTGCATAAGCACCACGAGGCAATCAGGATTGGCCTCCCTGGCTCTTTCGAGAAACTCCCGCACCGGCCCCACCGCCTGAAGGGTGTACATGGCGTTCAGACACAGTTCAGCATGCAGCATGCTCTGCTCCTGAAGCACCAGCACATCCCAGGGATTGCCGTCCGGTGCCCCGCGCTTTAGACGAGCGGTCGCACTCACGTCCTTGATATGATCCCCGAGGTAGTAACCCGGCTGGGCATACGAATCGATGATCGGACTGAGCACCCCGGAACGTGCCAGCACATCACGCGTAACCTCTGGAAGGATGTTGTAGTAGGTGAGGCTATTGCCGAGAAACAGGATGCGGACCGGCGGTGTCTCGCTCGCAGCACTGGATAAACCTTGTGCGAGCAAGGCGAAGAAAGCGGAGAGAAGCCAGCGGCGGCGGTTCGGATTCATGACAGAGTTCTGTTACTCTAGATGGCGCAGACCTCCGTCTCATCAAGGTCTTGATTTCCTCAACTCCACCATCGCTTCCGCCAAGCCTTTGCCAATGCCACCGAGTATCTTCGCGGAGCCGAGGTAGTGAAATTCGAGGTTCGAAACGCCTTTTTCTAAAACGAGGCGTTCACGCTCGCTCAGCGTTTCAAGCCGCAGCTTTTCGACGAGGGCTTTCTCTTCCGCAGGCTTTAGTTTTTGTGCTTTGGCCTTCTCTTTGACCTCGTTCTCCTTGGCGCGAGCGAGTGTCAGCTCGCGATCCCAATACGTCTCGGTGCGAATGGCGATGACGTTGCCTTGAAACTCCGGCATCTCAGCCGGAGCGGCCATCGCCGCACGAAAGTGGTCGTGCGTGGCCTGATAGCGCTTCTGCTCGGGCAAATACTCGGCAGTGGGGCCTCCGACACCAAGCACGCCAATGACGAAGGGCAGCTTGGGCGTGTTCAGGTCTTTGCGCACATCGCGGATGAAGTGCGCCAAAACCTCGCTGTAGGCATCGTAGCCGCCCGGCTTGTCGCGATTCGGATAGGTTCCGCTGTCCACCATGTCGTTCCAGCCTTGGAACCACGCAAAGCCAGCCAGCTCGTAGCCTTCAGCGGCATGGTAGGTCGGAACGACCTGCTTCAAATCACCGAGCACGGTTTTCACGTGCTGAATCATTTGACGATAAAAAGCGCCCGTTTCGGTCACTTTGTCCGCTTTGATCTTCTCGATGTCTTTTCCCTGCTTCTGAAGCTGCGCGAGCTGCGTCTCATGGAAGACATACGGTCCGGCACTCGGTGGACGAAAATCGGTGTGGAGGCTCTTTCCTCCCCAAGCCGTCTTGATGAGCAGAATGGGCGCCTCCGTGAGCTTCTCCATGTAGATGCCAAAGGTGAACTCCGGGCCGATCTTCTCTGCGGTGGCGCCAAAGCCAGCGGTGAGCTTGCCTGTCTGCACGGCGTCCGAGCTGCCGAGCGATGAAATCCACACACGCTCACACACCTTCGGCTTTCCATCAGCGCCGAGCATGGCTTCCAGCATCGGTTTCGTGGCCGCATCCATGCCGATGTGCTCCATGGTGCTGATCTTCGCATACCCCTGCATATTCGATTGCCCGGCAAGGATGAAAACTTGCAGAGGCTTCGCGTGAAGCTGGAAAGCGAGGAAGAGAAAGAGGAATAAGGTGAATTTCACAGGCGGCTGCGTCCGGTGGTTTTGGATTGTTCGAGCAGAGCTTTGAGTTCCTTCACGATTTCCGGCTTCTCGGAATAGAGGTTGGTGGTCTCTCCCGGATCGTTTTCGAGGTTGTACAACTGTCCGGGGGCCTCAGGCGAAGCTTCGGGCAAAGCGAAGCGCTGGAGATCTCCCTTGTCGTAGCTGTTTCCGCCGGAACCGCGATGGTCGAGATACTTCCAGGCACCACGCCGAATCGAAAGCATGCGGGCACCACCGAAAGCCTGGGTGATCAGGTAAGGTCGAATCGGTGCGGCGGCCTTGCCTTCGAGCACGGGCAGCAGATTGAAGCTGTCCTCCGCTGATTCGTGAGGCAACTCAGCCCCCGTGATGGCCGCCACCGTGGCCATGATGTCGGTGAGGCAGAGGGTTTGATCGCTGGTGGTGCCGGGCTTCACCTTTGCAGGCCAGCGCACGATGAAAGGCACGCGATGTCCGCCCTCCCAGGCGTCACGTTTGATGCCACGCCACGGCTTCGCGCCATCGTGCGCATGATCCGCTCGCATGTGGACGGCACTCGCCACCTCGGGGCCGTTATCGCTGCTGACGATGATGAGCGTGTTCTCCGCGACACCGGCTTTCTCCAGCGTGGCCATCAGCTCGCCCACGATGTGGTCGAACTCGGCGATGAAGTCGCCATGCGGTCCGGCCTGCGTTTTGCCTTTGAACGCCGGCGCGGCAAAGGACGGCAAATGCACCGCCTGCGTGGCATGGTAGAGGAAGAATGGCTTGCCCGCATGCTGCTGGATGAACTCGCGGCTCTTCTTCAAGAACACGAGGTCCACCTCCTCCATCGGAAAGTCCGGCGCGATGAATCCGGCACGGCAATCGTTGGCATACGGATGCTTCGGGAGCTTCGATTTGTCGATGGGACCGGTGGGCGGCACGGGGATGTGATCGCCGTCGATGAAGGCGTAGAGCCACTCGGTGGTGGGACAGCAGGCGGTGCCGAAGAACTGATCAAAGCCATGATCAAGCGGCCCGCCCTCGATGCGGCGCGAGTAATCGATTCGCTGCACGGCGGCGCGTTCACCCGAGTGAATCGCTTCACCCGCCTGATCGCGAAAGGTGAGACCAATGTGCCATTTACCGACCGCTGCGGTGGCGTAGCCCTGCTTCTTTAACAGGCCCGGAAGCGTCAGCTTACCTGGTGCGATCAACGACGGACCTCCCGTGCCCTGAAACACCGTGCCGCCGCTCGGCACTCGAAAGGCCATCTGCCCGGTCATCAAACTGTAGCGTGATGGCGTGCATACCGTGGCGGGGCTGTGCGCATCCGTGAAGCGCATCCCCTGCCCAGCGAGTCGATCCAAATTCGGCGTGGGCACCTTGGATTGAGCATTGTAGCAACGCACATCGCCATAACCGAGGTCATCGGCGAGAATGAAGACGATGTTGGGCGGTGCGGCGTGGAGCAGCATGCATGGGGCGAAGAGCCAGAGAACCTTTGTGATTTGTCTCATGAGTGGAAATCATCGGAGCGGGCCAATGTGCAGCGCTTTGTCCGCAGGGATGTTTGGTGAAGGCGGCACGGGTGCTGCGGGGTGGAGTCCCAGCCAGCGGCTAAACCAACCGGTGGTGACCATTTGCGCTGAAAAGGGATAGCTGTGACCGCCAGGAAAGGAGAACCAACTGAAGCAATCGCCCGCTCGCAGGCTGCTGAGATAGGAGTCGATGCCCTTTGGGCTGTAGCCGTTGTTTTGAGTGTAGTAGGACTGTGTCTCGGCATGGCCACGACGAATTCTGCGAGCCGCGAGAGGGCTTGGCAGGCCAGAATTTTTCACGTCCTGCCACTGCGCATAGACTTTCATCGTCTCCATGCACTTCGGCAGGATGTCGTGCTGGCGGAACTCGATCTCGCTGGAAAGAATGAGCAGAGGGCGTGGCGCGATCATCATCATGAGACTCTCGAAACCGACCGGCAGCGGAAGCGTACGATTTTCCGGGAGTGTATAGGGATAGAATTTGGGGATGTAGAGTACGGGGCCACTGTTTTGCAGGAAACCCCAGCGCCGCAGGCTTTCGGCACCGCTGGAGGGAGCTTCGGCACCATTCGCTGTCCAAGGCTCCATGGTGGCGGGCTGGCGGCACCACGCGTTCGCTTTGGGCTTTCCTTGGTAGCCTTCAGGATACTTCGGCCGATCCCAATCTAGCACGCCGCCATTCGGCACAGCGGCGGCGATGCGCTGATCCAATGCAGCGGCGAAAAGCGTGACGTGGCCGCCATAAGACCAGCCAGTGCAGCCGATCCCCTCTGGGTTGATGTAAGCCAGCGATTGAAGGCAATCCACGCTGCGCATGACATCCCACACGGCTTTGCCAATGATGGACCAAGCGCTATCGGCTAGCGGATCGGGGTAGCGCTGCTTGTAAAACTGCCGCGTATCGTTGGGCCGCTGGCCTGGCTCGATGCGTTCGCCATCGCCGAGGAGATCAATGCTCAGCGTCACAAAGCCCTGCTTGGCGAGCAGCATGCCGGATGCGCGTCCACTGGCGTGGTAGTCGTGCAGGGCCTGCGGATCACTCGGATCAGGCATACCGTTGTTGTAGCGTGAATCTTTGCCCACGAGATCCGGCCGACCCACGAAGCCGATCTTTGAATCCGAAGCAAAACGGCCCGCGAGGCCCGCTGCGCTGCTTTTACCTGCGCCATAGGTGGTGCTGTGCAGGCAGATGACGGCGGGGCATTTCGCGCCGTTTTTTTCGTGAGCCTCGGATGCGGACTTCGGCACGAGCAGCCAGCCATAGATCCAAATGTCAGACAGCGTGCCGCCACCCGCACCAGCCTCGGAGCGGAACTTGATCTTGTGGCGCGTGATGGAGCCCGCACGGGTGGGGTAACTCGGATCATCCGGCGAGGCGGGCACGGTCTCGGTGCTGAGGATTTGAAAATCAAGAGGCGGTTTGGAGGTTGGGAACGGACCCAGCAACTTCAGCCATTCCTTCTCGATTTGTTTTCGACGTGCAGGCCATTTTTCACCCGCATCCACGGCGGGATTCGGCGGCGGCGGGGCATCTGGTGATGCGCCAAATGTGGGCATCTCTTCACACGCGAACGTGAGTGTGATCAAAAAGAGGCGAAAGGACTTCATGGCACCAGATTGAACGCCTATTTCTTCCCTGCTCCTGCTTGTTCTCTCGGCGAAACCAGCGGCTTCATCTCCTTCGGTGCCAGCGTCCGCATCTCGGCGAGCTTGGCCGCGTGATCGGGCTTCGCCGCGAGGTTCGTCCACTCGTGAGGATCGCTCGCGATGTCGTAGAGCTCTTCCTCATCGCCTTGATAATGGATGTAGCGCCAGCGTTCGGTCGTGATGGCGTAGTTGTCGGGCTTGTCGAGATGAGTGATGGCCGCGTGAGGCCACTCCGCGGAAGGATTCGCCAAAAGCGGAACGAGGCTGCGACTTTCGAGGCCGTCTTTCTCAGGCAGGCCGCAAAGCTCCGTCAAAGTGGTGAACAGATCGACGAGATTGACGGGGCGATCACACACACTGCCAGCCTGAGTGCCTGCGGCGAGACCTGGCACGCCTTTGGGCACGCGAATCATCAGCGGCACCCGGGCACAGGCACGCCAACCGGTGAATTTTTGCCAATGCTCCTTCTCCCCGAGGTGCCAGCCGTGATCACTCCAGAGCACGACGATGGTGTTGTCACGCTGCGGGCTGCTTTCGAGCGCATCGAGCACGCGACCGAGCATGGCATCGGCAAAGTGAATCGACGCGAGGTAGGCCTGAATGCCTTTCTTCCACTGCCCATGCTTTTGAATGTGCTCGAAGTAGCGATTGCGTCCGAGTTTTTGGCCGACGGGCGGGACGTCATCAAGGTCGTCGGCTTTGTAACCGGGCGGGAGCTGGATGCTTTCGAGCGGAAACGGCTCGAAATACTTCTGCGGAACAAACCACGGCTCATGCGGTCGATACAGGCCACAGGCGAGGAAGAAGGGCTGCTCGTGCTGTCGCTGCAACTGCTCGCCAATCCACTTCGTCACGCTCCAATCGCCACCAAACTCCTCATCGCTGACATCCAGCGCGGCCCAATCCGTCTCCACATACTGCCACGGGCCCGCACGCGGCAGATTCACCGGCCGCTTCGGTGGGTAAAACGTGGGCGGGAACGGATCGTCCTTCGCCTTATCCGGGAAATAGGCATCCCAACTCGGCGGATCGATGACGTAATGCAGCATCTTCCCCGAGCCTGCGCTCCAGTAGCCATGCCGCGAAAAGTAGCGCGGCAGTAGCTCCGCCTCCGGCAGCACCTCACGCATCTTTTGCAGGTTCGAGTAAAGCCCCGAGCGATGCGGTGGCAGCCCGCTGAACACGGCGGTGCGTGATGGATTGCAGGACGCGGCGGCTGTGCAGGCATTGCGAAACAACACCCCACTCGCCGCGAGGCGATCCAAGTTTGGCGTCTTCGTCTGGGGATGCCCGCCGAGACAGCCGATCCAATCGTTCAGATCATCGACGGCGATGAAGAGCACATTCGGCTTCGCTGCTTGGAGCGTGGCGCATGGAGCGAGGAGGCAGAGAAGGGGGAGAAAAAGACGATTCATCGACGAGAGATCGGGCTTGGGGCCAATTCACAGCATGCGGATGCAGAGCGGAAAGCGATACACCTTGCCATCCGCCGCTTTCACGAGGCCGATGATCGTGAACACGAGCGAGGCGATGCCGACAGCGAAGATGAGCACAATCCCAATGAGAACGGCGATCAGCACGACTGAGATCATCGCATAGATGAAGTAAGAGATTTGAAAGTTCAGCAGCTCGCGTCCCTGCGCGTCCAGGTAGGGGCTTTGATCTTTTTCATCAGCCAGATGATCAACGGGCCGATGATGGGGAAGCCCACGAGGCAGAGGATGTGCATCACCATCCCGAGAGTTTTGTCATCCTGGGAGGCGATGGGAGGAGGAAGGGCGCTGTTTTCCATGAACCCGACAGGATAAGGGGAAATCAGCTCGCAAGGCCAGCAAAAAGCCTGCTCAAAGCTCCCCGGCCAGCGTCACCGCACCGGTGAGCAGCAGATTCCCCGTGTCATCGCGGATTTCGCCGGTCACCTGACCGAGTGTACCCATGACGGCATCCAGCTTCGCAATGAGGTGCAGGCTCTGGCCGGGCGTGATGCTGCCCAGCACCTTGATCTGGCGCACGGCGGTAAGGCGCAGGTTTTTCAGCGGCGCGATGCCGGGCCTTGTTTGCACCAAAATGCCGCCGAGCTGCGCCAGCGCCTCGATCATGAGCACGCCGGGCATCAGCGGGGCATTCGGAAAGTGGCCGCGGAGAAATTCCTCACCTCCTTTGAGCGTCCACCGCGCCTTTCCTGCGATGCCGGGCTCCAATTCCGTCAACTCGTCGATGAAACGAAACTCAGGACCGTGCGGGAGAGAGGAAAGGGCTTGGAAAAGGTCGGGCTCAGATGCCATAGATGCTCTCATAAACATGAACGAGAGCGGGAGCAACGATCAAGGAGGCGCTGGCGGCGAGAGCACCTGGCGCTGGAGGCATGGGCCGAGAAAGCTTTTCACGATCGCGATGAGCCTGACCTACTGGATGATCGGCGGCCTGCTGTTCGTGCTCGTGGGCCTGGTCTGCGCCCCTCTGCTGCCGCGAACGAAGTCCCAAGCCCTCGGCCAGTGGCTGCTGCAACGGGCATTTCGCCTGTATTTGCTCCTGCTGCGCCTCCTCAACGTGCTGAAGGTGGAGCACCACGGCCTCGAAAAGCTCCAGCATGCCACCGGCGGCCTCATCCTGGCCCCGAACCACCCCGCGATGTGGGACGTCGTCTGCATCATCTCACGCATCCACGGCCTGCGCTGCATTTTAAAGGCCTCCCTCATGCAGAATCCCATGCTCATCGGCGGAGCCACCCTGGCGGGATTCATCCCGAATAAACCCGTCCACCGGATGCTCCAGCGATCCATCGACGCCCTGCGACAGGGAGACCGCCTGCTCGTCTTCCCCGAGGGCACCCGCACGCGAAAGAAGGAAGGCCTCGTGAACCCTTTCCAAGGTGGCATCGGCATCATGGCCGCGCAGTCCGGCGCTCCGGTGTGGCCGCTGTTCATTGAGACAGATAGCGATTTCCTGTGCAAGGGCTGCCCCCCATGGCGGATGCAGGACGCCTGCGTCCATGTGCGCATCTCCGTTGGCGAACCCCTCGCCTGCGATGCCGATGAAACCGCCCAGCAGTTCGTCAAACGCCTCGAAGAGACCTTCATCGAGGCTTTGGGCAAGAAATGAGGCTTTCGGCCTGAAAATGAGCGATTTGAGGCGTTGCACTCGCGATGCGGCCTCTTACCCTCCGCGCCCGTTTTTTACCCCCAAAACATGGAGCAACCTTTCCCCGGACAACGCTGGGTCAGTGACACTGAGCCCGAGCTTGGCATTGGCGTCATCGGCAAAACTGAATTTGGCCGCGTTCAAATCTACTACCCTGCCGCCCAGCAGGCCCGCACTTACTCGCTCTCCGCCGCGCCGCTGCGTCGCGTGAAATTCCAGGCCGGTGATGCGGTGAAGACGCACGACGGCCGCTCGCTGAATGTGACGAGCGTCGAAGAGCGCTCGAACATCCTCTTCTACCTCAGCGACGACGGTGAGATCAGCGAGGCGGAGCTGTCGGATACGATCACCTTCTCCAAGCCGGAAGATCGCCTCAAAGCCGGCCAGGTGGATGATCTCCGCGCCTACGACCTGCGGGTGGAGGCACTGGAGCGCCGCGCGGAGATGCGCCAGAGCCCCGTGCGTGGCTTCTGCGGTGGTCGCGTCGATTTGCTGCCGCATCAAATGTACATCGCCAGCGAAGTGGCAGGCCGTCTCGTGCCTCGCGTGCTGCTGGCGGATGAAGTCGGTCTCGGCAAGACCATCGAGGCCTGCCTCATCCTGCATCGCCTGCAACTCACCGGCCGCGCCGAGCGTGTGCTGATCCTCGTGCCGGAGGCGCTGGTGCATCAGTGGTTCGTCGAGCTCTTCCGCCGCTTCCACCTGCTCTTCGCCATTTACGACGAGGACCGCTGCGAGTCCCTCGAATCCAATGGCGAGGTGAGCAATCCCTTCCTCGAATCCCAGCTCATCATCGCGAGCACCAAATTCCTCGCGAATGCCACCAACCGCGCTCAGCAAGCCCTTGAGGCCGGCTTTGACCTGCTCGTCGTCGATGAGGCGCACCATCTCGAATGGAGCCCCGAGAAGCCAAGCGCCGAGTATCAACTCGTCGATCAACTCGCCACGAAGGTGCCCGGCCTCCTGCTGCTCACCGCCACCCCGCAGCAACTCGGACCCGAAGGACACTTCGCCCGTTTGCGACTGCTCGATCCGGCCCGCTACGCGGATTTGGGGCAGTTCCTCGAAGAAAGCAGTCACTACGAAGAAGTGGCTGCGGCGGTGGATCGCCTCGTCGAGGGCAAAAACCTCACCGCGAAGGATGAGAAGCTCTTCGCGAAGAAGTCCACGCACCTTCGCGACCTGCTCAAGGAGACCAAAAAGAAGGTCGAAGGCAGTCGCGACAAGCTCATCAATGCGATGCTCGACGAGTTCGGCACCGGCCGTGTGATGTTCCGCAACACGCGAGCCGCTTTGACCGGCTTCCCGCAGCGTGAAGCGCACCTCGCCCCCATCGACGCGGGCAGTGATGCCCTCGAAGCGAAGGTGAAATGGCTCGCCGCGCTCATCAAACAGCTTGGCGATCAAAAGGTGCTGCTCATCTGCCGCACCCGCGAGCTGGCCAGCGACATCCACGAGCGCCTGCTGCGCGAGATCAACATCAACGCCGCCCTCTTTCACGAAGGCCTCACCATGGTGCAGCGTGACCGCCACGCCGCGTTCTTCGCCGATGAAGATGGTGCCCGCGTGCTGCTCTGCTCCGAGATCGGCAGCGAAGGCCGCAATTTCCAGTTCGCGCATCATCTGGTGCTTTTCGACCTTCCGCGTGATCCCGAGCTGCTCGAGCAGCGCATCGGCCGTCTCGACCGCATCGGCCAGACGAGCACGATTCACATCCATGTGCCGTTTGTGAAGCAAACTGCCGAGGAAGTGCTCGCCCGCTGGTATCACGAGGGTTTGAACGCCATCGAGAAAAACCTCCACGGCGCCACCGAGATCGCCCAAGGCCTCACAGAAAGCCTGGAAGCCTTGCTGGCCGATTTTCAGGCGAAGCGCTTCACCGCCTTCCTCAAAGAAACGCAGAAGCTGCGCCAGCAGGTGACGCAGAAACTCGAACGCGGCCACGACCGCCTGCTCGAGCTGAACTCCTGCAAGCCCGAGCGTGCCGCCAGCGTGATCGATGTGATCCGCGAGCAGGATGACAGCCTCGACTTCGAGGCCTTCTTCATCCGACTCGTCGATCACTTCGGCCTCCACGTCGAGGAGCACGCCCCGCGCACCTACTTCCTGAAGCCTGAGGACATCAAAACCGACCGCTTCCCTTCCCTGCCCGAGGATGGCCTCACCGTCACCTTTGACCGCACGCGAGCTCTCAGCCGCGAAAACATTTCCTTCCTCACCCAGGACCATCCGCTCGTCCGCGGCGTGCTCGACCTCCTGCTTGGCAGCGAAGACGGGAACAGCAACTTCGCCGTGTGCAAGCATCCGAAGAGCGAGTGCCTCTTCCTCGAAACGCATTTCATCGTCGAATGCGTCGCGCCATCCGCGCTGCATGTGGACCGCTTCCTCTCGCCCTCGCCGCTGCGCATGATCGTCGATCACACGCAGGCCGACCGCCGCGAGAACGATCCGCTGGAGGAGGTGCGCCTCGAAAAGAGCCAGCCCACCGGCCTCTTTGAGAAAGGAGCCATTCGCAACAAACTCTTCCCCGCCATGCTCGCCAAAGCCCGCAAGCTGGCCGAGGAAGATCTCGCCAAGCTGGTGACCACCGCCAAGGAAACGATGCGCCAGCAGCTCCAGGCCGAGATCGACCGCCTCGAAGATCTGCGCCAGCTCAACGACCATGTGCGCCCCGAGGAGATCGAAGCCCTCAAAAAGCACATGACCGAAATCGAGACCGCCCTCGATACCGCCGCCCTGCGCCTCGACTGCCTCCGCCTCGTGTTTCAGACGAAGGAGAAGTAACCCGCCCCGCCCGACGTTCACGAATCACGCTGAAGAGAAAGTGGCACAGGTTTCTAACCTGTGCCGACGTAGCACCACGTGCCCGAACGCTCCACGTCGATCGTGACACCCCAGGTTGATCGAGGCGTTAGCCTGCCTTTCTCACCGTCCGAGCGTGCGTAGATTCGCCCATGTTTGTCGTTCGGCCTTCAGGCCGTGATTGGAAGCCCCTGAGCGGGCTAAGGCCCGAACTACAAACGCCGGGGCTCATGAACAGACTGTCGAGGCACCGCGAGAAGGGGTGAGAAATGCGGGTTAGCGCATGGGCGAACCCGGGCATGAATCGGCTGCCAATCTGCCCCATCTGCTGCGGTGCTCCTACCCGACAACAATTTCAGGTTATGGTTCTTCGCGGGTTTTGATTGGCGCTGAAGGCGAGGGCAGAAGGTGAATGCCCAACAATCAAAGCCTCCGAGCGCACTATCATCTACTCCTCGGACTCGACAAGGACTGGGAGGTTGAGCGGATGAAGCTGAGCATGGAGGCGCGTGCGGTGCATATAAGGCTACGGCACACGGGCGGTTCGGCGGTTATCTGTCCGGGATGCCAGAGTCGTTGCAACATCCTCCATCACGTTCACGAAGCCGAACCTCAGCCGCTTCGATTTCAATGGCGAAAAGAACACCAACATCGTGCTCAACGGCAGCGGCTTGTATGGCGATCGCTACTGCAACAGCGTCATCGTCGATGCAAAGGAGCCAGATGCCGCGAAGCGCTACAAGATGCTCTACTACGACTGGGCCACGACCGCGAAGGGCGAACTCGTCGCGGGCCTGCACCTCGCCTTATCGCCCGATGGCATTCGATGGGCCAAACACTCCGAAGCACCGCTCTGCACGACCTCCTTTGGCGGGAAGAAACAGCCGCCGCCCTTCGTCGGCGAAAACCCATACACCGAGACCACGCTGCCCGATGGCCGCGTGAAGAGGCAGCACTTGCGACCCATCAGCATGTCAGACGCGGCTGGAAGCATGGCATGGGCCGCATCGAGAGCCGCGATCTGCTCCATTGGAGCAAGCCGCAGATCGTGTGCTGTCCCGATGAGAAGGATGGAGCGCCGGAGTTTCACACCTCGCCCGCTACTTCAGCCTCAATCAAATTCTCAACTGCCCCGGTGGCGGCACCAACATCACCGGCGACCAGCAAAAAAGCGGCGTCGGCATGGTCTCGCTGCCGCTGGATCGTTTCGCCGGTCTTCGCAGCGAACCGAAGCCACCGACGCCCAAAATCAAAAGGCCGCCGGACATCGGCCAGATCACGCTGAAGCCGCTCGACCGGCAAAACCGCACCGGAATTTATGTGAACGCCAACACCGCCGACGGAGCCCTCTGGTGCGAAATCCTCGACGAAGACGGTTTTCGCCTCCCAGGCTTCGACAAGGCCAGTTGCGTGCCTTTGAAGAAAGACACCACCCGCTACCTCTTCGCCTGGAAGGAAAAAAAGATCGCCAAACTGCCCCCAGGACCTTACCACCTCCGCGTTCATCTCCAAAAGGCCACCGTGTATGCGGTGACGCTGTCAGAAGCACGGCCGACGTTTTGCCGAAATGCAGATCGCTAACAAACTGCCGCCGATGCCGTATCTTGGATACCATGCCACACTCTCTCACACGTCGAGATTTCCTGCGCCGCTCTGGCATGGGCATGGCGGCATTAGGATTGGCGGACCTCCAGGCGGCAAAGCCACACCACAGGCCGAAGGCGAAGCGGGTGATTCATTTCTTCCTCAATGGCGGGCCGTCGCATGTGGATACGTTTGATCCAAAGCCAGCCCTGATGCGCTACGCGGGCAGGCCGGTGCCGAGTCATCGCATCACGGAGCGGAAGACGGGCGCGGCGTTTCCTTCGCCATTTACGTTTCGGCGCTACGGGCAAAGCGGGATCGAGGTGAGCGAGCTTTTTGCCAAAACAGCGGCACACATCGATGACATCGCCGTGATCCGCTCGATGCAGGCGCAGGTGCCGAACCACGAGCCATCATTGATGCTCATGAACTGCGGGGATTCGATCCAACCTCGTCCGAGCATGGGCGCTTGGCTGACCTACGGCCTCGGCAGTGCCAATGACAATCTACCGGGCTTCATCGCGATGTGTCCCGGCGGCATGCCGATCAAAGGCGCGGAGAATTGGCAATCGGCTTTCCTGCCGGGTGCGTTTCAGGGGACGTATGTCGATTCGAAGCACGAGGCGGTGGATCGCTTGATCGAAAACATCCGCAGCCCGCATGCGGACACGAGTGTGCAGCTCCGCCAGCTCGATCTGCTGCGGCGGATCAATGCGGCGCACAAGGCGGAGCGCAGTGATTCACGGCTGGAGGCTCGCATTCAGAGCTTCGAGCTGGCCTTCCGCATGCAGATCGAGGCAGCGGATGCTTTTGATGTCACCAAAGAGCCGGAACACATCCGCCAGATGTATGGCGAGGGCGTTCACGCACGTCAGACGCTCATCGCGAGGCGTCTCCTGGAACGTGGGGTGCGCATGGTGCAGCTCTGGCATGGCGCGGGGCAGCCGTGGGACAATCACGACAACATTGAAACGAACCACCGCAAGCTCTCCAACGACATCGACCAACCCATCGCGGCGCTTTTGAGTGACCTCAAACAACGCGGCATGCTCGAGGACACGTTGCTCATCTGGGGTGGTGAATTCGGCCGCACACCCACGGTGGAGCTCAGTGGCGGTAAATCAAAACTGGGCCGCGATCACAATCACTACGGCTTTAGCATGTGGATGGCGGGTGGCGGCATCAAAGGCGGCACCGTGCATGGCAGCACCGATGAGTTTGGCTTTGCCGCTCAGGAAAACCCCACCAGCGTGCATGATCTGCATGCGACGATCCTTCATCTCATGGGCATCCACCACGAGGAACTCACCTACCGCTACGCGGGGCGTGACTTCCGGCTCACGGATGTGTATGGTGACATCATCCGGCCCCTCCTCGCATGAAAACAGCTCTCTTCTTTTGCTGCTGTGTCACGCTTCTGAGCGCGAAGGAACCGCATTGGAGCCATCAGGCACCGGTGCAGGCTCCTGGCAGCATCGACGGCTTCATTCGTGAAAAACTCACCACAGCCGGTTTCCAGCCCGCAGAAGCTGCTGAGGCGCGTGTGCTGCGAAGAAGGCTTCATTTCGATCTTCTCGGCCTCCCTCCTGATCCTTCAGATACATCCGATCCGACCGATCCATCCTACATCGACCGCCTTCTTCAAAGTCCCCGCTTCGGCGAACGCTGGGGCCGCCATTGGCTGGACGTGGCACGCTTTGCCGAATCGAATGGCCGCGAGTCGAATCTGACCTTCCCCCATGCCTGGCGCTTTCGTGACTACGTCATCGACGCGGTGAATGTAGATGTGCCGTATGATCGCTTCATTACCGAGCAGCTTGCGGGTGATCTTTTGCCGGCCAAAGACGAGGCCGAGCGGGCGCGGCTGCTCATCGCCACCGGCTTCCTCGCCATCGGGGCGAAGGGTCTTAATGAGATGAACCCCGCGCAGTTCGCGGCGGATGTGGCGGACGAGCAACTTGATGCGGTGACGCGGTGCGTGCTCGCCAGCAGCATCGCTTGCGCTCGCTGCCACGATCATAAGACCGATCCGTTCTCGATGGAGGATTACTACGGCCTCGTGGGCATTTTCAAGAGCACGCAGACCTACTACGGAAACTGGATCGACAGCGAAAACGGCAATCACGGCCACCTCATCCGCCTTCCTGAGCTACCCAGCCAGACGATCGTTGGCAAATCACTGCCAGAGTCTCGTGTGAAGCAGCTCCAGGCAGACCTCGCCAAGCTCAATGCCGACGAAAAAGAACAGCAAGCCTACATCGCCAAAGCCCAAGCCGAGAAGCGGGACATCAGCGGTGAATTCCACAAGCTGCTGACCAATGCCCTGCGCATCCTTTGGACACGCGGCGGGGTGGAAGGCGCTCTCGAAGCCGTGGATGACAAAGGCCGCCCCCTGCCGCTCTGCATGGGCGTGAAGGACGCGAAGGTCGTCGATTCACCGCTTTACGAACGCGGTGAGCTCGCTCAACCGCGTGACACGATCCCGAGACGCTTTCCCAAGCTCCTCGGCATTGAAATGAGCGTTCCAAAAGATCAAAGCGGACGCCTTGAACTGGCGAAATGGCTCGCCAGCCGCCAAAACCCGCTCACCGCTCGTGTGATGGTGAATCGCATCTGGCGGCATCTTTTCGGCACGGGCCTCGTGCGCACCATGGATGACTTTGGCGTGACAGGCGAGGCTCCGAGTCATCCGGAGTTGCTGGATTACCTCGCCGTGAAATTCATGGACGGTGGCTGGTCGGTGAAGAAACTCGTGAAGGAGATCGTGATGTCGGAGACATATCGTAGAACGAGTTTTCCAACTCGTTCAGCGAACGGGTTGGAAAACCCGTTCTACAAAGATCCCGACAACCGCCTCCTCTCCCATGCGAACAAACGCCGACTCGATGCCGAGGTCATTCGCGACTCCATGCTGGCAGTGTCAGGCTTGCTCGACACGTCGCGACGAGCTGGATCACTCGTCGCCGAGCTGGATGGACAATCGGTTTCGCTCATCGACTTCAACCACAAACTGCCGAAGGACCTCGACGGCTCCCATCGGCGCTCGATTTACCTCCCGGTGATCCGCGATCATCTGCCAGACGTGCTGGAGCAGTTTGACGTCGCCAATCCAAACCTCGTCACGGGTGACCGCGATGTGACCAATGTGCCGCTGCAAGGTCTATACCTACTCAATGGCCCCTTCGTGCAGGAAATGGCCGCTGCACTCGCCCAACGCATCGAGAAGGCTCCAAATCGAATTCAGCGTGCTTTCGAGCTTTGCTTCAATCGCGACCCGGACGCGCAAGAGGTGGCTTTGGCTGAGAAGTTTCTCCAAACGGCTCACACCGACGAATCGAAGCTCTTCACCGCCTTTTGCCAATCCCTACTTTGCAGCGCGGAGTTTCGTTTTGTGGACTGAAATACCATGAATTCAATCCAGCCAGTTCTCGATCTTCAAGCCGGGCACTTTGATGAAGTCCCTGTTGTTTCGCGTCAGCACGACGGCGTCATGCTCCAGAGCGATGCAGGCGATCTTGAGGTCTTTGGAGCCTATCTGCATGCCTGCCTTGCGAAAGGCGGTGAACCTCGCAGCGGCCTCCAAGTCATAAGGAAGGCGGATCAGATCACCCAGAATGTCGATGGTTTCGTTGAGCCGAAAGTACGCCTCGGCTTCCCGTTCTGGCGAGTTTGCCTTGGCGATATAGGCCAGCCAGCCGCGCAGACTTTCATCCGCACTGACAATCGAGGTCACGACACCCGTCTCCGAAGCGAGGATTTTGCGGCGCAGCTTTTCGCCGAGCATGGTGCCGTCCGTGAGTTCCCGAAGATGATTGGTGTCCAGGATGAACATGAGACGATCAAGGGGCTTCGGACTGACGCCATGCCTCGCCAAGCGCCCAGGCTTCGCGGGTCATCTCGTCGTCAGGCAGCCTGCCGAAAACACGACTGCCATCTTTGCCGGTCTTGCGGATCAGATCCTGAACGGCGGCTTGTTTGCGCCGAACGCGGGCAGCTTCGCTTTCGGTGGGCGCTTCGATTGCGGTGGTCATCATGCCCACAGTGTAAAGCCAGCCGAGGCATTTCCAATTTCATTTTAATCCGATGAACCTACTCTCTTCACGCCGCCAAGCCCTCACCACGCTCTCCTCCGGCATCGGCTGGCTGGCATTCTCCGCGTTGGCGCAGGCAAAGGGTGGGCTGGCCTCGAAGGCACCGCATTTGGCCGCTCGAGCAAAGCGGGTGATCTTCCTCACGATGCGCGGCGGACCGTCCCATGTGGACCTTTTTGATTACAAACCCGAGCTGGCGAAGCGCGACGGCAAGACGGCGAACCTCGGTCGCGATTCGGCCGGAGCGAAGTTATATGCCCCAGTGCATGAGATGCGGCAATTTGGTCAGTCAGGCCAGTGGATCACCAGCCTCTATCCACACCTCGCGAAGCACGCCGATGAGCTTTGCATCATCAACTCGATGCACACAGACCTGCCGAATCATGCGCAGGCGTTTGGGCAGATGCACACAGGATCGTTTCAGTTTGTGAGGCCCTCCATCGGCGCATGGACGCTGTATGGACTGGGCACGGAGAATGAAAACTTACCCGGCTTCATCACGCTGAATCCTCCGGCGGACAACGGTGGGGCACAAAACTATGGCAGCGCCTTTTTGCCCGCGATCTGCCAGGGAACGAAGATCGGCGGATCGCAGCTTCCGGACCTCTACGCGGCGCTTTTGAAGAAGGACGTGGCCCCAGGACCACCGATGAAGAACATCGAGAACCCCAACGTGCCGCGTGATCTCCAACGGGCGCAGATTGATCTCATCCGGGGTCTGAATGAGCGGAAGATGGCGCGTGATGGGCAGCACCCGGAGATCGAGGGCGCGATCGAATCCTTTGAGCTGGCCTTTCGCATGCAGAGCGAGGTGCCCGATGTGCTGGACCTGCGCAGCGAGCCAGAGCACATCCGCCAGCTCTACGGCATCGGCGTGGGCAAAGATCAATTCGCTCGCCAGTGCCTGCTGGCACGGCGGCTGGCAGAGGCAGGCGTACGCTTCATCGAGATCGCCTCGCCGGGGAACTGGGATCATCACAACCGCCTGCGTGAGCAGCTCGCGACGAACTGCGCGTCCACCGATCAACCCATCGCAGCGCTTTTGACCGATCTGAAAGCACGCGGCATGCTCAAAGACACGCTGGTGGTGTGGGCGGGCGAGTTTGGCCGCACGCCGTATGCTCAGAGCGGGGACGGTCGTGATCACAATCACAAAGGCTACAGCATCTGGATGGCTGGCGGCGGGGTGAAGGGCGGCCTGTGCTACGGCTCCACCGATGAGATCGGCTACCGTGCCGTGGAGAACCGCATGCACATCCACGATTGGCACGCCACGATGCTGCACCTGCTCGGCCTCGATCACACGAAGCTCACCTACAACCACGGTGGCCGGAATTTCCGCCTCACGAATGTGGGCGGCGAGGTAGCGATGGGGATCCTGGCATGACCTGAGACGCCAAATCCACCTCTATGCCGGTTGACGCCTCATTCGGTCTTCGCGTAGCTTGGTGGGATGTTCCGCTCCAGCCTTCCCGTCGTTTTTCTTTTGTCGTGCAGCCTTGCCACCTTGGCCGATGAGGCCAAAAAAGATCCACCTAAGCCGGAGGCGAAGCCCGCCGAGAAAAAGGAGGAGCCAAAGAAGGACGACAAAAAGGAAGAATCATCGGTCACGCATGGTGCCGTGACCATTGGCGGCAAGGAAGTAAAGTACAAGGCCACGGCGGCGATGCTTCCGATCCTGAAAGCGGATGGCAAACCCTCCGCGCAGGTGTTTCACATCGCCTACACGAAGGAAGGTGCGGATGCGAAGACACGCCCGGTGACGTTTTGCTTCAATGGTGGCCCCGGCAGCAGCAGCGTGTGGCTGCATCTCGGAGCCTTTGGTCCGAAGAGGGTGGATTTGCCTGCCGATGGCCTCACGCCGCCGAAGCCGCCTGGCGGGCTCGTGCCGAATGAGTTTTCCCTGCTGAGTGATACGGATCTCGTCTTCATTGATCCGGTGAACACCGGCTTCAGCACCGCCACGGATCCGCAGAAGGTGAATGAATTCCTCGGCGTGAAGGAGGACATCACCGCGGTGGCTGAATTCATCCGGCTTTGGATCACCCGCGAGAAGCGCTGGTCCTCGCCGAAGTTCCTCGCGGGCGAAAGCTATGGCGGCATCCGAGGCGGTGGCCTGGCGGAGCATCTCGCCTCGCGGCATCGCATCTATTTGAATGGCCTCATCATCGTCTCTGGCCTGCTGGACTACGACACGCTCATCGGCACCACCATCAACGACCTGCCAAACATGGTGCTGGTGCCCGCCCTCACTGCGATGGCGCATTACCACAAGCGTCTCCCGGCCGATCTGCAAAACGGCACGCGTGACAAGGCCATCGCCGAGGCGCGTGAGTTTGTGTATCGCGACTACTCGCACGCCCTGCACATGGCGCATGATTTGCCCAAGGCCGAGCGTGCCACCGTGGTGAAGAAGCTCGCCCGCCTCACCGGCCTGCCGGAGAAGCTCATCGACGACAACAACATGCTCATCAGCAGCGGCCTCTTCCGTGAGCACCTGCTGCGTGACCAGGGGCTCGTGCTCGGTGCCTACGACGCCCGCGTGACGGGGCGCGATGCCGATGTGTCGGAGAATTTTCCTGAGATCGATCCCTTCATGAATGTCGTCGGCGGCATCGCCGCAGCCAGCATGAACGCCTACCTGCGCGAGGAGCTGAAATTTGAGCGTGATCTGCCTTACGAGGCGCTGAAGCCCCAGCCCGGCTGGAACCATGGCGAAGGAAATCACTACACCAGCGTCAATCACGACCTCGCCAAGGCTATGAAGGGTAATCCACACCTGCATGTGCTCGCCTTGATGGGCTGGGCGGACCTCGTCACCCCGCCGGACAACATGGTCCACAGCCTCCGCCACCTGGCCATCCCGGCCGAACTGCGGAAAAACATCCACACCGCCGAATACGAGGCCGGCCACATGATGTACACGAACCAGCCCGACATGAAGAAGATGCACGCCGACATCGCCGCCTTCATCGCGGGGTGTTTGAAGTAGGCACTCCTTGATCATGGGCCTCTGGCGATTCCCCTGACCGAGTCCCACTGCCGCTAAGCGAAAGCTGACGAAAGAAGATGAGAGCTGTACAATGTGGAGTGGCGATTCATGAAGGGCCTCTCAGGAGCTACAGGACTGGCAGATCGTTGCGACCGTCAGACGGATGAACGGCTGCACACGCAAGCCTACATCGTGCCGCGCTTCTTGGCGGATGATCTTGGCAAAGAACTGAATACGAAGCTCGCACGCGTGTTCCGCGTCCTAGCTGCGAGAGCCTGAGCGGCTGTGCAAGATCGAGGGGGGGGGAAATCACTTCAGCAGCGTCGCCACTTTTTCGGCCAGGCCGTCGCGGGCGTTGGTGTCCACGACCATGCCTTCCTTGTTCACGAGCCACATGGCGGGGATGGAGTTGATGCCGTGCAGGGAGGAGATGTCGTTCTTCCAGCCTTTGCCGTCGAAGTATTGCGGCCAGCCCATCTCTTCCTTCTTCACGAAGGCTTCGAGCTCGGCCTTGTCGGAGTCGAGCGAGATGCCGATGATCTCAAAGCCCTTCGGATTGAGGTCTTTGTAGGCTTTCTTCACGTTCGGGAGCTCCGCGACGCAAGGGCCGCACCAAGTAGCCCAGAAGTCGATGAGCACGACCTTGCCGCGCATCTTGCTCAGATCGACCTCGCGGCCGTCCACGGCGGTGAATTTGAGGTCGAGGGGCTTCGATTTGAGCGCGGCGGCGGCCTGGAGCTTTTTCAGAAAGCGTTCCGCGTCTTCTTTGTCCTCACTGCCGATGTTGGCGGCCTTCACCGCGGCTTCGAGTTCGGCCTGCAGGTTTTCGTCGGGCTTGGCTTTGATGATTTCGCGCAGTTTTTCGAGGTTGGCGTTGGCGACGGCGGCACTCCAGCGGGTGGCGTTGTCTTGGGAGACCTTCATCGCGGCCTCGTAGGCTTCGTCGAAGGTTTGGAGCTTCTTCGTGGCGGTGGCGATGGCCTCGTCACGGGACTTGGGTTTTTCCTTCGGGTTCTTGAGGGCATCGATGGCCTCGGCGACGGCCTTCCACTCGGCGTCCCCGGTGGCGGCGTTGGCGATGGCGGTGAATGTCACGAGCCAGGCCGTGACGGCGGCGCGGAGCAGGGTGGTGGGCTTCATAGCGCCCCAAGTTACCGGCCCCGAAGCCGCTTTGGCAAGGCTTTACGCGAAAATGTCCATCACCGCTTTGCCTTTGCCGTCTTCGGTGACGTAGAAGGGGCGGCCTTCGATGTCGAATTCGGTCTTCGGGCTGATGCCCATCGCGGTCATGATGGTGGCGTGCAGATCCATGACGCTGACGGGGTTCTTTGTGGCGATGAGCGGGCGTTCATCGGCGGTTTCGCCGTAGAGGTAGCCTTTCTTCACGCCACCGCCGAACATGGCGACGCTGGTGCCGCCGGTGAAGTGACGATGCAGGCCGTAGTGCTGCGCTTCGCTGATGGTTTCGACTTTGAAAGTGGCCTGATCGCTCGCGGTCGAGCCGGGTTTGCCTTCGATGAGCGCATCGCGGCTGAACTCGCTGGCGATGACGATGAGCGTGCGGTCGAGCAGGCCTTTCTTTTCGAGATCGAGCACGAGTTGCGCGATGGGGGCATCGATTTCCTTGTGCAGGCCGTCCACGGTATCGTGGCCGCTCTTGTGCGTGTCCCACTGGAAGAAGGGCACATACTCAGTGGTGACCTCGACAAAGCGGACGCCAGCCTCGACGAGGCGGCGGGCGAGCAGGCAGCCGCGACCGAAGCGTCCGGTGTCGTAAATTTTGCGGCTCTCCTTGGGTTCGAGCGTGATGTCGAATGCCTCGCGTTCTTTGGCGCTGAGCAGGCGGTAGGCGTTGTCCATGCTGCGGAGCATGGACTGCTGCTGGTAGTCGCTCATGAAGTCGCGTTGTGGGCTTTGATCGACGAGTTTGCGGAAAAGTCGGTCGCGATTGGCGAAACGGTTCGCGTCCATGCCCTTCGGCGGCTTTACGGACTGCGCGGCGTCTTCGGGGAAGGGGAGATTCATCGGCCCGAACTCGCTGCCGAAGAATCCGGCGGTGGTGAAGGCCTTCAGTTCTTCGCTTTCGCCCACGCCTTCGAGTCGCTGGCCGATGTTGATGAAGGCGGGCATCACGGGGTTTCGCGGGCCGAGCACTTTGGCCATCCACGAGCCGATGTGCGGGCACGCGACCGTTTGCGGCGGCACGTAGCCGGTGTGCCAGTGATACTGATGCCGCGAATGCAAAATGCTGCCGAGATCCGGCTGCACCGCGCTGCGGATGAGCGTGCCGCGATCCATGACCTTGGCGATGTTTTCGAGGCCCTGGCAGATTTTGAGGCCATCGACGGCGGTGTCGATCGCGGGGAAGGTCGAGAGCATCTTCTTCACTTCGAGACCCTTCTCGAAGGGCGAGTAGCGCTTCGGGTCAAAGGTGTCCGGCGCTGCCATGCCACCTGCCATCCACAAAAGAATGCATGCGTCGGCTTTGGCGGGCGGTTGGGTGACTTTTTCGCCCGTTTTCGCCCAAATGGCCCGCGGCTCGCCCGTCATCCACGCGGCGGTGGAGGCGGCGGCGAGCTTCTTGAGGAAATCGCGGCGGACGAGGTGCTCGGGGAGGCTGGGATCGAGATCGGTCATGGCGGGGCTACAACGCACGGAAGTCGTCCGGACTCGCTATTTTTCTCTGAAGCAGGCTTAGGAACAGGGAGGGCAGAGGCCTTTCAGCAGGGTGGGTTTTCACGAGCAGGGCAGGGCACTTTCCCCTGATTGTGAATAACTTAATTAGGTTCGGGCGCATTTTTTTTGTGGCGGGAATTTTTCATTTTGAATAAACACCCACACTCAAATTGCAAAAATAGGCTCTCTCCAACCAGAGAAGGCTCAATTCACTTCCAACCATGAAAAATACCAAGCTCACCCCTTGGACGCGCTTTGTCGGCAGCGTCACCGCTCTCGTTTTGATCCCTTTTGGGACGATGCCGAGGGTCTATGCAGCTGATCAAACGTGGACGGGTGCCACTGACCAATTGTGGAGCACCTCTACAAACTGGACAACCGGGGCTCCTGGCAGCGGAGACAATGTGATTCTGCCTCTGACGATTCCTTCCGGCGGTTCCACCATCACCCTTGGGGCGAGTAGCTTGGCTAACAGCCTGAGTTTGATGAATGCCTATACCCTCACGGGCGGTGATCTGACGCTGACGACTGGCGGAGTACGTGTCAACACGGGGGTGGTTGCCCGTGTGAACTCGATTTTGGCTGGTTCGGCGGGATTGACGCTGACAGGCGGCGGTTCGCTTCGTTTGGCGGCTGGAAATACCTACACTGGGGTGACGAGCATCAGCAATGGCAGTCTGGTCATCAGTGATGCCACCGCTCTTGGCGCAGATACCTCCGCGATCGTGGTGAATGGCTCGCCGACGCGTGGTTTTGGAGGCGGCAGTCTGGTTTTGGAGGGCGGCTACAGCTCGGGGGTCACTTCGACACGCAATTTGTCTCTCTCTGGCTTGGGGCCGATTTCTGATCGCAGTGCAGCTCTCAATTCGGTGGGCACCAACACGATCAGCGGGGCGGTGAGTATGGCGGCGGGGGCTACCCCGCTTAACACACGTGCGGTGTCCACTTCGGGCCGGTTGACCTTTGCGGGTGGCTTGGACGTGGCCGGGACGGCTGCCACGACGATTTCGTTCTTGGGCGGAGCTTCCAACACGGCGGGCGCTGGTTCGTATGCGATCACGGGTGCGCTAACCGGCTCAGGGACGCTGGAGAAAAGCGGTGCGGGCACGTTGTTTTTGACGCCGAGTGCCACGACCGGGTTTAGCGGCACGCTGCGCATGAGTTCCAGCGCCACGGGCACGCAGAGTTCGGTGCGTCTGACGGCCCCCATCGTGCTGGGGACGCGCACATCGACGACGGGCGGCAGCGTGATCGACATGAACGGCGGCATTCTGGAAGTGATGATGGACGCGCCATTGGTGCAGTCGGGCTCGACGCCTGCGAACGCGAACGTGTATCAGCGTGCCGGGGCGAATCTGTATGTGGACCACGCCCTCGGCAGCACGGTGAAAAACGGCACGCTGACTCTGGGTGCCTGGGCATTTGAGGAGAACCAAACTGCCGCGTTCAACGCCCGTAACGGCTACAATGTGACCATCGGAGCCGCTCCGGTGCAGGGCGGGAACGCGAACTCGACCTTCACGAACAATCTGGCCGGGGGAACGCTGACTTTCACGGGGGCGTTCTGGAGCAACTCGGATACTGGAGCGGACCGCACGATGATCTTCGGGGGCAACGGGAACACGACGATCAGCGGAAACGTGGTGGCGGCGACAGCTGCGGCGGGAATAGATCACAACCTGACGAAGCAAGGCACAGGGACGTTGATGATTACGAGCACCGGTTCGACCCTGGATGGTAACGTGAACATTCAGGGCGGCACGGTTCAAATCACGGATTTCCGCTCCATCACCAACAACACGGCCTCGGTGAACATTGGTAACACGACCACGACGGGGACGCTGACCATCGGAACCACGACATCGGCGTCTGCGGCCGGTTTGACGACCTCCAAGGTGCTTGCCTTGGGGGGCACGACAGGTGGTGCGGTGATCAATGCAAGGCAGACGGGAGCCAATCCGGTGATTGTGAATTCAGGCATTACTCAGACGGGTCTCGGTAGTAAGATTCTGACACTGGGAGGCACCAGCACCGTGGAAAACATCATCAACGGCGTGATTTCAGATAATGCCACAACCGGGAGCACGAGCACGACGGCGAACATGGGTGCTGGGACCTCCTCGATCACCTTGGCCTCGGTGGATGGCGTGGTGGTCGGAGCGGCAGTGACAGGATCAAACATCGCGCCGGGTACGACGGTGGCGACGGTGAACGCGGGAACCAGGGTGATCACCTTGAGCACGCCAACCACGAACACTGGCACGGTGAATGCGCCAGTGACGATTGGGGTGGCCGGATTGCTGAATCTGACCGGCCTAAACAAGACGGATGGCGGCACTTGGGCGCTGAGCGGCACGAACACCTACACGGGGGCGACCTCCCTGCTCCAAGGTACATTGAAGCTCAAGCCGACGACTGGAGCCTCCGCCGTGATTGTGGATACCAGCGCGATTAATCTCGGCGTGAGTGGTAACGTGCAAAACTCGGGCGGCACGCTCGAACTGGTGGCCGTGAACAACACGGCCACTGCGGAGGCTCTCGGGTCGCTGGTTCCGCTGACAGGTGCGAGCACGATCAAGCTCACAGGAACAGGCACTGGCTCAGCCAGCTTTTCGTTTGCCTCCTTGGGCACGGTGGCAAACGGCACGGGGGTGAACTTCAACACGACCGGGGCTGTTGGTGGCACCGTGACGTTGACGGGAACGTCGGGTTTTGTGAATCCGCACCTCACCTTCAATGGTTCTGATTTTGCTTACGCGGATGGCGGAGCCGTGCTCCGGGCTCCGGTTTATGGCACCGATGTGGGTTCCAATACCACGGCGGCAGGACCGTTGGTGGCTACGAGTTACAATGAGGTGACCGGCAACGTTTCAGGCATTGTAACAGCCACCATTAATGGCCTCAAAATCAACGGTGCGAATACCCTGACGCTCAATGCTTCACAGACGCTCACGGTTCGCACGGGTGCGGCGGGCACTTCAGGTGGTATTTTGGCCACTGGAGGCAGTTCGACGATCACTGGTGGCACGGGCATCACCACGGGCGGCACAGGAGATTTGGCTGTCATTGTGGATTCGGGCAGTCAGCTTACGATCGCCAGCGTCCTCACCAACGGCACGACGGGAGGCCTGACGAAGAACGGAAAAGGCACGCTCGTGCTTAGCGCGGCCAATGCCCAGACGGGAGCCACGAACATTAACGAAGGCACCGTGCAGCTTTCCGGCACAGGGCGGCTCAGCGGAGCCAATGTGACCACGAATATCCGCACCGGCGCGACGCTTGATTTGAACGGGGTGGCCTCAGGCACGGCGATCGGCCAGTTTAATGGCGGCGGTACAGTCACCAACACCAATGCCACGGCGGCGACGCTGACCGTGGGCAACAACAACGGTGCTGGGACCTTCTCTGGCATCATCCAGAGCGGCACTGGGGTAGTCAACGTGACCAAATTGGGCACCGGTGGCCAGACTTGGAGCGGGGCGAACACTTACACTGGGGTGACGAGCATCGCCTCCACTGGTCTGGTCAGCGTTCCGATCCTTGCCAACATCGGCACGGCGAGCGGCATCGGCCGTGGTGATTCCACCAGTCTGGCGACCAATCAGGCCAGTCTCGTGTTCACCGGCACTACGGGCGGCATTTCCTACACGGGCACCACGACGGCTAACACAGACCGTCTTTTCACCTTCAACGGCAGCGCAGCGAACAGCGGCGGCCGCATTGAAAACAACTCCGCAGTCAATGCACCCTTGTCCTTCACCAACACAGGGGCCATTGCTTTCGGAGTTGCTGCCACAGTGGCGCAAACCCTCACGCTGGGCGGCACTTCCACGGCGGACAACACCTTCGCGCCTCAGATCACGGACAATGGTGCGTTGCGCACGGCCTTGAACAAGACGGGTGCGGGCATCTGGGTGCTGACAAATACCGCCAACAGCTTCACGGGCATCACCACCATCGGCGCTGGCACCACCGGCGGCGGCGTTCTGCAAGCCGTGGACGGCTCCACCCTTCCCACCAACAGCCCGCTCCTGCTGGGAGCTGGCACCACGGGCGGCGGCCAGTTCCAGACCAGCGGGAACTTCACCCGCAATCTCGCCGCCACCCCGGCGGCTGGCGTGGGCACGATCACCTTGGGGGCTGCCACTGCCACGACAGCGGGCGTCGGCTTCTCCGCAGCAGGCGGCAAACTGGTGGTGGCTTTTGGCGGCGTGGGCACGGAGACAGCATTGACGTGGGGCAGCGGTGGTTTCATGGGCGTTTCCGGCACCTCGACGGGAGCTTTCCTCCTCAATAATGCCATTTCGACCTCCGAAGTGGAAGTCCGAAATCCCATCAATCTGAACGGGGCGGTGCGCACGATCCAGGTCGATGACAATGCCAACACTGGCGCGGACTTTGCCACCTTCACCGGCGTGCTCAGCGGCACGGGCACCTCCGGGGTGAGCAAGGCCGGCTCCGGCGTCCTGCAGCTTTTCGGAGCTAATACCTACACAGGCGTCACTGCAGTCCCAGGTGGCACACTGACGGTGACCTCTTTGGGCAACAGCGCTAGCCCAGGTGCATCCAGCGTGGGTGATAGCACGGCGGGAAATACCACCGCCGGAGCGGTGACCTTGGGCAACAACAGCACCACGGGTGGGATTCTGGAGTATGTGGGCGTGGGTGAGACGAGCGACCGCATGATCCGGCTGAACACTTCAACGGCCACCAATCAGATCCATGCCAGTGGCAGCGGGGCGCTGATCCTCACCAATGTGGACAACACGATGACCAACGGCGTCAAGACGCTGGCACTGCGTGGCAGCAGCACCGCAGGCAATACCATCAGCAGCGTGCTGACCAATGCCAACGGAGGCGCAGACGCCCTCAGCGTGACGGTGGATGGCGGTGCCACCTGGATCCTCAGCGGGGCGAACACCCACTCGGGCAGCACCACGGTCAGCGCCGGCGCTTTGGGGCTCGGCAACAATCAGGCGGTCGGCAATGGCACGCTGGTGCTGAGCAACGGCAGCATTTTCGCCTCGGGTGGAGACCGCACGATCGGCAATGCGGTGACACTTTCGAATAACACCACACCAGCCTTCACCGGAGACAACTCGATTACCCTGAGCGGTGCCTTTAACAACGCGGTAGCAGGCAACAACGTGGGATTCACCAACAACATCGTGAGCGGCAAGTCGCTGACGATCGGCAACAACGTGGCGAACACCGCCATGACAGGGGGGCGCACCTTCACCCTCAACGGCAGCGGTGACACGATCATCACAGGGGACATCACCACCAGCACGGCGTTCGGCATGAATCTGACCTACTCTGGCACGGGCAGCCTGACACTGGGCGGTTCGGGGACGGGCACCAATTCCGATTGGAACAACGGCACCCTGACGGTGTCTTCCGGCACGCTGAAACTGGGCAACAGCGAGGTCATTCCTCATGGGGCGGTCGCCAACACCACCACGACGGCGGCTTCGGCATCTTCGACTACCGTGACTGTGGCCGACACCACGGGCCTTGTGGTCGGTCAGTTGTTCACCGGCACAGGAGTGACCGCTGGAGCCACCGTGGCCTCCATCATCGACGGCACAACGTTCACCGCCAGCGCCGCTCAGACGATCAGCTCTGGGGCTCAGCTTCTTTTCGATCAAAAAGCGGGGAATATGACCATCAACCCCGCTGCGAGCATCACGGCCACGTTTGACCTCAATGGCAAAAACGAGACCATCAACGGCCTGACGGCTACCAGTGCTGGAACCACCATCATCGACAACACCTCCGCTTCGGCAGCTTCATTGACCGTGGGTGCCAACGACCAGGCTGTGACCATCGGTGGCGGCGGTGGCGTCTATCAGATCCAAAACTCCGGCGGTGGCGCTCTCTCCCTCGCCAAGACCGGAACGGGAACGGCCAACATCGCCGCCAATCTCACCTACACGGGTGCCACCACCGTCAGCAACGGCACCCTGAATCTCAACGGCTCCATCGCCAGCCCCACGTTGAACGTGAGCTCCACGGGAACCCTGAAGCTGATCCAAGGCGTCACGACTCCCGCCAACCTTACCTCCGTCACCGTCGCCGCCACCTCCGGCGCGGCCTTCACCGGTGGCACGCTCAGCTTTGCCAACGGTCTCGGCACCCCGTTCGATAATCTGACCACGCTCAATCTGGGTGCTGGCACGGGTACGAGCTACCTGGAACTGGACGCAGGTGATTCCGGCACGGACACGCTGACGCTGCTGGCCCCGGCCGTCGCCTCCGTCGCCAATGCGATCAATTTCCTCATCAAGGACATCGATCTGAGCAATACCACGACTTACAACCTGCTTTCCGCTCCGAGCGGCGGCCTCTCCGGCGGAACCTACTCCTTCTCGCTCACTGGCTACACGGGTGGCACGTTGAATGTCAGCGATACGCTCGTCTCCCTGACCACCGGCACCTTGATCACCAACGACATTTACTGGGCTGGCGGCACGAGTCCCGCCACCACGATGTGGAACACCATCGACGGCACGCTGAACACCAACTTCTCCAGCGACCTCGCAGGCACCATTCCTGAGGTTTCTCTGCCCGGCAAAGGTCAGAAGATCATTTTCGCGGCTGACACCATCACTGGCGGTGGGGCACTGAGCACCACCTTGGAACAGAGCTTCAAAGTGAATGCTCTTGAGTTCAAGCTCAGCACCACCCCGGCCAACACCCCGCTCTCCATCACCATCGCCCCTGGTGCCGTCGCTTCGAATTCCCTCAACGTGTCCCCTTCTGTTTCCGCAGATGGCCTGAATCTCTTCACTGGCGGCTCTCCCATCGTCAATATCAGCGCTCCTTTCGTCGCGGGTGCGAATCAAACTTGGACCACGGCGGATTCCGTCTCCTTGACGAGCGGCACGACCATCGCAGGCACCACCGTCACCGTCGCCAACACCGCTGGACTCCGCCCCGGTATGACGATCACTGGCTCCGGTATCCCTGCGGGAGCCACCATCGTTTCCATCACCAATGGCACCGATTTCGTGATCTCGGCTGCCGCCACGGCAGGCTCCAGCCAGACCTTCTACGCCGCCCAGCAGCTAAATATGAGCGGAGCGCTCACGGGCACGGGTAACATCACGAAGGCAGGTGGCGGCAAGGTGGTCCTCAGCGCCGCGAGCACCGGCTACGCGGGCACTTACTTTGCCAATGCTGGCATCACGGAGATGACCAACGCCACGGCTCTCAGCGGCGTTGTCGCCACCCCGAGTGCGGGTGCGCCCGTCTCGATCGGCACTGGAGGCACCTTCTATTACAACAACGGCACCTCCAGCACCGTCTCCAACAATCTCACCCTCGCTGGCGGCACCCTGAGCGTTGGCGGCAACAACCAGACCTACAGCGGTGCGGTCAACGTCAGTGCAGACTCCAATATCAACCTGCGTGACCTTGCCAACGCCACGCCGAATACCACCGGACGCAATATCACCCTCTCCGGCACACTCACTGGCACGGGTGCCATCACCTTGGATAGCGTCAACACCGCTGCCACTGGTAACCAACTCGGCGGGACCCTCACCATCAATAAGGCTGCCAGCACCTGGAATGGTGCGCTGAACATGACACGCGGCACCGCGTTGTTCACCAACGTGGCCGGCGGTGGCAACGTCACCCCGTATGTCGGTTACGATGGCATCATCAACTTCAATCAGTTCGGTCGTGTTATCTATCGAAACATCGACGGCGGTTCCCTCACTCGCACTGCCGCCCTGAACTACGCGGCCGCTGCCGTGGGTGAACTCAGTGTGGACAACGTTGGCGCTCTCGCATCGAACTACACCCTCACGCAGAGTGGTGCGGTGAACCTCAACGCTGGAAGTGTCGTCCGTTTGGTCGTTGATACGGCCAGCCAGCTTGACCTGACCGGTGGCGTCGTTCTCAACGGCAATGCCAGCGTAACCGTGGTCGGTGGCGATGCCGATTCGCTCGTAGCCATCAATACCACGGGTATCAGCGGCACCGGCAACCTTGCCATCAACGATGAGGCTGGAGCTTGGACTCAGACCAGCACCCGCCTGGCCATCAATGCCGCCAGCACGTTCACCGGCAATACCACCCTCAACGAAGGTATTCTCATCCTGGGTCACAAAGACGCCCTGAGCACTGGCAGCTTCTCCAATACTGGTGCCGCTTCCCTCCAGGCAGGAGTCGATCTCTCAGCCGGTGGCTCCGGCCCCGTCGCTAACAACGTCCAGCTCAACAACACCCTCACCATCGCTGGCAGCAACAACCTCACACTTTCCGGCACATTCAGCGCCACTGGGGGCGATTCCAACCGCACCCTCACAAACAGCCTCACCGCAGGCACTCTCCTCATCAGTGGTGGCGTCAATCTCGGCGCCACTGGCAATACCGCTGCACGCAACTTGACGGTCAACGGCATTGGCAATACGGAAATCAGTGGTGCTATCATCGACAATACGGCCTTCGCCAACTCCCTCGTCAAAAGTGGCACAGGAACGCTGACTCTGAGCAACAGCAACACCTACACGGGCTCCACGAGCCTCGACCAGGGTACTCTTGCTTATACAGCAACAAACACGATGACAGGCGCCCTCAACTTCGGCAGCGCCAATACCGTCGCCACCACCGGCAGCCTCGACCTCAGCGCCGCCAGTGCCACCTTTGGTTCCCTCGTTGTACAGACGGACACCACCTCGGCTAACTCCCTCAATATTGACAGTAGCCAGACCCTGACCATCACTGGCAACGTCACTCTCGGCACCGCACGTTCCGCCGTCACAAACACGCTGCTCACTGCCACGGGTGGAGGTTCTCTTGTCGTGCAAAATACCACGACCCCGCCCACGTCCTTTGTCGTTGGGGGGACTACGACTGCTGCTGCCGTGGGCAACAAAGCGACCGTTGACCTGAGCGGCCTGAGCAACCTCACAGTTGCACTCAATACGACCTCAGGTGTGTTCCGTGTGAATCCGTCGAACTCCAATAACGTGAATGACAGGTACTCTGTTCTCATCCTGCCAAGCACTGGTGTCGGCACCACAACCATCACCACCAACAGCTTGAACGTGGGTGACGGCGCCCAAAGCAACAACACCGCCAGCCAGATCAACCAGCTCAAACTCGGCACTGGCGTCAACACACTCAATGCCAACACCGTCAACATCGGCACTGGCAGCCGTGATATTGGCTCCATCACCTTCAACAGTGGCACGGGTTCCGTGGTGCTGCGTGCTGCCGACGGCACCAGCCGCGCCGCCTTCAATATGGGCACCGGTGGTGCCACTACCGGTGTCGGTGGTGCCCAGGGCAATACCTTTGATGTCACCGGCCACAATGCTGATCTGCTTCTGGACGCGGTTACCATCGGCACTCAGAACAGGAACAGCGATTTGAGCAATACGTTCTCATTCGACACGGGAACGCTCGACATGACCAGTCTGACCATGTCCACCAAGGGAACGAACGGCTCCACCACGACGAGCACCTTAAACATCGGCGGCGGCACGGTCCTCTCTGGTGCCTGGACGCTCGCCACCGCCACGGGCGCGGGGTCCGCCATCGCGACGGCGAATCTGACCGGCGGCACTGTCACCCTGTCCGGCAACATCAACCGCGGCACCGACGCCGGCGGCGGCGGCACAGCGACCGGAACGGTGAATCTCGACGGCTCGACGCTAAACATGAGCGGCAACAACATCGGAAGCGCCACGAATCAGGTCGTGTTCAACGCCAAGTCTGGTGGACTGAGCAATCTCAACGAGTTGAACGGCGGCGGCACCTTGACGAAAACTACGGCCGGAGTCCTGACAATGAGCGGCACGAACAGCTACACAGGTCTCACCGACATTCAGGCTGGCGAAGTCAAAGCTGGCTCCACCACAGGTCTCAGCGGCGGCTCGATCTACAGTGTGGCGGCATCCTCCATTCTCTCCCTCAACGGATTTAGCAGCAATGTCGGCGGACTCAGCGGAGCTGGCACAGTCCAGAACGCCAGCGCTACTGCGGCCAACCTGATCCTCGGTGCCAATAACGGCTCTCCGAGTGTTAGCGGTGTTGTCATCCAAGACGGTACCGGAGGCGGTGCTCTTTCCCTGATCAAGCAGGGCACAGGAACCGCCACCATCAGCGGCACCAATACCTTCTCCGGCAAGACCACCATCGAAAGTGGCTCCATCTCCGTCGCCACCGTGGACGCCGCCACCACGGCACAGCCCCTCGGCACCAACGCCGCACTCGATCTCGGAGTCGCCGCCACCTCCTCCGGCACCCTCATCTATACCGGCGCTGCGGGCACGCTCGGCAAAGACATCAACGCCCTCGGCAACGGCTCCGACACCATCCAGAACAGCGGCAGCGGCCTCCTCACCCTCTCTGGCACACTCACCAAGGACGGCACCACCCTGAACCTGAACGGTGGCGCATCCGGCATCAACGTCACCGGTGCCATCGTCGGCACCTCGGCCAGTTCGGATCTCGTCATCGCGGGCGGCGTCGTCACCTTGAGCAATGCCAACACCTACAACGGTCCCACGATCCTGAATGCCGGCACGCTCAACATCAACAACGCCAATGCGATCAGCACCGGGGCGTTCACCATCAATGGCGGCACGATCGACAACACCAGCGGCTCCGCCATCACTCTCGCCACGAACAACCCGCTCAACATCAACGCGGACTTCACCTTTGGCGGCACGAACAACCTCAACCTCGGCACCGGAGCCGTCACGCTGAACGCCAACCGCACCGTCACCGTCAATGGCAGCACTCTCACCATCGGCGGCACGATCGCTGGTAACTTCAATCTCACCGGTGCAGGCGCAGGCACTCTCCTTCTCACCGGAGCTAGCACCTACACTGGCACCACCACCGTCAACAGTGGTGCTACCATCACCGCCGGTGGCAATGGCTCCCTCGGTGATACCTCCAGTGGCACGAACATCACGGCCGGTGGCGCACTCGTCATCAACAACATCAACTACTCTGATCCAGAGCCTCTCAGCCTCAACGGCACCGGCGTCGGTGGTACAGGAGCTCTCGTCGGCGGCAGTGGCACTTCCACCTTCGCTGGCCCCATCACCATCGTCACAGATTCCACCATCGGCGCACCATCTGGTGGTGTGTTCACCCTCTCAGGTGGCATCGATAAAACCGGAACAGTCGTCACTTTTGGTGGAGGTGGCACCTTCTTCATTAACGGTGCCATCACTGGCAATACCGGAAGCCCGAACTCCGATCTCATCGTCGACGCCACCACCGTCAATCTCAACGCCGCCAACACCTACAACGGCCCCACCTACGTTCGTAATGGCGGTGTTCTCTACACTGGTGCTGCGACAGCCCTTCCCACTTCCCCCGCCCGCACCGCGCTCATCATTGATGCCACCGGTTCTGGTAGCTCTATGCTGGTTCTTGCCAACGGCTTTTCGCAGTCGGCGCTCTCTCTTTCAGGAGCCAGCAGCTCGGTGGTTCAGCTCAATTCGAACAACCTAACAATAGGAGCCGCCACTGGCAGCACCATCTACGCCGGCACCATCTCCGGCACGGGGGGTAGCCTCACGAAGGATCTCGCCAGCGCTCTCACGCTTGACCAGGCTTCCACCTACAGCGGCGGCACCACGGTCAACGGCGGCACGCTCAATGTCCGCAATACCAGCGGCTCCGCCACCGGCACTGGAGCTGTCACCATCGGAGCCTCCGGCACGCTCTCTGGCACGGGTGCTATTGCTCCAGATGCCAACAACAGCATCTACATCAACGGCAGCTTCGTCGTCGGTGACTCCACCGTCGCCGCTACCGCCAGCAGCTTTGGTCTCACAACCTCCGGCACCGGCAGCACCGTCATGGGCGCTGGAAGCAGCATGAGCTTTGATCTCTTCAGTAACATCGGTGACAATTCCGCCGTCTCCACCGCAGCTGATTTCGTCACTCTTGGTGGCACGCTTGATCTCACGGCCGCTTCCACGCTCATCATCACCAATCCGAATGGCTTGAGCGGCTTTGCCCTCGGTGACAAGTGGAAGCTGTTCAGCTTTGTTGGCGGTGCGTTCAGCGGCGCGTTCGCCAGCATCAATGACAGCGCCCTCGCCCTTGGCGTCGGCCTCTACGGCAGTGTCACCACCGACGGCAGCGGTGCCTACTACGTCATCACCAACGTCCCCGAGCCCACCCGCGCTCTGCTGCTTATGCTCGGCCTCCTCGGCATCGGCATGCGTCGCCGCCGCAAGTGAGCTGCAGTCAGAACTCAACCTTCCCGAAAACGCCCCGGACCATCTCCGGGGCGTTTTTGTTTCGTGATGGAGAGCTCACGCTTGTGAAGGGGCTCGGCCATGCTTGCATCGCCGCCATGCGATTTGCCAACCGGCCCATGTTTTACCTCATTCTTCTGCTCGCCCTCGCGGCCATGGTACTCACGGGCTATGTCATGTGGAAGCTGCCAGAGGCCGAGGAACTCAGCCGGGCGAAAAAGAAGTCCGCCCCACCTTCGTTACCTTCCACCGCACCATGAAAACCATCCTCGCCCTTCTCCTGCTCGCCAGCGTGGCCTTTGCCCGCCAGCCAAATGTGATCCTCATCCTCGCGGATGACCTCGGGCGAGGAGATCTGGGCTGCTATGGCCAGAAGCACATCCGCACGCCTAACCTCGATCGCATGGCCGCGGAGGGCATGAAGCTCATGGATCACTACAGCGGCAATGCCGTCTGCGCTCCCTCGCGATGCGTGTTGATGACTGGCTACCATCCCGGCCATGCCTTCATCCGTGACAACCGCCAGGCCGACAACGCCAAGGGCCTGCCGAAGATGGGCAAACCGGAGCACGAAGGCCAGTATCCCATTCCCGATGCCGCCGTGACGATGCCGGAGGCCTTCAAAGCCGCAGGTTATGTCACCGGTGGCTTTGGCAAATGGGGCCTCGGAGGTCCCGGTAGCACCGGCGAGCCTTTGAAGCAGGGCTTTGACCGCTGGTTCGGCTACAACTGCCAGGGCGTGGCGCACAATTTCTATCCCACCTACCTATGGGACAACGACAAGACCATCGAGCTGAAGAATCCGCCGTTCCCTTCCAACGACAAACTCAAACCCGACGAGGACCCCACGAAGCCGGAGAGCTACAAGCGCTTCCAAGGCGCGCAATACAGCGCCGATCTGATCGCCGAGCAGGCGCTCAAATTTGCCCGCGACAACAAAGACCGTCCCTTCTTCCTCTACTGGCCCACCACCGTGCCGCATCTGGCCATGCAAGTGCCGGATGATTCCGTGGCCGAGTATGCCGGGCAGTTCGAGGAAACACCCTATCCCGGTGGCAAAGGCTACCTGCCGCACTTCAAGCCGCGTGCCGGTTATGCTGCCATGATCACCCGCATGGACCGCGAGATCGGCAAGATGATGGCCCTCATCACCGAGCTCGGCCTCGATGACGACACCATCTTCATCTTCATCAGCGACAACGGCTCGCTCAACGGCACGCATCAGGGCCTCGGTGGCGTGGATGCGGCCTTCTTCAACAGCAGCAGCGGACTCCGCGATGGCAAAGGCACGCTCTATGAAGGCGGCATCCGTTCACCCGGCATCCTCCGCTGGAAGGGTAAGGTCAAGCCGGGCAGCACCAGTCAGGCCATCACCGGCTTTGAAGACTGGATGCCCACCCTGCTCGATCTCTGCGGTGTGCAGGAAAAAACACCCGTCGGTATCGACGGTGCCAGTTTTGCCAGCGTCCTGCGTGGAGAAGGAAAAAGCGGCCGTGAGTTCATCTACCGCGAATTCCCCGGTTATGGAGGCCAGCAGTGCGTGAGGCTCGGTAAATGGAAGTATCTCCGCAGTGGCTTGGGCCGTGTGAACGCCAAAAAAGCCGCCAAGACCGCCGAGGAGCTCTTCGATCTCGAAAGAGACCCGGCGGAGACCCAAAATGTGCTTCAGGACCATCCCGATATCGTCGCGCAGATGAAGGCCATCGCGACCCGCGAGCATCGAAACAGCGCGGATTTCAAGTTTCCGGCTCTCGACCAGTGAGTAGCATCTGCGCATGAATTGGTATCTCAACAACGCCGGAGCCGCTGAAGGCCCTTACGACGAAGCCGCCATGACGGAAATGGCTCGCGGGCATAAAGTCGCTTCGGACAGTCTCGTCTGGCACGCAGGTCTCGATGCCTGGGCCTATGTCGCCTCACTTTCGCCTTCGTGGTGGGGAGCATCTCTTCCTCAGCCAGCGGTCGAGCCCAAGGCAAAACAAAAGGTCGTCATCAGCCAGCAGCCACTCGTCACCCCTACCGAAGAATCCAAACCGGCTGCCAAGCGCCGTCTGGCAGCTCCTGTCGCTCCGAGCGAAGATGCTGAGGCGAAACAAGAAAGCGGCGGCCTCCTGAAAAAACTCTTCGGCTTCGGCAAAAAGAAGAAGTGAAGTTCGTAGTTCGGGCTTCAGCCCGTGTTTGGGAGCTTTGTGGCGTGCTAAAGCCCCAAACTACGAACGAATCCTTTCCAGCTTCGCCGCGCTTTCTTTCCACTCGACCTCGTGCGGCAGTCGCTTCGACAAAGCAGCCAGTGCGGCAGTCACACCAGCGGCCTCACCCATAGCCACGGAGTTGCCCGTCACGCGGTAGCTGGCATGCGCGATGAAATCGCCGCTGATGTTGCGCCCTGCCATCATGAGGCCGTCCACGTCTTTCGCGATCAGCGCCCGCAGCGGGATGTCGTAGGGCTTCGTTTTGATGCCAGCGTTGTGGTAGGCGGACGTTTTGTTGTGCTCGGCGCTCAGCGCGTGGATGTCCACGCTGAAGGTCGCACGCACCACGGCATCGTCGTAGCGGGCACCGGCGATCACGTCGTCCTTGTTCACGACGTAGCGGCCTTTGATGCGGCGGCCGTCGCGCACGCCGATCTGCTCGGCGGTGGCGGCGATTTGCAGGCCTTCCCACGGCCCGCCGAGCTTGCGCAGGCCGTTGACGATCTTGTGCATCTCCGCGCGGGCCTGCACAGTGGCCTCGGTGATCTTTGCGGCATCGAAGCACGGCACGCCATATTGATGATTCATCATCACCAGCAGCAAATCATCCCGCACCTGCCACAGCGTCGGCTTCGAGTAAGACGGGAAGTGCCCGGTGCGCTCGATTTCCTTCAGCAGTGCATCCTTGGCGATGCCGTCGGCCTTGCTGGGATCGGACTTGTGAATGTAGGCGGCCAGCGCTTCTGCATCTTTACAAACGAGCAACGCATTGAGCGACATCGGCTGGCAGGGGCACGAATCCGACTCGCCGTATTCGAAGCTGCATCCGGCAAGTGCGCCGAGATCGCCATCGCCCGTCGTGTCGATGAAAACCGGCGCTCGCCAAGCCTGTCGGCCACTTTTGGACTCGGTGACGATCGTGGTGAGGCGGTTGCCTTCGCGATACGCGGCGCTCACGCGGGTGTGGAGCTGGAACTTCACGCCCGCCTCAACAAACATCTCCTCCAACAGCAGCTTCATGCCTTCCGGTTCATAGCAGATGCTCTTCAGGCTCGTCCCACGACGCATGTCGCGTTCGTCGAGACGCTTGAGCAGCTCTTGATTGAAGCCCGGCTTGTCGAAATCAAGCAAGTAGCCGAGCAAGCCGGCCGTCCACACGCCGCCGAGGCAGCCGCGCCATTCAAACACTCGCACCTTGGCTCCCGCACGCGCCGCCGTGATCGCCGCCGCGATGCCCGCAGGCCCTGCGCCGCACACGATGACGTCCGCGTCCTCCACCAGCGGCAAATCGCGTGCTTCCTCATGAAACTGACCCGCGATGGCCTTCTCCACCTGCTGGGCATTCATCACGCCCGGCGTCACGAGAGCGCCGGAAAAAGCGGCGCGGAGGAAGGAACGGCGTTTCAGGTCGTTGGTGGTCGGTGTGTCCATGGTCGTATCACAAGACGACTTCAGACACGCTTGTCTGTCGATGCGTTTTTTCCTCTTCATCACCCTTTGTGCGCCTGTTTTCGCCAAACCACCCTCCATCGAGGAGGGCAGGGGTCATTGGGCCTTTCAGCCGCTGAGCAAGGCGAAACCGCCTGCCGTGAAAAACGCCGCGTGGCCAAAAAACGACCTCGATCACTTCACGCTGGCCGCGTTGGAGAACAACGACCTCTCTCCCGCACCCGAGGCCGATCCCGCCACGCTCATCCGCCGCGTCACCCTCGATTTGACTGGCCTGCTGCCGACTCCCGAAGAAGTCACCGCCTTCGTGTCCGACATGTCCGACTCGTCGGACCCGTCCGACGCCTATGCCGCCCTCATTAACCGCCTGCTTCAAAGCCCCCGCTACGGCGAACGTTGGGGCCGTCACTGGCTCGATCTCGCTCGCTATGCCGACACCAGCGGCACGCACAATGACCTCGACCGGCCGCACGCCTGGAAATACCGAGATTACGTCATACGCAGCTTCAACGACGACAAGCCGTATGCCCGCTTTGTGGCCGAGCAGCTCGCCGGAGATGAAATCGACGGCGCGAACGAGGAGTCGCTCATCGCCACCGGCTTTGGCCGCAATGGCACAAGCAATGACGACAACATGGGCAAGACCGATGACGCGCTGGCCCAATACCGTGCCGACCAGCTCGATGATGTCATTTCCACCACGAGCAGCGTCTTCCTCGGCCTCACCCTCGGCTGCGCCCGCTGTCATGACCACAAAACCGATCCGCTGTTGCAACGCGACTACTACAGCCTGCTCGCCATCTTCAATGGCACCGAGAAATACGGCCTCGTGCCAGGCACGCAGGACAGAAACGACAAGCGCGTGAAGATCGACGAGACCGCCAAGGTCCACGCCCTCATCGAAACGAAGCCGCAGGTGCCACCCACGCACATCATGCTCCGCGGCAGCGCTCTGAACCTCGGCGAAGAAGTCCCACCGGCAGTCCCCGCGTTGTTCAAGCCGGTCTCATTTCCCCCGCCCGCCGCCAAAACCTCCCTGCGCCGCAAAACCCTCGCCGAATGGATCTCTGCGTCGGACAACGCTCTCGCGTGGCGGGTTATCGCTAACCGCCTTTGGCAGCATCACTTCGGCCAGGGCCTCGTCGCCAGTCCCAGCAACTTCGGCTTCACCGGCTCCAAACCCACGCACCCCGAACTGCTCGACTACCTCGCTCGCCAGCTCATCGCCAGCGGCGGCCGCTTTAAGGCGCTGCACAAGCTCATCCTCATGTCGGCCACGTATCGGCAGCAACGTAGAACGAGTTTTCCAACTCGTTCAGAACCCGGACTGGAAAGTCCGGGCTACGGTCTGATGCGCATGGAGGCCGAGGTGCTGCGCGATTGCATCCTGCAAGCCAGCGGCAAGCTGAACAACCAAATGGGCGGTCCCGGCATCAAACCGCGACTCCGCGCTGATCTGCTACCCACCAGCCAGCGCAACAAATGGCCGCTGCTCAAGAGCGAAGGCCCCGAGCAATGGCGGCGCAGCGTGTACATCTACCAGAAGCGCCAACTCCTCATGCCGATGATGGAGCTTTTCGACGCACCCACCACCACCGATTCCTGCGCCGCCCGACTCGAAAGCACCGTGCCCACGCAAGCGCTTGTGCTCATGAACGATGAGTTCGTTGAAGAACAAGCTGCCTTCCTCGTGAAACGAGCCACTTCCGATTCACTCGAAGCCACGATCCATCATATGTTCATGCTCACGCTTGGTCACAAGCCTTCCGCGCAGCGTTTGCAGCAGTCTTTCGACTTCGTGAAAGCCCGCGAAGCTGCCTCCAGCCGCGAACAAGCTCTCACCGACCTTGCTCATGTGATCTTCAACAGCAGCGAGTTCATTTATATCCGGTAATGAAAATCCTCCTCCTGCTCACTGGCTGTCTCTTTTCGCTCGTTTCAGTTTTCGCGGAGACGCAGACGGACGTCGAATACGCCCGCGTCGATGGGCTGCCGTTGCTACTCGATCTGCACCGGCCTTCCGGTGTGCAGCATCCGCCGCTGATCGTGTATGTCCACGGCGGTGCGTGGCGGGCGGGCTCGAAGAGCGATGTTCCGATCGCGGGACTCCTCGAACATGGCTTTGCCATCGCGAGCGTGGACTACCGTCTCTCCACCCAGGCGCGGTTTCCGGCGCAGATACACGACATCAAGGCCGCGATCCGTTTTCTGCGTGGTAAAGCCTCGCTTTTTGATCTGAACACGGAATTCATCGCCATCATCGGCTCCTCCGCGGGCGGTCATCTGGCGGCGTTGGTGGGCGTGACGAATGGTCACAAGGTGCTCGAAGGCCGTGTGGGCGATCATTTGGATCAAAGCAGCCATGTCGCCGCCATCGTGAGCTTTTACGGTGCGTCCAATTTGCAATCCATCCTCGGTCAGAGCACGGAGTTTGGTCTCACGGTGCGCATTCCTGCACTCAAGCTGCTGCTCGGCGATGTGCCGGAGAAGGCACCTTCGCTCGCGAAGCTCGCCAGCCCGGTCGCGCATCTCGACAAGGCCGATCCGCCACTGCTCCTTCTGCATGGCGATGCTGATCCGCAGATGCCACCTGCGCAATCGGAGGAGCTTGCGAAGGCTTACCGTAGTTCGGTGAAGCTCATCACGCTGCCCGGCTCGAAGCACGGCGGAGCGGAGTTTTATGACGTGGGCCGCCTGAAGGTCGTGGCGGCCTTTTTGCGTCAGGCGCTTACTTCACGGTGAAGGGCAGGGTGATCTGCTTCGGCGCTTTGCCATCCGGTGCCTCCCAGCGCAGCACCTCGATGCCCGGTTTGTCCGGCTGGGTCACATCGAGTTTATAAAGACGGATCTGCACGGCCGACTTCCCATTCTCCGGCGTAGGCACGGGCGTCATGCGAAGCGTGATTTCGTTTTGGCCGGTCACGAGGCCGCCGATGATCACCTGCTGGTCGAGTGCATCCTCCACCGGGGTGTAGTCAAAGCCATTCATGAGCACCTGTGTCTCGTAGCCAAAGGATTGTAGCTTGTAGCCGCCTTTGAATTCCGGCACGCGGCAAAGCGGCGGCACTGCGGGCAAGGTGCCGGGCGGTGTGAATTCGGGTGTGTCGAGGAAATCCGCCTTTTTGCCTGATTGCAGCGCTTTGAGCACTTCCGGTGCGGTGTCAAAACTGGTGAAGCGGTTGCTGTCATACTTCCAGCCCCCGTTTTCGAAACCGAACTTCAATTTCAGCACGGTGTCCTTCAAAAGATTGCGGTCCTGGCCGAGGTCCACCTTTCCGAAGTACACGAGGTGCGCCGTTTTACCCACGGCTTCCGATTCCAGCAGGCGCAGGCCGTCCAGCTTCGGCGGATCGCCGTTCGCGAAGACCTCGTCGGGGAAAGCCTGCTTCTCACTCACAAGTTGGTTTCGCGTCACCACCTGGCGGTATTGCGTGATGGCACCGGCCCAAGCACGAGCATCTTGGCGCACCATCGCATCGCGCCAGCGGCCGTAAGAGGCCACGAGGGCGGATTCCAGCTCGGGCTCGGCGGATTGGGCCGGGGAAGGGGAGGGGAGGCTGGCGAGTAGGCCAGCAGTGAGAAGCACAAGAGTTCGGAGCGTCATGTCGGTCGTCATCTTGGCTCGTTTCGTCCGAACTCAACCGCAAAACCCGCTTCCATTCGGGGCATTTCAACGTCTCTATTTGCCTCAGCGACAAGGAAACCATTTGCCGTTCTCACAATTCTCTCAAACCTCGCCCGTCACAAAACCCCACATGGAAGGCCACCTCCGCACACCCCCGATAGATCGAGGTCGGGAACTGCTCAAGACCGCTCGTGAAGAGATCTTCAAGAGCGTGAACGGGGTCGATCTGCCCGTGTATATTTGGGAGCCGGATGCGGACAAGGCCCCGCCTTATCCAAAGTCGGTCGCAGCCTTCTTTTTTAGTAGCGGCTGGGACAATGGCCAGATCGCCCAGTTTGCGCCGCACTGCGTCTATTTCGCCTCGCGTGGCATGATGACGATGTGTTTCGATTATCGCGTGAGCGCCCGCCATCCCGGCTCGGGTCCTCTTCAAGCCATGGCGGATGCCCGCTCGGCCATCCGCTGGATCCGCATGAACGCCGTCGAGCTCGGCGTGAATCCCGGCAAAATCATTGGCGTGGGCGGCTCCGGCGGCGGTCATGCCATCGCCTCCGCAGCGGTGCTGAATGGTTTTGATGATCCCTCCGATGTCACCGATTGCAGCCCGGTGCCGAATGCTGTCGTGCTCTTCAATCCCGTGATCGATACTTGGTCACGCTACGCGCCTTATCAGGATCGCTGGCCGGATAATGCCTCCCGCAAGGCCGCCGATCTCTACCGCGGCATCAAGGCTGGCTTCCCGCCGATGCTCATCATGCATGGCACGGAAGACCGCGTGGTGCCCTTTGACGGCAGCTACACCTTTGCCCGCAAATCCTCGAAGAAGAAGAACATCTGCCGCCTCATTGAGTTCGATGGCAAAGGCCACGGCTTCTTCAATTTCAACCTCTCCTTCGAGATGTATGAAGCCACCCTGATGGCCATGGACGAGTTCTTCGTCGAGCTGGGCTTTATCGAGCCGGACCCGAATGCCGGACTCGGCAAAGAAGACGCGTTTTGATGGGCTCTTCGGGTGCCCGAGACTCGGCGAGTCATTGAAAATTGAGAATTGGAAACTGAAAACTGAAAATTCTCACACCGCCGCGCCGCTTTCCCCAACCCGAGCCCAATTTTCAGTCTCCAATTTTCAGTTTTCACTTTTCAATCCCAACCTGTTCCGCCCCACCACCATGCTCCGAACCTTCTTCTGCCTCCTTCTCACCAGTTGCACGATCTTCGCCGGCTGGCCGCAAGACGCTTCCGACCTCAAGCCGGACCCGAAGGCCATCTTTGGCTCGTTGGAGAACGGACTTCGCTACCTCGTGCTGCCGCATGACGAGCCGCCCGGACGTGCCAGCATCCGCCTCTACATGGATGTGGGCTCGCTGATGGAAGAGGACGACCAGCAGGGCATGGCGCACTTTTTGGAGCACATGGCCTTCAACGGCACCCGCACCTTCAAAGGCGGCGAGGATGGCGACATGGTGAAGTTCTTTCAGCGCCTCGGCATGGGCTTCGGTGCGGATACCAATGCCCACACCTCGTTCAAGGAGACCGTGTACATGCTCGAACTCCCCGAGGTGAATGCCAAATACCTCGACGACGGCCTCCGCCTCTTCCGCGATGACCTCGACGGCATGCTGCTCAAGAAGGACGAGATCGACAAAGAGCGCGGCATCATCCTCAGCGAAAAGCTCTCCCGCGATAGCATCGAGTATCGCACCATGCTCGAAGGCTATAAATTCGCCCTGCCAGAGTCCCTTCTGCCGAAGCGTCTGCCCATCGGCATCGAGAGCACTCTCAAGTCGATGTCTCGTCAGCGCTTCGTGGACTTCTACGGCAAATGGTATGCGCCTCAGCGTGCCACCGTGGTCGCCGTCGGTGACTTCAAAGACACTGCCGCGGTTATCGCCGCGATCAAAAAGCATTTCGAGTCCGCCAAGGCCGCTCCCGAAGTGAAAGACCCCTCGCTTGGCAAAATCTCCACCGGCCACGGTTTGATCGCCAAGCTGCACACCGAGATGGAATCGCAGGCCCTCACCCTTTCTGTTGAGCGTCTCCGCCAGGCCGAGAACAAGCCGGACACCACCGAGGAACGCCGCAAAAACCTCGTCCGCATCCTCGCCGATAGCATGATCAACCAGCGCCTCTCGAAGCTCGCCAAGGCGGAAGGCGCTCCCATCATCGGTGCGGAGGCTTACAGCTATGAGCAGTTCGATTTCGTCTTCACCAGCGGCATCCAGGCTCAATGCGATCCGAAGAACTGGAAGCCCGCCCTCGCCTTGATCGAGACGGAAATCCGCCGCGCCATCCAGCATGGCTTCACCGACGCCGAATTCGCCGAAGTGAAGGCCTCCACGCTCAAAGGTGCCAAGCTCCGCGCCGACCAGGCGGATACCCGCAAGTCTCGCGACCTCGCCAGCGGCCTCGTCAGCCAGATCGCCGCGAAAAAGGTCTTCACCCATCCGAAGGACGACCTCGTTCGCGTCGCGAAAGTGCTCGCCACTTTGAAGAAAGAGGACAGCCACGCCGCTCTCGTTGCCGATTGGAAGGGCGATGACATCCAGATCTTCCTCGGCGGTAATCTGAAGCTCGATGGCGATGCCTCGAAGCAAATCACCGACGTTTACAAAGCCAGCGCCGCCAAGCCCGTCGAGGCTCCTGCGATGGAAGAGACCGCCGCCTTTGCCTACACCGACATCGGCCCCGCAGGCAAAGTCGCCTCCCGTAGCGAGGCGAAGGACCTCGAGGTCACGCAGGCGGTGTTTGAGAACAACGTGCGCTTCAACTTCAAGCGCACCGAGTTCGAAAAAGGCACCATCCGCGTGCTCGTGAACTTCGGCGGTGGCAAGCTCACCGCTCCCGCCGACAAGCCCGGCCTCATCCCTTACGCCGGCAGCACCTTCCAGCTCGGTGGCCTCGTGAAGCACGATGTTGATGAATTGCGCCGCATCTTTGCCAGCAAGACCGTCGGCAGTGATTTCAGCATCGGTGATGAGGCCTTCCTCCTCTCCGGTCGCACCACGCCTGCCGATCTCGAAGCCCAGCTCCAGCTCCTCGCCGCCTGCCTCACCGCTCCCGGCTACCGCATCGAGGCCGCCCGTCAGTTTGAGAAGAACATCGACCCGCTCTACACCCAGCTTCAGCACACCGCCGAAGGCATCATGAACAACGAGGTGATGGCCTTCACCCATGGCGGCGATCCTCGCTGGGGCTTCCCGGCCAAGGACGTGCTCAAACAGCGCACGCTCGATGAAGTGAAGGCCTGGCTCACGCCGGCTCTCACCGAAGATTTCCTCGAAGTCACCATCGTCGGCGATGCCGATCTCGAAAAAGCCCTCGCCGCCGTCGCCAAGACGCTTGGCGCTTTGCCGAAGCGTGCTGACAAAAAGCCCGACTACGCCAAGGAACGCACCCTTGCCTTCCCGAAGCCTGCCGAGAGCAAGTCCTTCCCCTTCGACACCGAGATCCCGAAAGCCATCGCCACCATCTACTGGCCTACCGAAGACATGCCCAGCGATGTCGCTCGTGCCCGTCGCCTCATGTTGCTCGCCAGCATCCTCGATGACCGCCTTCGCGTGAAAATCCGCGAGGAGCTGGCCGATACCTACTCGCCCGCCTGCTACCACCTCGCCAGCGATGCCTTCACCGGCTACGGCTACGTCGTCACCATGATCGAGTGCAAGCCTGAGCAGGTCGAAAAGCTCGCCAAGCTCAGCATCGAGATCGCTGATCAACTCGCCACCGGCGAGATCACCGACGATGAGTTCGAGCGTGCTCACAAGCCCGTCGTCTCGCAGATCGAGCAGCAGCGCCGTGACAACCGCTACTGGTCCTCCACCGTCCTCCGCTGCTCCCAGGAGCATCCCCAGCGTCTCGACTGGTCCCGCACCTTCGTCAGCGACATCACCGGCATCAAAAAGTCCGACCTCATCCCGCTGGCGAAGAAATACCTTCCCAAGGCCAAAGCCGTGACGGCGAACATCGTGCCGAACGCGAAGAAGTAGCGGCGAAGCCCTTCCGAAGCCTTCAAACCTCTCTCAAAGCCCAGGCGCTCCCTGGGCTTTGCCATTCTCGAAAGGACCCAAGGGACATGAGTGACAGAAGGGACCGCCAGCGACTTCCGTATTCGTTCTCACCTCCGCGTCAGCGCCAATTTTCAGTTTTCACTTCTCAATTCTCAATTTTCAGTCCTCCACGCCATGCGCCTCGCCCTCAGCCTCCTCCTGCTCCCCACGCTCGCCCTCGCCGCGCCGAAGCCTCTTTTCCGCTCGCCGGTCATCGACATCAAAACGCCGAACCACAGCGTGGACATCGATGTCTCGCTCGAAGGTGCAAAGGAGCTCTTCCTCGTCGTCACCGATGGCGGAAACGGCTTCACCGCCGATTGGGCGGACTGGGCGGAGCCGCGGCTCGTGCTCGGCGATGGCAGCGAGAAGAAACTCACCGAGGTCGAATGGAAATCCGCACTGAGCGGCTGGGGCGGCGTGCGCGTGAATTCAAACTGCGAAGGTCAGACCCTGCGCAGCGCTGGCAAAGCCATCGAATACGGCCTCGGCACGCACGCGAACAGCGTCATCGCCTTCAACCTGCCTGCGGGCACGAAACGCTTCAAAGCACGCGGCGCTCTCGATGAAGGCGGCACGAGGCAGGGCAGCACCAGCGTCACCTTCGCCGTTTACACCGAAAATCCCGGCCCCATCACCGCCAGCGACAACAACACCGCCGCGCATGAGCCGGAATCCGCCACCGAGCAGCTCGACGTGCATCCCGAACTCACCGTGCAGCTCTTCGCCAGCGAGCCGATGATGCTTTCGCCTGCCAGCATCGACATCGACCATCGCGGACGCGTGTGGGTGTGCGAAGTCATCAATTACCGCAAGCACAACGGCGAACGCGCCGAGGGCGACCGCATCCTCATCCTCGAAGACACCGATGGCGACGCGAAGGCGGACAAATCCACCGTCTTCCATCAGGGCCGCGACGTGAACAGCGCCCACGGCATCTGCGTGCTCGGCAACAAAGCGCTCATCTCCTGCGGCGACGACGTTTTCTGGCTCATCGACGACAACGGCGACGACAAAGCCGACCGCAAAGAGCTCATGTTCACGAAGATCGGCGGCGCACAGCACGACCACGGCATCCACGCCTTCCACTTCGGCCCCGATGGCCGCCTCTACTTCAATTTCGGCAACGCCGGCAAGCAGCTCTGCGACAAAAACGGCAACCTCATCACCGACATCCACGGTGTGAAGTGCACCAATCAAAACAACCGCCCGTATCAGCAGGGCATGGTTTTCCGTTGCGAACTCGATGGCAGCAACGTCGAGGTGCTCGCCTGGAACTTCCGCAACAACTGGGAAGTCGCCGTCGATAGCTTCGGCACGATGTGGCAGAGCGACAACGACGACGACGGCAACAAAGGCGTGCGCATCAACTACGTCATGGAGTTCGGCAACTACGGCTACTCCGACGAAATGACCGGCGCAGGCTGGCAGACGCCGCGCATCGGCTGGGAAAGCGAAATTCCGCAGCGTCACTGGCATCAAAACGATCCCGGCGTCGTCCCGAACATGCTCATGACCGGCGCCGGCAGCCCCACCGGCATGCAGGTGTATGAAGGCGACCTTTTGCCCAGCATCTTCCACGGCCAACCCCTCCACTGCGACGCCGGCCCGAACGTCGTCCGCGGCTACATCACCCAACCCGACGGCGCTGGCTACAAAGCCGAGATCGTCAACCTCCTCGAAGGCAGCCAGAACCGCTGGTTCCGCCCCAGCGACGTCGCCGTCGCCCCCGATGGCTCATTGATCGTCGCCGACTGGTATGACCCCGGCGTCGGCGGGCATGGCATGGGTGATGTGACACGCGGGCGGTTGTTCCGCGTGACGACGAAGGCGGCGGAGAAGTATGTGCCTCAGCATGACATCACGAAGGGAGATCAGTGGACAGCGCTACTCCAGGGCCTCAAATCCCCGAATGAAGATGCACGCTATCTCGCCTGGAAGAAGCTCGAAGAAATCGGCTCCGAAGCCGAGCCCGAGCTTCACAAGCTCTTCCACGACACGAAATCCGTCCCACAGCATCGCGCTCGTGCCTTGTGGCTGCTCGCCGCTCATGAATGGGAGCGCATCAATCCCGGTGCCGACAAACCCAACCCGCACGACCTGACTCTGCCCGAGTGCCTCACCAAAGCCCTCACCGACACCGATCCCAACATCCGCATCACCGCCATCCGCGTCGCCCGTCGTCTGCTGCAACAAGCTCATCCTGAGATGCTGCGTGAAGTCATCACGAAGGTCATCGGCGATCCTTCTCCATCTGTTCGTCGTGAAGTTACCTTGGCTTTGCGATTCGATAAGAGTCCCCAAGCCAACCAGTTCATAGCCATGAACTTTGGCGGATTTGATGTAACAGACCGATGGTCGGTTGAAGCGCTTGGGATCGCCAATGATTTGAGTTGGAACTCCAGACGCGAAGGCTGGGACAAAGTTAATCAGGGCGCAGCAAAGCCTCTCTCACATAGTGAACTGCTGGCTTGGCGGGACCGTGACCAGAAAGCAGCTTCAAGAATCAGCGAATGGGTGACCAAAGACAATCTGAAGCATTCCAACTCCCTTAAGCTGACCAAGCTCAGCCTCCTCCGCTCCCTCCAACTTCTCTCCTACCATCACCGTGACGAAGTATCCAAAGCCGCTTTGACCATCTTCCTCAAAGCCGATGCCGAGACGGCCCTCGCATCCACTGCGCTGCTCGACCGCAATGCCATCACCTCGAATCCAGAGGCGAAAACGCGGCTCGATTCGCTTTTGAAGCCGGTGGTGGGCAAACCGGAGTTTGTGGCGTTGGTCGAAAAGTTAAACCTGACGGGCTTTGAGAAGGAACTGCTCGATTTCATCAGCGCGAACCCGAACGCGCCGGAGTCGGTGAACGCGGCGCGGCTCATCGCGGCGAACTGGGATGGTGCGTTGCGCTTTTTGAAGGATGCGGACGCGAAATCGGCCAAGGCGCTCATTGCGGCGCTCGGTCGCGTGAGTGATCGCGCGGCGGTGGCGGTCATGAACCAGCATTTCTGGCCGGAGAAGCGCGAGGACGTGCGCCGCGTGCTCCTCGACGCCCTCGCGCTCAGCGGCGAAGGTGGTCGCGCCATCCTGAAATGGCAGTCGGAAGGCAAGTTGCCGCCGCAGTTCAAAGACCAGGCCGCTCTCGCGCTCAGTCGCAGCACCGATGCCGGTCTGCGCGATCAAGCCGCCCGCGAGCTGCCGCTGCCTGCCGCGCAAGGTTTGGCCAATTTCCCCAAACTACCCGAACTCATGAAGCTGAAGGGCGATGCCGCCAAAGGTCAGGCCATGTTCATGCAGGCCGGTTGCGTGGCCTGCCATCGCGTCAAAGGCCAGTTCATCGACTTCGGCCCCGATCTCACGCAAATCGGCGCGAAGCTCAGCCAAGACGGCCTCTTCACCGCCATCCTCTACCCCAGCGCCGCCATCGAGCACAGCTTCGTCGGCCAAAACGTGACGACGAAGGAAGGTCAAGCCGTCATGGGGTATGTCGTGAGTGAAACGGATGCGGAACTGACGCTGCGCATGGCCGGTGGTGCCTCCACCACCGTCAAAAAGGTCAACATCGTCAAGAAAGAGGAACTGAAAGACTCCCTCATGCCGCCCGGTCTCGCGGGTGCGATTGGTCCGCAAGGTCTCGCGGACCTCGTGGCGTGGTTGCAGACGCTGAAGTAGCCTTGTTGCCCCGCAACAAGGCTGCTCGTTACCGGAAGCTCTTCGCGAAGTCGTCGCTGGTGGCTTTGGCGACGACCTTGGTCTTCTGGAAGGTGCTCTTCTCGCCTTTTTCGATGAGGAGGCGCTCGTAGTCGGCGCTGCTCATGGGGAGTTCGATGGTCTTGTCCTGCCAGGTGGAGAGCAGGATGGCATTGGCGAGCTCGACGCTGCGGGTGCCTTCCTCGGCGGGCGAGAGGAGCTTTTCGTCCTTGAGGATGGCGTTGGTGAAGTTTTGCAGGATCTCGATGTGCTGGCCGCCGCTTTCTGCCACGGGAATGTCCATGTGCCAGCTCTCGGGCATGGCAAAGGCAGCTTCGGCCTCCATGCAGAATTTGCTCATGGGCTGGCGGTTGCGCTGGAAGTGGATTTTGGTGCCATCGGTGACGGTGACACGGCCCTGCTCGCCGGAGATTTCGAGGCGGTTGCAGCCCGGCGCCTCGCCGGTGGAGGTGACGAAGGTGGCGGTGGTGCCGCTGTCGTATTGCAGCACGGCGGTGACATCGTCCTCGACCTCGACTTGATGGAAACGGCCGAACTGGCAGAAGCCACGCACGCGCTGCGGCATGCCGAACATCCATTGGAAGAGGTCGAGATTGTGCGGGCACTGATTCATGAGCACGCCGCCGCCTTCGCCCTTCCAGGTGCCACGCCAGCCGCCGGTGGCGTAGTAGTAGTTGGTGCGGAACCAGTTGGTGACTTCCCAATGCACGCGGCGGATTTCGCCGAGCTCGCCGCTGTCGATGAGGTCCTTCACTTTCTTGAAGGTGGCGTTCGTGCGCATGTTGAACATGGCGGCGAAGATCTGCTTCTTGTTCGTGTGCGCGGCGATGAGGCGCTCGCAATCGGCCTTGTGCACGGAGATGGGCTTCTCGACGAGGACGTGGAGGCCAGCGGTGAGGGCCTCGATGCCGATGGTGGTGTGGCTGAAGTGCGGGGTGCAGATCAAAATGGCGTCGATGAGGCCGCTGGAGATCATTTTGGAGACATCGGTGAAGGATGTCTCGCCGTCCTGGAGCGGCGGGATGGTGCCGTGGCTCTCGCACAACGCGGTGACGCGAAGTCCGGGAACTTTCCCGGCGCGAATGTTCGCAAGGTGTGCCTTGCCCATGTTGCCAAGTCCAACGATGCCGAGTCTGACGTTTTCGAGTGCCATAAGGGCCGCGAGGCTAGGCGGGCATGAAGTATGGTCAACCTAATGCGCGGGAGGTTTCTACCTCAACGAGACCGCGTGGATGGCGAGGAGCGTTTGATGCCAGGTGGGAATTCCTGATCTGAGACGGCCGTGGCCTTTTGAATGGTCTGGGATGATCCGGCTGGGGAACGCTTGATGCCGGGAGGGAGGGCTTCGCCACCGGTGGGGGCTTCGGCGGGCAGCTTTTCCGAGGTGGAGATGGGGCGTGGTGCGGCGGGGATGGAATACCAATGCATCTGCGGCACGGAGACGAGCTCCACCCACTGCTGGCTGCCGAGCTTTTTCCATTCGAGCTCGACGATGGCCCACACATGGACTTCCCACGGCAGCCGGTCACGGAGCTGACGGGCGAGTTCGGCATCTTTGCTGAGGAAAACCGGAGAGCGGAAGGGATTCGGACGCGGTAGGCCGATGCTAAAGGCATCCTTCTGCTCACGATTGGGCACTTCATCGCCGAAGTAGTGCTGGCGGAAGATACCGACATGGAAGGCGGCTTTGCCCTCTTGGTAAGTTTTGAAAAATTCTTCCAGCTTGCGGTCCTTCAGCTCGATGAAGGTGAGCCAATCGACCTTCCAACCATCGGCCTGTTCTTCGAGCATGGCGGGCACGGGATACTCCCACGTTTTGCTCTCGATGTGGAAGATGCAGTGGGCACCGGCACCGAGTTCGGGCTGTTTGTCAAAGCGTCCGAAGGTGATGTGATCGATGGTGATGGGGCCGTCGTTGTTCCGTGAGTAATAGCGATCGAGCAGGGGCTTCATCAGCTCGGCTCCGAGCACATGGTTGGAGCGTTCTTCGGCGGACCCAGCATCGAGAAAGGCTTTCAGAGTCTTGAGAGCTGGCTCGGCCTCAGCGGGGATTTTTTCGCTCGGCTTGTCATCGAGGGAGCCGGTCATGGCACCACGAGGTGTGGGCGCACCGGGAGCGGCCTCAGGGATCGCGGGTGTCTTCGAGGTGGAAGTCGCTACAGGCACCTCAAGGAGGCGGTCGCCAGTGGCAGTCGTCGCTGGAGGAGCTTCTGCGGAGCCAGCGGTCTTCACCATGGCGATTTCAGCGGCGGTGGCGGGTTCTGCTTTGGGAATGGGGCTATCTTCGAGGCCCGAGACGGTGCCCATCAGAGGTTGGCTCGTTCCAGCCGATTCGGAGGCAGGCTTTTCAGGCAGCGGCTCCGGTGTCGTCGTGGTGAGAAGGGGCTTTTCGGCCTTTGTGGGCGTGCCAGCCTCCGGGGCGTCCGTTTTGGCAGGAGGCGTATTCGATGGAATGGACGGTTTGACCTCTACCGGAACATCGGCGGTGGGGCTGAGGTAAGCTGAGATGGTGTCCTTCAGCAGAAACCCAGCGATGCCGAGGAACCCGAGCAAGAAGACGGCGGCGAGGCCGAGGCGGATGAAATTGGCCCCACGATTGGGACGCAGGGCCGCGAGGTTTCGACCGCCTGGCAGAGGTGAAGCAGGCGCCGCGGGTAACATGGGGGCACCTGCCTGACCGCCAAAGGCCGAGGCTGGAAAGCCTCCATTGGCCGGGAGAGCCATCGTCGAGGGGGTGACGGGGGCGGCGGGAACGTCACGCCCGAGCAGGGAGCCTGCGGGAAGGGAATTCGTCATGCCAGCAGCGGAGGCGGGCATGGAAGGAATCATGGGGGCACCAGGGATGAGGCGTGATTGGGCCTGCGTGGGCGGATTTCCCATGGCTGGGAGTCCCGGCATCGGGGCGGCTGGATCATTCGGCGGCAGTCCGAGGCCTAGCCCTCCTCCGGGAGGAGACCAAGCGGGTTGGCCTGGAGGCGGCGTGGAGGTCTGCGGCACCTGCCCGGGTGCCCGGCGTGGTGGGAGGCTCGTCCCGGTGGGTGAGGCACCCGGCATGCTGGGATCGCCGCCTGCATAGCCGCCGAGCATTGTTTGGCCAAAACCTGGGATGCCAGCAGGAGGCTGAGGAGGCATGGAGGCGGGAGGCTGAAAACCACCCATCGGGGGCATCATCGCGGGAGGAGGGGCCTCCGCAGGGGGCGGCGTCCACTGCGGAGCTGGTGGCTGCATGCCAAATCCAAAGGCCGGCGCAGCAGGTGCGGGAGGCGGCGCTGACGGAGAGGTCACCGTCTGTCCGCACGTCGGGCACGGGCCACTGATCCCCGCCATGTGGGACGGCACGGTGAGCTGGGTGCGGCATGCTCCGCATTCAAACTGGAGGACATCGGACATTATTCCTGAGTGAGGCAATTACAGTTAATATGGAGGATAGAATTCATTTCGACAAACTAAAGTTTTTCAAAAGGCTGATCAGCTGGTTCCAAGGGGCTCTCAGCCAAACTTGATCATCGCTCCCCCTCCACCGCAGAAGGCACCGCCGAGTCGTGGCTGCGTCTCCGGCTCGGGAAGCACCCAGATGCTGCTTTTCAGCCGTTGTTTGCGCTGCCTTTGCCAGCGGATGCCCGCCCAAGCTCCACCGCCGGTGCTGGCCAAGATGCCCAACAACCACCAAACCCAAGAAGACGGACGGGCAGCCTCTGGAAGCACGACGGGATCGGCTGGGAGACCTTTTTGCGGAACGCCATCGACGAGCTCACGCAGCGCCGTCCGGGGTGTCTCCGGCTTCAAATCAGCACCGATGGCCTTTTGCAGCCAAAAAAGCCGAGTGGAGAGGGTCACGATATACCGCTCGAGCTGATCGTGGGCTTCTGAGGCGTGCATCGCCTGCTTCACACATTCAGCGGAGGTTTCGGAGAGGAAAGAAGCACTCGTCAGGGCATGCACGGGTTCGCTCACGAAAAGGCGTGCCCGCCAGGGTTCTCCCACGGGGTAGGTCAGCAGGCAGGCATTCGTGGACAGCAGGCGACCGGAGGCCACTTCTTCCACGGCGGCATTGGCAGGCAGCGTCTCGTTTTTGCCCAAAATGAGCACATAAAGTCGAATGCGGGCATCGCGAGCGTGAAACTCCAGTAGCCGCGTCAGCTCCATCGCGGCCATTTCGGGCACACGGCTATCAGGGTCGATAAAATAAAGATCGCCCGGCATACCAGCCGCCGCCTTCATGAATTCAGGGGAGATCGTCCGCAGCGCCGAGATGGCCGTGGGAGCAGCGCCATCCACCGGTTCGGCGCTGCGAATCTCCTCGTGACTGGTTTGCTCTGACTCCGGCAAAAAGGACCGCATGTGCTCAAGGGTCAGCCGGGGCTGCAGCTCACCGGTGAGGCGCTCTGGCAGATCATCCAGCCGTGGGCCACTCTTCAATGGGCCTCGCAGCACCGCATCGAGATTTTCCGTCAGTCCCGAAGGCTCCGGCAGCAAAGCCTCCAGGCTCGGGACATGGACGTTTTGTTCGCGAAACGCACGAAGCTCCTCGTCCGTCCACTGGGGCAGAGGAAGCTCTTCCTCTGCACGACCCCTTCCCAGCAGGCAGACAAGCATCGCGACTGGCAGAAGCCATCTCCCGAGCACGCTCGGAAAAAACGCTGATGTAAAATGAATGGAGCGATCCAGGGCCATGGGAGGTCAACGTGAACGATTTCCTGCCATGTGGCCCGGCTCGGTACTCGGCGTGGAAACGCGGTGCCCACCTCGCAGGGGCTCGACCGCGATGGTCGAGGCTTGATGAGAAACTTCCGGACTCCAAGGCTTCGGGCGGGCGTGGCCGCGCAGCACCTGCATCACTCGCTGCAGCGTCACTGTGATCGCAGCAGCATATTCTTGAGCACGGAGTTTTTCTCCCGCCGTGTGGAGTAGGGCATTCAGCGTCTTCGGATCGAAATAGCCCTCGATCGCATAGCCCAGAGAGACAGCGAGGTTCTTGCTCACGGGGTCCACCACCATCACCACGCCGAAGTCATTGCGCTTCTGAATCAGCGGCGTGTTGAATGCTCCTTGGTTCAGCAGCCAAAACCCCAACTCCGCCACATTCAGTCCAGTGGGTAGCATGCCCAGATACACAGCAAAGAACGCCTGGGGAAAGACACGCTCAAAATCATCCATCATCACCTCGCACTGTCGGGTATCATCCAGGCGCAGGCAGTGTGCCGCATCGGTGATGCGTTCCAGCCGCACCCAGTGATCCCCCAGGTAAGCCCCCAACGCTTCAGCGGAAAACCCACACTGTGGACACGCCGGGAGGGGCGTATTCAGAGGGCATTCGCAGTGTGGACACTTCATGATTATAAAATATATGGTATATATAATCAATCAAGCTCAAATTTGTCACGCATTCAGACGGAAAATTATATTTACACGCTCGCCCAAATGTGGTGAACTGGCACGTCATCTTTAAAATAATCAGGAACAGCCTCGCCTCCGCATGTTCCAAGCGCTCCAAACTCCTTTCTTTTAACACAACCACCATGAAGCACCAAACCTTGCTTGCTCTCTACATCGGCCTCGCTGCGGCCGCTCCGCTGAATGCGAAATGGCAGCGCCTTCCTAGCCTGAACGACAAGCCTGTCGAGATCGGTGCCCAGGGGATGAACAGCATGGCCACCATCGCCAGTGCTGCGGGCCTTGGGAAACCGGAGTCCCTCCTCTCAGCGGATCCGACGGACCCTGTTTCTGTGGCAGCGGGCAACAGCCAGGCGGTCATCAGCCTGCAACAATTGACCATGATCAACCGCTCCTCCTTCGTCAGTGATGGCATTGAAGGCCGTGCCACGATCTCAGGCAGCGCAGATAACAAAGGTTGGGCGGTTCTTGACGAAAAAGTTTTCACAGCCGCCGATCGTGAAATTGTTTTCGCCTTCGCTGGTATGCAGGTGAAGTTCATCAAGCTCGAATTCGCCCTCTCCAAAGGTGGGAACATCCGGCATTTTGAAATGTTCGGCAGCGCTCGTGACAAAGATCACGTCGTGAAGCAGCGTGCCAGTGATGAAAAGAAAGGCTATCCCGTGAATTTCGCCGGGGTCGGTGGTTCACGCGTGATTTATGCCTCACCGAATCCGCAGAATGGCAAGGAGGAAGCGGTGGCTTTCAACAAGTTTGAGTTCCCGGAGTCCGATGATCGCTACCGCACCTTGATCTATGACCTCGGCCAGTTGCGCTTCTTGGATTCCTTCGGCTCGGTGCATTCGCCACGTCCGGTGCGCTTCGAGGTGTTTAGCTTCGATAAGCTTCCTGAAAAAGAGGACTGGCGTGGCCGTCTGGCCTTCAATCCGGAGGACTTCAATGTCCGCGAACCCATCGCGGCAGCGGAGGACACTCGCGGCTTGGGTTACATCAAAGCCAAACCAGCCAAGCTCGTCGCCGCTCGCTACGTGGCCATGCGCTGGGAGCCTGACTTCAATCCGCCAGCGTTCGTGTTTTATGGCGGCCAGTTGTCCGGTCGGTCTTATGTATCTCAGGCCGCCGCAAAGGCCGCTTGAGCGCAGTCACAGGGATGCCGCCGGTTTCTCGGGGAAGGCTTCGACACCGCCCCCCCCCCCCCCCCCCACCCCCCTCCCCCCCCGCTCTGTGTGGCGAATAACCCATCCCCCTAGCTCCGCGTTCTGAGGTGGATTAAAATCTCGCCATCGATTTTTACAAAGCCCGCGTCCTGCTCCAGGCGCGGGTTTTGTTTTGGATGGCAGTTGGTTGACTTGATGCCACCGCAGGGGGGATGGCAAAAAGGAGCCCTGCGCAGGCAAAACAGGGAACCAAGGATTCAACCTCAATCTGGGCAGGGTGGAGCCCGGAAACCACGGAACACACAGCATGAGGAGGGCTCATGACCCTGCGGGTGCTCACTCACCAAGTGACCGATTCAGAAATGCCTCCGCCCTTCGTTTTTCCGTGTGCTCCGGGCTTCCCTCCATGGCTGAAAGAACGCTTCAACCGCCAGGCCACCGAGATTTTCCAAGAGGCTCATCCATCTGTGCCCTCAGTGGATCGCCCTGCGTGTTGTTCCTGTTCTACACCGCCCAGGTCGTTCAGGTGCTTCCGGTTTTCTCTGGCAGGCATCCGCCGCCTGCGCCAGCTTGCGACCCATTCCCACCATGAAAGTCAAAAAGCTCCTCCACACTCGCTACCGCGTGAATGACCTCGAAAAGACCGTCTCCTTTTACACCCAGGTGCTCGGATTGGAGGAGATCCGCCGTCACAAGTCCCCGCGTGGTTCCGAATTGGTTTTTTTAAAAACCCCCGGCAGCGAGGAACTCCTCGAAATCTGCTCCTATCCCGCCAGCGGCCCCGTCACCTTCTGCAGCGATCTCACCCATCTCGCGTTCGAGGTGGAGAGCATCGAAGAGTTTGCCAAACATGCCGCCGCGCTGGGTTATCCTTTGTCAGATGGTCCCACCCCATCCTCCAGCGGGACGTTTGCTTTCATTGACGCCCCCGAGGGCTATGAGATAGAACTCATCGAATACAAAAAATAACCTCACGGGACACACCACATGGATTTCGACTGGATCGGCTGCGCCTTTGACCTCAGTGCCCTTCCACCGAAGGACATCGAGGAATCCTTCGAAGACCCTTTTTCCCTCAAATTGATGCCGGATGAGCAGGGCTCCGGCAGCGAGGCGCGGTACTACAACCTCGGCAAATCCCTCCAGGGCCATCCCGTCTTCAGCGTCTTCTGGACCGATGGGAAGCGCTACCGCGTCATCTTTGCCCGCCTCATGACCACGGCGGAGCACGAGTTCTTCGAGCGCAAAAAAGCCGAGGATATCTGATTTCCACGCTTCTCCTCCCATGACCGCCTTTTCCGCCGATCTGCCCATCATCCGTGCTTGGAAAGAACTTCCGGAGTTCGAGTCTGAAGAAGCCGAAATCCAGTTTTGGCAGTCCCGCCAGCTCGATCAGCGCCTCATGCAGTCCTCCCTGCACCGCAGTGATGTGCGTGAATCCACCACCATCACCCTGCGCTTCGATCCCCGCATGCTCAGCCGCATCAAACGCGTCGCCCGCCGCCGCTATCTCAACTACCAGAGCATGATGAAGCAGTGGCTCAGCGAGCGCATGGAGCAGGAAATGAAGGAGTGAGGCGTCTTTGTCGTTCGATTAGCCTTGGAGCCTAGTGCCAAACCTCTGTGTTCCTCGTGTCCTCTGTGGTGGACTTGCATTTAGACCACAGAGGCCACGGAGGAGCACAGAGACAGAGAGGTCCTGCAAGAAGCTCAGCGGATCTATTCCCCGCCTGCGGCTCTTCTCAGGACTGAGACGGCCCCGCTTGCAAGGAGGCTGCGCTCGTTTACTATCGCCGCCTCATGCACCGAAAAAACTTTCTCGCCTTGGCCGTGCTGGCGTTTGTGATCTCATGGATGGCCGCCGGTTCTGCCCAGGCGCAAACCGCCGCCCCAGCACCTGCTGCAGCCGTGGCCAGTGCACCGGCGGATCCCAATGCGGACAACCCTTTCGGTGACACCCTCACCTTCAGCGGCTTCATCAAGCGCACCGGCGTCATGGCCTACCCGCTCATCGCCCTCTCCATGGTGGCCTTCTTCATGATCGTGCTCTTCACCCTCACGATCCGCCAGGGCACCGTCGTCAGTGATGCCTTCATGAATTCCGCCGATGCCCTCATCCGCAAACAGGACTACCTCGGCCTGCTCGCCGTGTGCAACCGCCGCAACGAATGCATCGCCCGCGTCACCGCGAAGACGCTCGATTTCGCCACGCGGAATCCCACCGCCAGCTTTGAGGAGGTCAAAGAGGTCACCGAAGCGGAGGGAAATCGCCAATCCAGCCTTCTCCTGGCCCGCATCGCCTACCTGGGAGACGTGGGAGCCGTGGCCCCCATGCTCGGCCTGCTCGGCACCACCCTCGGCATGATCACCACCTTCCACGAGATCTCTGGCAAAGGTGCCGGCGGCTCCAACCAGCTCGGTCTGGCTCAAGGTGTCTCCGAGGCGCTTCTTTGCACCGCCTCCGGTCTCGTCATCGGCATCCCTGCCCTCATGTTTTACGCCATCTTCCGTGGGAAAGTGAACCGCCTCATCTCCGAGATGGAGGCCGCCACCACGCACCTCATGGCCCTGCTCGCGGTGCAGTATAAACGCGCCGCTCGTGCCGCCGCCTCCGTGTGATCCGGCATTCTCCCACGCCATGAACTTCCGCAAACAGCACTCGATCGAACCCACGCCGATGCAGCTCGCGCCGCTCGTCGATGTGCTCTTCCTGCTCGTCATCTTCTTTGCCGTCACCTTCCAGTATGCCAAAGAAGAGCAGGTGATGGACGTGAGCGTGCCTGCGGCCGATTCCGGCAAGGAAAACGAATCCCGCACCGTCGGTGAGATCATCATCAACATCAAAAAAGACGGCGAAGTCGTCGTGAACGGCCAGTCGTACAGCACCGACGAACTTCTCGCCAAGCTACAAAACATCATCGTCATGGCCGGCACCAACGAGCAGGCCGTCATCATCCGCGGAGACAAGGCCACCGACTGGGAATACGGCATCCGCGTCATGGATGCCTGCCAGAAGGCCGGCATCTACAACATCGCCTTCGCCGTCAAAAAGCCCGAGGGCGAGGCTGCCGCTCCCGCACCGCCGAAATAGCCGCGCCGCCGCATGCACACGTCCTCACTCATGTCCCTCCGCGGTCTCGTTTTCGCCTCGCTCGCTTTGAGCGCCTCCCTCTTTGCCCAGCAGGCTCCCAAAGCCCTCCCCGTTGAGGAAGAGCCACCCATTCCGCGTGCCATCCCGGTGCGTCCACCGCCTTCCGCCCCTCCAAAGGCCCGCAGCCCTGAGGACGACATGTTTGATTTCGCCACCCTCACCTACGAGCGCCAAGAGTGGGCCATCGCCGCGCAAAACTACGCGAAGTATCTCCAAACCTACCCTTCCGGCAATCGCGTCGCTGATGCTCTTTTCCGCATCGGGGAATGCTACCGCGAGCAGCGCCAGCTCAAGCAGGCCGCCTCGTATTGGGAAGAAGTGGTGAACCGCTATCCGAATAGCGAGGGCGCTCCCTCCGCCGCCTACCGCCTCGGTGCGATGACCTTCAACCAGGGTCAGAACGCCGTCTCGGAAGGCGATAAAAATGCCGCGCGCCCCAGCCTCATGGCCGCCGCACGCCACTTCACCTTCTGCATCGAGAAAACCAAGATGCCTGAGGCCAAACTCGCCGCCCTCTACAACAAAAGCCGCTGCCACGAACTCCTCGGCGATACCAAACTCCAGGCCGAGGCCCTCAACGCCGTCATCGCCGTCAAGACGAACAACCCCTATCGCGAGACCGCCCTGCTCGCCCTCGGTTCCCTCCAGCTTCAGCAGGACAAAAAGATCGAGTCCATCAGCGTCTTCGAGCAGCTCGTCCAGTCCAGCACCAACAACGCCGTCCTCGCCGATGCCTCCCTGCGGCTCGCCGTCCTTTATCAGGAAGCCAAGAAGTATGACGAAGCCATCGCCATGTTTCAGAAAGCCGTCGCCCTCCCGGAGACCACCGAAGCCGGTCGCGGCATCGCCCTCGTCGGCATCATCCAGGCCATGAATGCCAAGGGGGACTACGACGGCGTCATTGATTACTACAACCGCCACTCCGAGACCCTCCCGCCCGGCAATGTGCGTCCGAAGATGCTCCTCCTCGTCGGTCACGCCTACCGCCAGCGCAAAAGCTACGCCCGCGCCGTCGAGGTGTATCTCATCATCGAGCAGTATCACAAGGATACCGATGAAGCCTTCGAAGCCGGCTATTGGAAGCTCTACTGCTTCTACCTCCTCGGAGACAAAGAACTCGGCGAATTCGCCAATGGCTTCATCGCCCGTTACACGCCGATCAAAGGCGATCACGAGCTGCTCAGTCTTGCCCGCCTCATCCGCGCTGATTTCTTCTTCAACAAAGCCGATTTCAATCAGGCCGCCCTCAGCTACACCGATCTCAAGATCGAAAAGCTCCCCGAAAAGCTCCGCCCCGGCACCGTCTTCAACATGGGCTGGGCGCAGGCCGAATCTGGCCGCCATCAGGACGCCGTCGTCACCTTCACCCGCTTCCTCACGGATTTCCCCGGCCACGAATTCTCTCCCAAGGCCCTCGCTCGTCGCGGCATGGCCAACAAAGACGCCCGTGATCTCCCCAAAGCCAAAGCGGATTTCGAATCGGTCACCAAAGATTTTCCCACCTCGGACGCTTGCGAGATCGCCTGGCTCCAGCTCGGCCTCATCGGCATGGAAATGAAGGACGCCAAGGCCAGCATCGCGGCCTTTGAGACGCTGCTGAAAAAATTCCCCAAGACCCCCGCCGCCGCGCAGGCCCAGTACGGCATCGGTCGCGGTTACTTCGACCAGAAAGCCTACGACAAGGCCATCCCCGCCCTTCGCCGTTCCTTCGAGATCGATAGCAAGACCTACTTCGATAAAGCCAGCCAGATGCTCATGCTCTGCGAATACGCCCGCCAAAACGCCGATGAGCTAGCGAAGACCATCGATGGCTATCTCGCCGCTAAGCCCGAGGGCGTCGTGCCCGCCAACATCCTCAAATGGCTCGGCCTCAAACTCTACGGAGCCGAAGAGTTCAAAAAAGCCGCCCGTTACCTCGAACTCGCCGCCACGCCTGAGACACCTGAAAACACCGAGCCCGTCGTATGGATCTACCTCGCCATGTCCCAGCTTCCTGCGGGCCATTTCGATCAAAGCGTCGCCGCCGCAGACAACTACCTCAAATCCAATCCTGACCCTTCCTCCAAAGCCCGCGCTCTCATCACCAAAGGCCGCGCCCAGCTTGGCAAAGGTACGTTTGATGCCGCCGATGCCACCGCGCAGGAAGCCCTCGCCTTTGTCAAAGACGGCAAGCTCCAAGCCGAGCTGCTCATCCTCGAAGGAGACATCTACAACGCTCATGGCGATGACCTCGCCAAGCAGACACAGATTGATGCCGCTCGTGCCAAATGGCAGGCCGCCGCTGGCAAATACGCCGTCCCCAGCCAGGTCTTCGAAGACGATCAAGTCACGCCCGAGGCCCTCCACAAAGCCGCCCTTACCTTCGACAAGCTCGGTGATGCCGCCCAGGCCCAAAAACTTCGCCAGCAGCTCAAACAGCGTTATCCCAAGTGGCAGCCGAAAGCTTGATCTCGAGTCCCATAGGTAGCTTCTGTCCCTTTCGTCTCTCCGGAGTTCATGTTCCGCCTCCGCTACCCTGACGATCTCCCCATCACCGCCCGGCGCGAGGAGATCATCACCACCATTCAAAACCATCAGGTCGTCATCTTGGCCGGTGAGACCGGTTCCGGCAAAACCACGCAGCTCCCCAAGATGTGCCTCGAAGCTCTCGGCCTTGGTAGGCGCGTTCGCCAGAACGCGGAAGCGGCTACCGAAGACCCGCTAGACTTCCGCAGTCTGGCGACTGCGCCTACAGGCACCATCGGCTGCACTCAGCCACGTCGTGTCGCGGCGATGAGCGTCTCCAAACGCGTCGCCGAAGAGCTTGGCGTCTCTTGGGGCCGCGAAGTCGGCTGCAAAATGCGCTTCAGCGATGACACCAGCCGCGACACACGCGTGAAGTTCATGACGGACGGCATCCTGCTCGCCGAGATCCAGAGTGATCCGATGCTGCGTGCTTACTCGGTGCTCATTCTCGATGAAGCGCACGAGCGTTCGCTGAACATCGACTTCCTGCTCGGCTATCTCGTTGGATTGCTCAAAAAGCGGCCGGACCTCAAATTGATCGTCACTTCGGCCACCATCGACACAGAGGCATTCTCGCAGGCTTTTGGCGGCGCACCGATCATCGAGGTCAGCGGGCGCACTTACCCCGTCGAGATCCGCTACATGCCGCTCGTCACAGAAGAAGACGATTTCGGCTTCATCGACGGCGCGGTGGCGGCCGTCGAAAATGCGCTCATCGAGACGAATGACGGCGATGTGCTCGTTTTCATGCCTACCGAGCGCGACATCCGCGACACGCGGGATTTGCTCGATGGCCGTTTGGGCCGCGAATTCGAGGTTTTAGCGCTTTTTGGCCGCATGGCCTCGGCGGAGCAGCAGCGCGTGTTTGAACCGGGACGCAAACGCCGCGTCGTTATCGCCACGAACGTCGCGGAGACCTCCATCACCATTCCGCGCATCGCGGTGGTGGTCGATACCGGTCTCGCCCGCATGAGTCGCTACAATCCACGCACGCGGACAAAGCGCCTGCCGGTGGAGGCCGTGTCGCAAAGCAGCGCCAATCAGCGTGCCGGCCGCGCAGGCCGCGTGCGCGAGGGCTTGTGCATCCGCCTTTACGAACAGGACGACTTTGAGAAGCGCGATCGCTTCACGATGCCGGAAATCCAGCGGGCGAACCTCGCCGAGGTCATTCTGCGCATGAAAGCCTTCCAGCTTGGCGAGATCGAGGCCTTCCCCTTCATCAATCCGCCCTCCAGCGCGGCCATTCGCGCGGGTTACGACCTGCTGCACGAACTCGGCAGCCTCAATGACACCCACGAACTCACGCCGCTCGGTCGTGAACTCGCGAAGCTGCCGCTCGATCCGACTTTGGGTCGTATGCTGATGCATGCCCGTGTGGAGAAAGTGCTGCCGGAGATGCTCGTCATCGCCAGCGGCCTCAGCATTCCCGATCCTCGCGAACGCCCCGAAGAAAAGAAGGAACTCGCGAACGCTGCCCACAAAGCCTTCGCCGCGCCTGATTCGGACTTTTTGAGCCTGCTGAAAATCTGGCAAGCCGCACCCGACGGCTCCGCCAATGCGTTGCGCAAATTCTGCCGCGCCAATTTCCTCTCCTTCACCCGCATGCAGGAGTGGCGGGATGTCTGGAGGCAGCTTTGTGATCTCTTCGACGTGCGGTCTGACAAGTCAGACGTGTCCGACCCGTCAGACAAAATCCATCGCAGCATCCTCGTCGCTCAATTGGGTCACATCGCGGTCAAAGAGGACCGAAACCTCTACAAAACCTCCGGGAACCGCGAGGTGATGATTTTCCCCGGCTCGAACCTTTACGAACGCCGCGAGAAGAACGCCAAACCGAAGCCGGGTCAGGACAAAACGAAACAACCCGCGTGGATCGTCGCGGGAGAGATCGTGCACACCTCGCAGCTCTTCGCGCGGACGGTGGCGAAGGTGCAGGCGGATTGGATCGCGGAGCTGGGGGCGCATTTGTGCACCTACAAGCACAGCGAGCCGCATTGGAACGAAAAAGCGGGCCGCGTGACCTGCGTCGAGAAAGTCATGCTGCATGGCCTGGAGATCACGCGTCGCAGCATCGACTTCATCAAGGTCGATCCCGTCGCGGCGACGCAGCTTTTCATTCGCGGTGCGCTCGTCGAGCATCAGGACACCGCGATCACGCTGCGCTTTTATGCGCATAACAACGCGCTGCGGCAAAAGATCGAGACCATGCTCACGCGAGTGCGCAGCAACCTCGTCTATGCCGTCGAGGAGCGGCTCTTCCGCTTTTACAACACGCGGCTGAAGAACGTCTCGTCGATCCACGACCTCAATCGCATCGTCAAAGAGCGCTGCGAGACCGAACCGCGCTTCCTTTGCGCCACCGAGGCCGATTTGGCCGGTGGCGAGGACTTTGAGGCCGATTTGCAGCAGTTCCCCGATCAGGTCGCGCTCGCGAATTCGGTCATCCCGATCACCTACAACTACAAACCCGGCCAGGAGCACGATGGTGTCACCGTGAAGGTGCCCGTGCAGCTCGCGGGGCATCTCACGACCGGCCAGGTGCAGTGGATGGTGCCCGGCATGCGGGAAGAAATCGCCGCCGCGCTGCTGCGGGCACTGCCGAAGTCCATCCGCCGCGATTTGATGCCCATCGATCCGAAAGCACGCGAGATCGCCACCGAGTTCGATCCCGGCACCGGCGATTTCCTCAGTGCGATGGCCGCCTTCATCTCGCAGCGCTACCGCATGCGCATCCAGGCCAGCGATTGGGCTCCGGGCAGCATTCCCGCGCATTTGCAGCCGCGCATCGAACTGCACGACACGAAGAAAAACACCGTCGTGGCCTCCAGCCGCGATTTGAGTACGCTGCACGCCGAAGTCGAAAAAGAAGCCCATCGCCGCACCGATGCCTGGGATCGTCTTTTGCCGAAATTTGAGCGTTTCGCGCTGCAAAGCTGGAGTTTCGGCGATCTGCCCGAAAGCATCCTCGTCGAGCAAATCGGCCACGCGCAGGTCTTCGGCTATCCCGCCCTCGTTTTGCGCGATGGCGAGGTCGATGTGCGCCTTTTCAAAACCAAAGCCGAAGCCGTGAGGACCACTCCCGCCGCCGTGCGGAAGCTCGCGGAGAATCTTTTGGCCAAAGACATCGCCTGGCTCAAAAAGGAGCTGAAGAGCTTTGTAGGCAGCAGAATGGGGGCAGTAGAATCGGTTCAGAAACCATTCTCCTGCCTTCATTCTCCTGCCAATAATCCCTTCGAGAAGGTTCAAAGTGCTCAAGTCGCCGTTTCGCCCGCCGCGTTGTCCGATCAAGCCCACGAGCACATCCTCGCGCATCTGCTGCGCCTCACGCCGCTCTTCCCACTCACCGAGAAGCGCTTTCAGCAGCTCGCCGAAACCTTCCGCCGTGATCTTCCAGGTGTCGTGCATCGCACGCGCACGCTTCACGCGCAGATCCTCGATCAGCGCAGCAAGCTCCTCGCGTTACCCAAACGCTATCCCGGCATCGAACAAGACCTCCAGCGCCTCGTTCCGCCCGATCTTTTGCTCAAAACGCCGCACGAGCAGCTCCAGCACCTGCCACGCTTCTTGAAAGCCATCCAAGTCCGCAACGAACGCTGGATGAACAACCCCGCGAAGGACGCCGACAAGCAGCTCCTCATCACCGACTTCGCCACCTGGCCTCAAGAAGTCCCCAAAGCCAACCACGAAGCCTTCCGCTGGCTCTTCGAAGAATACCGCGTCCAAATCTTCGCCCAAGAGCTGGGAACGTCACAGCCCGTCAGCGTGAAGCGGCTGGAGGCATTGATGGAAGTGCTTGGTTAGTCCAAGGTACGTTTACCAGAGATGCGGTTGAAGATTGGAAGCTTGCCATTCATCTCAACAAAACGGTCCAACCAAAACGACTCCCATTTCGTTTGTTGGTTTTCGTCTGGCAAAACTGAATACTCGACGATTTCGAAGTCCCACTCCTCGCGATCAGGTGAGTTCAGTCGAGACCGAATCTGGCCCTTACCTATGTAAACAATTTCATCTCCTCGGCGATACCTGTAAATACCTCTCACGTTTGATGGTACATCGCTCTTGTCGCTTACTCGAATCTCAAATGCTGGAGCGATGGAAATCACCCACATTCCATCTGTTCCGCTCCATTTGGGTTCGTAGCGTCGGACACGCGAATCTTCTATCTGTGCAATAGCTTTAAGCCATGGTGACTCACGCATCAAACCCGTGGACTGAACACATCTTCCTCTCTTGCCTTTGCTTCCACCTCCGTCATTTGCCATAGCCAGGGAGTCTTCTTCCGCTGCATGATCTTTGAAGTCCTTGAACTGAAACCCTACCCGGTAGTTTGGTGGATCGGTGAAAATTACCACATGTGTCATTGCTTCGAGATCAGCAGCCCCAACAAAGTGAGCATTAAAAGCAAAGCCCTCTTTGCGTAGAGTAACACGGCTTACTGGTTCTGGAGCCGCGCCGCCCTTTCTTTGATACTTAACCCAAGTTGATGCCATATGAGACTATTTAGAGGATGGTATAGCTTACTTCAAGCCGCCTTAGCCGTCCTCACGCGCGGCGACTTTTCCGAGAGGCCATCCGGCAGGCTCACGGGCCACTGCTTGAGCTGGCCTTCGACGCTGAGGCCGACGATGGCCTGGCAGGGCGGGTGGTTGGGAGGCTGGGGAAGGATGATGAACTCCGGTCCCATGTGCGGGACATCGTGGCGGATTCTGCCGATCTCCAGGAACAGCTGCACTTTGGCGCTGTAGCCGGTTTTCGGCGAGGATTCGCGGATAGTGTTCGATTCCATGGAGCAAAGAGCGTTGGCCTATGCTGGAAGCCACAGTGTGGAGATGAGATGGATGCACCCTATGTGTCGCCTCAACTGGCGTGCGAGCTGGGCGAGGCGGATCCGGTGGGGAAGCGGAGTTTGATTTCGGTGCCTTGATCAGGGGTTCCCTGAACGAAGAGCTGGCCGCGCATCTGCTCCGCAAAGACGGCGAGGATCTTCAGGCCGAGACCGGGGCTTTCGCCCGGATGAAATTCGGACGGGAGGCCGATGCCATCATCGCGGATGATGAGTTCGCCAATATCGCCGGTGTAGCGCAGCGTGGCCGTGATGCTGCCTTGACGCCCATGAGGGAAGGCATGCTCGAAACTATTGGAGAGTGCCTCATTGAGAGCGAGCGCGAGAGGCATGAGCCATTCGGGATCAATGCTGCCATCTTGGATGGCCAGGCCGGTGGCGATCTGCTCGGCAGGAACCTCGTAGCATTCACGCAGGTGCTGAATGAGCTCACGAGTGAAGTCACTGAAGGTGCCGCCGCCGCCGAGGGCGAGCTGATAGAGATGCTGGTGAAGCGCCGCGATGGCGCGGACGCGGTTTTGACTGGAGCGGAGGGCATCGCGGGCGTGCTGATCACTCACGCCATTGATCTGCATGTTGAGCAGGCTGGAGATGATCTGGAGGTGATTTTTGATGCGATGATGCGTCTCGCTGAGCATGAGGCGCTCACGTTCCAGATTGACGACGGGCCAGCGATCGCTGGAGGGGGAGACGACCTGAAAGGCTTTGGTGCCATTCATCTTGCTGGACCTGACGGCAGGTTCGGTGGCAGTCTCGGGCCCGATGACGGCATCCACTAAAGGTAAGGCTTCCGGTGTGATCGTGATCTCGCGGCGGATGTGAAGGCTGTAACCTCCTTCTTCACGGGCTTTCACGCTGATGCCCATGCTTCCACGTCCCTGGGCACCGAAAAAGGAATGATCGAAGAAGGTCTCGGGTGTGAGGCTTTGCTGCGCCAACTCGGCGAAGAAGCCGGTGGCATCTGATGGACGGAAGAGCAGATGCAGCGGGCGTCCCACGGCGATGGCGGCATCGAAATCAAAGATCTCCTGGGCCTGTGGCGACCAAGCTGCGATGCGGCCATTGGCATCGGTGGCGAGCAGTTCACTGATGATGGTTTCAGTGACGGGAATGAGTGGCGGAGCGGGCGGTGGCGCTGGCTCAGTGCGGCTTTCGAGGGGAGCTGGTTCGATCTCTGGCTCCTCCATGGCGGGCATGAAGAAGTGAATGGTGCAATGAGGCTCGCCCTGGGCATCTGGGACGACGGCGAGGTTCAAAACGGCTTCGCTGAAGGTGCCATCGGTGCGTTTGATGCGCACGCCGAGGGCTTCGGGCTGCGAGCTGCTGCTTCGGAGCACACGTAGAGCATCACGCCGCGCCGTGGCACTGTCTGGATCAAGCCAGGCATCGAGGGGATAGCGCCGCAGCTCGGCCTTTGGCTGGCCGAGGAGCTGCTCTGCTTGGGTATTGACCTCGAAGATGACGCCGGATTTATCCGTGAGCACGATGGCGATGGGATTGCTCTGGAGCATCGTTCGCATCTTGGCCTCCATGCTGCGCATCTGCTCCTCGTGGCGGCAGTTTTCAGTGACGTCCTGGATGCTCACGAGCATGCCACCGGTGGAAAGGGCCACGGGCTGAAACTCGATCTCTTTGAGCAACCCATCGGCCGTGGCGAGCGAGACGGTGCGTGTGAGCTGCCTGCGCCAGACGCTTTCACGCCAAGCCAATGTCACGTGCTCGCGATGCTCCGTCGTAGGGCAGCCGTGGACGAGCCAGGCTTCGACACCGGCTTCTTTGTCGATGGCGCGGCCGAGGAGCTTCGCGAGGCGCTCGTTTTGATAAATGGTGGCACCACGCTCATCGAGGACGAAGATTCCACATGGGATGCTTTCGAGGAAGCCTCGCAGTCTCGCTTCACGCTTCACGAAGCCTTTCTCGGCCTCCATCATGGTGCGGAGTTCCTGCTTGGCACGGGAGAGCTCGTTTTCGAGTTTTTGGATTGTCTCCGGCGGGATGACCGGCGCTGGCGGTGCGGCGACCTCCGGTGCGGGGGGATAAAAGATCGCCGCAGGCGCAGGCGGCGCTGGGGAGGCAGTCGCAGTCGGGATCAGTTCCGCAGGAACCAAGACGGCGAGCAGGCCAGGGCAGCCTTCTTGCGATGATTTGCCGCGTCGAAGGGCCGTGAGCATCCATTGAGCAGGTTGGTCTTCTCCCGGCTGGAGGCTAAGCAGCGGACGGACAGAGCTATCAGGAGATTGAATGAGCTTCGGAAGGTTTTCATTCCACTGATCTCGCAGGCTGGCGAGTCCTGCCGGAGCAGCGAAGACGTCCCAAAGCGCGGTTTTCCCCTCCACGATGCCCTTTTCCAGAGCTAGACGAGCGGCACTGGCGTTCACCCGCTGAATGGTGCCTTTTTCATCCAGCAAAAGCATCGCGAGATTGCAGTCGAAAGGGTCTGGCAGCATTGGGGCAGCGCCTTCGCCCTCATCGGCTGGCTTTTCAGACGCTACCTCTTGCCGAGCGAGTCCAGAGGTGAACTTTTCGCAAGTCACCATCAGCCCGCCCACGGTAGCATCGCTAATGCGTCGCCAAGGACGCACTTCCCACCGATAGACGGTGCTGCTGCCATCTGCATCATGTTCACTGCGCACGATGTGACCTTGCAAGGCACGGTCATACACCTGGCGCCAGCCCGGATGGAGATTGGGAAAAATCTCATACTGACTGCGTCCCACGAGTGGCTGCACCTGCTGAAGGCCGAACTCGCGGACCCATTGCCGATTCGCCAGCAGGTAGCGCATGCTTTTATCAAACATCGCCATGGCCACCGGGGCATTTTCGACGAGCACCCCCATTGCCTGGTTCACTTCGCCATCGCTTCGGGACGATGCCTCACCTGCAGCATTCAAGGGGGCGATCTCTCGCGAATCGTCGGAAGGTGAAATCTGCGGAGTCGTCGCAGGCCTAGCATGGATGACGTTTTTGAGCACGGACGACGACATTGAGGAAGGAAGTGGGGAAAATTTAAAAAGTTTTAAAGATTAATGCATCGAAAGTTCTCAACAAGGAGAAATATGCAAAAGCTGTGACTCAGTTCAGCAACAAACGGTCCTTACAGCAAGAATGTTTTTCCAACTGCTCGGAGGCCTCATTCGCGATGGTACGGCTCCCCTTTCAGGATCGTATGGGCACGGTAAACCTGCTCTAGCAGCACTACCCAAGCCACTTCGTGTTGAAGCGTCATCGAGGACAGCGTCCACACCTCGTCTGCGGCGTTTCGTAAGGCCTCGGAATGCCCGTCGGCTCCGCCGATGATCAGGCTCGCCACCTTGACGCCGCGCATCTGCCGCGCCTCCACCCAGCGGGCTAGCTCCACGCTACGAAGGGCTTTGCCACGCTCGTCCAGGATGATGCGAAGCGATTTCTCCGACGCCGCCAGCACCTGCTCCTCCACCTGCCTGCGCGGTCCATCCTTAATGACGATGCTTTCGACTTTGGTGTAGTTTTGCAGCCGCTTTAGATAGATGTCCGCCGCTTCCTTGGCCCATGAAAAGGCAGGTTTTCCGACGGTAATGATGCGCCATGTCATGCTTGCTCTTGGGATGAAACCGGCCACCCTTCAACCATAGAACTCAAAAGGCTGAATTATGTAAATTTTACTTCATCGTAATATTTTGACTAGCTCCTGTCATCGTTGTTGTTGCACATTTTAAAACTGTCGTTAAAATGAGAACGTTAATTCAAAAAATTAGCCCGAGTCATCTCATGAATTCTGCCATGCATACTACCCTCCGTTGGTCCGCAGCCGGTTTCGCTACCCTGCTCATCACTTCCTGCTCGCTGCCCCCTCGTCAGGCTTGGCAGCAAATCCAGACACGCGGTCTCATTCCCTACATGATGAGCAGCAATAGCGCTCCTCTCCAGGTGACCTCGCAGCGTTCCTACACCGCGCCTGCGAGCACTACGGCCCCGGTCTCCCCCAGTCGCTCCTATGCCTCCTCTTCTACAGGCATCATCGGTCCGGTGCAGCCCTCCACGCCACCTCCATCCATGTTGAACAGTTCCACCATGCCGGTGGCATCCAGCGTGGCGGATCTGCCAGGTTACGTTCGCTCTCCCTTTACCAATCCGCCACGTTTGGTGGATGTGCGTGGCATGAATGCCGGCTCCAAAGTTGTGTGCCCTTACACACAGAAGCCCTTCTTGGTCCCTGGCGGCGTCTCCACGGCCTCCTCTCCCAAAGTGGCCTCCAATCCTGCTCCTCGCCGCATGGATCCGCCTGCACCTCCCTTAACACCAGCTCCGAACAGCAACGTCGCTGCTCTCACCAAGCCCGCTCCGTCCGCTCCTATCACACCAGTTCCGAGCAATCCATCACCCGCGCCCACTCAGCCGAAAGTCGAAGCTGCTCCCAGCACACCTGAGCTTCCCTACGGTGCCCCGATCGGTGGACGCCCAGGCTTTGTGAACAGCCCGTATGCCGCTAAACATCAGCTCGTGGATGTCACCGGCCTGCCTGTGGGCATGGAAGTGAAATGCCCCTACACCGGCAAGCTCTTCCGCGTCCCGCCGCAGTAATCTGCGAGTGAGCCTCCGTTTCGCTTACGCCCCGTTCTCGAACCTGAGGACGGGGCTTTTTGTTTCCCCTTCAACAATCTCATCTGCATCCTTCGTATGTGTGCATCGTCATGTTGACGATCTCTCACACATGAAAGCTCATTTTGCCCTAGTCCTCATCGCGAGCTCGGCCCTCGCCGCTGACGCCATGCGCACCGAACACGATGTCGATTACCTCGGAGGTGGTCGCAAAGAAAAGGCAGACCTCTATTTGCCCGCTCATCCGCCGCGAGGGCAAAAATTCCCCGCAGTGGTGATCATTCACGGTGGTGGCTGGTCTGGCGGTGAGAAGCGGGCGGCTCGTGAGATCAATATCGGCACCACGCTGGCGCTCAATGGCTATGTCGGCATGAGCATCGACTACATTTTGGCGAACAGCGAGCACCCCGGCCCGACCTGGCCGCAAAACCTGCACGACTGCAAAACAGCCGTGCGCTGGTTGCGGCCGAATGCTGAGCGTTTGCAGGTAGATCCCGCGCACATCGGCGTGATCGGCGGCAGCGCGGGCGGACACCTCGCCGCGATGGTGGGCCTCTGCGGCGGCGAACTCGATCCTCCCGGTGAGGGCGACACGCGAGTGCAGTGCGCTGTCGATCTGTATGGCCCGGTGCTGTGGTTTGAGCAGCGTGAGCTCGCCATGTTTCGCAAAACCCGCGCCGAAGCTCCCGAACTCTACAAACAGGCCGATCCACGCTCTCACATCGACCCAAGTGATCCGCCGCTGCTCATCCTGCACGGCACCGCCGACAAAACCGTGGCCGTGGCCGATTCTCAAGCGCTCGCCACCGCGATGAAGGCCGCTGGAGCCGCGCACCAGCTCGAAATCATCCCGGAAGCACCGCACACCTTTCACCTCCAGCCCAAGCAGCGTGAGCTGCGCCCGCTGGTGCTCGGTTTCTTCGACAAACATCTCAAAGCCAAACCATGAATGCGGTCACGACGATTGCCATCACGCTGCTGCTGATCGCCACCACGCTCAGGGCCGCGCCGCCGAACATCGTCTTCATGTATGCGGACAATCTCGGCTACGGCGATCTCGGCTGCTACGGGAACACGGAGGTGAAGACGCCGCATCTCGACCGGCTCGCGGCGCAGGGCGTTCGCTGCACAGATTTTTATGTCGTGACCTCCACCTGCACGGTTTCACGCGGCGCAGTCCTCACGGGACGGCATCCACTGCGAAACGGGTTGCTGCACCAGCTCGTGGTCGAGGAAAACTGGCATGGCATCGGTCTGCCGCATCGTGAACGCATCATGCCGCAGTATTTGAAGGACGCGGGCTACGCCACGGCCTGCTTTGGCAAGTGGAACATCGGCTTCGCACCCGGCAGCAGGCCCACGGAGCGCGGCTTTGACGAGTTTCTTGGCTGCCGCAGCGGAAACATCCATTACTTCGCCCACACCTACCACGGCGAATACGATCTGTTTCGCGGCACGGAGCTGCATCGCATGGAAGGCTACAGCGGCGACCTCTTTGCCGAGGCGGCGGCGGAGTTCATCTCACGGCAAAGTGCCGCGAAACGGCCTTTTTTCCTCTATCTGCCCTTCAACTCGCCCCACTACGTCAGCAGCATCAACATGCCGAAAGGCGAACAACCGCAGTGGCAGGCACCGGATCGAGCTTTTGCCGCCTACGGCTGGAATCCGGCTGAAACGGACGAGAAACGCCGCTACCTCGCCGTCATCTCCGCACTGGATGACAACGTCGGTCGTGTGCTTCAGGCGCTGGATGCCGCCGGTCAGCGTGAAAACACGCTCGTGGCCTTCATCTCCGACATGGGTCCCATTTTGCGGCCCACACACGGCCTCGGTGTCGCCAGCGCAGGCATCTATCGCGATGGCGCTCCGAGTCTTTATGAAGGCGGCGTCCGCGTGCCCGCTTTCTTTCGCTGGCCGGGCAAAATCGCACCCGGCAGCGTGTCCAAGGCCATGCTGAGTCACCTCGACCTCCTGCCCGCCTTGTTGACTGCCGCCGGAGCCGCCTCGCCAAAGGAGCGCATCCTCGATGGCCGTGATTGTTTGCCCGCTCTCACCAATCATGCCGACACGCCTCACGAACGCCTCTTCTTCCATCTGCGCGATGCCGTCGCCGTGCGTGAAGGCTCGCTGAAACTCATTCGCCCGAAAGCAAATGCCGGTTGGGAACTCTACGACCTCGCCGCGGATCCTTCTGAGAAGCACAATCTTGCCACCAAACGTCCGCAGGACGTGCAACGCCTCGCCGATGCGATCACGCAATGGCAGCTCGACATGAAAAACGACGCCAGCGAGCCTGTCCCATACCGACGAGGAAAGGGTAAGTGATCCGCGCCCGGGTGCCTGACCGTTCCAAAACGAGAGCGACCGGGCACCTCAGATGCGATGGCTGCATTTGGAAACACTCGCGTTTTTCCGCGTTTTGAATCTCCACCGCCATGAAACTCCCGTCCTCAATCACAGCCATCCTTTGCTTGTTGTCCTCGTTTTCCCTCGCGGCTGACTGGCCGCAGTGGATGGGGCCGGAGCGCGATGATGTCTGGAGCGAGACGGGCATCGTCCGCGAGTTCCCTGCCGGAGGTTTGAGGCCTCGCTGGCGCAAACCCATCAACGGAGGCTTCGCAGGGCCGGCGGTGGCGAACGGGCGTGTGTTTGCAACCGATTACCTCCTGATGGCAGGTGATGCCAAGCCGCACCCGACGAAGCGCAGCACGCTCGAAGGCAAGGAACGCGTGCTTTGCCTGCGTGCCGACACGGGCGAGGAGATCTGGAAGCATGAGTATGCCTGCAACTACGACATCAGCTATCCCGCCGGCCCGCGCTGCACGCCCACGGTGGATGGGGACAAGGTTTACACCCTCGGCGCGATGGGTGATCTGCTCTGCCTCGATGCCGCCAGCGGGCGTGTGATCTGGTCAAAGAACCTGCCGCGTGACTACAGCGCCTCGGTGCCGATCTGGGGCTATGCCGGGCATCCGTTGATCCATAAAAACATGCTCATCTGCATGGCCGGTGGCGAAGGCAGCGCTGTCGTGGCCTTCGACAAAACAACGGGCAAGGAGATCTGGAAGTCGCTCACCGCCACACAGCTCGGTTACAGCCCGCCCACGCTCATCCAGGCCGGTGGGACCACGCAGTTGCTCATCTTCCACGGCACCGCCTTGAACAGCCTGAACCCTGACAACGGCCAGCTCCACTGGTCCGAGCCGCTCGGCACCGCGTATGCGATGTCCATCATGTCGCCGCGTCGCTGGGAGGATTATCTGTTTGCTGGCGGCCACAGCAACAAATCCATCGGATTGAAACTCGACGCCACAAAGCCCGCGGTGACTCGCGTGTGGCAGGGCTCCCGCACGCTGGGCCTCGCGCCCGTGAATGGCACGCCCTTCGTCGAAAACGGTGTCGCCTACGGCATCGACGGCGACGGCCTTTTCCGCGCTGTGCGCATCACCACCGGCGAGAGGCTTTGGGAGACATCCAAGCCTGTCACCGGCAAGGAAAACGACCCGCGCCGTGCGGTGGAAGGCGGCACCTTCGTCACCAAGCACGAGGACCGTTTCTTCATCTTTGGTGAAAACGGCGATCTCATCATCGCGCAGCTCACGCCTGAGAAGTATGTCGAACTCAGCCGCGCCAACCTGCTCGCTCCCGTCGGCAAAGCCCTCGGCCGCTCCATCGTCTGGTGTCATCCCGCATATGCGAACCGCTGCGTCTTCGCGCGAAACGACCAGGAGATCGTCTGCGTGTCACTGGCGGCGGAGAAGTGATCCCATCCGTGGAGAAATTGAAAAGCCCGAACTCCTTCCAGCACCCTCATTCCTCATTATGATTCGCTTTGCCTTTCTCGTCCCTGCCGCCTTGCTGATGACCGCGATAGACGCACCCGCCGCCGAGACACCACCTGCGCCGCCGCTCGATTTCATCGACACCAGCTTCGAGAATGCCTCGCCCCTTTGGTATGAGTTCGCGGAGGATGGCACGGTGATGGTGAATCTGAACTACGACCACGAACGGAACTCGCCGAACCGTGCGGCGGGGCATTTTCACTTCCGCATCCAGGCTCCGAAGGGCCGCAAGCTCACGCTGGAGTTCAAGAACCTCGACAACGTCTGGAATGGCAAGCCGGGCTCCGTGGCGAAGGAGATCAAGCAAGTGGTCACCTCGCTCGATGGCAAGGTGTGGATGCCTGTGCGCACGGAATCCCCGGAGCCGGGCCGTGTCCGCGTGACGCTCGAAATGCCGGCGGAGGCCTTGTTTGTCGCACGAGCCGAGCCTTACCGGCTCTCGGACCTGAATCGCTTCATCGTCGAGATCCAATCGAGCCCATCGGCAAAACGGTGCAGGGTCGCGAACTCGAAATCATCCGCGTCGGTCGTGCGGAGGCACCGAATCGCGTCTTTCTGCGTGCGCGGGCGCATCCATGGGAACCTGCGGGGAACTGGGTGGTCGAGGGTCTCGTGCGTCGTTTGCTGAAAGGCGATGCCGAAGCCGAAAAGTGCCTCGCCAGCTACAGCGTGTGCATCATGCCCATGGCGAACAAAGACGGCGTCGAACGCGGCGGCACGCGCTTCAACCTAGGTGGCTGGGACTTGAACCGGAAATGGGACAAACCGGCCGATCCGCGATTCGCGCCGGAAAACGCCGCGCTGGAGCGCTGGCTCGACGGGGAGATCAAAGCCGGTCGCCGTCCCACCCTGGCACTCGATTTTCACAATGACGGCAGCGGTCTGCTGCACCTCAGCCGCCCCGAAGGTCCCGAAGGCGAAAAACACCTCGCCCGCATGCGCACCTTCGAAAAATGCCTCCGCGAGCACACCTGGTTCGTCGAAGGCTCCACGAAGCCCAGCTTTCACAACCCCGGCTCGCTCGGCGAAGGCTTCTTCACCCGCTTCGGCATCGACGCCGCCATTTTGGAGTTCAACTGCAACGACATCGCCGGGCTGAAAGAGCCCGCGCTCGGCAAACACTGGGTCACTTTTGGTGAAGAACTCACGAAGGCCTTCGAGGCGTATTTTGCCGCACAGTAGATCTCGCTCCGCGAGATGAGCCGGAGGCATGGCAAAGGTCAAGGCCTGCGATCTTCGGGTATTCTACATGTCATCAGCTTCATCCGGGATCGATTCGCCCCACCCACTTCGGTAACCATTCGGTTACCTCATTACCAATCGGTAACGTGTATCCACAACGGGAGTGTGGTGTGATGGTGCAGCCGGGAGGGACGCGTGTTTTTCCGGTGCCACGAATTCTAGCCAAACAGTTACGGAGCCCCGGTTCCTTGTTGGTGAGAGGTGTGGTTCGATGCTCACGCGATCCACTCCATGAACTCCACCACGACCCACCCCCTGAATGCCGATTCCGACGCCTGTGGCGCGTGGTTTGCCCAGGCGCTGCGCGGGGACTCCGATGCGGCGACGCGGCTGTATGCATGCTGCGTGCCGAGCGTGAGGAACTGGCTTTCGAGGTCAGTGCCGAGTGAGATGGCGGAGGATTATGCGCATGAGGCCATGGTGATGGCGTTTCGCCGTGCGGAGCAGTTCCGGCCGGGCACGTCGTTTGTGTGCTGGGTGCGCACGATGGCTTGGAGAATAGCCCTGAATGCTTTGCGGGCCGATTTGCGCCGCAAAACACGCGAAACGGCCTTTTTCGAGCAAAACGACGCGGAGACCGATTTTCGCGATGAGGCCGTTTTTGCGGCTTTGGAGCGCTGCGTGGCCGAATTGCCCGGCGAGCAGCGCCAGCTCATCCGCCTGCGCTTTCAGCTCGATCAATCGGCGGGCGAAATCGCCGCCAGCCTCGGCCGCAGCCGCGTGGCGGTGGCTGTGAGCCTGCATCGCATCTGCAAACGCCTGCGCTCCGGCCTGGAGCAGCACACACGACTTTGAAACAACCAACACACACCAACATGAAACACATCCTGCTCATTCTGATCAGCCTCGTGGCCCTGCTCGCCGGTCAAACCGCCCGTGCGAGCATCGCCTACGGCAGCATCAACAACTTCGACACGGTCAATGACACCGGGCACGAGTGCCACGGCTTCGAAATCGAGATCGAGGACTGCCGCACGACGGACATCACCTACACTTACAACTACAACCACTACGGCGTGCCGCGCTTTGAGCAGGATGACACGGACCCAGCGCATCCGAAGTGCCGCATCCGCTGGGAGAGCAAAAAGAATGCGGACGGCTCCTGGGCGGCCTACACGGCGATCCCGAGCGGCCCCATCGCGGCGACGAATGGCCACATGTTCACCAATCCGAGTGTGAACTTCGGTGGCGAGCACTTTGGCGTCGGCTACAGCAAGGCGGTCGGGCTCATCAAATACAACTGGCTGATCGACAACGGCAGCGGCGTTCTCATTCACGGCGGTGCGGTGCAGGTTTCCACGCCGGTCTTCACTTACTACCCGCCGGTCGTCGGCGTGCCCGCGCAGGTGCAGGCGGTGATCGTTCCACCGGTGCCGCCCGTGCCTCCGGTCAAAGAATTCGGCAAGGCCGTGTGGGTGAAGGAAATCAAGACGACCACGCACAACAACAAGGAGATCAAACTGCGCGAGCTGGTGAGCGATGATCCGGCCGACGTGGATGACAAAAACTGGGCGAACGGCGAGCCGGACGAGGTCGAGGTGGAGTGGCGCATCCTTCAGAAGCGCAACATTCCCGGCGGTGGTGTGAATGACGAGCTGGCGGCGGCTCCCGAAGATCTTCCAAATGGCGACGAGGTGGTGACACGTCGTTACGAGTTCTACAAATACGTCGGCCCGTTCGATGGCGAGAGCGGCGAGGCGATGGCGGACACGGTCGATCCCGATGCCGTGCATGGCGAAGGCATGCGCACTTACAATCATCACCTCGTCGGTGGTGAATGGGTCAAAGTGACGGAGGACATGGCGACGTATGAGGTCGTGGGCGAGTTCACCGGCTCGCAAATGGCCGCGGTGGATGTGGATGCGCCTGTGGGACTCGTCGACCATGTCAGCGAAGCGGTGCTGAACGATGCCTACCCGGCACGCACCGTCGTGATCGAGGGCGTGCTGCCCTTCACGGCCACGCAGGAAGGCAATCTGCCTGCGGGGATGACCTTTGATGAGGTCACTGGCGTCCTTGATGGCACCCCGACGGCTACTGGCAGCTTCCAGTTCACCGTAACCGCAAGCGACGGTGTGAATCCCGATGTGTCGAAGAACTACACGCTCACCGTGGCCGCCGCTGGTGCTCCAGCGCCTCCAGCGAGCCTGCTCGACACCACCGTTTCGCCCGTGGCCTCCGGCACGACGACCGGTGACGGCGCGTATGCCATCGGTGCCAACGCCACGGCCACCGCGACGCCAAATGCGGGCTTTGCTTTCCTCAACTGGACCGACAACGGCACCATCGTGAGCACAAACAGCAGCTACACCCTCGCGATGGATGTGAATCACTCGCTCGTGGCGAACTTCGTCCCCGTCTTCACCGTCACGACGAGCGCTGCGCCCATCGCGGGCGGCACGACAACCGGTGATGGCAGCTACAGCGGCGATGAAAACGTCACCGTCGTGGCCACGCCGAATGCGGGCTACGTCTTCACCAACTGGACCGAAGGCGGCCTCGTCGTGAGCAGCAATGCCACCTTCACCTTTGCCGCTGCATCGGATCGCGATCTCGTGGCAAACTTTGCGCTCGGCACGAGCTACACAATCACCACCGCCTCCGCACCGCTCGCAGGCGGCAGCACCACCGGCGGTGCCAGCTATGCCAGCGGCGCGAGCGTGACCGTCACCGCGACGCCGAATGCGGGCTATTACTTTGTGAATTGGACGCAAAACGCCACGCAGGTGAGCGCAAATGCCAGCTACACCTTCAATGCGACCGCGAATCGCGATCTCGTGGCGAACTTCGCCGTCATCGGCGGTGTCACGCGCACAATTTCCACCGTCGCATCGCCTCTGCTGGGCGGCACGACAAGCGGTGGCGGCGTGGTGGCCGATGGATCGAGCGTCACCGTCGTGGCGACGGCGAATCCGGGCTACAAGTTCGACAAGTGGAAGCAAAACGGCACGACTGTGAGCACCACGGCGAGCTACACCTTCACCGCCACGGCAGACCGCACGCTCACGGCCAGCTTCATCAAGGTGTATTACATCAACGCCAGCTCCGCGCCCGCTGCGGGCGGCAGCACGGAGATGGACAGCCTCAGCTACAAGCTCAATGAAAACGCCAAGGCGGATGCTTTCCCGAACTCGGGCTATCAATTCGTGAACTGGACCGAAAACGGCACCGTGGTGAGCACCGCGAATCCTTATGTCTTCAATGTCACCGGTGATCGCGAACTCGTGGCAAACTTCTCCGTCATCGGCGGCGTCACCATCAGCGCGAGCGCGGCTCCAGCAGCGGGCGGCAGTGTCACTGGCGGCGGCAGCGTGGCGAATGGAACCAACGTCACACTCACCGCCACGCCGAACGCGGGCTACGGCTTCATCAACTGGACCGAAGGCGGCGCACCGTTGAGCAACAACGCGTCCTACACCTTCAACGCGACCGCGAATCGCACGCTGGCGGCGAACTTCGCGGCCGGAAACACGATCACGGCCACCGCGTTGCCCTCCATCGGCGGCAGCGTGAGCGGTGATGGCTTTGTCGCCACGGGCACAAGCGTCACGCTCATCGCCACACCGGCGCTCGGCTACAATTTCATCAACTGGACTGACGCCCTCGGCACGGAGGTCAGCACCGCCGCGAGCTACACCTTCACGCCGACCTCGAACGGCATCTTCACGGCCAATTTCGAAGCGCCGCCGCTCGGTGTGCATTTCGACTTCGACACCTCCACGCCAGTACCGGCTGCGAATGCGCCACTGCCGCTCGATCAACTCAGCGTTGGCTACACCGCCAGTTTCAGCTCGCTGGTGGCGGATAGTTTCAAAGTGACCACCGAAGCCGCCAGCGGCCGCGTGTTGTCCAAATTTAGCGGGAACTACCTCGAACCACTCCTCGATGGCTCCACACTCGTCATCCAGCTCGATCAAGCCGTCACTGGCGTGAGTCTCGACTTCGCCACCGTGGAGGCGATCACCGTGCCCGTGGCCTCGAACGTGCAAATCACCGCCATCGACAACTCCAGCGGCGTGCCCGTCCAGGTCGGCACCGGCATCGCGCATGGCACTGTGACCGCAGGCGATACGCTGCCCGTCGGCACGATCAGCTTCAACAACGCGGCACCGTTTGATCAAATCACGCTGCAACTCCCGGACGCGCCCGTGGGAGCCGTGCGCTTCCTCGTTGATAATATCACCGTCAGCCCCGCCTCCAGCACCGGCGGCAGCATGCAGCTCGCGAATCCGAATTGGAACATCACGCTCACCGATTTCGGCTACTCCGACTTCCTGCTCGACAACACACCTGGCTTTGAAGGCCGCGAATACCTCAGCGGCGAATGGGGCAGCGCGGTGGCTTACACTCGTGGAAACGGCAACAACGTCGCGCCGAAGTGGCTGGAGCCCAATTTCATGTTCCCGGATTGGAAGACGAACTCCGACTTCCACGTCGTGCAGGGCATCCACATCGTCGGAAGCAATCTCGACGGCCTGCCCATCGCGCAATCTGTCATCTCGAATGGCGATCTGGAAGTCACGCTGCGCTTTGAGATGGTCGATACCGTCACTGGCACGCCCATGGGCGTAAAACCCGCCAGCACCGCTGGCGCTGGCCTCTCGGTGAATAGCAACCGCTACGTCATGAACCAGACCTTCACCGTCAAAAACGTCAGCGGTGCTCAAATCACCAATGTGCAGCTCTTCCACCTGCTGCACGGCTTCATCTCGCAGCGTGGTCAATACGACAACCGCAGCTACCCCGGCAAACTGCCGCAGTATCAATACGACATGACCATGAGCGGCGTCGATGGCGGTGCCGCTGGCACACAGAGCTCCAGCATCGGCCTCGAAGACCTCATCGGCTTCCATTCCAAGGTCGCGCCGAGTGCCTTTGAGATCGGTCACTACGGCATTGAGGGCAATGGCATCGACGATCACTCGTCAGGCAAGCCGAGCGACGGCGTGCATCTCTCCATTGAGGACAATTGGGAAAATGCTCCCTACCTCGCCCGCAAAAATCGCGACAGCTTTGCTCCGGCGGATCGCTGGATCTCCGGTGCGCAGCGTTGGGAGCTCGGCAGCATCGCCGTAGGCCAAAGCGTGAGCTTTGACATCGTCCTCAGCCTGCTCACCGGCACCAAAGTCGTCATCGAAGGCGGCGGTGGCAGCACCACCGGCGGCGGGAGCTGCAACGGCGGTTCCACGCACAGCGGCGGTGTCGATTTCGAATTCGAGGACATCGATCAGGAAGGCACCTTCTTCGGCGAATACAGCGAAGCCGACGACGACGAGATCAACGAGCGCGAAGTCGAAGGCGAATTCAGCCTGCCGAGCTTTGAAACGCCCAACGGCACCCGCAAACAACGCTGGAACCTCAAATACAGCGGCGCGCACACCGGCAACATCAAGCTCAAGTTTGCCTACAACCCCGCGCTGCTGCCTGCGGGCTACGATGAGAACCAGCTCTCCATCTACCACTTCAACAACGGCGTGTGGGAGAAGCTGCCCTGCAAAGTCGATCCCACCACCAACACCATCGAAGCCATCACCCCCAGCCTCAGCCCCTTCATGCTCGGCGTGAACGACGACGTCGTGAAACCCGATGTGCAGATGTCCGCGACCACTCCAGGCACGCTGAATGTCTCCTGGCCGGACACCTTCCTCGGCTGGCAGCTTCAAGAGAGCACGAACCTCAGCACCTGGACGAATTCCACTCACCCCATCGTCAACGAAGCCGGCACAAACAAAGCCGTCATTCCAGCCAGCGCGGGCGTGAAGTTCTTCCGCCTGCTGAAGCCCTAAGGCCTGCGCGAATCCATTACCAAACGATAACGTGCCAACCCGGGCACGCCGGGAGAGGAGTCGGGTGTTATGAAACTCCTCACCCGACTTTTCCCGGCCCTGCTGCTCCTCACTGCCGCGCAGGCTGAAAACGCCGTCACCAGCAGCGACCTCGTGAATGAGGCGCTGCGCCAAAATCCTGAAATTCGCTTCTTCGAAGCCGAGATCGACGCCGCACGCGGTGGGCGTCAATCCGCCGGTCAGCTCGCCAATCCCGAGCTCAGCACCGAACTCGGCGGCATGAGCCTCGCACAGGCCAAAGAGGGCCTCGTGTGGCGTGCGAGCATTTTGCAGGTTTTCGATTTTCCCGGTCGCATGTCCTTGAGAAAGGCAATCGCCGATCGCGACATCGAACTCGCCCAACTCGGCCTCCAGCAGTTCAAATCGCAGCTCGCCAATGAAGTGCGTGCTCGTGCCGGTGATGTGCTGCTCCTTCAACGCAAAGAGGCTGCCGCACGCTCCGTGCGTGAAAGGCTCGAATCGCTCGTCGAAGTGCTCGTGCAGCGCGATACCGGCTCCGTGAGCGCTTTGCTAGAGCGCCGCATTTTGGAAGCCACGCTGCTCAACAGCGACCGCATCCTCACCGATGCCTCCAAAGCCTCACGCGAGGCCGCCGCAGCTCTGAATGTACTCTGCGGACGCGGCCCCGATCAGTCCGTGAAGCTCGCTGGAGCCGTCACCTCCTTCCCCGATGTGCCGCAGCTTGCCACGCTCAAACAGCAGGCCGCGCGGACGAACTTCGATCTCCAGCAAAAACGCCTCCAAGTCGCCAAACAAGGCCTGAAGGTCGATTTGACGAAATCCGAGCGCTGGGGCGACATCACCTTCGGTCCCTACATGGCCGGTCAGCATGCGGGTGGCACGCAAATTGAAGGTGGCTTCGTCGTTTCCATCCCGCTGCCACTTTGGAACAAAAACAAAGGCAACATCGACGCCGAACAAGCCCGCACGCAGCAGGCTGAGGCGCTCCTCGGAGCCACGCTGCGCGATCTCGAGCGCGATCTCTCCGTCGCTCGCTCCGCCTACCTCGCCGAGCTCGATGCACTCTCCCGCTGGCGTCCCGAAAGCGAAAAGCAATTCGCTGATGCCGCCGCGGAAGCCGATCGCCACTACCGCCTCGGCGCCGTGCCCGCCGCGACCTATGTCGAAATGCAACGCGGCTATCTTGATGCCATGGACAGCCTCATCGAGTCCCGCCGCAACGCCTGGAAGCACCGCATGGAGATCGAACGCCTCACCGGCGGCACGCTCACGGGTGAATCCGTCACGCCGAAACTCACCACGCGCTGAGCCATGATCAACGCCATTCTCGACTTCTCGCTGCGGAACCGCTTCCTCGTCATTATGGGGTCGCTGTTGCTACTCGGTGCAGGTATTTTCTCCGCCATGCACCTGCCGGTGGATGCGGTGCCGGACATCACAAACACGCAGGTGCAGATCAACACCGCCGTGGCGGGTCTTGCGCCGGAGGAGACGGAGAAACTCGTCACTTATCCGCTGGAGCTCGCGCTGGCAGGCATTCAGGGCGTGGAGGAATTTCGCTCCCTGACGAAGTCCGGCCTCTCGCAGGTCACGCTCGTGTTTCGCGATGGCACGGACCTTTTTCGTGCCCGCCAGCTCGTCAGCGAACGCCTGGTGCAGGTGGAGTTGCCTCCGGGCATGACGCCGCAGATGTCGCCGATCAGCACGGGGCTTGGCGAGATCCTGTATTACACGCTCGATTACAAAAAAGAGGCTCCACAGCGCAAACAACCGCGTGAGCGCCAGCTCATGGATCTGCGGGATGCGCACGACTACATCGTGAAGCCGTTTTTGCGCACCATCCCCGGCGTGGCGGAGGTGAATAGCAGCGGCGGTTATGAGCGCCAGCTCGTCATCCTGCCGAAACCGGAGGCGCTGGTGAATGCGGGCATGACTTTTGGCGAACTGGCCGAGATCATCGGTCAAAACGTGGATAATGCGGGTGGTGGCGTCATCGAGCGTGGCGAAGACCGCGTGCTCATCCGTGGCGTAAGCAAGGTGGCGAGCGCGGAGGACATCGCGAACCTGCCGGTGAAGTTCGCGGCGAGTGTGGAGCCTTTGAAGGTCAAAGACCTCGCGGAGGTCGGCATCGGCAGCAACGTGCGCACGGGTTGTGCCGTCGAAAATGGCGAAGAAGCCGTGCTGGGCACCGTGATGATGCTCGTTGGCGAAAACAGCCGCATCATCAGCAAACGCGTGGAGGAAAAACTCGGCGAGTTGCAGGCCAAACTGCCTTCAGAGCTCGAAATTCGCATCCAATACGCCCGCAGCGAGGTCGTGGACCGCACGATCGACACCGTGAAGCACAATCTTTTCGAGGGTGCCATCCTCGTCGTCGTCGTGCTGCTCATGCTGCTCGGAAACTGGCGTGCGGCACTCATCGTGGCACTCGCCATTCCGCTTTCCTTCCTCTTTGCGCTCATCGGCATGACCTTCGGCGGTGTGTCGGGAAATCTGATGTCACTCGGCGCAGTCGATTTCGGCCTCATCATTGATGGCGCGGTCGTGATGGTCGAAAACATCGTCCGCGTGCTCGGCGAGAAGCAGCACGAGCTAGGCCGCAAACTCACCGCCAAGGAACGCCTGCAGGCCGTGCATGAAGCCGGCGAGCAAGTTGGCAGCCCGATGTTCTTCGGCGTGCTCATCATCACACTCGTCTATCTGCCCATCCTCGCGCTCACCGGCATCGAGGGAAAAATGTTCCATCCGATGGCCATCACCGTCATGTTGGCACTCGGTGGTGCTTTGGTGCTCGCACTCACTTTGATGCCGGCGCTTTGCTCGCTGCTGCTCGGCGGCAATATCAGCGAAAAAGACAATTTCCTCATGCGGTGGGCCAAAGCGGCCTACGAACCGCTGCTGGGTCTCGCGTGGAAACTGCGCTGGGGCGTCGTTGCAGGCGTGGCGGCGCTTTTGATCGGCACGGTGGCGATTTTCATGAGCTTGAAGCAGGAATTCGTGCCCACGCTCAATGAAGGATCCTGGACTGCCATGGTGTACATGCCTGCCAACACGAGCCTCAAAACGTCTTTGGCCCGCTGCATCCAAACGCAGCAGTATCTCATCAACAAAGTGCCAGAGGTGACGCGCACCTTTGCCCGCATCGGCACCAGCGAGGTCGCCACCGATCCGATGTCGCCGGGCGAATACGACCTCTACGTCTTCTACAAACCGCGTGAGCAGTGGCGCAAGGAAAACGGCGTGCCGGTGACGCGTGACCGCCTCGCCGACCTCGTCCGTGCCGAACTCGCCAAAGAGGTGCCGGAGCAGGACTATGACTTCGCGCAGCCGATCCAGATGCGATTCAACGAAATGCTCGAAGGTTCACGTGCCGATCTCGCCGTGCGCATTTTTGGCGAGGACTACGACACGATGGAAAAGGTGGCCGACCAGGTCAAAACCGTGCTCGAAGGCCTGGAGGGCACGAACAACGCCGAATTCGAAAGTCAGGGCCGCGTGCCCGTGCTCGAAATCCGCGTGGACCGTGCTGCGATGCTCAAATTCAACGTCGAAGCCGCCGAGGTGAACGCCGCCATCACCACCGCCATGGCCGGACACACCGCAGGCACCTTGATCGAGCACAATCGCCGCCGCGCCATCGTCGTGCGCCTGCCGGAAAACCTGCGCAACGATCCCGAAATCATGAAAGCACTGCCTGTGCGCACGCAGGATGGTGGACTCATCACGCTGGGCCGTCTCGCCGAGTTCGTCGAGGTGCCGCAGGTGGATGCCATCGGCCGCGAGTCCGGTCATCGACGCGTCGGGCTGAATGTCGATCTCGCCGGTGGCACCGATAGCGAGGCCTACGTCACTGCCGCGCGTGAAAAGATCAAAGCCATCCAGATCCCGGATGGCTACCGCGTCGAGTTCGGCGGCCAGTTTGAGCATCTACAGGAGGCGCGTGCACGGCTCATGGTTGTTGTTCCGCTGGCGCTGATTCTCATCTTTGTGCTTATCCACAGCGCTTTCAAAAGCGTGATGCAGACGCTCATCATCTACACTGGCATCCCGCTCGCAATCACCGGCGGTGTGGCGGCGCTTTGGATGCGTGACTTGCCTTTCAGCATCAGTGCCGCCATCGGCTTCATCGCCCTGTGCGGTGTGGCCGTGCTGAATGGCGTGGTGCTCATCAGTTGCTTCAACCAGCTCCGCAATGAAGGCCGAGATGCCGCAACCGCCGTCGGCGAAGGTAGCCTGCAACGCCTGCGGCCCGTGTTGATGACCGCGCTCGTCGCCAGCCTCGGTTTCATCCCCATGGCCATCAGCGAAGGTGCCGGAGCCGAAGTCCAACGCCCGCTCGCCACCGTCGTGATCGGCGGGATCGTCAGCAGCACCTTTTTGACGCTCTTTTTGCTGCCAGTTCTCTATCGCTGGCTCATCGGCCGTCCCGCGAGGTCACGAGCACATGAGGAAATCCATTCGCATCCTGAACCCCAACTCAGCCACGCATGAAAACAAGACTCACACCTCTCATTCTCCTTCTGTTCATCAGTCAGTGCTTCGCTGGCACTTGGGTGCCCCTCCAAGTGGATATGAAAGGCTCCCACGAAGCCCACAGCGGCACCAGTGCGGAGGAAAAACACCACCGCTGGCTCGAGATCAAAGTCAGCGGCACCGGACTCAAGGAGAACGCCCAACTGCGCCTCGAGTGGACCTTCTTTGCCGACGATCTCGACGCAGACGAGATCATCAAGCAAGCCGATGGCACCGAAACGATCGAGCTGCTCCCCGGAAAGTCTGGCGCGGTGAAAACCAAGGAAGTGATCTTCGATTACACTCGCCAGCACTCCGAGCGCATCCGTGGTGGACGCCGTCCCGTCTTTAAAAAGATCGACGCCACCGGCCACCGCTACCATGGCTGGGTCGTGCGTGCTTTCATCGGCGATGAAAAGGTCGGCGAAGCCTCCAGCAGCCGAGACATCGCCAAACTGGCCGCCAAATAGGCGAAGGCCTAGCGTCCCCAAGTTGCCCAAATTGAGCCGCAGAGGGGATGGCAGGAAAAGGCATAACGCAGTAAATTTCAGGACTAACAAACAACCATGACCTCCTCGACCGCTCTCGGCGACTACAAACCCACCCTCGACGGTACTGCTTCGCACTACGATGACCTCGATCAATTTTACCGCGAGATCTGGGGCGAGCATGTACACCACGGCCTCTGGCTCACGGGCCAGGAGACCGACACCGAGGCGACGGAGAATCTCGTGAAAATGGCCGCCAAACTGGGCGGCACTGGCAAGGGCAGCGACGTGTGTGACATTGGTTGTGGCTATGGAGCGACGGCGAAGATCCTTGCCGAGCGGTATGGCGCGGATGTCACCGGCATGACCATTTCCAGCACGCAGTGGCGTTACGCTCAAGAGCACAACCATGTGCCCGGCAAAACCACTTACTTGCAGCGGGATTGGTATGAGAACCAACTGCCGGACAATCGCTTCGATGTGGTGGAGACAGTGGAAAGCCTGGAGCACATGCCAGACCTGCCCACCTTCTTCCGCGAGTGTTATCGCGTGATGAAACCTGGTGGCCGATTGGTGGCGATGGCCTGGATGGGCTGTGAGAATCCCAGTGCGCTGTCGAAGCGCTTCCTGATCGACGCCATCACGCGTGAAGGCCAAATCGCCGGGGTGCGGCCTGAGAGCGAGTTTCGCGCCGCCACGTTGGCAGCGGGCTTCACGAACTACCAGTTTCATGATTACGCCCAGCAGGTGAAAAAGACCTGGCCGCTCTGTGCCTGGCGCACGGTGAAGGGTTTTTTCACGAAACCCCACTATCGCAGCTTCCTTTTCAGCGCGAAGAACCCCAATCGCGTCTTTGCGATCACGCTGTTCCGCATCTGGCTGGCCTATGAGCTTGGGGTGATGCGTTATGGCGTGTTCAGTGCTGATAAACCCGCGAGTTGATCCAAATCCAGAACCTCCATTTCAACCTCATGATCACACGCCACTGTCTGCTTGCTCTGCTGCTATTGTCCGCCATCGCGAGGGCTGAAACCTGGAGCGGCAGTGCAAAAATCACCTTCGATGGCACTTCAACCCTGCATGACTGGGGCGGAAAGGTCAGCGCCGAGCCGTTCAAGGCAGATGTGACCATGAATGGTGACAAGCCGCAGCGTGTGGTTTCAACCGTCACCGTCAAAGCTGCCGGGATGGATACCGCCGAGGCGAAGCGCGATGAAAACATGCGCAAGGCCATGAAAATCACCGATCACCCGCTCATCACGGGCAAGATCGATGCGGACTTCAGCCAGATCGCCGCCTCAGGCACGCCGACGAAGCTGCCCTTGGCGCTGACGCTGCTGGGCAAGCCGCAAAACATCACCGCCAACATCTCCAACTGGCAGCTCAAAGGCGGCAAGGCGACCTTTGACCTCGAATTCCCAGTCTCGATGAAGGCCAGTGGCATCAGCGTTCCCGCCGTTTTGCTTTTCATCCGCGTGGGCGACGACATCACCGTCCGCGCCCACGTCACCCTCACCAAACCATGAGTTCTTACATTCACAAAATAGCCACGCGTGCACCGCAGTGGGCCTACGAGCAGGCTTTCATCCGTGATCGCATGAAAGGATGGACGAACGATCCGAAATCCAAACGCCTCATTCACGCCATCTACAACCGCAGCGGCATCGAAACACGACACAGCGTGCTGGGAGACTTCTCCAGCGAAGCGGAGGCTCATCTCTACCGCACGGATGCCGAAGGCCGCATCATCTCCCCCGGCACGGCACAGCGAAATGCGGTGTATGCCCATGCTTCACGCGAATTAGCCGTCAAAGTGGCGCGGCAGGCACTGGACGGTGAAGCCGGTTTTTTGCCGCAGGATGTGACGCACGTCGTTTTCGCCTCCTGCACCGGTTTTGCCAATCCGGGGCCTGATTACCATATCATCCGCGAGCTCGGACTTCGCGGCGATGTGCAGCGATACACGCTCGGCTTCATGGGCTGCTATGCAGCCTTTCCAGCGCTGCGAATGGCCGCGCAGTTTTGTGAGGCCAATGCCGAGGCGGTGGTGCTCGTGGTTTGCCTGGAGCTCTGCACGCTCCACATGCAGATCGACGACAAGCCGGACAACATCCTGGCGAATTCACTCTTCGCCGATGGCGCGGCCGCGGCCATCGTCAGCGCCCGTGAACCGATGAAAAACCGTCCAGCCTATGCGCTGCGTGGCTTTACCTCGGCGCTGTTGCCCGCCGGTGAGGCCGAGATGGCCTGGGACATCGGCAATGAGGGCTTCAACATCGTTTTGTCCAGTTATGTGCCGGAGATCATCGGCTCCAATGTGCGCCATCTGGCGAACGACCTGCTTCAGCGGCATGATTTGAAGCTGGAGGACATCCAGGAATGGGCCGTGCATCCCGGTGGCCGCAGCATCCTCGATAAAGTGGAGCAAAGCCTGCAATTGAAGCCTGACGCACTCGCCTCCTCACGCAGTGTGCTGGCGGATTACGGCAACATGAGCAGCGCCACGGTACTCTTCGTGCTCAAAGACCTGCTCGAAGAGGCCGAGACCGATCACGCACTCACCATGGCGATGGCCTTTGGCCCCGGTCTCACCGTCGAGACCGCCGTGTTGGAGCGAGTGGGCTGCGCCACGACCGTGGCCCACATCGAAAAGGTAGCCGCTCTCACATGAAAACGAACTACACCACCGCGCAGCGCTACACGGCGCTGATCTATGGACTCGTCAGCTTTGCGCTGTTCCTCTCCTCAGTGGTGGTGATGATGGTGTCATTGTATCACGGCCTGAGCACGGGCTTCGTGGCATTGAGCGGTGTCTCGGCCTGGGCGGTGAATGTGCTGCTGCTCATGCAGTTTGCGCTCGGGCATTCGTGGCTCCTTTCGGAGAAAGGACGGCGCTTCATGACGAAACTAGCTCCGCTGGGACTCGGTAAACCGCTTTCGACGACGATCTTTGCCGGACTGGCATCGATCCAACTCCTCCTGGTGTTTCTCCTGTGGTCACCCTCGGCGGTGATGTGGGCTGCGCCGGAAGGCTGGGCAATGAATCTGCTCACCGCAGCTTACTGTGGCTCCTGGCTGCTGTTGGCGAAGTCCATGAGTGATGCAGGACTGGAGATCCAAATGGGCTTTCTCGGTTGGCACTCGGTTTGGACAAATCATGAGCCGATGTACCGTCCCTTCACGCGTGGTGGCTTGTTCAAATGGGTGCGTCAGCCGATCTATCTGAGCTTCACCCTCATCCTGTGGACAGCACCGGTTTGGACACCGGATCACCTGGTGCTCGCGGTGCTGTGGACGGTGTATTGCTACGTGGCCCCCTTCATCAAAGAGAAACGTTATCAGCAGTGGTATGGTGATGCTTTTGCTCGCTACCAAAAGCGTGTGCCCTATTGGAATCCCATGAAGCAAAGCATCATTCCTCATGTGCCTTCGGGCTCCGAGCATGAGGTCGCCATCGTCGGCGGCGGACCGGTGGGCCTGCTGCTGGCCTGCCTGCTCGGTCAGCGTGGGGTGCGAGTGCTGGTGCTGGAGAAAAGCACGCAGCGAGAGGCTTGGTCACAGGCCATCGGCATCACGCCGCCGACTTTGCAAATCATGGCCCGGCTCCGTCTTGATGAGGCCATGGTGGCACGCGGTGTGCCGATCCGTGAGTGCCAGGTACATGGTCAGAGTGGACACGTCGGCACTGCCTCGTTTCGCGGCATCGAAGGGCGGCATCGCTTCGTGCTATCTCTGCCACAGGCGGTCACGATGGAACTGCTGGAGGCAGAGGCCGCTCGCTACCCAAGTGTGAAAGTGAGGCACGGCGTCGAAGTCACCGCCAAAAAGCAAGACGAGGCCGGAGTGACGCTGACACTGGGCAGCGAGACGGTGCGTGCAGACTACCTGGTGGCCTGTGATGGCCATCGCAGCCGCATGCGTGACCTGCTGCGGGTGCGCACGAGCACGAAGAGCTATGGCTGCCACTTCATCATGGGAGACTTCGAGGGCAGCAGCGGCCTGGGCGATGACGCCCACCTCTATTTTACCCAAGACGGTGCCGTGGAGTCCTTTCCGCTGCCGGATGGCCGCAGGCGATGGATCGTTCAGGCAGTTGAAGGCAATATCCCGCAGCTTGTGAAACAACGCACCGGCATCACGCTCGATCCTGCGGCGCAGCTTGATCAGCATGCCTTCTCGCCGCGCAGGCTCGATTGTGAGCAAATCGTGGATGGTCGTGTGCTGCTCTGTGGTGATGCCGCGCACGTGATGAGCCCCATCGGCGGCCAGGGGATGAACACCGGCTTTGCCGATGCGGAATTCGCCGCCGAAGCCCTGCACGCCATCCTCCGCCGTGGCGAGGCGGCAGCACCGCTGCTGGCGGCGTATGATCGCATCCGTCGCCGAGCCGCCAGCGTGGCGGCCACGCGTGCCGCGATGGGCATGGGCCTCGGCGTGTGGACCGGAACATGGAAGTCCGCGCTGCGTGACTTCATCTTCCGCCACTTCATTTTCAGCGGCCCCTTCGCCAAACACGTGGGCGCCTGGTTTGCCATGCAGAGCATCCCAGCGGGAACGCTCGACAAAGTGGCCTGCCCGCGCACACGGCATCGGCTGGGCCTCGCTTGATTCCACCTTGCTTCTTGCCATTCCAGCTTCGCCCGCGAAACTCTTCTGTGCGTTTTCCGCTCTCAATCGCCCTGCTAATCCTCTCGATTCCCGCTGCGGGAGAGGTCGTTTCCTTGAAAAACGACGCCACGGCCAAGGCGCTCAATGAATGGTTCGCTGCAGGCACCGCCGCAGGACTCTCCGCCATCACTTACGAGAATCGGGATGGCCTCCACTCGCGCCTGATGACGGAGCACTACCCGCAACTCCAGGTGATGAAGGCTGTGGGGGATGACAAAGGCCCTGCGAAGGTCGTGCGCTCCATCCCGATCATCGGCAATTGCTCGATGGCTTCCAGCCCGGATCAGGTGGGCTGCCTGCCGCGCCTTTACATGACCGATCCGGCGGGATCGGACTTCCTCGCGCAGCAGTACTTCCTCAACAACTTCTTCATCTACCCCGAGCACCTCGATCATGACAAAGGTGCCAACGGCATCGGCGGCTATGGCGATCTCCTTCCGCTGAATACACCCACCCTTTTGATCTCGCAGGGTTCGTCGTCGAGCGATCAGCCCTTCCTCCAGGCCTTCATCTCTGCTGCCGCCGCGTTTTCTCCCGCCACGCAAAAGCTCATCCTCGAGAAAAAACTCCTCGCGCCCACCCTCCAGGCCATCTTCCGCCGCTCGAATAAGACGGTTACGAACGATGCCGACTACTTTAGCGGCAAGGCGCATCCCGTCGTCTTCGATGCCAGCCAGATCGACGAGGCCAAAATGATCCGCCTCGCCCATGAGATGACGCCCGAGACCATCCCGCCGGTCGCCATCATCGAGGTCAAAGAGGAAACCAAGCCCGAGCGTGGCAAGCAGTGGTTCGAGCCCGAGGGCATGCCAGCCCACACCAGCATCGCCAACACGCCGGTGAGCATCGGACGCATCTTCCGGGAAAACACCGCCGAGCACGGCCTCATCGTCAGTCTCGACAAATCCTTCGCCGCCACGCCGCGGAAGCTCGCCGCGAAATTTGCCGTGCTTCAAGGTGATCCACGCTCCGTGCGCATCGATCAGCAGCCCGGCACCACGCTCGCCCGCATCCGCGTGCGTTGGCAGCCGCCCGTGCCCGGTGCACGCGGCATTCGCAGCCATCGCATCGATATCGCTGCCTTTGCCACCGATGGAAAAAGCATCAGCGCCCCTTCCTTCATCAGCTTTTACATGCTGCCGAATGAAATGCGCTTTTACGACGAGCAGGGCCGCGTGAGTGAAATCCACTACGAGACCGCGAATCCCGAGCCTGGCCTGCCTTACGACGACCGCGACCTGCGCTGGACACGTCTCATGAGTGCCCTCACCTCGCCATCACGAGGTTCCCTGCTTGCCCGGCTCACTGAGCCGCTCTTCACCCCTGCCGAGCGTGAGGTCATTCTGAAAGCGCAAAAAGACCTGCAAAAGCGCCTCGAAGCCGCCGCCATCGTCGGCCGTGATCCGAAACTCAAAACTGAGGCCGACAAACTTCGTAGCGAGGCCCTCGATCAACTCGCGAAGCTACTCGATCAGCCTCTTCCGGGTGAGAAGCCTCGCCCGCTGCGGGTTGCCGTGCTCATCGCACTGGAGGTCATCGCCAGCAATCCCTTGCTCTTCATTCAAAATCAGGCCGAGATCCTCGATCTCGCCACGAAATCATCGAAGACCACGGCACCAGCCGATCTGCGTGCCGAAATTCATCGCCTCAGCCTGCTCGGCATCCTGCATCAGGAAAAGGACGGCACGCTGCGCACCTCCGTCTTCCCGAAAAAGCTCACCCTCGCAGATCGTCAGGCGCTGCGTGGCCTGCACCTCACCGTCCTCAGCCAAGTACTCTTGCCGGATGTCCTCGAACGCTCACCCGCCACCGCCTGGGTGCCACCGCGCCTCACCACGCGAAAACCTTGGCGGGACATCATGCACTACGATGACGCCACCGGCCGGCTCACCGGCTGGACGCGCTATCACGATGCCCGCACTACAGCTTTCGACGCCGACGGCCAGCTCATCCCGCCCGGCGAAAACACCCAACCCATCCCCGTGACCTACCTGCTCGATCAGAATGGCAAGCTGACGTGGAAGGCGGATGGGAAGTGAGCGTGATAACCCTTCTGAATCGGAATGAGCCGCCACTCGCCTCAAGCCATCGGAGTTTGGTGTGCATTGAGCATTCTGTTGTGGGTGACCATCTCCATGATGCCGAACCCGTATTACGATTACTGCACCACCACGGCCGTGGGTGTGCCATTCCCTCATCGCATCCACTATTGTGAGTGTGATGGCATGGGCGGAGTGATTCAACACAAGCCAATGGCTTTGGTTTACAACCTTACCATCACCTTGGCCATCTCATCTCCCATCGTTTGGATGATGACTAGAAGGAAGAAGAGCTAGCGGTGCTCCGTTCACCGCTCGTCATGCGTCTTCTCACCCTCCTCTTTTCCCTTTGCCCTTGGCTCCTCGCGTCTCTTCACGCCGCGCCGAACTTCGTCCTCATCAACATCGACGACCTTGGCTATGCCGACATCGGCCCGTTCGGTGGCAAAGTGCCCACGCCGCATCTTGACCGCATGGCGAAAGAGGGCATGAAACTCACCAGCCACTACGCCGCGCCCGTCTGCTCGCCCTCGCGGGCGGCGATGATGAGCGGCTGTTATCCGAAACGCGTGCTGCCCATCCCCGGCGTGTTGTTTCCCTCCGCCGCGGTCGGTTTGAATCCCGACACGACCACCGTGGCAGAGGTTCTCCAAGCCGCCGGCTACGCCACCGCCTGCATCGGCAAATGGCACCTCGGCGATCAGCCGGAGTTTCTGCCCACTGCACAAGGTTTCGAGCACTACTACGGCATCCCTTACTCGAACGACATGGGCATGGCCTCCGAAGGCTCGAAGAGCAATCCCGATCAGCCTCTTCCCAAAGAAAACGCCAAAGGCAAAGCCGGCAAAAAAGGTGACACGGAACCTGAGACCGGCCTCAAAGGCAACGCGCAACCTCCGCTGCCGCTGATCGACGATCAGAACGTCATCGAACGCGTCAAAGCCGCCGAGCAGCACACCTTCACGCGTCGCTACACCGAGCGGGCGGTGAAGTACATCCGCGAGAATCGTGAGAAGCCCTTCTTTCTCTACCTGCCTCACAACGCCGTTCACTTCCCGATGTACCCGCACACGGACTACATCGGCAAATCCGGCCTCAGCTTGCAGAAGGACTGGGCGATGGAGGTGGACTGGTCCGTCGGCCAGGTGCTCGACACGCTGCGTGAGTTGAAACTCGATTCCAACACGCTCGTCATCTTCACCAGCGACAACGGCGGCCCGGTCAATCAAGGTGCCGACAACACCCCGCTGCGTGGCGCCAAGGGCAGCACGCTGGAAGGCGGCATCCGCGTCTGCACCCTCGCTTGGTGGCCCGGCAGCGTGCCCGCCGGTTCGCAGACCAAGGCCATCACCGCGCACATGGACTGGCTCCCCACCTTCGGCAACCTCGCCGAAAGCAAAAAGCTCGGTGAACTCAAACTCGACGGCAAAGACATCTCACCCGTTTTGCTCGGCAAAGGCGCGGCGGCAGGTCACGAAGTCTTCCACTACTACCGTGGCTTTGACCTCCAGGCCGTGCGCAGCGGCCCGTGGAAGCTTCACCTCGCCCAAAACGAGCTCTACAACCTCGACGACGACCTCGGCGAAGCGAACAATGTCGCCGCCAAGCATGCCGACATCGTCGCCAAGCTCCAAAAGCACGCCGAAACCATGCGAGCCGATCTGGGCGACAAAACCAAGGACGCACCCGGCGTGCGTGAGTTGGGCCGCGTGGCCAATCCGCAACCGCTTATCGCTCCCGACGGCACCGTCCGCGAAGGCTTCAACAAGATCGCGAAGAAGCTGTAGAACGAATTTTCCAACCCGTTCATCCCGTCACCTATCCCGACGAGTCGGAAAACTCGTCCTACGACCAAGAAACACCTCCTTCTCCTTTGCCTGCTCACCGCCTTCGCCGCCGAGGCCCCTTTTGCAAGACGACTTCTCCGCCCCGAAACTTGAGTCACGCCGCGCCTTGCGTGGTGAATGGAAATTCGCCGATCACACCGCAACCTGCACGCAGGACGACGCGTTCTTCAAAAAGAAAATGCTATAGATAGCGTAGCCGAACCCAACCCCCCCCGATGGCTATGACATTCCCCCAGACCCATTTTTCATGACCTGCGCTTTGGCTACTCTCGGCGTGCGCCTTTGCCACCCCGGCCGAGTATCCCAGCAGGTCTTTGTATCAAAGACTCTGCGCTGAGTGCCATTGCGTCCATGGCCAGTGCGTCGAGGATGACTATGACGACCAGTTCACCGGTAAAAAATCTCTCGAAGCAGTCGCACGGCAGGCCGTGCCGAACCATGCAGGAGGATGATCCGAACAAAACGACGGCAGGGGACTCCAAACTGATCGCGGAGTGCATGTATGACGCGTTTTATCCACCCGATTCGCAGGCACGAAACAACCCCCCGCAAAAGATACGGCCTTCTAACGATCTACCGATTCCGCAACAGCGTCATGGACTTGCTCGGTTGCTCTCGCTCGGGACTAGGCTTTGACCGTCACATCAAAAAGAGCAGAAACCAGTTGCGCAGTCTTCAACCTGTACTAGTCTGTTTACCCGCCAGCGAAAAGCAGCGGCTGACAAAAGAAGAGCGAGTTGCAAAAGCGGTTCACATTTCTGGAGTTAGAAACGATCTTTCAGAAAACAAAACAGTGGTCAACCAAGCAGAGATGCGAGGCGAGCCACTTGAAAACAAAAAGGCTAAATTGTGCGCTGCATGCTAAAATGTATGCAGCTGTGGTTGGGAACAACCATGGTTTCAATTTGGCTGACTTTAAAAGTCAGCACCAATATTTTTTTGGAGAGTTTGATTCTGGCTCAGAACGAACGCTGGCGGCGTGGATAAGACATGCAAGTCGAACGGAACATTATGAGTAGCAATACAAGTAATGTTTAGTGGCGAACGGGTGCGTAACACGTGGATACATTCCGGGAAGCGGGGGATAGCCCAGGGAAACTTGGATTAATACCGCATGTGATCGAAAGATCAAAGACGGGGACCGCAAGGCCTGTCACTTCCCGATTGGTCCGCGGCCTATCAGCTAGTTGGCGGGGTAAAAGCCCACCAAGGCGACGACGGGTAGCTGGTCTGAGAGGACGACCAGCCACACTGGAACTGAGACACGGTCCAGACACCTACGGGTGGCAGCAGTCGAGAATCTTTCACAATGGGGGCAACCCTGATGGAGCGACGCCGCGTGGAGGATAAGGTCTTCGGATTGTAAACTCCTGTCATGTGTGAACAAGGTTGCGGGGCTAATACCTTTGCAAATTGATGGTAACACAAGAGGAAGAGACGGCTAACTCTGTGCCAGCAGCCGCGGTAATACAGAGGTCTCAAGCGTTGTTCGGAATCACTGGGCGTAAAGGGTGCGTAGGTGGCGTGGTAAGTCAGATGTGAAAGCCCGGGGCTCAACCTCGGAATTGCATCCGATACTGCCATGCTCGAGTACTGAAGAGGTGACTAGAATTCTAGGTGTAGCAGTGAAATGCGTAGATATCTAGAGGAATACCAAAGGCGAAGGCAGGTCACTGGGCAGTTACTGACACTGAGGCACGAAGGCCAGGGGAGCGAACGGGATTAGATACCCCGGTAGTCCTGGCAGTAAACGGTGCACGTTTGGTATGGGCGCAATCGACCGCGCCCGTGCCGGAGCTAACGCGTTAAACGTGCCGCCTGGGAAGTACGGTCGCAAGATTAAAACTCAAAGAAATTGACGGGGACCCGCACAAGCGGTGGAGTATGTGGCTTAATTCGATGCAACGCGAAGAACCTTACCTGGTCTTGACATGCATTGTGTCTCTGGTGAAAGCCAGATAGGGTAGCAATACCCGCTTTGCACAGGTGCTGCATGGCTGTCGTCAGCTCGTGTCGTGAGATGTTGGGTTAAGTCCCGCAACGAGCGCAACCCCTGTGATTTGTTGCCACCCGGTTTACCGGAGCACTCGAATCAGACTGCCTAGATCAACTAGGAGGAAGGTGGGGATGACGTCAAGTCCGTATGGCCCTTACGACCAGGGCTGCACACGTATACAATGCCCAGCACAATGAGATCCGATACCGCGAGGTGGAGGAAATCTATAAAACTGGGCCCAGTTCAGATTGGAGTCTGCAACTCGACTCCATGAAGTTGGAATCGCTAGTAATGGCGCATCAGCTACGGCGCCGTGAATACGTTCCCGGGTCTTGTACACACCGCCCGTCACATCATGGAAGCTGGTTTCGCCCGAAGTGCATGCGCCAACCGCAAGGAGGCAGTGCCCTAAGGCAAGACTGGTGACTGGGATGAAGTCGTAACAAGGTAGCCGTAGGGGAACCTGCGGCTGGATCACCTCCTTTCTATGGAGAAATTGTTCTAAAGCGCTCTCACGCTTTAATATGAACAAGGTCGAAGCTTCGCTAACTTCATGTTAGAAAGCTCGCGAATGAGGAAACTCACCGCAAACCTTTTATGCATACAGCGAAGCTGCAGCGCATAATTTAGCCTTTTGTTTTCTGTAAAAGAGCGGGGGTATAGCTCAGTTGGTAGAGCGCTAGCTTTGCAAGCTTGATGTCAGGAGTTCGAGTCTCCTTACCTCCACCAACTCCAAGTGATACGTGCTTGGATTTCCGGGCATGTAGCTCAGTTGGTTAGAGCACCGCCTTGATAAGGCGGGGGGTCACTGGTTCGAGTCCAGTCCTGCCCACCACCCTCTCTTAATCTTGTTTTGTTTTTTAGGTCCATGTTCTTTGACAACTGTATACAGGGTAGAAACAAAATTAATTGAGCAATTCTTGAGGCCGTAAGGTTTCAAATTTTAGTAATCAAACGCATGAATTTCCTGCACCGTTCGCGGTGCAAACAAAGGAAGTCGTTCATGCACAATGTAAGATATATAGGGTATGTAGTGGATGCCTTGGCACCAGAAGGCGATGAAGGACGTGGTAAGCTGCGATAAGCTCCGGACAGCCGCAAGCAGGCATTGACCCGGAGATCTCCGAATGGGATAACCTGTGACGATTCATCTCGTCACGTTCCGCTCTGAATTCATAGGAGCGGACACGCAATACCGCCTGAAGTGAAACATCTCAGTAGGGCGAGGAAAAGAAAGCGAATGCGATTCCGTCAGTAGTGGCGAACGAAAGCGGAACAGCCTAAACCGGAAGTTTACTTCCGGGGTTCGGGGCCCGATGTGGCAGTTGAATGGTTAGGTGAAGCGAATGGAAAATCGCTCCAAAGAGGGTGAGAGGCCCGTAACCGAAAACCAGACAACGCCTAGGGATTCCCAGAGTAATACGATCCACGTGGCATTTCGTATGAATATGTGCCGACCACGGCATAAGGCTAAATACTATCTGGTGACCGACAGTGAACAAGTACCGCGAGGGAAAGGTGAAAAGAACCGCCGTGAGCGGAGTGAAATAGTACCCTGAAACCACATACCTACAAGGTGTCAGAGCCGGCTTGTCCGGTGATGGCGTGCCTTTTGCAAAATGAGTCTGCGAGTCAGTCTGTGTGGCAAGCCTAAGCCCTTATGGGGCGGAGGCGGAGCGAAAGCGAGTCCGAATAGGGCGACAAGTCGCACGGGCTGAACCCGAAGCGGTGGCGATCTACCCATGGCCAGGTTGAAGCGTTGGTAATACGACGTGGAGGACCGAACTGGTGAACCTTGAGACGTTCTCGGATGAGCTGTGGGTAGGAGTGAAAGGCTAATCAAGCCCCGTAATAGCTGGTTCTCCCCGAAATGTATTTAGGTGCAGCGTCATGCGCTGATCGAGGGGGGTAGAGCACTGAATGAGCTAGGGGGCACACCCGCCTACCAAACTCAATCAAACTCCGAATACCCTCGAATGTAGCATGGCAGTAAGACAGTGGGGGATAAGCTTCATTGTCGAAAGGGAAACAGCCCAGCCCTGCAGCTAAGGTGCCCAAATAACGCTCAGTGGAAAGGAAGTGAGATCTCATTGACAGTGAGGATGTTGGCTTAGAAGCAGCCACCATTTAAACAGTGCGTAATAGCTGACTCATCGAGAGGTCTCGCGCCGAAAATGATTGGCGATAAGCGTTATACCGAAGCTCTGGATTGAATTAACCAAGGTTAGTTCAGTGGTAGGGGAGCGTTCTGTGAGCGTTGAAGCTCGAAGGTGACTGACAGTGGAGTTCACAGAAGTGAGGATGCAGACATAAGTAACGTTAAGGGCGGTGAAATCCCGCCCCGCCGTAAACCCAAGGTTTCCTGGGCAACGATCGTCGTCCCAGGGTTAGTCGGGAGCTAAGTCAAGGCCAATTGGCGTCGGCGATGCACAGCAGGTTAATACTCCTGCACCGGCTATGGTTAAACCACACGTTCGCGGAAATTGAGAAAGCATGCCGATTGAAAGTGGCAGAAGGAGGCGGGGTAACCCAAATCCGGTCTTTTGATCCGACCGCCGAGAAAAGCGTTGTGGCCCTTTCCATGGCCGCCCGTACCGCAAACCGACACAGGTGGGTGGGTAGAATATACCAAGGCGAAAGAGTGAAACCTCGTTAAGGAACTCTGCAATCTAGTCCCGTAACTTCGGAAGAAGGGATGCCCACTTTTAGTGGGTCGCAGTGAAAGGGGACAACCGACTGTTTATCAAAAACACAGCATTGTGCCAAGACGAAAGTCCAAGTATACGATGTGACACGTGACCAATGCGGAAAGATTAAGGCAAGGGGTTAGCCGCAAGGCGAAGCTCTGAACCTAAGTCCCCGTGAATGTCGGCCGTAACTATAACGGTCCTAAGGTAGCGAAATTCCTTGTCGGGTAAGTTCCGACCTGCACGAATCGTGTAACGAGTTGTCCGCTGTCTCAACGAGGGGCTCAGTGAAATTGTATTAGCAGTGAAGATGCTGCTTACCCGCAGAAGGACGGAAAGACCCTATGCACCTTAACTGTAAGCTGTCACTGGTCGTTTGGTTTCCATGCTTAGAGTAAGTGGGACGCTTTGAAGTGTTACTTTCGGGTAACGCGGAGCGGTCGATGAAACACCACCCTTGGGTATTGAACGATCTAACCGAGGCCCTTGAATCAGGGCTCGGGACCATGTCAGCCGGTCAGTTTTACTGGGGCGGTATCCTCCCAAAGAGTAACGGAGGAGTGCGAAGGTTGGCTCAGCGTGGTTGGCAATCACGTGACGAGTATATTGGCATAAGCCAGCCTAACTGTGAGACCTACAAGTCGAACAGATGCGAAAGCAGGCCAAAGTGATCCGGCGGTTTAATGTGGAATTGCCGTCGCTTAACGGACAAAAGGTACGCTAGGGATAACAGGCTGATTTCATCCAAGAGTTCATATCGACGATGAAGTTTGGCACCTCGATGTCGGCTCATCGCATCCTGGGGCTGGAGAAGGTCCCAAGGGTCCGGCTGTTCGCCGGTTAAAGCGGTACGCGAGCTGGGTTCAGAACGTCGCGAGACAGTTCGGTCCTCTATCCTCTGTGGGCGAAGGAAAGTTGAGGGGTTTAATTCCTAGTACGAGAGGACCGGAATTAACGCACCTCTGGTGTTCCAGTTGTTCTGTCAAGAGCATCGCTGGGCAGCTATGTGCGGAAGAGATAAGCGCTGAAAGCATCTAAGTGCCAAGCTCCTCCCAAGATAAGCTTTCCCTGAAGGATCGTGGAAGACTACCACGTTGATAGGTCTCGGGTATAAGCGCAGTAATGCGTTCAGCTCAGAGATACTAATCATCCGTTTGTCTTGCATTGTGTTCGATTTCAATCCAACACGGCTTGATAAAACAAGCTCAGTCATTTTTGTTTCTTTTACCTGTATACAGTTGCCAGAGAACATGGTTTTCAAGTGTGTCCCCAGACACGCGTTTCATTTCGAACATCGACTATGAAACGACGTCTGGTGACCATGGCACAGTGGTCCCACCCGTTCCCATTCCGAACACGGAAGTGAAACGCTGTTGCGCCGATGATAGTTGGGCGATAGGCCCCGCGAAAGTAGGACGTTGCCAGATTATATCGCCCCGCGCCTCGAAAGAGACGCGGGGCGTCTTGTTTCTAGGCTTTCCCTCCCCCTCTCTCCCACCGCTACCACCCTTCGTTTCCTGAAAGAACACCGCCCAGAGGGCTTTAAACTGCGTGGCCAAACCCAAATCCCCATGGCTGCGACATTTTCCAAAACCCCATTTCCATGGCCTGCGCTGTGGATGCTCTCGGCGTGCGCCTTGGCCGCACCGGCGGAGCATCCGGGCAAGGCGCTGTATCAAAAGCTCTGCGCCGAGTGCCACGGCAGCAAAGGCCAGGGCGTGGAGGATGAATATGACGAGCCGCTCACGGGCGAAAAGTCCATCCAGGCTCTCGCCCGGCAGATCGACCGCACGATGCCGGAGGATGATCCGGACAAGACGACGGCCACGGACTCCAAACTGATCGCGGAATACATTTATGAGGCCTTTTACTCGCCCGATGCGCAGGCGCGAAACAACCCGCCGCGGAAGGATCTGGCCCGCCTGACCACCGACCAGTTCCGCAACAGCGTGATGGACCTCCTCGGCCGTTTTCGCATGGGCCCGGGCTTTGACCGGCCCATCGGCACCGAACAGGGGCTGAAGGCCACCTATCGTGGCGTGGCCGTTCCAAAGCCGGGCGAGCAGCTGGAGGACCTGTCGAAGAACAAGGGCATCAAGAAGCGCCGGTCAAACTACCGCTTCGAGCGCATCGATCCAAGTGTGGCATTCCACTTTGGCGCCGACAGCCCGGACAAGGAAAAGATGCTTGCCGAGCAGTTTGAACTCCAATGGGACGGCAGCGTCGTGGCCCGCGAGACCGGCGTGTATGAGTTCGCGGTGAAGTCGGAGAACGGCTTCCGCCTTTACATCAACGACACTTCCGATGGAAACGCCCTCATCGACGGCTGGGTGAGCGCCGGCCCAAAAGTGCGTGAGGAAAAGAAGAGCCTCTTCCTCGTCGGTGGGCGTGCCTACCGGCTGCTGCTGGAGCACTTTAAATTCAAGGAGAAGTCCGCCTCGATCGAACTCTGGTGGAAACCACCGCATGGCATCAAGGAACTCATCCCCGCGCATGCCCTGCGCACCGACCGACCGCGTGAGCTGGCCATCGTCAGCACCGAGTTCCCCGCCGATGACAGCAGCGGCGGCTATCCACGCGGCACCACGATCTCCAAAGGATGGGACCAGGCCGTCACCGATGCCGCCATCACTACCGCGGAGCATGTCAACGCGAAGATCGACGAGCTGGCGCAGACCAAACCGGGCGCACCCGACCGCGCGGCCAAGCTGCGCAAATTCGCCGAGACCTTCGTCGAGACCGCTTTCCGCCGCCCGGTGGCCGAGGAGTTGAAGCAGCTCATCATCGAATCACAGTTCAAGGCCGCGAAGACACCGGAAACGGCCGTGAAACGCATCGTGATGCTCACGATCAAATCGCCACAGTTCCTCTATCCGGAGCTCGAATCGGCCGATGACTATGGCACGGCATCTCGCCTCGCCGTCACGCTGTGGGATTCCCTTCCCGACAAAAAGCTCCTGCAGGCCGCCGCGGCTGGAAAACTCAAAACGCGTGATCAAATCCGTGCCGAGGCGCAGCGCATGACCGCTGATCCGCGCACCAAAGCGAAGCTCCACGGGTTCTTTCACCACTGGCTGGAGCTCGAGCGTGCCGAGGGCACCAGCAAGGACCCGAAAATCTTCCCGGACTTCACGCCCGATTTGCTCGCCGATTTGCGTGAGTCGCTCTTTCAGTTCATCGACGACGTCGTGTGGAGCGAGAAGTCCGACTACCGCGAGCTGCTTCAAGCCGATTACCTCCTGCTCAACGAGCGCCTCGGCAAGTTTTACGGCCATCCGGTGACTGGCGATGAGTTCCAACGCGTCGGCTTTGATCCCAAACAACGTGCCGGCGTGGTCACGCATCCGTATCTGCTCGCCTCGCTCGCCTACACCAAGCAGTCCTCGCCCGTGCATCGCGGCGTGTTTTTGACGCGCAATATTGTCGGCATGTCACTCAAGCCGCCGCAAAAGGCCGTCGTGTTCGAGGACAGCCACTTCAATCCGAAGCTCACGATGCGGGAGAAGATCACTGAGCTCACCCGCAGCGGCGGTTGCATGACCTGCCACAGCATGATCAACCCGCTCGGCTTCAGCCTGGAGAATTTTGATGCCGTCGGCCGCTGGCGCACGAAGGACAACAACAAGCCTGTGAATCCCGTGAGCGAATTCACCACGCATGAGGGCCAGCTCGTGCGCCTCACCGGCCCGCGTGACATCGTGAACTACGTCGCCAGCAATCCCGCCGGCCACCGCGCCTTCATCCGCCATCTCTTCCATCATCTCGTCAAACAAGAGCCCACCGCCTACGGCCCCGGCACGCTCGACAACCTCCAAAAAGCCTTCGCCGCCAACAACTGCTACATTCAGAAGCTCATGATCGACATCGCCCTCGTGGCGACGGATTCGCAAAGAGCCGCATATTAACTTCGGTGTAAATTTACATAATTGTATATTGACTCACTGACTTGCCGGGCAAGTGTGCGTTCATGCGAAACATCACCGGTTCACCAGTTGAAAACGAAGACTTCTTTGACCGCCCCCAGGAGCTGGCCCGCCTCCAGCGTGAACTCTCCAATGCGGCAAATTTGCGTATCAACGCACCCCGTCGCGTCGGCAAAACATCCCTGGTTCTGAGACTGTGCGAGGTCTGCATGACCCAGTCATGGGCGGCTGTTTACCTGAACGTGGAGGACTCGGCCGATGAATTGTCCTTTGCTGAAAAGCTGCTCGACGGCCTTCACCATGCTGGACTTCACCCAGATTCCATTTCGCGGTGTGCGGTTCTGTTCCGCATAGCCCGGCAGGCACTGGGCGGACTCAAAGTTGGTGCCGGAATCGACTTGGAGATGGGTGAGGTGGACGATCCCGACCACAGCACGCTCGGCCGAGCTCTGGAAAGCGTGTTCCGCAAAATCGAGGCAGACAAACGCCGCGTGTTGATTGTGATCGACGAAATGCCAGAACTACTGCTCGCCATGACGCATCAGGAGCAGGGGCAGCAGCGCGTGAGGCGCTTCCTGCACTGGCTGAGGGCTTTACGACAGACCTACCGCCATCACATCCGCTGGGTGTTCCTTGGCTCCATCGGCCTGGAGGGCTTCGTCGAGGAGAGAAACCTTGGCAAAACCATCAACGACCTCACGCCCTTCATTCTTGACGCCCTCAGTCCGCAGGAGGCGGATGCCTTCCTGGAGAAATTAGGAGCCGACAACAACCTCAACCTACCGCCCAAGATACGCACGGAGATCATCCGCCGCGTGGGCTGGCCCCTGCCACATCACCTCCAGGTTGTGTTTCATGCCTTGGTGGATTCCGGAGCCATCGTGGCGGACAGCACCAGCCTGGAGAAAGCCTTCACCTGGCTGCTCCGACCGGAAAACCTCAGCCAGTTCGACACCTGGCGTCAGCGGCTGGAGGAGCAGTTCAGCCCTCCAGATGCAGCACTCGCAAAAACGATGCTGAGTCTGCTCGCCCGTCACACGGAAGGCCGGACACGGGATCAACTGCTCCACGCCATCATGGCTGCACAACCCCAAAGCGAAGCCTCGAGGATCGATGATCAGCTCGGGCGGCTTGCCATCATCTTGCAACGCGATGGCTATCTGATGGAGAGCGGCGGCAGCCTAGCTTTCCGCTCTTTTTTGCTGCGTGAATACTGGCTCCGCCGTCGCCCATGAGTGCCACTCCGCCCAAGCTCAGCCTCAGTCAGCTCACGCTCCACAATCCGTCCCGCATGACGGACGCCGAGATCACCGCCACCTTCGCGGTGCGTCAGCGGCTGCTCGACAACATCCTCGGCGACATTGCCGCGGAAAAGCCGCGAAGCCGCGCTCTGCACCAGCTCATCATCGGGCGTCGCGGTTTGGGTAAAAGCACGCTGCTCGCCCGCATCGCCGCAGGCTTGCGTGGCGGGGAACTCGCCACCCGGTTCATCCCGCTCGTCTTTGCCGAGGAGCAATACTCCGTGGACCGCCTCTCGAAATTCTGGCTGAACTGTCTCGACTCCCTCGCCGATGCTCACGAGCGGGCCGAAAACAAAGAGGCCGCGGCAGCCATTGATGCCATCCTCCGAGGCCTCCCCCCCTCCCCGGCCAGCGAGGAGGAGCAAGCGGCTAAAAAGGCGCTCGAAGTATTTCTCCAGGCTGCCGAAGACAGTGGCAAACGCCCCGTTCTGCTCGTGGACAACCTCCAGCTTGTCTTCGAACGGCTTTCCAAGGCCCAGCAGCATGTTTTGCGGGAGGTGCTCATGCGTCCTGGCTGTCCCATCCTCATCGGGGCCAGCCCCAGTGCCCTGCCTGACAGCCAGGACTACGGCGCCCCCTTTTACGACCAGTTCAAAATCCGCTACCTCGAGCGCCTCAGCGAGGATGAGATGCGCCAGCTCATGCTCCATCTGGCCGAGGTCCTTGACCGCCCGGATGTACGTGATCGCGTGCTCGCCTATCCGCACCGCATCAGCGTCCTGCACCAGCTCACCGGCGGGAATCCGCGCACCACCGTCACCCTCTTCCTTCTTTATGCCGAGGACTTCGCCCCTGGCGTCTTTGGCGATCTCCAAAACCTCCTCGACCGCGTCACACCGCTCTACAAAGCCCTGTTTGAAGAGCTGTCAGCCCAGCAGCAGGTCATCGCCAGCGCCATCGCCCTACGCTGGGATCCGGCCACCGTTCGTCAATTGAGCGACGACACCGGCCTCGCCGCCGCCGCCATCGGTGCGCAGATCGACCGTCTGGAGCGCATCGGATTCATTGAGAAAGTGGCCCTGCATGGCCAGGCCTCCGCCGGCTACCAGATCACCGAGCGCTTCTTCAACATCTGGTTCCTCATGCGCCTCGGCTCCCGGCGCGACCGGCAGGCAGTGGAGTATCTGACGAGATTCATTGAGATGTTCTGGAATGAACCGGAACGCGAAAGCATGGCCTCAAGGCTCATGGCGAAGGATGAAATGAGCGCAGAGGATTGGATCGTCGCTCGTGCATTGACTCGTTTGCCCGGTTCCGAGACCAAGGATGACCTAGAGCGCCGCATGCAGATTGCCTCACTGCTGGAACAAGGTGCTAAAGCCCGCAAAGACCTTGAGGAGATATTTGACTTCGAGTTACTACACCCGGCCACCCTTGCCTTCGCTGAAATGCACAACGCATTGAGCGACATGGTGCCTGAAGACGCGACGATTTTGCCCCATGATTTTGCCAATCTGGTGCTGGGAGATCGCAGAAGCCTGTCAAGGGGACATGTGCAGCAGATGGCATCATCTACGTCCAAGCTGACTTTGGAGCAGGTGGATGCTGCGGTGAAGAATGCACAATATGGCCTGCAGGTAGACACCCTATTATATAGTGCCGAAGCCTCCGAATGGCTCGCTCGTCGCTTGGCATCAGGACAAATTCGTTCCCTCTGGAACCCGGAAGACTGGAGCCGCGCGTTCCTCCAAGCACCGGTGGACTATGAGACTTTCGCTTTGATGGCCGACACACTCCCACCTGAGGCCGGGAAGCTCCTCATGCGGCCGGCCTTGGAAAAAGTGTTTCAAGTCTTGCAGCCAGATCCCAAAGCTTCGACAGGGGCTTGGCGTCAGTGGGGAAAAACTTTGATTGAGCATCTTGGCCTGATCAACGAGGCCCAGACAGCATATCAGGTCGCTCTTCAGATCGAAGAACAAAATGTCGAAGCATGGCTCGGACTCGGCGACTTATGCCGCTGGTATCGCCACGATCTGGTTGCTGCAGAGAAAGCCTATGAACAGGCATGCAAGCACTCCAAATCCGAGTCTACGCCGTATATCAAACTGGGGCTGCTCTTGATGGATACACCCGGTCGTCAAAACGACGCCGTGAGGGCTCTAGACCGCAGTTTTGCGAAAGGCGAAATCAATTCAGAAGCTCTTTTCGGACTCATGATCCTAACTCGCGATCACTCCGCCGACTTGGTTGAAGCGCACAAGCGCTTTGAGATTCTGCATGAGCGTCGCTTCGCAGAGAAGGATGTTCACCTCATCAATAAAGCCATCTTTGATGCCTATCACTCTAATTGGGGATTGGCCACTCAGACGTGGGGTGCCCTGCTTCAAAAACATGGGAGCCAAAGCATGCATCCTTCAGCTATGCATGAATGGCTTCGCGCCACTGCTGTTGTGGTTCACTTGGGAATGGGAACAGAATTTTTGTCCCTTCTGGAATCACATGCTGGACGTCAAAAGTTCCGCCCATGGTACGAAGCCCTTTCCGCCATCCAGACGGATGACCGGCTGCTACTCCAGAATCTGGCCCCGGAGGTGCGTGAGACGGCTGAGAAGCTCTATGACGAGATCGACCGCCGCCTGCGCATGCTGCCGGAAAAGACCCGCCGCCGTCCGAGGACTTTGGAAAAGCCCAAAAAGCGGACGCGAGCGATTTCGATATGAGTGTTCAGCCGCAAAACATCCTGGCCATCGCCGCTGCGCTGGCATTGCTGATGCTCGTTCGTGCTGGCATCATCTATTTCTTCCACTGCCGCACTCCCCGGCACGCTGAGAGCTATATTCCGATGGCTCTCGGCCTCACGAAAGCCCGTGAATGGCTGAAACTGGCCGAGCACGCCGTCACGGCCTTCAAAACACGACGAAAGTGACCCTTAGCGCCTCCCGTTGGTTCATTACCCCCCCCTATGAAACACCTCCACCGCCGCCAATTCCTGCGCGATCTCGGCATCTCCGCCGGAGCGTTTCCCTTCCTCTCCGGCCTGCCGAGCATCACCGGCGCACCTGCGCCGCAGAAGCGTCAGAGGCTCATCATCATGTTTTCGCCGAACGGCACGCTGCCGAATGAGTTCTGGCCGGACCAGGAAGGCAGCGAGTTCAGCTTCAAATCCATTTTGAAGCCGCTGGAGCCTTTCAAGAAGCAGATGCTCATCCTGCACGGCATTGCCAACAAAGTGCGTGGCGATGGTGACAGCCACATGCGCGGCATGAGCTGCCTGCTCACCTGCGATGAGCTCATGAAAGGCAACATCATGGGCGGCGGCGGAAATCCCGCCGGATGGGCCAGCAGCATCTCCATCGACCAGGAGATCAAAAACTTCCTCCAAAGCCGCAAGGAAACCAAAACGCGTTTTGGCTCGCTCGAGTTCGGCGTGGCCGTTCCCGACCGTGCGGACCCGTGGACCCGCATGAGCTACGCCGGGCCAAACCAGCCTGTGGCACCCATTGATGATCCGCATCAGGTGCTCAAGAAAGTGTATGGCAAGATGAAGGACAAGGAGAGCCTCGTCAGCATCCTTGATGATGTGCGAGAGGACCTAAAACGCGTCTCGTCGAAGCTCAGTGCCCGCGACAAAGCGCTGCTCGATCAGCACATGACGCTCGTGCGAAGCCTAGAGCAGGATCTGGCCGATTCGGACAAGATCGGCAAGCTCACGCATCCCGTGCCCGCCGTTGATCCGAGTATCGAATTGGTGAACGACAACACGCCGCAGATCAGCCGCATCCAGATTGATCTGCTCGTCAACTCGCTCGCCAACGACATGGCCCGCATCGGCACGCTGCAATACATGCGCAGCGTCGGCATGGCGCAGATGCGCTGGCTGGGCGTCGAGGAAGGTCACCACAGCCTCTCGCATGATCCAGACGACAAAAAAGACAGCTACGAGAAGCTCATGAAGATCAACACGTGGTTCGCCGGCGAGTTCGCTTACCTCGCGAAGCGCCTCAGCGAGACTCCCGAGCCTGCGGGCGATGGCTCCATGCTCGACAACACGCTGCTCGTGTGGACCAACGAGCTCGGCAAAGGCAATTCGCACACGCTCGACAACATCCCCTACGTCATGCTCGGCGGCGGTTTCGGCTTTAAGATGGGCCGCAGTCTCAAATTCGACAAAGCCGCGCACAACCGTCTCTGGATGTCCGTCGCCCAGGCCATGGGCCACAACCTGCAGGCCTTCGGCAAAGCCGAGCTGTGCGAGGGCGGTGCGCTTAGTCTCGCATGATTTGAGGTATGGCGACGTTTAGCGGCGATGCGCACGCTTTTGTTTCTCCTCGCCGCCGTCGGACTGCACGCCACTCCACGCCCGAACATCCTCCTGCTCATCGCGGATAATTGGTCCTACGAGCACGCAGGGGCAAATGGCTGCGAAGCATTGAAAACGCCGGTGTTTGATCGGATCGCGAGGGAAGGGATGAGTTTCGTGAACACCTTCTGCCCCGTGCCCTCATGCTCGCCCACGCGTTCATGTTTGCTCACTGGCCGCGTGGCGCATCAGTTGGAGGACATGGCGAGCTTGTGGAGCAAATTTCATCCAAAGTTTCGCGTGTTCACCGATGCCTTGGATGAGGGCGGCTACCACACGGGCTTCACTGGCAAAGGATGGTCACCGGGCAATCACAAAGATCATGGCCGTGAGCTCAATCCCGCAGGCCGGCAGTATGCCGACTTCGCGAGTTTCCTGAATGCCCGGAAGGACAACGAGCCCTTCTTCTTCTGGTTTGGCAGCACGCACACGGCTTTGCACAGCTTCAAGAAAGTCGATGGAATCGCTGCGGGCATCGACATCACGAAAATCCGCGTGCCCGCCTATCTGCCGGACACCCCGGAGGCGCGTCGCGAGATCGCCGGTTACCTCGCCGCCGCGCAGGAGATGGACACGGCGTTCGGTGAAGCCATCGCGATGCTCGATAAGGCCGGCGAGCTCAACAACACCGTCGTCATTTATACCAGCGACAACGGCTGGCAGATGCCGCGTGGTCTCGCGAACTGCCACGACAGTGGCTCGCATGTGCCGTTGGCCGTTCGGTGGCCTGGCAAGGTCAAGCCGGGACAACGCAGCGAAGCCTTCATCACCCTCACCGACCTCGCCGCCACCTTCCTCGACATCGCTCAGCTGCCCAAATGGCCCGAGATGACCTCTCGCAGCTTCCTCGATGTGCTCACCGGTCGAAGCAGTGGCAAAGATCGCGACCACGTCTTCGTCGAACGCGAACGCCATGCCAACGTGCGCCAGGGTGATTTGAGCTATCCCTGTCGTGGCATTCGCACCGCCGAGTTTTTGTATCTGCGAAACCTTCGCCCCGATCGCTGGCCCGCTGGCGATCCGACGCTGCACTTCGCTGTCGGCCCCTTTGGCGATGTGGATGGCACCATCACGAAGCAACTCATCCTCGATCAGCGCGACGCCCCCGCGATGAAGCCCTTCTTTGACATCAACTTCGCCCAACGTCCCGCTGAAGAACTCTACGACCTCCGCCAAGATCCCGATCAGGTCAAAAACCTCGCCGCCGATCCCGCGCTGGCTAAAATGAAGTCCAAGCTATCGGATCGCGTGGATGCGTGGATGCGCGAGACCGCCGATCCGCGTGTCGATCCTGCCTTTGATGCGTGGGACAAGTATCCGTATTTCGGTGGTAGGGCGAAAACGGAGAAGTGAGGTCTGCTTTGTTTGTCCCGCTGGAGTTTTCTCTTGCCGCGAAATCGCCTCACTTGGTATTCACACGGCATGCGTCTGATCTGGCTCCTTTTTCTCGCCACTCCCGCTCTCGCCCGTGAATGGACGCGGGAGAGTGGCACCGCCATGAAGTTTCAGGCTGAACTGCGTGGCATTGACGGACCGAACGTGATGCTGCAGGCGGTGGATGGACGCACCGCCGCGTTTCCGCTCGCGCAGTTCTCGGTGGCAGACCGCCAGTTCGTGGCGGCACGTCTTCCAGGGCTGGTGCTGGATGCGATGCCTCCTTTGAATGTCGGTCAAAAGGCCGGGGCAGGTTGGGGACGGCCGCTTTCCGCTGATCCGGCAGATTGTGCGGTTGCCGAGAGTAGCGATGGCTTTCACTCGAAGCACTTCACTTTCAAGACGGCCGAGAAATTCCCTCCATCGACTCAGCGTGATCTCGCGGAGGCTTGTGAAGTGATGCACGAGCTTTTCCGCGTGGCTCCTTGGGGCGTTTTGGCCAGGCCGAAGCATGATGGCCGCTTTCAGATCATGCTGCTGCCGCAGAGTGAGATCGATACGAACCGAAACATCTTCGATGAAGACGGCACGCTACGCATTCCCTTCGGCGCCGCCGGATTGGAGAAGATCGGTGGTGAATGGGTGCGTGATGAGCAACCCGGTGCCGGTCGCCATTTGAAGGAATACCTCGCTTACATGCTCCAGCGGGATGTCATTGGACTCGTTCCACCATGGTTGCCGGATGCGCTGGCAGATTGCCTCGCGGAGATTCCCACGGTGGGCGGCACGGCCTGGTGCTCGGAGGTGCCAGCCAAGCTACAATCTCTCTCGAAGACCAACGCCGCGGAGGTGGAGGCGCTTTTCACACCTGCCGAACGCGAATCGTATGCCAAAGAGCATGCTCTCGCGGTCGCCCACTACTTCACGCGGCTTGCTGATGGTCGCCGGGCACAGCAGATCACGAAGATGCTACGTCAGGCGATGGAAGATCGCCCGAAGTGGGACAGCTTTGACATCGAGATCAAAAAGTATCACGCCGATTGGGAGGAACTCAAAAAGCTGCCCGGTGCGGAGAAACTCGAAGATGGAAGCTATCGCTTTCCCTCCGGCACTCATGTGCCCGAAGCGCCGAAGCCGCCGCATGAGTTTGAAAATGGCGATGACCTGCCCTGGCTGCTCCTCCCTTTGCTTTTGGAGCAAAAGGAGCCTTCCGAAGCCGCCGCCGAAATCTCCGCCCAACTCGCGAAATCATGAGAACGAGCCTTTTTTGCCTTCTGCTAGCCAGCGCGGCTTTTTCTGCCGAGATGCGTCCGTGGACGGATGCGCAGGGAAATCAGACGCAGGCTGTTTTGCGCGGCTTTGATGGCGGCGAGGTGCTTTTGCAGAACGCAGCAGGCAAAACCCTGCGTGTTCCAATCAAGAACCTCTCTGCCGACGATCAAAGCTACGTCGTGCTGAACATCACCACGCTCGTCGATCCTTCCTTCGCGGCTCCGAAGGTCGCCCCAGCGGCCGTAGGCCCCATTCTGACCAAATCGAGCTGGCCCGCCACGCTCACCGCGCCGGATGGTCTCACGAACGCCGACTATGTGGAGCAAAAGTCAAAGCCAGGCAGCCACCTCTACCGTTCGAGGCGCTTCGAGTATGTGCTGAACGCGCAGGAAAAGCTGAACCCCGTCGTGATGAAGGAAGTGGCCCGCGTCTTCGAGGGCACTTACGAGATGCTCAGCCAGAGCCCCTTTGGTGTGCAGGCGCAGCCGGTGGACGGCTACTTCCGTGCCCAGCTTTATCAGACGATGCAGTTGTACCATGCCGCTGGCGGTCCGATGGGCAGCGGCGGCGTTTACAAGCGAGACGAGCGTGTCTTCAAAGTGCCGCTTGAAAGCCTCGGCCTCAAACTCGGCACCAACGGCTATGTGCGGGATGACAACTTCGAGCTCAAAACGCTCGTGCACGAGATCACGCACATGATGATGCACGACATCCTGCCCCTGCTGCCACGCTGGCTCATCGAAGGCAGTGCCGAGTATGTGGAATGCATTCCATACAAGTCCGGCACTTTCCGTCACAGCGATCTGCTCGCCAGCGTGCGCCGCTACAACAAAGATCGCCTCAGTGGCAAATACCGCTTCAGCGGCCCGCCACTGGATGAGCTACAGCGCATCATTCAGGTGCCCATCGTGCGCAAAGCAGGAAACGTCTATTTCGATTGGGAGATGCCCGGTGACGGCGTGCCGATGGTAGGCTTTTATCACAGCGCCATGCTCATGACGTACTACTTCATGCACCTCGATGGCGATGGCAAAGGCACACGCCTGCTGAAATTCCTCGAAGCCGTGCGTGCCGAGCAGCCGAAGCACACGGCCTTTGTGAAGGAGTTTGAAGCCTACCGAGTCGCCATGGAGGAATTCTCGAAGAAGCCGGAGGTCAAAAAACTGCCCGATGGTCGCATCGAATTCCCCAGCTATCTCAAACCGCCGCCAGAACCCACTCCACCGCATCCCGACTATCGCACCGAGCGTCTCGGCTACATCCACATCGGCCTTCTGTTTGATGGCCGGAAGGAAGAAGACCTCGCACGCGAAGCCATTGAGGCTTTGCGAAAGGTGGGCTTGGAGGCGGCGAGGTAGCAGACACTTCTCACCTCGGCCCCTGCATCGCTCGAAACTTCCCTGGAGCCATGCCGGCGTAGCGGCTGAAGTGGCGGGTGAAGGCGCTTTGATCACACCAGCCGGTTTGCAGGGCGATCTCGCCGAGGGGGAGATCGGTTTCGCGAAGCAGACGCGTGGCTTCGTCGAGGCGTAGCTTGTGGAGAAGCTGCAGCGGGCTCATTTGAAAGAGGCGCTGTACACGCTGCTCGAACTGATACACGCTCAGCCCGGCCTTCGTGGCGATGTCCTCGATGCGCAGGCTCTCGGTGTAGTGCTTGCGCATGTGCCGGAGGGCGCTGGCGAGCTCGGCAAAGCCAGTGGCCTTGTCGCTAGGCGCATCGAGATCACGCGATATACCCGCGACGCCGGTGATGTGCCCCTTTTCATCTCGCAGCGGATGCTTGGTGGTCAGGCACCAGCCCGCCTTGCCGCCGGGGTAGATGTGCAGCTCGAGTTGCTGGTCGATGCTTTTGCCAGTTTTCAGCACGAGCTCATCTTGTCGGGCATAACTGGCTGCCAGAGGCGCGGGATAAACCTCTTCGGGCTTTTTGCCGATGAGGCGTGTTTTATCTCCCCCTGCACAGCGGGCGGCGAAGGTCTGGTTGATCACGACATAGCGTCCGTAGGCGTCTTTGATGAAAAAGACGACATCCGGCAGCGCATCGAACAGCGCCTCCGCGACCGCGTTTTGACTCAAGATGCCGTTGGGAGCCATGGTTTGGATGTTTTGGCAGGTTCGCGGTCAAAAAGCAATCAAGAGACGAGTCGATTCAGGAATCATGAATGCTGACTCATGAATCAGAAACCTCTCTCCTGGGCCGGCGTCTTTCCGGCGGTCGTCACGCAGATGCATCAAGACCAGTCGCTCGATCTCGCGGCGACGGCGCGGCATTGGGAGGCCCTGATTGAATCCGGCGTGGCCGGGCTGGTGGTGTGTGGATCCCTCGGTGAGAACCAAACAATGCTGCCGGAGGAGAAACGCGCCGTGGTGAAGCATGCGGTGGAGGTTTCCGCAGGTCGCGTGCCGGTGGTGAGCGGCGTGGCGGAGATGAGCACGTCCATCGCGGTGAGCTACATGCAGGATTGCGAGAAGCTGGGAGCCGATGGCTTCATGGTGATGCCGCCGATGGTTTACAAATCGGATGCGAAGGAGACGGCGCACTGGTTCCGCACGTTGGCCAAAGCCACGCCGCTGAGCTGGATGCTCTACAACAACCCCGTGGGTTACCACACCGATGTAACTCCCGAGATGTTTGTGGAGCTAGCAGACATTGAGAACCTCAAGGCCATCAAGGAAAGCAGCGCGAACACGCGTCGCATCACCGAGCTGCGCAATCTCACCGGCAATCGCTACCAGATTTTCACTGGTGTGGATGATCTCTTCCTCGAATCCGCCATCCTCGGCATCGACGGCTGGGTGGCGGGCAGCGGCATCGCCTTTCCAAAGGAGAATCAAAAGCTGTGGAATCTGGCTCAAGCAGGCCGCTGGGATGAGGCACGGGCGCTTTACCGCTGGAGCCAGCCGCTGATGAAGCTCGATACGCACCTTCACTTTGTGCAATACATCAAGCTGCTGTGCCAGGAAACCGGCCTCGGCAAAGAGTGGGTCCGCGAACCTCGGCTGCCCATCACCGGCGCGGAGCGTGAGCAGGTGCTCAGAATCATCCGCGAGGCGCTGGCGAAACGGCCCGCGTGAGTTGGTTCCCGGTTAAGCGGCCGCTGGAGCTGCTTGGAAGCGTTCCATGCTGAAACGCTTCAAGAGTGAACCGCCGGCTACGAAGGTGAAGCCGCCGAAGAAGAGCATGAGGAAGGGGATGGAACCCCACTGGCCGCGTTGACCGGCGAGGACGATCATCCAGCCGAAGTAGCCGGCGAGCAGCACTTCAAGCCAGAGGGCGATGGACTTACCGGCCTTGTAGCGAGATTTCTTCCCGGCGGCCTGGGCCTGCGTGGCGATGCCATACTTCGGCGTGCGGACGAATTCGCTTTCCTGATTGAGAAGCGCTTCGAGCACCGCTTTGCCGTTGTTGATGCTCATGCCGATGCCGAGGGCGAGCAGCATGGGCACGTAGGGCAGGGCCTTCAGCCAGCCCCAGCGGGACTGCGAGCCCTGAGCGGTCATGTAGAAAACGACGACGCTAAAAGAAGCGAAGAAGAACACCGGCACATCGACGAAGACGGCCTTGTGCCAGGAGCTGCCCATCACGAAATTCGCCGGATACATGAGCACCAGCGTGCAGAGCGTGAGCAGGTAGGCGAAGTTTGAAGTGAGATGCGCGGTGGCTTCGAGCTTGATCGAAAGCGGGGCTTTGCTTCGCCACACCTCGCCGAGGATCTTTTTGCACACCTGGATGCTTCCCTTGGTCCAGCGATGCTGCTGGCTCTTGAAGCCATCCATGTCCGGCGGCAACTCGGCGGGGACGACGACGTCCTTCAAGTAGATGAAACGCCAGCCGCGGAGTTGGGCACGGTAGCTGAGGTCGAGATCCTCGGTGAGGGTGTCGTGTTGCCATCCGCCGCTTTCGGTGATGGCGGTGCGGCGCCAGATGCCAGCGGTGCCGTTGAAGTTCAAAAACTCGCCGTGACGGCTGCGGGCAGTCTGCTCGAGCACAAGGTGACCATCGAGAAAGAGCGCCTGGAGGCGGGTGAGGAGGGAGAAATGCTTGTTCGCATGCCCCCAGCGTGCCTGCACCATGCCGACAGTCCCGTCGGTGAAGTGGTGGATGAGTTTGTTGAGGTAATCCGGCGCGGGCTGGAAGTCGGCGTCGAAGATGCAGATGAACTCGCCCTTCGCGAATGGCATGGCCTCGTCGAGGGCACCGGCTTTGAAGCCGTGGCGGTTCGTGCGGTGGCGGTATTCGATGTCGAGTCCCTTCGCGGCGTATTCGGCGCTCAGCTTTTCAGCGAAGGCGGCAGTCTCGTCAGTGGAATCATCCAGCACCTGGATTTGCAGCTTGTCCTTCGGATAGTCGAGAGCGGCGACGCTGCGGAGGAGATTCTCGACCACATCGAATTCATTGAAGATGGGGAGCTGGACGGTGACAACGGGCAGCTCAGCAAACTCACTTAGGGGCTGCGGCACATCGGCGCGGTGCTTCCAAAAATGATACAGCACCTTGATTCTGTGGGCACCGAAGCCGGACAGAGCGGTGAAGAGGAGGATGTAACTGGCAAACCAGATGAAGTGATCCCAAGGAAGCATACGGGAGGCCGTTCCAATACGGGGGCGGGAACGGGGCGCATTCATCGCCGCCAAAACAGGGTATTCAAGAGCAAATCCGGTGCCAGACCCTGTGGGTTTTCTGACGTTTCGCTGACAAGTCAGCCTCAAGACCGGCTGGAGGCGGTCGCGGGGACTCTCACCTTGCCGTGCGGCACGCTGACATGCGGGTTCTCTCGGATCAGGAAGCGCCATGGGAAGTCCACCGCCCGGCTGATGCCCACCCGGATGTCGCTCACGACCTCCTTGGCAGGAAGAGCGGAGGCTTTCAGGCCAAAACCAGGCAGGCGGCCCTTACCAGCCATCGGCAGGCCATGATGGCTGCCGTCGATGGCCAGCGCCTGCGCGAGCTTTCCCGGTCCCGAGCATAGATCGCGGGCTTTTTCGCGATTTCGGCGGCTTTGCATGCTTTCGAGGCCTTTTCGCGGTTCCAGGGCACGGATCAGGATGAGGCCATCATGTCCGCCGCCCTTCACGAGGAGGTTAAAGAGCCAGTACATGCCGTAGTTGAAGTAAACGTAGGCCGCACCGGGTGGCTTGGCGGCCATGAATTCCCGGGCGCTGGGTCGCGAGGCCGTGTGGCAAGCGGCATCGCCCTCCGCCGCGTAGGCCTCCGTCTCCACAATGATACCGGAACAGCCATTCCACACCAACTCGACGCCCACCAGATCACGGGCCACGGCGAGCACATCACGTTGGAAGAAATCGGGTTCGAGGAAGGCCATGGTAAAAAGTGCCTGGTGGACGGTGGCATGCAAGCTGGCCCTTCGAGCCCTCGTTACACCGGTCACATGTCACATCGCATCGAACGCCGCACTCTTCTTCGTGGAATCGGAGCCACGCTGGCTTTGCCGTGGTTGGAAATCATGACGCCGAGGGCGCGGGCCGCTCAAAAGCTGCCGCCGAGGCGGTTTGTGACGTTTTTCCAGCCGAACGGGGTGTTTCCGAAGGCTTGGGATGTGACGGGCGCGGGGCGGGATTTTGCGCTTTCGCCGATTTTGGAGCCGCTGGCGGAGTTTAAGAATGACATGGTCGTGCTGAGCGGGATCGACAGCGTGGGCAAAGGGCATGTGAAGCTCACGGGGGCGTTTTTGACGGGCACGGCCATCGAGAATGGTGTGAATGGCATTTCGGTGGATCAGGTGATCGCGCGGCAGATTGGCCAAGGAACGCGATTTGCGAGCATCGAGCTCGGCACCGAGCCGCCGCGGCAAGGCATGGCGGGCGATGATCCGATCGCGCTGGCGAACACGGTTTCATGGAGCAGCGCGACGCAGCGCATCTCGCCGGAGATCAGCCCGCGGGCGGCTTTTGACCGGTTGTTTCGCGATCCGTCATCGCCAGAGGCTCGGCGGGCGGCGGAGAATCGTCGCAGCGTGGTGGATCTCGTGTTGGAGGAGGCGAAGGCGCTGCAAAAGATCGCCAGCGGTCGCGACAAGGAGAAGATCGATGAGTATCTCGAAGGCGTGCGAGGTGTGGAGCAGCAAATCGAGCGCACGATGAATCCGCCCGCGCCGGAATGGACGCCGCTGACGCCGCCCGACCTGAAACGGCCGCCTGCGGGCATCCCGATGAGCAAGGACCAGCACATGAAGCTGATGCTCGACCTGCTGGTGCTCGCTTTGCAGACGGACACGACGCGTGTGGCGACCTTCATGAGTGCGCACGGCTTCTCGCGGCAGAATTTCACCTTCCTCGACGGCGTGAAGAATGACCATCACGGCATGAGCCATCACAAGAACCAGGAGGCGCTGGTGGCCGAGTACACGACGGTGAGCCGCTGGTATGCGCAGCAGGTGCATTACCTCGTCTCGAAGATGAACGGCATCAATGAAGGCAACGGGTCGCTGCTCGACAACAGCGTGGTGCTTTACGGCAGCGAGATGAAGGACGGCAACGGCCACATCAAAGAAGACCTGCCGCTGGTGCTGCTCGGCAAAGGCCAGGGTCGCGTGAAAACGGGACAGCATGCGTCTTTCGATAAGGGCACGCCGTTGGCGAATCTGCATCTCACGCTCGCGCAGCAGTTCGGCGCGGAGATCGCGAGCTTTAACAACGTGAGCACCGGCACGCTGAGCGGATTGTTTGTGTAGCTTCGATTGCCAATCGAATCGATGGCAACATGACGCGTTGAAGCTCGTTTCCGACGCATGCTTCGCACCCTCACCTGCCTCTTTATCGCTTCCTCCGGCCTCGTTTTCGCTCAAAACGCGAAGAAGGCCGTCGAGCCGCCCTTTTCGTGGGTTTCGCCGATGCAAAGCGCCGAGTGGGCCAAGAAGTCGCTGCCAGCGACGGTGAAGCACGCGACCTTCAAGAGTGCGTCGATGGGCGTGGAGGTGGGCTACTACATTTACCTGCCGCCGGGCTATGAGACGAGTGCGGAAAAGTATCCGGTGGTGTTTCATCTGCACGGCGGGCGGCCCGGTGCGGAGAACAAGGCCGTGCGGCTCGCGAGCTATGTGGATGCGGCGATTCAAAAGGGCACGATCAAGCCCACGATCTATGTTTTCCCAAATGGCGGGCCGGTGAGCTGGTATGACATGCCGGAGATGAAGCAGGGCATGGGCGAAAGTGTCTTCGTGAAGGAACTCGTGCCGCACATTGACGCGACGTATCGCACCTGGGGCACGCGTGAGGGGCGGGCGCTGGAGGGTTACTCGCAGGGCGGTCGTGGCACCACGCGCATCATGTTCAAGCACCCGGAGCTGTTTCTTTCCGTCGCTCCCGGCGGCTCGGGCTATGGCCCAGAGAAGCACATCCAGGAAAACAACGGCTACGAGAACGACTCGCTGCGCTTCCTGCCGCTCGGCTACAACGCGTGGGATCTCGCGAAGGCCTTTGCGACGCGTCAGGATCGTCCGGCGCTGAACATCCTCGTCTGGGATGGCACGAAGTGCTTCAACTACGAGCACAACAAGCTCTTCTCGGCCTACCTGAAGGAGCTCGGCATCGCGCATGAGTTTCTCTCGATCCCCGAGGTGCCGCACACCGCTACCGGCAGCTACGACGTGAAAGGCGATGACATCATGCGCCATCATCAAAAGACCTTCGACAAGCACCGCCCGTAGCTTCGATTGTGAATCGAAGCCATTTCCCCATCCGATTCGATTGCCAATCGAATCTACGTCCTATGCGCCTCACCCTTTTCTTTCTCTCCCTCACCGCCGTTTGTTTCTCCGCGCCGCCGAACATCGTGTGGATCATCGCGGATGACATGTCGCCGGATACGGGCGCTTATGGCCTGGCACAGGTGAAAACGCCGCATCTCGACCGCATGGCGGCGGAGGGGCGGCGTTATGCGCGGGCTTACTCGACGGCACCGGTGTGCAGTTCCTCGCGCTCGGCTTTCATTCTAGGGTGCTATCAAACGACGACGGGACTGCATCCGCATGACACGGAGAATCCGCAGCCGCTTCCCGCGCCCTACCAGCCACTGCCGACTATTCTCCTCGAAGCAGGCTGGTTTGTGACCAACGCCGCCGCGCCGGGGACCATCCGCAACGGCAAGAAAATCACGAAGGGCAAAACGCACTACAACTTTGCCCACGATGCGAAGACGCTCTTCGACGGCGATGACTGGCGGAAGCGAAAGCCGGGGCAGCCGTTCTTTGCGCAGTTTCAAATCACCGAGCCGCATCGCCCGTTTCCGATTCCGGAGTCGTTTGATGAGGCGGCGCTCGCAGCCATCAAGCTGCCGGAAAACTACCCCGATCATCCGCTCGTGCGTCGCGACTGGTATGCGTATCAACGCAGCGTCGAGGTCGTGGATCAGCGTGTGGGAGCCATCCTCGATCAACTCCGCGCCGAAGGCGTGCTCGACAATACCATCGTGATGTTCTTCGCCGATCACGGCCGCCCGATGCCCTGGGGCAAGCAATGGCTCAGCGTCGAGGGTTTGCAGGTGCCGCTGATCGTTCGCGGGCCGCAGATCGCCGCGAATCAGGTCGAGGAACGTCTCGTGAGCCTCATCGACCTTGCGCCCTCGGTTTTGAAGGTCGCTGGATTGCCCGTGCCCTCGTGGATGCAGGGGCAGGTCATCCTCAGCGGCGATTTTCCGGCTCGCGAGCAGCTCTTCGCCGCGCGGGATCGCTGTGGCGATGCCATGGACCGCATCCGCGCCGTCATCACGCCGGATCGGTGGTTCGTGCGGCACTTTTCTCCCGAGCAATCGCGACTGAACTGGTCCAGCTACAAAGAAGATCAATACCCCGGCATGCCGCTGCTGCGTGAGTTGCAGCGCCAAGGCCAACTCGCCGCCTTTCCAGCCCAATGGCTCGCCCCCACGCGACCTGAGACGGAGCTTTTTGACCTCCAAGCCGACCCTGAAGGCCTCCACGCCATCCGCAATGCCCAAGCGACCGCCGACTTCAACCAACGCCTCGACACCTGGATCGCCGAAACGAAGGACCAAGGCGCCAAAGGCGATCCCGCCACCGAACCGCCCCTCGCCGAGATCCAAAAAGCCAAACGCGCCGACTACCAGCGCACCTGGAAAAAGCGCCTCAACAACCCCGAGCCGACCGATGCGGAAAAAGTGGCTTGGTGGATGAAGAGTTATGGATTGGAGCCAGTGCCGTGAAGCTCTCGTGTGGAAATGTGCTGCTATAACGAGCTGGCTCCAGGCGTAGCAAGTCCAGCCCCCATGCCTTCCTGTTTTCGCTACTGGTCTTCTTTGGCCGCCATTGCCACCCTCAACGCTTCTGCAACTCACGCGGAAGAACCGTATGACGCTTTTCTCGAGACGCATTGCGTCCGCTGTCATGGTCCTGAGAAGGAGAAGGGTGACTTGCGCATCGATCAGCTCTCGCGGGACTTCAAACTCGGCGCGGACACGCATCATTGGGCGGAGGTGATCGAGCAGGTGAACTCGGGTGAGATGCCGCCGAAGAAGGAGAAGAAGCCGACGCAGGAGGAGATCGCGGCGTTTGTGACGAGTCTCGATGCACGCATCAAAGAGGGCAAGGCGGCCCGCATGGCGGCGCGACCGGCGGTGGCGCATTACCGGCTGAGCCGGAAGGAGTATCAAAACACGGTCTATGACCTGCTCGGCGTGCGCTATGATCCCGCGAAGCCAGGCGAGCTGAATGAGGACACGCGCTGGCATGGCTTTGAGCGCATCGGGTCGGAGCTGTCGCTCTCGCCTTCCCATGTGGATCGCTACTATCGTGCGGCGGAGCTGGTGCTGGATCGGGCGTTCCCGACAGCGACGAGCGAGGCACGCAAGGTGCGCAAAACGGCGGCGGATCTGCGTTACGGTGGCGGCAAGGACCAGCAGGCGGCGCTGGATCGTTTCGGCATCAAGCGGCCGCTGCGTTATCTGATGTTCCCCGGGCGGACACAGGATGCGCTTTCGCCAAACTGGTTTGGCAAAACAGGCCCGGAGCACAGCGGCCTCTACAAACTGCGCATCCAGGCCAGCGGCATTCGTCCGCCGGGTGGTCAGACGGCGCATCTGAGCATCGGCAAGCGCACGGGCGAGGAGACCGTCGATGGGCTGGTGGAGTTCGACATCACCGCGCCGGAGGACAAGCCGCAGGTTTATGAGTTTGAGGTCTTCCTCGAAATGCCCACGCAGCTCGATTTCTGCGTCGTGGCCACCGATGTGGTGGATCGCCGGGCCGGCGCGGCTTTCCGCAATGCGCTCGCGAGCCGCGGCGGCTACATTTTCACGCACAGCAGCGAAACGATGCTCTTAAACCCGAACGCGCCGCAGATGTTCGACGACAAGGGCAACGGCCTTTTCTCCACGGTGCTGCTCGATTGGATCGAGTGGGAAGGTCCGCTGGTGTCGGAGGCCGAAAAATCGCGTCGCAAGGATGTCGTGCCGCCGGATGACGCATCGCCGGAAGTCGTCGCGGCGCATTTGCAGCGCTTCGCCGAGCGTGCGTGGCGTCGTGCGGTGAAAATGGAGGAGCTGGAGGAGTATTTGAAGGCGTATCGCGAAGAGCGCGACGCGGGCGAGAAGCTCGCGGATGCGTATCGCGTGGCCTTGCAGGGCGTGCTGACCTCGCGGCACTTCATTTACATCGTCGAGGGCGATCCCGTGGCCCGCGAGCAACTCACCGACGCCGAACTCGCCACGCGAATCTCGTATTTCCTGTGGAGCTCGATGCCGGATGACGCGCTCTTCACCGCCGCGAAAGCTGGCACGCTCAAAGGCGATGCCTTGAAGAAGGAGGTCGATCGCCTGCTCGCCGATGCCAAAGCGAGCCGCTTCATCGACGACTTCTCGCGTCAGTGGCTGCAACTGCATCGCGTGGGCATGTTCCCGCCGGACAAAAAGCTCTACCCCGTCTATGACGACTGGCTGGAAGAAAGCATGCGCAACGAGCCCGTGGAGTTCTTCCGCGAGACCTTCGCTCAAAACCTGCCCATCGATGCCTTCGTAGATTCCAACTGGACCATCGCCAATGCGCGGCTCTGCGACTTCTACGGCCTGCCGGAGCCAAAATCGGGCGGTTTTCAGCGTGTGTCGCTGAAGCCCGAGGATCGCCGCGGCGGCCTGCTCACGATGGGTGCCGTGCTCGGCCTCACCTCCGATGGCACGCGCCATCGTCCCGTGCATCGCGGCGTGTGGCTGAGCGAGGTCGTGCTCGGCAAGCCACCGCCTCCACCGCCTGCCAATGTGCCCGCCATCGAGCCTCCGACGCCGCAAAGCCCCAAGGCCACGCTTCGCCAAAAAATCGAAGCCCATCGCGAAGACGCCAACTGCGCCGCCTGCCACGCCAAAATCGATCCCCTCGGCCTCGCCTGGGACAACTACGACGCCATCGGCCAGTGGCGCACCCGTGAAAAAATCGCCGCCGGTGTCGGGGAGGACCCCTTGATCAATCCCGCCGGCCAAATGCCCGACGGCCGCCCCTTCAAAGACGCCACCGAGTTCAAACAACGCCTCCTCGAAGACCGCGACAAACTCGCCCGCGCCTTCATCGAGCACCTCGCCACCTACGCACTCCGCCGCGCCGTCGCCTTCGACGACCAAGACGACCTCAACGCCATCCAAACCGAAGCCAAGACGAGCGGCTACCGCATCAAGGACATCGTGCGTGCTGTGGCGATGTCGGAGCTGTTGAGGAAGCGGTGACGGGGACGGGGAGTAGTGGAGTGATGGAGTTTTGGAGTGATGACCGAACATGAATGCCGAACGACGAAATAAAAACCGCGGATACCAGCAGTTGCTGGTCTGGCAGGATGCTGTCGAGTTGTATGGGCTCGCATGGGCAGCGGTTCGGGGATGGCCTTTCGAGCTGAAGAAGCTCGCCTCGCAGTCGATGGCTTCCAGCGACTCGGTACATCGCAACATCGCCGAAGGCTACTGCCGCCGCACCATTCGTGAGTATCTTCAGCACCTCAACGTTGCCCTTGGATCGCTTGGGGAGACACTTTCGGGATTCATCGCCTACTCTCGCAACGGTCAGATTGACTCCGCCGCCTTTGAGCGGCTCGATACGCTGATTTTCCGACTAGAGAACCGTCTCCTCAAACTCGTCGAATCCCTCGAACACAAACGCAACGCCAACGACTGGACTGAAACCCTCATCGTTCGCGAAGACACCACCGAATACGGTGCCGACCCCGCCATCGCCCACGACCTCAGCATCCTGCTGGATGGAGTCGTCGAGTAATGGAGCGATCACACACGCACCACCATCCCATTACTCCAACACTCCGATTCTCCATCCCCCGCCTTCCATGAACATCCAAACCCAATCCTGGCTCCTCAATCGCCGCCACGCGCTCAAGGCGCTCGGCAGTTTCATTTCACTGCCAATGCTTGAATGCATGGTGCCGCTGCGTGCGGCCGAAAAAGCCATCGCGGCGACGCCGAAGCGCAGCGCGTTCATCTACCTCGCGAATGGCGTGCACTCGCTGAATTACCAGATCACGACGGCGGGCCGGGATTACAAGTTTTCGCGGTCGTTGAAGCCGCTGGAGAAGCATCGCGACGTCATCACGCCGATCAGCGGTCTGCATCATCCGGGGGCGTTGAGTCATCATCACAACTGCATCAACGTCTTCCTCACCGGTGGCAAATTGGGGCCTTCGGACAAGAACACCATCTCGGTGGACCAGAAGATGGCGGAGATCACGGCACCGCACACACGTTACCCGTCGATGGAGGTCGCGCTGACGCAGGGTTCGCTCGCCTGGACGGCGGATGGCGTGCAATTGCCCGCACTGCGGCGTTGCAGCGAGATTTTCGCCTCGCTCTTTGAAGAACCGAAGGGCGGGAAAATGGCCCAGCGCCGCGCTTTGCGACGCAAGGGCAGCGTGCTGGACGCGAACCTCGCGGAAGTGCGCCAGTTGGAGAAAAAGATGGGCGCGGAGGACAAAGGCCGCATGGAGCAATACCTCACCTCCGTGCGCGAAGCGGAGATCCGCACACGCCGCGCTGATGCCTGGCTCGACACGCCGCTGCCGACGATCACCGAGGCCGATCGCAAGCGCACGAACCGCGACATTGCCGCCACGATGGCGGGCGATTACTTCCGCACCGTGTATGACCTCATGGTGCTCGCGTTTCAGACCGACGTGACCCGCGTGGCCACCTTCAGCCTCGGTGGCGAGGGCGATGCCTTTTCCATTCCCGAGATTGGCATCACCGAGTCGCGCCACCAGCTCAGCCATCACGGCGGCGATGCCGGTTACATGGAAAAGCTCACCATGTATGACACCTTCGCCATCGAGCAGTTCAGCTACTTCCTTACCCGCCTCACGGAGACCAAGGACCTCAACGGCAAGCCGCTCATCGGCTCCACGATGGCGCTTTTCGGCAGCGGCATGTCCTACGGCCACAGCCACGGCAATGCGAACCTCCCGCTGGTGCTCGCCGGTGGTTCGGACCTCGGCCTGAAGCACGGCAGCCATCTCGACTTCAACAAGGACGCCAAAGCCTTCGAAGGCTACTCCCTCGGCACCGATGGAGCCCTCACCTCCGCCCACTACCAAGTCTGCAGCCGTCCGGTCAACTCCGACGCCCACATGAGCAACCTCCTCCTCCTCATGGCCCAGCGCATGGGCGTCGAGACGGAGCAGTTCGGCGATAGCAACAAGGTCGTCGCGCTGTGACACGCGACGCGCGGAGGCAATGGAGTGATGGAGTATTGGAGTGATGTATCCAGTATCGCTCCACTCCAGCACTCCATCTCTCCAACTCCATTCCTCGGACCATGCCTCACCCACCACTCCATCACTCCACCACTCCATTGCGCCGATGGCTCGTGGTGTTGTGCATGGGACTCACGATGCTCTCGGCCACGGCGCGTGCGGAGGAGTCCTTCCGCCCCGAGGCCGGGAAGTTCCCGCCGTTGGAAAAAGCGCACTCGTATCGCGGAGAACTCGTCTTCGTGGATCACGCGAATCGTCGCGGCAGCCTGCGTCTGACATCCGGCGGCATCTTCCGCACCACGGCACCGCATCCATTTGCGCTGCTGCCGTATGCGGTCGTGCGGTATCACGGCGCACCAGCGGACCTGCGGGACATTCCGCTGGGCACGATGATGCATGTGCGGGCGTTTTTGCCACCGGATCCGAAAACCTCGGCGGTGCCCGTTTTGCCGGTGAACAATCGCGAAAAGACCAAGGCGGGCAATCTGGGCACCGCACCGGCGGAAAACCACGTTTTGCTGCTCGAAGACGACCCGAGCTATTGCCAGCGCGAAGGCCTTGTTTGGAAATTGAAGGAGCTGGAGATCAAAAATCGCGAAGGAACCATGGTTGCGAGCCGCGAAGCCCCAAACAATGCCAAAGCGAAGCCCAGTGATGAAACGCTGACCTTTGATGCTGCCACGCGCATCTGGCGCGGTCGCGAATGTCTGCGCATCGAGCATCTCATCGCCGATAAAACCTGGCCTGCGGATGGCAAAAAGGTGCTCGGCGGCCAGGTGGTGCATCTCGGCATCACCTGGAGGCCTACGCCCGGCGGTGTGTTCAGCCGTTTTCATGTCTCAGACATCTGGCTCGACGACGACGCGATGCAAAACGCCTCGGAGCATCAATCCGAGCTGCACAAGACCTTCATTCGTAGCCGCTGGATGCCCGCGTGGGTCGATGCGGTCGAGTATGGCAAGTTTGGCCGCGCCACCGTGACCGCGACGCTCTTCGGTGGCATGGACCCATCGCTCTACGCCGACTTCAAACCCGGCATCGCCGCCTTGATGAACGCCGCTGAAAACACCCTCAAGCACACCGAAGGCGGCACCGCCGGGCCGACACAAATGGCCGCGAGAGGCAAACTCATCGAAGTTCGTGGCAATCTTTTTCTCCCACAGATTCAGGGAGGCCCACCGATTGATTCAGGAACCCAACCTGACTCAGAAAAAAAATCTGCGGGCCTCCCTGAATCTGTGGGAAATCAAAACTCAGCAAACCATCCGCTCGGCAGCAGCGGCATTCAGATCCGCTTTGAAACCGATCTCATCACCGAGGGCATGCGTCCCACGCGCATCGTCAAAGTCCGCCCTGCGAACTGGCCGGATGTCCACCTGCCCCGCGAAGAGTATCTCGGCAACGGAGCCTCCAACATCGACGAGCGCTTCCCCACGCCTGCGATTTTCCCTACCTATTGAGGTCCAGGTTCAAGACATCGGAAGTGCCTTTGGTTCAGGACATAGGTAACGGTCTGCCCGGCGTGCAGGTAGGCTGCAAACATGGCGTGGCAACAAACCGAACCCATCATGAACCAGAAAATCCAGTTCGCCTTTCGAGCGAAGAGCAGTGCAAACTTCAGCGAGCTGTGCCGTGAATACGGCATCAGCACGAAAACCGGCTACAAGTGGAAAGCCCGCTTTGAAGCCAAGGGGCCGGAAGGCCTCAAAGAAGAGAGTCGGCGCCCAAAAAGCAGTCCTGAGGCCTTGAGCGAGGAGGTCGTCTGCCGTCTGGTGCGGATCAAAGAAAGCCACCGCCACTGGGGAGCACGCAAGGTGCAGGCCATCTACCAGAGGAGCTGGGGTGCGGCACCGAGTGAAAGCAGCATCAAGCGAGTGCTGGAGCGCTGCGGCATGGTCGAGAAGCGGCGCAAGCAGCGAGCCGCCACGCCGAGCGGTCGGCTCACCACCGATGTGAAAGTCAGCGCCCCCAATGACCTGTGGAGTGTGGACTTCAAAGGCTGGTGGAGAGAGGGCAGTGGGCGCAGCAATCCACTGACGGTCCGAGACGCGCACAGCCGCTACATCTTGGAGCTGCGTCATCTGGACAAAGGCGACACGGCCAGCGTGCGAGCCTGCTTTGAGAAGTTGTTTGAGCGGCATGGATTGCCCAAAGTCATCCGCAGCGACAACGGGCCGCCCTTTGCCAGCAGTCAGGCGCTGCTGGGACTCAGCGCCCTGTCGGCTTGGTGGATCACGCTGGGCATCGGACTGGATCGCAGTCGGCCGGGCTGCCCGCAGGACAATGGTGCCCACGAGCGGATGCACCTGGATCTCAAGCGCGAAGTCCAGGCGCTGGCCACCGAGAGAGTGGAGCGCAGCGCGGCTGAGCGACAGGCGCACTTTGAAACCTGGCGACATGAGTTCAACCACGAGAGACCGCATGAGAGCCTGGGGATGAAATGTCCTGCGCAGGTGTATGAGAACTCGCCCCGGAGCTACAAGTTCGACGAGCAAATCATCCTCGGCTACGAGGGCATGGAGGCGCGCAAAGTGCAGCGCATGGGCTACATCAAGTATGACAAAGAACGCTATCAACTCTCCACATCGTTGCGCGGCTGGGATGTCGGCTTGAAGGCAGTGAGCCAGGAGCGGGTGGAAGTGTATTTTGGCAGCCTGTGCATCGGGCATCTAGATTTGCCGAGCCGAGCGTTCAAAGCCGTGCTGGAAACCGAAAAACCAGGAGAGGAGGAGATGAAGGCGACGACTGGCCGTGTTGGTGCTGGCGAGCCTCTACGTTCGGCTCCGCCTCACTCCGAGGCACGTCAGCACCAACAAGATCCCAACCCCAAAGCAGCCTGAAAGCGAGAGTTGACCCCATTGAGCCCAGACCCTAAACCATAACCCAATCCCACCATGTGTTACCTATGTCCTGAACCAAAGGTGTTACCCATGTCCTGACTGAGCCTTGAGAGACTCGATTCTCCTGTCCCCATTCTTCTGTCGATCATGTCCCACGCATCACTCCACCACTCCAGCACTCCAAGGCCCCGCGTCTGGTTGCTGCTGGCCTGCTGCCTCATCTCATCCGCTTTCACCCGCGCAGCAGACGAACCCTTCCGCCCCGAAGCCGGCAAGTTCCCGCCGTTGGAGAAAGCGCTCTCGTATCGCGGTGAACTCGTCTTTGTCGATCATGCGAACCGCCGTGGTAGCGTGCGCATTCCGGGCGAGGGCACTTACTTCCGCAATGCGCCGCATCCCTTCGCGCTGCTGCCGTATGCGGTGGTGCGTTACCACGGCGCACCGGCGGATCTGCGCGACATCCCGCTCGGCACCTTGCTGCACATCCGCGCTTATCTGCCGCCTGATCCGGCCACATCGGCTGTGCCCGTGCTGCCGGTGGATAACAAAAACAAAACGGCCGGCTACAGCGGCAAAGGCGTCGCGCCTGCGGAGAACCACCTCCTGGTGCTCGAAGACGAACCCAGCCACTGCCAGCGCGAAGGCCTCGTGTGGAAGCTGAAGGAAGTGGAGGTCAAAAATCGCGAAGGCATGCTCATCGCCACCTGCGAGCCCAAGCAAGGCGGCAACACCAAAGCGACCGAGGAAAAGCTCACCTTCGACGCCGCCACGCGCTTCTGGCGCGGTCGCGAGTGCCTCGGCATCGACGAGCTCATCGCCGACGGCGCATGGCCTGCCGATGGCAAAAAAGCACTCGGTGGTCAGGCTGTGCTGCTCGGTATCACCTGGAAACCCACGCCCGACGGCATCTTCACCCGCTTTCACGTTTCCGACATCTGGCTCGACGACGCCTCCATGCAACGCGCCGCGCAAAACCAGACCGAAACTCACAAGACCTTCATCCGCACCCGCTGGATGCCCGCGTGGATCGACGCCGTCGAGTATGGCAAGTTCGGTCGCGCCACCGTCACCGCCACCTTGTTCGGCGGCATGGACGCCGCGCTCTACGCTGACTTCAAAAAAGGCGTCACCGCCAACATGAACGGCGCCGAAGCCACCCTCAAACACGCCGGCGGCGGCTACGGCCCCGCCCACATGGCCTCCAAAGGCACCATTCTCGATGTCACGACAGGGACCGGTGACATGCCGCTCGGCAGCAGCGGCATTCAAATTCGTTTCGACACCGATCTCATCATCGAAGGAATCCGCCCCGGCCGCGTCGTCCGCGTCCGCCCGTCCAATTGGCCCCTCGTCAACCTCCCCCGCGAAGAATACATCGGCGACGGCAGCAACCCCGAAGACCGCTTCCCCACACCGACGATCTTTCCGAAGTATTGAACGGGCGATGGAGTGCTGGAGAAATGACTCCATCGACCCAGCACACCACATCTCATGACTCCATCACTCCAAAACTCCATGTCTCGCCGCCTTCTCCATTCCACATTCGTCCTTCTGATCTCAACCTTCCCCGGCCTCGCTTGGGCCCTTGATTCGCATGTGGAGGCTGTCATCCGCACTGTGGAGGCCGCGAAGGGCAAAGTGGAGAAGACCGAGGACGGCCAGAGCCTCAAACTCGTCGATCTTGCCGTTCCGAATGCGGGGCCGCACGATCATCGGAAGGACGATCCGTATGATGCGGCCTTTTTCGAGCACCTCGGGCACATCACCACGCTGGAGTCTCTCAATGTCATCTCCACCAAGGCCAACGACGAGTGGATCAAACCGCTCGGCAAGCTCACGAACCTCAAAACGCTGCGCTTCACCAACAACGGCAAGCTCACCGATGCTGGCATGGCGACCTTTGCGGGCCTCACGAACCTTGAAACCTTCTCCTTCGTCGGCACGCAGATCACCGGCCGTGCCTACGCCAAATGCAGCGGCTGGACCAAGGTCACCAAAGTGAGCCATCGAGGCAGCAAAATCGACGACGAAGGCCTCCAGGCCCTCTGCGAGCATCTGCCGAACCTCGAAAGCATCAGCCTCGCCCACGCGCAGTTCACGGATGCCGGCGCTGCGCACCTGGCGAAGCTCACCAAGCTCAAAAGCCTCGAAATCGGCACCCACAACGCCACACCCGCCGCTCTGAGGCATTTGCTCAAGCTGCCGCTCGCCTCCCTCCAGCTCGGCGAAGGCTTCCACGCCACCGAAGCCTTCAGCACCGTCCAAGCCATCTCCACTCTGCGCACGCTCTCCATCACCGACGGCAGCAAGCTCACCGATGCCGATTTGCGCCTCCTCGCCAGCATCACGCACGTCGAATCCCTCGTGATGGACAAGCTCCCGCTTCCCGAGGAGCGACTCCCGCTCCTCTCCGCCTTCGCCCATCTCAAGACCCTGAGCCTCGCCCTCCGTCCCAAAGGCTACCCGGAGGAGACCCAGGCCAAAGTGAAAGCCCTGCTACCGAAGGTGGATGTTAAGTTTGTGAAGTGACATCGCTGGGCGTCTCACGGACGTGCCTGGCATGAGAAGTTATGTGCTGAGTCTCGTGAAAGTCTGGTTCGAGCAGTTCGTTTCGCGCTTCCCATGAAACGCATTCTCTCCCTGCTTCTCCTCACGCCATCGCTTGTCCTCGCGGAGCTGAAGGTGCCGCATTTCTTTAGTGATCACATGATTCTTCAGCGTGAGCGTGCGGCGTCGATCTGGGGCAAGGCGGACGCGGGCAAAGAGGTGACGGTTTCCTTCAAAGGGAAGTCGGCGACGGCCAAAGCGGCAGCAGATGGCAAGTGGCGGGCGCAAATTGAGACGGGTGCGGCGGATGCGAAGGGCGCGGTGCTGACGATCTCAGCGGGCGCGGACAAAATCGAGATTCAGGATGTGCTGGTGGGCGAGGTGTGGTTCGCGTCGGGGCAGTCGAACATGGCTTACACGATGAATCGCTCGCCGGAGTATGCTGGGCTGATCGCGGAGTCGAATCATCCGGCGCTACGTGTTTTCAACGGGCCGCAGGTGACGGCGGCAGAGAATCAGGATGACATCGCGGGCGTGTGGGAAATCTCCAAACCTGAGACGGTGGCGACTTTTTCCGCTGTGGCGTTCTTCTTTGCGCGGAAGCTGCATTTGGAGTTGGGCATTCCCATCGGCGTCATCGAATCACCCTGGGGTGGCAAGCCGGTGGAGACTTTCACGAGTCGCGAAGCGCTGAACACGCTGCCGGGCACGAAAGCGCTCGTCGATGCGATGTTGAAGGAGGAGTCAACCTACGATCAGGCTAAGGCGGATGCGGCTTATGCGACTAAATTGGAGCAGTGGAAAGCCACGATGGCCGCGGCGAAGGGCAAACCGGAGGTGGATCGCAAGCGACTGCCGAAGAAGCCGGACGCGCCGAAGCGCCCGCTGCTCACGGAGGGCCGTCCGGGCGTGCTTTACGCGGCGATGATTCATCCGTTCGTCGGCTACACGATGCGCGGCGCGATTTGGTATCAGGGCGAGGGCAATGCGAGACCCGGCGCGGTGCCTTATGACCAGACACTGCCGCTCATGATCAACGACTGGCGCAAGCGCTGGAACGATGAGTTCAGCTTTTACTACGTGCAGCTCGCCAGTTACCACGCGCCCTCGACGGAGCCCGGCACGCCGGACTCGTGGGCTCTCACGCAGGATCGCATGCGCCTCGTGCTCGCGACGACGCCGAAGACCGGCATGGCGGTCACAAACGATGTCGGCGAGGCGAATGACATCCATCCGAAGAACAAAAAAGATCCCGGCGAGCGTCTCGCACGCTGGGCGCTGGTCAAAGACTACGGCAAGCAGCTCCTTTACAGCGGTCCGCTCTACAAAACGAGCGAGGTGAAGGACGGCGCGATCCGCGTGACCTTTGAACAAGCCGGTGAAGGTCTCAAATCACGCGATGGCGGCGCTTTGAAGCGCTTCGAGATCGCTGGAGCCGACAAGAAGTGGAAGTGGGCGGATGCGAAGATCGACGGCAAGGACGCCGTGATCGTGAGCAGCGCCGAAGTAAAGGCCCCCGTGGCCGTGCGCTACGCCTGGGCCGCGAATCCCGAAGGCGCGAACCTCGTGAACAGCGACGGCCTTCCCACCTCCGTCTTCCGCACGGACGATTGGGACGATGTGGAGATCCAGGTGGATACATCCGCCAATGAGCGTCGTGCGCTCGCGGATGAAATCAAAGCTCTCGCCGCGGAGCGGAACAAGCACGACAAGAAAAGCCCTGAATACCAAGCGCTGCAAAAGAAGCTCCAGCCGCTGATGGAGAAGTACAAGGCGACTGCGCCGAAGAAGTAGCTTCGACTCGCCTTCGAAGCCTTTGCTCCCCAACCGATTCGATTCACAATCGAATCTACTCCAAGCCCATGCGCCGTCTTCTTGCTCTCTTCTTGATCGCTCATGCCTCTGCGGCCGAGCTTTCTGTGACGGCGTATCCGTCGATTCAGGCGGCTTTGGATGCGAATCCGAACCGCATGCTTTTCGTCCCGGCGGGTGATTATTCGATCACGGAGAAGATTCGCGTCCGTGGTGAGCGCAGTGGGCTTTTTGGGCCTGGGCGCATCATTCAGCAGAGTGACAATCAGCCGATCATCGAGATCGAGAATGCTCAGGGCGTGGAAATCCGCGATCTGACGCTCACGCGGACTGAAGGGAAGATGGAGACAGGGAAGGAGGGTATCATTGCCCAAAAGTGCAGCGATTTGGTGATCGACAACGTGCGGGTGATCGACAACCACTCGAAGTCGGGCTCCATCCTCGTCATCGAATCGCAGGGTACGCGCATCAGCCGCTGCTTGGTGCGGAATTACATGTGCGTGGCGATTGATGATCGCACGCAGGGCACGGTCTCCGGCTACGCCTTTCGATGCTCCGATGGCACGGGCATCATGGTGCGCTACTGCACGGGCACGCTGATCGAGGGCAATCACGTCGTCGAAAAAGTCTTTTCGCCGTCCAAGGAGGTGCGAGATCGCTACAAGCTGGGCGACTTTGTGAAAAAGAATCCGGAGAAGGGGCCGCACCTCAGCCAGCAAGCCTGGGACGCTGGCTACACGGACAATTGGCGTCAAGGCAGCGCCATTCAGGTGACTGCGCCGGAGACCAGCGACTTCACACGCCTGCTCGGCAACCACATCGAAAACGCGGCCCAGGGCATCGATCTGCACGGTGATCATGTCATTGTGGCCAACAACATCGTGAACCACGCCCACATCGGCATGAAGGCCATGCATGGCAGCCGCAATGTGATCATCACCGGCAACCAGTTCTCCCGCAACGATCTGTGGGCCATCGGGCTGATGCCCGGAGCGGCTGCGCATCCGGCGGCCGACGGTAAGCCGGAGAACTCCGACGGCGGCTCCATCATCGCGAACAACATCATCTCCGATTTCGGCCATGGTGATGCGCACTGGATGTGGGGATCGGAGCGCTCGCCCTTCAAATTCGACTCAGGACAAGACGCGGACGATCCACCGCTCGATGGCGTGCTCATCCAGGGTAATCTCGTGCACAACTCTGGCCCACCACGCTACATTTACGACGTGATCATCGCCACCGAGGCCAACGGCCCCCGGAACCTGCATTTCAGTAACAACGTCTTCCCAGCTGGCACACGCGGCGTGTGCAATCAGGAGATGAAGCCGTGAGCACTACTCACCGACGCCACTCTTTGAACTCGACGCGGAGTTTCTGGGCGAGGGCGTTGAGCAGGGGCTTCTCCTGTTGCTCGATGAGCGCGAGGGACATGCCTTTGTTGCCGGCGCGGGCGGTGCGGCCGCTGCGGTGAGTGTAGTATTCGAGCTGGTCGGGGAGCTGATGATGGAGGACGAAGCTCAGACCGGCGACGTCGATGCCGCGTGCGGCCACATCGGTGGCGATGAGGAATGGGACGCGCTCTTTTTTGAAGGCGCGCATGACCTTGTCGCGGTCGCGCTGGGCGAGGTCGCCCTGGAGGACCTCGACGTGGATGCCGGCCTCGCGCAGTTCCTCGCCGAGGCGGATGGCGCCGTATTTGGTGCGGCAGAAGATGAGGCCGCGCTCCTCCTGGCGGCGTTTGAGGAAGTTCACGATGAAGGCGGTCTTTTCACCGCGGTGGCAGAGCGTGTAGTGGTGGTCGATGTCGCGGTTCACGACCTGCTCGGTGTCGATCTGGATGCGGTGGGCGCTGGCGGACATGCAGCCTTTGATGAGGTCGCCCACGGCATCGGGGAAGGTGGCGGAGAAGAGCCAGGTGGCGCGGCGCATGGCGGCGATCTTCAGGATCTCGACGATGTGCTTCTTGAAGCCCATGCTGAGCATCTCGTCCGCCTCATCGAGCACGGCGTAGCGCACGAATTCGAGCGTGAGGGCGTCTTTGTCGAGCAACTCGGTCAAGCGGCCCGGCGTGGCGACGAGGATGTGCGTGGGGCGGCGCAGGCGCTCGATCTGCATGTCGATCTTGTCGCCGCCGCAGGCCACCTCGATGAAGATCTTTTTGTCGCTGTATTTGGTGTAGCGGAAGAGCTGCTTGCCGATCTGCTTCGCGAGCTCGCGGGTGGGCGAGAGCACGAGGGCCTGGATGTCGCGATTGGCCGGATCGATCTTCATGAGCAGCGGCAGGCCAAAGGCCGCGGTCTTGCCCGTGCCGGTCTGCGCCTGCGCGATGAGGTCGGAGCTGTTTTGGATCAAAAACGGGACGACCTGCTCCTGCACGGGCGTGGGCGTGACGATGCCGAGCTCTTCAAGCCCGCGGGTCAGATCGTGTGGGACGCCGAGTTGGAGAAAGGGATGTGACATGGGTCTTCTCCTGCGCCGGGATGGGGTGGATGCCAAGAGGCAAATCTCATCAACCTGTGCGCATCACGCCCTCGGCGATGAGGTGCTCACGGATGCTTACCGAGTCCGGATGATTGAGATTCAGCACCGCCGCGGTGGTGCGGCCGACCGCCGTGCGGCCCAGGATGCGGCCGCCTTTCCATTTGAAGTGCTGGCTCCAAACATCCCGCCTTGGGTTGTAAAGCCGGGTGAGCCTTCCTGTTTCAAGATCATAGCCAGCCACGCAGGCACCCTTGTAGCTGTTGCAGTAGAAACAGGTCCACGCGAGGTTTTCGAGGTTCGTCGGGCCTCCGTGTTTCACCGCGATGATGTGATCCGGCTGAAATCCGAAGACGCACTCGCCATCGGGAAGCTGGCAATATTCGCAGCAACGGCCAGCGCGGAGAGCCACGCTCCTGGCGAGTTTGGCGGAGACACGTGACATTCGATCCTACTTCCGGATGCGTGACGAGGTTTTCATCGACCGACGGGCCTGAATGCGGAGCAAATCGACCAAGCGGCCTGCGGTGCGGTAGCTTTCGAGCTCCGCTTCCTCATCGACGCTGAGTGCGCCGTCTTTGCTCGCTTGGAGAAGGCGCCCGACACGTCGCATATCGGCGGGTGAAAACTGCAACTGCATCAGCTCACGAGCCAAGGCCGGTGTCATGCGTCTGCCCACGGGTTTGACGACACGCTCAAGAATGGCGGCAGTGGTGGGAGTGGTAGTGACGGGCATGTGGCGATTTTATGGGCGATACGTTTGAGTGCAAGAGAGCAAAACAAGACATCGCGGCGCGTTGAAGCAGCATGCAGCGCCTCGTTTTCTCCAATCTCACCGCCATCCTGCCTGATCGTCTCGTCGAGGACGCGTGGGTGGTTTGTGAGAAGGGGAAGATCGTGTCGGTGTCGAGGAAGCGGCCGAACGTCGAGGCGGCGGAGGTGATCGACGGACGCGGTGGCTATCTCGCGCCGGGGTTCATCGACATTCATGTGCATGGCGGTGAAGGGGCGGATTTCATGGACGGGACGAGCGAGGCGGTGCGGGTAGCGTGCCGGGCGCATGCGCGGCATGGGACGACGACGATTTTTCCGACGACCACCACGGGCTCGCCGGAGCAGATTCACGCGATGCTGGATGCGGTGAAGACGGTGCAGGCCGAAAAGCAGGCGCATAATGGCGCACGGATCGCGGGCGTGCATCTTTACGGGCCGTTCTTCGCGGAGGACAAAGTGGGCTGCCATTCGGCGGCGGGGCGGCGTGAACCTACGGCAGCGGAGTATCGCGCTTACTTTGAAAGCGGGCTCGTGCGCATCGCCACCTGCGCGGCGGAGCTGCCGGGAGCGGTCGAGTTTTATCGCGAGGCGAAGAAACGGCGCTGCCTGATCACCTGCGGGCACTCCAACGCGAGCTGGCCGGAGATGGCGGCGGCGTTCAAGGCCGGGATGCGGCATGTGGACCACTTTTGGTGCGCGATGAGCAACGTGGCCTCGGTGCGTTCACGGCTCGGCGTGCCGATGCGTGGGAGCATGCTGGAATTCGTGCTCGGCACGGCGGACATGAGCACGGAAGTGATTGCCGATGGCTGCCACCTCGCGCCGGAGCTGCTGGAGTTTGCGTTTCGGCTCAAAGGGCCGCGCAAACTGTGCCTCGTGACCGATGCGAACCGGGCGCTGGACCTGCCTCCAGGAAATTACCGCTTCGGCGCGGCGGCGGACGGCTCGTGGTTCGAGAGTGATGGCCGAGTCGGATGGGCACCGGGTCGCACGAGTCTCGCCAGCAGCATCGTGGGCATGGATCACATGGTGCGGCAGATGAAACGCGACACCTCCGCGACGCTGCCGGAGGTCGTGCGCATGGCCAGCCTCACGCCCGCCGAGCTCACCGGCATCGCCAAACACACCGGAAGCCTCGAAGCCGGCAAAAACGCCGACGTGGTGCTTTTGAGCCGGAAACTCGACGTGCACCGCGTTTTCATCGGCGGCGTCGAAATCTAATTTCAATACCCGCTCCCTTGAGCGCCCGTTGTAGATGTCAGTCTGCTTAATACGCCATGAGTGTAAATGATATATTCGACCAGACAGAGGACGCATACCTCAGTCTTATTCACCCAGTGGTTAGCGATGATGCGTATCGACAGCAGATTGCGCCCATCATCACGCTTGCGCCGTGCGTGTCTGAATATCTGGTCGCAGAAATGATTACGGGCGAATCTTGGCGCGAGCGCCTCGTGGGGATTTTTATGGCGATGGCCAGACCACCAGCCTCGCTCATTGAGCCGTTGATGCAGTCGCTTCGTGATCCACGCGGCATTTCTATCGTTCCGGCTTGTGCTGCTCTTGCGGTGTTAGCTCGACGCGGACTCTTCACCATGCCAGAGGCGTTCGCCGAGATGTTCGACCGTCAGGCTTTTGATGGGGAGGTTGGTTGGGCGTTGGACAAGGCGATGCACTTTGCGGGATTGCGCGAGGGGGAAGTTGCCGGAAACGGCCCAAACTACGGCCAGGTTTTCGATGACCATGTTTGGGTTTACAGTTGGGGGCACGCGGCCTAACGGCTTTCCAAATCAGCACTTGTCTGTTAGCGATCTTACCAAGTCGGCAGCTGCGTCGAAAGGCGGCTGTAACCTCTCTTTGCATGAAAAACCTGCTCACACTCGCTCTTACGGCCTTTTGGGCCTCCAATTCGATTTTTGCCGCCGCGGACATTGCGGATGGAAAGGTCACTTTTTCGATCAAGGCACCGAAAGCGGCCGAAGTGAGGTTGAAGGGGCAGTGGAGCAAAGAGGACGCGGCGCTGACTCGCGGCGGCGATGGGCTTTGGAGCAGCGGGGCCATCGAGGTGCCTGCGGGTGTGTGGGAGTATTCGTTTCAGGTGGATGGGCTGAATGTGCTCGATCCGCAAAACACGGCGATTAAGCCGCAGCGCATGCCGCAGAAGAGCATCCTGCACATCGCGTCGAATCCGCCTGCGCCGTGGGATTGGCAGGCGGAGATCCCGCACGGCACGGTGCATACGCATGTGTTTCACTCAAAGCAGCTCGGTGTGCCGCGTGAGGTGGTGGTTTATACGCCGCCGGGGTATGAGAATGGCAGCGAGAAGCTACCGCTCTTCGTTTTGCAGCATGGCTCCGGCGACAATCAGCGTGGCTGGACGGAGCACGGCAAGGCGCACTGGATTCTCGATCATCTCATCGCGGCTGGAAAAGCGAAGCCGATGATCGTGGTCATGCTCGATGGTCATCCGCACGGCATGGTGCCGCGTGATGACAAGGCGAAGCGCGGCGACTCGCTCGCGGCGTTTCGGAAGGAGCTGTTTGAGGACGCTTTGCCGCTCGTGGAGGCGAATTATCGCGTGCTGCCGGGGCAGGGGAGCCGCGCCATCGCCGGATTGAGCATGGGCGGCTGGCAATCGCTCACCATCGGGCTGAATGCGACGGATCGCTTTGCCTACATCGGCTCCTTCAGCGGCGCGGCGGACACGGAGGCGGTGAAGGCCGCGATGGATGACAGCGCGGGCACGAATGCGAAGCTGAAGCTGCTGTGGATCGCCTGTGGGAAGGATGATTTTCTTTTGGAGCGCAATCACACGCTCATCGACGCGTTGAAAGCCGCGAACGTGAAGCACGAATGGCACGAGACGGCTGGGGATCACTCCTGGCCGGTGTGGCGGACGTATTTGACCGAGTTTTTGCCGAGGCTTTTTCAGCCGTGAGGTGCTTTCGTCACTGAATTCAGCACCGCGCCGTGGTCGTCGCGGTGTTCGAGCACGAGTTTGGCGGAGTCGTCGATGATCACGCGGAGGAAGCCGCCGGTCGGCTCCTTGTAGATGTAGGGCTGTTTGATTTTGCCTTCGGGATCGGTGGTTTTGGGGCCGCCGGGCTTTTCGCCTTTGATGGCATTTTCGTCGTTCAAGGCACCGACGGAGAATTCCTCCACGCCGAGCGGATGGATGCTGTGGTATTGCCAATGGCGGTCGCCGCAGAAGGTGAGGAGGTTGGTGATCTGGTTGTCGATCAGCCACTGGAAGAAGCTGTCGGCCTCGTGTTTGAAGCCGGCGAGGTTCGTGTGGTTGTCGGTCTTGCTGTTGCGATCGGGACCAACCATGGGCGTGGGGGTGATGATGACCTTCCACTTTGCATCGCTGGCTTTGAGCGTGGTTTGCAGCCACTGGCGCTGCTCGCGGCCCCAGATGCTTTTCTCGGGACCATCGGGCATTTTGTTGGGAGAGCGGTAGTCGCGACCTTCGACAAACCAAAGCTGCAAATGCTTGTGAACACGGTGCGTGCGGTAGGTGGGCGTGGCGAGATCGTCTTCATCGAAGATAGGCATCTGCTCGCGGAAGATTTCGATGCCGGTGGTGGGCGCGGGGAGTTTGCTTTCGGAACGGAGATCGGCGTCGTTGAAGCGGAAGTCGTGATCGTCTTTGGAACAGAAGGCAGGTGTGTATGCGAAGAACTCGATGAGGCGCGGAAAGCGGAATTGCTCGTGCCATTTGCGGCGAAGCTCGGGCAGGGTCTGCGCCGCCGGCTTCGCGGGATGGTCGTAGTAAACGATGTCGCCGGTGCCGATGAAGAAATCGGGCTTCAAGGCCGCCATCGCAGCGAAGGAAGGGTAGCCGAGCTGTTTGTCCTCCGCGGTGGCGGTGACAGGGCCGCCACCGTTGGCCTTGCCGTGCATGAAGGCGTGGTAGTTCATGCAACTGCCCATGCAGAAGCTCACGGTGCCGCTTTCGCCCAATGTCTTGAAGGTGCGGGCCGGGCCGGGCTTGGCCGATTCGCGAGTTTCGCCGAAAACGAGGCGGTAGTGGTAAAGCGTGCTGGGTTTCAGCCCGCTGGCGGTGCTGCGGATGATGAAGTCGTGATCGGCGGTGGCCGTGGACCACTTGCTGCGAGTGGGCTGGGAAAAGTCCGCCGACTCGCTCCACTCAAAACAGGCGATGCCTTCTTTGCCAGGCACATCACCTGTGTCATCGAGACCGGGTCCAGGGATGGCGGTGAGGCGGCTCTGGAGCCAAACGGAGGTCGCGGTGACCTCACCCGCCATCTCGCCCTGCGCATGATGGATGTCGGCGAAGGCGGGGACGGCGAGGAGAAGGCAGAGGAGAGGCTTCATTGGCCGAATTGCTTCTCAAAGAGCGTCTTGAAGGGATTCACGGGTGCGAGAGGCACTTTTTCGTTCACGAGCAGCGGCTGCACGCTGTCCCACCAGGCATCGTAGGCGGTGGCGAGTTCTTTGACGACCTCCGGATGAGCCGCGGCGACATCCGTTTGCTCGCCGGGATCAGCCTGGACATCAAAAAGCTGCCAGGAGGAGGTCATGGGCTCGGGACCGGCTTTGACGATGGCATCCTTTGCGGGCGGGCCGGGCGCTTTCGGGGCTGCTTTGGCCTTCGCCTTGCCTTTGGCGCCCTTTTTGGGCTCTCCACCGCGAGCGGCGTTGGCGTTGACGAGATGCCAGCGGGTGGTGCGGATGCTGCAATTGGTGAATTTATACTTCTGCGGATCGGCGTCCTTCGGCCAGCGGCCGACGTGCGTGAAGAGCTGGCGGTCAGCCCAGTCGGCGTTCGGGTCTTCGAGCAGTGGAACGAGGCTGCGGCCTTCGACTTGTGTTTTGACATCGTCGGCGAGTTGGGCTCCGGCGAGCTCGGCGAGGGTCGGGAAGAAGTCGATGTGGGCGCAGAGTTTGTTGACCGGGGCGGCGTTGAGGGTGCCGGGCCAGCGCCAGAGGCTGCTCGCTTTGATGCCGCCCATCCATGGAGAGCCCTTGGAGGCACGGAGGCCAGCATTGAAGACCTTTGTGCCAGCGGTGCCGCCATTGTCATTCATGAAAATGACGAGCGTGTCCTTCTCGATGCCCCACTCCTTCAGCTTGCCGAGCAGGCGACCGAGGTTCTGGTCGATGTTGTGGAGCATGCCGAAGAAGTTTTGCACGTCCTCACCTTCGACTTTGCCTTCAAAGAGCGCCTTGTCCTCAGGACGGGCGATGTAGGGGCCGTGCGGGGCGTTCGTGGCCAGGTGCACATAAAAGGGCTGCTTGCCTTTGACGCTTTCGATCCATTTGGCGGCATGGGCAAAGAAGACATCGGTGCAGTAGCCCTTGGTTTTCTCAAAGGTGCCATTGTGGAGGATGGCCGGGTCGAAGTACTTGTTCCCCGGGGCATCGCCGCAGGAGCCGGGATAGGTCTGGCCGATGCCACCTGCTCCATGAATGAACATTTCGTCAAAGCCGCGGGCGGTGGGCCAATACTCCTGCTCATCACCGAGATGCCATTTGCCAAAGATGCCGGTGGTGTAGCCGGCCGTTTTGAGCACCTGGGCCAGCGTGGTGGCCTTTGGCGTGAGGCGTTCACGCTCGAGGATGGTGTGCGTGATGCCGTTTTTGAACTCGTGACGCCCAGTGAGCAGCGCGGAGCGGGTGGGGGCGCAGGTGGGGCTCACGCAGAAGTCCTCGAAGCGCACCCCTTCGGCATTCAGGCGATCCATGTTGGGCGTCTTGAGAATGGGATTCCCGTGGGAAGAGAGGTCGCCATAGCCCTGGTCGTCCGTGAGCAGGAAAATGATGTTTGGCTTTTTACCGGCCAGACCGGCGGCCTGGAGGGAGATGCCAAGGCAAAGGAGGGCGAGGAGGGTGGTGAGGCGGATCATGCGGGCCGCTTTAACGATGCCTCGCGTGCCTCTCTGCCGCGAAATTTTTGAAAAAGTGCCAGGGAACCGCAGCATGAGCAGGCAGGCTGCCGTTGCTTCCTTCCGGACCTGGCGGGGTTCGCAAGCTGAACATCCACGGTCCCTGACGCGGCCAGCCGTACACGGCATCTGGGATGGCACAAGCCCGATTCTCGAAGGAATTTGAGCTTTTGGAGGCCATTGGAGGCAAAAGAAGGGAAGAACTTCACTCCTGTGTAAAAATGCTGTTGTCGAAAGGATGGGTTTTCGGTAAAACAAAAAATTCAATCTCTCCCCTCATCACACATGGCCTGGAAAATTTTATCTGCTCTCGCTGCCGTCTGCCTCGCAGGCTCCGCCTTTTTTGCCTGGAAAAATCAGGAACGTCTGAAGAACGAGCGTGCCCGTGAGGAGTACACGCAGAAGAACCTCGTCTCCGTGCAGGAGCATAAAAAAGCCGCCGAGGAGGCCAAGACCAAGCACACAGGAGATCTCGCAGAGGCGACAAAGGAGATCGAAAAAATCAAAGCAGAGGTGACCGATACCGCTGCCAAGGCTCAGGAGAAGGAGCAAGAGCTGGCTCAAGTCAGAACCAACCTCGAAGGCGTGGCCAAAGTGGTGAAGGAGCTGCAAGCGAAGATCGACGAGGCCGGTGACATCACCAAGCTCATGGCCACCATCAAAGACCTCACCAACAAAAAGAAAGAGGCCGAGGGCGCTCTCGCCAATCAGAATCAGCGCTTCGCGAGCGCCCAGGAAAACGTGAAAGGCCTACTCGATGGCGTCAAATCCGCTGAGGAGCGCGAAGCCCGCGGCCGTAAAGGCATCGTCGAGCCTGATTTCACCGCCAGCGTCTCTCGCTCTTTCAATGAGTGGGGCTTTGTGGTGCTCAGCAAAGGCAATGGCGGTGGTGTCTTTGCCAATGCTGATCTTGAAGTGAAGCGCGGCAAGGAAGTCATCGGCAAACTCAAGGTGCGAAATGTGGAGCAAAGCACTTCCGTAGCGGACATCGTCAAGGGCAGCCTTGCTGAAGGTGCCAGCATTCGCCCAGGAGATCTCGTCGTGGCGGCTCCTCAGGCACAGCCTGCTGCTAAGCCTGCTGCGGGTGGCGCTGCAACTACGGCTCCCGCCACGCCAAGCGCACCCTCAGCACCTGCAGCCGACCCCTTTGGTGCTCCACCCGCTGGTGGCATGGCACCAGCCGCTTCGGATCCTTTCGGTGCCCCTCCCGCTGCCGCTCCCCCTGCTGGTGGCATGGCTCCTGCCGCTTCAGATCCCTTCGGAGCACCTGCGGCTCCAGCCGCAGCTGGTGCAGGCACGCCTGCCGCACCGAGCACGGCTGATCCTTTTGGCGCAGCTCCACCCGCGAAATAATCCCTCTTCAGCCGTTCGCCCCAACCGTCACGCAACGTCACTTTCCTCCCGCTCATGATTAAAGTCCTGTTTATCCTTTCCATCCTTGTTACCGGCGTGGCCTTGGTCTTCGCCTTCAAGAACGGCCAAAGTTTCACCGAGGTGCGTAACAACGTCGCGCAAATCAACAGCGAGATCGCCCGTGAGAAACAGGCAGATGCCGCCCTTCTCGCTGAATGCGCCCGCATCTCGGGGGATGTTGCCAAGATCAAAGGGGAGCTTGATGTTGAACAAGAGCGCCTCAAGCAGAACAAGAATCGTTTCACCCTCGCTGATAGCGATGCGAAGCGCGTTCAAGAGGAGCTGGATGTCAGCCTCAAGAAAAAGAAAGAACTCGAAGAATCCTTGCCTGATCTTCCGGAAGGCGTGAAAGCCGAGACCATTGCAGAAGACATCAATCGCATGAAAAAGGAGCAGGCAGAGCTCGAAGCTCAGGCCTTGGCCAAGGCTGATGAGGTCAAAAAGGAGGAAGCCAAGATCGCGGATGCTCAGAAGAAGCTCGATGAGATCACCCGCAAGATTGAAGAGCGCCAGAAGCTGTTTGAGCGCAATTCCCTCCAGGCTCGTGTGCTCGCTGTGAACCCTGATTGGGGCTTTGTGGTGATCGATGCAGGCAAGGCCTCCGGCATCGAGCAGGACACCAAGCTGCTCGTCACTCGCAATCGCCAGACTGTCGGCAAGATCAGCATTCTCAGCGTCGAAGGCGGCCGCTCCGTGGCCAGCATCGTGCCCGATGCCATCTATGGGGGCTCCTCCATCGTTCCGGGAGACCGTGTGATCCTCGAAAATCTGACCGCTGGCAAGTAACCTGCGCCTCTCGTAACGGTTCGCCGTCATGAAAACGAAGCTTCTTCTCAGTCTCGCCGTTGTTTCAGTGCTCTCCTGCCTAGCTTCGTGTTCGTCAGACGAGCCGAAGCGAAAGAAAGTTGTCGGTCCGCCCAGCGATGGGTCGAGCACCCTGCCTTGGAATCGTCCACGCCAGTGGGAGGGCACCGCCCGCTACGGTCCGATGGTGCCACAAAGCCGTTGATCAGGCTTTCTCGACAGTCTCAAAAGAAAGGACGGCTCGAAAAGCCGTCCTTTTTATGGTTCTTCGCGGGTTTTGATGGATGCTGAAGGTGGGGTAAGAAGGTGAATGCCCAACGATCAAAGCCTGCGAGCGCACTATCATTTACTCCTCGGACTCAACAAGGACTGGGAGGTTGAGGAAGTGAAGCTGAGCATGGAGGCGCGTGCGGTGCATATCAGGCTGCGGCACACGGGCAGGTCAGCAGTCATCTGTCCGGGATGTCAGAGCCGTTGCAGCATCTTCGATCACGCGCCGGAGAGGAAGTGGCGGCATCTGGACACCATGCAGTTTGAGACCGAGTTGCGCGCCCGGGTGCCACGCTGCCAGTGCGAGCGTTGCGGCGTCAAAACCATCGGGGTGCCATGGGCCGACAAGCACTCGCCATTCACCTGGATGTTCGAGGCGTTCGGCGTTGCCGTGCTGCAAAGCGCGGCGAGCACCATTGAGGCATGCGCACTGCTGCGCATCGGTTGGGAAGGTGCGCAGCGGCTGATGGACAGGGCCGTGCAGCGCGGGCTGGCCCGGCGCAGCCTGGAGGACTTCGAGCATGCCGGGATGGACGAAAAAGCTTCGGCAGCGGCCATGACTACATCACCACGCTCAACGACCTGAGCGAAGGAGCCGCCCGTGTGATCGAAGTGGTGCATGGGCGCAAACACGAGGACGCCGTCAGGCTGCTGGAGCAAATCCCCCAAGCACATCGCGGAGGGATCAAAGCTGTGGCCATGGACATGTGGGACGCGTATCTGAAGGCCGCGCGGCAGGTGCTACCTGATGCCGACATCGTGCATGACCGCTACCACATCAGCGCCCATCTCAACGCTGCGGTGGACCGCGTGCGCAAAGACGAGCACAAGAGGCTCATGAGCGCAGGTGATGACACGCTCAAAGGCAGCAAATACCAGTGGATGCGCACCTACGAGGACAAGCGCAGCAGAGAGGCGGTGAGCTTCCGCAAGCTGCACGAACTGGATCTGAAAACCAGCCGTGCGTGGCACTACAAGGAGGACTTTCGGCACTTCTGGAACTACCTGTATGCTGGCGCGGCGGAGCGGTTCTACAAAGGGTGGCGCAGAGCGGTCATGAGCAGCCGGCTGGAGCCGCTCAAGAAGGTGGCGAAGCTCATCGACACGCACTGGCAGGAGATCCTCAATTACATCAAGCACCGTATCACCAACGCGGCGAGCGAAGGCCTCAACAGCCGCATCCAGGCGATCAAAAGCGCCGCACGAGGCTTCCGCTCATTCGCCAATTACCGCACACGCATCCTCTTTCACTGCGGCAGGCTTGACCTCAAACCCCAGCCAACCCACTAAAACCCGCGAAGAACCCTTTTTATTTCGGAGACTGCTCACGCTGTCTTTTCCAGTATCGCTCGGCCATCGGCCAGCCTGACCACGCGATAAAAACATGACGACCGCTTCGTGTGGCAGCAGCCGCCGCCGTGCTGTTTCACCCGCAGCACCAGCGCATCCTGATCGCAGTCCGTGCGGATCTCCACGATCTCCTGAAACTCACCGCTGGTAGCCCCTTTGTGCCAGAGCGTTTTCCGGCTGCGGCTCCAGTAAACGGCCTGCCCCAGCTCCAGCGTCATGCGCAGCGATTCCTCGTTCATGTAGGCCAGCATCAGCGGAGCATTCGTGTCAGCATCCACTGCCATCGCCGCGATCAGCCCATGCTCGTCAAATTTGGGCGCAAATTGCAGGCCTTCTTCGACGGCTTCTTTGGATTCTCGGGGGGCAAACGTGATCATGGGCCGACCATGCTAGCGGCGCGCCCTGAGAATGCAAACACCGCTCAATCGAGATAGATCGCATAGACCCGCGCCTGGCTGCCTCCCGGGAAGTTCACCCGCAGGGCTACCTTTTTTCCCGCCGGTAGCGGCTTCGGCCACGTCAAAGGCACGCGAAGACCGCTGGTGGTGATTTCGGCCTCCAAATCATCCAACGGATGGTCGAGGTGATCGAGAAGTTGGACGGTGAGAGGAGACTCGGCGGTCACGCCATCCACATTGAGGAAGATGTTTTTTCCGATGAACGGGCTGGTGATAAAGTGAGCGTCGTTTTCCGTCACTTTCGGCATTAGCGAACCAAAACCATCCCTCCGCAGCGTGGCAAGACCGATGTCCATGTCATCGAGGACGCCGCCAGTGTCCCAATGTGAATACCAGATCATGGTTTTGTCCCCCTCGTTCACAAAGGCATGCGCCTGGAGGATCGCCACGTCGTCCCACTCGCCCTCTTTGCCACGCGGAATGACTTTGTGGCCGGGCACGGGCTCGCGGAAATGCACGCCGTCGTTGCTCAGCATGAGGCCGAGATCCACGCGGACGCCGTAGTTCCAACTTTTGCCTTTGGGTGGCGGCTCTGCGGCATCCTGCCACATGCCGTGCAGGCCCACGAGCACGTTGCCACGGTTCCAAAGGCCCGCGCCCATGTGCATCTGCTGGCCCTTCACCGGCGGATTCGAAAGCTGCCCGGGCCGCGCATACGATAACGCCTTCGCCTTCGACCACGTCACAAAGTCCGGCGAGCGATAGGCAAGCATGTCGCGACCGATCTCACTGCCATCTGGCCGCCACGACCACGGGCTGATGAGCTGGCCGGTGGCGTAATAGAAATCGCCAAAGCGATACAAGCTGCTCACCTCGAAGCGCTCGCCGCCCGCGTTGGCCGGACGATCGCCGACACACTTCCACGTCAGTCCATCGGCGCTCGTGGCGGTAACAAAGGAGCCCCAACGCTTCTCATTCGGGCCGATTTTACTGCGACCACCCTTCACGTCCTCGATGGGCATGTGGGCGATGTAGGCGCACTTGTAGCGCTTCGCCGGATCTGGCTCGTCGGGCTCGTAAAGCACGCTGAGGAAGTCGTTCACCCGCGTCATCGAATGCGGTTCGCCCTCGATGAGGCAGATATTGTTCTTCTTGCTGCCGTTGAACTCCACCAGCCCGAGCTCCGGCTTCGTCCAGGTGATGCCGTCCTTGCTTTCCGCGTAGCACATCGGCCGCCACCAGCCGGGAGCCTGGCCTTTGACGATCTCCGCCTCGTGCATGCCGAGATACCACATGCGAAAGGTGTCGCCCTGCTTCAACACGGTGCCGTAGAGGATCGCATGCCCCGCGTCCGGCGAGCCAGGCGGGCCGTTTTTCAACACCGGGTTGCCTGGATGCTTTTGGGCCGTTTCGAGCACCAGCCTCAAATTGTGCTGCCAGGCGATGTGGTGATCGTCGAAGGCAAAAAACACCTCCTCAGCCATCACCGGCAGGCTGACGGCAAGGAGCAGGGCGGAAATCATTCTCGTGCGGGCCATGTCGCGGATGCTTCCCCGGATTCCGGCGGTCACAACCCGCCTCGTCTGGTTCATCCGGCAGACCAGACCGGCCGCTTCATGGCCGATGGCGCATAAAACTTGTCCGCCAAGGGCCAAATCTGTTAGCGTTGGTTTTTTACCTGCCATGAAAACGCTCGTCTTTGCCCTCCTCGCGGCCTCCAGCCTGCATGCCGCCACGCAGATCACCTGGAAGCGCCAGCAGCTCCACGGTGACTTTTACTCCGAAGGCGCCGCCATCGGCGACATCAATGGCGACGGCAAACCGGACGTCGTCGCGGGGCCATTCTGGTGGGAAGGGCCGGCTTTTGAGAAAAAGCACGCTTACTACGAGCCGAAGATTTTCAGCATCAATGGCTACTCGGACAACTTCTTCGCCTACGTCCACGATTTCGATGCCGACAAACGGAACGACATCCTCATCCTCGGCTTCCCCGGCAAGGAAGCGCGGCTTTACCTCAATCCCGGCACGCACGACGACAAACCGTGGCCCATGCACATCGTCGCCGACGTGGTGGACAATGAATCGCCCGTCTTCACCGACATCACCGGCGACGGCAAACCGGAGATCGTGTGCAGCACCGGCGGGAAGTTCGGCTGGTTCGCGCCGAACTGGGCCAAACCGACCGAAAAATGGCCCTTCGTCGCCGTCACCGATGATCTGAAGGTGGCGAAGTTCACCCACGGTCTCGGCGTCGGCGATGTGAATGGGGATGGAAAGCTCGATTTGCTCGAAGCGCGTCGCTGGTGGGAAGCGCCAGCCGTAGCTCGGCTTTCCAAAGCCGAGTCGAACGTCCCTAGCGCCTCGCCAAGCTCCCAGAACTCGGCTCTGGAGAGCCAAGCTACCTGGCAGCAGCACAACTTCGCCGCCGGTGTCGGCGGTGGGGCGCAGATGTTCGCGTATGACTTCGATGGCAATGGCACCAACGATGTCTTCACCAGCCTCGCTGCGCATCGCTATGGCGTCGCCGTCTTCCTTCAAACCAAGAACAAAGAACCAGGAACCGCGAACTGGACCCGCATCATGCTCGCCAGCGAGCAGCCGCAGGACAACGACTACGGCATCGTCTTTAGCCAGCCGCACGCCGCGCATCTCGCGGACATCGACGGCGATGGCATCAAAGACATCGTCACCGGCAAGCGCTACTGGGCGCACAATGGCCACGACCCCGACGAGCGCGGCCACCGCGTCATCTACTGGTATCAAACGAAGCGCGACGGCAAAGGAGGCGTCGATTTCGTCCCGCACCTCATCGACTCGAACACCGGCGTGGGCGTCGATGTGCAGGTCGGCGATGTGAATGGCGACAAGCTGCCCGACATCGTCGTCGGCAACAAAGGGGGCGTCTTCATCCTCACTCAAACGCGAAGCGAAGTTTCAAATCATAAATCACAAATCATAAATCATAAATTATACGGCCCCGCCCTCAAACCCCAGTCCGAATACGCCAAAGGCCTCTCTCCACAGAAAGCGATCGAAGCCATGCAGCTCCCCGGCGGCTTCAAAGCCGAGCTCATCGCCGCGGAGCCGGACCTCGTGCAGCCGATGGCCTTCACCTTCGACGAACGCGGCCGCATCTGGGTCGTGGAAGGAAATAGCTACCCGCAGCCCCGTGAAGTCGGCAAAGGTCAGGACCGCATCAAAATTCTCGAAGACCAAGACGGCGACGGCACCTTCGAGACGAAGAAAATCTTCTGCGAAGGCCTGAACCTCGTCAGCGGCATCGAACTCGGCTTCGGCGGCGTGTGGGTGGGGGCGGCACCTTACCTCATGTTTATTCCACGTGATGGCGACAGCACCGTGCCCTTGAATAGGTCCGATACGTCGAATGAGACCTATAAGACCTATTCGAAAGTCCCCGGCCTCAATTTCACCGCCTACGCTCTCCTCGACGGCTGGGGCACCCAAGACACCCACGAAACGCTCAACTCGTTCATCTGGGGCCCCGACGGCTGGCTTTACGGCTGCCATGGCGTCTTCACCCACAGTCGCGTCGGCAAGCCGGGCACGCCGGATGCCCAGCGTGAGCCGATCAATGCCGGTGTGTGGCGCTATCATCCCGTGCGGCATGAGTTTGAGGTCTTCGCGCATGGCACCAGCAACCCGTGGGGGCTCGATTACGACCAGCATGGCGAGTGGTTCGTCACCGCGTGCGTCATTCCGCATCTCTTCCACATCGTCCCCGGCGGACGGTATCAAAGGCAGGCCGGGCAGCACTTCAACGCGCACACTTACGAAGACATCAAGACCATCGCCGACCACGCGCACTACGCCGGCAATCCGCGACCCGATGTCACCTTCGACAAAACGACCGGCGCAGGCGTGATGAACAACGACACCAACGCGCTCGGCGGCGGGCACGCGCACTGCGGCCTCGCCATCTACCAGAGCAGCCTCTTCCCGCCGACGTATCGCAATCAACTGATCTTCGGCAACCTCCACGGCCATCGCCTCGTCGCGAACTACACCGACCCGCACGCCAGCACCTACATCGGCAAACACGCCGCCGACTTCCTCCGCGCGAACGACATGCACTTCATCCCCGTCACGCAAAAGATCGGCCCCGACGGCGCCCTCTACGTCAGTGACTGGAGCGACCAGCAAATCTGCCACCGCGGCAGCGGCGCCGTGGAGCACTGGGATCGCAGCAATGGGCGGCTCTACCGCATCAGCTACGACGGCTGGAAGCCGTGGAAGGGTGATCTCGCAAAGGAAAGCGATGAAGCGCTCGCGAAACTCGCGGTGCAGACCGAGAACGAGTGGGAATCGCGGATGGCGAGGAGGGTGCTGATGGAGCGAACTGTTGCTGCGCCTGCGGATGATGGCGGCTTGAAGACACCGAAAAGCTCCGAGGCATTGAACCAAGCACTCACCGACGCTCACCGTGATGCGACGCAAAGGTTGAGAGCTCTCTGGGCTCTTTATATCAGCAGTGGAACAGAGGCTTGGCCAATTCTCAAGGACACTGATCCTCAAATCAGGAAATGGGGAACTCGTGGATTCGCTGAATCAGTAGCCATAGGATCCAAAGCTAATCCTGCGACATTCGGAGAAGGTGGGAAAACTTTAGCCGCCTTGGCGCATCCGCAGTCCACGCCTCTGGAACGTAGGGAACTCGCCTCCGCGCTTCAACGCATCCCGCAGGATCAACGCAAAGACCTCGCCACCGCGCTCCTCAAGCATGGCGAGGACAAGGACGATCCGATGATCCCGTTGCTCATCTGGTATGGCATCGAGCCGGTGGTGGCGGCGGACCCGGCGGTGGGGATGCAGCTCGCGAAGGTGTCGAAGATGCCGAAGGTCACCGGATTCATCTATCGACGGCTCTCGTCGGATGACGCGGGACGCACGAGCTTGCTCAAACTGGCCGCGGATACGCCGGATGCGGTTTTGAAGCTCGATTTGCTGAATGCGTTGGTCCAGGCCGCTCGAAACGGCCACCAGATCACGAAACCGGATGGTTGGGACGCGCTGCGCCAGAAAGTAGTTTCGGCTTTAGCCGAACCTCATCCAGATGCGGCTAAAGCCGCAGCCACTTTGCTCGAACTCGAAGCCTCCATGGGCATCGAAACGGCTCTGGCGACCTATCGCGACCTTCTCACCTCTGCGAGCGCTCGAACCAGCGAACGCGAAAACGCGCTCAACGTGCTCCTTCAGGCCAAAGACGCCTCCACAGCCAAAACCCTGCTCCAACTCATCCAAAACGACGCACCGGCCTCCCTGCGTCGAAAGGCGATTCAGGCGCTCGCCTCGCTCAAAGATGCTGAAACGCCGAAAATACTCGGCTCGGCCCTTCCAAAACTCTCCGCGAACGAATTGCCGGATGCGGTGAACACGCTCGCCTCGACCAAGGAAGGCGCGAAAGCACTGCTGAAGGCCGTGGAGGCCAAAACCGTGCCCGCGACGGCTCTTTCGCCGTTTTTGGTGCGCCAGCTCACCGCCTTCGATGACGCGGAGATCAACGCCCTCATCAAATCCGCTTGGGGCGATGTCAACGCGCCCAAAGCCGACCTCGCCGAGCGCACCAAAAAGTATCAAGACCTCCTCACGCCCGCCAAACTGGCCAAGGGCGACCTCGCGAAGGGCAAGATGCTCTACACCGCCACTTGCGGCCAATGCCACAAACTCTTCGGCGAAGGCCAGAACGTCGGCCCCGACATCACCGGCAGCAATCGCGCCGACTTGAACTACCTGCTCGAAAACGTGCTCGATCCCAACGCCGTGATCGGCAAGGCCTACCAGCTCAATCTCTTCACCATGAAGGACGGCCGCGTCATGAGCGGCGTCATCAAAGACGAAAATGTGGCGGCGGTGAAGATCGCCATGATGGGCGGTGTGGAGTTCACGCTGTCGCAGGCGGACATCGCCAAACGCGAGGTCTCGAAGCTCAGCACGATGCCCGAAGGGCTGTTTGATGCTTTGCAGCCGGAGATGGTGGTGGATTTGGTGAAGTATCTGCAAAGCGGGAGCGCAGGAGGCACGCTAAAGCGTGAACAACGTACGGTGGAAGGTGCAATCGAGGGCGAAACGATGAAGGTGCTCGAAATCACCGGCGGCAAAACGGGTCGGCAAGGCATGGGCGGCTTTGGTGGGGATTGGAGCGGCGCGGCGCAGCTTTGGTGGACCGGCGGCAAGCCGGACCAGAAGCTCACGCTGGCCATTCCGGTGAAGGAAGCGGGCAAGTACACTCTCTACGGCGCGCTGACGATGGCCCGCGACTACGGCGTGGTGAGCATCACGCTGGATGGGAAGCCGGTGGCGTCGTCGTTTGATGGCTACAACTCACCGAAGGTCATTCACACCGGCGAAAAAGACTGGGGCACGCATGAACTCACCGCGGGCGAGCACAAACTGACCTTCACGCTCGCTTCGCCGAACCCAGACGCGGTGCCGTCGAACATGGTCGGGCTGGATTATGTGCGGCTGGAGAAAAAGTAGCTTCGATTGGCAATCGAAGCCGAATGTCCCCAACCGATTCGATTGCCAAACGAATCTACCCAATACGCATGCGCGATCTCCAAAGCACCAAAGCCATGTGGCTGAAGGCCTGGCTGTTTCTCTTCATCGGCGTTCTTTCGGCGGCGATCCTGCTCGTCGAGAACTGGAGCTGGCGAGCGGCGGGGCTACTCGCGCTTGGCATCTGGGGATTCTGCCGCGCCTACTACTTCGCGTTTTATGTGATCGAGCGCTGGGTGGACCCGAAGTTCAAGTTCAGCGGGCTCGGGCACTTCCTTGCCTGGTGGTGGAAGAGGCGGTGAGTGTGGTGGGTTACCTCAAGGCTCTCTGACGCAGGAAGTGATCTGCCACGACGAGGTGGACCATGGCCTCGACCATCGGCACGGCGCGGGGGAGCACGCAGGGATCATGACGACCGCGGGCGGAGAGGGTGGTGTCCTCGCCGGTGTTGGTGACGGTTTTTTGCTCGCGGAGGACGGTGGCGGTGGGTTTGAAGGCCACGCGGAAGATGATCTCCTCGCCGTTGCTGATGCCACCCTGCACGCCGCCGCTGCGATTCGTGCGGGTGCGGACGTTTTGGCCGTCCATGTAGAACTCGTCGTTGTGCTCCAAACCGGTCATTGTGGTGCCAGCGAAGCCGCTGCCAATCTCAAAACCCTTCGTGGCAGGCAGGCTGAGCATGGCCTTGGCGAGATCCGCCTCCAGGCGATCGAAAACGGGTTCGCCAAGCCCCGGCGGCACGCCGCGGACGACGCACTCGATCACGCCGCCGACGCTGTTGCCTTCGCGACGGATGGCTTCGATGAGCGCGATCATCTTTTCCGCCGCGACGGGATCGCAGGTGCGGACGATGTTCGATTCGATGAGTTCGGCAGTCAGTGCCGAACCGGTGGGCACCTCGGCATGGAGGTGCTGCACGGTTTTCACATAGGCGAGGGCCTCGTAGCCGGTAAGAGAGTGCTGAAGCACCTTGCGTGCGATGGCTCCGGCGGCCACGCGGCCGATGGTCTCGCGGGCGCTTGAGCGTCCACCGCCGGAGACGGCGCGGATGCCATACTTCGCATCGTAAGTGTAATCGGCATGGCTGGGGCGGTAGGCCTGTTGCATCTCCGTGTAGGCGGAGGGCCGCTGATCGGTGTTGCGCACGAAGATGCCGATGGGGGAGCCGAGCGTCTTGCCATCAAGCACACCGGAGAGGATCTCGGCGGTGTCGTCCTCCTTGCGAGGCGTGACGATCTTGCTTTGACCGGGGCGGCGGCGGTGCAGCTCATGCTGGATGTCATCGACAGTGAGGGGGATGAGCGGCGGGCAGCCGTCCACGACGACGCCGACGCCGGGGCCGTGGGATTCACCCCAGGTGCTGATGCGGAAGAGAGTACCAAAATTGCTCGCCATAAGCCAGGCACGATGGGGAGGAATGGCAGGCATTCAAGGCTGCCTATCTTCAAAGAGGCTCGCGATGAAAAATCGCGTTCCAAAGGCTGGCGGCGGGCGTAAAGGCACCTTTTCGGATGCCGCCAGCCTTGATCGAAGTCACTCACCGGAAGGGGATTTATCTCCCCGAGGCGGATTTGTGGCTCGATCCACATTTCGGCGTGAAACGGGCCTTCATCTCGCATGCGCACAGCGATCATGTGGCGAGGCATGACCTCACCTTTTGCTCCGCCACGACGCATCGGCTCATGGTGGCACGAAAATCGGCGAAAAAGGCCGGCCAGGTGATCTCACCCAGCCTTGGCGAGGTAATCGAGTGGGAGGGCTGGGAGCTGCGGCTGCTACCCGCGGGTCACATCATCGGCTCCACGATGCTGCACCTCACGCGAAAGGCGGATGGTGCCACGCTGCTCTACACGGGAGATTACAAGCTCCGCCAGGGCCTTTCTTGCGCTGCCTGCGAGCCGCTGCCCGCCGATGTGTTGATCATGGAGTGCACCTTTGGCCTGCCGCGATACCGCTTTCCACCCTTGGCGGAGGTGCAGGAGGGCATTCGAGATTTCGTGACACAAACGCTGGCTGAAGGCGGGGTGCCGGTGCTGCAGGGCTACTCGCTCGGCAAGGCGCAGGAGCTGCTGCGGGCGCTGCACGGCCTCGATGTGCCCGTGATGGTGCATCCATCGGTGGCACTCATGACGGAGGTGGTGCGGGATGAGATCGGTGAGCTGCCGCCGTGGCGTCTCTTTGATGCGCTGGAAGCTCGGGGACATGCGCTGGTCTTTCCTCCCGGCACGAAGCCAGCGGTGCCGGGCTGCCGCTTTGCCATGGCGAGCGGCTGGGCGCTCGATGCATCCGCCCGGTATCGCTACCGCGTCGATGCCCTGTTTCCACTGAGCGATCATGCGGACCACCCGGAACTCCGCGAGACCATCGACCTCGTAAAGCCCCGCCGCGTGTGGCTGGTGCATGGCTTCACGCGTGAGTTTGCCACGGAGCTGCGGGCTGCGGGCATCGAAGCCTGGTCGCTGGAGCGGGCGGATCAGTTGGAGTTCGCTTGGTGAGATGGCGCAGCTCGCAGCTGACTATTCTTGTCTCGGCCTGCAAAGCGCACCCAGAGCGCAAGGATGGCGCGGGATTTTCCCTCGCACGCGGCGGGAAGGTGTGTTTTTGAAGCGGTGATGACGAAACCGAAACCGATCACGAACATCTCAACCTACAAATTCGCTCCCATGACGGGGCTGAAGGAACTGCGTGAGCGTTTGCTGAACCTCTGCAAGAGCCTGGACCTCAAGGGCACCATCCTGCTGAGCACGGAAGGCGTGAATCTCTTCATCGCCGGTCCGGCTGAAGCCGTGGATACGCTCGTGGCAGAACTACGCTCGCTGCCGGGTCTGGAGGATCTCACGCCGAAGGTGAGCCTGAGTGAGGAGCAGCCCTTTCGCCGCATGCTGGTGCGCATCAAAAAGGAGATCATCGCTTTTGGCGTGGAGGGCATCGACCCATCGAAATACACCTCCCGGCATCTCCCGCCGCAGGAACTGAAAAAGTGGCTCGATGAAGGTCGCGAGGTGCTGCTGTTCGACACACGAAATGATTACGAGGTGAAGATGGGCACCTTCAAAGGTGCAGTGCCAGCCCAGGTGGATCATTTTCGCGATTTCCCTGCCGCTGTCGCGAAGTTGCCGGAGGAATGGAAGAAGAAGCCCATCGTCACTTTTTGCACCGGTGGCATTCGCTGCGAAAAAGCAGCCCCCTTCATGGAACGCGAAGGCTTTGAGCAGATCTGGCAGCTCGATGGCGGCATCCTGAAATACTTCGAGGAGTGCGGCCCGGCGCATTACGACGGTGAGTGTTTCGTCTTTGACCAGCGTGTGGGCGTCGATCCAGGGCTGGAGGAGACGCCCTCGGCCCAATGCTTCGTCTGCCAGACGCCGCTCACCGGTGAGGAGCAGGCGGATGAACGATATATCCCACATAAATCATGCCCCTATTGCTTCCAAACCGATGAGCAGCAGAGGGAAAAACGCCGCGCTGAAACTGAATCGGCCATCCGCCATGCCGCCGATCCGCTGCCGGGATGCGTGCCCTACGATCATGTGCGGCCATTTCACATTCCAGCAGCTTGCGATGGCATGCCGTTGATCGATGCCATCTGCCATATCCTACCGCATACACAGCGAGAGGATTGGATACAGGCCTTCGGAGAAGGTCGCATCACGACGAAAGAAGGCGAGCCAACGCCGCCAACGCGGGGCGTGCGCTCTGGTGAGCACTACCTGCATCTCAAACCAGCCTCTCAGGAGCCTGCTGTGAATGCGGATGTGAAGGTGCTTTTTGAAGATGAGGCACTTCTCGTTCTCCATAAACCTGCGCCGCTACCCATGCATGAGGGCGGACGCTTTTGCCGGAACACGCTGCAATACTTCCTCAACATCGCCCTGCATCCGCTCATGCCGCGTTCCATTCACCGACTCGATGCAAACACCACCGGCGTCGTTGTCTTTGCCAAGACGCGGCACTTTGCCCGCCTCGTGCAGCCGCAGTTTGAGCTTGGCGAAATCGAAAAGGTTTATCTCGCCCGCGTGCATGGCCACTCAAAGGAGGATGCGTTTGCCTGCGATGCACCGGTGAGTGCTGAGGCAGGAAAACTCGGCGGTCGCGAGATCTCGGCCGATGGCCAGTCAGCTCGCACCGAATTCCTCACACTGAGGCGCGATGCCGATGGCACCTCTCTCATCGAGGCGCGACCACTGACAGGCCGCACGAATCAAATACGCCTGCACCTCCGTCACCTAGGGCATCCCATCGTCGGTGATGCCACCTATCCTGCCGAAGGCGGCTATGGTGAGACCCAGACGTTGCCCGTCGAGGCTCCCCCGCTCTGCCTTCACGCCTGGAAACTCGTTCTCAAGCATCCGCTCAGCGGCCAGATGATGGATCTCGAAGCCGCCCGCCCCGTGTGGGCAATCTAGCCTGTCCATGAAAACGACGAATGCCACGGTTCCGGCGCATTGAAGCGCTCGTCATCACACGCTCCAGCCGGGGCGATACTCTTTGTCGAGCAGTGCATTCGCGGACGGTGCATTCTTGAAAGCGACCGCGTCGTTGTCCCATTCGAGCCTTTGGCCGGGGTGACGAATGGCGATCATGCCGAGTAGGCCGATCTCGCTCAAAGCGCCGCCGTATTCGAAAGGCGAGCCCGCAGGGCGATTCGCGCGAATGGCATCGAGCCAGTCTTTGTGGTGATCGCCTTTCTCGACGCGTGGCAGCGTCTCCTTCGGCATGGTAAAGGCCTTCATCTTCGACTCGGGGATGATGCGCACGCTGCCCGCGCCGTGCGAGCCGTGCATGATCTTGCCTTTGTCACCGATGATCACCGCGCCAATGCCGACGACCTTGCGCTTGTCCTCCTCCAACTCCGGTGGCGTGGGAATCGTGGTCTCGCCATCGTGCCACACGAGCTTCACTGGGCCGCGCGAGCCTTTGCCCGCGAACTCAAAAGTGATGCGGCTGCCCTTCGGATAAAACGCGGCGTCTTTGACCGAATCGTAGCCTGTGACCTCGGCGGTGATGGCCGTCGGCGCACCGAGATCGAGCGCCCAGAAGCTCGGATCGACGATGTGGCAGACCCAGTCGGCGATGCAGCCATTCCCATACGCACTGAAGCCACGCCAGGCGAAGGGCACCGCCGCCGGTTCATACGCATGCTCCTTCAAAGGCCCCATCCACAGATCCCAATCGAGCTCCTTCGGCACCTCGGTGGGCGCCGACGCTGCTTTACCGATGCGGCAATACACATCGCGAAAGGCATCGCAGCCCGCATGAATCTCCGTGATGTTGCCGATGGCTCCCGCCTGCACCATTTCGACAAACAGCCGGATCGAGTGCGAAGAGTGGCCTTGATTGCCAACCTGCGTGATCACCTTCGACTCCAGCGCGGCCTTTCGCATGCGCCGCACCTCCTGCACCGTGTGGGCGAGCGGCTTCTCGCAATACACATGCTTGCCGAGCTGAAGCGCCGGCAGACAGGCCGCCGCATGCGTGTGATCCGGCGTCGCGACGACCACCGCGTCGATTTCATTACTCATCGCATCAAACATCCGCCGGAAATCTTTGAAGCGCTTCGCCTTCGGATGTGCCTCAAAGCTCTTGGCCGCCCGGCGGTCATCCACATCACAAAGCGCCACGATCTCCTCGCCCGAAACACCCTGCAAATCCACCGCACCCCGCCCGCCACAGCCAATCACCGCAATGCGAATCTTCTCCGACGGCGCTCGCGAGCCACTCTGCGCCCGCACGACATGCGCCGGAACAAACTGAAAGCCGAAAGCGGCTGCGGAGGTCTGGAGGAAGGCGCGACGCGAGGGAGAATGGAACCGAGAGCTCATGGTGGTGCATGCTAAACGCCTCGACCTAGCCATTCTTCACAAGTCGTTGTCGCGCATCACTCTCCAGATCAAGGCTGGAACAAATTGCCCAAATCATGCAGCTCTTTCGGTAGCTCGCCGCTCGGATCTGCTGCGATGAAATCAAAGGCGCTGGCTTCGCTCATGCTCACGAACACATTTTCGCGCACGATGATGTTCTTCGGCAGTAGCGGATACTCTTTGCGGGCGTAAATTCCGGCGGCGATGCGCTTATCGCAGTGCTCGAAGCGGTTGCGGATGATGAGGATGTCGCGTGCGCGGCCGTAGCCACCGAGTTGATCAGTCACGCCGTAGGTTTCGAGATCGGCGGCCATCAGGGAGATGGGCCAGGCATAGTAGTCCTTCGGCTTCTTCAGATCGCGGAAGGTGTTGCCGATGAGGACATGGCCATCGCCTTGCAAACGCACGCCGCCGGTGTTTTCGCGACCCTGGCCGTCGAAGACATTGTCCTGCACGAGCACACGACGAGCGGTGCGCAGGCACAGCACGCCCTGGCTCGCGATGAAGTGATTCCCGCGCACGACGACGTCGGATGCTTTGAGCGTGATGAGTTCGTTCTCGCCATCGCAGCGCTCGAAAGTGTTGCCCTGGACGAGCGACCCGGTGGCAGCCGCACGCTCACCGCTCCAGCCGATTTGCAAGATCTCGTAGCCATTTTGGTTATCGAGATGAGGGCGGTCGATGAAGCGATTGTTGAGCACATGCAGTTGTTGCAGCCCGTCCTTCGGCAGTTCCGCTGCGCCGAGCATCTGACCGATGTGTTTGAAACCGCTGAAGGTCGAGTTCGACACCGTGTTGCCACGACCGCGCATGCTCATGAGCCAGAGATGCAGCTTTGGCCAGTCCGCCGGGTTCGTGGAGCCGCAGTTTTCAAAACGAAGGCGGTTGAAGAGACAGTGATTCGCCGGTTTCTCCACGCCATTGCCCACGCGGAAGAGCACCTCGTTGTTTTTCGACACTGTCACGCCCACGAAAGCCAGATCATGCACGATGAGATGCTCGCCATGCAACGTCACCGCCGATTCGCCGGTGAAACTCACGCTGCCCGGCTTCTCTGGCCGGATGATGATCGGCGCTTCCGCCGTGCCACGACCTTCAAAGGTGAATCGCGCATCCTTCCAGGCCGTGCCCGTGAGCACGAGTTGATCGCCCGGCTTGAGCTTGCCGGACACCGCCCGCACCTCAACCGCTGCACGGACCACATGCACCTCACCGGCTCCAAAGTCGCCGGATTCGATCTTGGCGAGTCTCGGGTCAATGGGTCGCTGAAGATCAAGCCGAAGCGTCTTCGGCAGCTCGGCCGCCATCACGCACGCGCTCCAAACATAGAGGACAAGTGCCGCTCTCATGGCTTCGCGGCAGCATTGAGCGTTGCTTTGATCCTCTTCCAATCCGCCTTCGGCAAAGCCTCCCACACGCGGAGTTTGCGAAAGCTCGCCTCCGTGCCCGCGCCGAGCATGATGCTGTGCTTCGCTGCACCGATGAGCGGATTGCTTAAAGTGATGCTTTGCCCATCCAACGTGCCGACAACCTCATCACCGTGGATTTCGAGCACGACCATGTGCCACTCGTTGAGCTTGATCGGCTTCAAAAGCTTCACCGTGGTGCCTTTCTCGCGCTGTTTGGTGCCCGGATTGATCTTGTCCGCGTCATACGGCGTCAAAAACAACCCGCCCTGTCCGAGACTCAGCGAGATGACGTAGTCCTTCGCATCCGTGGCCTTCACAAACAGCGAGCGATACTTCCGCCCCTCGTCCGGCACGTCGTTGAGGCATGCCTCGCACTGGATGACCACGTCTTGAAACGTCATCCCAAACGAAGCTGTGGCCGGATGATTCGCGCCTGGCGTCTCGATGCCTCGAAACTCGCCATTCGCGATCTCCCAACGTCCACCTTTCCCGCCCGTGGCCGAGCTGTTGTATCGCCAGCCGCTGAATCCACTCGCAAAGCCCACCGGCTTGCCCGTGAACGGAGCCGGTGCGGCCACAAAGTCCTCGCTAGCGAGCAGCTTGCCACGCGTGGTCATTAGCGTGGCGGGTTCTTCGGCCTTGGAGGCGAGGCAGAGCGTGGTGAAGAGAATCAGGGCGAATTTCATGACTATTTCTTCTTCGCCTTCGGTGTGGCGGGAGCTTTGGGATACCGCACGACCTTGATGTCATTCTTCTGCGGTGCGCCGGGTGTGCTGCGGCCGGCGCGGATGAGTTTTTCAAAGGCGGCTTGCATGGCTTTGACGCGGTCGGGATGCAGCGGGGCCACGTTCATCGACTCGGCGAGGTCTTCGTCGAGGTTGTAGAGCTCGGGCTCGGCTTGCGCGACGTATTTCCACGAACCGTCGCGGAAGCTCGGGGTGCCGCCGCAGGCGGTGTTGACGGCATTCGTGCGGATGGGGCGGTCTTCGCCGTTGAGGAGCGGCATCAGACTGAAGCTGTCCTCGCCGGCGGTGTCCGGGAGCTTCACACCGAGGATTTCGGCCAGGGTGGCGAGGGTGTCGGCTTGCAGCACGAGCTGCTTGCACACGCTGCCTGCTTTGACGACTCCGGGCCATCTCACGACGAAGGGCACGCGGTGTCCGCCTTCATAGACCGAGGTTTTGTAGTCACGCAGCGGCCCGCTGGGATAGTGGCCCTGCTTTTCCATGTCCTTCACGCCGATGTAGGACGCGCAGCCATTGTCGCTGGTGAAAAGCACGAAGGTATCATTTTCGACGCCAGCGGCCTTCAGCGCTTCCAGCACGCGACCGAGCACGTGATCGGTTTCCATCACCAGATCGGCGTAATCGCTATTCAGACCGCTTTTACCCTTCCACTCGGCATTCACGGCCAGCGGCGTGTGCGGCGAGGTGAGCGGCAGGTAGAGCAAAAACGGCTTCTTCGCCGCTGACTGCACTTGGATGAACTTTTCCGCGCGACTCGCCAACGCAGGCAAAATGCCCTCAAGCTGCCAATCTGGCAGCGCAGGGCCTTGCAGACTCGCTTGATTCTTCACGAGCTTCGACGCGGGCAGCAACTCGCTCGGGATGCCCACGGTGCGATCTCCGTCGATGAAGCAATAGGGCGGCCAGTTCGGCACGTCGGTGCCGAAATACTCGTCAAAGCCGCGCTCCGTGGGCCCGCCGGGGATGCGTTGCGAAAAAACGGCCTTCCACGTCTCGCGATGCGCATCGGTGATCGTCGTCGAGACCTGTCCACCGCCGCCCGCTTTGCCGCCGAAGCCGCCAAAGTGCGCTTTCTGCGCCTGCGTGATCGGCCAGTCGCTTCCGAGGTGCCATTTGCCGATGCAGGCCGTCGCGTAGCCCTGTTCTTTCGCGAGTGAGGCGATGGTGACGCGATCTTTCGCGATCAAAGGCTTCCCCCATGAGCCGACGATGCCGGATTGCAGCGTCGTGCGCCAATGGTAGCGCCCGGTGAGCAGCGTGTAGCGCGATGGCGAGCAGCAACCCGAGCTGGAGTGTCCGTCCGTGAAGCGCATGCCCTCGGCGGCGAGGCGGTTCATGTTCGGCGTCGGAATCTTGCCGCGCTCCGGGTTGTTCGCCTGCATGTCGCCATAGCCGAGGTCATCCGCGAGGATGATGACGATGTTCGGCTGCGCCGCGAAGAGCGAACAAGAGAGTGAGAGGAAGAAAACGAGGCGTTTCATGGCGTGTGAAGTGTTTGGGCTGACAGCAAATCGGGGCAGAAAAATGAAGTCTCTGTTATTTGCTGCCCCCATTTTTCTGTCAGCTATTTCATGATCCCACTCATCGGATGAGCGCTCACGGTGTCCCAGGCGATTTGTTGGAGGAGGATGTTGAGCTTGGTTTTGTCGTCGTCGCTCATGTCTTTGAGTGTGCGGAAGTCGAGCGGCAAGGGCAAGCCGACGGGGCTCTTGCGGTAGATGACGGCAAAGTGGCAGTAGCTGGAGAGAAGCTGGAGCGGGACTAGCGCATGGCCCCAGTTGTCGCGGAAGAGTTCGCTTTGCTGCTTCAGGCCGGGGGCTTCGCCGTTCACGATTTTTTCGCGCAGTGTCACCGCCGCCATGCCGACGGGCACGATGAACACCGCACCCTTGCCGAGACGTTGATTGATGCCTTTGACGTGTTCTTCGATGTCTTTGGCGTAGCGCATCGTGGCATCGCGGAGCTTGGCGAGATCGGTGGCGTTGTGATCGACCTTCTTCTTTGTCTGGAGCGGATAAACGGGTTCATACTCGTCATTCGGCATCCAGTATTCCTGCACGGTGATGCGCAGCGCTGGGTTGTGCTCGATGCCGAGTTTCACAAACTGCTCGATGGCCTCGTCCGGCAGCCAGATGGGCGAAAGCGTGAGCACATCGGCCTTTCCGGCTTTCAGCACCTGCTTCACCGCGCTTTTCTCTTCGGGCACCGCCCAATGCTTAATCACCGTGGAGCCGCCGATGCTCGAAAGCCCCGCCAGTTCATGCTTTAAGCCCGCCGAAGCCGCGATCTCTGCGACTTGGCGATACGTGAACACATGGAAACTATGCCCGCAGGTAGCCACGCGTTGCCCCACCGAGATGGGCGGCTGCAAATCATCGGCGCGGGTGACAAGCGCGGTGATGCAAAGAGCGACATGGATAAGAGATGGTCTCATGCTTCTCTAACGTCGGTTTCCACCCATTCCTCACTTCGCCGCCCAGATGCGCATGTCGTCAAAGAGCACGCCGGGGCCGTTCACGGTGAAGTGAAAGCTCTGTTTCGTCTCGTGGGCAATACCGGGGGACTTCAGGTCGCCGACCGGTTTGCCATCGAGCGTGACGTGCATGTGATCGCCGAGAATCGTGATAGCGACGCGATGCCAGGGCTTGGGGTCGAGCGTGACATTCGTGGCCGTTCCGCGACCGACGAGCAGTTTGTCGGCTTCCTTCTTCTTCGTGGGGTCTTTGCGCATTTCGAAGATGTCGTTGCGCATGACGCCTTCCTTGTCGTCGCCGAGGCGGATTTGTTTTGGAGCAAAGGCCACACGGCAAATGTGCCCGGCGTGCGAGCCTCGGTGGTTTTTGTCGTCAAACACCGCGTTGAAACCTGTGGAGCCGTCGAGCTTGAATTTGAACTCGACGATCACGTCCTTCATCGGCCGATACACACGGCCCACGGCCCCGTGATCATCGCGGGTCTGCCAGCCCTTGAGGACCCCGTTCTGCACGGCAAAGGACGGAATGAGGGGCTTCCAGTCGCCGAGATCGGAGCGCTCAAAGTCGTCGGTAAAGATCAACTCGCCTTTTTGAGCCACGGGTTCGGCGGCGAGGGGGCTCACAGCAAGAAAAAGGGCAAGAAGTGCTTTCATGAACAAGAAACGCAGAGCAATCGACCTCCTCGCACGCAAATTCGGGGCGGTCCCACTTCGGGTTGCCGTGTGGTTTGGCGATTGAACGAAACGCTGTCAGCGTCCAACATCAGGTCATTGCCTGAATGACTGCTCCCAATCTCGATACCATCGCCCTCATTGCCGGAAACGGCATCTATCCGGAGACCTTTGCCGCGGCGGCGAGGAAAGCGGGCGTGAAGAAGCTCGTCGCGGCCGCCTTTACCAATGAGACGAAGCCTGAGCTCGCAGACAAAGTCGATGCAATGGAGTGGTTCCGCGTCGGTCAGCTCGGGAAGATGATCTCCTACTTCAAAAAGCAAGGTGTCACTCAGACGGTGATGGTCGGTCAGATCGCTCCGAAGAACCTTTTCGACCTGCGCCCCGACCTGCGCACGCTCATCATGATGGCACGGCTGAAGCAGCGGAACGCCGAGACCCTCTTCGGTGGCATCGCGAACGAATTGGCGAAGGACGGCATCGCTTTGCTGCCCGCCACCACCTTCCTCGAAGACCTCATGCCGAGCTCCGGGCATGTCGCCGGTCCGCAGATCAAAAAACGCCGCCAGGAGGATGCCGAATACGGCTTTAAGATCGCCAAGGAAAGCAGCCGACTCGACATCGGACAGACGGTGGTTGTGAAAAATGGCACCGTATTGGCTGTGGAGGCCTTTGAAGGCACCAACGAGGCCGTGAAGCGCGGTGGAGCGCTCGGACGAGGCGGCGCGACGATGGTCAAAGTCTCCAAGCCGAATCAAGACATGCGATTCGATGTGCCTGTCGTAGGCCCCGACACCATTCGCACGGCCGCGAGTGCCGGAGTGGACCTCATCACCGTCGAGGCGGGCATGACCTTGTTGCTTGGGCGCGAGGAGGTCATGAAACTTTGTGCGGATCTGAAGGTCAGCGTGATCGCCATTGGATAGATCCAGCCTTGAGCGTCCTTATTCAGCGGCCATGAAACGATCCTTGGCCTTCTTGGTGCTTTCCCTTCAACTCGACGCTGCAGAACCTCCAACCTGCGAATGGGTCTTCAGTGGCGGTGGTAGCGGGCACGACAAGACGCGGGCCGTGACGACGGATCGTGAGGGGAATGTGTTCCTGGCTTCCGAGTGCGTGGGAGATGCGATGTTTGGCGATCAGCAGCACAAAACCGCCGGTGAGATGGATATGTGCCTGACGAAGCTCGATGCCGCGGGCAAACCGCTGTGGGTGAGCGGCTTTGGCGGCAGCAAAACGGATCGCGCGTATGGGGTGATCACGGATGCGGCGGGGAATGCGTATGTCACGGGACATTTCGAAAGCACGGACGCGATGGCGAATGGCGAGAATCTGCCGAATGCGGGCAACTTCGATGCCTTCACCGCGAAGTTCGCACCCGATGGCAATCTGCTGTGGGTGCGCGTGAAGGGCGGCACGGGTTCTGATTATGGACACGGCATCGCTATCGACTCGAAGGGGCATGTCGTCATCACCGGCGCGATCGGCGGACAGTTTTTCTGCACGAAGTATGACGCGGAAGGCCGCGAGATCTGGCATCGCACGCCTTCCGGCAAGGTCTCCGGCAGCGGGCACGGCATCGCGATGGATGGGAAGGACCACATCTACCTCGGTGGCAGCGCTTCGGGCGCAGGCACCTTTGGCAAAATCGCCATCGAATCCAAAACGAGCGCCGCGCTCGTGCTGAAGCTCACGCCCGAAGGCGAGGGCGAATGGGTGAACCTCATCCCGGGCACCACGAGCGCCATTTATCATGAGATCGCGTGTGACTCGCAGGGACGCGTCTGGGGCTCGGGCATGTTCAAGGGCAGCGTGAGTGTGGCAGGCCAGACGTTTCAATGCAGCGGTAAAGATTACGACGGTCTCATCGTGCATCTCGATGTCGCGGGCCAAGTGCAGTGGGCGAAGCATATGCACGGCCCGGGCACCGATTACTGCCTCGGCGTGGTCACCGATGATCACGGCACGGCCTTTGTGTGCGGCGACTTCAATCAAGACACCGTGCTGGCCGGTCACGCCCTCGCTACCCGAGGCAGCGGCGACATCTTCCTCGCGGCGTTTGATGTGAAAGGCGGCCTCCTCTGGGTGCAGCAGGCCGGCGGCAAGCAAAACGACAGCGCTTACCCGATCACCTTCCGCGCTCCCGATGAACTCATCATCGCCGGAGCCCTCTCCACACCTGCCACCTTTGGCACTCACGAAGTGACCAAATCCGGCTCCAGCGATCTGTATGCTGCGAAGTGGAAGCTCAAACCCCTCCAATGACCACGATGAAGCCTCTCTTTGTCTTCCTACTCCTGCTGACCACGCTCGCCTCCGCCGAGCCAAAATACGATCCCGCGAAGCTGCCGAAGGGGCATGACTACTTCGAGCTGCGCGATGGATTGGCGAACTGCCAGCGCAAGTTCACGCAGGAGAAAACCGGTCGCGTCATTTTCTTCGGCGGCTCGATCACGGCGGGCGGTGCGTGGCGGCAGCACACCTGCGATTTCCTCACGAAGAAGTTCCCGGACACGAAGTTCGAGTTCATCAATGCGGGCATCGGCTCCATGGGCTCCGTGCCGCATGCATTCCGTTTGGAGCGCGATGTCTTGGCCAAAGGGCCGGTGGATTTGCTCTTCGTCGAGGCGGCGGTGAATGACAGCTCGAACATCCCGCAGCATCCCGATCTCATGCTGCGCGGCATGGAGGGCGTGGTGCGTCACATGCGCACCGTGAGTCCGCTGACGGACATCATCCAGCTTCACTTCGTCATGCCACCGCACATGGATGACTACCACACTGGCAAGGTGCCCACGTCCATCGCGCAGCACGAGCGTGTGGCCGTGGCGCATGGCAATCCGTCGTTCAATCTCGCGCGTGAAGTCACCGACCGCATCGACGCGGGCGAGTTCACCTGGGCGGACGATTTTAAAGGCCTGCATCCCTCGCCGTTCGGTCATCAACTCTACGCCAACAGCGTCGCTCGCATGCTCGACGCCGCTTTTGCCAACCCCGTCGCCGCTTCCGCGAAAGAGCATCCGCAGCCCGCGCCGCTCGATGCTCAAAGCTACGCCAAAGGCCGTCTGGGCGATATTGCGCAGGCAAAAATCATCCAGGGCTTCACGCTCGTGCCATCGTGGAAACCTGCCGACGACGACAAGCAGCCCAATGGCAAAAAGATCGGCGTTCGCGAAGGCTTTGTGAACGTGCCCGCGCTCGTCGGCACGGAGTCGGGCGCGGAGTTCGAGTTCAGCTTCGAAGGCACCGGCTGCGGCCTCTTCATCGCCTCCGGTCCCGATGCCGGCCAGATCGAGTTCAGCGTCGATGGCGGTCCGCCTCGCACGCTCGACACGCTGACGCACTGGAGCAGCGGCCTGCATCTTCCGTGGGCCTTGATCCTCGACGATCAGCTCAAACCCGGCCCGCACACCGCGAGAGTCCGCCTCGTCGCCTCGAAGACCTCATCCAAGACCGCGCTGCGGGTGTTTCATCTGCTGCTGAATTGAGATCGAGACTTTCTCCGGCAAATGGGCGCATGGCTGGCGACGACTTGGTTGTAAGCCACCCGCGCACCCGTGCATCGCAAAGCCTTAGAGAGCTACCTGGACGAACCGCCTGACGCGAAACCGAACTGCACCAAACCGAAAGCACCTTCACCCCGTTGCGGAGAATCCCTTGAGCCATGCGAGCGATGGCAAACGGGTGGGGTTGGAGACGGGGGCGGTGGCGAGGTGATGGACGATTCGTCCAGTGCGGCTTCGGCGGCTACATCGACTGGCGAATCCGCATGAGTTGATGAGGCAGTTCAATTTCGAAACGGGCAATCCGTCGATGATTCGCCACCTGCTCCTGGCCAGGTTCGCCTTCGGCGACTGTCTTTATTTCTTCGGCAATGACTTGGCCAAATGAGCCGCGATGTCTTTGAGAATGTCATCGGCGCTCCGCTTGTTCGGCGTGTTCTGTGCAGTCGTCGCCCAAGGACGGCCCGGATGAATGGTATCCCACGGCGAGCGCTCATTTTTGCGTGTGCCCGCGCTGTCGCCGTGCTTGCCGAAGCCGTAGCACACCTTCATCTCGTGGTTCCAGACTGGCTGGAACCAGTTGATGAGCAGGTCCTCAGCAGTTTCGATCCAAGCACTGCGCACAACAAGGTAGCGACAGTCGAAATCGGCGATGTCGAGGTTGGTGGAGAGGCAGCTTGATCTTTACAAGCCGCGATCAAGCGGAATGCTAGAACATGGTTACCACACCTGCTATCTACATCGTTCTTCAAACAGGAGGGTCGAGCGCTGAGCATTACTTTCACAGTTTTTCGCGCGAAACATCTGCCCTAGATTTTGTTAAAGGTGCAGCAGAAGCAAGTTACCGATGTGTTGGACCCGAACGTATAGAGTTGTCAGAATTCGAGAATCTAATTTCTTCGTCGCAAAAGGTCCTTACACAGCTAAAACGGCAAAATCACTGTGACACCGACGCAGTTGACGAGTTGCAGCGCGCACTAACGGAAGTCGCGCGAAGTTTCGCTGACTATGCGGAAACAACACCAAACTCACGGGCAATCGAAGCAAAGTGATAACCATCAACAAGCACTATTGGCTGCCGGCCCGGAGCTGTCGCTTCAAATAATGCCGCACGAGAAAAGTAGCTCGTAGTAACCACTGCACCAGACGCGAAAGGCTCTAAACTTCCACGAAGTTCAGCAACCTCGCGTCTTCCAACCGTGTGCAACCACCGCTTGGCTTGAACCTGCACTCTCATCCCCGCAATCGGCCAATGAGATTTCGAGGCACGAGCGTTAACGTCAATACCTCCATCTTGAGTGTAACGGGTCGTCTCAACATCAGAGAATCCTGAAGCCTCAAGTGCTGTCTTTACCAGGAGTTCAAAGTCTCGCGGTTGAAGTGAGAATATTTTTGCGCGTGCTCGCTCTATTTCTTCGGCGTTGGCCTTCACGTCCAAGATGTTGATCTCGGGCTCACTGGCGCCAACACGCTCCTCGTTGTTCGCATCGAAGCTGTAATCGCGAATAGCGTTTGCCATGATTTCAGCTTCAGAGGACGCACAGACTCCCGTGAATCCCGAGCATATTCGAAATTCAAACAACCAGACTTTTCGTAGGACACCGTTCCGATCCACCTGAGCATCCGGGTAAACCCGAAGAAACTGAAGGAGACCGATGAACTCCCATCTTTTCGCTTCAGCTTTTCGACGGCTTTGATTCAACCGAAATCCGTAAATTGGGAATGCAGAAGCTAGCTGCTCGACGATTCGTTTGTTCACTCCACCGAGTGACTGGTCGCCTTGCAATCCGCCTGCCGAATATACCAGAATGTTGCCTTCGACGCGGTCATGATAAGGATTCTCGCTGGCGACTTTTGCGGTCGGAACTGCGGTTAAAATGGCTATCCGGCGAACAGATTTGTCCTGAATGCTAACTCGAATGCCGCCTGCATTCCCTACCTGAAGATGGGTCTGAATCTCTGTTGAACTATACAACTCGCCGGGACGAAAAAGCATGGCGAGAAGTTAGTTTTCGAAGGTTAGGTGATACCGATACAGAGGCTTGGGAGTCTTGGCAGTCTTCTGGGCCTTCATTTAATCTGTTGGGTTTTTGGCGTGGTTCATCCTAGCCGCATGGGCAGGCAGTTCTCAAGGGTAGTTTTCGGCAACGGTGGGATCATACCGCTTTCCGTTTCAAGGATGCAGCGCGGTCCACAAGCGATGTGTGTAGCACCGAGGGAACTACCCGAAAACACCTTACCCCGCCCCCAGTCTTGCACAATCCGCCCTGATAGCTGCAGCGTTTTCTCCTGATGTCCAGGTGGGCCTCACGCAGTGATGAACAGCGGGACCATTTATACCTGCCAGCAGGATTGGCTTCACTTCTCATCCCCCTCCATCGGCGGCACATCCGGCACGGCGGCGAGGATGGCGTCCAAATCGGCGAGGCTGCCCCGGCTGGCGCGTTTCTCGACGCTGTCGCGGACCTGCCAGACGGAGACTTGGGAAGAGAGGGCGATGGCGATGATGGAGTCCACACTGGTGCCTTCGCGCTGAGCGACATCGGCGGCCTGACGGATGAGGAAGTCGGGGATGTTGGCTTGGATGGTCATGGGACGATGGATTGACGGACCGATGCTAGCGGGTGGTCAGGAGTAAGGCAAGCAGGGGGGGGCTTCCCGAAAAGTTCTGTTTCAAACCTCACCGATCCGGCACAATCCGCCCTGATTGCTGCGGCATTGTCTCCCGAGTTTCAGATGGGACTCTCTGGCTGCTGGAGTTAATGAAGATCGGCAGGTTCGGACGAGCTGTCGGAAAAACGGAGGCTTTGCGCAGCACCCGACAAGCCGAATCATTCGGTCTTCTGCCTGCGTATGAGCTTCCTCGCTCATGAAACGCTCCTTCCTTGCCTTCACCCTCCTTGTCACCGCCACCGCGCACGCCGATGTATCGCTGCCCGCGACGTTTTCGGATCACATGATTCTCCAGGCCGATGCGGCGGTGCCGGTTTGGGGCTGGGCGGCTGCGGGGGAGGACGTGAGTGTTTCGATCGCGGGCCAGACGAAGTCGGCGAAGGCCGACGAAAAGGGCGAATGGCGGGTGAAGCTCGATCCGCTGAAGTCCGGCGAGAGCACCACGATGACGGTGATGGGCAAAAACACGATCACGATCCACGACGTGCTCGCGGGTGAGGTGTGGCTGTGCTCGGGGCAGTCAAACATGGCGTGGACGGTCGGCAGGCTGCGCTCCTTCAAAGACGAGCAGGCCGCCGCGAACGCGCCGCAGCTCCGCATGTTCGTGGAGTCGTCCGGCGGCGCGGGTGAGAGCAACGTGAAGCCGCGTGGCGAGTGGAAGCTGACCACGCCGGAGAACCTCGCGAACTTCAGCGCCACGGCGTATTTCTTTGGCCGGCATCTGCATCGCGAGCTGAAGCAGCCGGTGGGTTTGCTCGTGTCCGCCGTGGGCGGCACGCCGATCCAAAACTGGATCAGCCCGAAGTCGCAGCGCACGCATCCCGAGATGGCGAAGCCTTTCACGGCGCTGGATGCGTCGATGAAAACCTGGACGCCGGAACGCGCGAAGGAGCTTTATGCGCGACAGCTCGAAGGCTGGCAAAACCTGGCCGACAAGGCCAAGGCGGAGAACAAGCCCGCGCCGCCGAAACCCGCGCTCAATCTTGATCCACGCTCACGATCCCCTGGAAACCTCTTCAATGGCAAAATCGCCCCGCTGGCCGGTTACGCGATCAAGGGCGCGATCTGGTATCAGGGCGAGTCGAACGCCTTCACCGTCGAGGGCGGCAAGTTTTACGCCGAGCAGCTCCCGATGCTCGTCAAAGACTGGCGCGAGCACTGGGCGCAGGGCGATTTTCCCTTCGCTTGGGTGCAACTGCCGAACTTCCACAACGAGCGCTTCCTCGGCTGGTGCGAGGTGCGTGAATCCATGCTGAAGACACTCGCCGTGCCGCACACGGGCATGGCGATCTGCCTCGATCTCGGCGACCCGAAGGACATTCATCCGCAAAACAAACAAGAAGTCGGCCGCCGTCTCGGCCTGTGGGCGCTGGCGAAGGTTTACGGCCAAAACCTCGCGTGGAGCGGCCCTTTGCCGAAGTCGCAGCAGTTTAAGAACGGGACTGCGGTTTGCACCTTCGAGCATGCGGAGGGCCTCAAAGCCCGCGCAGGCCAGATCGAAGGCTTCGAACTCTCCGGAGCCGACCAAGCCTTCCATCCCGCCACCGCGAAGATCGACGGCGAGAAAGTCATAATCACCTCGCCGGCAGTGAAAACACCCGTCGCGGTGCGCTACGCCTGGAAAGACGATCCGAAGGCGAATCTCGTGAACAGCGCGGGACTGCCTGCCTCGCCATTCCGCAGTGATGCGTGGTGATCGGTGAGTTTCATCGACAGAAGAATGGGGACAGGAGAATAATTCCTCATTTCATTCTTCTGTCCCCATTCTCCTGTCGAACCTGTCTTTTGAATTTGATGAAACGTCTTCTCGCTTTTCTCCTCGTCGCAACCTCCGCACTACATGCTGTTGATCTGACTATAACCTCGCCGCTCGATTATCAGGTCGTGCAGCGGAGCAGTCCGGGTCGAGGACTCTTACGCATCACGGGCGAGTTGTCGGAGGATGTCCCTGCCGATGCCGCAGTTCAGGTGCGGGTGATGAGTGACGGGCTGCAATTGCCTTGGACGCAGGTCAACTCGGTGAAGGGTCGCAAGGTCATCGCCTCATACGAAGCTCCTGCAGGTGGCTGGCTGAAAATGGAAGTGCAGGTCGTGCATGGCGGAAAACAACTCGCGCTCGGCAGCGTGGCGCATGTGGGCATCGGCGAGGTGTTTGTGATCGCGGGGCAATCGAACTCAGCGAATCACGGCGCGGAGAAGCAGACGACGAAGACCCGGCGCGTGGCGTCGTTCGATGGCAAGGCGTGGCGCATCGCGGATGATCCGCAGCCGGGGGCGAGCGGTGAGCGCGGCAGTTTCATTCCGCCGTTTGCCGATGCGGTGGTGGAAAAAGAAAACGTGCCCGTGGGCATCATCGCGTGTGGCATTGGTGCGACGAGTGTGCGCGAGTGGTTGCCGAAAGGCGCGACGTTTCCGAATCCGCCGACGCTGGTGAGCCGTGTCGAGCAGCTCCCAAGCGGCCAGTGGGCCAGCAAAGGCGCGGCGTATGAGGCTTTTCTCACGCGGATGAAGTCCGTGGGGCCGCAGGGCTTTCGCGCGCTGCTCTGGCATCAGGGCGAGAGCGATGCGAATCAGAAGGACGCGACGCGCACGTTGTCAGGAAAGCTTTACCGCGAGTTCTTGGAGCAAATCATCCGCGACTCACGCCGCGACATCGGCTGGAGCGCGCCGTGGTTTGTGGCGCAGGCGAGTTATCATGTGCCCGGCGATGAAGGCAGCGACGACATCCGCGCCGCGCAGGCCTCGCTTTGGAAGGATGGCCTCGCATTCGAAGGCCCCGACTCGGATGCGCTGAAAGGCAAACTCCGCGAGCGTGATGGCCAAGGCGTCCACTTCAGCGGCGAGGGGCTGCGCGTTCATGGCGCGAAATGGGCCGAGAAGGTGCTGCCGTGGCTCGCCAAGCAATGGACCGAGCCTCGCCAAACGAACGACGGCACCGAATGGAGTGATTTTGCGCAGCTTCCCGAATGTCACAGCCTTGGCTGGGTGAGCGCGAATGTGCAGACGAAGGACACAAAGAGCTGGAACGGCGTGCTCGACGAATCGAAGTGGGGCACTCCCGATCCGCAGCAGGTCGTGAGCCGCAACTGGGACTGGAAAGTGAGCGAGGCGCAGTGGCGCGAGGCCGTGAAGCAAAAAGGCGAAGGCAGGCACGAGGAGGTGCGCTTCGATCTTTGGCTGCCAAAGGACCTCCAAACCGCTCGCGGCATCGTCGTAATGTCCGGCCACGGCAGCGGTGAAGGTCTCTTCAAGCGTGCCGACCTGCGAAAGCTCGCGCAGGAGCTGGGGCTCGCCTTGGTCAAGTTCACCGGGAATCCGATGCAGCGCGGCTTTTGGCCTCAAAGCCTGCTTTTCGAGCATTTGGTGCATGTTAGCGAAAAAAGCGACCATCCCGAGCTGCAGCACGCGCCGCTCTTTCTCTACGGCCACTCGAACGGCACCGGCTTCTCCGCCATTTTCACGTCATATGTGCCGGATCGCGTCTGGGGCTGGGTTTCAATGCGCCCAGGCACGACGTTTCAAGTCTATCAGCCCGGAGCCGCGCAAGTCCCCGGCCTCGTCATCTTCGGCGAGGACGATCCTTTCCTCGCGCGACCTTCCAAAGAGGAAAACCTCGCCGTCGTGCCCGCGCTGCGAAAAAACCATCGCGCCCTCTGGAACATCGCCGTCGAGCCCAAGACCGGCCACGGCCCCGGCGAGAAAACCTGGCCGCTCGTCTTCTCCTTCCTTCGTCACAGCTTCACCGCCCGCGTCCCCGCCGATGCCGATGCCCGACAAGGCCCCGTGAAGCACCTCGCGCCCGCCCTCGAAAGCGGTCACCTCGGCCAAGACTGGCAGACCCAGCCCGGCGGCTATCAAAAGCTCCGCACCGCCCCCTTCGCCGAGTTCCCAGGCGACAAATCCACCTCCTCCTGGCTCCTCAACGCAGCTTACGCGGCGGATTGGCAGCAGTTTCAGAGCACCAGACAGGTTGAATCCACCAAGTGAAATTCATGAAGAAGTCCCTCCTCCCAAGCGCAACCCTCCTGCTGGCTCTGCTGCCAGCACTCCATGCCGCCGATCCCATCCGGGCGCTCGTGTGGGACGAGCAGCAGCCGGAGCAAAAACAAGGCTATGGTGAAAAATTCCTCGGCGAGACCATCGCCGCGCATCTGGAGAAGCTTCCCGGCCTTTCCGTGAAGTCCGTGCGGCTCGATGAGGCGGATCAAGGCCTGAGCGATGCGACGCTGGATGCCACCGATGTGCTGATCTTTTGGAGTCATCGTCGCGCGAAAGAGCAGGATGACGCACGAGCCGAGGCGGTGGTGAAACGCGTGAAGGAAGGCAAGTTGTGCTTCATCGGGCTGCACTCGGCGCATTGGGCGAAGCCCTTCGTGAGGCTCATGCAGGAGCGGTCGAAGTCAGACGCGCTGAAGCAGGTGCCGGAGGCGGAGCGTGCCACGGCGAAGTGGGAGTTCGTGAATGAAGCGCCGTATTACAAGCTCATCGGTCGGGCGTCGCATATCACGCCGCATGTCGAGAAGGTCGAGGGAGTGGTATGGCGGCTCACGCTGCCGCAGTGCGTGTTTCCCGCGTATCGGAACGACGGCATGCCCTCGCACGTCAGCACGCTGCTGCCGCAGCATCCCATCGCCGCCGGACTGCCCGCGCAGTGGGACATCCCGCGCACGGAGATGTATGGCGAGCCCTTCCACGTGCCGCCGCCGGATGAAGTCGTGTTCGAGGAAAAGTGGGACAAGGGCGAGCACTTCCGCAGCGGCTGCGTGTGGCAGGTCGGCAAAGGCCGCGTCTTCTACTTCCGCCCCGGCCACGAAACCTATCCCATCTTCCAGCAAGCCGAGACGCTTCGCGTGATCGAGAACGCGGCGCGGTGGATGGGAAGTGACGGATAGAGAGCGCACGTATTGCCCTGCTCAACTTGGAATGCCCAGCCGCAAGCAAACACGGCGAATCTAGTCCGAAAAGTCGGGTGTCTCACGAGTTGGCAATGCCAAACCACTGTGTATTCTCAATACTGTGCCGAAAAACCGCGAAATCATCGACCTTTTCCGAGCGATCGGATCCCACGACCTGCTGAAGGCCGCGGAAATCTCGCGGCGTATGGCATCTGCGGAGGGTGAGCGCGGGCATCATGTTTTGGAGCGTGATCTTATGGGAGCTTTAAACGGTGCCGCGAAGTTTGCGCCAGCCTCAAGTCCAAGTCACTCCTCCACAGCTTGGAGTGTTGAGGCCACTTTGATGCCTATTTTGCCGTCACGCAGCATGGAGTCACTGGAACTCCCGAGAGCGTTGCGTGACGAATTGAACGAGCTTGTTCAAGAATGGAAAGCTAGAACGCGTCTCGCGGAACATGGCGTTCCAAGACGCTCGCGACTGCTTTTTCATGGACCATCTGGTTGTGGAAAGACCGCGACTGCGGCCGCTCTGGCAATTGAAACAGGTCTTCCGTGTTACTTGGTCCGCTTCGATTCCTTGATCGGTGCTTATCTTGGGCAGACAGCGCTTCGGCTTCGCGAGCTTTTCTCCTATGCGGCTCACAAGCCTTGCGTGCTGCTTTTCGATGAAGTGGATGCACTGGCTAAACGCCGGGGCAGTCCCATGGACGTCGGTGAACTGGATCGAATCGTCATCGCGTTCATGCAGGAATTGGAACACTCCCATGGGGAGGGATTTATCGTCGCCACCTCCAATCTTCCGAATGCCTTGGATGAGGCGCTATGGAGGCGCTTTGACCTGAAGCTGGCATTTCCCAAGCCAACTGCTACCCAGCTTGCGGCTTTCGCAAAAAGGCTCTGCACCACCCGAAATCTCAAACTGCACAGTGTTTTGCAGAAGAAGGTCGGAAAAGCGGCTTCCTTTGCCGACGCCGAACAGATGGTGATCGCCGAGGCGCGTCGAAAACTGCTAACAAAATGACGCCTGCATGCCTCCGCCCGTTGTCAGGCCTCAGAACTATTTTCTGAACGAAACCCACGAACTATCCGTGGAATCCAAAGATGGTGGAGGGCCTCCGGCACGGTATCCAGACATTGATTGGAATCAGAAATCCAAAGTCCTGCACCAATCATTGCAGAAAGTAGCCAGGCGTGCGGCTCAATCTCGAGACCCGCTTAGCACCCGCAAGTATTACATTGTTGCCGACCCAGCCCAAGGACTCGAAAAGTTCTCCAAGGCCAAGGATGCGTCTGCGAATCAACGCAAGCCAGCCCCGGTGGTATTCAATGGGGAGCAGTCGAAGCTTTTCGAGCGTGCAGGACTCGATTTGATCGAAGTCCATCCTTCTGGTGCTGCGACTGTTCATGCGTCCGCTGAACGCATGGAGCAGCTTCTAGCTCGCACTGAGCGACTCAGCCAATTGGGCGTGCGCGAGCAGTCACGCTTTGTCGCTTTTGAGGACTTCGAATGGTTGGAGGGCAAGCTCAAGTATGATCAGGAGTGGTTGGACGAGCTTGGCCAGAACCCAGGTGAGGGATTGATTCAGCTTCAGCCATTCATTACAGAGATTGAGGCTGATCTGGTGTTCCGAGCACTGACACAGATGTTTCAGGGGAATCCGAAAGATCGACTCCGGGGAAAGGGACGTAGTTACATGGGTCGTTACCATCTGCGGGCTTCGCTAACTCCAGAGATGATTCAGAAGATCGCTGATGAGTTTACCTCAGTGCAGTCGATTCACGCTCCCATTGTTGCATTGGCGTCAGTGTTGCCTCCAGAGATAGGCAGCACAGATCGAGCTTTGCAGGCTACCCCGGTTGTTGTTTCGCGGCTGCCTTGTGTGGGCATCTTGGACACAGCCATTCCTACTGACCACGAATGGCTGGCCCGATATCGTCGAGGAGGGCCGATGCTGGGGACAAACTGTGCTAACGAGCCCACCGACTCTCATGGCTCAGTTGTCGCGACCCGAGTCGTTTACGGAGATGTGGACCTCAGTGCAGATGAGGACTTGCCGCCGCCTTCTTGTCGTTTCCTTGAGATTCGGCTTGGCAATGGACAGCCGAATCGAATTCGCTCTGAAAGCGCAGTTACCGCATTAGCTGCCTCACTTATCGCAGCGCCTGACGTCCGTGTGTTTAACATCAGTTTTGACTCGGATATGCGGCTGGACGATATGCCCACGACTAAGCGTAAAGAGACGCTGAAGCTGATCGAGGAAATCGACAATCTTGCTTTCGATCGAGATGTCCTGATCGTTATTGCCGCTGGGAATTCACCTGGAGGACAAGCGCCATTGAAGGCTTATCCTTATCATTATGACGACCCCACCTGGGAGCTATTGAGTTATCCACGTGCGTTCAATGCTCTGACCTGTGGTGGCATCGCCCGCAAGTTGGTCGCTGGTGGAGTGGCTGCCGAGTTGGATGTCGACGCTCCTAGCCCATTCACACGAGTGGGGCCTGGCTTTGGAAACAGTCCTAAACCGGACTTTTGTGAATCTGCGGGCGACGGTGGAAAAGATTACCGGCCTTTAGCGGGTGGCGGAGTCTGGGGATTGGATCACCTGTCTTTTGCCAAGGAAACAAACGGGACATCATTTGCCGCTCCGCTGCTGGCCCGAGAAGCGGCTTTTGTCTTGCAGGCACTCCAGGGCCAGTGCTTCGGCGATACCAAGCCATTCGCCTGCACCGCTAAAGCGGTTCTCGCCATTTCGGCCACAGATGTCACCAGCGGTTTGCAGCCATCGTTGCACAAACTGGCAAAAAGGACGCTTGGCCACGGCCTTGCCCGAAGTGACCAGTTTATCAAAGCTCCTCAGCATCGGGCACGCTTCGTCTGGCAGGGCATCATCGAGCATGAGAAGGACATCGTTCGGGTCCAAGTCCCCGTGCCGCGTGCGTGGCTCAAGAACGCTATTTCTCCCAAAATGCGGATGTGTGTAGCCTGGGATACACCAGTCAATGCCGCTGCCGAGCTTGAGTGGGGCTGTCGCGACGTGGAAGTTAAGCTTTTCAGCGATCCCGAAGCACAGAAGGGATTGAAGGGTTCCAATCGCTCAGCCGCAGGTTATCCACTTTTCATCAAAAGCTGGAATCTAGCACAAGATATTGAGGATCGGCAGGCGACCAGTGACCTTTGGGTAGCGGAGCTGAGTTACATGCAACAAGCAGCTTACTCTGCGGGCACAATCCCTACATCCTCTCAGCGCGTTGCTTTTGTGGCAGAACTCTGGGATGAAGCAGAGAAGCCGGTTGATCCTCACAGCTATGTTCAGGGATTACCAATCGCTTCCTCGTTCAATAGGCTGAGCAACACCTCGGTTTGGCTGGGACAGCCAGCGGCGATTGTATCGGAGTTTTAGTGAGCTTGGCCGCCTGATTGCCGTTGGCGAAAAAGGCGATTCGCATTCAAACACTGCTCTCATGCCACGATGCCTGTTTTTGCTTCCGCTTTGCCTTCTCACCTCACTCACCCTCGCCGCCGAGTCGTCGTGGGTCGATTGGATGCCGAAGGTGGAGGATCAAACGGGGCTTTGGTGGGTGAATGGGCCGCCGACGATGTTTCAGCGAGCGGCGCGGACGAAGGAGGAGGTTCTCGGTTTTCAGTTTGGGAAGCAGACGATGCTTTTCGACACTCGACGCGTGCGACCGCTGGAGGGCAAGTGGGAGTGTGCGGTGATCGCGGAGGGTCGGCGGTTTGTTTGCAAAGGGCACACGCAGCCGGAGGACGAGTGGCAGCAGCCGGTGCGCTTCGTGGAGAACGGTCGGTTTTTTCAGCGCGTGGTGATCGAGGGGCTGACGTTTGCGGATGTGGAAGGGAAGGCCTTCAACGGCACGGCGCGGCTGGAGATCAGCGCGTGGCCGGACAGGCTGGCGTTTCGTCTGGAGAGTGAAAGCGAGGCGGTGATGGAGTTGCGGCATGGTGAGAAGAAGTCGAGCGGTAGTCGCAGCGTGTTGCTGGAGGTGCTCGCGAGTGCTTCGAAGGCCGTGGTGGAGTCGGAACTGGCGGTGACGCGGGATGAAGCGCTGGGGTGTCATCGGCTGGCGCTGCCGGAGGAGCGGTGGAGCAATGCGGGCGGCACGTATTACCCGGAGGAGCATTTGGATCGCATCGACCGCTGGCGTGTGACGCTACGCAATGACACCGACGAACCCACGGTGGCGCGATTGATGTTCACGCAGGAGAAGCATCTGCCGATCACGGGTTTCACGCCGATGCTTTGCGAACTGGATGGCACGCCGACGGGCATTCCGGTGCAGATTTCGAAGAACTGGCACATCCGCGCGGAGAAGGGCCGACTGCCGCATGACGGGCAGTGGTTTCATGGTTTTGCGTGGGTGCGTGTGCCGCCGAAGTCGCGACGCGAGTTTGTTTTCCAGATGGTGCATGCGCGTTACGGCGGCGTGTGTGCGGCCTCGCATGCGCAGCTCTGCCTCATCGGCTGGGGGCACAATCAATTTTGGGATCAAGTGGCGGTGGGCAGCTTTGGCGAGAGCATCTGCTTCGAGCCGGGACGCGTGCAGCGGCGTTGTTTCATCACGGACGTGCGCCCGCTCATGACCTTGCCCGTCGAAGCGAACGCGAAACGCTGGGGCTGGGCCGAGAACTGCGGCGGCGGCGATTTTCTCATGTGGAAGGACGCGCAGGGTCGCTATCAGGAGATGAAGGGCACGCGCACCGAGTATCGAGCGCAAGGTCCATGCCTCACCGATGTGAGCTACCGCGAGGAATCGAGCGATGGCGAAATCGCGGCGCGCATGGATGTGTCCGTGCCTGCGGCGAACGATCATCTGCGCACCTTTCTGCGACTGCGCTACGACGTGCGGAAGCCGGTGCGATGGCAAAGGCTCGCGTTTTTCCAGCTCGGCGCGGATTTCTACAACGACGTGCCCGCGCGACGCGTGGCCATCGGCGATGTCACCGGCCTCCTTGAGGAATGGGAGCCGCGTCGCGCGAAGGACGAGTATGATCGCGCCGCACTGCCGCTCGCAGGTGAGGGCGCGTGGGTCTCCGTGTATGGCGTGGAGCGTGCTGTGCTGAAAAAAGGCCACGCCGCCGCGAGTCGCGGCCTCATCATTCGTTCGTGGCGTGCCGTGCTCGGTGGCAAACCCGCCTCGCCGCATCTCGCGACGTTTTGCACGGAGTGGGGCAAGGACAACCACCGCACCGCCGTCGAGCTCGCGCCACCACCTGGCATCAGCGAGTTGCAGCCCGGTGATTTCGTCGAGGCCGATGTGGAACTCGTCATCTTCCCCGCCGATGCCGCCGCTTACTACGGCCCGGATGCGAAATTGCGCGACATGCTCGCCCGCGATGCCGACACCTGGCGTCCCGTGCATCGCGAGGCCCAAGGCAACGCGCTGAAACCCATCGCGAAACGCGGGGAGATCACGAAAAGCTATCCGCTCGTCGTCGCCGTCGATGACGAGCAGCGTGCGCAAGTCATCGTGAAAGGCGGACTCGGTCATGTGCCGGTCACTTTGGCCGATTTGAAGTCACCGAAGGGCCATCGCGTGCTCGTGAACGGCCAGCCGGTCACGCATTGGCAGACGAATTGGGATGCCGCGACGCAACGCTGGCAAATTGTCTGCAATGTCGCTGCGGGCGAAGATCGCGAGATCGAGATCGTATTGGAAAGCACTCCATGAACCGCCTCACCTTCCTGCTCGCCACTGTTTTTGCTTTTCACACCTTCGCCGCCGAAACACCGGTCGAGACCGATCCACGGCTGCATTCCGACGGCAAAGGCTGGAAGCTCAATCAGGCGACCATCAAAGACCCGAAGCGTCCGCGGGTGCTGCTCATCGGTGACTCGATCCTGAGCGGTTACATGGCGCACGCGATCAAGAAGCTCGACGGCAAGGCCTACGTCGATGCCTGGGTGAACCCCTACAACCAGTCCGAGCATCTCAACACGAAGATCCTGCCCGAGGTGCTCGCGAAAGGCCCGTATGACGTGATTCATTTCAACATGGGCCTGCACGGTTGGCAGGAGGGCCGCATCAAGCCAGGCACCTTCGAGCCGCTCACGAAAGGCTACGTCGATGCCATCCGAGCGAAGCTGCCGAATGCCAAGCTCATCTGGGCCAGCAGCACGCCCGTCCTGCTCGAAGGCGACGTCAAAAAGCTCGATCCCGTCATCAACGGCACCATCGTCGAGCACAACCGCCTAGCCGCCCAAGTCATGGCCGAATGCGGCGTGCCTGTGAGCGACTTCTACGCCCTGCTCGTGGACAAACTCGACCTCGCCCGCGGCGGCAAAGATAAGTTCCACTGGAACGGCCCCGCCTATCAAATCCTCGGAGACAAGTGCGTGGAGGAGGTGCTGAAGGCGCTGTCGACGAAGTGATGAGTGTGGTTGAGTCCTCTGGACTCAACTGAGCAGTCCAGAGGACTGCACCACACTACTGACACCGCGTTCACCCATTCACTCCACATGCGCTCGAAGCTCTCACTCATCACCGCCCTTTGGGTGGCTCAGTTCGCCGTGTTACAGGCGGAAACACCCGCAGCGTCCACGACGAAGCTCGATGTGGTCTATAAAACGACTGAGCAGGGTCCGCTGAAGCTCGATCTGCACTACCCAGCCGCTCCAAAAGCGGGCGCGAAGGTTCCGCTGGTGCTTTTCACGCACGGCGGAGGCTGGGCGGCGGGAACGAAGACCATTGGCGATCGTGGAGTTCGTTTCATGGGCGTAAAGGCGCTGAATGCGCAGGGCTTTTGCGTGGCCTCGGTGGACTACCGGCTGTGCACCAAGGAAGGAAACATCACGGTGCGCGATTGCGTGACGGATGCGAAGGATGCGCTGCGGTTTCTCGCGAAGAACGCCGCCCAGTTCTCGCTCGATGCCGAGCGCGTCTTAACCTGGGGCGATTCCGCAGGCGGGCATCTCGCGCAGATGCTGCTGCTGTCGTCGCCAGAGTCGTTTCCGGGCGATCCGGCGCTCGCGGATGCGAAGTATCGCCTCATCGCCGGTGTGTCATGGTATGGGCCGTGTGATTTTGAGAAGATCGAGCTTTTCACGCCGCCGGGAGGCAAGGGCGTGGGAGATCGCTTCGCCACCCGCATCATCAAGGCCGGCGCTGACGAGAAAGCGAAACTCGCGGCCTATCGCGAGGTGAGTCCCGTGACCTATCTGCGTGCTGACAGCCCGCCGCTTCTCATGATGCAGGGCGACAAGGATCCGACGATCCCCGTGCATCACGCTCATTATATGAAGGAACGCGGCGATGCGGTGAAAGCGCCCGTCGAGGTCTTCATCGTCGAAAACTCCGGCCACAACTGGCGCGAGGTCGGTGGTGCCTTGCGTCCATCACTCGAAGAGATCATGACAAAAACGGCTGCGTTCATGAAGCAGCAGTTGGCGGGCGGATTGAGGAAATGAGGTCTTTTTTCGGCTTCCGCGCCCTTTCCGCGTAACCATCGGCGTATTCGGGTATGTCTCCCTGAATGACTCTCGATTTCGCCAGCCAGATCACCGGCAGCCAGCAGCGGTTGTATGCTTACATCCGCTCGCTGCTGGATAACTCCGTCTCAGCCTGGGATGTGCTGCAGGAGACGAATGTGGTGCTGTGGAAGAAGCAGGCGGAGTTCACGCCGGGGACGAAGTTTGGTGCGTGGGCGTTCACGGTGGCGCGGTTTCAGGTGATGGCGTATTTGCGGGACCGGAAGCGCGAGCCGCTGGATGTGATGACGCCGGAACTGTGCGAGCTGATGGCGGTGGACGCGGCGGTCGAGGCGGCGGAGTTTGATCACCGACTCGCGGCTTTGAAGAAATGCCGTGAGCAACTGCCGGAGAGAGGCCGCCGCTTGGTGGAGCTTTATTATGAGCGTGGTCGCAGCGTGAAGCAGGTGGGCGACGAATTGAAAATGGGTGCCGAGGCTGTGAAGCAGGCGCTCTTTAGGCTGCGGCGGATGTTGCAGGGCTGCATTGAAGGTCAGACGATTTCTCCCAACTCCCTATGAATATCTCTTCCGATGACAATCCACGTGACTGGTTGGAGCGCATGGTGCTGAAGCTTCGCGAAGGCGAGGCCATGCCTGAAGAGGTGACGCAACTGCGTGACCTGCTGGCCACCAATGCGGAGGCGCGTCGTATCTATCTGCGTGCAAAGCAAATGGACACCCTGCTGGAGACGGTGCCGATGCAGCAGATGGCTTTGCGTCCCTCAGCAAAGAAGGAAGCCAGTGTGTTGCGGCGCTGGAAGTTTACGGCCTTGGCTAGTGCGGCAGCTGCGGTGGTGGCGATGGCGTTTTTGGGTTTTTGGGAGCGTCCACTAGCGCTAAGGGGTCGGGATGCTGCGGTGGCGGTTTTGAACTCGAGCTTCGAGGCGGTGATTGATGGACGCGAGGTGTTGCAGGGCGAGCAGCCGATGCGTGCAGGCACTTACAAGCTGGAGCGCGGCAGTGTGCAGTTGCGGTTCGGCAATGGAGCGGATGTGGTGATCGAGGGACCGGCGGCATTCGATTTGGTGGATGCGGCGACGATGCATTTGAACCAAGGGAGTCTCTGGGCGCATTGCTCGGAGGAGGCGCGCGGCTTTGCGGTAAGGATGCCGGGCGGGCGCGAGTTGGTGGACTTTGGCACGGAGTTCGGTGCCCGCGTGAATGCCGAAGGTGGCGCTGAGGTGAAGGTGATGCAGGGTGAAGTGAAGATTAGCGATGCCGTGGCGAGAACGCTGGATTTGACCACGGGCAAGGCGGCGACCTGGGAGCTGACTGCGCCACCGCTCGCTGTCGATGAAGCAGAGGTGCAGCCGTTCCAGTCGGCGCTGGAGTTGGCGGCTAAGGTGAAGGCTGCGCCGAGTGTGGAGAACTTGACGGCGGTCGCGTTACGTGACCTCCCCAAAACCGGTGATCGTGAGTGGAATCTGCCGGAGAACTGGGAAAGCGGAGCGCTGCCAGGAGCACACAAACTGGAGCGCGTGGTGATCAATCAATCGCGTGTCGTGCGGGTGCGGCCGGGCTTGCAGCCGCCACCGCATCCGGTGGATATTCATGTGAGCAATGGCCCGGCTCCGGTTCCCGGCCCGGAGGGGACGCTGGAGATCCAGGGTCATCTCGAATGCCAGGCACTCCGTATCGCCACAGCGGATGGTGCGGATGGTGTGGTGAACCAGCTCGGTGGCACACTGAATGTCACGGATTCCCTCATCGCCTCGTCACACCGAGGGAACCCCGCGTTGAGCCATTACCAATTGTCCGGCGGCACCCTGAACGTGGGGCATGTGATCTGGCTAGGATTCAAAGGCCCGGCAGAGTTCACGATGCACGGCAGCAAAGGGATCGTGACGGCGGACCGCATGAGTCTGGGCCCTAACGCGGTGCTGACCTTCGTGCTCGACTCCGATGGCGCGGGCCTCATCAAGCTGCGTGACACGCTGATGCGTCATCCAGAGGCCCAGCTGGTGATTGATGGGTCGCAGTATCGTGGTGGGGCGAAAGTCATTCCCCTCGTGGTGTGCGGCTCCGACTTGAATGACGGGCGGCGGTTCACGCCTCAGCAGGTGCGCTTCGAGGGTTTTGCCGGATTGGTGCCACGTCTGGCATCACGCCCTGGGGCTTTGGACTTGGTGCTCGAGGCGGTGCGCTGACCTCGGAAAACTTTTTTCAGAATCTTCGTCACCAAAGCGGCTGGGGCGGTATGAACTTTGCCTGAGTTGTGATCCAACCGGATTCTGACGTGGGCACTCAACCAACCACAGCCGCCCATGAAATCCGCCTCTTTGTTCAGTCATTGCCTGTTTATCAAAAGACTCGCCACTGCTGCCGCGCTCGCGCTGCTGGTCAATCAAGCCACGGCAGCCACCTTCACTTGGGATGGTGGCGGCGCCAATGCCAACTGGAATACAGCTGGGAACTGGAACGGGGACGTTCTTCCGACATTTAACAACACCGCCGATATCATTATTTCCGGCACCACTAGGATTCAAAATTTTATAGGTGTTGACCGCACCATCAGATCACTGACATTTGATGCCTCTAACGATGGGTTTACCCAGATCGCTTTGTCCTCTGCCTTCACACAGACCGCGACCAGTCGCAGTCTGACATTTGCTGCAGTCTCAGGTAATGCAACATTGACCGTGGACGCCGACTCCACTGGAGATAAGCAGATTTTGCGCACGACCAACAACGCACCTGCCCTCTTTTCCGATGTCAACCTTACGAGTTCGCTGGATGTGATTCACAACGGCAGCGGGACGCTTACCTTTGGAGGGCAGACGATTATTAAAGGCACTGGTACAGGTATCAACAAATCCGGCACCGGCACACTCCAACTCGACGGCAGCAATACCTACACCGGCGCGACTAATGTCACGGGCGGCACGCTTAACCTCCGTCATGCGACCGACACGCTCTCCAGCAGCTCGGCAGTCACGGTGGATGGAGCCACGGCAGTGCTTTCCATCGCAGGCAACAGCGACACGGTAGGCGCGGTGAGTTTGAAAAACGGTGGATCCATTACCGGCTCCGGCGGCACCCTGACAGGAGCCAGCTACGCAGTGGAATCCGGCAGCGTTTCCGCCATCCTCGGCGGTGCAGGCATCGCCTTGACCAAATCCACTGCGGGCACCGTCACCCTCACCGGTGCCAACACCTACAGCGGCACGACCACCGTGAGCGCAGGTGCTTTAGAAGTGAACAACACGACTGGCTCCGGCACGGGTAGTGGCACGGTGACTGTGGACTCCACACTGAAAGGCGATGGCAGCATCACCGCTGCCGCGAATAACTTCGTTTACATCAACGGCACGCTCCAGGTCGGCCAAACGGGTGCCACGGTGGGCCAGGATTTCTCCCTCACCACCAGCGGCGCGGGCAGCACGATCTTTGGAGTCTCCAGCTTCCTCAGTTTAGATCTCTGGACCACCACTGCTGCCGACCAAAGTGGCACCCTCGCCGCCGCCGACATGCTGCGCCTCTTCGGCAAGATCGACATCACCAGCGGAGCCACGCTGAAGCTCATCAATCCCAATGCCCTCACCTTCCAGGCCGGCGATATGTTCCGAGTCTTTGACTGGACTGGTGTCGGCACCCGCACCGGGAGCTTCACGGAAGACTTCGGCGCCATCACATTGGCCCCAGGAGCGTCCATCGATAGCAGCAATCTCTACACCACGGGCACCATCAGTATCATCGCCATCCCAGAACCCAGCCGTGCACTGCTCATGATGCTTGGTCTGGCGGGTCTCGTGACGCGCCGTCGCCGCTGCTGAACTCGTGCAATCAAGTCGCGCATCAGCCCCCCCCCCTCACACCCCGTCTCCGCTCCACATCTAGGGCCAACTCGGCGCGCCCCCCCTCAAAAGCAGTTTTTTAGCAGCAGCCAATCCCGGCCAGCAAGGCCGCGTCCGGCAAGCTCTTCGCCCGCCTCAACGCCACCAACCCATGATCCATCATCCCGTGCATCGCTGCAGATGAAATCCATCAAAGAAGCCTGCGCCAAGCCAGCCACCGCAGGTAGCAAACTCCACAACCTCGGCATCCCCGCCAATTTCGGGGGCGGACTGCTGGCCCTGCTGCTGGCAGTCGGCACGCTTCCGGTCGCCGGCCAGATGGCAGCGACTTCCAATGGCAAGTTTGTCGGCAACGTCTTGCAAGCCACGACGACGCCTGATCCCGTATTTGACACCTACTGGAATCAGGTCACTCCCGAAAACAGCGGCAAATGGGGCAGTGTGGAAGCGACGCGCGATGTGATGGATTGGTCGCAGTTGGACTTCATCTATGCCTACACCCGAGCGCGTAGCATCCCGTTTAAACTCCACACCTTTGTATGGGGTCAGCAATATCCTGCCTGGATGGACACCTTGCCTGCGACCGAACAGCGCGAGGAGGTGGAGGAATGGATCGCCGCCTGCGCCGCCCGCTACCCTAACACCGAAAGCATCGATGTGGTCAATGAATCATTGCCCGGGCACGCGCCTGCCCCATTCCGGAACGCGCTCGGCGGTGCGGGCACGACCGGCTGGGACTGGGTGATCTGGACCTTCCAAAAAGCCCGCCAGTATTTCCCCAATGCCAAGTTGTTGATCAATGACTACAACATCATCAACTCCGACAGCGCGACGACCCAATACCTCACCCTCATCAACCTGCTCAAGGACCGCGGCCTGATCGATGGCATCGGCGAGCAGGGCCATTTTTTAGAGAACGCTTCCCTCATCACCCTTCAGAACAACCTGGACCGGCTCGCCGCCACCGGCCTGCCGATCTACATTACGGAATTTGACATCTTGGGCAATGACTCCACCCAGTTGAGCCGTTACCAACAAATTTTCCCGATCTTCTGGGCCAACCCTGCGATCCACGGCATCACGTTCTGGGGCTACAAACAGGGCGGGATTTGGCGGACCAATGCCTACCTGCTCCGGACCGATGGCAGCGAACGCCCGGCCATGACCTGGCTGAAAAATTACATCGCTGCCAATCCCCAGTCATTCAGCGCGTCAGTCATCTCACCGGCAAACGGCCAGGGAGTGGGCAATGGGTCGCCAGTCACCGCCTCGGCCACGGTCGCCTATGGCACCGCTCCGTTCACCGTGACGTTCCAGAAGAAACCCGATTCTGAATCCGAGTTCACAACGGTCAGTTCGGATAACACGGCTCCTTACACAGCGGATCTGGGCAACCTGCCGGTGGGAACCTATCAGGTCCGAGTGATCGTGACCGACGGCGACTCCGCGACGGTCACCTCCACGACCAACACCTTCAACACCATCCCCGCCGCAGGTAGCACCTGGCTCGGCACTTCCGGCAACTGGGATGATCCCGGCATCTGGTCGGGCGGCACCATCGCCAATGGAACGGGTTCGACTGCCAGCTTCACCAGCGTGGACATCGTGGCAGACCAAGCCGTCGCACTCAGCGGCAACCGCACCATTGGAAACATCGTCTTCAGCGATGCCGTCACCAGTTCCCACAACCTGACCATCTCCGGCGCGAATACTCTCACTCTCGATGTCGATAGTGCGGTCCCTGTCATCAACGTCACTCAGGCCGACCGAATACTCACCGTCTCGAGCGTGGTCGCCGGCAATGAGGGATTGCAGAAAGCCGGACTTGGAACGCTCACCCTTTCCGGCGGCAACACCTACAGCGGCACGACAACCATCAACTCCGGCACGCTCAGACTGGAGGGAAATGCGTTCAGCACCACAGCGCGAAACTACTCGATCAGCCCGGGAGCCGTTTTGCATCAGGCTGGAAGCGCCCAAATATCCACGGGCACCACGACGATTTCGGGGAGCGGCACCTTGCGAGGCTCATTCACGAACGGTATTGGGACTGGCCGCACCTTGAACCTGAGCTTGGGTGCTGGTGGTCTGATCGACGTCCCATCCGGTGCGAGTATTTTCAACGGCGGATGGCAGGCCATCAATTGGTCCGGCAACCAAGCGACGCTGAATGTAGATGGATCGGTGGACATCTGGGATGGTCAGGCGGTCACTGCCTCCGCTCTGACAGGTGCTGGCACGATTATGTCGGGTGCCACCGGGGGGACGGGAGCTAATTTCTCCCTCGGAGTGGGCAACGGCTCCGGCACGTTCGGTGGCAACATCACCGCCACTGGCACACGTGTCATTTCCCTGGTGAAAAACGGCACCGGCACCCAAACCTTCTCAGGCAGCACGACCTTCAAAGGCACCACCACCGTCAATGGCGGAACCTTGCAGTTTGCGAAGACAAGTTCCCTCTATGCAGGAGTCACCACGGACTGGGTCAAAGCCAAGATCACGGTCAACAACGGCGGCACCATCGCCTTCAATGTCGGCGGCACGAATGAGTTCACAGCAGGCAACGTGACCACTCTTCTAAGTGGTCTCGGTGGAGCCGTGAACAACAACGGTCTGCGCTCGGGATCAACCATCGCCTTCGACACCACCAACGCCAGCGGCGGCACATTCACCTTGGCCGATGCCATCGCCAACACCACCGGCACTGGTGGCGGTGCCATAGGCCTCATCAAGATAGGGGCCAACAACTTGGTTCTGTCCAACAACAATACCTATACTGGCCCCACCATTGTTGATGAAGGCACGCTCGTTGTCACGGGCTCCCTTGGTGCCACCCCAGTCAGCGTCACGGGCGGCACCCTCGCTGGTAACGGAGACTTCGGCGGTAATGTCACCATCTCTGCGGGTGCGGCTCATTCCTTAGCTGTCGCCGCCACCACCGCAGGCCAGGACACCAGTGTGATCATCGGCACACTGGAGATGGCTGAAAGCACCCTCAACCTCACCGCTGAGTCAACTCCCGCTGCGGGTGTCTATGTGCTCGCTACCGCCACTGTCGGCATCACTGGCCTTCCCCTCTTCATCAATAGCAATGGCTTAACAGGAACGGTTACTGTGGATGCTGCCAGCACTCCCAAAAGGCTGCTGCTCACCGTCACCCACAACTACCTGTCTTGGGCCGACAACCAGGTGCCCCCCGTCATCGGCGGTGACAACGGCGACTCGGACAACGATGGCGTCAAGAACCTCGTCGAATATGCCCTAGTCAATGGCGGCGAAAGCGGTGTGCTCAACGGCAACACCATCACTTTCACCAAACGCGGCGTGCCCTACGGCAGTGATCTCACCTACATCATCGAAACCTCAGAGTCTCTTGATCCCGGCTCTTGGTCGGTTGAGGTGACGCATGGCCCTGGAATGCTCTTCTCCAACCCGACCATCAGCTACACCTTCACTCCAACTACCTCGGCAAGGAAATTCGCCCGCCTTAAGGTCATCAGCCAATGAGCGGAGTTCGAACCCTAAGTTTCACCGCGCACTGTTTGTCATTACGATATCCGCTCGTCAACAAAACGCAGCTCTACGATCTTCAAGCCGACCCGCACGAAATGACCGATCCCGCTGACAAGCCTGAGTCCGCCGCCAAGATCGCGGAGCTAACTCCTCACACATTCGCCCAGAAGCTTTCGGCGTCCTTCTTGCCGCTCTCTTTCAGCTTGCTGGTGGCAGCTTTCGGGGAAGTAAAACCGGACACGTCGGCTAACCCACCACCCAAATGAACCCAACGGCCGCCCTCATCATCCTCTGTTCACTGCTGCTTCAAGCGGCTGGCGAAGCTGCTCAAACAAGGCCAAACATCATCTTCATTCTCACCGACGACCAAGGCTATGGCGACGTCGGCAAGCACGGGCACCCATTGCTGAAGACTCCGAACCTGGATGCGCTGCATGATCAAAGTGTGCGCTTTGAGAAGTTCTATGTCAGCCCGTCTTGCTCACCGACTCGCGCAGCGCTGTTGACTGGTATGCATGAGTTCAAGAACGGCGTCACGCACACCACAGAGCCACGCGAGAGACTGAACAAGGACGCTGTCATCCTGCCGCAACTACTGAAATCAGCGGGCTATCGCACGGGTATCATCGGCAAATGGCACTTGGGGAACGCAGGCGAGTATGCACCCAGCAAGCGCGGCTTTGACTGGTGCTCCACAAATGCAGGCGGGCCTAACGAGCACTTTGATCCCTTGTTCATCATGAACAACAAGCGCATGAAGCGGCAGGGCTATCGTGAGGATCTGTTCTTCGACGATGCGATGACTTTCATCGACGAGAGCAAGGGCACGCCCTTCTTCTGCTACCTCTCCACCTACTCGCCTCACGCACCGCTCGCGGCACCCGAAGAGTTTGTCGTGCCCTTCCGTGGTAAGGTGAATGAAGAGGAGGCCAAGTTCCTCGGCATGGTCGCCAATTTGGACTACAACCTCGGGCGGCTCATGGCGCATCTGCGCGAGCGCAAGCTGGATGAAAACACCATTCTCGTCTTCATGAATGACAATGGCGAGACTCACGGACTCGATGTTTACAATGCCGGAATGCGAGGCAGCAAATGCACCATCTGGCAGGGTGGCTACCGGGCGATGTCGTTCTGGAAATGGGCCGGCAAATGGCAGCCGCACCAGGTGCATCATCTCACGGCGCATCTCGATGTCCTGCCAACGCTGTGTGATCTCGCTGGCGTCACATTGCCAGCCGACCTCGCGCCCAAGCTCGATGGCTACACGCTGCGACCACTGCTGGAGTCAAACCAACCCCAGGCCTGGCATGATGACCGGCTCCTGTTTCATCACGTCGCCCGCTGGCCCAGCGGCATGGCTGCCGCACACAAATACGCCATGGCTGCCGTGCAAACTGGCAACTACCTGCTGGTGCGCAGCCAGCCCTGCGATGACCCTGCCTGCAAGCAATACAGCAGCCAGTGCACTACGCTGCGCTCTGTTGAAGCCGGTGCCACCAAGGCGACTTACACCAAAGCAAACGCGCAATTTCACTGGGGCGTCACGCAGCATGATCACTGGTCGTTGTTCGATCTGAAGCACGACATGGAATGCAAAACAGACCTCAGCCCCCAGAAGCCTGAACTGGCGTCCAAACTCGCCGCCTCCTTTGACAAGTGGTGGGACGGACTCTTCCCCACCATGATCCAACTCGGCGGCGACAAGGGCGACCCTGACTTGCTGAAGAAGGGACAAATCGAAAAGCAGAAGGAAGCTCCATCAACACGATGAAACATACACTTGCACTCATCACCACCCTGCTGCTCGCACCGCTGGCTGCGCTGCAAGCCGCCGATACTACCAAGCCCAACATCGTATTCATCTACGCCGACGATTGGGGCTGGGGCGATCTGTCCTGTCACGGCAACACGTGGCTGAAAACTCCACGCCTCGACAAGCTGGCCAGTGAGGGCATTGATTTTCAGCAGTTCAATGTGCTCAGTCCGGTCTGCTCGCCCAGTCGAGCGGCGGCCCTGACGGGACGTTTTCCGGGTCGCTTCGGAATCAATACGGTCTTCGGTGTCGCCAAGCCACCTGAGATGCCGGACTGGTTGGACCCCAAGGCACCCACGACACCACGCTTGCTCAAAGCAGCCGGCTATCGCACGGGGCACTTTGGCAAATGGCATCTGGGGGAAGGGAAACCGACCATGGCGGACTACGGCATTGACGAGTCAGCGGTCTATCATGGGCCAGGTTCGAAAATCGGACCCTCGGGGAGCGATATTCCCAATCAGGCCGTGAAGTTCATCGAGGCCAACAAAGACCGTCCGTTCTACGTCAATGTGTGGCTGCATGAAAGCCATCTGGCCCACACCCCGACGGACGAATCCATGGCGCAGTGGAAACATCTCGACTCCCGGCAACAGGTTTACGCGGCCGTCATCACCGACGGCGACAACAAGGTCGGCATGATCCTCGATGCGCTGGAGCGCTGCGGAATCGCGCAGAACACGATGGTGGTGTTTTCCAGCGATAACGGGCCTGCAAAACTCAAGGAGGGCGACAAAGGCGACCCCGGCAAGTATCGCAGTCACTACAATGTCGGTGAAACCGGCGGCCTGCGGGGACAAAAAACCAGTCTCTTCGAAGGCGGCGTGCGAGTTCCATTCATCGTGCGGTGGCCGGGCCAGACTCCGGCCGGCTTGAAAAATGACACCACGGTCCTGACGGCGGTGGATTTGCTCCCCACCTTCTGCGCCGCTGCTGGCGTCACCCCGCCGACCGACGCCAACGGCGACGGCGAGAATATGCTCTCGGCTCTCAAGGGCGAACCCATCCTGCGCACCCCGCCCATTTTCTGGCGGACCAACGGCGACAAGAAGAGCCCCGACTTCTGGCCTGATCTAGCCGTGCGCGATGGCGATTGGAAACTGGTGACGACATTCGACGGCCAGCGGGTCGAACTGCACAACTTGAAATCGAACCGCGCTGAAGACCTCGCCAAAGAATACTCAAAGGATCATCCCGAAATCGTCGCACGCCTGACCAAGCTGGCACTCGATTGGAATGCGACACTGCCCACCAAGGCAGATCCAAGCTGTTTGGCAAAATCACAAGAGAGCGAGCCGAAGAAACTCTCGGAAGAGGCAGCGCCCAAATCTGAAGCTCCCGCAAAAGACCGCAGCATTCCATTCAACCGCTGGGACACCAACAAAGACGAGTCTCTCACCCTCGAAGAATACAAAACTGGCCAAAACGGCGGCCTCGATCTCGAAGCCCGCTTCAAGCGCTTCGACAAAGACGCAGACGGCAAAGTCAGCCGGAAGGAGTTCGTCACGCCATCAGCCAAGGAATAGCATCCCATGAAGCACCTCATCACACTCATGCCCTCATGCGCATCACTCCTGCTTGTTAGTCTTCTCACTCTCATCGTCGTCCACCCAAGCTTTGCTCGGGAATGGCAGAGCAGTGATGGCAAGTCACTGCAAGGCAGCTTCATCAAGCTGAATGGTGACACACTCACACTCAAGGGCACCGATGGGCAGCCGATCCAATTTCCGCTCACCGTGCTCAAAGAAGAGGACCAGAAGTATGCCCGTGATGCACAGACCTTTGTCGATGCGGCGGTGAAGGCAGGTGCTGACAGCATCAGGAGCTTTGAGGCTGGCCAGACGTGCGGCGAGGGAACGCTCTGTCGCCTGGCTCTGGCACGCGCGAAGCCGACCGATCCGGTCATGTTCGCAGGCGCACAGATCTATCTTTATCCCGAACCCGGAACCTCTCTCGTCAAGGGCACGAAGGTGACAGACCGGCTCATCTTCTACACCGGAGAGCGCAGCCTACACCCGCTCCAGGGCGAGGTCATCAAGCTACAAAGCTACGCCACCAGCGTGGATCGCGCGATGACGGCCATGTCACTGCCCATCGACATTTACGAGCCCAAGGTCGAAATCGCCGAGGTGCGTGGCCTCGGCTATCCCATTAGCGAAACCGGGCTCGTGCTGGTCAACGCCAAGCTGCTCATCAACGCCACTGACATCATGATCGACCTCGGCAAGGACCTGCAACCCGGCACAGTCATCGCAAACAACAGCGACCTCGGCATCGCCATTGTGAGTTGCAAGGCAGCCGTCACCGCCATGCATCTCGCTCCGCGTAAGCCGTTGGTGCTCGGGCAACCCATCGTCACACTCAGTCTCAAACTAGACCCGCGCGGCGCGTCCCTCGTCCCTGCCGTTTCATCCAAAGGCACGATCACCCATCTCAACGCAGCCAGCAACCCACTCTACTTTGAGCACGATGCACCGCGCGATCCTAAGGCCTTGGGCGGCATCGTCCTCAGCGAAAAAGGCGATGTCCTGGGCATCATGGCCGAACTGCCGCAGATCAAACGTGGCGACACGAACCGCTCCCCCTACATTGCCGACACCAGTAATGCAGGGCCTCTGAACCTCGCACTACGCACGGATGCCCTTGTGCCCTATTTGAAAAGCCTGCCCAAAGTCGCCGCGGGCCGCAGTGCCACCGAATCCGACAATCTCCCAGGCAAGCTCAACAACACCGTGGTGAGCCTGCGCATCGGACGAGAGACGTTCACCGACATGACGCCTAAACCAGGCGCAAAAGTCGCTGAACCCGATGTCGCCCAAATGCGCTGGAGCATCGGCGGCGTAGGCCGCATTCGCCACAACTCCACCTGTGCGGAGTTTAATCCCAAGCGCCCATGCAGAGCGAACGCCGGCAATCCCTGCCCCAAATGCGGAGGCTGACCCAACCTACAAGCACGAGCGTTGCAGAGACACTTCAATACTGAATGACTAAAGACACCGTTTACCTCACACTTGGCTTCATTTCATTATGACAAAACGTTTCACTCCACTCATCGCAGCGCTGGCTGTCTGCCTGCTTGTTGGGTTGCTGGTATGGCATTCTGAAACCTCGATTTTGTCACCAACTGATGTCGTGAAGAAGGTGGTGGTTTCGCCGAAGCTGCCAATCGCTGCACCCGTGCGGGAGCAGGCAACTGCTCAGCCTCGTCTGGCATCGGTGGCATCCGGCAGGATCAAAAGGCCGCTGACGGGGCTTTCGGACTTGAGGCTGCCGGAGCGTTTGGACCGGTTTTGGCAGAAGCCGGTGGCAGAAACGGCTTTTGAGGAGTTTCGGCGCTGGACGGAGCATTTTGCCACCTCGGGCGCGGAAGTGGAAAAGGGCGTGGAATTGGCTTTGCAGCGTCGGAGCGAGATGCTGGACCTCATCGACAAGAATCCACGCCGGGCGCTGGATCTGGCGGTGCCAGAGTCGGTGCGGAAGAGGTTACCATCAAGTGTTGTGGCCTTGCTGGAGCAGCGAATCGAGTCGCGGGGCGATCTGTTGGTGCAGGCGACGACTTCAAGCGATGGCGGCTGCCAGATCACTCGCACAGCGACGTTGCGCGATGGACGCGTGCTGGATGCGCACACTTTTGGAAGACGTGGGGCAATGCCGACACGGGACAACATCGCGATTCATGGTGTGGCTTTGGATGGGAAACTAGCACTCGCAGATTTGCCGGGGCGGGTGTTGGAGCCGGTGGAGGTGGCGGAATGGGTCGCTAATGGCGGGAAGATCGAGGGCGGCCCTGATTTGATCGGCGATACGAATCAAAGCGGTGTGGGTGGTGAAGTGGTGATCGCTTGGGATGACCAGCGCATGACTCGTTACCAGAACGAACGCCAAGCGGTGGCGGCGATGATTGATGCGGAGAGCGGCGAGCAGTCCGCTGCTCCGGCGATGGATGGCGCGGACTTCGATGGGGTGGTCATGGCGAGCCCTTGGACGGAAGGGCCGAAGACGCTGCTGCTCATCCGCGTGGATTTTCCGGACTTCCAAGGCCAGGTGGTGAGCGATGCCACGCTGGAGCAGCTCATCGCGGACATGAACACGCACTACGCGGCCATGTCCTCGGGCAAGACATCCTTTGCGCTGCTGGGACAAGGCTCAGCGATCACTCCGACGGTGCGGATGCCGAATAACTCATCGGCTTATGCGAGCCACACGAAGTTCAGCCGGGTGCTGACGGATGCCCGCGCGGCTGCTGCTGCGGCGGGCTTCAACTACCTCAACTACACGCATGAAGTCGTCGTCATGGGGGCGACTCCGGTCGTGCCAGCCACCTCGGGCATGGCGAATGTGGGGGCACGTGGTGCCTGGGTGTATAACACGCAGTGGAACCTCAAAACCACCGGGCATGAGCTAGGGCACAACTTTGGCCTGCCACACGCGGGCGCTTGGGACACAGACGACGGCAGTGTGATCGGTCCGGGTTCGGTTTGGGATTATGGCAATGTGTTTGATATGATGGGCGTGGGCAGTGCCTCCGCGTTCCAGCGGCACTTCGGGCCGACGTTCAAACAGTATCTGGACTGGATCCCGATGACCGATGTGACAAAAGTCACCACGGATGGCAACACGACCTCGCGGATCCGTGCGATGGACAAGGCGCAGGCGGATGGCAACAAGCGGGCGCTGGCGGTGGATCGTGCAGGCAGCACGGACGACTACTGGGTGGAGTATCGGCAGCTCTTTGGCACGAGTTTTGGCCTGCGTGATGGCGTGCTGGTGAACTGGGCGGACATCAATGGCGGCTACCAGCAGCCGCTGCTGCTCGACATGGCTCCAGACACCTTTCAAAAAGACGATGCGGTGCTGCCGATGGGCAAGACCTTCTCCGATACGGCGGCGGGCATTCACATCACGCCGGTGGCGCGAGGCACGGATGGGGATGGTGTGGACTGGATGGATGTGACGGTGAACCGGGGCGCCTTTGCGGGCAATTTGAAGCCAACTGTGACACTCGGCTCTTCGAACGCGAATCCGGCCGTGAACGCGAGCGTGACCTTCACCGCGACGGCGAGTGATCCGAATGGCGACACGCTGGCCTATTTCTGGGACTGGGGTGATGGCACGACCACGGCGAACAACAGCTCCACCGCGACCAAGAGCTGGAGCACCGCCGGACTCAAAACAGTGCGATGCATCGTCTCGGACATGAAGGGCCTCACGACGACCGCACCGCTACTCGTGCAGGTGGGCAGCAGCAGCACCTTTTTCATACAGGGCGTGGTGAGCACGACTCTCGGGGTGCCAATGCAGGGTGTCGTCGTGCGTGCCTCGCCCACGCAGAGCGACACAACGGATGGCGATGGCTACTACGCGATCACGGGACTCGCGGCGGGCAGCTACACGCTCACGGCGACAAAGACGGGCGCGAGCTTTGTGACGAGTGGCTTTGCGAACCCAGTGACGGTCGGCCCGAGCCAGCAGGGCAAAAATTTCCTCGCACCGCCCGGAGCGCCCGTCTTCACCGCTGCGATGAAACCGGGCCTCACGGATCAAGGATCGAGCACGGGCGCGATTCCGCTGCCGCTGGCGGATGCGGACACCGCGCTGACCTCGCTCACCTTGAGCGGTGTCTCGTCCAACCAGGCCATCATTCCGGATGCGAGCATCACTTTCGGCACGTCTGGCACGGTGCGCACCATCACCGCATCAGCGGGCAGCACGGTGAGCGGCGCGGTGGACATCACCATCACCGCCACCGATCCCGAGGGGAACTCCGGCAGCTATGTGTGGCCCGTCACGGTGAATGCGAAACCCGTGCTCGCGGTGACGACACCCACGACGACCGAGAACACGCCCGTGGACATTGATCTGCGTGCCTTCGTCACAGATGACATCACGCCGGATGAGCAGCTGTTCTTTGAGGTGGATCGGGTGCGCAACGGCAAAATGACGCTGCTGCCGGACGGCTACACCGCTCGCTTCACGCCGAATCCGAACTTCAACGGCAGCACCAACTACCGTCTCGTCGTTCGCGATCAGTCGCTCGGGTCAAACTTCCGCTTCCTCTACGATTTCGAGCCGCCGGACACGCACGGAGACGCGTTGAGCACGGACCAGTCGAACTTCAACCGCACCGGCACGCTGCAGTCCATCAATGGTGGCACCTACGCCTACGATGCCAGCGTGCCACCAGCGCTCTCGCCGCAATCGACCGAGGCCCTGGTGCTCGCTCAAAACGGTGCGAGCGGAGCGCGGCTGCGGCGCACATTGACCACTTCAGATCATAATCTCAACGACGCTGACTGGACCTTCTCCACCTGGGTGAAACGCGGCGGCACGGACACCGAGGATTTTGTCTTCCATCTCGGCGATGGCGATGGTCACGGCACCGAGAACGAGCTGGAACTCTTCTTTGCCGTAGGCAGCGACGTGCTGAAGCTGCAAAAGTGGGGTCCTGGTGGCTTGGAGAAGGAGATCGTGGTCTCCGACATCCCATCCGGCCAGTGGCATCACCTCACGCTGAGCTACGATCGCACGGCGACGAACACCGGCACCTTTTACCTCTACGTCGGCCAGTTCCTGCGCGGCAGTGTCTCCGCCGTGACCATGAACGTGAACCAGGCTGCTCCGGTGGTGGCAGGCGGGCACAACAGCACCACAGCGAATGTGGATCGTTGGTTCGATGGCGTGATGGACGAGGTCTTGTTCCAGAACGGGCTCTCCACCCGCACGGAGATCTACAATCGCTCACGCATGGGAGCGCGGCACTACCACGGCCTGAGCGTGATCGGCAACAATCTGACCCTCACCGTCACGGGCGCGAATCAAGCGCCGTCCATCGCTGCGGTGCCGGACCGTTATGTGCCGGTGAATGCCTCGTCCTCGCCGGTGTCGGTGCGTTTGTCAGATGCAGAGACGGAGGCGCGGAGTCTCACACTCACCGCGGTTTCTTCCAACCAAGCCATCATCCCGAACGCGAACATCACCGTCGGCGCTGCACCTGCGGCGTGGACGAATAGCGACATAGGCACCGTCACCACCGCAGGCAGTCTCACGGAGAGTCGCGGCACCTACATCGTCAATGGCGCGGGTGCAGCAGGCATCGGTCCGGCCGCTGGCGATGCCTTCCGCTGGGTGCGGCAGAGCTTCACCGGCGATGGCGAGATCATCGCACGTGTCGTGTCTGTGGATCACACCGCCTCCAATGCCGAGGCAGGTCTCATGATGCGCGAATCCACTGCTGCGACCGCACGTTTTGTGAGTGTGCGTGTCACCGGCAGCGATGGAGTGAGCTTTGTGCAGCGCACCACAGCCTCCACGGATGCCGTGGTGACGGCCACCTTGCCGCTCGCCAGCGCTCCGTGCTGGTTGCGGCTCGTGCGCAGCGGCAGCGGCTATTCGGCTTTCTTTGCCACGGACAACGACGGAGTCGCTGGAGCGTGGCAGGCCGTCGGCACGGAGCAAACGGTCGCCTTCACCGGCACCACGCACGACATCGGCATGGCTGTCTCCAGCCGCGTGGACACCACGCTCTGCGCGGGCGTGTTCGATAACCTAGGCGGCACCGTTTTGCGCGGCGGCGAGCGCACGGTCTCGCTCACGCCCGCCGCAGGCCAGTCCGGCAGCAGCGTCATCACACTCACGGCCAGCGATGGCTCGCTGACTGGCAATACGAGCTTCACCGTGATCGTCGATGGCGCGGCACCGACCACCACGGTCTGGAACGCCACTAGTAGCGGCACGCTGAACTGGAGCAGCGGCACGAACTGGACCGGCGGCGTCCCACCACCGAGCAGTCGCTTTTCCACCATCCAGTTCTTCACCGGGCAAACCTTGCCCGCAGGCACCATCACCTCCAACAACGACACCGTCGGTGGTCATGCGCTGAACGTGCTCACACTCGGCGGCACCGGCCCCACCAGCGGCAGCACCACGATGACCCTCGGAGGCAATGCCTTGATCTTCCGCCGCGAGTCGCTGCTTGATCCCGTGGTCAATCTCAGCGCCACCAACGGCACCGGCTTCGCCTGGAATGTCAGCGCCCCGATCACGATGGAAGACAGCACTACCTTCCAAGGCGCGGGCACCGCCACCTTCAACTTCAGCGGCATCCTCAGCGGAGCTGGAAACCTCATCAAGAACGGCACGAGCAAACTCATCCTCAGTGGTGCCAACGATTACACCGGCACCACCACCATCAGCGCTGGCATTTTGCAGATCGGCGATGATGGAGCTACCGGCTCACTGCCCGCTGGCGCGGTGGTGAACAACGCCACGCTGCGCTTCGACCGCACCGGCACGCTGCTCGTGCCCAATGCCATCAGCGGCAGCGGCGGCGTCACGATTGATTGCCCCATCAACGCAGGCACCGTCGTGCTCAGCGGCAGCAACAGCTTCACCGGCCATGTCACGGTCAACTCCGGTGCTTTGCGCATCACGAACAGCGGTGCGCTCGGCTCCACCTTCTCCACAAAGAACATCATCCTCACCAACGCCGCTGCGGGTAATCCGCAGCTCAGGCTCGATGGCAGCGGCGGAGCGGTTGATGTGCCCGCAGGCTTCATTTTCAATATCGGCAATGCCGCCGGAGCCATCTTCAATGAGGCAGGTGACAACATCCTGCGTGGCAACATCGTGCTCACGAGCGGAGGAAACGCCGAAGGCCGTGTTTCCACCATCGCAGGCAGTCTTCGTCTCGCAGGCACCATCACCAATGACACGGCCGCTGCGCGAACCTTCGTCATTGGGGGCGCAACTGGCACCGGCCAGGTCGAAGGCGTCATCAGCGATGGCGCGCTGACAGGTGGCACGGTCGCTGTCCGCAAGATCGAAAACGGCACCTGGACACTCACGGGCCCCAACACCTTCACCGGAGCCACCACACTGAATGCCGGAACCCTGCGCATCAATGCACCCGGCTCCTTGCACAGCAGCAGCACCGTCACCGTGAACGCCGCCATCCTCGGCGGCGACGGCTCCATCGGCGGCTCTGTCGTCGTGAATGCCTCCGGCCGCATCGCTCCCGGCTCCACTGCGGGTTCCGCAGGCACACTGGCCATCGGCGGCGGTCTCAACGTCACCAATATGACCACTGGCACTGGCAAACTCGTCTTTGAACTCGGCGCACCCACCGCCAGCGACAAGGTCACCGTCGGAGGCACCTTCACCTTCGGCAGCGGCACCCTCGGTTTCGACGATTTCACCTTCACCGGCCTCAGCGGACTCACCGTAGGCACTTACAAGCTCATCACTGCCACCGGCATCAGCGGCACGCTCGATTCCACCAAGCTCACCGGCACCATCAACGGCTTCAACGCCGCCCTGACCATCACCGGCACCGACCTCGAGATCATCCTCACACATCCCTTCACCACCTGGCAGAGCCTCAACGGCACCAGCGGCAGCATCACCGCCGACCACGACAACGACGGCGTCCCTGACGGTATCGAATACTTCCTCGGCGGCACCAGCAACACCACCGGCCAGACCGTTTTGCCCGGCATCACCAACACCAGCGGCACCCTGAGCATCACCTGGACCAAATCCGCCACCTACCTCGGCGTTTACGGCACCGATTTCGTCATCGAAACCTCCACCACGCTCACCGGCACCTGGACCACCGAAACCGTCGGTGTGAATGTGATGCTCGTCGGCAACAACGTCACCTACACCTTCCCGAGCGGAGGCCACCGAAGGTTCGTCCGGCTCAAAGTCATCTCGCAGTGACAGAGCGTCAGACTGAATCTGCGATAACATCCACCCAAGCCATGATGAAACTTTGCGCCCTGCTTTCCACTTTGTCGCTCGCTGCATTCGCCGCCGTTCACGCTGCTGATGTCTCCAAGCCGAACATCATCTTCATCTATGCCGATGACCTCGGCTGGGGAGATGTCTCGTGTCACCATGCAGAGCCTTGGGTGAAGACGCCGAACATTGATCGCATGGCCAGCGAGGGCATCGACTTCGCGCAGTTCAACGTGCTCAGTCCCGTGTGCTCGCCAAGCCGCGTGGCCACGATGACGGGACGCTTTCCCTCACGCTATGGCATCAACAACGTCTTCAATTCGCAGACCCTCGGCCCGAAGCAGTCGGGACCGATGCCGGATTGGCTCGATCCCAGGGCACCGATGCTGCCCCGCTTCCTGAAAGCCGCCGGCTACCACACTGCCCACTTTGGAAAGTGGCACATGGGGGCTGATCCACGGCTCGCTCCCGATGCACCGGAGATGGCCGCCTACGGGATCGACGAATCCAAGGTCTATCACGGACCGGGGCCTGGCATTGATCAGCACAAGATCGGCATCGAGGCGGCGCAGGCCATCGAGCGGATGAAAAACAAGCAGCCCTTCTTCATGAATGTGTGGCTCCACGAGTCGCACACGCGGCATTTTCCCACGCAGGAGTCGATGGAGCAGTTCAAGGATTTGGACCCACGCCAGCAGGTCTATGCAGCCGTCTTGCGTGAAGCCGACCTGAATGTCGGTCGTGTGCTGGATGCGTTGAAGACCACCGGCATGGATCAGAACACCATCGTGCTCTTCTCCAGCGACAATGGCCCTGCGGGAGCGCCAGTGGCCGCTGGAGACCGCACGCCGGGGCCGGATGATGGCGATATGAAAAAGGGCTTCGATGTCTTCCACAGCGTCGGCTCAGCGGGCGGATTGCGTGGTCGCAAGGGCACCCTCTACGAGGGCGGCGTGCGCACACCGTTCATCGTGCGCTGGCCCGGCCAAATCCCAGCGGGAATAAAGAACGATACGACGGCCTTCTCTGCCGTCGATCTCCTGCCAACGCTCTGCGCCGCCGCAGGTGTGAAGCTCCCTGCCGACTACCAGGGCGACGGCGAGAACCTGCTCGCGTCCTTCCATGGCAAGCCCGTCCGCCGCTCGAAGCCGCTCTTTTGGAAACACTATGTCGTCGCCAAGCGCGGCGACGCCTGGCCTGCCTGGGCCATGCGTGATGGAGACTGGAAACTACTGATGGGCGAGTCAGGCCAGCGTCTTGAACTCTACGATCTCACCAAGGATCGCGCGGAGCAGACGGATGTCAGCGCCGCCAACGCCGACATCATCAGCCGCATGAAGCCGCAACTCATGGATTGGATCAAAACCCTGCCAACAGTTCCTGACCCTTCCTTCATCCAGAACGTCATCGCCAAGTGATACCCCTGATGCCCCCTCAACCAACCACAATGAACCTCAAAACCACCCGCCGCACCCTTCTTCAAACTGGAGCTGTCGCATCGCTTTCGCTCTTGGATCTGAACTCGCTCCTTGCCGCCGAGGGCGTGCCGCAGTCGGTGGCGGAGTTGTGGGCCGACTTTGATCCGCGAAAGGATCCGCTGGAGGTCGAGGTGATTCGCGAGTGGAAGGAGGACGGCGCGGTGTTTCGGCATGTGCGGTATTTCATCGGCATGTTCAAAGGCAAGCCGGCGCGGATGGCGGCGGTGTATGGTTTTCCGGAGGGTGCGAAGGAAAAACTCCCGGCGGTGATGCACATCCATGGCGGCGGGCAGCGCGGCTCGGTGAGCGAGGTGAAACTGCTCGTCGCACGAGGTTACGCAGCGCTCTCCGTGAACTGGGGTGGCAGTGGCACGGGCAAGGCGCCTTTCAACACCTGCGAGAAGGCCGAGCCCGGCGATCCAAACACCGACTGGGGCGTGGTCGATCCCTCGCAGCTCAATGTGCAGGGCTACAGCACGATGCTGCCCGGGCCGAAGCAGGTCTTCGAGGACCGCGAGCATCCGAAGAACAACAACTGGTATCTGCTCACGCTTGGATGTCGTCGCGGACTCACGTTTCTCGAACAGCAGCCGCAGGTCGATCCGCAGCGCCTCGGCGTGCATGGCTACTCGATGGGGGGAAACCTCACGATGTATGTCGCTGGCACGGATCGCCGCGTGAAGGCCGCCGTTCCCGGCGTCGGTGGTCAGGGCTGGCGCTGGCAGGCGCATTCGTTCATCGGCGGCACGGACCAGCAGGACCGGGTCAAAGGCGATGTCGAGGTCTTCCGCCGCACGCTGAGCTTTGAAAGCTACGCGCCGCTCATTCAGTGCCCGGTGTTGCATCGCAGCGCCACGAACGACTTCCACGGCTGGATGGACGACGTGTATCGCACGAACGCACTCATTCCAAACCAGCCCATGCGCTACAGTTGGGTGCCGCACATGAACCACCGCCTCACGCCCGAGGTCGCCATCACGATGCCGCTGTGGTTTGATCAGCATCTCAAAGGCGGTCCCGCCTTGCCGGAGACGCCGCAGAGCGAGCTTGTGCTCAGATCCAACGACGGCGTGCCCATGCTGCGCGTGCGGACGGATGCGAAATCGCTGCCCGTGGCCCGCGTGGAGATCTACTACAGCACCGATCCCGATCCGCGTGCCCGCTTCTGGCGCAGCGCCGAGGTGCATCACGAATCCGAAGGCTACATCGCCCAACTTCCGATCCACACGCACGACCTGCCGCTCTTCGCTTTCGCGAACGTTTACCACACGCTGCCCAAGCCCGACTCGCTCGCGCAGATCCCCGGCAACGCCAAACCGATCACCGAAGTCTGCCTCAGCAGCCTTTTCCACTCGCACAGCGCCGACGAGGTCAAGCAAGCGAACCCAAAACTCACCGCGAAACCGTCCACGCTCATCGACGACTACACTCACGGCACCCGCGATTGGTATGCGCTCAATGGAGGCAACGCCTCTCATCAGCAACTCTGGACGCGCAAAGTCACCGATCCCCTCTGGCGCGGCCCTGAAGGCTCCAAACTCGCTATCTCGCTCAAACTCCCGCAAACCAACCGCCTCAGCATCGTCCTCCAGCAGAACGAATGGCGCAGCTATCGCGGCCCACGCCGCACCTTCGTCTGCCAGCGCGAGATCCCAGGCTCCGATGCTCCGCAAACTCTCACGCTGTCGTTGAGCGACTTCACCTCCGCCGAAGGCCCACCGACAAGTTGGTCCGAAATCGATCAACTCGGCCTCTGCGCCAACCACGGCCTCCCCGCCAGCGAAGTCCCGCTCTGGAAAGGCCCCGCGCCGGAGTTTTTGCGGGTGGGGTGGGAGTGAGCGGGCCTTTGGAGGCTGGATTTGAAGTCGAAAACGTGAAAGTTGTAACCGGCGCTTCCTCACGGCTCAGGAAGCCGCCGCCATGACAACTCCATCCATCTGTCCCAAGTGCGGCGCGACCATCCCTGACGGCGCGCCTCAAGGTCTCTGCCCGAAGTGCGTGCTGCTCGGCGCGGCCACTGAGATCCAATCCGTCGCGCGGCCGTCGAAAGCTGCGGCACCGCCGACTGTGGCGGATCTCGCAGTGCATTTTCCCGACCTGGAGGTGCTGGAGCTGATCGGCGCGGGTGGCATGGGCGCGGTTTACAAGGTGCGTCAGCCGAAGCTGGACCGCCTCGTGGCGCTGAAGGTGCTTTCGAGCGATCTTGCCGGTGATCCGGCCTTTGCGGAGCGATTTGATCGCGAGGCGCGACTGCTGGCTCGGCTGAACCACCCCAACATCGTCACGGTGTTCGATTCCGGCGTCGCGGGGCCGTTTGCGTATCTGATGATGGAGTTCGTCGATGGTGCGAATCTGCGTCAGGCGATGAAAGCGGGCCGCTTCACGCCGCCGGAGGCGCTGGCGCTGGTGCAGGACATCTGCGCGGCGCTGAAGTTCGCGCATGAGCAGGGCATCCTGCATCGCGACATCAAGCCAGAGAACATCCTCATCGATTCGCGCGGGCAGGTCAAAATTGCGGACTTCGGCATCGCGAAGCTCGAGGGTGAAAATGATCGCGAGCAGGTCACGCTCACGCAGCGTGGCTTTGTGCTCGGCAGCCCGCACTACATGGCACCGGAGCAGTTGGAGTCGCCGGGAGACGTGGATCAGCGTGCGGACATCTATTCGCTCGGCGTCGTGCTTTATGAGCTGCTGACCGGCGAGCTGCCGCTCGGCCGCTTCGCGCCGCCTTCCAAGAAATCCGCCGTCGATGCACGCATTGATGAAATCGTCATGCGCACTCTCGAAAGGGAGCGCGAACTGCGTTTTCAGACCGTGGGTGAGGTGAAAACTCAGATGCAGGCGGCTTCAGAAGCGGGAACGCGTCCGCCAGAAGCCGTGCGCGCACAAACCGACGTCGTTTCAGCGGGAAAGACAGCTCGCTTTGCCAATGCGTCGCTCATTTGCACCACGCTCAGCCTGGCGGTGGGCATTGCCTTTCTGCCGGTGATCGTGATGTTCTTCGATATGAGCAGGCACGTCGGAATGCTGGACCGAAATGCTTTTTTCTTTCCCTGGTTTTTCGTGATTCTGATCGTCGCCACCGCTGGACCGGGAACGATGCTCGCGATGCGGGCGCTTCGCGAGATTCGCAACTCCGGAGGGCGCTTGGCAGGTTTGAAGAGGGCGATGTTTGCCGCGTTGGCGTGGCCTTGCTTGCTCACCATGTTCATGACCGGTGTCGGCATCTCCACCCTGTCTCACGATAGCAGCACGAGCACGGTCTGGAGACTGCTGATGGGCATGCTGCTCCTCGCGGGCGGCGGACTTGGCGTGGTGATGGCGCGTCAGGTTTGGGGCTGGATGGAGCAAGCACCCGCCGTGAAAGCACTGCACGGCCACATCTGGAGATTCGGCGTCACGACGCTCGTTGCTTTGCTCTGCCTGGGCGCTTATATCCGGCAAAAGAACGCCTCCATGGAGGCCTATCTGGAACCGCGCGGCACCAAGATGACCGCCGAGGTGACGATCGCCGCCGGGAAAAAGCTGCTGTTCCGGCTCATTCGCGTGGATGCTGAAGGCAAGGTGACGCCGCTCGAACTGGACGGCGTCATTCACGCGCCGGATGGCCAGAATCTCCGCACCACCCTGGAAATCGTCACGACAGACCGATGGAAGGAAAGCCCCCGTCAGCACATCGAGGCGAGCTATCAGGCGACGGACGGAAAAACCTACTCGCGCGCCGTCTTTCTCGACGACGTCTGGACCTTCAACACCTCAGGAAAAGGTGCGTGGCAGTTCTCGGAAGGTGAAAAGCAGCGATACGAGCTCGCCACGCGCCATGATTGGTTCGGCAGAAAGGTGGAGACGCTCTACGTTGAAGAGGTCATGGCAACGAACCTACCTTGAGCCCGACATGAACCCCACTCCCGCCGATTCCACCTTTCACAGCACGCGCTGGACGCTCGTGCTGCGATCGCGTGGCGATGCGCCGGAGGCACGCACGGCGCTCGGCGAGCTGTGCGAGGTGTATTGGGCTCCGGTGTTTCGCTTTCTGCGCAGCGAAGGCCGCACCGACGATGACAGCCGCGAGCTCGCACAGGAGTTTTTTGCCCGTCTGCTCGCACGCGGTGGTTTCGATGGTGCCGATCCGACGAAGGGGCGCTTTCGCTCCTACCTGCTCGGTGCGCTGAAGCACTTCCTCGCCGAGCGTCGGCGCAATGAAGGCCGGGAAAAGCGCGGCGGCGGTGCCGTGGTGGAGTCGCTCGACGCCGCCACACACGACACCGCTCCCGGACTGCGAATCGCCGACACCAGCGCGGCGATGAGCGACAAACACTTTGACCGCGAATGGGCCTTGGCGGTCATGGATCGCAGTTTGAAGGCCGTGCAGGCCGATTTTGAAAAAGCAGGCAAATCCGCCCATTTCGAGGCACTCAAGCCCTGGCTCGCCGGCGATACGGACCAGCTCTCCCAAGCCGACGCCGCCACCCAGCTCGGCGTCACCACCGGCGCGGTGAAAGTCATGATTCATCGCCTGCGCAAAACCTTTCGTGCCGCCGTGGAAGCCGAAATCGCCCAGACCGTGCCCGCCACCGAGGACATCGACGAGGAACTGCGCTACTTGATCGAGGTGCTGAGCTGATCTGCATGGACGTTTGGGCGACGTGGGAGTGAATCGCCGCTTGCGGTGTTGGCGGGAGTCTTCATCCTTCACGCACTGAAAATCGCCGCATGAAGACCGACGCGCCCACATTGCCTGAACGAGGAGGAAAGCTCTGATGGCCTGGGTGGCGCTGAGTTGCCCGCAATGCTCCGCGCCACTGCCGCGCGTGGCCATCTGGCGTTCGGTGAAATGCCCGGCTTGCGGTTCGCTGATCACACGCACCGAGGAAGTGGTGAAGCGGGATGCGTTTCGCCAGGCGCTGAATCGTGCGCAACTCAGCGCCGGTGTCGCAGCGGGCAGCGAGGTGCTTTGCGGCGGCGAACGCTTTGTACTGCTGCAAACCCTCGGCCGAGGTTCCGCCTCGGAAGTGCATCTGGCGCGACGACTCGGCCCCTTGCCGCTGTTGGCGACGATGAAGCTCTCCATCCATCCTGCGGACGCGGATTCACTGAAACGCGAGGCGCAGAATCTGCGGGCGCTGCATGAGGTGGATGGCTCCGCAGGCGTCTATGCCGCGCAGCGTCTGCCGGAGGTGATCGCCTGCTCGATGCTGGAAGATGGATCGGGCCGGCTCGCGCTCATCCTGAGGCATCCGAATGGCTTCTGGGGCAGTCTCGCGGCGCTGAGCTCACGTTTTCCTCAGGGCATCGATCCGCGTCACGCCGTGTGGATCTGGCGACGCATGCTGGATGTGCTGCACTTCATTCATGCGCAGGGTTGGGCGCACGGCGGCATTTCGCCCGACCATGCGCTCGTGCATCCGCAGGATCATGGCGTGCGACTCATCGGTTGGGCCGAGGCACGGAAAAATGCCACGCCGCAGGCCAAAGCTGCCGACTTGATGCGTTCCGCACGCGTCGCGCAGGTGCTGCTGAGTGGCATGAGCAACGCCGACGTGTTTCCAGCGCAGGTGCCGACCGTTTTGGCCTCGCTCATCACCCTCGCCGCGAAGGACGAGGCTTTTTGCATCGCTCAAGGCGCGTCTGGCATCGATTCGCAGTTGGTTTCCGTCGCGCGCGAGGCCTTCGGGCCGCCAGTGTTCGTTCCGCTCGTGCTTTGAGTCCATTTTTTCACCTCCAACCTCACCACCACACTCATGGGATACGGCAATTACTCTTACTCCGCCCACGCCGCGCTCGTCGCGGGTCGTGCCAATCAATCGCGCAGCGAGGTCTTCAAGCAGGTGCAGTGTCACGCGCTCATGAATCCGAAGGGGCTCAAAGTGCGTGAGTGTCGCGACAGCGCCGATCATCCTGAGACGCTCGGCATCATGTTCGCCCTCGATGTCACCGGCTCGATGGGCAACATCCCGCACCTCCTCGCCAAAGAAGAGCTGCCCAATCTGATGAAACTGCTCACCGACTGCCATGTGGCGCATCCGCAGGTGATGTTCATGGCGGTGGGTGATGCCACCTCCGATCAGGCATCGCTGCAAGTCGGCCAGTTTGAGGCCACGGCGGAGCTGATGGATCAATGGCTCACCTGGAGCTACCTCGAAGGCGGCGGCGGTGGCAGCGGGCACGAAAGCTACGAGCTGGCCTTTTACATCGCCGCGCAACACACCGACACGGACAACTGGGCGAAGCGGAAGAAGAAAGGCTACTTCTTCATGACGGGCGATGAGTTTCCCTATCCAACCGTGTCGCGTCATCAGGTGGAGGCGCTCATCGGTGAAAAGCTCGACGAAGACATCCCCATCGAGGAAGTCATCGCTGCAGCAGCTGAGATGTATCACCTCTTCTTCCTCATTCCCGATGAACACCGTGCAAAGAAAGTCGGCGACCGCTGGCGCAAGCTGCTCGGCGACCACGCCATCTGCATGGAGTCGCCGAAGGACACCTGCTCAGTCGCCGCGGCTATCGTCGGACTCACGGAGAAGCGCATCGCCGACCTCGACGAGTTGGCGAAAGTTCTGAACACGAACGGCATCGACCGCGCCCACATCGGCTCCACCATTCGTGCGGTGCAGCACTACGCTGCGCTGCTCAATCCGCAGGCCGCGGCCACCTTTTCACCCCATCCCGCCGCGCAGGAGTCGTGGTGGAAGCGCCTCTTCGGCTGAGCACGCCCTTTTTGTCCGTGAGCTCGACCCGATACGCCTCTGTCATCGACCTGGGCTTTGGCGACAGTGGCAAAGGGCTCTTCGTCGATGCCCTCGCGCGTCGCTGGCAGGCGCACACCGTCGCACGCTTCAGCGGCGGGGCACAGGCCGGGCACAATGTGGTGACCGCATCGCAGCATCACACCTTCTCGCAGTTCGGCGCGGGCACGTTCGTTCCCGGCACTCGCACCGTGCTGCTCGATCCATTTGTGCTGCATCCCACCGCGCTGCTGGTCGAGGCGGAGGCGCTCTCACGCGTGGGCGCGCCTGATGCTCTCTCGCGCCTATCGATTGACGCACGCTGCCGCATCACCACGCCCTATCATCAGGCCGCAGGCCGCTTGCGCGAAGTCCTGCGCGGCGATGCTGCGCACGGCACCTGCGGTGTCGGTGTGGGTGAAACCGTGCGCCAATCACTCGCGCATCCCGAGCAAACCCTTCGCTACGCCGATCTCCAACTGTCCGAGGCCGTCGTTATGGAAAAAGTGCACGCTCAGCGCGAAACACTGCTCGCCGAAATGCACACCGGCAGCGGAGAAGAGCTTCAGGTGCTTCAAGACGAGTCTCTGGCACTCCGCTGGCTGCGCACCGCGCGTGCACTCGCACGCCAGTGTCCGCCAACGCCCATCGAATCCCTCACTCAGCAGCTCCAGCAGCCCGGTGCGGTCATCTTCGAAGGCGCTCAGGGCATTCTGCTCGATGAATGGCGTGGTTTTCATCCGCACACGACGTGGAGCTCTACCACGCCTGCTGCGCTAGAGGCCGTTCTGGCTAAATGCGGCATGAGCGTAACCATCGAGCACTTTGGAGTGCTACGCAGCTACCTCACTCGTCACGGTGCAGGCCCGCTGCCCACGCACGATGCCGCTTTGGACGCAAAGCTCCCCGAACCGCACAACCACGCCGAAGGCTGGCAGGGCCGCTTCCGTCGCGGCCACCCGGATGCTGTGCTGCTCTGCTACGCGCTCGAATGCGCCCCAAATCTCTCCGGACTCCTCATCAGCCACCTCGATGCCTTCGAGCACGGCGTGACGCTGAAATGGTGTGCTGGCTATGAACGCACCCAAAACCTGTCTGTGGGCACTGTCGGCGACCTAGAGCATCAAAGCCGCCTCACGCGCCTGCTCCACGCTGCCACTCCAAACTATCTCGAAGCCCCAATTGCCTCTGAAACGGCCTATCTCGACCTTTTGGCATCCCTCACGAGTTTGCCGGTCGTGATGCGTTCATTCGGGAACACTGCAGAACATGTGCACGGAATAGCGTGAGGACGTTTTGATCATGTCCCGGTTCGCTTACTGGGCTTGGCACTGCATCTGGCGATAGCAGGCGCTGCTTTTTTGCGTTATGGGTTTACCCCCAATGAACTCCCCCGTTTCTCATCATGCTCCGAATGTGGAGCATGCGTTTCTGACGCGTCGTCAGATGCTCAGCCGTGTCGGCATGGGCTTTGGCAGCATGGCCATGGGCTCGCTGTTTTCGCCCGGCGAGGCCGCCGCAGCCACGTTGAATCCGCTGGCGCTGAAGCGTCCGCATTTCGAGCCGAAGGCAAAACGCGTCGTCCACTTCTTCATGAACGGCGGCCCCTCGCATGTCGATACCTTCGATCCGAAGCCGATGCTGACGAAGATGGATGGCAAGGCGTTGCCGAACATGCTCAAAACGGAGCGCCCAACCGGGGCAGCCTACAAATCGCCCTTTGCCTTCTCGAAACGCGGCCAGTGCGGCCTCGAAATGAGCGAGCTTTTCCCCAAACTGGGAGAATTCGCCGATGACCTCTGCGTCATCCGCTCGATGCACGCGGACGTGCCGAATCATGAGCCGTCTCTCGGTCTCATGAATAGCGGCGAGAGCCGTCTGAACCGCCCCACGATGGGCTCGTGGATCACCTACGGGCTCGGCAGTGAGAATGCGAACCTGCCCGGCTACATCTCGATGTGCCCCGGCGGCATGCCCACGCGTCGCACGAAGAACTGGCAGGCCGCCTTCCTGCCGAGCGCTTATCAAGGTGCCTACATCAACACCGAGGACACGCGCGTGGAGAAGCTGGTGGAGTTTATCCAAAATGGCTCGCTCGATTTGAAGCAGCAGCGTCGCCAGCTCGATCTCCTCCAGGAGCTCAATCAGAAGCATCTCATCGAGCGTGAGCGTGATCAGCAGCTCGAGGCCCGCGTGCAGAGTTATGAACTGGCTTACCGCATGCAGATGGAGGCCACGGACGCCTTTGACATCATGAAGGAGCCCGAGTGGGTGCGGAAAATGTATGGCGACCACGCCTTCGGCCGTCAGTGCCTCATCGCGCGGCGTCTGCTGGAGCGTGGGGTGCGCTTCATCCAGCTCTGGACTGGAGCTGGACAGCCCTGGGACAATCACGATGAGATCCTCGAACATGCCAAGCTGGCGCAGCAGACGGATGGTGCCATGGCCGCCTTCATGAGTGATTTGAAGATGCGGGGGCTCTGGGATGAGACACTGATGATGTGGGGCGGTGAATTCGGCCGCACGCCCACGGTGGAACTGCCTACGCCCGGCTCGAATGCAGGTAAACAACGCGGGCGCGATCACAATCACTACGGCTTCAGCATGTGGCTGGCCGGAGGTGGCGTGCGCGGTGGTTACACGCACGGTGCCACGGATGAGTTTGGCTTTGCGGCCGTCGAAAAGCCCGTCCACGTCCACGATCTGCACGCCACGATTTTGAAGTTGCTCGGCTTTGACCACGAAAAGTTCACCTACCGCTATGCAGGCCTCGATTTCCGCCTCACGGGCGTGAACGAATGCTCGGTGGTAAAGGAATTGCTGGCGTGATGGGTGGGGCGGGGTTGAATGACGCCCCCGCCATGCGCCTCACCCTTCTTTTTGCCCTTCTCCCGCTGTTCCTCCATGCCGAGGGTCAGCGTTTTGAATTCACTGCTCGTGCCAGCGAGATCGATCCACGGGCCAAGGCCCATCCGGAGATCGAATTCGTCTTCGAGTCGAAGGGCAAGCCGGCGGACATCCAGCATGCCAGCGTGGACACCCGCGTGAAGGCGCAGGGCAAACTCGTCATCTGGCTCATGGGCCACAGCGCGGGGCTCTTTGAGCGAGTGAACAGCTTTGGCCTTCACGCCATCCGCGTGCATTACGCGAACGGCTGGTTTGGCAAATTCGGCAATCAATCACCCGGTGCGGATGGTCAGCAAAACGGCCACATCCGCCTCGAAGCCGCCACGGGTGAGGACTTCAGCCCGCTCGTCGAAATCCCGAAGCCAGATGGCATGATGGAGCGCTCGTTTCAGTTCGTGAAGTGGCTGGCGAAAGAGAATCCGGAAGGGAAGTGGAAGCAGTTCCTGACGAAAGACGGCAAAGGGCTCGATTGGAGCAAGGTGATCATCTCCGGCAGTTCGCATGGCAGCACTACCGCGGCTCGTTTTGCCAAGCATCAGGCGGTGGATCGAGTGGTGATGTTTTGCGGGCCACGTGACCAGCTCGAGACGTGGCAGTCACTGCCTTCCGCCACGCCTTCGAACCGCTTTTTTGGCTTCTCTCATGTGCTCGACGGTGGTTGGAGTGGCGATCACTACTGCCGCTCGTGGGAGTTGCTCGGCCTGAATGCCCACGGCCCCATCGTGAATGTGGATCAGATGACACCGCCCTATCAAAACACCCGCCGCCTCATCACCGATGCGGATGTGAAGGGCGATGACAAGCGGGCGCATAGCTGCGTCGTGCCCGGCGGAGCCTCGCCGAAGTCTGCGGATGGCAAATTCCTTCACGAGGCCGTGTGGAAGTATCTTTTCACTCAGCCCGTCGATCAAAGCGGTCCCGCCACGCCGGCGGATGAGGATTGCGAGAAGGACCTCCTTCCGAAGGAAAAGAAAAAGTGACCGCCGACCGCCTCATGCGCATCACCCCGCTCGATCTCCACTTTCAAGGCACGCCCGGCCTCATCGCCTCCTACCTCGTCGAGAGCGGCGGGGAGCTGGCGCTCATCGAAACCGGTCCCGGCTCCACCCTCGCCAACCTCCGCGCCGCGCTGAAATCGCAGGGTGTGGACGAGAACAACATCCGGAAGATCTTTGTCACCCACATCCACCTCGACCACGCAGGCGCGGCGGGATGGTTTGCGCAGAACGGAGCCACCATCTACTGCCACCCGTATGCCGCCCGGCATCTCATTGATCCCTCCAAACTGATCGAAAGCGCACGCAGCGTGTATCTGGACCAGATGGACACGTTATGGGGCGAAATGCTTCCCGCGCCTGCCGACAAGGTGGTGGCCATGCAGGATGGCGAAAGCGTGCCTTTCGGCGAGGTCCGCGTGACCGCGTGGGACACGCCGGGGCATGCGCGGCATCACCACGCCTTTGTGATCGGTGGCATCTGCTTTGCCGGAGACACGGCTGGCATGCGCCTGGCAGGAACAGACTACCTCAGCGTCACTGCTGCGCCGCCGCAGTTCGATCCCGTGGCCTACCTCGCCTCCATCGACCGCCTCCTCGCGGCGAATTTCGACCAACTCTACCTCACGCACTTTGACGCCGTGCCGGATGTGAAGGCCCACCTCACCGCCTACCGCGCCCGCATCACCGAGGTGCATCAGCGTGTCGCCGCGTGGCACACTGCCGGATGGAGCGAGCAGCAGATCCGCGATGGCTATCGCGACACGGAGCATGCCATCGCCCTGCAGGCCGGACTCAGCGACGCCGATTGGATTCGCTGCGAGGCCTCCAACGGCACCGCCATGTGCGCCGATGGCGTGCGGCTGCATTGCCTGAAGACCGTGAAGGCCTGAGACGCGATCATTTTCGTCTCCAAGAGTCCGCCAGCACAGCCGCCACGATCACCGCGCCGGTCACGACGCGCTTCATCGGCTCCGAGGCACCGATTTGAACCAAGCCCGCCTCCAGCGTGGCGATGATCAGCACGCCCATGAAACTCTTCACGATGCTGCCACGTCCACCCATCAGGCTCGTGCCACCCACCACCACGGCGGCGATGGCACTCAGCTCGAACCCCACGCCCGCATTTGGATCGGCGCTGCCGAGGCGTGAGCAATTGAAGACCGCCGCAAGCCCCGTCAGCGAGCCCAGCAAAGCATGCGCCAGGATGCGAGGACGATCCACCGGCACACCAGAGACCAGCGCCGCCTCGCGATTCGCCCCGATGGCGATCCAATGCCGCCCCACCGCCATGTGCGAGAGCACCACCTGACCCGCGATCACCACGAGAAGGCTGATCACAAAGGCCGGCGAGATCACCAAACCGCCAAACGGAGCCCCGAGCGTCTCCACCGCCGCGCCGATGTACTTTGTCTGCGAATCCGTAACGAGAAAAGAAAGCCCTCGCGCCATCTCCAGCATGCCGAGCGACACGATGAAGGACGGCAGCCGCAGTTTCACACTCACCGCACCCGTCGTGCCGCCGATCGCCGTGCCCACCACAATGCTGCCGACCAAGGCCAGCGGCAGTCCCCACTGCCAGTCCGCCATCATCACCCCCACCGCCGCCCCGCAAAGCCCCAGCACCGAACCCACCGAAAGATCGATCCCACCCGTGATCATCACCACCGTCATCCCCGTGGCCACCAGCGCCAGCGCCGGAATGCGGTTCGCGATGTTTCCCAGCGTCGTCACACTCCAAAACGTGTCTCGAAGCAGTCCAAACAGCCAGATCATCGCCACCAGCACGGCGAGAAGGATGAGAAAGTCGGCGAAGCGGCGCATGCGAATGAATGACGAAATCAGAATGAGAAATGACGAATGAATGTCGAAGCGCGAATGACGAATGGTTTGAGCATCGGGGCATCATTCGCCATTCTGGTTTCGTCATTTCGTAACGACATCCACCGGCGTCTGCTGATCTGCGGGCGACGTCTTGTCCTTCAGAGCCTTCAACGCGGCTTCGATGCCGAAGACGGCCAGTTGATCGCCGTGCTGGTCGGCGGTGGCGAGGACGCGACCATCGGCGAGGAGCGGTTTGAGCGCGGCGATGTTGTCGAAGCCGACGATTTGGATTTGGCCGGCCTTGCCAGCGGCTTGAACGGCTGCAGCAGCGCCGAGAGCCATGTTGTCGTTGGCGCAGAGCAGCGCCTTCACGTTCGGATTGGCCGCCAAGATACCTGCGGCGACCCCGTTGGCCTTCTCCATCTCCCACTGGCCGCTTTGTGAACTCACGATCTTCATGCCTGCGGCATTCATCGCGTCCTCAAAGCCTGTTTTGCGCTGCTGCGCATTGAACGCGGTGGTGACGCCTTCGATGATCGCCACCTCATCGCCTGCTTTCAGCTTCTTGGCGAGCACCTCGCCGACGGCTTTCGCACCCGCACGATTATCGGGGCCGACAAACGGAACGGCGAGCCCTGCCTGCTTGAGCGTGTCGGCATCGAGTTGGTTGTCGATGTTGATGACGAGCACGCCAGCGTCTTTCGCCCGCTTGAGCACCGTGACCAGCGCCTTCGAATCCGCCGGGGCGATGACGATGGCCTGCACGCCCTGCGCCACCATCTGCTCAACCAACCCCACCTGCTCCGCGAGATCCGTCTCGTTCTTGATGCCATTCACGACGAGGTCGTAATCCGACGCATGCGCCGCCTGATGCTTCTTCGCGCCCTCGGCCATCGTCTGGAAGAACTCATTCGCGAGCGACTTCATCACGAGCGCCACTTTCGGCTTCCCGGAGGCATTCGAGGGATCAGCAGGCTTGCAAGCGGCAAGCAGGCAGGCAGCGAGGAGGATGAGTTTTTTCATGCGGTTGGTCCAACTAGCATGCCGGACCGCGTCTTGCGCCGCAATGATCTTTTCGGAGCGTCTTTATGCCTGATTGATGTCAAGCACGCCGGTGCTGAAGCCGAACTTGTCGGCTTCCACGCCCATGCGCTGCGCGAGGTGGACGAAGAGGTTCGAGAAGACGTGCTTCCCCTTGTCGATGGCGATGTGGCGGCCGTGTTTGAAGCCGCCGCCAGCCAGTAACAGCGGCAAATTGGCGGTGCTGTGGGCGCTGGCGTTGCCGAGGTTCGAGCCGAAAAGGACGGCGGTGCTGTCGAGGAGGGATGCAGCCTTCATTTTGGCCAAAAAGGCGGCCAAGGCGGTGAACTCGGCCTTCTCGATGACTTTGAGTTCTTCGATCTTCGCGGCGTCCTGGCCGTGGTGGGAGAGGTTGTGCCAGTCGTTTTTGACGCCTTTGATCTCCGGCACGGCGTTCATGCCGTTGAGGCGCAGCGTCACGGTGCGTGCGCTGTCGTTTTGCAGCGCCAGCACGACGAGGTCGAGCATGAGGTTCATTTTGCCGATAGCGTCCGTGCGGCTCTGAATATCGGTCGGTGGCTTGGCATCGACCTTGGGCTTGGGTTGTTGCACCCACTCCTCGTTTTGCACGAGGCGGCCTTCGAGGTCGCGCACGGCGGAGAAATACTCGTCGAGCTTCTCCTGATCGCGTTTGCCGAGTTCATCGTGAAGTTTTTTGGCCTGACCCATGACGGTGTCGAGAATACTGCGCCCGCGTTTGAGGCTGCGGACCTGCGCCGCGATTTCCGCCGGGGTTCCATCGACAAAAAGCTGCTGGAAGGCCTTTGAGGGCGAATTTTCTGCCGGGAGCGGTATGCCGCTAGCACTCCAGGAAAGCGATTCGCTACCGGTGCCGAGGATGAGGCTCGGGAAACGCGTCTGCGAGCCGATTTGCTCGGCGATGAGCTGGTCGATGGAGATCGAGTTTTTGAAGCCGGCGAGCCCGGGATGCTTGGCGGAGGTCAGCCAGGTCATTTCGGAGGTGTGGCCATTGGCCCCGTTTTGCTCCTCGTGCTGCAAACCGGAGATCACGGAGAAATCACCCTTCAAATCCTTCAACGGCTCCAGGTAGGGCGTGAGCGTGTAATCGCTGCCAACCTCCTTCGGAAACAAAAACGGCGTGTGAAAGCCCAGCGTGGCGCACATCGCCATGAAACGCGGTGGCGGCTGGGCGACGGCTGCTTGTGCCCGTGTGGCAAACGCAGGCACCATGGCCTCCAAAAACGGCAGCGAGAGCACAGTGCCGGTTCCACGAAGAAAAGCACGGCGGTCGAGATGGCGTTTGGTGGCGGTGTACATGGCTTGTGGCGGCTGAAACGAGCCGATGAGGGCTTCTCTGACACTTTTCACCCAACTCGTCGGCGTCTCGCGATGGCTGCCAGCATGCCTACCATGAGCAGCAGAGCACGCGAGGGTTCTGGCACGACGACGATGGAGATGGTGCCCTGGGTGGTGAAGGCGCTGATGTCCCAGGCGTAGCCGGTGCCGGAGATGTCGGGCAGGTCGAGGCCGGTGGCTTCATCGCCATTGCCAAAGAGTTGGCTGATGAAGGTGAAGCGGCTGGCGAAGGTGGGAGCGCTGGCAAGGCCGGTCCAGTCGAGCAAATTGAAGACCTCTGCTGTGGTGGGCACGAGGGTGGCGGGGCCGACAGTGAGATTGGCATTGAAGGTGAGCGTGTTGGTGCCAGTGCCGACGATGTTGAGGCGGTCCGAGGTGCCGCCGGGGTTGATGCCGAGAATGACGCTGCCACCACTTTGAAACTGGATGCTGCCAGAGCCGCTGACGGGGGTGAAGGTGAGCGTGCCGTAGCTACTTTCGGCCGTGGTATCGCCCGCATGAACGGTGGAGCCACTGGCGGCGGTGAAGCTGCTGCCGCGAACGTTTCCAGTGCCAAAGAGCGTGGCGGTGTTCGCGAGGGTAACGGCACCGGTGCCGGTTTGTCCCGTGCCGCTGCTGCCGACCTGGAGGGCACCGGCGTTCACCGTGGTGACGCCGTCGTAGCTGTTGGCTGCGGTGAAGGCGAGCGTGCCTGCGCCTGCCTTGGTGATGCCAGCGGTGGCTCCGGTGTTGAGGATGGTGCTGGAGATGAGCACGTCCGTGGTGGCGTTCGTGCTGTCGTTGACAGTGAAGGTGCGATTGGCTCCGTTGAGGTCCACACTGGCCGAGATGGTGCTCATCGAGTTGTGAAATCCGGTCGCGCCGGTGTTGTAGGTGACGCTGCCGCCGAGCTTCAAGACGCCGCCGCCAGTGGAGTCGATGATCTGGCTGGCGGAGTTCACGACGGTGGTGGAGTTCCCGCTGAGGGTGAGTGTGGTGATGGCATCGCTGCGGCCTGCGATGTCGAGTGTGGAGACGCCGCCGAGTCGCTGATCGAGCGTGAGCGGTGTGTCTGGCAGGGCGTTGCTGGCGCCGAGCTTGAGCGTGCCGCCGTTGATGGTGGTGGTGCCGTTGTAGGTATTGGCACCGGAGATGACGAGCGTGCCGGTGCCTGATTTGGTGAGGCCTGCGGCGGTGGCACCGCTGTTGCTGATGGTGCCGCTGATGACGAGTTCCTCGGTGAGCGTGGCATTGTCATTCACGGTGAAGGTTCGGCTGGCGTTGTTGACGTCGAGATTGGCGGAGATGGTGGCCTGGCCGTTTTCAAAGCCGATGGAGCCCGCGTTGTAAGTGGAATTGCCACTGAGGCGGAGGATGCCGCCGGTGGGCGTGTCGATGATGGTGGCAGTGTTGCCAGCCACGGTGGTGGTCGAGGCACCGAGGGTGAGTGAGGTGATGGTTTCCGTCTGCCCGTTGAGCTGGAAGGTGCCTTTATTGATGGTGACGACTTCGGCGTTCGGGATGACCTCGGAGGCCCCTAGCTTGAGCGTGCCGTTGTTGACGGTGAGCGTGCCGGTGAAGTCGTTGGTGGTGTTATTCAGCGTCAAAGTGCCTGCGCCATCTTTGAGCACCTGATCGACGGGATTGGTGCCGCCGGAGCCGATGCGGCCACTGGCGATGTGATCTCCATCGCCACCGAAAGTGACATCGCGACCCGTGCCGCCTGCGGTGATGGCACTGACGGTGAGTTGCGAACCGGCGTCGGCCTGGATGCGGGCATCGCCACCGAGGTCGATGGTGCCAGTCCAGGCATTGACGCCATTGAGAATGCGCAGGGCACCGGTGTTGCTGACGCCGGTGCCATTGAGGAGCAAGGCCTCGCCCGCGATGGTGAGGCCGCCGCTGACTTCCAGCACATCGCCGCTATTCACCGTGGTGCCGCCTACGGTGCTGCCGAGCGCATTGGCGTGCTGGATACGCACGATGCCATCTGCCACGGCAAAGACGTCGGCGAAGGTGTTGTTTCCGGTGAGCACAAGGCGTCCCGTGCCATTTTTGGTGAAGGTGCCGACAGCGCCGGTGTTTTGAATGACGGAGGACACGGTGAGGTCGGCGTCCAGTGTGCCGGTGTCGTCCACGCTCCAGATGCGGGTGCCGTTGATGTCGATGGTGCCACCGGTGATGAAGGAGGGCTGGCTGCTCGCGTTGTCGTTGGAGACGAGGCTGCCCGTTTGGGTGAGCGTGGTGCCGGAGGCGAGGGTGAGCGTGGCGGTGGAGGTCTGTGCGGTGGTGGTCGAGGAACCAAAAGTGATCGCACCCATGGTCTGCGCGGTGTTGTTGAGCTCGGTGGTTCCATTGATGATGGTGAGCGAGGCGGTGCCAAGGCTGCCTGTCGAGGTGGTGCGCAGAGTGCCGCCCACACCATTCACCGCGGTGGCTCCGGTGTAAGTGCCAGCGCCGGAGAGCGTGAGGATGCTGGTGCCTGTGTAGCTAAGGCCATCCGCTCCCGTGCCCGGGCCATCCGTGACGGAGCCGGTGATGTCCACCGCCGCATTGCCAGTGATGGTCTGATGCGGCCCTGGTTGAGTTCACCGAGCACCATACCACCGAGCACGAGCTTGTTGCCGGTGCCCACGTCGTTGACCGTGGTGGTGTTTGAACCGCTGAAGCTGACCGTGCCAAAGGTGAGCGTCCGGCTTGTGCCATTCAGTGTGAGGATTCGGCTGCCGCCGATGCTGGCGGTGCCATTGGCAAAACTGAGGCTGCGAGTGCCGCCGAAGGCCAGATTCCCACCGATCACGACGCTGTTGGCCGTGGCGACGGTGATGTCGGCGGCGCTGGTGTTGTCGATCGTGCCAGCCGTGAGTGTTAGTGTGCCAGTGCCGATGGCGGAGGCGTGATGCACGTTGAGCCGACCTGCCGTGAGAGTGACCGCACTCGTGGTGCTGGAGCCTGCGAGCGTGAGCGTGCCCGCCGCATTGTTCATCGTGGTAGTGCCCGTATAGGTATTGCTGCTGGCACCGAGGGTGAGCGTGGAGCTACCGGTGTAGCTCAGACCGTCAGCGCCAGTTCCCGCCCCATCGGTGACTGCACCCGTGATCTCGATGGCGGCCGTGCCCGCAAAGGTCTGTGCGCGTGCTTGATTACTCTCCGCCAGCACCAGACCGCCGAGCACCAGTTTGTTTCCGCTGCCGCCATCATTCACGGTCTGCGTGGTGGCACTCGAGATGGAGAGCGTGCCAAAGGTGAGCGTCTTGCCGGTGCCATTCAGCGTGAGAATGCGGCTGCCGGCGGCGATGCTGGTGCCATTGGCAAAGCTCAGATCATTCGTGCCGCCAAAGGTGAAAGCACCGCCCCACGTCACTGCATTCGCCGTGCTGAGCGTGATGGGCGAGCCGCTGCTGTTATCAATCGTCGTTCCCCCGCCGATGGAGAGGGCGCTGGTGCCGATGGCCGAGCTGGTGCCGCCGCTGCCCGCGTTGTTCAGGTGCAAAGTGCCCGTCGTGAGCGTGGTGGCACCGCTGTAGGTATTCGCACCGCCAAGCACCCATGTGCCGGTGCCCGTTTTCGTCACCGCCAGCGTGCCAGTGGCACCGTTCGTGTTTTGGATCACGCCGGAGATGGTGTTGAGGTCCGCATTGCTACCGCTCAGCGTCAGCACACGAGCTGCGGTGACACCTGCCACGGCCACATTAAAAGCAGGCGCATCCAGCACCAAAGCGCCCGTGCCACTGCTCGTGATGGCACCACCCAGGCTGTGCGTCGCCGTGGTCGTGCCGAGCTGAAAGCTGCGGTCCGAGCTGTCTCCACTGCCGGTGTATTCTAGTGTGCCCGTGCGGAACTGCGTGCTCATCAGGATCGGCACGCCCGCCGTTCCCTGGCCCAGGGAGCTGTTCTGGCCGTAGTCCGCCATCTTGGACACCATCGTGATATTCGACGTGAGATTCGTCTGCCCAGTGTAGCTGCTGTTCGCGGACGTCAGGGCCAGTGTGCCATCGCCATTCTTCGAGAGGCCACCTGTGCCGCTGATGGCGCCACTGATGATGGCATCCACAGCTACCGCGGCCGCATTCGTGATCTCCACCGTGCGCACCGCCGACCCGAGGTCGATGGGGTTCTGGAAATCCACCGTATGCGTCGCGGAATTCGCTCCGAGGTACAAAGATGAGGCGTTTGGCACAAAGCTGCCCGTCGCCCAGGTCACCGTGGCTCCCGCACCGCCCAGATTCACCACGCGATCTGCATTGTAGGCCGCAAAACCTCCGCCGCCGGTCCACTGCACCTGGGAAACGCCTGTGCCCAGCTCCCGCGTGAAGTCTCCCGTCCCCAAGCCGACCAAGCCATTCCCACCGATGCGCAGATTGCTCGTGCCTCCCGTCGTGCCCACGCCGCCCGGCAGTGCATTCGCATGATTCAGTAGAAGCACACCGCCATTCGCATACGTCTGGCCGGTGTAAGTGCCCGCCGCTGTCAGGCTCAGCGTGCCACCTCCATTCTTCGTGAAAGCACCGGTGCCCGTGCTGTTCACGATGCCGCCGCTCATCACCGCATCGATCAGCGCATTCGTCGTTCCATTCCCATCATTCACCGTGACCGTTCGCGTGCCGCCGTTTAGATCCACCGGATTTTGGAAATCGACCGTGTGCGTCGCATCCTGCGTATCGGAGCCATTGCCGTAGCCAAAGATCAAAGCAAAGGTGCTCGGCACAAAGCCGCCCGCATTCCACATCACCGTGGCACCGCTGCCGCCGAGGTTCACCACGCGATTGGCCCCAAAGGCCGCAAAACCTCCACCGCCCGTCCACTGCACCTGATCCGCCCCCGTGCCGAGGCTGCGGGTGAAATCCGTCGCTCCCAGTCCCAGGATGCCACCTGCAAAGGTAAGTCCGCTCGTCCCGCCCGTGGTGCCGATGCCGCCGGGCAATGCGGTCGCATGGTTCAGCACCACCACGGCCGTGCCACCCAGCGTCGTCACGCCGCTGTAGGTATTCGCAGCGGCCAGCGTCAGCCTCGCACCACCTGCCGTCGTCAGGCCAAAGCCGCCACCAGCATCACTCACCACACCGTTGATCGTCAGGTTATGCGTCTTGTCCCCATTGTTCTGCACCGTGATTGTGCGTGTGCCATTCAGCAGCAGGTCCAGATTGATCTGGTCATTGATCGTGGCGTTGAATCCACCACCCGTTACCGCCACCGTCGAGATGTTCCCTCCCAGGGTGATGCGGCTCCCGCTCAATGTGAAGGCGGTGGTGTTTGCGAAAGTATTGTTCGTGAAGTCGATGCCACCCACCAGCGTGTCCGCCGCCAGATTGTTCACCGGCGTCAGCCGCGTGCCACCGCCGAACTGCAGCAGATCTCCCGTCGTGAAAGCCACCCCCGTCCAGTTTCCCGCCGTGGACCAGTTGTCATCCGCCCCGCCGCCATTCCACACGAGTGTGGCAGCTTGCAAAGGAGCGCCTGAAAAGATCATGCATAGCATGCCGGTGAGTAGTCGGTGATTCATGGGGCGGGCAAGGTGGTTGATTGGCGACCTATTCTTCGGCCAAAGACTAGCCCGGTCGCTTCAGGCGGCTCTAAAACAGGGCAGTTCGCCCGAATCTAGCACTCAGACGCAAGACTATTCCCAGGCAAAGATTCACCCCTGTGCCGCACCGAAAACCTCACAGCCGCAGCTTTTTCACCAGCAGCGCTTCCTTCTCCGCATCGCTCATCGGTTTGAATTCCACCTGGCAGTTTGGCAGGGCGGCCTTGATGGCCTCCACGTCAGCGGCGGATATGTCCACAGTCTCGATTTTGAGTTTCTTGAGCTTCGGAAGGGCCTGGAGATGTGGGATGATCTTGGCTGTGAGGCGGGCTTCGGTGAGTTCGATGGCTTCGAGGGGCTTGATCTGGGCGATGACGCTCATCGTGGATTCATCGAAGCTGGCGGGAGCGTCCTTGCCCCATTCCGGCAGTCGCTGGCCGATGCGGAGCCCAGTGAGAGAAAGCTTCGCGAGGTGGGCATTGCCCGCCTGGGTCTGCGCGGTGTGCCAGGTGCGGAATTCTTTGATCTGCGTGAGCTGGCCGACGGCTTCCATGGCGATGTCACCCGCCGTTGATCCGGCAAAGGTGAGCTTTTCGAGCTTCGTCAGCGCTTTGAGCTGCACGAGACCGCTGCCGGTGAACTCCTTCGAGCGAAACGCCGGATGGAAGAACGAGAGGGACTTCAGCTTCTGAAACGCGGCGAAGTGCTTGTAGCCCGCGTCCGTGAGCTGGATGCCATCGCTGCTGAGCCGTTCAAGTTCCGTGAGGCCGGTGAGCAGCGCCAGCGTGCTGTCCGTGATCGTTTTGCCGCTGATCGTGAGGTCTTTGATCGTGGTGCAGCTGCCGAGCGTTTTGAAATCGGCCTCGGTGAAGGCATCGCACTTCACATTCACTTGGGTGACGACTCCACCGGTCTCGGTGACCTTGGCACCGAGCTTTCGCAAGGCCTCGGCATCGGCGGCGAGGGTGATCGTGGCGGAGAGGAGCAGGCAGAGGATCGGCTTCATGGCTGAATCACCGGACGAAGCACGATGTTCCGATATTGCACGCTGGTGTGATCGCCCTGCAAATAGATGGGGCCGGGGGCGGCGACATCGCTGCGCAGCGCTCCACCGGTGCAGCCGGGCACGGGCTGGTTGTCGATGACCTTCTCCCCATTGAGCACGACGGTGATGTGTCTGTTCACGAGGGTGAGATCCAGCACGTCCCAGTCGCCAGCAGGATGACCGGCATTGTGCGTCGGCGTGACACGCCCAAACACCGCACCGGGGCCGTTGATGCCCTGCATCTTGCTGTCGCGATGCGTGACCTGCACTTCGTAAAGGCCACGCAGGTAGATGCCGCTGTTCCCGCCGGTCTCAGGCGGCAGGCGATACTCGATGTGAAGCTGAAAATCCTCAAACTCCGCCACCGTGCGTAGATTCGTGTGCTCGCCGTAGGCGCTGAAATCGGTCTTCGGCGTGTCATTGCACAACAGACCATCCCGCACACTCCAACCGTTCTTTTTGGCCGGATGACTCGCCTGCCATCCGCTGAGGTCGCGACCATTCAAAAGGCTCTGCGGCTCGCCAAAGACTACTTTCGTCAAATCGGGTGGTGGAGGCATCGGCGGCTGTTTTTTGCCGGAGAACGTCTTTTTGATGCCGTTCTCGGCCTTCATCGTGCCTTTCAGTGCTGCGTCCTCCGCATGCAGCGTGATGCGATAACGCACCGGTGACTCCTCCTTCGGCGCGAGAGGTCGCTTGATGGCTTTTTCGAAGCTCAGCTCGTTGTCGTGAAGGTCAAAAGGCTCCACCGGCCTTGCCGCACCGACTGCCCAAAGCAGTTCCACCTTCCCCGGATCGACGGAGAGCCATCCTTTTTCGCCATCTGGCAAATCAAGCGACCACTGACCCGTGAGCGCATCCGCTGCGAAAGCCGCAGCGGCCGAGAAAAGCAGGCAGAGGATGGCTTTCATGCGTCGTGATCACCACGAGCTGAGGTCGTCGTGGAGACGGTCCATTTCTTGGGAGAAGACCGCCCGCTCGGGCATGTCTGGCTCGCCGTAGGGGACGATCTCGACCACGTTTTTGCGCAGCGCGGTGATGCCGCTGCCGCCGTCCGCCTTTTGAATGCATTTCCAGGCGCAGTCCGCAAAGCGGGCGGCGAGGATGCAATCCTGCGGGGTGGTGTGACCGCCGCGCTGGAGATGGCCGAGCACCGAAGGGCGCACCTCAAGATCCGGGAAGGGAGCACCCGCACGCTGGAAATACTGCTGGAAGGCATCCATGAGCACGTAGGCGCGGTTGCGCTTTTGCGGCGGGTCAAACTGCACGCCCTCGGCCACGAGCACAATGGCATGACCGCGACCGCGGGTCATCGCGCCTTCGATTTTCGCGGCCAGCTTTTCCATGGCCGCTCCGGTCAAGGCTCCAGGCTCTGGCGTGATGATCATTTCCGCGCCAGAGGCCAGCCCAGCCATGCGGGCGAGGTCGCCGCTCTCGCGGCCCATCGTTTCCAGCACCATCACGCGGCGGTGGCTGCGGGCGGTGTCGATGAAATGATCCACCGCCCAGACGAGCGTGTTCACTGCCGTGTCCACACCGAGCGCCATGTCCGTAAACTGGAGGTCGTTATCAATGGTGGCCGGGATGCCGATGATGCGTAGATCACTTTCATCGGCCAGCAAGCGAGCACCGGTGAGCGAGCCATCTCCGCCGACGACCACGAGGGCGCGGACATTGAGCGACTTGAGGAGCTTGATGACCTTCGTGCGCACTTCCTTGTCATGAAACTCCAGGCAGCGGGCGGAGCCGAGGATGGTGCCGCCTTTGCCCATGATACCGCTGACGCTGGCGTGATCCATCTGGATGAGATCGAGCTGGTCATTGATGAGACCGGCACGGCCCGGATGGCTGGCGATGGTGTTTTTCAGACGGATGAGCGCTTCGGCATCGCCATTGACGGCACGGGCCGTGCGCACGAGGCCACGATAACCATCCCGCACGCCGAGCACGGCGATTTTTTCGCGGTTCAGGCCGAGGCGCACGACGGCGCGGAGAAAGGCGTTCATGCCGGGGGCGTCGCCGCCGCTAAAGAGCACGGCGACGGCTTGATCAGGATAAGAGGCGGTCATTGGAAAATGGGTTGGGGGACATGGCCTTAGCGTGGCGGGAGTCATGCGCAAGTGACGGCTGTGCCAGCGATGCACGGGCCGTTCACCGCCGCCACAGCCAGTCCTTCCCCTTCACGCCGCCATCGTCCTTTGCATCCGGTCCAGCGGACCAGAGCAAGTAGCCGCCGTTTTCGAGGCGGAAGCCAGCCTGGTAACTTCGATTGGCAACCGAAGCCGAAGCTCCAAACCGATTCGATTAACAATCGAATCTACTCTTCCCCAATCGACTCGGTCGGGCAGTCTGCGAGAGCTTCGCGGCACAGGGCGATCTCTTCTTCGGTCTCCGGCTGGCGGAAGACGTAACTTTGGCCGATGTCGTCGTCTCGACGGAAAAAGGTCGGCGCATGGCTTCGGCAGAGGTCGCAGTCAATGCAGGTAGAATCGACGTAGAAGCGTCCGGGTAGGTTTTGAGGGAGGCGATCAAGGATATTGGCCATGGTATGTTTCAGGTGGGTTGACGCCCGCACCTCACACAGGCCAAGAAATGCATGAAGTGCATAAAACTCATGCTTTGATGCACAGCGTGCAAAAGTATCTCGCCACGAAACCTTTCGATCTTCATGCGCTGCATCTGTTTCACCTCGTGGTGAAGCATCGCAGCTTCACGCGGGCAGCGAGGGAGGCAGGTCTGTCTCAAAGTGCTCTCACGCGGCAGATGCAGTCGCTGGAGAGCCGTCTCGGGCTGGATTTGATCAATCGCACCACGCGGTCGGTCGAGGTGACGGAGGCGGGGCATTATCTCGCGGCTGAGGCAGCGCGGCTGATCGGCGGCGTCACGGCGACGCTGGATGGACTTCACGCAGCCTTCGGCAGTGCACGACCGGAGGTGCGCGTCAGCGTTTCACGCACGTTGGCGATGGCGCACATGCCCGGATTGTTTCACGCGAATCACCAACGCCATCCCGAAATCGCCTGCCGGGTCAGCTACCACGCTGGCAGCTCAATCCTGACCGCTTTGGACGCGAGCGAGACGGATATCGGCGTGCTTTGTCCGCCCGCAAAGCTGCCGGACTCGGTCAAGATCACGCATCGCTTTAAAGACCGCTTCGAACTCATCGCTCCAGCCGCCTTGGCAGCACCCAAACGAGCAGACAGGCTCAAGTTTTGGCTCCAGCAGCAATCGTGGCTCATGATCGACGCCGGAACGAACACCGGCCAGTCCCTCCGCCGATGGATGAAGCGACATGGCCTCGCCGTGACTCCATCGATGGAACTCGATAGCTTCGATCTCATCATCAACCTCGTCGCGAGCGGTTACGGGGTCGCTTTTGTGCCTCGTCGTGCGCTGGCGCTGTATCGGCGGAAAGAGTCGCTGATGACGCTGCCATTCGCCGAGCATTTTGAGCGCGAGGTCGTCGTTCTCACCCGCAAGCACCGCAAACTGCCGCCGCATGTGGCGACGTTTGTTGAGAACATCCTTTTCTGACTATGAGAACATCCCTCGATCACTGGCTGCCGCTGGCGGAGCGAATGGGCATCGTTGGCGATGCGGCTGGATGGCATGAGAGGCTGGTGAAGGCCTATGAGGAGCCGCAGCGGGCTTATCATTCGTTGCAGCATCTAGAGGAGTGTTTGGGTGTTTTGGATGAGGTGAAGGGTTTCATTCAGAAACCCGATCTCATCGAGATGGCGCTGTGGTTTCATGATGCGGTCTATGATCCGAAAAGTGGCGAAAATGAGGCGTTGAGCGCGGAATGGGCCATCGAAGCACTTGGAGGCACCGCAATGGCACGCGAGGTGGCGCGGCTGATCATGCTCACGAAGTCACACCAACCCGGCGAAGGGCAGGATGACGCATGGATCATCGACATTGACCTCGCTATCTTCGCGCAGCCGGTTTCCCGAGTGCTGGAGTATGAGCGGCAGATTCGCGAAGAGTATACCTGGGTGCCGGAGGAGTTGTATCGCGAAAAGCGGGCGGAGGTTTTGACCGGGTTTCTGAATCGCGAGCGCCTTTACCTCACGGCCTGGGCGAGGGAACGCTTTGAACAGTGGGCGAGAGAGAATTTGCGGGCTTTGATTGAGAGACTGGAATCGTAGCTTCGATTGGCAATCGAAGCCGAACGTCCCCAAACCGATTCGATTGCCAATTGTCTTGTAGAAACCATTTCCCTGATTTTGGCAAGAGTGATAAAGAAACGGGATGAAGTCACGGATTGAGCAAGTCGCGCAACTCTCCATGAAGCTCGGAGCAAGGCATCTGGCCGACTACGGTTCGATCAAAAGCCGCCATGACTTCACACAGCGGCAGTTGATGAGTTGCCTGATCCTTAAGACTTATCTCAAGACGACCTATCGAGGAGTCATCGACTGGCTCGAAGGCCATGCCGGGCTGCGCCGCGTGCTGGGCTTGCAGCACAAACTGCCGCACTACACGGCGTTGCAGAAGTTCAGTGCCCGCAAGGACGTGCAGGCAGTGTGCGAGTCCATGATCGCGCACATCGGACAGGCAGCGTTGAAGGCTGCGGAGAAGAAAAGCGGCGCGCAGCAGGCCACGGAACTCGCCGTGGACTCCACTGGGCTGGAGCCGCACAGCGCCAGCGCCCACTATGTCAGCCGTGCAGGGCGGCAGAAGAGCCGGTATATGAAGCTCTCATTGATGATCGTGTGCGGCAGCCTGTTGCCGCTGGGACTGGTGCTGGACTGGGGGCCGAACTGCGACAAGTGCCAGGCGCGAGAGTTGTTGGACAAGAGCTTTAGCCTAGCGGCCGACAGCGGAGCACAGGCACCGCTGAAGCTGTTTGCCGATGCCGGATATGATGGGGAATGGGTGCATGAGCACTGCCGAGAGCAATGGGGAGTGCATAGCGTGATCAAGCCGGTGATCCACCGAGCGGACGGCAAAGCTGGCGGGAAATATCGATCACAAATGACCAAACGAAGGCTCAAAAAGCAAGGGTATGGGAGACGCTGGCATATCGAGAGCTTCTTCAGCGGGATGAAGCGACTGTGCGGAGCGGCGTTGAGCGCCCGTCGCGAAATTTACCAGCGTCAGCAAACCGCTCTGCGAGTGCTCGCCTACGCCCTGCACCGTTAGGGGGCTTTTTACCCATTTATCTTTTCAACAGGCCAATTGCCAATCGAATCTACTAAATCGCCAGTGCGTTCTCCGCGTCCCCGAAGTGGCTCGTTTTCACGCCCATGCGGTCCATGAGGGCGATGTGGAGGCGGCAGAGTTTGCGGTTTTCGTCTTTGCTGAGGTCGTGGAAGCGGCCGCCTTGGATGGTGCCGCCGCCACCGCCAGCGAGGACGACGGGGAGTTGTCTCGAATCGTGCGCGTTGCCGTCCATGAGGCTGCTGGTGAGCAGGATCATGCTGTTTTCGAGCAGGGTGCGCTCGCCTTCATTCGTGGCCTGCATCTTGGCGAGGAACTCGGCCCAGAGTCTGACCTGATGCTCGTTCACACGCTGATACAGGCTGAGTCGGTGCTCGTCATTGGCATGGTGCGACAGCTCGTGAATGCCGCCGCTGATGCCGTCGAGGCTGGGGAAGCGCATGTTGGAGAGGTCGTTGTTCATCATGAAGGTGGCGACGCGCGTGCGGTCCATCTGGAAGGCAAGGAGCATGATGTCGAACATGAGGCGCAGGTGGTCCTCGCTGCTCGCGGGGATGCCGGCGGCGGGTCGGCCGAGCGTGACTGTTTTCACACTGGGCTGCCAGCCTTGGCCGTTGGTCTCGGCCTGGCTGATTTTTTCGGCGAGCTCGACGCGTTGCTCGATCTCGCGCACGGAGGTGAGGTACTCGTCGAGCTTCTGTTTATCGCGACTGCTGAGCTTCGGTTTGAGGCTGTTCGCGTCGTCGAGCACGAGGTCAAGGATGCTTTTGTCGCGCTTGCGCTTGCTGCCGTCGTCAAAGAGCTGGTCAAAGGCCTGCTGCGGGAAGATTTCCTTCGGCGCAGGGGTGGTGGGCGTGCTCCAGGAGATGTAGGCGGAATAAATCGACGTGAAGCCGCTGTCCGTGCTGTAGCTGGGCCGCTCGGTGCCGAGCACGACACTTGGAACGGGCGTGAATTTGCCTGTTTGCGCCGCGATGAGCTGATCCATCGTGGTGCCGACTTCGACATCGGTGGTGGTCTTTTTCACCTTCAGACCGCAGAGCACGTTCATCTTCGGATAGTGGCCGCCTTCGCCTTCCACGGTCGTGGGGTTCCATAGGCCCTGAAACACATTCACGTGCTTCTTGAGCCCCTCGAGCGGCGTGAGCGATTTCATCAATTCCATGCCGCCAGCGCCCATTTTTGCCCCCCAGTGGTGTGGATTGACGCCATTGCCGGTGAAACACACAGCGAGACGACGCGGCGCGGTGTTGTTTTTGACGGATTCAGCTCCGAAGGCGCAGATGGACTCCAGCCACGGTAGGCCAAGCGCTGCACCGGTGCCACGGAGGAAAAGACGACGGGAAGATTTCATGTTTGGGGGGCAAAGGACACGCGTTGAGAGCGTGGTTTTTTGCAGCCTTCTCAAGCGAAGCACGCTGGAGGCCAAGATCGGGTGGGGAATGGCTCCAGAAGCCTGATGGTTGCCATCTCAGCCCCAACAGCCTAAACTCTCATCCATGGAATCCGTCCTCCAAGAACAGCCTGCTATCTACTGTGCGACCGCGCCCGAAGACAGCACGCCCGTTTCCGAGGAGGTCAGCCGCATGGCGCATGAGGCGGTGAAGAACTTCCACGAATGCTTCTGGTGGTGGAATGCGGAGGCACCGATCACGACCCGCGCCGATGTTCGTGCTGTCGTGGAATCTCTACGAGAAAGCGGCGGCCACCGCGCTTGGTGGACGGCCCAAGCCATTCACAAATGCCTTTAACCGCCTTCCAGAAAGATGTGCTCCAGGTCATCGCTGCGAACCGCAGCGAGGAAAGTCATTTTGCTGGCGGGCTGGTGCTCAATGCATCCGATGACTCCGCACGTTACAGCCATGACTTTGACATCTTCCACGATGCCGCAGAAGAGGTGGCCTCGGCCAGCCTCAAGGATGTTAAGTCGCTGGAATTGAATGGCTTTACAGTGACGAAGCTCGTGGGTGATTGGGAAAAGCCCTGTACCTTCCGCAAAGCGCGTGTTTCTCGTGTTGGACTGAATGTGGAGATCGACTGGGCCGCAGACTCGGCTTTCCGCTTCTTCCCGATTGAGCGGGATCCGGTGCTTGGCTGGCGGCTGCACCTCTTTGACATGGCTACCAACAAGGCTCTTGCCTTGTGCGCCCGCTCCGTCACCCGCGACTACATCGACATTGTCGAACTGCATCAAACATACCCATTGCCCGCCATCGTGTGGGCGGCGTGTGGCAAAGACGAAGGCTTCAGCCCGCGCTTGCTCCTAGAAATGATGCGCCGCTTCGCTCGCATCGACCCTGCCAAAATCACCAAGATCCAAGCTCGAGAGATCGATCAAGTTGCCCTCAAGATTGCCTGGACCGACATGTCCATCTACGCCGAGCAGGAGATCACCAAGCTCGCCGACTCCCAGCCCGACACGCCCATCGGTGTGGCGTTTGTGGACAAGAACGGCAAGCCCGGATGGATCGGCGATGACCCGAAGCTGCAGATTCACCGCCCAAGCATCCGCGGCTGCCTGCCAGTGGTGCACCTGGAATCGGACGATTGATCAGGCCTTCCGGCCTTCTTCGACATCCATGAGGTCGAAGAAGACGACAATGTCGTCGCGGTGACCGAGGCCGGCTTCTTCCTTCTGTTTTTGGAAGCCGTTGGAGGCGGCGTCATTCCAGCCGCGTTTGGACATGAAGCCGTTCCAGATCTCGATCTGCTCGGGGGAGGGGCGTTTGCCGGTCTGGCAGCACCACTCGAAGATTTCTTCGTCGGTGCCACCTTCATTCGTGCGTTGGGTCAGCGCATTGAAATCGACGCCGAGGAACTTGCACACGCGCTCGTCAAAGGTGCGATTGCCCGCCAGATAGCCGAGGTGGTAGCCCTCGGGCAGTTTTCCCTCGCGGGCGAAGTAGCGGATTTTGTCGAGGATGCGGCCGAGGACGACGATGCCACCGACGGTGTCGCGAGGGGAACGGAAAGGAAATGCCATGCGGCTTCATAAAGCGCGGCGGAGAGGCGTCAACGTTCACGCGAGGAGCTGGTCCACGATCTTCGCGCCCTGGTTGTCGGTGAGGCTGGCGGCGAGGCCGTTGCGTTTGTAGGTGAGCCGGGTGTGATCGAGGCCGAAGAGCTTCAGCAGCGTGGCGTGGTAGTCGTAGTGCTTCACCTCGTCGATGACGGCCTTGTGGCCGAAGTCATCTGTCTCACCGTGGACATAGCCTTTTTTGAAGCCACCACCGGCGAGCCACATGCTGAAGCCGTAGGTGTTGTGATCGCGGCCCCATTTTTCGTAGCCAGCGTCGTTTTGCAGCACCGGTAGGCGGCCCATCTCGCCGCCCCAATGCACGACGGTGCTATCGAGGAGACCGCGCTGCTTCAGATCGATCAATAGCGCGGCGCTGGGCTGGTCGGTGGCGGCGCAAAGCTTGGGCAGGGAGGTGACGAGGGCGCTGTGCTGGTCCCAGCTTTGCCCGGCGTTGAGCACCTGCACATAGCGCACGCCTCGCTCGACAAGGCGGCGGGCAATGATGCAGCGCGTGGCGTAGTCCTTGGTCTCCGGATGATCGACGCCGTAGAGTTTTTTGACGTGCTCGGGCTCTTTTGAGATGTCGAGAGCCTCCTTGGCGGCGGTTTGCATCTTCGCGGCGAGTTCGTAGCTGGAGATGCGGGCCTGCAAATCGAGCTCGCCGGGATGTGCGTGCAGGTGGTCTTCGTTGAAGGCCTTCAAAAGAGCGAGCTGCCGTGCCTGCGGACCACCGGCCAGTGAGGGCGGCGGGTCGAGATTGAGAATGCGAGGCTCGGCAGGGCGCACGAGCGTGCCCTGGAAGAGGGCGGGCAGCCAGCCATTCGTGTAGTGCTCGCCGCTGAAGGTGGGCAGGCCGTTCGGATGCGAGAGCACCATGTAGGCGGGTAGTTCATCCGTCTCACTGCCGAGACCATAAGTGAGCCAGGAACCCAGTGCGGGTCGGCCAGCGGTGATGCGGCCGGCATTCATGGCGTAGAGTCCCTGGGCGTGATTGCTCACGCCGGAGGTCATGGAGCGGACGAGCGTGATCTCATCGGCCACCTGGCTGAGGCTCGGTAGCAGTTCGCTGAGCTCCATGCCGCACTGGCCGTGTTTTTTGAACTTCCATGGCGAACCAAAGCACTTCGAGGAGGCCTGGGCGAGGTTGTCATACTTCACCTCGCCGGGGAATTTCTGCCCGTGATACTTCGTGAGCATCGGTTTCGGGTCGAAGAGGTCCATCTGGGAGGGACCGCCCATCATGAAGAGGGAGATCATGGCCTTCGCCCGCGGCTCGAAGTGTGGCTTTTTCGGCAGCAGGTCGTAGCGCACCTCGCCAAAGCTCTCCGGCTTCACCGGGGCGGCGAGCAGGTCGTCCTTTTCTAACAGCGAGGCCAAAGCGAGCGTGCCGAGGCCAAAGCCATTGGCATGCAGGAAGTGACGACGGGAGCAAAAACGAGCGGAGGACATGATTGGGCTGTTTTCATACGGGCGATGCCGCGATGATCTCACATGCCTTTGGACGCGGAGGGCTTATGGATAGATTCCAGGCAAGGGATAGACGATAAACAATAGACAAAATCGCCGCCGCGTTATCGTCTATCGTTTATTGTCTATTCCCACGACGCGGCACAGACCAATCAATCGCCCTTCAAGGCCCAAACCGCTTTGAGTTCCGCTGCTCAGCGCTTGCCGTTTTTGATTTCATCGCCTATTCCTCGCGCCCCTATGCCCATCCCCGCTGAATTCCCCGGAGTCACCGCCGTCGCCAAAGCGAATGTCTATTTCGACGGCAAAGTCGTCAGCCACACCATCCTCTTCCCGGATGGCAGCAAGAAGACGCTGGGCCTGATCTACCCCGGTGACTTCCACTTCGGCACCGCCAAAGCGGAGCGCATGGAAATCGTGGCCGGTGACTGCGTGGTAAAGCTGGACGGCAGCGATGCCAAAACGAGCTACACCGGCGGCCAGCACTTTGACGTGGCGGCGAACAGCGGTTTCGACATCTCCGTTTCCGGCGGCATCTGCGAGTACATCTGCTCGTTCCTTGATTGAGGCCACCCGAGCCGGTAAAAAGCCCGGCTTGCAACTCCTGCGGCGTGCTCGCATACTTCCACCATGCTCGTCACCTCCCTGCCGCCGCACAGCCCGCCGCTCATGCGCATCTCCTGTGATCGCTATCACGAGATGATCGCCAGCGGAGGCCTTCGCGAGGACGACCGCATCGAGTTGATCAACGGTTACCTCGTCACGAAAATGTCCATCGGATCACGCCACAGCTCCGTTCTGTCCAAACTGGAACGATTCCTCCATCGCATCATCCGGGACGATTTGATCGTTCGGGGACAAAACCCCATCACCATCCACGAATACTCCGAGCCGGAGCCGGACGTCGTCGTGGCCAAGTTTCGCGAGGATTTCTATGCGGACCGCCATCCCTACCCGGAGGACATTTTGCTCGTCATCGAGGTGGCGGATACCAGCCTCGCCTTTGATCGCGAGGCAAAAATCCCGCTCTACGCGTCCTGCGGCATTCCCGAGTCTTGGTTGGTGGATTTGATTCACCATGAGATTCACGTCTTCCGCCGTCCAGACGGCGCGGCGTATCAAGAAACGGTCGTCTTCCGCTCCGGCGATCTGCTGCCGGTGCCTGGAAGCACGGAAACCCTGGCGGTGGCCGAACTCGGTCTGTGATTCGGTCCTGCGATGCCCTTCCGTGAAACACTCCTCAATCTCGCCATCACCGCGGTGCTGGTGCTGATCATCACGCTGGTGGCCATCCTACTGAAGGAAAGCCGCCCGGTGCCGGTGGCGGCCATTCCGATTGGCAAGGCGGCCGCGCCCCCGACCTCCGCATCGGAAAACGGTCTGCCGCCTCCCAAGGCGGAGTTTGAGGTCTTCCCGAAAGCGAGGCTCGTGGAGAGCAAAAACAACGAAGCGGACACGCTGCGCATCAAACTCGACGACCGACACGATGAGATTGTCTTCACACTATACTTCGTCGATGCCCCGGATGCCTCGCTCACCCATCCTCAGCTCGTGCAGGACCAGTCGCGCTACTTTCAGATCAGTCAGGATCTCGTTCAGAAAATGGGAGCGGAAGCTGCGGCCTATGTGACCGGCCTGCTGAAGACCAAGCCCTTTACCCTGCTCACCCGCTGGGAGCCCGTGCCGGATCGCAGCCGCTATTATGCGCTCATCCTGGTCGAGACGGAGAAGGGCAAAGTCTATCTCGCGGATCTGCTCATGCAGAAAGGCTACGGAAGACTCGCCGGTATCAGTTGTGACCTGCCGGGCGGCGTCAAAGGCGCGGATGACTACGGCCTCTACCTCCACAAGCTCAGCAAGCAGGCCCGTGAGGCGAAAATCGGTGTTTGGGGTGCCAAATAAGCTGCCTCACTCACGCCAGATGCGGCCCTGACCGGTGCGAAACCCACGCTCCAAGCTCTGAAAAAGCGAATTCAGCCTTGCCTCCTCTTTCAGCACAAACTCCACCGTATGCGCATGCGTGGAGGCCGGGTAGGTCTTCACTACCTTCGGTTCCGTGAGTGTGGGAGAAATGCGTGAAGTCGCCTGCTCGACCATGTTTTTGGCTCGGTCGAGGGCATTCATGCCCGCCTCCGCCACCGTGCTGCCTGTCTCCGGCTTCGCGGGTTCGAGAAAGTAGAAGCGCACCACCTGTGCGGAACTCATCGTGAGATTCACCTCCACCACACGAGCCACGCCATCGGCCACATACTCATGCTTCGAGAGGGCGATGATCGAATTGCAGCGCACCAGGTAGTTTCCTCCCTTCAGACGTCCATCCCAAAGACCATCCTTGGTGGGTTCATCGCCCTGCTGCTGCTGGCCGCCCTGGCCCGTGGGATTCTGGCCGGGAGCGGATTGGGCACACAGGGTGACTGGGAGGAGTAGGATGAGGGCAGTGAACAGGGTTTTCATCATGGCGGAAGTTAGCACGAACCTGACGCAGAATAACACCCCTTTCTTTGCAGAATCATTTCGCATGCCTGAAGGCACTCCATTTGAACGTGTGATAGTCCAACACCGGGACGAATACCCCGAAGCGTGGCGAGCGCCTCATCGGCATTCCGGGCCTGACCCCGCATCATGAGAACGACAGCAGCAACCAGACCTGTGCGGCCATGGCCTTGTGCACAGTGGACTAAGACGTGCTTACTCAGATCGATGGCCTCCATGGAAGCCAGCAGTTCCCGAGGCTCTGGCGCAGAGGCATCCAAAATGGGTAACGCCAAGTAAGCCACTCGCTCGCAGATACCGGCGGGCTCCTCAAACTCACTCGTCAGATCGACAACCAGTTCGATCTCGTTTGGCAACTCATGTGACAGCAAGCGTCGCCCCACAGAGAGTTTGGATGTGATGAGGTGAATTGGGGACTCTGGTAGTAACAGCAGGCTAAGGTGCCAGACGAACCGCGTCAAAAGCAGCCATGGAAGGAAAAAGAGGACCTTGCGCTTCGAGAGCCTGCCGTCGGTCTGTTTTCCAAACACAAGCGGATCGCCTCGCAAGTACGCGATGCCGAGGAATATCATATTCAACCCAGGCCAAAGCAGCCACCAAGGCCACTTTAGGTCGAGGGGCCACGGCAGCGCACAAACGATCCCTCCCAGTGCGATGAACAGTGTCGCGTGCTTCATTGGGTCGATCCTGAAGAGTCTTCCCATTTCTGGCAAGGGCCGGAAAGCCCCATCGGCAAAGTGGCATCATCCATTCAGTTTTCGGCCTGAGGAGCGTATGTTCAGAAAGCTTCAACACCCCACGCGCCCCATGTTCACTTTCACCGACAAAGCCGCCGTCACCACCTGCGATGGCATCACGCGCCGCGATTTCCTCTCCGCGGGCACTTTGAGTGCCATCGGGCTCACGCTGCCGAGTTTTGCCAAATTGAAGGCCGAGGGCCGCGTGGACCCGAAAAAGAGCAACAAGGCCTGCATCATGATCTTCAACCTCGGTGCGCCGAGCCAGCAGGACCTCTGGGACATGAAGCCGGACGCGCCGAGCGAGATTCGCGGCCCCTTCAAACCCATCCGCACGAAGAGCAATGCCTTCGAGATCTCCGAGATCCTGCCGCTGCATGCAAAGATCGCCGACAAATTCAGCCTCGTGCGCTCCTGCTATCACACCGCCGCTGCGGTGCATGACACCGGGCATCAGATGATGCAGACGGGCCGACTTTTCACCGGCGGTGTGAACACGCCGCACGTCGGCAGCGCGCTCGAGTTCCTGCAAGGCCGCCGCAGCGATCTGCCCGCGCACATCATTCTCCCGGAGTCGATGGGCCCCACCGGCGGCAACATGCCGCATGGCCAGGACGCCGGCTTCCTCGGCAAGGCGTATGATCCTTTCGTCCTGAACGCGAATCCGTCCGAAAAGGACTTCAAAGTGCCCGATCTGCTGCCGCCGAAAGAAATCAGCGAGGTGCGTCTCGAACGCCGTAAGCAGCTCCGCGAGCTGGTGGACAGCAGCGTGCGCAATTTCGAATACAGCGAGCAGGCGAAGCTCATGGACAGCAATTTCGAGTCCGCCTACCGCATCATGACCTCCACCGAGGCCCGCGAGGCCTTCGATCTGACGAAGGAGCCGCAAAAGGTGCGCGAACGCTACGGTTTGAACCGCTTCGGCCAGAGCTGCCTGCTCGCGCGTCGCCTCGTCGAGCGCGGCGTGCGTTTTGTCACGGTGAACACCTTCATCACCGTCTTCGGCGAGATCACCTGGGACATCCACGGCTCCAAACCCTTCACCAGCATCGAAGGCATGCGCGACATCGTCGCGCCGATGTATGACCAGGGCTACAGCGCCCTCATTGAGGACCTTTTCCAACGCGGCATGCTCGACGACACCATGGTCACCTGCCTTGCCGAATTCGGCCGCACGCCGAAGATCAATCCCGCCGGCGGTCGCGACCACTGGCCGAACTGCTGGACGGTCAACTTCGCCGGTGGCGGCGTCAAAGGCGGCGAAGTCATCGGCAAATCCGACGACATCGGCGGCTACCCCACCGAGCGCCCCGTCGCCCCCAAAGAAATCGTCGCCACCATCTATCAGGCCCTCGGCGTCGATCTCCACACCGAACTACCCGGCCCTCAAGGCAGACCCTATCCCGTCGTCGATTTCGGCACCCAGGCGATCAAGGAGCTGTTTGCGTGAGGTGTTTCTTAACCGCTAATTTGACGCTGATATGACGCTAATAAATACAGAAAGGCATTCCATCCGGGCTGCCTGTATCAGCGTCTCGTTAGCGTCATATCAGCGGTTAAAAAAATCCGCCTTACCGACGATCCGCGCGTTTTTGAAGCATCCAAGGCTGCACAAACTCGCGAAGCACAAAACGCTTCCACTCCACTTTTCCCAACGGACCAAAGTTGATCAAATAGCCCACCGGTTTCCGCGCCAGCCGCATGTAGTTCAGCAACTGAGCGATGTGTTCTGGCCCCAGCGCCCGCACCGACTTCAACTCCACGACCAACTCTCCATGGACATACAGGTCCGGGATGTATCGCTGACGCAACTCCTTGCCCTTGTAGTAAACGGCAAGTTCCTGCTTCGGGACAAACGGAATGCGTCGAAGCCTCAACTCCTCCTCTAAGCTCTCCTGATAAACATCTTCCAGCAAACCTCCCCGCACCACGCGATGAACCTCAAACGCGGCTCCCATTAACTCAAAACCCTCCTCCGCCAGCGGATTCAGGTCTTCTACCGGTTCGTAGTCTTCAGCACTCAACATAAACGAAACAAGCACCTCTAACGCGGCACTGTCAATCCAAGCAAACCTTCCTAACCGCGAATGGGACGCTGACATGACGCTAATAACCTAAGCCTCAATCCATCTGTATTTATCAGCGTCAAATTAGCGTCATATCAGCGGTTCAAAACTCTCCGCGACTCCCTCCACCGCGTCCGAACCATGCGAAGCCTCCCCGTCATTCTTTTCATTCTGCTATCAGCGGTTTCCTTCGTCTCCGCCGAAGTCCCCTCCTTCCGCAACACCATCCAGCCCATCCTCACTCGCTACGGCTGCGCCATGGGCGCCTGCCACGGTGCGGCGGCGGGACAAGGCGGCTTCCGGCTTTCGCTGCGCGGTTTCGATGACGAGGGGGACTGGCTTTCGATCACGCGCAGCACGAACGGGCGTCGTCTCACGCTCGAAGATCCGGCGCGGAGTCTTTTTCTGCTGAAGGCGGTCAAAGCGGTGCCGCACAAGGGTGACAAGCGCTTCGAGGTGAACTCGCCGGAATACAAAGCCATCGCGGATTGGATCGCGGCGGGGGCACCGGGACCGAAGGCGGATGATCCGCGCATCGTGTCGCTCAGCGTGTCGGAGCCGCATCTCGTCACGCAGGCGGGAAAGAGCCTGCAGCTCAAAGTCACCGCGAAATTCAGCGACGGACACAGCGAGGACGTGACGCGCTGGTGCAAATACAACGCCACCAACGCCAGCGTGGCCACCGTCGATGACAGCGGCCTCATCAAAACCACCGGCAGTGGCGAGGCGACGGTCAGTGCGTGGTATTTGAGCCTGTTGAGCGTCACCACCGTCACTGTGCCGCAACCGGGCAAACACGACGCTGCAGCCTTTGCCGTGCTGCAGCCGCGCAACTTCATCGACGAGCATGTTTTGACGAAACTTCGCGAGCTGAACATCCCGCCCTCCGCACGAGCGACCGACGCCGAATTCATCCGCCGCGCGTTTCTCGATACCATCGGCGTTTTGCCCACCGCCGAAGAAGCGCAGGCCTTCCTCGCTGACAAAGCCGCCGACAAACGCGACCGCGTCATCGATGCGTTGCTGAAGCGGCCCGAGTTCGTCGATTACTGGTCACATCGCTGGAGCGATCTCTTCCTCGTGAATGGCGACAAACTCATGCCGCAGGCGATGTGGTCGTATTACAACTGGATCCGCCGTCACGTCGCCGCGAACACACCATGGGACGCCATGGTGCGCGATTTGATCACCGCCACCGGCAGCACGCTCGAGCACGGCGGCGCGAACTTCTTCGTGCTGAACGACGAACCCACCAAATGCGCCGAAACCGTCAGTGTGGCCTTCATGGGCACCTCCATCGCCTGCGCGAAGTGCCACAACCACCCGATGGAAAAGTGGACCTACGACCAGTACTACGCCTTCGCGAACCTCTTCGCCCGAGTGCGCACCAAAAACGGCACGCAGGCCGACGAACGCGTGCTTTTCAGCGACACCCAAGGCGATCTCGTCGCGCCGCTCACCGGCAAACCGCAGCCGCCGCGCCCGCTCGATGCCGTGCAACCTGTCTCGATGACCTCCACCGAGGATCGACGCATCACGCTCGCGAACTGGCTCACCAGCGCAGATAATAAGCTCTTCCAACGCGCCATCGTGAACCGCGTGTGGGCGAACTTCTTCGGCAGCGGCCTCGTCGAAGCCGTCGATGACCTCCGCGTCACCAATCCCGCCAGCAACGAACCGCTCTTCGCCGCCGCCTGCGAGCACCTCGTGAAGCAGAAGTTCGACCTGAAGGCCCTCATGCGCACCATTTTGCAAAGCGAGACCTACCAGCGCAGCAGCATCACCCTTCCCGAAAACATCACCGACCTCCGCTACGGCTCGCACTACGTCCCGCGCCGACTCAAGGCCGAGGTGCTGCTCGACACCGTGAGCCAAGTCACCGCCGCGCCCACCACCTTCAAGATCGACCGCCGCAACGCCAACCGCGGCACCGCCGACGCCTATCCCATGGGCTTCCGCGCCCTGCAACTGCCCGACAGCAACATCGCCAGCTACTTCCTCAAAAGTTTCGGCCGCGCCGACCGCGTCGCCACCTGCGAATGCGAGCGCACCAACGAACCCAGCATGGCCCAGGCCCTCCACATCGCCAACGGCGAGACCCTCAACCAAAAGCTCGCCCAAAAAGACAACCGCCTCGATGCCCTGCTCTCAAGCAAGCAACCCGACACCAAGATCATCGAAGAAGCCTACCTCCTCACCCTCACCCGCGCCCCCACCGACCGCGAACTCGAAAAAGCCACCGCGATGCTCACCACCGCCAAATCCGAAGACCGCCGCGTCACGCTGGAAGATCTGTTTTGGAGCCTGATGAGCTCGAAGGAGTTTTTGTTTAATCACTGATGAAGCACCTATCACAACTTGTTGTGCTCGCGTGCTGTTTTATGACAGCGATATACGGCCATGTCGGAAAAAAAGCAGGGAGAGCCTGTCTTGGTTCAATTCTCTCTTCACTTACCCGCTCAGCGATTCATTTGATGAGGTCCATCCTGTTACGAATGAAAAACGACTCACAAGGTTGATGGAAGGAAAGCAATATCTGGATGTGAAGCTGGATATTTCCAAGGGGCTGCCTGTGTCATCATTCTCAAAGCAGGTCAAAAAGGATTCTGAAGCTGTGGCTGCTCTACAGGCAAGTCATACCACACATGTTTGGGACGATCATTACCTCGACTTTCTGCCTCACAATTTTTTCAACCGTGTTGGCTGGATTAATTGGTATCTGGTGAGACGAGACTCAACGGGCAAACTGATTCTACTTCAAAGTGAGTATCGTTGGGGTCCGTTCGGACATTTTAATCTTCTACGTTCGGCCAAACCAGGCGATCAGATCATCGGAGGGTGGGGCTGTTGAGCCATGACTGTGGAAAACGCGACGAGTTCGGTATATAGCCAAGCCCAACGGGCTTGCGTCATGCAGCCCAGGGTTCGCAGAACCCTGGGTATCGAGCCATCCCACGTTTCCATCTCTTCGAACCCCAACGGGGTTCCGTCCAAGGTCGAACGATCCACGGCCTTCACCATGTCCTCGAACTCTCGCGGCATGGACGCAACCCCGTTGGGGTTGGTTGTCGGAATCGCGTGTGGTTCATCGCGTTCCCCAGGGTTGTTCCAACCCCGGGCTATCATCCGCAAGCCCGTTGGGCTGGAATCAACGGCTCAAGTCACGACTTCTCCCGCCGCGACAACGACCGGATCAAGCACCTTCACATGCGGGAAGCCGGCAAAGTCGCCGCCGTTGAAAGTGATCAAGTATTCCAACCCATGTGTGATCATAAACGCGGCATGGCGGGCATCATGGACGCGTTTGCCTTTGATGTCGTGGTCTCGCACCAGCTTCAGCCAGCTGGGAAAGATTTCCTGCCGGTCGATCAAGAACGGATACGAGCTGCGGAGCTGCTCGATCTCCTGCTCCGCGTTGGAGGTGCTCCAGCCAAGGCCATTGGCATCTTTTGGCCGGGTCACGACCGCCCAGTATTCAATGAGCACTTGTGCGCTCAGACAGATCAAGTGCCCCTGCCTGGCGAGTTCTTTGAGCGATTCGACGGCGACCACATGCTGCTTGGCATCGGGATCGGCGGCACGCAGCCAGAGATTGGTGTCTGCCAGCACTCGGGCCATCAGTCGTAAATGCTGTCACGGCTCACTGCCCAATCCGACAAGCCTGCGCCGTCGGTGTGACGCCGGGCCCAGTCTTCAATCATGGCGGCCCGCTGCTTCGGAGTGCGCTCTCTCCATTGCTCTGGAATCAGCATGTAGGGGTCTGATTCGTCATCGGAAGCCTCAGTCACCACCAGCTTCACGGCCATCGACTTTCCAAGGGAAAACATCCATGGACGATCCAGTCGCAGATGCGTGGCATCCTCAGCGATCACGTTGGCTTCAAGCACTCCTGTCATAAGACAATCCTACCTGCCCCCATGATTTCCCGCAAGCTCACTTTCCTCCTCGGCAGTCTCCTGACCCTTTCCTCGACCCACGCCCAAACCGTGGACTACACCAAGCAGATCTCGCCGCTGTGGGACAGCTACTGCGTCGATTGCCACAGCGCGGACGACGCGGATGGGGAGTTCGCGTTGGACACGTTTGCAGCGCTCATGAAGGGCGGCGAGGAAGGTGCGGCGATCGTGGCGGGGAAGGCGGACGAGTCGCTGCTGGTGAAGTTTCTCGAAGGGCGCTCGGGTCGCGGTGGGAAGAATGAATTCATGCCGCCGGGCAAGCGCGAGAAGCTGAAGGCGGAGGAGATCGCGCTCATCAAGGCGTGGATCAACGCGGGCGCGAAAGGCCCGCTCGTCGCAGAAGGCGAAACCGATGCCGAAAGAGGTCATCACGCCGAAAATCGCGCCCACCGTGCCGCCGAAGCGCTCGATCCAGGCGGTGGCGTTTTCGCCGAAGATGCAGCTCATCGCCACCGCACGCTACGGCGAGGTCGAACTCGTCAATCCGGTCAATCAAGTCACCGTTCGGAAACTCACCGGCTTCACGGGCAAAGTAAACGCGGTCGCCTTCTCGCCCGATGGCGAGACGGTGTATGCCGCGGGTGGCGAGGCAGGCATCGTGGGCATCGTGCGAAGCTGGAAAACAAGCGACGGCACGGCGCTGCGCTCCTTTGAAGGCCACACGGATGCGGCGTATGCGCTCGCGGTTTCGCCGGATGGGAAATTCATCGCCACGGGAGCTTACGATCAGAAAATCCGCCTGTGGGACACGGCGACAGGCAAGGAAATCGCTTTGCTCAAAGGGCACAACGGCGCGGTGAACGGCCTCAGCTTCCGCCCCGATGGCAAAGTGCTCGCCAGCGCCAGCGCGGATCGCACGGTGAAGCTCTGGAGCATTCCGAATGGTCAGCGACTCGACACGCTGTCGCAGCCGACAAAGGAGCAAACGAGCGTCGTCTTCAGCGCCGATGGCAAAACGCTTTTCGCCGCCGGTGGCGACAATCGGATCCGCGTGTGGGCGATCAGCGCCGCGGCGAAGGAGGGCACCAACAAGATCCTCACCAGTCGCTTCGCACATGAAGGCGGTCTGCTGAATCTCGCGCTCTCTGCCGATGGCAAACTGCTCGCCTCGACCGCGACGGACAAAACGCTCAAACTCTGGAACACCGCCGACCTCACCGAAAAACTCCTCCTCGAAAAACAACCCGACTGGTCCTCCGCCCTCGCCTTCACCGACAAAGCCCAGCTCATCGCAGGTCGCGTCGATGGCACCTGGAGCGTTTATGAGCCTCGTTGAACCTTCCCTGCCATGAAATCCCTCCTTCCCGTTCTTATCCTTCTGCTCGGCCTTTCGTCCGTCGAGGCTCAAAAGGCCGACAAACCCAAAAAAGCCGCCGCTGCCGCCAAAATGGCCGCGAAAGCTGGCAAGCCGACGCTCACGAGCGTTTCGCCGCGTGGGCTGCATCTCGGTGTGGAGCAGGTTTTCAGTCTCGCAGGCAAGGATCTGGCCGAGGCGACGATTTTGACCTCCAACGCCGCGTTGAAGCCCGTCATCGATGCAGCGGCGAGCACGGCCACGAAGCTCGTTTTCAAGCTTCAGGCACCTGCGGGGCTTGGTCGCGGCAGTCATGACGTTTGGGTGAAAACGCCGACGGGCGAGTCGGCCAAATTGAAACTCTATGCCGATGATCTCGCGCCGATCACGACTTCGGCGGCCGATTTCAAAAACGGCCCGGTGCAGATCGCCAAGCTGCCCGCGAGCGTGTGGGGCACGCTCACCGAGACCGGTCAGCATGACGCGTATCGTTTCACCGCGAAGGCAGGCGAGGAACTCGTGCTCGATCTCGCCGTGGCGCAGGTCGGCAGCGTGGCGAAATCGCCCACGCTGGAGATTGTGGACGCGAATCGCACCGTGCTCGCGGTGAATCGCGGGCTCGACAGCGGCAGTGATCCTTTTCTCGCGTGGAAAGCGCCTGCGGATGGCGATTACCACATCCTCGTGAGCAACACGACGATGGATGGCAGCGCGGGACATGTGTATCGGCTCACGATTGGCGCGTTGCCCTTCGTCACGAGTTGGTCGCCGCTCACCGCACAGGTGGGGAAGGAGACCAAGGTCACGCTCATCGGCCATCATCTCGGCGACAAGGCCACCGTGACGATGAAAGCGGACAAGGAAGGCATCACGAACGTGCCGCTCTATGCCAAGGCGCTGCGTTTTCGCACGATGCCGTCGCTGCGCGTGAGTAATATGCCGCATGTAGATGGTGCGATGGCAAGCGAGGTCACAGCACCCGTGACGATCAATGGTAGCTTGGCTCTCCAGAGCCGAGTCGAGCGATCCCAGACTCCCGCCTCTGGAGAGGCAGGCTACACATTTACCGCCAAAAAAGGCCAGACGTGGATCATCGAGACGCTCGCCGCTCAAGCTGGCTCGCCTGCGGATACGAAGCTCGAAGTGCTGCACCCCGATGGCAAACCCGTCGCTCGCTTGCTCATGCAGGCCGTGCGTGACAGTTACAACAACTTCCGCAGCGTCGATGCCAACAACCCGGACATCCGCCTGCAAAATTGGGAGGAGATGGAGCTCAATGAGTATGTCTGGTTCAATGGCGACATCATGAAGATCATCCGCATGCCTCGCGGGCCGGACGGAGGCTGCTTCTTCTACGTGAGCGATGGCAAACGCCGCGCTTACTTCGATACCAGCGCCACCTCGCACTCGCTCGACGAGCCCTGCTACGTCGTGGAGCCGTATCCGCTCGGCAGCAGCATCGCCGCGAATGGACTGCCCATTTTCACGCTGAACTATCAAAACGACGACAGCGGCGACCGCAAAATCGGCCACGACTCGCGCCTGACCTTCACCGCGCCTGCCGATGGCCGTTATGTCGTCAAAGTCACCGACACGCGTGGCTGGGGCGGCGAGCGCTTTGTGTATTCACTCGCCATCCGCGAGCCGAAGCCCGACTTCAGCGTCAAACTCGCTGGCATGAACCCCACCGTGATGCCCGGAGCCTCCGTCGGCTTCTCCTTCCGTGCCGACCGACAGGATAATTTCGACGATCCCATTCAAATCGACATCACTGGCGTGCCCGCAGGCTACTGGGCCACCTCGCCGCTCATCATCGAGGCCGGTCACGACCTCATCAGCGGCTCGCTGCATGCCATGCCGGATGCTGCAAAGGACGCCGACTGGTCGAAGCTCAAAATCACCGCCACTTCGAAGGGCCTCAAGCACGACGCCGGAACCTTCGGCAAGGTCACGCTCGGCGCGAAGCCGAAGTTCATCATCGTTTTGGAGCCCGACGTCGGCGGCAAGCCCGTCATGCGCGATCCCGCCGCCGAAACGAAGCCGCTCGAACTCACGCTCGCGCCCGGTCAGACCGTCAAAGCCTGGCTGCGAGCCATTCGTGAGGACAACAAAGACCTCCTCAGCCTCGACGTGCACGGATTGCCCCACGGCGTCATCGTCGATGACATCGGCCTCAACGGCGTGCAAATCCGCGCCGGCGAAAACGAGCGCCCCATCTTCTTCCGCGCCGCGAACTGGGTGAAGGACCAGGACAAGCTCTGCCACGGTGCGATCAGCTCCGCGCGAAACGAACACGACAGCGCTGGCCTTCAGACGAGCTTTCCGATCCTGATGAAGATCCGGAAGCCGGGCGTGGCGGCGAGGTAAAGCACGATGGACGGTGATGCGTGAGAGAGGACGGAATCGCTGATTTTGGCTGATTTTGAAGGCCTTCTCAGAGTCGCGACAAGAGTGAAGCTGGAATCGCGTTTGTTTTCGCGATGAAAAACCTGCTCACGCTTCTTCTTTTGACCTCCTCCGCTCTTGCGGAGGATGCATTGGCTTTCAAAGACCTCTTCAATGGCAAGGACCTCAGTGGCTGGGTGGATGTGAATACATCCAAAGACACCTGGAGCGTCAAAGATGGTCTGCTGGTTTGCAGTGGGCTGCCAATTGGTGTGATGCGGAGCGAGCGGCAGTATGAAAACTTTGTTCTGCACATCGAGTGGAGGCACATGAAGCCCGGCGGGAATAGTGGTGTATTTTTGTGGAGCGATGCCACGCCTGCAGCCGGTAAACAGCTCCCGAAAGGCCTCGAAGTGCAGATGCTGGAGCTGCAATGGCCCGCTCTACACCCGACAAAGGACGGCCAGCCCAATCATCCCGGTTATGTGAGCGGTGAACTCTTCGGCGCGAACGGGTTGGAGATCGTGCCGGAGAATCCACGGGGAGCACGCAGCATGTCGTTTGAGTTTCGCTGCAAAGGAGCGGGTGAATGGAACACCTACGATGTGGTGGCGGTGGATGGCGTGGTGAAGCTGAGCATCAATGGCAAGTTTGTGAATGGCGTGAGCCAGTCCACTGTGCGCAAGGGCTACCTCTGCCTCGAATCCGAGGGCAGTGAGATTCATTTTCGCAATATCCGTTTGCTGGAGTTGCCAGCAGGCCGCGTGACACCAGAGCAGACGGCACCGGTGCTCAGCAAGTAAGTCAACGGGTCAGCCGTGATGCCACGTCGCGGCTGATGTGGAGGTCAAAGTGCTTCGGGCGGTAGAGCCCGCCATCGCTTCGCTTGACGATCTTCGCCTCGGGAGGTTGTTGACCTTCTGAAAACAACTCTGTGATTGTCTTGAGGATGTTCTCGGCCATGGCACCATCTTCGGAAGCATAATAGTAAACTACGAGCACTCCGGTGCCTAGGCGGCTGAAGTTCTTATCTTTTATCACGTCCAGCTTCGGAAAGCGATTCGCTTTCGCGAGCATGATCTCTTGGGAAGCCTGGTCCTCGACCTCGAGGTAAATGCGAGGACGAAGTGTGTTCGATTGCTGTTTCTGGAGCAGAGCGGCTGTGCCGGCTTTCACCGCATCATCCACGCCAGCCAGCTTGCCATCCCCAGGCAAAGAGCCTCGCATGGGATCTTCGTAAACAGCTTTGAACTTCTTCCGCAGCCATTTGGACATGTAGCCTTTCTCAACGGCAGCATCACTCCTTGCCAGGAGTTCATAGAGTCCCAGGTCGTCGTGTTGTGACTGCCATGTCTTCTTCGCGGTCGGTATCCAGCAACCTTCGCTGGTGAACCAGCGATGCGCCCAAAGCCAGAAGGAGCTTTTCTTTGCAGGCTTTAACGACTCACGAAGCTCTTCAAGTCGGGCCTTCGCGAGTGGGTTCTCGTTCTTGGCGATGAGCATGTTCAGGTCATTTCCCATCTCGGTGGTCAGATCCATGACGGAACGTATGCACTCGGCATAAATATCCGCCGCGTCATCCTGAGTGAGGCTGCCATAGACTGCATAGTCACGCTCCAGTCGTACCCCCTTGGCTTTCGCCGCTTCGTTCACTCCCGCCTGCTGGAGCCACTTCCCAATTTCATAGCGATGCTTGGCTTCAAAAAGCCAATCATGAATCAATGCTGAGCGAGTGTAATCGAAGGGTGAGAGGCCGGGGATCTTCCATAGAGATCGGGGCACGCTCGCTCCGGTGGTGAGCATTGCGTCAGGTGTAATTCTGTCTCCTGGGAACCGACCGCGAAACCGGCTTTTCTCACCTGGCTCAAAGCTAAAAAGCACATCGTCCTGATCCTTGGGGCGGTAGAAAAAGAAGGTATTGGGGGTGACGGGGACCATCCTCGGCTCGCCATGGAATCGACCTCCGGCGCTTGTGTGACTATAAGTGCGGCAGGAACTCAGGCACACCGCGAGAAGTAGAAACACATTTGGTAGAACAATTTTGATCTTCATGTGCGGAGGATACGAAGCCCCGTAGCGTTCCGGCAAGGGCAAAAAGTGAACCGGGCGAGCGGCTCAACGTTTCGGCTTGATGAAGAGCACCTCCGCCTGCTCGATCCAACCTTTGCGCAGATCTATGCGAAACCAGCCGTCACTATTTTTGGCGTTGATGCGGCAGCCGCTGCGAGCGCCGAATTCCTTGAGATCATACTGGGTCCAGGTTTTGCCTTTGTCGGAGGACCAGATGATGCCGCAGCCATAGGGCGAGGCCGGGGCGCAGTGCGTGGCGAGGAAGACGCCGTCTTCGTGGAACATGTTGGCGGATTCGTAGCCTGGATTGAATAGCATGGAGTGCTTCGTGGTGTCCGTGATGTCCTTTGGATCGCTCACGAAGATGCCTCGATCATAGCGATTGCCGATGGCGAGGCCGTTGGCGTCGGCGATCCAGTGGCATTTGCCGTCAATGAAGTTCAATCCGCCGCATTTGAAGCGTGAGTTGGAGTTTACGGAGATGACGAGTTTCCAATCCCACTGATCCGCTGCAGCATTGTAAGTGCCACGAAGCCAATGGACCTCATTTCCATCTCCACGGTCGATATCACCGGTGACGGCGTAAAAGGCGTTTTCGGCTGGGTTGTAGGTTACATTGTGGATGTGGCGGGCGATGAGCTGGTTCTTGGGATTGCCGAGCATCGGTGCATCTGCGGGAGCACCCTTTTGCTGGAACTTCGGATTCTGGCCAAAAGCGTAGGCCAGCTTCACCGTCTCGCCACCATCCGCGGAGTAGTAAATGTTTACCGGCACGGCACCGCCAAGCACGTTGCAGTAGTTTCCCCACACGAGCATTTCCTTTCCCGCGAGATCGAAGCAGTGCTCGCCATCCAATGAATGAAAATACCAGCCTGGCTGATCCGCTTTTATGGGCGGATGAGGTAAGTAATCGCTGCCATCCGACCGTTTCACGATGATCTCGCGGTGTGATTTGAGGTTATTCGTGCTGAGGAAGAGTCGTTCGCGTGTGGCGAAGAGCACATTTCCGTTCTTCAGGAGCACGCTAAAGGTGATGTTTTGGGCTTCTGCGAACTCTGCCACATGCGGCCAGGTTTTGCCGCAGTCGTCGGAGAGCATGATTTGCGTTCCTTTGAAGGCGAACATGCGGCTGCCGCGCTGGGTGTCGATGTAGGGCTCTTCCGCCGACGGCATGCGATAATAGAAATGCTCCGTCTCACCTTCGATGGCTGCTGATGCGATGCTGACGACGAAGGAGCACAGAATGAGGGGAAGCAGTTTCATGGTGTCTGAAACTACGGCCCATCGCAAGGCATCCATTCACGGACGTCTTTGTTAACGAGTTCCTGCCTGTGAACAGGTTCGCGAAGAATGTGCGAGACTCATGACTTGTCGTGACGGCCCAGCGTCCACTTCGGCACGCAGCCTTCATGCGCCTGGGTAACCGTCGCGGCGAAATCGGCGAGGTAGCCAAACGGATGCGAAACTTCGACGGGTTCGGCTTTTCGAGCATCGAGATCGGCTTTGACGGCGATGGTGCCTTTGAGGAGGTCGAACTCGATTTCGTCATCGTCCTGCACTTTGGCAATGGGGCCGCCCAAAACGGCCTCCGGGGTGCAATGCACGCCCACCGCGCCGGCGGAGACGCCGGACACACGGCCATCGGTGATGAGCGCGACCTTGCCATAGAGTTCCGGGACGGCGAGCGCGGCGCTGGCGACGTGCATCTCCGGCATGCCAAGCGCCACGGGGCCGCTGCCGCGGATGATAACGATGTGACCGGGCTTGATGCGGCCCTGCGCGGCGGCTTCGAAGACGCCTTTGCTGTTCTCAAAGCAGATCGCGCGGCCGCTGAAGCGCGGCTCTTTGAGCGAGGACACTTTGAAGACCATCCCGTGCGGCGCGAGGTTGCCAAAGCACACCTGGATGTCGGCGTAGTCTTTGAAGGGCTTGTCATGCGGCGCGATGAGGTCGTTCGGAAACGGCACCGCTTTCGCGTTGGCGAGATTTTCGGCCAAGGTGCGGCCGGTGACGGTCATGCACGAGCCATCGAGCAGTCCGGCGTCAAAGATGTGCTTCAAGAGCATCGTGGTGCCGCCGAGGCGATGCAGATCGACCATCGTGCCGCGACCGCGGGGCGCGAAGCTGCACAGCACGGGCACTTTGCGGCAAATCGCCTGCACATCGCGCAGCGTGAAATCCACACCGGCCTCGCGGGCGACGGCGAGGAGGTGAATGACGCCGTTTGTGCTGCCGCCGATGGCCGCGATGGCCGTCATGGCGTTCGTGAGCGACTGCTTCGTGATGATGTCGCGCGGACGGATGTTCTTTTCGAGCAAGTTGCGCACTGCTTGGCCGACGCGGAGGCATTCCTCGCGTTTTCCAGCCTCGATAGCGGGCATGGAGGAGGTGTCGGGCAAACTGAGGCCCATGGCTTCGAGCGTGATGCCCCAGGTATTGAAGGAAGCCGCGATGCCGCAGCCGCCGGGGCCTGGACAGGCCGTGCGGATGATCTGCTCGCTCTCGTCCCAGCTCATCGTGCCCTGCGCTTCCTTCGCGGCGGCGTCATAGACATCGAGAATGCTGGTCGATTGCCCCTTGTGGCAGCCAGGCATGATGCTGCCGCCATTGACGATGAGTCCGGGGAAGTTCGTGCGTGCCAGCGCCATCGCGAAGGCCGGGCCGTTCTTGTCGCAATGATGCAGGCCGATGATCGCATCGTAGCTGTGCGCCGTGCAGATCATCTCCGCACCGTTGGCCATGAGGTTGCGCGAGCAAAGCGAGGCCGCGCCGCCGATGTTGCCCTGCGTGATGTTGTCGCTCGCTGGCGACACGCCAAACGGGAAGCCGACCATGCCCGCCTCCGCGCAGCCTTGGGCGAGGAGCTTCGCCAGCTCGTGCGCATGCACGTTGCAGATGTTTCCATCGAGCAGCGGCGTGCCGATGCCGACCTGCGCTTTGTTGAAGTCCTCTTCTTTAAAGCCGAGGCCCCAAAAGAAGGCCGTGATGCCGCGCTGCCAGCCACGGGTGACGTTGCGTGAGTTCCAGTTGAGGGAGGGTTGGTCTGCCATGAAGGGACACACTAGCGGCACGGTGGCCTCACGGCAAAAAGAAAGCTCCCGGCCTGCGAACAGACCGGGAGCGTCCCAACCAATGGGATCAGAGAGAAGCGGGAGAACCAGTCCCGCGACTAAATTAGAAGGCGAGGCTCAGCTTGGCACCCCAGAACACTTCGTTGTGGGTAGTAGCATTCAGGGAGGAACGCAGGTCAAAGCCGTGATTCCAAGCCACATAGGGAGTGAAGGTAGCACTCTTGGTGAGTTTCACCGGGGCAGCGACAGACACCAAGAGGTGAGTGAAGCCGGAGGTCGGGAAGTTGCCACCACCAAAACCGTTAGCGGCTTGGCCGTTGAGGTTAGCAAGCACAGCCGTGTTGTGGCCTGTGTAGTAGTCGATGCCGTAACCTGTCTGGATAGCTGGGACGATGCTCAACCAATCTGTCACCGCGATGGTGTAATCCGCGCTAGCCTGGAAGTACGAGCCACCGACCGTGAAGTCGTAGAAGTAACCAAGGCCAAGATTCAAATTACCAACCGGAATGGCGACAGTGAAACCGAGCTCACTATTTCCAAGGATGCCGAATTCAGGGTCACCCCCGTTGATACCATTGCCACCGGCTGCATTGAGGCCGTTCGAGCCGGAGTAGGTATCAGGATAAAAGTAATACTGATACTGAACACCGAACTTGGCCCAGCCTGCATTGTAGCTGAGGGAGGTCAGCACGTCGATTTCAGAGTAGTCGAAGCTATTGCGATTGAGGTTAGTGGGGTTGTTGATTGGAGTCTCTACGGTGGAGATGTAAGCAGCTCCAACTCCCCAGGTCAGCTTATCCGTAAGCGGGATAGAGACGTTGAGGGCCGTAGTGACGATGTTGTCAGCGAACCAGAGACCACGGAAGTAGTAGCGTGAGTCGTAGGCGGCGTCGAGTGTGGCACCGATGCTATCGAAGAGAGCCGTGGGGGCTGGTTCGATAGGGGCGGGGTTTTTTGGGGCGGGAGCTGTGCCTGCCGTGGCGTTCAGGGCTGTGCAAGCGGCGAGGGTTGCCACCGACTTGGCCATGATCGAGTTGAGTCGATTGAGCTTCATTATGTTGGTCGAGTTTAGTTTGTTGGTGTTGAGGTTGCCGCCTGCCGGCAGGCAGACTGACTCCATCTAGCATAGCAGGGTGCGTGCCAGAATTTGATCGCAGTTCACAGAAATGTCTAAGAACTGGATTTTATTATATCCAGCATAATATTAAACATACCAACAACTTTTTGGGTTGGCTGTAAAGCCGTGGGGCTGATCCGCAATCTTGCCTTACCACGTGCCACAGTGGGAAAGCGTATCGCTGGCACCAGGTAACCTGCTTCAAACAACCGCTCACTCACAACAACTGCGGCTCGCTCATCACCGACAATGAAAGGTACAATGCCAGCGGCCGGAGTGTATTGCTGGCTGAGACCAACCGCCTCCATCCGCTGTGACAGGCTGGTCACATTGCTCCGTAAGCGAAAGCGCAGGCTGTCCCCATGCTCTCCGCGCAAGAGCTGCAGCATCTTAGCCGCCGCATGCGCCACATGAGGAGGCGGCGAGGTCGAATAAATGAAGCTGCGAGCACGGTTGATGAGAAGGTCGATCACTTGACGAGACGCGGCTAAATAGCCGCCGCTCAGGCCGAGGGATTTGCTCAGCGTGCCCATGTGCAGTTCGATGCGGTTCTCCAGTCCAAGCGCCGCCGCGAGGCCTCGCCCCTGGGGGCCGAGTACGCCCACCGCATGCGCCTCATCGAGCAAGAGCCACGCGCCGTGCTTTTCTTTGAGCTCCACGATTTCACGCAGGGCCGCCGCATCGCCATCCATGCTGAAAATGGACTCTGTGACGATCAGGACACGGCCCGTGGCAGTTCCGAGCAGGCGGGAGAGCTTCTCGAGATGATTATGCGGAAAGACGCGAATCACCGCGCCGCTAAGACGAGCGGCATCGACTAGGCTGGCATGGCAAAGTTTGTCGAGCAGGATCGTATCACCGCTACCCATGAGGGCGGGAATCGTGCCGAGAGCCACGGCAAAACCGCTGCTGAAGCACAGCGCGGCCTCTGTCCGCTTAAAATCTGCGAGCGCCTCCTCCAGGTCCATATGGACGCGGTGCGTGCCACACACCAAACGCGAGGCTCCTGAGCCGCCTCCATACTTGGACACACCTTCCACGAGCGCCTGCCTCAATTCCTCCGAACATGCGAGGCCGAGGTAGTCATTGGAGGAAAAGTTGATCAACTCGCGGCCTTCTCGCTTCACGATCACACCGTTCACCTCTTCGAGTGGCCGTAGCTCACGCCAAAGCCCCTGCGCATGCAGTTCATCGAGTTCAGAGGTGACGTTCCAGTCTCTCATCACTCTTTGATTCTTCGCTCCACCACCTCGTCCTTCGCCACACCGAGTGAGAGGGCTTTTTCATAATGTCGTTTGGCGAGTTCGATGGAAGGCGGGCGCTGCTCCAGCATCATCAGGGCTAGATTGAAATGAGCGATGCCGTAATCCGGCTTCAGTTCGAGCGCCTTTTGTAGCTCCGATTCCGCCGCACCTGCCCACCCGAGGTTTTTCGCGGCGATGGCGAGGTAGTTATGCGCCCTCGCATCTTCGGGGTCTTCGTGAATCGCCCGCGAGAGCGCGGAGATCGCCAGATAGGTATCACCCGCCTCCAGCCGCAGCAGGCCGAGCGCCACCCAGGACTGCGCTAGAGCTGCGTTGTGCTCCACGGACTGCTCGAAGCATTCGATGGCCTTTTTGGCATCACCCGCCTGCTGTTCCACCGCGCCGAGATTTGCCCAAACGAGGGCATTTTTCGGGTCCATCTCGATCATCTCGCGGTAGGCCTTCCGGGCGGCGGCCCAGTCACCCTTCGAGAAGGCCACGGCGGCCTTCTCATTGAGCGCCTTGGTGAGCGGTGGTAGCTCGCCCACCTTCTCAACAGGCGCGGGCGTGAGCGGTGAAGTCTCCTGAGCAGAGAGGAGCGGGCAAATTAGAAGCGTGAAGAGCCATGGAGAGAGCCATTTCATCCTCACACCATGCCTTCATTTGAGGGGAGTAAAACCTCTTGCTCAATTCCTGTTGGTCGCGATTGTTCGAGCGAACAACAAAACGCGCCGTTATGAATCCCATCCTCTCCGCCAGCGCCCCTCAGCTCACCGCACGTCAGCAGGAACTGCTCGATTATCTCCGTGGCTACCAGCGCACCAACGGCGTCATGCCCTCCACTCGGGACATTCAGCGTCACTTCGGCTTCTCCAGTCAAACGGCCGCAATGAGTCACCTCCGTGCTTTGGAGAAAAAAGGTGCCATCCGCCGCCATCCCAACATGGCCCGTGCCGTTGTTTTTCCTGAAGACCTCGACCGTGCCGAGATCATCGATATTCCCGTCTTCGGCACCATTCCCGCCGGCATGCCGAGCGATGCTGCGCAGCACGCCGAAGGCTGCATCTCGGTGGATATCAACACGCTCGGCATCCCACGTGCCTCGAAAAGCTTTGCCCTCAAAGTGCGTGGTGATTCGATGATCGAGGCGCACATCTGCAGCGGCGATCTCGTCATCCTCGAAGTCAAGGAACCGCGTGAAAAAGACATCGTCGCCGCATTGATCGACGGCGAAACGACCCTCAAACGCTACCTCATCAGCAACGGGCAGCCCGTTCTCAAAGCCGAAAATGAGGAGTACCCCGATCTCCTGCCTGCTCGCGAGTTGCTCATCCAAGGCGTCATGATCGGCATGATCCGTCATTTCAGAAGAGACTGAGCCTCTCAGTGGTGCCATGACAGGCTACTTCGACTTCAATGCCACCACGCCGCTGCTGCCCGAGGCACGCGAGGCTTGGCTGCGAGCCGCTGAAAGGCACTGGCACAACCCTTCGAGCCTCTATCGTGAGGCAGGCATCACCAATCAGAAGCTCGAGACAGCACGGGAGCGGCTGGGCCAATTACTTCAGGTGGAAGCAGAGCGTATCGTCTTCACTTCTGGAGCCACGGAGGCAAACAACCTGCTCTTTTCAGCCTTCACAGGCCAAACAACGGCGATTTCCACCATCGAGCATCCCAGCGTTCGCGAAGCCGCACGGCATTGGACAAAGGTTTCGACCTTCGAGGCAGATGGTGAGATGCCGGAAGGCGTGGCACTCGTCTCCGTGATGGCGGCGAACAATGAAAGCGGTCAGCTTTTACCTTGGCGGGAGCTTGCGTTGCTTTGCCGAGCCAAAGGCATCTCCTTCCACACCGATGCCACCCAATGGCTGGGCAAGCTGGAGGCAGATTTCAGCCCCTGCGATTACCTCAGCGGCTCTGCGCATAAATTTGGCGGGCCGAAAGGTGCGGGCTTTCTGGTGCTTCGCGATGAAAACGAGCGCATCCGCCTCATCCACGGCGGCCCGCAGGAAAATGGCCGCCGCGCTGGCACGGAGAACTATCCTGCCATCGAGGCCATGGTCACCGCGCTGGAGACGATCACGCCCCAGCTCGCTGCATGCGATGGCGCAGGCCGTGATGCCTTTGAAGCGGCCATGCAGGCATCGTTTGAAGGTCTGCGCCTCATCTCCGCCGAAAAGCCGCGTCTCTGGAATACCTCCCTCCTCGTCATGCCACGGCATGAAAATCTCAAATGGCTCACTCGCCTCTCACGGCGCGGCTTTTCCATCTCCACCGGCAGTGCGTGCAGTTCCGGCAAAGAAGGCTCCTCCGTCGTCGTGACGGCTCTGGGCGCTTCGCCTGATGAACTGCGCCGCGTGGTGCGTGTGAGCGGCGGTTGGTACACCACAGTGAAAGATTGGCACGAGCTCGCTTCGGCATTTCAAGAAGTAGGAGCCGAGCTCGATGCGGGTGGGATGGGCTGATCACAGCATCTTGGCGCTTGGCGGAAAGCGCGGAAAGGTTCACTGTGCCCCATGGAACTCGCACGACGTGTCGTCTTTGCCCTCATCATCCTCGCGATTGCCGCAGGCCTGTACTCGTATTCGAGGCAGGACTCGGATCGCTACGGTCTGCCACAGCTTTTGAAGGGCGAAAAAGTGCCCGAGGATGCCGGTTCCAAGCTCGATGCCGAAGACGTCCGCGCCTTGGCGCGAATGAACGACGCCTTTTCCAAACTCGCTGCCTCTGTGCTGCCCTCCGTCGTGAGCATCACCACGCGTAAGGTTACTGCCGGCCAGACCATGCTCCATCCGCTGCTCGGTCTGGTTCCGGGTCGTCCTGAGGTGATCCCCGGTCTCGGCTCTGGAGCCATTATCAGCAAGGACGGCCTCGTGGTGACCAATTACCACGTCGTCGCCGATGTGTCCGAACTGGCCGTCACCACCAATGACAATCAAATCTTCTCAGCCCAGGTGCTCGGCACGGATGAGGAGCGTGACATCGCCCTGCTGCGCATCGAGAGCGAGCGCAAAGACTTCCCCGCTCTCTCGTTTGGTGATTCCGATAAGGTGAAGGTCGGTGAGATGGTCTTCGCTGTGGGGAATCCCTTCGGCCTCAGTGGCACCGTCACCCAAGGCATCATTAGCGCCCGTGACCGCCATCTCAGTGACAGCCAGATGGACTATCTCCAGACCGATACCGTCATCAACCCAGGTAACTCGGGTGGCCCGCTGGTGGACATTCACGGCAAGATCGTCGGGGTGAACGTGGCCATTTACCGCGGGGATCAAAACGTGCGTGCCTGGCAGGGCGTGGGCCTTTCCGTGCCCGCCAACGGCGTGAAGATGGTCGTCACGGCCATTCAGCAGGCGCTTGAACTGCGGGAGCAGGCTCGGCGTTCTGGTAAAAGTATGATTGGTCGTGGTTACCTCGGCATCGAAGTCATCAGAGACCCGATCGAGATCGACAACGTCTGGGGCACCTCACCGATCGGAGCCCTCATTTCCCGTGTGGATGCCAATTCACCTGCTGCCGTCTCGGGATTGAAGCCTGGTGATGTCGTCACGAAATTCCAAGGCATGTCTTTCCGCATGCCGGCCGATCTTTTGCAGATCATCCTCACCCAGCCTCCTGGCACCGTCGTGAAACTCGAAGTTATCCGCAACAACCGCATGCGTGAAGTGCCTGCGAGGCTCGGTGAGCGGCCCGATGTGAAGAATTAACGTTTCTTCTCCAGCCTCATCGGCGGCATGCCTCCAGAATCTGTGCGTGCATTCACAGCCGACTCGGAAAACTCCAGCGCGATGCTGCCGGTTTCAGCGGTGAACCATAACGGCACCTCATGCTTCGCGCACCAAGCCGCCAGGGTATCCGGTGCTGGCGTGTGATCTCGCGTGAAGCCGCTGCTACCGCGGATCACCAGCCAAGGCATGGCCTTGTCGAGAAATTCCTCGGTGCCGCAGACATCAGTGGCATGCTGGCTTGTGACCAGCACATCACACTGCAGAGGCTGGCCCGATTCGAGCAGTGCGTTTTCCGTCAGCCAGCCCGCATCACTCATCCACAGCACTCTCCAGCCATTCAAAACGCCCATCAGCACCATCGCTCGGTCATCGCCACGCATGGATCGGCTGGTGGTGGAAGGGTGCAGGCAGGTCAGGCTGGCATCCGCACTCAATGCCAGCCCATCTCCTGCGATCCACTTTTTCAGCGTCGTGGTAGCTTCCAATCGGCGCAGGATCGTCTGCCGAGCATCATACGGCCCCGGCTCGCGAGCACTGCAAAAGAGCTCTGGCATGCCAAACACCGCACGCACCTCTTCCACGGCTCCGATGTGGGCGGCATCGTTGTGACTCATGATGATACCGTGCAGTTTGTTCACGCCTTCATGACGAAGATAACGATGCAAAATCGTCCGAAACCGATCCTCAGGACCGGTATCCATCAGCCAGTGTGCTGTGCCGAGACGCAGATGATTCGCCGCGCCACCATCCGGCATCGCCAGCACACGCCAGGAGATCGCTTCATCGGTGGGTGTGGTTGTCGTGTTGAGATGAAAATTTGCCCCCGGAAGGCTGGAGAACCATGTTGCGGAGACCACCATCGCTTTCGCCAGGAACCAATTCGCGTTGTTGATGGCGATCTGCATCCCTGTGGCCTTGATCAGTGCGGCCAGGATGCTCATGCACGTGACCGCCAACGCCGCGATGGAGAGTGGCACCAGCACGCTGTTGGCGATGAGAGCTACCGGCGTCACCGCCTGGAAGTGTAGGAGAATGAATGGCAGACTTCCCAGCCATGCTGCGGCGGAGACACAGGCATTGCCAATGAACCAGCGGCGGATGCCTAGCGCCAGCTTTTGCCATCTGCTCGCAAACTCCAGCGGCAGGAAGGGATCCAGCTCCATCCACCGCGCCATCGGGCTCATGAAGATGCCTGTGAGCGCCGCGATGGCCCACAGCACGCCGAAGGAAAGCTGGAAACCCGGCATGAAGAGCTGCTGCGTGTCCATCCCCAGCAGAAGCAAGGAAGCAAGGCCTAGATTGTTTTGCACACTGGAGTCCCGATCCGCCGAGGGGCCGCAAAACACCACCGCCACCATCAGTGCCGCTCTAGCCGCCGAAGCTCGCCAGCCAGTGATAAAGGCGTAAGCGAAGACAATCAGCACAATGACCCACAAAGCCACGCCACGGCGAAGGCCCAGCGCTTTCAGCACCTGCCAGGCGATCATGCCGAGCATCGCGACATGCAGTCCGCTCACGGCGAAGACATGCAGTGTGCCGCTGTCACGAAACGCGTCCTCGATGTCATCCTGCGCTTCGTCCGCTACGCCCAGCGCCATCGCTCGGATCACGCCGGAGAGCCTTGGATCATCATCAATATCCAGCATGAGCTGCCGGCTGATCCATTGGCGGCTCTGCTCAGCTGCATCCAGCAAGGCGCAGGTCCACACTGCACCATCACCGGGCATTTTTTCCAGCTTTGACACCTTCAGTTCAGCAGCAAATCCGCTGCGCAAAGCATGATCCGCCGCATCGAATGTGCCGGGAGCCTTTTGTCCTACCGGCAGCCGCAGCCTGCCATGCAGTTGATAGATGCCAGCCCCTGGAAATTCCCTCTCCAAAGGCAGCGAGACCTTCAATCGCACCGGGAGTAACCATTCCGTGCCATCCTCCATCATGACTCGGCTGGATTCGCAGAACGCTTTGATAGTCTCAGGTGTCGAGGAGGCATGATCAGGCGTGAGGTCCCCCTCTACCACCGCCTCGAGAGCTCCGTCATTTTCGAGTAGATGAAGTCGCAACGGATGACGGTAGGTGCTGTCCAGATGCATCACATGCAGGGCCGCGCATCCGAGCATTGCCGCAGCAAATCCTAGCCACTTCTGCGGGCGTATCAGCGTCGCCAGCATCACCGTGAGAGCTGCAGGACAGATCCAAAGCCGCATCGCTGCCACATCCAATTCCGCCAGCACGATCCCGACGACGCCCGCGACGGCCAGCGCCATCAGCGGGCAAGAGGCAAGCCATCGCTGAAGGGCTGTCTTCATGGCTTCGAATGAATTCAGATGCTTTGAGCTGCCTTCGCCCGCTGTTCCTGGATAAATTTGAACTCCACCTGCTCTAGTTCGGAGATTTTATGATGAGCATTCGCACTGTGTCTCGTGTTCGGATAGCCTGCGATCACCCGTTCCAGCGTGGAACGAGCCGCCGCGAAATCGTGCAGATGCTTCGTCTGCACCTCCACCACGCGGAAGAGCAAAAACGCCCCGTCATCCACGGACCACTCGCGGCTTTGCAGATGGTTCGTGAGTACCTGGATGGCCGTGTGTGGATCTCCGAGGCGCTCCGCGTGCACCTTCGCCATCTCGGCGGCTGGAAAAGGGTCCTCCGGTTTCTCGTGCATCATCTTCTGATAGTGATCGAGCGCCCCCGCATAGTCTCCCTGCGAGATGCAGGCCGCCGCTTTCATGAGGCCATCCTGCTCGATCTGCTCACCGGAAGAATACATGCCCTCACCAATGGCATCACCGATCCACGGCAGCAGATACTTCACCGCCAGCATGCCACCGATGCAGCCGAGAAGGATAAAGCCCACGAGCTTCATGCCGTCACTGGCCTGCATGATCCACCGGTACACCAACAGACCAAAGATGATGACGAGAAGAACGACGCAGAGGCGGGTGACGAGCTGTTGGTTCATAAGGTCAAAAAGTGCTTCGAGGCTATCAAACGGCATTTTGGCCGCCAAGAGCGAAATCTGTCAAAATGGCGAAAACTGGCATCTCGTGCCGTTTTGGCCGCATGAAGATTGCACACTGCCAGTTTGAAGCCTGGGCCGGAGATTTTGAGCACAACCTCGCCCGTTTTGAGGAAGGTCTCAAAAGGGCCGATGAAGCCGGGGCGAAGGTCGTGACCTTTCCCGAGTGTTTTTTGACCGGCTATCCGGACACCGAAGAAAAGGCGCGGATGGGCGCATTCGCCGTCGAATCACCCCAGATACAGCGTGTGCTTGAGATCACCGCTCGTCATGCCGCCCTCGCCATTGTGGGCTTCAATGAGCTCCGTGGCACAGATCTCTACAACACCCTCATCGTCGTGCATCACGGCCAAAAGCTCGGCACTTACAGCAAATGTGCCGCCTACATGAAGTTTCACAAACAAGGCCGCGAGTTCCCCGTGTGGGAGATCGACGGCGTGAAGTTCGGCGTGCTCATCTGCGCCGATGGCGGTTACATCGAGCCCGCTCGCATCCTCGCCCTCAAAGGAGCCCGTATAATCTTCGCGCCTCATTTCAATTACATCAGTGACAAAGGTCTCATCAGCCATTTCATGAAGGTGCGCGCAGATCACAGCGCCCGAGCTTCGGAGAACAGTGTGTATTTCGTGCGGGCGAACAACGTCGTGCTCGATCCCGCGAAGTCCGGCATCACTCGCAATGTTGGCATCGGCTATGGCGATAGCTACGTCGTCGACCCCGCTGGCGAGATCATCGCCCGCACGCGGCGGCAGGTGGAGGATTTCATGGTCTGCGACCTCGATATGACCTTCAAACAAGATAGTGCTTTTGGTCTCTCGAAGTCCGCTTGGAGCTTTCGCGAGTTCGCCCCCTTCATGCATGAGGCCATGAAGGCTACCTGAGTCCTTTGGCGATGGCTTGCGCCTCCTCCAAGAAGGCTTCACCCAGAGGTGACAGGCGGCCGATCCACATCACGCCGAAAGCCAGGGTGGGAAAATCATCCAGCGGCAGCACCCGCACGCCCGCAGGCGCTTCCACGCGTGGCATCTGGAGCGAGAGTCCGATGCCAAAGCCACCGGCGACGTATCGCGCCACCGTGTCGAGGCTGCCCACCTCCAGACTCGTGATCCATTCCACGCCATGCTGACGCAGTCCGGACTGAAATTCGCGCACCAACGGATCGCTGGCGGTCAAAGCGATGAGCGGCGTCTCGATCCGTTCTTTTTCCCAAAGCTGCGCGGCACTCTTGAGGCTGCTCTTCGCGGGAACGAGCAAACACATGGGCAGTCGGAGCAGCTCGCGTGTCTCCACATTGGGCGGCGGCTTGTCCGTGAGTGTGGAGAGGCCGATGTCGATCTCCTGTGCCGCCACGAATTGCTCGATCTGCTGCTGGCGACCATCCGTGAGGGTGAAGTGAAAACCCTCCACCCGCCGCTGCATGCGAGCACACAGCTCGGGAAGGTACTCACGCTGCACGATCTCCGGCGCGGCGATGCGCAGACGTGTCTCGCCACCGCCGCGGATGCGATCGGCCACATCGCCGAGGCCTTTGAAGAACGGGGCGATGTGATCATAAAGAAGCTGTCCCTCCCGCGTGAGCTGAAACGGCCTTCGCTGATACAGCGTGACGCCGAGCACATCCTCCAACTGGAGAATCTGAGCGCTGATGGCTGGCTGCTGAATGCCATAAGGCATCTGACGTGCCGCCGCGCTCACGCCACCATGGGTGGCCACATAATAAAAGAGTTCGAGGTGATGGACGTTCATTTGCTACCGGGAAAGAAGGGGATGACCTTGTTGATGAGATCGCCGCCGGTTTTGACGCCCTGCTCCAGCGTCTTCGTGGTGCCGTTGATGATGGCTCCGGGCAGCTTCGCGGCGTCTTCACCGAGCATCGGCTTTAGAAGCGTCTCGCTCGCCTTATCCACGATGGCTCCAGGTGTATCGAGCAGCAGGGACATGCCAGCCGCACCGAGTAGCCGCGAGCTCAGATCCTCCTGCGGAGCCGTGCGAGTGCCCGCGACCTTCACGCGAGCCCAATTCAAGCCCGGTGGCCCTTGCGGATTCATTTCGATGAAGACGCGGTTTTGAGCTCCCGGCAGCCAGCGAAGGGTTTCTGGTGTCACGCCGACCATGAAGTCACCTTCGATTCCATCACCCGGCAGCAGATTGAGCGTGCCTTCGATGCGAAGCAGGCCGTTGGATTGCACCACGATCTTTTCCAGCCGCGTGCCGCCGCTCGCATGCGGGCTCACCGTTGCTGTGGCGATGTCCAGCGCCAGTCGTTTGAAGCGCTCCATGCGCGTGTAGGTAGCCAGCTTGTCGAGAATGGGCAGTGTGGAGAGCACGCCATCCTTCAACACCACATCCGCCTTCCAGTTCATCGGTTGACCCTTCGTGCCGGAAAGCTCGGCATCTCCTTCGAGATGCCCCGTGAGATGTTTTTGCCACTCCTCGTTCAAGAACTCCGCCGTCGGCACCTGCTCGGCATGCACGAACATCTGCCACTCGCCACCAAAGCGCACGCTTCCGCGCAGCGTGCCCTTGGTGCGATCCTTCCAGCGCAGCGTGGACTCGCTGATTTGCAGTTTTTCATCCGTCAGGCGGAAGCTGGTGCGGCCGATCTCGAGCTTCAGTGGCTCCTTTTGTCCCGGTGGCGTCACCGGTATCCGCAGTGTACCGTCATCCAGCGTGCCAGGAAATGAGTAGCGTCCCTTGCTCGTCGAGGCGCTGTTGTAGCTGCCGAGGTGCAGCCGCGTTTCGTCCACTTGCCAGCCATTCTGCGTGTAGGAAAAGCGTTCTGCGTCAAAGCCATCCACCTCCGTGGTTTTTGGTATGTACTGGCTCAACCAGCCTGGAAGCGCGGCTTCACCCATCGATACCTCCTCCGGTCTCGACGACTCTTTGGCCGCTGGATGCTTCGTGACGATCAATGAATCCGCTCCCGCACTCTGAATGCTCCACGAGCCGCGACGAACGGCACTGAAATCCAGCGCCGCATGCAGCCCCACCGCCTCAATCTGCAGTCCGGAAGCCGTTTCGAGGCTCGCCTCGCTCATGCGTGCCGCGTCGTCCTGCCATTGAATGTCCGCCAGCCGGGCGGTGCCGCCGGTCTTCGCCTCGATCATCTCTTCCGCCTTCACGCGGAAGCCCTCACTTCGCACAAAGCTCTGCAAGTAGCCCACCACCAGTGCAGGCATCGCCATCACGCCAACGATCACCGCGATGACAAGGAACCCCGCCAGCCACCATAGCCAGCGGAGAGGGGAGGAACGTCGTTGGAGAGATCGGCGGCGCATGGACCGCCATGCTAGGCTGTGTTTGGAGACTGGCAAGGCTGGTGCCGGGTGCGAACCTCGCGAAGCGTCGTGGAGTGCGGTGGCAGAGATGCCGGGGCCACCCGGCATCGGCGACACCGCTGTCGAGCGCCGGGAGAACGATCTTCGGCCAAAGAGTACCGTCCGGCACACGACAGCGGTGTCGCGCTGACGCTTGCCACCGCACTCCACGACGCTGGCGCGACTATTCGAGTTCCACCTCGTAGTCGTCCGCGATTTGCCCCGAATCGAAGCGGTAAATCGTCTTCACCATCGCCGCAGGCGTTTCCGCTTCGAACCAAGCAGCCGAGCACCACGGATAATCTTTGGCAACGCTAACCAGACCGTGTCGAACTGCGTTTTGATGCGTGTAGGCCAGCCTCGCAAAGTAGCCGCGTGGCAGATCGAGCTTCGTTTCCCAGTAGTTATGCCAGACTTTGCGCTCGGGTGTTTTGTCCTGCTGATTGATCCACTTCGCGGTCTTCTCATGCAGCGTGCTGAGCATTACCGAAAGGTTCTCCGCCGTGCCCGTTGATTCCGCGACAAAGTGGTAGTGATTCGAAAACACCGCCCACGCCTCAAGTCGCCAGCCAAAATCGGCACAGACTCGCAGCAGTCCACGGTGCAGCACGTCGAGCCGCTCCCGCGAGCGAAAGTGATGTTCCTTCCGCCAAGTCGCCGCCGTGACGAAATAGGTTCCCCGCTCTGTTAGCCGATGCGTCGGTGCATGCGGCCAAGCGATGGGAGGTGGGGCGTTCATGAGCTGAAAACGTGTGCACAGGATTAGTGCTTTCGATCATCGCGAAGCGTCGTGGAGTGCGGTGGCAGAGGGGCAAGGCGCAAGCCTTTGCCCCGACGACACCGCTGTCGAGGGCTGGGAGAATGCTTTTTGGACTACGTGAGTCGTCCGGCACCCGACAGCGGTGTCGCGCTTTAGCGCTTGCCACCGCACTCCACGACGCTGACGCGAGTTTCGTTAACTCAATGATTAAACAAGAACGCCGGTGAGTTGATCAGGGCCCAAGCGAGATCCTGCGCGGCGGTGAGGCGCTTGTTCGTGAGCTGCTTGGCGCTCAGGTCGCTGTCGCGGCGGAGTTGGATGAGTTTGGGGTCGAGGACGATGGGGTTTTGGGCGTTCACGTGCTTCGTTTCGAGAGCGATGAGCTGAGGATCGACGGGGAGGGGCTGGCGGGCGATGGCCAAATATTTCTTCTGCGCCTGATAGTCGCGGAACTGATTCAAGAAGTGCGCGGTGAGCGTGGCGGTTTGCTCGGGGGTGCGTTTGGGAGCTTTTAGGGCGGCGGCGACGTCGGCGGGGACGCCGAAGCGGATCGTCGGGCTGGTGGTGATCCAGAGGCGGAAGCGGCCGGGGTTGTATTTGCCGTTCTGGAAGTTGCTGGTCATCTGGATGCTGAAACTGGTGCCGCCTTCGTTGCTGACGGGCTTCTCGAAGGAGAAGGTGGCCTCGTGACGGAAGCCGCCTTCGGGGCTGACGGCCCAGCCGCGGTCGCGATTGCCTTTTTTGAGGGCTTCGGTGACGGGGAAGTTGGCCTGCTCAAAGTCGGCTTTGGGGTTTTTGAGCGTTTGGGCGACGCCGGAGCCGCGTTTGCGTTTCGCATCAGCGGCGTCGGTGGTGACGACGAATTCGCCGAGGACGAAATTGCCATCGGGGGCGGTGCCGGGGCCGTTGTTGGGCAGGCGGTCATCGGGGAGCATTTCGAGTTTGATGCCGGTGATGCCCTGGAGATCGGTTTTGCCGAGGAGGAGGTAGTTTCCGGTGCTTTCTTTGCCTTCGGGCAAGGGGGTGGCGAGGAAGCTGCCATCGGGCAGAACTTCGAGTTTTTCGACGCCACCGGCGCGTTGAACCTTGAGATCGAGCGGATGCCATTCGGTGGTGAGATCGAGGTAGTTTTCCCACTTCGGCTGATTCGCGGGCGCGGTGTCAAAAGCGGCCTTCACTTTGGCTTCGGCGGCTTGGATGGCGGCGAGGCGTGCAGCTTCCTTTTTGGCGATATCAGGGGCCATTTTGGCTTTGTAGGCCGTGAGTTCGGTTTCGGCGGCTTTGATGGCGGCGAGGCGATCCTGCTCGGCTTTGGCGATGGCGGGCTTTTGCTCGACTTCCTTGGCCTGAGCGGCGGCGGCGAGCGTTTTGTGCTCGGCATCGAGTCCGGCCATGCTATCGAGCGCGGCGCTGATTTCCTTCTCCGTGGCGTGACGGTTCACGATGCGCATGAAGACGGCGTCGATGAGTTGTTTGTCGTCTTTGATCTCGGCAGTGAGCTTGGCGATGGCGTTGGTGGGATCGCTGATGGCATCGCCGACGGTGGGACCGCTCATCAAGGCCATCACGGGGCCGAGATTGACGTCGTTGCTGCGTTCGCACTCGCAGACGGATTCGCGAGCAGGGCGACCGAAGTTGGTGAGGAAGCCGTCTTGCAGTTTGATCTGCGCATCGGCCAAAGCGGCGGCGCGGGTGCCTTTGGGCACGCCGGGGATGTTTGGCATGCTGCCGGTGACGGCGAAGACGGAGTCAAAGAGCACCTCGGCAGGCAGGCGACGGGCTTTGGCGTGGCTGTAATTCGTTTTGTCGTCCTCGTTCCATTTGTTCGTGCTGAGGCTGAGATTGTAGGTGCGGCTGGTGGCGACGAGTTTCATCAGGTGGCGCACATTGAAGCCACTCTGGATAAATTCGTTCGTGAGGTATTGCAGCAGCTCGGGATTGCTCGGCGGATTGCCGGCGCGGATGTCGTCGAGCGGCTCGATGACGCCGGTGCCGGTGAGGTAGCCCCAGATGCGGTTGGCGTAGCTCATGGCGAAGTAGTCGTTCTCCGGGCTGGTCATCCAGGTGGCAAACTGGTCGCGGCGGGTCGTGGCGGCCTTGCTGACGAGTTCGGTGTCATACGGCACTTTCGGCGCGACGGGTTTGTTTGTGCGGAGGTGGAGCACATCGCCGTCTTTTTTGTCGGCGACGATTTCATACAGCGGCTTCGCGCCTTCGACAGCGGTGCCGCCGATGGTGGCTCCTTTGGCCTGTGGATCGCCTTTGAGGTCGATCTGGGCAAAGTAGGACGCCGTTTCGTAATACTGATCCATCGTCCACTTCTCGAAGGGATGGTCGTGGCACTTGTTGCAGTTGAATCGCGTGGCCAGGAACAGGTGCGTGGTGTTTTCGACGAGTTCTTCCGGCGTGCGCACCGTTTTGAAGTAAGCGGCGGCGGGATTGTCTTTGTTTGAGCCGGTGGCGGTGACGATGCGATACGCAAAGCGGTCATACGGCGTGTTGTCGGTGACTTGCTGCTTGATCCAAGCCCGCAGGCTGATAGCGCCTTCGCTGCCGAGTGTTTTCGAGTTCACCTGAAGCATGTCGGCCCATTTGTTGGCCCAGTGTTCGACGAAATCGGGATTGCCGATGAGCTTATCGACGACCTCGCCGCGCTTCGTGCGGGTGGCGCGTTTGTCGGCGATGAAGGCGGCGACTTCCTCGGGCTTCGGCGGCAGGCCGGTGAGGTCGAGGTGGATGCGGCGGAGGAAGTCCTCATCGCTGCACAGGCCGCTCGGCTCGATCTTCATGCGCTGCCATTTCGCGGCGACGAGTTCGTCGATCTTGTTCCAGGTTTCCGGCTGCTTCCAGGCGAAGCCGGTGCGATCACCCATCACGGTGATGGTGGTGGCGGCGTAAGCGCCTTCAAAGCGGGCGAGGATCGGGGCTTCGCCGCGACGCAGGCTCGTCATGAGGCCTTTTTTGTCGGCTTCAATGACATCGCCGTTGCCGCTTTCGAGGAAGGCCTCGGCGGTGACGTCTTTGACATAACCATCGGCATAACGGGCGATCACGCGGAGCTGCTGACGGCCGCCGATGCGCTCGATGACGGGATTTTTCGGCGAAAGCTCGATGCTGGTCACTCGCGGCGTGGCGAGGTTCACCTTTGCGCCCTGGCTGATCCAGGCTTTAAGCGATTCGTAGTAAAGCTCGCCCGGCACGGTGAGCTGGCCGCCTTCATGCGGCACGGCACCGCTGGCTTTCAGCAGCATGAGCGAATGCTCCGGCGAGGCGACATTCGCACGACGGCTGGCGAGTTCGTCCGCGTACGCGAGCACGTCATACATGGGATCGTAACCACGCAGCGAGAGCTTGAAGCCCGCTTTGCCTTCCTTCGCGCCGTGGCAGGTGCCTTGATTGCAACCGAGCTTTGACGTGATGGGCATGATGTCGCGGACGTAATCCGGCTTCAGCGCCACATTCAGGCCGCTGACATTCGCAGGCACACTCGCCGTGCGGCCCATGAAGCTGATGTTGATGGCGGTGGCACCGTCTTTGTCGGGACGAATCATGCCGCGTGAGTCGATCTTCACCACGTCGCCTTTCGCGGCGGTGATTTTGGCCATGCGGGTGACATCGGCCCGCGTGCCGTCGCTCATCTTCGCGGTGATCAAAATTTGCGCATACTCGCTGGGCTTGCCGATTTTGATGTTCGCGGGCTCGACCTCGATGGAGGCCACGGTGGGGCCGGTGTGCAGCGTTTCGACCTTGTCGTCCTTTTTCACGTCCACACGCACGGTGTCGTCCGCGATCACATCGCTGGCGGCGAGCACTTTTTCCTTCACGAGCGGCACGCTGACGAATTCCTTCGCGATTTTGCCCGTGGCGGCGTCGATGAGGCGGATCTGGCCGTCTTGACCGGCGGCGGCGATTGTTTTGCCATCCGGCGAGAAGGTCACGCTGAACACCCCGCTCGGCAGCGGCGTGCTGCTGAGCTGCTTCACGTCTTTGACGATCCAGTCGTCGAGTTCCTTGCCTTTGCCGTTCACGGTTTCGACGAGCTTCTTCACCGCGTCGGGCATGGTGCTGTCGTATTCGCTGCTATAAATGTTCACCGCGCCGGTTCCTTCAAACGAGGCACCCGCGACGATGCGCTTGCCATCCGGTGCGAAGTCCACGCCGAAGATGCGGCCCTGCATCGCGGGGAATTTGCGAATGAGGTTCGCATTGTCGCCGATGACTCGCTTCGTGAGGCGCTCCATGCGGTAGATCGCGGGCACGCCGTCGGTGCCGCCGATGAGCACCTCGTTGCGCTGCGGATGCCGAGCGAGCACCTGCACGCCGCCTTTGAGTGCCCCCGGCGTGATGGAGGTGACGTTATCGACGAAGCGCATCGTGGCGACCTCGGTGAGCTTCACGCTCATGTCGCGACCGCAGGAGACGACGTGCTTGCCGTCCACGCCCCACACGGTGTCGAGCACCCAATCGCTGTGGCCGCCCATGAAGAGCGTTTCCTTGCCCGTGGCAGTGTCAATGGCCCGCACGGCATTGTCGGCGCAGCCAAACGCGAGCTGCTTGCCATCGGGCGACCAGCTCGCGCCGTAGATCGTGTCAAAGGTGAGCGATTTGGACAGCTCGAGCTTCTTCGCCGCCACGTCCCAGATTTGGATCTCGCCCATGCGTGCCGGGCTGCCGCCGGTGACCGCGATCTTCTTGCCATCCGGCGACCATGCGAGCTTCTGGATGCGCTCCGCGAGTCCCACGAGCCGCGCCACGAGGCCGCTGCCGTCCGCCTTGTGAATCAAGACCTCATGATAACCCGCCACCGCGATCATCGCGCCATCCGGCGAATACTCGACCGACGTGACCGCCGGAGCCGTCACATACACTGGCGGATGCGCCATGTCGTATTGCGCCTTCGCCGTCGCGGGCGTGTCGTCCTTCGCGCCCTCATTGATCCAGCGCTCGATGAGCGCGATCTGCGTTGCGTGCAGCGCATCGGCCTTCTGCGGCATCTCCGCCTTGCCATGCGCATCCGGTTTGATGAGCTTCAGCAAATTCGACTCCGCCGCCTTGCCCGGCACCACGGCCACCGCCTCCTCGCCGCCCTTCAGCAAGGCCGCGAACTCCGTCATGATGTAATCGCCCTTTTTCTTCGCCGGCTGATGGCAGCCATTGCACTGCGCCTGGAAGATCGGGCGGATGTGTTTGTAAAACGACACCGGCTTGGATGGATCGATGCCTTCATCTTTCTTCGGAGCCTGCGCATAGGCAGACACAGCAGACAAAACGAGCGCGGCAGTGAGTAGACGATTCTTCATGGCAAAGGATGGCTTGGGGCCGCAAAAAACGGGGAAAGAGCCGCAAACCTTGCGTCAGGAGAGTGTCAGGGCGGGATTGTGCATGGGGGGTGGTGGACATGACGAGGTGGTTGCGTCTCCAGCCAGAACGAGCATCTTCGCGCCATGACAGCTACACTCAAAGAACCCGGCGTTTATGCCATTTCGGAGTCCGACCCTGCTTGGGACCGGATATTGAGGGATTGTGAGGAACGCGGAAGTCTGATGCTGGAAAGCCAGGACTGCAGCACTTTCAAATTGGAGGCCACCGCCCCGACGAGTGCCCGTCGGCCTCGGATGACTGCCGTGCCCGATTTTAAATCGCTTCAAACTCGTCTGGGCGACACCAAGCTCACGGCGGAAGCGGAAGCCGCCTTTTTCCAAGCCATCCGCGGTGAATGATGCGTCCCTACGCCGACACGAACTTTCTCATTTCGCTCTACATTGATGTCGGGGCGTTTAACCTCGCACGCGCTCAGGTGACGGAGGCCTTCGCCCGGCAATCGGACGCCTTGCCGGTGACTTCGCTGCTCTGGGCGGAGATCACTAATGCTTTTGAGCTGCATGTGCATTTGGCCCGTCATGGCGGTCAGTGGCGAGTTTCGCCCGAGACAGCGTCGGCCGCCATCGCCTCATTCGAGGACCATGTGAGGGAAGCAGGTGTCTTTTTCGCCTGCGAGGTTTCCTGGAGTGCGTTGCGTCGCGAGTTTCGCGCCTTGAGCCAGCGCCACACGGCCAAACACGGCTTCCGAACCTACGACATCCTGCATGTGGCCCAGGCTCGGCTTCTGGATTGCGATGAGTTTTGGAGCTTCGATGGCAAAGCGCGAATGCTGGCCGAGTTGGAGGGTTTCAGGCTCAATTCTCTCCAGTAAGAGTGATGGCAGATCATGCTACCTTCGGCCCTGGCGGAGCGAAAAACTTGAAGTTCCCGGTGTAGCCATCCACGTGGCTCTCACCGGCGAGGACGACCTCGTTTTCTGCCTGGAGCTGAAGCATGGCTTTTTCGGAGAAGAGCATGCGCTGGCCGAGGTTGGCGGCGATTTTCTCGATGCGGAAGACGAAGTTCACCTCGGGGCCGTGCAGATTGAGTTCGCTCATGGTGGGCACGCTGCCGAGCACGGTGCTGCCATGGTGCAAAACGACGCGGAAGGGCAGGGTGGAGGTCGTCTGGGCCTCGCGGAGCTTTGCGATGGCCTGACGCACGCGGATGTGGCTGCCCTCACCGCCGGTCCAGTAGCAGAAAAAGCCATCGCCGAGGTACTTCGACATGTGGCCGCCGCAGTCGTCGATGATCTGGCGGCACTCTTTGAACCAGGTGCCGGTAAGGCGCGGGTATTTTTCCGGGGCCGTATTCTGGGCGAGCTTGGTGGAGCCTTCGATGTCCGCCACCATGAGCCAGCACTCGGCTTGTTCCATGCGGATCATGGTGGAAGCCATGACGGCTTTTCCAGAAGGGTGCATGGCGCTGAGGATCTCCGTGGCAAATTCGAGTTCCACATCGGCGATGCGAATGACATCGCCATTCCGCAGACGCACGGCCTGGGAAAGGCGTCTGCCATTGATATAGGTGCCATTGGCACTGCCGAGATCGACGATCCAAAACTCCGCCTCGCCCTGCGCCTGAATGATGGCGTGGCGGCGTGAGACCTCGCTGCTGGAGAGCTGAAGTGTGTTCGTCGGGTGCCGACCGATGCCGCAGGTGCCTTTCAGGGCATGCTGCCGCCCATCGGAAAGGCGGAGCCAGGTTTGCAGCAGGGAAGCATTCATCGGGAGCGGAGAATGAACATGAAATAGACGCTCGCCAACGAGGAATCTCGCGTTCTGATGGCCGCTGCGATGCCCAAACCCTACCAATTCTGCTCCGACTGCGGCGCTCCCGATTTGAAAACGATGAGCGATCGCGAATTCCGCTGCGAGCGCTGCGGCTTTCGCCACTTCATCACGCCCATTCCAGCGGCGGTGGCCTTGATCCTCGATGCGCAGGATCGCCTGCTGGTGATCCGTCGCGGTCATGAGCCGGGTCTGGGCCTGCTCGGCATGCCCGGTGGGGTGATCGAGCCGGAAGAAAGCGGTGAGGAAGGTGCCTCCCGCGAGACCCGCGAGGAAACCGGCCTGCACATTCCACCGGAGGCGTTTCGCTACTTTGTCTCGCTGAACAACCGCTACCTCTTCCAGGGCTTTGTGTGGCCGACGATTGATCTCTTCTTTGTGGCACGCATCGAGAGCTTTGACGGCCTTCGAGCCGATCCGGCCGAGGTGATGGAGTGGATGCCGATGAAGCTCGACGAGGTGCCGCTGGAGCAATTTGCCTTTGGCTCGAATGCCGAGGCCGTGCGGCGGCTGCGTGAGAGTGGGCTTCAGGCTTCGCCTACTTCAAAGTAGTCATCCTCGGCGATGTCTGGAATGCCGACGACGAGCACGCGCATCTGGCCTCGAGCCCCGTGCACGACGCCAGGCGGGATGTGAACGAGTGAGCCCTTGCTCACCGGCTGCTCCACGCCATCGAGCACCACCGTGCCACCGCCTTCGAGGACGTAGTAGAGTTCCGTGGAGCGCTTGTGGTAGTGCAGCTTGGCTCCATCAATGTCCACCGCGTGCGCCCAGGCGGCGGGATTCAGTTCGGCATCCTCCCGGCTGATGAGCCGGTCTCGCCAGCCGCAAGTGCTGCGCTCGCGAGGCGTGTGCCCTTCGTGACGGATGAGGAGAGGACCGGGCATGCGAGAAGCAAGGATCAGAAATCCAAAAAGATCTCCGCGCGGCGATTGCGGGAGCGGCCAGCGGGATCGTCGGAGCCATCGGCCTTTTGATTGGGGCCAAGGGGCTGCGCTTTGCCGAGGCCGGTCGTCTCCACCTGATCGGAAGGCACGCCGAGAGCCACGAGCTGCTGCTTGACGGATTCGGCTCGAGTTTGGGACAGATGGACGTTGTAGGCATCGTCCCCGCGGGCGTCGGTGTGGCCGGTGATGCGCAGTTTTTTCGCCGGGTCGGATTTCAGCATGCCGGCGACGACTTCGAGCTGCTTCTGCGCCCGAGGATGGAGCTCGGCGCGGTCGTATTCAAAGTAGAGCGCGAGGGATTCACCGCCCTTCGGATTCTGCACGATGGGCGTGTAGGGGATGCCGAGCTTGTTCGCACTCTGGGCAAAGGAGCCGAGAATCTGCGAAAGGTTCACGCCCGCGACCTTCCACGAGCTGGAGGCACTCTCACGCTTCAGCTCCAGTCCGAACTCTGTGCTCTGCTGGAGCGATTCAGACTCGACCTGAGCGATCACCCACGACACCTCGGGGTTTGCCACCGTGACGATGAGCGGCTTGCTCGGCTTCAGGCGATACTGCCCTTCTTCAAAGACGATGCAGAGGCCCACGAGGCGCTCCACGGGCACCTTTTTCTCATCTACATACTTCTTCGCGGAGGTGAAATCATGCTCCAGCAGCAGCCGCACGAAGTCGCTGGCAAAGCCGAGCGCGTCTTGGGTTTCCTCGATGGCGAAAAGAGACTTCGTCGCCATCGCAGGCGTCGGAGGTGTGGGAACGGGCGGAGTCGCCGGGGCTGTGGCGGGAGCGGCACCCGGAGCCATCGCGGGTGTGGTGGCAGCGACTGCGGCAGGAGCCGCTGCCGCTGAAGGGGGCGGGGTGAGAGCGGCCAGCGCGGCGCTGGCTTCTTTCGGCAGCGTGACTTTCGCCACCTTCCATCCCATGCGTTCATCCCGCTCGATATCGAGCTGGAGGCGCACCGGGCCTGGGCTGCCGGGCTTCATGAGCGGCAGGGCGATGCGGGTGCGATTCTCCACGAGACCGAGAAGCTCCACTTGATCCTCCGAGCCGGGTTTGAAGCCCATTTCGGCCAGTTTTTGCATCAACTGCGCTGCCATCGCGGCCTGCTCGGGATCGGCGGCCGCAGCCAGCTTTCCTGCGGTGGCAAAATCGCCCGCGGCGAGGCTGCGGGCCATCTGCTTGCCGAGATCGAGCGGGCGGGCAAAGCCAAACGAGGCAGGCTCGGGTGCTGCCGACATGGGCGTCGCGGCGGTGGCGGCAGGCTTGGAGCCCGGAACGGCGGGTTTTTCACCCGCTGCGGACATCGGGGCCTCAGCGCCGGGGGCGGCCTTCGATGGCTCTTCGGAGGTTTTGGCCGGTGTCGCGGCCACCTCGGCGGCTTTTCCGGCCTCTATCTTCTTTTTCGTGAAGAGGAAGAAAATCGCGGTGCTGATGGCCAGCGCGGCGACGATGATCAAGATCGGCACGAGGCTGTTTCCAGCGACGTGAAAGCCTCGGGGGCGTTGGGGAGAGGGGGGGCGCATGAGCGAGGGAGAGGCTGGTGAGGGTAACCAACCTCTGACAGCAGTTACGATGCCATCACAGAGGCCGGTCAGGCAAGGTCATTCTCAGCGCCTTCCTTGCCCGGCCTGCTACGCCAGCTTTCCGTCCGCATCATGCACCGAGCCGCCGCGCACGGCGATCGGCTCCCGCGCCTGCTCCACCGGCACCGGACGCGGCGTGTTCAACGGCCGACCCTGCGGCCGCGCCCAGCGGATGCCGTTCGCGATCACACGCTGCACATCGGGATGGTGATAAATGGGATACACCTCATGCCCCGGGCTGAAGTAAAAGATGCGACCGCTGCCGCGCGTCCACGTCGCGCCGCTGCGGAAGACCTCGCCGCCTTGGAACCACGACACAAAGATCAGTTCGTCCGGCGTCGGGATGCCAAACGGCTCGCCATACATCTCCGATTGCTCGATCTCGATGCAGGCGCCTAGCCCCGCGGCGATGGGATGACCCGGATTCACCACCCAAACGCGTTCCCGCTCGCCCGCCTCACGCCAGCACAGCGCACAGCTCGTGCCCATGAGCCGTTTGAAGAGCTTCGACCAGTGCCCGGAGTGCAAAACGATGAGCCCCATTCCCGCCAGCACGCGCTGCTGCACCCGCGTCACCGTTTCATCGAGCACCTGATCATGCGCCGCATGCCCCCACCACAGCAAAACGTCCGTTTCATCGAGAATCGCCTGCGAGACACCCTGCTCCGGCTCATCGAGCGTCGCCGTGCGGATGATGAAATCGTCGTTTTTGCCCAAAACCTCCGCCAGCAGCCCATGAATGCCTTTGGGGTAAATTTCGGCCACCGCAGGATTTTGACGCTCGTGCACGAATTCGTTCCAGATGGTGACGCGGATGGGGGTGGGCATGGTGGGATTAAAGAGATTGAAACAATAAAGGCAGCTTCTCTGCGATGTGGTCGAGCCACTGAGTGCCTGTCATGCGCTGCTGCAGGCCCAATTCGTCCGACCAACCTTGCTGGTGCAATTGGACACGATGTTTTTTGACTGCCTCGCGACAGCGAATGGCCAGCGTTTCTTGATCACCCTCCTCGGTCACGCCATCCAGACTTTGACAAGCAGCCAGCAGGGCTGTGACGGGCACATGCTTCGGGAAGTCGGCGGGGTCGTTCCAGGTGCGAAGAAAGCTCCACTCTTCGGCACGGACAGAATAGGCCAGCGAAGGACCGCGATGACGTTTGGCGGGTGTCTTTCCAGGAAATACGCGCTCTCTTGGTGGTGAAGGCGGCTCGATCACGTGCCCGGAGAGCGCCATCTCTCGCAGCGGTAGCAGCACGGATCGCTGGGTGAAGCCCGAAAGTCTCGCCATCCGTGCAGCCGTCATCGGGCCGCTGGTGAGCAGATGCAGCATGATCTCCGCGCGTGTGGAGGTGCCAAACAGGCAGCGCAGTTTGAGCCAAAGATTCGCCGCAATAGCCGGTGAAGGTGCAAGGCTCATCTGCCGCAGTTCCAGCCTGCCACGCTGAAATCCGTGCCGGGCGAAAACCGGATCATTCACTCGCGTAAGGCCGCTTCCACCGACGAAGAGTGCCTCCAGCGTGCCTTTGGGGCGTGTCGGCGCAGCCAGTGCCTTCCACTTCACCTGAGACGACTGTTGCTGAGCCACATCCGCCATCGCTCCGAGCACGGGCGCATCACCGAGCCCGCTTTGTTTATGCAGATTTTTCAGTCGCTGCATGTGAACCAGCGAGCCATGCAGGCACAGCCAGTCGAGTGCCTCATCAAACAGACGTGGGTCACGTCTGCCCCAGACCGTGGTGGCTAGCAGCAACACCTCCACATCGATGACGTGATCGGTCCGTGCATTCGCGCTGCCAGCGCCGGCCACGCCCAGGCTGCTCCAGCCTCGCCACAGCCAGTCGAGGATGCTGGCACGAAGGTCTTCGTTAAAATTGCTCGGCGACATGCGGATACCCCAGTTGAGTGACGGCCTGGCGGACGAGGGCCGGGAACACCTCACTACCATCCTGCGTGCAGACCCAGCGTGCCGCACTGATCATCTCGACCTCCGTGGGGGCCAGTGCCTTCAGGTCACGACTGTGACGGCCCTCTCCCTGGTCGATGCAGGCGAAAAGCTTCAGATGAATCAGATCAAAGCGGTCGGGATAAAAAATCGTGAGCCTCAGCCCATACTCACGACGGATCAGCCTCGACAAAAAGCCCTCCGGCAGTCCCATGATCACTTGATCGGCAGGCCCTGCGTTCAACCAGCCTCGCGGCAGGTCCAGTTCCTCGCCCACCTCGTCCACCACCTGATAAAGCGCGGGTGAAAGCGGCCTCGGATCGACCAGCCCGCTTACCGCATCCACGCCTGCCAGCACATCCACATCCTTCGTCGTCCGGCTAACCAGCCCGAGCGCCAGCAAGGCCGACCCACCGCACACCACCAACGTCTCCGCCGCTGCCCCACGTTCCTCCAGTCGTCTCGCGACGAGATGGAGCGCCTGATCCAGAAGTTGAGTGTTGATTCGATTCATCAGGTTAATAAAGCATCTTTAAAGAATGCATAAAGAATCTTTTTTTGATACTTTATGCATCCTATTTGTGTGGTGGAGGCAAGCGAGATGTATTCCACGCAGGCTCCAATCCCTCAATGCCCACGCCCGCCCTACCACAAAAGCCGCTCCTCATACGCCACCATTCCGCGTTTCAGCATCGCCACATACTCCTCCTGAAACGTCTTCACGCGATGATGCTCCTCCTGGTTCAGCACATAGGCTCGCACGGCCTCCAAATCGGGCGCGGCAAAGGTGAACGCCCCATAGCCCTCCTGCCACGCAAAGCCTGCAAGCCGCAGTTCTTCATGAATCCAGCGGGAGGACTCGCTCTTCACCTCCCGCATCACGTCCGCGAGACAATTCGTCGCCCGCAGACCGGCGGCGATGTGGACGTGATCGCCCGTTCCGCCCACCGCATGCGCCACGCCGTCCATGGTTCGAATGATGCCGCCGATGTATGCGTGAACGCGTTGCCGATGCGTCGGCGAGAGCCAGGGTTCCCGGTTCTTCGTGCTGAACACGAGATGGTAGTGCAACGAGAGATGCGTCGAGGCCATGCGGGAGGATTTCAGATTGGGTAAGAGGCCGCAACCATGAAATTTCGCACATCGGATGGTCAGCCCGTGCCGGAGGCACACCAGAAATTAGCCGGTGGTGAAACCACCGGATCAGCACGCCCCACCACCCCAAACCACCACCGCCTGGAAGGGCGCGAGAAGGGCACGCAGGGTCTGGCGGGAACCATCGCCGTGGGACCATTCGAACGCTTCTCGCGCCCCTGCCGGGGCGCATCCCGAATTGGGGATGGTTGGGCGGTTCGTTTCCGGTGGTTCCCGGTCGCTCCGCGACCTTCACCACCGGCTAATATCTTTCGAGCCTCCGGCTCGGGAGCATACTCAATGGAGTTTTTGCCAGTTAGCCGACACCAACCGATACTGGTCCGGCAATTGTTCTTTTGCCTCGGCGACCGAGTCATACAAGCCGTCTTGCACACAGTCCCAATCATGATCGCACGAGAATCTGTAAATGCCTTCGGCATTATCATATTTGGCGATCGCCAAACCGAAAATGGGACCGCTGGTGCTGCCGGGAACCTCTCCAAATGGGAAGTCTCCCGACCAAGCCCATTCTAATACGTTGGCACCATCGAGTTGTGCAGGCGGTGGGTTCATAACACCTCAATGCTTCACCGAGCACCCCGGCCCGACGCTTTGGAAGAAGTCGTTCCCCTTGTCGTCGATGAGGATGAACGCGGGGAAATCTTCGACTTCGATCTTCCAGATGGCTTCCATGCCGAGTTCGGGGAACTCGACGACTTCGACCTTCTTGATGTTTTCCTTGGCGAGGATGGCGGCGGGGCCGCCGATGCTGCCGAGGTAGAAGCCGCCGTGTTTTTTGCAGGCATCCGTGACTTGTTGGCCGCGGTTTCCTTTGGCGATCATGATCATGCTGCCGCCGTGGCTTTGGAAGAGATCGACGTAGCTGTCCATGCGACCGGCGGTGGTGGGGCCGAAGCTGCCGCTGGGCATGCCGGCGGGTGTTTTGGCGGGACCGGCGTAATAGACGGGGTGATTTTTGAAGTAGTCCGGCAGTGGCTTGCCGGCATCGAGCATCTCCTTCAGCTTCGCATGCGCGATGTCGCGGGCGACGATGATGGGGCCGTTGATGAGGAGGCGCGTGGTGGTGGGATACTTGCTCAGCTCAGCGCGGATCTCGGCCATGGGGCGGTTCGTGTCGATGCGCACGGCGTTGGTGTCTTTGCGGTGGCGCAGCTCCTCGGGGATGTATTGCAGCGGGTTCGTTTCGAGCTTTTCGATGAATACGCCGTCGCGCGTGATCTTGCCCTTCGCCTGGCGGTCGGCGGAGCACGACACGCCGATGCCGATGGGCAGTGACGCGCCGTGGCGCGGCAGACGGATGATGCGCACATCGAGCGCGAAGTATTTCCCGCCAAACTGAGCACCGATGCCGCACTCGCGAGCGGCCTCGAGCATCTGCGCCTCGAGTTCGACATCGCGGAAGGCGCGGCCGTGCTCGTTGCCGGTGGTGGGGAGGTTGTCGTAATACTTCGTGGAGGCGAGTTTGACGTGTTTCATCGTCGATTCGGCCGAGGTGCCGCCGATGACGAAGGTCAGATGGTAAGGCGGGCACGCGGCGGTGCCGAGCGTGACCATCTTGTCGGTCAAAAACTTCACGATGCTCTTCGGATTGAGCACGGCACGGGTTTCTTGATACAGGAAGGCTTTGTTCGCCGAGCCCCCGCCTTTGGCGATGAAGAGGAACTTATACGCGTCGCCATCGGTGGCATACAAATCAAGCTGCGCGGGCAAATTGGTGCCGGTGTTCTTTTCGTCGAACATGTTCAGCGCGGCGTTTTGCGAGTAGCGCAGGTTGTTCTCCGTGTAGGCGAGATACACGCCCTTCGACAGCGCGGCCTCGTCACCGCCGCCGGTCCAGACCTGCTGGCCCTTTTTGCCCATGATGATGGAGGTGCCGGTGTCCTGACAAAACGGCAGCAGGCCCGCGGAGGCCACGTCGGCATTCTTGAGCATCGTGAGGGCGACCATGCGGTCGTTCTCGCTCGCTTCCTTGTCATCAAGGATGGCGGCGACCTGCTTCAAGTGCTTCGGCCGCAGGAAGAAATTGATGTCATGAAACGCCTGATTCGCCAGCAACGTGAGCGCCTCGGGATCGACGACGAGCATCTCTTTATCGCCGAGTTTCTCGACGCGGACGTGATCCTTGGTCAGCAAGCGGTATTCGGTGTCGTCGGTGCCGAGTTCGAGGAGGGGCTGGTAGTGGAAAGCAGGAGTTGGCATGGCTTTCCTGAGCTAGCAGCGGTTTTGGAGGGCTGCAACGCCGCGGTGGAGCTGGAGTGGTGGAGTATTCGAGAAATGGAGTTCTGGCCAAACCATCACCCCAGCATTCCACGACTCCATCCCTCTGCTCTTCTGCAAACACCGCCCGCTTCCAGATGGGCACGCAGGTCTTGATCTCCTTCAAATACCAGCGGCAGAGGTCAAAGGCTTCGGCGCTGTGTTTGGTGCGGACCTGAATGATGATGCTGGGCTGTTCGGCAGCGACGAACCCAAGGCGATGCTGGATGAAGACGCGGTGTGGGCCGTGGTCGCGGCTGCCGCGCTCGATGAGATCACCGAGCATCTTTTCCGCCATCGGCAGGTAGGCGCTGTAATCGATGCCGGTAATCGGGCGGCCATCCTCTTCACCACGCACGACACCGAGAAACTGCGTCTCCGCGCCTTCACCCGGCTCAAAAAGGGTGGGCGAGGTGGGGATGGGCTCTTCGTTGAGCAAGAAGCGGGCGTTGGCGTTCACAGGTTTCACGGTGCATGCGGCACGTAGTCGATCTCCATGAACTCGGCTACTTCGGGAATCCAGCGGCCTTGGACAAAGGCGGTGTGATCGGGGTGATCGTTGTAGAAGGCGTAGGCGGCGCTATCGGCGAACTCCATGCTGAGACCGAAGGTGAAGTTGTTCTTCGGACTGGTCTGGCGGAGGCACTCGAACTTCTGCACGCCATCGATCTTCGTGAGTTCGCAGGCAGCGCGGAGGAAGTCACGCTCGGCCTCGGAGCCAGGGGCGTGTTTGAGACGAAAGACAACGGTGTGGCGGATCATGAGGGGAAATGACGAGTGGCGAATGATGAATGACGAAGGTCAGAAGTTCCAGCGTTCGGCTCTGCCCTTCGCGGGGGTGAGTTCGATGGAGTCGATGTCGCTGTCAGGAAGGTAAAGACGCAGCGTGCCGAGCGGGCCGGGGGATTTGACATCAATCACGAGGTCCTGCCAGTCGCCGGGTTTGACTTCGAAGGGTGTCGAAACCATGCCGGTGGGATCGCCGGAGCTTTTGGGGAAGGTCTCGATCTTCCCTGCGCCGCCGGTTTGGCTGCGCACGCGGAGTTTGATGGTGGCAGGGCCGGTCATTTTGCCGGTGCCGTGGCCGAGGAAGGAAACCTCGGGCCTGCCGGTGGCTTTCATGGTGAGAATGCCATCGGTGATCGTGGCTTTGCAGCCGCGCTCTTTCCAGCCTTGGAGCGGATCGGCGTTCTTGGCGGGTGTTTTGGCGGCGACGGGTTTGTAGGCGGGGTTGGGGCGCGGAAAGGTCGCGCCGGTGTCTTTGAGGAAGGTGTCGATGAGGGCGTCGAGCTCCTTCACTTTGTCTGGCATCGCGGTGGCAAGGTCTTTGGACTCGCTGAGGTCGTCTTTGAGGTTGTAGAGCTCGTGCGTGCTCGGATTGCCGAACCAGCGGAGGAGTTTGAAGTCACCGCTGCGCACCCAGACGCCGCCCGCACGGTTCGCTCCGGCATGCGGGTGGTAGTTGAAGTAGGCAGTGCGGTTGAGCGGGTCTTCGCCTTTGAGCACCTTGGCATAGCTGATGCCGTCAAAGACCTGCTTCTCCGCCTTGGCGATGCCGAGCAGGTCGATGACCGTGGGGTACACGTCGATGGGGCCGACGACGGCTTCGCTGGTGCTGCCTGGGGCGATTTTTCCGGCCCAGGACCACATCATGGGCACGCGGGTGCCGCCTTCGTAGAGCGTGCCTTTGCCTTCACGCAGCGGGGTGTTCATCGTGGGCGGTTGATTGCCCGCCCACTTCGTCCAGGCCTCGCTGGCGGCTTTTTTGCCTTCGGTGGTGACGTTGCTGTGCGTGTTGCCGCCGTTGTCGGAGTAGAAAAGGATGATGGTGTTCTCGGTGAGGCCGTTTTGGTCGAGTTCGGCCAGGATGCGGCCAAAGCACTCGTCCACGCTTTTGAGCATGGAGGCCATGATGGGGTTCCCCTGGCGGCCGGTGGGATCTTTTTTCGCTGCGAAGTACTTCGTGTACTCTTCCTTATGTCCCCACGGGCCGTGGACGCCGTAGCACCAGAGATTGAGGAAGAAGGGGCCGCCTTTGCTTTCGCGGATGAATTTCGCCGCCTCTGCCGCCTGACGATCGACGATGTATTCGCCCGCCGGGCCGTCGGTGATCGTGCCGACCCTGTTTTTGCCGCCGGGCTTTCCTTCAGGCACGACGCCGTAAGGTGAAAAATACTCGCCGGGCGGGCCGGGATCAGGGTGGCAGTGAAAGGCCACGTCAAAGCCCTGCTGCTCCGGCCAGTGCGGCTGCGTGAGGCCGAGGTGCCACTTGCCGATGTGCGCGGTGCGGTAGCCGTTTTGCTTCAAAGCCTCCGCCAGCGTGATTTGCGAAGGTTCGAGGTAGTTTTTGCTCTCCGGCAGCAGCATCGGCGCATTCGGCGGGGCTTCCGCAGGCAAAAAGGCATGTCCTTCCTTCTGGGGTGGTGTGTGCCCGGTGGCACTGGTGATGCCATGCCGTGCGGTGTATTGCCCGGTGAGGATCGAGGCCCGCGTCGGCGAGCACAGCGGCTGTGAGTAAGCATTCGTGAAACGCATCGCCCGCGTGGCAAAGCGGTCGATGTTCGGCGTCTCGTAGTATTTCGAGCCATACACGCCGCTGTCCATCCAGCCCATGTCATCGACGAGGAAGAGCACGATGTTCGGCTGCGCCGAAAAGGACGAATTTAGAATGGCGAATGACGAAAGGAGCAGGAGTGCGGTGCGGAACATGGCGGCGCTGGGAACGTGGTGAGGCGAGGCGAATTGCGAGAAAGTGGCTACATCCCTAATTGGGTTGGATCAGTTTCCGCACCTTGGGCTCGAATTCCGGCGTGACGAGAATCTTGTCAGGATAGACCCACACCACAAAATACTCATCGAGGGATTGGAAATAGATGATCCAATCGTTCTTCGCATTGGAAAGCACCTCCTGTAATCCGAGGACGAGCCGAGGAAATGCCTCGATGGCCTCCTCACTGTGCAGAACGACAGTCCGAGAGCGGGCACCTCCCCACTGAAATGGGATCTCGTAATCCTCCTCCTCTTTGAAATCGACCGCGAAGACCTCGTCGATCTTCTCTTCTAGCCAGTCTCGTTCGGAGCTCAAAAGCTCATAGTTATTATCCGCAGAGGTGACGCCGTAAGGCTTTTGGGTGTCGTAGAGGTCAAAAGTTTGTTGATCGACTACCTCCACTTGCAGAGCCGGCGTGAATCGAGGCTTGGGGGCGGAGAACTCGACGTCCCACGAGGTGAGTTGCTGGCGCAAAGCCTCAAGTTCTTTAACTTCTTCCCCCTTGTGCTTGATGACGACATCATGAAGCGCGGGAAGCGAATCCAGCTGGGCCACGGCCACTCCGGAGGCTTCGGTATCGATCCAAATGTCCCGAAGCGCATGCAAGCCGAGGAGTGGACTCAGGTCCTTCACCAAACAGCCGTTGATATGAACATGGGTCAGTTTGCTCAAAGTCCGAAGTGGTTCCAGAGAACTCAACTTGCCCGAGAAGTTGACCAAGTTTTGCAATACGGGGAATCGTTCGATGTCTGCAAGGCTGGCAACCTCCGCTCCCCGGATGACTCGAAGGCTCGGCATGGCTGGAAAGCCTTCGAAGGAATCAAAAGGCTCTGTTCCCAGTTCGAGCTCGGTCACAGCGGGTAGGTCTTTGATTCTACGGAGTGCGTCAATTTGCATTCCATCAATGACCAAGTGCCTTAGTTTTGGAAGTTGAGCCAACGGCAGCAGATCAACGTTGGTGGGATTGCGTCGGATTTCCAAATGCTCAAGATCAGGACAGTGAGCCAACGCGTCGTAACTTTTGACCCGGTTCTCGTTGAGATAGAGTGTCTTCAGGCATGTGCAGTGCTGCAGTGGTCCCAGGTCTTCAATTTCGTTCCCGCCCAGGGATAGCCCTGTGAGGCGGGTCAAATAGCGGAAGGGCACGAGGCTTTTCACAGCGCGGCCTGACGATCCGATCCTCTGCAAGCTGATCCACTCGATCTTGCCCAGTTCTTTGGCTGCGGGAGCAAGATGGGAAGGCTGGAAACTTGGAATGTAGCCCGGTTGTTTCCTGGCATCGCTTCTCTCCATCCAACCTTTGGAGTAGTAGTCGTCCTCGAAGTTGCTGCGTGCACGCTCAATGAGCAGCTCAATGGTGTATCGCTCGTCCTCGCTGAGGTTTGGGGAGTTAGCATACTCGATAAAAGCTTGCTCGTTCATGGCAGGTAGAGAGAAGAGGTGGCACTCCGGGGCTACAAATGCCGCGAGAGATAGAAAAAGCCGTTTCCACATGGGGCAGATGTTAGCCTGACCGTTTCGGGCGAAGGAACAGGATTCTTTGCGATCTTTTCCGGCCATTCTCAGTTTTCAGTTCCTCCATTCTCAGTTCCACCATCCCCGGGAGCATGGAGGAACTGAAAATGGGTCAGAAGGGAGGAATGGTAATGGAGCGAAGGCTTGCTGGATGCCTTGCCAACAACAATGGTCGGGCCGGCGAGATTCGAACTCACGACCTCTTGCACCCCATGCAAGCGTTCTACCAGGCTGAACTACGGCCCGACCTTGTTGGCGCACGCTTTGGGCGTTTTGAGGCGTCCTTGGCGGCGAGGGGGGCGATTCTGGCGGTTTGTCGCCGGTTTGCAACCGCGATGTTTCTCCCCGTGAAAATTCACCGCACAGACGCCCGCAGACCGCCGGTGATGCCTTCACGGAGCGAGGCGGGCACGGCGGTGCGGATGGACGTGTCCGGGACCGCATCGGTGACGGTGAAAAGCTCGTGCAGCGCCTTCGCCGCCTGCGCGGCACCGGCGGCGAGGTGGATGTGACGCGGGTTGTCATCCTCCGGCACGCTGCCAACGGCATGCATGGTGAGGCTGGGCACATTCAATGCACGCGCCAGATGCGATGCGGCACCATCCACGCTCATCACCAGCCGGGCGCGGGAGATCAAGTGGAGGAATTCCGGTAGGACGGTCATGCCGGAGACATCCTCGATGGTGACGCCAAGCTCCTTCGTGGCACTGGCGATGCGGGCGCAGTGCTCGTAGTGCCACGCCTCCATGCCGCCGCTGACGAGGATGCGCCGCAGTCCCAAATCATGCGCGACCCGCAGCAGCGCGGCCCATTGCTCCGGCTGGCAGGCTTTGCTGGACGAGGTGGTGACGGGGTGCAGCAGCACAAAGGGCTCCGCGGGGCACAGGCCCTCGCGTGTCCAGTCCTCCGGCGGGCGTTCCAGCACGGGCGGTTCATACTTCGGGCCGCCGTCCGTGCCGATGGCATCCCAAAGCCAGCGGGCCATGTCCCGACGTCCGGGCGCGATGGCATCAATGCGCGAGTAGATGGCGCGATGCGTGCGGGTGACCCAGCCGGGCTCCGGCACGAGCAGCACCTTTTCACGGCAGAAGGTGAAGGCCGCGGCACGCGTGGTGCGACCGCCAGAATCCAGCGCCCGGAGACGATCTGGCATCCAGCGGCGCTTGCCGATGGCGAACTGCGTGTGCGGCATGAGGTCGATGAGCGGTCGCCACTGCGGCGGGCACAGGAGATGCACTCGCTCGCCGGTGACGAGCGCGATTTTTCGCAGCACGGGCTCCAGCAGCACCGTGTCGCCGAGTTGTTTATGAAGAATGACCAGCTCGCCCATGAAGGCGGAAAATCTCAGCGCCTCCGCCAGAATGCGCAACCTCCATCACACACTTCGCAGCGCTTGCATCAGCGCATCGAGCTCCTCGCGCACATCACCGGCATCGCTCACGGTCTGGGCGATCTCCGCCTTCACGGCCTCGCGGAAGCGTTTACGCAGCCGGTGAATCGCCACTTTGACGGCTTCGAGGCTCAAACCTAGCTTTTCGGCCGCGACCGCCTGCGGAGTCGCATCGGCGTCCACGGTCAGCCAGGGCTTCAAGGCTTCAAAATGGGCCGTTTTGCCCTCGTCACGCATCTCGGCTTCCATCCGGCTCAGGCTCCGTGCCAGCACGGTGAGCGCCCACTGGCGGTCAAACTCGGCATCCGGCATGCCAGCAGCTGCGTCGGCCATTTCATCATCCATCTCGGCATGGTCGAGACCGCCGCCACGCTTCGCTGCGATGGCTTTATCCCGCTGGTCGGCCGCGAAGTGCTTCAAGGCCCCGAGCAGGTAACTGCGAAAGCGCCCACGCTCCGGCTTTGCACCTTCGATGGCACCTCCCGCGAGCAGTTTGGCAAAAAAGTCATGCGCGAGTTCCCGCGCCGCATCTTCCTCACGCCCTTCCCGCCGAAGAAACGCCACCACCGGCGCATAGTAGGCTTCACACAGCTCACTGAGCGCCGCCGAGGCGTGCGTGTCACTGCCACGTGAGCGTGAAACGAGCGTCCAGCGGGTGTCGTGGAAGGAGGAAGTCATGCTTTGACAGAAAAGACGCGATGAAGAACACTTTCACCATGAGAACCGCCACCGCCCATGATCTGCTGACCCGTCTGCCCACGATACTCGCTTGGCTGGAGGAGGGGGAGGAGGTCGTCGTGAAGCCGAAGGCGGTCAAACCTGCCGCCGTGGAGGCGAAGGTGGATTGGAGTCAGAGTGCGGCATTTCAAAGAGACCGCACCGGAGAGCCTGTCCTGTGCCAGCAGGACCTGGATGAACTGTATGAAGAGATGGGTAGCCGTTATTGAAGCTCTCCAATGGTCTTTGCCGACACCAGTTTCTTGATTTCGCTTTACGGGCAGGACGTGAACACGTCTGCAGCCAATCAACATGCCTCCACACACTCCGGCCCGGTTCTTGTGAGCGACGTCAATGAGTTCGAATTTGCCAATGCGCTGAGACTTCTGGTCTTTCGTGGGAAAATCACTCCGGCTTCGCTTCAGGCACAGATGCGGGCCTATGAGGCCGACTCGACGGCTGGAAAAATCTTGTTTCGCGCCACCAAGAGCAGCGATGTCTTCATCAAGGCTGAAACCCTCTCCGCCGCTCATACCGTGACCGCAGGCCATCGCGCCTACGACATCCTGCAAGTCGCCGCCGCAGTGCTGGTAGGTGCCACGGAGTTTTGGAGCTTCGATGGGAAGCAGCGGGCGCTGGCGCAGGCCGAAGGCTTGAAGGTGGGACCGTGAGGTCATTCGGGGATGATGATCTGGTCTCCCGCATTGAGCAGGACGTTCAACACACTTTCTGGCGACTCTTTTGGAATCTCCATGAGAGTCATCACATCTTTGCGCATGAGTTTCAGCCGTTTGACATTTGCCATTGGTGTCACACCGCCAGCTGACTTGAAAGCGTCTCCTACCGTCATGCCTGCATACCAAGAGATTGCTCCAGGTTTCGCAGCGCCGCCGATTACATAAACGAACAGATTGGGGCTCTCCTGCACTGATGTCACATCCGGCGTGAAGTGCGAAAACAGCAGCTTTCCGATCACCTTGTCCCACTTCACGAAGAAGGTTTCGTTCTTTGGGCCGCGACGCAGCACGAGACCATCCGGTTCGCGGCGCTCGACGCGGCCAATCCAGGCATGATGGTTGTCATGTTCATAGACGACGAGGTTGTTCGTCGAGAAACCGTTGTCGATCTTCGAGGCGATCCAGTGGCTGCCCTTCGTCACGCCTGTCTCCGCGCCACCGGCAACACGGTAGGGCGCAAAGATGAAGGTTTTGATGAAGACGGCGACGATGACCGCCACCACGACGTTTCCGAGCGTCCGCATGAGCAGCGAAGGTCGCGTGACCGGACCTTTCACAGGATGATGGCGCAGCCAGGACCAGCACGAGATGGCGGCGGCCACCACCGCTGTGATGACGAGCGCCAGCGCTGCCCACGGATAGTCATCCTGATGTCGCGGGAGCTGGAAGAAGCCAACGACGCCCGCCGCGATGATCGCGAGCGACCACTCGAAGAGCTTTCGGCCTGCGTGCGCGTTCGCGTCATACCAGTGATCATCGGAAATCATCGTGGAAGACAGCCGCAGGCCGTAAAGCGAGTTCATCGGCACGAGGCGCATCCACAGCGGCAGCGCAGCCAAAAACATGACCACGCCGGAAGTCGTGACCAGCACGGGAATGAGGTGCTGCGTGAGGCTCGCTCCCGGCACGCTGACCACACGATAGACCATCCACCAAAACAGCACGCACACCGCGGAAAGCGCTGGCAGCAGCCAGAAGATGCTGGGTGCTTTTTTCTCCGGGGCCTCCTCTCCGGCGGCGATGGCGACTTGCATTCTCGCCCAGTAATGCACCACCCAGGTCAGCCCGCTGAGCGGGATCCAGATCACGCTGCAAAGAATGCTCAGCACCGAGATGTAAGACGAGAGCGAGTCCAGCCGGTTCGTGAGCGGTGGCATAAACTGTAAATTTCTCACCACATGCGTGGCTGTGACATGCCCACCGTAACCCTGGTGCGCGAGGACCTCCCCACCCACGGCATACCAGCCCACGGCCACTCCACCACAGGCATGATAGCCCAGCGCGAGTCCGCCAATGGCCAGCGAGCCGATGCTCATGCCCCCCAGCGCAAAAAGCAGCCCTAGCGCCAGCCCGCCGAACGAGATCAAACCGAATGCCCCGCCGCCAAACGCCACCACACCCACGGCCAATCCGCCGAACGCGAAAAAGCCGTGCGCGATGCCGCCAAACGCAAACACGCCACGCGCACGGTCGCCAAAAGCAAAGAAGCCATGCGCGGTCCGCACCTTGCCCGTCGCCGGATCGCGACCGTGCACGATGTGCAGCAGCGGCAGGCCGCATAGCTGGCGCTTGGACTTGTATTCAAAAGGCTCGCTCGGATTCCAGCTTCGGCGTGGTTTGGAGACTCCAGCGCCTTCGACCTGCGTTTTAAACTCATCCACGCTCTGCTGGCGACGCGTGCGCTCCTTCTCCAGCGCCCGAAACACGATCTCGTCGATGTTTCCGCCGACGCTCGAAAGCTCCGACGGCGCGGCGAAACGGCCGAGAGGCAGCTCGCCGGTCAACATCTCGTAAAAGACCACACCGAGGCTGTAGATGTCCGCTCGATGATCGACGCTGGAGGGCTGCTCGATCTGCTCCGGGGCCATGTAGGGCGCGGTGCCGAGCTTGGCGCCGCTTTGCGTCAGCAGCATGTCACCGCCTTTTTCATTGAGGATCTTCGCGATGCCGAAATCGGCGATCTTCACCCGGCCGGTGGTATCGAGCAGGATGTTCTCCGGTTTGATGTCGCGATGCAAAACGCCCTGCGTGTGGGCGAATTGAAGCGCATCGCAGATGGCCGGGATGATCTTGAGTGCCTGATCCGGCGTGAAACGCCCTGCCCGCATGGCCTGGCGGAGGTTCACGCCATCGACGAACTCCATCACAAGGTAGGCAAAGCCCCCGCTCTCACCAAAATCATGCACCGCAACGATGCTCGGGTGGCTGAGACGGGCGAGCACGCGGCCTTCGCGGTTGAAGCGCTCGGCAAAGCCCGGCGTGGCCGCGAGGGACTTTGGCAGCACTTTGAGGGCGACAACGCGGTCGAGCTTGGGCTGCCGTGCTTTGAAAACGGCGCTCATGCCGCCGTGGCCGATGAGGCCGAGGATTTCGAGATCGGGAAACGCGGCAGCGATTTCTTCGAGCGAAGGCAAATCCGCCCGCTGAAGCGGAAGTGTGTCCGCGTCGCCATCGGTCGGCATCGCGGCGGCGGCCATGAGACCGGCGGGATCGAGACCGTGGAAGGGATCACTCATGGGTGGGGGCGGCAGGTTTGGAGTCCGTGGTCTTTTCCAGCTTCACCGCCAGCCGGGCAAGGTAGTTTTGCAGCAGCAGCCCAAAGCAGCCGAGGAGCACGATGTAAATGCCGAGAAGCATCTCCCGCTGCATCGCCTGCGCCGATTCAGCATGAGCGCCGGCAAGCATGTAGCGGGCTGAGCCGACGAAGACGAGCACGGCGGCCAGGTTCCAGCCGAAGAAGTTGAAGGCGTTGTCGCCAAAGAGTTTGGTTTTCCAGTTCTTCATGAGTTTCAGGTGGGTTCGCACCCGCCGGGAGCGAGTGCCACCCGTTGCCTGAGGATGGCAGGGACTGAGGTTACAGGAAAAGTGGCCGCGAAGGGCAACTTTCACTCCTTGCGCTATGGCCTGCCAACCGCCAAAATCGCCGCTCCCAACCCACCATGAGCCGATTCGCGCCCTTTTTGTGCTTTTTCATCCTCGCCGCCGTCTCCATGGCGGCGGAGAAGGCTTCCGTGGACTCCATCGCATGGGGAAAAACGGCCTCCGGTGAAAAAGTGCGCCTCTTCACGCTGAAGAACGCCGCGGGCATGGAAGCGAAGATAACGAACTACGGCGGCATCCTCGTGGCGCTGAGCGTGCCGGACAAAAAAGGCCAGTTCTCCGATGTGGTGCTCGGCTTTGACACGCTGGAGCCTTACCTCGGCAAGCATCCGCACTTCGGCGCTCTCACCGGCCGTTACGCCAACCGCATCGGCGGGGCGAAATTCAAGCTCAACGGACAAGAGGTGCAGGTGACGGCCAACTCGGGCAAAAACCACATCCACGGCGGTGTGGAGAATTTCGCAAAGAAGGTCTGGAAGGCTTCCGACTTCCAAAAAGACGGCCACGTGGGCGTGGAGATGCGCTACACCAGCCCCGATGGCGAGGAAGGCTTTCCCGGCACGCTCGAATGCCTCGTGACCTACACGCTGAAGGCGGACAACACGCTCGAAATCAAATACCGCGCCACCACGGACAAGGCCACGGTCGTGAACCTCACGAACCACAGCTACTTTAACCTCGCCGGCGAGGGCAGTGGCGATGTACTGGGCCACGAGATGATGATCGCCGCCACCGAGTACACGCCCACGGATGACGCTTTGATCCCCACCGGCGAGATCGCGAGCGTGGTGGGCACGCCGTTGGAGTTCAATGTGCCGCTGAAGATTGGCAGCCGCATCGGCTCGGACTTCAAACCGCTCGTGCAGGGCAAGGGTTACGATCACAATTACATCCTCCGCGCCGGAACGGGCCTGCGCCTCGCCGCGAAGGTTCGCGAGCCAAAGAGTGGTCGCGTCATGACGGTGTTGACGACGGAGCCCGGCGTGCAGCTTTACACCGGCAACCATCTCAAAGGCGTGGCCGGCAAGAGCGGCCATGTGTATGAGAAGCGCCACGGCTTCTGCCTTGAGACACAGCATTATCCCGACAGCCCGAACCAGCCCGCCTTCCCGTCCGTGGTGCTGCATCCCGGCGATGTTTATCAAAGCACCACCTCTTTCCAGTTCAGCACCGAGTGATCACCGACGACATCAAGCCCCCCCAAGCCAGCAAGACTGCCCCCGTTTTTGTCGCCGAGTCCGTCACGGACCCTGCTTTCATCCAAGAGCAGGACTTTGCCGCCCGCCAGTATCGCGGCCGTCGTGAAAACCAGGAGGACTACTACGCCTTCGCCGATGCCGCCGAGCCCGGCGAGCGCAGCCTGGAGCGTCTCATGCTCGTCGTGGGCGATGGCCTCGGTGCGCATGCCGGTGGCAGCGTCGCGAGCTACATCGGTGTGAATGCGTTTGTGCGTGCTTACCACGAGGTGGACGGTCATCCGGCGGACAAGCTCCACCACGCTCTGCAAACCGCGAACAGCACGCTCGGCTATATCACCGACCGCATGCCCGCCGTGGCCCCGCCTATGGGCACCACGATGATCGGCGTGCTCGTGACGCAAAAATGGATGGAATGGATCAGCGTGGGCGATTCTCCGCTATTCCTCTTCCGCGAAGGGAAACTGAACCGCATCAATCAGGACCACTCGCTCGCCCCGCTGATTGAAGAGCGGGCCAAACGCGGCGAAATCACCGCCGAGGAGGCCGCCAACCATCCCGACCGCCACACCCTGCAATCCGCCCTGCTCGGCATGCCCATGGCGATGATCGATTCGCCCCCGCACCCCATCGCCCTGCAAAAAGGTGATATCATCATCGGTGCCAGCGACGGCATTTTCACCCTCAGCGACAAGGCTTTGGAAGAACTCCTCGCCTTCGGCAAACACACCACTGCCGATAAAATCGCCGACGCCATCATCTTCGCCATCCGCCGCATCAACTACGAGCGACAGGACAACACGACCGTGGGCGTGGTGAAGATCTCGTAATGAGCAGGAGACAGTCTGCCGACCGACCTCGTTTTTTTGCCGCCGAGGCGCAAAGAGGAGGCATCCGGGAAATTCGTGCATTCTTCGATCACGGGCGAATGGCGGCTACCCTCACCTAACCTCCACTGCCATTGAGTTAGCGACCAGGCCTGCAACGCGGCTTCGATTGGTAATCGAAGCCGAGCGTCGCCTGACTTCGCCTCGTTGCTAAACTCAATGGCAATGGAGGTGAGGTGAGGGGACGTCGAACGATCGGTCACCGGGATAACGCACCAGCTTCCCGGATGAACCCGATCTCTGCGCCCTTTGCTCCTTTGCGGCAAACCGTCTCAATTCATGGCGGAAATGTGCCCCGATGGCTTGATGACCGGCTTCGGCTCTTGTAATGGCCGATATGCCTTACTCAGCCGACACCTCCTGGATGCAGGCCATCGAGTCCTTCTTGCTCGACGAACCTTCCGTGGAAGCGATCCGACTCGATCCGGCATCGAAGAAAGTCGAAATGGCCACGTTGGGCCGCGTGGATGGCGAGTTGCTCGAAGCGAAGCTCGCCGAAGTGCTGCGCAGCATTGATGCGAAGTGGCTGAAGCAGGTGCCGGAGCACACGGCCATGCTCGAAGTGAGCCAGAAGAGCGGCGTGGTGCAGATCGAGAAGCCCTCATGTCCCACCGCGCCGACTTTTTGGAAGTGGCGTGAGTTTGAGTGGCCGGAGGCGGATCAGATCGAGCAGGAGAGCGATGACGAATGGCGCACGCTGGCCATGCAGGCGGCGATTTGCGGCCTCACTCTCGTTGCGGGCTACTTGGTCGAAAAATTCGCCGAGGCACCGATGTGGGTCTCGCAGGTGCTGTTTGCGATTTCGCTCATCTCCGGTGGTTGGGACGCGGCGAAGGATGCGTGGGAAAACCTTCGTGAAGGCCGGCTCGATGTGCATTTCCTCATGCTCGCCGTCGCGCTCGGTGCGGTGGCGATCGGAGCGTGGGAGGAAGGTGCGCTGCTGCTCTTCCTTTTCTCCACCAGCGGCGCTTTGGAGCATTTCGTGCTCTACCGCACGCATCGGGAGATCAATGCGCTGACGAAGGCCGCGCCGAAGTTTGCTCATGTGCTGCTGCCGGATGGCACGACGGAGGATCGCGGCGTGGCAGGGCTGCGCATCGGCGATGTGATCGTGGTGAAGCCCGATGAACTCTTCGCGGTGGATGGCACCGTCGTTTCCGGCCTGACGGCGGCGGATGAATCCACGCTCACCGGCGAGTCGCTGCCGATCACGAAGGAAACCGGCGCGGCGATCTTTGGCGGCACGCTCAATCTTTGGGGCCTCGTGCAGGTGCGTGTCGATAAACCGGCCACGCAAAGCTCGCTGGCAAAGATCATCACACTCATCCAAACCGCGCAAAAGATGCGGGCACCCAGCCAGCGCTTCACCGACCGCTTTGGCACGCGCTACACGCTGCTGACGCTCGGCATCGTGGCGCTGATGTTTTTCGTGTGGTGGCTTGCTTTTGGCATTCCGCCCTTTGAAAACACCGCCGCGTCGAAATCGTCGTTTTATCGCGCGATGACGCTTTTGGTCGTGATGAGCCCCTGTGCGCTCGTTTTGTCGATTCCCTCGGCGATTCTCGCCGCCATCGCGTGGGGAGCGCGGCATGGCATTTTATTTCGCGGCGGCGCGGCCATCGAAAAGCTCGCCGAGGTGGATGTGATCGCGATGGACAAGACCGGCACGCTCACGGAGGGCGAGTTGAAGGTGACGAAGATCGAATCCTTCCCCGCGGGCCGCGAAGACGACGTTTTGCGCATCGCGGTGAATCTGGAGTCGAACTCCAATCATCCCATCGCCCGCGCCATCACGCGTCATGGGCAGGTGAAGGGCTTCGCGGCGGAAAAACTGGCCGAGTTTCACTCCATCGCCGGTCAGGGACTGCGCGGACGCACGGAAAGCGGTCTCAGCTATGTCGGCCGGCGTGAACTCGTCAAAGACAGCGCCCTCGGCGATGCGCTGGCGGGCGTTCCCGATGCGCCGCTCGGCTTCAGCGAGGTCTGGGTGCTGCACGAGCAGATCGTCGGCCGCATTTTGCTGAAGGATGAAGTGCGCCCGGGCAGCCGTGCGGTGCTCGACAGTCTCGCGAAGGACGGCGTGCGCACCATCATGCTCACCGGCGACCGCCGCGCCGCCGCCACCGAGGTCGCGAAGCAACTCGGCCTCAGCGAAGTGCGGGCCGGATTGCATCCTGAGGACAAAGTGGCCGCCATTCACGAGCTCACGCAGCAGGGAAACAAGGTCGCGATGGTCGGCGATGGCGTGAACGACGCCCCGAGCCTCGCCGCCGCCTACGTTAGCGTCGCCATGGGTGCCCGCGGCAGCGATGCCGCGCTGGAGCAGAGCGATGTCGTGCTGATGCAGGACAAGATCGAAAAACTCCTCTCCGCCCGCCGCATCAGCCAGCACGCCCGCCGCATCATCCAGCAAAACATCTTCATCTCCCTCGGCAGCGTCATCGTCATGGCCATCGCCTCGCTCTTTGGCATCGTCCCGCTCACGCTGGGCGTGCTCACGCACGAGGGCAGCACGGTCGTCGTGTGCTTGAACAGCCTGCGGTTGTTGTTTGAGAAAGAGTGAGGAAAAGAAGCAGTGACTCGTTGTGTCGCACGCAGCCATGTTTGGCCCTTAAGTGCGCTTGCCGTTTTGGAGTGCTCCAGCCCTCTGGAGCTTTCCGTTGGCTGTGAGACTCACGAAAGCGCCAGAGGACTGGCGCACTCCAGGACGCTGGCGCGGCACCTGTGAGCGTGATGCCTCGTCTTGCCTCGGGATGATCAAAAACAGCCTCCATTTTTTCACACCGAGGAGAAAAGTCCGCGTGACGCCCGTTGCACGCTCTGACATCTCCCGCTAGTAGCAGCGCCCTCCGATGAATCTCCCGAACCAGATCACCCTCGCCCGCCTTGGCCTCACGGCGGTGTTTGTGGCCTGTTTTTACATGCCGTGGTCGAATCACCTCTCGATCGCGGCGCTGGTGTTCGGGCTGGCCTCGATCACCGACTACCTCGACGGCTCCATCGCCCGGGCACGGGGCATCGTGACGAACTTCGGCAAGCTCTTCGATTCACTGGCGGACAAGGTGCTTATCGCCGCCGCTTTCATCCTGCTTGTCGATCTGGGGGATCTGCCGGCATGGATTGCCATCGTGGTGCTGGCTCGGGAGTTTTGCGTCACCGGCATCCGCCTGATCGCCGCGAGTCAGGGAGCCATTCTGGCGGCGGAGAAGCTGGGCAAGCACAAGATGGTGTGGCAGATCATCACCGTGAGCTGGTTCCTCGTTCAGCGTGCCTCTTCGGAGACGCTTTTCAGCTTTGCGAAGCCGCTTTTCACTCACACGCCCACCTGGGTGCCCACGGCGATCATCTATTTCACCACGCTGCTGACGCTGGTCTCCGGCTTCAGCTACTTCTGGAAAAACAAACACCTCTTCAACGACGCATGACACCCGAAGCCCAGCTCACCACTCTCGGACTGACCCTGCCACCGCCGCCACCGCGTGGGGGCGTTTACAAGCCCGTCGTGATCGTTGGCAATGTGGCCTACGTCTCCGGCCATGGCCCTTACAGCGGCCCCGATGATTACATCTGTGGCCGAGTCGGCGCGGACATGAGCCTCGAAGAAGGTAAAGAGGCCGCCCGCCAGGTCGGTCTCGCCATGCTCGCCACGCTGAAAAGCGAGCTCGGCAGTCTCGACCGCGTGAAGCGCGTGGTGAAACTCCTCGGCATGGTGAACAGCACGCCGGACTTCGGCGAGCATCCGAAGGTCATCAACGGTTGCAGCGAACTCTTCGGCCAGGTGTGGGGTGAGGAGAACGGCATCGGTGCCCGCAGTGCCGTGGGCATGGGCTCTCTTCCTGGAAACATCGCCGTCGAGATCGAGGGCATCTTTGAGATTGGCTGATTCACTGGGGCAGGGGAGCACTGGAGTGATGGAGCAGTGGAAGATTGGAAATCCAAACACCCCATCACTCCGCGACTCCATGACTCCATCAATTCCCCAGCATCTCCACCACTGGCAGATCCGCCGGTGCCAATTCATAGCGTGAAAGCTCCGTGAGTGTCACCCAAGCGAGCGCCGAATGCTCATGTGGATGCGGCTCCGGGCTGGTTGGGGTCAGCTCGCACTCGAAAGGGATGAGGCGGATCGTGCCCCAATCGTAAGCATGCTCGCAGGCGGGCAGTGAGCGGGTGATTCGGACCTCACAGGCCAGCTCTTCCAGCAGTTCGCGATGTAGCGCGGCTTCAGGTCGCTCACCGGGCTCGACTTTGCCGCCGGGGAATTCCCACAGGCCGCCGAGCTTCTTGCCCTCCGGCCGACGGGCAATCATGACGGTTTCTCCGCGTTTCAAAATGGCACACACAACATCCACACTCATGCGGTGGACAGTGCCAGCGTTCCGCGCCGACGCAATTGGAGCCGGGCGGCTCCCGATTCCGCCCGGCTCCGTTGTTGCTTTTGGGCATCAACCCTCAACAGGTTAACAACCAATCACTCTCAAGACCCAGTTTAGGCGGACTCACGCCCGCAATCACTGTGCTGGCATTAGATGCGAGGCCGTTTCCGTTGTTCAAAGCTGCGCGAAATTTTTTCGCGGGGACTACTTTAACTGGTTCAGCGTGTAGTAGGCCATGCGGTGCCAGAGCGGTGTGCCGTCCTTCGCTTTGAGCTGCGGAAGCTCGAATTCATGCACGTAGCCTTCGCGGAGATTGGCAATGGTGACTTCGAGCACGAGAGCGTCATCCGAGAGCTTTGTGGCGGTGATTTGCAGGGGCTTGGCGTCGAGTTCTTCGCCGCCGTATTTGCTTTGGAAGGGGTAGGTGTAGCTCTGGCCGGTGAGTTGGCCGAGGGAGGCTTTTTCGACGGGAAGTGTGAAGGTGAAGCGGAAGCCGGTTTCGGTGAGTTCCATCTTCTGCACATCGAGCGGCGTCTTTTTCGTCCACACGATCTTTTGCAGGCCGAAGGGGCGGTTGCCTTTGCTGTTCCAGCCGCGATTTGATTCACCGACAACGAGCGAGCCGTCTGGCAGCGTGGTGAGGGCGAGCGCGGCGCATTGCAGGCCGTCGATGAAGGGAAAGCACGCCCCCTGATACTCGCCGCCGACTTTTTCGAGGAAGACGCGGTTCACGCCGCTGAGCACGAATTCGCCCATGAAGAGCTGTTTCTCGAAGGGACCGAATTTTCCGCCGCTGCGGTCGCAAACGATGCCGGTGCCGCTCTGGCCCATTTTCACATACGGTAGCCACACGGCGGGCGGGCAGTAGCCGGGCACTTTTTTCATCGCCTCGGCCACGGTGATGCCATCGGGCTGCTTGGGTTGGATTTTGACCGGCGAATCGGGGCGCATGGCATCCGGGATGGAGTCGGCGTGGCTGAAGTAAGCGCCTTTCTTCGCGTGGAAGATGGGCGTGGTGGGCATCCAGTTGCCTTGCTGGTCACTGACAAAGATATCGCCCTCGAAATTCGTGCCGATGCCGCAGGGACTGCGAAATCCGGCGCACCACGGCTCCAACTTGCCTTCCGGCGAGGTGCGCACGACCCAACCACGCCAGAGCTTGTCACCTTCCACCATGGCTTTGCCCATGCTGCAATTCAGCGAGGTATAAAGATTCCCCTGTGCATCGAAAACAGGCCCGTAGGCATACTCGTGGTAAGCGCCGCTCACGCCCCAACCTGCGGCGGCGGTGAGGTATTCATCAGCGGTGCCGTCGCCATCGGTGTCGCGGATCTTCGTGACCTCCGCACGCTGCGTGGCGTAAAGCGCTCCATCATGAAACGCGAGCCCGAGGATCTCATGCAGGCCGCTGGCGAAGCGCTGGAAGCCTTTTTCGCCTTCGATCCAGATTTCACCTTTGCGCAACGCGACCGCGAGTTTGCCCTTGTCCGTCACCGCGAGTCCGCTGGCTTCGAAATTGACGCCAGCGGGCAGATCGTAGGTCTCGATTCGGTAGTAATCATCGGCGAACAGCGGAGCGCACAGAAATTGAAAACTGAGAATTGAAAATTGGAGACTGAAAATTGCTTTCACCATGACACGACCTCCTTCGATTCTTTACCGTTGGTTTTGATGATGCGCTCGAAGTGGTCTCCGGCGGGTTTGAGCGTGTCTTCGACCTGCTGGCCGTTTTCGCGGTAGAGGAAAGTGGGGATGCCGTCTTTGCCGATGCGATAGCCACCAAAGATGCGTTCGCTGGGTGCGGCGGGCAGTGGTTTCACATCGGTGCCGAGTGGTTTGATGGGCGGCATGGCGCGGTCTTGCCAGTTGCTCATGGCATCGAGGAAACGGCCTTTCCACACGATGACCCAGCGGGATGTTTTGCCATCGAAGGCGGCGTTGAGGCCGCCGGGGTAGCCGACGCCGATGGCGTGCGTGCCGACGCCTTCGATGAAGCTGCGGAAGACGATGGGCTTGTCGCTCGGCTTGAGCTCAAAGTCGGCGGCGGACATGAGTCCCTCCGGCAGCGGCTGGCCTTCGACCTCGCGCAGGTAGGTCCAGATGCTCTCGATGTCTTTGTCGGCGGTTTTGCGACCGACAAACATCGGCGGCATCACGGTGCCGGGTTGTGTGACCTGCGGATTGAGCAGCAGTTCTTTGAAATACTCCGGCTGGAGTCGCTCGACGGTGTGTGTGAGTCGAATGACGGGCGGGCCGAGTGATTTGCGATCCTTGAGGCCATGGCAGGAAACGCACGCGAGGCCCGTGGCGCCGAGCAGTTTGCGACCGAGCTCGGCGCGGTGATGTTTTTCGAGGCCGCTGACGTCGATCTTCACGGCTTGGTCGAGTTTGTCGGCTTCGTTGAAGGCGCTGATGAGCATTTCGGTCTGTGCCTGGCCGAAGTTCGGCATGCGGATGTCCATGTAGGGCCGCACGCTGCCGTTTTGGCCCCAGAGGATTTTTTCGAACCAGCCTCGCGTGAGCTTGCGACCGACTTTGTCGAGGTTCGGTGGCAGATGCGCGAGTTCGCCGAGCGATTCGGCGGTGGGATCGTTCACGCCGAAAAATTGAGCGCGGGGATCTTCCGGGCCGCCTTTGCCATCGCGGTCGTGGCAGGCATAGCAATTGAGACGGGACATCTGCCAGTCGATTTGCTGCTGCGCGGTGAGTTTGGGCGCAGGCTTCTGGATTTCCGCCAACGCGAGGCGGAGAGCGCGTTTTTGGAGATCATTCAAATCAAAGCGCGGCGTGCCGGTGGGCTGTTTTTCGGCGAGGCAACCGTTTGGAGCACCGGCTTTAGCCGGAAACGGCAGCATGGCTGTTTGCGGCACTTTTCCGCCAGAAGGCGGGACTCCGAACGAGTGGCATGACGTGCACTTCATGCTGCTGAAGAGCGCTTTGCCCTTTTCGATGCCTTGCTTCGGAATCTTCAGCGCGGCACGTGCGGTGGCTTTTTCGGCCACGCGGCCGGTGTGGAGGTAAGCGGCGAGATCGGAGGCTTCTTGCTCGCTGAGGCGCATGTCTGGCATGCGGCCAGAAGGGCGTGTGTGGAGCGGATTCTTCAAAAAGGCGGCCAAGGCGTTCAACTCATACGCATCGGCCAAAGCAATGGGCACCGAGGCATTGCCCGGTTTTTCGATTTCGGCATCGGCGGGCACTTTCGGAGGCCGCACGTCGAGCGCGGGCTCGTGGCAGGCGACGCAGCCGACTTTGTGATACAGCTCCTTACCGCGCTCGGCATCGCCTGCGGGCATTTTGGGCGTTTCGGCCTTCAACGAGGCCAGATACTCGACCAGCGCCTCGACCTTCTCGTCATCGCCTTCCTCACCGGCGAAGAGCCCAGGCATCTGCGTGCCTTTTTTGCGATGCTGCGGGCTGCGGATCATGAGCCAGAGGGTGTCTTCATCGAGCCGAGAGCCCACGGCGCTCAAATCGGGCGCAGGCTTCGGTTTGAGACGCTCCTGCCACGCCTGAGGCACGACATGGCACGCGGTGCAGTTCAGTTCGGCCATCAAGAGCAGCCCGCCGGTGACGAGATGCTCGTCGGGATCTTCCGGCAGGTTGAATTGGTCGAAGTTGAAGACGTAGGCGTGGTTGATGGGCTCTGCCTGCAAAGGGTGCGCGTGAGCGGGAAGAGAGCCGAGGAGCGTGGCGAGCAGAAAATGACGAATGACGAATGGCGAATGACGAATGAATGACGAAGCTCGAATGTCGAAGGTGGGTCGCATGGCTTCGGAGTTCGGCATTGGGGCTTCGTTCGTCATTCGGAATTCTGGTTTCGTCATTTTAGATGCCCATGCGCTTCCGCTCTTCATCGAGCGCCTTGATCCACGGGCCGATGAAGTGCCCCGAGTCATGATACGTGCGTCCGCTGAACATGTGCTGGTCGATGACGCAGGGTTCGTTCACATAGATGCCGCCGCAAATTTCGAGGTCGAACTTGCACTTCGCGACGGTGGCCATGCGCAGGCCTTTGACGATGTCGGCACGGGCGGGGATCTCGACGCCGTGGCAGACGCTGGCACAGGGCTTTTTGTTGTCCCAGAACCACTTCGTGATGCGCAGGAGATCGGCGTCCTCGCGGATGTATTCGGGGGCGCGACCGCCGCTGAAGAAGATGCCGACGTATTCCTCGGGCTTGATGTCCTTGAAGGCGATGTCGGCGTCGATGCTGTAGCCCTCCCATTCCTTGGTGATGGTCCAGCCGGGCTTCACTTCATGCAGCACCATCTGATACTTCCGCTTTTCCGGCGCGGCGACGACAGGCTTGTAGCCGCCCTCGATGAGGCGGTAGTAAGGGTAGAGCGTGTCAACGGTCTCGGTGGCGTCACCGACGATGAGGAGGACTTTGGCTTCAGGCATGAGGAGTGGAGTGGTGGAGTTTTGGAATGGTGGATGGGATTACGGGCGGGATGAAGGGCCTTCATTCAGACTTTGCGCCGTGCTTTGCAGCAAATGCGGCATCAGGCGGCCACACGCAGACGGAAGGGGGCCAGATGAAAAGCCACGGAAGCTCCGAGGCCGGTCACTAACTCGCCATCGAGCTCGACGGGAAGATCTTGTCCATCGTGAGACGAGACGGAAAAGGCGGCGGCCTGCATGCAATCGAGGTACTCGCTCTGCGTGTAGCCTTCATCGAGCATGCGGCGGAAGAGCTGGAGGAACTCGAGGCCGCCCAGACCGCGGAAGATGACCAGGTCGAGCTTTTCATCGGTGTTCGATGCCTCGCGGAAAAGCGGGAAGGGGCCGCCGTAGTGGCGGCCGTTGCCGAGAAGCACGACGGTGCCGAGCAGCGGCGGTTTGCCGGGAATCTGCACGCTGAGCACGGGCGGCGGACGCATCAGCACGTTCACCGCACTGATGACATAGCTGAGCGGTCCGAATTTCTTTTTTTGCTCCCACGAGGTCTCCTGCACGATCTGTGCATCAAGGCCCACGCCGCCGAGCTGGATGAAAAAATGGTCGTTGGCCTGCCAGAGGTCGATTTCCAGCCGTGAACCGCTGGTGATGCGGCTCCAGCAGGTGGCGAGGTCCTGGCCGGCGAGCTTCAATTCGATGGAAAAGACATTCATCGTGCCGAGTGGCAGCACGCCGAGCGCGGTGTGCGGTGCCCCAGCAGGTCGGCGGGCATTCGAGCGGCACACGCCTTGGAGCACCTCATTCATCGTGCCATCGCCTCCGGCGGCGACGACGAGGGCGTGCCCTGCATCCGCGAGTTCTTCCGCAATGTTCGAGGCGTCGCCCGGTGCGCTGGTGAGATGCAGCTCTGGTGTGGGCGAGAGAGAACGCAGCGCGTTCTCAAGCGCGGCAGCCTTGGTGCTGCGTGCGGCGGGATTCAGAATGATCGGGATGGGCATGCGGGCGGCATGTTGCCCGCCACCGTGTCACCTTCCAGTGACATTTCGTGCTTACGGAACGGCGCCGGCTTCCGCGCGAAGAAGTTGGGAGCCGTTGAATCGCTCGTTGGGCTTGAAGAGGTAACCGGGTTTCTGACTCACCAGCTTGTGGCTTTTCAGGATAAACTCCGGCAGGACCATGTTGCTGTTCGGATCGAAGATTTTGCGACCGCTGAACTCGCCAGTGAAGTGATACTCGTAATTGTGGTCGTAGCCGTAGCCCGGGCCGCTGGCGGGTTGCTCGGGCAACCGGTCGGGTATCTTGCAGTAGCGCTCATTGATGCAAACGAGTTTTGATTTATCCCAAGACTCGCCGGGACGGCGCACATAACCCCAGAAGTGCGTGTGATCGATGTGGAAGCGGCGGGCGACAAAGTAGTTCCCTCGCGGTTCGGCGGCGATGGCGGCACGGCGTGTGGCATCCATCTCAGAATTCCGTGCCGAAGAGGCACAGGAGGCGAGCAGACCGGCGGTGGCGAGGAGCAAAAGAAGTCGGAGGGACATGAGCGCCGACATTGAACATCGAACCTTCAACATTCAACATCGAACCTGCCTCATGAAACTGGACCGCCTGATCGCCAAACACCGCCAGATGGGCCGCACGGCCGCGCTGCGGGCCATCGCGGCTCGACGCGTCCGCGTGGACGGCCTCGCCGTGGCGGATGGTCATGCGGAGGTGGATCGCTTTTCGACGGTGATGCTCGATGAAGAACCTGTGCAGGTCGCGGAACGAGGCCTCTACCTCGTCATGAACAAGCCGGTCGGCTGGCTCAGTGCCACGAAGGATGCGCGGCATGCCACCGTGCTCGATTTGATCGACGATCCAGACAAGCAAACGCTGCATCTCGCCGGCCGGTTGGACCGAAGCACGTCCGGCCTGCTGATCCTGACCAATGACGGCAATTGGTCAAAGCGCCTCATGGCCGCCGATTTCAAGGTGCCGAAGGTTTATCGCGTGGAAACCGATGTGCCGGTGCCTGCGGACGCCGTCGAGGCCTTTGAACGCGGCTTCTATTTTCATACGGAGGACATCACGACACTGCCCGCGAAGCTCGAACTCCTCGGCGAGCGTCTCGCCCGGGTCACCCTGCATGAGGGCCGCTACCATCAGGTGAAGCGCATGTTTCACCGTGTCGGCTGTCGGGTGACGGCGCTGCATCGCGAGAGCGTGGGGGAGCTGTGCCTGCCGGATGATTTGAAACCTGGCGAGTGGCGTCCGATGACGGAGGAGGAAATTCAGCTAGCGGAGCAAAGCCCACGCGGATTTTGACAGAACTTTTACAGAGCGTTCATCGTGCGTTGACGCAGCGGGCGCGGCATGCGCCAATCTCGCGGCACCATGAAACTCATCACCTCGCTCTTATTCGCTCTCGCCGTCGTGTCCTCCGCGCAGGAGGCGCCGAAGAAGGATCCCTTCATCAAAGACAAGAAGCCCGTCGTCACGCCGCAGCCTGCCGAACAGGAGGCAAACATCACGTTCTTCCTGGAAAGCTTCACGCTGCCGCAGGCGGATTTTGCGGCGTGGCTGGAGTTGCCGGAGGGGCGTGAGAAGCTGCACGAAATGGTGCTCGCTGCGGTGAAGGCAGGCACGGCAAAGCTCGACGCCTGCCATTTTGCTCGCGGGAAAGGCGGCACGCGCTTCACGTTGGAGTCGGTGGATGAGTTGCTGTATCCCACGGAGTGGTTCACTGCCGATGCGAAAGGCTTCCAGTATCCCGTCGCCTTCGAGATGAAGCAGGTGGGCGAAAAGCTGGAAGTGGAGCCGACGCTGGAGCCCTCAAACATGAAGCTGAACCTGAACCACAGCTTTGAACGCGTGCGCTTTCTCGGCCTGCGTGCTTCCAAAGCGGACCGCACACTGCCGGGGCTCGTCGTGCCGGATTTTCAGGAGCAGCGCGGCCCGGCGATGGTGAGTCTGCTGGCCCGCCTGCCAGCGCTGCTGCATGCGATTGCCGCTGGTGAGGGGCAGATCACGCTGACCTTCATCACGCCACGCGTCGTGCCGGTGCCACGGCCGGCGCAGGCACCGCCGCAGGGTGCGGGGAACATCGTGCTCACGCCGCGTGTCATCTCGCTGGAGCGCGTGCGTGCCTGGGAAATGCTGCGCCAGCATGCGGAGGATGGTCCGGCCATTCTCAAGGCGCTGAAGCCCATGCTGGCGGATGGTTCGGCCGTGCTGGAGCATGTTTCCACGCTCTCGGCCAAGGCGGGCATGGGCATTCTCCATGAAGCGGTGCGCCAGCATTATTACGGCACGGAGTTTGATCCGCCGTCAGAGGGAGCGCCCGCAAAGCCTTCGGATGATCCGAAAAAACCAGCGACACCGGCCACGTCATCTTCATCCGCGGGGACGGCCAGCTTTGAATGCCGCCGGATCGGCTTCAACTGGGTGGCGGAGACCACGCTGAGCCATGAGGGCGACATCATTCACACCAACATCGCCTTCGATCTCACCAGCTTCGCCGGAAACCTCGCTGATCCGCTGTGGGACGAGCGCTACCCGGAAATGCCCGTCTTTGTGTCGCAAAAATTCACCACCGGCGTCACGCAGGTCGCTGGCAGCACCATCTTGCTCAGCACGCTGAATCCACCCGGCGATACGGGCGTGAACGGCTGTAAGGACGGCGGCCGCGTGTGGCTGCTCTTTCTCACCGAGGAGCTCGAATAATCATGCCCAGGCTCACGCTCATCCTGCTTTTGCTGCTCGCGGCCTGTGTGGCCGCGGGCGGCGTCATCGCGGCGCGGCGTGTGGTGGAGGCGCGGGTGGAGCGGGATCGCACGGCGCAGCGGCAGCTCGTCGTCAGTCTGAATGCAGAGACGCGGCGGCTGGAGGAGCTCTATGAAGGGCACCTGCGCGATGCAGCGATGCAGCTCAGCTACGCGTGGAATGACAGCAGCGAGGCGCAGCGCCGCATCGCGCAGGTCGTGGAGGGCATCCAGCGGGTGTCGTGGGTGTATTGGAAGAACGCCGGTCGTGAAGGTCACCTCAACCTCGGCTTTCCGCCGAATCCGCCGCTGCCGGAGCCAACTCTCCTCAAAGAGCACGACGGTCTGCCGCGGCCACGCGTGCTGCTGGACGCGAAGGCGATTTTTCCGGAAACCTCCGGCCGTCACAGCGGATGGATCGATGAGCCGGGGAAGCCGCTGATGTTCCTGCACCGCGAAGGCGTCGTCGCCGTGCTGCTGACCATCGACCGTGGGGTGGTGCAGCAAGTGATGAGCGGCTATTTGCGCGAGTTGCCGCGTATCAAGCAGTCGCTGGGCGGGCCGGATGAACTGCGGGAGGAAGGCGGGGCCGTTTTGCATCGCGCAGGTGTTTTGCCAAACGTGCCGCCTGATGTGCTCATGAGCATCGCCTCGCGATTTGGCGGCTGGCAGCTTGCGTCGTGGGATGCGCGGGAAAGTCGTGTGACATACAACCTGCCGATTCTGGCCGCAGGCATGGCTTTGGGCGTTTTGACGGCGCTGGGCGGTCTGGCGCTGCATGCGCAGCAGCGCCGCGCGGCGAAACTGGCCGCGCAGCGCGTTTCGTTCGTGAATCGCGTCTCGCATGAGCTGCGCACGCCGATGACGAACATCCTGCTGAATCTCGATGTGATCGAAGAAAGCATGCCGGAGGCCTCCGCGGGCCGTTTTGGGCTCATTCGCGAGGAAGCAGGCCGTTTGAGCCGACTCATCGAAAATGTGCTCACCTTCTCGCGGAAGGAAGAAGGCCGCCTGAAGCTGCAAAACGGCCCGTGCAGGCCTGCGGAGGTCGTGGAGAAGGTTTTGCGGCAGTTTGAGCCTGCGCTGACGCGTCGCGGCATCTCCGTCACGCGCACGCATGAAGGCTCCGATGCGGAAATCTCGCTGGATGCCGATGCGCTGGCTCAAATCACCGCGAACCTGCTCTCGAACGTGGAGAAGTATGCGCCGGAGGTGCCCGCGAGCCTTCAAACCACCCAAAGTGAACGTGAGTTCACTTTGGCGATTCGCGACGGCGGGCCGGGAATCGCTGAAAAGGACGCGGAACGTGTTTTTGAGCCGTTTGAGCGACTCGATGATCGCGTCGCCGCCGGAGTGAGCGGCGCGGGACTGGGCTTGAGTATCGCGCGTGAACTGGCGCGGCGGATGAACGGTGATTTGAAGCTTCGATGCGGTGCTGCTGGGACCTGTTTTGAGCTCCAAGTGCCGGTGACGTTGGAAAATGACGAATGACGAGTTCCCGAATGACGAATGAAGTCCGAAATCTGAATGACGAACGAGAGCGCCTGCGAATCCGGCTTTGGCATTCGACATTCATTCGTCATTCGGATTTACTCATTCGTCCTTTTCACCGCAGCCACTCATGAAGCTCCTCATCGCCGACGATGATCCGATCACGCTCGATTCGCTGGCCGCATGCCTGCGGCCGGAGGGATTTCAGGTGCTGCTGGCCAAGGATGGAGCCGAGGCGCTGGCGCTGTGGCAAAAGCACAAGCCGGATCTGCTCTGTCTGGACATCATGATGCCGGGTGTGGATGGCTACGAAGTCTGCCGTCGCGTGCGTGAGAAGGACGGGCGCGTGCCGGTGCTGTTTCTCTCGGCGAAAAGTGAGGAGATCGATGTGGTGGTAGGCCTGCGGCTGGGGGCGGACGACTTTGTGCGTAAGCCGTTCGGCAAGCACGAACTCATCGCCCGCATTCACAGTGCTTTGAGGCGTGTTTCGACCGCGAAGGTACCTTCCGCGTGCTTTGAGATGGGTGTGCTGCGCGTGTTTCCAGATGAGCTGCGTGTCCAGCGTGGCGAGGAATCCAGCGTGGACCTCACGCCGCGTGAGGTGGCTCTTTTGAAGCTGCTGCATGAGCGCCGCGGCCAGGCGCTGAGCCGCGATGTGTTTCTCGATGCCTGCTGGGGCCTCGATTACATGCCGGAAAGCCGCACGCTGGATCAGCACATCGCCAAACTGCGCAAAAAGATCGAGCAGGAGCCCGAGGAGTTCATCGAGACGGTGCGCGGCGTAGGTTACCGTTGGAGAGGGTAATTACTCTCCGGCCTCGTCTTCGTCACCCGAAGCTTTGGTGAGCTTCCTAAAGTGAAGTTGCTGCACACGACGGAGATCGGCTTTGGTGGTGGTGACCTCGTAGTCTTGAATGACGACTTTTTCGCCGGGCTTTGGCAGATGACCGAGCATGTGGGTGACGTAGCCACCGATGGTGGTGACTTCATCGCTCTCCAGCTCGATGCCAGCGTGATCGGCGAGTTCGTAGAGGTTGAAGGTGCCTTCGACGGTGAATTCGTTGTCGTTGATACGTTTGAACTCGCTGATCTCGTGGTCGAACTCGTCCTGGATGTCGCCAACGATCTCTTCGAGGACGTTGTCGAGGGTGACGACACCGACGGCTCCGCCAAATTCATCGACGGCGAGGGCGAAGTGGACGTGCTTGTCCAAGAAGAAGCGCAGGAGCTTGTCGATGGGCATCAACTCGGGGACCATGTGGAAGTCCCGTTTGATCTTGCGGAGGTCGGGCTGCGGTTTGCCGACGAGGGCGAGGAGATCCTTGATGTGGATGAGGCCGATGGCGTGGTCGAGATGGCCTTCGACGAGCGGATAACGCGTGTGCTTGCTATCGATGGCGACCTTCAAATTGGCCTCGAAGCTGTCATCGGCATCGAGAGAGATGACGGTGTTGCGCGGCGTCATCACATCACGCACGCAGCGGTCGTTGAGGGCCAAGGCGTTGAGAAGAATGTCCTTCTCGGTTTCGGTCACCTCTTTGGACTTCTGGCTCTCAGCGACGATGTGACGGAGTTCTTCTTCCGAGTGGGCGATCTCGTGCTCGGAGACGTTGGAGATGCCAAAGAGCCGCAGCATGACGTTGGTGCTGGTGCTGAGGATCCAGATGGCGGGTTTCAGCACGAGGTAAAAGATATGCAGCGGCCTAGCGATGAGCAGCGTGACGCTGAGGGACTTGCGAATGGCGAGGACCTTCGGTGTCTGTTCACCGAGGACGACGTGCAGGTAGGTGACGATGGCATACGCGATGCCGATGGAGGTCCAGCGGATGACCGTCTCATTGACGATGCCAATTTTGAAAAGCATGGGCTGCACCACGATGGCCACGAAAGGCTCGCCAAAGATCCCGAGGGCGATGCTGGTGAGCGTGATGCCGAGCTGACCAGCGGAAAGGTAGGCGTCGAGGTTCCGGGTTACGTGCTGGGCAAATTTCGCACCTCGCACCCCATCGTCGATGGCGGCGGTGAGCTGGCTATCACGCACTTTGACGATGGCAAATTCGGCGGCGACGAAGAAGGCATTCAGCAGCACGATGGCGAGCACGATGACGGCCTGCCAGAATAGCTCGCTGGGTGTGAAGGCCCACTCGCGGACGAGTTCGGCGGTGGCGCTGGCGAGGAGGGTGATCATGAAGGGACGCGGCGGCAGGCGGTGAAGGGACGGGCGTCAGAGCTTCTCGTAATTGCCATCACAGCGCTTTTCGAGAATGGTGAAGCCCGCTGCCTTCGCGTCAGAAACGGAGAGCGGTTTGGTGTATTTGGGCGTGCTAAAGCTCGCGATGAGTTTTTTGACCGGCTTTTTGCAAAGCGGGCAGACTTCGAGAGGCGCCCGATCCATCGGCCGACGAAGATCAAACCCCCGCCGACAAGACGGGCAGCCCTTTTCGGGATCTTGCGCGATGTAGGAGTAGGTGGGCATCGTGGAGCGGTCCGTGTGTGGAGGCCGTATCCGCCTCTCCAAGAAAACGGCCCGGTTTTGTGACCGGGCCGGGCTTTGAGGAGCCAAAAAATGACGGGCGAATTACCAGCTGGATTTGGTCACGCCGGGGATCATACCCTGCAAGGCCATTTCACGGAAGGTGAGACGGGACATTTGGAAACGACGGAGGAATGCGCGACGACGACCGGTGACACGGCAACGGTTCGTGAGGCGTGTCGGGCTGGCATCGCGGGGGAGCAAGGACAGACCGACGTGGTCTCCGGCAGCCTTGAGTTCGGCGCGGAGTTTCGCATATTTTTGGACAGTTTTAGTCTTGCGCTTTTCGCGCTCGAGCCAGCAAGTTTTAGCCATAGGGGCGCGGAGTCTGCCTCACGGACCTTTTTTCGCAAGGGGAAATTTTCACTGGCGGGCAGGTTGAATCACGCTATCTGCCCGCCGCTATGTTTACCGGAATGGTCCTCGCCGCCAGCCTTCTCTTCCTCGGAGTCCTCGTCTTCACCTACCTCGTGAAGGGTTGATGCTCGGTCACTGATACAAAAACGTCGTCAGCGGGCTCGTGGCCGACGCTGCCTCTGTGTGCTCGCCAAGCCCGATCTCGAAGGCGGCACGACCGGCTTCGACGCCGATTTTGAAGGCCTGTGCCATGCGCACGGGGTCGGAGGCGACAGCGATGGCGGTATTCACGAGCACGGCATCCGCACCCATTTCAAAGGCCTCCGCCGCATGGCTGGGAGCCCCGATTCCGGCATCCACGACGACCGGGACGGTGGCCTGGGCAATGATGATCTCGATCTGCCGCCGCGTGGTGATACCTTGGTGGGAGCCAATCGGCGAGCCGAGCGGCATGACGGTCACGGTGCCGACATCCTGGAGCCGACGGGCCAAAACGGGGTCTGCATTGATGTAGGGCAGCACCTTGAAGCCCTCTTTGACGAGGATTTCGGCCGCTTTGAGCGTCTCGATCGGGTCTGGCAGCAAGTAGCGAGGGTCGGGATGGATTTCGAGCTTCACCCAGTTTGGCAAACCGGCCGCCACAGCCAATCTCGCAAGCCGGACGGCTTCCTCGGCATTCATCGCGCCGCTGGTGTTGGGCAGCAGGAGGACGTCCTTCGGGATGAAATCGAGGATGTTTGCAAAGGGGTCGCCTTTGCCGCTCAGGTCCGCCCGGCGCAGCGCCACGGTCACGATCTCCGTCCCGGAGGCGATGATCGCGTCCCGCATGAGTTCGCCGCTGGCAAATTTTCCCGTTCCCAGCATGAGGCGGGAACGAAACTGACGGTCGGCGATGGTGAGGGGCTGGTTTTGCACGGGCGGGCAGTGATGGATCAAATCCTGCCTCACGCAAGCATCACGCGCTGCAGCAGCTCTGCAGTCGGAGGCTGGATGCCGATGTAGAAGTCGCCGAACTCGCCGTATTGCGTCGTCACCTCATCGAAGCGCATTTCATAGACTATGCTCTTCACCTGCACGGCGTCGTGCGCGAAGAGGGTGACACCCCATTCGTGGCTGTCGAGGCCGGTGGAGCCGGTGATGAGCTGGCGGACTTTGCCGGCGTATTTGCGACCGGTCTTGGCGTGGCCGCCCATGAGCTCGCGACGCTTCGCAAAGTCGTTTGCATACCAGTTCGCGCCCACATTGCGGCGCTTGCTCATCGGGTAAAAGCACATGACCTGCCAGTCCGGCATGTTCGGGTAGAGGCGGTCGTTGAAATACTTCGTCATGTGGCCCTTCCACTCGCCGAGGCGCTTCTCGAAGGCTTCCGAGCCGGGCGTGAGGCCTTCCACCTTTTCGAGTTGCTGCGTTTTGAATTCCTCTTCGCTCTGCGAGTATTCTGTCCACTCGGTCATCGAGAGGTAGCTGTAGCAGGGCGTGAGTACATCCGTGCCGAGCGAGAGGCTGAGCTGCTTTTCAAAGCGCTGCGAGTCGTGCAAATCGGGAGTGAGGAGCATGAAGCCGAGGTCCGACTTCGCGGAGACCATGGCAAAGCAAAGAAGCTGCGTGCCGGGATGTTTGCGGATGCTTTCGATGGTGCTCAGGAATTTCGCACGACGCTCGTCACGCTCCTCGGGAGTCAATGCGGCCCAGTAACCATGATCGATGGTATAAAACATGTGCTGCACGATCCAGCCTTCATCGGAGATGAGGGGCTTGGATTCGGCGGGGCCGGTGGAAGTGGGGAACGAGGTCGGGATGAGCATGGCGGGGCGTGCTCATACGCTGGATTTGTGTCGGCTCAATGCAGGAATCGTGCGTTCCGGTGCTCACGCGTTAGCTTTCAGAAACCGCTCCATCATCGCGAGCGAGAGCTGGCCGCCGGGGGAATTGGGGAAGTAATCGCAGCCGTGGTCGCCCCAGGGGAGTTCGAGGTAGGAGCTGGTGGCGAGGCCTTGCATTTTCGCGTGGAGACGGCGGCTGTGCTCCACCCAGACGAGTGAATCGCTCTCGCCGTGGATGAGCAGGGTGGCGGGGCTCGCTTCACTGACAAACTCGCTGGCGGAGGCGGTGCGGTAAGCGTCCGGCACGTCCTCGGGATCGCCGCCCATGTATTGCTGCACGAGCTTGAGGGACTTCAGGATGTCATCGGGGTAGGACCACTTTCGTGCGAAGAACATGTCCGGCGGGCCATAAACGGCGATGCAGGTGCTCACACGCAGTTCCGGCATGCCAAACGCACACGCGGTGGCGATCTGCGCCCCAGCGCTGCGTCCGAGCAGGATCAAATCGTCCGTGTCGATGCCGAGCGTGGTCGCATTTGCACGCACCCACTCGATGGCGCGACGAGTATCCTCGGCTTGAGCGGGCCAGGGATGCTTGGGGGCCAGGCGATAGCCCACCGAGCAGATCACGACATCACATCGGGCGGCGAGTTCGCGGTTCGCCGCGGGAAACTCGCCCGGATCACCGCTGTCCCAGCCGCCGGTGTGCAGCGCCACGATGCAGCGGCGTTTTTTGCCATCGCGAGCAGGTTCGTAGATCACGACGTCGATCTGATCGCCCTCATGCTCAAAGGCGCAGGTGCGGGTGACGATCACGTTTATGCCGTCACGACGCGGAAACCACAGTCGCAGCCAGGAAAAGGGCAAAGCATGCTTCTTGGCGATCCGCGAAGCCTGCCAGGCCGGGCGAAGAAAAACCACCGCCAGACCCAAAAACGCCCAGTGCAATGCCGCGAGGCCAAAACAAGCTAGCGAGAGCCAGTGACCGAATTCCAGCGTCACGAGCCGCAACTGCCAGCGCCATCGCGATTTCGCCTGAAGCCATGCATTGAGCGCCAAGAGGCTCAGAATCGCGAAAACAGCGGCCTGCATGAGTTATTTCTTCTTCCAGCCCAGCCCCGGAAGCCAGCGGCGAGTGCGTGGCTCGGCGCGGAGAGCCTCGGCGAGGATGTCGTTATCGCCGGAATCAAAATCCTCCGCACGCGGCAGGCCGATGGGAAGAAGTGGCTGCGTTTTCTTCTCTTCCTCCTTCGGTTTGGAGTCGAGCTCGGGCGTGGCCGCCACGGCGGGCCGTTGATTCAGCGGCGTCACCATCGTCTGCGGGCCCACGAGGCCGCCGGAGAGGATCATCTTCATCGAATCCTCGATGGAGATCGGCGCGTCGGTGATCTTATCGGTATCCACGATGAGCAGGATGGCGGTCATCGGGCTGGGAGAGGTGGGCACGAGCACGCAGGTCATCGCCTTGCCGGTTTGCGTATCGGTAAACTGGCCGGTGGCAAAGCCCAGCATGCGCACGCCATTGCCCTGCTCGATGTAAACGACGCGTTTGAGGTTCTGCTTGGCTCCGAAGCCGCGGAAGGCATCGATCACCTGCTTCAGCGTCTTATAAATGACGGCCACCATCGGCACGCGGAGCAGCAGTTTGTCCGTGGCATGCACGACGCGGGCACCGATGACGTTCGTGGCTAGCACACCGAGGCTGGCGATGACCACCAGCGGCAGCATGAAGCCCGCAAAGGCGGTGATGCGCTTCACCAACGGGTCATCGAGGCTGATCACATCGTGACCGATGATCTCCTTCGCCATCTCGGCGATGTAGCCGAGCAGGCCTTCCGCCCAGCCGTGCAGCAGGCCGTAAACAAACTGCAAAATCCAAAAGGTGACGATCAGCGGCGCGGCGAGGGCTAGGCCAGCGAGGAATTTGTTTCGTATCCATGCCACCCACGTCTTCGTCGCGGGCGCTTCGAAGCTGGGTTCAGGGGAATTGGATACCGGGGGCATGCGGGAGGTGGATCGGGCCGTGCGTAAGATCACGCGGCAGTACCATTGTTCACTCAATTTAGCCGCACAGATTCATAATTTCGTGCGTTTTTTGCCACGACTCGCTAAAAACGCCGCCGCCATGACCACTGATCGCCGCTCTTTCCTCAGCTCCCTTGTCGCCGCCACCGCCAGCTCCGCTCTCGCCCGCGATTGGACCGGCCAGACGCCCGAACGCTATCCCGATCCGGATGTCATCGCGCTCGATCCGGCCTTTGAGAAGCTCGTTCAAGGCAACGCGCCCATCCGCCGCCTGCACACCGGCATGCTCTGGGCCGAGGGGCCCGCCTGGAACGGCACCGGCAACTACCTCGTGTGGAGCGACATCCCGAACAACGCTCAGATGCGCTGGCTGCCCGAGGACGGTCATGTGAGCGTGATGCGAAACAACGCCAACAACAGCAATGGCAACACCTTTGACCTGCAAGGCCGCCAGATTAGCTTCGAGCACGGCACGCGCCGCGTCGTCCGCTACGAGCTCGACGGTAAAATCACCGTGCTGGCCGAAAAATTCGACGGCAAACCTTTCAACGCCCCCAACGATGGCGCGGTGCATCCCGATGGCTCCATCTGGTTCACCGATCCCGGTTACGGCAGCATGATGGACTACGAGGGCAACAAAGGTGAACTCTTCCTCAAGGAATCCGTCTATCGCATCGACCCCTCCGGCGAGATCACCAAGATCACCGAGGACCTCGAAAAGCCCAACAGCCTCTGCTTCTCACCCGATTACAAGAAAGTGTACATCGTCGATACCGGCAGCCCGAAGAACATCCGCGTCTATGACGTGGACGGCAAGACGGTGAAAAACGGCAAGGTCTTCGCCACGAATAAAGGCCAGCTCGCCGATAAAAAGAATATCGGTGTGGTGGATGAAAACGGAAATTTTTCATCGGGAAGGCCCCCCATTGCGGTTGGACGACCAGTGCCACAGTTCAAAGATGACCTTCGTCATTGCAAAGGCGGCTCCGACGGCATCCGCTGCGATGTGGAAGGCAATCTCTGGGCCAGCGCCGGTTGGGTGGGTGATGGTTTTGACGGCGTCCACGTCTTCAACCCCGAAGGCAAGCTCATCGGCTTCATCAAGCTGCCCGAGACCGCCAGCAACATCTGCTTCGGCGGCCCGAAGCGGAACCGCCTCTTCATCACCGCCTCCCAGAGCCTCTACTCGGTGTATGTGAACACGCGAGGTGCGCATCATTGCTGATGAATGGCCTCAACGCTTTTTCCGAGGCTTTTCACCGCTCCACGGCATCTCGAAAGATTCATCGGGTAGCAGAAAGCCTTCGGGGCCGCGTTCGGTGTTGAGGTAATCCTGGAGGATGACGACGGCGGCGAGTTGATCGACGACTTCCTTGCGTTCTTTTCGATCCGTGATGCCGGAACGCGAGAGCGAGGCCTCGGCTTCGACGGAGGAAAGGCGTTCATCGACGAATTCGATGGGAGTTTCATGCCGCAGCTCCTTGCCGAGCTTGTCGGCGAATTTTTCGACTCGCTCGGTTGCCTCACCACGCTGCCCGTCCATGCGGTAGGGCATGCCGATGACAATTTTCGCGATGTGTTTTTCCTGCACGAGACGGGCGATGGCTCGCTCCGGCTCGTGATGGGCATCCAGCGTCTTGAAGGGATTCGCCACGAGCTCCAGCTCGTCGCTCAGCGCCAGGCCGATGCGCACGGTGCCGTGGTCGATGGCGAGGATGCGGGGCATTTTTTAGCGCAGCTCCGATGGCAGGCCATCGACGAGCTTTTTGATGTTTTCCGCCCGGGCACGGTCGGCCACGAGGAGGCCGTCTTTGGAGGCGACGATGATCAAATCCTGCACGCCGATGAGAGCCACATGCTGGCCGGTTTGGGTGAAGACGATGTTGTTGGAGGCTTCCTGCTGGGAGAAGGCGCAGTTGTGCTGGTTGCCATCGCCATCGGCTTTGAGATAGCGGCCCACGCTGGTCCAATTGCCCACGTCATCCCAGTCGAAGGTGGCTTCGATGTTCAGCACACGGGTGGCCTTTTCCATCAAAGCGTAGTCGATGGAGAGCTTGGGCAGTTTGCCGAACTGCTTCGCCACGGTGGCAGAGAAGTCTTTGGAGCCTCGAAGCTCGGAAACGAAGTCCGCCAGCACCGGGCAGTGGCGGCTGAGTTCGCTAAAGATGGCCGGGATGGTCCAGATGAACATGCCGGCGTTCCAGAGGAAGTTCCCTTGGCTGATGAAGTGCTCGGCGAGATCGGGATTGGGCTTTTCGCGGAAGCGAGCCACCTCCCAGACGGGGAGGTCATCCACGCCACCGATGCTGGCCTTTCGACCACGCTCCACATAACCGTAGCTGGGGCAGGGCCAGGTGGGCTTGATACCCACGGTGACGAGGTTTCCGCTGTTCTCGGCGGCCAGGGAGGCATTGCTGAGCACGCGTTGGAATTCGGCGTGGTTTTCGATCAAATGATCCGCCGGGAGGACGATCATCGTCGCCATCGGATCACGGGCCACGACCCATCCCACGGCGAGGGCGATGGCAGGCGCGGTATCGCGTTTTTCCGGCTCGGCCACGATGTTTTCGGCCGGGAGCGTGGTGATGAGCGAGCGGACGGTGGCCTCCTGCTGCTTGTTGGTGAGGATGAGGATGTTTTCCTTGGGCACAATGCCGTCGAGGCGCTCGATGGTGAGTTCCAGCAGGGTCTTATCGCCAAAAAGCTTCAAAAGCTGTTTCGGCTGGGCGTCGCGGCTGATCGGCCAGAAGCGCTGGCCGCTGCCTCCGGCAAGAATGAGGGCGTAACGTTTGGGGAGGGCGGATTTGCTCATGAGTGCGCAGTTCTTAGCCATGGAGCAAGGTCCGGGCAAATTCCTCTTTGGAGTTTGTTCGCCGAAGGCTTATGGTGATTCATGCAGCCCGAGAACCCCGCCGCCCGCTACGAAAACTACGCCACGATCATCGCCCCCGCCGCCGCCGGCTGCGCTTTGGGCATCCTTTTCGGTCGTGGCATGCGTCGTGGCTCCTCGAATGTGATCGCTCTCGCCCTCCTGGCCGCTGGTGCTGCCGTCGCGGCACCGGTCATTACGGATCTCATCCAGCGCACCGCGAACCGCCCCTCCACCGAACGCGGCAGCCGTCGCCGCCTTGAAGGCATCCTCAGCCATGGCATCCCCGATGGCGAGGCGAGCGAGTTTTTCGTCGATGCGCCAGGAGTGGAGGCCTTTCCTGCAGTGACGCGGTGATCAACGCAGGCTGCTGCGCATCCGCGCGGCGGTGAGCAAGGCCTCGAAACGCGTGGCGTCGGCATCGCGAGTATCGCTGACGAGGACATGGCTGTATTCGGGCCAGTGGGACATTTCCTCGGCGGCATTTTTCATGCGCAGTTCGAAGGCGTCGGCATCCTCGGTGGCGCGGCCGCTGAGGCGGGCGCGGAGTTCATCAATACTGGGAGGCATGACGAAGATGTCGAGCAGGCAGCGGCGGATGTACTCGTCATCGCTGGCACGGACCTGCGCCGCACCCTGCACGTCGATGTCGAGGATGACGTCGATGCCGCGCTGCAAATTGTCGATCACATAGCTTTTCAGTGTGCCGTAGCGGCGACCGTGGACGTGGGCGTGCTCGAAGAACTCGCCGCGCCCGATTTTTTCGACGAAGTCGGCGTCTTGAAGGAAGAAGTAGTCTTTCCCATCCACCTCGCCGGGGCGTGGGGCACGGGTGGTGCAACTGACAGAGAAAATGGCCTCGCCGCGATCACAGACCCGGCGGGCGAGCGTGGTCTTGCCGGTGCCGGAAGGGCCGGAAAGCACGATCAGAAGGCCGAGACGCTGCGCGGGAAAAGTCATGCGGTGCGTTAGCGTGAGGCGGCGGGGTGGCAAACGGGAAAAATCACAGCAACCCGTGCTCGCGGAAGCTGAAGTAGGGCAGCTCGCGGGATTCAGAGGGCGTGCCGATGATGACATGGTCCTGAAGCAGGATGCCCATCGTCTCGGAGGCCTCGCGGAGGCGGCGGGTGAGGCGGCGGTCGGCATCGCTGGGCGTCGGATCGCCGCTGGGATGGTTGTGGATGAGGATGAAGGCGTGGGCGTTGTGAATGAGCGCCTTCTTGAGGATGTCACGCGGCGTGGCGGTGCATTCGTTGAGGCTGCCGCGGAATATTTCCTCGGCCCGTAGCAAGGTCAGCTTCGTGGTGAGCAGCACGAGGCGCACGGATTCATAGCTCAGCGCCTGTAACTCGGGGCCGATGAACTCATACACGCTGCGTGGATGATCGAGCACGATGTCCCGCTGCGAGGTCTCGCGGGCGGCGCGGCGGCCGATCTCGAAGGCAGCGGCCAGTTTAGCGGCCTTCGCGGGTCCCAGCGCTTTGATTTCCGTGAGGGCCGTGGGCTCCAAACGGGACAGCTCCCGGAGGGAACGATGCTCTCGAAGCATGCGTTCGCCTATTTGAAGCGCGTTTTCGCCCTTCGTGCCGGTGTTGATGAAAAGAGCGAGCAATTCCGCATCGGAAAGCGCCTGTGGGCCAAGGCGCAGCAGGCGCTCACGCGGGCGGTCACTCTCTGGGATGTCGTGAATGCGGTGGGACATGATGATCGGTCAGATCGGACAGAGCGGACAGAGCGGACCCATCAATGAATCGCGCGGCACTGATCCAGCAAGCTGTGCAGGTAGCCCACGATATCTTCCAGCGCCTGCTTGTGCGGCGTGCCAGGGAGGGAGATCAAATCCGCACGGGCACTCACCAGCATGTCCTGGGCGAATTTCACCGCCCGCTCGACCGCGCCATCGTAATCGGCGATGCCGGCGAGGATGCTGGTATCCATCGGCTCACCTTTCAGCAGCATGCGGCTGAGCTTTTGCTTCTGCGCTTCGGTGGCTCCTTCGAGGAGGTAAAGGATGGGCAGCGTGAGTTTTCCCCGCGCCAGATCTGTCCGCAGCGTCTTGCCGACGGTTTTTTCATCGCCGACGAGATCAAGGCAGTCGTCGTAGATCTGGTAGGCGGTGCCGAGCTTCAGGCCGTAATCACGCAACGAGTGCTGAGTGGATTCTGATTGTTGATTGAGCCGTGCGCCGAGTTCACAGGCGGCGGCAAAGAGCGCCGCCGTCTTCATCTCGATCATCTTCAGATAATCGGTGACAGAGAGATTCAGATCGAAGCGGCGCTGCGTCTGCAAAATCTCACCGGAGCACACGTCACGAGAGGCGCGGGCGATGGTGCGGCAGACGTGGGTGTCATCAAACTCGGTCGCCAGTTCCAAGGCATAGGCGAAAAGGCTGTCTCCAAGTAGCACGCTGAGGCTGCTGCCCCATTTGGCGACGGCGGTGGGCACCTGACGACGGATGTCCGCCTCGTCCATAATGTCATCATGCACGAGCGAGGCGATGTGAACGAGTTCCAAAATGACGGAGAGACGGGTGTGCCCCTCGTGCGTGCCACCGGTGGCACCGCCGGAGAGCACCGCCAGCGCAGGACGGATGCGCTTGCCGGAGGTTTTGCAGACGTAACTGACGTAGCCCTCGACGCCAGGATCAAAGGCACGGGCCTGATCGAGGATGGCCGCTTCCACACGTTCCAAGTCCGCTCGCACGAGGTGGAACGGGAAAACAGGATTACTAGCGCTGACGGCGGGGGCGGTCATGGTCTGACTCTCCTTTCACCACGCCACGGGCTTAGTCAAATGCCCCGCCAGACCTCATCGTGCCGCGATTTTCAAAAGATGTGAAAGCTGGCAGCCCCTCACTTCGCCCGGGAAGCTAAAATGCCGGCCACGATGGCATTCGCGACAGCCTGACGGTGCGTGGTGAGGGAGCAGAGCCATGAATTGGTGCGATGCGTGAGGTAACCGCACTCCACGAGCACCGCAGGCGCCTTCGTCTCACGCAGCACGACGAGGCGCTTTCGCTGCACGAGCATGCGGCAGCCGAGTTTTACATTTTTATCAAACGCGGTGTTCAGCCGCTGGGCGAGGTAGAGGCCTTTGGGGCCATAATAATGCATCTCTGCCCCGTTTTTGCCGAAGTCCTTGCCGTCCGCATTGAAATGAACGCTGACAAAGATCGAAGACGGCACTTTGTTAGCTAGGCGGGCACGCTGATCGAGCTCCACAAAGGTATCCGTGCGGCGGATCATCACCGTTTTAATGCCCATGGCCCGCAGACCAGTCTCGACACGCTTCGCCACATCGAGAGCGAGGTGTTTTTCGACCCGGTGATACCAGATCGTGCCAGGATCCTTGCCGCCGTGGCCGGCATCAATCACGACCGTGTTAAAGCGAAACTGGGCCTGGAGAGAAGCGGGAGCCGCCAACGCCATCGCAAGCGCTAGTAAAGCGAGGAGAGGGCGATCAAACGGCCAGCGCATGTCATTTGGGGATCTTGAGAGTTTTGCCTGCGCGGATCATATCGCCCTTCAGGCCGTTGGCGGCCCTCAGCTTGGCCACAGTCGTGCCGTTCTTGGCGGCAATGACCGAAAGAGAGTCGCCAGCTTTGATCGTGTAGCTGCCGCCCTTGCTCTTCGATTTGCTGCTGGAGGAAGATTTCTTCTTTTTCGGCGGTGTGTAATCCCTCTGTGGGGTCGGCTCGCCTCCGTGAGAACTGCGCCAGGAGGTGTAGTCCGCCTCCGGCTTGCCTGAGGTGCCACCTGCCACCCACTCCGTCTTATAGTCGCCGTCCGCATCAAAGGGATACTCGTTTTGCGCCATCGAGTGCGGCGGCGTTTCTTTTGAGCCGTGGAGATTGATCACCGGCAGGTTTTTCGGCAGGCCCTTGATCGAAGGACCACCGCAGGAGGATAGCGCCAGCGCCAAGGCCAGACAGGAAACAGGAAGGAAATGACTCACGGAAAAGTTCATGCAGGGAGCGGGGTTCACTTGATCTCCGGTGTGTGAAAGCGGCTCACCACACGCTTCACCCTTGGGACGCCCTGGGCGTCCTTTTCCAAGATCAATGTGCGCTCGTGGTAATACTTCGCGTCTCCCTGCGGCAGTGAGAAGCGCCATACGGTGCCTTCCACCTGCTGCTCGAAGGGGTTCTTGATCAGGCTGTAAACGGTGCGCCCATCCATGCCAGGCTTGATCGTTTTGAACCCCAGCTCGGAAAAGCCAATCGAGTAGCGAGTGTCCGTGGAGCCGAAGTGCATCAGCGCATTCATCGATTCATTGAAGCCGTAGCCCCAATTCACCATCGAGTTCGCCGCCATGAGAAGCGGGATAATGATGATCACGATGGGCGTGAAAAGGTACCAATTGCGTTGAAGAAAAGACTTTTGTTGCATGCGGTCACCATGCTGTCTGCGTCCGGCGGAGGTGGCAAGGGCAAAGCTCAACGATGATCCACGCCTATTCCACCGCCACCTTGACGACCACCTTGAAAACCTGCTCCGGCTTCTCCCACTCGATGCAGGGCGCATGGGCATCCTCGGGCCAGAGGATGGCAAAGTGCCCGGCGCTGACATGCAGCGGCGTGGTGTCCACCGTGAGCTTCCACAACGCGGCGTCTTTTTCCTCGCTGTAGGCCATCGTCTCCTCCGTCATCGACGCCAGCGGCGCCCAAAGGATCGTCTCGCGCCCGCTCTGGATGAACTGCACGTCGATGTACTTCCGGTGCGCCTCGAACTTCGCCTTCTCCAGCGGCTTCGTCTCATAGGTCTGCACCAGCGCGAAGCAGTGATCACCATCTAGGTCATGCCGGCCCAATGCCTGCGTGCCATCCACAGTGCGCAGGAAGGCAAAGGCCTTCGCGAAGCGGGAGTTCAGCGATTCGTAGCGTGCGGCATTGGCGAGGGTATCGAGGATCATGAGAAGTTTTGGAGCAGGGAAGCAGTTTCTTCAAGTCACCAGATTCTGGATCACACTGCCATGGATGTCCGTGAGGCGGTAGTCGCGGCCTTGGAAACGGTAGGTGAGGCGGGTGTGGTCGAGACCGAGGAGATGGAGGGCTGTGGCGTTGAGGTCGTGGATGTGGACGGGATCTTTGACGATGTTGTAGCTGAAGTCATCGGTCTCGCCGTGGACGTGGCCGCCTTTCACGCCGGCTCCGGCCATCCAGACGCTGTAGCAGCGCGGGTGGTGATCGCGGCCGTGATTGTCGCGGGTGAGCACGCCCTGCGAATACACCGTGCGGCCAAACTCGCCGCCCCAGATGACGAGCGTGTCATCGAGCATGCCACGCTCTTTGAGCTCGGCCAAAAGGGCTGCGGTGGGCTGGTCGGTGTCGTGACACTGGCTCTTGATGCCGCTGGGCAGATTGTTGTGTTGGTCCCAGCCGCGATGGTAAAGCTGGATGAAGCGCACACCTCGTTCGGCGAGCCGGCGGGCGAGGATGCAGTTCGCGGCATACGTTCCCGGCTTCTTCGATTCGGGGCCGTAGCGCTCGTAAATGTCGGCGGGTTCTTTGGAGAGATCGGCCAAATCAGGCACGGCAGACTGCATGCGGAAGGCCATCTCGTATTGGTCGATGCGGGCCTGCGTTTCGGGATCGTGGTAATCGGCGAGTTTGAGTCGGTTCAGCGCGGCGACATCGTCGAGCATGGCGCGGCGTCGCTCCGTGGTGATGCCGGGCGGATTGGAAAGGAAGAGCACGGGGTCCTTGCCGGAACTCATGCGCACACCTTGATACTTCGAAGGCAGGAAACCGCTGCCCCACATGCGCTCGTGCAGCGGCTGCGCGTTCGTGGGGCCGCTGGGACGCGAGATGAGCGCGACAAAGGCAGGCAGGTCCGCGTTGTCGGAGCCGAGGCCATACGACACCCACGCGCCAAACGCGGGCCGGCCACCGATTTGATGCCCGGTTTGCAGCAACGTCATCGCCGGATCGTGATTGATCGCCTCCGTGTGCAGCGAGCGGATGAGGCAGATCTCATCCGCGAACTTCGACGTGTGCGGCAGCAACTCGCTCAACCACATGCCGCTCTGGCCATGCTGCGCAAACTTGAACACCGACGGCGCGATGGGGAAGCGCTTCTGCCCCGCCGTCATGCCCGTCAGCCGCTGCTCGCCACGCACGGAGTTCGGCAAATCCTTGTCGAACTGCGACACAAGCCCCGGCTTGTAATCAAACAGATCGAGCTGCGACGGCGCACCCGCCTGCGTGAGCCAGATGATGCGCTTCGCCCTCGGCGCAAAGTGCGCCGCCGGCGATGCGAAGAGCTTTGGATTCGCGAGCGATGCCAGCGCGAGGCTCTTGAGCCAGTTGCGACGCGAAAAGGGTGCGAGGGAGGATTCGGTGCTCATGAGCGGAGAAATGAGGAATTGAAAGGCGCGGCGATGTCGGTCATGATTTCGGACATGAAGACCGCATCCAAGAAAGCCGCCAAAAAAGCCCGTGTGCGCAGCCAGAAGCCGCTGCGGCGTGAATTTACCGTGCGTGACATGAACCGCAGCGGCGCGGAGTTGCTCGAGGCGGCGCGGAAGCTGGGGCGGGTAACCGTCAAAAGCCGCAGTGGGGAGGTCTTTGAGATTTCAGTCGCCCGCCCGACTTCTGAGCTGGTGGTGCCGAGCATGGTCGAGAGAATGCGTGCGCACAGGCAACGCATGACGGCGCTGGGCAACACCTGCGGCCCGGAGGTGGATATCGAACACCTGAACAAGGTCATCGCTGGTGAGCTATGAAGGCGTATGCCGACACAAACTTCTTTACCAACCTGCTGCTGAATTTGCCCTTCACGGCGGAAGCGGATCGGTTGCTGAATGAGTGGTCGAAGAGAAGCAACGAACCGCTTCCAGTCACGCGACTGCTTCACCATGAGCTGGTGAATGCCTTTCAGCGCCTCGTTTATGAATCGAAGAATGGCAGTCCAGGCTACACCGTGACTGCGGGGACGGCCCGCGCTGCGGAGGCAAGTTTCGAACTGGAAATTCAGCAGGGGCAGCAGTTGTCCATCCGGGAGCCGGATTCGCGTCTTTTGGATGATTTGTATTATGACCTGGTTCACCGGCATACCGCGAAGCATGGCTTTCGCACCAACGATGTGCTGCACGTTGCCTCTGCGCTCATTCTGGGTTGTGACACCTTTTGGAGCTTTGACACCAAAGCTCGGAAGCTGGCGGAGCTGGAAGGGCTGCAGGTGAACTAGAGGCATCGAAATCACTCCTTGGTGATGGTTTCGTCGAGATTGATCAGCGTGCTGGCGACCGTGGTGTAGGCGGCGAGTTCAGCAGGGCTCAGTTTGTCGTCCGTTTTGGCTTCACCGAAGGTGAGGAGCTGTTTGGCAGCTTCTGCTTCCTTGGTGAAGTCTTTGATGGATCGCTCCACAGCTGCGGTGAGGACTTGGAGTTCTTGTTGGCTCGGTTTTCGTCCCAGAAGCAGGTGAAAGCCATGCGTGAGGCGTGACTCGATGCTCGTGCCGCCTTCCTTGATCATGCGTTGCGCCAGAAACCGAGCCGCTTCGACATACGTCGGGTCGTTCATCAAATTGAGCGCCTGCAGCGGCGTGTTGGACCGCGAGCGGCGGAGCGCGCAGGTTTCGCGGAAAGGCGCATCAAAGAGCAGCATGCCGGGATGCGGCACGCTGCGCTTCCAGTAGGTGTAGAGGCTGCGCCGGTGCAGATCGTCGCCGCTGCCTTGCTGGTAGGTGGCCTTGGGATTGTCGCGCTGTGCCACGACCTGCTCATAAAGCCCCGGCGGGTGATACGGCTTCACACTCGGACCGCCGATCTTCTCCACCAGCAATCCGCTGGCCGCCAATGCTTGATCACGAATCACCTCCGCACTCAAACGATGCCGCGGCCCGCGTGACAGCCATTGATTCGACAGATCGCCCTGATCCGACGAATGACGTGAACTCTGCTGATACGTCTCGCTCGTCACGATCAGCTTCACGAGTTTCTTCACATCCCAGCCGCTTTCTTGAAACGTCACCGCAAGCCAGTCGAGCAGCTCCGGATGGCTCGGCGGCTCGCCTTGAGAGCCAAAGTCCTCGCTCGTCCGAACGAGGCCGGTGCCAAAGAAATGCTGCCAGAAGCGGTTCACGATCACACGGGCCGTGAGCGGGTTCTCACGGCTCACGAGCCACTTGGCGAGACCGAGGCGATTGCGCGGCAAATCGGCGGCGAGTGCGGGCAAAACGCCGGGCGTGGCGGCTACGACCTTCTCACCCGGCTTGTCATAAGCCCCGCGCATCAGGATGAAGGTCGGACGCATCTCCTTCTGCTCCTCCATGACCAGCGTGGTCGGAATCTCCGCCTCCACCGTGGCGATCTGCTTCTTCAAAGCAGCCTCCTCTGCACTCAGGCGACGGTGCTCAGGCATCTGCGCCAAGCGAAAGCTCGCGAGCTGCTTGCGCTCGGCCGCGGTGCGTTTGGCGGCCTCTTTTTGCGCGATCGTCACGATGCTCGCGGGCGCGATGAGCTCCGTCGCATTCGTCGTGGCAAACAAACGCCACTGCGAAAGCCCGCCGGCATTCTCGACACCGATCGAGATCGCCACCTCGGCGTCTTCGAGAGGCTTTTCGAGTTCAAAAAGGGCCTGCACCGGCTTTTCAGGTGCCACCGAGAGCACCGATTTGGTTTTGCGGTCGTTGTCGAGCACGTTGGCATGCGTGGCGTCGATGGCGTGCAGCTTCGTTTTGCCGACTTTGAGCTCGCTCCATTGAAAACTGGCCGAAGGAGCCGTGGTGGAGCATTCGAGACGCAGCGCGGTGGTTTTGCCTGCTGGCAGCTTCGCCCGGATCACGACGTTGTTGGCCCGCGTTTCCTGCGGACCGATCAAAACGGCCTTGTCGGCGATTTGAGGCGGATTGTCGCCTCCGGTCGCTTTTTGCGGCTCCAGCGGCAGCCAGTCGATCTTAGCCGCCGCGAGCTTTTTCGCCCAAGGTTCGAGATCACCCGCCGCGAGGCCTTTGAGCTGATCTTCGACCGGTTTGAGCTTCGCATTCAGCGCGGCGATTTTCGTCTCCAGCTCCGGCGCGGGCAGTTTCACGAAAGGCGGCGCATTGGTGCGCACCGGATTGCTGTAAAGGCCCACACCGCGTTCCGGCACGTTGTGGAAGAAGGCCTTCATCGCGTAGAAGTCGTGCTGCGTGAAGGGATCGAACTTGTGATCATGGCAGCGGGCACAGTTGAAGGTCTGGCCGAGCCACACAGCGGCCGTCGTCTCCACGCGGTCGGCGGTGTATTCGGCCAAAAACTCCTCCGCGATGATGCCGCCCTCCTCATTGAGCATGTGATTGCGATGAAACCCCGTGGCGATCTTTTGATCCAACGTGGCACCCGGCAGCAAATCCCCCGCAATCTGCTCGATGGTGAACTGATCGAAAGGCATGTTCGCATTGAACGCCTTGATCACCCAGTCCCGCCAAGGCCACAGCTCCCGATCACGATCCACCTGGTAGCCGTTCGTGTCCGCAAACCTCGCCGCATCCAGCCATCCGACCGCCATGTGCTCGCCGTAATGCGGTGATTGCAGCAACCGGTCAATAAAGTCATTCAGGTCAATCCGGTCATTCAGGTCATCCGGCGGCAGCCCGGTGAGATCCAAAGCTAGCCTCCTCATCAAAGTCTCCCTCGAGGCCTTCGGCGCAGGCTGAATCCCATGCTTCTTCAACTCCGCCCGGACAAAATCATCAATCGAGTTACCCGACTTCGATTTCACCGGCGGCACAAAAGCCCAATGCGGCTCATACTTCGCCCCTTCGGCGATCCACTGCTTCAGCGTGTCCTTTTGCTTCGCCGAGAGCTTCTTGTGCGACTCCGCCGGCGGCATGAGGTCATCGGCATCGGTGGTGGTGATGCGTTCGATCAGCGTCTGCGGCCCCAGCTTGATCAGTTCCTCGCGCACATCGAGCCGCAGGTCCCCCTTGCGGTTGTTTTTGTCCGGCCCGTGGCAGTAAAAGCAGTTGTCACTGAGGATCGGGCGGATGTCGCGATTGAACGACAGCTCCGCCGCGCCGGCCAGCGTGGTGATCGAGAGCAAGGAAAGACGAAAAAGCATCCGCAGTCATACGTCTGGCAGAACTCAACTTAGCAGGAGGTGAAAATTGACACCGTACGAGCCGGAATACAAAGACGCCCTCCTGCGCTAGCAGGAGGGCGTCCTCTTCTTCACTGGTGTCCACCGACTACTGTCCAAAATTGTCCTGAATACGCTGCATGTAGGCGGCGAGGGCAGTCTCGCTGGGGGCCACGCGGATGATCTGGCCGCCGAAACCAGCGGGGCCGTGATCAGCCACCAGCACATGCTTGCCTTCAGGGGTGCTTTCAATATCCAGGCCCGTGGCGAAGATGGGTTCGTTTCCTTTGTGGTAGAGGCTGGCCACACCCTGGGCATTGACGCGGACCAGCGCCCACATGGCGGGTTCAGTGGAAGTGAACTGATTGATCATCCAGCTGTCGGCCTGCTCGTAATTCAGGGGACCGAACGCGACCTCGCGGTATCTTGGATACTCGCCGACATATGTCACCCCACCCGCGCCATCACCCACCGTCTGGCCCTCCTGCTTCCAGTAGTTCAGATGCCTGGTGAGAAGGAAGATGGCGTCATTCTCCATGCGGGCGCCATCCACCACGCGAAATCCTTTCAGGTCCATGCCGTCCAGCGTCATGTTGCTGGGTGCGCCAATCAGAGACTGCCCGGAGCTGTCCCGCGGGGCGAGCCGTTCCTGAGTCACACTGGTGCTGTTGTCCGTCACGAGGTGGGCCTGGCTGAACGGGCTTTCGTTTTTCTTGACCGGCACCATAAAGGATTGGGGGAAGGTTCCGATCTGCCCGATGGCATTCGAAGAAACGTCGGACGAGAAATCGTCCAAGTTGTCGCTGAGGACCCTGTGCACACCCTGCGCTGAAGTGCGTATCAGGTGCCGGGGGGTGATGGGTTGGCGGGGGCCTCTATAAATTTCCTTTTGCGTCCAGGTGAAGCCGAAGCTGACGCCGTCATTGTTGGGGTTTTTGACCAGGTTCCCGACATGGTCTGCGTGCATCGACCAGTTGTTCTGCAAATACAAGGCATCCGGGGACACCAGCCTGTTCAACTGCCCGCGTTGGGGGATTTGGTTGAGTGAGGCATCGTAGCCGGGGTCGGTGATGGTGTTCACGGCGAGGGAATTCTCGAACACGGCCAGATAGCGGGGCTGTCCTGCCCCCGTGGTGCGGGTGTCGCGCCAATCGCCGGAGTCGGCGACGGTGAGGATGCTGCCATCGGTGGCATTGGAAGGGGGGGCCCAGAGCACGATCCGACGTTCAACCTGCTCCGAAAAGAGAAGCAAAGAGGGATCGTCCTCGGGACTTGGCAGCACGGCGACATCGAAGGGACGAATGGCGTTGCCGAGGAGATCGGCGGTGACCCACGGAACCACGGCGGGCTTGACGGCGCTTTTGAAGTCATCACTCCAGAGATGGAGCAGCCCGAGGATGGGGCCACGGACCCTGCGGACATCCACGGTGGTGAGGACGCCGCCCGTGGGGCCATAGACGACGATGCGGGGAAGAGCGCCGGCAAGGACGAGCGAGACCGCTTTGGCGGGCAGTGCCTCCCCGGTCTTGATGCGTTTGGCGATGGCGGTCGAGCCACCGGCCTCATCGACGGCCACGGCGATGTCCAGCCCGCCGGAATACAGGTGGTAAAGGCCCGCCGGGGATTTGACAGCGGCGGCACGTCCGCTCACGGCGTGGCGGACGCCGGAGAGCGTGAGGGTGCCGCTAAAGTCGGTGGTCGTCATGCGACCGACGAGGGTGGCGCGGCTGCCCGCCTGCTCATGGCCCAAAGGATTGCTCACCATGGAAAGCTCGCCCTTTACGAGGCTGCCCTCGAGGCTGATCGTGTTGGGTTTGCTGGAATTGCCGTCTGTCAGGAAGCACACGACATTGGCTCCGTCGGAGACGAGGGCGAGGCGCATTTTTGCTGACAGGAGCGTGGCGGTGTAGGTGATCCGGGCCACTTTCGGCGCGGTTTTGGCGGTGGCGGTCATCTGGGTGAAGAGCCGGGCATTCGCCTTGCCCTCGGCGTCCGCCGCGGAGGAGGAGCCTGTGCCGGTGAGGGCGATGCTGGTGCCGAGGAGGAGGGTGGCCAGCGGGCGGAAGGACTTCGTCAGATGGAGGTGAGCATGGGTGGATTGTGTTTTCATGGCTATATCGGTTTTGAGTTCTTGTGGATCGAGGCGCGAGCGCCTTCACATGGGATTCCAAGATCCCGGACCGGCGGGTTTCGAGAATTTGCGCCGAAGCCCGTTTTTTTTCGCGAACCCTGCCCTGGCCGCTTTTGAGCGGCGGGATCAAAGCGTGCCGGCGGTTAGAAACCGGCGTTCCGCAGCGCGGCCCGCAGCCGTTCCATATCCCAGGAAAAAACGCGATGCTCCTTGCTGACCAGGATGAGCCGGATTCCCTGCTGATCGAAGACAAGCCCCCGAGCTCCCAGCGGCTCCGGGAGAATGATCTCATCGGCCTCCGCAGTGCCTTTGGCCAAGATCGAAAGCCGGTCTCCAGGCAGCAGGCGGGCTGTTTCTTGGCCATCTGCGGAGATGGCCGTGAGGGGTTCCGGCCGGGCGGGGATTTCATTCCATGCCAAAGCCCGTGCAGAATCGCCGTGTGGCCAGCGTTCCCACGATTCCTCGCCTGCGTCGGGATCGGTCAGCCGGACGATCCAACCGCCATCCGGCCGAATGGCGGCCACGGCGGAGCCTGGGGGACGTTTCACAGGGCGCGGCGGAAGCGGCCTGCCTTCCGTGTCCAGGCCCACCCGCTCCAGCCCGCCGGGGACTTGGACGAGGATCTCCGCATTGCCCAGCCAGAAAGCGGCGGTCGGGGCATCGATCCGTTGATTTGCCGCCGGGTGAAAGCCGACCTCCGCACGCGTGAGGACGGACCAGATTCGGACGCCGGCCGTGGTCGAGGTGAGCAGGCGGCTCCCATCCGGCGAGAGCGCCAGCGAAAAGACCACGCCATCCGCTTCGCCAGCGCCCCGGCGCGTCCACTCCTGCCATCCTTCCGGCTCCCGCAGTTCCCAATGGCGCATGCCACCGGTCCCGCTGGCTGCCCGGAGGTGGTGGCCGCTCGGCGAAAAGCTCAGTTCGCCGACCGTGCAGGAGAACGCCAGGATGCCGCGGCCCGTGGAGGCGCTGTGCAGGGAGACCTGCTGATCCGAGGCCGCTACGGCCAGCCATTGCCCGGAAGGATGGAAGGAAAAGGCCGCCGGCCAGTCACTGAGCGGAACAGACCACCGTGGCGTGCCGTCCGCGGTGCTGCACGCCACCTGCCGGGACTCCCCCGGCGCCGTCACGAGTAGTGATCCGTCCGCGCTCCAGGCTGGACGGCAGCGTACCGGCTGGTGACCATCGCGCCATAAAACAGCACCGTCGTCCAAGGACAGAACCTCCAGACCGTCCGCCCGGGCGACCGCCAGTCGCTTTCCAAGCGGATCGGCGGCCAGAAAACTGATCCTTGAGCCTGGCGGCTGAAGGGTTCTCGAACCTTCGCCGAAAGGCGGCTCAAGAACCAGCAGTCCCTGCTCCAGCCCCGCGAGGAGGAGCTTTCCGGTCGCAAACTCCGCCTCCACGCTGTGACCGGCGGCAGGCTGCCAGACATGGACAGGCTCCTGGACGCCTTTCTTCCACAGGGCCGCCCTGCCGGAGGTGTGCAGGCTCACGGACCATTCTGCCTTCGCATCGGTGCGCCAGCCGGTCATCGGATCGTCTGGAAAGGCCCCGGATCGGGACGGGTCCCATGCCGGAGCGGCGGAGGCCGGGACCGTGGTCTCTTCGATATCTGTCCTGACGAGCAGAGAAGCGGCCTCATTTCGCAGGTCTGCCCCGGGACGCAGCCCCGCCGCCCGCTGGAGCAGGTCCAATGCCCGGCGCCGGTGGCCGGGTGCCGCCAGGAGCCTCTGCGAGCGGGCCTGGTTCAAATAAGACTCGCGTAATTGGACATTCGCCATTTCCAAGGCGGCGCCGCGGTCCTGGTAGCTTTTCGCCAGCAGCAGGCCGCCGAGGGCGGAGACCGCCACGAGGGCCGCCGCCAGCGCGGCGGCCAGCGGATGCCGTCCCGCCCAGCGCCATAGCCGCTCTAGCGGACTGACGGGCCGTGCCAGAATGGGCCGTCCGTCCAGCCAACGGCGCAGGTCGTCCGCAAAGTCTCCGCAGCTCGCGTAGCGGGCTTGGGGGGACTTTTCCAACGCCTTCAGGCAGATGATCTCGAGGTCCCCGGGCACATCTGGCAGCAGGCTGCGCAAGGGCGGCACGTCGATGTCCACAATCGCCCGTAACAGGGCGGCGATGCCATCATACTTGAAGAACGGTCGCCGTCCCGTCAGGCACTCATAGAGCACTGCGCCCAGGCTGTAGAGATCGCCCGCGGTGGTCGATTTCGCCACGGAGCCGCCGGCCACCTCCGGGGGCATGTAGTGCGGAGTGCCAAAGATGGATTGCGTCCTTGTCAGCGCGGTGCCTTCACTTCCGGGCGGCAGCTTGGCTAGGCCGAAATCGCTCACATAAGCCCGCCCGGCGTCATCGAAGAGGAAGTTCGCCGGTTTGAGGTCGCGGTGCAGGACCCCGTGCTGGTGGGCAAAGTGCAGGGCGCGGGCGAGCTGTTCCAACAATTCCGCCGCAGCTCGCGCAGGCATCGGTCCACGGGCCAGCCGGTCAGCCAGTGAGCCCCCGGTGGCCAGTTTCATAGAAAAAAAGGGCGTGCCGCCGGATTCTCCCACCTCATAGACCGGCAGGATGCCGGGGTGCTCTAGGCCCGCCATCGCACGTGCCTCAATCTGGAACCGCGCCAGCATCTCCTCGTCCCCGGCGAACTGCGGCAGCAGCAGCTTGACGGCCACCTCGCGTTCCGGCCTTACCTGCCGTGCCTTGTACACAGCGCCCATTCCCCCATGGGCCAGCTCGCCCAGAATATGGTAGCCCGGGAGCTGGAAGCCGCCTTCACCCAGCACATCGTCCAGCGCCGCTAGGCTGCAGCGCGGGCACAGCCGCCCTGGCGACAACACGAGAGTCCGCCCTCCGCAGGCGGCGCACACGGCGCAGTCGGCGAGCACAGTGGGTGGTGGATCCTCTTCCATGATGAAATTCACTCCAGGCCGCTAAGACCGGCGCTGAGAACCGCCCGCAGATGAGCAAGCTCCTCATCCACCTCATGCGGACTCTCCACCGTGCGGCCGACCTCCCTGCGGATGGTCTCGCGAAATTTCTGCCGCAGGCGGAACACCTCCGCCTTCGCGCCGCCCACGCTCATGCCCAGGGCCTCCGCCAGACTTTCGTAGGATGGGGCCGCAGCTGAGGACCCAGGTAGAAATGTCCTCAAGAGCCTCCAGCCTTCCTCCCCGCGGGCCTCCTTGAATCCGGCCTCGACCGCTCCAAACGCACGGTCCAGCATGGTCTGCGCCCACTCCCGGTCGAAAGCTAAGTCGTCCGCAGGCTCTGTCGCGGCGTCCTCGTTCAGCTCGCACTGCTCCAGATGCCCGCCTGACTTCTGCGTCTGGCTCCGGCGGAGCTCCTCAGCCAAGAAAAAGCGGAGCGCTCCCACCAGGAAGCTGCGGAAGTGTCCGCGGCCCGCCTCGGCCTTGCGAAAAAAACCGCGCTCCATGAGATGCACAAAAAAGTCCTGCGTCAGGTCATCCGCCCGCTCAGGCTGATGCACACGGGAGCGGACGCATGCCCATACCGGCCGCCAGTAGTCACGGCAGAGCCGGTCCAGGGCAGCGCGTTCAGGGTCGCCGCCACGCAGGGTTGCCTGGGCGAGCACGGTCCATTGGGTGTCAGGGAAATCCATACGAGAGGAGGGCTGATCGTCTGCTCATCAAGCGACGGCCCGGCGGTGCCTGCAAGGGACATTTCTCAGTCCAGGGCGGCCCCTGGGACGCGGATATCTCAAGAGCCGCCATTTTTCCCTGGCACGAGCTGGAGATGAGCGCCTATTCTGCGCCGGTCATGCCTCTGAGCCAACATCGAAAACCCAGGCTGCTCTTTTGCTGCATCATGGCCGCTTTCCTCGGCGGCGCGGCGCTCGCTGGCGAATCCACCGGAACCGTCACTGGTAGCGTCCCGCTGCCTGACCGCGTCAGCACCCGGATCGCCGTGGAAAAATACTCAGGCAGCATCTCCGGCAAAGTGGGCACGCCACAGCCCGGCGTGGCTGGCGTGTGGCTGGAACGACCTGGACTGGCCGCTCCGGCCAGCCCCCCACGCTTCAGCCTCACCCAGAAGGACTATCAATTTGGCCGCAGCCTCCTGGTAGTGCCCCGTGGAACCAGGGTGGCGTTTCCCAACGAGGATGACGACTACCACAATGTCTATTCGCTCTCCAAGGGCGGCAGGTTTGACCTAGGCCGGTACATGAGAGGCGCGGCTCCTCCTCCGGATATGTTGTTTGATCGGCCCGGCCTCATCCGCCTGCGCTGCGAGATTCACGAGCATATGCGGGCGGTCATCCTGGTGGTGGAGAGTCCTTACTACACCGTCACGGACGCCTCGGGAGCCTTTCGCCTGGCAAAAATCCCTCCCGGCCAGTACTCTTTGCATGCCCAGGCCGATGAAAAGGATCACCGGATCGTGACGGTGACGGTTTCCGCTGGCCGCACGACGACCGCGTCTTTCCCCGCCAGCCCGGCCAGGGCCTCCATCCGATGAATCACCTTTCTTTGGCCTTGCTGATCGGCGTTGGACTGGTCTCGGCGGCCCGCACCTCCGCCCAGGGACTAGGTGCGTGGTCCTCGACGGATGGGTTCTACCGCCTTGAGATGATGCCGTCCGTGCAGACGACCTTTTGGGCGGGAGACTCCCCTCACCCGGCGCTGGTGGACGCTCCAGATGACGTCTTCCTCGCCCCGCGGCTGCAATTGGAGACCAGCGCGGCACTCGGAAGCCATCTCTTCCTTCACGCCAACGCTCGCTGGGACCGCGGATTCGACACCGGCAACGAACCGGATGGTGAAGTCCGGGTCGATGAGTTGTTTGCCCGCTGGCGCTTCTTCGAGGACGAGCGGCTCAGCCTTCAGGTCGGCAAGTTTCCCACCGTTTTCGGAGCATGGGTGGCGCAGCATGACTTTTTCGACGATCCCTTCCTCCTCCCCCCGCTGGCCTACAGCCAGGTGATAGGCATCCAGTCGCGTGACGCCACCGCGATGACCCCGCAGGCGATGGCCGACCGCGCGGATGGCTCAGCTCCGGCCTTCGCAAACCTGTCAAAACAGAACTGGTCCTCCATCATCTGGGGGCCGAGCTACGCCAGCGGCCTGGCCCTCTCCGGCAGCACCAGCCGCTGGGACTACGCTTTCGAGGTGAAGAATGCCGCGCTCTCCAGCCACTCGGACGCCTGGTCGCCTCAAGGCGAGGTCTTTTCCCGGCCGACGGTTAGTGCCCGCGCGGGCTTTCGTCCGAATGCCGCTTGGGCGTTTGGCCTGTCCGGGAGTCATGGGAACTATTTGAACGAGGCAGTCCATGACCTGGACCAGACCACCCTCGGCCTCGACAGCCGCTGGGCGCATCACCATTGGATGATCTCGGGAGAGGTCATCGCCACCCGCTTCGAGACGGCATCCGCCGGGCACCTGGACGCCCTCGCCTGGCATCTTCAAGCCCGCTACAAGCTGGCGCCAGGCCTCTGGCTCGCGGCTCGCGGCGGCCAGTTGCTTTGCAATTCCTCCAATGGTCCTGCGGGAACGCCGGTGAGGTGGAGCCCGGATGTCTGGCGCGTCGAACTCGCCCTCGGCTGGCATCTTTCGCCAAACATCCTGCTCAAGCTGGATTACTCGTTGACGAGAACGAACGGCACATTCCCCGCCGGCGAGCACCTCCTCGGACTCGGCTTCGGCTGGAGGTTATAGACCGCTCCTCAGGCGATTAAATCCCGGATCACATGCCCGTGAACATCCGTGAGCCGACGGTCGAGGCCGTTGTGGCGGACGGTTAGTTTTTCGTGATCAATACCGAGCAGATGCATCATCGTGGCGTGGATGTCGTAACAGGTCGTCGGGTTGGCGCGGTCGAGCGGCTTGTAGCCCCATTGATCGCTCTCACCGGCCGTGACGCCGCCTTTGATGCCGCCACCGCAGAGCCAGTTGGTGAAGACATACGGATTGTGGTCTCGGCCCTTGCCGCCCTGCGTGCTGGGCATGCGTCCAAACTCCGTCGTCCATAAAATGATCGTCTCATCGAGCAGGCCACGCTGCTTCAGATCGAGAATCAGCGCCGAAACGGCCTTCGCCATGCCCCAGGCGAGCGGACCGTGATCACGCTCGACGTCTTCGTGGCTGTCCCAATTGCGACGCGGGAATCCGTTGTCATTGCCGCTCCAGATCTGCACAAAGCGCACCCCGCGTTCGAGCAATCGACGCGCCGCAAGGCACTTGCGGCCCATGTAATCGGCTTCTTCATCGGCATTGATCTCCGTCGGCCAAACTTTGCGATGCTCCTGGATGCCATACATCGCCTTCATCGCATCGGACTCCTTGGAGATGTCCAGAGCCTCCGGCGCGGCGAGCTGCATCTTCGCGGCCAGTTCATAGCTCTGGATGCGGCTTTCGAGTCGCGAGTCCTCCTCACGCAAGGCGGCGTGTTTTCGGTTCAACTGCTCCAAAAGGTCAAAGCCACCGCGATCCGACCTCGCGCTGATGTATCGGCCATTTTTGTGCGGAAACAGATCGGCGATCGGCACCTCCGCGCCGGGATAAATGATCGTCCCGGCATGCTGCGACGGCAAAAACGCCGAATCCCAGTTCTTCGGCCCGTTCGACGCAAAACCGCGATGATCCGGCAGCACGACAAAGGTCGGCAAATTGTCGCTGATCGAGCCCAGCGCATAACTCACCCAGCAGCCCATGCCGGGAAAGCCGGGCAAGTTGAAGCCCGTGGCCTGCAACAGCGTGCCCTGCGAATGCACGCCCGTTTTGCCGACCATGTTGTGCACGAAGGCCATGTCATCCGCACACGCGCCGAGCGGCGCGACGGCCTCGCTGAGCATCTTACCGCTTTGGCCGTAGGCTTTGAAGTCCCACACCGGCTTCTTCCAGGGCCCGAGACCATTTTGAAACGCCTCCACCGCCTCGCCGAAGTTCGACTCCTCGCCGTGATGTTTGATGAGCGCCGGCTTGAAATCAAAGAGGTCGATGTGGCTCGCCGCGCCGCCCATGAAGAGCTGCACGACGCGTTTCGCCTTCGGTGCGATCACTTGCGAGCGATGCTGCGTCTCCGCCGCCTGCATCGAGGCAAACGCGAGCGCTCCGAAGCCTTGTCCGGTCGTTTGAAGAAGCTGTCGTCGGGTGAGCATGGCTAGTCGATGAAACTGAATTCGTTGAGGTTCAAAATCACGCGGCAGGCATTATCGAGGCCTTCGCGCTTCGCGTAGTCCTCCAGCGCGGCGAGTTCTTCCGACGTGGGCTCGCGGGCGAGGGCGAGCTGGAAGGCACGCTTCACACTGCCGGCATGCGTGGCGAAGTGCTTGGCCATCGTCACGGTGAGGCCGTTGTTCATCATGGCGAGCGCTTGCAGCGGGCTGAGCGACTCGTTGCGCTTATCCACTCGCATGGATGGGTCGGCGCAGTCGAGCACGGTCATGAAGGGCTGCTGCTGGCTGCGCACAATGAAGCGGTAGATGCTGCGGCGATGGCTCTTCGGGTCCTCGGGGTCGTGCAGATGATATTCGTAGTGCGGGGAGTGCTGCGGCTTGTCGATGACGAAGTCTTGAAAGCTCGGCCCGCCCATCGTGAGATCGAGTTTGCCGCTCACGGCAAGGATGGAGTCACGAATGGCCTCCGCGTCGAGCTTGCGACGGGTTTGGCGGGCGTAGAACGAGTTTTCCAACTCGTTGGCTGAACCACTCGAAGAACTCGTTCGACGATACGCCTCGCTCATCACGATGAGCTTATGCAGCTTCTTCAAACTACCGCCGAGCTCGTCGCGAAACGTCACCGCCAGCCAGTCGAGCAACTCGGGATGGCTCGGCTTCGCGCCCATGCGGCCGAAGTCGTTCGCGGTCTCGACGAGGCCGCGGCCGAAGTGATGCTGCCACACGCGGTTCACGATGCTGCGCCAGGTGAGCGCGTTGTTCGGATGCGTGATCCACTTCGCCAAAGCGGCGCGTCGGGCGGCTTCATCTTGGCTGTGAAGCTCAAAAGGAATGTCGAAGAGGCCAGCGAGCGTCTGGATCGTGTTCGGCCCGACTTCCTGCGCGGGTTGTTTCATGTCGCCACGCTTGAGCACTTGGATCGTGCGCGGTGTGCCGTGCGTGCCTTTGAAGGACCCGCTGCCGTAGTGGACGGCTCCGGCATACACTTTCTGCGGTGCGGGGAGCGCAGGCAGGGAATCGCGTTCTTTGCGCAACGCAACGAGCTGCTTTTTCGTCGCTTCATCGGCTTGGGCGAGCATCAAAGCATCACGCTGACGGATGAGCTGCTTTTTGTCCTCCTCGCTACGGCTTTCCGGCGCGATGCCATCGGTGAGGTTCGTTTTGCGCCAGCGTGGCGGGGCCTCGATGCTGTCGAGCGAGGTCACGGGCTTGCCGGCGGCCAGATTCGGGCCGGTTTTGCTGTCATAAACCTCCAACTCGGCGAGCGCGAAGATGTAGTCGTTGCTTCGTTTGGCGAGCTTCACGGCTGTGACACGCACAAAGCGACCCGTGACGCCATCATCGCCCGCGGTGCCGCTTTCGAAGGGTTTGAGACCGGGATTCGCGAAATCCTGCATGAAGGTGGCGTCGTGCTTCCGCCACACGAGCGAGACTCCGGTTTTGAACTCGGGATCGTCGCTGACTTCGATTTTGAAGCGCACCGGGAAGCCGAACCCGCCGCCGATCTTGCCGTAGTCGTCGTAACAGGGCTTCAGCACGATGCGCTCGACCTGCACGCTCTTGCCTAGATCGACCTGCACCCACTTCGTGGCGTCTTGAGTGGGCGAAATGGCGCTGTGCCAGCCGAAATCGGGCTTCGCGTTCGGATTCGCGCCTTTTTCCGCCGCGCCGTCGATGCGCTTGCTGAGCGCGGTGTAGGCATCGCCGGCTTTTTGCTTCAAAGGAGCCTCCAGAGCCACTATTTGATCGGCGAGCCGCTTCTTCTGCTTTTGCAGCGCGGCGAATTTCTGCATCGACGCGTCATCCGGGTAGTAATCGACCTCCGTGCGGTCGATCGCGGCAAAGACGGCGTGCAGCGAATAATAATCCTCCTGCGAGATGGGATCGAATTTGTGGTTGTGACACTGCGCGCATTGAATCGTGAGGCTGCACACGGTGCCGATGGCGTTTTGCACCATGTCATCGCGATCCAGATGCCGTGCGATCTTGCCGTCGAGCTTCGTCTCCGGCACCTCCGCATGCCCGATGTAGTCCCACGGCCCCGCCGCGATGAAACCCAACGCCGTGATGCCATCCACCGTGCCCGGATAGAGCGCATCCCCGGCGATCTGCTCCTTGATGAAGCGGGCATACGGTTTGTCGTTGTTCAGTGCACGGATGACGTAGTCCCGATACGGCCAGGCATTCAGACGTGGCTTGTCTTTGTCGTAGCCGTGTGTTTCGCCGTAATGGACCGCATCCAGCCAATGGCGTGCCCACCGCTCGCCGTGGCGCGGTGAGGCAAGCAGGCGATCAACGAGCTGTTCGTAGCGTTCGTCCGACAGGTCCGACCAGTCTGACAAGTCGGACGGTGTGGGCGGGAGTCCTGTGAGATCGAAAAACAGGCGCCGGATGAGAGTCCGTGCATCGGCACGAGGTGCCGGCGTGAGGTTTTTCTCCTTCAGCTTCGCCTGGATAAAGGCATCGATGGAATTCGAGGAGGGGCGGTTTTCAACCGCCTTGGGCGCTTGCAAAGCGCCCTTCCTTGGAAGCGGCTTGAAGGCCCACCAGTCCGTTTTGTCCTCCAGTTTCGCCAAATCGACGCCATCCGGCCAGTTCGCGCCTGCATCGATCCAGCGTTTCAGCGTTTCGAGCTCGGCGCTGGTCAGTTTCGACTTCGGCGGCATCGGCGTGTCCTTCTCCAAACCGCTGACGAAGCGAAACAATGTGCTTTCAGCGCTTTGGCCAGGTTTCACATGCTTCAAGGCCACCGACTTGATGTCGAGGCGGTAGTCGTTCTTCTGTTTTTCGGCCCCGTGGCATTCATAGCAGTGCTTTTCGAAGATCGGCCGCACCTCACGCACAAAATCCACCGCGAGGGCGGGAGTGGTGCAGGCGATGAGAAGGCAGAATGGACGCATGATCTCTCATACGGCATCCGAGGCCTCATTTCATACCACGTTCATTCGATGGCAGCATCTTGCCGCTCACCAGATCGCGACTATAGAACGTGATGTCCTTCACCACCCTCGGTCTGTCGCCATCCCTCTTGAGCGCCGTCAGCCACTACATCACGCCGACGCCGGTCCAGTCGTCGGCGATTCCCGTGGTGCTGAAAGGCGGTGATGTGCTGGCCACCGCGCAGACGGGATCTGGCAAGACGATGGCGTTTGTGCTCCCGCTGCTGCAGCGATGGCTCGCGATCCGTCTGGAGAAGCCGCGGCGCGTTCACACCCTGGTCCTGGTGCCCACGCGTGAGCTGGCGGCGCAGGTCGCGGAGACGGTGCTGCGTTGCTCGGTGCATCTGCCGGAGCGCATCAAGGTCGTGAGTGCGATTGGCGGCGTCTCGATTAATCCTCAAATGATGGCGCTGCGTGGCGGCGCGGACTTTGTGATCGCCACGCCGGGCCGGTTGCTGGACCTCGTGGATAAAAATGCGCTGCATCTCGGCCATGTCGCCGCGTTGGTGCTCGACGAAGCGGATCGGATGCTCGATCTGGGTTTCGCGGACGAACTGGCGCGAGTGCTGGCTCTGCTGCCGAAGCGTCGGCAAAACCTGCTCTTCTCCGCCACCTTTCCGGAGGCGATCCAGTCTTTGGCCCAGACGCTTTTGCACGAACCCGTGCGCATCGAAATCGACTCAGTGCCGGCGGAGATGCCCGTCATTGAGCAACGCGCCATCGAGGTGGATGAAGACAAGCGCACGCCCTTGCTGCGGCATTTGATCAAGACCGAAGGCTGGAAGCGAGTGCTGGTCTTTGTGGCCAAACAATACTCCGCCGAGCACGTCGCGGACAAACTGCGGCGGAACGGCATCAGCGCAGTGGCGTTTCATGGCAGCCTCAGCCAAGGAGCGCGCGGCGATGCTTTGGCCGCGTTCAAAGACTCGGAGATCCAGGTGCTCGTGGCCACTGATCTGGCCTGTCGCGGGCTCGACATCGTGCAATTGCCTGTGGTCGTGAATTACGACCTGCCGCGCTCGCCGGTGGATTACACGCATCGCATCGGCCGCACCGGTCGCGCGGGTGAGGCCGGCATTGCCGTGAGTTTTGTCACCGCGGCAGCGCACGCGCATTTTTGCCTCATCGAGAAGCGTCACCGCCTCACGATTCCCCGCGAGCACATCCCGGGCTTTGAGCCTCACGATGTACCGCCGCCACCTTCAAGCACCGGCGGCATCAAAGGCAGCCGCAAGAGCAAGAAGGACAAGCTGCGCGAGGCGGCGGCGCGGTAGGACTGCTCACTCCGGCACTCTGACGGCTCGTTCCGCGATCAGCTCGCCTAGCGTCGCCATCTCCGGCCCCGGCTTGCCTTTCGGCTGCACGAGCAAAAGGTCCGCCGTCGGCACGGGAGCCGTCAGCTTCACGAAAGCCGCGCCGGTATGCGGAATCTTCTGTGCGTGCTCCGGCATCAAAGCCACGCCATCGCCGGAGGAGACCGCGGCGAGCATGAGCGAGAGCGAGTCCACCTCGCTCACGATTTGAGGCTCAAAGCCCGCCGCACCGCAGATGCCGCGCAAAAACTCGCGCCGCCCCGGAAACACCGCGTCACTCAGCGAGATCCACGATTCGCGGCTCAGCGCGGCCAGCTTGATCGTCTTCTTTTGGGCCAGCGGATGATCCTCCGGCAGCACCGCGGCCATTTTGTTTCGCGAAAGCCTTCGCACGGCGAAAAGCTCGCGATCCGCGTCTTCGATGTTGCCGAGGATCGCCGCATCGAGCTCGTGCGTGCGCAGGCGGTCGAGCTGCGCACGCGGCGGCAACTCAAAGAGGCTCACACGGGCCTTCGGGTGCCTTTGACGAAACTCCCGCAGCGCCGGAGCCACCAGATCATCGAGAAAGACCGAGAGAAAGCCCAGCCGCAGCGTGCGCGGCGCATCGCCAAACTGCTCGCGGAGCTGCTGCGCGGAGGTTTCCGCATCGCAGATGATCTGGCGGGCCTTTGGCAGGAAAAAACGCCCCGCGTCCGTCAGCACGATGCGCTTCTTCACCCGATCAAACAGCGCCACACCCAGCTCCGCCTCCAGCGCCGCGATTTGGCGGCTCAGCGCCGGCTGCGTCACATGCAGCCTCTGCGCCGCCCGCGAGATGCTCATGTCCTCCGCCGCGGCGGTGAAGTAGCGCAATTGATGAAATTCCATGCAGCAGCCTACGCGGGGCGCTAAATGACGAAACCAGAATGATGAATGTCGATTTCGTGCTCCCGATTTCGTTTTGATTAGGAGCACCAAAAAAGCATCATGTCGATTTCGTGCTCTCTTTTTCTTTCCGAGAAGGAGCACGAAATTGACTGAATGTCGATTTCGTGCTCTCTTTGTTACCATGCCTGCCATGTCTCCCTTCCACGGTCGTCAGTTCCTCGCGGACCAGTTTGAGCGTCTGTTTCGCAAGCCAAAGGCATCCCTCGTCGTCGTGCAGGGACGGCGGCGTATCGGCAAGAGCGCCTTCGTCACACACTGCGGGCGGACGTTTGCGGATCACTTCATCAAGCTCGAAGGACTCGGCCCGCGTGAGGGCATCAGCGCGGTGGAGCAGCTTGCCGCCTTCGCGGAGCAGCTCGCAGCGCAGACGAAGGTGCCGCGAGTCACCCTCGAATCATGGCCGCAGGCCTTTCAGATGCTCGCCCAGGCTCTCCCGGCCAAAGGAAAGATCGTGCTGCTGCTCGATGAGATTTCCTGGATGGCCACAGGCTCGACGGATTTCGCCGGGCATCTCAAAGTGGCGTGGGACAACCTTTTCAGCACGCGAAACCACCTCGTCGTCGTGCTCTGTGGCTCCGTCTCCTCGTGGATCGAAGCGAACCTGCTCAAAAGCGCTGGATTCGTCGGTCGCACGAGCTGGGTCTTCACTATGCCACCCATGCCGCTGCCTGAGTGCGTGCCGTTTTGGCGTGCCAAAGCCCCGCGCATCCCAGTGCTGGAGAAAATCAAGACGCTCGCTGTCACCGGCGGTGTGCCGCGTTACCTAGAGGAGATCGATCCGGCGCAGACAGCGGAGCAAAACATCCACCGGCTGTGCTTTGATCGCGGCGGGCTGCTCTTCCGCGAGTTCGAGGATCTTTTCAGCAGCGTTTTCAACCGCCGCGCAGATCGTTACCGCGACATCTGCCGCGTTCTGAGTGGTCCTGCCCGCACCATGACCGAGATCACGAAGGAACTGCAAATCGGCCGCGGCGGCATCGTCACCGAAGCGCTCGCCGAGCTGGAAAGCGCGGGCTTCATCACCTGTGATCTGCCATTTTCACCTCTCGGCGGCACCGAGAAGCGCACGGCAAAGTATCGCCTTAGTGATAACTACACCCGCTTCTACCTCCGCTACATCGAGCCGGAGAAAAAGCGCATCGAGAAGGGGCTTTACCGCACACGCCCGCTCGAAACCCTGCCGCAGTGGGACACGCTGATGGGCTTGCAGTTTGAAAACCTCGTCCTCGGCAATCGCGATCCGCTCCTGCGCCACATCGACCTCGCGAATACGCCCATCCTCAATGCCGGGCCGTATTTTCAGGCCAAAACCCTGCGCAGCGAGGCCTGCCAGATCGACATGCTCCTGCGTACGAAAAAATCTCTCTACGTCATCGAGATCAAGCTGCGCGAAAAGATCACCCACGACTGCATCACGGAGGTGCAGGACAAAATCCGCAAACTGAAGCTCCCCAAAGGCACGCCATGCCGCACCGTCCTCGTCTATCAGGGCCAGCTCGATGCGAGCATCCCGGATGAGGACTTCTTCGACTACCTCGTGCCCTTCGAGCGGCTGTTTGAGGCGTGAGGGCTCATTACCTCCCGGCATGAACTTCCTTCCGCATCGGCATTGGCTGAAGGCACGGTGATGCAGAAGTATCGTGTCGTCATGAAAACCAAACGACGCCAGTTCATCGCCCAGGCAGCGCTCGCGCTGCCGGTCGCGGGCTGTGTGTCGCCCAACCCCTCGCAAACCATGAAACTCACCCTTCGCAAATCCAACGAACGCGGCCACGCCGACCACGGCTGGCTCGACAGCTTCCACGCCTTCTCCTTCGCCGATTACTACGATCCAGCGCACATGGGCTTCCGCAGCCTGCGTGTCATCAATCAGGACATCATCACTCCCGGCGCGGGCTTTCCCACACATCCGCACGCAGACATGGAAATCTTCAGCTACATCCTCTGGGGTGCGCTGGCGCACAAAGACAGCATGGGCAACGGCCGCACGCTGCTGCCCGGCCAGATCCAGCTCATGAGCGCCGGTCGCGGTGTGACGCACAGCGAATTCAATCCGTCAAAGACGGAAGGCGCCTCACTCCTGCAAATCTGGATCCGTCCGCATCAGCGTGGCCTCACGCCGAGCTACACCGAGTGGCATCCCGATCCGGCGAAGGAAAACGAGCCGAAAGTGCTCGTCATCTCGCCCGATGGCCGCGAAGGCAGCGCCACCATCCATCAAGACGCTGACATTTACCGCGTGCGCCTTCCGAAAGGCCAGAGCATCACCCACGAGGTCAAAACCGGCCGCGGCGTGTGGTTCCAGCTGATCAAAGGCAGCGTCACCGCACATGACAGCACGCTGACGCCCGGCGACGCCTTCTCCACCGAGGACACCGGCACGCTCACCCTCAGCGCCGCCGATGACGCCGAGGCCCTCCTCTTCGATCTCGCTTAATCCCTCATCTCTCATCCCACATCCCACATCCCATGAAACACGCATCCACCATCGCCTCCGTCCTTCTCGGTCTCGCCTTCATCACCTTTGGCGCGAACTTCTTCCTGAACTTCATCCCGATGCCCGCCGATCCATCGCCGGCCGATGCGCCGCACAAGCTCTTCATGGCCGCGATGTTCCCCACGGGCTACCTCGCCTTCGTGAAGGTGCTTGAGATCCTCGGCGGCCTGCTCGTCGCGCTGCCAAAAACTCGTAACATCGGACTGCTGGTGCTCGGGCCGATCATCGTGAACATCGTCGCCTTCCATGTCTTCCTCACCAAAGGCGCTGGCCTCACCGATCCACCCATTCTCGTCATCGGCATCCTCTCCGCCTTTCTCCTCTTCACTGAGCGCAAAGCCTGGCTTGGTCTCGTGAAGTAAAGCCCATCGAAACCCACCAACTCATCGCCATGACCACCTCCGAGCTCCAAATCCTCCTCAGCGCTGCGGATGCGCCGTTGCTCGTGCAGGTCCTGCCGGAGGAAGTCTTCGCCGCGAGGCGTATCCCCGGCTCGCGGCAGGCATGTGTTTATGAAGTGGCCTTTTTCGATCAAATCGCCGCACTCACCGCCGAGAAAGCCCGCGCCATCATCGTGTATGGCGCGGGCAGTGGCTCGCTCGATGCCAAAGTGGCGGCCGAAAAGCTCAGCGCAGCCGGTTTCACCCACGTGACGGCTTTCGAAGGCGGTCTCGATGCGTGGATCGCCGCTGGTTTGCCTCTCGAAGGCGAAGGCACGCTGCCCGCCGCGCCTTTGCTCAGCGGCACCTTCCGTGCGGATCCGGAGCAAAGCCTCATCCGCTGGACGGGCCGCAATCTCTTCAACCACCACAGCGGCACCGTGCGCCTCGCCGAGGGCGAGATCACGCTGCGGGACAACGCGCTCGTCGCTGCCCGTTTCCGCATCGCGATGGAAAGCATCGCCTGCGAAGACATCAGCGACTCCGCGATGAACCAGATGCTCATCGCGCATCTGCACAGCGATGACTTCTTCGATGTCGCGCATCATCCGGTGGCCGAATTCGTCGCGGAAAGCATCACACCGCTCGCCACCTGCACCGATGGCACGCCGAATTACCTCCTGCGCGGCCAGTTCACCCTTCGTGGCATCACGCGCGAGATCGAGTTTCCGATCCTCGCCGCCACCGCCGATGGAAAACGCCTCACCGCGCAGGGCGTGCTCGATCTCGACCGCACGCAGTTCGGCAGCGTTTACGGCTCAGGCCGCCTTTTCCGCTTCCTCGGCAAACACATCGTCAACGACCACATCCATCTCCATCTCAAAATCCACGCGGATTTGAACTCATAACTCACCCTTCTTAACTCAAAACTCCCATGCACCTCCTCTCCCCACTCGCCGCCGGCGCTCTGCAACTACCCAACCGCATCCTCATGGCCCCGCTCACGCGTTGCCGTGCGGATGCCGATCACAATCCCACGCCGCTCATGGCCGAATACTATGCGCAGCGTGCCAGCGCCGGTTTGATCATCGCCGAGGCCACGATGGTCATGGAAGGCAATTCGTCCTTCTGGATGGAACCCGGCATCTACTCCGACGCTCAAATCATAGGCTGGAAAGCTGTCACTGATGCCGTGCATGCCAAAGGCGGCCAAATCGTGCTGCAGCTCTGGCACGGCGGTCGCGCCTGCCATCCGCTGCTCAACGGCGGAGCCGAACCTGTGGCTCCGAGCGCCATTCCGATCACTGGCGATGAAGTTCACACGCCCGAAGGCAAGAAACCCTACGTCACGCCGCGTGAACTCCGCGACGACGAGATCCCCGGCATCGTGGCCGGATTCAAAAAAGCCGCCGAGAACGCCAAAGCGGCCGGTTTTGACGGCGTCGAGGTCCACGGAGCCAATGGCTACCTCCTCGACGAATTCCTTCGCGATGGCGCCAACAAGCGCAGCGGCCCCTACGGCGGCTCCATCGAAAATCGCGCCCGTTTGATGCTCGAAGTGCTCGATGCCGCCATCAGCGTCTGGGGCGCGGATCGCGTCGGATTGCGCATCTCGCCGCTGAACAGCTACAACAGCATGATCGACAGCGATCCCGTCGGCGTCACCACCTACATCGCCCAGCAATGCAGCACGCGCGGCATCGCCTACCTGCATCTCATGCGCAGCGACTTCTTCCAGGCGCAGCAGGGCGATGTCCTCACGCCTGCCCGCCAGCATTTCAAAGGCACGCTCATCAGCAACATGGGCTACACCGCCGACGAAGCCGAGCAAGCGATCACCGAGGGCAAACTCGATGCCGTCGCCTTTGGCACCAGCTTCCTCGCCAATCCCGACCTGCCCGCCCGCATCGCCGCGAAGGCCCCGCTCAATGCGCCGAACCCCGCGAAGTTCTACTCGCCCGGCCCCGAGGGCTACACGGACTATCCCGCCATGTCATGAGCGCTCCGATCCATCCCGGCGTCCGCATCGGCCACGTTCATCTGAAGGTGGCCGATCTCGAGCGCTCGCTGGCCTTTTACTGCGGCGTGCTCGGCTTTCAGCTCACGCAGCGCTACGGACCCGGCGCGGCCTTCGTCTCCGCCGGTGGTTATCATCATCACATCGGCCTCAACACCTGGGAAAGCCGCGGCGGCAAATCACCGCCGCCCGGCACCACCGGCCTGTATCACGTCGCCATCCTCTATCCCGATCGCAAATCGCTCGCGGATGCCCTGCGACGCCTCATCGAGCATCAAATTCCTCTCGATGGAGCCGCCGACCACGGCGTCAGCGAAGCGATCTACCTCCAAGACCCCGATGGCAACGGCCTCGAACTTTACGTGGACCGCGATCCTTCCGAATGGCCCCGCGATGCGAAAGGCGAGCTCGCCATGACAACGGGGACGCTCGATTTGGAGGCATTGTTGGCCTTAGAGTGACCGGTCTTTTTTGATTTTTTTGACCGGCTAGCGATGGCGGAGAGGGAGGGATTCGAACCCTCGGTTGCCTTTCGACAACGTCTGATTTCGAGTCAGGTGCCTTCAACCACTCAGCCACCTCTCCTTCGAATCGCAAGCGGTGGCGAGACTAGCGCCCGGCTCGGGTATTGCAAGGCATGCTTCCACCATTTTCCGTGCAAATAACCGGCCCGCCGCCAAGATGCCGTCCATGGCCACTGAGCAACGCGATTGGTATGACACGCCCCTCTATTACGACATCATCTTCGACGACGGCACGAAGCAGGAAGCCGATTTCCTCGAAAGCGCTCTCGTGAAGCACGGTGGCAAAGGGAAACGCCTTCTCGAACCTGCCTGTGGCAGCGGCCGCCTGGCGCTGGAGATGGCTGGCCGGGGCTGGGAGGTGAGCGGTTTCGATGGCAATGCGCACATGATCGCCTTTGCGAAGGAACGAATCGCCAAAGCAGGTCTCAAGGCCGCTTTGTGGGAGGATTGGATGCAGAGCTTCACGCTGCCGAAAGGCGTTCGTGGCAGCTTTGATATGGCGCACTGCCTCGTCAGCACCTTCAAATATCTCCACACCGAAAACGATGCGGCCGAGTGCCTACGCCGTGTGGCTGCGTGCCTGCGAAAAGGCGGCCTCTTCTTCCTCGGACTCCATCTGACCGATTACGACCGTAGCGGACCGGAGCATGAACGCTGGGTAGCACGTCGCGGCTCCATCGAGGTCGTTTGCAACACCCACACCTGGGAAGCCGATCGCAAAACGCGTCTCGAAGACCTCCGCACGCGGCTGAAAATCACCGATTCAGGCCGCACACATCTCCAAGAGACCCGCTGGCAGTTCCGCACCTACAGTGCCGCCCAGCTCAAGAACCTCCTGCGTAAGGTGCCGGAGCTTGAGTTCGTCGAATGCTATGACTTCACCTACGACCTCACCGAGCCACGCAAGCTCGATGACAGCTACGCGGACGTGCTTCTCGTGCTGCGAAAGGTCTAGTCGCCTCAGGTTGTCTCCACGGGCAGCAGGATCGGAATACCGTCGTCGATGATGAAAATGCGTGCGCCATCCTCGGTGATGAGTGCCGCTTTGACGCCATGCTTCGCGCATTCCTCCGCTGTCGCACGCCGCAGCGGCTGATGCGTGTCAGGGCAGCGCATCAGCGGCAGGAAGTCTTCGAGCCAGAGGCTGGATTCCTGAGGTTTGATTCCTGATTCCTGATTCATGGTGGGCTTGGTTTTTGACCTCTGATTCATGAATCAAGAGTCTAAAATCAGGAATTTAGTATTCAGCCATGGAGGGATCAATCTCCCGAGCCCAGGCGATGATGCCGCCGGAGATGTTCCAGACGTCGTTAAAGCCCAGCTCGCGCAGACGGCTCACGGCGCGGGCGCTGCGGCCGCCGCTTTTGCAGTGAACGAGGATGCGTTTGTCCTTCGGCAGCTCACCGGTGCGGTTTTCCAGTTCGCCGAGGGGGATGAGCGTGGCACCCTGGATGCGGCAGATGGATTGCTCGTGTGGCTCGCGCACATCGAGGAGGAAATGGTCGTCTCCGGCATCGCGGAGCTCTTTGAGTTCGTGAACGGTCATGGCTGGGAGGTCGGGGGATGCTGCGGGGGATTTGGGGATGCCGCAGAAGCCCTCGTAATCGATGGGTTGGGTGATGGTGGGATGGGCACCGCACACCGGACAGTCCGGATCGCGGCGCAGGGTGAGCGTGCGGAAGCGCATGCTCAGCGTATCGAGATGGAGAAGCTTGCCCAGCAGCGGCTGGCCGATGCCGGTGATCAGCTTGATGGCCTCCAGGGCCTGCATCGTGCCGATGAGGCCCGGCAACACGCCAAGCACACCGCCTTCTGCACAAGAGGGCACGAGGCCGGGCGGCGGAGGCCGCGGGCACATGCAGCGATAGCACGGGGCACCGAGATGCGGCGCGAAGACGCCGACCTGCCCGTCAAAGCGCAGGATGCTGCCATACACATTCGGCTTCTTCAGCCACACGGCCACGTCGTTGCTCAGGTAGCGCGTGGGAAAGTTGTCCGTGCCGTCGATGATCACATCGTAATCGGCAGCGATGCGTATGGCGTTCTCGGCGCTGAAGCGCTCGGGAAAAATCTGCACGTCGAGATGCGGATTGATGTCCAGCAGGCGCTCGCGAGCTGCATCGAGCTTCTTACGGCCGAGGTCTTTTTGCCCAAAAAGGATCTGCCGCTGCAAATTGGTCACTTCCACGACATCCGGGTCCACGAGGCCCAGCCCGCCAATGCCTGCCGCCGCCAGGTACATCGATATGGGCGATCCCAGCCCGCCCGCGCCGATGCACAGCACCCGCGCTGCCTTCAGCTTTCGCTGCCCTTCGATCCCGAATTCGGGAATGGCGAGGTGCCGGGCATAGCGGCGCAGTTCGTCGGGGTTGAGGTCAGGCATGGTTGAGCCTGCCTCTAAACCGAAGCGCGGCGCAATGCAACGCGGCGCGGTAAGGCCTTTCCTTCCTGCACCCGCTGGGGCCGGCTCATGGTGCAGGCGTCACTTTGAGGTGGACAAAGCGCCGCCCGGCGCTGCCCGCAGGCAGCGTGGCCTTCACCTGATCTACCCCGTTGCTGGTGGAGAGGGTCTGTTGGGTCACGCCAGCGGTGCTCCACGTTGTTCCAGGCAACGTATCGCTCCATTCCACGGTGAAGACGGCCCCGGCATTCAAGGCAGACACAGCGCGTGGGTAGGTGAACTCGATGTTGCCGCCGACGACCTGCGCCGGGGTGGGTAGGGCGCTGCTCGTCGTGGGATTGAGACCGCAGGCCCATTCGATGAGATTGACGAGCCCATCCTTGTCGAAGTCGAAGGTGTCCGCCCCGTTGCCACTGTTGGCGGTGCTGCCGAAGTAGGTCTGCCGCCAGCTTTGAGCCGCAGTAACCACTTCCATTTCAAACCGTGTGTTGGAGCTGAAAAGCGTGTATCCCTGCGCTCCTGGCGCTGCCCAGCTTTGTCCGGCCAAGGCGGTGCCGGCAGACTGATCAAACTCCGTATATACTTCATAGACCTGTCCTACAGACAGGCTGCCGGGCGGCACGGTGCCAGTGATAGACTCAGTGAGCCCCGGATTGGAGGTAATAACCTCATACAGGATGTCTTCGAGGACGGAATACACCTCCAGAGTGAGGAAGCCATTACCGTTCGACACGTTGCTGGTGAGCGTGAAGCCAGCCGCAGCCTCGGCTGTGCTGACAAGCAATCTGCCGCCACTCCAGGTTCCAGCGGAGGCGGTGATCAAGGGCTGCACCGGATAGTTTTCAGCCCCGAAGGGGAGAACCACCGCCGGAGAGGTGCCGACGAGGAAATTGTAGGTCGTGTTGGGAAACTCGGCGTCGAGCAAGGCCTTGGAGGAGAAAAAGACCTCATATTCCCAGAGCCCATCTGCATAGGTCAGGGCATACGGACCGCCGCCAGAGCGGGTAAAGCGGTTCGAGGCCGAAGGAAAGGTGCCGCTGAGAGACTGCCCCTCAAGAAAGCCCTGCATGCTGTAGTCATGCAGCGCGGTGTTTCCCGCCGCAGTCTGGTCATGGTGCCGGGTCTTGGTCAGGCCGAGGACGCTAACGGAGGGTGCGGGGAAGGTATAGGCCGCGCCAGAAAGTGAGGCGCTGATGTCCGCTTGATTCCCGCCGACGCCGGTGGCGTTGCTGGCCTCCCCGGAGGCCCCGATGACGGCGGTGTCACCGGACATGGCCACGGACCAGCCGAAGTTGTGAAGCGATCCCGTGTTGCTGGCTTTGAGATAGGCCTGCTGGGTCCAGGTGGAGCCGCTGCGGGTGAAGACGTAGGCCGCACCGGAGTCGGTGAGGCTGTTGTCCGCTTGATTCCCGTCGGCGCCAGTGGCACCGCTGTCTTCCTGGTCGGCCCCAATGACGGCGGTGTCACCGGAAACAGCCACGGAAACGCCGAAGCTGTCACCCGCCCCGGAGTTACTGGCTTTGAGATAGGCCTGCTGGGTCCAAGTGGAGCCGCTGCGGAAAAAGACATAGGCTGCTCCGGAGTTGAGGGAGCCGCTGTCCTCTGCCCAGGCCCCGATGACGGCGGTGTCACTGGACAGGGCCACGGAGTCGCCGAATCGGTCACCCGCCCCTGTGTTGCTGGCTTTTAAATAAGCCTGCTGGGACCAAACGCCCGCGCTGCGGGTAAAGACGTAAGCCGCGCCGGAGTTGGGGGCGCTGTTGTCCGCTTGATTTCCGTCGACGCCGATGGCGTTGCTGGCCTCCGCCCAGGCCGCGATGACGGCGGTGTCACCGGACAAGGCCACGTGACTGCCGAATCGGTCAGGCGTCCCCGTATTGCTAGCTTTGAGATAGGCCTGCTGGGTCCAAACGCCCGCGCTGCGAGTGAAGACGTAGGCTGCTCCGGAGGTGGAGGCGCTATTGTCCGCTTGATTCCCGCCGACGCCGGTGGCGTTACTGTCCTCAAAAGGTGCCCCGATGACGGCGGTGTCACCGGACACGGCCACGGAGTCGCCGAAGCTGTCATCGATCTCTGAGTTGCTGGCTTTGAGATAGGCCTGCTGGGTCCAGGTGGAACCGCTGCGGAAAAAGACATAGGCCGCGCCGGATTCGTTGGCGCTGTTGTCCGCTTGATTCCCGCCGACGCCGGTGGCGTTGCTGGCCTCTGCCCAGGCCCCGATAACGGCGGTGTCACCGGACACGGCCACGGAGTAGCCGAAGAAGTCACCCGCCCCGGAGTTGCTGGCTTTGAGGTAGGCCTGCTGGGACCAGGTGGAGCCGCTGCGGATGAAGATATAAGCCGCGCCGGAGTCAGTGGCGCTGTTGTCCGCTTGATTCCCACCGATGCCGGTGGCGTTGCTGTCTTCATAAGGAGCCCCGATGACGGCGGTGTTACCGGACACGGCCACGGAGTAGCCGAATTGGTCACCCGCCCCAGAGTTGCTGGCTTTAAGATAGGCCTGCTGGGCGATTGGGTCGATGGTGATGGGGTAGCGGGCGGTGGTTTCATCCACGAGGAGACGGAAGCCATGCAAGCCCGCTGGCTCAAAGCGTGCGCGGAGGACTTTGCCATCGGCATCCCAAACCTTCAGGCCGGAGTAGTTCAGCACGGTAGAGCCGCAGGCATCCTGGAAGTTGACTCCCTGGGCGTCGGTGGTCACACTGGGGCGCAGGCCACCACGCGTGACGAGGGTGAAAGAGAGACTGGGAGAAGAGGAGACGGGGGGACTTGCAGAAGCCTGAGCAGGACGTTGGGCGACGGTGAAGCCGTGCTCCAGGCCGCGCTGGTCATTGACGAACCACTCCTGCACGTTGGCATCCCACTGGTAGCTCAGGTGCTGGCCCTCTGCCTTCACTGTGGGTGTGCCGCTGATGCTCTGCTGGCTTTCTCCGAAGCCGTAGCTCTGCAACTCCAGTCCCCACTGCCAGCCGCCCTCCCGTGGTTGTGCGATGAAGCCGCGCCTATCAAACTTCGTGGTCCACTGCTGCCCCGGATTTCGCGCCTGCCACCCACCTTCGACTGGCTGGAAGGCATGCCGTCCAGTCTCATAGGCCGCACGGATAGAGGACCAGTCTGACTTGGCGAGGCCTCTTGGCGTTTCATCCAGTGATTGGAGCTGCTGGGGATTCCTCGGCTGCGCCGGAGACGCTGCAAATGTGAAAGGCACGCCAGCCAAGAGGGAGATCGAGCCGAGTAAGAAGGAACAGTAACGTGTTTTCATGAGCTTGGAGATACAAGATGACTGATGGCCGGGTGTTAAAGTCGTCGCTGTTGTCAATAGCTGCGGCCCTAATTATCTGTAACCGTAGCACCTGATGTCGCGAGGTGCGGCAAAAAGGTGTCTCGGAATGCGTCAGCAGTAGGCTTGGGGGCCGAGTGCGCAAGCTGTATGGCATGGGGGTAGCGGCATGGGCAGGGCGAGAGTCGAAGAATCGTCGTCGCTTCAGGGAGATCGGGCGCAACGATTCCAGCGGTTGCGGCCGAGAATGCGCCGTCTAATCTGCCTTCATGCCTGATTGGACTCCACCAACCCCTGTCAATCTGGTCGATCTCGGCTTCATGGACTCGCGTTCGAAGCTCATCGACCTCGCCGCCTTCCTCGACCGTGTCCAAAAAGCCGGTCAGGACGGCGACTTCCGCGTTCAGGCCCTCAAAAACGCCCTCACGCTCCTCTCTCAAGACAAACCGCAGCGAGCCAAAGACGTCCTCCTTAGCTTCAGCGATCCCAGCACCGAACCTATCGCCAAAGCCACGATGCAAGGAGCCATCGGTGCCTTCAAAGCCTGAACCAAGAACCACGAACGAGGAACCAAGAACTTCTGATGAACTACATCGAACCCCACGGCCACATGGTCAGCCGCACCACGGACGACTACGAGCGCATGGCCCTCGCCGGTTGCCAGGCCATCTGCGAGCCCGCCTTCTGGGCTGGCTTTGACCGCGCCAGTGCCGACGGCTTCTACGACTACTTCCGCCAGATCACGGAGTATGAGCCAAAGCGTGCCGCCAAGTTCGGCATCAAGCACTTCAGCTGGCTCTGCATCAACCCGAAGGAGGCCGAGGACACCAAGCTCGCCGAAGAAGTCATCGCCCTCATCCCGCAGTTCATCGACAAGCCCGGCGTGCTCGGCATCGGCGAGATCGGCCTCAACAAAAACAGCCGCAACGAACTCGCCATCTTCGAGCGCCATCTGCAAGTCGCGCAGGATTACGACCAGCTCGTTCTCATCCACACCCCGCACCTCGAGGACAAGCTCAAAGGCACGCGCCTCATCGTCGAGGCGCTGAAAAACTTCCCCAAGATCAAGCCCGAGCGTGTCATCATCGACCACGTCGAGGAGCACACCATTGATCACGTGCTCGACCACGGCTTCTGGGCCGGCATCACGCTTTATCCCGAGAGCAAATGCACCCCCAATCGCGCCATCGACATGCTGGAGCACCGCCACGCCGAGCGCATCTGGATGAACAGCGCCTGCGACTGGGGCGTGAGCGATCCCCTCGCCGTCCCCAAAACCATGCAAGCCATGCGCCACCGCGGTTGGACCCCCGAAATGATCCAACGCGTCGCCTGGGACAATCCGAAGGCCTTCATGGGCCAGTGTGAGAAGTTCACGCTGTGAGTTCCGCTGCAAGCTTAATGAGCTTCATATTAACTTTGCCTTCTGAACACGTTAGGGTTTGCCGACGCCCGGCTTGAGCCGGCGTCAGGGCTCGGCATCATCGCGAGTAACTCTCATGTCCGACGCCATCCGCTCTCTCGAACCCCGCGCTCTCTGGAATTGCTTCGCTGATCTCAATGCCGTGCCGCGGCCGTCAAAGAAGGAGGCGAAGGTGAAGGCGTTTGTGAGGGAGTTTGCGGCAAGGCATGCGCTGGAGTGCGTCGAGGACAGCGGTGGGAATTTGATCGTGAAGAAACCGGCCACCGCCGACCGTGCGGGGCATGCGCCGGTCATTTTGCAGGCGCATCTCGACATGGTGCACAAGGCGGCGGACGGCGTGAGCTTTGATTTCGCGAATCAAGGCATCGAAATGTGGGTGGATGGCGATTGGGTGAGGGCGCGTGGCACCACGCTCGGTGCGGACAACGGTCTCGGCGCGGCGGCGATCCTCGCGGTGCTCGCGTCGAAGGATCTGCCGCATCCGCCGATCGAGGCGCTGCTCACGGTTGATGAGGAGCAGGGCATGAGCGGTGCCCGCATGCTGCAAAGCGGCCTGCTCGCCGGCAAAACGATGCTGAACCTCGATTCGGAGGAAGATGACGAGTTCACCATCGGCTGCGCGGGCGGGATCGACACGCTGGTGAGCTGGAGTTATCCCGAAACGAAGCACGAGAAGGCCAGCATCGCCGAAATCCGCGTCGAAGGCCTGCGCGGAGGTCATTCCGGCCTCCAAATCCACGAAGGCCGCGGCAACGCCATCAAGCTCATGGCGCGACTTTTGGCCGCCTGCGGTGAAAATGCGATCGCTTTGATCGACATGCGCGGTGGCAGTGCCCGAAACGCGATTCCGGCCCGCTGCATCGCACGCGTCGCGGTGCTCGAGGCGGCAGTTCTTGCTCAAAACATCGCCGAAGAGGCCGAAGCGATCCGAAACGAGTTCAAACGCCTCGAACCCGATTTGCAGATCACGACCACGAAGCTCGAAAACAGCTCTGTTTCGACGCTAACGGCCGAAAAGCAGCGTGCGCTTGTGTTGGCGCTGCAAGCGGTGGTGAACGGCGTGTATCGGATGAGCCCCGAAGTGCCTGGATTGGTCGAGGCGTCATCGAATCTCTCGCTCATCGAGCTCGGCCAAGGCCGTGCGGAGTGGAGCGGCCTGCAACGCAGCAGCGTCGAATCGAGCAAGCGCGATGTCGCCGCGGCCTTCGCGGCCCCGTTTCGACTGCTCGGTGCCGAAGTCCACAACGACGACGGCTATCCCGGTTGGAGCCCGAGCGTGAACTCCCTCATTCTCGACCAGATGAAAGGCATCTACCGCGAAATCTTCGGCCACGACGTCGGCGTGAGTGCCTGCCATGCCGGTTTGGAGTGCGGCGTCATCGCACAGACCTATCCGGGCCTCGACATGATCTCCTTCGGCCCCGACATCGAAGAAGCGCATTCCGAAAACGAACGTGCGAGCATCTCCTCCGCGCAGAAGTTTTGGAAACTGCTCACCACGACGCTGTCGCGGTTGTGAGTCAATCCTTCGCCGCTTTGCCGTTGGGTTTGGCCACGATGACGGGCACGTCGTTCTTTTGCGGTGCGCCGACCGTGCTGCGGCCCTTGGCGATGATGTCGTCGAGCAGCTTCGTGAGGCGCTGCACGACTTCGGGATGCTTGTCGTGCACGTTGGTCGTTTCGGCGGGGTCGGTGCTCAGGTCGTGGAGTTGCACGGCGGGCAGGCCTTGTTTGGCGGCATCGGCATCGCCGGGTTTGCCCCAGCCGCCGCTGCCGGGGCAGAGGGCGAGTTTCCAGTTTCCCTGACGGATGGCAAAGCGTCCGCTGATGCTGTGATGCACTACATGCTCATGCAGCGGCGCGTTGTCCTTTCCGAGCAATGCAGGAAGCAGGCTCACGCTGTCTTCAGCGGCGTTTTCGGGCAGTTTCGCATCGAGAATGGCCGCGCAGGTCGCGAGGAAATCGGTGTGGCAGATGGTTTGCGCGCTTTTCGAGCCTGCGGCGATCTTTCCGGGCCAGCACACGAAAAACGGCACGCGATGTCCGCCGTCCCAGATATCCGCCTTGTAGCCGCGAAAGCCCGCGCTGGCGAAATGGCCGCTCTTTTCGAGCTCCTTGGTCTTTGCTGCGGGCGAGCAGCCGTTGTCGGAGGTGAAGAAGACGAGCGTGTTCTCCGCGAGGCCATGCTGGTCGAGCGCAGCGAGCACATCGCCGACGATGGCATCGGTTTGCATCACGAAGTCCGCGTAGTCGCCGAGTCCGCTTTTGCCCTTCCACGCGGCGGACGGCACGATGGGCGTGTGCGGTGACGTGAGCGGCAGGTAGAGGAAAAGTGGCGCGTCCGACTTTGCGCAGGCGGCGATGTGGCTCACCGCGCGTGCGCCGAGCCGCGGAAGCATGTCGATGGTCTCGATGTGCTCGATGACGCGGTCGTTTTCGATGAGCGAGGACATCGTGCGTGCATTCGAGCAGCCAAAGTAGAGGTCAAAGCCGCGGGTCGTGGGTCCGCCGATGATTTGCGCCCCAACCGGCAGGCCGGAGCCCTTCTTGATCTTCGTCGGCTCTGCATCGGACTGGAAGCCGAGATGCCATTTGCCGATGCACGCGGTGTTGTAGCCCTGTTGTTTGAGAAACCCGGCCACCGTGAGCCTGTCGGCGGCGATGAGCGGCTCGTCGTTGCCACCATCAAGCACGCCACTTTGCAGTCGCGTGCGCCACGCGTAGCGTCCGGTGAGCAATCCGTAACGCGTGGGCGTGCACACCGACGAACCGCTGTGCGCATCCGTGAACGTCATGCCCTGCGCCGCGAGCCGGTCGAGATGCGGCGTGGCGATCTTTCCGCGCTGCGGATTCAGGCAATGCACATCGCCGTAACCGAGATCATCCGCGAGGATGTAGAGGACGTTCGGCTTCGCCGACAATGACGAATGTAGAAGGACGAATGACGAAAAAAGCAGCAGGAAGGGCTTCATGGGGCTGTTGGGGTCACTTGGATGTCATCGAGCTCGATGCCGACCTCGCCGCCGTTTTGCATCCAGAGCAGTTGGCGCTTGGCGGCGTTGAAATTGGCCCGCTTGAGTGTTTTGGACCATGTTTGGCCACCCAGGGTGATGATGACCTCCTCGCCGCGGAAGATGAGTTTCATCTCACGCCACGTGTTGGCGGTCAGATCGACTTTTTCGAGCGGCAAGACCTCGTTTAGCCGGTAAGCGCCGCTCTTTTTGTCGGGTGGGCGGCCGTTTTTCTGCCGCAACGGATGGTTGGCGTCTTTGGAGTGCGCATCGACCTGCAACTGTACGCCTTCGCGCACCAGTTTGACGCGCAGCATGTGATCCTCGCTGCCAAAGCCATCGTCCCCATCGACGAAGAACCACAACCACCCGCCTGCCGTGAGGTGGCGGTAACGAAAGGAGATCGTGAGGTCCTTCCCCTCGACCGGCAGATAGACCATCGGCGGATATTTCCCGCCGCTGGAGCCTCGCGTCCACAGCACGCCTTCGCGAAGACTTGTGTTCTTATTTGGGATCGGCGTCAGAAAGCGCTTCGCATCAAACTCTGGCCCAAAGGTTTCATGAACTGGCTCGAAAGCGATGCTGGTGGAGACGAAAAGGAAGAGGAAAAGAAGTCGCGGCATGCCGCTGGAACGAGCGAGACATTGCGAGTCTAGCGTCAGCACCGCTTCCTGGTTCCTTTTGGCGTCATCGAAATTAGATCGCTACCTCAGCGTCCTCGTCACCGACATCGGCCAGCGGTTTGAGGATCATGCCGGCGGCGACGGTGTTATTCGTTTGCTCATCGACGAGCACGAAGCTGCCGGTGGTGCGGTTCTTCGTGTAGGAGTCGAAGAAGATCGGCGCGGCGCAGCGGATGCGGACGCAGCCAATGTCGTTGAGGTGGAACTCTTTGCTCTCGGCACTCTTTTCGAGCGTGCTGATGTTCACCTTGTAATGCACCTCGGTGACGACGGCGCGGACGTCGTTGGTGGTATGGCGGATGTGGAAGCGGCTGCGGGGTTTGAGGGTCTTTTTGTCGGCGAACCAGCAGATCATGGCGTCGAACTCCTGCGCGGTCTGCACAGGTTCGTGGGCCTTCACGATCATGCCACCACGGGAGGTGTCGATCTCGTCGGCGACGGTGATGCTGTAGCTGAGCTGCGGGATGGCTTCCTGCTGCGGACCTTCGAAGGTGTGGATGCCGGTGATCTTGGTCTTCATCTCGGACGGATAGACGAGCACGTCATCGCCCACGCGGAAGGTGCCGCTAGCCATGCGGCCGGCGAAGCCACGGTAGTCATGAAGATTGCCGAGCTTGGCGTCTTCGCGGTCGGAAATCGGGCGCACGACCCACTGCACGGGGAAACGGGCCGCATCGGCAGCCGTTTCGGCGTGTACTTGCACGGTTTCGAGATGCTGGAGCAAGGATGGGCCGGTGTACCAAGGTGTCGCGTCGGATTTCTCGACCACGTTGTCGCCGTTCAGGGCGCTCATCGGGATCGGCGTGACTTGCGGCAGGTTTTCGAGGCCGCTGGCGAACTTCATGTACTCGCCCACGATCCTGTCATAGACGGCCTGGTCGAAGTTCACGAGGTCCATCTTGTTCACGGCGAGAACGATGTGTCCGATGCGCAGCAAGCTCGCGAGGTAGGTGTGACGCATCGTCTGCTCGATGACGCCGAGACGGGCGTCGATCAAAATGATCGCCAAATCCGCCGTGGAGGCGCCGGTGACCATGTTGCGGGTGTATTGAATGTGCCCAGGCGTGTCGGCGATGATGAATTTGCGCTTCGGCGTGGCGAAGTAGCGATAGGCGACATCAATCGTGATGCCCTGCTCGCGTTCGGCGCGGAGGCCGTCGGTGAGCAAGGCGAGATTCACATGCGCATCGCCGCGGCGCTTCGAGGATTCTTCGACGGCGAGGAGTTGATCTTCGAAGATCGACTTTGAGTCATACAGCAAGCGGCCGATGAGTGTGCTTTTGCCGTCATCGACGGAGCCAGCGGTCGTGAAGCGGAGGAGAGAGGATTCGGTGGGATTGACGAGGAGGTCCATTTTCGTGATTATTCTGCGAACTGTTCGAGCACGGAGTTGTATCCGCTAATTAGTGAGTGGTTTGGCTTTTTGGCTTTTTGTTCCGAAGCGATAGCGGCCTTAGCAGTCGCCAAAAGAGACTTTTTCTCTGCTGAGGTCATAGAGTTCAGCTCAAAAACCATTCTTTCGAGCGCCGCCACATCATTATCCTCATCATCGTCAGATTCACGGGCAACTGTGCCCAGATAGGCCAGTGCGAAAGCGAGAGATTTACAGAGGGCTTCCATAGTATTCAGTGAGTCAGTTTAGGCGGCGTTTCCAGTAGTCGGGGCGTCGCTTTTCGTGGGCAATGGCGACGATGATGATGGTGCCAGGTTGGATGAGATAGATGAGGCTGTAGGGGTAGCGTTTGATTCGGAGAGCCCGGACATTGGGGCGGATCTGGCGGTTTCGTTCTGGATCCTGAATGAGGCGGGTGATGGCACGGTTGGTTTCATCGATAAAACCTTCGGCGGCCCAATCGCTCCGTTTTCGATACCAGCGGAGCCCTTCGGCGAAGTCACGCTGGGCACCATTTGCCAACTGAACTCTCATGCGGGGCGTTTGAGAGATTCGCGGGCCTCTTGCATAACATCCTGCCACTCGCGGAAGGTGGCAGTTCCGGCCTCGACTTCGTCCACGCGACGATCAATCTCGGTCATCCATTCGGGGGAAAGAGGCTGCTCATCATCGCTGTCGTCGCCATCGTAGTTCAAATCGAGGAAACGATCCAAGAACTCGCCTTGCTCACGACCAGTAAGGAGCTTGGCAGCTTCGAGCAGTGAATCAACGGGGCTGAGGACGGCGGCGTTCATGGGCGGAGGATAGCACAGGTTCAGGAATCAGAAATAGCCCTCTTTTTTGCGGTCCTCCATGGCCGTTTCGCTGCGTTTGTCGTCGGCGCGGGTGCCGCGTTCGGTTTGGCGGGCGGCGGCGACTTCGGCGACGATGTCGTCGATGGTGCTGGCGGTGGATTCGACGGCGCCGGTGCAGGTGGCGTCGCCGACGGTGCGGAAGCGGATGGTCATTTCCTTCACGCGGGGCTTTTCTTCATCGAGCAGCGGGATGATGCCGGTGCTGGCGTCGAGGAGCTGGCCGTGGCGCTCGATGATTTTGCGCTGATGGCTGAAGTAGAGGCTGGGGAGCGGGATGTTCTCCTGACGGATGTACTGCCAGATGTCCATCTCGGTCCAATTGGAGAGCGGGAAGACGCGGAAGTGCTCACCGAAGTGTTTGCGGCCGTTGAAGATGTTCCAGAGCTCGGGGCGCTGGTTCTTCGGGTCCCATTGGCCGAATTCGTTGCGGTGGGAGAAGAAGCGTTCCTTCGCGCGGGCCTTCTCTTCATCGCGTCGGCCGCCGCCGAGGCAGGCGTCGAATTGATGCTCCTCAATGGTGTCGAGCAGCGTGACGGTTTGCAGCTTGTTGCGGGAGGCGTTGTGGCCTTTTTCTTCCTGCACGCGGCCTTCGTCGATCGATTTCTGCACGAGGCCGACGACGAGATCCGCGCCGATTTCCTGCACGAACCAGTCGCGGTAGGTCATGGCCTCGGGGAAGTTGTGGCCGGTATCGACGTGGAGAAGTTTGAAGGGCAAACGCGAGGGATAGAACGCCTTCCGAGCGAGCCAGGCCATCACGATGCTGTCTTTGCCACCGGAGAAAAGCAGCGCGGGCTTTTCAAACTGCGCGGCGGTTTCGCGGAGGATGTAGATGGCCTCGCTTTCGAGGAACTGGAGATGCGTGATGGCGGACATAAGGCGGAGAGCAGAGGGCGAAGAGCGGAGAGTCAGAAGTCAGACGTGAGAAGTCAGAGGTCAGATGATGGCGAAGGCTTTGAGGAGATTGCGGGTGCTGAGGCCAGCGACGAGGACGCCGACGAGGATCATGAAAGGCTTGTGCGGGATGTGTTTGGCGGCCCAGGCTCCGAGGGGGGCCGCGATGACGCCGCCGATGGCGAGGCCGAGGATGATGCTCCAGTGCGTGAGGCCGATGGTGAGGAAAAAAGTGACGCTGGCGGCCAGCGTGACGAAGAACTCGACGGCATTCACGCTGCCGACGGTGATGCGCACGTCATTGCCACGCACGATGAGGTTTGAGGCGACGATCGGGCCCCAACCGCCACCGCCCATGGAGTCCAGCAGCGCCCCGATGAAGCCGAGTGGCGGCAGGTGCGTGGTGACGTTTTTCGGTGCGACGCGGAAGAAGGCCTTCGCGATGATGACGAGGCCCATGAGGATCAAATAACCACTGACCCACGGCTTGAGCACATCGCCGATGCTGGAGAGCAGGTAAGCGCCGATGATGGCCCGCGTAGGCCATGCCAAGCGCACCATCGATGAGCTGGGCGACAAACCCCGCAGCGATGTAGAGCAGAAAATCTGGAGGGAGATCGGGCATCAAAAATGACGAATGGAGAATGACGAATGTCGAATGGGTCAGTGTAGGGAGCGACGGGGCCGTTCGTCATTCGACATTCGGCATTCGTCACTCCTGCGGCGTCAGGCTTTGTCGGTGACGAGCTTCGCGTGCAGGCCGCACTCGTGTTTTTCATCGCCCTTGGCGGGATCGTAGTAGGTGCGCTCGTTCGGCAGTGCGTGTTCGAGCAGATAGGCGTCCATCTCGACAGGCGTCCAGTCGAGGATGGGGTTCACCTTGAGGCAGTTGAACTTCGCATCCCACATGAAGGGGGCGAGCGTGGCGGCACGCTGCGGGTTTTGTTCGCGACGCAGCGCGGTGATCCACACTTTCGGCGCGAGCTCACGCATGCCGCGCTCGAACGGCTCCAGCTTCATGATGCGGCTGAAGGACTCCACGCGCTCCACTTCGTCCGGCATCGGCACCTGGCCGCCATTCAGCGCCAGCCAATGCGCGGCGGTCATGAGCGGCAGGTAGGGCTTCAAATTCAGCGTGAGCTGGGCGCGGCACTTTTCGGCAAAACGGTAGGTTTCCGGCAGATTCGTGCCGTGGTCGATCCACAGCACCGGCGTGTCCGCGGCGGCCTGCGTGACCAAATGGAGGATCACGGCCTCATACGGACGGAAATTCGTCGTCACGACCGCCTGGCCATCTGCGTGAGCGAGGGCGATTTCGATGATTTCCGAAGGCGATTTGCCTTTGGCGTCATCATTGAGGGCGGCGATTTGGTCAGGGTTCATGGGCGGGGCGCGATTTATTCACCCAATTCTCGATGTGTAAAGTAGGAAATAGCGATTTGCGGTCTTCCCGAGGAGGACTCTTGCCGCCGGAGGCTGCGCCACCTAAAAAGCGGGCCGCTCATGCGTTCCCCGGCCCGCCTTTCCCCCGCTGATGAAGCCATCGCCGCCATTCCGGCCGGGGCCACAGTGGCTGTGGGCGGCTTTGTGGGGGCCGGGCATCCCGAAATGCTCACGGCGGCGCTGGAACGGCGTTTTTTGGAAACCGGCACGCCGACGGATCTCACGCTGTATTACTGCGCCGGCCAAGGGGATCGCGGCGAGCGAGGGCTGAATCATCTGGCCCATCGCGGCCTCCTCAAGCGCATCATCGGCGGACACTGGAACCTCGCCCCGAAGCTCGGAGCTCTCGCGTTAGGGAACGAAGTTGAAGCCTACAACCTGCCGCAGGGCGTGCTGAGCGTGCTCACGCGCGAAATCGCCGCGAAACGCCCCGGCCTCATCACCCAGGTGGGCATGAACACCTTCATCGATCCCGTTCACGGCGGTGGAAGACTCAACGCCCGCACCACCGAACCGCTCGTCGAGCGCATCGAACTCGATGGGCAGACGTGGCTGCGCTACAAACCGGTGCCCATTCATGTCGCGCTGATCCGGGCGACCTATGCCGATGCTCGTGGGAACCTGAGTATGGAGGGCGAGGGTCTCATCGGCGAGGTGCTCTCGCTGGCCCAGGCGGCGAAAAACCATGGAGGACTCGTCATCGCGCAGGTGGAGAGCGTCGTGGATGCGCTGCCGGACCCGAAGGCCATCCGCGTGCCTGGCATTCTCGTCGATCACCTCGTCACCAGCGGCGGCGTGATGCACGACCAGACCTTTGGCGAGGTCTTCAACGAGGATTTTGTCGTCACGAATGCCAGCGGCTTCGAGTTGCCTGTGATGCCAGAATCCGACCGCAAGCGCATCGGTGCCCGTGCCTTGCAGGAGATCCTCCCCGGCGACATCGTGAACCTCGGCATCGGCCTGCCGGAGGCCGTCGCCATGGTGGCGGCGGAAACGGGACGCTTGAGTGAATTCACGCTCACCGTCGAAAGCGGCCCCATCGGCGGCGTGCCGGCCTCAGGGCTCAGTTTTGGGTGCAGCCACTTTCCCGAGGCCATCATCGACCAACCGGCTCAATTCGATTTTTACGACGGCGGCGGCCTCGACATCGCCATCCTCGGCGCAGTGGAAATCGACCCCGAGGGCAGTGTGAATGTCGCCAGCTTCGGCGATCGTTTTGCGGGCGTCGGCGGCTTCGTGAACATCGCCCACAGCGCCCGCCGCCTCGTCTTCTGCTGCACCTTCCGGGCAAAGGAGAATGCGAAATTCGTGAATCACATCTCGCACGTCTGCTTCCACGGCCCTTCCGCCCTCGCTCGCGGCCAGCAGGTGCTTTACGTCACCGAGCGTGCGGTCTTCGAGCTGACCTCAAACGGCCTCCGCCTCCTCGAAGTGGCTCCCGGCTTCGATGTTCAACGCGATGTGCTCGACCAGATGGAGTTCGCGCCGGTGCTGACCTGATGTTTTCCCGGCTGAAATGGGTCCAGAAGGTGCTTTTCACCCGTCTTGACCCCTTGACCACCTTGACGGCCCCGCCGCCTTGACCCATTGACCCACCTTCCATGTCTAAAAAACCTGTTGTTCTCATCATCCGCGACGGCTGGGGCATCAATCCCGGCGGCAAAGCTCAAGCTCAAGCCAATGGCGATGCCACGCTGCTCGCGAAGACGCCGTTCCATGATCATCTTTATGCCACGTATCCTCGCGGCACCGTCAGCGCCAGCGGCGAGGACGTGGGCCTGCCGGAAGGCCAGATGGGCAACAGCGAAGTCGGTCACCTGAACCTCGGCGCGGGCCGCATCGTCTATCAGGACCTCACCCGCATCAACAAGAGCATCCGCGATGGCGAACTGGCGAAGATGCCCGTGCTCGTCGAGGCCTTCGAGAAAGCGAAAGGCAAGCGCCTGCACTTCCTCGGCCTCATCAGCGATGGCGGTGTGCATTCGCATCAGGACCACCTCGCCGCGCTCTGCAATGCCGCGAAGGCCGCGGGTGTCACCGATTTGATGGTGCATGCCATCACCGATGGTCGCGACACCTCGCCGACCGGCGGCGCGGCCTACATGGCGAAGCTGGAAGCCGATTTGAAGCCAAGCGGCGCGACGATCGCCACCGTGATCGGCCGCTACTACGCCATGGACCGCGACAAGCGCTGGGAGCGCAACAAGCTCGCCTGGGATGCCATCGTGCTCGGTCGCGGTGAAGTGCGCACCGATCTGCCGAGCGCGGCCGTGCAGGCCGCGTATCCGAAAGACCCGCGTGGCGATGAATTCATGCAGCCGATGATCTTCTCGAACGCCAACGAGCAGCGCATCCGCGATGGCGACGTCATCCTGTGGTTCAATTTCCGCGCCGACCGCGCTCGCCAGCTCAGTGAGGCCTTCCTGAAGGCCGATTTCGCCGGCTTTGACCGCGAAGTGACGCCGAAGACCGGTTACTACACGCTCACCGAGTATGACGCGACTTACGTCGAACTCGGCGCTCGCGTGATTTTCGGCACCGAGAGCCTCAGCAACAACTTGGGGCAAACCATCGCCGCCGCAGGCCTCACGCAGCTTCGTGCGGCTGAAACGGAAAAATACCCGCACGTCACTTTCTTCTTCAACAGCGGCGTCGAGGAGCCGAATCCTGGCGAAGACCGCTACCTGGCCATTTCGCCCAAAGAAGTGCCCACTTACGACAAGAAGCCTCAGATGAGCGCCCCGGACCTCACCTTTGAAGTGCTGCGTCGTCTGGAGAAATACGACGCCGTCATCATGAACTACGCCAATCCCGACATGGTCGGCCACACCGGCGTCGTCGAGGCCGGCGTGCATGCCTGCGAGACCATCGACTTTGGCGTGAAGCTCATCGTCGAGAAGGTGCTCGAACTCGGCGGCAAGCTCTTCATCACCGCCGACCACGGCAACTGCGAGCAGATGCGCAACGCCGACGGCTCCCCACACACCGCCCACACCACGAACCTCGTCCACGGCATCTATGTCGCCGCCGACGCCGCGAACGTCACCGTCCGCAACGGCATCCTCGCTGACATCGCGCCCACACTGCTCGACATGCTCGGCGTGAAGCAACCCGCAGAGATGACGGGCAAATCGCTGCTTGTGCGCAAATAGCCGGTGACCTAATCTTGGCCCGATGAGCCATCCCCTCACTATTCGCATTCCTGCTGAGCTTTCCGACTGGCTGGCCGACGAGGCCAAGCGAGCGGGTGTTTCGCCTGGAAAGCTGGTGAGGGATCAGTTGGCCAGGGCGAAGGCTGAGGCTGGAGGCAAGACGTTCATGCAGCTCGCAGGACGGATCAAAGGCCCGAAGAATCTCAGCCAGCGCAAAGGCTACGCCAAGGCATGAAGGCCATCGCTGACACCGGTTTCCTCGTGGCTTTTGCGAACCGGGGCGACAAGCATCATGCGTGGGCCGTATCGGTGGCACAAAACATCACCGAGCCGCTCCTCACTTGCGAAGCTGTCTTGTCGGAGACCACGTTTCATCTCAGTGATGCGGCGCTGGTGCTGGAGATGATCGAGCAAGGTCTCATCAAACTGGCCTTCAACGCGGAGAAGCACTTGCCTCAACTCAACGAGTTCGCACATCGCTATGCCGACCGCTCACCTGACTTCGCTGATCTCTGTCTGGTTCGAATGAGTGAATTGTATCCCAAGCACTCCGTGATCACGGTGGATGGTGATTTTCGCGTTTATCGCCGCAACAAGCGCGAGCTGATCCCGCTGATCTGTCCGAAGGGCGTATGAAGCTCCTCTTCCTCTGCTCCCGCAACCACTGGCGCAGCCCGACGGCGGAGGCGGTGTATCAAAATGATCCGCGGGTGGAGGTGCGCAGTGCGGGCGTGAGCGCCTCGGCGAGGCGGCGGGTATCGGAGAAACTGCTGCGCTGGGCGGATCTCGTGCTCGTGATGGAGGCCGCGCACAAGCGGAAGCTGCGGGAGGACTTCCCGGAGGTGTTTCACGATCTTCGTGTCGAGGTGCTGGACATCCCGGATGACTACGAATTCATGGACCCGGCTCTCATCGAGCTGATCCAGGCCAGCGTGGAACCGCTTTTGGTGGCCTTGTGAGCCGCATCTCCGTCCGACGAGTCGGACAGGTCCGACCTGTCCCACTGGTGAGAGTCATTCCACCTCAAAAATGCGGCGCGGACACGGTGCCGTCCTCGATTTCCTGCTTCTTCTTGCGCACGATGGTATCCGCGATCTCGCGCACCATCTCCTCGATGAGCAGGCGGAGGTGGCTGCCCGGACGATAATCCGCCGGAGCGATGTGTTTGACGCGTTCAGCGAGGCCAGTGAGCTGGAAGCATTTGCGGAAGCTGGCGCGATTGGCCTCATCAGGGTTGTACACCGCGATGGCATTGCCGCCGTAGCGTTTCATCAAGGTGAAGCAGGGCACGTCGGTGGGGCCATCGCCCACGTAGATCATGTTTTGGAAGGGGATCGGGCGCAGCTCGGGGGCCATGTGGTCGTTCACGTCCTCGTGCGGCTCGAGCATGCCTTTGTTGATGCGGAAGATGTACTGCGTCTTCGTCGTGTGGCTGATGACACGCTTCGGGAAGGTGATGCGGCCGTTTTTGTCCTCGCCGAACTCGCAGCCGAAGATGCGCTTGATGTAAGGCGCGAGCGACGAGCCATCGAGCAGGGCCTTCAGGCCGCTGGAGACGATGTAGTGCTCGATCTTCACGCCGAGCAGGCGGTGCTGGTCATTGAGGACGTTGTCGAGTTCGGAGAAGATCTCTGGCACGCCTTTGTAGAAGCGTAGTTTGGCACCCAGATTTCGCAGGTCCTCGTTCGTGGGGCGATCCATGTCGAGGTAGTCGAGCATGCATTTGAGGTAGGCCAGCTCGCCGTCGTAGCCTTCCTGGTCCACCAGCTCGCGGCTGCGCTTCCAGAACTGCGTCGGATTGATGCCGAAGTGCGGGAAGAGCGTCTCATCCTGCATGTAGGTGGGGCTCAGCGTCTGGTCGTAATCGTAGATGAGGCCGATGGTGGTTTGTTGAGAGGCCATCTGGGTTTCAGGTTTCAAGTTTCAGGCTCCGAGCAGCGAGGCGAGAGCGCCGGCGAGGGTCGGATGCGTGAAAGTGTAGCCTGAATCGTTGGCAACGCGAGGACTCACTCGCTGGCTGCCCAGCAGCATCTCATCGGCCATGCCGCGGAGCAGCAGACGCATCGCAAAGGCCGGCGCATGGAAAAAAGCAGGCCGGTGGAGGGCTGTGGCAAGGCTTTGCGTGAAAACCGCATTCGTCACGGCCTCCGGCGCGGTGAGGTTGATCGGCCCGCGGATGCCGTCGTGCTCCACGGCTCGCAAAATGAGGCCCACGGCATCCTGCACATGAATCCACGGCATCCACTGGCGACCATTTCCAAGTCTCCCGCCGAGCCCGAAGCCGAAAACACGCTTCAACAGCGGAAACGCCCCGCCATCCGGCCCGAGCACCATGCCTGTGCGCAGCATCACGACCCGCATGCCGAGCCTTTCCGGCTCCTTCGCGGCCTTTTCCCATTCCACACACAGCTCCGCTAGAAAACCCGCGCCAGAGGGCGAGCTCTCATCAAGCAGGTCATCACCTCGATCACCGTAAAAACCGGCCCCCGAGGCACACACAAGCACTCGTGGCCGGTTTTCGGCCTTCCAGGTGCCTAGATGCCTCACGAGGCCCTGTGTGAACTCCACGCGACTCTTCCAGATGCGTTCTCGCTTCGTTTTCGTCCACAACCCCATCAGCGATTCACCGGCCAGATGCACCAGCGCATCGAGCTTCGTCTCCGGCAACTCATGCGGCGCTGTTTTCGGCTGAGCAAGCGTCTGCGATGCCAGCAGCACCGGCAGCCCGAGCTGGCTCCGCGTGTAAGCCACCAGCTCATGCCCTCCGCCTTGAGCCTGTCGGATGACATGCCTGCCGAGAAATCCCGTCGCTCCTGTGATGCCGATGCGCATGATTAGTTGAGTTAACAACCTCTGTAATGAGCTGTCACATGCTTTACGGCAAGAGAGCAAACCCAGATTGACATCATTCGTGTTTCGTGAGCATCCTCCATTCATGAACGCTCGCCCGCCCTTTTGGATCGCCTTGCTGCTCGTCGTGGGTTTCACGGCCTGGAGGTTGGAGTTGTTCGCGCAGCCAATCGAGCTCGGAAGTGGAGCGCGATATGTCCCGAGGAGGGTGAACGGCGTCATGCTGCATCTGGTCTTCTTCGACGAGGCCAAGACCGCCCTCCGCGTGCTGGCGAATCCTGGAAGGCAGTCCGAGAAGCAGCTCGACGCCTGGGGACGCGAGCACAAAGCGCTCGCCGTGTGCAATGGAGGCTACTTCGAGGTTGGTAAACGCGAGCCTTCGGGCCTGGAGATCGCCGCAGGCATGCGCAGCGGCACCTTCTTGAATCGTGGTGAGTATGGCGGCAGCTTTATCGTGAGGAATGGCAAAGCAGAGCTCGTCTGGGACCTCGAGTTTCGCGATGACCCGAAGATCACGGAGATGGTGCAGTGCAGCCCCTGGCTGGTGAGTGATGGCAAACCTTGGTCGCCGCCTTCCGATGGCAAACCCGAGCCGAAGAATGCCCGCACCTTCATCCTCATCGATGGTGCGGGTCATTGGGCGATGGGCACGGCGCAAGAGGTGGGCCTTCGGGAGTTGGCGAGACTTTTGACCACACCCGGAGCGATTCCTGAGTTTCCGGTGAAACGAGCGCTGAACCTGGACGGTGGCCCATCGACCGGTTTGTGGTTCAAAACGGCTGATGGCCGAGAGAATCTCGACAAGCCCGGCTGGATCGTCCGCAACGGCATCGCGGTGCTGTCGAGGTAAATGGAGGCTTGTCAGGCAATGACGGACTGGATACACTCTCGCATGACCTTGGAACTACCTGAAATCAGCGCCATCCGGCGGTTCAGCGCGGATGATCTGCGTTTGGAACTGGCTTGTGCGTTGTATGCTCGGGGGCGCATTAGCGCTGTGACAGGGGCTGACTTGTCAGGCCTAGATTTGGTGGGTTTTCAGTCGGTTCTAAGAGACCGGCAGATACCTCGGCAGTATTCGGCAGATGATCTGACGGATGATCTGGATGCGCTCGATAAGCTATTTCCGGCATGATCGTCGTAGCAGATACGTCGGTGATTCTGAACCTCTGCTGCGTGAGGCAGGAGCACTTGCTTCTCGCTTTGTTTCGAGAGGTTTGCATTCCTGAAGAAGTCAGATCGGAATTTGAGAGATTGAGTAAGCAACAGCCGAGGTTTCAAGGCCTGCGTGTGCCGAGCTGGCTGAGGGTGATGTCGGTGGATGTGGTTCCCGATTCGATTGCAGTGATGCCGAATCTGCACGCTGGGGAAACGGCGGCGCTTGCACTGGCGATGCAGTTGGAAGCTCAAGCTGTGCTGATGGATGAATCCGCAGGCCGAAAAGCGGCCCATCTCCTCGGCATGCAAGCCATCGGTGTGCTTGGTATCCTGATGCAGGCGAAGCGCTCAGGACTCTTGTCGGCGATCAAACCTGTTTTGGACGACCTCGAGAATCAAGCTGGCTTCTGGCTTGCCCCAGCTTTGGTGGAAGCCGCGTTGGAAAAGCTCGGTGAGGCTTAGTGAGTCTCTTTCCCCATCAACAAGCACCGGAACGAACGTCCCATGATGGCGGGATGGGTGAGTGACTGGAATTGGCGGAGGGTGGCGGCGTCGAGGCGGTGGCCTTCGAGGGTGGCGAGCCAGGGGGCGGCGAGGCGGGTGAGGAAGCGGCCTTGATGATCGTAATCGAGGACGCGGAGGCCATGCGATTCGGCCTCGGTGATGAGGCGTGTGAAGTTGATGGAGGTCGTCAGGTCCGATTCGCCGAGATCGGCGAGGATGTGATCGTCGGTCTGATGCTGGCGGTAGCGGCGCAGGGTGCCGGCGGGCCGCGCGAGGAACTCCTCGGCATCGAGGCCGTAATCGGCGATGAAGAAGCTGCCGCGAAAGGGGGCGCTGGCGAGTTGCTGTACCCAAGTGAGCATGGCGAGGGAGATTTCCATCGTGTGGCCGGGATCGAGGTCTCGGGGGAGTTTTTCGATCTCGGCGGCGAGTTCGGGGCTGCTCGGCGGGGCAGGGACGAGGTTCAAAGCGGCATCGACATGCAGTTCGAGCCAGTTTTGGCCGTCCCAGCGGACGAGATGCACGGGGAAGGCATCAGGCAGCTCGTTGCAGAGGTAAAAGGCGTGTGCGGGGGCTTCGGCGAGGCTTTCGATCCATGTCACGCGGTCGCCGAGACGCTGACGCTGAGCTTCGCGATAGCGTGGATTGGGTTCGAGGAGGAGGTAGCGGGCGTCGGGGATGTCGAGCGCGGTGAGGATGTCCTCGGCGAGCTGGCCGTCGTGGGCCCCTTGCTCGATGAGGGCGAAATTAGCGGGCTGGCCGAGCTTTTCCCATTCACGGCGAGCGAGCATGGCGAGGAGTTTTCCAAACAAGGATCCGGTGCTGACGCTGGTGTAGAAATCACCGCTGCGGCCGAGGCGGCGAGGTCCGGGGCCGTAGTAGCCGTGGTGAGGATGGTAGAGCGCCAGTTCCATCACGGTCGCGAAGGGCAGCAGACCGCTCGGGGCGGTGCTGATTTGCTCGCGGAGGAGGGCTTCGAGGGCGGTCACGGCTTAGTATGGACGCTTGTGAGGCTGTGGGCGCAAAAAAGGGCGTGGAGATGATCCACGCCCTTTTAAGAAATTGATGTCGAAGTCGGTTACGCCTGGAGGGCGACAGGGACGACGTTGACGCGACGGCCGTCTTTGTCGAAGCGGACGTTGCCGTCCACGAGGGCGAAGATGGTGTGATCCTTGCCGAGGCCGACGTTGCTACCAGTGATCCACTTGGTGCCACGCTGACGGAGGATGATGTTGCCGGCGATGACGGCTTCACCGCCAAATTTTTTCACGCCGAGGCGCTTGCTGTTGGAGTCGCGTCCGTTTTTGACGCTGCCTTGACCTTTCTTATGTGCCATGACGAGTGAGGGGGATGGGGGTTAAAAAATCAGGCGTTGATCGCGGTGATCTGAACGAGCGTGAGGGGCTGGCGGTGGCCGCGGGTCTTGTGGAAGCCCTTGCGCTTGCGGAATTTGAAGGTGGTCGCTTTGTCGGCCTTGTGCTGCTTGAGCACCTTGGCGCTGACGCTGGCACCTGCCACGGTGGGGGCACCGACGCGGATGTTGGAGCCTTCACCGGCAGCGAGAACTTGATCGAAGGTAGCGGTGTCGCCTTCGGCAATGACGAGTTTCTCCACGTCGAGCTTATCGCCGACGGAGACCTTGTATTGCTTGCCACCAGTTTGGATGATTGCGTATGCCATAGCCTGAAAGAGGGAGTGATTTGACCCTAGCCGGGGGCGAGGGGGGCGGAGACTTCCACAAGTGCCCGGGTTCGGCAAGCTAAAAAACGCACTCCGCGAAGGGCAACGGGCAAAGGGCGAAGAGAAGAGGCGATTTTTAGGACAGGAAGCGCCTCTTTGCACCCTGCGCCTCAAGCCGGAGCACCGCCAAAGTAGTGCGTGAGGGCTTCCATCATGCCTTCGCTGGCGGGGCGGGTGGCCACGAAGCCGCCGCGAGCGTGGACGATGTGCTTGATGGGATCGAGGGCATTGCCGGGGCAGGCGATCATGCGGGCGTGGCGCTGATCGAGCATGCTGAGATCGTTGTAATTGTCCCCGGCGGCAAAGCATTGAGCGGAGGTGAGACCGAGAAGGCGGGCGAGCTCGCTGAGGGCGGTGCCTTTGCTGTAGCCAGAGTGGGAGAAGCGGAGGTAGATGCCGTTGCGGTGGTAGCCGATGTCTGGGGCCTGGGCGGCGTGGGCATCGATGTAGGCGCAGATGGCATCCATCTCGCTGTCGTGGGTGCCGACGATACCGAGTTCGTTTTCGCCATGATCGACGAAGCTGGCGCGGGTCTGGGTGCCTACGAATTGCTTGATGGCATCGAGAGCGGGCTTGTGATCGCGGACGAAGCGCTCTTGGGCGCGGAGGGCCTCGCGATTCCACGAGCCGTAGTCTTTCCAGCGGCTGAAGAAGCCGGGTTTATAGATGTTGCACTCCTGAGCGATGATGAAGTCCGGCTCTTTGAAGATGCCATGCTGAGCGAGGCCTTCCAAAGTCTGCCCGAGGCTGCGGCCGGTATTGACGATCCATGCGGCCCCCTGAGTGCGGAGGGCCTCGATCATGTTGCCAAGCCCTGGATGATACACCGGGCTGCCCGCCGGATTGATCATGGTGCCATCGAAATCGAAGCAGAGGATGAAGCGGTGTTGCTTGGCGGCCATGGGGTGGTCGTTCGGATGCGGCGGTCTTGAAAGGGGGCGCATTCATGCCGTGAATCAGGCGGCTCGCAAGGCCGGGCTCACGGCGGCGGTGCCTGCTCGCCTGCTGGAGGCGTCTTGATCCATTCATAGAGCACGAGGCCCGGGATGCGAGTGACCTCGCGTGCCTGGGCTTTGATGCTTGGGGGGAGTTTTTCACCCGCGATTTCAAAGAAGCACTGGACGCCGATGTGCTCCGCAAAGCGCAGTGCCCATGCCTCCGAGGATTCACCGGGTGGGGAAGGCACGAGTTCATATGGGCGGAGCCCGCCGTAGTAGCTGGCCACTTTGTTCGTGCCTTTGAGTTCGCTCGCCAGCGGGAGCAGGCGGACGAGGCGGGCTTCGAGCATGGCGGCGACGGAGCCGTGATCGGAGATCCACCAGGTGCCATCCGATTTAGCGAAGTAACCTGCGGCACGTCCATCGAGCGCTTTTTTCATCTGCTCGAACTCGCTGACCGTCCAAGGGCGCTGATAGGCATCTCGGGCCTGGGCGAGATCGGCGATGCCCATGACGGCGGAAAGCACGATGGCGAGCACGCTCAGGCTGCGCTGCCACATGGCTAGCTGGGTAGCGCTCGCGAGTCGTGCGAGCCCCCAAATGCCTGCGGGCATCACGAGCACGGCATGCGGGAAAAGGACCATGTGCATGTTATCCGCCACACCATCCAGCAGGCGGTAACCGTAAAAGCTGCCCGCCATACCGCCGAGAGCCATCCAGCCGAGTGTGCGGCTATGAGCCGTGCTGCGCGGATCTTTGCCACGCAGCAGATGCCAAATGCCCGGCACCGAAAGGATGCCCAGCACGAGGGCCGTGCAAAAATCCTGCGTGCCGAGCCACGCAGTATCCAGCAGATGAGCGAAATCGAATTTCACCAAGCTCTGCCCCTCCGCTTTGGGAAGCCGAGCGCCGAATACCATGTGCAGCGAGGCCCAGGTAATCAGCAGCGTCGCGATGAGCGTGCTGGCCAACTTGCATTGCGAGGCATCCCGCCGCACCGCGCCGATGAGCAGCAGCATGCCTGCCGTGACTCCGCCCGCTGCCACGACGTGCGGTGAGCAAATGGCCGCGCAAATCATGAGGGCGATGGCGAAGCGACCCTCTCCCCGCAGCCAAGCCAGCAGGGCACCTAGCACGATGATGGCCTCGTGTTTGTAGCTGAAGGTGTAGGCTAGGTTAAAGCGCAGCAGGTGCAGCGATCCCGCTTTCGGATTCAGGGCAAACCATTCTTTCCCCAAGTAGCGCAGCAATTGCACGCCGAAAAAGGCTGCCACAGCGATCATGAGCACGCGACCGGGCGTCATCGAGGTCAATCGGCGAGTGATGGCCGCTAGCGCTAGGATGAGCAGCATGTCCATGAAGCTGTTCACCACATGCATGAGCGCCGCGAGCGGCATCAGGCCGGTGATTTGGTGGATCGCTCCAGCCAGCCACACCGGGCCCCAGTGATACCAGGCATCACGCACGCCTTCCAACTCGCGGGCATGCTCGCCCAGCGCCGCGCTCCATCCATTGGCCACGCGGGCCTCGCCGAGACTGCTGGCGATGTTCGCATAAAAGCCGTAGTCGAGGTGGATCACGGTCACTTTTCCATCCAGGCCCACCCAACCGGTGTTCCACCACTCAAACGCGGTGCAGCCAAAGGCCAGCACCAGCAGCCAGATAAGTGATTGGTGCTTGGGAACACTCAGGGCAGGTAGATCCTCATCAGCGGCCTGCTGGTGCCGCAGCCAGAGCCCGATCCAAAGCAGCACGGGCATCATGAGTGCCACATACGATAGACGCCCAAGGCAGATGATGGCGGCAATGGCTGTCACCAAGACCATGCCGACGACCAAGCGCAAAACGAGCGCCTCCATCCAGTCCCCACGATCCAGCCAGCGAGGCAGGAGCAAGCGTCCGCACACCCAGCAGGCAAGCGTCAGACTGCCCAGTGCCGCAAAGCAGATCAGGAAGCCCGGGTCGAGTGGGGAAGGGAGTAAATTCATGCGAGCGAAAACTTTCGAGGAAGCTCGGATGATTCGCGAGAGCAATTTTCCTCCTCTTCAATGCCCCAGCGCATATTTCCGCAGCCTGCAATTGCCTTCGCGGACACCGCCCGGCAGAATTGCCCACGATTTTTTCCAGCCATGAACCCAGACGATGATGCCAGCCAGGATGAGACGCCGCCACCGGCTTCGGGGGCGGATTTTGCCCAGCCCGCCACTCCTCGCCGCCGCAGCCGGCGAGGCCGCTGGAAGCGCCGTTTCTGGCCGGCGGTAGGCATCTTTTCAGCCGTGGTCGCCGCAGGGCTATACACCTATGCCTTGCTGCGCGGTCCCGTGGTGAAGACCGTGCGCCCGCTCGATCCCAATGCGCCCACACTGGAGGAAATGCCTCCCACGATCCGTGGCATCGCGAATGACGATGACGATGCCGTGCGCCGGAAATTGCTCTCGAAGCATGCCCCCAGCCCCACCCTCACCGGTATCGCCCGCCACGAGGCCTCCGAGATGGGGAAGCCCGCCGGTCCCGCCTATCAGGGCCGGGGTGAAAACCTCCCGCTGACCTCCGAGGAGCTCGAGCCGGATTCCGCCATGGTCCAGGAGGCCGTCAAAGCTCTGCAAACCTACCGTCAAGCAGCCTCGTGGCAGGCCAGACTACCTCTCATCTACAATGCCAGCCTCCTCGAGCCGCACCTGAAGCTCCACTATGACGACCGCCACGAGACCGACCCCGAGCCACTCGATCTCTCCGGCGGCACCCTCATCACCGCCGGTGAGTCCAAAGTGGTGCTCCTGCGCTATCGCTCCCCTTCGCGGCCGGATAGCCTGCTGCCTGCCTACTTCCACCGCTCGCCCGCCGGGCCGCTGATGCTCGATTGGGAGGCCTGGACGGGCTTCAGCGAGATCACCATCCCCGCATTGAAAAAGACCCGCCAGGTCATTCCCGCTCTGCTTCGCGTGGTCGTGATGGAATCGGATTACTACAACTACGAGTTCCAGGACAATGCCCGCTTCCTCGCCGTGAAGCTCCGCAGCCCGGACGGCATGCACTCGCTCACCGGCTATGTACTGCGAAAGAGCCAGCTCGGCATCGCCGTGGGAAATCTCATCGGCGTGCGCCTTCCCAATCCCTCCCGCCCGAGGTTCCACTCCCACCGCTGCGCCTGCCCGGTGCCAAACAGCCCGTCAGCCTCCGCGTAGCCTTCCCGCCGACCGCCCAGTCTGATCACTGCGTCATGATCAAAGAGATCGTGGCAGACCGCTGGATGCTCTTTCCCGGCGAAGGCTCGTAAAACGAACTCGCACGCACTGGGTGATTGAAGAAATGACCAGTTGAGCATGGAGTTCCAAGCAATCGAGCAGCGCATCCCCTCGGTGCATAATCAAACAGCGATACGAAACCCTCAGACAGCGGCATCGCAGCGGGAGATCACCCCCGCGAGACAGCGGGAAAGAGGTGCGCCGGAAGCCCAATGGAAAGCATTCGATGACGCGACCAAAAAGTTGGGGTATCAAGTGGAATCCTACAAAGCGAAGTTTCTACGTTAAGTTCCGTCACTCATGAAAATAAGCAAAGTCTGGTTCATCATTTTATTCCACTGCATCGTGGCAGTCGTCATCATGTGGGTGCAGCACGGTAAAGAGGTGGATGCACCGCAAGCCGAAGCAGCCGCAGCCAAAAATAATCTGGAGGAGACCAACATGACGCTGGGCATCAAGCAAGGGCAGTTGGCCCAGGCGCCTCCTGCCATAGCACCGGCTTCTTCCGCTCAGCAGTCTTCGATGCCTGCGAATCGCGAAGAACTTCAAGCCCGTCTGCGTCAGCACGAGGGAGACTTTAAACAGTTGGCCGCCGTCGAGCAGGAAATGAAGGAGGCCCTCCCCACCGCGCCTCCATCGGCCGAAGGATCCAGTCAAAGCATCAGCAAGGGGCATTTTGAAGAGGCGAGACTTCAGTCCATGGACGCGCTCTCCGTCAGATGCCCGCTCACACTAAACGTCGTGCCAAACCCTGCCACCCCGGCTGACATCAAGCGGTTGCGGGTGTGGACCGGACGGGACAACTCCAAAGAACTCAGTGTGGCCGTGCTCGTTTTGGAAGCATTGGAGACTTCCACCGTAAGCCTGGATGCAAGTGTCAATGGAGCCATAAACAGCATGACCAACAAGGGTGGGGAACCAAAGCAGTCGGTCCTGGACATGAAGGTCTCGGGCCTTCCAGCCAAAAGATGCTCTTTCTCCGTGGTCAGCCACAGGCACTCTCTCCACATGGAAATGATGGCGATCCAGAATGCCAAGACCATTTACATCGTGCAGACCATGTTCTCGGGTGAAGATCCGCTCGGTCGTGAACTCGCCACGGCCATCGTCGATTCGGCGAAAGTCATTCCTGACCAACCATAGCCAGCTGTGCCAGCCCACGATGCCCAGATCAGGCCGGGAAACGGGCTCATCCAGAAAGCGACAGTGCCTTTTTGAGCAGTTATACTTCGCGTCACCATGATTTGTGATTTCCCGCAGATTCAAGGAGGCCCACAGATTTCTTTTTCTCAGTCAATCTGTGGGCCTCCCTGAATCTGTGGGAGAAAACCGGATTCACAAAAAGTGATGACGCGAGGTATAGACCAGGTCTCAAAAAGATTGTCTGATTCGAAGGAGGTTGAAAGCCTTCAGGAATCCAGCCCAAGGGTTGGAGCGGCGAAACCACGCAACCCCTGGGCTTGCCAAGAACAAAACCGGGCTCTCTGCAAGATCGCAGGAGAAGCTGCCCCCCCGCCCGCACTCCCAAGGGCCTTTCAGGCCCATAGGGTAAATGACAAACGTTCGGAGAGCCGGCCTACGCCCCACAGCCGTGATCCATGAAGGCAGGAAGTGCCGCCAGAAGGGGCAGTTTGAGCGGCCCAAAATGCCTTTCTCCCCACCCACCGCCACCACGGTGGAAGAACAGCCGCAGGCGGAAACCCCTAACCCCGTCTGAAAACGGCTTTTCCTACCGCCAACGGCGCAGGCCATGGAAAGCCATTGGCCTAGGTAAAAAGGGCGGCATGCCACCGGCACCATTGTTTTGGACAAACCACATTACACACCCCAACACCATCGCATCGTAGGCACCTGCCCATCAGCGGACACCACCTTCATGCCTAGCTTCGATTTCATCACAGAATCCTCACCCGATTCACCCGCCCCGCCGATCAGGCCAGCCTTTACCTAGGTGCCAAAGCCGTCACAGACCGTCCCTTGCTGGAAAAAATGTTCAATTATCTACAAAAAAAAGTTTGCCACCCCTTCTCCGGGCGTTATACCGTGATACGATGTCCGTGCTGCATAGCCCGAACTCTAGTCCCACATACCTCATGAAACCCAGTACACACCCAATACCCGTGCCGCAAGGCACTATCCTACGCAGGATCGGCCAGTCCGGTCTGCTTCGAAAAGTCGTTGGCAGCTCCGTCGCTGCCATGTTTGCCCTCGGAAGCATTGCTCCCTTTGCTCATGCGGATAACAACTGGGACGGTGGAGCCAACACTTTGTGGAGTAACAATGTGAACTGGGGTGCTGATACAGCCCCCAATCTGGCTGGTATCCTCAACTTTGCCGGTGGCGCTAACGTTAACAATAACAACGACCTCGCAGTCAACTCGCTGATTGGTGGTCTTGCCTTCGGTGGTGGCGCTGGCTTCACCTTGAATGGTAATGCCATTCAACTGGGTGCCTCGGGCATCACCGCCAACACAAACAATCACACCATTGCCTTCGGTAACATTACGCTCACTGCGGCGCAGACATGGCTGATGGGTGCCGGTGGTGGTCTCACGGTGAACTCACCTGTGAACACAGCTGGCAACCTCCTTGCGATTGATGGCCCCACGCCGACCATCACCACGATCAATGGAAATATCAGTGGCTCCGCAGGTCTGGCTAAAAACGGAACCGGTCGCCTCATTTTGGCCGGTGCCGCTAGTAATTACACGGGGACAACGCTCATCAATAATGGTGGCATCACTCTCGGAAGTAATAATGGTCTGGGTGCTTCGGGTGCAGGAAATGGCACCACGGTTGCCAGCGGTGCCTTCCTTGACTTGAATGGTTTCACGACCAATGAATCGCTGACCCTCAGTGGTACGGGTGGTCTCGGTGGTGGTGCTCTTGGAAATAGTGCTGGCAATGGCGTGGTTACTGGCTCGGTCACTTTGGCGGCCAATACGCAGGTCAATGCCAATGCTGCCACCTCACTTTCCATCACGGGCCCCATCACAGGTGCCTTCAATCTAACAAAGGCTGATACGGGCACACTGACTCTCAATAACGCTGCCAACGCCTATTCTAACCTCATCGTCAACGCTGGCGCGGTGAACCTCCTCGGTGGCGGTGCTGTCCCTGATGCCTCCAATGTCACCCTTTCCGGTGGCACCACTCTGAATGTGAACGCTGCGGAAACGATCGCTCGCGTCACAGGACCCGGCACCGTCAATCTCAACACCCTCCTCACCATCGGCGCTGCGGGCACAGGTTTCACCCTTGATTCCACCCTGAATGGAGCCAATGGCATCACCTACAGCAAGGCCGGTCAGACGATCATCGTCAGTGGCAATAACGGTTACCAAGGTGCTACCAATGTCACGGCGGGCACCGTTCAGCTTGCCAACAACAATGCTCTTGGAAATTTCGCGGGCAGCACCACCACCGTCGCCAACAACGCCATTCTTGACCTTAATGGCCAGTCGATCACCGAGAACCTCGACATCACTGGCGCTGGCTCGGGTGCTGGCGTCCTCATCAACACCAATGCAGCTGCTTCCCAGGTTACTGGAACGGTTAACCTCAGTGGTAACTCCGTCGTCGGCACGAGCAATGGTGCGATCACCCTCAATGGCGCTGTCACAGGTGGTGCCAGCACCTTCACCAAAGTTGGCACGGGCACAGTGAACTTCACTGGCGGCGCGGCTGCCAATACCTACACCGGCTTGACCACCGTCAACGACGGCACGCTCGGCCTTGGTAAGAACGCTAGTGTGAACGCCATCGCGGGCAATCTCAACATTGGTGACACCGTGGGTGCTGCCAACAGCGCCACCGTCCAGCTCAACGCAGCTGACCAGATCATCAATAGCTCCAACGTCATCATCGCAGCCGATGGCCGTCTCAATCGTAACGGCAACAACGAGACGATCAACAACCTGACCATCACCTCCGGCTCGGTCACTGGTGCAGGCACCCTCACCATCACTGACCTCAACATGACCGCTGGACAGCTTGGCACCGTCGTTGGTGCTGGCAGCACAGTCCTCACCGGCAATGCCGTCGCGACCAATGCGGCTGCCGTTCCTGCCGTCATCAATGACAACCTCACCCTCGGCGGCGCGGCTGGCTCTCGTACCATCACGGTCAATCCTTCCGCAGGCATCGCTGTCGGCAACGCCGTTGCTGCTTCCCCCCATCTGAACATCACCGGCGTGATTTCTTCGGGTGTTAACAACAATGGATTCACGAAGGAAGGCACTGGAACCCTCCAGATCAACAACGCCAACACCTACGTAGGACAGACAGTGATCAACAACGGCATTGTCCTTGTTGGTAACAACAACGCTGCTGGCACGCCCTTCGGCTCGAATGCTGGCAACACCGTGGTTAACCCCAACGGAACGATCCTTCTTCAGAACGGTGCCTTCACCGGCGCTGAGCCGATCACCATCACCGGTGCAGGCTTTAATCCTGGTACTGGCGCTCTTGGAAACATCGCTGTGGTCGCTGGTGGCAATGCCACTGTGAATGGCCCGGTGACCGTTGTCCCTGCCGTCGTTGGTGGTAGCTCCTTCATCACCGCTGGCCAAGGCAACACCTTGAACTTCACCGGTGGCATCAACAAGACCGGAACGAATCTCGTCATCGGTAACCCGAACGCAGGGGCTAGCCTCGCGAATTCTGGCACCGTCAACATCAACACCGCCCCCATCACTGGCGGTGCCCCTGGCTCGTTCAACTCGGATGTGCTTTACACCACCGGCGTGACCAACTTGGCCGTCGCCAACAACTACCTTGGCGTCACCTGGATCAACAACGGTGCTCAGGTCAACGCGAATGCCGCTGGCGCTCTTCCTTCCTTGGTGGGTGATGGTGGCAATGCCGCCACTCGCACCGCTCTCGTGATGGATGCCAATGGTGCTGCTCCCTTCACCAATGTGGCCGCTTATCCCGTTCCTCCTGTTGGCGCGACCAACAGCAACGCCGCTTCGACCTTGAACTTTGGTGGCAACCAAGCCGTCCAATGGCTTGCTGGTGAAAACAATGCGTCGGCCATCAATCTTGGGGCCTTCAATCTCACCATCGGCACCAATCTCGGAACGCCTGGCTTCAACGCCGCAATCGCTGGCGGTGCGCTCGCTGACAACGGTTCCAATACCGGCCCAGTCTTCAAAGGTGTCATCAACGGCACCGGTCAGTTGTTCAAGGACGGCAACAGCCGCCAGACCCTCACGGGCAACAGCACCTACACCGGCTTCACCACGATCAATGGTGGCGTCCTTCAGGTTGGTAATGCCAATGTGGCCGGAGACGCGAACCTCGTGTCCAAGCTCGGCCCCAGCCTTGTCTTCGTGAACGCGGGGAATCTCGACATCAATCTCACCAACACGGCCGTGATTGGCTTGGTCACGGATGCGAACACCTTCAATAACACTGTCTTCACGGTGGTTGGTACCGCCGTCCGTGGCATCAGCCAGGCCGGAATCACCAACATCATTGCTGGTCCGATTCTTGGCACCGGTGGTTACACCCAGCTGGGTGCAGGCACCACCATTCTGACCAACACGAACCTTTACACGGGTCCGACCAACATCAACGCCGGCACCCTTCAGGTCGGTAATGGCGTCGGTGGTTCCATCGCCGCCGGTAGCACGGTCAATCTGGCCAACGCCGCCACGCTCAACATCAACCTGGGCGCTAACGGCACCTTCGGCAGCACGGTCAACATCGCGAACGCCGGCATCATCATCGCCAGCTCCGCGAACGTCCAGACCATCAGCGGTAACCTCCTTCAAAACGGCGGCACCAACGGTGGCACCTTCACGATGAACGGCACCGGACGCACGATCCTCACCGGCAACAACACCTACAACGGTCTCACCACCGTCAACACCGGCATCCTTCAGATTGGTGACGGCACCACCCTGAACACCAGCATCTTTGCCTCCAACGGCGCTGGCCCGGTTGCCGTGAATGGAACAGCCACTCTGGCTGTCAACCTTCCTAACGGCGGTGCTTTCAACAACAATGTGAATCTGAATGGCGCTGGCGCGGCCACCCTGAACACCTTGGTTGCTGCAGGAGCCACAAACACTCTCGGTGGAAACATCGTCGGTGGCGCTTCTACTCAGCTCAATCAGAGCGGTGCAGGCACAGTGATCCTCACGGGTAACAACGCTGGCTTCGCTGGAACCACCACCATCGCTGCGGGAACTCTCCAGCTTGGCAATGGTGGTGCTGGTGGCGCACTCGGCAATGGCAACATCGTCAACAACGGCACTCTCGTCCTCGACGGCAATCAGGCCGCCTATGGCAATCTCATCAGCGGCAACGGTGCCCTTGTGAAACAGCAGGCAGTCGCCACGACCCTCAATGGTAACAACACCTACAACGGAACGCCGGATTCTTCAATTCCGATCTCGTGGTCACCAACACCTTGGCGGATCTGAACGCCGCCAACACCTACTTCGGTCCGACCTTCATCCGCACGACCAATGGTCTTGTTGGTGGTGTGAATGCCAATGTGGCCAGTGCTCTTCCTGGTTCTGCCAACGTCAACCTGAATGACCGCACCTCGGTCACGATGGATGACCTTGTTGGTAACGGTGGCTCTAGCCTGAGCATCATTGCCAGCCAGAACATCTCGTCTCTGGCAGGCATTGCCGCTGCGGGGCCGATTGCCGCTTCGACCGTCAACATTGGCAACAATCAGACGCTCACAATCGGCTTCAACACAGCTGCAGCACCTGCAAATGGCACCAACAATGCCAACTTCGCCGGTAACATCGGTGGCTTGGGCAGCCTCGTCAAAGATGGCACCAGCACCCAGCGCCTTAGCGGCACCAACACCTTCACGGGAACCGTGGCGGTCAATGGTGGAGTCTTGGAGCTTCAAAATGGTCTGGCTATCGCGGACACCGTGAACGTCACCGTCAGCAGCCCCGGCACGCTGACGCTGATCAGCAGCGAGCGAATTGGAAGTCTTGCCAGCCTACCTACTGCTGTGGGTAACCCAGCGGGCGGCACAGTCCAGCTCAATGGACAGACCTTGTTCACTGGTGCTAGCGCATCCACGACCTTCAACGGTCAGATCACGGGCGCTGGTACAAGCAACCTCGTCAAGGAAGGTGCAACTACCTTCATCCTGACGGGCGCTAACAACAACTACGCTGGCACGACCACGGTCAACGGCGGAACCCTCCAGATCGGTATTGCACCGATCGTGACGGTTCCTCCTACACCGCAGATTGGTTCGATTGGTGTCGGCGCGGTCGCTGCATGAACAACGGCTCTACGCTCACCATCATCAACACCAATGGCAATGCCCTTGCTAATAACATCTCCTCCACTGCGGGGACCGGCACAGTCAATGTGAACTCCCTCAACAACAATACCCTGAGCGGAGTGATCTCCAACGCGATCAGCCTGCAGCAGAACGGCACTGGCCGCACCACCCTCACGGGTCTCAATGCCTACACGGGAACCACCACCATCACGGCGGGAACTCTCAATGTGCTGGGTAGCCACATCGGCGGAGCCAATTACTCCATCGCTGCGAACTCCGTCCTGTCCGGCGCTGGTAACATCCGTCTGGCTAATAATCAGTCGGTGAACAACCTTGGAACCATTAGCGTGGGCAATGCTAACATCGCTGGCATCTTGCCGCTCGTCGGCCAGGTGCTGACCATCGGCACTTCCGGCACTGGCGCCATCAACATGGGCTTGGGCAGTGTGCTCGCTGTGGACATCCTGTCCGGCGTGGGTCAGGGCTTCAACGGAGGCCCAGGTAATGGCACCTCCGACAACCTGAACCTCATTGGCACGCTCGACGCGACCAATGGCGGAACCCTTGTGATCGGCAATCCAAACTCCTTGGTTGGCTTCACCGGTGGTGACGCTTGGCTGCTCATCAACAATGACTCCGACGCCAACGGCGTCAACGAAGGCGTCATCGTCGGCACCCTCGGTCTGAATGATGCAGCCCTCGGCCTCACCGCCACCCAGGTTGGTAACTTCAACCAGACCTCCGGTATCTACACCGTCATCGAAACCGTCACCGGTCTCCAGATGGCCAATATCCAAGGTCAGTCCGTGATGGCTGCCGCTCAAGGCATGCTTTCGGATGTGAATGGTCGCCTGTTCTTCCTTCGCGCTGGCTATGGCGAGCGTGGATACGACGGCAGCCTCCAGGCCTCCATGGACTTCGGCGTCGAATACGGTGAAGGTGACAGTGGTAAATCCTCCAAGTCCGTCACTCCGGTTGTCGCCAGCGACTCCCCTGAGTGGCAGACCTTCATCAACGCCAACTACACCGACGTGAAAATCAGTGCCATTGGTGCTCAGCAGGCCGGCTTCGAGTCCGATACTTGGACCGCTGGTTTTGGCCTTGAGCGCGCCATTGGCAATAACTTCACCCTTGGCTTCGCCGCCAATTGGCTTGAGTCCCGTCAACATTACACCAACAACGTTGGTAAGTTGGAGATGTCCGGTATCTCTCTCAGCGCTTATGGATCCTACGTCCGTAAGTCCTTCTGGGCTGACTTGCTCTACAGCTTCGGCAGCTTCGACATCGATACAGCTCGCGATCCAATCGGCTTCCCGATTGCTCAGGGTAAAACGGATGCTCAGACACACGCTCTGCAGTTCAACACCGGTTGGAACCTTCGTTTCCAGGACAACACCCTGGTCACTGGCCCCTTCGCCGGAGTCGATTACATGCACGCCACTGTGGATGGTTACAGTGAAACCTCGGGAGGCCTCGCCGCCCTCCGTTACAACTCCCGTAACTATGACTCTCTGATCACCCGTGTGGGTTGGAGCGTGAGCAAGAAGGTTAACACCGACTTCGCTAAGATCACCGCCCAACTCCGTCTGGCCTACGAGCGCCAGAACATGGACTACAACGATGCAACCAGCGTGAGCTTGATCAATCAGCCCTTCACCTCCACTTCCAACCAACAAAACATTGGTCAGGATTATATGTCGGCCGGTGCTGGTGTGAACTTCCAGTTCACCCCGAACCTTGGACTGTTGCTTAACTATCAAGGCCAGTTCTTCCGCGATTCCGTCCAGGCTCACTACTTCGGACTGCGCATGGGCTACAGCTTCTAATCCAATAGAGTAGCTGATCAGTTTACTCCTCGGGGGGCAGTGCTAACGCACTGCCCCCTTTTTTTATCCGTCATAAGTGGTCACAGGCTGACGAGACGCGTTATGTAGCGCGGAGTTCCGATTCCGAGACGACGCCTCTTCTTGGAATCGGAATTCCGCGTCACAAAGCCGCCGAGAAGCACCCAAGTTTAAGAAATGCAGGCCAGACCGTTTCTCAGAGAGAATGTCAGAAACGATCGCAGAGCCACGAGAGGGGCTCAGTGACAAGGAACGAGCGAGGGAGCTATTGGGGCAATAGCTGATGAGTGGATGACGCCGCCAATGAGGCTGCCCCGCCGCCGGGAATTGGACAGACATTTTGAGAGCCGGTCTAAGGTGCCGTTGGTGGTTTCTTGTCCATTCCACTACACCTCACAACCGAGGTTGCCGATACGTTCTGGATTCGCCGCTATTCCTTCAAGGTGCCCTCACCTGCCTCTTGGCGCTTGATGTCGAACTGTTGGGATACCCCCTTTCAATCGCCCCGTTTGTTTGAGTTAAAGCAACCACTTTGTGCGCTTCGCAAAGCGAGTTAAGCGAGGGCAGCGTTGCCCCAGCATCCATGCTTGGCTAGTTTGTGAAACTTTTCACAAAATCGGGTTGCCGCTCCACCTCGCGCTCCGATAATCGGCCAGTCTTCCCCCTTTTTCCCCTTCGCTCATGCCCGCTCCCGCTGAAGCTCCCGCCCCTGCCGCCGCGCCGCCCCCTCCTGCCGACCTTGTGAACGTGCAGATCGACGGCGTCTGGCACAAGTTCCCCAAAGGCACGCGCATGATCGAAGCGTGCAAGCAGGCCAAGGCCGAAGTCCCGCACTACTGCTACCACCCGAAGCTCTCCTCCCCCGGCAATTGCCGCATGTGCCTCGTCGAAATGGGTATGCCGCCTCGTCCCGCTCCGGGCACTGAGCCGGAGAAAGACGAGCACGGCATGCCGAAGATTGGCTGGATGCCACGCCCCGTCATCGCCTGCGCCAAACACCGTCGCCGAAGGCATGGGCATCCGCACCGAAAGCACCCTCACACAGGAATGCCGCAAAGGCGTGATGGAGTTCCTCCTCATCAATCACCCTCTCGATTGCCCCATCTGCGACCAGGCCGGCGAATGCCGCCTGCAGGAGTTCAGCGTCGAGCACGGCAAAGGCGAGAGCCGCTTCCGCGAAGACAAGGTCAAGAAGCCCAAGAACGTCGATATCGGCCCGCGTGTGCGCCTCGATGACGAGCGCTGCATCATGTGCAGCCGCTGCATCCGCTTCACCGCCGAGATCGCCGACGAGCCCGTGCTCGGCTTCACCGAACGCGGCAGCCACACCACCCTCGCCGTGCATCCCGGCAAGCGTTTGGAGCACAACTACTCGCTCAACACCGTCGATATCTGCCCCGTCGGCGCTTTGACCAGCACCGATTTCCGCTTCCAGCAGCGCGTGTGGTTCCTCACGGAAACAAACAGCATCTGCACCGGCTGCGGCCGCGGTTGCAACATGGAGATCGGTGCCCGTGGCGACACGATTTATCGTCAAACACCACGCGACAACAACGACGTCAACTCCACCTGGATGTGCGACAGCGGCCGTCTCGACTTCCACTTCGTGAACAGCGAGTTCCGCCTCACCGACCCGATGGTCAAAACCGGCGGCAAACACGAGATCGCGAGCTGGAAAACCGCGCTCAACACCATCGCCACCGCTCTCGCAGGCAAAAAGGGCGAGGAGATCGCCATCATCGCCAGCGCCCGCATGACCAACGAAGAGCTTTTCTTCGTGAAGCACCTCGCTGCCCAGCTCGGCACCACGAATGTCGATGTCATCCCCCGCACCGGCGGCTCCGATAACTACCTCCGCGCCGACGACCTCAATCCGAACACCAACGGAGCCAAACTCATCCTCGGCATCGAACCCGGCTCCAAACTGGCCGACATTCAGGAAAAGATGTCCCGCGGCCTCCTTCGCGGTGTTTTGGCCCTCGGCGAGAATTTGCTCAAAGTCGGCTTTGCGCAGCGTGACCTCGAAAAAGTGCCCTTCATCGCCACTCTGCACCTTCTGGCCAATGCCAGCGCCGAACTCAGCCACGTCGTCCTCCCCGGCACCGCCTACGCCGAGAAGCGCGGCAGCATGATCAACGTCACCGGCCGCCTCCAGCGCCTCAACAAGGCCGTCAAAGCCCCCGGCAACGCCCGCGACACCTGGGAAATCCTCCGCGACCTCATCGTCGCCCTCGGCGGCTCGAATGGCATCCATACCGTTGAAGATGTCTTCGCCCTCCTCGCCGCCGAAATTCCCGCTCTCGAAGGTCTTACCTTCTCCAAAATCGGCGATCTCGGCACCCAAGTCCTCGAAACCGCCGAGAAGATCCCGCTCCTCGAACGCGAGAAAGAGCGCAAGGCCAAGGGCATCATCGTTGGATAATCCCGTTGCAGCTTTGCTGGAGATGCGGAAACTCGATGCGCTTCTCAAACATGCCTGAGTGGCGGAATTGGTAGACGCGCCAGACTTAGGATCTGGTTGAGAAATCAGTGCAGGTTCGAGTCCTGTCTCAGGCACCACTTAACGACGGCGACAAGAGGGGAGAGAAAGGCGCAGGAATTCTCGGACGTGCTCGAAAGCGCATCTTAGGCGTGACACGCGCGTGACTTCGGCGGCAGCATGGTCGGGTGAAAGTTCGGCCTCGAAAGACGAAGAAAGGGACGATCACCTGACAGTTCGAACTGGGTCGGGTTAATGGACGGCATGTGCAGCGGTCCAGCCTTAAGATTATCCGCCTTGCACCTGAATAGAGGAAAGCATCCCGCCCCGCAACAGCGAGGAGCTGAGCCTCCGGAAGTGGATCGGGCGGACGTATGGCAAAGGTAGCGCTGCCCACGAATTCGCCTGCGCCGTCTGCCAGCACACCTTCACCGCCCGATCCACTGATTCTCCAACACCGCCGAAATGCGGGCCTTATATTGAGCAGCAGGGCGGCCTCCCCTTTGGAGGCTACTGCATCCGATTCGAGATCAAGACCTTGCTAATCCGTTAGCTCGGCTCTTGCGGGTTCGACTTCGAAGTGTTGAATGATCTCCTATGCTCCCCGACAGCGTTTTAAGATGCCGCATTCCAGTGCGGCTGCATGGCATCACTCTTCCACAAGTGTTTGACGCCATACAGGATGAATCCAGCTATCAGATCATCTTGGAATGGGGAGAGGCACCTGACGGACACCGCCCGCGGTTGTTTGTGATGGTTGAGGCGGCGGACGTTTTCCCAGTTGACGATCCGCTTGTTGCTTATGAGCTGGAATGTCACACCGTAATTGATCTGGATGAGGCTGAGATCACTGATGTTGATGACCCCGCGAAGACGGCTTTTTTGCGGCCACCATAAAAAAAGTGGTGTACTTTAACCAATGGTGAAGTACTTACGCGGGCCATGAAATACCAGCCCAATCGCGATTATGTCAGCAATGATGTCGTTCAGACGCCGCTTCACCTTGCCAAGCGCATTGTTGATCACTTCAAGCCGTCTGGGCGCATATTGGAACCGTGCCGAGCTGGCGGCCATTTTCATCGCTACATGCCTGGCGCATTCTGGTGTGAGATCACAGACGGACGAGACTTCTTTGACTGGAACCAGCCGGTGGATTGGATTGTGACCAATCCGCCCTGGAGCCAGATACGCGCCTTCCTCCAGCACAGTATGAAGGTGGCAGACAACATCGTGTTCCTCATGACAGTCAATCATGTATGGACCAAGGCACGCATACGGGACATCTACAGTGCTGGCTTTGGCTTGAAGGAAATCTGCCTGTGTGAGATGCCGCCCGAATTCCCGCAGTCAGGTTTTCAGCTCGGAGCTATTTACATCGCCAAGGGCTGGCGCGGTCAGATCAAGTTCTCAGACGTGTCCGTCAAGACCGGGACCAAGCGTGCGCCCGAATACGCCTAACAAGCGCCCCTCCCAACCTCCATTGCCATAGTTGAAGGCGTAGCGCGGAATGCGTTCGAGCTGCGTATCGGTGAGGGTAATGACCCCATTATCTTGGACCACTTTTTGCAAGCCAACCAGTAGGCTTTGCCAGCCGCCGTCGGTTTCGGTTTCGGGGTCTTGCCGACCAAGAATGGCCAACTCCTGTTCGTTGAGTGTGATTGTCTTCATCGGAGGATAGCTAAGAAAGATGATCAAGGCTGTCAACCATCTCTCCACCCAGCCTCGTCGTCTCCATGCCCCTCGCTGGAGTGCTGGCCCTCATCCAGGCCTCCTGAGATAGTGACACCAGCTGACACGCTCTGCCAAAGCCTGCAAAACCATCGCTGCAATAGAGTTCGAGTCCTGTCTCAGGCACCATCACCCTCCCGGCACGGTCAGCGGGCGGCCGTTGTCTTTGGGGCCGAGCTTCATGAAGTAAGGAACGGCTCTTTTGGCCCAGGCGGTGGCATCAGGGAAGTCTCCGGCGCTGTCGCCGAAGGTGCTGCGGAGCATGTCGGTGTCGATGATGCCGGGGTTCATGGGGATGACGGCCACCTTGCCGCCGGTATCTTGGGCGGTGGCCATGCTGAGGCCTTCGATGGCGTATTTCGTGGCGCAGTAGGGCGCCACCTCGGCGGCGGTGCAGCGGCCCCAGCCGGAGGAGAAGTTCACGATCACCCCAGAGCCGCGTTTCAGCATGGCGGGCAGCAAATGACGCATCATGGCGGCGGTGCCCTTGATGTTGATGTCGATGATGCGGCTAAAGTCCTCCGCGCTGGTTTCCCAAAGCGGCGCGTTGGGATTGATGATGGCGGCGTTGTTCAGCACGAGATCGGGCGGGCCGAATTTTTCGAGGATCGAGGCGCAGAAGGCCGCCACGTCCGCCTCACGCGAGACATCGCAGGCGGCAAAAAGATGCGGCGCGGGCCATTTGGAGCCGAGTTCGGCGATTTGGGCCTCGCGGCGACCACAGCCGACCACTTGCCAGCCAGCTTCGACAAAGAGCGGGATCATGGCGCGGCCTAGACCGCGGGTGCAGCCGGTGATGACGACGGTTTTGGGCTTCGTGCTCATGCGGTGAGAAGAGAATGGCAGGCCAGATATACCTCGCGACATCAGCTTTTGTGAAAATCTATTTGGTCCCGCAGATTGCCTGAATCAAAAAAATCTGTGGGTTTTCTGAATCTGCGGGAATCACAAATCATGACGACGCGTGCCTAAACGGCGGCAGGTGGTTTGTCGATGGCGGCGCTGGCTCTTGACCGGCTGGACGAACTCGCCTTCATGCGCGGCGGTTCACCGAACCGTCTTCAACCCAACACCCCGCATTCCTATGGCCCTCTCCGTCGGCACCCAAGCCCCCTCCTTCACCCTCAAGTCGAAATCCGCCTCCGGTCTCGCCGATGTCACGTTCCCCGTGGCCGGTAAGAACACCGTCATCCTCTTCGTCCCCTTGGCCTTCACCGGCGTGTGCACCCAGGAGTTCTGCGACATCACCGCTGGCCTTTCCGCCTACACCGACCTCGGCGCGGAAGTCATCGGCGTCAGCGTGGACAGCCCCTTCGCTCAAGAAGCTTGGGCGCAGAAGGAAAAGATCGGCATCACCCTCGTGAGCGACCTCAACAAGGAAGCCACCAAGGCTTACGACGTCGTCTTCCCGGCCCTCGCTGGCATCGGCGATACCTCCGCCCGCTCCGCTTTCGTCGTCGATAAGAACGGCATCATCCAATACGCCGAGCAGACCCCCACGCCGAAGGATCTTCCGAACTTCGACGCTGTGAAGGCCGCCCTCGCGAAGCTCGCGTAATCACCGCCGTCACCTTTTCACACCGCCACCCGGCCTCACGGTCGCGTGGCGGTTTTTTTGTGGGGAGGGTGTGGGATGGTGTGTCTCACCCCCCGAATTTTGCCGCAGAGGCAAAGGCTTTTTTTTTCTTCCTCCCGGGCCCGGGGCCCCGGGGGGGGGGGGGGGGGGGGGAGGAGGGAAGGCGGTTGGGTTTTTTTTTTTCCCCCCTTTTTCCCCCCCCAGTTTCTCCCCCCCCCCCCCCCCGGCGCGGGGGGGGGCGGGCCTCCCCCCCGTCAGAAGGGGGAAGGGGGGGGGGGGGGGGGGGGGGGGCACAGGGCCCCTCCCTTTTTCCCCCATTCCTTGTCCTCCGGCCTCCTCACTCCACGTTCTGCACCTGCTCGCGGATCTTCTCGAGTTCCGTCTTCGCAGTGACGACGTGGTGGGCGATTTCGGCCTGGTTGCACTTCGAGCCCATGGTGTTGAACTCGCGGAAGAATTCCTGGAGCAGGAAATCGAGGCTGCGACCCACCGGTTCGCGGGAGGCGAGGTAAGTGCGAAATTGCTTCACATGGCTGGCGGCGCGGGAAAGCTCCTCGGAGATGTCCGTGCGGTCGGCGAAGAGGGCGATCTCCTTCACGAGGCGTTCGTCGTCGAGCGGCAGCGGCAGGCCGGCGTCCTCCAAACGCTGGCGGAGGAGCTTGCGCTGCGTTTCCGGCACCGTGGCCGCTTTTTCGCGAATGGAGGTTAGCAGGCCTTCGATGCGGCTCAGACGAGATTCCATCTCCTCTCGGAGGTGGGTGCCCTCGGTTTCGCGCATGGCGTTCATCTGCTTCAAGGCTGCGGAGACGGCTTCTTCAATGAGTGGCCAGGCCTGCTCGGCGGAGGTTTCCGCCTGCTGGAGGCCCACGACGCCCGGCAGGCGCATCAAATCATGCAGCGAGACCTCCGCCGGAATCTCCAGCTTCAGCGCCAGGCCGTGCAGCGCCTGGTAATACTGCTTCGCGAGAACGTGATCGACATTCACGGCATTGGCGGAGCTCTCGGTGAGCGATTCGGAGCGCACGGTGACATTCACCCGGCCTCGCGAGACGCCGGAGGCCACCAAATTGCGCACCTGGCTTTCGAGTTCCGAAAGCTCCCGTGGCAGGCTCACGGCCGCTTCGAGCTGCTTGCGGTTCACCGAGGCACACTCCGCCGTCCAGGCCACGCCATCACGCCGTGCCTCGCCCCTGCCAAATCCAGTCATGCTTTTCATCCGGGCAGGTAGAGTGGAAAGGGAAGGGCGGCAAGGATGAAGGCGGGCGCAGGCAGCGCATCTTCCGCGCATCCCTTCCCAAGAACCTCCCGCCTTCATCCTTGCGAAAAGGGTCCTCGTTCGCGAGTATCCGCCCCCTTTCCTCCATGCCGCTCACCTCCATCCTTCTGCTCGCTGCCACGCTGGCCTTTGCCGCGGCGGTGGTGCAGGCCCTCCAGGCGCTGAAATCGGGACGCTGGAAGCAGGGCAGGGCCCAACTGGTCCTCATGGGGGCCGGGTTTGCCCTGCAAACGGCGTTTCTCTACTACCGGGGTCAGGAAGTTGGCCAGTGCCCGATGAAGAGTCTGGCGGACATTCTGGTCTTCATCGGCTGGAGCGTGGTGCTGCTTTATTTCCTCGTCGGCTCCGGCTTTCGCCTTTCCCTGCTCGGCGTCTTCACCGCGCCGCTGGTCACGATCATGCAAAGCATCGCGCTCGTGCAGGGCTTCAAGCCGTATGCCGTGAAGGGAAAAATCAACGCGCTGGTCGAACTGCATGCCGCGGTGGCTTTGATCGCCTACGCGGCCTTTGCGCTCGCCTGCATCACCGGGGTCATGTACCTCGTGCAGGAGCGTCTGCTGAAGCAGCACCGCATCGGCGGGCTGTTTTATCAACTGCCGCCGATTCAGGGCCTCGCGAAGGCTATCCAGCGTTTGGTGGGCCTCGGCCTCGTGCTGCTCAGCACGGCTTTGGGCATCTCCTTCGCGCTTCATACCCCGGTGTCGAATCCGAAGCTCGTCTTCTCGTGGGTCGTGTGGTCGCTGTATGCGGTGATTACGTTTCTGATGTGGCGGCATGTCACCTCGCCGCGCCGTACGGCCTGGCTGGCCGTGGTGGGTTTTGTGTTGCCGTTTATCTCGTTGTGGATCGTGACGCATGCCTGATCCCGCCGACAACATCCGCGCCACCGGCACCCTCGTCTGCGTCGGCCTGAACTACAAAACGACGCCCGTCGAGGTGCGTGAGCGCCTAGCCTTCCCCGAAGCCGTGGTGCCGCAGGCGGTGAAAAACATCCGCGAGCTGCCCGGCTTTGCCGAAAGCGTCGTCCTCAGCACCTGCAACCGTGTCGAACTCTACGCTTCGCATGAGCTTCCTGAGGCACCGCAAAGCCACGAGGCGCTGCGTGACTACCTCGTGCGTCATTTCCAGCTCCAACCGGAGCACGCTGAGGCCATGGTGCTCTACCAACTCGATGCCGCCGAGGCCGCGAGGCATCTCTTCCGCGTCGTCAGCGGCCTTGATTCCATGGTGTTGGGCGAGACGGAGATCTTCGGCCAAGTGAAGGCCGCCTACAAAACCGCGCTCGACACCGGCACCACCGGCAAGACGCTCAACAAGCTCTTTCAGCAGGCCTTCACCGTCGGCAAACGCGTGCGGAACGACACGATGATCCAGCGTGGCAGCACCAGTGTCGGCAGCGTCGCTGTGGATCTCGCCGAGAAGGTTCACGACCTCAAAGAATGCCGCGTCATGCTCGTCGGTGCCGGCGAGATGAGCCGCACCTGCGCCCAGAGCCTGCTGTCTCGTGGGGCCAAGAGCATCATCGTGAGCAATCGCAGCTACGACAAGGCTGTGGAGCTCGCCGAGGAGATGAAGGGCCGTGCGATGAAGTTCGACGAATGGGAGCACGCCCTTCACGAGGTGGATGTGATCATCTCCAGCACCAGCGCCCCGCATTTCGTCATCAAACCGGAGCAGATCGAGCAAACCATGCGCAAGCGCCGCTGGAACCCGCTGCTCATCATCGACATCGCCGTGCCTCGCGACGTCGATCCCGCCGTGAACGCCATCGAAGGCGTCTATCTCTACGACATCGACGCCCTCCAAGCCATCGCCGACGACGGCCGCCGCGAACGCGAACGCCAGCTCGCCCTCTGCGAGAAGATCATTGAGGAGCAGCTCGCGAAGTTTGGGTTTGTGGGGTGAGGTGGGTCAAGAAGGTCAAGAAAGTCATGGCATGGTCAAGAGGTGGCCTTGACGTGCTTGACCGACGCAGCCTTGATCCTGCTACGATTCCTCACTTCGCCTTTTTCTTCTTCGGAGATGCCGTTGTTTGCCGGTGTGAGCGGCATCGTCACCTCAAACACCCGCACCGCACGGTCTCGCCCATCGGTGGCGAGGAGTTTGCCGTTGGGGCTGAAGGTGAGGCTGCGGGGGAGGCCTTCGAGGGCGGTGAAGGTTTGCAGCAGAGTGGCGTCGGCGTAGTGCCAGAGTTTCAGCGTGTGATCGGCGGAGCCGGTGGCGAGGAGGGGCTGGGTGGGATGAAAACAGGCGGCGCTGATCGTGGCGTCGTGGGCGCGGAAGCGATGTCTCACGGCGAGGGTGTCGGCATCGAGGATCATGACGAAGCGGTCGCTGCCGCCGACGGCGATGAGGCGGCGGTCGGGTGAGGCGGTGAGGGCGTAGAGGGCGCTGTCGTGATCGAGGGAGGCGAGGATGCGGCCCGTTTGCGGATCGAGGATGGCGATGGTGCCTTTTTGCGTGTTGTCGGGCTGGAGTTCGCTGGAGATGGCGATGATATGGCCGCGTGTGCCGGCGAAGACGGCTTTGTAGGCTTCGTGTTTGAGCTCGTGGAGCACGGTGCCGGTTCGAGTGTCGTGAATGATGAGATGGCTGCGGGGCGACGGCGTGGCGCGCAGGAGGCGTGCGCCACTTTCGTCAAAGTCGAGGTGCATGGTGCCGTCGGCGCTCAACTCGGCGGGGCGGGACCACTTCTCGCTCACGCCGTCTTTCGTGGTCTGCCACAGGCTGAGGGCGGGGCCGGGTGTGGTGAGGTTGTTGCGTGAGTAAGCGGTGGCGATGAGGCCGGTGGCGAGGTGGACGGCGCTGATGGTGTGGTTTTCGGCAAGCGGCGCGGCCATGGCGGTGGGCTGGCGCGGATCGGAGACGTCGAAGCGTGTGGCGGAGGCTTTTTCGCCTCGGGCGAGCAGCGTGGTGTCGGAGAGGAAGTGGCAGGACCAGCCTTCGTCACTGCCGGGGAGCATCTCGGCGAGCGGTTGATCTGGGAAGTGCCAGATCTGCGGTGGTGATTGCGACGTGAGGAGGTGTCCGCTGACGTGATTCACGCTGAGAGGCAGATGGCCGGTGTAATCGTTGATGCCGTGGAAGCTGCCGGTGGGTGCGAGATCGCTGGGATGAAAGAAGTGCAGCGTGCGGCTGACGGCGAGGCTTTGGGAAGCGCTGCCGCCGAGGGTGATGAGGTTGCTGCCCGCGCTGTAGGCCACCTGCGCGATGGGCATGGCGGCGACGCGTCGGCGTTTGATGAGCAGGCCGTTGTTGGAATGATAAACCTCCATGTCGCCGGAGATGAGGCCGATGACGAGCCGGGCGTGATCGGGGCTGGTTGCCATGGAGTTCGGATGCGCGTTGAGGCGCGAGCGAAAGGCGGGGCTGCCGTCGGTGAGCCTGAGACCCGAGAGGACATAGTCTTGATGCTGGATGAGTGCCAGGACGTGTCCGTGCGAGGCAAAGAGCATGCGCAGGGGCTGGAAGGGTTTCGTCCAGCGCACCGCGCCGGTTTCGGTGTCGATGAGATGCAGCGCGGGGCTGTCGAAATCGGCGAAGGCCGCCAGTGTGCCGGTGGCATTCAGCGCGAGGGTTTGCAGATACGGATGCTCGGCGGCGTCTGAGCGCGAGACGGGGAAGCTGCGGAGTTTTTTGCCGGTGATGAGATCAAACAAGGCGGCCTCGCTGGCGGAGCTGGTGCGGGCGAGGAGGCGTTTGCCATCGGCGGAGAGGCTGAGGCGTAGCTCGCCGGCGTGGCCGGTTTCGAGGGTGCGGAGGAGTTTTTTGCTCACGACATCCACGATGCCGATGCGCCCGTCACGACTGGCGATGGCGAACTGCGCGGGTGCATTCGGCACAGCGCACACATCGGTCACCTGCTCGCAGAAGCCGGGGATCATGAGCGTGCCGAGGGATGAATCGCGCTTCGCGGCGAGGTAGTGCCAGCTTTGATCGCGCAAGGCCGTGGGCACGACTTCAAGCGCAGTCGTCATACGTGTTACATCGCCGTCTTGGAAGGCGACATCGGCCAGGGCGATCTGCGCGGTGGCGAGAGATTCGCGGGCGTGGCGCTCGCTCGCCATCACCTGCCAGACAAAGCCGATGCTGATGAGCAGCAATGCGGCGAGGGAGGTGGTGACGACTTTGTGCCGCAACATGAGAAGCTGGAGCTGTCGAAGTGCTCCCGCCTGCTCGGAGGACGTGGCAAAGCCGGTCAGGTAGGCGTCGATGTCGGCGCTGAGCGCGATGACGCTCGGGTAGCGGTCTGATTTGGCGAGACGCAGCGCTTTCATCGCCACGGAAGACAACGCCGAAGGCACACGACTGCCGCGAATGTGTGGCAGCGGCTTGATGAGCTTCGCTTCGAGCACCTCGCCCTTTTCAAAGGCCTTTCCACGACTGCCGGAGCGTGTTTGGAAGGCTGTGGGCGCGGTGATTTCGCCCTTGCTGACCTTCTCCAGCACCTCCAGCGCCGTCGCACCCTCCACCGGCGGTCTCAACGTGAGGATGGCGTAAAGAATGCCGCCCAGCGCATAGATGTCCGAAAGCTCATCCACGTTTGTCATGTCGCCACGGGCTTGCTCGGGGGACATGTATTGGGGGGTGCCGAGCACCGCGCCGGTGAGTGTGTGAGCAAACGAGTCTGGGGGCGCGGTGAATGACGAATGTCGAATTCCGAATGACGAATGATCAGATTCACGAGCTTCTGGTTCGTCATTCGTCATTCTGGTTTCGTCATTGCTGCGCAGCAGCTTCGCCAGTCCCCAATCCATCACGAGGACCTCGCCGAACTCGCCGACCATGATGTTCTCCGGCTTGAGATCGCGGTGCAGCACGCCTTGGCTGTGAGCGAAGGCGATGGCGTCGCAGACTTTGCGGAAAATCGTCAGCAGGCGGTCGAGCGAGTAGTCGCGGAGGGTTTCGGGCACCTGTTTGCGCAGATCGGTGAGGATGGCGTGGAGCGTGCGGCCTTTGACGAGCTTCATCGAGTAGAAGAGCGGCAGGCCGTCCTCCCACACGATGTCGTAGATGGGCACGATGTTCGGATGCGCGAGCTTGGCCAGCACCTGGGCCTCGCGCAGGAAGCGCTGGCGCATGCGGGCGTCGGCGTTGGCCTCCAGCAGCATGACCTTGATGGCCACGTTGCGGTCCAGCTTGGCATCATGCGCCTCCAGGACACTGCCCATGCCGCCGGTGGAGATCTCCGCGCCGAGCTGGTAGTTCTCCACGCCGAGCGGCGGTGGGGATGGGGAGTCGGCGGGTATCATTTGGCCTCCTTCGTCTGCAAGGTTTTCGGTGCCCAGATGCGCGACTCATCGTCGCGGGCTGCACAGGCAAGGCGGTGCCCACTCGGGCTGAACATGAGCTGGGTCGGTGGCGTGATCGGACCGCGAAGTTCTTCGAGCAACGCTCCTGTTTCCAGATTCCAAAGGCGGACGGTCAAATCGGTGGAAGCCGTGGCGAGGATGGGGTGCAGCGGATGGCAGGTCATGGCGGTGAGTGGACCATTGTGGGCGCGAAACTCACGCACCACCGCCAAGGTGTTCGCATCACGAAGCCGCACCATTTTGTCCGTGCCGGCCTCGGCGAACCGGCGCTCATCGGGCGTGACGGCAATAAAGTCCATTGGAGTGGCGTGACGAACCTCCTGGATCAGCTTCCCGCTGGCGGTGTCCCAGAGGCAGATGTGCTCTTGGGCTCGTGTGCTGAGGCGGGCTGCATTCACGGTGACCAGTCCGATCATGCGCCCCGCCTTGGGCAACCAGGCAAGATCGTGGCTTTGGGCCAGCTTGTCGTGTTGCAGCGCTGGCAGCGCACTGCCCGTGATGGTGAATCTCTCCAGTTTGCCGCCGAAGATCGCGAGTTCATCCCCCATGGGACTCAGCCGGATGCGATAGCTCGGCTGTTGTGTCTTGACCGCCGATGTCTGGAGCATTTCATCGCCCCGGCGTTGGAGGATCAGCACGGGCCAGCGGGGGGCCGCACAGCTGACGGCTGCCGTCATGCCGTCTCGACTGACGGAGAGATGGTTGTGGTTGTTGTGTTGGTTGGTCCACAGCAGGCGCGGCCCCTGAGGTGAGAGAAGCTGCACACAGGCACCTTTTCCCTGGATGGCATTGGTGAAGAGAGCATCGTCGGAGCCGATGAAGCCGATGCCGGGACCGGCAGTCGGCGGATAGGCGTGGACAGGCGGGGTCGGCAGAGTGTCCCAGACATACACACCTCCCAGACCGATGGCCAGTTCGCCGGAGACGGGGTGGATGGCGAGATTGCGGATGCCCAGCTTCCCACCGAGCAGCGTTCGGAGAACCGTCCCGTTACGGGGATTGCGCAACTGCACGCTCTGACGTCCGTCCTGATCCTTCCACACTGTGGCCAGGGAGGTGCCATCCGGTGTCCAGCCGATGAAATGATCTCGCGAGGTGGAGCTGCCAGTGGCGAAACGCGTCAGGACGGAATCATCCGCCAAGTTCAGCACGATCACCTCCCGCCGACCCGTCAGCACGGCTAACAAGCCATGACGATGGAAAGCGAGACCCGCGGGGTCTGAGCCCGTCCGCCCCAGGTCGCGAATCAGCGAGCCGTCGCGGGCATTTCTCATGCGCAGCGTGGCACCACTGCCTCCCACGATCACCACCTCTCCCTCAGCGGTGGATGCCCATGTCGCGATCAGGCCTTGTTTGTCCTGCCACAGCAGAGCGCCGCTGGCCATGTCCCAGACGCTGGTGAAGGGATAGCCTGTGGGGGATAGGCTGCGCTGCAAAAGCAGGCTGCCATCAGCGCTGAAATCCAGCCGCACACTCCTCGGCGCATCCCAACGCAGGATTTCCTGACCATCACGGACCCGGCGAATGACGATGCCGCCTTCATCTTCACGCTGGCCGATGGCGATGACGTCCTCCGCCGGAGATACGGCGAGAATCGAAACACGACGCCCTGGCGAAGGAGAGATTCCTGAAGCGATCTCCGCCAGCCGGGCACCCGTGCGACCATTGACGAACAGAACGCGTCCGTCGAACAACCCGACGGCAAAGCAACTGGTTCGGCGCGGTAGCGGTGCGACATCGGAAACGTCGAGTTGATCGAACTCAAGATGAGCCACGGAAGTGTCCGACTGGTCGAGCAAGTAGTGCCAGTTGCTGTCCCGCAGGTCCTCCGGGACGGAATCCAGCAGGTCCTGCATTCGCGGGCTGTTCCCATCGCTCATGGCCGCATCCGCCAGACCGATGATCGCCTGGGCTTCCGCACGCCGGGCGGCTTCTTTTTGTTCGACCGCCAGCGATTCGCCCGCCAGCGCACGCTGCTCCTTCACGCGCAGATTCACCACGAAGGCGGCCGCCAGCGCCGTGATGAGCAGCAGCGCCGCAGCAGCCGTGGTGAACGCATGGCGATGCCGCCGGACCAGCAGAGCGATCTGCGTCATGAGCCCCGCGTCTTCCGCCTTCGTAGCGAAGCCGTTCTGATACGCCTCAATGTCGGCGCTCAACTCTGTGACCCTCGGATAGCGCCGTTCCTTGGCCAACCGCAGCGCTTTCATCGCCACAGAGGACAACGCGGAAGGCACCAAGCCGCCGCGAAGATGCGGCAGCGGCTTGATCTGCTTGGCTTCGAGCACCTCGCCCTTCTCGAAGACCTTTCCCCGGCTGCCGGAGCTGTTTTTCAAAGCCGTCGGTGAAGTGATCTCGCCTTTGCTGACCTTCTCCAGCACCTCCTGCGCCGTCGCGCCCTCCACCGGCGGTCTCAGCGTGAGGATGGCGTAAAGAATGCCGCCCAGCGCATAGATGTCCGAAAGCTCATCCACGTCTGTCATGTCGCCACAGGCTTGCTCTGGGGACATGTATTGGGGGGTTCCCAACACCGCGCCAACGAGCGTGTGAGCAAATGAGTCGTGGGGCGCAGTGAATGACGAATTCCGAATGGCGAATAACGAATGGGTTTCATCTTCGTCATTCGGAATTCGGAATTCGTCATTGCTGCGCAGCAGCTTCGCCAGTCCCCAATCCATCACCAGCACCTCGCCGAACTCGCCGACCATGATGTTCTCGGGTTTCAGATCGCGGTGGAGCACGCCCTGGCTGTGGGCGAAGGCGATGGCGTCGCAGACTTTGCGGAAGATGGTGAGCAGGCGGTCGAGCGAGTAGTCGCGGAGGGTTTCGGGCATTTGTTTGCGCAGGTCGGTGAGGATGGCGTGGAGCGTGCGGCCTTTGATCCGCTTCATCGAATAGAACAGCGGCTGGCCGTCCTCCCACACGATGTCGTAGATGGGCACGATGTTCGGATGGGCGAGCTTCGCGAGCACTTGGGCCTCGCGCAGGAAGCGTGCTCGCATGCGGGCATCGGCGTTCGCCTCCAGCAGCATGACCTTGATCGCCACGGTGCGGTCCAGCTTCGCATCGTGCGCTTCCAGCACACTGCCCATGCCGCCGGTGGAGATCTCCGCACCGAGTTGGTAGTTCTCCACGCCGAGCGGCGGTGGAGTTGGGGCTGGGGATTCGGCGGGCATGAAGTGCTTGGTTTACAGGCCCGGTTTAGGAGATGGTGTTTCGGAAAATTATTTTGCCAACACACTCTGCAACCACGCCAGCTCCCCGGGGATCTCCTCGGGGGCGAGCACGGTGCGGGCGACTTCGTCTTTGAGCAGGGTGCGGAACTTCACACGCAGGCGGTGGATGAGGATGCGCGTGGCGACCTCGCTGGAGCCGATTTTTTCGGCGATCTCGCGGCCGGAGGGCGGTTCTTTGTCCCACATCAGATAGGGCAGCAGCAGGTCGAAGACTTCTTTGCGCCCGGCGGCCTCGTAGGCCTCGCGGAGCCTGCCACGCACGCTGGCGAGCAAATCCTGCGCCCACACCTGGGTGAAGAACGCGTCGGGATCGCCCTCGGTTTGCGCTTCGTGTGTGTAGCGCTCCTCGGCGGCCATTTCGTCAAAGGAGACGTGCGGGATGCCGCCGCCGCGTTTCTGCGTGCCGAGCTGGCGGAAGTGGTCGCTGAGCAGATGCTTCAGCACACCGAGCAGCCAGGAGCGCAGCTTGCCGGAGCCTTGTTGGGCCATGTCGAGGGCCTTTTCGGTGAGGAGACGATGAAAAAAGGCCTGCGTGAGATCTTCCGCGTCATGCGCGGCATGGCCTCTGCGGCGCAGGTAGGCGTAAATGGGATACCAATAGCCTGCGCACAGCTTTTCCATCGCCCGGGCCGCGTCGTCGGCATCTCCGCCCTGCACGGCCTGGACGAGCGTCCAGTGCGTGGTGGGAAAGTCGGCGTGGTGAGAGTGTGGAGCGCCAGCCATGAGTCGGGGGCAACCATGGCATTCCTTTTATAAATAAAAAGCCCACTTTCCCTGAAACACCTCTTCACAAACCGGGCCAGTTACATTGGGGGGGCTTACTGCTCGACATCGCCGCTGAGGTTGGGCAGCCTCGCTCCACACCGCTCACAGGCGGTGCGTTTTCCTTTCCGCGCGACTCCGCAAGGGGGCTCTGCCGGGCAGAAATGAAGACCGAGGGCTTCCATCTCAGTCACCACCGGAAAACATCATGACCACACCTCTTGTGCGGGGCCTTGCCTTGCTGCTGCTCGCTTTTACCGCCGCTTCGCTTCATGCGCAGGTGCCGCAACTCATCAATTACCAGGGCCGCGTCGCGGTGGGTACGGAGAACTTCAATGGCTCCGGGCAGTTCAGGTTCGCACTCGTGAATGCGGCGGGCTCGGTTTCTTTTTGGAGCAATGACGGCACCAGTGTGGCGGGATCGCAGCCGACGGCGGCGGTGACGCTGGCGGTAACAAAGGGGCTTTACTCGGTGCTGCTGGGCGACACCACGCTGGCGGGCATGACGGTAGCGATTCCGGCAAGTGTGTGGAGCAATGCGGAGGTGCGGCTGCGGGTGTGGTTTAACGATGGAGTGAATGGCTCGCAGCTCCTGACGCCGGATACGCGACTGGCACCGAATGGCTACCTGCCGGATGGCGCGGTCTCCTCCGCGAAGCTGACGCCGAACCTCGTACTCAGCGGGGCGAATCTGCAATCATCGAGCGCTGCCGCTGCGGGCGGAGTTTCCAATACGACGGACAATCCCGCCGCGCTGACCTTCACCACCCCGTTTCGCACTTGGTGGATGGGCCAAAACAAACCACCGGATGCGATCGCGACCGTGGACCAATTTTTCATCTACGATCAGAACGCGAATGCCACCCGCCTGCGCATCGACACGGCGGGTGTGATTTATGGCAATGGCGCTGGCCTCACCAACGTGGCCGCCACCGTCGCCGATGGCAGCGTGACGAGCGCGAAGCTGGCCCCCGGCGCAGCGGCGGCGAACTTGGGCAGCGACCCGCCGAGCACGGTGCTTCCCGTGCTTGGGATGACGTGGATAAAAGGGGGCCGCTTCCTTATGGGCAGCCCGGCGAGTGATCCGGCGGACATCGCGGACGAACGCCCGCAGACCTGGGTGACGATTTCCTCTGGCTTTTGGATGGGTGCGCATGAGGTCACACAGCGGGAGTATCTCGCGGTCATGGGTTCCAATCCGAGCGGGTTCACCGGCAATCTCAGCCGCCCGGTAGAAAACGTGACCTGGGCGAATGCGAACACTTATTGCAGCACGCTGACGACGAGCGAGCGCACGGCGGGCCGCCTTCCCGCAGGCTGGGGCTACCGGCTGCCGACGGAGGCGGAGTGGGAGTATTGCTGCCGTGCCGGGCCGCGCACGACGATCTTCAGCCACGGCGATGATTGGGACACCACGGCGTATGGGAACTACGCGTGGTTCTCCGGCAACGCAGCCAGCGCCACACACCCCGTGGAGCAAAAGCTGCCGAATGCCTGGGGCCTCTCCGACATGCACGGGAACGTCTGGGAATGGGTGAAGGATTTTTACAACGCCACGCAATATCCCGGCGGCAGCGTGACCGATCCGCAGGGGCCGGTGAGCGGCACGAACCATGTCGTCCGTGGCGGCAGTTGGGTGAACATCGCCCTGCTCAGCCGCTGCGCGCAGCGTTTCCAAATCGCCACCACGGGGAACTTCGTCGGCTTCCGCGTGGTGCTCTCTTCTGGCGTGCCGTAGGCCCAACCAGTTCACACTCACATTATGGACACACACGGTTGGGACACGGTTTTTGTCGTCGATATCGACTTCATCAACCGTGCCCTGGAAAAGAGCACGTCGGAGCTGTTGACGACGTTTAATTTCAGCGAGCAGGGCTATGAGGTCCGAGGAGCTTTCGGCGCATGGAGCATCGTGCCGGGAGGTGGGGGCAAGCTGCTGTGGCTGCAACTGCCGGTGAAGTCCGGCAGCATCAGCGGTGGCTTTGGCGCGGCGGTGGACATCACTGGCGCCACGGTGGTCGTGCAGGTGTCGCTGGCGCTGCTGCCTGCGCCCGGCGGCGCACCGGGGCAGATGCTGCAGTTTGATTTTCAATCCGTCGGAGACGATGCACTGCCTGCCACTGGCGCTGGCGTGGTGTCCCCGGTGGAGGTGAGCGATCCCACGGGCCGGCTGACACCTTTGCTGAAGAAACAAATCGGCCTAGCAGTGGCGCAGTGCCTCGTGTCGCGGGCCGCGAATATTTCCTTCATCTTCGCCACGCTGAACCCGCTCGCCGCCGATGCTGTGCCGTGGCTGAAACCAGCGAGCAGTGACTACTGCTACGGCGTGCTTTCCGGGCAGGACAAGCCGGTGCTCGCCATTCTCAGCGTGAACGATGCGCGGGACACGAGTGCGCTGGAGCGGAAGGTGGACCCTTCCATCCTCGCGGCGGGTTGTGACGCGGGGCTGGCGATCTCTGCGGCGATGTTTTTGCAAAACGTGCTGGCACCGGCGCTGGGCCGCAGCTTCGGCGTGGCGGCGACGACGTTTGCAGTCTCCGCGCCCAATACACTCACCGCTGGCGGCTTCGATCTGGAGCGCGTCTCGGCAGCGGGCGAGCACTACTATCCCAAAGCAGACGCACTCTCCGCAATCGTCGAGGATGATCGCGTCGCCATCACGCTGAGCGGCTCGTGCAGCATGGGGATGGGCATTTCGATGACCTTCAACGGCTCCTCCATCATCGGCGTGGACTTTGATCTCGTCAGCCAGGCGCTGTCGTTCCCCACCATCGGCATCCCCTCGTTCTCGCACGATACGGATGTGCCGTGGTATGACTATGCAGCGGGGGCGTTCATGCTGGGGCTGCCAGACCTGATCCTCAAGATCGTGGTGGATGCGGTGAGCAGCTCGCTGGGGCACAGTTTGGCAAACTCGGTCGGGTCCGGCAGCATCTCAGGCACCGCCGCAGGCATCGTCACATGGGCAGGCATGGCGGAGGTGAAACCAGTGCAGGGCGGCCTCGCCACGGCGTTTTACCTGCGTTTCATCGCCAGCACTCCCACGCTCGTGCTGGCGGACTTCTCACCCATCGACTGCAAAGCGGTGAGCGCCGCGATGGCCGCGAAAAAAGTCTCGCCAACTGCGTGGTCGCTCGATGTCACTGAGACACGAGGCTATGGCTTTGAAGGAGGCGTCTTTGCACCGTGGACGCTGGCCTCGGCCTCGTATGACATGGGCACGCTGGATTTTAATCTCGTTTTCAGCGTGGTCGTGCTCAGCGGCACCTACACAGCGGGATCCCAGAGCAAACCGATCCGCATGTGCCCGCTGCATGTGCGGGTGCCGATGGCGTTTCGCTGCAAGGACGCCGCAGGTGCCAGGCTCTTCGCCCTGGACACTGAAAATGGCTACTGGGGGCCTGTGGAGGTCTCCTTTGCCGTGCCGTGGCCGTTCCTGCCGCAGGATGACAAAGATGCCTTCATGAGCCTGCTCGAATCCTGGCTCGGTGACCACGTCGATCTCTTCCGTCCGATCTTGTCGATCATCGAAAACCCGTCTCTCTAAAAACTAACCAACACACGAAATCTCATGAGCAACACCATCGATACCAACAACTGGCACACCGTAGCCGCCGTCACTTACGAACACCTCAATACCGCCATTCTGGAGCAAAAGGCATCGCCCACCACATGGGAGCAGGAGTTTCCTGACGGCTCCGCCAGCGTCACGGGAGGCACTTTTGGCCCCTGGCAGATCAGGACCGCCAAGGGCAACAACGGCACCATCACGACCTTCCGCGTCCCGATCACAGGCGGCACTCTGACCGCCTTGGGCAAGGCCACCCTCATTACGCCCTGCGAGGCCACCGTCACACTTCACTTGAACTTCTTCGACGGAGTGGACCCCACCAAAAAAGAGCTGCGCGTGGATGCCGCCGGCACGGATGACAATCCAACGGCCGTAGTGGCAGACGTGCTGCCTCCGATTCCGAATGGAATACTCTATTCCTCGTTCAAGGAATTGCTGCAACTCTGGCTCAGCGCCAACCTCCAGAGTTTCGGTGCGCTGTTCGCTACCGTCGATCTCGGGGCCGAGTTCGCCCACGAGGGCCTCGAATGGTTGCGCCCCTCCTGGCATGGCTACGCCGTCGCGGAACTCGAAAACGGTGCCACCATGCAAAATAGCATCTTTGGCGTGCTCTGCCTCATCGATGGGGAAACCAACAAGGCGGGGCTTGCCGACCAAGTGTCCGTCAATGCCATCCCGCCGGGAGCCGATGCCGGATTCGTCATCGCCCCGGAAAAGTTCCTCCAGCACTTCCTCCTTCCGGGCATGGTCTTCATGTTCAAAGACATCTCCGATCAGGATGTGAAGGGAAACTTCGTCATCGACAACGACGGCACCCGCATCCGCAGCATCCGCGATCTCACCCTGCATGACTTTGAGATGGAAAACGGGCACAAGGTCAGCAACGGCGTCGTGCCCGCCGGGCAGTTCACGCTTCAAATCAGCGAGACCGAACTGGAGATCACCAACAATGGCATCAACTTCGAGTATTCACCCGGCATTCATGTCATCCTCAACTCAGCAGGCCGAAATACCCTAAGCCTCGACACCGCGCACTCCATTCTCACACTCAACTCCACCCTGCAGACCGGTAGCGGCAGTGTGGAGATCAGTAAGGCCCTCGACGGGGCGCTGATCGGCCTGGAAGTCGCCGCCGTTGTTGCAGGCGCAGTTGCAGCCGGTGCCAAAGGCTTCGGCGGCATCCTTTCCAAGGCCGCCGAGCCCGCCATTGCTGCGGGCGGAGGCTTTAGCATCGCCCTGACAGAGGCGAGCGGTGAAACGAGAATTCTCGTGGAGGAAGCCACGGTCTCCTGCCTGCGAGGGATCATCAGCGGCACGGCGGCAAGGGTCGGTCAGATCGGTGTGCGTGCTGCAGCCGTGGCCAGGGTGGCGCTCGCTACCAGCGGAGCCGCCGCCGTGCTTCCCATCGTCACTCGTGTCTTGAAAGGCATCGCCGATAGCGACTACCAGAACGTGCCCAAGATCAACGACCTCACCAGCAGCGCCATCGGTCAGGCCGTCCAGTGGCCCAAAGGCGTGCCCGAGTTCGAACTCGTCAGCGCCCAGCTCAACGGTGCGCTGCAATTCGGCTTCAAAGCCATCCCCGCAGCATCCTGAGCATGGACACCGCTTCCACCAACGGCTGGGACACCGTCTTCGCCATGCACATCGCTGAGGTGAACCGCGCCATCGCCAAAGCGGGCACCTCGCCGGCGGCGTTCGAGGTTACCGACGCCGAGGACGGCATCACCGCCACCGGGCGCTTCGGCACCTGGCAGATCGTCCCCGGCGGAGATGGAGCCCTCGTCTGCCTCGGCATCCCCATCACGGAGGTGCTCATGCACTGCCCGCCGCCCATGCCCGCCGTCACCATCGCCTCCGCTTTGCTCAAGGTGGAAGTGCGGCTGAGCTTCCTCCACGCGGCGGAGGAGGCTGGCACGGGCAACACTCATCATTTGAAAGTCCGCACCACGCCTCTCACCACGGAATCGGAGAGCCACAAGGTCGCCATCATCACCGACATCGCTTTTCCCGGCACAAAACCCTCCTTCCTGGTCCAAGCCTCCCTCCAAGCCCTGCTCGAAGCCTGGCTCAATGAAAACCTCGGCGACTTCGATCACATCTTTGCCACCATCGACCTCAGCCGCACCGCCGACAAAGAGCAGTTTCATTGGATGCAGCCCACCGATCACGCCTACGCCTACTCCGACCTCGGCACGAAAGAAGACGGTGCACTCGCCATCCTCTGCATGACCCAGGGCCGCTCGCCCACCGGCCTCATCGAGCAGCTATCCTACGCCGCCATCGCACCCGGACAGCGTGCGGGCTTCCTCATCTCAAAAGAGCGCATCCTCGCCCAGATGATCCTGCCCGCCATGCCACGCATGTTTCCCGGCACCAGCAGCGCCGACTTCGCCCTCTCCGCTAGCGGTGACTCCATCATCAATGCGCACGACAGCGTCTCCTTCACTGCCACAGACGACGGCGGCAAAGAGCACAGCGCCAAAATCATCTCCCTCTCCCTCCGCATCGAGGCTGGAGAGCTGCAACTCGACGTGCAAACCGTGACCGACCTCTCCCCCGGTATCCGTGCCCGTTGCCACACGCAGAACTTCCTCGCCATCGCCCTCATCACCAAGCCCGATGGCACCCAGACCCTCGGCTTCAGCGATGCTCGCCCCGCCCTCATCGAGCACTGGACCGACCACGACCAAGGCTTTGACCTCGCTGGCGAAATCCTGCTCGTCGCCAGCATCGTCGCCCTCGCTGTGGCCACAGTGGCGACCGCAGGCACCGCCCTCGCTGCCGCCGCGCTCATCGCCGGCATCGTCATCGGCGTCGGCGCGGCAGCCGTAGCCATCACCGAAAAAGCCATCGAGATGGCCGGTGAAAACGACGCCCCCGCCATCGACTCCATGCTGCTCAACGCCACCGCGCCCATCATCTGGCCCGACAGCACCGACTTCAAACTCACCAGTGCCCAGCTCAACGACTCCCTGCAACTCAGCGGCACCTTTCTTGCCGTCACATGAACCTCACACCGCCATGAAAACACTCATCCTCGCCCTTCTCATGCTGTCATCGAGCCTGCACGCAGGGCCACGCACTTCCGCGAGCTACACCGTCACCACAGACACCACCGATCACGGCGGCAAACGCACCTCCAGCGCCAGCTACACCAACGACGCCAGCGCAGGCGGAGTCGTCGGCATCACCACCTCCGTGAATGACACCAACAAACAAGGCTACATCGGCCAGCTCACGGAAGTCACCGCGCTACAGCTCGCCGCCGCTCCCACCACCGTGAACGAGACCGCCACACGCCAGCTCAGCGCCACGCAGGTGCTCGACGACCTTACCACCCATGCCGTGCCCGCAAGCTTGATCACCTGGAGCATCACCGGACCCTCACTCGCCAGCACCATCAGCACCAGCGGCCTCGTCACTGCTGGTGCTGTTTATCAAAACGAATCCATCACAGCCCAAGGCATCCATGCAGGCATCACTGGCACTTTAAGCCTCACGATCCTCAACACTCTCCCCGACAACTTCGGCACCTACGCCGCCGATGGACTCGGCGATGACTGGCAGGTGGTTCACTTCGGTCAAAACAACCCCAATGCCGCCCCGCTGCTCGATCCCGACTTTGATGGCCACACCAACCTCTTCGAATACACCGCCGGCCTCATCCCCACCAGCGCCGCGTCCAAGTTCAACTGGCGCATCGCCCCCGTGCCCGGTTTTCCATCTCAAAAGCACCTCGTCTTCAGCCCCCTCGTCGCAGGCCGCACCTACACCGTAAAAACCGCGACGACACTCGGCGTGCCCATGACCACGCTGACCGGCACCACCTTCACCGACAGTGGCAACGAACGCACCGTCACCGACCCCACCGCCACAGGTAGCGCGAAGTTTTACAAAGTCGAGATTACCAAGGACTGAGACGTGTCCATGCCTGTCAGGCGCGAAATGTGAGTCGTGGGCGATGATGGCAGGCTTTTGGGAATAAACCATCATTTACCCTGAGACATGCCGCCCCGAGCCAGTCGCTGTCGTTCCGACTAGGGAGCCGCGTTCAGGCCCACCAGCCCTGCGAGAGTGCGTTGTCGCCCATCAAAGCTCAAGAAGGTGTCACACTTGAGCACTGTGGCTGCGCCGACGTGGGTGATGTCATAGGCGCGGGAACCGGTCGCCAGCGTATGTGCCGCGCTGATGCGACGGCATTCCGCCCAGTGCAGACTGGAGTCAACCGGCGCGGCAATGAGGATGCCTTGGGCGAGATCACTTTCGATCTCGCTGAGGGCCTGTGCCAGCTCGGCTTGAGGTGATGCGACCACGAAAGCAGGCGAGACGCAGCGCATTCTCCATTTCAAACCGCAACGCTCCGGTTAGCAAAATCGGCTCGGCATTGGCCGCCATCCAGGCGCGGGCAGCCGGTGTGTTCACATCCACGCCGTAAAGCGATACAAGGAAACTGGCGTCCGCCGCGACGATCATGATTCGCCACGGTTTTCGTTCACGATGTCGCCCAGGTCACGATCTGGCACGTTGTCGAGTGGAGCGAAGCGATGGGAAAAAAGCTCGTGCCGACTATCCGTTTGTTGAGAACGAGGCAAGTTGCTCGCCGTCTCGTCACCCAGAGCCAGCGCCAGTCCATCACGCAACAACCGCTCCAGACGCGAGGCTTTCGGCGGGTCGAGCCGTTGCAAGGCAAGGTCGATTTCGAGGGCTAGAGAACTCATTGGCCGAGTATCCCCGCCCGCTCCCAGATTGTCAATCACGGCAGACTTTTGGAAATAAAACATCACTTTCCCTGAAACACCGCCTCACCAACCGGGCCTGGAGGGGCAGCCATGATCTCGCCTGCTCTCAAAAACCGCGTTTACCGCGTCTGCGCCCTGTTTTGCCTCGTGTTTGCTGCTTCGCTTTCAGCGCAGGTGCCGCAGCTCATTCATTATCAGGGGCGTGTGGTGGTGGGCGCGACGAACTTTGACGGCTCGGGGCTGTTCCGCTTTGCGCTGGTGAATGGCGCGGGCACCACCACCTACTGGAGCAATGACGGCACCAGCACGGCGGGATCGCAGCCGACAGCGGCGGTGACGCTCACGGTGACGAAGGGCCTCTACGCCGTGCTGCTGGGCGATACGACGCTGCCAAACATGACCGCCGTGCCCGCGAGCGTGTTCGCGAATGGGGACGTGCGCCTGCGGGTGTGGTTCGATGACGGCACGAACGGCTCGCAGCTCTTCACGCCGGACCAGCGCATCGCGGCGGTGGGGTATGCGATGATCGCCGCCGAGGCGCAGACGGTGCCGGATGGAGCGATCACGGGGGCAAAAATGGCCGCTGGCTCCGTCGGCAGTGCGCAGCTCGCCTCCGGCCTCACGCTGGGCGGCACCACGAGCGGCACCTTCAGTGGCAATGGCGCGGCATTGACCTCGCTGAACGCCACGAACCTCGCCAGCGGCACGTTGGCGGATGCACGGCTCTCGACGAATGTGGTCACGCTCACCGGCACGCAGACGCTGACGAACAAAACGATCACCGGCAGCTTCACCGGGCCGCTTTCCGGCAATGCGAGCACGGCCACGAGCGCCATCAGCTTCACGGGTTCATTGCTCGGCGATGTCACCGGCACGCAGGGCGCGACGAGCATCGCGGCAGCCACGGTGACTGGAAAAGCACTCACCGGCTTCTCCTCCACCACGGGCACGATCACGGCCACGGATACGATTTTGTCCGCCATCAACAAACTGAACGGCAATCTCGCTCTGAAGGCCAACACCGCCTCTCCGACCTTCAGTGGCACGGTGAGCGGCACCTTCAGCGGCAATGGCGCGGCTTTGACGGCGCTCAACGGCACGCAGGTCACCACGGGCACGGTGGCCGATGCACGGCTATCGACGAATGTGGTGCTGATCGCGGGCACGCAGACGCTCACAAACAAAACGCTCACTTCGCCGCTGCTGAGCGCCGGAACAGCCACCGTGGCTCCGCTGCGGCTGCAAACGGGCGTGAATCTCACCACGCCCGTCTTTGGCGCGGTGGAGTTCGACGGCACGAGTTTGTTCGTCACGAACAACAGCGGCACTCCGACCCGCAAAACCATCGCCTTCACCGACAGCACTATTTCGCCTGCGCAGATCGGCACCGGAACCCTCACCAGCACGATGATCACGGATGCCACCCTCGTGAATGCCGACATCAGCGCCAGCGCGGCGATTGTGGACACGAAACTCGCCACCATCAGCACAGCAGGCAAAGTGGCGAACTCCGCCACCACCGGCACGACGGCGAACACGGCCAGCACGCTCGTTTTGCGCGATGCGAACGGGAAGTTTGTCGCGGGCGGGATCGATCTGCCCGCAACGACCTCCGTGGTGGGCAGCATCACCCAGGGCGGTGTCCGCCTCATTCACACCTTTGGGACCAGCAACTTCTTCGCGGGTCCCAGCGCGGGCAATTTCACCATGACGGGCGGCTTCAACACGGCCGGCGGCCTCCAGTCGCTTCTTTCCAACACGACCGGCGCCAGCAACACGGCCAGCGGCTACAGCGCGCTTTTCTCCAACACGACCGGCAACAGCAACACGGCCAGCGGCTTCAACGCGCTTACCTTCAACACCGCCGGATTCAGAAACACCGCCAGTGGAGACGGTGCCCTCCAGGCCAACACGATTGGCAACAGCAACACCGCCAGCGGCTACCGGGCGCTTGTCGGCAACACCACGGGCTCCTACAATATTGCCGTGGGCCACGGCGCGTTGCAGGGCCAGTCGTTTAACAACAGCTCCGTGGAATGGGACGGCTTCAATGTGGCCGTGGGCTATCTGGCGCTTTCCGTCAATCAGCCGACGGCCACCACCAACGGCATCAACAACACGGCTCTCGGCTCCCAGACGCTTGTCGCCAATACCACGGGTGCCAACAACATCGGCATCGGCAAAAGCGCCGGCAGCCTGCTGACCACGGGCAACAACAACATCCACATCGGCCATGTGGGCGTGGCCGCCGAGGCGAACACCATCCGCATCGGCACTCCCGGCACGCAGACGGCCACCTTTCTCAGCGGCACCGTCACCCTGCCTGCGGGAACGGTCACCGTGGCTCCGCTGCGGTTGCAAACGGGTGTAAACCTCACCACGCCGGTGTTTGGAGCCATCGAGTTCAATGGCACGAATCTTTTCATCACGAACAACAGCACCACGCCCACGCGGAAGACGGTCGCTTTCACCGATAGCACCATCGCGCCTGCTCAGATCGGCACCGGCACGCTTACGAGCGCGATGATCACGGATGGCACCATCGTGAACGCCGACATCAGCGCCAGCGCGGCGATTGCGGACACGAAACTCGCCACTCTCAGCACGGCGGGCAAGGTGGCAAACTCCGCCACCACCGGCACGACGGCCAACACGGCCAGCACGCTCGTTTTGCGGGATGCGAGCGGCAATTTCGCTGCCGGAACGATCACAGCGGCTCTCGTGGGGAATGCGAGCACCGCCACCACCGCCACGAACTTCACTGGTTCGCTTGTGGGTGATGTCACGGGCACGCAAGGTGCCACGAGCATCGCGGCAGCTATCGTCACCGGAAAGGCGCTCACTGGCTTCGCATCCACCACGGGCACGATCACGGCCACGGATACGGTGTTGACCGCGTTCAATAAACTGAATGGCAATCTCGCTCTGAAGGCCAATACGGCCTCGCCGACCTTCACGGGCACGGTGAGCGGCACGTTCAGCGGCAGCGGCGCGGCTTTGACGGCTCTCAACGGCACGCAGGTCACCACCGGCACCGTGGCGGATGCACGGCTCTCGACGAATGTGGTGCTGATCGCGGGCACGCAAACGCTCACGAACAAGACGCTCACCTCGCCGCTGCTCAGCGCGGGCACAGTCACCGTGGCTCCGCTGCGGCTGCAAACCGGCGTGAACCTCACCACGCCGGTCTTTGGTGCGGTGGAGTTCGACGGCACGAGTTTGTTCGTCACGAACAACAGCACCACGCCGACTCGAAAGACCCTCGCCTTCACCGACAGCACGATTTCACCCGCTCAGATCGGCACCAGCACAATCACGAGCGCGATGATCGCGGACGCGGTGATCACCAATGCCGACATCAGCGCCAGCGCGGCCATTGTGGATACCAAACTCGCCACCCTCAACACGGCGGGCAAAGTGGCGAACTCCGCCACCACCGGCACGACGGCCAATACGGCCAGCACGCTTGTTCTGCGCGATGCCAGCGGCAATTTCAGCGCCGGAACAATCACGGCGGCTCTCGCGGGCAATGCCAGCACGGCCACCACAGCCGGTAGCGCCACGAACTTCACCGGCTCGCTCGTTGGTGATGTGACTGGCACTCAAGGTGCCACGAGCATCGCGGCGGCCACGGTCACTGGAAAAGCACTCACCGGCTTCTCCTCCACCACGGGCACGATCACGGCCACGGACACGGTTTTATCAGCTTTTAGCAAATTGAACGGCAATCTCGCTCTGAAGGCCAACACTGCCTCCCCGACCTTCACGGGCACGGTGAGCGGCACCTTTAGCGGAAGCGGCGCGGCTTTGACGGCTCTCAACGGCACGCAGGTCACCACGGGCACCGTGGCCGATGCACGGCTCTCGACGAATGTGGTGCTGATCGCGGGCACGCAGACGCTGACGAACAAAACGCTCACCTCGCCCACGCTCGGCGGCACCACGCTGTTCCCGGCCGGGACGGCCACCGTGGCTCCGCTGCGGCTGCAAACGGGTGTGAACCTCACCACGCCGGTGTTTGGCGCGGTGGAATTCGACGGGACGAGCTTGTTCGTCACGAACAACAGCGGCACACCCACGCGGAAGACCCTCGCTTTCACCGACAGCACGATTTCACCCACACAGATCGGCACCGGCACGCTCACCAGCACGATGATCACGGATGCCACCATCGTGAATGCCGACATCAGCGCCAGTGCGGCGATTGCGGACACGAAACTCGCCACCATCAGCACCGCTGGCAAAGTGGCGAACGCCGCTACCACCGGCACGACGGCGAACACGGCAAACACACTCGTTTTGCGCGATGCCAGCGGCAATTTCAGTGCAGGCACCATCACCGCGACTCTGGCGGGCAATGCGAGCACGGCGACGACCGCGACCTCTGCCACTACCGCAGGCAGCGCGACGAACTTCACCGGCAGCATGGCCGGAAACGTCACCGGCACGCAGGGGGCGACGGTCGTGGCCACCGTGGGCGGCGTCACGGCGGCGAATGTGGCGGCGGGTGCGAACCTCGCCAATGCCGCCACGAATGCGAACACCGCCAGCACGATTGTGAAACGGGATGCGAGCGGGAACTTCAACGCCGGCACAATCACCGCCACGGCCTTCAGCGGCAGCGGGGCCAGCCTCACCAGCCTCAATGGGGCCAATCTCACCGCTGGCAGCGTCACCGGGGCGAAGCTCGCCAATGCCACCATCACTAGCACGCAGATGGCCGCGGGCAGCGTCACCAGCATCCAGATCGCCGCCGGAGCCGTGGGAGCCACGCAGATCGCCAATGGCTCCATCGGCACCGCCCAGCTCGCCAAGCCGCCGCAGGCCGGAACGCTGACGGTGACTGCCGGAAGCGCATCAATGCCCTTCACCGTGACATTCCCTTCCTCCTTTTCCTCCGTGCCAGTGGTCACGGCATCCCTGCAAGCCTTCGTTGGCACCGTGATCACGGGCGCGTCTGTTTCCATCAACTCCGCCACCACCAGCAGCTTCACCGGCACTCTTGAGAGCAAAGCCTCTACTGCCACGCTCGACAGCGCTAGCAACGTGGGCCAGCACACTTCGATCGCGGCGCTCGCTGGGGGCAACCCAGCGATCAGCTACTACGACGTGACAAACGCAGATCTCAAGTTTGTGCGAGCTACGGACGCAGACGCGACGAGTTGGGGCACACCCGTGACCGTCGATAGCACCGGCTCTGTGGGCACTTACACTTCGATGGCGTTGGTCAGTGGCAACCCGGCGATCAGCTACTACGACGTGACAAACGCAGACCTCAAGTTTGTGCGGGCGACGGACGCCAGCGGGACGAGCTGGGGCGCACCCATTACCATCGACGCGACAGGCTTAGTGGGCCGGTTCACCTCGCTGGCAGTGGTCAATGGCAACCCGGCCATCACCTATTACGATGTGACTAACTTCGACCTGAAATATGTGCGGGCGCTGGATGCGAGCGGGACTAGCTGGGGCACGCCCGTGACCCTCGACAGCACCGGCACCGTGGGAGATTACACTTCGCTGGTCGTGATCAATGGCAACCCGGCGGTCGCCTACGGCGAGTCGAGCAACGGCGGCAGACTTAAATTTGTGAGGGCTACGGATACGAGCGGTGCGGCCTGGGACACGCCTTTGATCATCGATAGCGGCACAAGCCAGTCTATTTCTCTAAAAGTGGTCGCGGCGACGCCCGCGATCGCCTACTACGCAGGGAACACCTCCGACCTGAAATATGTGCGAGCGACGGATGCGAATGGGGCGACCTGGGGCACGCCTTTGACAATCGCCAGCACCGGCATCGTGGGGGCCTTTTCCTCGCTGGCGGTGGCCAATGGCAACCCAGTCATCAGCTACTATGACGTCACGAACCGTGAGCTCAAATATGTGCGGGCTACGAACGCTACTGGGACGAGTTGGGGCACGCCCGTGACCATCGACACCACCGAAGACGCGGGCTCACACAGCTCGCTGCTGGTGGCATCTGGTGCCAAACAGTTCATTAGCTACTACGAGGCCAACTTCGGTGACCTGAAGGTTGCCAATCTCCGCCAGGTCCAAGTCAACTGGATCGCCCTGCCGCCGTGATGCGTCTTTTCCCCTTTCACGTCATGACTTCGACTCAACAACTCATCTTTGGACTGCGACAGCCTGCTAGCAGGCTGTCGCAGTCCACGTTCATCTTGCTCCTGCTCACCAGCCTCGTCGCCCACGCCGAGCCGCGCACCAGCGCCAGCTACACCGCGCCCGCCACCGTCACGAATGCCAGCGGCAGCCGCGCCACCACACTCAGCTACACGAATGACAGCAGCCTCGGCGGCTTTGGCGGCATCGCCACCGCCGCTGCGCCCGCGCAGACCTTGAAGACCGGCTACATCGGCCAGCTCCACGATGCCACCGCGCTCCAGCTCAGCGCCGCCACACCCACCCTGGCCGAGGGCGGCACCGACCAGCTCGCCGCCATGCAGCACTTTGACGACGACACCACCTTCACCCCGCCCTCCAGCAGCATCACCTGGAGTGTGCAGAGCGGTCCGCTGGTCAGCATTAGCCCCGGCGGCCTCGCCACCGCCGCCGCCGTGTATCAAAACACCGTCGCCACCGCGCAGGGCAGCTACGGCGGCCTCAGTGGCACGCTCGCCCTCACCGTGCTCGAAACCATCGCCGACAACTTTTCACCCTACGCCGGTGATCGCGTGAATGATGCCTGGCAGGTGCAGTATTACGGCCTCGTGAGCCCTGGAAACACCGGCCCGGCGGATGATTCCGATGCCGACGGTCTCTCGAATCTCATCGAGTTCGCCTTTGGCACCATCCCCACCAGCAACAGCAGCGGCACACCTGCGCTGCAATACGGCGGCACCTTCGCGGGTGGTGGCGTCATCACCGCGACCGGCCAGCCCGTGGTGGCCTTTGAGCCGGTGAGCACGGGCCTCGACTTCCGTGCTGTCTTCATCCGCCGCAAAAGCCATCTGGCCGATGGCTTGCTCTACACACCGCAGTTCAGCGCCAATCTCACCACCTGGCAGTCGAGCAGCGTCACGCCCGTCATCCTTGCCGATGACGGCATCCATCAGGTCGTGACCGTGCCGTATCCGCCGCTCGTCGGCGGGCGGAAAGCACGCTTTTTCCGCGTCAGCATCAGCCTCACCCCGTGAACCGCCGTTTCCATCTTCTCCTGCTGGTCTGGGCACTGATGCTCGGAGGCCTCACCGCACGCGGTGCGGTGATTTACAGCGGCTACCAGGAGATCGCCGTGCCGCTGAATTTTGACGGCGTGTATCTCAATCTCATCACCGGAGCCACCACGACCACCGAGCCGGTGGATTGGGCCACCGGCCCGTGGATCAATCCTTTCTTCGGCGGTGTGTACCTCTCGAATGAAGCGCTGGTGAGGCCGGTGATCACCGGAGCCGATCAGGCGGTGAATTTGAGCAGCGGAACCGTCATCAGCAGCGCCAGCACCTTCGCCACAGGCATGGGCGGCAGCACCACGCACGTGGGCCCGGCTTTGAATCAATTCCAAATCGGCGCGGCGGGCCATTTGGGCTTTCAATTCGAAACCTCCACTGGCGGAGCCACACGCTACGGCTGGATGGATCTCACCGTGAGCAACACCGGCGCTGGCGTGATCCATGGCTGGGCCTACGACGACATTGATGGCTCCATCGTCGTCGGAAACATCACGCAAAGCGCCCCCGTGGCCAGTGCGCAGACTATCACGCTCTCCGTGCCGACCGGTGAATCCTTCACGCTCGGCTCCACGCTCACGAACAACGGCGGAAACATCAACTCGCTCATCAAGACCGGCGCAGGCACCACCACGCTCAGCGGTGCGCACACCTTCACTGGCGGCACCACCATCCAAACAGGCACGCTGAATGTCACCAATCCCACCGGCTCAGCCACCGGCAGCGGAGCGCTCACCCTCGCCGCTGCCGCCACGCTCTCCGGCACCGGCCGCGTGCTCGTCACGACGGGTGACATCTCCATCAGCGGCACGCTGAGCATTGGTGATGCCGCGCTGGCATCACCCGTGAGCAGCAGTCTTCAATTTGGCACCACCAGCGGGCATCAAACCGAGCTCGGCAGTGGCGGTGCCCTCCGGTTTGATCTCTTCAGCGGCGCGGGCTCAGGCGACAACACCTCCGCACTCTCCGCGAGCGATCTGCTGGTGCTCTACGGAGACATTTCCATGCTCGCCGGTGCCACCCTCATCCTCGATAATCCCAACAACATGACCGCCTGGACCATCGGCGATCAATGGCGGCTCTGGGATGTGACCAATGCTGGCACCCGCACCGGAAACTTCGCCCTCGCGAACATCCTCGCTCCTGCCCTCAGCAGCTTCCAGGCATGGAGCTTTGACAGCCAGACGGGCATCCTCAGCATCGTCCCCGAGCCTTCGAGAGTCATGCTGCTCATGCTCGGCCTTGGTGGAGTGCTGATGCGACGCCGACGCGCATAAATCGTCCTCGTCCTCCTACTCGAACTCGTCCTCGATTCTGACGCCTGTGCATCTTCCCAGAACTTCAAATCACACCCAAACCTTCATCGTGAATCATCCCGCCACTCCAACTTCCATGACCGAGGACGAGTAGGAGGACGAGTTCGAGGACGATTGTTCACCCCGTCATGCTTCAATCCCAACAACGCACCCTCAGCCTGCCAGCGCGGCTTCTCTCGAAGCTGCCTGTCTGGATGCGTTGGAGCATCGCCGCCGTGTCGCTGATCCTGCCGGTGCTCGCCATCACGCACGGCCATGAGTTCAAGCAGGCGGTGAAGACCGCGTGGTCACGCTGGGACGTGCGTCGGGCCGTGCCGCTCCTGCAAAACGAACTCACCGCGCCGGAGGGCGTGCAGATGCTCATCGGGGCGCTGGTGCGCACGCCTGAGGAGCCGGAGGTCATCCGCGCCCTGGCCCAGGTCACGGATCAGGCGGGCATGCCGCTGCATGCCCGCTTCTTCTACGAGTATCTCACGCGCCGCAGTGCCATGACGGCGGAGGACAAGCTCCGCCACGCTGCCGTGCTCGCTCGGCTGCACGATCAAACGGGCGCACAGATCGCCCTGCGGAAATTCGCCGAGGTGGAAGGCGAATCACCCGCGCTCTGGCGCACGCAGGCCGAGATCGCCACTGCCAGTGGCGACCACGCCAGCGCCCGTGCTGCGTTGAGCAAAGTTCTCGCCCAAGCACCTCAGGATGGCGCTGCCGCGCTCGATCACGCCAAATCCACGGCCTTTTCCCCCGCGGCCGATCAGCAGCGCTCTGGCACCGAACAACTGCTCGACCTCTTCGAAAAATCACTGAGTGATCACGATCCCAAGCAGCGCACCCATTGCTTCTGGACGCTCTCCACCATGACCATCGCCGACCCAGCGCAGCGAGATCGTTTGGCGAGTCTCATCGGCCGCATGCCATGGAAAACGCTCGAGCGCCGCGTCCTGCAGCAGCTGCTTCAAGCATCCCTCGTTCCTTCCGAACTCGAAGGCGACCGCATGCGCGATGGGTTGCGCGAGATGTTTCGCAGCGAAGCAGGGACGGGGGCCGAGGAGCGTCTCTCCATCGCCAAAATGCTCCAGCGGCACGGCCTGCACCTTCTCGTGCTCGAATGGATCACCTTCGATCTCGGTTTGAAGGAAGCCGCGCTCTGCACCACGCGGATCGACAGCCTCATCGCCACCCAACTTTGGTCGCAGGCGGATGCCATGATCAATGATCCCGCCACACCGCTGCCACGCCCGCTCCAGGCCATCATGCGGGCGCATCTGGAGCTGCTCAGCACCGGCGGCAAAACGCTCCGCAGCGGCGTCCTGCTGCGTGAGGCCCTCACCGCCGCCAAAAAGGGCGATAACCAGGGAGCCTTCGTCGCCATCGCCCGCATGGCGGCGCAGTACGGCCATCATGACGTCGCCTTCTCCGCCTACACGGAGGCGATGGCACCACAGTTCCCCGTGGCACTCTTTTTGGCCGAGGCATTCATCCAGGAGGCCCGGCATGCCGGAGGCTCTGCCGCCATCGTTTTGCACCATCTCAACCGGCGCATGCACATGGAGGCCTGGAATCAGGATCTCCTGCGCCAGATCCGCTACTACCGCGTCCTCTGCGGAGAAGGCATCGAAGTCGTCGAAGCCGAGGCCTTGAAAATGCAGCGCCAACAACCGCAGGACGAGTACAGCGCCTTCTTGGCCGCCTTTGCCTCCTTCCGCCTCGGGCAGAAGGACCATCTCAAAACCTATCTGCCTCTCCTTTGCCAGCCACACCCATGGACCGAAGGCGAACGTGCTGCCCTGCACGCCATCTTCCGCGCAGCGGGCCATGCCACATCTGCGTCTGTCTTTAAGCAAGGCATCGCACCGGATGCCGCGCTGTATCCCGAAGAACGCCAGCTACTGGCCGTGGAAAGGTAAGGCACCTCTGCGTTCGGTGGGGCATGATGGGCGCACCGCCACCTTACTTCGCCTTCTTCTTCGGCTTCCCGCCTTTGGGGCTCTCGAAAAGAGGCGCGATCGTGCCCTTCTCCCATTCGGCGATGGCGGCGACGAGTTCGGCGACGACCTGCGGCTTCTCAGCGGCGATGTTTTGGGTCTCACCGATGTCGCTGGCGAGATCGTAAAGCTCGGGAGCGGCTTTGCCGGCGCGAACGAGCTTCATGTTGCCACGACGAACGGCATTCGTGCCTCCGGGGCCGCCGGTGCGCCAGAATAGGGTGTCATGCGGCGCGGTGGTCTTTTCGCCGGTGAGGTAAGGAAGAAGGTTCACGCCATCGAGATTGCCTGGGGCGGCAGATTCAGCGGCGGCGAGGGAGGTGGGAAGGAAGTCGAGGGCGATGACAGGCTGCTCGTAGGTTCCAGGTTTGATCTTCGCCGGCCAGCTCACGAGGAAAGGTACACGCATGCCGCCTTCATGCAGATCGCCTTTGGCACCGCGGAGTGGGGAATTGTCCGTGAAGTTCACGCCGAGGCGGGCGCTGAGATTCGGGCCGCCGTTGTCGCTGACGAAGAAGATGAGCGTGTTTTCGGTCTGCTTCGTTTCGTCGAGCTTTGCCATCACTCCGCCGATAGCGGCATCCATCGCGGCCACCATGGCGGCGTAGGTGCGGCGCTGCTCGGGCTGGATGTGGGCAAACTTCTCCAGCCACTCCTTCGGAGCCTGCAGCGGCGTGTGAGGGGCGTTGAAGGCCAGGTAAAGCATCCACGGTTTGCCATCACTGGCGTGGCGGCCCACAAACGCGGCGGCTTCATCGCCGAATTGCTCCGTGAGGTATTTCGTCTGCGCTTCATCGGTGCCGTTGCGGTTCAGCGGGATGGTGTATTCCGCGCCGCCTTTATCGCCGGGGAAGTATTGATGGCCGCCGCCGAGAGCGCCGAAGTACTCATCAAAGCCGCGCTTGTTCGGATGAAACTGCGGATGCGCTCCAAGGTGCCATTTGCCGATGGCTCCGGTGGTGTAACCGGCCTGCTTCATCAGGGAAGGGAAGGTCGTTTCGGCCAGCGGAAGCCCTGCGGTGGCGCTCTCCGGCAGCCAGGCGGGGTTGTTCTCATGGCCGAAGCGGTGCTGATAACGTCCCGTCATGATGCCCGCCCGTGTGGGGCTGCAAAACGAGTGCGAAACGTAGCCATTTGTGCAGCGGAGGCTGTTGGAGGCCAGTTTGTCGAGATGCGGCGTAGGGATCTCTTTGGAACCTTGGAAGCCTAGATCGTGATATCCGAGGTCATCGGCGATGATGACCATCACATTCGGCTTCGCCGCGAAAGTGGTGCTGATGGCGAGAATGGCGAAAAAGAGAGTTAACTTCATCGCGACCTCGAACGCGTGCCCTTGCCGCATGTTTCACCGAATGCTCCCGAAGGCGCAGACTTCGTTTTTGTTCGCCCATAGCCTCGTGAGGCGGAAGTCGGAGCAAAGGGATGGAGCGTGCTCTTTGAGCTGCGTGAGCAGGGCATACTCGTCATCGCCCTTGAATTTGATCGTCACGATGAAGTGGCGCATGCGCCGCTCGCGAAGCCATTCGAGCAGGAGGTCGATGCTGCGCTGCGGTGCGGCGATGACATCGCAGATGAGCCAGTCCACCGTCTGCGGTGGCTGATATTTGAAGGCATCAGCGGTCTCGAAGCGAAGTCGAGGATGGCGCATCAGATCGTCGCGCAAAGCCGAGCGGTCGATGGCGGTCACGCGGGCACCGCGATGAAGGGCGACATAGGTCCAGCTTCCCGGCGAAGCACCGAGATCGACCACCGTTTCACCCGCCGCGATCTGCCTGCCGAGGCGCATTTCGGATTCGACGACCTTTCCAAAGGCCCGCGAGGGCGCTGCCTTGTCCTCGGCCCAGGGGATGAACCCGCGAGTGAAGGGCGAAATGATGCTGCGTAGCTCATACGGCTGCGGGGCTAGGCTCACCGAAAGCCAACCGGCCTCCGGCGAAGTCAAAAAGCCCTGCACAAGCGAGGATTGCGGCGTGAACGGCATGTCCTCATCATTCAGTGAGCGCAGCAGATGCCTGCGACGCTTTTTCATCCGCTCACGCATGGCAGCGCGGATCAATTCACAGCGATGCAGCCCGGCTCGCCCTTCTCCATACTCAGGCCAGAGGTGCAGATGCCACGGTTGTTCATCCGGCAGGAGACCCGCAACGGCATCGATGAGGCGATCCGCCCACGCATTGATGCTCGTGGCCTGCGTTTCGACGGCATGCGGCAAGGTTTGCCGTGCAAAGGCGAGGTGAGGCGTTCTGGAAAGGTCATGTCCGCTCTGCCAGCCGATGCCGGGTAGCTCGCGTAGGTCATCGCCTGGCAGTTCAGCGGCCAGAGCGGTATGAAATTCAGGATCAGAGAAGAAAAGAGTCACAAGAAGAGTGTCACAAACGAATGCGATGGAATGCAGTATTGTCTCCAGCAGCGAAATCGCTTACTTTTTGACCAACAGCCATGAAATCCCTCACCTTTTCCGCCGCCGCTGCGGCTGCTTTGCTCCTCGTTAGTTGTGCTAAGCCGGCCTACGAGCAGCGCGGATGGGCCTCCTACGTCGCCGATCAGTATGCCGGCCGCCCGACCTCTTCGGGAGAAATTTATCACCCCTCTGGCTGGACGGCGGCGCACCATTCACTGCCGTTTGGCACGCATGTGAAGGTGAAGAATCATCAAACAGGCCGCGCCGTGAATGTCACCGTGAACGACCGCTTCCCCTACTACCCAGGTCGAGTGATCAATGTCTCTGCCGCTGCTGCTCAATACCTCGGCATCGCGCCCTTTCAGTTGGCGGATGTGACCGTGACGGCGAAGACGCTGCCGGGTGGTGGCTATGGTGCGCCGCCTCCGCAGCAACCACCCGCCTATTCCGCCGCACCTCCTCCGAATTACAATGCCGCGCCGCCTCCCAACTACAACGCGGCTCCACCACCCACCTACAATGCGGCACCGCCGCCGGTCTATCCGAACACGCCGCCTCCGCCGATGAGCACCCTCACGCCACCACCCGCCCACTGAGGCGTCAGCCTTCGACGACGAGACGGCCTTTGAGCTTCGCCAGCAGCTTCGGATTGCCTTCCAGCTCCTCCATCAGGAGCGTCAGCACCTCCAGCGTCTGGCGGCTGATGTGATGCTCCATGCCTTCCACATCTTGATGAACCGTCGCTGGATCGAGGCCAAAGCCCGCGAGCAGCCGCGTGAGCACCTCGTGGCGACGGGCGATCTCCTCGCCCACCTTACGTCCCGTTTCGGTGAGCACCACGCCGCGGTAGCGCTCGTAAACGACGAGCCCGTCCGCATCCATGCGCTGGATCATATTCGTGACGCTGGCTTGGGAGATCTTTAAATTGCCCGCGATGTCCACAACCCGCGCGTAACCTTTCTGCGCGATGAGGTTATGAATCTGTTCCAGGTAGTCCTCCACCGCGGGCGATCCGAGGTGGGTGGTCAGTTCCTGGCGTTTGGGTGGCGGCATGTGGCCCGTGAAATGCCCCGCAATCGCCCGAACGCAAGCTGCTTCCAGATAGGCCAATTTTCAGTTATCAGTTTTCAGTTTCCACTTTTCAATCCGCCATGCTCCTGCGCTTCCTCCAGCTCGCCACGCTCTGCACGGCGGCTCACGCCAGCACCCTTCACCTCGCCATCTCACCCATGGCAGTGGATGCTCCGCTCCTTCTCGATTCGCAGCGCTACGCCACCACGGCAGGCGAGACCTTCTCCATCAGCCGATGCAGCTTTCTCCTCAGCGGCTTTGCTCTCCAAAAGGCCGACGGCACCTGGCTCGAATCCCCGCACCTCGCGTGGATGGATGCCGCGCAGCGGCGCATGACCACCACACTCGAAAATGTGCCCGCTGGCAAATACAAAGCACTGCGCTTCCACCTTGGTCTCGACGAGAAAACCAATGCCGCGCCGGTCTCGCAGTATCCGCCGGATCATCCGCTCAATCCCAATTTGTGCGGGCTGCACTGGAGCTGGCAGGGTGGTTATATCTTCCTGGCGCTCGAAGGCACCTTTCGAGCCAAAAATGGTGCCACCAGCGGTTTCTCCTACCACCTTGCCCGCAGCCCGAATCGCACCGCGTTGACCTTCGAAGGAGATTTCGACCTCACCGCCGATGCTGCGGCCGATTTCGCCCTCGACGTGCCAGCGCTGCTCTCCGGGAAAACGCCGCTCTCCTTGACCAAAGACGGCCTTTCCACGCATTCGCATGAAGGCGATCCCATCGTCGCCGCGCTCAAAACCAACCTGCCAGCCGCTTTCACACTCAAAGCCATCTCCAGCAGCCTTCCCGCCATCTCGCGGCCCTCGCCCGTGAAGCCGCTCTACCTGCCCGCGAAGCACACGCCCTACCGTTTCACGATGAGCAGCTACTTCCCCATTCCGCCGCTGCCGCGGGATAACCCACTCATCGAAGAACGCATCGCTCTCGGCCAAAAACTTTTCCACGACACCGCGCTGTCACGCGATGGCACGCTCTCCTGCGCGAGCTGTCACATCAGGGAAAACGCCTTCACCGATCCGCGGCGCTTTAGCCTCGGCGTCGAAGGCCGCATCGGCACGCGGAATGGCATGCCGCTCTTCAATCTGGCGTGGAAGACCAGCTTCTTTTGGGATGGCCGTGCGCCGTCGCTTCGCGAGCAAGCCTTGAAGCCCATCCAGGATCATCTGGAGATGGACGAGACCCTCGAAAACGTCGTCGCGAAGCTCGAAAAGACCGCGAAGGCCGATTTCGCCCGCGCCTTCGATAGCGATGCCATCACGCCTGAGCGCATCGGCCTCGCTCTCGAATGCTTTTTGCTCACGCTGACGTCCTTTGACTCGAAATTTGACCGCAGCCTGCGTGGCGAGGCTCAACTCACGGATGTAGAAAGACGCGGCTTCGAGCTCTTCATGACCGAATACGAGCCGCGCATGGGCCAGAAGGGCGCGGATTGCTTCCACTGTCATGGTGGACCGCTCTTCAGCGATCATCAGTTTCACAACAACGGCCTCTCACCCGTCGAGACCGACACCGGTCGCGAACGCGTGACTCAGGACGAACGTGATCTCTACAAATTTTCCACGCCCAGTCTGCGCAACATCGCTCTCACGGCACCTTACATGCACGACGGGCGCTTTGAGACGCTTGAAGAAGTCGTCGAGCATTACGATCACAACCTTCGCCGCAGCCCCACGCTTGATCCCAACCTCGCCAAGCATCCATCTACGGGCATCCGGCTCAGCAGCGAGGACAAAAAGGCGCTCGTCGCCTTCCTCAAGACGCTCACGGACGAGAAGTATCTGGCGAAGTAATGCGGTAGCGGTTTTTAAATCATCTTTTTTGCAAGAGAAGTCTCTCTTGAGGGCATTCGGCGGCTGCGCTTGAGTCGGTTACGCATGGAAGCTTGGATCGTCATCGGCCTGTTGGTCGTCGCCGTCGTCGCCTTTGCCACGGAGAAGATCTCGGTGGATTTGGTGACGCTGGGATTGCTGTGTGTGCTCGTGCTGAGCGGCATTCTGCGAGTGGATCAGGCATTTAGTGGCTTCGGCGATCGAGTGATCATCCTGCTGGCGGCGATTTTCGTCATCGGAGCGGCCTTGCGTGAGACAGGGGTGCTCGATGCGCTCGGCGGCACGCTGGCGGCATGCCTCGGTGGGAGGCCCATCTGGCTGATGGCGGTGCTGATGACGGTGGTGGCGGGTGTTTCCGCCTTCATGAACAACACCACGGTGACGGCGGTCTTTGTGGGGCCGGTGATCGGTCTGGCACGAAAGGTGAAGATCCCGCCCTCACGATTGCTGATGCCGCTGGCCTTTGCCTCGATCCTGGGTGGGACTTGCACGCTGATCGGTACCTCGACGAATGTGGCGGTGAGCGGGGCGATGACGAAGCTGGGCATGCAGCCGCTAGGCATGTTTGAATTCACCCAGATCGGCATCGTCACCGTGGTGGTGGGCATTCTCTACATGGCCTTCATCGGTTCCAAGATGGTACCGGAGCGTGACGGGGTGGACGGACGGGCAAATGACATGATGCGCCAGTATCTGGCGGAGGTGGTGATCCTGCCTGATTCACCGCTGATCGGTCAAAAAGCATTCGACTCGGATTTTTCCGCGTTGGAATTCCAAGTGATGAAGCTGCGCCGCGAGGGCGTGATGCTGGATGCGAACCCGCACGAGCTTTTTGTGGAGGGAGACATCGTGCTGGTGGCCGGGAAGGTGGAGAACCTCATCAAGGTGAAGAAGATCGAGGGGATCGACATCCTGGAGGATGTGGCGCTGCGCTCCGCGGGGGTGAATACGAAGAACGCCCAGGTGGCGGAGGTGGTGCTCACGCCGAGGAGCGGCTTCGTGGGCCAATCGATGCGTGAGAGCAATTTCCGCCAGCGCACAGGCCTCTCGGTGATGGCTTTGATGCGTGGCGATGCGCCGCTGCTGCATCACATGGGGGACGAAAAGCTTCAGGCAGGCGATTTGCTCCTGCTGCAAGGCCCGGCGGAAAGGTTCCGCGCCTTTGAAGAGGCGGGTGAGATGGTTTTGATAAGTCAGCATCAGTTCAGCGTGGAGACACGGCGGAAGGGTTTTATTCTGCTGGCGGCCTTTGTGCTCGCCGTGGCGGTGAGCAGCATCTGGCCTGCGTATGTGCCGGAAACGATCGCCTTTGTGATGGTGGCGCTGATGGCGGTTTTCATGCGCTGCATCAAGTTGGAGACAGCCTACGGCAATATCGACTGGCGACTGCTGATCCTCATCGGAGGCATGATGGCCTTTGGTGAGGCGATGAAGGCCTCTGGCGCAGCAGAAATGATCGCCGAGGCCGTGACCTCGGTGATGGCACCGTTCGGGGTGTTTGGCGTTTTTGCGGGTTTTTGTGTTCTGACGGTGGTTTTGACGCAACCGATGTCGAACGCCGCCGCAGCGCTCGTCGTGCTGCCCGTGGCCCTGGAGGCGGCGGCCACGATGGAGGCCAGCCAGCGTGCTTTTGCGATTGGCGTAATGCTCAGCGCCTCGGTGAGCGTTTTGACGCCCTTCGAGCCGAGCTGCATCCTCGTTTACGGACCCGGCAAGTATCGCTTCTCCGACTTCATCAAGGTCGGTGGCGGCATGACCCTCGCGATGCTGATCGTGGTGATGGCCATGGTGCCATTGATCTGGCCGTTAAAATAAAAAGCCCGCCAAGTCGTGAGACGTGGCGGGCTGTGGAATGAAGGCGTGGCTTACTTTTTCTTATCGCGAAGGGCACCCGTTTTGAGGCGGAGGCCATTGAGGCGGATGAAGCCGGTGGCGTCGTCCTGGTTGTAGGCCTTCGTCGGATCGGCTTCCATGGTGGCGATCTGCGGATTGTAGAGGCTGTAGGGGCTCTTGCGGCCGGCGGCGATGATGTTGCCTTTGTAAAGCTTGAGCCGGACGGTGCCGCTGACCTTCTTCTGGCTCTCGGTGACGAGGGCCTGGAGGGCGAGGCGCTCGGGGGCATACCAGAAGCCGTTGTAAACGAGCTGGGCATACTTGGGGATGAGGCTGTCGCGCAGGTGCATGACCTCGCGGTCCATGGTGACGCTTTCGATCTGGCGGTGGGCGAAGTGGAGGATGCTGCCGCCGGGGGTTTCATACACGCCGCGGCTCTTCATGCCGACGAAGCGGTTCTCGACCATGTCCACGCGACCGACGCCGTGTTTGCCGCCGATTTTGTTGAGGAGCTTCATGACGCCGAGGGGATCGAGCACCTTGCCATTCACCGCCACGCATTCGCCTTTGTTGAATTCGAGGATGACGGTCTCGGCTTTGTCAGGGGCGTTTTCGGGGAAGACGGAGAGGACGTTGAAGAAGTCCGCATACTTCGGATCGCTGGCGTCGAACCACGGATCTTCGAGGATGCCGGCCTCGTAGCTGATGTGCAGGAGGTTGCGGTCCATGGAGAAGGGCTTCTTTGCGCTGGCCTGCACGGGAATCTTCTTCTCTTCGCAGTAGGCGATCATCTCGGCGCGGCCGGGGAAGTCGTTGCGGAAGCGCTCGTCACGCCACGGGGCGATGATTTCGATGTCGGGTGCCAAAGCGGCGGCGGTGAGCTCAAAGCGGACCTGATCATTGCCTTTGCCAGTGGCGCCGTGGGCGATGGCGGTGGCGCCTTCGGCTTTGGCGATCTCCACCATGCGCTTGGCGATGAGGGGGCGGGCAATGGAGGTGCCGAGGAAGTATTGGCCTTCGTAGATGGCTCCGGCCTGGATCATCGGGTAGATGAAATCGCGGGCGAATTCGAGCTGGAGGTCGTCGATGTAGATTTTGGAGGCACCGGTCTTTTTGGCCTTGGCATTGAGGCCCTTTAGTTCGTCGTCCTGGCCGACGTTGGCGCAGAAGGCGATGACTTCAGCCTGGTAGGTGTCTTTGATCCAGGAAAGGAGGACGGAGGTGTCGAGACCACCGGAATAGGCGAGGACGATTTTCTTGCTCATGGGCGTTTGGGAAGGAGGGGCGGCGAGAATAGGGGCGAATGAGGGGGTGTCGAGGGCTTTTCAGGTGACTGGAAGGGACGGTTCTCAGTGCCGGGAAGGGAAGGGAGGCTGTGAAGGGCTGGGGCCTCGTCACAAAAGACTTACGAGTCGCGGCTTTTTAATATGAAAATTATATCTGATAATTATATCTCGTCTGAATGACGGGAATTTAGAAACCAAGCAAACAATAAGCATAAAAATGAGAACAAAATCAGTCCTTCGACTCATGGCCCTCGGTGGTCTGGCCGCTTTGGTGGCTATTTCATCCGTTCAGGCCGATCCCCCTACTAAAGGTGAACCGAAGGGGGCCCCCAAAGGCGAACCGAAAGGGGAACCAAAAGGGAAACCGAAGGGTGAACCGAAGGGGAAACCGAAAGGGGAACCAAAAGGGAAACCGAAAGGGAAACCCAAAGGTGAACCGAAAGGGGAGTCGAAACCCGAATCCCTCCGTAAGCGGGAGATTCCTGAGCCGTCGAAGCTAAACGAATTCATCAAAGACAAGCAGGCCGCCATCGTGCTGGGCAAGGCGCTGTTTTGGGACATGCAGGTAGGCAGTGACAGCCTCACCTCCTGCGCCTCCTGCCATTTCCATGCTGGAGCGGACAACCGGGCGAAGAATCAGGTGAGCCCAGGGCTGCTCATAGTGGATGCGAATGGCAGCGCGACGCCGGATTTTACCTTCCAGGTGCGGAAGCCGAACGGAACGCTTCAGAAAGGTGATTTCCCCTTCCACAAGCTGGCTGACATCAATGACCGTAAATCGAAGGTGCTCTCGGACGCGAACGACGTGGCCTCATCGCAGGGCGTAAATCTGGAGCAGTTCCTGAGCCTGACGATGGGCGGCTTGTTTGAAAACCGCAAGGTGGTGCCGGACAGTGTCTTCAATGTGAAGGGCATCAACACCCGCCGCGTGGAGCCTCGCAACACGCCGACAGTGATCAATGCGGTGTTCAATCTGCGCAATTTCTGGGATGGACGTGCGCAGGATCGCTTCAACGGCGTCAATCCCTTCGGCCTGCGTGATCAAGGCGCGAAGGTTTGGAGAGCCAGCAAGCCGAATGACCTCAAGCAGGTGGCGATTGATCTGGACAACGCCAGTCTCGCTTCGCAAGCCGTGGGGCCGCCTTTGAGCGATTTTGAAATGTCCGCCATGGGACGCACCTTCCCGGATCTCGGCCGCAAGATGCTGAACCGCCGTCCGCTGGCGCTTCAGCGGGTCCACCGCGAGGATGGCGTGCTCGGCAGCCGCAGTCTCAGCCCTCTGCCGGGCCTCTCGACGGCGACCTATGCGGAGCTGGTTCGTGCCGCTTTCAAGCCGGAGTGGTGGCAGGGTTCGCTCATGATCAAAAACTACTCGCACATGGAGACAAACTTCAGTCTGTTCTTCGGGCTGGCGATCCAGATGTATGAAGCCACGCTTGTCTCCGACCAGACGCCCTTTGATGACTATGCCGAGGGCAAAAAGGACGCCCTGAACACGCAGCAAAAGCGTGGGCTGGACCTCTTTTTCGGCCAGGCAAAATGTGCGAACTGCCATGGCGGTGCGGAATTCACCAAAGCCACGGTTGATCACATCAAAAAGGAGCGGCTTGAAAAGATGATCATGGGTGATGGCAAAAACGCGATCTATGACAACGGCTTCTACAACATTGGCGTGCGCCCCACGCTGGAGGATCTTGGCGTCGGCGGCAAAGACCCCTTCGGATTCCCGCTTTCGGAGTCGCGTCTGGCACGAGATTTCGGCGAAAAAGCATTCGAGAAGCTCATTGGCGTGAAGCCAAACGGAAAGCCCAAAGCACACGACCGCGTGGCCGCTAATGGAGCCTTCAAGACGCCCGGCTTGCGCAACATTGAGCTCACCGCGCCCTACTTCCACAATGGCGGCCAGCGCACGCTACGTGAGGTGGTGGACTTCTACAATCGCGGTGGGGACTTCCACGAGCAAAACATCGCTGATCTCGACCCGGACGTAGAACGTCTCGGTCTTTCGGATGCGGACAAGGATGCCTTGGTGGCCTTCTTGAAGTCCCTCACGGATGAACGGGTGCGCCGCCGCTGCGCTCCCTTTGATCATCCCGAGCTTTACATCCCGAATGGACACCTCGGGAACGACACGACCGTCTTCAACGATGGCTTCGGACGTGCCCGTGACTCGCTGATGCTCCTGCCGGCGACGGGCAAGAACGGAGCGACGCCGCTGAAAAACTTCCTCGAATAGTTGCTATCATCCACATTCTCAGAAGGGCACCGGCAAAGGTGCCCTTCTTTTTGTTTTGGGAAGGCGGACAACGCTGCCGGCCATCGGGATTAAAACCGCTCAAAGCAGCCACAAAAACCAATTATTTAAGAAAAGCTGAATATACCGATACTTTATATTGAAATTATAATCAGTATGGCTAGACTCGACTTAATCCCAAAATTTGATGGAATCCCTTCCAGCACACAACAGACCCGTTTTCCCGCCTTCCGAGGCTCGAAACGTGCCTGTGATGAGTGCCCGCGCGACCGCGTGGGCGGGCGGGATTTTGCGCCGAGGTAGGAAAGTGGTCACGGCGCTGGGTGCCTTGATTTTGCTGGGATCGGCGAGTGCACATAACCTGAACCAGCAGGCGGATTACATCGCGTATGATGATGACACGCTGAAGCTCATGCAGAAGCGGCAGAAAGCCGGGCAGCCATTGATCCAAGTAGGCGATGTGGTGGGGATCATCATGAAGGCGACGCCGACGGTGGGGACGCCGACCGGGGCGGGTGGTTACTCCACATTTTTCATTCCGGTGGGCACGCAGGTGGTAGGAGCTGAATACGGGCGGCTGGATAACAAGGGAAGCTTCAAGGCGATGCCGATGAAGGGGCAGTCTCTCTCAGCTCTGGGGGATGGAGCTCGTGGTTCCAGCTCTCAAAGTGCGCTGAAGGGGCTGGAGCTAGGGCCTAACGTGCTGGGCGCGAAGGCCTACGCGGTGGATTCCAGCAGCGGCAGGATGCGCGGGACGATCACCGGGGTGTATTCAGACACGGGGATCTTTTACTCCACGGATCCGAAGACAGCCTGGCAGAGCTGGGTGAACACGGGCGGCTTCGATGGCAACTCGGGCACGTCAGATAACTCCATGACGAACAATTCGGGCGATGTGGTGATACCGACGACGCGCTGGGATGCGGAGCAGCTTCTGGCCTTCGGGGTGAGTTCCCGCAGCCCGATTGTGGATGTGGATGGGAAAGGCAACACGCCCTGGGGCCTGGGCAGTGGTGTGGCGGGGCCGCAGAGCGGCTATGGCTGGCACTTTGATTTCACTTATTGGAATGCGAACCCGAGTGACCCGGCCCGGATGCGGAATTCGGTGCGGAATTTCGGCCCGTGGAAGCGCATTCGTTATGCGGGCAGCATGATCGCCAAGGACACGCCGGGCTTGGTGAGCACGCAGTTGGGCCTCAGCGGTGAGGATGCGAGCAAGATCGGCTGGGATTTGAGCACGAAGAACCCGCTGCCGCCGACGACGAGCTGGAGTGATTCCACGAGCCCGAAGGCGGTGCGCATGGCCTGGGGTAATCTGGAGATCTTCCGCCCGGAATACGCCCGCGTGCAGTTGAAGATCAATGTGGGTCCCGGCCAGCCCAATGCGCCTTTTGACAGCCAGGGCTACCTGCAAAGCTACGCGGATACCTTTGGTGGTGATGCGGGCGGTGAGTACAAGAATCAAGACCACATCTGGCGCTATTATGAGCCGAGCCGCGTCTCGCTGACGGCGAAGCCGATCATCTTCAAGCAGGCCTCGAAGCAGATCGTGACGCAGACCGAGGTCTTCACCTACACCATCTGGTACACCTGCATGGGTAACACGGCGCTGACGAATGTCGTGCTGGAGGACACGCTGCCCTCCGGCATTCAATACATCAGCGCCAGCCGGGCACCGAACAGCACGAATCCGCTGCGGTGGAATCTGGGCACGGTGCAGCCCGGCACGGTGAATAGCATCACCCTCACGGTGCGGGCCACCGGCACCGGCGTGCTGACAAACACGATCTGCGCCACCAGCGATCAGGCACCGCGGTCATGCAGCATGGAAACGATCATGGTCTCGAACAGCACGGCGCTGCTGTATCCTGACAAGACGGTGACGCCCTCGATCGCCGTGCCCGGCAGCACCGTGACCTACACTCTGACCATGGCGAATGAAGGCTCCAGCGTGAACACCGTGCCGCTGACCATCACGGAGAACCTGCCCGTGGGCTTCACCTATCAAAACATGGTCTCCGCCAAGATCGGCAAAGGAAAAACCTCGGCCGTGGCGGTGAATGCGAGCAATCCCGCGAAGCCGATCTTCACGGTGAATGCTGGCATTCCGGCGAATAGTGAGCTGGAGCTGGTCTTCCGCTGCGCCATCAGCGCCACCCAGCCGATGGGCACTTACACGAATCAGTTCACCTTTGAAAACAGCGGCAAAGTCATGTCCACGGGCGGTCTGGCACCGGTGACGGTGGGCGGGGGCCGCATCGGGGATCAGGTCTTCCGTGACTGGAATGGCAATGGCGTGATGAACGCGGAGGATGATCCGCTGCCGGGCGTGCAGGTGCAGTTGTATGCCAGCAATGGCACCACGCTGCTCCAGACCACCTCCACCGGAGCGGATGGCAAATACGACTTCGCCGGTCTGCAAGGCGCCACCTATATCGTGCGAGTCACGGCTCCAGCCGGGCACACGGCGACTTATGACCTCGATGGCATCGCGTCGGCGAACCAAGCGACGGTAACGATCTCCAACAACGAGCAGAAGCTCAATGTTGATTTCGGCTACCGCCCCGGCGGCACCGGCAGCATCGGGGATAGTGTCTTCAAAGACATCGCCAATGATGGCTCCCGCAGTCCTGGCGACCCAGGCATCCCGAACGTCACCGTGAACCTCTACGAGGACGGCAATGGCAACGGCACGATCGATGCGGGAGATGCGTTCGTCGCTACAGCTTCGACCAACAGCAGCGGTGGCTACCTGTTTGGCAGCCTCGCTACGGGCTTGAACTACGTCGTTGAGGTGAATGCGGCGGATGGTGACCTGACGACCTATTTTTCGCCGAATAGCTTCCAGGCAAGCACGGCCACGCGGAGGTCGATTCTCAACCTGAGCGGCTCCAACCTCACCGCCGACTTCGGCTTCTGGGCCGTGCAGCCGGGTTCGATTGGTGATCAGGTCTTCGCTGATGTGAATGGCAACAGCGTTTTCGATGCAGGAACAGATTCACCGCTCGTGGGCGTGAAGCTGAATCTCTCCAACAACGGAACTCCTGCCGCCACCACCACCTCTGGGGCGGATGGGAAATACCTATTCACTGGTCTCGGCCCCAGCACCTATCAGGTCTCTGTGGACATGAATAGTCCGGGCATTCCGGCGGGGTATTCGCCGACGCTCAGCATGATTTCGGTCGCGCTGGCTGCTGGGGAAAACGACCTCACGGCAGACTTTCCCTTCGCATCCGTCTTCAACAAGAGCGTGGACAAGGTCGCCGCGAATGCAGGCGAGGTTCTCAACTACACCTTGGCTCCCTACTGGCCGGGCCCCTCGCTGCTGACGAATGCCAAAATCAATGACCTAATCCCCGCTGGCACCACCTATACCTCATCAGGGCAGGGAGGTGTATTTGGCCCCACCGCAGGCTCTTCCGCAGTGAATGGCAGCCATGCCGGCTCCGTCGGCGGCACCTTCTCCACGGCACTGACATCCGTGGCTGATAATGAAAGTTGGAGCGAGCAACCGACCACCAACTATGGAACGGCCAACGTGGCCTGGGTGGCGAGAACCCCAAGCTATCGCGACCGCGTGATGCTCCGCTTTGATCTCTCTTCCATCCCCTCAAATGCCACCATTACTTCGGCGGTGATGACGCTGAACCGCAAAAGTGGTGCGGGCGGCAGCACGGCCATCACGGCGCACCGCCTGACGCAGGCATGGGCAGAGACCACCAGTTCTTGGAACAACCGCAGCACCGGCACGCCCTGGAGCACGCCCGGCGGTGATGGGGACTACGATGCCACCGCTGCCGCCACCACCACGGTGAATGCTAATGGTGCGCACAACTGGAACATCACCTCCCTCGCGCAGAGCTGGGTGAATGGCACGAATGCCAATCACGGCATGCTCATGCGTCTGCAAAACGAGGCCTCAAGTGGTGAGCATGAGTTTTATACCCGAGAGGAAGCCACCGCCAGCAGGCGGCCCACGCTGAGCATCACTTACACCATTCCGGGTCTCGCAGCGACGACCACGGCGATCAGCGTGGCCCCCGGCACGGTCACGGACACCGGCAGCGGCGTGAATGTGTCGGTGTCCATGAATGTCATCGCAACTGCTGCTGTGACGGGCATCAGGCCATCGGCCCTCGCCGTCATTCCAGGCACTCGTGGCTCCACGGCCACACTCGTTTCAGGCCCCACGAGTTCGCCCGCAAGTATCGGTTCTGGCGGCGGCTCAGCCACCTTCACCTGGGTTTATAAGGTCTCCAAAGCGGGCACAGGCAATGACGAGGTGACCTTTAGAGGCAATGCCACGGGATCAGGAGCCGTTTTCTCGACGGCCACCTCCAATGGCGTGGTGGTCAATCCACTTCCAGCCAATGTCTGTTGGAACCTTGGGACAAACACACCCAACACGGACGGTGCCGCTGTTGCCTCGTCGGGTGGCTCCTTTTCGTCTTCGCTGACGTCCGTGGCCGATAACGAGACCTGGACCAACCAGCCTACGACCAACTACGGCACAGCGAATGTCGCCTGGGTAGCACGCTCTTCCCCAGAGCGTGACCGCGTCATGCTGAGTTTTGACCTCTCCGCCATACCCGCGAATGCCACCATCACCTCAGCGGTGATGACCTTGACCCGCAAAAGCGGCACCAGCGGAAGCCCAGGTGTCTCCGCACATCGTCTCACACAGCCCTGGTCGGAGACCACGAGTTCCTGGAACAACCGCAGTACAGGCACGCCCTGGACTACTCCTGGGGGTGATGGGGACTACGACGCTACCGCCGCCGCGACGACGAACGTGACCACCAACGCAGCGCACAACTGGACCCTCACCTCCCTGGTGCAGAATTGGGTAAATGGCACCAATCCTAACCACGGCATCCTCATGCGTTTGCAAAACGAGAGTGTGAATGGTGAGCATGAGTTTTACACCCGCGAAGAACCCACCGCCAGCCGACGACCCACGTTGAGTATCACCTACACGACGCCTTCGTTGTCCGCGACGACTACGAGCCTATCGGTGTCACCAAAGCTCGTCACTGCTCCTGCTTCCCCTGCCACCGGCGTGAATGTGAATGTCTCCATTACTGTGACCGCCGCCGGAGCGGTCAGTGGTGTTTCTCCCACCGCCCTGACGGTGATCACGGCCAACGGTGCCACAGCCACCTTGGTTTCCGGTCCTGTCGGCGCTCCTGCCACGATCAGTGCAGGGGCTCAGCCACTTTCACTTGGGTCTATCGCGTGAATGGCGGCACCAGCCCGACCAACATTCGCTTCACCGGCGGCGCCACCGGCTCTGGGGCCACTTTTGCCACTGCCACGTCGGGTGGTGTGATCGTCACGCCTCCGCTGACCATGCGGGTCACGGTCAATGCCTCGCCAGGGGTGTCCAACGTCCACAACATCGCGAATTTCCTCAATGGGTCGTCCCTGCTGGCCACGGACGATGCCCTCACCGCCCTCACTGGCAGCATTGGCGACTTCGTCTGGGCAGATGTGGATGGAGACGGCGTGCAGGACAGCGGCGAGTCAGGCGTTTCCGGCATCCGTGTCTATATCGATCAGGATAATGACAACCTCTACGATGTGGGTGAGCCCACGAGCACGACGGATTCCAGCGGGGCTTACCGGATCTTTGGCCTGCTGGCAGGCACCCGCGCCGTCAAAGTCGATCTCACGACTCTCCCTGCTAACTGGGTGACGACGACGCCGCCCGCCCTCCAGCGCACGCTGGCCACGAATACGAGCTCGCTGAGCGATGCGGATTTCGGCATCAACGCCCTGCCGCCCTCCACTGCCACGCTCGGTGGCTTTATCTATACCGATGCGCATGAAAACAATGTCTTCAGCGGCGATGAAGCCCCTCTCACGGGCGTCACCGTGTGTCTCCACCGGGACGTAAACAGCAGCGGCACACTGGATGCCGGTGATTTGCTGCTGCGCTCCGCTCTCACGGCCAGCAATGGCCTCTATCTCTTCGATAGCGTCACGCCCGGAGCCTACCTCGTCGATGTCATCGAGAGCACGGTGCCTGCTGGGATGACCTTTGTCACGGGTGGAGCTGCCGTGCGGACCGTCACACTCGCCGCGCTGCAAATGCGGACGGATGTGAACTACGGCTTCAACCACAGCGGCAGCATCGGAGACCTCGTCTATTATGACACGGACATGGATGGCGTGAAGGACACAGGTGAAAACGGCGTGCCGAACGTCCTCGTGGCCGTCTATCTCGATGAGAATGGCAATGGCGAAAACGACGCCGAGGAGCCTCAGGTGGCTAGCGCCCTCACCAACGCCAGCGGCATCTACAGCGTCACGAAGCTGCCGCCAGCGCAATACATCGTCCACGTCTCCGAGCAGCATGTGCCAGCCCCGGCAGGCAGCCCGAATGCCGGTCTCTTCAATACCATGCTGCCCACCACGGGTGAAGATGTGGTCGTAAACCTCACCGCAGGCCAAACAGTGCTCACGGCGGATTTCGGCTTTGCCGAGCTGGGAGCGCTCATCGGCAGCGTCTTTTACGATGCGAATTCCAACAGCGTCCGCGATGACACTGAAACCGGCGTGGCCGCGATCACCGTGAACCTCAGCGGCACCACCACGAACAGCACCCCCGTCAGCCGCACCACCACCACGACTGCCACGGGAGCCTATGAATTCCTCGTACCCGCTGGCACCTACACCATCACCTTTGACGGCAGTGATCCTGACTTCCCCGCTGGCATGACGCAGACCACCACCGTCACCTCCCATGCCGTGACCTTGCAGGGCGGCTGGGAGATCGAGCACCTGGACTTTGGCCGCGCCTATGCTGGAGCACTGGGCGGCATCGTTTTTGCCGATAGCAATGGCAACGGCGGACGTGATGGCGGTGAAGGCGCCATCGTTGGAGCCGTGGTGGAGCTTTACGATGCCGCAGGCACCACCTGGAAGGATCAGCGCATCGTCGGCTCAGATGGCAGCTACCGCTTCAACGGCCTGCCGAACGCCACCTATGTGGTGAAAGTGCGCCTCGACTCCCTCACGAACATGAGCGGAGCCACCGTCACCGCCGATCCGCAGGCTCCGCTAGACGGGCAGGCCAGCAGCACCATCACCGCCGGCTCGCAGAACCTGAATCTGAACTTCGGCTACCTCGCCAACGCAGCGCCGCCAGTCGCTGCCATCTGCCCGAGCACCCGCAGCCTGACGCTGGGTTCGCAGTATTCCGTCACCCGCATTGGCAAGGACGTGCTCGGCGGCCAGGGCTTCAATCAGGCGCAGTGCATCATGAACATGTCCCCAAACGGCCGCTGGATCACCGGCGTGCGTTTTGGCACCACGACACGCGGTTTCGTGATGAACACGCTCACGAATGTGTTCACGGACATCACGAAGGTCACCCCGACCAATCCGTATGGCATGGGCAATGACGTGAATGACGATGGAAACGTCGTCGGTCATGAAAAATGGACCAGCGGAGCCAATGCGAACATCATCGCCTGGTATCATAACCGTGCTGCGGGCACCACGCAGCGCCTGCAGACGCCGTTTGATGCGAATCCGAGCATCAGTGCCACGCCGACGGCCATCACCGGCGACAACTTGTATGCCTTTGGCACCGTCGATCCCGATGGTCCGGCGGGTGCCACGGCGGCGCAGGGCGGTTATTGGACGCTGAGCAGCCGCACCTGGACGGCCATCACCGGCCTTCGTGAGGTGCTTGATGCCTCCGAGGACGGCACGGTGCTGCTGGTGATCAATTCGAGCGGTCAGGGCCAGATCCGCCGCGGCAATGTGCAGGATGGCTGGAGCACCGTGGTGGCTACTTTCACCGGCAAACTCAAAGGTGGCAAAGTGAGCCCGAACGGCCGCTACATCGGTTCTGCCGAGACCACCGCCGGCGTGCCGGTTGCGTTCGTTTATGACACGCTGACCAGCACACGGCAAAACCTGCCTCGCGCTGCCGCGGACACGCTCGGCGGCATTGTCGGAGCCATCTCTGATACCGGTCGCGTGATCGGAACGATCTACAACAGCACCGCCAGCTTTGCCGTGATGTGGGATTCACCCACGGCGAGCTACGTCACCATCATGAACGTGCTGCGCAATGACGGCCATGTGGCGCAGGACATCAATTACGCCGGCTGGAACCTCTACAACGGCGGCGACGGCATCTCCGCGGACGGTCTTTCCATCGGCGTGTATGGAAACAACCCGTTTGGATTCGAAGACAGCCTGCTCTTCCAAACCTTGCCTCCGACGGCTGAGCGTCTCTGCCTCGGTAATGCGGTGTGGAATGATGTGAACGCCAACGGCCTCAAGGAAGTGGGCGAGTCCGGTGTGAGCGGCGTGGTGCTGCGCCTTTATCATACCGGCGCGGATGGTGAGATTGGCGGCACCGGCGATGATGCTGACTATGAAGCGATGCCGAGCATCACCACGACCAGCGCAGGCAGCTATGTCTTCAGCCCGCTGGCCGATGGCAAATACTACGTCACCGTCACGCCGACGGGTGCGCTGCCGCTGACCTCCGGCGCACCGAACCTCAACGACGACGGCGTGAACAATGACAACAACGGCCGCCAGCCCGGCGGTGCGGGCACGCTGATCTACAGCCCCGTTTTGACCCTCAAGACCGGCACGGAGCCCATCAACGATGGCGACACGGATGCGAACACCGAGTTCTCCGTGGACTTTGGCCTCACCACCGGTCTCGCGGTGGGTGATGTGGTGTGGAACGATCTCGACAACGACGGCCGCTATGATTTCGCGACGGGTGAGCTCGGCGTCGGCGGCCTGCAGGTGGAGCTTCTGAATGCGAGCACTGGAGCGGTCGTGATGACGACGCAGACGGATGACAACGGCGCTTACATCTTCGGCCTTGGTAATGCGGCTGGAAACTATCGCGTGCGCCTTCCATTCCCGCCGGCCAACGCCGCGCTGGCCTCCGGCGTGACGTTCACGCTCGACGATGGCACGGACAACGACAACAACGGAGCGCAGCCGGGCGTCAAAGGTTCGGCGGTCATGTCGATGCCGTTCGCCATGGCGGCAGGCACGGAGCCGGGCACCAGCGGCGGTGGCAGCTACGAGAAGACGATCGACTTCGGTCTGCGTGACTGCCCGGCCATCACGATCACGCCTGCCACACTGCCCGCAGGCACGCAGGACACGGCTTACTCCCAGACGCTGGCAGCCGCCGGAGGCACCGCGTCGTATGTGTGGAGCCTGGCGAATGGGGTGCTGCCAGATGGCATGACTTTCAGCAGCGGTGGAGTGCTCGGTGGCACGCCGCTCGAAGTGGGCGTGTTCACCTTCACGGTGCAGGCGGTGGATGCCAAAGGCTGCGCGGCGATGCAAAACTACACGCTGACGCTGCAATGCCCGGTGCTCACCCTGAGCCCCGCCACGCTGCCAAACGGCACGGTGGGCACGAGTTACTCGCAGACGATGGGCATCACCGGAGGTCGTGCGCCTTATCTTTACAGTGTGACCACCGGCACGCTGCCCGCCGGACTCACACTGACCTCGAATGGCGTGCTCAGCGGCCTGCCGACCTCGAACGCGGCGGCCACCTTCACCATTGGCGTGACGGATTTGAATGGCTGCTCGGCTTCCCGCAGCTACACGGTGACGCCGGTCTGCCCCACGGTCACGATCACGAATGTCCTGCTCGCCACCGGATTGGCAGGCACGAGCTACTCGCAGACGCTCACTGCCACCGGCGGCACGGCTCCGCGCACCTTCAGCATCGCCAGCGGCACACTGCCCGCCGGTTTGACCCTCAACAGCACCACGGGCGTAATCAGCGGCACGCCGACAGCGGGCAATGGAGCCGGCGTGAGCATCACTTTCCGAGCCACCGATGCTTACGGCTGCTCCGGCACGAAGGCGCTGAACGTGAAAATCTGCCCCGTGGTGTCGCTTTCGGCCATCTCGACGACGATCACGGTGGGCACCGCCTACTCGCAGACGATCTCAGGCGTGAACGGCGTGGCTCCGTATGTCTTTGGCATCAGCTCCGGCTCGCTTCCAGCCGGTCTCAGCCTGAATTCGACCACGGGTGTGCTTTCTGGCACGCCCACGAGCACCACGAGCCAGACCTTTGTGGTCTCTGCGACGGATGCCAATGGTTGCGCAGGCACTCGCAGCTACACGCTGGCTCCTGTTTGCCCCGCGATCACGGTGAATCCGGCCACGCTGCCTGTCGGCACCGTCGGCATCGCCTACTCACAAACCATCACCGGTAGCGGTGGCACCGCGCCTTACACTTTTGCTCTCACCGCAGGCACGCTTCCTGGTGGTCTCACGCTCACGACAGCAGGTGTGCTTGCCGGCACGCCGACGACAGCGAATGGCGCAGGCACCAGTGTGACGATCACCGCCACGGATACCTACGGTTGCCAGGCTCCGCGTGCTTACACGATTAAGATCTGCCCGGTAATCTCGCTGCCAGCCATCACCACCACTGGCACGGTCGGCACGGTCTTCTCTCAAACGGCGGCTGCCACTGGCGGCGTGGCTCCATACACTTACTCGGTCAGCAGCGGCACGCTTCCAGGCGGTCTGAGCCTCAACACGAGCACGGGTGCCATCACCGGCACGCCGAATGTTGAAATCAGCGCCACCATCACGCTCACCGCCACGGATGCGAACGGCTGCCCCGGCTCCCGCACCTACACGCTGGCGATGAGCTGCCCGCCAATTACCGTGAACCCGGCGTCGATCACGAATGGTTTTGTGGGTACCGCCTATCCGACGGTGAATTTTAGCGCCACGGGCGGCACCGGGCCCTATCAGTTCAGTGTCATCGCGGGCACCTTGCCGGCTGGATTGACGCTCACGAGTGCTGGCGTGCTCAGCGGCACGCCCACGGCCTCGAACGGCAGCGGCACCTCGATCACGGTGCGTGCTCTCGATGCCTTCAACTGTGCCGGCACGCGTGCCTACACGATCAAAATCTGCCCGGTGATCGCACTGCCGGCCATTTCCGCCTCGATCACTGTGGGTGCGAGCTACACAGCGAGCTTCGCGGCCACGGGTGGTGCCCTTCCGTATGTGTATGCGGTGAGCACAGGCAGCCTTCCGGCCGGGTTGAACTTGAACACTTCCACAGGCACCATCACTGGCGTTTCGACCAACACGACGAGCCAGACCTTCACCATCACCGCCACGGACGCGAACAACTGCTCTGGTGCTCGCAGCTACACGCTGGCTCCGGTCTGCCCTACGATCACGATCACCCCGACCAGCCTCCCGCGTGGCACGGTGGGTGTGGCTTACTCGCAGGCGCTCACGGCTTCAGGGGGCAGCACACCTTATGCTTTTGCCATTACGAGCGGCACGCTGCCTGCCGGACTGACGCTGAGCGGGGCAGGCGTGATCAGCGGCACCCCCAGCGCGACGGCATCGCCTGCCACGAGCCTCACCATTCGTGTAACGGATAATTTTGGCTGCCAGGGCACGCGGGTCGTGACGCTGCAAATCTGCCCGGTGATCTCCCTCGCCACTCTGAACTCCACCGTCACTGTGGGTACAGCGTATTCGTCGAGTGCGGCCGCCTCGGGTGGTGTCTCGCCCTATACCTATGCGCTGACGAGCGGATCGTTGCCGAATGGTTTGAATCTCAACTCAAGCACCGGAGCCGTCACCGGCACAACCACGAGCACCGCGAGCCAGACCTTCACGATCACGGCGACGGACGCGAATGCCTGCGTGGGCTCCCGCACCTTTACACTCGTGCCGACGTGTCCGGTCATCACCCTGAGTCCCTCCACGCTGCCTGTTGGGACGGTAGGTGTGGCTTATACACAGACTCTGACGACCACCGGCGGCATCGCTCCGCTGACCTACTCGGTCAGCAACGGCACACTGCCACTTGGCCTGAGCCTCAATGCGAGCACGGGTGTGCTCAGTGGCACACCGACGACGGCGAATGGAGCAGGCGTTTCGATCACGCTTCGCGTTTCGGATAACAATGCCTGCTTCGCCACCCGCATCGTAACGCTGAAAATCTGCCCCGTGATCTCGTTGCCCGCTTTGACCTCGACGACTCCGGCGGTGGGCAGCAGCTACAATCAAAGCGTGGCCGCCAGCGGCGGCGTCTCACCCCTTACCTATGCAGTGACCACGGGAAGCCTTCCGGCAGGCCTGAGCCTCAACACAAGCACTGGAGCCATCACCGGCTCGCCGACGAGTGTGACCTCGCGAACCTTCACGGTGACCGCCACCGATGCCAATGGCTGCCCAGGCACTCGCAGCTACACGATCACGCCGACCTGCCCAGTCATCACCATCACTCCTGCGACGCTTCCGATTGGCTTGGTGGGCACTGCTTACTCGCAGACCTTCACCGCGAGCGGCGGCATCGCACCTTACACGGCTTGGACGATCACCAGCGGCACGCTGCCAGCCGGATTGACGCTGAATGCGACTACAGGTGTGCTTTCCGGCACGCCCACAGCGGCCGCCTCGCCTGCCACACCGCTCTCCGTGCGAGTGACCGATGCGAATGGATGCCAGAGCACGCGGAATCTCACGCTGCAAATCTGCCCCGTGCTCACTCTGCAAGCGATCAGCACTACGGCGACGATCGGCACGGCTTTCAGTGCGCCCTTGGCACCTGCGGCGGGCCAGGCACCGTATGTTTACTCGATGTCTGCGGGCACGCTGCCGACGGGTCTGAGCCTGAATACCTCTACGGGAGTGATCACTGGCACGCCAGTGAACACAGCCTCACAGAGCTTCACGATCAATGTCGTCGATGCGAATGGCTGCGCAGCTACTCGCGGCTACACGATCGCCCCGGTTTGTCCCACCATCACCGTGAATCCGGCCACGCTGGCCGTCGGCACGGTGGGCACGGCCTACTCGCAAACGGTGAGCGCTAGCGGCGGTTCCTCACCCTATAGTTTTGTGGTGACGAGTGGCACACTGCCAGCCGGTTTGAGCCTCAACAGCACCAGCGGTGTCATCAGCGGCACGCCAACGACGGCGAACGGCGCTGGCGCGAGCATCACGATCACCGCGACGGATAACTTTGGCTGCTCAGGCACACGTACCTACTCGATCAAGGTCTGCCCGGTGGTGAATCTGGCTGCCATCACAGTCACCGGCACGGTGGGCACACCGTATTCGCGGACCGTGACCGCCAGCGGCGGCGTGGCACCTTACACTTATGCAGTCACCACGGGCTCGCTGCCGGGCGGTCTGACTTTGAATGGTACTTCTGGGGTAATCAGCGGCACACCGAATGTCGAAATCAGCTCCACCGTCACCATCACGGCCACGGATGCCAATGGCTGCCCTGGCACTCGCAGCTACACGCTGGCGATGAGCTGCCCGCCGATCACCATTTCACCTTCGTCCCTCCCCATCGGACAGGTGGGCGTGGCTTATCCGGCCACGACCTTCACGGCGTCGGGTGGTTCGCCCTCCTATCAGTTCACCATCATCAGCGGCTCGCTGCCCGCTGGCATGACGCTGACGGGGGATGGCCTGCTGAGTGGTACTCCTTTGACATCCAACGGCGCAGGAACTTCTATCACCGTGCAGGCGCGTGATGTCTTCAACTGCCTCGCCACCCGCTCCTATAACCTGCGCATCTGTCCGGTGATCACGCTGCCGGGCTTTGTGGCGAATCCTGTCGTCGGTCAGAGCTACAGCGCCAGCACCGCGGCCAGCGGCGGCGCTTCACCCTACACCTACTCCATCACGAGTGGCACACTGCCAGCAGGGTTGAGCTTCAATACCACCACCGGAGCGATCAGCGGCACCGCCACCACGCTCGTCGCCCAATCCATCACCGTGATGGCCACGGATGCGAACGCCTGCGTGGGTTCCCGCACCTACACGATCGCGCCAAACTGCCCTGTGCTGACGATTTCTCCTGCCACGATGACGCAGGCGGTGGTCGGCAGCGCTTACTCGCAGAGCGTCTCCGTCACCGGTGGCACTGCCCCTTACTCCTGGACGCTGCTTTCGGGTACCTTGCCAGCAGGGCTCACGCTCAGCAGCGGCGGAGTGATCGGCGGTACGCCCACGACGGCCAATGATCTCGGCGTGACCTTTAGGGTGCGTGTGACGGATCAATTTGGCTGCCAGGCCAGCGCGGATGTGGATCTCCAAGTGTGCCCCGCCATCTCGATCAATCCTGCCACGCTTCCAGCGCCCGTGGTGGGCACCGCCTATTCGCAGGCCGTCACGGCCAGTGTTGGCACCGCACCGTATGTGTATGAACTGGTCAGTGGCAGCCTGCCCACTGGCCTTACCTATGATGCAGACAGCTCGATGATCACTGGCACGGCGACGAATACGACGAGCACCAGCTTCACGGTTCGTGCCACGGATACCAGTGGTTGCGCGGTGACGAAGGTTTACACGCTCACCCCCGTTTGCCCCACCATCACGGTGAATCCTTCGAGCCTCACCCGTGGCACGGTGGGCATCGTTTACTCACAGGCCTTCACCGCCAGCGGTGGCAATGGAACCTACACCTATGCCGTGACAGCCGGTGCGCTGCCCGCAGGCCTCACGCTGAGTTCCGGTGGCATTCTCAGTGGTACACCGACGACCGCGCAAAATGCCAGCTTCACTGTCACCGCCACGGACATTTATGGCTGCACCGGTTCTCGTGCTCACACGCTGCGTATCTGCCCGGTCATCACGCTTTCGCCCACGACGCTGCCGAATGCGCCGCCGGCCACGGCTTACTCGCAGACGATCACGGCGAGCGGTGGTGTATCTCCCTATACCTACACGGTGACGGGCGGCACGCTGCCAGCGGGCCTCACTCTCACCACTGGCGGTGTTTTGAGCGGCACACCCACTTCCGCAGGTGTTTACAGTTTCACCATCACCGCTGCCGATGCGAATGCTTGCCCTGGCGTGAAATCCTACACGCTGCGTGTGTGCCCAGTGATCACCATCTCGCCCGCCACACTCTCGAACTTCCTCGTCGGAACGAATTACTCGCAAACGCTGACCGCCACGAATGGCACGGCACCCTACACGTGGACGCTGCAAAGCGGTTCGCTGCCCGCCGGCCTCACGCTGAGCACAGGCGGAACCATCACCGGCATCGCCACGAACACGACCCCGACCACGCCGACCATCCGCGTGACCGATGCGAACGGCTGCTTTGCCACCGTGACCTACACGATGGAGCCCGGCTGCCCGGTGATCAGCGTATCGCCCTCCACGGCGCCTACCGCATATCGCAATGTCGCCTACTCGCACACCTTCACTGCGAGCAATGGCAATGCGCCGTATGTCTTCAGCCTCGTCAGCGGCACGCTGCCGCCGGGGCTGGGCTTCACGACCGCCGGTGTGCTCAGCGGCACGCCCACCACGCTCGGCAGCTACAGCTTCACCATCAAGGCCACCGACGTTTACAACTGCGAAAGCGCCAACATCCCCATCACAATGGCGGTGAAAACCATGTGCGTCGGCAACATGGTCTTCGTGGACATCAACAATGACGGCCTCCGCCAGAGCACCGAGAGCGGCGTGCCTGCCCTGCGCATCCAGCTTTGGAAACCGGGTGCCAATGGCGTGATGGAAAACGGCGGTGGCGATGACGTGCAGCAGGGCTCTGACATGCTGACGGACTCCAACGGCATGTATCTCTTCACGAACCTGCTGCCGGGAGTCTATTACGTCCGCATTCCCGCCCCGCCGGCCTTCTATCCGGCCGTGAGCACGATCGTCGTGGCTCTCGACAATGGCGTGAACAATGACAACAACGGCATCCAGTCCGCCTCGGGCGCTCCGGTGGTCTCGCCGCTGATCACGCTCACACCTGGCGGCGAGCCCGGCACCGGTGTGGATGGCGATGACAGCGATTGCGATAGCACGATCGACTTCGGCTTTGCCAACATCGATCCCTGCTACAGCAACAACCTCATCGATAACCCCAGCTTTGAGTTCCAAGGCCTTCCGAACCTCACTGGCACGCAAGTCAGTGTGCTCGGCTACAACGGCACGGGCACCAGCCTCGGCACGAGCATCAACGGGTATCAATGGATCGGTGGCACGAATGGCACCAGTGGCCTGGGTGAGCCGATCCAGCGGGTGCAAGTGCTCGCCGGCACGAACGGCTCGAAAGTGACTTGGACGGAGAGTGTGAAGAGCCGTCACGGCCGCCGCATGCTGCATTTGGAAGGCACCAACTCCTGCGTGAGCCTCCGCGCCGCCGGTGGTGGTGGCTGGAGCACGGTCTTCCTGCCGGGTAAGGAATACGAACTGAGCGTGTGGGCTGCGAACGCCTCCTCGGCCAGCGCCTCCATCCTTTGGGACCTCGGTGCCAATGCGCCCATCATCCAGGTCATCACCGGCCCCACACCCGGCTTCTATCAATACTACACCGTCAATCAGAGTGAGCTCACTGGCACGCCGACACCTACGTTTGGCTCGGCAGATTACAATTCATGGTCCGAAGCCACAGCTAACACCAGCCAGCCAGTGTGGAAGCAATACACCTACCGTTTCCGCATCGCCAGCGGTGCCACCGCATCGCAGATCGACACCATGTCCGTCGTTCTCTCTGGCGGCAGCAGCTCCGGCCCGGTGGTGGCGGATTATGTCTATCTCTGCCAGGTGAACTCCACTCCCACGCTCACGCTCGGCAATCTCATCTGGAACGATTCGAACAAGAACGGCGTGCGTGACACCGGTGCTTACAGTGAGGTGGGCATCTCCGGCGTGACGGTGAATCTATACTCGAGCACGAACAACATCGCAGGTGATGCAGACGATGCCTTCCTCGCCACCACGACGAGCACCTCTACTGGGGCTTACAATTTTACCGGCCTCGGTGCGGGTAAATACGTCGTGCGTGTCACGCCGCCCGGCAGCATTCCCTCCACCGGCGGCAATGTTGTCACGACGGACAACGGCATCAACAATGACAACAACGGTGCGCAGCCAGGTGGTCCAGGCACTTTCATCTACAGTCCGGTCATCACGCTCTCCATCGGCGGTGAGGCTATCAATGACGGTGACACGAACCCGGACACCGAGCTCAGCGTGGACTTCGGTCTCTTCACTGGCATCGCCCTTGGCAACCAGCTCTTCATTGATGCCAACAACGACGGCGTGTGGTCCAGCGGCACCGAAAGCGCCATCGGCTCAGGCATTGGCGTGGAGCTCCTCGATGCCTCCAACAACGTCGTCACCTCCACGAGCACGAATAGCAGCGGTGTGTACGGCTTCACCATCTACACACCCGGCCAGTATCGCGTGCGCATTCCCTCGCCGCCGGGCCTTTACCCGCTCGTTTCCGGCCTTGGCGACATCGCGGACAATGGTGAAGACAATGACTCCAACGGCATCCAGACCGGCGGCGTGGGCACAACGGTCGTTTCACCACTCCTCACGCTCACTGCAGGTGGTGAACCCGGCTCCACCGGTATCTCCAACAGCGAGAACACCATCGACTTCGGCTTCCGCACCTGCCCCACCATCACGCTCTCACCCGGCACACTCGGCCTTGCCACGCAGTATGTGGCCTATACGCCACTCACGCTGAACTCCGCCGGCGGGGCAGGGGGCTACACTTACTCGATCACCACCGGCACGCTACCTTCCGGCATGACCTTGAGCAGCGGCGGTGTGCTCAGCGGCACCCCAGGAGCCTCGGCTGCGCCTGGAAACTACGCTTTCACCATCCGCAGCACGGACAGCCTCGGCTGCTCTGGCACGCAGAGCTACACACTGAATCTCGTCTGCGCCACGGTGGTGGTGAATCCGAGCACCGTCCCACCTGCCACGCAGTTCGCCGCGTATTCGCAGACGCTGCTCGCAAGCGGTGGCACCGCTCCCTATACTTGGACGGCGGGTCCCACACCACTCACAGGTGCGGTGGCTTGGTGGCCCGGTGAGGGCAGCTCCAGCGAGATGATGCTCGGTAACACTGGAGCGCAGATGAATGGCGCGGCCTTCGCTGCTGGCAGAATCGGTTCTGCCTTCCTCCTCGACGGCATCGACGACTATGTGCAGGTGGCTGACCACTCCTCGATGCGTCCGGCAAACCTCAGCGTCGAGGCCTGGATCAAGCCCAGCAATGGTGCCACCTCTGGAACACGCCTCATTTTGGTCAAATCGACCGCCCCGACCGCTCCCGCCAATGGCTACGGCTTCATACAAAACAGCGGCACAAACGTTGTGCGCTTCTACGTCAATGCCAGAAGCTCCTCCGCCGCTTCCGAGTTTGTCGAAGCGCCGCTGACGATTAGCGCCTGGAGCCATGTCACGGCCACTTATGACCGTGCAAACCTTCGTCTCTATGTAAATGGCACGCAGGTGGCTTCGAAAGCCTTCACCACCGCCATCACACACAGCACCGCGCCGCTGGTGATGGGAGGCAGTGCCACCGCAGGCTCCCACTGGATCGGTAGCATCGACGAGCCGACCATCTACAGCCGTGCTCTCACCGCCGCCGAAGTGCTGGCACGCTTCAACATCACCAACACCGGCAACAACGGCCTGCCCGTCGGCATCACGCTCAACAGCACCACGGGAGCACTCGCTGGCACGCCCACCGCCCTGCCTGCCGCCTACTCCTTCACCGCTCGTGCGAGTGATGCCTTTGGCTGCATCGGCGTGCGCAGCTACACGCTCACGGTGAACTGCCCCGGCATCGCCATCTCGCCTTCCACGCTTTCCAATGCCACGCAGTATGCCGCTTATGCCACGACGAATTTCAGCGCCACCGGCGGCACCGGTCCGTATCTGTGGGACATCACCAGCGGGGCGCTGCCCACCGGCATGAGCTTCAGCACCGCCGGGGCTCTCAGCGGCACGCCTGGCTCCGCTCCCGGTCCTTACAGCTTCACGGTGCGTGCGCGTGACTCGAATAACTGCTTCACCACGCTGCCGATGACGCTCACCGTCGTCTGCCCGCCGATCACGCTCACGCCGGCCTCGCTCGGCAATGCGCAGCAGTTCCAGGCTTACACCCCTGTCTCACTCGATGGCAGTGGCGGTAGCGCCCCTTACACCTTTGCCATCACCACTGGTGCACTGCCTAGCGGCATGAGCCTGAGCAGCGCTGGTGTCATCAGCGGCACGCCCACGGCCATTCCGGGTGTGTATAGCTTCACGGCTCGTGCCACGGACAGCGTGGGCTGCTCCGGTACAAAAAACTATTCGCTCACCGTTACCTGCCCGCTCATCTCGATCACGCCCACCACGCTCTCGAATGGTGTGCAATATACCGCCTACAGCGCCACGATGAGCGCCAGCGGTGGCAATCCAGCCTACACTTGGTCGTTGGAAAGCGGCACGCTACCCGCAGGCCTCACCCTGAGCACCGGCGGTGTCATCAGCGGCACGCCCACCGCCGCTCCGGGTAACTACAGCTTCCGCGTGAAGGCCACAGACAGCCAGGGTTGCACGGCCTCGCGTGATTTGAGCATCAACTTCACCTGCCCGGTGATCGTCGTCACGCCCGCCACCCTGCCGAATGCCACCGCCACCTCCGCTTACAACCAACAACTCACCGCCGCAGGCGGCACCGCGCCGTATGCTTGGTCTCTCGCCTCTGGTGCGCTGCCTTCCGGCATCACGCTCAGCGGTGGTGGTCTGCTCAGCGGCTCCACCAATGCTGTTGGGGCTTTCAATTTCTCCGTGCGTGCCACCGATACGAATGGTTGCTCCGCTGTGATGCCTCTCGTGCTCGCTGCGGACTGCCCTCCGATCGCCATCACGCCCGCCACCATCCCCGTGGGCATTGTCGGCACGCCTTACAATCAGCAGCTCACCGCCAGCGGCGGCGTAGGCAGCTACACCTGGGCACGCACGGGCGGTGCCTTCCCCACCGGCATGTCCATCTCCACCAGCGGCCTCATCAGCGGCACGCCCACGAGTGCTCCGGGCAATTACAGCGTCACCATCACCGCCACGGATTCGAACAACTGCCCCGCGAGCATCACCTATGTGCTCTCGCTCGTCTGCCCTGCGATCACGATATCGCCCACCACGCCAGCAGGCGGCACGGTGGGCGTGTCTTACAATGTTAGCATGAATGCCAGCGGCGGCACCGCGCCATACACCTGGAGCGTTCCCACCGGCTCGCCTCCTTCTGGCCTTGCCTTGAGTCCTTCCGGTGCGCTCAGCGGCACACCACTCGCATCCGGCACCTTCACCTTCACCGCGCAGGCCCGCGATGCCTACGCTTGCGTTGGTAGCGCCACCATCACCGTCACCGTGACCTGCCCCACGCTCGTGCTTTCGCCTGAGGAGCTGGCCTGGGGCGTCAAAGGCGTGGCCTACAGCCGCCAGATTTCCTCCACCGGCGGCGTCGGCCCTTACACCTACAATGTCACTGCGGGCACGCTGCCGCCCGGTTTGAGCCTCAATACCGCCAACGGTATCCTGTCCGGTACACCCACCACCACCGGCAGCTACGCGTTCACCATGCGCTCGCAGGACACCGCAGGCTGCTCCGGCACGCGTGACTACATCATCGATATCTACGGCATCAAGATCGGCGATACCGTGTGGAACGATCTCAACCAGGATGGTGTGAACGACCCTGGCGAGCCGGGCATCCCCAACATCAATCTCCAGCTCTACTTCACCACGGATGCCATCGCGAACAACGGCGATGATGTTTACATCGGCGTGCAGACCACCAATGCGAACGGCTACTACCTCTTCAGCGATCTCGCTCCCGGCAAATACTACGTCAAAATCACGCCGCCGACCGTGCTGCCCTACTCCTCCGGTCCGCAGGTGAACGCCGACAACCGCGTCGATGCGGATAACAACGGCATCCAGCCTTCCGGCAAGAACACCAGCACCTACAGCCCCATCATCACGCTGGCAGTTCCTGCCATGCCGGCCTCCGCCGTGGTCTCCAATAAGCTTGCGCCTTCAAACAGCGTCACCTCGAACATCCTTGCCCCTTCGCCCTCCGGCAGCGGAGCCATTCTGCCACCCACCGATCTCGGGGATAACCTCACCATCGACTTCGGCTACCGCGAGGTGCCGAACCAGATCAACAACCTCCTCGAATACGATCTCAACACGCCCTCCGGCGGTCTTCCGGCTCCGCCGAGCTTCAAAAATCCCTGCGTCGTCAACGCGGCCAAATTGCAGATCGAGGACGACATGAACGGCCTCACGGACATCAGCGAGCCTGCGACGAATGGCCCCATCCGCGGTGGTTCACTGTCCCGCCGCATGCGTGACTGGGATGCCAGCTACGACACCGCCTACGACGGCATCCCCACCGATCTCATCCAGCGCCGCGATAGCCTTTGGACCCGCTTTTACATGGACCCCAGTGCCACCGGCAACATCGGCAAACTTGTCTTCGATGTGTTCCGCGTCGGCTCCACCTCGCCCGTGAGCGGCAAGGCCCTCCTCTCCTGGAATGATGGTGGCACGGTGCGCACCGTCACCACCAGCACCTTCCAACTCACCGCCACCGGCTCGTGGTATTCCATGAACCTCACCTGGAACAACTTCCTCAACGGAGCCACCGCGCTGCCCACCGGCTCACAGCTCGCCTCGAAGTCCTTCCTGCTCGAAATCTACCTCTGGGGCGGAGACGGCACCGGCTACATCGACCTCGATAACATCCTCCTCGAAGGCAACGCCACCTGCCACCCGCCCACGCTTTCCATCGGTGACTACGTCTTCGCGGACACGAACTGCAACGGCATCAAGAACCCGCGTGAACCTGGACTCCCCGGCCTCACCGTCGAACTCTGGCGTCCAGGTGCCGATAATCTTCCTGACACCGGCGATGACCAGCCCGTCACCACCACTCAGACGGACGCGAACGGCTACTACCTCTTCTTCGGCCTCCCGGCGGACAAGTATTACGTCAAGATCCCCACGCCGAACGCCGAGTGGCCGTATGCCACCACGGCCGTGAATCTCGACAACGGCGTCGATAACGACAGCAACGGCATTCAAAGCGGCGGCATGGGTGGTCCGGTGCGCAGCCCCGTCATCACGCTCACGCTGAATGCCGAGCCCGGCAATCTCGCCACCGGCGGCACGAACCAGGAGATGAGCATCGACTTCGGCTTCTGCGCCTCGCTCGTGCTTGGAAACCTCGTTTTCAGTGATGTGAACAACAACGGCGTCGTCAACGCCGGTGAAGGCGGTGTCGAAGGTGCTCAGATCGAGCTCTTCCGCTCCACCAACACCACGGTGAACGATTCGGATGATACGAAAGTGGGCACCACCTTCACCACCGGTGCCGATGGCCTCTACAGCTTCGCCGGCCTCTCCGCTGGCCGCTATTTCATCAAGCTCACGCCGCCCATCACGCATCCGCGCCGCAGTTCCACCAGCAGCAATGCGGACAACGGTATCGACAACGACAACAACGGCGTCAGCCAGTCCGCCACCTTCCAGCCGATCTACTCGCCAATGATCAATCTCTCGGCGCTCACCGAGCCTGGTAACCTGCTCGCCCCCTTCGGTGGCAACACGGACAACACCATCGACTTCGGCCTGCGCCCCACCTTCAACAGCATCGGCAATCTGGTTTACAAGGACGTCAACAGCAACGGCACCTACGACAGCGGTGAGGGCATCGGCGGCGTGCGTGTGGAGCTCTACAATAGCAGCGGCGTCTTCGTCACCAGCACCACCACGAGCAGCACGACCTCCACACGCGGTCGCTACCTGTTCTCCAATGTGCTTCCAGGCGGCTACTATGTGCGCCTTCCGGCCTCGGAATTCGGCCTCGGCAAGCCGCTGGTGAATACGCTCTCCATTTCGCCTGCCCTCCCCACCGACGATGGCATCGACGACAACGTGGATGGCAATGACAACGGCATCGACAATGCCCAGCCATCCCTCAACGGCATCACCAGCCCGCTGATCACCGTCTCCGATTCCGCCGAGCCTCTGAACGCCGGAACCGAAACCGGTGCCTTCAACACCCTCGATGATGCTGATGACAACAATGGCGATCTCACGGTCGATTTCGGCTTCAAGGCCAGCGGACCGTCCGCCACGGGTTGCTACAACTTTGTCATGTCGGACAGCGATCTCGACGGCTCGCTCCTGCCCGCCGTGGCGGACTGGACGCCCGATCAGCCTTACGACTTCAATTACGCGGCGAACATTGCTCACGTCAGCAACTTCGATCTCACTTACGATGCCGCCTTGGGCCGTCTGAAACTCGATGCCACCTTCCAGCAGATGGCCGGCAAGAAGGTGGACGGCTTCTGGATGGTCGTGAGCACCGGCGGGAACCCGCAGGATGAAAATCACGCGATCCTCTATTTCGACGGTTTTGACCGCAATGCTCCGCAGATCACGATTTACCGCTTCAATACCTCCCTCGGTGGCGAAAGCTGGCAGACGGCCTCGAACCTCCTCCTTTCCACCGCGCCCGGAAGCACCACTGCCGCCGATGTGATGCAAATGAGCGTCTCCGAGTCCGGCGTGCCCGTGCGCTTCCAGTTCACCATCGACATGAACCGCGTGAACAACGGCGCGAACTGGACCGGCATCGGCGTGGACCAGCTTGTGTGGGAAGGTATGCTGTATGGGGACAATGCCGGTCTCAGCCTCCGTTATGCTGATCTCACCTCCACGCCGTCTTACAATGCCAGCGGTGCTTTGACGACCTTCCCCTACACTCCCTCCAGCACCACGGAAGGTTCATTCGACACCGATCCCTCCGGCGTCTTCGTCATCATCACCCAGTCGTGCCCGGTTTCTCCGTGGGTGAGCATCGGTAATCTCGTTTGGAACGATGTGAACCGTAACGGCATCAAGGACGCCAGCGAGTCCGGCATTCCCAACATGACCGTACAGCTCTTTAAGCCCGGCAGTGACAATGCCATCGGCGGCAGCGGAAGCGCCGCAGATACACAGGTGGGTGCTTCCATCCTCACTTCCAGCACCGGTGCCTATCAGTTCTCGAATCTCGTGCCCGGCAGCTACTTCGTGCGTGTGACACCAAACGCCACCTACCCAGTCACCGGCGGCAATGTCGTGACCTCTGACAATGGCATCGACAATGACAACAACGGCTCGCAGCCCGGTGGTGTCAGCTCGAACATCAACAGCCCGGTCATTGAGCTTGCCGTCAACGCGGAGCCCGAAGCCCTCGTGGATGGTGATGGCCGCAGTGGCGATTCCACCGTCGATTTTGGCCTCTTCACCGGCTTCACCGTGGGTGACGTCGTCTGGAACGACAGCAACAACAACGGCCTGCGTGACAGCGGCACGGAGCAGACTAGCGGCGGCATCACCGGGGTGCAGGTCGAGCTCATGAATCCAGGCGCGGACAATGCCGTCGGCGGTTCCGCTGCGAACGCGGACACCGTGCTGCAAACGACCTCCACCGCCTCCGGCGGCGCTTACAGCTTCCGCGTTTACACGCCGGGCAGTTACTATGTACGCATCACGCCGCCCTCGGCCTACTCGCTCGCCAGCAGCACGGTCGTGACGACGGACAACGGCGTGAACAACGACAACAACGGCTCGCAGCCCAATGGAGCCGGATCGGATGTGCATTCGATGGTCTTCACCCTCACGCCTGCCAACGAACCCGGCACCACCGGCAACTCGAACAGCGAAACAACCATCGACTTCGGCCTCCGCGCCTGCCCTGTGATCGCGATCTCGCCTGCCACGCTGGCCGATGGCATGCGCGGCACCAGCTACAGCGCCACCTTCACCGCCGCCGGTGGCAATTCACCTTACGTCTGGAGCATCGTCAGCGGCACGTTGCCCACCGGCTTGAGCCTGAGCAGCGGTGGTGTGCTCAGCGGCACCTTGAACGCCACGCCGGCCGTGTACAGCTTCACTCTTCGTGCCCGTGATGCCTCCAACTGCTCCGCCACGCAGGCCATGACGCTGCGTGTCACCTGCCCGGTGCTCTCGCTCTCGCCCACTTCGTTGACGGCCACGCAGCAGGGCAGCTTGTTCTCGCAAACCTTCACCACCAGCGGTGGCACCGCGCCCTACACCTACTCGAAGCCCACCGGAGCCTTCCCTGCCGGTTTGACCCTCAGCACCGGCGGTGTGCTCAGCGGCACCATCACCGGTGCGCCTGCCACTTACATCTTCACGATTCGCTCCACCGATGTGAATGGTTGCACGGTCGATCAGGCCTTCAACTGGGTCATCACCTGCCCCACCGTCACCATCGCTCCCGCGAGCGTCCCGGCGGCCACGCAATACAGCGCCTATGCCGCGCAGACCTTCACGGCATCAGGGGCCAATGCGCCCGTCACCTGGTCCTTCACTGGCACGCTGCCAGCGGGCATGACCTTCAGTGCCGGTGGCATCCTCAGCGGCACGCCGACGAGCTCGCCCGGCACCTACAACATCACCGTCAAGGCTACCGACAACGCCGGCTGCGAAAACACCAAGGTCTGCCCCATTGTGGTGAACTGCCCCACCATCAACATCGCCGCGCCCGCCTTCCCCTCCGGCACAAAGAATGAGCTCTATCCGGACCAGCAGCTCAGCGCCAGCGGCGGCACGGCACCGTATCAATGGACCATTGCCAGCGGCTCCCTGCCTCCCGGCCTCAGCCTGAGCACTAGCGGTCTCATCAGCGGCACGGTCACCGCCGCGCCAGCCACTTACAGCTTCACGGTGAAAGCCACGGATGCCGTGAACTGCTCAGCCACCAGCGCCCTGAGCATCGTCATTGCCTGCTCGGCCATCACGATGAGCCCAGCCACGCTTTCCAATGCCACGCAGTATGCCGCCTACAGCCAGAACATGTCCGTCAGCGGAGGCACCGCGCCTTACACTTGGACGGTGGATTCCGGCCTGCTGCCTGGGGGTCTCAATCTCAGCAGCGGTGGTGTCATCAGCGGGGTGCCGCTCGGTCTCGGCAGTGCCACGGTGGATCTCCGCGTCACCGATGCAGATGGCTGCTTCAAGGTACAGCGTTACACGCTCGCCGTGGATTGCCCACCGATCACCATCACGCCGAGCACACTCACGAATGCGGCCCGCAACACGTTCTACTCCACCCAGTTCCTCGCCAGCGGTGGCACGCCGGGATACCGTTTCAGCGTCATCAGCGGCTCGCTGCCTTCGGGCATCACGCTCACCACGGGCGGCTTGCTCAGCGGCACTGCCACCGCTGCTCCAGGCAATTACAATTTCACCGTTCGCGTCCTCGACTTGAACGACTGCCCCGGCACGCAGCCCTTCACGCTCACGGTCATCTGCCCCGGCATGAGCATCTCTCCGTCCTCTCTGACCAATGCCACCGTCGGCACGGCCTACTCACAGGCCCTCAGCGCCAGCGGCGGCACCGCGCCCTATGTGTGGAGCGTCCTCAGCGGCACGCTGCCAAATGGTCTCTCGCTCAGCACGAATGGCATCCTCAGCGGCACCCCTTCCCAGGCCACCACCGCCACCTTCACCATCGAGGCCCGCGATGCCTTCAACTGCACCGTCACGCAGCTCTACTCGCTCGTGGTGAACTGCCCCGCCATCACCGTCACGCCCGCCACGCTGACAAACGGCTATCTTTCCGCTCCCTACAGCCAGCAGCTCACCGCTAGCGGCGGCACCGGGCCTTACTCTTGGCAGATCATTGCCGGCTCACCGCCCGCCGGCCTCTCGATGAATTCTTCCGGCCTTATCTCCGGCACACCGGCCGCTTACGGCACCGGTAATTTCACCGTCCGTGTCACCGATACCTTCGGCTGCACGGCGAACCAGAGCTACTCCCTCCTCATCAAGGGACTCAGCCTCGGTGACATGATCTTCGACGATGCGAACTACAATGGTTACCACGACAACGGCGAGCCGGGCGTCAAAGACGTGACCGTCGAGCTTTGGGACCCCGGCGCGGATCACGCCGTCGGCGGTAGCGGTCCGAATACCGATCTGCTCATCACCTCGATGACCACCGGGGCGCTCGGTCAGTATCACTTCAACAACCTCCAGCCCGGTTACTTCTTCGTCCGCGTGCTGCCGCCATCCAATCTGCGCATTCAGGGGGCCAACCCGGTGAACGCGGACAACAGCACCGATCAGGACAACAACGGCATCACCCAGCCCGGCGGTCCTGGCACCGTCATCTACACGCCGGTCGTGCAGCTCACCACCAGTGGCGAGACTACCTCCGAGGACAGCGATCCTGATACGGACTTCACCCTCGATGTGGGCCTATTCCGCGGCATGACTTTGGGCAATCTCGTCTGGCAGGATAGCGATGACGACGGCATCAAGGACGGCGGTGAAACCGGCATCAATGGTGTGGCCGTCGAAGTCTGGAATGCCGGAGCGGATGGCAAAGTCGGCGGCACGGATGATGTGCTGCTGCAAAGCACCACCACGGCCTCCGGCGGCTTGTACACCTTCAATGACCTCCCGCCCGTCACCGTCTATGTGCGCCTTCCTGCACCGCCAGCAGCCCAGCCGCTCTCCAGCAGCGCCACCACCTTGAGCGACAATGGCGTCGATAATGACGACAACGGCATCCAAATCGGTGGTGGGGCCATTTATAGCCCCATCGTGACGCTTTCGCCCGCCAATGAACCCGGCACCGGCGGCGGCACCTATGTCGAAAACACCATCGATTTCGGCCTCCAGCCCGTCACGCCCACCATCTACGTCTCCGCCACGCAGGACGATAGCATTCAGGTCTTCAACGCCAGCACCGGCCTCTACAATGGCAATCTCGTGAACACCTTCGGCACCAGCCACAGCCAGGGCAATGGTGACTGGGGTGATGTGCCTTACAGCATCGAACTCGGCCCGGATGGTAATTGGTATGCCGCACACTACGGCGCCAGCAACCTGCGCAAAATCTCCCCCTCCGGCACGGATCTCGGCACCGTGCTCAACAACAGCACTGCCTCCGTCTCCTGGATCGCCTGCTTCGCCATCGGCCCGGATGGAAACTTCTACGTCGTCGATGTGAACGGAAATCGCGTCGTTCGCTTCGAGGGCCCTGGAGGCACCACGCCGGGCGCTCCGATGGGTGTGGCTCCTTATAGCTTCATCACTCAGGCGGGCATTCTCGACATCAATTTCGGCCCGGATGGCAATATCTACCTCGTCGTGCAAAACGGCAGCCTGCGTGAAATCCGCCGTTACAGCACCACCACGGGCACGCTGCTCAACACCATCGTCACCGATTCGCAGATCGTCACCATGGTCCCTGGCGGCCAGGCCATCGCTCTCATCTCCGGCATCGACATTCATGCCTCCACTCTTTACGGCGTGAACCGTTCCGATGGTGAGATCTTCCGCATCGACCTTGCGGATCCTTCCGCTCCCGGCCTGCCTGAGCTCGTCGCCACCATCTCCAGCGCGGGCAAAGGCTTCGTCGAAACGGCTGACGTCGAGTACAACCCCGCCAACAACCGCATCTACATCTCCGGCTTCAACTGGAGTAAGCCTGTCGTCGGCGGTAGCAGCTTCATCAGCGGTTCCCTCGTCCGCGTCGATCCTACGGCTGCGCCGAACGGCACCGTTGACGTCTTCGAAGTGCCCATCCCCACGCCGCCTGGTCCGAACAATGAAATCTGGCCTGGACCGCGTGACCTCGCTATCGGCAAGCCAATGGCTCCGCTCGCCAGTGCCGTCGCCATCGGCTCCGTCGTCTGGAATGACCTCGATGCGGATGGCATTCAGGACGCCGATGAAACCGGTATCCCTTCGGTGAAGGTAGAACTCTGGCGTGATGTAAACGGCAACACAGGTGATGGTGCTGAAGTGCTCATCGGCTGGACCTTCACGGACTCGAAGGGCTTCTACTACTTCTCCGGCCAGGCCCCAGGCGTTTATCAGGTCCGCATCCCCGTCGCGAACTTCTCCAGCGGCCAGCCTCTCGCCGGCAGCGGAAACAGCAGTCCCGTCACCGTCAATTCGGACAACCAAACCGATGGCGACGACAATGGCAATCAACCGGGCGGAACCAAGAGCGAAGTCTTCAGCCCCCTCATCACCCTCTCTCCTGGCACCGAACCTACCGGCAATGGCATTTCCGGCACCGAACTCCGTCTCGGCGGCGAGCTCGATGATCACACCATTGATGCCAATGGGGATATGACCGTCGATTTCGGATTCGTGGAGCCGGGTAACATGGGCATCGGCAACCTCGTCTTCAACGATGCCAACGGAAACGGACGCTTCGACAACGGTGAAGGCGTCAACGATGCCGCCGTCGAGCTTTACCAGTGGGGTGCTGTTCCAGGTAGTGATTTACCCTTTGCCACCACCATGACCGCCAATGGTGGCAAATATCTCTTCCCGAACCTTTTCCAAGGACAGTATTTCGTTCATCTGCCCGCCACGCAGTTTACCAACTCAGGCGATCTTCGCGGCCTATTCCCGCTCCCCACCATCTCCGCCGGGGATGATGATTCCGGGCAGGACGCCCCGTATGTCTCCCAGCCTTGGCTTTCAGGTGTCTCGACTGGCCTCGTGACTCTCGTGCGTGACCTCGCCCCTCGGGGTAATGGCGAATCAGGCTTTGACGGCAGCTCCGATAATGCGGACGACCGTAACATTGACCTCACCGTGGACATCGGCCTCTACCGTCCGGTGGCTGTTGGTAATCTCATCTTTGCGGATACGAATTCCAATGGCCGCGCAGATGCCGGAGAAGGCCTGTCGGGCGTTACCGTCGAGGTGTACAATTCCTTAACCCCGCCCGGACCGGGCAACCACGCAGTGGCTTCCGCCGTCACCGATGTTTCGGGCCGCTATCTCTTCGACAACTTACTTGCCGGCAATTACATCGTTCATATTCCCAAGACGATGTTCGCCGGTGGCGGCCCGCTCTTCCAGCGCATCTCCATCAACGAAGGTCTCTCCGGTGATGACGATGTGGGTGAGGACGGCATCAACATCGGAACTCCCTCTTCCGATGGCATCTCGTCTCTCGTTGTCTCGGTCTATCCAGGTGCAGCTCCCACCGGAGACACTGGCGAGTCCGGTGACGACTCCACCTCCGATGATCAAAACGACGCTGCCATCGATCTCACGGTGGACTTTGGCTTCCAGACGCCCGTCGGCCTCGGTAACCTCGTTTACAGCGATCTGAATGGAAACGGTAGAGCGGACAACAACGAGGGCGTCGATGGCGTCACCGTCGAGCTCTACCAATCCTCCCAAACACCTGGCCAGGCGGTCCCGCTATTCTCCGACGCCACGGCCGGTGGTGGTCGCTACTTCTTTGGCAATCTCCCGGCAGGTGACTACATCGTTCATATCCCGGCCGCCATGTTCGCGCCTGGAGGCCCGCTCGCTGGCCTTCAATCCGTGGCCGGCGTCTCGTCCACCTCCTCTGGCATTGATGACAACACCAGCGGCAATGACAACGGTATTGATGATTCCGCGCCGCATCTCAATGGCATCAGTTCCTCCGTCGTCACTCTCACCGTGAATAGCGAACCCGTCGAAAGCAGCGGTGAAACCGGCACGGACAAAGGAATGGACTCCTTCGACGACGACAACTACGACCTCACCATCGACTTCGGCTTCGCTCCGGCCAATCCAAACGGCGTCGGCCTAGGTAACCTCGTCTGGCGTGATCTCGACGGGGATGAGATCTACGACAGCGGCGAGGGCATCGACGGCGTCAAAGTGCGCCTCTTCCTCAGCACCGCTGATCCACGCGCCTCCACCCCGCTTGCGGAGGCCACCACCGCCAATGGCGGTGTGTATTTCTTCAACAACCTCACCCCCGGAAGTTATATCGTCTTCATCCCGGCCTCCGAGTTCCAGGCGGGCAAGCCTCTCGCTGGCTGGTCCTCCATCATCGGCGGCGGCGCGGACGATGGCGTGGATGACAACACCCCCGGCTCGGACAACGGCATTGATGATACCCAGCCGGACGTCAATGGCATCATGTCCTACGCCATCAACGTCGCCCCCGATGAGGAGCCGTTGAACTCCTTCGGCGAGAGCGGGGCCTTCGCTTACTACGATGACTTCAACGACGACAACGCCGATCTCACCATCGACTTCGGCTTCTACCGCTCCGTCTCCGTGGGGAACGTCATCTTCAAAGATGCGAATTACAACGGCATCCACGATGCGGGTGAAGGCGTGAACGAACCGGTCAGCGTCGAACTCTACCGCTCACAGGACGTTATTCCCTTTGATCCACCCTGGCGCACCACCACCACCGGTGGAGACGGCAGCTATCTATTCACCGACCTGACGCCAGGGGATTACTACATCCGCGTGGCTCCGGAGAACTTCCTCTTCGGCATGCCACTCTACAGCTACGCCAGCGTCCGCGGCGTGCAGTCCGGCGATGACAACGTGGGTGAGGATGGCATCGACAACGGAAACCCCACCTCCGATGGCATTCTCTCCGCCGTCTTCACTCTCTCCGCTGTCTCCAGCCCTACCGGCACGATGGAGCCAGGCTTCCAAGGCAGCTCGGATGACCTCAATGACAGCGCCGTCGATCTCACCCGTGATTTTGGCTTTGTCCCGCAAGTGACCATCGGAAACCTCGTCTTCAACGATGCCAACAACGATGGCGTCTTTGATCCGAACACCGAAACCGGCGTCGGCGGTGTCACCGTCGAGCTTTGGACCAATGCCGCAAACGCCACCGCACCTGCCGCCACCACCACCACGCTCTTCAACGGCACCTACAGCTTCTCCGTGGCTCCTGGCGGATACTACATCCGCATCCCCGCCTCTGAATTCGCTGCCGGCATGCCCCTCGCTGATACGGTTCCTTCCCTATCTGCGAACGGCAGCCTGCCTGTAAACACCAATGGAGACGATCAGGTCAGTCAGGATGGTTACACCACCAGCAGCGTGCTCAGTGAAGGGGCTCGCACACCTCTCTTCACCGTGCTGAGGGATGCCGCACCCACGGAGGCCGCCGGTGAACTGGGCTACCGTTCCGAGGACGACGACTTTGATGATGCCAATGGTGATCTCACCGTGGACCTTGGCTTCTCACCCAAGCCCCTCGCCGTGGGAAATCTCGTCTTCCGTGATCTCGATGGAGATGGAAAATACTCCGCTGCGGATTACGGCGTGCCCAATGTCACTGTGAAGCTCTACGAGTTCGGTGATGATCCAAACAACGCCAGCACCCTGCCAGTCGCCCAGACCCTCACTGGCACGGACGGTTCCTTCCTCCTCCGCGTTTACCAGCCTGGAGAATACTTCCTCCATATTCCGAAGGCGGATTTTGCTTCCGGCAAACCTCTCGCTGGCACCACGCCGCTGCCTTCACCCGGTGCCGATGACGGTATTGACGACAGCACCGGCCAAAATGCCCTCGCCACTGCCAGCCCTGCTACCACCGGCGTCTCCACGAATACCTTCCAGCTCGCCTACGGCACCGAACCCTCCGCCACTGAAACAGGCTTCCTCGGCAGCAGTGATGACGTCACTGATACAGACACGGATCTCACCTTCGACTTCGGTTTCTCCGGCGGCGGCACACTCCAGCTCATGACCATCGGCAATCTCGTCTTCAACGATGCGAACCATAACCTCATCGCCGATGCGGGCGAAGGCGTGGCCAATGTGTGGATGCTGCTGCACCTCAACGAGGAGTCCCCCAACGGCGTCATCAACTACATCCGCTCCACCTACACGGATGCGAATGGCCGCTACATCTTCAACAACCTCAACCCCGGCGAGTACATCGTCCACGTCGCTGCGGATAACTTCAAAGCCTCCGCTCCTCACATGGGTGGCGCTGCTGGCCCGCTCTATCGCAAGCTCTCCCTCCGCCACAGCTCCCTCGGCGATGACAACACCGGTGAAGATGGCAGCGATGACGAGAAACCCGAGCTCCGCGGCATCAGCTCTGGCCCGGTGCTACTCGTCTCTGGCAACGCCCCTGGCGGAGCCGCGGAGTCCGGCTTCCAGGGCACCTCCGACGATGGCGTGAACGAGCCGATGACCAATCTCACCATCGACTTCGGCTTCGATACCCGCATCGGTGCTGGCAACATCGTCTTCCGCGATAACAACGCCGATGGCAAATACGTCGCTGGCATGGACACGCCGCTTCCTGGCGTGCTCGTCCAGCTCCGCCATGTGGACACCACCACCGGCAGCGAGACGGTCATCTCGAAATCCTGGTCCGGCACGGACGGCTCCTACCTCGTCGTTGCCCCGCCCGCCATCGGCACGCAAAAATACTACATTCACATTCCTTCGAGCCAGTTCGCCGCAGGTGGCCCGCTCGATTTCCTCGTGCCCACCCTTTACACGACCTTTGGCGATGACGACAATCAGAACCAGAACCTGCTCCCCTCCGCCAATCCCGAGGTGGATGGTGCCTCCACGGAGATCAGCAATGGGGACATCCTGCCTGGCGAGATGCCCACGGATGCCAACAACGAGGAAACCGGCTTCAACAAGACCTCCGACAACGACGACGACGCCAACATCGACCTCACGATCGACCTCGGCCTCAAACCAAAAGCCCTGATGGTTGGCAATCTTGTTTTCCGTGATGTGAACGGAAACAACCTCTTCGATCCAGGCATCGACCTACCGATGCCCGGAGTCACCGTGCGCCTCTTCCAGGCCAGCCAGCCCATCACCGCCACCCCGGTCTCCGAAACCATCACCGGCCCTAACGGCACCTACACGCTCTATGCGAGCGCCTCCGCCGCTTACTATGTTCACATTCCCGCAGCCATGTTCCAGATAGGTGCACCGCTGGCGGGTCTCAGGTCCGTCACCGGCATCGGTGGCACGGCTTCGAATGCCGATACGAACAAAGACGACCTCCTCGACGAAAACGGCCTCGATAACTCGAATCTCCCCCTGGATGGCATCCGCAGTGGCAACTTCACCCTCTCCTACGGCTCCATGCCGCTGAACACCAGCAGCACGCAGACCTTTGGTGAGAACGGTTACGAAGCTCAGATGGATGATGTGGCGGATGCCTCCGGTCTCATGACCATCGATTTCGGCTTCACCGTCGCCCCGGCCTGCCCGCTGATCACGATCACACCGGTCGCGTTGCCTTCCGGCTCCATCGGCGTGAGCTACTCGCAGGCACTGGCGGCCACGGGCGGCACCGCACCTTACTCTTACAGTCTCGCCAGCGGCAGCCTGCCGAATGGATTGGCTCTCGCGTCGAACGGCGTCATCAGCGGCACTCCGGCGGGTGGCACACCTCAAACCTTCACCATCATCGTCACCGATACGAATGGCTGTCAGGGCATCTCCGGCAGTTACACCATCGCGACCAGTGTTCCCCTTGGCACCGACTTCGGAGATTACTCCGGCTTCGCTTTCGCCACGCAGGTCGCCGATGCCGCCATCCGGATCGGTGCATTGCCCACCGATGCCGAGACGACGAATCCAGCCAATACCACGGCGACAGGGGATGATGCGGTCGGCTCGGACGACGAAGATCTCACCATGCCCGTCTTTATGTCGGCATTGCCCACCACGCTGAGCATCCCTATGACTCAGATCAAGGCGGAGCTCAGCGGGAAGACGACGATGAATGTCTTTGTGGATTGGAACAACGATGGCGATGTGGCGGATGCTGGCGAAACGCAGACCGCCCAGGAAATCAATCCAAACGGTAGTTCCAACGTCAACTTTGTCCTCACGCCGCCCGCCACCACCGCCACCGGAATACCTGTGACACGCTACCTCCGCATCCGTGTGACGGAAGGCAACTCGGCACCCCTCTTCTCAGGCACCTCGGCGCTGAAAGGCGAGGTCGAGGATTATGCCATCACCGTGATGCCGCCGACCGACTACAGCGATTACTCCGCCTTCGGCACCGCCTCCACCGTGGTCGGGACCACGATTCGCCTCGGAGCCACCGTCGAATCTGAGCTTTCCGCCACCACCAATGCCAACGCCACGGGCGATGACACCGCCGGTAACGATGATGAGGATGGCGTGACGATTTCCACCTTCACCGCAGGTGCCACTGCCACGATCCCCGTGATCGTCACCAACTCGACCGGCACCTCCATCTACCTCAATGGCTGGATCGACTACAACAACAACGGCCAGCTCACCGATCCTGGCGAGCAGATCGCTACCAACGTCATCGTCACCACTGGCAGGAACAATTTCTCGCAGAACCTCAACATCACCGTGCCTGCCAATGCCATCCAAGGCATCAATCTCGGAGCCCGTTTCTTGCTCACCACTTCCAACAACGCCTCTCCCGTGGGTCTGAGCGGCGCTGGCGAAGTGGAGGACTATGTCGTCACCATCCAGGCACCGCCACCGACAGACTTTGGAGACTACACCAGCTTTGCCACCGCCTCTCAGACGGCAAATCCTGCCGTGCGCATCGGCAGTATCGCCCCGGATGGCGAGGCCAATTCGAACCTCAACACCACCGCGACCGCAGATGATCTCGCGGGCATCGATGACGAAGATGTCACCATGCCTGGCTTCTCCATCGGCACCGCCACGAATCTCTCCTTCAACGTCGCGATCAGCAGTCCGGTCACCACCGCCTACGTCAATGTCTTCGTGGATTGGAACGGCGATGGTGATGTCATTGACCCCAGCGAAACGCAGACGGCTCAACCCGTCACCTCCAGCGGCACGCGTATCTTTACCATCACCCCGCCTGCCACCACCACCGCTGGCACGAAATACCTGCGCATCCGCATGGTCGAAGGTGCGACGGCACCAACCTTCAGCGGCACCTCCACTCTTCGCGGTGAAGTGGAAGACCACAGCATCACCGTCACAGCCAACGCACCTCCTGCCGCAGGCCCCGTCGTCAGCAACAATCTCGCCCAGGCCGGCTCCCTCACCTTCAGCGGCGATCCTCTCGCCGATGGCGATGCCGATGGCCTCACCGATCTTCTTGAGCACGCCCTCGGCACACCTGCCACCAGCGGTCACCACACCTCCCGCTTCTCATTGGCCCGCAGCCCAGATGGTCAGCTCCAGGCCATCCTCACACGCCCCGTTCAGCCGCCGGATGTGCGCCTCACGCTCGAAACCAGCACCGATCTCACCACCTGGAAATTGCTCACCACCGCCCCACGCCTAACCGCGAACACCGATGGCACCACCACCGCCACTTACAGCGGCTTTGATCAAAATGCCGCCGCAGGCTTCATCCGCCTCAAAGTCATGCTCGATGCCGATCTGAACGGCACGCCCGAAGCCGTCACCACCTCCGCCATCCATGCTTGGAGCCATCTTGAAGCTCTCCCAGGCCGTCAGAGCCTTTCCATGCCGCTGCTGCGCTCCGCCATCTTCTGTGGAGCCGTCCAGACGGTGAATGAAAACCATCTCGTCATCCTCAACGGAGCCACCTCCATCCACACCAGCTTCGCCGCCGGCGAAAAATACTTCGTCGAAGTGCTCAGTGGCCCGCTTGCCGGTCACACGCTCGATATCGACACCACCACCTCCACTGGCAACACTCTCACGCTCACCTCCACACCCGATGCCCGCATCCAGGGTGCCCGCATCGCCATCCGCTCGCATCACACCCTCGCCAGCCTCATTCCTGCTGGAAGCCTCCGCGGAGCCACGGAATCCTCCGCTGCCGATCGCGTCATGTTCTTCGATACCGCCATAAATGCCTTCCGTGTCCTCTGGATCATGGATGACGGCACCACGCTCAAGTGGATCAAGGAAGGTGACGCCACCCTCACCGATGCCTCCGCCCGCGTCGTCCGTCCGCAGGAAGGCATGCTCCTGCAAATCCGCGATCAAGCCACCAGCCTCACCCTCTTTGGCGAGCTGCGCCTCACACCCGAGGCTCCCGCTGCGGGCACTCACTTCCGCGGCACCGGCTCCGCCCTTCCGCAGGCACCTTCCAGCCTCGAAGTGCGTCCCGGCTCGAAGCTCCGCCTCTGGAGCGGTGATGCCGATCCGGCCACCGCCACCTACTGGAACTACCAGCTCGATCCTGCCGCTCACTGGATCGACGAACGCAGCAGCCAGAATGTCTCCACGCAGAAGCTTTTGCAGCCCTTCCGCGCTCACTTCCTCACGCCGGCAAACTGATTCCTCGTCATGAACGCCATCCTCCAGAAGCTTCAGCCCCTTCTCGAGCAGCTCCAGCCATGGATGGAAAAGCTCCAGCCCTGGCTCGACACCCATCTACCGCAGATCTCTACTCAGATCCTGCTCGTCTGGCTCGGCCTCGCCATGCTCAATGTGGCCTTCGGAGCCTGTCGTTCCTGGCTTGGCATGTTTCGCATGATCACGCCGGTGGTCTTCGCCCTGAGCTGCGCCTGGTTCTGGGGCCGCTTCGGCACGCGAGTCTTCACCCACACCTGGTTCGCCGCCGGTCTCGGCACGCTCGTCCTCGGGGTGCTTGTGATGTTCCTCGGTCTTTTCACCCGCCGCATCGCCCGCTGGAGCCTGTTTGCGCTTCTCACCTCGCCTATCTTGTGGCCTTTCCAGCTCACGTCCGCGCTCAGCGAGATCGTCCGTTTCTTCGGTCTGCTTCCTCCTGCCTCCCAACCTGAAAAAGTCACCCCAACGCGTGAGATCAACCCGCTCGAATCACCGCCCGGAGCCTACGACCCCGCTTTCTCGCCAAACGCTCCGCCTCCCTTCGCGGCGCCCCCGCCGCCCGTCCGGGACCCCGCCCTTCATCACGCCGCTCTCGGGATTGAGGAGACGATGCAGCAGATCTATGCGCCTCTCACCTTCGAGTTCGTCAAAGCAGCCGATTTCTCCCATCTCGATCTCAAATTCTACGATCAGACTCAAGCCGTCCTCGAGAAACACCTCTTTGTCCTTCTCGCTGACGTGGAGACCACCAGTCTTCGCAACGCGAGCATGACACACTGCTTTTCGCGCTCCATGCGCAGTCCAGATCACTGCGTGGTGGCCGCAATCTGGCACGGTAAGGCCGCGTGGTGGTTGCGCCTGCTCACCTTCTTCACCGCCGCCCGCAAAATGATGAATGCTCGTGTGGTCGATTTCACCACCGAGTTTGAAGATGGCTCGTTTGTTTCTACCACCAACTGTCCCGCTGTCGTCAATTTTGAATATCCACCCAACCTCAATGTGAAGAGCTTCCCGGGAAGAGCACTGTTGGAACTCGGTCACCTGCATTACGAACGCTTAACGGCACACGGAAGAGCGCGAGGCACTTGCCCCCGCCTCATTCACTCCGTTCAAGACGACTTGGACATGGGCCAGCGCTATCATGCCGCCAAAACCGCCGCCCGTGGCCCTCAAGGCCTCTCCCGCGAAGAATTTCGCCGCATCACTGGCGATGCCTCTGCCTCCAACGATGCCGTTTACGACCAGTGGCAGCAGGTTCGCGCCAGCAAGACCTCATAATCCGCCTCCGCCTCCTACTCCGTCTCCCACTCGAGTCGGAGACAGAGTAGGAGTCGGAGACGGAGTCAGATCATAAGCCCTCCCACCATGCTCTTCAAAAACCTCCGCCAAGACATGCGCATCGCCGATCTCTCGGTCGATGCGAACAGCGCCCAACGCACCGCAGACAAAGCGCACGGCAGGCTTGAGCGACTCGACGATCGCCTCAGCCACCTCGCCATGATCAACGAGGCCCTTTGGCGACTCCTCAAAAGCAAAACCGGCTGGACCGATGACATGCTCATGCACGAACTCCAGCAGCTCGATGCTGAGGACGGCACCATCGACCAACGCCGCACCCCGCGAGCCATCAAATGCCACGCCTGCCAGCGAAACCTCCCCGCTGACGGACGTGACTGTATCTACTGCGGTGCCACGCCCGCCATGACCTCCCCCTTCAGCAAGGCTTGGTGATCACTGACTCATCCTCTGAAGCCTCCTCGATGCCCGCGAGGACTAGTTCTAGCTCTTGCTCCATAGGCACGAAACAGTCTCTGACCGCTTTTTGGTTCAGCCAGTAAACAAACACCATCACCAGCATGAAGACGATCCATGATGTCAGGCCGTGATCATGCACGACCAGAGAGGATAGTATCGGCATCGTCAGCGGCAGCATATACCACCACAGCACGTTTCGCAGAAGCCAGCTCTGGTGGCGCACTTGATCCAAAGAACGCTGCACAAAGCATCTCAAGCTATCGCTTTGAACAGGCCGCTTTTTCCGCTGCATCATCCGGTCCACGAGGATGCACGTGCCCACTCCCACCGCTGTCACGGCCCCCAGATAGTCTGTCCAGTCTCTCGCTCTGGATAGGAAAATAATCGTGACGAGCAGGGCAGCCCCAGTTTCACGAAAATCGCGCCAGAAGAGAGCCACCTCTAACGTGTGCTGATTCCGTCGTACCTCCTGCAGCACGAGGGTGGCATCCACCTTGGCCTGTGGAGGCGTTTCTTGCTGCTGCCAGCGTTGTTGGAGCGATTCAAAGTTCATGATTCGAGTCCTTTCAGTTGTTCAGCCAGTTGCTTGCGGATGCGGTGAAGCCGCACCCCGACATGATTTTCCGAGATCCCGAGAACCTCGCCCATCTCGCGATAGCTCAGCCCGTCCAGATGCATCAGCGCCAGCGAGGCCTCGGGCTTCGGTAGCGCCCGGATCGCCTCGTAAAGCTTCTCGATCAGCGCATCCGCCGTTCCATCCGGTGCGGCAGTATCCTCATCGACTAGGCTTGAAAACGCCTCATGCTTCACGCGGCGGCGCTGCTCCTTCCGCTGCCATACCATCGCCGTGTTGAACGCGAGGCGGTAAAGCCAAGTCGTCTCCTTTGAGTCCCCTCGAAAGCTCGGCAGGGCGATCCACGCCTGCAGCAATATCTCCTGCAGCAGATCCTCCTGGTCCGCCGCACTCGCCGCGAACGACCTCACCACTCGCCGCAGCAGGCCCTGATGCTCGCTCAGCCAGCGGCGGAAGATGGTTTCTTGTTCGAGAGAGGTCATGCGGTGAATTCGGTATCTGCAGAATGAGTGACTCCGCCGCGATATACCTTACAGAAAACCTGCCACCACAGAACAGAAGAGGTCAAAAGGGCATTCCTCACCACGTTATCCAAGCTCTGCATGAAACTCGCCTCCCTCCTCCTCGCTGCCTTCGCCACCTCGATCATCGCTGCTGATTGGCCTGCGTGGCGTGGACCTACCGGCGATGGTCATGCGGCGGCAGGGCAAAAACTGCCGGTGAAATGGAGCGAGAGTGAAAACCTCATCTGGAAGGCCGAAGTGCGTGGTCGCGGACATGGCTCGCCGATTGTCGTGGGAGATCAGGTGCTGCTGGCGACGGCGGATGTGGAAACGGACGAGCAACTCGTCCTCAGCTTGGATCGTGCGACAGGCAAATCACGCTGGGAGGCCGTCGTGCATCGCGGCAACCTCAACACCAAAGGTCACAAAATCTCCTCACAAGCCTCCTCCGATGTCGTGAGCGATGGCGAGCGGCTCTTCGTCAATTTCCTCAACGACGGAGCCATTTTCACCACCGCGCTCGATTTGACCGGCAAGCAGCTCTGGCAGCGTCGGGTGTGCGATTTTCAGGTGCATCAGGGTTTTGGCTCCTCGCCGGTGATTTATCAAAACATCGTGCTCGTCTCCGCCGATCATCGCGGCGGCGGCAAGATGACCGGCCTCAATAAACTCACCGGCGAAATCGTGTGGCAGCAGGATCGCCCGCCAGTCGCCAACTACGCCTCACCCGCCGTCGTGAACGCCGCGGGCAAGGTCCAGGCCGTGCTTGCTGGCTGCAACAAGGTCGAGAGCTTCGATCCGCTCACCGGCAAAAAGCTTTGGAGCATCGACGGCAGCACGGAGGAAACCGTTGTGACTGCCGTGACGGATGGCAGCCGCGTTTTCATCGGCGGCGGCTATCCAAAGAATCACACCATGGCCCTCGAAGCCGATGGCAGCGGCAAGATCGCCTGGGAAAACGTCACGCGCACCTATGTGCCGTCGATGATCGTGAAAAGCGGCCACATCTTCGCCGTCGGCGATGCCGGCCGCGCCGCCTGCTGGAACTCCGCGACCGGCGAGGAGCGTTGGAGCGAAAAAGTCGATCGCGAGTTCTATGGCTCGCCCGTCATGGCCGACTCACGCATCTACGTCACCAGCAAAGGCGGCGTCACCTCCGTCTTCGAGGCCACCCCCGAGAAATTCACCCTCCTCGGTCAAAACGCCCTCGGCGATGAATCCTTCAGCACCCCCGCCATCTGCGACAACCGCATCTACCTCCGCTCCGCGAAGACTAGCCCCACCCGACAGGAGTTTTTGTGGTGCGTCGGGGAGTAAACCGATTTGATCATGAACCGATTCCTAGTCGCCGTTTCCTTTTCAGCGGTTCTCCACGCCGCCGAGCCGGTGCTCACGCTGCGTGAGAAACCCGTCCGCGTGGCCACGTCTAGCAGTGCGGAGATTTTTCCCGAATCGTGGCGTGGAGGCAAAGTCGCGGCGGGTGCTGAAGCACTGCCTGATGATCGACGCGAGGAAGCTTTGCGAGTGATGGATGCGGCGCTGGCCAAGTATCCGGCGGAGGTGCTGCGCGAGCATCTGCACACGCTCTATCTGCTCGGTGAGCTGCGGTATCGAGGTGTCATCACCAGCGGCACGAACTCGCGGGCGGCTGTGTATGTCAAAATCGGCCCGGTGGAGAAAGGATTCACAGCGAGGCACAATGAAGGCGTCTTCCATGCCGAATTCTCCAGCATTCTCATTCGCAACCGGCCGACGTTTCTCGATCAACAGGCATGGAAAGCCGCGAATCCGCCCGGTTTCAGCTACCTTGGCGATGGCGTGGATGCGGTGAAGCAAGGCAAGGCCCGCACCAAGGCCGACAGCACGCTCAACGCGCAAGGCTTCCTCTCGCAATACAGCCAGTCCACGCTCGAAAACGACTTCAACGGCTACGCTGCCCGTCTCTGGACCGGCGATGCCGCGCTGTGGCAGCTCGCAAAGGAGCATCCGCCGATTCAGCGAAAGCTCACACTCGTGCTGAACTTTTACCGGCAGCTTCACCCAAAGCTGGACGAGGCCTTTTTCCAAGGGCTAAGGCCGATGTGATTTGGCAGGAGCCAGTCATCAAGACCACGCCACGGCCGTCTGGCCTTGCACGCCAAGACCTTCGACGCCGAGCTCGATGAGGTCACCGGGCTTCATGAAGACGGGATCTGGCTTGAAGCCGAGACCGACGCCGGGAGGTGTGCCCGTGGTGATGAGATCGCCTGGCAGCAAGGTCATAAACTGGCTGAGGTAGCTGACGAGTGTCTTCACGCCGAAGATCATCTGCGCGGTGCTGCTGTTTTGGATCGTTTTGCCGTTCAGTTTCAGCCAGAGCTTCAAATTCTGCGGATCAGGGATTTCGTCGCTCGTTGCGAGGTAGGGCCCGAGAGGAGCGAAGGTATCGCAGCTCTTGCCTTTGACCCATTGGCCGCCGCGCTCGAGCTGCCACTCGCGTTCGCTGTAGTCATTGTGAACGCAGTAACCGGCCACATGGCTCATGGCGTTCTCTTCACTCACGTAGCTGGCCTTTTTGCCGATGACGAAAGCGAGCTCGACTTCCCAGTCGCTCTTCTTCGAGTTCTTGGGGATGACGACGTTGTCATTCGGTCCGCAGATGGCGCTGGTGGCTTTGAAAAAGACAATCGGCTCCGCCGGAATCGGCATGCCGCTCTCTTTGGCGTGATCGACGTAGTTCAGACCAATGCAGATGATCTTGCTTGGACGTGCGATGCATGGTCCAAGACGTACGCTGGCATCCACCGTGGGTGCGGAGGCCGCATTCGCTTTCGCCCAGGCGGCGAGACGTTCCAGGCCATCGCCGCCGAAGAATGTCTCATCGTAGTCGCTGCCAAAGGCACTCGCATCAATGCGGCGGCCGTCATCAAGCTGAAGGCCGGGTTTTTCTTCTCCAGGGTTTCCAAAGCGGATCAGTTTCATGGTTTAGTTGTGTTAAGGATGGGTGGCGGGGACTTTGTTGTTTGCGAGGAATTGAAAAACTCGGTTTTCCTTCTGCGCAGCGCGATAAAAAGAATCAGACCGAAAACGCTTCCGATTGGAATCAGGATGAAGAAAAAAAGGCAAGCGCAGTAAGTCGAGTAATAGAACCAAGGCTTCCTGAACTTCGTTGCTACCAGAACCGTGTAAAGCAACGCAGCTGGCAGGATGGAAAATAAACCACGCAAGACAAACAAGATGATGTTTTCGCCGATCCCAGCTGACAGCTCAGATGGTGAAACGCTAGCCTGACCGGCAACTTCAATGAATGCGCATGCAGATCCAGCCAGCCAATGCATGAAGCCCGCAAAATGCAGTGCAGCAAAGCAAACTCCTAAAGCTGCCAAGAGAGCCGAAAGAAAAGGGCGCATTCCAAAATGTCAGGGGTTCTTGCGCTATGGGTTTGGTGATTTCTTCTCGTCGCCCTCGGCGTTCGCGTAGCGGCCGATGATCGGATACTGCTCCAACTCGGCGATGGTGCCGGTGACGGGATAACTCTCTCGCCCGACCCAATAAATCGCGGCGGCGGCAATGTCCTCCGGCATCAAAAGACGGCCCATCGGCACCACCGAAGGCGGCAGACGCTCCGGCCAGCCTTCGCCGAGGCCGTCGCCCAGTTTCACCTGGTATTCGTTGTCTGAGAGCGTCCAGCCGACGTTGAGCTGGTTCACTCGCACGCGGTCCATGCCGAGCGGGTCTGCCAGATTGCGGGTCATTGTCATGAGGGCACCTTTGGACATCGAGTAAGCAAGCATGTTGGCTTGGCCGCAATGGGCCAGCACGGAGCCGATGTTCAGCACCACGCCGGTGTTTTTCTTCAACTCAGGCAGCAAAGCGCGAATCAGCAGCATCGGTGCACGAGCATTCACCGCCATCATGCGGTCAAAAAAAGCCGCGTCGGTTGTGTCGATGCGGCCACGGATGGTCAGCGCGGCATTGTTCACCAGCGCATCGACCTTCCCAAACGCCGCGATGGCCTCAGCGGCGAGTTTTTCGGGATACGAGGCGTCTTCGAGACTGCCCTGGCAGAAGGCCGCTTTGTCCTCGCCGAGCTCTTTTCTCAAGGCCTGGCCGCGAGCGGCATCACGACCATGCAAAATGACCTTCGCGCCCTCTTGAATGAAGCGTCGTGCCATGTGCTCGCCGATGCCTGTGGTGCTGCCGGTGATGAGAATGACCTGGTCTTGGAGTCGCATGGGGAGGGATGGATTGGGGCGGTTTCTATGGCGAGCATGTACGCTGGCTCAAGCCGCGATCTGCCGTGAAAAGAGGATCATCCACGGATCAGCCACACAGCGGCCACGGCGGTCATCCAGAAGAGCACGTTCTCGAAGAGCTTCTGCGGTAGCTTTTTCAGAATCCACCAGCCGAGGAATACCCCGAGCACGACGGCAGGCATGAGCGTGAGGTTCGTCATCAAGGATTTGCCATGGATGATGCCAAGATCCGCGCTGAAAGGCACTTTGAAGAGGTTCACGAAGAGGAAGTAGCGGCTGAAGACGCCGAGGTGCTCCTTCTTTTCGAGATGCTGCGCCAGCAAATAGACCGTCATCACCGGCCCGGCGGCATTCGCCAGCATCGTCACGACGCCCGCGAGAAAGCCCATCGCCCAGGTGAAACCTTTGTGCTCCGTCAGCGCCAGGAAATCCTGTCTGCGGCGGTTCAAGAGCCAGTTAAAGACCAGCAACGCGATGATGATCCAGCCGATCACCACGCGGGCCATCGCATTGTCAAACTTCCCCAGCAGCACCCAGCCCACGATCACGCCTGCAATCGCCGGCGGCAAAATCGGCAGGATGCGCCGCCATGAGCCGCCCTTGCGGTTGATGAAGTAGCCCATGAAATCCGCCGCGATGAGCATGGGTAGGATCACCCCAACGGATTCCTTCGCGCCGAAAATCTTGGCCATCAGCACGACATTGAGTGTTGAGGTGCCGGAAAGACCCGCTTTGGACATGCCGATGCACATGGCTCCCAGGCACGCGAGCACGAGCAGCCACGCGTCGGCAGGGAGGAGGGTGTGTTCGCTGATCCAGTTCATGCGCCGCTGCTCATAGCGTGAACCGCTGGCGATGCCACCTCCGAGCAGGAAATCCTTTGCCGATCGCGTGGCCTTGAAAAGCCAATCGGGTGATCCAAGGTCGGCCGCATGCAATTTGGAGCCTCTCTTCTCATCCTGGCGTTCTCGTGCGGCCTCGCCTCAGCCGCCGGCGAGGCCTATCCCGAGATCACCGCCTTTGCGGCGAAGCTCAAAGGCATCTCGTGGAGTCTGAAAGGCACTTTCGGACTCAAAGGGCTCGAGTTTGATGGGAAAGACGTGCGTGAGATCAAGAATGGAGGCGCGAAGGGCGGCGTGTTTGAGTCCGCCTTTGTGGATGCGGGCGTGCTGCGGCTGAATTTTCAAGGGGCGAACACCGGATGGTATTTCTTCAGCGATGATCTTCGCTTTGTGACACCCCTCACCGTGAGTGGCGAGGTGGCGTTTAAGCTACCCATCGGCCCGCAGGCAAAGGCCGTGCGGGAGTTTCCAAAGGACATCACGAATGTGGTTTTCGAGTCGGAACCGGACGAGCGTCAGATCCAGCCAGCGAAGCTCCGCTGGACGGGCACGCACCTCGAACTCGCCAAGCAAAACAAAGATAAAACCTGGCTCGTGGACAAGCTGACGCCCGTCACCGCGGATCGTCGCGCCTTCGAGGTGGAGCAAAGCGGCCTGCTCATCTGGTTTACCTTTTCACAGGATGGGAAAGAGGCTTGGCTGCTGCAGCTTGAGAACATCTTTGGCGGCGAACCGGCTGGCGCGTTGAGGCCCGCCGTAGGCTTCAGCGGCATCGCAGGACTCACCCCACAGCAAAGTGAGCTGCTCAGGCACATCGAGCGCCTGCATGCGGAGGGTGACAGGCCGCGTGCGCAGACGCTGGCACGCCATTTGAAGCGTCTGGTGGCGAAAAATGCCGAATTGCTCCAGCAGGTGGAGCAGAGGCTGGTGTCGCTGAAGTGACGCTTGCTTCCCCGGCCGCATGCGGCATCACTCACCCTCCTTTTTTACCCTCACCGACCATGATCAAACTCACCGGCATTGCAGATGAAGCAGGCGCGTCCCTCGACGTGCAAATCCAAGCCCACCAAGAACTCGGCTGGGACAGCATTGAATCCCGTGGCGTCGAGATTGATGGCGTGAAAGGCAATCTGCATGAGATCCCCGAGGCGATCTTCGACAAGGTCGTGGCCCGTCTCGACGAGAAAGGCATGAAAGTGAGCGGTTTCGGCTCGCTGATCGGCAACTGGGCCAAAAAGATCACCGACGACTTTTCCATTACCGAGGCCGAAATCAGCCGCGCCATCCCCCGCATGCAGCGCCTCGGCGCGAAGCTCATCCGCGTGATGAGCTATGCCGTTTGCAAAACGGATGGCGTGGACGACGCAGAGCAGTTCGCCCCGGAGCGCATCAAGCGCATGATCGAGATCAACAAGCGCTTCGCCGATGCCGGCCTCACCGTCGTGCATGAGAACTGCATGAACTGGGGTGGCATGAGCCCCACCTACGTCCAGCGCATGGCTGAGGCCGTTCCCGGCATGAAGTGGGTCTTTGATACGGGCAATCCCGTCTTCATCGACGACCGCGACCGCCCCGGCATGAAACAAGATGCTTGGACCATGTATCAAGCCATCAAGCCCTTCATGGCGCACGTTCACGTCAAAGACGGCATCTGGGATACCGCGAAGAATGACGCCGTGTACACTTATCCAGGCGAAGGCGAAGGTCAGACCGAGCGCATCATGAAGGATCTCGCCGAGACCGGCTACTCCGGCTACATCAGCATTGAGCCGCATGTGGCCGTCGTCTTCCACGGCGCCGGTGCTGCCGATGACCTGAGCCCCGAGCAGAAGGCGAAGGAGCAATACGACAGCTACGTCAAATATGGCCGCATGCTCGAAGCCATGCTGAAGCGTCTCGGTGCGAAGCTGAGCTGAGCTGAGCTGAGGATTTCTCAGATCGTCATCGATGAGTAACCGCCGTCCACGACCATTTCGTGGCCGGTGATGAAGCTGCCGCCGCTCGCCGCGAGCAGCAGGGCCGCGCCGATGAGTTCTTTGGCTTCGCCGAAGCGGTTCATCGGTGTGTGGCCCATGATTTTGGAGACGCGATCTGGCGTGAGCACCTTCTTGTTTTGCTCCGCCGGGAAGAAACCGGGCACCAGCGTGTTCACGCGGATGCCGAGCGGTGCCCACTCACGAGCGAGGTTCTTGCTCAGATTATGCACCGCGCCTTTCGACATCGAATAGGTGAACACACGGCTCAGTGGGATCAGGCCGGACATGGAGCCCAGATTGATGATCGAGGCCGGGACCTTGTTTTCGACGAAGTATTTGCCGAAGACTTGGCAGGCAAGGAAGACGGCCTTCGTGTTGATGTTCATAATCCGATCGTACTCTTCCTCCGGGATGTCGAGGAAGGGCGTGGGCGAGTTCACGCCCGCGCCGTTGACGAGGATCTGGCAGCCGCCGCTGCGCTCCTGCACCTGATCGAGCAGGATTTGCAGGTCGGCTTTGCGGCTGGCATCGGCGGAGACGAAATAGGCCTTTCCACCGGCCGCGTGGATGCTTTCGAGGCGCTTTTCCGCCTTTGCCGCATCACGGCCCACGAGTACCACCTCGGCTCCTGCCATCGCAAAGCCGGAGGCGACCGCGCCGCAGAGTTCACCCGTGCCGCCGATCACGACCGCAGTTTGATTTTGGAGAGAGAAAAGTTCAAAAATGGAGGACATGGCCGCGCATCTATGGCGGGAGGAACTCCGCCCGCAAACGACATTCCGCACGTGCCGCTGGATATTCGCCGCAACCTCCCGGAATAAGCAAAATCTCACGCTCTCTCACGTTTGTTGCCCGCTCATTATGAAATTCTCTCTTCTCGCCATCCTTGCCCTCGCCGCCATCTGCATCGTTCATGCCGAGGACAAACCCCAAACCGACCCCAAAGCCATGCCTGCCCCCGTGATCGTCAAAACCGATGAAGAGTGGAAAAAACTGCTCAACGACGAACAATTCAAAGTCACCCGCCAGCAGGGCACCGAGCGGCCTTTTGGCGATATTTACAAGGAATTCGAAAAGCAGGGCGAAGGCACCTACTACTGCGTGTGCTGCGGCTCGGAGCTCTTCACCTCGAAGGAGAAATTTCACTCCGGCTGCGGCTGGCCCTCCTTTTACGATAGCTCGAAGGCCAATGGCGTTCTTGAGCGCGTCGATAACAGCCACGGCATGCGCCGCGTGGAGACCGTCTGCAAGCGCTGCGGTGCCCACCTCGGCCATGTTTTCGAGGGTGAAGGTTTCAAAACGCCCACGGACCGCCGCTTCTGCATCAACGGCGTTGCTTTGAAATTCGTCGCCAAAGGTGGCGCGGCTCCAAAGCTCCTCGAAGTCGAATCCGCCGAGGTTCAGAAGAAAAAAGACGAGGTCGCCAAGGAGGCAGGCGAAGCTCCGAAGAAGTGATGACGAAGTTTTCACTTCTCTAGTCGCCCGCTCTCTGGCAAATGTGCGCTGCGCATGCCCGCCTTTGCTTACACCGCTCTATCTGCCGCCGGGGAATCCAAAAAGGGTTCCATTGATGCGGCGGATCGCGGCGAGGTCGTGCGAAAGCTGGCCCGCATGGGCTTGCGTGCCAGTTCCGTGAAGCCGCTCGGTGCCTCGGCTGCTCCAGCCGCCAAGGCGAAGCCCAAGGACGGCAAAAAAGCCGCCGCCGCCGTCACCAAGGATAGCGCCGCGCCTTTCGCCGCCCTCTGGCAGCGCCTCAAATCCGGCGGTGACACCGGCAAGGTGCATCTGAAGCACGCCCAGGTCATCGCCTTCACCATTGAGCTCTCGAATCTCCTCTCTGCGGGCTTCCAGATCGATCAGGCCCTCGGTGCCATGGAAAAAAGCAGCGATGCGCTCACGCGAGAGATGTCACGCCGACTTCGCGAACTCGTGCGAGATGGTATCCCGCTCTCCACCGCCCTGCCACAGGTCTCCAGCAGCTTTGGTCCGCTCTTTTGCAGCATGATCGCCGCTGGCGAGAGCAGTGGCTCGCTCGATCAGATCCTCGATCGGCAGGTGAAATACCTTGGCATGATGGAGGAGCTGCGCTCGAAATTCCTCGGAGCCCTCATCTATCCCGCCTTCCTCGCTGCCACCGGCCTCGCCCTCGGCATCGTGATGATCACCTACCTGCTGCCAAAGCTTTCCGTGCTCATCAAGAACAGCAGCAAAGCCACGCCCGTGATGCTCGACTACCTCATGAAGCTCTCGGATTTCCTGCGCAATGAATGGTGGCTCCTGCTCATTGCCATCGGCATCCTGGTCATCGTCGCCGTCATCCTTGCCCAGATTCCCTCCGTGCAGCTCGCCTGGTTTAAGATGCTGCATCACACCCCCGTGATCGGCGATCTCATGCAGTCCCGCCACGAGCTACAGTTCCTCGAAACGCTCGGCTCCCTCCTCCACAGCGGCCTCGCCATCACCCAGGCCCTGCATTTGCTCAAAGGCACCATCAGCAATCCCTTCATTCGCCAGCAGTTCGAGGGCATTGAGCACATGGTGCAGGAGGGCGAGCATCTCAGCACCGCCATCCAGCGCGCCAAAGCGCTGCCGCCGCGCTCCATCGATGTCATCCGTCTTGGCGAAGAGACCGGAAACCTTGCTGAAGTCGCCACCAAATCCGCCGCTCGTCTCGATGGTCAGTTCAACCGCCTCGTCGAGCGGGCCACCGCCCTTATCCAGCCTTGCATCCTCGTGGTCATGGCGGTAGTCGTCGGCAGCATCGTTTACGCCATCATTGATGTTGTCTTCGCGACCCTTCAGCAGATCGGCAAACGCTGAACCTTTTCATCCCAACCTCGTCATGAAAAACACCCTCCGTCCGTCCCTCGTCGCCCGTGGCTTCACGCTGCTCGAAATCATGGTCGTGCTCCTCATCATCGGCCTCCTTCTCGCCGTCGTCGCCGGCGGCATCAACGGCTTCCAGGCCAGCGCTGAAATCCAGGCCAGCAGTGCCAAGGTGCAGAGCATCCAGGCTCAGCTCACCTCCTTTAAATCCCTCGCCGGCCAGTATCCCACCTCCGCCCAGGGCCTCATGGCCCTCCACAAAAACCCCGGCGTGAAACGCTGGACGCAAATGGTCAAAGACGAAGCCGATCTCAAAGATCCCTGGGGCAATACCTTCCTCTATCGCTATCCCGGCACGCACAATCCCGCCAGCTACGATGTCTGGTCCTCCGGCCCCGACCGCCAGGACGGCACCGATGACGACATCGGCAACTGGTGAACAGGGCCATGTGAAAGTGAGAGGTAAGAAGTGAGAAGTCAGATGAGGCTCTTTCATTACTTCTAACCTCTAACTTCTAACCTCTGACTGCATGTCTCCTTCCGCCTCCAGGTGCCCACGTTCCCTTCGAGGCGGATTCACTCTTCTGGAAATCTCCGTCGTCCTCATCATCGCCTCGATGCTCATCGGCGCGGGAGCCGTGATGGTCAGCGGCATGATGAATGACCGAGCGGTGCAGAAAGCCGTCTCCGGCATCGAGGCCCTCGGCGTCGAGGCCGTCAGCCGCGCCTCCACCTACCGCCGCCAGCAGGTCATCGCCTTTCAGGAAGGCAGCTGTGACCTCCTGGATGAAACGGGGGAGCTCATCCGCAGCGTCGAACTTCCCCCCAGCTCGAAGCTCCTCATCCATCGCTACTACGCCAAGGACTTCACCGAGGCCGAGGGCCAGACCGTCCGCGTACTCCCCGGCTGCCTCCTCGAACCCATCGAACTCATCCTCCGCGATGCCGATGAGGATTTTGAATTCGCCCTCGACCCGCTCACCGGTGGCTTCAATCCCGATGCGTGACAAGCATCCACTTCAAAAATCAAAAATCAGCAATCATCAATCGAGTAGTCCGTTACGCCCTCGGCTCCCGGATGGAAGATCGACGAACATTCGACTGCTGATTGTCTAAGCGAGCCCCTTTGCCGCGTTTGATGAAGCAGTCATGCATCGCTTCTTCTTCTTCTTCTTCTTCTTCCTCCTCCCTCTCGCCGCCTTCGCCCAATCCGCCCCGCCGCCGAAAGCCCCCGTCGTTCCCACTGACCTCGCGCCGCAGATCGAGACGCTGAAACCCGGCGTGAAGATGACGCTGCTCGCCGAGCATCCCGCGCTCGTCACACCCACGGGCATCGATGTCGATGACAAAGGCCGCATCTGGCTCGCCGTATGCCACACGCACTTCCGTCCGGAAGGTTACGAAGGCCCGCAGCATGATGAGATCCTCGTGTTCGATGCCGACGGCAAAAACCGTCGCGTCTTTTACAACCAAACCGATGCTACCATGCACGTCGAAGTCGGCCCCGATGGCTGGATCTACCTCGCCGAGCGTGATCGCGTGCTGCGCGTGAAGGACAGCGATGGCGATGGCACCGGCGACACCGAGGAAAACCTCGCCACGCTCGACACCGTGGCCGATTACCCGCACAACGGTCTCAGTGGCATGGCTTGGCATCCCGATGGCGGCCTCGTCCTCTCGCTCGGCGAAAACTTCGGCAAGGACTGGACGCTCACCGGCACCGATGGCGTGAAGGTCAGCGGTCGCGGTGAAGGTGGCGTCTTTCGTTGCACTGCCGATGGCAAAGGCCTGCGCCGCATCGCTCGTGGCTTCTGGAATCCCTTTGGCCTGCTCGTGCGCAAAGATGGCGAAATCTTCGCCGCGGAAAACGATCCCGGCAGCCGTCCGCCGTGTCGTTTGCTGCATGTCGTCGAAGGCGCGGACTACGGTTTCCAATGGGTCTATGGCAGCGCACCCGTGCACCCCTTTGTCGCGTGGAATGGCGAGCTGCGCGGCACGCTCGGCATGGTGCATTCCAGTGGCGAAGGCCCCTGCGCTGTCGTCGAGCTCGGCGGCGGTGTCCTGATCCCGAGTTGGAGCGATCACAGCATCGACTACTTCCCGCTCGCGCGAAAAGGCGCGGGTTACACCTCCGAGCGCATCCCGCTCGTGAAAGGCAGCGACTTCTTCCGGCCCGTTTGTATGGCCCAAGGCCCCGACGGCGCGTTTTACCTCACCGACTGGGTTTTCAGCTCTTACCCGATCCATGGCCGCGGACGCTTGTGGAAGCTCGAAATCGAAAAACAGCCCTGGATCGCCGAAAAGCAGCGCGAAACGCCCGAAGCCACTCTCGCCAAAAAACTCCGCGAAGGCCGCGAAACACCCGACGTGGCCGAATTGCTCAAGCTGGCTCGTGGAAGCGACAAATACCTCGCCGATGCCGCTTTGACCTCGCTTTCGAGATCCAAACTGAGCGTCGAAGCTGTGAAGTCGCTCTCACCTCAAGATCGCGTGTGGGCCTTCGTCGCGATGCGTCGCGCCGATTTGAGCGATGCCAAGTGGGTGCGTGCCTTCTTCGACGATCCCGATGCCGAAATGCGTTTCGAATGCCTGCGCTGGATCGCCGATGCGGTGCTCAAAGACTTCCAACCGCAGGTCGAGGCCATGCTCAGCGATTCAAAACTCGACTTCCGCCTCTTCGAAGCCGTGCTAGCCACTTGGAACACCCTTCGCGGCGATCCCGGCGCCGGCGTCACCAATCCCGAAGTGCTCGTCGAACGCATCACCGATCCCAAAACGCCCGCCCGCCTCAAAGGCTACGCCCTGCGCCTCGCTCCGCCGACCCACAAAGCTCTCACGCTCGAATTGCTGCGGGGATTGCTCGCGCAAGACGATGAGGTGCTCAAGCTGGAGGTGGTGCGCACGCTGGTGGCACGCCGGGAGCAGGCTGACCTGATTGACCTTGCTGACGATGCATCCAGTGCGCCACGATTGCGTGTGGAGGCTATTCTTGGCATCGACGACCAGGCTGTTCTGCAAAAACTCGCCCAAAGCGATAACGCCATCATTCGCGATGAAGCCCAACGAGCCCTTCCACGCTCCATCACCACCACTCGCCCCGCGTTCGATGACACCGCCGCCTGGCTCAAACTCCTCGAAGGCCAAGGCGATGCCGAAACCGGCCGCCGCATCTTCTTCAACAGCAAGGTTGCCCTCTGCTCCTCCTGCCATCGTCACAGCGGTCGCGGCAACGTCGTCGGTCCCGATTTGACCCTCATCGCTCAACAAGGCGACCGCGCCGCCATCCTGCGCTCGATCCTCGAGCCACATCGCGAGGTCGCGCCGCAGTTTTATCCCTCCGTCGTCGAACTCAAAGACGGCACCACCTTCACCGGCATCCTGCTGCGCTCCTCCAGCACCGACGTCTTCCGCGATCTCACCGGCAAAGAAAAATCCTTCCCCGAAACCGACATCGTGAAACGCACCGAACTCCGCACCTCACTGATGCCGCCCGGCTTGGTGATGTCGCTCACCAACGAGGAGTTGCGTGATCTGCTGGTGTTTTTGACGAAGCCATGAGTCGCTTGATTGAACTCGACGCATCACTTAATCTCTGCCCATGCCCCTTCAGATTCCAGACTCACTCGTCACGCAGGCCGGTTGCGGACCGCAGGAGTTGCTCTTTGGACTCGCCGTTGGCTTGTTCATGGATAGCCGTCTTACTCTGGGTCAGGCAGGGAACGCACTCGGGTTGTCCAAGCCGGAGTTCATGGAGCTGATGGGACAGCGTGGCATTCCCATGCCTTACGATGTGGATGACCTCGAAAGTGATCTCAAGACGCTCGATAAGTTCTTCCCCAAGCAACCTGTGATGTCCGCCTGAGCCGTGATCGGCGATTCTGAAGCACAGGTCGAACTGGCCACCGGCACTGGATCAACTATCAAGTTGCCTATGCCCTCGAAAAAACGTAATTGAGGTTCATGTCCACTTTCAAGCCTGCCACTACACTCGACCAAGTGCGCAAGAATTGCACCTTGCAGCCGCTTGAGGGGGCAACGCTGCGTGACTTCTGGGTGGAGACCAATGATGCTCGGGATCACCTCAAACACTTCCGCGAAGACCTCCGGGAGATTCTGGACGGTGACGAAGTGCAGCGTGTCCTCGTCCACGGCCATCAGGGCTGCGGCAAGAGCACTGAGATCAACAAAGTCATCTCCGAACTTGGCCCTCAGTGGCTCGTCGTCTCACTGAATGTGGTTGATGCTCTGCCCGTGAGCGGAAACGAGGCTGCTGATGTCCTCCTCGCCGCGTGCATGAGGATCGTCGAGGTGGCGAAGGATCATGACCTCAAGCTCAACGAAGACACGCTGAAGCCCATCGTCGCCTTTTTTGCCAAGACAACGAAGACATCCACCGAGTCACACGCCGCAGGACTCGACATTGAAGCCGGAGCGGACGCTAGCCAGACCTTCTTCGGAAAGCTTTTTGGCCTCAAGGCCAAGCTCGTCTCCGATCTCAAATTTGGCTCCCGCTCCGAGGAAAGTACCATCCATCAAGTCCGCCAGAATAAAGGCCAGCTTCGTGACTATGTGAACGCCCTCGGCATCGCTGCCGAGCTGGCCTGGCAGGAGATAGCCACCGAGCGGGGCCGTCTCCTCCTCGTCATCGAGAATCTCGATAAAGTCAGTCTAGCCGATGCCGACCGCATCTTTGTCAAAGACGGCCCACTCCTCAGCTCCATCAGCCTGCGTGCCATCTACACCATCCCCGTCTTTACCTATTACTCCAACGAAGCCTCGGTCATCGACGCGTGCTTCCCCCAGCGACTCTCCGTGCCCATGATCAAGGTCAGCGAGCGCAACGGCACCGTTTCGGCTGAAGGCTGTGCGGTGCTCAAACAAATCATCCGTCACCGCGTGGCCCCCTCCATCCTGCCGGACGATGCAGTGGATGCCCTCATCGGTGCTACCGGCGGTGTGTTGCGTGACATCTTCCAGACCATCACCCTCGCCTCCACCTTTACCACCGTGCGTGCCAGCAAGGTTATCGACCGCAGCGCCATCGAGAGCGCCCTCGTGCGCATGGTGTCGGAACTCGGCCTGCGCATTTGCTATCCTCGTGACCATGCGGCCCCCCGCGACCCTCGCCCGCTGCTCGAACTCCTCGCCACCATCGCCAGCGAGCAGCGCAGCAACCTCGCCAGTCCCGTGCGCTCCAATGAAGACATCCAGATCCTTCTCAAAAGCGGTGCCCTGCTGGAATACAACAACGGCAAGCGCTGGCTCGGCGTGCATCCGCTGGCCTTGAAGTATCTCGACGAGCTGCGCATCCATGTCGAATCCGTCGCCTGATCTCTCCGAGCTGCACGCCGCGCTCAGCCTTGCGCAGCCTGCGCTCATCGCCCTGCGCTATCGCTCAGCTCTCGTGCTTGATGATATTCTGCGCTCCGCCCGCCAGCTCATTGCTCCACGTTCCTTGCATGAGCTGCGGTTTGAAATCTCGCCTCACCGCACCGAAGCCAGCGCCTTTCAGCTCGTCCATCAGGCTACTCAGCTTGCCAGCGCGGACATTCCAGTTATCGCCATTCGCCCCGAGCCTGGCGCAGCCACGGACTCCCCGGACCTGCCCGCCTTCTGGAAGGCTCTCAATAGTCAGCGCGAGGCCCTGGGTCGTGTGCCCGCCATCGTCATCATCTGCCTCGACGAGGCCCACACCGCCACCGCCTACCAACACGCCACCGATCTCCTCTCCTGGTGCGCCCCGAAATTCGAGTTCAACGCGCTCACCTCCCTCGGCAGTGACCACAGCGGTCTGGCCCTTGGGGAAGCTGCCAGCAGATCCTCCGGCACCGGCGGGCGTTCCACCTGGGACAGCCTGCATCCGCTCTGGCGGCAAGCTCTCGCCTCCGGCAAACCGCTCACTGCGGATCTCACCACCCGCGTCGTCCTGCCGCTGCTGCGGGCCGCCGTGGACAATGGCATGGTTTCCGAAGGCCACGCCTTCATGCAGGAGGCCAATGCCGCTCACGTCCCGTTCCGCGACGAACACCAACGATCGCTATGGCTTGATAGCTGTGGCGACCTAGCGGTGGTGCAGGGGGATCTCGCCGGGGCCTCGCGCAGCTACACCGAGAGCAAGACCATCAGCGAAAGCCTCGCTGCCAGTAACCCCGCCAATGCCGTGTGGCAGCGCGACCTCTCTGTCTCGCTGGAGAAACTCGGCGATCTTGCGGTGGCGCAGGGAGATTTGGCTGAAGCTTTGCGCAGCTTTACCGAGAGCAAGACCATCCGCGAATACCTCGCTGTTAGCGACCCCGCCAATGCCGGGTGGCAGCGCGACCTCTCTGTCTCAATGGACAGACTTGGCAACCTCGCGGTGGCGCAGGGGGATCTGGCTCGGGCCTTGCGCAGCTTCACCGAGAGCAAGACCATCCGGGAACGCCTCGCCGCCAGCGACCCCGCCAATGCCGGATGGCAGCGCGACCTCTCCGTCTCGCAGATCAAGCTCGGCGACCTCGCGGTGGCACAGGGCAATCTAGCCGGGGCATTGCACTACTTCACCGAGAGCAAGACTATCCGCGAATACCTCGCCGCCAGGGACCCCGCTAATGCCGCGTTGCAGCGTGACCTCTACGTCTCGATGGTCAGACTCGGCCACCTTGCTGTTGAGCAGGGCGATCTGGCCGGAGCCTTGCGCTGCATCACCGAGGGCAAGAACATCGTCGAACGTCTCGTCGCCAGCGACTCCGCCAATGCCGAGTGGCAGCGCGACCTGTTCTACAGTAACGCAATGATCGCTACGAAGGTCTTCCCGCCGCAGCAGCGGTGGGAGGAGGCGCTCGAGCTGATGGAGCAAGGCCTATGCATCAGCGAACGTCTGGCCGCCACTGATCCGACAAATGTGATCTGGCAAAAAGACGTGCAGGTGAGTCGAAACCTCGTCACCAAGCTGCGGGCGAAGGCGGGAAAGTAGGCTGGCACTGTAGCCGCAGCGGCTGTAGCAAGGTTTCCCGTCTCGATTTACCCCTCTCCGAGGCCGAGACACGCGATAAACTGAAATAAACCTCAATTATCTAGAATTTTGAGGTGCAATCAAAGGTCCGTAAGGGTATTCTCGGGCCGTTTTACGCTCTCCCATGACTCAACCGGCATTCGTTCCCCCATTTGGCCGTGAGGTTCAGGCGCCGTTTGTGGTCCCTGGTATCACGGGGGTGGCACAGACCCTTGGCCCAGCTCCCACGGTGGGTGGCACGCAGGCCATGGGGGATTTCCGAGCGACGCAGACTCTTGGCCCGGCTCCGACTCCGGGTGGCTCACAGGCCATCGGGGACTTCCGGGCGGCGCAGCAGATCCTCATGAATGAGGTGGCCCAGCTCGAGCACCAGCGGGAGATGGCATCACGCACCCTAGCCTCTCTGCGGCAGGAACATGAGACGAGGCAGGCGGAGGTGTTGCGGCTTACCACGATGTATTCCTCTCTTCAGGCAGAGGTTTCGGAGCTTTCCAGCCGACGCGAGGCGGAGATGGCGCAGTATCACGAGATCGCCAGACGCCGGGCCGCCGATGAGGCGCGGCTGCAAAAGCTCGAGCAAGATCTGGCGATGATGGGCACGCGGTCGATGCAGGCCGCGATGAGCACCGAGGCGCAGGAAACGCGGGGTCGTGAGCTCGTCGGGCATTTGGAGGCCATCCGGGCGGCGACTTTCGAGGCCGAGGCAAAGCGACGCGCGGCTCTGGATGCCCAGGCATCCGTGGAGGAACGGCTGCGGGCTTTTACCGCCCGGCATGATGAGGCGGCGCGGGCTGAGGTGGAGGCTCGCGGCGTCGTCGAGCGGCTGGAGGCACAGCGTCAGGAGACGGAGCGTCGGCTGCAGCGCCTGCGTGAGGATAGCGCTCGGCTCGATGCGGAGGGCGAGCAGGTGCGCCGCCAGATCGCGGCGGATGAGACGCGTGCGGCCAGTTGGCGTGAAGAGATCGTGAAGGTCTCTGCGGATCGTTTGCAGTGCTTGGCCCGCCACGGGGAAATTCAGCAGGAGCTGCAAAAGCTCACGGAGACGCAGCACCAAGGCCGCGTGATCTGCGACGAGCTCGAAACGAAGCGCAACCGTCTCGCCGCCGATGTGGCCGCACTCGATGGTGATCAGGCACGCCGAACAGCCGAGCTGGCGGAGGCGGATGCGAGCGTGCAACGGCTTCGCAGCGAGCGGAATGAACTCGAAAACGCCATTCGCCAGGCCATGGAAGGTCGGGCGAAAGCGGAAAAGCAGCGCGAAAACGCCCTCGAAGCTCTCAAGGATGATTTGCCACGCCTGGCGAAGGCTCAATCCGAGTTGGTGAACACGGAGCGTGAGCTGGGAACGATGTCGCAGGATCTCGCTCGTGTTCGCGAGGAACTGGTGGCGGTGCAGCAGGCAGAGGAAGAGCTGAGTGACCAGCTCGCCAATGCCAAGCAGGAGATTTCCAGCACGGAGAAAACGCTCACGGCACTGCGCACCGAGCATTCCGATATTTTGCAGCAGCTCACGCGGGATCGTGACCGCCTCGCCACGATGAAGCGCGAGATCGGCAGCACCGAGGAAAAGCTGGACACAAGCCGCCGGGAACTCAGGGAAACGGAGGCCGAACTGGCCCACGTCTCCGCCGGATTTTCCGAGCTGGATGGCCGTTTCATCGCACGTCGCGTGGAGTTTTCAGATCTCGAAAAACTGCTCGAAACCGCCACCAAGCAGCATCGTGACATTGAAGCCGATTTGCTGACCAAAACGCGCCTTCTGGCCGATACACAGACGAACCTCGCGAGCAGCACGCAAAAGCTCGCCAGCACGCAAAACGACCTCGAAGCCACCACCAGGAAGCACGAGCAAGCTGAGGCTAAACTTCGCGAGCGGAACGAATGGCTTACCAAAGCCGAAGAGCAAACGACAGAGGCCCGCAAAGCCCTCGAATCCTCCAGCCGCGATTTGAATTTCACGCTGGCCGAGCTGGCAAAGACGCGGTTGAGCCTCGATACGGCACAATCGCAGTTTGACTCAAAGAGCCACAGCCTGGCTGAGTTGCTGCCGCAGGTGGCCACGAGCACGCAGGAGCTTCAGCGCCTGCATGACGAGCTGCACTTCACCACGCAAAAGCTCGAAAACACTCGCCACGATCTCGCCGGCACGTCGAACGAGCTTTCGCACACGAGCGAGCAGCTCGCCGCGTTGAAAAAAGAGCATGCCGCAGCGCAGATCCGCCGTGAGGAATTGCTCGCTGCCGCCACCAGTGCGGAGTCACATCTGCATCAACTGGAGTTAGCTGTCACCAGCCGCTCACGTGAGGTAGAGACGCTGCAAAGCGCTCTCCGCGATGGCGAATCTCGTGCCGCCGGGCTGAACGCCACAATCGAAAATCTGAGCTCCACGCACACAGACCTGCAAAACCGCATCACTCAGCAGGAAACGAAGGAGAACGATCTCCGCACCAGCATCGCCGCTCTCGTGGAATCTGAGGCTCGGGCCGTCAAATCCGAGGCATGGCAAAAAGAGCAGCTCACCAGCCTGGCCGACCTGGTTCATGCCGTGCAGCAAGAGCTCCACGATGCGGAGGATATTCTCACCCAGACACAGCAGTGGACGGAGCGCTCCCGCAAAGCCCGCGAGCGTCTCGATAGCCTCGAAGCCGGTTCGCTCGAAGAACGAAATTGCCGCAACGAGATCGACATCGTCAGCGCGGGCCTGCGCCAGTTGCTCAACCGCCTCTCCACGCTCAAGACGCAGCCTTCGGTGATCGCCTCCATTCGGGCGGAGAAGGCCGAAAGCACTCTCGCTCCCGTTTTCACCGCCCCGCCTTCTACGCAGGAAGAACCCACCGAATCCGAGACGGCCCTCGCAGGCCGTCTTGCCAAGCTCCGCGAGGCCGCTATGCGCGAGGAGAGCCGCATCGAATTCCTCAAAGACGAGCGTGAGCGCCTGGAAAAGATCGCTCGTGCTCGGCCCACCATTGATCCCGCTGTGAGCGAGCAGGAGGACAAACTGCGCCTCCTCCAAGAGCAGGTCTCGCTCGCCGAAGCACGCCTCAAACGCACCGCTGCCGAGGAGCAAAATCAGCGCGAAAAGATCGCCTCCCTACGCCAGCAACTCGCCCAACTCCGCGATGGCATGACGCTTTCCCCGTCGCTGTCCTGACGGTGCCTTGGAGCGTTTCGAAAATGCTGCCAGCGCCTCCCTCGCCGCCTCTGATCACTTCACGCTTTCCGGCAGCGTTCGCACGCCCGTATCGCGGCGAAGGGCCACAATCACCTCGGCACCGAGACCTTCCATCATCTGCGACCACAGACGCTCGCGTCCGGCGATTTTATCTTCCAGCCAGCGGCCACCGAGGCTGGTGCCATCGAGCAGGATGACGAATTCCGGCTCGGGATGCTTCGTCAGCAGGCGCTGGCGGATGTCATTCACGAGGCGACGCTGCACCTCGGCTTCGGGCGTCGTGGCCATGTTGAAAAGCATCACCACCAGCGGCCCGGCGGGTTGCCAAAGCGCAGCAAAATCATCTTCATCGCCGGCGGGAATGCGAGTGTAGTCCGCCTTCGCCAGACCGCCAAAGCGCTCGCGAATGCCGCGGTCCCACACCTCACGCTGCGAGGCGGATGGATCCATGCCGTGTACCAGCACCTCCACGCGTTCCTCGCCGCCTTCGATGGCATTGAGCAACCGCCGCACATACGGTCCCCAGGATAACTGCCGCGCCCGTTTCGCCATCCCGCGATGAATTCTCGCCACACCAATGCCTGCCAGCGCCAGCCGAGGAATGATCACCAGCACCAGCAGTGTCCCGGCATACAAATGAATCCACGGCAGCGCCGGGGCAGGGGAGATCGGCTTTCCGGCCGTGCGCCGCATCTCAGGCACCTTGTCGAGCGGCACCGGCATGCCGACCGCCGAGGACGCGGGCTTGAAAAGAGTGCCAAAAAACGTCTTCGCGCCTTCATCGGTCAGCAGAGTGCTCTCCCACACCGCCCGATACTCCTTCGACCAGCCGCGGGCATACAGTGCCACCGCGCCGCCGAGTGCCAGCATCGCCGCGCCGACATGCAGCCAGGCTCGCATCCGTGCCTGAAGCCTTCGCCAGGCCAAAGGCCATGCCAGTTCGGTGAAACGCTCCTGCACCGCGTCCGGCTCCTTCACCTTCCGCGATCGCGAAACGCCATGCGCCAGCAACTCCGCCAGCCAGCCACCGCGTCCGGCGAGTGTGTGCGAGGGCAGCAGTTCGCACAGCACCCCCAGCACGATCACCACCGCATTCCAAGCCAGCAGACCCACCAGCGGCAGCGCCAGCAGATTAAACTCACGCTCCTGGCCCAGATCCGTCATCCAGTAGCCCGCCACGCCCGCCGCGATCCAGCCAGCGACGGCCCAGCTCCATCGACCCTGCGGCACGCGGAGCGATTCGAGCACGCGGATCAAATCTCCGCGCCAGCCCACCGCCTCCGCCTCCAGCCATGAGGCACGTTTGTCCAAGAACGACTGTGCACGATCATCCAATGTATCGGCTTTGATCTCCTCGCTCGTCAGCCCGGCCCGCGTGTGCGCCGTGGCCTCCCGCCGCCGCTCCGAGTTCACGAGCTTCCCGTCGGCATCGCCTTCTTCAAGGGCTCGCCAACGCAGCACGCGCAGCCAGTCGTTCCAGATCATCAAAAGGGGTCGGTTTGGGAAAAGAGTGCGCACTTAACGCGGCTTGCGGCGGTTTCCAATCCTGTGTTAGAGCACCGCGATGAAGAAATCTCCCGCTGAAGCCCGCCTCTATGGCATTCTCGATCTCGGCTACGTCCAGCCTGCCCAGGTCGAGACGATGACGGCCGCACTGTGCGAGGGCGGGGTCGATTTGATCCAGCTTCGGGCCAAAAAGGCCGTGAAAAGCGAGGTCGAAAAGCTCGCGCGGCAGATGCAGGCGGTGCTGCGTGACTTTGACGTGCCGCTCATCATCAACGACCACGCGGACATCGCCGCGGAAATCGCCTGCGAGGGCATCCACGTCGGACAGGAGGATGATGCCGTCGCGAAGGCGCGTGAAATTACCCGTGGAGTCTGTTTCGTCGGCAAATCCACGCACAGCCTCGATCAAGCCATCGCCGCGCAGGCGGAAGGCGCGGATTACATCGGCTTCGGGCCGCTTTACGCCACGGGAACGAAGCCGGACTACATTCCGATTGGGCTTCAAGACATCGCCGAAGTGCATCGCCGGGTCTCGCTGCCCATTTTCTGCATCGGCGGTGTGAATGCCACGCGACTCGATGACGTGCTCGCCGCCGGTGCGAGGCGGGTGGTGGTCGTCTCGGCCTTTTTGCAGGCCGCCGATGTTCGCGGTGAGGTGCGAGCATTGAAGGCGCGATTGCCCTAAAACTCATTTTTCATCTCGCTGATGCTCCTGCGCCGATTTCGACCTCTGCTCCTGCGTGCCTGGCGGCTCTCGCTGCTGGTGCTGGCCGTCGTGGTGATCCAGAAGCGGCAGCCTTCTGGCATGCAAAGCATCGCCGTGGAGCGAGTGCGGGACTTTTTCCCTGCTGCGGCCTCGCTGGAGGAGGCGGATGGCTTTCAGATCGTGAAGGACGCCTCCGGCATTGCGCTCGGTCAGGTGATGCAGACCGCGCCGGAGTCCGACGACATCATCGGCTACTCCGGCAGCACGAACACGCTCATCGCCCTCGATCGCAATCGCCGCATCCTCGGCCTCCGCGTGTTGCGCAGCGGCGACACGACGGATCACCTCGCCGAGGTCATCCGACACCGGGAGTTCTTCGGCCAGTTTTATCAGAAGAAGGCTGCGGAGCTCACCGCGATGCAGCCGCAGGCGGTCTCGGGTGCCACCTTGACGAGCAGCGCCATCGCCGAAGGTGTGCTGCGACGTATGGGCAAGAGCGCCACGAAGTCGCTGCGCTTTCCTCAAGAGCTCACGCTCGATGAAGTATCCAAGCTCGAACCCAAAGCGAAAGCCCTGCGTGGCGAGGCACCACGATGGGAAGTGCTCGATGAGAAGCAAAACGTGATCGCCATCGCTATCCGCACCGCGCCCGCGAGCGAAGGCGTGGTGGGTTACAAAGGCCCGAGCGACTCTCTTTTGCTCCTTGATGCCGAGGGCAAGACGCTTCGCTCGATGGCGCTGCGCAAAACTTACGACACGGAAGCCTACACCGCCTATGTCACGGGCGATCCGGCCTTCTTGAAGACCTTTGACGGCATGACGATGGAGGCCATCGCAGGCATCGACTTCGATCAAGCGGGCGTGGAAGGTGTGTCCGGTGCCACGCAGACGAGCTGGGGCGTGGCAGAAGGCGTGCGAGTGCGGGCGCTGGCCTTTTTGAATGAGAAAGCGGACCGCGCCGCGTGGTGGCAGCGCATTCGCTGGCGCTGGCAGGATGCGGGTCATCTCGCCGTGATCCTTTCCGCCCTCGTGATGGCCTTCACGCGGCTGCGCGGCCTCGCCTGGTGTCGGCATGCGCATCATGTGCTGCTGGTCGTTTACGGTGGTTTTGTGTCCGGCGAGATGCTTTCGCAGGGTCTCATGGCCGGCTGGGCTGCCGGTGGGGTGCCATGGCGAAATGCCATCGGCCTTGTCGCTCTGGCGGCGGTGGCTTTGCTCGGTCCTGTGTTCACCTCGAAGCAGCTCTACTGCCATCACATCTGCCCGCATGGTGCCTTGCAGCAGCTTTTGGCGAAACGGCTTCGCTGGCAGTGGTCGCCCTCGAAACGGCTCGACGGGCTTTTGAGTGCGCTGCCCTTCGTTTTGCTGCTCGTGGTGTTTGTGAGCGTCGTGTGGGCCGTTGGGCTCGATTTAAATCAGGTGGAGCCTTTTGATGCCTACCTCTTCCGTGTCGCCGGCATGGCCAGCCTCGTCATCGCGCTCATCGGACTCGTGTGGTCGCTCGTCACGCCTTTGGCCTACTGCCGGTTTGGATGCCCCACGGGCGCTTTGTTCAAGATGCTGCGCTTCACCGGCAGCAGCGACCACCTCGGCACTCGCGACTGGTTGGCGCTGGCGGCCCTTGTGACGGCATTTTTTGTGTGAATGGCACTCGCGAAAGCTGCCGCGGCATCCATCATCGCCCTCCCTCATGCGTTTCATCGACACCCTCGAATCCAAGCTCGGCCGCTTCGCCATTCCCGGCCTCGTGCAGGTCATCGGCATCTTCCAGCTCGGCGTGCTCGTGCTGATGCTGATGATGAGCAAAGAGTCCGCCCTCGGCTATGAAGATATGCTGTCACTCGACATGGATCGCGTGATGCAGGGCCAGGTGTGGCGGCTGGTGACGCATGTGTTCATCCCTCGCAGCACTTCCATCCTCTGGGCCGTGTTTGGCACGCTCATCATGATGTGGATCGGCCGCGGGTTGGAGGCGGCGTGGACGCCCTTTCGCGTGAATCTTTACATCCTCACCTGGATGGTGGCCGTGACCGCCGGAAACCTCCTCTTCGGCTGGCCGGCGGAAGCGCTGTTCCTCTATCAGTCGCTCTTCTTCGCCTTCGCCACGTTTTATCCGAACGAGGAGATCATGGTGTACTTCATCCTGCCGGTGAAGATCAAATGGCTGGCCCTCATCGCCGCTGGCATGACCTTGCTCGGCGTGGTGCAGCAGCCCGTGCTGCTGCTGCCAGTGCTTTGCGGGCACCTAAACTACCTCGTGGCCTTCCTTCCCGGTCTCATCAGCGAAAGGCTGCACGCCGCCAAGGTCACCGATCGTCGCGCCCGTTTCCAGGAGGCCGGTCCTTCATCAGGAACCTTCTTCCATCAATGCAGCGTGTGCAAAAAGACCGAGATCGACCATCCTCAGCTCGACTTCCGCGTGCTCGATAGCGGTGACGAGATCTGTTCTGACTGCCGCTCGAAACGCTCCGCGTAGTGGAAAACGTGCGTTTTCCGAAACGAACATCTCTTGCACATCGCATGCGCTTTCGGCGTGCTGACGCCCGCTGCTACGAGAAGGCTTATGCTGTAGTGGAAAACGTGCGTTTTCGGAAACGAGCGTCCCTTGGGCTTCGCAGGCGTTTTCGGCGTGCTGACGCCCGCTGCTACGGTGAGGCTTATGCTGTAGCGGAAAACGTGCGTTTTCCGAAACGAGCGCCCCTTGGGCATCGCATGCGTTTTTCGGCGTGCTGACGCCCGCTGCTACGGTGAGGCTTATGCTGTAGCGGAAAACGTGCGTTTTCCGAAACGAGCGTTCCTTGAGCATCGCAGGCGTTTTTCGGCGTGCTGACGCCCGCCGCTACGGGGAGGCTTATGCCGAAGTGGAAAACGTGCGTTTTCCGAAACGAGCCTCTCTTGCGCGTCGCTTGCCCTTTCGGCGTGCTGACGCCCGCCGCTACGGGGAGGCTTATGCTGTAGTGGAAAACGTGCGTTTTCCGAAACGAGTGTCTCTTGGGCATCGCACGCCCTTTCGGCGTGCTGACGCTCGCCGCTACGGAGTTACTTCTTCGGCTGTTCGGGAAGCGCCTGGAGCGGTGCGGTGTCGATGCGGGTCTCCAGTCCACGCAGCACCTTGTCGGTGAATTGCTGACCACGAACCTTCACCTCGGGATGGCTCACGGAGCTGTGACCGCCATCGGTGATCGGCACGAAAAGTGAGGTCACGCCCGCCTTTTGCAGCGCCGCATGAATTGCGTTCGCATGCAGGAAAGCCACGCGTTGATCCTTCGTGCCGTGGAAGGTGATGAAGGGCGGATCATCCTGGCTCACATAGGTCAAAGGCGAGGCCGCCTTGGCTTCAGCCGTCTTTTCTTGAGCGCTGCCGCCGAGCAGGCCGCTCACGGCATCATCCTTCCAGTTCGGTTTGCCTTCCTTGTCGAACATGAGCGCTTGCGTGAAGTCTTCCGGACCGCACAGATTCACCACGGCTTGCACGCGGCTGCTGAAGCTCGTGTGAGGGCCCAAGTTGCCTTCCAACTCCTTCACATCGCCGCTCGTGCCAAGCAGCGACGAGAGATGCCCACCTGCCGAACTGCCCCACACGGCGATCTTGTCCGCATTGAGGTTCAACTCCTTCGCGTGCGCACGAATCCAGCGGATGGCAGCCTTGCAATCATGCACCTGGGCAGGCCAGGAGGCTTCTTTGGTGAGGCGATAGCCCACCGTGACCGCCGCGTAGTCGTCGGTGCGGGCGAGTTGAATGGCCTGCGCACCATACCCCAGCCGGTCGCCATTCACCCAGCCGCCGCCGTGGATCAAAGCGATCACCGGCAACGGCTTCTCGCTGTTCCGCTTTTTCGGCAGATACACATCCACCATCTGCTTCGCGTTCTCATTGCCCGCGTAAGCTTGATCCAGCCGGAGGTCGATCTGGTTCGTGGCAGCCACTTCGCGGATCTTTTTCTTCTGCGCGGTCAAATCCTGCCCGAAGGCCGTGGAGACGAGGAAAACGAAAACAAGAAGGTGCTTCATGGTGCGCACAAAACGCACCCGCCGCCTCGATCTGGCATTCAAGGCTGCCTTTGCACCTGAAGACGCATGAAGCGATGCGGCGTTGAGCCGAGCGGCACGGTGTCGCGAACGTAGATGACATCGCTGTAAATCACCGGCTGGCTGCCAATGCCGCTGACGAGCGATGCAACATCCTCACTCACAAAACCTGGGCCGGAGGGCAAACCGCCCGGTGTGAGGCTCATGACCGTCGTCCAAGGACCGAGCGGGCTGTCAGCGGCCTGCACCTCGTAGAAAACATCGGACGCATAAGGATTGCGCGGGAAATTCATGCCGAGATAGCGGATGCCCGACACCTCGGTGACGACGGCGGGCGGTTGCGTGCCTGGCTGCGTGGGATTCATCCAAAGCGCATACTTCATGAGGTTCGTGATGCCATCGCCAGCCGGGTTGGCGTCGTCGGCTGCATTGCCCGTATTGGTCATGGAGCCAAAGTGCTGCTGGCGCCATGCCTCGACCGCAGACGGCGTGGTGAAGGTGGCGTCCGAGCCGGTGAATTGGTTGCCATAGCTGTCCGTGAGGCGCAGACGGAAGTGGTATGTCTTCTGCGGCTGCACCGCGGCGGAGGCTGATGCATTTACATTCGAGCTGCCACCACCGATGATGATGCCTCCTCCAATGAGGAGGTCGCCGCCGAGTCCTCCGCCAATGATCACCCTAATCGAGCCCGGCGATGCGGTGAGGCCGTAAGAGGTTGTCTCGCCGTAGTCGAAAACGGCCGTGTAGCTGCCGCCGTGGTAAAGCTGGCGTTCTGCCCATAGTAGCTGGTGTTATAAATATCCGTGGCGACGAGTCGGTAGTGGTAGGTCGTGGCGGGCAGCAGATTCGTCGGATTCACCTCGCAGGGCACCACGATGGACATGAAGCTGGAGATATGGCTGCCACTGCGTGACTGACCGTAGGCCGTGGTGGTGCCATACTGCGCGGAGATGGTGTAACTGCCGCCCATGGTATTGATGGTGCCGTTCAGCACGGCAGCGAGATCGGTCACGGAAGTCGCCGCTCCGGTGACGAGTAGCGGTACCTCCAGCGTGGTGAATGACGCATCGGGACTGTAGCTGGTGCCCTCGTTATTGACCGCCTTGAAACGATAATGATACGTCGTGCCAGGTTGCAGCCCGCTGATGAATAGGTTGTTCACGCGGCTGGTGCCGATCTCCACCGTCGAGTTTTGCCAAGTCACCACGGATCCGTAATTCGTCGTCGTTCCATACTCGACGGATACCGTCGCCACCGAGCTGCCGCCACTCACCCCGCACTCGATCCGCGCCCGAGTGGTGTAGATGTTATCCGTCAAGGGTGTGCCGAGAGCGGGTGGTGTGGCCGGCGGGCCGGTGGTGAAGGTCATGTCCGCGCCGAAGACATTTGGCATGCCTGCTGGACCCGCTGCCAGGCGGAAGTGGTAGGTCGTGTTGGGTTGCAGCCCGGTCACGACGGCGGACACCGTCACATTCGCGGTGCCGGTGATCGAGGACGGCTCGGCCGAGATGGCCTGCCCGTAACTGGTTGTGGTGCCGTATTGAAAGAAAACCCAGTTGCTCACTCCGCCGGGATTGACCACGCCGTTCAGGGTGACGGAGAGATCGCCCACATTCGTCGCCGCATGGGTGGTCACCAGCGAAGACTGGGCCTGCGCATCGGGCCAAGGCATCGCCAGCGTGACGAAAAGCGTAAGGAGGATGGGACGGAGAAAGGCCACTTGGATGGAGTGTTGCGCTACATCTTGTCAAAAAAGGTCGGCTTTTGACAAGGAAACTTTGTCATTTCCGAAGCCTCTCCCACGCCATCTCCACCCAGAAGAACTGGGAGTAGTAGAGCTTCGAGTAGTCGTAGTGGGCGATCACCTTCTCCACTGCCTGTGCCTGCGTCTTCAAAACAGCCTCATCAGGACAAAGCGTCACGATCCACGCTGCGGCGGTGGGCTCGCGAATGAAGGCGGTCTCCTTGCCGCGACGCGGTGCGACTTTGAGGAAGCTCTTGATTTGCACCATGGCGAGCTCCTGGGCCTCTTTCTCATTCGTTTGCGGTTTCCATGCCTGGTTCATCACCCGCCAGTCCATTTCGAAGTAGCTCGTGTCGGCATTGTCGAACTGCTGCGCCAGCGAAAGGCTTTCCGCAGCCAGTTTGGCGCTGGCGACGAGTCCTTGGGCATACACCGCTTTCAGCGCGGCATCGTTCTCCAGTTCCCAAAGACCACGCAAGGCTCCCACGGCGGCGCAGGAGGTCCAGTTGTGCCGTTTGGAATACCAGAAGACCATGCCCCCGGCGCAAATCTCACGCTTCGAGAGCGATCTCTCACCGCCCCGCTTCTCCAACTCGGCGAGATACATCGTCTGCCATTTCGCGTCCCCGGTGACGGCGTGGAGCATCTTCATGGTGAAGAGCTTGCGGCTCACCTCCTCGAAGTGAAATCCTTCAAAACTGCCCCGCGTGCCAAAAGGTGCTTCCGCCGGCATCTTCCAGCCGAGGCGAACGATTTCCTCCGCCGTCTCGACCAGATGCTTCTGGATGCGGCCCTTCTCCTTTTCGGTCGCGAGATTCGATTCCCAGTAGCGCCACAAGCCGAGGAACCAGGGCAGCGTCTGGTCATTCGAGCCCATCGGGTAGTGCGATTTGCCATCCGTGCTCACTCCGCGGCCGACGAAGCCTTTCACGTCGCTGATCGAGTTCAGCAAAAGCAGGCCTTCCATGAGCTTGCGGGCCTTTTCGGCATCCTCGGCGGCCTGGGTGCGCTTCCAGCGGTTCACCGCCGCCTCGATGTAAAGGCCGTTGAACATCGCACCATTCTCAATCGGTGCCCACCAGCCCAGCGCGTTTGGTTTTCCCTCGCGGCATTCCTCCGGTGTGGGCAGCGAGACCTTTCCCTCCATGTCCGCGAAGTCGATCAGGATGCCATAGTTGTCGATGAAGCGACGCCACAGCTCACGATGCGCCTTCTCCGAAGCCTCGGCAGTTGGTTCCGCCGCCATCACGGCCAGTGGCAGGACAAGGAGAGAGCTGAGAAGGATGGAGCGAATCATGCGATCTCACTTGGAAGCGGGGAGCAGCAATCTCTCAATGGTTTCCTTCATCACTTTCTCCGACTCCGGCGCGGCGTAAGCCTGCGATGGCTCGTAACCACCTTCCATGAAGGATTGCTCCAGCGGGATGTAGCCGGTCACACCATCGCCATAGCTGGCGGTGCAGACGAACCCGCCGGGGCGTTGCTGCTGCGCAAAGAGTTGATACTCGACGAAGCTCTCGCCGGGCAGGTGAATGAGGCACACGTCATCGCCGAGATGCAGGCTGGTGAAGGGAATCGGCTCGCGGTGGCGGATGAAGCCGAGGCGCAAGGCGGCGGTGATGCGTTGCGTGGGCGCGGTGGCGGTGTTTTGCACCACTTTGAGCATGCGCTCCTCGGGGAACTCGGGATCGGGCTGCAAAACGACCGGCGCATGTTTCCACGCGAGCTTGGTGAATGGGATGCGTTTCGCGTTTTGCTCCGATTCGACCATGGCGGCGTGAATTCGGCCAGCGAGCAGGGGGCGCATCGGAGGTGTGCCATCGTTGTATTTGCCTGCGCCGATATTCCCGCCGCAGCCGGTGAAGTAGATGTGCGGCACGCCATCCTCCTGCATGCGCTTTTCACGAGCGATACCGGCGAAGTCGTGGCTCACAATGCCGTCGCCGTAGTAGCTCATCGGGTGGGTGGCGTAGTAGTGCAGCGCGGCGAGCTTTTTGTCGCCGTTCCAAAAGCTCACGGTCTTCAAAAACGGGTCGATGAGGCCTTCCGGCAAGGCCCGCAGCACCGGGTCCTTGCTGCCGCTGCCGCGCATTTTGCCGACTTTGCCGTCGATGACCTGCACGCGGCGGTTTCCGGCCACTTCGTGCACTTTCGCCTCGCCGGTTGAAATGTGCGTGACGGGTTGTGGAACTTTCAAAGCGGCTTTGATGGCCTCGGCGACGCCTTGGAGGGCTTTTTCGGTCGCAGCGGCATCGAGAATGGCGATTTCGGGCAGGAGCTTCTGCACGGCGTTGTCCACGAGTGGTGCGTTGTGTTGATGCAGCGAGTGCAAGGCGACACGTTCGGGCGTGGTGGCTGCTGCTTGAGCCAAAACCTCGCGCCAGTGGATGTGATCGGCACCGCGAATCTCACAGAAGTCGATGGCACAGAGCACGACGGGCTTTTCATCGCTCAAGAGCACCACACCGAGGGCGAGCAGCGGCTCGCTGACGCCAACAGCAGGCTTGACGAGCCCGCCGCACAGCGGTGCGCCAACGGGTGGGGTGACATCGGCACGGAACGGCGCGATTTGGACGGCGAGGGCGGAGACGGAGGTGAGGAGGACAAGCAGCAGCGCTTTCATGATGTCGAATACGCGAAGCGGTCCGGACGTTGTTCACGCTATGGCGATGCGCAGCGTAACGCTAAAGAAGCGTGAACAACGCACCCAAGTCCTCACGCCTCAGGATACTTCCATTCACCGCGATACTCGCGACGAAGGAGTTTGGAGGCTTCGGCATCGCCGATGATCTGTTCTTTGTCGGCGTCCCACTGGATGCTGCGGCCGGCTTTGTGGCTGAGCATGCCGAGCATGGGCAGGCAGGAGGAGCGGTGGGCGCTTTCGATGTCGGCCACGGGCTTCCGCTTCTTCTCGATGGCATCGATGAAGTCCGCCCAGAGCAGCGCGATGTTGTGGCCATCGGGCTCTTGAAGCTGGTGGTTGCCGTGTTTCTCGCCGTCCTTCGGATTCGCGGGGTGGAAGGTCCAGCCATCGCGCCAGCCGATGTGGAGCACGCCTTTCTCGCCGTAGAAGTAAGCGCCGATGCCGTGTTTCTCGCTGTCATTGCCAGCAAATTTGCGATGCTCCCACACGGCGGTGAATTGCTCGAACTCAAAGGTGGCCACCTGATGATCCGGTGCGTCGGTGGTCTGCTCCTTCTCGTTGAGCACGGCAGGACCGGCGATGTTGCGCCCGCCGGTGCAGAAGACCTTTTTCGGTCCCTTCTCCCCGCTCCACCAGAGGATTTGATCGAGCCAGTGAACGCCCCAGTCGCCCATCGTGCCATTCGCGTAGTCGAGGAAGTTTCGCCAGCCACCGGGATGCAGCTTCGTGTTGAAGGGACGCAAGGGCGCGGGGCCGCACCACAGGTCCCAATCCATGCCTTCGGGCACCTTGCTGTTCGGGCGGGGCTCTTCGTGGCCGCCTTTGCTATGCGCAAAGACACGCACCATGCCCACTTTGCCCACCGCGCCGGACTTGAGGAAGTTCATCGCCTCAACGTGATGCGGGCCGATGCGGCGGTGAAGGCCCACCTGCACGACCACGCCGGCCTCGCGGGCCGCCTTCACCATCGCCTGGCTCTCGCCGATGGTGTGGCCGGTAGGTTTTTCGACGAGCACATGCGCCCCGGCCTGGCAGCAGGCGATGCTTTGCAGCGCATGCCAGTGGTCCGGCGTGGCGATGATGACGATCTCCGGCTTATCCTTCGTCAGCATGTCGCGGAAGTCCTTGTAAGTTTTCGGGTCGTCGCCGTTGAGGCCGTTGATCTCATCGGCGGCATTCGAGGCCACATCCTCATGCGCATCGCACACGGCGCAGACCTTGATGCGGCGGCTGGCGATGGCCTCGCGCAGGATGTTCATCCCCCACCAGCCGGAGCCGATGATGGCAGTGCGATACGTTTTGTTCGCATCAGCACCGAAGATATGAAACGACGGCAAAGTGAGCGCGGCAGCGCTGGCAGTGATGAAATGGCGGCGGTTGGTCATCGGCGGCGAGTGTAGGAGGCCGCGAGGAATGGACAAGTGCGAGTATCGGGGGCTAATCCATCATTTAGAGGAATGGCTCCGGATTGGGGGATGCCTAGCTTTGATCGCCAACGAACCTTTGTAGACAAGTCACGAAACTATCCGCGTAAGGTTCAAAATGGTTGAATTCATGCCTGTAAACAAACACCGCATACTCCTTCCGTCCTTTGTCGATGTTAAAACAGAAACAGTCGCCGTCTGAGGCGCGTGCAAACATAAGGCCATCGATTGCTTGGGATTCTTCATCATCGCTTTGCAGAGTTCCTCTTCGATATGTTGTAAAATCAAGTTCATCCACGGTAGTCATCTGAACCGCCGTGGATTGATTGTTATCGACTCCATCAAAAGACAATGGTCCGATCTTCGTAATGAAATCCGCATAAGACTTGGGCAGCTTTAGTCGCAACCGCCTTTCGACAGACTTGATGTCACTCGGGCTTTTGGGCGCATGCGATAAGCTCTTCAAATAACCACGGAACCATTTATCATCTTTCTGTGATAGAGTTCCAGCAGGATGAAGCCGAATGCCGTGACTCTTTATTCGTTCAAGCCGTTCCTCAACCCAAGCAGACTCGTCTTTGTCGGGGGCTGTTGGCTTGCCACAGGTCGCCTCATAAAACCCCTTGGCCTTTACCCTCTTCAATAGATCGAGAAGACGGACGGATATAAACAGATTGCGACTGATCCACTTATTCCAGCCCTCCGTGCATGAACCCCAAGTGGAAGACTTGAGAACATCAAACTCAGACTCACCAGTCCATCCGCGCCCTCTTTTTCCGTCCGCTTGTGGGCTAAACAACCATTCGCTGTATTGTGAACCGGGGTGAGCTGAAAAAGGTTCCTGACAGGTCTTGCAGCATCGGATGGAAGCTTTGACCTTTGCCGTGATAACTTTTTTCGTGGGAACAGCCAAAAACCACGGGGTGGAGTCGGACGATCCTTTGAAATGAGTCTGGTAGTAAGTGCACTGACCTGGCGCGATGAGTTCAAGCACCTGTCGAATGCGTTCACGCACAAGAAAATTCCCATTCGCGGCCATCGCTAGTTCGTTGGGGGTTAGCGTCTTACTTCTCACCAGCAAATAGGGCTTTGGAACGAAATCTAAATCTGGAAAACCACACTTGGGGCACTTGGCTGGGAGTTCGTTGATGGGGCCGTTGAACATGTCTCGGCAGTCCATTCGGTCATCTGAGCCGGTGATTTCTATGCAACGCATGAATCAGTATGCACAGCGGCACCTAGAGTGGGCAAGAATTTTGTGTCTTCACTGCGGAACGCATCGGATTGCAACGGTCTTAACCAACCACCCAATACCAGCACGATTACATTTGCCCTGCTAGAGGCTGGCATACCATCTCGAGCATCATACATGCTTGGGTTTGTGAGCACTCACGGCGGAGGCAGCGGGATGCCATCGACTTGCTGAGCGGGGGGCACGGCGACGGGAGGGGGCGGGGCGCTGGCGGGCGGGCTTTGAGGGATCGTCGGTGCAGGCGCGGGCATCGAAATGCGGCGGTTCATCGGCGGGGTGGATTCGGGCGTGATGGTGGGGATCTGTGGAATGTCTCCACGAAGGGCGGCGGGAGCATTCGGAGGAAGCAGGAGACCGGCGGAGGCTGCGGCAGGGGCGGGCATCTGGCGGGTTTGCAGGCCGGGCTGGGCCACGGCGGGCACGCCAGCAGGGGCGATGGTTTCGGAGGGAGCACCCAAACCATCGGAAAGGGTCAGCCAGCCGACTTGATCGCCTTTTTGGAGCTGCACACGGATTTTGGCGCTGGTGATGTCGCCATCGATTTTTCGCACTTTGACGCCGATCTCGTTCTCGGAGCCGATTTTGGCCTGGAAGACCTGCGAGGTCGTTTTGTCCACGATCAAGGCGACGACCTCTCCTTGAAGCTCATACACGCCGCTGAGGCTCAGGTTGTCCGCAAAGCTGGGCCCGGCAGGTGCATCGGGTGCAGGAAGGTCCTTCGTGGTGAAAAGACTGCGCTCCCACAGCGAGCCGTAAGCTTCGAGTTTGGGGAACTCGACGGGCTCTGAGGCTGGGACCGCAGTGACGAGAGTGACCGCAATGACGGCCCAAATCAAAAATCGTAAGTCGTAAATCATAAATCAATTCTTGGTGACCTTCGGCACGCTCTTCTCGTGGTAGAACTGGGTGAACTCGACCTCGGCGTTGATGGTCTTGTTGGAGCCTGTGGGGTTGATTTGGAGGCGGGTGATGCCGATGAAGCTCTTCGGCTGCTGCAGCGTGTGCAGCCAGGTGAAGAAGGCCTGCTCGCTCACGCCGGTGAGGGTGGTTTTGATGCTGGCTTTCTCGAAGTGGCTTTCCTCTTCCTCCTCGACGGGCAGGCCGTCGGCGCCGATGGCGCGAGTGTGCTCGAGGAGTTCGGTGCCGCCGATGGTGAGATCGTGTTTTTGCGCGGCGGCGGTGACGGTTTCGAGCAGCTTGGCGCTGGCGTCCTTGTTGCTGGTGAAGCCGGGCACGTTCTCTTCGAGCCACGCGTTCTTTTCAGCCCACTCAGTGCCTTGCGATACGGCGAGGTTCATCGAGCTGAGGCGATCCCGCAGCAGCTCGACCTCGTCCTGGACCTCGAAGTAGGTGCGGAAGGCGAACGCGCCGCCGCCGATGAGGGCGACGCCGATGAAGATGGCGGCGAAGATGCCGAGCAGGACCTTTTCACTCTTCTTCATGGGCGACTCCTCCTTTCATTTCAAAGGTGGCGCTTTGATCGCTGGCGATGAGGGGCGGCGGACCATCGAGACCGAAATGAGCGAGCGCTTCGCTGTCCTTCAGTGCCTGGGTGTATTCGAGCGCGAGGGAGGCGCTGGGCATGCGACCGATGAGGCTGAGCATGTCAGGCGTCCATTCCCAATGCGTGAGCAGGGCTTCTTTGGAGGATTCCGGCTCCATGCAATGCATGAGCATCTGCTGCGGCCAGGTGGTGGGATCGACGGCTGGTGCGGCCTCCATCCACGCACGCTTGTGATCCATGACGCGAGAGGCGCGAGGCATCAGCTCGGCCACTTTTTCGCGCAGCATGTTGCGCTCTTTCAAAGCGAAGGCGGTGAGCGTGGCAACCAAGGCGATGGCGGCCGCCGCAGCGGCTCCGAAACTCATCGCGAGGAAGCGGGTGCGGGAGCGGGTACCCTGGCGTTGGCGTTCGAGCACGAGTTCCTCCGGCATGAGCAGGCTCCCTCCGCGCTCCGGCATGGTGGGCGAGGGCATGTCGCAACGGAAGGGAGCGAGGCCGGTGGTGCGCTGGATCTTGGCGAGATCACCTTCGTCGATCCACAGCACGATGCTTTCGAGACGGGCGAGTACGCCTTGAAAGCTGAGCTGGAGGCAGATGTTGTTCAACTCGGCCAGCGCATGATCATCGAGTCGCGTGGAGGAAAGTGGGGCGCAGTAGATGAGCTGCGAGCCGCTGGTGATGGCGACGACGAGCCTGCTGAGCTCACGGAAGAGCGTGATGCTGTTTTGCACCATCGGGTAGCACAGCGCATGATGCGTGACCTCATCGGGGAGATAGGTCGTGTCACTCAGCGGCACGGGCTGATCCTTGAGCGCGAGGATGCGGGCGAGGTTCGCGCCTTCCTTGCCGGCGATGCTGCGCACCTGCACGCTGGCTTCGTCCTCGTTGGTTTTCACGCCCATGCGTTCGAGATGCAGCAGCGCCATGCTGCGGAGGTGCTCGGTCTCGCCTTTGAGCCAGGCGGGCAGCACCCAGAAGTGCGTGGAAGGTAGGGCGAGCACGCGACGCGTGGCTTCTTTGCCAAAGCGGCTGCCTTCGGCGGTGAATTCGCCGCTCTGCTGGCACAGCTCGCCATCGGTGCCGGTCCAGCTTTGCCAGACGGAGGCTCCGGGGAGCAGCAGCTCGGAGGTGGTTTTACGAGTTCTGGCCATGGATGGGGATTTCGCCACGCCAGACGGCCTGTCCGCCCTGCGTGATGAGGATGAGTTTGCGTTTCAGGGGCCCGAGGTAGCCGACGCTCTCGATGCGACGGATGGGGCCGGAAAATTGAATCCACTGCGTGAGCTGCGCCACGGTCTGGCGGTTGAAGACGCCGAGCATCTGCGCCACCTGCGGCACGCTGGAGAGGCGCATGTCATCGCGGGTGCGGTGCGCCCCATCGCGGCCGTTGCGGAAGGTCAAAATGGGCTGCACGCGCTCCATCGGCACATCGCCGAGCAGGGAGATGATCTCGGCGCTGGTGTCGTTGATGTCGATGCGGCCATCGCCATACACGGTGAACCACTCCCGCCAGTCGGGCCGCTCGGCGTTCACGATGTCCATGCCACGCACATGGAGCATCTCCTCGACCTCTTTGAAGGGTTGGTTGAAGGGCATGCCTTCGAGGCCGGCTTTTTGATACTCGCGCTTCTCCGCGCCATTGAGGCTGGCATTGCTGTCGGCATCCACCCAATCCTTCAGCGCATCGCAGAGGGCGGTGGTGAAGTCCGGCTTGAAGCCCCAGCGGGTGAAAAGACGGCGCAGCAGGATCTTGTCGCCGCTTTGGAGAAGGAAGTTGATGTTGAGGCGTGCTTCCTCGGTCTTCAACGTCACATCAAAGCCGCCGCCGATGTCGCTGCTGAAGTGCAGCAGCGGATCATCCTGCTGCATCGCCGGATGGCGGGCCAGTTCGAGGCCGGTTTCCGCGTAGCGCTTCGCGTAGATGCGCCCGCGCATCATGCGGGTGTATTCGGTGTCGCCATGCAGCGCCTTCGTGGCCGCGAAGAGGACCATGCCCAGCGCGAAGATCATCCAGAAGACAGCGATGAGGGCCGAGCCGCGCTGTGTGGAGTGGCGACGAATCGTCGCCAAATCAATACGAAGCCGGGATGCCGACGAGTCGTCGGCCCTCCAAAGATTCGCGTTGTGGCATTCGAGGTTCATCGTGCTGGTGTGGCTGCCGGGGCTGGTGCCGCGGCGATCTGTCCACTGAGGTCACTCGCGACCCAAAACGTGTACTCATGCTCCCTCGTGTCGTTGAGGAAGGCGAAGCGGAGCTTGATGAAGAGGGGCGGTTTGGGGCGCTTTTTGGGGTCCCAGTCGATGAACCACTTTTTGTCCTCGGGGCTGTAGAACTGCCACTGCATCTGCTTGAGGTTTTCGAGGATCGGAAGCTCGGCGAGGGTGTCGAACTGGTCTTCGCGGCGGGCATTGAGCGGACGCTTCAAATGACGCACGACGAGGTTGAGTGTCTTTTCCGGCCCTAGAGCACGCACGAGGCCGAATTCGACGGCATCGGCTCGTTTGAGGCGCTGATCCCAAACGAAGGGCATCTGGCTGCCGAGGATGAACAGATTGCCGGAGGAGCCTCGCGCGGCTTTTTCGGCTCCAGCGGCGAGGCTGATGCCTGGAGGCACGGTTTCAAAGTAGTCGCGCCATTGCGTGACGAAGTTCGAGATGCGTGTTTCGCTCACGCGAGCGGCTCCCATCGACTTCCCGAGCTGCATGGCCCCATCCGCGACGCTGAAAACGCCCGAGAGCACCAGGCCGATGAGGACCAATGACAACAACACCTCCAGCAGCGTGAAGCCGCTGGAATTCCTGATTCCTGATTCCTGATTCCTGAATCTTGAATCAGGAATCCCAAATCTTGACTCAAATGGGGCTGTTGGGTGAATACACATAGGTTTCCATGGTGCGGACGATGCGGCGGCTGAGGCCGTCGCTGATCCAGGCCTCGGCGCGGACGCGGAAGAGGTGGTCGAGCTCTGCTTTGTCGCGGGTGAAGAGGCGGACCTTTTCGATGGTGGCGCTGGCGTCGATGTGATCGCCGGTTTTGGGGAAGTCGATCTTCGTGGCCTTGAACTCCGGTTGGTGGGCCACTTCGGCGAGCACGGACTCGAGCACGCGAAGCACCTGCGCTTCCTGACGGGCCGCCGTGGTCGTTTTGGCGATGCCATCAATGGCCTGCGTCATGCCAACGGAGACGAGCGCGAAGAGCGCGATGGCGAGGAGGATTTCGAGCAGGGCGAAGCCGCCGGATTTATGATTTATGATTTTTGACTTATGATTTGGGCGCGATTGCGCCTTGGAAATCGTAAATCGTAAATCGTAAATCATAAATGGACGGCTCGTGTTCATGACTTGGCGTTGAAATCTAGGCTCTTGCGTTTGGCGCAGGCGGTGAGGGCATCGAAGGCGAGTTCGACGGTGCCGCCGGGGCCGGAGAGGCGGACTTCGATGGGTTCGCAGATGCCGGTGGGGCTGAATTCCCAGGTTTCGCCGCGTTTCGGCTCGCGGAAGCCGCGTTCACCGGCTCGGCGAATCTTGAGCATGCCGCTGAAATCGGAGCCGGTGCCAAACGAACCGGTGGTAAGCGGCATGGTGACGAGTTGCTGCGTTTTGACGGCCTGGAGGAGATTGTCGCGCGCCGTGGTCTCGATCATGGCGACCGCGCGGCGGAGGCGATCTTCATCTTTGATGCCGGAGATGCTGATGATCGAGATGCCGAGCATCAGGGAGATGATGCTGAGGACGACCAAGATTTCGATCAGCGTGAAGGCGGAGCGGCGGGGGACTGAAAACTGAAAATTGGAAACTGAAAATTGGAAATTGAAGAGGGGCTTCCGCCCCGTGAGGTGCGAAAGCCCGCTTTGCTCGATGATGGCCTTTGGCTCAGTCATTTTGCCGTTTTCAATTTTCAGTTCTCAGTTTGCATCCCGGCTTGGTTCAAAGCTGCCAGCTTCCCACGTCATCGGCGTTGTCGGCGATGCCATCGGGACCGGCGGAGTAGATGTCGAAGCCGCCTTTGTCCTTGGTGCCGGGCTTGCGGTAGTGGTAGGCGTTGCCCCAGGGATCGACGGGGAGCTTCTTGAGCTTGCCTTTCTCGACGAGGATGCCGATGCCCTGTGAAGTGGTGGGCAGCTTCATCGAATCGACTTCGTAGGCGCGGACGGCGGATTGAATCTGGTTGATGTGACCGAGCGCGGTCTTGTTTTTGCCGCCTTCGAGGACGCCGCCAAAGCTGACGACGCCGACGCCGACGAGCAGGCCGATGATGCCGAGGACGAGGAGCATCTCGACGAGGGTGAAGGCAGCTCGGGAGTGACGAGTGATGAGTTTTGAGTTGTGGGTGAGGTTCATGGCGGCTGTTGGGTTTGAGTGAGGATTGTTCGGGGGAGGAGGAGTCGGAGTAAGAGGCGGAGGAGGATTGACGGAGCCGTGCTATTTGATGGAGCTGATGGTTTCGAAGATGGTGGTCATCATGATGTAGGCCATGAAGCCGACCATGCCGGCCATGATGAAGACGATGAGGGGCTGGATGCAGGCAGCGAGGGTGTCGATCTTCTTGCTGAGCTCGCGGTCGAAGCGCTCGGCGGCGCGGGAGAGGGCGGCGGGCATGTCGCCGGTCTGTTCGCCGACGTTGACCATGTCGAGGAGGAGCGGCGGGAACTGGCCGCTGCGGTCAAGAGCACGCGAGAGGCTGACGCCTTCGCCGACGTGGCGTTGCACGGCTTCGAACTCGCGCTGGAGATGCGGGTTCTCGATGGCCTGATGGGTGAGCTGCATCGATTGAACGATGGTGAGGCCGTTGCCGAGAAGGTTGGCCATCGTCTCGAGGAACTGAACGTAGAAGCGGGCTTTGAAGATGGCACCAAAGAGCGGCAGGCGCAGTTTGAAGCGTGCCCATGGAATGGCGGATTCGGGTCGGGCCAGCCAGGCGCGGAAGAGGATGAAACTGGCAATGCCCGCGATGAGGAACATCCACCACGTTGATTTGAAGACCTCGCTGGCCTTGAGCATGACCTGCGCGAGGAAGGGCAGCTTGCCGCCGGTGCTGTCGAGCATCTCGGTGAGCTTCGGGATGAGGTAGAGCACAAACATCAGCGACACGCCGACGGCGGCGACGACGAGGAAGGCGGGATACAGCATGGCCGCGAGCACCTTGGAGCGCAGCGCGGCGAGCGAACGCATGTAGGCGGCCTGGCGCTTCAAGATGGTGCTCATCGAGCCGCTGGCCTCGCCGGCGGAAACGAGGGCGCAGAAGAGATTGCCAAAGCTGGGGCTCGTCGAGGCGACGGCTTTGGAGAAGGACATGCCATCACGCACCTTGCCACGCAGCACGGTGGCGAGTGTTTTGATGCCGGAGAGCTCTCGGCGACGCTCCATCGTGGCGAGCGCGGGCTCGAGCTGGATGCCGGCGCTGACGAGATCGGCGAGTTCTTCGATGAAGAGGACGACCTGGGCGAGCTTGAGCCTGATGGGGCCGCTCGTGATGGGTTCGGCTGAAGCCTTGGATTTGGCTTTCGAGGTGGGTTGAGTCTCGGAAGCGGCTTCGAGCTTGATGGGCTGGATTTTTTTTCTGCCTAGGATGCTGAATGCCTCGGCACGATCAGCCGCAGAGATCTCGCCGGTGATGACACCGGAAGGTCCAAGAGCGCTGTAGGTGAAGGCGGGCATTGCAAATTGAGAACTGAAAACTGAGAACTGAAAATTGGATTAAGCGGCGAGGCGTGCGGGAGGCGCGGCGGCGACAGGAGTGGCCGGAGAAGGGGCGTGGCGTTCGGCGGCGGCGGTGACGGAAAGGACCTCTTCGATGGTCGTTTCGCCGGAGAGGACTTTTTGGAAGCCGTAGCCGCGCATGGGGATGTAGCCGTCTTTGAGAGCCTGCTTCATGAACTCGGCGGGATGCGCCCGCGAGTTGATGAGATGCTGCAGGGCATGCGTGACGAGCACGACTTCATAGATGGAAAGACGGCCCTGGAAGCCGCTGCCACGGCAGGCTTCGCAACCGACGCCGCGCATGATTTTTCCTTTGGCCTGCGAAGGGAAGCCGATGGAGCGGAGGTAGCTCTCCTCGACCTCGGCGGGCACTTTGCAATGCGGGCAGAGCTTTCTGACGAGGCGCTGCGCAAAGAAGGCCCGCACGGCGCTGCTGACGAGGAAGGGCTCGACGCCCATGTCGATGAGACGCGAGATGCCGCCGATGGCGTCATTCGTGTGCAGCGTGCTCAAGACGAGGTGACCGGTCAACGCGGCACGCACGGCGATCTCGGTGGTCTCAAGGTCACGCATTTCCCCAATCATGACGACGTTCGGATCGCCACGCAGGATGCTGCGCAGGCCGGCGGCAAAGGTGAGGCCGATCTCGGGCTTCACGGCAATTTGCACGACACCTGGCATCTTGTATTCCACCGGATCTTCGATGGTGACGATGCGTCGATGGGTTTGATTGAGCTCCGTGAGGAAGGCGTAGAGCGAGGTCGATTTGCCGCTGCCGGTGGGGCCGGTGATGAGGATGATGCCGTTGGGCAGGCGCAGCAGCTCCTCAATGACGGGGCGGATGGTGTCGGTGAGGCCGAGACGGTTCAGCGTGACCTGCTGCTGGGCGAGCAGACGCAGGCTGACGCTTTCGCCTTCCACGGAGGGAATGGTAGCGACACGCACGTCGATGGGCGTGCCATCGAGTTCGAGATTGATGCGGCCGTCTTGAGGCAGGCGCTTCTCCGCGATGTCGAGGCGGGCCATGATCTTCAGTCGTGCGATGACGGAGGCCTGGAGCGATTTGATGTTCTCCGGCACGGGGAGCTCTTCGAGACGGCCATCAATGCGGTAGCGAATGCGTAGGCGGTCGTGCTGCGGCTCCACATGAATGTCCGTGGCACGCTGATCGAGCCCGCGGCGGATGATTTGATTCACAAAGCGCACGACGCTGGCCTCTTCGTCCTCCGGTTCATCGAGTACGGTGACCTCGTCCTTCAGATCTTCAGAGCCCCAATCGGCCCGGCCACGCAGGATCTTCTCAAAGGTGTCCGCGCCGAGGCCGTAGAGCTTTTGCAGGCCCTCGACGATCCGCGTGCGAGGTCCCACATGCCACACGACGGGCATCGAAAGGCTCGCGGCGACGCGTTGATGCGCCACGAGGTTGAGCGGATCAAAGGTGGCGATGTGCAGCGTGCGTTTGGCCTCATCGAGTTCCGAGCCGCCCTCGGTTTCCTCGGTGAAAAGCGGCAGCAAACGATGCCTCAACGCGATCTCGGCGGGAAGCAGACGGCGGATGCCGGATTCGGCAGGCTTGTCGTCCTCCTTCGGTTCCCACCACGGCAGCGTGAGTGTTTTGGCCAGCGCCATGAGGAAATCCCGCTCGCGGACGCCTTCGCAATCCAGCACGGCATCGACAAAGGAGGTCTGGTTGAAGCATGCGTCCTCAATCGCCTGGCGAACCGCAGGCGAGTTGCCGCAACCGGAGGCGGCAAGGATGTGATCGATGAGAGGGAGCATGGGAAGGGGGCAAAATAGCCCAGCAATCCCTATAATTATGGTTTTTTATAAAAATGGCAAGTTCTTAATAAAGCTAAACCATTCAGAAAGCCTGAAATCCAAGGTGGCTGCGGGGTGGCTGCGGGGTCTTGGTGACCCTATTGACTGAATTGACGGCGATGACGGTGGCGCAGCCTCTTCTCAATTCGAGGCCGGTTTGGCCGCTGGGGTGGGCTTTTTGGCTTTCGGGGTGAAAATCTTCCGATCGAGGTTTTTGGCCAAATCGACCGGCCAATCGGTGGCGGCTCCGCTGGCGGGCACGGGGAGCTTGGCGGACCAAAGGAGGGCGTTCACGAGCATGCCGCGCTGCTCGGGCACGGCCCAGCTTGCATGCAGATCGCAGCCGGTGAAGCCGAAGCTGCGGCCACCATTGGGGCGCTCAAAGGCCCAGGCGACGGTTTCGGCCCGGCCGGCATTCGCTTTGGCATGGTCGGTCTTGCGGCTGGTATCGGGCATTTGGGCGGCGAGGAGCGGGGTGACGCCTTTTTCGGCAAAGTGGAGGTTGTAGAGCCAGCCATCCTTCAGCAGCTCGAAGGGCTTCATGCCGCTGGTGACGGCGTGAGGGCTGACGGAGTCGAATTTCACGTCCCAATGGCCGCGGCAGCCGATGTCCGGCTGGAAGGCCGCGCCGAACCACTCTTTAAAAGAGGTCGCGAGGTCCGCCGGGCAATCCACCGCCTGATGCAGCACGATGAAACCGGTGCCCGCATCCGCCAGGGCCTGCACCTTGGCCTTACGCTCCGGCGTGAGGAAGGGCAGCTTCGGGCCGCCATCCATGAAAAAGACCACGGCGCGGGCGCCATCGAGCACGGCCTCGTTTTTCGGCCAGCCATCGGCCACCATCACGGGTGCCACACCCGGCACCGTCGCCAGCCACTCGCGGAGCAAAGCGCATCCGGCGAAGTATTCATGCTGGCCCGGCTTGTTGCTCGGACTGCCGGCGAGCAGGACGATCTTCGCGGCAGAGGCATCGGTCGGCAGCGCTTCGAGCGGGATCTGCTGCTGCTCGGAGGTGAGCTCGGCATGGGCGGAGACGAGAGAGAAGGCGGCGGCGAGGAGAATGAGGCGCATGGGATTTGAAGTTTCTCTCCAACGGCATGAAGGCTCTGTTCCTTCCCATGCTTCGCTTTCAACTCTTTGGCTTCCCCATCCTCATCCAATGGATGTTCTGGCTCAACACCGCCCTCCTCGGAGGGGCCATCGGTGCCAGCACACCTGCTGAGATGCGGGCGCTGGCGGCGTTCATGATTGCAGCGTTCTTCTCCGTGCTCATTCATGAGCTGGGACATGCCTCGGTGATGCGCAGCTTTGGTGATCGCCGTGTGGGCATCGTTCTGTATGCCTTTGGCGGCTTTGCACAGGGCAGCCAGCGCTTCACCCGCGGGCAGGACATCCTGCTCACGGCTGCTGGACCGGGTCTGCAAATCGCGGCGGGCCTGGCGGTGCATTTCCTGCTCGAAATTCTCGACCCTTCGATTTCGTGGTTCACCTATCTCGCGGCCCAGTTTGTGTTCGTGAGCATCTTTTGGGCGATCCTCAATCTGGTGCCCATCGTGCCGCTGGATGGCGGGCGGCTATGCGCAGGCATCACCGGCAGGCCGAAGCTGGCGCTGCGAATCAGCCTCGTCACGGCGGTGGTGCTCGCCGCTGGCTTTTTGTATCTCGGCTACGGCTGGATCACGCCGATCTTCTTTGGCATGCTGGCCTACAACAACTGGAAGCAGCTTCAAGGCGAGCCGCAAATCCCTTGGATGAACGCATAATCCGGCTTCGACCGTTCGTTTCAGCCACGCCTCACGATGAAATCGTTCCTTTGCCTCCTCGCCGCCCTCAGCCTGCCCTGCGGCGTGCTCGCCCAATCTCCGAAAGCCGAGCTCATCTCCCCGCAGGTGAAGGCAGCAGTCGAAAAGGCCGTGAAGTGGCTCGTTGCCCAGCAGCGGCCCGCCGGTTTGATCGTGGATGAAAAGTCCAACAACACGCCGAAGCGAGGCGACCTGCCTTCCCACAGCGCGGCGATGACCTCGCTCGCTTTGATGGGCTTGGCGAGCGTCGGCCACATGCCGAGCGATCCCACGCCGGAGGGCAAAGCCGCCGCGAAGGCGCTGCGCTATATTGTGGAAGGCATCGAGCCCGATGAAAACGGCTACCTCGGCCGCAGCGACCGCTCCCGCATGTATGGCCACGGCATCATCACTCTCACCCTCGCCGAGATGATCGGCCATGCGCCTGATGACCCCACGGACAAACGCATGCGCAGCATGCTCGACGGTGCCATCAAGCTCATCCTCCGCTCTCAGCAGGTCTCAAAGAGCGAGGCAAATCGCGGTGGCTGGCGCTACGAGCCGCAAAGCAGCGACAGCGACATCTCGGTGAGTGTTTGGCAGCTCATGTCCCTCCGCGCCGCGAAGAACGCGGGCTTTGATGTGCCCAAAGACGCCATCGACAACGCCGTGGCCTACATCAAGCGCAGCTACCAGGTCGAGCGGGATGCCAACGGCATTCCTAAGAGCGACAACGCCGCTTTCAGCTACGAGCCCTACGGTGGCCGCAAGACCTTCTCCACGACCGCTGCCGGGTTGCTCTCGCTGCAAGTGTGCGGCCTGTATGATGCGCCGGAGGTCGTCGGCAGTGCGAATTGGCTGCTCAAATCCCCGCCGGAGATCAATGAGCCTTGGTTCTTCTACGGCTGCTACTACTACGCCCAGGGCATGTATCAGCGTGGAGGCGATCACGCCGCCACCGCCCGCCAGCGCACCGAGCAAATCCTCGTCGGTGCCCAAAGTGCCGAGGGAAACTGGTTCCCTCGCAATGGAAACGAAAAGAGCGCGGGCAGCGTGTATGCCACGTCACTCGCGCTCCTGAGTCTCTCGGTGCATCATCACTTCCTGCCGATCTATCAGAAGTGAGCTGCGCCTGATCAATCACATCACCATGCCGCCATCGACAGCGATGGCCTGGCCGGTGATGTAGCGGGCATCCGGGCTGGCCAGGAAGAGAGCCGCAGCCGCGATGTCAGCGGCCTGACCGAGCTCGGCGAGGGGGATCTTTTTGAGGATCTCCTCTTTGAGCTGGTCGTTGAGCACATGAGTCATGTCCGTGGCGATGAAGCCGGGGCAGATGGCATTGGCGGTGACGCCGCGACCGGCGAACTCGCGGGCGAGCGACTTGGTGAAGCCGATGAGGCCGGCCTTGCTGGCGGCGTAGTTGGCCTGGCCGGCATTGCCGATGAGACCGATGACGCTGCTGACGTTGATGATGCGGGCACCTTTTTGCTTCAAAATGCTGCGCTGCACGGCCTTCACCATGTTGAAGGCACCTTTGAGGTTGGTGTCGAGCACCACATCCCAATCTTCCTCGCTCATGCGCAGGAGCAGGCCGTCCTTGGTGACGCCAGCGTTGTTCACGAGGATGTCCACGTGGTCAAAATCAGCCAGGATCTGCTTGCCGACTTCGAGGCAGGCCGCGCCATCGGCCACATCGAGGGCATAACCCTTCGCGGCATCGGGATGTGTGGCGTTGATGGCATCGGCGGTGGCCTGTGAATTGGCCTGCGTGCGGCTGACGACGGCCACTTTGGCCCCCTCGGCAGCGAAGGCTTCAGCGATGGCTTTGCCGATGCCGCGTCCGGCACCGGTGACGACGGCGACTTTGTCTTGGAGTTTTCCCATTTCGTTTTTTAGAGAGGATGGAAGCCGGACGCAAGGGGGCTTTTAGTCTCTTTTCGTCGCTTGGCTAAATTTAGCCATTGAACTAAATTTAGGCAGGTGGTTAACTTGTTGTAAATCCATGAGCCTGCTCCCGTTTCAAAACCCATTCCGGCCCGGTGCTGGACATCCGCCGCCCTATCTGGCGGGCCGTGAAGATGAAAAAGCTGAATTTGCCAAGCTGCTGACTCAGAACCCCGTGATGACGAACATGGTGCTCACCGGCCTACGTGGCGTAGGCAAGACCGTGCTGCTGGAGACATTCAAGCCGATCGCGGTCGAGGCGGGTTGGCTGTGGGCTGGCACCGATCTTTCGGAGTCCACCAGCGTGAGTGAGGAAAACATCGCCATTCGCATCCTGGCCGATCTGTCTCCCCTCGTGTCCGGCGTGGTGGTGCAGGAGGTCGAGAAGAGGCGGTTGGGATTCCACGCAGAGGTGGAGAAGGTGCAGGTGCGCCTTGATTTTGATCTGCTTAAGCGGGTCTATGACAGCACTCCAGGTCTTTCAGCAGATAAGCTGAAAGCGGTGCTGGAACTGGTGTGGAGCTGTCTGACCGCCACGAACTGCAAAGGCATTGTTCTCGCCTATGATGAGGCGCAGAATCTCAGTGATCAGGCGGATCGAAACCAGTATCCGCTCTCGCTGCTGCTGGATGTTTTCCAGTCCATTCAGAAGAAAGGATTACCCATCCTGCTGGTGCTGACGGGACTGCCCACCTTATTCCCCAAGCTGGTCGAGGCCCGCACTTTTGCGGAGCGCATGTTTCATGTGGTCACACTGGGCCGCCTCAATGAGGAGGAGTGCCGTCAGGCCATCACCATCCCGGTAAAGTCGAAAAACTGCCCGGTGACGATCACGGAGCCTGCCATCATGGCGATCACGAAGAGTTCCGGCGGCTACCCTTACTTTGTGCAGTTCCTTTGCCGGGAGATCTACGACTCTTATCTCCAGCAGAAGGCCTCTGGGGTGCTGGATCCCGTGGTGACGGTGGCGCAGGTGGTGAGAAAACTGGATACTGATTTCTTCGCCGGACGCTGGAATCGCGTCACGGATCGTCAGCGCGAGTTGTTGATCCTTGTGGCGATGCTCTCCAACTGCGATGACGAGTTTTCCGTCAGCGAGATCGTGGCAAAATCAAAGGAGTCTACCATCAAGTCATTCAGCAGCAGCCATGTGAACCAGATGCTTGCCGCTCTTAGCGACAACGGCCTTGTTTATAAAAATCGCTACGGCAAATATGCCTTTGCCGTGCCCTTGCTTGGGGCATTCATCCGGCGGCAGCAGGCGAGCTTGAGTTAATTTCTTCCATCATCCATGCCCACGCTCGACCATGAGAACCAATTGCGCCGCGAGGGCTTTCGCGTGATCGCAGGTGTGGATGAGGCGGGTAGGGGACCACTGGCGGGTCCGGTGACGGTGGCGGCGGTGGTGCTGCCGGAGGGCTTCACGCATGAGGTGCTGAATGATTCAAAGCAGCTCACGGAAAAGAAGCGCGAGAGGCTTTATGAGGAGATCACCGGCGATTCGAGCATCCGCTGGCATTGCTGCGTGATCGAGCCGGAGGAAATTGATCGCATCAACATCCTGCAAGCGACTTGGGAAGGCATGCGACGCTCGGCGCTGGCGCTCGATCCTCGGCCGGATGCGGTTTTGATCGATGGCAAGCCGGTGAAGAAGTATCCGCTGCATCAGGTGGCGCTCGTAAAGGGTGACAGCCTGAGCTTCAGCATCGCGGCGGCGAGCATCATCGCCAAGGTCACGCGTGACCGAATCATGCTGCGGCTGGCGGAAGAGTATCCACAGTATGGTTTCGAGATTCACAAAGGCTATCCGACACCAAAACACCTCGCGGCCTTGAAGCAGCATGGACCTTGTCCGCAGCATCGCCGGAGTTTTGGGCCGGTGGCGCAGTTAGAACTCGATCTGGGATGAAGGCGCAGCTTCCAGCACGACTGCGCTGGCTGCGGCGGTGGTTCACCGGGCATCCCTGGGTGAGGCTTGCGGGCATCTGGATGCGGGCGCGGCCGCAACGGCGTTTTGACCGCGTTTTGCTTGGCCGCAAGCTTTCGACGGCGGAGATCGGCGTCATGGGTGAGTGGATTGCCACGCGATGGTTGCGGCAAAGCGGCCGTGTGATCTTCCGTCGCAATTTTCGCGGCGTAAGCCGTGGCGAGGTGGACATCGTCGCGCGGCATCGCGGCTCGCTGACCTTTGTGGAGGTCAAAACACGCACGAGTCGGGCTTTCGGCCGTCCGGCAGACAACGTGGGACCGGACAAGCAGCGCCTCATCATTCGCGGAGCACAGGATTGGCTGCGTGAGGTCGATTTGAGGCCGGTGCCTTTTCGCTTCGACATTGCGGAGATCACGCTCATTCCCGGCGAGTTGCCGCAGGTGAATATCATGGAGAATGCCTTCCAACTTCCCGATAGCTCGATGGCGGGGCGGTGAGTGAAAATAGAAACAGACACCATCCCGCGTTTGTGAGACTCTCCCAGCCTACTTCACCATGAAAACCTCCGTTTTTGCCCTTCTCGCCAGTTTTGCCTTTGCCGCGATTTCGCCTGCGGCGGACCATGTGACCTATGAACCGGCTGGAAAAGCCAATGGGAAGCATGTGGTGCTGCTTTCGGGCGATGAGGAGTATCGGAGCGAGGAGGCTCTTCCGATGCTGGGGAAGATCTTGAGCCAGCATCACGGCTTCAAATGCACGGTGCTTTTCAGCTTGAATGACAAAGGTGAGATCGATCCGGCGGCGGGTGGCAGTCTCACGAATTCGGCGGCGCTCGATTCCGCAGATGCCATCGTTATGCTTCTGCGTTTCCGGCATTGGGACGCCGCGGCGAGTGGCAAATTCCAGGCGGCGATCAATCGCGGCGTGCCGATCATTGCCCTGCGCACGAGCACGCATGCTTTTAGCGGGTATCCGAAGGAAAGTCCCTTCGCCGCGTGGAATTGGAACAACCCGGATGGCGGCTGGGGCAAAAAAGTGCTCGGCGAGACCTGGGTAAGCCACTGGGGCAAGCACAAGGTCGAGGCCACCAAAGGCATCCTCGAGTCCAATAATGCCAGCCATCCCGTGCTGCGCGGCATCAGCGGACTTTTCGGCAACAGCGATGTGTATGAGGCCGCCCCTCCCGCCGATGCCGTGATTCTGGCGCGCGGTCAGGTCTTGCAAGGCATGACGGCCGACACCGCGCCGGCGAGCTACAAAAAGGCCACGGTGGCCAAGGTCGAGCAGGAAGTGAACAGCCCGATGATGCCCGTCGCCTGGGCCCGCAGCGTCAAGAACGACCAAGGCGGCGAAAACAAGATCCTCTGCACCACCATGGGGGCTGCCACCGACCTCACTGATGAAGGTCTGCGTCGTCTCGTGGTGAACGGCGTGTATTGGGGCCTTGGCCTCGATGTGCCTGAGAAAGCGGATGTGAGCATCGTGGGTGATTACAAGCCGTCGATGTATGGCTTCAAAACCAACAAGACGGGTCTGAAGCCTGATGACTTCGCGATGGCGAAGTGAGAGGAGGATGTTCTGCCATGCTGCGTTTCGACCTACCAAGCCCGCTGAAGCTGTCTCTTTGGATGGCTGGAGCATTGGTTGTCATACTTGTCGCCGTGATATTGTTCGGTGAGGCGTCTCCTCAACCGCCAGTAGTTGAAATTGCTGAAAGCCAGTCTCGCAAGCAGCCAGTGTTCCCGCCCAGGGGATGGGAGCTTTCACCTCCGAGAGCTTCCGCGTTTGTCATTTTGAATGATGCGTATTTAAAGAAGTGCGAGGCGGCAGCTGATGCTGGCGATATGGAGGCGGTGATCGCATTGGCACGGTGGTTTGATGCGCATGAAGAGCGTGAGAAGGCGGCTCATTGGAAAGGTGTCTGGAAGGCCGAAATGGAAACACGAGGCAGGGAGCGGGCCTTAATGGCAAGCTCCACCGACCAAAGTGGAGTCTCGTTCCCGATAGACTGGCCTTTGCTTCCGCCGCCGTATTCATGGCACTGGATCTTTGACGACACAGATGTTCGGATGGCCGAGAAGGCCGCCAAATTAGGAGATCGTGATGCGATTGTCGGCCTAGTCGAGTGGTATCAGGCTCATGGTGAATCTGAAAAGGCCATGGCATGGAGCGAGATGCTGCGCTTTTGAAATCGCATGGCGATCAGGACAAAATCATGAGCAGGTTAATTTCAGGATCTGCCAGGGGTAGCACATGAAAAAGTCCCGAAAGATGCGCCAGCAAGGTAGCCATCTCGCTCCGTCGAGATGAGCGAAGAGCCTCTCGTCGGCATTTGGGCCGCTCGGAGATCGTGAACCGTTGAGTTTGCCATGCGTTCAGCTCATCTCGCGGAGCGAGATGGCCACATTGCTAAGCCTGATCGTCGCCGAGAGGCTGCCTGTTACCGCCTTAGTTTTTCCACGTCCACCGATCCCGCAGCCACAGCGCGGTGCCTAGAGGCAGGGCGGCGAGCCACAGAAGCTTGCCTCCCCATGTTTTGAGATCGCTGAACTGCCTGCCGATGCCAGCGCCGCTGTGAAAGCTGAAGCGGGCATACAGCGCGGCGGCACGCAGGAGGCGCAGTGGCGCGGTGAGAAACCAGCCGCTTTCCATGTTGAGCACCGTTTGGCACCACAGACGATGACCGGCGGCATTGCGGCGTGGATCGGGGCGGCCGGTGACCAGCGAGGGCGCGTCCATCCAGTAGATGCGCACGATTTCGTTCACATGGCGGGTGAGATGGTTCTTCGACACCTGACACCACACGACAGATTCGGGGATGTAGTGGCCGGAAAGGTTCTCAGGGAAGGGAGACTGCCGCACGACATCGAGACGCAGAAAGCCCCATTTTTCACCGCGCACCTTGTGGCGGTATTCAAGCTCCGCGGCGGAGCAGTCGAGTGGATCGAGCGGATAGCGGGTGCCGACGAGCTGGCCGTCCTGATCCTGGCAAAGGCCGGTGACTCCGGCGAAGCGATGCTTTTCGGCATCCGGAATGCTGTCCCAGTGATGCTTGAAACGTTCGAGCGCATTCGGCAGGCAGCCGTCATCGGAGTCGAGCTTGATCCAGAGATCGCCTTTCGATTCCCGCATGGAGACATTGTGCACGGCCCAGGCACCACGATGCGGCTCCAAAAAATAGCGCACGGGAAAATCGGCCTCGCGTTGATACTGCTCGACGAGCTCCTGGGTGTTGTCGGTGGAGCCGTCATCGACCACCAGCCACTCAAAATCCCGCAGCGTCTGCGCCTTGAGGCTCTCCCACACGCGATGGAGCGTGTGGGCGCGGTTGTAGGCGGGGGTGAAGACGGTAAAAAGCGGCATCGAAGGCCGGAAAGCTACGCGCCGCACCATTTTGCCGCAACCGGCTACTTCTCATCCTTCATCTCCACTAGTAGCTCCATCATCTCCTCGGCGGCAGCGTGGGCCACGCGTTTCAGCAGGGTGCGGTCGGTGTTATCGCCTATTTCATAGGTGATGGCGGGGATACCGAAGGTGTGATGCGCCCAGTAAGTGGAGGTGGTGGGCGTCGGCGTGGGACTGGCGCTTCGTTCAGCGGTATAGCCCGGCACGCGCCTTCGGATGCCGGCGAGCCAGCGGACGGTGAAGTTTGGCGGGGAGGACGCCGCCTCGTCCGGCTGTGTGTAGAAGACATCGCGGAAGGTGGAATGAAAATCGAGCATCAGGAAGAGCCTCCCCTGCTCTTTCAGCGCGAGGATTTGATCTCGAACGGCTCGTGTCTCCGGCTGGGCAAAGGCGTTCCAGTCCCGGTTGAGGTCCACATGGCCCAGGTTGTGCCGCCAGTGGCCGGCATCGACGCCATCGGGGTTCAGCAGCGGCATGACGACGAGGTGAAAGGCCTCGCGGAATGACCTCGCCTGCTCCGAATCAGCCACCACGCTTTCGATGAAGCGCATGAGCGCCATGCTGCCCGTGGTCTCCGGTGGGTGCTGGCGTCCGATGATCACCACTTTGCGCTTCGAACTGGGGTTTCCAATATCGAGCCGGATGAGCGGAACACCTTTCATCGAGGCTCCGAATGTGGAGCGTATTAAGGACGGGAGCCTCTCAAGTGTGGCGGCCCAGTCTTCGATCTGTGCTCTAGAAACAGGTTCCTGGGCTGACACATGTAGCGTTCGTGGCCCGACTTCGAGGTGTATCACGGCCTGGGTTCGATCTTTAGCTACATGATAGCTTTCCTCTGGCAGGTGTATCCACTGTGTGCCGTCGAGACTGATCTTGGGCCGATAACGGAATGATCCACCCTGGCAGCGGAGGCCCAAATAGATCGTCTTCTCCGATTCTGAACGGACCCGAAAGGCAAACCAAGGGCTGTCGTTCACCGGCAAACTCTCCGGTCGCACCATCAGCTCGAAAACACCATCGTCGGTCAGTTTGCATTCGGTTAGGCGTGCTTGTGGAAAATTCGCCTCAAAGGTCACACCCTGTTCAGGAAAGGTCCAAATACCTGCCGGGGCTGGCTTCTCTATTGGGCGGCAGCTTGCGAGGCACATCGCCAGCACGAGAATGAGTTTAAAACGCTTCATGCGCGATCCCTGGCGGCACGCCGCAGCGGGCGCAAGCCGGAACACCTCGCCAAAATGAGGGGGCCCGGACCTTTGCTTGACCTCCATGACTCTTCTCCCGACTTTGCGCTGAGATTTACCCCCGCCGCATCGTTTCTCTTTACCCCCATGCAAACCACCCTCGAAAAACCCGCCGCCGAGAAAAAGGTCGAACAGACCGAGGCCGGGAATTACTTCGTCTCCAACTACCCGCCGTTTTCTTTTTGGAAGCCGGACCAGGTTCACGTCGTCGAGGAGGTGCTGCAAAGGCCCGCTCCGGCGAACATCCCACTCGGTGTTTATTTCCACATCCCGTTTTGCCGCAAGCGCTGCCACTTCTGCTACTTCAAAGTGTACACCGATAAAAACGCCGGTGAGATCAAGGCCTACATCGACTCTGGCATGCGCGAAATGGAGCGTCTGGCCTCGCAGCCGTATCTGAAGGGCCGGAAGGCGCAGTTTGTGTATTTCGGTGGTGGCACACCGAGTTATCTCTCGGTGCCTCAACTCAAAGATCTGACGGATCGCATGAAGGCACTGGTGCCTTGGGATGAGGCGGAGGAGGTGGCCTTCGAAGCGGAACCAGGCACGCTGAATGAAACGAAGCTCACCGGCATCCGCGAAGTTGGCGTGACGCGTCTGAGCCTCGGCGTGGAGAATTTTGACGATCACATCCTCGAAACGAACGGCCGCGCTCATCGCAGTGGCGAGATCGGCAAGGCCTACAACTTTGCCCGCAGCCTCGGCTTTGAGCACATCAACATCGACCTCATCGCCGGGATGATGAATGAGACGGAGGCGAACTGGAAGGTCTGTGTGGCCAAGGCCATCGAGATGCAGCCGGATGCCGTCACGATCTACCAGATGGAGGTGCCGTACAACACGACGATGTACCAGCAGATGAAGGCTGAGGGCAAAGTGACCGCCCCGGTGGCTGACTGGCAGACGAAGCGCGACTGGGTGAGCTACGCCTTCGATGAATTCCAGAAGGCTGGCTACACGGTGACGAGTGCCTACACGGTCGTGAAGGATCCGAAGCGCATCAAATTCGTCTATCGCGACTCGCTTTGGGATGGCGCGGACCTCTTGAGCTGCGGCGTGGCTTCCTTTGGCCATCTCGGCGGCGTTCATTATCAAAACCAAGCCGATGTGGGCCCCTACATGCAGGCGGTGGATGCTGGCAAGCTGCCGATTTTCCGCGCTTATGAGACGACGCCCGAGGACCGCTTCGTGCGGAAGTTCATTCTCAAGCTGAAACTCGGCCGAAGCGAGTGGGCGCACTACATCGAGAAGTTCGGCGAAGATCCGCGGAAGCATTTTGGACCACAGCTCGATTCCCTGGTGAAGGAAGGCTTCGCCACGCTGGATGCCGACGGCGTCTCCCTCACGCGTGATGGTCTCCTCCAGGTGGACCGCCTGCCGCATGACTTTTTCCTGCCTCAACACCGCCAGTATGCCCGCTACACCTGAAAATGCCGCCGTCCGCCAGGACGAGGACATTCTGGCGCCCCTGATCTTCTTTTACGGCATCGGCAGCACGCGGCCTCGCGTGACCTTCGTAGAGCCGGAAATGCTCGCCGAGCAGGAGCGGAGCCTGCTTGTGCATGAAAAGGACATGACGCCGCGCCTTCGTGAGTATCACGCGAGTGATATCGACCTTGATGTGGCTGCCCGTGCCCGCATCGGGAATTACCTCGTGCGTGCCAGCGTGCTGCACCGCCGCAGCGATGGAAAGCCGGTGGAGTTTGGAGCCATCGGCATTCACCTCGATTTGCTGCCTGAGGAGGCTCAAAAGCTCGTTTTGGAGGGTCGCGTGCCGTTTGGAGCCATTTTGGAGCAGTATGCGGTGCCGCACTCCAGTCATCCGCGGGGCTATTTCCGAATTTCCGTGGATCAGCGCCTCGCGGAGCTGCTCGGTGCCACGAGCGGCCAGATGCTCTTCGGGCGCTGCAATGAGCTGCGTCACGGCTCCGGCCGCGTTTTGGCGGATGTCGTCGAGGTGCTGCCACGCGTGGTTTGAGCGGCCGATTGTGGCAAAATTTCAACGTGACGCCATCCGGGCAGCGTCATATCATCCGTTCCCCGCCAAGCCACCATGCTGACCAACCAGACCATCGACCCGACACGGCAGCACACGCCCGAAAACAGTCATGTGCTCATCCGCCCGTTTGTGAAGGCATGGCGCTGGCTCGTCCCGGCCTCCGTGGCTGAGAAGGACCGGCAGAGCCCGCTGGCGCGGTATGTGGCGCTGGCGCTCATCACGAGCTTTTGCGTCGCGCTGCTGGTCGCGGGCATTCAGTTTGCCAAACCGATCCAGGACTCCTATCAAAGCTCACAGGCTGAGAGCATGGTGCGTGAGGCGCGGGATATGATGGAGAACGGCCAAGTCGCCAACGCGGTCTTCAAAGCCCAGGAGGCATACCAAAAAGCTCCGCACAATGTGGAAGCCATCCGCCTGAATAGTGAATTCTTCACGCTGATGAAGCGTGAGCATGCACTCTACTTTCTCGATAAGCTGAAGGATCAAGGAGCCGAGACACTGGAGGACAAAATGCGCCGCGTTCGTGCCCTCAAGAACCTCAGCCGTGACAAAGACGCGGAGAAGGAACTCGAAATACTCCTGCGCCAGGAGCCCTCCAGCGCTCCGCTGGCCAAGCTGGCGGAGGAAATCTACGGGAGGAAGCAGAACAACACCGCGCTGCTGAACATCATGCGCAGCTTTGCGGAGAAGAATCCCAACGACAAGGAATCACAGCTACGCCTCGCCCGCGTGCAGGTGGAGTCCGGCATCCCCTCTCAGCTCAACGATGGCATCAATTCCGCCTGGAAACTGGGACAAGATGATGATGCCAATGGTCTGAAAGCTCTCGAATTCCTCATCAGCATCGAAGGCCTGCCTTCAGAGATTTCGATCCCCTTGGTGAAACGGCTCAAGGAGCATCCCATGGCGCATGATGGTCATCTGGTGGTCGCCTTGAAGCTGGAATCCCGCCTCTACCCGGATCGCAAAAAGGCGATCATCGACAAGGCCTATGCGGAGTTTAAGGATAAGAAGCGTGAGAGGCTGGTGCCCTTCATCCGCTGGCTCGTCGAGGAGCAGCAATGGCTGGAGGTGGTGACGCTGCTTTCCGAGGACGATGCAAAGTCCTACCAGGGACTGCTGGAAAACTACCTCACGGCCCTCACCGTGCTGAAGCGTTTCGATCAGATCGAGCGCCTCATCGAAGACGAAGACGTCAAAAAGATCCTCGACCGCACCACCCACGCCATGTTCCGCGCCCACATGGCCTTTGTGACGAATAAACCGCCGGAGGAGCTCCGTGCCCTGCTAATCACCGCCAAGACGATGGCCGAGAGCGAGGGACGCCTGCCCGTTCTGCAAAAGATTGCCGAGTATGCCGATGTGCGAGGCCATTTCGACATCGCCGAAGATGCCTACAGGCTTACGATCCGTGTGGCGCGTCGAAACGCCAACGCCATGTCCCCACGCATCGAGCGTGAGGCTTTGATTGGCCTGCTCTCCGCCAGTCGGAAAAATGGGAACTCGGAATCCTATTTTCAGGCCGCCCAGGATGCCGTGCTGCGTTTTCCTGAGGACAGCGAGTTCCTTGATCAGGCGCTCTACATCAGCCTGCTCGTCGGTCACGAGGTGGAAACCAGCCTGCGTAAAGCCATGAAGCTCTTGCAGAATCAGCCGAAGGACAATCACCGCAAGCTCATGGTGGCTCTCGGCTACCTGCGCATCCACGACCAGCGCCAAGCCCTCAATTATCTCCAGTACATGGATCTCAACCTCCTCACCGAAGGTCAGCGGGCTGTTTTCGCCGCCGTGGCCTCCACCGCGGGGTTCAACGAGGAAGCGGCGGGGGTCATCCGCGCCATCGATCCACGTGCCCGCATGTTCCCAGAGGAAAGATCACTCTACAAGCGGGCCATTCGCTGATCTGGGTGATCACAAAAAAACCGCCGTGTGGGCGGCGGTGATTTAATCCAACCAACTGGCGGAGCGGACGGGGCTCGAACCCGCGACCTCCAACGTGACAGGCTGGCGTTCTAACCAACTGAACTACCGCTCCTTACCGTTTGGTGGGCCGCGATGGTAGATGAGGCCTTCCAGTTGGCAAACGGAAAGTGCCTGCCCCTTGAAATTCCTGCCAGCAGGTCAAATCAGCACTGATTTGACCGGATGATGCTCCTCGACGCCGGTGAGCCGCTGCTCCAGACCTTGGAATTTGAAGGTGAACTTCCGGTGATCGATGCCCATCAGGTGCAGAATGGTGGCGTTGAGGTCGTTGATATGCACTGGGTCCTTTGTGATGTTGTAGCTGAAGTCGTCCGTCTCACCGTACTCGATGCCGCCTTTCACCCCGCCGCCGGCCATCCACATGGTAAAGCAGCGCGGATGGTGGTCGCGGCCGTAATTGTCCTTCGTCAGGGTGCCCTGCGAATACACGGTGCGCCCGAACTCACCGCCCCAGACGACGAGCGTGTCCTGGAGCAGGCCGCGTTGTTTGAGGTCCATGATGAGCGCCGCGCAGGCACGCTCGCTGTCCTCCACCTGGCCGCGTAGCAGCTTGGGCAGATTGTTATGCTGGTCCCAGCCACGGTGAAGGATCTGCACCACTCGCGTGCCACGCTCGATGAGCCGACGGGCCATGATGGCGCTGTGGGTGAAGCTGCCGCTGCGCTGCACATCCGGGCCGTACATCTCCAGCGTGGCCTTGCTCTCCTTGCTCAGATCGGTGAGCTCCGGCACGCTCGTCTGCATGCGGAAGGCCATTTCGTATTGAGCAATGCGTGTCTGGATCTCGGGATCGCCAATGCGGGCGTGGTTGATCGTGTTGAGCTTGTTGACGGCATCCAGCATCGCACGACGATCGCTCGGATCGACGCCGGGAGGATTCTTCACATACAAAACGGGGTCGCCCTGACCACGGAGAGCGACGCCGGTGTATTTCGTGGGCAAAAAGCCGCTGCTCCACATGCGGGTGAAAAGCGCCTGCGCCTGGCTGGCGGCGGGGAAGGTGGGGGTGAAGACCACAAAAGCCGGTAGATCATTGCTTTCGCTGCCCAATCCGTAAGCCAGCCACGAGCCAATGCTCGCTTTCCCGGGCACTTCGCTCCCCGTCATCACAAAGGTGCAGGCCGGGTCGTGATTGATGGCCGTGGTGTGGACGCTTTTGATCACGGCGATCTCATCCACAATCTTCGCCGTGTGCGGGAGCAATTCGCTCACCCAGCGGCCACACTGGCCGTGCTGCGCGAATTTGAACATGCTTGGCGCCACCGGCAGCCGTGCCTGGCCGCTGGTCATCGTCGTGATGCGCTGGCCGTTGCGAATGCTCTCCGGCAGATCCTTGTCGAAAAATTTCGCCAGACCCGGCTTGTGATCCCACAGGTCGAGCTGCGAGGGGGCACCATTCATGTGCAGGTAGATGAGGCGCTTCGCCTTGGGGGCAAAGTGTGGCAGTCCGGGCAGGGAAGCATGCGCTTGGCCGGTCTCGGCCATCAGGTCTCGGCCGAGCATGGATGCCAAGGCGACATTACCTGCTCGCAGGCCGACGTTTCCGAAAAACTGACGGCGTGTTTGTTGCTGGTGGAACTCGAGAAGCGGATTCATGGCGGTGCGGATAGCCTAAACGGCCTGCAACACCACTTTCTGCCACACGCCGCATGGACTTTGGGCCAAAAAAAGTCCGGGGCGGATCACTCAATCCGCCCCGGAGCACTTTCAGAGTTACCAACAGCCAGAAGGTCCACTCTTGGGAAAAGGTTCGATTAGAACCGTTCGGCTCTCAATCTGCTGGTAGTATGCCACGACCTAAATCGAGCGGGTCAGGCCACCGTAAGTCAATTGTAAGGCGTTTGTGAGACAGCTCAGAGGCTTTTAATCATCTCCAGCGCCTCTTCGAGCTGCTTGTAGCTTGTCGTCGCTTTGAGACGCGGAAACTTGCCCTGTACCATCACGAGCTTGCCGGTGCGGGTGAGGATGAGTTTGCGTTCTTTGATTTCGACATCGCTGATGCCGGCGTGGGCGGCGACGAGGCGGATGGAGGCGCAGGTGAGCAGGTTCGTGACGGCGTGGGGGAGTTTTTCGCCGAATTGATCGCGCCACTGGCCTTCTAGCTCGTCGAGCTCCCTGCGCGTCATGATCTCGCCGAGCTGACGGTAGGCGGTGATGCGCATTTTAGCGTCTTCGATGAAGGTGGACGGCAAGAACGCGGGTGTGGCACCTTTCGCAGCCTGGAGCATCAGTGCTTCGCTCATGACGAGGAAGTCGGCACGCAGTCCGACCTCGACGGGACGCGCCACTCGACGCCCCTGCATCCTCGCGACGCTTTGTTTGAGCATCTGACAGTACAAATCAAAGCCGATGGCGGCGATGTGGCCGCTCTGCTCGGTGCCGAGCAGATTGCCCGCACCGCGGATTTCGAGGTCGCGCAGGGCGATCTTGAAGCCGCTGCCGAGGCCGGCGTATTGCTTGATGGCGTTCACACGCTTGCGGGCATCGCCTGCAGTGACGGCATCACGCGGAAGGAGCAGATAGGCATGCGCCTGCACGCCGCCACGGCCCACGCGACCGCGCAGCTGATACAGATCGGCCAAACCGAAGCGGTCGGCGCGGTCGATGATGATGGTGTTCGCGTTCGGGATATCGACACCGCTTTCGATGATCGTCGTGCAGACGAGCACGTCGGCCTCGCCATCGACGAAGGTGTGCATGATGTCCTCCAGCAGCTCGCTGTCCATCTGGCCATGGCCAACGAGCACGCGCGACTTCGGGCAAAGCTCGCGGATGCGCTGGGCGACTTTTTCGATGGTGGCGACGCGGTTGTGGAGGAAGAAAACCTGTCCGCCGCGCTCGATCTCGGTGTCGATGGCCTGTTTGATGACGCGTTCGTCATACGGGCAGATTTGCGTCTGCACGGCCTGCTTGTTCGGCGGCGGCGTTTCGATGGTGCTCATGTCGCGCATGCCCATGAGAGCGAGGTAAAGTGTGCGAGGAATGGGCGTGGCGCTGAGCGTGAGCACATCGACGAGCCGGAAGAGGTCTTTAAACTTTTCTTTGTGCTTCACACCGAAGCGTTGCTCCTCGTCGATCACGGCAAGGCCGAGATTCTTGAAGCGCACGTCTTTGGAAATGACACGATGCGTGCCCACGACAATATCGACCGTGCCTTCGCCGATGCCCTTCACGATTTCGCGTTCCTTGTTCGAAGGTGTCAGTCGGCAGAGCATTTCAACGGTCACGGGAAACTCGCTCATGCGCTGGCGGATGTTTTCGTGATGCTGGCGGGCCAAAACGGTCGTCGGCACCAAAATCGCGACCTGTCGGCCTCCCATGACCGCTTTGAACGCGGCTCGAATGGCCACCTCAGTCTTCCCAAAGCCCACATCGGCACACAGGAGGCGGTCCATCGGCTTTTCGGCCTCCATGTCGCGTTTGATCTCCTCCGCGCTGCGAAGCTGATCGGGCGTTTCGCGATACAAAAACGACTCCTCGAACTCCACCTGCCATTTCGTGTCCGGCGGATGCGAGTAGGCCTTCAGTGTCTGACGTTCCGCCGCGACGCTGAGCATGCGCTTGGCGAAGTCCTCGACGCTCTTCTCGGCGGTGGCGCGTGTTTTTTTCCAACGCGTCTCGGTGAGCTTGCTGAGCGACGGCGCTTTGCCCCCGACGCCGACATAGCGGCTGACCATGTGCACGTGGGCGAGCGGCACAAAGAGCTTCGCGCTGTCCGCGTAGTGCAAAACGAGCACCTCCTCCTTTTTGCCGCCTTCGCGCACTTCGATGCCCATGTAGCGGCCGATGCCGTGCTCGGCGTGAACGACAATATCGCCTTCGCGCAGCTCGCTGAGCACATCGCGGGCTTTGCGCAGCGTTTCGGCCTCATCGAGCTTCGATCCGCGCACGCGGCGGATGTGCTGATGACGGCCAAAAATCTCCGCACCGGTCAAAACCGCCAGTTTGGCCGCAGGAACCGTGAAACCGCGATAAAGCAGGCCCAGTTTGGTTTCGACAGACGAGGGCAGTTTGCTCTGCAACTCGTTGAAGCGCTCTCGTTCGGCCTCGTTGTGAAAGAAGATGACCGTGCGCCAGCCTGCCTTGTGCCACTCCGTGATCTGACGCGTGAAAAGCTCTCGGCGGGCCTCGTGCAGCACGAAATCCGACGCGTCGAAGACACCGAGCGGATTCTCATGAATGGCCGCAGTGAAGTCTTCGAGCCCTTCGACCTCGGCGGCACCGCTGAGGATGCGGGCGTGGGCTTGAGATGGGTCCTCGCCTTCAATTTGAATAATGAAATCGTCTTGATGAAGATGACCGCGAACACGGCCACCTTCATCGGAGCCGTCGTTCATCGTCAAAATGACGCCTGCGCTGTCGAGGCGACGGATGGACGACTGGTTGTGCAGATCGAAGGCGCGGATGGACTCCAGTTCGTCGTCGAAAAACTCCAGGCGCAGCGGTTCCTCGGCCTGCCAGGAAAAAAAGTCCACGATGCCGCCGCGACGCGCAAACTGGCCGCGCTCCGTGACGACTGGCACACGCTCGTAACCGGCCTCCGTCAGCTCTTTGAGCAGAATTTCGACATCGAGCTTCTCGCCGACCTTGAGCATGCGTTTCTGCTCCGTGATCTCCGCGAGATCCGGCGCAGGCTCGTCGAGACTGTCCGCGCAGAGCACCAGCACGGGCGATTCGCCCTCCAGCATGCGACTGAGCACGGCGGTGCGTTCCGCGAGCATTTCCGGGTCCGCAAAGGCACCTTCGACAATCTGTCCGAGGCGTGGAAAATACAGCGCCGGGCACTGCCACACGCCGAGTTCGGCATGCACATGGTCCAGCGTTTTGACATCCGGGCAGAGGACCCACACGCGGCGCTTCGCTTTCTCGATGCGCCGCACCAGCAGCGCCGCCGCAAAGCCAAAGGCCTGCGGCGTGATGTGATCGAGCGTGGTGCGCGTCTTGAACTCTTTTTTGGCTAACACCAAATCGACGAGACCAAGTGCATCCCCCCGCGCACGGCTGGTGAGCGGTTTATTCAAGCGGGTGGCTGCTCGTTTGGCGGAGTGCAAAAGAAACGCCGGCCTTATGCGGCCCGGCGTGCTGGAATTCAAGGCTGGATGAACGGATTACTTCGGCGTGGAGGTGCTCTCCGAGTTCGAGCCACCTGACTTCGTTTTACCGACGGCGGCGGCGAGGAGGTCATCCTTGGTGGCCCATTTGTGGACTTCCTTGCCGTTTTTGTCGAAGATGCGCACCGCGAGGCCGCCCATGCCGTCGGACTGGATCGCGCTGTCGCCGTTGATGAAATAAAATCCACCGTCGAGTTTCTGCTTGTTCAGGATGATCTCGCTAGTGTCCACCGTGACGGCGCTGGAGCCAGGTATCGCAGAGATCTTGCTGCTGCCGGACGTTTCGATCCGAGAGCTTCCCTTGCCTTTGCCACCGTCCTCACGGCGGAAACACCAGTAATCGACCCGCAAATCACCCACAGCAGCGGGCAGGCGGTTCCGAACGTTGATTTTGTAGATCCACGTCTCCTGCTCATAGGTGACGTTGTTGGACTTCTGTTTCGTCTCCCCCAATTTCTTTTTCGTGTAGGTCACGTCAAAGCTGTACTTTGTGTTCGCCGCCGCCCACTCGGTGATGAATTTCTGATCCGCTTCGGTGAAAGTGGCCGCTGGCACATTGAAGAGGCGGCCATCGGCCACTCGTTTGAGGCTGACCTGTCCCGCTGCGGCGGAGACGATCTCGGCATCGAGCTTGCGCCCTTGGGTATCGGTGAATTCACGGGCGGAGAGGCTGGTGAGGGCCAGGAGCACGCAGACGGGGGTGAGGAGGCGTGTTTTCATAAGCGATGAACGGTGTGTTGAACGGGCGGAGGCTAGGTGGATCGCCCCGGTGGCGTCAAGAACGTTTTGGAGAGGGCGTTTTGATCAAACGCCTGGTGGTGACCGTTTATGCCGCGTCATGTCTCACGATTCCGTCACCTCGCGCCGTTCTTTTCTCCAGCAATGTACCGCCGCAGGCGCGGCGCTTGGTTTTCCCACGATCATCCCATCGTCCGCCCTCGGCAAAGACGGTGCGGTGGCTCCCTCGAATCGCACCACCCTCGCCCTCATCGGCTGTGGCGGTCGCGGCACGGATGTGGTGAAAAACTTCCTCAACGACGAACGCGTGCAGGTCATCGCCGTTTGCGATGTGGAGCGCGAGTCCGACCGTTACAACAAAGGCCTCATCAAGAAGGCGGGTGGCTTCGGTCGCGAGCCCGCGCGTCGTTTGGTGGATAAAACCTACGGCACCACCGGCTGCGCGGTGCATGAGGACTTTCGCGAAGTGCTTTCTCGTGCGGATATCGATGCTGTGCAGATCGCCACGCCGGATCACTGGCATGCCTTGCAGGCTGTGGCTGCCGCTCGTGCCAAGAAGCACATCTACTGCGAAAAGCCGCTCAGCCTCACCATCGCGCAGGGGCGCTTCATGAGCGATATCGTGCGACAGAGCGGCGTCGTCTGGCAGACGGGCAGCCAGCAGCGCAGTGATGTTCACTTCCGCATGGCCGCCGAATACATCCGCAATGGCAAGATCGGCAAGCTGAAGCAAATCCGCGTCGGCCTAGCCAGTGACAATCGCGACAACAACGGCTGCGCCTCGCAAACGGAGCCCACGCCCGTGCCCGAAGGCCTCAACTATGACCTGTGGCTCGGCCCCGCGCCCGAGGCCCCGTTTTGCCCGGCGCGACTGCACTCGAACTGGCGCTGGTTCTACGACTACTCCGGCGGAAACATCACGGACTTCGGTGCCCACCACCTCGACATCGTGCAATGGGCGCTCGGCATGGATGAAAGCGGCCCCGTCGAGTTCTTCGACCTCAACGCCGAATTGCCTGCACCCGGCAGCCTCTACACCACCGCACCGAAATTCGACTTCGCCTACCGCTACGCCGACGGCACTACCGTCCGCGTGAAGGACAAGCAGGACTTCGGAGCTGGCATCAGCTTCGAAGGCGAACTCGGCACCATCCTCTGCAATCGCGGCAAGCTCGACATCAAGCCCCTAGAACTCCGCAAACCGCTCGGCGAGAGCGACGTGCGCCTCTACGAAAGCAAAGACCACTTCCGCAACTTCATCGACGCCATCCAAGACGGAGCCAAAACCGCCGCACCCATCGAATACGCCCACCGCAGCATCACCATCGCCCACCTCGCGAACATCGCTCTGCGCCTCCGCCGCGAAAAACTCCGCTGGGACCCCGCCAAGGAGCAAATCCTCGATGACGCCGAAGCCGCAGCCATGCAGACACGCCCGATGCGCGGTCCCTGGAAGCTGGCGTGAGTCTTTCGCACATCCTTCACCTTTCAAAACCATGCGCTTCCTCATCCTTCTCCCACTCCTCACGTTCACCGCCTTCGCTCAGCAGCCCAAACCCGCACCCACGAAGCTCGCGCCTGAAATCACCGCCGCGCTCGAAGCGCATCCAGGACTCGTTTACGCCCGCTATGGGCAGCGGGAGATGCAGCTCGACCTCTGGAAGCCAAAAACGGCCTCGCAGCCGTTGCCAGCCATCCTCTGCATCCACGGTGGCGGTTGGTATAAAGGCGAGCGTTCCTCCATGGCAAACCTCGCACAGGCTTTGGCTGCGAAAGGTTTTGTGACCGCCACCATCAGCTACCGACTCAGCGGCGAGGCCAAGTTCCCCGCGGCCATCCAAGACTGCAAAGCGGCTGTGCGCTTTTTGCGGGCGAACGCGGCCCAGTTTGGCATCGACGCGAAGGCCATCGGCGTCACCGGCCTCTCTGCGGGTGGTCATCTCGCCGCGCTGCTCACCAGCAGCGGCGGCGTGAAGGAACTCGAAGGCGAGGGCGGCCACGCCGATCAATCCAGCGTCGTGCAGGCCGGCATCGCCATGGGGGCGCAGAGCGATCTCGAAAGCGCCCGCATCGGCGAACTCAGCAGCAAGCCTGACGATCCCTTCTACCGCACCTTCCTCGGCGATTCGCAGGCCAAGGTCCCGCAGACCTACGCCCTCGCCTCCCCGCGTCATCATTTGGACAAAAGCGACCCGCCCCTGCTCTTCATGACCGGCGAACTCGACGACCCCAGCACCCACGCCGCCGACGCCCGTGCCGATCTTGCCAAACTCGCCATCCCCACCGGCCTCGAAATCATCCCGCAGGCTCCACACGCCTTCCTCGGCCAGCAAAAAGCCTTCGATGTGTGTGTGGATACGTGCGTGGCGTTCTTCACGAAGCATCTGAAGCGTTGAGGTGGTCAAGGCTTCGCCGTCAAAGCGTCAAGCAGGTCAAGAAGCGCCCTGCTTGACCATTCTTTGACCCGTTCTTGACCTCTTCCACCCTCCTCAGATTTTCCCGAAAAAGTGGAACTGACGGGCGAATTCAGATGCATGATGAGACCGCTCCGAATTCACAGCCATCGGCGCTCTTCCAGCCATGAACTCTCGTTTCATTCTCTGCCTCGTTTTGCTCTTTGGTAGCCCACTTGTGGCGCAGGAGCTGCCTTCAGCCGATCCGCTGAATGCCGCCACCTCGGCGGCGGCGAGCGCTCTTGGGGTGAACGATGCCCGACTGCCCGGCGTGGGCATTGCCGAGGGCATCTCGGAGATCACCGGCGTGGCCGTGAGCCCGCTGCTGGGCGTGAGCGTGATCGGGGCGTGGACCTGGTGGAAGACGGAGGCGGACATGCGCGACAAACTGCCATGGTATTGCCAGCCGGTGGCCTGGGGCATCGGCCTGGGCCTCATCGCCCTCTGCCTGATGAAGGACATCCTCGGCGCGATGGTGCCCGCGATTGCCAAGAAGCCACTCGACTGGCTGGAGTTGTTCGAAAACAAGGCCAGCGCCCTCATGGCGAGCACGGCCTTTGTGCCGCTCGTGGCCATCGCCATGTCCCAGGTGGACCGCATTCAACGTGAGACCGCGTCCGGCGTCGCCATGCTGCCCGTGGCCTCCATCGCGGACTCCGCAATGCACACGCCATGGTTCACCGTGCCGGTGGCGGTCGCCGCCTTTCTCGTCGTGTGGCTCAGCTCGCATGCAATCAACGTGCTCATCGCCTTCTCGCCCTTTGGCCTGGTCGATACCGGGTTGAAGCTGACCAAGCTGGGCATCCTCGCCGTCGTGGTGGGCAGCGCGACCATTCATCCGTGGCTCGGCGCGGCGGTGGCTCTGGTGCTCATCGCCATCGGCGCGATGCTCGCCGGATGGTCGCTGCGCCTCATGATCTTTGGCATGCTGATGGGCCGCGATTTGATCCTCGACCGTCGCGCCGATGCCAGCGAGGCGAAAGAGGGCGCGAAGGCCTTTCTGGCCCGTCGCACGAACGGCGTGCCGGTGCGCACCCGCGGCGTGGTGGTGCTCGACGAACTCGGCCGCCCTCGCTTTGAATGGCGCAGCGGGTTCCTCGGCCCGAAACGCAGCCTGCCGCTCGAAGAAAGCCGCCTCGTGATGTGCAAAGGCCTCGTGAATCCCTGCCTCGCGCAGCGTTTGGAAGGCAACACCCGTCCGCGCAGCCTGCTGGTGCTGCTGCCACGCTACCGCGGCGTCGAGGAGGCCCTCGCCGCGCACCTCGGCTGCCGTGAGGTGATCGACAACGCCCTCGTCCGCGGCTTCCGCGCCGCGAAGCAGTGGTTCGCCGATGTTTTCAACAGCGAGAGGCTGGTCGTCGTGAACGGCAGGCAGTGACGGGGGGACGAGTGAAAGGTGAGAAGTAAGAAGTGAGACGTGTGGCAGACATCTGACATCTCACGTCTCACAAGGACATCGCCCGCAGCTTGCGCATCCCCCGCATCCGCCTATGAGAGCGGCCCGCATGCACCTGTTCCATTACCAAAACGACCGCCTCCACTGCGAAGACACCGACCTCGGCTCCCTGGCCGCGAAGCACGGCACGCCGCTTTACGTTTACAGCAAGGGCACCATCACCAGCCATTTCCAGCGCCTGGACGCCGCGCTCGATCCGCTCGACCACCTCGTCTGCTACGCGGTGAAGGCGAACTCGAACCTCGCCGTGCTCAGCACCATCGCGAAACTCGGCGGCGGCTTTGACATCGTCTCCGCGGGCGAACTTTACCGCGTCATCAAAGCGGGCGGTGATCCCTCGAAGTGCACCTTTGCCGGCGTGGGCAAAACCCGCGCAGAAATCGAGTTCGCGCTCGAAAAAGGCATCTACTGCTTCAACGCCGAATCCGAGGCCGAACTGCGCTACATCAACCAAGTGGCCGGTGAGCTTGGCAAGAAGGCCCCGGTGGCCGTTCGTGTGAACCCAAATGTGGATGCGCATACGCACGCCAAGATCACCACCGGCAAGAGCGAGAACAAATTCGGCATCGACTTTGACCAGGTGCTCGATGTGTATGCCCGTGCCGCCAAGGAGTGCCCACACCTCGACATCCGTGGCGTGCAGATGCACATTGGCTCGCAGCTCACCAGCGTGACACCTTTCCGCGAGGCCGTGGAGAAGGTCATCCCCATGGTGAAGGACATTCAGCGCCTTTACGGCATCCAGTTCTTCAGCATCGGCGGCGGTATCGGCATCAATTACAAGCAAAGCCTCGATTCCGGTGCCTCCACCTGGTGGGAATCCAACAGCGAGACGCATCCGCTCACCGTGCAGGCCTACGCCGAGGCCGTTGTGCCCCTCCTGCAGCCGCTCGGCCTGCGCATCCTCTGCGAGCCCGGCCGTTTCATGGTCGGCAATGCCGGCGTGCTCCTCACGAGCGTGCTCTACGAGAAACGCGGCAGCGCCAAAACCTTCAAAATCGTGGACGCCGGCATGAACGACCTCATCCGCCCCACGCTTTATGAAGGCTGGCATCAAATCGTGCCCGTGAACAAGCCGGCGAACGACCAGACCGAGCTCGCCGATGTCGTCGGCCCGATTTGCGAAAGCGGCGACTTCCTCGCCCAGAATCGCGACATCGCCCCGGTGCAGGCCGGCGACGTGCTCGCCGTGATGAGCGCCGGGGCCTACGGCTTCACGATGGCCTCGAACTACAACACTCGACCGCTCCCCGCCGAGATCCTCGTCGAAGGCAGCAAGGCCAGCGTCGTCCGCGAACGCCAGACGCTCGATGACGTGCTCAAAGGCGAGCACATCGCGTAAATCGACTCAGCGCACGAACTGGTGCGCTTTCAGCCAAAACACCAAATCCGCGAACCACGGATGCTCGGTGCCGATCAGGCCCGTTCCGTGATCGCCGTGTTGGTAGAGATGAAGCTCGTGAGGGACGCCGTTCGCATGCAAAGCGGCGGCGTAGAGCTGCGCATGCTCCACGGGGACCATTTTGTCTTCCAGGGTGTGCCAGAGGAAGACGGGCGGAAGGCCGGGCTTCACTTGCAGCTCGCTGGAGGTCTGGCGGACGAGTTTTTCAGTCGGTGAGTCGCCGATGAGCATCTTCCGCGAGGTGGCGTGCGTTTTCGTGATCATGCTGATGACCGGATAGCAGAGGATGGCGAGATCGGGGCGTGAACTGATGTTGTAATCGCGACCTTCGAGCATGCCATCCTCGGGGCGGTTGATGAGCGTGGAAACGAGATGGCCGCCTGCGGAGAAACCCATCGCGCCGATGCGCTTGGGGTCGATCTTCCATTTCTCGGCGTTGCCACGGATCTGAAACATCGCCTCCACGGCATCTTGAAGCTGTGCGGGATAGCGATAGCCCGCGCTGCCGAGCCGGTAACGCAGCACGAAGACGGTCAAACCGTGCTCATTGAGCCACAGCGCAAAGGGCTCCGCCTGGCCTTCGTAGATGCCGCTGTAGCTGCCGCCGGGGATGAGTAGCATCGCCGCGCCGCTCGGTTTGGCGGGGACATACGGCGTGAGCGTCGGGATGTCCTTGGGCGATTTGCCAAGAGCGCCCGGTGCGCCATCGGGCCAGAGCGTGATCGGTTTCTCCGCGGCGAGGAGCGGGTGAAGGCAAAGGAGGAGCAGGAGGAGATGCCTCATCACGGCGCGAGATCGCGGTCGGTGGTGAATCCGGGGCCTCCGGCGGCCACGTAGCCGCCGCTGGAGCCGTTCGGATGGCTGCTGACCCAGAAGGCGAAAAGCTGGCCGTGGGTGAGATGAAAGCGAAAGCGCACGGGTTTGCCGATGAGGGTCGAAAGATCATCCGCACCGGCCCATGCGAGCTTTTGACGTGTGCTGTCGCTTTGGATGGGCACGGCGTTTTCGCGAGTGAAGGGCGGAATGACGCGGCCTTGCTCATCGAGCACCTCGACACGCAATTCGCCGGCTTCAGCGGCCACGTTCACAAAGGGAAAGCGGCCTTGGAAGGTCACGGGACGTGTGGTGAGCGTGCCGCTGGCTGCATCGGCGTCCATCGAGGCAAAACCATCGCGACGCAGAAAGGCGACACCGGTTTGATCCATGGCTGCATTTCGTCCGCTGTGATAAAAGTAGAGCCGGTCGCCAACGACGCAGCAGCCACCGCCGACGGACTGCACGTTGCCGGCATTCCACGCCTTCACGTCGTCGGAAACAGGGATGAAGGCCTCGCGCGAGGGCCGGTCCCAGTGAAAGCCGTCGCGGCTGTAGCCGAGCTGGATGTCATTCACCTTCGGCCGGCCAGCGGCGGCGTTTCCATGCAGCACGGAGAAGAAACCGAGCATGAGGCTCTCGTAGGGCGCGGCGTCGAGGTTGTAGAGTTCCGCCTTCATCTCGCCATCCGGGACGCCGGGCGAGTCGAGCGTGTCACAGGCGATCCAGAAACCTGGCTGGCCCGGCTTGGGTGCCTCGGAGGAGGTGAAATTGGGCCATTGCGCCGCTTTGACAAAGTCGTCGCCTTCCCAGTAGCGACGGCCGCGTCCGATGGGCCGCACGGGCTTCGTGGTGTAGTCCCACGGGCCTTTGAAAAGCTCGTCGCGGATGCTGAAGACCCACTTCTGACGAAAGGGATTGTGGAAGAAGGTCGTGCGGTCGCCGCTGTTGCCGCACCACACCGGTTCGGACCAGTGAATGCCGTCTGCGGAGGTGTGAACGGAGCCGAGATAGCAGTCGCGGTTGAATTGGAAAAACTTCCAGCGCTGCGCCGGATCGGTCGCGTGATGATCCAGCCACACGACCGAGGAATCCCGCTGCGTGGACAGCATCACGATGTTCGTCTTCGGACGCACATCGAGCGCGGGCTTCTCCCACTTCAGGCCGTCTTTGGAGGTCGCATACGCCGTGCAGCCAAAGGGCGCGGCGCGATACCACATCTTGAAAAGCTGCGCCTGCGGGTCCCACCACACGCCGTCGCTGAAGGCGATGGCCGTCTTCGGCGTCTGGTAGATCATCTCCCAGCGCTTGTCCGGCCGCATGACGGGATTTCCCTCCCAAGGCTGCGGCCGGTGAAACTCACGTCGCAGCGTCGTCTCCGCGATGAGGAAGTCATCCACGAACAACTGCCGGCCGAGATCGATGGGGATCACCGCAGGCGGTGTTTTCAAATACGGCACCTCCATCACCTCCCCGCGCCGCAGCGCCTCGATGTCGCGGTAAGGCGGCCACACCTCCGGCAGCACGATGCCATTGTAGAGCGTCTCCGCAGCGGCGGCAGAGACGATGAAGAATGCCAAGGTGGTCAGGCGAAGCATGAGCGAATGCTGCCATATCGGGCGGGTGAAGTCATGTGAGCAATTCCTAGGCGACTGCAAAAAGAACATGCCGGAAAACATTTTTCGGCAAATGAAGCCGGGAGCGGGGAGGTATGATGTGACCTCACCATGTCGCAGCCGCCAGAATATCCTCCACATGACCAGTTCCTCCGCCTCTATGCGGAGCATGAGGTGGCGTTGCATACCTTTGTCCGGTCGATGCTGCCCACGCGGGAAGAGGCGTCAGAGGTGATGCAGGAGGTCATTGTCATCCTTTGGCAGAAGTTCAGCCGGGTGGACGACTTTCGGCCTTGGGCTTTCGGGGTGGCGCGTATGGCGGCACTGCGGCATTTGGAGCGTCGGAGACGTGACCGGCATGTGTTTGATAGTGAGCTGGTCCATCAGTTGGCCGATGAATCAGCCGCGATGAGCGAACGGCACTCGGACCAGCGGGAGGCGCTGGAGAGCTGCCTGCAAAAGCTCCCGGCTACCCAGCGCGAGTTGGTGCTCACGGCCTACACCAAGGGCACTCGCATGGACGATCTGGCCTCACGGCGCGGACAGACGCCGATGTCTCTCTACAAACTGCTTCACCGCATACGGCAGGCGCTGCTGGAGTGCGTGCGGCGCACCCTTGCTCAGGAGCAAACGATATGAACCACGACTGGCATGACCTCATCCAACGCTACATCGCTGGCACACTCCCGGATGATGAAGCTCTGGCACTGCAAAATGCCCTCAAGTCCGACCCGGATCTTCGGGCGCTCTATCTCGACTACATGAACCTGGATGTGGCTTTGGGTTCACACGCGGAATCCCGTTCTGCGGTCAATGAAATCCTGGCGTCCCCGATGGCGGGGGAAGCAACCCGCACGACACGCTGGCTCTCGTGGCGTCCGCTCACGGCCGCGGCGGCGGGGATTGTGTTTGGCATGTTCTGCACATCGGTCGTGTTTGGGTTTGTTGCGCAGCGGGCGGGTGCGCTGAAACAGGTGCCGCTGAGGGTCTTTGATCCGGGCATGGAGCATGCGGAGGCGATCATGGAGCACGGCGTGCCAGATGGAGTCGGACGATGGGGCGCGGACTCGGCCAAAGTGGTGGCGGCAGAGAACGGCGTGCAGCCGGTGGAAGGTCAACGAATGATGCGATTGGAACCCATCCCAAGGGAGAAAAATGTGAAGAATCTGGCATCGCGGGTCTATCAGGTGCTCGATCTGCGCTCACTACCGGAGCGGGGGGCATCCAGCGATGCTGAAGTGCAGATCACGGGATCGTTTTGCCCGACAAAAAGTAAAGTCAGCTCGCGCTACTTGATTCGCGCCATCGCACTGGAGGAACCACCCGAGCAGGCAACGACAGAGTTCTGGTCCAAGATGGAGAGTGATGGAGTCGTGTCTGAATCTCAGAGGTTCGATGCCTTGCCTGGTCATCCTGGTTGGCAGACATTCTCGCTGAAACTTCGCTTGCCCCCTGAATCAAAGACACTGGTGTTTATCTTTGGTGCGGTGCCGCCAGAGGACACTTCCATGCAGCCATTTGTCCATTACCTCGATGATGTGCGGGTTTCGTTGCTGATTCCAGAGACCGCGCTGCCCTGACATCACAACTGCCACGCCTCCGATACTCAACATGACAACCCAAACCGTGGCGTCGCTCCTTATCGCCATCGCTTTGCCGGCGATGGCCGCAAGTCTCAATGTCACCAGCGACGGCGTAGCGAGTGGACCGGAAAGGTTTGCGGCTGAGGAAATCCGCCGCGCGGCATTCACCAAAGGCATGCCCCTCGGTGAAGGCGTCGATGCGACCCGCGTCTCGATATCGATCGGGAAGAATGCCAAAGCCGCTCCGCAGAGTTATCGGATCGAGCGAGATGGCGACGTGCTGCGCATCATCGGCGGCGATGCGGTGGGTGCGATGTATGGCGGTCTCGACATTGCCGAGGCGATTCGCACGGGCACCCTCGATTCGTTGAAGTCCTCCGACCACAAGCCGCACATCGCGAGACGCGGCATCAAGTTCAACATCCCGCTCGATCTCCGCACGCCGAGCTACTCAGACAACTCGTCGTCAGCGCAGGCAAACATCCCCGAGATGTGGAGCCTCGACTTCTGGCATGAGTTCATCGACCGGATGGCGCGGGATCGCTACAACGTGCTCACGCTTTGGAATCTGCATCCGTTCCCATCCATCGTGAAGGTGCCCGAGTATCCGAAGATCGCGCTGGATGACGTCTGGCGCACCACAGCAGATTTGGTGGAGCCTTTTGACTCCTTTTCCCCTCGTGGCATCGGCATGGTGAAGCCTTGGATGATCGAGACGAAGGAGATCGTGAAGCACATCACCATCGACGAAAAGATCGCGTTCTGGCGGGCGGTAATGGACTACGCGTATGATCGCGGAATCGAGGTCTATTGGTTCACCTGGAATGTCTTCACTTACGGCACGGACGGCCAATACGGAATCACAGACGATCTCGAGAATAAGACGACCATCGACTACTTCCGCAAAAGCGTCCGAGAGGTCGTGCTGACCTATCCACGCCTCGCTGGTATCGGCATCACCTCTGGCGAAAACATGGATCATGACGACGGCTCGGAGGGAAAAGAGGCCTGGCTGTGGGCTGCGTATGGCGAAGGCGTCAGCGATGCGTTGAAGCTTCAACCAGATCGCAAGTTTCGCCTCATCCATCGCCTGCATGAGACCGGACTGGGACCTCTTTTGAAGCAATGGGAGAGGTATCCAGGGCCGTTCGAGGTCAGCTACAAATACGCCGTCGCTCACATGTATGCCTCCCGCGCACCGTCCTTCATCCAGAAGCTGTTGCCGGAGATCACGCCTGAGCACCGCACTTGGCTGACCGTGCGCAATGATGACCTCTACAGCTTTCGCTGGGGCGATCCCGATTTTGCCCGCGCCTTTATCGAGAACATGCCCGGGCCGGACAAGCTCGCGGGCTTTTACATGGGACCGGATGGTTACCACTGGGGCCGTGACTTCCTCAGCCGCGATGCCGTGGATGCAAAGGGCCGCCGCCAGTTGGTGTGGGATCGGCAGTGGTTCAGTTTCCATCTCTGGGGTCGCCTCAGCTACGATCCCACTTTGTCCGACGCACACTTTCAGCAGTTGCTCGGGGCACGACATGCGTCCGTCTCTGCGGAGCAGCTTTTTGCCGCGTCACAGGCCTCCTCGCGTATCATCCCACAGGTCACCCGCTTCAACTGGGGCGGGATTGATTTGCATTGGTATCCCGAGGCAAACCTCAGCCACCCCAAGCAATACAAGGGCTTCTACACCGTGCGGCATTTCATGGAAGGGAAAACCATGCCGGGCGAAGACGTGCTCAGCATCTCCGAGTGGCGCAAGAAACTCAGTGACAAGAAAACCATCACCGCACAGACACCACCAGAGGTCGCTGCAGCGCTCGAACGTGATGCCGACACGACCTTGATGCTCGTGGCCAAACTGCGGAAGCAAGCCGACTCTGCCGACAAAGAACTGACGCAAACGCTCGGCGACTATGAAGCACAAGCATGGCTGGGCCGATACTTTGCGGCCAAGGTCTGCAGTGCGATTGCTCTCGCTGAGTTCAACGCCAGCGGGGATGAAGCGGCACAAGCCTCAGCCTTGAAGCATATCGAAATCGCTCTAGCTCATTGGAAGCAATATGCAGCGACTTATGACCGCCAATACTTGCCGCAACTGCTCAACCGTGTCGGCACCTGCGACATGTCGGCCCTGACCGCCAAAGCTGCGGAAGATATCGAAATCGTCCGCGCCTGGAAACCCGGCACCCCGCCTTCGCAAAACAAGAAGTAACCCTTTAACCCTCGCCCCAATGCACCCAACGACCCAAGCTTCACCGAATCGCCGCCATTTCCTTCGAGCCACTGGCATCAGCATGGCCCTGCCCTTGCTCGAATCGCTCGGCGGACGTGTTTTTGGCCAAAACGCGGCTGTCGGCACTCTTGCGGGCAAAGCGGTGAACGCTGAGCGTCCGATGCGCATGGTGTGCATCGGCAATTTGCTCGGTTTTTATCCACCTGCGTTCTTCCCGACAAAAACAGGCGCGGACTATGAATTGCCCGAGTCCGTCGAGGCACTGAAGCCACATCAAAAAGACTTCACACTCTACTCAGGCCTCGATCACGGCATCAAGGGCGGCCACTTTGCCATGAGTTCCTTCCTCAGTGGTGTAAAGACCTCCGATGCCAAAGGGATGCCGGAGGGCAATATCACCGTCGATCAACGCGCTGCGGAGATGATGGGCGGAGCGACGCGGTTTCCATCTCTCACCTTGGGATCGGAGAGCGGCATTCATGGTGGCTGTCTCATGTCATGGACCCGCAGTGGCACACGAGTGCCGCCGATCAGCACGCCGCGTGAGTTGTTTCAGAAGCTCTTCATCACCGAGGATGCCCAAAGCCTCGCCGCCTCCATGGATCGGCTCGATGTGAAGGGTTCCATCCTTGATGCGGTGAATGGCGACGCGAAATCACTCCAGCGTCAGCTCGGCCAGCGGGACAAGGAGAAGCTCGATGAGTATTTCACCTCCGTGCGCGATGTGGAGAAGCAGATCGAGCTGCGCCGCCAATGGGCCAGCGTGCCGAAACCGAAGCCTGGCATCGAGGAGCCGAAGAACCGTGATTTCGTCGCTGATCTGCCGGTGATGTATGATCTCATCGCCCTCGCCTTGCAGACGGATTCCACACGCATCGCCACGCTGGAGATCGGTGGTGACTTTGAGGCCTCCGCCTTCGGCTTGAGTGGTGGCTACCATGGGCTGTCGCACCACGGACAGCGTGAGGAGGCGATTCAAGGCCTGATCAAGATGGAGCGCTATCAGGTGGAGCAGTTCGCGAGGTTTCTCGACAAGCTCAAATCCATCGAAGATGGCTCAGGCACGCTCCTGGACCACTCGATGGTGCTTTTTGGCAGCGGGATGGGGAACGCGAACGCGCACACCAATAGCAACCTGCCGCTCATCCTCGCTGGTGGCGGCTTCAAGCATGGCGAGCACAAGGCCATGGAGCGTAAGCCGCTCTGCAATTTGTATCTCACCATGCTGCATCGCTTCGGCCTGGAGGTGGAGAAGTTTGGGACCAGCACAGGCACCCTGATTTAGCTGGCAAAAAGATTAAGGGCAAAAAATCTGAGTTCTTCATTTTTTGCCATCAATCTTTTTGCCAGCCCCAATCCCCTTCCAAGCCATGCCCATTCATCGCACCACCGAAACCATCCGCCCGACTCAATCCGAGTTCGGACAGATCGCTTATGATGTGATGGAGTGCGTCTATGCGATCCACAACGACTTCGGTCGTTTCTTCGACGAAACCGTCTATAAACGCGAGTTAGCCGACCGCATGCCCGGCATGGAGCTGGAGCTTCCCGTCACCGTCACGCACAGCACCTTCTCCAAGCTCTACAAACTCGACGTGCTCGCCCACAAACGAGGCGTCTTCGAGTTCAAGGCCGCTGAGAGCATCGTGAGTCGTCATCATGCGCAAACGATCAACTACCTTCTCCTTTTCGATCTACCTCACGGTCTGATCATCAACGTCAGACCGGAGAGTGTCGGCAAATACTTCGTGAACTGCCATCAAAGGCTGGAAGAGCTGAAAAATCCAACGGTGGACACCTCACGATTCGCCTCAGACATCGCCGGAGCAGCCTTCTTCCACGATCAACTGCTCGCCTTGATCCACGACTGGGGATCAGGGCTCGACACGGGCCTTTACGAAGAAGCTCTGACGCACTTCCTCGGTGGCGAGGAGCAGGTTTTGCTGCCGGTGCCTGTTTTGGGAGCCAAAGGCCATCTGCACGATCAAAAGATGCGCCTCGTAGCGCCCGATGTCGCCTTCAAGCTCACGGCCTTCACGAATCAGCTCGATTCCTTCGAGACTCATGCCCGACGACTTCTCAAGCACACCAATCTCAAGGCCATCCACTGGGCCAACATCACACACAAGCATGTCACCTTCACCACACTCGTCTGAGCTTATTGCTGGCAAAAAAATTAGTGTCAAAAAGATGGGAGGCATCTTTCTGCTCCATTTTTTTGCCATCAATCTTTTTGCCAGCCCCTCCGAGTTCCTCGCCACCTACTGCAACGACTGCCACGGAGCCGAAAAACAAAAAGGCGACCGCCGTTTCGACCAACTCGTCCTCCCTGTCTCTAAAACGGACACGCTGATCGAACTCAAAGACATCCTCGACCAGATCAACCTCGGCGAAATGCCGCCGAAGAAGTCCAAGCAGCCTTCGGCCGAGGAAACCCAAGCCTTCATCGCACAAGTCACCGCCGCTCTCACCCAAGGCCGTGAAGCGCTCGCTAGCACGGGCGGCAGCACGGTTCTACGCCGGCTGAACCGCACGGAATACCTCCACACCATTGGCGATCTCTTCTCGCTGAGCATGGGCGCTTTTGATCCGACGACGAAGTTTCCCCGCGATCAATCTGCCGAGCACATGGAGAACCTCGGCGATGTCCTGCAAACGTCCGGTTACCTTCTCGATCAGTATCTCGATGCTGCGGACGCCGTGGTGGAGAAAGCCTTCGCTCAGCAGAAGCCAGTGAAAGAGCAGGCCTGGCACTTCACCAAGAACTTCAGGTCCAATCTCAAGCGGAAGGAGAAGGACTACAACAACGCGCATCTGCTCGTGGAGGAGTGCATGGACTCGGACAAGCACACCGCCGGATTTGGCGTGATCGAAGACTTCGTCGATGGCGTGCCTGCGGATGGCTTTTACGAGGTGAAGGTCCTCGTCAAAGCCATGAACCGGGAGCATCCGTATGATCCCAAATGGTTCGGCACCGATCCGCGCGAGCCCTTCCGCCTCGGCATTGTGCCGGGCGATGCCAAAGCGGGCCCGCTTGATCTGCCGCAGCCTCAGCAGCCGATGCTTGCGGAGGTCGCACTCGACGACGGCGAGGCCAAGTGGATCACGATGAAGATCTGGCTCGATGCCGGGCACACGCCCCGCTTTGTGTTCCCGAACGGCCCCGAGGATGCCCGCGGCACCTGGTTCAGAATCGCGGACCAGCACAAAGACCTCTGGGATCAGTTCATGGACGAGGACGACAAGCAAAAAGGCAAGCTCGGCATCGTCGCGGCACGCCAGATCACGCTGCACGTTCACAAGCACCCGCACATCCGCATCGACGAAGTGAAGATCCGCGGCCCCATCGCCGAAACATGGCCTCCAGCATCCCAAATGGCCGTTTTGGGCAAAGAAGCCTTCGAGCCGGAAAAAATGCGCGAACAGCTCCAAGGCTTCGCCGCCCGCGCTTATCGCCGAAAAGCCACGGAAGACGAAATGAAGCGTCTCATGGCCGTGGCTGACAAACGCATGCAGCAGGGCCATTCGCCGCTGGAGGGCTTCAAAGCGGCTCTGAAGGCCGCGCTCTGCTCACCGGGCTTCGTTTACCTATCCCAGGAGACACACAACGGCTCGAACAAGCTCTCCAGCAACGCACTCGCCTCGCGGCTCTCCTATTTCCTCTGGTCCACGATGCCGGATGAGGAACTCATGGGCCAGGATCTCACTAAGCCGGAGGTGCTGCTGGCGCAAACACGTCGCATGCTGCAAGACAAACGCTCCGATGCCTTCGTCGCCGGATTCCTCGATAGCTGGTTGAACCTCCGCAACCTGGGCGGCATGCCACCGGATCGCGGCGAGTTTGAAGAATACTACTCGAAGGATTTTCAAAACGCCTTCAAGACCGAAACGCGGATGTTCATGCGCGATCTGATCGACCGCGATGCCAGCCTCGTGAACTTCCTCGATAGCGATTACTCCTTCATCAATCAGCACCTCGCCACTCACTACGAACTCGGGGAAATCGGCGATCCAGCCAAGGCGCACGAGTTCCGCAAAGTGAGCTTCAAAAACCCGAAACGAGGCGGCCTGCTTGGCATGGGCTCCGTGCTCACCATCACCGCGAACGGCATCGAGACCTCGCCGGTGACTCGCGGTGTGTTTTTGCTCGAAAACATCCTCGGCACACCGCCGCCACCACCGCCCGATGACGTGCCTGCGATTGATCCCGACGTGCGCGGTGCCAAATCCATCCGCGAGCTGCTCAGCAAGCATCGCGAGTCGCCGAACTGCTACGGCTGCCATCAAAAGATCGACCCGCTCGGCTTTGCCCTCGAAAACTTTGATCCCATCGGCGACTGGCGGCCCCGCATCGGCAAAACGAAGATCGACAGCAGCGGCGAACTGCCGAGTGGTGAGACATTCGAGGACATCGTCGGCCTGAAGAAGATCCTCGTGCAGCGAAAAGACCTCTTCGCTCGCATGTTGACCGACCGTCTGCTCACCTATGCCTGCGGTCGCCGCATGGAGGCCCTTGATGAAGGTGCAGTTGAGAAGATCGTCGATGAGCTTCCCAAGCAAAACTACGGCCTGCGCTCATTGATTGAAGCCGTGGTGACGAGCGAGCTGTTCCGCAGCCGGTAAGCTTTAATCCCGACCTTTGTGCCGATCCATTCTTCCTTTCGATCTTAGCCCAAACGTCAACAAAGCGGACCGACAAACCCAAACCCACCCTCACTCCAGCCCCGGTGCGTTCAGCTCCTTGAGCGTTCGGCCGCTGAGGGGGGCGGCGGGGTGGAGGCCCATGACGCGTTTGTTGTTGTCGGCGGTGCCGGTGGGTTCACGAAAGATGGCCCACCAGTTGATCGCATGTTCGGGGAAGTCTTTCTTCATTTGCGCGGCGCGGGTCCAGTTGGCCAGCACGTGGGCTTTGGCATCGTCGTCCTTGCCCTTGCTGGCTTCGAGTTTTTCCATCGCGGCGCGTGTGTCGGCAACGAGGCGTGCGTAGTCGAGTCCGCACTGGATGAAGTGGAGACGGCGGCGGTATTTTTCGTCCGTGGCGGCCAGTTTGGCCGCAGCGGCATCGAGATGCGATTGGGCCCGGGCAAACAGCTCGGGCGTGTATTTTCGCGGCAGATGAAAGGCGCGATGACGGCTGGGCTCGGCGGCCACGAACTCCATGCGCGTGCGCTCCATGAGCTGCCAGTAGGCCTTCACGTCCGCGGCGGCGGGGCCGAAGCCGCGTTCATAGTAGTCGTCCATCAGCGCGGCGACATCGGTCTGCGGATCCCACGCGAGGTGGGCCAGCGCGTAGTAGTGCGGCCCCTGCGTGGACCAGTGCAGCCAGAACAAATCAAAGTAGAGGCCGAGGCAGTGATGCTCGGCGGCAAAGCGGAAGTCCTCGCCCGCCTGCGTCATCGCCACATCGGGCATGCCCCAGCTCAGGCCGGCCGGACTGCCGATGTTCGGCCGCCACATGAGGTGTTTCGCGACCTTGGCCCAGCCGGCGTGCTGCTGCATGGGCAGCGTGCGTTCATTTGGCGAGCGCATGTGAAAGTTCGCCACGCTGGAAATGATCACGTTTTCATCCGGCACGACGCCGATGGGCGGATTGCGGGCGAGTCCATAGGCATTGAGCAGCAGGAACAGCTCGCGATCCGGGAAGCGCTGCTTCAGCAGCCGTGCGAGCGTGTTGGCAAAGCGCACATCACGATCCGTCTGCGACACGCCCTGATACTTCACGCCGCCACCGAAGCTCCACTCCATTTTCTCGCCCGTTGGATGATCCCACGCGAGGCAGCCCGCGCAGGTGCAGTGACCGCTGGTGTAGCCGTCGTTGGGCGACACATTGATCACGCGCAGCAGCGGATCGGCCTTCAGCTTCACCGTGATGTCCTCCAGCCACTGCTGCCACACTTTGGGATTCGAGGCGCAGAGTTTCGTGTTGCTCACGCTCGGCCTCACCGCCTTGCGACTGCCATCCGGCGCGGCGGCAAAGTAGTCGGGATGCGTCTCGCCATACTTCTCCCACCAGTCGCCAAATCCGTGCCCGCCATTCATGTCCATGGAATCGAGCTGCACCCGCTGAAAGCGCGACCACAGCTCCTCGCCGGTCTCCTTGTTGTCGCCGAGCGAAGCCTTCACCAGCATGCCGCCACGCGCACGAATCTGCGGATGATACCGCCGCTCCATCGGCGCGATGGTGAGGCGATCACGCGGGATGACGTCCTCCTCGCCGGGCCAGAGCCAGCGCACGCCGAGCTGCTCCTGCACAAAGGAATACACCGCATTCGCCGTGCCGTATTCCTGCTGGATGCCGGTCTTCATCGCCAGACGCCCCTTCGCCGCCATGTGCGCGGGATTCCAGCGGTCGCGCCCGGCGATGACGACATGCTTTTCATTCGCCGCGATGACGATCTCCTCGGGATGTTGAAAATCGAAGTCCACCTTCGGAAACAACGCCTTCACCTCCGGCTGCACGCCGACCCAGATCGCGCTGTCCGGCATCGCCTGCGCTGCGCCATCGATCACCGTGGGCTTTTTACCGCAGATTTTCTCGATGTAGCCCGCCAACACCTCCGCCGCCTCTCGTGTGCGCGGCGGTGCGTCTTTGAAAACGATGATCGGCACCGGCGGCGTGTCTTTGGACGCGAGAACGAGGTCGGCGGCCCGGGACCATGAGAAAGTGAGCGAAAGAAGAGTGAGGAAGAGAAGGCGGTGCATCGGATCGGCTTGGGTAGTCAGGCTGGCCTCAAGAACGACTGAAAAGGCGGTTTATCTCTCCGGGGATCTTCCTTCCCTGAATGCCGGGATTCACTTCACCTGCGTCAGATGAAATGCACTCGCCTCCGAACCCACCGGCCTGCCATTGCTGGCCTTGCTCAGCGGATACTCCGCAGCGGGGATGGGGCGCTCATGGCGTCACTCAGGCAGGTTGAAATCAAACACCACGACACGCTCCAGGCACGGCACGACGATCGCCTTCACCTCCTCATGCACCGGATGCGGCAGATACTCATCCCGCGCCTGCGGACTGGCGAAGGTCATGATAAAACCATGCGTGTAGCCATCGTTGAGGCCCTCCGCCGAATCATACGGCCCACAATGAAAATCCAGCAGCCCCGGAATGCGTCCCACCATGCCCGCCATCGCCTGAAAGCATTCCGCGATGCGGGTTTCGGTGATATGCGCTTTGAACTGGAAACAGCCGTAATGTTTGACCTGGGGCATGGGCAGATGGGTGGGTGAGTTTTCACCTATACGCCAGCACAACCCATCTTCCACCACGCCTCAACCCACGAAAGCCTGCCTGAAACACACGTCGCGGGCGAGGCGGGACGATTCATCGCCGATGAGGCGGAGCTTCGACAGAAGAATGGGGACAGAAGAAGCAGGTTCAGAATATTCTTCTGTCCCCATTCTCCTGTCGATAAAACTCATCTCACCACCCCCGGCCGTGCCTGCCGAACTGGAGGTCGTCGTAGGTGCCGAGCAAGTCGATGAAGCCGTCTTAGTCCTTTGATGGCGACGGGTTGTTGCGGAATACGGTGACGAAGCGGCCCTCGGGCAGGCGGGGGCCCCTGGGGGCATGCTCGCTGGTGGGGAACTAGGGCATGGCAAGAGTTGCACTCTGACTTCGGTTCGATTGAGCCTGCCAACTCAATTGATGCCAAGCCACTCGTGCAAAGGCTTGCCTTGGGCGCGGAGGCTCGCTTCGTTATGAACGCCATCGGCGTAGATCACCTCGCCAGTCGTTAGGTCCCACAGAGCCGAGCCGCTGCCCTGTGACCACTCTTCCGCCGTGTGCTCGGCGAAGAGCCACTCGTAGTGCTCGGGGTTGGGCATGAAGAGCATCAGCCGGCTGAGTGGAAAGGGCTGTTCAAGGACGATTCTCCAACCTGTTGGCTCAACTCCGAGAAGGAATGGAAGCGTCAAGATATTGCGGTAAGCCTCATCACTCATCCATTCCAGATAGGTGTCTTTCAGGCGTGGCATAGCAAACGCTGTGAAGGGAAAGACCAAATCATATTCGTTCATCCAAAAACCCAATGCGGTCGGAGCCTTGTTGGATACTCGAAGCGGTCCTGTTAAGTAGAGTTCAGAGATTGATTCTGCTAGCCCGCGCCATGCGATCATTGGGTGCCCCCGCTCTGGGGTTGGCCAGAGCGCTTGCGAACAAACGTGAAGCCGCACTCCTTGGCTCCATGCCTCGGGCAAGTTCTTCGATAGCGTGCTGCAGGAACAAGCAGCCTTGCAAATTTCATCGGAGATCAACTGCATGACCGCAGTTCCAAGTGTTCGGAGCGGAGCTGTCTTGTCGGACCATTGATTCGCCTCTTCAATGCTATTGAAAACTTTGACGTGGATCGCTGGCGAGCTTGGCAAACAGGTTGCCATTTCAAGGGCGGCCTCAAGGCTGGCATCCAATTTGTGTGTGCAAGTTCTTTGAGAATGACGATAGACACCAATATGCCTTGGTAGCCTGCGCGGCTCGTATCCAGGCAGGTGGTTAAGCAATTGGCTAATCACTGACTGCTCGCTGGTCCATGCAGCAGCGAGTGCCACCAAGTCCCTGCTGGCGATAATAAGATCTCGACCCTGCTCCCATCGCTCACCTTTTGATGCGAGATGATTATCTGCTGTTAACCCAACGATCCAAGCAGGCACATGCTCCGGCCAGGCAGCCTGCCACCTCTGAAACAATTGGGAGACATTATCACTCCATGCGTCTTGCTGGCTCGTGACTGGGCCTGATCGATCCGCGCGGAGGAGTGGCATGACATTGCCTCTCAGATCAATCCATACCCAGGAGCCTGATCCAGGAAGTATCGGTAGATTCTCCAGAATTTGAATGAGTCGGCAGTCTCTCTCCTGCGAACTTGGAAGAAACCCAGGGAAGATACGAATGCCGTTCACTAAACATTGATAGCGCCATTCAGGGGCTGGAATTGATGGTTCTGCAAACGCACCAAGAAGTATCCTGTGGCTTCCCGATGGTAGCATGTCTGGTTGAGTTGATAAATCTCCAAGATCACTGACTTCAAATCCCGTGGCACCAGGGCTCGGAAACATGATGCGGATACGAGCACCTGATCCTCGGGCGTAGCCTTTAGAATCGTTATCTATATCCACCCACTCGACTGCTTGCCAGTGGAGCGTTTCCAATTCGGGAATTGAGCAATCCCACTTGTTGGCAGTCGCAGAGACTTTTTTCGCTTCAAGAGGTGCTAGGCGCGTGAAATGAAAGGTCTCATCAAGGGTCAATGAGCTTGATTCTGTCTCCAGAATCACGGGATCACGCGGCCAAACCACATACCGGCAAACTTCAAACGCAGGATCAAGCAGCGTCGAGCTAGGGTGAATAACGTTGTGGGTTTGCTTCTCGTTCATCCTTGGATCGAAGCGATCACCGTAACCGTTCTTCACGATAGGTTCGTAAAACTCAGTCATCAGTTGTTTGAAGAGCTTTCCTTCATCCCATGCCGCGAGGATGAACTTCTCCTTCAGCCACAGTGTCACCGTTGTGCCATAGTCCTGCACACTGGCATCCGGGTAGAAGGCCAGGAGGCCGTGCGGGCCGTTGATCTCTGCGCGGAACGGGAAGGGCTTGGTCTCCATCTTGTCCTCGCGGTCACGCGGCGGCGGTTGGTCCTGCGCGCTTAGCGGGCGGGTGTGAACCTCCACGCGGTCCGCGAGCATAAATACAGACAGGAAGCCGATGCCGAACTGCGAGATCGCCGTGCAGACGATGCCGTGCTCGCGCATCAGTTCCTGCTCGGCGCGGAAGTCATCAGACTTGTAGTAGCTCTTGCCGATCTGGGTGAGGAAGCGGCGCATGGTGCCGATGGTCATGCCCACGCCGTTGTCCTTCACCTTGATCCACGAGCCTTTCTTTGGGTCCGTGCCCCAGGTGACATTCACGCGCCCGGTCTCACCGGGCTCCCAATGCTGGTGAGGCTGACGGGGCTTTTCCTTGCTGCCTGCCTGCTTGATCGCGGTGGCGAGCTGATTGCGCACATCGCGCAGATGCACGGCGTCGAGCGCGTTCTGCACCAACTCGCGCAGCGCCAGTTCCGGGCCACCGTAGAGGCTCTCTCCCATTAGCAACTCCACTACGGCATCGCGGTCTAGCCGGAACTCGATGTCCTGGTAGAGATAATCTCCCTCGCGCTCGATGATGCTGACGCTGGCGCGGCTGGGCAGGCTCAAAAGCAGCCTTCCGGCCCCCGGCGTGTCCAGCATGGCAGCGTGGCATTTGCCGATTTCGTCATTCATCCAGCCGATGATCTGATGGATGGCCTTCTCCACATCCGGCCCAGGGCAGCGCTGGCAGGTGAAGGCGAGGGTTTGATCGTCCTTCCCCGCCTGCCACTCTGGCTTCTCGGGAATAGCGAGGTGCTTCCGCCACTCGTTGCGGCTGCGGTGGTCGGTGATGCGATCAAACAGAATGCGAGGGGTGCGTGAGGCATCGCAGTCGAAGACATCCGCGAGGCGCAGCAGCCAGCCGATCCAGGTCCAGTGGATGGTGCCCAGACTGTGGCCGAGGTTTTCCGCATGAACGCGGTCCCGCGTCATCAACGTCTCCAACTGACGCGGCAGCCAGGCGATGTCTTGATTGTGACTAACCGCAACTGGAACGATGCGCTTCGACAGCGCGAAATCATCAAGCGCTTGGGCGATCAGGCGGTCGTTGTCTTGCAGGAAGGCAAGCCAGTCGGCGATGCGGCAGTGCCCGGTGTGGGTGTCGATGCGGGCGTGCGTGTCGCGCACGAAGGCGGCGCGGATGATACCGAGCCTCATGCGGCTGGTCTCGCTGCGCGGGCCCTTGCGGATGTCCTCCCAGTGCTCGTGGCCGTCGCGGTAGGCTCGCCAGTCCTTAACTCGTTGATCGTCAGTAGGGACGGTTAGACCTTGTGCCGCAGCACTTAAGTCGCAGTGATCCTCCGCATCGAGCGCTGCGAGTTCGGTGGCCTCCAGCACCATGCCGAGATCATGGATGAAGCAGGCCCACACGGCCATAGCGCAATCGCCCGCACCGAGCTTGGCGATTGCCTTTTTTCCTCCCGCCAGCTCCTCCATGAAGCTGAGCACGTTCCAGAGATGTGTGCCATCGTGTAGCGTGAACTGAGGCAAATGCTCAATCACGCGGCTGCTGATGGCTTCGCTGCAACTCATTAGACGCTCCGTGGCGGTGCAGAGATTCTTCAGCGAGATGCTGGCACCGGGTTCATCGGCCAGAGTCTTCAAGCGTTGGCAGAAGAGCGAGGTCTCAAAGGAGTTGGCGTGGGGAGCGATGTGGGACATGGGCGAGGCGTGAACATGTAACGGAATACGGCGTCAGGGTGCAACTTCACAAAATTGTGGCTATCATGGGTTGGTGGCTTGAGCTGAGTCGATCCAACTTTGCCTGCTGCTCAGTGAGCGCGGCTTTCCAGCCATCAGCAGGTTTGTAAGGGCGGTGAACCTGAGTTTCACAGTCTAGCAGATTGAAGCTTCTCCTGCTCCAACCCCACCGGCTTCCCATCGCTGGCCTTGCTCAGCGGATTGTCCGTAGCGGGGATGAAGTCTTCAAAATGGAGCGGGGTGAGGGTGCTGCCGGTTTGGTGGAGTTCGGTTTCGCGCCAGGCGGTTTCGATTTTTCGCCACTCGGGGTTCTCGCTGTCGTTGCGGGGGACGAGTTGCGGGGCGGCGGGGATCGCCGGATTGCCGGTGCGGCTGGTTTGATCCTGGCGGAACTTCGTTTGCAGGTCGGCGAGCAGGAGGTTTTCGCCGCGATACATGGCGGGGTCGGCGTGGCCGATTTGCCGACCGTGATGCCGAACGCGGCGGCGAGGCCGGACCTCGGCACGAGGGCGAAACATGAGCGACAGGCGAGCTAGTTCAGGTCGAGATCATTCACGCGCTTCCTTTTCGGCCTCGGCGGTGGACCGTCGGGATGCAGGCCTGCTGCGCGCGGCGTGTTGGGGCGCAGGGGGCCCCAGTTGATCGAGTAGGGATGGTCGGCCGCGTTTTTCTCCAGCGCCGCCCAGTTTTGCTTCACGCGCTCGGCGATGGCGGGGTCCTTTTTCTTCCAGTAGCCGTCCATGAGCGTGGTGATGCCCATCACCAGTTTCGTGTGCGTAAGTCCGGCCTGGATGAAGGCGACGCGTTTGGCGAAAATGGAATCGGCAGGCACGGCAGCAGCGGCGCGGTCGAGACGGGTCTGCGAGGCCGTGAGCAGCACGTCGGAATAGAGCTGCGGGAGGGTGAAGACGCCTGCCTCGGCGTTCTTTACTGCGAAGGGCATGCGCTCCTTTTCGATGCTCTCGAAATACTCGCGCACATGCGGCGCGGCGGGGCCGAAGGCGCGGCTGTAGTAGTCGCTGAGGATCGCTTCCGGATCAGCGGCGGGATTCCACGCGAGCTGCCCATGATGTAGTAAAGCGGCCCTTGTGTCGCCCAGTGCTCCCACACGCTGTCAATGTAGATGCCCATGCAATTCGCTGCAGCCACGTCTTTGAAATCACGGATCGTCTGCGCGACGTGGAGGTCCGGCAGTCCCTGCTGCCAGCCGGCGGGGCTGCCGGTATTGGGCCGCCAGAACATGGAGGGCACGATTTTTGCCCAGGCTTCAAATTGCTCCCGAAACGTGTCGCCGCGCGTCGAGCCGCTATCCACGAGGCCAGCGCGGCCGAGGAAGTTTGCCACCATGCTCATGATGACGTTGTCCGCAGGCCGCGCTTTGACCGGTGCGGGGCGGGAGTGGCCGTAGCTGAGCATCAAGACGCGATAGTCTTTGCCGGGATACTTTTGTTTGAGCAGCTCACCGAGCTTGTTGGCGAAGGTGACGTCGCGATCGCTCGTGGCGGGGCGTGTTTCTTTGCGTTTCGCCCAGTTGAACCCACGCGGCTCGCCATCGGGATGATCCCACGCGCTGCACTTGTCACACACGCAGTGGCCGCTGGCCCAGCCGTCGTTGGGCGTGGCATTGAAGACGGTGCGATGCGGGTCCATTTCAAGCGCCCCGGCCACCTGCTCGAGCCACAGCTCCCACACCTTCGGGTTCGACATGCAAAGCTTCGCCGTGTGCGGGTCCGGGAATCCGCTGCGCGTGCCATCGGGCTGGAGCGCGAAGATTTCGGGATGCTTCTCGTGATAACGATCCCACCAGTCGCCAAAGCCAGGCCCGCCATCCATCGACAGCGAGCAAAGCTGTAGCCGCTGCCGCATCGTCCACTCGTGCGACCTGCCGTAACCCTTGTAGCCGAGCGAAGAGAAGTGGAACATGCTGCCACGCGCCCGCATCTGCGGATGATAGCGGTATTCCAAAGGCACGCTGAGCGCGAGGCGCTCGCGCTTCGGCACATCCTCGCCGAGTTCGCCCGGCCACAGCCAGCGCACGCCGAGCTGGTCCTGCAGGAAGGTGTAAACGGCATTGATGGTGCCATACTCCTGCTGCACGCCCTTGGTCACGCTTTCCCGCGCCCGCACCTCCATCCGCGCCGGGTCCCAGCGATCACGTCCGGCAATGACGACATGCTTTTCATTCGCCGCGATCACGATCTCCTCGGGATGTTGGAAATCAAAGTCCACCTTCGGAAACAACGCCCTCACCTCCGGCTGCACGCCGACCCAGATCGCGCTGTCCGGCATCGCCTGAGGCGCGCCATCGATCACCGTGGGCTTTTGGCCGCTGATCTTCTCAATGTAGCCCGCAAGCGTGTCCGCGGCCTCTCGCGTGCGCGGTGGTGCGTCTTTAAAGACGATGATCGGCACCGGCGGCGTGTCTTTGGAGGCGAGGACGAAATCGGCGGCCTGAATTGAGCCGCAGAGGACGCAGAGGAACGCAGAGAGTGTGGTGAGGCGTGTTTTCATGATGGCTTCATTGACGAGCGTTGTCGGGGGCTGCGTTTCTAGGGCCACGCGCAGCCTGCGTGGCACCGACCAACGATTCATAGTTGAGTGTGTTCATGGAAACGATTCAATGAGCGGGCCCACCGCGATCCACCGCCCGTGCGAAATCAGCGCCAAACGCCGCCGGATCGAGGCCGATGGGGTTGCCGTCGGCGGCTTTGGCGAGCGGATGGTCGGGCGCGGCGATGAAAAGGTGGAAATCGAGCGGCTGGATTTCCTGCCGCGTCTGGTGCAGCTCGTTGGCCAACCATTGGCCCTGCCAGGTGCGCTCGTTGTTGGCCGGGATGTCCTTGTCGTAGCGCGGGGAGAGTTCCTTCACGACGGGAAGGCCGGGATTGCCGAAGCGGGAGTGCTTTTCATTGCCAGTTTCGGTGCGGATCGTGGCGAGGGTGAAGTCGAGGCCGTCGTAGGAGCCGGGCTTCGGCTGGCCGACTTTCTTTTCGCCGATGAACATCGTCTCGACGATGCTGCGCTCGCTCTCCGGGATGCGGTCGAAGTAGGCGTTGTGATCGGAGACGAGGTTGCGCAACTGCCGCGTGCGCATGAACGCGCTGCCGCCTTTGGCCGGGATGACGGCGCAGAAGAGATTGTGCGTGACGCTGACGGGATCGTGCTGTGAGCCGGTGACGGCGCTCATGATGGAGAGGGCGCGGATGTTGTTGTTGTAGAAGACGCAGTGGCGCACGACGGAGCGCGGGCAGGTGTTGAGCGTCATGCCTTCGCCCATGCCGAGGATCATGACGCAGTTCTCGGCGAGGGCGTCGGGGCTGTCGTTCATGGAGAGGAAGACGTTCATGTAGCCGTTCAGCACGCGCCCGTCGTAAAAGCAGCGCCGCACGGTGTTGTGCGAGCCGCCGATGATGACGACGACGCTCTTGTGGCTCGATTCCTCGGAGAGGAAGTCGCGGAAGCGGAAGCCATCGAGCACGACGTGGCTCTTTTCTTTGATCAAGAAGGCGGTGGAGCGCAGGCGGTCGCTGCCGGTGAGCCACACGATGGCACCCGGCGCGGTGCGAAAGGTGAGCGGCGCATCAGCGGCGCCGGTGCCGCGCACGATGATGGTTTCCTCATAAGTGCCCGTGTGGACGAGCACGGTGTCGCCAGCGACGGCTTGCGCTGCGGCGTGATGGATCGTGCGCCAGGCGCTTTCACGCGCAAGACCGGCGCGGGTGTCATCACCATCCGGCGAGACGTGGAAGGTGCGCGGCGCTGTGGTGGATGCGGGCGTGGTGAAAGTGATCGTCTCTGCCTGCGCGGCATCGCCCGTGGCCTGGAGCGTGTCGCGGTCTGTGGCGAAGACCGTGCGTGTCTCGCGAGCGCTGGCGGTGAAGCGCGCGTGATAAGTAGCACCGGGCTTCAGACCGGTGAGGCTGATCGAGTGGTCGATGCCAGCGAGCGCGCTGCGCTTTTGACCGAGCGCTGGCGTGTCTCCCCACTCCAGCGTGATTTCCACCGGCGCGGAGGACGTGCGGCATTCGAGATTGGCCGTGGTGGTCGTGGCGCTGTGGAGATGCGACTGCTCGACGGCCACGGGCTGCTCCGCGCTCACGCGGCGAAACGGTCCGATGGCTGCTGCGAGCGGACCACGCCCGACGAGCATCGAATCCGCGCGGAGCAGGACTCCACCGCCACCGGTTCCTTTCTCATCAAAGCCCGGCTCAGCGATGAGACTGTGCGCGTCCATGCCTGACTTTTGCCAGTCGGCGAGAGTGGCATGTTTTTGACCCGCGGCTTCGATCAAGGTGGCTCCGCCGGGCATGAAGTGATTCCGATCCGACCACAACGACGCGAGCGACGACGCGTCACACACGAGGCGCGGCCCGGTGCCATCGCCGAAAAGATTGCCCATCAGCGTGGCATCGCCGCATCGCTCCAGGCGCACCACCGCGCCGCCGCTGCGCGCGAGGAAGCAATGCCGCAGCGTCAGCGCGTTCACCTGGCTCGCGTGTAAAGCATCAGCGCCGCCGCCTCCGATCATGAGATGCGAGAGCGTGATGCCCGCGCCGTCCGCCGCCTTCACGCCATGCTGCGAGAAGTTCCGCACGACGAGCCCCTCGATCTCGATGTGCGAGTGTCAGCTCAAGTCGATGCCCACAGGCAGCGTGCCTTTGCCATCGAGGATCACGCGACCATCGCCACGCCGCACGAAACGGATCGGCTTCTCCGCCGTGCCCGATTGAGCGGGCGTGAGCGCTTCCTCATACACACCCGGCATGAGGTAAATCGTGTCGCCCGCCTTGGCTTTGGCGGCGGCGTGTGTCAGCGTCTTCCACGGTTTCGCGGGAGTGAGCCCGCTCGCACCATCATCGCCCTCCGGCGAGACAAAGAAGACTTCCTCGCGAAACGGATTCGGTCCGGGGTCCGCGCCATTCAATCCTTTGCCGCGCTGCGGTGAGTCCGGCAGCAGGCGGAAATCGCCAGTCACCGGATCGGCAAACTGCGCGGTCAGCTTCGCCGGGTTGGTGTATTGCACGCGCAGGTTGGAGGCGTCCTCCTCCTGGTAAAATCCCGGCTTCGGCCCTGTCGTGAGATTGCCCACCACACGCACGTTTTTAGCATCGCCCTTGTCCATGAAGCTCGCATTGATCGCGATGTTGTTCTCCAGCAGGTTCGCGTGCCCGTCGTTGCTGTAAAACGTGATCTGATCCTGGCTGCCGACGGCGCTGTTGAAGCCCTCGATGCGGTTGCGTCTGAAGACGCAATCTTTCGCGCCCCAGCCCAAAATCTGATTCGAGATGCCGATGGTGCGCGAGGCATTGCCGAAGGCGAAACAATCCTCGATCACCGAGCCGCCCACCGACGAGAAACAGAAGCCTCCGCTGTTCAGATAGGCCGAGCAGCGACGCAGCGTGATGCTTTCGCATTTCCCCGCGAGCACGCCCCAGCGCGTGCGCGAGCCGAGCAAGACCGAGGTGTCCGCATGCTGATAGCCAGTGAAGGCCAGCCCCTCGATGGTGATGTGCGCGCAGTTTTCCAGAGCGATCCCATTCTTGTTCGTGATCGACACCATGAGCACACCCGGAGGCCGTGCATCCGGCGTGCGCACATGCAACCGGCCTGATTTCGCATCATGGAAAAACACGCCCGGCTTCGTGCGGATCTCCGACACGTTCGCACCCGGCTCGTAGTGCCGCAGCATCCGCGGATCAGCCACCCCGTGCACGGTCTTCTCAAACGTCACTGCAAACACCCCATCGAGTCCCGCCACCGCCTCCCAGCCCGCCACCTCCACATCCCCGCGCATCAGCACCGTGCCCGCCCGCTGCGCCCGGATCATGATCGGCGCGTCCTTCGTGCCCGCGAGCTTCCGAAGCTCGACCGACTCGAGATATTCGCCCGGCAAGATCGTCAACGTGTCACCCGCCTTCAGCTCCGCCACACCCTCGCCGATCGTCTTGAAGCCCTGCGGACCGACGGTCAGGTCGGCTGCGGAGGCGCAGGAGATGAGAAAGCAAAGTCCGAGACGAAACATGGGACGAATACGCACGATGAGCGGCGATCTTGGATTGTCGGTGAGAGAGGACGTGACCTCTAAAGGAGATGCTATCGATGTCGCTTGGTCACGACTCGCCTGAAAGTATGCGCCAAACCTCGCGGTAATCGTCGCCAGTCATTGGCGCATTTTTTGGCCTAGATTTCTCCCACTGCTGAGAGGTGCGGCTCTTCAAGAACTCACGAGCCGTGCGAATGGTCGCCTCATCGCGCTTGGAGCCAAGTTCTCTTTCCATTTCAGCAGCAAGGTTGGGGGCAATGCTTCTTGGAACAGCGTTCATACGAAGCAGCACGGCACTTTCGGTGGCCACGCCGTGATAGAGCATCGCAGGAAGGGTGTTGATTGTCCTCTTCTCTTGCTCAGACATGGTTTCGAAATTCAGACCAGACGGCCCCATCTGAGACAGTGCGGCGAGTCCCCAAGTGCCGAAGTTTGCGAGTGTCTTGTAAATGCCTTTGCAAGTATCGCTGAGCGCAACGGTGATGTCGTTGTCAACGTCCTTCTTCATGAAGTATTTCCGCGCCAGAGTCGCTAGCGGCACTCCGCTGACCCAATCCTTAGCAATGTCTGCGATGTGTCGTTGGTCCATGCCGTGGCTGCCAGCCAACTTCTCAAGCTCACCGCGAAGCTGAGGCACTTTTAGCATCACACCGACTAGTTGTGGCAATACCGAACGACTTCCAAAGATGCTTCCTGGCTGCCAGTCAGAGGGTTGTAACCTGTGTTCCAGGTTTCCCATCTCGATAATCGCAGCGCGCACGCCGTCAGGATCGAAACCTGTCGCGTCAGCGAGTGTGGCGTTTTCTGGGTGCTGACTCAGTTCGGTCACATAAGCATGGGTCGCCTTGAGTAATGCACCTGCCCGCTTTCGGTCTTCAGGATTCGTGCTGGATTCCAATGTGCTGTAGCCCAGCGTATCGCGAAGCGTTTGTTGCGCAGCGCCGAGGACGGCTTGAAGGTTTTGCAGTTCGTTAAAAAGGTGTGCGATGTAACTGCGGAAGGCGGACCATTCTTCGCGATGGATAACTTTCTCCATCTGTCCCAAATCAGTCGCGCTGAGACCCCGCACGATTGAGACCAGTTGCGAAATGAGTTCCTCGGTTTGCTGCCTGACAAAATCAATCACGCCGTTGCGGTCTTTCCCAGCAGCAATACCAACAACTCCCACGCTATCTTGCCCTACGCGGCCCGCTCGACCTGCGAGATTCCAGAAGGCGCGACGGGTCATTTGATTCCCGTATGCGAACGCTTTTGTGGATAGAAATACGGAGCCGATTGGAAAGTTAATACCTTGTGCGATGCCCATCGTCGCACAAAGCACACGGAGACTGTTCTGTTCGGCCAGCCACTCAACAAGTGAACGCGTCTCTTCTGAGAGCCCCGTGTGATGAACGGCTACGCCTTTTTCTAGAAGTCCGCACAAAGCAAAATCCGGACTAACTTCTGTCGCGACGAATTTCCTGACTAAGTCCAGTGCAGGGTCGGGTCTCGATAGTGGGGGCAATGCTTTTGCTATCTCGGCTCCAACCGACCATGTGAGTCTAAGCTGATTGACGACTGCGACGCTTGTGCCGCGCCCCGCCTCACCAAAAACCCGACTCATCGCCCCAGTTTGCATCCCCAATGAAGATGCCTTCGTCCTCGGGATGTTCAGCGGCTTCACGCCATCTACGCGATGCTTGCCGCGCAAGTGCGTCGTCTTTTGTGTCGTGGTCAGGGTTTCATACTCCATTCGCCATCCGGCCCGTTCGGAATCGTCCTTCACAATGTCGAATACCCCGACGAGCCGCTCGTTGGGTCGCCAAGCAGTAGAGCCGAGGCTGATGTTCGCGCCACTTCCAGGCTCCAACCAATTAGCGAGGTCTTTGCTATTTGGCACAAATGGCATGAGCAGCAGGAAGCTCGCGTCCTGACATTCACGTTTGATGGTCGCGAGCAACAGCTCAATCCGCATTCCGCGCTCAGTATCTTCGATGTTGTGCGCTTCATCTATCACCGCCAGAGCCAATGGCCGAGTAACGGCTCCGCGATTAATAACGATGTTTAGCTTCTCCGGGGTAGCGACGAGGACATGGAAGGACTCTTCGCCCGTCTTTCCTGCGAGCAATCGCTGCTCAAAAGCATCCAAGTCGACAGCTGCTGTAAGCTGCTCGACGTTGACCTTAATTGGCTCAAAATCTCGACGGAGGCGTCTGGCTATTTGCGCGACAAGTGCACGCGTAGGGGCTACGCAGGCAACCCAGCCGCCACGGTCATTAAACTGATTCAACGCTTGGAGAATTCGGAACTGAGCTAGCGCTGTTTTGCCGCCGGAAGTGGGCAGATTCACGACTACCGCTCGACGTGCTGGGTCGAGCAATCCCTGCTCCTGTAAGGCGGAACGCTGTGGGGGAAGAAGTTCGATGAGCTGGTCTTTAACTGCCCGCCGAATGAAGTCTGTGACACGTGAATTCACCATGCGTGTCACAGTCCAAACGGATGACTGTGCCATACGGCGCGATGCTACATGCAACCACCGGATGAGCACCGACAGCGGTGCATCTGCCGCCGCATCGGCTGCCTGCTGTGCGGCCTCAAATTGGGCATTTAGCGCGGTATCAATGTTTCCAGGTTCGCCTTGCAGCATGTAGGTAGAAAGCAACTCCGTCGCTTTTGCCCAATGATACAAAGCTACGAGACGCACGGCGACGACGGACCGGGAGATGTCTCCTGGGGCTGCAAGGAAGTTCGCCTCATGAACCCTTTGTTGTTCACGCAGGGACTTCACGATTTCTGCGATACCCGTGAGGTCGCCCCAGCCCTTCTTCCGGAATAGTCTCACCCAGCAATCAAACAAGAGGACAAGGACATGACGATCCCACTCGGCAGCTGATGTCTCGGGGATGGCTACTAGCGCCGAGTTTTCTGTGAGCCACTGCCGTAGTTCCGTCCATCGATCGCCAGCGTATGCGAGTGCTCCAGCGTGCAGGACATGGAATATCCTCCCTTCGACATCGGAAGGCGTTGGCAGCACGCGGCGGAATTCGTATGCCTCATGGGCGGCAGCCATCGCTTTCTCGGCACTAGCTCCAGATTCACTATCCGAACGCGGATGCAGCAAGTCATGAAGGCCCTCCACCGCAGCAAGTTCGAATGCCGTGGCGACTCGCTCTATAAGCTCGTCATCCACATCATGCGCCTGAAATGCTACGCTGGATCCAAGTGCTCCTGACACAAAGCGGAAACGCGCGGCCTCAGAAGCAGCCTCAAGCTGCTTTGAGATGGCCTGAACAGCCCAGTGCGAGCGAATCGCATCGAGAGATTTTTGGGTGACGTTCATTTCTTCCGTCTCCCTTCAATGGAAGTTACTCTGCTGGACAGCGCAGCAATTTGATTCTTCGGGAGATAAAGGACAACGATTTCGATAAAGGTGTCTGGCGGGCATCCGCTGGCGAGAGCCTTCGCCCGACCAAGTGCGTCATCCTCATGCGGCGCCGTGTCTCGAATCAAGACGCCGAAAAGCGCTACGTCGGTTGGATTCGCGAGGTAGCGACCAGCGGCAGCCATGTAGGTTGCCTTCCATGTTGCCCCATTTGCGCGGATGCCAAGATAGCGAACAACGATGTGCCCTTTGATCTCTGTAGAATCGCGCAATCCCTCGAGTTGCTTCTTGAGGCCACTTCGTCCGCTCCAGACTTGTGGAGGGCGATTCTTGTCGTTGGAGGTTTTGGTTTCACCGAAAGCCATCCGATAGGAGCCATCATGCTCTTGAAATCCAACCGAGTCAGTGCCGGGCAAACTCCCACGCGGATTTCTCGCATCACGAGACATCGGCCAAGGGAACTCACAATCATGATGATCCTGCAAATATGCTTCCGCCAGCGCCTCACCGACCTGCCAATCCGGGAGCATCCTATCATCCGTCAGAGCAGCACGAAGGTGGTCAGTTGCAAACTCGGTCGTCGCTAGCGACGTGAGCAGTCGCTCGATTTCTCCGGCACCAGAATCGTCTTTCAGCAAAGGAATGACGCTGTGCTCAAGCGCTTCGTCGGTTTCGGATTGTGAAAGAGAATGGCCTGAGACCGTTACGTTGCCCAACTGATGTGAAAAAGCCATTTCACCTCGGCTTACGGTTTTCACGTTTGACGGCATAACGGGCTTTAGGGGAGGTCCACGAAGAGGTTGATGGCCTTGTTATCGGCGGCGTTGCTCTTTCCAAATGCTGAATTCAGGGTCGTTCATACTGTGGTTGTGGGCGGAGATTCAGTTTGGGGAGAGATTTTTGAGACGGTAGGAGCGTATGCGGGTGGCATGCTCGTTGCAACTAGCATCCGCATGGAGCGGCTGAGGCAGACCAAAGATGAGGGTTTAGTTCTTCAGTGTGATTCGCGCCGAGTGAATGTCCCCATACAGCTCACCGGTTGAGTTTTTGATCTGCGCCCAGATGGCAACGAGCGAGCCATCCGGCAGTTCGGTGAGGGCGGGGTAGCAGATGGACCAGCCGCCGACTTTCTGGGGGCGATCTGCGAGCAAGGTGGGCTCGCTCCAGGTCTTTCCTTCATCGTGGGAGAGGCGGAGGTGGAGCGGGAAACGGTGCGGGACGGGGCCGGGATTGGAGGTGAGGACGAGGGTGCCATCGCGGGTGCAAAGCAGGTGGCTGGCGCTTGATGTGGCCGTGAGGCCGGTCTTCTCGGTCGCGCTCCAGGTCTCGCCTTTGTCGTGGCTGATGGAGCGCCAGAGCTGGCCGTCCTTGGTGCGCAGGATCATGTGGATGGCTCCGGACTTCGTCTCCGCGATGGTCGGCTCGCCGCCTTGGCCTTCGGGATTGGCCACTGCGCCGAAGCGCTTCCATGTCTGGCCGCCATCGCTCGATTTCAACACGCCGCCGGACTTCGTCCCGCGCAGGTGCAGCGGCACGAGGAGTTCGCCCGAGGAGAGGCGGATGCCGTTGGAGCGTGTGGTGTGGTTCGGCTGGTTCAGCTTCACCGGCTCGGTCCATCTCTTCGCGGAGTCGCTGCTGCGACGGAAGTAGATGTCGATCTGCGGCGTGAAGGCGGAGAAAAAGAGAAACGTCTCGCTCCCGGCCACGAACAGCACCGGATCGAAATCAGCGCGTCCCGCAAAGTCCTGCAACACGCTCGCCGCGCCCCAGGTGCGGCCTTGATCCGATGAAAACGCCTGCACGATGCGCTGCGACTCCGCACCCTCCGATGGCGATGAGAACCACACCGCCATCACTCGCCCATCTGGCAGCGCGACGATGCTCGGCCCGAGATTGAAGCCCGACGTATTCGCCGGGTCCTTCGGATCCGTGCTCGTGTGCTTGAAGATGACCGTGCGGTCGGTGATTTGGATCGCAGGTGCTTCCTGAGCGTGGAGCGCGGCGAGTGGCGCGGTGAGGAGTATAAGAAGAAGTTTCATCGCTGGTTCATTCCACCTCGCGCTCCACATACGCCAGGGCCATGCGCAGGTAGCGATGGCTGTGGAGCGGGGCGAGTTCGGGGGTGAGGACTTTGGTTTTGAGGAGGGACTCCACGGCGGCGAGGCGCTCGGCGAGAATCGGGGATTTCTTGTCGTGAGCAACTTCGAGCAGCGCGGTGACGAGTCGGGCATACTTCACGGCATCGGCGGCCATTTGAATGCGGACATTTACGCCGGGGTCATCGCCTTGCACCATTTGGGCTGACTTCAGGATGGCTTCGAGAGCTTGCAGGGCCTCCTCGGAGTAGTAGCGGCGCAGGCGGGCGGCACGGGGCTTGCGGGGACCGAGTTCGGGATCGGCGCGGACTTGCTCACTGATCTTGGCGAGAACTGCGTGATACTGCTGCATCACCTCTGCCGCAGGGCCATACGCGGCGCGGCAGTAGTCGGAGATGGTGGCAGCGACATCGAGATCGGGATTCCACATCGCTTTGCACAGCACGTAGTAATCGAGGCCGTGGGCGCTCCAGTTGCCGTGGCCGTTGTCGAAGTCGAAGCCGATGGCCTTGTGCTCGACGCCGGACTTCACGGCCTGCGCAAACCACGCGGCGTTGTTGCGTGGCATGCCGAGGTCGATGGCAGGACCGAGGTCGTTCGGACGAATGAAGAGCTTCGGCGCGATCCTCGACCAAGCTTCGATCTCGCTCAGATTCATGCCGACATAGCCGATGATGAGGTTCGGCTGAAGATGCTTCACCTTCACCGGCACGCTGCGATAAACCGAATACGCATAGGCCACGAGGTCGCGGTCCGGCATCTCGCGGCCCACGCGGGTGGCGATCTCGTTGAAGAACGTGAACGTGCGATCACTGAGCGATGGGTATTCGGCAAAGGGCTGCTTCGTGGCGGGATCAATGAGCTGTGAATCACCGAGGATCTTCGGCGCTTCGGCGGGATCGAGCGCACGACAGCCCTCGCACATGCAGAACTTGTTTTTGCCGCCGTCGTTGGGAGAGATGGAGGCCGTGAGCAGCGAGGGATCGGCTTTGAACGCCGCGATCTTCACCCGAGCGATCTCATCCCACAGCGCAGCGTTCGATTTGCACAGTCGCTCCCGCACCGGCGTCTGCGTGCGGGTGCCATCGGGTTGCAGCGCGAACCACTCGGGATGCTCCTTGCCATGTTTTTCCCACCACCCAGCAAACGCATGACCGCCATGGATCTCGATGCGCTGCCCCAGCCGCATCCGCCGATGCCACGGGCCGGTCGCGACCTCGCCCTGCGCCGTTTTCCATGCCTCCAGCGAAACGCCCCACTTCTCCAACACCGGCGCAAAGGTCTCCTCACGCGACACCGCCACATTGCGCAGCTTGCGCTTGGCGATGCGTGGCTGCTCACGGCGGTTCAAATCCGCAATCGTGATCGTCGCCCACTTTGGCACCACCTCGCCATGCTCACCGGGGAAAAGCCAGCGCACGCCGAGTTCCCGCTCGATGAAGTCATACACGGCAAAGAGCGTGCCTTTGCAAATCATGCCGCCCGGCCCCGAATCGCCGCCGCAGAGGTGCAAATCGCCGTTTCGCGTCAAAACCACGATCTCCTCCGGTTTCGGCGCGAGGTCCGCATTCGCCTTGCAGTGCCCCACATAAATGCGCGGCCCCTCTGGCAGACCCTTTTGCGTCTCCGTGCCGATCTGAGGCCGCGTGCCGCACACCTTCTCCAGGTAGTCCGCCAGCTCCACCGCCGCCAACGACACCACCGCGCCATCGCCAGTCAACTGTTCCGCCGGTCTCTGAACATACTTGTAAAGCCCCTCCGGCACGATGATCACGACCTGCGGCTGCCCATCACGAACCAGGGTGATGTCGGCGAAGGTGTGGGTGGAAAGAAGCGCAGTGAGGAGGGCAAAAAGAAGTCTCAGCATGGACGGATGAGGGTAACGCCTGGCCCAACGGACATCTACATCTGCCTCAGCTACGAAGGAACCCTCGGGCTCTGCGGCCGATGGCCAGACTGAGAGCGGCCTTCAACCAAGACGGATGCCAACGGGAAAACGCCAACTATTGAGAAATCCTCAATAGTTCAAAGAGAAGACGGTCTGAATATATCCGCGAGGTGGCTTTCCCGAGGTTGGAGGTCATCTGCGCTTTCACCTCCAATGTAGTTTTCGTGCTAGCAAGCAAGTTCCTCCAAGCAGTCTTTGCCAGAGGCTTTTTCGTTGCTGTGGTTCGGGAGGGGCCTCAGCAACAAAGTCGTCGTCGCCCCAATCAGGAACCCATTCGACGCGGTTCTTTCGTATCCAGTAGTGCGAACGACAGGGGAATCGCCAATTGCCGATAGAGGGGTGGAGCGTGACGGATTCGCCATCGAAAGTCACCGACCATTCTTTCGGTGCTATTGGCGTAACCACCTCTCTGCCGCAGCCACAGCAGCACAAATGCGAGGCGACGCAGTAGGTTGTGGAAACAAAGATGACTCCGTCCGTAATTTTCTCGGGAATGAACTCCACGAGTTGATGTGTAAGTTGGTTCATTCAGTCAGCATGTGGGAATCAATAGTGTAGGTAGAATTAAACTCCTGGTTTCGGTCGTGATAGAAGCCGAATAGCTTCTTCCAACGGATCACAGCCAGACTGGCATTCAGCATGTTCAAGTCGGCCACTTGAATGTTGGTCGAATAGACTTCGTCGTCTTCGTCCACTAACGAAACGGCCTGCCTTGCAGTATTTCGGTTGGCGGGAGTGCTGAGTGTGGCTCTCGCCGTTCCAAGTATCTGGCCATCCACAAGTTGAAGCCCCATACCAACGTCGATGAAGGGCTTTCCAGCGGCCTCAAGGTAGTCAAAAATATTTTTCTTCGCTGACGGCTTGTCCACGCAGATGAACAAAAAATCCATGTCAGCGAGCAGAGTGACATTCTCAGGTTTCACATAGTGTCGGTGGACTTTGATTCCACGATGCATGTGCGAGTATCGTTCGGCAAAGTAGTCAACTTTGAGCGGCGGATCACGCAGCGTTTCCACAGCGGGTGCCCCTGGTGCACGAAAAGCGTTATGATGGGCAAAGACATCACCATCGAACAGGTGAATCTGCTCGACGGGTGTTTTGGCCACTTGGTCGAGCACATAGGCGCCAGTGCCACCGAGGCCGATGATGGCGATCTTTAGACCCGACAGCCTGTTGCTCAACGCAGTAATCTCGGCTCTCGACGAGTTGGTGTCGGGATAGACAAAGACCGGGTGCCCATCACCTAACTCGATCAACTTGTGGGTGATGGCCGTGGCGGATGGATCGACTGCCCTAGCCTGATCCGACAGCATTTCCACGTAGCGAGTCATCTTGTGATGATAGTCAGTGTAGTTGCCGGGGGGCTTATTGGAAAAGGAGTGCTGCGCCACAAGTCCATCCACAAGCGTGACTGGATTGCTTTGGTGACGCAGGCCTTCCATAGGCCTTCCATCCGGGTAGCATGGAAAGTCTCCGGTGAAATAGGCGACATGGTCACCGTTCGCGCCGGGCCACTGCACACGATCTCCCGCGAAGGAGAGCTTTGAGATCAGGGTGCTGAACTTCACTTGACGTGCGGAATCGAGATAAGGCACATGATGCACCAGCAGGTGCGAAGCGCGGATCTCCACTTCGTAACCCTCGTCCAAGAGCCGCCGGATGTCGGCACTAAGATTTAGTGGTGGCTGTGACATTGAAGATCATCCCACATTCGAGTTTCACCACGCTACCAGCCACCATGCTGCCTTGGGGATTGGCAGGCGGGCCTTTCTTGAAGGTTATGGTGTAAATTGTGTCGCTGCTTGCGTTGCCAAACGCCAGTTGCACGAGGCTTTCGTAGCTGATGGTGCTGCCATCCACGGTGCGCTCACGACCATTTACAATGATCTTCATTTCACGGCAGCAGTGTTCGTTCGGCTTTTGTGAGATGAACACGGGGCCGTCCTCGAAGCGGATCGGCTGGCCCGGGGTCAGGACTTCATCGTGAGGTGACTCGCGGTCGCGCAGGATATCTACCGTTGGTGGCAGGTTAAAAAGGCTGCGGAGCGACTCTAAAGTCTGCACACCCGTCAGAGTCAGTTCCCATAAGTCATTCACCACGAAAGCGAGTTTTGGGGGCAATTTGCAATGCCTGTGCTCAGGCGCTTCACAGCCGGAGGACGTCTTGAATACATTCCCATCCACAAGATCAATGAGCTGGTTCTCTGGGAGCACGGTATCGTCGTTACCGCCGTAGTCTCGCACGAGAACCATGTCAGGAGGTTGGCCCGTCTGTTCAAGAATCACCTTTGCCGTGATTTCACGCCTGGGGGCGGGGAAGAGTTGGTCGTTCACGATGATCGCCCATTTGGCAGGGGCAACGCATGTCTTGGATGGATTCGCTTCGGATGATCCGGAGCCCGGTTTGGCTATGAATGAATTATTCATGGGCCAAAATATGGCCACCAAATATGTATATCAAGTGATATTTGGCTTGTTTTTGAACTTTTTATCGACAATTGTTGGCCAACTGATCAACAATAGGCGCGATGAACCCGCCCAAGCGCACAATGACACTCAACCTCACGGACCCCGAAATGGAGGCCCTGGACGACCTGTCCACGCGCAAGGACATGAGCAAGACGGCCGTGATTCGACAAGCGCTGCGCCTTTACCAGATGGTGGATTCCAGAGTTCGTGAGGGGCACAAGCTCTTCTTTGAAAACGATATCTCCAAAGAAAAAGCTGAACTCATGCTCCTCTGATTCGCCATGCTTATCTACCTCACAGATGGAACAACTGGCGAGCCAGTCGAAGCCGAACTCATTAGCGGCATCACAGACGACAGCCTCCGTCTGTGGGAGTCCACTTGGCGTCCGCTCCTCCAGGGCAGGACGGAAGACTCTCGGTGGGATTGGGAACGCAAACTACAGATACGTGGCAAGGAACTGACCTGTGAGACCTTCTGCATCAAGGTGGGCGATTCGCTTGAAGGCATGATGATGATCAACAATGCGAGCTACTCGCGCCTCTATTTGGGCAAGGAACTGGTCTATGTCGAGTTCTTGGCGACTGCTCCGTGGAATCGCAAGGAGATACGCAACCCACGACAACACGGTGGGGTCGGCGAAATCTTGATCGAAGCAGCGATCCGCTTGAGTCTTGAATACGAACTCGAAGGCAGAATTGGTCTTGTCTCACTACCAGGAGCCGAAGGGTTTTACCGTCACGTTGTGAAGATGACTGATCTCGGGCCTGATCCCCATCACCAAGACCTCATCTATTTTGAGGCGACTCCAGAACAAGCTCAAGCTTTCCTCCATTGCTAAAGACCATCCCCGCCATGAAATCCGTTCCACACATCACCAAAAACCACTCCCAAAACCCTGTATCCGACCATGTGTCGGTGCTGCTTGTTTAAGGAGGCACTCATATGAACTTCCAAATTTCAAAAGAGCGTTGCCTGAAACTCGCCAAACTTGGCGAAAGCTACACCATTGGCGCTGGAGCACCGTCACCTCGAGAAGACGCCTCATCGTCCACTCCATCAGATGAAACCAAGCTATCTATTGTTCGTGCAGTAGCCTTTGGCCGCTTCGTCGAAATGAAGCGGTCCGAACTCGATCTCAGCGTCGAACAGTTGGCGGAAGCTGCAGATATCGACTCCAACGAAGTCATCTGCATTGAGAAAGACGTTCATTATCAGCCAGACCCACGTGCGGTGGTGCAATTAGCCTCTGTTTTGAAGGTGCCCGGCCAAGGTTTCCTCGAACTAGCAGGCCTTGTCCGTCCCCGCTCACAGAACTTCTTCCCCGAAATGACCAAATTCGCCGCCCGCTCCGAATCTCTCGCTCACTTAAGCGACGACTCACGCGAGCTTCTAGAGCACTTCGCCGCAGTGCTTGCCGACGAAGCATGACCCAAGAATGAAAAGTCCACAGATCAGAGAACGAGATAAATCGTCCATAGAGACCCGTGTTGCAAAGCTGCTAAAAGAGCTTGGCAACCCTGAGCCTCCCCTTCGACTCGAAGACGTGCGGTTCTTGCTTGAGATCAATTTGGGCTACTTTCAACACGACGACGCTGGCGTGATGAAGCGTCTGGCTCATCGTCTCAAAGTGGCTGGGCACCAATTGGCCAACCGTCCTTGGCTCTTGATCGATGCTGTGAAAAGGCTCGATCTAAGGGCGCTATGGGTTCCGGACCAAAAGTTCATCATGATCGACAAAGAGCAGCCGGAGGCCAAATGGCGCTGGCTGGAGGCCCACGAAATGGGACACAAACTCTGCGACTGGCACGGGCCATTCCTCTTTGGAGATAACAAGTTCACGCTCTCGCCGGAGTGCCACTTGAAACTCGAAGCCGAAGCCAACTACACCGCCGGTCAGCTTTTGTTCCTCGGCGACAAGTTCAGAGGCGAAGCGTCAGACGTGAAGTTGGGTTTCTCCTCGGTGAAACAGCTTCAAGGGCGATACAAGAACACCCTCACCACTACGCTTTGGCGATTTATTGAGCAGAGAGGACATCAACAGCCAATCGTTGGCCTGATCTCGTGCCATCCGCACCCATCCAAGCACCCTGCGTCTGGCGGCGACCTGTGCAGGCACTTCATACAGTCACCTGCTTTTGCCACCCGATTCAGCAAGATCAACGGACTCTCCCTGTTCCATCAAGTCGCTGGCTACTGCAAACCACAAAAAGGGGGCCTGGTCGGAGAGGACGAGCTTGATCTTCAGGATGATGATGGAGACACCCATCGCTTTCAATTTGAGACATTCTTCAATCAGTATGACGCGCTCACGCTTGGTTGGCACATCTCAAAGAAGCCTCGTCTTGTGAGTCTCGCATAATCTACGCAATAAATCGCTGACGCCGCTGGCGAACGAACCAATCACGTTATGGTTTCCGAGGCAACCCCACTGCCTCCGCCAGCACCTCGACCATGCGCTTTTGGATGGCGGCGGCTTTGGACATGGCTTCCTGCACACGGGCACGGCCGGCGGCTCGGTCTTCATGCAGCGGTTTCAGTTTGTCCCAGAGCTGCTGGCCGGTGGTTTGGCCGCTTTCGAAGACCCAGTCGGCGAGGCCGAGGTCGCGGAACAACTGGCCTTTGACGGTGTCCACGGGGTTGCGGACGTAAAAGGCGGGCGTGCCTTGCGAGAGGGCCATGATGGGCGAGTGGCACTCCGCACTGACGATGGCGACGGCGCGGGCATAGACGGAGTTGGCTTCGTCGGCGGACCAAAACATGTCGCGCCAGATGACGTTCGGTTTCACATCGGCGGGCAGTGGATCGAGGAGGTGCTCTTTCGCCACGGCGATCTCATAGGTCATCTCGGGGCAAAGGATGACCTTCAGGCCTGTCTCTCGGACCCAGAGCGAGATGAGATCGCGCAACGGGGCGTGGTCGCGGTTGGCGTGTTGAGCGTTGATGGCGTCAATCGCATAATCCGACTCGCCGCGTGGTGTGTTGCGGACGCGGTAGTAGGGCGTGTAGCGCAGACGCGGCAGCACGCAGATGAACTTACCCTCCTCCACACCGATGCGTTTCAGCCAGGCCTTGGCGCGGCCTTCATCCCGCACGTCGATGCCAAAAGTGCCGTCGAGGCCGAACTCGATCACGGGGGTGCTCAATTTCTGGCTCTTCAAGTATTGCAGCGAAAGCGTGTCGCGGGCGAAGATGAATGCCGCGCCATTGAAGACCTCGCGATGCTTGAACAGGCCATCGAAATGATCGCTGGGCAGCGCGGCGATGACGTTTTTGAGTTCGTCCAGGGTGTCGCCCTCTGGACGGTCCTTGCGGTTGGAGACGGGATCGAACGATGAGCCGAAGAAGCCGTAGGGTCTGCCCGATTTGGCCCAAAGCTCGAAGGTCTTCGCGTGACGTGCCGGGGTGATGAAGATGTCTGCGTCCCGCCACGCCTCCGCCAACGCAGGCGTGCTGGCCTTGCCTGAGTCATCCACCTCGCCCTCGGCGATGCGCAGCTTTGGAAACGCACGTGTCAGCATCTCGCGCTCGCGTTCATGAAGCTGCCACGGCCAAAGCGTAACCGTTGCCTCCGGCAGATAGTGATAAAGCTGCCGGATCGTTCCCGGCACGCGTCCGCTGTCCCCGATGTTCTCGTATTGCAGTGCCTCACGCAGGAGGATGTGCGGCGGCTCGGCGGCGTGGAGCGCGGCGAGCGGCGAAAGCAGGAGAGCGGTGAAGATGCAGAAAATAAGTTTCATGGCTCACGGCTTCTTCGCTTTCAGCTCGTCGAGCATCTCGACGAGGGCATTCACCATCTTCACCGAGGCGTCGAGCTGCACCTTGTTGACGCCGATCCACGTTTCGTAGCCGCCGAGCTTGTGCTGCTCGGGCGTCGGCAGGTAGCCGTGGGAGCCGTTGGCGATGGAAATATTCATGAGCGGCTGAATGGGGCTGCGCTGCTTCAATTCGAGGCCGATCTCCGCGAAGACCTCGAACGGCATCGCGGCCACGGCGAGGTCGCCGATGCGATGCGTCTGCACGATGACATCGACATTCGGCGGCATGTCCGGCGAGGCATAGGCGAGCACGGTGCTGTAGGTGCTGTAGCGGCTGGTGCTCATCGGTTTGATGCGTTTCGCCTTCACCGATTCCGCCCACGCGACTTCCTCCTTCGTCGGATAGCGCCGCTCAAAGGTAAGCGTGCGCTGAACCGACGAAAGCTTCACGTGATCGTGCCACTTCAGCGTGTTGTGGGCTTCCATGACCTTGCTGGCGCACAAATCGGCCACCTCGCGTGCCTTTTCGAAAGGTTGATACTTCTTCTTCGGCTGCGGACCGCGCTTGGCCAGTTCCTCGTCGGAGTAGCGTTCCAGATTGTTCACGTCGCCGCTGGTGCCGTTGGCCATGATGCCGACAAACGGTGGATCTTGATGCCGGTCCGCACCGAGCAGCTCGCCCACGCGGTCGGCAAAAATCGCGAAGTAGTCCGCCGAGATCGTGTTCTCCGTCACACCGCCGACATAATGCAGACCGTAGGAGGCCATCAGCGAGATCGGTTTGCCGGAGGTGGATCTCACGGACACAAACGTGATCTGCGGGTCCACCGGGCCAGCGGGCCGCAGCAGACCCTTGTAACCGGGATTCGTGTCCACTTTCTCGACGTTGTCATGCGCACCGTAAATCGGGCCGCGTTCGGGCATCACGAACCATCGACGATTGAAGACCTGCGTCGGCTCCTCGGCGACGCTCCAACCGATCTGCGCCGGTTCGAGCTGATTGTGAGCCCGCAAAACGCCATCGGCGATGCGCCGGGTGAGAAACGCGCTGTAATCGTAATACGGCTCGCCCTCGCGCTCCTCCAACCTCGCGCCGCCCGTGGTGTGCGAATGCGTCGCCGAGATCACCACGCACTGCGGCGGAATGCCGGTCGTCTTTTCGATGATCACTTTGGCCGCAGCCGCGACCTCAGCTGAGATATGCCGCAAATCGCACACGACGAGCGCCAGCTTCGCCTCCCCATCATCGAGCACGAGACAACGGGCATGCAGATCGTCATGCACATGCGTCGCCGGCGGTCGGCTGGTGCGCCCCACAGGCTCAGCAGCAATGGTCGGCGTGATGTTGCTCGTGGCCGCGCCAGCGCGGAAAACCGGCGCGGCAGCGGCAAGATCGAACGAGACGAAGGTAAGACAAAGACCGGCGACGAGAAGCAGAGGTTGGGAGCGCATGGTTGCCCCTGTGAACGGCAGACGCATGGGCAACTTGCGGCGCACCATCGTGAGTTTGGTCGGGTTGGAGTGCAGTAGTTAGGCGAGCTGATCCTCTGCTCGTTCAAAGGCAAAGACATGAATGGGGTGAAACCATAGTTCGTGACCTTCACCAATCGCTGAATGTAGGCGTGGTGTGTTGAGCAACTTCCCTTGGTAGTTCAGTTCTTCTTCATCCGCGGCGAGCACCTCCACCCACATTCTTTCACATTCATTGTCCTTTCTGGGTGACCATTCGTCCGCGAAACGGAAAATCAGCTTTACCAAATCGCCCACTCTCAAATTTTTCCGATCTTCCTCGTTGGGGATCTGGTAGATGTCAGGGTAGAGGCGTTCGTATTCTGTCGCATCATCCAGATAGAAGCCATGATCGGCAAAGACTGGATAAGGATGATTCTTTGCACGTGACCACGGTAAAGTAGGCCCCTCTCGTTTCGCCATCCAGCCAGGGGGCAAATCAGCCAGTTCACCGATGGAGGTGTCGAGTTTATAAACTTCCTCTAAACACACCAACATTGCATCGGATTGTTGGGTGACCCTGTTGGGTAAGAACTGCCACGAGCAATCGTGCCAATCATGGTAGGCGTAGCAGATAGGATCGCCTGAAAAGAGATGCTTGGACACAAATGTCGCGGTGTTGGCAGCTTCACTAAATGGCCAGACTGTTTTCATTTCGATTTAGTGCTCATCATTCGACTGCCTGCGACACTCAATTGTCTAAAACTGCGGTTCCAACGCACCAAAGGGCTTCGGATCATTCAGATCGGGAACGCCATCCCCATCGGCATCATCGGGCTTCAAGCGGACCCACGGCTGAAACGGCACTTTTTCGAGCTTTTGCCAGATGAGAGCCGCGAACTGGCCTCGCGTGATTTTTTCGTCCACGGGCATGTCGAGGCCGCAACGGCTCAAAAGGGCTTTTTGCCATTCAGAAGCCGCCGGAGCATCGGGTTGGAAGTCCACTTCATCTCTCGCGGCGGGAATGAGGCCGCGAGCACTCAGGCGATTGATCGCGACAAACGCGGCGTGATCGGCGGGAAGGTCACGCCAGGGCCAGAGGAGCATCGGAGTGCCCTCGGTGCCGCCGCAGAGGGCGTGCTGGATTTCTTCGAGGTGCGTGCGGCTCCACGCGAGATCGCGGGGCTGCTTTTGATGCTTCAAAGCGAGCACAGCAAGCGCACCCGCAGCCTGACCGATGTGCGCGCGATGATCGTGCAGTCGCACGGCGCTGCTCACGATGCTGCTGAAGCCCACATTGCCCTGCGCACCGATGAGACCGTCCATCTTCACCGGGATGAGACTGCGGAGCGGGAAGACGCTTCGCTCGCTGAGGTAGTGGATGTCGCGCCCAGGCTTGCCGTAGTGCGTCCATGGGCCGGAGTCGCCCTCGCTCTTTAAATAGGCGCGGCCGGTGTCGTGGAAGTCGTAGTGAAACTGCCACGCAAAGACGCCATCGGGATACATCGCCGTGGCAAAGGTTTCCTTTGCGGACTTGTCGCTCTGGCCCATGAAGCTGTCCTGCTCGCGCATCATGTAGAGCGCCTTCAGCCGCAGGCTCTCGCGGATGTAGGGCTTCATCGGCAGGCGGTCCGGCGTGCCAAACTCGCTGCTGAGGTGGTAATGACGCAGGCTGTTCGTTTTATCCGGCGCACGATCATGCACGGTCGTCTGCAAATGATGCAGCAGGCCCAGCGAGTGCGCCTTGCAGTCCTCGAACACGATCTGGCGCTGCTCACGGCTCATCAAAACGAGGTTCTTCATCGACGCACCGCGCTCCGTGGACTCCAGTGCCTCGCACACAGGCCGCGGCAGACGCTCCAGCGGGTAATCCTGACCATTCGCGTAGCAAATGAGCGCCGAGGTGATGCCATCGCGGCTCGTCGAGCCCTCGACGATGCGGCGCATGCTCAGAATTGTGCCCTGGCGTTTGCCTTCCGTGCCCTTCGCAGGCCACGGCGAGTTGTTGCCGATCTTCACCGGATGATCCCACTTCAACTTCACCGCCTCTTTTCGTCCCAACGACGTGCTGCGCAAATAACGCCGCTCATCGTAATGCAGCGGCGCGGGGATCGGCGTGTCGCTTTCACTTTCCTCGACAATGAGCGCCCACGTCAGCGGATTCATCTCATTCGGCGGATTCTTGGAAACATCCTCCTGAGCATGCGGCTCGCCATAGCGCGACTTCGGATCAGGGCCGACCTCGAACTCGGTGCCGCTAAGCTGCACGACATCGCCCCAATCACTCGCGTCGATGGTAAGCGCGGCCTTCACCTCCAACGTGTCGCCTTTGTCCGAGCGAAACGTCATGCCGGTGACTTGGTTGCCCGACTTCAACGCCGTGACAGGAATGTGATTCAACTTCAACGTCACCTGACCGCTGCTGAGGAAAGGCTGTAGCATCTCGCGAAAAATCGCCTCCGCCTCCGCAGGACGGAACGTCGTGGGCCCATGCATCGGCTTCCCCGGCATCGGCGAGCCGTATTTCTTTGTGTTGAAGGCCTCAATGCGATCCATCAACTCCTTGAAGAGCCCGAAGCGATGAAACGAACGCTTCATCGGATGCCAACTCGGCCCCCAGCCGACCTCGCCCGTGCCTTTGCTCTCGTCCACGCACACGAGCCCCTGCTCCGTGTATTGCCCGCCCAGCCACGGCCCATCATGCACGACCGTGATCGACTTCAAACCCATCCGCGCCGCCTGAATCGCCGCCGCCCAACCCGACTCCGTGCCACCGACGATGAGCAAATCCGTCTGGATGGTCTCCGCCGAGGCAAAGGTGGTCAAAAAGAAGAAAATCAGGGTTCGGACGCTGGACATGCCAGATCAACGAACCACACCGTCACCGGCTCTCCGCGAGTTTGCGTGACTTCGAGGCTATTTTTGCCTTCGCGGAGCCATTCGGCCGGAATCAGCCAGGCGTGCATTTCCTCGGGTTTCCCGAGCATGGAAGGATAAGGCACCGCAAAGGGCTCGGAGACGTCATCCGTCAGTGAGAGGGCTTCGCCATTGAACTGAGCTCTCAATTCAGTGAGTCCGGTCAATTCAGTCTGAATCCTCACTCGCGCATCACCGTGAGGCGACGCGAGATCGAAGTTGAACTTCGCAGGCTTGTTCAGCTCCAGCTTTCTCGGCACGGAGAGCGGTTTGGCACCGGGGGAGCGCCAACTGCTCGCGATGAACCAGTGCTGAGGTTCTTTGGCGAGTGCTTGAGGCTCTTGCAGTGCCTTCAGTGCCTCAAATGGCGGCTCCCCGAAAAGGCCGCGACCTTCTCCCTGACCATGCTGGCGGTAGTAGGCAAAGTTGAAGAGGCTGATGCCATCGGCACCGCGGGCATAGGCGAGATGAGCGCTGGTGTGCAGGTGCTCGCGAGTCGCACGGCGGAAGGGGAAGACGTCATAGCCGGCCTGCACTTTGTCGCCTTTCCAGATCGTGTGGCAGAGTTCGAAGTAGAGCGTCGCACCAGTCGTCATTCGGCGAATAGCGGCAAGATCGTGCTGCTGGGTGGTGAAGTAGTGCGCGGAGGCATTCACCATATCGAGACCGGTGGCGACGAGGGATTTCAAGTCGAGGCCGAGTTCGTCCAAAGCAGTCAAATAGCACGGCACACGGGCGCAGAGCCATTTTTTCGGTCCGAGGAGCTTTCGCACCTCTTGAACGAAGTTCGTCATGATGACGCGGCGTTGCTCGATGGGCGTTTCGGGGCGGAAGTAGCTGTAGAAGCGCAGGAAATCGAGTTCGAGGCCGTCGAGGTCGTAGTTGTCGATGAGTTCGCGGAGCATGGCGAGCTTCTGTGCCCGCACTTCGGGCTCCGCCCAGTTCAAAACGAGGTCCGCGCCGCGCAACGAGCCGGGTTTGATGCGATGCTCGGGATGCTCGGCATACCAGCGTGTGACGCTCATGCCGATGCTGCTGCCCGGTTTGTCGCCGGGCTTGGGATCGACAAACTCTTTGTGATGCGCGTCGTTCATGCGCAGCGAGATGAAGGCTGCCTGACCTTTGGCGCGACAGCGGTCGATGAAGCGCTGCACGATGTCGCCGCCGTTGAGCACGAACTGGCTGAACGAATCCGGCTTCTGCCCGTAGCGCTGTTTGATCCATGCGAAGTGTTCCTTCAGATCGATGACCTCGCTCGGCCACATGGGCACCACGCCGAGTCCAGGCTGGAGAAAGTGCGCATCCACCAAGCCCGCGACCTCATCGACCGTGGCATCGAGCATCTCCGGCCGAAACGGTTCGCGTGCGGCATGAAACGGGCTCACGCAGGAGGTGATGTTCGTGAGGTCGTTGCTGTAGATCATCCGAAACGGCGCCTTGCGAGGTGCCTCCGCCGCCAGCAGCGGCGTGGCGGCGAGGGCGTGAAGGAAATGGCGACGCTTCATTGGGCGAGTTGGAGTCTAGGCTTTAGCCGAGGGTTTGGGAAGGTGCGTGAGGTCATTGATCGGCTAAAGCCTAGACTCCAACGGCTGAATTCGGGCTCACATTCCGGGATCGTCCCAGCCGGAGCCGTAGTGGTCGATGGGGTAGGTCTTCCACAGGCGCTCGGCTTCGTCGCGCTGGGTCTCGGCGAGAAAATCGGATGCGCTGGACCACGGCCAGTCATTCCATTTCTCCACGTAGCCGTGCTTCACCGGGTTGTGATGGATGTAATTCACCGTGGCGTGGTAGTGGTCCGTGCTTTTCATCGCGGTCTCCACCGCATTGCACCAGACTTGGCGTCCGCGGGTGCTTTCCTCTCCGTTCCACTCAAACGAGCAGCGACCGTGAAGCCGGCCGATTCGCTTGAGAAGCATGCTGACTTCCGAGGTGCAAACGAGCGCGTGGTAGTGGTTCGGCAGCACCACCCAGGCGGCGATGCCACGGCTGTGCTCCTGAAGTGCGTCCAGCAACTCCACGGTGAACGCACTCAGGCGCTCGGCCGTATGGCCGATGTGCGCACGATGCTCATAGCACGCGGCGGTGATCAAGTAGTGGCGCTGACCACTGTCGAGGTGAGGTGGACTGTGCGGCGGCCGCTTCAATTGCCGACGCCAAGCGAGAGTTCTCGCACGCTCTTCCTCATTGAGTTTTCGCCAGCGATACATGGGTCGTAGTGGTGAGTTGGAGTCTAGGCTTTAGCCGACGGTTGGGGTGATTCGAGAGGCCAAAGATCGGCTAAAGCCTGCACTCCAACGTCGCGATTCGAAGGCGCTTTCCTGCTTCGTGGCAAATGACGCGCTATGGGGTGAGTTGGAGTCTAGGCTTCAGCCGATGACTTGGGGAGGCTCGTCAGGTCAAAGATCGGCTAAAGCCTAGACTCCAACCTCAGGAATCGGAAGCCTGGCTTTGCAGGAAGTCGCGTTCGGCATCGCAGGGGGCGAGATCGGCAGCGCGTTGGTAGGCGGCGCGGGCTTCGGCAGGGTGGCCGAGTTTGGCGATGAAGCTGGCGCGGATGGCGTGGTAAAGGTGCTGCGCTTCGAGCGAGTGGCGATTCGGGATGCTTTCGAGCGCTTCCAACGCCTCTCGTGGACCGCGGACGCGGGCGAGGGCCACGCTGCGGTTCATGGCGACGATGGGCGTGGGCTTGAGGAGCAGGAGTTGGTCGTAGAGGCTGAGGATGCGGGTCCAGTCCGTGCTGGCTTCGTCAGGCGCGAGGCAATGACAGGCGGCGATGCCGGCTTCGAGATGGTAGGGGCTGATCACTTCGCCGGTGGAGGCCGCGCCGAGGGCGAGGATGCCTTCTTGGATGAGTCGCGCATCCCAATGGCTGCGATCCTGATGCTGCAGCCGCACGATTTCACCCGCAGGATTGACGCGGGCACGCAAGCGGGCCGCATTGAGGCACATGAGCGAGAGAAGGGCTTTGGTTGTCGGCTGGGATGTGGTTGGATGCTCGCCGAGCAATCGCGTGAGGCGGATGGCTTCGTGACAAAGCTCTTCGCGGATGATTCGGTCGCCGGAGGAGGCTTTGTAGCCTTCGTTGAAGAGCAAATAGAGCGCGGCGAGCACGCCATCGAGTCGCTGTGGCAGCTCGCTGGCATCGGGCACGGCGAAAGGCAGTCGCAGATCGCGAATGAGCTGTCGGGCACGCACGAGACGCTTGGCGATGGCAGCTTCGCTGGTGAGAAAGGCTGCGCCGATTTCGGCGGGGCTCAAGCCACACACCGTGCGGAGAGCGAGCGCGAGCTGCGCCTCGATGGAGAGCTGCGGATGGAAGCAGACGAAGAGCATGCGCAGCGTGTCATCGGTCAGGAGTTGATCATCGGGAGGCTCGTCGCGTGTGAGCCAGCGTTCCTGCTCGGCGGTGATTTGGGCTTCTTTGCGCTGCCAGGTCTGCTCGCGGCGCAAAGCATCGAGCGCGAGGTTTTTCGCCGCCTGCGTGAGCCATGCGGCGGGATTGTCCGGAATGCCGCGATAGGGCCAAGTTTGCAGCGCCCGCACGAGTGCCTCCTGCACGACGTCTTCGGCGAGTTGCAGCCGATGCGTGCCGAGATGCGCGGCGAGCGAGGCCACGAGTCGCGCCCCTTCTCGGCGGAAGAGATCATCCGCCACGAGAGTGGGACTGCGTTCGCCGGGCTGGCTCATGGATTCATCCTTCCGCAGGCGGTCCGCCTTCGACAAGCATCGCGAGATGCAGCAGTGACTCCTGCCAGCCGAGGTAGCACATCTCCTCGGGGATCACGGCGGGCACGCCAGCCTGCGTGACGCTTAACTCCGTGCCGCTGGAGACGGCTTTGAGCTTCACGGTGACCTCGATGGTGCCGGGCAGGTTCGGATCGTCGAAGACATCGGTGTAGCGGATGAGTTCGTTTGGCACGAGTTCGAGAAACTCGCCGCCGAAGGAGTGTGTGTGGCCGTTGCTGAACTGCGTGAAGGCCATCTTGAAGGTGCCGCCGACTTTGGCGTCGAGTTGGAAGACTTTGCACAGGAAACCATTCGGCGGCAGCCAGCGAGCGAGCGCGTCAGGATCGAGGAAGGCTTTGTAAACAACCTCGGGCTTCGCTTTGAGCACGCGATGGAGTCGGATGGTGTGGGTGTTCATACGGAGCTGATTAATTGATTTATGAGTTACGATTTCTGATTTTTGATTTCAGGCTTCGAGGCCGTCTTGAGGCTCTTCACGAAGATGGAAATGAGTTCGTCGCACTCTTTGGCAATGTCGCCAAGTCGGCTCGCGGGCAACATAGGCTTACGCTCAATGATTTTGAGCCAGATGAGAGTTTCTCTCAGTTCTTTGAGCGCGACTTTAAGCTTGTGGATGAAATCAGCACGCGACTCGGCGGCTCTTGCCTCGCCATAGTTTGGAGCAGGAGACGTGCCTGACCTTACAAGTTGGCTTGCGATGTGTTTGCCCGCTTTGGTCTCAGGCAATGCTTCCACGACTGCAATGACCCGCACCGCAAAGTCAATCAATCGATCTTCAAGTTGGTTTGCTCGTTCGTCCATAAATCTAAAATCTGAGGTCAGAAACCAGCAATCAAGTAATCATTTCCCCATGGCTTTCACATCCGCCATGGGACGACAAAGATCGGCGATGGGGCGCACTTCAATCTGGGCGCCGTGGGCGAGGATGGGGCAAGCCTGAGCGAGTTTCACGGCTTCATCCGTGGAGGCGACGGAGAGCAGGAAATAGCCTGCGATGGCTTCCTTCGACTCGGCAAAGACGCCGTCAGTGACGAGGGTTTGTGCTCCGGTGACGAGTTTGCCTTCCTCCATGAGCGGCTGGGCTCCACGCAGGATGCCTAGGCTTTGCAGGCCCTCCACCCAGCCGTAAAACTCGGTCATGATGCGCTGTAGCTCGGCGGGCGAGAGGCCGCTGTTCCAATGCGTGCCGCGGATGAGGAGCAGGTGCTCGCCGGTGGTTTGTTGAGTGTTCGGATTCATGAGGTGGGCGTTTCGTTCGTGTGGCGGTAGGCGGAGCCGCGTTCCGATTCCAACGGGCGGATTTCATAGCAAATGCCATGCGCCAGCACGGGGCTTTCCGCCGCGAGCGCCGAGGCGGCGGCGAGACTCTCCGCGACGATGATCCAGTAGCCGCCGATGACTTCCTTGCCCTCGGCGAAGGGGCCATCGGTGCGGATGCCCTCGCGAGTCACGAGCGCCGCGTCCATCGTGAGACGCGAACCGGGCTTGAAGCGTCCCTTGGCGAGGTTCGCCTCATACCAGGCGTAAAACTTCTCGATGGCAGCTTCGATGTCGGCTTTGTCGGACGCCTTGTCCCACTGGCCGCGTGAGAGGAGGAGGTAGTCACCGGTAGATGATGCGCTGGGATTCATGAGACGCGTGTGCTGGGTGTGTTGGAGTCTAGGCTTTAGCCGACGGTTTGGGACGTGTGAGAGGTCATTGATCGGCTAAAGCCTAGGCTCCAACGTCGTGATTCGATGGTCAGGGATTCGCCACGGGCGCGGTGGCGAGTTTGGCGACCTCCGCGAGGCCTTTTTCGAATTCTGGGCCGCACATCGACTCGCAGTCAAAGACGAGGCCCATCACCTTTGCGAGCAGGCCTTCGTTTTTGCCATACATGGCCCAAGTGACGGTGGTTTTGCCGCCTTCGATTTTGAAGAGGTAATCGACGGTGCTGACACCTTCCATCGGCTCCAGCCAGTCCATGCGCAGGCGGATGAGTTCGTTCGGTTTGCTCTCGGTGATGGTCGCTTTGCCTTTGCCGGTCATTTTGCCATGCCAGGTCGAGATCGAGCCCACACCGGTCTCCGGCCCGGCGTATTCGACTTTGGCCTCGGGGTCCATTTTGAGCCACGGATTGAACTCGTTGAACTTCTTGTGGCTGTTGAACCACACAAACACCGCCTCCGGTGGCGCAGCGATGGTGATGCTGCGCTCGACGCGAAAGTCGGGTGATTTCAGCAAAGCGGCGGCGATGACGCCAATGACGAGCACGAGGAGCGCGATGAGGATTTTCTTGATCATGATGGTGGTGTGGTTGGGTGTTGGGTGAATGGCCAGTGAATCGGCGCTAGCCGCGAACAGCAGCCTCGATGGCGGCGATGTCGATCTTGCCCATGGTCATCATGGCCTCAAAGGCCCGCTTCGCGATGGCGCGGTCGGGATTCTTGAAGGCCTCGATCATGGCAACAGGAGTGATCTGCCAGTGAATGCCCCATTTGTCTTTGCACCAGCCGCAGTGGCTCGCCTCGCCGCCGTTGTCGATGATGGCATTCCAGTAGCGGTCGGTCTCCGCCTGATCCTGCGTGGCGACCTGGAATGAGAAGGCCCAGTCGTGCACCACCGCAGGCCCGCCATTGAGCCCGATGCACGGAATGCCCATCACCGTGAACTCCACCGTCAGCGCCTCGCCTTCCTTGCGCGATGGATTGTCCGCCGGTGAACAATGCACCGCAGTGACGAACGAATCCGGAAACGTCGCGGCGTAGAAGCGAGCGGCAGCCTCGGCGTCGCCATCATACCAGAGACAGATCGTGTTTTTCGCGGGGGCGCTCATGGGTGGTGAGGTGAGTTGGAGTCGAGGCTTTAGCCGACGGTTTGAGGCGGTGGGAGGTCAAAGATCGGCTAAAGCCTAGACTCCAACCTCCGCTGCGAATTACTTTCGCGTGAAAATGACCGGTGCGCCACACGGGGAGCTTTTGCCGTCTTTCCAGGACACGCCTTCGAGCTTGAAGTGGTTCGCGTCGATGAAGGTGTAGGTCGCGCCGTGCATGTGCATGTCCTTCTGCACATTCAGGCCGGGTGTGGGAGCGAGATCAAAGGTGAGCGAGTCGGCGGTCTGCTTCACCAGCCTCATGCGCGGCTGGTTTCGCAGCATGCAGTAGTGCGTCATCGTCAGTTTGCCGTTCACATCATGATAGACGCTCAGCATCTCCATCGGCGTGCCTCCGGCGAAGGTTTCCTGAATGACCGAATCGCCCGCGATCAGGCGGAACTCGGTGTTCATCTTGCCCATCTCCGGCGATTCGCCGGACCATTTGCCCACCAGCGACTTCATGCGCTCAAAGGCCGCGGAGCCTTTGTAAGGCGGCATGTCGGCGCAGGCCGTATGCTGGGTCTGGCCGGTCTGGCAAGAGGAGAGCACCGCACAAGCGGCGAGGGAGAGGAGGAGCGCGTATTTATTCATGAGAGCGATGGATGGTCATTGGGCTGGCCAGAAAAGCCGCCCGTTGCAGCATCGACGAACGGCCTGAACCGGCGAGGACATTAAAGTGAAAAAAGTTTCGCCGGGTGAGCTGGAGTCTAGGCAGTGTTTTAAAACTGGGAAGGGTGTCGCCGGGAGCGCCAGGGCATGAATGGCAAGGCGCATGGCGCAGGCGCTATCATGCTGATAACGACAAGCCGTGCAACGCAGCCAGTCATGCCCTGCCGCACCGGCCCTACGGGTTGGCAAGGGGAGGGCTTCTGGCGGTGTCGCTGCGCTCGTCAGCTATCCCTCGATAGCCTCCTCGCTTGCTCCTACCCAGAAGCCCTCCCCTTGCCAACGCCACCCTTCCCAGTTTTAAAACACTGCCTAGGCTTTAGCCGACGGTTTGGGAGAAATCGAGAGGTCAAAGATCGGCTGAAGCCTCGACTCCAACTCATGGACTTGCCGCCTTCCATCCGCTGTGGAGTTGTGCGGCGAGCTGCTTCACGGTTTCCGCGTGAGTAGGATCATTCGCGAGATTTGCGGTCTCCTCGGGATCGTTGAGTTCGTCGTAGAGTTCGACTCCGGTGGGCTTTCCTTTCAAGTCATGCCACTCGGTGTAGCGCCAGCGGTCGGTGCGGAGGCTGCGGCCGGTGTGGGGTGGTTTGCCGGTGCGGAGGTATTGGCTGAAGGCGGCTTTTTTCCAGGGTTGATCGGGTTTTTCGAGCAACGGGGCGAAGCTGGTGCCTTCGAAGTGTTTGGGTAATGGCAGATCGCAGAGCTGGGCGAGTGTGGGGTAGAGATCGACGAGTTCGACAAGGGCTCGGGTGCGTTTTCCGGCGATTTTCATGCCGGGATGACTCACGAGGAGCGGGACGCGGGTGCCATGCTCGAAGTTGGTCATTTTGGTGAAGAGGCCGTTTTCGCCGAGGTGGTAGCCGTGATCGCCCCAGAGCACGATGAGCGTGTTTTCACGCAGTCCGAGACGATCCAGTTCATCGAGCACGCGTCCGAGTTGCGCGTCCATGAAGCTGACGCAGGCGCGGTAGCCGCGGATGAGCTTCAAGGTCATGGCGTCGGAGATGGAGCCGTTTTCAGGGACGGTGCCGTAGCTGCGCAGTTCGTAGTTGTTGTGAAAAGCGGGCTCGGGGGCGTCTTTCGGGCGCTGGGCGTTCGCGGCGAGCTGAATCGAGGTTTCGGGATAGAGGTCCCAGTATTTTTGTGGGCAGGTGAAGGGCAGATGCGGCTTCACAAAGCCGACGCCGAGGAAAAAGGGCTTCGCTTCGGCTTTGAGTCGCTGGAGGGTTTCGATGGCCTTGCTGGCGGTTTGCGCATCGGGATACGAGGCGTCGGGTTCATCGGCGGCCTCGAAGGGCGCAGCGCGGAGTTGTTTGGGTTGCTGGGCCTTGGGCAGGGCTTTGAGCTTCTTCACATAGTCGAGCGATTCTTGGGTGAACCAGTGCTTGTAGGGCTCGCCGTGATACCAGGCGGGTTCGCTCCAGGATTGGGGATCGTCACCGGGCTCGCGCTCGCTGTGGTGGAAGATTTTGCCGAGGGAAAGGCTGGTGTAACCGTGGTTTTTGAAGTGCTGCGGCAGCGTGACGACATCCGGCATGTTGGGCCGCATGAAGTGCTGGTTGTCGAGCACGCCGGTCGTGTCGGGTCGCGTGCCGCTGAGCACGCTGCTTCGCGAGGGATTGCACACGGCGACCTGGCAATAGGCCCGCTCAAACGTCATGCCCTGCGACGCGAGGCGGTCGAGATGCGGCGTCTTCATGTGCGCTGCGCCATAGCAGCCGAGTTCAGGACGCAGATCGTCCACAGCGATGAAGAGGACGTTGAGCGGCGACCCTATCGCCATGGAGCTGACGGCAATGGGAAGGATGAGCAGGCGAGATAACATGGCAGGATGAGTTGGACCACAAACAGAATGGGATCACAAAAATGATTTTTCTAAACCTTTCGCGTCATACTTTGCCAGTGCTGGTTCATGTGGGTGAATGCCAGACCAGCTCCATCCCTTATCCCCTGAACTTGTGCAGCACATCACTGCGGCGCAGAGTGCGCTATATGCGTTCATCCTCACCTTGATGGCGGGTCAGGACGGCGCGGCGGATGTGCTGCAGGAAACCAATGTGAAACTTTGCCGTGAGCTGCATCGCTATGATGTGACTCGTCCGTTTTTGCCGTGGGCGATGACGTTGGCTCGATTCGAGGTGATGGCGTGGCGGACGCGGCAGAGCCGGTCGCGGCTGGTTTTGGACAATGATGTCGTCGAACTGATGGCAGCGGAAATCGCGGAGGTGCAGGATGAACGGGACCTGGCAGCGCTGGAGTCTTGTTTGGCGGCCTTACCTGCGCGTCAGCGGGAACTGATCGCTGACCGCTATGATCGCGGCGAGACGGTGCGGGCCATCGCAAAGCGCCTTGGGCAGCCGGAGAATGCGCTGGCGGCTTTGCTGTATCGCATTCGCAAGGCCTTGCACGACTGCATCACGACCAAACTCGCCCAGGAGGAACTGGCATGAACGACAGAATCCAAGCGCTGCTCGATGGCAATCTCTCGGAGGAGGATCGCGAAGCACTGAATGTTCTACTGCGAACGGATGCGGCTGCCCGTGTGGAGTTTGCTCAGCAAATGAAACTTCATGCGTTGCTGACGTGGCGTGCTGGCGCGGTTTCGGTAACGACGCCCAAGGCCAAAGCACCCATGTGGCGCTCGACTTGGCAGTGGGCCGGATGGGCGGCTGCGGCGGCGCTTGTCATCAGTTTTACCCTCCTCCTCGTCTCTCCCAATCCCGCCGCAGCCGCGGTTTCACAAATCATCTCAGCCTGGGAGCAGGCGATGGACCGCACTTATACCATCAGCGTGCTAGCGGGTGATTCGTGGCAGCCACTTCGGGATGGACGCAGCGTTGGCTATGAATCTGCCACCCTGCATTTGCGCGGACGCTCGGAGTTTGTGCTCGTGCGGCCTTTGGCTCATGGCGGTCAGGTGATCACCGGTTCCGATGGGCAGACCAACTGGGACATTCGCGGCAAAGGACCTGTTCGAGTCAGCGCGGATACGAGTCGCTTCCGCGGTGGCATTCCCGGCGAGTATCAAAACCTGCCTTTCGTCGATCTGAGCAGCCTTTTTCAGTCTCTGGCGGCGGATTACGATCTCACCGTCCATGAAGTCGCTGACGATCTTACATTGCAGCGACTGAGCGCCCACAAGCGCAACCGCGACAAACGCGGCCTGCCTCGCATGGAATTCTTGTTCCGCAAAGAAACTGGCAAGGTGGTGAAGATGGAGCTGCATGGCCTGCCCGAGGAAAAAGGCGGTCCACGAGCCGTGAGCCTCACGCTGAGCAGCGAAACCACCTTCCCGTCCGACTTTTTCACTCACCACGCGCATCATGAGCCTGAGCGCGAGGTCATCGTCGAGCCAGCGCAACGTCATCCCTGATCCCTCATGAAAACACTCCCTGTCCTCCTGCTGTTCGCGACGAGCCTCGCCGCGCATGATCTGGCCACCACTGACCGCGAGGCGCTGCGGGCGCATATTCTCGAGGAGTGGAGAGTGAAGCAGACCCTCCTGTCTGCCCGAACGTCTCCCGGCAATGCAGACAAGAGTGTCCGCATCACTTTGCGCCCGCAAGTCGCCTCCACGGCCTCGGTCGTCCAACTCGCCGCCGCGGCGGCTGCGAATGCCGCGAATGCGCCACAAACCGCGAAGGCCTTCCTGCCCTTCACGAAGCTCGATCTGCGGACGGACGGTGAGTTTCTCTATGTGGGCTCGAACGGCCTGCCGGATCACAACATGATGGTGGGCATCACCGCGTGGCAGCAGCAGGTGCCGCTGCCGCAGCCGTATTTCGATGATAACGCGTGGCGCATCCCGCTGAAACCCGTTCCTGCAAAGGAGCCAGCGATGATCAAAGGCCGCTTCTTGCGCGGCGCGATCGCTTTGGCCGTGAATGGCATCCCGATCTTCAATCCGCAGAACAATCGCGGCGAGGTGAGTTATGAAATCGGCGAACTGGACGAGTGGGGCGGGCATTGCGGCCGCGCTGATGATTATCACTACCACATCGCGCCGCTGCATCTCCAGGCGCAGGTCGGCAAAGGCATGCCGGTGGCGTATGCGCTCGATGGTTATCCCGTTTACGGCCTCACGGAGCCGGATGGCTCGCCGGTGGCGAATCTCGACGAGTGCCACGGCCACGAGGACGCGAAGATCGGCTACCATTATCATGCGTCGAACCAGTATCCGTATGTCTTCGGCGGCTTCCACGGCGAGGTCGTCGAAGCTGGTGAGCAGGTCGATCCGCAACCGCGTGCACAAGGTGTGCGCGAGGCGCTGCAAGCTCTGCGCGGGGCGAAGATCACCGCTTTCGAAAGCACCGGCAAGGACAGCTACAAACTCAGCTACGAGGTGAATGGCGACAAACGCAGCGTCAGCTACTCGATCAAGACCGACGGGACCTATCCCTTCCACTTTGACAATGGTCGCGATGGCACGGCCGATGAAGTTTACACCGCACGTCGTCAAGGTGGCGGCGGTGGTGGCGATCGTCCGCCCGGCGGCGGCCCTGAAGGCATGAAGGGCAAAGGAAAAGGTAAGGGACAGGGCAAAGGTGGTCGCGAGGGCGAAATGCGCCGCGATGATCCACCACCGCCGCGTCCACAGGCCGCCATCGAAGGCATCCTCGATGTGAATGGCGATGGCGTCGTCACCGCGCAGGAGTTTGCTGACAACGCAAAGTCAAATGCAGCGAAGAAAGGCATCACGATTCCCGATGCGATGGCGAAGGCGAAAGAGCAGTTCACCGACATGGACAAAGATCGCAACGGTCAGCTCGAAGCCAGCGAGTGGCAGGGCCAGCCCATTGTTGCCAGCGAACCGCGTCAATCCGGTCCATCGGGTCAACAAAGTCCGCCGAAAGGCGGCAGTGGTGAACGCGGAGGCAAAGGGCAGGCCTTTGTCGCGCTTCCCGATCAACCCCGCAGCAGCGATGGCAAGTTCACGCTCACCAGCCCCGTCGTCGAAGATCTGCAAGCCCTGCCCACCGAGTTCACTGGAGATGGCGATGGCATCAGCCCGCCGCTCGCATGGACTGGCGCACCCGCAGGCACGAAAGGCTACGCTTTGATCATGGATCACGTCACGCCCGATGGAGATCGGAAGTGGTATTGGACCGTTTACGACATCCCCGCCAACGCATCGAGCCTGCCAAAGAACGTCAGCGATATCGGCAAACTCGGCACCGGCTTCAAAGGCGAGATCGGCTACGAGCCGCCCATGTCGAAAGGCCCCGGCGCGAAGACCTATGTGATCACGCTTTATGCCTTGTCCGAACCGCTGAAAGTCGCTGGCAAGCCCGGACGCGAGGAACTCCTCGCCGCGATGAATGGCAAAGTGCTCGCGAACTCCTCACTGCGTGTCGTTCACAGCAGCGTTGGTAGCGTCGGACAAGTCGGAACGAAAACCGCTGAAACGCCCACTGCTGCCCCAGAACCCAAAAAAGGCGGCGGCAAAGGAAAAGGCGGTCCTCCCGGCCTCGTGAAGCCCAGCATCGCCGACACCATGAAACTCAACGTCTATGCCGACAACTGGTTCATGCTCTACGTCAACGGCCGCCTCGTCGCCGTGGACAGCATCCAGTTCACGCCGCACAACGTCGTCAGCGTCGATTTCCTCCCCGAGTATCCGATGACCATCGCCGTGCTCGCCAAAGACAACGCCGACCCGAAAACCGGCATGGAATACGGCACCAGCATCGGCGACGCCGGCCTCTGCATCAAATTCGCCGACGGCACCGTCACCAACGCGACCTGGAAGGCCAAGAACTTTTGGCGTGCTCCCGCCACCCATCCCGCACGTCCTTCGGATGCTCCTTCGTCGCACCTGTCTCGCTCCGCTCGGCTCCACGGCCCCGTCAAAGGCGACACCGCCAATCCCCAAGTCATTCAAGATCCACTCCCCGCCAACTGGTGGGCCACCGACTTCGACGACAGCACCTGGAAGAACGCCAAAGAATACACCATCGAAGAAGTCGATCCCAAACAGCCCTACTTCGAGAACGACTTCGAAGGCGCCAAGTTCATCTGGACCGATGACATCGCCCTCGACAACACCGTCATCTTCCGCACCAAAGTCCAAAAACCTGGCTGGACACCAAGGTGGAACACGAAGCCGGATTTGGATGTGAGTGGTGTGCCGACACGATAGTCTTCGTCAAAATGGCGGCGCGATCCGAGTTTCGCGCTGTCGAGATTTTGGAAGGTTGGGCGTATTCTCGGACACCCCATGCCCGCCCCCGAATCCATCACCGCCACCTTGCTCGCCGAGCGGTTGCCGCTCACGGCGTTCTTTGCCAGCGTGACGCGGGATTTTCATCTGGCGGAGGATGTCTTTCAAGAGGTGTGCGTGAAGGCGGTGGCGCGGGCGGAGAGCTTTGAGACGACGGCGCATCTCATGAACTGGGCACGGCTGACCGGGAAAAATCGCGCCATCGACATCCTGCGGGCGCGGGATGGGCGATATGTCGGCCTTAGCGATGAAATGCTGGCGTTGCTGTCCGAGGATTGGCCGGATCAAACGAAGGTCGATGCCATTCAGGAGGCGCTGGACCAGTGCATCACGCAGATCACGCCGAACAACCGCGAGTTGCTGCGCCTGCGCTACTTTGAGCGTCGCAACTGCACCGACGTGGCCGCGATCATGGGTCGCAAGATCGAAACAGTCTATCAAGCGCTCGCCCGCCTGCACAAATCCCTCGGCGACTGCATCCGCACCCGCCTTCAAACCGACTCAGCCTCATGAACGACACCGACTTCCTCGCTCAAGCCATGCGCTACCAAGATGGTGTGCTAACGCCGGATGAAGTCATCGCCTTCGAAACCGCCCTGCGCGATGATCCGGCGAAACGCCAGCTCTTCGCCGACACGCAAGTGCGCTCGATGGCGCTGCACGATCGCTTTCGGCAGGAGGCTTTTCGCGTGGAGACTGCTCCACGGAGAAAAGTCACCTGGATCACCCGCCCCATCACCGCGATGGCCGCGGGGCTGGTCATCGGCCTTTTCAGCGCGTCGATTGTCTGGGCCATCTCTTCGCCCAAGGCGACGACCGAGCGGCTCTTTTCGCTCCTCAACGGCTCATTCGATGAAAACCGTCTGGAACGCGGTTTTCCTCACCAAACGGGCTTTTGGAGCGGCGATGAGGCCGCGATCCGCGATGGCCAACTGCGCTTCATCGCCCCTGGCAGCGATTCGGGTGATCCCACGGGCCGCGCGATCTCCTGCGATGTCTTCCAACTCGTCGATCTGCGTCCGCTACGGCACGCATTGAGTCCTGACGGCGATTCCGTGCTCGAACTCAGCGCCGATTTTCGCGATGGTCGTGCCCCCAACACAAAACCCTCTGTGTCCTTCTTCGGTCAGCTCTACCTTTTCTCAGGCGATCCCGGCTCCCTGCATCAAACCTGGCCGCAAAGCATCCCGGAAGCCCTCGCGAGCGGCAGTGCCCAGGTCACCACGCTCGGCTCCGATGCTAAAGGCGTGCGCACCCTCACTGCGAAGTGCCTCATTCCCGCTCAAGCCGACTTCGCCGTCATCCAAATCGCCGCCCGCCCCAATTTGCGCCCCGCCAAGCTCGATGGTCTCTCCGCTGACAATGTGAGGCTGACTTTGAAAACCCAACCCGCCTTGCCCGTGCGCATCGTACAGCGGTGAGATCAGCAGTAGGCAGCAGAATGGGGGCAGGAGAATGTCTTGTCTCATGGCTCAGTCAGGACATGGGTAACACCTTTGGTTCAGGACATAGGTAACACATGGTGGGATTGGGTTATGGTTTAGGGTCTGGGCTCAATGGGGTCAACTCTCGCTTTCAGGCTGCTTTGGGGTTGGGATCTTGTTGGTGCTGACGTGCCTCGGAGTGAGGCGGAGCCGAACGTAGAGGCTCGCCAGCACCAACACGGCCAGTCGTCGCCTTCATCTCCTCCCCTCTCCTGGTTTTTCGGTTTCCAGCACGGCTTTGAACGCTCGGCTCGGCAAATCTAGATGCCCGATGCACAGGCTGCCAAAATACACTTCCACCCGCTCCTGGCTCACTGCCTTCAAGCCGACATCCCAGCCGCGCAACGATGTGGAGAGTTGATAGCGTTCTTTGTCATACTTGATGTAGCCCATGCGCTGCACTTTGCGCGCCTCCATGCCCTCGTAGCCGAGGATGATTTGCTCGTCGAACTTGTAGCTCCGGGGCGAGTTCTCATACACCTGCGCAGGACATTTCATCCCCAGGCTCTCATGCGGTCTCTCGTGGTTGAACTCATGTCGCCAGGTTTCAAAGTGCGCCTGTCGCTCAGCCGCGCTGCGCTCCACTCTCTCGGTGGCCAGCGCCTGGACTTCGCGCTTGAGATCCAGGTGCATCCGCTCGTGGGCACCATTGTCCTGCGGGCAGCCCGGCCGACTGCGATCCAGTCCGATGCCCAGCGTGATCCACCAAGCCGACAGGGCGCTGAGTCCCAGCAGCGCCTGACTGCTGGCAAAGGGCGGCCCGTTGTCGCTGCGGATGACTTTGGGCAATCCATGCCGCTCAAACAACTTCTCAAAGCAGGCTCGCACGCTGGCCGTGTCGCCTTTGTCCAGATGACGCAGCTCCAAGATGTAGCGGCTGTGCGCGTCTCGGACCGTCAGTGGATTGCTGCGCCCACTGCCCTCTCTCCACCAGCCTTTGAAGTCCACACTCCACAGGTCATTGGGGCGCTGACTTTCACATCGGTGGTGAGCCGACCGCTCGGCGTGGCGGCTCGCTGCTTGCGCCGCTTCTCGACCATGCCGCAGCGCTCCAGCACTCGCTTGATGCTGCTTTCACTCGGTGCCGCACCCCAGCTCCTCTGGTAGATGGCCTGCACCTTGCGTGCTCCCCAGTGGCGGTGGCTTTCTTTGATCCGCACCAGACGGCAGACGACCTCCTCGCTCAAGGCCTCAGGACTGCTTTTTGGCGCCGACTCTCTTCTTTGAGGCCTTCCGGCCCCTTGGCTTCAAAGCGGGCTTTCCACTTGTAGCCGGTTTTCGTGCTGATGCCGTATTCACGGCACAGCTCGCTGAAGTTTGCACTGCTCTTCGCTCGAAAGGCGAACTGGATTTTCTGGTTCATGATGGGTTCGGTTTGTTGCCACGCCATGTTTGCAGCCTACCTGCACGCCGGGCAGACCGTTACCTATGTCCTGAACCAAAGGCACTTCCGATGTCTTGAACCTGGACCTCATTCTTCTGCCCCCCATTCTCCTGCCTAAAATGCATTGTCGAGTGTTCGCAAGCCGCATCGTATTCCCCAAGATGATCCGTCCAACCTTCCTCCTGCTTTTTGCCTCCACCGCCGTCGCTCTCGATTACCCGCACGTCACCGCCGAACCGCAAAAGACCGGTTGGCCGCTCACCGCAGAAGAACGGGCCTATGTGGTCGATAAACCGGAGCATGAGCGCCGCCCGGGTCGCGAGTCGAACAAGCATCTGCCGCAGCTTTGGCCGCAGGTGCCGAGCGCGGGCCATTTTGGCGGCGATTCATGGCTGAAGCTTCACGAAGCCCATGTGAAGACCGTGCAGAAGAACCAAGGGTCGCTGGATGTGCTGCTCGTCGGCGACAGCATCACGATTCAGTGGGGCGACACCTGGAAGAAGCATTTTCCTGATCTCAAAGCCGTGAATATCGGCATCGGCGGCGACAAAACGCAGAACGTGCTCTGGCGCCTCGACCACGGCGGGGTCGAAGGCCTCAAGCCGAAGGCCATCGTGCTCATGATCGGCAACAACAACATGTTCTTCACCCCCGAGACCGGCATCGAAGCCGCCGCCAAAGGCATCGAAATGTGCCTGAAGAACCTGCGCGAGAAGTTTCCCGCCGCCGCCATCATCGTGGCGAAGATCCTGCCCGCCCACACGCCCGGCAATCGCTTCTACGAAGACATCAAGAAGACCAATGCCGCCCTAGACCCGCTGAAGCTCGACAGTGATGCCAAGGTGAAGCTGCTCGATCTCTGGAGCGATTTCACCAATGCCGACGGCACGATCAAGAAGGACCTCTTCACGCCGGACAACATCCATCTCTCGCCAGCGGGTTATGCGGTGTATGCGGAGAAGCTGAAGCCGCTGCTGAAGTGAACTGAGATCGACAGAAGAATGGGGACAGAAGAATATTCTGAATCTGATTCTCCTGTCCCCATTCTCCTGTCGAAAATCCGATTCATGAAAAGTCTCTTGTTCCTCATCCTCGCCGCAGCGGCGTCACTCACCGCCGCCGAGCCATCAAAGCCTAACATCCTCTTCATCATCGCCGATGACCTCGCGACGCGTCTCGGCTGCTACGGTGACAAGACGGCCATCACGCCGAACCTCGACCGTCTCGCCGACGAAGGTGTCGTGTTCACCAAGGCTTACTGCCAGGGCGCGGTCTGCACACCCAGCCGCACCTCCTTCATGCTCGGGCTGAACACACGCCATGCACGGTCGAACCATTTCATCGAGCATCCCGACACGATGACCATGGGCCGCTGGTTCCGTGAGCACGGCTACCAAACCGCCGCCATTGGCAAGATCGATCACGACGACCCCAACGACGCCTATACCGATCCAAAGGCCTGGGACGTGCGTGTGAAACGCGAGGACATGGCCCCGAAGCTGCCCACACAAAACACCTTCTTCGATGAAGACCTCGGCCAGCAGCGGAAACGCGTCTCGCTCATCCGCCTGGCCGATTCCCAGGAGGCCATGGGCGATTGGGTGCGTGCCGAGCGTCTGATCCAGTTCTTCGACAAGGAACGCGATGCCTCAAAGCCCTTCTTTGCCGCCATCGGCTTTCACACACCGCATGTGCCCTGGGACAGCACTCGCGCGATTTACGACCAGCACGATCCCGCGAAGTTCACCCCTGAAACAACACCCACCGATGCCACGCCCCTGCCGCCCGACTCTCTGTTGCAAGAGCCCGGCATGGAAATGAGCGAGGCTCATCACCGCGAAGGCCTCCGCGCCTACTACGCGGCGGTTACCACGCTCGACCAGCAGATTGGCCGCCTGCTCGATCACCTCCGCGCCAAAGGTCAGCTCGAAAAAACACTCGTCGTCTTCACCAGCGATCACGGTTATCACCTTGGCTGGCGCGGCCAGTGGTGCAAACACAGCATCGATGAGCAAGTCCTGCGCGTCCCGCTCATCGTGCGCCGTCCGCAGGGCGCAAAGAACGCCAAGGCCGGTGGCATCGTCGAACTGCTCGATCTCTTCCCCACCTTCTGCGACTTTGCTAGATTGCCCGCGCCTGAGAAGCTCGATGGCAAGAGCTTCCTTCCCTTGCTCACGGATCCCAAAGCCGAAGGCAAACCCGGTGCCTTTTGCCAATGGGGCAACGGACGCACCGTCCGCACCCAGCGCTGGCGCCTCATCGAGCGCCGCGACGGATCCTCAGAACTCTACGACCACAGCACCGATGAGGCCGAGTATCACAACATCATCGCCAACCCAGAGCACGCGCCGTTGGTGAAGCGCTTGCACGGCATGTTGGACAAGGAGTTTGGCCCGATGACGAAAGCGTCTGGCTTGAAGCAAAAATGATTCTCCGTGATCGTGCGGTGTCTTGCGGGTCATTGTTTCCCGTGCGCCTTCATTTGTCACCCCATGCCAGCTCGTTCTTCACTCTCATGCAATCCAGAACTCTGGAAGGAGGAGGACATTCGTCCAGCGGGGACGGTGACGCTCGGGGTGAGTGGGGCGAAGGGTGCCTCCCGTTCATGGCTGGCTGGATCTCCCGTGGTGGCGGCACTTGGGGCGTTGGGGTTGGCTCATGCGGGCGTGCTGACGACTTCACATCCTTATCGCATCGTGCGCACGAAGTTGAGCGGCGCTTACTTCATGGCCACGCTGTCGGGCGGTGGGCAGGTGTTTTTGAATGGCCGCTGGCAGGCCTGTGGCGAGGGGCAGGCTGTTTTGTTGATGCCGGGTGTGTTGAATGCTTTCTTTGCCGAGAAAGGCCGCCCTTGGAGCCACTGCTGGGTGCGTGTGGCAGAGGGGGCTGAGGTGTTGCGCGGGCCGGCGGACCGCATGCAGGTGATAACGCGGTGGAATGCGGCACCGCTGAGCCATGCGGTGCTGGGCCTACGTGAGGCGGCGCTGGCGGGTGCGCCACCGCCGGTGCTGCATCGCTGGGCGGAGCTGGTGCTGGTCAGTGTGGAGGAGTTTCGGCGTTCGTTTGAACCTGATGCGCGTGTCGTGCGGCTCTGGGAGGCGGTGGAAAGACACTTGGCGGAACCGTGGCCGATGTCGGAGATGGCGCAGGTGGCGTCTTTGAGTGCAGAGCATCTGCGCAGGCTTTCACGAGCGGCGACGGGACGCTCACCCCATGCGCATTTGATGCACCTGCGGATGAAACGCGCGGCAGAACTGCTGCTGAGCACGGATTGGCCGATCAAACGAATCGCCGAGGTGGTGGGCTACGCCAACCCCTTCGTTTTCTCCACCACGTTCAAGAAAGTCATCGGCTGGCCGCCCTCGAGTTATGCGGCTCGAAATGAGGTGGGCATCACAGCCAAAGCGGAACACCGATAGACGGCCCGGTCGATCTCTTCGATCTGCCCATGCCCGTTTTGCGAATGCACTCGCCCGCTGTGCTTATGGAGATGTCAGGCGGAAATCCGTATTCTCGATGTCATGATCGCCTCGCACTTTTCATCTTCTCTTTGCGCTTGTCTCGCCTTGCTGCTGGTCACACTCGCGCTGCCTTTCACGCTGCTCCATGCCGCAGGCGAATGGAATCCCGATGTGACTTACCCACCGCTGTCGCCTGCTGAGGCCATCAAGACCATTGAGGTGCCAAAGGGCTACCATCTGCAATGCGTGGCCTCCGAGCCGATGGTCGAGGAGCCGATGATGTTTGCCTTTGATGGCAATGGGGCACTCTACGTCTGCGAATGGCGCACCTACATGCAGGACGAGCATGGCACGGATCAAACCAAACCGGTGAGCCGCGTGGTGAAGCTGGTGGACACTGATGGCGATGGCGTGATGGACCAGCGCACGGTGTTTATCGACAACGTCGTCCTGCCTCGCGCCGTGCTGCCGTTGCAGGATCGCGTGCTGGTTTACTTCACTGGGTCATCGACCATCCACGCTTACTTCGATAACAACCACGATGGTGTTGCCGATCGCCATGAGGTCGCTTGGCAAGGCTCGGACGACACCAGCAACAACGAGCATCAGCAGAGCGGCCTGCTTTGGAATCTCGACAACACCATTTGCACCAACGACCGCCGTCTCGTCTGGCAGGACGGCAAGCTCAGTGCACTGCCGCACACTCGCAGCCGAATCAGCCAATACGGTCTCGCACGCGATGACGACGGGCGCTTGTTCGGCAGCTATGGAGGCGGCAACAACCCCGCGCACTCGTTTCAATTGCCCGCTGGTTACCCAGTGCTGTCGGTGCCGGAACACGCACCGGATTATAATCGCACCTGGGGCATCTGCCCGGTGTGGGACGAGAGCGATGGTGACTTCGATGTGGAGCGTCGGGCCGTGCTGAAGCGCTTCACCGCTGCTTGCGGCCAAACGGTGCTGCGTTCGCATTTGATGCCGCAGTGGTATGGCTGCGCGGTCACTTGCGAGCCCGTGGGCCGCTTGCTGCGCATGACTCGCGTGGAGTGGAAAGACGGCGTGGGCATGGCGCACAATGCTTTCCCCGGCAGCGAGTTCATCCGCAGCAGCGATGCCTACTTTCGCCCGGTGTGGACCGAGACCGGCCCTGACGGAGCCTTTTATTTTGCCGACATGTATCGCGGCATCATCCAGGAGAAGACTTGGTTCCCCACCACACTCACCGAGAAGCATGGCGACTGGCGCGATGAGAAACTCGAGCGCTGGGTGGCACGCTATGAGCGCGTCAAAAAGTGGGGCATGACCAAGGTGGTGCGCCATGGCCGCATCTACCGCCTTGTGCCTGACGATGCGCCGAAGCAGCCCGCGCCGAAGATGCTCGATGAATCACCCGAGCAACTCGTCGCTCATCTCGCGCATTGCAGCGGTTGGTGGCGCGACAGTGCACAGAAGCTGCTCGTCACGCGCAAGGATGCGTCCGTCGTGCCAGCGCTCACTCGCATGGCCACCGAGCATGCATCACCCGATGCACGCATCCAAGCGCTGTGGACCTTGCAAGGTCTCTCTGCCTTGCCGCGCGAGGCAATCGTTGCCGCACTCGCCCATGAGCAACCGCGTGTCCGACGCGCTGCCGTGCAGCTCGCCGAGCCTTTGTTGATCAAGAAGGACGCCGACATCCAACAGCGCCTCAGTGCGATGGCAGCGGACCCCGAAGCGCATGTCGCCCTGCAAGTCTTCCTCGCCTTCCGTGCTGCCGAGCAGGCTGGCAGCATCGCCATGCCCACCGCTCTGCTTGCCAGCACCAGAAAGCTGCCGCTCGTCGATCTCATCCTGAAGAAGGACAGCGCCGACTTGCTCAACAACCTCGGTGACGCCGGAAAAAAAGGGAAGCTCGTGTATGAGACCCTCTGCATCGCCTGCCACGGCCCCGATGGCCAAGGCGTGCGCACCGCAGACAAAGTGCTCGCTCCCTCGCTGGTGAAATCATCGTGGTTCGCCGATGGCGGCAATATCGCAGTCCTCGCTCGCCTTTTGCTCAAAGGTCAGACCGGCCCCATCGATGGCCAAACCTTCGGCGAGGGCCTCATGATGCCGCTCGAAGCCACGCACACCGATGAGCAAATCGCCAACGTGCTCAGCTATGTCGGTCAGCAATGGCATGGTTGGGTAAGCCCAGCGAATCGACGCGAGATCAGCCGCGTGCGCCAAGCCATCACGGATCGCAAGCAGCCGTGGACGCACGATGAACTCGTCAGTTGGGCCAAACAACGCGAGGATCAATTTCATCCCATTCCCTTCGGCGGCGCTGCCACAGCCGATGGCAAACAAGGCGTCTATCTGACCCAAGCGACCGAAATGGATCGCGTCTCGATCAAGCGCTACGGCACGACCAAGGTCAACGGCGTGCCTTTCACCCTCCCGGATCCCGCCACGAGCGGCGGCAAAAACGTTATCGTGCTCAAAGGCGGCGCTGTGCCCAACGCCGTGTGCCGCACCATGCCAGCGAGCGTCGAATTGCCAGTCAATCAAGCCGCCGGACGCCTACACTTGCTGGGAGCCGTCGCCGGCTGGGGATGGCCTGCGATGAAGGAAAAAGAGCCGCTCATGACCCTCACGATGCACTATCAGGACGGCAGCAACGAAGTCATCACCCTGAGCAATGGCATCGACATCGCCGACCACGCAGGCCCTATCGAAGTCCCCGGCTCCGCCAGCACCGGCATCGTCGCGCGCGGCCAAATGCGCTACCTCTGGCGCGACCTCAGCAAGCCTGGCCAAGCCGTTGCCAAGCTCACCCTTGCCAGCTTTGGCAAACGCGCGGCCCCACTCGTCGCCGCACTCACCATGGAAGCCCCAGCGCCCGATGGAAAGCTAGCGCCACCACCCTGGATCGGTGGTCCCGCTCCCATCATCGACGCACCCAAAGCCGCCGAACCCAAAGCCGCAGCAGGCCCGCTGCTTCCACGCCAACCCACCCCAGGCAAGCACCGCGTCCTGCTCATCGGCGGCGGCGTATCGCACGACTTCGTGCATCTCTTTGATGCTCATGATCGCCGCATTCTCGAAGCCAACGCCCCCGTCATCACCGCCTACACCAGCGACCCCAACACCGCCCTCGCCGAACTCCCCTTCGCCGACGTCACCCTACTCAGCGCCAACGACCCCGCTTACTCCGGCAACCTCCGATTCCGCGAGGCCTTGATGCAGTTCGTCCAGCGCGGCGGCGGCCTCGTCCTGCTGCATCCAGCGACTTGGTATAACTGGCGCGGCTGGCCCGCCTACAATCAAGACTTCGTCGGCGGCGGAGCCAGCAAACATGAGCCTCATCGCGACTTCCAAGTCCATGCCCTCAAACCCCAACACCCCGTCCTGCAAGGCATCAGCAGCCCCTTCACCATCCGAGACGAACTCTACCTCGTGAAACTCGACGCCCGTTGTGAAGTGCTCTCCGAAGCCGTCTCCACCGTCACCGGAGCCAAATATCCCAGCATCTGGCTAACCCCGCACCCCACAGCGCGGATCGTCTCCATCGCCCTCGGCCACGGCAAAGAAGCCCACGAGCATGCTGACTTCGCCAAGACTCTTGGCAATGCGGTGAAGTGGTCTGCGGAAAAGGCCAAGTGAAACGAGACCGACAGCCGCAGGCTGCCCGAAGGGAAGGGGAGCGCATTTTTGGGCCTTTGGATCCATCATTCTCTTGCCCCCATTCTTCTGCCTACTTCACCCTCATTGTCGAGTTGCGGCACGTTTTGCCGTAATGAAGAGACCTCTCTGTCTCATGCTCCGCTTTCTCCTCGCCTGCCTGCTTTCCTCCTCGCTTCTCGCCGCGCCGCCGTCGGTCTTTCTCGAGCAGCATTGCTACGACTGCCACGATGCCGAAACGAAGAAGGGCGACGTCGATTTGACGGCGCTGACCTTCGACGCGCAGCATGTGGATCTGTTCATCAAAGTCCACGATGCAGTGGAACGGGGCGAGATGCCGCCGAAGAAAAAAAAGGAGCCGGCGGAGGCGGCGAAGGCGGCGTTTGTGAAGGAACTGGAGGCGAAGCTGATGGCGATGACCGCACCGGCACCGGGCGGGCGCATCCGGTTGCGACGCATGACGCGGGTGGAGTTTCAAAACACGCTGCAGGACCTGCTGGCGCTGCCGAGGCTCGATGTGGTGGGCCTCTTGCCAGCGGATGGTCGTGTGGCGGGCTATGACAAGATCGCGGGCGCTCTCGACATCTCGCCCGCGCATCTCGCGGCGTATGAAGAGGCGGTCGAGAAGGCGCTGGATGCAGCGATCGCCACGCGCAGCACGCCACCGCGAGTCTTCAAGAAGCGCATCTATCCGGCGGGGCTCTTCAAGTTTGGCGGAAACCTCGTGCAGGGGCAGTTCGTGCTGTTGAAGGACAAGCAACCCGATCCCGCGCTGCCGGTGCGCGGCGGTTTTGAGGACAAACAAGGCCATGTGGGCGATGCGGGGCCGGACCTGGAGGAGCGCAAAAAACAGCTCGAAGCCGTGAAGGCCGGGAAAAGCGAAAGCGCGGTCGGTTTGCTCAATCCAAACCTCGCGGGCTATGAAGCGGCGATGAATGTGTCGCCGATCTACGCGGGCATGTATCGCATGAAATTGTCGCTGTGGGGCTTTCAGTGGAACGCGGGCAAACCGGAGCTAGGACCAGATCAAGCCGCCGTGCTGCGAGCGCATGAGGAAGGCAAGCAACAGGAAGGCGGTCGCCTGCTGCGAGCCTTCACCGCGCCGTCGATGAGATCGAACGAGGCGGAGATCACCGAGTGGCTCGATGCGTATGAGAGCATCGTCTTCGATCCCGTTTCGATCCCGTGGAACGGCCTACGCATCGGCCAGGTCGCCGGACGGGCGAAGAAGCATGTGGGGCCCGGCGTGGCGATTGATTGGTTCGAGATCGAAGGCCCGATCCATGCTTCGTGGCCACCCGAAAGCCACAAACGCTTGTTTGGCGATCTGCCGATCACCACGATGACGCCTGGCGATGTCATCCCGCCGCAACGTGACGAGGTGCGCAGCATCGGCGGCTATGTGCCGAGCATGCATTTCGATCTCACCCCGCAGGAGCGAAAGCCGCCGCTGGAGACGGTGCAGTCCACGCAGCCCGTGGCGGATGCGCGGACGCTGCTCACGACCTTTTTGCCGAAGGCGTTTCGGCGTGAAGTCGCACTCGAAGAGATCGAGCCGTATCTAGCACTGCTCAAGTCACGCATCGCCGCGAAGGACTGCTTTGAGGATGCGATGCGGCGCGTGTATGTCGCCGTGCTCACCTCGCCGGAGTTTTTGTTTCACTCCATCGAGCCCAAGCCGACCACCTTGGCCTCTCGCCTGTCGTATTGGCTCTGGAACGGCCCGCCAGACGCACAACTGCTCGCTACCGACCTCAACAAGCCCGACGTGCTGCATCGTGAAGTAGATCGCCTGCTCGCCGACAAACGCAGCGAGCGCTTCATCGACGATTTCGCCCATCAATGGCTCGAACTCAGCCGACTCGATGAAACCACGCCAGATCCGCAGCTTTACCCCGAGTATCGCTTCCTCCTGCACGAAGGCATGGCCGCGGAGACACGCGCCTTTTTGCGCGAACTCATCCAGAACGATCTCCCCATCACCACGTTGCTCAAACCCGGCTTTGCCATGCTCACGCAGCGCCTCGCCGAGCACTACGGCATCGCGGGCGTGACCGGCGTGGAGGTCCGCAAGGTGCCGCTAGCCGCCGACAGCCTGCGAGGTGGTCTGCTGGGCCAATCCGCCATCCATAAGCTCACCGCCAACGGCACCACGACCTCGCCCGTCAAACGCGGCGTGTGGGTGATGGACCGCTTGCTCAACGATCCCGCGCCACCACCGCCGCCCGGCGTCAGCGCCGTCGATCCCGATACCCGCGGCACCACCACCGTGCGCGAACAACTCGACAAACATCGCGCCGACACCAACTGCGCCGCCTGCCACGCGAAGATCGACCCCGCAGGCTTCGCCCTCGAAGCCTTCGATCCCATCGGCGGCCTGCGAGATCGCTACCGCTCCAACGGCAAGGGCGACGAACCACCCGAAAAAGGCCAAACCCCATGGCGCGTCACCTACAAGCTCGGCCCCCAAGTCGATCCCAGCGGCGAGTTGCTCGATGGTCGCGCATTCACCGGCCCCAGCGGACTCCGTGACATCCTCACCTCAGATCCCGAAAAGCTCGCGGGAGCCTTCGTCGCCCACCTCTCTCGCTACGCCACCGGCACCGAAGTCAGCTTCGCCGACCGCACCGAGATCCACCGCATCGTGGAAAGCACCAAGAAGAGCGGACATGGCTTGAGGTCATTAATTCACGCGTTGGCCCAAAGCAGGGTCTTTATCGACAGGAGAATGGGGACAGAAGAATAGTCTGAAATGAAACCCTGAATTTTTATTCTCCTGTCCCCATTCTTCTGTCGATTCCTCATCCCATGCCCATCCATCGCACCCTCGAACTTCCAAGCATCACCGACCGTGACTTCGCTGATATCGACGACGTCGTGATGAGCTGCGCATACGCAACGCAGAACCACTTTGGCCGTTTGTTCGACGAGCGGATCTACGAAAACGATCTGGCTCAACGCCTGCGTGCTCACGGGTTCGAGGTTCACACCCAAGTTCCCATCAAAGTCAGTCATGGAATCTTCGAGAAGACCTACTACCTCGATCTGGTGGTTAACCAGATGCTTTATGAACTCAAAGTCGTCAGCGCCTTGCTCCGCGAGCACGACGCGCAGGCCATCCACTACGCCCTCCTCCAAAACATCCGCCTCGTGAAGCTCCTGAACTTTGGCGAGTCCGAGGTGCGTGGAAAACTACTCCGCAACGCCCTCACCGAACCCGAACGTCACCAGCCCACCATGCGCAAGACCGGCTGGAAGCCACTGGGACCTCGTTGCACCGATCTGATTGAGCACCTCAAAGAACTCATCCGCGACTGGGGCACGCATTTGGATTTCCGGCTCTACAATGAAGCCCTCATCCATCACTTCGGCGGCGAATCCAACTGTTTGCAGAGGCTGGAGTTGATGTCTGGGGATGTGGCACTTGGCACACATCCAGTGCCTCATCATGATCCCGACCACGGTTTCATCGTCACTGGTTTCACGCGACCTCAACCCAGCTATCGGAAGCATCTGGAAGTTCTATTGCAGCACGTGCCATCGCTGAAAGGCATTCAGTGGATCAATCTGAACCATTCCCGGTTGGAGGTCACTACCATTGAGCCTGACGTCGACAGAAGAATGGGGACAGAAGAATAGCCTGAAATGAAATCCTGAATCCCATTCTCCTGTCCCCATTCTTCTGTCGATTCTTACCTATGCACACTCGCCGACACTTCCTCCGCGCTGCTGGCGCTTTGCTCGCTCTGCCTTCCATCGGTCGTGCAGCCGAAAAACTGCCACCCAAGCGGCTTTTTGCCATTCATGTGCCGCTGGGCATGATGCCGGAGTTCTTCTTCCCGAAGGCAGGCGATACCTCCAGCCCCTACCTCGACCTCCTCGCCGAGCAGCGACCGCATTTCACCACCTTCCACGGCCTTTCGCACCCGGATGTGAACGGCAACCACCACGCGGGCCAGTGCTTCCTCAGCGGCGCACCGCATCCGGGACAGCCGACGTTTCGCAACAGCCTCTCGCTCGACCAACTCGCTGCCGAGAAACTCGGACTCGACACGCGATTCCCTTCGCTCGCTGTTTCCGTCAGCAAAGGCGAGCACTATGGCGACTCCATCGCCATCTCGCGAGCAGGCGTCATGCTCCCGGCCGAAAAGAGCCCCGAGAAGCTCTACCGCCGACTTTTTGTCGCCGGCACACCTGAAGAAAAGGCCGCCACCATGCGCCGCATCGAGGCTGGTGGCAGCGTGCTCGACTTGATCCTCGACAAAGCCAAGCGACTCGAAAAAAGCACCGCCGCGGAGGATCGGGCGCGACTCGAACAATACTTCCAAAGCGTGCGTGAACTCGAAGGCCGCCTCCAGCGCAACATCGAGTGGGAAAACCGCCCCAAACCCAAAGTGGACTACCCGCAGCCCAAAGACATCGCCGATGCCAACGAGGTCATCGCACGCTCCAAGCTCATGTTCGACCTCATCCGCCTCGCCTTGCAGACGGACAGCACGCGCGTCGTCACGCTCTCGCTCAGCACCTTCAGCGTCGTGCCGCATGTGCCCGGCGTGAAAAGCGAGACGCACGGACTCACCCACCACGGCAACGAACCCGACAAGATCGCCGAGTTGAAGAAGATCGAAGAAGCGCAGATGAAGGTCTTCGCAGACCTACTGCGAACCTTCCGCGGTGTCGCCGAAACCGGCGGAACGCTGCTCGACCACACGCAGGTGCTTTATGGAAGCTGCCTCGGCAACGCCAACTCCCACAGCAACCAAAACCTCCCCCTCATCCTCGCAGGTGGCGGCTTCAAACACGGACAGAACCTCGCCTTCAACGCGCAGAACAACACGCCGATGGCAAATCTCTTCGTGTCGATGCTCCAAGGCCTCGGCATCGAAGCAGACAAGTTCGCGAGCAGCACGGGGACGTTGAGCGGTCTGAAAACATGATCACCCGGGTGGAGCAGGGACTTCGGGATACTCGCTGACCCAATCCTGACAATCTTGTCTGCGATCCTTGAAGCTCCGCTGACAGTTTCTGTGTCATACTCCGAAGGTTGCCGCTCATCCATTGACCATGAAATCTCTCCGCTACCTCTGCTGTCTCTTATTGGCTCAGGCATCACTCGCCGCCGCGCCGCCGAACATCCTGTTCATGCTCTCGGACGATCAGGCCTGGAGCGGACTTTCGTGCCAGATGCATCCGGACGTGCCCGACTCGAAAAGCAGCTTCGTGCAGACGCCGAACATCGCGCGGCTCGCGGAGCAGGGCATGAGATTCAGTGCGGCCTATGCGCCCGCGCCGGTGTGCTCGCCAACACGCATCAGCTTGCAAACGGGACGGAATCCCGCGGCGCTCGGATGGACGAAGGCAGCCCCAGCGGAGCCTGGGCATCGTTTGATCGAAGGTGACAACCGCAAGAGCATTCGCGATGACGAAGTCACCATCGGGCAGATGCTGAAGTCGGCGGGTTACGCGACCGCCCACTACGGCAAATGGCATCTCTCCGGCGGTGGACCTGCCGCCCACGGCTACGATGAAAGCGATGGCGACACAGGCAATCAAGACGCCGCGCCGCATCTGCCGCCGAACCCGGTGGACATTTTCGGCATGGGCTCGCGTGCGGTGGATTTCATGAAGCGGAGTCAGGCCGCTCGGAAGCCGTTCTTCATCCAGATGAGCTACAACGCGCTGCATTATCCCGAGAACGCGACTCCTGCGTTGCTGGAGAAATATCGGAAGCTCGCCTCCGGCGGAAACGACAAGGAAGTCGGCCGCGCCGCCATCGCGGAAGACCTTGATCGCGGCGTGGGCGAACTGTTGGCGAAAGTCGATGCCATGGGCCTCTCGAAGAACACCATCGTCATCTACATGTCTGACAACGGCGGTTCGAATCGCCGCACGCTCAATGGCGGCAAGGGCGATGTGTGGGAGGGTGGCATCCGCGTGCCCTTGATCATTCGCGGACCCGGCATCGCGCCGAACTCATGGTGCCACCAGCGGGTCGTCGGCTACGATTTCTTCCCGACCTTCTGCCGTTGGGCCGGTGTGAAGGCCCCGCTGCCAAAACAACTCGAAGGCGGCGACATCACGCATCTGCTCAGCGGCTCTGCAGATCCCGTGAAACGCCCGCGTGAGTCACTGGTGTTTCATTTCCCGCATTATCAAGGCGACTCACCTCACAGCGCCATCCTCAGCGGAAACATGAAGCTTATTCACTTCTACGAAACGGGTGAAAACAGGCTATTCGACCTCAAGGCCGACATCGGCGAAACCAAGAACCTCGCCGCCGCCAAGCCCGAACTCGCCAGCAGCCTCGCCAAACAGCTCGCGGACTATTTGAAGGAAGTCGGAGCCGAAATGCCGAAACCAAATCCAAACTACGATCCCGCCAGAGAGCCTGCAATGAAGGGCGGCGGCAAAGGTGGTAAAGGTGGGAAGAAAGGAGGCAAAAAGCCATGAAGCCACTCTTCATGTCACTTGGGTTTGCTGCGCTCGGCTTGCTGCTTATCGCCGCCGCGCCGGAGGAGAAGCCGAAAGGCGGCGCAGGCCAGGGAGGTCAAGTCGAGCCTGCCGTGGTGCCGCCGTATCTGTTCAACGTGTGGCTTTGTCGGCCTGGAGCGGAGTCGGTGACTGTCAGCGTGCTCGCGTGGGACGAACTGGAGGCCTTCATCGAGTATGGCGACGGATTAAAGACAGCTGCGGTGAAATTGAAGGCTGGCGAGCCTCAAAACATCGTGCTGAGCGGCTTGAAGCCCGACACGAGCTACAACTATCGCCTCATCTATCGCCACGCCGGTGGCGAGGCGGTGCAGGACGCGACGCGCAGCTTTCACACGCAGCGGAAGGCCGGATCGAAGTTTTCATTCGTCATGCAGGCGGACTCGCACCTCGACAACAACACCGACGTGCGCGTTTACCAGCAATCCCTGGCCAACATGCTCGCCGACAAGCCCGACTTCATGATCGACCTCGGCGATACGACGATGGTGGACAAGTTTGGCCGCTTCTACTCGCGCTCCGAGTCGCAATACAAAGCGCAGCGCTACTATATGGGCCGCATCGCGCACAGCGTGCCGATTTTCATGGTCTTGGGCAATCACGATGGCGAACGCGGCAGCGACCCGGAGATGTCGGACTGGTCGCTCAAACAGCGCCACACCTACTTTCCGAACCCGACCGATGGCAACGATAAGCACAGCTACTTCGCCTTCGAATGGGGAAATGCGCTTTTCATCGGCCTCGATCCCTTTTGGGCCACCACGAAGCGCGGGGTCTCCGGCTGGGACATGACGCTCGGTGAAACGCAGTATCGCTGGCTCACGAAGACACTCACGAGCAGCAAAGCCGCGATGCGCTTCGTCTTCATCCATCATCTCGTCGGCGGCTTGGGTCGCGATGTGCGCGGCGGGGCCAAACCAGCCGCTTACATGGAATGGGGCGGCCAAAACGCCGACGGCAGCGAAGGCTTCAAACAAAACCGGCCCGGCTGGGAAATGCCGATTCATGAGCTCTTCGTCAAAAACCGCGTGAACATCGTCTTCCACGGTCACGACCATCTTTTCGTCAAAGAAGAGCTCGATGGCATCATCTACCAAGAAGTCCCCCAGCCCGGCCATCCAACCGGCGGCACCCGCAGCGCCGAAGAATACGGCTACAGCGGCGTCATCCTCGGCAGCGCCGGCCATGTCCGAGTCACCGTGACTGAAAACGAAGCCAAAGTGGACTACGTGCGCAGCATCGTCCCCGGCGTGACACGCTCCGACCTCGAAAACGGCGCGGTGGAGCACAGCTACACGATCAGACTACGATGAAATATCTGCGGGTAGTCTTCTCAAAACTGGCTCCGCTGGCCATTGAGTTGTTTCATGTTCACTACTTCTTCGCTTCCGCCTCACGGAGGCGCTGGACCTTGGGTTTGTAGCCGGCGGAGAGGTTGGTCTGGGTGGAGCGGAGGTGGGTGAGGAGTTTTTCGCGCATGGTGTTTAGCGTTTCGCGATGCGCGGGATCGGTGGCGAGGTCGTGTTGCTCGAGGGGATCGGTTTCGAGGTCGAAGAGGTATTCGCGATCTTCATCTGCCCAGTATTTGAAGCGCTCATCGCGGGCCATCATGCGCAGCGGGGCCTTGTCGCCGATCTCGCTGACGGCGATGGGTCGGAGGCGCTCGCTTTGACCGGTGGCGATGGGCAGGAGTGACTTGGCAAAGCGACCGGGTGTGAGCTCGCCGCCGATGGCTTCGACGATGGTGGGATACACGTCCATCATCTGCACCGGGGCCTTGCTGCGGCCGGTTTTGACATGGCCGGGCCAGCGCAGCACAAGCGGCACGCGGACGGACTCTTCATAGAAGCGGCCCTTCGTGAGATAGCCGTGTGCGCCCATCATTTCGCCATGATCGGCGGTGAAAATGACGAGCGTGTTGGCCCAGGTGCCACGCGCTTTCATGGCGTCGGCCAGACGCGCGATGTTGTCGTCCACGAGGGCCATTTTGCCGAGATAGTTCGCCAGCATGGCGCGTGTCTCGGCGTGATCGAGGGCGTGGCCTTCGCGGAGGTATTTCGGAGGCACGTTCGCGGGCAGGGTGAGCTTTTCGGGATCAAACATCGTGGCGTAATCGCTGGGCGCATCGAGCGGTGGATGTGGCGAGTGCAAACTGACGACGAGGCAGAGCGGCTTCTCTTTTGGCTGCGCACGGATGAAATCGACCGCGAGGCCGGTGGTGAACCAATCATGGTAGTCCTCCGTTTTGACCACGCTGGCACGCGGGGCGAACTCGCCCTTCACATAGCGACCATGCAGGTCATCGGCCACCGACTGGATCAGACCGAGCTTTTGCAGATGCTGCGAGTAGGGATCGCGCCCCTTCGTGGAGTCCGGCGGGCCGGGAATGTCCGCGACGTGATCGATGCCGAGCGCTTTGAAGAAGGAACCGCTGTTTTTGAACTGCTCATGCCACGCCGGCCCGGCGGTCCAGTGCGTCTTGCCGATCTGCGCCGTTGTCCAGCCAGCGCGTTGGATGTCGAGGAACATCGGCGCGTCCTTCGGCTGCGGGTAATAGCCTGCCGCATTGCCCCACAGTCCGTGGCCGGCATTGTGCGGGTAGAGGCCGGTGAGCAGCGATACCCGCGCTGGCATGCACACGGGCGAGGTGGTGTAACAGGCATCGAAGATCATGCCCTCACGAGCGAGGCTATCGAGATGCGGCGTGTGCACGTCCTTGTTGTCCCAGCTCGTGTATCGCGGGCTCCACTGATCGGCGAGAATGACGAGCACGTCCGGCTTTTCGGCGGCGGCGAGAAGAGGCCAGATAGCCACGACGAAAAAAGCAAACAGGTGTCTCATGGGAGGTCAGTAACGAGGGCGACGCGTGGCTTTAGCGAAGTTTGGAGAGAGAATCATTGCGAATCAGGCGTGGAAGTGGACGTTTTGGCCTCGTACCAGTTTTCGAATGCGATTTCTCGATGTCATCCTGCCTTTGAGCCTCCTCAGCGCGACCGCCATGGCCGCGGAGTCGGCGTATCGAGTGATGGATTTTCGTGCGCCACCGCACAGTTATGCGGAACACGAGCCGAAGGACCGCTTTGCCGCTCTTTTGAAGCAAATCGAGAAAGGTGAGTTCAAGCCGGATACCTCCAGCGATCACGCCTTGCTGCGCAGCCTGCTGCAGGGGCTGAAAATCCCGGTGAGTTCGCAGATGCTGCTTTTCTCCGCCAGCAGCCTGCAAAGCGAGATCATCAACCCGCGCAATCCACGGGCCCTTTTCTTCAACGAGGACACTTACGTCGGTTTTGTGCCTGGTGGTGTGCTGGAGGTGGCGGCGGCAGATCCCGAGGTGGGACCGATCTTTTATGTGTTTGGGCGTTCCCAGCCCGGTGGGCCGTTTCCGCGGGTGGAGCGGGGAACGAAGTGCTTCAACTGCCACGGCGGCACGGCCACAAAGCGGCTGCCGGGACTCATCGCGGAATCGCTGCTCGTTTCGCAGGCCGGATCGAGCCTCGAAACTTATCGCCGCGATGAGCAGGGACATCAGATCCCGCTGGAGAACCGCTTCGGTGGCTGGCATCTCACGGGTAAGCATCACATCAGCGGTCACAAAGCGAACGTGTATGGCCTAGCCCGTGCTGGGAACATCGAGAAGATGGATGTCATCCCCGGCCAGACCTGGGATCTCGCGAAGCACCTGCTGCCCACCAGCGACATCTTACCGCATCTCGTTCATGAGCATCAGATCGGCTTCGAAAACCGGCTCGTGCGCGGCATTTACACGGTGCGACAACTCAAACACGACCGCAAAGGCATGCTCGGCAGCACGGAGCTGGCGGAGATCGATGTGTGGGCGCAGGATTTCGCGAGGTATGTGCTCTTTGCCGATGAGGCGAAGTTTCCTCGTGAAGGGATTGAGGGGGATGCCGCCTATGCGCGGGACTTTCTCGAAGACCGCCGGAAGTCGAAGCGCGGCCTCTCACTGAAGGACCTCGATTTGAAGACGCGGCTCTTCAAGCACCGGTGCAGTTTCATGCTTTACACGGAGACCTGGCAGCATGCGCCGAAGGAGATCAAAGACCGCGTCTATTACCGCATGGCGGAGGCGCTGCGTGATGCGCAGCCTTCCATGCCTCATCTCACGGCTGAGGAACGCCGTTCGATCCGTGAGATCTTGAAGGAAACGATGAGCGATCTGCCTTCGTGGTGGCGGTGACTTTGCTCAATCAGCCTTGAGCCGCGTTGTTACCGCCTGATGAGCTGTTTTCTGGAGAAAAGCCGCATGCTCCGATTCGAGTCCTTTGGGGATGAAGCTGAGCCCGACCGGACTCTCGCCAAACAGTACTTCATACCAGACGCAGGCTCCGAGATACTCACCCGCGAGGTTGGCGTGATGGCCGTCCATGCTGAGGATGGTCTTTTTGCCATCCTTCGATTTCTTCCAAGCCCAGCCGACATGAAGTGAGTGCGTCTGTAGAGGCAATTCAGGCTGTTTGGCCGTTTTGGGATCGAATGGCTTCGGATCGGGCTTGAAGCCCCATTTCGCATCGGTGTCGGCTTGGAAGAAGGCATCGCCCACGGGGATGATTTTTGCGCCAAACTCGGCTGCGAGCTTGTCGTAGGCGGTGGTGAGGCCGCGATACATTTCCTGCTGTGTCTTCGGCTCGCCAGGTTTCGGTGCTTTGACGGCAAAACGTGGATCATCGACGCGATAGGCCCAGGTTTGATGAATCAGCAGCTTCGCCTGTGGCGCGTGGGTCACGATTAAATCCCGCAAAAAGCCCGCATGCGGCTGGTAGGTGCCGAAGTCGTGGCTCTTGATGCTGGCCTGTTGGATCGTGACGTAGTCCCATGTGTCGGCCGTGAGATTGGCGACGAGATCTTTGCCATTGGTGTAGCGTCGCGCCTTGCCCTCTGCTTTGGTCTTATCCGCATGGACCTGAAACGACGAACCGCCGATGACGAGCGAGTTGTGGATCAAGGTATGCTCACCCGCTTCGGCGAGGTCTTTGAGATACTTCGTGGCGTTCGCGGAGAAGCTATTGCCGATCGTGAGGAGGCGGACGGTCTTCGGCTCTCTTGCAAGGGCACTGAGTGAGAGCAGCAGGAAGAGAACCGAGAGGCGGGCGAGAGCGTTCATGATTTCGCCAGAACGACCTCGTAGCCGTAGATCTCGCGGAAGAGATCACACTTCGAGTCGATGGCGATTTGCTCGATGGTATTGTCGTCGATGCCGTGCGTGAGAATGCGGAGGCGGGGGCCTTCGGGGCGAAGCTGGATGGATTTGACGCGTTGGGCATGGCTGCGATCGAGCGAATCGGCGATGCGCAGGATGGCGGCGAGCTTCAGGACAATCATGCGATCCTCGCGACTGAGGTCGGAGAAGGTGGGATGATTCGGCTCCGGATTGTAGCGCCGGTGGTAGCGGGCGAGGAGGGCCACGAGCTCGCGGTCCTGGGTGCTAAGGCCGAAGATTTCGGTATGCAGCAGGATGTAGAGGCTGTGCTTGTGATGCTCACGCGGGCTGATGAACATGCCCACTTCGTGCAGCGTGGCAGCCACGCGGAGGACGAGTTCAAATTTCGGATCGAGGCCGTGGAGGTGCTGGAGCTCGCGGAAGAGCTGCTGCGCGAAGAGGGCGACGTGCTCGGCGTGTTTGCGGTCGGTTTTGTAGCGCACGCCGATCTCGCAGGCGGACTGCATGACTTCTTCTTGGAAGACGGCGGTGCGTGAGCCGGAAGTCATGAGGTCGAGCATGAGCTCGAAGTGGAAATCCCCCTCGGGCACCCAGATGGATTGATCGCCGAAGCGTTTCGCGAGGGCCAGATTCGTCTGCAAAGCGGGCACGATGCCCTCGCCGCCGGTGTAGTGGACGTGCAGCTCACGGACGAGCTGGTCCGGGCTCATGCGGGCGAGCTTTTCCGTGAGGCGGGCGAGATCATCCTCATGCACCTGGAAGGCTCCTTGGCGTGCCTTGGCTAGCTTGGGGGCCACGCTTTGAATCTCCGCACCGGTGGCGACGTGGTGATCGATTTTATGGCCGGAGTAATCCTGCGCGAGGTGATCGACGACGCCGCGAATCTGCTCCTCCAGATGAAGCATGGCCTGGGGGGCGAGTTCATCGCTGCTGGAGACGGCCTCGCGAGCACGGAAGATGCCGAGGCGGTAGTTTGAGTAGGCGGCGAGGCGGCCGTGATCGAAGTACATCGCCCGGGTGTTTCCGGGCCCGATGTGGGTGACGAAGGTGCGGCCCTGGGCGAGGCGGGGATTTTTTTTCAGCAGGCGCTGGGAGATCTGGAAGACGAGGCGAGTCATGTTCCCGTCATCGATGAGGCTGGGAGAGACACCGGTTTGGATTTCCAGGCGGTTGAGGAAGATCTCGTGATTCGCGGCCTCGGCGAGGATGTTGGTCGTGAAGAGACGCACCTGCGTGAGAGGGATGCCAAGCTCTCGCGTCGTCTGGAGATAATCTCGCAGGATGGCCACTGCCTGCTCCACGGTGCTGCGGGTGATGCTGCCACTTCGAAAGATGTCGCGTGCGAGCGGCAGTGGTCGGTCGAGATGCTCTACATCCTCTCGCTGGAGTCTTTCTGCCCCTCGCAGGCCGATGATCATCGAAACAGAAGCCGCACCGACGTAGATGACGGCGTGCTCAGGGGCGGGAGTGGCGGCGGTTTTCGGGGCAGGGAGGGACATGCGGCGTTTTAAAACTTCGACAATCAGCAATCAGAATTCAGCAATCTGCGGTTGGATTGGAGCGGGGTAATGTGGTGGAGCGTGGGAAATGTCGATTGATGAATGTCGATTGCTGATTGTTGAAGGGGAAAAGCATCAGCGTTCCTTATTGCGCTCGGCGGTCTGTATGCTGCTGACAAAATGGAGATCAACTCGTGACACTCTTGCAGAATAGAGCCGAGCTTGGCAGGCGTGCATAGAGGCTTCTTTTCGATGATTTTCAGCCAGATCAATGTCTCCCGAAGTTCCTTGAGGCAGAGTTTCATCTTGTGAATGAAGTCGTTCCGAGATTCTGCGCTTTGAGCCTCGCCATAGTTCGGTGCGGGTGATGTTCCCGAGCGAATCAATTGCCCCACGACATGGTTCCCTGCTTTGGTGGCGGGCAAGGATTCCACCAGCGTGATGATCCTCACCGCAAAGTCCACCAGCCGGTCTTCGAGATCGAATGCTTTGTCATTCATAGGGCTGCGAGTTATGAGGAACTTCGACAATCAGCAATCAGAATTCAGCAATCTGCGGTTGGATTGGAGCGGGTGGAATGTCGATAGATGATTATCGAAGGTATCAGCCTTGATTGCGGAGCCACGCGACGCTTCCCGCCGCCACCGCCTGCCCGCCGAGCTTGGCGATGGTGTATTTGATGCCTTTGGCGAGCTCGGGGATGGCGTAGCGCTCGACTTCTTCTTTGAGGAGCTGGACGTAAAGGCCGGGCAGCTCCTCGACGAGGCCGCCGCCGAGGGTGATTTGATCGGGAGCGAAGAGATTCACGATCATCGCCACACCCATGCCGAGGTAACGGACGGAATTGCGGAAGAGGATCATGGTGGCCTCTTCGCCGCCGCGGAAGGAAGTGGCGAGGGCCTTGCTGCGGATGTCGCGGAGAGAGCCCTGCGTCTTGCGGTCGAGCTCGGGGGCCTGACCGCGGTAGCAGGCCACACCGGCATTCGCGGCCAGCGCGAGGCGGCTGGTGAGGTCTTCGAGGATCACGGCTCCAAATTCGGTGCTGCCGAGGTGCGTGCCGGGAAGCATCACATTGCCGAGTTCCATGGCGGAGATGGTTTTGCCCATGACGAGCTTTCCATCATACACAAAGCCCGCGCCCACGCCGGTGCCGGGGAAGACGCCCAAAAGCGAGCGTGCGCCCTTGCCTGCGCCGAGGACGTATTCGCCATAGGTGCCAGCATCGACATCGTTCAAAACGGCCACCGGCTTGTGAAACTCTGTTTCGAGGATTTTGCGCAGCGGCAGGTTTCGCCAGCCGAGGTTTGGCGCGAAGACTAGGATGCCTTTTTCGGGATTCACGAGGCCGGGGCAGCCGATGCCGATGCCTTGGAGACCCTTCGGGTTCACGCAGGCATTTTCCATGGCCTCGTGGATGGCGTTGATCATCTTCTTTTTGCCCTTCAAAGCGCCGTCGCTGCCATTCGTGGATTTGCGGGCGCTGCCGAGCACCTTGTAATTCTTATCGAGCACGGTGGCCATCATCTTCGTGCCGCCGAGATCAAAGCCGATCCAGAAGGGCACGTTGAGGATTTTCTTTTTCGGGGCCTTGGCGGGTTTGGGAGATTTGGAAGCAGCTTTTTTCGCGGGCATGATCGCTCATGACACACGGGGCAAAGCCTCCCGGCAAGTGACAATTGGATTTCATGGCCGCTCAGGCCAAGGCAAGCTGCGTGGCGAGCACTTCACGCGCAGCGGTGATGCCTTTGTAGCCAGCGAGCGTCTCGTCCATGGTCTCCAGGGCTTGGCGAAGCCGTGAAGCCAAGCCCGGCAGCATGGCGAGGTGATCGAGGCGGTGATTCGAGACGCGAATGCCGAACAAAATGGCCTGCGTGACGGGCAACCGCGTGACGAACTGCCGCTCCAGACGCACCCAGGTGCTGTCGAGTGTGGCAGCAGCATCGAGACGCTTCAAAGGGCGGGCAGGATGATGATTCAGCGAAGGATCAGCAGAAAGGCCCCAGTTATCCCGCTCCCACGCGGCCAGCGGAGCCACGCGGGAAAGAAAAGTGCTGATCGAGGCACCGAGCGCCTGTTGCAGGCCCGGCACCGGCGCATGCACTTCATGCAGCGGCCGCCCCATTTTCTCCTCCAATGCCCAGCCGGAGGGAAAGACCACCGCACCGCCCAAAACGGGAAAATCACGTGCTGGATCGCCGGAGAGCACGAGCCAGTCTGGCTCTAAAGTCATCGCCGCGTGCTCAGGCGTCGATTCTGGCTGTCCGAGCACCTTCATGATCCAGGCGAGAGCCTCGCTCACCTCGTCACGACCTTCCGGCAGCAGGCCGAGATGCCGCTCGGGATGCTCCATCAGCCATCGCCGCCGCTCCGCGAGCGTTTCCACCGCCTCCTCGGAATCTCGCCAGTAGCCCACCGCATCCCCAGGACGCAGATTCATTGCCAAACGATGGCTGGCATCAGGAAACAGGCGGAACCAATCGAAGGCGGGCATGGCTGAAGAGGTTCGTGTACCCTCAAACAGCCTGCCATGCCAGTCACCACTCAATTATGGATTCATCGTCACGCTGAGCTTGAAGAACTTCGCGGGCTGGCCGCTGATGAGCGGATAGGGCACGCAGACGGCCTCGTAGGTGCCGTCGTCGGCGAGGACAGTGGGGGTGGCGGTGCTGGTTTGCCAGGTGCTGAGATTCACGCTGAAGTGCGCGGTGTAGGTCAGGCCGGCCTGCGCATGATCTTTGCGCCGGATGTAGATGGCGCACCATTCGGGGGCGCCGCCGCCGGGAGGCGGGAGCTGGCGGGCGACGGGCTGGCCGGTGGAGGAGAGTGTGCTGCCATTCAAGACGAGAGCGCCGGTGCCGCCGCCGCTGGCTCCAGCCATGCCCATCGCGTATTCGAGCACGTTGGCGATGCCATCGCCGTCGAAGTCATCCAAGGGACCGACATTGGTGGTGCCGGTGATGCCGGTGGCGGCGCTCCATTGCTCAAAGCCGGGCGGGCGGGTGATCTGGACGGTGTAGAGCCGCAGCGTGACGCCATCTTCGGCGGTGGCTTCGATTTGCAGCGTGGTGGTGCCGGTAGCGAGCGGCACAGGGATGGCGGCACCGTTGGTGGTGGTGTATTCGCCTTCATTGACGCGGTATTGCAGCGCGGCTCCGGCATGGGAGCTGGTGGCCGAAACGGTCACGCTGCTGGTGGTGGCGGTGACGCTGGCGGTGTAGCTCAAGGTGGCGCTGGCAAAGGCAGGCGCGAGCGTGCCGCTGCTCAAAGCAAGCGCGGAGAGGCTGGCGTCGTTGCTGAGCGTGGTGAAGGTCAGATCGTCGCCATTATCAGTGCCGCCGAGGTTGCTGGCGCTGACGCGGAAGTGGTAGGTGGTGCCAGGAAGCAGCCCGGTGAGCCCCAGCGAGACATTTTCCGCCGAGACACCGGCAGGCGCGGTGAGTGTGATGGGCGAGTTCGTGCCGTAGCTGGCGCTGGTGCCGCTTTGGAACATCGCGGTGGCGGTGGAGCCGTTTGGATTCACGGTGGCGTTCAGCGTGGCGGTCGTGGTGCCCACGTTGGTCGCGGCGAGCGTGGTCACGACCGGCGCAGCGAGATTGATGTAGGCATGGCGGATGTCGCTCGATTGCCAATAGCTGTCGCCGGGCTGGTAGGCGAGCACGGTGACGAGGCCGGCGGCATTGATGGTGAGCTTGTCGCCATTCAACGAAGCCGGGCCGGTGACGATGTAGCGTGCGGGCAGGGCGCTCGAAGTGGTGGCGCTGAGCGTGATCGTATCGCCGACCGGCACGCTGGAAGGCGCGGTGAAGGTGATCGTTTGCGCAGTGTTGGAAAGCAGCGGCACGCTGATCTGCGGCGTGAAGTGCTGCCTGCCTGCGAAGCCGATCTGGCCATATGTATTCCAGCCAAAGGCCCACAGTTTGCCATCGACCGTGGTGACGAGCGTGGAGTTGGCATTTTGAATCTGCTGTACCTCCGCCCAGGCGGTGCTGGTGCCGACTTGAGTCGGTGTGGAGGGAGATGTGAGGTTCGCACGGCCCAGGCGACCGAGCGTGTTGGTGCCCCAGGCCCACAGAGTACCATTGTCGCGTGAGCCGATGCTGTAGCTGCCACCCGCGGCGATGCTGCGCCAATTGGTGGCTGTGCCGATCTGTATGGGCGCGGGCTGGATGGTGGTGTTGCCTGTGCCGAGCTGGCTGCTGCTATTGGTGCCCCAGCCCCACAGCGTGCCATTCGTTTTGATGCCAAAGGAGTGCGTGGTGCCTGCGGTGATGCTGCGCCAGTCATTCGCGGTGCCGACCTGCACGGGAGAATTGCGCTGCGTGGTTGTTCCATCGCCGATTTGATTGCCAGTATTGAGGCCCCAGCCCCAGAGCGTGCCGTTTTGCTTCAAAGCGTGCGTGCGTGAGCCGCTGGCGGCGATGCTGCGCCAATCGGTGTCCGTGCCGATCTGCACGGGCATGGTGCGGGCGGTCGTGGTGTTGTCACCGAGCTGGCCGTTTGTATTCGCGCCCCAGGCCCAAAGCGTGCCGTCTTCCTTCAAGGCGACCGTGTGAGCACCGGCGCTGGCGATTTCGCTCCAGTCCGAGTCGGTGCCGATCTGCGTCAACGAGGTGCGATTCGTCGTGGTGCCATCGCCGAGCTGGCTGGCGGTGTTCAGACCCATGCCCCAAAGCGTGCCGTCATCGCGGATGGCAAAAAACACCGCATCCGTGCCGCTGGTGCCTCCGGCGATGCGTTTCCAGGTGGAACCGCTGCCGATGGAGACGGGCGTGTGCGTGGTGACGGTGCTGCTGCCGAGTCCGAGGCTTCCATTGATGTTGTAACCGAGGCCCCAGATGCTGCCGTCCTCATGCAGCACATAGCTTTGCGCATTGAGCGTGACGGCCATGATCACACGGCCAAAGTTTGGCACCAGCGGCTTCGCGACACGATGCAGCACGCTGAGCTGGCCTTGGTTGTTGAGTCCCCAGCCGTGCAGACCATCGCTGCGAGTGGCGAGGCTGCCGTTGCCACTCGCGGCGACGAGATCCCAGCCCGTGAGGTCGCTGATTTTCACCGGTGTGTTCGCGGCTTGCAGCGTGTTCAGCGTGCCCTGGCCGAGCTGGCCGACGTTGTTGCGTCCCCAGGTCCAAAGCGTGCCATCCGTGCGGGTGGCGACGACGTGCTCCGCGCCGCAGGCGATGCCAACGAGGTCCGTGCCGATGAGGCTTTGCACGGGCGATGTCGCCTGCGTGAGATTGCCATTGCCATGCTGGCCGCTGCTATTGATGCCCCAAATCCACAGCGTGCCATCCGTGCGGGTGGCCACGGCGAATGAATTGCCTGCCACAACGCGGTTCCAGGAGTTCAAAGAGCCTATCTGAGCCGGTGTAGTGCCCGTCGTGGTGCTGCCGACACCGAGCTGGCCGTTCGCGTTGCTGCCCCAGCTCCACAGCGTGCCGGTGGTGCGCAAAGCGAGCGTGAAATCCGCGCCTGCATAGAGTCCATCGCCGATTTCCGACCAGTTCGTGGCGGTGCCGACCTGCGTCGGCGCGGGATAATTGGCCGTGGTGGTGTTTCCTTGGCCGCACTGGCCGCTGCCATTGGCTCCCCAAGCCCAAAGCGTGCCATTGGTCTTCACCGCGACGCAGTGATTCGCGCCTGCAACGGCCCAGGCCCAGTTCGTATCGGTGCCGATTTGGACCGGTGAGGTGTATTGAGCGGTCGCGGTGCTTCCCTGACCTGCCTGACCATTGTTGTTGCGGCCAAAGGCCCACAGAGTGCCATCCGTGCGGGTGGCGACGGCATGATCCGTGCCCATGCTCACCTGCCGCCAGTTCGTGTCCGTGCCGATCTTGGTCAGCACACGCAACGCGTTGGTATTTCCAGTGCCGAGCTGCCCGTAGGTGGCATTCGATCCCATGCCCCACAGCGAACCATCTTCCGCGATGGCGAGCACGTTCTCCGTGGCGCGGCTCATGCTGATCTGCACCAAGCCCGTATTCGCCGCAGCGAGCACAAAGGTCTGATACTTCGGCAAGGCACTGCCCGCCGTCGCTTTGATCGTCACCGTGCCGGGTGTGGAGGTCAAAGTAACCGTGTTTCCGCTCACGCTGGCACTCGCTGCACCGGCGACGATTTCATAACTCACCGCCGAGGCACCGCTGGAGGTCGCATTCAGCGTGAAAGGCGCATCACCGACGTATTTCACGCCGATCTCGCCAAACGTGATCACCTCGCTCACGAAGGTCAGCGTTACGTCATTGCCATCGCCGCCGCTGTAACTGATTTCGAAGCCGTGCGGCGTCGATCCCTGCAAAGCGGTGATGAGGCTGCCTTCGGGCTTTCCGGTGAAAATGCCGCTCACAGGCAAAAAGCCGGTGTTATCGACCAATTTGAGCACCAAGCCCGTCGTGGGCGTGAAGCCCAGCGTGAGATTCGGCGAGCCACTGGCGAAAAAGCCGTTGGAAACGATCGGAACCGTCTGCGGCGTGGCGAAATGAATGGTGGAGCCGGTGGTGAAGGTCTGATTGATGCCATAGCTCGTGCCGCGGCTGTTTTGCGTGATGAGCCGGTAGTGATAAGTCGTGAGCGGATTGCCCGCGAGCGCCGCGGTGACGGCGGTGAGCGTGTTGCTGGAGGCGAGATTCTGCGTGGTAGTCACCGAACCGTAGGACGGTGTGAGGCCGTATTCGAACCAGTAAGTCGTGGCGAGCCCGCCGGGCATGGCGCGGCCATTCAGCGTGGCACCGGTGGCGATGACCGCCGTGGCGGCATCCGTGAAAGCCTCCGGCATGGAGACATTGTTGATGGTAAGCGTGTGCGTGCTGGTGCCGAGATTTGCACCCGTTTGATTGAGGAGCTGCACGACGATGGTCTCCGCTGGCTCAGGGAGCTGGTCGTTCACGATCGTAATGGGGATCGTCTCGCTCGTATCGCCTCCGGCAAAGTTCAGCACGCCATTCGCGAGCGAGAAGTCGATGCCGTTACCTGCGGCGGTGCCACCATTCACGCGATACTGTACGCTAGCTGTGCTCGTGGTGTCGTTGAGTGGGACTGTGCGGTTCACCGTGAGGTTGTAGGTGCCCACGGCCTCATTTGTCGTCGCTGTGCCAGCCGCAAAGCCCACGCTCATGCCGCTGAAGCTGTCATTGTCGCCCAAAAGCAGCGTCGCTGAGCCGACTCGCACGCCGTAGGTGCTCGTCGGCGTGGTGGGCGTGAGCGTCATGATGATCGTCTCGGCGCCCTCCGGCGCGGTGTCATTGGTGGGAACGACATTCACATACGCACCCGTGCTGCCCGCCGGGATCGTCACCGTGCCGCTGAGGGCTGTGTAATCGGTGCCCTCGATGGCCGTGCCGCTCATGGTGTAATTCACCACGAGGTCCGCCGTCGTGCTGCCGCGTCGGCTGATGAAGAAATCCTCACTCGCGGAGGTCTCGGTGAATGGAACGGTGAGTCCGCTTGTGCCATCCGCCACATTCACCTCCACCATCGGCTGATCCGCGTCATAGATCCATCCGGTGGCACTTTGATTCTGCCCCACGAGCGGCGAATAGCCCGTGCCAGTGGTCAACGTGAGCGTCACCGACTCCGCATCCTCCAAGGGCGTGTCCGCGAGCATGCTCACGGTGATCGTCTTGTTCACGTCGCCCGAGGCGAAGGCGATGCTGCCCGGCAGCGCGGTGAAATCACTGCCACTCGTCGCCGTGCCGCTGATCGTGTAATTCACGGTGATCGCAGTCCCGCTGGCAGGTCGGATGATGTTAAAGACCGGGCCGTTGGCAGCACCGCTGCCCGGTTCCGTGCCGCTGCCGGTGTCCAGCTCCACATAGACCTGTGACGCGTCATTGTCCGCGATCGTCACCGTGGCCGTGCTGAGGCTGGGACTGATGTAATACTCCCGCGCCGTCCTGAGCTGCAAAATGACATCCTGCGTGCCCTCATCCAGCGCATCATCAAAGGGCACGATCTCCACCGTCGTGCTCGCGAGGCCCGCCGGGATCGTCGCACGGCCCTCCAGACGGCGATAATCGGTGCCCAGCACCGCGCGGCCGTTCACGCCGTAGTCCACGATCAGCGCCGCCGCCGTGCCGCCCGTGCGGCTGATGGTGAAAACGCCTTTGTCACTACCTGTCTCGCTCGCGGTGGGATCACTCGCCACGATGCTCACCACCGGCATGTCATCGTCGATGAGCTGGCTCGTCACCGTTTGCTCGGCCCCAAGCGGGCTGCGGATGTAGGCCGCATTCGTCGAGGTCGAGCAGATGATCGTCTCCGTCGTCTCGATGTCGCTGTCGTTGATCGGTGTGATCGTGAAAGTCGTGCTCGCCTCGCCAATCGGAATCGTGACGCTGGCAGGCGAGGTGAAATCGGTGTTTCGCACGGCCGTGCCGGCGCTGTAGGCGAGATTCACCACCAGCGCCGCCGTCGTGGGGCCATTGCGCTCCAGTTTCATCGTCAGCGTGTCAGGCCCCGCCTCGCCGCCGGAATCATCCACGGCTGAGAGCTTCACCACCGGCAGGCTGCTTTCATCATCCGTGATCGCCACCTGCGCCTTCGGATTCCCCGCCATGATGTAGCCCTGCGCCGTGTTCACAAAATCCAGCGACGCCACCTCCACGCCCTCCGCCGCGGTGTCATTCACCGGCGTGAGCGTGATGTCGAGCGTGGCCGACCCTGCGGGAATGATGTACTGGCTCGTGCCATTGCCGCCATCCGGACTGGTGCCCGCCGTGGGCGCAGGCGAGAGCGTGTAGTCCGACGTGCGAGTCGCGGAGCCCGTGTTCACATTATAAATCTGCACCGAAAGGTCCGCCGTCGTGTCACCCTCGCGAGTGAGGCGGATCGTGGCCGGATTCGCCGTGGAGCCCTCCGCCGCCACATTATCGGGATAAGAAATCGTCACCGCAGGCAGGCTCGTGCTGGTGAAATCCTCCCCCGTCACACTCGGGCCCACCGTGGCTGACTGGTTGTTAAAGACCAGCGGATACAAATTCGCCCGGATCGAGAACGTGCCCGCCGCCAGCCGCGTGATCGTGTAATTTCCATCGCTGTCCGTCCAGGTGCCGCGGAAGGTGCCGCTATTGCCGTGCGTCGTGTTGTTCGACGGTGCGTAGTTCGCCACATACACGCCCTCGAGCGGCAGCGAGTCCGGCCCGGTGACGTTTCCGCTCACCGTGAAGGTCGTCGGCGTGCCCACCGTGATGAGCACCGACTTCGTCGTGCGCTTGCCCTTCATGTCCGAGGCCGTGCAGAGCACCTGATAGTGCCCGGCGGTGCCCCAGGACTTCGTCTGCACCGCGCTGTTGTTGATGGAGTAGTTTCCATCATCAAAAACCCAGGCGTAGGCCAGTGTGTCACCATCGGGATCGGTCGCCGTGGCCGTGAAGGTCACCCCCACACCGGTGCCGACGCTCGTCGCACTCGCGGCGATGCTCAGCGTGGGCGCATTGTTCCCCGGCACGTCACCGATCTGCACCTGCACGTCCATCGAAGGCGGCACCGTGGTCGTGTTGTTCGCCACGGGAGTGAAGTGGATGTTAAAGTCCGGATCGCTGAACGTGCGGCCCAGCCACAGCGCCGAATCATTGCGCGTATCGGTGATGCCATTGCCAAAACTGCCCGGTGTCATGTCGAGAAGCTGCGCGCCACGATTGCTGCCATTCAAAGGCGCTCCACCGCTGCCGCCGATGCCCCCAAGGCCCCATTGGTCAAAGGTCATCATCAATCCATTCGTGAAACCAACGTTCGTATTGTGCCGCAGACGGAATTCCGCCCAAAAATCCCGCTCCGCATCGCGCCGCACCCGCAGCGCGTAGGCGCAGACTCGGGTCCGCGATGGCGTTGTCCGTCTGGCTGATGCGATACAGCCCGCTGCTCGTCACATTCCAAAATTGCTCCGGCGGCATCCAGCTCAGCGTATTTTTGAAGCTCGCGGTGTACTGCCCGTTGCTGCCGCTGCTGCCCATCACATCGAAGGTATTGCCGTATTCCAGATTGTTGCCCGGCCCGGTGATGCTCGGCGGCGTGGTGCGCCAGTAGTTCGCGTGCCAGACGCCCAGATTGTGCCCCAGCTCATGGAGAAAGACGCCGCTGCTGCTCGACTTCATGCGCATGCCCGCAGCACCCACGCTGGCGCTGCCGCCGTAGCTGCCCGGGCCGCCGCTCCAGCGCACCGCCCGCAGATTGTAGCTCGCCGTGTCATAGCCCATCGACTTCGCGATCTGGATGGCGTGATTTTGCAGCAACGTATCACCACCGCCCACATCCGTGTTGTAGCGATTGTACCATTCCAGCGGATACGGCAGCACCACCAGCGGTGGAAAAGCATACGTCAGGTAGCAGCGACCGTAACTCGTCTGCACGATGTAGTCGTTCGCCGCCTTGAACATGTCATGACACTCCTGCTCATTCTGCGGATCGACCGGATTGTCCGGGAAGCAGGCGCGGATGTATAGGAAACTGCGCCCCCCCGTCGTCCAACTGCTCGGGATCGTGCCAGAGATCGGCGCATGCGACGGACCGCTGCCAGTGCCCGCATTCAATTCGGTGCCGAGCTGCTGCCAGTGCGCCTTTTCCTCATCACTCAAGTATTGCTCCGCGATCTGCGAAATGTGGCCGCCGCTGCACACATAGATTACGCGCTCCGGCGTCTCAAAGGCCGGCGTCTCCTCCGAAACCGCCGCCAGCGAGCCATCCGGCGCTTTCTCCACCGGCGTCTCGATCCCAGAAACCGGACAAGCTTCGACAACCTCACGCCCATCGCTCTGTGGCAGCTCTCCCACCTCCAGCACCCGCAGCGGCGAATCACTCACCGCCATCTCACGCCCCACCGCCACACCATTGAGCGAGGCGTTCAACGTGCTCCGCTGCCACTGGCGCTTGCCATACACATGCGCATTCCAGCGTTTGCCATCCGCCGTCGTCACCGTGCGCGTGTAAGGCTCCATCGTCGCCTCCTGACCTTCCAGCGGCGCATTCCCATACACCTCGTAATCCGCCCGCACCCGCACGCGATCCTCCAACAGCGCCACGATCTCCTTCGGCAATTTTTGCCGCACCACCATCGGCACCGCGCTCTCGATGGCGAGCTGCGGATCACTCACGATGAGCTTCGCAATCTCCGCCGTGTGGTGCTTCGCATACGCTTTACCGAGTTCGAGGCTCTCCGGCGATCGATTCGCCGTGTACTCGGAAAACCATGCCGTGAGGGCCTTCGTCGGTGCGGAGAGCTTCACGACACGTTGCGGCAAAGCGGGGCGTTCGACGCGTGTGGAGGCCTGGGCGGCTTGGTTTTCGCCTTCAAGACGAAAAAGGGCCAAAGAGAGCAGGATCGCGGCAAGCGCGACGAAGGCGAACCATCGCATTTTCATGGCTGGAGGGGGCGGCGTGGGGTTGAAGACGATATAACCTTCAAATTCTACCCCGACCGCTACCCCGCTGGCAATGACGAAGGCGACTGTTTACAGGCCCCAGTGCCTTTTCGCGAAGGCGAGGTATTGCGTCCAGTCGTAATCGGTCACGTTGTGCTTCCCGGTGCGGTTGTGGTAGCCGATGAAGTCGCCGACCGGGGTGTCGATGGCGGGCTGGGCCTCGACGACGGTGCCTTTTTTGCCATAAAGGGCATAAACCGGTCCGGCGTGGAAACCGGAGAGGAACTCGCCTTTTTGGTCCGCCCAGTGGTCCTCGGCGGCGCTGGCGATGTAGACGGGCCGCGGCGCGGCGAGGGCGATGAGCATGTGCATGTCGATGGGGCACGTGGCGGCGTTTCCGGCGTAAGTGGCATACTTCGGCGTGAACCAATGTGGGAAGGCCTTCGTGATGATGGCCGTCGTCTCGCCGAAATCGCGGCGCATCAGGGCCGCGCCGCCTTCGCCGCTGTTATTCGAGATCACCACGCCGAACCGCTCATCCTGCACGCCGGCCCAGAGAGAGGTTTTGCCAAGTCGTGAGTGCCCGATGACCGCCAGATGTTTGCCGTCGATCTGCGCATCGGTTTGCAAATAATCCGCGATGCGGCTCAGACCCCACGACCAAGCTCCGATGGCTCCCCACTCGCCGTCTTTCCACACGGTGTTGGGGCCATCCTTGCTCACCGCGGCACGCAGACTGTCCTTCCAGCCATCCGCATGATCCGGCTCGATGTCGCCATAGTAGGCGGTGGCCACGGCAAAGCCGGCCTTGAGGATCATTTCGAGCGGCCAGCGGCTGCTTTCCGTGCCGCGAGTGGCCTCGGTGGCCTGGTGATCGACGATGTTCTTCTCCTTGCTCTCACGCATCCAGCGGGTGGAGAGCGGCACATCCTTCTCCGTGCTCACCGCATGGTTTCCGCCAAAGCTCAGCCCCACAAAGCACGGCGCGGCCTTCACGCCATTCGGGATGTAAATCATCACATCCATGCCTTTCCACGCCGGACGCTCCGGCAGCGAGATGTGGATGAATTTCCGCGTCGCCAGTCCGCCCAGCGCATCCGTCTTCGTCGCCGTGACCTCAAACTTCGGCGTGCCGACGTTCGCAGGCGTCTTGCCATACACATGCTGCTCAAACAGCGCCAAAATCTCCCCACGCCGTGTTTTTGTCCACGCCTCGGCCGTCGTCGCCTTCAAGTCCGGCAGCGGATCACTGCCCACCTTCGCCTCATCGTAGTTCACGCCAGGACGTGGCGTCTGCGCGAGAAGCGATGAGGCAGCGAAAACGAAGGAGAGAAGGCTGGTGCGTGTCATGAGGCGCATTCAAACGCCTGCTGGAGGCGTGTTTATGCGACGGAATCGACCTCAACTCGCCCCCGCGCCTCGCAAAACAGCGGGCAAGGTCTGCGCCAAGATCTTCACATCGAGCCAGAGGGACCAGTTGTCGATGTACTTGAGATCGAGGGCCACCCATTCGTCGAAGTTCTTGATGCCGTTGCGGCCGGTGACCTGCCACAGGCAGGTGAGGCCGGGCTTCACGCTGAGGCGGCGGCGTTGGGCGTGCTTCTCGATGCGCTCGATCTCATACACAGGCAGTGGTCGCGGGCCGACGAGGCTCATCTCTCCTCGGACCACATTGATGAGCTGCGGCAGTTCGTCGATGCTCATGCGGCGCAGCCAGCGGCCAAAGGCGAAGATGCGTGGGTCGTCTTTGATCTTGAAAACGGGGCCGTCCATCTCGTTGTGAACCTCCAACTCGGCTCGGCGTGATTCCGCATCGGTGTGCATGGTGCGGAATTTCCACATGGTGAAGGGCTTCCCGTAGAGACCGGCACGCTCTTGTTTGAAGAAAATCGGGCCGCGTGAGCCGAGACGGATGCCGACGATGGCGATGAGCCACGCGGGCGAGGAGAGCACGAGAAGTATGGCTGCGCCGATGCGATCCAAGGCGCCTTTGCAGAGCAGCTCCCAAGAGGCCTGCGGCGTGCTGTGGAAGACGAGCATGAGCTTCCCGCCCATCACATCAAAGGTGGGCCGGGCAATGGCGGTCTCGAAGAAGTCCGCCGCGATCCAGGCCTCGACGCCGACGGTTTCGCAGGCCTGCACGGCTTCCTCAATGCGGCCGAAATGCACATGACGCACCGCGAAGAGCACGCGGCTGATGGCGTGCTCCTTCAGCGCGGATTCCAGCTCGCCCACCGGACGCGTGGTGATATCGAATTTCATCACGACATCGATCTCCGCCCGCTGCTCCTGGGTGAGATGGGCGATGAAGCTCTCGATGTCCTGCTCCTGACCGGCCACGATGACGCGTTCACGGCCTTTGCCCGAGGCGAGGCGACGGCGCAGGTGATCACGCTGCCAGCTTTCACGTAGCAGCAGGCCGCAGGCACCCAGGCCGACGGAGAAGAGCACCACCGCACGGCTGGGCACCTCCCATTTGAAGAACACCACGCAGGCACCCACAAACATGCCGATGATCACCAGCCCCTCGAAAAGCTGCCGCAGGGAGCGGTGCAGCGTCTTGTTGTGAATGTTCGAGTAGAAGCCGCAGGCCTCGAGGGCGATGGGGGTGAAAAGCGGCACGACGGCCAGCACCCAGTAAAACTGCTCAAAGGGCGGGATCTCGATGGCCTCCGGCACGAACATTGGCACCACCTGCGAGCGCAGGTAGTGGCTGAACCAGAGACAAAAGGCCAGGACGGCGCTGTCGAAGATCTCCGTGAGCTGCAAATTGATTTCTTGCTTTCGGCCAAGCATACTCGGGGCGTTCCAACCGTTGGTTATTATTTAAGATTACTGAAATTATAACAGACCTAGCCTGTGCCACAACTCCTTTCCTCGAAAAACCTGCTCCTCTCCTCCCGGCCCCTCGCCGTGGGGGTCGTGGGCGATCTGGCGGCCCTCCAGCATCTGATGAGCCTCGACCCCGCCAGCCGTGAGGCCACCTGCGATGTGGTGGAGCTACGGCTGGATACACTCAACCTGCCCGCCGAGGAGCTGCGTCGCCTTTTGGCCGGAAACACCCTGCCGCTGCTGCTTACCTGCCGTCATCCGTCTGAAGGCGGCTCTTCTCCCACCGATCCCGCTACCCGGGCAGCCATGATCGAGCCACTGCTGGACCTCGCCGCGCTGGTGGACATCGAATTGCGCACCGCCGCGCAGATGCAGGGAACGATTCAAAAAGCCCACGCGGCAGGTGCTTTCGTCATCGGGTCCTTCCACGATTTCCAGGCCACACCCGCCGATGAAGTGCTGGAGGGCTCCATCTCCTTCGCCCAGCCTCTCGGGCTCGATAGCGTGAAGATCGCCACCTACTTGAACAGCCAGGATGATCTCGTCCGCCTCATGAAACTGGCCTCCGCGCCGCATCGCCAGCGCATCTCCGTGATGGGCATGGGCACTTGGGGCCGCGTCTCGCGGCTCGTGCTGGCAAAATGCGGCAGCCTTCTCAATTACGGCTACATTGGCACCTCAAACGCTCCCGGCCAGTGGCCAGCCTCCGAACTCAAACAACTCCTTCCCCAGCTCTGATCCGCGCCATGAAGTCCCACACCCCACGCACCGCCCTGCTCGCCCTCGTGGCCTGCCTCGCGGCCACTTCCTGTGATGATCCGAAACGCGAGGAGCAGCTCCGCTGGCGCGAGGAAGAGGTGCAGGCCAAGCTCACCGCGATGACGCAGCGCGAGGCGGAGTTCGCCAAGGAAAAGCATCAAATCACCGAGGCGCTGAAGCAGATGGAGGCCCGCGAAAAGGCCGTCGATGACAAAGAGAAAACCATGCTCGCCCAGCTGGCCGAGGAGACCGAGAAGCTCAAAAAAGTCCGCCGCGAGATCGAGATCAAAAACCTCCGCGGCCCCGTCCCGCTCATCTCCGCCGATCGCAGCATCGTGATCGATCCGGCCTCCGACGACATCCTCTTCGAGAAGAACGCCGAAAAGCGTGGCGCCATCGCCAGCACCACCAAGATCATGACCGGCCTCCTCGTCGTCGAAGCCGGCAGCCTCGATCAAATCGTCACCGTCGAGAAAAGTGACACGCAATGCGCTCCCGTCCGTCTCGGCCTCAAGGAAGGCGAGACCTACACTCGCCACCAGCTCCTCAGCGCCGTGCTCGTGAAAAGCTCGAACGACATCGCCCAAGCTCTCGCTCGCGACAACGCGGGCAGCGTGGCCGCCTTCGTCGAGAAGATGAACGAGAAGGCCAAGGAACTCGGCCTGCAAAACACCCACTTCGTCAATCCGCACGGCCTTCCCGGCCTCACCGATGACCAGCCCTACTCCACCGCCCGCGACCTCGCCGTCATTGCCAAATGGGCCGACAAGATGCCCGAGATCCGCGCCATCGTGAAGCTGCAGAGCTACAAATTCAAAAAGCCCGATGGCAAATTCATCGACCTCGCCAACACCAACCGTGTCCTGCGCACCGCCTCCTACTGCGACGGCATGAAAACCGGCTACACCGATGCCGCCGGCTACTGCCTCGTCGCCACCGGCGAGCGCAACGGCCGCCGCCGCATCGTCGTCATCCTCAACGACACCGAAAGCGGCGTGTGGAAGGATGCGCAGGCCTTGCTCGATTGGGCGCTCAAGGCTTGATCACGGTTCGCTGAATGGCCGCAAAAGATCGCAAGGAACGCAAAAGCAATCTTTGGTCATGAGGCGAGATTGATCCTCCTCTCTTTGCGATCTCTGCGTTCCTTTGAGGCTATCCTAACCGCCTCCTGGCCAGTTCCGCGAGATACGCCGTGTCGAGTGCATCCCTCTGGTGAGCTGATAGAGATGGCTCATCGGGTTCAAAGCCGTCAGCCCGCCCCCGATAAAGCGTTTTTGCTATGCATCGCTCTTTTCAGACTCCAGTTGTCGAACGACAGTCGTCTGGCAAAATAGTCTTCCTCAAGCTCCCTGCACGACATGACCTACGACGAATTTCAACAACGCTACGAAGACGAAGCGGGTAAAGATCGAAATCGTTACGACGCTTTTCCTGTCAGTGAACTCCTGAGTGAGGTGCGTGCGGGGCGGCTCGGGGAGCGTTACCAGATTTGGTACTCGATCGGCGCACGGGCCTCGCTCGCAGAGGCTGGATCGGTGATGCTCGATGTGCTGGAGTCGGACTTTGATTACCTTAACCGTTACCACTGCGCAGCGGCTCTGATCGCCATCGCCAAGTTGGATCCGAAGACTTACGAACCGGCCCATTTTAGCGCAAACAATGTGCGCCCGCTTCGCGAGCGGCTGGAGGAACTACGCCGACTCTTGAATATCCCAAAATCAGAACGAGGGAGCCTTTGCCGCAAAGATGAAGGTGAGGGCGCTGCCGAAGCAGTCGTTCGAGCCCCGTCGCAAGCACCGATTCTTCCTCCGCTACAGGATGTCCCGCGATCAAAGCTGCTCACGGTCTTTGCATGGGGCGTCACCATCCTGAGTGCGATGGTGCTGCCGATCAGCGTGATTTCCATGATGATGATGGCTGTCGGGAGCTACGGAACGTCAAACGCCGATCCACTTGGTGCGCTCGCCGTCTTCTTCGGCCCGGCCATCATGTTTGCCGCTGGCATCGGCCTCTGGCGGCGCTGGAAATGGGCATGGTTTGTCATGGTCGCCTTGATGATCGCCACCGTGTCTTCGAACCTCTTCACGATCATCAGCGTCGAATCAAAGCCGAAGCACTTCACCTCAGCCAGTGGCGTAGAGACCACGATCGTGACGGATGGATTCCAGAACCGTAAGGGTATCATCATGCTCAGTGGTTGCGTGCTCGCCTTTCTCTGCACGCGCCGGGTGCGCTCGGAGTTTTTCCACTAGCGTCGCCTGATTGCGGGAAGTGTGGAAGAATGGAACCTGAGGCGGCTACATCCCCGCACGCTTCCTCGCCACTTCCGCGAGATACGCCGTGTCGCGCAGCATCTGCTCGTAGTAGCTGCTCCAGTTCGCGGTGCCTTTCGGATTCGTCGCCTTGGCTGAACGAGCCCAAAGGTAAACCGCCTCGGCTTGTTCAAACTGGCGCAGGTTGTGGAAATGCTTTCCGAGAGCCACGCGAGGCTCTTCGTGCAGCGGAGCGAGTTCCATCGCCCGATGGATGGCCAGCAAGGCCTCGTCATGCTTGCCAGCGGCGTCGAGCGCATCGGCTCTCGCGAGCTGGTAGTGATGGCTCATCGGGTTCAAAGCGCAGGCCCGTGTCAATGCGGCCAGACCGGCTTCGATGAGGCGTTTTTGCTCGGAGGGACTCTTTTTCGGACTCCAGGTGTCGAGGTAGGCGAGTCCCAGGCGATACTGAATCTCTCCACTGCGCGGGTCGATCTCCGCCGCACGCAGCAGATGCTCCAGCGCCGTCGCCTGATCCTGCCGCTTCACGGCCAGGTAGGCCTGCGCGGCCTGATAATCGGCCAGGCCCCACGTCACCGCGCCGAAGGCCAGCACCGCGCTCGCCGCCATCGCGGCCAGCTTGATGCCCACTCGCACACCGGGCACTCGGAGTCGCTTCGGACCCTCCGCGTCGATGCCCGGATTCGCCAGAAAACCGAGCATCACCGCCCCGGTGAGGATCACCGCCGGGATGTGCCAGTGAAACTCCACCACCGCATGCACCATCGTGGCCGTCAGCGCCGCCAGCGAGCCGAGCACGAGCGACAGCGTCACGCTGCCGAGCCGGCCGGTGCGTGGGAATTTGCTCCTCGCGAACCACTTCAAGAACACGATCCCGTTCCACAGATGCGTCGCGATCAGCACCCCGAGCAAAACCAGCCCCGCCCAGCCATAGTCCGCCAGCATTTGCAGGTAATCATTGTGAGCGAAAAGCGCGTCACCCTCCCAGTTCGCCATTCGCGGATCACGAAACTGGATGCTGCCGGCGTAAAACATCCGCGCCCCCGAGCCCCACAGCGGCGCCTCCGCATGCTGTGTCATCGCCGAACTCCAAATCCGCCCGCGCACATCCTCGGACATCGGCGATCCCACCTTGCGACGCTGGATCGCCTCCTCGTTCACTTTGTAGAGCACCCCGCCGCCGAGCAGCAGCAGCAGCGATCCGCCGAGCAGCAGCCATTTGAAAAGCGCCCGCTGCGTGTTCCACACCAGCCACAGCGCGAGCAGCATAAAGATCGCCGCACCGGCCGCCACGCCCAGCAAGGCCCCGCGGCTCACCGTCAGCGCCGTGCCTGTGGCGATCGCTAGGATCACAAAGCCCAAAAACAATCGCAACGCCGCGCCTGCCCGTCCGAACCACATCCAGCCCGCACACAAAAACATCACCATCGAGAGAAAGGCCGCCAGATGGTTCGGATTGTTGAACAGGCCGCCGATGCGCCCCGCTCCAAAACTACGCACAAAGCCCGGCACCAGATGGAACTCCCATCGTCCGCCAAAATGCACCAAACCCACCGCGAGGTTCGTCACCGTCAACACGAGCAACACATACAAAATGCCCATGCGTGAACTCGGATGACTCGCCGCCGTCGCCGCCAGCAAATAGGCCACCAGCGCCCCGCACAGCATCAACAGATCCTCCCGCGCCCAATCCCCCACCGGCGAGCCCCAGGCTCGTGCCGCCACATAACCCGCAAACACCAGCGTCGAGGCCAGACAAGCATCCGCCGGCGGAAAACTCACCCGCAGCCTCCACTTCGCCGCCGCCAGCAATCCTCCGAGCCCCAACAGCAACGCCCCCGGCCAGAAAAACAGCAACCTCGTCTCCGTGCCCAGCCCGCCTGCGAGAAAGAGCGCGGCCAGAAAGAGAACAAGAACCAATTTTTGCATGCGCCGCCCATTTCAGCCGGTCCGGTTCATTGCGCAAGCTGCTCGACGGAGATCATCAACCCACGATTTCCGGCCCCGACAAGCCGCCCCGAAAAATTCCCCTCGAAAAAAGAGGCTCATTCGACTAATAACATAGTCGATTAACCCAAAATTAAGCCATGCCTGCCGCTTCTGATGCCTCGCTGACTCCGAATGAGTGGAAAATCATGCGCATTGTCTGGGAGCTCGGCTCCGGGGCGGCGCGGGATATTTATGAGCTGGCCGGTGAGCGCCATGGCATGGCTCCCACCACGGTGAAAACCTACCTGAGCCTCTTGGTCGAAAAGGGCCGGCTTTCGACCAAGCGTGTGGGAAACAGCTTCCTTTACAAACCGCGCAGCGGCATGCTGCAAACGCTGCGCAGCGCGGCGGATTCGCTGTTGGAAAAGATGCTTGGAGATCAGTACGGCCCGCTGCTGGCTCATATGATCCGCCAGTCCAAATTCAGCGCGGAAGACATTGCGGAGCTGCGTCGCGTGCTGGCGGAGGCGGAGAAAAATTTGCCGAAGGATGGAAAGGAGACCGGCAAGTCATGAACCTCCAGGCTTGGGCGATGCAGGGACTCATCGACGGCGCTCTGGCGCTTGGCGCGGCGACGATCATCTGGCTGCTGGCCGGGAAGAAACTGCCGCCGCGGTTCGGTGCCTGGCTTTTTGGTCTGGCGATGTTCAAAGGAGCGATCCCGCTGCCAGTGGAATTGCCGTGGTTGCCAGCTTTCCACTTGGATTCTCCGCTGGCAGCGGAAGTCTTGCCATCGTGGGCTTTGAAGGCCGTTCCGGCTCCCATGGCCGCCGGAGCAAGCACCAGCTCATGGAGCCTGCTGGCGGTGCTTTGGGGCTGCGGGGTGAGTTTGGGGATAATGCGGCTCGCGTGGCTTTATCAGCGTACTCGCAGACTGCGGGCCAAGTCGATGCCATGCCGCGCCGGTGAGGAATGGGACATTGAATGTCGTGTCGTCGATGGGCTTCATGCACCGGCGGTGACGGGCTTGTGGCGACCGGTGGTGTTACTGCCAATCGGATTGGATCAGCGGCTGAGTGCTGCGCAGATGCGGTGGATGATTGCCCATGAGGTGGCGCATGCTCGCTCAGGCGATCTGGTTTGGGAATTGCTGAGCTCGCTGCTGCGTATCGTGTGCTTTTTCAATCCCGCGGTATGGCTGGCCGCGGCGCAGGCGGAACGTTTGAGAGAAGTGGCCTGCGACGAGGCGGCGCTGAGTCTCGCGAAGGTGTCCCGTCAAGATTCCGCCGAGGGTTTTATCAGGCTCATCGAGTGGTCGCGGGAGCTGCCGCGCCTACGGCTGGCCGGCGCTGGCATGAGCAGCGCTGGGCGCGAGGCTGGTCGCCGCGTGCGGGCCTTGGTGAGCATGCCGGGGGCGCGTCTCAAACCTCGCTGGCAATGGATACTCGGGGCGGCTGCGGTTTTGGCGGTGCTGCCCGGCTACCGGCTGGCGCATGCCGAGGATGAGCCGGAAGCGGCTCGCATCGCGGCCTTGGAGCGCCGGGTGAGGGAGTTGGAAACGCAGTTGCAAAGCAAATCGAGGCTGGAGCGCCTGCGCGAGCGTGCTGCCAGTCTCGCTCATGCTCGCGTCAAAGCGGATGAAGCACGTTTTAGTGTCGCGGAACTCCGCGAGATCGAGCGGCTGTATCAGGAAGCGAAGCAGAAAGAGACGGGCGTGGACATCGCGGCTGCATTTGCGCCGCTGATCGAGCGTTTTCCTGCTTCCAATCGGGCGGGATGCGCGGTGCTGCTGCTCGCTAGGCTCTCGAGCGGCCCGGAGCGAGCCGCGCTACTCGCCCGAGCGGCCTCGCAGCATGCGGGTGATTATTTTCTCGATGGAACGAATGTCGGCGGCGTGGCGAGGCTGATGCAGGCCCAGGACGCGCAGGACCCGGCCGAGGCCAGAAAGTGGCGCGAGGAGATTTTGAGCCGCTTTGCCGAGGAACTCGATTTCGGAGCCGTGCCCCTTGCTGACTTGATCCCACCCACCACCGCCAAACAACCATGAAACCACGCCTGTTCATCATCCTACTGCTCGGCCTTGCCCCCATGCAGCCTGTCTTTGGAGAAGAAAAAAGCCCCATCACCGAGCGCAAGCGGGAGAAGGCGTTGCGTGACAACGACCGCGAGGCGGAGCAGGCCATGGCCCGCGACATGAAGCTCTACAACAACCGGGAGTTTCGCGAGCTGGAGACGGACTATCAGGCGGCCTCAGCCCGGTTCCGCGAGGCAGATGCCAAAACGGTGCTGGAAGCCTTTTTGAAGAAGTGGCCGAAGGGCGGCAATCGCGTCGGCTGTGCCACGCTTTACCTTGCCCAGCGTAGCAGTGGTGAGGAGCGAGAACGTCTCTTGCGGGAGTGCATGGCGAAGCACGACGAGTGCTATTTCCTGAACGGTGCTCGTGTTGGCGGCCTGGCCCGGCTTTACCTCTGGGGCCATCTCCTTGGCACCGGAAAGGCCGATGAAGCGGCGAAGGTGCGTGCGGAGATCGAGGCGAAGTATGCGCTTTGCAACGACCATAGCAGCAAGCTGCTCATCGATGTCATCCAGACTGACACGCCATGAAAAAGATCGTCCTCGCTGCTCTCGCCGCCGCGTCGCTGCTGCATGGCGCGGAGGAGGTGTATCTCAAAGACATCGCCTTTCTGCTGGATGCCTTTGAGCAGCAGGCAGGCGGCTTGATGAAGGTGAAGGGCATGGATTGGCAACGTGTGCGGGAGGACTTTTCCGGCCGTGCGAAGAGTGTGAAAAGCCATCAGGAACATCTCGCGTTGGTTCACGCCCTCATCGGTGCCCTGCACGACGGCCATGCGGGCATCGTGAAGTCACAGGTGCGCCCGCCGGATGAGTCAAAAGGACGGCGCTACACCGGCCCACGCGTGCATCTGGCGATCAGCGGCGAGAAGGTGCTGGTAAGAGCGGCCTTCAAAGATGCGGCGGACGCGGGCATCCGTGCCGGGCAGGAGGTGATCGCGGTGGATGGCACCCCGGCATGTGAATGGCTCGACCAGCGTATCGCGGCGATGGAAGAACGTGGATCGAGCTTCTCGACCCGGCATCAGGCGCTCTACGCGGCCTGCCATTGGGGATTGGCGGATTGGGAGGGCTCGGCGATTCGTTTCGAGCTGCGCAAGCCGGGAGGCGAAACATTTGGCGTCGAAAAGAAGCGCCTTGGCGGACCGAATCATGTGCCTCTGGGACCCGTTTTTCCGCCCAGCGGGTTGGAAAGCGTCGGGCGGCAGACTTTTGGCCTCACGCCGGAAGGTTACGCCTACATCCATCTCAGAGACGTTCCTGAAAACCTGCCACAGCAGCTGGACCAGATGCTGGCACGCCTGGTCAAAGCTCCTGGTCTGATCCTCGATCTGCGAGCGAATGGCGGCGGCGGCTGCGATCACGCGGCCGTGATGAGCCGCTTTCTCGCCAAAGGCCAGCCATGGGGCTACTACGAGGGCGCGGCTGATTTGAACTTCACCGGGCCCATGGTTGTGATCCTCGATGCGGGCACGCGATCTGCCGGCGAGACGGTGGCGGCATTGTTTCGCGAGACCGGTCGCGCCCATGTGATCGGCGACTCGCCCAGCGCGGGCATGTCCTCACGCAAAACCGAGGTGGAGGTGCCGAGCGGCCTTTTCCGTGTCCGCTTTTCCGTCGCCAGCAACATGACCAAAAGCAATGCCGGCCGCGGCATCGAGGGGCTCGGCATCCAGCCGCATGAAATCGTGCCACTCAATGCAACGGACCTCGATAAGCAAAAGGACACGCACCTCCAACGAGCCGTGACTCTGCTGCGAAATGGGTTTCCCGAGGATACGGTGGACTACACAGGACCGCCGAAGTGATCGGTGGCTCGAACAACCATTTGTCCCACATCCAGTGATGCCTATTCTTTCGCCATGCGTCTCCACCTCCGCCCATCTGCACGCCGTGCCGGCTTTACCTTGCTGGAGACGGTGATCGCCTTGGCGATCTTTAGCCTCGCAGTGGTGGCGCTGGCGGAGGCGATTCAAAGGTCGGGCGAGACCTCCAACATCATCCGCGAGGACATCCGCATCCACGACCGGATGGCGGCGCTGACGGCTGAAACGACGCGGCTGATTGCCCTGACGGTGGCGGGCGCACGTCCGCAGCAGCCGCCGCCTGTCGAGGAAAGCGGGGTGACCTATCAGGTTAAGGTGCAGGAGATCAAAAACCTCGTGAACAAGGACAAGGTGCCGGTCGAGGGACTCTGGCAGGTGATTACCACGGCGGATTGGAAGGAAGGCACGAGCGAGCAGCATCTCGAAGAGGAGACCTGGGTGTATCCGCCGCTGCTGCCGAGGCTGCAGTAGTCGCTTCGATTGGCAATCGAAGCCGAGTGTTTCCAAACTGATTCGATTGCCAATCGAATCTACTTTTTGGCGGCCTCGATGAGTTCCAGCCAGTCGGCCATGTGCTTGTCCCACGTGAGCGGGAGGATGCTTTCGCGGGCGTTCTGAGAGAGTCGGGTGCGCTCGGCTTCGCTGAGGTCGAGGGCTTCTTGAATGCGGGCGGCGAGTTCGATGGGCTGCTGTGGGTGGAAGAGCATGAAGCCGTTCTCGCCGTTTTGGATGTGATCGACAGCTCCATCCATGACGGAGACGATGCCGGGAAGACCGCAGGCCATGCTTTGCAGCACGGTGGGCGAGAAGGCGTCGTATTGCGTGGGGTGGATGAACCAATCGGCGGCCTGATACAGCTCGATGAGCTGGCTGGTGACGGGCACATGCCGGACTTTGTCGGCAATGCCGAAGCCCCGGATCAGACCTTGCGCGACCGGGCCGAGGCTTTTGCCGACGATCCAAAGCGTGGCGTCGAGTTTCTGCATGGCTTCGAGCATGGGCTCGAGCCCGCGGCGTCGATGGCTGAGGGAAACGAAGAGCAGCACAGGGCGTGCGGGATCGGTCTGGAGCTTGCGACAGAGCAGCTCGCGGCGATTCGCCCGATCTTCGGCGGGTTTGAAGACCTGCGATTCGACTGGAGGGGAGAGAATGCGGAAGCGAGAGGCATCGGTGCGGTAGATGCCCTGAAGCTGGGCGCTCACACGGGCGGAGCTGGTGACGAGCGTGGGCGTGCCGGAGGTCGTGTGGAGTTTTTTCTCCAAATGCAGCTCGTAGAGGTGTTTTGCGCTGAAGCGTTGCCACAGGGGCAAGAGCTGGCCGTAGAGCCGGTGGCAGCCGGTGCCGTTGCGGTGGATGCTTTGCACGCAGGTGCGGCCAAAGCCGATGCTCACCTCGGCGCCCGCTTCGAGGGCGGCACGTGGAGCGAGTCGGTTGAAGTGCCACATTCGCAAGGTGGCGCTGCCTTTGAGGCGAGGAAGCAGCCGCCAATCTCCCGGCAGCATGGCACCGATCTCCGGTGTGGTGAGCGTGCTGATGTAAGTCAGCTCGTGCCCGGCGGCGATGAGGCGCTTGGCAAATTCGATGAGAAACACCTCCACTCCGGTGCCACGGATGATTTGATGGTGGAGGAGGGCGATTTTCATGTGCCGCTGTTGGTTTGACCTGCCTCGACCTCGCTCTCGTAAAGCCGTGCGTAGCGATCAAAGGCAAAGAAAGCGGTCGCAACGGCGATCCACAATCCGGGGAAGCCATCGAGGAAGCCGCGACGCAAAAAATACGCCCGTGTGAAGCGCCACACGGGCCGGAAGATCGTGTGGAGCAGCGACCAGCGCTTCTTTTTCACCTGCTGCGTGCTCAAAAACACGCCGGAGTATTCGATGTGCTTCACGAGGTAGTGGCGGATGTTTTGAAAGGAGTAATGCAGCAGATCCCCGCTGAGCGAGGTTGTGCTGCCATTCACCACGAGGCGCTCATGCACCTGCCCGCCGCCATCGGCCTCCCAGCGGCTGCCATCGCGGCGAAAGACGCGTGTTTTGCGGTCGGGATACCAGTCGCCATGATAAATCCATCGGCCGAGGAACCAAGTGCGCCGCGCCATGGAGGCACCGGCATGCTTTTCCGCTTCGCCACGCTCGAAAAAGGCCCGGATGGAGGCAGCGAGCTCGGGGGAGACTTCCTCATCGCAATCGAGATTCAGGATCCAGGGCTGCGTGCAGAGTTCCAAGCAGCGGTTTTTCTGCGCGGTGTAGCCCAGCCAGTCCTGGTGGATGAATTTTGCATCGAACTCGGCCGCGATCTCCGCCGTGCGGTCCTTGGAGCCCGAGTCGAGAATCACGATTTCCGAGGCCAGATCCAACACGCTGGCGAGGCAGCGGCGCAGATTGGCCTCCTCGTTGAGCGAGATGATGGAGATCGAGAGAGGCAGGCCCGGCATGCGCCCGATTCTGCCGCCTCGAATGCCCGTGCCAAGCATGAAAGAGCCGGTGCGTGACAAAATTTAAGGATTCCCAAAAATAAAAAGACGCGGGCATTGACACTCATCAGACAAGACGGCTATATTTTTAGCCTCATGCTCAGGCAAATCATCGGACAATCAGAAGCGCACAAGGACGACAAACGCGTCGAGGCTGCTCCCACACCGGCTCCCGTGGCCGAGCGTGCTCCCATCCTCTCCGCCGCCCCCGCTCCCGCTGCATCACCCCAACGCGTTCACTCTGCACCCATCATGACATCCAGTAAAAACGTCCTCTCCAACGACGTCGAAATCAAAGGCTCCATCAAATTCTCCCACGACCTCATCATTGATGGCAAGATCGAAGGCGAAGTCATCTCCGACGGCAGCCTCACCGTGGGTGAAAACGCGCTGATCAAGGGCGAGGTCAAGACCCGCTCCGTCATCATCTTCGGCAAGGTCGAAGGCAACATCACGGTTTCCGAGCGCTGCGAGCTGAAGAGCAATGCCATCCTCGTGGGTGATATCGCTGCTGGCACGCTCTCCATCGAAGAAGGCGCTACCTTCATGGGTCAGTCCCAGGTCGGCAAAAAGGCGGACTCTAAGCCCGCTGGTGGTCTCAACCTTGGCCCCAAGCCCTAACCTTTAATTCTTATCCGAGTGTTCGGACGGTTTTTCGCACCGAAGTCCAGCATTCTTCCGACACCACCGAAGAACCATATCGAAGTGGTGTGTCCGGCTTGTGGCGCGGCTCAGTATGAGCCGCGCCTTGTCGTTTCCACGTTTTGCAAAAAGTGCGGCGCTCATCTCACCATTCAGAAGCGCCGTGTCACCGCTTCGAATGTCAGCCGGTCTGGAGCAGGCTACGATGACTGGACAGAAAACGGTTCCGCCAAAGCCGAAGCTCCAGCCGCTCCCGCTCCTGGAAAGCCAGCGCCTGAGCCTGAAATCAAAGCGGTCGTCCTGCCCGAAGCAGTGAGCGAAGAAGATCGAAAGGCGGAACTCTCGGCTTCCGATGGTTTTGGAGCCTTTTTGAAGGCGCAGGTGCAGCCCGATGCGCTGCCCGAGACTCCTGAGCTACCCTTCGTGGAGACTCGACCTCATGAGGAGCCTCAGACGGGTTCGCTCCGCCGCCCCACATCCAATTCCCCGGCTCCCACGCCCACGCCAGCCCCGATGAACGCCAGTTCCATTCAGAAGATGAAGGACATGGGCATGTATCGGAACCAGTACTTCAAAGACGCCGAGTGCTTTGATTGCGGGCACAAATTCAAAACCAGCCGCTCCGCTCGTTCGGCGAATTGCCCCACCTGCGGAGCCTACATCTCGCTCGAAGATGTGGAGATCAACATGAACGCCACGCAGCCGGTGAAGACGCGTGGCGATGTGATCATCCGCAAGCGCGGCCATCTCGCCGCCAGCAGCCTGCAATGCCGCGATCTGCGCTGCTTCGGCAATTTGGAAGCCAATGTGGAGTGCAGTGGCGATGCCATTTTCAAAGCCACCGGCACGGTCATCGGTGAAATCCGCTGCCGGCGCTTCATCGTCGAAAAAGGTTCGGATCTTGTCTTCAAAAACCCCATCCGTGCCGAGGAGGTGGACATTCAAGCACGCATCACGGGCAATGTTTTTTCTTCGGGCCTCGTGCTCATCGGGGCCAATGGCTCCGTGAATGGCGATGTCACCGCCCGCTCTGTTTCTATTGAGCCAGGAGGCGAGCTGAATGGCGCGATGAACATCGTCCGCAGCAAGCCCGCCACACCGCCGCCCGCGGCTTCTTGAGGTCTTTGCGGCATGAGACGCTTCGCCTGGGTCCTCGCCGCCTTCGTTGTGCTGCTATCCGGTGCTTGGGGCTTGGATTTGCTGGCACCCTACACTCGCCTTCTGATGCAACGCCTCACCTTGGAGCCTCTCTTGCTGCCTTATCCGGCGCCACCATCTCGCGAGCAGTGGAAAACGATGCCCGCTTCCGAGCGGCTCGCCGATGTGAACCGGCGTCTGAAACCTCTTTTGGAGAAAAAACTGGTCGAGAGTGGTTTGCGGCTCGGAAACCGCGTTTTCATCCGCTTGTTCAAAGAATCCGGTGAGTTCGAACTCTGGCTCCAAGATGCTGCTGGAGTCTGGAAACACTTTCGCACCCATCGCATCGCGTGTTTCTCAGGTGAACTCGGCCCGAAACAGCGTGAAGGCGACATGCAGGCGCCCGAAGGCTTTTACACCGTCACCGCGAAGCAGCTCAATCCGGCTAGCAGTTACCATCTCGCCTTCAACATCGGCTACCCGAACGCCTTCGACCTCCATCATCAGCGCACCGGCAGCCTCATCATGGTGCATGGCGATGAAGTCAGCGTCGGCTGCTATGCCATGACGGATGCCGTCATCGAGGAAATTTACCTCCTCGTCTCCGCTGCTCTCGAAAAAGGCCAGCCAGAGGTGCCCGTGCATTGTTTCCCCTTCCGCTTCACCGATGAACGCATGCAAAAAGCGAAGGGTGAAACGTGGTTCAGTTTTTGGGAGAACCTCCGCGAAGGCTACGAGCGCTTCGAAACGAAGCGAGTAGTGCCAAAGATCACTGTGGAGAACGGACGCTATCGCTAAACGTCTGCGCCAAGGAAGGGACTGCGTGACATAGCCGGAGGGAACGCTGGCAGTGCCCCTCACCCCAACCCTCTCCCTCGAAGTAAACTCAAAGTACGAACGTGAATCGTCTGCGAGGGAGAGGGAGTGCGCTTTGCGGTCCCTCTCCCCGCGAGCAGTATTCGATGACCTCATCGTGTGATGCGGGGAGAGGTTAGGTGAGGGGAGAGGCAATCGCCCCCTTCCAATGTTTCGGTGACGCATCCCGAGCCATTTCAAAGCTCTTGATTCGCCTGACGAATGGTTTGGCAAGCAGCTCGAATGGATCGACCATGGCTAAGAACCTCGGATCAAACTCATGCTCAAGAGAATCAAGACTGCTCTCTACTACTCGCATCATCGAGGCTGGCCGATGGAGCCGGGCATCCACTTTGACCGAGCTTTCACGCACGAGGAACTGGAGCGGTACAAGAACGAGTTCAGCACCAAACACGCACGCCGGTTCCGAAAGGCGAAATGGATTGGCGCGTTCTTTCTGTTGGTGGCGGTAGCGGCCTTTGTTTCAGGCAGCCGTTCGCAGGCTGTTTTGTCTTTGGCGTTGGGGACGTTCATTTCTTATCTCGTCTGCTACTATAGCCGTGCCACGCGCTGCCCCTGCTGCTCGAAGCAGGTCGATCACAGCATCGGCCTCTTTTGCCCGTGCTGTGGTTCCAAGTCGTTGAAGAAGGGGCCGGAGTGTTTCATCTGCACTGAATGCAAGGGACAGCTCAAGTGGGAGTTCACTCGAGGCCGTTCCCGTCGTTACAAACTACACGCCTGCTCCGTCTGCGGTGTGTGGCTGCACGACGAGGGAATCTGGTGAACTAAACCAGCTCCGGCATCGGCTGCCAGCCATCGACGACGTATTGTGGACGCCCAGTGAGGTCGGTGAGCGTGGTTTTGACGGTGTCGATGCCCATGTGGCGGTAGAGCGTGGCAAAGACCTCGCCGAAATGCACGGGCCGGTCAGTGGGTTCACCGCCGAGCTTGTCGGTGGCGCCGATGACCTGCCCGGTCTTCAAACCACCACCGGCGAGCAGGGCACCGCCGACACGCGGCCAGTGATCGCGGCCACCATCCTTGTTCACGATGGGTGTGCGGCCAAACTCGCCCCAGGCGACAACGGCCACATCTTTATCGAGGCCACGTTCGTGCAGATCCTCGACGAGGGCGCTCATGCCTTGATCGAAGAGCGGCAGATGGCGGAGGAGCTGCGGGTAGTTGTTATCGTGGAAGTCCCAGCGGCCGAAGTTCAGGGTGACGACGCGCGCACCGGCCTCGACGAGGCGGCGGGCGAGCAGGAAGTGCTCAAAATTGAGCGGAGCACCGTCGCCGTAGTTTTTCGGATCGCCTTTGCCGTAGCGTTCGCGGGTTTTGACGGTCTCCTTGCTCAAATCGAGGGCGGTGAGCAGCTTGCTGGAGGTGAGCACATTGAGCGCCTGCTGATTGAAGGCATCCATGCTGCTGACGAGACCGCTGGCGTCGATTTCGCGGCGGAAGTGGTCGAAGCCATCGAGCAGCGAGCGGCGGTCTTCGAGACGGTCGAGCGTGATGCCATTGAGTTGGAGGTCCTCGACGCCTGCGCCGTTGGGGCGAAAGGCGGAGTGCGTGTTGCCCATGTAACCGGGATGCCCTGGCGAGCCGTAAGGCGGATGTCCGGCCTTTGGCGCGAGGCCCACAAAGGCCGGCACCGCCGGATCGGCCTGGCCTTGCAGCTTGGAGATCACCGAGCCGAAGGAAGGCGGATCGGAAAGGCGACCGGTGGGCGCATTGCCACCATTCGGAGGCGGCGGACGGCCGGTGTAGCAGATGAAGCTGTCGTGAGCGCCATTGGGGCTGCCATACATGCTTCGGATGGGCACCAGCTTATCCATGATCTTCGCCAGACGCGGGGCGTGCTCGGAGATGTGGATGCCGGGGACGGCTGTTTTGATGGGTTTATACGGGCCGCGGATCTCCAGCGGCGCATCCATCTTCAAATCATACATGTCCTGATGCGGCGGGGCGCCGCACAGGTAGATCATGATGACCGATTTGAAGCTGCGACCCGTTTTGGCCTCCGCTTCCGCCTTGAGCAGCTCCGGCAACGACAGCCCGCCCATGGCGAGACCGCCGATGCGCAGGAAATCGCGACGCGAGACGCCATCGCAGAATTTGCCGTGAGATTTGCCGGAGAGGGTGAGCATGTGAGGAGACTACGGCGGGAGGAATGGAAGGCTTTCGGGAGAGAAGGACGAATGACGAATTCAGAATGACGAATGAAGGGCGAAGCCCTAAAAAGGCGGCATGAAATCGCTCTTGCTGCTCGCCGCCATGGCTTGGACACGCCTGCCCGACATTCCTGATCCTCGCGGCTTCGCGGGAGCCTTCGCCGGGGTGCAGGATGGGAAGCTTCTCGTCGCTGGTGGCACACACTTCACGGACAAGATGCCGTGGGAAGGCGGGACGAAGGTCTGGTATGACACGGTGCATGCCTTTGACGGCGAGTGGAAGGTCATCGGCAAGCTGCCAAAGCCCAATGGCTACGGCGTGAGTGTCACGACCGGGCAGGGGATGCTCATCGCGGGTGGTGGCCATGCCACGGAGCACTTTCGCGAGGTCTTCTGGCTGCAAAAAGACGCGAAACTGCCCCCGCTTCCAAAGCCCTGCGCCTTCATGAGCGGCTGCGTGCTCGATGAGGTGCTCTACATCTCTGGCGGCATCGAAACACCGACGGCCACGAGTGCGATGAACACCTTTTGGTCGCTCGATTTGAAAAAGCCGGACGCAGGCTGGCAAGAGCTGCCGCCCTGTCCCGGCGGCGGGCGCATCTTGAGCTGCATGGCGGCCGCCGAAGGTCGCGTGTGGTTGTTCAGCGGCGCGGCCTTGAACGCCGGAGCGGATGGCAAAGCAGAACGCCTCTGGCTCAAGGACTCGTGGAGCTACACCCCCGTGACTCGTAGCGGCGAGCGTCAGCTTGCCGATTCAGACGGAAGACTCACGTCTTCCCCTACGGGCTGGGCGAAGCAGCCAGACCTACCCCGCGTGGCTGTCGCTGCCCCCGGGCCAGCTCCGGTGGTGGATGGGAAGATTCTCATCATCGGCGGTGATAATGGCGCTTTGATGAACTTTGAGCCCAAATCGGCTCACCCGGGCTTTCCACGTGAGGTGCTGGCTTTCGAGCTGAAAACGCGAACATGGTCGAAGGTCGGTGAAGTGCCTTTTTCCCTCGTCACGACGAATGCAGTGCTTTGGAAAAATAAGATCATTATCCCCGGTGGCGAGGCGAGACCCGGGGTGAGGTCGCCACAGGTGTGGCGATGGAAACTCAGCCAGGATTAGGCTGGCCTTGCCATCGAGCGCCGTCTTCTATGCAGCACCGCCATACCGCCCAGCATCATGAGCAGGGCACGGGAGGGTTCGGGGACGACGACGACGAGGTTCTCCGCGCCAAACGGGCTACCCGCGCCATACCACACTTGGAGAGCGAAGGGGAAATTCGTCAGGAGGTGACCGCCACTGGCGACATTCGAAAAGCTGCCAAGGATGGCGCTGTCCGCAGTGGCCAGGGTGAGGAATTCGCCGTTGGTGAGACTGTTCTGGAAGTCGTTGATGAAGTCGAGGTCCAGCATGCCGGCCAGCGTGAGCACGCCGTTCACATCCAGGTGATCGTAAAGCGTGCCTTGGGTGAGGCCGCCGAGTTCCATGGCGAGGGTGCTGCCGCTGCTGAGGGTGAGATTGCCATTGATGGTGAGCGTGCCGGGGGAGAGGCCGGGGGCGATGGTGTGGCTGCCGGGACCAGCGATGACGTTGCTCTCGATGGTGCCGATGCCTTGCAGGGTGCCGCCGTTGAGGTTGAAGACGGTCGGGTCAATGAACGCGCCGCCCACCATGGCGGTGACGCCGCCGGTCTGCGTGTAGGCACCGTTCACTGTGAGCACCGTGGTGCTGTCCTCCACGCGGGTGGTGCCGCTATTGGCATACGCGCCTGCGGTGGTGAGGTCGCGGTTGTTTTTCAAAGTGAAGCTGCCCTGGTTGGTGGCGAGTGCCGTCGTGACTTTGGTAAATGAAGAGCCTGCGCCGTCCAGCATCACAGTCGCGGCGCTGCCGAGGGTGGTAATGTCGCTGCCGGTGGTGCGATTGATGGAGGCTCCGTTGCTGACGTTCCAGGTGCCGGCGGTCAGGGTGGTGCCGCTGTGCTGGATGAGCTTGCCCCCGAGGTTCAATGTGCCGCCAGTGACGCTTATGGTGCCGGTGTTATCGGTGAAGAATGAGCCGCCCACCATTCCGAGGTTGGTGGTGGTCGCGCCGCTTTTCTCGAAGGTGCCTTGGATTCTGAAAAAACCGTCCGTTGGGTGAGTGAAGTTCGACAAATCCGCTGCGACGCTGGTCTGTAGCGTGGCCCCGCTGAGCACGATGAGCTGCGCGTTGTTCTCCACCTGGATATTGCCCCCGGTCCATGTCGAATTACCTGAGAGATTCAGCACTTTTCCGGCATTGATCACCTTGCTTGCTGCGCCGCTAAAGGTCGCGCCCACATTGGCATTGATGGTGCCCGCCCCCGTCATCGTGCCGCCGGAGAAGGTGAGTGCACCATTCAGCGTGAGGGTCGCGGCTCCGCTGAGAGTGGCTCCCGTCAATTGGACAGCCGAGCTCGCTATCACGGGCGCATTGATGGCCAGCGTTCCACTCTGAAACGCCACCGTGCCAGTCCCGGTGAAGGCGCTTCCGGCATTCATGGTGTGTGTGTTGCCTGAAAAATTGAGCGCGGCCCCGCTCTCGACATTCCATGTGCCGGTATTGGTGCTGACATGGGTCACGTTCAGGGTGCCACCGTTGACGTTGACGATGCCCGTGTTCTGGGTGACGAAGGAAGCGCTGCTCGTTCCAAGGCCAACCGTGGTTCCATCGTTTTTATTGAAGGTGCCCTGAATCTTGAAAATGCCATCCGTCGGGCTGAACGTGTTGGTGATATTGGCAGCGGCGCTGGCGTCGAGCGTTGCGCCGCTGAGCACGACAAGCTGCCCGTTGTTGCCAATGCCAATGGTCCCCCCCGTCCAGGTGGAGCTGCCGCCGAGGTTCAGGGTGCGCCCGTCAGCGATGATCTTGGTGCCGCCGCTCAGCGTGGCTCCGCCACTGGCATTGACGGTGCCGGTCCCGTTCAGGGTACCGCCGGAGATGGTGGTTGCGCCGCTGACCGTGAGTGTCGCGGTTCCCCCCAGGGTGCCGCTACTCATCGTCAGCGCGCTGGTCGCCGCCGCCGCGTTGAAATTGACGGTGCCCCCTATGACTTGCGTGGTTCCTGCCACGTCGTAGGTGCCTGCGTTGAAGTTAGTTGTGGCACCAGCGAACTGGACCGTGCTCCCGGCCACCCCGACGATGTCCGTGCCGGCATTCAGATTGTGGTTGTTCTGATACGAGCCGTGTCCGATGTCGAACTTCAGCGTGGCCCCATTGGCGATGTTCCAGTCTCCCGTGTTCGTACTGCGGTGCTGCACGGCCAGGGTGCCCCCGTTCACATTGACCACACCGGTATTTTCCGTGGCAAAGGAACCGCTTGCCGCACCCAGCGCAACGGTGGTCGCCCCATCCTTGTTAAAGGTGCCCTGGATTTTGAAGAAACCGTCGATGGGGCTGAAGTTGTTGGTGATCGTGAGCGCGGCGCTGGTGTCCAGCGTCGCGCCGCTTGCGACGACGAGCTGCCCGTTGTTGCCGATGAAGATCGACCCACCGGTCCAGGTGGAGTTGCCGCCGAGGTTCAAGACCCGTCCGTCCGCGATGGTCCTGTTACCGCCGCTTAGCGTAGCACCAAAGCTGGCATCGACGGTGCCTGTCCCGTTCATGGTGCCGCCGGAGAAGGTCAGCAGTTCATTCAGCGTGAGAGTGGAGCCAGCGCCGGTATTCGTCCCGCCAGTGAGATTGTATTTCTGGATGGTGATGGCCTGATTCACCGTGAGCGTGCCGCCGTTCTGGATGGCGTCATAGGTGAAGCCGCCGTTGCCGTTGTTCGCGAAATTCGGGTTGGTGCTCCATTTGGTGAAGTCGCTCCAGTTGCCTGTGGTGCTGTTCCAGGTGGCGGTCTGGTCGGCGGCATAGCTCACCGTGGACAAGGCAAGCAAGGTTCCAATGAGGCAGCTAACAGAAGAGACGGACGTTTTCATCACGTCCTTCTTCCCGGTCCGTTTCGAAAGGTTACGCGGAAAATGAAAAAAGTTCCGGGCTGCGGTTCGGCGCAGGGGGATCGCTCCACGCGGGCGAGATGAAATGGTGGGGCAGCTCTCCACCTGATCGCCATCGCCGCCCGCTTCGCCTGGAGCCTTGCCTTCGTCATGCCGGCGCAGGCGGCTACCACTCCAGGCCCAGTTTTGCCAACTCCTCGTGAAGGGCCAGCAGGTTCCACTCGAAGAGCCGGTGGCGCAGGCCGAGGACGTAGAGGCGGGTGCCGTCGTGGGAGAATCTCAGACCGGCGGTGTTGATGGGCTGCGGAGCGATGAGCTTCACCAGCAGGCGGCCGGTGGGCAGGGAGATGAGATGGATGACATCTTCGTCCTGCTCCACGGCGGCGAGGGTGCCGTCGTCGCTGATGGCGGCATCCGGCGTCTGGCCCCTCGGGACGCTGCTGGGCACGGCGGCGCGTTGCTGCCAGGTGGTCGTCTCGATGAACCGATAGGCGCTGGGCTCGCGCAGCAGCAGCCATTGCTCGCCGGGGCTGAAGGAGGCGAGGCCAGGCTCGGCGGCGGAGTATTCCCCGCAGGGCTGGCCCGTGCGTGCGTCGAGGATGATGCGCCTTCCCGCCGAATACTGCCGAGTGTAGGCGAAGCGCAGGGCCGGGCTGAGTCGCTGACCTGGCTGTAGCTTGTCTTTGATCTGGTGCTCCGGCGCGGTGCCATCGGGCCGCCAGAGCTGGTAGGGCGCGCCCAGATTCCGCAGCACCCAGGTCTGGCCGTCAGGGGAAATGTGACTGAGCCATTTGCCCTCCGAGCCGGGGACGAGCGTGGGCACGCCGAGGCGCAGGCTGCCATCCTCCGCCCAATCAATGGAATGCCGGTGGATTCCGGCACCGTCGCGCGAGATATACCAAGCGGTGCTGTCGGCAGAGAAGGCACTGCTCGCTCCGGGTTTTTCGCCCCCCTTTAGCCCTTTCATGCTGATGAAGCTCCGCTCCCGCGCATTCCAAAGCATGGCGGCGGTGTTGCCGTGGGTGGAGATCAGGCGGTCATCGGGACTGACCTCGATCTGCTCGGTGGAGGCACCACCCCTGTTGTCTTCCGGGTGATAGAACTCCCCGAAAACCCGGTCAGGCGCGTGTTGCCATTTCATGAGGTGGCCGTTTTCGCCCTCGATGAGCAAGGCCCGGCCATCCTCCGCTGCCATCAGCGCACCGGAGCCGCCGCGCAATTGCCAGACCGCCCGGCCATCACGCACGTCCCAGGTGGAAACCACGCCTTGGAGATCCAGTGCGACGGCCAGCTTGGTGTGGGGGATCAGGCAGCCTGCCACGACGGAGATATTCGGGCTGACGTAGCGGGCGGAGTGATTGCCACCGAAGACAACCACGGCGTCGCGCGTGTTGCGATCGAAGGTCATGAGGTATTTGCCTGCGCCATCAAACAACTCGCCGGGGTCCACCATGGGAAAACGCCAGAGCATGCGTTTGTCAGCGATCTGCCAAAGCTCAATGCCGGTCCCGGTCGCGGCCGCGATGGTGTCGCCATTTTCAGTCAGGAACACCGCAGAGGCCTCCGGCATGGCACCTTGCCTACCATCGGTGCGCTGGCCGGTGGTAAGATCATGCAGCCACAGAGTGCCCGCCCGGTCCACTCCCGCGCTGAGCGGCAGCTTCGCGTGCAGGTGGAAGGGCCGTGCTTTATGGCGGTAGGCCGCCTCCTTTTCCTTTGGTTGAAGCAGAGTGCTATGCACGAGCCTGTTCGCCTGGGTGTCCCATACCTCCACCGAGTGATCAGGAAAGACCAGCCCGGCGTATTGGCCGGAGTCCGAGAGATAAAACTGATCGGGCGCAGGGCTGCGCCGCACTGAGGGCCGCCACACGATCTTGCCCGCGCTGAGATCGCGCAGGGCCACCTCACCGTCGTCGGCATCGAGGCAAAGCATGAGCCGGAGATCGGGCGTTACGGTGACGCTCCGCCCGTCCCTGCCGGTCGGCTTGAAGCGGGCGATCTCGCCGACGAGTTCCACATCCGGCTCAGCCAGCGCCGCCGCCGCTTCGTGGCGCAACTCGATGCTCGGCCCGCCGGCAGTCACGGCCTGACGGATGAGTGCCAGCGTCTTGAAGCGCTGGCCGGTCTGGATGCTCTGACGCATCAGACCCGCCTGCCTGGTCAGCGACTCGCGCAGCGCATCCTCGGCGCGTTCCTCTTGCTGCTGCGCCGTCATGACGGCCCCCTGGAGCTTCCGATTGGCCCGCAGCAGCAATCCAGTGCTGGCCGCCAGCGTCAGCACCAGCAGCGCGAGCATCGCGGCGAGCGCCGGTTTTCTTTTCGCCCACAACCACACGCGCTCCGGCACAAAGACAGGCCGTGCATGGATCGGCTCGCCAGCGAGCCAGCGGCGCAGATCGTCCGCTAAGGCCTGGGCAGTGCCGTAGCGGCGGACGGGGTCTTTTTGCAGCGCCTTGAACGTGATGATCGCGAGGTCTCGCGGCAGCCGTTCAATGTTCAATGTTCGCGGTTCAGCGTTCGATGTCCGTCCCTGCAATGCCGCCGGCTCGTCCTCCGCCACGGCGCGGAGCACGGCGGGCAAACTATTGCCGCTGAATGGCACGCGCCCCGCCAGCAGCTCATACAAGATCACGCCGAGGCTCCACACATCGCTGGCAGTACTCACGCCGCCGTTCTTCTGCGCCAGCTCCGGGGCCATGTAATTTGGCGTGCCCATCGTGGAGAGCGTCCTCGTCAGGTCGCTTTCCGTGCCGAGCATCTTCGCCAGGCCAAAATCGGACACCAGCGCGTTGCCTTCCTCATCAAAGAGGATGTTTCCCGGCTTTAGATCCCGGTGCAGCACACCACGGCTGTGTGCGAACTGCACCGCCTCCGCGATGCGCACGATGAGTTCGGCGATCTCGCGCCACTTCCCGGCGTAATCCCCCATGCGCTGCGAAAGCGTGCCACCAGTGGCGAGCTTCATGGTGAAGAAGGGCGTGCCGTCCTCCTCCCCCAGCTCATAAACTGGCACGATGGCGGGGTGGTCCAGCTTTGCCATGGCCTGCGCCTCGACCTTGAAACGCGCCCGCGCCTCCTCGCTCAACAGTTCCGCTCCCGGCAGCGCCTTCAGCGCCACCTCGCGCTCGGGCTCGCTTTGCCGCGCGCGATAGACGATTCCCATGCCGCCACGGGCGATGATCTCGATCAGTTCATGCCCGCCGATGCTTCCCAGCCCGCGAGTCGGCTTTCCAGGCTCCAGTGTCTCGCCAAGCAGGCAGGCCACGCAGAGGCCCCCGGCGTCGCGGAAGTCCAAAATGGCTCCGCAGGTGGGGCAGTGGTGCGTGGCGGGTTCGGAGGCGGGCATCTTCATCCTTCCTTATTCCGAGTTTCTGCCTCGACGATACGCTGCGGCGGCAGATTCAGCAGCAGGGAGCGCAGATACTGCAGTTCCTCCTCCACCTCATGCGGCGCGGAAACGGTTCTGGCCACCTCCGTGCGTAGCAGTTCGCGAAAACGCTCCCGCAGGCGGTGCAGTGCGGCTTTGAAGGCATTCACATTCGTGCCCAGCGCGGCCGCCGCGTCCTCCAGAGTCGGCGGGGACTCGCTGCCCGGCAAAAACTGCCGTAGCACCTCAAACTCCCGCGTTTTCTCCCGCGTCACGAACTCCGCCCGCAGCGCCGCCAGCGCGTGATTCACCAGCTCCACCGCCCAGCCACGGTCAAAGCTCTCGTCACCGCTCAAGGTGTTCTCCGCAGGCATTTCATCATCAAAAACGTCCGCATCGAGACTCAGTATCGAATCGCCACCTCCGCGCTTCACCGCAGCTTTCTTCGCCGCATCATGTGCCAGGAGGTGATTGAGAGCGCCGAGCATGAAAGTGCGGAATTTACCCCGCACACGGTCCGCCCGCTTCCACGCCCGCGACTTCAGCCAGCGGAGGAAAAAATCCTGTGTCAGATCCTCGATCTCCTGGCTGGCATGTCCTCGCGAGGCCAAAAACATCTCCACCGGCCGCCGGTATCCCTCGCACATTCGAGCCAGCGCCTCACGTCCTGCCTCATCGCCATGCAGCGTCGCATGCGCGAGGAGGGTCCAGCGAGTCGTCGGAAAAGCCATGAATATAGAGCTACGCGACGAAGGTGGCAGCGCAAGCTTTGTAACCACCGCTGCTGAAATGCCCCCCGCTCGAACGTAAGATCATCATGCCTCTCTCCCGCCGTTCCCTGATCCAAGCCGTTCCTGCCGCCTTCGCGGCGTCGTTTCACATTCAGGCGCGTTCGCAGGAGGTGAAACAGCTCTGGCGCACCGGGAATCCGGCCATCGACAAGCCGCGTGAGATTGCCGTGAATCTGCTGAAGCCCACGCAGGCGCAGATCGAGCATGCCTGGGAGCTGCATTTTGGCTCGGTGGTGTTTGAGAGCTATGGCTTTGCTCCGCGCTGTGCCATTGACGCGGAGGCGATGAACGAGGCGATCCAAGGCGGTGCCTCTGCGGCAGAGATCAGCGACCTGCGGGAGTCGATGAGCATGAACCGCAACGCGACGAGCGAGCGGGAGCGAGAGGAATTTCTCGATGCCTTCCACGCCGCTGGCGTGACCTGCATTTTCCAAAACACCGGTGAGGAAGGTAGTGATCCGATGCGCCTCATCAAACGGCTCGCGCATTTTACCAAGGCCACCGATGCGCTGAAGCCCGCACTTTCCAAAGTGACCACGGCGGACGAGATCGAGGCGCTCAAAAAGGCCGGGAACGTGGGCCTTTGCTTCACCACGAATGGCGTGCCGCTCATGCAGGACTGGGAAAGCGTGAAGGACGAGCTGCGCTTCATTCGCATCTTCCACGAGCTGGGCACGCGCATGATGCATGTGACCTACAACCGCCGCAATCCGCTCGGCGACGGGGCAGGGGAGCCGCATGACGGCGGCCTGAGCGACTTCGGCAAGGCAGCCATTGCCGAGATGAACAAGATCGGTGTCATCGCCGATGTGGCGCACAGCGGCTGGAAGACGGCCTTCGATGCCGCCAAGGCTTCGTCGAAGCCCATGGTGGCCAGTCACACGACCTGCTGCGGCGTTTACGAGCACTTCCGTGGCAAGCCGGACGACACCATCAAGGCCATCTGCGACACCGGCGGCCTCGTCGGCATCTGCTGCATCCCGCGCTTCCTTGGCGGCAAGGGCGACATCACCGCGCTGCTCGATCATCTCGACCATCTCATCCAAAAGTTCGGCCCTCAGCATGCCGCCATCGGCTGCGATGTGGCCTACACGAGCCGTTTCGACAAAGAAGAACGCGCCAAGCTCCTCAAAGCGCCCGGTGGTCCCGCCGATAAATGGGAGCACCTCTGGCCGAAAGACGATTTCAAGACCACCATCGAGGCCGAGCAAAGCGTCGCCTGGTCCAACTGGCCTCTCTTTACCCTCGGCCTCGTCATGCGCGGTCACAGCGATGAGGTGATCCGCCAGATTTTGGGTGGGAACATGCTCCGCGTGCTGCGGGCGAATGCGGCGTGAGGCTTCCTTCACCAGCTTTTACTCGCTTCCAGGGCCCGGGTGGCTACCACTCGTGCTGCAACATCTGCCAGGTTCCCGGTTTTGCCGCAGAGGAGCAAAGAGGCAGAGGGCGCAAAGCATTTGATCACATCAAAACTCTGCCCCTCTGCTCCTCCGCCCCTCTGCGGCAAAATCGAGCGTCCTAATCGCCACCTTTCCATTCTCTCCATGCTCCGTCTGCTTTTGCTCCTCAGTCTCCCGCTCTTCATCGCCGACCAGGTCACGAAGAGCTGGATCGTCGCGAATTTTCCCTCGCCGTTTGATCCGGCGGGCTATGGCGTCGAGCGGGAGATCATCCCCGGCATCTTCTGGCTGCATCATGCGGCGAACACCGGCGTGGCCTTCGGCATGTTCAACGGCACCGCGTATGCGAACTACGCCTTCACCTTCGTCTCGCTCGCCGCGCTGGCCTTCATCATCGTGCTGCATCGCAAAGGTGCCTTTCCCGGTTGGATGAGCCGCCTCGCCGTCGCCCTGCTCGTCAGCGGCATCTTTGGCAATCTCACCGACCGCCTCTTCCGCGAGCACGCCACCGGCAAGCTCTTCAACGGCACCTTCTTCGACGGCTACGTCGTCGATTTCCTCCGCTTCGACTTCGGCTTCCCCCCCTTCAACCCCTGGCCCTCCTTCAACGTCGCCGACTCCTGCGTCGTCTGCGCCGCTATCCTGCTGGCCGTGAGCACCTTCTTTGAGAAGTCGGAGGAGAAGAAGGCGTAGCTAGAGAATATTACATGAGTCAGCTCCTAGGCGGCTAGTTTTGCTAACATATGAGTTCTAATTCATATGAATTCAGCACACACAATTCCCCGTCAGCCGCACAGGATGCAATCCTGTGCCACTTTCTTTAAGAAGCCTGAGGACAAGAAGGCCGATGCCGTGTCTTCATTTAGCTCTGATCCCAGGCGTTCACCTGCATGATGGTATCCGGTTTGCAGCGCATGAGGGCCTCCGGGTTTACCTTTTTGCCCTGCCACCAGCCCTGTTCCATCAGATAGTCCTCTCCGATGACCGTGGGGCCTTGGTAAGGCTTCGGCTGTTGCAGCAGCTCAGGCAGCAGATCATCCCAGCACATGACATAGGCGCAGGGATAGCCGCCCGCGTGCACCATCAGCGCCCGGCGCTTCTTGACCATGAGAGTAAGCCAGTCCGTGTCGCCCAGACCGGTCTGCCAGGAACAAACGAGATCCGGCGAGTCATGACGACCCGAGGCATTGGCAGGAAACACGTGGATGGACCATCCGAGCATGCGGTTTTGGAGTTTACGAAGGCTTGGTTTTGTATTCCACCGCGTCCTCACGAAAGACCATGTGGCCGGAGTAGCCGCCCTTGTGGGGATACTCGACTTTGGCATCCAGCACACTGATGGCCTCAGAATCTTTCGATTGGGCAACGGGCTCGGCCTGCTCGGTGAGACGGCCTTCCACGAGTTCGATCTCTTCCTGAGTCAGGCCGTAGAGGGTATAAACCTCCTGATCGATCTGATTGTCCGTTGCGGCGATCTGCCGTTCCAGCACTGTTTGTTCGTGGGGTGTCTTTGCGGATGCGCGGTCACGGTGCAGCCGTAGCATGTGGTCCACCAGCTTCACGATGCGGTCGTGCGAGGCTTGGTCGGCTTTGTTAGCGAGGGAGACGATGCGAATCGGAAATCTCTTGGCATCCTTGATCAGGATCTTCTGAAAACGCATCTTGAACTCATCCAAGAACTTCTTTCGATGATACAGCGTGATGAGCTTGCTGTTGATGATGCCCAGAAGGAATAAAAGGGATACTCCAGGCCGTGGAAGCAAATTGAATGCATTCTGAGCATTGTAGAGTTCTTGGTCAGTGATTGCCGCCCAGATGCGCTTGCTGGTCCAATCAATGATCTGCTTCACCAATATCCGTTTTTGAGTGAAGAATCTTTGTTCGCGCGGCGCTCCAAGCCATGCCCCATAGCTTATCCATTCTTTACCGTTCCAGTGGACTTCATATCTTCCAACGTCATTTCCAGCAAGGAGGGGTTTAAAGGTCTCATCCTTCTGACTCTCGGCGTGAAAAACTCGTTGTTTAATCTGGTCTGGGGTGTGGCCTTTATATTTATCGTATGGGGTAAGTCCGAGACAAAACTCGGCACATTCCTCGAGAGGCACCGCTCCATTCTCGATTCGTCGTATTAGTTTATCCTCTGCGGCGCCGACGTTTAGCGCCCAAACATTATCTGCCGCAGAAGCCCACTGGGCATGTGGAATCCGGGTCACAATGTGCGCAGTTAATGGATCAATTTTTGAAATCCGGTCATATCCCGAATAGCTGATGACCTCGATTTCAGTCTGTTCCTTTGTGGACGGCTCAAAAACGAAGATGGCTGTATCCACTTTAACCGCGCCAGCAGAAGCTCCGAACGATTCATTCGGCAAACGTACAACTGATCGTATGTGGAATTGGCTTGTGATATGATTTCGTAACGCTTGATACGAGTCTTGAATCAAAAGCGCAGTCGGCACGATCAATGAATGTCTAAACGCTTTTTTTGTGCATAGGTCGAGCGTTCGTTCAATAAACACCGCAAACAAATTGATCCGATTATTGGCGCACGGATAAGTCTTGAACAAGTATCGGACTTCAGCTTCAGGCATCCCCTTGATGTCGACATACGGCGGATTACCTACCACCGCATCAAAGCCGCCGCGTTTCATGATTTCAGGGAAGCCGTCTTTGCCATCCCAATCGAAAACGTTGATGCGCAGGTGGGCCTCGGTGTCCATTTCGGGCAGGCCGGACTGGGCGTAGAAGTCGGACCCGATGAGCGAGTTGCCGCACTTGATGTTGTCGCCGAGGTCGGGGAGGACGCGCTCGTGGATGAGCTCGCGCTGCACGGTCTGCGCGGTTTCGCCTTCGAGCACCTTGAGAAGCAGGGAGAGCTTTGTCACCTCGACTGCCTGAGAGTCGATATCGACGCCGTAGATGTGGGCGAGGAGGATGCGCTTGCGCTCATTCGTGGTGAGCGCCCAGCCGCCACCACTCGCGGCGACGAGCTTGGGGTTCTTCCCCTTGGCATGACTTTCCGGGTCGTGGCTGGCGTAAAAGTGGTGATACCAATCGAGCAGGAACTGATAGGCACCGATGAGGAAGGAACCGGAGCCGCAGGCTGGATCGAGCACGGTGAGCTTTTCGATCTGCTTCGGCGTTTTGCCTTCCACCAGCGGGCCGATGGCCTGCCGCACGATGTAATCGACGATGTAGGTCGGCGTATAGAAGACGCCTCCAGCCTTTTTGACCTCGGGCTTGTCCTCCACCTGAGCGCGGTGGCCGGTGGTGAGGGTAATAACCTTGCCGAGGAACTGCTCATACACTTGGCCAAGAATATCGGCGCTAAGCACGCTGAACTCATAAGGGCTGGCGGGGTAATAAAGGCTGGTGACGATGCCTTTGAGCAGCTTGTCATCAATGACGAGGTGAGGCGTGAGGGTATCGTGCTCCTCGTTCCGGCCTTTTTCGGAGCGGAAGTGGAACAGGCCGGAATTGTAGCGGTCATCGGCCTGCTGGAACAGTTTGACCAGCTCGGGGTAAACAGTCTTGGCCTCGGCGGCGCGTTTCAGGCGCTCGTAGTCTTCAATGCCGCGATCCTCGCAGATGCGGAGGAAGATGATGCGGTCGAGGATGCGCTGGACAGCGAAATTCAGGACCCGCTGCGTGAGATCAGGATTCCGCAGGGCAAGATTTCGCGCGAGATCGGCCCGCCAGCCCTCAATGGTTTCGAGGAAGTCGGCATCGACCTCCGCCGTGCCGCGCTTGCCCTTGTTCGCGGCGGCGAATTTGTCGAAACTGCCCTTCAGGATGGCTTCTCTGGAAAAGGTGCTGCTAATGAAGTCCCACTTCTCGGCGTACTCGTCGAAGCGACAGTAAAAGATGCGGGCCTTTGACGCGGGGTCGTTTGGCATCGGCTTGATCCGCGTGTCATAGACAGCGAACTCCTCGAAGTCGCTGAGGATGGAGAGGGGCAACTTTGCGCTCCACGCATAACGGCGGAGCTGGTAGGCAGGCGAGATGTCATCCTTGATGCGGACGCTCGGCTTCTTCGCCTCCAGGAAGAACTTCCGCGTGCCGCCGATGCGAAAGCCGTAGTCTGGGGCTTTTAGTGCGCCGCCGACCTTCACCTGATCCTCGTGGATGACGTCCCGGTAGGCTTCGTCATAGCCTGCGGTGTTGTCGATGTCCCAGCCGAGGAGCTTGAAGAAGGGATCAAGGAAGTCCCGCCGGAGCTGGGTTTCATTGTAGCTGCCGGACTTGTAGGAGTCGATGTGCTCACCAAAACGGGCAACAAGATCGAGGATGGGTTGGGGGGCTGGCATGCGTCAGCCTTTTTAGGTGAGGAAGCGGTCGGAGGTCAAGCGGCGTAGGTGGAGGATGAAGCCATGATTCATTGGCGAAAATGGGTGCGCAGCCCCCAGCACCATCCTCCCCACCTCGGATTTTCGGTTTGCGAAGCGGCCCCGGAGTTCCTAATAAGCGCCTCCCCAACCCTTTTGCACTTAGCCCTCAGCTTTCCGCCTTCCTGCCCGTGGCCAAAAAATCTTCCTCCAAGCCGACTGACGCTCATTCTCCGATCCTGCCCTCCGCCGCGCCGGTGGAGCACAAGCCCGTGGACGATCTCTACGGGGACTGGTTCCTCGACTACGCCAGCTATGTGATCCTGGAGCGTGCGGTGCCGCACATCCATGACGGCCTGAAGCCGGTGCAGCGCCGCATCCTGCACTCCCTTCACGAGCTGGAGGACGGTCGCTACAACAAGGTGGCGAACGTGGTGGGGAACACGATGAAGTATCACCCGCATGGCGATGCCTCCATCGGCGATGCGATGGTGCAGCTGGGCCAGAAGGAGCTGCTGATCGACACCCAGGGGAACTGGGGCAACACGCTGACGGGCGATAACGCGGCCGCGCCGCGATACATTGAGGCTCGCCTGTCGAAATTCGCGCTGGATGTGGTTTACAGCCCGAAGGTCACGGAATGGTCGTCGAGCTACGACGGCCGCAACAAGGAGCCGGTGACGCTGCCGGTGAAATTCCCGCTGCTGCTGGCGCAGGGCGTGGAAGGCATCGCGGTGGGGCTTTCCTGCCGCATTCTGCCACACAATTTCATCGAGTTGTGCGATGCCTGCGTGGCGACGCTGCGCGGGGAGCCCTTCAAGCTGCTGCCGGATTTTGCCACGGGTGGCTTCATGGACGCCACGGACTACAATGACGGCCAGCGCGGCGGTCGCGTGCGTGTGCGGGCGAAGATCGAGCAGGGGCAGAAGAAGAACACGCTGGTGATCACGCAGATCCCGTTTGGCACGACGACGGGCGGCTTGCAGGACAGCATCGTGGCGGCGAACGACAAAGGGAAGATCAAGATCGCCCGCGTGGACGACAACACAGCGGAATTCGTCGAGCTGGTGATCCAATTGCCCGCTGGAGCCGATCCTGACCAGACGATCCAGGCGCTGTATGCCTTTACCGATTGCGAAATCAGCCTCTCGCCGAATGCGGTGGTGATCTTCGAAGACAAACCACGCTTTGTGGGGGTGACGGAGCTTCTCAAAGCCAGCGCCGAGCATGCGAAGAAACTGCTCGGCATGGAGTTGGAGATTCAATTGGGCGAGTTAGAGGAAAAATGGCACTTCAGCTCGCTGGAGAAGATTTTCATCGAGAACCGCATCTACCGCAAAATCGAGGAGTGCGAGACTTGGGACGCCGTGATGGCGGCGATCTGGAAAGGCCTGAAACCTTTCCTCAGCGTGCTGAAACGCCAGGTGACAGACGAAGACGTGGCCCGCCTCACGGAGATCAAGATCAAGCGCATCTCGAAGTTCAACAGCTTCGAGGCCGATGAATACATCAAGAAGCTGGAAGACGACATCGAGGGCGTGCAGAAGAACCTCAAGCAGCTCACGAAGTACACCATCGCCCACTTTGAGCGCCTCAAGAAGACCTATGGCGTGGGTCGCGAGCGCAAAACGGTCATCGCCGGCACCTTGGAACGCGTGGCCGCCGCTGAGGTGATTATGCAGAACGAGACGCTTTACCTCAACGCCAAGGACGGCTTTGCCGGCACGGGCCTGAAGCGTGAGGGTGACCCGATCTGCAAGTGCTCGCCGCTGGATGACGTGATCTTCTTCACCAAAGATGGCACCATGACCGTGACGAAGGCCGGGGAAAAGTTCTTCGTGGGCAAGAACCCGCTCTATGTGAACCTCTTCAAGAAGGACGATCAAGCCGTGTATAGCTTCGTGTATCGCGATGGCCGCCAGGGCAACGTCATGGCGAAGCGCTTCCGCATCGGCGGCATCACGCGTGACAAGGAATACGTCCTCACGAAGGGCACGCCCGGCTCCTCGGTGCTCTATTTCATCCGCCACGAGACGGAGGAGGAGAGCAATGCCTTCGCCGCCGTGGTCCACCTGAAGCCCGCGCTCTACCTGCGCAATCTGACGATCAAATTCCCCTTCAACTCCATCGCGATCAAAGGCCGCGATTCCTTGGGGAACATCATCACGAAGCACAGCGTCGATCGCGTCGTCCGCGAGCCGAAGGCGGGCGAGCAGGCATGATGCCTGCTGATTCAAGCGACCTCACCTCACATGCAACAAAGCTCCAAAGACATTCTCACCACCTGGCTCGCCGGGAAACCTGTCCAGTCCGTCCTTGATGCGCCCAGCGGTGGCGGATGGCTCGGCCGTGCCCTCGGCCCTCAAGTGGTGATCGACGGAGTGGATTTGTATGAGGAAACCCAGCCAGGTTACCGCCAGTTCTGGCGGCACGACCTTGATCGCGGTCTGCCGGCAGATGCCGGTGAGTACGACCTCGTGGCCATCTGCGAGGGACTGGAACATGTGGGCAATCCCCTGTTGCTGCTGCGCGACGCGTTTACTCATACGAAACCCGGCGGCATCGTCGCCGTCACCACGCCGAGCGTCTGGTATCCTCAGGCGCGGCTCCAGTATCTGGCGCGAGGCTTTTTCCCGTCTTTCCCTCCACTGGCCGGAAAGGTGGTGCCGGGAACGCACATGCATATCACCCCATGGAGCTATCCCCAACTCTGGACATACCTGAAGCTGGCAGGTTTTGACCGCATCGAACTGCTGCCTGAACCCGCGCTCACTGGCAAGCATCTGCACGAAAGGCTGCTTGTGTGGCCAGCGCGGATCTACTGCCGTGGGAAACAGCGCAAAGCACGCACCCCGGAGGAACGTGAATTCTGGGGCGTCTGCGCGAGCGATGCTGCGCTGCTGGGACGACACCTGAACATGGTGGCAAGGCGCCCGGCCTAACACACGGCTGAATTCTGTACGGACAGGCGCTGCCTCGCGACACGCCTCCCTGTAGCAGGGGCTTACCATGAGGCAGAGACCGCTCCTCTTCGTCGCCTGATCAGCGGCGGCGCCAGGGTTCCTGGAAGGCGTTGCCGTAGTCCTTGGTGTCTTTTCCGGCCACCTTGCCATCCGGGCCGAAGGTCACGGAGTGCTCCTCGACGTGTGCCCAGGTGCCATAGACAGGCACATGACGCTTCCAGCCTTGTCCGGCCCATTTCCACACCTCACCGCCGCCGGGCAGCGGGGTCTTGGACTCGGGTTCGTTCCAGAGGGCGATGACTTGGGCCTTGGTCATGCCGGGTTTGATCTCGCCTTCGCTGGATTCCTCCGCGGCGGCAGGCTGGCTTTCCTTGGGCGCAGGCGCCGGGCTTTCGCTGGCGCACTGGGTGAGCGTGAGGGAGGCGGTGAGGGCAAAAAGAGGGATGAATGATTTCATGGGACCGCGTGCATAGGCGGCAGTTTCCAAATCGCAACGCCTTGGCGGCGAATGAAACGCGCTGTTTTGTGCAAGCAGTTCACTCCTTGAACTCTTCGCGGTCCGGGATGCGGTTGAAGGCGATTTTGGAGCCGGAGAAGGTGCGCACAGTGTCGGGTGCGAAACCGATGACGATGGAATCACGGCCATGCTTCTTGTTGATGGCATCCAGCACGCGGGAGAGGGATTCGCGGCGCTGGCGTGGGTCCTCGCCCTGGGTGAAAAGATCGAGCTGCTGGGGCTGCGTGAGCGATTCGAGACCGGAGAGCGTGACCGCCACTTTTTTCACCCGCTGCCAACGGGCCTGGTGCATGACGTTTTCCCACAGGCGGCGCATCACCTCGGTGAGTGCGAGGCTGTCATTCACGGCGGGGAAGCGCTGATGCGCCTCGCAGCGCGGCCCGTCCTCCACGCGGATGCTCACGCTCATCTCGGTGGCACGATGCCCGGAGCGTCGCAGGCGGCTGGCGGCCTTTAAAAGCAGGCGACGCAACACGATGGCGGCCTGCGGTGGTTTGCGGAGTTCCGGCGAGAGCACATGGCTGTGCCCGAGGCTCTTCGTGTCATGCTGTGGCTCGTCCTCGGAGGGCTCCCCATGCAGCGCCATCCAGAAGCGGTCTCCCACCACGCCTCCCCAGGCGCGGTGCATGTCCTCACGCGAGGCATTCCACAGCTCTAGCATGGTGCGGATGCCCACCGCATGCAGCCGTGGCTCCATGCGTCGTCCAATGCCGGGAAGGTCACGCAGTTCCAGATCGAGCAATCGACCCGGAAGGTCGGCGGCGGTCAAAATGACCAGCCCGTCCGGCTTTTGCATGTCGGAGGCCACTTTGGCGAGGAAGCGGTTCGGGGCGAGACCCACGGAGCAGGTGATGCACTCGCCCATTGTGCGGCGCAGGTCGGCTTTGATGCGCTTGGAAAGGTCGATGGCGGCCGGAAGCGGTCGGCGGAGCTTGTCGAGGCGCAGCGCCATCTCGTCGATGGAGCAGATGGAAGTCACGGGGTAGTGCCGCTCGACCTCCTCGATGATCTTGTGATGATACTCGACGTATTTGTCATGCCGGGCGAGCACGAGCTGGAGGTCCGGGCACTTGTGGCGGGCCTCGCCGATGTTCGTGCCAGTTTTAATGCCAAATTTCTTCGCCTGGATGCTCGCCGCGATGGCGCAGGTGGCATCCGTCATCACCGGCACCACGGCCACCGGTTTGCCCCGCAGCGCTGGGTTTTCCTGCTGCTCGACGCTGGCGAAGAAGCTGTTCAAATCGAGAAACAGCCAGTCCACCTCGGGACTGGCTGTTTCTTCGATGGTGGGCGACAACGACGGCATGGAGCCGACGATGCTGCGGAAGAAAAACTGTTCAAGCGATCACTTTTTGCCGCCAAAAAGACCACCGAGGCCGCTGCTGATCACGCTGGTGAGCACGCTTTGAAGCTGGCCGCTGGAGGGCTGGTTGTCGGTGATCTGGCCTTGAGGGGTGAGCTTGTCGATCACCTGCGGGAGGAACTGCGCCAGCAGCGGCATGATGGTGCTGGTGTTCATGCCCAGCTTGCTGGCGAGGCCCTGGAGAACATCCGGGCCGATGGCGCTCTGCATCTGGTCCTCCGTCACGGGCTGGTTTTCACCGGTGGAGACCCACGAGGAAAACTGCTCGCCGAGGCCGGCGGATGAAAACTGAGATTTCAGCCCTTCGATGCCGCCCGCTTCACCGAGCAGGCTGCTGAGCATCGCAGCAGGATCTTGTTTGGAAGAGCCGCCGAGCATGCTGCCCAGCGCGTTTTTGGCGAGTGAATCGAGGAGTCCCATGAGGCCGCGAGTGTGAGGGAGGCGTGAGTAATGTCAACATGTTCACCGTTGGCCGGAACGTCTGAGCGATTGACGGCGGCGTCTGGATTTATTACTCTCATCCGATGTCGCTCGCTCAGCTCAAGCACGAAGCCAAGGAACTCTCGCCCGCCGAGCAGGGTGAACTGATGGCTTTTCTCGCTTCGATTCAGATCGCGTCCGATGATGACATTCGCGCCGATTTCACGAGGAAGATTGACGACAAGAATCCAGCCAACTGGATGAGTCTCGACGACCTCAAGCAACGCTGGGCGAACTGACAGCATGTATCCGCGAGAAGCTGATCACTCCCCTCTCAAGTCCAGGCAGATGATCCGCTCGCCCGTCTTCTGCATGAGGTCCTTCGTTTGCTGGCGCACATACAGCAGGCCGTGGCTCAAGGCAGGCAGGCTCCAGGTGTTCAAGGCATAAAACGGCTGCGCTTGGGCGAGCACCTTGGCTCCAGCCGGGCTGAGGTCGAGCCAGTGCAGGGAGCCGATCTCACCGAGGCAGAGAAAGGCACCGTCTGCTTGGATGAGGCTCGCTCGGAGAATGCTGAGGCGGGTGGGATTGGCGCGGCCGGTTTGTTTGCTGAACTCCGCATCGTCCCACTCGATCTTTTGCTCCCACACCTCCGCACCGGTGTCGGCGTTCACGCAGACGAGGCGGGACTTCGGCTCGGTCTCGCCGTCGATGGCATAAAAATGGCCGTCGTGATAAACCGGGTTCATCCAGTGCACGCCGAGCTTCGCGGACTTCCAGATCTCCTTGGGCTGAAAGTCGGCATCATATTCCACCATCACGCCGCCGAGTGGCCGACCCTTCGGATAGGCGGTGGTGATGAAGGCGCGGTTCTTGTCCGGAATGACCACGGGCGAGGTGCCGATGGCTTGGATGTATTCGTCGTCACGCCACGCGAACTTCGAATGCAGCTTCCCGCTGGTCGGATCGATGCACATGAGGCCGCCCGTGGCGGGATCACTCTCGCCGCCGGCATAGACGAGTACCTTCGTCTGCCCGTGCAGCTTTGCGGGAATGGGCGAGGCGTAACTCGCGCCCCAGGCGTCCTCGACCTTCCACACGACCTCGCCGCTCTTCAGATCAAAGGCCGCCACGCTCACGCCTGCTTCAGCGAGGCGTTCCTTGCGGTCGCGAAGGCCTTCGGAGTCGTCAATCGGCCCTTTTTTGCCGCCGACATTCACGATCACACGGCCATCAAGGATCAGCGGCGAGCCACCGGCCCCGAAGAAGTCCTGCGGCACATGCATCTCCGTCTTCAAATCATGCTTCCAGAGCAGTTTACCGGTCTTCAAATCCAGCGCCCGCAGCTCGCAGGTGACGCCAAAGGTCACCACGATGCCCTCCGCGATCACCGGGCTGCCTCGCGGGCCATTGCTGAAGCCGTAGCGGTCCTGATAGCTCACCGCGTAGTCGTGCAGCCAGAAGCGTTTTCCTGTTTCGCGATGCAGGCACTCGATGGTTTCCTTGCCTTCGAGGGCGTGGAAGATCACACAATGCTCGCCGCTGATCGCGGGTGAGTTGTAGCCCTCGCCCATCGCCACTTCCCACACGGCCTTCGGTTCGCCTGCGGCCCATGTTTTCAAAAGAAGCGTTTCGGGGGAGGTGGCATCATCCGTTGGGCCGAGCATGCGCGGCCAATCGCTGGTCTTCGCGGCCTTCGAGAGCGGTTTGGGCTCGGCATGGAAGGTCAGGCGGTCAAAGGCCTCCTGCGCGGCGCAGGCGGAGAAGGCGAAAAGCAGCAGAAACAGTCTCGACGGTTTTTTCATGTTGTGTCACGCTACTGAACGCCATGAAGAACGCCACTCTCATCCTCGCCGCCGCTGTTTCCCTGTTTTTGAGTTCCTGCACCTGCTGCCAGACGACGCCGAAGGGCAAGGTCGAGCATATCGTGCTGGTGTGGCTGAAGCGTCCCGGCAATGCCGCCGACCGCGCCACGCTCATCGCCTGCGCTCGGAAGTTCAAAGCGGAGATCAAAGAGATCCAGCACCTCAGCGTCGGCACCGCCGTCGCCAGCGAGCGCCCCATCGTGGATGACAGCTTTGACGTGGGCTTCGTGATGCGCTTTGCCAGCAAGGCGGACATGGACGCCTATGAAAAGCATCCCGTGCATCAAAACACCGTGAAGGAGACCCTCCTGCCGCTGGCGAAGAAGGTGCAGGTCTATGACATCGGTTGCGAGTGATCCGCCGCGTCAATACGACGTGCCGGTGATCTCGTTCACAAAGGTGTTCACGCGGTCGATGACCTCATCGGCCTCGGTTTGGGTGACACCCATGTCGAGCAGCGTATCGACCAGATGCGTGGTGAAGAGCGCAAAGTGATGCTTCGAGATGCCGCGACCATGGTGCGCATGGGCGAGCGGCTTGCCGGAATACGACACCGGGCCGCCGGTGGCCATGGTGAAGAACTCGCGCTGCATGTCGTGCAGCTTTTCGAGGGCCGTGTGGCGGAAAAACGGGGCCAGCTCGGCATCGGCCAGCACGCGGACGTAAAACGCGGGGATCAACGTGGAGATCATGTCCTCGCCACCGAGGCGTTCGTATAGAGAAGGGGAAGGGTCGCTCATAGGAGACCTTTCAAAGCAGGAAAAAGGCCGCGTGGAAGGTGCAATGATGCTCGTGCCAAATCCCGCGCAGTGAACGCCAGCCGCCGCATGACAAGATCGGCATGCAAAAGAGTGGGACGGCTGGCACTCTTCATGCCACTGGAGATGGACACATGTCCTTTCTCCATCGCCTGCATGAGTCCTCGCCTGTCGCCCATGATCTGCTCGTTTTGAGCATCGTCGTGCTCGCGGGCATCGGGCTGGGGAATGTGCGCTTCAAAGGCATCAAACTGGGCATCGCGGGCGTGCTCTTCACCGGCCTGCTGGCAGCGCATTTCGGCCTGAAGCCGGAAACGGAGGTCTCGCACTTTTTGAAGGACTTCGGGCTCGTGCTCTTCGTCTTCGCGCTCGGCATGCAGATGGGGCCGGGCTTCTTCGCCTCGCTGCGAAAGCAGGGCCGCGTGCTCAATGGCTATGCCTTCATCCTCGTCGCCGGTGGTGCGATAGTCGCTGGCATCGGCGGCTGGATGCTTGGCATGCCGCTGCCAGCCATTGCGGGCCTGTTTGCTGGTGCGACGACGAACACCCCGGCCCTTGGCGCAGCGCAGCAGGCGCTCGCCTCCTCCGGCGCGGCTCCAGATCTCGTCACGCTGCCTGCTTTGACCTACGCAGCCACTTACCCGCTCGCCATCGTCGGCATCATTGGCTCGCTCATCTTGCTGCGGCTGATCTTCAAAATCGATGTGGCAGCGGAAGCGGCCCAATTTCGAGAAGAACAGGGCGAGGGCATCGAGGCGCTCCAGCGCATGAATCTCCGCGTCGAGAATCCCAATCTCGATGGCATCCTGCTGGCCGAAGTGCCAGGCATTCAGGAAACCGGCGTCGTGATCTCCCGCTATCGCGCCGCGAATGAAACGGAGGTCAAAGCCGCCACACCGGAGACCCGGTTGCATCTCGGCGATGCGATCATGGCCGTGGGCACGCAGTCGCATCTCGATCAATTTCGTCTCGTTATCGGCAGCGTGAGCGCGGAGAACCTCATGAAGGCTCCGGGCGATGTCACCTACCGCCGCGTGGTGCTGACGAATAAACGCATGCTCGGCAAAACCGTCCGCGAGCTCGGCCTGGAGCATCTCCACAATGTCACCGTCACCCGCGTGAGCCGTGGCGATCTCATCTTCACCGCGCTGCCGGATGTGCGGCTGCAGTTTGGCGACATGCTCCAGCTCGTCGGCGATGAAGAAAGCCTCAACCACGCCACGCAAGCCCTCGGCAATGCCGTTCACATGCTTCAGGAGACGAAGTTCGCCGCGATCTTCGCGGGCATTTTGCTCGGCGTGCTGCTCGGGCTGTATCCCGTACATATCGAAGGGCTGCCCGCGCCTGTGCGACTCGGTCTCGCCGGAGGTCCGCTGGTCGTCGCCATCCTCTTGAGTCATCTCGGCCGCCTCGGGCCGATGGTCATGCACATGCCGATCAATGCCAACCGTGCCCTTCGCGAGCTCGGCATCATCCTGTTCCTCGCCAACGTCGGCCTGCTCTCCGGCGAAAAATTCGCCGCCACAGTGTTTTCCACGCAAGGCCTGCAATGGGTGCTGCTCGGCGTGCTCGTCACCATGCTGCCGCTGCTGCTCGTCGGCTTCATCGCACGCAAATGGCACCGCATGAACTTCATGAACCTCTGCGGCCTGCTCTCCGGTGGCATGACCGATCCACCTGCGCTCGCCTTTGCCACCACGATGGCTCGTTGTGACTCGCCGGCCATTGCTTACGCGGCGGTGTATCCGCTGACGATGCTGCTGCGCATTGTCGCGGCGCAAGTCATCGCTCAGATGGGGTGAGGTTTCAGGTTCCAAGTTTCATGTTTCATGATCCTGCATCTTGAAACTTGAAACCTTCCCCTTCCTCTGACCGACTTGGAGAAGATGAAACTCGCTTTCGCCTTCTTCTCGCTCCTCACACTCGGTTTCGCCGAGGCACCCTTCACCACGATGCCAGCGGAGTTTGCCTCCCAACCGGCGGCGGGGGCTTCTCCGCTCGTTTTTCGCGATGGCAGCCCGGTGAAGACCGCGCAGGACTGGCCACGGCGACGCGAAGAAATCCTCCAAGGCTGGCACGGCATCATGGGTGCCTGGCCGAAGGTGATCGAGAATCCTCGTGTCGAAGTCCTTGAGACAAAAACTCGCGAAGAAGGCATCACGCAGCGGAAAGTGCGCATCGAGATCGCCCCCGGCCAGACTGGCGAGGGCTACCTGCTGCTACCGAAAACCTCCGGCAAGCGTCCGGCGGTGTTTGTGCCGTATTACGATCCCGAAACCAGCGCCGGACTCAGCGACAAACCGCTGCGTGATTTTGCCTGGCAGCTCGCCCGCCGAGGCTTTGTGACCCTTTGCATCGGCTCGCCCGGCGGCGATGCGCGAAAGCCCGTGCTGAGCGCCGAGGCCAAATGCCAGCCGCTGTCCTACCTCGGCTACATCTGCGCGAACATGTGGCAGGCTCTCGCCGCGCAGCCGGAGGTCGATGCCAGCCGCATCGGCATCGTCGGCCATTCGTATGGCGGCAAGTGGTCGCTGTTTGGCTCCTGTCTGTGGGAAAAGTATGCCTGCGCCGCGTGGAGCGATCCCGGCATTGTCTTTGATGAGACACGCCCAAGCATCAACTACCAGGAGCCGTGGTATCTCGGCCTCGATCCCTCGCTCACTCGCCTGCCCGGCCTCGTGCGTGCAGACAGCCCACGCACGGGTGCCTACAAAGTACTCGTCGAAAAAGGCCACGACCTTCAAGAACTGCACGCGCTCATGGCTCCGCGCCCCTTCCTCGTCTCCGGCGGTGCCGAAGACCCGCCCAAGCGCTGGCTTTCACTGAAGCACGCCATCGCCGTGAACCAACTCCTCGGCTTCACTGACCGCGTCTCGATGACCAATCGCGAGAAACACGACCCCAACGAAGAATCCAATGCGGCCATCTACCGCTTCTTCGAGCACTGGCTGAAGCCTTGAGGCAGGAAAGTGGAACAGGTTTTCAACCTGTTCATTCGGAGCGAACAGGTTAAAAACCTGTTCCACTTTCTTCCAGCCATGCCCGTCCGCCCTGTTTTTCTCACCGTCTTCCTTATCTGGAGCTCGCTCATCATCGGCCAGCTCCTTTTCATCTTTGTGCTCACCACCGACGCCAGCGAGCCGAAGGGCGAATCGAATGCCGACATCTTCGCCCTCGTGGCCGGAGTGAATGCAGCGCTGACCTTTGTCCTCCGCCATTTCATGCTCGGCGGCTTCGCCAAAGGCAAGGTGGCCATCGATACGCTTTCGGGGCAGAGCTTTTTCATGATCGGCAACGTCATCGTCTTTGCCCTCAGTGAGAGCATCGGCGTCCTCGGTTTCGTCAACGGACTCAGCAGCCCCGGCAAGGATGCCTGGCTGCCCTTCATCGGCGGCTCGATCTTGCTGCTGCTCATTCACATCCCGCTTCCGAGTCGCTTCACGCCGCCGGTCAGCTCACGGCTCTGAGTGGCCGAGAAACGCCTTCGTCAAATCCACCTTGTCGTCGAGATCGGCGGAGAGCTTCACGAGGCGTTGAAGGAGATCTTTGACCTTCGCGGCATGCTCGGGCTTCGCCGCGAGGTCCTGCATCTCCTGCGGATCTTCGGCCAGATGGTAAAGACGCAGCACCTTGGCCTTGGGATAGGCGATGAGCTTCCAGCCATCGTGGGTGATGGCGCGTTGGAGTTCGAGGTAAGCGCCATAGACCGATTCGTAGCGACTCTTTTCGCCGTTCAACAGCGGGCGGAGGCTGTTGAAAAAGACATGCGCGGGCTTTTCCGCTTCGGCGAGATCGAGGGCGGTGGCCATCACGTCTTGCAGGTAGATCGCGGCATCGTTTTTCGCTCCTTTCGCCACGCCGGGACCGGCCACGAGGAAGGGTACACGCACGCTGTGGTCATACAGGTTTTGTTTGCCGAAGAGGCCGTGATGTCCCACGGCGAGCCCGTGGTCGGCGGTGAAGAAAATCCAGGTGTTCTCCGCCTGCCCGGAGGCATCGAGTGCGTCGAGGATGCGGCCGATCTGGGCGTCGAGATGCGTGATGAGGGCGTAGTATTCGGCGCGGTGCGTTTTCACCGCCAGCTCCGTGCGCGGCATGGGCGCGAGGTTTTCATCCCGCAGCTTGTGCGAGCAGCCGATGGAATCTTTGTGCGGATACTCCGGCAGGAAGTTCGTCGGCATGGCGATGCGGCTCAGCGGGTAGCGGTCCACAAATTCCTTCGGCGCCTGCCGCGGATCATGCGGTGCATTGAAGGCCGCGTAGATGAAGAAGGGATCGCCGCCCTGCTTCGCATCGGCGAGGAAATCGAGCGTGTGATTCGCCACCACCTCGCTCCAATGCGTGCCGCCTTCCCAGAATCCGCCGAGGGATTGGTCGAACGGGCTCCATGCATCGGTCTGGCCCGCGATGGGCCGGTTGTAGGACGAGGGAACCGTCTTCGGCATGCCGGCGCGGACATCGCGAGTGATGTCGAAGCACTTCGCGGCATCGGTCTCGATGTGCCACTTGCCGGTCATGTAGGTCTTGTAGCCCGCCTTCTTCATGAGCTGCGGCCAGAGCACCCCGGCCTTGCGCTCCGCATCGGTGGTCTTGTGGATTTTGCCAGCGCTCCACACGCTGCGTCCGCTGATGAGCATCGTGCGACTCGCCACGCACACCGCGCCGCTCCACGAGCCCATGTTGTAGGCTCGGGTGAAGGTGGTGCCGCGGGCCGCGAGGCGGTCGAGATTTGGCGTGTCGATGTCCGTGTGCCCAAAAGCCCGCACCGCCTCATACGAAAAGTCATCGGCAAAGAGGAACAGCACATTCGGCTTCGCCGCGAGCAGCGGCGAGGCCAGGAGAACAAGGGCGAGCAGGGACTTCATGGGAGCGCAGCGAACGCCAGTCACGCCGTCACTCTGTCAATCAGGTCAAAACTCGGCATTGGCATCGTGCGGCCTTCCGCGTATTTTCTACTCATGGAACAGACCCTTGAAAGCCGAGTCACCAGCCTGGAACAAACGCTCGCGCAGCTCACGGCGAAAGTTTTGCAGCTCACGCCGGTGAAGAAAGACTGGCAGGCCACGCTGGGCATGCTGCCGGATGACGACCTCTCGAAAGAGGCGGAGCGCCTGGGCCGAGATTATCGCGCCTCGCAGCAGGAGCCATGAGTGACCATGCTGATTCTCGATACCAACCACACGCAGGAGATTTCGCGTGGCTCGCCCGCCGGGATCAGGCTGCTCAACCGCCTGCGTGAGAGCGGCGATAGCGTCGCGACGACCATCATCAGCGCGGAGGAGCACCTTCGCGGATGGATGACGGAGATTCGGAAGAGGTCTAAGCCGGAGGACCAGGTGGAGCCCTACCGCCGAATGCTCACAACGATGGAGTTTTACTCCGCCTGGCTGGTGCTCCCGTGGGATTTCGAGGCGGCGGCACTTTTCTCGCTGCACCGGGCCGGTGGCGTGCGCATCGGCAGCATGGACCTGAAAATCGCCTGCATCGCGCTTGCCCATGAGGCAATTGTGCTCACACGGAACCGCGTGGACTTTAGCCAAGTGCCGGGCCTTCGATACGAAAACTGGCTGGATTGATCCATCACCTCACAGCGGTCTTTTATAAGCCTCGCAGCGGTTATGCCAGCCGGCCAGCCAGCGCTGCTCGCCGCGTTCGGGCGGGGAATTGGCCACGCGGCGGCTGAGGACGCGTTTGGAGGCTTCGGCAAAGGCGGCGGGCGTGCCGCCGCGCATGTCTTCGAGCACCTGCATGAGGCCCCAACCTTGGCCGCGATACCTTTCCTTCGGATTCGTGCCCTCGCCTTTGAAGTTCACATAGTCGATCAGGCAAAACATCCCCTCCGGCGTCGTGCTCAAAGACGCGAAACCGCTCTTCGCCGCGCCGGTCATGCTGCCGGAGGCCCGCTGGAGCCGCAGCATGATGTACTCGGTTTGCAGGCCCACATTCGCGGCGAGGATCTTCCGCAGTTCGGCCTGGCGCGGGCCATTTTTGTCGGCGTCAAAAGCCGCCTTCGAGTTCCAGGCGCACGCACCTTTTGTCCAGCCCGGCATCGGCACGCCGCGGGCCTCCAGATGGCGGACGAGACCGGGAAAACTCTCCTCAAATGGCCCGCTGCGACCCGCCGGATACCAGATGAAATGGCCAATCCCGAGCGATGCGAAGTCCTCGCCGCCGTTCCAGCTCGTCAGGCCTGCCACGGTGCCGGCGCACTCGTTTTGCCAGATGCGTCGGCCCACCCGGTCCATCTGCGCCGAGGTCAAACCGGCCTGCGCCGGGGGCAGCGGAGCGGCGCAGCCGAGCAAAAATGCCGCCCCGGCTAGGGTGAGAAGCCAGAATTCGCGTGTGTAACTTTTCATGGTCATATTTTGGTATTCTTAACTGAATGCTTGGAATCGGACTGATTTTTGAAACAATAGCCGTCCATCTTCCCTCTTGTTCGCCAAATTTCATTAAGATTGCTTCACTGATTTTCCCCCGCTAGTTTACCCGCTTTCAACCGCTTCCTTTCTGCGCCCGCCGCATGCCGTACCTGGCCTTCAATCTCAACGATGGTAACGAATTCGTCTTCGATGTGCTCGAAGACCGTCTTTCCATCGGTCGTGACGCGAAAAATGACATCGTCATCGACAACACCTTCATCTCCGGCTTCCACGCCGAGTTTCTGAAGCAGGCGGACGGCGTTTACGAGCTGGTCGATCTGAAATCCTCCAACGGCACCTTCGTCAACGGCAAGCGCATCGAGAAGGCCCGCGTGAAAGGCGGGGATCGCATCATGTTCGGCCAGTTGGAGAGCCGTTTCCGCGAGCGAGCACCGAAGGGCCTCGCGCCGGTCGGTTCCTCCAAAGCGGTTGCTGCTTCGAAAAACGAGCCGCCGCGCATCGACGGCCGCCGTGGCGATACCGAGGGCATTCCCGCCCGTGACAAAGACGACATGCCACCGCCTTCGCCCGATACCGGCAAGGTCGAGCCCACCAAGCCGGTCGTGCATCGCATGGCCTCCTCCACCGGCGATTCGCAGAAATCTCCCGCCGCCCCGCCGCCTTCGCTCATCCCGAAGCCCGACCCCGCCGCCGCGAAGCAGGCCGCCGACCTCCGCGACGAGATCGAAAAGCTCCGCCAGCAGCGCGACGCCCTCAAAATCGAGGCCGAGATCGAACAGCGTCGCCGCGACGAACTGCGCAGCCTGGAAGCCACGCTCGATGTTCGCAAAAAAGAACTCACCGAGACCCAGGCCAGCCTCACCAGCTTCAAGTCCGAGTCCGAAACGCTCCGCCAGCTGGTCCAAAACGCCCGCGTCGAGGTCGAGAACGCCAAAGCCGAAGCCGGCAAGTTTGATCAGAAGCGCCGCGATCTCGGCAACATCGAGAGCAAACTCGACTCCACCCGCACCCTCGTCACCAAAGCCGAGGCCGACCTCGCGATGGCGCAAAAAGCTCTCGAAAGCATCCACAGCGCCGCCGAGGCCAAGCGAGCCACCGATACCGCCAGCGCCGAGCAAAAGCTCGCCGCGCTTCAAAAAGACATCGCTGCCGCCGAAGCCCGCCTCGCCGAGCTCACGAGGCTCAAAGGCGACGCCGAAAAGTCCGAGTCCGAACTCAAATCCAAGCGCAGCGGCGAACTCCAAGCTCTCGAATCGACCCTCACCTCGAAGCAGGCCGAACTCGCCACCCTCGTCGCCCTTTTCACCACCCGGAGTGCGGACGCATCGTCCGCTGAAACGAAGCTCCAGCAGCTCACCGCCCAGTCAAAAGCCCTTGAAGCCCGGCTTCCCGAACTCACCGCCGCCGAGCAAAAACTCACCACCCTCCAAAAAGACATCGCGGCCAGCGAGTCACGCCTCGCCGAACTCACGAAACTCCAAGGCGACGCCGAAAAATCCGAGTCCGAAGTCAAATCCAAGCGCAGCAGCGAACTCCAAGCTCTCGAAGCCACGCTGGCCACCCGGAGCGCGGACGCTTCGTCCGCCGAAGCCAAGCTCAAAGACCTCACTTCCAAGCTCCAGTCTCTCGAAGCCTCCTTCACCCAGAAGACCACAGATGCCTCGTCCGCTGAAACGAAGCTCTCCAAGCTCACCAGCGACATCTCGTCCGCCGAAGCCCGCATCGCCGAGTTGAACAAGCTCAAAGCTGATGCCGAAAAATCCGAAGCAGAGCTCAAATCCAAGCGCAGCAGCGAACTCCAAGCTCTCGAAGTCAGCCTCGCCGCCAAGCAAGCCGACCTCACCAAGCTCACCGAGCAGCTCAACACCCGGAGCGCGGACGCCTCGTCCGCTGAAACGAAACTCAAAGACCTCTCCGCGAAGCTTCAATCTCTCGAATCCTCGCTGGCCCAAAGGACTGCGGACGCCTCGTCCGCTGAAACCAAGCTCTCGAAGCTCACCACCGACATCTCCACCGCTGAGTCCCGCCTCGCCGAGCTGACCGCCCGCAAAGCCGACGCCGAAAAGTCCGAGGCGGAACTGCAATCGAAGCGCGGCACCGAACTCAAAGCCCTCGAAGCCACCCTCAGCGCCAAGCAGGCCGAACTCGACAAACTCACCACCGATTTCGCCGCCACCGAGAAGAAGCACGCGCTGCTCACCGACCAGTCGAAGGCCATCGAATCGACCTTGTCCTCGAACATGGCAGAGGCTGCCGCCGCGAGCCGCAATCTCTCCAAACTCGTCGCCGACATCGCCGCGGGCGAAAAACGCGCCGTCGAGTTCCAAGGTCTCGAAGCGAACCTCAGCGCCAAACAGGCCGAGTTTGCCAAGCTCAGCGAAAACGCCACCAGCGCCGAGGCCAAGCTCAAGCAGCTCACCGAGCAGACCAAGGCCCTCGAAGCCAAGCTGCCCGCGCTCACTTCCGCCGAGGAAAAGCTCACCAAACTCACCGCCGAAATCAGCGTCGCCGAGGCCCGCGTCAAAGAACTCGTCCAGCGCCGCAACGAGGCTGAAAAATCCGAAGGCGAGCAGCGCACCAAACTCAGCGCCGATCTTCAAGCCCTCGACAAAGACCTCGCCGCCAAGAACACCGAGGCCGCCAAGCTCGCCGAGCAAATCACCAGCCGGAGCGCGGAGGCCTCGTCCGCCGAGCAAAAGCTCTCCAAGCTCTCCGCCGACCTCAAAGCCCTCGAAACCACGCTGGCGCAAAAGAGCGCGGACGCCTCGTCCGCCGAACAAAAGCTCCAGCAGTTCACTTCGCAGCTTCAAACTCATGAAGCCGCTTTCACGCAGAAAAAGGCCGACGAAGCTGCCACGCTCCAAAAACTCACCGCCGACATCGCCGCTGGTGAAGCCCGCCTCAAAGACCTTTCCAAGAGCACCAGCGAGCTTCAAGCCGTCGAAAAAGACCTCGCCGCGAAGAAAGAAGAGGCCGCCAAGCTTGCCGAGCAAATCACCAGCCGGAGCGCGGACGCCTCGTCCGCCCAAACCAAGCTCGAAAAACTCGCCGCCGATCTCAAAGCCCTCGAAGCCACCCTCGGCCAACGGAGCTCGGACGCCTCGTCCGCCGAGCAAAAGCTCACCACGCTCACAAAGGACATCGCCACCAGCGAAGCCCGCCTGGCCGAGCTGACCAGACTCAAAGCCGAGGCCGAGAAATCCGAAGCCGAGCAGAAATCCAAACGCAGCGCCGAGCTTCAAAAGCTCACCGACGACCTCGAAGCCAAAAACGCCGCGTTCCAAAAAGCGCAGGAGCAGCTTCTCGACACGCAGCAGCGCCTCGCCCAGACCAGCGGCGAGGAAACCGCGCTCAAAGCCCGCGTCGAAGCGCTTCGTGGCAACGAAACGAAACTCACCGAGGTCACGAAGCAGCTCGGCCAGATGCAGGATCAGCGTGGTGTGCTCGAAACGGCCATCGCCGCGCTTCTCGCCACGCAGACTTCTCATCAAAAGGACGTGAGTGGCTCCGAGCAGCGCCTCACCGCAATCCGCGCCGAGGTGGACGACTTCACCGCGAAGCAGCAGGCCGCGAAGATCGAGTTCGAACGCATTTCCAAGGACCGCGATGCCGCGCAGGCCGATTTGGACGCGAAGCAAAAAGCGGCCGAAGCGAAACTGGCGGAGATTCAAAAGCAGACCGCCGAAGCCCAGGCCAAAGCCACCGAGCAGCAAAAAGCTGCCACCAAAGAACGCGACGAACTCGATCTCCAAATCGAGCTGCGCACCACTCGCTCGAACGATCTCGCCGCCCAGGTCAAAGCCCTCGAAGACAAGGCTGCCGACCTCGAAAACAAGCTCTCCGATCTCGCGGATACCGATTCACGCCTCAAAGACAGCAACGAGGCGCTCAAAGCCGTCGAATCGCACAAAGCGGAGGTCGTTGCCGCCGTCGCGGCGCTGGTCAAAGACCGCGACGAACGCACCCGCGAGCTTCTCGCCGCCACCGAGCATGGCCGGGCGCAGCATCTGCTCATCCAGACGCTCACCACGCGTCGCGAAGCCGTCGAAAAAGAAGTCCGCACCATCGAGGACCAGCAGACCACCGCGTCGCAGGACCTCGGCAAGCTGCGTGCCGACATCAAGCAGGCCGAGACCGATCTCAGCGAGCGCCAGGCCCAGATCGCCACCGCGGACCAGCACCTCAAAAATGTGCAGGAACTCACCGCCACGGCGGAGACGCAGTTCAAGACCACGCAGGCCGAGGACAAGAAGCTCGCCGCGCAGGTCGCTGCCGCCAAAAGCGAGCTGGAGGAACTCACTGCGTCCGTCGCCGCGAAGTCGAAGGAGCTCGCCGCATCCGTTGCCTCGCTGGAAAAGAACTCGCAGCATCATCTCACGCTCGCGGAGAAGATCAGCGGCTTGGAGGCCGTCATCGCCACGCTCACCAGCACGCACGCCACCACGCAGCAGAGCATTGCCGCCGCGCAGTCCGATCATCAAAACGTTCAGGACAACCTCGCCGCGAAGCAGAAGGAAATCGTCGCTGCGGAGAAACGCGTGGCCGAATTGACGAACCAGACCGCTGGCCTCGAAGATCGCCTCAAGGAACTTAACCAGGCCAGCAAGCAGCACGCCGAGCTTTCCGCCACCATCACCGCCGCCACGCAGAATCGCGACAAGCTCGCCTCCGAAGCCCAACGCCTCACCAAAGAGCGCACGGACCTCGAAGCCCTTTTGCCGGATCTTCGTGGCAAGGTCGAGCAGACCCGTGCTCAGGCCCAAAACCTCGCCGACGAGCTCGCCGCCCTCACCAAGGACAAAGCGGCCGCGTTGGATGCGATGCAAATCGCCGTCAAACAACGCCAGGAAGCCGAAACAGCCACCGAAGCGCTTCGCGTCGAGTCCGCGAACCTTGAAAAGCTCCTCGGCGAAAAACGCTCCACCTTGGACTCGGAGGTCAAAGCGAAGCTTTCGGAGGCCAACGCGGCCGAAACAAGGCTCAAAGGCATCCAGGAACGCGTCGCCACCGGCGAATCGCGTCTCAAGGAACTCGAAGACATCAACGAGCGTCTCGTCGCCGCCACACAGAACCTCAAGGATACCGAAAAGACCCGCGCCGCCGAGGAAAAGAACGTCGCCACGCTCGGCAAGCAGCAGGACAAGCTCCGTCTCGATCTCGCCGCGCTCGAAAACGACATCAAAGCCGAGACCAGCAAGCTCGCCGACCTCACGAAGACGCTCAAAGCCACCGAAACGAAGGCCACCGATGCCGAGGCCCGTCTTCAGAAGGCTCTCGCCGCTCAGCAGGCCGCCGAAAAGGCCCGCAACGAAGCCGATGCCAGCCTCGAAACCGCTCGCACCGAAGAGAAGGCCCTGCGGAAGCAAATTCCCACGCTCACCACCGAGCTGGCCGGCATCCAGGCCGCCCTTTCCACCTTCACGAAGCAGCGCGACGAAGCCTCGCAGTTCGTCACGCGCCTCAACGTCACCACCGACACGCAGAACAAAAAACTCGCCGAGCTTCAGCAGCAGATCGAGCAGCTGGAAGAAGCCCACCAACTCCGCCAGCAGCGTGTCATGAAAGCGCAGGAGGAGGTGGACAAGGAAGGCCTCAAGCTCAAAGCCGCCCAGGAGCAGACCCGCGCTGCCGAAGCCGCGCTGGGCGAGGCTGACAAGGAATTGAAGGACATGCGGGCCAAAGTTTCCGCCACGAAGAAAGAGGCCGCCACGCTCGATGACGAGCTACGCACCCGCCTTGACCGCGTGCAGAACCTCAAGGCCGATGAGGAACGCCTCACCAAGATCGTCGATAATCAGAAGCTCGATCTGCAAGGCGCGGACAGCATGCTCAAGGAGCTGCAAGGCAAGATCGACGGCCACCAGATGCGGCTCAGCGAGTTCATCCACGTCGGCGGCAAGATGCTCGGCCTCGGTGAGGCCATTTCGAACCTCGAATCCCGCCAGAACGAGATCACGAAGGCCATTCGCAAGGCTTCGGAAGAAGACCTCGCCATCCAGGTGAAGCTCAACGCCGCCCAGGAGGCCCTCAACCGCGAGACCACGCGTGCCGAGCAGGCCCGCAAAGACCGCGAAGCTGCCGAGGCGGAGTTCAAGCAGTTCAGCAGCGACATCCAGAAACAGGCCTCCACGCTTCAAAACTACGAGGTCGAGCAGAAGAAGCGCATCGCCGAACTCGAGAAGCGCATCAACGACCACGCCGCCGCCGAGGCCCGCATCGTCACCCAGATCGAGCAGACGAAAGCCGAGCTTGTGCGCCTCGACGAGAAGCGCAGCGAGATGGCCCAGGCCGAGGCGCAGCTCAAACACTGGCAGGAGATCGAAAAACGCCTTCGCGGCCAGCTCGGCGAGCTGGAGGAGAAACACGAGATCCTCCGCCGCGGCCTCGGCACGGACGAATCGACCGTGGTCATGTTCGCCAACGATTTGATCAAGCGCATCGACCTCATCGACGCCTTGAAGGAACGCTACGCCGGTGTGAACGGCGGCAACGACATCGTCACCCAGCTCCACACGCTGCGCCAGAGCTTCGAGGACATCCTCCTCCAGCACGGTGTTACCGAGTTTGACGTGCCCAACGGCACCGAGGTCGATGTCGAGCTGCGCAAGCGCATCGCCGTGGTGGACAGCACGCCCGGCAAGGCCAAACCCCGCGTCGTCGAAAGCTGCCGCACCGGCTTTATCTACTCGCGCAGCGAAGGACACGAGGTAATCCTCCGCAAGGTCGAGGTCCGCACCTCCAGCCAGTGACCATTTTGACGCTCTTGACCTCTCACTTCTGACTTCTTACCTCTCACCCTCCCACTCCTATGGCTGAATACGTTGGCATCGACCTCGGCACGACCCTCTCGGGCCTGGCCTACCTGAAACCGGACGGCAATCCGGAAATCGTCCCGAATTCCGATGGTGAGCGTCTCACGCCCTCGGTCGTCTTTTTCGACTCGCATGAGGATGTGAAGCTCGTCGGCAGCGCCGCACGCGACGGTGGGGAGCCGGACCGCACCATCTTCCAGATCAAGCGCCACATGGACGATCCTGAGCATCTCGTGGAGATCGACGGCAAGAAGTGGACGCCCGCCGAGATCTCCGCGCTCATCCTTTCCAAGCTGAAGCGTGATTGCTCCAAAATCTGCGGCGACATCACCGATGTGGTCATCACCGTGCCGGCGAACTTCAACGAACTCGCCCGCAAAAGCACCATCGCGGCTGCCGAGATGGCCGGCATGAAGGTGAAGCGTCTCGTGAACGAGCCCACCGCCGCCGCCGTGTATTACGCCCACTCGCAGGGCGTGAAGGGCCGCATCCTCGTCTATGACTTGGGCGGCGGCACGCTCGACACCACGATCCTCGAAGTCGAGGGCGATAACATCAAGATCCTCACCTCCGAAGGTGCCCGCCATCTCGGTGGTAGCAATTTTGACGACATCCTCCTCGATGCTTACGCCGAGCAATACAAGAAGCAGACCGGCGCGGAGCTTTTCTCCGACGAACGCCACCGCCGCCGCGTGCTCCAAGCCACGGAAGACGCGAAGAAGATGCTCTCGAAGCTCCAACGCGTGAACGACACTGTCGCCAACGATCAAAACTCCGGCATCGCCCGCATCGATCTCTCCCGCGAGCACTTTGAGAAGATGATCCGCAACATGCTCACGCGCACCGTCTTCCTCGTGGAGCAGGCGCTGGACTCCGCGAAGCTCAAAACGAGCGACATCGACCACGTCGTGCTCGTCGGCGGCTCCACCCGCATTCCGAAGGTGAAAGTGATCCTCGAAAAGATGTTCGGCAAGGTGCCCAAGAGCTGCGGCAACGTCGATGAATGCGTCGCCCTCGGCGCGGCGCTCTTTGCGAAGAAATCCGCCAAGATTCAAGAGGTCTGCAATGCCAGCTACGGCACTCTGGCGATGGTTTACAACGCCAAGACGAAGGAGGAGAAGCTCATGAACTCCATCGTCATCCCGAAGAACACGCCCATTCCGTGCTCCCGCACGCAGGTGTATCAGACCAGCGAGGACAACGAGCGCATCATTGAGGTGGACATCACCCAGGGCGAGGACCCCGACGCGAAATACGTCGATGTCATCGGCCGCATCACCCTCGACGTGCCCGCTGGCCGTCCGAAGGGCTGCGAGATCGCCGTGACCTTCAGCTACGACGAGAACCAGCGCGTCCGCGCCCTCATCGTCGATAAGCAATCCGGCCGCAGCAAGGAAGTCGCCGTCAGTTACAAAGGTGCCGGCGTGTTGAGCGATGAAGAACTCAAGCGCCGCAGCGCCCATCTGCGCGCGATGCGCATCGAATAACCCCAGGACTCAGGAACCTCAAATCACGCCATTTATGTTCAAGATCCTCAAATCTCTCTCCAAGTCCCTCACCGGTCACAAACCTGCCACTGAGGTCAAAAAGCCCGTCGAGACCCCGAAAGGCGGTGTGCTCAACCAAGTCGCCAAAGGCAATGCCGCCCCTGCGGCTCCGGCCAAAGTGCAAACGCCCGAGGAACTCTGCGAAATCACGCCGAAGATGAGCAAGGACGAGGTCCGCGCCCAATTGAAGCTCCTCTACCGCCGCTTCAACCGCAGCGCCAGCAGCCTCGACGCCAAGGTCCGCGGCGAAGCCGAAACGATGCTCAATGCCATCGTGGACGTGCGTGAGAAGCACTTCGGCGAGATTTGAGCCAAAGGCTCCTTGGACTGCGGCAGCCTGCTGCCGCTTATTATAAGCCAGCCTGCTGGCGGGAAGTCCTGGGAACATGCATCGAAGCGCCAAGGCAATGCCCGCGCGGTAGCGGTTTGGCTCTGCAACACGAGGAGATGCAAACGGCAGCAGGGCTGCCTCGGAAAAGCGGCAGCAGGCTGCCGCAGTCCAAGGTCCATGACCAACACACCTCCGCATCCCCGCTTGAGCGCATCCCCGTCCTGCGCTCCAGTGTCCTCTCGTGAAGGAAGCTCTGGAAGACCTTGAAAACTTTGTGACGGAAGTGGTGGTGCACAACCGCCGCGGCATTCGTGCTTCGTTGCTGCGCGTGGCCTTCCGTGGGTTGGCGGTGGTCTATTCGAGCGTGGTTTCGCTACGATTGAAGCTCTACCGCGAGCGCTTCATTCACGATCATCATCTCGGCGTGCCCGTCGTCAGCGTGGGTAATTTGACTGTTGGCGGCACCGGCAAGACGCCCGTCGTCGAAATGCTGGCCAAAGCCCTTCAGGAACGCGGTCGCCGCGTCTGCATCCTGAGCCGTGGCTACAAAAGCAAGCGCCAGAAGAAGGCTCCGCTGCTGAGGCGGATCGGTGCGAAGCTTGGCTTTGCCGAAAAGCCGCCCGAATCCCCGCCACGCATCGTGAGCGATGGGGAGAAGGTGCTGCTCGATTCGCATGTGGCTGGTGATGAACCCTACATGCTCGCTCGAAACTGCCCCGGCGTGCCCGTCGTGGTAGATAAGAACCGCGTGAAAGCTGGTGCGCATGCCATCAAGCATCTCGGCGCGGACGTTTTGGTGCTCGATGACGGTTTGCAGTATCTCAAACTGAAGCACCGGCATGACATTGTGCTCATCGACAAGACCGCGCCCTTCGGCAGCAACGGCCACATGCTTCCTCGCGGCACCCTGCGTGAGCCGCCGCGCAGCCTGCGCCGCGCCAGCTACATCTTCATCACGAAGAGCGATGGCGATAGCGAGGATCTCGTGAAGCAAATACGCCGTTACAACAAGGCTGCCGAGATCATCGAGTGCCGCCACCGCCCCATGCACTTCGAGGACATTTATACCGGTGCGAAGCTCGGCCTGGACGAGATGAGTGGCAAATTCGTCGGCGCTTTGAGCGGTATCGCCGTGCCAGAGAGTTTTGAGAATGGCCTGCGCCGCCTGGGTGCCCGCGTGGAGGTCACGGCGCGGTTTCCCGATCATCACCGCTTTCACGGGCCGGAGATCACGCAGTTCATCGAGCGTTGTCAGCGCCGCGATGTGCATTGCATGGTCACGACCGAGAAGGACTTTGTGCGCTTTCCTAAACTGCCGCCTGCGGATGTGCCCTTCTACTTCATGCGGGTGCAGATCGAGATCGTAAAAGGTCGCGAGATCTTCGACAAGCTCGTGCGCCTCATCGCCGAGCCACGTCATGTGCCCGTCGGCATTCTGCCGGCTGATTTCATGGAGTCCACCTGATGGAAACACCACCCGATGCTGCCGTCAAAGTGCTCAAAGTGGATGCCGCAGGCGCATTTCATGAGGTCGCCGATGTCGCCGCGCGTGAGGAACCGCTCGAAATCCGCGTCGAAGGCCGCGCTGTGGCCGTGGTGATGCGCACGCCTGGCCACGACGAAGAACTCGCCGCCGGCTTCCTCGTCAGCGAAGGCGTCGTCAAGCATCCGCGAGACATTTTGGAGGTCTCGCAATGCCCCAGCATCAACAACAAGCACGGCAATGTCGTCGATGTGCTCCTCGGCGGCGCCGTGGTGAACTGGGACTCCCTCACACGGCATGTCTTCAGCGCCTCCAGTTGCGGCCTCTGCGGCAAAACAAGCATCGAAAGCGTCTTCGGCCAGTTTCCGCCCGTCACCGCCGAGTGGAGCGTCTCGCCAAAATTGATCGCTTCACTTCCCGACAAGCTCCGCGCCACGCAGGAGACCTTTTCTAAAACCGGCGGCCTGCATGCCTGCGCCGTTTTTGACCTCGAAGGCAACCTCATCGTCTCCCGCGAGGACGTGGGCCGCCACAACGCCCTCGACAAGATCCTCGGCCACGCGCTCATGCACGACCTGCTGCCGCTCGACCGCCACATCCTGCTGCTCAGCGGCCGCGTCTCCTTCGAGATGATCCAAAAAGCCCTCGCCGCCGACATTCCTCTCGTCGCGGCGATCTCCGCCCCTAGCAGCCTCGCCATCGACTTCGCCCGCGATGCCGGCCAAACCCTCATCGGCTTCCTTCGCGGCGAGACGATGAATGTTTATACCCATGAGCGGCGCGTGGTGACTCACTGAGCACCAAACTCGAACACCTGCACCTCATGCTCTGCGGCCACCTTGAACGTCCGCAGCACTAGATTCGGCTTCGGCATTTTCTCATCCTTTGAGAGGCTCCAGCTCAGGCCAGGACAAAACCTCGATTTCCATGCTCCGCGATGCAACAGCGTGTCCGCAGCTCCATGACGCAGCCAGGGGAAGATCTTCTTGTGAGTCAAAGCCAGCCGCAAGGCATCCAGATCCTCCGCCACACTCACGATGTGCATGGGTCTCACCGACTGCTTTTGAGCGAGGTCTTCATAGACCAAAATGGCCGATAACGCCGCCGCGCCAGCTCCAAGACCTTCATCCAAGACGATGACCGGCGTCTCGTCTTTGGCCTTCAGCAGCTTCACCAGCTCTGGAAGCTCCTCGCGGACCTCCACTGGCACCACGGCACCGGTTTCGAGATGACGAATCGACGAGCCGTGAAGCTCAAACCGGCCGATTTCGTTCACCGTGGAGCTTTGACCGCGTTTCGGCGGCTTCACCGGATGATCGAGATCCTCCTCGGCCAAGATGGCTCGCTTCTCGTGGTAGAGCGTCAGAAAGCGATCCTCGAGGATGCTCGCACGGATCTCGCGCATGAGCTGGTGGTAGAAGTGGATGTTGTGCTGGCCGATGAGCGTCCAGCCAAGCGTCTCCTGTGTCTTGGTGAGATGATGCAGGTAAGCTCGCGAGTGCGTGGCGCACACCGGGCAGGTGCAGGCAGCATCCAGCGGCGCATCGGCGAATTTATACACGCTGCGGCGCAGCTCGACGATGCCGCGCGACGTGAAGGCCGTGCCGCGCTTCGCCACCTGCGTGGGGATGATGCAGTCAAACATGTCCATCCCGCGATGCACAGCCTCCAGAAGGTCGATTGGCATGCCCACGCCCATCAGGTAACGCGGACGATCCTCCGGCAGCAGCGCGGCGGTGAGCTCGCACACATCCTCGCGCTGGTGTTTTTCCTCACCCACGGCCAATCCACCAATCGCAAAGCCATCAAACGGCATCGGGACCAGCCCGGCGGCGCTTTCTTTCCGCAAATGCGGATACAAGGCACCCTGCACAATGGCGAAAAGCGATTGCGGTGAGTCCTCGCGAGCCGCGAGACTGCGGGCGGCCCAGCGTTGCGTGACCTGCAGAGCCTTCCGCGCCGTCTTTTCATCCGCCGTGCTCGGAATGCATTGGTCGAGCACCATCATGATGTCACTGCCGATGCTGCGCTGCGTTTGAATGCTCAGCTCCGGGCTCAGCAGGATGCGTCGGTTATCGACATAGCTTTGAAACACCGCTCCCTTCTCCGTCATCGACCGCGAATGCGGCAGCGAGAAAATTTGATAGCCACCCGAGTCCGTGAGCACCGATCCAGACCATTTCATGAAGCGATGAATGCCGCCCATCTTCTCAAACACCTCCGGCCCCGGTCGCAGCAGCAGGTGGTAGGTGTTCGCCAGCAAAATTTGCGATCCCGAAGCCGCCAGCGACTCCGGCGTCTGCGCCTTCACCGTCGCCTGCGTGCCCACCGGCATGAACAGCGGCGTCTGAATCACCCCATGCAACGTCCGAAACGTCGCCGCACGTGCCCGCGAGCCGCTGGCACGTGCTTGCAGTTGGAAATCGAGACGGGAAGGAGGCATCACTCGATGTGCTCGTTCAAGGAGCGGGACTTGCCAAGTCCCGGCTTGGGCCACCTCACGGCAGCAGCTCCGCCACTTTGACCTTCAGAGGCTTCAAGGTGATGCTTTGAACGGTTTCCTTCTCCTCATGAATGCGGTGATCGAGGTAGTCGCCGCCTTTTGGGCGGGCGAAGACGTGCAGCACGCGGGCATTCAAATCGACCACCCAGTATTCGGGAATGCCCGCGGAGGCATACATCAGCTTTTTGCGACCGAGATCGTCTTTGAGGGAGGTGTTTGAATTCTCTACGATCAGAAGTGTTTCAGCAGCAGTCGGATGGTTGGTCCGGTAGCTCTGCGCTTTAACGATGGAAACATCTGGAACGGGTTCGCTCACCTGGCCGAGCCTGACGGGCAACTGACAACGAACGTCAAACTTCTCTCCCAAGCTGCGAAACAGACTCTTGAACGACCGGTCAGTGCTTTGAGCGTGGGTAATATCGATGGGCGGCATCATGACGATTTCTCCTTGAATGAGCTCCACGCGGTCGTCCTCCTTGAGGATGCCGATCTCGCCGAGGCGGTAGTAATCCTTCACCGTGAAGCGGAACGGCTGCGGCGGCGGGAGGGGACGCGACTCCTGCTGCACGACGCCAGTCTGCCGGGATCTCGGCGAAGCACTGCGCTGAGCGGTTTTCACGGATTTGGAGGCTAGGGCGACCATGATGGATTGATCCTAAGTCGCTAGAACGCTTGTGGCAAGAATCAAGGAGCGGGACTTGCCAAGTCCCGGCTTGGTCGGAGGCACTTGGCAAGTGCCTCTCCTTGGTCATCACCCACGCCTGATCTCGGAGCCTTTGAACTGCACAGCGATGCGAAAAACTTTCTTCTTCCGGCACTCGATCTTGCCGGTTTGAAGATCAAAGCGGTCGGGGATCTCGATGAGATGCACATCGGTCTTCGCGTGGAAGCCGCGTTCGGAGAAGATGTCGATGAGGATGGCGAGGGCCTCGGGGTCGTGGAAGAGCTTGTCCTCGGTGTTGATGTCGGCGCGGCCGGAGATGGCGTGGCGGACGATGATTGGCATCATTTTGGTCTCGATGAACGTGACGACGGCCTGCATGAGCTCGGGTTTTTCGACCTTGTAGGCATCGAGGCGGCGCACGAGGTCCTGTCGCGCGTGGCGGATGATCTCGCTGGCGAGCGGGAGCTTGCGCAGGAGGTCGAAGGTGCGCGGATCGAGCTCGAGGGAGCTTTGATACTCCAGCTCTTTGACGATGTTCTCCTGGACCAACTCCAGCGGCATCTGCGCATTGATGAAGTGGTAATGGAAGATCTCCTTCAGCGAGACGAGCGCGTCGTAGGTCTTCTCTTTGAAGACCTTGTAGCGATTCCGCGCCAGCGCGGGATCGAAGTCGGTGGCGCGTTCTTCCCAAAGCTCGCCGAGGCCGGAGCTGCGCACTTCCGCATTGTGAGCGAGCACTTCCTGGCCGCGCTTGAGCTGTCGCGCGATGCTTTCGGCTTCATCGACAAAGAGCACCATGATGTGGAAGATGGGCTGCTTGAAGTGCGCGGCGTCCGGTGTGTCGAGGAAGTCGCGGCGCAGGCGCACCATCTTGTCGAAGAGCATCTTGAGGCACTCGACCTGCACTTTGGTGCGCGGGAAGCCGTCGAGGATGGCACCGTTTTGCTGCTCGGGCTCCAGCAGCTTGCGCATGAGGATGCCCACGACCTCGCGATCTCCCACCATGCCGCCGCGGGCTTTGATTTCGCGGGCCTCCGGCGTGTCGAGCAAGGCGCTGACGACGATGGGCTGCGCATCAATGCCACGCACCTTGCGGATGAAGTCCGTGTTCGTGCCCTTGCCCGCGCCCGGTGCCCCACCGAGCAGGATCAGCTCCTTCGGGAAGCGCAGTTTTTCGCGGCCGTAATCGGCTTCGAGCTGCTTCCACACATGGTTGAAGATGAGCTGGGCATCTTTGATCTCCAAATCAGCCGGGACGACGGGTTTGGGAGAGGTTTCGGGGGCGGTTGATGACATGGGTGGGCTTATCGCAGGGAGCGGGACTTGCCAAGTCCGTCGTTTCCGATCAAACTATCCGCATGAACTGGAACAAGCGCATCTCTTCCGATCCGGCCATCTGCCACGGTCGCGCCTGCATCGCTGGCACGCGGGTGATGGTCTCTGTCGTTCTGGACAATCTGGCGGCTGGAATGTCGCCGGATGATCTCAGGAAGCATTATCCAGCTCTGGAATTGGCCGATGTGCAGGCCGCCGTTTCGTATGCAGCGCAGCTTGCGCGTGAAGAGTGCTTCCCGCTCGCTGCCTGAGATGAAGTTCAAGACTGACGAGAATCTGTCGGTGACCGTGGCGGAACTGCTGCGACAGCATGGGCATGATGCGATGAGCATCGACGAGCAAGACATGAGCGGCTTTCCCGATTCGAATGTCGCCGAGGTGGTCAAAAGCGAAGGCCGGGTGCTGGTCACGCTCGACCTGGATTTCTCCAATATTCAAAACTACCCGCCCGCCGGGTATCCGGGCATCATCGTCCTTCGTCCGCCCCGACAAGATAACGCCACCGTGCAAGCGTTGCTGCTGAAAGTGCTGCCGCTGATGACCGAGGAGAAGCTGCTCGGGAAGCTTTGGATCGTCGAAGATCAAAAGCTGCGTGTTCGTGATGGCTGCTAGCCCTTCAACGTCATCAGGTAGGCGAGCAAATCGGCCACGCTTTGATCAGGAAGCGCATCCAGCAGGCCTTCGGGCATGAGGGAGCGGCGGATGAATTTGGTGCTGCGGATGTCGGCTTTGGGGACGCGGCGGTCGGGGAGGCCGGCTTGGCGGATGACGACGGCGTCTTTGTCTTCGCTGACGAAGAAGGCGTCGATGAGGTCGCCGTTTTTCATTTCGACGCGGTAGATGCGGTAGCCGGGCTCCATGGCGGCGTTCGGCGTGAGGATGTTGCGCAAAACAGCCTCCAGGCCCATCGCGCCCGCACCAGAGAGGTTCGGGCCGATTTGACCGCCGGCGCTGCCGATTTGATGACAGGCCATGCAAAGAGCACTGAGAGCTTTTCCGGCCTGCGGATCGCCTTTCGGGGCCAAGGCGGTGAATTTGGCGAATTTGGTGTCGAGGGCCTTCGCGGCTTCTTCGGTGAGCAGCGGCGGGGTGTCGATGGTTTTGGCGATTCGGGCGCCTTTGCCGAGTTTCTCCCCCGCTTTGAGATAGGTCTTATGGGACTCATGTGACGCATAGGACCTATCAAAGCCGCTGCGGATCTCCTGAGCGCTGCGAGCCGTCTTCCACACGCGAAACTCGGTGATGACACCCTCAGTGCCTTTGGCCGGGCCGCTCCAGCCGATCTGGCAGTTTTCCCACTTGGCGGGCGCGGGTTTGGTGCCGGTGGCGTCGAGTTCGCCGTTTTGGTAGATGCGGATGTGGCCCTTGTCGTCGCGGGTGACGGCGAGGTGGGTCCAAAGATCGGGCGTCATGGGTTTGGTGGCCACGCAGACGTCTTTCAGTTCGGAACCGGCATAGACGCGGAATTTGCCGCCGAAGAAATTCATATCCACGCCGCCCTTCACACCGAGCAGGCTGTCTTCATTGCCGATGCCGGGCGCGAGCCGCACCCAGGCCTCGACGGTGAAGGGACCATCGAGCGTGATCTTCGAATCGACCCAAGCGGTGTCCTGGCCGTCGAACAGCGAGACCTCGCGGAAGATGCCGCCGAGCTGCTGTTGGAGTTTTTCGAGCGCGGGATCATCGCCGAGCACGGTGGCGAGGCGTTCGACGGTGGGGCCGTCCAGATCAGTGGACGGTAAGCGGTGGTCGGTGAGGGCGGTGGTGATGGCGGAAGCGCCGGCTTTGCTGCTGGAGAGCGCGTTGAGGGCGCTGCGGCGCTGCGGCGGCTGAAGCGAGGGATAGAGCGCGAGGAGTTTGGTTCCTGCATCGGGTGCACGAGAGGCGGCGAGGGCTTCGAGCGCGGCATCGCGGGTGAGAGCGTCGGGATCGGACTGAGCGAGGGACGCGAAGAGATCGGCTTCGGCGCTGCGGAGGTCGCGGAGGGTGGTGAGGATGGGAGCGCGGACGCCTCGTCCGCCTTGGTCGTTTTTGAGCAACGCGATCAAATCTGCTTCCAGCGCGGTGAGTTGGAAGCCGCTGATGAGGCCCAGCGATTGATTGCGGACGAGGGCGTCCGCGCTCCTGAGCATCTGCTTCGCGGTTTCGACCAGCAACGGCGCGATCTGCTTCGCATCGAGCTTTGTGCGCTGGGCGACGAGCTTCTCGGCGACGGCGGCGCGGGATTTTTCGTGGGTGAGAAGCGCTTGGAGGGCTTCGCCAACGCCGGGCTCGGCGGGAAACTGGGCGAGGCGGAGGAGTTCTTCGTCATTCGGGGCGCGGTCGAGCTGCGGGAGCAGTTTGGCGACGCGGGAGGCGCTGGCCTTCGGCTCCAACGCGAGCGAGGCGAGCACGCGGGCCTCGACGGGCAGTTTCGCGGCGGCTTCGGAGTCGAGGAACTTCGCGACGACATCGGGATGACGCTCCAGGAACATGCGGACGAGGAAGCGCTCGAACTCGCGGTCGTAGGCCTCGCGCACGGGGATCTGTTTCGTGCCACGGGAGGATTGGATGGTGGGGCCGTTGGTGAGACTGGGTTTGGCGAAGGCGAGGAGATTACCCAGTATCTGAAATGTGATTTGGTTAGGTTTGGGTAGCAGCTTATCGCCCAGATAAGTGTTCCCTCGTATTTCAGTTTCGAACCACGCTGCGATTTTATGTACCAAGAGCTGCCGGACCTCTGGCGATGAGTCGTTTATAAGCGCCATTAATTGCGCCTCATCCATTCGGCTGATGAAGTTTGGTTTCCGGCGAGTAGGGTCTAGTATTGCTTTGCGGACACTCGGACTAGCACTGCTCAGCCTTGTCATGTCCATAGGGCGCCGGATTGAAGCCCAAATCCAAAGAGCGCTCACTTTTCTGGTGTCACCACTACCAATTCCCTTGATGCAATCCTCCAGAGCTTTGATGAACCTGCCCTCCTTCTCCATTTCCTGTGTGTCATCCTTACTTCGCACACCATATAGCCGGTTGGCGGTGTTTAAGGGCAGTTTCTCAAAACGATCAGCTAAAGTTTGCCATACAAGGTGCGCCTTTGCGACAGGCTCCGTGCCCAACATCGCAACCAGTTCCTCGGTGCTCATCTTCGTGAAATCAGCCACTTCGGTCTTCGCGGCTTTGGTTTTCACCCGCCAGATGCGTCCCCGCGTCTTGTCACGATCCGGATGGGCACGTGGCACCTCGTTGTGGGAGATGATCTTGTTGTACCAATCGACAATGTAGATGCAGCCATCGGGGCCGTTGGTGAGGGCGACGGGGCGGAAGAAGGGATCGTCGCAGGTGATGAGGTCGGGGAGCTGGGCGAGCTTCCAATACGCGCCGTCGCGATGCATGGCGAGGGTTTGGATCTTCGAGATGATGGGATTGGCGACGGCCATCGAGTAGGTGGGTTGGAGTCCAGCCTTTAGGCGACCCTCAGCGGTCCCAGCATCGGCTGAAGCCTTCACTCCAACTTCGGCTGGCGAGAGCGAACCTGATTCGATGAGCGCGAGGCCGCTCAAGCCGGTGCCGCCCATGCGCACGTCGGTCTGGGGCGGGAAATCGGGCTGGTAGCTCTTCTTGAGGGCCTCCATGCCGCCGGGGTAGTAGGCGTATTCGTGGAAGGGCATGACGGGGTAGCCGTAGTCGTTCGCCTCCTGGATGAAGGTCTCGCCTTCGCCGGTGATGACGAGGCCCCAGATGTTGTTCGGGCCGGTGCTGATGACTTCAAACTCGCTGCCATCGGGTCGCATGCGGGCCATGCTGCACTTGGGCCAATCGACGACGACATCGCTGCCGGGTTTGTGGACTTTGCTGTTGTTGAAAAGGCCCTGCGCCATCCAGATCCAGCCGCCGGGTGCCCGCGTGAACTGATGCGGAAAGAGATGCGAGTCCTGCACGCCGAAGCCGGTGAGCACGACGTCGAAGGTGTCCGCCTTGCCGTCGCCGTTCGTGTCTTTGTAGAGCTTCAAATCGTGGCCGTGCTGGACGTAGCAGGTGTCGCCATTGCCCCAAGGCAGGATGCCGAGCGGGATGGCGAGTCCGTCGGCGAAGACGGTGCCGTTGGTGAGTCCGCCCGCGGGAATCTTTCCATTCAAAGACTCCCGCGGATAGACGAGCACCTTGTCCTTGCCCTTGCCCGCATACACCGCCTCGGCGGCGGCGGGGTTTTCATTCGAATCGACGGGATACTCGAGCGCGGTCTGCGTCCACAGGCGGCCGCGTTGGTCGAAATAAACGCTGACGAATTTGCCGAGTCCTTCGCTCTCCTGCACGACGAGTTCGATTTCGTAGCCTTCGGGAAGGTGGAAGAGCTTTTGCTGCTCGGCGGCGCTCTTGGCGGTGCCTTGCACGTCGTTGTAGGAGGTGTCGCGTTTTTTGCCCTTTTCGTTCTGAAAGGCGGCTTTGGGCTTCGGGTGACCGACTTTTTCCCAAGTCGGGATTCCGGGTGTGGCGGGGAGTTCTTCGATGGTCACGTCTTTGACCTGCACGAGGCAAACGCCGCCGCTGTGCACCTGCGGGGCGATGTGGCCGTCGAGGGCGATGTTCGGATCGGTCTCGGTGTAGTCGATGCAGAGGACGCCGTTGATCCAGGTCTGGATGCGCGGCCCCTCGGCGCGGATGCGGTATTCGTTCCAGCCGAAGACGTCGATGGCCTTGTCGAGCGCGGCCTGCTGCTCGGGCGTGGGTGCCCAGATGACTTTGTTGCGGCGGTGCTCGTCGTAGATTTTGCCGAACCAACCCGCGCCGCAATCGATCTGGTAACCGCTCATCGCGCCGCCATCGGCCCGCACGCTGCGGATCTGGATGCCGCTATTGAGCATGCCGGTCTTCGGATCGCCGCTGACCTTGATTTTGAGCTTCAGCTCGAAGTTTTGATACGACTTCTTCGTGCTGATGAAGTCGTTCTTTTTGATCTTCTCCGTCGTGGAGCCGCCGGTGATGACGCCGTCCTCGACCCGCCACATGGCGGGATCAAAGTCCCAGCTTTCGAGCGTTTTGCCGTCGAAGAGAGAGACGGGCTCCGCATGGCAGAGGGCGGAGAGCAGAGAGCAGAGAGCCAGAAGAGAGAGTGGGCGGCGCATGGTGGGAATACGGGATGAACGGCGCAGGCTAGCAGGTGCGCATGCACGGTGTCATGCCTGAAATGCACCTCGCGCTTGCCGATTTAGGCTCACTGGCTCTAATCCGGCCTCGAATGTCCCCCGAAGAACAGCCGACGATTTTGACGCCACCGCCGAATGGCTCGCGTCCTGCCCCCGTCGGCTGGCAGGCACCCTCAGTGGAGGAAATGCAGGCGATGCTGCCCCAATACGAGGTGCTGGAGATTCTGGGGCGCGGCGGGATGGGCGCGGTTTACAAAGCGCGGCAGAAGTCGCTGAAGCGGCTGGTGGCGATCAAGATCCTGCCGCTGGGGATGGCGGATGATGAGTTCAAGTTCGCCGAGCGCTTTCAAAACGAGGCGCAGACGATGGCGGCGATGAATCACCCGGCGATCGTGAGTGTGTATGATTTCGGCGAGACGCCGGACGGTCTGCTCTACTTCATCATGGAGTTCGTCGATGGCACCGATGTGCAAAAGATGATCCAGGGAAGCGGCAGACTGAGCGGTGAGCATGCGCTGGCGATCACGGCGCATGTGTGTGATGCGCTGGCCTATGCGCACAAGCGCGGCGTGATCCACCGCGACATCAAACCGGCGAACATTCTCATCGACCAGGAAGGCCACATCAAAGTGGCGGACTTCGGACTGGCGAAGATGCATGATCCTGCGCAGACCAGCGGCCTGACGCGGACGGGCACGGCGATGGGCACGCCAGACTATGTGGCGCCCGAGGTGCTCAGCCCCGGCATGGTGGCGGATCATCGCGCGGATCTCTACGCCGTGGGCGTGATGCTCTACCAGATGCTCACCGGCGAAGTGCCGCGCGGCATGTTCAAGCTGCCCTCTCAAAAAGGCATCGGCAGCGACGTGCGCTTCGACGAGATCATCTGCAAGGCGATGGAGCAGGACCGCGAGGAACGCTACCAGAGCGCGACGGAGGTGCGCCACGCGCTTGATGTCATCCTGACCACGCCCCAACCCAAAGATGACGGCACGGGCATCGTTTCCGCGACTCAGATCCCGCAGAAGCCCACGCCGCAGCGTGCGCCCGCTCAAAAAGCCGATGCTGCGCCGAAGGCCAAAGCACCGCCGAAGAAACAATCACCCGCCAAGATGTGGCTCTCCATCGGCGGCATCGTGGCCGTGCTCGGTGCGGCTGGGTTTCTTCTACTCGGCGGCAAACCCAAACCTCAGGCGAGTCTCACCACCGACACTGCCTCGGTGACCGTTCCCCCCACGCAGCCTCAGCCGCCGAACAAAGTGGGCGAGAATTCCAATCCGAGCGCGCCGGTGTCTTCCGCATCCCCAAAAGGCAAAGAGATCGACCTCCTCGCGCTCGTCGATTTGAAGCGCGACGTGGTCGCAGGTGACTGGGAGCGCACCCCCGACGGGCTCGTGAAAAAAGGCATCGGGACGACAAGTGAAGGTGTTCCGCGACTCCAGTTGCCGTATCAGCCACCGGAAGAATACGACTTCGAGATCGAGTTCACGCCGACCACAGGCACGCAGTCCTTAGGGCAGATGATCGCAGCGCAATCACGCATGTTCAGTTGGATCATCAACGGAGGCCGGACGAGTGAGCCCATGATCGGTTTTGAAATGTTTGAAAGCAAGGCGACAAGCACTCCTTCCGAGGTTTCAAAGCACATGGACGGTGAACTTGTGAATGGCCGCCGCTACCGCTCTCGCGTGGAGGTGCGTGCAGGCTCGCTGCGCGGATTTCTCGATGACAAGGAGATCGTGAACTGGAGCGGCAAACTGCAGCGACTCGCCCTCGATCCGCCGAGCCGCCTCCGAGACGACGGTCACCTTGGCATCCGCGCTGTGCGGCAGACGACGTTTCACAAAATCACCGTGCGCGAGATCACCGGCACAGGAAGAGTGGATGCGGGAACTGCGACGACATCATCTGTGTCGGCCAAGACCATCGACCTCCTCGCACTCGTCGATCCGAGTCGTGACGCCGTGGTAGGCAAGTGGAGCCAATCTGCCAACGGGCTCTCGGTGGCAGCAGGAGACCAAACCACGGCTGGCAAGGAATCTCTTAGACTTCAGCTCCCCTACCAGCCGCCGGAAGAATATGATTTCGAGATCGAATTCACGGCCTCCGCAGCCACTGGACGAACGTTGGGCCAGATTCTCTCGGCTTCCGCCCGCAATTTCAGCCTCCTTTGGGGCGCAGGTGCAGAGTCGCAGCCTCTCGCTGGTTTTGAGGTGCTCGATGGACTGACCATCGGCCGTCAGACGACTACGACCAAACCGCTGCCCGGCGGCATCGAGAGCGGGCGTCGCTATCGCTCTCGCGTCGAGGTGCGCCGTGATTTGATGCGGGCCTTTCTCGACGACAAAGAAGTGGTCAGTTGGAAGGGCAGCTTCAAAAGCCTGAGCATCGATGAGCAGACCAGGCTGAGGGATGAGTTGCACCTGGGGCTCCGCACCAGTCGCCCCGTGACCTATCACAAAATCACCGTGCGCGAAGTCAGCGGCGCCGGGAAGGTGGATGAGGGCACCGCAGTAGATGCATCGGCGTGGACGGACTGGCTGGGGCCAAAGTTGGCTGCGGGGGATTTTGCGGCCAATGGCTGGGTCCGCTCCTCGAATGGCGTCACGACTCAACGGGAAATCAGCGGCCTACGACTGCTGCCTCCCGGCACCAAGAATGCGGCGGTGCGGGTGACCTACGTCTTGCAAGACTCGCAAGGGCTGATGCTGAACGCCAGGGAAAGAATGGAAGGTAAAGTGCGGCTGGGTTACTGCGTGATCGATAAAGTCAACCAGCTCCACCTGAATCGTCTCAAGCCCGATGGGCGCAGCGCGGCTCTCCAGCATGTCATTTTGCCTGCGGAGCCAGACCGCATGGCTGAGCGCACGTTGGAATTGCGCATGATCGGCAACCAACTCAATGCGACGCTGAACGGAACCTTCGCGGGCACGGCGACCGATGACACCCTGAGTGAGGGGGAGTGGACGCTCGTGTTCATGAAGGGCGTTTTGGTAAAGAAGGTCGAGCTGCAGCCTCTGGACGCCGCGCCCTGAGTTACCTCCCGATCACGGCGAGGAGGTGCGCCAGTTCGGCTTTCACATCGTCAGGGTCACTCACGGTCTGCACAATTTCTTCCTCAATGCATTTACCGTAGCGTTTTCTCATGCGGTGGATTTGCAGGCGCAGCGTGCCTTCGGCGATGCCAAGACGGCCGGCGGCTTCGGCATACGGCGTGGCGTTGTCGCCGAGGGGGAGGAATTCGCGGAGCTGGTCGAAGGAATCGAGGTTATCGGCCTTTTCGAAGTCTTGGCGCAGTTTTTCCTCGGCAGCGCAGAGAAGGCGTGCGGCCCAGGCGCGGTCAAAGAGGGATTCGGGGTTGGCAAGGTCCGAGGGCTCGTGCTGGTAGCGATCCTCGGCCTGGAGGTCGTCGAGCGAGAGGGTGGCAGCGTGGAAACCTCCGCGTTTTTCGGCGCGGTGATGCCGCAGATGGTTGCTGATGACCTTTTTCAGCAAAGAGAGCATGAAAGTGCGCAGGCGGCCTTTTTCTTCGCGGGCGGCCTGGAGCGTATCACTGGCGATGAGGCGCTGAAAGAAGGTCTGCGTCATGTCTTCGGCATCCGGGGCGCTGAATCCGTGACGGCGGGCAAAGGCATAGATGGCATACCAGTACTGGCGGCAGAGGGACTCCATGGCCTTTGCCGCGTCTGCGGCGCTGCCTTTTTGCACCTTCTGGATCAGCGTCCAACTGGTGGTGGGGAATGGGGAGGCGCTAGTTTTGTCAGGCGAGGCCATCGGAGCGGCAAAAAGTTTGGGGCGATGGTAACAACTCTGCGCCCGGCGGGAAAGGAAGGCAACACACACCTTCTTCATCTCATGAAACTGCTGCCACCAAGCCCCTCCACGTCTTTTGTCACACCTACGTGCTCGTGGATGAGGTCATCCCTCTGCCGCCTGCTGGCTCTGCTGCTGCCCTTGGTGCTGACATCTTGTGATCCTGTGGAAATATTTATCGAGACGCCGACTCATCTGACGATCATCAGTGGCCTTTCGGGCATTGAGGGCAGATACGAAGGCAGCCTCTCTGGCAACATCAAGCTCTACCTGCTGCGCTACAGCGATGGAAAATACTGGAACGGAAACAGCTGGGGAGGCACGGGATCCGCCATCCTGCCGACGCAGGTCACGACGAGCAACAGTACCTGGCGGTGGCAAGGAACACCCGCGCAACCAAGCCTGCCTTCGGGTGCGGCGCTCGATGCAGGGTATTACAACATCATCGTTTATGCCCGGCTCAACAGCGATGAAGTACGCACCGATTGTGTCTTCTCAGTGGGAGTGTCCACGCCTCCTGTGACCAGCGCCATCTTTGCATGGGGTAAAAATGATAATGGGCAATTGGGCCTGGGTGGCATCCCCGACACGGATCAGCCGACGGAGATCAAACGGTCCGTGTATCTGGATGGAAAGGTCGTCACGGCCCTCGCGAGCGGAGAATCACAATCTCTGGCTTTGACCCATGAAGGCAGGGTCTATGCCTGGGGTCGCGGTGACTACGGCAGCCTGGGACGAGGTGTCGGCCAAGCTAGCGATAGCGACGCTCCCGTCCCCATCGACATGTCTGGTGCTCTTTCGATGCAAAGGGTGGTGGCCGTGGGGGCAGGGAGCGATCACAGCCTCGCCGTCACTTCGGATGGCAGGGTCTATGCATGGGGAAGCAATGTAGATGGACAACTAGGAAATGGCACCACGACAGGGATTGGTGTTTCAAATCCATCGCCGCTGCCAGTGACCATGACCCAACTTGGGGATGCGCTTTACAACAAAAAAGTGGTCGAGGCGAAGGGCGGAAAAGGTTTCACCGTGGTGCGGACAGAAGACGGCCAGCTATTCGCCTGGGGGGCTAACGATTTTGGGCAGTTGGGAACGGGAAACACCACGTCCAGCACTGTGCCCGTGGCTGTCACTGGCTTGGTCTTGGAATATGTGGCTTCGTTTTCCGTGGGGAGCAACCATGTGCTAGCGGTCACCCGTGATGGCGAGCTGTATGCATGGGGGAGAAATCTGGATGGTGAGCTTGGCAATGGTGGCACAAGCAATCAACTGACACCGCTACGCGTGGGAACTACCGGTAGCCTCAACGGCAAGCTCATCGCCAGTGCTGCCGCTGGTTCAACTCACAGCTTGGCTCTGGATAGGGAAGGCAAGGTACATGCTTGGGGCGCAGGGGAAATCGGTAATGGCAACGGAGACACTGCCCTGCAGACATCTCCCGTGCAGCTCGGCGGAGGACTCAGCGGTAAAACCGTCACCTTGGCGTCTGCCAATCCGTTCGGTTACGGCATTGACCGCGCGAGCCTCGCGGTCACCGATCAAAATGAAATCTATGCCTGGGGCAGAAACTATAACTTCCAGCTCGCGGGAGCTTGCCCTGTGAATTCCTCAGCCCTGGTGCCTGCGAGAGCAGTCAAATTTGACCCAGTCCTCACCGAAGGAAGAAAAGTTCAGCAATTGGTTTGCGGCAAGAAGAGCGCCTACATGCTGCGCAGCCCACCGCCGATCCTGGAGCCTGAAATCGAAGTCGAGGCGCAGGGAGCGGCCCTGGCGGATGGAACCGGGCCTGGCGTCGATTTCGGGGCACAGTCCTATGGCGCTTCTTCACCGGTTTACTTCACCGTGCGCAACACCGGGAAGTCGGATTTGGCCGAACTGGACGCGACGATCGACGGCCCTCACGCCAGCGACTACTCCGTGATCTTTGCCCAGCCACCGCTGGCACCGGGCAGCAGCACCGGCTTCTACGTCTCCTTCAAGCCCAATCCCAACGCCAGCCCGGCACCGACGTCTCACACCGCGACGCTGCACATCGTGAGCAATGACGCGGATGAGGGCTCCTTTGAAATCCCGCTCACCGGCACGGGCTATCCAGCGGGGAAACCTGAAGCAGGTTTTAATGCCGGGGCGAACGATCATATCATCACCACCGCGGTGCAGCCGAACGGTGACATCCTCCTCGGCGGTGCATTCACCACGCTCCAACCCGTGGGCACGGCCCCACCGCAGCAGCGCGGGCGCATCGGCAGGCTGCATGCGGATGGCACGCTGGACACCAGCTTTCACCCGAATGCGAACGCCAGGGTACATGTCATCTCGGTGCAGCGTGATGGGAAAATCCTCGTCGGTGGTGAGTTCACCGCCTTTGCGCCGAATGGCGGTGCCAGCGTGCCGCGCATCCTGCTGGCACGCCTGAACGCGAACGGCACGGTGGACACCGGTTTTGTGGCGAATGTGAACGGCCTGGTGCGCTGCATCCTGCCGCTGCCGAATGGCAAAATCCTCATCGGCGGGCAGTTTACCAGCGTGGACAACGGCAGCGGCGCGGTGACCCGCCATCGCATCGCCCTCCTGGATGAAAACGGCATGCTCGACACCGGCTTTAATCCGAGTGCGAACGGCGAGGTGCTCACCATGGCACTCGATGCGCAGCGCCGCCTCATCGTGGGTGGCTACTTCTCGAACATCGGCGGCGCCACGCGCTACCGGCTCGCCCGGCTGGATTCCAACGGCGCAGCGGATGACTTCAGCCCGGTCTCCAGCTCCTACGTTTATGCCGTGGCGGCGGAGGCCGATGGCAGCGTGCTGGTGGGCGGTGATTTCACGGAGGCGCTGCCCGGAGGCGGCACCGCCAGCAATCTGCTCCGCGTGAAGCCCGATGGCACTCTGGATAACGCCTTCCGGCCCAATCCTGGCTATCGAATCCAAGGCATCAACGTCCAGGCGGATCATAGCATCATCGTCAGTGGCTCATTCGCCTCCGCCCAACCTGCAGGCGACCCCACAGTCACCACGCGCAACCGCATGGCACGCTTTTTCCCGGATGGCTCGCTCGATGTCCTCTTCCACCCGGATGCGAATGGCGAGGTCTATGGCTGCGCTCTCCAGGCGGATGGTAGAATCATTCCCGCAGGCTCCTTCACCACCCTCGGCGGGGAGAACTGCTACGGCACCGCACGCCTCAGCAACAACGCCGTCACCGATGTGCTCACCGTGCCTAGCCTCAGCCACATCGAGTGGCAGCGTGGTGGCAGTGCGCCGCAGACAGTGGATGTGAGCTTTGACCTCTCCACGGATGCGGGCATCACCTGGACGCCACTCACCGGCAGCATCAGCCGCACTGTCACAGGCTGGGAGATGACTGGCATCACCCTGCCCTCCACTGGCCGCGTCCGTGCCCGTGCGAGAGCAGCCAGCGGCAATCACAACGGCTCCTCCGGACTGGTGGAAAAGATCAGCGTCTTCGGCGAGCCGCCGGACGTTGCCGTGCTCAAAGATGGGCTGCCCATTGTTTACGGGCATTCGCATGACTTCGGCGTCGTGGGTACCGGCAGCGCCAGCAGCAGCATCGTGCTCACCATTGAAAACAACGGTGGCGGCCCACTCAGTGGCCTGAGAGGCTATTCACTCGTGGGCTCATCCCAGTTCAGCATCAGCGGCCCCGCCAGTGGCACCGTGGTGCCAGGAGGCAGCACCACGCTCAGCGTCCTCTTCCAACCGCGAACCACCGGCATCCACGCGGCCAATCTTCTGCTCAACAGCAACGATCCTGACACGCCCACCTTTGTCATCCTGCTCTCCGGCTCCGGTGGCCTGCCAGTCACGACGTGGAAGCAAATCCACCACGGCCAGACGGAAAACACCGGCACAGCCGCAGACAGCGCCACCCCAGCCAACGATGGCATGACCAACCTCGAAAAATATGCTCGGAACCTCGATCCCCACGTGCCAGCGACACGGCAGGACACCCTGACCCTTTCCGGCAGCAGCAGTTCACCTCCACCGGACTCCGGAGAAGGTGAAATCGCCTCCGACGCACCCGTCATGCACTATCAATACTCCCGCAACAAACTCGCCCTCGCCGATGTGCTCTTCCAAGTCGAGTGGAGCGACACCCTGGCTGCCAACGACTGGCACACCGATGACGTGACCGAGGAAATCCTCACCGATGACGGCCAGCAGCAAGAAGTGAAGGCCTCCATTCCCGTCGGCAGCTCCAGCAGGCGCTTTGTGCGGCTCAAAATGACCCGAAGGTGAGTTTGCCGGATTTCAAATCTTCATGGCACCCAAGCCATGAATCGGCAGATTCAGCCGCATGGCCTCCACGCCGCATGATTTGATCGAAACAACCACCGACGGGCCCAAAACCCGGCGCTGGCTTATTGAGGCGCGGGATTGCGCGGAGATGAGCACGCACCGCATTGCGAGGCTGGGCATGGATGAGGCGCTGCCGCCGTATCGGCGGGTGCGGATGAGTCCGGGCGGCAGTTTTGTGCTCGCGTGCGTGAGTGGTGAAGGCTCGATTTTGCTCGATGGACGCTGGCAACGCGTCAAACCGGGCATGGTGTGCCTCGCGCCGCCGAGGGTGCTGAATGCGTTTGAGGCCAAAGGACGCGAGAAGTGGTGTTTCGCGTGGGTGAGGTATGATGAGCCGAGTTTTGTCACCCCAGTCGTCGGTGCGGCGTCGCCGGTGATGCCGGGGGCGCAGGCGGAGGAGATTGCGCGGATCGTGAATGGTCTGCGAGCCGAATGGGAGGGCGAAAAGGAGCCGCGCATGCTGCATCACTGGCTGGAACTGCTCCACGGCACGATCCGCCGCATCGCACAGCCGTGGCGGAGCAAAGAACCCCGTGTGGCGAAGCTTTGGGCGGATGTGGAGCAGGATTTGCGACGCGACTGGACGCTCGCCGAGCTGGCGCATCGCAGTCATTGCAGTCCGGAGCATCTGCGTCGCCTCTGCATGCGCGAACTCGGCCGCAGCCCGATGCAGCATCTCACCTGTCTGCGCATGGAACTGGCGCGTCGCCTCCTGGAGCAGGAAAACGACAAGCTGGAAGTCGTGGCAGCCCGCGTGGGCTATGCGAACGCGGCGATCTTCTCCCGCGTCTTCCGTCGCTGGGTCGGTGTGGCACCGGGTGAGTATCGTGGCGGGGTGGTTTGACAAAAGGCAGCCGCTTCCCACGATGCGCGGGCTGTGACTGAATCCACCTCCCTCCGCCGAACGCCGCTCCACGATGTGCATCTCGAACTCGGAGGCCGCATGGTGCCTTTCGCGGGCTGGGAGATGCCGGTGCAATACACGGGCATCGTGGAGGAACACAAGGCGGTGCGAAATGCCGCCGGCGTGTTCGACATTTCTCACATGGGCCAGCTTCTCGTGAGCGGCAAAGGCGCGGCGGCTTTTTTGAACCGCACGCTGACGAATGATGTGTCGAAGCTTTCTCCGGGCCAAGGCCAGTACACGCTGCTGCTGAATGACAAAGGCGGCGTGGTGGATGATTTGATCGCCTACCGCACGAGCGAGCGGGAGTTTTTCCTCGTCGTGAATGCCTCCCGCATTGACGCGGACTGGGAGCATCTCGAAAAACAGCTCACCGAGGAGGATGACGTGATGATGGCGAATGCGAGCGACTTCACCGCGGGTCTCGCGGTGCAGGGGCCACGCAGTCGCGAGGTGTTTCAGCGGGTGTTTGAGAACAGCGCTCCGTATCCCGAGAAGAACACGATCCTCATCAGCATGACGGAAAACGGTCCGATGTGGCTTTGCGGCACCGGATACACCGGCGAGGATGGCTTTGAGTTCTTCGTCCCGATCGAAAAGGCGGTCACGTGGTTTCGCAGCATCGTCGATGCGGTCAAAGCCGAAGGCGGCGTCCCTTGCGGCCTCGGTTCACGCGATACGCTGCGCCTCGAAATGGGCTACCCGCTGTATGGAAACGACCTCAGTGAGGGACGCTCGCCGCTGCAGGCCGGGCTCGGTTTCTTCGTGGCGATGGAAAAGGGCGATTTCACCGGTCGCGAGGCTCTTGCAGCACAAAAAGCCAATGGCATGCCGGACAAGCTGGCAGCCTTTCGCATGACGGGGACCGCGCCGCCGCCGCGTCCGCACTATCCGGTGCTGCATGGCGGGCAAATCGTGGGCGAGGTGTGCAGCGGCACGCAGTCCCCCTCACTCAGCGCAGGCATCGGCATGACTTACCTGCCGAGTGCCATCGCCACGCTCGGCACGCCGATTGAAATTGAAGTGCGCGGTCGCCAATTCCCGGCTGAAATCGTGAAGAAGCCGTTTTATCGCAAAGCCTGACACCACCCACCATGAGCAACATCCCTGAAAACCTCCGCTACCGTGACTCCCATGAATGGATCGACCCGACGCAGGACCCTGCGCCTGTCGGCATCACCGATCACGCCCAGGCGGAACTGACCGATGTGGTGTTTGTCGATCTGCCAAAGGTCGGTGCCGTCGTGACGATGGGCCAGCAGGTGTGCGTGATCGAGTCCGTGAAGGCGGCGAGCGACATCTACGCGCCCGTGAGCGGCGAGATCGTGGCGGTGAATGAAGCGCTGCAAAACGAGCCCGGACTCATCAACACCGCTCCGTATGCCGGCGGCTACATCTTCAAGATCAAGCCATCCAACGCGGCTGAGCTCGAGCAGCTCATGACGCCCGCGGCTTACGCGGCGCACATTGGCTGAGCGCCTTGACTACTCCAGCAGGCCACGAGCGATGATCGCATCCACGGGGTTGTGATCATCGGTGAAGGCGAGGCTGGGCTTTGGAAGCTGGCCGGTGGGCACGAGGCGGCTGGTGAGACGCTGCTGCCAGGAGCCTTTGGCAAAGTAACGATCCATGAAGCGCGGACGGAGGTCCTGGCGGCTGCACAGCAGGATGACGTTCTGCGTTTGATCCGGCCTGCCACCGACCCCGAAGACCTGGACGTGCGGAAAGACATTCCGCAAGGTGGTGAGCATGCCGGCGGTGAGCTCGGACTGCGGGCCGTTCACGCTGGCGATGATGTTCATGATGTACACGCCGTCCGGCGTGAGGTGATCGGCGATCTGCTGGAAGAACTCCTGCGTGGCGAGGTGCGATGGAATGGCATGGCGTCCGTTGTAGGCATCGCCAAAGACGAGGTCCCATTTTTTATCGCCGGCGAGGTTGAGGAAGCGCCGTGCATCCGCGGCGTGGGCGGTGACTTTAGGGTGCTCGCTGAGCTTGAAGAACTTTTTGCCGACCTCGATGACCTGCGGGTCGATCTCGACGACATCGACGGAGGCTTCCGGGAAATCGCGGGAGACATTTTCCGGCATGCCAAAGGCTCCCGCGCCGATGAAAAGAGCGCTTTCGACTTTCTCCTTCTCGCGCAGCAGGGCGAGCTTCCAGTATTCCTGGTAGGGCAGGATGATTTCGCCCGTGTCGGCATTCATGCCGCCCTCCTGGGTGGAGTCGAGCATCAGCAGGCGCAGCCGGGCGGGTGCCACACCTTCCTCCAGCACACGGATGTGGTGGTAAAACGACTCATGCTCGTAAACGAGGCCTTTGACTGAGATCGACTCCGAGCACCATCCTACCACGCCGGACACGAGGCCGCTGAGGATGATCGGCAACACCAGTTTGCCAGCATTTCGTGCCATGACAAAGGAGGCCACTGACAGCGCCAGCAACAGAATCCCGGTGCCGAGGAAGATGCCCCGCACGCCAAAGGTCGAGAGCAGGAAGAACCCGGAGAGGAAGGTGCCGACGAAACTGCCGAGAGATCCCAGCATGCTGATCGTCCCCGCAGAGGCACCCACGTGGCTGTCCTTGTCCGCCAGGCTGTAAAAGCGCACGGAGGCCGGCGAGATGGCTCCGAGCAGGATGCCCGGCACGGCGAAAAGGATGACGGAGATCATCACCGGCCCGCTGATGACGCCGAGGGCGCTCAGGCGCAGGCTGAAGGCCATGTGAAAAGCGGGAATGAAGAGCGTGAGCACCGCCGCGCCAGCCAGCAGCCAGCCGATGAGGTCGAGAGCCATCTTTCGATCCGCCAGCCAGCCGCCGAGATAGCCTCCAATGCTGAATGCGACGAGGATGACACCGATGAGTGCTGTGGAGGTGAAGACCGTGTTGCCAAAGTAAGGTGCCAGCAGACGGAAGGCACTGATTTCGATCACCATGATGGCCGCGCCCGCCAGGAAGCAGACGAGGCCCAGGAAGAGGCGGATGGCACGATTCGAACGCGGAGGCGTGGCAGGAGAGGGAGCGGCGGACATAGCGGGCGGCAGCCATAGCACGAGCGCGGAAGGTGGCTACTGCCAAAGCGACTGGTGAAGGAGGAATTGACCGCAGTGGGGCAGATGGATAGACTCGCGGCATGATTACCGCCGATACTGTCGAACGCATGACCACTTCTGAACGCGTTCAAGCCATGGAACTGCTTTGGGATTCGCTCGCGACGACTCGTGATGAAATCTCTTCGCCAGCATGGCATGGCAAAATCCTCGCGGGACGGCTGGCCCAGGTTGAGGCTGGCGGCGTGAACTTCCTCACGCTCGACGAACTCAAGCAACGCCTGGGACGCGCATGAAGTCCGTCGTGGTTCTGCCGCAAGCCGCAGAAGACATCGAGGCTGGCCGTGCCTTTTATGATCGCATCGAACTTGGTGTGGGTGACTACTTTGCGGACTGCATCCTCTCGGATTTAGACCAACTCTCGCGTCTCCATGGCTTTCACCGGATGCAGTTTGGCTTTCATCGGGTGCTTTCCGAACGCTTCCCCTTCGGCATCTACTACCGCGAACAAGCCGAGTGCGTCCAGGTTTTCGCGATTCTGGATTTGAGAATGGAGCCCACATGGATTCGAGAGGAGCTGGAGGAGCGAAATGGCTGAATCTACTCTTGATCGTTCTCTACGGTGCTGCCAGAGCATGGCACCATGTCCGCCTACCAATCGCTTTGTGAAATCGTCTCGGAAATCTCGCTGCTGACCTCGACAGAGGCGGTGCTGAGCTGGGACCAGGAAACTTACATGCCGTCGAAGGCGCTCGATTTCCGGGCCCGCCAGATGTCCTACCTCACCGGCAAGGCGCATGCGCTTCTGACCTCCGCGAAGACCCGCAAGCTGCTTGATCAAGCCGAGACGGAGATGCCGGAGACGCCCACCCAAGCGGCGAATGTGCGCGGCCTGCATCGTGACATTGATCGTGCCACAAAGCTGCCCGCCAAACTGGTGCAGGAGGAGAGCGAGACGGCCACGCATGCGAAAGCCGCGTGGGTCGAGGCGAGGGCGAAATCGGACTTTTCGATGTTTGCGCCGCATTTGGACCACCTGCTGAGCATCGCGAGGCGGAAGGCGGATCTGTTTGGCTATGCCGATGAGCCCTATGATGCCCTGCTGGACCTCTACGAACGCGGTGCGAAGACCCGCGAGGTGGCGGCGTTGTTTGCGAAGCTGCGGCCTCAACTGGCAGAGATCGCTCGCGGAGCCGTGGCGAAGTCGAAGAAGGTCAAACCAGGTGTTTTGAAGGGACGCTACCCGATTGAGAAGCAGCAGATTTTGAACCGCGAGATCGCGGAGAGCCTTGGTTTTGATTTTGAGGCCGGTCGCATCGACACGACAGCGCATCCGTTTTGCACCACGCTGGGCGCAGGGGATGTGCGGCTCACAACGCGGTATGATGAGAGCGATTTTCTCTCGTCGCTCTTCGGGGTGATGCACGAGGCGGGACATGGTTTGTATGAGCAGGGCCTGCCGGGACTCGATTACGGCCTGCCGAGTGGCAGCGCGGCCTCGCTGGGCATTCACGAATCGCAGAGCCGCCTGTGGGAGAATCATGTGGGCCGCAGCCGCACCTTCTGGGCGAAGTGGCTGCCACGTGCGAAGGAGCTCTTCCCGCATCTGAAGAAGGTGAAGCTGGATGCCTTCATGAAGGAGATGCTGCGCAGCGAGTTCAGCTTCATCCGCGTGGAGGCGGACGAGGCGACTTATGATCTGCACATCCTGCTGCGCTTTGGCATTGAGCGTCGTCTGGTGAAGGGCGATCTCGCGGTCAAAGACGTGCCCAAAGTGTGGAACGAGGAGTTTCGTGATCTTTTCGGCCTCACGCCGCCGGATGACCGTCGCGGCTGCTTGCAGGACATTCACTGGAGCATGGGGGGGCTCGGCTACTTCGCCACCTACACGCTCGGGAATCTCAATGCCGCCCAGCTTTTCGCGACGGCGAAGAAGAACAAGAAGATCGCCGCCAGCCTCGACCAGTGTGATTACGCGCCGCTGCTGAAGTGGCTGCGTGATAACGTGCATGCCTGGGGTGGTGCGCTGACGCCCACGGAGATCATGCAGCACGCCACCGGCAAGGCGACGGATGCCAAATGGCATGTGGCGCATCTGCGGGAGCGGTATGTCGGATGATCATCACGCGGAGAGAAGATCACCGAGGATCTCGCGCAGCAGTTTGCGGGCGCGGTAGAGACGCACTTCGACGGCTTTTTCCGTCGTGTCCTGCACACGGGCGATCTCGGCGTGGCTGAGGCCGTGCCAGGTGGAGAGGATCAAAACCTCACGCAGGTCGTGTGGGAGCTCGCTGACGGCTTTTTGCACGGCGGCGAGGCGTTCGTTGGCGGCGGCTTGTTGGTCTGGTGTGGCGTGGGTGCTGGCCACGCGGAGCTCGCGGAGGTTTTCGGGCTCGGTGAGGGCCTCGGGATGGCGTGAACGCCAGCGGGCATGATTGCGGGCGAGATTCGTGGCGATGGCAAAGAGCCAGGTGGAGAACTTTTGCGAGGGGCGAAACTCCAGGCGGTGCCGGTGCACGCGGACGAAGCTTTCCTGGGCGAGGTCACACGCGGTGGCGTGGCTGCCGGTGAGGCGCATGAGGTAGCTGATGAGCGGCTGGCTCCACGCGTCCATGAGGCGGTTCAGCGCGAGATCGTCCCCCTCGGCCAGGGTGCGCATGAGTTCGGCATCGAGCTCGTCACGAGCGGGGCTGCTCATCGGCGGAGATTGGAGGAGAGGTTCTCGTCATGCACGCGGCGCTGCTTCTGCATGACGGGAAGGATGTCGTTGAGGAAGCGCTGGCCGCTGGATGCGGGCATGAGCCGGGCGACTTGCCGCAAGTGCTCGGTGGCGGCTTTTTCGCAGTCGCCACACACGATTTGATCGCGGGCGAGTTGGGCGTCGAGCTCGCCAGGCTGGCGGTTGCGGTGGCGGGCACGCCAGAGCAGCGGACGATCCGCTTCGTTGATCTGGCGGCACATCTTGTCGCACTGGCGGAAGTAGTCGCGGTGCAGGGCGCTGACCTTTTCAAAGGTGGCCTCGTCGAGATGATACTCGTCCTTCAACCAGCGGAGGCCGACTTCCTGCGGGGTTTCGCGAGGGCGCAGGCTCTCGCGTGTGGCCCAGAGCGCGGCTCCGGCCGCGACGGCGGTCAGAAAGACAAAGGCGGCGATGCGTCCGGCGGGTGTCATGGGTAGCGGCCGTCGAGATGATGCGGATCAAAGGGGCTCACGGACATGACGTAGGCGTCATGCGGCGTGAACTCCGGCTGCGGTGGATGCGTGAGGCCCCAAAAGACGGCGAGCACGATGGCGGCGGCGATGATGAATGCCTCGCGGTTCGGGCGAAGGAGCCACCAGGCGAGTTTTTCGATCCAGCCGGGCTCGGATTCCGTGGCGGAAATGCGCCGCCAGACTTCACGACGGAAGTCTGGCGGTGTTTCGGCCTGCGGCACCTGCCACTGGGCGAGCAGATCATCGAGGGGATCGGGATCTTCGGGCTTCATGGCAGGTGCAGGCTCAGGTTTTGGGGTGAAGGAGGCGGGCGCATGGATCAGCGCTGACCATATACGTCGATCCAGGCGAGGCCCGTCTTGGCTCCGGGCGGATGGTAGTAGCGGCGGCCGAGGTAAACGCCGTCCACCTCGGTCATCGGGCCGCCGGAGGGATGGCTGGCGCGGGTGAGCACGGGCTTGCCATTGTAGGTCTGCGTGAGGCTGGGCACGGAGGGCGCATTGCACGAGACGAGGGTGGTCACGGCGAGGATCGCAAGCAGGGTGGGTTTCATGGTTGGGTGTGTTTTCGGGTTGGTTGGGTTTGATTGAGCGCATGGTTGGTCGCGCTCATCGGGTGCTACCCCGTGGCCGTTTTGATCCCTCAAAGATTTTTTTCGAACGATGACTGAAACTGAAAAAAGGCGTCACATGCGCAGAATGCCTTCGTTATCGTCGTGCTCATGTTCCGCTCTTTTTACACCTTCCTTGCCATCGCCTCGATGCTCACTGCGGCTTCGAAACCGAACGTGCTGCTCATCTGCGTGGATGATTTGAAGCCGGTGATCGGTTGCTACGGCGATAACGTCGTGAAAACGCCCCACATCGACCGCCTCGCCGCTCGCGGCGTGCTGTTTGAAAAGGCGTTCTGCAATCAAGCCGTGTGCGCCCCGTCGCGAAACACGCTGCTCACCGGCCTGCGACCGCAGACGCTCGGCATCTACGAGCTGAGCACGAACTTCCGCAAAGCCGTGCCGGATGCCGTCACGCTGCCGCAGCACTTCATGGCGCAGGGTTATCGCACGGAGGCGCTGGGAAAAATTTTCCATGTGGGCCATGGCAATGTGAATGACGAGGTCTCGTGGAGCGTGCCGCACTTTAGCCCGAAGACGATCAGCTACGCGCTGCCCGAGAACAATCCGCCGGAGTCCACTCGCGAGGAGGCGCTGTTTGAAAACAAGCTCAAGGAACCGTGGAAGCTGCCTCGCGGCGCTCCCACCGAATCAGCTGATGTGCCGGACAATCGCTACGGCGACGGCATCATCGCGGACGAAGCCATGAAGCGGCTCGCTGCGGCCAAGGCAAAGCCCGACGTACCCTTTTTCCTCGCCGTGGGCTTTTTGAAGCCACACCTGCCTTTCGTGGCTCCGAAGAAGTATTGGGATCTCTACGATCCTGCGGTCTTTAAGCTCCCGGAACTCCAAAAGGCTCCTGAAGGCGCTCCTGACTTCGCGCCGACCACCTGGGGTGAATTGCGACAATACAAAGACATGCCCGAAAAAGGCCCCGTGACGCCCGAGCAGGCCCGTCACCTCATCCACGGCTACTACGCGGCCACGAGCTACATGGACGCCCAACTCGGCAAGGTGCTCGATGCGCTCGACGCGAATGGTTTAGCCGAAAAGACGATCATCGTCTTGTGGGGTGATCACGGCTGGCACCTCGGTGATCACGGCATGTGGTGCAAACACTCGAACTACGAGCAGGCCGCGCGAATCCCCGTCATCTTCGCCGGTCCCGGCATCGCGGGCGGAAAGCGCACCGAGGCACTCATCGAGACCTGTGACATCTATCCGACCCTCGCCGAGCTCGCGAAACTCCCCGCACCAAAGCAGGTCGATGGTCGCAGCTTTGCCCAGGTGCTGGCTGATCCTGCGGCCAGCACGCGAGACCATGTCATCCACGTCTATCCACGCCCGCAGGGCCTCATCGGCCGTGCCATCCGCACCGCGCGGCATCGCCTCGTGGAATGGAAAAAGCCGGGTGCACCTGCCGAGAGTGCCATTCTCGAACTCTACGACTACCAATCCGGTCCCGCCGAGACCAAGAACCTCGCTGCCGACCAGCCCGAGGTCGTGGCCAGACTTCGCCAGCTCCTCGCCACGCATTCCGAAGCGAAGCCGCAGATTCCGGGTAAGGCGAAGAAGTAAGACCTTCCTTTTGCCAAAACCTCCCTGAGCGCCATCATGGGCCGCACTCGACCGCATGTGGGACTTTTTGACAACGCACTGGCGCGACGGCGTGGAGATCCTCATCCTCGCCGCGCTGGCGTATCATGGGTATCTCTTCTTCCGTGCCACGCGTGGTGCCCGCATCCTGACAGGGCTGCTCATTCTGCTTTTGAGCTTGGCGCTGATCTCGCTGCTGCTGGAGTTGGAGGTTATTACTTGGCTGTTGCAGCGAGTGTCCGTGTTCCTTGCCATCGCCCTGGTGGTGCTGTTCCAGCCGGAGCTGCGCCGTGTGCTGGCGGAGCTGGGTAGCAGTCGGATGTTCTCCTTTAACCGACCTGATCCTGAGGCGCTCGACCTGCTGATGGAGGCCATGCAGCAGCTTTCCTCGCGACGCTGCGGGGCTCTTTTTGCTCTGAAGCGTGGCATTGACCTCAAACTCTATGCTGAATCGGGCGTCGAGATCGACGCGGCGATCTCGACCGAGCTCATCGCGACGATTTTTCATCCGAAGACCGTGCTGCACGATGGCGGGCTGATTATTGATCAGGGGCGCCTTGCCAGTGCTGGCTGTGTTTTTCCGGTGAGTCAGCGTGACATTCAGGATCGGGCCATCGGCCTGCGCCACCGTGCGGGCATGGGCATCACGGAGGAGACGGATGCCATCGCCCTCGTGGTGAGCGAGGAGACCGGCGCTTTGTCACTCTGCTATCAGGGTAAGCTAGAGCACGATCTCGAACCGGACGAACTGCGCCAGCGCATCAATGAAATCCTCTCCGGTGACAGCAACGGCGATGGAACGCCGGTGAAAAAAGACAAGGAGGAGGGCCATGAACTGGGGCACACGATTTAGCAATATTGTCATCCGCAACTGGCGTGAGAAGCTGGTGGCCTTTGTGCTGGCCTTTCTCTTCTGGCTGCTGATCAAAGCGCAAACGGAACGTCCGCCGATGCCTTACTGGCAGCAGATGCCGCCACCTGCGGTGCAGCTCACGCCCGCTCCTGCTCCTATTGTGATTCCCGCACCTGCGCCGCCTGCCGTGCCGAAGGCCGCAGAAGCGCCTCAACGGTAGTTTTTATCTCAAGAGGGCATTCTCACGGCTAATGGACCGCGAAGAATGTCCGTTGAACGGATGCGGAAAGGCTCGAATGTCGCCGCCCGAACTCCGAATGAGCCGCCATGCCCGCCACGACATAGATTTGAGCGCCCTGCCTACCGTGGCAGACGTGGACGACGATGACCTCATCGACCGCGATGAGAAGTGGCATGAGTATCAAAGCACGCGGCAAGCGGCTGCGGAGGCAGCACCGCCTCACGACCCTGAGCCGGTGCATGTGCCCGAGCCGGAGATGAAGGTCGTGGAGCCGGAACCGGAGTTGTTGCCTGAGCCGGAAGTGCTCGTGGAAGCGCCAAAACCTGTGCAGGAGGCACCTGCCATCTTCATTCAGCCGCCACGGGTGGAACATGTCGAGACTCCAGCCCTGAAGGCTGAAGAAGAAGCCGTCGAACCGCCGCTGGTCGTAGTTCCGAAGTCTGAGGTGCTGCCTGTAGGCAAGGATGAGAAGGTGGAAACGAAGGTTTCAGAGATCCCGCAGCCTCCAAAACCCGAAGTCGTGCCGGAGGAGCCTCTCACCGTGGAAGAAAAGCGCCGCCGCTGGTGGCAGGACTGGAAAGCCAAAATCGGTGCCAGCTCACTCGGTGTGAGCGTAGGCATTCATGCGCTTATTTTGCTCCTCGGAGCGGCGATCACCGTGCGCCATGTGATGGACAAGCAGGTGGACTTTTTGCCCGGCGGTAGCCCACAGTCCGCGGCAGCCTCCGAAGCGCTGGAGCATAAGGTAAGGCAGAAGAAGAACACCTGGCTCAAGAACAAGCCGATGTCGCGAGTGACGGTGCAGTCCATCACGGCCGACGTCCAACTCCCGGAGATGGAAATGGACTCTCTGAATCTTTCCGGCATGACGGACCGCATGGAACTAGGAAAACTCTCCGGCGGTCTCGGGCTGAATGCAGGCATGGGGGCGGGTGGCAGTGGTGGTGGTTTCGGCGCGGGCATTGGCAAGGGCGGCATGTTCAGCTTCCTCGGCCAGACGGCCTTTGGCCGACGGGTGGTCTTCGTGGTGGATGTCTCCGCCTCGATGTCTCAGGTCGGTGAGGGTGGGACGAGTCGCTTTGACGTGCTCAAGAAGGAACTCATCAAGAGCTTGGGTCGAGTGCCCTCTGGTACGCAGTATCAGATTCTGTTTTTCTCCGACTTCGCCTGGCCGCATAACACGATCGATCCGAAGAAGTCCGCCGCGTTTGAGAAGTTCCGTTGGAGTATTACCTCGGACGAATGGAAGAAGGCGAAGATTCCCACCTTTGCTTATCTTTTGGCCTCGCCCTTCAATCTTGCGGATAGCCGAAAGATCGTGCAGGAGGCGGATAATCCAGGTGGCACGAACTGGGGCAGCGGCCTGCTCATGGCGCTGAAAGCGAACCCGAAGCCCGACATCATTTTCTTCATGACCGATGGCCAGAAGAGTGACGAGCAAGGCTGGGTGGATATCATCACCAGCGAAAACAACCGCTCCATGACCCGCACGGTGATTCACACCAGCGTCATGATGGAGACGGATGCGGCGGCGGATATGGACCGACTAGCCAAGTCGAATGGCGGCACCTTCTCTGTGGTGCTGCGTGACGGTACGGTGGTGAAGGGTGATCAGTTTTTTGGGAACTAATCAGCCGCAGCGGTGGGCATTACATCAGGCCAGCACGCACGAGGAGCGCCTTCGCATCGGGATCGCGGCCCATGAAATCATGGAAGAGCTTGGCGGGATCCTCGCTATTGCCTTTGCTGAGGATTTTATCGCGGAAGTCGCGGCCGACGGCGGGATTGAGGACGCCTTCTTTTTGGAAGCGGGTGAAGGCATCGGCATCGAGTACCTCAGCCCATTTGTAGCTGTAGTAACCCGCCGCATACCCAGTGGGGCTGCTGAAGAGATGCCCAAAGCGGCGGGCCATGCTGGGAGACTCGGTCTTTAAGGCCATGAGGTAACCATCGAGGATCTGGCGGGAGAGCACATCGAGATCGGCACCTTCAGAAGTGGCGTGCTTCATGTGCAGTTCGAGGTCGAGCTTTCCAAAGCTGAGCTGCCGCATGATGTCGCTGGCGCTGCGGTAGTTTTTCGCGGCGAGCATCTTCTTGAAGAGCCTGGCGGGAATAGCCTCACCGGTCTCATGATGGCGGGCGAAGAGATCGAGGCTCTCGCGTTCCCAACAGAAATTTTCGAGAAGCTGCGAGGGTAGCTCGACGAAGTCCCAGTAGACGCTCGTGCCATTGAGCGAGGGCACCTCGACGCTGCCGCAGAGCAAATGCAGGAGGTGGCCGAACTCATGAAATACGGTGCAGACTTCGTCGTGGGTGAGCAGCGCGGCTTTATCGCCGACGGGTGGAGACATGTTGCCACAAATGAGGCCGAGATGCAGGCGGCGATCGTGGTCGCCATTCGGCGGGATGCCCATTTTGAGGTAGTTCATCCAAGCTCCGCCGCGCTTGGAATCGCGTGGATGCCAGTCCGCATAGAATGAGCCGATGTGAGTGCCTTTCTCGTTGCGCACCTCGTAGAATTTCACCTGCGGATGCCAGACCTCGACTGGGCCGGGCTTTCCAGGCTGCGTGCTGGTGGCGGGGCCTTCAGCGGTTTTGCCGGGCTCGATGTAAACGACCTCGCGGGCGGTGATACGCAAATCGAAAACGATCTCAGCGAGTCGGAACATGCCGCTGAGCACTTTATCCAGCGGGAAGTAAGGACGAAGCTCCTCCTCGTCGAAGTCGTATTTCGCCTTTCGCTGCTTTTCGGACCAGTAAGCGAGCTCCCAGGGCTCAAAGAGGTCCGCCGCCTTGTGCAGAGCATCGGCGCGGAACTCTTGAAGTTCGATGGTTTCACGTTGGAAGGCATCACTCACACGGCGGTGAAGGTCTTCGATGAAATGCAAAGCACTGCGGCCATTCTTCGCCATGCGGTGGGCAAGGACGTGATCGGCGAAATTCGCCTTTTCCATGATCTGCGCCTTCTCATGGCGGAGGCGGAGAATCTTCCAAACGAGGGCCGTGTTATCGTGGTCCGTCGTGCGGCCAATGGAGGTCGTTCCCTCCCACACCTGGCGGCGGATGGCGGCGTCTTCGAGGTATTCCAGCACCGGAATCATGGAGGGGGCTTTGAGCGTGAAACGCCATACAGGCTTTTCCTCGGTGCCGAGGCCCTTTGCGGCTGCATCAGCAAGGGCGGCGTCGATGGCTGAGCGTGGCAGGCCAAGAAGTTTCTTGGGATCGTCGATCAGCAATTCCCATTTGTTGGTGGAGTCGAGAACGTTCTCCGAATACTTCTGTGTGGCCTGCGAAAGCTCGGAGAGCACTTCCTCCATGCGCTTCTTTTTATCGGGCGGCAGATCGGCGCCAGCTTCGACGAATCCTTCCATGCACTCATCAAGGGCGCGTCGGCGAACTGGGGAGAGTTTTCTGGCGTCCTCAGTCTTGCTGTAGGTGACGAGGAGATCCCAAAGGTGCTCGTTAAGGGGGATCTTCGCGAAGAAGGAGCTTACCTCTGGCAGCATGGCATTGTGTGCCTCACGCAGGGCAGGGGAATTGCAGAGGGAATCGAGATGCTGGACGAGTCCCCAGCTCTCGTTGAGTTCTCTGGTGGCTTCATCAAGGTCAAGGATTACGCTTTTGAAGCTCATTTTGCCCCGGTCTTGCTCAATGATGGCATCCAACTTCACCTGTGCTCGGCTCAGTGCCTCGCGGATGTCGTTTTGGATCAGGGCTGGAGTAAGGGTGGACCACCGAATATGGAAGTCCTGCGTGAGGAAGGGATGAGCCATCAGGTTTTTTGACTAGCGTTTGGGGTAGAAGACTATGACGGGGCAGGTGAAGCGTGCAAATGAGGAGTCGAATCCAATCCGTCCGAATTGGATGCCGCCGGGGATCTGGGCGGAAGAGCTTTTGCAAAAGCGTAAAAAGACTTTGACAGATGTGGCTGACCTCCTACTCTCCGGCCACTTTTTCAATTCGCAGGCCGGGGTGTACTGTCCCTTGACGCCAAGTCAAGGTTCAACGTGCCCCGGTTTTCTTATCGAAAGAGGAGGAGGCCTCCTTCCACAGGGCCGCCGCAGGTTATGCTGTTATAGCTCAGTGGTAGAGCACGTCCTTGGTAAGGACGAGGTCGAGGGTTCAAGTCCCTCTAACAGCTCCAGCGGCTGCTTTTATGTGATGGGGTCCTTCGACAAACTACAAACGAACACAAGCGCACCCCCTCACCCACCCACATGGCCAAAGAAGCATTCCAACGTAACAAGCCGCACGTCAACATCGGCACCATCGGCCACGTTGACCACGGCAAGACCACCCTCACCGCTGCCATCACGACCGTCCTTTCCAAGAAAGGCTTCGCTCAGGCTCGCGCCTACGACCAGATCGACGCGGCTCCCGAAGAAAAAGAGCGCGGCATCACCATCAATACCGCTCACGTCGAGTACGAAACCGACAAGCGTCACTACGCGCACGTCGATTGCCCCGGCCATGCTGACTATGTTAAAAACATGATCACGGGTGCTGCGCAGATGGACGGAGCTATTCTTGTGGTTTCCGCTGCTGACGGTCCGATGCCCCAGACCCGTGAGCACATCCTGCTCGCTCGTCAGGTCGGCGTTCCAGCTCTTTGCGTGTTCATGAACAAAGTGGATATGGTGGACGACGCCGAACTTCTCGACCTCGTTGAGATGGAAGTGCGCGATCTCCTTTCCAAGTATGACTTCCCAGGTGATGACATCCCAATCGTGAAGGGCTCTGCCCTCAAGGCTCTCGAAGGTGATGCCACCCATGAAGCAAACATCCACAAGCTGATGGATGCCGTGGATAGCTACATCCCGCTTCCTGAGCGTCCTATCGACAAAGATTTCCTCATGCCTGTGGAAGACGTGTTCGCTATCGAAGGTCGTGGTACTGTCTGCACTGGCCGTGTCGAGCGTGGCATCGTCAAAAAGATGTCCGAAGTCGAAATCATCGGTATCCGCCCGACCGCGAAGACCACTGTCACGGACATCGAAATGTTCCGCAAGCTGCTCGACGAAGGTCGTGCCGGCGACAACGTGGGTCTCCTGCTTCGTGGCACCAAGAAGACCGACATTGAGCGCGGTCAGGTCATCGCCAAGCCCGGCTCCGTCACCCCGCACAAGAAGTTCAAGGCTGAAGTGTACGTCCTCTCTAAGGACGAAGGCGGCCGTCACACGCCGTTCTTCAACAACTACCGCCCTCAGTTCTACTTCCGCACCACGGACGTGACTGGCTCCGTGACCCTTCCAGAAGGCGTCGAAATGGTGATGCCTGGCGACAACGTCTCCATCACTGTGGAGCTGATCACCCCCATCGCTATGGAGAAGACTATCCGCTTCGCTATCCGTGAGGGCGGCAAGACCGTGGGTGCCGGCCGTGTGGCCGAAATCCTCGACTAAAGCCTCCGCGCAAGTTCGTTTGTTTGAGTCCCGCCGGGTCTGGCATCAGGCCCGGCGGTGATCTCATCTCCATGCGAAAGCAGGGACGAGCTTGCTAGAAACGATATTCCTCGCTATCCTCTTCTGGAAGCGTCTTCGCTTATAAAGGTCAGTAGCTCAATTGGTAGAGTAGCGGTCTCCAAAACCGTCGGTTGGGGGTTCGAGTCCCTCCTGGCCTGCCAGCGAAGAAACCCCGAATCATCATTTAAATCCGCCTCACACGTCACGCTTCATGAGCAAAATCCGCAAATATCTCAGCGAGGTCTTTCTCGAATTGAGAAAAGCCACTTGGCCCTGGGACCCGAAAGAAAAAGGTTTCGCCAAATACCGTGAACTGAATGAATCCACCGTGGTGGTTTTCATCGCGATGATTTTGCTCGGGGCATTCGTCGCAGTCTTTGATGTGTCGTTCCGCGAAGCTTTCCAAGCTGCCCAGTCTTGGTTTGGTAAGTAGTTATGCCCGCCGGGGCCGCCCGGCATTATTTCGTTTCATTCACCCGCCTCCGACCCTTTAATCATGGCAGCCATCCCCGCCGCAAAAGATCAGTGGTATGCGATTCATGTTCGTTCCGGCCTTGAAAACAAGGTGCGTGAAAACATGCTGCGCCGCATCCAGACCGAAGAGATGGGCGACCATGTTTTCTCTGTCCTTGTCCCCATGGAGAGAGTCTCCGAGGTCAAAAAAGGCAAACGCAGCGAGCACAACCGTAAGTATTACCCGGGTTACGTCTTTGTGAACTGCCATCTTTTGGATGAGCATAATAGAATCATTGATCGTTCCTGGTATTTCATCAAGGAAACAGATGGGGTTTTGAACTTTGCTAGCGGCAAAGACAACCCCATGCCCATGCGCGAGCGTGACGTTGATGCCATGCTGGCTCAGGCACGCGAGAAGGAGGAGGGTGCGGTGCCCAAGATCGCCTTCAGCCCGGGGGACAGCGTCCGCGTGGCGGATGGTCCTTTCGAAAGCCAGATCGGCACCGTCGAGGAGATCGACCCCGAACGCGGTGTGCTCTGAGTTTCCGTCAACATCTTCGGACGCTCCACACCGGTCGATCTCGAATACTGGCAGGTCGAAAAGGCTGACGCCGCTTAATTTCTTCTCCCGCACTTGCTTCGCCGAACCCATTCCCAGAACAAAAAACCTAAGGACCCCCAGACATGGCCAAAGAAATCGTCAAACTAATCAAACTGCAGATCAAAGCCGGAGCGGCAAATCCAGCCCCGCCCATCGGTCCCGCCCTCGGCCAGGCCGGTGTGAACATCATGGCCTTCTGCAAAGAGTTCAATGCGGCCACGCAGAAGGCTGGCGGCGATGTGCTCCCCACGATCATCACCGTTTACAAAGACAAGTCCTTCACCTTCATCACCAAGCAGCCGCCGGCCTCCAACCTCCTCAAGAAGGTCGCGAACATTGCCTCCGGCTCAGGCGAATCGAATAAGAAGAAGGTCGCCAAGATCACCAAGGCCCAACTCCTTGAGGCCACCAAGCTGAAGCTTGCCGACCTTAATACCCAGGATCTCGAGCGTGCCTCCCGCATCATGGCCGGCACCGCCCGCCAGATGGGCATTGAAATCGCTGACTAATCTTTTTTCACCCCAAACCCAACGCAGGAGAACTTCATCGTTCGTCATCACTGCATCACCACCATGCAAACCCGCAGCAAACGCTACAAAAAAGCCGCCGAAATGATCCCGGCAGGAAAGGCCTTCTCACTTGAAGAAGCTGCCGACCTGCTTCGCAAGCTCCCTGGCACGAAGTTTAACCAGACCGTCACCCTCTCCTTCCGCATGGGCGTCGATCCGAAGAAGTCCGACCAGATGGTTCGCGGCACCTGCCCGCTGCCCCATGGCTCCGGTAAGTCCGTCAAAGTCGCCGTTTTCGCCGTCGGTAATGCCGCTGACGCTGCCAAGGCAGCTGGTGCTGAAATCGTGGGCTATGAAGATCTCATCGCCAAGGTAAAAGAAGGCTTCACTGACTTCGATGTCGCCATCGCCACCCCGGCGGCGATGAATGAAGTCCGCAAACTCGGTAAGCAGCTCGGACCTCGTGGCCTGATGCCCAATCCGCGAACTGGCACCGTTACCGATGACACGGGTACAGCCGTCAAGGCCGTCAAGGCCGGTCGCGCTGACTTCAAGCTCGACAAAAATGGCAACATCGCCTCCGGAATCGGCAAGGTGAATTTCGAAACCTCCATGCTTGCCGACAACGCCCGTAGCCTCATCGAGGCAGTCGTCCGTGCCAAGCCCGCGTCCGCCCGCGGTCGCTACGTCGAGACCATCACCCTGGCTTCCACGATGAGCCCCGCCGTCCGCATCGACGTCTCCAAGTACATCAAACTCTAAACTCCGCGCAGACCTGACCCATGAATGCTGAAAAAACACTGCTCATCGAAGATGTTCTGCGCCGCGTGAACGCCTCGCCGTTCTTGCTCGTCGTCGATTATACTGGCCTCAAAGTTGATAAGTTTGCCGAGCTTCGTAAGCGTCTCGGCGCTGTCGGAGCCGAGATCCACGTCTTCAAAAACAACCTCGTTCGCAAGGCAGCCGAAAAAGCTGGCTACCCGGATGACCTTAGCACTTACCTGACCGGCCAGAGTGCGTTCGTCACTGGCGTCAAAGAAATCTTCGCGACGGCGAAGATTATGAAGAACTTCGCCGCCGAATTCGAGAAGCCCGTCATGAAGGCTGGTGTGCTCGATGGCAAGCTGCTCGACGTGGCCACCATCAAGGCCTTGGCTGATCTGCCCTCCCGCGAAGTTCTCTACTCGATGCTTCTGGGCGTCCTGCAGGCTCCGGGTTCTGCTCTTGCCCGTGCCCTCAAGGCGAAGGCTGAGAAGGATGGCGGCCCAGCAGATTCTGCCCCTGCTGCTGAAGCTCCCGCCCCTGCCGAAACTGAAGCCGCTGCTGCCTAAACCACATTACGCAACACCTCAAATTTGACTAGATAGCCCGTCACACGGCTTGAACATATAAACACCAAATGGTTCCTTGCCGGGGCAAAAGCTTTTGCTCTTAAACCCTCCGATGCTTCGGAAAGCGGCGATACCGACACACTAACATGGCTGACCTGAACAAAATCGTTGAAGAACTGAGTGGCTTGACCGTCCTCGAAGTTTCCACCCTCGTCAAAACCCTCGAAGAGAAGTGGGGCGTGAGCGCTGCTGCTCCTGTCGCTGCCGCTGGCGGTGGCGGTGGTGGTGCTGCTGCACCTGCTGCTGAAGAGAAAACCGAGTTTGACGTCATCCTCACCGATGCTGGCGCGAACAAGATTGGCGTCATCAAAGAAGTCCGCGGCGTCGTCCCGGGCCTTGGCCTTGCTGAAGCAAAGAAGCTCGTCGAGAGCGCTCCGCAGAAGCTCAAAGAAGGCGTCAAGAAGGAAGAAGCGGAAGACATCAAGAAGAAGATGGAAGCCGCTGGTGCCAAGGTCGAGATCAAGTAAACCTGGTCTGGTCCTTCAACCGACATACGCTCTTTGGCCGCGTGGCGGCAGTTCAGTTAACTCCCCACGCGGTCCAGATCGGCCCGAAAACTCAAAAAGCCTTTTTCGAATCCTTCAAACCTCGCAATTGGCCTTTTTCCCGAATAATTCCCATCCATAGCATGACAGGCTCTTTCTCCGAAAATCTCTCTCAGCGCGGCTTCAGCCGTGCGGGCGGGTTTTCGTGCGATTCGAGCCGTTTTGCGCCCCATTTCGCCTTCACCAGCATCATGGCTTCGGCTTTGCTTTTTGGTGACAGTGCGAGCTTCCCGCCGTGTGCGGCCGAGTTCAGCCTCGTCGTCTGAATTCCGCCGCGCACAGCGCATTTTGCCACCCCAAATCGTCCCAAAACCCGTCCTCTCGTCCCATGTCCCAGCGCACCAACTTTGGCAAGATCCACGAAGTCGCCGAGCCACCGAATCTCATCGAGATCCAGCTCCGTTCGTATGAGGAGTTCCTCCAGCAGAACATCTCTCCATCCAAGCGCAAAAACGTTGGCCTGCAGGCGGTCTTCAAAGAAGTCTTCCCTATTACCAGCTACGACGAGAAGATGACGCTCGACTTCGTTCTTTACGAGATCGGCGAGCCCAAGCTCAATTCGCTGGAAGCCATTCGCGAGGCTGAGACCTATTCCGCGCCGCTTTACGTCACTTACGAACTCAAGGACGAGGCCGGAGCCAAGCAGGAACGCGTGTACATGGGCGAAATTCCGCTCATGACCGTCCGCGGTACCTTCGTCATCAATGGTGCGGAACGTGTCGTCGTTTCCCAGCTTCATCGTTCCCCTGGCATCTGCTTCGAGCAGACGCAGCATCTCAACGGCCGCTGGCTGCACGGCTTCCGTATCATCCCGGACCGTGGCACCTGGCTCGAAGTGCAGTTCGACACGAACGATCTCCTTTACGTCTATCTAGATCGCCGCCGCCGTCGTCGCAAATTCCTCGCCACCACACTTCTTCGCGTGATCGGATTCCCGAATGACGAAGACATTTTGAAGCTCTTCTACGACATTCAGGATCTCAAGATCAAGGAAACCATCTCCGAAGAAGACCTCGCGAACAAAATCCTCTTCAAGGACATCCTTGATGGTGAACTCATCGTGGCCCGCGCCTATGAGCCACTCACTCAAGGTGTCATCCGCCAGCTCCAGCAGCTCGGTCACAAGTCCGTCAAGATCGTCAATGCCTCTCCGGAAGACCTTCTCATCACCTCCCTGCGCAAAGACACGGCGCATGATGAGGACGAGGCCCTTAAAGAGATCTACCGCCGCCTCCGCCCGGGTGATCCGCCCACCACGCCGAACGCCCGTGCCCTTGTGAAGCGGCTCTTCTTCGATCCGAAGCGCTATGACCTTACCCGCGTTGGTCGCTACAAGATTAACCAGAAGCTCACCCTCAAGGTGGACAGCGACATGCGCATTCTTGGTGCCGAAGATGTCGTCTCCGCTATGCGCTACCTCTTCAAGCTGCGTGGCGGCGAAGGCCTCCTTGATGATATTGACCATCTTGGTTCCCGCCGCGTCCGTGCCGTGGGCGAACTCCTCGCCAACCAGTGCCGCGTGGGCCTTTCTCGCACGGAGCGTCTGGTGAAAGAGCGTATGACGTTGTTCGACGTCCAGATGGACACGATGACGCCCTCGAAGCTCGTCAATCCGAAGGCTCTCGCCGCCGTCGTGCGCGACTTCTTCGGTCGCAGCCAGCTTTCCCAGTTCATGGATCAGATCAATCCGCTCGCGGAATTGACCCACAAGCGTCGTCTCTCCGCTCTCGGGCCTGGTGGTCTCAATCGTGACCGCGCCGGCTTCGAAGTTCGTGACGTGCATCCGTCCCACTATGGTCGTATTTGCCCCATTGAGACACCTGAAGGTCCAAACATCGGCCTCATCAACTCCCTCGGCGCTTACGCTCGCATCAACGAGTTCGGTTTCATCGAGACGCCCTATCGCCCGTGTAAAGATGGCAACGTGGCCGAGAAAATCGATTATCTCACTGCCGACCAGGAAGAGAATCACTACATCGCCCAGGCGAACAACCCGATCGACGAAAAAGGCCACTTCAAAGGTCCGAAAATCACCGTTCGCTACCGCGGCGAGTTCATCGAAGTGGAGCCTGAAAAGGCTACCCTCATGGACGTCTCTCCGAAGCAGCTCGTTTCTGTCGCGGCGGCTCTGATCCCGTTCCTTGAGCACGATGACGCCAACCGCGCCCTCATGGGTTCGAACATGCAACGCCAAGGCGTGCCACTCCTCGAAGCGGAAGCTCCGTTCGTCGGCACCGGCATGGAAGCCAAGGCAGCTCGCGATTCTCGTGCTGTGATCGTCGCGGACGGAAACGGCACCGTGGCCGCCTCCACAGCCGATGTCATCATCGTTACGAAGGACGGCGAATTGCCCTGCAAAGAAGACAAATTCCTCGCTGATCCTCTTAAGTCCGTCCAGACCGACGAGGAGAAAGGTACCTTCGTATATCCGTTGCGCAAATTCGGCCGCAGCAATGCCGGCACCTGCATCAATCAGCGTCCGCTCGTCAAGAACGGCCAGAAGATCAAGAAAGGCGATGTCATCGCTGATGGCCCCTGCACCGAGAATGGCGAACTCGCGCTCGGCAAGAACATGCTCGTCGCGTTCATGCCTTGGAACGGTTACAACTTCGAAGACGCCATCGTTATTAGCCGTCGCATCGTGAAGGAGGACATCTATACCTCCATCCACATCGAAGACTTCGAAGTCATCGCTCGTGACACGAAGCTTGGGCCTGAAGAAATCACGCGAGACATCCCGAACGTCGGTGATGAGGCTCTGAAGAACCTCGACGCCCAGGGCGTCGTGCGCATTGGTGCCGAAGTGAAGCCTGGCGACATCCTCGTCGGCAAAATCACTCCGAAATCCGAGACCGAGCTCGCTCCAGAAGAGCGTCTTCTCCGCGCTATCTTCGGTGAAAAGGCCGCTGACGTGAAAGACACCTCCCTCCGCGTGCCCTCTGGCTGCGCCGGCATCGTCATGGATGTCCGCGTCGCCAATCGCACCAGCGGCGCGGAGAGTGACAAAGAAAAACTCTCCCCATCCGAGTACAAGAAGCACATCAAGCAGATCGAAGAAGACTACCGCCAGAAGAAGGAGGAGCTCTCCGATCAGCTCACCGATCGTCTCGAAGAGATCATCGGCGAGGACAAGCTCGACAACGACATCGTGAACGGTCAGACCGGCGAAATCATCGTCGCCGCTGGCAAGAAGGTATCCAAAGCGATGCTTCGCCGTGTGGCCGAAAACTACGATAGCATCGAAATGGATGCCTCGCCGATGCGGAACAAGCTCTTCGACGCCATCCAAACCTTCGAGCAGAAGTTCAGCGATGCGGACACCGAGCGTGAACGCAACCTGGACAAGATCGAAAGTTCTGAATCCGCCGCCGAGTCTAATGTGGTGAAGCAGGTTCGTGTGTTCGTTGCAGCCAAGCGTAAACTCTCCGTCGGTGATAAAATGGCCGGACGTCACGGTAACAAGGGCGTCGTTGCCACCATCGTGCCGGAGGAAGACATGCCGTTCCTCGAAAATGGCGTGCCGGTGGACATCTGCCTCAATCCCCTCGGCGTGCCATCACGCATGAACGTGGGCCAGGTGCTCGAAACCCACCTGGGTATCGCTGCTAAGGCTCTCGGTCTTAAAATCGCCACGCCAGTATTCGATGGTATCCACGAGTCCAAGATCATGGATTTCATCAAGGATGCCAAGAAGCAGCCTGGCTATGAATGGATGGGCCTTACCGGCAAATCCCGCCTCTATGACGGCCGCACGGGTGATCCCTACACGCAGGACACCGTCGTCGGTTACATTTACATGCTGAAGCTGGGCCACCTTGTCGCTGACAAGATCCACGCCCGTGCTGTCGGTCCTTACTCGCTCGTCACGCAGCAGCCGCTGGGTGGTAAGGCGCAGTATGGAGGCCAGCGCTTTGGTGAGATGGAGGTGTGGGCGCTTGAGGCCTACGGTGCCGCCTACACGCTTCAGGAACTCCTCACCGTCAAATCTGACGACGTGCAGGGCCGCACACGCATTTACGAGCAGATCGTCAAAGGTGATCACGCCCTTCAGGCTGGCACACCGGAGTCGTTCAATGTGCTCATCAAGGAAATGCAGTCCCTGGGACTCGATGTGAAGGTGCATAAACGTGCCGGAGCCGAGGAACAGCAAGCTGAGCTCGAAGGTCTTGAGCGTTTCGCCACGGCGGCGGGGTTTTAATCCGCCGCATTCCCAAAGAACAGAAGAACAAGCAGCAACCTCCTAACTCATTACCATCATGTCTGAACCCAGCTTGAAAGAAATCTTCGGGGAAACCAAACCGGCCAGCGAATTCGACTACGTGTCGATCTGCATCGCCTCGCCAGACCGCATTCGCGGCTGGTCCTCCGGCGAAGTCAAAAATCCGGAAACCATCAACTACCGCACGTTCAAGCCTGAAAAAGGCGGCTTGTTCTGCGAGCGCATCTTCGGACCCACCCGCGACTGGGAGTGCGCCTGCGGCAAGTACAAGCGCATCAAGCACAAGGGCGTCATCTGCGACCGCTGCGGCGTCGAAGTGACTCTCTCCCGCGTGCGTCGTGAGCGTATGGGCCATATCGAGCTCGCCGTCCCAGTGACTCACATCTGGTTCTACAAGTGCATGCCTTCCCGCATCGGCCTCATGCTCGACATGACTGCCCGCTCGCTGGAACGCGTCATCTACTACGAAGACTACATGGTCGTCGATACCGGCTCCACGCCCCTCCAGCGCGGCCAGCTCCTCGGCGAAGTCGAACTTCGTGAAGCCGAAGAGCAATACGGCGCGGACGCCTTCCGCGTCGGCATGGGTGCCCAGGCCATCCGTGACATCTTCTCTCAGATCAATCTGACGGATGCCATCAAGGATCTCCAGGAAGCGATGACCAAGACTCGCTCCAAGCAGACCCGCAAAAAGCTCGCCAAGCGTCTCAAGCTCTGCCAGGGCTTCGCCGAGAGCCACAGCCGTCCGGAAGCGATGATCATGGAAGTCCTCCCGGTCATCCCGCCGGACCTCCGTCCCCTCGTTCCCCTCGAAGGCGGCCGTTTCGCCACCTCCGACCTCAACGACCTCTATCGTCGCGTCATCAACCGCAACAACCGCCTCAAAAACCTGCTCCAGCTCCGCACACCGGATGTCATCATCCGCAACGAGAAGCGCATGCTGCAGGAGGCCGTCGATGCCCTCTTCGACAACGGCCGCCATGGCCGTCCGGTCACCGGCGCGGGCAATCGTCCGCTCAAATCCCTCTCTGACATGCTCAAGGGCAAGTCCGGCCGCTTCCGTCAGAACCTTCTCGGCAAGCGCGTGGACTACTCCGGCCGTTCCGTCATCGTGATCGGTCCTGAGCTCGGCCTGCACCAATGCGGTCTGCCGAAGAAGATGGCGCTCGTCCTGTTCGAGCCCTTCATCATCCGCCGCTTGAAGGAAATGGGCCTCGTCCACACCGTCCGCTCGGCTAAGAAGATGATCGAGCGCCGCACGCCCGAAGTTTGGGACATCCTCGACGAAGTGACCCGCGGTCACCCCGTCTTCCTGAACCGCGCTCCGACCCTCCACCGTCTCTCGATTCAGGCCTTTGAGCCCAAATTGATCGAAGGTGAGGCCATCCGCGTGCATCCGCTCGTCTGCACGGCTTACAATGCCGACTTCGACGGTGACCAGATGGCTGTGCACGTCCCGCTCTCCGTGGAAGCCCAGATGGAAGCCCGCCTGCTCATGCTCGCGCCGAACAACCTGTTCTCGCCTGCATCCGGCAAGCCCATCATGAACCCCAGCCAGGACATTCCTCTCGGCTGCTTCTTCCTCACCTACCTCCGCGAGCTGCCGAACCACGACAAGAAGAAGAGCGATCATCCGGATCGCCTGCCGATCTTCAACGATCCGGCCGAAGTCGAGTTCGCCATCACCGAAGGCGGCCTCTCGGTGAACGACAAGATCCTTTACCGCAACCCGGACTACAACCAGCCCAAGCGCCCCTACGGTGACCCTTCCAAGGCCGTCATCGAGACCACCGCCGGCCGCGTCCGCTTCAACGAAATCTGGCCTGAAGGCGTTGGCTTCATCAACACCAACGTCGGCAAGAAACAGATCTCCGACATCATCTGGCGCTGCTATCAGACCGCTGGCCAGCACGAGACCGTGCTCGCGCTCGACCGTCTGAAGTCCCTCGGCTTCAGCGAAGCCTCCAAATCCGGCTGCTCCATCGGTATCACCGACATGGTCATCCCCGAAGCCAAGAAAGTCAGCGTCGAGAAGGCCTACAAGGAGATCGAAGAAGTCGATAAGCAGCATCGCCGCGGCATCATCACCCAGGGCGAGCGTTATCAGAAGATCATCGACGTCTGGACCCAGGTCAGCGAGCAGGTCACGAACGAACTCTTCCGCACGCTGGAACACAACGACGGCAAGAAGCACCACAGCCCGCTCTACGTCATGGTCACCTCCGGTGCTCGTGGTAACCGCACGCAGATCAAGCAGCTCGCCGGCATGCGCGGCCTCATGGCCAAGCCCTCCGGTGAGATCATCGAGCGTCCGATCATCTCGAACTTCCGCGAAGGTCTGAGCGTGCTCGAATACTTCATCTCCACGCACGGTGCCCGTAAAGGCCTTGCCGACACGGCTTTGAAGACCGCCGACTCCGGTTACATGACCCGCAAGCTCGTCGATGTGTCCCAAGACGTCATCATCACCGAGCAGGATTGCGGCACCGCCAATGGCATCACGCTCTCCAGCATCTACCAGGGTGACGAAGAGATCGTGGACCTCAAGACCCGCATCTACGGCCGCACCAGCTGCGAGACCATCCACGACCCCGTGGACAAGAGCATCGTCATCAAGGCGAACCAGCTCGTGCTGGAAAAAGAGGCCAACCACCTGATGAAAATCGGCGTCGAGAAGCTGAAAATCCGCTCCGTGCTCTCCTGCGAAAGCAAGCGTGGCTGCTGCGCCAAGTGCTACGGCCTCCACCTCGGCACACAAAAGATGGCCCGCATCGGCGAGGCCGTCGGCATCGTCGCCGCGCAGTCCATCGGCGAGCCCGGAACGCAGCTTACCATGCGCACCTTCCACACCGGTGGTGCCGCCATGAGCGCCTTCAAGCAGCCCTTCATCATCACCAAAAACGCCGGGACGCTCCGCCTCACCGACATCCGCACCGTGCAGACCGTCGAAGGCAACTGGATCGCCCTCACCAAGAATGGAGCCCTCTCCATTCACGATGAAGACGGCCGCGAACTCGAGAGCCACAAGCTCGTCATCGGTGCCGTTATCGCGAAGCCCGAAGGTGCCCACGTCAAGAAGGGCGAGCAGATCGTCATCTGGGATCCTTACAGCATTCCGATCATCACCGACAAGGCTGGTAAAGTGGAGTTCCGCGACCTCATCAGCGGCATCACCTTCACCAAGGAGAAAAACGAATCCACCGGCAACGAGGAAATGGTCGTCATCGAGCACAAGGAAGACCTGCACCCGCAGATCGTCATCTCCGATCCGAAGACGCACGAGATCCTCGCCAGCTACACCATTCCGGCCGGCGCTCACGTCAACGTGAAGAACAACGAGAAAGTCGAAGGAGGCACCACCATCGCCAAGACGCCTCGTAAGGCCGCGAAGACCAAGGACATCACCGGCGGTCTGCCGCGTGTGGCCGAGCTCTTCGAAGCCCGCAAGCCCAAGGACGCCTGCGAAATCGCCCGTATCGATGGCACCATCGAAATCGGCGGCCTCGTCCGCGGCAAGCGTCGCGTCATCATCACCGATCCGACCACCGGCCAGCAGGAAGAGCATCTCATCCCCCGCTCCAAGCACATTCTCGTCTCCAACGGCGACCATGTCAGCAAGGCCGACCAGCTCACCGACGGTCCTGTCGTTCCGCATGACCTCCTCGAAATCCTTGGCCCGCAGGCCCTTCGCGAGCACCTCGTCAACGAAGTGCAGGAAGTGTACCGTGCCCAGGGCGTGGAAATCAACGACAAGCACGTCGAGATCATCATCCGCCAGATGCTCCGCAAGGTGAAGATCACCGATCCGGGCGACACCAGCTTCCTCTGGGGCGATCAGATCGACCGCACCGAGTTCGAGAAGGAAAACGCCCGCGTCTCCGACGAAGGTGGCAAGCCCGCCGAGGCTGAGCCAGTCCTTCTCGGCATCACCAAGGCCTCCATCGAGACCGAATCCTTCATCTCCGCCGCCTCCTTCCAGGACACCACCCGTGTGCTCACGGAAGCTGCGACCCTCGCGAAGAACGACCTTCTCCGCGGCTTCAAGGAAAACGTCATCATGGGCCACCTCATCCCCGCCGGCACCGGCTTCCTCAAGAACCGCAGCTTCGACGTCCACGAGACCGAAGCCCCGCAGTTCGCCGCTGAAGAAGAGGCCGCCTAATCCGCCCGCTCAAACACTCCACACCGCCTCCGCGCCTCAAAAGCCGGAGGCGGTTTTGTTTTTGGGGTGGAGATAGGTCTGATCAGACGGATCGGTCCGATCATCGAACCTATGGGGTTCTCACTCCAGCTTCGTAAACACCCCCGCGGCGGCTTTCACGGAGATCTTTTGGTTGGTGGCATATGCCTTCGCGGCGGCCATGCGGATCTCAGAGCGCGGGCCGCCGCGCAGCCAAACCTCCAACGCATCCCGCAGGAGGAAGGAACCCGGATACATGAACTGCTGGGTGCTGAGCACCGGGCGGGCTTTGAGCGCCTCCAGATGCGGCTTGAACCAATTCGCGCTCATGCAGCAAAGAACGATGGCATCGGTGGAGGTGGATGCATCGAGCGGTGAGACCGCCACCGGCCCATCCATGAGGCCATTGTGACCGACGAAGGCGGTGAGATCACTTTTACGGTCGCGCAGATTGGCAAAGAAAGCCTCAAGGCACTGTTGGATGTTCTTTCCGCGCCAAGCCTCGGCGACGAGCACGCAATCCTTTGAAGTATGGCGGTAGCTGCGGCGCTCTAGAATCTGGGGAGTGGGATTCTCCTCCGTTCTTTCGAGTTTCCATGCCTTGCTGCGTCCAAACACGGATTTGAATCCGTCGGTGGTTCCCCAGTAGAGATTGTTCGCCGCATCATCACCGTTGCCGATCTTTGGCGGCACTTTGGCGATGCCCTGATGCTCGTTGTCGGCGAGGGCGACAAAGACGTGAACGCGTTGGGTCTCTGCTTGAGTGCTTCCGAAAGCGAAAACACAGGCGCAGAGAACGGCGAGCCACGTCTTCATGTCATCAGAACTTCAACTCTTCCCCAAAAATCATCCTTGCCGCCTGGGCCACGTCTTTGTCTCCGCGGCCGCTGAGGTTCACGAGGATGATTTGGTCCTTTCGCATCGTGGGGGCCACTTTTTTGACTTCGGCGATGGCGTGGGAGCTTTCGAGGGCGGGGATGATGCCTTCGATCTGGCTGAGTTCCTGGAAAGCGGCGAGCGCTTCGGAATCGGTGGCGTAGTTGTAGGTCACGCGGCCTTCGTCATGCAGCCAGGCGTGCTCGGGACCGATGGCGGCGTAGTCGAGCCCGGCGCTGACGCTGTGGGTGAGCTCGATTTGACCATCGGGATTGGCCAGGAGCCAGGTTTTGGTGCCTTGAAGCACTCCGAGGCGTCCGCCTTGGAAGCGGGCGGCATGGCGTTCAGGGATGATGCCATCGCCACCGGCTTCGACGCCGGTCATGCGCACGTCTTTGTCGTTCAGGAAAGGATGGAAAAGGCCGATGGAATTGCTTCCGCCACCCACGCAGGCCACGAGAAGGTCGGGCAGGCGCTCCTCACGCTCCAAAATCTGCCGGCGGGCTTCCACACCGATGACGCGATGGAAGTCACGCACCATCATCGGGAAAGGATGCGAGCCAAGGGCAGAGCCTAGGATGTAGTGCGTGTTGCGCACGTTCGTCACCCAGTCACGCATGGCCTCATTCACGGCCTCTTTGAGCGTGGCCTGGCCTGCGGTGACGGCGACGACCTTCGCACCGAGGAAACGCATACGGGCCACATTGAGCGCCTGACGCTCCATATCGACCTTTCCCATGTAAATCGTGCAATCGAAGCCAAAGCGGGCGCAAACCGTCGCGGTGGCCACGCCATGCTGACCAGCTCCGGTCTCGGCGATGATGCGGTTTTTGCCGAGACGCTTTGCCAGCAGGATCTGGCCGAGGGCGTTGTTGATCTTGTGAGCACCGGTGTGGAGCAAATCCTCGCGTTTGAGGTAAATTTTGGCTCCGCCGAGCTTTTCGGTCCAGCGTTCGGCAAAGTAGAGCGGCGTCGGACGGCCGACATACTCATGCAGGAGTCCGTCGAGCTCTTTGTGGAAGGCGGGATCGGCTTTGGCCTTCTCGTAATGATCGGACAACTCGGTCAGTGCGGCCATGAGCGTTTCGGGCACAAACATGCCGCCGTATTTGCCGAAATGGCCGTGGGCGTCGGGCAGGACTGGAAGGGTGCGTGAGGACATGAGTTGGAGCGAGACTTGCAGTGCGGAAAGGCGGGAGACAAGGCAGATTTTCTCGTTCGACATTTACCCTACTGCATCCGTCATTCGCCCATGCCCGCCCGACAGTTTGCCTTTTTTGACCTCGATCACACGCTGCTGCCCTTCGACACACAGGCGCTGTTCTGCAATTTTGTGCTCCGTCGGCAGCCTTGGCGGGTGTTTTTGCATGCCTTCTTCATCCCGTTCGCCCTCGCCAGGGCCTGTCGCCTTGCCAGCACGGACACGGCCAAGCGGGCCTTCAATGCCTACCTCTGGGGCATGCCGATGGAGGAACTCCGAAAGCTCGCCCGCGAATTCGCCGCCACGAGCGTGGAGCGCTGGATCTACCCCGATCTGCGGGCGGAAATGCTGCGCCACCGGCATCAAAATCGGATTCTCGTGCTCAACACCGCCAGCCCGGATTTCTACGCCCATGAGATCGCTCGAGAGCTGGAGTTTGACCACTGCATCGCCACAAAAATGGTGATGGGCGACAAGGTGCCGCTGCTGCCGAAGCTGCCGCGAGGCAACAACAAGCGCGATGCCAAGATCACCGCCATGTGCGCCGATGTTCCCGGCGTGCTCGAACTCACTGATGAGGAGCGGGCGAAGTGCTGGAGCTACTCCGACAGCCATGCCGACCTGCCCTTGCTCGAATTCACCGGCAATCCCGTGTGCATTCATCCGACCCAAAAACTCGAGCCCGTGGCTCAACAACACGGCTGGCCCATTCTGCGTCCTGCTAGGCCCTACGGCACGCGTTGGGGGAATGTGCTGCACATGGTGTTGCAGGTGTGCGGCATCCACTCGGAGTGATGCGCGGGATCAATCGTCGCCGTCGCCTTGCGAGATGTTGCCGTAGAGTTCGGGGAAGCGGCGTTCGAGAGACTTTGGTGTGATATAGCCGATGAGCTGCGCTTCCTGCCAGTCCGCCAGGCCCCAAAACTCATGTGGCAGGGCCATCAGCACAGCGGTGCAAGTGGGCATCTTCGGCACGCTGGCGCGGGCGAGGATTTTATCGGCAAACTCATGCAGCCCGGGATTGTGGCCGAAGATGCAAACGTGGTTCCACTTCTCATCAAAGTTGCGGACACAATCCAAGATCGTCGTTGGAGGGGCCAGGTAGAGCTTGGAATCGAGCAGCATGCTCTCCGCTGGCATCGCAAAGGTCTCACGCATGATTTGAGCGGTATTCAGAGCACGCTGAGCCGTGCTGCTGACGAGGCGATCGGGTGATGGCAGGAGCTTTTCCCCGCCTCCGCCGCCGAAGTAGGTGCGGTGAAGGAAGGCAGCCACGGCTGGCGCGGCCCGGCGACCACGGTCATTCAGCGTCCGGTCATGATCCGGCACACCCGGCTGATCCCAGCTGGATTTGGCGTGGCGGATAATCGTGAGATACTTCATGCGGCGCGGTGGAGCGCCGTGTTTGGCATGCGTGCTGCCCTGTGTCAACGCCTGCGGTTCACCGGGAGGCTGACTCAAAGGGGCTTTCGTCCTTCACCGCAGGCGGTTCCGGTCTTGGATTGAGCGAGACAATGTAGGCCACGATGTCCCGCAGCATCTGCTTATCTTCGATGAAGTTCGAGGAGAGTACCATCTTCGCCCCGTTCACATCGCCCTTCACCGTGCCGCGTCGCCCGTCTTTGAATTTCTCGATCTGCGCTGTGATGTACCACGCCTGTTGGCCTACCAGCGGTGGGCTGCCAAAGGCGATCTCGCCGCTGGCATTGTAGCGGTGACACTCCATGCAGCGCTCTTGGAAGAGCATCTGGCCGTTTGCGAGGTCAGCATCCTGCGAACCCTTCTCGAGGTCCGCCGGGATCGTGCGCGGCATTTGGGTGAGATACGCCACCACCGCATCCGTCTGGGCGGGCGTGAGCTGCTTGGCGATGCTGGCCATCAAAAACGACTGCGTGTCTTCCGGGTGGTGCCCTCGCCGTCCCTCGCGGAAGCTGGCGATCTGGTTGCTGGCATAGTACTCAGGCAGCGAGGCGATTGCCGGTGACTTGAGCTCCGACTTCCCGCCACCATCCAAGCCGTGACAGGCTGTGCAAACCTGCTCAAAGATGACTTTCCCGTCCGTCATCTCCGCCGTGACCATGGGGATAACGGGTGAGCTTCCCGGCGGGACGGCTTTTTCGGTCGTTTTGCCCCCCTGTTTTCTTGGAGCAGGCTCCGGCCGTTTGATGAAAAGAGATGACGCCGTGATCACCGCCACCGCGGCGAGCAAAAAGAGGAGAGGACGTGCCTGTGACATGCAGCATCAAACGAATCGACCCACCGCCCCTTGGCGTCCATTGCCCGCTTTGCCTCTTTTGGCACAGAGAACGCCAAAACATGCACGGCGGGTGCATGTTTGGGATTCAGGCGGCAGCCAGTTCCCGCATGGGCCGGACAGAGACGGGGGGCAGGGCCTTCCCCTCAGCCTTTAGGTCGTCCATCTCCTCACGAATGATCGCAACCAGTCTCGGATAAAGCTTTGCCTCATCCTTACCGTGGCATACTCCACCAAAAAACAAGTCAGGGCAGTAGCCGATGAAGATGGAATCTTCATCGCTCCACTCAATCCAGTGATGATAGGGGATGGCTTTGGATTTCATGATTGAACCTTTCGAATGGCGTCGCGGATTTGTTTCTCCTGATAATGATGCGCATCTCCGCCAGTTTTTCCATCCAAAGTCAGGCTTCCGGGCAATCGGAGGTGCCGAAATTTTCGATGGTCCCCTTTGCCCTGGCCTTTGACGAGGTAAAACCCCGCCTGCTCCAGGTCACGAATGAGTTGTCGGATTTTGCGGGGCATGGCGAGCGCAGACTCGAGTGGCAAAAAACGTTCTGGAGGCTCACAGCCACCCCGTCTGATTCAGTCTTCCCGTCAGCTCCATCTGCTTCTCAAGCTGCGCGGCATACTTCGCGGCGTTTTCGGCGTTGGGCTTGCAGCGGGTGCTTTCATCGAGGGTGACGAGTTTGGCGCAAAGCTGCTCGTAGCTCACTTTTTCGGTGCCGCCCTGGTTGGCGTGGGCGTAGGCGGCCTGGATGGCTCCGCCGAGGGCGGCACCTTCGCTGGTGTTCAGCGTGACGACTTCCGCGTTGAAGCAATCGGCCGCGATCTGACGCCAGGTGGCGCTTTTGCTGCCGCCGCCGGTGAGGCGGATCTCCGTGGGGTTCATGCCGAGATCACGGAAGCGCTTCAATCCATACGCGAGGCCCAGCGTGGCACCTTCCACCGCGGCGCGGGCCATGTTGGCAGGTGTCATGTTCGTGGGACGCAGGCCGTGGATCACACCGGTGCCGCTGGGGAGATTCGGCGTGCGCTCGCCATTGAGGTAAGGCAGGAACATGAGGCCTTCCGCACCGACGGGAGCGGATTTCACGGCGACTTCGAGCTGCTTCAAATCCCAGCGGAACATCTCGCGCACCTGCTCGGTCACCACAGTGACGTTCATCGTGCAGACGAGAGGCAGCCACTGATCCGTGCTGTCGCAAAACGCGGCCACTTCACCTTGTCCATCCACCACCGGGCTGCCCGCCACGCCATACAGCGTGCCGCTGGTGCCAAAGCTGGCGGTCACGACGCCCGGCTTGGTGTTACCCGTGCCGATGGCACCCATCATGTTGTCGCCGCCGCCGGCGCTGACGATGACATCGAAGTTCAGTCCCCACTTCACCGCGAGTTCGCGGCTCAGCGTGCCGTGCACGGCCTTCGATGAACCAAGGGGCGGCAGCATGCTGCGCACGCTGGGATCAATGAAATCGCAGATCTCATAGCACCACTGGCGGGTGTTCACGTTCAGGATGCCCATGCCGGAGGCATCGCCGTATTCCATGCGCTTCACGCCGCTGAGCCAGAAATTGAGATAATCATGCGGCAGCAGGATGGTCTTCGTCTTCGCAAAATTCTCCGGCTCGTTCTGCTTCATCCACAGCAGCTTCGGAATGGTGTAGCCTGGCAGCATCGCATTGCCCGCCATCGCGATCACGCCCGGCTGGCCGCCGAAATGATGCGCGATCTCCGCACACTGCGCCTGCGTGGAGGTATCGCACCACAGCTTCGCGGGGCGCACGGGCTTGTCATCGGCTCCGAGAGCCACGAGACCATGCTGCTGACCGCTCACGCCGATGCCTGCGATCTTCTTTTTGTCCGCGCCGAGCTGCTCCAGGCACTGCTGCACACACGCATCAACCGCATCGACCCACGTCTGCGGGTCCTGCTCCAAATGCCCGGGCGGCAGGCCTTCGATCAAATCATACGTCGAATGGCCGCTGGCGAGGATTTTGCCTGTGTCGAGGTCGAGGACGATGGCCTTGGAGCTTTGCGTGCCGCTGTCGATGCCGAGGAAATACATGAGTGAGAGTGGGGTTGGGGTGCGGCGGAGGTTTTCGGCGAAAAGAGCCGGTGTTCCAAGTTCAAAGTTTCAGGCTTCAATCGCCCTCAATCCTTCGACTGGATGTTTCCAGACTTCCGAATCGCCCGCATCAGCCGCCAACCAAGGAAGAGGGAGATGGCATAGCCGAGAGCACCGAAGACGGAGACGCCGAAAAGGAGCGGTTTGGCCTCGCGGCTCCACAGTTCGGTTGAGCCTAGAAAGACGGCGGCAGTGAGGATGCCGAGCACGAGGCGGTTCACGATGGGATCGAGGTGGCGGTGATCGAGATGCACGGTGAGCGTGCCATCGCGAAAGCGGGCCAGTAGATCGGCGAGATCACGTGGAAGCGCATGCAGCAGGCGATCCCAGGAGCGCCAGGCTCGGCGAGCCCGTTTGGCCATGCGACCGGGGGAAAAACGCCGCAGCATCAGCCGCGAGGAATACGGCTGCATCAGTTCGGTGAGGCTGATCTCCGGACTAAGGCGTCGCGAGGTGCCTTCGAGCACGATGATGGTCTTCAAAAGCAGCGCCAGAGCCGGCGGCAGCACGATGTGATGACCGCGGATGATCTCCACGAGGTTGCTGAGGGCCGAGCCGACGCGGATTTCGTTCAGCGGCATGCCCGTGTAGTCAGCCATGAAGTCCTGCAGATCGGCGCGGAGCTTCTCCCGTGCGCAATCTCGCGGCACCGCGCCGAGTCGCAGCACCTGCTCGGAGACGAGATGCGAGTCCTGCTCCACGATGCCGAGCAGCAGCGCCTCCACCTCATCGCGCAGATCTTCATCAATGCGACCCACCATGCCGCAATCGATCACACCGACGACATTGCCCGGCAGCAGGATGAGATTTCCCGGATGCGGATCGGCATGGTAGAAGCCATCGCGGAAGACCATGTCGAGATACATGTTCGCTCCGCGTCGGGCGAATTCGCCCAAGTCGTCGCCGCTCTGCTGCAAGGCCTCCTTGTCGCTGCCGAGAATGCCTTCCAGCCGCTCCATGGTGACCACCTGATGCGAGCAAAGATGCGGAAACGCCTCCGGGATGCACACGGTGGAATCCTCCGCGAAGTTGCGGCCGAATTCTTCGAGGTTCTGCCGCTCGTAACTGAAATCGAGTTCCCGAAGCAGGGATCGCCGGAATTGACGAACGAGCGCCAGCGGCTGGTAGGTGCGCAAGGCGGGGGAGTGCTTCTCCAGCAGCTCCGCCAATGCCTGCACGATTTCCAGATCCGTGGCTGCCTGCTCGGCCACACCGGCACGGCGCACCTTCACCACCACGCTCTGCCCAGTGGGCAGCAGCGCCGCATGCACCTGCGCCACCGAAGCTGCGGCGAGCGGTTCATCGTCAAAGCGAGCAAACAACGTCGAAATGGAACCGCCGAGCTCGCTTTCAATCGTTGCCCTCGCGATGTCCGCGTCATCGGGCGGCACATTGGATTGCAGTTCGGAAAGCTCCTCCGTGAGTTCCGGTCCCACGAGGTCCGCCCGCGTGCTGAGCATCTGCCCCAGCTTGATGAAGGTCGTGCCAAGCTCCGTGAGCGCCATCCGCACTCGCGCTGCCTGGGTGACACCTTCCGTGAGCGATTGCCCATCGGCGCTTTTCAGCCGGTCCTGAAGCCAGGCATACTTGAAGCCGCCAAAAAGGTCCGCCAGCCCATACCGCCCGAGCACGGAGGCGATCTCCGCGAGACGTTTCGCATGACGTTCCAGGCGGGCGAGTGCGTCGATTTTCATGGTGGTGGTTCAGCCTCCAGATACAGCCGCCGCACCGAATCGCGGGTCAGCACGATGAAGGTGAAGACACCCAAAGCGGTGCCGAAGGGAAAAAACATGCACAGAAAGCCGGCCACGATCAGCGAGAAGAGGCGGTTCACCCGCCGCTGGATGAAGCGACCGGAGATCGCCGTCGAAACCACCGCCGAGAGCATGAAGACGGCGGCGATGACATAGAACCATTGGAAGATCGCGAAGAATTCCGCTGGATTGAAAGGCATCGCGGGCTCGCCGGGCTTGGGGTTCGTGATCTCCGGGCTGGTGAAGACCATCTTCATGATCGCATAGTGCAGCGGGATGAAGGCGGACATCAGCAGCGTGAGCCCGGCGGTGATGTAATGGCAGATGGCGAGCACCCGCAGGTGATCGGTATCCGGGCTGGGAACGGGCGGCGGATTCATGGTGGCAGACGGAAACACATCACCCGGCTTTGCCAAGATGCTTTTGGCATACCGACCTGCGCAGCGTCGTGGCTACTTCAGCGATTTCACCAGCACCTTCGAGTTCCGGCCGCTCTTGTCGTATTTCTCGCGACGGCTGGCGGGCAGAGAATCCGGTGTGGTGACGGTGTAGCCCATCTTTTCCTCGAAAAAGCGGAAGGCCTGCGTGCTGAGGGCCACGATGACCTCGCAGCCGCGTTGTTTCGCCGTCTCCTCGGCGAAGGCGACGAGTTTGCGGCCATGGCTTTTGTTCTTGTGGCTGCGTTTCACGAAGAGGCAGGCCAGTTCGGCGACTTTTTTGCCTTCCTCCTCATAGCTGTGCACAGCGACGGAGCCGATCGGGTGGCCATCGAGTTCGAGGACGAAGAAGTCTTTGATCTTCGATTGGATGGAGTCGCGGCTCCGAGGCACGAGCGCGGCATCGTCCACGCTTTGCTGCATCATGGAAAGCAGCGCTGGCACATCGCTGGCGTGGGCTTTGCGGATCTGCTGGTAGTCATCGGCATGGATCATCGTGCCGACGCCTTCATTGGAGAACAATTCAGCCAGCAGCGCTTCATCGAGCGTGCCATCGACGATGTGGACACGTGGCACGCCTTCCTGGCAGGCGAGCGCGGCGTAGCGCAGCTTCGAGAGCATGCTCACATCGTGCTTCGGGTCCTTTTTCTTGTACATCTCTTTCGCCTCGGCCACGGAGATTTGGGCGAGACGCTGGCCGTCGGGGTCGTTGAGGCCGCTTTCGGAGACAAAAATGACTTTGGCGGCCTGAAGCGCGATGGCGACCTCCACGGCCACGGCATCGGAATTCAGCCGCAGCGTGGCTCCTTTGCCGTCATAGCCCAGCGGGGGCAAAATCGGGATGATGTCCGCTTTGAGCAGGGCACGGAGGCTTTCCTCATCGACACGCTCGATGCGGCCGGTGAATTCGAGATCGACACCGTCAATGACACCCGCCGGATGCACCGCGAGGGCGTTGGAGACCGCCACCGGCATTTCCAGCGCCGTCAGATCGGCCACTAGCTCGCTGCACTGCCGCATGATCGCATCCGTGGCGATCTCGATGCCTGCCGCATCCGTCCGGCCCATGCCGTCGTCGTTGTAGAGCGTGATGCCGCGCTTCGCTGCCAGCGCCCGCACTTGGGCGCGGGCTCCAAAAACGAGCACCACCTCGATGTTCAGCGATTGCAGCACCGCCACGTCTTGCAGGATGCTCGCAAAGCCCGGCTGCGTCATCAGCGCCCCATCAAAGGCGATCACAAAGACCTTCTGACGAAACTGCGGCACATAGTGAAGGATACCGCGAAGGTCGTCGAAGCGTGGCTGGGGTTTCTGGAGGTCGTTGTTCAAGGTCGTAGCCGACAAGATAGCACAACTGCGGGGAACTCATCCCAAAGTTTTAGCCTGAATGACCTCTCGGGTTCAAGCAGCGGAGAGCGGGCTCAAAAGTGGAATGGTCTTCCTGCCATGCTTGCGATACACGATGAAGTCCGAATCCACGGTCAGGACTCGCGATGCCTCATGCAATTCGCTCATCCGCACAAGACAGGCATCGGCGAGCGACATCGGCACGTTGGCGTAGCGCTGGATGAGCAGCCGCACGGCATCAATTTCCGAGCCGAGATCAAATTGAACAATCAGGGCACCTTGCTTCGCCAGAGCCAGCAGGTGGTCAGGATTGATCCGGCCACGCCCGAGCAGATGCCAGGCTTCGGCCATGACCGCCTCGCAGGTCAGGAGCGGATCGGTCAGTTGTGAAAAGGTGGCCACTGCCCAGTCATGATGCTGGTCGCTGCGATCCAGATAAGCCACGAGAGGCCCGGCATCAGCGATGACGGGTCCGTTCATGCTCCGAAGTCGCTCAGGTGGGCCGGATTGGAGGAGAGGTCCCGCATGCCGCTTTGTCCGATGCCGCAGAGGTTGCGAGTGCGTTCGAGCAGGCTGGGTTTCTTTGAGGCAGGCGTTGAAGGCACGCTTTTCACCAGCACCTCGCGCACAAAGGCCTGGCGGGTCTTTTTGCGTGCCTTGGCAGCATCATCGAGCCGGGCGACGAGTTTATCGGGCAGTGAAAGTGACAGCGTTGTCATGCCGGATTCATAACGGGAAAGCGGCAAAGATGCAATTCGGGTTTGGGCGGGATCCTGTTGAGAATTTGAGCCTGATACTCGGGCTGCAGCCAAAGGTATCTCTTGCGCTTGGGAGCCGGTTCAGGCGAGAGTACAGGCTCAACAGCCTATTTTTTCTCGTGTCCTCACGCACCCAAACGTCCTCGGCCGATGCCACCCTTCCTGCCGCGAGCGCCCGGCAGGCGCAGGAGCAAATTGAGGCGCTGCTCAGCGCCGTCTCGCAGATCATTCTTGGCAAGGAGGATACCGTGAGGCTCGCGGTGGCCTGTCTGCTGGCGCGGGGGCATCTGCTGTTTGAGGACCAGCCCGGGGTGGGGAAGACGATCCTCTCGCAGGCGCTGGCGCAGGCGCTGGGGCTTCAATTTCGGCGGGTGCAGTTCACCAGCGATCTTTTGCCGGCGGATATTCTCGGCGCAGCCGTGTTTGATCGGGATAGCGGCAGCTTCATCTTCCATCGCGGCCCGGTTTTCTCGCAGGTGCTGCTGGCGGATGAAATCAATCGGGCCACGCCGAAGACCCAGTCCGCGCTGCTGGAGGCGATGGAGGAGGGGAAGGTGACGGCCGATGGCAGCACGCATGCGCTGCCGGAGCCGTTCTTCGTGATCGCCACGCAGAATCCCTCGTCGCAAACGGGCACCTACATGCTGCCGGAATCGCAGTTGGACCGGTTTTTGATGCGTCTGGGCCTTGGGCCGCCGGATCGCGAGGCGGAGCGGGCGCTGCTGCAAGGTCTCGACCGTCGTGATCTGCTCAAGACGATGCCGGCGGCGCTCTCGACGGCGGATTTGCACACGCTGCAAGGCTGGACGCGGGCGGTGCATGTCTCGGCACCGCTGCTCGATTATTTGCAGGACCTTCTCGCGGCCAGTCGCGCCACCGGGCATGGGCTTTCGCCGCGTGCGGGGCTGGCTTTGCTCGCGGCGGCGAGAGCCTGGGCGCTCATTCAAGGTCGGGCGATGGTGCTGCCGGAGGATGTGCAGGCCGTGGCGGTGCCCGTGATGGGTCATCGACTCGACCATGCCGTGGACGGCCAAACCGGCGCGGATACCGCAAGGATGCTGATCGAGGAGACGCCGATCCCGTGAGCCTCATCGCGGTGGTTTGTACCGCACGATGTTGCGGTGATAGACCTCGCATTCTTTTTTGTGCAGCCAGATGCTGATCCAAAACAGCATCGCGCCACCGATGACGACGACCAGGAGCAATGGCTTGCCTTTGGGCGATTGGCTGGTGAAGAGGGCGATGAGCGAAAAGAGCGTCATCGCGTAGTAGGGCCAGTTCCAGTCGAGCCGGCGCTGAGTCTGCTCGCGGATCACGCTGGCGTATTCTGGCGGTCGCGTGGCGATGATGCGCGGCGTGGCCTTGGCCCGCAGGTCGGTGTAGGGCCACACGCTGGCGCAGGAGACGCAGACGAGCACCAGCGCCACGAGGCGGCAGCGCCTCTCGCCAAACACAAAGGCCACGATGAAGAACATCAGCCCCAGCCCGAGTCCGTAGAGCGGCAGCGGCTCGATGAGCAGGTGCAGGTACTCCGGGTCACGGATGCTTTGCCAGAGGGTGGTGAGTTCCTGCCACATGAGAGGGAATGAGCCGGTGATGCATGGTGGCCCAGGCGGAAGTCGTCAAGGGCGTCAAGAAGGTCAAGAGGAAGGCCGTTGAGAAAGGTGGAAGTCTCCTGTCTTTGTCCAACCCATGCGTTTCGCCCTCGCCCTCCTGTTTTTCCCGCTCGCCGTCACCGCGGCGGAGAAGCTGCGCTTCAACCGCGACATCCGCCCGATCCTCTCGGACAAGTGTTTCCACTGCCATGGGCCGGACTCGAAGAAGCGGGAGGCGGATCTGCGGCTGGATGATCGCGAGGCGGCGATCCAGGACGGCCACATTGTGCCGGGAAAGCCGGAGAAAAGCCTCATCCTCGATCGCATCCTCACCAGCGATCCCGATGAACTGATGCCGCCGCCGAAATCGAAGCTCGGCCAGCTCACGATGGCGGAGGTCGAAACGCTGCGCCGCTGGATCAGTGAAGGCGCGGAGTATGAGGCGCATTGGAGCTTCACTTCATTCCCGATTCCTGAATCTAGATTCCTGATTCACGACGCGGCGAAGCGTGTGGATGAAATCGTGAGCGCTGGGTTAGCTCAGCGGGGTTTGAAGCTCCAGCCAAAGGCTGAGGCATCCACACTGAGGCGGAGACTGCATTTTGATCTCACGGGCCTGCCTCCTGATCCGTCCGATCAGACGGATCTGTCCGATCTGGTTTCGAAGCTCCTCCAGTCTCCCTCCTTCGGCGAAAAATGGGCTTCAGATTGGCTCGATGTCTCTCGCTACGCGGACTCGTATGGCTTTCAGGTGGACCGGGAGCGGGATGTCTGGCCTTGGCGGGACTGGGTGGTGAAGGCGCTGAACGACAACCTGCCGTTCGACCAGTTTGTGACCTGGCAGATCGCCGGAGACATGCTCCCCCAAGCCACGGATGAGCAGATTCTCGCCACGGCCTTCAACCGGCTGCATCAGCAGGAAGCCGAAGGCGGCAGCGTCGAGGAGGAATACCGCGTGGAGTATGTGGCGGACCGCGTACAGACCTTTGCCACGGCGTTTCTCGGCCTCACCTTCGAGTGTGCACGCTGCCACGATCACAAATACGATCCCATCGCACAGAAGGAGTATTACGGGCTGTTTTCGATGTTCCAAAACATCGACGAGGCAGGGCTGTATTCGTTCTTCACGCCGTCGCCGCCCACGCCGACGCTTATGATGATGGACGAGCCGACGAAGGCGAAGCTCGCCGCAGCGAGGACGAAGGTGGCTGAGTTGGAGAAAAAGCTGCCGAAGCATCTCGCGAAGCCTGATTTGGCGCACGGCGAGATTGCCCGCTTCAATTTTGACAAGCTGGAGAAGAACACGCTGGCGAATCAACTCGACGCGAAGAGCCCTGCGACGCTCAAAGGCGAGAACAAGCTCGTGCCGGGGCATGAGGGCAGCGCGGTGCAGTTCACCGGGGATGATTCGGTGGAGACCAAAGTGGGCAATTTCCAGCGTCACGAGCCTTTCAGCGTGTCGCTGTCGATGCAGACGCCAGATGTGAAGGAGCGTGCGGTGGTGTTTCATCGTTCGCGGGCCTGGATGGATGCTGCCAGCCGTGGCTACGAGCTGCTGATCGAGGAAGGAAAGCTCAAGTGGTCCCTCATTCACTTCTGGCCGGGCAATGCGATCTCCATCCGCACGAAGAAGTCCATTCCGCTTAAAACGTGGCTGCATGTTGTCGTGACAAATGACGGCTCCAGCCGGGCCGATGGCTTGCGTATCTTCATCGACGGCCAACAAGCCGAGGTGGAGGTCATTCGGGACAATCTGACGAAAAACATCCTCGGTGGCGGTGGTGACACGATTTCGCTCGGCGAGCGTTTTCGTGATCGCGGCTTCAAAGGCGGGCTGATTGATGATTTTCGCGTTTTTGGTCGTGATGTAAGCCTGTCACATGATGTGAAGCTCGATGAGCTCACCGTCGCACGAGCGGAGGTCACGAAGCTCCTCGAAGCGCAAAAGGAGATGATGGTCATGCAGGAGCTTCCGCAGCCGAAGAAGGCCTACACGCTCATCCGTGGCGAATACGATAAACGTGATGAAGAAGCTGGCCCGATCACGCCCGCCGTTTTGCCACCGATGAAGCCGGAATGGCCGAAGAACCGACTCGGGCTCGCGAAATGGCTCACGGCACCGAATCATCCGCTGCTGGCCCGCGTGACCGTGAATCGCATCTGGGCCAGTTTGTTCGGTCGAGGTCTGGTGAAGACTTCGGAGGACTTCGGCAGCCAGGGCGAGCGTCCGCTGTATCCCGAGTTGCTCGATTTTCTCGCTGGGCACTTCATCGCGAGCGGCTGGGATGTGAAGGGGCTGATTCATACCATCGTATCGAGCCAGACTTACCAGCAGCGCAGCATCGCCGATGCCGCGACGATGGCGGATGATCCCGACAACCAATGGCTGGCCCGTGGTCCACGGCATCGCCTGAGTGCCGAGATGATCCGCGACAATGCGCTCGCCATTTCCGGCCTGCTGCAAACGCAGATCGGTGGTCCCCCGGTGTATCCGTATGAGATGACGGAGGCCTTCAAACCCATCGGCCCCAGTGCTGGTGATGCGGTCTTTCGTCGCAGTCTTTACACGACATGGCGACGCACGAGTCCGCCGCCGGCCATGTTGGCCTTTGACGCACCTCGCCGGGCTGTTTGCACCGCCAAACGTGAACGCACGGATAGTCCGCTACAGGCGTTGATCTTGCTCAACGGACCGCAATTCATCGAAGCCGCCCGCGTGCTGGCGGAGAAGCTCCTCACGGAATCAAAGGGGGATACCTTGAAGCTCATCGAGGGCGCTTTCCTGCACTGCCTGAGCCGCAAGCCGGATGCGAAGGAGCTTTCCATCACCCAGCAGCTTCATGCGGAGCAGTTGGGGTACTTCAAGAAGGATGCTGCCGCCATGAAGAAACTGCTCGATGTGGGCTCGCGGAAGCCGAAGACGCCTTCAGCCGAGCTCGCCACTGCGGCCGTGCTTGTGCAGGCACTCATGAACCACGATGAATGCGTGGTGAAGCGGTGAGGAAGCTTACTTTGCCAGTTCCGCTTTGGCTTCCATGAGCGCGGATAGATTCGAATCTCCCTGCGGAAAGCATTCGATGACGCGATTCCAGGCGAACTTTGTCTCGTCGTTCGAAGCGCCGTTCGCGGCCAGCTTTTCCGCCCGGGCGAGGCCGAGCATGATGTAGCCGCTGCGCGGACGCTGGAGGAGCGCCTGCTGGTAGGCGGCTTTCGCGGCGGCGGCATCGCCGCGTTGCAGGAAAAAGGCTCCGGCCAGCTCGTGAACGGAGAGCGGCATGAGGGGCGGGTCCATGCGGTAGCCATCGGCATCGGCCGCGATGAGCCCGTCGATGAAGATGCGGCCTGTTTGCATGCTGGAGGAGCCTTGAGCACGCAGCGTGCGGGCGAAAAGATCGAGGATGCGCGAGGCTCGCTGCGCATAGAAGACCTCTTCCGATTGCTGGATCTGGCGGGCGGCATCGTTCAGCAATTGCGTCCATCGAGCCAAATCGGTGAGCGAGATGGAAATCTGGTCGCGGTTGCCGAGTTGAGCTGCCTGGAGGCCTCGGGCGCTGGCGGCGAGACCTTCGAGAAAGTACTTCGGCGGGGAGGGACCTAGGTCGGAAGATTCACGCGAGAGTGTTTCGACGGCTCGCGCATAGTCGCCCGCCCGGATGAGCAGGCGGCCGGCGAGCGAGCGACCTTCGTAGGCGACGATGGAGGCCGCTTCGGATCGTAATCGCGCGGTCGCCAGACGGGTGCGTTTCAATTCCTCGGCATAGAGCAAGGCCTCGCGGAGCCTGCCTGCCTCGGCGTAGGCTTGGGCGAGGAAGTTCAGGTTGTGCGCGAAGTTTTCATTCTCGGCCGGTTCGATGTTTTCGGCCTTGTGATAAGCCTCATCGACGGCGTAGGCGGCGCGGAAGTGGTCAATGGCGGCGTCATACTCGCCGCGAAAGAAGGCCACATGACCGGGCATGTGCACGGCATGGCTCGCCCGTGGAGCGAGTCGGGCGATCTTTTGTGCGGCCGGCATGGCGAGGTCGATCTCCGGGCCGAGCTCGTAGAGGTGAATCGAATAGTGCAGGGCACCGACATGGTTCGGGCTGCGTTTGAGGATCTCCTCGATGATCTGGATGCCACGCTCTTGATTCGGCGTGCGTTTGCCATCCGAATTGTAGCCGTCTTTAAAGTAGTAGGCGGCCAGCGCTCCGGCATCGACATCGGCCGGATCAGCCCGCCACTGCGCCTCCAGGCGCTCGGCAAAGCGTTCGCTGCCCTGGCTGACGAGGACTTGCAGCGCATCGATGTAGCCCTGCTCACGCGGCGAAACTTTGTCACGCAAGGCCATCAGGCGGCCCATGGCGTTTGTGCGTTCGACGAGGAATTCAGGCTTGGCCCCGGGCATGCACATCACGATGCCCCAGTAGGCCATGGCGCAGTCGGGGTCGAGTTCTGCGGCTCTTTGAAAAGCGCGGTAAGCCTCAAACTCCCAAAACACATGCAGCAGGTTCAGCCCGCAGTCGAAGTAGGCCTGCGCCTGAGGATTCGAGGTGGTGATTGGGATGCGCGAGGTGCCGATGCCATCCCGCAAAGGCGGGGCAGGGAGGTGGCGCACATTCGCGGTGAGGATTCGATGGGGATCACCACAGCGTGAAGGCGGTGCGAGAGTGGGGGGAATGCTTTCAGCCGTCTTGGCGTCCTGCTTTTTGCACCCAAGCGCGGTGATGACCATGCCCCAGAGCACGGCGGAGGCGATAAAGCGAGCAGGTGAAACGAGCATGGAAACAGGGTGGAGTAGATTTTTTAGATTAGCTGACCTTTGATAAAAGTATATTCTCAATCATGAGCCGCTAATGAGATAATTCTTGCAAACTTTGGATTGTTTGGGCGCTGGCGAGTCGCTAACAATGCCATGCTCGTATCAGGCATGCGTCTGATCTTAGATCTGAAACTCAACGTCACGAATAACATGAAAAAGCTGCTCTTTGCCCTCGCTGCGGTTGCCACCCTCTCTGGGTCGGCTTTCTCCCAGGTCGTCAATCCGTTCCAGAACGTTCTGGCACTCTACGACTTCAACAACCTGAACAACTTCAACGATCCCAACAAGGTCACCTACTGCGCCCCTTGCCTCGTGGCGACAGACCTTTCGCTGAACACCCTCTCGCAGAGTTTGCACTTCTTCGGTGGCCCAGATGGTTCGAAATTCCGCTGCTTCGCCGGCTGGGACAAGACCTATGACTACTCTTTCGTCCGCAGCGATCTGAGCCAGGAAATGAATACGCTGGCCTTCGACGTGCTGGTGAATCCCGGCGAAGCCATCTCCATCAGCGGTCTCAGCCTCGACTGGAAGCGCCCGAGCGAAAACTCGGTCAATTCCATCCAAGCGTCCATCTTCTGGGAGGACAGCAGCGGTGCGATCCAGCATCGCACTTCCGGCCCGGTCGCGATGAACAATACCGGCCTCTGGAATGATCTCGATTTTTCCTTCAACCAAGGCTCTGCCAGCTTCCCCACCGGCATCGATGCCGATGGTGAAACGTATCACGTTGAACTTTATGCATGGGGTTCCCAAGGCAGCACGCTTTACCTCGATAACATTACCCTGCACGGCGAGTGCGCTCCGATCCCCGAGCCGGGCGGTGCCATCCTACTTGGCGCTGCTGGCCTCATGGTTCTTCTTCGTCGCCGCAACCGTCGCTGAGGCAAACGAGCATCCTTTTCGTGACTCAAGGCCGTGGAGCAATCCACGGCCTTTTTGTTCCCAGGTAACTCGAACACCTCCATAGGTTTTACATGGCTTGTGATATATTAGGCCGATTTTGACGTAAACGAGCATCATGAAGCGCTCCCTCGCTGCCTCCCTCGCCCTCGTTTGCGTTGCCTCCGCCTCCTTTGCTGCTCCCCAGGTTCACCCTGCCGCTGCGGCCAAGGAGATCGATGCCATCCTGGCTGCCGACTGGCAGAAACACAAACTCACCGGTAACCCAGCAACCGACGACAACACCTTCGTCCGCCGCATTTACCTCGATACCATCGGCCGCATTCCCACCACACGCGAGGCGGAGGCATTCCTCAATGACAAGACCGCCGATAAGCGTGCGAAGCTCATCGACAAGCTTCTTGGCTCTGAGGCCTATGTGCAGCACTTCTTCAACTACTGGGCGGATGTGCTGCGTCTCACCAGCAATGGCAACCAAACGGGTGCGATCACTGGCGCGGCGTATGCGAACTTCGTGAAGCAATCGCTTCGTGACAATAAGCCCTACGACAAGTTTGTCGCCGAGATGATCGCCGCGCAGGGCAAGGCATGGGAGAACGGTGCCATCGGCTATTACATGCGGGATCGCGGCATGCCGCTCGATAACATGGCGAACACCACGCGCATCTTCCTCGGCACCCGCATCGAGTGTGCCCAGTGCCACAACCATCCCTTCGATAAGTGGTCCCAGATGCAGTTCTTCAAAATGGCCGCTTTCACCTATGGTGTGCAGACTCAGGACTACAATGGCGGCATCATGGGAGACGTGCGTGACCTTCTCCGCGAGCAGGAAGACGCCGCCCGTGCTGCCGTGAAGGAGCCCCAGCGTCCTCAGCGTCCGAAAATCAGCGGTAAGATGACCAAGGAAGAGCGTGCCGCCGCTGAGAAGACCTACGCGGATGCTTACAAGAAGTATGACGCCGACATGAAAGTCGTGCAAATGAAGCGCCGCGAGGTGCAAGACAAACTCCGCAAAGAACAGCGTGGCTATCAGGAAGCCATGAACGACGTGCGTGACACCATGCGCTACACCAGCGTGAGCAGCCGCGATGCGAAGCTCACCCTTCCGCATGATTACCAATACAGCGATGCAAAGCCCAAGTCCGTCGTCAGCGCAGGTGCCATGATGGGCCACGAGTGCGTCTGCCAGCCCGGCGAGACGCCACTCCAGGCCTACGCCCGCTGGATGACCAGTCCGGAGAATCCTCGCTTCACCACCGTCATCGCGAATCGCCTTTGGAAGCGTGTTTTCGGCCTCGCCCTCATTGAACCTCTCGATGAGCTCATGGACATGACGGTTCCGATGATTCCCGAGATGGAGAAGCATCTCGAAAAGCTCGTCATCGACCTCAACTATGACATGAAGGCCGTCCTTCGCGTGCTTTACAACACCAAGGCCTACCAGGCCCAGGTCACACGCGAGGAATACGCCGCCGGCAGTACCTACCACTTCACCGGCCCCCTCCTTCGCCGCATGACGGCCGAGCAGATGTGGGACAGCTTTGTCACCCTCATCAATCCCAGCCCGGACATGATCAATCAGGCCAATCGCGATGCCATGGAGCAGCGCATCCTTCAGGCCAAAAAAATCGCCGACAGCGTCGATTCGCTCTCTCCTGAGGAAGCTCTCGAAGGCCTCAAAAAGGCCGCAACCATCTACGGCATGAATCGCCAGCGCACCGAAGGCCAGCAGAAGCTTTATGCCGAGGCTCGCACCCAGTGGAAAGAAGCTCAAGACAAGGCTGAGGCCATGAAACCCGGCCCCGAGCAGGAAGCCGCACTCGCCAAGGCCAAGGAGTTCAAATCCAAGTCCGATGCCATCCGCAGCGAGGTGAACCGCATTCAAAACGAAGGCCGCAAGGTCACCTACGCGGAAGTCATCACCACCGGCCAGAAGAAGCTCTTCGAAAAAGTCACCGGCAAGCCCTACCAAACCGTCGCCCTCACCACCAAAGGTGGCACTGAAGCCGCTCCAGCCATGATGGCAGGTGATTCCATGATGATGATGTCCAATGGCGTCCGCACGGAGAAGGTCATCATCCCCGGTTACGACCGCAAAGAGTTCACCAAGGAAGAAAAAGAGGCCGTGAATGTCAAACTCCGCGCCGCTTACGAAGAAGAGGCTGATTACTTCGGCATCACCGAGCCCAAGGAGCGCAAAAAATACATCTCCACCCGTGAACGCATGAGCCGTGAAACGGTTCGTGCCGCCGAGCTGGAAAGCCCCGCCCAGCGTGGTCACTATCTCCGCGAATTCGGCCAGAGCGACCGCGAGACCATCGAAAACGCCAACAATGAGGCCAGCGTGCCCCAGGCACTCGCGATGATGAATGGTAGCCTGCTTCCGCAACTCCTTGATGGCTTCAGCCAGCTCATGCTCACCGTCCGCAAGGCCCAGTATCCCGATGACAAGGTCGATGCCGCCTACATGACCATCCTCTCCCGCAAACCCAGTGCGAATGAAAAAGCCGCCTGGCTCAAAGCCCAGGACACTGGCCTCACCGACATGCAGGACCTCGTGTTCTCCCTCCTCAACACCCAGCAGTTCATCTTCATCCAGTAATCTGCCGCTCCTCTCGCTCCGCCTTTCTCCAACAAGACAACGCCCAACAACACACTGCCATGAAACACGACCTCGCCTCCAAACTCCTCCGCTCCGGCGAAATCAGCCGCCGTGACTTCGCCGTGAAAACCGCCTCGTCGCTCCTCGGCGTTGGCCTTCTCGGAAACTCGCTCACCAGCAAGTCCTTCGCCGCCTTTGAAGGCTCCTCGAAGCTGCGCCAGGCCGCCACTGCGAAAAACGTGATCTACTTGTACATGAGCGGCGGCCAGTCCCACATGGATACTTGGGACGTGAAGGAAGGCGTCGAGACCGCCGGCCCCACGAAGCCCATCAAGACCAGCGCCGATGGCGTTCGCATCTCCGAGTACCTGCCCAATACCGCGAAGCACATGCATCACGGCACGATCCTCAACTCGCTCACCTCCACTCAAGGTGCCCACGAGCAGGGAAACTACATGATGCACACCAGCTATGAGCTGCGCGGCACCATCCGCCATCCCGCCATGGGAGCTTGGCTGAATGTCTTCCAGGGCGGAGGCAATAGCACGCTGCCAAACTTCGTCTTCGTCGGCAATGACAGCCGCCATCCGGGTGCTGGCTTCTTCCCAGCCGCGCAGGCACCGCTCTTCGTTTCCAATCCCGAAAACGGCCTCAAGAACATCAAAAACAGCCAGCCGGAGAAGCTGCAGGCCCGCATGACCCTTGCCGACGAGCTCGATAAGGACTTCCGCGCCACCTTCCCACATCGCAACGTCAAGGCCTACGCGGACATGTATGACGATGCCATGACCATGATGAAGTCCGAGGACCTCAAAGCCTTCGATCTGGCGGATGAAGCCCCGGACGTCCGTGCCGCCTACGGCAAAGAAGCCTTCGGTCAAGGCTGCCTCCTCGCCCGCCGTCTGGTCGAGCGTGGTGTGCGCTTCGTCGAGGTCTCCCTTGGCGGTTGGGACACGCACAATGCCAACTTCGTCGCCGTCCCCGAGCGCTGCGAGACACTCGATAAAGGCCTCTCCGCCCTCCTCAACGACCTGCACCTTCGCGGCATGCTCCAGGACACCCTCGTCGTTGTCACCACCGAGTTCGGCCGCACGCCAGACATCAATCAAAACGTCGGCCGCGATCACTATCCGAAAGCCTTCTCTGCCGTCATGTTTGGCGGCGGCGTCAAAGGCGGCTTCGTCTATGGCAAAACGGATAAGGAAGGCCGCGAGGTCATTGAGGACAAGATCAAGATCCAGGACATGAACGCCACCATCGCCTTCGCCCTTGGCCTCCCACTCGATCAAGTCATCTACAGCCCCAGCAAGCGCCCCTTCACCATCGCGGACAAAGGCCAGCCGCTCACCAGCGTCTTTGCCTAACGGCCCGAGAACTCACCTTACGAAGCAGCCGGGGCTCCAGCAGCCTCGGCTGCTTTTCTTTGGGCCTCTTTCACCTCAAAGGCCTCCTTGGCGATCTTGCGAGCCGCAGAGACGATGTGCGGACAGGCCTCGACGCAGAGCAGGGGAATAGCCTTTGCTTGCGCCTTGGCTTCATCCATCGGGAAGCACTGCCCCGGCGTGAGCGGCCAGAGGATGCGGCGCTGGCAGTTTTTGGCCGCGCAGGTCTTCTGCACCATGGCAAAGGCCTGCTCGTCGTTGATGGTGTTGGTGAAGCGATACATGCCCGTCTGACGGCCGAGCAGCTCCCGCAGCGGCGTGGAAGCCAGCGTGCCGGCCTCGAGGGATGCGGCGCATCCGACCGCGGCGGGATAAAAGAAATCCAGCGCCAGACGCAGCTCGTCGAGGTTCGTCACATGCAACTCCCAGCCCCGCTTCATCGTCGGTGCGGAGTGCAGCGGGCGAAATTTGCCCGCCTCATCGCAGCGGGCGATCTCACGCGCCGCAATGGCACCGCTGTGGGAGACCAATCCCGTGCTTTCTCGATCCAACACATGCCGCAGCGCATAGCCACCATCCGGTTTCGCCTTCACCGTGATCTCCCCGATCACGTCGCGACCTTCATTGAGCCATGCGGAGAGTTTTTGATTCAAACAGCCCACCGCAGACCGTCCACCGTTCACCGCATGCTTGGCATCAAAATCATTCACCTGGTCCAAGATGACCTCCGCCATCAGTGGCTCGGTGCCGATCGCTCCGCTGTAATAAAGATTCCGGCCGTGCAGGTGATGTGGATTGGAATGGAAAAGCCCTGTTTCGCTCAAAGCGGCCCCTGTTTCCTCGCGCATGTCCAGCAGCACTGGAATATCCTGGAAGCTGTGAAGGCCATCGGCGATGAAAAACGGCACCACGACCACATTCGGCGCGGTGGTCATTTTTGCCCAGTCGGCCACAAACGGAGCCTCCTCCATGTAGGCGTCCACCACCTCGGCAAAACCGTATCCGCCTTCGCGGATGAGCCTCACCTGGTCTTGGATGGCTTTCGTTGAATTCTCATTCAGGTTCGTGCCATGGCCCACGATGATGAGGCTCGTCTCGCCGCGAGGAACCCCGGCGGCCACTTCGTCAGCACGCTGCAGCAGCAGTCGCGTCATGTTGGGATGAATGCCCACGGGATCGCAGTAGTGGATCGTTTTGCCGTCGCGATGCGTCACTGGTCCGTCGAGTCGCAATTCGCGTGGCAGCACTTGCTGGCAGAAGTAGCCCTCGCTGATGAAATTCGGCACGATGTAGATCACCTCGCTCTCCACCATCTCATACACCTCGCGCATGTTCGGCTCCTCTTTCCAGAAACAGCAGGCCACCTCGTGAAAAAGACCGCGACGGCGGATTTCATCGGCGTGCAGATGCGTCGGGGCGCTGGAGTCGGGGTTCATCGTCGAACCGTGACCGACGAGAATGAGGGCGGCGTGAGTGTGGGAGTTCAAAGCGGGGTAGAGACAGAGTTACGTCAGCCGTGACGGAAACGGATGTCGCGAATTTTGGCCTCGGGGAGGCGGTTTTGGAGCCTTCTGAGGATTTTGGTCTTTTCGAGGCTCAACGCATGGTGCGCCGAGGGTTGCGTGAGCCGCACCGTGAGAATGCCGCGCTCCATGCTATCAGGCCGCGTCAGCCTGAAAAGCAGATCGCCGACAATCTCCTGCCAAGCGGAGAGCACGTCCTCGAGCTTCACGCGATCCGCCAGACCGGCCTGGGCCACGATTTTCGGCGCTAGATCCGCCACGCTGAGCGTCGGCAGCGTCATCACCGGCCCATCGGACACGCCACGCCATGCGGCCACGAGGCGGTGGCGCATGATTTGCTTCGGCGTGGGCTTGCGGTCGGACATCGGAACCATGCTAACCCCGCCTCGCCCCGCGCCCAACGTGAATTTGACCCCAGGCCGATTCTTGACTATGCCCTCCGCTTCCATGTCCGCCCTCGACACCCAGATCACCAAATCCGCCGTCCTTCTCGAAGCGCTGCCTTACATGCAGGCCTTTCGCGGCTGCACGTTCCTGATCAAAGTCGGCGGCAGCGCCATGGAAGACCCCGTGCAGGTCGATTCCTTCCTTCGCGATGTCGTTTTCCTCGAAGCCGTCGGCATCAATCCCGTCATCGTGCATGGCGGTGGCAAGGCGATCTCCAAAGCGATGGTCGAGTCCGGCCTGGAGGCCAAATTCATCAATGGCATGCGCGTCACCGACGACGAGACGATCAAAATCGTCGAAGAGACCCTCGCTCGCGTGATCAACCCGGAGATCGTGAACAAGATCAATGCCTTTGGTGGCAAAGCCGTCGGCATTCCCGGCACGGAAGTCTTCCTCGGCGAGAAAATGAAGGGCGATCTCGGCTGGGTCGGCGAAGTGAACGACTGCAAACTCGGCCTCATCCAAGCCGCCGTGGCCGGTGAATTCGTTCCCGTCGTGTCACCGGTCGCTCGCGAGCTCGCAAGTGGCAAAACGCTCAATGTGAATGCCGACCTCGCCGCCTGCGCCCTCGCCAAACGCCTCAAAGCCACCAAGCTCATCTTCCTCAGCGACGTGCGCGGTGTGATGCGCGATCCGAAAGACGACAGCACCCTCATCCCAAGCCTCGACGAGGCCAGCATCGCCAAACTGAAGGCCGATAAAGTCATCAGCGGCGGCATGATTCCGAAGGTGGACAGCTCCCTCGACTCCCTCCGCGGCGGCGTTGGCAAAGTCCACCTCATCGACGGTCGTCTGCCTCATGCGTTGATCCTCGAAATCTTCACCGATGGTGGCATCGGCACGGAGATTCATCTTTGAGCCTCACGGCCCGTCCACGCGCACGCGCAGAAACTGAGGGCCGATGCTGGCGGGTGTGTTGGTGCGCACGGTGATGGTTTCGAGGCCGTTTTGCGGCACGCGTGACACTTCAGTGACCGCCGTGTTGCTCCAGTTCACGAGATCGGAGGACCATTCGACGGTGGTGACCAGATCGAGAATCGCCGGATCGCGAGTGTAGGTGATCGTGGCGTAGGTTTCGCCGCTGAGCGTGACAAACCCCTGCGTGGGCGAGGTGGCGGACGGAAGGAGCGGATCGAGGCCAAAGGCGGCTTCGAGGGCATTCGCGAGGCCGTCTTGGTCGGGGTCGGCATCGAGCGGTTGATTCATCAAGTCATTCGCAGCCTGCCAGTAGGCCATCGTGTGGAGGTAGTTGACGTTTTCACGATTCGTCACACGCGGATCGGTGAGCAGCGGGACGTAGTTCGCGTTGTCTTTGATGGCGACGAAGGGACCGGTGGGCCAGCTGTTCCAGATGACGAAGAAGGCGCTGCGTGGATACCAGGCGTCGAGAGCAGGGAGATAGAGCGAGTTGTAGGCGTTCGGCACGTCGTCCTCGTTCGGCGGAGGGCCGCCCTCGGTGATGGCGAAGGCTTTGGGATGCAGGCGTGACTGCGCATCGGCATCAAAGCCGGGATTCCAGCCGCTGATGTAGGCGCTGAAGCCGACGAGGTCGATGACGTCATCGCCGGGGTAGTAGTAGTCCATGGATGCCCCTGAATTGCCGGTGCCCACAGGCCGGTGGATGCCGATGTGGCCTTCGATGGTCCAGATGATGTTGTGCAGGCCTTTGGTGTTCACGAGGTAGTCGCGGAACCAGCGATACAACATGATGAACTCATCCTGCTGGAGCCGTCCATACCAGTTCCACGAGCCGTTTTGCTCGGAGAAGGGGCGGAAGATCACCGGTCGATCAGGACCAAAGAGGGCCAGCTCTGCGGCGATGGCATCCATCCAGCCGATCATGCGCAAATTGGCCACGGTGCCGGGTGTGAGCAGGTCGGGAATGTTCACGCCGGTTTTGTCGCCGTTGAAGCCGAGCGTCCACGGATTGCGTGGGGCATAGTGAAGGACCACGAGGCCGCCTGCATCCATGTAGGCACGTCCCACCGGCCCGCTGGTGGCGATCTGGAGCGCCGTGCCATTGCCTTCCGCGGCGATGCTGAGGATGGAGACCCAGCTCGGATAGCCCGCCTGCGTCATGAGTGTGTTCAGACCCTCGACATAGTTCGTGTAATCGCCGCCTGGCACGTCCTGCGCGTTGGTGCCGGTGAGATAGCGCCCATTGCCTCGTGCGCCGCGCGTTTGCAGATAATAGAGGAGCGCTTTCGTGGCGGTGCTGGCCTGCGGATCGCTCGTGAGGCCGGGATAAGAGGCTGCGCTGTGCGGGTTCGTGTTGGCCCAGTATTCGGTCTTGTTGCTGTGACCGTCACCGTCTGCATCGGGCAAAGCATCGCTGTCGGCATTTGGATTGAAGCTGTGGGCCAGCTCCCACTTGTCGGACATCGTGTCGCCATCGCTGTCCTTTGCGTTCGGATTTGTCGTGGTCTCCTCCGCATTGCTGAGGCCGTCGCCATCGCTGTCGATCTCCATGAAGACGTCGTCGAGGTTGTAGGCCGGGAAGGCGCTCGTGGGCGCGGTGCCTGGGTAGAGCTGCTCCACGGCAAAATACATGCGTGCGGCATTCGCCGTGCCGGTCCAGGAAACCGGCGCATTGCCCTCCACGGTGATCCATTGGCCGACTCGATCACTGCGCACGACGGTCTCCGCAAGGAGGATGGGCGTCTGGGTGATGCTGGAGGCCACAAAGAGCAGGCAGCGCACCTGCGCCGGTGCGTCGAGCTTGATCTGGAAGCGCGTGACATACGTCCCGCCGTTCATCAGTGCCGCGAGGACGTTTTGCTGCTGCACAGGGCCATCCGTGGCCGTGCCGCGGCCCGTCACGCGCAGTGAAAACGGCGCGGAAGTGAAGTCCGAGGTCGTGCGTGCTACGCTGAGGCCGGCCGTGGTGCCGTTTGGCTGCCAGGGCGAGATGAGGGCCGGATTGGCCGGGTTGAGATCAAAGCCGCCGTTTTGAATGGGACCCGCCATGGCGGTGGTGGTGAGAAGCAGAAGAAACAAGTTCGTTTTCATGGTGCCCCAGCCTCCCGCCATTTTGCATCGCCAACAATTCACCCACGGGAGCACCGATTCCCTCCGTGATGCTCCTTTTGGTGCATCGCCTCCGGCTTGCGCTGGCAGTGGCGCTGCATGAAGTGCCCGCATGAATCTCCGACGCGCTCTTTTGTGGCTTCACCGTTGGGCGGGTGTGCTCGCAGGTCTTGTCGTGCTCGTGATCGCAGTCACAGGTGGTGCGCTGGTGTTTGAAAACACGATCCAGCGCTGGTTGCGGCCGGAGTTGTATCCGCAGCAGGCCACCGCGAAATCGGAGCGTGCTCCCATCAGTATCGCATTGGCGAAGGTGCCGCGTGCCCAGGGCCTGCGACTGCCGCGGGATGAATCCGATGCGCTGGTGATCTTCGCCGGGCCGCAGGCGTTTCATTTTGATCCGCGTGATGGAACGCAGCTCGGTGCGCGGCCACGCATGGGTGGCTGGGAACAGACGATGCTCAAACTGCACGTGAATCTCCTGCAAGGCAGCACCGGTGGCACCATCGTCGTCGTGGCGACCTGCATCACCCTGGGCCTCGCTCTGACAGGACTGTGGCTGTGGTGGCCGCTGCGCATCTGGGGCATTCGTCGCGGCTCGAACTTCCGACGCTTCAATCTCGATTTGCACAGTGTGGCGGGCCTCTACTCGTCGGTCTTTCTTTTGATCCTCGGCACCACTGGCCTCACGCTGCGGTACATGCATGGCGAGCATCCACATCCGCCGCAGGTAACGTTCGTGCAGCCAGATCAGCGGCTCCTCAGCGTGGATGAGGCCATCGTGAAAGCAGAAGCCGCCTTGCCGGGTGCGCGTGCCGCCTCGGTGGAAATGCCGCCACCGCAGCGCCCGGTGTTTCGCATCCAGCTCGCCTTTCCCGAGGACGGTTCGCCGGCGGGACGCAGCGTGGCTTTCATCAGCCGGCTGGATGGTCGCGTGCTCGACCTGCATAGCTCGCGTGAGGGCACGCTGATGGAAAAATATCAGATGGCGCAGCTTTCCATTCACATCGGCAGCATTGGCGGCACGACGACGCGCTGGCTGGCCTTCCTGACCTGCGTGGCGCTGGTGCTGCAAATCCTCAGCGGCTATGTTTTGTGGCTGAAACGCCAATCGTCATGAAAACACCGCGCTGGATCGAGCAACCGCGCACGCTCGCGGCCCTGACGCTGGCCTTTGCGCTGGTGCCGGCCGCGATTGCCTTCATCACCTTCAAGGCCGCGCGAGAACGGGATGCCCGGTTGTTTGACACCGCCGCCGAGGTGCTCGTGGAGCAGCTCAAGATCAACACGCTCCGCCACCAGAACTTCCTCAACATCATGCGCAACCAGTGGCGCTACGTGAAGGACTCCGCCCATCCACCCCAGGGCATGCCGCCGAAGGGGTGGGAGACTCGCATCACGCATCTGCGCATGCTCGCATATGCCACGCATGTGGACGAGTCGAACATCCTCGTGACCTGGCAGCAAGGCCGCGGTGCTTTGGTCAAAGCGGGGGACAATCTGGCCTCGAATCCGGCCATGATCCCGGTCCTTCGTCAGGCGCGTCTGAGCACCGCTCCGCTGCTTTTCGCCGCGCCACATGCAGACAACAGCCTCGTCATCGTGGGTGCGGTCACATCGCCCGAAGATCACTTGCTGGTTCGCGGTTACATCGTGGGGTGGATCGATCTGGAGTCGTTTTGTCATGATCCAGCGCTGCCCCTTTTGAAGGGCGAGGTGCTGCGGGCACGGCCTGTCTCGACGGCTGAGGAGCCTGATCCTGCCGAGCGCCGCCAGCTCATCAGCGATGGCGAAAACAAGGCCGAGTGGACGGTCGCCATCTCCCGAGGCTCTGGCTTCAGTCGAGAATACGGCACGCCCACACCGTGGGTCGGCTTTGCGGCGCTGGGCTTGAGTGTGTTGCCTCTGGGCGTGCTTGTCATGCTCGCTTCGCGTGCCGGCAAGCTTCGCATCGCCCTGGAGGCGGAGCAGCTCAAAAACCAGTTCGTCAGCACCGTCTCGCATGAGTTTCGCACGCCGTTGAGCGTGATTCTTTCCGGTGCGGAACTGTTGGAGGCCCATGCGGCCTCGCTGAGCGAATCCCGCCGCGCGGAGTTGCTCGCCCAGATCAAGTCCTCCACCACCCGAATGAATGAGATGGTCGAGCAGGTGCTCCTGCTCGGTCGCATCGAATCCGGCGCGATGAAGCCAAATCCGCAACCCGTGGAGATCGCCGCTTTTTGCCGTGAAATCGTCGAAGAGGTGCAAACCGCCACGCAGCATCGCTGCGAGATTGAAACCAAGCTTGGCGAAGGAACCCGGCTTTTTGATTCAGCGCTGATGCGCAGCGTGCTGGTCAACCTGCTCACCAATGCGGTGAAGTACTCGAAGCCGGGCTCGCGAGTCACTTTGCAGGCTGAGGAGAACCGATTTGTCCTTTCTGACACTGGCATCGGCATTCCCGCCAGCGAGCAATCTCGTCTTGGCGAGCCATTTCATCGCGCATCGAACGTCGGTGACGTCGCAGGCACTGGTTTGGGCCTTACCGTGGTGAAACGCTGCCTTGTCTTGTGCGGCGGTGCTTTGACCGTTTCGAGCGAGGAAGGCCGCGGAACCCAGATGACAGTCGTTTTGCCGTCATGACCACGATCTTGCTCATCGAAGACCACACGCCCTTGCGTGAGAACCTGCGCGAGATGCTCACGCTGGAAGGTTTTCGCGTGCTGGCGGCTGCAAACGGTCGTGAAGGCCTGCAACTGGCCGCCCAACATGCCCCCGCGCTCATCCTATGCGACATCATGATGCCGGGCCTCGACGGACATGCGGTGCTGGAGCGCTTGCGAAGCGATGCCGCGACGAAAGCCATTCCATTCATCTTTTTGACCGCCAAAGGCACCCCGCCGGACATCCGCGCCGGCATGAACCTCGGCGCCGATGACTACCTGCCGAAGCCCGTTTTGCGAAATGACCTCCTGAAAGCTGTGCGCACCCGTCTGGAGCGTGCCAGGCAGCAACAGCAGCGCTTTGCGCCCAACTTCGACGACCCCAAGCCGCTCGAAAAGCTCGGTATCTCCCCGCGCGAGGCCGAGGTGCTGCTCTGGGTGGCGCAAGGGAAGGGCAACCACGAGATCGCCGAAATCCTTGGCCTCAGCGTCGCCACGGTGAAGAAGCACACGATCCATATCTTCGAAAAACTCGGCGTCGAAAGCCGCACCGCCGCCACGCTGCGGGCGGTGGAGATGCTGGGGTGAAAAAATGGGTTTTCAGAGTCGGATGTGGCGTTACTTTCCTTCATGAGTTCCGTCGTCAAAGAAAAGCTGGCCGACATCGTCACCCTCTCTCCCGAAGAGATGCGCGAGATCATGCTCGGGATTCACGAGGCTCTGGAAGACATTGAGGATGCTGAGGATGCAAAACGCATCTTGGGCGAAATTGAGCGAGGGGAGGCGGAGACGGTGCCTTGGGAGGAAGTGAAACGAAACCTAGGGCTCGAGGGATGAGCGAAGCGTATCAAATCATCTTTGATCGCCGGGCGGAGAAACAACTCCAATCATTGCCTCAAGCCGAGCAAAAGCGGATTCAAAAAGCCGTTGATTCATTAGCATCGAATCCAAGGCCTCCAGGAACGATCAAAATGTCTGGTTCAACCTCTTGGCGTATTCGCGTGGGCGACTACCGCATCATTTACGACATCCAAGACTCGCAACTCATCGTCATGGTCATCAAAATCGGCCACCGCCGCGAAATTTATCGCTAATCATTCCTCCAATTCTCCAACACTCCATTCCTCCACCTCCCTCCATGTCCGCTCCTCACCCTGAAACCCAATGGCTCTCGCAATACGTGCTCGGCAACTACGGCCGTTACGACGTGTGGCCCGTGCGAGGCGAGGGCGCGTATGTTTGGGATCGCGATGGGAAGAAGTATCTCGACTTTGCAGGCGGTGTGGCCGTGTGCCCGCTCGGGCATTGCCCGCCGCCGGTGGTGAAGGCGCTCACTGAGCAGGCGAGCACGCTCATCCATGTGTCGAACTGGTATTGCATCGACAAGCAGGCCGAGTTGGCGCGTCTCATCGTCGAGGAATGCGTCGAGATTCCCGGCAAGTGCTTCTTCTGCAACAGCGGCGCGGAGGCGAACGAAGGCCTGATCAAATTCGCCCGCAAATACGGCCAGCAGACCGGCGGACGCTTCGAAATCATCACCTTCACCGGCAGCTTCCACGGCCGAACCTTCGGCGCGATGACCGCCACGGCGCAGGAAAAGATCCACGGTGGCTTCGGCCCGCTACCGCCCGGATTCGTCTATGTGCCGTTCAATGATCTCGAAGCCCTCAAAGCCGCGATCACTGATAAAACCGTCGCCATCCTCGTCGAGCCCGTGCAGGGCGAAAGCGGCGTGAATGCCGTCACGGCCGAGTTTTTGCGTGGAGCGCAGGCTTTGTGCCGCGAAAAAGACCTGCTGCTGCTCCTGGACGAAGTTCAAGTCGGTTTTGGCCGTGCGGGCGAGATGGCCGGCTGGCGCAGCATCGTTCCCGGTGATGAAATTCAACCCGATGGCATCAGTTGGGCCAAAGCCATCGGCAGCGGCTTCCCGCTCGGCTGTTTCTGGATCAACGACCGCCGCGAACCGGGCAAAGTGCTCGGCCCCGGCACGCATGGCACGACCTACGGCGGTTCGCCGCTCGCCTGCGCCGTCGGCATCGCCACGCTGCGCACGATCCTCGACGAAAAACTCTGTGACAACGCCAAGACCCGCGGCGCGGCCATCGCCGCCGCTGGCCGTGCATGGAATCATCCGCTCATCCAAGAAGTGCGCCAGCTCGGCCTCTTCATCGGCTGGGAACTCAACGCCGAGGCCTTCAAAGCCAAAGCCGGTGACAAAGCCACCTCCATCTTCCTCGCGCAAAAGCTTCTCGATGCCGGCATGATGGTCACCCCCGCCGGTCCGAACGTCGTCCGCTGGCTCTCGCCGCTGAACATTACCGAGGCGCATGCCGAGGAAGGCCTCACGATCTTCAAAAGCGTGCTCGACGGGCTGCTCTGACCTAGCTCTCTCTAGAACGAGGTGATTACCCTCTCGTGCTCTGGCGAGCACGCCTACAGGAGCTGGCTACTAGGGGCAAAGATTGGGCTTGTCGGACCTTGGCCGTTTTGTCATGATTTTGACTCGCGGGTGCCCAGACGCGGGCGTCCTCAATCCAACCCGTGTTATCCCGTCATGAAAAGATGCCTCCCGCTCATTCTGGCCGCCGCCGTGGTGTGGCCGCGTTTTTCGACCGGACAAACGCCCGCAGTGCCTGCTGCTCCCACTCCAAAGCCGAAAAAGGAGGAGCTTTTTATTCCCGCGCCAGTCATCAATCAGACGGAATTGGATTACGCCACGAGCGTCGCTCTCGCCGTGGGCGTGAACAAGCTCAAGGAGCTGGCGAACGCCGATCCGCAGGGCTGGATCATCCCGCCCATCCAGCGGGTACGCATCACGGGCTATCGGGATGTGCCGCGCAAATTCCGTCGCATTGAGGTGGACCGTCCCATTTACGAGTACACCGACCTCGTCGTCATGGTCCCCGGTCCTTCGCCGGGTGATCCGCCGCAGCGTCAGGTGCGCAAGGTGCCCACGCGGCAGATCGACACCAAAAAAGAAATCATCATCCGCTGGGACCCCAACGGCCCCGAGGAGATGATCGACAAGCAGCCGATCTACGAGCACGTCGGCGACACGTCATGGCAGTTCAATCTCATCGGCGATTCCGCCATGGCGCTCACCGCGCTGCGCAGCGCCGGACTGCCGGAGAGCGACCTCGTCGTTTACAAGATGGCGCAGAATCTCATCGACTACCTCGAGACCTATGGCGCGCCTGATCACACATGGAATGTCGCGCAGCTAGCCATCGCCCTCTCCAAAACGCCGGGTGACATGGCAAAGGAGTGGACGGAGAGGCTCGCTTCCCGCCTGCTCGACGGCCAGATCGCCGACGGCCCCGCCCGCGGCCTGTGGGGGCCGATGTGCATGCATCCGCGTGTTTTCGCGGTGGTGATCCGCGATTTCCTCGCCGGCGAGGCGGAGGTCGAGCGGATGAAACTCAAGGTGAAGGAACGGCCGACGAAGGCCAACCAGCTCCTGCTCGATGTGGCCGAGGGCGGGCGCAACCGGCTCAAAAGCTATGCGGACTCCTGGAGCCGCCTCGCGCTGCGTTTTGCCACCGTCGAATGGCCGCTCGTGTGGGACGACCAGATGACTGAAAAGGTCCAGTTCGGCGGAGCGACAGAGTATTTCTACAATCAACGCGCTGCTGACATGGACAGCACCTGGGTGGCACTCATGGCGTTATCCGAATGCGCCGCCGCTGAACGCCTGCCAAAGGAGTCCCTGCGGCCAGAAATGCCGCCGTCCTACAGCTCGCAGACCAAGATCGGCGAGACGCCGCGGCCCCAGGCCACGGTCAAATCCCAGCTCAATGCCACCACCGTGCCGCCGGAGAATGCCATCGCCGTGCTCGCCCGCGCCGCCAACGCTCTGGCCACGCTGCTCGGCGACGCCCCCGCATGGAGCGAATGCAACATCCACCAGCCCGTGACGGATTTTGACACCTTTGACAAATACCTCTCGGTACCCGTTGTCGCAGACAGCTTTCCTCCGCTCGATTCGCCCGTCACACCCGTGAGCGCCATGCAGGGAGCTGCCGCGTTGGATGCCATCGGACGCATCGTTGGTGCCGAAAAGATGGCAAAATTCCTGCCGAAGTATGAGGTCGGCACCATGGGCCGTGCGAAAGTCCTCGTGCAGCAGATGCTCACGCTTTGGCGGAGACAAAATCAGAAGCCTTCGCCAGCCATCACCAAGCCGGAGCTCTTCGGACTGCTCCTCGCCGCCTCGCGTCCGCTTTCCCTGCCCGTGCCCGAGGAGGCGGACATCAAAGACACGGCGGACCTTTTCACTCGCATGCTCATCCTCGCCGCTGATGCCGACGGCTCATGGGGATCGCGCTTCAAGCGCATGTACCACCCCAGCAGCATGCGGGAACGCTGGAAGACCATGTCCGAGATGCCGAACCGCGTCTGGCGGGACTGGCGGGTGAATCTGCCGGTGGACATCAACAAGGCTCACATCGCCTACTGGCACATGGCGTCCAGCGAGCACACGGTCAGCCCCGGCACACCCTATGCCACCGCCGTCGCGGTGAATTACTTGGCCTCTCGTCTCAAAGATCCCGCCTCGCTGATCCCGAGGCTCGTTGAAGACTCGAAGCTCGCCGAACAGCGCTCTTCGCTCGAAACGATCCTGCTGCCACCGCCGCCTCCACCGCAGCCCAAGACACCGAAACCTGCGCCACCCCCAGCGCCCGTCGCTGCAAAGACGCCGGAGCCGCAAAAGCCCGCCATTGTCGTCCCCAGCTCCAGGACAAGCCGAAGGATGCCACGCCGAAGAAGGACGAGTCGTTTTGAGATTGTCACCCGGGTCGGAGTCTGAATGATCGCATCGACTCCGTGGCGTTGCATACCCGGATCGAGGGATTCGAGAGCTTGGACCTTGAACTTTTGCCGAGCAACGGCCACTCTGGCCGCTTCCCCCTCCGCCTATGAACCATCTCCTTTCCATCGAAGAACTCAGCAAAGACCAGATCGAAAAGATCGTCGATCTCGCGTGCGTGTTGAAGAAGGACCGCAAATCGTCGCCGCAGGTGCTTACGGGGCAGCAGTGGGCGCTCATCTTCACGAAGTCCTCCACGCGCACCCGCGTGAGCTTCGAGGTCGGCATTCGCGAGCTTGGCGGACAGGTCATGTTCCTTTCCGGAGCCGACATCCAGCTCGGTCGTGGCGAGCCGATCAAGGATACCGCTCGCGTGATGGGCCGCATGATCCACGGTGCGGTCATCCGCACCTTTGCGCAGCAGGACGTGGTCGATTTCGCCAAGTTCAGCGGCATCCCCACGATCAATGCCCTGACTGACGACGAGCATCCCTGCCAGATTTTGGCTGATTTGCAGACCATCCAGGAGCGTCTCGGCGGCTGGGCTGGCAAACGCGTGTGTTTCCTCGGCGATGGCGATTGCAACGTCGCCCGCTCATGGATCTGGGCTTCCGCGAGACTGGGCTTTGAACTCGTCATCGGCGCTCCGAAGGCCTTCCAGCCGCAGGAGAGCTTCATGCGCAACGTGCCCGCCGGAACCATCCGCGTCGTCGATGATCCCGCCGAGGCCGTGAAAGGCTGCGACGTGCTCTACACCGACGTGTGGGTCAGCATGGGCAAAGAAGCCGAAAGCGCCGACCGCATCGAGATTTTGAAGCCCTGGCAGATCAACGACGCGCTCCTCAAGCACGCCAAGCCGAACGCCATCGTCATGCACTGCCTCCCCGCCTACCGCGGCAAGGAAATCACCGACGAAGTCATGGAAGCCAACGCCGACGTCATCTTCGACCAGGCCGAAAACCGCCTGCATGCGCAGAAAGCAGTGATCGTGGAGATCACGCGGAAGGCTTGAGAGGCAAGTCTTAAGCTGGCTGTAAAAAGACGCGTGGCGGACGGCCTTTGACACGCTTTAGCGTGGCACTGAGAGCGAGGCTGGCGAGTTGGGTTTGCGCGTTCCAGTCTTTGCGAGGCTTCTGGCCTTTGCTGGACCATTTCATGCCGGTCTCGATCCATTGCTGGCGATACTCGTCATAGGTGAGCCCTTTGTCGTCATCGGTGACGCCGAACTGGAAACCACAACTCGAGCAGATTTCGAGCGAGGCTCCACCGGTGCGGTTGCGTGGAGGCTCTTGAAGTTCGTCGTAACCACACACCGGGCAGATGTTTGTGGTGCAGGAGGTTCTCATGGCGGTTTTTTTGGGAAGGGCTTTGCGGGGCATTTCAGCGGGAGGAGAAACGGATTTCAGAGGGCTTCACGGGGCGGCCGGGCTGGCGCTGCCAGTAGCTGGCGCTCTCGGGTTTGAAGAAGGTCTTCGTGCGTCCGCTTTCGTTGTAGGCGGCGAAGGCTCGCGTTTTCGGATCAAAGACCCGCAGCGTGTCATCGGTGTCGTCGAACTTCATCGGCAGGGACTCGGTGCGGGCACGTTGGAGGAAGAGCCAGGCCTGCGCGGCATAGTCATCGGGCGATTTGCTGGAGAAATCGGGACCATGACGGTCAAAGTGGTCTTGGAGGCTGGAGATGTTGCCCCAGGTCTGTCGCGTGGGAGGAGCTTGGGCGGGGATAGCGGCTGTGGGTGCAGGCTTTTTCTCTGGCGTGATGGCATCGAGCACGCGGCGCACGATGGAGGGCTGCGGGTTCGCGGCAGGTGCATGGCCGCTGGTGATGAAGGTGCCGGTGGCAAGCTGCTGCCTGGCGCTGCCGAGGCTGTAATGATATGTCGTGCCGGTGGAGAGACCGCTGAGCGTGACGACATGCTCGGCGGCGACGGAACCTTCTGCTTTCTGATTCAACTGGGCCGCATTCAGGCCGTAGCTGAGCCGCGTGCCGCAGGCGACATCGGTTTTCCAAGTGATCGTGGCCCCGGTGGCCGTGGGAATGATCTTTGGCTGGCCGAGAAGCTCGACGGCATGCGCCCAAGCGCCGGACATGACGACGATGAGGCTGAGCAGGAAGGCGGGGGGTCCTTTCATGAGGGTGGGGGCTTTTGGGACACTCCGAAGCGTTATCCGTTCAATTTGCATATCGCCCGCCATTCGGGCCGCTCATCCACTTCCAAGCGCTCTCGATGTGTTCGCGTGGATCGAGATGCGCCGCTTTCCAGCCGAGAACCTTGGCGGCAAGTGCCGGCTCGGCCACGAGTTCGGAGGGATCACCGGCACGGCGTTCGCCATAGACGACGGGGATGGTTTTGCCGGTGACGGATTCGGCGGTGGCAATGATCTCTTTCACGCTGAAGCCGCGGCCGGTGCCGAGATTGATCGCGATCGTGTCTCCACCTTCGCGCAGGTATTTCAAAGCGAGGGCGTGAGCGCTGGCGAGATCGCACACGTGGATGTAGTCGCGGATGCAGGTGCCGTCCGGCGTGGGGTAATCGGTTCCGAAGACGGTAATGTGCGGGCGCTGGCCTGTGGCGGCTTGCAGGACAAGAGGAATCAGGTGGGTCTCAGGGTTGTGATCCTCGCCGATCTCTCCGCTCGGATGGCAGCCGGAGGCGTTGAAGTAGCGCAGGAAGACCGCTTTCAGGCCCCAGGCACGTTCACAATCGCGCAGCACGCGTTCGAGCATCCACTTCGAGGCTCCGTAAGGGTTCACCGGCGCTTGAGGATGTGTTTCATCGATCGGGATGCGCACTGGATCGCCGTAGCTGGCGCAGGTGGAGGAGAAGATGAAGCGCTTACAGCCATGACGCTGCATCGCTTCGAGCAGGGTGAGCGGCGCGGCGAGATTGTTGCGGTAGTATTTGAGCGGATCGGTGACGGACTCGCCCACATACGCAAAGGCGGCGAAGTGCAGCACCGCCTCCGGTTTGTGCTCGGTGAAGAGCTTTTCAAGCAGCGCGGCATCCGCCATCTCACCTTTGATGAAGGTCACGCGATCCATCGGCAGCGCATCGCGATGACCGAAGACGAGATTGTCGAGCACGATAACGCGTTCATGCTGGTCGAGCAGATGACGAACGGTGTGTGAGCCGATGTAGCCGGCGCCGCCGGTGATGAGGAGAGTTCTTGGGGGCATCATCTGAACTACAGCAGGCGATGGCCTGCGTGCCAAATTATATTTTGCAACGTTCACCCCACAATTGGAGGGCGTGAGGCATTGCTGGCTTCGACTTGCACCTGCACCGGATGCATGAGGTAGGCGATCAAATCGCGCACCTGATCCGGCGGGAAGGCGAGGAGCAGGCCTTCGGGCATCATGGAAAGGGGCGATGAGTCCGTTTTGGTGATCTCCGAGTTTTCGATGGTCATGGACTCGGTCAAGGTGCGCAGCGTGAGCGTGCGGGCCTTCTTCCCGGCGATCACACCGCTGAGCTGGCGGCCGTCTTTGAGCGTGAGCAGGCTCATGCGGTAGTCCGCACTGACGACCCCGCTTGGGTCGGCGATGTTTTCGAGCAGGTAGTCGAGGCTCGCCCGGCCGCTGCCGGTCAAATCGGGGCCGATCTTGCCACCCTGGCCATACATCATGTGACAGGCACCGCAGACGGCGGTGAAGAGCATCCGGCCATTGCTGAGATTGGCCTTGGCGAGCACGTCGGGCTTCAAATCGGCCTTCAGTTTCTCGATGAGTTGTTTTTTGTCCGCGGCGGATTCCCGCAGCTCACCCCAGGCTTCGGTAAGCTGCTTGGAAAGCGCCTCGTCATTGAAGCGCGGATCTGGCGGGCGTGGAAGGCGCTCAATTCGGTGCGGGGGATGCGTCCGGCAGCCATTTCGGCGAGCAAGGCCTTCGCAAAGGCCGGGCGGGCGACGAGTGTGTCCATGACGGTGGGGGCGAATTTGCGGTAGTTCTTCGCGAGCTTCTGGCCGATGTCCGGGTCATCGAACAAGGCGAGGCCGCGCACGGCCGTGAGGTTGAGGTGGCGGGTGTCGAGCAGTTGTTCGCAAAGGTCCCGCAGGTCATCCGGGCGGGCTTCGATGAGCGTCTTGAGCGCGGATTCGCGGGTGGTGATGTCCGCCTTGTCATCGAACGCGATCTTCTTCACATCATCAAGCGCACGGCCATCGCCGAAGAGAATGCTGAGGTTTGTAGTTCGGGCTTTAGCCCGTTCTTGGTCCTTCCAAGCGCGGGCTAAAGCCCGAACGACGAACAAGTCCCAGTTCGCGGGTTTCGGAGCCTTGCGAAGGCCTTTGAAGGCATCGTTCATGCCTTCGAGCACTTCGTTGGATTTGTTGCCTACGAGAAGTGCATTCAAGGCCTCCGGTTGCGTGGCGAGGTTGCGGGCGATCCAACGCGTCACTTTGGGCCAAGGGCAATTTTTGGCGAGTTCGACGAGTCCGAAGTTCGTGCTTCGCCAGCGGCGAAATGCCATACCAGACCAGGTGCGACAAAAACGGGTCGTTGGCGTGTTCCGTGTGCGAAAGCAGGGCTTTGGCTAGTTCTGATCTTTTTTGGAGTGGGAGGCGTTGAAGCAAGGAGGCTAGATGGAGCTGCACGAAGTGAGGATTCATTCGCGTGCCATCATGGTTAATGGCATCAAAAGTTCGAGGATTCGGTTTGGCTGGATAGCGAGTGGGGTTGTGGACCTGTGATGGCATCCAAAGGCCAAAACTGGCTCATCTCACGCAACGCAAGAACACGAGCATGTTCGTTCTCGGAATGGAAATCCGCCTTCGGCCACGGCTTCCGCCAGGCGAAGGGCGTTTCGGGCTTCTTGGGCTCGCCGTGGCTGATGCGGAAGATGCGGCCGCTGGTGCGGTGCACGCCGGTGGAGTCGTGGCATTCGCCGGTGTCGCTCCAGTCGAGGATGAAGCCGCTGCCGTCGGGGCCGGTGCTGATCTCGATGCCGCGAAACCACGGATCGTCGCTGAGGAAGACATCGGGCTCGTGTTTGCCGACGTAGCCGCTGCCGTTTCGCTCGAGGCGTTCTACGTTGGCGCGGCGGCCATGCATGTTGAGGGTGAAGAGTTTGTTTTGGTATTCAGCAGGCCATTGATCGGCTTGGTAGATCATCATGCCGATGTGGGCGTGACCGCCGCCGAGGCTGTTGGCCTTGCCATCGCGGCTTTCAGTCCAGCTTCCGCTGCGGTCGTAGTGGTAGTGATCGGCGATGGTGTCGAGCTTTTCATACACGAAGGGATTCAGTGTGCTGGAGTCCATCAAATGAGCGCCGTGGATGAGGTGCCAGAGGTGGCCGGTGACGGTGTTGATGAAGAACATCTCGCCGTTTTGGTCCCAATCATGCCCCCAGGGGTTCGTGGTGCCGTGCGTGAGCACTTCGACGATCTTCTTTTCGGGATGGTAGCGCCAGATGCCGCCTTTCATGGGCACGCGCTGCTCATCCGGCGTGCCGGGGATGCCGAGCTTGCCGGGGCATGAGTGGCCGCAGCGGCCGTAGAGCCAGCCATCGGGCGCAAAGCGCAGGCCGTTGGCGAAGTTGTGGTAGTTGTCCTTCGCCACGGTGAAACCGTCGATCACCACCTGCGGCTCGCCATCGGGAATGTCATCGCCATTCGCATCGGGGATAAAGAGCACCTGCGGCGGGCACATCAGCCACACGCCGCCGGGACCAACCTCAACGCTGGTGAGCATCTGCACGTCTTCGGTGAAGACTTTGCGAGTCTCAGCAATGCCATCCCAGTCTTTGTCCTCCAAAATGATGACCCGATCCTTCAGCGAGAGGTCGAAGCGCTTCGCACGCTCGGCGTAGGTGTAGTTTTCCGCCACCCACATGCGTCCTTTCGTGTCCCATGCCATGCCGATGGGGTTTTGCACGTCCGGCTCGGCGGCGAAGAGAGTGGCTTTGAAGCCCTCGGGCAGTTTCAGAGCCTTCAAGGCCTCCGGCGGCGACATCGGCGAGGGATTGCCCGGTTCGCTGTTGTAGAGCGCGGGGAAATCGGCGGCGCTGGCGAGGGTGGTGAGAAAGAGAAAGAAGGAGGCGCATGACGTTGGGCGGCAAGGGGGCGCATTGGAGATGTCGTCAGTGGGGGCACTTGGCAAGTGCCGCTCCTTGGGGCTGCGGTGAGTTTCTCCTTGCTGAGATTGAAACCTGCCGGGTTAGTACTCGGATGGAACAGAATCCCTACGCCGCACCTCAATCCCAAGTCCTCCAATCCACGACCAGTGATGAGGCAATCCGCCAGGAACACATCAACACGGAGGCGACGATTAAGTCGGTGGGTGTCCTCTATTATCTGGGAGCCTTCCTGCTGATCGTCGCCGGTCTTCCCAACTTCATGATGCAGGATGGTCCCTCGGGCTCGACTGTCACCCCGATTGCTATCGGCCTCTTTTTGGTCGTCCTAGGACTCGGGTTTGGCTTTGTGGGACGTGGTCTTCGTGGACTCCAGAGCTGGGCACGCATCCCGACGATCATCTTTGCCTGCTTTGGCCTTCTCGGCTTCCCCTTGGGCACGCTAATCAATGCCTACATCCTCGTCAAAGTATGTGGCAAGCAGGGCAGCTTCGTGATGACGCCTGAGTATCAGCGCATCATTGAAGCCACGCCGCATGTGAAGAGGAAGAGCTCCATCGCGTCGATGGTGCTGTTGGCGATTCTCATCATCGTGTTAATCGGCATCATCGCGGCGATCGCTGCTTAATGAGGGCGGTTCGGCTGATTGAGAGCATGTAGTTCGAGCTTTAGCCCGTCTTTGAATCCCAAGCACGGGCTGAAGCCCGAACTACGAACTCAGAGCGCGTGCAGCAGCTTGTCGTGGATGCCGTCGAAGCCGCCGTTGCTGAAGACGATGATCACATCGCGGGGGCGGGCTTCGGATTTGAGGCGTTGGACGATGGCGTCGGTGTTGGGCTCGAACCAGCAGGGCTTGCCACGGGCGGTGACAGCGGCGGCGACCTTGGCGGTGTCGAGTCGCTGATCGGCGGCGACTTTTTCGGGGTTGGCCACGGCGGCGATGATGCTGGCATCGGCTTCGGCGAGGGCTTCGATGAGCTCGTTTTGGAGGACGTTGCGGCGGCTGGTGTTCGAGCGGGGCTCGAACAGGGCCCACAAACGGCGGCCGGTGTAGCGCTGGCGCAGGCCACGCAGGGTCTCGCGGATGGCGGTGGGGTGATGACCGAAGTCGTCGATGATGGTGATGCCGTTCTTTTCGCCGCGTTCCTGCTGGCGACGGCGGATGCCACGGAAATTGATGAGGCCTTCGCGGATGGCGGCATCACTGAGTCCGCCAAAGCGGCCGGCGCAGACGCACATGGCGGCGTTGCGGGCGTTGAATTCGCCGACCATGGGCACTTCAAAGGCATCGCCATTCACGGTGAAGGCGGTGCTTTCCGGCGTGGTGCCGGTGATGACGATGCGGAAGTCATTCGTGGGCCCCAAACCGACCGTTTTGAGTGGTGCGGGGCATTTTGAACGCAGCGTGAGGCAGTTCGGATCGTCTCCGTTGATGAGCACGAGGCCGTTGCGCGGCACGGTGTTGAGGAAGCGCTGAAAGCTCAGCAGGATGGCATCGAGGTCCGGGAAGATGTCGGCGTGATCAAACTCGATATTGTTCACGATGGCGCACTCCGGGAGGTAGTGGAGGAACTTGCTGCGCTTGTCGAAGTAGGCGGTGTCGTATTCGTCGCCTTCGATGACGAAGATGTCGGAGTGCGTGAAGCGGGCACCTGACTCAAAATTCTCCGGCACGCCGCCGATCATGAAGCCGGGATTCTTGCCCGCGTGCTCGAAAAGCCAGGCCAACATGGTGGTCGTCGTCGTTTTGCCATGCGTGCCGCTGACGACGAAGCTGCGTTTGCCCTGGATGACCTGCTGTTTGAGCATTTCGGCCATGGAGACATAGGGCAGCTTCTTTTCGAGCAGCGTTTCCAGCTCCTGATTGCCGCGTGAGATGGCATTGCCCACGACATACACATCGGCGTTCAGCGGGAGGTTTTCTGGTTTAAAGCCCGCCAGCACGGGGATGCCTGCATTCGCCAGCACATCGCTCATCGGGGGATAGACCTTGTCATCGCTGCCGGAGACATGGTGGCCGAGTGCTTTCAAAGCGACCGCAGTGGACCCCATCGCGGTGCCGCAGATGCCGATGAGGTGGATGTGCTTGGGAGACTGGGACATGAATCGGGGAGGAGAGGGGCGGGATAGAAGCCGGATTTCGCCGTGTCGCTCAAAAAAAGTGCGTCGGCAGGGAATAATCCCGCCCGGCGCTACTCTGAGTCTTCTATTTTAGCCATGGTCGGCGGCTCATATTTCCCCTTTTGAGCGCCCCAGAAACGTCTTCATGAAAAATGCCCTCCTTCTGCTCCTCTGCCTCATGTTTTCAGGATGTGCCATCGCGCCAGTGAAGCTGCGTTTGGTCAAACATGAAGCGGAGGAGGATCTCCTCATGCTTTTGACTCGGGCCCTGGTGAAACCGGAGACGGCGGACTCCAAGGATGCGCTGGCTCATTTCATCGAGCGGTGGAAGGCGGAGTCGCGTGGTGAGCGTGGGCTCGTCACGGCAGCGGGAGCGAGTGTGGATTATGAGGTGACTTTCGCGTCGAAGGGCGCGGGGACTTACTCAGCGGACTATTTTGATCAGTTGCAGCCAGCGGAGGATTTTGAGCTGCAAAAGCTGGCTCATCATCGTCGAGCTGGGGCGGGCGTGCCGCTTCTGGCTTTGCGGGAGAATCGCCACCGCGAGCCGCTGGAGGCTTTTTACCCGCCGGAGGCCATCACACGGCCGGTGACGGCGGTGGCGACGATGACCCAGAGTTCCGCGACTCGCCGCAAGGTGCGGATTGAGCTCGTTTGCCCGCTGAGTCATGAGAAATCGGGCGGGAAGGCGCTGGCGGCGGATTTTTCGGTGCCTTGGGGAGCGTTGCTGGCTCGCTCGGGGAAGCTGAAGCAGTCGCAGTTGCTCGATTTTCTCTCTCGCACGCCGAGCCGGCCACCACGGCTCTATTTGATGGAGCCTTACAATCCGAACAAGGAGCCGCTGATCATGATTCACGGCCTTTTGTCCTCTCCGCTCGTGTGGGCAAAGCTGAGCAATGAACTGTGGGCTGATGAGGCGGTGCGCCGTCGCTACCAGATCTGGCACTTTCACTACAACACCTCCGCGCCGGCCCTTTACTCCGCCCGGCTGCTGCGGGCGCAATTGCATGAGCTGCGCCGCCAGCTCGATCCCGAGGGCGATGATCCGGCGATGCGCCACACCACGCTCGTCACGCACAGCATGGGCGGGCTGGTGGGCAAGGCGCTGGCGGTGAGGCCGGGAGATGCGTTTTGGGAGGCGGCGTTCACGGTGCCGCCGGAAAAGCTGACGGTGAACGCGGAGGACCGGGCGATGCTGCACGATGCGTTTTCCTGGGAGCCGGATCGCAGCATCCGGCGCATCATTTTCATCGCGGTGCCGCACCGGGGCAGTGACTTCGCGGACAATCCGGTCGGTCGCCTTGGCAGTTGGCTGACCGTGCCGCCGACGCCTTTCCGGCAGTTTTATGAGCGCATCTCCGCGGCGAATCCGGGTGCCTTCACGCCAGCCTACGCGGAGCTGGGCAGTGGCAGGCTCGACAGCGTGAATTCGCTTTCTCCGAAGCAGCCGACACTGCGCATCCTGGCCTCGCTGCCCGTTCCTCCCGCGGTGCAAATCCACAGCATCATCGGCAATCGCGGCAAGGCGGGGCCTTTGGAGAGGAGCAGTGATGGGGTGGTGCCTTATGTGAGCAGTCACCTGTCGAATGCTGTGAGCGAGAAGATCGTGCCGGAAGGCCACGGCTGCGTGAGCCATCCCGACACGATGGCGGAGGTGCGGCGCATCCTGGCACGGTGAGCCAAACGACGCTGGAATATCGCGAGTGGCCTCGACTCTCATTGCTATGCGCTCCCTCTTCCTTTCCATGCTCATCCGATTCGCCGGCGCAGGCTCCTGCAATGCGGAAACAGATGTCGAGGCTGGAAGTGTCTCCTGGGATCGCGATTTGAACGTGGCGCTGGCCCAAAGATCCAGGCTGGCTTTGCCTTGAATGATCCTGTAAACCGAACGCACGATGAAGGACATCCACCCCAGCGAGATCACGCCTGAGTCCACTTTTCTCAATCGTCGATTCTTCATGAAGTCGGCGGTGTGGGCGGGCTCGGCTTTGGCGACGACGGGCCTGTACCGTGCCTTCCGGCCACGACCGCAGATCAGCAACAACGGCAAAGCCATCGCGATCACGCCGGACAGGGAGATGAATCTGAGTTTGCCGGCGGACGAGGCAGCAAACAGCTTCACGGAAATCGCGGGCTATAACAACTACTACGAGTTCTCGACGGACAAATCTGCGGTGGCCGAGGCGGCGAAGAACTTTGTCACGGACCCGTGGACGGTGCAGGTCGGCGGGCTCGTGCGCAAGCCGCGCAGCTTTGATCTGGCGGAACTGATGAAGTTCGAGGCGGTGGAGCGCATCTACCGCTTCCGCTGTGTGGAGGGGTGGTCGATGGTCATCCCGTGGACGGGTTTTCCGCTGTCGAAACTGCTCCATCTGGTGGAGCCGGCGGGCAGCGCTGCCTTCGTCAAATTCGAGACCTATTACGATGAGAAGCAGATGCCGGACGCCCGCTTTGCAGGCATTGATCTGCCTTACGTCGAGGGCCTGCGGCTGGATGAGGCGATGCATCCGCTCACGCTGCTGGCCACGGGCCTGTATGGAAAGACGCTGCCAAATCAAAATGGTGCTCCGCTGCGGCTGGTGGTGCCGTGGAAGTATGGCTTCAAGAGCATCAAGTCCGTGGTGAAGATCACCCTAACGGAGGATCGGCCGACCTCGACCTGGCAACTGGCGAACCCCGGCGAATACGGTTTTTACTCGAATGTGAATCCCACGGTGGATCATCCACGATGGTCGCAGGCGCGGGAGCGGCGCATCGGCGAGACGGGCAGCCGTGAGACGCTGATGTTCAACGGCTACGCGGAGCAGGTGGCCCATCTCTACGCGGGCATGGATCTGCGGCACTACTTTTGACCCGCCATGACCTTCACTGCCGACTCACGCTTTCACACGCAGCTCATCTGGTTCAACGGGCTGCTGCCTGCCGCGCTCGTGCTCTTCGATGGCTGGCGTGGCGCACTGGGCGCGAATCCGGTGGAGTTCGTCACACGCTGCTCGGGCGTGCTCAGTCTGATCTTTTTGATCATCACCCTGGCGGTGACCCCGCTGCGAAAAATGTACGGCTGGAACTGGCTGCTCAAGCAGCGCCGTCTCATCGGCCTCTTCGCCTTTTACTATGGCACGGCGCATCTCATCACCTACCTGGCGTTTGATCGCGAAGGGCAGCTCAGCACCGTGGCTGCGGATGTGCTGAAGCGCCCCTTCATCGCCATAGGCATGTTCAGCTTTCTGCTGATGGTGCCGCTCGCCATCACCTCCACGAACAGGATGATCAAACGCCTCGGCGGCAAGCGCTGGGCCATGCTGCACCGCCTGACCTACGTCGTCGCCATCGGCGGCGTGTGGCATTACTTCCTCATCGTGAAGTCAGACATCACCTTTCCCGCCTTGTTTGCCCTGTGGCTTCTGGTTCTGCTCGGCTGGCGGGTGGTGGCGGCGCTGAAGAAGGCCGCGAAGGTGCCGCAGTGAGCCAGGGTGATCACCGACGCATGCGACGAATGTCCCCTCAGCATGAAAGCGCCCGATGCCGCAGCGTCGAGGGAGCCACGCCAAAGGTGGGAGCGATCTCCACACCATGCGTGCGGCAGAGGCCGGCGATGAGGGCGAAGTGATGAATCGTGTGGCTGATGAGAAACTGCAATTCACGACCAGGCGAGGATGCCTGCCAGCAGCCTTCGGAGGCGGCGGCTCCATGATCCATGAGGACGAGAATTTCCTCGGCGGGGGCTGTTGAAAAAAGGGCCGTGAGCCGGATGCGGAGCTCGCTGAGACGGGCGAGGGCGACGATGGGTTGCGTTTCGACCTGGGCATCCCGTTGGCGGAGATCGTAGTTCACGCGGCTCTGCGGCAGACCTTCGGCGAAGCATTGGTAGTGCTCCAAACAATGGCGCACATGGCCGCCGATGGAGGAATTCAAAAACACCGGCGAGGTCAGGCAGTAGGTGCGGTCATCGAGACGCGAGAGCAGCTCGGACATTTGATCGAAGAGATGGAGATTGGCTTGGAGCAGTTCGGTCATGGGAAGGGAATCAGGCAGGAGATGAGGCGCTGCGGAGGGTATCGGCCTCGAACCAGTCGTGGTGGCGGTGCTGGCTGAGCGCGGCGCGGATGTCGCGGAGCGTGGGGACGGGATGGCCCGCCTGTCGGAGAGCGGCACCCGCGGCAAAGGCAAAGCTCCAGGCCTGAGCGACGTCCTTCCAGGCCTGCGTGATGGGATAGGCGGGATCGTAGATGTGCACGGGCTCGGCGGTCATGCCGTTGAGCTCGAGGACTTGCAGATTCCGTCCGGCGCGGAGGTCTTCGAGGGAGGGCACGCGGAGATCGTAGCGGCCGTAGTGAAAGCCGGTGAAAGGCACCGTGAGGTCATTCACGGCGGCGCTGAGTGCTTCCGTGAGATGCTGGCGTGCATCGGTAAAGATGGCTCCACGGCAGTGCGTGCCGATTTCAGCGAGTTTCACCTCTTCGCCGAGGGCTGGAATGCGTGTGTAGGCCTCGCCGAACTTCTTTTCGAAATACCCGGCCATGGCGAGAGCACGCGGATGAGTCAGGATGAGCTCCTCCAGCGTGTGCTGACCGTCGCCACGCAGGCTGAAGGGGTGTTTTTGAGCGAGGGAGATGATCTCGCCGCGAGCGGCACCCGGCTGGCGTGTGTAAAAAATGCCAAACTCGAGCCCGCCGATGAATCGCTGAGCGATGACGAGGCCGCGGCAGGCGGTGAGGTAGCTCAAAGCGGCTTCTTCATGGCGAATGATGGCCACGCCTTGACCACGCTCGCCGACATCCGGCTTCAGCACGATGGGGTAGCTGAGTTGATGCGCCTGCATGAAGGCATTCAGCGCTGCGAGCCGTGCTGCTGGCTCGCAGGGCGGAAGGGAAGCCCAGGTGGCAATGGCTTCGGCATGCGGATTGTCTTTGCTGAGGGCAGTGAGGATATCGCTCTTTGATTCCATCGCGAGGCCGCTGAGTCGGATGCCCGGATTGCACAGGGTGACGACGGCGAGTGAACGATGCCGCAGGCACAGCCAGGCGATCCAAAAGGCCACCGGTGTGTAGAAAGCCCAACTCGGCCAAAACTCCCACCTCGTGAGCCGAGTCCAGCGTGAGAGCAGAAGGCGTCTGCCGCGCCAACTGAAGAGCATGGGGATGAATTTCACCGCCGTGGCTATCAGGAGCCAGGCGGCTGGAATGACGATCCATAAGCGCCAATCATGCAGCCAAGGAAGCAGCGCCGTCCCAAGCGTGAGCGAGAGCAAACAAAGCAGCGGCGTCCACACGGCGACCGCGAGCGCCATGATAAGCATGAACTTGGTCAGCGGATAGCGCAGCGCTCCGGCCGCGAGGTAGCCCGGAAGCCGTGATCCGGGCAAAAAACGCGAGGCCACGAGAAAGCGGGTGCCTTTCTCTGCGATGTGTTTTTCTGCTTCCGCGAGCTTTCCCTCTGGCACGCGGCGGCGGAGCCATTCGGCGCGAAAAAGTCCGGCACGCAGCGTGCGGCCCAGCGCATAGAGCAGCACATCACCGATCCAGATGCCGATGCCGCAGGCCAGGATGCCAAAAGCGAGCGGCAACTGCCCCGACGCTGAAAGCAAACCTGCCGAGACGCAGGCGAGATCCTCACTGAGCAAGGTGGCGAGCGTGAGAAGCAGCATCACCTGAAAAGCTGGCAAGCCCATGAAGGAGGCTGGCGTCAGCACGGAGGTCACAGACTCGATGAAGGTGGCGGTCATCGCTTGAGGATCGTTTCGTGTTCTTGCGGATCGCCCTTCAGATCGGGGAACTCCTCAATGTAGCGCCAGCGGATGGAATCGGTCGTCACGGAGACGCGGCTGATGCACCAGGTCTGGGCATCGGGGCGGTTCATGCGCACGCTGTAGGCGCTGGGGGAGGCTTCGTCGCGATGCCAGCTCCAAAGCGTCTCCGGCAGGTGATTCGGCAGCGTTTGAAATGACTGCTGACGAGTCGCAATGACGGCTTCGGGCAGGAACGAGGAGGAACAAAGCGGCATCTCGGCTGCCAGCGAAAGAGCTGAGCGACCATCCCAACGGAGAGCCCAGGGTGCAGCGACGATCGAGTGATCAAAAGCCGCCAGGGTGAAGCTGCCGTAATCCGTCAGTGACATCGCCCGCACCTGCTGCACGGCCGCTTCCGCGCTTTTTTGAGCGGCCAGGCTACTGAGTAAAAGACCGCGACTGAGCGTCGGGATGCGTTCCTCGGCATTTGAATGCCAGTAGTTCAGCAGAGCGAGCGTCACACCGTGTTCGTTGGCCAGCAACCAGGTGCCGCCGGCATCCGCATCTCGTGGCGAGAGATAGCGGACGCCTTCTTTTTCCTGAAGAGCAGGCGGGGTGGCACGGCCACGGGTCTTTTTCTCGTCACGATTGAAAAAGACCTCGTAGCCGCCCGGCTGATGATACCAACTGAGCGAGCACATGGGACTCAGGACGGCATGAATCGAGCCCGCAGCGCCTTGGCCTGAGACAGCAGCTGATTTCGGCGGAGGAAGACGATGCCGGCGCAGGCCACCCACACCACGATACCCAGAGCGAAGAGCAATCCGCCATCACCGAGCACCTCGATGCCGAGTTTTGTCGTGAGATGAGCCATGAGAGCACCGCTCATCACGCCGAGGCCGAGCAATCCGCCCGCGCCAGCCATCGCAGGCCAGAGCAGCAGCACCACGGCCACGAGTTCGGACACCGCTGCGAGCCAGCGTCCGTAAGGCTCCGCACCGAGCGTGGTAAAGATGTACACAGGCTCGGGAGCGCCGCTGAATTTGAAAAAGAGCGTCTGGCCCATGATCACCGCTGCCACGATTTGCAGCAGCCAGCTGAGCCGGTTTTGAAGAGTCGGAGACATGATCGAAAAAGAAGGTGGGAGTTATTCGCCGGAGAGTTTCTTCCAGTTCGCGTCCGCTTTGGCCTCCTGCCCGGACTCGTCTTTGAGCCAGGTCTTCTTCGCGTCGCCATACCAGGCATTGAAGAACAAGAAGAGGCGTCCATTGGTGACTTTGAAGTTCTTCGGATCGATCTCGACCTTCTCACCTTTCGCCATCGCCGTGGCGCACCAGCCGCCGTAGGTCGGCACATACTTCGCCGGACTTGCGGTGAAGGTCGCCATCGTCTCCGCAGATGAAAATTGATACGTCACGCCCTCGTGCTGGGTTTTGAACGAAGCGTTGCCCATGACCGCCTTGCCCAACGTGAAGTAGGTCACGGGGTCGTAGCCTTGGATCGCCACTTTATTGGCAGGCAGGTTGTAGTTTTCGATTCCGGCCAGCACGGAGGAAGCGAAGACGAGGGAGACGGCGGCACAGAGCCGGAGGAAGTGACGGGAGGTTTTGATCATAGTTTTGTTGATGAATCGTTGGCTTGCTTTGAAGCAGGCATTTCCAATGGCCTGCGGTCTTGCTAGAGGAGGACGAGTTTCGTTTATTCCTCGCTTGATTGATTTTCTTCTTTGATCAGCCGCGGTCCTCGTTTGAGGGATGGCGGGAATAGCCGCCGCAAACAGGCTCTTATCACCATGGCCAATCCCATCCCGAACGATCTCGACAAAGCCGCCGCCGCGAAAGCGGTGAACGACTACATGAACCACTACATCGCCGCGCTGGACTCGAAGGCGGGTCTGTTCCTCGCCGGAAACGTCGCCGCGGCCTCACTGCTGCTCCAACAGTGGCCCACGGATTTCGTGGGACGTGTGGCCGCCGTAGCCAGCATTACCTTCTTCGCCGCGTCCACCTATGCGGCGGGCAGTGTCATCATGCCACGCGTGCCGCCCTGTGGCAGCAGCGTTATCTTTTGGGGTGATGTGGCCCGCGATGCCGATGCCTCTGCCTATGCACGACGATTTGATGAAGTGGTGAACGCCGGACGTCTCGACGATCAATATTCCATGCAGAACTACTGCACCGCCGTGGTGCTGCGGCGGAAGTTCATCTGGCTGCGGGCGAGCATCTATTTTTTCTTCGTCGCATTGGTCACCGGCTTCTTTGCCTATGTGTGGAAGGCCCCGCGTAAAATTTTTCACGCAATGCCGGATAAACCTCCCGGCTCTGACGCACACCTGCAAATCAGAATGACATCCCATTCTTTGACCAAGCAAGTGTTACCGTCTGACCATAAACGCCCAGCTATCGGAGTGTCAACCATCCTTCCTTCGACTGGCTCCGTCCCAGTCTCTACCCTGTGTACTTTAGCCTCTGACCATGTCCCCATCGCCCTCAGACCCTCTCCGTGCCACACTCTGACCAACAACGCCCCCGTCGCCGATGGTGGCGACACCGCTGAGCAAAAAGCCGCTAAGGCCGCCCTCCGCGCCCGCTTCCTCCAGCTCGAAATCAGCGCCGACTTCGTCACCGACCTCCGCAGCGACCGCGACGCCATCGACCAGATCAACCAGCACAACACCACCGAAATCCAGGAAGGCACCGAAGACACCGCCACCATCACCACCCAGCTCACCGCCATCAGCAAAGAAGTGGACATCCTCGACCCCATCCTCGGCAATAAATACGAAACCACCCCCGAAAAACTCCACGCCTGGGAACGCGCCAGCCGCGTCGAACGCGACCCCAAACGCGGCAAGAAACCCAACGGCAACGGCGACACGTCAGCCCCACCCGCCACGCCGAAGTAATTCGCCTCATGCCTCATTCTCAGACCCCCAAGCGGCCTTCGGAAACGAAGGCCGTTTTGGTAAATGAGTCAGGAGATTCGCTCTGCGGCTTCGCATGAGCAGGCTTCCCGCCGTTCCTTCTCCTCCGAAAGCCCCACCTGGAACTCAGGAGACAATGCCGCAGCGATCAGGGCGGATTGTGCCGGAAATGGCCCCGTCTTGGCAGTAGTTTTTTCGGGAGAAGTTCGCTTACGAAGGGAAAGGTTGTGACAGCCCGGTTGAAGTGCTTCACGTTGCGGGATGCCGCCGTCCAAGATCACCTACGACCTGACCACCTCCTCGTCTTCTGACAGCAAACTATCCGCATGAAAACCGACACTATATTGAACGCCGACATCCAAGCGATTGATCTATTCTCTGGAGCAGGCGGCCTCAGTCACGGGCTAAAAATGGCTGGTGTTGACGTCCGGGTTGGGGTTGATCTGGATCCAGCATGCAAATTTGCGTTTGAGAAAAACAATGGGGCGGCATTCCTTTTAAAATCAGTGGAGGAAATCACCGCCCGAGAGCTGTTCGGATTCTTGAATAAACCGAAGTTTGTCCTCCTTGCAGGCTGCGCACCTTGCCAGCCATTTTCGAAATATCGCCAAGGGAAATGTGATGAATCAGATGGGCGTTGGCATCTACTTCGATCGTTTCAGAGGCTAGCGCTTAACATGGCCCCAGACTTTGTCACGATGGAAAATGTCCCTCGTTTGGCCGAGCAGCAGGTATTCCACGACTTTAAGGTTTCACTCGAAGATGCCGGTTATCATGTATGGGCAGAGGTTGTAAATTGTTTGCGGCATGGAGTGCCGCAAGGCCGCGAGCGGCTTGTGATGATGGCATCAAAGCACGGAAAGGTTTCTCTACTCCTCCCAAGCCGAAACGTGCGAAAAACAGTTCGGCAGGTAATTGGGAAACTCCCGAAACTCCAAGCTGGTAAAGCATCTGCATCGGACCCAATCCATCAATCTGCCGGGCTGACGCCGCTCAACTACGCACGCATCGTTGCATCAAGGCCAGGCGGCACTTGGCGGGACTGGCCAGCGGAATTAGTCGCTGTATGCCACCAGAAAAAGTCAGGTAAAACTTACCCTAGTGTTTACGGGCGCATGGAATGGGACAAACCGTCGCCCACTATCACGACACAATTTTATGGATTTGGAAATGGACGCTTCGGCCACCCCAGTCAGAACCGAGCGCTATCCCTACGCGAGGGGGCACTCCTCCAAAGCTTCCCGAAAAGCTACCAATTCGTTGAACCCGGTAGAGCAATTGAGTTCTCTAAAATCGGCAGGTTAATTGGAAATGCAGTGCCAGTGAAGCTGGCCGAATCGATTGGTAGAAGCTTCGTTGCACACGTTGAAGCATTGCAAACTCTACGACAACTGGCTTAAACCGAGCATTGGAATCCAGCACTCGGCCTAAATTTATTTGAGAACCTTTAAAATTCTGAAGCTATGGAGAAAGAATACCAACTCAGCATCGACCCAAGAATTTTAGAACTACTTGGCCCCAATCTTTACACCAACATCTACTATGTCTTGGCGGAGTTGATTGCCAATGCCTACGATGCGGATGCCAAGAACGTCTATATCATCTCGAACAAGGACGATATCCGTGTCGAAGATGATGGTCATGGCATGTCTTATGAGGCTGGAGATATCAAACGCTACCTCGAAGTCGCCGCAACCTCACGGAACTCTGAAGGAGATTCCTCACAAAGTCCGGTCAGCGCAGAAAGATGGGAAGGAAAGGTGTCGGCAAGCTGGCCGCGTTGTCCGTATCGGAAAACGTTGATGTCTTAACTGTCTCGAAGGGGGAGAAATCCGGTTTCATATTGAGTCGTCGCCCTGAAGTGGGCAACTATGCTTCGGGCGCTTGATGAGGATTCAATCAAGTTTGATTACATCAAAGACCATGGCTCAGCGATTGTAATGAGGCACCCTCAATACCGTTTGCACAAGACATTGGAGGCAGTGCGTCGTAACCTCTTGAAAATTTTCCCCCTAATTGGTTCCGACTTTAGAATCCACGTTATCCGCGGCAATGAAGTTGTAGTGATAGAAGACTTTGACCAGAACATCATGACCGATTTGTGCGCACTGATCGCACTCGGAAACGAGTTTGCTCACCTTGCTATGCTTGTTCCGAATTCGTATCCTAAACGCAGGAGCGAATTAATCGTGGCCCGTGACGCAAAGGAAATGCCTCTGGCAATGAGTGATAAACTCGGAGCCGAGCACGAATACACTATCTCAATTAAAGGCTGGATCGGAGCCTACCGCACCACTAGGGGGCGAAAAGCGGAGATGACGGACTTTCCGGATAACTTTATTTCTCTTTTCGCCAACAAGAAGCTCGGTGAGTTTAATATCCTCCCCGTGGTTGGGCAGAACAAGTTGAATGAGGTGTATGTAGTGGGTCAATTGCATGTTGATCTATTTGAGTTAACAGAACTTCCGGATATGGCGCTGAGTAACCGGCAGGGATACAAATCCGATGATCCACGTTATGTGGCAATGCTTGATTATGTGAGAAAGGAGCTGCTCGCTGAGATCCTACGCCAAAGAGAACTCTACACCGATTTGGTGAATACAGAAAAGAAGAAGCTGAAGGAAGGTCTTCAGAGGGAAAATGAGCAGAAATTACGCGAACAGATGGACAACTTCCGCAACCTAGCAAGTCAACGAGCAGCGGAGAGGTTATCAGAACTCACTGGAAATCGTGACACTGAAAGTCTCAAGAGTATTATCGCTGACTCCATGAACGAAAATAATCCAGGCCTTGGCCTAAAGCAGCTCGTGGATTCGGAGAAAAAGCGAATCCTCATCAGCCAAACGTTCACAGACAAGTCGTTCGCAGATGTGGTGTATCAGATGCTAATTTACAACAACGTTCCAGCGGAAGACATCCTCTACACAAACTGTGACGATGAGGTGTGTCGGGTGCCGGAAGGACGCAAGGTTTATGATTATCTGAAAGAGTTCTTTGTTGAAAGCTACTCCAACCAAAAAATTTACGTCCTCTTCATTACAAGCGAAAACTCAAAGACCTCCTGGGGGGCAATCACCGAAGTGGGTGCTGCTTGGATCACTCAAGTAGATCACAAGATTTTTAATATTCACCCATTCCGACCAGAGCACCCCCTTGACGACGAATCTCAATGGCAAACCACCAACAGGGGGGCATCGCCTAATGGGGATCTTTGGATGCAAAAACTGAATGCAGATATTTTTTGTCAAAAAATAGAGGTGGTCTGTGACTCACTTGGCTACTCGAAGCGAAGCCGCCGGCAGAATATGGATCACTTGGGGACATTGGTCAGCATAAGAACTGGGACCTAGCTGTGATTTAATAAGTTACAGGCAATGGCGACACTCAATGATCAGTTAGTAGCGGGTGGTTATAGGCATCCCAGATAAATGGCAGATAAAGAAGTACAACTAAAGCATGAAACTGATCGTCTTCGTTGGAGCTGGTGTTTCCGTCCCATCTAAGCTGCCTAAAGTGGACGAACTAACTCAGCGCATTTTCCACGCTCCATATCACCAGGATCACAAGAAAAACTTCGTCGCTGGGGAACATCCTGATGCCAAGCTTCGTCGCAAAGATCCAACTTTGATCATTCGGTCCCTTTTAATTCGGATGGCGGAATATGACAAGCGTGTAACCAGTTCCGTTTTCCGTGGAGCACCAAACTATGAAGATTTGTTCACGCTCTGTAAAACCATCACATTGTATCATCACCGATTGGCGGATAACTCAATCCCGACATCCTTCATCGAGTCGATTGAACGTGCCACACGCCCGATATTCAAGAAAGTAGGCGTGAAGCCCGAATTCATTCACTTGGGTCACTTGCATCAGGAAGCCAGTCGGTTCATAGAAGCAGTTGTCGTAGATGCGCTTCAGTCTAATTCAGTGGTTGGAATGCAGCTGATTTTGGAACTCGCGAAGCTGCCATCCATTGAGCAGCTGAATATAGTCACGCTAAATCACGATACCTTTGGTGGAGCAGGTGTTGAACCAGGAGAACGTTCGCTGTGTCGATGGCTTTGGACCGGCGGATGGCGATGTGCGTTGGTATGATGACCGTGTTCATGATACTGACCCCACCAAAGTTCGTCTGTTCAAGCTGCACGGTTCTGTGAATTGGCGGGAGTTTGTTGGCAAAAGCCGCCCTGCTATTTTTCAGGGTTTCGGACCTCGAAAATATATTGATGGGAACAAACAACGATTAACGCTCGCCATGCGCACACCGTCCTTTCTGACGGGGGGTTAACAAAGCTATTGCCTACCAGCGGGGCATCTACGCTGACGCTCACTATCGATTCCATGAAATCTTGCGCCAGTGCCAGACCATTGTCATGTCTGGCTACAGCTGGGGTGATACAGCGATCAATTGAGGTTCGATACTTGATCGACCAGAATCCAAGTAATTCGATAATTCTATTACACCCGCGCCCAGAGGAAATTAAAGAACGGTCAATGATCGTTGGGAGCGCTTACGATTATTGGATAACTCAACGGCGATTGGTTCCATTGAACAAATGGCTTTGCGACACATCTCTTGGCGATATTGAGCCGTTACTTAAAGCTAGGTCGTAAGGGCGCAGCCACTGATGGCAGCGTGGGAGCGGTACAGACTGGAACTGGCATTACCTTCTTGGGGGAGAAACGAAGGCGGGGTTAAGGAGTGCTTTCGCGGGCAACGGCCTGTCGCCTTTGCTCCTGCCAATGGATTCCCGGCTGATGCCACGCTCACGAGCCAGCATGGAGGCGGCAGGATTCAGTGGCGAATCCGACTGCCTGGGAGCGTAGGTTTCGCACATGAGGTAGCTCCTTCTCACCAGCTTCCTGCTCTTCTCCATTGACCAAGGCTTCGGCCATGGCATTTAAAAATGTTCACCCTAGCGGGAATAAGCGAGCCCACAGCCTCTCTCATGTGGAAATGACCCGTTGTTGCCCATGGAACTCACTCTTGCTTTTGGCTTTGAACTGCCGCAAACCCGCCCGATAGCACGCCGCGTGACCGAGACCCCGCCCAGCTTTGAACAGATCGTGGATGCCCATTATCAGGGCCTGTACCGCTTTGCGCTGAGCATGTGCCGGCGGAGGCCACCGCGCAGGATCTCGTGCAGCAGACTTTCCTTCAGTGGGCCAAAAAGGGCCACACGCTGCGTGAAACCTCGAAAGTGAAGACCTGGCTCTTCACCACGATTTACCGCGAATGGCTCGCCATGGCTCGGAAAGAGAAAAAGCACGAGGAAGTCGAGTTTGAGCCTGATCTGCATGGAACCACGCAAGACGACGATCCCGGCGAAGAGCCCAGTTTTGATGCACTGATGCTCAATTCCGCCCTTGAGCAACTCGACGCGGCCTACCGTGCCCCGCTGGTGCTTTTTTACCTCAAAGAGCTCTCCTCCCGCGACATCGCCGAGACGCTCGAACTGCCTATCGGCACCGTCATGTCCCGCCTTTCCCGTGCCAAAGACAAACTGCGCGAAATCCTCCGCCGGCTCGAAGAATCCGCCTCCTCCAACATTATTACCTTTCCTGCCTCGTGAACCGCGAAGAAGCCAAACTCGAACTCGATGCCACGACGCTCCGCCCCCAGGACGCGTCGCCGGAAGCTCGTGCGATGCTGGAAAGCGACGCCGAACTCGCCGTCTGGCATGCCCAGCGCACCGCCTTTGATGAAAAAGTCGCCGTTGTGCTCGCCGCCTCCATCCCCGCCGGTCTGCGGGAGAGCCTTTTGCAGCAACACGCCCGCCCGAAAGTGCGCTGGATCACCCCGACGATCCTCAGCGCCGCCGCCGCCTGCATCGCGGGTGCCTGGCTGCTCCTCTGGCCTGGCAACAACGCCATGGCCGCCTGGGAATCTCAATCCCTCGCCGCCGTGGCCAAAGTCGAATACGGCATGACTCCGCTTGATGCGGAAGCCGAGACCTACGAGGCCGTGAAGGCGCTGCTGAATCAAAAAGACTGTCCTTGTCCTTCCGCCGTGCCCGCCACGCTCGCCAGCCTGCGCACCTACGGTTGCAAGCGCATCGAGATCGACGGACGCCCCGCGTCCATCATTTGCTTCCAACTCCAGACTGGCAAAGAAGCTCACCTCGTCGTCTTGGACAACGTCGGCCTCGATTGCTGCCCTGAACAGGGTTCGCCTAGCTTTAAAACCTCCAAGAACTGGAGCTATGCCTCCTGGAGCCACGGCTCACAGTCCTTCATGCTCGCCACCACGGATAACGCAGCGGAACTGAAGAAGCTGTTTGGGCTGGTGTGAGCATCCAAGAAGATGGTGGGGTCCGCAGATGCCACGTGGGCGGAGTTACGAAGCGGATGGAGGCAAAGAAGGAGGTATTCGTCAGCAAACCCACACACTCAACCACGCATCCGGCCTACCTTCTTCCGCTGCCTCACATCGCAAAAATCTTGTCCATGCGTTCGACGAGCATGCGAAGGCCGTTTGGATTGATGCCACCGCGTTGCTCGCTGATGGCCCAGCCGGTGTAGCCGATGCTGTCGAGGGCTTTCATGATGGCAGGCCAGTTGTTCGTGCCCTCGGTGAGGTCGCAATCGAAGCCTTTCCACACGCCTTCGTCCTTCATCTTCTTGGTGCTGTATTCTTTGACGTGGATGCGGTTGATGCGCTTGCCGAGAACGGGGATCCAATGCTCCGGCCAGCCGTAGCGCAGCACGTTGCCGATGTCGAAATGCCACCCGACCATGGGATCGCCGATCTCGTCGAGGAATTTCACGGCCTCGATGGGGCTGAGGATGAAGTTGTTCCAGACGTTCTCGATGGAGATCTTCACACCGAGTTCTTTGGCGAGCGGCACGGCTTTCTTGATCTGGGCGATGGAGCGGTCCCAGGCCTGCTGGTAGGTCACGTCATCGCCTACGGTGCCGGGAACGACGAGGATGGAATCCGCGCCGTAGGCCTTGGCATCGCGGAGGGTTTGAAGGACACCTTGCAGGCCTTCCTCACGGACTTTTTCATCGGGATGGGTGAGTGTCTGCTTCCAATGCGTGTGGCAGCAAACGCTGGCGGCTTGCAGGCCAGACTGGCCGAGGGCGTCGAGCACTTCTTGCTGATTCAGGCCGCCAGCGGGCTCCACGCCTTCGTAACCGGCTTCTTTGGCCGCTTTGTATTTCTCGATGAGCGTGCCTTTGAAGCCGAGTGTGCCGCCCATGATGGCCTTGCGCAGCTTGCGGGCTGGCTTGACCTCTTGAGCGGGCAGAAGACTGCCTGCGCTGGCGGCGAGGGTGGTGACGGAAAGGGAGTGGAGAAAGCGGCGGCGGTTGGTCATGGCCTTCGGGATACGCGAATCCGCAGTGGTTTGTCACCAGGAATGATGCAGGAACCCTCCGCAGCTTAGGCATCCGTGCCATTGCTCACCTGGCGGCGCACCGTCTGCCCGCCGTTCATGAAGTCATCACGCTCCAGCCCAGTGAGGCTGGAAATGCCGCGCAGCATCCAGAAGAGCAGCCCCATGGTGGCAGCCACCAGCGGGATGCCGATGACGATGAAGCTCACCCAATTCAGCCGGCCGATGGCCTTGGTGTAATCCTCGCTGCCGGGCACTTTTTCCTTCAGTAGATACCAGGCGAGGGCAAAATTAGCCACCGCACTGCCCAGCATCGTCAGCGCCATGCCCCAGGACGAGCGTCGGAGCAGCGCATCAAAGCCCAGCATCTTCTGCGGCGAATCGAGGGACTTGTTGATGAGCGGCACATTGATGACCTGAGGGTTCAGCAGGAGCTCGGATACCAGTGGCCGCCCCAGCGCATGCTCAGCGGAAACGCCAGCCCTAGGAAGATCGGAAACGCCGCCTCCTTGGCCGCGAACCACACCGGGTCGAGCTTCAGCAAGCCGAGCCCGCCCGTCACAATGACCGCGATGAGGCCAAAGATGGAAAAGAAGTTCAGCCCGCGCTTCTGCATGAAGCACCACACGCCAAAGCCCAGCGGCAGGATCAGCGCCGCCACCAGCGCCCACGCGGGGCCCAGCCGCTCGGGTTTGCTCAGATGCTCCAGCACGAGCGAGGGCAGCACGACGGTCAGCAGCAGATCGCCAAGTGGATGAGGTTGTTTCGGGGCTTCAGGCATGGGGCGCGGAGGATAGACATCGTCCTCTCATGCGCCATGAAATTTCCGCTACTTGGCAGCAAACGATGCTGATCGGAAGTCACAGGACTCACTCCGCCCCCGTGTTGCTCACCGGCCTAAACGTCTCCAAGTAGCCGATCATCATCTCGTCGTAGGTTTGGGAGCCCCATTTGACGGTTTGGGTGGGGTCGGGGTTGGCTTGATTGGCGGGGCTGTTGTCGAAATGAGCGGAGATTTTGAGCTGGGAGCCGCGGGGGAGCACTTTGGGCTGGGCGAGGTCGTAGCGAAGCTGCCAGTTGAAATCGTAGCGGGGGATATCGAGGAGGGTTTCGGTGCCGTCAGCGGTAATGAGCTCGTATTTGAAGGTTTTGCCGCGGACGTGCATGTGGGCCATGTAAGCCATGACGTTGAGGTCGCTCGGCACGGTCTGGAGGTGAGTTTCGAGGTGGTTCGCCTCGCCGGGCGGGATGCTGAGCTTGCGCTTCGGCACGCCGATGGTTTCGACGATGTAGCGTGGCGGCTCTTTGGCGAAGACGAGGCCCATGCGAAGCTGGTCCTGCGTGGCTTTGCCACTTGGCGTGTAATGAATCTGGAAGCTGACGGTGCTGCCCGCAGGGAGCTTGCGGGCAAAGCCTGCGGGATAGACTTGTGAGGCGTTGCCGGGCACATAGGCGGCCCAATAACCGCCGCTGCCTTCATCGCGATCTCGCACTTTGCCGCCTTTGGTATGCACGTTGACGATGACGTGATGGACGACGGTGCGATCCGTGGGGACGATCTCGTAGCCACTGACCCATTTGTCCTCCGTGAGCGTGGTCTGCGCGGTGAGAAACTGGTAGGGCATGTAGCCATCGGCCTTGATGGAGACAGGGCGGGGGAGTTGCACGATGAGGTCGGGCTTGCCGATGGTCCATTCGTCTTCAAAGACGAGCGGTGCGGGAGCATCGGCAGGATCGCCGAGCGGGCGGTTGGCGCTCTCGAGCCAGGTGATGAGGTCGGTTTTGTCGCGAGTGCTGAGGCTGCAATCATTGGCCCAAGGGTTGTCTTTGCCTTCGGCGACCGGCGCAGCGAACCACGGTGGCATGGTGCCTTCGGTGATGACGCGTTTGATCACTTTGGCGCGGTCAGTGACCTCGGCGAGGTCGTCCAAGGCGAAGGGCGCGATGCCGTTCTCGCGATGACAGGTGACGCAGTTCTGCTGGAGAATGCGGGCGACATCGCGGTGGTAGGTGATGCTGGTCTGAGTGAGGTTCTTGGAAGGTAGATCCAGTTCGCAGCCTGGCGCGGCGGTGGCGGCAATGATGGGTTGGCGTCCGGCGAGCATGGCGGCGATGGCATCGCGAAGGTAGGTGGAGCGTGGCGCATCGTGGCTGTAATCGATGCCGTATCGGTCATCGAGAGCCCCGCGATAGATGAGCGTGCGTTTCGAGTCGAGGAGGAAGACTTCCGTAGTCGTTTGGGCATCGAGTGCGGAGGCGAAGGCCTTCTCTTGGTCGTGGCAGTAGGTGGCGGTGATTTTGGCCTCGGTGAGCTGGGCTTTGATCTCATCCGCCGTTTCGCTGGCGAAGGGATTCACGAGGAGGAGAGCGATGTTTTGCTCACGGAGGTCTTTTTCGAGCTTGGCGAGGCTGTGGAGGTATTTTTTGCTCACGGGGCACGTCGCACTGGTCATGGCGATGACGGCGGATTGGAAGTCGCTGAGCTGGTGCGTGGCTCCAGCGAGATCAGTGAAGGTCACATCGGCGATCTGCCGGCCGATGCCATGTTCGGTGCCTTTGAGAACCTTGGGACCGGAAGTGACGACGGGTGTGGAAGATGCACTGCGGGCAGGAGTGCCCGCATCACTTGGCTTGATGGCGTTTTGGACGACTTGCTTGCCTTCTTCTTGAGTGATGACGCCGTCGTTGTTGAGGTCAAAACGGGCAAAAACGGTGGATTGCGGCACTTCATCACGAGTGAGCTTGCCGTCTTTGTTTTTGTCGAGCCGCTGCCAGAGCTTGCGACCTTGGTTGAGGTCGGTGGGCATGCTGCTGGACGTTTCGGAGCCGCCCATGACGCTGCGCGTTTCTTCGAGCGTGATGTGACCGTCGCTGTTGAGATCGAAACGCTTGAAGACTGACTCCTGAGGAAGTTCGGAGGCGGTGACTTTGCCATCCTGATCGGCATCGTATTTCTGGAAGGCGAGATCCGCGGCCGTTTGAGCGGATGCTGCGGTGGCGAGGAGCAGGAGGAGGGCGGGTTTCATGTTTGGCAGGCTGAACCACAGGGCAGGGGAGTGGTTGCAGGTGTTCGTGACGCGGAAAAGGGCGCTGTATGACTCACAATCATCAAAAAAGGGACTCCGTCGCTTGCATGGTCAAAATGCGGCCCTTACCGTTTTAAGCTTTTTCGCCTCCATGATGAGCCTTTCCACCCCCTCACTGCTTCATTCCGACCTCGCCTCCTATGTGCGTGAGGGCGCACGGCAATGGCCTGAGCGTGAGTATCTGAAGGACGGCTCTCGTGTGCTGACCTATGCGGAGACCTGGCGATGCGTGGCGTGCATCGCTTCGTGGCTGCGGGAGCGCGGCATCGGGCATGGCGACCGTGTGGTCATCGTGATGGAGAACCGCATCGAGACGGTGCTGATGTTTTTTGCGGTGGCGCAGATCGGCGGTATCGCGGTGATCCTGCACCCGCAGATGAAGCCCGAGGGACTCCAGCGCATTCTGGATCAGACGGAGCCGAAGCTGGGCCTGCTGGAGCCTGCGACGGCTTCCCTTCGAGATGTTTTTGGCAGCACGCCGATCCTCTGGACAGGCAGTGAAGGTGAGGCGCTCTGCTTTGAGGATCTGCCGGATGATTCGCCGCCTGCGGAGGTGCCTTTCCCTGGCGCATGTGATGATCCTGCCTTCCTCGTTTTCACCTCCGGCTCCACCGGCACGCCGCGTGGGGTGATTTTGACGCATGACAATGTGCGCTTCGTCTCCGCTGCCATCCAAGCGAGGTTGCAATACCGCTCGGAGGATCGGGTGGCGATCTTTTTGCCGCTGAGCTTCGACTACGGCCTCTACCAGCTCTTCTACGCCGCCATCGCCGGAGCCTCCGTCTTCATTGGCCGACCCGAGATGGCCGGGCCGGAGCTGCCTCGCATCCTCGCGGCGCAGGAGATCAGCGTGCTGCCAGGTGTGCCGACCTTGTATGGCGGGCTGATCAAGATGCAGCGCTACCGGCCCGTGCCGCTGCCCAAGATTCGCGTCATCACCAACACGGGCGATCATTTGCCTCAAAGCTACATCGCGAGCCTTCGCGAACTGTTTCCGCAGGCCCGCGTGCATCCGATGTATGGCCTCACGGAGTGCAAACGCGTCTCCATCCTCCAGCCGGAGGAGATGGAAGCGCGGCCCGAATCCGTCGGCAGGCCGCTCGATGGCACCGAAGTCTTCGCCATCGACGAGAATGGCCGGCGCCTGTCGCCCGGTGAGAGGGGTGAGCTTTGCGTGCGCGGCCCCCATCTGGCTCCTGGCTACTGGCGGGCACCGGAGGAGACGGCGAAGCGCTATCCCATGCTCGATGGCCTGCGCACGCTGCGCAGTGGGGATTACGGCAGCGTGGATGCGGACGGTTTTCTCTTCATCCACGGGCGCAGTGATTTCCTCATCAAGCACAAAGGCCATCGACTCAGCCCGGCGGAGGTCGAAGAAGAAGCCTGCCGCATGCTCGGCGTCGTGGCCGCTGGCTGCGTCAAAGATGAGGCCAAGGACCTGCTATGCTTGTTTGTGAGTGTTTCAGACTCTTCGCTTGATGAGCTCAAGATCATCCAGGCACTCAGTGCCAAGCTCGAACCCGCCAAGGTGCCCAATCGCGTGTTTTTCCTGCCAGAGCTACCCAAAACGGGAAACCAGAAAGTGGATCGAAAAGCCCTGAGGGGACTCCTGGCGGAGCAATGACGAATTCCGAATACCGAATGACGAAAGAATGCCCAATCTCGAGTGACGAAGTCTTTGGACTGCGGCAGCCTGCTGCCGCTTTTCGGAGCCAGCCCTGCTGGCGAGCAGTCCTTGGAGTGAACGTTCAAAATCGCCAGCTATCGAGGAAATGACCATGAACACTGCCTTCGCCCATCAACTGATCGAGAAGCATGGTTCGCCGCTTTACGCGTATGATTTGGACGCGGTGAAGAAACGTGCGCAGACGTTGCTGGCGGCGTTGCCGCAGGGATCAAGGCTCTACTACTCCTTCAAAGCCAATCCGCTACCTGCCATCGCCCGTGAACTGCGTGAGCAAGGAGTGCGGGCGGAGATTACCTCCGATGGCGAACTCTTGGCGGCTCAGAACGCAGGTTTCGAGGACGGCATCGTCTTTGGTGGTCCCGGCAAATCCGAGAAGATGATTTCCCGAATGCTGGAGAACGACGTCATTCATTTTTCCTGCGAGAGCTTCACGGATGCCGCGCGGCTCTCGAAGATGGCCGTGAAGGCTGGCATGAAGATCAAGGCGATGCTGCGAGTGAATCCGCAGCAGGCTCCTGATGCTCGCCTAGCAATGAGTGGAGTGGAAAGTCAGTTCGGTTTCGATGAGGCGCTGCTGCTCGCCGATGGAGCGGCGGATCGTTTGAAACTGCCGAACCTCACGATCAACGGCGTGCATGTCTATTTCGGCACACAGGTGGCCTCAGTGGAGGCACTGGCCAAGAACACGCAGTGTGCGCTGGAGACGGCGGCGCGTGTTTCGGGTGCGCTGGGCCTTGAATGCGAGGTCATCAATGTGGGCGGCGGTTTCCATGCGGCCCTATGCCAGCGAGGCCGTGGGCAGCGATCTCGCGGGCTTGCGTGAAGCGTTGGATGCCATGTGGAAGGCCTCGCCGATGCACGGCAAGGCTCAGCCTGCTTTGAAAGTGGCCGCTACCTCTGCGCCAGCAGCGGCACGCTGCTCACGACGGTGCTCGATGTGAAGAAGGCGGGAATGAAGACATTCATCGTGCTCGATACGGGCATCCATCACCTCGGTGGCATGTCCGGCCTTGGTCGCATTCCGCGTGCGGCGCTGACCTTGATTAATCTGACGGCCAAGCGAGAGGGCGAGATCGTCGCCGATGTCGTCGGACCGCTTTGCAGCCCGCTCGATAGCCTGGCGCGAGGCCAAAAGATGTCGCCCGTCGAGGTGGGGGATGTGCTGGCGGTGCCGAATGTGGGTGCTTACGGCCTCACCGCCAGCCTGCTCGGCTTTTTGAGCCACACGACACCTGAGGAAGTGGCCTATCGCGGCCACGAGGTGGTCGAAAAGTGGGTCTTCCAGTGCTGGCATAATCTTTATCGTGCTTTTTAGTTCACGCCCCTCATGACTGCTGCTGATCTCACTCCGAAACTCCAGGAAATCCTCCGTCCGTCGCTTCCTCTCCGCCGATGCCGCTGTGCCCATGGATGAAGACCTCGGCAAGCTGGGTCTCGACTCGATGGCCTCCATTGATCTTCTGATGGAAATCGAGGAGCACCTCGGTGTGCAGATTCCCGATGAGATGATGACCGTGGATACCTTTTCCACTGGCAATCACCTTCTCGCAGTGATTGAGAAGCTCAGTTAGAGCCCCCAATAGTCTTCAGTTCACCGCTCAGGCAAACAAGCTCGTGATCGGCTGGCCTTTATCGGTGACGGTGAAGGGTCGCTTCGAGCTGGAGTAGAGCACGAGATCGAGTGGCAGGCCGAGGGCGTAGGCGAGCGTGGCGTTGAAATCGGGCACGCTGACTTTGTTTTCGGTGACTTCGATGCCTTTGTCCGTCTTGCCATAGACCTGACCGCCTTTGATGCCCCCGCCCCAGATGACGGAGCTGAAGGCCTTCGGGTAGTGATCGCGACCGTCGTTTTGATTGATCTTGGGGGTGCGCCCGAATTCGGAGGTGAGGACGACGAGGGTGTCGTCGAGCAGGCCACGGCGTTCCAGATCGGTGAGGAGGGCACCGAGGGCCTGATCGAGCTCCGCCGCACGTTCGGGTAGGCGGGCGTAGATGTCCTGATGCATGTCCCAGCCTCCCAGGCTGACCTCGATGAAGCGCACGCCATGCTCGGCGAGGCGACGGGCGAGCAAGCAGCCCTGGGCAAAGCTCGTGTCGCCATACGCGGCGTGGGTTTCGGCATCTTCCTTGGAGAGATCGAAGGCATCCAGGTCCTCGCTCTTCATGACCTTGATGGCGTCTTTATAGACCTCGGCATAGGCTTTCACGCCCTGGTAGTTGTAGGTCTGCTGGAAGGACTGGTCGAGCTTGGCGGAAAGGCTGCGGCGGTAGTCGAAATCGGACTCACTGAGGCTGGCAGGCATGCGGCTGTTTTGCAGGCCGCGTGCGGGATCATTGAGCAGGAGAGGCTGGAAGGCAGCCTCGAAGAATCCGCCGCCGGGATGCTTGCTATCCCCGGTGATGATGACGGAGCCGGGGAGGTCGGCATTGCCCTTGCCCTGGAACTTTTGCAGCCAAGCCCCCAGCGCGGGATGCCGCGTGGCACCGCGCATGGTGTAGCTGGTGTGCTGGAAGTAGTTCCCCTGCGCATGCGCCCCCTGGGTGGAGGTGAGCGAGTTCACGATGACGCCGCGGTGCATCATCTTCGCGGTGTTGGGCAGGTATTCGCTGACCTGCACGCCATCGGCGGAGGTGGGGATGGCCTTGGTGGAGCCCATCGTATCCGCTCCGGGTACCACGCCGAAGGTATCGAGGTGCGTCATGCCGCCGCTCATGTATAAATAGATCACCCGCTTGGCGGTGGCGGCTTGTTTGGCCTTGGAGGAGCCTTCAAACGGTGCAGCGAGCCCACGCGGCGCGAGGCCGTTCATTACGGAGACGCCGAGGCAGGTTTGGGCGAGTCGGCGGGCGAACTGGCGGCGGCTGAGATCGTCGCAGGAATGAAGGAGCGCTTTCATGGCGCTGAAACGCACGGCGGGCCGTGTCTTTCAGGGTTTTTCAGAAGGGTGCGGGGATCGTCGGAACTTCACGGCTCAGGCGATGGCGAGCGGGAGGCGTCGATGACACGACCGATGCTCAGGCATACCGCCTCTCCGAGGTGGATCACGGCGGGAATGCAATCCCGCCCTCCTTGATGAAGGTGCTACGCAGGATCACACCTTCCGCCAGAGCAGGCCGAGGAAGAGGGGAAATTCCTTCCGGGCGCGGTTTTCGGCACGGGCGCGGGGGCCGGGCTGGCTTTCTTTGTGGCTGTGCCATTCCTCAATGCCGCCGAGGACGAGCCCGCTGGCAAAGCCCGCGCGGGTGAGGCCGGTGAGGCTGCGGTGAAAGGAGACGGTGCTTTCGCTGTCATGCTTTCCCGGATGCATCACGATGGGGATGCTCAGCTCGCTGCTGTAGGCATCGAGGCGGCGGTATTGCAGCTTTCGCTCGTCCTCAAAGCCCCAGGAGCTTTGGCGCGGGATGCGGAAGGCGGGATGATTCATCACCCAGAGCATGCGGCCGCCAGGCTTCAGAGCGCGGGCGGCGGCGGCGGTCACCTCGGTCAGCTTCTCCATGTTTTGCACGCAGAGGATGGCGGAGATCACATCGAACTCGCCGAGATCGCCGATGTGCGCGGCATCGCGGGCGAGGTAACGGATCGGCGGACGCACCGGATACGTTTTGGCCTTCTGGATGAGTGTGGGGGAGGCATCCACACCGGTGACCTCCGCGCCTTTTTGCGCCATGGCACGGCAAAAGACGCCCTGGCCGCAGCCGAGATCCAGCACACGCTCGCCACGCTTCACATCGAGCGATTTCAGGGCACCGGGGATGACGACGGCCTGGTAAAGCTCGGAGCCGCGCTCGCCGATGATGCGGTCATACCAGTCGGCAGATTTCTCCCAGGAGGTGCGGTGCTCGCGAAGCTCACCAGCGGGGGCCGGGGAGGGCTTCGAGGGCCGGGGAGGGCGGGAGGAAAAAGGGCGGCGGGGAGGATGACGGGCTTCAGTCCTCGATTTCGAGGCGGTAAACGAGGCAGGCTGGCATCGATTTGGGTGCTGTAGGCGTCGATACCGCCTTCGAGGCATTGCGTCTCGGCAAAGCCAGGCCGATGAAGTAGGCGGCGGCATCCAGCGAGCGGCTGCCGGTGTGATCGTAGAGGATGACGGGCTTGGTTTTGTCGCCCGTGTTGAAAATCTCCTGCACCAGTTCCTGGGTGAGCAGGCGTGCGTTCGGCAGTTTCACTGCCTCGTGCTCCTCGCGGGTGCGCACATCGAGAATGAGCAGATCGGGCTGGGAGCGCCGAAGGGCCTCGAAATCCGTTGGCGAGATGCGCAGGCTCGAATCCGCCTGATGGCTCTCCCGGATGTGGCCGATGGCCTCCTCGACGGCGACGTTGTCATTGCGTGCGCAGACCTCCGCGAGGGTTTCCGAGGGCTGAAAGCCGCAACTGCGGCAGCCGCCGATGTGGTAGCGTGCGAAAAGAGCACGCTGAGCACCTGGATACGCCGCGAGGACCTGACTCATCGTCATATCGCCGGAAAGGGGAGGAAGTTCAGAGGAGGAGGGCATGAGAGGTGGCATGGGCATAACTGCGAAAGCCCCGTGGCGCAAGCTGCTGACCCCGTTCCCTGTCGGCCGGATGTGTTCTGCGAGTAAGGCATTGCCAAGACGAGCCGTGGAATCGCCGAACGATCCGGCTGGTCGGGAGGTGTGTGAGCGGGGGAGCATTCGATCACGCCTCGGGCCGGATAGTTGGGCGGCGTTCACGTAGAGAGCCATGGCATCGACTTCGCCCAACACATCCGCCCTACATCATTTAACGCGTCGTTTTCCCATCAATTAGGAATCTCGCTCACCACCACAGGCGGCGTCTTGCCGAGTACGGCGTGGCAGCTCATGCACTGCTGGCGGAGGCTCGTGAAGGCCTTGGTGGAGGCGGTGGCATCTTTTTTCTGCAAGGCGGCTTTGAGCTCGGTGAGTGGGCCTTTTTCCCAGGCGGTGAGCAGCGGGGTGAGGTCGATCTCGACTCCGGTGGCGGTTTTTTGCTTCGGGGCGCTGGTGACGGATTTGGTGACGCTGGACTGCATGCGCTCGGCCATGGCGAGGGCTTCTTCCCACTGGCCGGCCTGCTGGAGCGTGCGGGTAGCGAGCATCTTGCGCTGTGCGGCCTTCATGCGGTGGTGATTCATCATGCTGGTGCATGAGGTGAGGAGAAGGAGGAGGCAGAGCGTGAGGCTGGTTTTCATGGCGGGAAGGGGAGAGCTTACCAGGCTCCGCCGAGGGCTTTGATGAGACGGACGGTGGTGATGTGGCGCTGGGCGGCGATGCGGCTGGTCTGGCGGTCTGCCTGTAGGCGGGTGCGCTCGGCATCGAGCAGCTCCAGGTAGCTGATGCTGCCGCTTTCATAAGCCGCACGGATGAGGTCGGTGGCGCGAGTGGCCGCGTTGAGAGCGTCGTCAATGGCGGCAGACTGCTCGTGAAGGTAACGCGTCTGCGCCAGCGTGGTCTCGACATCACGAATGGCAGCCAGCACGGCCTGCCGGTAGTTGGCGATGGCTTCTTCGCGTGTGGCTTTGATGCGGTTCACGTTGAAACGGATCACGGCCCAGCCGGTGAGCGGCACGCTGATGCCGGGACCGATGCTCCACACGCGGCTATCGCCGGTGAGCAGGGTATCGATGTCTTTGCTGAGGTAGCCAGCGGTGCCGGTGAGCCGCACGGCGGGAAAGTAAGCGGCCGTGGCCACGCCGATCTCGGCATTGCGTGCGGCGACGGTGCGCTCGGCGGCGGCGATGTCTGGGCGACGCTCAAGGACGGATGCAGGCACGCCTGCGGGAATGGTGGGCGGTGCTTTTTTGCCGATGGGGCGCTCCGAAAGGCGAAACTGGCTGGCAGACTGCCCGCAGAGCAGGGCGAGGGTGTCGCTGGCCTCCTGGCGTTGGCGTTTGATGTCGGCCAGCTCGGCTTTCGCGGTGGCGACTTCGGTTTGAGCACGGGCAAGGTCGATTTCATTGACGACACCAGCTTTGAATTTCTCGTCGAGCAGCTTTTGCCACTGCTCACGCAGCGAAATGGTGCGGCGAAGCGAATCGAGCTCTGCATCGGCGGCACGCAGAAGAAAATACTGCGCGGCGACATCGCCCGTGAGGGTGAGCAGCACATGGTGGTAGCTGGCAGAGGCGGCATCGGCGGTGGCGCGGGCGGATTCGACCTCACGGCGGATCTTGCCCCAGAAGTCGATTTCGTAGCTGAAATCGAGCAGCGTGTTGAAACTGTTGATGCCAGCACGCGGAATGGCCACGGGCACCGGCGTGGGCAGATTGCCGGAGGTTTGTTCGCGTTTCGAATCGCTCTTCAGGCGGATGTCCGGTGCCCAGCCGGCGGTGCTGATGCGTGCGCCAGCACGTGCTTGAGTGACCCGTGCGGCAGCGGCCTGGAGCGAGGGACTGGTCTGAATGGCGAGGGCTTCGAGGCGTGAGAGTTCGCTGTCGTGAAAGACCCGCCACCATTCGCCGCGTGAGGCGTCATCTCGCGGTGCGGCGGGCTGCCAGCGCCATTTCGCGGGTGTGATGTCGCTCGTGTCCGGTGCCTGATAATTCGGCCCCACGGTGCAGGCGGCCAGCACGATGACGGAGATCAGAGTGATGCTAAAACGTGCGCTGAGAGTCATGAGGGATCGGCGGCGGCCTTCCGTGCGCGGCGGCGGGAGCGGAAGTGGATGATGTCATCAAAGATGGAGTAGATGACCGGTGTGGCGAGCAGGGTGAGCAGCAGCGACAGCGTCTGACCACCGAGGATGACGCCTGCGGTGGCGTTGTTGTAGGCAGCGCCGACACCTTTGGCCAGCATCATGGGCACCATGCCGGCGACGAAGGCGAGCGTGGTCATGAGGATGGGGCGCAGACGCTCTTTGTTGGCGAGGAGGATGGCCTCCAGGCGATCCATGCCCTGCTCACGAAGTTGATTGGTGTGGTCGATTTGCAGGATGCCGTTCTTTTTCACCATGCCGAAGAGCACCAGGATGCCGAGCATGGAAAAGATGTTCACCGATTGCTCAAAGAGGATCAGCGAGAGGATGGCAAACGGCAGGGTGAGCGGCAGCGCCAGCAGGATGGTGAAGGGATGCACCCAGCTCTCGAACTGCGCGGCGAGGATGAGATACATAAAGATGAAAGCCATGATGAAGGCCGTCATGAAGGCCGTACCCGCACGGGCCATTTCCTTTGAACGGCCGGTGCTGCCGCTGGTGTAGTCGGCGGGCAATCCGAGGCCTTTCACGGCGCGGTCGATGCCTTCGAGAATGGTCGTTTCACCCACGCCGGGAGCGTTGTTGGCGGTGATGGTGACCTGGCGGCGGCGGTTCATGCGGTTGATCTGCGAAGGGCTATCACTGTCCGTCAGCGTGAGCAGATTTCCACCGGCACGGCACCGGATTTCGTGGAGGGCACGGTGAGCAGGTTCAAAATGTCCCGCTGATTGCGGTAGGTCTCCTCGGCTTGAAGATGGATGTCATACTGCTCACCGCCATCATCGAAACTCGTCACATCCAACCCGCTGACGAGCAGGCGCAGCGTCGTGGAGATGTCCACCATGCTCGCTCCGAGGATGCCGGCCTTGTTGCGGTCCACGCTGCCGATGATCTCGGGTTTACCGGGAATGAGCGTGGAGTCGAGATCGCGAATGCCGGGCACTTTTTCAGCCTCGGCGATGACTCGCTGCGTGGCGCGATTCAGCACGTCGAGGTCAGGCCCGGCGATGAAATACTGAACGTTGGCACTGGAGGTGCCGGTATTGAAAGGCGGCACGGAGAGCACCGAAATGCGCCATTCTTTGGGGAATTGCGGCACGATCTGCGTGCGCACCGTATCCATGATGACTTGCTGATCAGGACGGTTCGCCGGGTCACTCAGGCGAACGAAGATGCCCGCGAGGTTCGGCGTGCGCTGATCATTGTCGCCGATGGTCAGGAGCGTGCCATCGACGCCGTGTAGCTCGCGGATTTTCCGGGCGAAACGCTCCGCCATGAGGTCGGTGGCGGCCAAGCTGGTGCCTTCCGGCGTGCGGATGTTCACCACGAACTCCGCCTCCTCCACCGGCGGAAGGAAGCTCTTTTGCACGATGCGGAAAAGCTCCGGTAACGAGGCCAACGTGCCGATGCAGCCGAGAATGACCACCCAGCGGTGCCGCATCGAAAAACGCAGCAGGACCATGTACAGCGCTTCGACCGGCCGGTAGAAGATATTGACCAGATGAGACAGCCAGGCATCGAATCGCGTGCCGTGGCCATGGCGGAAGAGTTTGGCCGAAAGAGAAGGGGTGAGCGTGAAACTGACCAGCAGTGACACACTGATGGCAAAGGCCATGGTGAGCCCAAAACTGCGCAAAAACATGCCCACGATGCCGGTGAGGAAGGCCACGGGCATGAACACCGCCAGCAGCGAGAGGGTGGTGGCCATCACCGCGAGGCCGATCTCTCGTGTACCCTCGATGGCGGCCGTGCGGGCATCCATTTTCTTCTCCTCCATGTGCCGGAAAATGTTTTCCACCACGATGATGGCATCATCAATGACGATGCCGACGGCCAGGGCGAGGGCGACGAGGCTGATGACATTGATGGTGAGTCCTGAACCCACATCACGCCAAAGGCGGCGATGATGGAGGTGGAATGGCCAGCGCCGAGATCACTGTGGCACGCAGGTTTCCCAAGAAGATCAAAACGACGATGGCGGCGAAAATGGCCCCGAGGACGAGATGCTCCTTCACTGCATGCACGCTGGTGCGGATGACGCGGGAGGTATCCCGCACGATCTGCACCCTGTAGCCTGCGGGCAGAAAGGTTTTCACCTCGTCGAGCTTGGCCTGCACCGCATCCACCACGGCCACGGTATTGGTGCCGCTCTGTTTGCGCACCGAGAGCACCACGGAGGCCACGCCATTGTCACGAGCCACGGTGATCTGCTCTTCCGCGCCGTCTTCCACGCGGGCCACATCACGCACACGCACCATGCCGCCCGCGGCTTCACGCACGATGATGTTACCGATCTCTTCGATGCTCGTGACTTTGCCCAAAACGCGAAATCCCGTTTCACTCGCGGCATTTTTGACGGTTCCGGCGGGGATTTGCACATTCTGCGTGCGAGGCCCGGTGAACTTCTGGCGCGGTCATTTGAAAGGAGCGCAGTCGCATCGGATCGAGCCACACATTGATCTGGCGCAGCCTTCCGCCGAGCAGGGTGATCTGTCCCACGCCGGGAACGCTCTCCAATTGTCGCCGCAGCACCTTGTCCGCGAATTCCGTGATCTCACGCACGGGGCGTTCGGCAACCAGCGCTAGGTTCAAGACCGGCGCGGCATCAGGATCGAGCTTCTCAATGATCGGCGCATCGGCATCGTCGGGTAGGTCGGGGATGATGCGAGCGATGCGGTCACGCACCTCCTGCGCCGCCACGTCGATGTTTTTTTCCAGCACAAAGGTGATCAGCACCTGCGAGATGCTCTCACTGGAGATGGACCGCAGTTCATCGATGCCCGCGACGGTGTTCACGGCCTCCTCGATCTTGTCGGTGACCTCCGTTTCCATTTCCTTCGGCGTGGCACCGGGCAGGCGTGTGACCACGCTGACCGTGGGGAATTCGATTTTGGGGAATCGGTCCACCGGCAGCCGTGTGTAACCCAGCACGCCGACGACCACGAAGATCAGGATCAGCACGCTGGCCAGGACGGGGCGTTTGACGGAGATCTCAGCGAGCCATTGCATGATGGAGTGGAGGTGGAATCAAGGGGCTGGCTGGAAGGAAGCGCCGTCGGTGGCATCGAGGCTCGGCTCGGCCAGGACGGTTTCATGGAGGGTGACTCCTCGCCGTATCTCCGTGAAGCCGTCACGCATTTCGCCGATCTCGACGAGTCGCTCACTCAGGGTGTTGTCTTTTTCGATGACGAAGAGCTTCCGGCGTGAGCCCTCGATGCGTAGCGCTTTTTCGGGCACGGCGATGGCCTTCTCCTCACGCAGCAGAATGCGTGCGTCACAAAAGAAGCCGGGGCGCAGCGTGAGGTCCGCGTTTTCCACCAAGGCTTCGACGACGAGATCGCGTGACACCTCCCGCATGGCCGCGCCGATGTGCTGGAGCTTGCCGGTGAAGTGGCGCTTCGCATACGCTGCCGTGGTGAATTCGATCTTCTGACCCACCACCAGCGCGGCCACCTCGGTCTCGGGAATATTGAGCACCAGCCGAAGCGTGCCGCTTTCCACGACGCGAGCCACCGGAGCACCTGGGCCCACATATTCGCCCGCCTCGACCATGCGCTCGGCCACGACTCCGGCGAAGGGCGTGCGAATCACGCAATCATCGAGCATTTTCTGGGCGAGATCCCGCCTTGCGGTGTTCGCGGCCACTTCCGCTTCGCGGGCGATGACTTCGGTCAGCAGGCGCTGGTAGTCGGCATCGGCGATGGCCTTTTTCTCCGCGAGCGGTTGGTTGCGGGCCTGCTCATGCTTGGCGAGTGCGAGGCGGGTTTTTGCCACGTCCACCGCGGCGCTGGCCTCGGCGAGGGCCAGTTTCGGCTGCCGTTCATCCAGTCGTGCAAGCACATCACCCGCTTTCACCACCGAACCTCGCTCCACACTGGCCTCCACGACTTTTCCCATCGTATCCGCCGCCACGACCGCATCACTTTTGGCCGCGAGTTGACCGGTGACACGCAGAAAGCGCGGAAAGACGTGCTCTTCGGCCTTCGCGATCTTGCCACGGATCATCGTGGTCGGTTTGGCTACAACGACGGCTGCCGGAGGTGCTGCGGCCGGCTTCTTCGCATCGCAGGCCACCAGCACGAGCGAAAGCGTGGCGAGAAGACAGAGAAAAGGAAACTTCATGGGGTGAGCAGACCTTCTTCTGTTAGCCCGCGAATGCTGCTCTCACAACCACCGCGAGCTATTTACTCAAAAAGGAAAATGGGGAGCTTCAAAG